>NZ_JAPWKB010000015.1 GCF_028283785.1 Paraburkholderia sp. | reverse complement strand
TTGTTATCGACCAGCTTTCGCATCGACAGGCGGCCGGTTTCCCAGATCGGGGTGATTTGCGCGTTGAAGATTCGCGCGGCGTCGTCTTTCGACGTCGGCAGCACGTTCAGCAAAGTGGCCTGTGCGGGCAGATACAGCGCGTGCTGCTGCTTGAAGTCGTTGAACAGATCGCGGTCGGCGGCCCTTGAAGATCGTCGAGCCGTAATCGTTCAGCAGTTTTTCGAGCGTGTTCTGGGTTTCGACCAGACGTGCGCTGTCGCGTTTGACCGGAGCCGGAACGATATCGACATAGATCAGTCGCTGGGTGACGGTGTAGTTCTCGAACCACGCCGCGCGCATCGCGGTCGCGTAATAGAGGCCCGGCACGGAGTCTTGCCAAGCAGACCCTTTCGCGTCGCGGCCGATGCCGCCCAGCTGAAACAGGGTAATCGCCGCTATCGTCAGCATCACGACCAGAACGGTCCCGAAGCCGTAAAGAATCCGTTTCCGGATGGTCAGTTGTTTCACGCGCGCCTCTAGGCTTTTCTGCTTTGTGTCGAGGAACATCCCGCAGACCGTGTCGTGAAAATGGCGCTAACCCCCGGAACTCGCCAAGCTCATCGGAATTGTCTCATAGATGCTTGCTGCGCGGAATTTTACATTGATTCCATGAAAGGGCGGACGCACGGGGAAACAATTACTCTGGCGCGCGTTGCAGCCCGGCCACCGAGGCTCGCGGCCGGTTCGGGTACGCCGGCAGGTCAGCGATCTTCTCCGGCCACTACATCGCGCTCGCCGGATACGACGTCATGTCACTTCACCTGACTCGCCGACATCCAGCCTTCCGTGACGCCGACCTGCGCGACCTGCTTCGCGATCGAATCGGCGAGGCGCGATGCGTCGGCGGAAATCGTGTCGTGCTTCGCTTCCGACACGCCATGCATGCTGAGTGCCGAGCGCCGCCGTGCTGGCGACGCGACCGGCTGCGGCACCGACGCCGGCCGTGGCCGCCACGCTCGGCGGCGTGGCCGCTGTCGGCGGTGGCGTCGAAGCTTTGCACGACGCGCGCACTGCCACCGGCCGGCTGATACAGCACCTGCACCGACGCGCCCACCTGACTTTCGCCCGCGCCGAAACCGACCAGCATCCGGCGACGGCGGCTGCCCTGGTCGATCGTGTCGAAGTTGCCTTGCACCATCAGCACGTTCTGATCGGCGCGCGCGGGACGGTCCGAACGGATCGCGCGCCAGTCCCATTTTCTGCAGACGCGCGACGATTTCGTCGGCGACCTTGTCGCTGGCCTGCTGCGCGTTCTCGGCCTGCTGCGTCCGCAGGCTTGCCGGACAGCGTCGCCTTCAGGCGTTGGGCGATGCCGCTGTCGAGTTTCACCTGATCGGGCGAACTGGCGAACGTGTAGACGTGGATGTTGTCCGGACGCACGTGCAGGCGTGCCGACGAAAACTGGCTGGCATTCGTGACGCCTGCCGCGCAACCGGTCAGCAACACGGAACCGGCGATCACGACGACTGCATGGCGAACCACGCGACGGACAAACGAAAGGGCGATGGATTGGACTGAAGTAGACATGGCAACCTGGTAACTGGATAACGGGATCGGTGATTTCACGGGAGCGTGATGCTGCGTGATTGGCCTGATCGCTGTTTGCTGTTACCAGCTGCGGCACGCAGATGCGAGTATCTGAGAACCGCATGGGTGACGCTATCTATCAAGTATGTCGTTCCGTGTCACGCTGACACGATCCCGCGCAAAGCCTTACTGCGCGGGCTTTAGCGGCAGTACGGACCCAGGCTTCGAGGCCGCCGCCGTCGCGTGGCAGAAAGCGCAATGCGCCACCGTGCAGCCGCGCGATCCGGTCGACGATCGCCAGCCCGAGACCGGTGCCGCCGCTGTGGCCGCGCGCGTTATGGCCGCGCTGGAACGGCTGCTTCAGCGCTTCGAGTTCGTGCGCGTCCAGTCCCGCGCCGCGATCGCCGACGGCGACATAGGCGGCGTCCGCGTCGGTCCAGGTGCGCACCGCGAGCCCGGTTTTGCCGTAGACGATCGCGTTCTGCATCAGGTTCATCAGTACCCGCATCATGCTGACGGGCCGAAATGCAACCGGCGGCAAGGGCGCGAGCGACAGGTCGAATTCGTGTCCGAGACCGGCGAAGTCGGCGGCGAGTTGGGACACCAGCGCGTTGAGGTCGCCGGGTTGCGCGAGTTCGCGCTCGCCGCTGCCCGCGTAATCCATGAACTGCTGAAGAATCGTATCGATCTGATCGAGATATGCGTCGGCGGCGACCGTGAAGCTGTCGTCGGGCGCGTTGGCATCGGCGGTGCTGCCGCTTTCGCGGCTGCTGCCGGACATCGCCATCGCGAGCCGCAATTTGGTCAACGGCGTGCGGATATCGTGCGAAATCCCGGCCAGCATCAACGCGCGGTTCGATTCGGCCTGCTGCAACACGGCGGTCATCTGGTTGAACGCCGTGCTGACTTCGGCGATTTCGGTGGGGCTGTCGGTGGGGAGCGGCGGCGGATTTTCACCGGCGCTGACACGCCGCGCCGCATGCGCGAGTTCCTGCAACGGGCGGTTCAGGTGGCGCTGGATCAGGTAACCGGTCAGCGCGGCCAGCGCCGCCATCACCACCGACAGCAGTGCGGCGGCTTCGACGCCCGTGCCGTCGGCGTCTTGCGGAATTGGCAGCGCGACCCAGTACGGGCGACCTTGCGCGTGCATGCGGATCCACAGCCGCTGGCCGCCTTCCGTCTGCCAGACGACGGGCATATCGGCGGGCAGATGCGCGCGCAGTCCGCGCAGAAATACCTCGCGCTGATAGGTGCGGTACGTGTGCAGCGGCGTGTCGTGGTTCGGGGCGTCAGCGGCGGCAGGCGGCTCGCCGCGACTGCCCAGCCGTTCGGCCAGCGCATCGCGCGACGAAGCGGGCGCGGCGTCGAGCAACGTATCGAGCGTTTGCACGTAGCTGGCGAACACCGACGCCGCGCGTTCGACGCGCGGCCGCTGCACGTAGTGCACCAGCACGCTCAGCGAACACACCCGACCAGCACGACCAGCACGATCAGCAGCGCGATATTGCGCGCGAGCAGCGTTCGCGGCAGCAGCATGCGCAGGGTGAAATGCGACGGTGCGTCGCTCATGACACGACGTCGCCGACCAGCATGTAGCCCACGCCCCATACGGTTTTGATAAAGCGCGGCTTCGACGGATCGGCTTCGACGATCTGTCTGAGCCGCAGCACCTGCACGTCGATGCTGCGGTCGAGCGCGTCGTGATCGCGGCCGCGTGCGCGCGCGATCAGGTTGTCGCGGCTGACTGCGCGGTTCGGCGACGACGCCAGCGCGACCAGCAACAGCATCTGTGCCGAATGGATATCGAGCGCCTCGGCGCCGCGCGATAGCCGCTGCTTGCCGATATCCAGCGTGAATTCGCCGAAGCGCACGGTTTGCGCGGCGACGCCCGGATCGCCCGACGCGATTTTCTGGCGACGCAGCAACGCATTGATCCGCGCGACCAGTTCGCGCGGCAGGAACGGCTTCGCGAGGTAATCGTCGGCGCCGGTTTCGAGGCCGATCACGCGGTCGAGCGGATCGCCTTTCGCGGTCAGCATCAGGATAGGCAGCGTGTGACCTTCGGCGCGCAAACGGCTGCAGACTTCGAGGCCGTTTTCTTCGCCGATCATCAGATCGAGCACCAGCACGTCGTACGGCTCACGCTGCAAATAGCGGTTGAGCCGCTTGCTGTCCTCGACGACGCGGACGTCGAAACCGTGGCCGCTCAGGAAGCGTTGCAGCATATTGCGCAATTCGGCTTCGTCGTCGAGCACGATGATTCTGGCGGGGCGATCCATGCAACACTCCTTGTGCGCTATGCGACGTGCGGATTGCCGGGTTTGTCGGGCGGGGGCGGGGTGTGCCGTGCCGCGCGCCGTTCCGTCAACCGTTGCAGCAGCACATAGAACGACGGAATGAACAATACCGCGATGCACGTCGACGCCAGCATGCCGGAGAATACCGCGATGCCGAGCGAGCGGCGCGCGCTCGCGCTTGCGCCGGTCGCGATCACGAGCGGCACGACGCCGAGAATAAACGCGAACGAGGTCATCATGATAGGCCGCAGACGCAGGCGCGCGGCTTCGACAGCGGCGTCGGCGATGCTCGCGCCGCGCTCGCGCAGATGCCGCGCGAACTCGACGATCAGGATGGCGTTTTTCGCCGACAGCGCGATCAGCAGCACGAGTCCGATCTGCGTATACAGATTGTTCGCGGCGCCGAGCGCGGCGAGCGTGGTCGCCGTGCCGAGCAGCGCGATCGGCACGGCGAGCACGACGGCGAGCGGCAGCAGCCAGCTTTCGTATTGCGCGGCCAGTACGCAGAACACCAGCAGCACGCCGACGCCGAACACCCAGTAAGCGGAGTTGCCGACCAGCTTTTCCTGATACGACATCGCGGTCCATTCGTAACCCACGCCAGGCGGCAGCACGCGCGCGGCTTCCTGTTCGAACGCGGCAATCGCGTCGCCGCTGCTGTAGCCGTTGGCGGGGTTGCCGTTGATCGCGGCGGCGGGCGCGAGGTTGTACAGCGACGCGACCGCCGGACCCACGCCCGGTTTCGCCTCGATGAACGCGCCGAGTTCGACCATATGCCCGTTGTTGCTGCGAATCTGCAAGCGGCGCAGGTCGTCGGTTTCGCGACGGAACGCGCCGTCGGCCTGGACGAATACCGGGAACGTATGGTTGAAACGCGTGAACTGGTTCACGTAGCTCGAACCCACGTAATCCTGGATCAGATCGAAGACATTGCCCACGTTCACCTGCAGGGATTCGGCTTTTGCGCGGTCGATCGTCAGATCGACAGTCGGCACGGACGCGCGGAACGGGCTGAAGACGCGCTGCAATTCGGGCCGCTTCGAGACGGCCGCGACCAGCGCGTCGGTCGCGTCCTGCAAGCGCTGCCAGTTCTGCGAGCCGTCGGTCAACAGCACCTGCATCTGCACGCCGCCGCTATTGCCGAGCCCCTGGATGGGCGGCGGCACGATCACGACGCTGCGGATGTCGGGCAGCTTCGCGAGTTCGGTGTTCATGTTCCGGTACAGCGTGCGCAGATCCTGGCCCTTGCCACGCGCGCTCCAGTCTTTCAGCGTGACGTAGATCAGCGCCGCGTTCGGCATCGACGCGTTGTTGTCGAGCGGAGAAATGCCGCCGATCGACACCACGTGATCGACGCCCGCAATCGCACCGATGCGCTTCTCGATCTCGGCGCTCGCGTCGCGCGTCCGTCCGAGCGACGCGGCATCGGCGAGTTGCACGGCAATCAGCATATAGCCCTGATCTTCGAGCGGAATAAAGCTCGTCGGCACGCGCGTGAGCAACACGGCGGACCCCGCCGACAGCACCAGCGCGACGATCAGCGCAAACGCACTGCGCCGCACCAGCCACGAGACGATCCGCACGTAGAAGCGCTCGACCGCGCCGTAAGCGCGATCGAAACCGCGATACACGGCGTTCGGCCGGGTGGGCCGCGAATGCCGCAGCCAGCGCGCGCTTTGCACCGGCTTCAGCGTGACCGCGTTGATCGCGCTGATGATCGTGGTGGTCACCACGACCAGCGCGAATTGCCGGTACATCTGTCCGGTGACGCCGCCGAGAAACGCCGAAGGCAGAAACACCGACACCAGCACTAGCGTAATCCCGACAATCGGCCCGAGCAGTTCGTGCATCGCGTCGATGGCGGCCTGCTTCGGTGTTTTGCCTTGCTCGATATGCTGCGTGATGCCTTCGACCACGACGATCGCATCGTCGACCACGATGCCGATGGCGAGCACGATCGCGAACAGCGTCAGCAGATTGATCGAAAAGCCGAGCAGATAGATCGCGCCGAACGTGCCGATTATCGTCACCGGAATCGTCGTCGCGGGCACCAGCATCGCGCGCCAGTTTTGCAGGAACAGCAGGATCACGACGAGCACCAGCGCGGCCGCTTCGAACAGCGTCTTGTAGACATCATCGACCGACTGCCGGACGAAGCGCGTGGTGTCGAACGGCAACTGGTAGGTGACGCCTTGCGGCATCTGCTTGCCGAGCCGTTCCATGGTCGCCTTGACGGCGTTGCCGACATCGAGCGCGTTGGCGTCCGGCAACTGGTAGATCGCGATCCCCGCGGCCGGTTTGCCGTCGAGATTGAAGAACTGTCCATAGCTCGACGAGCCGAGTTCGGTATGGCCCAGATCGCGAATCCGCACGAAGTGGCCACCGTCGTCCGGATCGGCCTTGACGATGATGTCGTCGAACTGCTGCGGCGTCGATAGCGCGCCGTGCAAGGTCACGGTCAGCTGGAACGCTTCGCCGCCCGCGTTCGGTTCGGCGCCGAGCTGGCCGGCGCTGACGTCCTTGTTCTGGCTCTGGATCGCGTTCATCACGTCGGCGGCGCTCAGGTTGCGTTCGGCGAGCCGCCGTGGATCGAGCCACACACGCATGCTGTACTGGCCGGTGCCGAACACGGTCACGTCGCCGACGCCCGGCAGACGCGCGAGCGTGTCGCGCAGCGAGATCACCGCGTAGTTGCTGAGGAACAGCGAGTCGTATTTCGGATCGGTCGATTGCAGCGTGTAAAGCTGGAGGATCGCGGTCGAGCGTTTGCGGACCGTGACGCCTTGTTGCTGCACGGCTTGCGGCAATTGCGCGGTCGCGGCGGACACGCGGTTTTGCACCAGCACTTGCGCCTTGTCGACATCGGTGCCGACCGCGAACGTGATCGTCAGCGTGTAGGAGCCGTCGTTGGTGCTGGTGGATTGCATGTACAGCGCGTTTTCGACGCCGTTGACCTGGGTTTCGATCGGCAGCGCGACGCGGTCGATCAACGTCGATGCGCTCGCGCCCGGATAGCGCGCGACGACCTGCACGGTGGGCGGCGTGATCGGCGGATATTGCGCGATCGGCAGGTTGATCAGCGCGACCGCGCCGAGCAGCATCACGATCAATGCGATCACGTTCGCCAGTACCGGCCGCTCGACGAAGAAGCGGATCATGCGCGCCCCTGCGGGTTCGCCAGCTGAACCTTCGCGCCCGGTGCGATGGCGAGCGTGCCGCTGGTGACCACGCGGTCGTGCGGATTCAGGCCGGCGGTGACGATGCGCAGACCGTGATCGAGTCCACCCGTGACGACGGCGCGCTTCTCGACCACGTTGCCCGCATTCACGATCAGCACCGACGCACCGGCCTGATCGCGTTGCACGGCGGTATCCGGAATCAGCAACGCCTGTTGCGGCGCGCCCGCGGGCAGATGCACTTCGACCGACATGCCCGGCACCAGATGCGCGTCCTGGTTGCGCACGTCCGCGCGCAAGCGCAGCGATCCGCTATTCGAATCGATCCGCGTATCGACGAATTCGAGCGTGGCGTCGTCGCCTTGGGCGGACGGGGCGCCGGGTACGCTCACGCGCACCGTGTGCGGCGCTTGCGTGAACAGACCGATGCGGTTCGCGTCGCGTTCGTTTAGCGTGAAATTGATGTAGACCGGCTGGATCCGGTCGAGCGTCGCGAGCTTCGACGAGTCGGAGCCGCCGACCAGATTGCCGACATCGAATGCGCGCGCGCCGATCCGTCCCGCGAACGGCGCGCGAATCTCCGTATAGCCGAGATTGATTTTCGACATATCGCGTTTCGCGAGCGCCTGATCGCGCGTGGTCTGCGCTTTTTGCAGCGACGATTCGGAGGTGGCTTTATCGGTGGTCAACTGTTTCTGGCGCGTCAGTTCCTGTTCGGCGTTGTCGAGCGCGGACTGGTCGTACGCGAGTTGCGCACGATACGAATCCGGCTCGATGCGGAACAGCAGTTGACCGGCTTTGACGTACGCGCCGTCGGTGAAACCGATCGCCTTCAGCGTGCCTTGCACGCGTGCGACCAGCGTCACCGTCGCCGACGGCGCGACCGTGCCCGACACGTCGATCTGCGGCCGCACTTCGCGCGACACCGGTTGCGTGACGCCGACTTGCGGCAGCGAGTCGGCGGGCGCGGCTGCGGGATGGTCGCCGCAACCGGCAAGCATCGCCGTGCTCAAAACGAACACGCAGGCCGACGCACACGCTGCCCGCCTGCCGGTTCGGGCAGGTGAATTATTTTTCTGATTCAAGCTGATCTCCGCGGGTCCGGGCGAGCGGCGAATTCGTCGGCGGCGCCAGCAGGCGCCCCCAGTCGGTACGCCGCGCCATCTCTTCGCTAATTGTCCGGCTGACCACCGGTTGGTCGCTTGCCACTTGCCAGCCGCCGCCGAGCGCCCGATACAGCGAAACGGCGGCCAGCGCGGCAAGCCCCTGGTTTTGCGCGAGCGAGTCGTCGTCGCGCAGCATCGAGCGCGACGCGTCGAGCACGGTATCGAAGGTCACAGAGCCCGACAGGTATTGCGCGTTCGCGAGACGCAACGCGCGCTGCGATGCATCGGCGGCGCGCGAGGTCGCGGCGAGCGCATCGAGCGACGTGCGCAATGTCGCGATGGCGTCTTCGACTTCGCGCTGCGCCTGCAATACGGTGCCCTGATAGTCGAGCACGGCTTCCTGGAACGCCGCGTCCTGAATCCGCACCGCGTTTTTCAGCTGACCACGCTCGATGATCGGCACGGTGATGCCCGCCGACACCAGCCCGATGGTCTTGCTGCCCCATTGCGTCAGGCCGATTCCATGCTGTTCCGACGACGACAGCCCGAATAGCCCGGTCAGCGACAACGACGGATACAGCTTTGCCTTCTGCACGCCGATCAGCGCCGATTGCGCGGCGGCGTTCAGCGCGGACTGGCGGACGTCGGGCCGTCGGCGCAGCAGATCGGCGGGAATTCCGACGTCGATCCGGGCGGGCGCGACGGGAATGCCGGTGCCGCCCGCGAGTTGCGCGTCGATCGCGTCGGGCGGATCGGCGAGCAGCACGGCGAGCGTGTCGCGATCCTGCGCGCGAGCTTTTTGCAGCGGCGGAATCTGCGCCTCGGTTTCCGCGACCAGCGTGGCGGCCTGTTCGACGTCGAGCTGGCTGGCGGCACCGCGATTGAATCTCGCGGTGGTCAGACGCAGGCTTTCCCGCACCGATTGGAGGTTCTTCTGCGCGACCGCGAGTCGCTGCTCGATGGCGCGCAAATCGATGTACGCGTTTGCGACATCGCCGTACAGCGACACCAGCGCGTTGTCGTACGCGGCTTCGGAGCCGCGCAACGTCGCCGTATCCGACTCGATCTGACGACGGTACTTGCCCCAGAAATCGATTTCCCAGCTGACATTCGCGCGGAAATGCTCGGCCCACAGATGCGTTGGCGGAATCGGTCCGACGCCGCTGGTGTTGATATGGTTCGCGCCGCCCGACACGCTGCCTTGCTGCGGAAACAGGTTTTCATCGCTGATCGACAGTTGCGCGCGCGCTTTCAGCACGTGCAGTCCCGCGACCTGCAAGTTCAGGTTGCGCGCGTACGCGCGCTGTTCGAGTGCGGTCAGCAGCGGGTCGTTGAATGCGGTCCACCATGCGGCGCCGTCGGCGGCTGATGCGTGCGCATCGGCGGGCAGGCTTTCGAGCCACTGGTGTTCGAGCGTTGCATCGGGCGTGCGGAAGTCCGGGCCCACCGTCACGCAGCCGGCAAGCGGCAACGCCAGCAGACAGACCGCCACGCACGCGCACAGTGACGTGCGGGCACGGGGCGTGGAGCGGCGGGCCGAGGGAAGTGTCATCAAGCTTCTCGTGAAAGGCCATGCACGGCCGTAGGCCGGAAGGCGGGTCCGGACATCGACGATCCCGCCGATCCGGACCGCGCTCAGTGCGCTGCGCCGCGTTGCTGGATGAATGCCTCGATTTGCGGCAACGTGATGAAGCCCGCTTTCTGCGTATCGATTTCGTCGAAGTGTTTTGCGACCATCGGCATGCCGGCGTTCGCCTGTTCGCGCGTCAGCTTGCCGTCGTGCGTGGTGTTGGCGTTGGCGAAGCGGCTTTGCAGTTGCTGTTCCATCCGCGCCATGCGCTGCGGATCCGGTTGCGGCGCGGTTTGCGCGAGCGCGCCGGTGCTGACGATGGTGGACGTGATGCACAGCGCGACGGCGACGAGAAACTTCTTCATTGCATGCTCCTTGAACGGGTTCAGATTCCGATGCGCCGGGATGAGCGTGGAGGCGATCGAAGGCAGGCCGAATTCTTGTCGGTGCAACGGCGGAATGCAATTTCAAAGCTGCTACGAAGTATGTCGCGGTATGTCATGGGCTGTCGCTTCGGGTTTTCTCATAGGACGCGACCCGTTGCTGCACGAGGCGAATCGAACGGAGCAAACATTTCAGACATCGCGAACCGCGACGGCGGGTGTTTATCGACGCGGCGCACGACATTGAATGAAATAAGTTCCGGCTGCCATTCCGATCGCCGGCTGCGTATCTTTCGACGGTCGGCGCGAGTTGCGCTTTCACGGTTCGATCCAGCGCGTGGCGTCACGTCGGGCGAACCTTCCGGCCCACGTCGTCACGAGCGGCGTTTTTCAACGGCCGGTTTTCGTTTCAGGAGTATCGAATGAATATCCGTTTGATCTGTGCGTCCGCTGCGGCGGCTTTGGGCCTGACCGTTTCGTCATCGTCGTTTGCGCGGGTGGTCGTCGCCTATGCGCCGGCCGCCGTGGTCTACGTGCCGCCGCGGCCGGTTTATTACGCACCGCCGGTGGTCGTCGCCGCGCCGCCGAGGCCGGTGCCGGTGGTGGTTCCGGTCTATTCGACGGTGTGGGTGCGGCCGGCCGGTGTGGTGTACGCGCAGCCGGTCGTGGTCGTGCCGCGCTGAACTTCGCGTTCCGGTCGCGCAATGAGGAAAGGGCCGACCCGCGACCGGGCCGGCCCTTTCCGATGCTGCCGATGCAATTGCGCGTTTGCGGCGCGTTTGCGGCGCGCGTCCGGCTTACCTCGGCAACGCGCCCGTGGCCGCGGTCAACAGACCCGTGACCGGCGCGAGCAGCGTGCCGTTTGCGGCGCTGCCGCCCGCATGCGAGGCCGTCGAGTTCAGCGATGCGACGAGGCCCGTGACGGGCGCAAGCACGCCGGTGGTGGTCGCCGCCGCCGAACTGCTGACCGATCCGGCCGCGCCCGCGCCTGCGCCGACCGTATGGCCGCCCGCACTGACGCTTGCGCCGACCGCGCCCGCCACCGAGACCGCCGCGCCCGCCGTCGACGTGATGGTCGTGCCGAGCGCGGCCGTGAGCGTGGTCGTCAGCGGGACGATCGGGTTGTTGTTCAGCACCGCGCCGATCGCGCCCGCCTGCGAGCCGACGGTCGACGTCACAGTGTTCAGCGCGCTGGTGATCGGTACGATCGGATTCGCATTCGACAAGCCGCTCGTGACGCTGGAGACCGCGCCCGATACGACACTGGAAACCGGCCCCAGCGGATTGCCTCCCGCCGCCCCGGACAGTGAGCCGGTGATCGAGTTGATCGTCGTCGAGATCGGCGCGAGCGGATTGGTGCCGATGCCGCCGGTCAGCGCATTGGTCACCGAGTTGACGGCGCCCGTGACGGGCGCGAGCGGGTCGCCGCCTGCTGCGCCGGACACGGCGCTGGTCACGGCGTTGAGCGCGCCGGTGACCGCATTCGTGATGGGCGCGAGCGATGCGCTGCCAGCCGCGCTGGACAACGCGCCGGTGACGGTGTTGACCGCACCGGTGATCGGCGCGAGCGGGTTGCCGCCTGCTGCATTCGACAACGCGCTGGTGACGGAATCGATTGCGCCGGTGACGGGCGCGAGCGGATCGTTCGACGCTGCGTTGTTCAGCGCCGCGGTGACGGAGTGGACGGTGCCGGCGAGCGTCGTGGTGGCGGTATCGACTGCGCCCGACAGCGAGTGGGTTGCCGAGTCGATTGCGCCGGACACCGTTCCGGTCGAGCCGTCGATGGTGCTGGCGAGGGTATCGGTGGCGGCATCGACGGTCCCGGTGACGGGCGCGAGCGGATTGCCGCTGGCCGCATTCGCCAGCGACGCGCTGATCGTGCCGATGGTAGTCGTGACGGGCGACAGCGGGTCGGTGCCGCCGACGTTCGACAGTGCGCCGGTGACGGTGGTGATCGCGCCGGTGACGGGGGCGAGCGGGTTGGTGCCGCCTACGGTGGAAAGTGCGCCGGTGACGGTGTTGACAGCGCCGGTGACAGGGGCGAGAGGATCACCGCCACCTACGCCGGAAAGTGCACCAGTAACGGTGTTGATCGCGCCGGTGACAGGAGCGAGCGGATTACCGCCGCCGACGCTGGAAAGCGCACCAGTAACGGTGTTGATCGCACCAGTGACAGGAGCCAGCGGATCACCGCCGCCGACGCCGGAAAGTGCCCCAGTAACGGTGTTCACAGCACCGGTGACAGGAGCGAGCGGATCACCGCCGCCGACGCCGGAAAGCGCCCCAGTAACGGTGTTCACCGCACCCGTGACAGGAGCGAGCGGATCACCGCCGCCCGCACCGGAAAGCGCCCCCGTCACCGTCCCGATCACACCGGTGACTGACGGAAGCGACGGCAGCGACGGCAGCGGCGTATTGCCGACGTTCACTTTCACGCCGGCCGCTCCGCCGACGATGACCGCGACGCCGTTAGCCGTCGTCGTGCCGCCTGCGGCTGCGCCGACTTCGATCGTCCCGGGACTAATGCCTGCGCCGACGACGAGTCCCGCGGACGGTGCCGCGATGGCGACGCTGCTGGTCGCCAGGTTAAACGCTGCAATGGCGCACAGTGCAACGGCAGTAAGCGTGAAATTCGTCTCCATCTCGGCATCCTCGATATTGGTTGGGCGGTGCGGCTGACCGCGTCCAATCATCTGCAGATAGCATGCCAATCTGAACCGTTACAGCGCGGCGGCGCGCAAGTCGCGCCCAGCCGGGATTTGCCGTCGATCGGCGTCGTGCACGGCGATGCCGTCGCGCGATGTCACGGGGTTACACGAGACGCGCGCGAGTTTGCGTAACGTGACATCCACGAAGTGCGAGCCGGGACAGCGGGCACAACATCAAACCCACACCGCCTCGCGCGTGCCGTCGAAGCGGGCGAGCACGGTCGCGACGTCGGCCGCACTCACCGGTTTGCTGAAGTAGTAACCCTGCATCAGCGTGCAGCCCAGACCCTTCAGCACGTCCAGTTGCGCCTGGGTCTCGACGCCTTCCATCACGCAGTCGAGGCCGAGGTTCGTACACAGGTCGTTGATACTCTTGACGATGTCGCGGCCCGGCGAGCGCGACGTGATCTCCGCAATAAAACTGCGGTCGATCTTCAGCTTGTCGACCGGCAGTCGATGCACGCAACTCAAGCTCGAAAAGCCCGTGCCGAAGTCGTCGAGCGAGATCCGCGTGCCGAGCGCTTTCAACGATTCCAGCGCCTTCGCCGCCTGATCGAAATCGTTGATCAGCGCGGTTTCCGTGACCTCGAATTCGATCCGGCCCGGTTCGACACCGCTCGATCGCGTCAACGCGATAATCGCGCTGAGTGCGTCGTCGGCGGCGAGATCGCGGGTCGACAGATTGAACGAAATACCGATGTCGGGCGGGCAATATCGCGCGAACGCGAGCGCCTGGCGCAGCAGGACTTCGGTGATGCGATGAATCAGTTCGCTGCGCTCCGCGATGCCGATAAACACCGATGGCGCGACGTCGCCCAGGCTCGGACTCGACCAGCGCGCGAGCGCTTCGAACGAGACGATCCGGTTCGCTGCGACATCGACGATCGGTTGATACACGAGCGTCATTTCGCGGGCGAGGTCGGCGTCGCGCAACGCCTGTACGACCGCGCTCACCTGACGGATTTCGGTTTCGTGCTCGGTCGAAAACACCACCGGCGCGCCACGCCGGTTTTCTTTCGCGAAGTACAGCGCGTAGTCGGCGCGCTCGAAAAGCTGCTCGGGCGTTTCGCCTGCATCGGGGAAAATCGCGAAGCCGAGCGAGCCGGTCAGACGCGTGGTCGAACCCGGTCGCACGTGCGGCTTTTTCAGCACGTCGCAGACGACGCCGCCGATTTCGAGCAGATGGTCGCGGCTCTCGAAACCGTTGACGATCACGCCGAATTCGTCGCCGCCCAGCCGTGCAAACGACACCTGCGAATTCGACAGCGCCGCGAGGCGATGCGCGGTCCGTTCGAGAATGCCGTCGCCGAAACCGTGTCCGTACAGATCGTTCAATTGCTTGAAGCCGTCGAGATCGAGCACGCCGACCGCAAAGCCGCGATTTTCCCGGATGCACTGCGACAGGACGTTGTCGATATCGGAGAAAAAGCGTCGCCGGTTGGGCAGCAAGGTCAGGCTGTCGATATTCGCGAGGCGCGAGTTTTCGTCGCTGAGCGTCTGCATTTCCGCCTGCTTGTTCAGCAGCGCGCGCTGCGATGCGACGAGATTGGAAAAGTCGCGCGAGTAGGTCAGCAGGATCGAGATCATCGCGCCCGACACCAGCAGCACGTTGATCGAAATCGCGATGAAAACGGGATTGCCCGTCGTCATGAAAAACGTCGCGAAAGGCACGATCACGATCGCGGTCAGCAGCAGTGCGGCGGTGCGCATCTGCATCAAACAGAATATGCAGCCGATCACGGTGATCGACATATAGAACGCGACGTGGCTCTGCGCGTACGCGTCGCCATACGGGTAGAGCGCGAGTCCCCACGCGGTGAACGAGACGCCGAGCACGACCAGCGCGGCGATGCTCGCGCGCAAACGCGCGACGATCTGCGCGGCGTCGAGTGCTACGCGGCGGCGTCCGACCCATACGATCACCCGCACCACGGCCGCCGCGCACAACGCGAGCGGCATGTAGATCGCGAGCCACGCGGGCGCGACCGCGCGATGCGTGAACGCGACGGCGGCGCTGTTCACGACCAGGATGAAGTAGAGCAGTGGGATCTGACGCGAAAACGCGTCGAATTGCGACTGATTCAACTCCGCGCTCGACGGATCGACACGCGGTAAAAAGCGAATCGGGGATGGCATGACGCTGTGGTTCTGACTTTCTAACGAAGCGCGACGCACACGCGGCGCGCTTCGATGGGTTAGGGCAAATGCCATCGACAGACTTCATATCGGCATGCCCAACCAGAACTTTATCGCCGTGCCTTACGCTTTCCCCGCGTGTTCGTGCCGGATCCGCCCCACGCCGTGGTTTTGGCGTTGTTTTTGCAGCGTTTACACGGAGCGTTGCCGCGTTTGCGGCTGCGACATTACGACCACAGCGTGCGACCCCAGAAAGTAAGCGTGCGATCCCACGCCAATTGCGACCACGCCGGATCGAATTGCGTCTTCGCGATACGGCCCGGTCCGACAGCGGTTTCGTTCGCGAATGCGTGATGCGCGAGATAGCGGTGAAAGTCGAACGTCACGCCGGCTTCTTTCAGCTTCGCTTCGAGCGCATCGACCGTGGCGGCGGGGAAAAACTCGTCCTGCGACGCCCAATGCGCGAGCACCGGCGCCTTGATTTTAGCGGCGTCGATATAGTCGAGCGGCGGAAAGCCGTACCACACCACGGCGGCGTTCACGTCCGGATTCTGGCCGAGCGCGAGCAGCGTCAGTGCGCCGCCCATGCAATAGCCGGTCAGACCGACTTTCGACGTGATGCCTTTCAGATAGCTCACCGCGCCGCTGATGTCCTGCGACGCGGCGTCGCCGAAATCGAGGCTGTCCATCAGGTGATGCGCCTCTTCTTCGTCGCCGGTTTTCTTGCCGCGATACAGATCCGGCACCAGCGCGATGTAGCCGGCCTGCGCGAGGCGCTCGGCGACGCCGCGAATCTGGTCGTTCAATCCCCACCATTCCTGAATCACGACGATTGCGGGCGCGCCTTCGGATTTTTCCGGCTTGACGAGGTAGCCTGGGACGTCGCCGCCATCCGGGCGACGGAAGGTGATCATGGTTCCTGTTGTCTGTGTCATGGCAGTCGTGCGCTCCTTGATTTGCGGAGGCACAAGCATAGCGCCTCGCGTGCGCACGCGTGCTTGCGGTGGCCGGGACACGCCAAATGAAAAACGCCCGACAACGCGTCGGGCGAAGCCGCCAGGGCATCTGGCGGCAGGAGGGTAGGGCAATCGGCAAACGAGGCTCGCGCCGTCGAACGATGCGAGCCTCGTCGTGCGATCCGCTTCGGCCGGCAATCGAGCCGGACGGCGGTGGTGGCCTTGGCTTAGTGGCCGATATTGACGACCGGCACCGAGTACGAGCTTGCCGTGGATTCAGCGCGCGGACCGGCTTGCGACGAACCGCTCACGCCCGAACCGTAGCCGCTGGTATTGGCTTGCGCGTTGCCGTTTTGTGCGGCGACACGCGCTTCGGCGGCCTGGATGTCGGCCGGGTAGTTCGGATCGCGGCCACGGCTCGGGTTGTAACCGGCCTGTTCGACCTGGATCAGTTCGGCGCGAACTTGGGCGCGGGTCACCGGCTGGTTCGACTGCGCGAAGGAGACGGCCGGGACAGCGAGAACAGCGGCGATGGCAACAGCTTGAATGAGCGATTTCATGATTCGTTACCTCCAGAATGCGTTATTTGTGTGGTGCTTCGTGTTCGTTTCAAATTACGACAGCGTGTGCTGCGGTCCGGCGCGGCGATTTCGCCGTTCGCTCAATGACCGAAGAACACCGATTGCGGACCGTTGTCGGCCTGGCGGCTGCCGGATTGCGTGGTCTGGCTCTTTACGCCGCCGTACGAGTGATCTTGTGCGACGTTCGCGTTAGCGTTTTCAGCGGCAACGGTTTGCACGCTTTGGCCGCGTTGCGATGCCGGGGCGCTGACGTCAGGACGGTAAAACGGTGCCGGGCCGTAACCGCTGGCAAAAGCCGGTGCAGCGATCGAAGCAGAAGCGGCGAGCAACAACGTGGCAAGAATGCGGGTCTTCATGATGGGCTCCAATAACGTTTTCGATTCAGTGAGGCGCTGCGTCTGGCGGGAAAGCTTCTGTTCGCAACGTCGATGGAGGCAGTGTAGACCCTTGCTATCGATTATTTGTATCGATAGCTCGAAATGATATTTCGCGATTTTGTGCTAATCGGCGAAGCCTTGAGCGGCGGGGATCGCAGCGAGATGGCGTGGTTCTGGAGGGTGTCGGACGGAGAATTTTCGAAGCACGAGCATTGCCGTGCCGATCTCTGTATGATAATCATTCTCATTAAGGCGCTTTGTAGTGCGGAAGCGCCCAAGTTCCGAACTCCATCGGGCCGGACTATGAAAGATCTGTTTATCGTTGGGTCGGCGTTTGCCGCGGCGTTGCTGTTCTATCTGTGCTCGCCGGGCCAGCGCTGGTTGCGCGCGCCGTTGCCGCCGCGGCATACGCGCGTGCTGGCGGCGATGTGCGTGATTGCGTCGTTCGCGACGGCTGCGGATGCGTTGCATCCGGCGGCATCGTTGTCGCTGCTCGCGACGGTGATCGTCGCGACGCTGGCGGCGTGTCCGTATATCGGCGTGCTGGTCGAGCGGATGCGCGTACCGGATGGCGCGGTAGACGCGCCGAATCCGCGTTAGATAGGGGTTAGATACGGCGCGTTCCCGTCAGGGCAACAAGCCTGACGGGAACGCAGGCCGCTTACGCCAGATCGAAACGGTCGAGGTTCATCACCTTGACCCACGCGGCGACGAAGTCCTGGACGAACTTCTGCTGACCGTCCTCGCTTGCGTAGACTTCGCTCAGCGCGCGAAGCTGCGCGTGCGAACCGAACACCAGATCGACGCGGCTACCCGTCCATTTCCGCTCGCCGGTCTTGCGGTCGCGTGCTTCGAATACATCGCGCGCCGCCGACGCCGGTTTCCACTCGGTGCCCATATCGAGCAGATTGCGGAAAAAGTCGTTGGTCAGCGTTTCCGGGCGGTCGGTGAAGACGCCGCGCGAATCCTGCCCGGCCTGCACCTTCAGCACGCGCAAGCCGCCCACCAGCACCGCCATCTCCGGCGCGGTCAACGTTAGCAATTGCGCCTTGTCGATCAGCAGCGCTTCGGCCGGAACACGATAGGTGGTCTTCAGATAATTGCGGAAGCCATCGGCGGCGGGTTCGAGCGCGTCGACCGATTGCACGTCGGTCTGATCCTGCGACGCGTCCATGCGACCCGGCGTGAACGGCACGCTGACGGCATGACCTGCGCGCTTCGCGGCCTGCTCGATCCCGACGCCGCCCGCGAGCACGATCAGATCGGCGATCGACACTTTCTTGCCGCCGGACTGTGCGCCGTTGAAGCCGGCCTGAATGCTTTCGAGCGCGGACAGCACCGTCGCGAGTTGCGCAGGCTGGTTGACCGCCCAGTCTTTCTGCGGCGCGAGGCGAATCCGCGCGCCGTTGGCGCCGCCGCGCCGGTCGGAACCACGGAACGTCGATGCCGACGCCCACGCCGTCGATACCAGTTGCGACACCGGCAATCCTGACGCGACGATTTTCTCTTTCAACGACGCGATGTCTTGCGCGTCGATCAGCGGATGATCGACGGCGGGGATCGGGTCTTGCCAGATCAACGATTCCGACGGCACTTCCGCGCCGAGATAGCGGGCGCGCGGTCCCATGTCGCGGTGCGTCAGCTTGAACCACGCACGCGCGAACGCATCGGCGAACTGATCGGGATTGGCCATGAAGCGCCGCGAAATCTTTTCATACTCGGGATCGACGCGCAGCGACAGGTCGGTGGTGAGCATGGTCGGCAGCAGCTTCTTCGACGGATCGTGCGCATGCGGAATCGTCGCATCCGCGCCTTTCGCGACCCATTGATGCGCGCCGGCCGGGCTCTTCGTCAGTTCCCATTCATGGTTGAACAGGTTCTGGAAGAAGCCCATGCCCCATTGCGTCGGCGTGCTGGTCCACGTGACTTCGAGGCCGCTGGTGATCGTGTCGCCGCCGTTGCCGGAGCCGAAACTGTTCTTCCAGCCCAAGCCCTGATTCTCGAGATCGCCGGCTTCGGGTTCGGGGCCGACGTTATCGGCCGGACCCGCGCCGTGCGTCTTGCCGAAGGTGTGACCGCCGGCGATCAGCGCCACTGTTTCTTCGTCGTTCATCGCCATCCGGGCGAAGGTTTCGCGGATGTCCTGCGCGGCGGCGACCGGGTCCGGATTGCCGTCCGGGCCTTCCGGGTTCACGTAGATCAGGCCCATCTGCACAGCGCCCAGCGGGTTTTCGAGCGTGCGGCCGTGCTCGTCGCGGCTGACCTCTTCGCCGTGCTTTTCTTCGTCGGCGACGATCACTCCGCCGTCATCGTCATTGCCTGCCGCACCTTTGCCGTAGCGGACGTCGCCGCCGAGCCAGGTCTTTTCGTTGCCCCAGTAGACGTCCTGATCCGGTTCCCACGTGTCCTCGCGGCCGCCCGCGAAACCGAAGGTCTTGAAGCCCATGCTTTCGAGCGCGACATTGCCGGTCAGGATCAGCAGATCGGCCCACGAAATCTGCTGACCGTATTTCTGTTTGACCGGCCATAGCAGGCGGCGCGCCTTGTCGAGGCTGACATTGTCCGGCCAGCTATTGAGCGGCGCGAAACGTTGCTGGCCGCGCCCGGCGCCGCCGCGTCCGTCGCCGATGCGATACGTGCCGGCGCTGTGCCACGCCATCCGGATAAACAGCGGACCGTAGTGGCCGAAGTCGGCCGGCCACCAGTCCTGCGAATCGGTCATCAGCGCGGTCAGATCCTTCTTCACGGCCGCCAGATCGAGACGCTTGAATGCTTCGGCGTAATTGAAGCTGTCGCCGAGCGGATTGGACTTGTTCGAATGCTGGCTGAGCAGATCCAGCCGCAGTTGTTTCGGCCACCAGTCACGATTTGTCGTGCCGCCGCCGGCCGTATGGTTGAACGGGCACTTCGCTTCGTCTGACATGTTTGAATCTCCTTGAGGGGACTTGCTCACGGCTTGTTCTATGAAGGCGTCTGGCTGGTGTGCAGCATCGCCAGGCGTGAGTCGCGGGTTCTCGCGAACACGGGTGCGCGGTCCAATGGACCGCTGCGGATCATCCGCCGCAAGGGCGGTTCCGGATGACGGGTGACGGCGTGCGCATCGGCGCGGATCGCGCGTATCGGCGCGCCGCATCGCCATTTAAATATACGTGAGAGTGTGGATCGTCATCGTTTGAATGCTCAAATCGCCGCGATAGCCGCTGGCTATAAACGGCACGGTCGATACACGTGTGCGCGCACGCAGCGACCGGCCGCGCCGGATTGATGACACTATGAACGCCGCCGTCGTCGGGACTGTCCGGAAGTGGTTGGGGTTTTCATCATCGAGCCTGCCAGGAGATCGTTCATGAGCGTCGTTGTCGACCGTCCGCTGTATGTTTTGATCGTTTCGCTGATCGTGCTGTGGTCATGCGCGCGTGCCGGCACCGCGCTGGCGCAACGCCGTGGCGAAACCAGCGCCGATGCGCGCGAGGACTTCGCGGTGGTGCAAGCCGCGACGCTGACCTTGCTCGGATTGATCATCGGCTTCAGCTTTTCGATGGCAGTGAGCCGCTACGATCAGCGCAAGGCGTATGAAGAAGAGGAAGCGAACGCGATCGGCACCGAATACCTGCGGGCCGACCTGTTGCCCGCCGCCGATGGAACGGCGGTGCGCGCGCTTCTCGTGCGCTACACGGATCAGCGGATCCTGTTCTATTCGGTTCGGGGCAACGCGCGGCTGGATCAGATCGGCGCGGACACCGCGCAACTTCAATCGGCGCTATGGACGGCGATCCGCGCGCCGGCCGCGGCACAGCCCACGCCGTTATCGGCGTTGGTGGTGTCGGGCATGAACGACGTGCTGAATGCCGAGGGCTATACGGCCGCCGCGTGGCGAAACCGGATTCCGGTCGGCGCGTGGGTGTTGATGCTGTTTATCGGCGCCTGTTGCAACGGCTTGATCGGCTACGGAAAACGCGTGCGACGCGGGCGTCACGCGATGCTATTCGTGTTGCCGCTGGTGGTATCGATTTCGTTCGCGCTGATCGCGGACGTGGACAGCCCGCGTAACGGCATCATCCGTGTTGCGCCGCAAAACATGCACGCGCTGGCGCGATCGCTGAATGGACCGTGAACGAAAAAGCCACCCACGGAATCGTGGGTGGCTTTTCGATTTGCTTTGCCCGGTCAGGTGGCGCGCAGCGACGCGCGTTGCCACCTCCGGCAAACCGGCTGAGCAGCCGGTTACCGGCCGGTAAGCAAATCGACGCGGAAGAAACCGCTCAGGAGTCGATGCTCAGGACGATCTTGCCGGGTTTGTGCGGCCGGCCTTCGAGCATCTCGTGCGCGAGTCGCGCTTGCGATAACGGCAGCACATCGCCCACGCGAACCTTGAGACCGCCGTTCACGAGCAGATCGGCGAGTTTTTCCAGCACGGCAGTATTGACCGCGACCAGCAGGAAACCCGCCTTCAACCGACGCGCGTCCGCTTTGGCCTTGTCCGGTTCCGTGACCGCCGACACCAGCACGCCGCCCGGCTTGACCAGCTCGAACGACCGGTCGATCGCGTCCTGGCCGACCAGGTCGACGACCGCGTCGATGCGCCCGGTGTACGCGTCGAACGAACCGGTACGCGCTTCGACCACCTCGTTCGCGCCGAGCGAACGCACGTAGTCGGCCTGATCGTTCGATGCCGTCGCGATCACGTGGGTGCCTGCGAGCGCCGCGAGTTGCACCGCGAACGCGCCGACATTGCCCGCCGCGCCGTGAATCAGCACGGTCTGGCCGCGCTGCACGTTCGCGTAGTCGAACAGCATTTGCCACGCGGTGGTGGCGATCACCGGCACGGCGGCGGCTTCGAGAGGATCGAGGGCGGTGGGCATCGGCGCGAGCATCGCGACGTCCGCGAGCGCGTATTGCGCATAGCCATTGGTGAAGCGGGGATTGGTGACGCCGAACGCCGCGTCGCCGGTCTGCCAGCCGGTCACGCCCGGCCCGATCCGCACGACGGTTCCGGCCACATCGGAACCGGGCGTCAGCGGCAACGGCTGTTCGAGCACGCTGTTGCCCGCGCGGATCCAGCCGTCCCACGGACCGACGCCCGCCGCCGACACGCGCAACAGCACCTGGCCCGCGCCCGGCGACGGCACGGCAATCTCGCGATACTGCAGCGCGTCGACCCCGCCGAACGCATCGACTTGCACGGCTTTCATCGTCGACGGCAGTGCGCCGCCGTTCCCGTCGCCTGGTTCGTCCATCGTTCCCTCCTGTCGGCATGGCGCCGGGCGGGATGAGGTTCGCCAGCCATCGCGCGTCATGCCCGGTTCTGGCTGCTTATGCTAAGCGTTATTCGCGCCGCGCGCGCTTGGCGTGCGCAGCGATTCAGATAGTGCGACGTAATCGCGATCTCAGAGGTCTTTCGGCAACGGCGCGCGCAGCCATTTCTTCGAGATTTCGTTCATCGTGCCGTCCTTGCGTGCCTGCGCGATCGTGTCGTCCACCTTCTTCAGCAGACGCGGCTCGTTCTTGTTCACGCCGACGTGATCCGGCGAGCTGAACAGCGCGAACTTCTGTTCGGGTTCGATCGCCGGATGACGCGCCAGAATCGTTGCGCCGACGTCGTTGCCGACCACCATCAGTTGCACCTGACCGGCCAGAAACGCGGAAATCGCGCCGTTCGGATCGTCGAAGCGCTTGATGGTGGCGCTCGGCGGCGCGATCTTGGTGACGCTCAGGTCTTCCAGCGTGCCGCGCGCGACCGAAATGCTCTTGTCGGCGAGGTCGCCGGCATTCTTGACGGCAAGCTTTTTCGGGCCGAATACGGCGAGGAAATACGGCGCATACGGTTGCGAAAAATCGATCACTTTCTCGCGTTCCGGCGTCTGTCCGACCGACAGCAGCATGTCGGCCTTATGGTCGGCCAGATAGGCCATCCGGTTGTCGCCCGTCACCTGAACGAGTTCGACCTTCGCATGCAGCGCCCGGCCGATCAGGTTCGCGACATCGATGTCGTAGCCTTGCGGCTTCATGTCCGGGCCGATCGAGCCGAACGGCGGATAGTCCTCGAACACGCCGATGCGCACCACGCCGGTTTGCGCGATCGTATCGAGCGCGTCGGCGTGCGCGGCGGGCGCGAAGGCCGTGAGCACGACGGCGCTGACGGCCACCGTCGCGGCGGCGGAGATCGAGCGCTGCGCGCGCCGGGACAAAGCGTGAAGGGCGGTGGTCATGGTCGATCCTCTGTCTGAAAACGTTGGTATGGTCGAGCGTGGGTCGGTTCGACGTTGCGTGCCGAACCGATGCAGTCGAAGCACTCTAGGTTTACCAAAATCACGTCACAACCGAAATCTCTGCATGGATGCCATGACGGAATCTCATGTGCAGCCATGCGGAATCGACATGCATGCGCCCAACGCATGGATCGGTGGGCGTCCGGTTCGTGATTGTTCAGACCATTTCCGGCCGCCCATCCGCGCCCCGCTGCGACGATCAGCCGGCTGGACCGATCTTCACGCTCGTGTTCTGCGCGCCTGCGTCGCTCGCATGCTGCGCGGGCAGGCAGTCGCGCCGGTATTCGGCGCCGAGTTTCTTCTGTGCGGTCTCGATGTCCTGCGGATACTCGTTGTCGGTGTCGCTGGGTTGATAGCCCACCGATTCCAGTTCGCCGAGTTCACGCATCAACTGCCGGTGCGTGACTTCGCCGTGCAGCGGCTTGAACGGATAGTCGTTGCATTGCTGCGGACTCAGATGCGGCGCTGCACATGCAGACGTACTGATCAGTGTGAAAGCGGCGAGCAGAATCGCCTTCTTTTGCGAGAATTTCATCGTCACTCCCGTGCGCGTGTTGAGCCGCAACGATGTGCTGCGGCATGAATGCACGGTACGCGTGCGACCTGTCCGGATCCGCTTCCGGCCGGTGAAATTAGTTTCATCCGGCGATGCATGCGCTACACGCATGCATGCGTGTAGCGCATGCATCGCACAGCAAACCTTAAATCAAAGTTCATCCAGGGTCCGGGCGACTTTTAACGACGCGCGCGTAAGCTGTTTTCCGACGATGCAACTCGCGCCGCTTTCGTTTTGACCACGACCTTGACACGACTTTGAAACGACCTTGAGCGAACTCCTGTTTCCCGGCCGCGCGACGCTCGGACGTCGCTGGCATTCGACGACATTCCGCTGGTTGTCGATCTACGCGGTGATTTTCGCGCTGTCGATGATGGCCATGCTGGCCGCGACCGGTTGGGCCGTGACCGGCGATCTTGCCCGTCAAACCGACGCCGTGATGCGATGGCAACTGACGTATTTCGATTCCGTCGCCGATACCGATCTCGCCTCGACCATCGTGCGACGCATCGAGCACGAGCGGATGCACACCAACTACTACGGACTGTTTTCACCGACCGGAAAACGCGTCGCGGGCGACGTGCTGCAACTGCCGTCGCAACTGAAAACCGATCGCGTCGGCGAGACGCTCGATCTTGCGCTGTACGTGCCGGGCAACGAGCCCGCGCCGGTCGTTCGGGCGATGGCGGTGCGGCGGCCCGACGGCGCTACGCTGGTCGTCGCGCGCGAGTTGACGCATATCCTGCATATTCGCCAAACCATCATCGAAACGGTGATCGTCGGCGGCCTGCTGTGTCTTGCGGTCGGCGTCGCGACCGGGATCGCACTGAGCATGCGTCAGATGCGTCGTCTGAACGGCATTCGCCGCGTGACCTTGCTGATTGCGCAGGGCGATCTTGCGCAGCGCTTGCCCGTCGGCGGTCGCGACGAAGTGGACATGCTCGCGCATCTGGTCAATCACATGCTCGCCGAAGTCGAGCGGCTGATGAGCGAAGTGAAAGGTGCATGTGACGGCATCGCGCACGATCTGCGCACGCCGCTCGCGCATATCTGCACATTGCTCGCGCATATCGACGAATGCATCGCGCCGCTCGACGACGACGCATTGAGCGGACTGGTCGAACGTGTGCGCAATGAAACCGATGCGCTGCTCGACCGCTTTCGCGCGATGCTGCGCATCTCCGAAATTGGCGCGCTGCATCGCCGTGGCGGCTTTGCCGAGATCCGGCTCGATGCGTTGCTGGAAGACATCGGCGAGCTATACGAACCGCTCGCGGAAAGCCGGAAAATCCGCTTCGAAATGATCACGCCGCCGGTGCCGCCCATTCACGCCGATCGCGCACTATTGTTCGAGGCGATCAGCAATATCGCCGACAACGCGATCAAGTTCACGCCGCAAGGCGGCGCAGTCCGGCTCGAATTGACGCGAACGCGACGCGGACCGCAAGTGGAGATCGTCGATAACGGTCCGGGCATTGCCGCCGCAGAACGTGAAGCGGTGATGCAGCGTTTCTACCGGAGCGACCGAACGCGCCATGTCGCGGGATCGGGACTCGGTCTTAGCATCGTGTCGGCGGTGATGCATGTGCATGATTTCAGTGTGCGGATTGGCGGCGGTGGCAGCGACAGTCGCGAACCCGCCACCGGTCAGTGCGGCGCGCGCGTGACGATCGAATGCTGGCCGCGCACGTTGCACTAACCCGAATCTGTTTCGATGGGACACTGAATGCGCATCCTGTTTGTTGCCGCGGCTCATCCGGAAGCCGTGTGGCTGTTTAGAGCATTGCAGGAAAGTGCGCATAGCCTGCAGCGTGCCGACACGCTGCGCGACGGCATCTTTCTGGCGCGTCAGGAACCATTCGACGCCGTTATCGTGCTATCGCCGGATTCCGCTTCTTATGCCGACGTGCACAGCTCGCTTCCCGCACTGTGCGCGGCAGCAGGCACATCGAGCACTGCGGCCGTTCTCGTCGTACTCGGAATAGCCAATGCAAACGATCGCACCCGCATGCTAAGAGCGGGCGCCGACGCCTGTTTTTGCCAGCCGTATTCGTTCCGCGAAATGCATGAACGAATGCAGGCGTTACAACGCACGCTTGCCGCGCGCATCCATGGCGAAAGCGCGCACGGCGTAGCGTTGTCGCTCGATCCGTTGACGCGCGAACTGGTTAGCGCCGAATGCCGTTTAAGCGTTACGCGACGCGAATATCTGCTGATCGAATGTCTGATGCGCCAGATGAATGCACCGGTGCCGCGCGATCAATTGATCCGCTATGCGTGGCCTGAGAGCGATGAAGTCGATCCGGCCAGCATCAATCTTGCCGTGTCGCGCTTAAGACGCAAGCTGACGCATTCGCTGCCGCATGTGCAGATCGATACCATCAGTCGCTATGGTTATCAACTAAGTGTCGTTATTGCGTAGCGTGCGCGTATGCATGCCGGTTAGCGACATGCGTCGGGTCCATTCATAAGGGCGCTGTCAATACGGCATGGACGCATCACCAACACTCAATCCGCAAGACTCAGTTTCAGACTCGACGCATTCTGTCATCGATATATTCGCATCCACTTGTTCAACAGATCAGCTCGCAATGCCGGGCATGACTAACTACTAGAGGGATGATCGATGAAATCGAAAATGAAAATCAGGGTACTGGTGACGGCGATGCTGAGCATCGGCGCGCTTGCGATGTCGGGCGCCGCGCATGCGCAAAGCAGCGTGACCTTGTACGGTTTGATCGATACCGGGATCGACTTCGGCAATAACGTCGACGGACATCATCTGTATCAGATGGCGAGCGGCGTGTCCGCTGGCAGTCGTTGGGGCGTTCGCGGCAAGGAAGATCTCGGCGGCGGACTGGATGCGGTCTTCGATCTGGAAAGCGGATTCAATAGCGCAAACGGCAGCGAAGGCAGCGGCCTTGCATTCTCGCGAAACGCGTACGTCGGTTTGTCGAGCAAGACGGCGGGTACGTTGACGTTGGGGCGTCAGTGGGATCCGCTGGTGGACCTGATCGAACCGTTCTCGCTGAACGACGCGTATGGCGGATGGTATTTCTCGCATCCGAACGACATGGACAACCTCGACAACGGCTTTGCGATCAGCAATGCGGTGAAATACACCAGTCCGACGATTGGCGGCTTTACGGGCGAAGCACTGTATTCGTTCGGTGGCCAGGCCGGTCAATTCTCGAATGATTCCGCCTATAGCGCGGCACTGGGCTACACCAACGGCGCGTTCTCCGCAGGTGCGGGCTACTTGCGCGTGAACGATCCGGAGAGCGCGCTCCAGAGCTATCAGAGCGGCAGCGGTTACACCAACGCGGTCTATGGAAACTACCTCGCCAACGCACGCAGTCAGGGCATTTTTGCGGCAGGCGCGTCGTACACGCTCGGCAAGTTCAAGGTGATGGGCAACTTCACCAACGTGAACTTCCAGCAGGGCGATTTGAGTCAGGATGTGAAGTTCCAGAACTACGAAATCGCGGGTACGTATGCCGCAACCAGCCAGTTGAATCTTGCGGCCGGCTACACGTACACCGATGGACGCGATCATGCGACGGGACAGGAGCCCAAGTACCAGCAGCTGAATCTGAGTGCCGAGTATGAACTCTCGAAACGCACGGCAGTGTATGTGCTCGCAGCGTTGCAGAAGGCAAGTGGCGGCGCGGTCGCGCAGATTGCCGGGTTCGATCCGTCTACGACGGGTAAGCAGATTGTCGGACGCGTGGGTGTGCGGCACAGCTTCTAGCGCAGCAGTCGTCACGGGGCCGGGCATTCCGTGTTGAACGGGAGCTGGCCTCGACCATCCGGTCTTAAGCGTTAGCGATGCAAAAAGAGCGCGTTATCCGTTGCGGATAACGCGCTCTTTTTTTGTGGCCGACGATTCGGTATTTCGATGCCGGGATCGACAGCGGTACGCGCGCTTAGTGCGCGTAAAGCGTCGAGTTCAGATAGGCGAGTTGGCCGTCTTTCTCTGCGTGAACCAGTTCATGATAGACCTGCGCGCGCGTCTTCTCCTGGGTCGCTTGACCGTAAGGCGGCGTCCATTGACCGGCTGTCGCGACCGACGGCGTGGAGATGGACGCGACCTGAGTGGCCGGTGCGGCCGGGGTTTGTGCGAATGCCGATGCTGTTGCGGTCAGTCCGATAAAAGCCAGTGCGATGGTAAGCGATTTCATGTCGATGGTTCCTTTTAGCAGGGTGAAAGATCCGTAGCGCTTGGGCACTCACCGAATGCATTGCGCCGAACGGTTGAGATAAAGGATAGGCTTCGGGCATTAGCGAAATCGCTATCGCTGTATGAAAGGATTTTTAGAGTTTGCGCGATCACGCAAGCAATAGATGCCGTTAAGAAAAAACTAAAATTCCGGTGTCATCTGCATAAACGAGCTTTCACAAAACACCGCGTTTCGATAACGCACCTGTCATTCCGTGCGAATAAATTCCAGTCACCCGTCACCACAACGGGACGACTCCCAACACGGAACGACCATGAAAAAAGTACTGGCAAGCACGCTTGTCGCGATGTCCGCTACGCTCGCGACTGCCGCCCACGCACAAAGCAGCATCACGCTTTACGGAACGCTGGACGCAGGCCTCGACTACGTCAGCAACCAGAAGTCGGGTACGAACGGCCACACCAACTGGATCGCGCAAAGCGGTAACCTCAGCACCGATCGCTGGGGCCTGCGTGGCAACGAAGATCTCGGCGGCGGAATGAGCGCGGTCTTCGATCTTGAGAACGGTTTTAATCTCGACACCGGCAAACTATCGAACGGTGGCGACGAGTTCGGCCGTCAGGCATGGGTCGGTCTTGCAAGCCATCGCTGGGGCACGCTGACGGTTGGCCGTCAATACGACTTCGTGGTCGATTTCGTTGCGCCGCTGTCGGCAACGGGCTCGGGCTTCGGCGGCAATATCGCGGATCATCCTTTCGACAATGACAATCTGAACAACGACTTCCGCATGAACAATGCGGTCAAGTTCAAGAGCGCGACTTATGACGGCCTGACGTTCGGTGGCGCATACGGCTTTAGCAACGCAGCAGGCGGCTTTAGCAATAACAATGCGTTTAGTCTTGGCGCATCGTGGGCGGGCGGCCCGGTCAACCTTGCCGTCGCGTATCTGCAATCGAATCAACCTGGCGGCGTCGGCGATCCAGCCAACACCGGCGGCTCGCTCAGCAGCGGCGATGGCGACGCGGTGATGATGGGCGGACGTCAACGCATTTTCGGCGCAGCGGGTCGTTATACGTTCGGCGCGGCGACCGTCGGGCTGGTATTCACCCGCACGATCCTCAACGATCCGCGTCAGTTGACGCAAGGCGGCTCGTACTCGGCGCTCGACGGCCAGTTGCTTGCGTTCAGCAACTACGAAGTCAATGCCCGTTATGCGCTGACGCCAGCGCTGTCGGTAGGCGGCTCCTACACGTTTACCGACGGCCATTTCAGCAGCGCGAACAGCAGCATTTCACCGAAGTGGAATCAGGTGATGCTGCAAGCGGACTACGCATTGTCACGTCGCACCGACCTCTATCTGGAAGGCGTCTATCAACATGTGAGCGGCGCGAACGGCACGGCGGTACTCGGCAATGCGTCGATCTATTCGCTGACGGCGTCGTCGAGCGATCGTCAGGCGGTGGTGGGCGTGGGTATGCGTCACCGTTTCTGATCGTATAAAGAAAGCGGCGGCGCGCTTTGGTAGAAAAGCGCGCCGTCTTTAGCCGAACAGATAACCGGACCCGCGTATCGTGCGGATCAACGGACGCTCGCCCGGTTGATCCACCTTCTTGCGCAGACGTCCGACATGCACGTCGATCAGGTTCGTGCCCGGATCGAAGCGGCAACCCCAAACGGCTTCGAAGATCATCGTGCGCGTCAACACTTGCCCCGCGTGACGCATCATGAATTCAAGCACGCGAAATTCGGTGGGTTGCAATTCGAGGCGTCGCTCGCGATACATGACCTTGCGCTTCACGAGATCGAGTTCGAGCGCGCCGTTGCGCAGCATCGTTTCGGCGGTGCCGCCGCGTTGCCTGCGTCGTAACAGGACTTCGATTCGCACGATCATTTCGTCGGGCGAAAATGGCTTGGTCAGATAGTCGTCGCCACCGGCGCGCAAGCCCTGGATGCGCTGATCCACTTCGGTCATCGCGCTCATCACGAGTACCGGCGTTTCCATCCCGACACCGCGCATCGTCGTCACGATCGTCAAGCCGTCGAGGTCGGGCAGCATGCGATCGAGCGTGACGAGATCGTAGTCGCCCGTCATCACTTTCGCCATGCCGTCACGGCCGGTGCGCGCGACATCCACCGCAAATCCGCGTGTTTTCAGCGTGCGGACGATATCGCCGCTGATCAGTTCATCGTCTTCGATGGTAAGGATCTTTGCCATGATCGACTGGCGTCAAGCGACGGCACGCAGTTTGACCGGACGCTCTGTCGAGCGATATTGCTGAACGATAAAGTCGACGAAACTGCGCACGCGCGCGGACAGATAATTCCGGCCGGAATAGAGCAGTGACAGTTCGAGCGGACCGCCGTTGACCACGAAGCGTTCGAGCACCGGAACCAGACTGCCGTGCGCGAGATCGTCGGCGACCAGCGGTAGCGGCAGCAGTGCAATACCCATATGACTCAGCGTTGCCGTGCGCACCATCGCATTGCTCGACGACGTCAACGGACTCCCCGTGTTCACGCGATACGTGCCACGGCCGTCCGAGAATTCCCAGATCCGCGACGCGCCGTCGGTGACGCTCAGCAAGCCGTGACGGCTTAGATCGGCGGGCTCGGCCGGCGCGCCGTGATGCGCCAGATAGGTCGGCGTCGCGACGATGACTTCCCGAATGGTCGTCAGCGTCCGACACACCAGCGTCGAACTGGCGAGTCGCGGATCGACTGAGAAACATACGTCGAAGCCGCCTTCGATCATATCGATCGACGTATCGAAAGTCGTCACGTCGAATGCCACGCGCGGATGCATCGCACGGTAGGTGGTCAGCAGCGCGCTAAGGCTCGATGTCGCGAAGATCGACGGTGTCGCGATACGCAAGGTGCCGCACGGATCGCGCGTGGTTTCGGCGAGATTCGATTCGAGTTCGTCCAGCTTCGTGATGATTGCGCGGCATCCGTCGAGGTATTCGCGGCCCACGTCGGTCAACGACAGACTGCGTGTCGTGCGGTTCAGCAGTCGCATGTTCAGATGCGTTTCAAGCATGCCGACGCTGCGCGTCACCGCGGTCGCGGACATGCCGAGCTGTCGCGCGGCAAGCGCAAAACTGGACAGATCGACCACGCGTGTAAAGACCCGCATCGCTTGTAGCTGATTCATGTTCTGTCGCTCTGAAGGGAAGGTACGCAGATCATCGGCGAAGCGGGATAACATCGGGCAACCGCGTTGATTAAGTCTTTTTTATGTTCGTGACTGGTTTGTAAAGTGACGCTTACGGATGCGCGTTAGCGCGCTATGCATTGCACGTTCGCGTCGTGCAAAAAAAAGCGCGGACAGAGGCCGCGCTTAAACTTGGACTTACCGGAGAGAAATCCCGCCCTGAGGCGGAGCGCCAAGTATAAGAGTTTGCAGGGCTTTGAGAAGCGCGGGTTTTGCAAGGTGGTCTTGCACGCAGCGGCACAATACAGCGTTGCGCGATCCAGGCTTAATTAGGCAACCCAGCCAGTTCGCCCTGTTTCTGAAGATGCGCGGACAGCGCGTCGCTCAATTGCACGAGACTATGTTGCGGCAACGAGAAACCGGCCCAACCGAGGCCGGTATGTCGAAAGAAAAGAACCGCACCGTCGAGCAGCGGATTCTTTTCGGTGTGCCAGCACGGGTCCATCTCGATCACGTATTGCTGCAAGCGCGATGGGTGCTTCGGTACTTCCGGCTGCATCGACGCGCGAATCGCGCTAAGACATTGAATCACGCCGTCTACGTCGTCGGCTTCGAGCAGGACGGCATGTTGATCGACGGCGAGGCGCACGGTCGGCGTGCCGTATTCGTTGATCACTTCGATACTCATGGGACGTGTCATGGTTCTGCCTCTCATCAGGAGATGCGGAACATTATGTGACGCGTTGACTGTGCGTTTTCTTAAGAAGCGCGATCGCTGCGTGAAACTTTATTCACGGCGGTGACAGACGTTCGACTCGTCGAAGGCCGCTTTGGCACATGACAACGCGGCCGGATCGTCGATCGATGCGGCCGCGTTGCTGAAACTACGTTGAAACAGGCACTATGCTTCGAGCACCGGGACGCGGATGCACGCAACCCGTCGCGTTTCGTCGCCATAGGCGAGTGCTTGCGGTTGCGCGTCGCCGCACGCGTCGATAGCGGCGGGGCAACGGGTGCGAAATGCGCAACCGGACGGCGGTCGCAGCGGTGACGGAATCTCGCCTTGCAGCAGCAGATGCCGTCGCGCACGTTCGATGGTCGGATCGGGAACCGGTACGGCGGATAGCAACGCACGCGTATAAGGATGCGCGGGCGACGCATACAGGTCGCGCTTGTCGCCGAACTCCATCACGCGTCCCATGTACATCACCATCACGCGATGGCTGATCGCTTTGACGACGGCAAGGTCGTGGGCGACGAACAGTAACGAAAGCGACAGTTCCCGTTGCAGATCGCGCAGCAGATTGACGATTTGCGCCTGAATCGATACGTCGAGCGCCGACACCGGTTCGTCGCAGATCACCAGTTGCGGCTCGCTGATCAACGCGCGCGCAATGCCCACACGCTGACATTGCCCACCGGAAAACTCGTGCGGATAGCGCCGCAGATGCTGTGCATTCAAGCCGACGCGTTCGAGCATCGTCAACACGCGTGCGCGGACGTCCGCACGTGCAACGTCGGGGCGATGCGTGACCAGCGGCTCCGCGACGATCTGTTCGATCGTCATGCGCGGATCGAGCGACGCGAGCGGGTCCTGGAAGATCATCTGCACGTCGCGTCGCAATACGCCGAGATCGCGCTTCGAACCGTGCACGGTTTCGATACCATGCAGTTTGACGCTGCCGCCGGTTGCAGGCGCGAGCCCGACGATCGCGCGTGCCAGCGTGGACTTACCACATCCGGATTCGCCGACCAGCCCGACGGTTTCACCGCGTCGCACGTCGAACGACACACCATCGACGGCGCGCAAGGAGGTTTTTCCGGACCACGGCAATTTGCCGGACGGCACGCTGAAATGCACCTTCAATTCACCGACCGACAGCAACGGCGCGGCACTGTCGCGAGCAGGATTCAGGCTCATCGTACGGCCTCCAGAATCGCGTCGGCCGGACGGTGGCACGCGCGCAACGCGCCCGGCAGATCGCGGCGCGGGTCCAGCGAAGGCGCCGTGTTGCGGCACACGTCGTCGGCATACGAACAGCGCGCCGCAAATGCGCAACCCGCGCCGAGTTGGCCCGGCAACGGCGGATTGCCAGGAATGGTGTGCAACGGACGGTCGTCGTCGTCCGTGATGCGCGGCAATGCATTCAGCAAGCCGACCGTGTACGGATGCGTCGGCGCGGCGAACAGCGAGCGTGCATCCGCCTGTTCGACCGTGCGTCCCGCGTACATCACCATGACGGTGTCGCACAAACCGGCCACCACGCCCATATCGTGCGTGATCAGAACGATGGCAGTGCCGCGCTCGCGATTCAGTTCGCGCAGCAATTCGATGATCTGCGCCTGCACGGTGACGTCGAGCGCGGTGGTGGGTTCGTCCGCGATCAGGATTTCCGGCTCGGACAACAACGCCATTGCGATCATCACGCGTTGCCGCATGCCGCCGGAAAATTCATGCGGATACATGCCGACGCGCCGTGCGGCGTCAGGAATCCGCACGGTGTCGAGCACGTCGATCGCACGACGGCGCGCTTCGCGGCGCGATAGTTTTCGATGCAACTGCAACGACTCCGTCATCTGCCGTTCGATCGTGAGGAACGGATTGAGCGCCGTCATCGGGTCTTGAAACACCATGCCGATCCGGTTGCCGCGAATCCGGTTCAACGCCGTGTTGTTCATCGCCAGCAGGTCGTCGCCGCGATATGTCGCGGTGCCCGATGCACGGCCGTTCGACGACAGCAGGCCGAGCAGCGCCATCACGGTCTGACTCTTGCCGGAGCCCGACTCGCCGACGATACCCAGCGTGCTGCCCGCGTCGAGCGAAAACGACACGCGTTGCACCGCATCGACGGGTGGTCCTTCGCGGCGCATAAAACGCACGCTCAGATCCTTTACTTCGAGTAGCGCCATGTCAGTGATCCTTGGGGTCGAGCGCGTCGCGCAGGCCGTCGCCGACGAAGTTCACGCAGTAGAGCGTCACGCACAGCATGACGGCAGGGCAGAGCAGCAGCCACGGCATCGATTCGAGCTTTTGCGCGCCGTCTTCGATCAGCACGCCCCAACTCGTCATCGGTTCCTGCACGCCTAGCCCGAGAAACGACAGCACCGATTCCGTCAGCACGATCGACGGCACTGTCACCGTCGCATATACGACCACCACGCCGATCAGGTTCGGCACGATATGCCGAACGATGATGGCGCGCGTGCTGACGCCGGTGGCGCGCGCCGCATCGACGAATTCGCGCGAGCGCAGCGACAGTGTCTGGCCGCGCACCACACGCGCCATATCGAGCCATGAAAACGCGCTGATGGTCAGCACGACCAGATAGAACGCGCGGCCGAACAGCGTCATCATCATGATGGCGATCAGCATGTACGGGATCGCGTACATCATGTCGACGATACGCATCATCACCGCGTCCACGCGACCGCCCATAAAGCCGGCCGTCGCGCCCCACGCGACGCCGATCAGCCCCGACACCAGCGTGCCGAGCAAACCGACTTCGAGCGACACGCGGCCGCCGACCAGCGTGCGCGCGAGCAGATCGCGGCCGAGTTCGTCGGTGCCGAACAGATGCATGCCGAGCCATGACGGCGGCATGCTGATCGATCCCCAGTCGCTATCGATCGGGTTGTTGGGCAGAAACAGCGGCCCGGCGAAGCAGGCGAGCACGATCAGCAGCAGGATCGCGAGGCTCGCGAATGCGGCGCGATTGCGCAAAAAACGCCCGCATGCAATGGCAAACGGCCCGCGTGATGCTTTCGCGATACGGCCGCCGGACAGGCCGCCGCCAGCGGAGGCCGCGTCGGCGGGCGGCGCGACGAACGCACGCGCGGCCAGGTTGAACAGACGATTCATCATGTCAGTACCGGATGCGCGGATCGAGCCATGCATAAGCAAGATCGACCAGCAGATTGAACAGCACGGCGACGGCCGTGATCAGCGCGACGAGTCCCAGCACGAGCGTGTAATCGCGATTGATGGCACCGTTGACGACCAGCTGGCCGAGACCGGGCAACGCGAACACGGATTCGGTGACGACTGCCGCGGTGATCGACGAGATGCACAGCGAGCCGAGCAACGACACGACAGGCATCAGCGCCGGTTTCAGCGCGTGACGCAACACGATCGTGTGGCCAGGCAATCCTTTCGCGCGTGCGGTGCGAATGAAATTGCCGGACAGCACTTCGATCATGCTGCCGCGCATCACGCGGGCGATCGTCGAGACGTTGATGATTACCAGCAGCACGATCGGCAACACGCGGTAGTGCCAGTCGCCGTCGCCCCAACCGCCTGCGGGCAACAGACCATGCTCGCCGCGCTTGATGAGAATCGCGAACACCCACACCAGCACCGGACCGAGAATGAACGGCGGCACCACGCTGCCGAGATTGCCGAGCAGCATCACGCCGTAGTCGATTGCGCTGTTGCGGCGCACCGCGGCGATCGTGCCGAGCGCGACGCCGATCACCAGCGCGATCGGCACTGAAATGCCGCCGACGCCGAGACTCACCGGCAACGCTTTCCAGACGAGTTCGCTGACCGACCAGTCCGTGTAACGGAACGACGCGCCGAGATCGCCATGCAACAAGCCGCCGATATACAGCAGGTACTGCTTCCAAAGCGGCTGATCGATGTGGTACTTCGCGTCCAGGTTCGCGAGTACCGCCGCCGACAGATGTTTCTCCGAGTCGAACGGGCCGCCCGGTGTCAGATGCAACAGCAGATAGCACGCGGTGATGACGGCGAGAATCGTCGGAATCGCCCAGAGCGCGCGGCGCAATGTGTAAGCCAGCATGGCAAGGCTCCTTGCGTCTAGTGCTTGATGATGTACATGTCCTGCGACTGGCGCTGATCGACGTAGTTGTTCGGCGAATAGCCGCCCACATACGACTTCACGAGCCGCACCGCCGAGTACTGGAACATCGGAATCAACGGATAGTCGCTCATCGCGAGGTCGTGCGCCTGCGTCAGCATCGCCGAGCGTTTCGCTTCGTCCATCTGCTGGTTGGCCTGATCGATCAGTGCATCGACTTTCGGATTGCAGTAATGCTGATCGTTCTGCACGCTGTTGCAGCGGATCAGATCGAAGAACGACATCGCGTCGTTGTAATCGACGAACCAGCCATCGCGCGACGCCTGCACCTTGCCGTCATGACGCATTTTCAGCAGCACGCGATTCTCGACGTTGTCGAGCTTCACATTGACGCCGAGCTTGGTCCGCCATTCCGACGTCGTGAACAGCGCGACCTTCTTGTGCAGGTCGTTGGTGTTGTACGTCAGCGTGAACGTCAACGGTTTCGCATCGGAGTAACCGGCCTGCTTCAGCAGGTCGCGCGCCGCTTCGACGCGTTTGGCCATCGGCCACGCGGCCCAGTCGGGCTGGAATTGCGCGGCGCCTTGCGTGCCTTTCGCGATCAGTCCATAGAGCGGCAACTCGCCGCTCGCGGTGAGCTTCGACGTCAGCAGAGTGCGGTCGATCACCATCGACAGCGCCTGCCGCACGCGCTTGTCGCGGAATGCGGGATCGGCGTTGTTCAGCGAGTAGTAGTAGCTCGCGATAAACACGCCGGTTTTCAGTTCGGCGCCGAACTGCTTGCTGATCTGTTTATAGATGCCGGACGGAATCGAATACGTGTAGTCGAACTGGCCGGCCTGATACATGCGCAGCGCGGTTTCGTCGCTTTCGATCGGCAGATAGGTGACTTTCGTGATCGCGACCTTGCTTGCGTCCCAGTATCTGTCGTTCTTCAGTATCACCAGACGGTTGCCCGGTTGCCAGTCGCTGAGCGCATACGCGCCGTCGCTGACCATGTGGCCGGGGCGGGTCCATTCGTCGCCGTACTTCGCGACTGTCGCGCGCGGCACCGGCGCCATCGTGGACATCGCGGTCAGTTGCGGGAAGAACGAGGTCGGCGCTTCCGTTTTGACTTCGACGGTGTACGGATCGACTGCGCGCACGCCGAGACTCGTCAGCGCGGCCTTGCCCGCCAGAATCGCCTTCGCGTTCTTCACGAACTCGACGAGGATCGTATATTTCGAGCCGGTTTTCGGATCGACCACGCGTTGCCACGAGTAGACGAAATCGGCGGCGGTCACGGGATCGCCATTACTCCAGCGCGCGTTATGGCGCAGCTTGAAAACCCACGTATCGGGCGCGGTGCGGCTCCACGATTCCGCGACACCGGGCACGACCGCACCGTCGGCGGCGATTCGCGTCAAGCCCTCGAACAGGTCGAGGCCGATCGTATTGGCGGCCCAGGATTCGATATGCGCGGGATCGATCGATTCGGCTTCGACGGGCGTTTGTCGCGTGAGCTCCTGGGTGGCTGCGAGCGTGACGTCGGCGGGAATGGTGACTGCGTGGGCGGGAGCGAGCAGGGCGAGAGTGAACGCGGCCAACGCCGTCCGGGTGGCGTGAATCGGTTTGATTGCGTATTTCAAGTGGCATCCGTAAAGCAAAAAAGCCGGCGGTGCACGAGGCACCGCCGCCAATCCTCTTCAACAACGGCGAAGAGGCAAGAGGAGACCTACGGTACTGCGGTAAAACCCGATGCGGCCATCAGAAGCGATAGGTCGCGCCCACCTGGAAGAAACGGCCCATGTCGGTGTACAGCGACTGGTCGTAACCGGTGATGTCCGGGGTTGCCTGCCATTCCACGTCGAACGGCGGACGCTTGTCGAACAGGTTGTTGATGCCGCCGTAGATGGTCCAGTGCTTGAAGCCGCGATACGTTGCCATCAGGTTGAACTGGCTATACGACGCAACGGAGCCCGAGCCGCCGTCGCCGGACTCGGCCGCCACCGCGTTCGTGTACGGACCCGTGTATTGCCACGTCAGCGTCGTCGTCAGCTTGCGATAGTCCCAGGTCACGCTCGTGTTGCCCTTCCAGCGCGGGTTCGATGCACCGAACGGCTGCAGCAGCGCGAGGTTGTTACCCGCGAAGTCCTGCGTCGGCGATCCCGGGCTGTTCAGCTTGAAGTGCCACACGTAGGCCCAGTCGCCCGTCAGTGTGAACGTGCCGTATTTCGTGCCGACCGACTTGCGGAAGTTCATGTCGAAGCCGTCGGTGTCGAGCGAACCGAGGTTGACGAACTGCTGCTGGATGTAGCGGATCGTGCCGTCGGGGTTGCGCACCACGACGCTAGGATCGTTCGCCGCGAGTGCGGCAACCGGATCGCTCGTGCCGATCACGCCGTCGATGTGGATCTTGTAGAACGCCGCGCCGAAGTCCGTCGAGTTGTCCGGCGACAGTTCGAAGCCGATGTTGTAGTTCTTCGTGTGCTCCGGTTGCAGGTTCGGATTGCCGGCGGTCTGTTCGGTCGTGAAGTGCTTGGTCGGCACGCCGCTCGGATCGTTCGGATCGGTCAGGTTCTGGTGACCCAGATACACCGACTGCGCGTTTTCAACCAGCGTCGGCGCGCGGAAACCACGGCTGTACGACGCATACGTCGTCAGCATCTGCACCGGCTGGAAGCGCAGTGCGAAGCTCGGCGAGAATGCACCGCCGAAGTCGCTGTAGTGGTCGTAGCGGCCGGCCTGCGTGAACGTCAGGTTGTGGATGATCGGAATATCGACCTGGTAGAACGCGGCGGCGACATTGCGCGAGCCGTCCACGGTCTGCACGTTGGCCGGAGCGACCAGACCTTCCGACGCATACGTGCGCGGGTTGATTTCCGAACTCTCGTGACGGAATTCCGTACCGAAACCCAGGCCGACAGGACCGGCCGGCATGTTGAACAGGTTACCCGTCGATGTCTTCGCGGTGACCGAGTCGAGCTTCGAGATCGCCTGCTGGTTGTCGTTCTGGAACACGCCGTTCAGACCGTTCGGCGTCGCGGCCGGATTCGAGAAGTCATACACGCCGTTGGCGAGAATGTTCTCGACGCCCGCGACGTTGATGGCGTTCTTGAAGGTCGTATCGACCGTGCTTTGCGAATGGCCGTAATCGACGCCCCAATCCCAGTCGCCGAGCTTCGACGTCGTGAACGAACCCTTCACGCCGGTCGATGCGCGCCAGAACGTCGAGACCGTATCGGCTTCGACGACGTTGTTCGGGAACGTCAGGTTGATCGGCGTATCGACGCCGTACGGGTTGTACGGATTGCTGCCCGACACCGTACGCGGCAACTGCACGACCGAACCGGCGGCCGGATCGAAGTAGTTGGACGTCGACGAAATCGCCGCCGGGCCTTCGTACTGAACCGTTTCGTTGCGGCTCAGCATGAAGTCCGCATACGCCTGCGTGTCGTCGTTGATCTTGAACGTGCCGTGCAACTTGGCGTTCAGGCGGGTGGTTTCCGGCATCAGCGAAGTCTGGCCGGCCGGGTTGTACTTACACGCGGCGGCGCCCGTCGTCGACGTGCTGCCCGGCGGGCAGGGGCTCAGCGCGGCGGTCGAGCCGTCCGGCAAACCCCAGTACGACTGCTGGTTCGGACCGAGCGGACCGGCGAGGCCGCCCGCGTAGTTCGAGAAGTCCTGCTGGCTCGTCATCGGACGGTCGGCGAGCGACGAACCGCTGTCGCGATACCAGCTAGCCGCGGCCGTGATGTTGTAGCGGTCGGCGTTCAGATCGCCGATACCGCCGAGCACGCTGAACGAGCCGGTCGCATCGCCCGGATGCTGTGCCTTGCCCAGCTGGCTGTCGATCTGCAGACCCTGGAAGTTCTTCTTCGTGATGATGTTGACGACACCGGCAATGGCGTCCGAGCCGTACTCCGACACCGCGCCGGTCTTCACGATTTCGATGTGATCGACGGCGTTCAGCGGGATCGAGTTGACGTCGAAGAACGTGTCCGTGAAGTTCACCGCCATCGCGTAGTTCGCGACGCGCTGACCGTCGACCAGCACCAGCGTGTACTTCTCCGACAGACCGCGCAATGCCATCCCGGCGCCGCCCGGCGCGGAGCTGTTCATCGTCGATTGGGACCAGCTGGATGCCGAGTTGGCGGCGGTGCCGCGCAGGAAGTCGGCGACGGTGGTGTAGCCGCTTGCCTGGATTTCCTTCGGCGTGACGGTCTGGATTTCGATGTTGCCGGTCTTGTCCGAGGTACGGATCAGCGAACCGGTGACTTCCACTTTTTCGAGTTTGCTGACGGCGGGGGGATTCGCCGCTGGCGTGCTTGCAGCCGTCGGTGCGGCTGCCGTATCAGGTTGGCTTTGTGCGTGTGCCAGCGGGATGAACGCCGCTGTCAACACCAGCTCGGCTCCGATGATTCTCTTGATGGCCGAGGCCAATCGCTTTTGTTTCACTTGCGCTCCTTCTTGTCGTTAAGGCCACTTCCGTTGAACGATCCGCAAACGCATCCGCGAGTCGCGCATGCGCAGCCGTGCGTCGACGTCAGCGAGTTCTTCGCTGTCCGGCGCATCCCTGCGCCGTCCCGCACATCCCGTCCAGGGCGCGTCGCCGATCGTGTCGGACTCGCGCCTTGGTTTTGAAGCGAGCGCAGCATGAGCACGAGATATGCCATGTGCGTGGTCGCGGATCGTCGAAGTGGCCTCGTACAACCAACCGGATTGCAACGAAGCAATTGATTTGTCTGGGAATTTCCTCTTACAAAAAATTCCGTTACGAGCGTAAGGAGGTGAAATAAGTCTTGCCTCGCGCGTAACAGAACGAAAGAAAGTTTCCATCGGAAAAAATTCAATTAGGCGCTTTATTCTAATTGCGATTGGTGCAAGCTTCGCACCGCGCGAATGCGTTAATTCCGAATTGGTGCATTAAATAAAATGCGTTTGAAATGAATAAAATTCCCTAATTCAGGGCAATTAAAACAGCTTTAAAAGAGGTTGTAATAACTGTAAGAAAATGATTGGTAAGGACGCTTCGCGCGACGCGTAGTGGCTTGACGGCAGGGAAGTGGTCTGCAACTGGTGTTTAGCGTGGTACTAAACTGCATCCAATTAGAAAGCGTAATGTAATAAGGTTGTCTATGTCATATTCGGACATTGCACCAAAGCGTTTCAATGCGCCGTTTTCGCACCAATTCGGCAATCACGCATTAAAGGCTTTACCAGGTTATCTACTCGAAACCGGCTATACGCCAATTACCGGACGCAATTTGTTTTGCTATATGCGTGCGCGAAGGCCGCGCAAGCCGTCGCGCATGTCATTTTTTGTGTTACGGCGGATAAGGCTATGAAATAAAAGACAAAGGGCGGCTTGTAAGGGCTTGAAGGCGTCGCTCGGGCGGGACGAAACGGCTTGTCCGCGTTCAACCTGGTACGGGCTTTGCATAGGTGGCGGGCCTTTTTAGCCGGCGACCCACAAGGCAGCCGGCATCTCGAAACCCACCGTTATTCAACGGCCGCTTGAGCCTGTACTAACCGGAGTCCGCAGTGCTGAATACCCTCGTTACCTACTCGATCCAGTCGATGGGTCTGATCCCTCTCCTCGCTTTCATCTTCCTGCTCGGCATCGCGATCATCATCGAACGCTTCATGTTTTTCTCGCGTGCGGTGCGTGCCGGCAAGACCCTCGAACATGACCTGAAACTCGTCGACGCCGCCAATCTCGACGACGCCGCGAAAGTGGCCGAGCACTACAAGCAGACCGTGCAAGGCGAACTCGTGAAGTCGGCGATGAAAGTGAAGGGCAAGAGCGAAGCAGTCGTCGAACGCGAGATCGAAGAAACCATCATGTTTCAGCTGCCGCGTCTCGACCGTAACCTGTGGATTCTCGATACGGCCGTGACGCTCGGACCGCTGCTCGGTCTGCTCGGCACGATTATCGGCATGGTCGAATCGTTCAACGTGCTCGGCACCAGCGGCACCGCGAATCCGAACGGCGTGACGGGCGGCATCGGCCACGCGCTGACGGCCACCGCGTGTGGCCTGACCATCGCGATCATCTGCGTGATCTTCCTGAATTACTTCAACAAGCGCATCCGGATGACGGTCAACCAGTTCGACCTCATCAAGTCGCTGCTCGTATCGCGCTTCGCAGTCTGAGCCCCGCACTCAAGGAGACGGACCATGCGAAACCATCGCAGCCATTACCTCGGCGGTGAAGAGAAAGCGCGCATCGAGATCATCCCGATGATCGACATCATGATGTTCCTGCTGGTGTTCTTCATGCTCGCCACGCTGAAGATGATCCAGGGCACGGGCATCAAGCTCGACCTGCCGCAATCGAGTACGGCCGAGCAGTTGCAGCAGACCATCAAGGTGTCGATCGGCGTGACGAAGACGGATGAAATCTATCTGGATTCGAAGCCCGTGACGCCCGACGAACTGACCGCGCGTCTGCAAGGTCTGGTTCACGATTCGAAGAAGGTGGACGTGGCGATTGCCGGCGACGAGGGCACGAGCTACAAGAACATCGTCAAGGTGATGGATCTGGTGCGCGCGGCGGGCATCAGTTCGGTCGCTCTGGCCACGAACCCGACGACATGAGTTCACCGGCCATCGACATGAAAGATCCGCAAAACCGCCTCGACGGCGCACTCTGGGCATCGACCACGCCGGCGCATCACGGTCGCATGTCCATGAAGCTGGCGATCGGCGTTGCGGTGCTGGTCGAGGCGCTGGTGATCCTGGGCGTGTCGCATATGAAGTTCCAGCCGCCGCCGCCTCCGCCGCCGAAGGAGATGCGCGTGCAGATCGCGCCTCCGCCGCCGCCACCGCCGCCGCCTGAAGTGAAGAAGCTGGAGCCGCCGCCCGCACCGCCGAAAGCCCAGCCGAAGCACGAGATACCGAAGCCCACGCCGACGCCGCCACCGCCGCGGCCGACCCCGCAGCCGGTGATCCAGCCGACCGCGAATCCGGCGCCGAACGCACCGGCGGTCGCATCGCCGACGCCGGCCCCGGCGCCCGCGCCGGCACCTGCCGCGCCGCCAGCGCCACCCGCGCTGCATGGCGTGGTGGACGGTCGCGGGCATTGCCAGTCGGTGCAGCCGGTGATTCCGCGCAAGGCGTTGACGGACGGTATTTCCGCGGACGTGATCGCGCATCTGACGATCGGCACGGACGGCCGCGTCAGCGACGTGAAGATCGTGCGGGTGACGCCGCCCACGTCGGTGTTCAACGAAGCCGTGATCGCAGCGGGCAAGGCGTACACGTGCGAGAAGAACGCCGAGCCGTACGTCGGTGAAGTACAGTTCTCGTTCAAGACCACGCCGTCCGACGACGAGTAAGCCGGACATCGTTCCGGTCCGGCTTCACCGCGAACTTCCGGCCTTCGCACTTTACCCATCCGGCCTTCAACCCGGAACCGCGCGAGCGGCGGCTACCCGCTGCCGCCCGCGCGGTTCCGAAGCATCGCGCGTCGGCTACGAGCCGGCGCGCGTCCAGACACGCATGATGACAACCGACAGGTTTCGAGGCCCGCGCGCGCGCGTCGCCCAGACGTTCGCGGCGCGGGTGACGGCGACGTGTATCGCGGCGCTGCTGGCCGTGCCGCTCGCGAGCGCGCCCGCGTTCGCGAAGGCGTCGATCGCGCAGTACGACGCGCCGAAGTATCCGGCCGGCTTCACGCATTTCGACTACGCCGACCCGAACGCGTCGTCGGACGGCACGCTGTCGTTTCAGAACTACGACGAAGCGCAAAGCTACGATTCGCTCAATCCGTTCCTGACGCGGGGGTCGCCGGCGCCGGACATTCTGCATCTGATGTTCGATACGCTGATGCAGCGCAGCTGGGACGAACTCGCATCCGAATACGCGTTGATCGCCGACGACGTCGAGGTCGCGCCGGACGGCATGTCCGCGGCATTTCATATCGACCCGCGCGCGCGCTTTTCGAACGGCGACCCGATTACCGCCGACGACGTCAAATACTCGTTCGATACGCTGAGCAGTCCGCACGCGTCGCCGCTGTACAACTCGCAATTCGCGGTGATCACCCGAGCGACGGTGCTCGACGGGTCGCGGGTGCGCTTCGATTTCCGCCATCCGCAGCGCGACGCGCCGCTGATCGCGGGCGATCTGCCGGTGTTTTCGCGCAAGTGGGCGATGCAGGCCAACGGCACGCGCACGCCGTTCGACCAGTTGACCAACGTGCCGCCGGTCGCGAGTGGTCCGTATTTGATCGAGCAGCGCAAGAACGACACGCAGATCGTCTATCGGCGCAATCCCGCGTACTGGGCTGCGAGTCTGCCGTCGCGGCGCGGCATGTACCACTTCGCGCGCGTCGCGTTCAAGCTGTATCACGACCACTACACGCAGCTCGAATCGCTGAAAGCGCTCGATACCGACGTGATGGTCGAATACAGTTCGATGCAATGGGCTCGCCGTTACATCGGCAAGAATTTCGACAACGGCAAGTTGCAGCGCCACCTGTTCGCCGACCACGGCGCGCAGATGCAGGGGATGATGTTCAATACCCGCAAGGCGATGTTTTCGGACGTGCGGGTGCGCCACGCGCTCGCGCTCGCGTTCGATTACGACTGGCTGAACCGGATGACGTTCTACGGCCAGTACCAGCGCACCAACAGCTATTTCGACGACAGTCCGTTCGCCGCGCGAGGTATGCCGTCCGACGCGGAACTGACGCTGCTCGAACCGTATCGCGCGAGCTTGCCGGCGGCCGTGTTCGGTCCGATGGTGAAGCAGGCCGACACGATTGCGCCGCACACGCTGCGCGACAACCTGCGGGTCGCGCGCGGCCTGCTGGCGGAAGCGGGCTGGACCGTGCGCGACGGCCAGTTGCGCGACGCGCAGGGCGATCCGATGTCGATCGAGATCATCGACGATCAACCGGGCATGGATCGCGTTTTGCTGCCGTATATGCGCAACCTGCAACTGCTCGGCGTCGATGCGCATATGCGCGAGATCGACAGCGCGCTGTACCAGAAGCGGATCGACAACTTCGAGTTCGATATGACGACGTTCGTCTATCAACGCGTGACGATTCCGGGTTCCGAGCTGGAACGTAGGTTCGGCAGCGCGGCGGCGTCGCAGGTCGGCTCGGAGAACTATCCGGGCGTGAAGTCGCCGGCAGTCGATGCGCTGGTGCGCGCGGTGATTCACGCGACCACGCTGGCCGAACTCGAAACCGCGACCCACGCGCTCGACCGCGTGCTGATCAACGGCTATTACCTCGTGCCCGAGTATTTCGCGCCCGATACGCGGATCGCGTACCAGAGCCCGCTCGGTTATCCGCCGGTCACGCCGGTCAGTTACCAGTGCGAGGACTGGATCGTCAGCTACTGGTATCGCAAGACGCCGACTGCCGCGGCGAACGCCGCTGCGGCGAAGTGAGGGGCTTATGTTTATCTATATCGTCAAACGTCTGCTGTTGATGATCCCGACATTGATCGGCGTTGTCACGCTGACCTTCGTCGTCACGCAGTTCGTGCCGGGTGGGCCGGTCGAACAGATGATGACCCAGTTGCGTCACGGTCAGCAGCGTGGCGGCGAAGGCGGTGGCGGCGGCAGTGCGTATCACGGCAGTCAGGGCGTCGATCCGCAGCAGATCGAGCAGATCAAGAGGCAGTTCGGTTTCGACCAGCCGCCGCTCACGCGCTATCTGAAGATGCTGAAGGACTACGCGAGTTTCGATCTCGGGCAGTCCTACTATCACCATCAGAGCGTGTGGGGCGTGATCCGCTCGAAGCTGCCGGTGTCGATCACGCTCGGGCTATGGACGGTGGTGCTGACCTACCTGGTGTCGGTGCCGCTCGGTATTGCGAAGGCGGTGCGCAACGGTTCGCGCTTCGATACCGCCACCAGCGTGATGGTGCTGAGCGGCTATGCGATTCCGGGCTTCGTGTTCGGCGTGCTGCTGCTGATGCTGTTCGGCGGCGGCACGTTCTGGCAGGTGTTTCCGATGCGCGGGCTGACCTCGGATAACTTCGACGAACTCAGCGCGTTCGGCAAGGTGCTCGATTATCTGTGGCACATCGTGTTGCCGGTGACGGCGTCGGTGGTGGGCAACTTCGCGATCGTCACGATCCTGACCAAAAACACCTTTCTCGAGGAGATCGGCCGTCAATACGTGCTGACCGCGCGTGCGAAGGGCGCACCGAAGCGCGACGTGCTGTGGAAGCACGTGCTGCGCAACGCGGCGATTCCGCTGCTGACCGGCTTGCCTGCCGCGTTCGTCGGCGCATTCCTGAACGGCAACCTGCTGATCGAAACGCTGTTTTCGCTCGACGGCATGGGCCAACTGTCTTACGACTCGGTGATCCGCCGCGACTATCCGGTCGTGCTGGGCTCGCTATTCCTGTTCACGCTGATTGGTCTCGTGACCAAACTCATTGCTGACGTCTGCTATGTCCTCGTCGACCCCCGCATCCAATTCAACAGCCTGGACCGATAAGCTGCCGCCCGGCGCGCTGCCGGTTTCCGTGTCGCCCGGGCGACGCGTGTGGCAGCGTTTCCGTCGCCAGAAGCTCGGCTACTGGAGCCTGATCGTGTTCGCGACGCTGTTCGTGCTGAGCCTGCTCGGCGAAGTGCTCGCGAACGACCGCCCGCTGATGGTCCGTTTCGACGGCCATTACTATTTTCCGATCGTGAAGGACTATCCGGAGACGATGTTCGGCGGCGATTTCCCGACCCGCGCGAACTATCTCGATCCGTTTATCCGCAAGCAGTTGACGGAGAAGGGCAACTTCGCGATCTATCCGCCGAATCACTACCACTACGACACGATCGATTATTTCGCGACGCGGCCGTTTCCGGCGTCGCCGTCCGCGACCAACTGGCTCGGCACCGATCAATACGGCCGCGACGTGCTGTCGCGACTGCTGTACGGCTTCCGGCTGTCGGTGCTGATGGCGCTGGCGCTGACGGTATCGGGCATCGTGTTCGGGGTGCTGGCGGGCGCGGTGCAAGGCTTCTACGGCGGTCGCACCGACCTGATCGGACAGCGGCTGATCGAAGTGTGGAGTTCGATGCCCGATCTGTATCTGCTGATCATTTTCGCGTCGATCTTCGAGCCGAGTTTGTGGCTGCTGTTTATCCTGCTGTCGATGTTCGGCTGGCTGGTGCTGTCCGATTACGTGCGCGCGGAATTCCTGCGCAACCGCTCGCTCGACTACGTGCGCGCGGCGCGAACGATGGGCCTGTCGAACTGGCAGATCATCTGGCGGCATCTGTTGCCGAACAGCATGACGCCCGTCATCACGTTCCTGCCGTTCCGGATGAGCGCGGCGATCCTGTCGCTGACGAGTCTGGACTTTCTCGGGCTGGGTGTCGCACCGCCGACGCCGAGCCTCGGCGAACTGCTTCAGGAAGGCAAGAACAACCTCGACGCGTGGTGGATCTCGATGTCGGCGTTCGCCGCGCTGGTCGTCACGCTGTTGTTGCTGACCTTCATGGGCGATGCGCTGCGTAATGCGCTCGACACGCGCTCGCGCGGATCGGCGTTCGGCGGAGGTCAGCGATGAGCGACACGACTGATCTCACGAAGCGCCATCCGCTGCTCGAACTGGAAAACTTTTCGATCAGTTTCGGTGACAAGGTCGCGGTTCGCGATCTGAACCTGACGATCGAACGCGGCGAGCGCGTCGCGCTGGTGGGCGAATCCGGCTCGGGCAAGAGCGTGACCGCGCTGTCGATTCTCCGGCTGGTCGAACACGCGCGCAACAGCGGCCAGATTCGCCTCGACGGCGTCGATCTGTTGCGCAAGACCGAACAGCAGATGCGCGGGATTCGTGGCGCGGATATCGCGATGGTGTTTCAGGAGCCGATGACCGCGCTCAATCCGTTGTTCACGATCGGCCAGCAGATTGCCGAAAGCCTGCGCCTGCACGAAGGCTTGCGGCCGAACGCGGCGCGCGCACGCGGCATCGAACTGCTGCGCCGCACCGGCATTCCCGAACCGGAACGGCGGATCGACAGCTATCCGCATCAACTGTCGGGCGGACAGCGGCAGCGCGCGATGATCGCGATGGCGCTCGCGTGCCGTCCGCGTTTGCTGCTCGCCGACGAGCCGACCACCGCGCTCGACGTCACCGTGCGCCAGCAGATCGTCGATCTGCTGATCGAGCTTCAGGAGCAGGAAGCCGCCGATCGCGGCATGGCCGTGCTGCTGATCACGCACGACCTGAACCTCGTGCGGCGCTTCGCGCAACGGGTCGCGGTGATGGAAAAGGGCGTGCTGGTCGAGACCAACACGACTCAGGCGCTGTTCGCCGCGCCGCAGCACCCTTACACGCAACGTCTGCTCGACAGCGAGCCGCATCGCGAGATCGAGCCGGTCGAGCCGCATGCGCGGCGCGTGCTCGAAGTATCCGGACTCGCAGTCGATTACCGGACCGCCGCGAAAGGCTGGCGCTCGCTGTTCAGCGGCTCGACGTTTCGCGCCGTCCACGATGTCGATCTGAGCTTGCGTCGCGGTGAGACGCTCGGCGTGGTCGGCGAATCGGGTTCCGGAAAATCGACGCTCGCGGCGACGCTGCTCGGTCTGCAACGGCTCGCCGCCGGTCATATCCATATCGACGGTGCGCCGTTGTCGGCGTTGCGTGGCGCGAACTCGCGCCGCGCGCTGTATTCGCGGATGCAGGTGGTGTTTCAGGACCCGTTCGGGTCGCTGTCGCCGCGGATGACGGTCGAGCAGATCGTCGGCGAGTGGATCGAGGTGCATCGTCCGGAAATCGATGCGCGCACGCGTCGCGCGCGGGTCGGCTCGCTGCTGGAGGAAGTCGGCATGCCGCACGAATCGATGCTGCGCTATCCGCACGAGTTCTCCGGCGGGCAGCGTCAGCGGATCGCGATTGCGCGCGCGCTGGCGGTCGAGCCGGAACTGTTGATCCTCGACGAGCCGACCAGCGCGCTCGATGTATCGATCCAGCAACAGGTGCTCAAGCTATTGGCGGGTCTGCAAAAGAAGTACGGGTTAAGCTATCTGTTCATCACGCACGATCTGGCGGTGATGCGCGCGATGGCGCATCGTGTGATCGTGATGAAGAACGGCCGTGTGGTCGAGTCGGGCGACACGCTCGATGTGCTGAACGCGCCGTCGCATCCTTATACGCAGTCGTTGCTCGCCGCGTCGATGATCGCGCCGGAGCACGACGAACCCGAGGTGTTGCAATGAGTGAATCGCGCTGGGCGCAAGCCGCCCGTGCCTTGAACAGTCAGGCGGATTTCTGGTCGCTGCGGGTGGTCGACGAACAGATCGACGACCACGAAGTGCGCAACGACGTCGTGCAGCCGCTGCGCACCCAGCGCGAGCGCGGCGCGATGCTGACCGCGTGGGCCGGTGCGGGTGCAGGCTATGCGGCCAGTACGGATCTGTCGGTGGCGGGCCTGCAGGCCGCGCTCGATATCGCCACGCAGCGCGCGCTCGCCAGTGCGGACGTTTCGCTGATCGATCATCGCGCGGTGTCGCGCGAAACGGCGAGCGGCGAGTATGTGTCGCCGAACGCGGAGCGGCCGTTGCCGTCGCGCGGCGAATGGCTCGCGCGGCTCGCGCACGAATGCGCCGCCGCACACATCGACGACCGGATCGTCGAGCGCACGGCGTCCGTGCAGATCACCCACACCGAACAGACGTATCTGACCAGCGACGGCGCGCATATCGTCCAGCGCTGGCGTCTCGTGATGCCGGAAATGAGCGTGGCGGCGCATGCGAACGGCGACACGCAGGTGCGCACGCTCGGCGGCAATTACGGCACGCTCGCGCAGGGCGGCCTCGAAGTGCTGACGCGCTACGGCTTCGACGGCGCGGGCATGCGGCTCGCCAACGACGCGCTGAGCTTGCTTGCCGCGCCGAATTGCCCGTCGGGTCCGCGCGACCTGCTGCTGATGCCCGACCAGATGATGTTGCAGATTCACGAGTCGATCGGGCATCCGCTGGAGCTCGACCGGATTCTCGGCGACGAGCGCAACTTCGCCGGTTCGAGCTTCGTCAAGCCGGAGATGTTCGGCACCTACCGTTACGGCTCGCCGCTGCTGAACGTGACCTTCGATCCTTCGTTGCGCGAGGAAGCAGCGTCGTACGCATTCGATGACGACGGCAGCACCGCGCACAAGGCCTATCTGATCCGCGACGGCATGCTGGAGCGGCCGCTCGGCGGTGCGCTGTCGCAGCAGCGCGCGAAGATGCCGGGCGTCGCGAATTCGCGCGCGTCGAGCTGGAACCGCGCGCCGATCGACCGGATGGCGAACCTGAATATCGAACCGGGAACCAGCACGCTCGACGCGATGATCGCGGGCATCGAGCATGGCATTCTGATGCGCACCAATACCTCGTGGTCGATCGACGACCATCGCAACAAGTTTCAGTTCGGCTGCGAGTTCGGTCAGTTGATCGAAAACGGCAAGCTCACGCAGGTCGTCAAACAGCCGAACTATCGCGGCATTTCCGCCAGTTTCTGGCGCAGCCTGAGCGCGGTCGGCAATGCGGATACGCGCGAAGTGTTCGGCACGTCGATGTGCGGCAAGGGCGAGCCGGCGCAAGTGGTGCGCGTCGGGCATGCGTCGCCGCCGTGCGTGTTCCGCAACGTGGATGTGTTCGGAGGGGCGCAATGAGTGTTGTCATCCCGAGCGGCGCATCCGGCGCATCCGGCGGCTTCGAGTTCGCGTCGGGCGCGCAATCGCCCGACTGGTACGCTCATTTCGCGTTGCTGGCCGACGCGATCGATACTTTACTGAGCGGTGACGAAGTCGCGTTGACGCGGCTGTCGGCGGAGCAGTCCGACTTTATCCGTTTCAACGACGGCAAGGTCCGGCAGATCGGCCAGGTGTCGCAAGGCAAGCTGACGATCCGGCTGATCGACGGCGCGAAGCAGGCGTATTCGAGTTTGACGGTATGCGGCGATCCGGCCGCGGATCTGCGCGATATCGCCGATGCGCTGAGCACGTTGCGCGATGGCTTGCGCGATGCGCCCGACGATCCGCATCTGTTGTACGACACCACGCAATGGCACCAGGCGACGCGCCGCAGCGGCAAGCTGCCCACGCCCGACGCGTTGTTGTGCATCGTCAGCGAATGCGCGCGCGGCGTCGATTTCGTCGGGTTTTATGCGGGCGGGCCGGTGATGCGCGGCTTCGCTTCGTCGCGCGGCAGTCGCGGCTGGTACGAAGTGAGCAACTTCAGCTTCAGCTGGTCGCTGTACGACCCGAGCGGCCGCGCTATCAAAAGCACTTACGCGGGCGATCACTGGGACGACAGCGTATTCGCCGCGAAAGTCGAGCAGGCGGCCGCGCGCCTGCCGGTGCTCGGACGCACGCCGCGCGCGTTGTCGCCGGGACGCTATCGCACGTATTTCGCGCCGTCGGCGGTGCTGGAACTGGTCGGCTCCGCATCGTGGACCGGCTTTTCCGCGCGGGCGAACGCCAGCGCGCGCAGCCCGCTGTTCCGCTTGCATAACGGCGAAGTCGGATTCGATCCGCGCGTTTCGATGACGGAAGACCTGAGCCTGAACGTCGCGCCGCGCTTTAACGGCGACGGTTATCAGCGCGACAGCGTGGCGCTGATTCGCGACGGACGCAGCGCCGGTCAACTGACCAATGCCCGCAGTGCGCGCGAATACGGCCTGACGCCGAACGGCGCGCCCGCGAGCGAGGCGCCCGAGTCGCTGTCGATGGCGGGCGGCGATCTCGATGCCGCCGATATCCTGAGCGCGCTCGATACCGGGCTCTATGTCGGCAATCTCTGGTACGTGAATTTCTCGGACCGGATGAATTGCCGTCTGACCGGCATGACGCGTTTCGCGACGTTCTGGGTCGAGCGCGGCCAGATCGTCGCGCCGGTCGATGCGATGCGCTTCGACGACAGCCTGTACCGTCTGCTGTCGAGCGAACTCGAACGTCTGGACGCGCAACCGGAATTGCTGCTGAGCGACGGCACGTGGGGCGAGCGGGAAACGGGCGGCTGGAAACTGCCTGGCCTGCTGGCGCGCTCGTTCGAACTGACGCTGTGAGTAGCCGATGACGGATTGACCGATTGACCACGATAACAATGACAATGACAGAACGCAGCAGCCCATCAGAGAGCACGACGCGGCATCCGGCCGGACGCGTCGATATCGACATCAGGTCCGTCCATCCCGACGACGCCGCGCAGATTTACGCGCTTCGCATGTGTCCCGGCGTGGTGCGGCAGAATCCGACGCCCGCGCATTCGACGCTGGAGCAGACGCGCGAATGGATCGTCAAGCTCGAATCTCCGGCGATCGCAATTGCCGCGTGCATCGACGGTACGGTCGTGGGCACCGCCGATCTGCATCCGGGCTCGCTGCGCCGCGCGCACAGCGGCCGGATCGGCATCAGCGTGCATGACGACTGGCAAGGCAAGGGTATCGGCACGCGGCTGATGACCGAACTGATCGACACCGCCGACAACTGGTACGGACTGCGCCGTCTCGAACTGAGCGTGTTCGCCGACAACCATCGCGCGATCGGGCTGTATCGCAAGTTCGGTTTCGCGGGCGAAGCCACGTATCGCGGCGCGGTACTGCGCGACGGTCTGCTGATCGACACGCTGTTCATGGGACGGGTTCGCGCGCCCGCCGCGCATCCGCAATCCGATGCCCGGTTGCACGAAGGAGCGTGCGCATGAACGGCGCGCCCAACACAGCCGCCGCACGCGTGGCGATCCGCGTGCGCGAAGTGTCCGATCTCGATGCCATCGCCGCTTTGATGAACTGCCCCGGCACGCGGCACGGCACCTTGCAGACGCCGTATCGCTCGCATGCGACGGTCGCGAAATGGCTCGACAGGATGCCCGCGAACACACTCGGACTGTGTGCGGAAGTGGACGGCCGCGTGGTCGGGTTGATCGACGTGTTGCCGCGACCGCACCGGATGGCGCATAGCGCGGGCGTCGGCATCGCCGTGCACGACGACTACGTTGGACGCGGCGTCGGTACGGCCTTGCTCGCGGCCGCGCTCGACCGAGCGGATTCGACGATGGGATTACGTCGGCTGGAGCTGACGGTGTTCGTCGACAATCACCGGGCGATCGGCCTGTACACGCGCTTCGGTTTCGTCGAGGAAGGGCGCTCGCCCGCCTTCGCGATGCGCGACGGCATGCTTGTCGATGTGTTCCATATGGCGCGTTTCGCCGCGGCGCCGCGCTTTGCGTCGGCGCTTCCGTCTGAAACGCCCCTCTGAGGACGCCTTGCCCGCCTTCTTTATCGACCGACCGGTCTTCGCGTGGATCGTCGCGCTCGCGGTAATCGTCGCGGGCGCGCTGGCGTTGCCGCAACTCCCGGTGGCGCAATATCCGCGGCTGGCGCCGCCGCGCATCGTGATCGACGCCGTGTATCCGGGCGCATCGACCGAAACGGTCGATGCGAACGTCGGCAGCATCATCGAGGAAAGTCTCGATGGCGCCGACGGGATGCTCTACTACGAGACCGCCAGCGACGGTCTCGGCAATCTGGAGATCGCCGCGACGTTCGCGCCGGGCACCAATCCCGACATCGCGATGATGGACGTGCAGAACCGGCTCAAGCAGGTCGAGCCGCGCCTGCCGCAGCAGGTCGTGCAGCAGGGCATCAGCGTGTGGAAGGCTGCGAACACGTTCCTGATGCTGGTCGCGCTGACGTCCACCGACGGCACGCGCGATTCCGCGCAACTCAGCGATATTCTCAGCCGCGACATCATGCGCGAACTCAAACGCGCGCCGGGCGTCGGTTCCGCACAGCTATGGGACGCCGACGAAGCGTTGCGAATCTGGCTCGACCCGATGAAGCTGCGTGAGTTCGGCCTTGCCGCGTCCGACGTCAACGCCGCGATCGCCGCGCAAAACGCAAGCGTCGCGGCCGGCACGCTCGGCGACGCGCCGCTCGCCGACGGCCAGCAACTGACTGCGTCGGTGAACGTGAAAGGGCAGTTGCGCTCGCCGCAGGAATTCGGCCGGATCGTGCTGAAGGCGCGTGCGGACGGCTCGACGGTGCGGCTCGCGGATGTCGCGCGCATCGAGATCGGTCGCGACAACTATACGTTCTGGTCGCGGCTGAATGGCCAGCCATCGGCGACGGTCGGGATTCAGCTCGGCCCGCGCGGCAATGCGATCGAAACCGCCGACGCGATCCGCGCGCGGCTGGCCGAACTGTCGAACCGCCTGCCGCCCGGCGTCGCGATTCAGGTGCCGTTCGACAGCGCGCGTTTCGTTCACGTCGCGATCCGCGAAGTGCTGGTTACGCTGACCGAAGCGATCGTGCTGGTGTTTTTCGTGATGTGGCTGTTCCTGCGCGATCTGCGCTATGCGCTGGTGCCGACCGTGGTGATTCCGGTCACGCTGATGGGCGCGTTTCTCGCGATGTACGCGTTCGGTCTGTCGATCAACGTGTTTACGATGTTCGGCCTCGTGCTGGCGATCGGCATTCTGGTCGACGACGCGATCGTGGTGGTCGAAAGCGTGCACCGCGTGATGGACGAGGACGGGCTGTCGCCGCGCGACGCCACCGTGAAGGCGATGAAGCAGATCGGCGGCGCGATCGTCGGTGTGACGGCGGTGCTGACGGCGGTGTTCGTGCCGATGGCGTTTTTTCCGGGTGGCGTCGGCGGGATTTACCGTCAGTTTGCCGTCGCGATGATCGCGTCGATGCTGGTGTCGTCGTTTATGGCCTTGTCGTTGACGCCCGCGTTGTGCGCGAACCTGCTTAGCGCGCCCGCGCGGTCGGTCCGTGAGCGCGACGCGCGACGCGGCGTGGCCGGCATCGCGGCGCGGTTTTCGACGCGTTTCGAACGGGGTTTCGACCGCGCGTCACGTGCTTACCGCACCATGACCGCCGCCGCGATGCGGCGAATCGGGCCGTTGCTGGCGGTGTACGCGGTGTTGCTGCTGGCGTGCGGCGTGCTGTACTGGCGGATGCCTGGCGGTTTCCTGCCAGTCGAGGATCAGGGCCAGTTGCAGGTGATGATCCAGTTGCCCGCCGGCGCGACGCAATCCCGCACGCTCGCCGTCGTCGAACAGGCCGAGTCGATCCTGCGCGCGCAATCGGCGGTCGCGAACGTCACGAGCGTGATCGGCTGGAGTTTCGAGGGCAGCGGACAGAATGTTGCGATGCAGTTCGTCACGCTGAAGGACTGGGACGCGCGCAAGGTCGATGCGATCCACCTGCGCGATACGCTGAACCAGTCGTTCAGCCGGATTCTGGACGGCAACGTGGACGCGCAATTGCCGCCGTCGGTGCCGGGCGTCGGCCATTCGGACGGCTTTACGTTCCGTCTCGAAGATCGCGGCGGTCTCGGGCGCGACGCGTTGAAGGCGGCGCGTGAACAACTCGCGGACCGCGCGAAGGCCGATCCGTCGCTGGCGTCGATCCATGTCGAGGATCTGCCCGACGCGCCGCGCATCGAACTCGACGTGGACCGCGCCAAAGCGTATGCGCTCGGCGTGCCGTTCGAGCGGATCGCGGACGTGCTGGGCAGCACCTTCGGCTCGTATTACGTGGACGATTTTCCGGCGGGCGGCCGGATGCGTCGCGTGGTGGTCGCGGGCGACGCGTCGGCGCGGATGACCGAAACCGATCTGCTGGCGTTGTCGGTGCCGAACCAGTCGGGCGCGATGGTGCCGCTGTCGTCGTTCGCGACGCGCCGCTGGACCATCGGGCCGGTGTCGCTGACGCGCTACAACGGCTATCCGTCGCTCGATCTGAACGGCCGCGCGGCCGCCGGTGTCAGTTCGGGCGCGGCGATGGCGGCGATGGAGCGGCTCGCGGCGAGTTTGCCGCCCGGTATCGCGTTCGACTGGGTCGATGCGGCCCGCGAGGAGCGCGCGTCCGCGCAAATGACGCCGTTGCTGCTCGGTCTGTCGCTGCTGGCGGTGTTTATGGCGCTGGCCGCGTTGTACGAAAGCTGGACGATTCCGCTGGCGGTATTGATGGTCGTGCCGCTCGGCGTGATCGGCGCGATTGCTGCGATGCTGATGCGCGGCATGCCGAACGACGTCTACTTCAAGGTCGGGATGATCACGGTGATCGGCCTGTCCGCGAAAAACGCGATCCTGATCGTGCAGTTCGCCCGCGATCTGAACCTGCGCGGCGTGCCGTTGACTCGCGCGGTGATTCGCGCGGCGGGCGCGCGCTTCCGGCCGATCGTGATGACCTCGGCGGCGTTTCTGCTGGGCGTCGTGCCGCTGGTGCTGGCAAGCGGCGGCGGCGCGGAAAGCCGTCGCTCGATCGGCACGGGCGTGTTCGGCGGCGTGGTCACTGCGACCGTGCTGGGTCTCGTATTCGCACCGGTCGCGTTTCAGGCGGTGGCGACGTTCGCGCAATCCGGCGCGCGCGGCAGTGTGCGGCGCATGCGCGGCGCATGGCGGGCACGCGCGCCGGAACGAGCGGTGGCGGCGAGCGAGCGGCGCTCGGAGACGTCGTGAGGATGGGCTTGGTGAGCGTGCCGGGCGCGCTCAGACGTGCGGGTTGATTCGCGAAGTCAGAACGTGATCGGCCCATTCGCCGTCGATCTTCAGATACGCGCGCGCCACGCCTTCTTTTTCGAAGCCGAGCCGTTCGAGCAGGCGCGCGCTTCGCTGGTTCTCCGGCCGGTAATTCGCCATCACCCGATGCAGGTTCATCACGCCGAACACATGGTTGATGGCCGTGCGCAGCCCTTCGCGCGCGAAGCCGCGTCCCTCGAAGCGCTTCGATATCGAGAAGCCCAGATGACACGCATCGAACGGCCCGCGAACGATGTTCGTGAAGTTGCATTCGCCGATCAGTTCGTCGCGGGTCCGCTCGAACAGCAGCAGATGCAGCGCGTGGCCGTTCACCTGCTGCGCGACCATCGATTGCAAACGCCCGGCGATCGCGTCGGCTTCGAAAAACCGGTCGGTGCGCGCGGGTTCCCACGGTTTCAGATGCTGGCGGTTGTCGACGTGATACGCGTGCAGCGCGGCTGCATGCCCGAGCGTCGCGACGCGCAGGGTCAGGCGTTCGGTGCGCAAGGTGTCGAGGCAGACAGGAGGGAACGACGGAAGAAGGGGAATCAGGCGTGCGGCGGGCATGGTTGTCGCGATGAACCGGTCGAAGTCACCGAGGATAAAGCAGTTTCGTTGCGGCCAGGCGTCGAAAAACGCGGGCGTCGGAGAGTGACTCGCCGGCGGATTCCCCGCAAATACGGGAAACCCGGCGCCCGCATTGCGCGGACGCCGGCATGCCTGTTTTCCGATGACGATTACTTCGCTGCGACGAGCGCTTCGTCATCAGCGGGTTCGACGATTGCCGGCGCGTGCGCATCGACGAGGCCTTCCATCAATCCCAGCGCCTGCCGCTCGAACAGGCGGCGGTACAGCCCGTTCTCCAGTCGCACCAGCGCCTCGTGGCGGCCTTCCTCGATTACGCGGCCCTTGTCCAGCACCAGCAGCCGGTCCATCGCGCGCACCGTCGATAACCGGTGCGCGACCACTAGCGTGGTCCGGCCTTCCATCAGCCGTTCCATCGCCTGCTGGATCAGCACTTCGCTTTCGCTGTCGAGACTCGACGTCGCTTCGTCGAGGATCAGGATCGGCGCATCGGCGAGGAACGCACGCGCCAGCGCCACACGCTGACGCTCGCCGCCCGACAGCTTCACGCCACGTTCGCCGACCAGCGTTTCATACCCTTGCGGCAACGCGGCGATAAAGTCGTGCGCGCTCGCCAGTTTCGCGGCCCGTTCGATCTCCGCGCGGCTTGCGCCCGGCTTCGCATACGCGATGTTTTCCGCGAGGCTGCGGTGAAACAGCACCGGCTCCTGCTGGACGATTGCAATCTGGCTGCGCAACGACGCCTGCCGCGCGTCGGCGATATTCTGGCCGTCGATCGTGATGCGTCCGCCGCTGACGTCGTAGAAGCGCTGGATCAGCTTGATCAGCGTGGTCTTGCCCGATCCCGAATGGCCGACCAGCCCGATCCGCTCGCCCGGCGCGATCCGCAACGAGAAGTTGTCGTAGAGCAGCGCATCGTGACCTTCGTAACGAAAATCGACGTGCTCGAAACGGATTTCGCCTTGCCTGATCGCGATCGGCTTCGCATCCGGACGGTCTTCGATACCGAGCGATTGCGCGTCGAGCGAAACCAGTTCTTCCATATCGTTCACCGAGCGTTGCAGATTGCGCACATGCATGCCCACTTCGCGCAGATAGCCTTGCAACATGAAGAACATCGTCAGCAAAAACGTGATGTCGCCGACGCTGGCGAGATCGTCGCGCCACAACAGCAGCGCAGCGCCGATGATCGCTGCCTGCATCAACACCAGCATGCCGCCCTGCACGCCGCCGTTGGTCGTGCCGCGTTGCCACGTGCGGCGCGTGCGGTCGCTCCATTTGCCGATCACGCGCGACAGGCGCGCCTCTTCACGCGTCTCCGCACCAAACGACTTGACCACCGCGTTGCAACTGACGGCATCCGCGAGCGCGCCGCCCATGCGCGTGTCCCACGCATTGCCGAGCCGCGCGGCCGGCGCGACATAGCCGAGCGACAACGCCACCGTCACCGCGATATACAGCAGCGAGCCGATCCCGACCACCGCGCCCATCACCGCCCAATGCGCGCCGACCAGCACGGTCGCACCGGCCAGCATCACCAGCGACGGCAACAGCGCGATCAGCAAGGTGTCGTTGAGCAGGTCGAGCGCCCACATGCCGCGCGTGATCTTGCGCACCGTGGACCCGGCGAAGCTGTTGCCGTGCCAGTCGGTGGAGAAGCGCTGGACGCGATGGAATGCGTCGGCGGCGATGGCGCTCATCATCCGCAACGTCAGCACGATAATGTTGCGAAACGCAAACTGACGGCACAGCGTGCCCGTCACGCCGAGCGCGATCAGCACGCTGAACGCGGTGATCGCCGCGTGCCACGCGAGATCCTTGCCGCCGGCGCCCGCTGCCAGCGCATCGACGAGGCGACCGGCGAACATCGGCGTCAGCACATCGGCCGCCGCCGACATCAGCGCGAGCGCGATGATGGCGACGATCCGGCCGGGCTGCTTGCCCCAATGCCCGAACGTGAATCCGAGAACGTTTTTAAACGCCTGGCCACCCAGGTTGAATTTTTTATTAGCCATTTTCGATTGCCTGTAACGGGATGCGCGCGGCGCGATCCGGTCGGTAGAACATGAAAACGACAGTCGTCGCTCGCGCACGAAAAAACCGGCGAACGGATAAAACGGACTGTCAGAAAGCGGCGCGACGAAAGTGTGTCAGCGCGGAGGCGACGAGGATGCCGAACTGCGGATCAGACTCGTCGAGAACTCACGTTTGGGAAAGCGATGCACATCGAAAACATATGACGCCTCCCAGTGAAGTGTGAAGTGAAGGGAAAACACGCGTGGCAGAGCTGCCACGCGTTTTGCTACTTTATCAGACGTTTCAAAGGCTTGCCAAGCGCAGGCGATACGCGCGTGTGGCTTCTCCGTCGATGCGGAATGCGGCGATCCGATGCGGTGCGATCCCGGCTGATCGCTCAGGCAGCGAGCGCGCGTTGCCCCGCTGCGACGTATTTGTCCATCTCTTCGCGCGGCACCATGCCGCCGCCCGTCGCCCAGACGATATGCGTCGCGGCGGCGGCGCGTGCGGCATCGAGACCGATCCGCTCGCGATAACCGTCGACGTTGCCGAGCACGCGCGCGAATCCCGATGCGCCCGCAAGCGCCGACGGTTCGAGCCGCACGTCTTCGGTGTCCGCCATCAGTGCGAGCAACGCGAACAGTTCGGTGTCGTCGACGGTGAAATAGCCGTCGATCATCCGCTGCATCGACCGCCCGACGAAGCCCGACGGCCGGCCGACTGCGAGACCGTCGGCAGCGGTGACGTTGTCGATGCCGAAATCCTGTACCGCGAGCGCGTCGTGGCAGGCCGGTGTAGACGCCCATCAGCATGCACGGCGAATGCGTCGGTTCCGCGAAAATACAGTGGACAGCGTCGCCGAATGCGAGCTTCAGCCCGAACGCGACGCCGCCGGGTCCACCGCCCACGCCGCACGGCAAGTAGACGAACAACGGGTGGTCGGCATCGACACGTGTGCCGGCCGCTTCGAGCTGGCGCTTGAGCCGTTCGCCCGCAACCGAATAGCCGAGAAACAGCGTGGTCGAATTTTCGTCGTCGATGAAATGACAGGATGGATCGTTCGCCGCCTGCCGACGGCCGTTTTCGACCGCTTCGCCGTAATCGCCCGCGTATTCGATCACGTTGACGCCGTGCGCGCGCAAGCGGTCTTTCTTCCACTGACGTGCATCCGCGGACATATGCACGGTCGTGTCGAAGCCGAGCGTGGCGGCGGCAATGCCGATCGACATGCCGAGATTTCCGGTCGATCCGACCGCGATCCGGTGCGCGCGAAACAGCGCCTGGCACGCGTCACCAGCAAGCACGCGATAGTCGTCGTCGCGCGTCAGCAGGCCGTGCGCGAGCGCGAGTTTTTCCGCATGGAACAGCACCTCATAGATGCCGCCGCGCGCCTTGATCGACCCGGAAATCGGCAGATGGCTGTCTTTTTTCAGCAGCATGTTCACCGGTTCGGCGATCCCGTAACGGGCGCGCACGGCATCGGCGAAGGCGGGCACCGGCGTCAGAGGCGATTCGATGATGCCGCCTGCCGCCGCGACGTCCGGAAAAGCCCCGGCGATAAACGGCGCGAAGCGCGTCAGACGATCGCTGGCGTCGCGCACGTCGGCGGCGTCGAGCGAAATATCGGCCAGTGCGTCGGAAAACGGCACGACGGCCGGGTTGAACCACGCGAGCGGCCGTTGTTGCATCAACGGTTCGATCAACGGAAATTCGGACAGCCACGCGGCGAGCGGCTTGCCGTAAATACTGTCAGTCACGATGCGAGTGTCCAGTTGCAGATTCGGGTTGGATGAGATCAGATTCACGCAGGGATTCGAGCGTCAGATCATACGTCAATTCAAACGGCGGGCCGGTCGGCCAGCGGGACCGCGGACGCATCGAGCACCGGCGGATGCGTGACGATCGCGCGGAGATCGACGCGGGTTGTCGACAGCGCGGCGAGATCGGGCTTCGGACGGCGCAATGCCGGCGACGCATCGCACACGGCTTCGACTGCATGCGCCGCGAGCAGCAATTCCAGATCGCCGCGGAAGCGGCCGATCATCTGAAGGCCGAACGGCATCCCGCGATGATCGGTGCCGACCGGCAGCGACAGCGCCGGATTGGTCGCGAGCGTCACCACGTAAGTCAGCGACAGCCAGCGGTAGTAGTTTTCGAGCGCTACGCCATTGACCGATTTCAGATACGGCTGCGACCACGGAAACGGCGACACCGGCGTTGTCGGCGACAGGATCACGTCGTAACGGTCGAACAGTTTCTGGAAGTCGCGGAAAATGCGCGTCTGCTGGTTGTGCGCGCGCACGCAATCCTTCAGCAACATGCTCGCGCCCATTTCGTAGTTCGCGCGCGGATTCGGTCCGAGTGAATCCGGATCGTTTTCATAGGCTTTTTGCAGGCTCATCACGAAGGCTTCGGCGCGCAGCACGTCGAAACAGCCGTGCGCATCGTGCATCTGCATATCGATCGGCTCGCAGACCGCGAACGATCCGCGCAACGCGTCGATCTTGCTGCGAAACACCGCGCGAATCTCGTCGTCCACGTCGCAGACGCCGAAATCTTCGGTGTAACCGACGCGCAGGCGCGACAGATCGACCGGCCGTTCCTGATCGATCGACGCGTGCATCTCGAACGGATAGCTGAGCGGATCGGTGCCCGACGCGCCTGCCGTCGCGGCCAGTTGCAGCCATGTATCGGCGACGTCGCGGCCCATCGGACCGACCACCGCGAGCGGCGTCCAGCCAAGCTGCTTGCGCTCGCTCGGCACGAGTCCGGGCGAAGTGCGCAAACCGACCACGCCGCACTTCGCGGCGGGAATCCGCAACGATCCGCCGGTGTCGGAACCGCTGCACAGCGGTACCATATCGACGGCCAGCGCGGCGGCCGATCCGCCCGACGAACCGCCCGCATTCAGCTCCGGATTGAACGGGTTGCCGGTCGCGCCCCACACCGGGTTGAAGCTGTTCGCGCCCGCGCCCATCTCCGGCACGTTGGTCTTGCCGACGACGATCGCGCCCGCGTCGCGCAAACGGCGAACCAGCGTGTTGTCTTCGGTCGGCACGTTCGAGCGGAACAGCGGCGAGCCGTAGGTGGTCAACACGCCTTCGGTTTCTTCGAGATCCTTGATGCCGATCGGCAGGCCGTGCAACAGACCCTTGCGTTCTCCGCTCGCGAAATCGCGTTCGGCCTGACGCGCCTCGATGCGCGCGCGCTCGAAACTGGTCGCACAGAATGCGTTGATCTTCGGGTTCAATGCTTCGATCCGTTCGATGCACGCGTCGAGCAGTTCGACGGGCGAAATCTCACGGGTTTCGAGACGCTTCTTCAATTCGACTGCGCTTTGACTCACCAACTCGTTTGTATCGGACACGGTTCGCTTACCTTTTGCTGCGTTGAACGACGATGCAAATGAATGTAGCCGAGTCGCGCGGACCCGGCTATTGACGAATATCGAAGGGGCTTTTTACTTTTGGACAACGACCGCGCGACGACCGTAGGACGAGGCCTTGCACCGCGCCGTGAGACACCGCTACTGCGTATCGCGCGAAGGCAGCAACGCGCTGACGCTCGCAATAAACGCTTGCAGCAGCGGCGGCAATTCGCGTCGCGCGAGTGTCTGCACTTCGATGTTGCGGTCGCTGACATGCAGTTCGGGAACGGGCAGCGCGACCAGTTGACCGCGCGCGAGGCGGCTGCGCAAAAACAGCTCGCCGCTGAACGTGATCGCATCGCCGGACAGCGAAAAATTGAGCAGCGTTTCGAGGGTTTCGCTATCGAGCACGCTTTTGTAGCGGATGCCTTCGCGGCTGCAATAGATATCGAGCAACTGGCGCAGCGTCGAGTTCGGGCCGGGCAGTGCAAGCGGATGGTCGAACAGTTCACGCAACGATACTTCGCTGCGCTGTGCAAGCGGATGGGTCGGTGCGACGACGGCCAGCACCGGCGCGGGCTGCGCATAGTTGACGTGAATATCGCGGACCGGGCCGAGACTGAACGTGAAGCCGAGATCGACTTCGGCTTCGCGCACCTGGCGCGTCACCGCCGACGCCGTCGCCACCGCCAGATTGAAGCGCGCCGACGGATGCGCGCGGCGAAACTGCGTCATCGCGTGCGGCAGGAATTCGGCGGCGAAACCTTCGGTGCAGGCGATACGGATGGTCATTTCCGCATCGGCGCGCAACGCGTCGAGCTCGGTGCTGACGTGTTCGGCGTCGAGCAGCGAGCGCCGCGCATACGCCGCGAGCAGTTCACCGGCGCGGCTCGGCACCATGCCGCGCGACTGACGCTCGAACAGTGTGGCGTTCAGTTCGCTTTCGAGGCGGCTGATCTGCCGGCTGACCGCCGACGGCACGACGTGCAGTTTGGCCGCCGCATCGCTGATCGAGCCGGTGTTGACGACTTCGAGAAAATAGCGGACGGCGGCTTCTTGCAGAATGCGCGGATTCATTGGGCGGACGGACGACAAGTGATGGACCGCCCAATCATAGCCCGGAGACTCCGGGCCGGTGCGTGGCTCAGGCTTCCGCTTCGTTCGCGAGTTGCACGTCGCGGATTCGGGACGCGTTGATCGTCAGGCTGACCAGCGTGGCCATCGCGGTGGAAGCGATCAGGAAGATAAACGCGGAGTCGTAGCTGTCGTAGTGCGAGACCAGCAGACCGATCATCAGCGGCGCGACGAAACCGGCCACCTGTCCACCGAAATTCACCATGCCGATACCCGTTCCCACCAGCCGCTGCGGCAAGATCTTGGTGGGCAGCGCGAATGCGGCGGCGAACACGAACGATTTGAAGAAGTAGACGATCGACTGAAACGCGATCACGCCGGCTACCGTGTGCGCGGTGTACATCAGATACAGGAACACGCCGGTAATCGCACAGCAACCCATCATCAGATACTTCTCGCGGCCGTCGAAGAAGCGCGTCATCACCCAGCCGCCGATCGCCGTCGCGATGCTCGCGGTGATAAACGGCAGCGGCGTCAGCAGCCCGACCGATTTCAGATCGAGATGACGCGCGGTCAGCAGGTACGCCGGCATCCACGCGTCGAGTCCCTTGTTGACGATGCTCAGACCGAACCACACGGTCAGCACTTTCCACATCAGCGGCATTTTCAGCAGATCACGGGTGCCGCCTTTGCCAGCTTTGCCGCTATTGAGCGCGGCTTGTGCGGCGGCTTCGTCGCGCGACGGGCGGGGCGCCTTCACGAACACCAGATAGACCAGAGCGAACACGACGCCGGCTGCACCGATCGCGATAAACGCATGACGCCAGCCGAGGAACAGAATCAGCGGCGCGATGATCAGCGGTGCGATAAAGCTGCCCACGTAGTTCGACGAGATCAGCAGCGACGACATCTTGGGGCGTTCGGCGCGCGGATACGCTTCGACCACGCCCTTGACCGCCGAGGCCGGATAACCGCCTTCACCGAGACCGAAGATAAAGCGGATCGCGATCATCGATGCGAGCGACCACGCGAAACCGGTCAGCACGGTGAACACCGACCAGAAGGCGATCGACACCACCACGACGATCTTGCTGCCGAACCGGTCGGCGAGCCAGCCGCCGGGAATCTGCATGATCGAATAGCTCAGATAAAACGCGCTCAGGATCACGCCGAGCTGGGCCGGATTCAGATGGAAGTCGTGGCCGATATGCGTCAGCGACAGCGACACGGCGGAACGGTCGATGTACGAAATGCAGTAGCCGATGTACAGAAGGATAAAAACCAGTGTCCGTTTGGTGCGGGGTTCAGTGCCAGCAATCATTGTCCAGATCCGGTGAGAGCATCGATGAGCGGCTGCCGGAATCCGGCAACCCTGACGCGGTGTGCCGCGCGAGTAGGGCGGGACATGCAGCGTGCGCCCTACGGTTCGAACCGATCGTAGAAATCCAAAATCGCGTGAACAAGTGATAGATTCCGACGCCTCCTTTGCCGAAAAAGCAGGGTTGGCGGAGGGTTCGGCGCGGTTTCGTCGGGTGATTGGTCAATCAGCCCGGGCACCGCGACGGCGGGCCGGTGTCAGCCGGGCGTCGAAAATTGGCGATGCACAATACCGGATCGACGGCAGCGCGCATCGCGGCCTTTTCGTAACCGTATTGCATTTTTCAATGGAGTGACGGCAGATGGATTCGCAGACGAAGTTCTGGATGGTCGAAGGCGCACCGACACCGGTCGCGCCGTTCTCGCATGCCACCGAGCACGGCAACTGGGTGTTCCTGACCGGCCAGATGCCGACTTTGCCCGAAGACGATTCCGCGCCGCTTCCCGAAGGCGTCGCCGCCCAGACGAAGCGCGTGATGGACAACCTGATCCTGGTGCTCAAAGGCACCGGCCTCGGACTCGACAACGTGCTGTCGGTGCGGATCTACCTGACCGATTTCAAGCGCGACTATCCGACCATGAACGCCGTCTACGCCGCGTATTTCCCGCCTGGAAAATTGCCGGCGCGCACCTGTATCGGCGTGACCGGCCTCGCGCGCGATGCGCTGGTCGAAATCGATTGCGTCGCTTTCCGTCCCTGAACCGGACGCGCGGCAAGGTGTACAGTGCTCTCCAAAGTCCTTGCAAGTCACGGGACAGACGCTGCGACCACGCAGCATCCACAGGAGACAGCCATGTCGCGCGAGCTCAAGACGGAGCGGGAACTGCTGGCCATCGTCGTTCAGGCACTCGATGCGAGGCCGGAAACCGCCGGATGGATTCCCACCGGCCTTCATGAACACGAGGACGACGAAGCGGGCTGCAATTGGGATATCCACTATATCCACCGCGATCGCAGGGACGCCGACGTCGAAAACGCGGCGATGCGCGCGGCAGCCGACGTCATCGGAGCGCTTCAGGCGCGCTATAACCTGCGCTAGCGGGCGCCGGAAATAGAGGGTTTAGTCGAAGAAATGGCTCAAGCTTCCCGGCCTGAGTGCCGTCAATCCGGCATGGAAGACGATTACACCCAGCCACCCGAACATCCGATCTGGGACCAGGCCCGCGCGCTCGAAGCCACTGTGTCCACGATCCGGCGCGCGCAGGGCAAACTCAATCCGCAAGACTGCGAGCCGGGAACGCCCGCGTTCGACCGCATCACGCGTGAGTTTCTGCGCGATCTGGTTCGGGCGATGGACGCCGATCCCCACGATACGCCGGGCGACGCCGGCGAATTCGGCGTCGGCGCGAGCGGCTGACGGCGTGTGTACGTTGAGGCGGCGGCTGCATGCCGCCGTCACGCCAGACTGTTTTGCTGGCCGTTTTGCAACGCCAGCGCGCGTATTCTCAGATCGAGCGGACTCATGTCGAACGCGCGGCGAAACGCGCGCGTGAAGTCCGATGCGCTGCTAAAACCGAGCCCGTAAGCGATTTCAGTGACCTGAAGGTGCGGGAAACGCACCAGTTCGTCGGCCGCTTCGCGCAGACGACGGTGGCGGATATACGCACCGAGGCCGCCTTCGTGCTCGAACCATCGGTAGATGGTTGCGCGTTTCAACTGCAACGCATCGACGACACTCGCGGGCGTCAGATTGGCTTGATGCAGATTCGCGTCGATATACCGGCGGACCCGTCCCATCACCGCGGCTTGCACCGCCGCGCGGCCCTTGCCGCGCAATCGCGACTCCGCGCGAAACGCGTCGATCAGCAACTGTTGCGCAACCACCAGCATGTCCGCGCCGCGATGCGCGTCGAGCGTCGGAATCTCGCGGGCGATCGCCGCAATATGGTCGAAGATCAGCGCGGTGTGCGCCGTGCGATGCGGCAGGATCCGGCCATGAATCGATTCTCCACCGTCCGGTATCGCGTGATCGACGATCGCGCGCGGGACGAAGATCGTCAGTACGCGGCACATCGTCCGCTCGATCCGGAACGGTTGCCCGAGATCGATCGCGATGATGCCGCGCTCCGTCGCATCGGCTTCGCTGCGTTTGCGCTGCATGCCGGTGACGGCGCCGAGCGTGCCTTCCAGATAGAGATGAAACGCGAAGTCGCGGCGCGCGTCGGTCGAGACCCGCGCCACTGAACGCTCCAGCACGTGCGCATCGGTCTGGGCGTCGGTGAAGGTCAGGCCGTCGACCGAATACCGGTCGATCCGCCCGGCAAAGCCGTTCTCCAGCAGCGCGTTCGACGGCGGCATGTCGATCACGTGACCGACCCGCTCCCGCCACGCAAGCGCCTGCTCACGCGCTGGCAGGCGGGCAGTGCTGAAGCGGGTCGCGTCGATGGGCGGTGGCGGATGCCGGGTCGGCGGCTCGGTCATTGGCGGAGAAGCGGGGAGGCGGAGGATCGAAGGATCGGGCGACGCAGTCATCGGTGCGGCTGTCGAGCGTGCCGTTTGCTTTCAGCGAAATGTGCAGCGATGGGCGTCGGTGTGGCCGAAACTGAGATGGACGGTCAAGCCTACCAAAATTTCCAGGTTATCGTTCTTTGCAGAGAAGGCCGACTTTGAGCGGCTTCCAGGCGAGGGCCGAGGCTCGCATCAAAGCTTGCATCGAAGCGAGCGTCAAAACGCACGACGTGCGGAATCAGGATCACATGAATACCAATAAGCAAACGACCACCAAAGCCGGGGGGCTGTTGCCGTCGAGTCTGGTTGACCGCCAGCTCGATCACCTTGAAAACATGCTGCAATACGTGCTGCGCGCGAATATGGAAGGCGATCTTAGCCGGCTCGATCGCACATACTGGGAAAAGCGTGTGCGCGAACTCGCCGGTACGCACGATCTGGTCGCGTCGCAACGCAATCGCGTGACCAGGCTGCTGGGCAATCTCGAACGCGCAGCGTCGAACACCGAGCGTCGTCGCGCGGCAGCGTAAGTGCATTTCAGGCACTTGCATTAACGACGTTTACCCGTAGCGACTTGAGCCGTCGACGCGATCCGTTCGGGTCGCGTTTCGTGAACCCGCGTTTCCTTTCCTTACTAGCAGGCGCTTGCCGCGATGCGCGACGCATCGCGCGCGCAAATCCCGTCGATCCATAAACGATGCTGAATGCACGCGCTTACGAAGTTTAATTATTCGTCGCGTCGCGATGACCTTACGATGGTTCCGTAGAAAGAGGCGAACGCGTGGCCCCCGGGTTTACGCGTCGTAGCCGCGCAAAAGCACTTTGAGTTTAGAGTGGATTGACGCTCAGGCCGCCCGACACATTATTAAATAACGGAGACGTAGCTCATGAACGTATCGACAAGGCAATCGCCGGTGGGCGCCTTTCTGGCGAACCGCTGGTGTCAACTCGTGCTCGGCATGTTGTGTATGGCGCTGGTCGCGAATCTCCAGTACGCGTGGACGCTGTTCGTCACGCCGATGAATGCCAGGCATCATTGGGGCGAAGCATCGATCCAACTGGCATTCTCCATTTTCATCCTGACTGAAACCTGGCTCGTGCCGATCGAAGGTTGGCTGGTGGACCGTTTCGGTCCGCGTCCGGTGGTGGCGGTCGGTGCCGTTTGCGCGGGTCTCGCGTGGGTGATGTTCTCGCACGCAACGACTTTGACCGAACTGTACGCGGCCTCGGTGATTGCCGGGATCGGTGCGGGCGGCGTGTACGGCACCTGCGTCGGCAATGCGCTGAAATGGTTTCCGGACCGTCGCGGTCTCGCGGCCGGTCTGACAGCGGCCGGCTTCGGTGCGGGCGCGGCCGTCACGGTGATTCCAATCGCAAACATGATTACGCGTACTGGCTACGAACATACGTTCCAGTTCTTCGGCATCCTGCAAGGCGTCAGCATCTTCGTGCTGGCGTTGCTGCTGTACAAACCCGCGCCGCGTCCCGGCATGGGCGCGAAGAAAAAGTTCGCGGTGTCGAAAGTGGATTACACGCCCGGTCAGATGATCAAGGCGCCGGTATTCTGGGTGATCTACCTGTCGTTCGTTGCGGTGGCGGCGGGCGGCCTGATGGCGACCGCGCAAATCGGCCCGATCGCGAAAGACTGGGGCCTCGCCCGTCTGCCGATGTCGTTCCTCGGCATGACCTTGCCGCTGCTGACGATGACGCTGTCGATCGACAACATCTGCAACGGCTTCACGCGTCCGCTGTGCGGCTTTATCTCCGACAAGCTCGGCCGTGAAAACACGATGTTCGTGATCTTTATCGGTGAAGGCCTGGCCTTGCTCGGGCTGATGGAATACGGCACGAACCCGTACGCGTTCATGACCTTCGCGGCGCTGATCTTCCTGTTCTGGGGCGAGATTTTCTCGATCTTCCCGGCGATCTGCGCGGACACCTTCGGCAGCAAATATGCGGCGGCCAACGCCGGCACGTTGTACACGGCGAAGGGAACGGCCGCGTTGCTGGTGCCGATCGCATCGGTGTTGTCGGCGAGCGGCGGCTGGAACCTGGTGTTTATCGTCGCGGCGGTCGTGACGATCACGGCGGGTGTGTCGGCGAAGTTCGTGCTGGCACCGATGCGGGCACGCTGGATCGCGGCCAGCAACGAAACTGGCAGCGCAACCGGCACGCTCGCGACCAGCAGTGCGTCGGCATTGCGGCCGTTGTCGGAAGGCACGGCGGAGTAACGCGTCCCGCTCGACCTCGAACCGCGCCGCCGGTCGGCGGCGTGTGCATGAACCTGAACCTGAATCTGAACGTAAAACGGCGGCCCTCGGGCCGCCGTTTTACGTTGACGTGGCTGCGCGCCACATGCCGTTACCCGTTGCGCGGTTGCCGGTTATTGACCGTTGGCCGCCGGTTTCGGCTGACGACGCGCGCACTCGTCGGTAAAGAACATGCTGGCCTGATCCGGCGTCATATGCGCGCCGTCCGGGCTGTAGATCTTCTCGATGATCTCGCCCATGGCCTGACGGTCGGCGTCGTCGCCGTAGTACTTGGCGGCCTGCGCTTGCGCTTGCGCCTTGGTCTTCTTGTGTTTGCGCCAGGAGACGACCTGACCGGCCATATCGCCCATCGCGAAGCACTGGTTGCTGATGGTCTGCGCGAACGCCGGCGCGGCCGGTTGCGCGAGGATCACGGCGAGCGCCGCGGCTACTGCGAGTTGCTTCATTGCTGAATCCTGACGTTGAGGGTCGACGGTGCGAATGCGACGGCAAGGAGCGGCCATCGCGGCGACCGGACGAAAACAAGCGCGTAGTTTAGCGAGAAGTGCGGCAGGACGGTGATGCGACGCAACGGTCCAATAGAAAAGGGCGTCGAGACGGGCGGGTGGCCCGTGTCGACGCCCGGATGCAGGTCGGGATTGCGCGGCGTTTAGTCGCGACGGCGACGCCCGCGCGCGGCGCGCGGGTGAGTCACGGCAGGATCAGGTGAGATGGTTCGAGCGTGAACCAAGGGTGAACCAAGCGTGAAGCAACCGTGATTCAAGCGCCGGCCAGCCCCGGCACGCCGCCCTCGTCGCCCCAATAACCACCGAGCGAAAAGCCGCGCGACGCCGCCGGTTCACGCGCTCCGGCGCCGGCCTGGTTGCGGGTCGGCACCATCTCCGGCACGCGCGCGCTCTTCTTCGCGAGAATCGCGTCGCCGAGAAATTCGGCGCTGTATGCGTTCAACAGATGCGGATGATGCGTCTCGATGTACGCCACGATCCGCGCGTGCTCGCCGTCGATCGTCGCGAGCGACAGCAACGTATGTGTGTCCCATCGAAACCGCAGTCCCAACTCGGCGAACGCCGTGTTGTACGCGCAAAGCTGCGCCTGAACGGCGCGGTGATCTTCCGTTTGGTGTGCATCGAGGGCGTTCATGGCTGTCTCCGTTGTCGGTTGCGTAAGAAGCAGAGTAGAAGCCCGCGACGATAACTAACAGTTAAATATTTTTCGCAAAATCATTCGCTATTGCTTATGCATTTTCAGGCACACCGACTCCGTCGGGTTCGCTCGTGCGCCTTGACGCATCGTCGCGGAAAAGTCGCTTAGACGTCAATAGGTATGTGATATACAGTATTGAAAATAAAACACAGCGAACAGACGCTCATGTACGACAACAATGACGGAGACACATTTCATGTCCACAGACGCTCGAGAGGATGCGCATCCGGTCGCGCTGACATTGACGCTGGCGCCGATCAGCGCGTCGGCGTCGTTGCGGGATCAGGCGTATGCGAAGCTGAAGCAGGCAATTGCCGCCACTGACATTTACCGTTCGCGCGAGGAAGTGCGCCTCGACGAGAAGGAGTTGACCGAGGCGCTCGGCGTGAGTCGCACGCCGGTTCGCGAGGCGATGACCTTGCTCGAACAGGAAGGCTTTTTGCGCTCGGTGCCGCGACGCGGCGTGTACATCCTGCGCAAGACCAAGAAAGAAATCGTCGAGATGATCTACATGTGGGCCGCGCTCGAAAGTACGGCCGCACGACTCGCGACGATGCGTGCATCGAACGAGGACATCGCCGCGTTGCGAAGGATGTTCGATCACTTCGGCGACGCCACACCCAACGAACATATCGAAGAGTACTCGGACGCGAATATCGCCTTCCATCAGGCACTGGTGGAGTTATCGAAGTCGCAGATCATCGTCGATACGCTCAAGAACATCTTCATGCACGTGCGCGCGATCCGTCGAATGACGATCGCCGAAAGCGACCGCGCATCACGCTCGATCGTCGACCATATGCGCATCATCGAAGCACTGGAAAGTCGCGACACCGAACGTGTCGAGATCCTGGTGCGTCAGCATTCGGTCGAACTCGCGCAATACGTCGAGGCGCATTGCGACTTCCTCGACTAGCCGCACGCCAGCCGTTCAACGCACCCCCGCCGCTTCGACCATCACATGCACGACATGCGCCGCGACTTCATCCGACGTCGCGGCTTTCGTGCGTTCTGCGCGCGAGTAAGTCGCGCCCTCGTATACGTCGCATCGCGCGAACGCCGGATCGCGTTTCGGGCGGCCGGCTCGCTTAGGACTATCCCTAAGCACGCTTTGGTGCATCGCAAGAGGCACGTCGTCGTCAGGCCCGACCCATGGGCGTTTGCGTGAAATCGCATCGCAGCAGCCCAAAGAAATCGAATCGAAGGTCTCTTGACTAATATTGTGTGTGGAATATTGTATATCACGAGACAACAAACACCCGCCACGGAGGAGACGTCATGGCAGAAGTAGTTGGGATCATCGAACAGCAGACCGCCCCTGCAGAAGAGACGCAGCGTACGACCGACGGATTTCACCTCGTCATCGATGCGCTGAAGCTCAACGATATCGATACGATTTTCGGGCTTGTCGGGATTCCCATCACGGATCTCGCGCGCCTCGCGCAAGCCGAAGGTATGCGCTTCATCGGCTTTCGGCACGAGCAGCACGCGGGCAACGCGGCGGCCATCGCCGGTTATATGACGCAGAAACCGGGCATCTGCCTGACGGTGTCTGCGCCGGGCTTCCTGAACGGACTGACCGCGCTCGCCAATGCAACCACGAACTGCTTTCCGATGATCCTGATCAGCGGATCGAGCGAACGCGAGATCGTCGATTTGCAGCAAGGCGATTACGAAGAAATGGATCAGCTGAACGCGGCCAAGCCGTATGCGAAGGCTGCGTATCGCGTGCTGCATGCCGAGGACATCGGCGTCGGCGTGGCGCGCGCTATCCGGGCTGCCGTGTCGGGCCGTCCGGGCGGCGTGTATCTGGATCTGCCGGCCAAGCTGCTGGCGCAAACCATCGACGCGGTGATGGCGCAGCAGTCGCTGATCAAGGTCGTGGATGCCGCACCGCGTCAGTTGCCGTCGCCGGCTTCGGTGAAGCGCGCGATCGACCTGCTGAAGGGTGCGAAGCGTCCGCTGATCCTGCTCGGCAAGGGCGCCGCTTACGCACAGGCCGATGCGGAGATTCGCGCGTTCGTCGAGAAATCGGGCATTCCGTATCTGCCGATGTCGATGGCCAAGGGCCTGTTGCCGGACACGCATCCGCAGTCCGCATCGGCGGCGCGTTCGTTCGTGCTCGCCGAAGCCGATGTGGTCGTGCTGGTCGGCGCGCGGCTGAACTGGCTGCTGTCGCACGGCAAGGGCAAGACGTGGGGCGCACCGAAGCAGTTCGTGCAGATCGATATTTCGCCGACGGAGATCGATAGCAACGTCGCGATTGCCGCGCCGGTGGTCGGTGACATCGGCTCGTGCGTGACCGCACTGGTCGCCGCGATCGACGAAGGCTTCACGAAGCCGAGCGTCGAATGGACGGGCGCGATCACCGAGCGCAAGAGCAAGAACCTCGCGAAGATGGCCGCGACGCTCGAAAAGAATCCGTCGCCGATGAATTTCCACAGCGCGTTGCGCGCGATCCGCGATGTGCTGAAGACGCGGCCGGATATCAACGTCGTCAACGAAGGCGCGAACACGCTGGATTACGCGCGCAGCATCATCGACATGTACGAGCCGCGCAAGCGTTTCGATTCGGGCACGTGGGGAATCATGGGCATCGGCATGGGCTTCGCGATCGGCGCGGCAGTGACGAGCGGCAAACCCGTCGTCGCGATCGAAGGCGACAGCGCATTCGGTTTCAGCGGCATGGAACTCGAAACCATCTGCCGTTACGACCTGCCGGTCTGCACGATCGTGTTCAACAACAACGGCGTGTATCGCGGCACCGACGTGAACCCGACGGGCGGCAAGGACGTTGCGCCGACCGTGTTCGTAAAGAACGCGCGTTACGACAAGATGATCGAAGCATTCGGCGGCGTCGGCTTCCACGCGACCACGCCGGAAGAGCTGACGGCCGCGCTGCTCGAAGCGATCGCATCGGGCAAGCCCACCTTGATCAATGCAGTGATCGACGAAGCCGCCGGTACCGAAAGCGGCCGTCTGACGAATCTCAATCCGCAAAGCGCGGCCATGAAGAAATAACGGCGAACCCTATTGCAGACCACAGGAGAGATCAAAGTGACCAAACCCCTCGATGGCATCAAGATTATCGACTTCACGCACGTTCAGGCCGGTCCGGCATGTACGCAACTGCTCGCATGGTTCGGCGCGGATGTGATCAAGGTCGAACGTCCCGGTTCGGGCGACGTGACGCGTAGCCAACTGCGCGATATCCCCGGCGTCGATGCGTTGTACTTCACGATGCTCAACAGCAACAAGCGTTCGCTGACGCTCGATACGAAGAAGCAGGAAGGTAAGGAAGTGCTCGAAAAGCTGATCCGCGAATCGGATGTGCTGGTCGAAAACTTCGGCCCCGGCGCGCTCGACCGGATGGGTTTTTCGTGGGAATACATCAACGAACTGAACCCGAAAATGATCGTTGCGTCGGTCAAGGGCTTCAGTGACGGCCACCACTACGACGACCTGAAAGTCTATGAAAACGTCGCGCAATGCGCGGGCGGCGCCGCATCGACGACGGGTTTCTGGGACGGTCCGCCGACGGTGTGCGTCCGCTGCACTCGGCGACAGCAACACCGGCATGCACCTCGCGATCGGCATTCTGACGGCGCTGATCGGCCGCGATAAAACCGGCAAGGGCCAGAAGGTCGCGGTGTCGATGCAGGACAGCGTGCTGAATCTGTGCCGCGTGAAACTGCGCGACCAGCAACGTCTCGACCGCGTCGGTTATCTGGAAGAGTATCCGCAGTATCCGCACGGCACTTTCAGCGATGTCGTGCCGCGCGGCGGCAATGCGGGCGGCGGCGGACAACCGGGCTGGGTGCTCAAGTGCAAGGGCTGGGAGACCGACCCCAACGCGTACATCTACTTCACGGTGCAAGGCCACGCGTGGGAACCGATCTGCCATGCACTCGGCAAGCCGGAATGGATCGAGGATCCGGCGTACAAGACCGCCGAAGCACGTCAACCGCATATCTTCGAAATCTTCGGCACGATCGAAGCATGGCTCGCCGACAAGACCAAGTTCGAAGCGGTCGATATTCTGCGCAAGTTCGATATTCCGTGCTCGCCGGTTCTGTCGATGAAAGAACTCGCCGCCGATCCGTCGCTGCGTGCAAGCGGCACGATTACGGAGGTCGATCACAAGGCACGCGGCAAGTACCTGACGGTCGGCAGCCCGATCAAGTTCTCCGATCTGACGCCGGAAATCACGGGCTCGCCGCTGTTGGGCGAACACTCGGAAGAAGTGCTCGCGGATCTCGGCTATAGCCGCGAACAGATTTTCCACATGAAGGAAATGAAGGTGATCTGAAGCCGTGTCGATGCGACGCGACTGACGAACACAGAAGTTGGGAAACAGCGAAACAGCGCCCATCGCGGGCGCTGTTCGTTGTCTGAAAATGGGGTCTTCGAATTCGAGGCGTGCGATGGAAACAGGCATCGATTACGCGCAACTGGTGTCGGCGATCGGCGACGCCATCGTCATCTCCGATGCGAGTGGTGCAATCACTTTATGGAATCCGGCCGCAGAGCGGATGTTCGGTTTCACCGAGGCTGAAGCGCTCGGAAAGTCGCTGGATCTGATCATTCCCGAGCGGCTGCGCGGCCGTCATTGGGACGGTTATCAAAAGACCATGGCAAGCGGACAGACGCGGTATGGCAACGACGTCTTGCGTGTCCCGGCAATCGACAGCCAGGGCCGTTCGCTTTCCATCGCTTTTACGGTGGCATTGCTGTACTCGCCGGCGCACGAACTGACCGGCATCGTCGCGGTGATCCGTGACGAAACCAGCCGCTTCCAGGAAGAGCGGGCGCTGCGCAAGCGCGTCACGGAACTGGAAGCACAAGCGAACGCATGACGCACCCGGCGGCACGGCCGCCTGCAAGGAGCAATTCGATGCGCGTGGAAATCCTTGGGCCGTACGAAGTCGAGCTATCGGCGATGCAGTTCATTCATAACGGCGCGTGGGCCGCATTCGCGGCGATTCACGCGCACGAGGACGGCAGCGATGCGCCGGTCGATGTATTGCCGTTTCAGCAGGTCGTCGAACATGCGGTGTTCGAAAGCGAAGCCGCGGCGATTGCAGCCGCGCGCGGTGTCGCGCTGGCGATGCTGAAAGGGTCGAACGCGTCGCTGGAAGTCGCGCAGTAACGCGGCCGGTAACGCCACGCGGCGCGCCGGCGCCAGTCGATCGCAGTGATGTATCAGGAAGCCTCGCGGCGCGTTTTCGAACGCGTTTCGCGAGGCTTCGTCGCATCTGGAAACCGTCATTCAGCAAGCCTTTAAAAGCCCGTCGGCATTGACGCTGACAGGGTTTCCCCCCAACCCGATCCGGTCGAAAAAGCTTGCTTAAGGTCGATTGTAAAAATACGATATATCACATATCAACGTGACGGACGCGCCGCACGAGATGGCCGCGCCGGGGCAGCACGCAGCGAATACAGCAATCGATAAGGGAGACGTGGCATGGCCAAGGCATTGGACGGAGTTCGCATTCTCGACTTCACGCACGTGCAGTCGGGACCGACGTGCACGCAGTTGCTCGCATGGTTCGGCGCCGACGTGATCAAGGTGGAGCGCGCCGGCGCCGGGGATATCACGCGCGAGCAGTTGCGTGATATTCCCGAGGCCGACAGCCTGTATTTCACGATGCTCAATCACAACAAGCGTTCGGTGACGATCGACACGAAGAATCCCGAAGGCAAGCTCGTACTCGAAGCGCTGATCCAGACCTGCGACGTGCTGGTCGAGAACTTCGCGCCGGGCGCGCTGGACCGGATGGGTTTTACGTGGGAGCGGATTCAGGAGCTGAATCCGAAGATGATCGTCGCGTCGGTGAAGGGCTTTGGACCGGGACCGTACGAGGACTGCAAGGTCTACGAGAACGTTGCGCAATGCGTCGGCGGCGCGGCATCCACCACGGGTTTCGACGACGGCCCGCCGGTCGTGACGGGTGCGCAGATCGGCGACAGCGGCACCGGGCTGCATCTGGCGCTGGGCATCGTCACGGCGCTGTACCAGCGCACCCACACCGGCCGTGGCCAGAAAGTGCTGGCGGCGATGCAGGACGGCGTGCTGAACCTGTGCCGCGTGAAACTGCGCGACCAGCAGCGGCTCGAACGGACCGGTGTGATGCGCGAATATCCGCAGCATCCGAACGGCACGTTCGGCGAAGCGGTGCCGCGCGCGGGCAACGCGTCGGGCGGCGGTCAGCCGGGCTGGATCCTGAAGTGCAAGGGCTGGGAGCACGATCCGAACGCGTACATCTACTTCATCACGCAGGCGCCGGTGTGGACGAAGATCTGCAACGTGATCGGCAAGGAAGAATGGGCGACCCATCCCGACTACGCGACGCCCGCTGCGCGACTGCCGCATCTTAAGGACATCTTCGCGGAAATCGAACGCTGGACGATGACGAAGACCAAGTTCGAGGCGATGGAAATCCTCAATAAATACGACATACCGTGCGGACCGATCCTGTCGATGAAAGAGATCGCGGAAGAGCCGTCGCTGCGCAAGACGGGGACGATCGTCGAAGTCGATCATCCGGTGCGCGGCAAGTATCTGACGGTGGGCAATCCGATCAAGCTGTCCGACAGTCCGACCGACGTCACGCGCTCGCCGCTGCTCGGCGAACACACCGACGAAGTGATGGCGGAAATCGGTTATTCGCCGGAACAGGTCAGCGCGTTGCGCGCGGCCGGCGCGATCTGACGGCGTACCACGCCGTAGTCAGGTCCAGTTTCAGGCGACGCGAGCCGCTTTACCGCGTCAGCCGCACAGAAAAACCATCTCGGAGACAAGCATGACATCGTGGATACGCTTCACGCGTGCCAGCGGCACGCGTTGTATCGGAGGAGCGCCGCTATGGCTATGACCATCGCAGTGCCACGCGAAATTTTCGCGGGCGAACGACGGGTCGCGGCCACGCCGGAAACGGTCGGGCAATTGCGCAAGCTCGGTTTCGACGTCACGGTCGAAAGCGGCGCGGGACTCGCGGCGTCGTTCGATGACGACGCGTATCGCGCAGCGGGCGCACAGATCGTCGACGACACGCTCGCGCTGTGGGCGAATGCGGAAGTCGTGATCAAGGTCCGCGCGCCTGGGTTCAACGCCGCGCTGGGCGTCGACGAAACCACGCTGCTCAAACCAGGCACGACGCTGATCAGCTTCCTCTGGCCCGCGCAAAATCCCGATCTGCTGAAACGGCTCGCCGCAGCCGGTGTCAACGCGCTCGCGATGGATTGCGTGCCGCGCATCTCGCGCGCGCAGAAGCTCGATGCGTTGAGTTCGATGGCGAATATGGCCGGCTATCGCGCGGTGATCGAAGCCGCGCAGCATTTCGGCCGCCTGTTCACCGGCCAGATCACCGCTGCGGGCAAGATGCCGCCCGCCAGGATGATGGTGATCGGCGCCGGTGTCGCGGGTCTGGCTGCGATCGGCGCGGCGCGCGGTCTCGGTGCGGTTGTACGCGCCTTCGATACGCGTCCCGAAGTCGAGCAGCAGGTGCAAAGCATGGGCGCCGAATTCCTCACGCTGGATTTCGAAGAGGAAGGCGGCGGCAGCGGCGGGTATGCGAAACAGATGAGCGCCGCATTCATCGAAGCGGAAATGGCGCTGTTCGCCGCGCAGGCGAAAGAGGTCGACATCATCGTGACGACCGCGCTGATTCCCGGCAAGCCCGCGCCGAAACTGATCACGGCGGAGATGGTGGCGAGCATGCGCGCGGGCAGCGTGATCGTCGATATGGCGGCTGAGCAGGGCGGCAATTGCGAGCTGACGAAACCAGGCGAAGTGACGGTTGCGCACGGCGTGTCGATCATCGGTTATACGGATTTGCCGAGCCGCATGGCGACGCAATCGAGCCAGTTGTACGGCACCAATATCCGTCATCTGCTGACCGATCTGACGCCGAACAAAGACGGCGAACCGCGCATCGATATGGAAGACGACGTGATGCGCGGCGCGACCGTGGTCCACGACGGCGCGATCAGCTGGCCGCCCCCGCCGATGAAAATCCAGGCGATCGCCGCGCACAAACCCGCTGCGTCGGCGGCGAAACCCGCACATGGCGCGCATGCGGGTCAGGCCGCGGACAAGCCTGCAAAAAGCGGCGTGGGCCTGGCGGTGCTGGTGGTCGGCGCGATTGCGCTGCTGGCGCTGGGCGCGGTTGCGCCGAGCGCGTTCGTCGCGCATCTGACGGTGTTTGTGCTGGCCGTGTTCGTCGGCTATCAGGTGGTCTGGAACGTGACCGCCGCGTTGCATACGCCGTTGATGAGCGTGACGAATGCGATCAGCGGGATCATCGTGATCGGCGCGGTGCTGCAACTGGGCACGTCGAGCACGCTGGTCAGCGTGCTGGCCGGACTCGCGCTGCTTGTCGCCACGATCAACATCGCAGGCGGGTTCCTCGTGACCCACCGGATGTTGAAGATGTTCCAGCGAAACTGAGGTGAATCCATGCTGAACGGAATTGGCAATATTGCTTACCTTGGCGCAGCCTCGCTGTTCATCCTCAGCTTGCGCGGCCTGAGTCATCCTGCCGAGCGCGCGGCGCGGCAACCTGTACGGCGTCGCGGGAATGGTGATCGCCATTATCGCGACGCTGCTGATCGCGCGCGGGGCGGGCTTCGAGATCGTGCTGGGCGCGGCGGTGGTCGGCGGCGGAGCCGGGGCGCTGCTGGCCAAACGCGTCGAGATGACGCAAATGCCGCAACTGGTCGCCGTGCTGCACAGCTTCGTCGGGCTCGCGGCTGTGCTGATCGGTTTCAACAACTACCTCGCACCGCCCGTACTGACCGACACGACGGAGATCGCGATTCACCAGTGCGAAATCTATCTGGGCGTGCTGATCGGCACGATCACCTTTGCCGGTTCGATCGTCGCGTTCCTGAAACTGCAAGGCACGCTGAGCGGCAAGCCGCTGATGATTCCCGGCCGTCACGCGTTGAATCTGGTGATCGTGTTCGCGTGCATCGCGCTCGGCTATCGCTTCATGACCGCGCCGACGCAAGCGGACGGCATCGTCGCGCTGATCGCGATGATCGTGCTGGCGATCGTGCTCGGCTTGCATCTGGTGATGGCGATCGGCGGCGCCGACATGCCGGTGGTGGTCTCGATGCTGAACAGCTATTCCGGCTGGGCGGCAGCGGCAACCGGTTTCATGCTCAACAACGATCTGCTGATCACGACAGGCGCGCTGGTGGGATCGAGCGGGGCGATTCTGAGTTACATCATGTGCCGCGCGATGAATCGCAGCTTTTTGTCGGTGATTCTGGGCGGCTTCGGCGCGACGACGGCAAGCAGTTCGGCCGCGATCGAAGGCGAAGTGATCGCGACGTCGATCGACGAAGTCTGCACGATTCTGCGCGAGGCTTCCGAAGTCATCATCGTGCCGGGTTACGGGATGGCGGTCGCCCAGGCGCAGACGACGATCAGCGAAATCACCCGCAAGCTGACCGGTCTCGGCGTGCGTGTGCGCTTCGGCATTCATCCGGTGGCGGGGCGTTTGCCGGGACATATGAACGTGCTGCTGGCCGAAGCGAAAGTACCGTACGACATCGTGCTCGAAATGGACGAGATCAACGAAGACTTCCACAACACCGACGTGGTGCTGGTGATCGGCGCGAACGACATCGTCAATCCGGGCGCGCTCGAAGATCCGGGCAGCCCGATTGCCGGCATGCCGGTGCTCGAAGTGTGGAAGGCGCGCACGGTCGTGGTGTCGAAACGGAGCATGGCGGCGGGCTATGCAGGTGTCGACAATCCGCTCTTTTACAAGGACAACACGCGAATGCTGTTCGGCGACGCGAAGGGCAGTGTCGATGCGTTGCTGAAGCAACTCGCCGCCTAGCGTGCGCAGCGCAGGCCATGCGCGCGCGGCGGCAGTCACCGGTTACATGATGACAGTGGAGTAGGCAAATGAAGATCTGTATTTATGGTGCAGGCGCGATCGGCGCTTACATGGGCGCGCAACTCGCGACGGGCGGAGCCGAAGTGAGTTTCGTCGCGCGTGGGCCGCATCTCGCCGCGATGCAGCGCAACGGCGTGCGGCTGCTGACCGACGAAGGCGAGCGCGTGATCAATCTTCGGTGCGCGTCGAACCCGGCGGACCTCGGTCCGCAAGACTACGTGATCATCGCGCTGAAGGCGCATTCGGTGCCGGGCGTGGTCGATTCCATGCAGCCCTTGCTCGGCCCCGAAACCGCGGTCGTCACGGCGGTGAACGGCATTCCGTACTGGTATTTCTACCAGCATGGCGGCGAGTTCGCCGGCACGACGCTCGACAGCATCGATCCGGGCGGCAAGCAATGGCGCGACCTCGGTCCCGAACGCGCGATCGGTTGCGTGCTGTATCCGGCGGCGGAAATCGTCGAGCCGGGCGTGATCCGTCACGTGTACGGCAAGAAGTTTCCGATCGGCGAGCCGAACGGCGAAACCACGCCGCGCATTCAGGCGCTGCACGATGCGATGGTCGCGGGCGGTCTCGAAGCGCCGATCCGCGACAATATCCGCGATGAAATATGGCTTAAATTATGGGGCAATCTGTGTCTGAACCCGATCAGCGCATTGACCCATGCCACGCTCGACGTCATCACCAGCAACGTCGGTACGCGTGACGTCGCACGCACGATGATGTCGGAAGCGAAGTCGGTGGCGGATCGTTTCGGCGTGCATTTTCGCGTCGATATCGAGCGTCGCATCGACGGCGCGGGTGCGGTCGGCGCACATAAAACCTCGATGCTTCAGGATCTCGAAGCGGGCCGTCCGATGGAAATCGACCCATTGCTGACGGTAGTTCAGGAGATGGCGCGGCTGGTCGGCCATCCCACACCAACCATCGACACCGTGCTGGCGCTGATCAAGTTGCGCGAAGGCGTTGCGCAGCATACGGCGGTGGCGGCGTCTGCACCGCTCAAAGCGCAGGCCGCCTGATCGCGGCCCGGACCGCCGTCGCGGCGGCCGGTTTGCGTGGGTGTTTCAACCGCGCTCACCCGCACGCTCGCGACGCAAGTCGCGCAGCGTGCGATGCGCGCTGATCGACGCAATGGCGGGAATGCCGAGCCCCAGGCTGAACGCGAGCACGTTTTTCAGCATGTCGGCGGCGGTGGCGAACAGTCCGGCGAATATCGGCCACGCCACGTACACCGTCAACGCGAGAATGATGACGGTAGCGGCCACGAGGCACAGGGTGATGGTATCGATCATGCCGGACTGATCGCCGTCGATGGCGGGCGAGTTCCACGTGCGGCGCGCAGCGTGGGTGGCATTCGTCGAGGCGGGAGTCGGGAGTTTCATTGTCGTGTCCTTTATGCGGTTCTTGCGTCGGGCAATGGCGATTCAACCTGCTGCCATTGCCGCGCGTTCATCGACGAACGTCGGCGTGTCGGGCGCGTCCACTTTTCTGCGGCGTGTCGTTGCCGGACGGGCATCCGTCAACGACGTGTAGAGCTTCGTATAGCGCGCGACCGGTACGGCCCAGCTCGAATCGCGCTGCATCGCATTGCGTTGCAACGCATGCCACAGCGACGGATTGCCGAACGCGGCAAGCGAGCGCTCCATTGCGCCGATCACACCGTCCACGGTTTCGCGTTCGAACAGAAAGCCGGTCGCCGCGCCGCTGCGGCCGAGGTCGAGCGAGTAGTCGGAAATCGTGTCCGCCAGACCGCCGACCCGCGACGCCACCGGCACCGTGCCGTAGCGCATTGCATACAGTTGCGTGAGGCCGCACGGTTCGAATCGGCTCGCGTGCAGCAGCATGTCGGCGCCCGCGTGCAGTCCGTGCGCGGCCGTCTCGTCATAGCCGATCTTCACCCCGACCCGGCCCGGCCACTGCGCGGCCAACGCGCGCATCTGCTGTTCGAGATGCGCTTCGCCCTGACCGAGAATCGCGAATTGCACCCGCGAATCGCGCGACAGCAAATGCGGAATCGCATCCGCGACCACATCGGCCATCTTCTGTTCGGTCAGTCGGCTGCCGATCGCGACCAGCGGCGCGAACGGCTCGCGCGCAAGGCCGAACGCGCGTTGCAATTCGCGCTTGCACGCGTGCTTCCCTGCGACGTTCTCAACCGAATACGAACGCGCGATCAACGGATCGGTGGCTGGATTCCATGCTGCTGTATTGATGCCGTTGGTGATTCCGGACAGGCGCGACGCGACCGAATGCAACACGCCTTCCATCCGGTGACCGAAGCGTTCGGTCAGGATTTCCCGCGCATAGCGTTCGCTGACCGTGGTGACCCGATCCGCGTGGACGATGCCCGCTTTCATCAGGCTGAGCGTGTCATAGAACTCGATGCTGCGATCGTCGAGCGGTGCCGGCACCAGCAGTTCCGGCGGCACGCCGATCCAGCCGCCCATCGCGCGCGGATAGTTGCCCTGAAAAGCGAGGTTATGAATCGTGAAGACGCTGCGCGCTTTCACGCCCGCGAGCTTCATGAAGAGCGGCGTCAAACCGGCGTGCCAGTCGTGCGCGTGGACGACGTCGGGCCGCTTGATGCCGCGCACGCCTTGCGCAATCCGCGCCGCAGCCGCAGCCAGCGACGCGAAACGCACCAGATTGTCGATATAGTCGCGGCCGTTTTCGTCGCGATACAGGCCGTCGCGTGCGAACAGATGATCCATTCGCAACAGCAACACGGGCACGCCCGTATCCGGCATATGCGCGCGAATCAGCACGCCGTCGCCGCCCGGCAAGCCCGACAGACGCGCGACCGGCGTGCCGCCGCCGATCTGTTCGAGTGCGGCCGGGTAGGCGGGCATCAGGATCGAGGTTTCGACGCCGGAATCGCGCAACGCGGCGCTGTATGCGCTGACCATGTCGCCGAGTCCGCCGCTTTTGGCGAGCGGCACGGCTTCCGATGCAACCATCAAGATGTTGAGCGGCAAGTAAGCACCTGAGCAGTAAGTCAACGAGGCAATTCGAGGAAGGCGGTCCGGCGCGAAACGAGCCTGCCGGAAGCGTCTGAGCAATGCGTGTGCCTACGCCGTGTAACGGGTGCGGGAGATTGCGTTAGCGGACTGCGAATCGATGACGTGCACGACGCCGCGCACGGTGGCGTGCGGTGCGGCGAGGGGGGCATCGGATAAACGGGGATGGGGATACGGATGCGCCGAAAGCCGTCAAAGTGCCCGCAACCGGGCGATGGCGGCCGATGCTGCGAGTGCAGCATGGCGTTTTTTACTCGCGTTGCAGCGTTGCGAGCCAACATTACAACGGTAGGGACGCGCGGCCCTCGATCCGGCTGACGCGCGTCAGCAGTGAAATTGCTGCAGTTGCAGCGATTGCAGCGATTATGGCGATGGTGGCGGCTACGCGGGGCGCTTCAACGCGCCGTGTCGGGCGCGCGAAAGCCGGGCTTCGCGACCGGCGGCCGGACCGACACGTCGACGCTTTCCGCTTCGATGTCCGCCGTGAGGCCGGCGAACCTGCCGTGATCCTGCGCGTGTTGCATCACGTCTTGCGGGATCGTGATCGCCAGCATGTACGTGGCAGCCGCGCCGGCGCCGATCAACGCGATCGCCATGATGATCATTGTGCCGACGTCCATTTCGATGCTCCTGCCATTAACGAAGAGTAAGTGTCTCGAAGGATAGCGACCGCAGCTTGCGAACAGCCTGCCATGCGTGTCGCCGCAACGCTCCAGCGCGCCACTCTCGAGCCTGACGGCCTGGAAAGTACCGCAACGTTGCTCCGATTTCATTTAAGCATTGCGTCGAGATGTCCGCAAATTAAACTTATTGCGTGTTCATAGCAAAAACTTTGATAATAAGTCGGCCGTTGATGTGCCCATTTCGTGCGGCATGTGCCGCGTGACGACTCTTCTGACGATGCGTTTCCATGGACATCGAACTCGCGCGCACGTTTCTTCAGGTCGCCAAGGCGGGCAGCCTGATTTCGGCCGCGGCGCAATTGCATGTGACGCAAACGGCCGTCACGGCGCGCATCAAGAATCTCGAATCGCTGCTGAATTGCCGGTTGTTCGAGCGCAATAAGGCCGGCGCGAAGCTCACCACCGACGGCGAGAAGTTTCTCGGCTATGCGAGCCAGCTGGTGCAAACCTGGGAAGCGGCGCGGCGCGATCTGCCTTTGCCGAGCGGCTACGACGACGTCTTCACGTTCGGCGCGGAAACCAGTCTCGCGAATCCGCTGGTCTTGAACTGGGCCGCGCGCTTGCGTCAGGAACTCGACGGTTATGCGATTCGCGCGGAGGTCGCGGACGGCGCGACGCTTCAGCAAAAAGTGCGCAGCGGTGTGCTCGATGCGGCGCTGGTGTACGGCCCGGAATATGTCGCGGGTATCCAGATCGAAGAGGTGGTCGAAGAGAAACTCGTGCAGGTTCGCACGGCGCAAAAGCGCGGTTCGTATGTGTACGTGGATTGGGGACCGGGCTTTCGCAAACAGCACGATATTGCGTTACCGGAGTACGCGAAATCGTCGTTGTATTTCAATCTCGGGCCGTTGGCGCTTCAATACATTCTTCAGTTCGGCGGCGCGGGTTATTTCCGGAACCGCGTGGTGCGAAGTTATCTGGAGCAGGGCGTGCTGGAGCGCGTCAGCGAAGCGCCCGAGTTTTCGTATCCGGTGTACGTGGTGTATCCACGTGCATCGTCGCGGGCGAGTTTGCATACCGCGCTGGCGGTATTACGGCGCGTCGTCAACGAAGACGTGGACTGGTCGCAGCGTTGGGATCTGCTGATCTGAGTTACACCGTCACCACGCCGCGTCCGATCTCGATCACGCGTCCACCCACCTCGATTGCGCCGTCGGCCTGAACCGAGAGCCGCAGCCGGCATGGCCGGTTGACCGCTTCGCCCTGATCGATGCGGTAAGCGGCGGGCAGCGCATGACCACGCGCGAGCAGCCAGCCACCCAGATTCGCGCATGCCGAACCCGTGCCCGGATCTTCCGCCACGCCGCCGCCTTGCATCGTGAAGAAATAGCGGGCAACCACCTGGCCGTCGCGCGACGGATCGAACGCGAAGACATACGCGGTTTTGCGACCGAGACTGCTTTGCGGCCACATTGCCATTCGCGCGTTATCGGGGACCGCGCGACGCACCGCATCGACGCTGTTCACCGCGATCAGCAACTGGTCCGCGCCGGTATCGACCCATATCGGCGCGCCGACCAGATCGTCCGCTTTCAAGCCGACGAGCGACGCGATGTCGGCATCCGCGAGACCGGCCGGCGCGGTCTTCGGTGCGCCGGAATGCGGCGCGGTGAAGGTCCAGATGTCGGCTTGCGCGGTGACCGGCACGACGCCCGCCTTGAATTCCAGCGACAGCGAATCGCCCGTCCCGGCGATATCGCGCACCACGTGCGCGGTGCCGAGCGTCGGGTGACCGGCAAAGCGCATTTCATAGCCGGGCGTGAAGATCCGCACGTGCGCGTCGGCCACATCGGACGGCAGGACGAAGGTCGTTTCGGACAGGTTGAACTGCAACGCGAGCGCCTGCATCGTCGCGTCGTCCATGCCGCGCGCGTCTTCGAATACGCACAACGGATTGCCGCCGAAAGTGGCTTCGGCGAACACGTTCAATAAACGGAAAGCGTATTGCGTCATGGTGTTTTTGCGTGAGTGCAGCGGTCGATGCGCGGCTTCGCGACCTGCGAAGTTTTACGCGAGAGCCTTCACTTTACCGATTGCCACCCCGTTTGTGATCCCCGTATCGCACTGAATTCACACGCTGCGGGTTTCGTCGTGTTGCGCCGTGTTGCGCGATCGCCTTCTGCCACCCCTCAAGTATTCCGCCGGAATGCCGTTGTCCCTTCTGTAGCCGATTCCATTTTCATGCTTTGCATGTCGTGCGGTGGGCAGACGCGTGCATTGGCGTCTGCTTGCGACGCCTTTTGCCTGAGGTCGCCATGCGGTCGTTCCGTTTTTCGCGTTTATCGCGTTTATCGCAGTTGTCGCGTTTATCGCTTTCGTTTGCACTGGCCGCATCGTTGATGATCGCGCCTGCTGCATCCCGGCTCGCCCACGCGAACGACGACACGAACAGCACGACGTCCAACGTCTCCACAACCGCAACCGCGACGGCAAACACGACCACGACCGCCTCGCAGGCGCTGACCACCTGGACCCAACGTCTGCACGACGCCAGCGTTCAGCAGGGACAGCCGGTGGTGCTGGTCGTGCATCTGGCGCGTGATTGCCTGTATTGCCGTCGCTGGCAAGCGACGTTCGGCGGCGAGGGCGATTTCAAAAAGTACGCGAAAACGCATCCTGACGTCAGGATGATCGTGATCGATCGCGCGACGCTTTCGCGTCCCGAAATCGCGGAAGACTATCCGGAAGAAGTGCGCTGGCTGTACTCGAAAAACGAACAGCACGACGCGTTGCAACCCGGCACGCCGTTGTTCGAAGTGTATGTCGCGCAAACGCCGGTATGGCGTTCGTACGGGATTGCATCGTGGGACACGGCGGTGATGCCCGCGGTCAAGGACCTCGATAATCGTCGCACGACGGCGGTTTCGTCGGTGAACTGAGCGGCGCTTCGGCCGTCGCGAACACAAAGCGGCGGCACGTCGCGGCATCCGCTAGAGATCGAACTGATCCAGTTCGCCTTGCAGCGCGCGATTTCGGGCGACCCGCGTATCGATCGTCGAGCCCAGCCGCTCGACCACCGCCGAAATCAGCAGATTGAACAGACACGTCAACGGCGCCAGCGAGTCCCAGAACTGGCTGACGTCGGTCTTGACCTGCAAGAGATCGCATTGCACTTCACGCGCCCACGGGCAGTAAATATCGGTGACGAGCGCGCAGCGTAAATTGCGTTGCGCGGCGGCTTCGACATAGCGGCGTGCAATGGCCGAATACGCGCGCGTGTCCGTGACGATCAGATACGGCGACTTGAATTCGGAGTTCAGCGAATCGACGTAAGAGCCGGACATGCCGTCCGAATAGAACACGCGCGGACGGATATATTCGAGGTAGCTGTAGAACGCATTGCTGATGCCGCGCGTGGACTGGATGCCGAGAATATAGACGGCGTCGGCCGACGAAATCTGGTCGGCGATGCGCGCGAACATCGGCGTTTTCGCCAGTTGATAGACGTGCTGGATCGCGTCGAGCTCCAGCGACAGCGACCGGTCGAGCGTCGTGTCGTCCGGTGCGCCCGAGCGTTCTGCTTCGCCCGCCGAGCCCGCACCCGACGCGCGGCGATAGGCGTCGAGCCGGTCGGTAATCAGCCACGGGCGCTGTTGCGCGCCGCGCAGTTCGCGCTTGAGATCGTCGAGATTGCGATAACCCACGCTACGCAAAAACCGGCCGACGGAAATGCCGCTCGTGCTGGTTTGCGCGGCGATCTCGCCTGCGGTTTCGAGTCCGAGGCGATCGAGATTGGCCAGCATATAGCTGGCGATTCGCTTGGATGTCGGCGTCAGTTCGGCGAACAGGGTTTCTACGGTTTCAGCGAAAGTAGCGGGCATTCGGTGTGCGTCAGATGAGTTGCATGTTATGGATTGCATCGTGCGTTTTGCATCGCGCATCGCGCATCGTGCTTCAGCGTGAAAAGCGGTCAGGCCGATGCGTGCCGGCAGGTTCTTTGGCGTGGTCGCAACCCGATCATTTTCCCCTGACGCCGATCGGTTTGTCATAGCCGGTCAGTTCCAGATAGCCGTGACCCACCGGTTGACCGGCCCGCGACACACGCACTGCGCCTTCCCAATACACGGCACCCGAGGTGCCGCGCGAATCGAGTTCCTGATCGTCCATCAACGGCGCGAGCGTCCACGTATCGTCACCCGTCCGTACCGACGATCCGACCGGATACGTGGTGCCGGTATGGGGCGAGCGCCAACGTTCGATCGGCGTAAAGCCGACCTTGTCCGGCCCGAACGATTGCATCTGGCCGCGCGGATCGCGAAGCACCGCATGCGACCAGATCACGCCGCCTTGCCGGCTTCTGACGACGAAGGCCATCAGCGCACTGCCGTCGTCGAGGTTGGCGCCCAACCAGTCCCAACCCGACGCATCCGGACTCAGCAAGGTGCTCGACCATTCATGGTCGAGCCATGCTTTTCCCGTGACGGCGGTGTCGACGCGTGCGTGTTGCGCGCCGTCACTGCCTGGGGTTTCGCGCGTCACGCTGCCGCTTACCGCGAGTTGCGGCTCGCTGTAGTAGTAGCTCGCCTGTGCCGCTAACGGCCCTTTCTGCGAATATCCGCGCTCGCCTTGCAGCAACACGGGTTGCGTCGGCGTGAACGTCAGCGCGAGCCTGAAGCGGCCCGCATCGGCATCGACGGTATAGCGGCCGTCAGGGTGACGCTTCATTGTCCATGTATCGAGCTTGAGATCGGTATCGCCGGTTTTTGCATAGGCGAGGCCGAAGCCTTGCCGCGCGATCCGTTGATCGTGCTGCAGATGGCCGGTGGCGGGATCGCTGAGCGCGGCGTGCGCAAAGATCAGTTGCGACGGCGCGAACGCGCCCGGATCGTGGCTGTCGTGTCCGGTCGCGGACCGGAAGAACGTGATCTGGAAACCGAGCGGCTTGTTGTCGGGCGTCGTCAGCCAGCCGGTCGCGTACCACCATTCGGTGCCGAACGACGGATGCGCACCCATGTCTTGCGGAAACACGAGCGGACGACCGCTTACCACCGCTTCGAACTTCGGTTCGGCCGGTTCGCTCGGTTCGCTCGGTTCGGCGGCGCTGGTTGCGATGGTTGCGATGGAAAGCCCGCATCCAAGCAGCATCCCGATCATCGCGGCGGATCGCGCGATCGTGCGCATCGTTGCGCGCTTCTGCGGTGTGTCCGGTACGTCCCGCATTACCAGTCCTCCTTGACGGCATGAACGGCGTCTTGCGACACCGCGCGACGACCGGCTATCACCGCCGTGGCCGACGACGACACCATCATCAGCGCCGCGACGATCGACAGAATGTGCCACGGAACATGCAGCGACATCGTCCAGTGAAACGACTGCGGATTGACGACGTAGACGAGGATCAACGCGATCGCGAACCCGAGCACGAAGCCGGTCAGCGTGCCTAACGCCGTCAGCAGCGCGCCTTCTTTCGCGAGCACGGCGAGCACCTGACGCCGCGTGACGCCGATATGGCGCAGCATCCCGAACTCCTTGGAACGCGCCAACGCCTGCGCGGAAAAAGTCGCCGCCACGCCGAACAATCCGATCACGATGGCGACGCCTTCGAGCAGATAAGTAATCGCAAAGCTCCGGTCGAAAATGGTCAACGTGCGTGCGCGAATGTCGCCGGATTGCGAGAATTCGAGGCTTGCGCCGAACGGTAGATGTCGAAGCGCCGACATCACGTTTTCCACCGTATTGTGCGGGGCGATCGTGATGGCGACGTCGGTGGCGACGGTGTCGCCTGTCAACCAGCGATAGTCGCTCAGACGCATCTGGATTGCGCCGGTTTGACGGGCGTAGTCGCGCCAGACGCCGGCAATCACGAACGGTCGATCATGCCCGCCGAACGGCAACGACAGCCGTTGACCGACGTGCATCCGGTAAAGATCGACGACGGCTTCCGAGATCCAGATCGGCGTTTCGTTTGGCGGGAACGCGGACGGCGGCAAGGTCGCGCCGGTCATCTGGAGATTCGCGCCTGGGTCGGCGGCGTCGATCTCGCGCGCGATCACCGCGAGCGGCGGCCGCGACGCGGATAAGGTCAGTGGCGAGAAACGCGAAAACGCGGCGCGTTGCACGCCTGGCGCATGCGCTATCGCGCTTTGCTGATCGGGTGTGAGGCCGCCGGTGTCGGCGCTCGACACGACGCGCGCATAGAGGTCGGCGGACAGAAGATGTTCGAGCCAGTCGGTCACGGATACGCGGAAACTCGCCACCATGATCGCCATCGCGACGATCAGCGCGAAGCTCGACAGCACGCCGCCCAGTGCAATCGACGCCTGGCCGGGCGCATTGCGAAGCCGTGCGATCGCGAGCGTGGACGTCACTCCGCGACGGGCGCGCGGCGATACCGTCGCCGCGCCGAACACGGTGGCTGTCACGCGCGGCATCCATGCAATCCCGCCGATCAGCAGAAACGCCACCGCGAGATAACCGAACAGCGGCATGTCGAAAACAGGCGGCAGACGCGTCATGATCGCCGCCGTCACGAGACACGCCAGCGCCGGCCAGCGCGCGCGCAGTTTCGTCAGCGCGCTTTCTTCGCTGCCCGCTTTGAGTGCGGCCGACGGCGGCGTGCGGGCGGCTTCGAGCGCGGGCGCGAGGCTGCCGAGCACCGACACCGCGAAGCCCGTCGCAAAGAAAATCGCGGTCGCAAGCGGCTCGAAATGCGCATGCGGCTGCACGCCCGGGAAGTAGCCACCGCCCAGATCGCTGCCGAAGAAGCGCAGCGCGACACTCGCCATGCCGTATCCGGCGGCCAGTCCGACCAGCGCGCCCACCGCGCCCAATACCGCGCCTTCGATCAACACCTGCCGCAATAACTCGCGTCGCGTGAAACCGAGCACGCGCAGCATCGCGAATTGCGAGCGCCGTCTGACGACGCTGAGCGCCTGCGTCGAAAACACCAGAAACGCGCCGGTAAACAACGCGACCAGCGCCAGCACGTTCATGTTGACGCGATACGCGCGGGATAGCTGGTCGGTGCGTGCGTCGATATCGTCGGGCGCGGATACCACGAGCGTGCCGCCGAGTTCGCGCTGCAAATCCGTCTTGAAGCGTTCGCGGTCGATGCCGCGCGCGAGTTGAAGATCGATTCGCGACAGCCGGCCGAGCCGGTGAAATCGCCATTGCGCGGCAGCGATATCCATCACCGCGACGCGCTGGCCCGGACGCGGCCGGACGATGCCGCCCGCCACGCGAAACCCGACCGTCGCGGTTCCGGAACGCAAAGCGAGTTCGCTGCCGGGATGCACGCCGAGCCAGGATTGCGCGGCAGCGGACAGGAAGATCGTGTCGCTCGCGAGCGTGTCGAGCGGGCGGTTGTCAGCGGGTACGCCGAGCAGGTCCGGCGCGATCTTCGCGGCGCGAAACACGTCGATACCGATCACGTTCAACGGTTCGCTCCTGCCCGGCACGGCGGCGTCGAAGCTCAGTACGGGACTCGCGGCGACCACGCCGTCGATCGTCGCGATCCGTGGATACCAGCTGTCGTCGAACGTGCTTTGGGTGCCGCGAATCTGCAGGTCCGCCTGGCCGGACAGACTTCGGGTCGCGGCGGAAAATTCGGTGAATGCCGCGCTATTGATCAGTTGCACCGCGTAGCCGAGCGCGACACCGAGCGCGATGGTGATCCATGCCACCACCGCGCGCCACGGATGGCTGCGCCATTCGCCGCCCAGCAGCCAGCGGCAGATCGTGCCGGACGCGGCCCGCTGGGCGCGCGCGCGAGACGGTCGTGATTGCGCGGATGCGGACATGTCACGTTTTCTCGAAGCGCTGGTCCGCATGCAGGCCGGATTCGCGCAGGATCAACACGCGATCCGCGACGGCGGCTGCGGCTTCCGAATGCGTGACCATGATCGTCGCCGCGCCGCGCGTCTTCGTTTCGCCGCGCAACAGCAACAGGATGTCGTGCGCGGTGTCGGGGTCGAGATTGCCGGTGGGTTCGTCGGCGAGGATCAGCGCCGGCTGGTGAACCAGCGCGCGCGCAATCGCGACACGCTGCATTTCACCGCCCGACAGTTGACGCGGGAAGTCGTCGTTGCGCCCGCCGAGCCCGACTGCGGCGAGCATCTGCGATGCGCGCGCGGCGGGCAGCGCGTTCAATAACAGCGGCAACGCGACATTCTGTTCAAGCGTCAGATGCGGCAGAACGTGAAACGCCTGAAACACGAAGCCGATTTTCCGGCGACGCAAGCGCGTCGCGTCATCGTCGTCGAGTTCGCTGATGGGTTGTCCGTCGATCAGGATATCGCCGCTATCGATCGAATCGAGCCCGGCGATCAGGTTCAGCAACGTGGATTTGCCGACGCCCGAATCGCCCATCACCGCGACGAATTCGCCGGGCAAGAGGACCAGATTCAGCCCGGCCAGGATGGTGCGTCGTGTGTCGTAACGCTTGCTGACCGCGCGGCATTCGAGCGCGGGCGAAGATCGGTCGGGGCGGCAAGGCATCGGAAAGGTCGGAGCGGGCGATGGATCATCTTAGCCGATCCGCTTGTGCGGCCGCTGGCGGCCCCGCAGCGCGTGCGTGTCCGCCGCGTTCGCCGCGCTGCCGATGATCGCGTCGGCACGCGTCGAAAAACAGTTATCGGCAATCGCGAACAATCGCCGCGCGCCGCGCAGCCCCGTGATTGCGGGCTTCCGGCGGATTGCGGACTGCACGGTCCGAAGTCTTCGGAGCGCCGCCCCGTTTTTTATCGCGGGTGGTGCCTATAGATTTGAGCCCAACGCCGGAACACGCAGCGCGCAACCGGCGACAGCCCTTTCGTTTATCCGATGACCCCGATTGCTGGAGAAACCACCATGACCACGCTTTTTACCCCTGTCAAAGTCGGCGCTTATGAATTCGCGCATCGCGTCGTGCTTGCTCCGCTCACGCGGATGCGTGCGGAAGACGGCGCACGTCCCGGCCCGTTGATGGCCGAATACTATGCGCAGCGCACGTCGCCCGGCGCATTGCTGATCAGCGAGGCGACCATCGCCGCGGCGAACGGCAACGGCTATCTCGGCGCGCCGGGACTCTACGACGACGACCAGATCGAAGGATGGCGTCAGGTGACCGACGCGGTGCATGCGAAGGGCGGCACGATCTTCCTGCAGCTCTATCACGCGGGGCGTCAGTCGAATGCCGAATTGCAACCGGATGGCGGCCGCCCGGTCGGACCGTCCGAAGTGCTGCATGGCGGTGTCGCGTACACGACGGCCGGATGGGTTCCGAACACGCCGAACCGCGCACTCGAAAACGGTGAAATCGCCGGGATTGTAGACAGCTTTCGCAGCGCGGCGGAACGTGGCGTGAAGGCCGGCTTCGACGGTATCGAACTGCATGCGGCAAACGGCTATCTGTTCGATCAGTTCCTGCAGGACGGCAGCAATACACGCACCGACAACTACGGCGGGTCGTTCGAGAATCGCGCGCGTCTGTTGCTGGATACGACGCGTGCCGTGATCTCCGTGTGGGGCAGCGACAAGGTCGCGGTGCGGCTCGGACCGAGCGGCTCGTGGGGCGATATGTCGGATAGCGATCCGGTCGGACTGTTCTCGTATGTGGCCGAACAACTGGCCACGTTAGACCTCGCGTATCTGCATCTGATCGAACCGCGTATCGCGGGGAATGTCGACGACGACAGCCGCAATCCGGCACCGGTCGCCGCGCAAATGATCCGCAAGCATTACGCCGGGACGATCATCGCCGCGGGCGGTTTCAAGCGCGAATCGGCGCAAGCGATCGTGTCCGACGGCGATGCGGATCTGGTCGCGTTCGGTCGCGACTTCATTGCGAACCCGGACTTGCCGGAACGGCTGCGTCGCGATCTTCCGTTGAACCGTTACGATCGGCCGACCTTCTTCGGCGGTACGGAAATCGGCTACACCGACTATCCGTTCTACGCGGATGAAAGCGCGCTCGTGTGAGTGCGAATCCAGCGTGCCGAATGGCGCGTCATCGTTCGACGACCGGAAACAGATAGGTGCTCATATAGTCGACGAAAGCACGCGCCTTGGGCGAGATTTGCCGGCTCGACGGCCATAGCGCGCGAAAGGTGTTGGGGCTGTCGAGATACGATTGAAGCACGGGCACCAGCGAGCCTTGCGCGAGTTGCCTGCGAATCGTGAAGTCCGGCACGCACGCGAGACCGATGCCCTGTTCGGCGAGCAAGGTGAGCGGCTCGACGGCGGTGGCGATCGCGATGGTCGGAAGCTCGATGTTCAGCGATTCGCCGTCACGAAACAGCGGCCAGTGGCGCAATTTTCCGGTCGCGAGAAAGCGATGCTGAAGGCACGCATGACGTTCGAGATGTTCGGGTTCGGTCGGCGTGCCGCGTTCGGCAAGATAGTCGGGCGAACCCACGATGATGTGCCGGTAGGTGCCCATCGCGCGGGTGACGAGTTGCGAATCGCTGACCTCGCCGGTGCGCATCACCACATCGAAACCCTCGTCGATCACATCGACCATCCGGTCGGAGAAGTCGATGTCCAGCATGATCTCCGGATACGCCTTCATAAACGCGCCGATGACCGGCATCATCAACGTCGCGACCATCGGCATGCCGACATGCAGACGGCCACGCGGCGCGGCATTCGCATGCGCGAGTTCGGTTTCGGCCGCTTCGATCTCCAGTGCGATGCGCTGGCACCGGGTGAGGAACGTCGCGCCTTCGGGCGTCAGTGCAATGCTGCGCGTGCTGCGGTGAAAAAGCCGCGCGCCGAGCCGCTTTTCGAGTCGCGAAATCGCTTTCCCCACCGCCGACGACGAAATGCCGAGTTGACGTCCCGCCTCGGTGAAACTGCGTGTTTCCGCCGCGCGCAGGAACACGTTCAACGAGCCGAACCGGTCTAGCGCGCCGGACGCATTCGCGGGCTCGCCGGCCGCCGTGGCGGTGACGGGCTTCATGCTATCTACCAGTTGCGACGACGCCATGAACGACTCCTGTTTCGCGCGCGGCAATACCGATGAGCGGCGGCGATTGCTGGAGTCAGCAGTATGCAACGTTCTGCGCGATCTTCGCGGGCACGACGTCCAGGCGAGCGCGAATCGTCCGTGAAGCGACGTGCGGGACGATGGCAAAAAAAACGGCCCGGCGAAAGGCCGGACCGCGTCGATGAAACAGAGAAAGCAGAGAAAGCAGGTGAGGTGGCCGAGCCGTGTCAGCCTGGTTGATATCCGACCGGTTGCGTGACGTGCCCGCTCGCGATCGACGCATTGGTCGACACGACGTACACCGGCGCTTCGGTCAAGGCCAGCGCGAGCGTGCCGTTGCTGTAGCTCATCGTCGTCGCGTTGCCCATCATGTCCACGACCTTGACGGTGCCGCTGGTGCCGGGCGCATCGACCGCGAGGCTGTACGACACGCTATACGTCGAGCTATAACCGCCGCTGGCACTCCAGACCGCATTGTTGTGCGTCCACAGCGCCGTCACGACCGCGCCGTTGTTCAGTTGACGGAATGCGTACGCATAGACACCGGACGGCGTGCCGTTGACGCGGCCGAGCGTATTGGTGCCGTCGAGCATCCGCGTCATCGCCGCGACTGCCATCGCGGCCGGCTTCGGGCTGATATTCGACGCGCCGAACTGGCCTTGCGGATGATCGAGATCGAAGAACGTGCCGTAGCCGACTTCATTCGGATAATCCGCACCGAAGAAGACCCACGTCTGATCGACGCCTTCGCCGAGCGTGATGATGTGCGTGCGCGCGACCAGCGCGCCCTGCGCAAACAACGTATTCGCCGACGGATAGTTCGCGCCGTAGGCCGCGCCACGGTCGTAGCTGATGCCCACTTCGGTGTTGAACAGCTTCAGGCCCGAGCGATAGTCGCTGGCCATTTCGCTGCGCAGCGCGCGCAACTGGCCCATCAGCGAATGCACTTCCGTCGATGCATCGGTTTCGAGGCGCTCCGGCGGCAACGACGGCGACGTGCCGAGATCGTAGTAACCGTGCGTCGTCACGCCGTCGATGTACTGGCCGAAACCGAGCGATGCGATGCGCTTCAGACGCGCCGTGGTGGCTTCAGGCGCGGTGTCGGTCGGGCCCATCACGACGGCTTGCGAATCCGTCGCGTGCAGCCCTTGATAGACCGTTTTGTAGAACGACACGAAAGCGGCATCGGTGCCTTTCCAGACCGCATCCGGTTCCCACGTCACCTGGTAGTAATTCGCCGACTGCTTCGGGAAATAGGTCGCGCGGATCGAACTGGATTCCTGGCCGACGCGGTTCATGTAGCTCTGGTAGTACGACAGGTTGGTCGGTGGCAGCGCATTGTCCTGGAACGCGCCGGTCGAACTCGCCCACGCCGGAATACCGTCGAGACGGATAAAGCGCATCACCGTGCCTTTCTTGAAGAACGCATCGAGATTGTCGGCGGTTGCGCTGAAGGTGTTGGCGCCGTTCGGTTCCATCGTGGCGAGCGAACGGTTGTCGAGTTGCCACGAAATACCGAGGTCGGCGAGCAGCGGTCCGTTGTCGGTTTCGCCCTGCATGCCGAAGCGGTGCTGGTCCTGATGCGAATACGTGACCGCAGGCACGACGCTGGCCAGATTGGGCAGGATGCCGAAGGTTGCGATGCCGGCCGGACGGGTGCCCGCGGAAGCGAGTTTTGCGCCGTTCTTTGCGAGTGTCGCCGTCGCCGAGAAGTAACCGGACAACGTCGATGTGCAGGTCAAGGTGCTGGTCTGCGCGCCCGACGCGACGGTTGTGCTGCCGCTGGCAACGACCTTTCCGACCTGATCCGAAACCGACCAGTTCAGCGTATCCGCCGCCGATGCATGCGTGACGAACACCAGCGGAAAATTACTGCCCGACGCGAACATGCGTGTGCCGTCGCTGCTCGGCGTGTCGGCGGAAATGACTGCGCTGCCGCTCGCCGTCGTGGCTTTCACCGGCGTGCCGCACGTCATCGTTCCCGAACTGCTGGCGGCATTCGATAGGGTGGTGCCGGTCGGCGTTTGCGCGGCCGCCGTGCTAACGGCGCTGGAACTGTCGCTGCCCGACCCGCCGCAACCGGCGAGCAATGCAACGACCAACGGAGACAGAGGAAGGAGGCAGGACTTCATTTGATGTACCAACGAAATGATGCGACCGGATACGCGGGCAGGGCGATGCGTTTGCGACTATGTCCCTACGTGATGGCGTTATCCGGTGCTACAGAAAATAGTTAGGTATACGACGGTATAGCGGCAAACGTTTGCGAGACTTTAGACGGTATCGCAAATTTTGAGAACAGAAAATTAATCGGATTTAACGCCGTTTTTTAGGGCCATAAAATCGCAATTGGAATGTCGATGCGTAACGATTCGCGCGATCGATCGCGTGAATCCAGCAGGCAAGGGGGCTGCGCCGCTAAAGGGTCTGTCCCGCGACCGCTTCGGCAGCGCAATCAGGCGATTCGCAAAACGTGTGGCGTAACCGACACGTCAAGCATTTTTTCGTGGCGTATGGCGGGTCGATGCTAACGCATGAAATGCGCAGCATTAAGTTGTGACTGGAGTGTGTCGATGCGATTCAATAACGTCAACGCAAGTGCCACGCCTTGACGATCCAGTTGAAAATCGTCGCGCAAACGGCGTGCGGTTCTGACCGTCACGATCGCATCGAGCCGGAATTCGCGGGGCTGCGCGTGATGGTCGGCCGGTGCGATCACGCCGGTTTCGATCAGGTCTTCGATCTCGTCGGCGGGCAGACCCGACGCGTCGATCAACGCTTCGATCCGGCAGCGGCCACGCTCATCCAGTGACACGCAATCGGTTATTTGCACGGTCATCACGTTGCTCCTTCAAAAGTGCTCGCGCGGCTTGAAGCTCGACACCTTGGCCAACTGTTCGAGCAGTTCCTGTTCGCGTGCCGTGACCAGCTTCGGTACGACGATATCCACGACGGCGTAGAGCGCGCCCGTGCTGCCGTCCGTGGACGCGAGTCCGAGGTTGGACAGCCGCAGCTTTTGTCCGGACGTCGTGCCGGGTTTGATCTTGAGTTCGACCGCACCGCCGAGTGTCGGCACGGTCACGCTGGTGCCGAGCACGGCTTCCCACGGTGCTAGCGGCAGATCGATAAACAGGTCGCGCCCGTTCAGCTTGAATAGCCGGTGCGTTTGCAATGCGAGTGCGACATACAGGTCGCCCGGCTTGCCGCCGTTCGCGCCTGCGCCGCCTTTGCCGCCCAGACGCAAGCGTTGACCGTCGGCGGCGGTCTTCGGAATGGTGATATGAAAAGTTCGCGTAACGCGATGCGGCTGACCCTTGCGATCGAGCTCTGGCATCTCCGCGCGCACCTCGATATGCTCGCCACGCGAAATCTGTTCGAGCGTGACAGGGGAGGCGATCTCGTAGTCTTGCCCGGCCATGGGGTAGTCCTCTCGCGCGCGACCGCCGCGCCGCGTTCTGCCGAATGCGGCAAACAGATCGGAAAGGTCGACGCCTTCGAGGTCGGCGTCTTCAGTGTGAAAGTTTCTGCGCCAGTCGGGCGGCGGCGTGAAGTCTTCGTTGATCGAATGCTTGCCGAGCCGGTCGTAAGCGTCGCGCTTTTCCGGGTCTTTCAGCGTTGCATACGCTTCGGCGATGTCCTTGAACTTCTCTTCGCCCTTGGGATCTTTCGACACGTCGGGGTGATACTGATGCGCGAGCTTGCGATAAGCCTGCTTGATTTCCTTGTCGGTCGCCGTTCGCTCGACACCGAGCGTCTGGTAATAGTCCTTGAATTTCATGTCGCGCCTTAGAGAGAAAGCCGGCCGGAAATCGGGGATGCGAGTCACCGGCGATCGCGATTCCTGACTTCTGATTCCCGATTTCCGATTTTGATTTCCACGCACCGTACCACGTCGACGGAAAACCGGACGTTATCCAGACCCGACTGGACGCAAGATAGTCAATGAACGGGCTAGCAAGGCGAAACAGACGCGACGTGACCGGCAAGCCTGCCGGCCACGTGCGGATGATGCGGAAAGACGCGAGGCGAAGCGCTTCGAGACGGCGTGTTAAGAGAACGCGAACGGCAACGTAACCGCGATATAGATCGCAATTCCAATGGCCGGATAGCCTGCGGCAATCGCGGCCGCGCCGATAGCCGCGCCGGCGATCGACAGTGCGACCGTATAGCGGCGGTTGGTCAGCAGGCTCGACGCGGGCGAGCCGTGATGGGAGTGCCGTCCGCTGTCTTTTTTGGGTGCGGCTTCCTCGCGGACATTCAAGCTGGACATGACAGAACCCCGTTTCGTTGTTCGGGCGATTCTGTCACTCCATAAATCACGCGCGTATAAAAAGTGCGGTGAAAATCGCTAAAAAGAGACGTTTGATGCAGCCGAGCGACACGACATGAATCGCTACGGCGTCGTGGCCGCCAGGTCGGTCCGCTTCGTGGCGAAATTCCAGCGCGGCGCGTCGCGCGTATCGACACGCGCGGGCAGCAGTCCGGCATTGAAGAAGGCATCCGCGATCTTCTGCTGCTCGCCGAAGTTCTGCACCTCGACCGCGCGCACCGCATAGCTGCGCCGCGAATTGGCGCGCTCGATCGTGCGTGCATCGAGTCCCCACAGTGGTGCAAGTATCTTCGCGGCGTCTTGAGGATGCGCGCGGACCCAGTCGCCCGCTTGCGTCAGCTGTTCGTAAACCACGCGGATCACGTCGGGATGCGCGGTCGCAAACGTATTCGATGCAAGGTAGTAACGCTGGTAAGACGCGAGCCCGTTGCCGTCGGCGAGAATGCGCACGTCGGGATTGCGGTCCACGGAAGCCACATACGGGTCCCACGTAATCCACGCATCGACGCTGTCGCGCTCGAACGCCGCGCGTCCGTCGGCGGGCGTCAGATAGCTGATCCTGACGTCGGCGGGGGCGAGCCCTGCTTTAGCGAGCGCGGCGAGCAACAGGTAGTGACTGCCTGCCGCTTTGGTGACGGCGATCCGCTTGCCTTTGAGATCCGCGAGACTGTGCAGCGCGCTCGTGCGCTTGACGATGATGGCTTGCGCGCCCGGCGAAGGCGCTTCCTGCGCGACATAGACGAAGCGCGCATGCGCGGCCTGTGCGAACACGGGCACGGTGTCCGCGACATCGGCACTGAAATCGATCGCGTCGACATTGAGTGCTTCCGCCAGCGGCAGTCCGCTGGTGAACTCGTTCCAGGTGACGCGAACGCCTAAAGGCGCGAGTGCCTGTTCGAGCGAGCCGCGCGCTTTGAGCAAGGTAATCAGCGTCGACGACTTCTGATAGCCGATCCGCAATGCGACCGGCGAAGCCGATTGTGCGAATGCGTAGGCGCTGACGCCGGTCAGCATCGTCGCGACGAGTACGCGGGTAAAAGCCCGTCGTGTCATGAGCGCCATGAATCGTTTTTCCTGAAGGCAAATGAAAGACGATCATCGTAGCAACGCGAATCGAATCGGCTAAGTGACGGTTCGAGCTATCTATTCGTGTCATCCGTATAAACGAAGAAAAGCCGATAAAAGCGCTGACGTCTGGTGGTTTCACCTTTTCCAGACGCATTTCCGGACGCATCGGATCATGCGAACGATAAATATTAAAACCGTATAAACATATGCAAAGAGAATAATTCTCAGCGACGCGCTTCGTCGCTACGCTTGCAGCCAATCCCTTTAGCGACGACACGAGGACATATGGCTGCATCCGTTCCAAAGCGGTTTTCGACACGTCGGCGCACACTCGGTCTGCTTGCTGCAGCGCCGGCATTCGCAGCGCTTACGCCGTTTAGCGCGGGTCGTGCGCAGGCCGCCGATCTGTCATCGGTGACGCTGGTGCTCGGAGACCAGGCCGGTGGCACACGTGCGTTGGTCGAAGCCGCAAAAGTGCTCGACGGTACGCCGTATGCGTTTCGCTGGGCGAATTTTCAGGGCGCGGCGCCGCTGTTCGAAGCGCAGCGCGCAGGTGCCGTCGATCTCGCCCCCGCAGGCGATCTCCCAGTGCTGGCAGCGGCAACCGGCGATCCTTCACTCAAGATCGTTGCGGCGCGTGCCGGTTCCGGGGCGCAACTCGGCATTCTCGTCGCGAAGGACTCGCCGGTTCGCCGGGTCGCGGACCTGAAGGGACGCACGGTGTTCATATCGTCGGCGCGCGGCAGCATTTCGCAATTCCAGTTGTATGGCGCGCTGGCCGAAGCGGGTTTGTCGAAAGACGACGTGAACGTGCGCTTTATCTTGCCGGTCGATGCATTCGCCGCGTTTGCGTCGGGTTCGATCGAGGTATGGGCGACCTTCGATCCGTACTACGGCATCGCGGTCCAGCGCGGCGCGCGCGTGTTGCGCGACGGCAGCGGTATCAGTAGCGGCCTCGGATTTATCACCGCGTCCGGCGAAGCCGTCGCCGATCCGCGAAAGCGCGCGGCCGTCGCCGATGTGCTGTTGCGCTATCAGCGCGCGGGCGATTGGGCGATTGCCAATCCCGACGCGTACGCGCAAATCTACGCGACGCTGACGCGTTCGCCACTGGATGCCGCGCGGCAGATCACGAAACGCGCGTCGCTCAAACAGCGCTTTATCGGCGCTGCGGACATCGCCGCATTGCAACGTGTCGCCGACAGCGCGTTTCGCGACGCGATCCTGCCGCGCCGTATCGACGTTCAGGCGATCTCCGACACGCACGTCGTGCCCGCATGACGCGACATCCTCAAGACACACCCGCACCGAAAGGAAAAGACGATGTCCTCTCATCCGCATAGTTTCGAGCTTGCAGCGCTCGACGCACGAAGCACGCAGCCGCGTGTATGGAACCGGCGCGTGACGATTGCATCGCTCGCGGCGATGGCCTGGTTGAGCAGTGCCGCGATCACACAGTGGTGGCCGGATCTCGACGACTGGCCTTACACGCGTGAATTGCTGTTTCTCAAGCTCGCGCTCGCCGTCGTCGCCGTGCTGATCGGCGCGCTCGGCTGGCGTGCCACTGCGTCGGCGAAAGCCGATGCGGCGCGGGCCAACCGCTGGCTTGCCAGCGCGCCCTGGCTACTCGCGCTGGCCTTCGGAATCACCGCGTGGGAAATCGTCACCGCGAAGCTCGAATGGTTGCCGCGACCGTTCTTTGCGCCGCCGCAAGCGCTGATCGGCGTGTATTTCGACGACATGCCGCGACTGTCGTCGAGCATCGTGCATTCGCTTGGACTGCTGCTGTACGGCTACGCGCTGGGCGCGGCGGCGGGCTTCGTGGTCGGCGTGAGTGTTGGCTGGTCGAAGGCGGTCGGCTATTGGGTGCATCCGGTCTTGAGACTGATCGGACCGTTGCCGGCAACGGCGTGGTTGCCGCTCGCATTCTTCTTCTTTCCGTCGAGCTTTAGCGCCAGTGTGTTTCTGATCGCACTGGCCACTGCGTTTCCGGTGGCCGTGCTGACTTGGTCGGGTGTGGCCAGTGTGAATGCCGCTTACTACGACGTCGCACGTACGCTGGGTGCGCGCCCGTGGTTTCTGATCTTGAGGGTTGCGATTCCTGCCGCGTTGCCGTCGCTATTCGTCGGTCTTTTCATGGGACTCGGCGCGTCGTTTTCGGTGTTGATCGTCGCGGAAATGATGGGCGTCAAGGCCGGTCTGGGCTGGTATCTGCAATGGGCGCAAGGGTGGGCCGCCTACTCGAACATGTATGCCGCGCTGCTCGTGATGGCGTTGATGTGCTCAGGCCTCATCACCTTGCTGTTTCGCGTGCGTGACCGTCTGCTTTCATGGCAAAAAGGATCGCTCAAATGGTAGCGCTTTCGGATGTTCAGCCGGTGCGTGATATCGATGCATCGCGCGGTGCCCGTATCGACGTGCGTCACGTCAGTCATCGCTTTGCGCTGAAAGGCGAAGCGTTGCCGGTGCTCGACGATATCAGTCTGTCGGTCGAGCCGGGCGAGTGCGTGGCCCTGCTCGGCCCGAGCGGCTGCGGAAAATCCACTCTGCTGCGATTGATCGCGGGTCTGGAGAAGCCGACGCTCGGCACGCTGCATGCCGACGATGCGCCCATTACCGGCCCCGATCCGTCGCGCGTCGTGGTGTTTCAGGACCCGACGCTGTTTCCGTGGCGCACGGTGCGCGACAACGTCGGGCTCGGTCCGCAAGCGCAACGCGCCGGACGTCGCGCGCGAAAGACTGACGACGCGCACAGCGTCGAACGTCGCATCGATGCGACGCTCGAGCTGGTCGGCCTGTCGGCATTCGCGCACGCGTATCCGCATCAACTGTCGGGCGGCATGGCGCAACGTGCGGCGCTGGCGCGTGCGCTCGTCAATGATCCCGCGTTGCTGGTGCTCGACGAGCCGTTCGGCAAGCTCGATTCGCTGACCCGCATCCGGATGCAGGGCGAACTGGTGCGTCTGTGGCAGGCGGCGCGTTTCTCGGTGCTGCTGGTCACGCACGACGTCGAAGAGGCGCTGTATGTCGCGAACCGCGTGTTCGTGTTCAGCGAGCGCCCCGCGCGCATCGTTGCCGAAATCCATAACGATGCGCCATATCCGCGTCATCGCGACGATCCGAAGCTGGTTGCGCTACGTCGCGACGTGCTGGCCCGACTCGGGCTCGACGCGTGATCCGCACCGAATTCAATCACTCAACCGACAATGCAAGCAATGGGGATGCACCGATGAATCCGATCGACGACTCCGCGCCCGCGAATCGTGCGCGACGCGCGTGGCTGCGCAAGACTGCCTGGACCGTGGGCGCTGCCGCCATCGGCGGCGTTTCGGCTGGCATGCCGGTCCGGCCGGCGTTCGCCGACGGTACGCTGAAGCCGGTGACGCTATCGTGGAACGCGGGCGCCATCTGCACCGCGCCGGTGCCGGTCGCGGTCAAGCAGGGCTTTTTCCAGCGACACGGCCTGCAAGTCGAACTGGTCAATTTTTCAGGCTCGACCGATCAGTTGCTCGAAGCCATCGCGACCGGCAAATCGGATGCGGGCGTCGGCATGGCGCTGCGCTGGATCAAGCCGCTGGAGCAGGGTTTCGACGTCAAGCTGACGGCCGGAATTCACGGCGGTTGCATGCGTTTGCTCGCCACTCGCGCATCGGGCATCGTCGATCTGCAAGGGCTCAAAGGGCGCACGGTCGGCGTCAGCGATATGGCGAGTCCCGCGAAGAACTTCTTTGCGATCACGCTCAAGAAGCTCGGCATCGATCCGGACAACGACGTCCACTGGCGTCAGTATCCGGCAACACTCCTCGGCGAAGCGCTGAAGAAAGGAGAGGTACACGCCATTGCCGATGGCGATCCGACCATCTGGACATTGCGCGAATCGGATCGTTTGTATGAGGTGTCGAACAACCTGTGCGGCGATTATCAAAACCGCGTGTGCTGCGTGCTCGGCGTGCGCGGATCGTTGATCCGGAAAGATCGCGCGACGGCGCAGGCGTTGACGCAAGCGTTGCTCGACGCAACCGAATGGACCGCCAATCATCCCGCCGAAGCCGCCGCGATTTTTTCAGCGCATACGCCCGGCGCCGATGTGGGCCAGTTGACGGCGATGCTGAAGAGTCACACCGATCATCATCACCCAACCGGCGACGCGTTCAGGAAGGAAATCTCGCTTTACGCGGACGACCTGAAAACGGTCGGCGTGCTCAATGCGGGCACCAATTCCGACCGGTTTGCGACGCGCGTATTTTCCGACGTGCTCGCGTAGGCAGGTGGCCGGCGAACCTTGCCGCATCGGCCACCGCGGCCGATGCATTAGCCGAGTTGCGCCTCGATCTCGGCTTTATCGATGATCGACCAGACTTCCTCGATCTGTCGGCCGCGAAACCGGTAGAACACGTTCTCCGTAAACACAATGTGCGTGCCGTTCACGTCGAGGCCGAGAAACCGGCCTTTCGGCGCACACGCGAAAGCGAGGCGGCTGGCAATCAGCGGCGGATCGGCCGTCAGCAACGCGATATTGAAATGCAGGTCGGGGATGTCGTCGAAATCCCGTTCCAGCATCGCGCGATAGCCGGACAAGCCGAGCCGTCGTCCGTTGTGGATCGCGTCGTCGTGCACGAACTGGCCGAGCGCCGGCCAGTCCTGTCGGTTCAGACACGCAATGTAGTCACGATAGATGCTGGCCAGTCCGGTTTCGTGCGAGGTCATCGACGCGCTCTCCTGCGAACGTGCTGCTTCAATCCTGGAACTGAAAGTCTGCGGTATTCAGCAATTTGACGAACGGGCCGTTCAAGGTCCGGTTGTGATGCGCGACGATCGATTTCGCGGGCAGCACGGGCGTGTCCATGCTGGTGTGCGCATCGGCAATCAGCACGGGTTTGAAGCCGAGATCCGCTGCCGCGCGACAGGTCGTGTCGATGCAATATTCGGTCTTCATCCCGACGATGACAAGGGCTTCGACTTTTGCGTCGTCGAGCCATTGCGCCAGACCGGTGCCGAAAAAGCAGCTTGGCCGCGACTTGTCGAACACCGTGTCGACCTGCACGTCGATATCGAGGCGCGGCAACAGTTGCGACAGCGCGCTGCCCGGTTCGATCGGCGAGCCCGGCGGGCCGACGTGGCGCGCGGCGAAGATCGGCGCGCCGGCCGCGCGGGCGCGGCCGATCAGCTGGTTGATATTGTCGAGCACGCGTTCGCCTTCATACGGCGAATCTGGACCGTTGAACAGCCCTTGCTGCATATCGACGATCAACAGCGCGTGGCGCGCGGAATGAATACTGGACATCGGTTTCTCCTGTCATGCCAATCATGGACGGAGAAACTTCAAGGCCCCGTCCATTGCTGGCGGGGCCTTGGGGTTGATACGTCACAACCTGCTCACGTACCCGCCTCACGACCCGCCATAAGCGGTCGTAGTGGTGAGTGTGGTGAGTTGGGCGATGGCGTTCATGGGATTGATCATGCAATGGCATGCGATGGCGCGTCAAGTGTCGCGTGTGGCATCACGGGCCGCTCGATCAATCGCCGAAATCAGCGCGCCGCAAATGCCGCGCGCCCAAGATTACCGAGCACCGTATCGTTTTGCGGCGTATGAATGCGTGCGCACAACACGTCGCGATAGTGGCGCTCCAGCGGATTGTTCCGGCTCAAGCCCGGATTGCTGCTGGCTTCGAGCGCGTGTTCGACTGACTTGATCGCGTTCGCGCTGACCAGATACTTGATCGCGGGCGCATCGGCTTGCGCGATCTGTCCGGTTGCGCCCGCGTCCAGCAGCACGCGGTTGGTCAACAGCAGCGCATCGATCCTGCCCACGGTCTGCTGGAAGCTGTCCAGACTCGACAGCGGTGCATTCAGGCCGGACGGTACGCGCCCGGCCGCCCATTGGACGAACCAGTCGCGCGCGGCGCGGGCAATGCCGTCGTAGATCGACGGTAGCAGCAGGTTCATCCATGTGCTCGTGACCGGGTCCATGCCGTTCGACGCGCCGGGCGATTGCAGATCGACTGCGTGATCGAGCGGCACGCGCACGTCGTCGAAGATGACTTCGTGACTGCCGGTTGCACGCATACCCAGATGATTCCAGGGCTCGCCGAAACGGATGCCTGGCGTGTCGCGATGAATCAGCCAGGTGCCGACGCGCGGCATCGCTTCGTCGGTGCGGCCCCAGACGGCGAACCACGTCAGCCCAGGACTGCCGGTCGAATACAGCTTGCGACCGTTGACGATCCAGTGATCCGCGTCGCGCCTGCCGACGGTCGCGGGCAAGCCGCCTCGCGACGGCGAGCCGAGTTCCGGCTCGACGCGCAACGAGTTGATCAGCGCGCCGTGCTCGACCGCATCGCGCGCGACGCGCTGTTTCAACGCGACCGGCCAGTTCGGATTGGCCTGCAAACGCAGGTGATACAGACACTGCATCACCAGAATCAGCGCGGTGGACGGCTCGCCGCGCGCGACGCTGCGCACCACCTTCAGTGCTTGCGCGAGCGTCGCCTGGTGGCCGCCCAGCGCGCGCGGAACCGTCAGCGACAGCAATCCGGCGCGTCGCAATCGCGCCAGATTGTCGTGCGGAAAATGCGGGCCGCTGTCGAGGTGCGCCGCGCCGTCGGCGAAGTGCGTCGTGAGCGTGGCGAGCCACGCGTCCGCGCGCTCGCTGTCGAGATCGCGAAGGGCGTCGCGTGCGGCGTCGTCCGGGGCGGCGTTGGGCGGCACGGCGTCGAACACTGCGGCGTCGGGAAGTCGGCTGGTCATGGTCGGTCTTTGATGGGCGTTTATTGCGCGGCCAGCGGGAACTGCCGGTCGAAACTCGGGCTCACGTCGAGCCGCGACTTGATGACATCGGCGCGGTGATAGAGATCGGCGGTTTTCTGCTGCTCCGCGATCAAGTTGTCGTCGATGCTGACCGGATGCAACTGCGCACGTTGATAGACCGTTTTCAGCACCTCGGGCGGCAAGCCGGTGACGCGCGACTGCATCGCCGCGACTTCGTCCGGATGCGACAGCGCCCAGCGTTGACCCGCCGCGACGCGCCGCAGGAAGTCTGCGATTTCCGTGCGTTTCGCGTTGATCGACTGATCGGTTGCCGCCTGAAAACTCAGCCCCGACGACAGGTTCACGCCGTTGGCGATGCTGCGGTCGTGATCGCGCTGCTCGGCGAGCGCGACATACGGATCCCACGTCGCCCATGCATCGACGTTGCCGGACGCGAGCGCGGCTTTTGCGTCGGCGGGTTGCATAAAGCGCAGCGACACGTCGTCGAGCTTGATGTTCGCGTGCTCCAGCGTGGCGATGGCGAGGTAATGACCGATCGAACCGCGCGTCGTCGCGATGCGTTTGCCTTTCAGGTCGGCGGCGCTTTTGATGGTCGAACCATCCGGCACGAGGATCGCGAGATCGACGGGAATCGAACGGGTCGCAGCAACCGCGCGCACTTTCGCGCCGGCCGCGTAAGCAAAAATCAGCGGCGCATCGCCCAGTCCGCCGACATCGATCGCACCGGCGTTCAACGCTTCGCCGAGCGGTTGCGCAGCCGGAAAGTTGAACCATTCGATCTTGTACGGCACGTCCTTCAACTGGCCGGACGCTTCTAGAATACCGCGCGTCTGAAGCTGCTGATCGCCCACTTTCAGCGTGGTGTCGGCGATGGCCGCCAGCGGCGTCGAGAGTGCGGCGAGAACGACGCATCCGTTGAAAAATCGGGCAAGGCGTTGCATGGAAGAGATCGCGATGACAGTGGAAAGCTCACGATACGGACGCGCGATTTATAAGGCAAACGCATTGTTCTGCTTTGCTAATATGCGAGACCGCATTGCATGCCCGGCAGCGGCGCGAGCGCTTTTTTAGCTTGTGGCGCAGCGTCCGGGCGCGCTAAGCTCGCGCTTGTCTCTCTACTGTCGTCGCTATGTCCGATCGTCCAGGAAGCAGGAAGCCATCATGAAACTCGATGAGATCGAGGCCTTCGTTGCCGTGGTTCGCAGTCAGTCGCTGAGTCAGGCGGCGGAGTCGCTCGAACTGACTCAACCTGCCGTCACGCGACGCATTCAGAATTTCGAGGAAGCGCTCGGCGTCGAGCTGCTGGATCGCAATACGAAGCCTTTAAAAGCGACGCCGATGGGGCGCGCCGTGTATGAGCAGTGCCGTTCCATCGTCCGTGAAGTCGATGCGTTGCGTCATCTCGTCACCGACGATGCGCCGCTCGCGGGCGTGTTGCGTCTGGGCGTTGCGCAAACGGTCGCCGACGTCGCGATGCTTCACGCGCTGCGTGAACTGAAGCAGGCGCATCCGGAACTTCAGGCGCGGGTATCGACGGGTTGGGGCACGCCGCTGCTGCAAAAAGTCGAAGACGGTGAACTCGACGCAGCCGTCGCGCTGCTGCCGGCCAATCGCACATTCGCGGATTCGTTGACGGGCGAATCGCTCGGCACGGTGAAGCTGGCCGTGGTCGCGAGCAAGGGGCGCATGTCCAGAGGCACGCATGCGCTGGCGGACTGCCAGGCGCAGGGCTGGGTGTTGAATCCCGACGGTTGCGGATTTCGCGCGGGCTTGCAGCAGGCGCTCGCCGCGCAAGGTCATACGCTGAAGCTGAATCTGGAAACGCTCGGCACGGAATTGCAGCTGGGTCTCGTCGCGGACGGCGTGGGATTGGGGCTGGTGCCGCTGCCGTTACTGAAGGCCAGCGCGCACGCCGACAAACTCGACATCGTCGCGTTGCGCGATTTCAAGCCTGAAATCGCGGTGTGGATGGTGCGGGCGAGGTCGTTGGGGAAAGTGCAGGCTGCGTTGACGGTGTTGTCGTCGAGTATCGAACAGCGCTTCAAGGCCGCGCGTCTGGCGCGCGCCGCGTGAGCCGGTATTGCACTGCGCGGTATTGACATGCAAAAACCGTCCGCGCGTTCGATGCGCGGACGGTTCCCAGACGGACGGCAGCGAAACGGCAGCCTAGATCGCGAAAAATCCGTGCGTGCCGTCGCGTTCGAGTTGCGCGACCAGACCGTATTCCCATTCCAGATACGCATTCATCGCTTCGCGCGCATTGTCGGTGCCCTCGTACGGACGTCGATAGCGGTCGATGCGCGGTGATGCGAGACGTGCGTCGCCGGTTTCGACCGGCAATCCGGCGTTGACCCACGCCGTGTTTCCCCCTTCGAGCACATGCACCGGCTTGCCGGTCAAGGCGGCCACTTCCGGCGCGGCGAATCGCGCCAGCGCGCTCGATCCGCAGGTGAGCACATAGCGGTTCGCATCGGGCAATGCGCGCAGATCGTCGAAAGCATTCGTCAGGCGCGAACGCAGTATCCAGTGCGCGCCGGGAATGTGCGCCTTCACGTGATTCGCGCTGGACGTGACGTCGAGCAACACCGTACGACTGTTGCTGTCGTCGAGCCATGCGGCGAGCGTGTCGGTTGAAATGGTGGGCGTTGCAACCGACGGCGCCGGTGTCGGCGCGCGCCACGCGCCACTTTCGGTGAGGCTCGCAGCCGTTGCGTGATCGACCACGTACACGTCGATATTCATCTGCGCGAGCCACGACGCCGTCATGTTCGCGCGCACGCCGTCGTCGTCGAAGAGGACGATTCGCGCGCCGCGAACCGGCGCGAACATCTCCGTTTCCTGCACCAGCTGACCGCCCGGCGCGCCCTGAAATCCGGGCGCGTGCGCATGTTCGTATTCGCCCGGCGTGCGCACATCGAAGCGATAGATGGTGCGTGCCGCGCGCTGCGCGCTGGCCGCTTCCAATGCCCAACTGGCCGCTTCGTTGAGTGTCGTTCGACCGACGCCCGCGCGATCCGCGAGCGCCCGCGCGGCATCGCGCGACGCATGCAGATTCGTCGTATCGCGACCGGCTTGCGGATCGAAGCGGCGCTGGCTGCCGTGTTCGAGCGTCTGTCCGGCAAGCGTCCAGCCGATCGTGCCGTTGCGCAGCGCCGCGACCGGATTCGGCAAGCCGGCATTCACCAGCGATTGCGTGCCGATGATGCTGCGGGTTCGCCCCGCGCAGTTGACGATCACGCGAGTGGACGGATCGGGTGCCAGCGCACGCGCGCGCAATACGAGTTCCGCGCCGGGCACGCTGACGCTGCCCGGAATGTTCATGGTCGCGTACTCGTCGAAACGGCGGGCGTCGAGCACCACCACGTCGTCGCCGTTCTGCAATAGCGCGTTCACCGCTTCCGCCGAAAGCGACGGCGTATGCCGCTGCGCTTCGACGAATTCACCGAAGGCCTTGCTCGGCACGTTCACGTCGCGAAACACTTCGCCGCCGTCGTGGATCCAGCCGTCGAGGCCGCCTTCGAGCAACGCGACGTCCGTATAACCGAGGCTGGCGAGCCGTTCGGCGGCGCGTTGCGCGAAGCCTTCGCCGTGGTCGAGCACGACGATCGGCACGTCACGGCGCGGCAGGCGCGTCCATGCTTCAAGTTCGATTTTCGATAGCGGCAGATTGGCCGCAAACAGCGGATGGCACTGCGCATGCGGGTCTTCTTCGCGCACGTCGAGCAGCGCGATTTCACGTTTGGCAAGCAGCGTTTCGCGCACGTCGTGATAGCTGCGCTGCGGGAATGACTTCATGTCGGATGACGATCCTTGCTGAGGTTCCAGAGATTGGGAAGCGTGTCGTTAGCGTAGCCGGAAATAAATGCTTTCGGCGGTCCGCCGGACGGATAGGTCGAGCGATGCACTGCGCCGATATTCGCGCCGTACACGTGGATGCTGATCGATACGCGATCGTCGTACGCATTCCGCACGCGATGAATATCGCCGATCGCGGGCGACACCGCTTCGACGGCGCCGCGTTCGAGCCGCGCTTCGTCGCCGCGTTGACGCAGTGCGCCGTTGGGATCGCGTGCATACGATGCGGCGAATTCCGCGCCGCGCAGTACACCGATCAAGCCCCACACGGTGTGATCGTGAACAGGCGTGTGCTGGCCCGGTCCCCAGACGAAGCTGACGACGCTGAAGCGTTGACGCGCGTCGGCATATAGCAGGAATTGCTGGTACCGGTCCGGGGACGGTTGCGCATACGCATCGGGCAACCAGTCGTCGACGTCGATCAGTTCGCGCAACGCGTCGGCGCCGCGCGACAGCAACTCGGGCTCAGCCGCATCGCGATCCACCAGCGTCGCGATCTCGCCGACGAAATGACGCAGTTTTCGAATCGGCATCAGTCGAGCAACTCCGGCTCCGCTGCGACGAGCCCTTCGAACAGGCTTTCGAACGCGTACTGCGCGCCGCCCGGACGGCCGATCTGCGTATGCGTCAGCGCGGCGACATCGGCGGGAATGGGGTGCGGCGTGCCCGCGGCTTCGGCCAGCAATTGCGTGTGGCACGCGTTGTCCAGCGCGATATACCACCACGCGGCGGCCTCGACGCTCGGCCCGGCGGTCAGGATGCCGTGGTTCTTCAGGATCACCGCCTTGTAGTGCTTCAGTGTCTCGGCGATGCGCGCGCCTTCGGAGGTATCGAGCACGACCCCCTGAAAGTCGTCGAACAGCGCGTGATCCTGATAGAACGCGCAAGAATCCTGCGTCAGCGGATCGAGCGTGCGACCCAGCGTGGACCACGCCTTGCCGTACAACGAGTGCGTATGCGCCGCCGCGACGATGTCGGGATGCGCTTCGTGAATTGCCGCATGAATCGCGAAAGCGGCCTGATTCAGCGGACCTTCGCCGATCACGATCTCTCCGTGGCTATTGACCAGCAGCAGATCGGACACGCGAATACGCGCGAAATGCTTGCCGAGCGGATTGACCCAGAAGTGATCGGTCCATTCCGGATCGCGTGCGGTGATATGACCCGCGAGACCTTGATCGAAACCGTAGCGGGCGAACAGGCGGAACGCGCCCGCGAGCCGTTCGCGTCGATGACGCCGCTCTTCGTCGAGCGTGCGCGCGGCGGTCGCGTCGTCGAACCAGAACTTGCGAACGGGTGTGTCGCGAAAGGCGAGCGCATTGGTTCGATCGTGCGCTGATGTACGGGTCGGAGTGGGCTGTGGCGCGTGCTGCGGTGTATTGTGCCGCGCGCTGAGAGTCGTGCTCATCGATCGCTCCGGGTCAGGCTGCGTGACGCACGCGCGACGTCAGCTCGCGGGTTGCGGGGATCAGTTCGCGGCCGTAATCGATCGCGTCTTCGAGCGGATCGAAACCGCGAATCAGGAACGTCGTGACGCCGAGCGCGTGATATTCCGCGAGGGTCTGTGCAACTTGCGACGGCGTGCCGACCAGTGCGGTCGAATTCGAGCGTCCACCGATTTCTTTAGCGACCGCCGTCCACAAGCGGTCGTCGGCGCGCACGCCGTCGCCCGATGCTGCCAGCAAGCGGCGCGCGCCTTCGCTTTGTTGCGGACCGCCGCGCGAGAAACCTTGTTCGACACGCAAGCGGCGCGTCTCGTCGAGAATGTGTTCGGCGCGATCCCACGCGGCGCGTTCGGTGTCGGCGAGAATCGGCCGGAACGACACCGAGAAGCGCACCTGGCGGCCGTGCCGTGCCGCTTCGGCACGCACGCGGGTGATCTGTTCGAGCACCTGCTGTTTCGATTCGCCCCACAGCGCGTACACGTCCGCATGTTTGCCGGCCACTTCGAGGGCGGGCGCTGACGCACCGCCGAAATAGATCGGTACATGCGGCGACTGTTTCGGCTTCACATCGGAGAAGCCCTGTTCGAAGCGGTAATAGCGGCCGTCGTGGTCGAACGGTGCATCTTCGGTCCAGATGCGTCGCAGGATCTGCAGATATTCGTCGGTGCGGGCGTAGCGTTCGTCGTGATCCAGATAGTCGCCGTCGCGACGTTGATCCGCATCGCTGCCGCCGGAGATGAAGTGAACCGCGAGCCGTCCGCCCGACAGTTGATCGAGCGTGGCGAGTTGTCTCGCGGCGAGTGTCGGCGCGACAAAACCGGGCCGATGCGCGAGCATGAAATGAATCCGGTTCGTGACGGTCGCGGCATAGGCGACAGTCAGCGTCGCGTCGGGACTGGTCGAACTGTGCGGCACCAGAATGCGGTCGAAACCGGCGCTTTCATGTGCTTGCGCGAAGCTGCGCAGATAGTCGAGATCGACCGGAGGACCGCTCGGCCGATGTGTCTCCGAGACCTTGTGCTGCTGGATCATGCCGATGAATTCAACGCTCACGATGGCTCCTTGCCGGAGGGTCGTCCGGCGCGCGTGGGGAAGAGGAGAAGCCTGCGCGACAATGCGGACGCGCCTGCCCGATGAAGAGCAGGCTATCACCGTGATATGCGGAACTTAAATAGTAAATTCAGATAAAGATATGCGGCGTGCATGTTAGCGGCAACGCCCGCATGGACGGCGCTCACGCGCTCAGGCGATCAGTTGCAGCATCGCCGCGACGATCGCCTCGGGCGCGTCTTCCTGCATCAGATGACCGCAACCGGGCACGCGTGTCAGGCGCGCGCCGGGAATCATCGACGCGAGCGCGATCCCGCGATCGACTGGAATCCATTGATCGTCGTCGCCCCACAGAATCGATACCGGACAATCGAGTTCGCCATAACGCGGCTCGACTTCGTCGGTGTAGCGCTGATCCATTTGCGCGATCTGCCGGTAGAACGCGGCTTGTCCCGTGTCGCCGGTCCACGGCGTCGAATAGATGCGCAAGACGTCGTCCGGCAGCGGTCGATGCACGGCGCCTTGCAGATAAGCGTCGATCATCGCCTGATGGATATACGGCGGCACGCCCGCGAACGCAGCTTCGTGCGCGCGCACGTGACGCACGAACGGCGAACCCCAGGGTGCAATCGCCACGGGATCGATCAGCAGCAGGCTCCGGTATTCGCAGCGGTTCAGCACGGCCGCGCGCAACGCGGTCGCGCCGCCGAAATCATGCGCGACGACATCGGGTCGGGTCAGTTGCCAATGGTCGAGTAACGCCGCCAGCAACCGGTTCTGCACGCCGAGCGACACGTCCTGACCGGCGCGTTGTCCGGAGCATCCGTAGCCGAGCAGATCGAAGTAGTAGACCCGCCGAAAACTGGCGGCGATGGGCGCGATGCGTCGCCAGACTTGCGACGAGAACGGTGTGCCGTGCACCAGTACGAGCGGCGGACCGTCGCCGGTCGAACCGTAACGCACGGTCTCGCCTTCGAAGTCGAATGTGTACGGCAAGGGCAACGCGCCCGGGAAGGGCAGCAACGGTTCCGGCATGGATCGCCTCGCGAGGACGGTTGTGTCGAACGGATCGAACGGTGAGCGTAGTTCAAGCGTTCCGCGCGATCAACCGTCCGGCGACGTCGCCGTCCGGCGCGAAAGCTGTGCGCGTGCGCCCCCAACTGGTGATCGACGCACCGCCGACGTTCGTTTCCAGCGCCCTCGCGCGCGTCGTGCGATCAGCCGGAAACCTAATGTGCACAAGCGTTGGCGGCAAATTTTGGGTCATGTGGCACGGCTGATGCTTAGTTGAGTCCAAACTTGTATTCAAGAGTGAACTCATGACAGAACAGACGCTTCCGACGATCGCAACGCTTCTCGACGCCTACCGCAACGGCACCGCCACGCCGACCCAAACCGTTACGGCCGTGCTGTCGCGAATCGATGCCGTCGATCGTCCGGAGGTCTGGACCTTGCGCGTGCCCGACGCCGATCTGCACGCCCGCGCGGCCGAACTCGACGCGTTGCTGGTCGCGCTCGGCAGCGCGGTGCTGGCGCGGATGCCGTTGTTCGGCGTGCCGTTCGCGGTGAAGGACAACGTCGACGTGGCGGGTTTGCGGACCAGCGCCGCGTGCGACGCATTCGCGTATACGCCCGACGCGTCCGCGTTCGGCGTGCAACGTCTGCTCGACGCAGGCGCAATCCTGATCGGCAAGACCAATCTCGACCAGTTTGCGACCGGTCTCGTCGGCACGCGCTCGCCGTATGGCGCCGTGCGTCAGGTGCGTTTTCCGGAGCGCGTGTCGGGCGGATCGAGTTCGGGATCGGCGGTGGCGGTGGCGGCGGGTTGCGTCGCGTTTTCGCTGGGTACGGATACGGCCGGGTCCGGTCGCGTGCCTGCCGGATTCAATGGGCTGGTCGGGCTGAAGCCGTCGCTGGGACTGGTCAGCAAGCGCGGCGTGGTGCCCGCGTGCCGAACCCTGGATACGCTGTCGGTGTTTGCGCACGACGTCGCCGACGCGTGGCGCGTGTTGACCGAAATAGCCCGCTTCGATGCGAACGACCCGTACTCGCGGCGCGTGCCGCCGCTTGGCGTGTCGCGTTCGATGCCGCGTCTGGGCGTGCCGGACGCGCTCGAGTTTTACGGCGATGCGCTCGCGGGCGCCGCATTCCACACTGCGCTCGACGTAATGGCTTCGCGACTCGACACGCAGCCGCAACCGGTCGATTTCACCCCGTTGCGGCAGGTGTCGGCGTTGCTGTACGACGGCCCGTGGGTCGCGGAACGCCGCGCCGCGATCGGTGCGTTCTTCGACACCAATCGCGCGGATATCGACCCGACGGTCGCCGCGGTAATCGGCAAGGCCGACGCTTTCAGCGCGGTCGATGCATTCGACGGCCAGTACGCGCTCGCCGAACTGAAGCGCAACGCGGATCAGCTGTTCGACAGCATCGACATCCTGATCGTACCGACCACGCCGACGCATCCGACCATCGCCGAGGTGCAGGCGAATCCGATCGAAAAGAACAGTCAGCTCGGCTACTACACGAACTTCGTCAATCTGCTCGACCTGTGCGCGCTGGCCGTGCCGTGCGCGCCGCGCGCCGATGGCTTGCCGGCCGGCGTCACGCTGATCGGACCCGCCGGCGCGGACCGACGGCTCGCGGTGCTGGGCGCGCAGATCCAGGTGCTGTTCGCAGCGTCTGCAACGTCGGCAACTTCCGCAACACCGGACGATGTGCTCGCCGCGTTGCCGTTTCAGGAACCGACCGCGATGCTCGCCGTCGTCGGCGCGCATCTGCGCGGCCAGCCGTTGAACTGGCAACTACAGGAAGCCGGCGCGCGGTTCGTCAGCGCGACGCAAACCGGGCCCGACTATCGCCTGTACGCGCTGAGCGGCACGGTGCCGCCCAAACCCGGCCTCGTTCGCGTCGGCGCAGCGCAGGGGCGCGCGATCGACATCGAGGTCTGGGAAGTGCCCATGCGCAGCTTCGGCAAGTTTGTCGCCGACGTGCCCGCGCCGCTCGGTATCGGCAGTCTGCAACTCGCGGACGGCGCGACGGTGAAGGGCTTTATCACCGAGCCGTGGGCCGTATCCGCCGATAGCGGCGCCGTCGATATCACACCGTTCGGCGGCTGGCTCGCGTATCTCGCCAGCCTTCGACCGTAACCACCCGCTGACTGCACTTTCCAGATACGCACGCCCGATCAACCACAACCAGGAAAACCAAATAATGACCAGTCGCCGCAATTTCATCCAGGGCGCCAGCATGCTGGCGCTGGGCAGCACGCTGCCGTTCAGGTCCGCCTTCGCCGCAAGCAAGACGACGGTCGGGGTGATCTATGTCGGCGCACGTGGCGATTACGGCTACAACCAGGCGCAGGCGCAAGCAGCCGCCGTGATCAAGAAAATGCCGGACGTGAAGGTGGTCGAAGAAGAAAACGTGCCGGAAACCATCGCGGTGCAGAAGACCATGGAAGCGATGATCGAACAGGACGGCGCCACGTTGATTTTCGCGACCTCGTTCGGTTACTTCGACCCGCACGTGCTGAAGATGGCGGCCAAATATCCGAAGGTGCGCTTCGCGCATTGCGGCGGTTTGTGGAAGCAGGGCAACCCGCCGAATATCGCCAGCTATTTCGGCTATATCGACGAATGCCAGTACCTGAACGGCGTCGTCGCGGGCCATATGTCGAAAAGCAAAAAGCTCGGTTTCATCGCGGCAAAACCGATTCCGCAAGTGCTGCGCAATATCAACGCGTTCACGCTCGGCGCGCAGTCGGTCGATCCGTCGATCACCACGCAGGTGATCTTCACCGGCGACTGGTCGATGCCGGTCAAGGAAGCGGAAGCCACCAACAGCCTGATCGATCAGGGATGCGACGTGGTGACGTGTCACGTGGACGGTCCGAAGGTCGTGGTCGAGACGGCGGAAAAGCGCGGCGCGATGAGTTGCGGTTATCACGCGAGCCAGGCCGCGCTCGCGCCGAAGGGCTATCTGACCGGCGCGGAATGGGACTGGGCGACGCCGTACAAGGAACTCGTCACCGACGCGCAAACCGGCAAGCCGCAACCGAACGTGTTGCGCGGCGGCCTGAAGGAAGGCTTCGTGAAGATGTCGCCGTATGGCGCGAAGGTCACGCCGGACGCGAAGAAAAACGCCGACACGGTGAAGGCCAGCATGCTGGCCGGCAATTTCGCGATCTTCAAGGGGCCGATCAAGGACAACAAGGGCGGCACGGCGATCGCATCGGGCACGTCGCACATACAGACCGATTACACGCTCGAAAGCATGAACTACCTGGTGGCGGGCGTCGTCGGTCAGATCTGACGAGGTTGCGACGGCGAAGTTGACGCACATCTGACGAAGGAGCCGCGATGCGTGCTGGTAACCACACTGCGAGGCTGACGATCGGCCTCTTGCCCGCGATCCCGACGGTGCTCGCACTGATCGGCACGTTGTTGCTGTTTTCGGTGTTTCTGCTGGTGCAGGGACAACCGGCAATCGACGCGATCGGGCTGATCTTTCAGGGCGCGTTCGGCTCGTCGTTCGCGTGGCAAAGCACCTTGCTGCGCGCCGCGCCGCTGATGCTGACCGCGCTGTGCGTCGCGTTGCCGGCGCAGGTCGGCCTGATCGTGATCGGCGGCGAGGGCGCACTGGCGCTCGGCGGCATGTGCGCTGCGATCGTTCCGCCGCTGCTCCCGGCGCACACCTCGTGGCTGATCGCGACGCCGCTGATGGCGCTGGCGGGCATGCTCGCGGGTGGCGCGTGGATCGGCGCGGTGGGCGCGTTGCGGCAATGGCGCGGCGTCAACGAGACGATCAGCAGTCTGCTGATGTCGTATATCGCGATTGCGCTGTTCAAGCATCTGGTCGAAGGACCGTTACGCGATCCGGCAAGCCTCAACAAGCCGTCCACGCTGCCCGTTCCCGACGCGATGATGATCGGCTCGATCCCCGGTCTCGAAACCCACTGGGGCCTGTTTTGGGGCGTTGTCGCGTGTGTTGCGGCGTGGGTGTTCGTCAAGTTCAGCACGCAGGGCTTCGCGATGCGCGTGGCGGGCGGCAGCAACCGGGCGGCGCGGCTGGTCGGCCTGCCGGTCAACCGGCTCGCGCTGGTCGCATGTGTGCTCGGCGGCGCGGCGGCCGGACTCGGCGGCATGTTCGAAGTCGCGGCGGTGCAGGGCAGCGCGAACGCGTCGTTGCTGGCGGGCTATGGCTACGCGGGCATTCTCGTCGCGTTCGCCGCGCGCCAGAACCCGCTCGCGATCATCGTTTGCGCATTGATGATCGGCGGGATCGAAGCGAGCGGCAGTCTGCTGCAACGCCGCCTCGATCTGCCCGACGCCACCACGCTGGTACTGCAAGGCCTGCTGTTCGCGAACCTGCTCGCGTGGGAAGCGCTCGGCGGACGCATCGCCGCATGGCGCGTGCGTCTGCAAGCCGCGGCCGTCGCCGATGTGCCCGTTCAACTGGAGCAGACCCATGCCTGACATGCACTCACCGGTGGTCATCCTGCTGCTGTCGCTGTTCGCGGGCGCGATCCGCGTCAGCACGCCGTATCTGTTCGTCAGCCTCGGCGAGTGTCTGACCGAGAAAGGAGGCCGCGTGAATCTCGGTCTCGAAGGGATTCTCGTGTCCGGCGCGATGAGCGGCTATGCCGGCGCGTATCTGACCGGCTCGCCGTGGGCGGGCGTGGTCGCGGCGGGCGGCGTCGGACTGTTGCTCGGTTGCCTGCACGGTCTGGTCTGCTCGTTGCCGCGCGTGTCGGATATCGCGTTCGGCATTGCGTTGATGCTGCTCGGCACGGGTCTCGCGTTCTATCTCGGCAAACCGTTTATCGAACCGCAAGCGCCGATGCTGCCGTCGATCGATCTCGGCGCGTGGTCGTCGTCGCCGCAACTGCATAACGCGCTGCATATCAATCCGCTGTTCGCGATCGGCGTCGTGCTGTCGTTCGTGCTGCATTGGGGCTTGCGCAGCACGCGCTGGGGCATGACGCTGCGGCTGGTCGGCGATCACGCGGAAACCGCACGCGCGATGGGCTATCCGCTGGTGCGCATCCGTATCGCCGCGACGGCGGTGGGCGGCATCTTCGCGGGCGTCGGCGGCGCGTATCTGTCGCTGGTATATCCGGGTAGCTGGAACGAAGGGCTGTCGAGCGGGCAGGGACTAATGGCGGTCGCGCTGGTGATTTTCGCGCGCTGGCAACCGGTGCGCTGCCTGTGGGCCGCGTTGCTGTTCGGCGCGGCGGGCGCGCTCGGACCGGCCTTGCAGTCGATCGGCGTGACGAGCGGCTACTACCTGTACAACGCCGCGCCGTACGTGCTGACGCTCTTCATCATGATTATCAATTGCCGTCCGGACCGCACGCTCGCGGGTGCACCCGGCGAGTTGAGCCTGACGCGCTGATCTCCTGCCAGATTCACGTCATCGAGGAACCGAGACCATGAACCGATATATCGAAGCGAAGCCGTATCCGTGGCCGTTCGACGGCAATCTGCGCCCCGACAACACCGCGCTCGTCATCATCGACATGCAGATCGATTTCTGCGGAATCGGCGGCTATGTCGACAAGATGGGTTACGACCTGTCGATGACGCGCGCGCCGATCGAGCCGATCAAACGCGTGCTGACGACGATGCGCGCGCAAGGTTTCACGATCATCCATACCCGCGAAGGGCATCGGCCCGACCTGTCGGATCTGCCGGCGAACAAGCGGTGGCGCAGCCGTCGAGCGGGCACCGGCGGCGTGGGAATCGGCGACGACGGACCCTGCGGCAAGATTCTCGTGCGCGGCGAACCGGGCTGGGAGATCATCGACGAACTGGCGCCGCTGCCGGGCGAAGTGGTGATCGACAAGCCGGGCAAAGGCTCGTTCTGCGCGACCGATCTCGAACTGATCCTGCGCACGCGCGGCATCGTCAACCTGATTTTGACCGGCATCACGACCGACGTGTGCGTGCATACGACGATGCGCGAAGCGAACGACCGCGGTTTCGAATGCACGGTGCTGGCCGACTGCTGCGGCGCGACGGATAAAAGCAACCACGACGCCGCACTCCATATGATCACGATGCAGGGCGGTGTGTTCGGCGCGGTGTCCGACTCGCCGTCGCTGCTTGCCACGCTGGGCGGCTGACATGGGCGCCGCTCCGAAGGCATTGGGCGTCGAAGTGCTGAACGCGAGCAAATCGTTCGGCGCATTCCGTGCACTCGATCACGTGTCGATCAAGGTTGCGCCGGGCACGGTACACGCGCTGCTCGGCGAGAACGGCGCGGGCAAAAGTACCCTCGTCAAAGGACTGGTCGGTTACGGCGTGCTCGACGACGGCCAGATCACCGCCGACGACCGCGAAGTGCGGATCGCGTCGCCGCGCGATGCGCAGGCGCTCGGTATCGGCATGGTGTACCAGCATTTCACGCTGGCGGCAGGCTTGTCCGTCGAAGAAAACCTGCTGCTGGCGCGCGGCAACCTGCCGTGGAAAATCGACTGGAAAACGGAGCGCGATGGATTGACCGCATTCATGCAGAGCATGCCGTTTCGCTTGCCGCTCGATACGCCCGTGTCCATGCTTGCCGCCGGTGAAAAGCAGAAGCTCGAAATTCTGAAGCAGCTTTATCTGCGCCAGCGCTTTCTGATTCTCGACGAACCGACGTCGGTGCTGACGCCGCAGGAAGCCGACGAAGTGCTGGGTTTGATGCGCGAGTTGACGTCGCGCGGCGAGTTGACCGTGCTGATGATCACGCACAAATTCCGCGAGGTGATGGCGTATGCGGACGACGTGACGGTGTTGCGCAAAGGCCGGCAAGTCGGCTCGTGCGCGGTCGAGAACACGAGCCGCGACGAACTCGCGGGCTGGATGATGGGCGCGGCGGAAACCCGCGATACGAAGGTGATGACGGCGGTGAAAGAACAGCGCGTCGCGCGCAAGCCGGTCGCGGAAGCCGCGCAAGTCCGCCTCGAAATGCGCGGTGTGTCGATCGACGACGATCGCGGTCATACGGCAGTCAAGCATGCGTCGCTGAGTGTGCGGTCGGGCGAAATACTCGGGCTGGCGGGGGTGTCGGGCAACGGACAAAAAGAACTGGTGGAAGCGCTGGTGGGTCAGCGTCGTGTGAAGGCGGGCGATATGCGCGTTGCCGGTGCGCCGTATTCGGCCACGCGTGACGAAATGACCCGGCGCCGCGTGTTTGCGATTCCCGAGGAGCCGCTGAAAAACGCGTGCGTGGCGGGGATGAGCGTCGCGCAAAATCTCGCGCTGCGCGACTTCGATCGCGCGCCGTTGCGGCGCGGCGGATGGTGGCTCGATCGTCGCGCGATGCGTCGGCGCGCAACCGAACTGATCGCGGATTTCAACGTGCGTCCACCGGTTCCGGAACGCGCGATCGGCACCTTGTCGGGCGGCAACGTGCAGCGCGCGGTGCTTGCGCGCGAACTCGGTCAGCCGGTCGATGTGCTGATCGTCGCGAATCCGGTGTTCGGGCTGGATTTCGCATCCGTCGCGGATATTCATGCGCGTCTGATGGCGGCGCGCGCTGCGGGCGCGGCGGTGTTGCTGGTCAGCGAAGACCTCGACGAACTGCTCGAACTCGCGGACCGGATCGTCGTGATCGCCGAGGGCGAACTGGTGTTCGAAACGCCTGCGGTGATCGCGGATCGCACCGTGCTCGGTCAACATATGGCCGGTCACGGCGACACCGGCGCGCAACGACAGGGTCACGCGCACAGTCCATTCAACGAGGCGGTGCAATGAGTCGCTGCGCGCCGCGTTGAATTTCGCTAAAAAAGGGGAAAACACAATGACAGTCACCATCGATGCGCAACCGGGGCCGTTCACGTTCGAGCCGTCGAAAACGGCCTTGATCGTGATCGACATGCAGCGCGACTTTATCGAACCGGGCGGTTTCGGCGAGTCGTTGGGTAACGATGTGTCGCTGCTCGCGGAGATCGTGCCGACGGTGGCCGCGCTGATCGATCACGCGCGCCGCAGCGGCTGGCTCGTCGTGCATACGCGCGAATCGCACGCGGCGGATCTGTCCGACTGTCCGCCGGCCAAGCGTCTGCGTGGCGCGCCGAATGCGCGGATCGGCGACGATGGTCCGATGGGCCGCATCCTGATCCGCGGCGAACCGGGGAATGCGATCGTCGATGCACTCGAACCTGCCGCCGGTGAAATCGTGATCGACAAGCCCGGCAAAGGCGCGTTTTATGCGACGCATCTGGGCAGCGAACTCGCGGAGCGTCAGATCACGCATCTGGTGTTTGCAGGCGTGACGACCGAAGTGTGCGTGCAGACGTCGATGCGCGAAGCGAACGATCGCGGCTACGACTGCCTGTTGATCGAAGATGCTACCGCGAGTTATTTTCCGGCGTTCAGACAGGCGACGCTCGATATGGTGCGTTCGCAAGGCGGAATCGTGGGATGGACCGCGCCGTTGTCGGCGCTGACGCAAAGCAGGGCGCAGGCGTAATGGCAGACCGTGAGTTGACGATGGACGTGAACCGGCCCGACATCGTGGCGGAAGTTTCGGCGCTGTTCGCCGCTTACGAACGCGCGCTGATCGACAACGACGTCGCGGCGATGGACGCGCTGTTCTGGGATCGCGACGAAACGGTGCGCTACGGTATCGCGGAGATACAGCATGGCGGCGCAGCGGTTCGCGCGTGGCGCGCGCAGGCCGCGCCGGTGCCCGCGTCGCGCGTGCTGCATCGCACGGTGGTGACGACGTTCGGTGCGGATTTCGCCACCGTCAGCACCGAATTCACCAGCGACGGCACCGATCTGCGCGGCCGTCAGATGCAAACCTGGGCCAGGCTCAACGAAACCGACGGCTGGAAAATCGTCGCCGCGCATGTCAGCCTGATTCCGAATTGCTGAAAGGCCGATAATGATAAGAACAAGGGGGATTCAGCATGAACGACACACCGGGCGAGCCGATTGACACGCGCCACGCGGTGAGCGGGAAGAAACGTCAGACGGACAGCGACGCGACGACCGGCGCGGCGCCCGCGCCTGCCGCGCCGAGCGCGGCGAACCCGCTGGCCGAACAGGTGTATCAGAAGCTCAAGAGCGACATCTTCAATTTCCGGCTGTTTCCGGGCGACCGTTTCTCGGAGAGCGGCATCGCGCAACACTACGGCGTGTCGCGCACACCGATGCGCGACGGCCTGTTCCGCTTGCAGCGCGAGGGCTATCTGGAAGTCGGCTTCCGGCGCGGCTGGAAGGTCGCGCCGATCAACTTCGACCAGCTCGACCAGCTCTACGACTTGCGGATCGTGCTGGAAGTCGCGGCCGTGGAGCGCTTGCCGAGCGGCGGCGATATTTCGCACGCAACGCTCGACGCGCTCAAGGCGGTGTGGTGCGTCGCGCCGGATCAGCGCGAAACCGATCCGGTCGTGATGTTCGGCATGGACGAAAACTTCCACCGTCAACTGGTCGCGGCAACCGGTAATGCGGAAATGCTGCGCGTGCATAACGAAGTCACGGAGCGGATCCGGATCGTGCGGCGGCTGGATTTTCTGAAGCCGCACCGGACCAGCGCGACTTACGACGAACACGCGACCATGCTGAATCTGATCGAACGCAACCGTCTGACGGAAGCGGTGATTTTGCTGCGCGCGCATGTCACGCAGAGCAAGCTGGAAGTGCGCAAGATTACGCTGTCGATGCTGGCCGAAGCGCGCGACAGCAAGTTGCCGTTCGTGTCGTGAAGCCGCCGTGCGCAATCACGCGGCGCTTACGGCTCGCGTGTGTCGGTCTGCGGTAGCGTGATCTTTTCGATCAACGCAGACAGTTTCTGCACCGGACGCTGCGAGCCTTTCGAACTATGCGATTCGTAATGGACCGACGCAACGACGCGGCCCTGCTGACTCAACACAAGATCGATCACAGGCCAACTCATGCTCGAGCCCGTAACGTTCACTTGCGCGCTATACGAGAGCGAGGTACTGCACGTCGCCGGTTCGGTTCCTTGTCTAAACAGACCCGACGAGATTCCTCGTACCAGCAATGCGATCTGGAGCGACGAAACGAAATCGCCGTCGAAGACATCCGGATTCAGCAGCACGCATACGTGTTGCAGCGATACGGGGTCGCCACTCGCATAGGTCGTCGCCTGATTGTTTGACGCACAGCCGCTCAGCGCGACTGCGATCAATGCCAGTGCAGAAATTCCCTTTGCAGTGGAGCCTCGCTGTGAATAGGCGTTCGTCCGGCGAAAATATCTGAGTGTAGCGAGTCGCATTGGCGAGTGATCGATGAAGAGCGAGATGACGCAATTACCTGCGAGGCAATAGATACGTCACGGTCCGGAAAATCTCGTTGACCAGATCGTCTACGTAATCGTCCACGACTTGTTCGAATGCGTGCGTTCCCGGTTCGCAATCGGCCGGGTTGAGCTTGCCTTGTGCTTTGCGAAGCGCGGCCACGCGTTGTTGTAACAACACCGCTTCATCCGTCATTGACCGGGCGGAACGGTCGCAGTCTTCGTTGTCCATCGTCGTCGTCGGTGGTGGTGCGGCGGGTGTGCGGTGGTCGTGTGGGTCCGGACCGTTACTGGCAACCAATCGCACATGCGAGTCCTGCGATCGCGCCAACCGCGCCGATGCCTGCACCTAGCGCTAACGTCCCGGCAGTGGACGCGCAACCTTGCATGTTCAGGCAGCCGACCAACGCAGTCACGATCACGACTTCCCGCAAGATTGTCCGGTGCTGTCGAAGCGAGTTCATATCCGTTCTTCCATTTCATTCATTGCTGGTTATTGCTTCGCCCGTTCGATCGGTCGCCGATCAAAACGAATAGCCCGCGAAGATGCCACCGGTGAACTCGGTCTTCTTCCCGACGATCGGACTATCACTGACGCGTGTCGGCAAATACGATTCGCCGATCCGCGCGCCCATCGTCCACTTGCTCGTGAGCCGATACATTGCGCCGACCGAAAAATTGATGTCGCTGATGCCCGCGCCGGGGTTGTATTGCGCACGTCCGGAAGCAACGCTTTGAGCGGCGTCTACGCCATAGAACGTCTGGTTGTACGTGCTACTGCTCCAACGGATACTCGGACCGGCTGTCAGCATGAGTTGCCGGGTAACCGGAAACTTCGCTTCCGCACCCAGGCGGATCTGCGTGCCTTCATGCTTGCCCGCGATGTCTGTCGCCACCGACGCCGAGAACGCATACCAGTCGCGGCTATAGCGGCCGAACAGCGCCGCGTGTGCGGTCTTCTTCACGTCGCCGAGTCCGTGCAGTCTGGTCTCGTCGTCCGATTCGTCCCGAGGGCTGAACAGGTCGTAAGACAGGACGACACCGGCTTGCCAGTGCTGATCGCGGTAGAAGTACATGCCCGCACCAAACGGGACCGTAGGCGATGCATCCGACGCGCCGAAAAAGAACCGGCCATACGTCGCCCCGCCAATCGGCGCCACCTGGAATTTCCGGTCGCTTGCACCCGGATATTTCGGCACGCTCATCACGCCCATTCCCAGGTTGAAGTGCCACGTATCGCTAAACGCGTAAGGCGCATCGTTGCCGACGGCATCGGCCGCCTGAGCGGAGATGCAGACGAACAGGGACGTGGCAATCGCGGCGGATCGCATAACTTTTTTGGGAATCGGCATTGAAATACTTACTCTTCGTTAATTGAGTGGGCGGATTCCGGATCGGGGAAAATGCGGTCGTCGGGAACTACGCACGCAGCGCCGATGCTTACCACATGTTTCGTTCATCATGGCGACTGCTCTAGAGCCGATTGAAGAGGGATCACGTGAGTGCTGTCCCCGTTGGGCCGGTAGACAAACATGCTCAACTCACCCATTCCTGACGCGCCGTAATGGCCTGACGAGGCGCTAGAGCATATTAGTCAGAAGCCTCGTGCGCCGAATCAGGCGAAAGGCTTCTTTGGCATTCGCCTAAGAGCGATGCCTGAGCCCGTCTAAAGACCAATATGACACTGCGACTTTAGAACTAGACGAAGCTTTCTGCGCGTGAACTCGCGGCGAATAAGGGGCGGCCTGACCGGTGATCCAACGCGGAACAGGTGGACTTGCCGCGGATTACCGATAGATTCGTAACGCAACAGTGAACGCTATACTTCGCGATTTTCGGCGGTCATCTCGACTACCCGTCAAGCGCAGCGCCACGAAAGTGGACTTAGGGAGCATGAGTATTGATTCACGCGTCGGATAAGCCCACTGGGCGGCGAACCCTTTCTTGGATTGGACGCTGGCGAACCAGCATGTTCTGGAAGTTCGTTCCCATGATGTTTCTGACGTCATGGGTCGGTGTTTTACTCGTGATCGCTTGCGGCACGGTCGTGAGTAACATTCAGTTGAGGAGCGATTCCCGTAGTGACCTGATGGAAGGGAACTTGCGGACAGCACTCGCGGACCCCGATCTGTTGACGGGAATCCATGATTCGCCGCAAGCGGTATGTCAGGCCGTGCTTCAGTCCATCGCGACACGCGTGTTGCAGGTGGATCAGGGAGATCCAGGCCTCAATGGCTTTCACCGGTCGGTTGCCGACGGCCGGGTCGTGGCTTCGACGAAGACGTCCGATGGCCGCCGTTGCACTTATCCGGCTACTGGCGTGAGTGACACGTTGCGTAGCGCAATCGCTGTCGCCGTCGACAACCGGCACGTGCCGAACCGCGCCGTGACCACCGCGGACGTCAGCGACGGCTGGATCCGCACGATAACGCTTGTCGCAGGCGACAATGCCGGAGCGGTCGTCTCGATCGGGTTCTATGCGATTTCGCCGATGAATGTGCTCTTTCGGAATCCGGTACCGTGGCGAGCGCTCGTGATCTATCTCCTCACGATGAGTTCGCTTTCTGCAATCGCGCTGGTGCTGCTATTCGTTCAACGGATCAAACGTGCGGAGCGCGCGGCGACGGCATGGACGGAAGGTCAGCTTCACGTCCGGATCAACGACTCGCGGCAAGACGAGTTTGCGCGCCTCGCGCATCGCTTCGATGTGATGGCCGACGCGATGTCGGAAGTGATAAAGGTAAAGCAGGCGCTGGCGGCAGCGGAAGAACGTAATCGACTCGCGCGCGATCTTCACGACACGGCAAAACAGCGCGCGTTCGCGGTGAGTCTGCAACTGGCCGCCGCAAGGCATATGACGAATGCCAATGCCGAAACCATGCCTTTGCTAAACGCGTCGATTTCACTGACGACGCAATTGCAACGTGACCTTTCCGATATGATCCGGCGTCTGTCCGCACCGACTATCGCCGAATCGGGTTTTCGTCTGGTGTTGATGGAGGGTGTCAATGCATTGATCGCAGGAACTAAGACCTCGTGGACACTGGTGATGACCGATCACGACGAAAAGGTTCTCAACGAACTTGCCGAAGTGTCGCGTCAGCTTTTCATCATCACGATCGAGTCGGTATCGAACATCCTCCGGCATGCAGGCTGTACGCGGTTCACCATCTGTTGCGAACGGGACGGGGATATCGTCGACTGGCGCATCACCGACAACGGTAACGGATTCAACATGGATCACGCCGCCGACCGGGGAATGGGACTGTCGAATATGCGACTGAGAGCCAGCGGTCTGCCGGGTGGAAAATTTAATCTTGTCAGTCGGGAAGGCGGCGGTACGTCGATTGCCGTGACCTTCAATACTGCAACGAGTGCCCAGCCATGAAGAAGTCCGTTTTACTGATCGATGATCACGCCGTGGTCAGGCAAGGCCTGTCCAGCCTTCTCGCCGCGACCTCCGATTTTCAGTTGATCGGCGAGGCGTCGCACGGCACCGTCGCGATCCAGATGGCACGTGAATTACAACCGGACATCATGATCGTCGATCTGCTCATGCCGGATGTGAGTGGCGTGACGGTGATCCGGTCGATCCGGGCCGTTAGCCCGGACACGACCCTGGCCGTGTTGACGTCATCGGAAGACGACGACCTGGCGTTATCGGCAATCGAAGCGGGCGCTTTTGCGTTTCTGCTCAAGTCGATGTCGGGAGACGAATTGCTCGATGCGTTGCGTGTGGTGTCGCGTGGCGAAGTCTATATCCACCCCAGCATCGCACGGACGATGATGCAGGCCGTTCGGCAACGTCAGAATCCGGTACCCACGCCGTTCGCGATCCTGACGGTCCGGGAACTCGCGGTACTGCGTGCGCTAGGCGAGGGCGCGAGCAATGCGCGCCTCGCGGATACGCTCAACATCAGCGAGAAGACAGTCAAAGCGCATATCGGAAGCATTCTCGCGAAGCTGAATCTGGCGGACCGCACGGAAGCGGTCGCGTTTGCGTGGCGCAACGGTTTGATGATCGCCGACGACTGAATGATCACGCAACGATTCACGCGGTCACGATGACTGTGCCGGCGCGGTCTTGACAGCGGTATCGGTTGCGACGTCATCGAAGATCGCGCCGATCTTCTCATCCGCGCCGACGCCCATCTTCTTTGTCACGGTGACGATCTTCTCGCCATCCCACCGATCCATCCTGTATAGCGCGCCGAACGGATAAGCCGGCGGCGTCAGGCCCGCGCCGAACACGGTTTCGCCGCCGCGCCGCACGCTATCCGCAAGCCACGACGTCAGCCGCAGATGATACGGATTGCGCTCGATCTCCTTGCGATGACACGTCAGCGCTTCGAGCATCGTGCAGACCGTCCCGCCCGACAGTTCGACCAGCAGGTTCGGTTCGGCGAGCGTTGCCCAGAATTCGGTTTGCGCGAGCCACACCGGCTGCGCGTAAAGCGCAAGCGCGTCGCGCGTCAACGCGTGCGTGCCGATATGCGTGGCCGAGCCGTCGGCGTCGTGCGGAAACAGGATCAGGCGCGGCCGGTATGCATCGAAAATGCCCGCGAGACGAGCGACGTCGCGCGCCCAGCTTTGCGGATCGGCGGCGCGTCGGGCCGGATTGATCGGACGACGGCCGTCGAATGCCGGGTCGAGCGTGGCGAAATCCAGGCGCTCGCATGCATGCAACAGTTCGTGCCAGCGCGCTTGCTGACGTCCCACATTGCTGCCCAGTGTTGCGGCGACATTGAGGACGTCGAAACCGGCTTCGTGCTGAAGACGCAACGCCAGACCGCCGATCAGACATTCGTCGTCGGGATGCGGTGAAACGATCAGGGCGAGTGGCTTGTTGCGGTCCACCTCGCGTGCGGGAGGCGGCGTGTCGGTCAACGGAACGGCATTCAGCGGATAGCGCAGTAAGGCTTCGAAAGCGTCGACGTAGTCGCGGAATACGCCGGATGAAGAGTGCTTGTGTTGGGTCATAAGTGCAGGTTGGCCGGCGGCTGTGGCTACCGGGAGTTTAGCAGCGGATCACCTGCGGCGCGCTCGAACCCGGTCCTGACGCTCCCTTTGCTCCTGCGGATGCAAAAAACCCGCGCGCTGTGCGAGCGTCGCGGGCATAAACGGAAGCGGGGAATAACAGCGGTGACGCCGGATCAGGCCCAATGCGCCGGAACGAACACGCGACCGATCCAATGCGCGGGCACCCACACAGCGGCACGTCGCGCCGGCGCGACATACACCATCCGCGGCGCGATCACCACGGCATGCGGGGGCGGCGGCGCGATCAACACCGCGTGCGGCGGCGGCGGGGGCGACGCGACGACGACAACCTGCGGCGCGGGCTTCGCGACCACGACGGGCGGTGGGGTTACCACAGCGGCCGGTGTCGTCACCACGACGGCAGCCGGAGCCGACGCCACCACCACCGGCGGCGGCACATACACAACCGGCGGCGCCACGACGACCGGCTTGGGCGCGACCACCACGGTCGTGCCGCCTGTCGCCACCACGCCGGTGGTAACGACCGTGCCGCCTGTCGTCACGGTGTTGCCGTGAACGCCGGTCGCGCTCGCCGACGTCGTCACCACGCCCGGCGCCACCCGCGTCGCGGTGCCGTTGTGATTGACGGTGCCGCCATCCTGACCGGTCACCGTGCCGGAACGATTGCAGGTATTGCCCGCGCAATTCGTCGACGCCGAGTGTCCGACCGTGTTGCCGTTCGCTCCCGTCACCGATCCCGACGACGAATACTGTCCCGGCGCGTTTTTCGTGACTTCGCCGGAGGTGGTGGCGGTTTTGCCGTCAGGTCCTGTGAGCGTGCCGGTGTGCGCACAGCTGCCGCCCGCGCAGCTGGTGTCGCCCGCGTGCTGGACCTGGTTGCCGTTGCGTCCGGTCGCGGTGCCGCTGTTCGAGAACTGACCCGGCGCATTGCGCGTCACCGTGCCGGTGTTGGTCGCAAAACCGCCGTAGGGGCCCGCCACGCCGCCCGCATGCGAGCAGCTTGCGCCGCCGCAGGAACCGTAGCGCGCGCCGTTGTAGGTGCCGTGCGACGTGTACGCAGTCGCATGTTGCGACCACGCGAACGCCGACGCGCTACCGAACGTCAACGCCGCGGCCGACGCGGCGAGAATCAGTTTGCGTACGATGCCGCGCGAGGAAAAAAGAGCCGTGGTCGACGAGGCCGGGGCGGCGAAAACCTGAGTCTGGAGCAAGCGATTGTTCACGATGTGTCCTTCGGGTGTCGGGCCACGTTTTCGCACTGCGTCGTGGCAATGACCGCACTGTAGAAGGACGCGTGAAATAAATCAGCCGGTGAAGTATGTCACGCTGTTTCACCGCGACGAAGGCTTGCTGGACAAGGGTTTGCGCGCGACTGCCCGCTGTCGCGACATTTCCTGACATCAGTTCGCGACATCACTTTGTGACCGTTCACCGCACCGGGTAATCGCGCTCCATGATCTCCGCCAGAAACGCCGCCACTTTGCGCATCCGCGGCACGCGTTGCAGGTATTGATGTGAACTGAGCCACACATCGCGGCGGACGTCGATCTGTCCGTCGAGAATCTGCACCAGCCCAAAGCGTCCGGCGCGCGCGAACGACGGCAGCATCACGATCCCGGCGCCCGCCGCCGCGGCGAACATCTGCGCGAGCATGCTGCTCGAATAGAAACCGGTGGACGGATTGGCAATCACGTCGTCGAGCCAGCGCACCGCGTCGAGCTGGATCAGGTCCGGGATATACCCGACGAAACGATGCGCGCGCAAATCCTCGACCGTTTGCGGCGTGCCGGCCTCGCTCAGATACGCAGGATGAGCGTACAGATGCAGCGGAAACTGACCGATCTGACGAATGTCGAGATTCGGTCCGCGCGGCTCGAAAAAGCCCATAAACAGGTCGGCTTCGCGATGCGAGATGCGCACGTCGTGCGCGGACGTCACCAGTTCGATCGCAATCGACGGATGCTGGCGTTTCAGTTCGACGAACTGCTCGCTCAGATACAGCGAAGCGATGCCTTCCATCGTCGCGATCCGCACATGGCCGGTCAGGCCGGGATGGTCGGCGTCGAGCGTGTCGCCTAGCGCGAGCACGTTCGCTTCGACCGCTTCGACATACGCGAGCATGTCGCGGCCTTGCGCATTGAGCCGGTAGCCCATCCGGTCGCGTTCGAAAACCGGCGTCTCCAGCGCGAATTCCAGTGCGGAAATGCGCCGCCCGACGGTGGCGTGATCCATCTTGAGCGCGCGCCCCGCCTTGGACAGATTGCCCGCGCGCGCAACCGCCAGAAATACGCGCAGATCGTCCCAGCTCAATCGGTTCAGATTCATCGGAAGAATGGAGTAGAAAGTCGGAAATCCCGTTCAACTCCATCATCGCTGTGCAAATTTGCACAGGCCAGTGATTGTTTTCAGGTTCGTCAGGAAATTCGGCGTTCGTAGACTGCGGTCATCGCGTGTATCCCGTACCACCGAAACGACAGGGAGAGAGTTTCATGAATGACGCTGAGATCGACTGGGACGCCATCTACAAGAGCGAGCGTTTCCAGCAACTGGCCCGCAGACGCCGCAATACGATCGTCACGCTCGGCGTGCTGGCGGCCGTCTATTACTTTTCGATTCCCGCGCTGATCGCATGGGCGCCCGATTTCTTCAGGATCCGACTCGCGCCGGGCATCAATCTCGGCACGCTGTTCGCGATCTCGCAGTACCCGTTCGGCGGCGTGATTGCGTATGTGTTCCTGCGGCGCGTCGCCACGCTCGACCGCGCGGTGACCACGATCGCACCGGTCGGCGCATCGCTCGACGTGCCAGTTTCGTCGCGGGAGCAAAGCCATGCGTTTTAAACGATATCCACGTCTGACCGGCACGTTCGGCGCAATCGGCGCGACGGCCGTGTCGGCGACAGCCAGCGCCGAACCCGTTACGAAAACCGCGATCACGCATCACGGTCTGACCTTTTTCGTGTTTGGGCTGGTGATTCTGTCGACCTTGCTGATCACGTGGTTCGCGTCGCGACGCAATCGCACTGCGGGCGATTTTTATACGGCAGGCGGTGCAATCAGTCCCGCGAAAAACGGTCTGGCGATTGCCGGCGATTATCTGTCCGCCGCCGCGTTTCTGGGTGCGTCGGGCCTGATCGCGTTGTACGGTTTCGACGGGATGATCTATCTGGTCGGTTTCTTCGCAGCGTTTATTCCGGTACTGCTGTTTATCGCGGAGCCGTGCCGCAACCTCGGGCGCTACACCATCGGCGACGTGCTCGCGATGCGCAACAGCTTCCGTTCGACCAAGGCCGTGTCGGCGGTATCGAGCGTGGTGGTGGCGCTTGCGTACATGATTCCGCAGATCGTCGGCGGCGCGGTGATCGTGCGCGCGCTGGTCGGTATCGACTACAACGTGTCGGTGATCGGCGTCGGCGCATTGATGCTGATCTACGTGGCCTGCGGCGGGATGCGCGCGACCACGTGGGTGCAGGTGATCAAGGCGGTTCTGCTGATCGGCGCATCGTTCATTCTGGTGGTGCTGGCGTGGCTGCCGTTCGGTTTTCGGGTGCCGGCGTTCATGGATGGCATCGTCCATAGCCCGTTCGTGCAGGCGCACGTCGCGACGCTGTCGGCGGCGGCATCGCTGCGCGGCGACGAACTCGGCTGGCGTTTTCTCGAACCGGGACTGTTCCTGAACAAGCCGCTCGAACTGCTGTCGCTCGGTCTTGCGCTGGTGCTCGGCACCGCCGCGATGCCGCATATCCTGATGCGCTTTTTTACGGTGAAAGATGCACGCGCCGCACGTCATTCGGTGATGTGGGCGATGCTCGGGATCGGCGCATGTCACCTGTTCATCATCGTGATCGGTTTTGCGGCCGCGTACTTCGTCGGTGCGCCGATGATTTCATCGCTGGATAAAGGCGGCAATCTCGCCGCACCGCTGCTGGCCCAGGCGCTGACCGGCGGCCCGAACAGCGTCGGCGGCGATCTGATGCTGGCGTTCATTGCTGCGGTTGCGTTCGCAACGATCGTCGCGGTGGTCGCGGGACTGACGCTGGCTGCGGCATCGTCGCTGGCGCACGACGTGTACGTCGGCGCGGTGCGCGGCGGTGAGGCGAGCGAGCGTCAGCAGGTCGTCGCTGCGCGTATCGCGACGCTGTTCGTCGGCGTGGTGGCGATTTCGGTGAGCATTCTCGCGCGCGGCCAGAACGTCGCGCAACTGGTCGGGCTGGGTTACGCGGTTGCCGCATCGGCGAATCTGCCCGCACTCGTGCTGACCTTGTACTGGAAGCGCTGCACGACGCAAGGCGTGCTGATCGGGATTATCGGCGGCACGCTGGTCGCGATCGTGCTCGTACTGGTGTCGCCCAACATGACGTATCCGTCGATGCAGCGTCAGGCCGCGCTCGACCGTGTCGCGGTCATCGACACCCGTTTGCCGACGGTTCAGGACGCCGCGCAACGCAGCGCGCTGCTGGCCGAACGCAGCGCCGCGATCGCGACGGCGAGCCATATCGCAGCCGACGCGACGAGCCTCGTCGGGCTGAGCGCACCGCTGATCGGGCTGCGCAATCCGGGAATCATCTCGATCCCGATCGGCTTCCTGCTGGTGTTTCTGGTGTCCTTGTTCACCCGCGATGCGACCGCGTCGTCGCGCTGGGCCGAACTCGTCGTGCGCAGGGAAACCGGCTACGGCGCGGTCACCGCACTCGACCACTGACCTTCCTTCGATTCAATTCCGGAAAAGCGCAATGTCTTATCTTCCCGTAGTCAAAGTCGCCGCCGCGCATGCCGCGCCGGTGTTTCTGAACAAGCGCGCGACGGTCGCGAAAGCGATCTCGCTGATTCGCGAAGCGAGCCGTCACGGCGCGCAACTGGTCGCGTTTCCCGAGTCGTTTATTCCTGCGTTTCCTGTCTGGGCATCGCTGTGGGCGCCGATCGACAACCACGATCTGTTCGAGCGTTTCGCGCAGGAAAGCATCTACGCGGACGGCCCCGAGATCGACGAAATCGCAGCGGAAGCGGCACGCAGCGGCGTATTCGTGTCGCTTGGATTCAGCGAGCGTTCGCATGCGAGCGTCGGCTGTCTGTGGAATTCGAACGTGCTGGTTGACGATCGCGGCGCTGTCGTCAACCATCATCGCAAGCTGGTGCCGACGTTCTACGAAAAGCTCGTATGGGCCGCAGGCGACGGTGCCGGTCTGCAAGTCGCCGATACGCGGATCGGGCGCATCGGCGGTCTGATCTGCGGTGAGAACACCAATCCGCTTGCGCGTTACGCGCTGATCGCGCAAGGCGAGCAGATTCATATTTCGAGCTGGCCCGCGTTGTGGCCGACGCGTCGGCCCGCGAGCGGCGGCAACTTCAATAACGTCGCGGCGAACCGCTTGCGTGCGGGCGCGCATTCGTTCGAAGCGAAGGCATTCGGCATTATTTCGGCCGGGTATATGGACGCGGAAATGCGCGACTTTCTGGTGGCGCGCGACCCGCAAGCGGCGGCCGTGCTCGATGGTTCGCCGCGCGCGGCGACGATGTTCGTCGATCCGACCGGCTCGCCGGTCGGCGATATGTTGAGCGACGACGAAGGCATCGCTTACGCGGAGTTCGATCTGAACCGTTGCGTCGAGCCGAAGCAGTTTCACGATGTCGTCGGCTATTACAACCGCTACGACGTGTTTTCGCTGACGGTGAATCGCGAGCGGCAAGAGCCGGTGACTTGGCGCGATACGCCGCGCGCGCCGGGCGCAAGCGAAGCGAAACCGGCGTCGGGCGCATCACGCTCGACGGCTCAGGACATCGCGCGCGACGGCGCGTTGTCCGCGCAATTCTGACGACGTCAGGCCGCGACATCGCGGTTCCGCTTTAGACCCGTCCGCGCCCGTCGTTCCCACGTGGAACCGACGGGCGCTGTCACGCGGCCACGCGCTGCACCGGCAGACTTGCGACGCTGCGGACGGCGTCGAGCATGATCGACGCGAGGCGCTCCACCGATGGGCTCGCGCTTGCGTCGGCGCGCAGCAGCGCGAGCGGAATCGTCGGTAACGCGGGCAATCCCGACGCGGCCGCAGGCAGCGTTTCGACACCCGAAGGCAAGCCGCAATGGGTGCGAACCGTTACGCCGAGACCGGCCGCCGCAGCGGCCCATAGCCCCGACAGACTCGGGCTGGTAAACGCCATCCGCCACGGAATCCCGGCGCGGTCGAGCGCTGCGACGGCGGCGCCATGAAACAGGCACGGCCGGTCGAACGCGATCAACGGCAACGGCTCGCCGTCCTGCCGTGTCCACGGCACCGACGACGAGCCGATCCAGCACATCGACGGCTCGGCAATCGGTTCGACGCTAAAACCGCGCGGCGCGTCCGCGAGCCACGACGCGTCGCGCCAGACCAGCGCGAGATCGAGTTGCTTCGTCTCGATCCGTTCCAGCAAATCCGCATTGCGCGCAACCCGCGCTTCGATCCGCACTTTCGGATGCGCGCGCGCAAAACGGCCGAGCACGTCCGGCAGCACGGCTTCGCCGAAATCTTCCTGCATGCCGAGCCGGATCCAGCCTTCGAGATCGACGCCGCGCACCGCGACCGCCGCTTCGTCGTTGAGCGCGATCAGGCGACGCGCGTAGGCCAGCATCGTGTCGCCGGCTTCGGTCAGCGCCAGTCCGCGTCCCGATTTGCGAAAGAGCGGCGTGCCGGCCTGTTCCTCCAGCTTGCGGATTTGCGCGCTGACCGCCGACGTCGAGCGTCCGACGCGATCCGCTGCGCGCGCAAAGCTGCCGAGGTCGATACCCGCGACGAAGCTGCGCAGCACGGCGGGATCGAAGTCGATGTGATCCATAGTAACCATCCTGTTTTATCGAACAATTGGTTCGAAACTTTCTGATATTCAGGACGATGCTAATCCGCGAAACTGGGTTCGTCAAACCTTGGAGACGCGAGCATGAGCACATCTCAATGGGCGATCGGCGCGGCCCGCAGCGAAACGCATCGATGGAAAGTGCTGGGCGTCGGCGTTGCGGCCAATGCGAGTTTTTCGGCCGCCGCCGCCGGCATTCCGACGACCGCCGTGTCGCTGCGCGCCGCGTATCACCTGGACAATCCCGCGCTCGGTCTGGTGTTCGGCGCGATGGGGTTGGGCGTTGCGCTGTCGGAATTGCCTTGGGGCATGCTCACCGATCGTTGGGGCGACCGGCCCGTGCTGATCACCGGCCTGTCGGCCACGGCGGCGGCGCTCGCGGCGATGGCGTGGTGCGTCGTGCCGTCGGCGGCGGGCGTGCCCGCGTCCGGCTGGCTGGCGTTCGCGATGTGCGTGACCGGCTTGCTGGGCGGCAGCGTCAACGGATCGAGCGGGCGCGCGGTGATGGCGTGGTTCCGCGAAGGCGAGCGCGGTCTGGCGATGAGTATCCGGCAGACGGCGGTGCCGCTCGGCGGTGGACTCGGCGCGCTGATCTTGCCGTGGCTGGCGGCATCGTACGGTTTTGCGGCGGTGTATGGCGTGCTCGCCGCGATGTGCGTGGTGTCGGCGGGATTCGCGTGGAAGTGGCTGATCGAGCCGCCTTTCGCGGCGGCGGTGAAGCCGGGTGCATCGACGGCGGCGGCATCGAAAGCGGCGGCCGCGACCGGCCCGTTGCGCGACGCGCGAATCTGGCGCGTGGTGCTGGGCATCGGCATTCTGTGCGTGCCGCAGTTCGCGGTGCTGACGTTCGCGACGGTGTTTCTGCACGACTTCGCACATCTCGGAATCGGCGCGATCGCCGCGACGATGGCGGCTGTTCAGCTCGGTGCAATGGCGATGCGCGTGTGGAGCGGCCGCTATACCGATCGGCACGGCAATCGGCGCGCGTATCTGCGCGGCTCGACGCTGGTCGCGATGGCGTCGTTCGTGGCGCTGTCGGTTGCGGTTTCCATCAAGATGGACGCGGCCGGGATCGCCGCGATGATCGTGTTTGCCGGCGTGTGCGTGTCCGCGTGGCATGGCGTCGCGTACACGGAACTGGCCACGCTGGCGGGGACGTCGCGTGCGGGAACGGCATTGGGAATGGCGAATACGGTCGTCTACGCGGGGCTGTTCGTCGCGCCGCTCGCGATTCCGCATCTGCTGGCGGCGGGCTCGTGGGTCGGCGTTTGGCTCGCGGCAGCGGCTTGCGCGATGGCGGCGTATCCGTTGTTTCCAAAAAGCGCGCGGCGATAGCGGGGTGTTCCGGTGCGCGTTCGGGTGATTGTTCGTGTAAGTGTCCGCATTAAGCGAACCGCTCCACCAGAAAATCGATAAACGCGCGCGCCTTCGCCGACTGATTGCGCTTCTCCGCGTAATACACGAACAGATCCGCCTCCGGTTGCGTGAACTCCGGCAACACGACCCGCAACCGGCCGCTCTCGACGTATTTCGCCAGATCCCATTCCGAGCGGATCAGAATGCCGTGCCCGTCGAGCGCCCAACCCAGCACGATGTCGCCATCGTTGCTCGACAGCATCCCGCGTACTTTCACGGCTTCCGGCTGGCCGTCGCGTATCAGTCGCCAGACGCCGTAGGCGTCGTCGTTCTGACGGTGAACGATGCATTGATGGGCGGCAAGATCGGCGAGGCTGGCAGGCGTGCCGTGACGCTCCAGATAGCGCGGCGACGCGCACAGAAAACGCCGGTTGGTCATTACGCGTCGCGCGTTCAGGCGTTTGTCGGGCAACGACCCGAAACGGATCGCCAGATCGACGCCGCTTTCGACCAGATCGACCGGCCGGTCCGTCACGTCGAGTTGCACCTCGACATGCGGATACCGCTTCGCAAACGCCGACACCAGCGGCGCGATGGTGGTGCGCCCGAACCCCAGCGTCGCATTTACCCGCAACAGACCGCGCGGTGCAGAGCGGCTCGACGACACCGCTTCTTCCATGTCCCGCAGGTCCGCGAGAATTCGCGTCGCGTGATGAAGATAAGTTTCGCCTTCGCTGGTGAGGCTGATGCTGCGGGTGGTCCGGTTCACGAGCCGCACGCCGAGCCGCGCTTCGAGCTGCGCGAGGCGCTTGGTCGCGGCGGGCGGCGTCAGATCGAGTTCGCGCGCTGCCGCCGACAGGTTGCCGTGACGTGCCAGCAGCACGAAGAATTCCAGATTCGAAGCGAGGTCATTTTTCACTAAAAGTGAATAAAGAAGTGAGTTTCAGTGAATCATAACGCGCGATCCGACGGCTAATCTAGCGCCATGTAACCGCACATGCCGTGCATCGAATGAAGGAAACCTGATGAGAATCGTCGAAATCCGCGAAAAGACCGTGCCGATCAGCTCGCCGATCCGCAATGCCTATATCGATTTCAGCAAGATGACGCTGAGCCTGGTCGCCGTGGTGACCGATGTGATCCGCGACGGCAAGCCGGTCGTCGGCTATGGATTTAACTCGAACGGGCGATACGGCCAGGGCAAGCTGATGCGCGAGCGTTTTATTCCACGCCTGCTCGAAGCCGATCCGGCGTCGTTGCTCGACGACAGCGGCGACAACCTCGACCCGCACAAGGTGTGGGCGACGATGTTTACGAACGAGAAGCCAGGCGGTCATGGCGAGCGGTCGGTGGCGATCGGCACGATCGATATGGCGATCTGGGACGCGGTCGCGAAGATCGCGGGCAAGCCGCTGTTCCAGTTGCTGGCGGACCGGTATGGGAACGGCGAGCCGGATCGCAAGATTTTCGTGTACGCGGCGGGCGGCTACTACTATCCCGGCCAGGATCACGAGAAGCTGAAGGACGAAATGCGCAGCTATCTCGACCGGGGTTATACGGTCGTGAAAAAGAAGATCGGCGGCGCGTCGCTCGACGAGGATCTGCGCCGGATCGATTCGATCCTGAGCGTGCTGGGCGACGGTCAGAAACTGGCGGTCGACGCCAACGGCCGTTTCGATCTGGATACAGCGGTTCGCTATGCGAAGGCGTTGTCGCAATACGATCTGTTCTGGTACGAAGAAGCCGGCGATCCGCTCGATTTCGAATTGCAGGCGACGCTTCGCAACTACTACGACAAGCCGATGGCGACGGGCGAAAACCTGTTCTCGATGCAAGATGCGCGCAACCTGATCCGTTATGGCGGCATGCGCGCCGACCGTGACTGGCTGCAATTCGACTGCGCGCTGAGCTACGGTCTGGTCGAATATCTGCGCACGCTCGACATGCTGCATCAACACGGCTGGTCGCGGAAACGGTGCATTCCGCACGGCGGCCATCAGATGTCGTTGAATATCGCGGCCGGTCTGGGTCTGGGCGGCAACGAGTCGTATCCGGATCTGTTCCAGCCTTACGGCGGTTTCCCGGACGGCGTGAAAGTGGACAACGGCTACATCACGATGCCCGACTTGCCGGGTATCGGCTTCGAAGGGAAAGCCGATCTGTTCGCGGAAATGCAGAAACTGTCGGGCTGAACCCGGCACGCGATCCTGGCGTAAAAGTGGCTGGCGACCGCTAAAAGCGGTAGTTCAATCCCGCAAACACGTTGAGCTCGACCTTGCGCTGGGTAATCGGGCTGTCGGCGGCGAAACGCTGCAATTTTCCGACCGTCGCCGCGACGGAGCCCGTCCAGTGCGGCGTGAAGTCGTAGCTCGCGTAGCCGTTCAGATGCACATCGCGCACACCGGACGACGTGCCGTACGCGGTCATGCCCGACGCCGCGCTCTGTTGCGGCGACACGCCGAACAGCGTGCGCGTATACACGGCATTGGCCCACGTCACGCCCGGTCCGACCGATACCGGCAGCTTCGGCGTCACCGGAAGATTCGCGGCGAGATCGGCGCTGACGAGCAGGCCCTGGCCTGTCGCAGCGATGTCCTGCATCGCCGACACCGATCCCGTCACGAACGACACCGAATAGTCCGCGAACAGCTTCAGCTTCGGACCCGCGTGGACGTTTCCGAGTCCGCGCAAACGCGGATCGTCGGATTCGTTGCGCGACTGGAAATCGAACGAAATCGCGGTGCCGACGTGCCAGTCGTCGCCTTTGAGCAGATTCAGCCCAAGCACGTCGAGTGCTTGCGAGAATACGCGGTCGTCGTATGAAATATCGACGGACGGCAGCGGCAGAACCGCCATCGCACGCGCGCCCGGATATTTGGGCGACACCATGATGCCGGGCCCGATCGACACCTTCCATTTCGAACCGGAAAGCGATTGCGCCGCGACGGGCGCGTCGGGTATTTCAGGCACGTCGGCGATCGCGCTACCAAGCCAGCCGGCGCACACGCCGAATACCGCCGCGCGGGACAACACACAAATTGACATTGAGGATCTCAAACCAAAAACAGGGCGCAACAGCTTACGCGTGCGCTGTCGATCGCTATATCAATTTGGCTGTGCGCTGGATGCAGGCAATCAGGTCGCAATCGATATCCGCCAAACTTCAGCCATTTCGTCCATCTGGTGCGGCAACAGACGGATACGCCGATGAATTGTCTATAGTAAGGACACCCTGAAAGTGCGGGGTTTCCGATCGCGATGGCCGATCCGACGGCTTGCCGATCATTCGCGACCGCAGTTCAATGGAACGATGCCGCATGAGCGATTCGATCCGCTTTCAGCAACTCGATGCGCTGCGCGGCATCGCCGCACTCGCAGTCGTGTTCTCGCACTTCAGTTATCTGCAACCGATGGGCTGGCTGCGCGCCGGCCCGCCGCGCGTGCTCGGCGCCGGTCATGAAGCGGTGATCCTGTTCTTCGTGCTGAGTGGCTTCGTGCTGACGTTGCAACTGACCGCGTCGCGACCTCTGGGCTATGTCGAGTACTGGATCAAGCGCGTGTGCCGGATTTATCTGCCGTATCTGGCGGCCGTCGCGCTTGCGTATGGTCTGTACCGGCTCAGCGAAGGGCGCGATGTAACGTGGGCCGGGCGCTGGCTGAACGAAAGCTGGCCGGCGCACGTGTCGTGGATCGATCTCGCGCGGCATGCGCTGTTTATCGCGCCGTTCGATACGCGTGAACTGAATCCGGTGTTGTGGTCGCTGGTCTACGAGATGCGGATTTCGCTGATTTTTCCGCTGGTCGTGTGGGCGGTGTGCCGGTTGCGCGTCGCGTGGTCGGTGGCGATTGCGGCGGCTTTGTCGCTGATCGCGTTCGTGTATCAGCTCGGTGACGGCGCGGTGCTGATTCAGGCCAGCGTGAATGCCGAATGGATGCCCACGCTGCACTATCTGTCGATGTTCGTCGCGGGCGCGTTGCTCGCGCTTCATCGTCGGCGGATCGTCGCGTGGTTCGGCGACGGCACGCGCTGGAAAGTGCCGCTCACCATCGTCTGTCTGAGCTTGCCGCGCGTGATGTTTCGCGCGTGGGTGCCGGTCGATTTCCGGATCGGCAGTCCGGCTAGCGGCTTTATTTTCGACTGGTCGATTACGCCGATGATCGTCGGCGTGATTGCGCTCGCGATCTCGTTGCGGCCGTTCGCCAACGCGTTGTCGATCAAGCCGCTGCTGTTCCTCGGTAAGATTTCATACAGCGTCTATCTGCTGCATAGCGTGGTGCTGTTCACGGTGCTGCATCTGATGGCCGACGCGCAACCGGCCACGGCGCTGTGCGTCGCGGCTGCGGCGATCATTCCGGTCGGCGCGCTGGCGTACTCGCTGATCGAGCGTCCGGCGATATACGCTGGCAAGACGCTCGCCGCGCTCGCGTCGCACGGAGCACGGACTCACGGCGGTCGCGCGGAGGCGGTGACAGCAACGCCAGCCGATCGCGCCGATACGGCGGGTTCTCTGCGGCGGCGATACGCACGCTGGCGGACCGCGCGCTAACACGTCACCGTCGACCTGCCGCCCACCGTTGTTCAGCGGAAGCCGGTATGCGCCGATTTGTGGGAACATCGACCCCACTCATTTCGGCGTCTACTCCTTTCACTCGATCCGCAAGCATGCTGTCTTCACAGAATCAATGCCACGCACCACTGCGCGCGCGCGTCAGAACCGGTTTCGTGTTCTTTTCCGGCGCCGGAGTCTAGATGGAACTGCGCCAGTTTCGATACTTCGTCGTCGTTGCGGAAGAGCTGAATTTCACGCGTGCGGCCGACCGGCTGAACATGACGCAGCCGCCGCTAAGCCGGCAGATCCAGCAGATCGAGGAAGACGTCGGCTTGCCGCTGTTCGAGCGCGGTGTGCGTCCGATGCGCCTCACCGAAGCCGGGCGCATTTTCTACACGCATGCGAGACGGCTGGTCGATGAAGCCGACGAAGTCGCGCAACTGACGCGGCGGCTTGCGCAACTGGCCGAGCGGATCGTGATCGGGTTCGTGCCGTCCACGCTGTACGGCGCGCTGCCTGCGGTGATCCGCGCGTTTCGCGAGGCCGCGCCGAAGATCGAGGTGTCGCTGATCGAAATGTTCACCGTCGAGCAACTGGGCGCGTTGAAAGGCGCGCGAATCGACGTCGGCTTTGGGCGCGTGCGTTTCGACGATCCGCAGGTGATCCGCGAGGTGCTGACCGACGAGCCGTTGATCGCGGCGTTGCCGGAAGGGCACCGGTTGACGGCGGGGGCGGCGCCCGTCGATCTCGCCGCGCTCGCACAAGAGACGCTGATTATTTATCCGAGCACGCCGCGTCCGAGTTTCGCGGACCAGCAACTGTCGGCGTTTCGCGATCAGGCGCTCGAACCGCGCGCGATCCACGAAGTGCGCGAGTTGCAGACCGCGCTCGGACTCGTCGCCGCGCAGGTCGGCGTGACGCTGGTGCCGCGCAGTGTCGAGGGATTGCGGCCGCATGGGGTCGAGTATCGGGCGTTGTCGAAAGCGGGCGCGTCGTCGCCGATCATCATGAGCCGCCGCTTGCAGGACAACACGCCGTCCACCACGTTGTTATGCGAAATCGCTCGCGATCTGTTCACGCGCCACGCGCAATCGGCTTGACTTCGGTGTCACGCGGCGCTGTGCCGGTCAGGCGCGTGCCGCTTCGGGCAGGGTGTCGTCGGGCAGATCGATCAGATGGCTGACCAACAGCTTCGCGTGCGGCGTCAGCGTAGTGAAATCGCGCGCGCAGAGATACAGGCGGCGGGTCGCCCACGGGTCCGACAGACGAACGATTGCCAGCGCGGGTTCGCGCAGTTGCGCGGCGGACGCTTCCGACAAAATCGCGAGACCGATATTCGCTTCGACCATGCGCGCGACGTGTTCGATGCTGCGCAATTGCACGCGATACTCGATCTGCCGACCGAGGCGCGACGCACGATAGGCCAGATGCGTTTCGAGCACGGCGTCTTTCAGACCGATAAACGCATCGTCGACGATCTCCGCGAATGCAACCTGTGACAGCGCCGCAATCCGGTGCGCGCGATCCGCGATCACGACCAACTGGTCTTGCGCAAGCAAATGCGTTTGCAGGCTGGCGAGATCGGTGATGTCGGCGACGAGGCCGATATCCGCGCTGCCTTCGGCGACGGCGCGCACGATCTCCTGGCTGGGCCGCTCGTCGATATCGACGGAAAGATCGGGATAGGCGGCGAGGAAGCGTTGCAACCGGCTCGGCAGAAAACTGACCAGTGCCGCCGTATTCGACAGCAGTTCGACACGCCCTTTGAGACCGGATGCATACGCATGCATTTCGCCGCGCATATGTTCGACCTGACCGAGAATCAGCCGTGCATGGCGCACCAGCGCGTTGCCTGCTGCCGTGGGCTGCACACCGCGACGGCCGCGTTCGAGCAGCGCGGTGCCGAGCGCCGCTTCCATGCCCGACACACGTTCGCTGACCGACGCCAGGGCGAGGTTCATCGCTTGCGCGCCACGCGTCAGGCTGCCGAGTTCGACGACAGTCACAAACAGCCGTAAATCGGTTAAATCGAAACGCATGGTGTCCCTTCGGTTTCGGCGAAGTCTAGCATTGGAATTGCCACATTGTGGACCCTCCGCATTATCACTACGATGGTCTCCAGATTTCAGCCATTAACCCGGAGACAGTCATGCTCGCAGCGTTTCTCGATACGATGGGCGCGCTCGCACTATTGGCGAGTGTCAGCGTGAAGTTATCGGCGCTTGTTCGCGAAGCGAAAAGCGCCGAAACAAACCGCGTTGAAAGTTTGAAAAGAAAAGCGTGAAAGCGGTTGCCGGAAAAATCACGGCGATTTAACGCGTGGCTTTTTCTTTCGCGGTGTTTTAGGGGGCGCTGCGAGTGCGGCTTCGACCGCAAGCCGCCGCCACGGCTCGATCATCGCGGCGGAATCCATCGCTTCGGGCGGCACCGACCAGTATTTCAGATGAATCGGGCGCTCCGCCGAAGCATGAACCCGTAATGGACTTCCGCCCGCCTGTTCGAACAGAATAGCGCCTGCATCGTTCGCTTTCAGATAAAGCTGATCATTGAAAACGATCGCGATAAAGAGTCCGTCGAAATACAAACCATAGCCACCGAACATCCGTTTGGCGCGAGTCGTGACCGGACCGCCGAGCAGTTCGACGCAGTAATCGACAAAATCATCGCGAACGACAGCCATCGTAAAAGGCGCTTATAAATAATAATGAAAGGACGACCGGCACCGCCGGTTAAAGCGGCTGCCTCGAACCAAAATCCTATCAGGCAATCAGCCGCCCACCCAATGTCCGCGCACCCACGCCCAGTGGTTGCCTTCCCACCGGTAATGTCCCTTCACCCATCGATAGCCCGGCGCGGGCGCCGCAGGCACGACTTCGACCATCGGTTCTGGCCGGGGCGGCCTTGCCGGTTCGACGACACACGCCGCCAGCGACACCGCACACGCAATTCCAGCCACCCCGGATAACAAACGCAAACGCATACCACCCTCCCAAAAGAAAACACATCAAACGTCAAGCACACCGCTGATCGGGCGGACGCCCGCGTCCCGCCCAAACAGGTTCTGCGCCACCCGTCCCGGATCGACCCCCAGCGCTTCGCCCGCGACCCCGGCGATCAAACCGTCCAGCGCCGTCGTCGGTTTCAGATCGCGGGCCTGATACAGATCGCCGGGTCGCAAGCCGGGCCAGTCGGCGATCACCCGTCCACCCTTAACCGATCCGCCCAGCACCATCGCCACCGAACCGGTGCCGTGATCGGTGCCGCCGGTTCCGTTTGCCGCAGCGGTCCGGCCGAATTCGGTCGCGACCAGCACCGTCGTTTTCGCCCACGCCGCGCCCATTCCGTCGCGTAAAGCCGCGATCATCGTGTCGAGCGCTTTCAGTTGATTGGCGAGCCGCGGATTCTGCGCGCTATGCGTGTCCCAGCCGCCGGTCTCGATCATCGCGACGCGCGGGCCGTCGTCGCGGGTCAGGAAACTGGCCGCGAGCTTGCCCAGACTCGCCGGGTCCTGACGCGCGCCCGCATCGCCCGCGAGACCGCGTGCCGTCATCGCCGATTCCCACAGCGGCCGCAATTGCGCGTCCTGTTCGTAAAGCTGGCTGACGCGCGTCAACAGATCGTCGGGCGCTTGCGGCAGGCCGGACGGCGCATACGACGTCACATCGGCCTTGCCGCGCAACGCCATCGGCACGGTCGGCGCGAACGCGATGGCGTTTGCATGCGTGACCGGCAGCAACGTGACCAGCCGGTTCAACCAGCCGTCTTTCACCTGATACGGCGACGTGCCGCCCGTCTCCAGCACGTTCTGTCCGTCGAAATGCGAGCGGTCGCGATACGGCGACGCGACCGCGTGAACGAACAGCGCCTGGCGGTCCGCGTACAGCTTCGCGGTCTGCGCGAGCGCCGGATGCAGCGCGAACGTGCCATCGAGCCGGGTCGCAGCCGACGCGTCGATCGCGAGGGCGCCGCGCAGTCGTGCGTAGTCCGGTTCGGCATACGGGACGACGATGTTCAGTCCGTCGGCCGCGCCGCGCTGGATCACGAACACGAAGCGTCGGTCGGTGGCGAGGTTTGCGAACGCGATATGCGGCGACGCGAGGATCGCGCCCGCGCCGGCAGCGGCAAAATGCAGGAAGGTTCGGCGGGAAAGCATGGCGCTCATCTCCGTTGAAAGTCGGGCGAAACCAGCAGCAATGCGATGGCCGTCGACGCGCTTTCGGCCCGCGATACCGCCGCGCCCGTCGATGGACTAAGCGAACCGGCGAGCAGCGTCTGACCGAGCGTGCGCGCGTCGAGCCGGTCGCCGGTGCGCGCGGCGAGCCGTTGCGCGACTTCGACGCGCCGCACCAGCGCATCCGGCGCGGCCCAGCTCGCGGCGATATCGTCGTAACCGGCGGGTGAGCCGGGCCGCCAGACCGGCTGGCCGAGTTGCGTCAGCAGCGGTGCGGTCTGGAGCGTGCCGGCATCCTGCCAGCCCAGTCCGCGCAGCGACGAGATCGCCCAGTCCCACGGCGTCTTGAACTTGACCGCCACCGGCGACCACGCTTCCGGCGATTCGACCAGCGCCCGGTACACGGTGCGCAGATCGCCGTTGCTGCGGGTGAAGGCGTCCGCGAGTCGTTGCGTCAGCGCGGGCGGCGGGTCGTCCGCGACGAAATGGCGGGCCAGTTTTCCGGCGAGATGCTGTGCGGTGGCGGGCGAGCGCGCCAGATCATGCAATACCGCGAGCGCCTGATCTTCGCCGGACTGATCGTAGACGCGGCCCATCACGGTGCGCGCACCCGGTTCGTGCAAGCCCGTGCGGAACACGAAACTGCCGGGCGCGGCGCCGTTCGTCTGCGCACCCTGAACGCCCGCGACGCTCCAGCCGGTCAGCGCGCGCGCGAATTCGGTAACGTCGGTTTGCGTATAGCCGGTGCGCGCGCCGAGTGTGTGCAACTCCATGATCTCGCGCGCGAGATTTTCGTTGAGACCGCGCTTGCGCTCGGGATCGCGCGCTGCGGCGCGCATCGCGGCAACGCTGTCCGGACCGACCGAACGCGTCTGGTCGAGAAACACCTGCATCGCCGGATGACGCTCGACCGCGACCAGCATGTCGTCGAAACGGCCGAGCACATGCGGGCGGATCGCTTCGGCTTCGAACGTGCCGGCCAGTGCCGCGACAGCGGGCTTTTCGGTGGAGACGGCGAAGTGATTGGCCCAGAAATGCACCAGCCGTTCGACGAACGGCGTACCCGTCGTCAACGCGCTATCGACGCGTGCAGTCACCGCCGAACGGTAGACCTCGCGAATCTCGCCGCGCATCGCCTTCATCGCAGCCTGACGGGCGGTTTTGGGGTTGGCGTCGGGCTGCGCCGATGCATCCGGTTGTGCGGCCGGCCCGGCGTTCTGCAGCGTCTGCTGGCGCTGTCCGGCCAGTTCCGTGGCGAGCGCGACGGCGCCTGGCTGCGATGCCCACGCGGCCGGACGCGGGTCGTAGGCGTCGAGTTGCGCGATCAGCCATCGTTTCGGATCACCGGGCGGCGTGTCGTCCGGACGCGCGCCGAGCCCGAAGCGGTTCAGCGCGATCGCGGCGGCGTTGCTGTTCGAGGGAAGGGCCATGACGGTTTTGCCGGTGGTTCGATACATCGTTAAACGACGCTCGCCGGCAAATCCGTCGCGAGATGCGCACGATTCGCGCAAAAAAATTATTCGGCGTTCGCGCGGGTCGGTGCCGACGATGTCGATGGTGGCGCGGAGGTCGCCGCTTGCGGCTCGCGCCACTGGCCGCGCTGTTTCAGGCTGTCCGCGAAACGGACCCGTTCGTCGGGCGTCAGGCTCGCCGCGAAATCCGCGACGCTGCTTTCGACCCGCGCGCGCAATGCGCTGTCGGCGTCGCGGGTGCGCGCCAGCGCGGCGTCGAGCGCGGTGCGGTCGAGTTGCGGCGCGGCCAGCAGACGCAGCACGTCGCGGCGGCCTTCGCGAGCGTCGCGGGCGAAGGGTCGTCCTTCACGGCGCGCGTCTTTCAGGCCGTCTATAAACGCGCGCTGGCGCTCCGGCGATAAATCCGCCGCCGCGAAACGCAGCGCGCGCTGCTGCGCCGCGAGCGGCGCCACGGCAGCGCGATGCGCGGCAAACCATTGATACGCGCCGCCGGTCATCGCGCCGATCAGAAACACATTGAGCACCAGCGAACCCACCAGCACGAATTTCGATGCGCGGCCGTTCATTCGCCGCTCCAGTCGGCGCTGGCGTCGCCGAAACCGGTCGTCAGATACGACGCGTCATGCCCGAACGACGATGCCGCGACCGCCGGATTGATCGCGCCCGCGCCCGCCGCGACGAAAAACGAGACCGCCAGCGCTCCGGCGACACCGCCCGTCAGCCCGACTCCGGCAAGCGCCGCACCCGACCACCACCAGCGCCGCCGTGCCGCGCTTGCACGCGGCTCGCCGCCAGCGGGCGCGGGCGCAGATTCGACGATGTGCTGGACCAGCGCGCGCGCCGGTGCCGCGACCGTATCGCTGGCGAGCCAGTCGTCCAGTTGCGACGACGCGGCCAGCAGGCGGTCCGCGTCGCGACGGTTCGCGTCCGCCCACGCCTGCGCGGCGCCGCGCTCCGCGTCCGGCCAGCGACGCGGATTGGCGCCGTATGCATCGACGATGGTCTGAAATCTTTCGGGCGTCATGGCGTGTCCTCGTGGTGGCCGCTCCCGGCCAGTTGAGCGCGCAGGTTGCGACGGGCGCGCGCGAGCAGGCTTTCCAGCGCGTCCACGCTGATGCCCATCAACGCGGCGGCTTCGATATTCGACAATTCCTGGTAGTAATTCAGCACCAGCGCTTCGCGTTGCCGGGCGGGCAATGCGGCCAGCGCGGCGCGCACCGACGCGTCGCGCGCACGGCTTTCGAGCCGGGCGTCGGGCGGCGCGGCGGGATCGGCCTCGTCGGGCAGATCGGGCAATTCGGCGAGGGGTTGCTCGCGCTGTCCGCGCAAACGGTCGTAGCAAAGATTCAGCGCCACGCGATGCAGCCACGTGTCGAATTTCGCTTCGTCGGATCGCCACGACGGCGCCTGTTTCCAGATCCGCACGAACGCTTCCTGCGCGACGTCTTCGGCTTCCATGCGATCTCCCAGCAGACGGGTAGCGAGCGACAGCAGGCGCGGCAGCTTGCGGGCGACGAGCGTGCGGATGGCGGCCGGATCGCGCACGCCGACCCGCGCGACCAGTTCCGCGTCCGGATCGGGTTCGCTCAAGGCGTGCGGCCTCGCGGCGGGCGTCGGCCGATGCGTTGGCCGATGCCGTGGCCGGGACGCGGTGCCGCTGCGCTCGCTGATTTCACGTTGCCCGTCTCCCTGTGCGTTTTACACGGTGCCGCAGACGCGCACCGGCGTCTGTCCGTGCTTAAACGCGGCGGCGGCGAAAATCCGTCGCGCGAGATGAAAGATTTTTTGAGCGGTGCGTGGCGCAAGCGGATTGTGGCGATTTATTGCGTGGCGGCTTTCATCCGGTAGATCGAAATGCCTTCCATCGGATCGGGCGCCTGTTGCCACGGCGCGTCGCGCAGCGTGGCCGACGTGTCGTCGTAGCCGGCTGTCCAGCGTCGCTGGACGCCGGCCGTCGAGAAGTCGATGTCGCGGTTCAGGTCGTCGTCGTTGAATGCGGGCGCGTCGAGTTCGATCACCTGCATGGTCGTCCCGCATCCCCAGCCGAGCAGCGCCTGAATGTCGGGCGATTCGCGCAACGCGGCGGGAATATGCTCGCCGAGTTCGCGAATCACGTGACGCAGACGATGAATCTGCCGCTGCCGTTCCAGATGACTTTCCGCGCGGCTCGAATACTGGATGTCGCGTTGCCGGCTCATCACCTGCCAGATCGATTCCGGTTCGGGGCCGCTGGCCGGCCACAACTGGACCGCGAAAATCACCGAACTGTGACGCGGCCGGTCGTCGAGTACGGCTTCGAGCGGCGTGTTCGAATAGATGCCGCCGTCCCAATGCGGCTCGCCGTCGAGTTCGACCGATGGAAAACCCGGCGGAAATGCCGCCGACGCCATCACGTGATCGACATTCATCGGTGCATCGCGATTGGTGAAATAGCGCATCCGGCCGCTGCGCACGTTGACCGTTCCGACGGTCAGCCGGGTGCTTTTCCGGTTCAGATAATCGAAATCGACCAGCGACGCGAGCGTGTCGCGTAACGGCGCGGTGTCGTAGTAGGCGGCGCGCTGCGCACCGACGTGCGCCCGCACACCGGCCAGCGCGTCGGCGCGTGGCCGGAAAAATCCCGGTACGCCTTGTGTGACGATGGACAGATCGCGGCACCACGTGTCGAAGCCGGGATCGAAACCGGCCAGCCATCCGGCCGTCGATGACGCCGGCCGCGCGACGCCGTGCCAGAACTGTTCGAGGCGCGCCAGCCGGTGTTCGGGCGGATTGCCCGCGATCAGCGCGCCGTTGATCGCGCCGATCGACGTGCCGATCACCCAGTCGGGTTCGATCTTCGCGTCGTGCAGCGCCTGGTAGACGCCGGCCTGATACGGCGCCGAGCGCGCCGCCGCCTTGCAGCACCAGCACGATCTGGCCGGGAACCGGCGGCGTGCCGGGCGTCGAAGAAGAGGTGTCGGCGGTGCCGGGCGAGGGACGGGTGGTCATCGCGTGTCATCCTGTGAACGGGGACATGGCGATTTTGCACTGCCGGATGACAAACCGGCGCCCGCGCGTACACGCGGGCGCCGGTCGGGTTGCGCCGTGAAGCCGGATTTATCGGCGGATGCTTACGGCACCAGCCACAACGCCAGCGCGTAAATCACCAGCGACACCACGAACGTCACGGCCGTATAGCCGAGCACGCGCTGGATCCGGATCCCCGCAATCGCGACGACCGGCACGGCCCAGAACGGTTGCAGCATGTTCGACACGTTTTCGGCCATTGCGACGCCCATCGCGGTGCGCGGCACCGACGCGTGCAGACTCAGCGCGGCGGGCAGCACGAACGGCCCTTGCACGGCCCAGTGACCGCCCGCGCTCGGAATCAGCAGCGTGATGATCAGCGAACTCAGAAAACTCCACACGGGCAGCGTGACGGGCGTTGCAATCGCGACGAAGGTTTTCGCGATGGTCGATGCGAGGCCGGTGCCGGTCATGATGCCCATGATGCCGCCATAGACCGGATACTGAAGCAGCATCGAACCGGTCTGGCGCGCGGCGCGGCGGATGGCGTCGGCGTAGGCGATCGGCGTGCGTTGCAGCGCGAGACCGACCAGCAGGAAGATCAGGATCGTCGTGTTGATATCGAGTTCGAAGCCTTTGTCATGCCACGTCATCGCCAGATAACCGACGCCGAGCAACAGCAGAAACAGCGTGCCGAGCATCGACTGTTCGGCACGCGCCGCGAACGACGACGGCGCTGCGCCACGCGCATGCGGATCGGCATCGGCGGAGGCGTTGCCTTCGCCTTGTGTTTCCGTGAAGGGCACCACGTGTTCCGCTTTCGGATGCATCCAGATGAAGATCGCCGTCATCACGACCACCACCAGCACGGTCGGCACGATGACGAACGGCGCGAACACGGTGGTGCTCAACGGCACGACATGACCGGTGGCTTTTTCGACGAGGTTCAGTGCATTGCCGTGCGATGCCTGCGACAGTGCGATCGAACTCGACAAACCGCTATTGCACACCGACCACGCCGAATAGCTGCCGGCCACCAGCCACGCAAAATCGACCTTCACGCGACGCGCGATTTCACGCGACAGCAACGCACCGACGATCAGCCCGAGTCCCCAGTTCAGCCACGCGGCAAGCGCGACGATCGGGAACACCAGCAACGCGGCGCGCGCGGGCGTCTGCACCCGCGACGCGAGTGCGCGCAGACCGCGCTGGATGACGGGCGCGTCGGCGATCGCATAGCCGGTCGCAAGGATCAGGATCATTTGCAATGCAAAGCCAAGAATCGCGAAGGTGCCGCCGTACCACGACGTGAGAATCACCGGTAACGACGCATGCGGTGCGAAAGCGACGGCAAGCAGACTGACCACCAGCGTCAGGCCGATTGAAAGCACGAACGGGTCGGGCATCACCTGCTCGAACACGTAGACCAGTCCCGCGACAACGCCGGGACGGCGCGCGGGGGGCGTGGCAGGGGAACTATCGACGTCTCTTTTATTCATGGTCTCTGCTTCTGTCTTTCTATGTTTGCGTGCTGTCGAACCGCATCGCCGCGCGGGTTCTTTCACTCTACTTTCACGACGCTGACGGTTCCTGAACATGCGGGGAATCGTGTGCGAAATACGGGCACGCCGTGTCGTATTCGTGGCGTCGAAACATACCCGGTTTCAGATTTCCTTGCAGTGAAACTGAACCGTTGTACGCGTTGCGAACGTTTTTAGCGGGGACATGTACCGCTTTTATCGCGTGACGGGAAAATTGACGGCAGGCAACGACGCGAGCGAAGCTCGCGTGCGGAGGAGAGGCGGCGCGTCGGCTTGCACGGTGTGTGGCGTGTCGTGCCGGGCCGGAATGCGTCAGTAACTGTCGCCGAATTTTTCGGCGAGCGATGCGCGCAATGCATCTTCGACAGCGTCGATAGCGAGCGCGAGTTGCGTCGCGTGAGCGGCTGGATTCGCGTCGGGCCGCCAGTGAACGAAGCACACTTTCTGGCCGACCACGCCGCCGAGCCATTCGAGCGCGGCGATATCCTGCGAGCACAACAGCAGGCGACTACTCGGCGGAAGCGGCGCAAGCGCGCGCTCGATCGCGCAGCGTTCCCGCCGGGGTTCGTGCGCCGCGATCCATTCGCGATGCGCCGCGTGCGGATCGTCGAGATGCAGCAACGACACTTGCGCCGACTGCGCGAATTGCGCGCTCAACGCGTGCTCGAACGGATCGGGCACGGTGCCGTCGGTGACGACGCACACTTGCGTCAGCGCCGATGCGGCGCGGCGCCATGTCCAGCCGTGTGATTCACTTGTGGTTCGCATGACGCCGGTCCTCGCAGGAGGGTGACGCTGAGCGCGTAACGCGCTCAGCCGTTGCGGAACAGGAAGCTGTAGCCGTTGAGCGCGGGCACGCCGCCGAGATGTGCGTACAGCACTTTCGAGCCTTCCGGGAATTCGCCGCGTCGAACCATATCGATCATCCCGTGCATCGATTTTCCTTCGTACACCGGATCGGTCAGCATGCCTTCGAGCCTCGCGCACAGGCGGATCGCTTCGAGCGTGCCGTCGTTCGGCAAGCCGTATTCGGGACCGCCGTAACGTTCGTCGAGCACGATATCCGCGGCAACGATATCGCGATTCAGTTCGACCTGTTCGGCGGTTTTCTTCGCAATCCGGAAGATCTGGTCGCGGGTCTGCGCCGGTTTCGCCGATGCGTCGATGCCGATCACGCGATCCGCGCGGCCGTCGGCGGCGAAACCGACCACCATCCCGGCCTGCGTGCTGCCCGTCACCGAACACACGACGATGTAATCGAACTTGAAGCCGAGTTCCGCTTCCTGCTGACGCACTTCTTCGGCAAAGCCGACGAAGCCCAGGCCGCCCAGCGGATGATCCGAGCAACCGGCCGGAATCGCATACGGCTTGCCGCCGGCCTGACGCACGCTGTCCAGCGCATCTTCCCAGCTTTTACGGAAGCCGATATCGAACCCGTCCTCCACCAGACGCACGTCCGCGCCCATGATCCGCGACATCTGGATATTGCCGACGCGGTCGTACACGGCGTCCGAATAGTTCACCCAGTTCTCCTGCACCAGCACGCACTTCATGCCGAGATGCGCGGCAACGGCGGCGACCTGGCGCGTCTGGTTCGACTGGATGCCGCCGATCGACACCAGCGTGTCGCAGCCTTGCGCGATCGCTTCGGGGATCAGGTATTCGAGCTTGCGGGTCTTGTTGCCGCCGAACGCGAGACCGCTGTTGCAGTCTTCGCGCTTCGCATACAACTCGACCTTGCCGCCCAGATGTTCGCTTAGACGACGCAGCGGCTGGATCGGCGTCGGGCCGAAGGTGAGGGCGTGGCGGGGGAATTTCTTCAGGTTCATGCAAGGCTCCGTGGGCAAGAAGGGCCGCGCATCGACGCGGGTTGAAGACAATCTTAGAAAGGTTTCGACGAAACGTGCTTGCGAAGAAATTGGCCAATTGCGAGATTTAATCGGCCAGCGTATTTTTTGACCTGTTTTTAGTTCGTGAGAAAGGCCATGCCCGCAAGAAAATTTCGTACGTCCGCGCCGGATGCACGCCCGGTAAGCCCGGAGATCGATCGGGTGGATCGGGCGATCCTCCGGCAGCTGCAGCGCGATGCATCGGTGTCGAACGTGGCGCTGGCCGCGAAGGTCAATCTGAGCGCGCCGGCGTGTCTGCGGCGCGTCGAGCGTCTGAAGGAAATGGGACTGATACGCGGGATCGTCGCGCTGCTCGATCCGAAAGCGCTCGATGCAGGGATGCTGGTGATGATCGGCGTGGTGCTCGACCGTTCGACGCCGCAGTCGTTCTCCGACTTCGAGAAAGCGGCGCGCAAGGTGTCAGGCTGTATGGAGTGTCACGTGGTGACGGGGGAGTTCGACTATTTCATGCTGGTGCGCACGAAAGACAGCGACAGCTTCAACCGTCTGCATGCGGAGCAGTTGCTGTATCTGCCGGGCGTCAGGCAGATCCGTACGTTCGTGACGCTCAGGGAGATTCTGTCCACGACCAACGTGCCGGTCTAGTCGCGATGTGCGCGGGCAATAAAAAACGGCCAGGCCGGGCAAAAACCACTTGCCCGGCCTGGCCGTTCGTACGACGGATGCTGCTACGACGCTGCCGATGCGAGCGTCAGCACATTCAAACCCCTCAAGCCTGAACCGACGCCAGCGCCGTGTTCAGCGTTGCGCTCGGGCGCATCACTTCGGCCAGCTTGTCGAAGTCCGGCTTGTAGTAACCGCCGATATCCACTTCCTTGCCTTGAACCGACGCCAGTTCTTCGACGATCTTCGGTTCGTTGTCGGCCAGTTGCTTTGCCAGCGGTGCGAACAGCTTGGCCAGTTCCGCGTCGTCGGTCTGGGCGGCGAGTTCCTGCGCCCAGTACATCGCCAGATAGAACTGGCTGCCGCGGTTGTCGAGCTGACCGGTTTTCGGCGACGGGTTCTTGTTGTTGTCCAGCAGCTTGCCGGTTGCCGCGTCGAGCGTGCGGGCCAGCAGTTTCGCCTTCGCGTTGCCGGTCTTGATGCCCAGATCTTCGAGCGACACCGCCAGCGCGAGGAATTCGCCCAGCGAGTCCCAACGCAGATGGTTTTCTTCGACCAGTTGCTTGACGTGCTTCGGCGCCGAACCGCCCGCGCCCGTTTCGTACATGCCGCCACCCGCCATCAGCGGAACGATGGACAGCATCTTCGCGCTGGTGCCGAGTTCCATGATCGGGAACAGGTCGGTCAGGTAGTCGCGCAGGATGTTGCCCGTCACCGAGATCGTGTCCAGGCCGCGAATCACGCGCTCCAGCGTGTAACGCATCGCGCGGACTTGCGACATGATCTGGATGTCGAGGCCGGCGGTGTCGTGATCCTTCAGGTACGTTTCGACCTTCTTGATCAGTTCGGCTTCGTGCGGACGATACGGGTCGAGCCAGAACACGGCCGGCATACCCGAATTGCGCGCGCGCGTAACGGCCAGCTTGACCCAGTCGCGGATCGGTTCGTCCTTGACCTGGCACATGCGCCAGATGTCGCCGGCTTCGACGTTTTGCGTCAGCAGCACTTCGCCCGTTGCGGCGTCGACGATGCGCGCTTCACCGGCTTCGGTGATTTCGAACGTCTTGTCGTGCGAACCGTATTCTTCCGCCTTCTGCGCCATCAGGCCGACGTTCGGCACCGTGCCCATCGTGGTCGGGTCGAATGCGCCGTTGGTCTTGCAGAAGTTGATGATTTCCTGGTAAATGCGCGCGAACGTGCTTTCCGGAATCAGGCACTTGGTGTCTTTCGGACGACCGTCGGCGCCCCACATCTTGCCGCCGATACGGATCATGGCCGGCATCGAGGCATCGACGATCACGTCGTTCGGTGCGTGCAGGTTCGAGATGCCCTTGGCCGAATCGACCATTGCCAGTTCCGGGCGATGTTCGTGGCATGCGTGCATGTCGCGGATGATTTCTTCACGTTGCGACGACGGCAGCGTTTCGATCTTTTCGTACAGATTGACGAGGCCGTTGTTGACGTTCACGCCGAGTTCGTCGAACAGCTTGCCGTGCTTGGCGAACGCGTCCTTGTAGAAAATCTTGACTGCGTGACCGAAGACGATCGGGTGCGACACCTTCATCATGGTCGCCTTCACGTGCAGCGACAGCATCACGCCGGTCTGACGCGCATCTTCCATCTGCTCTTCGTAGAAGTCGCACAGCGCCTTCTTGCTCATGAACATGCTGTCGATGATCTCGCCGTCTTTCAGCTTGACCTTTTCCTTCAGCACGACGGTCTTGCCGCCCTGCGTCACGAGTTCCATCTTGACGTCGCGCGCCTTTTCGACGGTCAGCGATTTTTCGCCGTGATAGAAGTCGCCGTGCTTCATGTGAGCGACGTGCGTGCGCGACGCCATGCTCCAGTCGCCCATGCTGTGCGGGTGCTTGCGCGCGTAGTTCTTGACCGCGGCCGGTGCGCGGCGGTCCGAGTTGCCTTCGCGCAGAACCGGGTTCACGGCGCTGCCGAGGCACTTCGAGTAACGCGTGCGGATCGACTTTTCAGCGTCGGTCTGCGGATCTTCCGGGAAATCCGGAATCTTGTAGCCCTTTGCCTGCAGTTCCTTGATCGCGCTGACCAGCTGATGCTGCGATGCGCTGATGTTCGGCAGCTTGATGATGTTGGTTTCCGGCAGCAGCGTCAGCTTGCCGAGTTCGGCGAGGTTGTCGGGGACGCGTTGCGCTTCGGTCAGGAACTCCGGGAACTCGCCCAGGATACGGCCGGCCAGGGAGATGTCGCTGGTGGTGACGTCGATGCCCGCCGGTGCCGTGAACGTGCGAATGATGGGCAGGAACGCACTGGTCGCCAGCAGGGGAGCTTCGTCGGTCAGGGTGTAGATGATGGTGGGTTGCTGGCTACTCATTGCTTGGCTCGAAATCAAGAAATAGGTTGGGAAACGCCACCGGCTAGGTCACGGACCGGCAGTAAAGGTGGAATTTTGCCTGAATTTACTTTTACACGGCGTAAAACGAGATTGAATTTCGTAATGTGAAATGAGATAGCTCAAACGAGCGATGAATCGGCGGGTACGTTCCCCGAAATTCCGACTAGACTGAATTCGTCGTCGCCTTAAATCTGGATATAGCACGTCATTGACAGCACGCGTCGGGAGGCGCGTGGCAATCAGCGCTCTTTTCGTCCCGGACGAATCGAAGTGGTTGATTTGATTCGATTCGTTTCCAACAACAACCCTGTTCGAGATGACTCATCATGGCCGATACCAGTTATATGGCGCGGAAATCCGTCGCCGACATCGTAGGTAGCGCGGACGTCGAGGGAGGACATTCGCTGTCGAAAACGCTGGGCGCGACCAGCATTACCGCGATGGGGATCGGCGCGATCATCGGCGCCGGGATCTTCGTGCTGACCGGCACGGCGGCCGCGCAGTACGCCGGACCGAGCATCATCCTGTCGTTCGTGCTGGGTGGGATCGCCTGCGCGTTCGTCGGCTTGTGCTACTCGGAGCTGGCGGCGATGCTGCCGGTGTGCGGCAGCAGCTACACCTACACGTACGCCACGCTCGGCGAAGTGTTCGCGTGGATCATCGGCTGGGACCTGATACTCGAATATGCGATGGGCGCGGCGACCGTCGCGGTCGGATGGTCGGGGTATATCGTGAGTCTGCTGCATAACGTGGGCATCGAGATTCCACCCAGGCTGGCGGCCGCGGCGGGCACCGTGGTCAAACTCGCGGACGGCACGACCGTGACCGGCGTGGTGAATCTGCCGGCCGTCTTCATCATCGCGATCCTGACGACGATGCTCGTGCTCGGCACGAAAGAATCGGCCCGGCTCAACAACATCATGGTCGCGGTGAAACTCGTGGTGGTGGTCGCGTTTATCGCGATCGGCGCGTTTTTCGTGCATTCAGCCAACTGGCATCCGTTTATCCCGGCCAATACCGGCGAGTTCGGCAACTTCGGGATGAGCGGCATCCTGCGCGGCTCGGCCGTGGTGTTTTTCGCGTTTATCGGCTTCGACGCGGTATCGACGGCGGCGCAGGAGGCGAAGAAGCCGCAGCGCGATATGCCGATCGGGATTCTCGGCTCGCTGGTGATCTGCACGATCCTGTACATCCTCGTGGCCGGCGTGCTGACGGGGCTCGTGCCGTATGCGCAACTGAACGTGCCCGATCCGATCGCGAAGGGCGTCGATGCGATCGGCGTCACGTGGTTTTCGGTGCTGATCAAGATCGGCGCGCTGACCGGGCTGACCACGGTGATTCTGGTGCTGCTGTACGGCCAGAGCCGGATTTTCTTCACGATGTCGCAGGACGGCCTGTTGCCGGGCGTGTTCGCGAAAGTGCATCCGCGACTGCAAACGCCGTATCTTAGCCAGATCATGATCGGCACGATCGTCGCGCTGGTCGCGGCGTTCACGCCGATCGGCGTGCTCGGCGAAATGGTCAGTATCGGCACCTTGTTTGCGTTCATTCTCGTGTGCGGCGCGGTGATCTACCTGCGGCGCAGCGATTCCGGCGCGAAGCGGCCGTTTCGCGCGCCGGGCGTGCCGATCGTGCCGGTACTCGGGATTCTCTTCTGTCTGCTGCTGATGTCCGGCTTGCCGCTGATTACGTGGATGCGGCTGGTGGTGTGGCTGGTGATCGGGATGGTGATTTACATGTCGTTCGGACGCAATCATTCGAAGCTGCGGCATCCGGAGCGGCATTAAACGCGGCCGGAGCGACCCGCGCGGCGGGCACGGCGGGTCGGGGATGCCCGTTCGGACACGCAGGCGCACGGGAGCGGGGCCGCGCGGATAGAATCGCGGCTGTCGCGTCACCGTCACCGACGCCTATCCCGCCACCCACGCGCCCCGTATGGATCTGCTTAGCCGAGTCCTTTCGCTGATTCCCGTCAGCGGCCGTCTGGACGAACGATGCCATTTCGGCGCGCCGTGGGCGATCGCGCCGGGCCGGGCGGCCGTCCGCGAGATTCCGTATCACATCCTCGTATCCGGTCACGCGGTGCTCGACCGCGACGACGCCGCGCCGGAACCGCTGACGGCGGGCGACATCATCCTGTTTCCGACCGGCAACGCGCACCGGATTCACGACGGCAGCGGCCAGCCGCCCGCGCCGACGGTCGCGCACCGCAGCGCGTCGCTGAAGGTGGTCGGCAACGACGGCGGCGGCGAGCATGCCGACATCCTGTGCGGCAGGTTTATCGTCGGCGCGGTGCCGGACCGGCTGCTGCGCGAGCATTTGCCGCCGCGCCTCGTGGTCCGCACGGACGGCCGCGATTCGCGGCTGTCGCAACTGATCCAGCTGATGCGCGACGAAGCTGTCGACGAAGCGCCGGGCAGCGAGACGCTGGTGAACCATCTGTCGGCGGCGCTGTTTGCATTGACGCTGCGTTTTGCCAGCGCCGGGCCGCAGCCGCCGCACGGGCTGCTCGCGCTCGCCGGACGGCCGCGCCTGCAACCGGCGCTGTCGGCGATGTTCGAATCGCCCGCCGAAGCATGGACGCTCGACCAGTTCGCCGCGCGCTGCAACATGTCGCGCGCAACCTTCGTGCGGCAATTTCAGGAGGCGATCGGCCGCTCCGCCACCGACGTCCTGACCGAAGTGCGGATGACGCTCGCCGGCCGCAAGCTGGTCGAATCGGGACTCGCGGTCGCCGAGATCGGCGAGATGGTCGGTTATCAATCGGACGCCGCGTTTCAGCGCGTATTCAAACGCATCGTCGGCGTCACGCCCGCGCGTTACCGCGCAACCGGTGGAACCATGCGAGAAATCGAGTCGGATCAAGCGGATAATCCCGACCCGGCCGGCCCGGCCGAATAACGCAATTCGCGTTTCAGGTAAGCAATACCGTCATTTGTTCGTTACGTCACAGAAGCGGCAAACACTACTTAACAAAGAATGGCCCGGTGTTATGCTGAAAGCGCATTAGAAAATACCTGAAAGCTCGGGGCGCTCTTTTCTGCTGGAAACGCAAAACGTTAATCTCGAACGGTCAGACGAATATCGGATTCGTCTTTAACCGGGTACGTCTGCGTTTCAAATTTCCTGATTGTGGTTTGCCTGGTGTTAATCCCTATTATTGCGGGAGTCGGGTTATGTTGAGAAAAGTGGTCGATCGCGCCAGGCAGATTCGCCGCAGTGAGCGGTTCAAGTATTCGGTCGCAATGCCGAGCCGGGTGTCGCTTCACGCGATGCAAAGGCTGAACCGCGGTGTATTCGCGGTCGAGATTCAGGAAAACTCGGGGTTTTTTTCGGTGATGCAGATGGTGCTGTTTATCCTGATGTATTGCGAAGAGAAAAGCCTCGCACCACGGATCTCCGCCCGACGTGGCTTGTATGGCGACGCGCACGGCAAGGTAGACTGGTTCTCCGCATTTTTCGAGCCGGTTCAGCCGCAACCGGAGATGATGCCGAAACAGAAAGTCAGAACCTCGACGGTTCGCGATCTGGTCCAGTTGGGATTCCGGCATAAATACGAAAATGCGTTACAGCTCGCAAGTGCCAGTCATTTATTTTATTCGCATTTCCGTCCTTCAAAATATATTAATAACGAAGTCGATTCAATTTGCGAGAAACTCGAAATAGGCGCTTCGACATTGGGCGTGCATTTTAGAGGCACGGATAAAAAATTCGAGGCAATTCCGGTGCCGTGGTCGAATTTCTGCCGGTTGGTGGAAACCACGCTGGCGCAAAATCCCCATCTCGACCGGCTTTTCGTTTCAAGCGACGAACAGGCGTTTATCGATTTCTTCGTTGCATGGCCGTTTGGCAAGCCGGTCAGCGTGGCGCCGGCCAGATTACTCGCCAACGGTCATTTGCCGGTTCACTTCAGCGGTTATCCCGGACTTGAAATCGGCCGCGAGGCATTGGTGTCGAGTTTGCTGCTGTCCCGATGCGGCTTTCTCGTGAAAACGCCGTCGTATTTATCGGCGTGGTCGAAGATATTCAATCCGTCATTGCCGGTCACGCTGTCGTCACCGCCGCGACCGGACGCGTTCTGGTTCCCCGACAGCCGGTTGTGGCGCGAACAGGACGACCAGTACAAGGCCGCCTGATCTGACTGGACCTGAAAACCGCAGCCGCCTTCGGGCGGTCGCGCGGCGCAATTCCGCCACCTCCACGGACGACAAAACCGATGCGCGGTCTGGAGCGAACAAAATGGCGTTGCCATACTATGTTCGAGCCTGAACCCCATTGCCGGTCACAATCTCCAGGAGGTGTCGAATGATCCAGAGTCGGGAAGACGTCACACGCATGATCGTTGCCGCGAAAGTCCAGAAGGGCATCAAATGGGCCGACGTCGCCCAGGCGGTCGGGCAGAGCAAGGAATGGACGACTGCCGCCTGTCTCGGTCAGATGACGTTCGACAAGGCGCAGGCCACGACCGTCGGTGAACTGTTCGGACTGCCCGACGAAGCGGTCGCGTGGTTGCAGATCGTCCCGTACAAAGGCTCGCTGCCCGGCGCCGTGCCGACCGATCCGCTGATCTACCGCTGGTACGAGATCGTCAACGTGTACGGCACGACCATCAAGGAACTGATCCACGAGGAATTCGGCGACGGCATCATGAGCGCGATCGATTTTTCGATGGACATCCAGCGCCAGTCCGATCCGAAGGGGGACCGTGTGCAGGTCGTGCTGTCCGGCAAGTTCTTGCCCTACAAGACCTACTGACGCGTCAGAACTTTTTTCGCCTCGCGTGCATCCATTGCGCGATTCCGGCCGTAACTGTTGTCGTGCCGCGCTGTCCGTCCTGCAACGGACAGCGCCCGATAAAGACAGACCGGACGAGAGACACGGCATGGCGAAGAACCGCACACCCTCAGTTGTACGCAATCAGGATATCGGCCGATACGCATCGCTTTACGCCGCCGAAGTGGCGCGCGGCGCGTCGCATATCGCCAGCACCTTGACGCCCAAAACCCTGGCGGCCGCCGTATCGGAAACGATGGCGGAATTCGTCGGACGGCATGGTCATCATCCGTTCGAGATTTTCAGGCAATTGCTGGTCGAGGCATTGGAGAAGCGCGATCGCGCCGATGCCGCCGCACTGGTGACGTCGCATGGCAAGACGGGCGCAGCGGGGACGGCCGGACAACGGGCCGCGTAGTCCGGCGGCAACGCGGTAAATGGTGAATCGCGATGCCGCGCCGTCGCCTTGAGTATCGTTGGCATTAAAGAATATCGACGTACTGCCGATACAGCAGAGCAGGCGCATTATTTTGCGTCGTGCAAAAATTTTGTATCGCGGTGCGCGGACGGGTTCGCGCTTCAAACACAATGAATACGGGAACACGTTGAAAGTGCGATCACTGCTGGGTTGGGCATGGCTGACATTCCACGTTTCCGCGAATGCCGCGCTGATGCAGCCCATCGATATCCGCGACGAAGTCGTCCGGTATCAACGCAATCCCGATGCCGTGAAGGTATTCGGCACGAATGCGATTAACGATCCGGTGCTCGACGCCGATATCCGCTACGCCCTTTACTTCGCCACCGGACGTGCCGATTATGCAGCCGGGCGATACGGACAAAGCGTGCTCGATTACGACCGTGCGTTGTTTATCAAAGCCAATCCGGCGGCATTCAATAATCGCGGGCTGTCTTACCGGCATCTCGATCAGATGGACGCCGCCACCCAGGACTTTCTCGCGGCATTGAAGCTCGACCCGCAAGATAGTCAGGCGTGGACCAATCTCGGTTATGTGCATTCGCTGCAAAAGCGCTTTGCGCAAGCCGCAGCCGATTACACCCACGCAATCGAAGCGGGGCACGCGGGCGCCGATATTCTCGTGGCGCGCGCGGACGCTAATGCAAAAGCCGGTAATCCGACCCAGGCGCTGGCCGATTACAACCAGGCCATCGCGCTTGCGCCAGGCGCGACGCTCGCTCGAATCAACCGTGGCATTCTGTTTTTCAATGCGCGCCGTTACGACGATGCGATCGCCGATTTCAGTTTCGTGCTGACCCAGTCGCCCGGCAATCCGGACGCGGCGCTGTCTCGCGCGCATGCGTTGATGAAACAGCAGCGATTCGACGACGCGATCGACGATTACACGCGCGTCATTCTTGCGCGGCCCAATTTCGCCGATGGATTCGAAGGTCGCGCGGAAGCGTATCTGCAAAGCGGAAAGGCGACGCTCGCGCTGCCTGATTTCACCCGCGCCATTCAACTGGCGCCCACCATCGATTATTTCCATTATTGGCGGGGCACCGCGTACGACAGTCTGAAACGGTACGACGAAGCCATCGCCGATTTCAACGAAGAGATTCGACTGTCGCCGGGAAAATCCAGTGCTTATCTGGCGCGCGCCAGTTCGATGTCCGCGTCCGGCGATACGGAGGCGGCAATCGCGAGTCTGACCGATGCGTTGCGCGCGATGCCGGGCAATACCGATATCTATCTGGCGCGCGCGCTGCTGCTCGAACAGCATCACGCCAAGGCCGCCGCCATCGACGACTACCGCGCAATCCTGAAGAGCGAGCCGAACAATCAGCGCGCAATCGTATACATGGCCGACGATCTCGCGGATCTCGGACATGTGGACGCGGCGCGCGACGGCTATGACCGGGCGTCGAAAATCGATCCGGACAATGGACCGCTGTTATTCGGCCGCGCGCAGCTGCGCTTTTATCTGCACGATTTCGCCGGCGCCGACGCCGATCTGACGCGGTGGCAAAACCTGGTGCGGGCGGGCAAGGTGCATCCCGTCGGGCATCACGACTACTACGCGGCGATCTGGCGGCAAGTGATCGCCCTGCGGTCGAACGCGGCCGGCTCGCCGGACACGTTGCGGCAGGACCGCGACCCGGCCGACACGCTGGACCCCGCGCAATGGCCGTATCCGGTGCTGGATTTTCTGCGCGGCAAGTCGTCGCTGGCGGCGCTGACGAGCGCCGTGCAAACCGGCACGGCGGATCAGCGGACCACGCAGATTTGCGAGGCGGACAGTTACGTCGGCGAGTGGTATCTGGCGCATGGCGAACGCGCCGATGCGCAGCAGCGATTCGCCGCCGCCGTCGGCGAATGCCCGGATACGTTTATCGAAAGCGTGCTTGCGAAAAGCGAGCTGACTCGGCTCGCGCCGTCGGCAAGCGGTCAGGCGTCATCGGGGACCACGCAGCCGCGCTAGCGTTCCACATGCGTCGCTGGATGATCGACAGCGACGCCAACACCGCTCAAAGCGGCTTCGCGGAAACGATCGACGACGCCGGCGCGAATTTGCCAGCGCCGAGATGGTGGATGGTGTGCAGCCCCGGATTCGACGCGTCGAATAGCCAGTGACCGTTGTCGAACACGCGGCGGTCGGCGGCGGCGGCGACCACTTCACCGAAAAACGTGTCGTACGCTTCTTCGGTGTGCTGCTCGCGAATCAGTCTGCATTCGAGCCACGCGGCGCAGCCTTCCTCGATCACCGGCAAACCGAGCACCGGTCCGTTCGCCGAAGCGAGGCCGTAGCGTTCGAACTTGTCGCCTTCCTTGCCGCTGATACTGCCGACCGCATACGTCATGTCGATCGCGGCCGCGCCCGGCACGCAGATGCCGAACTTGCCGCTCGAAATCACCAGTTCACGCGTGAACGTGCTTTTGTCGATGACCACTGCGATACGCGGCGGCGTGAATTCGACCGGCGTGGACCATGCGGCGGCCATCACGTTGCGACGGGTGCCGTCGGTGCTGGTGATCAGGATGGTCGGGCCGTGATTGAGCAGACGGCTGGCGTGTTCGAGCGCGACGGGCAGGAAATGGGACATCACAGGTATCCGGATAGAAGAGTCGCGTCGATTCTACCAGGCGTATGCCGAACGGCGCGCGCGAGCGCACAGGCGCCGTTTCCCCGTAGCCTTTCACTTAGCCTTTAACCCACCGAACCATTCATTGCGCGGGCGTCGGCGGGTTCATGTCGATTGCGCGGCTGCCGGACTCCGTCGAACCCGGCGCGACGCCGCCGACCGAGCCGACGCCCGGCGCCTGCGTCGATGCGGACGCGATTTGGTTGGCGGCGACCTTCGCTTCGGCGGCCTGGATGTCGGCCGGATAGTTGGCTTCGGTCGCCCGCGACTGATAGCCGGCCTGTTCGAGCCGCGCCAGATCGGCGCGGACTTCGGCGCGCGTGACGGGATCGGCGCCCGAATCGGTTTGCGCGCTGGCGAGCATCGGAATGGCGAGGGCACAGCCCAATGCGACTGCCGGGAAAAGGGTTTTCATGATGAACGACTCCTGAGAATGGGTTGCATGCCGCCGTTCGTCGCGCTTTGCCGGTGTCTATCCGGACGCCGGTCGGATCGCAGTGAACGTGGGGTCCATTCTGGTCGCCAGGTACTGTCCGGAAGGTGACCCGAACATTACCGCTCTGTCATGTAGGCGTTATCGCCGCATCGGCGCGTGGCCCACGTATACTCGGGCGGCAACGGCCGGACCGCCATGCGTGCGACAGCACGACGGGCGGTCGCAGGCCGTGCCAACGACAAATCAACCCGAGGACCCATCCATGCGTTTGCTGCTTGCCCTGATTTTCCCGTGGCTTCAATTCTTCACGATCGGCCGTCCGGTTGCGGGAATCATCTGCCTGATTCTTCAAATTACGGTGATCGGCTGGATTCCGGCTGCGATCTGGTCGGTGTATGCGTTGAGCCAATATAAAACCGATCAGAAAATCGAACGCGCGATGGCCGGTCGTCACTGACCGGCGAAGATCAGAAGTGAGTGCATGACGACGATGCCTGCGGCAAGTCCATGCGCTCACGCGCATTGCACTGCATTGATCTTCGCGGCGTGCCGACGCTGCCGCCGTCGCAGCGACCATTCTTCTGCTCAAACGGCACGCACTTGCCGCGCGCCCGGTGATCCGGCGCGACAGCGTCGTCATTCAAACAGCGCATCCGCCGCTGCAAATCTCACTTTCGTCCAATCCGCCGCACTAACGTGCAAGAAACCGCGAATTCCGCCGGATAGAATCGACTCGCCGCTGAAGCCATGCGGTGCCGTTCGGCTTTCCCTGAATTTTTTCGCGGTTGCTTCATGCCGCATCACCGCGGTTTCCGCTGATTCCGAAATGACATGATCAAGATTGGACACTTCGAAATCGATCTGGCGTTGCGCGTATTGCGCAAGGATGGCGAACCCGTGCACGTCGGCTCGCGCGCGTTCGACATCCTCGTGGTACTCGCGTCGGCAGACGGCCGGCTCGTCAGGAAGGACGAGCTGATGGACGCCGTCTGGCCCGACACGATCGTCGAAGAAAACAATCTGCAGGTGCATCTGTCGACGCTGCGCAAGGTCCTCGGCGCCGACCGCGACTGCATCCTCACCGTGCCCGGCCGTGGCTACCGGCTGGTTCAGCGCCGTAGCGACGACGCGCCCGCCACGATCGTTCGCACCCGTGTCGTCGCGCGGTTGCCGGCGCAGCGCACCGGCGTGATCGGCCGCGATGCGGCGGTCGCGCAGGTTCATGCCACGCTCGACACCACGCGCGTGCTGACGCTGACGGGGGCGGGCGGCATCGGCAAAACCACGCTGGCGATCGCCGTCGCTCATCGGCTGGCGGCCGAACAGCCGGACAGCGTCTGCTTCGTCGAACTGGCCGCGCTCAAGCACGAGGACGCGATCCTCGCCGCCATCGCCGACAGTTGCGGCGGTCTCGATCCCGATGTCGTGCCGCGCATCGACGCGATCGTCGCGTTGCTGGCCGGCCAGCCGCGTCTGCTGCTGCTCGACAACGCGGAACACGTGATCGGCTATGTCGCGGCGCTGGTCGAGCGCTTGATCGCATCGCACGACGCGCTGCGCGTGCTGGTCACAAGCCGCGAGCCGCTGCGGATTTCACCGGAAGTCGTGTTCCGCGTCGAACCGCTCGACGTGCCGTCGCGCGACGCGACCGAGCACGAAATTCTCGAACAGTCGTCGGTCCATCTCTTTATGTCGCGTGCGCAGGCGTTGCAGGGCAAGGTTTGGACCGACCGCACGGAAATCGCGCGGGTCGGCGAGATCTGCCGCCGTCTCGACGGCATTCCGCTCGCCATCGAACTGGCGGCGGCGCGGGTCGTCGCGTTCGGGGTCGAAGGCGTCTATCGGCGGCTCGACGACCGGATGGCGATTCTCGCGGGCGGTTATCGCACCGCGTTGCCGCGTCACCAGACCTTGCGCGCCACCTTCGACTGGAGTTTCGCGTTGCTCGATCCGGACGCGAAATCATTGTTCCGGCGACTCGCGATGTTCGGCGGCGTGTTCTCGCTCGAAGCGATGTGCGCGGTCGCCTGCGACGACGCGTTGACGATCGGCGCGGTGATCGACGGCATCGGCGAACTGGCGGCGAAATCGATGGTCAGCGTCGAGTTAGACGGACCGGTCGCGAAGTACCGCTTGACCGAATCGACCCGCGCGTACGCGCTCGAACAGCTTCACGCGGAAGGCGAGAGCCAGGAAATCGCGGCACGCAATGCGCGATATCTGGCCTCGCGTTTCCGGCAAGGCGCGTGCGCATCGTCGTCTTCATCGTCGGCGCTGGCGCGCTTCGAAGGCGGTTCCGATCTGCAACAGACGCTCGACGACGCCCGCAGCGCATTCGACTGGGCGTTTTCCGACGAAGGCGATCTGCGTCTGGGCGTCGAACTGGCGTCCACGCTGGTCGGCGCGTTGCTCGAATGCTGCCTGATCGAAGAGTGCGGCCGACGCGCGGCGCGCGCGGTCGCGGCGCTCGGCGATCTGCCCGCAGGCGCGGTCGATGCCGTCAGCGAGATGCGGATCCGCGCGGCGCTGGCATCGGTGCTGCCGAATTTGCGCGGCCCGATCAAATGCGCCGCCGATCTCTGGCACGACGTGCTCGCGCTGGCGGTCATGTCGCAAAACGACGAGTTCCAGGCGCGCGCGTTGTGGGGCTTGTGGAACGCGATGCTGTCCGCGGGCAACGTCCATCAGGCGCTGTTCTACGCCAAGCGTTTCCAGCAGTTCGCACAGGCGCGCGGTTCGCGTTGGCAACACACGCTGGCTACCTCGCTGACGGCGGTGGCGCAGCATTGTCTCGGCCAGCATGCATGCGCGCGCGCGAAACTCGAAGCGTGTATCCGCGATCTGTCCGCCTATCCGGACGACGCGCGTCAGATCAAACGGTTCGCCGTCGAGCCGCTGGCCATCTGCTATAGCGGTCTTGCGCGGATCGTCTGGGTTCAGGGCGACGCTGAACAGGCGCTGGAATTCGCCGACAAGGCCGTCAACCTGATCCACCCTGCGACGATGGAGCCGTGGTTCACGCACACGCTCGGCGTAGTCGCGATTCCGCTCGCGTTGCTGTCCGGCGACTATCGGCGCGGCAAGCATTACCTCGCGATCACACGTTCGCAAACGGCACTGCACGACTTCACGATCTGGCGCGAGTACTGCGAGTGCGTCGGCGGTCATCTGGATGTACTCGAAGGGCGGCCGGAAGCGGGACTCGCGACCCTCGAAACCGCGCTCGATTCGCTGATCCAGCGAGGCTTCCGGCGACTGATCACGCCGCTGATCGTCGCGTGCGCGGAAGCGTTGATCGCGGCAGGGCGTTTTAAGGATGCGTCGAAGCGTCTGAACGACGCGCTCGAATTCTGTCAGCAGAACGGCAAGCTGTTTTTCCTGCCGGAAGTGTGGCGCGCGCTCGGTGTCGTCGCGCAGGCGCAAGCCGCGATGCTGCCCGAAGGCGACGACGCGCGACGCCACGCACTAATCGAGGCGCAGGCCTCGTTCGACGAAGCGATCGAGTTGTCGCGGGCGCACGGCGCCCGGATGTGGGAATTGCGCGCGACGCTCGGTCTTGCGCAGTTGCTGCGTTCGCAAGATCGCGACGACGACGCGCTCGCCGCATTACGCGATATCGCGCTGGAGTTCGACCGGAGCAGTCGCGTGCCGGACGTCGCGGCGATGTTCGCGTTGCTCGACTCGCTCAGCGCCAGCGACGCGCGAATCGTGGCGCCGGCATACGGCACGTAGTTCGCCCAGCGCATTGCGCGTGGTGCGCTATGCGCTGGGCGTCTCCGGCAGCGTCGCTCACACGCTTCCCACATCATTCGGCACAAACCCGCGACGCGCAGGGCGGCGCGATGTTGCGGGCGCAGCGCGACCGCTCACGTAAAATCGGTGCTTCCACGCACTCCGATCGCACCGATGACCGCTCGCTTTTCCCTCGACCAGCTCGAAGCCTTTGTCGCCGCTGCGCAAGAACGTTCGTTCTCCGGCGCGGCGCGCAAGCTGGGCAAGGCGCAATCGGCGGTCAGCACGGCCGTGATCAATCTCGAAGTCGATCTCGGCGTGATCCTGTTCGATCGCAGCGGGCGTTATCCGACGCTGACCGAAGCGGGCGACGCATTGCTGCGCGAGGCGCAATCCGTGGTCGCGCATTGCGCGGCGTTGCAGGATCGCGCGAACGGGCTGAACATGCGCGTCGAGCCGAAGCTGGCGATCGCCGTCGACGATGCGATTCCGTATGCGGCGATCGCGGCCACGTTGCGCGGTTTCGAAGCCGCGTTTCCCGATCTCGAACTCGATATGCGTCACCCGTCGCACGACGATATCCTGCAATTGACCGCGCGCGGCGACGTGAAGCTCGGCATGAGCTTCGCGCAACCGGCTTATCCGAAGCAGATCGCGTTTTGCCGGCTCGGCACATTGACCTTCACCAATGCCGTCCATCGCGATCATCCGTTGGCGCAGGTGCAGGACGTGTCGTTCGCGCAGCTCGGCGATTACCGGCAGATCGTGGTGGCGCCGCATGGCCGCACGCTGCCCACCGGCGAATATCTGAAGTCGCCGCGTTGCTGGAACGTCGAAAGTTATATGGCGCTGCTAGAGATGGCCAAAGACGGACTTGGCTGGGTGTCGTTGCCGAAGCGCCTGATTCGCGCCGAACTCGAATCGGGCCAGCTGGTTGAACTCAAGCTGGCCGCGTACCCGTTCACCGAATGGTCGGTCGGCATCGATCTGATCTGGTCGACCGAACAGGAATCGGGCCGCGCCGCGAACTGGCTGCGCGGCGAATTGAGCCGTCATCCGATCGACGCGTGAGCCCGCCCGGTATCAGTCGAGCAAACTGTTTTCCGCGCCGCGCCTGACCGGCTTGCGTTGCCCTTCGAGCCAGCGCGCGCGACGCTCGAACAGACCCGGCACCAGCGCGTTTGCACGATCGATCAACGCGCGCAGATCGGCGCTCAGCAAGCGGCCGTTTTCGACCACGGTGCGGCCGTTCACCATCGTCATATCGACATCGCCGCCCTGAACCGCGTGGACCAGGTTGTGATGCAGATTCAGATAGCGGCCCGTCAGCAGCGGCGTCATCCGTGGCGTATCGGTGCGCACGGCGATCAGGTCGGCGGCTTTGCCGGGTTCGAGCGAGCCGATCTGATCGGCCATGCCGAGCGCCCGCGCGCCGGTGAGGGTCGCCATTCCGCACACCGACCACGCATCGAGCGCGGCCGCATCCAGCCCGGAAAACTTCGCGAGCAACGACGCGGTTTTCATCTCCTCGAACATATCGAGGTTGTTGTTTTCCTTCTCGCCGTCGGTGCCGAGCCCGACCGCGACGCCCGCTGCCAGCAAGCGTTCCACCGGCGCGGCGCCGCTCGCGAGTTTCATGTTGCTGATCGGGTTATGCGCGACGCCGATCCGGCGTTCGGCCAGAATCGCGATCTCGTCGTCCGACAGCCACACGCAATGCGCGAGCAGCACTTTCGGCGCGTCCAGCAGCCCGAATTTTTCGAGCGCCTGAACCGGCCGGAGCGCGTAGCGCTTCAAGGTCGCCTCGACGTCGAAGCGGCTTTCGTTGCTGTGCGTATGCAAGCCCGTGCCGTGCGCGCGGCTGATCGACACCGCGCGACGCCACGCGTCGGGCACCGCATAAAACAGATGTTCGAGGCCGACCCACACGTTGATGCGGCCATCGGCGCGGCCGTGCCATCGTTCGATCAGCTTTTCGTTGGTATCGAGCGTTTCGAAATAGTCGTGGTCCGGATGCTCGGCGACATACGGCGCGAGCACCGCGCGAATCCCGAGTCCCGATGCTGCGCGCGCGCTGCCTTCCATGAACCGCCACATATCGACGATGGTGGTCGTGCCCGACAGCAACGCCTCTGCGTAGCACAGCCACGACGCCGCTTCGGCTTCTTCGGCGTTGAGCACGCGGTGCATCGGATCGATGAACTGCTGAAGCCAGTCCCACACCGGCAATCCTTCGGCGGTGCCGCGCAGCAAGCCGGAATGGCAGTGCGTGTTGATCAGGCCGGGCATCAGCAGACGGTCGCGCAGATGACGCACCGGCAGATCCGGATGCTGGCCGATCACGGTCGCCGCGTCGCCGACCGCGGCGATCCGGCCGTTCGCGTCGATCGCGACCGCGCCATCGGCGATCACGGTATTCAAGGCGGGGTGGGTCGTGACCGGCTGCGCCGCGTCAGCGGTCATCGGCAACACGTAGTCGGCGCGCAATATGCATTTCATGGAAAGCCCTTCGAACAGTCAGACAGTTGACGATCGGGCGATCTTCGATGAAACGGCGCATGCCGCCAATTTGGTATCTATCTGATTCGCTGATAGGTCGCGTCGGTGCGGGAAGCATCGTCGGCGATGCCGAGCGCGAGCGATGCGCCGCCGCCCTGGCCGAAGGTCGGCAGCACGATGCGCGTGGTCAGTGCGCCGAGCGCACGCCAGAATACGGTTACGGGCGTTTGCCACTTCGCGACCGCGCGGATCGGCAGGGGGAGCAGGATCGACATGATGTCCTCGTGCGCGGGGAAATTTCCATCTATAACCGGTGAATGGGCCGGTCGCCGGCACCGGGCACAACCGGCTGCGCTTTCAGTAAAAGCGGCCAATAGTCGTGCGGATAGAACGGAAGCGGCAAATCACCGGTACGAATCCGCCATTTCCCGCCTGTTTTCGGGCGGTCTCGCCGAACTGTCTTCACGCGACGCCGGGGTGTCGCATTTCCACAGGTGTCTGTCGCAAATAGTCGCCAGGGCGTACTTTTTTCTGGCAACTATGTAGGCACAGCGCGGACGCCATGTCCGTGACGCCAGGAGAGCATTCGATGAATTCCCCCAAGGTCGTGGTCGAAGGGCTGTGCAAGGTGTTCGGCACCAGCCCGAAACAGGCGATCGACATGCTGGCAGGCGGCGCGACGAAGGAAGAAGTCTTCGCACGCACCGGTCAGATCGTCGGTGTCCACAATGTGTCGTTCGACGTACAGGAAGGCGAAATCTTCGTGCTGATGGGCCTGTCCGGCTCGGGCAAATCGACGCTGATTCGACTGATCAACCGGCTGGTCGAACCGACCGCAGGCAAGATCCTGATCGACGGCCGCGATGTTGCGGGCGTGCCGCGCAAGGAACTGATCGCGCTGCGCCGTAAAGACATGAGCATGGTGTTCCAGTCGTTCGCGCTGATGCCGCAACGCAGCGTGCTGTCGAACGCGGCGTTCGGGCTCGAAGTGGCGGGCGTGGGCCGCAAGGAGCGCGAGAGACAGGCGATGGCCGTGCTGGAGCAGGTCGGGCTCGCGCCGTTCGCGCAGAAACTGCCGGCGCAGTTGTCGGGCGGGATGCAGCAGCGGGTCGGACTGGCGCGGGCGCTGGCGGTCAATCCGTCGCTGATGATTATGGACGAGGCGTTTTCCGCGCTCGATCCGTTGAAGCGCAAGGAAATGCAGAACGTGCTGCTCGATCTTCAACGAGAACAGCAGCGCACGATTCTGTTCGTGTCGCACGATCTCGAAGAAGCGATGCGGATCGGCACGCGGATCGCGATCATGGAAGGCGGCCGGGTGGTGCAGATCGGCACGCCGCAGGAAATCATCAAGAACCCCGCCGACGACTACGTGCGCGCGTTCTTCGACGGTATCGACACCAGCCGTTACCTGACGGCGGGCGACCTGATGCAGACCGATGCGGTACCGCTGATGAACCACTCGCCGCAGATCGACGCGTCGAGCGTCGCCGCGACGCTCAACGGCAGCGCCGAGTACGCGTTCGTGATGGACAGCGAGCGGCGGATTCGCGGCGTGGTCGGTCGCGACGCGATGGGCAGCGCGTCGCCGCACATCACACCGGTCGAAGCGATCCGCTACAGCACACCGCTCGACGACGTGGTCACACGCGTGACCGAAAGCCGGGCGCCGCTGGCCGTCGTCGATGCGGACGGCGCGTACTGCGGTTCCATCAACAAGGCCCATGTGCTGAAAGTCCTGACCCGTCATAGAGGCTCCCATGTCTGACAAAATTCCACTCGGCAGTTGGGTCGATCACGGCGTTCACTATCTGCTCGACCACGACGCCAAGACCTTCGACTCGATCGGTAAAGTGATCGAAAGTTTCGCCGCGATGATCGAACACGGGTTGCAGTCCGTGCCGATGTGGGCGCTGATCGCGATCTTCGTGGGCATCGGCCTGTGGCGCGTGGGCTGGCGCTTCGCGACCTTCACGCTGCTCGCGTTGCTGCTGATCTACGGCACCGGCTTCTGGGATCAGATGGTGATCACGCTCGGTCTGACGCTGTCGTCGACGTTTATCAGCCTGCTGCTCGGTGTGCCGCTCGGCATCTGGACCGCGAAAAGCCGCTATGTCGAGATGGTGGTGCGTCCGGTGCTCGATCTGATGCAGACCATGCCCGCGTTCGTCTACCTGATTCCGGCCGCAATGCTGTTCGGTCTGGGCCGCGTGCCGGGGATTCTGTCCACGGTCATTTTCGCGATGCCGCCGGCCGTGCGGTTGACGTCGCTCGGCATCAAGCATGTGAACCGCGAGATCGTCGAAGCCGGGCAGGCGTTCGGCTGCACGCCGTGGCAACTGCTGTACAAGGTGCAGTTTCCGAATGCGCTGCCGTCGATCATGACCGGCGTGAACCAGACCATCATGATGGCGCTGTCGATGGTGATCATCGCGTCGATGGTCGGCGCGGGCGGTCTGGGCAACGACGTGCTGGCCAGTATCCAGCGGCTCGATATCGGGCTGGGCTTCGAAAGCGGGTTGTCGGTGGTGATGCTGGCGATCATTCTCGACCGTATCACCGAGAGCTTCGGCCGTGCGCCGGGCATGGCGCGGGCACCGTTGCTGTCGGGTCTGCGAAGCGTGATGAAAGTGCGCCGCGCGCCGGCCGCGCAACACGGTTGATGCGCGTATGAAGCGCGACGCGATCACGTCGGCCGACACCGAAGCGCCGTTGTCCCGGCTCGCGCACTTCGGTTTCCTGACGCTGCCGAACTACTCGATGATCGCGTTCACCAGCGCGGTCGAAGTGCTGCGCATGGCGAATTACGTCGGCCGTGCGCAGCATTACACGTGGTCGGTCGTGACGCCCGACGGCCAGCCGGCGCGCGCCAGCAACGGCATTACGGTGAAGCCCACCACCACGCTCGATCCGGACAACCTGCCCGACGTGCTGATCGTCTGCGCGGGCTGGCACGTCGCGGAGGTTGTGGACGACGCGGTGATCGCGCTGCTTCAGGACGTCGCGTCGAAGGGCATTCCGGTCGGCGGGATCTGCACCGGCCCGTATGCGCTGCTGGCCGCGAATCTGCTCGACGGCTATCGATGCACCGTGCATTGGGAAGACATGTCGCCATTGCACAAACGTTACCCGCACGTGCGTTTTGCCGACGAACTGTTCGTGATCGATCGCGACCGGTTGACCTGCACCGGCGGCACCGCGCCGATCGACCTGATGCTGAATCTGGTCGGCATGCGGCTCGGGCGCACGCACGCCGCGCAGGTGTCCGAGCAGTTTATCGTCGAGCGGATTCGCGGCTCCACCGACTACCAGCACATTCCCGTCGATGCGCGGGTCGGTCTGTCGCGCGCGGAGCTGATCGAAGTGGTGCGGCTGATGGAGGCGAATATCGAGGAGCCGCTGTCGCTCGACGAACTTGCGCGTCTCGTGCATCTGTCGCAACGTCATTTGCAGCGCATGTTCAAGATGTTTATGAACGTGTCGCCGACGCATTACTACCTGACGCTGCGGCTGCGTCGCGCGCGCGAGTTGCTGCGCAACACCGACGCATCGATCTCGAGTGTGACGACCGAATGCGGTTTTCATTCGGCGTGTCATTTCAGCAAGGCGTATCGCGCGCAATTCGGTCACGCGCCGAGCGTCGAGCGGCGGATGGCGAATTAAGCCACGACGCGCGTGAGCGTCACCGTCACCGTCGGCGTCAGATCGCTTGCGCGCGACCCGGAAAGGTTTCGTCGTAACCGGCGCTGTCTTCCGTTTCCGCGGCGGTGCCGCGCTGTTCGCGATACATCATCGGCGGCAAACCGAACTGCTTGCGGAATTCGCGGCCGAGATGCGACGCATCGGAGAAACCGCAACTCGATGCGATATCCGCGACGGTCTTGTCCGAACTCGTCAGCAGCCACGCGGCGGTGCGCAAGCGCACCTGCTTTGCGTACGCCTGCGGCGCCTTGCCGGTCTGCGCCTTGAACAGCCGTTCCAGCTGACGCGGCGACAGATCGAGCTTGCGCGCCAGTTCGTCGAGCGGCAACGAGCGGCCGATATGCTGCTCCATCAACAGGATCGCGCGCTTGACCTTCGGATGCGTGGCGGGCGCGAGGCCCGGCGGATGCGGCTGCGGCGCGTTGCCTTTCTGCATGTCGTCGACCAGCAGGATGCGCAGCGCCTTTTGCACGGTGGCGGTTTCGAAGTGACGCAGCAGGATTGCCGCGGCGACGTCGATCGATGCGCGGCCGCCCGAGCAGGTGATGCGTCGCCGGTCGATGACGAACAGCCGGTCGGCGACCAGCGAGCGTTCGTCGGCGGCTGGAAAGCGCTCGATGAAATCCCAGTAGTGGAACCAGCTCACGCAGATCCGGTGACCGTCGAGCACACCTGCGCGCATCAGCGAAAACACGCCCGTGCACATGCCGACCAGCGTGGCGTCGGCTGCGGCGGCGCGGCGGATAAAGGCCAGCGTCGCGTCGCTCGCGACCGGCCCCGAATGCAGCAAGCCGCCGACCACGACCACGTAGTCGAACGGCTCGGCATGGTCGTACGTATCCCATGGTGTGATCTGGATGCCGCAACTCGCGCGCACCGGTGCCAGGGTTTCCCCGATCACGCTCCACGACAGACGCACCGGCTTGCTGAAATCGCCTTCGTCGGCGGACAGGCGCAACAGGTCCACGAAGCCCGAGAACGCCGTCAGCGTGAAGTTCGGCAGCAGGATGATGCCGAAACGGATGCGCTGTCGGGGCGCTGTAGCGGCGGGCTGGACGGGAAGCGGATCAACGGAATTCATGCCTGCATCGACGCCGGAAGAAGGAAGAAGCGGAGCCGTCAGGATCGCCAGCGCGCGGGCGCGGGCCTGTCGGAAATACGTCAGATCTCATCGTAAATCCGTCGCGGGCCTTGGCTGGCGGGCCGCTTGACGTCACCATCATACGGTCATGCCGTTTTTATTCTATCGGTCCAAATTGACGTTTGGTGCAATAGCTGCACCCGATCCGACGCTTCGCCGGAAAGCCAGACGGGTCAACGGTTACAGGTAAAGGGAAACAACATGAGCCGCTATTCGATATTCAGCCTGCTGCGCAACGGGATGTCGTATCACGAGAACTGGGAGCGTCAGTGGAAGAGCCCGGAACCGAAGCGCGAGTACGACGTGGTGATCGTCGGCGGCGGCGGACATGGACTGGCCACCGCGTATTACCTCGCGAAAGAACACGGCGTGCGCAATGTCGCCGTGCTCGAAAAAGGCTGGATCGGCGGCGGCAATACCGCGCGCAATACGACCATCGTGCGCTCGAACTATCTGTGGGACGAATCCGCCGCGCTTTACGAAAAAGCGATGAAGCTGTGGGAAGGACTTGCGCAGGACCTGAACTACAACGTGATGTTCAGCCAGCGCGGCGTGATGAATCTCGCGCACACGCTGCAGGACGTTCGCGACACCGAACGGCGCGTCAACGCGAACCGGCTGAACGGCGTCGATGCCGAATTCCTGACGCCCGAACAGATCAAGGAAATCGAGCCGACCATCAACCTGAACTGCCGTTATCCGGTGCTGGGCGCGTCGATCCAGCGTCGCGGCGGGGTTGCGCGGCACGATGCGGTAGCCTGGGGTTTCGCGCGCGGCGCGGATCAGGCCGGCGTCGATATCGTGCAGAACTGTCAGGTGACGGGCATTCGTCGCGACGGCAGCCAGGTGATCGGCGTCGATACCACCAAGGGCTTTATCAAGGCGAAGAAAGTGGCGGTAGTCGCGGCGGGCAATACCTCGACGCTGGCCGATATGGCGGGCGTGCGCCTGCCGCTCGAAAGCCATCCGTTGCAGGCGCTGGTGTCGGAACCGATCAAGCCGGTAGTCAACACGGTGGTGATGTCGAACGCGGTGCACGCGTATATCAGCCAGTCGGATAAAGGCGACCTCGTGATCGGCGCAGGCGTCGACCAGTACACCGGTTTCGGACAGCGCGGCAGTTTCCAGATTATCGAAGGCACGCTCGAAGCGATCGTCGAAATGTTCCCGGTGTTTTCGCGGGTGCGGATGAACCGGCAGTGGGGCGGCATCGTGGACGTGTCGCCGGATGCGTGCCCGATCATCAGCAAAACCGACGTCAAGGGACTGTATTTCAATTGCGGCTGGGGAACCGGCGGCTTCAAGGCGACGCCGGGTTCGGGTTGGGCGTATGCGCACACCATCGCGCGCGACGAGCCGCATCCGCTGAACGCGGCGTTTTCGCTGGACCGGTTCTACACCGGTCATCTGATCGACGAGCACGGCGCAGCCGCAGTCGCACATTGACGTTCACGCGCGCGAAAGCGTCGCAGGAAGCCGAGGAGAAGAAACGATGTTGTTGATCGAATGCCCGTGGTGCGGTCCCCGCGCCGAATCCGAATTTTCGTGCGGCGGCGAAGCCGATATCGCCCGTCCGCTGAACACCGAAACCCTCGACGACCGCGAATGGGGCGATTACCTGTTCATGCGCAAGAATCCGCGCGGCGTGCATCGCGAGCAATGGCTGCATACGCAAGGCTGCCGCCGCTGGTTCAAGGCGCAGCGCGATACCGTCAGCTATGAGATTCAAGGTTACGAGACGTTCGACCGCCCGCATCTGGCGCTCGACCGTAGCGACAGCAACGATGGCAGCGAGGGCAAATCAGCATGAGCCAGAAAGACCGACTTGCGATGGGCGGCCGCGTCAACCGCGCCGTTCCGCTGACGTTCACGTTCAACGGTCGCACCTATCAGGGCTTCCAGGGCGATACGCTGGCGTCGGCGCTGCTCGCCAACGGCGTGCATTTCGTCGCGCGCAGCTTCAAGTATCACCGGCCGCGCGGCATCGTGACGGCGGGTGTCGAGGAACCGAATGCGATCGTCCAGCTGGAAACCGGCGCATACACGGTGCCGAACGCGCGAGCCACGGAAGTCGAGTTGTATCAGGGACTCGTCGCGACCAGTGTGAACGCGAGCCCGAGCCTCGAAAACGACCGGATGGCGATCAACCAGAAGTTTTCGCGCTTCATGCCGGCCGGCTTCTACTACAAGACCTTCATGTGGCCGCGCAAGTTCTGGCCGAAGTACGAAGATGCGATTCGCGAGGCAGCGGGTCTCGGCCGTGCGCCGGAGCAGCTCGACGCGGATCGCTACGACAAGTGCTTCGCGCATTGCGACGTGCTGGTGGTGGGCGGCGGGCCGACCGGACTGGCGGCCGCGCATGCGGCGGCGTTGTCGGGTGCGCGCGTCACGCTGGTGGACGACCAGCCTGAGCTGGGCGGCTCGCTGCTGTCGTGCCGCGCGTCCATCGACGGCAAGCCCGCGTTGCAATGGGTGCAAAAGATCACCGATGCACTGCGTGCGATGCCCGACGTGAAAATCCTGAGCCGCAGCACGGCGTTCGGTTATCAGGATCACAACCTCGTCACGGTGACGCAGCGTTTGACCGAGCATCTGCCGGTATCGGCCCGCAAGGGCACGCGCGAACTGATGTGGAAAATCCGCGCCAAACGCGTGATTCTCGCGACCGGCGCGCACGAACGCCCGATCGTGTTCGGCAATAACGATTTGCCGGGCGTGATGATGGCGTCGGCGGTATCGACGTATCTGCATCGCTACGCGGTGTTGCCGGGACGTCAGGCGGTCGTATTCACGAACAACGACGACGCCTATCAGTGCGCGCTCGATCTGAAAGCGGCCGGCGCGCAGGTGACGGTGGTCGATCCGCGTGCGCAGGAATCGAAGGGTACGTTGCCGGCGCTGGCGCGCCGTGCAGGGATCAAGGTGATGAACGGCGCGGTGGTCACCGAGGCGCGCGGCAAGCTGCGCGTCGCGTCGGTCGAAGTCGCGGGGTATGCGGGTGGTGCGGGTGGTGCGGGCGTGAAAGACGGCAAGCCCGGCGCGAGTCTCGGCAGCGTGCCCTGCGATCTGCTGGCGATGTCGGGCGGCTGGAGCCCGGTGCTGCACCTGTTCGCACAATCGGGCGGCAAGGCGCACTGGCACGACGGCAAGGCGTGCTTCGTGCCGGGCAAGCCGATGCAGCCGGAATTGAGCGTCGGCGCGTGTGCGGGCGACTTCACGCTGTCGGGCGGCATTCGCGGCGCGGTCGATGCGGGTGTCGAGTCGGCGCGCGCGGCCGGGTTTATCGTCGCGCGTCCGGACGCGGTGCAGATCGCCGACATCGCCGAAGCGCCGATGCAACCGTTGTGGCTGGTCGGCGATCGCGCGCTCGCGGCGCGTGGGCCGAAGCAGTTCGTCGATTTTCAGAACGACGTCGCCGCCGCCGATATCTTCCTAGCGGCGCGGGAAGGCTTCGAATCGGTCGAACACGTGAAGCGCTATACCGCGATGGGTTTCGGCACGGACCAGGGCAAGCTCGGCAATATCAACGGGATGGCGATTCTGGCGCAGGCGCTCGGCAAGACGATTCCCGAGACCGGCACCACGACCTTCCGCCCGAACTACACGCCGGTGACTTTCGGCACGTTCGCTGGGCGCGAACTGGGCGAGTTTCTCGATCCGGTGCGCAAGACCGCGATCCACGAATGGCACGTCGAAAACGGCGCCGCGTTCGAGGACGTCGGCAACTGGAAGCGGCCGTGGTACTACGCGAAACCGGGCGAGGACATGCACGCGGCAGTGCAGCGCGAGTCGCTGGCGGTGCGCCAGAGCGTCGGCATTCTCGACGCATCGACGCTCGGCAAGATCGACATTCAGGGTCCGGACGCGGCGAAGCTGCTGAACTGGGTGTACACGAATCCGTGGACCAAGCTGGAAGTGGGCAAATGCCGTTACGGTCTGATGCTCGATGAAAACGGCATGATTTTCGACGACGGCGTGACCGTGCGTCTCGCCGATCAGCATTACATGATGACCACCACGACGGGCGGCGCGGCGCGGGTGCTGACATGGCTCGAACGCTGGTTGCAGACCGAGTGGCCGGATATGCGGGTGCGTCTCGCGTCGGTTACCGATCACTGGGCGACCTTTGCCGTGGTCGGTCCGAACAGCCGCAAGGTGCTGCAAAAGGTGTGTCACGACATCGACTTCGCGAACGGCGCGTTTCCGTTTATGAGCTATCGCGAAGGCACGGTTGCGGGTGCTGCGTCGCGGGTGATGCGGATTAGTTTTTCGGGCGAACTCGCGTATGAAGTGAACGTGCCCGCGAACGTCGGACGCGCGGTGTGGGAAGCGATCGTCGCGGCAGGCGCGGAGTTCGACATCACGCCGTACGGTACGGAAACCATGCACGTGTTGCGCGCGGAGAAGGGTTACATCATCGTCGGCCAGGATACGGACGGTTCGATGACGCCGTACGACCTCGGCATGGGCGGTCTGGTCGCGAAGTCGAAAGACTTTCTCGGCAAGCGCTCGCTGACGCGTTCGGATACGTCGAAGGCGGGGCGCAAGCAGTTTGTCGGCTTGCTGTCGGACGATCCGTCGCTGGTGATTCCGGAAGGCTCGCAGATCGTCGCCGGTCCGTTCCAGGGTGAAATCGCGCCGATGGTCGGACACGTGACGTCGAGCTACTTCAGCCCGATTCTCAAGCGCTCGATCGCACTGGCGGTCGTGAAGGGCGGTCTCGACAAGATCGGCGAACAGGTCACGGTTCCGTTGTCGAGCGGCCGGCACGTGAAGGCCACCATTACCAGTTCGGTGTTTTACGACAGCGAAGGAGCACGTCAACATGTTGAATGAAGTGAGCGAGGGGTCGACGATGGCTGCTGTCGTGGACAAGGCCGTGGGCGCGCAGACCGGCGTGTGGCAGGAGTCGCCGCTGGTGGGCGTCGAAGGCGTGCCGGGTCTGGCGTCGGCGGCGTTCCGGCTGACTGAGCGGCCGTTCCTGCAACTGGTGAACGTGCGCGGCGATCTGCGCGACGCGGCGTTTGTCGCCGCGTTCGAGCGGGTCGTCGGTTGCCGGCCGCCGGAAAAGGCGAACACCGTCGCGTCGGGCAACGGTTTCGACGTGGTGTGGCTCGGACCGGACGAGTGGCTGGTGCGCTCGGCCGCCGCGTATTCGGCGGCGGCGACCGCGCCTGTCGCCGGTGCTTTGGGCACGGCGTTCAGCGGCGTGTTCGCGTCGGCGGTGGATGTCGGCAGCGGCTTCACGGTGCTGGAGATTTCCGGCACGGCAGTGCTCGAGGTTCTTTCGCGCGGCTGCCCGCTGGATCTGCATCCGAAGCTGTTCGGTGCGGGACAGTGCGCGCAGAGTCACTATTTCAAGGCATCGGTCACGTTGATCGCGGCGGGCGACAACCGCTTCGAACTGATCGTGCGCCGCAGCTTTGCCGACTACTTCGTGAAGATCATCGGCGATGCGGCGCTGCCCCTGGCCGGCTGAGTCGGCTGAGTCGGCTGAGTCGGCTGAAGCGTAGTGAAGTCTGGTGAAAGCGCGTGCCGGTCCGATGGACCGGCGCGCGTGCTCGCAACCGTGCGCGAGCGGCGGCGACCCGATCCGGCGATTTGCCCGATAATCGAAAGCCGAACCGCACGGAGGATGAGATGGACTATGTGAAGCTGGGCCGCACCGGACTCGATATTTCCCCGCTCTGCCTGGGTTGCATGACCTACGGTGTGCCCGAACGCGGCCCGCATCCGTGGACGATGAACGAAGACGCGAGCCGCCCGCTGATTCGCCAGGCGCTCGAAGCCGGCATCAATTTCTTCGATACCGCGAACACCTATTCGGATGGCACGTCGGAGGAGATCGTCGGCCGCGCGCTGAAGGAATTCGCGCGCCGCGATGAGATCGTGCTCGCCACGAAAGTATTCTTTCCGATGGGCAATCGCGCGGACGCGAAAAAGCCGAACGGCTCGGGACTGTCGCGCAAGGCGATTTTTCAGTCGATCGACGCGAGCCTGTCGCGTCTCGGTACCGACTACGTCGACCTGTACCAGATCCACCGCTGGGACTATGCAACGCCGATCGAAGAAACCCTCGAAGCGCTGCACGATGTCGTGAAGGCGGGCAAGGCGCGGTATATCGGCGCGTCGTCGATGTTCGCATGGCAGTTCGCAAAAGCGCTGCACGTGTCCGACCGGCACGGCTGGACCCGTTTCGTCACGATGCAGAATCACCTGAACCTGCTGTATCGCGAGGAAGAGCGCGAGATGCTGCCGCTTTGCGCAGACGCGGGGATCGGCGTGATTCCGTGGAGTCCGCTGGCGCGAGGGCGCCTCACCCGCGACTGGGACGAAACCACCGAACGCCAGAACAGCGACGGCTTCGGCAATAGCCTCTACGACAAGACAGCGGACGCCGACCGGCGCGTGATCGACGCGGTCGCGAAGATCGCGGCGGCGCGCGGCATTCCGCGCGCGCAGGTGGCGCTCGCGTGGGTGATCGGCAAGACGGAAGTGAGCGCGCCGATTGTCGGCGCGTCGAAACCGCATCATCTCGACGATGCGATTGCGGCACTCGATGTCAAGCTCACTGCAGATGAAATCGAATCGCTGGAAGCGCCGTACGTGCCGCACGACGTCGTGGGTTTTCAGTAAGTCCGCATCGGGCGCGGCCGTCGTGCTGCGCCCCCAATGACGCCCCCATCCCATCCTGGTGACGGTTTCTTTCTATGTCGTCGAATTATGTCGGCATCTACTGAAACCGTTCGCCGCTGATCCAGCGGCCCACGCCACGCGTCATCAGGGGATGCCATGCCTACCGCTTACCAGCCTCGCGCAAGCGCCGCTGCCCGACTCGAACGCTTGCCGTTCTCGCGTTATCACCGCACCCTGTTCGTGATTATCGCCATCGCGTTTTTCTTCGACTCGGTCGATCTCGGCACGATGACCTTCGTGCTCGGCTCGATCAAAACCGAGTTCGGTCTGTCGAGCGCGACCGCCGGTCTGGTCGCCAGCGCGAGTTTCTTCGGCATGGTCGGCGGGGCGGCGGTCGCGGGTCTGCTCGCGGATCGCTTTGGACGCCGGCCGGTGTTTCAGTGGAGAAGAATCCTATTAACTGGCATTTGACTATTAAAATCAGATAGTTAAGTGGAAATTTCGCGCTATCTGCACACCCCTGATTCACACTTCACGCAACCAATAAAAACAAACACTTACAAGCGCGTTTTGGACGCGGAATCCCGCGCGCGAGATGGAGCGCGTCGTCGTTTATACTGTGCATCCATACAGCATTCTCGCGCCCTGCCATGCCACCATCTCTCCCTGACTTCGCATCACCCACAACTGACGACCTGCGAGACATCTATCGTCGGTTTGACGACGAACTCGTGCGTCGAACGGTGCTCGAAGTCATCCGGTTGCGCAAGCTCACGGAAGAGGTTGACGGCTACCGGGAGATAATCGAGCGGTGCTGGAAAGATGCGAACCTGGGTCAGGTTGCGGTGCTTTATCAGTTCAGGATGTCGATGCAGACCGAGCGGTCGCGGATGGGGTTTCTGGGTGCCAAAGAGGACCACCCGCAGTCGGCTAATGACGGGAGTGACGCTGCAAAATAGCTCTTGCAATTAGCACCAATGGTGCTAATATACGTCTCAGAGGTAGCGCACATCGCGCAGCCCGAACCCGGAAGGAAGAGCAGAAATGGAAAAGACCTTGGACATCCTCAAGACTGAAGCCGAGATCGCAAAGCTGATGGCTGAAACCCAAAAGCTGAACCTGGAATCGCGCTGGATGCCGTTCGTATGGGCGAGCGGCCTGATCCTTGCGGTGATGGCGATCACGAAGTTCTTCTTCAACTAAGTCCAGGGCCGCCGAAAGGCGGCTTTTCTATATGAAATACACATCTCCGAAGCCCGAAGATTTTCGGCAATTAAAAGACGACCTCGAGCGCACAGGCGAGCAGATGGCGGATTTGTTCGGTGTCGCTGGCGGTCAACAATGGCGCAAGTACACTGGCGGCGAGACCCCGCGCGAGATGAGCCCGCAAATCCTGTTCTTTGGCGCGGCTAAGCTAGCCCTGACGCCCGATGAACTGGAGCGCGTTTTGTCCAAGATGCGTGAGATCGGCGCCAACGTTGACCTTGATTGATGCAGGTCGAACACCTTCAAGGCAAGTGGCTGGATTTCTGGGTAGCCCGGGTCGTCGGCGATGGTGCGTCACTGCCATACTCGACGGACTGGGCGGGCGGCGGCCCCTTGATCGACCGCCACCACATCAATCTCCAGTATTTCGAGAATTACGAGATGGATAGCCGGATGCTGGTGAATGAGTGGGGTGCTCGCATCACGACATTCGACTATCCGCCATCGAAACGGTATTACGGAGCGACAGCGCTGATTGCTGCCATGCGATGCTTGGTGGCGACGGAATTTGGTGAGGATGTGCCCGAGGGCGTTTGACGGCGCAACCTTGAGGTTGACCAGTTGATGTGCGCGAGGGCGCGGGAGGATAGATGCGTGTAGCTGAACTGCAAGGGGCATTGCTAGACTATTGGATCGCTCGTGCCGACGGCTTCGTTGATGGCTCAACGCGCGAGGCGGCGGATGCGCTGGATGGCCTTGGCGCGCCGCGTGTATTCAAAACCGTGAATGGCGATTTACGCGTCGCAAAAAAGGATCAGATCCGACCTTGGCAACCATCTGCCGACTGGGCGCAAGCTGGCCCGATCATCGAGCGCGAGCGCATCGAGATCGTGCCTTGGAATGAACCGCCGCACATTACGGAAGACTGGCGCGCTCGCACCTTTAGCAGCATCGCCGACGGCATGCACTCGTCGCGCGAATGGAAAGGTTCCACAGCTCTAGTCGCGGCGATGCGCGCCTACGTTGCTTCGAAGTTCGGAGAAGAGGTGCCTGACGAGGCTGCGGAAACGGTCTGATTGAGTGCGCTCATGGGTGCAGGAGGCGGGATGAGCAAGGAACTGATATCGATGAAAGTTCGGTACGCAGCATTGATCGAGTTGACGCAGACCTATCACGATGCACTAGAACAGGTCATGCGACATTCCAGGCATCATGAGAACATCGATTTGAACTCCGCCAAACGTGCTCTGGCAAGCATCTACAAGATCGCTCGCGAGTGCAGGAACGTCGATGGGGAGTGAGGGGGGCTTGCCGCGAACGTGGTCAGGGAAACCCGCGCCAGTACTAAGCGCGGACGGTGAATGGCAGATACAACTATCAGACTGCGATGCCAGCCAATTCGCGCTGCAACCCATCCCAGTTCAACCCCGGCGGCGAAATCCCACTGTTCGCCAGCCAGTCACGCGACAGCACCGCATACGCCTCGTCGCAATACATCTGCATGAAAGCGTTCGTCACCTTGACTAGCTTTCCCCACGTCACGACCGTGAACGTGTCTTTGTCGTACGCGACCGCACAGATCGCATGGCCTCCCCAGCTATTTGCCGCCGTGAGTGTTTCCGGTGCATCTGCGACCACATCCCACACTTCCTGAGTCTGCGCCGTCAGCGGCAGAGCAACGCCCAGATAGACGCCGCCGAACCACTGAACCGACAGCCGAAGATCGTTGAGGTCCTGCGGCTTCAACGAGGCGAACGTGACCGCATCCGTTCCGATCTCCGTGGGCACGCCGACCGTGCTCCAGTACTTCAGCACGTCCACCTCGACCGCACCCTGATCGACCTTCGGAAACCCGGAGGTCTGACCGTAGAGCGCAAGCGTTTGCTCATCGGTCGGCGTGAAGTCGAAGCCGTTGTTGGCGAGCCAGCACTGGATCAGGTGATAGACGGCGGCCGCAGTACAGTCGCCATGCACGTCGTTGGCCAGCATGGGCCACGACTTGACCGCCTTCGTCCAGTCTGCGGATGGCGCGGCCAAGGCCGACATCATGTGCTTCAACAGATGCGGCACGCGCGGGTCATGCCGCGCTGCAAGTTTTCCAAGCTTCATGCGGCCACCGGAGCAGAGAGGGTTTTTAGGGCGGCGGCCGTTGACGCATACCCGACGTCGTAGAGCTTCTGCCGGGTTGCCGTCGCCATGTTGCGATCGAAGCTCGATGCAAAGCCGGTCGGCACGCGGATGATCTGCGCACCGTTCTTCGTATCGAGTTCAACGTGTGACGCCTCGTTGGATGCGAGCAGCAAATCGATCATCCTGGGCGCGAGCGTCTTGATGCCGTACACGCCAGGCAGCAGCGGCGCGTCATCCGATTCGAGATAGATGCCGACGCGCGGCACTTCATCGACGGTCAGGTTGGAGGCGGGAACGTTGTCGCAACAGCCACCGTCCACCAACAGCACGTTCTTGTAGGCGACTGGCGTGAACACGACGGGGATTGACGCCGAGGCGCGTGCGGCCAGTGCGATCGGAGCATCGGGCGTCGCTTCCTTGCTGAACTCGAATTCCTTCTCCGTCAGCAGGTCGGACGCGACCACTTTCAGGTCAACCGATAGATCGGCGAACGTCTTGCCGTTGGTGAGCTTTTGCAGGAACGCCAGGAGCGCGTCTCCGGCGCAAAGGCTCTGCTTCGTCACCAGCGTCCATGCCGAAAAGCTCATCATGGGCGACCAGTCCAGACTCATGCACATCTGGGTGAGCGAATCGAGCGAGACGCCGGACGCATAGGCGCTTGCGACGATCGAACCGCCTGACGTTCCGGCGAGCTCGACCACTTCGAAGCCTGCATCCTCGATCGCCTTCAACGCTCCCAAATGTGCGCCAAGCCTGAAACCGCTGCCCGATAAAGCGACGCGGATGGGGTGACTCATTGCGGCGCGCTCATTGCGGCCGTGCTCGAGGTCGCCGCGGTGATCGCCTGGTCGACGAGAGCCTGAACGATCGGTGCCACCGTGTTGAGCGCAAGCAGAATCGCCGCCTGATTCGGCAGCGACGGAATCGCCGCGACGATCACAATCGCAGCGGGCAACAGCGAATCGTTGATGCTCTTGAGCGTCGACACATCGGCGTTAGCAACCGCCGCGCAGACCGCCTTGTTCGCGGTCAGCAGGTCACCGATCTTCGTTTGTTGATCGGTCGTCAGCAGCGTCGACGTGGAGAGCGCCAGCAGGTCGGCATTGACGACCGAGCAGTCGGACGCGAAGAGTTGTTGCGTGGTGGTGAGTTGCGAAGTCGAGCAACCGGCGAAAGCAACACAAATAGCCGCAACAGCGGCGATGAAAAGCGATTTCATGTGGATTCCTTGTCAGAACTTCCAGGCGGCGCCGAGCTTGTAGGTGGTGCCGTGAGAATTGCGATTGACTTCAGCGTGGAGCAGCGTGTGATGTGCTTCGACCACCACCATGCAGCAGCCGATGTTTGGCGGATCGTCGAATGTGGGAACGACCTGCACACACCCGCCCAGTAGCAGGCAGAGCAGGGCGAGCTTCACGACTGGACGACTTGCGTGGGGGCAGCGACCGGCGTCGAGCGGGGTTGACCGCCTTGACCATATCGGCGGCAGCGACAGCCGCGTTCTTTGCCGACGATGCCGATGCGTGCGTTGCGCCGAGCGCTGCGATAGCACCCGTCAGAATTGCAATGAAGCCATCGACCGGAGCTTTCCCGGCCCAGGCAAATGCGCCGTACACGATGATCAGAAAGCCGTAGGCAATGTATTGAAGTGCGAGAGTCCAGTTCATCTGGGGCCTCAAAAGAAAAGAGCCGCGCAGGCGGCTCATCGATGGATATGGATTCGGTACGAATGCGGAATCGCGTACACGACGGGCTTGCGCCGGCAACACAAGCGCATCCACCTGCGCAGCGCCTTCATTACTGCACCGTGACCGTCAGGCCGGCGGGCAGCAGGTAAGCCACCGAGTCGTCGGCAACCGTGAAGGCCTCCGAGATAACAGCCGGGCCGACCGCTGCGCCAGCAACGTCAACGGCCTGCGCCGTCACGGTGTAGGAGCCGGGCGCGACATCCGCGAACGTTGCCGAGAACGGCGCAACGGCGACCAGTTGCGGTGCCGCGCCGTTCGACAGCGTGAACATGATGCCGCCCTGTGCTGCGGTGCCGGCCGGCTGTGCGGAATCGGTGGTGGAGAGTGCGACGACGATGGTTTTG
>NZ_JAPWKB010000014.1 GCF_028283785.1 Paraburkholderia sp. | reverse complement strand
CCACGTATTGCTCCTTGTTGCGGATCGATTTGCGCACCTGGCTGTGCAGGCTCTCGATCGCGTTGGTCGTGTAGATCCAGCGTGCGCACCGGCGCGGTGAACGCAAAGAACGGCACGACCTCTTCCCACTGCCGCCGCCACATCGGCACGATCGCCCGGTAGCGCTGGCCCAATTCGCCGGCCTCGAAGCGCGCCAGTTCCTGTTCGGCCGCCTCGGCGCCCGTTGCGGTGTAGACCGGCCTGAGCGCGGCGGCCAGCGCGGCGCGCTCCTTCCAGTGGCTGGAACTGCATCGAGTTGCGCAGCAGGTGCACGATGAAAGTACCGTACCACCGTCTGCGGGAACACCGACACGATCGCCTCCGGAAACCCCTTGAGCCCGTCGACCACCGCGATCAGGATGTCGCGCGTACCGCGCGCTCCCAGCTCGCTCATCACCCTGAGCCAGAACCGGGCGCCCTCGGTGTGCTCGATCCAGATGCCCAGCACGTCGCGGTAGCCCTCACAGTTCACGCCGATGGCCAGATACACGGCCTTGTTGCGCACCAGCCCCTCATCGCGGATCTTCACGCGCAGCGCATCGTAATAGACCAGCGCATACACCGGATCGAGCGGGGTGCACCTTGCTCGTGCCCGGACCTCGTCGAGCACCGCGTCGGTGACCGCCGACACCAGCTCGGGCGAGATCTCCTGTGCCGTAGAGTTCGGCCACGTGGGCCTGGATATCGCGCGTACTCATGCCGCGCGCGTACAGCGCGATGATCTTCTGGTCGAAGCCGGGAAAGCGGCGCTGGTATTTGCCGATGAGCGCCGGATCAAAGCGGCCGTGGCGATCGCGGGGAATCGCCAGCTCCAGCGGGCCGTCCTCGCTGAGCACGGTCTTCGCGCTCGATCCGTTGCGGTGGTTGCCCGCGTCGTGCTCGAGCGGCTGGTCCAGATGCACGTCCATCTCGGCGTTGAGCATGCGCTCGGCCAGCGCCTTCTTGAGTTCGCCGAGCAGGCTCGCGAACGCAGGACCGTCTGCGGATCCTGCCCCTTGAGCAGTTCGTCCAGCACCGCCGGATCGAACCGGCTCCTCGTCTTGCGCGTTGCCATATGACTCTCCTTGGCCCGTTACGGGCAATCATATGACTCGCAGACACAAAATCGCTTACAGGCTCAGTTTTCGCGCGCGCGACCAGACCGGCGCATGCCAGAAAAAATGGGTATTGTGACAAACGGAGTGAAGCGCGCGAATGGCGCCAAGAGATAAAGACGGGGCTGAGCCCAACGGCTGTCGCGGGAGCCGAACAGTCGGAACGAATGACCGCCTTTATATGGACGCCTCCCGGTTTGCCAAGGATTTCGTGCGTGCTGGTAGACAGGAAGGCTGCGGCTTTATATCCGGCCTTGCTGCAGGTCGAACCCGGCTGGTCTCGATGGAACTTCCGCTGGCTCACGCCTCACTTGACACACGGGCGCCGTTAGCCCGCAAGGCAGTTCAGGTTTGGTGAGTCCCGGTCTGACCCGTGTGCCATCACACTCAATTACCTTGCGCAACCTTTGACATCCCCATCTCCTGCAAAACCGGTTTATTCAGTCATTGCAGCGCTTACGCCGCTCGCGTACTCACATAGCCTTTCTCGTACGTACGCCCGTGCGCCAGCAGCGCCCAAATCGTTCGGGCCATCTTGTTGGCCAACGCAACGATTACCACGTTATGCGGGCGCCGCCGGCCCAACTGCTCGATCCACGGGCCTGGCTCTTTCACGCGCGCGAGCACCGATCGTGCACCGTGGATCAGCAGTGTGCGCAGATACACATCACCGCGTTTGCTGATCCCATGCAGTCTGATCCTGCCACCGGTGCCGGTCTGTCTGGGCACCAGACCCAGCCAGGCCGCAAACTCACGTCCTGAATGAAACGCTTTGGGGTCGCCCATCGTCGCCACAGCAGCGGTCGCTGTCAGCAGCCCGACGCCGGGAATGTCGGCGATCTGTCGACGGGCACGCTCTTCCTTCATCCAGTCCGAGAGCCGGCGTTCGATTCGCGCAATCTGCTCATCGAGAACGTCAAGCCGCTGCCACTGCTCACGCAGCGTGTCCACCAGCATCGTGGGCAAACGCGCCTCCAGGCGCGCCAGCACATCAGCCATCGCCCGGTTCAGCGCGGCGCGGCCTACCGCCATCACTTCACCGTATTCCGTCAGCAGCCCACGCAATCCATTGATCTGCATCGTGCGAAACCTGATCAGTTGCTGGCGCATCCGGTGCAATGCCAGCACGGCCTGCTGCGATTCAGTCTTGACCGTCACGGACCTCACGCCCGACTGCTGTACCGCGGTCCAGATTGCCCGTGCATCAGCCACGTCGCTCTTGTTACCGCTCACAAACGCCTTGACCGCCTGGCCCGGCATCAACTTCACCTGATGACCCATCTGCTCCAGATGACGCGCCCAGTGCTGGGAACCGCCACACGCTTCCATGCCGATCAGGCACGGCGCGCGATTTGCAAAGTGCGACAGAAACGTGGCGCGTCGGATCTCTCGGCTGACGACCTCGCCTGTTTGCGGATCAACCCAGTGGACCTGGAACACCTGCTTCGCAATATCGACACCAACCGGAGTAAGCTTCATTTGGGTTCTCCTTCCTCAAGTGGTACGTTGCCCAACTTCCACTCTGGCACATCTGAGGCCGTCGGTTGCGAGAACCCACCTTCCTGGTCGCGCCCCGACCATTCGATCAGCAGCCCTCGCGAGGGGGAGGCGTCCATACCATTTGTCACCAAGGCAAACGGTGCGGCAACTCAAATCGTGCGCGGTCCACTACCCGATAATGAATAAACGCCACTCGCTACGGAGTGGCGGTGTAAACGCGCTTTCTTTTGCCTACTTTTCTTTGCGCGAGCAAAGAAAAGTAGGTGCGGTCCCGCACAGGGACGATCCAGGCGGACCAGCGTGAAACCGGGACAACCAAGCCAAACAGACCAAGCACAGCAGAGCCAAAAACCTCCACCCCAAAGCCATTACAAAAAATAACAACCACTAAAGAACAAAAACAGACAACAGAAAAAGAACCGCCGGGAACAACAAGAAGCCAGCCACATGCCAACCCGCGCTGACGAAGCAAAAACCAAAAAAACCAGCAAACCCAAACTCGCAAACGTTAAACCAACCCACCACAAAACAACTCAAGCCCTAAAGCAAAACCCCACAACAAACCACTAAGAAAAACAAAAACCCCAAACCCTTAGTTCACTTGCCCCGTCACCGGATTCACCCTACGCGCAAAGCCAAACAACATCCCGATTCCGATAGGACACACGATCAAGAACGCGACCAACATGCTCCACTCCGCTAACGAAAAGAAAGCCCAACGTCAGTGTACTGCAATCCTATGACAATTTAATTAGGTAAAACCGCAACAAACCGTTGTCTTCTACGCATTGAATGCAGTAAAGCTGACCGAAAACCGGCCAGCTGACTCACGAATGTCACATCGCTCTGCACAACTCAATCGGCAACGGGCGCCTCTCGATACATCACGATTCCGGCCAGACTCACAACACCACACGCCAGCACGTACCACGCTGGTGCATAGAAACTACCCGTCGCGCGATACAACCCGCTAACGATCAACTGCGCAAAGCCGCCAAACAACGTCACGCCTAACGAATAAATAATGCCTAGCGACGTCGCGCGAACTTCCGGTCGCAATGACTCCAGAATCAACACGAAACCCGCGGGACTAGACACCGTCATCAATCCGGTCAAAGCACTCACCGCCACCACGACAGTCACAATAGAAGGCCAATGCTGGATCGCGTAGAACGCCGGCAACAACAGCGTCAGCGAAATCGCCGACACGATATACAGCAAGGTCTTGCGATGACGCATCCGGTCAGCCAGCTTCCCCGCGAATGGCGAGCCGATCAGTAACACTAGGCCCGCGATACATCCCGCCACTAACGACACCGCCGACGGCATGCCAAGCGTCAAGGTCAAAAACGACGGCAGGAAAAACACCATCGTGTACATCGTCGATGTGCCGCCGATCACCAGCATCGTGCCCGCCACGACCTGACGCGCCGAAATGCGCCGGTCGACCTTAGCGACGGAAATGCTTGCGGACGCATTCGATTGCTCACCCGCGTGCGGCAAGGTTTCGTCCAGATGACGACGCAGATAAAACCCCACCGGACCGATCAGCAATCCCATGATGAACGGCACGCGCCAACCCCACGCCAGCAACGCATCGTGCGAAAGGGTCCGCGACACTGTCGCGGCGACCAGCGCGCCGGCCAGCGCCGCGCCGCCCTGACTCGCCATCTGCCAGCTCACCAGCGAGCCGCGTCGCCCGGCACTCCCGGACTCCATCAGCAAGGTCGTCGCCGCGCCCACTTCACCGCCCGCGGCAAAGCCCTGCAACAGTCGCCCGATCACGATCAACGCCGGTGCGGCGATGCCGATCATGTCGTAGGTCGGTGCGAGTCCGATGATGCCGGTGCCAAGCGCCATCATCACGACGGTCATGACCAGTGCCTGCTTGCGGCCCACCCGATCCGCATACGCGCCGATCAGCACGCTGCCCAACGGACGCACCACGAAGCCGACGCCGAACGTGGCCAGCGACATCATCAGCGCGCCCAGATCGGTGCCGACCGGGAAGAACAGCTTGCCGATCACCACCGCGAAAAAGCTGTACACGGTGAAATCGAAAAACTCGAGGCCGTTGCCCAACGCCGCGGCGACGACTGTGCGGCGCGTCGTCCGGCGTTCGGCTGCACCGTCGCGAGACGCGACGGCGACGTGATGAATTGCGTTCATGGAGACCTTCGGGTGAGCGTTTAAATCAGAAGTTGTGATACATGCCGATCGACATCGTCAGCGGCGTCGTGCCGGTTTCGGGTGCCGTGCTGCCGGTCTGCGTCGGCAGCGGATTGCTGTTCAGCATCACGGTCGAAATACCGTAGTTGCGGATAAAGCCGGCGCGCGCGTAGAGACCCGTACGTCTGGACAACGTGTAGTCGTAACCCAGCATCACGCCGAGTGCAGAATCTTTCGCAATCTTTCCGGTGCTGTCACGCACGCCCGATGTATCGCGATACACCACCGATGCACGGAATGCATTGTGTCCAACCGGCCAGATCGCACCCAACGTATAGACGCGCGCAATGCCGTCTTGCGCGAGGTTCGGCGCGGCCTGCGTGAAAGCGCCGGACAGCACGATCTTGCCGCTGTCGTAGACCACGCCCAGTCCGTACAGATCGTTGCGCACGGTGCTCGTGCCGTTCGCGCCCCAGACCTGGTTGAAGCTGCCTGCCACGTAAGTCGTGCCGTTGTACCACTGCAGCAGCGCGCCCTGCGCCGCGGCCGTCGGCGATTGGCCTGCGACGTTGCTCGGTGCGTACATCAACTCAGTGCTCACACCCGCAAAGCTCGGCGACTGATACGTAACGGCGTTGTTCACACGCGCCGCCAGTTGCGTTGCGCCCGCGCCGAGGTCGCTGTTATAGCCGATGCCCTTCGCCGTTTGCACGACCGCGGCGCCAAGCCAGGTCGCGACCGAATTGGTACCGACCGTGCCGAATACATCGACGAACAGCGGCAAGCCCGTGCCGATCTGCTTGCCGAAACGCACGCGCCCGTACTGATCGGAATTCAGTCCGACCCATGCCTCGCGGTTAAAAAACGAAGTCGTTTCCTGCACCGCGCCGCTGTTGGCGAGAAAGCCGCTTTCGAGGTTGAATTCGGCTTTCAGTCCGCCGCCGAGATCTTCACGGCCGAAGAAACCGAACTTCGATGTCCACTCGCCGCCGCTTTGAGTCTGCCAGCGCGACGTGCCGCCGACGCTCTGATAGTTGATCCCCATATCGACCGAGCCATACAGCGCAACGCCCGAACGCATGTTGTACTCCGGCACCGCCGACAGCAGTTCTGCCTGATAAGGCGTGGCGTAGGCCGAACCGGCTCCGAACGTCAACAGTGCCGCGCTCATTGCAATGCTCTTCTTCATTGGTCTTCCTGATCGCTCTAATGTAAAAAACCCGTGGCAAAACAATCGACACGACGGTCGAGGTCGGCAAAGCCGAAACTGCTGACGACGCATGCGTACAGCGCATGCGTGTCCAGTTCGCATGCGTCTACGTCATGCGAAGCGAAAGTGGCCTGATCGATGAGGAATCTGCCGCCCGGCGGGCAGCGTTACGCCGCCGTCAGATAGCGCTGCGTCAGCGCGACGAAATACGCCGCGCCCCAGCTCAATGCGGCGTCGTTGAAGTCGTAGGCCGGGTTATGGACCGCGCAGCCGCCTTGCGACTCGACGCCGTTGCCGAGCATCACGTAGCAACCGGGCACCTTCTCGGTCATCCACGAGAAGTCCTCGCTGCCCATCACGGCGTCGGGCATCATCATCAGCCGCTGTGGGCCGACCAGCGCTTCGATCACGGAGATGGAGAGATCGGTGGCATTGCGGTCGTTGATCAGCGGACGCGAAATCTGCCGGTAATCGATGTCCGCGCGCGCGCCGTAGCTCTGCGCCTGCAATTGCGCAATGCTGCGGATTCTCGATTCGAGCGTGTCGCGGGTTTCGAAGTTGAGTGCACGCACCGACAGCTTCAGCGTCGCGGTTTCGGGGATCACGTTGGCGGCCGTGCCCGCGTTGATCGCACCCACGGTGACGACGGCGGCGTTGGCCGGATCCACGTTACGCGCGACGATCGTTTGCAGCGCCATCACGATGCTCGCGGCCGCCACGACAGGATCGCAGCCCTGTTGCGGCATCGCGCCATGCGCGCCCTTGCCGGTCACGGTGATCGTCACCGTATCGGACGACGCCATCGAACATCCGTGGCGCAACGCGAAATACCCGACCGGCAGACCCGGCGCGTTATGCAGCGCAAACACCTGGTCGCACGGAAAACGCGTGAACAGTCCGTCTTCGATCATCCGCGTCGCGCCGCCGAGTCCTTCTTCGGCGGGTTGAAAAATCAGGTTCAACGTGCCGTCGAATTCGCCGCGCGTCGCGATCTGGTACGCGGCTGCCAGCAGAATTGCAGTGTGGCCGTCGTGGCCGCATGCGTGCATGGTCTGCTCGACTGTGCTCGCATAAGGCAAACCGGTGGTTTCCTGAATCGGCAAAGCATCCATGTCCGCGCGCAAGCCGATGGTCCGGCTCGATGTGCCGCGTTTCAGTTGCCCGACCACGCCCGTACCGCCGACACCCTCGGTGACGTCGTAGCCCCATTCTTTTAGCCTGCTCGCGACCAGGGCGGCCGTGCGGGTTTCCGTGAACCCGAGTTCCGGATGCGCGTGGATATCGCGGCGGATCGCAATGAACTGTGCCTCGGACTCGCGGATCTCCGCGACCAGTTGTGTCAAATCCTGCGTCATGCTCTGCTCCGTTGTGTCCGGCTGTCGTTTCAGCCTCTGTCGGAACAAATTGTGACGATCGTGCTTAAAAACAAAAAAGCATGAATTTTGATGCGCATAACCACTGGTGATATATTCCGCATCATGAAAATTCATCAACTGCGCGCGCTAGTCGCCATTGCGTCGTCGGGCAGCATCAATGGTGCGGCGAAGGCATTGCACGTCACGCAACCGGCCATCACCAAGGCGGTCCAGGAACTCGAATCCGAGTTCGGCGTGCGGCTGCTCGAAAGGAATCAATGGGGTGTGGTGCCGACGCCGGAAGGCGCAGCGCTGCTGAACCGGGCTCGCACCGTCGTGCGGGAAATGGAGCGCGCCGAAGAAGATATGGCGCATCTGAAGGGACTGCGTGAAGGCAGCCTGATCATCGGCATCACGCCGATTGCGGGTACGGCAGGCATGGCCGAAGCGTTCGACGAATTCCGCAAGCGCTGGCCGCTGGTGAAGGTCGAGTTTCGCGAGTTGGGCTTCAATCAGTTGAACGAGCAACTACGCAATCGCACGCTCGATCTGGCATTCGCGGCGTTCGGCAAACCGCCCGCCGACTCCGGCACGATCAAGGAAATCGTTTCGTTCGACACGCTGTTCGTGACGCGCGCGAACGGCGCCTATGCGAACGCGGATACGCTCGAAGCGCTCCAGGAGGCGGAGTGGATTCACACGGACGTCACCGATAACTACCCGTCGTATATCCGCGCGATGCATGAACGGCTTGGTTTGCCGACGCCACGACGAATCACGCGCTGCACGTCGTATGCGCTGTTCTACAGTCTGACGATGAACACCGACGCCATCTTCAACTGGACGCGCCACTCGCTCGAAGCGACACCGCACGGCTTGTCGTTCGTGCCGCTCGCGCTGGCGGTCCAGCCGCCGTCGCTGCCGCTTTATCTGCTGTCGCCGCCCGCTGCGCAATTGACGCGGCCGGCCGAGTATTTTGTCGATTGCCTCGAGCGCACCATCGAAACGCTGATTCGCGGCAACGGCGTCAACCCTCAAGGCGCGACTTTCGCCGCCGACTGACCGCTGCGTTCGAGCGAATCCGCGATACGTCCCTGCGTTTTCTGCGCGGCGATAAAACCGGTCACAAATGCGAGGGCCGCCGAATGCGCTTTCGGCACGCCGATAGCCTGACGGATCGTCATGAAGCTATCGTCGATCACGCGCAATTCCGGATTGTTCGCGGCATACGCTTCGACGACCTGACGAATGCCGGCCGTCGCATCGAGATCGCTTTGCAGGAATGCGGTAAACGCATCGTGTCCGGTCAGATGAGATTCGAGGCTGGCATGTTCGAGCGTGCGACCGAGAAACAATGCATACGCACTCGCGTTTCCGACGCTGATCCGCACGCCGTGCCGGTCGAGATCCGCGCTGCACTGAAAGCGGTTATCGTCGGCGCGGACCAGATACGCACCTTCGATCAGCACGTACGGCGGCGTGAACGCAATCTGTTCGCCACGAGTGGGATCGATAGCGAGAAAGGCTACGTCCCAGCGATGTTCCGCAAGCGCCTCGAACACCTTGCCCGCTGCATCGAAGATCACGTGCTCGACCGGCACGCCGAGTTGACGGCCAAGCGCGTCGGCGAGATCGACGGATACGCCGGTCAGTTTCTCTTCGTTCGGCTGGCGTTGCGCGAGCACGCTGTTGCCGAGATTGATCGCGGCGCGTAACGCGCCATGCGGCGCAAGTTCGCGCAACACCGCTTCAGGAATAGCGTTCGGTTGATGGTTGGACATGCGTCTCTCCTGGGTCGTCACGGACCGGATGCGGAAACGATGCCTGAAAACAGGCATGTTCCGCATCGCGACCCGGCTGGAACGACACAGGATACCGCGAGCCGCGCTCGCGCAAGCCGGACGACGCCTGCGCCGCTATGCCGCCCGCTTTTCGTCGAGTCGCTCGCCGAGCCCTTCGTCGAGCACGGCCGCCACGAGTTGCACGGTCGGCTCGCCGATCATGTCGGCATGATCGCCGGAGATCTCGGCAATCTTCAGGCCAGCGCGCGCAATACGCCGCCATAGCAACAACGGATCGCCGCGTTCCTGCATCGGCGTTCTCGCGCGCACGTAGACGATCGGGCTCGCATCGTACGGACGCGGCTTGTAATTCGCCATCGCCGCGCCCATCGTCTCGCGCACACGCCGCAACACCGGCGGCAGCGTCGCCGTGAATTCGTCCGGACGCAACACCGGCACGCCCGCACGCATCCGCGCGCGGTCGCTGGCGCTGACCATCGCGCGTCGCACCAGCGACGGCAGTTCCTTCGCCGATACGCTGCGCAGCTTGCGCCATTGCTTGTTGACGATACCCCAGCGATGGCGCATCCGCGCGGGCAGCGGCAGCAGTTCTTCCTCGACGTATGTATCGAGCATGAACAGCAATTCGATCTGCTCGCCCGCCTGCCGCAACTGCTGCGCGATCTCGAATGCGATCAGCCCGCCGAACGAGTAGCCGGCAATCGCATACGGCCCGGACGGTTGCACGGTACGCATCTGCTCGACATAGCTGGCCGCCATCTCTTCGACGCGCCGCTGGATTTCCTGCTCGCCGTCGAGGCCGCGCGCCTGCAGGCCATACACCGGCCGCGGACTGCGCAATGCGCGAATCAGGCCGAGCACTTCCATCACCGAACCGCTGACACTGTGCGCAACGAACAACGGCGTGCCGGTTCCGGCGCGCACCAGCATCAAGGTCGGCGCGGCCGATGCCGAATCGCGTTCCTCGATCACGTCCGCGAGCTTCCTGATGGTTGGCGCGACCATCATCGTCGCAAGTGGGATCGCGCATCCGGTGGACACGCGCAAATCGGCGACGAGTTGCGCGGCGAGCAGCGAATGTCCGCCAAGATCGAAGAAGTTGTCGTCACGGCCGATCGGCGCGAAATCGAACAGTTTTTCCCATTGCGCCTGCAAATGCGCTTCCAGTTCTTCACGCGTCGTGCCGACCGGCGGCATGTCGCGCGACGACACATGAAAGGACGGATGACGGCGAATCGCGTCGAGACATTCCGGATTGCGCAGCGCTGCCTGATTGCCGACCGGCAAGCCGTTGACGGCATTGCGTGCGGCGGCTTCGGACGGCTTGCCATTATGCGTGTACGGAATCGCATCGACGGCGACGATCCGGTCGGGCACATGAGCCGGCGACGCGCGACGCGCCAGATCGCGGCGAATGCGCGCCGTCAACGCACCGTTCAGCGTCGCGCCGTCTCGCAATACGACCAGCAGCACGATGCGATTGCCGGGTGCGCTCGACGGTCCGGTGCTCGCATGCGTATCGCGCATGCGTTGCTCGACCGCCATCGCTTCACGGATTTCGGGGATGTCGTTCAGCACACGATAGATTTCGCCGGGACCGACATTGATGCCGCGCACGTTCAGCACGCCGTCGAAGCGACCATGCAGTCGCGCCGATCCTTCGCGCGGAAATTCGATCAGATCGCCGTGGGTCCACACACCCGGATTGGCAGCGAAGTAAGCGTTGTGAAACGCTTTGCCTTCGGCATCGCCATGAAAACCGAGCGGCCGCGACGGGAACGGATTCACGCAGACCAGTTGCCCGACGCCGTCGATGCGCTTGCCTTCGTCCCACGCCTGCACATCGAGCGCGAGGCTCTTGCACTGCGCTTCGCCCGCAAAAACAGGCATATTCGGATTGCCGAGCACGAAGCAGCCGAGAATATCGGTGCCGCCGGAAATGGATTGCAACGGCACCGGCTTCACGTGGTCGTGCACCCATTCGAACTGCACGTCGTGCAATACCGCACCACTCGACATCATCGCGCGCAATGCGCTGAGGTCGAACTGCTTGCCCGGCTCGATGCCGGAATCGGCGCACATCTTCAGATAGGCGGGACTCGTGCCGAACACCGTCACGCGCACGTCCGCGACCAGCCGCCATAGCGTATCGACGCTGGAGATCGGGCCATCGTAGGTCACCACTTCGACGCCGGATGCGAGCGCGGACACGGCCCAGTTCCACATCATCCATGCACAACTGGTGTGGAAATACAGCGTGTCGCCGGGTCCGAGATTGCTATGCAACCGATGTTCTTTCAGATGCTCCAGCAGCGTGCCGCCCGCGCCGTGCACGATGCATTTCGGCTTGCCGGTCGTACCCGACGAAAACATCACGACGAGCGGATGATTGAACGGCAGATGCGGAAAGCGGAATCGCTGCGCGTCGCCAGTAGCAGTCAGGCCGTCGAGCGTATGGATGGTCGGCGCGAGCGTCGCAGGCAATTCGCCGTCGTCGAGATTGACGATGCCTTCGAGCGTCGGCAGTGCGGCGGCGAGCGCCGCGACGTTGTTCGCCACCGACGTGCCGGTATCGAACGCGCGTGCTTTGGTATGCGCGAACAGCAGGCGTGGCGTCAGCGGCACGAACCGGTCGATCATCGCTTCGACGCCCATTTCGGGCGCAGCCGTCGATAGCGTTGCGCCGAGCGCCGTAACGGCCAGCGCCGTGACGATCGCGCTGGAGTCGTTGCGCATCACCGCGACCACGCGGTCGCCCTCGCGCAGGCCGAGCGCCGTCAGCGCATCGGCGAGACGCATCACACGCTCGCGCAATTCGCCGCGTGTCATGCGCACCTTGTGGCCGTCGGCGTGACAGGCGGTCAACGCGGGCGCATCGGCGGGCGCGACTGCGAGATTGAGCAAGGTGTCGGCGAAATTCAGTTTGACGTTCGGGAAGAACGTGGCGCGCTCGGACGCGTCGCCGACGCAAACGGGCTCGGCGTCGCCGCTCCATTCCAGGCCTTCGGACGAGCGCAGCAGGAATTGCCAGAAGGTTCGAAATTCGCGAACCGAGAAGTCGTGAAGCGCCGCGTAGTCCGCGAAGCTTTTGCCGGTTTCTTTTTCAAGCGCGGCGGTAAAGGCCGTCAGCCGGGACGCCTCGATATCCGCTGGCAGTCCGTCATAGATGGGTAGGCGCCCAGACGTCGCGCCATGCCCACGCGACGCGTCGAACAACTCTACGCGTTCCATCGTTTTCTCCTCGAATTGCAGCGCCCTGGTCAAAGTCGAAACCCGGTGCGATGCCGGCGCAAGCCGGCCCGGGTGACGTCGCGGGACTCACTGACAGCGTGCGCATGCGTGCCACGCATGCATGCGCGATACGCATGGATGGGTCGGCCGCCGCTTAAACAGCGTCGCAAGTCCTCGTTCTAGTCATGCAGCGTAAGAGCACGCCCTTTTTTTCTCTGTGCGACATCGCACTTAAGGGTGGGTCAGTTGTAAGGGCGGGTATCGATGCGCTGACGTTGCGAAACGTCAGGCCTTGGGGAAACAGAAACTGAAATCTTCGCAGCCGGGACAACCCGGCGCGGGACCGGGCGTTTCGCCGAGCGAGAGCGCGAGTTCCCGCGCCAGCAGCTTCTTCCAGCGCAGGTTGTCGACGTTTCGCGCGACCAGCGACGGGACATAGCGGTCGAGCATCTGCGTGACGTCGTCGCGGCCGCGCAGCCCGAGATCGCGCCACAAATGGTCGGGGCGCAGGCACGCGTGCGCGATGATCGATGCGAGGCAATCGGCGTCGGCGGGATCGACGGCGGCGCTGGTGTGCGTCTGCAGCAACCGCTTCATTGACGAGATGAACGTCGCATGCGCGGTGTGCTGCACCGTCAGCGGAAACGCGCCCGTCACCGTGAGCGACGGTGCGCGAATGGCCGGAAAATGTCGCGCGAACAAGGCCGCCGTCTGTTGATCCGACAGACCGAGCCATGCCAGTTCTCCAAACACTTCGCGCGCCGCGACGAGCCGCGCGAACAGCCATGCGTCGAACGCATGCGAGCATGCATGCGCGGATGCGCCAGAAGCAGCCATCAATGCATCGATGCGTGCAGCGCATGCGTGTTCGAAATCCATCATCGAGCAGGCCTGGACTGACAGGAACAAATCGGGCGGGAAGTCACCATGCGATCACCGCGCAATCACAGCGCAAGCACGCGCGCGACGATACGCGACAGCCGCTTCACGTGACGCGGCGCGGGCAGGATATCCGCGCCGGAAAACAGGATGGGCGCGCCCTGCTCCGCGTTCAACGGTTTGCCGCCGCATTCGTAGGCGACGATCACGCGCTCGCCGACCGGTGTGTTGAACAGTTCGTGCCATGAGAATGTCACCGCATAGCCATCTTGCGCGGCGGCGATAAAGATCGTGCGCTTGAATTCGCCGGGCACCTCGGTGCGTAGTCCGGCAAGACCGATCAGGTCTTTCAGCAGCGCGCCGCGATAGGCGTCTACCGTGCGGATAAACCGGTTCGTGGTGTAGCAGCGCAGATCGAACGGATCGGCCTGGGCGCTGGCGTAGCGCTGCAAATCGTCCACGGAAAACGACATGGGCCGTGCAAAATCGCCGTCGAACGACACCACGCCTTCGATGATCTGCGGCACGGCCGCCGCGTCCAACCTGTCCATTCCCGTCCTCCTGCGCCAGCCCCGCGCCGGCTCGTTCGTCGCTATAACCGTTGTTATATTACGCTGCGCGTGCGACTGGACGCACGGTGGAGGTGGCGATAGCGGTTATATCGATGCGCATATTCCAGCGCGATGCCCGGAGCGCACCGGTTCGCGTCGAAAACGGGGGAAAGCCGGTTTGAGTGGCTGGGTGCGGCTGAGTGTAGAAACACACCGTGGATGCGTCGCCACGCGAGCGGTGGCGACGCGTCGTGGCACTCAATCCACGCCGACGATCACGCTCGATGCCTTGAAGATAGCCGCAGCCGCTGTGCCGCTTGCGAGCGCCAGACGATCCACGCTTTCGTTCGTGACGATGGCCGCGATCTGCGCGCCGCCTTGCGCGGCAATGATCACTTCCGAGTTGACCGCGCCCTTCGTCACCGACGCCACCGTGCCCGCGATGCAGTTGCGCGCCGACACCTTGCTCGCGTCGACATCGACCATCACGATCACCGACGACGCCTTCACCAGCGCGAACGCCGGCTTGCCCACGGCCAGACCCAACGATGCCGCGCTGCCATGCGTGATGACCGCGACGATCTCCAGACCGTCTTGCGTGCTCAGCGTGATCTCGTCATTGACGGCGCCCGCCTTGACCTCGGAAACCTGCCCTGCAAAGTGATTGCGTGCACTCGTTCGCATCGTGATCTCCCGGTGTACGGCCTGCGCTTTCGCACAACTGCGGCCGGATGTTTGATAGGTGCGTCAGTTTAACGGCCAGGTATCGCCTCTGGCGACCGCAAATGCCCTGGGCGAATTGATATTCGTGCGTGCAGCATTCATCGCGCTCGTCGTAATATATCGGCGTTTATAACGAGACGGGGTATTACATGATTCGAAAGCTTCTCGCGACCGCTGCCGTGTTGACGGGCGCCATCGCCATCACGTCCACGCACGCTTATGCCGCCGACGACAACACGGTCAACGTGCTGTATGCAGGTTCGCTCGTCAATCTGATGGAGCGCAGCGTCGGACCCGCGTTCGAGAAAGAAACGGGGCTGCACTTTCAGGGCTACGCGGCCGGTTCGAACAAGATCGCCAACGAGATCAAAGGCAAGCTGCGTCGCGGCGACGTCTTCATCAGCGCGAGCCCGAAGGTCAACACCGGCCTGATGGGCGCAGCCAACGGCGATCACGTCGCGTGGTACGTGAATTTCGCGGAATCGCCGCTGATGATCGGCTATAACGCGCAAAGCCGCTTCGCCGCCGACTTCAAGAAAAAGCGCTGGGATCAGGTGCTTCAGGAACCGGGCATTCGCGTCGGCCGCACCGATCCGAAGCTCGATCCGAAGGGCGCATTCACGGTCGAGATGGTCACCAAGGCTGCCGATCTTTATCACCAGCCGGACCTCGTCGAGAAGACGCTTGGCGCGCCGGATAACCCTGCGCAAGTGTTGCCGGAAGAAACGCTGGTCGGACGTCTGCAATCGGGCCAGCTCGACGCGGGTTTCTTCTATTCGACCGAGACCTCCGACCTGAAGATTCCGGCGATCCGTCCGGCACCCGAGCTTCAGGCGAAAGCCAGCTATACGCTGACGATTCTCAGCGATGCGCAGAATGCGACCGGCGCGGTGAAGTTCGTCGACTTCCTGTTGAGCGCGAAGGGTCGTGAGTTGCTGAAGGAACACGGCGTGGACGTGGTCAAGCCGAAGGTCACGGGTAACGCGCAAGCCATCGCGCCGTCCGTGCAAGCCGTGATCGACGCTGCTCAATGACGCGTCCCGCAGCGCGTCCGTTGTTGTGGCTTGCCGCGCTGCTCGCCGTCTACCTGTGCGCGCCGTTTATCGCCAGCGTGCCGCAAATCGGCCATGCCGACTGGGCCGGTGTGGACTGGCGCGCGACGTGGTCGGCGGTCGGCGTTTCTGCGGCGAGTGCGAGTGTCGCGGCGCTGATCATTCTGATCGGCGGCGTGCCACTCGGCTACTGGCTCGCGCGATCGTCGGCGCGTGGTGTGGCGTTGCTCGGTTTTATCGTGCAATTGCCGCTCGCGTTGCCGCCGCTCACGAGCGGCGTGCTGCTGCTGTTTCTGCTGGGACCGTATAGCTGGATCGGTCAGATTGCCGGCGGCACGCTGACCGATTCGTTCGCCGGCATCGTGCTCGCCGAAACCTTCGTTGCCGCGCCGTTTCTGATCGTCGCGGCCCGGTCGGCTTTTGCGTCGGTCGATCCGGTCTACGACGATGTCGCCGCCACGCTCGGCCATCGTGCGGGAAGCCGTTTTTTCCGCGTGATGCTGCCGGTTGCGTGGCCAGCGATTCGCGCCGGTCTCGCACTCGCGTGGCTGCGTGCGTTCGGCGAATTCGGCGCGACGGTGATGGTTGCGTATCACCCGTATTCGTTGCCGGTCTACACGTATGTGATGTTCGGCGCGCAAGGTTTGCCGGCCATGATGCCGTTGCTGTTGCCGACCCTGGCGATCGCGGTGATCTGCGCTGTGCTGTCCGTGTATGGACGGAGCAGCCGCACCGCGCTCATCGCTCGCACCGACAATGGCGATGACGCGCCGGTTGCACTCGCCGCGCGCCCGTCTACCGCAGCGCAGGATTTGCGATTGTCGGTGGCACTCAAGCGTCGGCTTGGCACGTTCGATCTCGACATCGAATGGAAACCCTCGACGCGACGGCTTGCGATTATCGGGCCGTCCGGTTCCGGGAAATCGATTGCGTTGAAGTTGATTGCAGGACTCGAACGCAACGAAGGCGGGATGCTCGAACTCGGTCGGCGCAACTTGAACGACATGCCGCCCGAGCAACGCAAAATTGGTTATATGCCGCAGGATTACGGGCTTTTTCCGCACATGACGGTGGCGCAGCAACTCGCGTTTCCCGTGGATTCGGATCCGACCGTGGCACGTTACTGGCTCGATCATCTGGGCCTGAGTCGTCTGATCGCAAGGTTGCCTAAGGAGTTGTCGTTTGGACAACGGCAGCGAGTAGCGTTAGCGCGTGCGTTGTCCCGGCATAGCGAATTGCTGTTGTTCGACGAACCGTTTTCCGCACTGGATACGCCGAGACGTCGCACGTTGCAGCGTTCTTTGCGCGAGTTGCAGCGTGAGATCGAAGCAGTCACCGTGATCGTCACGCACGACCCGGACGAGGCCGCGATGCTCGCCGATGAAGTGCTGGTCATCGAACAGGGTCGAGCCTTACAGATGGGCCTGACGCTCGACGTATTTCAACGCCCCGCCAACCTGAGAGTGGCCGAGTTGCTGGGCTTGCGGAATGTGGGCGAAGGACGCATCACGGCCGACGGTTCGGTGCGCAGTGCGTGCGGATTGACGTTACCAACAGCGCAAGCCGGAGTCCGGTTGGGAGCCGGAACCGACGTGATGTGGCGCGTGAGTGCCGCCGCGATTCGTCCGTCTCCGGATGGCTGTTACGAAGCGAACATCGACGCGGTCGAAGTGCGATCCGGCGGACGGTTCGTGGTCGCGCGAACCGGCGAGTGCCGCTTCGATTTCGCGAGCGACGATCCGACGCTCGTCGAAGGGAGTCGCGTCAGGCTTTCGATCGACGCGGCTGGCGTTTTCGTCTGGAAGCGTTGAAGGCCCAATCGAGGGCGTTCGATACCGGCGCGTGATCGTGATCGTGCGAAGTGGGCGGCATCGTCATGCAACGCGATACAGGGCGATGCCGCTTCCGTTCATGCCGTGGCCGACGGCGCGATATTCTGATTCTGGCGAAACAGGTTGTGCGGGTCGTACCGCGTCTTGGCCGCGACGAGCCGCTCGTAATTCGCGCCGTATGCTTCGCCGACGCGGCCCGCCTCGTCCTGCGTCATGAAGTTCACGTACACGCTGCCCAATGCAAACGGCGCCGCCGCATCGAAGAAGTCGCGCGCCCACGCCACGCAGCGCGCATCGTCCGACGCGCTGTCCCAGCGACCGTGCACGTTCATCACATAGTTCGCGTCGCGATTCGGATAGGCCGTGGCATTCACGGCGACACGTCCGGTTTGCCCGCCGATCTGCCCGATAAAAATCTCGCATTGCGGCGACGGCAACGTGGCAACCGCTTCGATCAGCGCGTCGAACAGACCGTCCGGAAGCGTCGCGAGGTTATGCGATTTCCAGTAATTTCGCGCACCTGGAGCGAGTAGCGGATCGAAGGCTTTCTGCCACATTTCGTAGGGCATCGGACCGACGTGTTCGCCCACTGGCGCGCCGAAATGACGAACCACCGCCGTCGCGTCGGGACCATCCTTGACCGGACCCGTATAGCAGATTGCGAACACGATAACCGGTTTGCCGTGGACTTCCGGCGGCAGAAACGGCAACGGCGGCGCGAGTCGCGTGACGACCCAAACGCTGAGTTCGTCGGGCATGGTTTCGACCGCTGCGCGATAGCGGATCAATGCGTCTTTGGCTTGCGCGATTGGCAGAACGACGAGTCCGCCGAATATCTCCGGGCCGACCGGTTGCAACGCGAATTCGAACAGCGTGACCACGCCGAAGTTACCGCCGCCGCCGCGAATCGCCCAATACAACTCGAGGTGCGATTCGGCGTCGACGTGTAGCAGATCGCCGGTCGCGGTGACGACATCGGCCGAGACGAGATTATCGACGGTCATCCCGAACTGACGGCTCAACCAGCCGAATCCTCCACCGAGCGTGAGTCCGGCGACACCCGTGGTCGAGTTGATACCGAGTGGCGTGGCGAGACCGAAGGCTTGTGCTTCGTGATCGAAGTCGCCCAGCGTGGCGCCCGGTTCGACGAATGCACGACGCGCGATCGGGTCGATGCGGACGGATTTCATCTGTGACAGGTTGATCATCACGCCGTCGTCGCAGACCGCGCTGCCCGCGATGTTGTGGCCACCGCCGTAGATCGACAGCGGCAGTGTGTGGTCGCGGGCGAACGCGACCGCGCGGCGGATATCGGCGACGCCCGCGCATTTGACGATGACCGCAGGACGCCGGTCGATCATTGCATTCCAGATTGTGCGGGACGCGTCGTAACCCGCGTCGGAGGGGGTGAGGACCTCGCCTCTCGTCTGACTTTTGAGTGCGTCGGCGGCGGCGACGGTGTCGCTGGATAGCGGGGGCATTGGGCACCTCCGGTGCGGGAGTGGTGTTTGCTGCTAGTTTTCTGAATGGGGTTTCTGGATGGGTTTGTCGGGCTTTATTTAGTTAATCGCGGGGGTTTTGAAAGGCAAGGGTGGGTTTACCCTTCGGGTGGCGGGTTGGTTTTGTGGTTTTGGGTTTGAGGGAGTCGGGTGCGTTTTTTTTACGCTTGGTGGAGGGAGTGTTCCTAGGGTTTTTTTGAGTGCCTTGCTGGCGGGGCTTGGTTTTTTTGGGGTGGTTTGGTTGTCCCCGTTTCGCGTCGGTCCGCCTGGTTCGGCTCGGTTGTCCCGGTTTCGCGCTGGTCCGCCTGGATCGTCCCTGTGCGGGACCGCACCTACTTTTCTTTGCTCGCGCAAAGAAAAGTAGGCAAAAGAAAGCGCGTTTACCTCGCGCTTCGTAGCGAGTGGCGTCTACTGACTAACGGGTAGTGGACCGCGCACGTTTTGACTCGGTGGTCCGTTTTTCCCGGTGGTCCGCGCCCGCACATCCCGCCCGCTTCGCGGCGGTAGCCCACTTCAAAAACCCGTTTTCGCCACGTCCTTTGGCCACCTCTTCGATGGTTCTACGCCCAGCTAAAAAGCCGGTTTGCGCCACCTGATTTGCGTGCCTTCACGACGGTTCCGGCATCCGGCTCAGGCCCGGTTTGCGCCAAGGCATTCACCCGCCTTCACGATGGTTTCGACGTTCCGGGTTGCCTGGAATTTTGCGCGCGCGACCAGCCCGGCGCATGCCAGGAAATTGGGTGTTGTGACGGACGAAGTGCAGCGCGCGAATGACGCCGAGGGTGAGAGACGGGGCTGTGCCCAACGGCTGTCGCGGAGCGAACAGCCGGAACGAATGACTGCCTTGTCACTAGCTTTAGTGGTGCGGCAACTCAAATCGTGTGCGGTCCACTACCCGTTAGTCAGTAGACGCCACTCGCTACGGAGCGGCGGTGTAAACGCGCTTTCTTTTGCCTACTTTTCTTTGCGCGAGCAAAGAAAAGTAGGTGCGGTCCCGCACAGGGACGATCCAGGTAAACCAGCGTGAAACCGGGACAACCACAACAAACCACAACAAACCAATCCAAACCAAAACCCAAAACCTTCACGCCCACTTCCTATCCCGAACCCGATAATCCTCACCAACCTGAAACCGGTCCAACCGATCACTCGCCTCGCTAATCGCCCACAACGGCGTATTCATCAACTGCCGGTCATACCCGGTGACAATCACCGCAAACAACCCAACCGCAGTGTCATCGAGCCGCCACTCACCAGACTCGCGCCCGGCATCGAACGTCGAAGCAATCGCGCGCTCGGCATCGCCAAGCGTCTCCGCGGTAACGTTCTCATAGCCCAGTTCGGCCAGAAAAACCGCCAGCAACATCGCTTGCGTCATCGCTTGCGCGTCACCGATGCACCCCTTGCCGCGACGCAACGCGTCAAGCGCCACGTGCGCTCGCAAGGCGAGTTCGTCAGCGGTGCGACGCGGGATCGGCAGCAACATGGTCTTGGCCATGCGCGCCTGCGCACCTCGGGTATTACGGGAAAAAGGGATGGTCTTGGCCATGCGGCTTCGCAGAAGTTGTTGACTGGCAGATGCTTTAACGGCCCCTCCGACGAAACCTTTAGCATCGATGTCAAACGTTTGCGTCCCGCTCCCCAACCCCGTCCCGACGACCGGCAATGAACGCCTCGGCATGCGCGATCGCCTGCTCGCATTGCGCCAGCGTCAACGCGTGAATCGACGGCGTCGGCAGGTCGAATCCAAGCTCCGTCGCCAGCCAGCGAATCGCCTTGCCGCGCGCCTCGAACACGTTGACCTTGTCGCGGCGTACCTTCCCCGCCACCAGCGGCTCCAGCGCGTCGTGCAGACGGCTCTTCGCATCGCGCAGCGCGGCGTCGGCGAGACGGCCCAGCGGCACATGCCGCGTGCTGCGCGCCGGAATGCCGATCCACGCCTGACACGGCACGCAAACCCACAGCGGCCCGTGATCGTCCCGATACGGATAGCCGTCCTCGCCCGCACGCAGCAACGTGGCGCGCGCGCCGCAGTAATCGCACATCGGTTGCGGCAAGGCCTTGACCGGACGTCCTACACGCATCGCCAGGACTCCATGAAATAGACGGCCGGATCGGCCGGAAAAGAAAACAGTATCGTCATGTTGAGCAAACAGGAAAACGGAATCGCGCCGGACGAACAGCACCCGATCGCGCCGACGGTTTTTCGTGAGCATACCGGGAAGCGCCCCGCCCGCAAAACCCGCAGCCCGCAACGCCGCCGCGTCCAGCGCCCGGAATGCGCCGGTGGAACGCCCGGACCGCGCGGCATAGCGTTTGCTCCACTCCACGCAAGTGCATGCGAAATGTAAGCAAACGCCACCGTCGATTCCCCGCCGCCGCATGCGCGCCAACTGGAGCGAACCGTCATCATGAACGTCTTCAAGCCGGATCCACGCACGTCGCGAGATGGATCGAACCCGCCCGGCATCTCCGAGGCCCCTGCCCCGCCACTGTCGCCGAGTCGCCGAGTCGCCGCGTGGTCGATCGGTTGCGCGCTGCTCGCGTTCAGCCATTACGGTGTCGCGCAGATCACGTCGCCGGGCGGCCCGCAATCGCAGGACAACGGCACCTCGGCGATGGGTTCGAAACCGGACGACGCGACGTCGGCGGTGCATGAGTCGCACAAGCCGCAGGCGAAAGACGCCAAAGCCAACGCGCGCGGCAAAACCGCCGCGAAAAACAGCCCCGGCGGCGGCCATCGGCCCGAAGGCGCGGGCGGCTTCGACAACGGCCTCGAAGGCACGGGCGCGGGCAGCAACAAATAAGCTGCGCCTCGCAGTCAAAGCGGCAGCACACCACCGGCCAAATGCAAAATGCCCGGCAGGGCTGGAATTGCAACCAGCATGCCGGGCATCGGAACATCGAACACCATCTATAAAACCGCGTCGTTGCGACGCGCTGCGCTCACACGCGACGACGGCTGCGGCGGAACTGGTCGAACAGCACCGCGAGCAACAGGATGCCGCCGCGAATCAGGTACTGATAGAAGGTCGGCACGTTCAGCAGACTCATCGCGTCCTGCACCGAGCCCATGATCAGCACGCCGACCAGCACGCCCGAAATCGTCGCGACACCGCCCGTCAGCGAGACGCCGCCCAGCACGCATGCCGAGATCACGCCGAGTTCGAGCCCGACGGACGTCTTCGGATCGCCGAGACTCATCCGCGAGGCCAGCATCACGCCGGCGAAGCCCGTCACGAGCCCTTGCAGCACGAACACCGTGATCTTGATCCGCTGCACCGGCAAGCCCGCCAGCAAGGCCGCCTCGCCATTGCCGCCTACCGCCAGCACGTTCTTGCCGAACACGGTTTTCTTCAGCAGAAAGCCGAACAGCACGAAGCCGATGATGTTGCTCCAGATCGGATACGAAATGCCGAGAAACGAGCCGCCGCCCAGTTCGAAGAAACTTTCCTCGGAGATCATCACCGCGTCGCCGTTCGACGTGATGAAGGCGAGGCCGCGCACCACTTCCATCATCGCCAGCGTGACGATCAGCGAGTTGATCTTGTAGCGCGCGATCAGCACGCCGTTGACCAGCCCGACCGCGCCGCCCGCCAGCACGCCGCCGATCACGCCGAGCGTCACGCTATGCGTCGACGTAATCAGCGTGGACGCGGTCACGCCCGCAAACGCGACGATCGACGCCACCGACAGATCGACTTCGCCGAGCGCCAGCACGAACATCATCGTGACGGAAATCGAGCCGATCAGCGTGACCGACAGCAGCAGACCCTGCACGTTGCGGCTCGTCAGAAAATCCGGCACGGTGAACGACAGCACCGCGAACAGGATCACGAACACCATCACGATGCCGGATTTGTTGATCAGGTCCCATGTGCGGGCCGCGCGCGCGGCAGCGCCCGCTTGCGCCTGAGGTGACAGCGGCGGCTCGCCGGCAGGTTGGGTGGTCGGTGGTTGCATGATGGGTTCTCTTCGTTGCCGCGCGGCCGGTGGCCGCGCGCGATGACGGTCGGCAGTGGGGGTTGCAGGTAGCTGCGGCTTATTTCGGCAGCGCGAGTTTGATCAGTTGATCGGGTGTGGCTTGCGCCTTCGGCAGATTGCCGACGATCCGCCCTTCCTTCATCACGATCACGCGATCCGCGACGCCGATCACCTCGGCCAGATCGCTCGACACCAGGATCACGGTGCGCCCCGCATCGGCGAGGTCGTACAGCAGGTTGTAAATCTCCGCGCGCGCGCCCACGTCGATGCCGCGCGTCGGTTCGTCCATCAGGAACACGTCGATCTCTTCGGCCAGCCAGCGCGACAGGATCACCTTCTGCTGGTTGCCGCCCGACAGCGTGCCGATCAAGGTATCGCCGTTACGCGTCTTGATCGCGAGCTTGCCGATGTATTCGTGCGTCAGTTCGCGCTCGCGCTTCGCATTCAGCAGGAACTTGCCCACGCTGAAATGCCGCCGCGCGCTGATATTCAGGTTGTCCGCGACCGAAGCAATTGCGACGATGCCTTCCTGCTTGCGGTCTTCGGGACACAATGCGATACCCGCGCGCACGGCGTCGCGCGGCGTCGAGAAATGCGTCTTGCGGCCCTTCAGTTCGACGCTGCCCGATACCGCTTTCGTCGCGCCATAGATGAGCTTCATCAGTTCCGAACGCCCCGCGCCGACCAGCCCGAAGAAGCCGAGAATCTCGCCCTTCTTCGCGGTGAACGACACCGGTTCGCGCAGTCCGGGACCGAGCAGGTCTTTCACTTCGAGCATCGTGTCGCCGGTCGGTCGCGTGCGATAGCCGTACACATCGCGAATCGAACGCCCAACCATGCAGCTGATCAGACGGTCGCGATCGAGGTCCGCGACCGAATCGAATGTCTCGATGCGGCGGCCGTCGCGAAACACCGTCACGCGGTCGCATAGCTCGTACACCTCGTCCATCCGGTGCGTGACGTACACGATGGCGCGGCCTTCGGCCCGCAGCGCGTTGATGATCTTGAACAGTTGCACGGTCTCGCGCGACGACAGCGAACTGGTCGGTTCGTCGAACGCGATCACACGTGCATCGCGCATCAGCGCCTTGCCGATTTCGATCATCTGGCGCTGACCGATCGACAGGTTCTTCACCTGCATGTTCGGATCGATGCGCTCGCCGAGCCGGTCGAGTTCGCGGATCGCGCGTTTGACCATCCCACGTTCGTCGAGTACGCCCATCCGGTTCGGCAATTGCCCGAGCATCAGGTTTTCCGCGACCGTCAGTTCGGGCACGAGATGCAGTTCCTGATAGATGATCGCAATGCCGGCTTCGATCGCCGCTTTCGTCGTCGTGAAGCGTTGCTCGACGCCGTTCAGGCGCAACGCGCCCGTCTGCGGCTGATTCACGCCCGACAACACTTTCAGCAGCGTCGATTTACCCGCGCCGTTCTCGCCCATCAGCCCATGCACTTCGCCCGCGCGCACTTCGAGCGACACGGCGTCGAGCGCCAGCACACCCGGAAAACTGACCGAAATGCCGTCGAGCGCGAGATACGGACCGCCATCGACGGACGGCGTCGCGCGCGGAGCATGGGTCACTGCATCGTTCATCGGAATCGCCTTGTGCGTAGCGTTGTGCCGTATGTCTCGTGTTTCATGCGACGCGGCACCGGTGAATCGCACACCGATGCCGCGCAGCTACTCTCAGGTTCGCAACGTCAGTTCGCGCTCAGATTCCCAGTTCGGTACGCACGTCCTTCCAGTTGGTGCGCGTCATCAGCTTGCCGGTGGTCTGCGTATCGGCGGGCGGCTGCTTGCCCGTCTTGATCCAGTCGACGAGGTTCTGGGTGCTGTCCTTGCCGTGATTCGTCGAGCTGACCGCGATGGTGCCGTAGAAGCCCGTCGGTTCCTTCTTCTGGAACTCGGCGAACGCTTCGCCTGCACCGTTGATGCCGACGCCGATCACGTCCGCCGACGGAATATGCAGCTGCTCGGTCGCGCGCACGCCGCCCAGCACCGTCTCTTCGTTCAGCGCGAAGATCACCCACTTCTTGATGTTCGGATGCTTCGACAACACCGGCGATGCGGCGTTGAAACCGCCTTCGTCGTCGGTGGTTTTTTGCGGCGCATCGAAGATGTTTTCCTTCTTGAAGCCGCCGGCGATCAGCGATTCGGTCGCGCCGTCGGTGCGCAGTTTGGCGGTCGGCAGTTCGTAATCGGTGATGCGCAGCGCGCCCACTTCTTCCGGCTTCCAGCCACGACGCTTCATTTCGTCGGCGATCGCCGTGCCGACCTGATTGCCGATCTTGAACGCCGACATGCCGAGGTGCGGCACGCCCGCGAGCGGCTTGCCGGTCGAGTCCACCAGTTGATCGTCGACCGTCACGAACTTCATGTTGTAGCGCTTCGCACGCGCCTGAATGGCCGGTCCGAGACGGACGTCGGGTGCGCAGATCACGAAACCTTTCGCGCCTTGCGCGCCGAGGTTATCGATCGCGGCCAGCACCTTTTCGCCGTCCGGCGTGCCGATATTCACCACCGGGAAACCTTCTTTCTGACCGAGCGCGGCGGCCGCTTTCTGCTCGTTGATGAACCATGCCTGTTCGGGCATCTTCACGAGGAAGCCGATCTTCAGCGGCTCGTCGGCGCGTGCCGTGAGCTGGGCGGCAAACGGCGCGGCGAACAACCCGGCCATCGCTGCGCACAGCGTGAGGCGTCTTAGCTTGCTGGTCATACTCGTCTCCTTGCTTCATCAAGTCGTTGCCGACTGTGTCATGTGGTTTTAGGGCACTGCATGAAAGCTACATTGCGTTGATGCGCTTGTTCGGGTCGAGCGTTCGTGAAGAACGGCTCAGTCGTGAAACGCTTCCACCTCGTGACGACGTCCGAGCAGGAACGAATCGGCGACATGGCGCAGCGGGCGCACATCGACGTCGTGCGCGCCGTGCTCGATCAGCCACTGGAAACGCTCGTACAGCGCGGGATATTCGCGTTCCGCCGCGAGTTCGACAGTCTTGCCCGCGATGCTCAACCGCTTGCCGCCTTCGGACAGATGCAGCAGGCCGTCGTCGGTGTCGACATCGATTTCCCACTGCTCGACCGGGCCATGCCGCCAGTCGAATTCCGCGCGCACCGGTACGCCGGTTTCGTCGGTGAAGTCGAGGTCGGCGGCGATCGGCGTCTGCGTATTCGCCGGCACATACAACGCCGCGCTGCGCAAGATGATTTCGCGCGGCAGGATGCGCGTTACGATCGACAGTGCATTGATGCCCGGATCGAACACGCCGAGACCGCCCGGTTCCCACACCCACGCCTGCCCCGGATGCCAGCGCCGCACGTCCTCTTTCCAGCGCACTTCGACCGCGCGGATCGTGCGCGACGCCAGCCATTCGCGCGACACATCGACGGCCGGCGCATAGCGCGAATGCCAGGTGGCGAACAGCGTGCGTCCAGCGGACTGCGCCATCGCGCGCAGCACTTCGATTTCATTCAGGCTCGCGCCAGGCGGCTTTTCGAGCATCACGTGCTTGCCGGCAGCCAGCGCCGCGCGCGCCTGATCGAAGCGCACTTGCGGCGTCGCGCACAACGACACGGCGTCGAGCGTCGGTTCGGCGGCCAGCAACGCGTCGATGGTCGGATAGTTGCGCACGCCGTCCACCGTCGCATTGCGGCTCGCGCAGGCGACCAGATCGAAACCGTCGAGTGCGGCCAGTGCCGGAAGATGCTGGTCGCGCGCGATCTTGCCGACGCCGACGATGCCAATCGAAATTTTTTGGCTCATGTAAGGTGGTTGCGATGAAGGTCGATGCGGTTTAACGGCCCCAGCGCAGCGCAAGCGGATTCGCTTCGCGCGCCAGTTCGAGCAATTCGGCATGCGTCGCGGGCGGCAACGCTTCGAGCGGATGACGCACTGCATCGCTTTTGATCACGCCGCCCTCTTTCATCACGGCTTTCGCCGCGCGCAAGCCGCACTGGCGGTTTTCATAGTTGATCAGCGGCAGAATCCGCGCATAGCCGGCACGCGCTTCGTCGCGGCGGCCTGCATGGAATGCATCGAATACCGGGCGGATCAGATCGGGCAGCAGCGCGCTCGACATCACGCCGGTAATTCCCGCGTCGAGGTCGGGCATCAGCGTGATCGCTTCTTCGCCGTCGAACGGGCCTTCGATCGTGTCGCCGCCTGCCGCGATCAACGCGCGCAGCTTCGATGCGGCACCGGCCACTTCCACCTTGAAGTAGCGCACCAGCGGCAATTCGCGTGCGATCCTCGCGAGGAACGGTACGCTCAGCGACACGCCGCTCAGCGGTGCGTCCTGAATCATGATCGGCACGCCCGCAGCCTCGGCGACGCGCGCGAAGTACTCGAACATCGCGTTCTCGTCGGCGCGCAGCAGCGCACCGTGATACGGCGGCATCATCATGATGATGCTGGCGCCCGCTTCAGCCGCACGTTTCGCGCGTTCGCTGGCGATTCGCGTGCTGAAGTGGCTGCAGGTCGCCATCACCGGCACGCGGCCCGCAACCTGCTCGATACAGACGTCGATCAGCGTGTCGCGTTCGGCGTCGCTCAGCACGAATTGCTCGGAGTAATTGGCGAGGATGCAGATACCATCCACCTGTTGATCGACCATACAGTCGATCACGCGGCGCTGCCCTTCGATATCCAAATCGCCCGACTCCGTAAACGGGGTCGGCGCAACGGGGAAAAGTCCTGAGAAACGACCGGCAACGCGCTGCGATGTGACCACTGTTTATCTCCTGCCATTGCGACGGCGCGCCAACGCGCGATCTGCCGCGGGTTCGTGAATAGCCAAACTATATGCGCAGGTATTGCGGGATGTGATCGGTATTTTCCCCACGTCCGCGCCGTCAATAGTCATGCTATTTCTCTTACTGTTGACGGAGACATCCCAGATATTTGAAGGATTTTGCGGCACCGCAGCGAAAATTTGCCCATCTGTGTAGTTGAAAAGTTTGGCTACAAGCAGTTCGCCGACGCACACAGATGAGCGATATAGTATGGCTATATGACATCACCCTAAACGAACGACATGACAGACAAACCTCGCAAGCTTCGCTCGGCAGAATGGTTCGGCACTGCCGACAAGAACGGTTTCATGTATCGCAGCTGGATGAAGAATCAGGGCATCCCCGATCACGAGTTTCAGGGCAAGCCCATCATCGGTATCTGCAATACGTGGTCGGAACTGACGCCGTGCAATGCACACTTTCGCAAGCTTGCCGAGCACGTGAAGCGCGGCGTGTTCGAAGCGGGCGGTTTCCCGGTCGAGTTTCCGGTGTTTTCGAACGGCGAATCGAACCTGCGACCGACCGCGATGTTCACCCGCAATCTCGCGAGCATGGACGTGGAGGAATCGATTCGCGGCAACCCGATCGACGCCGTCGTGCTGCTGGTCGGTTGCGACAAGACTACGCCTGCGCTGTTGATGGGTGCGGCGAGTTGCGACGTGCCGGCGATCGTCGTCAGCGGCGGACCGATGCTCAATGGCAAGCATCACGGCAAGGACATCGGCTCGGGCACGGTGGTATGGCAACTGAGCGAACAGGTGAAGGCCGGCAAGATCTCGATGCATGAGTTTTTGTCCGCCGAAGCGGGTCAATCGCGTTCGGCCGGCACTTGCAACACGATGGGCACGGCATCGACGATGGCCTGCATGGCCGAAGCGCTCGGCGTGACGCTGCCGCACAACGCGGCGATTCCTGCCGTGGACTCGCGCCGCTACGTGCTCGCGCACATGTCGGGCATCCGCATCGTCGAGATGGCGCTGGAAGATTTGCGTCTGTCGAAGTTGCTGACGCGCGAAGCGTTCCAGAACGCGATCCGCGCGAACGCGGCGATCGGCGGATCGACCAATGCGGCGATTCACCTGAAGGCGATTGCCGGGCGCATGGGCGTACAACTCGATCTCGACGACTGGACGCTGACCGGTCGCGGCACGCCGACCGTCGTCGATCTTCAGCCATCGGGCCGCTTCCTGATGGAAGAGTTCTATTACGCGGGCGGCTTGCCGGGCGTGCTGCGCCGTCTCGGCGAAGCGGGCCTGTTGCCGCATCCGGACGCGCTGACGGCGAACGGTCACTCGCTGTGGGACAACGTGAAGGAAGCGCCGATCTATAACGACGAAGTGATCCGTCCGCTCGACAATCCGCTCGTCGCCGATGGCGGCCTGTGCGTGCTGCGCGGCAATCTGGCGCCGAACGGCGCGGTGCTGAAGCCGTCGGCGGCAACCGCGTCGTTGCTCAAACATCGCGGCCGCGCGGTCGTGTTCGAGAATTTCGACGACTACAAGGCGCGCATCGCCGACCCCGATCTCGACGTCACGGCCGACTCCGTCCTCGTGATGAAAAATTGCGGACCGAAGGGTTATCCGGGCATGGCGGAAGTGGGCAACATGGGCTTGCCGCCGAAGCTCCTCGCACAAGGCGTCACCGATATGGTCCGCGTGTCCGACGCACGGATGAGCGGCACGGCATACGGCACGGTGGTGCTGCACGTTGCGCCGGAAGCGCGCGCGGGCGGCCCGCTGGCGATCGTGCGCAACGGCGACTGGATCGAAATGGATTGCGAAGCGGGACTGTTGAAGCTCGATATTCCGGAAGCGGAATTGACTTCACGCCTGGCCGAATGGAAGGAAGCGCAGACACGCGATCCGGCGGACGCAAGCGGTTATCGGAAGATGTACGTGGACCACGTGCTGCAAGCCGACGAAGGATGCGATTTCGACTTCCTGGTGGGATGTCGTGGTGCTGAAGTGCCGAAGCACTCGCACTAGAAACTGCAGTGGGAAGGTTGGCCGCGCAACCGGTGTTGCGCGGTTTTTTTTCGTCTGAACCACGCACACCCACCCCACCTCAATGCGGCTGCCGGCTCCCAACCTCAAGAATCGTATCCGCGTCGGCCCGTGCGTGTTCCAGTTGCACGAGGCTCGCCTGCCGTGCGGCCAACGCGTCGCGATTCAAGATGGCCGTCAGGATCGCCTTGTGCCGCGGCAACGACAGCGCATGCGTATCCGGATGCCGGCTCGTCAGCTTGATCGACTCGGACAACGCCAGCGACATCATGTTGCCGATATACGCAAGCATGTCGTTATGCGTTGCCGCCATGATCGCGCGGTGAAATTCGAGGTCGGGGTCGAGCAACGCGGACGCGGTCGGCGCGCACTCCATCCGGTCGTAAGCGGCGCTGATGCGGCCGAGATCTTCTTCGGTTGCGGCGGTGGCGGCGAGCGCGGCCGCGGCGGGTTCGATGATGCGTCGCACGGTCAGCAACGAACGGAAAAAATCGCCTTCGGGAATGTTGCTCAACGTCCAGAACAGCACATCGGGATCGAGCATGTGCCAGTCGTCACGCGGACGCACTATGCTGCCCACGCGCGGTTTTGAAATCACCAGACCTTTGGCGACGAGCACGCGCGTCGCTTCACGCAACACCGGGCGACTGACGCCGTACTGCTCGCATAAGGTCGGCTCGGCGGGCAGCCGCGCACCAGGCGCGAGACGTCCGCTGACGATCTCGATGCCGAGATCCTGCACGATTCGCGCGTGCATGCTCTTTCGATTCTGAAGATGCCGGTAGTCCATAGTATCCAGGTGCGTCGTGCCGTCCGTTGCATGCGGGTTCGCTACCCGGTCGATGCGAAAACAGACGGCCAACGCGTGATGCGGGTTGCTGGGTGCAGGCTGCCTGCTGCACGCCACGGCCGGAGCCGTGCGTGAGAATAGCATGCGATGCAGCCGCTTTTGTCCGTCCAACGGCCTTGCAACATGTCTTTGCGTATCACGACGCCAGTTGCAGCTTGCCGTCGATACGCCGTGCAATCGCAAGCGGATTGCCGTCGCGTAACGCGTCCGGCAACAACGCCTGCGGCAAGCCCTGATAGCAGACCGGACGCAGAAAACGTTCGATGGCGGCCGTGCCGACGGACGTCGTGCGCGAATCGGACGTGGCCGGATACGGGCCGCCGTGCACCATCGCATCGGCCACTTCGACACCGGTCGGAAACGCATTCGCCAGCACGCGGCCGGCCTTGCGTGCGAGCACGCCGACCAGCGGTTGCACCAGCGCGTAATCGTCGGGATCGATTTGCAATGTCGCCGTCAATTGTCCTTCGAGTCGTCGCGCCACCTCGATCATCTGCGCGACGCTGTCGCACGCGATCACCACCGAACTCGGCCCGAACACTTCGTGCGTCAACGCGGGTTGCGCGAGCAGATGCTCAGCGTCCACCGAAAACAGCGCAGGCTGACCGCGCCAACCCGCAGCATCGTCCGACGACGTACCGCGCGCCGCGACCTGAGCGCCGTCGATCTTCGACAGACTCTCGACGCCCTTCGCATACGCGGCCGCAATTCCGCCCGTCAGCATCACGCCGCATGGCTTCGCGCTCAACGCGTCGACGGCGGTCGCGACGAACGCGTCGAGTTGCGCGCCTTTCAACGCGAACAGCAAGCCGGGATTGGTGCAAAACTGACCCGCGCCGAGCGTCAACGAATCGACGTAATCACGGGCGAGTTGCTGGCCGCGCGCGGCCATTGCCGCGGGCAACACGAACACCGGATTGACGCTGCTCATCTCGGCGTAAACCGGAATCGGCTCGGCGCGCGCAGCCGACAACGCGACCAGCGCCAACCCGCCCGCGCGCGATCCGGTGAAGCCGACTGCCTTGATCGACGCATGGCTGACCAGCGCGGAACCCACTTCGAAACCCGCGTCGAACAGCAACGCGAACACACCGTCAGGCAAGCCGCACGCGCGCACGGCCGCCTGCACCGCGCGGCCGACCAGTTCGGACGTGCCCGGATGCGCGGAATGCGCCTTGACGACGACCGGGCAACCGGCGGCAAGCGCGGACGCCGTATCGCCGCCCGCGACGGAAAACGCCAGCGGAAAATTGCTCGCGCCGAATACCGCGACCGGACCGAGCGCGACACGCCGCATCCGCAGATCGGGACGCGGCAACGGTTGACGATCGGGCATCGCCGGATCGATCCGCGCGTCGATCCACGCACCTTCGCGGACCACGCGCGCGAACAGCCGCAGTTGTCCGATCGTGCGCGCGCGCTCGCCCGCAATCCGCGCTTCCGGCAAACCGCTTTCCGCACTCGCGACACGCACGAGTTCATCGCCGAGCGCGGCGTCTGATCGGCGATCGCGTCGAGAAAAGCTGCGCGTGCTTCCAGCGACGTCTCGCTATAGACGTCGAATGCGGCTTCCGCGAGTTCGCACGCGTGCGCGACGTCGCCGGGGAGCGCGCCATGAAATGCCGGACCGAACACGTCGCCGGTCGCGGCCTCGCGTCCGTTGAACGACGCGCCGCGCCCTTGCACGGCCTCGCCGTCGATCAGTAACGAACCGGTGAATGTGAACGAAGGGGATGCGCCAGATGAGCTCAAAGTGTTCTCTCCAGTGATCGCGCGAGCGCCGCGCCAACGAATGTCGCGCCGAAGCCTCGCGTCAGAATAGCCGCAAATAGACAGACTATTACAGACACGCACTGCGATGAACTGGTGATAACCCGGCCGGCACTGGGTTAATAGTAATACCGTAAGGTATCGATGGCGTAAAGACGCGTCAGCCGACGCGCTTGCCCTTCGTTCGCACCCGCGCGACCGACGCACGCATCGTCACCGTGACGGGAAACTCGCGGAAGATATCGTTCGACGTGCCGTAGCACTGATTCACGAGCCAGCGCACTGCGTTCTGCGTCAACTCCAGCGTCGGAATATGCACGGAGGTGAGCGCGGGCGCCGCGTAGGCCGCCGAATAATCGTCGTCGTAGCCGATCACGGACACGTCGTCGGGAACCGAAATGCCGGCTTGCTGGAAGCGCGCCAACGCACTGACCGCCATCGTATCGTTCGCGCAAAAAAGGCCGGTAAAACGGCGTCCGCTATCGAGCAGCCGTTGTGTCGCCGCATAGCCGCCTTCCGGCGAAAAGTCGGATTCGATCAGCGCGACCGCATCGCGCGCAATGCCGTTCCGGTCGAGTTCAGCAAAGAAACCGTCGAGCCGCGCGCGATTGTCCGAAGCGGTAAAAGGCCCTGAAATAACGGCAATTTCCCGATGTCCGTGATCGAGCAAGGTGCGCGCGGCGAGTTCACCGCCGCGTCGATGGTCTGCGCAAAACGATGCTTCGGGTAGGTGATCGAACGCGCGATTCAGGAACGCCATCTTCGGATGCAAACGGTGCAGCATGTCGAGATCGTCGTCATGCAGGTCGTGACTGATGACGACCACGCCATCGCAATCGCGACCGATCAGGAAACGCACGGCTTCGATCGCCTGCTCGCGCGGCGACGATTCGCCCAGACCGGTTGCGACCACCAGATGACGATGCACCGCGCGCAATTCGGTGTCGGTCTGCTTCAGGATCGTGCCGTAATACGAGCCGAAAAAGGTCGGCACGAACAGTCCGATAATGCCGAGCGATTGCGTGGCCATCGCACGGCCGATCGACGAGGGCCTGAAATTCAGCGCTTCGATGGCGGCTTGCACGCGCGCGGCCGCGTCGGCGGAAACCGGTCCTTTGCCGGAGATCGCACGCGATGCCGTCGATAATCCGACGCCCGCTAGTGTCGCTACGTCCTTGAGTGTTGCCACGTGTTCTCCTGCATTGCAGCCCGTTCCCGATCATCACAAGCGCGCACCGCTCGCCTCGTCGAATACCGAAATATGCGCGACGTCCAGCGTAAATCTGACGAAATCGCCTGCGGCGATCGCGGTCTTATGCTGATCGACCGCCGCAATCTGCGTGCCTTGGAAATCGATCCACACGACCTGATGATTACCCATCGGTTCGACGAGCGACACCACCCCTTGCTGACTATTCGTCAGTGCAGTCGCGCCCTCCTCCGAACCGGTCGCGACGAGTTTCACATCTTCCGGCCGGATACCGAGCACGCACGCGTGCTTTTCGTCAGGCGATTTCGCAAAGGCATAGCGTGACACGTCGAGGTCGAGATACGGTGTTCGCAAGCGCACATCATCGCCCAGCCGGTGAATCTGACCGTGCAATAAATTCATCGCAGGCGAGCCGAGAAAACTTGCGACAAAAAGATTCGCCGGCCGTGCATAGACTTCGGCGGGCGTGCCGAACTGATGGATCACGCCGTGCCGCATGACGGCCATTCGCGTGGCGAGCGTCATTGCTTCGACCTGATCGTGTGTGACATAGATCATCGTTGCGCCAAGGCGCTGATGCAGTTGCTTCAACTCGCGGCGCAATTCGGTGCGCAGTTTGGCATCGAGATTCGACAGCGGTTCGTCGAACAGAAATACGTCGGCCTCGCGAACGATCGCGCGTCCGATTGCAACCCGTTGCCGTTGTCCACCCGACAGTTGCGACGGCTTGCGCTTGAGTAGCGGCCCGAGTTGCAGCATCTCCGATGCACGCGCCACGCGCCGCTCGATTTCCGCTTTCGGCGTGCCATTGATCCGCAATGCAAACGACAGGTTGCGCTCGACGCTCATGGTCGGATACAGCGCATACGATTGGAAAACAAGCGCTATCCGGCGATCTTTCGGGTCGGCCCACGTCATATCCTCGCCGCCGATCTCGATGCTGCCCGCGCTCACGTCGATCAGGCCCGCGATGCTGTGCAGCAACGTCGACTTGCCGCAACCGGACGGGCCGAGCAGCACGACGAACTCGCCCGCACGCACGCCGAGGTCGAGTGCATCGATCACCGTATTCGCGCCAAGCTCGATCTTCAGATCGCGAACCGCGACGTTCGCGCGCGGCGGGTAAGACACACTGGATGCGGTAGCGGTAGACATGAGCTAGCCTTTGACTGCGCCGGAAGCAATGCCGCGAACGAACCAGCGGCCCGAGATGAAGTAGATCGCAAGCGGCACCATCGACGTGAGTATCGTCGCCGCCATATTGACGTTGTAAAGCCGCTCGCCGGTAGTCGTGTTGATGATGTTGTTGAGCTGAACCGTCATCGGCAGGTTCTTCGTACCCGCAAAAACAAGCCCTAAAATGAAGTCGTTCCAGATTCCGGTCACTTGCATGATCACCGCGACGACGATGATCGGCGTGGACATCGGCAACATCAGCTGAATGAAAATGCGCCAGAATCCGCCGCCGTCGATGCGCGCGGCCTTGAACAGTTCGAGCGGAATACTCGCGTAGTAATTGCGAAACAGCAGCGTCATGATCGGCATGCCGAAGATCGTGTGGATCGCCACGATGCCCGGCAGTGAACTGAACAGGTGAACACTGGCCAGCACGCGAACCAGCGGATACACCATCACCTGCACCGGAATGAACGCGCCCATCAGCAGCACGCCGAATAGCCAGCCCGCACCACGCGGACGCCAGAACGACAACGCATAACCGTTGACCGCCCCGATCAGGATAGACAGCACCGTACTCGGCACGACGATACGCACCGAGTTCCAGAATCCAACACGAATGCCGTTGCAATCGAGTCCGGTACACGCGGATTGCCATGCGACGCTCCACGGTTCCAGCGTCAGATGCGCGGGCCACGCAAGCAGATTGCCCAGCCGGATTTCCGCCATCGGTTTGACCGACGTAATCAGCATCACATACAAGGGCAGCAGAAAAAACAGCGCCGAGATAATCAGAAAGCCATAGACGCCGAGCCGTGCCGGCGTCATGCGCTTCGGCTTTCTTCGGTGCGGGCGCGTCAGCGCGGCGGGATCGAGCGTGCTCATCAGACGTCCTTTCGCAAAGCCGCGCGACTGCGCGCGTAGAAGAACGGCGCGAGAATCGCCAGCACCGTAGTCAGCAACACAATCGACGCGGCCGATGCAAGCCCAATGTTCGCGCGACCGAACAGATAATCCATGATGAATTTCGCGGGCACTTCGCTCGCGGTGCCAGGACCGCCTTGCGTCATCGCGACGACCGCGTCGTACAGCTTCACGACCATCACGAACAGCAACACGAACGCGGTGGACATCGACGGCCCGAGCATCGGCACGACGATGCTCGCGTACACCCGCCAACGCGGAATACCGTCGATACGCGCCGCCTTCCACAACTCGTCGTCGATACCGCGCAAGCCGGCGAGCAGCAGCGCCATCACGAGTCCCGATGCCTGCCAGACGGTTGCAATGACAACGGTGTAAATGACCCGATCCTGATCGACGATCCAGTCCAGATGCACGTTGGTCAGTCCGATCCTGTGCAATACCGCTTGCGCGCCGAGTTCAGGATTGAGGATCCATTGCCACACGAGTCCGGTCGCGACGAACGACATCGCATACGGATAGAGAAACACCGTGCGCAACACACCTTCGGCCATCACGCGCTGATCGATAAAAATTGCGAGCAGCAAGCCGATCACCAGACACGCGACGATAAAGCACGCGCCGTACACCACGATGTTTTGCAGCGACAGCAACCAGCGGTCGTTATGAAACAGCCTGACGTACTGCGCAAACCCGACGAAATCGCTCGACGGAAAGGTTCGCGAATTGCTGAACGACACGCGGGCGGTCCAAATCATCGTGCCGAGATAGGCGAACAGCACGGTGACGATCATCGGCAGTAATGCAATCCACACCGCCAACGATGCACGCTTGCGCAAAGGCCGGGCGCGCCGCTTCGCAACCGGCGCGCCGGCGGAAGCATGAGCCGGTCGATGCAGCACGGATGATTTGAGCGCGCCCATGTCGGTACTCAGCCCTTGAGCGCGCCGGCAAAAGCCTTTTGCGCGTCGTCGACCGACTGGTTCTTGTTCCAGAAGTTAGTGATGACGTCGGTGAGTGCGCCTTGCACGTCGGGCGACACCAGCATTTCCGGATTCGGCAATTGGCGCGACTTGTCTTTCATAATCGCAATGCCCGCTTTGGCACACATGTCGAGACTCGAATCGTCGACATCCGGCCGAATCGGAATCGAGCCTTTTCTCGCGCTGAATGCCACTTGTGCGGCAGGCGACGTCATCACCGTGGCCAACAGGTTTTGCGCCTTGATCGCGTTTGCGTTGTCGGTTTTCGGAAACACGAATACGTCACCCGCGACCAGATACGGCGAGTGCGGACCGAAGCCGGGGAAGCAACCGAAATCCTTGCCGGCGCTCTGCTTCGCGGCCGAGAATTCGCCCTTGGCCCAATCGCCCATAATCTGCACGCCCGCCTTGCCGGAAATCACTAAAGCGGTCGCATCGTTCCAGTTGCGATTCGGCGAACCCGGGTCAACGTAGTCATGCAGCTTCTTGAACGACGCGAGTACTTTCCTGAAAGCGTCGGACTTCACGGCATTCGCATCCCGGTCACGATAGACCTTCAGATACAGGTCCGGTCCACCGACATCGGCAAACACCGCGTCGAACGTGATTTTCTCTTGCCACGGCTGTCCGCCTAGCGCCAGTGGAATCACACCGGCTTTCTTCAGCTTGTCGAGATCGCCGACAAACTCGCTAAAGTCTTTAGGCTCGCCCGCAATGCCGGCCTTCTGGAATGCGGGCTTTGAATAAAAGTACCAGGCCGGCATATGTATATCGACCGGCGCTGCATAGAAGTGTCCGTTGACCTTGATGCTATCGAGAATCGACGGCGGGAAAATGCCGTTCCAGTTTTCTTTCGCAGCGACCGCATCGACGTTATTGAGCAAGCCTTGATCGATCAGATCGTGAAACTGCTTCGACGTATTGAACTGCGCAGCAGTGGGCGGATCGCCGCCGACGATACGGTTGATCGCAGTGGCGCGCGCCTGATCGGCACCGGCCACGGCGTTATCGACCCATTGACCGCCGGCCTTGTCGTAAGCGTCCGCGAACTGGCGAATCGCCGCGGACTCGCCGCCCGACGTCCACCAGTGAATCACGTTGGCCTTCAACGGTTCGGCGTGGGCGATGATGCCGTTCAGCGCAAGAGCAATCGCGATACCGCTCAACGCCAGCTTTCTTCTGCTGTTCATCCCGTCTCCTCCAGGCTTTTCGCCCGTGTTGGCAAGTCGAATGCAAATCAGCTAAACAGATTCAAGCCTTCGCCGCACGCTCGCTCAGGAACTTCGCGATCAGTTGCGCACTGCGTTTGGGCGTGCGTCGTTGCGTGTCGTAATCGACATGCACGACACCGAAGCGGCGTTCATAGCCGAACGCCCATTCGAAGTTGTCCATCAGCGACCACACGAAATAGCCGCGAATATCCACGCCTTCCTTGATCGCCGCATCGACAGCGGCGAAGTGGCGTTTCAGAAACGCAATGCGCTGCAGATCGTTCACCTGCCCGTCGATCACCTGATCGTCCGACGCCATGCCGTTTTCGGTGATGTAGATCGGCGGCAGGTTCGGATAGGTACGGTTAAAACCGATCAGCAGGTCGCGCAAACCGTCCGGATACACTTCCCATCCCATCTGGGTACGCTCGACGCCTTCGAGCGGCACTTCGACCATCCCATGCCCGCCGTCGCTTTCGACGTTGGTGCGGAAATAGTAATTGATCCCCAGAAAATCGAGTGGTGCGGCAATGGTTTTCGGATCGCCTTCGAGCACCAGCGGTTCGGTGCCCGGCCACAAGTGCCACAAGTCTTGCGGATACTCGCCCTTGAGCAAAGGATCGAGCACCCACGCGTTATGCTGCACTTCGAACAGATGCGCGGCGCGCCCATCGGCGGCACTCGACGAGTTCGCCGAACCCCGGCCGATGTTCGCGACGATGCCCTTTTTAGAAGCCGGGTCGTTCGCGCGCAAGACCGGCACGGCCATGCCATGCGCCAGCAATAGATGATGCATTGCTTGCGTCGCAAAGCGGCCGTCGGCGAGTCCGGGCGCATGATGACCATTGCCGTAACCGAGAAACGCGGAACACCACGGCTCGTTCAAGGTCGCCCATGCATCGACGTGGCCCGCGAGTTCGCGGCTCATCAGGTCGGCGTAATCGGCAAAGCGATACACGATATCGCGATTCAACCAGCCGCCGCGATCTTCGAGATGCTGCGGCAAGTCCCAGTGATACAGCGTGACGAACGTTTGCAGGCCTTTGTCTTTCAGCGTGCCTAGCAGACGCTTGTAAAAATCGAGTCCTTTCCGGTTCGGCCGCCCTGCTTCGTCCATCACACGCGGCCACGCAATCGACAGCCGGTACGCTTCGAAGTTGAGGGACGTCAGCAGATCGAGATCGCTTTCCCATCGATGATAGTGATCGCACGCGACCGCACCGGTGTCACCCGCCAGCACCTTGCCGGGAATCGCGGAGAACGTGTCCCAGATCGATGCGAGCCGGCCGTCTTCCGTGGCCGCACCTTCGATCTGATACGCCGCGGTCGCTGCGCCGAGCAGGAAGTCTTTGCGCCATAGCGATGAGTCGCCTGGCGGCGTCAACGCTTCGGATGAGGGATCGAAAGAGGAATGGCTGGAAGAGAAAGCTGCGTCGTGTGCCACGGATTCTCCTGCGCGAGGTCGTTGAACCGGGTGAGTGGAAGCGCTTCCACAATGACCTGCGCACAGTATCAGCCGCGCTCTTGCGGCAGCAATACGGGTTTGTCTGGAGAAGACGTGTGCGGATTAACGACGCTTTAGCGCGTCGCCACGATGAACGGCGTGCTTGCCGCTCTTGTCGCTTTCTACTTCGTAATGCGGATCATCTTTCGATGCGGCGACGGGGTGTCCGTCGAGTGTCGTATGAGAGGTGATGACACGCACGATTTTTCCCGTCGTCATGCCTTGCGGCGTGTTCCACTCGACCGGGTCGTGCAGTTTGAAATGCGTAGCCATGTTTCGCTCTTGACTAAGGAAGCGCTTCCACTCGTCGCGACGGTAAAGCGCTGATTCTTAAGCACACAATAAAGTCACCCGCATGAAACGTACCCGTTAGGGAAAACGACAATTCTTACCCAGTATGTGGTCAAGTACGTTTGAGGCTCGACCTTGGAACGTCTTGCCGAGTCCGATGCAAGACGCCAATAAAAGGACATTCGCACAACGGGTTGGCCAGCCTGAAATCGATTTCCGCTGGCAGACGGGACCGAACCACCACCGGAACAGCGCACCGTATCCGGCGTTGACAGCGCAACGCGTCGCGCGTTGTCCGTTCAGTGCTTAAACATAGAACCGGGGAAACGATGAGCGCTGGCTCTCGCCATAGCGGCTTTGCTAATGTCGGTCCCTTGCAGTGGGGCACGCACCTTTGCCACTTCTACGAATCGCGTGACGAGTTGTTGAGCGTCACCGGCGAGTTTCTGCATGCAGGACTGTCGAATCGCGAAGCTGCGATCTGGGTTGCGCCGGTCGTTCTCGGCGTCGATAAAGCCCAGCATATGCTGGTCCGCAGCGCACCTGCGCTGCGCGACTATCTCGCGTCGGGACAGTTGCAGATACTCGACGGCGCGCAAACCTATTCGAATCCCGACAAGCCCTTCGACAGTGGTGCGACGGTCGGCTTATGGTCGCGCGCAATCGACGACGCATTGGGCCGCGGCTTCGACGGCTTGCGCGTGGTCGGCGATGCCGTCTGCGACAGCTCGACCGACTGGACCGCGCTGATCGACTACGAGGCATCGGTCAAGGAACGGCTCGCGTATCGACCGGTAATCGGCTTATGCACGTACTGCGTCGCGCAGTTACGCGCCGAGCAGACACGCGATGTCGAGCGCGTGCACGACGCGGTGCTGACGCCGCGTGCCGTGCGTTCATCGCGCGCGGAAAAGCATTCGCCGGTCGCATGCAATGTCAATGCCAATGCCCACTCCAACGCGGAAGCAAACGACGACGGCATGGCGACCCAACGTGCGCTGACACCGCTGATCGGTCATGAGATGCGTAATGCGATCACGCCGCTTTCGCTGGTGGCGCGCTTGCTGACGACACAGTACGCGGACGATCCGCAATTGCAGCGCTATGCGTTGTTGCTGTCGCGCCAGACCGCATTGCTTGCGCAACTTGCCGAGCGGCTCATCGCGCCCGACCACACGCCGACCCACGAATCCGACGCGCCGCCAAGCAGCCTCGCATCGCGCGCGGAAACGACAGCGAAACGGCGCTGTGCAAGCGTCGCGCTTAACGAACTGATCGCACACTGTATCGACGTCGCGCATGCGAACGTGCCGATGCATGCGCCGATCCGATTCAATGCGTCCGACGAATCGCTGAATCTGCAAGGCGACTTTAGCCAGCTCACGCAAGTGTTCGTGAATCTGCTGGTCAACGCGTTGAAGTACTCGTCGATGGATGGCACGGTCGAAATTCACGCGACGCGCGCGGGACGTCATTGCTATATCACCGTGCGTGACGACGGCGTCGGTATATCGGTTGAAGATCTGCCTTCGATCTTCAAGCCGTATTCACGCGGTCAAGCGGGTCGTTCGTGCAAGAAAGGACTGGGCATCGGCTTGTCGGTGGTGCGCGATATCGTGCTCGCGCATGGCGGCACGGTCGATGCGTTTAGCGACACGTCGCGCGCCGGTGCGGAATTTATCGTGCGTTTGCCGTTGATGCGTGGATCGGATAGCGTCGCCGCGCCCATTCACGCGCACACGAGTCAGGTGGCTTAGCACGTGACGCGTCGATATGCCGGAAGGCTCAAAGTACCAAGGCACTAAAGTACTAAAGCGCTAAAACACTAAAGACCTTAAACCTTGAACTCGCCGCGATCGAAAGCATCGCAATAGGCTTTCCAGTCAGCCTGCACTTGCGCTTCGCATTTCAACGCAAGATCGATCAACGGCGCCTGCCAGTCGCGCCGGTTGCCATAGGCGATCAGATCGTCGGCAATCGCCGATCCCTGACGGCCGCCGCTGCGCAATTGGGCCCATGCGGCGAGTTCACCCATCGTCCTGACCACTGCTTCGAGTCGCGGCAATTTGCCGTTCCATTCGGCCAGCGCGACGCGATCTTCGGACGGCTGCAAACTGCGCAACACATACGGCTGTCCATCGCATTCCACTGCATGCAGGAAGGCTTGCGACACGACCTGACAACGCCGCTGAACCTCGACCACACGTTGCGCCTGTGTACTCCATACGGGTTGCGTTGTCGTCAGACGCGGCACCACGGATGAACGCAACGTCTGTTTCAGATCGATCAGATAGTTGCCGTCCGGCGAGCCTTTCCCTTCGACGAGAATCACATAGCGGTCCACGCCGAGACTGCCGGTTCCCGCAATCCGTCGCGCGACGTCGAGTACCTTGAAGAAAGCCGGATCGCTTTCCTGGCTCGCAAAGCGATCGATGAAAGCGATCACCTGCTGCTTGCGTTTCGGGTCGAGCGGCAACGCTTTTTTCCCGTCCACGCGCAGCACGCGCTTTTTGTCCTTCAGCTCCGTTCGCCGGTTCAGATGATCGACGCGCTTACGCGTATGCAGCGCCGCAAACAGTTCACCGACCAGCCCGCTTGCGGTCTCTTCCTCGATCCACCGCGCCTTGCCGAATCCGAGCGCGGTGCTATATGCGTCGAGCGTCGCGTGGCAAAGCGCAAGCGCCTGCGCGCGACTCACCTTCAGGTCGTCCGCGCCGATCAGCAGACTCGTCAGCAGGCGCACCATTTCGTACGGCGCAGGCGCGACGCACGCCTCGTCGAAGTCGTTGATGTCGAAGTAGATCAGCCGGTTATCGGCCTTGTAACTACCGAAATTTTCCAGATGCATGTCACCGCAGATCCAGACCGGCGGTGCATCGTCGAGCACCGTGGCCGGCGGCAGATGCGCGTAAAACAGATGACATGTACCGCGTAAAAACACGAATGGCGTCGTGCGCATCGCGCTGTACTTCATCCGCAAACGCTCGGGATCGCGACCGGCGTTATAGGTGGCGATCGCTTCGACAGTGTCGGACATCCGGGTTTCCTTTTCGATCTTACGTGCCGCTCTTCAGATAGTAGCGACCATCCGCGATGACGTTGAGTCCAAAGCCGCACAGCACCAGCGGACCGTGCGTCACGACGTCCAGCGTTTCGGGCGCGCTGAGATCGAATTCGATCACGCAACGCTCGCGCTGACGTCGCGCCGCGCCGATGTCAGCAATGCGTGCGGTCGCGTCCAGCGGCGCGGCGTCGGTGCCATTATGGCCTTCGGCAAGCGGCACGCGCGCGACGCCGTCGTAAAAGCGCAGATACGCGATCACGCTACCGGTATTCGCGCGCGGCCAGCCGTCGTTCGATACGACCGGGTCGAGAAAACTGCCGTCGATCCGGTACACGCCGCGCCGCCCTTTCACCGGCGTCAACGTCACGACATCACGCGCACCCGGCGACAGATAGCGCTCGAACCGCGCGCCCGATGCGGGCAGCCCCGCGATCACGCTCTTGTGCGCGATCGCCTGATAACGCGCACGCGCGAGCTGGACGGCACGCGCCAGCGATGGGTCGTCGGGATAGTCGTTGCCGCGCCCGATCGCGCTGCGGTAATACGCGCGGGCGTTGGTCCACGCGCCAAGCCGCACTTCGAGATCGCCTTGATGGACGAACGCCATCGCCGCGCGCGCCTGCGCGACGACGATCGCTTTCCACGCGTTCTGGTCGGCGGCTTCGAGGCTCGCGGCGTCGGCGAGTTGCGCTTCCATCGCGATCAGCGCTTTGGCGTCGTCGAGCCGTCCGGCTTCGAGCGCTTCGGCGCCCAATGCCGCGCACGACGCATTGGTGCGGCACGGCACGTCGGTGCCGGCCAGCAAATGCCGGCGATACAACTCGGCACGCGACGGCGCGCCCGTGCCCTCGCTTTGCGCCACACCGGCCGACGGCACGCCGATCGCAGCCATCGCCGCCGCAGTCACGGCAGCGGCGGTTGCAGCAGCGAAGGGACGTGTAGTCATGGATGGACACCATCAACGTGAGTCACCGGGCGTCCGTTAGACAGCGGTTGCCTGGATTCGTCTAATGATCGTGACAGAAAATGATCCGGCGCGGGTAAGCACAGCGCACGCGGCGCGTGGCATAGCGAACGGAACCGCGCGCAAAGGCATGCCCTGCGCAGCGCTTCGCGTCAAAGTTCAGCGCCGTGCGCGCCGAATTCCTTGCGATACGCGCCTGGACTCGTCAACGCGATACGCCGGAAATGGCGTCGTAACGACTCTTCGGAACCGAAGCCGGCGAGTTGCGCGACACGCGCCATCGGCAGCGGCGACGCGGCTTCGAGCAACTCGCGCGCGACCGCGACCCGTTCGCGCAGCAGCCAGTCGTAAGGGGCCATGCCGGTCGTGTCGCGAAACTGCCGTTGCAGCGTGCGAGGACTCATCGCCGCGCGCTCGGCGAGCGTGGTCAGCGTGTGCGGCAGCGCGGGATTCGCGCGGACCCAGTCCATCAGCCGGGCGAGCCGCCCGCTTTCGTCGCGCGGCATCGGACGCGGGACGAACTGCGCCTGTCCGCCCTCGCGATGCGGCGGCACCACCAGCCGTTGCGCGACGCGGTTCGCGACCGCGCCGCCGTGGTCGCGGCGCACCAGATGCAGCAGCATATCCAGCCCGGCCGCCGATCCCGCCGACGTGATCACCTGCCCTTCATCGACATACAACGCGTCCGGCTGGACACGCAGCGCCGGATAACGCCGTTGCAACGCGTCCGCGTAACGCCAGTGCGTCGTCACCGTCTTGCCGTCGAGCACACCCGCTGCCGCGAGCACGAACACGCCCGAACAGATCGAGCACAGCCGCGCGCCGCGCCGCGATGCCGCGCGGATTTTCTTCAGTAGCGGCTCGGGCGGCAGTTCAGTGTGATCGCGCCAGCCGGGCACGACGATGGTGTCCGCGCGATCCAGCATCTGCAGCGTGTAAGGCGCGGATAGCGTGATCCCGCCGGCCGCGCGGATTGGCCCCGGCTCGGCGGCGCAGACGGCGAAGCGATACCAGTCGCGCTCCAGTTCCGGACGCTCGAGCGCGAACATTTCGGTCACGCAGCCGAATTCGAAGGTGCAGAGCCGGTCGTAGACCAGCGCAACGACGAGGTGATTGTGCATGGCGTGATGTTACCGAAGATTGACGATTACGCCACTGTCGCCAGAAGTGGGCGCAGGCGATAGTGGAGCCTCATCGACGCGATTTTCAACTCAACTTTTCGGGGCTCACTGTCATGTCCACACTCGCCGGTTCTGTCGTCGCAGCATCTTCAAACGTCGTTTCAAACGACGCTTCAAACGACGGTATCAACAGCGTCACCGCCGTGACCGCTGCGGACGCCGCGTCGGCGCTCGCGCACTTCGAGGCGTCGCTGCGCTTCGAAACCGATTGCGCCGATGTTTCCAGCGCGTTGCAACGCGCGACGCCCGGCTTCGTCCTGCTCGACGTGCGCGGCCCGGCGCTGTTCGCGCAAGGCCATGTGCCGGGCGCGATCAACCTGCCGCACGGCAAGATCGTCGAGTCGAAACTGACGGCTTTCGCGCCGGGCACGCTGTTCGTCACCTACTGCGCCGGACCGCATTGCAACGGCGCGACGCGCGGCGCGATCCGGCTCGCACGGCTGGGCCGCCCGGTCAAAATCATGATCGGCGGCGTGACCGGCTGGCTAGATGAAGGCTTCGAACTGGCCGTGCCGCCGCGACCCGACACGGCCGGATCGGCGGATCGCTAAAGAAAATTGCAGCAATAGAAAGAATTCACCGCAGAAAGTCCTCAACTATTTCCGCTGGAGGTCGATAACATGTGCAGCCGCAAACCCTTTCGCGGCTGGAATTCTCATGCTCATCAGTTCCTACAACCTCTGGCTTGTCGCCACCTCGTTCGTCGTCGCGTTGCTCGCGTCTTACACCGCGCTCGACCTGACGGGCCGCATCCTGCGCGTCGGTTCGCCGATGCTGCGGCACGCGTGGCTCGCCGGCGGCGCCGTGGCGATGGGCGTCGGCATCTGGTCGATGCACTTCATCGCGATGCTCGCGTACTCGCTGCCGATCCCGCTCGGCTACGATTTCGCGATCACCGGGCTGTCGCTCGCGCTCGCGATCGTGGTGTCGTACTTCGCGCTGTTCGTCACGACGCGCAAGGTACTGACCACGCCGCACCTGCTGTGCGGCGGCCTGCTGATGGGACTGGGCATCGCGGGCATGCACTACACCGGCATGGCCGCAATGAAGATGGACCCGGCGATCCACTATCAGACCGGCTGGTACGCGGCGTCGATCGTGATCGCGATCGGTGCGGCGACGGCGGCGTTGTGGATTGCGCGTACCTTGCGCGACGAAGATCAGCACAACGTCTTCGGCAAGCGCTGCGCGGCGGCGCTGATCATGGCTATCGCGATCAGCGGCATGCATTACTCGGGCATGCAGGGCGTCGGCTTCCCGGCCGGCTCGATTTGCGGTGCGGCCGGCGGCGTCGACTCGCACTGGCTGGCGGCCGTCGTCACGCTGTTTTCGCTCGCGGTGATCGCGCTCACGCTGATCCTGTCACGCCTCGACGCACGCGCGGCAACCTTGATGGGCGCCGTCAGCCGCCTGAACGGACAGATCGTCCGGCTCGCCACCATCGATACGCTGACCGGCCTGCCGAACCGCAAGACCCTGAAAGAACGGATCGAACGCGCGATCGATCAGTCGCGCCGCCGTTCGGGAATGTTCGCGATCCTGTTCATGGACCTCGACGGCTTCAAGACGATCAACGATTCGCTCGGACATTCGGCCGGCGATGAAGTGCTGGCGTCGTTCGCGCAGCGGCTGCAACTGTGCGTGCGCTCCAGCGACACGGTGGCGCGGCTCGGCGGCGACGAATTCGTCGTGTTGTCGGAAAACCTGACGAGTCACGACGACGCGGGCAAGATCGCGGAAACCGTGCTGGAACGGATGCGCAAAGGCGTGTGGACCGACAACCAGCCGTTGCAGGTGATGCCGAGCATCGGGATTGCGCTGTTTCCGCAAGACGGCGAAACCGTCGACGAACTGCTGAAGAACGCCGACGCCGCGATGTATGAAGCCAAACGCGGCGGCCGCAGCACGTACCGGTTCTTCGAAGCGAAGATGAACGAAGCGGCAACCCGCACGCTGAATATCCAGAACGCGATGCACGACGCGATGACCAAAGGATATTTCTCGCTGCATTTCCAGCCGAAATTCCGTGGCGACGGCGACGAACTGGCGGGCGCGGAAGCGTTGATCCGGCTGAATCATCCTCAGCTCGGCCTGCTCGGCCCGCTCGAATTTATCCCGATTGCCGAACGTTCGGGGCAGATCGTCCAGATCGGATATTGGGTCGTGCGCGAGACGTGCCGCCAGATTCGCCGGTGGGCCGCCGACGGCCTGCCGCAGGTCAAGGTGGCGATCAACCTGTCGCCGCGTCAGCTTTCGCAGCCCAAGCTCGTGTCGAAAATTCTGGAGATCGTGAAGGCGGAAGGCGTTGCGTGCGAACAGATCATGTTCGAGATCACCGAGACCGTCGCGATGACCGACGCGCAGCGCACGACGGAAATGATCCGCGAATTTCAGGCATGCGGATTCGAAATCGCCATCGACGATTTCGGCACCGGTTATTCGAGCCTCGCGTATTTGCAGCGATTCCGCGTCAAGCAACTGAAGATCGACCGCTTCTTCACCAACGGTCTCGATAGCGGCGGCCCCGGCGGCGCGGCGATCGTGTCGGCGATCATCGCACTGGCGCACTCGCTCGATATGGACGTGGTCGCCGAAGGTGTCGAAACCGCAACGCAGCGCGACAAACTCAAAGAGATGGCGTGCGACGAACTGCAAGGCTTTCTGCTGGCCAGACCACTGACCGCCGACGCATTCGCCGACCTGCTGAAAGAGCGGATCGAAGCCGCCTGACGAACCGGCGCGCAGCCTGTTTCACACGCCAGAAAACAAAACGGCGCACCACGTGGTGCGCCGTTTCGCTTTCCGCGCGGCTGGTGTCACGCCGCTTGCGGCTCGCCGGTGTCCGCATCGGACGACGGCGCTTCGCGCCGCGTGAGCTTGCCATCCACCGATGCGCCCACATCCATCCGCAACTGCTGATAGTAGATATTGCCCGTCACGTGCGCGTTCGGTTGCAGTTCGACGAAGTGATCGGCAATCAGATCGCCGACGATCTTGCCGTTCACCACGACATCGTAACCATGCACATTGCCTTCGATCGACCCGCGATCGCTGAGTACGAGCAGGGTTTGCACGCCGCTCTTGCCGCAGACGTTGCCCTTCACCGCGCCGTCGAGTCGCAAACCGTCGCTGAACTCGATATCGCCCGCAATCCGCACGTCATGAGCGATCAGGGTGGCGAGCCTGGTGTGCTGAACGCCGGTGGGTTTTTTCTTGCTGAACATAGCCATCTCTAACTGAAAAATAAAAATTGCGGCGCGCCAGGTAAGTCCGGACGGCGCGCCGGATCGATCAACCTGGCGTCGTCAACGACGCGTCCGTGGTGACTGCGCGAGCGCCTGGCCGCGCAGGAATTGCAGTTCGCCGTTGAGCCGCGCGACTTCGGTGGCCGCCGCATCCGCCGATTTCTGCACGGCTGTCCGCGACGCCGACTCCTGTGCCAGCGCGAGTTGCGCACGCTCGAGATCGGCCTGCAACGCGTCGCGCGCGACGGGAGCCGCGGTCACGCAAGCACCCGGCGACGCGTCGGCATACGTCGCATGCGCGCTCGCGTAAAGGTGCAGCGCGCCGGCGCCCAGCGCCGCGGCAATCACGAACGCGAGCACCGAACGCGCGACGCGCACCGCGCGCGATCGCACCGGCTGCAACGCGTAAGCGCGCTGAGCAACGCGGAGGTCAGCCATTGCGCGCTCCGCCGAACAGCATCAGATAGGCGGCGGGATCGACGGGTGCGCCGTTCACCAGCACTTCGAAATGCAGATGCGGCCCGGTCGAGCGACCGGTCGAGCCGACATCGGCGACGCGCTGAAGCGGCAGCACGAGGTCGCCTTGATGCGCGATGAGTCGCGACGCGTGGCCGTATCGGGTGATCAGGCCGTTGCCGTGATCGATTTCGATGCAGTTGCCGTAGCCGTTCTTCTGCCCGGCGAAAATCACGCGACCACCTGCCGCCGCGAGAATCGGCGTGCCGGTCGGCGCGACCAGATCGATGCCCGGATGAAAGCTGAGATGACCGTCGAACGGATCGGTGCGATTGCCGAACGGCGAACCGAAACGCGCGCCATCGGCGGGCATCCGGCCGGGAAAGGCGGCGTAGACCATCGCGTGCGCGGCCGTGTCGCGTTCGAGCATCGATAGCATCGCGCCGAGGCAATCGAGTTGCCGGCGCGTCGCTGCCGCATCCACACGCGCGCGCTTCGCCGGCGGAGCGACGCAATCGCGCGGCGGCAACGACGGACCGCCCTCCGCGTCTTCGTCACGACTGCCACCGCCAGCGGGCGCGACAGCCGGACGCGGCGCGGACCGGGGCGTCCCGAGCCGCGCCTCGAAACTGCTCAGCGCGCCGACCTGCGCCGCAAGACGCGCGATTCGCGGCGCCATCTGCGCAACGGACGCGTCGAGTTTGCCGAGCTGGTCGATCGTGTAGTCGCGCTCGACGCGGCTTGTCTTGGGTTCGACGGCGGCATCGTGGATCGCGTCGCGCAGGAAAACGCGCGGAAGAAAATACGCGCCCAGCGCCACGCCGACGCCCAGCGCGAACACGGCGGCCGCACACGCGACGGCAAGCGTCACGCCAAGCGCGCGGCGCCGCGTGACGAAGCGGACGTCGCCGCTGCTGAGCTTACGGCCGGTGCCGGCGATCGCCGCCATCAGCGGCTCCCTTCGCACGGCAGCACGCACACGACATCACGAGGAGAAGACACAATAAGGATGAACAGCATGCTGCTTGCGTCGAAAACCGACGATATTTGAAAAGACGAGGGCCAAATTATGACGGGCCTCGTCGAAGCAGCATCTCAAATTCGGGGACACGACGGCGCGTCGATCCACACGGATTCATCACCGATGAATCCGCGTCCAGCCAAAGTCGGTCAGGTCGGAAGCGACCCCGGATCAAGCGTGATCGACGCTTGAATCAAGCCGCCAGCATCTCGCGCAAACGCAACGCCAGCGCTTCGGACGCGGGCGTCAACGGGGCGCGCAGCGCGTTGTGCAAGGCCCCTTGCGCGGCGAGCGCCGCCTTCACCGGCGCAGGATTCGGCTCCGACGTCAGCGCATGAATCAGCGGCACGAGCGTGTAGAACATGGTCCGCGCGTCGGCCAGCCGACCGGCCTGCAACGCGCGATACACCGCCACGAACCGCTCCGGCCACAGATGCGCCGACGCGGCGATCGCGCCGCTGCCACCCAGACACAGCGTGTTGAACAGATTGATATCGTCACCGGCGAGCACCTGGAGTCGGCCGTCCTGAATCAGCGCGAGCGTCGTGTCGAGCGAACCGGCGCAATCCTTGATGGCCTCGATACGCGGATGCGCGGCCAGCGTCAGCAGCGTGTCGAGTTCGAGCCGCACGCCGGTCCGGTACGGAATGTCGTAGAGGACGACGGGCCGCGTGCTGGCGTCGGCGAGCGCGGTGAAATGGGCAATCATCCCCGCTTGCGACGGCCGGATGTAGTACGGCGCGGACACCAGCACGCCCGCCACCGGCAGCGTGTTGAGTTCCGCGATCCGCGCGAGCAGGCTCGCGGTGTTGTTGCCGGACACGCCGGCGACAACCGGCAGCGCGCCCGCCTCGGCGAGCACGGTCGCGAGCACCGCGCGCTGTTCGGTTTCGTCGAGCGACGCCGGTTCGCCGGTCGTGCCGAGCGCCACCAGCCCGGACACACCGGCGTCGCGATACAGCCGCACCAGTCCGCGCAACGCCGCGTGATCGACGACACCATCGGCAAACGGCGTCACCAACGGCACCCAGATACCCGAAAAAATAGACATGACTTCACCTCTAACGCGACCGTATCGGACCGTCAGCGGTGCGCAGGACAAGCAAATCAGGGAAGTCGAAGAGGACTGTGACCGGCTGCTCCGTCGCACATCTGACGGAACAGCAAGCTCCGGTCAGATGAGCGGCTGTTTTTTGGCTTTAGCGAAAACGGGCGTGGAACCGGTCGTGTACGCGGGTTCGAAACCGGCAACGACACGAACCGCCGCGTCCCGACGTGCGTCGGCGGCGGTCGTCAGGACGACGCGCAGCGGACGATTCGAGGACGTTTGGCCGTTTTGCATGCCCATTAGTCTAGCCGCGTTTGCAACGTTTCCGCAAACCATTGGTGACAGACCACGCAACGAGCCCACGTCACGACGCGCCCGAACCTGCGCAAAACGCGAAATATCTTGACTTCATCCAGCGCCGAACTAATATACGCACCGCGTACATTTAACAAGACAACAGGTGGCCCGGATGAGCGTTCCGCAACAAGCCTTCCTCCGCGACGCGATGCGCCGCATGAACATGACGCGCGACGCGTTCGCGACCCGTATCGGCGTCTCTCGCCGGGCACTCGACACCTGGCTTTTACCTGACGATTCGCAGGAATCGCGGGCCATGCCGGAGATCGTCGAGCGCTTCGTGTCGGAGATCGTGCAAGCCGAACCGCGCGACAACTATACGCAAAGCGTAGATTCGCAGTCGCTGGCGAGTCAGATGCTGTATGAAGGCAAGCCGCAGCTGGTTTCGGTGGATCAGTTCTCGCGGGAATCGGTGGAAGCGCTGTTTCGCGTCGCGGACATCATGCAGCCCATCGCACGACGCCGGAAAATCTCGCGCGTGCTCGAAGGCGCGGTGCTCGGCAACCTGTTCTTCGAAGCCAGCACGCGAACCCGCGTCAGCTTCGGCGCGGCGTTCTGCCGTCTCGGCGGCTCGGTGTGCGACACCACCGGCTTCACGTTTTCATCAATGGCGAAGGGCGAGTCGATCTACGACACCAGCCGCGTGATGAGCGGCTACGTCGACGCACTCGTGATCCGTCATCCGGACCAGGGCTCGGTCGCGGAATTCGCGCGGGCGACCAACGTGCCGGTGATCAACGGCGGCGACGGTCCCGGCGAACATCCGAGCCAGGCGCTACTCGACCTGTACACGATCCAGCGCGAGTTTTCGCGGCTGGGGAAAATCGTGGACGGCGCACATATCGCACTGGTCGGCGACCTGAAATATGGGCGCACGGTGCACTCGCTGGTGAAACTGCTCGCGCTGTATCGCGGCATCAAGTTCACATTGATCTCGCCGCCGATGCTCGAAATGCCGAGCTACATCATCGAGCAGATTTCGCGTAACGACCACGTGATCGAGCAGACCCACGACCTCTCGCAAGGCTTGCGCGGCGCAGACGTCGTGTACGCAACGCGCATCCAGAAAGAGCGCTTTACCGACGAATCGTTCGAAGGCTATACGCCCGACTTCCAGATCAATCAGGCGCTGGTCGATACCGCCTGCGGCATCGACACGCTGATCATGCATCCGTTGCCGCGCGACAGCCGGCCCGGCGCGAACGATCTGAGCGTCGATCTGAATCACGATTCGCGACTCGCGATCTTCCGTCAAACCGACAACGGCATCCCGATCCGGATGGCGATCTTCGCGGTACTGCTCGGCGTCGAACGGCTGGTCCAGCATTCGATGCGCGATGCCGCGTGGCGTCCGCCTGCGTATCTCGGTCCGGACGACGCGGTATTTCACGGCATCGACTGAAGCCGGTACGCGGGGCATGCGCATGCATGCCCCGTTGCACGCATGCGCCACACGCATGCGAACCCATCCCACTCCCCGCATTCCACACAACACAGTCTTTCGCGATTGCGACCGTGCGCGGCCGCGGCGCGTGTTTATATTGCTTGTCGTCGTCAGTGCGCCCGACCCGCAGCGCCATAACGCACTGCAACGCGTGTAAACAAGGCACTTAAATTGCTGGACGCATCGATATCGCTGCGCCGTTCGCCTTCCCCATTCGTCCCGACAGTACGCGCAGCCTGCAACGACCTTTCACGGAGCGAGCAGAACGTCATGTCCAAAGTCCCCGTATGCCAGGATTCGAACGCCGCGACGCGTGATGAATGCGCGACGTCCGCGTGCGAATCATCCCCGAGCCGCCCCGCGCGCAGGCGCTTCCTGCAATCGGCGGCGGCCGCTGCCGCCGTAAGCGCAGCACCGCACGCGCGCGCGCAATCACCCGCTGTCGCGCCGCCTGCGGAAGCGCGTCCGTCCGCGCCGCCGCGCGCGGTCACACTGAACGTGAACGGCCGCGACTATGCATTGCATCTCGAACCGCGCGTGACGCTGCTCGATGCGCTGCGCGAATACGCGGGACTAATGGGCACGAAGAAAGGTTGCGACCGTGGCCAGTGCGGCGCATGCACGGTGATCGCGGACGGCCGCCGGATCAATTCATGCCTGACGCTGGCTGTGATGCACGAAGGCGAAGCCATCACGACCGTAGAAGGACTCGCGAGCAACGGCATGTTGAGCCCGATTCAACGCGCGTTCGTCGAACACGATGCGTTTCAGTGCGGCTACTGTACGCCCGGTCAATTGTGTTCGGCGACCGCGCTGCTGAGCGAATTCCGCGACGGCACCGTCAGTACCGTCAGCGCGGATGTTCGCATGCGTCCAGCGCATCTGACGGATGACGAGATTCGCGAGCGCATGAGCGGCAACGTCTGCCGCTGCGGCGCGTATTCGAACATCGTTGCCGCTGTGCGCGCCGCGCATGACGGCACGCCCGGCAATAGCTGACGGAGGCCCGGCATGGAAGCGATTTCCTATGAACGCGCGGGCGACGTCGCGAGCGCGCTGCGCGCCGCGCAACAACCCGGCACGATGTATATCGGCGGCGGCACCAATCTGCTGGATCTGATGAAAGGCGGTGTCGCACGGCCGATGCGGCTGGTGGATATCACGCATATCGGCGGACTCGATACCGTCGCGAGCTTGCCGGACGGCGGGCTTCGGATCGGCGCGCTGGTGCGCAATAGCGACGCCGCGAATCACATGGCGATCCGCACGCAGTATCCGTTGCTGTCGCAAGCATTGCTTGCCGGTGCATCCGCGCAATTGCGAAACATGGCGACTGTCGGCGGCAATCTGATGCAACGCACACGTTGCCCGTACTTTTACGATATCGCGTTCGATCGATGCAACAAGCGCACGCCGGGCAGCGGCTGCGCGGCCATCGAAGGCCATAACCGCACGCATGCGATTCTCGGCGCGAGCGCGCAATGCATCGCGGTGAATCCGTCCGACATGAGCGTGGCGCTGGCCGCGCTCGACGCGGTCGTGCGGGTCGTCGGACCGCGCGGCGAACGGGTCGTGCCATTCGCCGCGTTTCATCGTTTGCCGGAAGATCGTCCCGATACCGACACGACGCTGCTGCCCGGCGAACTGATCACCGCAGTCGATCTGCCGCCGCCGCTATTCGGCGATCACGCGCACTATCTGAAAGTACGCGATCGCGCGAGCTATGCGTTTGCGCTGGTGTCGGTCGCGGCTGCTTTGCAACTCGATGGCCGCACCATCAGACAGGCGCGCATCGCATTGGGCGGGGTTGCGCACAAACCGTGGCGCGCGAGCGTCGCCGAACAGATGCTCAGCGGCCAGCCGTTGACCGACGCCGCGTTGAACCGCGCAGCCGCAGCGGCGTTGCGCGACGCGCGGCCCCAGCATGACAACGCATTCAAGGTGCAGCTCGCGCAACGCGCCATCGTGCGCGCGGTGAATCTGGCCGCAGGCGGGACCGGAGGTGTCGCATGAAGATGAACGAACCGCTGGTCGGCCAGCCGCTCGACCGCATCGACGGTCTGATGAAAGTCACCGGCGAGGCCCGCTACGCGGCGGAATTCCCCGGCGCGCGGCTCGCGCATGGCGTCATCGTGACGAGCACGATTGCGCGCGGAAGCATCGCGTCGATCGATGCTGGCCGCGCGCAATCGCTACCGGGCGTGTTGCTGGTGATGACGTATCAGAACGCGCCGCGTCTGCCGAACGGCGGACGGCCCGCACTCGCGCCGCCCGCGGGCCGCCACCTGTCGCTGCTGCAGGACAACGAAGTCCACTACAACAACGAGCCGGTCGCGGTGGTGATCGCCGACACGCTCGAACACGCGACCGACGCCGCGCATCAGTTGCGGATCGTCTATCGCGACACGGCGGCAACGCTCGATTTCACCCGCGCCAAAGCGAATGCGCATGCGCCCGACAAACCGCAAGGGCGTCAAACCGACACCACGCGCGGCGACTTCGCAGCAGGTCTCGCCGACGGCCCGGTGCGCATCGACGCGGTCTACACCACGCCGATCGAGCATCACAATCCGATGGAACCGCACGCGACGATGGCGCAGTGGGACGGCCCGCAACTGACGTTGTACGACTCGACGCAAGGCGTGACCGGCACCCGGACCGCCGTGTCCAAAACGCTCGGCATCGACCCGGACAATGTTCGCGTGATCTCGCCGTTTGTCGGTGGCGGATTCGGTTGCAAAGGCTCGGCGTGGTCGCACGTCGTGCTGTGCGCGATGGCTGCGAAACAGGTCGGGCGTCCGGTGCGGATCGCGCTCGAACGTCCGCAAATGTTCGGCCCGGTCGGCAGCCGGCCGCATACCGAACAGCATTTCACGCTCGCGGCGAAGCACGACGGCACGCTCACGGCGATGCGGCACGACAGTTTCTCGAACACGTCGATGATCGAGGACTGGACGGAGACCTGCTGCATGGTGACGCGGATGTCGTATGCCGTGCCCAATCAGGTGACGTCGCATCGACTCGTACAGTTGAATCTGGGCACGCCGACTTTCATGCGCGCGCCCGGCGAAACGACCGGTTCGTTCGCGCTGGAGTCGGCAATGGACGAGCTTGCGTGGGCGCTGAAGATGGACCCGCTCGCGCTGCGCATCAAGAATTATGCGGAAGAAGAGCCGCAGGAGCACAGGCCGTTTTCGGGCAAATCCTTGCGCGACTGCTATGCCATCGGTGCGGAAAAATTCGGCTGGTCGAAGCGCAGCGCGACGCCGCGTTCGATGCGCGACGGCCACACGTTGATCGGCATGGGCATGGCGACCGCGACGTATCCGGCGAACCGCAGCGAAGCGGCGGCGCTCGCGCGAATCCAGCCGGACGGCACGGCGATGGTCGCGTCGGGCACTCAGGATCTCGGCACCGGTACGTACACGGTGATGACCCAAGTCGCCGCCGACGCGCTCGGTTTCGCGCCGGAAAACATCCACTTCGCGCTGGGCGATTCGTCGTTACCCAAGGCGCCGGTATCGGGCGGCTCGCAGTCTGCCGCGAGCGTTTCGCCGGCCGTGCGCGAAGCCTGTCTGCAAGCGCGCAACCAGTTGATCGCGCTGGCGCTGGCCGATGCGGCGTCGCCGATCCACGGCACCGCCATCGACGACGTAACCGTCGAAAACGGCTGGGTGGTCAGTCGCACCGATCCGTCGCGACGCGATCCGACCGGCGCGATTCTGGCGCGCGCGGGCGGCAAGCCGATCGAAGTCGTCGCGACCGTCAAACCCGGCGCGGAGAAACAGCAGTACGCGTTTCACTCGTTCGGCGCGGTGTTCGTGGAGGTGCACGTCGATGCGGACCTCGGCACGATTCGCGTCGCGCGCGTGGTGGGTGTCTACGATGTCGGTCGCGTGCTGAACCGAAAGACCGCGCATAGCCAGATGATCGGCGGAATCGTGTGGGGGATCGGTGCGGCGATGCAGGAAGAGACGGTGCTCGACCCGCACTACGGCCGCTTTACCAACGCCAATCTTGCCGAGTATCACGTGCCGGTGAATGCGGACATCGGCGCGCTCGACATCACGTTTATCGATCGCCCCGATCCTCATATCAATCCACTGGGCGTCAGGGGAATCGGCGAGATCGGAATTACCGGCGTATCGGCGGCGATTGCAAATGCGGTGTATCACGCAACCGGCGTGCGCGTGCGCGATCTGCCCATCACGCTGGACAAGGTGATGCGCACCTGAACCGGCGAAGTCATCGCGGACCCTGTCGAGGCACACGACGCTGCATGCGCACAACGCATGCATGCGCCGTGCGGATTGACGCTTGCGCGCTGTGTGATTGCACCGCACAATCGGCGCATTCCCCTCTTCATGGTGCCCGTCATGGCCTATGCCTCGCTCGCAACCGGCGTGTTGCTCGCCGCCGGCTACGGCTCGCGCTTCGACCCGTCGGGCATTCACAACAAGCTCCTTGCACGGCTGCCCGACGGCATGCCGCTCGCGCATGAATCCGCACAACGTTTGCTACAGGTGGTCACGCGTGTGGTCGCGATCGTGCGGCCCGGCTCCGAACTGCTTGCCCGCGAACTGAACGATGCTGGCTGCGACGTGATGTTCGCCGCCGACGCCGAACGCGGGATGGGCGCAACGCTCGCTGCCGGCATTCACGCCAGCGCCGACGCCGAGGGCTGGATCGTTGCGCTGGCGGATATGCCGCGTATCGCATTGCCCACAATCGAAGCCGTCGCGCGCACGCTCGATGAAGGTGCGTCGATCGTCGCGCCGTTTTATCAGGGTCAGCGCGGCCATCCGGTCGGCTTCGGTGTCGAGCATCGGGACGCATTGCTGTCGCTCGACGGCGATACGGGCGCACGCGCATTGTTTGCATCGCATCGCGTGACCCGCATCGATGTCGACGATCCAGGCATCATTCGCGACGTCGATACACCCGACGACCTTCGCCACGTGTAAGCATTTTGTACCGCAACCGGTGCGATCCCGCATTCGAGCCGACGTTTATATCGGATCGCTAATCACCGGCAATATCTGACGCGCGCACTTCTCTCGCCAGTAATTTCGACCCGCAATTCAAGCGGTTTACGCGATGTAATGCGAGTGGTGTGCCGTCGTGCGCAATAAAAATAGATCAATCCACACTTCGCGATTTTTTTCGCATTTTTTTTCTCGTAGGCTTGATTCACACCCGCCCGTCGCGTCGTAGCGCCAGCTCGCCAATCGACACGACGGCCGCCATTCATCAGCAGCGGAACCTACCGGCCCGGCGTCTGTTCAGCAGCACGCCCAGGCGTCGATCCGACGCTTCCTGTCGTCACGCGCCCGGTCTCCGCTACGCAATCAATCGCGGCGTCGATGCGCGCCGGCGTGGGATATCAGGCACGATGAACAAACGAATCTCAGGCTTCGACGGCTTGCGCGCCATCGCTGTATTGATGGTGTTTCTTCAGCACCGTCTGTTCGACGATGTCGGCGAGATCGGGCATCTCGGCGTATGGATTTTCTTTGCGCTGAGCGGCTTTCTGATCATCCGTATCCTGTCGTCGCAACGCGCGAGAATCGAACGCGCGGGCAGCACGTTCTGGATCGAACTCAAGCGCTTTCTGTTCCGCCGCACGCTGCGCATCTTTCCGATCTACTACCTGATGCTGATCGTGATGTGCGCGCTGATGGCTTTCGGATTCGCCAGTCCCGAGCTTGCGAGCGGCATGCCGTTTCATTTCGCTTACCTGTCGAATATCTGGATCGGGTCGGTGTTGCATTACTGGCCGGGACGCTACTCGCATCTGTGGAGTCTCGCGATCGAAGAGCAGTTCTATCTGGTGTTCGCGCCGTTGCTGCTGGTGGTGGCAATGCGCTGGCATCGCGTGGTGTGCGGTCTGATCGTGGCAATCGGGCTTGCATCGGTGTTTGCGATGCGCGCCGCGCATTGGCCCGAAATCACGGTCTATACGAGTCCGCTGACGAATTTCTGGCTGCTCGCGCTAGGCGGCGCAGGCGGTCTGCTGATCGGCAACGAACAGACCCGGCTTCATATCGCGCTTGCGCGTCCGTCCACGGTATTTGCGCTGGCGGCTTGCGTACTGGCGTTCGGCGCGCTGGAACCCGTATGGAGCACGCTCGACAATGCGCTGTTTTATACGGCCGTATGCGCGACCTACGGCGCGTCTATCGCCGCCTTGGTCTGCTCGATTGCATGCTGTAGCAGCGCGACCGTGATCGGCTTTCTGGAGATGCGCTGGCTCGCGGGACTCGGCCGTATCAGCTACGGCTTCTATCTGTATCACAACCTGATTCCCGATCCGACCCGTACGCGGCGTGTGAATGCGCTGTTCGGCGGACATGTGCCCGTGTGGGCGCACGGGATCGGCATTGCGCTGTCGTTCTTCGTGTCGCTGGGCATCGCGATGCTGTCATGGCGACTGATCGAAGCGCCGATTCTCAGGCTGAAATCCCGAGGCTCGGCGAAGGCCGTCCCGCCGTCGCCGAGTGCTGCGCGAAACGTTGCGCCTGCAACCAGCAATGCGTTTGCAAGCGAACGCGATCCGGCGTGGTCGGAGCGCTAAACCAACCGGATGCACTGCGTAAAGCCGGTCAGCTTCCCGTACGCCTGATCACATCGACCAGCGCTTGCGGATCGTACGGTTTGCGCAGCGGCGTTGCGTTGGGCAACGCTTGCCGTTGGGCGTGATCGAGCACGAGGTCGTAGCCGCTCAGGAAGATCACGCGCAGGTTGGGCAGCAACTTGCAGGCGTCGATGGCGAGATCGACGCCGGACGTACCGATCAATCCAACGTCGGTCAACAGCACATCGACCGGCTCGCTCTGCAAGATTCGCATCGCCGCCGCCGCGCCATCGACCTCGACCACATCGACGCCGAACAGACCCAGCAATTCGGTCGTGCTCGAACGCACCAGTTCGTCGTCTTCGACATACAGCACGCGCAAACTGCCGATCGCGTCGGTCGGCAGCACGGTGGCGGGCACATCGTCGGCTTGCGTCTGCTGTGCGGCGGCTTCGGCTTCGGCCACCGCTTCGGCCGCTTGCGTGCGCATCACGTGACGCACCTTGCGCGCCAGTGCTTCATGCGTATAAGGCTTGCTCAACAGTTCGATGCCTTCGTCGAGACGGCCGGCATGAACGATCGCGTTATCCGTATAGCCGGACGTGAACAGCACTGCAATCGACGGCAGACGTTCGCGCGCCTTGCGCGCGAGTTCCGGACTGCGCAACGGTCCCGGCATCACCACGTCGGTAAACAGCAGATCGATCGCCACGCCGCTTTCGACGATCGCCAGCGCGCTTTGCGCGTCTTTCGCTTTCAGCACGCTATAGCCGAGATCGGACAGCATTTCGACCACGGTTGCGCGTACGTCCTCATCGTCTTCGACCACCAGAATCGTTTCCGCACCGCCCTTCGCCGGTCCCGCTTCGACATCGGTTTCGCGGTCCTCTTCTTCGCGCACGCGCGGCAGATACAGCCGGATCGTCGTGCCGTGACCCGGCTCGCTGTAGATTTTCACGTGACCGCCGGACTGCTTGACGAAGCCGTACACCATGCTCAAACCGAGCCCGGTGCCCTGACCTTCCGGCTTGGTCGTAAAGAACGGCTCGAACGCGCGCTCACGCACATCGGCCTGCATCCCCGCGCCGGTATCGGTGATGGCGAGCATCACGTACTGACCGGGCACGACATCGGCGTTGCGCTGCGCATAGGCGTCGTCGAGCGATGCGTTGCCCGCTTCCATGGTCAGCTTGCCGTGACCGTTCATCGCGTCGCGCGCGTTGATCGCGAGATTCAGCAGTGCGTTCTCGACCTGGAACGGATCGACCAGCGTGTTCCACAAGCCGCCCGACACCACCGTTTCGATTTCGACGCCATCGCCCAGCGCGCGGCGGAACATGTCGTCGAGACCGCGAATAAAGCGGCCGAGGTTGACGACCTTCGGCGCGAGCGGCTGACGGCGGCCGAACGCGAGCAGTTGCGACGCCAGATTCGCGCCGCGCGCAACGCCCGCCAGCGCATTGCGCACGCGCTGCTCCGGCTTGTCCGAACCGGCGACGTCTTTCGCCAGCAATTGCAGATTGCCGCCGATCACTTGCAGCAGATTGTTGAAGTCGTGCGCGACACCGCCGGTCAGCTTGCCGATCGCTTCCATCTTCTGCGCCATCCGCAACGCTTCTTCGGCGTTGCGTAGCGCTTCGGTGGTTTCCCTGTCGGTCGTGACATCGCGTCCTACGCCGTGTACGCGGTCCGTGGCGGGGTCGACGGTGAGCGTCCATGCAATCCAGCGCCACGAGCCGTCGATCCGCCTGAGGCGCGTCTCGTGCAGCACAGGCGTGCCCGTGCGCCGCAACTGGTCGAGTTGCTGTTTGACGGCCGGCACGTCGTCCGGATGCACCAGCGCAAACGAGCCTTGCGACACCAGCCAGTGCGGCTGATGACCGAGCACGCGCGTCCACGACGGACTGACGCGCTGCAGCGTGCCGTCGAAGCTCGCGACCACCAGCAGATCCTCGCTCAGATCCCACATCCGGTTGCGATCCGCGACGGCTTCGACGACGCGCCGTTCCAGCGTTTCGTTCAGTTCGCGCAGCGCAGCCTGCGCGCGCGTGCGCTCGACGATCTCGTTCTGAGCGTCCTGATAGAGACGCGCGTTGTCTATCGCAATCGCGGCCTGCGCGGCGATGCCGACCAGAATCCGTTCCGCGCGCGCGGTGAACACGCCCGGTTCCGGATGACCGAATAACAGACCGCCCAGTACCTCGCCGGTACGCGACACGACCGGCGCGGCCAGATAGCTGACCACCGGCAGATGTCCCGACGGCATCCCGTGATGCGGCGCGTTGTGACCGTAGCGCGGATCTTTCGTGATGTCGTCGGAACGGACGATGCTTTCGCCGTTGAATGTCGGCGCGAACACGGCCGTGTTGCGCGGCATCGGGAACTGCGAGAACGCCTCCGGCTGCACGCCCGACAGCGCGTACAGCATGTAGCTGCCGCCGTCCTCGGTGCGCACGTTGTAGAAGAATGCGCCGAATGCCGCGCCGGTCAGCTCGGTCGCAGCGTCCGTGACGACTTGCACCGCGCGGCTCAGATCGAGTTCGGCGGCGACCGCCTTGCCGACCCGGTTCAGGATTTCGAGCGTGCGCGACTCCTCGCGCAGATTGCGCTCGGTTTCGCGTCGCAGGCGGGCCAGTTGCAGATTGCCCGCGACGCGCGCGAGCAGTTCGCGCGCGGAAAACGGCTTGATCAGATAGTCGTCCGCGCCCGCATCGAGACCGCCGACACGCGCTTCCTCGCCGGCGCGCGCCGACAGCAGCAGCACCGGCGTATCGCGCAGTTCGGCGTCGGCGCGCAGTTCGCGCAGCAGCCCGAACCCGTCGAGGCGCGGCATCATCACGTCGCTGACGATCAGCTCGAACGGCGCGCGGCGCGCCGCGTCGAGCGCGGCCTGGCCGTCTTCGGCGACGCTGACGTCATGGCCCGCCGCGCTCAGGATGCGGCGCATGTAGTCGCGCAGATCCGCGTTGTCGTCCACCACCAGCAGCCGGCCGATCGCACGCGCCCCCGACGTTGCCGCCGACGCATCCGTGGCGAGCAGCGAAGCGGGTTCGTCCGGCGCAACCAGCGTGGGCGCGTCGGGCATCCAGCGCAACGCGGCATCGACATAGGCAATGGCATTCGCGCTCGTCAATGCGGGCGCGGGCGTTGCCGCGTCGTTCGCGAGCACGCCCGCCGACAGCGGCGGCAATGCCACGGTAAAGCGGCTGCCGACGTTGAGCGTACTGTCCACGCGCACCGTGCCGCCGTGCAGCTTCACAAGCTCGTGCACCAGCGCAAGCCCGATCCCGCTGCCTTCGACCGAACGCCCCGCCGCGCCCGCGACCCGATGAAAGCGTTCGAACAGACGCGGGATTTCCTCTTCCGGAATACCGATGCCGGAATCCGCAACACTCACTTCGACGCCACGGTCCGCCGCGACGCGCACCGACACCGCGATCGAACCGGACAGCGTGAACTTGAACGCGTTCGACAGCAGATTCATCACGACTTTTTCCCACATGTCGCGATCTACGGCCGCAATCGCCGGTTCGTCACCGCAATCGATCACCAGTTGCAGCCCGGCCGTTTCGATCGCCGAGCGGAAAATCGACGCGAGTTCGGCGGTGAAGGCGGCGATGTCGGTCGGTTGCGGATCGATCTGAAAACGCCCGGCTTCGATGCGCGAGAAATCGAGCAGCGCATTGACGAGTTTCAGCAGACGCAAGCCGTTGCGATGGGTGACTTCGATCAGCTTGCGGTCGTCCGGATCGTCGAGCGTGGGCTTTTCCAGCAGTTCTTCGAGCGGCCCGAGCATCAGCGTCAACGGCGTGCGGAATTCGTGACTGATGTTCGAGAAAAAAGTGGTTTTCGCGCGGTCGATTTCGGACAGCGCTTCGGCCCGGCGGCGTTCTTCCTCGTAAGCGTGCGCGTTGGCGATCGCCGCGCCGATCTGGCCCGCGACCAGATTCAGAAACGCGCGGTAGCCGTCGTCGAACAGACGGCATGGATTGAGCGCGGCGATCAGCACGTACGCGCGCCCCGAATCGCCGCCCGGCGATACCGGCACGATCACGGCCTGAGTCGGTTTCAGATGCCACGGACCGGACGGCAACGCGCCGTCGATACGGCTCGCGAGATCGGTGACGAGCAACGGCGTTTGCATCCGCAACGCGTCGGCCAGCGGCCACGGGGATGCGTCGGCGGGATCGAGCCATTCCGGCGCGGCCGGATGGCCGTGCGCGATCCCGCTCGCGCCGATCAGGCTCGCGCGCGGGCCGTGCGTGGCGTTGGTAGGGCTCGTAGCGCTTGCATGTGCGGTCGGCTCGGTGTCGAGCGCATACAGCATCGCGAACGGCATATCTTGCGGATCGACCCGCAACGCACCGACGCTGCGTTCGCACGCGTCGCGCCACGTGCGCGCGTCCGTCACCGATGCGCCGAGTTCGCGCAGCAACGTCAACTGGCGTTCGCCGACCACGCGCGCGGTGTCGTCGCTGTTCGCGCAGATGATGCCACCGGCGCTGCCGTCTTCGCCCGGCACGGGACTGTACGAAAACGTGTAATAGGTTTCTTCGGGGAAGCCGTTGCGCTCCATGATGAGCAGCTTCTGCTCGACGAAGGTGCCTTCGGAACCGTTTAACGCGGTGTCGAGCAGCGGGCTGATATCCGGCCAGATTTCGCGCCACACCACCGACGTCGGCTCGCCGAGCGCGACCGGATGCTTGCCGCCGATGATCGATTTGTACGGGTCGTTGTAGAAGAACAGCAGTTCCGGTCCCCAGCCGATCCAGATCGGCTGACGCGACGTCAGCATGATGCGGATTGCGGTTTTCAGACCTTGCGGCCAGTTTTCAGGGGCGCCGATCGACGTCGCGGCCCAGTCGTATGCACGGATCAATGCGCCCATCTCGCCGCCGCCCGCGAGAAAGGCAGGCGCCGCGCCGGCGTTCGTCGCGCCGGTCACCGATTCAGCCGGATTCTTCAACACACTCTCCTCGACACAACGCATCCCCTGTTTGTTGTCCTTCCTACGGCCGACGCCGCATCGAGCGCGCGTGCAACCGAGCCCGGTCAGCAGATCGCGTGCCTGACCGGTGATGTTCGCGTATTTATTTCGATGCGCGCGGCCGGTGGCCGTGCCGCGCTTACTGGACGGCCAGCGTCAGCGGCGCGACTTCGCAGCCCGGCAGGCGTTGCAGCACGGCGGGCGACAACAGCAGTTTCGCTTCGCGCACGCCCGCGCCCATCACGACCTGCGCGCGTTCCATCACCGCGCTATCGACCAGAATGCGCCAGCCGTCCGGAATGCCGAACGCGGTGATGCCGCCGAATTCCATCCCCGTGTGTTCGACCGCGTCTTCGCGTTTCGCAAACGACAGTCGCTGCGCGCCGAGCTGCGCCTTCACCGCGCCGTTGATGTCGAGCCGCAGCGAGCCGAGCGATACGACCGCCGCATAATGCTCCGCGCCTTCCTTTTTGTAACGCAGCACGATGGTGTTCGCGCAGTCTTCGAGGCCGAAGCCGTAGCGTTCGCTGAACGCGGCGGTGTCGGATGCGTCGTCGGTGACGGCAAACACGACGACTTCGTGCGGCGTCACGGTGTCGGCCACGCGTGCGGGCAAGCGGTCGGACAGCTGGTCGTGCGGGATGATGTCGAGTTGTCGTGCAGGGTGGTTCGGATGCATAGGTCGGTTGAAAAAACGCGCTGTTCTCGTGGACGATTCCGCATTCTAACGGTTCGAAATGGCATCGGCGGGCGCCGCCTCCGACACGGCAGATTTCCGTATCGAACCGCCATTGCAAAGCATTTCACGAAAGCGTATTTGCGATTGTGCACCGCAGCGTCTAGATTCAACAGACGCTCTTCCCGCACGGAGACCCGCGCGATGCCCACGCTTACCGCCTTGCTGAAAAAAAGTCTGTCGATACGCGGCATTGCCGCGTTCCGTCCGGATTCACCGACGGCGCAACCGTCGTCACCTGCCCGCACGGAAAGCACCGCGACGGTGCGAACCACGCTGTCCGATCCCGACGACGGATGCCCGGAAACCGAACGGCTCGCCCGCATTTCCGCGTTTGCGCGCTGCGGCTATTTTCATACGAGCTATATGGCGGGCATGTCGATGGCGGCGCTGGAAATACCGCTGGATTGATGCGCGGCAACGGTGCGTGAACATTGGGCGGAAACACCGCCCGGCAACCGATGACGCTCACGCCACGCGATTGCGCATTACCCCGCCGATGGTCTGCAGCAATGTGGTCAGCGACACGGGTTTGCCGAGGTGCGCGTCGAATCCGGCCTGGCGCGCCGCCATCGCGTCCTGACGCCGCCCGAAACCCGACAACGCGATCGCCGGCACCTGCGCGGTGGCCGCCGCGCGCCGCAATTGCGCGATCAGTTCATAGCCGTCCATGCCGGGCATCGCGATGTCGGACACGATGAGATCGAACGACTCCTCGCCGACCGCGCGCAATGCCGCCGCCCCGCTCGACTCCGCGCGCACGCTCGCGCCTTCGAGTTCGAGCAGCGTGCGCAACGCGTCGAGCGCGTCGGTTGCGTCGTCGACGAGCAACAGGCGCTTGCCTTTCAGCAGGTTCGGATCGCTGTGCAGGCCGTCCGGCGTGACGCTGGGTAACAGCGTCACGTCGCGGCTGGCGGGCAACCAGATGCGAAACCGCGCCCCCATTCCCGCGCCGCCCGACTCGACCGCGACCCGGCCGCCGTGCAGTTCCGTCAACTGCTTGACGAGCGCGAGACCGATGCCCAATCCGCCGCGGCGTCGGCTGGTCACGCCTTCGGCCTGGATAAACATGTCGAAAATGCTCGGCAGCAACGCCTGGTCGATGCCCTGACCGTTATCGCGCACTTCGATGCAGGCGGAGTCGCCGTCGCGCGACAGCGTCACGCTGATCCGGCCGCCTTGCTGCGTGAACTTCAGCGCATTGCTGACCAGATTCCAGACGATCTGTTCGAGCCGCACCGGATCGGCATCCACGGTGAAAGGCTCCGCGACGCCCTGCATGTCGAGCGCGATGCCACGGCCGGTGAAATCGGCTTGCATCGTCTCCGCCGCCGACCTCAGCAACGCCGCGATATCGGTGGCGGCCGGATGCAGTGCGAGCTTGCCGGTACGCAGGCGCGACAGGTCGAGCAGATCGTCGATCAGCGTGGCCTGCCCGGCGACGCTGTGGCGGATCGCTTCGGCGGCTTCCTGAACGACCGGCAGACCGCGCGCTTCCGGCACGCGCGCGAGCAGTTCCGCCTTCACCTGAATCAGGTTCAGCGGATGCTTGAGTTCGTGCGACAGCACCGCGAGAAACTCGTCTTTCAGCCGGTTCGCGGCTTCCACTTTTTCGCGCACCGTCCGCTCGTGAATCAGTTCGAGATGCTGCGCGCTCTCCTCGACCTTGCGATCGGTGATGTCGAGCATGATCTTCGCGTAGCCGGTGAAGTTACGCGCTTCGATCTGCGTGGTCACGCCGCCGCAAAACAGCCGCGAACCATCTTTGCGCACATGCCAGCGCTCGTCCTTCGAACGTCCCTCGATACGCGCGCGACGCCGTTCCGCCGCCGCGACGCCGATATTCCGGTCGTCGGGCAGAAAGATCGTGTCGATCAGTTCGCCGGTCACTTCCGCTTCCAGATAGCCGAACATGCGCTCGGCGCCGCGATTCCACGTGACGATATGACCGTGCGTGTCCTGCACGATGATCGCGTAGTCCTGCGTGGTCTGCGCCGCGACCTGCAGGCGCTCTTCGCTTTCACGCGCCTGCGCTTCGGCGTCGAGCCGCGCGCTGATGTCGATCAGCGTCATCACGACGCCGTCGATCCGGTGATCGGCCGTGCGATACGGCAGCATCCGGCTCAGAAACACGGCGCCGTTGATGCCGTGCACTTCGCGTTCGGTCACCTGCAATGAATCGATCGTGGCGGCGACGTCGGCGGCGAGTTGCGGATAGTCGAGACGATGCGTGATGTCGAACAGCGGACGGCCGAGGTCGGACGGAATCAGGTTGAAGAGATCGACCGCTTTCGGCGTAAAGCGTTTGATGCGCATCGCGCGATCGACGAAGATCGTCGCGATTTCCGTCGACGAAATCAGGTTCTGCAAATCGTCGTTGGCCTTGTTCGCGTCGTCGATCCGCGCACGCAATTCGCCGTTGACGGTAGACAGTTCTTCGTTGGTCGATTGCAGCTCTTCCTTGCTGGTTTCGAGTTCTTCGGTGGCCGAGCGCAGTTCTTCGTTGATCGCCTGCAATTCTTCGTTCGACGCTTTCAATTCCTCCGTCGAAGCATCCGCATGCTCGATGGTGGCCTGCAATTGCGCGCGCGTGCCACGCAGTTCATCTTCCAGTTGTGCGACCAGCGGGTCGGCCGCGACCGGTGCCGCATCGCCCGCGAGCGACGCCGGCGCGTCGTCCACCTCGCTGAACAGCACCAGCACGAAGTCGGCGTTCGCGATGTCGTCGTGATACGGGCGCACCGTCATGTTCACGTAGCGCGTTGAGGAATCGGTGACGATCCGCACGCGCCGCGCGTCGACGCTGCGTCGCGATTGCGTAGCCTGGAACAGCGCGGTGCGCAGTTCGAGCCGCAATTCCGGCAACACGATATCGACGATGTTCTGCGAAGGCTCGCCGCCGGTGAATCGCAAAAAGCGGCCCACCTGATCGGACATATGCACGATATCCGACGCGTGATCGACGACGACGCTGGCCGGGCCGCACTGCGTCAGCGCACGCTGATGCACTGCAGCGAACGACACGCGGCCGGGCAATTGCGGCAGCACGACGCCAAGCAGCGCAAGCGGCGCCTGAGTGGCGGGCGGCACCGGGACGGTCGGCTGCGGATGAACTTTACGGGCCGACGGACGGGCGCGGAAAATGCGATTTTTCTTGTCGATGGCGATAAACAGCTCGTTAGCGACTTCCGCGGATTCGGAAGTCCCGAGAAACAGAACGCCGCCGGGACGCAGCGCGAAGTGGAACAGCTGCAGCACCTGACGTTGCGCGTCGCGGTCCAGGTAGATCAGCATGTTGCGGCACGACACGAGATCGACGCTCGAAAACGGCGGGTCGCGCAACACGTTGTGCTGCGCGAACAGCAGACGCTCGCGCAGCGGCTTCACCACCCGGTAATGCAGCGGCTCCCGGATAAAGAACTGGCGCAAACGGGCAGGCGGCACGTCGGTGATGATCGACGTGGGATACAGCCCCTTGCGGCCCGCCATGATCGAGCGTTCGTCGATGTCGGTGGCGAACACCTGGAACGGCGGGACTTCGTGATGCAGTTCCGTGGCGCGTTCGGCCTGTTGCTCGGCCAGCAGCATCGCGAGCGAATAGGCTTCCTCGCCGGTCGAACAGCCGGCCGCCCAGACACGAATCTTGTCTTCGGCCGCACGGCCTTCGAACAGCGCGGGCACGATCTCGCGTTCGAGCGCCTCGAACGCTTCGCGATCGCGGAAGAAGTGCGTGACGCCGATCAGCATATCGCGCAGCAACGCCTGCGCTTCTTCGGGCTGACCGGTGAGATAGTCGAGGTAATCGGGCAGCGTGGTTAGCGCGCTGACCTGCATCCGCCGTTCGATGCGGCGCAACACCGTGGCGCGCTTGTAGTGGCTGAAGTCGTGGCCGGTGCGCACCCGCAACTGCTTGAGGATGCCTGACAGCGCGCGCTCGATGACCGGCGTGCCATGCAGCGACCCCGTGCTCGCAATCACCGGCTCATCGGTATTCGCGTCTTTGTCGGAGAGTTCGATGGCCTGTGCGATGCGCCACAGCTCGATCAGCTTTTGCGGCATCTCGACCGCGGGCAACACGAAATCGACCATGCCGGTTTCGATCGCGCTTTGCGGCATTTCCGGATATTCGGCGTCGAGCGGACTCTGCACGAGCGTGATGCCGAGCTGTTCCTTGATCCGGCCGATACCCACCGCGCCGTCGCTGCCCGAACCCGACATCACGATGCTGATTGCGCGTTCGCCATGCGCGTCGGCCAGGCTGCGGAAAAACCGGTCGATCGATACCGGACGGCCGCGCGCGTGACTCGCGTCGGACGCGCTCAGCATGCCGTCGCGCATGGCCAGATCTTTGGCGGGCGAAATCACGTAGATGTGATTCTTGCGGATGTGCGTTTCGGACGTGACCTGGATGACGGGCATCTGCGTGACGCGCTGAAGCACCTGATCGGCCAGACTCTCATGCTTGGGCGACAGATGCAGCACGACCGCGAACGCCATGTTCATGTCGGCCGGGGCGTTTTCGAAAAACCGCAGCAACGCTTGCACGCCGCCAGCCGACGCGCCGATTCCCACCACAGGAAAATCGGGCGACGACGGACCCGGCGCGGCTTCGTGGGCCGGGCTGCCGGTTTCGTCGCCGCGAGGCGCTTCCCTGCTTGCCACCATGGTGATGTCCTTTGGCATGTCGAGGCAAGGCGCGCCGCGAATCGTAGTCAATACGCAAGTTTATCCCGCGTACCCCGCCAGACATAGCTTTGCATGCGAATTTGACAGCCGTCCGGCGGACCCGGCGGCCAGCATAGACCGGGCCCGGGTTATCCGGTCGGCGGCTTGACCGCCATCACCTGGCCTTGCGCGACGACATACACGGCATCGTCGCCGGCGCTCGCCCGGCCGCCCGGATTGACGACGAAGCCACCGGTAAAACTACCGAACGCAGGCAGCACGCCGCTTTCCGCACCGAACCGGAAACACGGCAAACGCACCGATTCGATACGCGTCGTCACGCGATACACCGGATGCTCGTGTCCGGCCAGCGCATACGCGCCCGCCACCTGCTGAGGATGGTGGCATAGCGCCCACGGTCCGATCCGCCAGGGTTCCTGGACCGCTTCGTAGTCGAGCGTGACGGGCGGCAAACCCGCGTGCCGGTCGTGATTGCCTTCGACGATCACGAGCCGGATTCCGGCGTGCCGCGCGCGCCATGCGTGCAGCGCATCCAGCACTTCCGGCGCGTGCGACTGCGCGCCGTGCAGCACGTCGCCGAGAAACACGATCTGCGCGGGCCGATGCGCGGCGATCAACGCATCGAGCCGCGCGATATTCTCGTCGGTGGAACCAACCGGCACCGGAATGCCGTGCGAGCGAAACACCGCGTCCTTGCCGAAGTGCGCGTCGGCGACCAGCAACAGCTTCAGTGCGGGATCGAATGCGGCGCGATGCGCGGACAGAATCAAGTCATGACCGTGCACGGTCACGGTCAGCGTGGACGCGTCGCGACGCACGTTCATCGGGCCGCCTTTTCGAGTTCGGCCAGCATCCGGTTGACGCGGTCCGCGAGCTTTTCCGTGCTGACTTTTTCGCGCATCCGTCCGACGATCAGCGGAAATGCGAACGGCGTCGGCTTCTTTGGACGTTTGATGACGAGGCGGCTTGCGCGCATGCGCACCAACGCATCGCGAATCCGCACGACCTCCAGTTCCTGCAGCATCACTTCCGTGTCCGCTTGCGCGAGCAGCAGATTGCCGCTGTCGTGCTGGCGAAACACTTCGTAGAACAGTCCGCTCGACGCCTGCAATTGCCGCGCGCTCTTGTGTTGTCCGGGATGGCCCTGATAGACCAGTCCGGCGACGCGGGCGATTTCCCGAAAGCGCCGCATCGCGAGTTCGGATGCGTTCAGGCTCGCGAACAGATCGTGTTCGAGGCCGTCCGCCGACAGCAGTTGCGCATCGAACAGCGACGCCCAGTCGAACGGCTGCGCGGACAGCAGTTCGAAGCCGTAGTCGTTCATCGAAATCGAAAACGTGCCCGGCATCTCGCGCGCCGCGCGCCACGCCAGCAACGCGCCGAGTCCGATATGCGCGGTGCGCCCGGCGAACGGATAGCAGAACAGGTGATGGCCTTCGCGCGAACGCAACAGCTCGACCACCAGCACGCCGGGTTCCGGCAACGCCGACCATGCACGCTGCAATTCGAGCAGCGGCCGCACCGCTTCCATTTCGCGCTCTGCGTAGATGTCGTGATCCGCTTCCTCGAACATCGCGAGCATCGCGTCCGCCAGTTCCGACGACAGCGGCATCCGGCTGCCCGCCCAACGCGGCATCGCGCCACGGGTCGACGTTGCGCGTCTGACGTAGGCGGTCATCTCGCGCACCCGCACCAGTTCGAGCGCGCGGCCGCCGAACGTGAAGACATCGCCGGGTTTGAGCCGCGAGATAAACGACTCTTCCATCGCGCCGATGCGCGAACCGTTGACGTACGCAACCTGCATCGTCGCGTTGGCGACGATCGTGCCGATGTTGTTGCGATGACGGCGCACGAGATCGACGCGCGGCACGCGGTACATGCCGTCGTCGTCGCGAACCACGCGGTGGAAATCCGGATACGCGGTCAGCGACGTGCCGCCCCGTTCGACGAAGGCAACCGCCCACTCGAACTCCGCGCGCGTCAGGTCGCGATACGCGAAGCTCGTGCGCACCTCGTCGAACATCGCGTCCGCGGTAAAGCCGCCGCCGATCGCCACCGTCACCAGATGCTGGACCAGCACGTCGAGCGGCTTGTGCGGCATATCGCGGCTTTCGATCTGACGCGCTTCGACCGCGCGGCGCGCGGCGGCGGCTTCGACCAGTTCGAGCGCGTGAGTCGGCACGATGGTGACGCGCGAGACCCGTCCCGGCGCATGACCGGAGCGTCCCGCGCGTTGCATCAAGCGGGCCACGCCTTTTGGCGAGCCGATCTGGAACACACGCTCGACCGGCAGGAAATCGACACCGAGATCGAGGCTCGACGTACATACGACGACTTTCAGCTTGCCGTCTTTCAGGCCGTTTTCGACCCATTCGCGCACGTCCTGATCGAGCGAACTGTGATGCAGCGCGATCAGCCCGGCCCATTGCGGACGCGCTTCGAGCAGCGCGCGATACCACAGCTCCGCCTGCGAACGCGTGTTGGTGAACACCAGCGACGTCCCTGCCGCGTCGAGTTCGTCGGCGACCCGTTCGACCTGGCGCGTGCCGAGATGTCCCGCCCACGGAAACCGTTCGATGGTGTCGGGAATCAGCGTATCGACGATCAGCGTTTTGGGCTGCGCGCCGGGCACGAACGCGCGCGGCGTGTTCGTCGGCGCGAGCAGCACGTCGGCGGCGAAAGCCGTATTGCCGAGCGTCGCCGACACGCCCCAGATTTGCAGACCGGCGCGCCAGTGCGCGAGGCGCGCGAGCGCCAGCTGGGTCTGCGTGCCGCGCTTGTTGCCGATCAGTTCATGCCATTCATCGACGACCACCAGCCGCACGTGCGCGAGCGCTTCGCGGGCATCGGCGCGCGTCAGCATCAGCGACAGGCTTTCGGGCGTCGTCACCAGCGCCGACGGCATCCGTCGATTCTGCCGCGCGCGTTCGGCCGAAGGCGTGTCGCCGGTACGCAGGCCGACCGTCCACGGCACCGCCAGTTCGAGCGCCGACGATTGCAGCGCACGCGCGGTATCGGCGGCGAGCGCACGCATCGGCGTGATCCACAGCACTGTCAGCGGATCGGCTTGCGGGTTGCGCGTGTCGACGCCGCGCGCCGCGTGGTCGGCGAACGCGGCCAGCGCACCGAACCAGACCGCCCAGGTTTTACCGGAGCCAGTGGTCGCGTGCAGCAGCCCGCTTTCGCCGCGAACGATGGCCTGCCATGTGGTGCGCTGGAAATCGAACGCTTGCCAGCGGCGCACGTCGAACCAGCGTTGCAGACGCGTCTCGAACGGCTGGGCGGCCGCAGTCGTATCGACGGAAAACGGTTCGGAATGGAATGCGGCCGCCGCGCGCGCGTCGTCCTTCGCCTGTTGCTCGCGGGTCTTCGGCACCCGACGGGCGCGCGGTGCGCGGCGCGTGGCGGGCTGTGGCGTCGACGTATCGGGAACAGCGTCGTCGGGCGCGGCGTCGGCGTCGTTCGACGCCGGGTCCGGTCCGGACAGTTCGGCTTGTGTGGACGCCGGATTCGCACGTGTCGATGATTTCAACCGCCCTCCTTTCGCGTTGCCGTCAGGATGCCGCTTTTCCGATGGACTCGCCAGCCGAGGCTCGAGTTCAGTCCGCATCGATTCTGGTGTTGGCGTGCTGGCATGAGGTTTGCGGACGGGACATGCGTTGCGCAATTCGCGAGAAATTTGTCTAAGCTCATGTGGGGCTTTCGATCCATGCCGATGTCGTGCTTTCACCGATGAAATCCGTCGAGAACGTATGAGCGAAACCAGTCCGCGCCTGTTTGTCGTATCACCGCATTTCGACGACGCCGTATTCAGTTGCGGCGCGTTGATGGCTGCGCATCCGGACGCCGCCGTGTGCACCGTTTTCGCCGCGCCGCCCGAGCATCCGATGCATACCGAGTGGGACATGAAAGCCGGTTTTGCCGACTCGCACGATGCGATCCATGCGCGCACGGTGGAGGACGACAATGCGCTCGACGTGCTGGATGCGATTCCGTTGCGCATGCCGTTTCGCGATTGCCAGTATGCGGATTCGCCGTCGATCGACCGGCTGGCGGCCGCGCTGGAGGAGACGATTTACCGGTCTACGGCGAATGTTTTGCTGATGCCGCTGGGGCTGTTTCATCCGGATCACCAGCTCGTGTATGAAGCGTGTTGTGAGCTGGTGCCGAGGTTGTCGCATCTTGCGTGGTTCGCGTATGCGGAAGCGATCCATCGGTGTCAGCCGGGCGTCGTGGATGCGCGGCTCGCCGATCTGTCGAAGCGCGGGATCGTGGCGACACCCGCGCAGCCGTGGGCGCGGTTTGCGCTGGACGACGAGCGGCGCGACGCGTTGAAGCGCGAGGCGGTGAGTGCGTATGGGAGTCAGTTGAGGGCGTTCGGCGCCGACGGGTATGGCGACGTGTTCGGGGACGAGCGGTTCTGGAGTTTGAACGTGACGCGGCGGGGTTTGGGGCGTCACTGAAAGTGGCGCGGGATTTGTTTTGCGATCGGTTCTCTATCGAGGTGGGGATCGTCTACGCTTTTGATGTACCGCTGCGCGGTGGGATTTCTTTTGAGGTTATTCGATCATGTTTTATATGCACACTAATCCGTTACCCGATCCGCTCGCTGATCCGACCCGTGATCCGGAAGGGGATCCGCTTTCGCCGGCGTCGCCAGGGCATCATAACGATGAGCCGCAGCGGCCGGAAGGGCCGCCGGATAAGGATCCTGTGGTCAGGGGTTGACTTTGGGTTTGGGGTTGGTTTGGTTGTTGTTGTGTTGGCGTGCGTGGCCTGTCTTTGCGCTGGTCTGCTCGGTTGTCCCGGTTTCACGTCGGTCGGTTTGGTTTTGCTCGATCGTCCCGGTTTCACGTCGGTCGGTTTGGTTTTGCTCGATCGTCCCGGTTTCACGTCGGTTTGCCTGGATCGTCCCTGTGCGGGACCGCACCTACTTTTCTTTGCTCGCGCAAAGAAAAGTAGGCAAAAGAAAGCGCGTTTACCTCGCGCTTCGTAGCGAGTGGCGTCTACTGACTTTCGGGTAGTGGACCGCGCACGTTTGGACTCGGCGGTCCGTTTTTCCCGGTGGTCCGCGCCCGCACATCCCGCCCGCTTCGCGGCGGTAGCCTGCTTTAAAAACCTATTTTCGCCACGCTATTTTTCGGCCTTCTCGACGGCTCCGGCGTCCGTCTCAAGGCCTGGTTGCGCCATGGCATTTACCCGTCTTCACGATGGTTTCGACGCTCGGCGTAGCCAGGAATTTTGCGCGCGAGAACGGACCGGCGCATGCCAGGAAAATGGATGTTGTGACAAACGGAGTGCAGCGCGCGAAGAGCGCCGAGAGAAAAAGACGGGGCTGTGCCCAACGGCTGTCGCGGAGCGAACAGCCGGAACGAATGACTGCCTTTATATGGACGCCTCCCGTTTGCCAAGGGTTTTCGTGTGTGTTGGTAGACAGGAAGGTTGCGGCTTTATATCCGGCCTTGTTGCAGGTCGAACCCGCTGGCCTCGATGGAATCCGCTGGCTCACGCCTCACTTGACACACGGGCTGTTAGCCCGCAAGGCAGTTCAGGTTTGGTGAGTCCCGGTCTGACCTGTGTGCCATCACACTCAATTACCTTGCGCAACCTTTGACATCCCATCTCCTGCAAAACCGGTTTATTCAGTCATTGCAGCGCTTACGCCGCTCGCGTACTCACATAGCCTTTCTCGTACGTACGCCCGTGCGCCAGCAGCGCCCAAATCGTTCGGGCCATCTTGTTGGCCAACGCAACGATTACCACGTTATGCGGGCGCCGCCGGCCCAACTGCTCGAGCCACGGGCCTGGCTCTTTCGCGCGCGCGAGCACCGATCGTGCACCGTGGATCAGCAGTGTGCGCAGATACACATCACCGCGTTTGCTGATCCCATGCAGTCTGATCCTGCCACCGGTGCCGGTCTGTCTGGGCACCAGACCCAGCCAGGCCGCAAACTCACGTCCTGAATGAAACGCTTTGGGGTCGCCCATCGTCGCCACAGCAGCGGTCGCTGTCAGCAGCCCGACGCCGGGAATGTCGGCGATCTGCCACAGGCACGCTCTTCCTTCATCCAGTCCGAGAGTTTGGCTGTTCGATTCGCGCAATCTGCTCATCGAGAACGTCAAGCCGCTGCCACTGCTCACGCAGCGTGTCCACCAGCATCGTGGGCAAACGCGCCTCCAGGCGCGCCAGCACATCAGCCATCGCCCGGTTCAGCGCGGCGCGGCCTACCGCCATCACTTCACCGTATTCCGTCAGCAGCCCACGCAATCCATTGATCTGCATCGTGCGAAACCTGATCAGTTGCTGGCGCATCCGGTGCAATGCCAGCACGGCCTGCTGCGATTCAGTCTTGACCGTCACGGACCTCACGCCCGACTGCTGTACCGCGGTCCAGATTGCCCGTGCATCAGCCACGTCGCTCTTGTTACCGCTCACAAACGCCTTGACCGCCTGGCCCGGCATCAACTTCACCTGATGACCCATCTGCTCCAGATGACGCGCCCAGTGCTGGGAACCGCCACACGCTTCCATGCCGATCAGGCACGGCGCGCGATTTGCAAAGTGCGACAGAAACGTGGCGCGTCGGATCTGCCGGCTGACGACCTCGCCTGTTTGCGGATCAACCCAGTGGACCTGGAACACCTGCTTCGCAATATCGACACCAACCGGAGTAAGCTTCATTTGGGTTCTCCTTCCTCAAGTGGTACGTTGCCCAACTTCCACTCTGGCACATCTGAGGCCGTCGGTTGCGAGAACCCACCTTCCTGGTCGCGCCCCGACCATTCGGTCAGCAGCCCTCGCGAGGGGGAGGCGTCCATACCATTTGTCACCAGGTTAAGCGGTGCGACAACTCAAATCGTGCGCGGTCCACTACCCGTTCTGGAAGGACGCCACTCGCTACAAAGTGGCGGTGTAAACGCGCTTTCTTTTGCCTACTTTTCTTTGCGCGAGCAAAGAAAAGTAGGTGCGGTCCCGCACAGGGACGATCCAGGCAAACCGACGTGAAACCGGGACAACCGAGCCGATCCAGGCAAACCAACGCGAAACCGGGACGACCAAGCCGATCCAGGCAAACCAACGTGAAAACAGGCCACGCACGATGAACCAAGAACAACCAAAACCAGAACCAAACCAGAACCTCTACTTCAACACTCCCCCTACCCCTTCCACCAACCGAACAACATCCCCCCCCACGATGGCCCCCATCGTCGATATCCGGAAAAGCGCCGCCGACAACCCACCTTGCCCGGCATAGATCACAAACCCCCGAGCCTTCAGCGCATCATGCAACGACGCATAATCGACGCCCACAGGCAACCGATAAGCCCGCAACACCACCGAACATTCATCCGCCGGCAACGCCCCCTCGACCCCTAACGCCGCAAATCCGCTGCGAACCTGCTCCGCCAGCGCGGCATACCGCTCGTGCCGCGCCACCAGCCCACCTTCGTCCTCGAACTCGCGCAATGCCTCGACCAACGCATAAAACACATGCACGGCCGGCGTGAACGGCGTACTCCGCGCATCCTGCAACGTCGCAAGACGTCGAAGATCCAGGTAGTACGTCCGGCTCGCGGCTGCGTCGAGCGCGCTGCGCCGTACCATCACGAACGACACGCCCGGCACGCCGTGCAAACACTTGTTCGCCGTCGCTGCAACCGCATCCAGACTGGTGTCGCTGAAATCGATCGCTTCGGCTCCGAAACTGCTCACGCCGTCCACCAGCAACTTCACGCCGCGCGCCCGGCACACGGCACCCAACGCGTTCAGGTCGTTCAGACGACCCGTCGTGGTCTCGTGATGAATCACCGCGACATGCGTAAAACCTTCGCCTGCATCGAGCCGCGCCGTCACGCGCGCAAGGTCGATGGCCTGCATCCAGTCATGCTTCACGCTCTCGTGCGCAATCCGGTACTGCGTCGCGATCTGCGTGATCCGCTCGCCATAGACGCCGTTTTCGAGGATCAGCAGCTTGCCGTTCTCCGGCACCATCGCCGCGATCATGCTCTCCAGCGCCGACGTGCCCGAACCGGTCATCAACACGGCCTGCCATTGCGAACCGTCCAGTCCGTACACGCCCAGCAACCGCGAACGCGCTTCGTCCTGCAAATCGAAAAACTCGCTCTCGCGATGACACAAATCCGCCTGCAGCAGACTGTTGCGCACACGCTCCGTCAACGTGACGGGGCCAGGGTTCAGCAGCAGCATCAACGCGCTCCTTCAGTGACGGCAATAACATCGGTCGCGCCGATGTGACGCATCAGACGCGTCTTCACTTCGGGCGGCGTAATCGTGGGACGCGGCAAGCCGTCAGGCGTACCGCGGCGAATCGCAATGCGCACGAAGCGCGGTCCGTTCGATGTAGTCGATGTAGTCGATGCAATCGATGCACTCGATGCCGGCGTGCCGAGCACGTCGTCGAGCGCACTGACTTCGTCGCTATCGACCGCCGACGCATAACCGCACGCCGACGCCACGCCCGCAAACGACACCTGCGGCGAAACCGTCGACTGGCCACCTGTCGAATCGTGCGCGCCGTTGTCCAGCAACACATGCGTCAGGTTCGACGTGCCGTACGCACCGAGCGTCGCGAACGCGCCCATCCGCATCAACGCGGCGCCGTCGCCATCGACGGCCACCACGTTCAGATCGGGGCGCGACATCGCCAGCCCCAGCGCGAACGGCGTCACGCATCCCATCGAGCCCACCATGTACAACTGGTTCGGCCGGTCGTCGATCGCGTACAACTCGCGTCCGCAAAAACCGGTGGACGCCAGCACGACCGTCGATTCGACCGGCGTATGCGCAATCACCTTCTGCAACGCGGCATGACGCGTCGGCCATGCGTCGGGCGCATGCGTGGATGCATGCATGCGCGGCACGCATGCATCGCGACGCGCGGCCGGCGCGGCCGCTTTCAACTCATACGGCGCAACGCTGCCCTTTTGCATCACCAGCGCATACGGTCGACCGGTGGCATCCATGTGCGCGGTCGCACGGTCGAGCGCGGGGCCGATTGCGTCGGCTTCCGTCGGGAAGGTCTCCCACGGAATCTCCATCGTATCGAGCATCGCGGGCGTGATCGGACCCATCAACGCATGCTGCGGTTCGTCGGCGACGCCGGGCTGGCCGCGCCACGTGACGATCAGCAATTGCGGCAGACGGAAGGTCCACGTCAGCGACGTCAGCGGACTCACGGCGTTACCGAGACCCGAGTTCTGCATCATCGTGATACCGCGACGGCCGTTCTGCGCGCCGAGCGTCACGCCCGCGATCAACGCGACCGCATCGCCTTCGTTCGCCGCCGACACGTAATGCAGCGACGGATCCTGCAACACGTAATTGATAAACGGCGTCAGATACGAACACGGCACGCCTGCATACCAGTCGAAACCCCGCTCGCGCGCGGCTTCGACAAACTGTGCCGCTTCGATCATCGCGCGGCTCCGTTCGCGGCACCTTCCGCCGAGAACGGCGTCTGCGTGTGCGCGAAATCGCCCGCACGACGGAAATCGTCGAGGTCGTTCACGCCGCGCCAGTGGCCGTGCACGTATTGCACTTCGACCTGTTCGCCCGCTTCGACCAGCGCGTTCAGCAACGCCGGCATATCGAGCGAATCGAAATCAGGACGCGCGCGCAACGTACCGAGCACCGCTTGCAGACGTTCGCGTCCTTCGCCGCGCACGTTCAGCAGACCGACCCAGCGGCCGTTCGGCTGTTCTTTGCCGTCGCCCTGCACGTCGTTCGACACGCGACGCAGCAGCACCTTGTTGCCGAACAGACCGCGATCGTCCGCAGCCGAACACCACGCGAAATCCTTCACGCTGGAATTGTCCGGCTCGGTCAGCGACGAATCGACGACGACGCTGAACGCGGCTTCGCTTTCCACCAGATCGCGCAGGATGTAGCTGCGGAACAGCAGGTCGCCATACGACACGACGGTGTCGCCCTGCAGCGCATCGACCGCGCAGGCCAGCGAACCGAGTTCGCCGGTCTGCTCGTGACGCTCGTTGACGACCAGCTTGATGCCGGCCGTGTCGATCGCGTCGGCGCGATAGCCGCCAACCACGGTGATGTCGTTGACGCCCTGCTTCTTGAATGCGTCCACGAGCCAGCGCAACAGCGGCTTGCCGGCGATCGGCAGCATCACTTTCGGACGCTCGGCGGTCAGCGCTTCGAGACCGGCGCCACGGCTTGCCGCGAGCACGACGGCGGACGCCGACGTGCGCGAGTTCGACAGATAGCGGTTTTCCGCTTCCGAGTATTCGTCCGCATCCTGCAGACGGAAAATTTCGTTGACGGGTGCAATCCGGTCTTCCACGTCGACCAGCGTCTGGCTGCTGTGGATCGTGCGCGCCACGGCTTGCATCGCCGACGTCGATGCGCGGATCAGATGGTTCGCCCAGATCACCGTGCTGATGCCGGCTTCACGGAATACGTCGGTCGGCGTGCTGTAGTACTTGGTCGGCACGATCACCAGCGGACCGCGGCCAGCCCATTCGCGCGCGAATTCGAGGATTTCGTCCGGGCGCGACAGCTTCGAGTGAATCAGGATCGCGTCGGCGCCGGCCTGGCGATACGCTTCCGCGCGACGCAATGCTTCGTCCATGCCCCAACCGGCGATCAACGCTTCGACGCGCGCCACGATCGAGAAATTCGCGTCGGTCTGCGAGTCTTTACCGGCCTTGATCTTGCCGCAGAATTCATCGACTTCCGCGAGCGGCTGGCGCTCGCCGTTGATAAAGCTGTTGGTCTTCGGGAACTGCTTGTCTTCGATACACACGCCTGCGATGCCGCGTTGTTCGAGCTTGCGCACGAGGCGTCGCACATTGTTGAAGTTGCCGTAGCCGGTGTCGCCGTCGAGCAGGATCGGCAAGTCGCTGGCGTCGGCCATGAATTCGAGCGTGTCCACCACTTGCGTCCAGCTCGCTTCATTGTTGTCGCGCACGCCGTACTGCGCGGAAATCGCCAGTCCCGAACCCCAGATCGCCTTGAATCCGGCCTCGCGCGCGATTCGCGCGGACAGGCCGTTATGCGCTTCCATCAGGAACTCGAGTTCGTTGCTGGTCAGCATCTGACGCAGACGTTCGCTGCGCGAAGCGGTACGAGATACAAAGGCGTTTTCGGGGGCGTTCATTTGACTCGATACTCCTTGGCCTTAAGCGGCCACATGATTTATTCAGTTTGTCCGCTGCGTCCGGCGGCATTGTGATCGCTGAAAAACGGGACTATAGCGGAAATGAATTTGCCTCGTGGTTCTCGCGGACATAATTGGCGAAATTTGGAATTTTTCGGAAAAATGTGCAATTGAAGTTGTATTGTAATTGTCAGTTTTAAATCTTTTGCGATGCATGGAACGCGGTTTTATCGCCGTATTAATCAATGCTTTTTTAAAGCGGATTAATTCCCGCGCAAACGGCGCTCATTCGATTGAATGGCAATCCGCATGCGCATTCAAACATCGCTGCATTCGATCCTTCAGAAGAATCACAAAACGGGCTGTCGGGTTTCCCCTGCTATTTCCGGCGTAAAGCGCTGCCGTAAACACATTCAGGCATTGCATGAATACGACAACTGGAATACGCAACAAGAGGCCCCAATGACCCTGAATAAAAAGCTCGGTTCGATGATCGCCGTGTTATGGATCGGTCTGATCCTGATCGGCGGGTTCGGCGCCTGGCAACATCGCACGTCGCTGCTCGACGACCGCCGTCAACAACTCACCGCCGTCGTCGAGGAAGCGACCAGCATTGCGAACCGTTATTACACGCTGTCGCAGCAACACGCGCTGTCCGACGCCGACGCCCGCAAGCAGGCGCTCGACGTGATCGCCAGCCTGCGTTACGGCACCGACGGCTATGTGTCGATCAACGATTCGCATTCGGTGATCGTGATGCATCCGTTCAAGAAAGAGATGAACGGCAAGGACATGTCGAACTTCGCCGATCCCGCCGGCACGCATGTGTTCGTCGAAATCGTCAACTCGGCCAATCGCGGCGGTGGCGGCGGCTTCGTCGACTATCTGTGGGCGAAGCCGGGCCACGATCGACCGGTGCCGAAAACCAGCTACGCGCTGCACTTCACGCCGTGGGACTGGTATGTCGTCAGCGGCATGTATATGGACGACGTGCAAGATGCGTTCTACGCGGCGCTGTTGCGCTGGGTGCTGATTACCGCCGTGCTCGGCGCAATCGCGACGCTCGCGATGGTGCTGGTGCTGCGCAGCGTGCGACGTTCGCTCGGCGGCGATCTCGAACTGGCCGTCACGGTCGCGCAACGGATCGCGCGCGGCAATCTGGCCGAACACGTGCCGCTGCAATCCGGCGACCGCACGAGTCTGCTGTATGCATTGCAAGCCATGCAGGCCGGTCTGATCGAGACGGTGTCGCGCGTGCGCAGCGGCACCGAAAACATCAACGTCGGCGCGAGCGAAATTGCGGCGGGCAATACCGATCTGTCGCAGCGGACCGAGCAGCAAGCCGCCGCGCTGGTGGAAACCGCGTCGAGCATGGACGAGATGACCGTCAACGTGAAGCAGAACGCGGACAGCGCGCTGCAAGCGGCGAAACTGGCGCATCAGGCCGCCGACGTCGCGACCCGCGGTAGTCGCGTGGTGGACGACGTGGTGCGCACGATGGGTGAAATCACCACGAGTTCGCGGCAGATCGGCGACATCATCGGCGTGATCGACAGTATCGCGTTCCAGACCAACATCCTCGCGCTGAATGCGGCCGTGGAAGCGGCGCGCGCGGGCGAACAGGGTCGCGGTTTCGCGGTGGTCGCAAGCGAAGTGCGCAGTCTCGCGCAACGTTCGGCGACGGCCGCGAAGGAAATCAAGGCGTTGATCGAAACGTCGACGGGTACGGTCGAAGCCGGTGCGTCGCTGGTGTCGAGCGCGGGTTCGACGATGGGCGAGATCGTGCAATCGGTGCATCGCGTCAACGAGATTCTCGAAGAGATCAGCAATGCGTCACGCGAGCAGAGCGCCGGAATCGAACAGGTGAATCGCGCCGTGGGCGAAATGGATCAGGTCACCCAACAAAATGCGGCGCTCGTCGAAGAGGCGGCTGCGGCGGCCCATTCGCTAAAAGATCAGGTCGGCGCACTGCGCGACGCCATTGGCAGTTTTGCATTACCCGCCTGACCGGTTTTAGAACGTGATTCGAATCGAATCGCACACGATTAAAGCGGCGAATAAAAGTCGCGACAGGGAATTCCACCACACTTAACACACGCCCAATTCAGATTGAAGGCGCGCGGGGTATTAGAAAAAACGCAGCACAGAGAAGCACTGGCGAGGTTTTCAGGCGCGGATGAATATCCGCGCCTTTTTTATTTGGCCGGCCGAACGCGCGCGGCAACGCCGGTTCGCCCGCTTCCGGTCGATCTGCCGCGCACTCGCGGGCAGATCGCCACGCACTGCACGCCGAATCCTTGCTTGAGTGGCACGTTATTCTTACGTTAGCATTACAGTCATCCAGATTCGCCCAGCATGTGGGCTTCACGATTCACCGAGCGCCCATGATCCATCGCCGAAAATCGCCGCCGTCCGACACTTACGCGCCTGTCGCCAAACATCCGGTGCTGGCGTCGCGCCTGCCGAAATGGCGCTCGACGCTGGTGATCATGCTGATGTTCGCGGCGTTCGCAACCTTGATCGCACGCGCGTTGTGGATTCAGGTGATCGACAGCGAGTTCTATGTCGTGCAAGGTCAGAAGCGCTATCAACGCACGCTCGAACTCGACGCGATGCGCGGCCGGATCGTCGATCGGAACGGCTCGCTGCTGGCGGTCAGCCTGGTCACTTACGAAATCTGGGCCACGCCGAAACTCGTCGATGAAGCCGCGTTCGGGCCGCTCGCGCGCTTGCTCGACATGCCGGTCGCCGAACTGCGCCGACGCCTCGCCGGCGACCGCTCGTTGGTGCTGCTGAAGCGTCAGGTCGATGCCGACACCGTCGGCCACATCGACCGGCTCGACGTGGCCGGCATCACCCGCGTCGCCGATTCGAAACGCTTCTATCCGGAAGGCGAATCGGCGGCGCACGTGGTCGGCTTTACCGACGTCGAAGATGCCGGTCAGGAAGGCGTCGAACTCGCCGCCGACGATCATCTGTCCGGCACGCCGGGCCAGCGCGAAGTGATCCGCGACCGGCTCGGCCGCGTGGTGCTGGAGACGCGGCCGAGCGTGCCCGCGCACAACGGCGCGACGGTCCGGCTGACCGTGGACCGGCGCATCCAGCAACTCGCGTACAGCCAGTTGAAGACGGCGATCGCAACCCACCACGCGGAAGCGGGCAGCGTCGTGGTGCTCGACGCGCGCAACGGCGAGATTCTCGCGCTCGCGAACTATCCGAGTTTCGATCCGAACGACCGCAAGCGGCTGACGGGTCGTCAGTTGCGAAATCGCGCGGTGGTGGACACCTTCGAACCGGGTTCGACGATCAAGCCGCTGGTGGTCGCGCTCGCGCTCGACGAGGGCAAAGTGCGGCCGCAAACGCGGATCGATACGTCGCCCGGTTGGTACAGGATCGGGCCTGCCGTGATTCACGACACGTCGAATCACGGCACGATGACGATCCAGGAAGCGATCCAGAAATCGAGCAATATCGCGCTCGCCAAACTGGCGCTGACCTTCCGCGCCGAAACGATCTGGGACAAGTATCAGGATTACGGGCTCGGCCAGAAACCTTCGCTGACGTTCCCCGGCGCGGCGGCCGGCAAGGTGCGTCCGTTCGGACGCTGGCGCCCGATCGAACAGGCGACGATGGCGTACGGCTACGGGCTGTCGGCATCGTTGTTGCAGATCGCGCAGATCTACACCGCGTATGCGGGCGACGGCGTGCTGCATCCCGCGCGTCTGCTGATCGACCTTCCCGCCGACGACGACGCATCGGGCACGTCCGCGCTCGCCCAGCCGCGCAGTGTGACGACCGCCGCCACCGCGCGGCAGATTCGCACGATGCTCGAAATGGCCACGGGTCCTGGCGGCACCGGCCGTGCGGCGGCGATCGAAGGGTATCGGATTGGTGGCAAGACCGGCACCGCGCGCAAGCAGATCGGCGCGAGTTATGCGAAAGACCGTTATCGCGCGTTGTTCGTCGGCATGGCGCCGATGAGCGATCCACGGTTGATCGTTGCGGTGATGATCGACGACCCTGCGGGCAAGGCGTTTTATGGCGGCACGGTCGCGGGACCGGTTTTCAGCGGTGTTGCAGGGGGTGCGCTGCAATTGCTCGGTGTGCCGCCGGATGCCTGATCGCACGTCGAAACGTGCTTTTAAGTTTGGCTTAATTCTTTGCTGCAACTATCACGCTCAGTATCCCCTGTTAGCCGCCGTTGCACCGGCGGCATTTTTTTAGGCGATACACACGCGTCGCACAACACTGCGTAGGCCAGCGAGCAAGGAGCCACATCATGGTAGAAGACGCGGTATTCGAACACCTTCGGGCGATGCCCGGCAATGAATGGGTTCGTCAGATCCACTCGTGCACGATCTCCGATCCCCTTCAACCGCCCTGGGGACGCTCGGTCAGACTCGTCGAATGGACGCTGAAGCACGTGCCCGAATCGTGCCGGCGTGTCGTTCCTGCGGAGAGCACCCCGCTCGAAATCGCCCAGGCCGTCGTCTCTCACGTACCCGGCAGATTGTTCTGCCAGCACACCGACAAGTAATCCCCGCCCAGAAGCGCGACGCCGCAAGCCGTCGCGCTTTCTGTTTTCTACGGGTTCACACGCCCGTCGGGCGCGCCGTGTCTTCAGCCGGATCGTCCTGAACCAGCACGATCCGGAAATCCGCGTAGCGCTTGCTCATCGCCCGGCGCATGCCGTACAGCGACGCGGCGACCCCGCTCAGCAGCGACCACGCGCCCGTCACCCAGACGTCCGTCGTGGTGCCGGTCAGCTTGCCGATGATCGCGAACACCAATCCCACCAGCACGCCGCTCGCCAGCGCGACCAGCGTGGCCCGCCACGTAAACGCCCACCAGATTCGCGCTGCCCTTTCCCACGTCACCGTCACCTGCTGCATCGTTGTCCTCCTGAGTCGAAACGAATCCGCCATGTTAAACAAGCATCGCGGTTTCATCGCAACAATCTGACGCGACGTACCGGATGAAGCGCGGATTACGCACGCATCGCCGCCGTCGATGCTTCCGCTAACATGTTGCCTTCGTCCTCTTTCTTCGACTCGCGCCTTGCCCACTTACACGCTGCCCGCTCCGCTCACCACGGAACTCGAAATCCGCAAAAGCCGCTTCATCGGATACGCGATTCCCGTCGCCGACCGCGACGCCGCGATGGATGAATTGCGTCGGCTGCGCGAGTTGCATCCGGGCGCGACGCACGTGTGCTGGGCGCTGCTGGCGGGCGGCCAGTCGGGTATGTCGGACGACGGCGAGCCGTCCGGAACCGCTGGCCGGCCGATCCTCGAAGTGCTGCGCCATCACGATCTGGACGGCGTGCTGGCCGCCGTCGTGCGCTACTACGGCGGCATCAAACTCGGTGCGGGCGGCCTGGTGCGCGCGTACACGGACGCGATCGCGAAAACGCTGCAGGACGCGCCGCGCGTCGAACGGATCGCATTCGCGCAGCTGACGGTCGAAGTCGGCTACGCAGACGAAGCGCGGGTGCGTCGCTGGATCGAATCGAACGAGTACGCGCTTGCCGACAGCGGATACCAGATGGACGTACGGCTCTCGATCCGCCTGCCCGTCACCGCCGTCGAAGCCGCCCGTCACGAACTGTTCGACATGACCCAGGGCAAGGCCGTCTTCCCGGACGAAACCTGATCTCGAGCGCTGACGGAACATCGCCGCATTGCAATGGCGCCCGGCGACTCGAAGCGGGCGGGCCCGAAAACTGCGGGACAGCCACGAATTGCGTAGCGTCCCACGCATTGCGCTCGCCGGCATACGCGCGCAAGTGCCGATTCGCCGTGCATGCGATACTGATCCGGCGAGCATGACGCCACACGATGCAACACTCATCCGAGCTCGCCTGACAGCGACACTTCACCGGTTCGATCGTCCTATCCCGGAGCATCGCAATTGATCGAAATCCCGACCACCGCGATAGGCACCTGGGGCGCGGCCGTGGTGTTCCTCAACGTGCTGATCACCCGCCTCGGCGTGCCGATTCCGGCTGTGCCGGTGCTGCTGTTCGCGGGCACCGCGATCGCGCACGGCGCGCTGTCGTTCTGGTCGATCCTGCTGGCCGCCGTGGTCGCCGCGATGCTCGGCGATAGCGTCTGGTTCGCCGCCGGCCGTGTCTACGGACGACGTCTGTTCACCACGCTCGGCAAACTGTCGCCGCTGGTGGAAAGCAAGCTCGCGCAGGCGCGCACGATGTTCGAACGCTTCGGCGTGCCGCTCGTGTCGCTGTCGAAGTTCGTGCCGGGTCTCGCCTTTATCACGCCACCGTTGATGGGCACCACGCCCGTCGATACGCGCATCTATCTCACGTGGGACGTCGTCGGCACGTCCGCATGGGCGGCGTTCTGGCTGCTCGGCGGCGCGGCGGCGGAGCGTCAGTTGCGTCGGCTCGTGACCGAGGCGCGCGCGCATGGCGGCACGGTGCTGGATCTGCTGGCCGCCGCCGCGCTGATCTATTTCGTCTACCGGCTGGTGCAGCGGTGGCGTTTCAAACGCTGGATCGAACGCACTCGCGTATCGCCCGAACAGTTGAAGTCGATGATGCGTTCGCCGACGCCGCCCGTCGTGCTCGACGCGCGGCCATCCACCGTGCGCAACGACGAACCGCGCAAGATTCCGGGCGCGTTGCCGCTCGATCTCGACTCACCGGGCAAGGTCGACGACGCGCTTCTCGCGCACGATATCGTCGTCTATTGCGTGTGTCCGAACGACGCCGCCGCGAAGGACATCACGATGAAAATGCGCCAGAAAGGGTTCACGCGAATCCGGGCGCTGCGCGGCGGTCTCGACGCGTGGGAACGGCGCGGCTATCCGGTCGAGCCGCTGTGGATGCCCGACGCCGCCACGGGCCGCACGCCCCGCGCCAAAACCCGCGTCGAGCGCAAAGACGAACCCGTCACCGTACGCAGTTTCGCGCCGCGCCGCGCGGGCGAAGGCGGCAAGCATTGATTGCCGCGCGAGCCGCTACGTGACGCCCGCGCTCATGCCCGACGCAACCCGGTTCCGTCCCGCCGACTTCGCGAGATAGAGACGCTCGTCGGCGGTGGCGAGCAGCGCGAGTGCGCTGCCGACGCTATCCGGCGCACCCGTCGCGCTGCCGATGCTCACCGTCACCGTTGCGATCGCGCCGATGCCGGCGTCGAACTGCATCGCCTGAACCTTGCGGCGGATCGATTCGGCGACCGTCGCCGCGCCGTCCGCAGGCGTGTCCGGCAACACGACCGCAAACTCCTCGCCGCCGTAACGGGCCACCAGATCGACCGAGCGCCGCACCGTCGACGCGATGCATTCCGCCACCGCGACCAGCGCGTCGTCGCCGGACGCGTGTCCGTGTGTATCGTTGAAACGCTTGAAGTGATCGATATCGATAAACAGCACCGACAACGGACTGCCGGTGCGCCGCGCGCGCTGCCATTCGTCGTCGAGTCGCGCGTCGAGCAGCCGGCGATTGGCGAGGCCGGTCAGCGGATCGGTCGCGGCGAGCCGGATCAGCTCGGTTTGCGCGCTCAGCTTGTCGCGCAGTGCAAACGCCAGCAGCCACGACACCAGCACGAACACCGCGCCGAAACACAGCGTCAACCCGCCGACGATCGCGCTGCGGCGCCGCCACGGCGCGAGCACGTCGTCTTCGGCCGGCGCGACGGCCGCGATCAGCGGGGTGCCCGGCACGTGCGCATAGGTGAACATCCGGCGCACGCCGTCGATCGGCGACACCGACGCATACGAACCCGCTTCGCCCGACGCCATGTTGACGAAGGTCGGCGAGTGCGAGACGTTCGAGCCGATATCGCTGCCGTTGAACGGCTTGCGCGCGATCATCGTGCCGTCATCGAGCAGGATGAACACCGAGCCGGCATGACCGGTGTTGATGCGATCCAGCAGGCCGCGAAAGTAGTCCAGCCGGATCGCCAGCAACGCCACACCGGCGAAGCCGCCGTTCGCCGAATCGATCCGGCGCGACAGCCCGATCGACCATTTGTCGTCGCGCAGACGCGACCGGTACGGATGCGAAATGTAGAGGCCGACCGACGGATTGCGCTGATGCACGCTGAAGTAATCGCGGTCGGCGAACGACTGCGACGTGCTGACATCGGTGTCTTGCGACGCGGTGAGCTTGCCGTTCGCGTCGAGGATATACGCGCCGCCGAGAAACGCCGCGGTGGTTGCGCGATCGAACAGCACCGCGCGCTGCACGTCCGGCGACAACGTGCCGAGCACGGGATCGCGCGCGCCATCGACCATCGCTTTCAACGAGAGGTCGTAAATTTCGATGTTGCGTTCGAGGTCGCCGGAGATGATCGCAACCAGGTTCTCCGAGGTTTCCCTTGCATGCTGGAGTGCGTCGGCGCGGCCCGCGTAGAGCGTCGTGAAGGTCAGCGCGCCCATTGCAAGCGCGACGACGGTGCCGGTCAGACCCGTCACGAACGGATGATTGCCGATCGCATGCGACACGCGCGTGCCGACCGCGCGCATCGCGTGGCGCAACCGTCGGCGCACCCTGAATACTCGAAATGACACTGACGTGTCCCCTCCTTTGCCGCGCCGTCGTCCGAAAACGTAGCACGCAACGCCGCTGATCGAGCGCGCGGCCGGTTGTTTAAACCATTCTAGGGCGCGTCCATCGCGCGCGTGAACGCGACGAGTGCATCGATCGCCACATTCACCGCCGCCGTCACGATCGACGCCAGTTTTGCCCCACGTTTACCCGCAAAAAACCGAGGAATACCAAGCGTTTCATACACGCACACCCATTTTACGCGACTGCTCCATATGCAACATCCAATAGGGGCCAAGGTCGTCACGCGACCGTCATCGTGACGACACACACGCCCCGCAGGATCGGACGTTCACGCGACCAACCAGGGGACTCTCATGCCGGAACTTTCGTATCCGCAACCCGATGTAGCAGCCGGGCGAGGCCGCAGTATGGGCCTGATCGTGTTTCTCATCGTTATCGCAATCGGCGCGGTGTATTGCGCAATCAACCTGTTCGACGATCTGCAAGTGGTGCGCCAATCGTCGGTACTGCCGTACATTCTGCTTGGCGTGGCATTGCTGATTGCGCTCGGATTCGAATTCGTCAACGGCTTTCACGACACGGCCAACGCAGTCGCGACTGTCATCTACACCCACTCGCTGACGCCGAATTTCGCGGTGGTCTGGTCGGGTACATGGAATTTCCTCGGCGTGCTGACGTCGAGCGGCGCGGTGGCCTTCGGCATCCTGCAACTGCTGCCCGTCGAGCTGATCCTGCAGGTCGGCAGCAGCGCCGGTTTCGCGATGGTATTCGCGCTGCTGATCGCCGCGATCATCTGGAATCTCGGTACGTGGTACCTCGGTTTGCCGTCGTCGAGTTCGCATACGCTGGTCGGTTCGATCATCGGCGTGGGTCTGATGAACCAGCTGGTGCACGGTTCGAGCGGCGCCAGCGGCGTGGACTGGAATCAGGCGCTCGGCGTCGGTAAATCGCTGCTGTTTTCGCCGCTGGTCGGCTTTCTCGCAGCGGGTTTGCTGCTGATGATCCTGAAGGCCGTCGTCAAGATTCCGGCGCTGTACGCGGAACCGAAGGGCAAGGAACCGCCGCCGTTCTGGATTCGCAGCCTGCTGATCCTGACCTGTACCGGCGTGTCGTTCGCGCACGGTTCGAACGACGGCCAGAAAGGCATGGGCCTGATCATGCTGATCCTGATCGGCACGGTGCCGACCGCCTACGCGTTGAACAAGGCTGTCACGCCCGCTGAAACGCAGACCTTTCTCGCCGTCGCGCAACAGACCACGGCCGTGCTGGCCAAGTACACGAACGGCGTCGCGCCTTCGCAGAACGCCCGCGCGGAAGTCGAGGAATACGTGCGCACGAAGCAGTTGACGCCGGCCACGGTGCCCGCGCTGGCGGCGTTGTCGCAGGTGATCGGCAACCAGGTCGCTGCGTCGGGTTCGATGGCGAACGTGCCGCAAAGCATCGTCGATAACGTGCGCAACAACATGTACGTAGCGTCGGAAGCGATCCGTCTGATGGACAAGTCAAAGCAACCGGCATTCAGCGCCGACGACCGCAAGGCGATCGACAACTTCAAGGGACAACTCGATCACTCGACCAAATTCATCCCGACCTGGGTGAAGGTGGCGGTCGCGATCGCGCTCGGCCTTGGAACGATGGTCGGCTGGAAGCGGATCGTCGTGACGGTCGGCGAAAAGATCGGCAAGCAGCATCTGACGTATGGACAAGGCGCATCGGCCGAACTGGTCGCGATGCTGACGATCGGCGCCGCCGACGCGTACGGCCTGCCCGTTTCGACCACGCACGTGTTGTCGTCGGGTGTCGCCGGGACGATGGCCGCAAACGGCTCGGGCTTGCAGTGGAACACCGTGCGCAGTCTGGTGCTGGCATGGGTGCTGACCTTGCCCGCGTCGATCGCGCTGGCGGCCGGATTGTATTGGGTGTTCCGGATGGTGTTCTGACCGGCGCATCTCAAGCAAAAAAGCGCGGCATAGGGTTTCCTATGCCGCGCTTTTTTATTCCGGATGACGGACCGTTGGTCCGTCGGTCACGACGTCAATAGATCTCCGGCACGATCATGCTTTCCGGAACCGGTTGACGGATATATTCGCTGTTATGCACGCGCGACGGCAAGATCACGCTCGAATGCTCGACATCGTGATACGGCACCTGGCTGAGCAAGTGATTGATGCAGTTGAGCCGCGCGCGCTTTTTATCGACGGCCTGCACCACCCACCACGGCGCTTCGGGAATATGCGAGCGCTGCAGCATCACTTCCTTCGCCTGCGTGTACGCCTCCCAGCGGCGACGGCTTTCCAGATCCATCGGACTGAGCTTCCATTGCTTCAACGGATCGTGAATACGGGTCTGGAAGCGGATTTCCTGTTCTTCGTCGGTAATCGAAAACCAGTACTTCAGAATCTGCACGCCGCTGCGCGCCAGCATCTTTTCGAACTCCGGCACCGAACGGAAAAACTCTTCGTATTCGTCGTCGGTGCAGAAATTCATCACGCGCTCGACGCCCGCGCGGTTGTACCAGCTGCGGTCGAACAGCACCATCTCGCCGCCCGCGGGCAAATGCGACACGTAACGCTGGAAATACCATTGCGTGCGCTCGCGGTTGTTCGGTGCGGGCAATGCCGCGACGCGGCACACGCGCGGATTCAGGCGCTGCGTGATGCGCTTGATCGCGCCGCCCTTGCCCGCCGCGTCGCGTCCCTCGAAAATCACGACGAGCCGGTGACCGGTATGCACGATCCAGTCCTGCAATTTCACCAGTTCGCCCTGCAAACGGAACAGCTCGCGGAAGTACATCTTGCGGGTTTCGCGCTGCTCGCTCGAAAACGCCGACTCGCCGTCCAGAATGCGGTCGTCGACTTCCATTTCGAGTTCTTCGTCGTACGCATCGATCAGATCTTCCTCGAAGCGCCGCTGCCGTTCGGCTTGCGACGCTGCGTCGGTGACGTCGGCTCTCGGGTCCAGCTCTTTCATCGCGACTCTCCTCGACGATGGCAACAGGTTGACACGCTGCGTGACCCGCAGCGTCGGTGACACGATTGTGACGGCGCGACGTGTCAGCCGTGTTAAGTCGCGACAATCCCGAACGGGAAAACGCGCGCCGTCACAATTCAGCTTTTCAGCGGTTTCGCAAAACTCAGCTCATGGCCGTCCGGATCCGTGATGTGGAAATAGCGCTCGCCCCACGTCGCATCCGTCGGCGCGAATTGCGGCGCATAGCCCGCCGCGAATGCCGCGTGATACACCGCATCGACGTCCGTCACGTGGACGATCACACGTCCCCACCATTGCACCGGACGCTCGTCGGCAATCAGGTTCAGAAACGATCCGCCGAATGCGAACGACGTGAACGCCTCGTTCGCGCCGCCGAACTTCAGCGGAAAACCCAGCGTGGTGTAAAACGCGACCGCGCGTGCCATGTCGCGCGTGGCGAGCGTAATCGCGCTCAACGATTCGATTCCCGGCGCATCCGCCGCCGCCGATGCAGCCGATGCCGCGTGTGTCTCGTTCATGGTTGGCGCTCTCCGTGACGCGGCCCTGCGCGTCGTATCCAGTTTCTCACAAGCACGGCTCGCGCCTTGAAAACGCGCCGACGGCCCTGCATCTGGCAGCCCGAATATCCGGAGCTTCGTCATGGGAAGCCGTCCCCGCTTCATCGACGATCTGGCGCACGCGTCGCCGGATCCGCACGACCCGCAACATCCTCAACAACCATTAAACACCCTCGATTCACCCGACGACGCCGGCTTGCTCGACGCCTACTCGCGCACGGTGATCGGCGCGCTGGAGCGCGTTCAGCAGGCGGTCGCCTTTATTTCCGTCGAGCGGCGCATGCCCGGCGATCCGGCCGGCCGCGCGGCGCCGGCAGGCACCGGCTCGGGCTTTCTGTTCACGCCCGACGGCTATCTGCTGACTAATAGCCACGTCGTCCACGGCGCGACGCGCATTCGCGTGACGCTCGCCGACGGCGCGACGTTCGACGCCGATCTGGTCGGCGACGATCCGCACAGCGACCTGGCCGTGCTGCGGATCGGCTCGGCGGAAGCCTTGCCGCACGTCGAACTCGGCGAGTCGGGCAAATTGCGCGTCGGCCAGATCGCGATTGCGGTCGGCAATCCGCTCGGGCTCGCGCAAACCGTCACGACGGGCGTGATTTCGGCGCTCGGACGCACGCTGCGCTCGAATTCGGGCCGCATGATCTACGACGTGATCCAGACCGACGCCGCACTCAATCCCGGCAACTCCGGCGGTCCGCTGATCAACTCGGCGGGTCAGGTGATCGGCGTGAATACGGCCATCATTCCGGGCGCGCAGGCGATCTGCTTCGCCACTGCGATCGACACCGCGAAGTGGGTCATCATGCAACTCTTCGCGCATGGCCGCGTGCGTCGCGCGTATATCGGCGTGGCCGGCACGACCAAGCCAATTTCGCGGCGCGTGCAGCGCTATTTCGGTCTCGACCTGGCAACCGGCGTGCACGTGATGGAAGTGGTCAAAGGCAGTCCGGCGGCAGCGGGCGGCCTTCGAACCGACGACACGATCGTGATGATCGATTCGATACCGGTGGATAGCGTCGATGCATTGCAGCGCACGCTCGATGCATCGCGGATCGAGCGCGAGGTCGAGGTCACGGTGTTGCGCGGCGCGCAGCGTCTGCAATTGACGCTGACGCCGCTCGAACAGGCGCGTACCGCGCGCGACTGAGCCTGCGGGTTTGATTGTCGAACCGGCATCGTGACGCGGACCTGCGATCCGCGCTCACGATGCCGCCCCGCCCGCACGCTCACCGACGCGCAAGCGGGCCGCTTACGGGATCACCCGCGTCACACCCCGGCCGCGCGGATCCGACACCGCCTCAGGCGTTTCGCCGTTCACCTTGATCGCCTGAATATCGCCGTTGAAACCCTGTTTCTGCAGCACGTAGCCCTTCGCTTCGAGTTGCTTCGCGAGTTCGCCGTCGATCGGCTTGTACGGCTCCCAGAAAATCGTGTTCGGCGGCAGCAACTGATGATGGAAGCGCATCATTTCGACCGCTTCGTTCAACGGCAGGTTGAAGTCGTAGAGATTGTTGATCACCTTGGAAGATCGACGTGAAAATCCGCGATCCGCCCGGCGTGCCGATCACCAGCGACACCTTGCCGTCCTTCGTCAGGATGGTCGGCGTCATCGACGACAGCGGACGCTTTTTCGGTTCGATCGAATTCGCGTCGCTGCCCACCACGCCGAACATGTTCGGCACGCCCGGTTTCGCGGCGAAATCGTCCATTTCGTCGTTCAGCACGATGCCCGTGCCTTCCGCGACCACACCCGAGCCGAAGTAGCCGTTGATCGTGTACGTGTTCGAGACGGCATTGCCCCACTTGTCGATCACCGAGAAATGCGTGGTTTCCGCCTTCTCCGGCATCGTCGTGCCTAAACCGGGCTGCACGCTCTTGGTATCCGACGGCGTGTCCACATTGATCTCGGACGCGCGTTTGGCCAGGTAGCCGTCGTCGATCAGTTGCGCGATCGGCACCTTGTAGAAATCAGGATCGCCAAGATATTGCGCACGATCCGCGAACACGCGTTTCTCGATTTCGGAAATCAGGTGAATGTACTGCGCTGAATTCAGCGCGACATTGTTGAAATCGGACGCGCGGTCGGCCTTCATCTTCAGCAACTGGACGAGACCGATCCCGCCCGAGCTCGGCGGCGGCGCGGTGATCACGTGATAGCCGTTCCAGTCGGCCTGAACCGGCTCGCGCCATACGGCCTTGTACTGTTGCAGGTCGCGTTTGGTGATGAGTCCGTGACCGCGCATCGACGCGGCGATCAGGTCGGCCGTCTTGCCGTTGTAGAAGTCTTTCGCGCCCTGGGTCGAGATGCGCGTCAATACGGTAGCGAGGTCCGGCTGCTTGAAGTTGACGCCCTGCTTGAGGTTGCCGAAGTACAGATCGAAGTTGGTCTTGCCGGCGAAATCCTTCGCGGCGTTGTCGCGGCGCTGCGCGAGCTGCTCGTCGACTTCGAAACCGTCGGTTGCGTATTTGATGGCCGGCGCGAGCACCTGTTTCCACTTCAGCTTGCCGAAGCGCTTCTGCGCCTCCCACATGCCTTCGACGGTGCCCGGCACGCCCACTGCACGATAGCCGTACAGGCTCATGCCCTTGATGATCTCGCCCTTGTCGTCGAGATACATGTTGCGGGTCGCAGCGAGCGGCGCACGCTCGCGATAGTCGAGAAAGTACGGTTTGCCGTCGACGTAAAGCGTCATGAAACCGCCACCGCCGATATTGCCCGCTTCCGGATACGTGACAGCCAGCGTGAACGCAATCGCGACGGCCGCATCGACCGCATTGCCGCCTTGTTTGAAGATCTGCTCGGCGGCGTCGGCGCTGTATTTGTCGGCGACGGCAATCGCCGATGCATTGAGCACGGCCGGCGCGTTCTTCGCCGATTGCTGGGTCTGGGTGGAATGTTTGGCCGTCGTTTTGGCCCACGCGGGCGTGGTATCGACGAAGGCGGTGGATACGGCGACCAGCGCGATCAGCGCGAAGCCTGTTGCGGACGACTTGACTCTACCGATTGACGACATCGACTCTCTCCCAAGGCAATGCTTCAGATGTTCGTGAAAAGTCCGTCTTCGGCTTATATCACGCGAGAACCGGTTTGCGAACCCGAGCGATTACGGTTGACTTACCGTTTCATGCGTCCGGCTGGGTGGCTTCGGCGGCGGCTTTGCCGGTGTCCCGATTGATCGTCGCGTCGCCGCGGCCGCCGCGCGCGAGCTCGTCGCCGGCGTTGTGCGGCAAGCGCGCCGTGACCGGAATCGATGCGAAAGTCAGCAGTCCGACCGCGAGAAATGCGGGCCAGAAATCGGTCCAGACGAACGTGGAATGACCCTGCGTCTGATGGGAAATTTGCAGCACGATCCCCGCTATCGTCACGCCGAGACCGAGCGAAAGCTGCTGGATCACGCTGGCCACGCTGGTTGCGCGTCCGACGTCGCGACTGTCGATATCCGCGTACGCGAGCGAATTCAGCGACGTGAATTGCAGCGACGGGAAAAAGCCGCCCACCAGCACGACGATCCAGATCAGCCAGAGCGGCGTGCCGGGGAAAAACAGCCCGTATCCGGCAATCACGATTCCCGCGAGCGCCGCGTTGACCATCAGCACGGTCCGGTAGCCGAAGCGATGCAGGATTCGCGAGGCCGCCGCTTTCATGAAGATCGAGCCGAACGCCGACGCGCAGGTGATCGATCCGGCGGCAAACGCGGTCATGCCGAGCCCTTCCTGCAACGCCAGCGGCAGCAGGAACGGCACCGCGCCGAGTCCGATCCGGAACAGCGAGCCGCCCGCGACGCTCGCGTGGAAACTCGGAATCTTCAGCAAGCGCAGATCGAGCACCGGCCGTTCGACGCGGCTTGCGTACCACGCGTACATCGCCAGCAACGCGACGCCCACGACGCACATGCCGACCGACACCACGTTCGAGACCAGTTCGCCGCCGACCATCGACAGCCCGAGCATAAACAGCGACGCGCCGCCCGCCGACAGCACGAAGCCGAGCCAGTCGAGCGGGCCGGGATCGGCTTCGCGGACGTTCTGGATGTACCGGTTCGCGAGCCAGATGCCGAGAATACCGATCGGAATATTGACGAAGAAAATCAGCCGCCAATGCAGATACGTGGTGATGAAACCGCCGATCGGCGGCCCGACCACCGGCCCGAGCAAGGCCGGCACTGTCAGATAGTTGACCGCGCGAATGAAGTCGGATTTCGGCACCGAACGGAAGATGATGATCCGGCCGACCGGCACCATCATCGCGCCGCCGATGCCCTGAATGAACCGCGCGATCACGAGCGTCACCAGCGATGTAGACACCGCGCACATCAACGAACCGGCCATGAAAATACCGATCGCGGTGCGAAACACGGTGCGCGAACCGAAGCGGTCGGCGACCCAGCCGCAGATCGGAATGAACACGCCGAGACCGATCACGTAGCTCGTCACCGCGAGCTTCAGCGTGACGGGATCGTGGCCGAGATCGCGGGCCAGAACCGGCAGCGATGTCACGAGCACCGTGCCGTCTACGTTTTCCATGAACATCGCGCACGCGACGATCAGCGGGACGATAAAGGTGCCGAGTGCGAGAGGCATGACGGAGTTCTTGAACGACGGAAAGCGCGCACGACGCGCTGAAAATCAACGGCCCAAAACGACGAAACCGTACGCCGGGGCGACCCGGCGTACGGTTTCAGGCCGCATCGGCCGACGTTCAACGCGAGGCGCTGACCAGCGGTTGCAGTTGCGGCAGGATGTCGTTGGTGGCGCGGATCACGTCGCCCGGGAAGTCGATTTCGACCCACGGTGCGCCGGTCACGTCGGCGGTGTCGAACACCTGGCTGCGTTCGAGCAGCAGATCGCGCACGGCTTCTTCGTGCGGCAGGTTCGCGCGGCCGCTCTCGACATAACCTGCGACGATTTCCGCGAAACGGGTCGCGGTGGCCTGCGTGAAGCGGAAGAACCCGACCGATTCACCGATCGTGTCGTAGTCCACGTTCACCGCGAGCTGCTTGCGCAGTTCGACCGGCACGCCATCTTTCAGACACAGTTTGACGGGTTCGTCGCCCGCTTCGAAATCGCGGTCGATCAGCAGACGATTCACCGTTTCGCCAACCACCAGCGCGCTCAGGATGCGCTCGTCGTACAGCACGTCGGCGTCCATCAGCAACACGTCGCCGCCGCGCGTCATCGCTTCGGCGACCGTGTGCACGGTCAGCACGCTGCCCAGATCGTAACGGTCGTTGATGACGGTTTCGACCGGATGCGGCCACGCGATGTCCTTCAGTTCGTCACGCACGCGTTCCGGCTCGAAGCCGAGCGCGAGCACGACTTCGGTGACACCGGCGGCGGACAGCATCTGCAGATGGCGTTCGAGCAGGCTCATGCCGTCGAAACGCAACAGGCATTTCGGGAACTGGGCTTCCGGCGGTTGCTGGAGACGCAGGCCGAGGCCCGCAGCGAGAATGATGGCACGCATGCGCGGTCCTTATTGAAAATCGGGTTAATCGACGACGGGCACGCGCGTCGCGCGCCGCCGCCAGTTTCTTTCGCTGAAATGCAGATACAGCAGGCCGGGCAAGCCAAGCAGCAATTCGCGCGCGCGTTTCGCGAGCGACAGCGCGAGCGCCGCTTCCGGCGGCAAACCGACCAGCGGCGCGAGCAGCAGATAACCGCCCTCTTGCACGCCGAGCGAGCCGGGAATCGCGAACGCCGCGCCACGGATCGCCTGACCGATGCTTTCGAGCAGCAACGCATCGACCCAGTCGACCGGATGGCCGAGCAGACGCAACGCGAGCCACACTTCCACCGTGCCGACGATCCAGCCCACGAGGCTCAGCGCAAAGCTCGCCGCCACGCGGCGCGGCTGACGATACAGCGTTTGCACCGCTTCGTCGACCGCATCGGCGCGGGTGGTCAGCGAAGACCAGTCGCGCTTGCCGAATACCTTCGACAGCACGCGCAACATCCGGCCGAACAGGCCGCGCCGTTGCGCGTAATAAAACCCGCCGATCATGCCGCCGAGCACGACGGTCGCGATCAGCGTCGCGGTGCGCAATTCGTGCAACGGACCATGCGACGCGTAAATGCCGAACAGCGCAAGGCCCAGCAGCGCGAACACGATCTGCGCGATCGCCTGCAAGGTCGTGCTCACCGTGATGGCGGCCGCCGCGTCGCGCATCCGCATCCCGCGTTGCGACAGTTGACGGACCATCACGACCGGTCCGCCGATCTGTCCGGCCGGCAACAAGCTGTTCACCGATTCGCCGATCCAGCGCGCGAACACCGCATCGCGTTGCGTGAGCGTGTCGCGGCGCGCGTCGAACATCACCGACATCGCGCCCGCGTCGAGCACCAGCGGTACCAGGTGGAACACGGCGACCAGCGCGAGTCCCCAGCCGGCGTTCAGCAGCGTCGACGCAACCGAACCCATCCCTTGCCATGCAAGCAGCGAAACGAACAGCGCGACGCCGATCGTCAACAAAATGACGGCCGCGCGACTCACTTTCCGGCTCCGTTGCCGCCGTGCGATTTTTGCGCGCCGGTGAGTTGACGGAACACTTGCCGGAACCCGAAATACGCGATCGCGTCTTTCATGTTCGAGATGAAGCGGCGCCACGGACGCATGTTCGGATCGGTCACGTATTCGAACGTCAGCGAGACGCGCATTTCGTTCGGACCTGCCGGCGTGACCCGATGCCGCAGTTTATCGCCATCAAAAAACACCAACGCGCCCGGCGGATATTGGACCGAACCCGGCTGATCCGGCACATCCGGGTTGCGCGTGTGGAGTTCGTAATCGAGGCGGCACGACGAATCGTCGATGACGCCGAGCAGCAGCGTGTAGCGGCGGCCGTCGTAATACGACGTGTCGTAATGCCAGCCGATGTGATCGCCGGGACGCGTGTAGTAATACAGCGCGTACGCATGCGGATCGTCTTCCGGCGACAGCATCAGCTTGTCGCCGCTGATCTGTTCGAGCCAGCCGATCAGTTCCTTCGAGCGATACAGATCCGCGATAAACGGCGCGAGACGATCGATCGTATGACGGCTGACGCTGCCGCCCTGCTTGTGACCCGGCAGGAAATTGCGGTTCACGCTGTCGAGCAGTTCGCGCGCGCTGTGCGCCAGTTGCGCGGTGACTTCCGGCGCGAGGAAATCGTCGAGATACAGGAACGCGTCCTGATCGACGAAGTCTTTGCGCAGCGACGGCGTGTCGAGCGTGTGGGTGCGGCTTGCGATGGCGGAATCGGGATCCGGCGCGGTGGCCGGCGTCGCGCCCAGCGATGCGGGCGTGGCGGCGAAAGAGGCTTCGGACATTGCGACTTCTTCGGTGGGCGTGCTCATGGATGACTTACTCGCTGGCCCACATCTGGCTGGTTTCAGGCACAGGCTGCGCAGCGCGGCGCATCACGCGCCGATAGTCGATCACGACCCATGCGGCGAACAACGGCGCACCGATCGATGCCGCGACGAGGAATGGCATCACGCCGCCTGTCAGCGTCACGAGCGGCAGCAGATACAGTACGTCTTCGGTTTCGAAACCGGCCATCGACGCCTGTTTGGTACCCGCCTTGCCCGCCATGTCCTCGATGCGCATCCGCAGGAAAAAGATCAGCGCGACCGCGATACCGGCCATCCCGCCGAGCACGCCCGCAGGCAGCGGCAAAGCAAGCGCATGCGTCACGCCCAGTCCGATACCCATGCCGAGAAACAGCATCACCGTCACGAGTGCATCGCACGCGAGATCGTAAAAATGACCGATGCGACTCGTCTTGCCGCTGACGCGCGCGAGTTCGCCGTCGGTGTGATCGACGAAGTTCGACAGCACGATCAGAAACGCCCCGGCGTTGCCCCACGCGAAACCGCCGCGAGCGAGGCACAGCGCACCCGCAACGCCGATCAGCAAGCGCAGCGTGGTCAGGTGATTCGGGGTAACCGGCGTATCGACGAGCGGCATGATGAGGCGGCGAGCGAGCCGCGCATCCCATGTTTTGGGCGGCGGAACATTCTTGGGAGGCGTGGGTCTCGAATTCATAACCCGGAAATATATACGGGATCGCAAAAGCTTGCTGTTTCCAAGCGCGAGTCTTTGGCGTTTGCGCAACTTTACGCGCACGGGAAACGCACCCGGCGCGAGCAGAATTTTCCGAACCCGGTTAAAGTGCGAACCCAGTTGCGCAAGCGCCTTGTCATATCGCGTGCGACACCTTTCGGGACACCTGCTCCTGAAGTCACGCCACGCGTTGAAAGACGGGCTTTTCCGCCAATTCGCGCGGACGCGCCGCACGCTCGAACGCGCTCCCGGTCACCCGCAAGAAGTACCGATGCAGACGCAACGCCGCCCTTCGTCCAACGACGAGATCGAACCGTGATGTGACGCTGATGAAACAGACTTTCTCCACCACACGCGCAATGCGCCCGACGTTCCCGCTGCTGTCGCGCTTCGCACGCGGCACGCTGGCCACGTTGACGAGCGTCGTCGTTCTCGCCGTCAGCGTGTTGCCGGTCTCCGCGCATGCCGTCGAAGCGGGCGCCGCGCTCGACGCGCCGCTTACGTGCAACGAATCCGCACATGCGTTCGTCAGCGCACTGGCGGCTCAGCAACTGATCGATCCGAAGCCGATGCGCGTCGAAAGCAATTCGATCAATGCATTCTGGCCCGCGCGCGGCGCGGCGATGACCGCGTTCGGCTTCCGCGTATTTGCAGTGGTGGGCTACGAGAAGGACGATCCGATTTTCCGCGTCGGCGACGGTGCGCCGTTGGCGAATTCGGCATATGGCGTGGTGGTGTTCGGCGGCGAATCGAGCGTGCAATCGGCGATTACGACGGCGGGCAGCACCGCAATCGTTCACCACGTCGCACCGCATATCACCGCGATTTTCTGCAAGCGCAGCTGAGGCTCGCGCCACGCGCGACCGCATCACGCGGCGCGCGATCCAAGCCGCCGCGATGCGTCAGCCCGGCCGGCGAAACTCGTTGTCCACCCATGCCACCGCGCTCGCCTTGCTGAGCTTGAAATTCGGTGCGACCCGCACTTGCGCGAGCCGCTCGCCGAACGGATCGAGCGCGGTCAGCAGCGCGTAGGGATCGTCTTCATCCGGGACGATGTCGAGCGTGATCTGCAATTCGTCTTCACCATCCGCCGACGCAACCGACACGCTCTTATGCAGTTGCGCACGCAATTGCTGCTCGTGACGTCGCAACACTTCCGACGCCGTTTTCACCAGCGTATTGAACGCCGACGTATCGAGCGGCTTCGGATTCTTCTTGTCGCGGCCCATTGTCCACGGACCGATCAGCGCCGGTTCCGGCTCGCCGTCCTTGATCATCGCAACAGCCCAGCCGTCGTCGTCTTCGTTCTTCATCACGCGCGCGGTCCAGCCGTCGTCGCGCCACAACCTCGGTTCACGCACCGTCTCCGGCGTATCGGACACGGTTTCGTCGGCAGCGTCGTCGGACGGCGGGAGGGCGTTTTCAGTCATTGCAGTTTTGCTCGGAGTCATGGGGCTTCTTACAGCACGAGCGCCGAATTCTACCTGCCCCGCTCCGATCGGATGCGGCCCTATGTCGTCCAGCCAGGTACGCAAGCGGCATGTTGCGCCCGCTCCCGCTATTCGATTAATTTAATGTTTCCAACAAAAGTTCATTAATTCGAATGACGATTTTATACAATGATTATTGCCGATTTCATAATGCAGGTCAGACGTAATAAACTAAACGGCCAAAAAAAAGCGCGACACAAGGTCGCGCTAAAAATGAAAAAGACACCCTTGGTCGAGGGGCAGGAATCATTGTAAAAGCGTCTCGCGACTTTATTGTCTACGCAGACTGGAAGATAGCCTTGCGCAATACGCGGTGAATCGGGTCTTGATCTATCGGGCGAATGATGATCCGCCCGCAAAGCCGCGCCGCAGGCCGCTTGGCGGCCCGTGGCACTTGCGCAACAGCGCAGCATTCGAGCCGGCTGACAATGATCCCAATCACGCCTGAAAAGCCTTTATTAATCGACACTTAAGACGATTCCTTTTCGCCATTACCGTTTTTGAAAATTATTGTTGCGATTCGCGACATCAAAATAATGGAGGGTACGAATACACTTCGGTGCGAATCGTTAGTCATGAAGGCGACATCTGCCGCATGTACTCAACCACTCGATTCTCTACGCACTGTCTTGGAGTTACGAATCATGAAAAAAACCCTCATCGTTGCTGGCATCATGGGTGCCTTCGCTATCAACGCTCACGCACAAAGCAGCGTGACGCTGTACGGCACGCTTGACGCCGGTCTCGTGTACTCGAACAACCAGGGTGGCCACAGCAACTGGCAACAGGGCAGCGGCACGGTGTCGAACACGTACTTCGGCCTGAAGGGCAACGAAGATCTGGGTGGCGGTCTGCACGCAATCTTCACGTTGGAAAGCGGCTTCAACATCAACAGCGGCGCGTACTCGGAAAGCAACACGATTTTCAACCGTCAGGCCTACGTCGGTTTGAAGAGCGACCAGTACGGTACGGTGACGCTGGGCCGTCAATATGACTCGATGGTCGACTATCTGGCGCCGCTGTCGGAAACGGGCGCGGGCTACGGCAACAACCTGGCCGCTCACCCGTTCGACAACGACAACCTCGACAACTCGTTCTCGGTCAAGAACGCGGTCAAGTACACGAGCACGAACTACGCAGGCTTCACGTTCGGCGGCCTGTACGGCTTCAGCAACGACGCCGGCCAGTTCTCGAACAACCGTGCGTGGAGCGCGGGCGCATCGTACGTGAACGGCCCGTTGAGCGTTGCCGCTTCGTACCTGCAACTGAACAAGTCGGGCAGCAGCGACAACCTGAGCGGCGCGGTTTCGCAAGGTGACGGCACGGCGCAAATCGCAGCGAACCTGCAACGCACGTTCGGCGCGGGCATCAACTACGCGTACGGTCCGGCTAACGTCGGCTTCGTGTACACGCACACGCAACTGGACGGCATCACGGGCGTGAACGTCGGCGGCGAAACGCTCGGCGGCGTCGCGGGTACGAACCTGCACATGGACAACTACGAGCTGAACGGCCGCTATGCACTGACGCCGGCGTTGAGCCTGGCAGCAGCGTACACGTTCACGAACGGCCATATGTCCGGCTCGAACGGTTCGGGTGATCCGAAGTGGCATACGGTGTCGCTGCAAGGCGACTACTCGCTGAGCAAGCGTACGGACGTGTACCTGGAAGGTGTGTACCAGCACGCAACGGGCGAACTCGGCAACTTCGGTGCGAACGTCGCGTCGATCAACACGCTGACGCCGTCGTCGACGGCTAACCAGACGGCTGTTGCTGTCGGTCTGCGTCACCGCTTCTAAGAACCTGCTTCCGGGACGCTGTTCCCGGAAAACGGTCACATGTAGCAGGCAGGCCGGATGTATCCATCCGGCCTGTAACACAACGCGCACGCAATACGATTGCATGCGCGTTTTTTTGCGTCTCGCGCCAGCCGATGGCGCGTGCTGCCAGGTGACGATACCGTTCGCGAAACGTGCTGCGAGACCTGCGATCGGGTGGCCTGCGACGCGCAGGTATACTGGTCTTCAACCGCGGATTCGACTGCAAGCCTATTGATGGCCGATCATCAGCGAACTGCAAGCGAAGCGCGGTTTCGTCGCGGAGCGATAGCTCCGCCCGCGCCCCAAGTTCCCGCTTATGTCGTGCTCACTGCTGATGACCGGGGACGCCGACGATCCATCTCATGAAAAGACTTCTTCTGCTGGTTCCCACTGTGCTGTTCGCCGCGTGCGGTTCGTCGGGCGGTCCTACCGCGCGCGACGCGTCGAAGCCGTTGATGTATGTGTCGTCGCAACGCAGCGCATCGTATGTCGCCAACTGTCTCGAAGGACGGCTCTCGCGCGTCAACCGGACGATGGCCGGCGCGACCACCGAGCTAGCCGTCGGCTCCAGTTCGAATACTTCGTACTTCGTCACGTTGATGCCGTCGCAAATCGGCTCGATCATCAAGGTCATGCGTCCCGCAGATGCCCCGGACGATCCACCGGAACCGGAAATGCGTTTCGACATCGCGCGATGCGCGGTGTGACGTCAGGCCGTCCGCGCTAGCACCGGTAGTTGCGAGTTTCAGCACTTGCGAGAGAGCTGAAACTCGCACGAACGTAACAACGATATTTCTTTTGTTAGCGGGTTCGCTGACGCTGTCAATTTCCCCGCCGTTCTGAGAACATTCCCGCCCTTTATTTTCGATGCGCGACACGCGCGTCTTTGCATGGCTTCCAACAAAGCACATCACGCGACCGGCTGGGCGGCCGGTTTGATCGCAGCCGCGATCGTCACGCGAAGCGGCGCATCGGGCGCTGGGTATATCTGGGCGATCGGCAGTTTTATCGCTGGCGTAGCGGGCGCGACCGCGCCTGACTGGCTGGAGGTCGCGTGGTGGTCGCGCTCGCGTCGGTTGTGGATTACGCATCGGACGTTGACGCATTGGGGCATCGGTTGGCTGGCGATGCTCGCGGTGTCGTTTCATCTGCTTGGCGAGCGGCAAGGTGCCGGTGGCGTGTGGGGTGGCGTGGCGCCGGTGGTGTTTGGGTTTGCCTGTGGCGGTGTGATGCATCTGCTCGCGGACTGGCCGAATCCGCTTGGTGTGCCGTGGATTTATGGGCGGCATTCGTTACGGTTGTGGAATAGCGGGCATTGCGATTTGATTGTCGTCGCGGCGGCGTGGGGGGCGGCTTGGTTTGTTGCTTCGCATGTTTGGGTGCAGGCGGGGGGGAGGGTTTTGGGGGTTTTTAAGGGGTGGTTTTAGGGGTGGTTTTGTTGGCCTGACGGCTGGGGTGTTTTTTTGCGGTTGGGTTGGGTTGGGTTGCCTCGGTTGTCCCGGTTTCACGTCGGTATGCCTGGATCGTCCCTGTGCGGGACCGCACCTACTTTTCTTTGCTCGCGCAAAGAAAAGTAGGCAAAAGAAAGCGCGTTTACACCGCCACTCCGTAGCGAGTGGCGTTTATTCATTATCGGGTAGTGGTCCGCGCACGATTTGAGTTGCCGCGCCGCTTAAGCTAGTGACAAGGCAGTCATTCGTTCCGGCTGTTCGCTCCGCGACAGCCGACGGGCACAGCCCCGTCTTTATCTCTCGGCGTCATTCGTGCGCCGAACTCCGTCGGTCACAACACCCACTTTCCTGGCATGCGCCGGGCGGTTCTCGCGCGCAAAATTCCTGGCAACCAGGAACGTCGAAACCTTCGTGAAGTTGGGCGAATGCCGTGGCGCAAACCGGGCTTCGATCCGAAGCCGGAACCGTCGAAAAAGCGGGCAAATGACGTGGCGCAAATGGGTTTTTGAAGTGGGCTACCGCCGCGAAGCGGGCGGGATGTGCGGGCGCGGACCACCACGCCAAACCGACCGACCACTCCAAACGTGCGCGGTCCACTACCCGATAATTGATAGCCGCCACTCGCTACGAAGCGGCGGGGTAAACGCGCTTTCTTTTGCCTACTTTTCTTTGCGCGAGCAAAGAAAAGTAGGTGCGGTCCCGCACAGGGACGATCCAGGCAAACCAGCGTGAAAACGGGACAACCAAACCGGGCCAACCGAGCAAACCACCGTGAAAACAGGCCACGCACGCCAACCCAGGAACAACCAACCCAACCCAAACCCCTAAGGCAAAACAAACCTCTTAACCAACGTCAACTCCCCAGCCTTCCGCATCGGAACCCTCACCATCTCCGTCTTTTCACTCGGCGTATTTTCATCCGTGATGATCGAAATCTGCGCGACCGTCATATCGCCACCGCCCCCACCACTCCCGTAATAATTCACATAAACCAGATAAGCCCCCTTCAACGGCGAAGCCGACGAATAAATCTCCGGCCCGTATCCCGTCGTCACGTCCACATCGAGCGCGCCGCCATTCGGCGCAACCCGATCCGCATAGAACGTATGCACGCCATCCGGCGACACTACGTGCAAATCCAGATCGGTTCCGTCCGTGTCCCACGCGAGCACGATCCGCAAGCGCGGCTGGGTCTTGCCGCTGTTGCCGTCGTAAAACTGGATGCGCTTTTGCGCGCCGCCCGGCGCCCGCAATTCCACACTATTGCTGCCGCCCGCAAACGCATAAGGTCGCGAGAAATCGCCGTCTTCGTCGATACGCTGCGGTAACGGCGTCCCGTTGACGATCAACGTGCCCACCGACGTCCCCGCCTTTTTCGGCGCATTGCGGATATGCCCGGTAATCAACGCGAACTTCGATTGCCCATCGGGTGTCGAGACCGCTACCGCCGGATAGTGAACGTCCTGCGTGTACTGCGCGCTGTCGCCCGTCGTATTGCGCCAGCCGTTCAACGGCGCATCGAAATCGATATCGGCTGCGCTCGCCGGTTGCGCCGCACCGGCGCATCCCAACACCAGCCACACGCATCCGGCCAGATACCGCGCGCCCGACCGGATAAGAATCGCCATCGTCGAAACCCGGCTCGACGGCCCACGCATGCCCCGACGCAAACCGCATATCGAAGTCGGTGTCGCAGACGGGCTCGCGCCGTTCATGCGCAGTCCGTCATCGTTCGAATCAAAAAGACGTGTCATTGGATCGGATTCTCCGTGCGCACCAAGGTCCGCGCCGTGCGCTCGACGAACGCTTCGTCGACGCCGCGCGGATGATGCTGAAACGCGAGGTGCACATACTCGTGCGCCAGCGCGATGCGGTCTTCTTCCGTCTGAAGACGATAGACGTACAACCGGTTGCGTTGCGCGTCCGCGTACGGACGGCCTTCGCGAACGGCACACACTGCCGGCAAATCCGGCGCTTCGTACCCTGCGACGCCGTCCAGCCGCCGCGTCCACTGCGCCGCGTTTCGACGCAGCCAGTCACGCGCGCCGGCAACCGGCTCGCAGTCGCCCGACAACGGACTGTCGAACGAAGTCAACGTGGCTTGCGGCCAGGTTCTGGCGAGGATCGCGTCGAAGCGCATGCCGTCCTGCGCCAGCGACTTCGCGGCCAGCCAGCTCATCTGCCCCGCCGACGCCTTGTCGTGGTGATACTGAACCGGCACGCCGGTCAGCACCAGCGCGTCGGTCTGATCGGCGGCGCGACGTGCGGCGGCATCGGCGGCGCGCGGCAACACGCGCTGCGTCGCGCTGCTGTCGTCGATCCGCCAGCAACCGTGATCCCGCCGGCCATGCTGAACCAGATAGCTGCGCGCCGCGACCGCCAGCGCCTTTGCCGCTTCCGGCTCACGCGCGTCGCCTTCGCGCTCGACCACCCGCGCGACGTAATCGTTGATACCGAATCGGCCCGTCACACGCGGCGCACCGTCGACGCGTCCGAGCATCAACTCGCCGCGACTCTCGATCCGCAACGCATTGCCGTTGACGAAGCCCACACTGAACACGCCGTCCAGCGGTCCGCCGACGACATCTTTCGACGTCGCTTGCCCATTGCCGCCCGATACTGCCGATACCGCCGACACCGCCCGCACCGGATATCGCGCGAAGAAATCGACCAGCACGCACGCGTCGTCGTCCGGCACATCGATCTGCGCGATCAGCGGCGCGACGTGCGGTGCCGCTGCCGCGAGCACGCGCGCACTGCCGCCCGGTCCGCCGAGCCAGACCGGCGTGCCGTCGGCGAGCCAGCCCGCTGCGCCGCCGATCGACGCGCCCGGCTTCGATGGATCGGGCATCGTCCACGTCTTCGCGCGCAACAGGCTGCCGTACCACGGCAACGTGCCCTCGCCGCGTCCGATCGTCAGCACCGAAACCAGCGTGCCCGACGCGGCGATCCGCGCGCGCGGCGGCATCGCGTGCAATGCGGCAAGCAGACTCGCGACCGGCACGCGACGCTCGGCCGTCAGTCCGTGCAAATCCTGCAACCATGCGGGCGCGTGTGCGGCGCGCCAGTAATCGCGCCATCCGGACGGATCGAGTTGCAGACGGGCCGGTTCGAAGTAGCGACCGCACGACTGGACCAGCGCGTGCTCGCGATCGACCCGGCCGCCGGTCATGCAGCAATACACCTCTTCCGGATCGCCGCCGTTGCACACGTAATCCGCCGACGCGATACCGCGATCCACCAGATAGCCGTAGACGAACAGTTTCCACACGCTGCCGAGCGGCGTCTGCAAACCGGGCGGCAACGCTTGCGGCGCGATGTGCGAAGCCGCTGACGTTGACGCGGTATCGGCCGAACGGTTGTCGAACTGCCAGAGTTGCGCGTCGCCATCGCGCAGCCACGCAAAACGCAACGACGACGACACCGCCGCCGCGCCTGCCGCACCGTCTTCACCGCCTCGTGTCTGCGCGGCGACCGCGCCTGCGCACGCCGCCGCGACGCACAACACGAACGACGCCCGCCACGCGCTCACCGCACGCGGTCGCGGTCGCGGTTCGATCATCGCCCGCAGCATCGAAAGCATCGACAGGATCGCGCGCATCGTCTGGTCTCGCCTACTCGATCCGCAACGTCGTCAGCCGGTCGCTCTTGCCGCCTTCGAACGCCTTCGCGTCCGGCTGATACATGCGGAAATAGCGCGCAGGCGGCATCGCGAACGCACCCGGCAACGCGAAGCGCACCAGCTGACGCAACGTCACCGGACGATCCAGCAACGGCACCGGCTGGTGATACGACATCTCGCCCATCTCATAGGTCGCGCGACGCTGGAACGGTTGCGGCCCGCTGCCGCCCTCGCCCTGCCCCGGCAAACCGTCGATGCTGACGCCCCATACCGTGGCTTCGACTTCGCCGCCAGGCGGCAGCGGCACATCGAGCAAACCGTAGTGGAACGCACTGCCCGCACGCGGTTTCAGCGTGACTTCGTCGACGTACAGCGCATTGCTGTCGAGCGCGTCGCCGGCTTTCACGAGCTTCGCCGAAAACGTCGCGCGTCCCGGCGGGTTGTCCTTCGCGGCCTTGTCCTTGCCCGTATCGCCGGACACGACGGGCGCAACCGGCACCAGCTTGTACCAGCGGCGCTCGATCGTCACCGGCAGGCGCGACGCCTGCGCGGCGCGACTGCGGAAGCTCACCAGCGCGCTGACATCGGGCCGCGCCGCGCCGATATCGAGCGTGGCCGGTTGGGCTGCGCCATGCCACGACCAGACCGGCGAGCCGGTCGGTGTGACGCTGCGCTGCCAGCCCGCGCCCTGCAACGACGGCAAGCCGTTCGACGACGCCGCAGCGCCCATGTCGCCGCCCAATGCCTTGCGCAACCACAACAAGGTCAGCGCACGATCGATCGTCGGATAGTCCGTGCTGCTTCGGGCCAGCAACGCGGCTGCATCGATGCCTTCGCCGCCTGTCATCGACAGCAGACTCTGCGCAAGCGGCGCGGGATCGGCGGCAAGCGCGGTTCGCGCCGCCGTCGCGGCCGCATCGAAACCGTCCGGTACGCTCGCGTTGACGCCGCGCGCGAGGTACGCGGTCAGCACCAGCGCGAGCCGCGTGCCGCGCGGCGAATCGGCTTGCGCGAGGACGATGCTGTCGGTCGCGGCGAAGGTAGCGGGATCGGCTTTCGGAGCAGCTTTGGGATCTACAAGCGCGGCATTGGCCTGCATCAACTGGTCGGCGACCCCCGACACCGGCGTCGCGACCGGCAAGCCCATCTGCTGCATCAGCCACAACGCAAGCGCACGATCCAGCAGCGGTTCCTTTGCGCTTGCATCGCGATACACATCGAGCGCGTGTTGCCAGTTCGACGGCGGCAATGTGATGCCGAGGCTGCGACTGGCGAGCCAGTCCGCGTAGTACGCATAGGCCGTCATCAACGCGCTGCCGCCCGTCGTGTCGCCCCACCAGCCGAACGTGCCGTTGACGCCCGCCAGCATCGCGAGCCGCTGGCGTTCGTTGCGCAACAACGTGTCCAGCGGCTGCGGCGCATCGGAGCCGCCTGCCGTGCCGGACGTGCCTGATGCGCCGGACGCGCCGGACGCGCTCGCGGCATCGCCGCGGCCGAGCGCATCGTGCGCCAGCGCCAGCGGAATCAGACGGCTCGACGTCTGCTCCGCGCATCCGTACGGATAGGCGATCAGGTCGTCGGCGACCCGCGAAAACGCGCCAGTCGCGCCGCTGACGAAACGCACGCCGACGTTCTGCGCATCGGGCGCGAGATTGAGCGGCTTGCTGGCGGCGTCGAGTGCGATCGTGGTTTGATGCAGATCGAGCCAGCCGCTTGCGTCGAGCGTCAACGTGGTTTGCAAGCGGTCCACGTCCTGCCCCGCGCGCCGCAGCGACGCGTTCACCACGCCGCTTTTCAGCGCGGCGGACGGCACGCGCAGATAGTTCGCGCCGCGCTTGAGCGTGACCTTTCTGTTCACGCTCAAACCACCGCCATCGACGATCCAGTCGGCATCGATATCCGCATCGGTCTGGTTGAACGCGATCATGTCGAGCGCGGGTTGATCGTCCGCGCGGAAATGACTCGGGCCGCTCCACTTCAGGTACAGCGGTTTGTCCGAACGCACGTAAGCGGTACGCTGCCCGACCATGCCGTCGGCCGACGCCGCACGCACCGTGATGCGCCAGCGCGCCAGCGAATCGGGCATCCTGAAGCTCATCGTGGCGTGACCGTTCGCGTCGGTCTTCAGGTTCGCCTGCCACGCGGCCGTGTCCTGATCGTCGCGACGCGGCCGTTCCAGCACCTTCACGCCGCGCTCGTTGTAGTTCGCGCGCTGCGGGCCGCCCGGCGCGCCGCGCAACGCGGACATCGCGAGGTCGTAAGTAATGAACGACAGGCTCGACGACGTGCGCACGTTATTACGACGCGGGTGATAGAAGAAATCGACGATATTCGGCGCAATCTCCGGCTGCAACACGTACACCATTTCATCGACCACGCTGACCGTCAGGTTCGCCGCCTGCGGCTTGCCGTTCAGCGCACTGGTGAGATCGAGCGTGACGGTGTCGCCCGGCGCATAGACCGCCTTGTCGCTTTTGACATCGAGCGCGAGGCTCGGCTGTTCGACGACGATCCCCGCGTTCTGGAACACGTATTCGCCCGCATGCACGTACAGCACGGAGAACGTCATGTTCGGCGCGAACGCGGGCCCGACCTTGATGCGCGCCTTCCATTGCGACGGCGCGACGCGTTGCAGGCTCAACCAGTCGCCGCCGGACGACAGCAACGCGCGTCGCTCGACGTTATCGCGCTCCAGCGTCAGCAATGCATCGTCGACGGGTTGCGGAAACGTGATCAGCGCTTCGGCGGTATCGCCCGCGCGGTAACGGTCGCGGTCGAATACGATCTCGAGGCTGCCCGGCACCGCTTTCACGCCGTCGCCCGCCACCCAGTGACTCGTCGCGGCCAGCAGGTTGCCCGCGTCGTCCTTGACCGAAACCGTGTACGAACCCGGTTCGTCGAAGGGCACCGAAAAGCGGGTTGCCAGACCGGGCGCCGCGGCTTTCACGACGCCGTCGCGCTTCGTTCGCGATTCGAGCCGCACCCATTCCCACTTCGTCGGCGCGTGTGCGCCGGCAGCCGTTTTCGCATCCGTCGCGCCGAGCGGCTCAAGCGCGAATTCGACCGCGTCTTTCGGCTGCGTGAACGACTTCGCGCTGCTCAACCGGTACGGCGTCACACCACGCGCGATCAGCACTTCGCGCGTCACGCGTACGCGATACGCCGCGCCGTCCTGCGCGAACAGCGTGAGCGCGTAACGGCTCGGTTCCTGCGCGGCGGGCAAGCTCAACGACGCGTTGCCGTCGCTGTCCGTTTTCAGTTCCTGCTGTTCGAGCTTGACCGGAAACAGGCCCGCGTATTTCAGTTCGCCTTCGACCATCGTGACTTTTTGCGCGCGCAAGGTCACGGAGACGGTGCTGTCGCGCACCGGCTTGCCGTCCGGATAGCGCAACTGGATCTTGCCCTTCAGCGGTTCGCCCGTCGCGTAGTCGGCCTTGTCCATCGACAGGTCGATATCGAAGTGCGGCTTCACGTATTCGGCGACGCGAAACGCGCTGCCGTACAGATCGCCGCGATAGTCGAAGCGCAGCGTATAGCCGCCCGCCGTGGCCGCCGACGGCAACGTGAACGCGGTGTCGCCGCCCGCGTCGGCGGTGAAATGGACGGTGCGGCTGGCCACCGGCGCGCCGTTCGGATCGATCACGTCGAGCCGGATATCGGCGTCTTGCGGCGCGGACGACTGCGTCGCGCTCTGGAACGTGCGTCCGATGAACTTCACATGCACCGGATCGCCGGGGCGATACATCGGCCGGTCGGTCACGGCGTAGAGCTTCGTGTTGTAGATCTCGCTGTCGTAGTAGAAGTTTTCGGAGACGAACACGCCGCCGGCCGGATCGACGCCCAGCACATAGCTGCGCTCCGGGCTCACATGCGCGAGCGACAGCGCGCCGTCGTCGCCGGTCGCGCCGCTTTGCAATACGCCGACGCCATCGGTCCAGCTCACGCTGGTACGCGGCACCGGCTTGCCGTTGTCGCGTCGCGCGGTCCACACCAGCAGTCCGCTCGACGACGCCTTCACCACCGCCACCGTGTCCGACACGAACAGCAGCGTATGCGCGCGGTAATTGCCGATCATCGCTTCGACCAGATACAGACCCGGCGGCAGTTTGCCGACCGGAATCATCACGTTGCCCGACGCCGGCTCGATAAAGTTGCTGCTGCTCCCTTCGAGCTTCACGCCCGCCGGCGGCTGGATCGTTTTGGCGTCCCAGATCGGATAGCGGAATCGCGCGACCAGGTCGTAGCCCTTGAGCGGCGCGAATTGCGCGGCCGGAGCGAAACGGGTCGGCTTGCCGGTCTGATCGCCGAGCTTAAGTTGCGGTTGCGCGTCGGTGGCGTTGCTGCGGGTCGCGTAGGACAGCACGCGTTGCCATGCGCGGCGCGCGTCGGTGAACCACCGGTCCCACAGATACGCGAGCGTGTTCGCCAGCCCTTCGCCCTGATAGTTCGGCGCGATGGTCAGACGATGCAGGTTCTTCTGCGCCTTCAGGAATTCGAGCGGTTTCGGCACCCGATACACGACGATATCCGCGCCGCCGTAGCCTTCGAGTTCGCTGCGAAATTCGCGGCCCGGCGCTTCGAGCCGCACCTGCGCCACCTGATCCGCGCCGAAGCTCGCATCCGACAACAGGAAGAACGGCTGGCCGTTGATCTTCTGCGTGTCGAAACCGCTTGGCGGCGTCGCTTGCAAGGTCGGATTCGCGGCGATGTTGTCGTCGTCGGACTGTTCGGCTTTCTGGTCGGAGCCGCCACCGGATGCAGGCTGCGCGGCTTGTGCGGCTTGCGCGGCTTGGGCGCAGGTCGGCGCAGCGGCGAACGGCAGCGCGACGAGCATCGTCACGAGCCACGCCGCCAGCATCGCGCGGACGCGGACAGCGGCAGGAACCGGACGCGGGTTCGACAGATGAAGATGAAGACGAATGCGCGTCATGGCGTCAGAAAGTCGAGTCGGAAAACGCCGACGAAGTTCGGATTGCCGTCGAGCGGCTGCCAGCGGGAATCTTTCCATTGCATCAACTCGGAAACGGCGACGGCGCGCAGACCGGTATCGGTCGGCGTGACGGTGCCGGTGTGGTAGGCGATGTAGCGGTCGAGCCAGATCATCAGATGCTGATCGTCGCCCTGGTCGAAGAACAGCAGGTCGCCAGGCAACGCCTGGTTCACGTCTTTCGATACGAAACGGCTGTTGCGCTGAACCAGCGCGATCGCCGACGCGTAAGCGCCGATGCTGCCGTCGAGCTGCGTCCAGCGATTCGTCAGCGTGCGCTGCGCTGCCGACAGTTGCAGCTCGGGCGGCAGGCGGCTCGCGTCGGCCGCGCCTGACATCCCGTTCGCGCGCAACCAGCGCGCGTCGTGCGGCTTCAGCGCCTCGTTGGCGGCGAAGCGCACGAGACCGGCGCAATCGCGCTGGGTCCAGCGCGGCGTCGGTCCGCGTCGCAATTGCTGATCGACGATACGCACGAACCACGCGCGAAACGCGGCGGTCTGTTGCGGCGACAACGCGTCGGGATCGGGCGCGGGCGCGTTGCCGGACAACGCGTGTGCGAGCGGCACGGGCGCGGCCACATACGCCGCCACCATGCCGATGGCGGCGGCCACGGTTTTCAGCGCGGCGCGGCGACGTCGGAGTGCGTGCATCGTCAGTCGCCTTGCGTCGCCTGCGTGGGCTGGCCGCCTTGTGGGTTTTGCACGCCGGGTGCGTCGGGCGTGGCCACGGTCGGGTCGGCGTCCGTTGCCGGATTAGCGCTGGATCGTTCGAACTGCCAGTCAACCGGCACCCATGCGGTCGATCCCGGCAACGACGCCGGCAAGCTCAGCGACAGCGACGGATAGTGGGCAAGCGCGCGCAACTTCGGATTCAGATGCGTGCGTGCGGCGTTACGGAAGATCGCTTCCTGATCGGCGGGCAACGCGGCGGCAGCTTCGCGTTCGACGAGTGCCGCCGCCGACGCGGGCGTCAACGTCAACACCGTGCGCGACAAGCGCTGCGGCGCGAGGGTATCGGCGAGTGCGGGATAGCGTTTGTCGAGCACGGCCAGCGTGTCGTCGACGAGTCGTGCATCGGGAGAAAAAATCAGATAGCCGTGAGCCAGCGCGAGCGTCACCGGAAAGTAACGATCCGCCGACAGTTGCGACGCGAACGACGCCTTGCTCGCGAGCGCGGTGCCGGCGCGCGCGCTGACCGGGCGCTGCCATAGCGTGACGTCGGCGCTGCGGTCGGTGGTGGTGACGGGGAGACGGCGGTATGCGTCGGCGGTGCTGCTGGAACCGCTCGTTCCGTTGGCGTCGCCGCGTTGCGCGGCGCGCGCTTCGTATGCACCGATCACGTCGCCGAAGGTTTTGCCGAGCGTGGCTTTCAACGCGGTCATCGACGCCGCGTCCGCATTTTTCACACTGGCGATAAACACGGGTGCGACCAGCGTGGATTTCGCGTACCAGCAAACGGCGGCGGGCCCGCTCAACGCGGCGGTCAATGCGGCTTTCGCGTCGGGCGCGGCGTCGGCTGTATCGATCTTGCCCAGCAAGGCCGTCGCGGCGTTCCAGTCGGCCGGGAGACTCGCGCACGCGGCCGGGTTCGCCGGCAACGCTCGCCACAGCGCAGCGCTGTTCCATTGTTGCGGCAGCCTGGCCGGGTCGATCAGCGCGGCCGTTTGCCAGTTCGCGCCGGTGCCGTTCGTACCGGTGCCGTTCGTGCCGTTAAAGTCGAAGCGCAACGCTTCGATGCCGGGGAAGAACGTCTGGTAGCCAAACGACAGATAGTTCGCCGACACGATCAACCGATGCCCGTTCGGCGCATCGCCCGATGCCTGCAACCCGTAGGCGCGCGCGGCGTCGTCGTTGCCCGACGTCAGCAACGTGGCGACCGCATCGCCGCGATCCGACAGCACGCCGCCCTTCGCGTCGAGCAGCACGCCCGGCGCGGACAGCACGACGAGCCGGTCGTCCTTCGACGCGAACAGCAACGTGTGGCCGACCGCCAGCTTCAACGCATAGACCGGCACGTCGTTCGACAGCTTCGCGACCTGGCTCAGTTGCGCATCGCTCGTGGCGACGCTGGCGAACGCCTGCAGGAGTTTGGCGAGGCCATTGCGTCGGATCGACATCACCCAATAGCCGAGGCGGCCGTCCGGCGAGCGCCACAAGAGCACGTGTGCAGGTTCGTCGAATACGCGACGCAGCAGTTCGTCACGAAAATCCAGTTGATGCTCGAATGCGAGACGACGCAATGCGCCTTCTGCGGACAGACGCGTGGGATTGGATTCGTAGTAGTCGACGAAGTCTTGGGTCAGCACATCGTGCAGTAGCGGGACTTTGAGCAGATCGCGCGGCAGTCGCGACAGCGCTTCGCTGTCGATGACAGCGTCCGGATGGTGAATGTCCAGCTGGATCTCGCCTTCGGCTTGCGGAGCCTGCTTGCGGCCGAATGGATGGAAGATTGCCTGGGTCAGCGCGGCGGCCAACGCGAGCAGTAACACGGTCAGAACGATTACCCTCTTGCGCGGCATCTTCATGTTCTTTTCAATGCAGTAAGGTCGCGGTGATGATAACCGAAGATGCTTTTGGGTTTGTCCTCGTTTTGTATTGTGTGTGGTTGGCCGGTTTAAGCGCTTTTTCTACGACGCGTTTTAAACGACGTTTCTTTCGACGATAGGCGTATTGGCAATCACGCGATCGAAACTCAACGACGATAAATCCAGCGTCGTATAACGGTCGTGCAATATCAGTTCGCTCACGCCGCGTCCGGTTGCCGGTCCTTGTTGCAGTCCGTGGCCGCTAAAGCCATTGGCGAAAATCAGGTTATTCACGCTCGGATGACAGCCGATTATCGCGTTGTGATCGAACACGTTGTATTCGTAATAGCCGGACCAGCTTCGCTGCACGCGCAATGCTTCGAAACCCGGAACGCGATGCGCCAAAGCCGGCCAGATCACGTCGTCGAAAATGGCGTGGTCCACTTCGTCGAGCGGCAAGTCGTTCGGGTCGTTCTCTTCGGACGGCGATGTCCCGCAGATATAACCCGCGCCTTCAGGACGGAAATACACGCCGGTCGGATCGACCAGTAGCGGGCAACCGGTCAACCGCGCCGGCGACGTCACGTTGAAAATGCTGCGGCGACGCGCGAATACCGGCAAGTCGATCTGCGCGAGATCCGCCAGCTTTCGGGACCACGCGCCCGCGGCATTCACCGCGAAGTCGCACGCATAACGCTCGCCGTTCCGGGTTTCCACATGCGTGATGCGTGCGCCGTCGCGCGTCAGGCCGGTCACTTCGTCGTTGACATAGTGCGCGCCCAGCGCCCGCGCTTTTTTTCGCAGCGCCTGCACGAGACCGTAGCCGTCGAACCAGCCCTCGCCGGTCGCGCCGTATGCGCCCGCGACCAGATCGTCCGTTTGTAGCCACGGAAAACGGGCCTGCAAGCCGCGCGTGTCGAGCAGATGAATATCCGCGCCCAGACTGCGTTGCAGCGCGTGATTCGCGCGCAGGATCGGCTCGCCCGACGGCGTGGCGAGGAACAGATAGCCGCCCTCGTGCAGATCGATCTGCGGCTGCTCGCCGTCGATGGCGAGACGCTCGCCGATGCTGCGGAGAAATTCGATGCCGTACAAGGACATCTGGATCGACAACGGCGTGGAGAACTGCTGGCGGATCGATGCCGCCGACAGCGCCGACGACGCCCGTGCATACGTCGGATCGCGCTCGATGACGGTGACGTTCACCGTCGGGTCGGACGCCCGCAAAAAATACGCGATCGAACTGCCCACGACCCCACCGCCCATCACCACGACGCTCGAACTCACATTCGTCTCCTACGTTCTCCGTTAGCGGACGCTTGACGCGTTGCCGTATCAGTCGAGGTTGAAGTCGATCCCCTGCGCGAGCGGCAACGCGGACGAGTAGTTGACCGTGTTGGTCGCGCGACGCATGTAGGCTTTCCACGCATCCGAGCCGGATTCGCGGCCGCCGCCGGTTTCTTTTTCACCGCCGAACGCACCGCCGATTTCCGCGCCGCTCGGTCCGATATTGACGTTCGCGATTCCGCAATCGCTGCCCGCCGCCGACAGGAAACGCTCGGCTTCGCGCAGATCGGTCGTGAATACGCACGACGACAATCCGTGCGCCGATGCGTTGTTCGCCGCGACGGCTTCGTCGAAGTTCGAATAGCGCAGCACGTACAGGATCGGCGCGAAGGTTTCCTTCAGCACGACGGCCGTTTGCGACGGCATTTCGACCAGCGCCGGACGCACATAGTAGCCGCCCTCGTAACCCTTGACCTCGACGCGCTCGCCGCCGGACACCTTGCCGCCTTCGCTTGCCGCCTGTTGCAGCGCTTCCTGCATCCGCTGGTACGACTGACGGTCGATCAGCGGGCCCATCAGCGTGCCCTTTTCCAGCGGATTGCCGATCGGCACCTTGCTGTACAGCTGCTTCAGACGATCGACGGTCTGGTCGTACACGCTCTCGTGGACGAACAGGCGGCGCAGCGACGTGCACCGTTGCCCTGCCGTGCCGACCGCCGAGAACAGGATGCCGCGCAACGCCAGCGGGTGATCGGCCGTTTGGGTGACGATGCCCGCGTTGTTGCCGCCGAGTTCGAGCAACGAGCGGCCGAAGCGTTTCGCCACTTCGACCCCGACCGTGCGACCCATTTCCGTGCTGCCGGTTGCGCTGACCAGCGACGCGCGCGGGTCCGCGACCAGTTGCGCGCCGACGTCGAGGCCGCCGTTGATTAATGCAGTGAGGCCAGCGGGCGCGTCGCCGAATTCGGCGAGTACGTCTTGCATCAGGCGGTTGACCGCAAGTGCCGTCAGCGGCGTTTTCTCCGACGGTTTCCAGATCACCGCATTGCCGCAGACCAGTGCCAGCGCCGCGTTCCAAGACCACACCGCCACCGGGAAATTGAATGCGGAGATCACGACGCAGGTGCCGAGCGGGTGCCAGTTTTCCGCCATCCGGTGACCGGGCCGTTCGGACGCGATGGTGAGGCCGTACAGTTGACGCGACAGGCCGACCGCGAAGTCGCAGATGTCGATCATTTCCTGCACCTCGCCCAGGCCTTCCTGGAGGATCTTGCCGGTTTCCAGCGTGACGAGGCTGCCGAGCGCCTGCTTTTTGTCGCGCAGCTTGTTGCCGAGCAGGCGGACCAGTTCGCCGCGACGCGGGGCGGGAACGTTGCGCCAGTGTTCGAACGCGCGTTTCGCGCTGGCCAGCGCCGCTTCGACATCCGCCGCCGTGCTGCTTGTCACGCGGCCGATCAGTTCGCCAGTGACCGGCGAATGAACCGCGATATCACCGGTTTGGGAGGTGTCGGCGATGCCGAGATCGGCGAGGATGGTCGAGGCGTTCATAAACGGGTCCTTTTAATTTCCGATACGAAACTTGGTGAGGGTTTCGACTATACACCGGGGGGTTTTTGGCGGCAAATCTTGGGGTTTGGCTTTGGGTTTTGGTTTGGTTTTCGGGTTTTATTTTTTTGGGGGACGGTGGAGTGGGGTGTTTTCTTATCGGAAACGTTTTTGGTTTTTAATTGGGGTTGGGGTGTTCTTAGGCTGGTGCGTGGGGCCTGTTTTCGCGCTGGTCGGGTCGGTTGTCCCGGTTTGGTTGTCCCGGTTTCACGTCGGTTTACCTGGATCGTCCCTGTGCGGGACCGCACCTACTTTTCTTTGCTCGCGCAAAGAAAAGTAGGCAAAAGAAAGCGCGTTTACACCGCCGCTTCGTAGCGAGTGGCGTCTACTGACTAACGGGTAGTGGACCGCGCACGTTTGGAGTTGCCGCGCCGCCTGACGTGGTGGTCCGCGCCCGCACATCCCGCCCGCTTCGCGGCGGTAGCCCACTTCAAAAACCCATTTGCGCCACGTCATTCGCCCGCCGCTTCGACGGTTCCGGCGCCCGGATCGAAGCCCGGTTTTCGCCACGCCATTCGCCCGTTTTTTCGAGAGTTCCGGCGTCGGCTCAAAGGCCGTTCACGCCACACGATTCGCCCGCCTTAACGACCGCTCTAGCGTCCGGATCGAAGCCCGGTTTGCGCCACGGCATTCGCCCAACTTCACGAAGGTTTCGACGTTCCTGGTTGCCAGGAATTTTGCGCGCGAGAACCGCCCGGCGCATGCCAGGAAAACGGGTGTTGTGACGAACGGAGTGCAGCGCATGAAATGGCGCCAAGAGATAAAGACGGGACTGTGCCCGTCGGCTGTCGCGGAGCGAACAGCCGGAACTAATGACTGCCTTTATATGGACGCCTCCCGTTTGCCAAGGGTTTTCGTGTGTGTTGGTAGACAGGAAGGTTGCGGCTTTATATCCGGCCTTGTTGCAGGTCGAACCCGCTGGCCTCGATGGAATCCGCTGGCTCACGCCTCACTTGACACACGGGCTGTTAGCCCGCAAGGCAGTTCAGGTTTGGTGAGTCCCGGTCTGACCTGTGTGCCATCACACTCAATTACCTTGCGCAACCTTTGACATCCCATCTCCTGCAAAACCGGTTTATTCAGTCATTGCAGCGCTTACGCCGCTCGCGTACTCACATAGCCTTTCTCGTACGTACGCCCGTGCGCCAGCAGCGCCCAAATCGTTCGGGCCATCTTGTTGGCCAACGCAACGATTACCACGTTATGCGGGCGCCGCCGGCCCAACTGCTCGAGCCACGGGCCTGGCTCTTTCGCGCGCGCGAGCACCGATCGTGCACCGTGGATCAGCAGTGTGCGCAGATACACATCACCGCGTTTGCTGATCCCATGCAGTCTGATCCTGCCACCGGTGCCGGTCTGTCTGGGCACCAGACCCAGCCAGGCCGCAAACTCACGTCCTGAATGAAACGCTTTGGGGTCGCCCATCGTCGCCACAGCAGCGGTCGCTGTCAGCAGCCCGACGCCGGGAATGTCGGCGATCTGCCGGCAGGCACGCTCTTCCTTCATCCAGTCCGAGAGCCGGCGTTCGATTCGCGCAATCTGCTCATCGAGAACGTCAAGCCGCTGCCACTGCTCACGCAGCGTGTCCACCAGCATCGTGGGCAAACGCGCCTCCAGGCGCGCCAGCACATCAGCCATCGCCCGGTTCAGCGCGGCGCGGCCTACCGCCATCACTTCACCGTATTCCGTCAGCAGCCCACGCAATCCATTGATCTGCATCGTGCGAAACCTGATCAGTTGCTGGCGCATCCGGTGCAATGCCAGCACGGCCTGCTGCGATTCAGTCTTGACCGTCACGGACCTCACGCCCGACTGCTGTACCGCGGTCCAGATTGCCCGTGCATCAGCCACGTCGCTCTTGTTACCGCTCACAAACGCCTTGACCGCCTGGCCCGGCATCAACTTCACCTGATGACCCATCTGCTCCAGATGACGCGCCCAGTGCTGGGAACCGCCACACGCTTCCATGCCGATCAGGCACGGCGCGCGATTTGCAAAGTGCGACAGAAACGTGGCGCGTCGGATCTGCCAACTGACGACCTCGCCTGTTTGCGGATCAACCCAGTGGACCTGGAACACCTGCTTCGCAATATCGACACCAACCGGAGTAAGCTTCATTTGGGTTCTCCTTCCTCAAGTGGTACGTTGCCCAACTTCCACTCTGGCACATCTGAGGCCGTCGGTTGCGAGAACCCACCTTCCTGGTCGCGCCCCGACCATTCGGTCAGCAGCCCTCGCGAGGGGGAGGCGTCCATACCATTTGTCACCAGGTTAAGCGGTGCGACAACTCAAATCGTGCGCGGTCCACTACCCGTTCTGGAAGGACGCCACTCGCTACAAAGTGGCGGTGTAAACGCGCTTTCTTTTGCCTACTTTTCTTTGCGCGAGCAAAGAAAAGTAGGTGCGGTCCCGCACAGGGACGATCCAGGCAAACCGGCGTGAAAACAGGACGCGCACGCCACGCCAGGAGCAACCAAACCAAAACCAAAATCAAAACCAAAACCAAACCTCTAAATCCCTTCCATCACCGTCCTGGCCTTCAAAATCACCGGCAAATCCACCATCCTCCCATCCAGAGCCACAGCCGCGCCGCGGCTACCCTCAACCGCCGCCAACACCCTCCCAGCCCATTCCCTCTCACTATCACTCCACGCATAAGCCCGATGCACCGCATCAACCTGCCTCGGATGAATGCAAAGCTTGCCCCCAAACCCAAACCGTCGCCCGCACCGCGCGTCGGCTTCGATCGCGGCGGGATCGTCAAGCGTCGTGCTCACACCATCGACCGGTGCACCGATCCCCGCCAGCCGCGACGCCAGCACGATCTGCGAACGGAAAAAATGCAACTCGACTCCATCGCCGTCAATGCCGAGATCGACCTGAAAATCGAGCGTCCCAAATACGATCCGGCTCACTCGCGGCGCACCGCATAACGCCCCAAGCTGTGCGACTCCTCGCGCGGTCTCCACGATCGGCAACACCGACAATCCGTCATGCGCCGACGCCAGCACCGCGTCGATCTGCTCGCGTGTTTCCGCTTTCGGCAACACGATGCCGCTCAACCCAACCTGCGAGGACAACGCCGCGAGATCGTCGGCGAACCACGGCGTGTCCGACCCGTTGATCCGCACCAGTACCCGCGGCTGCGCCCGCTCCGGCGCATCGTCGGCGACCGGGGCCGAAGCGGTCAGCGTCGCCAGCGCCTCGGCCACGATTCGACGCGCGGACGGTTTGTCATCGGGTTGCACGGCGTCTTCGAGATCGAGAATCACCGCGTCGGCACCGGCTGCAAACGCCTTCCCGAACCGCTCGGGACGATTGCCCGGCACGAACAGATACGAGCGCGGCACCCGGACATTCACGCGCGTACTCATGCCGCCGCCCGCGCGGCTTTTTCAGCACGTTGCGCCGAACCGCCACCGGCTTCACGGCTTGCAACGGCGAACACGTCGCCCACCGTTTCCTGCGACACGACATGCCACGCGCGATCCAGTATGTGCGACGCTTCATCGTCCGATGCCGCGCCTGAAAACGCCGCCAGCCGCCGCAGCTTGGCCGCCAGTTCGTCGCGCGACAGCGTGTTGCCGGGATCGCCCTTCGGCTCATCGACGCGTCCGGTCAACGTGCGGCCGTCGTGCGTCGTCACCGTTACCTTGCCGATCCAGCGCGCCGGATAGGCGCGGTCCACTTCGTCGTCGAACGCCATTCGCACGGTGTCGCGAAACGCGGCAATCGCGTCCGCTGAAAAATTCTGCTCGAACTCGGTGACGCCCGCGTAACCGTGATGCGCGACAAGCCCCAGCACGGTCCCCATATTGAACTTCGCCTGATGCACGGTGCGCGGCACGACCACCGCGCCGAGCACGTCGAGCGCGCCCTGATGGACATGCGCGGTGACGCTCGCGATCTGCTCCGGTGCGAGCGCGTATTGCCGGATCACGGCGAGCAACGCGTCGGCGGCCGGATGCGTGTGGCGGCACGCGGCGTGATACTTGAACGAGGTTTCGGCGGTCGCCCAGCGCGTGCCGAGCCGGTCGGTGAGACGCGTGGGATCGGCATCGCTCGACATGCCGGCGGCCATGCCCTTGTCACCGTCGAGAATCCGTGTCGCGCCTTTGAAACCGTCGGCGGCGAGTTGCGCGGCCATCAGCCCGTTCGCGGCGGCCATCGCGGTGTGCAGTTGCTTCGAATCGGCGGCGTCGCGCAGAAACTCCCATAGACCGCTCGCCTGCGTGCCGGCCGAGCCGAACGCGTCGAGCATCTGCGACGGGCTCAGCCCCAACAGACGCCCTGCCGTGGCCGCCGCCGCGACGGTGCCCGCCGTGCCGGTCGTATGGAAAACCTTGTAGTGCGAGCGCCCGAGAAATTCGCCGATCCGGATCCCAACCTCGTAACCGGCCACGGCCGCCACGATCAGGTCGCGGCCGGACAGACGTTTCGCCTGCGCCAACGCGAGCGCGACCGGAAACACCACGGTCGCCGGATGAAACACCGAGCCGTTGTGCACGTCGTCCTGCTCGGCGAAATGCGACGCTGCGCCGTTCACCATCGCCGCGAAATACGGCGTCGTGCGCGTGCGGTCGATCAACACTTCGGACGGCCCACCGGCACCGAACGCGCCGCCCGCTTGCCGCGCGAACGCCGCAATCGTTTCGACCGGGCGCGCGCCTTTGCCCGCGAGCGCCGAGCCGATCCAGTCCACATACAGATTCACCGTGCGCTCGACGACGTCGGCGGGAATCGCGTCGAAATCGAGTTGCGCGGCAAAGGTCGCGAGCACGCGGCCGGGATGATCGTCGAAAGAGGCCTGATCGTTCATGTCAGTCTGGATTCCGGTGAAAGTGGGCGGGTCTCAGATCGTGCCGTCCGCGCGCAGCGCGTCGATGCGCACGCGGTCGTAGCCGAGTTCCTGCAAGATCGCGTCGGTGTGCTGGCCGAGCGCGGGCACGGCGTCCATCCGCGCGTCCGCATTCGACGGCACGCCGGGCGGCAACAGCGCCGGCACATTCCCCGCTGGTGTCGCCACTTCGCGCCAGCGTTCGCGCGCCTTCAGTTGCGGATGCGACCACACGTCGTGCAACGTATTCATCTGCGCGTTGGCGATACCGGCCGCATCGAGCCGCTCGCCGACCTGCGCGGCGCTCAAGCCCGAAAACGCATCGACGATCACCGCGCGTAGCGCGTCGCGCGCCGCTGTGCGTTTCGAATTCGTCATGAAGCGCGGATCGGCAGCGAGTTCGGGTTGCAGCAATACCTGATCGCAAAACAGCTTCCATTCGCGCTCGTTCTGCAAACCGAGCATCACGGTCTTGCCGTCGCCTGCGGGAAACGGACCATACGGATAGATCGTCGCGTGCGCGGCGCCGGACAACGCGGGCGGACTCTGGCCGTCGATCGCGTAGTACATCGGATAGCCCATCCACTCGACCATGCTTTCGAGCATCGACACATCGATCCGGCAGCCGCGTCCGGTGCGGCCGCGCTGCAACAGCGCGCTGAGAATGTTCGAATACGCGTACATGCCCGCGGCAATATCGGCGATCGAGCAACCGGCCTTCGCGGGCTGTTCCGGCGAGCCCGTTACCGACAGAAATCCCGATTCGCTTTGAATCAGCAGGTCGTAGGCCTTCCTGTCGCGATACGGTCCGTCCGCTCCATAGCCGGAGATATCGCAGACGATCAGCTTCGGATAACGCGCGCTCAACTGCTCGTAACCGAGGCCGAGCCGGTCGGCGGCGCCGGGTGCGAGGTTCTGGACCAGCACGTCGGCATCGGCGACTAGCGCGTCGAGAATTTCCATCGCGGCGGGCTGTTTCAGATCGAGCGCGAGGCTTTCCTTCGAACGGTTGGTCCACACGAAATGCGACGACAGACCGTGTACACGTTCATCGTAGCCACGCGCGAAATCGCCGGTGCCCGGCCGTTCGATCTTGATTACGCGCGCGCCCAGATCGGCCAGCTGACGCGTGCAGAACGGCGCGGCGATCGCATGTTCGAGCGTGACGACCTTGATGCCTTCGAGCGGTTTCATCCGTGTCTCCGGCCGGTCAGAACGAACGCGGCAAACCGAGAATATGCTCGGCCACGTACGACAGGATCAGGTTCGTCGAGATCGGCGCAACCTGGTACAGACGCGTCTCGCGGAACTTGCGTTCGACGTCGTATTCGCACGCGAAACCGAAGCCGCCGTGGAACTGCAGACACGCGTTGGCGGCCTCCCACGACGCGTCGGCGGCGAGCAGTTTCGCCATGTTCGCCTGCGCGCCGCACGGCTCGTGCGCATCGAAACGACGCGCGGCTTCGAAGCGCATCAGGCTCGCGGCTTCGACATTGACGAACGCGCGCGCAATCGGAAACTGCACGCCCTGGTTCTGCCCGATCGGACGGCCGAACACGATCCGCTCTTTCGCGTAGGCGCTCACCTTGTCGATAAACCAGTAGCCGTCGCCGATGCACTCGGCGGCAATCAGCGTGCGTTCCGCGTTCAGGCCGTCGAGAATGTATCTGAAGCCCTGACCTTCCTCGCCGATCAGGTTTTCAGCGGGAATTTCGAGGTTGTCGAAGAACAGTTCGTTGGTCTCGTGATTGACCATGTTGAGGATCGGCTGCACGGTCATGCCGTGACCGATCGCGTCGCGCAGATCGACGATAAAAATCGACATGCCTTCGGACTTCTTCTTCACGTCCGACAACGGCGTCGTGCGCGCGAGCAGGATCATCAGATCGGAATGCTGGATCCGCGAAATCCAGACTTTTTGCCCGTTGATCACGTAACGGTCGCCGCGACGCTGCGCGGTGGTCTTGATCTTGGTGGTGTCGGTGCCGGTGCTCGGCTCGGTCACGCCCATCGACTGCAAACGCAACTCGCCGCTGGCGATCTTCGGCAGATAGCGGTTTTTCTGCGCGTCGGAACCGTGACGCAGCAGCGTGCCCATGTTGTACATCTGGCCGTGACACGCGCCCGAATTGCCGCCCGCGCGATTGATCTCCTCCATGATCACCGAGGCCTCCGTCAGCCCGAGCCCCGAGCCGCCGTATTCCTGCGGGATCAACGCGGCGAGCCAACCCGCCTGCGTCAGCGCATCGACGAACGCTTCGGGATAGCCGCGCGCCTCGTCGATCTTGCGAAAGTATTCGCCGGAGAATTGCTGGCACAGATCGCGAACCGCTTCGCGAATGTCCTGGAACGATTCCTGTTGCGTGGTTTGCATGAGCGTGAATGAAGGTTGTGACGGTGAATGGGCGTGCTTTGGGCGTGCTTTAGGCAAGCGTAAGCGCGTACCGGTTCGGTCCCGGTTTCGCGAACGGCGAACCGCGCGCAGCACGATGCAGTGACGAAGCGGAGCCTCAGGCCAGTGTGGCGGTGGCGCGCATCGTCAGATAGCCTTCGTGATCTTTGGCCCACAGCTCGATCGTCTTGCCGTCTGCGGACGGCGTGCCGCAGACGGTGAACGGCTGTCCCGCGAAGGTCGGGCGCTGCGCGCGAAACGCGAAACTCTGGACGCTGGCGTCCGGTTGCTCGCGACGCACGAGGTCGAGCAGCAACGTGGCGATCAACGGTCCATGAACGATCAGGCCGGGATAACCTTCCACTTGCGTCACGTACGGAAAATCGTAGTGAATCCGGTGACTGTTGAAGGTCAGCGCGGAATAGCGGAACAGCATCACCGCGTCGGCGTCGATGCGGCGCGACCAGGTTTCGCGGTCGGGCGCACGCGCGGGTTTCGACGTGTCGGTTGCGCCCGGTTGCGGCGCGTCGCGATAGACGATGTCGTGCTCTTCGTCGATCTTCAGTTCGCCGTCGGCTTCGATGGTGTGCTGCACGGTGACGAACACGAGGCGGCCCGAGCGGCCGGTTTTATCGTCGATATTGACGATGGTGGACGTGCGCGTCGCACGCTCGCCCACTTTCAGCGGCGCATGAAAAGTCAGCCGTCCGCCCGCCCACATCCGGCGCGGCAACGGCACCGGCGGCAGGAATCCGCCGCGCGCCGGATGGCCGTCCTCGCCGGTTTCGGCAAGCGGCGAAACCGGCAAAAAATACAGCCAGTGCCACAGCGGCGGCACGAGATGCCGCGTCGCGGCGGCTTCTTCACGGTCGAACGTTGCGGCGAGCGCCGTCAGCGGAAAAGCCGTGATGTCGTCCTCGGCCACGGCTTCCTTGTTGAGCCAGTCGTCCAGACGCGGCGGAACTCCGGTCATGAAAGGTCTCCGATTGATTGCTTTGATTGGGACCTACTATGAACCGCCCGCGCGGATTCGCGAAGTTGGCATTCCAAAAGCATGCGTTTGGTTTTGCTTAAGACGCTGCGCCGAAGGATCGGCGGAAACCCGAATTGCAGCGCAAGAGACGGAGTGCGCGCGCGGCGAGCCGTCACTAGACTGGCTGCATCGAATCGACGCCGGAAGGCGAAGGAGCTTGCGATGTCGCACGCGCTGAACGAATGGAATGTCCCCGCCGACGCGGCCGCTTTGCCGTCGCCGTTGACCGCACGCATCGACGCAATCGACTGGCCGCGCGTCGCCGCGCAACTCGACGCCGACGGATGGGCGACGCTGCCCGCGCTGCTGAGCGCCGACGAATGCGACGCATGCGCCGCGCTGTATCCGCGTGACGCGCTGTTTCGCAGCCGCGTGGTGATGGCGCGCCACGGTTTCGGGCGCGGCGAATACCAGTACTTCGCGTATCCGTTGCCGCCGTTGCCCGGCGAATTGCGGACGGCGCTATATCCGCATCTGGCGCCGGTCGCGAATCGCTGGAACGAGTCGATGTCGATCGACACCCGTTTTCCGGCGCGGCACGACGCGTTTATCCGCCGCTGTCACGCGGCCGGTCAGACGCGCCCGACGCCGCTGATGCTTCAATACGCAGCCGGCGATTACAACTGTCTGCATCAGGATTTATACGGCGAGCACGTTTTTCCGCTGCAAGTGGCGATTCTGCTGTCGGAGCCGCAACGCGACTTCGACGGCGGCGGCTTCGTGCTGACCGAACAACGTCCGCGGATGCAGTCGCGCGCGGAAGTCGTACCGTTGCGCCAGGGCGACGCGGTGGTGTTCGCCGTGCATCACCGGCCGGTGCAAGGCACGCGCGGCGTGTATCGCGTCAATCTGCGGCATGGCGTGAGCCGCGTGCGCGCCGGGCATCGGACCACGCTCGGCGTGATTTTTCACGACGCGCAATGAGCGCGTCCCGCCGCGAGCGCGACGCGGCGAATCTGTCGCAAATTCGCCGCATTCCAGCGGCAAATGCGGGTCGGCGCGGCGCCGGGTTCCACTGAAGATAGACACGCCCATTTTTGACCACGTATCATCCGGGAAAACCCGCAGCCGCCTGTTTCGCGCGATCACCCTTCGCGCGCTCCGGAACGGCGCGGGTGAGCTTTTCCCGTGGCCGTTCGACGTTGTATGCCGGTGATCCCGGTTCGCAGCGACGGGCGGCGTGACGAAGGATATGCGGGTCGTCTGGACGACGCCCGTCGTGCCGCTCCCGGCCAAAAGCCGCGCGACACACCGCCTGGAACTCAACACCATGATTGCTGCCGCGTTTTCGCGCGTCACCGGCCGCCTGCTGGTTGCCGACCCCGGACTCGTCCGGCTACACACTGCGTTGCGCGCCGCGCTCGCGTGCCTGCTGACCGGCGTCGTCAGTATCGGCTGGGCCGTCGGCTCGCATCAGCCGCTGATCGTCGCTGCACCCGGCGTGCTGTTCGCGATGGTCGCGCCGCTGTTTATCCGCGACGCCCGCCGCGCCGACTGGTTCACCTCCCTCTTTCTGCTCTACGTGTGCGCGATGGCGAATTTCGCAGTCGCCACGCTGCTCGGCCGCATTCCGCTCGCGGGCGACGCCGGTTTCCTGATCGTGATGTTCATCGGCATGGTGTGCCAGGCGTGCGGTCCGCGCGCGCTCGGCAGCGCGATGCTCGGCGTGGTGATGTTCTATCTCGGTCTGTATCTGCATCCGTCGATCCCGCTGCTGGCCGAAAGTCTTGCGCTGTCGCTGGCCGCGCCTGCGGCGATTGCGCTGATTGGACGTCTGGTCGTGCCGATGCGCGCCGCCGCGACGATGCGTCTTGCGATCCACACGGTGACGTTGCGCGCGCAACGCCTGCTGCAAACGCCCCGTCACGTCAGCCCGCTGTCGACCACGACGTCGGCGTCGATGCGAGCCAATCTGTCGAGCCTGAACGAAGCCGCGCTCGCGCTCGAGGAACGGCTTGCGCTGCTCGCGCCGAATCACGCCGACGCGCTGCGCGAACGGCTGGTCGAACTCGAAGTGACCGCCGGTCAATATGCGTACGCGTCGGGCGCTTCGGCGACGGATGCGGGCGCGGCGGCCGTGCGCCATGCGATCGCCCGGCTCGCGGCGGCAGCGCGCCACGACGGCGCGTCGCACGGGTCGGGCGCGTCCGCGCATCCGGCACCGTTGCGCGAGCGGCTCGCCGGTCTGCGCACGAAGCTGACCTGGCTTCCCGCGACCCGCGCCACCACGGCCGCGTTGCTGGCGATGCTGCTCGGTCATTCGCTGTCGCCCGAGCGCTGGTTCTGGGCGGTGATTACCACCTTCGTAGTGTTTCTCGGCACCCGGTCGCGCGCCGACACGATCTATCGCGGCGCGCAGCGCGTCGCCGGAACACTGGCGGGCGCGCTGGTCAGCGTGGTGCTTGCGTCGACGCTGCATGACGCACCGGTGCTGCTGGTGATCGCGATGATCGTCTGCGTGTTCGGCTGGGCGTATTTCATTCTGAGCGCGTATGCGCTGGGCGTGTTTTTCATCACGGTGCTGGTCGGGCTGGTGTACGGCGAACTCGGTTTCGCGATCGGACCGCTGGTCGAGTTGCGGATCGAGGAAGTGCTGATCGGTTGCGGCGTATCGTTCGCGGTCGCGATGCTGATGATGCCGCTTGCCGCGACGCGCCATATCGACGCGCGGCTGGCCGCCGTACTGGCCGCGTTGCGCGAGGTCGTCACGTTGTCGGATGCGGGCCGCGCGACCGGCGCCGCGACGCGCACGCTCGACCGGAGCTGGCACGATTTGCGGATCGCGCTGCGGCCGCTCCAGACACAGCGCGTGTTCGTGTGGAATCCGTCGCTGGAACTCGCCACCGGGTCGTTGCTGTGCTGCATCCATTGGGCACGAACGCTGACGCACCGGAGCGGCACTGAAACGGACGCGATCGACGAGATAAACGCCATCGACACGCAGACGCGGGTGAGCGCCGCGCACGTCGCGTCGATCGTCGGGCGGCTGGATGCGCTGCTGTCGCGCTATAACGGGCGCGGCGAGCGTAACGTCGCTGCGGCCACTGTGACCGCTTCACCGGTGTCGAGCGCGCTCCCGGCCGACGCCGTTGCGTCCGCCGACCTGATCGCGCAACCGTCGACCCAATCGTGGGCTCAACTGGACGGCGCCGTCGCACAGCTCGCCGACCGCCTCGCCGCCACCGCCGATGCAGCACGCGGACGCATCAACTGGGCTGCGCGCACGCGCAGCGCCTGAGCCCGCGCTGGCGCGTCACTTTCCGGTCACGACCAGCTTCAGTTTGTGCGCGCCTGCGGGCGTTGCTGTGATGTCGGTGCGCTGACTGCGCGTGCCGACGTAAAAGTGCTGCCGTCCCGGCGAGTTCTGATCGTGGGTCGCTTCCGGCAGACAGGACGCGATATCGGCCGCCACGGCCTGCAACGCGTCCGCGTTCGAGCCCGCCTCCTGGTGCGGCGTCCACATGCATTGATACGCGCCTCGCGACGCGCTGCACTTCGCGTCGTCGCCATAAGGCTCGGCGACGCCCTTGCCGTCGTCGGGCGTCAACGCGCCCAGACCGTGCGGCGCGGCCGCAACGATCCGCTTGAGCGCGGCACATGGCGCGGGCGTGTCGTCGGCGCGGCTGACGGCGGGTAACAGCGCGATGGCAGCGGCAAGCGCGACAGTGACGGTACGGAACATAAAAGGCGTGCGGGTCATGGATTCGGCTCCGGTAGAGGGAATGCCGGCCCGGAATCCGGCTGTGCTGACGGCCGCGGGCATCGACCTGCATTGCAGTAGCGAAATTCAGACCTGATCCCGGACGCGGACCCGCTTGCGGTGCGCGCACGCTTCTCGTAGGCTGGCCATCGTCCAGCTTTGCAACGAGGCGCGTTATGGCAAAAACGAAGATGCTGTCGCCGCTGTTCACGGCGATGATGATTGCCGCCACGGCAACGGTCACGGCAGTGGCGCCGACGCCAGTCCGGGCGACGCCAGGAGAAGCGGCGTGCGGAATGCTGGTGGGGAGGTCGGCTGCATCGGGCGATGCGGCGTCGGGAGGGAATTCGGGCGCTGCGGGCGCCTCGACCGGTTCAGGCGCGCCAACCGCGTTCAGGCTGCGTGACGGCGAACCGGTCGATTTCATCGCGGGCGGCGCAACCGCTCACGGCACCTTGCATGTTTTCAAGGACGGCAGCGTGTATCGCGCGTACTGGCAGCCGCAGGGCAGCGTCGATCGTTACGTGCTGGCGAATGCGGGTGAAAACAGCGTCAGGCTGATCGTGACGCCGCCCCAAGGCACGCCCGCCACCGACGGCCAGCCCGGCACGACACTCGCACCGCAACACGTGCTGTCGTGCCCTGCCGGTTTGACACGCTGAAGCATCGCGTGACCGACAATCCGGCGACGCGGCACGACGCAGTCGCGCGGCCGCGTCACGGACACGTCGTCAGAACCGGTATCCGACCGAGACGAACGACACGATCGGATTGACCTTCAGCTTGGTGCTGCTGGTCACCGTGCCAGCCACCGCCGAATGCGTGGTCAGCGTGGCGCGCGTCGACAGCCACATATACGACAGCGACACGTTCGCCGACCAGTGCTTGTCGAAATTCCACGCGAAACCGGCGTTGATCACCGGCGCGAACGAGCTGCTCAGCTTCGCCGTCGTCGTGCCTTCGAGCGCCGTGCCGTACGTGCTCGAATACAGGAAGCTGCCGCTCGACATCGCCGAACTCAGTTTCACGCCGCTATACCAGACATAGGAACCACCCGCGCCGACGTACGGCCGGAAATGGCTTTGCGGATCGTTGAAGTAGTACTTGAACAGCAGCGTCGGGCTCCACTCGTAAGCCGAGCCGATTTCACCCAGCGACGACAGCGTGCCGGTGCCGTCCAGATGCATCTTGGGCGGTACGCCTAGCACGGCTTCGGTGGCGAAGTGATCGGTGATGAAGTACGTCAGCGTCAGGCCGAACGTGTCCGAACTCTCGACGCTCGCGCCGCTGCCTGCCGCCGTGACGGTCGAGCCGAGCGCGTTGACGGTCAGCGGCTTGCTCGAATCCTGCGGCGCGACGTGAAACCAGCCCACGTTCGCGACCAGATCGCCCGCGCTCTGCGCGTGCGCGCCGACGCTGAACAGCGTGGCTGCGGCCACGGCGAACCCTCGTAATTTCATCATGTTGTCTCCTCCGGTTTGCGTCGATTTATGTGACGATCTGGAGGCGATTCTATGCGAACGGTCGTGCGGTTCATCCACGGGATTCTGGGTAAAACGCTCAGTAATTTGGTAAGGATTTGACGCGATGCGCCGGATCGTGCCGGACGTTCGCAACGGTGCGGGTTCAGACACCGTTCAGCGGGCTTCGACGCGTCGCGCATCGGCGGACGAGGTGTTGTATTTGAGTCGCGGCGTCGATCGAAATACGCTTGACGCGCGACGCAACCGCCCCGTCGCACGATCCGGCAACCGTCACGATTCACCACGGCCGACGCACCGAATCCTGATAGCGCGTCAGGATAAAGCGCGCGACATCGTCCGAGTGATAGGCGGCGACGAGTTGCGCGACCCACGCTTGCGCGCGGTCGCTGTCGCGCACGGTCAGCACGCTCGCAAACGGCGAGCGCGCGTCCTCGATACCGATGCTGTCGCGCGCCGGAAAGAGGCCCGCCTGCTCCGCCGTCACGCTATCGATCACCGCGAACGTCACGGTGTTCAACGACGCGTACAGGCGCTCGCGCGGCAACGCACGCAAGTTCAGATGCAGCCGGTTGCTGGTCACGTCGCGCAGCTTCGCATGCAAACCGGCTCGATCGTCGAACGTCAGCAGCGTGTAGTTTTGCAGCAGGATCAACGCGCGCGCCATGCCTTCGGGATCGGCTGGAATCGCCACGGTCGCGCCCGGCTGGATCTGCGCGAGCGTCGTCAGCTTGCGCGAATACAGCGCCATCGGCAACGTGATCGTCGTGGCGACATTCGACAATGGATAACCGTGCTGCGTGCGCGCGGCATCGAACGCGGGTTCGTCCTCGAAACTCGCCGCGTCGATCTGGTGCGCGGCCAGCGCGGCGTCGATCCGCGTGCTGTCGTCGAACCTGACGACGTCGATCCGCATCCCGCGTGTCGCCGCCACGCGCTGCACTTCGTCCAGAATCTCCGCATGCGTGCCGCGCGTCACGCCGACCTTCACGACCGGCACGGCACTCGCGGCGCTTACGCCGGCCTGCAATGCAACCGCCAGCGCGCCGCCGAGCGCGAGTCCTGTCAACACCACCGGAAGCCGCCTCATCCTGCGTCTCGCGAGATCGTCCGGAAACCGATATGCGACGCGGGCAGATCCGCTTCCTGCTGCTCCCGCGACGACGCGCGATACCGCACGCAATAGTCGCGCGAACAGAGGAACGAGCCGCCCTTGATCACCATCGGCGTGTCGTGCCGGCGCGAAGCCGGTGCGACGGCCGCCGTGTCGCCGTTGGTGTGCGACTGATGCGCGCCGGTGTACGGATCTTTGGTCCATTCCCACGCGTTGCCGATCATGTCGTACAGCCGGAATCCGTTCGCCTCGTAGCATCCGACCGGCGACAATCCCGCGTGACCGTCCTCATCCGTATTCAGCACGGGAAACACGCCCTGCCAGTAATTCGCGGTCGGCTTGCCGTGCGCATCGTGCGGCGCGACATCGAGATCCGCGTCGTCACGGCCGCCCTTGCCCGCGTATTCCCATTCGGCTTCGGTCGGCAGATCGCGGCCGAGCCAGCGCGCGTACGCGAGCGCGTCGGTTTGCGTCACGAGCGTGACCGGCTGGTTCATCCGTCCGTCGATACGGCTGCCCGGTCCGCCCGGCCGATTCCACGCCGCGTCTTTCACCCACGTCCACCACGCGAGATCGCGGGCGTTCATTTCGTCGCGCGTCGGGGTATGAAAAACGGCGGCGCCGTGCTGCTTTTCCGCCTCGGTGACGTAACCGGTTGCGTGAACGAATGCCGCGAATTGCGCATTCGTCACGTCGGTCTGATCGATCCAGAATCCGCCGACGGTCGTTTTGCCGTCGCCCGCCGGACGTTCGTCTTCGTAGCCGCGCCGGCTGCCGAACACGAAGGCGCCGCCATGCAGATGCACCATGCCCGCCTTCGGATCGTCACGCCATCCGGCCGGCAAGCCGGAATAGCGCTCGCACGCGTGTTCCGAGCCGAGCGGCGCGAGCGGCCGCGACCCGTTCGCGTCGTCGAATCCGCGTGGCGCGCCGGACCACGCCGCCGACGCCGCCATCGCAATCCCGAACACCGCCGCGAACACCACGCCGTATCCGGCGACAGTTTTGACAGTAAGACTCACGACCGCCATCCGCTCAGTAATAGCCGCGCGGACGCAGCGGTTCGACGCCACCGACGCCGGTCATATACGCGTTCCACTGCTGCACGAGTCCATCGACGATCGACGGATTCTGTGTGGCGACGTCGGTGGTTTCGCCGCGATCCGACGTCATGTCGTAAAGCTGCCAGTGACCGTCCACCGGCCCGCGCGGCGGTTCGGTCCACAGCGCTTTCCACTTGCCGTCCGCGCTGCGCAGATAACCGCGGCCGTACGCTTCGTCGCCGAACGACGCGGTATGCACGTCGGTGCCCTGATCGTTCAGCAACGGCAGCATCGACTGACCGGTGATGGGATACACATAGCGGTTGCCGTACACCACCTTGCCCTTGTTCTGATCGACGCCGGTGAGCGAACTGATCAACGCGGGCGCGGCTTGCGTCGGCGGCGCGATGCCGGCCACGGCGAGGAAGGTCGCGGTGTTGTCGGTGACGTGCGTGAACGCGCGCAAGGTCGGTTTCTGCGCGGTCTGCCCCGGCAGATGCACGATCAGCGGTGTCGATACGCCACCTTCGCCCGAATAACCCTTGGTCAGCCGGAACGGCGTCGCGCTGACTTCGGCCCAGCGCAAACCGTATTGCAAACGCCGCGCGTTTTGCTGGCCGTTGTCGGTGCCGAGTGTCGAGTAGACGGGGTCGGCGGCGTTGGCGGTATCGGTCGCGGTCGGGTCGGCGCCGGAATCGATCGGCCAGCCTTCCGCGCCGTTATCCGACTGGAACATGATGAAGGTGTTGTCGTATTCGCCGATGTCCTTCAGATGCTGGATCAGCAAACCGATGTTGTGATCGAGATTCTCGACCATGCCCGCGTAGATCTCCATATAGCGCGCCTGCGCCTTTTTCTCGTCGGCCGACAGACTCGCCCACGACTTGTTCACGTAACCCGTGCCGTAGTCCGTATAGCCTTGCGCGGCGCTATGCACGGCGCTGACGTATTTCGCGTTGACCGTGCCGTTGTTCGCGGTCCCCGCCGAGGCACTGAGCGTTTCCGTCGCGCCCGGATACGGATTGAAGTCGGCGGGAATGATGCCCAGCGCTTTCTGACGCGCGATCCGTGCCGCGCGGATCACGTCGTAACCGGCGTCGTATTTGCCCGCGTAGTCGTGCAGATACGGTTCCGGCACCTGCAACGGCCAGTGCGGCGACGTGAACGCGGCGTACGCGAAGAACGGCTTGCCGTCGCCCTTGTTCGAATCGATGTACGAGATCAGCCGTTGGGTATAGAAATCGGTCGAGTAAAAGACGGCCGGGCTGCCGCCGGTTCCGCCCGGTTGACCGGGTTGTCCGGGCTGCACGTACTGACCGTCTTCCGCGTAGTTTTTCGAGCCCGCGAGTTCGTGCGCGAAGTGATTGGTCGCCGCACCGCCGAGCAATGCGTAGCTGTGCTCGAAGCCCCATTGGTCCGGCGTCTGGCCGCTGCCGGTCGCGCTGCCGACGATGCCCGAACCGATATGCCACTTGCCCGCCATGTACGTGTGATAACCGCCGTCCTTCAGCAGTTGCGCAACGGACAACGCGCGATCGTTCAGATAGCCTTCGTAGCCCGGCAAGCCTTTGCGCTCGTCGGTCGGCGCGCCCATCGTGCCTTCGCCGACGAGGTGGTGATCGGTGCCGGAAATCAGCATCGCGCGCGTGATCGCGCAGACGGTGCCGGTGTGATGGTTGGTCAGGATGCGGCCCGATTGCACCAGCGCATCGAGGTTCGGCGTGTCGATCTCGCCGCCGAACGCGTGGATGTCCGAGTAGCCGAGATCGTCGGCCATGATGTAGAGAATGTTCGGACGCTTCGCGACGACCGGCGTCGATGCCGTTTGCGGCGCCACCGATACTTCGCCCGAGCAGGACACGAGTGCAATCACGCTGGCAATCGCCGCGCCGAGCTGGCCGACGCGCAGGCCGGTTCGCAATGAAGAAGACTGCGATCTGAGTGTTTTCATTATTCTTCGACCGAGGTTGTCTCAATGTTCGAGGTTGACTGAGCGGGCGATCGTAGCAATCGGTAAGGGCTCGGCTAACCAACGATTTCTGCGAAGCTAGCGACATCGCGCGATAACGCGTAATGCTGTGCCGCATGCGCGCGACAGCGGCCAGGATGACCGTGCGGGCGTCGATGCTATGATCGAAACCAGTTTGCGCCGCCCACGCTTTTCATCATCGCTATGGACACGTCCCTCACCAAACCCGTCGAACCTTCGACCACGGATCTCGGCCGTCGCGTACGCGCCGCGCGCGTCGCACACGACATGACGCTCGAAACCGCGAGCCGCCTGTGCGGCGTGTCGCGCTCGACGCTGTCGAAAATCGAAAACGGCCTGATGTCGCCCACTTTCGACGTGCTGCAAAAAATCGTGCTGGGTTTGAAGATCGAGATCGGCGAGCTGTTCGGCTCGGCGCCGAAGCCCGGCGCGAGCGGACGTCGCGCGTTGACGCGCAAGGACGAAGGACAACGCCACGCGTATCGCGGCTATCAGATGGAGTTGCTCGCCACCGATCTCGCGCACAAGACCATGCTGCCGTTTCGCATCCGCATTTCGGCGCATACGCTCGACGCCTTCGACGACTGGGGTCGTCACGAAGGGGAAGAGTTTCTGTATGTGATCAGCGGCAGCGTGTGCCTGTATTCGGAGCTGTATGCGCCGACGCATCTGAATGCCGGCGACAGTCTGTATTTCGACAGCCGGACCGGCCACGCGGCCGTCTCGACCAGCATCGACGATGCCGAGGTGTTGTGGATGGCGACCAGTGCGGTCGCGACGCCGGGCTCGGGTCACGCGCCGTCGCCGCAAGCGGTGCTCGATGCCGCGCCGGAATCGTCGGCGCCGCTCGTCGCAAGGAAAATCCGGTAGCGCGGAAGCGCTGCGTTGAAGCGTTACGACTGACGCGCCTGGGCGAGTGCGCTCAGGTTGCCTTCGCCGAAGCCGTGATGGCCTTTGCGCTGCACGATCTCGAAGAAAATCTCGCCCGGCTGGCGACGGATAAACGTCTGGAAAAACAGCTGCGGCACACCGTCTTCGCCGATCTCGCCATCCACCAGGATGCGTCCGCGCGCAAGCCGTTCGACATCGACGCCGTGACCCGGCAAACGCGTGTCGAGCTGCGCGTAGTAACGCGGCGGCGGCTCGACCAGTTCGATACCGCTGGCCATCAACTGCTCGACCGTCGCGAAGATATCGTGCGTGGCGAGCGCGATATGCTGCACGCCTTCACCCGGACGTTCCGGCAGATAGTCGTGCATCAGGTTCGTGCGCCGCGTGCCTTCTTCGTAGAGCGGAATCCGGATCGCGCCGCACGGCGACACCATCACGCGCGATTCCGCCGAGACGTGCCAGTTCGCGTGCAACTCGTGAATCTCGCGGAAATTCAGCAGGTCTTTGTAGAAATCGACCCATTCCTGCATGCGCCCCGCGCCGACGGTTTGCGTCAGATGATCGACGGCGACCAGGCCGGTGCCTGCGTGGCTCAGATCGGCGTGCGCGGTGTCGATGTGGATCGGGCGAAAGTCGATGTCGAAGATCGAGATATCGCCGACGCCGCCGCGTTGACCGCCGCGCCCACGCCAACGATCGACGAAATAGATATGCGAATCGCCGATGCCCTGAATGGCCGGAATCTGCAATTCGCCGCGACCGGTTTTCTCGCCTTCGAACGCCCACGCGCCGAGTTCGATCGCGCGGTCGAATGCATGCTGCGCATCGTCGACGCGAATCCCGATCGCACAGATGCCGACGCCATATTCCTCCGCGTAGCGCGCGGCGAACGAGTCGGGCTCCGCGTTGATCAGGAAGTTCATCTCGCCCTGACGGTACAGCGTGACGTCCTTGCTGATGTGGCGGGCGATCGGCTTGAAGCCCAGTTGCGCGAAGCGGCCGCCGAGTTCCTTCGGGTCGCGGGTGGCGAATTCGACGAATTCGAGGCCGGCAGTACCGAGCGGGTTGTGCTCCGGGTCCACCACGGCGCACTGCGCGGCGTTCGGGGTAGGCAGGTCGCTGGGCATCGCTATCTCCTTGGACAATCGGTCGGCGCGCGATCTATCGTGCGCGGTGTTTGGCTGGGCGCTAAAGACCGCAATCCCGCGCGCACCGTGTTTGTACACCGGGTGCGGGGCTCCCCGCAACTGCCGGTCTGTACTATATGGTTCATCCTGCTTTGCGACGGCGCTTCGGCGTGTCGCCGGGCGCGGCGCTGCTGCGGGTCCGGCTGGCGGGTCGGCTCCGCGTCGTGCTGGCGGTCGTCGCGCCCGTCGTCACGGCTGTGGTGCTGCCGGTTGTGCCGTTCTGACGGCCTGGGCTCGCATTGGCGCTTGCACCGACGCTGCCGTTGACGCTCGCGTTGCTGCCCGCTTTCGGCGCGGTCGCGACCGCGCCGACGGTCGTCATGCGTTGCAGTGCGACATGCCGCATCGATTCGATCAGCGCGCGCCCCGCCGCCGACGGTTGGGTGTCCGAGCGGCGAATCAGCCCGACCGGTTCGTCGGTGCCGGCGAACGGCAACGGCAGACGCACCAGCATCCGATGTGCCAGTTCATATTCGACCGCGCTGAGCGGCACGAACCAGACGGCATCGTTTTCGAGCGCCAGCGCGCGCCCCATCGACACCGACAGCACTTCGATAAACGCCGACAGCGGTGGCACGCCCCATGCGGTGAGCAGACTGTCGGCGGACTGGCGGATCAGCGTGCCGGGCGGCGGCAGAACCACGGGATATTGCTCGAGCAGTGCGACCGGCAAGCCCGCGCTCGATGCGATCGGATGTCCGGCGCGGACCACGGCGATCAGCGGCTCGCTGAACAGTTGCTCGAAGCTCAGACCGACCATCCGTTCGGGATCGGCCAGACGCCCGACCGCGAATTCGATGGTGCCGGCCTTCAGCTTTTCGAGGAGATCGGTGTTGGCGCCCGTCGCGAGACGCACGATCACGCGAGGCCACTGCGCGCTGAACAGCCGCAGCGCCGACGGCACGAGCGCGGCGGCGACCGTCGGCAGAATGCCGAAGTCGAGCGTGGCGGCGGTGGTGCCTTCCGCCCGCGCGAGCAGATCGACGCCTTGCCGCAGCGCGCTGACGCAGGCGCTCGCGTGCGGCATGAAAAGCTGGCCTTCGCGGGTCGGCACCGCGCCGTGCCGGCCGCGCTCGAAAAGCCGGACGCCGAGGATCGCTTCGAGTTCGGCGACGGTTTTCGACACCGCCGGCTGCGTGATCGCGAGGCGTTCGGCGGCCTTCTGCACGCCGCCGAACTGGGCGACGGCCAGAAAACACTGGAGATGACGAAATTTGACGCGGCTGTCCGCGAGACTACGTTGCATAACGGGAGGTTATACGAGATACGAAAAAACGTCATTTTGCATAACTTCCAGGATTGGATAAAGTCCCACGTACTGATTGAACCAATAAACAATCCCCCCGCAGGAGACATCATGGAAGACAACTTCCTTTCCCCCCGCGATTTCGAGTCGCATCCCCTCTACATTGCGCCCGGCTACCGTTCGTCGGTGAAGCGCGGCATTACGCAACCGTTGATTCCGCTGAAGGAAAAGCTGCGCGACCAGTACGCGCCGGTTTATGGCGCCGAAGATCTCGGCACGCTCGACAACGATCTGACGCGTAACGCCGTCCGGAACGGCGAGCCGCTGGGCGAGCGGATCATCGTCGGCGGGCGGGTTCTGGACGAAGGTGGCCGTCCGGTGCGCAATACGCTGGTTGAAATCTGGCAGGCGAACGCAGCGGGCCGGTATGTTCACAAGGCGGACCAGCACGACGCGCCGCTCGATCCGAACTTCCTCGGCGCGGGACGTTGCATCACGGATAACGACGGCCGTTACCGTTTTCTGACGATCAAGCCGGGTGCGTACCCTTGGGGCAACCATCCGAACGCATGGCGTCCGAATCACATCCATTTTTCGTTGTTTGGCGAATATTTCGGCTCGCGTCTGGTGACGCAGATGTATTTTCCCGGCGATCCGCTGCTCGCGTACGACCCGATTTTCCAGGGCACGCCGGAGCAGGCACGTGAGCGCCTGATTTCGCGCTTCTCGCTCGACCGGACCGAAGAAGCCTATGCGCTCGCTTACGAGTTCGACATCGTGCTGCGCGGCGCCAACGAAACCCCGATGGAGCGTTAAGCCATGAGCCAATTGAAACAGACACCTTCGCAAACGGTCGGGCCGTACTTCGCGTATGGGCTGTGTCCCGAGCAATACAACTTCGATCTGAAGAGCCTGTTCACGTCGGCGCTGGCGGACCGTGAAGCAGCGGGCGAGCACATCACGATCGTGGGTCAGGTTTTCGATGCCGACGGCGCGGTGGTGGGCGACGCGGTGCTCGAATTCACGCAGGTGGACAGCGAGGGACGTTATCCGGCGTCGCGCGCGGACGTGACAGAACGGAAGTTCCGTGGCTTTGCGCGGGTTGGGACGGGTACGGATCCGCAGCAGCGATTCGTGGTCGAGACCGTGAAGCCGGGTCGCCGTTCGCCGCAGGAAGCGCCGCACGTGAGCGTGAACGTGATGATGCGCGGGACGTTGATGCATGCGTTCACGCGGATTTATTTCGAGGACGAAGCGGCAGCGAACGAAGGCGATGCGGTGTTGGCTTCGGTGCCGGCAGCTCGGCGCGGGACATTGATTGCGAAGCGTGAGCTGGGGACGGGGAATGCGGTTTATCGGTTTGATATCCGGATGCAGGGAGATGCGGAGACTGTTTTCTTTGATGTTTGAGGAAATGGCATAGGGTTTGGTTTTTGGTTTTTTCTGATTTCTGCTGGTTGTTGATGGATTTGGGGGCTCGTGTGGTATGCGGGCCCCTTTTGCGTTTTTGGTTTTGGTTTTGGTTTTTTGGTTTTTTGGTTTTGGTGTTTTGGTTTTGGTGTTTTGGTTTTGGTTTTGGTTTTGGTTTTGGCCTTTTGGTTTTTTTGCGGGTGGTGGGTGGGGGGTTTTGCTGGTTTGGTTGTTCTTGGGGTGGCGTGCGTGGCCTGTTTTCACGCTGGTCCGCCTGGATCGTCCCTGTGCGGGACCGCACCTACTTTTCTTTGCTCGCGTGCGAGTTGCCTGGAATTTTGCGGACGCGAACTGGCCGGCGCTTGCCAGGAAAGTGGGTTTTGTGACCGACGGAGTGCAGCGCGCGAAGAGCGCCGAGAGATGAAGACGGGGCTGTGCCCAACGGCTGTCGCGAAGCGAACAGCCGGAACGAATGACTACCTTGTCACTAGCTTAAGCGGTGCGGCAACTCAAATCGCGCGCGGTCCACTACCCGTTCTGAAAAAACGCCACTCGCTACGAAGTGGCGGTGTAAACGCGCATTCTTTTGCCTACTTTTCTTTGCGCGAGCAAAGAAAAGTAGGTGCGGTCCCGCACAGGGACGATCCAGGCAGACCAGCGCGAAACCGGGACAACCAAACCAACCCGAACCAAACCCAAACCCAAACCCCAATTTTCAACACCGAAAATGATCAATATCCTGCCCAGCATAAATCGCCCTCGCGAGCCAATCCGGCTTCTCGCCAAACCCATCCCACGTATTCCCATACGCATCGCGATACCTGACAGCCCGCGCAGCGGCCTCATCCGCATCCAGCGCTTCCGCGAGCGCATCGACGGTAATGCCATACTCATCCATCCGACGCCGAATCCACAGGACCAAACGCTCGCGCGCATTCCCATCGAGGTCGAACAACCGTTGTTCTTCTCGCTCTTTCATAACGTACCGGTCTCGCGCCGAATAAACCCGCGCTGAAAAAGTAAAGACTCCGCTGGGAAAACGCGAAACCTCTTTATGACTGTCGGGGACGGGCGCCACTCGAACGCATATACTTTCTTCTCATGCAAACCTTGCGCGGAATCTCGCATTCCACACAACGCCCTACCTAAAGAATTCCGCTCGAAATACGGCTTAACCCTGCTAATCCGCCACTCGCATCACTCGAATGCCAATTGGCATTCCAGCCCGCTCGGGTCGCTTCTGCCTATGCAATTAATTCTAGCACTCCATTTTTCGCTGTATATCGGCTAACGCACTCAATACGGGTTAAAACTGAATTGCGAATTGGCATTCACAATCCGGTATCCGTCCGGTTCATCCGTCCTCACAATGTCTTGCCGTAGAATCTGCGCAAACGACTTCCCGGAAACCCATCATGTCCGCTTCCGCCGCAATCGCCGCGATCCTTGCCGCCCTGTTGATCGGTGCAATGAGCCCCGGCCCCAGCTTCGTGATCGTCGCGCGCAACGCGATCGGCCTGTCGCGCCGCGACGGCCTCGCCACGGCGCTCGGGATGGGTGTCGGCGGGGTGTTCTTCAGCGCCGTCGCGTTGCTCGGCCTCTATACGCTACTCGCGACGGTCGGCTGGCTTTACGCGGGACTCAAAATCGCCGGTGGTTTTTATCTGCTCTACCTCGCGTCCAGAATCTGGCGCGGCGCGGCCGCCCCGCTTGCGTTCGCGTCAGTCGACGCGCGGTCGCCCGGCAATCCGCTGCGCTCGTTCTGGATCGGCCTGAGCACGCAACTAAGCAATCCGAAAACCGCCATCGCGTACGGCAGCATCTTCGCGGCGCTGTTGCCGCACTCGCCGCCCACCTGGTGCTACTTCGCGTTGCCGCCCGCCGTATTCGCGATCGAAGCGGGTTGGTACACGGTCGTTGCATTGTGCTTTTCAAGCAAACGGCCGCGAGATCTCTATCTGAAATCGAAGAAATGGGTGGATCGCGTCGCGGCTACCGCCATCGGCGCACTGGGCTTGCGCCTGATCTGGACCGCCCGACACACCGGCATCTGAGCGAACACATTTTCCGGTCAGCGCGAAGCGAAAACGCCCCGCGCGATTCCGGAACAGCTCGGACTTCCGTCATTTCCGAGACAGAGCGAGGTCCGCACAGGCCCGTCTAGCTTAGGATTCAAGTAGTTACAAGATAGTTCTTGACGCTCGGGCGACCTCGCGGTTAATGTGGAGCCCTGAAGTTCAAGAAGTTAGATTGCTGTTCATCAATTGTCCGCCTCCTCAGCGGTATTCGTTGTCCTCTCCCTCCTTGATACTTTCCGTGCTCCGCTACGGAGCGATTTCTCATTTTTATACCTCAAGGATTCTCCATGGATACCGGTACCGTTAAGTGGTTCAACGACAGCAAAGGTTTTGGCTTCATTACGCCGGATGCTGGCGGTGACGATCTGTTCGCACACTTCTCCGAAATCAAGAGCGACGGTTTCAAATCGCTCGCTGAAAACCAGAAAGTCAGCTTCGAAACCAAGCGTGGCCCGAAGGGCATGCAAGCGGCTAACATCAAGCCGCTGTAAAGTTTCGCTGTAAAAGTTTGACGGGTCCAGTGTCGATATCGACACTGGACTGGAGCGACATCCTTCGCGGAGTTTTAAAACTCCCATCGTTGGTGCGTGTGATGTAAAGCGCCAATCGCCTTGCTTGCTCCCCCAGTCTTTCTGACTTCTACACATTTCTGCGTCTGTCGCAGGCATACACACGCATATTCTCCGGCTGACATCGGCGCTTTCCGATCGCCGCGCATGCGTGCGCACATATAAATAAAATGCAAAATTCGACGATTCACCATTACAACGGCTATGCCGTCAAACCGTCCGCACATCGTTTGCCGGATGGCTCATTCTCTTCCAATCTGCTGCTCGAACGCGCCGACCGCGCGAATCCCGCTGCGCAGTATCAGTTTTATTCGCTCGATTACTTCAGCGACGAACAACAAGCGCTTCAGCACTCGTTTAGCTGGGCGCGAGACTGGGTCGATACCCGCGGTTGACGCGGCGCTGCGCTGCGGCCGACGCGACCGCAACGAGCGCAGCTCACCATTGACGACGAGAATGCGAGCGCCACTTATCCGGCGCAAATAAAAAGCCCCGTACTCTACGAGTACGGGGCTTTTTTCATTCCGCGCGACATAACGTCAGCGCACATTCGGCTCACTCACAACGCAACGGCTACACGTAACTGACCTGCCCGTGCGAAACAGTGCCGAACGCCACCATCGGTTCCGACGGCGCAAGCATGTCGAAGAGATCGCGCGTGAAGCCGCGCATGCGCTCCGCGCTCGGCCGGTTGCGCGAACGACGCACCAGATCGATAAAGCCTTCGAAGTCGCCGTCGCGCGATGCCTTGTTGATCTCCGCGAAATCACGCGCCTTCAGCAGGCTCGGCTGCGCGAGTCGCACGAAATACGGCGCCTCCAGCTCAACGGAAACGGCCATTGGATAACTTTTCCCGCTCAACTCGCCCGCACGCGCCGTGCAATCCACCACTACCGTGCCCTGCACCGGACCGAGCGGTTTGCCCGTGCTGACGCTACGCAAATGCTCGGGATAAATCCGCAAACGGCTGCCAATGCTCAGATCGGTGGGTGACGAACACACCAGCGCGTAGTGGCGCTCACGACGCCGCCCCGAAGGCAGGGTGGCGCGACTGACGATAAACGCGTGCGGCGGCAATTGCCGCACCTGCCCGCTGCTATCCACCCACGCATTCCACAGCAATACGTCTTCGCGCATGCGCTCGACCGGACGCGGTTTGCCCGACATCGGCGAAAACAGTGCCAGCAACGAACCCGTGCGATGCGCGGCGATATGCGCGCTACTGCCGAGCGACTGGTTGATGCCCCACAAAAACCGCCCGCCACCCAGCCTGCGTTCCCACTCCTTCTGGAGAACGACGGTAGGGAGATCTTCGCCGGACTCGGAACCAGTGCGAGTCCAGCAAAACGTGGGCGGTAGGTGCTTCAGTGTCATCAACTTCCTCGGAACGCTGCCATCCGGCAAAAACGAACGGCCAATTCAATAAACGCTAATGTATAGCTATAATGCATAGAATGGAAGCCCCAGACACTCATTTTCCCGTACAGGATCTATTGCGCCGTTTGACGGCGGATAAGCGCTCGTCCAGTGAAATAGCGCGGCTTTCCGGTGTCAGCCAGCCCACCGTATCGCGGCTTCGGCTGTCCAGCGGCGGGCGGATGCGGCGCAGCGCGTCATTCAATAAGCTATGCAGTTTCTACGGCGTCAAACCGTATCTGTCGGGCAAACGCGCGGCGGGCTACAACGACCTGCTGCGCAGCGCGATCGTCGATGCGTGGGACGGCTCCGAAGAACACGGCCGCGCGCTGCTGGTTGTCATCAAGAGCTTGAAGGGTTTGGGCAGTCGCGTGGAGTAAGCGTCGCCGGGACGCAGATAAACCGGAAGAACAAACAAAAAAAGGGTTCGCCGGACCATTCCGGCGAACCCTTTTTCTGCTGCTGAACCGCTGATTCGCGGTAGCGGCTAGGCTAGTGGCTCAACGAAAACGCGCCCTCTTCGCCGCTTTCCGCCTGGGCTTTAGACACCGCCCGCGCCTCGTCCGAGACCGTCAGGAAGCGCGTCAGAATGCCGGACACCAGATACATCCCGCAGAAAATCCAGATCACGCCGGCAATCCCCACCGTGCTTTCGAACAGCGTCACGATGATCGGTCCCAGCCACACGCTCGCGCCCGCGCCGAGTCCAAGCACCGACAGCGCCGCCGCCTTTTCCTTCGGGCAGATTTGCGGCACCAGACCGGACAACGGCACGTAGCACGCCAGCGTCGCGCCGTAAAACGCACCGAAAATCGCCGCGACGGTGAAGTCGCCCTTGAACATCAGCGGCATGTAGTAGAACAGCGGCACGCTGATTGCCGTGCCGACGCAACCCGCAAAGCCGATCACACGGCGGTAGCCCACCTTGTCGGCGGCCATGCCGGAAGCCAGGTTGAAAACGATGTTGCTCAGAAACACGATCGACAGCAGATGCAGCCATTGCTCCAGCGTAAAGCCGATCGTCTTCGTGAAGAACGCGGGCATGATTACCAGAAACGCATATTCCGACGACGTGTTGATCGCACGCGTGACGCCGGCCATCATGATCTTCGGCTCGCGCCAGATGATCGACACGCTGCTGAACAGCACGCTAACCGGATTCGTATCCGGCTGCGCGGGCGGACGATCGCCGCTCTTGTCGCGGCAGCACAGCAGCGCAATCAGCCCACCGGCGATAACCAGACCGAGCGAAGCCCAGAACGTCGCCAGCTGACCAATGACCGGAATCGCGATGCTGGCGAACAGCGAACCGAGCGTCGGCAGACCGGCCGCAAAGGCGAACCAGAACCAGCCCACCGCCGACCCCAGTTGACGCGGCGGCGTCGCGGCGGCAATCCACACGAGAAACCCGAACGCGAACAGCGGATGGCCGAGACCGCGCACCGCGTACGCGATCACCATCACCGTATAGCTTTGCGGCGCCACGCCGAAACGCAGGAAAACGACTTCGAATACGGCCCAGATCGCGAGCCCGATCGCCATCACGCGTCGTGGTCCCCATAGATCGGACAGCGCGCCCGACAACCAGGACGCAATCGATACGGCCACACCGTAGATCGTAAACAGCAACGCGATCTTTGCATTCGACACGCCGTGGCTCGACAGGAACGGCGCGAGATAACCTGCTTCGACACCGTCGCCGATCATGAACAGCAACAGTCCGATAAAGCCAAACAGCAATGACCTCGGCATACCGATCCGTTCGAGCAGACCCGTGGGCGCAGAAGGAGAAGAAGGCGATGACGCGGAAGGCGCAGTCGACATAGAAAAGGCTCCAGACAAAACGTACAGGCGTGCAGGGACACGCGCTGATAACGCGTAAATCGAGGGCGAACGCAGTCCGCACCCGCAATGGACGAGCGGACGCAAACCGGCACGGCATGTGAATGCCGTTAGCCCGATGAGGTCGCTGACAGACGCCGTCGATGTAGATCGACGGTTAGCGACAGCGGAAGAAGTTGGGCTGCGTCAGCAGACCGTATAGGGAGCTTGAGGCGAAGGATCGTTGCGTGAAATGCGCTGCACGAGTTGCGCACAATGCGTCGGACGCGTGAACAGTAACGGACCAGCCTGTGGATGAAGATGAGTCATGACAGTAGCCGTGGTTTGAATCGTCGTAAGCAGATACCGGTTGGGACATCCCAACTCGCTTCGTCGATTCTTAGGGTTTCCGCACGATCTTGAGCCGCACTTCGGGGAAGTCGCCAGCGTCTCCTCTGGCTCTTCACCGCCTGCATTGCAGACGAGGATCCGATCTTCAAACGATCGGAACGATGATGATGTTCGATGCTTCAGTACTTTATGTACTTGCACCGGATACACATTGAGCAATCAGGATGCACGTTGCCGGACAGTACCGACCTACGCCGATGCATAAAGAAAACAGACTTCATACACGCCTCATTGCGCGGTCGATTATACATACGAAGAGCATATGATCAAAAAGGTCATGTCCCCGTTTAAGTCGTACGGCGAATGAGGTCGATGCAATGCGCGACTGAATTGCGCTAACGCATCGGCCATGACATCTGCTAAAGGAACACGCTAGAGAACTGCTAGAGAACTGCTAGAGAAACGCTAGAACGCGCTAAAGAAACGCACTGCCGCCCGCTTTCAATCGCCGAGCATGCCCAACGCGGTCTTGATGACGGTTCGCTTGAAACGCTTCTCGTCGTCGGGCAACGACGAAAATGCCTGCAACACGTGGCTATACGCCACGGTCTTGCTGATTGCATGCGTGAGCATCGAAAACAGCACTTCGGGGTCGTGCGATTTCAGTTCTTTCGCCTTCGATGCATCCGCCAGCAGCGGCACGAATACATCGTGATACGGACGCACCAGCCGGTTGATCAGCGCATCGAGGCGCGCGCCCTGCTCCGTCGCGGCAGTCGAAAAAAACATGCCGGTATCGGGCTCGTTGAAGACCTGATCGATAAACAGCACGATGGCCCGCTCGACCCGTTCGCGGTGGCTGAGCTCGGCTGAACGCAATTGCGCGGTGGCGTCGATCAGCGGTGCGATCTGCTCGCCGATCTGATCGACCACGGCCAGCCACAACGCTTCCTTCGAACCGAAATGATGGGCGATCAGCGCGGGATCGACGCCCGAGTCGCGCGCGATCTCGCGCACGCTGCTCGCGTCGAAACCCCGTTTTGCGAAGATGCGGCGCGCGCATCGCAGCAGCACGTCGGCGCCGACGGCAGCACTGCATGCGGGTCGCCCGCGCGTGCGCTTTTTCTCGACCGGCTTGTGTGATCCTGACGTGACAGCGTTCATCTGTATGGAATAGGGATTGCTGATCCAGCCGGAAGTTTAACCGACAGCCGTTTGGTGTCACGCCTTCCGTGCGCAATCGTCAAGCTGACGGTTTGACACACATCGACGCTTCCAGCTACGATACCGTTATTCATCACTCGTTGAATATATTATGTCCCAACCGGTACGGATTGTCATCGTCGGCGGCGGTATCGCCGGATTGTTGCTCGCGACGAGACTCGGCAATCAGCTTGGACGTAGCGGTCAGGCCAACATCACGTTGATCGACAGCAGCCCGACGCATATCTGGAAGCCGATGTTGCACACCATTGCAGCCGGCACGCGCGACGTTCAACAGCAGCAGGTCATCTATCTCGCGCATGCACGCGAGCACGGTTTTACCTATCAGCCGGGCGAAATGACCGGTCTCGATCGCGAGCGCCGCGAGGTGCAGCTTGCCGCGATTACATCGCCGCAAGGTGACACGATCCTCGATCCGCGAACCGTCGGCTACGACGTGCTGGTGCTGTCGCTCGGCAGCCGCGCGAACGACTTCGGCACGCCGGGCGTCAGGCAGCACTGTCATTTCATCGATAGCCAGCGGCAGGCGGAAGCGTTCAACGTCGCGTTGCGCACGCGCGTGTTTCGCAGCGTTGCCAAAGACGAACCGCTGCGTGTCGCGGTCGTCGGCGCGGGCGCGACGGGCGTGGAGTTGTCGGCGGAATTGAGCCGCCTGCTCGAAGTGGCGTCCGGTTACGGCGATCCGCGTGTGCGCGAGCGCCTGAGTCTGACCTTGCTCGAAAGCGGTCCGCGCGTGCTGGCGTCGTTCCCGGAACAGGTGTCGGCGTCGAGCCGGCAGCAACTGGAACATATCGGTTTTCACGTGCTGACTTCGACCCGCGTGACGTCGGCGGAAGCAGGCGGCTTCCGTCATGGCGACGGTGCGCTGGTCGATGCAGACCTGATGGTCTGGGCCGCGGGCGTCAAGGCGCCTGACTTCATGAGCCAGTTCGACGGGCTCGACATCAACCGGTCGAATCAGGTGGTCGTCAACGCGAAGCTGCAATCGTCCGCGGACGATCACATCTTCGCGCTCGGCGACTGTTCGAGCTTGAGCCTGCCCGATCACGACCGTCCGCTCGCGCCCACCGCGCAGGTCGCGACGCAGCAGGCCGAACACCTGGCGCGACATCTGCCCGGCTGGCTCGCCGGCACGCCGATGCCCGATTTCGTGTTCCGCGATTTCGGTTCGCTGGTGTCGCTGAGCGATTACAACGCGTTCGGCACGCTCGGACGCTTCGGATTCTTTCAAGGCGGTTTCATTCGCGGCCGCTTTGCGCAACTGAGTCACGCGATGCTTTACCGCCGTCATCAGCAGGCGTTGCACGGCTTTCGAAAAGCCACGCTGCTGTGGACGGCCGAGCAGATCAACGGACTGGTTCAGCCGAAGATCCGCCTGACCTGAGCCTGTGCCAGGTCGCGCGCTTCAACTAGAGGAAAGCACGACATGCCCTATGAATACGCCGATGTCTGGACGCAGACACTTGCGATGATCGCCAACACCGGCGTCGCGCACAAGATCATCGAAACGCTCGGCAATGCCCGCGCGAAAGCCGGTGTCCGGCACGGCGACGCGCTCGGCAAACCGACCGTGCAGGTGCTCGACCGGCCGAGTCCGCAAACCGTGTCGATTTCATGGTGCGATTCGCGCACCGGTCATTACGGCGATCAAACGTGGCGCGTCGGCGTGGCGCGCAAATCGGGTATCTGCGTGTTGAGCGGACGGCCGATCCGGCGCGGCGAACCGTCTACCGTCCGCAATCGCGCGGCATCGTGCCGGCCAACGCGGGCTCGATGATCTTCGCCACGAGCATCGACATCTGAGGATGTCGCCACGCGCGGCACCCTCGCCGCGCTAGACGCCTTCCACCCAGCCGCTGCCACGCGCGCCGCCGCGCGCGGCAATCCGCGGCCAAAGCGATTCGCAGATCGAGCGCCGCGCGATGTCGTCCATGACATCGTCCACCGCGATGATCAGGATCGCGAGATCACCCAGACCGCTCGGCCGCACGCTCGACACATAGAGCCGCCCTAGCGGGATCGGCCCTTCCCAGATCGTCACGCTCGTCACGCCATCGAAGACGCGGACGGATTGAAAGCCGTCGAGTTCGACTTCGCCAAGTTCCCTGGGTTCGATGACGCGCTGCATGGACGACCTCCGCATCAAAAGACCATCAGATGAGCCACGGCGAACAAAATTCCTGATTCGTCGCACGCATCCGGTTACCGTCGATTACGACGTCGTGCCGCGTCGAATCGCGGCCGTACGCACGATCGCGTTACCTTCGGTTACTGTCGCCCCCCGCTGTAACGCCCTGCAATCTCTGTAAGAGCGACCGTGTTCGCGACGCGCTTTTAACCCACTACACTCGCCGGATCGTGCACCGTTCGTATCGCTAACAAAAGCCCTACGACGCACGGACAAAGCGAAAGAAAACCCCAAGCGAACCGCAAGCAAAACCCCACGTTCTGCCGATGACCGACAAGCCCTACGACGTTTTCTCGCCGGCACGCGTTGCCCGATCCACCCCTACGACTGTCACGGTCCCGACCGTTTACGGAGATTGATATGAGCGAAGTCGAGGCTGTCCGGCCAACGCGCTCCCGACGCAAGCTGTTCCTGTTCGCCTTCATCGTGCTGGCGCTGATCGCCGTGGTGGCGGTTCATCTGTTGCGGCAGAAAAAGCCCGTGCGTGGGCCTGCCGCGCAAGTGGTGACGGTCGCCGCCGCGACGACCGGTTCGATGCCGGAAACCTTGAGCGAACTCGGCACCGTAACGCCCACCGCGACGGTCACCGTACTGCCGCAATTGAGCGGCTACCTGACCGCCGTGGGTTATCGCGAAGGTCAGGAAGTGACCAAAGGCCAGTTCCTCGCGCAGATCGATCCGCGTCAGTATCAGATCGACAAACAGCAAGCCGAAGCGACGCTCGCGAAAGACAAGGCCGCACTCGCGCAGGCGCGTGCCGATCTCGACCGTTACGCGCAGTTGAACCAGCGCAAGTCGATTGCAGAACAAACCTATATCGACGAGCAGTTCACGGTCCAGCAGGACGAAGCCGCGGTCAAATCCGATCAGGCCAGCATCGCGCAATACGACCTCGACATCGCGTATTGCCATATCACCGCGCCCGTATCGGGACGCGTCGGATTGCGGCTGGTCGATCCCGGCAACTACGTGACGGCGTCGAGCGACCCCGGCATTGTCGTGATCACCACGATGAAACCGACCACGGTGGAATTCACCGTGCCGCAAGATTCGCTGGCGGGCGTATTGCAACGGATGAAAGCGTCGTCGGGTTTGCCCGTCACCGCTTTTAGCAGCGACAACGCGCAGCAGATCGCGACCGGCACGGTCTACGCAGTCAGCAACCAGATGACGACCGCGACCGGCACCGTCACGCTGCGCGCAAGCTTCGCGAACGACGACGAAGCGCTATTCCCGAATGAATTCGTCAACGTCAAGCTGCTGGTGGACACGCTGGACAATGCAGTGCTCGTGCCCACGCCGGCCGTGCAAACCGGCGCACCCGGCGACTACGTGTACCTCGTCAACGCGAACAATACCGTGTCGGTACACAAGGTCAAACTCGGCCCGAGCGACGGCAAAAACACCGTGATCGCGTCCGGCCTGAAGGCGGGCGACCGCATCGTGACCGACGGCACCGACCGCCTGAGCGACGGCGCGAAGATCCGGCCGGCGTCGGCATCGAGCGCCGCGCCGGCGTCCGGTCCGGACGCCGGGTCATAGCCGCGGATCGACGTCACGATGAATATTTCCCGTCTGTTCATTCTCCGGCCCGTCGCGACCTTGCTGCTGATGGTCGCGCTCGTGCTGGTCGGTCTCGTCGCGGTGCGCATCCTGCCGGTGTCGTCGTTGCCCAACGTCGATTACCCGACCATTCAGGTGCAAACCTTCTATCCGGGCGCGAGCCCGGACGTGATGGCAACCACGGTCACCGCACCGCTCGAAGTACAACTCGGCGAGATTCCCGGCCTGCAACAGATGACGTCGTACAGCTCGGACGGCGCATCGGTCATCACGTTGCAGTTCGATCTTTCGCTGAATCTCGATGTCGCGCAGCAGAACGTGCAGCAGGCAATCAACGCGGCCAACAGCTATCTGCCCAGCGGTCTGCCCGCGCCGCCCACTTATGCAAAGGTCAATCCGTCCGACCAGCCCATTCTGACGCTCGCGGTCACGTCGAAATCGATGTCGCTGACGCAACTCGAAGACATCGCGAACAACCGGCTCGGCACCAAGATCTCCGAGGTCTCGGGCGTGGGCGTCGTCACCACCAGCGGCGGCAACGTCCCCGCGATTCGCGTCGAAGCCGACCCGCACAAGCTGGCCGCCTACGGCCTGAATATCGACGACTTGCGCACGCTCCTCAGCTACGTCAACGTCAGCCAGCCGAAGGGCAATTTCGACGGCCCCGATCTCGACTACACGGTCAACGCGAACGACCAGATCTCCGATCCAAAAGACTATCTGAACACCGTGATCGCGTATCAGAACGGCGCGCCGGTGTTTATGCGCGACGTCGCGCGCGTCACCCAGGCGGCGCAGGATGTCGAACGCGGCGCGTGGTACAACGGCACGCCTGCGATCGTGCTGAACGTGCAGCGGCAACCCGGCGCCAACGTGATCGCCACGGTCAACCAGATCAAGAAGCAGCTGCCGCAACTCGAAGCGACACTCCCCGCCGGCATGAAAGTCACCATCGTGTCGGACAGCACGGGCGTGATCCGCTCGTCGGTGTCGGATGCTGCGTTCGAACTCGTGCTCGCCGTCGTGCTGGTCGTGTTCGTGATCTTCGTGTTTCTGCGCAACGTGCCGGCCACGCTCATCCCGAGCGTCTCGGTGCCGGTCTCGCTGATCGGCACGCTTGCCGTGATGTACCAGCTCAACTACTCGATCGACAATCTTTCGCTGATGGCGTTGATCATCGCGACCGGCTTCGTCGTCGACGATTCGATCGTGATGATCGAAAACGTGGTGCGCTATCTGGAAGAAGGCAAGACACCGCTCGAAGCCGCGCTGGAAGGCGCGGGACAGATCGGCTTCACGATCATCTCGCTGACGGTGTCGCTGATTGCGGTGCTGATTCCGCTGCTGTTCATGGGCGGCGTGATCGGCCGGCTGTTCAGCGAGTTCGCGGTGACGCTCGCGGTCACCATCGTGATTTCCGCCGTGGTGTCGCTGACCGTCGTGCCGATGCTGTGCGCGCGCCTGCTGCGCGCGCAGGCGCAACGGCATCCGAGCCGCTTCGAGCGCATCAGCGAAGGGCTGTTCGACAAAACGCTCGCGGCCTACGAGCGCGGTTTGCGCTGGGTGCTCGATCACCAGACGTTGACGCTGTTCGTCGCGGTCGGCACGGTCGTGCTGACGGGCGTGCTGTACGTCGTGATTCCGAAGGGCCTGTTTCCGACTCAGGACGTCGGCGTGATTCAAGGCATCAGCGTCGCCGACAACTCGGTGTCGTACACCGCGATGACGCGGCGTCAGAGCGCGCTCGCCGATGCGATCCTGAAAGACCCCGACGTGACCTCGCTGACCTCGTATGTCGGCATCGACGGTATCAATACGACGCTGAACAACGGCCGCTTCCTGATCAACCTGAAGCCGCACGACGACCGCTCCACTACCGCGCAGGAAGTCGCGCGGCGTCTGCAACAGGAAGTCGCGGACGTGCCCGGCATCAAGCTGTATTTGCAGCCGGAACAGGACCTGACGCTGAACACCACGGTTTCGCCGAACCAGTACAGCCTGGTACTGCGCGGGCCGAACAGCCAGGCGTTCGAGAAATACGTGCCCGACCTCGTGGCGCGCATGAAAGCGATTCCCGCGCTGTCGGACGTGACCAGCGACATGGACACCGACGGCCTGAGCGTCAATGTCGAAGTGAACCGTCAGCTTGCCGCGCGGTTCGGCATCACGCCCGCGACGATCGACAACGCGCTATATGACGCGCTCGGTCAGCGCATCGTCTCGACGATCTTCCAGCAATCGGATCAATACCGCGTGATTCTGGTGGCGAAACCCGAGACGCTGCCCGATGTGAATTCGCTGGGAAGCCTGTACCTGCCGAGCCAGACCAGCAGCACCGGCCAGGTGCCGCTGAGCGGCATCGCGAAGATCAGCATAAAGAAATCGCCGCTCGCGATCAGTCATCTGGCGCAATTCCCGGCCGTGACGATCTCGTTCAATCTCGCGAAAGGCGCGTCGCTGAGCACCGCCGTCGAGCAGATTCGCGCCGCGCAAAAGGCCGTGGATTTGCCCGATTCGATCACGTCGTCGTTCCAGGGCGCGGCGCAGGCGTTCGAAGATTCGCTGTCGAGCGAGGTGTATCTGCTGATCGCCGCACTCGTCACCGTGTATATCGTGCTGGGCGTGCTGTACGAGAGCTTCATCCATCCGGTGACGATCCTGTCCACGTTGCCGTCGGCGGGGATCGGCGCGTTGCTCGCGCTGATGATCGCCGGTAGCGATCTCGACGTGATCGGCATTATCGGCATCGTGCTGCTGATCGGCATCGTAAAGAAAAACGCCATCATGATGGTCGATTTCGCGCTGGCCGCCGAACGCACCGAAGGCAAGTCGCCGCGCGAAGCGATCTTCGAAGCCTCGTTGCTGCGCTTCCGCCCGATCCTGATGACGACGCTCGCGGCAATGCTCGGCGCACTGCCGATGCTGCTCGGCAGCGGCACCGGTTCTGAATTGCGCCGTCCGCTCGGGCTGGCGATTATCGGCGGCCTGACGCTGAGTCAATTGCTGACGCTGTTCACCACGCCGGTCATCTATCTGTTCTTCGACCGTCTCGCCGCGCGCGTGCGGCGCTGGCGTCGCGGGCCGACCGAAGAGGTGGCGCCGTGAACATCCCGGCGCTCTTCATCCGGCGGCCGGTGGCCACCACGCTGATGGCGATCGCGATTGCGATCGCCGGGGTGCTCGCGTATTTCCGTTTGCCGGTCGCGCCGTTGCCGAACATCGCGTTCCCGGTGATCGTCGTGCAGGCGACGATGGCGGGCGCGAGTCCGGACATCATGGCGTCCACGGTGGCCGAGCCACTCGAACGACGGCTCGGCACGATCGCCGACGTCAACGAACTGACGTCGATCAGCTACGCCGGTTCGTCGATGATCGTGGTGCAATTCGGGCTGAATCGCGATATCAACGGCGCGGCGCGCGATGTCGAAGCGGCGATCCAGGCCGCGCGCGCCGATCTGCCGACCACCTTGCGCAGCAATCCGAGCTATCGCCAGTACAACCCGGCCGACTCACCGGTGATGGTGCTTGCGCTGACGTCGGACACGTTGACCAAGGCGCAACTCTACGATTCCGCAGACTCCGTGATCCAGCAGCAGCTTTCGCAGATCAAGGGCGTCGGCGCGATCACGCTCGGCGGCGGCGCATTGCCGTCGGTGCGGGTCGAGTTGCAGCCGGGCAAGCTGACCAGTTACGGCATCGGTCTCGAAGACGTGCGCGCCGCGATCAGCGCCGCGAACGCCGACAGCGCGAAAGGTCACCTCGATCAGGGCGATCAGCGTTACGTCGTGGTGTCGAACGACCAGATCACCAAGGCCGCGCCGTATCGCGATCTGGTGGTCGCCTATCGCAGCGGCGCGCCGGTCATGCTGCGCGACGTCGCCGAGGTGGTCGATTCGAACGAGAACATTCGCAACGCGGGCCTGTATAACGGCAAATCGGCGATTCTGGTGGTCGTGTTTCCGATGCCCGGCAGCAACGTGATCCAGACCGTGTCGCAGGTCCGCAATATCCTGCCGTCGATCGAAGCGACACTGCCCGCCAGCGTCCACGTGAAAGTCGCGCTGGACCGCTCGCAATCGGTGCGGGCGTCGGTCGGCGATACCGAACGCACGCTGCTGATCGCGGTGCTGCTGGTGGTCGCGGTGGTGTTCGTGTTCCTGCAATCGCCGCGCGCCACGCTGATTCCGGCCGTCGCGTTACCGCTGTCCATCGTCGGGGCGTTCGGGCCGATGTATCTGCTCGGCTATAGCATCGACAACCTGTCGTTGATGGCCTTGACCATCGGCACCGGCTTCGTCGTCGACGACGCGGTCGTCGTGCTCGAAAACATCGTGCGCTATCACGAGCAGGGACTCAGCCCTTACGAAGCGGCGATGCGCGGCAGCGGCGAAGTCGCGTTCACGGTGATCTCGATGAGCCTGTCGCTGATCGCGGTGTTTTTGCCCATTCTGCTGATGCCGGGCATCGTCGGGATGCTGTTTCACGAGTTCGCGGTCACGCTCTCCATCGCGATCCTGATCTCGCTGCTGGTCTCGTTGACGGTCACGCCCGCAATGTGCGCGTACGTGCTGACGCGACAGGACGGCGGGCATTCGCAGGCACGCTGGGCGCGCTGGATCGAAGCGCAATTCGACCGCATCAAAGGGGCGTATGCGCGCTCGCTGACGCTGGTGCTCGATCACGCGTTGCTGGTGATCGTGCTGCTGGTCGGCTTGCTGGTCGCTAACGTGTTTCTGTTCAAGCTGCTACCGTCCACGTTTTTCCCGGAACAGGACAACGGCATCCTGATGGGACAGATCATCGCGGATCAAAGCATTTCGTTTACCGCGATGGAAAAGAAACTCGCGCAGTTGCAGGCGATCGTCAAGGAAGACCCGGCGGTCGAATCGGTCGCGGGATTCACCGGCGGACGCGCGTTGAATACGGCCAACGTCTTCATCGAACTGAAGCCGCTCGCCGAGCGTCACGTCAGCGCGACGGAAGTCGTCAACCGCTTGCGACCTAAGCTGAACCGCGTGTCGGGCGCGCGCTTGTTTCTGCAGGCGCAACAGGATCTGAGAATCGGCGGACGGCAATCCGCGGCCGAGTATCAGTACACGTTGACCAGCGACGATTCCGCCGCGCTGTTCGCGTGGACGCCGAAGCTGGTTGCCGCGCTGAACAAGCAGCGCGGCAAGATGCTCGACGTGAATTCCGATCTTCAGCAGAACGGCTTGCAGACCTACGTGAGCATCGACCGCGCAACGGCCGCGCGTTACGGCTTCGCGCCGAACCAGATCGACAGCGTGCTGTACGACGCATTCGGTCAGCGCGCGGTATCGACGATCTACAACCCGCTGAACCAGTACTTCGTCGTGATGGAAGTCGCGCCGCAATACTGGCAGTACCCGCAGATGCTCGACCGCCTGTTCCTGAGCACGGCCGCAGGCAATTCGACCGGCACGGCGGGCACGCAGATGCCCGGCACGACCGTCACCGGCGTGACGGCGACCAGCGCGGTCAGCACGACCACGAGTTCGTCGAGCACCAGTTCGCTGAATTCGAACGCGCAGTCGAATGCGACCACCAACAGTATTTCCAACAGCAAGGGCGGCAGTTCGACCGGCAGCGCGGACAGTACGTCCGCGGAAACGATGGTGCCGTTGCCGGTGCTCGCGCACTACCGGAACAGCCATACCGCAACCCAGGTAAACCATCAGAGCGGACTCGTCGCCGCGACGATCTCGTTCAACCTGCCCGCCGGCGGTTCGCTGAGCGAGGCTGGCGCAACCATCGACAGCGTGGCGCGCGAGATCGGTATGCCTGCCAGCATTCACGGCGCGTTCGCGGGTGCGGCGCAGGCCTATGCGCAATCGATGGGAACGGTGCCGCTGCTGATTATCGCCGCGCTCGCCGTCGTCTATATCGTGCTGGGCGTGTTGTACGAAAGCGCGATCCACCCGTTGACGATTCTCTCGACGCTGCCGTCGGCGGGGATCGGCGCGACGCTTGCGCTGCTGATCTTCGGCACGCCGTTTTCGGTCATCGCGATGATCGGCGTGATCCTGCTGATCGGCATCGTCAAGAAAAACGGAATCATGATGGTCGATGTCGCGATCCAGTTGCAGCGCAACGAAGGCATGGCCGCGCGCGACGCGATTCACGCGGCCGCCGTGGTGCGCCTGCGCCCCATCCTGATGACGACCGCTGCGGCCGTGCTCGGCGCGGTGCCGCTCGCGATCGGCATCGGCCAGGGCGCGTCGCTGCGTCAGCCGCTCGGCATTACGGTCATGGGCGGACTGATCCTGAGCCAGGTGTTCACGCTCTACACGACGCCCGTGATCTATCTGTATCTCGACCGCTTGCGCTACAAGCTCGCCGGATGGTCCACCCGCTTGCCGTGGCTCCGTCAACCGAATTCGGAAGCATGAACACAGCATGAATATCACTCGTCTTCGCACCCCTTCGACTGCCGCCGTGCTGCTGTTGCTCGCGGCATGCACGGTCGGCCCGGATTATCAGCGGCCGCATGTGGACGTGCCGCCCGCGTATAGCGAACTGCCCGGCTGGACCCTCGCCGAACCCGCCGCCGACAAACCCAAAGGCGATTGGTGGACCGGCTTCGACGATCCGTTGATGAACACGCTGGAACCGATGGTGACGGTGTCGAACCAGACTGTTCGTGAAGACTATGCGAACTATGAACAGGCACTGGCCGAAGTCAAGGTCGCGCGCGCCGGGCTCTTTCCGACGCTAGGCGTGACCGGCTCCGCGACGAAGCAGCGCGCGTCGGGCCAGATTGCCAACTCGGGCTCGCTCGAAGGCAACGTCAGCTGGGCGCCGGATCTGTGGGGCCAGGTGCGCCGCACCGTCGAAGAGAGCGCCGCGACCGCGCAGGCCAGCGAAGCGACACTCGCGAACGCGACGCTGTCGGAACAGATTGCGCTCGCGACCGCGATCATCGAACTGCGCGCGACCGATGCCAATATCGATCTGCTGCAACAAACGGTGGATGCCTATCAGCGCTATCTGAACGTGATCGCCGATCAGGACCGGTTCGGCACGGTCGCGCCATCCGACCTGATCACCGCGCGCACGCAACTCGACACCGCGCGTTCGAGCCTGATCGCGCTGGGCGTATCGCGCGCGCAATATGCACACGCAATTGCGGTGCTGGTCGGCAAGAACCCCGAAGACCTCGACATTCCGCACAGCGGCACCATGCCGACGCTGCCGTCGGTGCCGGTCGGCGTGCCGTCCACATTGTTGCAGCGCAGACCGGATATCGCTTACGCAGAGCGGCTGGTGGCGGCGCAAAACGCCGCGATCGGCGTGGCGGTCGCCGCGTATTACCCGACTGTCTCGCTATCGGCGCTCGACGGTCTCACGCAATCGCCGTTGTCGGGCTTGCTGCATGCCGCGAACTACGTGTGGTCGCTCGGCGGTTCCGCGACGGAAACGCTGTTCGACGGCGGCGAGCGCAGCGGCAACGTGAGCGCCGCGAAAGCGGGGTATCGCGCGGCTGTCGCGAGTTATCGCGGTACGGTCCTGAGCGCGTTCGAAGGCGTCGAAAACGATCTGTCCGGCTTGCGCATTCTCGGCGAACAGTCGGACGTGCTGCAAACCGCGTTGCACGATTCGGCGCACGGCGTCGAAATCGCGTTCAACGAATACCAGGCGGGCACGGTCGATTACACGACGGTCGCCACGGCGCAAGTCACGCGCCTGTCGACCGAACAGACCGCGTTGAGCGTGCAGGAACAGCAACTGGTGGATGCCGCGACGTTGATCGGCGATCTGGGCGGCGGCTGGTCGAGCGATGCGTTGCACGACGCGAGCAAGGGCGAAGCAGCCGCTGCGGGCGTCGCCACGACCTCCGACGCGACACCGTGACCCTTGCGCCGCCAAAGCCCGCGACACCCGCCACACCCGCTCAGGCGGCGGGGAAATCGATCGCGTAGCGCTTTTCCTCTTCGACCGCCTTGTCGAGTCCGACGAAGCGGTTGAACTCGCCGAAGGTGGTCAGCCGGTCGGCGATCGCATCCGTCGTGCCCTCGCGCAGGAAGGTTTCCATCGTTTCCTTGACGGCCTTGTGCATCGCGAGCATCGATTCGATCGGCGCGAGCGTGAAGTCGAATCCAAGCGCGTGGATCGCCTCCAGCGTCACGACCGGGCTCTTGCCGGTGCGCGCCATATTGAACAGCAGCGGCTTGCCGAGCGGCTTCAGGCGCTCCGACAGGATCTGCAGATGCTCGATACTTTCCGGCGCATCCGCGTAGAGTCCGTCCGCGCCCGCTTCCGCGTAGGCCGTCAACCGCGCGACCGCATCGTCGATGCCGGTGACGGCGATCGCGTCGGTGCGTGCGACGATAAAGAAGTCCGGATCGGTGCGCGCGGCGAGCATCGCCCGCAACTTCTGGCACATCTCGCCGGTCGATATCAACTGCTTGCCCGCGAAGTGGCCGCATTTTTTCGGCACCGCCTGGTCTTCCAGATGCAGCGCCGACGCCCCCGCTTCTTCCCACAGACGCATCGTGCGCTGCACGTCGAGAATGCCGCCGTAGCCGGTGTCCGCGTCCGCGAAAATCGGCACGCTCGTCACGCGCGCGATCCGGCGGATATGCTCGAACATTTCCGTCTGCGACAACACGCCGATATCCGCCTGGCCGGCGAGTATCGCCGACGCGGCAAAGCCGCTGACGAAGATGGCTTTCGCGCCGGCCTGCTCGGCCAGCATCGCGGTCAGCGCGTCGTGCGCGCCGAGAACGACGAACGGCGGCGATTTGAATAATTCGCGGAATCGTGCGGAGCGGGTCAAGATGATTCTCCTTCGTAGGTCGGTAATCTGAAGTCCGGGGCGGCCGTCGTCATCGCAGATACGCCCAGCTGCGCGCATCGCGGTCGGCCGAACGGAATCGCTCGATCGACGACGTGAGCCGCAAGGTCTGGTCGATTTCGTCGAGGCCGTCGAGCAGCGCCTGTTGCTGCGCGGCATCGAACGTGAAGCGGATCGTGTCGAGATACGGCGCACGAATTTCCAGCTTGCGCAGATCCACGTCGATGTCGGAGCCGTCCGCCGCCGCCAACCCGATCCGATGCACGGCGTCCGCATCGATCCGCACCGGCAGCAAGCCGTTTTGCAGACAGTTGCTGTAGAAAATATCGCCGAACGACGGCGCGATCACGCAACGGATGCCCGCTTCTTCGAGCGCCCATACCGCCATTTCCCGCGAACTGCCGCAGCCGAAGTTCTTTCCGCCAAGCAGAATGCACGCGTGACGGAACACCGGATGATTCAGCACGAAGTCGTCGCGCTCGCCGCTTTCGGGACCGCCGTCGCGATAGCGCAACGTCTCGAACAGATACGGCCCGAGCTGGCCGCGCACCAGTTGCGAAATGCGCTCGATGCGAATGATCAGGTCGGTATCGATGTTGTCGCGCAGCAGCGGCGCGGCCGCGCCTCGAATGGTCGTGACGGCTTTCATCGTGCGGCTCCGTGAGTGACAGCGCGTGCATCGGCATCCGGCACGGCAATATGACCGGCCAGCGCGCTCGCCGCCGCGACTGCGGGACTGGCGAGATGCGTCCGCGCGCCGGGCCCTTGCCGGCCGATAAAGTTGCGATTGGAGCTCGATACGCAGCGCTCGCCCGGCGCAACCACATCGCCGTTCGCGCCGACGCACATCGAGCAGCCCGGCTCGCGCCATTCGAATCCGGCTTCGCGGAAAATCTGCGCGAGTCCTTCCTGTTCCGCCTGACGCGCGACGCCGAGCGAACCGGGCACGACCCACGCCTTTACGCTGTCGGCCACGTGATGCCCGTCCACCACGCGCGCCGCCGCGCGCAAGTCCTCGATCCGGCTGTTCGTGCACGAACCGATAAACACCCGGTCCACCTGAAGCTCGTCGAGATGCTGACCGGCATGCACGCCCATGTAATCGATCGCGCCTTGCACCGCGTCACGGCGCGCTTCGTCGTCGAGCATCGCGGGATCGGGCACGGCTTCGTCGAATGCGATCACGTGCTCCGGGCTCGTGCCCCACGTCACCTGAATGCCGATCGACGCGGCGTCGATCTCCACTTCGCGGTCGAACTGCGCGTCGTCGCCGCTTGTCAATTGACGCCAGTCCGCCAGCGCCGTATCGAAATGCGCGCCTTCAGGCGCATATCGACGGCCACGCAGATAGTCGAAGGTGGTCTCGTCCGGCGCGACGAGGCCGAACTTCGCACCGAGTTCGATGCTCAGGTTGCACAGCGTCAGACGCCCTTCCATCGACAGCGCTTCGACCGCATCGCCCGCGAATTCGACCGCGTAACCGGTACCGGCGCCCGCACCCAACCGGCCGATCAGAAACAGGATCATGTCCTTGGCCGTGACGCCGTCGCGGACATGGCCGCGAAAACGCACCCGCATCGTTTTAGGCCGCTTCTGGCGGATCGTTTGCGTTGCAAGCACATGCACCACTTCCGTCGACCCGATGCCGAACGCCAGCGCACCGACCGCGCCGTGCGTGCAGGTATGGCTATCGGCGCACACGATCGACGTGCCCGGCAACGACAGGCCGAGCTCAGGCCCGATCACATGAACGATGCCCTGATTGCCGTCGTTATCGCCGTCGCTGCCCTGTTTGCTGATATCGAAGATCGGGATCGCGTAGTGCGCCATCTGCGCGCGCATCGCGTCGACCATTTCCGTGCTCCAGTCGGCGTCGCCCGCACGGCGGCCCGGCTGCGTCGAGATCACGTGATCGAGCGTCGCGAACGTCAGATGCGGACTATCGACCGCCAGCGCGCGCCGCTCCAGCACGCGCACCGCCTCGACGCCAGTGAGTTCGTGCATCAGATGACGATCGACCTGCAACAGGTCCACACCGCCGTCGAGATGGGCAATCGTGTGGCTGTCCCACAGCGTATCGAACAACGTGTTCATGATGCGGACGACTCCGTTTGCGCGTGACGCGCCTCGAATTCCCACACGTCCGGAAAGCCGACGAGTTCGTGCAACTGATCCATCGTGAACGACGGCACACCGAGTTCGAGCGAGTCGCCATGTTCGAGCAGATGCCGGTAGGCGGAATCGAGCGCGGCGGTCGCCGCCGCCATGCCGATCGACGGATAGATCGCGATATTGAAGCCCCACTTCTCGAGCGACTTCGCGGGGATCACCGGCGAACGGCCGGTCGGCACCATATTCGCGAGCAGCCATTTACCGGTCGGCGCGATTTCGTTGCCGATCCGCTCAAACTCGTCGGCACTTTCCGGCGACTCGACGAACACGATATCCGCGCCCGCGCGCGCAAACGCCTTGCCGCGCTCGATCGCGTCGGCGAGACCGTGAGTCGTGCGCGCATCGGTGCGCGCGATGATCAGCATGTCGTCGCTACGGCGCGCTTCGAGCGCCACCTCGATCTTCTTAAGCATCTCCGGCAGCGGCACGACCTGGCGCCCTTTGGTATGCCCGCATTTCTTCGGCATCACCTGATCTTCCATCTGGATGGCTTGGACACCGGCCGCTTCGTAACCGCGCACCGTATGACGAACGTTGATGAGACCGCCGAAGCCCGTGTCCGCATCGGCGATCAGCGGCTTGCCGGTGCCCTCCGCGATCTGACGCGCGCGACTCACCATATCCGCGTAACTGACGAGCCCCGCATCGGCGACGCCGAGATACGAGCCCGACACGCCGTATCCCGTCATATAGAGCGCGGAAAACGGCAAGCGGTCCGCGACGCGCGCCGAGAACATGTCGAACACGCCAGGCGCCGTCACGAAACGGCCTGCCTGCAAGAGGGATTTCAACTTTTCCGTGGTGCTCATGCGCTTGTCTCCAGATCGAACGCGATGGATCATCGCCGTGAATCAGTCGCTATGGGTGAGACGCTTCTGCCAGGCGAGAAACAGCAGATTGACGAGCGTCGCGAAGACGAACAGCATCAGCGCGAGCGCCATGATCGTGCTGGTTTCGGCGCGGTTCATCGCGATCATCAACATCCGTCCGATACCGCTTTGCGACGCGAACATTTCGCCGATCAACGTGCCGAGCAGCGTCAACGAAAACCCGATCCGCAAGCCCGCGACAATCTCCGGCACGCAGGCGGGAAACAGCACGTGTCGCGCAAATTCGACCGGACTCAAGCGGTACGTATGCGCCGCGCGCGTATAAATGGGCGGCATGTTGCGCACCGCGTTCATCGTGAATAGCGTGATCGGCACGATGCCGTGAATCACGCCGAATACGATCTTCGCCCACAGGCCCAAACCGAATGCGAGCAGCACGACCGGATAAAGCGTGACTTTTGGAATCGAATAGAAGCCCATCATCAACGGCTCCATCACGTCGCCGGCCATCTTGCGTGCGCCGAGCAGCAAGCCGAGACCGACGCCGAACACCGCCGAGATCGCGAACGCCGTCCCGAACGCGAGCGAGGTCACGTAAAGGCTTTCAGGAAAATCCGCATCGCTGACGATCGTGATCGCGCGATGCACGGTGCGCCACGGCGTCGTGATTACTTCCGGGCCGAGCCATTCGCTGAGCAGCTGCCATAACACGGCCAGCACGACCACCAGCACCACGCCATCGAGCCAGCGTCGCGCGTGACGCGGCCGTGCGGTATGCGTGACAACGATCGTGCTCATGCGGCCTCCCGTCGGATGCGCCGGTAAAGACGTGTTTCGGCGGTGCGCAACAGCGCGTTGAGCGTCGCCACGAAGATCAGCATCAACACCATCAGGCCGTACATCGTCGGGTTGTCGAACGCGTTGTAGGCGAACGCGATCTGATAGCCGAAGCCGGAACCGGACAACACGAACTCGCCCGCGACCACGGCGATAAACGCATACACGACCGTCAACTTGATTCCGGTGAAGACGAACGGCAAGCTCGAGGGCAACGTGATCAGCCGGATTTCGTCGAACGCGTTCATCCGGCATACGCGCGCGGTGCGCAACAGCACGCGCGGCACGCGTTCGAGTCCGTTCAGCGTATTGACCGCCATCGCGACCACCGCGAACAGAAAGCCGATCCCCACCAACGGCCAGCGGTTCAGGCCGAAGATCACGATCAGGATCGGATAGAGCACGAACACCGGCACTGCGTAATACGACAGCAGCAACGGATCGAGCACGCGGCGCAAACGCGGCAGACGAAACAGCAGCACGCCGCCGACGAAGCCGACCACAACCGCCAGCACAACCGCGAGCAACGCGCTGCCGAGTGTCTGCGCGATGTCGGTGGTGTACTGGCCGGACACTAGCAGCCGCCACGCGCTCAACACCATCATCGATGGTGGAATAAACGAGACCGGGTTGATCCACGCGAGCCGCGTCGCGAGTTCGAGCAGCACGATCAGGCCGACGATCAGCCCGACACGCCAGCGCGCGGCCGCGTTCACGACTGGCTCCCGAGCGCTTTCAACGCTTCGTCGCGCAGCAGTCCCCACACTTGCGCGGTGAGTTCGCCGAAGCGCGCGTCGAGTGCGATCTTGCTGTCGCGCAAACGCGGCCAGCCGGTTTCGATGGTTGCGATAAAGCGTCCCGGACACGCCGACATCACACCGATCCGGTCCGACAGCAACACCGCTTCGTCGATCGAGTGGGTAATCAGCATCACGGTTGCGCCGGTATCGCGCCACAGCTTCAGCGTTTCGTCGCCCATCAGCAGCCGCGTTTGCTGATCGAGCGCGCCGAACGGCTCGTCGAGCAACATCAGACGCGGCCGCACGACCATCGCTCTCGCGATGCACACGCGTTGCCGCATGCCGCCCGACAGTTGCGCCGGATACGCACGCGCAAACGCTTTCAGACCCATGAACGACAGCGCGTGATCGACCCGTTCGCGTACCTCGTTTTCAGGCACGCCCGCGCGCCGCGCCGCGAACGCGGCGTTGTCGAACACGTTGAGCCACGGAAAGCTCGCGTCTTCCTGAAACACGACCGCCACGCCGTCCGGCACTTCGCGGCCAACCGTCTGGCCTTCGAATTCGACGTCGCCGCCGCTGGCGGGATTCAAGCCGGCCAGCACGTCGAGCAACGTCGATTTTCCGCAACCCGACGGCCCGACCACCGAAAAGAATTCGCCTGCGCGCAAGTCGAGACTGACCGGGCCGAGCGCGTGAAACGGCGGCTTGTCGCCGCTGCCCGGATAGATGCGCGTGACATCGGTGAGCCGCGCATGCACGCGGTCGCCGTCGGTGGACGGCATGCTGTTCGCAACCACGGAAATCTTCGTGCGACGTGACAATGCGCTCATCGCGGCCTCACTTCTTCGTTTGCAAATCGGCGGGCAAAAGCGATTCATCGACGATCTTCGACCAGTCGAACGGACCGTCGGGAATTGCCTTCACGAGAATCAGCCCCTTCAGCACTTCGTCCATGCTCTTGCGGTCGAAGCTGCCTTCGCTCCAGTATTTCGGTGCACTGTCGAGCACGTTGTTGATCGCCGACGCGGCAACGGCCGGGTCCATCTTGTACTGCTTCGCGAGGATCTGCGCGGACTCGGCGCGATGCGCGGTGATGTACTGCACGGCCTTGCGGCGCGCGGCGATAATGCCGCGAATCACCTCCGGATGCGCCTTCAGATAATCGGTGCGCACGATGCCGACCGTCTGCGTTTCGTCAGGCACGATATCGGTCGAGCGGAACGCGATCTTGAGCAGGTCTTTTTTCGCGCTGTACGACGGCTCGGTCATGTAGGCGACATCCACCGCGCCCTGCTGCAACGAGGTCAGCATGCCGCTCGAACTGCCCACCGGTTTGCGCGTCACCTGGCCCGTCAAACCCGCCCGGTCGAGCGCGATCGTGACGACGGTGTCGGTGGTGGATTTCGGGCTGCTGTAGCCGATCGACTTGCCCTTCATCTGCTTGATGTTCGTGATCGTGCCGGCCTTCAGTTCGACCCAGACCAGATCGGCGAGACTTTGCACGCCGCCATGCACGATCGTCAGATCGACGCCTTGCTTGACCGCCGAGATCGCCGCGGGCAACGCGACTTCGCCGTACGGTATTTCCGATGCCATCGCATTGCGGACCGTCGTGCCGCCGCCTTCGGACGTGATGAAGCCGGTCACATCGACGCCGGCTTCCTTGAAGTAGCCTTTGTCGAGCGCGACGGCGAACGGCACACCGTACATGCCGTCGCCCCAGTGCGTGACCGTCAACGGCGCGGCGTGCGCACTCGCGGCGCAGAGCAGCGCGCCACCTGCAGCGGTTACACGAAGTCTTCGCGCGAAATCCCGAATCGCAAACATGTAGGTGTCTCCATCCATGATTGACGGTCGATTGCCGTCATTGGTGGTTGCGCGCCGCTCGACGGCGAACTTCGCCATCCGGTTTCAACGGACGAATGCACGCCGGCGCACGCGCGCATCCGTCGCTTCGGCATCCGGATCCGACTCCGATCCAGCGATGCCTGCGACGTGCCGTATTCAATAACCGTGTAAGTTAATGTATGCATTAAATCGGGCGAAGTCCAGCAGGCGAACAGGTGGGTTTACCCCTTTTTGATGGGCTTTTTTGCCCGTTCGCCCGACGACCCGATCGTCCCGGATGCAACGATCAGGCTTGCTGAATGCCGTATTGCTGCAGCACGTTGGTCTGATCGCGCCAGCCGCGTTCGCGGTGGGCGCGATACAGTGCGCTCGCTTTCGCTGCGTTGCCGCAACGGAGCGCGTCGATGATTGCGTAGTGTTCCTGAATCGATTTCAGCGGTTGCGGATGCGGCTTCACGCGTTGCGTAAAGCGTCGCACGCGATGCACCTGGTCGCGGCAATTCATCACGACCTGCACGAGTCGTGCGTTACCGCCCAGTGCGATCAAGGTTTCGTGGAAGACTTCGTCGGCAGCGGCCCATGCGAGCATGTCGCCGCTTTCGAGTGCCGCCGTCATCTGTTCGCATGCGCGTTCGAGCGGCGCGAGATCGGCGTCCTTGCGCGACGCGACGAGTCCCGCCGCGGTCGATTCGAGGCTGATCAATACCTGGTAGATGTGTTTGATATCGGAGATCGACGTGGGAACGATGCGAATGCCGTGACGCGGCACGATCTGCACGAGCCCTTCGCTTTGCAGCCGGATCGCCGCTTCGCGAACCGGCGTGCGACTCAGGCCGAGCAACGCGCCGAGTTCCTCTTCGAGCAGATACGAACCCGGCGTCAGTTCGCTTTCGATAATCCTTCGACGCAGTTCGCTATACGCCTGTTCGGTCGTATTGCGCCTGACCGGTTCTGCTGCGTCGAGCGCGTCGGCGCCCGCGACCGGCTCCAGCACTGTGTCCGCGCGCGTACGCGACGATCGGGCCGTGGACGATGGCGTGGTAGCTCGTGGCGCTGGCATGGCGGGGTCTCCTCTGCGCTCGACACCCGCACGCGGTGTCGTGATTGGGCCGATGGTAGCACCGCGTCGGCGCGAACGTCAGCCCGTGTAAAACCGCAGTGAACGTCACACCGGGCGCTCGAAATCACACACCGGCAAGATGCGCGACCAGCATCCGGCACGCTTCGGGCAACGCGTCGAGCGAACGCACGCCGATCAGCAATTCGCGTTGCGCCCAGTCATCCGTCAACGCGACGACACCGAGCCGCAACGCATGCGCATGCTGCTGCGCCACCGCGTCCGGCATGACGCCGAGGCCGAGCTCCGCGCCGATCATCAAACACTGCGCGTCGTAACTGGTCACCTGAATCCGCACGTTGACGCCGCGCGCGAGTGCGTTGGCCGCGCGCGTCAGTTGCTGGCTGATCGCCGTGTCGCCTGGCAACGCGACGAATTCGAAATCGAGCGCATCGACGAAGGCGATCGAACCGGCGTCCGCCAGCGCGTGTCCCGGTGGCGTGACGAGCACGAGATTGTCGGTGTGATAGGGAAACGACTGCACCGGATAACCGTGCGGCACGGCGGTGAACACGCCGAGATCGGCGGCATTGTCGGCGACGGCGCGCACCACCAGCGCACTCGGTTTTTCTTCGAGCTGGATCCGCACGTGAGGATGCTTCGCCGCGAACGACTGTATTTCTCGCGGCAGGAACTGCACGATCGACGAGATGTTCGCGGCCATCCGCACGAGCCCGCTCGTGCCGCTCGCATAGTCGCGCATCTGCACGGTAACGTCGTCGAGTTGGTGCAGTGCGCGATGCGCGAGCGCGATCAGCCGCTCGCCTGCATCGGTCGGCGCGACGCCTTTGTTCGTGCGGCGCAGCAAGGCCACGCCGAGCGTCGCCTCGATCTCGCTGATGCGACGGCTGACGGCGGCCGCGGCGATATGTTCGCGCTCGGCCGCAGCGGCGATCGTGCCCGCCTCGGCAACGGCGACGAACAGTCTCAACGACAACGGATCGAGTGGCGGCATACGGTGATCGCGAGTGGGCGTAGAACGGCTTTCGTGCAGTGTAATCAAACTTCGCGCAAACGATGCGCGCCATCGCACGCCGCGATGACGGCATGCCGAAGCATTGCTGTTCAGCGCGGCGCAGGTCGCCGAAGATGATCGTCACGGTGAACCCTTTCACGGAGCACACGATGCAACAGACCCTGCACACCACCGCTCAAAACACGACGCACGAGGCCGCCCGCCGTTCGTCGTCAGGCGGCTCGAAGATCCGGGTGTTCTGGCAGCCCGGCTGCTCGTCGTGTCTGCGCACCAAGGAGTTTCTGACGCGTCACGGGATCGAGTTCGAATCGATCGACGTGCATAACGATCCCGCCGGACGCGCCGCGCTCGATGCGCTCGGCGCGCGCAGTGTGCCGGTCGTCGCGATTGGACAGAAGTACACGTTCTGCCAGTCGATCAACGACGTGATCCGCTTTCTCGATCTGAAAACGACGCCCGCGCCGCCGTTGTCGCCCGCCGATCTGGTCGCGACACTCGCGCATGTGCTGGCGTCGAACGCGCGTTACACACGCCAGTTCGCGCTCGACCATTTTCGCGAGCCGTTTCGCAATCGCAATCGCACGCCGGCCGGGCTGACGTTCCACGTGTTTCGCGTCGCGGAAATGGGCGTCGAAGCGGCGCAACAGACCGAACTGCGTTTCGAGAGTTTCGACGATGTGCCGCCGTCCGACTGGCAAGCCGAGGACATTGCGCGTTGGGGCGAAAGCGTCCGGATGAAACTGCTCGCGTGGTGGGAACACGAAACCGACCGCTCGCTGACTTACGACGTGCCGACCTACTACGGCCGTCGCTCGATGCACGAAGTGCTCGAACGCACCGCGTGGCACAGCGCGCAACACACGCGTCAGGTGATGTTGATGCTGGAGAGCCACGGCGTGCCGGTCGATCGTCCACTGACCGCCGACGACCTCGCCGGACTGCCGCTGCCGGACGAAGTCTGGGACAAATAGGCGCCCGTTTTAAAACCGCTAACGTATACGTTAAGCGATCCGGATCGACCGTTCTCATATAATGTGGGCATCCCGTTTGCCGGGTGCGTCCCGGCAAGCTTCTGTCCGTGCACCGTCGGTGCCGTTTTCAGAGCGCCCCATTATGGCTGTAGCCAGGACCGCCGAAGCGCCCAGCAAGCCGCCGCGCGAGAAATCGACGGATGCGGTTTATCAGAAGATTCGCGCCAGAATTCTCAGCAACGAGTTCCGGCCCGGCGCGCAATTGCTCGAACAGGAACTCGTCGCGCTATTCGGTGTGAGCCGCACGCCGGTTCGCGAAGCGCTGATCCGCTTGCAGAACGAACATCTGGTGCAAATCGTGCCGCGTCACGGCATGCGCGTGCGCAATGTGTCCATTGCGGATCTCGAAGAGGTCTATCAGGTTCAGAGCAGTCTGGAAGCGACCGCCGCAGGCGCCGTGGCCGCACGCAAGCCGGCCGCAAAAGAATTGAAGCCGCTCGACAAAGCCTGCGCGGAAATAGAACGCGCGTTTGCGAAAGGCGATCGCGACGCGTGGGCCGCCGCGCGCGAAGGGTTTCTCGCGCATCTGCTCGAACTCGGCGGCAATCCCAGGCTCTCGCAGATCGTCGGCGAATGTGGCGATCAGGTGCGCCGCGTTCGCGATCTGACCTTGCGGCTGATTCCGTGGACCGATTCGCAAACCGCGACGTATCGCGCGATTGTCGAGGCGTTGCGTCGCGCGGATGCGGACGCGGCCGAGGCGCTATGCCGGGAACATCGCGCGCACGATCTGAAAGCCCAGATCGAGACCCTCAGGCAGTTCCGGATTCTCGACGTCTAACGCGCGGCAAGTCCGTGCACGTCCCACTCATTTCGCGCCTGACGACCAGCGTTTCTGCATCGCCTTGACGAGTTGCGTCCATAGAAATTCGGCGGCGGGCGACAGACGCCGGCCGACCCGCCGGATCACCTGACTGCTGAATTCACGCGCGATAGGATGGTCGATTTCGAGCGCGACCAGTTTCCCGGCGTCCAGATACTGACGCGCGGCATCCGTCGACATAAACGCCACGCCCAGTCCGGCCGCGGCGATGGCCTGCGCGGCCGAAAACAGATCGCAGCGATACGCGGGCGTCAGATTCAGCCTGGCCGCGCGGATGATCGAATCGAGGTACTGCTGCACGCCGAAACGCTGCGGCATGAAAATCAGCCGGTGCTCCGCCAGTTGCCCGATGCGGATGCGACGCTCGCCCGCCAGCGCGTGCGTGGGACCGACCAGCGCGCAGAACGGCGCGGCGCGAAAGGTGCGCGCGCGGATGGCCGGGTCGCTGCCGCCGCCCGCGCACAGCCCGAGATCCACCTCGTCGTTGCGCACCATGGCGACGATTTCGGCGGTCGCGCCGCTGCGCAGATCCACCACGATATCCGGAAACTGAAGGCTGAACTGCTCCAGCACGGTGGCCAGCAGATTCTCGACAAACCCCTCGCCCACGCCGATTTCCAGCCGCCCGCGCCGCAGCCCACGGTAATCCTCCAGTTGCGCCAGCATCACCGCGTCGCGCCGCTGGCTTTCACGAAAATGTTCGACAAGGCTCGCGCCGATTTCCGTCAGCGTGACGCGCCGGCCGCGCCGCTCCAGCAAGGCGACGCCGTGCGCACGTTCGAGTTGCGCGACCTGGCGGCTGATCACCGAGCCGTTGATGGATAGCGCGTCGGCGGCCGCGCGCACGCCGCCATGCAGGTCGATTTCGTGCAGATAGCGCAGGCTGCGCGTGTTCAGCGCGGCCTGGACGGCTTCGGCGGAGATTCCCGGATCGCTCGACATGGCGGCCTCTGTTGACATTCAGGTCAACATTATCGACCTGGAAACGTCATTGATCGACCTTTATTGCGGCGAAATACTGAGCGCTTACCTCACTCTCCCGCACGTCCGACCATGACAGCCACTCAGGATTTCTGTTCCCTCGACGACACTCAGGATCTCCGCGAAGAATTGAGCGGCATCCGCCATCATCTGCACCAGCATCCGGAACTCGCGTATCAGGAGTTCAAGACGTCCGATTTCGTCGCGATGCGTCTCGAAAGCTGGGGCTACACGGTGACGCGCGGACTCGGTGGCACCGGCATGGTGGCGAGCTTGACAGCGGGCAGCGGCACTCGCGCGGTCGCGGTGCGCGCCGACATGGACGCGTTGCCGATCAACGAGGCGACCGGCCTGCCGTATGCGAGCACCGAGCCGGGTCTGATGCACGCCTGCGGCCACGACGGCCACACCACGATGGTGCTGGGCGCGGCGCGTCACCTTGCGCGCACGCGGCGCTTCGACGGCACCGTGCATCTGGTGTTTCAGCCCGCCGAGGAAATCGGCGCGGACAGCGGCGCGAAACGGATGATCGAAGACGGGCTGTTCGAGCGCTTTCCGTGCGAAGCGATCTTCGGTCTGCACAATCACCCCGGCTATCCGACCGGCACGTTCATGTTCCGCAGCGGCGCGTTCATGGCCGCCTGCGATACGGTCGATCTGACGATTCACGGTCGCGGCGGTCACGCAGCCCGCCCTCACCTCGCGGTCGATCCGGTGGTGATCGGCGCGGCGCTCGTGACCGCGTTGCAGACGGTCGTGTCGCGCAGCGTCGATCCGATGCACACGGCCGTGGTGACCGTCGGCGCGTTCAACGCCGGCCACGCGGCAAACGTGATCCCCGAGAAAGCGCGTCTGCAGATCAGCGTGCGTTCGTTCGACGCCGACGTGCGCAAGCTGCTCGAACAGCGCATCCGCGCGCTCGCGCAGGCCCATGCGGATGCACACGGCGCGCGCATCGAAATCGACTACGTGCCGGGCTATCCGGTGGTCGTCAATTCCGTGCAGGAAACGACGCTGGCGCTGGAAGTGGCGCGCGAACTGGTCGGTGACGAACGTGTGGTCGACAACTTCGGGCCGATCGCCGGCAGTGAAGATTTCGCGTACTACCTGCAGCAGAAGCCCGGCTGTTTCCTGCGGCTCGGCAACGGCGAAGGCGCACCGATGCTGCACAACGCGTCGTACGACTTCAACGACGACAACCTGACCGTCGGCGCGGCGTACTGGACGCGCCTGGTCGAGCGGTTTCTGGGCCTGAACAACGGCTGAAGCGCGTCGCGCGCCCACCGGCAACATCATCAATAAAACACGCGGAAAACTCGCTAAAACCGCGCACAAGGGATTCACCATGTCAGCCAAGCCCATTGCGAAGCCCGTTTCGATGACGGCTTCCACCCCCGCCTCGCAAGCGAGGATCGTGGTTGCCGCCGTGATCGGCAATCTGCTGGAGTTCTTCGACTTCACCGTGTACAGCTTTTTCGCGTTGACCATCGCGAAGCTGTTTTTCCCGTCGCACGATCCGGTCGTGTCGACCTTGCTGGCGCTGTCGGCGTTTGCGATCGGTTTCGTTGCGCGGCCGGTGGGTGGCTTTATCCTCGGTCACTATGCGGACCGTCGCGGACGACGCGCCGCGCTCACGCTGACGATCATGCTGATGGCGCTCGGCTCCGCGCTGATCGGCCTCGCGCCGACCTACGCGACGATCGGCGTTGCGGCGCCGGTCCTGATCGTGTTCGCGCGTCTTTTGCAAGGCTTCGCGCAAGGCGGCGAATTCGGTGCGGCCACCGCGACCTTGCTCGAAACCGGTTCGGCGAAAGGACGCGGCTTCCGCGCAAGCTGGCAACTCGCGAGCCAGGGCGCGGCGGCGTTGCTCGGTTCGGGCATGGCCGCGCTGCTGAACTACCACCTGACGAGCGGGCAACTGCTCGACTGGGGATGGCGCGTGCCGTTTCTGGCAGGCGTGCTGATCATGCCGGTGGGCGTCTATCTGCGCCGTCATATTGTCGAGGAAGCGCCGGCCGCGAAAACCGAACGCCCGGCGATCGAACCGGTGCTCGTACGCAAATGGTTTTTGACCGTGTTCGCGATCATGGGCATGACGGTCGCGACTTACGTGCTGATGTACTACATCCCGACTTACTCGATCCAGTATCTGAAGCTGTCGCCGAAACTCTCGATGCTGGTGTCGATCGGCGCGGCGGCGGTGTCGCTGACCTTGTGTCCGGTCTGGGGCGCGCTGTCCGACCGGATGCAGCGTCGCAAGCCACTGACGATCATCGGTCGCGTGATGCTGATCGCGCTGCTGTATCCGGCGTTCTGGCTGATGAACCAGTTTCCGGTGCTGCCGGTCGTCGTCAGCCTGATCGTATTGCTGATGATTTTCTACACGATGGGTTCGGCACCGGCTTACGCGATGATGCCGGAGAATTTCCCGAAGCACGTGCGCGCGGGTTATCTGGCGAGCGCGTATGCGGTGGCGGTGTCGGTCTTCGGCGGAACGGCGCAGCTGGTCGTCGCGTGGCTGATCCGCGTGACGGGCAATACGATGGCGCCCGCGTGGTACATGATCGGCTGCGTGATCGTGTCGCTGATCGCGGTGACGATGCTCGAAGAAACGGGCGGCCGGGAGTTGACGTAAGCGAGGCGGCGCTGTTCGGCGATGGGTACGATTACAGGCTAAAGGCTGTATCTGAAATTTACAGGCGATAGCTTGTAATCGGGGAATACAGCGCCCTACCCACCCCGCGCCAACCCCGCATCCGCAGGCTCCGTCACGATCGCCTTCAACATCGCCTCCTGATTGCGAAGCGCACCCAGATCCGGCACCGGACGACGCATCGCGTCGTCGTCGCTGAACGCGCTTTCAAGCGCTTGTGCGATGTCCAGCACGCGACGGTCGCCACGGAACGGTCCAACCAGTTGAATGCCGAACGGCATGCCCGCATGATCGACGCCGCACGGCAACGACAGCGCCGGATTCGTCAGCAAGCTCACCACATACGTCAAACCCAGCCAGCGATAGTAATTTTCGAGCGGACGTCCATCCATTTCCGCGAGATAAAGCTGTTGCCACGGAAACGGCGACACCGAACAGGTCGGCGACACGATCAGATCGTAGTGCGCATACGCTGCCTGAAAACGCCGGAAAATCCGCGTCTGTTCGGCGTGCGCCCACACCGCATCGCCCATCGACATCGCGAGACCCATCTCGTAGTTGGTCCGCGTATTCGCGCCCAGCAAGGTCGGATCGCGCTCGTAAATGTCCTTGAATCCAGCGATAAAACTCTGCGCGCGCATCACGTCGAAACAACGGTCCACGTCGCCGAGATCGAATGCGACCGGCTCGCACACGCGCACGAAACGCGATAGCGACGCCATCTTCGCGCGAAACGTCTCGCGCACGTCGTTCGACACATCGCATACGCCGAAGTCTTCGGTGAAGCCGATCCGCAACGTGCTCAGATCGACGTCGCGCGCGCGCAAAATCGTGCGGAAATCGCACTCGACACCAAGCGGCTCGTCGCCGTGCAAGCCGACCATCGCCGCGAGTTGCAAGCGCGTATCGGCGACGCTGCGGCCCATCGGGCCGGACACGATCAGCGGCGACCAGCCGAGCCAGCGCGTATCGCCGGGCACGAGTCCAGGCGAAGGCCGGAACCCGACCACGCCGCAGTAAGCCGCAGGAATCCGCAACGAGCCGCCGGTGTCCGAACCGGTGCAAAGCGGCAGCATATCGGTGGCGAGCGCGACAGCCGAGCCGCCCGACGACCCGCCCGCATTCAAGGCCGGATCGAACGGATTGCCGGTTGCGCCCCACACCGCATTGCGCGTGTTCGCGCCCGCGCCCATTTCCGGCGTATTGGTTTTTGCGGTCAGAATCGCGCCCGCCCCACGCAATCTCGCGACCAGCGCATTGTCCTGCGACGGCACGTTCGCGCGGAACATCGGCGAGCCGTAGGTCGTCAGCAAACCCGCGGTTTCCTCCAGATCTTTCACGCCGAGCGGCAAGCCGTGCAACAGACCCAACGCGTCGCCGCGCATCACCGCCTGCTCCGCCGCGCGCGCATCGCTGCGCGCCTGGTCGAAACGGGTCGCGGCCAATGCGTTGACGGCGGGATTGATCGCGGCGATCTGCGCGAGACAGGCGTCCATCAACTCGACCGGCGAAACCTGGCGGCTCGCGATCAGCCGCCGTGCATCGACGGCGGACAAGGTGTTCAGTGCGGAATCGTTCATCGTGGCGTTCATGCGGCCGCGTCAGCCGGATTTCATCCGACGCAGCGATTCATCGACGAGCCATTGGTCCACGTATTCGACCACGGCGTCGCGGGTGTTTTCGAGGTGACTGCGCGTCTGCGCGTACACGGCGTCGGCGTCACGCGCCTGGTAGGCGGCCAGCAACGCCGCGTGTTCGCGATTGTTCGACGCCATGATTTCCTGATTCACATGCATCGACAGACTCACGTACGGACGCGCTGCATGCGACAGCGATTCGGACAGATCGAACAGCCGCGTCTGTGCCTGACTTCCGACGAGGTGCTCGTGGAAGGTCTCGTTCATCAGCGACCACTCTTCCGGCGATGCGGTCGCGACCATCGCATCATGCGTGGCCTTCGCGGCGGCCAGTTCCGCCGCCGTGATTTCCGTGCACGCGCGCTGCGCGAGCAGCGGTTCGAGCATCATCCGCAATTCATAGATGCCGGTCACGTCGGCCAGTGTCAGGCCGCGCGTGACCACACCTTTGTTGGGATCGATCGATACCAGTCCTTCGGCCCGCAGGTCGCGGAATGCCTCGCGCACCGGCGTCGTGCTGACATTCAGCCGTCGCGCGACCTCTTCCTGACGCAGATGCGTGTTGGCCGGATACAGCCCTTGCAGGATTTCCGCTCTCAGCGTGCTGAGCACGTATTGCTGCGCGGTCCGATAGAACTTCGCCAATGACTGCTCCCTACTTCAATACGTGCTCGATCCATGCAGCGGTTTGCAGTACCGGCAAATCGTCGCCGTGTCGACCGATCACCTGAAAACCCAACGGCATGCCATTCTTCGATTTGCCCGACGGCACGGTCACTGCCGGTACGCCAAGGAAGCTCCACGGCGCGCAGAACGTCGCGTCGCCGGTATCGAGCAAGCCTTCTGGCGCGCCGCCCGTGGCCGGCACCGTCACGATCGCCTCGCAGCCTTCGAGCATCTCGCCGAACGCGCTGCGAAGCCGCGTCTGCAACGCGATGGCGTCGTCGTATTTGCCCGGCGCCATCTCACGGCCAGCCGCGGTCAATACCGCCATATGCCGGCTGATCTTGTCCGGATGCTGCGCCGCCGCCGGACCGATCACGCGATCCGCTTCGACCTGCAAAATCGTATGCAACGCGTCGATCATGCCGGGCAATGCGTCGAGCGGATCGAGGTCGATCAGCGTGACGCCATCGGCTTCGAGTTGCGCGAGCGTCGCTTCGAAATTGTCTTTCTGGTCGTCCGTCACGCGATCCCAGAACGGCGTGCGAACCACGCCGAGTTTGCGCGGACGCTTCGCACCGAAGTAATTCGACCAGGCCTGCGTGGACGCGATCGCTTCGGGCTTTGCATCGACGAATAGCGCATGACACAGCGCCGCGAGATCGACCGACTGCGCGAAAAAGCCGACGTGATCCAGCGACGGCGCAAGCGGATGCACGCCCGTGGTCGCCAACTTGCCATAGCTCGGCTTGTAGCCGACCACACCGCAAAACGCAGCCGGACGAATCACCGAGCCGACCGTCTGCGTACCGACCGCAACCGGCACGATGCCCGCGCCGACCGACGCCGCCGAGCCGCTCGACGAGCCGCCCGGCGTATGCAGCCGGTTCCACGGATTGACCGTGGGTCCAGGCTCGCGCCATGCGAATTCGGTCGTCACCGTCTTGCCGAAAACGATGCCGCCGTAATGCCGGATCCGTTCGACGATCCACGCATCTTCCGTGGGCCGGTAATCTGCGTAGATCGGCGAACCGTAGGTGGTCGGCATATCGTGCGTCGCCATCAGGTCCTTCACGCCGAACGGCAAACCCGCGAGCGGTTTATCTGCAACCGCGCCGGTTTCATAAGTCTGAGGACGGTGCACGAATGCCTTCAGCCACGACTCGCACGCTGCAGCGCGAGCCTGCGATGCATCGAGCCGCGCGCGGCTCGATGCATCGTCGCCACGGCTTGCGATCAGCCCGGCCACGAAAGAAGCGGCGGGTTCCGTCATTTCACGAGCGCCTTCGCAAACGAGTTGTCGACGGTGCTTTCATACGTCACCGTGCCCGGCTTGATATTGCCGATGTACTCCTGCAAATCCAGCGCGTTGCGGAACGCCTGCTCGGAAATGTCGGGCGTCGATGCATAGATCTTCTGATCGATCAGACGATCGACCGCCGTTTCGACGACTTTCTTATCGAGCGTCGGAAACTCCGTTACCGCAATCGCCTTGGCGGTTTCCGGCGACGACTGGATCAACGCTTCCGCTTGCGCGATCGACTTCACGAAGGCCGAAACCATTTGCGGCTTCGTCTTGATCGTGGCGGCGAGCGTGTCGATCGCGGAGAACATGTAGCCGCCCGGATAAGCCTTCGGGAACGCGTAGAGAATCTTGTAGCCCGACGCGATGCCCTGATCCACCTGCGGCTCGTAAAGCGCCGCCGCGACCGCGCGACCTGCCGAAACCGGCGCGAGTTCCGTGCCGATCTGCACCGTATTCAGGTTCACGTTGGAGATCTTCTGTTCCTTGATCAGGCGTTGCAGCAGATACGTGCTGGTGGAAGGCGGCAACGCGGCCGACACCGATTTGCCCGCGAGATCGGACGGACCTTTGAGGCCCGAATCCGGCGGCGTCAGGATCCACACCGGCACGCCCGCCACCACGTTCGCGACGTTGACGAGCGTCGCGCCCTTCAGGTTCGCGAGCACGGCCGTCATCGGATCTTGCAGCGAGAAATCCGCGTGACCGCCGATCACTGCAGCCACGCCTTGCGCGCCGCTACCCGCCGTCACTTTCTGCACGTCGAGGCCGTTTTGGGCGAAGAAACCTTTATCGATTGCGACGTACAGCGGCAAATACTGGATCGACTGGAACGCCTGATACACGACGACTTTTTCCGCGGCCTGCGCGGATTGCGTCGCCACCGACGCGAGCAATGCGCCGGCGGCAAGCGCCTGAACCAGACGGGTGGCAACCAGTTTGCCGGACGACTTTTTCTTCAGCGACATGACAGACGGCTTCATCGTTTTGTTTTCCATGAAATGATCCGGTTTTCCGCGAGTTGAACAATCCAGGAGAGCAGCGTCGCCATCAACGTCAGAATGATGATGCCGAGCCAGACGGTATTGAGATCGAACAGCGAGCCGGCAACGAACACTTCGTGGCCGAGACCCGCTTGCGACGCAATGTATTCACCCACCACCGCGCCGATCAGCGCAAAGCCGATATTCACGCGCAGTGTCGAGAAGATCCACGGCAATGCACCGGGCACGATCAGCTTGCGAAAGATCATGGCGGGCTTCGCCTTGAACGACAGGAACAGGTTCAGCAGATCGCGATCGACTTCACGCGCTGCCGCACACGACGAGATCATCGCGACCGCGAACGTCGAGATACCCGCGAGCCACACTTTCGACGTCATGTCCGAGCCGAACCAGATCACGATCAGCGGTCCGAGCGCGATCTTCGGAATGCTGTTCAGGATCACGGCGAAGCCTTCGGTGACGCCCGATACGCGCGGCACGAACCACAGCAGCAAACCGAGCGCGATGCCGAGTCCGCTGCCGATCACGAGCCCAAGCACGGTTTCATACAAGGTGGTCAACGTGTCGGAAACCAGCGTGCCTTGCGTCAAGCCGATCACCGCCGACTTGTAGATGCCGAGCGGCGAGCCGAACAGCTGGCCGTTGATCCAGCCGCGCCCCGCCGACACCTGCCACAACACGACGAGCGCCACCATGATCAGCGTGACGGCGCCGCCGGTCGCGCCGAGCGCCTTGATCCGTTTTGCGCGTGGACGCCGACGCGTCACGCCTGTCTGAACTGCAGCGATGTCGCTCATGTCGTCGCTCCTGCGTGATCGATATTGTTGCTGCGCAGACCGCCCCAGATGCGCTTGTGCAAGGTGCGGAATTCAGGTGCTTCGCGCGACGACACCGCCGTGCGCGGACCTTGCGTGGTCAGTTGAACATCGACGGAATCTTCAATGCGTGCGGGACGTCCGCCGAGCAGAATCACGCGGTCGCTCATCGCGATCGCTTCCTCGATATCGTGCGTGACGAGCACGACGCTGGTGCCGGTCGCTTCGCGCAACGACATCACGTCGTCTTCGAGTGCGAGACGGGTTTCGTAATCGAGCGCGGAGAAGGGTTCGTCGAGCAGCACCAGCGTCGGATCGACCAGCAGCGTGCGCGTCAGCGCGACCCGCTGACGCATGCCGCCCGACAGCGAATGCGGATACGCATCGATCACCGACGTCAGCCCGTAACGCGCCAGCATGTCTTTGGCGCGCGCGATATCCGCACGTGTCACCTTGCGATACAACTCGATGCCGAGCAGCGCGTTTTGCAGCACCGAACGCCACGGCATCAACAGGTCTTTCTGCAGCATGTACGCGATGCGCCCCGCGCTGCCATCCGCGCGACGGCCCACTTCGATGCGTCCCGACTGCGGACTCAGCAAGCCTGAAATCAGGTTGAACAGCGTGCTCTTGCCCGCACCGCTGCGTCCGACGATGGACACGATTTCGCCTGCACGGACGTTGAAATTGAGGCCCGCGAAGAGTGTGGTCTGAACGCCGTCATCGGTTTCGAAACCGTGATTGAGTCCGGCGACAGTCAAGCGCGCATCGGCGCCTGAACGGTTGATGAAAGCGGCCTCGGCGGCCGCCGGTGACATCGACGTATTCGGTGAGTTCATTGGCATGCCCAGGAGGTGGCACGAGCGGCAACCATTGCCGCGCCTCACACGGATGCGCACAGCCTTACGCCTGACGGCGCTTCAGATGCGATGTCGCAAATCCGTTGTGCACAATGCACAATGAGCGAAAAAAAAACGGATCACAACTCGAAATAAAAAAATGTAGTGGGTTTCACCGATGGTGCACGGATGAATCCGTAACCAGTGCGGCTACATTTCTCGCGACGACGGCGACGATGTCGCGGACGGCGTTGCGTCGCCCATCCTCTCGAAGAACACACCACGCGGTCGCGGCGGTTCGCCGATCGGCACATAGGCGAGTGTCCTCGCTTCGCGCGCATCGACACCGAACGCCTGCAACAGCGCGAACATCGCCTGCTCGGCGTAGTCGTCGGGTGCGTCGCCGGTCAGCACAGTGTCGATGCCGTAGCGAATCGCGCCCAGCGCGAGATCGCGCGCCACGGCGGAATGCAGATTCTTGAAGCGGCCGGTTTCGAAGCCGCGTTGAATGTCGCGCGTCAGGTACTCGTCGAGCAACACGCCGCCGGACCCGCGCTTGGTGCCGAGCCGCGTGACGAATGCGCCCCACTGTGGATAGCGCGACGCCATCTGGATATACAGGCGCGAGCCGATCACGACGCGCAGCGCGGGGTCGTCCACTTCACGCACGAGCGGATCGATCACCGCCAGCACTTCGTCGCTGCTCTCGCCCGCGACCGCCGACAGCAATTCGGCCGTGGTGCGAAAGTAGTTGTAGAACGTGCCGCGCGCAACGCCCGCTGCCGCGATGAAATCGTCGATCAGCGGCGCGTCCGGACCTTTCTGCGCAAACACGCCCAAGGCCGCTTCGATCAGCCGGTTGCGCGTCTTCTCGCGACGCTGCGCGCCGACTCGCGTTTGATAGTTTTCGCCCTGTTCCGGTGCTTCTTCGCGCATCAGATGTCCCCTCGATTGCGACGAATTTTATCGCGCGAAACGGACGGTTTTTGCGGTGCGGTCGGTTAGAAGGTATTGCATCGGCCGCGCAGTCGCCGGCAGTCCGCTTGCCGTCAGCGCGGCGTGGCGTCTGCCGCGTCGATCTTCGGATCGCTCGCGGGTTGGCCGCCTTTCTTGCGCAGCGCCAGCATCACGCCGCTGAGCGTCAGCGCCATCGCGACGACTTCCTTGATGCCGAGCGGTTCGCCCAGCGCAAGCGCCGCCGCGACGATGCCCATGATCGGCACCATCAGCATCCCGATCGACGCAACTTCAGCGGGCAAATAACGCAGCGTTGCGAACCACGCCAGATAGCAGACGCCCATCGGCACCAGCGTCATGTAGATCAGCACCGCCCAGCCGTCGAACTTGAGCGCGCTCAGCGCAGGATGCTCGATCAGCCATCCGAGCACGACCATCGGCGCGCATCCGAGGCCGACTTGCCATGCGACCAGCGTGATAGGCGGCACCGGGATCGGCGTGCGTGTGATGACGGTGCCCAGCGCGAACAGCACGGCCGCCGACAACGCGAACAGAATCCCGGCGAGCTTGCCGGCGTCGAACGCGAAGCCTTGGCCGGACAGCAGCACGACCACGCCCGCCAGCCCGAGAAACAGCGCGATAAAGCCGCCCGGCGAAGGCCGCCGCGACAGAACCGGCCACGCCAGCAGCATCGCCCAGATCGGCATCGTGTAGACCAGCAGCGCGCCTTCGCTGACGCTCAGCCATTTCATCGACAGCGTCGAAAAGCCCATCCACGCAAACACGTTCGTCGCCGACGCCAGCATCATGCGCGGCATCAGATGCGCGGGAACGCGCGGACGTTCACCGACGCACAGCGCGACGATCATCAGCAACACGGCGGCCGCGACCCCGGCGACGCCGCGCGAAAACAGCGGCGGCCATTCCCGCAGCAGAATCTTCATCGCAGGCCAGTTGAGCGCCCAACCGATTGCGGTCACCAGCAGAAAGACAATCCCCGGCCATCGTGCGGACTTCATTCGAGCGTGTTCTATTTATTGACGAAGTGCCGATGATACTTCGTCGCGACCCGATCGCCACGCGATCCACGCATCGCCGGATACGACCTCGAATCCGCCGCTCGACGCACGCACCCACACGACTGTTGCGCGCGCGGAACACCCTGTCCGTCAACACGGGCGATTCCCCGCTCAAAGCATTGCAAAGCGTTGCACAAACTTTACGATCGGGTTATAAATAATAACTATTCTCATTTGGCAGAGACGCCAGATACGTTTGTGCATAAGGGGTTGCTTGATGTCCGCCGTCCAACTCGACGTGCAGCACGAGGTGCACGCACTGTATCGCGATCACCATGGATGGCTGCAGTCCTGGCTTCGCAAGAAGCTCGGCAACGCGTTCGATGCAGCCGATCTGGCGCAGGACACCTTTTTGCGCATTCTCACCGCGTGGGACACGCCGGCCGACGTCGATCTTCGCGAGCCGCGCGCGTATCTCACGACCGTCGCGGGGCGGGTGCTGCTGAATCACTATCGCCGGTTGTCGCTGGAGCGCGCGTATCTGGACGCGCTCGCGGTGCTGCCGGAAGCCTGCGTGCCGTCGACCGAAGACCGGCTCGTGATTCTCGAAACCCTGCATGAAATCGACGCGATGCTCGATCGTCTGCCGCCGAAAACGCGCATGGCGTTCCTGCTGTCGCAACTCGAAGGGCTGACCTACGCCGAGATCGCCGGACGGCTTCAGGTTCACGTTCGCACGGTCAAGCGCTATATGGCCGACGCGTACGAAGAATGCATCCTGCTGACGACGTGAGCGCGACGCATCCCGCCGACGACGGGCGGCCGCTGGATCGCGCGATCGTGCGCGCGGCGGCGGCGTGGCTCGTGCGCTTGCAGGAAGACGCGACGCCCGACGACATCGCCGCATGCGAGCGCTGGCGCGCCGCCGATCCCGAACACGAACGCACCTGGCAGCGCGCCTGCCGTCTCAACGAAAAATTCAGCATGTTGCCGCGCGGCGTCGGCATGCCCGCGCTTGGGCGCGAGAGCCGCATCGACCGTCGCGCGGCCATCAAGACGCTGACCGTGATGCTGGTGGCCGCGCCGGGCGCGTATCTGGCCTATAAGGACATGCCGTGGCGCGAGTGGACGTCGGATGAGCGCACGGCCGTCGGTGAACATCGGTCGGTCGTGCTCGCGGACGGCACGCAGGTCGATCTCAACACCGCGACCGCGTTCGACATCGCGTTCAACGCCACCGAACGCCGCGTGATTCTCAATTCAGGCGAGATTCTGGTCGAAACCGGCCCGGACACGAATAATCCGTCGGGCGTGTACCGCCCGTTCATCGTGCAGACCCGAGATGGGCAGATTCGTGCGCTCGGCACGCGTTTCGTGATTCGCGACGACACGCCGTCCGGGCGCGACACGCTGGTCGCCGTGCTGCACGGCGCAGTCGAAATCACGCCTCGCGACGCGCCGCATCTGAAGCGCATCGTCGATGCCGGTCAGCAAACGCAGTTCACGTCGGTATCGGTCGATCCGCTTCGCCCCGCCGACCGCCATATCGCCGACTGGTCGCGCGGCGTGCTGTTCGCGGACCGGATGCGCCTCGACGATTTTCTCGCGGCAATCGCGCGCTACCGGCGCGGCCTGCTGCGCTGCGATCCGGCCGCCGCCACGCTGCGCATCACCGGCGCGTTCCAGCTCGACAACACCGACAACATCCTGGCCGCGTTGCCCGCGACTTTGCCCGTGCGCGTGCTGTATCGCACGCGTTACTGGGTAAGCGTCGGTCCGGCATCGGATACGCACGACGCGACGTAACCGCAACTCGGGCCACTCGCTGCGTGTCGGCGATGACATCCGGGGTAATTGAGCCGAAACCGCTGTCCTTCTACGCTTGGGTCATCGCGTGACGCATCTGTCGCGCGCCATTCTCAAGGAACGGACATGACGCTCTATCGCATTCACACCCTCGCATCCGCACCCGAACAATCGCGCCCCGTGCTCGACGCCCTTCAGCAGAACTTCGGGATCATCCCGAACATTGCAGGCACGATGGCCGAGTCGCCGGTTTTGATCGGCGGCTTTATCGGACTGTTCCAGAAGGTTCATTCGGGCAATCTCACCGAAGCGCAGATCCAGACTTTATTGCTGACCAACGCGGTCACGAATGCCTGCACATGGGCGGTCGCATTTCACACTGCGCTCGCGCTGAAAGAAGGTCTTACGCCGTCCGATGTGCAAGCGATCCGCGAGCGCCGCCTTCCCGCCGACCGCTCGCACGCCGCGCTGTCGCACCTGACGAAAACATTGATCGAAACGCGCGGACATCTCGACGACCGCGATATCGACGCGTTCATCGACGCCGGTTTCGACAAGGCGAGATTGCTCGAAGTGATCGGCGTGTGCGCAGCGTCGACGATCACGAATTACGTCGGCAATACCGCGCGTCCGGCGCTGGAGGCGCAATTTCACGCGTATGCGTGGACCGCGTGACGCATCGGCCTCAACGACCGGGGCCGCGCTCCGCGCCGACCTCGTGCGCGCGGCGCAGACGCTCGCGGCTGTTGCTCAGATGCATGCGCATCGCGGCGCGCGCGTCGTCGGCGTCTTGCCGGACAATCGCGCGATAAATCAGTTGATGCTCGGCGAGGACATTGCGCAGGTGGCCGATATGGTCGAGTTCGGCGATCTCTTTCGATCCGAGGCGCGTGCGCGGACTCACCGCGCGACCCAACTGGCTCAACACGTCGAAGAAATAACGGTTGCCGCTGGCGCGCGCGATCTGCAAATGGAATTCGATATCGTGCGCGAGCACGTCGGTATTGCCGCGCGCCAGTTCCGCCTCGAAGCGTTCCAGCGCCGCAGCGATCTGCTTCAGATGCTGGTCGGTGCGACGGCTCGCGGCCAGCGCCGCAGCCGCAGCCTCGACGTCGATCCGGAACTCGATGATCGCCATCACATCGAGCATGTTCGACAGATCCGACGCCGGAAGCTGCATCGTGTCGTCGTTGCCCGGCGTCAGCACGAAGGTGCCGATTCCATGGCGCGTCTCGACGACCTTCGCCGCCTGCAAACGCGAAATCGCTTCGCGCACCACCGACCGGCTCACCGACAACTGCTTCATCAACGCGTTTTCGGATGGGATGCGGTCGCCCGGCCGGAGTGCACCGCGCCGGATTTCGTCGGAAAGCGTACCCACCACTTTTTCTGTCAGCGAACTCATAGTTTTGGATTCGACCCGGTTCGACGGGTCATTCGGTGGTGAATCAGAACCGGCTTCGGAATCTGCTGCGGCATCGCGTCATTCTAGCAAAACCGGCTGTCGCGACGACGCACGTTCGTGCGATGTCGGACATGTTTATGTTGTCCGACATCCTGACTCAAAACCCTTTGACCAACCAATTCTGCAAGCTTACCAAGCCTAACAGGACTGACATGTTGCGGGTAAACACCGCTTCGGGGTGATCCCGATAAAAACGTACACTGTCATCAGACAACCTACCTTGTGCGCCGACCGCGGCTACCACGAGTCGCATTTGCCGCTGGTCGAATCGAGCGACGAGTAAAAGACACGCTTTCCGAATCTACAACCTGTCAGGTCGAACTCTCATGTCACTGAATCCTACCCAATCGAACGCCACGCCGACCGTCACCGAACTGCGCGTGGTGCCGGTCGCCGGTCGCGACAGCATGTTGATGAATCTCAGCGGCGCGCACGGCCCGTTCTTCACGCGCAACATCGTGATCCTGAAGGACAGCGCGGGGAACACGGGCGTCGGTGAAGTGCCGGGCGGCGAAAATATCCGCAAGACGATCGACGATGCGCGCGCGCTCGTGGTCGGTCAAAGCATCGGCAATCTGCAAGCGGTGCTGAATCGGGCGCGCACGCAATTCGCCGACCGCGATGCAGGCGGACGCGGCTTGCAAACCTTCGATCTGCGCACGACGATTCACGCGGTCACCGCGCTCGAAGCCGCACTGCTCGATCTGCTCGGCCAGCATCTCGGCGTGCCGGTCGCGGCACTGCTCGGCGAAGGCCAGCAACGCGACGAAGTCGAGATGCTCGGTTACCTGTTTTATATCGGCGACCGTCACCGGACCGACCTGCCGTACGCCAGCGGCGCGGACGGTCGCGACGACTGGGAACGTCTGCGCACCGAAGTCGCGATGACGCCCGACGCGATCGTGCGGCTCGCGCAGGCGGCCAAGGCGCGCTACGGTTTCAACGACTTCAAGCTGAAAGGCGGCGTACTGAGCGGCGACGCCGAAATCGAAGCGGTCACGGCGCTTGCCGAACAGTTCCCGGACGCGCGTGTGACGCTCGACCCGAACGGCGCGTGGTCGTTGAAAGAAGCCGTGCGTTTGTGCCGCGACCAGCACGACGTCCTCGCGTATGCGGAAGATCCGTGCGGCGCGGAAAACGGCTATTCGGGCCGCGAAGTGATGGCCGAATTCCGTCGCGCGACGGGATTGCCGACCGCCACCAACATGATCGCTACCGACTGGCGTCAGATGGGTCACGCGATCCAGTTGCAGTCGGTGGATATTCCGCTAGCCGATCCGCATTTCTGGACCATGCAAGGCTCGGTTCGGGTTGCGCAGATGTGTAACGACTGGGGGCTCACGTGGGGCTCGCACTCGAACAATCACTTCGACGTGTCGCTCGCGATGTTCACGCATGTCGCGGCGGCCGCGCCCGGCAAGATCACCGCGATCGATACGCACTGGATCTGGCAGGACGGTCAGCGTCTGACGCGAGAACCGCTGCAGATCGTCGGCGGCAAGGTGAAGGTGCCGCAGAAGTCGGGCCTGGGTGTCGAACTGGATATGGACCAACTCGAAAATGCCCATGCGCTGTATCAGCAGCACGGCCTCGGCGCGCGTGACGACGGCGTGGCGATGCAATATCTGATTCCGGACTGGACCTTCGATAACAAGCGGCCTTGTCTGGTGCGTTGAAGCGCACACGCCGGCCGGCGCGCGTCGAACCCCACCGGTTCGACGCGCGCGGTCGCTACTGCGCGCGCTGTCAGTTCACGACCGCCGCCTGTTTGCCGCGAACCTGACCGACCGCCCTACCGCCGACCACGCAGACCACCAGCGCGGCAATCGCCAGCACGCACAACGCCGCGCGCAAGCCGACCAGACCCGCGCCGAAGCCGATCAGCGGCGGCCCGATGAGGAAACCGGCATAACCGGCCGTCGCGGCCATCGAGACACCCACTGCGGGTGTCGGCGTCGAACGGCCGGCCGCGCTGAAGATCACCGGCACCACGTTCGCGAGTCCCACGCCGACCAGCGCAAATCCGGCGCATGCCGTCACGACGTTCGGCCACAGCAACACCAGCGCGAGACCGGTCGCGGCAATCGCGCCGCCGAGCGCCACCACGCGGTTCGAGCCGAAGCGCCGCACCGACAGATCGCCGACGATCCGGCACGCCGCCATCGACAACGCGAACGACGAATAGCCGAGCGCCGCGATGCTCGCATCGCCGTCGAGTTGCGAGCGCAGAAACACCGCGCTCCAGTCGGCCACCGCGCCTTCGACCATCATGCACAGGAACGCGAGCCCGGCCAGCTTCATCACCGCCGCCGACGGCCACGCGAACGCGCCCGATCCGCCCGCCTCGTCCGGCTTATGCGCGGCACGCGGTCCGACATCGCGCAACGCCAGCAGCGCCGCGCCGACGATCAGCAGCGCGATCAACGCGTCCGGCAACAGCAGCCCGCCTTCGACACCGAATCCCGCGCGCTGGATCATCGCGCCCGACGCCGCGCCGAGCAATCCGCCCGCGCTCCACGCCGCATGAAACGACGACATGATCGGCGACGGCCAATGCGCTTCGATAGCGCTCGCATGCCCGTTCATCGACACATCGAGCGCGCCGTTCGCCGCGCCCAGCATCAGCAGCACCGCGCATAACGACGCAAAGCCCGGCGCAAAAGCGGGCAACGGCAACGCAATCACGAACAGCACGCCGAGCAGCGCCGTCACGCGACCGCTGCCGAAGCGCGGCGCGAGCCGTCCGGCCAACGGCATCGCGACGATGGCACCGAGCGCGAACGCGAACAGCGCGATGCCCAGCGCGGCGTCGCTCAACGCGAGACTTTCCTTGATGCGCGGCACTTCGACCGCCCACGCGCCGATCCCGAAACCGTTCGCGAGGAACACCGCGAGCGTCGCATAACGTTCTTTGACGGGTTTCATGAGGCGGCCACCAACACGGTGTCGCACACGCGTTGAAGTCCGGCGAGGCGGTCGGCGGACAGATCGGCTTCGACGATCAGATAGTCGATCTCCGTGGCGGGCGCAACGATAAAAGGCGCCGATGTCATCAGCTTTTCCGACGTCATCGCGATCGCGACGAGGCCGCTCGCCTTGATCATCGCGCGTTTGAGTTCGGCGTCTTCGGCGTCGAACGCGGCAATGCCTTCGACCGGATCGAGCGCGCACGCGCCGAGAAAACAGAGATCGGCCTTCAGTTGCTGAACCTGAAGCAAGGCCGTCGCGCCCATCGATCCGCCGACCTGCCGCCCGACCCGTCCGCCGATCAGCATGACGTCGAAGCCCGGCCGGTCCATCAGCTGCACGCACGCTTGCGGCGACGACGTCACGACCGTCAGGTTCGCGTTGTCGGGCAACGCGGCGGCAATCGCGACATTGGTGGTGCCCGCGTCGAGCAGGATCACCTGCCCCGGCCGCACGATCGACACCGCCAGCTCGGCCAGAGAGGCCTTTCGCTCGACGCTTTCGCGCATCCGCGTGGCCGCGGGCTGGTCGGCAGGCGACGTCAGCAGCGCGCCGCCGTAGACGCGTTTGCAATGCCCGGCATCGGCGAGATCGCGCAAATGGCGACGCACGGTGTGCTCGGACGTGTTCAGCTCCACGGCAAGTTCAGACGCCAGCACGCGCCCCTGCGTGCGCAGCCGTTCCAGAATCCGCTGCGCCCGTTCGTCGGGCAACAACCCTTCCACCGCATCCTGTCGCGTTCGCTGCATGTCTCCACCTGCTCGCCGGTTGAAAGTCGCAAACATATCATAACCGAGCATAAACAATCACAAACGATCAAACTGCATTCGCCGCCAAGTTCTGGCGTCTCCACAATAGTGGAATTTATGTGACGGACTGGTGCGATGAGGCGCGGCGGTGCATCGATGCACAAAAAAGCGCCCGCGCAATGCGCGCCACATTGGCGATGCCGCACTCGCCATCCATCGCGACGCCCGCCGCACGCACCGAATCTCAACCGTGAACCGATCCCGGAAACTCGCCGCAGACCCTTTGTTTATGCCGTCTACACCCATTCGGACGGGGCGATTTCGCGCGCCGCTATGTCGATCCGGATATAACGAATGGCATGGACGTTGCTCTACTTTAAGAGAATCTTCTCTACCATCGTTACAGGGAGCAACCATGAGTCAAGTCACCGCCGACACGCCGGCCGCTGTTGCGGAACCGGCGTCGTCCCAACACCTGCGCGATGAGCGGCGGCGTGTATTGATCGCCAGCGTGATCGGATCCGTATTCGAGTGGTACGACTTCGTCGTGTACGGCATCGCGTCGGCGCTGGTGTTCAACAAGCTGTTTTTCCCCGCGACCAATCCGCTGGTCGGCACGATCGCGGCATTCGGCACCTATGCGGTCGGCTACGTTGCGCGGCCGCTGGGCGGCGTGGTGTTCGGCCATTTCGGCGACCGGCTCGGGCGCAAGGCGATGCTGTCGCTGACGCTTGCAATCATGGGCGTCGGCACCTTCCTGATCGGTTGTCTGCCGACTTTCGCGCAGATCGGTTTGTGGGCGCCCGCGCTGCTGATCGTGCTGCGTTTCACGCAAGGCCTGGGGATCGGCGGTGAATGGGGCGGCTCGATCCTGATGGCGGTCGAACATGCGCCGGCGAACCGTCGCGGGCTGTTCGGCAGTCTGGTGCAACTCGGTTATCCGATCGGCGTGATCGTCTCGACCAGCGTGTTCTCGATGATGGCGTGGTTGCCGCAGTCGGACTTCCTGAGCTGGGGCTGGCGTCTGCCGTTTCTGATCAGCATCCTGTTCGCGGCCGCGGGCATCATGATCCGGATGCGCGTCGCCGAAAGCCCGGCTTTCGAACGGGTCGCGCAACCGGAGACGCTGGCGAAGGTGCCGTTCTTCGAGATTCTCTCGAACCATCGACGGACGTTTCTGCTGGCGGTCGGCCTGAAGATTTCGGAGATCGCGTGGGTCAGCGTCGCAACCATCGTGACGATCAGTTACGTGACGATCCATCTCGGTTTGCCGAAGAGCGTGATCCTGCACGGCTTGCTGTGGGCCGCCGCGCTCGAACTGGTGACGATTCCGCTATTCGGCTGGCTGTCCGATCTCTACGGCCGACGCACGATGTTTTTCGCCGGATGCATCTTCTCGATCCTGTTCGCGTTCCCGATGTTCGCTCTGCTCGACACCCGCGACCCGACCACGATCGCGCTGACCATCGCGTTCGCCGTCAGTCTCGGACAAGGGATCATGTTCGGTCCCGAAGCCGCGTGGATGTCGGAACTGTTCCAGACGCGTCTGCGCTATAGCGGCGCATCGCTCGGCTTCCAGCTGGGCGGCGCGATCTCCGGCGGCCTGACGCCGCTGGTCGCCGCGTTGCTGATGAACTGGGCCGGCGGCGCGACGTGGCCGGTGTCGTGCCTGCTGATCTGCACTGCCTGCATCACGCTGTTCGCCGCGTGGCACGCACCGGAAACCGCGCGCGCGCCGCTGCAATCGTGACCCGGCGTCCCTGTCGACATTCTCTTTCCAGTCGGGCTTTGCGATGAATACCGAAACCTTGCCGCCTTCTTCCACCCAATCCGCCGACACAGCCTGGCGCGGCCGTGTCGAACATCTGCATCTGTGTCCCCGCGCCTTTCTCCCGATGCGCGGCTTTACCGAAATCGAACTGCTCGCGGGCAAAGGCATCGTCGGCGACCGCTATATGAACGCGAGCGGCTTCTACTCGCACAAGCCGGAAGAAGGCCGCCAGGTGACGCTGTTCGAAGTCGAGGCGCTCGACGCGATCTACGCCGAATCCGGTATCCGCTTCGGTCCCGAAGAGCATCGGCGCAACGTGACCGTGCGCGGCGTGCCGCTCAATTCGCTGGTCGGCAAACGCTTCTGGCTGGGCAGTACGTTGCTCGAAGCGACGCGTCTGTCGGTGCCCTGCCGCCATATCGAGGAAGTCACCGGCAAGCCGGTATTCGATGCGATGCTCGGGCGTTCCGGACTGAATTGCCGGATTCTGACGGGTGGCATCGTGCGGATCGGCGACCCGCTGTTTCCTGCGGACGCATCCCACGACGACGCGAACCGGGACGCAGCATGATGAAAGCGATCCGTACCGTCACGACCCAGGTTCGCCGGATCGAAGCCGCCGGCGACGACATCATGCTGCTCGATCTGGCCGATCCCGACGACTGGGAATTGCCGCCGTTCGACGCGGGCAACCATATCGACCTGCATCTGCCGAACGGCCTCGTGCGCAGCTATTCGCTGTGCGGCGCGCGGACCGACTCGCGGCGATACCAGGTGGCGATCAAACGGGAAGAAACAGGACGCGGCGGCTCGATTGCCGCGCATGCGCTGCGGCCCGGCGATACGGTGCCGGTGTCGTTGCCGCGCGGCACCTTCCGCGTCGCCGCCGATGCGCGCGAGCATCTGTTTATCGCGGGCGGCATCGGCATCACGCCGTTCGTCGCGATGGCCGCGCAACTGGGTCCGGACGTGCCGTTCTCGCTGCACGTGCTGCATCGGGGCGCGCCGCCGCTCGCCGCGTTGTGCGAAGCGATGTTGCCGCGCGAGCACGTGCACTATCACCGTTCCGGCGACGGCCGGCCTCGTGTCGATCTCGCGGCGCTGATCGGTCCGTTTCACGCCGGACGGCACGTCTATTGTTGCGGGCCGGATGCGTTGATGGACGCGGTTGCCGATCTCACGCGAGACTGGCCCGACGGCCATGTGCATATCGAGCATTTCGTGCCGCCCGAACGTCCGCTCGATCCCGACGCGAAGCCGTATCAGGTGACGCTGAGCGTGTCGAACAAAAGCTTCGACGTGCTGCCGAACGCGAGCCTGCTCGACACCTTGCGGCAACACGACATCGAAGTGGACGCCGCGTGCGAAGGCGGCATTTGCGGCGCGTGCCGCGTCAGGTGGATCGACGGACAACCGGTGCACCACGACCGCGTGCTCACCGACGCGGAACGCGAACGTGAAGTGATCGTGTGCGTCAGCGGATGTGCGTCGGCGAGACTCGTGCTGGCGTTGTGATGCGCGGCCGGTCGCGCTAGCTGCGCACCGGGTTGATGATGATCAGATATTTGCAGACGCTGCGCCCTTCGTTTTCGAAACGATGCGGCGCGTCGGCGCGGTAATACAGCGAATCCGACGCGTTGAGCACGGTGCGCGTTTCGCCGATCGTCACCGCCAGCGAACCCGACAACACGTACACGTATTCTTCGACCGGCAACGTGTGCGCGACGAGCGGTCCGGTATCGGACTTCGGCGGCATTTCCGCCATCACGAAGTCGAGCCCGCGACCGGGCAGAATGGGGGAAAGCACGCGCCGGGAGAAGCCCGTATCGGGATCGACCAGCACCATCTGCTGTTCATGGCGCATCACGACGACGTCATGCTGGCGCACTTCCTGGCCGAGCAGACGCGCGACGGTCGTGTCGAGCGCATCGACCAGCTTGGAGAGAATCGACGTAGACGGCGACGACTGCGCGCGTTCGATCTTCGAGATCATCGCGCGGCTGACGCCCGACGCGTTGGCTAGGTCGTCGAGCGACATGCCCTTGGTCTTGCGTTGCCGCCGCAACTCGTCGCCGAGCGCGGCGTTGGTCGACGAAGCAGCGTCGACCGGCGCATCGGCCGCGTCGGAAGGGTCGTGGGCGGCGGTTTCGTCGCTGGCGTTGCGCGTCGGCAAGCCGGTTTTGCCTTTCATCTCTGTCAAATTCGCGTTCGTTTGAATGCCGTGATTCTATAGCGTTACGAATGCGCCGCGTTTGATCGAGCTTCGGCGGTCAACACGTTTTCACGCGGCGCACGCGCGCCGCCGTCGCTTATCCGGCGAGGCAATCCGGATGGTTGCGCAACGCGCGGCGCGCGTAGTACGCGAACGTGACCATGTCGCGTTTGACGGTGGACACCCAGTCGTGCGCTTCGACGGCCAGCGCCTGCGGCAACGGCTTGATGGTGCCCGCCGACATCGCCAGCAATTGCAACCGCGCCGCGCGTTCCATCAGCAGCGCCAGCATGCACGCTTCCTCGATGCTTTTGCCGACCACCAGTTGACCGTGATGCGCAAGCAGGATCGCGCGCTTGTCGCCCAACGCCGACGAGATGATCTCGCCCTCTTCGTTACCGACCGGAATGCCCGGCCACTTTTCGAGGAACGCGCAGTCTTCGAACAGCGGACTCGTATCCATGTGCGAGACGGCCAGCGGCACTTCGAGCATCGACAGCGCTGAGATGTACGGCGGATGCGTGTGGATGATGCAATTGATCTCGGGACGCGCGCGGTAAATCCACGTATGAAAACGGTTCGCCGGATTCGGAATGCCTTCGCCGGATACCAGTTGCAAGTCTTCGTTCACCTTGATCAGATTCGACGGCGAAATCTCGTCGAAACCCAGTCCAAGGCGCTGCGTGTAGAACGTGCCGCTTTCGGCGCGCGCGGTGATCTGCCCTGCCAGGCCGGAATCGTGACCGCCGTCGAACAGGATCCGGCATGTCAACGCCAGTTTGTCGGACATGCTCCAGTCGCCCTCGCGCACGTCGGCGTCGAGCCGTCGCTCGGCGAGCGCGATCAGATCTTTCTTGGACATTTCAAGCGTTTCAGCCATGACATCGATCCCTTATTGAATCCACTAAAAGTAGAATTACCTCTACTTTATGAGATCAATAAGGCGGTGTAAAGCGCGGTTTCGCGTCACACCGCTCCGCCCGTCAGCGCACGCCCAGACGGTAGCGCGTGCGTTGCCGGTACACGCCGCCGGGTCGAAGCACCACGCTTTCGGCGTCGGCCATGTTGATCTGATCGGGGAAGGCGCCGGTCTCGACGCACAGCGCGGCGTGTTTGCGATACGTGCGCCCGTTGCGTCCGCCGACGCCGTCGAGTTGATTGCCGGTATAGAACTGCATGCCGGGCGCGTCGGTGGCGACGGTCAGCTCGCGGCCGCTGGCCGGATCGTAGAGGACCGCTGCCCGGCGCACCGCGCCGTCTGCATCGCCGCGCAACACGAAACAGTGATCGAAGCCGCCCGCCCGCGCGAGTTGCACGTCCGGCCAGTCGAGCCGCGCGCCGATCGGTGCGCCGGCGCGAAAGTCGAACGCGTTGCCCGCGACGTCCGCGCGCGCGACGGGAATCAGCGCGTCGTCGACTTCGAAAAACGCGTCGGCGTCGATCGCGATCACGTGGCCGCGGATGTCGGGCGGCTCAGCGGCTGTATCGCCGGACAGGTTGAAGTACGCGTGATTGGTCAGATTCACCGGCGTCGGCGCATCCGATTGCGCTTCGTAATCGAGCGTCAGCATGCCGTCGTCGTCGAGCGAAAAACGCACGGCGACACTCAGCGCGCCGGGAAAACCCGCATCGCCTTCCGGCGATTCGTGCGTCATCAGCAATCCGCCGTCCGCTTCGCGCGCATGCCACAGCGCACGATGAAAACCCGTCGCGCCGCCATGAAGATGATTCGCGCCTTCGTTGCGGTCGAGCGAGTAGCTGAGCCCGTCGAGCGTGAAGCGCGCGTTCGCGATCCGGTTCGCCCAGCGCCCGATCGTGCCGCCCATGTAGGCGCGCGACGCGAGATAGTCGGCGGGCGTGGTTTGACCGAGCAGCACATCGGCGATCCGTCCCGCGCGATCCGGCGCATGCCACGACACCAGCGTCGCGCCGAGATCGCTGATCGCGACGCGCATCCCATGCGCGTTGCGCAGCGTGAACAGACGCACCGCGTCGCCGCCGGGCAAGCTGCCCCAGCTTTCGACGGCAATACGCGGATTCGAAGCGTGAGCGGCCGCGTCGTCGGCGGCGTGGCGATGGCTATCGGTATCGGTGGCGGCGAGGTTCATTGGACGGACTCGAAAGGCTGGGATGGCTCGGAAAGCGTGCGGCACGACATCGACGCGTACAGCGTCGCGTCATCCGGGTTGCGGCGTCTCTTTGTCTCGCAGACGCTCCTGAAACTCGCGCGGCGTGCAGTCGAGTTCCCGACGAAACACCGCGTACATGTATTGCAACGACGTGAAGCCGCACCGGATCGCCACCTCCGCGCTCGACAGATCGTGTCGCGCAAGCAGTTGCCTCGCGATATCGAGTTTGTGATTGAGGATTTCCTGATGCACGGTGTAGCCGAGTTCGCGGCGGAAATGATCTTCCAGCGACGAACGCGACACGCCGACATAATCCGCGACCTGTTCGGTCTTGATACCCTGGCATCCGTATTGACGGATGAAGTGCCGCGCCCGCATCACGTACGGGCTCGACACCGGCTGATGCCGCGTCGACTCGAGCACGTTGATGCCGACCGGCGGCACGAGAATGCGGCGTCCGGCGAAGCGCGCGCCGCCCAGCATCTGATGCAGCAGATGCGCGGCCGTGCGGCCCATTTCTTCCGTGCCCTGAATCACCGACGACAGCGGAATGCGCGTCAGCGAACGCGTCAACGGATCGTTGTCGATGCCGATGATCGCCACTTCTTCCGGCACCGCGATGCCTGAAATCAGGCACGCCTGCAGCAGATGCCGCGCGCGGGCATCGGTGACGGCAATCACGCCGACCGGCTTCGGCAAGCTCTGCAACCAGCTGGTCAGTTGCGCGCTGGCCTGATTCCAGACCGGCGCGCTGGTCGATAGACCGCGATGAATATCGGCGTCGAGCCCGTCGGCGGCAAGCAGATGCCGGAACGCATTTTCGCGCTCTTGCGCCCACCGGTTTTCCGGCGATTCCGGCAAGCTGTACAACGCAAAACGCTGCAAGCCCGCGCCGATCAGATGCGTGTAAGCGAGCGATACCAGCTTCGCGTTATCCGTGGCGATATACGGCAAGCTCGCCGGATAGCGCGATACGTCCTCATACGACGAGCCGACCGCGACGACCGGCAACGGACAGTCGCTCAATGCTTCGCTGACGGCCGGGTCGTCGAAATCCGCGATGATTCCATCGCCTTCGAAGCGCTCGATGCCGTTCAGTCGCGCGCGAAAGTCTTCTTCGAGAAAGAGATCCCATGCGACGCGGGTCGACAGCAGATAGTTGCCGATGCCGGTGATGATCTCGCGGTCGTACACCTTGTTCGCGTTGAAAAGCAGCGCGATGCGGTGCGTTCGTTGAGCGGTTGGGTGTCGTGTCATCGACCTTTTTAAGCGAAGCGCAATGCCCCGCTGTCTCCGTTATGCGGCATCGGGCGCTTGCCGGATTCAGCCGGCACGCAATCGACACCTGTTCGCTGTTTTAAGCGTTTTGCTTATTCTAGGACGCGTGATGCGCGCCCTGCCAGCGCATTATCTCCGACAACAAGAATCACCATCGGCGGTGGCGGATTTCGCAATTGCCGCGACGCGGGGCAAGCTGGCAGCATGGCGTCACTTCATGGCCGCTATGCTGTTTGCGTTGCGACGCACCGCAACATCGCGCGGCTCACATTCGATAACAAGGAGACGCGCATGTCCCATCTCGAACATCTGCCCGCTGTCCGCTTCGAAGGCCGCGAGACGTCGAATCCGTTCGCGTATCGTCACTACGACCGCAACAAGCTCGTGCTCGGCAAACGCATGGAGGATCATCTGCGGCTGGCGGTCTGTTACTGGCACACGTTCGTGTGGCCCGGCGCGGACATGTTCGGCGCCGGCACGTTCAAGCGTGCGTGGCAGCAGAACGGCGACGCGCTCGAACTCGCGCACATGAAGGCCGATGCCGCGTTCGACCTGTTCACGAAGCTCGGCACGCCGTTCTACACGTTCCACGATACCGACGTCGCGCCCGAAGGCGACGGCATTCGCCACTATGTGAACAACTTCGCGAAGATGACCAACTATCTCGCGCGCAAACAGGACGACAGCGGCGTGCGCCTGTTATGGGGCACCGCGAACCTGTTTTCGAATCCGCGTTATGCGGCGGGCGCGGCGACCAACCCGAACCCCGACGTGTTCGCATTCGCCGCGACGCAGGTACGCGAAGCGCTTCAGGCTACCCAGCGGCTGGGCGGCGAAAACTACGTGCTGTGGGGCGGCCGCGAAGGCTACGAGACCCTGCTCAATACCGACCTCAAACGCGAACGCGAGCAGCTCGCGCGGTTTCTGTCGATGGTGGTCGAGCACAAGCACAAGATCGGTTTCAAGGGCGCGCTGCTGATCGAACCGAAACCGCAGGAACCGACCAAGCATCAATACGATTACGACGTCGCGACGGTTCACGGCTTCCTCACGCAGTTCGGCTTGCAGAACGAAATCCGCGTGAACATCGAAGCGAATCACGCGACCCTTGCGGGTCATTCGTTTCACCATGAAATCGCCACGGCGATCGCGCTCGGCGTGTTCGGCAGCATCGACGCGAATCGCGGCGATCCGCAAAACGGCTGGGACACCGACCAGTTCCCGAACAGTGTCGAGGAACTGACGCTGGCGTTCTACGAGATTCTGCGCGGCGGCGGCTTCACGACCGGCGGGATGAACTTCGATGCGAAGGTGCGTCGGCAGAGCATCGACGCGGAAGATTTGCTGCACGGCCACATCGGCGCCATCGACGTGATCGCGGTGGCGCTGGAACGCGCGGCATCGATGATCGAAAACGACCAGCTTGCCAGCCTCAAGACGCAGCGTTACGCGGGCTGGGACAGCGAGTTCGGGCGCAAGGTGCTGACGGGCGGCTATTCGCTCGACGCACTCGCGAGCGACGCCGTGGCGCGCGAGATCGCGCCGCAGCATGTCAGCGGTCAGCAGGAGCGTCTGGAGAACATCGTCAGCCGCGCGATCTATGGGTAAACGCGGGCGTATCCGGCATGCCGCGCGCGTCGCGAAGTGCGGCTGCCGGCCCGGCAAAAAACGTTAGGTCGGACGTTGAATTTCGCAATTGCGGCGCGCCCGGTCGCGGCCCACGCTTCTGCTGCAAACCGGGCATCCAGGTTTCGATAACGACGACTGCGGACACCGATCCGCGGCAGGCAAGCAGGCTTAAGCATCTACATAAGCAGGCCACAAGCAGGTTCGGCCGGCGTCCCACTTCTCTCGCGTATTCGGGATGTCACGGCCGCCAACCATACAAGGAGTGAGACATGAAATCGTTAATGCGCCGTACGGTGTTGAGTTCGCTCGTCTGTGGAGCGATGTTCGCAAGTCTGTCGATGGTCTCGACGCTTGCTCATGCCAGCAAGGACAAACCCGAAATTGGCTTCTGCATCGACGACTTGCGCGTCGAACGCTGGTCGCGCGATCGCGACTATTTCGTTGCTGCGGCGACGAAGCTCGGCGCTAAAGTGTCGGTGCAATCCGCCGACGCCAGCGAAGCACGTCAGATTTCGCAGATCGAAAATCTGATCTCGCGCGGGGTCGATGTGATCGTGATCGTGCCGTTCAATTCGAAGACGCTCGGCAACGTCGTCGCCGAAGCGCACAAGGCCGGCATCAAGGTCGTGTCGTACGACCGCCTGATTCTCGACGCCGACGTCGATGCGTACATCTCGTTCGATAACGAAAAGGTCGGCGAACTGCAGGCGCAAGGCGTGTTCAACGCACAGCCGAAGGGCAACTACTTCCTGCTCGGCGGCGCGCCCACCGACAACAACGCGAAGATGCTGCGCGAAGGCCAGATGAAAATCCTGAAGCCCGCGATCGATCGCGGCGACGTCAAGGTGGTCGGTCAGCAGTGGGTGCCCGAGTGGAGCGCGGCGACGGCGCTGCGCATCACCGAAGACGCACTGACCGCGAACAACAACAAGATCGACGCGATCGTCGCGTCGAACGACGGGACGGCAGGCGGCGCCATTCAGGCACTCGCCGCGCAGAAAATGGCCGGCAAGGTGCCGGTTTCCGGTCAGGACGCGGACCTCGCCGCGGTCAAACGGCTCGTTGCCGGCACGCAGACCATGACCGTCTACAAGCCGCTGAAACTGATCGCAGGCGAAGCGGCGCAACTCGCCGTCGATCTCGCGAAAGGCACGCAACCGAAGTTCAACGCGAAGTACGACAACGGCAAGAAACAGGTCGATACCGTGCTGCTGCAACCCACCTTGCTCACCAGGAGCAATGTCGATGTCGTGATCAAGGACGGGTTCTATACGCAGGCGCAACTGGCCGGAAACTAGAGAAAGCACGCACCCGTGGCGGACGCCGTGCAACGGCGTCCGCGTTTCTCTCCTCCTGGCCGGGACATTCAAGCATGGCACAAGCGCTTCTGGAGATGCGCGGCATCGTCAAGTCGTTTGCCGGCGTGAAGGCGCTCGACGGCATCGACCTGGCGGTCGCACCGGGCGAATGCGTGGGACTTTGCGGCGAAAACGGCGCGGGTAAATCCACGCTGATGAAAGTACTGTCGGGCGTGTATCCGCACGGCACGTGGGACGGCGAAATCCTGTGGGACGGTCAGCCGTTGCGCGCCGCGACGATTCGCGACACAGAGCGCGCCGGCATCGTCATCATTCACCAGGAACTGATGCTGGTGCCGCAGTTGTCGGTGGCGGAAAACATCTTTCTCGGCAACGAAATCACGTTGCCCGGCGGACGCATGAATTACGCGGCGATGTATCAGCGCGCCGCCGGATTGCTGCGCGAACTGAACATCGACGGCATCAACGTCGCCCAGCCGGTGATGAACTACGGCGGCGGTCATCAGCAGCTGATCGAAATCGCGAAGGCGCTGAACAAGCGCGCACGTTTACTGATTCTCGACGAACCGTCGTCGTCGCTGACGGCGGCCGAAATCAGGATTCTGCTCGACATCGTCCGCGATCTGAAACGGCGTGGAGTCGCGTGCGTGTACATCTCGCACAAGCTCGACGAGGTCGAAGCGGTCTGCGATACGGTGACGGTGATCCGCGACGGCAAACACGTCGCCACGCAGCCGATGCAAGGCACCAGCACCGACCGCATCATCGCGATGATGGTCGGACGCGAGATCACCAACCTGTTTCCGCGTGAGCCGCACACGATCGGCGACGTGATTTTCGAAGCGCGCAACGTCACGTGTTTCGACGTGACCAACGCCAGTCGCAAGCGCGTCGATAACGTGTCGTTCAAGCTGCACAAAGGCGAGATTCTCGGCGTGGCCGGACTGGTCGGCGCGGGACGCACGGAGTTGATGCAGGCGATCTTCGGCGCGTATCCGGGCATCAGCGAAGCCGAAGTGTGGATGAACGGCGCGCGCGTGAAAATCGGCACGCCCGCCGACGCGATTGCGGCGGGCATCGGCATGGTGCCGGAAGATCGCAAACGTCACGGCATCGTGCCGCAACTCGGCGTCGGGCAGAACATCACGCTCGCGGTGCTGGCGCGTTTCGCCAAAGGCGGCCGGATCGACACCGCCGCCGAACTCGACACGATCCACGCGGAGATGAAACGGCTGTCGGTGCGCGCCGCCCATCCGATGCTGTCGATTGCGAGCCTGTCGGGCGGCAATCAGCAAAAGGCCGTGTTGACGCGCATGTTGCTGACCGACCCCGCTGTGCTGATTCTCGACGAGCCGACGCGCGGCGTCGATGTCGGCGCGAAATTCGAAATCTACAAGCTGATGTTCGCGCTGGCCGCGCGCGGCGTGTCGATCATCGTCGTGTCGTCCGAACTGACGGAAGTGCTGGGCGTCAGCGACCGCGTGCTGGTGATCGGCGAAGGCCAACTACGCGGCGACTTCGCCAACGACGGCCTGACGCAGGAACATATTCTGACGGCCGCCCTCGGCGCCGACGTCACCCGATCAACCTCAGCGAGTGCAGCATGACGCCTGATCTCACCTCTTCCCAAAAGCCCGCCAACGGCGGCGCGCGCCATTCGTCCGGACAGCGCTTCAAGCAACTGTTCGGCCGTTACAAACTGCTGGCGCTGTTGCTGGCTGTCGCGGTCATCTGGATTTTCTTTTCGTTCCTGACAGAAGGCGCTTTCGTCACGCCGCGCAACCTGTCGAACCTGCTTCGGCAAATGTCGATCACCGGGATGCTCGCGTGCGGCATGGTGTTCGTGATCATTGCCGGAGAAATCGATCTGTCGGTCGGCTCGCTGCTCGGTCTGCTCGGCGGCGTCGCGGCGATTCTCGACGTCACGTATCACTGGCCGCTCGGCGCGACGCTGGCGGTCGTGCTGATGCTCGGCGTCGGGGTCGGCCTGTTCAACGGCTGGATCTCGACTTACCTGCGGGTGCCGTCGTTTATCGTCGGGCTGGGCGGGATGCTGGCGTATCGCGGCGTGCTGCTGGGCGTCACGGGCGGTTCGACGATCGCGCCGGTCTCCGACAATCTCGTGTTTATCGGGCAAGGCTATTTGCCGCGCGTCGCGGGCGATGCGCTCGCCGTCGTGCTGTTCGCGCTGCTGGCATTGTTGACGGTGCGCCAGCGCAAGAACCGTCAGCGTTACAGCCTGCCGGTCGTGCCGGTGTGGCAGGACGGCGTGAAAATCGCGGCGGCGGGCGCGATCCTGCTCGCGTTCGTTGCAACGCTCAACCGTTACGGCGGCATTCCGGTGCCGGTGTTGCTGCTGCTCGCGTTGCTCGGCGTGTTCACCTACATCGCGACCCAAACCGTATTCGGACGACGCATCTATGCAGTCGGCTCGAATCTCGAAGCGACGCGGCTGTCCGGCGTGAACACCAATCGCGTCAAGCTGGCGATCTTCGCGTTGATGGGCTTGATGTGCGCGTTCGGCGGCCTGATCAACACGGCGCGGCTCGCGGCGGGTTCGCCGTCGGCGGGATCGATGGGCGAACTCGACGCGATCGCGGCATGCTTTATCGGCGGCACGTCGATGCGCGGCGGATCGGGCACGGTCTACGGCGCGTTGATCGGCGCGCTCGTGATGGCCAGCCTCGACAACGGCATGTCGATGCTCGACGTCGATTCGTACTGGCAGATGATCGTCAAGGGCGGCATCCTCGTGCTCGCCGTGTGGATCGACGTGGTGTCGGGATCGAACCAGCGCTGAGTGAATGGATCGCGCAAACAAAAAAAGCCCGCCGGATGGCGGGCTTTTTTCATTGTCGAATGACGCTCAGAAATCCGTCGTCAGCGACAGCCATGCGGTACGCGGCGCCGCTTCCGTCAGATAGCCGCCCAGCGCCGACGACCAGTACGACCGGTTTGCGACGTTCGTCACCATCAGACGGAACACGGTGTCGTGTTTCGCGATCTGCGTCTTGTAGCGCGCACCCACGTCGAAACGCGTCCATGCAGCGACCGGCATCGTGTTCGCTTCGTCCAGATACTGCTTGCTGGTGTAGATCGCACGCGCCATCAGCGTCACGCCTTGCAGTTGCGGCAGGTCGTATTCGACGTTCGCGTTGGCCGTCCATGCCGGCACGCCGATCGGATGATTGCCGTCTTCGGTGCCGCTGTTGGTGTCTTCCAGACGCGCATCGATAAACGACACGCCGCCGATCAGACGCAAGCCCTTCATCGGCTCGCCGTACGCGGACAGTTCGACGCCGCGATGACGCTGGATACCGTCGGCGCCGTAGATCATCGTGGTCGCGTCGGTGTAGGCGACCTGCTGCTTGATCTGATAGACCGCCAGCGCCGCGCCGTAGTTGTTCGCGTCGTACTTGATACCGGCTTCGAGCTGCTTCGCGCGGTACGGCGCGAGAATCGCGTTCGCGTTGGCCGCCGTGCTCGGCGCAGTGCCGCCTTCGGTCAGGCTTTCGCTACGGTTCGCATACACGGACAGGTTCGGCAGGATCTTGTAGACCGCGCCGAAGATCGGCGTGGTCGCCGATTCGTTGTACGCGGTGCTCTGCACGCCGGTGCCGTAAGCGTAGCCGTTCTCAAGGATGTTCTGGTGACGCACGCCGGCCGTGAACAGGAAGCGGTTGCCGAAGAAGCCCATCGTGTCCGACAGCGCGACGCTGCGCATCAACGATTCCGACACCACGCCCGGGTTGTCGAAATCGCCGGCGCTGTAGTAGCCGGCCGGACGCGCCGCCGCCTGCGTGTTGTACAGGCTGGTCGAATAGGTCGCGCCGAAGTCGTACGCGCTCTTCGATTCGACGCGGTTGACCAGCGCCGCGATATTGACTGCATGGCTGACCGGACCGGTATCGAACTTGCCGCGCAAGCCGACTTCGCCCGATTGCGCGTCCTGCTTGTACGCCGTGCCCATCCGGTACGCGGTGGTCGCGCCGTCGGTGCCGTAGCTGGGCGACGCGTAATCGCCGTGTTCGTCCGAGTGACGCACGCCGCCCGACACATACGCGGTCCAGGTCGGCGACAGATCGTATTCGGCGCGAATCATCCCGACCGTGTCTTCCAGCGACGTATACGACCACGACTGGCCGTAGTTCGAGGTGGCCGACGGTGCGGTCGGAATGCTGTCGCCGGTCACGTAGACGACCGGACGGCCGCCCGATACGTGCTGCTTCTGATAGATGAAATCGCCGAACACACGGAACTTGTTGCCGCGATAGTCGAGCGCGATCGCGGTCTGCTGCGTGTGGCGCTTTTCGCCGTCGATGCTGGTTTCGCCGCCTTCGACCGTCTGGTTGACGCGAATCCCGAACTGGTCGTTATCGCCGAAACGACGGCCCACATCGACGTGCGTGCCGAGTTCGCCCGATGCGCTGCCTTCCAGCGTCACGCGCGTCAACGGCTTGTCGGCCGCGTACTTGGTTTCGAGGTTGATATTGCCGCCGACGCCCGAGCCGCCCGGCGCCACGCCGTTCACGAACGCATTCGCACCCTTGAAGATGTCAACGCGCTCCAGCGCCTCGGTCGCGACCAGCTGACGCGGCGTAATGCCGTAAAGGCCGTTCAACGCAACGTCGTCGCTATAAACCTCGAAGCCGCGAATGATGTAGTTCTCGGAGAAGTTGCCATAACCGTACGCGCTGCGCACCGCCGGATCGTTCGCGACGACATCCGCGAGCGTGTGCGCCTGCTGGTCTTCGATCAGTTTCGACGTATAGCTCGTCACCGAGAACGGCAGATCGATCACTTTCTGCTGACCGAGAATGCCGACCTGCGCGCCCGTCGCGACCTGGCCGCCCGCGTATGCCGGCGAAAGATCGCCGGGCAGCGCCTGACGCGCTGCTTCCACATTGACCGTGGGCAACACCGTGCCGTCGTTCGACGCGGCGTTCTGGGCGGCGGCGCTGGCCGTCGATGCGCTGCTTGCCGCGCTGGCCGATGCCGCGGCGGCGGAGTCGTCGGCGCGTGCGTTGATCGCCACGCCCGCAAGCGAAACGGCAGTAAGGGAAAGGACGTGACGCGCGGCAGCCGCGAGCAGGGATACGCGCTGCACAGGCAGCCGCGAACGACGGGAACGGTTCATAGGTGACGAAAGAAAAGCAGGTTGATAGCAGCCACAGCGGGTCTACGACGAGACGGTGGCGGTCTCGTGCTGCTGGGCGTCCCGGCAGCGCAGACGGGATGCTACACATCAAATGAGAATTATTCTCGTGTTGAATTCCTGCAATTTCTTACTTTCAAACATTACAACCGACCCGGAACACGGGCGTTTGCGCGCACAACTACTGCAATCGCGGCTTAGAGTTCGAGCCGGTAGCCGACGCCGTAAACCGACACGATCGGTTCGCTGTCGGGACGCACCTGCTGCAGCTTCTTGCGCAGATTCTTGATATGGCTATCGACGGTGCGGTCGGTGACGATGCGGTGATCTTCGTAGAGATGACTGAGCAGATAGTTGCGCGGAAAAATCCGGCCCGGCGTCTTCATCAGCAATGCAAGCAGACGTAATTCGAGCGGCGTCAGCTTGAGTTCCTTGCCGTCGAGCAGCGCAAGATGGAACTGCTCGTCCACTTCCAGCCCGTTCGATGTTTTCAGCGCGCTGCCCGATGCGACGGCCGCGCCCGCATCGGCCGCCAGGTTCGATACCGGCGATGCGCGTCGCAGGATCGTCTTGACCCGCGCCACCACTTCGCGCGGACTGAAGGGCTTGCAGACGTAATCGTCCGCGCCGACTTCGAGACCGAGCAAGCGGTCGATCTCGTCGATACGTGCGGTGAGAATGATCATCGGCAACGCTGAAAACTGGCGCAATTCGCGGCAGATATCCATGCCGTTACGGCCGGGCAACATCAGGTCGAGCAACATCAGCGACGGCGGCGTCGCGCGAATAAACGGCATCACCGCGCGGCCGTCGGCGATCACCGTGGTGGTGAAACCGTCGAGATGCAGATAGCCCTCCAGCACGGCGGCCAGCTTGGGTTCGTCCTCGACGATCAGAATATGCGGCGTGTGAGCGTCGGTCGTCACATCAGACTCCTTCGGACGGGAAATGCGCGGTGATCCAGACGCCGCCCAACGGCGACGGCCGGGCATCGATCCGTCCACCGTGCGCGGTGACGATCGCGCGGCACAGCGACAGCCCGAGACCCGCGCCGCCGCTTTGACGGCTGCGCGATTCGTCGACGCGATAGAACCGCTCGAACAGATGGCCGAACGCGGTCTCGGGCACGCTCGGCCACGAATCCTGCACGTCGAGATGCCAACCGTCGTCGCCATGCTGCAACGACACGCGCACCTGTCCGTTGGGATCGGTGTAGCGCAGCGAATTTTGCAGCAGGTTCTTCAGCAACTGGACGAAGCGCGCCGGATCGACCGCGAAGGTCGCCTGCTCGACGCTCTGTGCGCAGTCGAAATCGAGTGAGAGGCGCTTCGTCTTGAACGACTCGCGCATCGAATCGATCGACGCGCGCGCGAGTTGTCCCACCTGGGTCGGCGTCTTGCGATAACTGAGTGCACCGACATCGCTGAGCGACAGTTCGTACAGGTCTTCGATCAGCTTGTTCAGCATGTTCACTTCGGTTTGCAGCGACCCGAGCGAATCGCGATCGAACGCATGCACGCCGTCTTCGATCGCTTCCAGTTCGCCGCGCAACACCGCGAGCGGCGTGCGCAATTCATGCGAGATATCCGCGATGAAATCGCGCCGGGTGCGTTCCGCGCGATGCAGCGAATCGGCCAGCACGTTGAAGTCGCGCGCGAGACGGCCGAGTTCGTCGCGACGGCCTGCCGGCACCCGCGTCGTGTAGTCGCCGCCCGCGAGACGGTGGGTCGCGTTCATCAGCCGCTTGACCGGCGCGAGCACGATCCGCGCAAGCACCAGCGCGACCAGCGCCGCGAGCACGACCGCGAATCCGGCGATCTGCCACGTTGCGCGCATCTGCTGCGCCTGAAACGCGATGTCGGCGGCATCGGACAGCATGTCCGGTCCGTTGGTGGACAACCAGCCGACAATGCGGCCGCTATAGAGCACCGGACGCATCTGTCCGTCCGGACGCGGCTCGCTTTCGCGCGCGGTGGTGGCGATCAGATGATGATTCACGTCGAACAGCGTGACGGGCGGATGACCGGGCGGCTCGCCGGGATAGAAGTCATCGTGCGGCGGCGGCAGCGGAAACGGCGGACGGTCGTCCGCGTCGCCACTCACCGACGACGAAGGCCGCTCATGCCCCGGCACCATCACCGGACCCGACGACGTCACCGGCACGGACGGCGGCAACGTCGGCAGGCGCATGCCCCAGTGCGGCCCTTCGGACCGGCCGGACAACGGCCCAAGCAGTTGCTGGACGCTGGTGCTGCCGGGAAACGAATTCCAGCTACCCGGCTTGCCGACCTGTGCGGCGGCGAGTTCCTGACGCAAGGCTTCACGCGTCGCCGCATTCAGCAAGACCGGCCATGCGTCCGGATGTTCACGCAGAAAATCCCAGCTGCCGTGCGCCGCATATTCGCTGGTGACTTTGGCCTGAACCGCGCGAATGCGACCCGCGTCGCGCTCGCGCACGTAATGCAGAAAGCCGTTCTCGAAACTGACGCGTACCGCATAACCCATCGTCAGTGAAATAGTCAGGCATGCGATCAGTACCGCCAGGAACATCTTCCAGGTGATACCGAATCGAAGCGCGATGTGAAAACCGGCGCGCGCCCTCATACCGCGCGTGCGCACGCGCAAAGGGAGGGCCACGGCGCGGTGGTCCGTCGGGTATGAGGGGTCGAACTATGCATGGGCGAATTCTAGTTGATTGATACACGTGAATCACCGCGTAACCATCTCCACATCTTCTCCATTCTTTCTTCGCGGAGTCTGCTCGCTGTCTGCGTAGCATGGTGTGGATTGACCGGAGACCGTTTGACGCGGCTACACGCTGAAATAATCGGAAACACCCGTCAAAAAACAGATGAATCGGCAACGGTTCGCGATCCAGTCCACTTCCAGCGCTCCATCACTTTCATCATGCGTTTTCTTATCCTTGGTCTGGCGTGCATATTGTTTTGTTATCCTTCGGTTCGATGCGGCTCTGGCCCTCAGCCCGATAACCCTTTCGACGACGACACGCTCCATCGGACCGGCAATACGGGCTATACCGGCGAAGACCTGAAGCGCTGCATGCCGTGCGTTCACTATGCGTCGGGCATGCGGCCGGTCGTGTCGGCGGATTTTCATTACGGCTTCGGCGGATTGCTGGCCGCCGCCACCGATCTCTATCCCGACTACATCGATATGGCCGACGCGGCGATGACCTTGCCAATCACGCGCCTCGCACTTTCGTCGACGCGTTAAAAAAGCCGCGCAACCGGAGGTTGCGCGGCTTTTTTTATCCGCGAGGCCGGTAGCGCACCGGCCTGGGTTCACACCCGTTCGTGATCCACGCGTCCCATCGCCGGACTCAACTGCGCCGGATTCATCGGCGACGCGTGAAGCCGCGATACGTCGGCGCCATCGTGATCGGATGTCGTCGCGTCGGGTCTGTCGCTCGATGGCACGAACATATAGCCGCGTCCGCGCAAGGTCTGGATCAAACGCGGCGCGGACGGATCGTCTTCGATCACCGAGCGCAAACGGCACACCGCGACGTCCAGGCTGCCATGTTGCGTCGCGCTCTTGCCGAGCTGACTGTTGACCATCGAACGCGTCAAGACCCGCATCGGATTGCTGGTAAAGATTTTCAGCAACGCGAATTCGCTGGAACGCAGCGCGATATCGCGGCCATTTTTCACCAGCCGACGCGCGGCGAAATCGACCTGAAACTCACCGAACGTGACGCTGCGGCGAATCTCCGGCGCATCGAGAAGTGCATGACTGCAGCGCTGCACCGTGCGCCGGATGCGTGCGGTCAGTTCACGAAGATCGACCGGATCGACGATGTAGTCATCCACGCCGAGTTCGAACGCGACGATCTTGTCGACCACGTCGTTCGACGTGCTGCGCACGATGATCGGCATATCGTAGCCCGCAAAACGCAAGCGCCGGATCGCGCTGCGTTCGTCGAGCATCGGTGCTTCGGCGCGCAACAGAATCGCCGACGGACATTCGAGTTCGACGCGACTCACGAGTTGCGTCACGCCATACAGCACCGACATCTCGATCTGGTTCTGCTGAAAATGCGCACGCAGCTGATCGCGAATCTCTTGATCCGGCTCGACGACAAGTAGACGGACAGTCATAAATCGGGCTCCACTCTTTACCTGGAGATCCGGTTTCGTTGCGACGACGCGGACACTTTTACCTGCCTGCTTCGCGCGCTTCCCACCAGACCATGATTCAAAGCATCGTGATGACCGATGCTTCGACGATGGCGAATAGTAAGAAAGAAAGACGCAGCAACGATGAGGAAATTGAGGAGATTGTGTGGAGGCCCCGCCCACGCGCGAAGAAGCGCGCATCGGGGCCACCCAATGCATGCGTCGACGCGCACCGGAAAGAATGGGTAAGGAACATAGACCGCCGATCGCTATCCAACGGGCTGACTCGCGCAACCCGGGCTTCGTGGTCACGCCACGTGTGATGGTCCAGGTTCGCGACGTTGTAGTGCGCCCCGGCGTCTTCGCCATCCGGTTCTGTCTTCTCTGCATACCGGATGTCCTCCCATCATCCCTTCACTCTGGATCATGAGTTTGAAAAACACGCGCGCTCTACCTCTTCTCTTCCCTCTCGCGTCCCTCGCTCTCGTTTGCGAACCCGCATGGGCCGAAACCGTCGCGGTTCCCACCGACACGGTCGTCAAAACCGATAACGCCTGGCGCGGCTCGATCAACGGCGGCGTCAGCGCCGCGTCCGGCGATACGAGTTCGGTAAGCGTCAACCTCAGCGCCACGCTGGATTGGGCCAGCCCAACCGACAAGTTCACGTCTGCTTTGACCGGCCTTTACGGCACCAGCACGTCGGACGGCACGAAGTCGGTGTCGAATAATCTCGTCACGTTAAACACCGAGTACGACCACGATCTGTCCGATCGCGTCTATGCGCTCGGGCTGTTCAACGCGAAGCGCAATGAACTGCAGGACCTGAACTTTCAGGCGTCGGCGGGCGGCGGCTTCGGCTATCACGTGGTCAAGACTGCGCCCACCCTGTTCGATGTTTACACGGGTCTGTCGTACAACTACGAGCAGTACAAGGAAGGCTCGCGCAACTATCCGGAGTTGCTGCTCGGCGAAAACCTGGTGCAGAAGATCGGCAGCAAGTCTGCGTTCAACGAACGCGTGTCGGTGTATCCGAACCTCGGTTATCTCGGCGACCTGCGCACGCAAGTGGATCTCGGCCTGACGACCGCGATCAACGATCACTTCCAGTTGAAGATGACCTTGTCGAACAGCTATCAGAATCATCCGCTCAACGGCGTGAAGAAAGTCGATACGGTGTTTATGACATCGATCGGTTATACGTTCGGTCCGAAATAAGCCGAACGCGATTCGCGTGCGATGACGTCATGGCGCTGACACCGTGTCGCACGCGAGCGCCCGGCACTATAAAAAACCTCCCCACCCGAAGAAGTCCCGGCAAATTCGAAACAGACCGTGCGTCGCTGAAAAGCCCGAACCGCACCGCCGCCGATACTGCGTCATCCCCGACCGTTTCCACTTGCGTCTGCCGTTCTGTCAGCCGGTCAGTCGGGAACCTGTTTCGGGAGATTCCTGCAATGAAAGCACTCCGCATCACGCGGCCGGTCCGCGCGTCGGCCATCGGTGCCGCGTCCATCGCCTTGGGTTTCGCAATCGGCATCGTCAACGCGCCGGGTATCGCGGACACTGTGTCGCGCGTCGGCGGCGATATGCAATTGCCGCTCGAACGCTTCGCGACCGATCACTCATCCGGTGATTCCGCCGGCATCGCCACTCACGTCGCCGTCACGGGTTGCAATACGTGCGGGCCATCGGCCACCGCATCGCAACCGGACCCGCAAGGCTTCGACACCACGCGCCTGCACCCGCGCGACCCACGCGTGCATGCGCATCGACTGCGCGCGAACCCGGTCGATCGAAGCGCGATCACGGATATGAAGCACTGGACCTGACACGTCGTCCGTTGGTACGACGCGTCGTGCGATTCGACAACCATCGGGCATTTGTGTAAGCCCGCACCGCCGATCGCGCCGATCATCGTTCCAACGGTCCAACCCGGACCGGCAAGGTACGGGACAAGGACGCGGACATGGCCACCAGAAAGGACATTCGGATCTACAGCGAACCGGCCGGCGGCTGGGGCGCGCTGAAGGCGACCGGCGAAGCGCTCGCGGTGCAAGGCATCGCGGTTTCGGGCGCGAAAACGCTGCTGCATATGAATCAGCCGCAAGGCTTCGATTGCCCCGGCTGCGCGTGGCCCGATCCGAAGCACACGTCGTCGTTCGAATTCTGCGAGAACGGCGCGAAAGCCGTGGCGTGGGAAGCGACGGCGATGCGGTGCACGCCGGATTTTTTCGCAGCGCACAGCGTGTCCGAACTGACCGCGTGGGACGACTACGACCTCGAAATGGCCGGACGTCTGACGCATCCGATGCGTTATGACGCCGCGTCGGATCGCTACATGCCGATCGAATGGGCCGATGCGTTCGCGTTGATCGGCGCGCATCTGAACGCGCTCGATCACCCCGATCAGGCCGATTTCTACACCTCGGGCCGTGCGTCGAACGAAGCCGCGTTTCTCTATCAACTGTTTATCCGCGAGTTCGGCACCAATAACTTTCCCGATTGCTCGAACATGTGCCACGAAGCCACCAGCGTCGGCTTGCCGGAATCGATCGGCGTCGGCAAAGGCACGGTGTTGCTCGAGGATTTCGAACAGGCGGACGCGATTTTCATCTTCGGCCAGAATCCCGGCACGAACAGTCCGCGGATGATGAGCGATCTGCACGCGGCGTCGCGACGCGGCGGCAAGATCGTCTCGTTCAATCCGTTTCGCGAACGCGCGCTGGAACGCTTCGCGTCGCCGCAAAATCCGGTGGAAATGGCGACGCTCGGCTTTACGCAGATCAGCACGTTTCTCTATCAGGTGCGCGTCGGCGGCGATGTCGCGGTGCTCAAAGGCATGATGAAAGCGATCGTCGATGCCGACGACGCCGCGCTTGCCGCCGATCAACCGCGCATCCTCGACATCGAATTCATCGAAGGCCATACGCATGGCATCGACGCGCTGCTGGCGGATCTGCGCACCACCGGATGGGACGCGATCGAGCGTCAGTCCGGCTTGTCGCGCGCCGACATCACGAATGCCGCGACCCTCTACATGAACGCGAAAAACGCGATTCTCGTCTACGGGATGGGACTCACGCAGCACCATCGCGGCACCGAAAACGTCCAGCAGATCGCGAATCTCGCGCTGCTGCGCGGCAATATCGGACGACCCGGCGCGGGCGTGTGTCCGGTGCGCGGGCATTCGAACGTGCAGGGCAACCGCACGGTCGGCATCACGGAAAAACCCTCGACACAGCTGCTCGACGGCATCGAGCGCGCATTCGGCTTTCGGCCGCCCGCCGCGCACGGCCGCGATGTGGTCGCGACTATCGAAGCGATGATGCGCGGCGACTCGAAAGTGTTTATCGGCCTGGGCGGCAATTTCGCGGCGGCCGTGCCTGACTGGGTTCGCGTGCAGGCGGCGATACGCAAGCTGAACCTGACCGTGCATATCGCGACCAAACTCAATCGCAGTCATCTGGTGCACGGTCGCGACGCGTTGATTCTGCCCTGCCTCGGCCGCACTGAAATCGATATTCAGGCGGACGGCCCGCAATCGATCACCGTCGAGGATTCGATGTCGATGGTGCATGCGTCGGCGGGTCGCAACGAGCCCGCGTCGCCGCATTTGCTGAGCGAACCGGCGATCGTCGCCGGCTTCGCGCGCGCGACGATGGGTCCGCAATCGCATGTGCGGTGGGAGGAAATGATCGCGGATTACGACCGGATTCGCGACGCGATCGAAATCGTGTTTCCCGCGTTTCAGGCCTATAACGCGCGGATTCGCGTGCCGGGCGGCTTTCATCTTGCATCGACAGCGCGCGACCGGATCTGGGCGACGTCCACGGGCCGCGCCAATTTTCTCGTGTTCAAAGGCCTCGACGAAGATCCGCATCAACACGATCCCGACGCGTTGTGGCTCACCACGATGCGCAGCCACGACCAGTACAACACGACGCTCTATTCGCATTCGGACCGGTATCGCGGCGTGTTCGGTCAACGCGATGTGGTGTTCATGAACGCGCGCGAACTGAAAAAGCGCGATCTGCATCCGGGCGAACGCGTCGATATCGTGTCGCTGTCGACGGACGGAATCGACCGCGTGATCCGCAGTTTCAAGGTGATCGAATATTCGCTGCCGGACGGCTGCTGCGGCGCGTATTACCCGGAAGCGAACCCGCTCGTGCCGCTCTATGCGTACGACCAGAAAAGCCGCACGCCGTCGTATAAGTCGGTGCCCGTCAAGGTGGTGACGGCCGCCGCGAACGGTCCGGATTCCGCCACGCGCGCGGTCGTGATGCCTGCTCAGGAGATGCATCGTGCACATCAATGACGTTCTCGACCTGTCGCGCGCGCAGTTCGCGATGACCGCGATTTTCCATATTCTGTGGCCGATCCTGACGATCAGTCTGTCGGCGTTTCTGGTGCTGGTCGAAGTGCTCTGGCTGAAGACTGGCGATGTTCTGTATTACCGGCACGCGCGATTCTGGAGCAAGCTGCTGGTGCTGAATTTCGCGGTCGGCGTGGTCAGCGGGATTCCGATGGAGTTTCAGTTCGGCACCAACTGGGCGGGGTTTTCGAAATACACCGGTCAGTTCATCGGCAATATTCTCGGCTTCGAAGGCGCGATGGCGTTCATGCTCGAAGCAGGGTTCGTCGGCGTGATGATGCTTGGTTGGGGGCGCGTGTCGCGCCGCGTGCATCTGTTCGCGACCTGCATGGTCGCGCTGGGATCGAGCCTGTCCGCGTTCTGGATCATGGTCGCCAATTCGTGGATGCAGACGCCTGCCGGTTATAGCGTGATCGACGGCAAGATCGTCGTCACCGACTACGTCGCGGCAATCTTCAATCCGGACATGGTGTGGGGCGTCACGCATATGTGGGTCGCCGCGATCGAGACCGGCATGTTCGTGATCGCGGGCATTTCCGCGTACATGCTGCTGCGCAAACGCAGTGCTGATTTTTTCGTCCGCTCGTTCAAGCTCGCGCTGACGGTGCTGGTCGTCGTCGCACCGTTGCAGATCTGGCTCGGCGACGCGAGCGGCGGCAGCGTGTTCGCGACGCAACCGGCGAAAGGCGCGGCGATCGAAGGACACTGGACCACCAATGCGCCCGGCACCGGTGCGTCGTGGTCGCTGCTGGCATGGCCGAACCGCGATGCACAGCGCAACGACTGGTCGATCGAAGTGCCGGGCATGCTGAGCATTCTCGGCACGCATTCGTTGCACGGCGAGGTCAAGGGTCTGAAGGACTTCGCACCGGCCGATCAACCGCCGATGCTACCGCTTCTCTACTACGCGTTTCGGGTGATGGCCGGGATCGGCTTTGCGTTTATGGGGCTCGCGTTCTGGACCGCATGGACGTTGCGCAAAACGCGCGGCGCGCTCGACGCGTTGCTCGCGCAGCGCACGTTGTTGCTGGCGTGGGTGCTGTGTATTCCGCTGCCGTATGTCGCGGTGGAAGCCGGATGGATCGTGCGCGAAGTCGGTCGTCAACCGTGGGTCGTCTATGGCTTGCTGCGGACGCGCGATGCGGCGTCCACGGTCGCGGCATCGTCGGTCACACTGAGCATGGTGATGTTTTTCACGTTCTACGTGGTGCTGATCGCGACGTTCTTCGTGCTGGCACGCAAGTGGTTGCGCACCGGTCCCGACCTGACGATCACGCCCGCTCCGTCTCCGTTGTCCGCTCCCGACGTGACGCGCGAGGCAAGCGCGGACGCCCGTGACCGCGTCGATGCGACCGAATACTGAACCCGTCCTTCTGGATCCTGAAACGTGAGGTTGTCTCATGGAAAATTCCGTTCACTCGATGCTCGCCGTGACCTGGTTCGGCCTGATCGGTTTGATGCTGGTGATTTACGTCGTCACCGACGGCTTCGATCTCGGCGTCGGCATTCTGAGTCTGTTGACGAAGCGGCGTTCGGATCACGACGTGATGATCGAATCGATCGGTCATGTGTGGGATGCGAACGAGACGTGGCTGGTGGTACTCGGCGGGGCTTTGTTCGGCGCGTTTCCGCTCGCCTATGCAACGCTGCTTCAAGACCTGTATTTGCCGGTGATGGCGTTGATTGCGGGTTTGATCATGCGCGGCGCCGCGATCGAGTTTCGTCATAGCGCGACGCACGGGAAGGTGTGGGACGCGGTGTTTGGAACGGGCAGTCTGGTCGCGGCCGCGTCGCAAGGCGTGATACTCGGAACGGTGATTACGGGTTTCGTGCCGGGGCCGCTAAGCGTGATTTTCATCGTCATTGCGGCAATCGGCGTGGTGGCCGGCTATGCGTTGCTCGGCTCGACCTATCTGGTGGGCAAGACCGTCGGCGCGATCGAACAATGGTCGCGGCGCATGGCGTTGTTGAGCGCGGTGGTGACGGTCGGCGCGGCGGTGTTGCTGACCGCGGCGACGTGGTTGTATAGCTCGGTGGGTCACGACCGCTGGTCGCAACCGCACGTGTTTCATCTGTTGATGGCGCTGGGTGCGTGCGCGGCGTTGTGTTTCGCCGTGGTCATGGGGACGCTGTATCTGGGCAGTTCGACGATACCGTTCCGGGCGTCGGTGGCGTTGTTCCTGATGTCGTTCGTGGGCCTTGCCGTGAGCCTGTTTCCCGATTTCGTGCCGGGCAAGATTGGAGTCGTTCAGGCGGCATCGGATTCGCCGACACTGGTGTTTATGCTCGTCGGGATCGGCCTCGTGTTTCCGGTGATGATCGGCTACAACCTGTATCAGTATTTTATTTTCCGGGGCAAGGTGGTGGGACGGGCGGAGATGGGGGAGTGAGGGGGTTGGGGTTTGCGGGTTACGAGTGACGAATATTTTCAAAAAAACACAAATAATCAACGACCGATTTGGGTACGCGCGAACGACGCAAATGCAATCCCGGTCGTCGGTCTGGACCGCGATGCGGACTATATCGTTGCGGTCGCCGCGATCGCGGCAGTTGATGGCAAGGGCGCATGCATCCGTCTGGTCGTAGACGACTTTACGCCTGACCTCAGCACCCGCATTGCGGCACTGCTGGGACAAATCGGTCTAGGCACCCACGCATGTGATCTGATAATCGACTGCGCGGAAGACGTAGCATCATCGGCCACTGCTCAGGGCCTCGTGTGGAAGGCACTCCTGGACCAACTGCCGGCAATGAATGAATGGCGTAGCCTGACGGTCGCTGCGGCGGCCTTTCCTGCCGCACTTCCCGCTGCGGCTTACAGGCCTCACGGCACGTCGCCGCGATCCGACTGGCTTGGCTATAAAGCCCTGATCCGCATGCTGCCAAAAGGGTATAGAAAGCCGACATTCAGCGACTATGCGGTTGCACATCCCCGCACAGAATTGATGGACCCGCGAATGCTCGATCCCAACGCGAAAATAAAATATACGATCGACGACGCCTGGTTCATTGCGATGGGCGTTCAGGTCAAGAAATTTGGTAGAGCGCAATACGCCGATGTATGCAGGATCATCACCCATGCCACGCCGCCGATTTTTTATGGAGCGGCCTTCTCATACGGTGACGAATATATCGACGAGTGCGCAAATCGCGGCGGAAGCACGGGCGGCGCATCGACATGGCCGACGGTTGCCAGTAATCACCACATCACAAAGGTAGTGAGTGACGTCGCCAGTTTGAACGCTGTTTAAGTGTGCTCCTAACCTGAGAACGCAGTTCCGCCAACGGCAACAGCCGCGCAAGCAACGCATAAAGCTCCGCGCGGCTTCCCCTCAGGTCTTTCTTGGTCACGTCCATCGCGGCGAGAATTTCAACCGCTTCATTTCGCCACAGCAAATGCGCAACGTGAAATGGCGAAACACCGGGATTGGATACAGCCGATCGTTCACTTTCGACGTAAACGGCCCCGCGCACGCCCGTGCTTGTCACTTTGATCCCCCACCAATCCGGCAAAAGCCGTTTAGCGGCGTCCAGATGACGCTCACCGACAACGAGTGTCGCCCGGTCTAGCGCCCGGGAGTAGATCTCGATCTGCTGAGGCAGACGTGCAAGCGTGTCGGCGTCGCTTTTCAATTCGTAACCATGAATTGAGCCGTTGATGACGGCGATGTCAACGCGGCAGGCGCCGTGTTCAAGTCCCAGTTCGTCCAACACCAGTACGGCCGGATCCGCAATATGGTCGGCAAGGACCTTGCGCCGGACGGCAGCCCGCACGTCGCGATCGCGCGTCAACGCCGGCTTACGGGATGATGGTGTCTTGGTCGGCGTCGTCACAGCCACGGTTCGCTCCTCGAATACGTCGCGAATGTTAACACGGCGCAATCTCGCCCGGCGCTGTTCCGCGGCTACCTTTGTTATACCGCCCTCAACACCACCGCCAGCACCATCGCCCCCGCATTCAGCGGCGCCGGCCGACTCGCGCGCGGTCTGAACACCGCGTCGCCGACGCGGATCGCGCGGCCGCTCATCGCACACACGCCCGCCACGCGCGCCCGCGCCGTGTGCCATACCTGATCGCCATACGAACAGCGCGTCGGATCGCGCCACGACAGCGTCGCCGTCGTCGCCGAAGGCCGGTCGATCACGTTCACCGCTACGTTGAAGCGCTCGCCCAGCACCGGCAGGCGCGACGGTTGCGGTCGCGCTGCGCACTCATCCGGCGGCGACGACAGCCAGCCCACGGTCTGCATCCACGGATCGGTCGTGTTGATGTTCGTCAGCATGCTGCGGCTCCTGAAAAAGAGAAATCGGACCAGCCATCGACATAACGGTCACCCTCGCCTGACGACGCAGAAAGGCATCGCTGACGGCGAGAAACGACTGGATGTGCTTATCGTTCGACATGTGCTTTTGTCCTCCAGCAATGCGGCGTATCGCCGGTAAAACGCTTGAACACCGTCGTGAAATGCGCCTGCGAGCGAAAGCCGCAACTGAGCGCGACATCCAGCACGTTGTGCGGCGACGTGCGCAACAAGCTCTGCGCATGCTCGATCCGGCGACGCAACAGATACTCGTGCGGCCGCATTCCCGTCGCCCGACGAAACTGCGCGGCAAAATGCATCCGCGTCAGCCCGGTGCTTTCGGCCATTTCGGCAAGACCGATCGGCTCGGCTAGATGCGCATCCACGTAATCGATCGCGCGGCGCACGCGCCAGGCAGGCAACGCAGCGGCATCGCGCGACTGCGCGGGCGCTGCCGCGAACTGCGTCGCGACCAGCCGCGATACGATCGCGAGACTCACGCTGTCCGTGAACACCTTGCCCAGGGCCGCGTCGTGTGTCTGCGATACCGCCAGCGCCTGACCGAGACGCTCGATCGCGGGATCGCGAATCAGCCGCGCTTCGGACAAGGCCAGATCGCCGTTATGACGCCGGTCGAACAGGTCTTCGTAGCATTCGTGCAGCACGGACTGCGAGACGAACAGATGCAGCACGTCGCTCGACGATTCGAAGCGCGCGCCGGTCGCGACGCCGGGCGTCGTCACCTGCACCGCGCCCGCTGTCACGCGGCCGCTCACCAGCGTCCGTCCTGCATGGACGAAGGTCAGCGACGTGGATTTAAGATTGAGCGCGACGCAATGCAACGCATCGCTGCCGGGATTGACTACGTCGATCGGGGTGTCGTCGTGACGGGTCCAGCGCGATACCGTCACGCTGGGCAGTCGCGCAGAAACCAAAGCAGCCGACACGTCGGGATGGCCCGGACACCGCCACTGCCGTTCGAGATCGACGGGATCGATCGCCGGCTTGCCGGCACGATGGGCAACTACCAGCGCGGGATACGCAAGGGACTCGCTAGTCATGATTGTTCTGTCCGAAACGATGAGGAAGCGGCACAGTCAATCAGGGGCGCCGCGATGACTCAAAGTTATCCGAACGGACTTTCAGCCACTAGCCCTACATAGGCGTGGCCGTCGCCGTCAATAAGTCTAGGCGACTCATACCAAGGTTTAACCGGGACTAAACGGCGCGTGGTCGGCGGCGGGCAGCGTGAATTCGAAGACGGTTCCGGCGGGCTGGACGGACGCGGCCGTCAGCGTGCCGCCGTGCGCCTCGATAATCGACCGGCAGATCGCCAGCCCCATGCCCATGCCGCTATCTTTGGTCGTGAAAAACGCATCGAAAATCCGCGAGGCGATCTCGGCGCTGATGCCCGACCCGTTATCCTGCACCGACACCACGACCGATCCCCGTCCGTCCAGCCGCGACTTGACGCTCAGCACGCGCTGTCGCGGATCGAGATGGCTCATCGCGTCGGCGGCGTTCATAATCAGGTTGAACAACACCTGCTGCAATTGCACGCGGTCGGCGAGAACCGGCCGCTCCGACCGGAGATCGAGCCGGACGGCCAGGCTTTTCTGCTCGATTTCCGCCGCAGCGAGCACGAAGGTTTCGCGCACCACGCGATCCACGAAGGTCGGGACGAAACTCGGCCGCGACTCCTTCGCGAGCGACTGCAACGCCCGGATGATATTGCCCGCGCGCTTGCCGTCCTTGACGATGTCGCGCAAGCCCGCGAGCGCCTCCGGAATGTCCGGCACCGGGCGGTTCAGCCAGCGCACGCCCGCGCTCGCATTCGACACGATCGACGCCAGCGGCTGATTGATCTCATGCGCAATCGACGCCGCCAGCTCGCCCATCGTCGTCGCGCGCGACGCCCGCGCGAGTTCGATCTTCGCGTTTTGCAGCGCCAGTTCCGTGGTGTGGCGTTCGGAGAAATCCGTCACGACGCCGACGAAACTGCTGACGCCCGACGGCTCGCCCAACACTTCGAGATGCTTGATCATGCCGTCCGGCGTGACGACGCGAAACGCGTGCTGAAACGCGATCCGTTGCTGCGCAGCGTGTTCGATCGCGTCGCGATAGGCCGCCACGTCTTCCGGATGAATCCGCTCCAGAACGGCGCTGGTGTTCGGGCATCCCGCGTCGCGCTGCACGCAGAAGACGTTGTACAACTCGTCGGACCAGTAGCGCTCGCCGGTCGTGCTGTTCCAGATATAGCTGCCCGAACGGCTGATTTTCTGGCCCAGCGCGAGCGCTTCCTCGCTCATGCGCAGCGCCTGTTCGGTCTGCTTTCGACGCGTGTTTTCGTCGACGAGTGCTTCGTATAGCCGCGCCGTTTCCAGCGAAATCGCCGCCTGCGACGCGAGCAGTTCCAGCACCGACGTGCGGCTCGACGTGAACACGCCCGCCGTCAGGTTGTTCTCCAGATACAGCACGCCGGTCGCATTGCCCTGCTTGACCAGCGGTAGACACAGCACGGACCGCGCCGGACGGCTCGCGAACGCGATGTCGAACGAAAAACGGCCGTCGCTTTGTGCATCTTCGACCACCACCGGCTTGCGCATGCGCATCGCCGTGTAGACGATCGACAGCGGCACGGAATCGGCCGCGACCCGTTCGCCGGCCAGCGTCACGTGTACGCCTGTCGCCTCTTCCTGGCCGTGCGCTTCGAGCACCGGCACATCGTCATCGAACAGGATCAGCATGCCGCGCTGCGCGCCCGCATGAACGATGGCGAGCGTCACCAGCGTGCGGATCAGTCTGTCCGGCACCATCTCTTCCGACAGCGCCTGCGACGACTTCAACGCCGACAGCATGTCGAACTGTTCCTGCGCGGCGGGAATCTCCACCGACGGCCGCGCACGCGCGGGCCATGTCATCGCCGGACGGGTCGGCCATGCGGCGCTTTCGGCGCGCTCGATGCGTTCAAGCTGTTCGACCTTGGCCAGTGCGCCCCACCGCGTGTACGCGGCAACCGCGCTGCGGCTATGGTGACGCGCGGCGCTGGGCAAGCCGTTCGCCTCGCAACACCGCGCCGCCAGTTCGTGCGCGAGCGCATTGCAATGGTTGAAGCCGTGTTCCGCGGCCGCCGCGGCCGCCTGCTCGTACAGCGACAACGCCGCCAGCGGCGCACCGTTCAGCCGCGCGAGTTCGCCTTCGACCAGCAGAAATTTGTCCCTGAACGTGTCCGGATTGATGGCCGCCCAGCCGCGCAATCGCGCCAGATGCGGCTCGATTCTCGCCAGCGTGGTCGCGACGTTGTCATTCCCGGTGCAGCGCTTCGCGTGCGTCAACGCGGAATAAAAGTGATAGTCGAGCAGATGAATATGCGCGGGCGTCGCCCAGCGCGATTCGCCTGCTTCGTCCAGGCAATAGGCGGCGTGAGCGTATTCGCCCTGAAAATAGCAGGACACGCCTTTGAGCAGCCACAGCCAGAATCGCAGCGACGTTCTCTGCGTGTCGAGCAGACGGGATTCGAACGTGATCCGGCCATTCACGAGATGCCCGAACGTGCCGGGAATCGTCGACACGCCGGTCAGGCTTTGCACGAACCGCTTCTGCAACGCGAGCACGTTCTCGGCGTCTTCGAAGCGGATGCGCCGCGCGAACGCCAGGCCGACGTCGATCTCGCGGTCCACTTCGTCCAGATGCGTGCCCTGGATCAGCAGGTCGGACACGATGTGATTGCACGCATAGCAACTCATCGTCGGATCGGCGCCGGGACGCGCGGAGTCGAATGCGTCGCGCGCCGCCTTGAGCGCATACGACAGCGGCTGCGTCCACACGCTGACCTGATCGAGGGCCACCAGCGTGCTCGTCGCGACCGCCCGATAGCCGCGCTGCGCGACCAGCGTTTGCGCGACGCGCGAGTACTCGAAGCCGTCCGCGTAACCGTCGAAAAACTCCGCGATGTACACGCCGAACCACGCGAGGCAATGCGCGGATGCAGCCGTGACGCCGTGATCGACGGTCAGCTGGACCATCCGGCACAGATCGATGAACGCGAGCCGTTCGTTGACGAACGACGCCGGCGCGAACAGGCTCGCCAGCAGGTTCATTTCGGACTCGATCACCGCGTCGCGCATGGGCGGCAATGCGGCGAGCGACGCAATGCTGCGATCGCCGAGTGACGCGCGCAATCGCCCGTAGGCGCGATCGACGTCGGTCGCGTCCGGATAGCGCGGCAGATCCGTATCGAACAGCTCGATGCCGTCGAGCGCGGTGTCGACGGCTGCCTCGTAGCTGGACAGATGCTGAAGCATGTCCACTTTCAGCTTGAACACCGGCGCGCGCGCCAGCACCGGCAACGGCTGACGCAGCAGCTTTTCGATATGCATGCCGGCCGCCCGGAAATTGGCGTGCAGGATGTGGCACTGCACCTGCAGGAGGCCGGTTTCGTAGCCGAGCGTCGTCGTATAGTCGTCGCCGCTCGCATCGAGCAGATCTTGTGCGACCACCAGATAATTCAGCGCGGACTGGATCGCGACCGCTTCTTTCGCGAGACGCGCGGCGTCCAGACACAGGTTCGCGAAGCGCTGGGTTTCGTCGGCGTCGAGACGCCCGAGCGCACCCGCCGTCATCGCGCGGTCGATGTGATACGCGATCTCGAACGCGGATTTTTGCGCGGACGTCTGCAGGTCGGCCAGCAGGATACGCGCGATGCGCGCGTGCTCGATGCCGCGCGTCTGCGCATCGGTCAGCGCATACGCGGCTTCCTGCACGCGGTTGTGCGTGAACGCGAAACCGGTGCGGTCGGTGACGATCAATCCGGCATCGACCGCCGGTTGCAGGCGGCGGTCGAGATCGCTCTCGTTGCTGCGATCGACGCGCGCCAGTGTAGTCCGGTCCACCCGCCGTCCCATGAATGCGAGGTGGCGCAGCACGGCCTGCGCGTCGCCCGGCAACCGCGACACGCGCGCGACCATCAGGTCCACCACATTATCCGAGTAGTGATAGTCGCCGATCCCCGCCAGATCCCACGTCCAGCCACCCGCGCCGCTGTCGTAGCGAATCAGTTGGGTATCGGCGAGCGCGAGCAGTAGCTGCTTGACGAAAAACGGGTTGCCGCCGGTCTTGTCGTGGACGATCTCCGCAAGTTCGAACGCGCGTGCGGAGTCGCAATGCAGCGCGTCGGCCAGCAATAACGCGACGTGCGCCGGATCGAGCGGCGCGACGTTCAGATGGGTGATTCGCGTGGCGCCATCGGGCAGCGAATCGAGAAACGCGGTGAAGCGCGGCGATCGTCTGGCCTCGTTGTCGCGATACGCGCAGATCAGCAGCACATGACGGATATCGACCGACGCGACGAAACCCGCGATGAAATTCAGCGTGGCGTCGTCGAACCAGTGAACGTCGTCGAAAAACAGGATCAGCGGATGCTGCGCGGTCGCGAACGCGGAGATCAGCCGTGTCAGCAACGCCTGAAAGCGCAATTGCGCGTCGAGCGCCGGAATCTCCGGCACATCGGGCTGCGCCCCGACCACCAGTTCCAGCTCGGGAATAAAGCTGACCAGCAGCTTGCCCTGCGACGCGAGCGCGTCGCGCAACACGTCGCGCCAATGCGCGAGTTCCCGTTCGCGCTCGCCGAGAATGCGCTGGAACAGCGACCGCACCGCCTGCATCAACGGCGCGTACGGCGCATTGCGGCCGTACTGTTCGAGCTTGCCGGATGCGAATAGCGTCGGCGTTTGCGCGGTCGCGCGATGCACGCTGCGAACCAGCTCCGACTTGCCCACGCCCGAATAACCCGACACGAGGATCAGTTCGGATACCGACTGCTGCGCATTGCGCCGGAATGCATCGAGCAACGCGTTGTATTCGCGCGAACGGCCGAACAACCGGTGCGTGAGCGCGAGATTGCGGACGTCGTCTTCGGCGGCGGGTTCGAACGGCGCGATGTGCTGGGTTTCGTTCCAGTCGGCGAGGCAGCGCCGCAAATCCGCTTCGAGACTCGACGCGCTCTGATAGCGCGCGGCGGGATTCTTTTCCAGCAGCTTCAGCAGAATCGACGCCAGCACCGGCGGTACCGTTGCACGCATGCTGCGCGGATCGGCCGGTTGTCGCGCGACGTGGTTATAGACCCATTCCACCGGATCGGCGGCATCGAACGGCAATTGCCCGGTCAGCAGTTCGAACAGCGTGACGCCGAGCGAGTACAGGTCGCTGCGTTCGTCGGCGTGACGCTCGGCGCGGCGCGCCTGTTCGGGCGACATATACGCGAGCGTGCCGTACAAGGTATCCGGCGTTTCGACATGCGCATCGGCGGGCAGCGCGGCCTGAGCGCGCACGCCGAGCAGCCGGATCGTACCGTCATCGCTTTCGAGCAGATGGGTCGGTTTGATATCGCGATGCAGGATGCCGCGCATATGCGCGAGGCGTAACGCGCGCGCCGCGCCCACCGCGATGCGAAGAAAGCGCGCGACCGGCAGATTGCCGTCGGCTGCGTGATGGAGCAACGCGCCGCCAGGGTCTTCGCACACCAGAACCGGACCCCGCGACAGGCGCACCAGCGCGACCGGCCGCACCGCCCACGCGGGTTCGAGTTTGGGAGCAAGCGCCAGTTCCTGCTGCAAACGGCGCACCACGGTGTCGGACGGATGATCCGTCGCGGTGACGATCAGCCACGCATGCGCGCCGTCCGGCGTCGATGCGCGATACCGGACGATATTGCCGTCCACGAGCAGCGCTTCCAGCACGAGCGTGTCGAACCACGACTGATCGAAATGCGGATTGGCGCGGGTGTCGGCCGGTGGTGGGGATGCGGTGAAGTCGAATTGCGGCGGCGCTGTCAATGCGCCGCTCCCTTGCGGCCGATCGCGAGTTCGATCGAATCGAGCAGCACTTCTTCCGCGAACGGTTTGCGCAGAAAACCGACCGCGCCATGCAGCATCGCGCGGCGGAGCACTTCGTCGTCGCCGTGCGCGGACATGAATACGATGGGGATATTCCGGTGTTCCGCGTTGAGTTGCCGCTGCACTTCGAGACCTTGCATGCCTTGCATCTTCAGATCGAGCAACACGCACAACGCATCGTCGACGACGGGTGATGCGAGGAAATCCTCGCCCGATGAAAACGACACGGTCGCATAACCCACGGCCTTCAGCAGGTTCCCAAGACCGCTTCGTACCGATGCGTCATCATCCACGATGCAAACAAAGCTCATAGCTGCCAATACTCCCATTGCGCCGACGTGATGTCAGATGAAAAAACCGGCGCGATATTCATGCCGTGTCCGGACGGCTCGTGTCCGCGACGTCAGGTGCGAAGGACGACGTCCCACATCTTCGACAGTTCGATAAGCGTTTTTGCCTGCATCTTGCTCATCACCCGTCCTTTGTGAACCTTGACCGTGACTTCCTGCGTGCCCAGTTCGTGCGCGATCTGCTTGATCATCCTGCCTTGCACCGCCAGTTGGAAAACTTCCCAGGGTCCGTTCCGCACCGTTTTCCACTTTCTCCGCCCCGCTTCCAGCGCGCGTTCCGTGTCTGCGCCACTCGCCGTTACGACGATCCGGCCGACGCCGTCACACGTGCGTGCGACATCGCCGCCGCGCTGAATCCCGGTGCGTACACGTGGCCGTAAAGCGGTACGACATAGGCTCGTTTTCTCGCCAGCACCGCGTCGGCTTCGTCCGATTCGTAGAGCTTGCGCAACGCATATTCGCGGGTCGTTTCGAGCAGGAAGTACTCCTTGACCTTGCTGTCGAACGTCGTCGTGATCAGGCATTTCGACGCGAGTCCGACGATCGCTTCCGTCACCTGGGCCGACGTCAGCCGCGCGCAGGTTGCGATCGCGCACGCGGCATCCAGTTCGAAGCGGGTCGAAAACACACTGAGCCGGCGCAACACGATGCGCTCGATCGGACTCAGCAGCCGGTAACTCCAGTCGACCGTCGCTTCGAGCGTCTGTTGACGCGGCGGCGCAGTGCGGCGGCCGCCCGTCAGCGAGCGGAAACGGTCGTCGAGTTCGGTCAGCAGCTTGCGGATACCGAACACGCTCGCGCGCGCCGCCGCGAGTTCGAGTGCGAGCGGCACGCCGTCGAGACGACGGCATATGGTCGCGACCATGTCGATGCTGGCGCGATCCAGTGTGAATTCCGTATGCAGCGTGTTCAGCTGTGCGAGAAACATCTGCACCGCGCTGCACGCGAGAATGGTCTGCGACGTCGCACCGGACTCCGGCGTATCGAGCGGCGCGACCCAGTAGACGCGCTCTTCACGGGTGCGCAACGGCTCGCGGCTGGTGGCGAGAATGCGGAGGGTCGCGCTGGCCTGAACCAGCACTTCACACACCGTCGCCGCCGATTCGATCACGTGCTCGCAGTTGTCGAGCACCAGCAGCAGATCGCGATCCTTGATCGCGGCGACCAGCGTGTGGATGGAGATGTCGTCGTGCCCGGCGAGACCGAGTGCCTGCGCGACCGTGCCGACCACGCTGTGCGCGCTATCGACCGATGCCAGCGCGACGAAACACACCTCGACGCTCGACGCCGCCGACACCGCGCGCGCCACGGCGATCGCGAGTTGCGTCTTGCCGATACCGCCGGGGCCGAGCAACGTAACGATGGGCGTCTTTTGCAACGCGTTGCCGATATCGACGATCGTGCCGTCACGACCGATCAGCGGCGCGTGTGAGATCGGCAGGCCGTTCGGGCGCGCGGCGTCCGGCGATGCGGTGCTGGCGGCGAACGTGGAGTGAGCGGATGCGGCGTCGCCCGGCAATGCGGGCTTTGCGGCGATGGCCGCGATAGCGGACTTCGCGTACGAAACGAACGGCGCGGATGCGTCCGGCGCGGACGGCTTCGGTGTTGGCGTCGGCGCTGCCGGCGACGGCATCGCGAGACGGTAGCCGCGTCCGGAGATGGTGCGGATCACGTGTTTGTCAGCGCCGAAAATCTTCCGGAGCGCGGACATCTGCACATGAATATTGTTTTCCTCGACGATCGACTTCGGCCACACCTGCCGGAGGATATCGTCCTTCGTGACGGTGTTGCCGCCCGCGCGAATCAGCAATTCGAGGATATCGAACGCACGCGAACCGATTTGCAGCGGCTCACCGTCGATATGCGCTTCGCGCATTTCCAATGACACCGAAACCTGACCGATTTTAATCATGCTGAACTGACGCCCTGGTTGATTAGCGGAACACGCACGCTTTCGGGACGCCGCGTCGCTGCACAGTCGCCCTCACAACCATGGTAGTCGGGTCAAACCTTTGAAACCATTATCCATTGATATACCGCCGCCATACCCAACGCAGCGCGCGGGATGACGCGGCAGGTTCCGCGCTCAGGCGCGCGGCGCCTGAACCGGCGGACGTTCCGCCTTGACGCCGAGCGCTTCGGCCTTCAGCACGAATTCGGCGAACGAGCGTGCTTCCATCTTTTTCATTGCCTGCGCGCGATGGATTTTCACGGTGATTTCGCTCAGATTCAGTTCGGCGGCAATCTGTTTGTTCATCAGACCCGACGCGACCAGCGACATCACCTCGCGTTCGCGCGGCGTCAACGATTCGTAGCAGCGCCGCAAGCCCGCCACCGACCGGTTCGCCGCGCGCCGCTGCTCGTCGGCGGCGAGCGCGTGCGCGACGGCGTCCAGCATGTCCTGATCGCGAAACGGTTTGGCGAGAAAGTCTTTCGCACCGGCTTTCATTGCCTTGACTGTCATCGCGATATCGCCGTGCGCGGTCATGAAGATGATCGGCAGGCCCAATTTGCTGGTGGCGATCTGTTCCTGCACCGCGAAGCCGCTCTGTCCTTTCAGCCGGACGTCGAGGATCAGGCACGCGGGCACGTCCGGCATGCTGAACGCGAGAAATTCCTGCGCCGACGCAAAGCTCTCCACCCGCAATCCGACCGAACGCAACAACATGCCGACCGCTTCGCGCATCGACGGATCGTCGTCCACCACGTAGACGATCGACGGATTCGCGCCGCTTTCCGCTTCACTGTTCATCGCAACTCCCTGCATCGACGGGCAGCACGAAACGCAGGATCGCGCCGCCGCCGTCCGGCGATTCGGCCCAGATCCGGCCGCCGTTCGCCTCGACGATCGACCGGCAGATCGACAGTCCCATACCCATGCCTTCTGTTTTAGTCGTAAAAAATGCGCTGAACAGCCGGCCGGCGTTTTCTGCGCGAATTCCGCTGCCGGAATCCCGCACCGTGACCTGCGCGAGGTTCGCGTCGTCGCCCTGGTCCGGGTCGAGTATCGCCGTGGACACGTGAATCTGCCGTAGCTCGCGGTTCGCGTCGGCGATCGCCTGTGCGGCATTCATCAGCAGATTGATCAGCACCTGCTGCAACTGCACGCGATCGCAGCACACCATCGGCGCGTGCGCGGTCAGATCGACGCTCAGTTCGACGCGATGCCGTTCCAGTTCGCGCCGCACCAGTTCGATCGATTCGCCGACCACTGCGTTCAGGTCGAGCCGTTTCGGCTGACGGTCGCGCTTGGTGGCCATCGAGCGGATCTGCTGGATCACGTCGCCTGCCCGTTGCGCGTCGCGCACCATCTGCGCCACCGATTGCCGGGCCTCGGCGACATCGGGCGTCGGGCGGGTCAGCCAGCGCAGCGCCGCCGAGCCGCAGGTGGAAATCGCGGCGATCGGCTGCGTGACTTCGTGCGCGATCGACGCAGCCAGTTCGCCCAGCATCGTCACCCGCGTCACGTGCGCCAGTTCCGCCGTCGAGCGCGCGAGCGCCTGTTCCATCTGCTTGCGTCCCGTGATGTCGTTGTTGGTGGCGAGCACCGCGCGCGGCGTGCCGTTCGCGTCGCGCCACAGCGCCCAGCGGCTCGACACGATCACCACGCTGCCATCGCGCCGCAAGCGTTGCAGTTCGCCTTGCCAGTGATCGGTGTGCAGCAACTCGGCGCGAATCTCTTCCAGCGGCGCCGGAAACGACGTATGCGTGAGCCGGTGGACCGGCTGGCCGATCGCTTCCTGCGAAGTCCAGCCGTACAAGGCTTCCGCGCCGTGATTCCAGAACGTGATGCGGTCGTTCATATCGTAGGCGACGATCGCATCGTGAGCGAGGTTCAGCAGATCGACCTGTTCGCGCAGCAGGTTGGTGGCGGTCTGGTTGCGCAGCGCGAGGATGGAGGTCGTGACGATTGCCAGCAGGCTGACCGCGCAGCGCGCGATCGCGCCGCCGGAGTAGCTGTCGTCGTGGGACAGCATGAAGCCGAGCAAGGTCAGCACCACGCAGGCCCACCCCGCGCCGATCGTGGCCGCGCGATGCCGCGTGTACGCGACGATCAGCACGACCGTCACGTAGAACACCGCGATGGCGATATCGAGCGGCGTCAGCGCGTCGATGGCGAACACCACCAGCGCGATGCCGGCCGCGAGGCTCAGCAGCACACGCGGATCGCGTCGCGCGGTACGGAGCGCGTTCACGCGGATGTCGGTCACGGCCGGGTCGCGGTGCGGCGCCGCGTGTGGCGCGACGCGCGGCAACGACCGGCGGATTGGCGCAAAAGGCACATAGTCGTTCGGGCAGGGGCGGTTGACGGGCACCGGCGACCTGTCGGTCTGCATGGCGTCGCGCCGCAACGGCGGGACGCTCGGGCAGAATCGGGACGTACTCAGGCAGCCGGGCGGCTCTCGATCTGAAAGGTCATGATCGGCGACGCGCCGTCAAACGGATACTTATTTAATCTTAATCCTTACTAATTACCTGCTGCTCCCCGGCTGAACCGTCACGGTACAGGTCATGCCCATCGCGAGGTGCATGCCGGCCGGAATCCGGTCCAGATGCACGCGCACCGGCACGCGTTGCGCGAGCCGGACCCACGTGAAAATCGGGTTCACGTCGGCGAGCAGATCGCCGTTACTGGTCGGATTGTCGCGATCCGCGATACCGCTGGCGAGACTGTCGACATGCCCCTGAATCGCCGTGCCGCCCGACATCAGCCGGACCGTCGCGCGGTCGCCCACGTGCACGTGCGGAATCTTGGTTTCCTCGAAATAGCCGTAGACCCAGAACGAATGCGAGTCGATCAGCGCCATCCGCGCGACGCCCGCCGTCGCGAAGTCGCCCGGATAGAGGTTCAGGTTGGTGATGTAGCCGTCGGCGGGCGCACGCACCACGCTGCGCGTCAGATTGAGCGCGGCGGTCTGCTGCGCGACCCGCGCCGCCTTGTAGCTGGCCTCGGCGGCGTTGTACGCGGCGACATCGGCGTAATACACGGACGCCGACTGTTTCGCGAGCGACACCGAATCGGCGCGGCTTTCGTCGGAAATCACGTCGCCCGCGAGCTCGGCCCGGCGCGCGGCCTGCGCGCGCTTCATCGCGAAGCCGGATTCGCTTCCCGCCATCTGGGCTTTGGCCTGGTCCATCTGCGCCTGCGCGCGGATCGCGTCGGCGTCGGCTTGTGCGACCGCGTACTGGAAACGCGCCGGATCGAGCACGAACAGCACGTCGCCCTTGCTGACCAGCTGGTTATCCTTGACGCGCACTTCGGAGACCAGACCGGAGACGTCGGTGGCGACCTGGACGACCTGTGCGCGCACCCGTCCGTCGCGTGTCCACGGCGAATACATATAGTCGAGCCACAACAGCCGGACCAGCACGACCGCGATCAGCAACGCGGCCAGCGTCACGCCGAGCCGCAGCAGGGATTGGATTTTCATCGTCGGCACCTGGGCCCGGCATGGGTTGTATCGATCATCGGATTCATTGGCGTAGCACCAGAGACATGCCGCTGAACAACGCGGCGAACAATGCGACGCGAAACAGCGCTGGATGCCATGCGTAGCGGTAGACGCCGAGCCGCGCGAGCACGAGATCGAGCACCACGAACAGCAGCGCGCAACCGGCGAGGATCGGCAGCAGGCCCGGCACGAGCAGCGAGAACAGGTCGATTTCACCGGGCATCGGCGGTCTCCGTCGGATCGGGCGTCGCGGCGTTCGGGTTGGGACCGGGCGGCGCGTCCACCGTCGCGCCGTCCGTGCCGCCGCCGAGTTCCTTCATCAGCAGTGCCCACGCGTCGAGGCGCTTGGCCTGAACCGCCGCGAGACTTTCCTGCTCCTGCAACTGCACGTTCTGCGCGGCGAGCACGTTCAGGAATTCGGTGATGCCGTTCCGGTAGCCGGTATCGGCGAGACGGAACGAACGGCGCGCGGAATCGAGCGTGGCTTCGACGGACGCCTGTTGCTGGTCGAGCGATCGCAAGCTCACGACTTGCATCGCAACCGATTGCATCGCGTCGATCACGGTCTGGTTGTACGAATCGACGGCCGCATCTTTCGACGCCACCGCGACGCCGTACCGGCCGCGCCGCCGTCCGCCGTCGAAGATCGGCAGCGAAATCGCCGCGCCGAAACCGTGGCCGACGCCGTCGCTGTTCACCAGGTTCAGAAAACCGCCGAAGGTCGCCGCCGACCCGAGCGATGCGGTCGCCAGCAGGTCGATGTCGGGATAAAAGTCGGCATGCGCGGCGTCGATGTCCTGGCTCGCGGTCTGCACGCGCCAGCGCGCGGCGACCACGTCCGGGCGGTGACCGATCAGTTCGGCTGGCAGCGACGCGGGCAACGCGACCGGCACATCGAGCGCGAGGCGCGGCCGTTGCAGCGCGTCGCCGAAGCCCGGTCCCTTGCCCGCAAGTCCGGCAATCGCGATCCGGCTCAACGCGAGCTGCTGCTGCGCCTGCTGCACCCTCGTCGTGCTCAACGCAAGCTGCGTCGATGCTTCGCTGACGTCGAGCCGACTGCCGATGCCCGCCTGCAACCGCCGCGTCGCGATATCGAGGGTGTGTTGCTGGTCGGCCTGCACGGAACCGTAGACGTCGAGCAATGCGTATTGCAGCGACAGCTGCACGTACGCGCGCACCATCGCGGTCTGCAATTCGACCTCGGCGAAACGCGCGTCGGCGGCGACGGCGTGCACGTTGTCGAGCGCGCCTTCGCGAATCGCGCGCGACTTGCCCCACAGATCGAGGTCGTACGACAGATCCGCCGACACGCTGTTGCTCCACACCGTCGTGCCACCGGGCGGCGCGGGCGTGTTGTAGCGCGCGTAACGGCGGCGCTCGAAATTGCCCGACATGCCGAGTTGCGGCAACTGCGCCGCACCCGCGATCTGCGCCTGAAAATTCGCGGCGTCCAGACGCGCCTGCACCACGCGCAAACCGGGATTGCCGGCGGTCGCGTCATCGACCAGCGTATCGAGTTGCGGATCGCCCCAGCGACGCCACCAGTCGCCCGACGGCCATTGCGCGTCGTGCTGCGTGTCGCGGATCGCCACGCCCGGATCGAGCGTCGCCGGGTCGATCGGCGATTCATGCGGACGGATGCCGCCGCTGCCGATACACCCGCCCAGCAACAACGCCGTCACTAATGCGGCACCCGCGGATCGCAGCGCGCTCATGTCGCGCTCCGGCTGACGGCGGCACTCACGTCGGCGCGCGCGTGCTGCAACGGTTGCCAGAGCGGAAGGCTCTCATCCAGCAACGTGAGCCCGGTGAAATGCAGCAACGCGCGCATCCGGAAACGCATCAGCAACGGACCGCCGAGCACGGCGTCCGGCTTGTCCGGCGCGTCGGCTGGACAGGGCAACACGTCGAGGGCGCGGCGCGTGGCGTCGAGCGCGCGTTGCGCACGCGCCGGTGTCGCATCGTCGAACACGTCGGCCAGCGCGGCGAGCCAGTCGTCCTGCATCGCGCGCCACGCTGACGGCAACGCATCGCCGGATTGCGCGGTGTCGAGCCGCATCTGGATCATCGCGCGGCCGATTTCGAGCGCGGCGAAGGCCCAGCCGATCAGCGTATTGCGGTTCACGCGCGCGTCCTTCGGCGCGGATGCGATCTGAATGATGAAATCGCGCAGATGCAGTTCGAACCGATACAGCAGATCGTCGTCGAGATCGCCGTCGCGCGCGGTGTTCGCGACCAGCGCGCGAATCTGCTTCAGATACTGCGCGGAGATGAAATCGCCTGCGCGCGGCGCCAGCACCGAAAACGCGACCGCGGCCGCGGCAATGCCGAGCAGCAACGCGAAACCAGTGTCGAGATAGGCACTCGGGTTATAGACGACCGGATTCGCGATCGCGACGATGAAGCAGAAGTACAGACTAAAGCCGAGACCGAGCAACGCGGTGTTCGCGAAGGTGTTCACATAACAGCCGGTCATCACGACGATCGCCACCGACAGCGCGAGCAACGCAAAACTGTCGAACAGCGGCAACACGAAGAAGTTGAACGCGAATCCCGCCAGCCAGCCGCTCAGGCAGCCGCAGAAAATCTGCCGGCTCGCGACTGCCGGATCGGGCGCGAGCGCGAACAGCGCGCTCGTAATCGCCACCGCGACGATCGCGGTCGAGCCGCCCACCCAACCGGATGCGAGCCACGTCGCGCCGACCACCAGCACGGCCAGCGCCGCGCGCAGGCCCGCAATCGTCGCGGCGGTGCGATTCGCGGTCGCGCGCGTGCGGCCGATCCGCGCGATCGCCTGGATCACCGAGCGCGACCACGGCCGACGGTCGGCCGTGCGGGCGTCGATATACCGGTCGCACACCTTCCGCAAATCGGCAATCGAGAAATACAGCGCGGAACCCGTGGTCGCGACGAACTGGCGTTGCGGCGGCGGCAGATCCGCGAGTTCATGCAGTGACCGGGCGATGCGCGCGGGCAGTTGCGCTTCGAGCGCGGTCAGTCCGGCCGACAGCGCTTCGACCTGCTCCAGCGTCACGCCGGGCGTGTCCGCGGCGGCGTCGGCGGTCTGGTTCGGCACGATCGCGAGCAGCGCGCCGATCAGCGCGTCGATCGCCGACATCGCGCGCGCATCCGCGTCGGCACAGACACGCACCTTCAGTTGATGCAGCGCGTGAATCCACGCCACGCTATCGAGAAAGCTGCGGTCGAGATCCTGAAATACGTGGTTGTGCAGGCGAATCGACGGGTCTTCGAACACCGCGCCCGCGCGCAAACTTTCGACACCCGCGCGTTCGCGGATCAGATCGAGAAACGTGTCGAACCCCGTCAACGTCACGCCCTTATCGAGCGAACGATGAATCGCGTCCAGCAGATGGGTCAGGTTCTTGCGGCTCGATGCGTAGAGCGCGGGCGTCACGCGTCGCGGGAAAAAGCATGCGCTGACCAGACTCGCGCACGCGACGCCGATCACCACCTCGCTGATCGTGAAGACGACCGTATCGAACACGCCATACGGATTCGCCCATGCGGGCATCGCGGTGATCGCCGTTGCATAGCCGGTCAGCACGAAACCATACGACTGGAAATTGCGGAAGTACGACGCGCAAAACACGCATACGCCGATCCACGCGGCCAGCGCGATAAAGAACGGCAACGGCTGCTGCGGAAACAGCGCGATCAGCACGAGTCCGGCGAGACTGCCGCCGATCATCCCGAGCCCGCGATAGAACCCGCGCGCGATCACCATGCCGCTTTGCTGATGCATCATCACGATCACGCACGACACCATCGCCGTGGACGGCGTGCGCAATTCGAGCCGCATGCACAGTCCCATCGACAACGTCACGGCCATCGCCACCTTCGCGATATGCAGGAAGCGCGGCAGATCGTCGTGCCAGTACGCACGCCATGCGTCCCGCCATCGCAGCGACGCCGTGCTGTCCGTCAAAAGGTTCATCGCGCGCTCACCGGGGCTGAATTGGCTCAGCCGCAGTGTCGGCGAATCGGGCACGGCCGTTTATCGGAATCGCACGGTTTTTTCCAGTTCGCCGGATCGCGTCGGGCGGACGATTCGCCGTTTGGAAAATTTCATATTTTTTGCAGGACTTTCATCGCGGCGCACTCCTACACTCCGGCTGAATCGATCGACGGAAAGCACGCTCAACCTTCGAGCGCAGTCGCCAGACGCGATTCCAGGAACTGCACGAACGCGCGCACCTTGCTCGAATGACGGCGGTTCGGCAGATAGGCGGCGTAGACGACGGCCTCGCCGATATGCGGACTCGCGTCGAAGCGCTCGAACAGACGCATCAGGCGACCCGCGCGGATTTCGTCGGCGACCAGCCACTCGGGCAGCAACGCGATACCGCGTCCGCCCAGTACCGCTTCGAGCAGGATGTCGAGGTTGTTCGATTGCAGATGGCCGCGCACGTCCACGCCGAACGTGTCGTGCGCGTCGTCGGCATGAGCGCGAAACAGCCACGCTTGCCGCGCGCGGTAGCCGCCACCGTAGGAAAACCGCAGGCATTCGTGCGCGTCGAGTGCCTGCGGATGCGGCGGACGGCCGGCGCGTTCGAGGTAGTCGTGACTCGCGACGACATAGCGCGGATTGGCCGACAGCGTTCTGACGATCAGATTGCCGTCGCGGTCCGGCGAGCCGATCCGCACGGCCACGTCGATCCGGTCGAGCGCGAGATCGGCGTAGTGATCGGCGACGACGACATCGAGCATCACGCGTGGATGGTCGGTGAGAAAGGCCGCGAGATGCGGCGCGAGACGTAGCCGGCTGTACGTGGACGGCACCGCGATGCGCAGCGCCCCGATCGGCGACGCGCCGCTGTCGAACACGCTTTCGTCGGCTTCGGCGAGATCGTCGAGCACCTTGCCGATCTGCTCGACGTACGCGATGCCGGCGTCGGTGAGGCTGACCTTGCGCGGCGTGCGCGTCAGCAATGCGGTGCCGAGCGACGCTTCGAGCGAATCCATCAGCCGCGTCACCGACGACGTCGCGACGCCCAGCCGCTGCGCCGCTTTCGAAAAGCCGCCTGCATCGGCGACTTCCAGCAGGGTATTCAACGCAAGGAATTTGTCCATGAACGGCCTGATTACCGGTTTGGTTGCGCGCAACGCAACGCCAGCTTGCATTTTAGACCCATTCAAACCGTTCAACGCAACGGATATCCTGCATGCATCCCGTATCGAGGAGTGCAACATGCAGCGCATCGAGATTGACGTGTATTCGGATTTCATCTGCCCGTGGTGCTGGATCGGGCATAGCAACCTCGCGGCCGCGCTCGACCCGCTACGCGCCGAGGTCGAAGTCTCCGTCCGTTATCTGCCGTTCGAACTGAATCCGTCGATGGCGAAGGACGGCATGGACCGGCGCGAGTACCGGACGCTGAAGTTCGGCAGTTGGGCGCGTTCGCAATCGATGGATGCGCAGGTCGCCACGGCCGGGCGCGCGGTCGGGGCGCCATTCGATTACAGCCGCGTCCTGCGCACGCCGAATACCCGGCTCGCGCATCGGCTGATGGCGTTCGCGCAAAGCCGTCATGCGCCGCAACAGACCGACGCGTTATATGAGGCGCTATTCGTGGCGTATTTCTCGGAAGGCCGCGATATCGGCCGCGTGGACACGCTGGTCGAACTCGCTGCGGCGCACGGTTTCGACGCGGAAGCGGTCCGCGCCGATCTGCAATCGGCCGATGCCGACGCGTCGTTCGTCGCGACGGAAAACGCTCGCCGCGACGCCGAAGCGCATGGCATTCACGCCGTGCCCAGCGTCGTGATCGGCGGCGACGTGGTCAGCGGCGCGCAGCCGCCGACGGTGTTCGCGACGGCGCTGCGTGCGGTCATCGCAAGGAGCGCAGCATGAACGCCATCGTCAAACCCCGCGCGATCGTGATCGGCGGCTCGCTCGGCGGACTGTTTTCCGCGACCACGATGCGCGCGGCCGGGTGGGACGTCGATCTGTTCGAAGCATCGCCGAATCAACTCGACAGCCGCGGCGGCGGCATCGTGCTGCAACCGGACGTGCTCGACGCATTGCGGTTCGCCGGCGTCGCGCTGCCCGATCCGCCGGGCGTTGCATCGGGCGAGCGGATTTACCTCGACCGTCACGACCGGCACATCGAGCACATGTTCATGCCGCAGATGCAAACCGCTTGGGGTCTCCTCTACAACGCGATGAAACGCGCGCTGCCCGCGCACACGGTGCACGCTGGCGAGACCTTGACCGGTTTCCGGACGGACGGCGATCACGTGCTTGCGGACTTCGAAAGCGGTCGTGTCGAACGGGCCGATCTGCTGATCGGCGCGGACGGCATTCGCTCGACGGTGCGCCATCAGGTGCTGCCCGACGTGCGGCCCGCGTATGCCGGCTACGTCGCGTGGCGCGGCCTCGTGCCGGAACCGGATCTGCCGTCGTTCGCCGCCGACACGTTGCGCGACCGCTTCACGTTTCAGCAGGGCGACAGCCATTCGTCGCTGGCCTATCTGATTCCGGGTGAACACGATGAAACCGCCGTGGGCGAGCGTCGGTGGAACTGGGTCTGGTACCGGAAGTACGACCAGGCCGCGCTCGACCGGTTGCTGATCGACAAACACGGCATGCAGCGCGCGTTTTCGTTGCCACCGGGTACCACCAAACCGGCCGACATCGCCATGTTGCGCGACGAAGCGCACGCGCTGCTCGCGCCGACCTTCCGCGCGCTGGTCGATGCGACCGGCGAACCGTTCATGCAACCGATCGTCGATCTGCGCGCGCCGCGCATGGTGTTCGGCCGCGTGCTGCTGCTCGGCGATGCGGCTTCGGTGCCGCGTCCGCATACGGCGGGCAGCACGGCGAAAGCCGCTGCGAATGCCCATGCGCTCGCGCTGGCGCTGTCGTCGTATGCCGCGTCCTTTTCAGACAGCGCACCGCACGGTCTCGCGCTCGACGCCGCGCTGGCGCGCTGGGAAAACCAGCAGCTGCAACTCGGCAAACGGATGACTGATCTCGGCGTGTCGCTCGGCGACCGGCTGATGAAATTCGGCCGCTGAACACGCTTCCATCCCGTCTTTTTATTGTTGTCTGTGTCGCTCACTTACGGAGTTGTCATGTCATCCAACGCACCCACGACCGTCGTCCCCGAACGGCAGGTCAAGCTGACACGCGGATTGATCGCGCTGTTCGCGTTCTGCTGCGGCGCCATCGTCGCCAATCTGTACTACTCGCAACCGATCACCGAACTGATCGCGCCGGACATTCACATGTCGAGCGGCACCGCGAGCCTGATCGTGTCGCTGACGCAGATCGGTTACGCGCTCGGGCTGTTCTTTCTGGTTCCGCTCGGCGATCTGCTGGAAAACCGCAAGCTGATGATCACAACCGCGATCGTGTCGATCGGGAGTCTGATCGCGGCGACCTTCGCCCATCATCCCGGCGCGTTTCTGGCGATCTCGCTGCTGATCGGTTTCAGCTCGGTCGCGGTGCAGATTTTGATTCCGCTCGCCGCGCATCTCGCGCCGGACGAATCGCGCGGCAAGGTGGTCGGCACGATCATGAGCGGCCTGCTGCTCGGCATCCTGCTGTCGCGGCCGATTTCGAGCGTGGTGGCCGGACACTTCGGCTGGCGCGCGATTTTCGGTTCGGCCGCGGTCTTGATGACCATCGTGACCGTCGTGCTGGCGCTGACCATTCCGCCGCGACAACCCACGCATCGCGCCACCTATTTCACGTTGATCGGCTCGCTCGGTCATCTGGTGCGGACCATGCCGGTGCTGCGTCACCGCTCGCTGTATCAAGGCTTGATGTTCGCGTCGTTCAGCCTGTTCTGGACCGCGATTCCGGTCGAGTTGACGCGTCATTACGGCTTGTCGCAAACCTCGATCGGCATTTTTGCGCTGGTCGGCGCGATCGGCGCCACCTCCGCGCCGCTCGCCGGACGACTGGCCGATGCCGGCCACACGGTGCGCGCCACGTTGATCGCGCTGGTCGTGGGTGCGCTCGCCTACTTGCCCGGCCTGCTTCATCCGGCCACTGGCGTGATCGGGCTGGTCGTGACGGGCATCGTGCTCGACTTCGCGGTGCAGATGAACATGGTGCTCGGTCAACGCGAGATTTACGCGTTGCACGCAGCCAGCCGCAACCGGCTCAATGCGATTTACATGACCAGCATCTTCGTCGGCGGCGCGTTTGGATCGGCGTTGGCGAGCCCGTTGTACGAACGTGGCGGCTGGCAACTGGTGGCCTGCGTCGCGACGGCCTTTCCGTTGATCGCGTTGATCCACTATCTGTCGGCGGGACGCGCGCTGGCGGCGAAGACGCTTTGATCGATGCGTCGCGATTTCAGAAGTTTGAAGCGCGTTTCAGGAAATCCGCGACCTCCGACGCTACGCTGATTGAGCGTCGTCATGGGGCCGGCGCTCGAACCAGGACCTGACGACGATGGACAAGATCTTCAGCATGCGGGTGTTTTCGCGAATCGCCGAAACCGGCAGTTTCAGCGCCGTGGCGCGGCAGATGGCCTGTAGCGCGGGCAACGTGTCGCGCGCGGTGGTGTCGCTCGAGGAAGGGCTGCACACGCGGTTGTTGCAGCGAACCACGCGCCGCGTCGCGTTGACGGAATCCGGTGAGCGCTACTACGAGCGGTGTAAGAAAATCCTCGCCGATCTCGACGACGCCGACGCCGAAGCGAGCGACGCCGGCACCGTGCCGCGCGGCACGTTACGCGTGCACGCGGTGCCGGACGTCGGACTCGCGCCGCTGGCCTCGACGGTCGTCGAATACCGGCAACGCTTTCCGGATGTATCGGTGGATCTGGTCGTCGCGCCGCAGATGGCGAGCCTGATCAACGACGCATTCGACGTGTCGATCTTATCGGCGCAAGCGCTGCCCGACTCGAACAACGTCAGCCGCCTGATCGGCCGATGCGAGCGCGTGCTGGTCGCGTCGCCCGCGTATCTGGCGCGCCATCCGGTCGTGTCCGCGGACGATCTCGCGACTCACGCGCTGATGCAGACCGCCGATTCGCCCGATCCCGCGAGCGACTGGTTGCCGGCCTTGGCCCACGATCCGGATGGCGGCAACGGCGCGCGGGCGTCGGCGGCGCGTTTCGTCGTCAACGATGCGCAAGCGGTGCGCGCGGCCTTGCTGGCTGGCGCGGGTGTCGGCGCATTACCGGCGCATGCGGTTCACGACGACCTCGAACACGGCCGTCTGCTGCGCGTTTTGCCCGAGTGCGCGATTCCGTCGGTGAACCTGTTCGTCGTCTATCCCGGGCGGCGGCTGCTCGACGCGAAGGTCAGAACCTTCGTCGATTGCGTGGTGACGTCGCTGCGCGACAAACTCGATTTGCGCGGCGATGTGCGCGACGCGGAGCCACGCGATGGAGCCGCGCGAAACGTCCGTCAGACGGGCCAAACCGACGCGCGCCGTATCGCGCCGCGCAACTATCTCGCTGCCGGCCGATAAGCACGCGCACGCGGCGCTGCCCCCAAAAAACCGGCGATTTCGCCCGATCTGGCAAAATAGCGGACCGCACGATTGCGCGACCGGTTCCGCAACGCACGCGCAGACCGCGTTGCCGCCTCCCGCCCGCTCAACCGCCTCCAACCTGCGCTTGGCGCTTGCCTCATGGCCGGGCATGGCTGATACTGGAAAGTTGCACCATATCCCCCTCCAAGCCTCGATTTAACGGTTTTCCTTATGAGCACAATTCTTGAAAGTCTCCCCACCGGCCAGAAGGTCGGCATCGCCTTCTCCGGCGGCCTCGACACGAGCGCCGCGCTGCACTGGATGCGACTCAAAGGAGCCCTTCCGTATGCTTACACGGCTAACCTGGGCCAGCCCGACGAGGCCGATTACGACGAAATTCCGCGTCGCGCGACGCTGTACGGCGCAGAAGGCGCACGCCTGATCGACTGCCGCGCGCAACTGGTCGCGGAAGGCATTGCCGCGCTGCAAAGCGGCGCGTTCCATATTTCGACGGCCGGCGTGACGTACTTCAACACGACGCCGCTGGGCCGCGCCGTGACCGGCACGATGCTGGTTGCCGCGATGAAGGAAGACGGCGTCAACATCTGGGGCGACGGCAGCACGTACAAGGGCAACGACATCGAGCGCTTCTACCGCTACGGTCTGCTGGTGAATCCGGATCTGAAGATCTACAAGCCGTGGCTGGATCAGGCGTTCATCGACGAACTCGGCGGCCGCGCGGAAATGTCGGAGTTCATGCGTCAGGCGGGCTTCGCGTACAAGATGTCGGCCGAGAAGGCCTATTCCACCGACTCGAACCTGCTCGGCGCTACCCACGAAGCGAAGGATCTCGAAAGCCTCGAAAGCGGCATCAAGATCGTCAACCCGATCATGGGCGTTGCGTTCTGGCGCGACGACGTGCCGGTCGCGAAGGAAGAAGTCACGATCCGCTTCGAGGAAGGCCGTCCGGTGGCGCTGAACGGCGTCGAGTTCACCGATCAGGTCGAACTGCTGCTCGAAGCGAACCGCATCGGCGGCCGTCATGGTCTGGGCATGAGCGACCAGATCGAAAACCGCATCATCGAAGCGAAGAGCCGCGGCATTTATGAAGCGCCGGGACTCGCGCTGCTGCACATCGCGTACGAACGTCTGGTCACGGGCATTCACAACGAAGATACGATCGAGCAATACCGTGAAAACGGTCGTCGCCTCGGCCGTCTGCTGTATCAAGGCCGCTGGTTCGATCCGCAAGCCATCATGCTGCGTGAAACGGCGCAACGCTGGGTCGCACGCGCGATCACCGGCGAAGTGACGGTCGAACTGCGTCGCGGCAACGACTACTCGATCCTGAGCACGAAGTCGTCGAACCTGACGTATCAGCCGGAGCGTCTGTCGATGGAGAAGGTCGAATCGACGTTCTCGCCTCGCGATCGTATCGGTCAACTGACGATGCGCAACCTCGACATCACCGATACGCGCGACAAGCTGCGCATTTACTCGCAAGTCGGTCTGCTGACGCCGGGCGAAGCGCTGACGCTGCCGCAACTGAAGGACGACAGCAAGAAGTAAGCGTCGTCCGATGCAGGTGCAGTAACCACCGCCATGTAACCGGCTCCGGTTGCATGGCGGCACCCTCTTCCGGCGCGGCTCGCGCTGAAAAATCCGCTAGATCAACAGTTCCACCGACCGCAACACGTTGCGCGTCTCCGGCGATGTCGAACTGCTGCCATCGCGAATCGTTTCGATCAGACATTCGATAAAGCACTCGGACGCCGCGTTGAACGGGTGACCGCTGCGCGACACCACGCCGACCATCGCGTCTTCCAGCTGTTCACGCAACGGAATCGCGCACAGCCCTTCTTTTGCCGCGCTGACCTCGACCAGCGGCCACGGAAACACGCTGACCATATCGGTCTTTTTAAGCAGCGAAATGGCGATGGAAAGCGAGTGCGTCAGATGGATGTTTCGCGGCACCGGCACACCGTGCAGCGAAAACATCGTGTCGGCGAGCGGATTGTCGCCGATCGGATCCCAGGTCAGCACCCAGTCGAGATCGGTCAATTCGGCCAGCGAACGGCATTTCGCGCGAGGGTGGTTGTCACGCGCGACCAGCGCACACGTCGACGAAAACAGCGGACGGTAATGAAACTCGACGCCCAGGCCGCCAGGCGCGGGCCGGCCGATAAAGAAATCGAGGCTGCCATCGCGCAAACGCGGATTGGCGATCGACAGCAAACCTTCGAAGAACTCCAGCTGGATATCCGGCATGCGCGCGCAAAAACGGGTGACGGTATCGGCCAGGAACGTCATGGCGATCCACGGCGTCACCGCGACCGTGAGCTTGCCGTGCGTGGCGCCGCGCAGCGCGTTCATCGCGTCCTGAGCGCGCGCCATCTGGCCGATCATCAATCGTGCATGCACCAGCAACGCCTGACCGTTCTCCGTCAATGTCACGCCCGACGACGTGCGCAACACCAGCGACATCTGCACGCTTTCTTCGAGTTGCCGCAGGCTTTTGGTGATTGCCGCGGGCGACGCGTTCAATGCGCGCGCTGCGCCGCGCACGCCCCCTGCGTCGGCGACGGCTACGAGTGTCCGAAGTTGATGAAGTTTCATGCGTTCCCGTTGAGAGACGATCGACCCGTGTTCGCCAATGGTTGCCACGTTCACGATTCTAGCTCTCCCGGATAGCTTTCTGTCGGGCTACGGTAGCGATGAGTTCGCGTGGCGCGTCAAGCCGCGTTCCGCTTGCGAGCCGCGCTCACACGACACAACACAGACAGGAAACCCCATGAAACACGTGATGCTTTCCGCTTTCTGCGCGCTGGCGATGCTGCCGCTTTCGGCACTCGCACAAGATCCGCAGACGATCCGTTTCGGTGTCGATCCGAGCTATCCGCCGTTCGAATCGAAGGCGCCGGACGGGTCGTTAGTGGGCTTCGACATCGACCTTGGCAACGCGCTGTGTGCGCAGTTGCATCAGAAATGCGTGTGGGTCGAGCAAAACTTCGACGGGATGATTCCGGCGTTGAAGGCGCGCAAGTTCGACGCGATTTTGTCGGCGATGTCGGCTACGCCCGTGCGGCTTCAGCAGATCGATTTCAGTCACCGCCTGTACAAGGGAAGCTCGGCGCTGGTCGCGCGCGCAGGGTCGAACTTGCAGCCGACGGCGCAAGCGTTGCAGGGTAAGCGCGTGGGCGTCGTGCAAGGCTCGACGCAGGAGAGTTATGCGAAAGCGGAATGGGCGCCGAAGGGCGTGACGATCGAGTCGTATCAGACGCAGGATCTGATCTATCAGGATCTCGTGACGAATCGTCTCGATGCGGCGTTTCAGGCCGCCGTGCAAGCCGACTTCGGTTTCCTGAAAACGCCTCAGGGCGCGGGGTTTGCGATGATCGGCAAGCCCGTCAACGACAGCCGCGTTGCCGGCGATGTCGCGATCGGCATTCGAAAAGGCGACGCGCCGCTAGAAAAGCAGATCAATCAGGCGATTGCCGCGATTCGTCAGGACGGCGTGTATCAGCAGGTCGCGACGAAGTACTTCAACTTCGATATTTATGGCGATTGAATCGTTTTCCCGCCCTGAAACGCAAAAACCCCACCTCTTAGGGAGGTGGGGTTTCTGTTTCTGCTTGGGAGCCTGACGATTACCTACTTTCACACGGGAATCCGCACTATCATCGGCGTGGAGTCGTTTCACGGTCCTGTTCGGGATGGGAAGGGGTGGTACCGACTCGCTATGGTCATCAGGCATGACTTGTTGTCGTGTCGCCTGTTGGGCGGCACAACCAATCTGGAAGAAGTAGCTGAGAGGATGCCTCTCGGTATTACTTTGGGCTGTGCTTGTAGTGCACAACACTGATCTCAACCTGTGTGTCTGCAAACCCCTGTGGAGTTCACACGCATCCCCTGCGGGGATCGGACCCGCGTAAGCGCTAAAGCGCCAACGCGGGTCGAGACACACCTGTTATAGGATCAAGCCTTACGGGCAATTAGTATCAGTTAGCTTAACGCATTACTGCGCTTCCACACCTGACCTATCAACGTCCTGGTCTTGAACGACCCTTCAAGGGGCTCGAAGCCCCGGGGATATCTCATCTTAAGGCGAGTTTCCCGCTTAGATGCTTTCAGCGGTTATCTCTTCCGAACATAGCTACCCGGCGATGCCACTGGCGTGACAACCGGTACACCAGAGGTTCGTCCACTCCGGTCCTCTCGTACTAGGAGCAGCCCCCTTCAAATATCCAGCGCCCACGGCAGATAGGGACCAAACTGTCTCACGACGTTTTAAACCCAGCTCACGTACCTCTTTAAATGGCGAACAGCCATACCCTTGGGACCGGCTACAGCCCCAGGATGAGATGAGCCGACATCGAGGTGCCAAACACCGCCGTCGATATGAACTCTTGGGCGGTATCAGCCTGTTATCCCCAGAGTACCTTTTATCCGTTGAGCGATGGCCCTTCCATACAGAACCACCGGATCACTATGACCTGCTTTCGCACCTGCTCGACTTGTCGGTCTCGCAGTTAAGCACGCTTATGCCATTGCACTATCAGCACGATTTCCGACCGTACCTAGCGTACCTTCGTACTCCTCCGTTACACTTTGGGAGGAGACCGCCCCAGTCAAACTGCCTACCATGCACTGTCCCCGATCCGGATTACGGACCAAGGTTAGAACCTCAAACAAACCAGGGTGGTATTTCAAGGACGGCTCCACGCAGACTGGCGTCCACGCTTCATAGCCTCCCACCTATCCTACACAGATCGGTTCAAAGTCCAATGCAAAGCTACAGTAAAGGTTCATGGGGTCTTTCCGTCTAGCCGCGGGGAGATTGCATCATCACAAACACTTCAACTTCGCTGAGTCTCGGGAGGAGACAGTGTGGCCATCGTTACGCCATTCGTGCAGGTCGGAACTTACCCGACAAGGAATTTCGCTACCTTAGGACCGTTATAGTTACGGCCGCCGTTTACCGGGACTTCAATCAAGAGCTTGCACCCCATCATTTAATCTTCCGGCACCGGGCAGGCGTCACACCCTATACGTCCACTTTCGTGTTTGCAGAGTGCTGTGTTTTTATTAAACAGTCGCAGCCACCAGTTTATTGCAACCCCTTCACCCTCCTGGCGCAGGCCAGTCAAGCTACAGGGGCGTACCTTATCCCGAAGTTACGGTACCAATTTGCCGAGTTCCTTCTCCCGAGTTCTCTCAAGCGCCTTAGAATACTCATCTCGCCCACCTGTGTCGGTTTGCGGTACGGTCTTGTTAAACTGAAGCTTAGAGGCTTTTCTTGGAACCACTTCCAGTTGCTTCTTCACCTAGGTGAATGGCCTCACACCCTTGAATTCCGCGCCCGGATTTGCCTAAGCGCCTTCTCCAATGCAAGGACCGGGACTTCCAACACCCGGACAACCTTCCGCGATCCGTCCCCCCATCGCATTTAACAATGGTGCAGGAATATTAACCTGCTTCCCATCAGCTACGCATTTCTGCCTCGCCTTAGGGGCCGACTCACCCTACGCCGATGAACGTTGCGTAGGAAACCTTGGGCTTACGGCGAGGGGGCCTTTCACCCCCTTTATCGCTACTCATGTCAGCATTCGCACTTCCGATACCTCCAGCGCACTTTTCAATGCACCTTCGCAGGCTTACGGAACGCTCTCCTACCATGCACATAAATGTGCATCCGCAGCTTCGGTATATTGCTTAGCCCCGTTACATCTTCCGCGCAGGACGACTCGATCAGTGAGCTATTACGCTTTCTTTAAAGGATGGCTGCTTCTAAGCCAACCTCCTGACTGTTTTAGCCTTCCCACTTCGTTTCCCACTTAGCAATATTTGGGGACCTTAGCTGGCGGTCTGGGTTGTTTCCCTCTTGACACCGGACGTTAGCACCCGATGTCTGTCTCCCGTGATTGCACTCTTCGGTATTCGGAGTTTGCTATGGCGAAGTAATCCGCAATGGACCCTTCAACCATGACAGTGCTCTACCCCCGAAGGTGATACACGAGGCACTACCTAAATAGTTTTCGGAGAGAACCAGCTATTTCCAGGTTTGTTTAGCCTTTCACCCCTATCCACAGCTCATCCCCTAACTTTTCAACGTTAGTGGGTTCGGACCTCCAGTACGTGTTACCGCACCTTCATCCTGGCCATGGATAGATCACCTGGTTTCGGGTCTACACCCAGCGACTGAATCGCCCTGTTCGGACTCGCTTTCGCTACGCCTGCCCTAATCGGTTAAGCTTGCCACTGAATGTAAGTCGCTGACCCATTATACAAAAGGTACGCAGTCACCCCACAAGGAGGCTCCTACTGTTTGTATGCATGCGGTTTCAGGATCTATTTCACTCCCCTCCCGGGGTTCTTTTCGCCTTTCCCTCACGGTACTGGTTCACTATCGGTCGATCACGAGTATTTAGCCTTGGAGGATGGTCCCCCCATCTTCAGACAGGATTTCACGTGTCCCGCCCTACTTGTCGTACACCTAGTTCTTCCTCGCTGTTTTCGTCTACAGGGCTATCACCTGCTATGGCCGCACTTTCCAGAGCGTTCAACTAACAATGAAGATAAAGAGTACAGGCTGGTCCCATTTCGCTCGCCACTACTCTGGGAATCTCGGTTGATTTCTTTTCCTGCGGTTACTTAGATGTTTCAGTTCACCGCGTTCGCTTCGCATGACCTATGTATTCAGTCATGGATACTCCATTCGGAGTGGGTTTCCCCATTCGGACATCTACGGATCAAAGCTCGTTTGCCAGCTCCCCGTAGCTTTTCGCAGGCTACCGCGTCCTTCATCGCCTGTGATCGCCAAGGCATCCACCACATGCACTTGTTCGCTTGACCCTATAACGGGTGCGTCTCTGGCCGTCTTCACTGGGAAGACCGCGCGAGCCACATCGTTACAGGTTGAGTATTCGTGTTGCGCCGTATTCCAAGGCAATCTTTCGATCACCTTTTCATACATTGATACAATCACAACCCTGATTCACCTACTCGGCCACCCATCTCTAGATGTCCTTTCGTGAATCTCTTTACTACTTCTTCCTGATTGTTAAAGAACGACAGCCGATAATGCGGTTGCTATAACCGCCTATCTTTACTGACTGGCTCAATCGCCAATGCTTGTTTCACTGAACCGCCAGCACGTTTAAATGCCTGCGCCAGATAAACCAGCATTGAAGATTGGTGGAGGATGACGGGATCGAACCGACGACCCCCTGCTTGCAAAGCAGGTGCTCTCCCAGCTGAGCTAATCCCCCAGTCACATACATCACACAGGGGAACTTCGCCGATCAGCCACACCAGACAAGACATTGGTGGGTCTGGATGGATTCGAACCATCGACCCCCGCCTTATCAAGACGGTGCTCTAACCGACTGAGCTACAGACCCCTGAGTCTGTCTTTCAAATTCACAGCCGATAAGCGTGAGCGCTCAACTTTGATGCTGAAGCTCTGGAAAGGAGGTGATCCAGCCGCACCTTCCGATACGGCTACCTTGTTACGACTTCACCCCAGTCATGAATCCCACCGTGGTAAGCGCCCTCCTTGCGGTTAGGCTACCTACTTCTGGTGAAACCCACTCCCATGGTGTGACGGGCGGTGTGTACAAGACCCGGGAACGTATTCACCGCGGCATGCTGATCCGCGATTACTAGCGATTCCAGCTTCACGCACTCGAGTTGCAGAGTGCGATCCGGACTACGATCGGTTTTCTGGGATTGGCTCCCCCTCGCGGGTTGGCGACCCTCTGTTCCGACCATTGTATGACGTGTGAAGCCCTACCCATAAGGGCCATGAGGACTTGACGTCATCCCCACCTTCCTCCGGTTTGTCACCGGCAGTCTCCCTAGAGTGCTCTTGCGTAGCAACTAGGGACAAGGGTTGCGCTCGTTGCGGGACTTAACCCAACATCTCACGACACGAGCTGACGACAGCCATGCAGCACCTGTGTTACGGCTCCCTTTCGGGCACCCCGACCTCTCAGCCAGGTTCCGTACATGTCAAGGGTAGGTAAGGTTTTTCGCGTTGCATCGAATTAATCCACATCATCCACCGCTTGTGCGGGTCCCCGTCAATTCCTTTGAGTTTTAATCTTGCGACCGTACTCCCCAGGCGGTCAACTTCACGCGTTAGCTACGTTACTAAGGAAATGAATCCCCAACAACTAGTTGACATCGTTTAGGGCGTGGACTACCAGGGTATCTAATCCTGTTTGCTCCCCACGCTTTCGTGCATGAGCGTCAGTATTGGCCCAGGGGGCTGCCTTCGCCATCGGTATTCCTCCACATCTCTACGCATTTCACTGCTACACGTGGAATTCTACCCCCCTCTGCCATACTCTAGCCCGCCAGTCACAAATGCAGTTCCCAGGTTAAGCCCGGGGATTTCACATCTGTCTTAGCGGACCGCCTGCGCACGCTTTACGCCCAGTAATTCCGATTAACGCTTGCACCCTACGTATTACCGCGGCTGCTGGCACGTAGTTAGCCGGTGCTTATTCTTCCGGTACCGTCATCCCACCCAGGTATTAACCGAATGGTTTTCTTTCCGGACAAAAGTGCTTTACAACCCGAAGGCCTTCTTCACACACGCGGCATTGCTGGATCAGGCTTGCGCCCATTGTCCAAAATTCCCCACTGCTGCCTCCCGTAGGAGTCTGGGCCGTGTCTCAGTCCCAGTGTGGCTGGTCGTCCTCTCAGACCAGCTACAGATCGTCGCCTTGGTAGGCCTTTACCCCACCAACTAGCTAATCTGCCATCGGCCGCCCCTTGAGCGAGAGGTCCTAAGATCCCCCCCTTTCCTCCGTAGAGCGTATGCGGTATTAATCCGGCTTTCGCCGGGCTATCCCCCACTCCAGGACACGTTCCGATGTATTACTCACCCGTTCGCCACTCGCCACCAGGATTACTCCCGTGCTGCCGTTCGACTTGCATGTGTAAGGCATGCCGCCAGCGTTCAATCTGAGCCAGGATCAAACTCTTCAGTTCAAACCTGTTACTGTTTTTCGGTTCCGTTAAGAACCGGTCGCTCACTCAACGTACTGACGAATGATCCAGCCATCTTGCGACGGCCAAACCTTCCTTTCATTACTGTGTGAGACTTGATACTTTCGCTTTTACGCCAGACTCCGAAGAATCCGGCCAGCGTCGCCATCAAGCGCCCACACTTATCGACTGTTAATTTTTAAAGATCAATTCGACACAAAAGTACTGCGTTGCTACTTCCTTTTGTTCGCCCCTCAGCAGAAGGGAGGCGAATTATGAATACTGGCTCAGACTTCGTCAAGCGTCTTTTGAAAAATAATTCTGAGCGCCTTCTTTAGGCCTAAGCGCACTCGCGTCTAGCGATGCGCCTAAGGCTCCCGGCATCCAAAGAACGTCGACTCCCAACGGCACCAGAGCGCAGATCAAGCACCCGCTCCGCCACATGCGAAGCGACTCGCATCAGCCATACGACGCAGCGGCACACGCGCCTGTCTTCGACAGCGCTCGCCCGTGTGCAACGCACACGGCGCGGATAACAAACCTGTAATCGACGAGTCAGAGTCCGGACAGCAGCGGCCGCGCAGAATGGCTTCACGTTCACCGCATTTGCATCACAAGCCGGCGACATCACGCCGGATGCAGTGGACGACACAGCCAGGTGCCGTATCCACGCAAACCATTCTTCACGAGGTCACATCATGAAAGCACTGATCCAGGCAATCGCTCTTAGCTGCGCTATGGCGCTCCCGATGCTAGTCAGCGCACAAGTCTCCAGCGTCTCGCCGACACACGCAGAAGTCCGCGCCGATCTTGTCCGACTCGAACAGGTCGGTTATCGAGCGAGTGCCGCGGAAGCGAACTATCCGGCCGACATCCAGGCCGCGGAAGCGAAAGTCGCAACACACCAGACCATCACGTCGAACGCTTATGGCGGCGTAATGAGCGGCTCGTCGCAGTCGGGCTTCCAAGCCGTGACGACGACGCACCACGCTGTATTCGGGCCATTGACCCCACAGATCGTTGGCGACGTAAGCGCCGGCTACGCCGCCTCTAGCGCGTCCGCAACTGCTATCTCAGTGGACGCGGACGCTCGATGTTCCGGACGCCGGACATCTGGTGTGTGATAACGAAGCCGCAACGTCGCCGGATAAATGCATGCCGGTGAATCACGCTAAAGGTCGATTCAATGCAGACACTGGCGCGACCCGCTTGCAGTTTGTGGACTCGCGAGACTGTCACGTTAAGAAAGTTATTCGCTTAGCAGCGCAACCCGAAACGACGCGTGATGCAAACAACAAACCCGCCAGCCTAAGACTCCAGTCTTAAAGTCTTTAGTGCGCAAAATAACAATCGCCCCGACAGATAAACGACGCGCTAACGCCGCGTATTGTTATCGTCAACGTCACGCTTGAAACCAGTCAGCATTGCACCAATGAGATTATCCCGCGTCCATAGACTCATCACGATCGCGGCGACGATATGCGCACACACGCAGACTTGCAACGCCACGGACAACGCGGTGTGAAGCCCCTCCAGCCAGTCTTCACCCCAGAACGCGTCCAGCCGCATCATCCATCCACTCACCGCCAACCCGATGACCAGCAGCCATAGCGCAATGGCCATCAATGCACCGAGCGGGTTATGCGATAGATGACGTATCGGCTTGCCCACGGCGAGCGACCGAAGATATTCCGCGAGATGCGCGGCCGTAGGCCACCACGCTGAAAACCGCGCATACCGCGTGCCGACAAATCCCCAAATGACCCGAAACACAACGAGCCCCGCGGCGATATAACCGAGGACGCGATGCGCCTGATCTGTCGGACCAAACAGGTTCCATACGACGATCCCCGCGACGGTCCAGTGCGTGAACCGCACGCTAATGTCCCAGGTTTTAACGGGCATCGCGTCGACCCGGCTTTAGTCGATTTCCGACTTCACGACGGCGAGCGTCTTGGTGTCGTAGTAAATCTCGACCTTCTTGCCTTCCTTGTTATGACCATAGATCTCGTAGCAGTGGCCGTCGACCTTGAACTTCCTGATCTTGTAGCCCTGCGCTTCAAGCTGCGCACGCGCGTCGGACTCCTTGATCCATTCGTCCTTGGGATGGGCTGTGCAATCGGCCTTCGCAAACGCCACGCCGGACATGCCCAGCGCCACCAGTAATGTCAGAAACCGGAACATTCGCCACCTCGTCAACTGATTGGTCGAATGCCCACTGTACTTGCAGCGAAATGCAATCGCAAGATTGATGTAAGTTTTAAGTAATGGACCAGTTGACTGTAGGAAACGACGTAGACACCGCGGATAGCGACCGCACATGACGACGCATGACGCGGCTCGTCAAGACAACAGGACGGGCGGATAGTGTGGCTTCAGACGAAGCCGTAGAGACGTCAAACCTGATCACCTGACGACGGGAAACGTGCCCGTTGATCAGATGGTGAACGACAGTCAGCACCAGGCTTCGTCGTTCTTGGTGGGCCGGGTCGGATTCGAACCGACGGTGTCCTTTCGGAGGCGGATTATGAGTCCGCTGCCTGCAACCAGCACGGCGTCCGGCCCAACAAAAAGACCCGACAGCAAGGCCGGGCCCTTTCGCTAAAACTGGCCGACATACTACACGAAAAAAGGGCTTCCGGGACCGCTTCGCTGGCGCGAAACGAACTGGAAGCCCTTATTTTTACCGCATCGAATCACGCGGCGCACATCGTTGATCGAAGGATGATCGACGCGCGATCAATTGCCTTCGAGGAACGATTTCAGCTTGTCGGAACGGCTCGGGTGACGCAGCTTGCGCAGCGCTTTTGCCTCGATCTGACGGATCCGTTCACGCGTCACGTCGAACTGTTTGCCCACTTCTTCGAGCGTGTGATCGGTGCTCATCTCGATACCGAAACGCATCCGCAACACTTTCGCTTCACGCGGCGTCAGCGAGTCGAGCACGTCCTTCACCACGTCGCGCATGCTGGCGTGCAATGCGGCGTCGGCCGGCGCGACCGTGTTGTTGTCCTCGATGAAATCGCCCAGATGCGAATCGTCGTCGTCACCGATCGGCGTTTCCATCGAGATCGGTTCCTTCGCGATCTTCATGATCTTGCGGATCTTGTCTTCCGGCATTTCCATCTTTTCAGCCAGCGTTGCCGGGTCCGGTTCGAGACCGGTTTCCTGCAAGATCTGACGCGAAATACGGTTCATCTTGTTGATCGTTTCGATCATGTGAACCGGAATCCGGATGGTACGCGCCTGGTCCGCGATCGAACGTGTGATGGCCTGACGGATCCACCACGTGGCGTAAGTCGAAAACTTGTAGCCGCGACGATATTCGAACTTGTCCACCGCCTTCATCAGGCCGATATTGCCTTCCTGGATCAGGTCGAGGAACTGCAAGCCACGGTTCGTGTACTTCTTCGCGATGGAAATAACCAGACGCAGATTGGCCTCGGTCATTTCACGCTTGGCCTGACGCGCCTTCAGTTCACCGGCCGCCATCTGACGGTTGGTTTCCTTCAGGTCTTTCAACGGCAACACGACGCGCGCCTGCAAGTCGAGCAGACGTTGTTGCTGCTCGCGAATGGCCGGGATGTTACGCGTGAGGATCGCGCTGTATGCGTGACCTTCGCCGACGATCTTGTCCGCCCATTCCAGATCCGTCTCGCTGCCCGGGAAACGCGCGATGAACTCGGCGCGCGGCATGCCGCACTTGTCGACCACCGTATGCAGAATCTGACGTTCGACCTGACGCACTTCGTCGACCTGCGCGCGCAACGTGTCGCACAGACGCTCGACGGTACGTGCAGTGAAGCGAATCGACATCAGCTCGTTCTGGATGGTCTCCTGCGCCTTCAGATACGACTTCGACTTGTAGCCTTCCTTCTCGAACGCGCGACGCATCTTGTCGAACCATTCGCTGATCATCGCGAACTTTTCGAGCGACGCGCGCTTCAGCGCTTCCATCTGCGCCGCGTTGGCGGTGGCCTGCGCGGTGCCGTCGTCTTCTTCCTCTTCCTCGTCGGACTCGGACTCTTCTTCTTCCTCGCCTTCGCTCTCGATCGCTTCGGCTTCCTGCTCGGAGAAGCCGTCCGCATCTTCCGCGTTGGCGTCGATCAGACCGTCGACCAACTCATCGATACGGATCTCTTCGTTCGCGACGCGCTCGGCCATGGCGAGGATGTCGGCGATGGTCGTCGGGCACGCGGAAATGGCCATCACCATGTGCTTCAGGCCATCTTCGATGCGCTTGGCAATTTCGATTTCGCCTTCGCGCGTCAGCAGTTCCACCGTGCCCATTTCACGCATGTACATGCGCACGGGATCCGTAGTGCGGCCGAATTCGGAATCGACGGTAGAGAGCGCGACTTCCGCTTCTTCCTCGACTTCGTCGTCCGACGAAGCAGCGGGCGCGTTGTCGTTCAGCAGCAGCGTTTCGGCATCGGGCGCCTGCTCGTACACAGCCACGCCCATGTCGTTGAACGTGCTGATGATGCCTTCGATCGCCTCGGTTTCGGTGAAGTTGTCCGGCAGGTGATCGTTGATTTCCGCGTAGGTCAGAAAACCGCGTTCCTTGCCGAGCTTGATCAGCGCGCGGAGTTTGCCGCGCCGCTCCTCGATCTCTTCGACCGTGCCCGGTGAACTCGACGCAAACGCGTCTTTCAACAGGGCCTTTTCCTTCGCGCGACGGTCGCGTGCCTTGACCTTTTCGACTTTGCCCGGAACGGCCACAGCTTCTTCGCTCTGGGTGGTTGCGTCGTCATCGACGGGTGCTTCGTTCAGCTTTTTCGTCATGGAGTTCGCCGTACCGGCTGTAGTCTCGACTCGCGGCTGCTGGACGACAGCCGTTTGAACCGTGGATACAAAAGTATCGCTCACTGCCGCATCGTCCTGCGCGGCAGTGGCTTCCCTTGCGCTTCTCGCACCTGCCCCCTCCGCTTCGGAATAGTCGGCTTGCGCCTGCGTTACCGGCGCCGCTTTCGTAGCCGAAGTGGTCGAGGATGGTTTACGGGCGATCGTTCTGGCCGAAACGGGAGACGTGTTTTTAGAGGAAGTGGAAGCTGACGTGGCTTGGGTGACCGAAGTGGTCTGCTCGTCGGAGCGCGTGCCTGTCGCTTTCTTCCCGCCTGCCGTCTTTGCCATTGCAATCGCCTTTAGCCATTTGCCTGCAAAAATCTGGAAACCTGGAAAATCTGAAAAACAAACCGCTGAGAACTTTTTATTGTAGCATCCGCCTCCAAGCCTTCCAGATCACAGCCCGAGCTGCCGTTTCATCTCGGCCCGCTTGCGATTCAGATCCGCCAGTTCCGCGAATTCCTCAGGCGTATGCCGCGATTGCCGCGAAAGCTGGTCCAGACGCTCGCAATAAGCGTCATATCGCATCTTCAGAATAGCGGCGATTAATTCCTCGCCGACAATCCTCTCCTGCTCGTGCCGTTGCTCGATAACGGTCGCATCCTCCGGGTCTTTCAGCAGTAAATCCCGAACGTTTTCATCATAGTCCAGAATTTTGCGAAAGATTTCCTCGAAAGTCGGGGCGTTTGCGCCATTACGCAACAGGTCCGACAGCAACTGGAATTCCGCTGCATCGCCCAGCGCGCGGGCATGCGTCGTCACTTCTTCAAACAGTTCGCCGTGACGCGTCACGCTCAGCAATGCGTGCTCCGCTTCCTCGTCGAGCATCGCGACCGTTCGCGGATGCATCACGAGATTGCGCAGCGTCTTTTCCTCGATGCCGGTCACGCTGCGCCGGTCTTTACGCGCCGGCGCTTTCCGCGCGACCGCCGCGATACGTGAATCGACTTCGCATAACGCGGCGACTTCGTCGAACGGGACGTCGAGCCGATCCGCGAACATATGCATGATCTGCGCGCGCAGCGCATTCGCCGGCAAGGCCTGCAGCAAAGGCTTCGCGTCGAACAGCGCGCGCGCCCGGCCTTCCGGTTGATCCAGTTCCTTGCCCGCCAGCACCTCGTTCAGCATGAACTGCGACAGCGGCATCGCGCGCTCGACCTGTTCGGCGAAACCGTCGGTGCCGAATTCGCGCACGTAGCTGTCCGGATCGTGTTCGGACGGCAAAAACAGGAAACGGATCACGCGATTGTCCGCGGCATGCGGCAGGCACGCGTCGAGCGCACGCCGTGCAGCGCGTCGTCCGGCCGAATCGCCGTCGAAGCTGAAAATGACTGTATCCGTCTGACGCAGCAATTTCTGTACGTGAACCGGCGTACACGCTGTTCCGAGCGTCGCGACCGCGTTCTGAAACCCGAGCTGGGCCAGCGCGACGACGTCCATATAGCCTTCGACCACCAGCGCGTACTGCTTTTCGCGAATCGCGAGACGCGCTTCGAACAGGCCGTACAGCTCGCTACCCTTGTTAAATAGCGGTGTTTCCGGCGAATTCAAATATTTCGGTTCGCCGCTGTCCAGCACGCGCCCGCCAAAGCCGATGACCTGCCCTTTGACATTGCGGATCGGGAACATGATCCGCTCGCGGAACCGGTCGTAACGCCGGTTCTGACCTTGCGCGTCGGATTTCTCGCTGACGATCACGAGTCCGGATTCGACCAGCGTGTCGTCCTTGTAATTCGGGAATGCGGTTTCGAGGTTTTGCCAGCCGTCCGGCGCATAGCCGAGGCCGAACCGCTGCGCGATTTCGCCGGTCAGGCCGCGCTTTTTCAGATACTGGATCGCACCGGGCGCGCCGCGCAATTGCTTGCGATAGAAGTCGCAAGCGGTTTGCATCACGTCGGACAACGCAACCGTGACGGCTTTCGACGCAGCCGGCGCATAGCCGCCGCCCCCGCCGCCGATCGACGAAGGCTCGTTCGGCACCGTCAGACCTGCGCCCTGGGCGAGATCGTTGACGGCTTCGGGGAAGCTCAGCCCCGCGTGTTCCATCAGAAAGCCGATGGCCGTGCCGTGCGCGCCGCAACCGAAGCAGTGATAGAACTGCTTGGTGGGACTGACGGTGAACGACGGGCTTTTCTCGTTATGGAACGGGCACAAGCCCATAAAGTTTGCGCCGCCCTTTTTCAGCTGCACATACCGCCCCACCACATCGACGATATCGATGCGGTTGAGCAGATCCTGAAGGAACGAATGCGGAATCACGTTGACGGCGCTGCCTTGAAAACGTCAGTCTGCACGAGCGCAAAAATCGCGGCCGCCCAGACCTGGGAAGAAACGTGGGTTTGCGAACCCTGAGAAAAGCGCGCGGAATGCTCCGCGCGTGGCGCTTATTTCGACAGCGCGGCCTTCACCAGACCGGATACCGCCGTCATGTCGGCGCGGCCGGCGAGCTTCGGCTTCAGCACGCCCATCACCTTGCCCATGTCTTGCGGACCGCTCGCGCCCACTTGCGCAATCGCCGCATCGACCTCGGCGGCGACTTCCGCGTCGGACAGCTGGGCCGGCATATACGCGGCCAGCACCTCGAGTTCCGCTTGCTCCTGCGCGACCAGATCGGCGCGGCCGGCGGCTTCGAACTGGCTGATCGAGTCCTTGCGCTGCTTGATCATCTTGTCGATGACAGCGGTGATCGCGGCGTCGTCGAGCGTCACGCGTTCGTCGACTTCACGTTGCTTGACTGCCGCGAGCAGCAGGCGGACCGTGCCGAGGCGGCCGGTTTCGCGGGCGCGCATGGCGGCTTTCATATCGTCGTTGATCCGGTCTTTGAGACTCATCACTCACCTGAATACGTTGGATTTGAAAAAACCGGCACTGGCTGCACACACCGCGACGTCTCGGGATAAAAGACAAAAACCCGCTTGGGACAGCCTCCTCAAGCGGGTTGCGCGTATTCGCGGTGTGGATGCGGCCTTACCGGGGCGGCCTTGACGGCCTGGTTTCCGTACGATGCAACGGACCGCGCTGCACCGGTTGAGTCGCGCCGCCGCAGTACGCATTTGGCATGCGGCACGACAGAATCAGCAAAACTTCCTGCGCAGCATCTGGCTGCGCAGACACCTGAAATGACGCCTTACCGCTGCCGCTTATTGCGTTTCCGCGCGGCGACCGGTTTTTCGCAGAACCTGCGCACACGACAGTCGGACACCCGTTCTGTCTTTTCGATCGGGCGTTTGAAATGTCGGATGGCGACTTCAAAAGCCTCGTTATCTTTTACGCGGATCGCCGTTGTTTTTCAATAACGGAACTTCGTAACCGTTAATGAGTATATCAGACGTTTCCCATACAGCGACCGGCCCGTCAGGCCTGCCGGACGTGCTCCACAGCCGCCTGGCCGGCCGCAACGCCCGATGCCCAGGCCCACTGAAAGTTGTAGCCGCCGAGCCATCCCGTGACGTCCACCGCCTCGCCGACGAAGAACAGGCCGGGCACGCGCGCGCTCATCATGGTCGCGGACGACAGTTCGCGCGTATCGACGCCACCGCGCGTCACTTCGGCCTTCTTGTAGCCTTCCGTGCCGTTCGGCGTCAGCGTCCAGCCGGACAGCGCGTCGCCGATCTTCCGAAGCGTCTTGTCCGGCAAATCCGCGACGCGCGCATCGAGCGGCACCTGATGCGTTTCGAGCCACACGTGCGCGAGCCGCGACGGCACCCACTCTGCGAGCAGATTGGCAATTTGCCGCTTCGTGCCGCCTTTCGCTTCGATCAGCGCCGATGTCGCATCCTTCTCCGGCAAAAGATTGATGCGCACCGGATCGCCCGGCTGCCAGTAGCTCGAAATCTGCAACACGCCGGGGCCGGACAGCCCCCGATGCGTCAGCAACAAATCCTCGACGAACTCGGCGCCGTTCTTCTTGTTGCCCGTGGCCAGTTGCGTCTCCAGCGACAGGCCCGACAGTGCCGAAAACGGCGCCCAGTCGGTGGCGGAGAAGGTTAGCGGGACCAGCGCCGGACGCGTGTCGATCAGCTTGTGGCCGAACTGCTTGGCGAGGCGATACGCGAAATCGGTTGCACCGATCTTCGGGATCGACAGGCCACCCGTCGCGACGATCAGCGCGCGCGCGTGAATCGGGCCGCTTTGGGTATCGAGCGTGAAACCGGCGGCATCGTCGTGACGCACCTGCTCGACCGCCAGCGGACGACGCCACTCGATGCCGCCCGCGTCGCACTCGGCCTTCAACACATCGATCACGGCGTCGCTGGACTGATCGCAGAACAGTTGGCCTTTGTGTTTCTCGTGCCAGGTCACGCGATGCTTTTTCAGCAGCGCCATGAAATCGCGCGGCGTGTAGCGGGCCAGCGCGGAACGGCAAAAATGCGGATTCGCCGACAGATAGTTCGCCGGCCCCGCATACAGATTCGTAAAGTTGCAGCGACCGCCGCCGGAGATGCGGATTTTTTCCGCGAGGCGGGCCGAATGGTCGATCAGCACGACACGCCGGCCCAACTGGCCGGCCACGGCCGCGCTCATCATGCCGGCCGCGCCTGCGCCGATCACCGCGATATCGAAGGATTTCATGGCGCGCATTGTACCTGCCGACCAGCGGCACGATGCCCGCGCTGCTATACTTTCAGGCTTGCCTTTTCACTTTGCAGGCGCGTTGCGACGGGCTTTTTACACCTCGCGAACGCCTGCCAGCCCTGGATTCCGTTCCCCGATCATGCTTGTTCTCGGCATCGAAAGCTCCTGCGACGAAACCGGTCTCGCGCTCTACGACACCGAGCGCGGCCTGCTCGCGCACGCGTTGCATTCGCAGATTGCGATGCATCGCGAATATGGCGGCGTGGTGCCGGAACTGGCGTCGCGCGACCACATCCGGCGCGCGTTGCCGCTGCTCGAAGAAGTGATGCAACGCGCCGGCACGCAGCGCGACGACATCGACGCGATCGCGTTCACGCAAGGTCCGGGGCTCGCGGGCGCGCTGCTGGTCGGCGCGAGCGTCGCGAACGCGCTGGCGATGGCGTGGGACAAACCGACTATCGGCATTCACCACCTCGAAGGGCATCTGTTGTCGCCGTTGCTGGTCGACGAACCGCCGCCGTTTCCGTTCGTCGCGTTGCTGGTGTCGGGCGGACACACGCAATTAATGCGCGTCACGGATGTCGGCGTGTACGAAACGCTCGGCGAAACGCTCGACGACGCGGCAGGCGAAGCCTTCGACAAGACCGCGAAACTGCTCGGCCTCGGCTATCCCGGCGGACCGGAAGTATCGCGGATGGCGGAATTCGGCACGCCCGGCGTCGTCAATCTGCCGCGCCCCATGCTGCATTCCGGCGATCTCGATTTCAGCTTCAGCGGACTGAAGACCGCGGTTCTGACCCATGTGAAGAAGCTCGGGGGCGCCAACATCTGCGACCAGTCGAAGGCCGATCTGGCGCGCGGTTTCGTCGATGCAGCCGTCGATGTGCTGGCCGCGAAGTCGCTGGCGGCGCTCAAGAAGACCGGGTTGAAGCGGCTGGTCGTCGCGGGCGGAGTCGGCGCGAACCGTCAGTTGCGCGACGCGTTGTCGACGGCCGCGAAACGCCGTGGCTTCAACGTGCATTACCCGGATCTGTCGCTGTGCACCGACAACGGCGCGATGATCGCGCTCGCGGGCGCGCTGCGTCTGCAACGCTGGCCCGATCAGGCCGACAAGGATTACGCGTTCACGGTCAAACCGCGCTGGGATCTGACGTCGCTCGCGCGCTAGGCTGAACAACTCGCCTCGAAATGAAAAACGGCCGCTTTCGCGGCCGTTTTCACGTCAACATGCTGCGATAACGCGGCTTACTGCGCCAAACGCTTGTCTTGCTCGATCACCGCGTATGCGCTGTGATTGTGAATCGACTCGAAGTTCTCGGCTTCGAGGGTGTACGCGACGATCCGCGCATCCGCATTCAGGCGAACCGCGACATCGCGAACAAGATCTTCGACAAACTTCGGATTTTCGTACGCACGCTCGGTCACGAACTTCTCATCCGGACGCTTCAGCAAGCCCCAAAGTTCGCAAGATGCTTCTTCTTCGGCGATCTTGATCAGATCTTCGACCGGAACGTCGTCAATCAACTCGGCGTTGATGGTCACATGCGAGCGCTGGTTGTGCGCGCCATATTGGGAAATCTTCTTCGAGCACGGGCACAGGCTCGTCACCGGCACCAGCACTTTCAGGAACACGCGCGTGACGTTATTGCGCGTATCGCCGGTCAACGTGACTTCATAATCGAGCAAACTTTGCACACCGGACACCGGCGCGGTCTTGTTGACGAAGTACGGAAACGACACTTCGATCCGACCCGCTTCCGCTTCGAGCTTGTCGAGCATCGACGCCAGCATCGTGCGGAAAGTTGCAGGTTCGAGCGGCGCCTTGTTTTCTTCGAGCAGCGCGACGAAGCGCGACATGTGCGTGCCCTTCACTTCGGCAGGCAGATGCACGTCGAGATTCCAGGTTCCGACGCTCGGTTGCGCCGAACCGTCGGGCATGCGCACCGTCAGCGGATGACGGACGGCCTTCACGCCCACGCGCTGAATCGGAATCTGACGCGTATCGGGCGTGCTTTGCACGTCGGGCATCACGAAAGCGGGATTCATCTGGTTCATGTTTGTGTTCCTCGCGGACCGCGATAGCTGGGCCCGGAAAGTCGAACGCCGGCAAAAGCCGGCGTCGCATGATGAACCCGTGGGTTCATCGGTTCAAATTCGAGTTGCGAAACGCCGTACCCGCCGCGAGGCGCATACGACATCACCGTCTGACTCAGGCGACGCGCTTGACCGACTTGCCTGCGGCGTTGTCGGGGAAACGGTCGCGGATCGACTTGGCGATACCCGCGCCGTCGAGGCCGCATTCGGCGAGCAGCTTGGCCGGATCGCCATGATCGATGAAGCGGTCGGGCAAACCGAGTTGCAGCACCGGCTTCGACAGCCCGGCAGCCAGCAGTGCTTCGACGCACGCGGAGCCCGCGCCGCCCATCACGCAACCTTCTTCGATCGTGACGAGCGCATCGTGCGATTCAGCCAGTTCGCGGACCAGATCGGCGTCGATCGGCTTGATGAAGCGCATGTTCGCGACGGTTGCATCCAGTTGCTCGGCAGCGGCCAGCGACGGCGCGACCATCGTACCGAACGCCAGAATGGCGATGCGCTTGCCAGCCTGCTGCGTGCTTTCGCGGCGAATTTCGCCCTTTCCGACCGGAATTTCGGTCATCTGCTTGACCGTCGCCACGCCCGTGCCCGCGCCGCGCGGATAACGCACCGCCGTCGGATTAGGCTGCTGAAGCGCCGTGTACAGCATCTGACGACATTCGTTTTCGTCCGACGCCGCCATCACCGTCATGTTCGGAATGCAGCGCAGGAAGGCCAGATCGTACGCACCCGCGTGCGTCGCGCCGTCCGCGCCGACCAGACCCGCGCGATCGATCGCGAACACGACCGGCAGGTTTTGCAGCGCGACGTCGTGGATCAACTGGTCGTAACCGCGTTGGAGGAACGTCGAGTAGATCGCGACGACCGGCTTCATGCCTTCGGCCGCGAGACCGCCCGCGAAGGTGACCGCGTGCTGTTCGGCGATACCGACGTCGAAATAGCGGTCCGGGAAGCGCTTTTCGAACTCGACCATGCCCGAGCCTTCACGCATGGCCGGCGTAATGCCGATCACGCGTGCATCCAGTTCAGCGGCGTCGCACAGCCATTCGCCGAACACCTGCGTGTACGTCTTCTTCGACGGCGCGGTGGACGGCTTGATGCCTTCGGCCGGATTGAACTTGCCCGGGCCGTGATACAGCACGGGGTCGGCTTCGGCCAGCTTGTAGCCTTGACCCTTCTTCGTGACGACGTGCAGGAATTGCGGACCGCGCAGTTCCTTGATGTTTTGCAGCGTCGGAATCAGCGAGTCGAGATCGTGACCGTCGATCGGGCCGATGTAATTGAAGCCGAACTCTTCGAATAGCGTCGCCGGCACGATCATGCCCTTCGCGTGCTCTTCGAGCTTGCGCGCGAGGTCGAGCATCGGCGGCGCGACGCGCAGCACGCGTTCGACGCCGGCACGTGCGGCCGCGTAGAAACGGCCCGACATCAGACGCGCCAGATGGCGATTCAGCGCGCCGACCGGCGGCGAGATCGACATATCGTTGTCGTTCAGGATCACCAGCAGCGGCACGTCGTCTTCGACGCCGCCGTTGTTCAACGCTTCGAAAGCCATGCCGGCCGTCATCGCGCCGTCGCCGATCACCGCGATGCCCGTCCGGTTGTCGCCTTGCAGCTTGCCGGCGACCGCCATGCCGAGCGCAGCCGAAATCGACGTGCTGGAGTGCGCGGTGCCGAACGTGTCGTATTCGGACTCGTCGCGGCGCGGGAAGCCGGAGATGCCGCCGCGCTGACGCAGCGTATGCATCTGGTCACGGCGACCCGTCAGGATCTTGTGCGGATAGGTTTGATGGCCGACGTCCCAGACAATCCGGTCGCGCGGCGTGTCGAACACGTAATGCAGCGCGATGGTCAGTTCGACCGTGCCCAGATTGGACGACAGATGGCCGCCCGTCTGCGACACGCTGTCGAGCACGAAGGCGCGCAGCTCGTCCGCGAGGGGCTGCAGTTGGCGGCGATCGAGGCGGCGCAAGGCCGCCGGGTCGTCGATGGTTTTCAGCAAGTCGTACATCGTCGTTCCATTGTAGGAAAACTCACGCGCCCGCACTTCATTCACACGGCCTTGTGGGGACAGCGCGTGCGGCGGCGGGCTTTCGCGTTCAGCTAACCCGGTTAACTACCAGATCGGCCAGTTCGGCAAGTCGCTGCGCCCGGTCGCCGAAAGGCGCGAGCGCGGCATGGGCATCGCTGCGGAGCTGCGCAGCCAGCGCGCGGGACGCATCGAGACCGATGATCGACACGTAGGTCGGCTTGCCGTCCTTCGCGTCCTTGCCTGCGGTTTTGCCGAGCGTCGCGGAATCAGTCGTCACGTCGAGAATATCGTCGACGACCTGGAACGCGAGACCCACGGCGGCAGCATAAGCGTCGAGCGAACGCATCGCATTCGCGTCGGGCGCGTCGTTCGATCCGGCGCCGGCCAGCGCGCCCATGCGCACAGCGGCACGCAGCAATGCGCCGGTCTTGAGCCGGTGCATCGTTTCGAGCTGTTCGCGCGTCAGTTTGAGACCGACGCTCGCGAGATCGATCGCCTGGCCGCCGGCCATCCCGATCGAGCCGCTGGCGAGCGCCAGTTCCCGCACCAGCGCAGCCTGTTGCGCGGGCGCCAGCACGTCCGACGTCAACGCCACGAACGCCTGCGATTGCAGCGCGTCGCCGACCAGCAATGCCGTCGGCTCGTCATATTTGACGTGTACCGTAGGCTTGCCGCGACGCAGCGCGTCGTCGTCCATGCAGGGCATGTCGTCGTGCACCAGCGAGTACACGTGGATCATTTCCAGCGCCGCCGCTGCCGCATCGAGACTTTCCGCCGACGCGCCGGTCAACTCGCCGGCCGCGTGGCATAGCAGCGGACGAACGCGCTTGCCGCCGCCGAGCACGGCATAGCGCATCGCCTCATGCAGCGTTGCCGGCGCCGTTTCGGCGGTCGGCAGATAGTGTTCGAGGGCCGTCTCGACACGCGCCAGCACGGCACGCGTCCATTGTTCGAAAGTCATAGGTCATCCCCGCTGTCATCAGCGGCTGTGGCTGCGGTGTTCATGGGCAACGGCTTCAGGGTTTCGCCGTCGAGCACGCGAACCTGCTGCTCGACTTTCTCCAGTTGCTGCTGGCAAAACGCCACCAGCGTCGCACCGCGCCGGTAAGCCGCGAGCGATTCCTCAAGGCTCAGGCTGCCGCCTTCCATACGGGCGACGAGCCCTTCCAGCTCCGCGAGCGCTGATTCGTAATTCTCGGGCAGCGGCGCGGTGTCGGCGGTAGCCGACTCGGCAGCAGGATCCTTGGGTGCAGTCTTCGCCATGAACGATCGCAAAATTAAAACAAGTCGGACATTCTACGGCAAAAGAGATATTTCCGATCCGTTCGGCGGCGCATTCCCTACTGGTAACGCTTTCCGGCCACCGCCCGACCTCCGCCGAAAAAACTTGGGGCCATCTTGCAGAAACCGCGAACTTACCGGCCATTTCGGACCCAAATCAGGCACTTATCAACGACCTAAGCGCCCCATACAAGGGGAAACGGGTATAATCGCGGGCTCCCTAAATCGAATCCATCGATGGTTGGGTTGTTCACTGCTTTCACGTCTTCACGGGAGTGGGAATGTCCAATCTGAGCAATGCATTGCAGTTGCGGTCTGTCCACAGCCAGCTGCCAGTCACGGCTTACTTTGACGAAGCGCTTCTACAGCGCGAAATCGACACCCTTTTCAAAAAAGGTCCTCGTTATGTCGGGCACGATCTCATGGTGCCGGAAGCGGGGAATTATTTTGCCTTGCCCAGCGAAAGCGAGGGGCGCGTGCTCGTCCGTAACCAGCAGTCGCAAGTCGAATTGCTGTCGAACGTGTGCCGTCACCGGCAGGCCATCATGCTCAACGGCCGCGGCCAGACCGAGAACATCGTCTGCCCGCTGCACCGCTGGACGTATGACCTGAACGGCCAGCTCCTCGGCGCACCGCATTTTGCGGACAATCCGTGTCTGAACCTCGGCGCCACGCCGTTGCAGAACTGGCAGGGCCTGCTGTTCGAAGCCCAGGGGCGCGATGTCGCGCACGACCTCGCGCGCCTCGGCACCAAGCAACACTTCGACTTCTCGGGCTTCATGTTCGATCACGTCGAGGTCCATGAATGCAACTACAACTGGAAGACCTTCATCGAGGTCTATCTCGAGGATTACCACGTCGTGCCGTTCCATCCAGGACTCGGCAGCTTCGTCTCGTGCGACGACCTGACGTGGGAATTCGGCGACTGGTACAGCGTTCAGACGGTCGGTGTCCACAAGGATCTCGAGAAGCCCGGCAGCCCGACGTACCGTAAATGGCACGACGAGGTCTTACGCTTCCGTGGCGGCAAGCCGCCCGAGTTCGGCGCGATCTGGATGGTCTACTACCCGGGCATCATGATCGAGTGGTATCCGCATGTGCTGGTCGTGTCGTGGTTGATTCCGCGCGGCCCGCAGCAGACCACGAACGTCGTCGAGTTTTATTACCCTGAAGAAATCGCGCTGTTCGAACGCGAATTCGTCGAAGCCGAGCGTGCCGCCTACATGGAAACCGCCCGCGAAGACGACGAAATCGCCGAGCGGATGGACGCCGGTCGCCGTGCGCTGATGATGCGCGGCGAATCGCAGGTTGGCCCGTATCAGAGCCCGATGGAAGACGGCATGCAGCACTTCCACGAGTTTTTGCGGCGCGAACTCGGCCACATTTGAGGTGTCGCGCGGCGCTTCGGCTCAGCGCTGCGCACGCCGGGTTGTCCAATGAAAGACGGGCTTTAAGCCCGTCTTTTTTTGTTTAGACTTACCACAAGGGTCGGCTGCGCCCGGAACTCCCACACAGGCGCACAGGCACGCACCCGCATCAGGAGCCGTCATGCCTCACACTCACTACACCACTCTGATTTCCGCGACGAACCTCGCCGAGCGGCTCGCGGCCGCGCCGGACAGCGTCTTCGTCGTCGATTGCCGGTTCGATCTGGCGGACCTTCAGGCCGGCGAAACCGCGTACGGCGCGGGTCATCTGCCCGGCGCGCACTATCTTCATCTCGATCGCGATCTGTCGGGCGTGAAGTCCGGCACGAACGGCCGTCATCCGTTGCCGGAACGTGCCACGCTGGTGGAAACGTTCGCGTCGCACGGCTTGAAGCACGGGCAGCAAGTGGTCGCGTACGACGCGCAAGGCGGCATGTACGCGGCACGCCTGTGGTGGATGCTGCGCTGGCTGGGTCACGACGCGGTCGCGGTGCTGGACGGCGGACTGGCCGCGTGGGAAGCGGCCGGCCAGCCGCTGACGCAAGACGTCCCCGTCGAGCGTGCGGGCGACTTCAAGGCCGCCGCGCCGCTCGCGGTGACGATCGACGCACAAGCGGTCGAGCGCAATCTGGCCAGCGGCGAACGCGTGATCGTCGATGCGCGCGCGGCCGACCGGTATCGCGGCGAGAACGAAACGCTGGATCGTGTCGGCGGCCATATTCCGGGCGCGCGCAACCGTTTCTTCAAGGACAACCTCGCCGCCGACGGACGCTTCAAGCCTGCGAATTCGCTGCGCGAGGAATTCGGCGTGGTGCTCGCCGATACGCCGGTCGAACGCGTGGTTCTGCAATGCGGTTCGGGCGTGACCGCATGTCACAACCTGCTGGCGATGGAAGTCGCCGGGCTGCATGGCGCGGCGCTGTATCCCGGCTCGTGGAGCGAATGGACGTCCGATCCGTCGCGTCCGGTCGCAACCGGACCGACGCCCTAACGTCGAGGCGCGGCCGGGTTGAATCCGCTTTCCGCGTCAACCCCGAGCCGTACCGGCAGAACAAACAGAAAGGGCGCATCGTCGATGCGCCCTTTCTCGTTCCACCACGCGTCAACGCGCGTCAACCCAACTCAGCTCCCGTCAGGCCACGCCGTGCTGCCTGAACCACGCCAGCGCGCGACGCCAGCCATCTTCTGCATCGGCCTTCTTGTAACTCGGCCGGTAATCCGCAAAGAACGCGTGCCCCGCGTCGTCGTACACGACGAACTGCGACCCGCGCCCCGCTTGCGGACCTTGCGCAATCGCCGCCTTCATCTGCTCGAGCGTGTCTTGCGGAATGCTCTGATCCTGGCGCCCGTACAGACCCAGCACCGGCGCATGCAGATCCGCAACTCGGTCGAGCGGATTGGCCGGCGTCATCGCATTCTTCGCCCCCACCACGCGCCCGTACCACGCCACGCCCGCCTTCACGCGCGGATTGCGCTCCGCATACAGCCACGTGATCCGGCCGCCCCAGCAAAAGCCGTTGATTCCGACCTTGTCCAGATTGCCACCGTGCTCGCCGGCCCATGCAACCGTCGAATCGATATCGGACAACACCTGCTCGTCCGGCACCTTGCTGACCAGTTGCTCGCTCAACTGCTGGATGGTCGGATAAACGGACGCGTCGCCCTGACGCGTGTACAGGTCTGGCGCAATGGCCAGATAACCCTGTTTCGCGAAGCGCCGGCAGACGTCGGCGATATGTTCGTGAACCCCGAAAATCTCATGGATCACGATGATCACCGGCAAATGCATCTTGCCCTTCGGCTGCGCGCGATACGCCGGCACCAGCACGCCGTCTTTCGCGTGAATACCGATTTCGCCGGCTTCGAGACCGTCGCTATCGGTATGGACGGTTTGCGCGGACACCGGCAGTACCGCCGCCGCGAAGCCGGTCCCGAGCGCGGCCTTGATGAACGTGCGCCGATCGAACGGCACGTGGGGAACGAGAACGTCGACTTCGGGCTTCAGCATGCAGCGCTCCTCGAATGATCAATGAAAGCGGACAGCAACGTAAAGGCGTCAGCATACGCCGGAGCGGCGATGCGACGTCGATGCAACGTCAATGCAACTTCACGCGCGGCAACGTCGTGCGCCGCAGCCAGTGGGCGAAGGTATCGAGCATCATCCGCGGATAGCCGTGCAGCGCCGCGATATGCAGCCGGTACAGCGACATGTACATGAAACGCGCGAACAGCCCTTCGATCAGCATGTTCCCGCCGATCACGCCGCCCATCAGATTGCCGACCGCGCTGAAATGCCCGAGCGACACCAGCGAGCCGAAATCGCGATACGTGAACTCGGGCAAAGGCTTGTTTTCGAGGCGGCAGGTCAGCGCCTTCAGCAGAAAACTGGCTTGCTGGTGCGCGGCTTGCGCGCGCGGCGGCACGTTGCGCTCGTTGCCCGGCCACGCGCAGGCGGCGCAATCGCCGAGCGCGAAAATATTGTCGTCGAGCGTGGTTTGAAGCGTGCGGCGCACGTCGAGCTGGCCGAGCCGGTTGACCGTCAGGCCGTCCAGTTGACCCAGAATGGGCGGCGCCTTGATACCGGCCGCCCATACCGTCAGATCGGCGCGCACGACCTTGCCGCTCTTGGTGCGAACCACGCCCGGCGCAACTTCGGCGACCGTTTCGCCGATCATCAGTTTGACGCCGAGCTTGGTCAGCAACTCGGCCGTCGCGGTCGATACCCGCTCCTGCAAAGCCGGCAAGATACGCGGCCCGGCTTCGATCAGCACGATGCCCACGTCGTGACGCGGGTCGAGGTTATGCAGCCCGTACGCGGCCAGCACCTGCGCCGTATTGCGCAATTCCGCAGACAGTTCGACGCCGGTCGCGCCGCCGCCGACGATCGCCACCTGAATCCGCGGCTCGCTCGTGACCGCCGTGCCCGGCACCGATTCGACCGGTTCGTGGACCTGATGCTCGGCGCGCATGCACGCCGCGATCAGACGTTTGCGAAAGCGCTCGGCCTGACCGACGGTATCGAGCGCAAGCGAATATTCGGGCGCGCCCTGCACGCCGAAAAACGCCGTCGTACTGCCGATCGCGACGATCAGCGTGTCGTATTCCAGTTCGCGTCGGGGGAGAAGTTCGGCGCCGTCGTCGTCCGCGACGGCCGCCAGCGTGATGCGTTTCGCCGCGCGGTCGATGCCGGCGAGTTCGCCCTGCTGAAACTCGAAGCCGTGCCAGCGCGCTTGCGCCGCGTATTCGAGTTGATGGGTGAACGGGTCCATGCTGCCCGCCGCGACCTCATGCAGCAGCGGCTTCCAGATGTGCGTCGGGTTGCGGTCCACGAGCGTGATTTGCGCCCGTGCGAAGCCTTTGCTCTTGCGCGGCGCGAACCTGTCGCCAAGCCGTGTCGCGAGTTCCAATCCACCTGCGCCCCCACCAACCACGATAAAACGGTGCATGAGATTCTCCGTGTCGGTCGATCGTTACCTGCATCGGGACGGCCAAGCCGTCCCGACGATTGTCCGCGAACAGCACCGGTTGCGACAAGCCGGGTAAAACGCTGCTCGCGGGGCGGGCGCGCAGATCACGATCAGTGCGCTTCCTCCCAGTTCGCGCCCGCGCCCACTTCCGCGACCAGCGGCACCTTGAGCGTGGCGACGCCGCACATCAGTTCCGGCAGGCGCTTGCGCACGTTCGACAACTCCGCGTCCGGCACTTCGAGGATCAGTTCATCGTGAACCTGCATGATCATCCGTGCGCCGGTCGGCGTGTCTTCGAGCCACTTCTGCACGGCGATCATCGACAGCTTGATCAGGTCGGCGGCCGTGCCTTGCATCGGCGCGTTGATGGCCGCGCGCTCCGCCGCCTGACGACGCGGACCGTTGCCGCCGTTGATTTCCGGCAGCCACAGACGCCGTCCGAACACGGTTTCGACATAACCCTTGGCCTTGGCGTTCAAACGCGTTTCGTCCATATAACGAGCAACGCCCGGATAACGCGCGAAATAGCGGTCGATATACAGCTTCGCCGCGTCGCGCGTGATGCCGAGATTCGCCGCGAGACCAAACGCGCTCATCCCGTAGATCAGCCCGAAGTTGATCACCTTCGCGACCCGCCGCTGATCGCTCGACACTTCGAGCGGCGTCACGCTGAAAATTTCAGCGGCGGTGGCGCGGTGAATGTCCTCGCCTTGCGCGAATGCGCGCAACAACGATTCGTCGCCGGAGATATGCGCCATGATGCGCAACTCGATCTGCGAGTAGTCGGCGGACACCAGCTTGAATCCCGGCGGCGCGATGAACGCCTCGCGAATCCGGCGGCCTTCGCCGGTGCGCACCGGAATGTTTTGCAGGTTCGGATCGTTCGACGCGAGCCGCCCGGTCACCGCTACCGCTTGCGCATAGTTCGTATGCACGCGGCCGGTGGCGGCGTTGACCATCCGCGGCAGCTTGTCGGTGTACGTGGATTTGAGCTTCGACAGGCCGCGATGTTCGAGCAGGATCTTCGGCAGCGGATAGTCTTCCGCGAGTTTTTGCAGCACTTCTTCGTCGGTGGACGGTGCGCCGCTCGGCGTCTTCTTGACGACCGGCAACTCCAGCTTTTCGAAAAAAATCTGGCCGATCTGCTTCGGCGAACCGAGATTGAATTCGCCGCCTGCCAGCACGTACGCTTCGCTTTCCAGCTGGATCAGACGCGCGGCAATCTCCGTGCTTTGCGTGCGCAGTTTCTCCGTGTCGATCAGCACGCCGGTGCGCTCCATCTTGCGCAACACGCGCGAGGTCGGCATTTCGATCTCGCGATAGACGTAATCGAGCGAGGTCTCTTTGGACACTTGCGGATACAAGGTCTGATGCAGACGCAGCGTGATGTCCGCGTCTTCCGCCGCATAGGACGACGCCTGTTCGAGTGCGACTTCATCGAAGCCGATCTGGCTTGCGCCCTTGCCGCACACCTCTTCGTACTTGATGGTTTTCAGGCCGAGATGACGCAGCGCGAGGCTGTCCATATCGTGCGTGCGGTGCGACTCGACCACGTACGATTCGAGCAGGGTATCGTGCTCCACGCCGGCCAGTTCGATGCCGTAATTCGCGAGCACCTGCTCGTCGTACTTCATATGCTGACCGACCTTCTTGTGCGCAGCGCTTTCGAGCCACGGCTTCAGCTTCGCCAGCACTTCGTCGCGCGGCAGTTGCTGCGGCGCGTCCGGCCCGCGATGCGCGACCGGCACGTACGCAGCCTTGCCCGCTTCGACAGCGAACGACAAGCCGACCAGTTGCGCCTGCATCGGATCGAGCGAGGTCGTTTCGGTATCGAACGCGGTGAGTTCGGCGGCCTCGATTTTCGCGAGCCACGCATCGAACTGTTCCCACGTTTGCACCGTGTCGTAATGGCGTTCCACTTCGATGGTCGGTGCGGGCGGCACGTCGGTTTCCGGGCCTTCCACCGCATCGGCGATTTCCACTTCGCGCAGCCACGTCTTGAAGCCGCTGCGGGTGAACACGTCGCGCAGTTCCTCGCGCGACTCGGCACGCGTTTCGAGCGTCTCGTCGATCGAGATCATGTGACCCGTGAGATCGCATTCGCGTTCCACGGTGACGAGCTTGCGCGCCATCGGCAGGAAATCGAGTGCACGCCGCAGATTGTCTCCTACCGCACCTTTGATCTCGGCCGCATGTGCGACGATGCCATCGAGGCTGTCGTATTGCGTGAGCCACTTGACCGCCGTTTTCGGCCCGCATTTCTCGACGCCCGGTACGTTATCGACCGTATCGCCGACCAGCGACAGATAGTCGACGATGCGCTCCGGCGGCACGCCGAATTTGGCGAGCACCGCGGCGCGGTCGAGCGTTTCGTTGGTCATCGTATTGATGAGGGTGACATGATCGGAGACGAGCTGCGCGAGGTCTTTGTCGCCGGTCGACACGACCACGTTCATGCCGAGTTTTTCGGCTTGCGTGCTGAGCGTGCCGATCACGTCGTCGGCCTCGACGCCTTCGATCATCAGCAACGGCCAGCCGAGCGCGCGCACCGCGACGTGAATCGGTTCGATCTGTTGCGAGAGATCGGTAGGCATCGACGGACGGTTGGCCTTATAGTCTGGATACCAGTCGTCACGAAATGTTTTGCCCTTTGCATCGAATATGCACGCGCTATACTCTGCAGTAACTTCTTTGCGCATGCGACGAAGCATATTGATGATGCCGTACAGCGCGCCGGTGGGTTGTCCATCGGGGCCACGAAGGTCGGGCATCGCGTGGTAAGCCCGGTATAAGTAGCTTGAGCCGTCGACCAATAGCAGGGTCTTACCTTCCAGCTTAGTTCGCAGGACTTGTTCTTCAGGCATTATGACAAAGAGAAAAGTGATTCCGAGTCTGCGATCGCTCGCAGATCAAGAGCGCGCGACAGCCAAAAAGGCCCGCGCATCGTGGCAGATGTTCACGATTATGGCAGAGTTTATCGAGGCGACCGAGTACCTCTCGGAGATCCGCCCGGCTGTCAGCATCTATGGTTCAGCGCGTCTGAAACCGAACTCGCCGTACTACAAACTCGCCACGCAAATCGCGCGAAAACTGTCCGATGCGGGCTTCGCGGTGATCTCCGGCGGCGGCCCCGGCATCATGGAAGCGGCCAACAAAGGCGCGCATGCGGGCAAGGCGCCGTCGGTGGGTCTGAACATCGAACTGCCGCACGAGCAATCGGGCAACCAGTGGCAGGACATTTCGCTGCGCTTCCGTCACTTCTTCACGCGCAAGGTCACGTTCGTGAAGAACTCGGACGCGGTCATCGTGATGCCGGGCGGTTTCGGCACGCTGGATGAACTGGCCGAAGTGCTCACGCTGATTCAAACCAAGAAGTCGCGCCACGTGCCGATCATTCTGGTGGGCGGCGAGTTCTGGGAAGGTCTGCTGGGCTGGTTCAAGGAATCGCTGGTGCCGATGGGCCTGATCAATCCGAACGACATGGACTTGATGCAGGTAATCGACGATCCCGACCAGGTGCTCGAAGCGGTGCTGAAGTTCTACGAAGACCGCGAAGAGGCCGAGCCGCAACCCACCAAGTCGGACGAAGACCGGATGTTCTATCTGTGAGTCCGGTGTGAGCGAGCCGCGTCGCGCGGCATCGCTCGCGGAATCACTCGCCGGGTGCGCAGATAAAAAAGCCGTACGAGGCGCCACATTCGGCGTCCCGTGCGGCTTTTTTGCTTTGAGGCGTGCCGTATTGGGCACGCGCGTGGCGTCCCGGTTACGGCGCTTGAAGCGCGTTGAAATCCAGACTTACGCCGTTTCCGGTAACGCGCGCTCGCGGTCCGGTTGATCGCCCTGTTCCTGCAACCAGCGACAGAATTGCGCGACGAGCGGCGTGTCGGCCACCTCGCGACGCGCGACCCACCAGTAGCCGCGCGCATCGATGCGCGGCCCCGCCAGCGGCACGACGAGACGTCCGGACGCGAGTTCGTCGTCGAGCAGCGGCAACGGACCCAATGCGACGCCGAGCCCGTCGACCGCCGCTTGCAGCGCCAGATAAAAGTGATCGAACGACTGCTTTTTGCGGCACTTCGTCTTGACGTTTGCCGCCGAAAGCCAGTTGCGCCACGCGCCGGGCCGCGTGTCCGAATGCAGCAACACGTGACGCGACAGATCGTCGGCGACGGCAATCGGCGAACGTTGCAACAGCGCCGGACTGCAAACCGGCACCTCGCTCTCGCCGAGAAAATGCCCCGCCACGCAATTCGGCCAATGTGCCGGCCCACGTCTGACCGCGACATCGAAACCTTCGAGCGTCTCGACCGGCGCATTCGAGGTCGACAACCTCAACTCGACGTTGGGCGCCTTGCGCTGAAACTGGTTCAGCCTGGGCAGCAGCCATTTCATCGCAAACGTGGGGAGCGCGTTGACGCGCAGCACGTGGACGACGCCGGTATCGCGCAAGCGATCGGTGGCGAGCGCGATCGAATCGAACGCCGCGCCGATCGACGCGAGATAGCGACGGCCGTCTTCCGTGAGACGCACGCGCTTGCCGAGACGATGAAACACCTGCATGCCGAGCCACGCTTCGAGCGCGGCGACCTGACGGCTGATTGCACCGTGGGTCACATTCAGTTCGTTGGCGGCAGCGGTGAAACTGTCGTGCCGCGCGGCGGCTTCGAACGCGCGGAGCGCTGGAAAAGGAGGAAGGTTGCGGGCCATGCTTGTGATTCTAGATCACAAAGGAACGTCGTAAAAATCGTTTTGCGCCGACGCTCGACAGCGCTAATCTCCCATGCTTGAACAGGACGACAGCATGACGAATAACGATTCCCCACAAACCGACAATCCGCTTTCAGCGCCGCCGTCGGTCGCGCAAATCTTCGGTGGCTTTCTGGGTCTTGGTTTTATGTCGTTTGGCGGCGCGTTGCCGCTTGCGCGACGGGCGATCGTCGAGCAGCGACGCTGGCTGAGCGCCGCCGAATTCACCGATCTTCTCGGCTTGTGCCAGTTTTTGCCTGGCGGCAACGTGATCAATCTATCGGTAGCGGTCGGCATGCGGTTTCGCGGACTTGCGGGCGCGCTGGCCGGACTGCTCGGCCTGATCGCGGGACCGTCGGTGGTGGTGATCGGCCTGGGCGTGCTGTACGAGCACACGCAAAGCGATCCGCATGTGCAGCATCTGTTCGCCGGACTGGCCGCAGCGGCAGCGGGCTTGCTGGTGTCGATGGCCGTGAAGATCCTGTTGCCGTTGCGGCATAGCCTGCCGGGCGCGGCGATTGCCGCGCTGGGTTTCGTGGCGATTGCGCTGGTGCGCTTTCCGCTGCTACCGACGATGCTGGTGCTGACACCGGTCAGCATTTACCTGGCCGCACGTGCATCGAAGGGAGCCGCGAAATGAAGGAGACATTAATCGCGCTAGCGCAGATTTTCAGTCAGTTGTCGTTGCTGGCATTTGGCGGCGGCAACACGATTCTTCCGGAGATGCAGCGACAGGTGGTGACGGTTCATCACTGGATGCCGGCCAGCGAGTTCAGCGCACTGTTTGCGTTGGCGCAGGCCGCGCCTGGGCCGAATCTGATGGTCGTGACGTTGATTGGCTGGCATGTCGCGGGATGGGCGGGGATGCTGGTGACGTCGGTGGCGAAGTTTGGGCCGTCGTCGGTGGTGACGGTGCTGGCGTTGCATGCGTGGGACCGATTCAAGGACCGGCCGTGGCGGCGGTACGCGCAGATGGGGTTGGTGCCGGTGACGGCGGGGATTGTGACCGCTAGCGCGATGCTGATTACCGAGGCGTCGGATACTTCGTTGCTGGCGTGGGGGATTACTGCGGGTTGTGCGGTGGTTTCGTTTCGGACGAAGGTGCATCCGTTGTGGTTGCTGGCGGGGGGGAGTTTGGTGGGGGTGGTGGGGATAAGGTGAGGGTTGGTTTTGGGGTTGGTTTTGGGGTTGGTTTTGGGGTTGGTTTTGGGGTTGGTTTTGGGGTTGGTTTTGGGGTTGGTTTTGGGGTTGGTTTTGGGGTTGGTTTTGGGGTTGGTTTTGGGGTTGGTTTTGGGGTTGGTTTTGGGGTTGGTTTTGGGGTTGGTTTTGGGGTTGGTTTTGGGGTTGGTTTTGGGGTTGCTTGGGGCTGGTTGTCCCGTATTCGCGTCGGTCTGCCTGGATCGTCCCTGTGCGGGACCGCACCTACTTTTCTTTGCTCGCGCAAAGAAAAGTAGGCAAAAGAAAGCGCGTTTACACCACCACTTCGTAGCGAGTGGCGTCCTTCCAGAACGGGTAGTGGACCGCGCACGTTTTGAGTTGCCGGTCCGTTTTTCCCGGTGGTCCGCGCCCGCACATCCCGCCCGCTGCGCGGCGGTAGCCCACTTCAAAAACCCATTTTCGCCACGCTATTTTTCAGCCCTCTCGACGGTTCCGACGTCCGGCCCGAAGTGCGGTTTCTCTACAGCATCCGCCTGTCGTTTGGACTGTTCCGGCGTCGGCTCAAAGCCCGGTTTTCACCACGCGATTGCCAGCCTTCACGACCGTTCCAGCGTCCGACCCAAAACCACGTTTGCGCCACCGAGTTCACCCGCCTTCACGATGGTTTCGACGTTAAGCCTGGCCTGGAATTTTGCACACGCGAACGGACCGGCGCATGCCAGGAAAACGGGTGTTGTGACCGACGGAGTGCAGCGCGCGAAGAGCGCCGAGAGAAAAAGACGGGGCTGTGCCCAACGGCTGTCGCGAAGCGAACAGCCGGAACGAATGACTGCCTTGTCACCAAGACATGCGGTGCGGCAACTCAAATCGTGCACGGTCCACTACCCGTTCTGAGAGGACGCCACTCGCTACGGAGTGTCGGTGTAAACGCGCTTTCTTTTGCCTACTTTTCTTTGCGCGAGCAAAGAAAAGTAGGTGCGGTCCCGCACAGGGACGATCCAGGCAAACCAGCGCGAAAACGGGACAACCAAACCAACCCAGAGCAAATCAAAAAACCAAAACCAAAAAATTTCACTGAAACGCCACTTCAGCAAAACTCCTCAACTTCCGGCTATGCAACCGATGCAACCCATTCATCCTCAACAGCTCCATCGCCTTCACCCCAATCTGCAAATGCTGATCCACCTGCGCGCGATAAAACTGATCCGCCATCCCCGGCAACTTCAACTCCCCATGCAACGGCTTATCAGAAACGCATAACAGCGTCCCGTAGGGAACCCGAAACCTGAACCCGTTCGCCGCGATCGTCGCACTCTCCATATCCAGCGCAATCGCGCGACTCTGCGACAAACGCAACACCGGCTCCCGATGATCCCGCAACTCCCAGTTCCGGTTGTCCACGCTGGCCACGGTCCCGGTCCGCATCACCCGCTTCAACTCGACTCCGTCCAGCTGCGTCACCTGCGCGACCGCGCGCTCCAACGCGACCTGCACTTCAGCCAGCGCCGGAATCGGTACCCACAACGGTAAATCGTCGTCGAGGACGTGATCCTCGCGCACATATCCGTGCGCCAGAACGTAGTCGCCCAGCCGCTGCGTATTGCGCAAGCCCGCACAGTGCCCCAGCATCACCCACGCATGCGGCCGCAATACGGCAATGTGATCGGTGATCGTCTTCGCGTTCGACGGCCCCACGCCAATGTTCACCATCGTGATGCCACTGCCGTCCGCGCGCTTCAGGTGGTACGCGGGCATCTGCGGCAATCGCGGCGGCGCCGTGCCTTCGTCGGCCTGCTCGCCGAGATTCGCGTTGTACGTGACCACGTCGCCCGGCTCGACGAACGACGTGTACTCGCTGCGATACGCACGCTCGTCGTGATCGTCCGTACGCGCCATCATCGTGCGGCCCAGCTTCACGAACTCGTCGATGTAAAACTGATAGTTCGTGTAGAGCACGTAATTCTGGAAATGCGTCGGCGATGTCGCCGTGTAGTGCTTTAGCCGATGCAACGAAAAATCGACCCGCGCCGCCGTGAACAACGCCAACGGATGCGGTGCGCCCGGCGCGGGCTCATACGTGCCGTTGACGATCCGGTCGTCGAGCAAGGCGAGATCCGGCGTGTCGAACACGTCGCGCATCAGGAACAGCCGCTCGCGATCGAGATCGCCTTCCAGATGGATACCTTCCGCGTAAGCAAAATGAATTGGAATGGGCTGCGCGGATACGCCCACTTCGATCTTCACGTGATGGTTCTTCGTCAGCAATCGCAACTGCTCACGGTAGTAATCGCCAAACAGATCGGGACGCGTAACCGTGGTTTCGAACACGCCCGGACCGGCCACGAAACCGTACGAACGGCGTGAGTCGATATGCGTGTTGACCTCGGTCTGCACCCGCACGAACGGATAGCACGCACGCACACGACTCGCGAACGGCTCGTTGCGGCGGTAGCGCGCGAACGCATCGCGCAAAAAAGAGGTGTTCGCTTCGTAGAGCGCGGAGAGGTGCGTGACGGCCTGAGTGGCGTCGTCGAATGCCTCGGTCGGGAAGTCGCTGGCGGGTGTCTGCACCGCGCGCTGATTGGTATCGTTGTTCATCTTCGTTCGCCTCGGTTGATGGAATGACATTACCACGGAACCCGCCCGCGTCAATGAAGCGGCAATGACCATCGGCGCCGCTGCGTCACGCAATGCAACATCGCGCCCCAAGCGCGCGAAAGCGGCGCAAAATAAGGCGTTCGCGCCCGGCGTTCCGGCTGGATTTGCTAGAATCTGGGCACCTTATTGGAGAATCACCATGAAGCCGCTCCTTCCCGTCGTCGCCGTGCTCGCGTTCGCCTTCGGCAACGCCGCGCTGGCTGCCCAGCCCGTCGACGACGTGCCGCCCGCTGGCGTCCCGCAATCCGCCAACGAGCGCGCCGGTCTGCCCGACCTGAAGGCGATCAACCGGCCGGCGGCCGAAGTCAGCTCCAAGGTTGAAATCAACCAGCCGCGCCTGCCCAGCTATCATGAAACCAGCAGCAACGGCACCGAAATCACCGAGTATCGCGACAAAGGCAAGCCCGTCGAAATCAACGTGAAGTCGAACTTCGGCACCCGCTATCAAATGACCGCGCCGCTCGATACCGCGCCTGCGGTTCGCGACAACGGCCGCGCGAGTACGCGCCTGCCGTCGGTGCATCTGACTTACTGAACCTGACACGCGTCACCGGCTCCGCAGCATCCGGCCGGTTTCACCGAAGCGGCGCGCGCAACCGTTGCGCCGCTTCACCCCACGGCGACGTTTCCACGTCCGGGAAGCATGCGCAACGCGCCCGCTGCCGGCGTCGGCGGCGCCCGATTCCGCTGTCCTGGCCGTCACGCGTCGGGTCCGACCAACCTGTTTCGAGTTCCGACGTATCCGCATGGCCGTCTTCACTGCTGTCACCGAATCCCAGCTTGCCCAATGGATGCGCCATTACGATCTCGGCGATGTCGTCGAGTTTCGCGGCATTGCGTCCGGCATTGAAAACAGCAACTTCTTTCTGACGACGACGCGCGGCGCGTACGTGCTGACGATCTTCGAAAACCTGACCGCGCAGCAACTGCCGTTCTATATCGACCTGATGCAGCATCTGGCCGCGCACAACGTGCCGGTGCCCGATCCGATGCCGCGCACCGACGGTGCGCTGCTCGGCACGCTGAACGGCAAACCGGCGGTGATCGTCACGAAGCTCGACGGCGCGCCGGAACTCGCGCCGGGCGTCGAGCATTGCATCGAAGTCGGACAGATGCTCGCGCGCATGCACCTCGCCGGTCGCGATTACGCGGACCATCAGCCGAATCTGCGCAGCCTGCCGTGGTGGCAGGAAACCGTCCCGGCCATCGTCCCGTTCATCGACGCCACGCAGCGCACCCTGCTCGAATCCGAACTCGCGCATCAACAGGCGTTCTTCGCGTCGGCGGACTACGCGGCCTTGCCCGAAGGCCCGTGTCATTGCGACCTGTTCCGCGACAACGTGCTGTTCGCGCACGCCGCGCCCGACTCCGGCCACGAAGTGCGGCTCGGCGGCTTTTTCGACTTCTACTTTGCCGGTTGCGACAAATGGCTGTTCGACGTGGCCGTCACTGTCAACGACTGGTGCGTGGATCTGGCCACCGGCAAGCTTGACCCGGCGCGTGCGGAAGCAATGCTGCGCGCCTATCAGACCGTGCGCCCGTTCACCGCTGAAGAAAACCGCCATTGGGACGACATGTTGCGGGCCGGCGCGTACCGTTTCTGGGTGTCGCGCCTGTATGATTTCTACCGTCCGCGCGCGGCCGAACTCCTCAAACCGCACGATCCCGGCCACTTCGAACGCATTCTGCGCGAACGCCTGAACGACGTCGCACAATCTGGCACCCACACCTCATGCAACTGATCGAAGTTCCCGCGAAGACCGGCTATGTATGGTTCCGGCAAGGCATCTGGCTGTTTCGCAAGAACCCGTTCGCTTTTCTGACACTGTTTTTCACGTACCTCGTGGTGATGACGGTCATCGCGCACGTGCCGGTGATCGGCGGTGTGTTGCCGCTGGTGTTTATCCCCGGCGTCGCGGTTGGCTTCATGGCCGCGTGCCGTGACACGATCGCGGGCAAGCCGGTGTTTCCGACCATCCTCGTCGACGGTTTCCGGTCTTACGGCAATGTCGTCGCAAAACGGCTGTTCGGTCTCGGCCTGCTGTATATCGCGTCGATGGCGGTGGTGCTGCTGTGTTCGGCGCTGGTCGACGGCGGCCTGCTGCTGCAACTGATGATCGGCACCGCCGATCCCGACAAGGCCGTCGTCGGCAACCTGCGCATGGCCGTGCTCGCAGCGCTGGTGCTCTATCTGCCGGTGGCGATGCTGTTCTGGTTCGCGCCCGTGTTGACCGCCTGGCACGATGTCCCGCCGGTGAAGGCGATGTTCTTCAGCATCGTCAGTTGCTGGCGCAATCGCGGCGCGTTCGTGGTGTTCGGCGCGCTATGGTTCGCGGTATCGGCCGTCGCGTCGTTCGTGATTTCGGCGCTGATGCAGGCGCTCGGCGGCGACGAATTCGCCATCGCCGCCGTGATGCCCGTCACGATCATCATCGTGACCATGCTCTATTGCTCCTTTTACGCGACGTATCGCGGCTGTTTTGGCGTGCAAGACGCCAGCTCGTCCGACCTCCCGACCACGCCCGCGGCCTGATTCGCCCGCGCGGCATCGATCCCGGCAACACACGAAGCGGCGCTCACGGCGCCGCTTTTTTATGCACGCTCGACGCGATTGCGGCACAATAGTTTGCGCGCTAACGATTCGCGCGCATTTGCCAGAGACCTATCATGACCACGACTTCGCGCCCTTCCCTGCCGTTCACGCTCGACGAGCAATTGTGCTTCGCGCTGTATTCCACGTCGCTCGCGATGACGAAAGCCTACAAGCCGTTGCTGGAAAAACTCGGGCTGACGTACCCGCAATATCTGGCGATGCTGGTGCTTTGGGAAGGCGACGATCTCACCGTGAAAGATCTCGCGACGCGTCTGAATCTCGATTCCGCGACCGTCACGCCGTTGCTGAAGCGCCTCGAAACGCAAGGTTATGTCGAGCGCGTGCGCGGCGTCGAAGATGAGCGGCTGGTCTATATCCGCCTGACGAAAGCCGGCACGACGCTCAAGCGCGCCGCCCGCGAAGTGCCGGCCGAAATCTTCTGCGCGACCCAGCAAGCGCCGGAATTCCTGCTGCGTCTACGTGACGATCTCACGCAACTGCGCGCCACGCTGAACGACTACATGGACCGCTAATCGCGGGATTTCCGATCGCATTCAAGGTTCGGCTATCGGATCGATTTGCAAATTCATTTGCACACTAATGATTAGTGTACTATTGTTCTGTTCATGGCGGCGCGACACACAAACCCACCGCCACTTACTGCGGTACACATTTCTCAACCTTATCCAGGAGCAGCAAAATGAACGTACTCTACAAAGCATCGGCTACCAGCACGGGCGGACGCGACGGTCGCGCAGTGTCATCGGACAAGGTGCTCGACGTAGCACTGGCAGCACCGCGTGAACTCGGCGGCAATGGCGCGGCAGGCACCAACCCGGAACAACTGTTCGCGGCAGGTTATTCGGCATGTTTTCTGAGCGCGATGAAATTCATCGCCGGCCAACGCAAGCAAGCGCTGCCCGCTGATGCAACCGTGACGGCGGAAGTCGGTATCGGCCCGAACGACAACGGTGGCTTCGCGCTGGACATCGATCTGCGCGTTTCGTTGCCCGGCATCGCACCGGAAGCGGCTCGTGAACTGGTCGACGCGGCTCACCAGGTTTGCCCGTACTCGAACGCCACGCGCAACAACGTCGACGTGCGCCTGCAAATCGTCTAAAGCAATGTCGAACGATCGACGCTGACGCGCAATCCGCGTCAGGTCGGCGCGCTGCGAACAGCATCACGCAGCAGCGGAAAATAGCGGGAAAGCAGCACACGGAATGCCGGCCACGAGCCGGCATTTTTCGTTGCGTGCGCGTGGCGGCACGCTCGCCGTTGGTGCGATCAGGCGCGCTCCGTGCTAATGATTGCGGCGGATCGTTCGCCGGCGCGACGTGCCGGTGGTATCGTCGGCTACCCGCCGCGACCGGTGATCGACATCGACACGCGGCATGCTGCCAACCCGATCATTTTTCTCATGACCCAAGCTCGCCAACTGAGCACCGATTACGACAGCGGCCTCGTCTGGTTCCGCCGCGATTTACGCTCGACCGATCACGCGGCGCTCTACTACGCGCTCAAACACTGCAAACGCGTCTGGTGCGCGTTCGTGTTCGACACGACGATTCTCGAACCGCTTCAGCAGACATGGCGCGCGATGCGTCCGGATCGGCCGCCCCAAGACCGGCGCATCGATTTTCTGCTGGCGACGCTTACCGAACTCGACGCCGCGTTGCGCGAGCAAGGCGGCGGTCTGATCGTGTTGCATGGCGATCCGCGCGATGCCATTCCGGATCTGGCCGCGCAACTCGGCGTCGAAGCGGTGTTCGCGAATCACGATTACGAGCCGATTGCGATCGAACGCGACGAAAACGTCCGCGAGACGCTGAACACGGCGCAGCGGGAATTGCTGACGTTCAAGGATCAGGTGATTTTCGAGCGCAGCGAAGTGCTGACCGGTCAGAACAAGCCGTTCACGGTGTTCACGCCGTACAAGAACGCGTGGCTCAAGCAGTTGAGCGCGTTCGATCTGAAGCCGTATCCGGTGGAAAAATATCGGGCGAGCTTCGCAAAACCGCCTGCGAAAATCGCGCACGGCATGCCCGACCTGAAGACGCTCGGCTTCGCGCCCAGCCATTTCGCGGAAATCGGTTTGCCGGCCGGCATGAGCGGCGCCGACCAGTTGCTCGACGAATTCCAGACACGCATCGACAGTTACGGCGATCAGCGGGATTTTCCGGCTGCGAACGGCACCAGCTACCTGTCGGTCCATTTGCGCTTCGGCACGGTATCGATCCGCACCCTGGCGCGGCTCGCGTACGAACAGTCGCTGCAACCGGACGGCAAAGGCGCATCGACGTGGCTGTCGGAGCTGATCTGGCGTGACTTCTACTTCATGATCCTGTCGCATCATCCGAAATTGCAAAGCGGCGCGTCGTTCAAGGCGGAATACGACCGCTTGCGCTGGGAAACCGGCCAGGAAGCCGACGCGGCGTTCGCCGCGTGGTGCGAAGGCCGCACCGGTTATCCGCTCGTCGACGCGGCGATGATGCAGTTGAACCAGACCGGCTTTATGCACAACCGTCTGAGGATGGTGACGGCCAGTTTTCTGGTGAAAGACCTCGGCATCGACTGGCGGCTCGGCGAGCACTACTTCGCGATCCAGCTCAACGACTTCGACTTTTCGGCGAACAACGGTGGCTGGCAATGGGCGGCATCGACGGGTTGCGATGCGCAGCCGTACTTCCGCATTTTCAATCCGGTGACGCAGTCGGAGAAGTTCGATCCGCAAGGGCTGTTCATCAAGCGCTATCTGCCGCAACTCGAAAACGTGCCGCCGAAGTGGATTCACGCGCCGTGGCTGGCGGGCGCGGATCGGCTGAGGGAATGGAAGCTCGCGCTGGATCAGGATTACCCGATGCCGATCGTCGATCACGCGGCGGCGCGTCAGCGGACGCTCGCGCGATTCGGCAAGTAATGGGCGGTACGGATTTATAGCAGGACGTGCGGCACTTCCCGCAGCGCGGCCGACGCACGAGCGAAAGCCGCGAGCGTCGCGCTGACGCTTCAGGTAATCACACGGTTCAAACGGGGGAATGCGCTATGCGCGGTGTGCAGTCGCTGATTGTTTTTCTTGCGCTGACGATGGCCGCTTCGGCGACCGGCGTGCTGTTCCATCCGGGCGACTGGTACGCGGCGCTGCAAAAGCCGTCGTTCAATCCGCCGAACTGGATTTTCCCGCCGGTCTGGACGCTGCTGTACGTGATGATGGCCGTGGCCGCATGGCGCGTCTGGCGACGCGACGGCATGAGCCCGCCGCTCGTGCTCTGGGCCATTCAATTGCTGCTGAATGCCGCGTGGACGTGGCTTTTCTTCGGCAAACATCTGCCGGCAAGCGCGTTCGCTGACATTCTGGTGCTGCTGCTGGCTATTGCGATCACCGCTGTCGCCTTCTGGCGACGGGACCGCGTGGCCGGTTTGCTGCTGGTGCCGTATCTGGCGTGGGTGGCTTTTGCCTGCGCTCTGAACTACGCGCTCTGGCAACTCAATCCTGCCGCTTGACGCACCACCCATTGCGCCGCGACGTGTGCTGCAAAAACTGCTGACTGCTTGCGCGTAACGACAGCGCTTAGTGCTGGCTCATCCACGACGGGTGACGCGTCTTGGTTTCGCGGTCGATTTTCTTCATGCGAAATTCGAGGTCGTACAGATCCGATGCTTCGGCCAGGTACGCGTCATTGCGTTCTTTAGCGATCTGGTCAGGGGATTTCGTCAGGAACAGGAACAAACGGCTCAGGAAGTACATGGTCGGCCTCGCAAGTGATCTAGGCGTTTGTGCCTAGTGGATAACCCTAAGTATAGGGAAAACCCTAGAACCTTGCAAACTTTGTTGCGCTGCGGCAACTGCGACATGTCGCCACCGCTTGCGTCAGCCTTATTGGCCGGCGTGCGGGGCGATTCCTCTGTTGTTTAGCCGGCCCGCGCCGCCATCATGGCCGGTTGCGCGACGGCGCCCACGCGTCGTTGGTGTTTGAAAAATTCCCAGATCAACGCGCTGGCGTCCGGCCCTTTGGCCGAATGAAACGGCACCGCTTCGTCGCCGCCGCTCCACGCGTGGCCGAGCGCCTGAACGCGGCACAGGCGCACCACGCGCCGGCCGCCGCGCACGTAGTCGCGCGTGACCACGCCGGCTTTACGGTCTTCGCGCATTTCGCCCGCTTTTCGCTCGCCGTTAGCGTCGACGAGGCCATTGAGACGCAAAAATTGCGTGGTCAGTTGCTCCGCGTTGGCCGGCGCGACCACGTGATCGGCATCGCCGTGGACGATCACGGCCGGCATGCCCGGAAACGCGCTGACGTCGATCGCTTCGTCGACCAGTTCCAGCGGATCGCGGCGCGCGCCCCGGCGCATCACGTCCATCGCGGCAATGCCGGACTTCGCTTCGCCGAAGGTCGGGCCGGAATGCAGCGCCACAGCGGCAAACCGCTCCGGATAGTGCGTCGCGAGCACGGTTGCGAGACCCGCGCCCGCCGACAAACCGGCCACATAGACGCGTTCGCCGTCGAAATCGTGTGCCTCGACCAGCGCATCGACCAGCGACACGACGGCGCGCGCCTCGACTTCGCCGGCGTTGTCGCCGGTGCCGTACCAATGCCAGCACCGATGCGCATGCGCGTGTTTCGATTGTTCCGGATACACCACCGCGAAGCCGAAGCGGTCGGCGAGGAGATTCATGCGGGTGCCTTCGGCGAATTCGTCTACCGATTGCGCGCAGCCGTGCAGCATCACAACCACCGGCAGCCGCGCCGACGCCCAGCCGCCCGGAATATAAAGACCGTAATGCAGATGATTGACCAGCCGCCCCGGCGCCGCAGGCGCGGAGTGGAACGAGCGCGTCCATGCGCCATCGGCCCACGCGGCGGCGCGCGGCCGCACGCGCGACTCGCGCATGCCGGGACGCGGCGCTTCGCGCGGCACGGCGGCACGCACTTTGGTGGTCGGTTTCATGGCCCGCAACTTGGTTGCAGGTTTGCCCGCAGGGCGGGCCGTGGAACGCTTCGCGGTGTCGCGCGCGTGTTCGGTCTGAATCGCGATCAGGCGTTTCAAACCGCCTAGCCAGATTTTTGTCAGACTTTTTGCCATCAGGATAACCTCGCAAAAAGGGACGGAGTCGTCGGGTTGGACGTCTGTTGTGCATTGCACAATATCATCAATTCCGACCGGTTGCCCGACGCACGACACCCTGTCCGAACGCCATAAGACGGTCTTTTTTTGTCGCGTCGCCTGGCCGCAGCAGTCGCGGCAGACACCCGTATTCACGTGTCGGCACGCGCCGGAAACGGCGGATAGCGCACACCCGGCGTTTTATCCGGACGCTTATACTGATGGACACGAACCCCGTCCGCGTGGACTTTTGAGCGAAATTGCCGCGCTATGTCGGCGAAAACGGGGTGCACCGCGTTGCTTATATATTGACCGGCTCGACCCGAACCAGATGCCCGACATTCCCTTCCACCTTTGGTATCGCATCACCAGCTTCGGCGGCGCCGGCATTACGCTGCCGCTCGCGTTCGCCATCGCGTTGTGGCTGGCGGTCGGCTACCGGTGGAAGCTCGCGGCGTGCTGGCTGCTGCTGCTCGGCGCGGCCATCGGTATCGTGACGGCGACCAAGCTCGCCTTCCTCGGCTGGGGCGTCGGCATTCGCGAGCTGGATTTCACCGGCGTCAGCGGTCACGCCATGCTGTCCACCGCCGTCTATCCCGTCGCGCTGTTCCTGATGTTGCTGCCGGCGCGGCCCGCGATCCGCTTCACCGGCGTGCTGATCGGCCTGTTCGCAGGCGCGGCCGTGGCTTTCTCGCGGGTCGTGCTGAGCGCGCATTCGCCTTCGGAGGCGATCACCGGCTGCATCACCGGCGCACTCGCCGCACTGATCTTCGTTCGCATTGCGTGGCGTCTCGAACCAGGACGATTGGCCGCAGCGCCGGTCGCCGTGAGCCTGATCGTCATGGTGCTGGCGTTGCACAACGTCCACGTGCCGACGCAACGCTGGGTCACGCATATCGCGCTGAAAGTGTCCGGTCACGAGCGGCCGTTTATCCGCGCGCGCTGGAAAGCTTCGCGCGCGCATCACCCCAATGCCGCACTCGTCTCGCAGACGCGTGACGCGCTGTCTTCCTTCGTCCCGCACCAGGCCTGACGTTTCGGCGCCCCCAGCCTCGATGAGCAGGCAACGGGGTTTCCCCGCATCCTTTCATTAAGCCTACCGTTATACCCGCCCCTATATTACGATAGCGTTTTCCCAATCATGCCGGTCTTGTCGGCCCGCTCGCACCATGATCACTTCCCGCCGTCTGTTGAAGCACGTGCTGCTGATCGCCACCGCCGTCTCCGTTCTGACCTGCGCCGCCGCGCGCGCCGACGAGCTGGTGGTATCGGCGGCGGCGAGTCTGACCAACGCGTTCAAGGCGGTCGGGGAAGCGTATGAGAAGCAGCATCCGGGCACCAAGGTGTTGCTGAATTTCGGCGCATCGGACGTATTGATGCAGCAGATCGTCAAAGGCGCACCGGCCGACGTTTTCGCGTCCGCGGATCAAAAGGCGATGGACAAGGCCGCCGCCGAAAAAGTCGTGGTGCCGGCAAGCCGCAAAGACTTCGCCGCGAATTCGCTGGTGCTGATCGTGCCGTCCGATAGCCGCTTCGCCCCCGCGTCGCTGAACGATCTGACGACGGCAAGCGTCAAGCGCGTCGCTTACGGCGACCCCGCTTCCGTGCCGGTCGGCCGCTATACGCAAGGCGCGTTGCAATCGGCGGGTGTGTGGGACGCGGTCAGCGCGAAGGCCGTGCTGGCGTCGAACGTGCGTCAAAGCCTCGACTACGTGTCGCGCGGCGAAGTCGATGCCGGCTTCGTGTTCGGCACCGACGCCGCCGTGATGCCCGACCGCGTGAAGATCGCGCTCGAAGTGCCGACGCAAACGCCGATCTCCTACCCGATCGCCGTCGTCGAAGGCAGCCATCACGCCGCCGACGCACAAGCGTTTATCGCCTATGTGCTGTCGCCGGCCGGTCAGGCCTTGCTCGCGAAGTTCGGCTTCAAGCCGGCCGGCGCGGCGCACTGATCCGTCGCGCGGACCGCATCGTGCAAGCCGCGTGGATTCCGCTGCTGTTGTCGCTGAAAGTGGCGGGTTGGGCGACGGCGCTCAATCTTGTGTTCGGCGTCGCGGCGGGATTCGGTCTGGCGCGCTGGCGTTCGGGCGCACGCGATGTCGTCGACTCGCTGCTGACCTTGCCGCTGGTGATGCCGCCCACCGTTCTCGGCTATTACCTGCTGGTGCTGCTCGGCCGACGCGGCTGGCTCGGCGCGTGGCTCGACCGCTTCGGCATCCAGCTGGTGTTCACGTGGCAAGGCGCGGTGATCGCGTCGATGATCGTCGCGTTTCCGCTGGTGCTGAAGTCGGCGCGTTCGGCCTTCGAAGCCGTCGATCCGCAACTCGAACGCGCCGCACGCACGCTCGGCATCAGCGAAACCGCAATCTTCTTTCGCGTCACGTTGCCGCTCGCCGCGCGCGGCATTCTGGCCGGCACGCTGCTCGCGTTCGCGCGCGCGCTCGGCGAATTCGGCGCGACGCTGATGATCGCGGGCAACCTGCCGGGCCGCACGCAGACGCTGTCCGTGGCGATCTACGCGGCGGTTCAGGCTGGCGACGACAGCACCGCCAACTTTCTCGTGCTCGTCACGTCCATCACGTGCGTGGTGATCCTGGTCGTTGCCGGACGTCTCGTGCCGCAGCATTCGCTGCTGACGTCGCGCTGAACCCGCACTGACGACCCTCCTTCCACACGCCACGCGCCACACGCCGCCATGTCGCTTTCCGTCGCCATCCGAAAAACGCTGACGAGCGCCGAACGCCGCTTCACGCTCGACGTGTCGTTCGTCGCGACGAGTCAGCGCGTCGTGCTGTTCGGGCCTTCCGGCGCGGGAAAAAGTCTCAGTTTGCAGGCGATCGCCGGTTTGTTGCGGCCCGACGAAGGCACGATCACGCTCGATGGCGACACGCTGTTCGACAGCGCGCACGGCATCGATCTGAAGCCGCAGGCGCGCCATGTGGCGTATCTGTTTCAGGATTACGCGTTGTTTCCACACCTGAACGTTCGACAGAACATTGCGTTCGGATTGCACACGGGATGGTTGAATCCGCGCCGTCATGTGGCGGACCGGCAACTCGAATACTGGCTCGACGCGCTGGACTTGCGTCCGGTTGCGGGCAGTCATCCGGCGCAACTGTCCGGCGGCCAGAAACAGCGGGTGGCGCTGGCGCGCGCGTTGGTGTCGGAGCCGCGTCTGCTGCTGCTCGACGAACCGTTTTCCGCGCTGGATCACACGCTGCGTCAGCGCATGCGCAAAGCGTTGTCGGATCTACAGACGCGCCTCGATATTCCGATGGTCTTGATCACGCACGATCCCGACGACGTCGCCGCATTCGGCGATCAGGTCGTACAGATCAACGACGGCTGCGTGCAGGAAAACACGTCGTTCGCGGGCTATCCGAGCAGCGTCCGCGACACCTGAAACGCCTCGCGTGTAGCGCAAGCGCGTTACTCGCTGACGCCGAGAATCACACTCGACGCCTTGAATGCGGCCACCGCCGCATCGCCCTCTTTCAGATCGAGCGCGTCGACGCTGTCGTTCGTGACGACGGCCGTGACCACCGCGCCGCCGTTCAGCGTCAACGACACTTCCGCGCTGACCGCTCCGCGCTTCACCGCCGACACCGTGCCGCGCAACTGGTTGCGCGTCGACAGTTTGAGCGGCGCGGAGTCCGCGGTCGCGTCCACAGCGATCAGCACGACCCACGACGACTTGATCAACGCGAAAGCGTCCCCGCCGACTGCAAGGCCGAGCGTTTCGGTGCTTTCGTGCGTCAACACGGCGACCAGCGTCTGGCCGCCCGGCAACGCGAGCGACACCTCGTCGTTCACCGCGCCGCGCACCACCGCCGACACCGTGCCGTACAACTGGTTACGCGCGCTGGTCTTGACGCCCATCCGGCCGATCAGCGCCCAGTCGTTGGCGAAGTTGTCGATGGCGGCACCGGCGCGTTCGAGAAACTTGCGATGCTCCCGCTCGACCGCGCGAAACGTCTCGATCAGCCGCAGCGCGCGCGGCGTCAGCGTCGTACCGCCGCCGCCCTTGCCGCCCGTCGATCGTTCGACGAGCGGTTCGCCGGCCAGATTGTTCATCGCGTCGATCGCGTCCCACGCGGCCTTGTAGCTCATCCGCACCGCTTTGGCCGCGCCGGTGATCGAGCCGGTTTCGCGGATCGCCGCCAGCAGCGCAATTCGCGACGCGCCGCCGAGCGTCTGTTCGCCGGCCTGGAACCACAGCGACCCGGCGAGTTCGAGCGGCGCGGAAGGAGAAGATGGCGTGTCAGTCGGCATGGTGGACCCGGCGAAATATCGATAAATGAACGAACGCCGATTGTCACATGTGTCGCGTGCGACGCGCATCGCGAGACCTACGTTCACTCCGCGTATTGCGCGAGGCCGTTGCCGAACGACCAGTTCTCCTTCATCACGTCCACGAGATTGATAAAGACGTCCTCGCGACGCACGCCCGGCGATTCCGCCAGATGATCGACGATCCGCTGATACAGCGCCTTCTTCTGGTCGATCGAGCGCGTGTTGCTGACGGTGATCTGGATCATCACCAGATCGTCGCTGCGGTTCACGCCGAGAAAATGTTTGCCGTAGAAAAAGTTGTCGGCATCGTGCTCGGTGATCGTCATGAAGATGTCGTCCTCCGGCACGCTGAAAATCTCACGCAAGCCGCGATGGACGCTTTCGGTCAGCGCGCGGCGATAGGCGGCCGGCTTGCCGGCACGCAGTGCAATTCGGGTGAAGGGCATGATGTCGTTCCTGTTTTCGATCGGTGAGTACACAGATTAGGATGCGCGGATCATAATGAACAGATATGGCCAGATATTTCATCCATTTCCATTCAAAATGAAAGTCCTCGATCTCGATGCGGTCCGCGCGTTCGTGCTGGTGGCCGATCTCAACAGTTTCACGCGTGCCGCCGATGCGCTCGACACCACGCAATCGGCGGTCAGTCTGAAGCTGAAGCGGCTCGAAGCGCATCTCGGCAAACAGTTGCTGGAGCGCACGCCGCGTCTCGTGCGGCTGTCCACGGACGGCGTGGCTTTTCTCGTTGCCGCGCGCGAGTTGCTCGGCGCGCACGAGCGGGCGTTGCGCGCGGTGGCGTCCGAACGTCGGCGCCTGGTTCTGGGATTGAGCGAACATGTCGCCGGGGCGGATTTGCCGGCGCTGCTGGCGAGAATCAACGCGCATGATCCGGGACTGGTGATCGAGCTTCATCTCGGCATGTCGGCGGCGTTGCTGACGCTATTCGACGAGCGGCGCGTCGATGCCGTGGTGGTCCGCGCGGAAGCCGACGACACCGCGCGCGACGACGGACAGCCGCTATTTTCCGAACCGTTGGCGTGGCTGGCATCGGCGGAGTTCGCGTGGCGGAAGTCGGAGCCGTTGCCGCTGGCTTTGCTGGCGGCGCCGTGCAATGTGCGCGCGGCTGCAATCAGGGCGCTCGATGCGGCTGGCGTGGCGTGGGAAGAGGTGTTTGTCGGCGGCGGGGTCGCGGCGGTGGGAGCGGCTGCGGCTGCGGGCCTGGCGGTGTCGCCGCTGGCCCGGCGAGTGGCGCCCCGAGGGCTCGTCGAGGTGGGCGACGCCTTCGCATTGCCCGCTTTGCCGACGTCCAGCGTGACGATGTATTCGCGGGTCAGCGATCCCCGTTCGGTCGGGAGTCTGAGGCTGGTCGTGGCGGGGCTTCGCGGCGCCTGAACACGGCGCGTAATTTCAGACGCGTCGATACGAACGCGTCAATGCAGGATCGGCGGCAGGTTCGTGCTGGGCGCGGTCGCGGGATTCGTCGCCGGGTTCGCGGGCGGCTGCGGCTTCGGTTGGGGTTTCGGTTGCGGCGCGCTCGCCGTCGTGTGTGCGCTGTTCGGCGCGGTCGATTTTGCGGCCTTCGCGTGCGTCGCCGGCTTCGATTGCGCCACCGTGGCGTGTTGCTTCGATGCGCTCGCCGTGGTGGATTTCGGCGCCTTCGCGTGCGCCTGTTTCGCGGCCGGCGTCGTGCGCTTCGTGTGCTTCACCGGTGCTGCCTTCCCGGTTTTAGCATGCGCCGCAGGCTTTCCATGCGCCGCGCTCTTCGATGCTTCCGGCGGATTCCACACTTCCTCGTAATGCGTCGCCGCGCCCGCCGTTGCTATCGCACTCCACACCACTGCCGCTACGCACATCGCCCGCACTGCCATCTCTTTACTCCCTCACACGCTCAATCGCTCGCCCGGCTTTGTTGCCGCGCGCAATTATACCCAAACTCTTCTTGCAGAAATCCAGTTATGGACTAATATCAATAACAAGTACATGTCAGGACTTTCTTACTCCATGTCACACGCTGCTCGCGCGACACCTACAGAATCGCCCCTTCGACGCGAACCGTCGATCACGCAAATGTCCGCGGCGGGTCTGCGCGCCTTCTTCAACATTGCGCACGACTGGGATCTCAGCGCCGAGGAACAGATCGTTCTGCTCGGTTCGCCCGGCCGCTCCACCTACTTCAACTGGAAGAAAACCCCCGAAACCGCGAAGCTCGGGCGCGATACGCTCGAACGCCTGTCGCTGCTGCTCGGCATCTACAAGGCCCTGCAGATTCTGTTGCCGCAACCCACCGCCGCCGATACCTGGATCAAGCGCCCGAACAGCGCGCCGCCGTTCGGCGGACGCCGCGCGCTCGACCGGATGCTCGCCGGCAATATCAGCGACCTCGTCGCCGTGCGCCAGTATCTCGACGCGATGCGAGGCGGCTGGGCGTGATCGATCCGAATACCGAATTCCCGGCGCCGTCGAACGATCCGGCGTGGCGGTCGCGTTGGGACGTCGCCACGATCGACTGGACGCCCGCGTATCGCGTGATTCCCACCCGCTTTCCTGCGGTGAACCTGTTCGACCGTGTCGCGTCGCCGGACGATTTCGACGCGTTGTACGCGCTCGAAGCGATGACCAACGACCGTCTGCGCACCGAAGTCGGCGAGCTCGATCTCGTGCCGCACGACGAGCGTCGCTTCGGTCCCGGCTGGGGGCCGATCATGGCGGCGTTCACGCATCTGAATCCGCTCGGCAGCCGGTTTTCCGACGGCACCTACGGCGTGTTCTATTGCGCGATGTCGCGCGCCACCGCGATCGCCGAAACCCGCTATCACACCGGCAATTTCCTCGCGGCCACCCACGAAGCACCGACGCGCCAGCAAATGCGGCTGTACACGGTGATCGCCCAGGGCGACGTGATGGATTTACGCGGCGACGCGGCGCTGCGCGATCCCGACGTGCTGTCGCCGACCGATTACCTCGCCGGACAGCGCACCGGACGGGCGGCACGCACGGCGGGCGCGCCGGGTATCGCGTATCCGTCGGTGCGCGACGCGCAAGGCGGCGAATGCCTCGCCGCGTTCAAAACGACGCTGCTGCGCGACTGCCGTCACGCGGCGTATCTGGAATACAACTGGAATGGCAACACCGTGGATATGGTGTTCGAGTTGAATCAGGTCGGCTGACGGCGCACCGTTCAAGGCAGCGCCATCGCCGCCGCGCCGTGCCCTTTGGCCGCCGCGACCGTCACGTTCCAGCGCTTCGAGCGCCGCGCTTCGACGACGGTGAGCTTGCCGCCCGGCCCGAACGCGCCGGTATCGATGAAAATCTGCGCGCCGATCTGCTGCACTTCGCGCACCGGCGTGTGTCCGCAATACGTCATCGACAGACCGCGCTGGATCATCGTGTCGCCCTTGCCCGATGCGAGGTCGCGGCCCCACAACATTTGCTGGCGCGTATCGTCGGAAAACCGGGCGGCGTCGAGATCGGCGTCGGTGCCGAAAAACTCCGCGTGCAGGATGTTGAAGCGTTCGGCGCCGGTGCCCACCACGCGCACGAGCGGCAACGCCGCGAGCCGTTCCGCGTACACCCGCAATTGCGCGTCGGACAATCCCGCCGCCCACGCGCCGCCGATCCCATACCACCATTGACGCTTCAGACGCCCATGCGCGACCGCGCACAACGCGTCCTCGTGATTGCCGAGCACGGGATAGAACCAGGGCTTGTCGAGCAGGGCCAGCGCCTCTTGCGACTGACTGCCGCGATCGACCAGATCGCCGACCGAAAACAACCGGTCGTGCACCGGATCGAAGCGGATTTCGCGCAACAGATAGCGCAGCGCGTCGACGCAGCCGTGGAGGTCGCCGACGACGAAATCCCGGCCTGCTGTATTGGCCGGATGATGCTCAACAACAGTAGAAGATGCGGTCGCCATACGGACATGATAATGCGCCTCGCGCATTGCGTATGCGCGGTTCCGCTCTTTTCGAACACGCCGCCGCGACCGCGCGGAAACCCGCCGTTTACTGGGGCGTCGCGCGCAAGGCCGCGACCTGCGCGGCGCTCAACGTCGATGCCGGATCGCCGAACTGCTTCGTCACGTAATTGCTGAGCGCGGCGATCTGATCGTCGGTCAGTTGACTGCCGAATCCGGGCATCAAGACGTCCGCCTGTTTCGTCGTGCGGCTCACGCCGTGCAGGATCACCATCGCGAGATTGTTCGCGTCGCGCGCGCCGACCGCGCTGTTGTGGATCAGCGACGGATACGCACCCGGCGCGCTCGCCCCGACGCCCTGGCCGCTCCACGCGTGACACGCCGCGCAGTTCGCGACGAACAGTTGCGCGCCGCTCACGCTGTTGACGGCGGTGCCGCGCAAAGCGGTCACGTCGTCGGCGGGTTGGCCCCATCGATCGCGGGCGCGCGGTTCTCCGCCGCTGATAGCAGGCACCGAGCGCATGTACACCGCGATCGACCGCAAATCCTCGTGATCCAGATACTGCGTGCTGTCCGCGACGACTTGCGCCATCGGTCCGGCGGCATTCGCGCGGCCCGGCGCCACGCCGCTCGACAGATACGCTTCCAGTTCGTCGCCGCTCCACGCGCCGATGCCGCTCCGCTCGTCCGGCGTGATATTGAACGCGTGCCAACCGGCTTGCGTCGCGCCCGCGAAACGGTCGCCGCCCTTGAGCCCTTGCATGAAATTGCGCGGCGTGTGGCATTCCTCGCAATGCGCCAGCCCTTCGACCAGATACGCGCCGCGATTCCATTCGGCGCTCTGTTTCGGATCGGGCACGAAACGGCCTTCGTCGAAGTTGAACAGGTTCCAGAACACCATCAGCCAGCGCTGGTTGAACGGGAAGTTCAGATCTCGTTACGCGGCGGCGTGTAGTGGATCGGCGTCAGCGTGTTCAGATACGCGCGGATCGCGAGCACGTCGGCGCTCGTGACCTTCGTGTATTCCGCGTACGGAAACGCCGGATACAGATGCTCGCCGGCCTTGCCGACGCCTTCGTGCATCGCACGCAGAAAGTCCGATTCGGTCCATTGACCGATGCCAGTTTCCGGATCGGGCGTGATGTTGGGCGTGTAGATCGTGCCGAACGGCGTCGTGATCGGCAGGCCGCCCGCGAACGGTCGTGCCTTGTCCGCCGTGTGACACGCGATGCAATCGCCCGCGCGAGCCAGATATTCGCCGCGCCTGATGAGATCGGATGCGAACACGGCCGGCGCGCTCGCCGGGGTCCGGCCAGGTTGCACGCCGTTGTCCGCGTGCGCCTCGGCGAACGGCATTTCGTCGCTGCGACGGATCTGCGTTTCGTGCGCTTCGTACCATGCCATGTACAGCGCGAACAGCGAGAACGCCGCCGCCAGCGACGCGATGCGCAGGAACGCGCGACGTGCGCCCGTCGCTGCACCGGACTTAGCCCCGGCAGTGCCGTCGGCGCGCGGCTCAGGCGCCGGCGCACCCGCCGCAGCCGACCGCACGCGAGACGTTTTCTTCGTCATGGCAGGCTCTCCGTCGGGGCGCGGGTCAGATTTCACGCTTCAGCTTGTCGGCGAGTTTGAGCGACAGCGCGGCGATCGTCAGCGTGCAGTTCACCGACGCCGCCGTCGGCATCGGGCCGCTGCCCGCGACGAACAGATTGGGGTGATCGTGCGTGCGGCAATCCGCATCGACGACGGAATTCGACGCGTCGTTGCCCATGATGGTGGTGCCCATGATGTGATTGTTCGGTGCGAACGTATCGTCGAACGACACCTCGATGCCGCCGAACAGCGCCGCGATCTGCGTGTACAGATCGCGCGTATTGGCCGCGCTTTTCTTCACGTAATCGTTGATCGAATAAGTGATTTCAGGCTGCGGAATGCCGAGCGAATCCTTGTGATCCGCCGACGGCACGATGCGGTTGTCCGGCTCCGCCAGATGCTCGTGAAAACTGTTGATATTGAGCGTGCGCGCGGCGCGGTCGCGAATCTGCCGGTCGAGTTCGGCACCGGTGACGCCTTTTTTCAGCAGATCGGCGGTGACGCTCATGGTCGGCACACCGTTCGACAGATGCAGCTTCTTCGCCGCGTAATCCGAGCGGAATGCGCCGTCGCGAAAATTGACGATCGACGTCATTTCCATCGGTCCGCGTCCGGGCCACAGCGGTTCGTTCGCGACGAACGTGACGCCCGTGCCCGGATGGTCCATCAGGTTACGGCCGACCTGGTCCGAACTGTTGCCGATGCCCTTCGCGAACTTGCCGTCGGCCGACATCAGCATCAGCTTCGGCGTCTCGATCCCGTTCGCCGCGAGCACGAACAGCTTGCCGCTCACACGTGTGCTGTTGCCGTTCGGGTCTTTGTAGTGAACCGCGACGATCAGCCCTTTGTTGTCGGCCTCGATCCGGTACACGACCGCTTGCGCGATCAGTTTCGCACCCGCCTGCTCGGCTTTTTCCGCGTGCACGATGCCGTTGTACATCGCCGCGATGGGACAGATCGGCATGCAGTTGTTGTTGCCGCAGCAGGTCGGCCGCGCGTCGTAAGGACGGCTGTTGCGCGCGACCGGCTCCGGCACGACCTTGAAGCCGTTCGCGTTCAGCACGTCGCCGAAACGCTGGTCCATGTACGACAGCGGCAACGCGCTCATCGGATACGGCTCCGAGCGCGGCGAACCGAGATCCACCGTACGGTCCGGACCCGACACGCCGAGTTGCACTTCGGCGGCCTGATACCACGGCTCCAGAATCTCGTACGGAAACGGCCAGTCGCGACCCACGCCATAGCGCGTCTTCAGGCGAAAATCCGACGGCAGCAAACGCCACGCGGCGGCCGCCCAGTGCCATGTCGTGCCGCCCACCAGCCGTACGTATTGCGAGTTGTACGGATGCGAGCCCTTCTGGATCAGATAGCCGTTCGCGGGCGAATATTCTGGATGCGGCGCATACGGTGTCGACGGATACGGCGTCGCGAAATCGGCCTTGGCCGGCGAGTTGCGGAAGTTCTCGACGATCTGCCAGCGCGGAATGCGCGGCCCGGCTTCGAGCAGAATCACCGACGCGCCCGCGAGCGCCATCTGATGCGCGACCAGACCGCCCGCCACGCCCGAGCCGACGACCACGATGTCGGCTGAAATCGAGTCTGCCATTGTTGCCCTCTTGTTCTGACTGCTGCGGTGCAAAGCGGAGCATGCGACCCGCGACGGTTTCGCGGGCCGGTCAGGCCGCCGCGCCCGGTGGCTTTTGCGTCCAGTAGAACGGCACGTCGCGGCAATACGACGGCACCGTCAGCACGTCCTTTACAGGGTCGAACATCAGCGCGCGTTCGTAGGCGACCACCTGCACATGCGGCGAATCGCCGACGAGGCCGAGATACCACGCGCGCATGATCGCGCCGACGCTGCCGGCGAGCGCGGGCTGCTCGGTCTGCAACGCGGGCGTGACTGCGTCGGACGGCACGCCGCCATGCGTCTGAAGCCACGCGTTGAGCGCAGCCACGTGCTGAGGCAACTGGGAATCGGAATGGGAGAGCGCGTCGAACACGCGCCGGCCGAGCGTCGCATCGAAACCGGTGCGACCGGTCAGCCGCTGCGACAGCGCGAGAAAGGCATCGATGCCACCGTTGGCGGGCGCCGCGCCGGCACCGGCAGCGCTGGCTGGAGGCGTCTGCGCAAACGCGTCGGACACGCCGAACAGCGACCCCGACGTCAGCGCCGCCCGCCAGCGCGGGACGCCGCCCAGGCCACCGGTCAGACCACCGATCGCCAATGCCACCGCGGTTGCGCACGCGCTGCGCAACCACATCCTGCGCGAGACCGGGTGCGTCACGTCGCCGTGCGCATCTTTCTCGTACGCATCTGTCATGGGGACTCCACAGATGTTGACTGGTTTCAAACGGCACGATGTCGCGGCGCGCCGATGCGCCGTTCACCCTGTTCTTCTGCCCCAACAACCTGGTCTGTGTGCTGCCGCTTTACCGGTCCGACAAGCGGTCTCATGATGCGGTTGCGCGCCGGTGACATCCCGGCACGGGCGCACAACGCGCGATGATGATCGATCTACGATGATGTCTGCGTGACAACGGCCCCGCCGCCAACGCGTTGAAAGCCGCGCGCAAGGCCGTTGCGACAGACTATAGCTGCCGGACGTCCGTTCGACAATTATGCAGTTCAATGTTGCAGACCCATTCGATCCATGCCCAGTCATCTTTATCCGCAGGTTCTTCGTAATCGCCCCCGCCTCGTGCTGGGCTTGTGTATCGGCATCGTCGCCGCGCTGTTCGTGCCGGTCCAAGGCACCTTGACGGTCCGCGTGCTGTTCGCGTGGGATGTCGCCGTGTGGGCGTATCTCGCGCTGATCTGGACGCATATGGCGGCCGCGCATGAAGACCGCGTCCGCGAGTTCGCGTTGCGCGACGATGAAAACGCGGGCGTCGTGCTCGCGATGATCTGCACCGCGACCGTCGCGAGCATCGCCGCGATCGTGCTGGAACTGGCGTCGGCGAAAAGCGCGGGCGCGGCGTCGGGATCGAGCGCGCTGCACTATCTGCTGACCGGCCTCACGCTGATCGGCGCATGGTTTCTGATCCCGACCATCTTCACGCTTCACTACGCACGGCTCTACTACTCGGACGAGCAACAGACCGCGCTGCTGTTTCCCGATCGCGATCTGCGTCCCGACTACTGGGACTTCCTGTATTTCTCGTTCACGATCGCCGTCGCGTCGCAGACTTCCGACGTCGTGCTGCGCTCCCGCGCGATCCGTCGCGCGACGCTCGCGCAATCGATCCTCTCGTTCTACTTCAACCTTGCCGTGCTCGGCCTGTGCGTGAACATCGCCGCCGGGCTGGTCGGCTCGTGACCGCGCGACGCCCGCTGCCACGCCACCCTCGCCGCCCGCGCCCGTCCATGTAAAAGGCGCGACGCCCGCATCCGGTTTTTACACGGCGCGCGCGTCACCCGCGCCGTGCGCGCCGCCGCCCACTTCCGGCCTCGCGGCGCGTCTGCCGTCGCGCGCTGCCTTTGCACGCGCGGACGCATCCGCCGATCCGCGCTCGCGCCGCCCGCGAGCGCTCCCGCTTGGCACAGCCCTTGCTGCTGCAACCCACGTCGCCCGGACGATCGCCGCGCGAACGAAGCCTGCGCGTGGCAACGTTCGCTAACGCCCGGCAGTATGCGGGACCATGCACTACATTGACCTATACGCGCCCTGTGCTGCACGCATCGCGCGCATCCGGCTCTGGAAGCCTTAGAGCGTGCTGATCGCATCCGTTGCATCCCTCACGCAGCAGGACCACTCTGGAAAAGACCGATGGAACAACATGGGTATGCGCCGCGCATTTACTTTCTCCATGCTCCGCTGGCAGGCGCGCTCGACGCGTGGCCTGCGCGTCTGACGCACGCGGCGGATCTGGGCTTCGACCATCTGTTGATCGGCGGGCTGTTCGAACCCGGACGCGCCGGTCACACCCAGGTGGTTGCCAGTCACGACACCCTGCACCCGGCGCTCGCCACGTCGCAACCCACGCTCGATGCCGTGCGTAGCGTCTCGGCGGCGGCCGGCAAGCTCGGGCTGACGGTCCTGCTCGATATCACGCTGGATCGCATGGCCGCCGACGGGCCGCTCTTTTCCGCGCATCCTCACTGGTTCCATCCGTTCGAATCCGAAGAAGCCCGCCTCGATCCGCGCCATGTGCATCGCGAGGACAACGTCGCTTACGCGAACTTCGACGGCGATGGCGCGGCCGCGCTGACCGACTGGTGGACGCAAAAGCTGCTCGCGCTGGTGGCGGCGGGCGTCGGCGGCTTCCGGTTCGACTCGCCGCATCGGGTGCCGGCGCCGGTGTGGCGCCGGATCGGCGACGCGCTGCGCGAGCGTCATCCGCAGGTGCGCCTGCTCGCGGCCACGCCGGGACTCGCTCGCCAGGATCTGCACGCGCTCGAAGGCGCGGGCTTCGACAGCGTGTTTTCATCGGTGCGCTGGTGGGATTTCCGGTCGAGCTGGATGACCGAGGAACACGAAGCGCTCGCGCGGATCGCGCCGCCCATCGGGTTTCCGGAAGCGCCTTACGGCTCGCGGCTCGCCGCCGACGTCGGCGACGTGCACGACGCGTCGATCGTCGAGCGCACCTATCGACGCGCGCTGTTCACGGCCGCATCGACCGGCAGCGGCTGGATGATGCCGATGGGCTTCGAGTACGGCGTCACCGAACCGATCAGCTACGCGCATGCCGACGCCGCCCGCTTCGACGCCGCCTGCGCACAGCCGCAACTCGATCTGACCGCGCTGGTCAAGCACGCCAACCAGGTGATGCGCGACACCCCCACACTGCACGCGAACGGCGAACTGCTGGCGCTCAGCGGCCCCGGCTCGCCGGTCGCGGTCTTGCTGCGCGGCGATCGCGCCGATCTGCGCGACGCGCAGCACGCCGTGCTGATCGTCGTGAATCCTGAACTGGGCCTGCCGTTGCGCGTCGATCCGGCACGTTTCCTGAGCGGCGTGCCCGGCGAATTCACGCGCTTCGTGCCGCTCGATTCGCCATCGAACGCCGCGCCCGCCGCGCTGAGCCCGTTCACCTTGCCGGCCGGCGGCGTGCGCCTGTTCAAGGCCGTGCCCGGCACCCCGGTCTGTCTGGCACCGCCGATCGACAAATCGAACAGCAAGCGCTCCGGCAAACGCACCGTGCAGGACGCGATCGCCGCGCCGCGCGTGGCGATCGAAAGCGTGATGCCTTCGGTGGATCACGGGCAGTTTCCGGTCAAGCGGATCGTCGGCGAGCGGATGGAAGTGACGGCCGCGATCTTCGCGGAAGGCCACGACAAGATCGCCGCCGCCGTAATCTGGCGCGCCGCCGACGAAACCGCGTGGCACGAAGCGCCGATGGCGCCGATGCAGCCCGCCGGCACCGATATGTGGCATGCGTACATTCCGCTCGAACGGCTCGGCCGTCACGAATTCACGGTGACCGCATGGCGCGACGATTTCGCGTCGCTGGTCGAGCATATGCAGAAGAAGCTGAAGGCCGGACAAACGGTCGAACTCGAACTCGACGAAGCTGCGCATCTGTTCGCGCTGGTGCTGGCCGAAGTGGAAACGGTAGAAGGTGCGGTGACGGATCCGCTCGAACATATCGTCAAGGTGTTCGCCAAGGCCGATCCGGCGACGAAGCTCGCACTGGTGCTCGCGCCGACCACCGCGAAGGCGATGGCCGCCGCGCGTCACCGGCCGTTCCTCGGCCGCGATCCGATGGTCTATCGCGTCGATGCGGAACGCGCCGCGGCGGGCTTTGCCAGCTGGTACGAAATCTTTCCGCGTTCGATGAGCGACGACGAATCGCGGCACGGCACGTTCGCCGACGTCACGACGAAGATGCCGCGCATTTGCGAGATGGGTTTCGACGTGCTGTATTTCCCGCCGATCCACCCGATCGGCGTGGCGAACCGTAAGGGCCGCAACAACACGCTGACCGCGTTGCCCGGCGACGTCGGCAGTCCGTATGCGATCGGCGGCAAGGAAGGCGGCCATACCGCGACCCATCCGGAACTCGGCACGCTCGACGACTTCAAGACGATGCTCGCCGCCGCGCACGCGCACGGCCTCGAAATCGCGCTCGACTTCGCGATTCAATGCTCGCCCGATCACCCGTGGCTGAAGGAACATCCGACGTGGTTCGCGTGGCGTCCCGACGGCACGTTGCGTTACGCGGAAAACCCGCCGAAGAAATATCAGGACATCGTGAATCCTGATTTTTATGCGCACGACGCGAAGCCCGATCTGTGGCTCGCGCTGCGCGACGTGATCCTGTTCTGGATCGACGCGGGCGTGAATATTTTCCGCGTCGACAATCCGCACACGAAGCCGCTGCCGTTCTGGGAATGGATGATTGCCGACGTGCGTGCGCGCCATCCCGGCACGATCTTTCTGTCGGAAGCGTTCACGCGGCCCCGCCTGATGTACCGTCTGGCGAAGGTCGGCTATTCGCAGTCGTACACGTACTTCACGTGGCGCGAATCGAAACGCGACTTCGTCGACTATCTGACCGAACTGACTCAGACCTTCGTCAAGGACATCTTCCGGCCGAACTTCTTCGTCAACACGCCGGACATCAATCCGCGCCATCTTCAGGCGCAAGGACGGCCGGGTTTCCTGATTCGCTCCGCGCTGGCCGCGACCTTGTCGGGCTTGTGGGGCGTGTATAGCGGCTTCGAATTGTGCGAAGCCGCCGCGTTGCCGAACAGCGAGGAATACCTCGATTCCGAAAAGTATCAATTGCGTGCGTGGGACTGGAACCGGCCGGGCAATATCGTCGGGGAAATTACCGCGCTGAACCGGATCCGGCGTGCGAATCCGGCGTTGCACTCGCATCTCGGCGTGACCTTTTTGCCCGCGCATAACGAGAACATCCTGTTCTTCGAAAAGGCCACGCCCGCACGCGACAACGTGATCGTCGTCGCGATCAATCTCGATCCGTTCAACGAACAGGGCGCGGATGTCGAGTTGTCGTGGGCGACGTTCCAGCATTGGCATTTGCACGATCAGGCGGCACTCGAAGTGACGGATCAGATGACCGGCGCGCGATTCGAATGGCATGGCCGCTGGCAGCACATCCGTCTGAACCCCGGCGCGATGCCGTTCGCGATCTGGCGGATTGCGCCGCTCGGCGGACTGCCCGCCGATCCGCCCGATCCCGAAGCGTCGACCCATGACGGCGACCCAACCCATACCGAAGGTGCGCGATGAAACGTGACGACACAGCCGACACGACCACGCAGGACCACAGCGCCGACGAGCGCGACCATGCAACCGGCAAGGCCCACGCGTCGCGGCGCGGCCGACCGTCGATGCTGAGCGACGATCCGCTGTGGTACAAGGACGCGATCATCTATCAGGTGCACATCAAGTCGTTTTTCGACGGCAACAACGACGGCGTCGGCGATTTTCCAGGCTTGATCGCGAAGCTCGACTACATCGCCGAACTGGGCGTCAACGCGATCTGGCTGCTGCCGTTCTACCCGTCGCCGCGTCGCGACGACGGATACGACATCGCCGATTACCGCAGCGTCCATCCGGATTACGGCCAGCTTGCCGACGTCAAGCGCTTCATCCAGGAAGCGCACGCGCGCGGCATTCGCGTGATTACCGAACTGGTGATCAACCACACGTCGGATCAACATCCGTGGTTTCAGCGCGCACGTCGCGCGAAACCGGGCTCGAATCATCGCAATTACTACGTGTGGTCCGACACCGATCAGAAGTACACCGGCACGCGGATCATCTTTATCGACTCCGAACCGTCGAACTGGACGCACGATCCCGTCGCGGGCGCGTATTACTGGCACCGCTTCTATTCGCATCAGCCGGATCTGAACTTCGACAATCCGGCCGTGCTGAAGGAAGTGTTGCAGGTGATGCGGTTCTGGCTCGATATGGGTATCGACGGGCTGCGGCTGGACGCGGTGCCGTATCTGGTCGAACGCGAAGGCACCAACAACGAGAATCTGCCGGAAACGCACGCGGTGCTGAAGAAGATTCGCGCGACCATCGACGCCGAATATCCGAACCGGATGCTGCTTGCCGAAGCGAACCAGTGGCCGGAAGACGTGAAGGAATACTTCGGCGACGAAGACGAATGCCATATGGCGTTCCACTTCCCGCTGATGCCGCGCATTTACATGTCGATCGCGAGCGAAGACCGCTTTCCGATCACCGACATCATGCGTCAGACGCCGGACCTCGCCGAGACCAATCAATGGGCGATTTTCCTGCGCAATCACGACGAACTGACGCTCGAAATGGTCACCGACTCCGAGCGCGATTATCTGTGGAACACCTATGCGAGCGACCGTCGTGCGCGGCTGAACCTCGGTATTCGCCGCCGTCTCGCGCCGCTGATGGAGCGTGACCGGCGCCGTATCGAACTGATCAATTCGTTGTTGCTGTCGATGCCCGGCACGCCGGTCATCTACTACGGCGACGAACTCGGAATGGGCGACAACATTCACCTCGGCGACCGCGACGGCGTGCGCACACCGATGCAATGGTCGTCCGACCGCAACGGCGGTTTCTCGCGCGCCGATCCGGAACAGCTGGTGCTGCCGCCGGTGATGGGCTCGCTGTACGGCTTCGACGCCGTGAATGTCGAGGCACAGAGCCGCGACCCCCACTCGCTGCTGAACTGGACGCGCCGGATGCTCGCGACGCGTCGCGCGAAGCAGACCTTCGGGCGCGGCACGATCCGCTTCCTGAAGCCGGCGAATCGCAAGATTCTCGCGTATCTGCGCGAAATGCCCGGCGAGCCGCCGATCCTGTGTGTCGCGAATCTGTCGCGCGCGCCGCAGGCGGTCGAACTCGATCTGTCCGAATTCGCGGGCGCGGTGCCGATCGAAATGACCGCCGACTCCGTATTCCCGGCGATCGGCCAGCTGACCTATCTGCTGACGTTCCCGCCGTATGGCTTCCTGTGGTTCCTGCTTTGCGAAGGCGGCCAGCGGCCGACATGGAGTCAGGCACATTCGGAACCGTTGCCGGAATTCGTGACCATCGTGATTCGCGAAGGTCAGGTCGGCCCGACGCCGGAAAACGTCCGGCTGCTCGAATCCGAAGTGCTGCCGTCGTGGCTGAGCCGTCGGCGCTGGTTTGCGTCGAAGGATCAGAAGATGCACGCGGTGCGCCTCGCCGCGCTGACGACGATCCCGAACGGCGGCTTCGCGTTCACCGAAATCGAAGCCGACGTCGGCGATCACACCGAACGCTACGTGGTGCCGATCGCGCTGTCGTGGGGCGACGAAACCACCACGCCGCTCTACGTGCAGCTCGCGATGGCGCGGATTCGCCGTGGCCGCACCGTCGGCTATCTGACGGACGCGTTCGCGTTGCCGCTGTTCGCGCATGGCGTGTTGCGCAAGATGCGCGAGAAGGCCGTCGTGCCGACGTTCCAGAAGAGCGAGATTCACTTTGTCCCGACCGAGCGTTTCAGCGAACTCGGCGAACTCGGCGAGCGTCCGGATATTCGCTGGCTCGCGGCCGAACAGAGCAACAGCTCGCTGATCATCGCGGATGCGGCCGTGCTGAAACTGGTGCGCCGTCTCGTCAGCGGCATTCATCCGGAAGCGGAAATCAGTCGCCATCTGACGAAGATCGGTTACAAGAATACGGCGCCGCTGTATGGTGAAGTGGTGCGGATCGACCCGGCGGGCGTGCCGCACACGCTGTGCATCCTGCAAGGCTTTATCGACAACCAGGGCGACGCGTGGAACTGGGCGCTCGACTATCTGCGCCGCTCGGTGGACGAACTCGCCATTGCCGTCGACGCGCAGGACAAATCGCCGGATCGCGCCAGCGAGACCGAAGCGATCGAGGGTTACAAGGCGATGGCGGGCATCATCGGGCAGCGGCTCGGCGAATTGCACGTCGCGCTGGCCGCGCCTACCGACGACGCAGCCTTCGCACCGGAACCGGCAAAGCCGGAGCAGGTGCAGGCGTGGATCGACGGGACGCAATCCATGCTCGCCAATGCGCTCGATCTGCTCGGCCCGCGTCTCGACCAGCTGAGCGAAGACACGCGCGGGCTCGCGCAGAGTTTGCTCGACCGTCGCGATGCGTTGACCGAAGCGGTGTCGAAACTGGTATCGACAGACTCCGGCGCGTTGCGTACGCGGATTCACGGCGACTTCCATCTGGGTCAGGTGCTGGTCGCGCAGGGCGACGCGTTCCTGATCGACTTCGAAGGCGAACCGGCGCGCTCGCTCGAAGAACGTCGCGAGAAGTCGAGTCCGTTGCGCGACGTTGCCGGGCTGTTGCGATCGTTGTCGTATGCGAGCGCCGCCGCGCAATCCACCACGGAAAACGCGCCGCAGCAAACCGCCGACCGCAAGCGCGCGCTGTTCGACCGGTTCCGCACCTACGCAACGGAATCGTTCATCGAACAGTACCGCGCGGCAGTCCAGAGCGCGTCGCAACCGCTCGTCGCACCCGCAGCGGAACAGTCGTTGCTCGATCTGTTCCTGATCGAGAAAGCAGCATACGAAGTGCGATACGAAGCGGCCAATCGTCCGACATGGCTTAGCCTGCCGGTACGCGGCCTCGCCGCCATCGCAAGCCGTTTGCTGGGCGACACGGGCGCACCGCATGGCAGCGTCCACGGCGCCACGCACGATCAGGCTTCGCCGTCCGGCGGCGCCTCTCCTTCCACTCCGGCCGAGGGCGATTATGAGTGAGCATGACCCAGGCATCGGCCTGAATCCGCTGGATATCGACGCGCTGGTGTCGGCGCGTCACCACGATCCGTTCTCGCATCTCGGCATGCACGATTCCGATTACGGCCCGATCGTGCGCGTGGTGCTGCCGAACGCGGCGCGCGTGTCGGTGATTGCGCGCGACGACGGCGCGACGCTCGGCGAACTGCATCAGGTGCATCCGGGCGGGCTGTTCGCCGGGTCGGTCAGCGCGGCGAAACCGTACCGGCTGAAGATCGACTGGCATGGACCGGTTCAGGAAATCGAAGATACCTATTCGTTCGGACCGGTGCTCGGCGACGAACCGCTGGGACGGCTGGCCAACGGCGATCCTTACGCGGTGCTCGAATGTCTCGGCTCGCGTCCCATCACGGTGGACGGCGTGCCGGGCGTGCGTTTCGCGGTCTGGGCGCCGAACGCGAAGCGGGTCTCGGTAGTCGGCGACTTCAATGCGTGGGACGGTCGCCGTCATCCGATGCGGCTACGGCATCGGGCGGGCGTCTGGGAACTGTTCGTGCCGCGCGTCGGCGCGGGCGCGCGGTACAAGTACGAAATGCTGTCGCGCGACGGCCATCCGTTGCCGCTCAAGGCCGATCCATGCGCGATGCAGACGGAGAAGCCGCCGGCCACGGGTTCGGTGGTCGCGCATGTGGACGACGTCGAGAACTTCGCGTGGACCGACGCGGCGTGGATTGCCGCGCGCGGTGCAAAGCAGACCGCGAACGCGCCGATTTCGATCTACGAAGTTCATGCCGAATCCTGGCTGCGGGTGCTGGAGGAAGGCAATCGCGGGCTCGACTGGGCCGAACTGGCCGACCGGCTGCTGCCGTACGTCAAGGGCATGGGCTTCACGCACGTCGAGTTCATGCCAGTTGCCGAGCATCCGTTCGGCGGCTCGTGGGGTTATCAGCCGTTGGGACAGTTTGCGCCGTCGGCCCGTTTCGGCACGCCTGAGCAGTTTGCGATGTTCGTGAACCGCGCGCACGAGGAAGGCATCGGCGTGATCCTGGACTGGGTGCCCGCCCATTTCCCGAACGACGCGCACGGCCTCGTGGAGTTCGACGGCACGCCGCTGTACGAGCACGCGGACCCGCGCGAAGGCTATCACCAGGACTGGAACACGATGATCTACAACCTCGGCCGCAACGAGGTGAGCGCGTTCCTGATCGCGTCGGGGCTGGCGTGGCTGAAGCGCTTCCACGTCGATGGCTTGCGGGTCGATGCGGTTGCGTCGATGCTGTACCGGGACTACTCGCGCGCCGCCGGCGAATGGGTGCCGAACATCTATGGCGGACGCGAAAATCTGGAATCGATCGCGTTCCTCAAACGTCTGAATCACGAAGTCCGTTATGTGCCGGGCGCGCCGGGCGCGATCACCATCGCGGAAGAATCGACGGCATGGCCGGGCGTCACCGCGAAGCTCGAAGACGGCGGCCTCGGTTTCGATTTCAAGTGGAACATGGGGTGGATGCACGACACGCTGCATTACATGGAGGAAGACCCGGTCTACCGTCAGTATCACCATCACAACATGACGTTCGGGATGGTCTACGCGTATTCGGAGCGCTTCGTCCTGCCGCTTTCGCATGACGAAGTGGTGCACGGCAAAGGCTCGCTGCTCGGCAAGATGCCCGGCGACCGCTGGCAGCGTTTCGCGAACCTGCGTGCGTACTTCGCCTTTATGTGGACGCATCCGGGCAAGAAACTGCTGTTCATGGGCGGCGAGTTCGGCCAGATGGCGGAGTTCGATCACGACACGTCGCCGCATTGGCATCTGCTCGACGACGAGCTCCATCACGGCGTGCAAAAGGTCGTGCGCGACCTGAATGCGTTGTACGTGCAGGAGCCCGCATTGCATGCACTCGACAGCGAGCCGGGCGGGTTCGAATGGCTGATCGGCGACGACAGCGGCAACAGCGTGTTCGCGTGGCGTCGCACCGACGGCAGCGGCCGCGAGGTCGTGGTGGTCTGCAACCTGACGCCGGTGCCGCGCCACGGTTACCGGCTCGGCCTGCCGCGCCCAGGTCGCTGGCACGAGGTGTTCAATTCGGATGCGGGCATGTACGGCGGATCGAACGTCGGCAACGGCGGGCTCGTCTACACGGAAGAGATCGCCAGTCACGGCAAGCCGTTCTCGGCGTCGCTGATCCTGCCGCCGCTTGCGACCATCGTGTTGCGGGCCGATTGACGGGACCGGTGCTGCGCCGGTTGATGCACCGGGCGGGTTCGCATCCGTTGACGGACGAGTCGGCAACGAGCCGGAGACGGGCCGCGCGTCGGCCCGTCTCGCGTCGCCGGACACGCCGTGTCACCGTCCTTATCAACTGCCCCGACTTGGTACTACACTGCCCCTAGCATCGACTGCCACGCCAGCCATCGCTTCCGCTCACCACCAATCAGAACAAGGGGCCGGAAATCATGACGCAAGGATTACCCGATCGCCTGTTGCCGGGTTCGCCGTATCCGCTGGGCGCCAGTTGGGACGGCCTCGGTGTGAATTTCGCCGTGTTCTCGGCGCACGCCGACAAGATCGAGCTGTGCCTGTTCGAGCCCACCGGCCGCAAGGAGGTCGAGCGCTTCGCGCTGCCCGAATGCACCGACGAAGTCTGGCACGGCTATCTGCCCAACGCGCATCCCGGCACCGTCTACGGATTCCGTGCGCACGGCCCCTATCAGCCGCAACACGGCCACCGTTTCAATCCGCACAAACTGCTGCTCGATCCGTACGCGCACAAACTCGTCGGCCAGTTTCGCTGGTCGGATGCGCTGTTCGGCTATCGCGGACATTCGAACCGGCTGGATCTGTCGATCGACCGGCGCGATTCGGCGCCGGCCATGCCGAAGTGCGTCGTCATCGACGAAGTCTTCGATCTGACCCACGACACGCGTCCGAACGTACCGTGGAACGACACGGTCATCTACGAGACGCACGTGCGCGGCGCGTCGATGCTGCGCAGCGATCTGCGTCCGCACGAACGCGGTTCGTTTTCGGCGCTGGCATCGCCGGCGTTTATCGAGCATCTGCTGAAACTCGGCGTCACCGCCGTCGAACTGCTGCCTATCCACGCGTTTCTGAACGACCGTTTTCTCGTCGAACGCGGTCTGCGCAACTACTGGGGTTACAACACCGCGTCGTTTTTCGCGCCGGAACCGTCGTATCTGCATACCCACCGGCTCGACGAAATGCGGATTGCCGTACGGCAACTGCATGCAGCCGGCATTGAAGTGATCCTCGACGTGGTCTACAACCACACGTGCGAGGCCGATCAACTCGGACCGACGATTTCATGGCGCGGCCTCGACAACGCGAGCTATTACCGGTTGGTGCCGGGCGATCCGCGTCACCATATCAACGACACCGGGTGCGGGAATACACTGAATCTGCCGCATCCGCGCGTGTTGCAAATGGTGATGGATTCGCTGCGCTATTGGGCGACGGCGTTCAATATCGACGGCTTTCGTTTCGATCTCGGCGTGACCCTGGGACGCGAATACACCGGTTTCGACCAGGGCTCGGGTTTCTTCGATGCGTTGCGCCAGGACCCTGTGCTGTCGCAGCGCAAACTGATTTCGGAGCCGTGGGATATAGGACCGGGCGGCTATCAGCTCGGCAATCACCCGCCCGGTTTCGGCGAGTGGAACGATCGTTTCCGCGACACCGTGCGCCGTTTCTGGCGCGGCGACGCCGGCATGCGTCCCGATCTGGCCGCGCGGCTGACCGGCTCGGCCGATCTGTTCAATCACCGGCACCGCAAGCCGTGGGCGTCGGTGAATTTCGTCACGTCGCACGACGGCTTTACGCTCGCGGACCTCGTCGCCTACGAGCACAAGCACAACGAGGTGAACGGCGAAAACAACAACGACGGTCACAACGAAAATTGCAGCGCGAACTGGGGCGCCGAAGGCGACACGCACGATCCCGCGATCGTCGATACCCGCAACCAGGTCGCGCGTTCGCTGATTGCGACGCTGTTCGTCGCGCTCGGCACACCGATGATGCTGGCCGGCGACGAATTCGGCCGCAGCCAGAACGGCAACAACAACGCGTATTGCCAGGACAACGAGATTTCGTGGATGGACTGGATTCAGGCGAAGTCGGAAGAAGGTCGTCAGATGACGGATTTCGTCGCGCGGATGATCGCGTTGCGCAAGCAGCACCCGCTGCTGCACGAGAACCGCTTTCTGTTCGGCGACCGCAAGGTGTTGCCGGGTGTGTCCGACATCGCGTGGTTCGACGAACGCGGCACGCCGCTGACGATCGAAGCGTGGCAGGACCCGGAAGGCCGCGCGTTTACGTTGCGACGCGCGGGAACCGGCATCGACGGAAACATCGAAGTATTGCTGCTGATGTTGAACGCATCGGGCGGCGCGTTGCGCTTTACGCCTCCGTCACCGTTTCAGGAATGGCGAGTGCTGATCGATACCGTTGCGCCGGACGCGCCGCCTGGCAAGCTGGCGGCATCCGACGTCGAGGTAGGCGCGCACGGCCTCGTGATTCTGGTGGCGAAACCGGAGTCGAACGCGCCCGAATAGCGCGTCGCGCATGCGTTCAGTCCGTCGATGAATGAATGGCTGTCCCGCTGCACGACACCGGCCTCCCGCCGATCGTCCAGCTAAGGTAGCCTTACGACTGACAGACAACGCACGTGACCCGTACCGATAACCGTATGTCGAGCGCCGCGCCCGATCCGCACGCTAGCGATACATTTCAGGGTAGTGAATATGTCCGACACGCCGATTGATCCTCACGCACGCCATCATGCGCATTGCTTGCCGTTCGGCGCGCAACTGCTCGGCGCATCCGGCGCGCAGCCTCGCACGCGCTACCGGTTCTGGGCGCCGTCGTGTGAAAGCGTGACCGTGGAGATCGACAACGGCCCCGCCGCCGGCGCCGTAGCCATGACGCCAACCGGCAACGGCTGGTTCGAAGCCGAAGCCGAAGGCGGCGCGGGTACGCTGTACCGCTACAAGCTCGACGGCAAGCTGGTGGTGCCCGATCCGGCATCGCGCTTCCAGCCGCAAGACGTGCACGGCCCGAGCGAAGTGATCGATCCGCGCGCGTATCGCTGGGAGCACACGCAATGGCACGGTCGTCCGTGGGAAGAGACCGTGTTGTACGAATTACACGTCGGCGCGCTCGGCGGCTATGCGGGCGTACAGCAGCGTCTGCCCGCGCTCGCCGAACTCGGCGTGACGGCCATCGAACTGATGCCGCTGAACGATTTCGTCGGGCGTCATAACTGGGGTTACGACGGCGTTCTGCCGTATGCACCGGATTCCGCGTACGGCCGGCCGGACGAACTCAAGGCGTTGATCGACGCGGCGCACGGCCAAGGGCTGAGCGTGTTTCTCGACGTGGTCTATAACCATTTCGGACCCGACGGCAATTACCTGCACGAATACGCGGAGTCGTTTTTTCGGGCGGGCACGCATACGCCGTGGGGTCCGGCGATCGATTTCGAACGCCCGGAAGTGCGCGACTATTTCGTCGACAACGCGATCTACTGGCTCAACGAATATCGCTTCGACGGACTGCGTTTCGACGCCGTCCACGCGATCGACAACGACCACTGGCTGCGCGAGATGTCCGACCATGTGCGCGCCAAGGTCCAGCATGGCCGTCACGTGCATCTGGTGCTCGAAAACGAGCGCAACACCGCCAATCTGCTCGAAACGCATTTCGACGCGCAATGGAACGACGACGCGCACAACACGCTGCACGTGCTGCTGACCGGCGAGCACGAAGGCTACTATCACGCGTTCGCCGACCAGTCGATTCACAAACTCGCGCGCGTGCTGAGCGAGGGCTTCGCGTATCAGGGCGAGCCGTCGCCGATTCACGACGGCAAGCCGCGCGGCGAACCGAGCGCGCATGTGTCGCCGTCGTCATTCGTGATGTTTTTGCAGAATCACGATCAGATCGGCAATCGCGCGTTTGGAGAGAGGCTGCGCACGCTGTGCGCGCCCGATGCGTTGCGCGCCGCGACCGGCCTGCTGCTGCTGTCGCCGCAAATTCCGATGATGTTCATGGACGACGAATACGGCTCCGACCAGCCGTTCCTGTTCTTTACCGATTACACCGGCCAGCTCGCCGATGCGGTTCGCGAAGGACGTCGTCGCGAATTCTCGAAGTTCTCCGCGTTCAACGATGCGTCGCGTCGCGCGCAAATTCCCGATCCGAACGACGAAAAGACTTTCGCGATGTCGTCGCCGCGCGCCGAACCCACGCAAGGCCCCGACGCCGCCGACCGGCTCGACTGGATGCACTTTTACAAATCGGCGCTGGCCGTGCGCGCGAAACTGATCGCGCCGCGCCTCGCGCATGCGAAATCGCTCGGCGCAACCGTGTTGCAAACCGCCGCCGGCACCGACGCGAATGCGCTGGTCGCGCGCTGGCGGCTCGGTGACGGCGAAACGCTGTCGGTGGCGCTGAATCTGTCGGGCGATGCACTGCCGTTTCCCGACGTGCCCGACGGCAAGCTGATCTTCGAAACGCCGCCGCGCGTGCGCGACACAATCGGCACGCAGGTGTTGCCGTCGAACGCGTTCGTCGCGTGGCTGACGGGCGACATCAGCACCTACGCGAACGATCACCACACACGCAAGACCAGCCAGCAGGAGACGCGCGCGTGAGTACACCTCCCGTCCAGCATTCCGAAGCAATCGCGCGGCTCGCGCTGCAAGCCGGGTTCGAAGTCGAATGGGAAAACGCGCATCGCACTATCCAGCGCGTACCCGACAGCACGCTCGCCGTGCTGCTCGAACGGATGGGCTTGCCATGCAGCAGCCCCGCGCAGATCAAGCAAAGCGCGGCCGCGCTCGAAGCCGAACTGTCCGGCAAGAAACTGCCGCTGCTGATGACCGCCGAATGCGAGCGCGGCATTGCATTGCCGCCCGCCGCGATCAAATCCGGCAGCCGCTACCGGATCGAACTCGAAAGCGGCTCGATTATCGACGGCCGGTTTACCGCGCCTAAAGGCGAAACGGCATTGCTGTCGCCGATCAGCGAGCCGGGTTATCACACGCTGGTGATCAACGAGCAGCGCGTGACGCTCGCGGTCGCGCCGTCGCGCAGCTACACGATCGCCGACGCGTGGCAATCGCTGGGCGTCAGCGACCGGCCTGCGCCGCCGATGTGGGGCATCGCCGCGCAGTTGTACGGCTTGCGCCGCAATGGCGACGGCGGGATCGGTGATTTCTCGGCGCTCGCGCATCTGGCCGTGGAAAGTGCCAAACGTGGCGCGCACGCGCTTGCGATCAGCCCGACCCACGCGATGTTCAGCGCGCGGCCGCAGCAATTCAGCCCGTATTCGCCGTCGTCGCGTTTATGGCTGAACGTCACGCATATCGACCCGGCCGCGGTCTTCGGCGACGAACTCGCGCGGTCCGCAATGACCGACGCGGGTGCGCTCGACGCATGGCCGCAACTCGAAGCGCTCTCGCTGATCGACTGGCCGCGCGCGGTCACGATGAAGCTGAAGGTATTGCGCGTGCTGTTCGAGCGCTTCTGCGCGCACGATCGCGCGCAGGATTTGCCGCGCGCACTCGAATTCCACGGCTTCTGCACACGCGGCGGTCGCGCGCTCGAAGATCACGCGCGCTTCGAAACGATCCAGGCCGCGCAACTCGCGCAAGGCGGCGACGGCTTCTGGCGCAACTGGCCCGAAGCGTTGCGCGATCCACGGAGTCCGGAAGTCGAAGCGTTCGCCAACGAAAACCGTCACGAGGTCGAGTTTCATCTGTTCCTGCAATGGCTCGCCGCGAAAGGGCTGTCGCATGCGCAACATGCGGCGCGCGACACCGGCATGGCGGTCGGTCTGATCGCCGATCTCGCCGTGGGTTGCGACAGCGCGGGCAGTCACGCGTGGTCGTATCGCGACGACATGCTGCAAGGCGTGTCGGTCGGCGCGCCGCCCGATCTTTTCAACCAGGCCGGTCAGGCGTGGGGACTCACCACGTTCTCGCCGCGCGCGATGCGCAATCAGGGCTTCAGCGCGTTTATCGACATGGTGCGCGCCGCGTTCGCGCATGCAGGCGGCGTGCGGATCGACCACATTCTCGGCTTGCGTCGGCTGTGGCTCGTGCCTGAAGGCGAAAGCGCGCGCGACGGCGCGTATCTGCGCTATCCGCTCGAAGACATGCTGCGGCTGATCGCGCTGGAGTCGTGGCGGCATCGCGCGGTCGTGATCGGCGAGGATCTCGGCACGGTGCCGCCGGGCTTTCGCGAGCGGCTCTCCGAGCATGGCATCGCGGGCATTCGCGTGCTGTGGTTCGAGCAGCGCGAGCAGGCGGACGGCGGCGGTTTCAAGTCGCCCGCGCAATGGGATCGCGACGTGGTCGGAACGACGACGACGCACGATCTGCCGACCGTCGCCGGATGGTGGTGCGGCCACGATATCGAGTGGCGCAACCGGATCGGTCAGACGATGGCGCGCGCCGACGGCCGCGATGCGGTCGAAGTCGCGATGGAAGAACGGGCGGTTGATCGCGCGGCGCTGTGGTATGCGTTTCAGCAAGCCGGCGTCGCCGCGCACGACGTGCCGCCGCCGTTGGCGGAACCCGAAAGCGCGCCGGTCGATGAAGCGCTCGCTTTCGTTGCCGCCACGCCGACCCCGCTGGTGACTTACCCGCTCGAAGATCTGCTGGCGCTGGAAGATCAGCCGAATCTGCCCGGTTCGATCGACGAGCACCCGAACTGGCGGCGCCGCATGTCGTTGCCGGTGGACGACCTGTTTGCGGACGACAGTTTCATCGACAGGCTGCTCGCGGTAGATCGCGCGCGCAGTGCCACCTCCATCACCTCTCTGGTGCCCGACACGCCATGACCGTCCCGCGCTCCACGTTACGACTCCAGTTCCATCGTGACTTCACGTTCGACGATGCGATCGAGCACGTCGACTACTTTGCCACGCTCGGCATCAGCCATCTTTATGCGTCGCCGATAACGACGGCTGAACCGGGTTCCACCCACGGTTACGACACGGTCGATTACACCCGGGTCAATCCGGAACTCGGCGGCGAGCCGGCGCTCAGGCGATTGGCCGACGCGCTGCACGACGCGGGCATGGGTCTGATTGTCGATATCGTGCCGAACCATATGGGCGTCGGCGGATCGAGCAATGGATGGTGGCGCGATATCCTCGAATGGGGACGCCATAGCGCCTATGCGCGCCATTTCGACGTGGACTGGCATTCGCCCGATCCTGCCCTGCGCGGCAAGGTGCTCGCGCCGTTTCTCGGCGCGCCGTACGGCGACGAACTCGCGGCCGGGCGCATCGCGTTGCAGTTCGACGCGGACGAAGGCCGCTTCTTCGTCGGTTACGGGCCGCACGTGTTCCCGGTCTGTCCGACCGATTACGCGACGCTGCTGCAAAGCGCCGAACATGCCGATCTCGCCGCGCTGGCCGAACGCTTCGTCGGCCTGACGACGCAGCCCGCCGATCAGCCGCGCGCCGCCGACGCCCGTGACGCGTTGCGCGACTTCGTCGCGAAAAACGGCAAGACGTCGATCGACAAAGTGCTCGACGCGTACGCGTCCACCGAGCCGGGAACGCGCGACAAGCTGCACCGCCTGATCGAGCGGCAACACTATCGGCTCGCGTGGTGGCGCACCGCCGCAGACGAGGTCAACTGGCGCCGCTTCTTCGATATTTCGACGCTGGCGGGCATCAAGATGGAACGCCCCGAAGTGTTCGACACGGCGCACGCGCTGATTTTCCGGCTGTATATGGAGAATGTGATTGACGGCGTACGGGTCGATCACGTGGACGGCCTGGCCGAGCCGCGCGAATACTGTCAGCGGCTGACCGCGCGGATGCACGATCAGCGCGCCGGCAGCGAGCCGTATATCGTGGTCGAGAAGATTCTCGGACGCGGCGAGCCGCTGCGCGACGACTGGTCGGTGCAAGGCACCACCGGCTACGATTTCATGAACGATGTCGGCGCGTTGCTGCACGACCCGGCGGGTGCCGAACCGCTGGCCGCGACGTGGGCGGAACTGAGCGGACGCAGCGCGTCGTTCGCCGACGAAGCAGCCATTGCGCGTCGCAAGATCCTCGCCGAAAACCTCGCCGCCGAACTCGATCGCGCGACCCGTGCGCTGCATCGGATTGCACGCGATTCTCTCAACACGCGCGACCTGACCTTCACGTCGTTGCGACGCGTGCTGACCGAACTGGTCGTGCATTTTCCGGTATATCGCGTGTATCCGGTCAACGGTGTGCGCACCGATGCCGACAACGTCTATTTCGACCAGGCCTACGACGGCGCGAAGCGCGCGTTGGCGCGCGCGGATCATGCGTTGCTGGAACGGGTCGCGCAATGGCTCGGCGGACGCGGTGTCGAAGAAGCGCCGCCCGGCTCGCCGACGAATCAGAACGGTTCATCCCGACGCACCGCGCAAACCCTGTTCGCGCAACTGACCGCGCCAGTCGCCGCGAAGGCGATCGAAGATACCGCGTGCTATCGCTATGGACGGCTTTTGTCGCGCAATGAAGTCGGTGCCGATCCGGGCGAGTTTGCGTTGTCGGTCGAGCGGTTTCATGCGACCAATCGCGATCGCGCGCGGCATTTTCCGTACGCGATGCTCGCCACCGCGACGCACGATCACAAGCGCGGGGAAGACGTACGCGCGCGGCTCGCGGTGCTCAGCGAGATTGCGCACGACTGGAGCGCGACGTTGAAGGCGTGGTCGGCGTTGAATGCGCCGCTGCGGCGCACGTCGCGCGAAGCCGCGGGCGGGACGGATGCGGGCGCGGCGAAGCACAGCGATCCGTCGGCGGCGGTCGGTCACGACGCCGCGCCTTATCCGGGCGACGAAGCGATGCTGTATCAGACGCTGGTCGGTTGCTGGCCGCTGACCTTGTCGCCGGATGACGAAGCCGGTGTCAAGGCGCTGGCCGAACGCGTCGCGGGCTGGCAGTTGAAGGCGCTGCGCGAAGCGAAACTGCACACCAGCTGGTTCGCGCCGAACGAAGCGTACGAGAACGCGTGCCGCGCGTTCCTGTTCGACATTCTCGCGCCGCAGCGCCGCGACGGTTTCCTGCAGCAACTGAGCGATTTCGTGAAGCGGATCGCGCCGGTCGGCGCCGTCAACAGCTTGCAGCAAACGCTGTTGCGGATGTCGTCGCCGGGCGTGCCGGATTTATATCAGGGCACTGAGTTGTGGGACTTCAGCCTCGTCGATCCCGACAACCGGCGGCCGGTGGACTTCGCGCAGCGTAACGCGTGGCTCACGGAAGCGCCGCCATCGGACTTCTTGCCGGAGTGGCACAGCGGCCGCGTGAAGATGGCGGTCGTGCAACGCGTGCTGGCGTTGCGCGCGCATCTGCCGAGACTGCTGTGCGAAGGCGTGTATGTGCCGCTGACCGTACATGGCGAACACGCGTCGAGCGTGATCGCGTTCGCGCGGCGGCAATCGGGTACGTGGGCGGTGGTCGTGGCGACGCGGCTGGCGGCGGGCTTGATGGGCGATGCGTCCGGCGTGCCGCACGTCGATCCGGACCGTTGGGGCGATACGGCGATCGAGCTTCCGGACGAGTTGAAGTCGCGCGCGCTGTTCGACTGGTTGAGTCCCGCCGAGCGGAAGGTGGATGGCGATGCGCGGCTGTATCTGCGCGATACGCTGAAGACGATGCCAATCGCGCTGCTGGTCGAGGAAGGGATGCCGCGCGATTGACGGGCGGGATCAACCGCCCTCGTCTTCGAACTCTTTCGGGTAGACGCGCACCAGCACGATGCGCGGCCCCTTCATTTTCTTAACGACCACGTCGAAACGGTCGAACACGATGCGCTGGCCTTCGGACGGCAGGTCGTTCAGCGCCTGGATCACAAGACCGCCGACCGATTCCGCGCGCCCTTCGTCGATGTCGATACCGAGTGCGCGTTCCAGCGACACCACCGGCAAGCTACCCTTGCCCATCAGCGTGCCGTCGTCCATTCGCGTCCAGTCGGCGTCGCCCTGACGGAACTCGTCGTGAATCTGGCCGACCAGCGCGCCGAGCAGATTGTCGAGCGTCAGAAAACCGATCGGCGCGGCGTGTTTGTCGCCGACCAGCGCCAGATGCGGCGCGCCCTTGCGGAAACGGCGGAACAGTTCGAGCGCGGGCATGTTCGGCTTCACGTATTGCACGGGCCGCGCGTACTCGGACAGGTCGTCGAGCGTGCTGCCCGCCTGACGCGCCAGCAGCAGATCTTTCAGGTGGATCATTCCCGCGACGCGCTCGCCCGATTCGTCCTCGAACAACGGATAGCGGCTGAAGCGATGACGCGCGACCACCTGCATGTTGTCGCGCAACGGCAGGTCGCGGCGCAGGCCGATCATTTCGTGGGCCGGGCGCATCAGGTCGGACACGGTCATGCGCGAAAAATCGAGCGAATGCGCGATCGTGTTCCACTCGTCTTGGCTATACGCGCCGTCGCCGGCGCCGCCGAGTTCGCTCGCGACGTTCGCGCGGCGTCCGCGCAGGATCAGCTTCAGTTCGTCAGTCGAGTAATGGGTGTCGCCGCCGTGCTCCGAGGACAGACCGGCGAGCCGCAACACCGCGTTCGCGCTGCTGTTGAGCACCCAGATGGCCGGATACATGGCCCAGTAAAAACCGTAGAGCGGCATCGCGGCCCACAGCGACACCTTTTCGGATTCGCGGATGGCGAGCGACTTGGGCGCGAGTTCGCCCACCACGATATGCAGGAACGAGATACACGAAAACGCGAAGAACAGCGAAACCGCGTGGATCACGTGCTCCGACTCGATGCCGGCCAGCGCAAACAGCGGCGTCAGCAACGCGGCGAACGCGGGCTCGCCGATCCAGCCAAGCCCCAGCGACGCCAGCGTAATACCGAGCTGGCACGCGGACAGATAGGCGTCGAGGCGGCCATGCACCCTGGCGAGCAGACGCCCGCGCAGACCGTGCTGCGTCGCGAGACTCTGCACGCGGGTCTGCCGAAGCTTGACCAGGCCGAATTCCGCGGCGACGAAAAAACCATTGAGCGCGACAAGCAACAGCGCACCGATGAGGGCGACAACCTGGGTCAAAGCAGAGGGCTCCGGCAACGAAAAGTTGTCAGTATAGACGGCGCAAGCTGGACGAAAGGCGAACCTGTGCGACGGACGATGCCGCGTCAGGCTCCCGCGAGAGGCACATGCAACGTCAGCGTCATCGGCTCGTTGTCACGCATTTCGGCTTGCTCGAAGGTACCGCCATGCGCCTCGGCAACGCGCTTGCACATAGCGAGCACCCACGAGATGCGACCGGCTTCACGGGGCTCTCCGGCCTGTTTGCGGGCGAATGCTTCGAGCAGATGCGGCACAGTGGGATCGTCGAGCGCGGCGGTGGCGGCGTGGAGCGTGACGACCGTGTGCCACATCGAGGCATCGGCACGCGAACTGAGCGTCACGGCCGTGTTGCGCGCGCTGGCTTCGACCGCGAACGTGAGCATCAGCCAGACCGCTGCGGCGATACGCTCGCCGTCGCCGTTCATCTGTTGCGTGGACAGTTGCGAGTCGAACGAGACCTCGACATTGCGCGCGACCGCCAGCGCGGCGCGCACTTCGCCCAGTGTTTCGTCGAGCAGAGGATGCAGCGAGAACGGCGCGCGCGTCAGCGCCAGCGTCCTGGTTTCCGCGCGCGTCGAATCGACGATGGTTTCGAGCAGCTTGACCTGCTGTTCCACGCCGCTGCGGATGCCGCCGACCGCGCGTTGCGCGGTGGGATCGTTCGCGTCGAGCTTGCGTTCGAGGACGTAAGCCCAGCTATGGATTGCATTCAACGGACCGCGCAGATCGTGCGAGACGAGGGACAGCACGTGATCGCGCATGAACAGCGCGGTTTCGGCGCGCAGATGCGCGGTGCGTTCGGAGACAGGGGAACCGGCATGGGCCGGCGCGTTGCCGGTTGCGCTGGCCGCGTCGGCGGCGTTGCCGTTACCGGGGGAAGACGTTGTCACAATCGGGGCCCTCACAGGCAAAGCCATCAAGTTGGATGCGGAATGTGACACAGGCCCCCATTATAGGCACGGCGGGGTACGCGCGGCCAGGCGATCCGGCCGTGCGCAAACACCAGCAAACCGCACGCCTGCCGATGGGCTGCGCGCGCTGGGCGATCGTCACGCAACGCGCCTACAATGACGGTTTCGAAGATTTAACGAGGGAGAAACCATGACGACTGTGACGACCGAATCCGGCCTCAAATACGAAGAGCTGACCGAAGGCACCGGCGCTGAAGCGCAAGCGGGCAAGACGGTGAGCGTCCACTACACCGGCTGGCTGACCGACGGCCAGAAGTTCGATTCCAGCAAGGACCGCAATGATCCGTTCGCCTTCGTGCTGGGCGGCGGCATGGTCATCAAGGGTTGGGACGAAGGCGTGCAGGGCATGAAAGTGGGCGGCGTGCGCCGTCTGACGATTCCGCCGCAACTCGGTTACGGCGTGCGCGGCGCGGGTGGCGTGATTCCGCCGAACGCGACACTGGTATTCGAAGTGGAACTGCTGGACGTTTAAGTCCGGACGCGCGCGGGATCGCATTGGCGGGCCCGTGTGCAAATGTCTTATGACCATCGATCATCACCCCGCCGTCACGGCGCCCTGTGTTGCCTTGCGTCGCTACGGCGCCGTCGAGGCGACAGATGTGCACGACTTCCATCAGGTCGTGCTGGGTCTCGACGGTGCGATGGTGATGACCGTGGACGGAATTGGCCAGCAGATCGATGCAGGGTCCGCGTGGCTGATTCCGGCTGGCGCGCGGCACGATTACGCGGGGTTGGGCGACAACCGGCAACTGGTGCTGGATTTGCCGGCGACATCGGTGGCGGTGCCTGAGCGGCTGTTCGATCGGGCGCGGGCGGTGAGTGTGGACCCGGCCGTCACGCAACTGGTTCAGCGCATTGCTGCGCGGGCGGGTGGCGATACTGCGAGCGCTGGATTTGCAGGAATTGCTGGAGGCGCCATGCGGCGCTTTCATTGGGATGCGGCAGCGCGTTTGTGCGCGGCTATTCTTGCCGATGACCGATCGACTTCGAGCGCTGCGACGAACGGCGTCGGGCTCGATTTTGCGCGGATCGACCGATGGATGCGGGCGCATCTGTCCGAGCCGCTTCGAATCGCCGATCTCGCCGCGCATTGCGGTTTCGGGATGCGGCGCTTTCACCAGTTATTCAACGATGCATTCGGTGAGACTCCCGGCCGGTATTTGCAGCGGCTTCGGCTCGATGTGGCGGTGACTTTGCTTGCTGATCGGAAGTTGTCGTTGAGCGAGGTCGCGCTTGAGGTTGGGTTTGGGGATCAGAGTGCGTTTAATCATGCTTTTACCAGGCGGTTTGGGGTGGCGCCTGGGGGATGGAGGGGGGAGTAGTTGTTTTTGGTTGTTCTGGCTTTGCCTGCGTTGGCTTGGTTTTACGCTGGTTTGGTTGGTTTTGCTCGGTTGTCCCGGTTTCGCGGTGGTTTGCCTGGTTTTGCTTGGTTGTCCCGGTTTCGCGGTGGTCTGCCAAGATCGTCCCTGTGCGGGACCGCACCTACTTTTCTTTGCTCGCGCAAAGAAAAGTAGGCAAAAGAAAGCGCGTTTACCTCGCGCTTCGTAGCGAGTGGCGTCTAGTATTTTTCGGGTAGTGGACCGCGCACGTTTTGAGTTGCCGGTCCGTTTTTCCCGGTGGTCCGCACCCGCACATCCCGCCCGCTGCGCGGCGGTAGCCCACTTCAAAACCCCGTTTGCGCCACGCCCTTTGGCCGCATCTTCGACGGTTCCAGCGTTCGGCCCGAAGCCGGGTTTGCGCCGCGGCGTTCGCCCGCTTTCACGACCGTTCCCGCGCCCGACTCAACACCCCGTTTGCGCCACGGAGTTCACCCACCTTCACGATGGTTTCGACGTTAAGCCTGGCCTGGAATTTTGCGCGCGAAACCAGACCGGCGCATGCCAGGAAAGTGGGTTTTGTGGCCGACGGAGTGCAGCGCGCGAATGGCGCCAAGAGAAAAAGACGGGGCTGTGCCCGTCGGCTGTCGCGGAGCGAACAGCCGGAACGAATGACTGCCTCGCCACCAAGTCAGGCGGTGCGACAACTCAAATCGTGCGCGGACCACTACCCGTTCCGGAAGGACGCCACTCGCTACGAAGTGTCGGTGTAAACGCGCTTTCTTTTGCCTACTTTTCTTTGCGCGAGCAAAGAAAAGTAGGTGCGGTCCCGCACAGGGACGATCCAGGCAAACCACCGCGAAAACAGGACGCGCACGCCACGCCAAGAGCAACCAAACCAACACCATGCGAACCGGAAAACGCACCCGGTCCCGCACAGGGACGATCCAGGCAAACCGACGCGAAAACAGGCCGCGCACGCCAGCGTAAGACCGACCAAACCAGCGCAAAAACAGGCCACGCACGATGAGCCAGAGCAACGACCCTAAAACCAAAAAGCAAAACCAGAACCTTTACAAACCCCGCCCCAAATCCCCCCGAATATCCGCAGGATCCTCCAACCCAATTGCCAACCGCAACAACGCCTCGGTAATCCCCGCTGCGGCCCGCGCCTCAGCCGTCACCCGCAAATGCGTAGTCGTAGCCGGATGCGTAATCGTCGTCCGCGTATCGCCGACGTTCGCCGTGATCGAACAGATCTTCGTCCCGTCGATCACCTTCCACGCGTTCGCACGCTGCTCTTCCGGCGTGTCGCCCTTCACCTCGAACGACACCACCGCGCCACCCGACGTCTGCTGACGCTTCGCAATCGCATACTGCGGATGCGACTCCAGCCACGGGTAATACACCCGCTTCACGGCCGGATGCGCCTCCAGCCAGCGCGCGACTTCCAGTGCATTCTCCGACTGCTTGTTCACGCGCAACGACAACGTCTCCATGCCCTTGAGCAACACCCACGCGTTGAACGCGGACAAGGTCGGACCGGCGCTTCGCACGAACGGAAACACCTTCTCCATGATGAATTTCTTCGAGCCGACCAGCGCGCCACCCAACACACGACCCTGACCATCGAGGAACTTCGTCGCCGAATGCATCACGACGTCAGCGCCCAACTTCAACGGCTTCTGCATCACCGGACTGCCGAAACTGTTGTCCACCACGAACAGCGCATTGAACGACTTCGCGATCCGGCCAACGGCTTCGATGTCCGCCACTTCCGTCATCGGATTCGACGGCGTTTCGAGGAAGAACATCTTCGTCTCCGGACGAACGGCGCTCTTCCACGCGTCGAGATCCGTCGCGTCGACGAAGGTCGTGGTGATGCCGAAACGCGTCAGGATGTTCGAGAACATGCCCAGCGTCGAACCGAACAGACTCCGCGAACTGACCAGATGGTCGCCCGCCTGCATCGCCGCCATGATCACCGCCAGAATCGCGCTCATCCCCGATGCGGTCGCCATGCACGCCTCGCCGCCTTCGAGCGCGGCAAGACGATCCTGAAACATCGAGACCGTCGGATTCGTGAAGCGCGAGTACGTGTAATAGTCCTCGGAATTGGCGAAACGCTCGGCCGCTTCCGCTGCACTGCCGAAGCAAAAGCTCGACGTGAGAAAGAGCGCTTCCGAATGCTCGTTGAGGTCGCTGCGCAGCGTGCCCGAGCGGACTGCCAGCGTGTCGAAGTTCAGAGAGTCGTCCATGTTCTGTGTTGTTCCGTGGTCCGTTATGCCGTGTCTATCAACGTGTCTACTCACGTAAGTGCGCCGTCTTCCGTTCGCCGGCGATGCGTCATGACGCAGAGTGCCGTGCGTTCGCAACTGCGTCCGTCACGTTTGCGACGGCAACAAAAAAGCCCGCTTTGCGTCGGCATAAGCGGGCTTTTCATGCGGGGAAAGCTTTGAGCGGCGGTAGTGTGCCGAAGCGTCACCACCATTCGCTTTAGCTGTTTTGGGTTGCCCCGCGTCCGCAAGCTGAGTTCAAATCGACGCAAGCCATCATGCTATCACGCGTGGCGCTTCGCGTGCAGTGCCACTCCACGCCACCCGTTTCCGCTACGTCCACCGCAGCTTCACGCGTCGTTCACTCGACCGACAATTGCAGATGCAACTGCGAGCGTGCAATGCCACCGGCATCGAGCGCTTCGCTCGCCGCGTCGCGGTCCGATTGCGCGGACGGTGCGAGACGCGCCGATTCGATGTGATCGAGGTACTCGGTCGTGATGTCGCCGGTGATGTAGTTGCCGTCGAAACACGATGCTTCGAACTCGCCCAGTTCCGGATTGATGTCGCGCACGGCTTGCTTCAACGCGTCGACGTCCTGATAAACGAGATAATCAGCGCCGATCATGCTCGCCACTTCTTCGTCCGTACGACCGTGAGCGACCAGCTCGCCGCGCGTCGGCATGTCGATGCCGTAGACGTTCGGGAACTTCACCGGCGGCGCGGCGGACGCGAAGATCACCTTGTTCGCGCCGGCATCGCGCGCCATCTGCACGATTTCATGCGACGTGGTGCCACGCACGATCGAATCGTCGACGATCAACACGTTCTTGCCCTTGAACTCGATACCCATCGCGTTCAGCTTCTGACGCACCGACTTCTTGCGCACAGCCTGGCCCGGCATGATGAAGGTGCGGCCCACATAACGGTTCTTGAAGAAGCCTTCACGATATTCGACGCCCAGCTTTTTCGCGACCTGCATGGCCGCGGGACGCGACGAATCGGGAATCGGCATCACGACGTCGATCGCGACGTCCGGCAATTCGCGCTTGATCTTCTCGGCGAGGTAGTCGCCCATCCGCAGACGCGCGTTGTAGACCGGCACGCCGTCGAGGATCGAGTCCGGACGCGCGAGGTATACGAGTTCGAAAATGCACGGGTTCAGGCTCGGGTTTTCCGCGCATTGCTGCGAGTGGAAGTTGCCTTCGAGGTCGATGAGGATCGCTTCGCCCGGCATCACGTTGCGCACGAACTCGAAACCGATCCCTTCGATCGCCACCGATTCCGACGCCACCATCCATTCGGTGCCCGACGCGGTTTCCTGCTTGCCGATACACAACGGACGAATGCCGAACGGGTCGCGGAACGCCAGCAAGCCGTAACCGGCGATCAGCGAAACGATCGCGTACGAGCCGCGCACGCGGCGATGCACGCCGGAAACAGCCTTGAACAATGCGTTCGGATCGAGTTGCAGGCCCGAGCTCGACAGTTGCAGTTCGTGCGCGAACACGTTCAGCATGACTTCGGTGTCGGAGTTCGTGTTGATGTGGCGGCGATCGACGCGGAACATCTCGTCTTTCAGTTGCTGCCAGTTGGTCAGGTTGCCGTTGTGCGCGAGGATGATGCCGAACGGCGCGTTCACGTAGAACGGCTGGGCTTCTTCTTCGCTCGACGCCGAACCGGCCGTCGGATAACGCACCTGGCCGATGCCGCTGGTGCCGGGCAGGCTCCGCATGTTGCGCGTGCGGAACACGTCGCGCACCATGCCGTTGGCCTTGTGCATGTGGAAATTGCTGCCGTTCGCGGTTGCGATGCCGGCTGCGTCCTGACCGCGGTGCTGCAGCAGCAGCAAGCTGTCATAGATCAGCTGATTGACGGGGGTTTGCGAAACTACGCCTACGATGCCGCACATGGCATGTCCTTCAAAGGTACGAAATTCGATACGGCGGCCGGTGCCTGGGGAAGCATCCGGTGTGCGCCGGTGTCCTGCATGCGCCTTCGATTGCCCGCCTTATCGTCACACACGGACGTAGGCAGCGAGCGTCTCAGGCAGCAGCGGTTTCAGTTCGTGCACGCCTTCGACCGCGTAAGGCCGCAGCAAGGCGTTGCGCCAGAATTCCTGCTGGGGCAGTTCGGTCAAGCCTGCGAAGGCGACCAGAACCAGCACCAGCACGACCCCGCGTACGAGGCCGAACATCAGGCCGAGCGAGCGATCGACACCGCCGAGGCCGCTGACCTGGACCAGCCGGCTCAGCAGCGCATTCGCCACGCTTGCCACCAGCACCACGCCGACGGCGATCAGCACGAAAGCGATCAGCCATTGCGTCAGCGCGCCGCCCGGCCAATGGTCCGGAATGTACGGCACGACGCGCCCGACGAAGCGGCACGCGATCAGAAACGCCGCGATCCAGCCAATCAGCCCGAATACCTCGGACAAAAACCCGCGCCACGTGCCCCGCAGCGCCGACAAACCGATAACCGCCATTACAGCGTAGTCGAATGCAGTGAACATCGCTGGCTTACTGTGCCGCGCTGTTCGCGCCCGACGTCAGCCCGGCCTCGCGAACCTTCGCGATCGCCGCCGCGGCTTGCGCCCGGTCGGCGAATGGTCCGGCGCGCAATAGCGTTTGCGTCGTGCCGTCCGCCGACCTCCTGTGTTCGGTATATGCGGGTACTCCGGCTGCTTTCAACCGCGTCGCCCAGGTTCGTGCGTTCGCTTCGTCCGGGAACACGCCGAGTTGCACCGCGAAACGGCTACCCGGCGGCGACGCGGGCGAACCGGAATCGGCGTCGGGCGAAGTCTGGGCGGTGCTTTGAGCGGGCGTGGGCGCCGGTTTGGCGGACTTGGTGTCGGCTTTGACGTCAGGCCTCGCCGCCGGTTTCACCGATGCGACCGTCTGGTTCGACGAATTCGATGCCGTCGCGGACGATGCCGGCGCTTTGCCCGGCTTCGCGGCTGCAGCTGCAGCGGCATTGGCCGATGTCTGTGCGGTTTGCGTCGGTTGCGTGGGCTTTGCGGCGGTGTTGGCCGTAGCCGAAGCCGATGCGGCTGGCGCGGCTTCCGGCGCGGCGGGATTGTCGGGAGCGACGCCGGCTTGCGCGTCGTCATTGTCTGCGGCGGCGACCTTCGGTGCCGGGCGGCTCGGGATATCGATCGCGATGTCGTCGGTGACGGGCTTCGGATGCGAATCGAGCACCATCGGCAGCACGATCACCGCGGCGATCACCAGTGCAATCGCACCGACCAGCCGGCGACGGGCGCGCTGTTTTTCCGGGAGCGTGGGGTCGAGCAGCATCGCATCGGCGTCCGCCGTCCGCTCCGTGCGGCGCGGTCGGCGTTCGACACGCTCGGTACGGACATTCCGCGACGTGCGGGTATTGGCGCCACGCCGGGTAGGCGTATCGTCGTCTTTCTTGCCGAACGAGAAAATTCCCATGAATGGCTTAGCGGCCGCGCGTTCAGTGTTGCTGCGATTTACGGTAGGAAATGACCCCTGCTACCGTATAGAAACTTCCGAAGACCACGATTCTATCATTCTCCGACGCCCGTTCGAGCGCGTCTTTGAATGCGTCGGCGGGCGACGCGAAGCGGGTCACGGTGCTGTCGGCGGTCTGTTCGACTCCGGCTTCACGCAAAGCCGCTTCGAGATCGACGGCCGATGCGGCGCGCGGCGTGGGCAGATCGGTCACGCACCAGTGATCGACTTCGCCCTTCAGATGTTCGAGAACGCCGGCAATATCCTTGTCCGCCATCGCGCCGAAAACCGCGTACGTATAAGGAAAATAGCCCATGTTGCCGAGATTTTGCGTCAACACGGCAGCGGCGTGCGGATTGTGTCCGACGTCCAGCACGATTGCCGGTTTGCCCGGCAACACCTGGAAGCGGCCCGGCAGTTCGACGTTCGCCAGCCCGAGGCGAATATCCTGCGCCGACACGGGCAAGCGGTCGCGCATCGCTTCGAGCGCGGCCAGCGCGGCCGACGTGTTGATCAGCTGATTCGCGCCGCGCAGCGCCGGATAAGCCAGCGCAGACCGGCGCATGTTCCGTCCGACGTAGCTCCATTGCTGCCGCTCACTGCCCGCTTGTCCCTCGTAGCGGAAATCGCGGCCGAACAGCCACAAGTCAGCGCCGATTTTTTCGGCGTGATCGATCAGCGATTGCGGCGCGACGGGATCGGCGCAGATTGCGGGTCGATCTGCACGGAAAATGCCGGCTTTCTCGTAGGCGATTTTTTCGCGCGTGTCGCCGAGATAATCCGTGTGGTCGATGTCGATGCTGGTGACGATCGCACAATCGGCGTCGAGAATATTGACCGCGTCGAGACGTCCGCCGAGACCCACTTCGAAGATAACGGCATCAAGACCACGAGATGCAAACAGATGCATGATCGCAAGCGTCGTGAACTCGAAATACGTTAACGAAACCGGTTCGGCGAAACTGTTGCGCGCCGTTTCCACCGCATCGAAGTGCGGCAGCAACTCGTCGTCGGTCGCGTTCGCGCCATTGATCCGCGCGCGCTCGTTGAATGCGAGCAGATGCGGCGACATATGACAGCCGACCGTATAACCGGCGCGCAGCAGGATCGTTTCGAGAATCGCGCAGGTCGAGCCCTTGCCGTTCGTTCCGCCGACCGTGAAGATCGGGCACGTGAACGACAGTTGCAGCGCATCGCGCACCTTGCCGATACGGGTGAGCCCCATGTCGATACCGACCGGATGCGCGGATTCGAGATGCGTGAGCCACGCGTCGAGGGTGGGAAGTGAGGTCATCGGATGAATCGGTAGGCGTGTGGCGACGAATGCGGGTTATTCAACTGCGGCGCGCGGACCGGCTTGAGTCCGGACACCGGCAAGCGAGACCGAGATTATCGCGGAAATGACAACGCGCCGCTTGAAGTGAATCTCGCGGCGCGTTTTTTGTGGCTGGCCCGGTTGCCAGTGGCGAGACCGACAGGCGTTTGGAATGACGGCCGGACCCGCGTTGCGGCAGTGACGCGGACGCGCGTTAAGCGACGGCGTCGGCCGGCAGGTGCGTCAGAAGCGCCATCAACTGGGCGATTTCTTCGCGCATCCTGCGACGATCGATGATCATGTCGATCGCGCCCTTCTGCATCAGGAATTCGGCGCGCTGGAAACCTTCCGGCAGTTTTTCGCGAACCGTCTGTTCGATCACGCGCGGGCCGGCAAAGCCGATCAGCGCCTTCGGTTCCGCGATCACGACGTCGCCGAGGAACGCGAAACTCGCCGATACGCCGCCCATCGTCGGGTCGGTCAGCACGGAGATAAACGGCAGCTTGGCTTCCGCGAGCTTGGTCAGCATGGCCGTGGTCTTGGCCATCTGCATCAGCGAAAGCAGGCTTTCCTGCATCCGCGCGCCGCCCGAAGCGGTGAAGCAGATGAACGGCACTTTCTGTTCGAGCGCGTTTTGCGCGCCGCGCGCGAAACGCTCGCCGACCACCGAGCCCATCGAGCCGCCCATAAACGAAAACTCGAAATTCGCGACGACCACCGGCAGCGTGCAGATTGCGCCGCCCATCACGACCATCGCGTCGGTCTCGTCCGTATCTTCCATCGCTTCCTTGATACGGTCCGGGTACTTACGGCTGTCCTTGAACTTCAGCGCGTCGACCGGCACGATTTCCTGACCGATCTCGTAACGGCCTTCCGGATCGAGCAGGCTGTCCAGACGTTCCCGCGCGCCGATCCGCATGTGGTGATCGCACTTCGGGCAGACGTGCAGATTCGCCTCGACGTCGTTGCGGTACAACACCGCTTCGCACGACGGGCATTTGATCCACAGGCCTTCCGGAATGCCCTTGCGGCTTTTCGGATCGGTTTGCTTGATTTTCGGCGGCAACAGCTTGTCGAGCCAGCTCATGATATTTCCTTCTGAATGTCGTCAGCACGCAAAGACGGCGGGAAAATTCCCCGCCGCGCAGCGTACAGCAGACAAAAAATGACAGTTATCGGGCAGGCGCGGCAATGCTGTCCAGCGCCTCGCGCACTTCGGCGACGAAGCGCGTCAGCGACTCGGCGGCCTCGCCCGGCGCGGCCTTTTCGAGCAATTGCACGATCCGGCTGCCGATCACCACAGCGTCCGACACCTCGCCCACCGCACGCGCCGTTCCAGCATCCCGGATGCCAAAACCGACGCCCACGGGCAGCGGGACGCGCGACTTGATGGCCGGGATTTTACCTGCGATGTTGGAAACGTCCAGATTTGCGGCGCCGGTAACACCTTTCAGCGACACGTAGTACACATAACCGCTGGCAATTTTCCCGACTTCGGCAATGCGTTCGTCGGTCGACGTGGGTGCGAGCAGGAAGATCGGATCGATGCCCGACGATCGCATCTGTTCCGCGAAGTTGACCGACTCTTCCGGCGGGTAATCGACCACCAGCAGGCCGTCCACGCCAGCGTCCTTGGCTGCGGCGGCGAACGCTTCGGCGCCCATCCGTTCAATCGGATTGGCATAACCCATCAGCACGACCGGGGTCATGTCGTTGGTTTCGCGAAACTGCTTCACATCGGCCAGCACACGACGCAGCGACACACCCTTCGCCAACGCGCGTTCCGACGACGCCTGAATCACCGGGCCATCGGCCATCGGATCCGAAAACGGCACGCCGAGTTCGATCACGTCCGCGCCGCCCTTCGCCAGCGCGTGCATGAATTCGACCGTGCGCGCCGGGTCCGGATCGCCGGCCGTCATGAACGGAATCAGCCCTTTCTTGCCTTGAGCGGCGAGTGCCGCGAATGTGTTCTTGATACGAGACATGGTTGTATTCCCGATTTTCGTTACTGCGCGGCGCGGCGCGCATCGCGCACCCGCATTCGCGCGTCGATGACGCGTCGCTTAAGACTCGACCGCTGTCAGCGGATCGGACTGTGCCGCACTCGCTGACGAAACAGCAGCCACTGCAACCGGCAGCGAACTGACGCGTTCTCGCGCTATCGCGCAGTAACTTTCATTGATTTCATAGCCGACGAATTCGCGCTGCTGACGCGCGCAAGCGACTGCGGTCGTGCCGCTACCCATAAACGGGTCGAGCACACGACCGCCGGGCGGACAACTCGCGAGCACCATCCGCTCGACGATCTCCAACGGCTTCTGGGTGGGGTGATCGACGCGTTCCGCGTGTTGGCGGTGCAATCGGGACACGGACCAGACGTCCTTTGGGTTGTAGCCCATTTCCAGCCACTTGCTGCCTTCGAACAACTTCCGCGAACGCGCCTTCTTCGTGGCAGCATCGTACGGGATGCGGACGGGATCGAGATCGAAGTAATAGTCTTTCGATACCGCGAAAAAGCCGATGTTGTCATGCACGGACGTAAAGCGGCGAACCGTGCCGCCCATGCTAGGCACGCGTCGGTCCCAGATGATCTCGTTGATCATCGTCAGGTGGCTCTTCAGAAACACGAAGATTTCCGGCGCGTACTGCCACGTGCAGAAGATGTACAGCGAACCCGAGGGCTTCAGCTTCGGAATGGCCAACTCCAGCCAGCTACGCGTCCACGCGAGAAAATCGTCGCCGGAACGCATATCGGAGTTGTTGCCGTAGTCTTTGCCCAAGCCATACGGCGGATCGGCGACGATCAGGTCGATCGATCCGTCAGGCAAATTCACTGCATCGGTCAGAAAATCGCGGTTCAACAGCCGAATGCCGGCCGGCACTTGTCCGACTGTGGACACTGCCGGCACGGCGGCCTCACCGGCCGAAGCCGGATTGGAATCGAGGGTGGATTGCGGCTCATCGAACTCGTCACGCATCGTCGCGGCGCTCAGAACGTAATGCCCGATCGCTCAGCGACCGTATGCATGTCCTTGTCGCCCCGGCCCGACAGATTGACCAGTAGCACCTTGTCTTTCGGCAAGGTCGGCGCGAGCTTGGCGGCGTACGCGAGCGCGTGGCTCGACTCCAGCGCGGGAATGATGCCCTCGATCCGGCAGCAGTCGTGGAACGCCTTCAGCGCTTCTTCGTCGGTGATGCCGACGTATTGCGCGCGGCCGCTGTCCTTCAGCCATGCGTGTTCCGGACCGACGCCCGGATAGTCGAGGCCGGCGGATATCGAATGCGTTTCGATGATCTGACCGTTTTCGTCCTGCAGCAGATACGTACGATTGCCGTGCAGAACGCCCGGACTGCCGCCCGTCAACGACGCCGCGTGACGACCCGTATCGATGCCATCGCCAGCCGCTTCGACGCCGATCAACTGCACCGATTTGTCTTCGATATACGGGTAAAAGATGCCCATCGCGTTCGAACCGCCGCCCACGCACGCAATCACGGCGTCAGGCTGGCGACCCACCAGTTCTGGCATCTGCACGATGCACTCGTCGCCGATCACGCGCTGGAAATCGCGGACCATCATCGGATACGGATGCGGGCCCGCCACCGTGCCGATAATGTAGAACGTGTTTTCGACGTTCGTCACCCAGTCGCGCATCGCTTCGTTGAGCGCGTCTTTCAGCGTCTTCGAACCGGATTCCACCGGCACCACGGTCGCGCCCAGCAGCTTCATCCGGTACACGTTCGCGGCCTGACGGCGCACGTCTTCCGAGCCCATGTAGACCACGCATTCCATCCCGAAACGCGCGGCGATCGTCGCGGTCGCGACGCCGTGCTGACCCGCGCCGGTCTCGGCGATCACGCGCGGCTTGCCCATGCGCTTCGCGAGCAAGGCCTGGCCGATCACGTTGTTCACCTTGTGCGCGCCGGTGTGATTCAAGTCTTCTCGCTTCAGAAAGACCTGCGCGCCGCCGAGCATTTCGCTCCAGCGTTGGGCGTGATAAATCGGGGACGGGCGACCGACGAAGTACTTCAATTCGCGCTGATATTCGGCGATGAAGTCGGGGTCGACAGAGTATTTCTCGTACGCGGCTTTCAGCTCGTCAATAGCCTGAACCAGCGTTTCGGCGACGAACACGCCGCCATATTGGCCAAAGTGGCCACGTTCATCGGGTAAGTTGTACATACATCACTCTTCTCAGTATGCCGCGCCGCCTCGGTCGAAGCAGCGCCTGCTGAATCACTCGGCGTCCGCTGCGCGCACTGCGCGAACGAACGCTGCCATCCGGGCGTAATCCTTCACGCCTCGGGCGCCCTGTACCTCGATGCCGCTTGAGACATCGACCGCATAAGGGCGCACATGACGGATCGCGTCATTGACGTTTTGCGCGTTCAACCCACCACTCAAAACGGCCCGACGCGCGAGCTCTGCTGGAATAAGTGACCAATCGAAAACCTTCCCGCCGCCGCCATAGCCTTCGACATGGGTGTCGAACAGAAGACCGCTGGCAGCTGAATAGTTAAGTGCCGATTCTAACAAATCGGCTTGCTGAGTATCAGGTCCTACGCGCAATGCACGCAACCAAGGCAAACCCGCAACCGCCGCGAGCGATTCGCATTGCGCAGCGGTTTCGTCGCCGTGGAATTGCAGCAGGCTCAACGGCACTTCTCCGACGACTTCGCGGATCAATTCCGGCGTCGCATTGACGAATAATCCTACGACCGACACGAACGGCGGCAAGCCACGCGTCAATTCCCGCGCGCGGGCGACATCGACGGCGCGCGGGCTCGGCGGATAGAACACGAGGCCGATCGCGTCGGCGCCGAGATCGACCGCCTGCGCGACGTCGTCGGGTTTGGACAGGCCGCACAGCTTGATGCGGGTGCGATGCAGCGCGGCGATGTCGCCGGCGTCGGAGTTCGGCTGATTCATGTTGACTGCGCGTCGGTGTCGAGGTCGTTCCAGACCGTGCTCCACGGCACGCTATTGAGCTGCGCCGCAGGCACGTCGAATTCAGCAGGATAAGCCACCTGCGCCAGATACAGCCCGTCGGGCATAAACGTCGGCGCAGCGTGGGTGCGGTTGCGTCCGGCCAGGATTTCAGCCATCCAGTCGACCGGATGACGTCCGCGTCCGATTGCGACCAGGCATCCCATCAGATTGCGCACCATGTGATGTAGGAATGCGTTCGCGCGAAACCGGAAATGGACGAAGTCGCCCTGTTGCCGCACGTCGATCTGGTACATATGTTTGACCGGCGTTTTCGCCTGACATTCAGACGAACGGAACGCCGAAAAATCGTGCACGCCGATCAGCATTGCCGCGGCCGCGCGCATTGCGTCGACGTCGAGCGGCGTGTGGATCCAGCCGACGCGCCCGTCCAGCATCGGCGAGCGCACCGGATGAACGTACAGCGCGTAGTAATAGGTCCGCTCGAACGCCGAAAACCGCGCGTGAAACGGCTCGGGCATCGGCTTGGCCCATTGCACGGCGATGGTTCTCGGCAGGAACGCATTTGTGCCGCGCACCCACGAAAAGTCCGTGCGATCCAGTTCCGTGTCGAAATGGACGACCTGACCGAGCCCGTGAACGCCGGTATCCGTGCGCCCCGCGACCACCGTATGCAGCGGCGTCAGCGCAAATTCGCGCAGCGCGCGTTCGAGCTCGTCCTGCACCGTCTTGCCGTGCGGCTGTGACTGCCAACCGCAAAATGCCGTGCCGTCGTACTGAATGCCGAGTGCAATCCTTCGCATCACGACAGCGGCGCGAGCGTCGACAACAGCGTGCGCGCTTCGGCGCGAGCCGCGGGATCGTTCGATTCCATCACTTCGTTGATCAACGCGCGCGCGCCCGCGAGATCGCCGAGTTCGATGTATTCAGCGGCCAGATCGAGCTTGTTGCGTGCAATTTGCGCGAGGTCTTGCGACGTGAACGCGGGCACCGGTTGCACGGGACTAGCCGGCAACTCGAGATCGAAATCAAGGTTCAGCGCGCCGAAGCGGCCCGCGCCCAAACCCGCGACCGCGCCGGAACCGGCGGTGCCGGCTTCGATCTGCTGCCCGACATGACCGGGTGCGGCATCATCGTCGTGAAGCGGGACGGCTTGCTGCGCAGTGGATTCCGGCGATGCCACCGGCTGCGTCGCCAGCGATGCGGGCGACGTCATCCCGGCTGCGTGTTCGGCGCGCGGCGGCAAGCCCATATCGAGACCGCCGAACGCTGCGACCGCGTCACGCGGAAATTCGGTCGCGGCGGATTCCGCGCGCGCCGGTTCGGGCGCGAGGACCGGCGCGACGGGTTCGTGCGACTCGTACTGCGGCGTTTCGCCGATACCGGGCTCGATCGACGCCGAGGTATGCAGCGGCGATTGCGTCGGATCGTAACCGCCGGGCATCGGCTGGCCGTACGGGTTAGGCGCTTGCGACACAGCGTCGTCATGCGACACGACATCGGCGGCCGCGCCTTCATTCACGGCCGGCGACGGTTCGTCGTCGGCATAGGCGTGGGGTTCGGGCTGGAATTGCGTCGGCGGAAGCGCGTCGGCGCCGAGTTCGGCGGCGGCGGCAAGACCCGCCGCGCCGCTTGCTGCGGCAAAGGCTTCGGGAACGTGGACGTGAGGTGCTTCGTATTCAGTTGCGGAGTGCATTGCAGGTGATTCATGCGCGGCCGCGTCGGACGCGGACCGCTGCGGGACAAAAGCGAACCCGGACGCGTGTTCCGGGCTCGTGTGAGCAGCGTGTTCTGATGTTGCGCGAGCCTGTGCTTCACGCGCTGCGTGCTCGCGCGCGGCTTCGGCGCGGTTGTGTTCTTCACGCGCGGCGGCTTCCCGGGCGGTCGCTTCGCGCTCTGCTTCGAGACGTGCCGCTTCTGCACGCTCTGCTTCCTGGCGTGCGGCTTCTGCGCGTTCTGCTTCAATACGCGCGGCTTCTGCACGCTCGGCTTCAACGCGTGCGGCTTCTGCCCGTTCTGCTTCCAGACGCTCCGCTTCCGCGCGTTCCGCCTCAAGACGTGCAGCCTCCACGCGCTCCGCCTCGGCCCGCGCCGCCTCTTCTCGCGCCTGCGCTTCGCGCGCGGCTTGCTCACGCGCCGCCTGCTCGCGGACTGCGGCTTCACGCGCCGCTTCGGCAAGACGCTCGGCTTCGATGCGCTCGGCTTCCAGACGCGCAACCTCCGCGCGTGCCGCCTCCTCGCGAGCCTGCGCTTCGCGCGCGGCCTGTTCACGTGCGGCAGTTTCACGCTCGGCCTGCTCACGTGCCGCTTCCGCGACCCGGGCAGCTTCGATACGCTCGGCCTCGATACGCGCCGCCTCGGCGCGTGCAGCTTCTTCTCGCGCCGCCGCGTCACGCGCGGCCTGTTCGCGTTCGGCAGCTTCGCGTTCGGCCTTCTCACGTGCGACTTCGGCAACACGCTCGGCTTCGATACGCGCCGCCTCGATGCGCGCCGCTTCCTCGCGAGCGAGCGCCTCACGTGCGGCCTGCTCGCGCGCCGCTGCGTCACGGGCGGCCTGTTCACGCCCGGCGGTTTCCCGTGCGGCTTTCTCGCGACTCGCCGCTTCGGCTGCGGCGGCTTCCTCGCGCGCACGGGCGTCACGTGCAGCCTGCTCACGCGCCGCGGCTTCACGCGCTTCAGCCGCCTCGCGAATGTGTGCTTCACGGGCCGCCGCTTCCTTCGCGGCCGCGTCTCTCGCCGCCGCTTCCTTCGCAGCCACATCACGCGCGGCCGCCTCGCGCGCCTGCGCGACCGCTAACGCCGCCGCGGCTTCGCGCGTGCGCACGTCGTCGAGGACTTCGGTATTGACTGCATCGGGACTGACCGACATATCCACGATCTCGCCTTCCGGCGTCACGACCGGCGACGACGCCAGCACGCGCTCGTGTTCCGCCGCCTCTGCTGCGCGCTTACGACGACGCGACGTGAACGCGGTCAGCAACGCAGCCAATGCCGCAAGCACGACGGCCGCGATGCCCAAACCTGTTTGCGTGACACCGCCGCTCGCCGTGGACGGCTTGACGTTAGTGCTCATGGCCGACGGCGACGCGGATGTAGCCGCCGCATGCGACGCGGCATCGCCGGACACGGCACCCGAAGCGGGACCAACCGCCGAATTCGGCGTTTGCGCGACAGGCGTCGATGTTGCGCTGCCATGCGTCGTGGCCGATCCGCCGATGCCGTGTTTCTGCAACTCCATCAGCACGCGATTTTTCAGTGCGAGAAGTTGCTGAAGGCTCGACACCTGCGCGGGCGCGCTGGCCGCGGACTTCGGCGCGGACTGCGTGGATGCGGCGGCCATCGACGGAACAGCCGGAATAGCGGCCGACGCGGTTGCCGCATCGGTCGACGACGCTTCGCTCGCCGATGCATCCGATGCGCCGCCCGACGCAGACGCCGCGACATTCGGCGACGCCTGGATCGCGCCCGACCACTCGTGCGTGGCGCTGGTCGGCGCGGCCGACGTAGCGCTCGCCGCGTGCGACGTCGGCAGCGCTGCAGCCGGAGCGGTGGAGGTGGTGTTCTGTGCGGTTTGCGGCGCGGGCGTCGTGGGCGTGGTCGCCGCCGCCGTGGTGGCTGCGACCGTCGCGGCCGTCGTAGCGGCGGCGGTTGCAGCGGGTGCATTCGACACGGCCGGCGCACTCGCGCCCGTTGCCGTCGTCGTCGTTGCTGTCGTCGCGGCAGCGGCGCTGCCTGCGTTCGCGCTGGCCGCTGTGTCCGTCGGTGGCACGATCACGTTACCGGCCGCATCCATCGGCGGCACGTTCAGCACCGATCCAACCTTCAGACGACTCGGATCGTTCTTCGCGAACGCGTTCGGATTCGCCGCGAACAGCGCGTGGGTCGCGCGGGCCAACGTGGCCTTGTCGTGCGATTGCGTCAGCTCGATCGCCACGTCGTTAAGCGACTGACCGGCATGAACGGCATACGTCTGAACATGCGTGACCGGCGTCGTGCTTTGCGCCGCGTTTTGCGTCGTCACCTGAGCGCTGCCGATCGCCGCATTTTGCGCCGTCGCGGGCGTGGTGATCGGCGATGCGATCGGCGCGATCGGACCATGTGCGGCGTTCGCGGGTGCAGCCGCGTGCGCGCCGTGGATCGACCCGATGGCGCTCCATGCGATCACGATCGCAGACGCGATTCGCGTCACGCGATGACGCGGTGTCGAACTAGCCTGAAGGGATACGAGTCGATTGGTCATTGGGACTCCTGGCGCAATAGCGCGCAGCCCTTGTTTTAGGTTGGATGGAGAAGAATTCGTCGACCGACAATAAAAAAGCGCCGCGCGAGCGCGACGCTTTTCAATTTCCTACGCGTCGCAACCGCGTAGTTTACTTTATTACATTACTTGTCGAGCAGAATGCGCAGCATCCGACGCAACGGCTCAGCTGCGCCCCACAACAGTTGATCGCCGACCGTGAATGCAGACAGATATTCGCCGCCCATTGCCAGCTTGCGCAGACGACCGACCGGCACCGTCAGCGTGCCCGTCACAACCGACGGCGACAGATCGCGGATCGACGCTTCGCGTTCGTTCGGTACGACCTTGACCCAGTCGTTCGCCGACGCGAGGATGCCGTTGATTTCGTCGAGCGGCACGTCTTTGTTCAGCTTGATGGTCAATGCCTGCGAGTGGCAACGCATTGCGCCGATACGCACGCACAGGCCGTCGACCGGGATCGAACCCGGCTGGCCCATTGCCGGCTTGCCGAGGATCTTGTTGGTTTCCGCGCCGCCCTTCCACTCTTCCTTCGACATACCGTTGCCGAGGTCTTTGTCGATCCACGGAATCAGCGAGCCGGCGAGCGGCACGCCGAAGTTGTCGGTCGGCATGCGGTCGCTGTTCATCGCGGCCAGCACGCGGCGGTCGATATCGAGAATGGCGGACGACGGATCGGCCAGGTCTTCCTTCGCCGAACCGTACAACGTGCCCATCTGTTGCAGCAGTTCGCGCATGTTTTGCGCGCCCGCGCCCGATGCGGCCTGATACGTCATGGCCGTCATCCAGTCGACGAGGTTTTCGCGGAACAGGCCGCCCAGCGCCATCAACATCAGGCTGACGGTGCAATTGCCACCGATGAAATTCTTCTGACCTTTGACCAGCGCGTCCTTGATGACGTCGAGGTTGACCGGGTCGAGGATGATGACCGCGTCATCCTTCATGCGCAGCGACGACGCCGCGTCGATCCAGTAACCGTTCCAGCCCGCAGCGCGCAGCTTCGGGAACACGTCGTTCGTGTAGTCGCCGCCCTGGCACGAGATGATCGCGTCGCACTTCTTCAGGTCGTCGATGCTTGTCGCATCTTTGAGCTTGGTCTCGTTTTTGGCGAACGACGGCGCGTTGCCGCCCGCGTTGCTGGTGCTGAAAAACACCGGTTCGATCAGATCGAAATCGCCTTCCTGCTGCATGCGTTGCATCAGGACGCTGCCGACCATGCCGCGCCAACCTACGAGACCTACGTTCATGACTTCATACCCTTCGAGTGGAAACTTCCCCGCATCTTTGCCCGCAGTGACCGCGCGGGGAAGATGGGCGGGCACGACGGACGATCAGCGCTTCGTGATCGTTTTCGGGGTAATCGTTTTGATGGTAATGGCGAGCTCAACCACACGGCGCGTTGTGCCGTGGGCTTGACCTTTAATGGTCGAAATCGAGGAGATTTGAGATATCTGCGCCATCACACCAATATACACGAAAACCAGATTCTGGCGGCGTCTGCACCGCTTTTGACGCGAATCGGCAGGTTTTCCGCCGATTCGTGCACTTTTGTGAAAGGCGGCCGGACCTTTTCGAGGAACGGAACGGCTTGCCTTTTATTCCTGCGAGCCGCTTAAAGTGCTGCGACCACCGCATCGCCCATTGCGACCGTGCCGACCTGCTTGCACCCCGGCGTGAGGATGTCGCCGGTGCGGAAACCTTGCTCCAGCACTTTTTTCACCGCGCTTTCGATACGGTCGGCCTGATCGGCCTTGCCCAACGAATAACGCAGCATCATCGCCGCCGACAGGATCGTGGCCAGCGGATTCGCGACGCCCTTGCCGGCGATATCCGGCGCGGAGCCGTGCGACGGCTCGTACAAGCCCTTGTTGTTCTTGTCGAGCGAAGCCGACGGCAGCATGCCGATCGAGCCCGTCAGCATCGCCGCTTCGTCCGACAGAATGTCGCCGAACATATTGCCGGTGACGATCACGTCGAACGACTTCGGCGCCTTCACCAGTTGCATGGCCGCGTTGTCGACATACATGTGCGACAGCTCGACGTCAGCGTATTCCTTCGACACATCGATCATGATGTCTTTCCAGAATTGCGACGTTTCCAGCACATTGGCTTTATCCACCGACGTCAGTTTCTTGCCGCGCTTTTGCGCTGCCTGAAACGCGACGTGCGCGATACGGCGCACTTCCGGCTCCGAATAACGCATCGTGTCGAAGCCTTCCTTCGCGCCCGCGAACAGGCCGTCCGGCGCTTCGCGCACACCGCGCGGCTGGCCGAAATAAATATCGCCGTTCAATTCGCGCACGATCAGGATGTCGAGACCCGACACGATTTCCGGCTTCAGCGACGACGCGCCCGTCAGTTCCGGATAGCAGATTGCCGGACGGAAGTTCGCGAACAGTTGCAGATGCTTGCGCAGACCCAGAATGGCCTGTTCCGGGCGCAATGCGCGTTCGAGCGAGTCGTATTTCCAGTCGCCGACCGCGCCGAACAGGATTGCATCGGCCTCTTTGGCCAGCGCGAGCGTGGCGTCCGGCAGCGGATGACCGCTCGCTTCGTAGCCCGCACCGCCAACCGGCGCTTCTTCGAGTTCGAACTTCTCGCCAAGCACGTTCAGAACCTTGACGGCTTCCTTGACGATTTCGGGACCAATGCCGTCGCCCGGCAACACTGCGATCTTCATGCGAATTCCTTGTTTGTTATCTGCGATTCCGGGCCCGGCGTGGACCCCGAGCGGGCCCACTGACCCGGCTCCCCGATTACCCGACGATGCGGTGACCCAGCCACGGCTGCTTCGCGAGACGCTCGGCTTCGAACTGGCGGATCTTGTCGGCGTGACGCAGCGTCAAACCGATATCGTCGAAGCCGTTCAGCAGGCAGTACTTGCGGAAACCGGCTACGTCGAACGGATATTCGGCGCCGCCGTCGGTGGTGCGCACCACTTGCGCTTCGAGATCGACCGTCAACTGGAAGCCGCCGAACGCATACGTCTCGTTGAACAGATGGTCGACCTGCTGCTCGGTCAGCACGATGGGCAGCACGCCGTTCTTGAAGCAGTTGTTGTAGAAAATATCGGCGAAACTGGGCGCGATCAGCGCGCGAAAACCGTATTGCTGCAACGCCCACGGTGCGTGCTCGCGCGAGCTGCCGCAACCGAAGTTCTTGCGCGCCAGCAGCACCGATGCGCCCTGATAACGCGGCTGGTTCAGCACGAAATCCGGATTCAGCGGACGCTGCGAGTTGTCCTGACCCGGCTCGCCGTGATCCAGATAACGCCATTCGTCGAATGCGTTCGGACCGAAACCCGTTCGCTTGATCGACTTCAGAAACTGCTTCGGGATGATCGCGTCCGTGTCGACGTTCTCGCGATCGAGCGGCGCCACGACGCCGGTATGTACGATGAATTTATCCATGACGCTTGCGCCTCTTAAATCCGGCCGCGCGCTACCTGACGAGCTGCGCGACCGGCACAATCGAAAACCGCTTATTTGTCAGCGTGGCTGCTGATCGAATTGCCGAGGTGCGACATATCCTCGCCGAATCCGTGCACCGTGTTGCAGCCGGCGAGACCGAGCAGTAGCCCGGCCAGCGCGCCAAGCGCGAAGCGACGCAGTAACGTAGTCCGACCCATGCTGTTCCTCATACGCGTTCTCAATTAACCCAGTTTCCGGATATCGACGAAATGCCCTTCGATGGCAGCAGCCGCCGCCATGGCCGGGCTGACCAGATGCGTGCGACCGCCCGCGCCCTGACGGCCTTCGAAGTTACGGTTCGACGTGGACGCGCAGCGCTCGCCCGGATCGAGCCGGTCGGAGTTCATCGCGAGGCACATCGAGCAACCCGGCTCGCGCCATTCGAAACCGGCGTCGGTGAAGACCTTGTCGAGGCCTTCGCGTTCGGCTTGCGCCTTCACGAGGCCCGAGCCCGGCACGACCATCGCCAGACGGATGTTCGGCGCGACGCGGCGGCCCAGCTTCTTCACGACATACGCGGCGGCGCGGATATCTTCGATACGCGCGTTCGTGCACGAGCCGATGAAAATCTTGTCCGGCTTGATCGAGTCGATGGACTGGTTCGGTTCCAGCGCCATGTATTGCAGCGCGCGTTCCATCGCGTTGCGCTTGACCGGATCTTTTTCGCGTTCCGGATCCGGCACGCGACCGTCGACGGCCGTGACCATTTCCGGCGACGTGCCCCACGTCACTTGCGGCACGATCTCAGCGGCATTCAACTCGACGACGCGATCGAATTGCGCGCCTTCGTCTGTCGTGAACTGCTTCCAGTACTCGACCGCGTGATCCCACTCGACGCCTTCCGGCGAGAACGGGCGGCCCTTCAGATACTCGACCGTGGTGTCGTCCACCGCGACCATGCCGGCGCGCGCGCCCGCTTCGATCGCCATGTTGCAGACCGTCATGCGGCCTTCCATGGACAGTGCGCGAATGGTCGAACCGCCGAACTCGATGGCGTAACCCGTGCCGCCCGCCGTGCCGATCTTGCCGATGATGGCCAGCACGATGTCTTTCGCGGTGCAGCCGCGCGGCAACGGACCTTCGACCTTCACCAGCATGTTCTTGCTCTTCTTTTGCAAGAGCGTTTGGGTGGCCAGCACGTGCTCGACTTCCGACGTGCCGATGCCGTGCGCCAGCGCGCCGAACGCGCCGTGCGTGGACGTGTGCGAGTCGCCGCAGACGATCGTCATGCCCGGCAGCGTCGCGCCCTGCTCCGGCCCGATGATGTGCACGATGCCCTGACGCAGATCGTTCATCTTGAACTGCGTGATGCCGTACGAATCGCAATTGGCGTCCAGCGTGTCCACCTGCAGCTTCGAGATGGGGTCGGCGATGCCGTGCGTGCGATCCGTGGTGGGCACGTTGTGGTCGGACACGGCCAGATTCGCGCTGATCCGCCACACCGGACGCTGCGCCAGCTTCAGGCCTTCGAACGCCTGCGGGCTGGTGACTTCGTGCAGCAGGTGACGGTCGATATAGAGGATCGTCGTGCCGTCGTCTTCGGTGTGGACCACGTGGGTGTTCCACAATTTGTCGTAGAGAGTCTGTGCCATGATTTGCGGGGAATAGTATTAACTTCGGGCCAGTCGTGTTCGTCGATTATGCCACGCAGATCACGGATTTTCCTTAGGTTTTGCCCGGAAAACCGATAAAAAACAGGGAGTTGGGTGGTAGTGCCGATACCTGTATCGGCGTTACCCGGAAAGCGTTTTTTGCATGTAAACGGTCACCGGCAACGCTCGCGGATCACGTCCGCGCACAAACAAAAACGCCCCGACGATCAACCCGTCGGGGCGTTTTTTTTTACGGAATCAACGTCAGCGCGCGTGAGCGCGCTTCGCCGTTCAACGTTGGTCGAGCGGCTTTGCCTGACGCGACGTGTCGCCGATGAACAGCTGACGCGGACGGCCAATCTTCTGTTCCGGATCCGCGATCATTTCGTTCCACTGTGCAATCCAGCCGACCGTACGTGCCATCGCGAAGATACACGTGAACATTGCCGTCGGGATGCCCAGCGCGCGCTGAACGATGCCCGAGTAGAAGTCGACGTTCGGGTACAGCTTGCGCGACACGAAGTATTCGTCTTCCAGCGCGATCTTTTCCAGTGCCATGGCCAGCTTGAACAGCGGGTCGTCGTGCAGGCCCAGTTCTTCCAGCACTTCGTGGCAGGTTTCGCGCATCAGCTTCGCACGCGGATCGTAGTTCTTGTAGACGCGGTGACCGAAGCCCATCAGCTTCACGCCCGAGTTCTTGTCCTTCACCTGCTTGATGAACTCAGGAATGTTGTCGACCGAGCCGATTTCTTCCAGCATGTTCAGTGCGGCTTCGTTCGCACCGCCGTGCGCCGGGCCCCACAGGCAGGCGATACCGGCTGCGATACATGCGAACGGGTTTGCGCCCGACGAACCGGCCAGACGAACCGTCGACGTCGATGCGTTCTGTTCGTGGTCGGCGTGCAGGATCAGGATACGGTCGAGTGCGCGCACCAGAACGTCGTTGACCTTGTACTCTTCGCACGGGTTCGAGAACATCATGTGCATGAAGTTCGCGCTGTACGACAGCTCGTTCTTCGGATACACGAACGGTTGACCGATGCTGTACTTGTACGCCATCGCCACCAGCGTCGGCAGCTTCGCGATCATGCGGATGGCCGACACTTCACGGTGACGCGGATTGTTGATGTCCAGCGAGTCGTGATAGAACGCCGACAGCGCGCCGACTGCGGCCACCAGAATGGCCATCGGGTGCGCGTCACGGCGGAAACCGCGGAAGAAGAAGTGCATCTGCTCGTGCACCATCGTGTGCTTCGTGACGGTTTCGACGAACTCTTCCTTCTGCACTGCCGTCGGCAGTTCGCCCTTCAGCAGCAGGTAGCACGACTCCAGGAAGTCGGCGTTTTCAGCGAGATTGTCGATCGGATAACCGCGATACAGCAGCTCGCCCTTATCGCCGTCGATGTACGTGATCGCCGAGTTACACGCCGCCGTCGACATAAAGCCCGGGTCGTACGTGAACTTGCCGGTCTGACCGTACAGTTTGCGAATGTCGATCACGTCCGGGCCGAGTGTGCCCTTGTAGATCGGCATTTCAACGCTCGGCGAATTGTCGCTGAACGATAGCGTGGCTTTAACATCTGACGGGGTCATAGCACATCCTCAATCGAAGTATGGATACAGGGTTTCGATAATCTGCACGCCTGGAACAGCGGGCTCGCCGCGCTCACACGGTGCGCAGCATCTCCAGAACCCGGACAACGTCCGTGTCGGCAAGGTCGCCTTCCGGTTCCTTGCGCACGAGCAGCAAGTCCATCAGGTCGTTATCGCTCAGCTCGAGCAGGCGCGTGAGAGCGCCTACGTCGGCGTCGCTGAGGTCATGCTCATATCGGCTGAAAAACCGCTCGAAAATCAGATCGTTTTCGAGCAAGCCGCGCCGCGCGCGCCAGCGAAGGCGCGCGCGGCGAAGGGGGTCAGACTGGTGCGAAGTGTCGTCCATCTCAGACTGCACGACGAACCATCAATTCCTTGATCTTGCCGATCGCCTTGGTCGGGTTCAGTCCCTTCGGGCACACATCGACGCAATTCATGATCGAGTGGCAACGGAACAGGCGATACGGGTCTTCAAGGTTGTCCAGACGCTCGCCTGTTGCTTCGTCGCGGCTGTCCGCGATGAAACGGTAGGCTTGCAGCAGGCCGGCCGGGCCGACGAACTTGTCCGGATTCCACCAGAAGCTCGGGCACGACGTCGAGCAGCTTGCGCACAGAATGCACTCGTACAGGCCGTCGAGCTCGTCGCGTTCTACCGGCGACTGCAGACGTTCCTTTTCCGGCGGCGGCGTATCGTTGATCAGGTACGGCTTGATCGAGTGATACTGGTTGAAGAACTGCGTGAAGTCGCAGATCAGGTCGCGCACGACGGGCAGGCCCGGCAGCGGACGCAGCACGATCTTCTGCGGCAGGTCGTTCAGGTTGGTCAGGCACGCCAGACCGTTCTTGCCGTTGATGTTCATCGCGTCCGAACCGCACACGCCTTCGCGGCACGAACGGCGGAACGACAGCGTTTCGTCCACTGCCTTCAGCTTGACGAGCGCGTCGAGCAACATGCGCTCGTGCGAGTCGATTTCGATTTCGTACGACTGCATGCGCGGCGCTGCATCCTTGTCCGGATCGTAGCGGTAAATTTCAAATGTACGCTTTGCCATTTCTGAATTCCTTTGACGTGTGCCTTAGAAGGTCCGCGCTTTCGGCGGCACCGATTCGACGGTCAGCGGTTGCATATGAACCGGCTTGTAGTCGAGGCGGTCGCCTTCGCTGAACCACAACGTATGGCGCAGCCAGTTTTCGTCGTCGCGATGTTCGAAGTCGTTCTGCGCGTGCGCGCCACGGCTTTCCTTGCGCGCTTCGGCGGAGACCATCGTGGCGCGTGCCACCTCGATCAGGTTCGCCACTTCGAGCGCTTCGACACGTGCCGTGTTGAAGACCTTCGACTTGTCCTTCAGGTGGATGTTGTCCACACGTGCCGCGACTTCGCGGATACGTTCGACGCCTTCGGACAGCAGCGCCGACGTGCGGAACACGCCTGCATGCTTCTGCATCGACGCGCGGATGTCGTTCGCGATGTCTTGCGTGTACTCACCCGACGTCGAGCTGTCCAGCTTCGCCAGGCGCGACATTGCGAAATCAGCAGCGTCAGCCGGCAGCGGCTTGTGATTCTTGATTTCCTTCACGTGCTTGACGATGTGGTTGCCGGCCGCGCGGCCGAACACCACCAGGTCGAGCAGCGAGTTCGTGCCCAGGCGGTTCGCGCCGTGGACCGACACGCACGAGCATTCGCCGACCGCGTAGAAACCGTTGACCGGTTCTTCGTGGCCCTTCGCCGTACCGACGACCTGACCGTGAATGTTCGTAGGAATGCCACCCATCTGATAGTGGATGGTCGGCACGACCGGGATCGGCTCCTTGATACAGTCCACGTTCGCGAACTTCATCGCGATTTCGCGGATCGACGGCAGACGCTTCATGATCGTCTCGGCGCCGATGTGCGACAGGTCGAGCAGCACGTGATCCTTGTTCGGACCCACGCCACGGCCTTCCTTGATTTCCTGGTCCATCGAACGCGAAACGAAGTCGCGCGGCGCCAGATCCTTCAGCGTCGGCGCATAGCGCTCCATGAAGCGCTCACCGTTCGAATTGCGCAGGATACCGCCTTCGCCGCGCACGCCTTCGGTAATCAGCACGCCCGCGCCGGCCACGCCGGTGGGGTGGAATTGCCAGAATTCCATGTCTTGCAACGCGATGCCCGAACGCGCTGCCATGCCCAGGCCGTCACCAGTGTTGATGAACGCGTTGGTGGACGCCGCGAAAATCCGGCCTGCACCGCCCGTCGCGAACAACGTGGTCTTGCCTTCCAGAATGTAGACGTCGCCCGTTTCCATTTCCAGCGCGGTCACGCCGAGCACGTCTCCGTCGGCGTCGCGGATCAGATCCAGCGCCATCCATTCGACGAAGAACTGCGTCTTCGCTTCGACGTTCTGCTGATACAGCGTATGCAGCAGCGCGTGACCGGTACGGTCGGCAGCCGCGCAAGCGCGTTGTACCGGCTTTTCGCCGTAGTTGGCCGTGTGGCCGCCGAACGGACGCTGGTAAATCGTGCCGTCGGCGTTACGGTCGAACGGCATGCCCATGTGTTCCAGCTCGTACACGGCGTTCGGTGCTTCACGGCACATGAACTCGATCGCGTCCTGGTCGCCGAGCCAGTCGGAACCCTTGATCGTGTCGTAGAAGTGATAGTGCCAGTTGTCTTCGCTCATATTGCCGAGCGATGCACCGATCCCGCCCTGCGCGGCAACCGTGTGCGAACGCGTCGGAAACACCTTGGACAGCACGCAAACCGACAGACCGGCGCGCGCGAGTTGCAGCGAAGCGCGCATCCCCGAGCCGCCCGCGCCGACGATGACCACGTCAAACTTGCGACGCGGCAGAGAATTCTTGATTGCAGCCATTCTTTTACACTCTCCAGAGAATCTGCGCGGCGTAGCCCGCACTCGCGAGCAGCCAGACGATCGTCAGCGTTTGAAGGGCCAACCGCAGACCGGTGGGCTTGATGTAGTCCATCCAGATGTCCCGGATACCGACCCAGGCGTGGTAGAACACCGACAGGAACGTGACGAACGTGGCGAGCTTCATCCATTGCATGGCGAAGATCGACGCCCAGCCGTCGTACGAAAATGCCTGCGCACCGAAGAACAGCGCGAGCAGGATGATCGTATAGACCGCCATGATGACTGCGGTAATGCGTTGTGCGAGCCAGTCGCGCAGACCGTAATGCGCGCCGACGACAAGACGCTTGGAGCCGACCCGGTTGTTAGCTGCCATTTTTTAGAAAGCTCCGAACAATTTGAGCGCAAACGCGAGCGTAAGCAGCGACGACACAACCAGCACGATGACCGAGGTCTTCTTGCCGCCTTCCTTGCTGACGGCGTAGTGCATGTCCATCACGAGGTGACGGATGCCGGAGCAGAAGTGAAAGAGGAATGCCCACGCGAGAACCAGCGTGATCAGCTTGACGACGATATTGGAGAGGAAACCTTTGAATACTTCGAAGCTGAGTTCAGAAGTCAGGCTCTGATCGAAGAGGTACAGCAGGAACGGAAGGAATATGAAAAGAAGCCCACCGCTCAAGCGGTGGAGAATCGACACGCGTCCCGCGAGTGGGAGACGGTACGCAGTCAATATTTGCCCGATACCGATGTTCCGGAATTCCGGCCTCGGTTTTTTTACGGCTTCAGCCATGCTAGACCCCTACTTGTAGTCACACTAATCCGCGATTTTAGCGCCTTTTTATATCGCACTGCATCGAAAACGACCGACAGACCGTTACGGCCCACGCGATAAAAAGGCAGCCCTCCTGAGGCCTCGCATCTAGGTGCGAAGCCCCGCTGCATCTACTTAGCCAAACCTGGTCAACTTAAGTCGTTCTGATAGTAATACCCGGTTGTGACATACCAGCCTCGCCGCACTTCGACGGGGCGATCACCATAGGTATACGACACCCGCTCTACCGACAGCAGCGGGAAACCCGCCGGCACATGCAGCAGATCGGCGACTGCCGGATCGGCCGCGACCGCGCGGATTTTCTCGGACGCGCGGATCATCCGCGTGCCGAATTCGGTCTCGAACATCGCGTAAAGCGGCCCTTTGTACTCCGACAGGCGCTCGAGCGTCAGTCCGCGAAACACCGCGCCGGGCAGCCAGATTTCGTCGAGCACGGTCACTTCGCCGTCGAATTGCAGCAGACGCTTGATCAGCACGACGGGATCCGCCGGTTTCAGGTCGAGTTGCCGCGCGATATCCGCCGACGCGCGCAGCCGCCGGCATTCGAGCAGCTTGCTGACGTGCGGATGTTCCGCAGCGTCATCAGCCAGTAACCTTAAGAAGCGAAATTGGGCACGATCTTCGTTGTGCGTGGCGACGAAGGTGCCTTTGCCTTGACGGCGCACCAGCAGGTTGTCGGCAGCGAGTTCGTCGATCGCCTTGCGGACGGTGCCCTGACTTACCTTATAGCGGCCAGCCAGTTCCACCTCGCTCGGGATGATTTCACCCGGCTTCCATTCACCGGATTCGAGACTCTGCGTAATGAGCCCCTTGATCTGCTGGTACAGCGGACTGAACGTAGGCGACGACGGCGTGGCGGCCGGCACGACGACGGACGGGGTGTCGTTTGCACCCGCCGGGCCGATCGGATTCGCGCTGCTCGCCTGGTTCGAATTCATCCGCGCATTTCATCATAAAGGGCCGGGGGTCGTCTAGGGTTTTTCCCGCAATACATATGTCTTATATAAGACATATGATACTGTTGACTTTGTGCGTCCTGACTCCTAAACTCCATCGCGAGCAAGGGTTTGCGGGTATTCGACGGCTATTTCGTTACATAGTCGCTGCATATCAAAAAGGCACTTTGCACATGCAGTCCTGTCACGCGGTTCTGGTTTCGATTCGCCGGTCTAAGTCCCGTACGCCTCCGAAACACGTCCATGCAGCAGCTGTCATCGTGCAGCCGCCAGGACGTGCATTTTGCGTTCCCGCTTACCGGTTTGCCGCGAGATTTCAGGCATGTCGGCTTTGCCGCGGCGCGCCTCGGGGCTTTCGTTTTAGTAGAAGCCATCGGCGCGCGGTAAAACCGCCGTGTTTCAACTACGCTTCGCCTAACGCGCATATAGAATGGCGTTTTCCCTAGCGTCTAACGCATCGTCCAGGAGATTACTCAATGGCTAAGCCCGCAAAGCGCGTTGCCGTCACCGGCGCCGCAGGTCAAATCGCTTACTCCCTGCTGTTCCGCATCGCCAACGGCGACCTGCTCGGCAAGGACCAACCGGTCGTCCTGCAACTGCTCGACCTGCCGCAAGCGCAAGGCGCCGTCAAAGGCGTCGTGATGGAACTGGATGATTGCGCATTCCCGCTGCTGTCGGGCGTCGTGATCACGGACGACCCGAAAGTTGCATTCAAAGATGCCGACGTCGCCCTGCTGGTCGGTGCACGTCCGCGCTCGAAGGGCATGGAGCGTAAGGATCTGCTGTCGGCAAACGCCGAAATCTTCACGGTTCAGGGCAAGGCGCTGAACGAAGTCGCCAGCCGCGACGTGAAGGTGCTGGTAGTCGGCAACCCGGCCAACACGAACGCGTACATCGCAATGAAGTCGGCGCCGGATCTGCCGAAGAAGAACTTCACCGCCATGCTGCGTCTGGACCACAACCGCGCGCTGTCGCAACTGGCCGCCAAGTCGGGCAAGCCGGTCGCGTCGATCGAAAAGCTGGCGGTGTGGGGCAACCACTCGCCGACCATGTACCCGGATTTCCGCGTTGCTACGGCCGAAGGTCAAGACCTGACCAAGCTGATCAACGACGAAGAATGGAACCGCAACACGTTCATCCCGACCGTCGGCAAGCGCGGTGCGGCGATCATCGAAGCGCGCGGCCTGTCGTCGGCGGCATCGGCAGCCAACGCAGCGATCGATCACGTGCGTGACTGGGTGCTCGGCACGAACGGCAAGTGGGTCACGATGGGCATTCCGTCGGACGGCTCGTACGGCATTCCTGAAGACATCATCTACGGCGTGCCGGTCACGTGCGAAAACGGTGAATACAAGCGTGTCGAAGGCCTCGAAATCGACGCTTTCTCGCGTGAAAAGATGGACGGTACGCTGAACGAGCTGCTCGAAGAGCGCGACGGCGTGCAACATCTGCTCGGCTAAGCCCGTGTAGATAAACCGGAACCCAGTTGCCAGCAACGGGTTCCGGTTTTTTTTCGTACCCGATCCGAACGCGTTTTGGCCCGTCGTACAGCAGAACGCGCCCGAATCGGACATTTTCCCCACGAAAACCACGTTCCTGACGCCGACGATGCGCGCACTGCCCCCCGCCGAAGTGCTGTTTGACGGTGAAACGCCCCCTACCTTGCTGCCCGCTTGCGATCACTACGCCGGCAGCGAGAAGCTGATGCTGAAATCGCTCGGATTGCAGCAGCAGATGGGGCCGGTCTTCGATGTCACGCTCGACTGCGAGGACGGCGCGCAGGTCGGCCGTGAAGCCGAGCATGCCGAGCTGGTCGCGTCGCTGCTGGGCAGCGAACATGACCACTTCGGCCGGGTCGGCGTGCGGATTCACGATTTCCAGCATGCGCACTGGCGCGACGACGTCCGCCTGATCCTGCGCGCCGCGAAGCGCGCGCCCGCCTATATCACCCTCCCAAAAATCAACAGCGTCCACGATGCCGCCGAAATGTGCGCGTTTATCGACGCGACACGCCGCGAAATGGGCATCGAAAAGCCGGTGCCGGTGCAATTGCTGGTCGAAACCCATACCGCGCTGGCGCGCGCGTTCGACCTCGCCGCGTTGCCCGGCGTGGAATCGCTGAGTTTTGGACTGATGGACTTCGTGTCCGCGCATAACGGCGCGATTCCCGACACCGCCATGCGCTCGCCCGGCCAGTTCGATCATCCGCTGGTGCGTCGCGCGAAACTCGAAATCTCGGCGGCGTGCCATGCGCACGGCAAGGTGCCGTCGCATAACGTCAGCACCGAAGTGCGCAATATGGACGTCGTCGCCAGCGACGCGTCGCGCGCCGCGAACGAGTTCGGCTACACGCGGATGTGGAGCATCCATCCCGCGCAGATTCCCGCGATCGTCGCCGCTTTCGCGCCGCGCGAAGCGGAAATCGTCACCGCCACCGAAATCCTGCTCGCCGCGCAATCGGCGCAATGGGGCCCGACGCGCCATCTCGACACGCTGCACGATCGCGCGAGCTACCGGTATTACTGGTCGGTTCTGCGCCGCGCGCGCTCGACGGGCCGGACGACACCCGCGGAAGCCGCGCCGCTATTCGGTGACAGCGCCTGAGCGATGACAAGCCGGGAACGGTGCGCGACCCGATGCGGATATTGGTCCGGAGAATTTACGATTCGTGCCGCTAAATAGGTGAAAATAGCGGTCGCTGCGCGCTTTCAGGGCGCGTGCAGTTCAACCCTGGCGGTCGCGTACGACGCGTTCCGCGCACGTTCAACTGTTATCCGATAGAAAGGTTCTGTACATGAATAAATTGCTGATCGCCGCCGTTGTCGGCGTCCTGTCCACGTCGATGCTGACCGTCGTGACCGATGCTAACGCCCAACAACCGACGACGACCAAAAAAGCTGCCGCCGCGAAGCCGAAGCGTCCGGCACCGAAGCGCCTGATCAAGCGCAAACCGAATCCGGCCAAGGAAGCGAAGGTCGATCCGGTTCCGGACGGCGCAGTGAAGTGGTCGTGCAACGAAGGTCTGTCGTTCGACCTGAAGGGCGACATGAAGCGTGACCAGATCGTCACGGTTCACTGGGCGAACAAGAATTACAACCTGCCGCGTCAGGACACCACCACCGGCGCAGACCGTTTTCACGATCTGGCAACCGGCATGGATCTGGTCGTGATTCCGACCAAGGCCATGTTGTTCTCGGATAGCGACGGCTCGCGCCTCGCCGACGAATGCAAGACCGCTGAAATGCAACAAGGCGCACCGGCGCCGACGCAGTCGAACCAGCTGATCAAGACGAACTAAGCATCCGCATCAGGAAAGTCAGGAAAGCTCCGATGTCTGCACCGATTTCCAACGTCCGGCCCGCGCCGGACCAAGTTTTGGTCGATATCGTCGATTACGTTCTCAACTACGCGATCGACAGCACGCTCGCGCTCGAAACGGCGCGAAACTGCCTGATCGACACGCTCGGTTGCGGACTCGAAGCGCTGACCTACCCCGCCTGCACCAAGCTGATGGGACCGATCGTGCCGGGCACGATCGTCCCCAACGGCGCCAGGGTGCCGGGCACGCCGCTCCAGCTCGATCCGGTGAAGGCCGCGTTCGACATCGGCACGATGATCCGCTGGCTCGATTTCAACGACACCTGGCTCGCGGCCGAATGGGGTCATCCGTCCGATAACCTCGGCGGCATTCTCGCTACCGCAGACTGGCTGTCGCGCAACGCCGTCGCCAATGGCAAACCGCCGTTGACGATGAAAGACGTCCTGATCGCGATGATCAAGGCGCACGAAATTCAAGGCTGTATCGCGCTGGAAAACGCGTTCAACAAGGTCGGGCTGGATCACGTCGTGCTGGTGAAGCTGGCGTCGACGGCCGTGGTCGGCCAGTTGATCGGGCTCACGCGCGACGAACTGATCAATGCGGTATCGCTGGTGCTGGTCGATGGCCAGGCGCTGCGCACGTACCGCCACGCGCCGAATACCGGTTCGCGCAAGTCGTGGGCCGCCGGCGACGCCACCTCGCGCGCGGTGCGGCTGGCGTTGATCGCAAAGACCGGCGAGATGGGCTATCCGTCGGTGCTGACGGCGAAGACGTGGGGCTTTTACGACGTGCTGTTCAACGGTCACGCGTTCACGTTTCAGCGGCCGTACGGCACGTACGTGATGGAAAACGTGCTGTTCAAGATTTCTTTTCCGGCAGAATTTCACGCGCAGACCGCCGTGGAAGCCGCGATGCGCCTGCACGCGCAACTCGCCGCGAAGGGCCGCCGCGTCGACGAGATCGCGAAAATCACGATCCGCACGCACGAAGCGGCCCTCCGGATCATCGATAAAACCGGTCCGCTGGACAATCCGGCGGATCGCGATCACTGCATCCAGTACATGATCGCCGTGCCGTTGATCCACGGCCGCCTCACGGCAGCCGACTACGAAGATGCCGTCGCGCAAGACCCGCGCATCGACGGGTTGCGCGGCAAGATGCAGTGCGTGGAAGACCCGCAGTTCACGAAGGATTATCACGATCCGGACAAGCGCTCGATCGCCAACGCGTTGAGCGTCGAACTCATCGACGGCTCGACGTTCGAAGAAGTAGTCGTCGAATATCCGATCGGACACAAGCGTCGCCGGGCCGATGGCATTCCGTTGCTGGTCGAGAAGTTCAAGACCAACCTCGCCCGTCGGTTTCCGGTCAAGCAGCAAAAAGCGATTCTCGATGTGTCGCTTGATCAGGCAGCGCTCGAAGCAATGCCCGTCAATGAATACGTCGATCTGTACGTCATCTAGTTCAGAACTGTAGTTCCGCGATCAAACCAAGGAAAACACTATGGCCCACAACCTCCACAAAACGCTCAAGGAATTCGATAGCGGTTCCGGCAAAGCCCGGTTCTATTCGCTGCCTCAGCTTGGTAAGGCACTGAACGTCAAGATCGAACGCCTGCCGGTGTCGATCCGGATCGTTCTGGAATCGGTGCTGCGTAACTACGACGGCAAGAAGATCGCCGAAGAACACATTACGCAACTGGCCAACTGGAAGCCGACCGCCGCGCGCGTCGACGAAATCCCGTTCGTCGTGTCGCGCGTCGTGCTGCAAGACTTTACCGGTGTGCCGCTGCTCGCCGACATCGCTGCAATGCGCGGCGTCGCGCAACGCGCGGGCAAGAATCCGAAGTCGATCGAGCCGCTGGTCCCGGTCGATCTGGTGGTGGATCACTCGGTTCAGATCGATTATTTCCGTCAGAAAGACGCACTCGATCTGAACATGAAACTGGAATTCCAGCGCAATAACGAGCGCTACCAGTTCATGAAGTGGGGCATGCAGGCATTCGACACGTTCAAGGTCGTGCCGCCGGGCGTGGGCATCGTTCACCAGGTGAACCTGGAGTACCTCGCACGCGGCGTGCACAAGAAGGCCGATGGCACGGATACCGTGTACTACCCGGATTCGCTGGTCGGCACCGACAGCCACACCACCATGATCAACGGTATCGGCGTGGTGGGTTGGGGCGTGGGCGGCATCGAAGCGGAAGCGGGCATGCTCGGCCAGCCGGTGTACTTCCTGACGCCTGACGTCGTCGGCGTCGAGCTGAAGGGCAAGATCCGCGAAGGCGTGACGGCAACCGACCTCGTGCTGACCATTACCGAACTGCTGCGTAAGGAGAAGGTCGTCGGCAAGTTCGTCGAATTCTTCGGCGAAGGCACGAAGTCGCTGTCGCTGCCGGACCGCGCAACCATCGGCAACATGGCACCGGAATACGGCGCAACGATGGGCTTCTTCCCGGTCGACGAAAAAACCATCGACTACTTCAAGGGCACGGGCCGCACCGACGCAGAAATCTCGGCATTCGAGAACTACTTCAAGGCGCAAAACCTGTTCGGCGTGCCGAAGACCGGCGAAATCGACTACACAAAGGTCGTCACGCTGGATCTGGGCACGGTCGCACCGTCGCTGGCAGGTCCGAAGCGTCCGCAAGACCGCATCGAAATCACCAACGTGAAGTCGACCTTCACGGACCTGTTCTCGAAGCCGGTCGCGGAAAACGGTTTTGCGAAGAAGCCAGAAGACCTCGCCACGCAATACACGACGACGAACAACGTCAACGTGAAGAACGGCGACATCCTGATCGCCGCGATCACGTCGTGCACGAACACGTCGAACCCGAGCGTGCTGCTGGCCGCCGGCCTGCTGGCGAAGAAGGCTGTCGAAGCCGGCCTGACGGTTGCGCCGCATATCAAGACGTCGCTGGCGCCGGGATCGCGTATCGTCACCGACTACCTGACGAAGACCGGCCTGCTGCCGTTCCTGTCGCAACTCGGTTTCGAACTGGCGGCGTACGGCTGCACGACGTGTATCGGTAACGCGGGCGATCTGACGCCGGAACTGAACGATGCGATCACGAAGAACGACATCGTCGCGGCTGCCGTGCTGTCGGGCAACCGTAACTTCGAAGCGCGTATTCACCCGAACATCCGTGCCAACTTCCTCGCATCGCCGCCGCTGGTCGTCGCTTACGCGATCGCCGGCAACATGACGCGCGATCTGATGACGGAACCGGTCGGCAAGGGCAAGGACGGCCGGGACGTGTACCTGGGCGACATCTGGCCGAGCAGCGACGAAGTCAACGCACTGCTGAAGTTCGCGCTCGACGCCGACACGTTCCGCGCGAACTACGCGGAACTGACGAAGAAGGGCGATCTGTGGAGCAAGATCGAAGGCGAAGAAGGTCAGGTCTACGACTGGCCGAAGTCGACGTACATCGCCGAGCCGCCGTTCTTCGGCAAGGACTTCTCGATGACGCCGGCAGCTAGCATCGCGGCGGTGAAGCATGCGCGCGCACTCGGCATCTTCGGTGACTCGGTCACGACCGACCACATCAGCCCGGCAGGCTCGATCAAGGAAACGTCGCCGGCCGGCGTGTGGCTGAAGGCCAACGGCGTGCAGAAAGCCGACTTCAACAGCTACGGCTCGCGTCGCGGCAACCACGACGTGATGATGCGCGGCACGTTCGCGAACGTCCGTATCAAGAACCTGATGATCCCGGCGAAGGACGACGGCTCGCGCGTCGAAGGCGGCCTGACGATTCACCAGCCGAGCGGCGAACAGCTGTCCATTTACGACGCAGCGATGAAGTACGTCGACGCGGCAACGCCGACGGTCGTGTTCGCGGGTGAAGAATACGGCACGGGTTCGTCGCGCGATTGGGCGGCGAAGGGCACGCAACTGCTGGGCGTGAAGGCCGTGATCGCACGCAGCTTCGAGCGGATCCACCGTTCGAACCTGGTCGGCATGGGCGTTCTGCCGCTGCAATTCAAGGGTACGGATAGCGTGCAATCGCTCGGCATCACCGGCGAAGAAACGTACGATATCGAAGGCCTCGGCGACGACTTCAAGCCGCAACAGGAAGTGACGCTGGTGATTCGCGCGAAGGACGGCAGCGAGAAGCGCGTGCAAGTTCTGCTGCGTATCGATACGCCGATCGAAGTGGATTACTACAAGCACGGCGGTATTCTGCCGTTCGTTCTGCGCGAACTGCTTGCAGCCTGAGCTTTAGACTTTTTGCAGGGACTGCGTTCTCTTTGAGGATGCAGTCATTTTAAAGCCCGACTTTAGTCGGGCTTTTTTTTGTGCCTATCGGGAAGCGGTGCCGGTTTGGACCGCCGGCGACGACCAGCGCACCGACGATGGCGTCCGCCCCATGTAGGCGGCCCAATCGCGCCATTCCGCCTGCTCGCTGGTGTCGTCGCTCAACGCTTTACCGGCCCATTCTGGTCGTCTGGTGCCACTGGACTTGAGCGGCACGTGGACGCTGCGGCTCATTGCGACCCGTCCGGCCACGTACGCTTCACTCAAACGGCCTACCGGCACTTTCGATGCGGTTTGCGGCTTTACCGATATGGCTGGGACCGTCGGGTTTGGGTGTCGCGGTAGCGTCGGTGGTGCGTAAGACTTCGGCGGCGTCTGGACGACTTGTGGCGACTGATGCAGGGCTGAAGTGGCATCCGGTTTGGCTGAAGCGACGTGCGTGGGCGCTGTGGGTTCGACCCGTGCGACCGTGGACGCTATGACCGGTTGTGCCGGTTGTGCCGGTTGTGCCGGTTGTGCCGGTTGTGCCGGTTGTGCCGGTTGTGCCGGTTGTGCCGGTTGTGCGTCAGCGATTTTTTCGACCGGAGCAGCGATGGGTACCGCGCTCGCCACTACCTTCGGCGGTATCGCCGAAGCAACAGGCCCAGCGTCGATCGGCACCACTTTGGGCATCGAGCAACTCACCACCAGCCACGCCAAAGCGATGCTGCAGACCACCACGATCACGCTGCCGTAGACGTAATCCGAACGCGTCGACCGCGGACGCGCTTTGTCGGCGGCCATGTAGCGCTTCGCTTCTTCCATTGCCGCATCGAACCAACGGTGATCGACCTTCGGCTTCGCCATCTCGAATGTGAAGATCGCGGCCCTCGACGCAGCCGGATTGGCTCGCGGCCATCCGGCATCGACGGGTGGCCGCACGGGCTGCCCGCGATCGGCGCGCGGTGGCTGCGCTCGCAATGGAATCTCCGGAATCGACGATGGACGACGCGCACTGTGCACGCGTGAGCGTCCAAACGGCGGCGGCAGCGCACCGAACGGGAAGAGCTCGGGGATCGACAGATCACCCTGGATAGCTAAGGGTTGATTCATCGCGAGGGACTCCAGAGCGGATCGCCCGCTTTCTCGAACTGCGTGATTAGCGACTGGATACGTTCGATCAGCGCGTCGATCGTGCGATCGTCCAGTTCTACGGCCGGCGTGCCCGCTTCTCGCAATGCGTCCATCAGACGATGTGCGCCAACGAGCCCCGCCGCCCCGCTGATCCTGTGGAGCGCGGTGCGCATGGCAACGCGATACGCGTTACGAGCGGCGTCTACGGTGTCGAGGTCGTCTGCCATCGCTCGGTTCCAGTTGCGCAGGAACAGCGGCAGCTCGATCCCCTCGTTCTTCAACGCAGCGAGATAAGTGGCATCGAAGGCTTCGTTCGCGACTGGTGTAACGCTCGACTCCGCCGCCGCTTGACCGTTAGTGACCTTGCTCTCGATCCGCAAACCGCCGACGACGGTGAATAAAGGCGTGCGGACGAGGCTGCGCACTGACGCAGGCGGTTCGTCGCGCTGGATGGGTGCGCTTGCCGTCGCAGAAAGCGACGGCTCGCCGCGGTCCGCCGTGAAGGTGCGTGGTGCCGTGGAGATCATCGCGTTTTGCGGGTGGCTGGCGCGCTTGCGTTGAATCTCGAACCCGCGCCAACCGGCAAACGCGCCCACAGCAAAGGCGGCGAACGCGAGCAGCGCTGCGCGTCCGATATCCGGCCCGCGCGACGATGCGTCGAACGTATAGTCGACCGACCCCGCATTCGCTCTCGTCGTCAGAAAAAACAGCACCGCGAAAGCGACCAGCCCGCCCAACACGACCGCTTTGCGAACAGAATGCTCACGCGACGGCGATCCAGCCGCGTCATGCTTCTGACGCTCGCGCGAAATTCGCAATTGATTCAACATGTCTATGCTCTCACACGCGTTCAATCAATCAACTTATGCAGCGACGCGAACTCGATCAGCCCCGCGAGCGAGGTGAGTCCGAGCTTTTCCTGAATACGCGTTTTGTAGGTGCTGACTGTTTTGTCACTCAGAAATAATCGGGCCGCGATATCTTTATTGCTCACGCCTCGCGCGAGATATTGCAAAACTTCGACTTCTCGAGGCGACAGACGACTGAAATCGCTTTCGGTTGACGGGCTGATCGTATCGGCAGGAAAACAGTCATATCCAAATAAAACCGTTTTGGCGGCAATGACGAGTTCTCCGATTTCTCGCCCTTTGCCGACATAACCATTCGCGCCCGCGAGCCGTGTATGCGTCGCCATCACGCTTTCCATCTTGGCGGAGAGAACCAGAATGCGTATTTCGTCGTTCTGCGAGCGGATACGACGGATCAGCGACAAACCGTCGAGTCTCGGCAAATCGAGATCGAGAATAACCAGATCGGGGCTTTCCGAGAAAGCCATTTTCAGACCGTCTTCACCATCTCCGCATTCGCCGATCACTTTGAGCTCGTCGTCTGCGTTGAGCACGCTGGCGACGGTTCCGCGGATCATCGGATGGTCATCGATAATTAAAACTGTCTTCATTTCGCCGCTCCATTTATTCATAAATAATAATGGGCGCAACTTGAAGAATTAGCACACGCCGCACCGGATTCAATGTTACCAAATAGTCACGAAATCCATTTCACCCAGTCCGACCGAAATTCTCTTAATATCTATACAGATTATTCCTCGTTTCCCGTGGAAATTTCCCAATATATTTCATTACCACCATAACGATAATTTCCCGGCATTCGCTGATGGACAATCGACGGACATACCAATTATGCGTTTGTCGCAATAAAATCCCCTTGCAAGCCGAATGACCAAGAAAAAGGCTCAAACCGACACGAGCAACGTGTCGGTTTGAGCCAAGGAATTACGATAAAACCGCGAATGTTCTGAAAAGCTCTCGCAGGTGAAGTTGCCGGACTCATCGAGCCCGGCAAACACGTCACCTTACGGGTTGCCGTCCGTAGACAAAGGTGCGGTAGATGTTCGCCCACGCCCGCGCGCAAAGTCCAAGCGCCACCGAATTGGCCGCGCTTGCCGTCGCACCGACGCCGAGCGCCAGCGAATTTGTCCCGGCCGTCGTCACATACGCATTGCTACCGATCGTAACGGAGCCTGTGCCGCTCGCCTGACTACCCGTGCCAAGCGCGACCGCATCGACGTTTTCAGCCCGCGAGTTGTAGCCGATTGCGACCGAATTGTCAGCGAAGTTATTAGTCGTCGCGCCGGAGCCCACAACCGTCGTGTTCACAGCGAGCGCGCCTGCACCCGAGCCGACCGCCGTAGAGCCTTCGAGCGCAGTGCCCGAGCCAGCGCCGATCGCCAGCGAGCCGGCGCCGTTTGCGGTTGCCGTCGGGCCGATCGCCATTGCATCCCGTGCATTGTCGGTGGATGTCGTCGTACCGCCCGTGACGTCCGTACTGACAGCGATGTAGCTGGTAACCGGCGGCGCAGCGCCGAGCAAGGTCGACCGCAAACCTGTCGACTTGAGCTGCGTCTGCAAAGCGGTCAATTGAGCAACGGTTGCAGCATCCGTCGGCGCGGTACCGTCCGCTACGTTGGTAATCCGGCGCTCCAAACCCTTGGCCCCGATCGAAATCGTGTTGACTGCGCTCGTCACCGAGTTCGAACCGATCGCTACCGAATTGGCAAAGATTGCACGCGCACCCGTCCCGATCGCCACCGAGTTTTGCGCGCTCGAATACGCAGCACCGCCGATCGCGACCGCTTCTGCGCCCGTTGCAATCGCGCTCGACGAGGTGGACACGATCTTGACGTATTTCGTCGCGCTCGAAACGTTGGTATTGATCGACTCGATCGACGAGTCGAGCGCGCCCAGTGCCGGCCTTCGTGTTCACGGCCGACAGCGCTGCGCCGACGTCCGTGTACGTGTTGCCGTCGAGTGCATAGGCTGGCTTCGAGACCTTGCCCGTGCTGTCTACTGCCGAACCGCCACCCAATGCACCGGCAACGCTATTCGCCGCGCCATAGAGTTGCGAGCCGTTGACCGCGTCGGTACTGGTGGACGTGACCGTGCCAGCCTTGACGTTGTTCAGCGCAACCGGCGTCGCCGAACCCGGACCGCCAAGCGTCACCGAGCTTTTCGCCGCGTTGTCATACGCGACGAACGCTCCCGTCACGTTACCGTTCGTGTCGATGCCAGCGCCCATCGCCTTCAACTGCTCGACGTTGACCGCGTCTTTGTTCGCCTTGCCGTCCGCCACGTTCGACAGCGTCACCGGTGTGGCCGCACTCGTGCCGCCGAACGTCACCTTGTCGTGTGTTTCCGTGTCGTACGATACGGCGTTAGCGCCACCGCCATCCACGCTCGCGATCGCCGCATTCAACTGGTTGACGTTGACCGCATCCGTGCCCGAAGCACCGGCAGTCACGTTGGTAATCTGGCGCGTGTATTGCGAAGTACCGTCTGCCGACAGATAGCCGATCGACACGGCGTCAGCACGCGTAGCCACGGAGCCCGCGCCCAGCGCGACCGAACCGGAAGCCAGCGCACTGGTGTTCGCACCGAACGCACTGGCGTTGTTGCCGATCGCCATTGCGGACGGCCCGGAGGCAACCGAACTGGTGCCCGTTGCACGCGCGTCGGTCGACGCGTCGTCCGACGGGGAATTCGCCGTGAAATATCGCGTCCGTTGATACAACTGAGTGCCGTTGACGGCATCGGTACTCGTCGTGGACAGATCGCCGGCGGCCAGCCCGGTGATCTTGTGATCGTTCATGTTGACCGTGTTCAGCATCGAGATGCCGTTGTTGCCCATCAGCTCGAGGAGGCCATCTCCGTAGCCGGTAACGCGAGCCGATATGGCACCACTCGCATAACCAAATGCACCGCTAGCGTCTGCGGCATTGTTCAGCGAGAACGACATGCCGGTGTGAGATTCTCCATCGCAGGTCATCGACCCTGGATTCGAACCCGACATACCGTAAGAACCGCCCATTCCATCGTTACCGGGACACAACTCCAGCCCGCCCACCCCAGGCGTCGCCTGTGCGAATGCCGTACCCGGCAACATCGCCACCCCAATCGCCATCGCGATTGGCATAAACGCCACCTTCAGCGGGGTCGTCGAGCGGCCCGTTTCACGATTGTCGGACGAGGTCACACACGACGATACGGTTCCAGCGCCGCCATGAGCCTTGGCGGTCTCCGGCGCGGCGACCCACGTGCCTGTTGCGTCGTTCCATACGCTGATATAAGACTTGTTCATAGATACCTAAATAGAGGGCAAGCCCCGCTTGCAGTTCGATTTGAGAAATCGTGCACACACGCTTCCCGCAAAAAAACTGGTCGGCACGTTTACGGTTCGACCCAAAGTTTTTCACGCGCGGCAAATTTAACTGCGAGCCTCATCTCTAAAAATCAGGATCCGAGAAAACCAGGCAGGAATATTCCGAATGAAGTTGCGAAAAAACTGAACCCCTCAAGAGGCACCTTTCTAGCCTGAATCAGCACAAATTCAACACGTTTTTCAACGTCGCCATTAATTTAATTCGCAACAACTCTGCGACACATTTCAGCCAACATGAGAACGGCGAATTGATTCAGCAAACTCAAACAATCGATCTCGGCGACTTGCAGCACCAGCTATGGCAAGCACGAAAGCCCGTGGACGCCGCGCGTGGTGGAAATTCCGCACCCAGTGAACGCGTCAATGACGGCATTTCGCCCATTCGTATACGCCGTTCCTCTCGTACGAATCCTCACCGGATGTCATTTAAATTCGAGAAGACCAATCGCCGCCTTTACCGAAAGCCCGACTGCGGAATTGCATAACTTAGATTCGGAAATTTCGCAGGTTTGTTGGACAACCTGACTTTTATACTGCGCCTCGACACTGTTGCCCGTGCTTTTAAATCAGACAATCTCTTTATTTATGTATTGATCAAATTCACCGGCACTGGCGCACCGTGCCTTGGCACAAGTCATTGTTTTGCAAAAACTACTTTTTAAATACAGATCATGAACATCTCTAAAATCCGCATTAAAAATAAACAGCGTGGCCAAGGCATGACCGAGTACATCATCATCGTCGCGCTGATCGCCGTCTCGGCGATCGGCGTGTACTCGATGTTCGGTCAGACGCTGCGCAATCAGACCGCCGGTCTCGCCGTCGAAATGTCGGGCCAGGATGCGAAGGGCAACATCGCCACGTCGAAGCAGAACGCGAATACGGCTACGGACAACGCGAACAAGACGAAGAACATGGGTACGTATAACGACAGCAACAACGTCGGCAACTAATCCCGGTTCATTCGGATACGCAACATGAAACCCTCTGCCCGCAAGGGCAGGGCTAGGGTCGCCGGCGCTAGCGGGCAGGCGCTGGTCCCTGCACTCATCTTTCTGCTGATCGGATGCATCGGTCTGTATGTGGCGTTCAACTCGTTTCAGATGACGAGCGCCAAAATCAAGCTGCAGAACACCGCCGACGCCGCCGCCTATAGCGCGGCCGTCATGCAGGCGCGCGACTACAACTTCTCCGCCTATACCAACCGGGCGATGGTCGCCAATCAGGTCACCGCTGCGCAGGCTGTCGCGCTGAAATCCTGGATCGACGATCTCGACAGCACCTACGGTTCGTCGCAAGCCGACGATCTCGTCGTGAACGCCATTGCCGATCATCCGTCCCGATGGACCGCGCCCAAAGCGCTCGGCAAGATCGACATCGCGCCCGTGCGCGCCACGCTGGATGCGTTGACGCCTTCGGTCGCCACCGGCATCGGGTCGATCGTTCGGGCTTTGAGCACGGCTCAGGCCAACTATCACGCGGCGACACTCACGGCCGTGCCGGACGCCGCCAACGCGATCGCCCAGCAAAACCAGGCGGACACGCACGTCACCGCCGGATATTTCACGAGCCAACGCAATGCCGTGCAGCTCGGCGCATGGAAGTCGTACACGGAAACCGTCAGGCCGGCAGGTATCACGGGCCCCGATGACTTCGCCGATGTCGTCACCGACACACGCACCCTCGACAACTTCATCAAGAATCGCGGCGCCACGCGTAGCGTCGCGCCGAACTATCAACAACTGGACGACTCCGCCGTCAAGATATGCGGCGCGAACAGCCGCATTACCGTCAACGTCACGCACGACGGGGGCACCCAGTTGCGCAGCGATAAAAGCGGCTGGCAATCGATCGACGCGAGTACGGCCCGCGTCACGATTTCCTGCATGGGCGCGTTGCTGTCCGAAGCAGGCTACGGCGGCAGTGCAAACGGCAACATTACGTCGTTCATGACCCATCCGCCGTTCGCCGCCTGGCAGGATTGGGAAGGATATGGCGGCTACTTCAATTTCGGCTACACGGGTAGCACGACGCCGGGATGGCAAGTGCCCGACGCGATGGCGGATCAGTTCAGACGGACCCCCGGCCCTTCGCTCGACCCCGTCAACGGCGGTCTTCTGCCTTACCAGAACACCACGGGCGCACCGGTGGCCGGCACGGCCCCGCGTATCACGATCGAAGTGGAACGGCTCGACGACACGCTCGTGAAAACCCAGGCGCTCAAAGGCGGCGGCGATATGGCGGTCGATTTCAACGGTGCGGGTCAAGCAATGCGCGCGCTGTCCAGCGCCAACGCCTATTTCGTCCGTCCTGACGAAACGGCCCTCGGCTCGCTCCGCGGCGCGCTGCTGCACGCCAACCAGTGGGCGCGCGACGACGGCAAAGCGGAATACCCCAGTCTCTTCAGTCCGTACTGGCAGGCGCGCCTCGCACCCGTCAGCGCGTCCGAGCGCAACGCCGCGATCGCCGCGCAGGTATCCCAAGGCACTCAGGTGATGAAACCATGAAACGTGTCTACACAACCAGGCCTGCAAAGAAAACGGCGCAACAGGGTCAGGCCATCGCGGAAATGCTGGTGGCCACGACTTTCGTGTTGAGCGTGCTGCTTCTCGCGGTCGTCATGCTCGGCAAGTTCAACGACGTGCGCAACCGGACATTGATGGGCTCGCGATATGTCGCGTGGGAGCGAACGGTGTGGCTGGACAGTTCGGCTTCCGGTCCGAACGCCGGTCCGGGCAGCAACCGCGACTGGTCGAGCCGATACGGCGACGCCGCGATGACGGTGAGCAAAAGCGATCTCGAATTGAAGAACGAATTTATGCAGCGAATGCTCTCGGCCAACGGCTCGGCCATTCTCGGCAGCGACCGGGCGGCGCCCGTATTGCCGGGTGCACAACCGGCTATGTGGAAAGACTACGGCGGCACGCCTTTCCTGAATTCGGGCGGCAGCGTCGTCGTGTCCACGGGAACGGGTGACGCGCCTGCGGCAAACCTCGCGAACTACACCGCTTCATTCGGAAACATCCGGACAGCGAATGGCGGAACGTATTCAACCTCGATGAACTTGCCCACGCACAACCTGCAGTCGGGTTCGCTCAGCATCACGGTCGCGAAAAACAGCGAGACGCTCCAGCGGCTGTGGAGCGGCTTTACCGGCCTGACGTTCCAGGATTCGAACGTATTGCTGACCAACACGTGGTTACCCGATGGTTCGGCTAGCGCCAAGGCTCAGTTTGCGCAGGCCGTGCCCGCTGCGAACACCGCGCTGATCGATCCCGCGCTCTACCTGAGCATGCAGAAGTACGCGCCGGAAATTGGCAGCACGGCCAAGCTCGAATTCGGCCGCGTCCAGCAGGACGTCGTTCCCTATAACCGTGTCTATCAACCTTCCGCGCGCACACCATGACATTCGCCCGCTCGATCGCGACCGGCTGCTGGGTTGCCTGCGCGCTTCTGTCGAGCGCGGCACAGGCCGGCACGGCATGCGACAAGCAACCGGTCAAGGCGGCTCATGTCCAGTCCTTCGGACGGGACATGATCGTCAACGGCGTTCCGACCTCGATGTCCGGTATGGAATTCGATGGTTCGCCAGCCGATGTATCGGACCAGTTTCGCGATTTCTGGAAACAGGAAGGCGTGCCGGCCAAGCTTCAGCAAGGCAAGTCAGGACGCTTTCTGAGTGCGCTCGACGACACCTGCAGCTACGTGCTCACGATCCCCGCGCAACCCGACGGCGCGCGAACCCAAGGGCTGCTGAGCGTCGTCCGCCTGTCCGGCGAAACGCTGCGCCGCGAGATTCCTGACGCGGCCATTCCGTTGCCGGACGGCGGCCGGCCCGTGTCCGATATCGAAAGCCACGATCCCGGTCAGGCGGGCCGCACCTGGCTCGTGTCACTGGCCGGTCGTGCAGGTGACAACGCGCAGCGGTATCGCGGAAAGCTCACGGCGCGGGGTTGGACGAGCGCGACCCAAACCCCGTCCTACTTACGCAGCAAAGCGCCGCCAGTCACGAGCAACACGGTTGCGATGCAGCGCGGCATCGATCACATCGACGCTGTTTTTTCCGACCGCAATGGGCAAACCGATGCGGTCATCAACGCAACAAGGAATCGCTGAAATGGCACGCACGTCAGTACCGTTCGGCCGGCAACGCGGACAGGCTTACGCCGAGTATCTGATGGTCACGTCCGCGCTCGTCGTTGCGCTGCTCGTCGGCGATCAGATTCCCCCTATCGCGGCACTGGTTACGGCATTCAAGTCGTTTTTCAGCGCCTACAGCTTCACCCTTTCGCTTCCCTGACCCTTCAAGGTCAATCTGGTTCGTCATGTTCAAGAAAATTAAGATTCGCTCGCTGCTGGGTAACTCATGGGTTTTGCTGGTGCTCGCCGTGCTGGTGGCCGGCGGCCTCACCCTCGTTCTCTACCAATACCTGACCGATCGCGAGACCAAGCTCAAGGCCGAGATGGCCGCAAACAAAACGCGCTCGGGCATCGAAGTCGTCGTGCCGATGCGCGATGTCCCCGCGGGCACGCCGCTGTCTAGCAGCGATTTCGTGTCGCGGGAAATCGCTGCGGATCTGGTCTACGACGACATGATTCGCGTCGATGAATTCCAGACGTATCGGCCGTCGCGTCTGGTCAAGTCTGTCCGGCGCGGTCTGCCGCTTCGCGCCGGCGATATCGACGCGCTGCGCGGGCGCGATTTCTCCGACATCCTGCCGTTCGGCCAGCGCGCGCTCACGCTGGAAATCGACACGGTCAATTCCACCGCCGATATGGTCCGTCCGGGCAATCGCGTGGACATCTACTGGATGGGGAAAGTCACGCGCAAAGGCGAATCCGCACCCGACGATACGAAGTCGGCGCAACTGGTCCTGGCCAACGCGCTGATCCTGGCGACAGGGCAGGACGTTCGTCCGCGCGACGCCGGCGAATCACGTGAATCCCGAGAATCCGCGAACGACGATCCGCTCAATCCGCAAGCGAGCGCCGGCTATAGCACCGTGACCGTTCAGGTCCCGGCCTCCGACGCCGCGCGCATCGCGCTGGCGCAAAAGGTCGGAACGTTGCGCCTCATTCTCCGCAACACGGACGACACCGGCACCGACATTCCCGACGTTGTCAGCGAGAACACCTTGTTCGGCAGTTCGGCGGGAAAAACCGGCGCGGTTGTCGAAATCATCGCGGGCGGCGGCGCGACCAGCACGATCCTGATTCCGGACAACGGCGCGTCGCCGGCCCCATCCGGTTCGTCAGGTGCGCCGTCGGGGATCACGCAGAACGGGGCCGCCGTCTCATCGTCCACAGAACAGGTTGGCGGAACCAGACAGCCGGGCCTCCATGAACAGGCCAATGCCATCGCGCAACAACTGCAGAAAGCCGTATCGCCCCGCGCGTCCGACCGGAATTAAAGTACAGAGCTCAGGTTTCAACCATGAAAGTAAAGAACAACGCGACGATGTTTCGTCGCAGGACTGTGTCGTGCGTCCTGATCGGTATTTTGCTGTGCGACGTCGCGCCTGTCGCACTCGCCCAAACCACGTTTTCCACGACGAACAGAGACGCAGCGAAAGTCAGCGTGCTCGAAATGTTCCGTGGCGAAGTGCGCATTCTGCATCTGCCCGGCACGATCAAGCGGATCGCACTCGGCAACGGCAAGCTGGTCACCGCAAACGTGGTGGACGGCAATCTGATGCTGCTCGGCGAAGCGCCGGGTGTGACGTCGCTCGTGGTGTGGAACGAAAAGGGCATTGCGCTGCAAACCACCGTGCGTGTGTCGAAGGGCGAGGTCAATGCTTCGCTCGATCAATTGCGCGCGGTGTTGCAGTCGGTGCCGGGTTTGCGCATCGACGCGGTGGGCTCGAATATCGTGCTCTCGGGTGTCGTGCATCGCAACATGGTGCCGGTCGTCAAAGCCGCCACCGAAGACCTGAAGAACGTGATCGACACCACCACGGTCGATGAAGGCGAGGCGCTTAAAAAGACCGTCCACTTCAAGGTGCAGATCATGGAGGTCACGCGCACCGGCCAGAAGAATCTCGGCATTGCGTGGGATAGCCAGTTCGCCGGACCGCAGATCGGCGGCCAGGCGTATGCGGGCACGCAAGCCTCGCACGTCAAGGCCACCGGCCTCGACGGCATGGTGGGCAACTACTTCCTCGCAGGCATCGCGTCCAACATCACGTCGCGGATCAACTTCGCGGTCGAAAACGGCGATGCGTTCATTCTTGCCGCGCCGGAACTGAATACGAAGAGCGGCGGGACCGCATCGTTTCTGGCGGGTGGCGAAGTGCCGATTCCGCGCGCAGGCGCACCGGCACCACGGATGTCGAGTACAAGACCTACGGCATCAAGCTGAATATCCAGCCGAGCGTCGATGCGAACAACATCATCTCCGCGCATCTCGTCACCGAAATCAGCCAGATCGATCCGTCCGTCACGTATGCGGGCATGCCGGGCTTTCTGACGCGCAACGCGAGTTCCGATATTTCGATGCGCGCGGGCGAAACGCTGGCCATTTCCGGGCTCGTCAGCGCAGACGCGCTCAGCGACAGTTCCGGGATGCCGTTCCTTGGCCGGTTGCCGATCATCGGCCAGTTGTTCCGTTCCGATAGTTTCCGTTCGAAGAAAAGCGACCTCGTCATTTTCGTGACGCCGCTGATTTCCGATCCGGCCGCGTCGCCGAATACCGATCTCCTTTCGCGTGCCGACCGGTTCGATCAGGCGTACCGAACCGGATACGGCAATCCGAGTCCGCTCGCCGATGCGCCGGAAGCATCGACGCCGGAAACCCGTCGCCCGATCGGGCCGACGCCCGCGATTGCTCCCACGCCGACTCGCAGCACGGCGACCGTGCAAACGGTGACGCCGCAGTCGCCGGTTTCGAAGTGGGTTCCCGCGCCCACGCAACCGCAACCGGTCAGAGCGCCCGTTCCCGCGCCGATGCCAGCACCGCAGCAGTCAACGCCACAACCGAAACCCATGCCGCCACAAACATCGAACCCGCCTGCTGGCGTCGCCGAGGCGCTTCGCATGCTGAATACCGCTCAGCATCCGCCTGCCGCATTTGCGACCGGCGCCGACGCGACACCTGCGGCGATCAACGGCAAGGTGCCGGCGCAACAGGTCGGCGTGCTCGGCACCGGCAACTGATCTGACGGAGAACCCCGATGCTGAATCTTCAAGTACACGCGCGTAACGAGCCCGTCCGGCCGTTCCAGATCGATCAGGGCTGCACGATCGGCAAGGATGCGCGCTGCGACGTCGTCGTCAAGGGCATGCTGGTTGGGAAAGTGCATGCCCGCATCGTGCGGGACGGCAACGCCTACTATATCGAGGACCAGGGCGGTATCGCCGCAACGCTCGTCAATGGATCGCCGGTGACGCGATATGGGCCGCTTGGCGAAGTGGACCAGATTGAAATCGGCACGACGATTATCAAGATCGGACGGGCAGTTACGCCAACGCACACGCCGATGCATGACGAGTACGTTGCGCAACAGACGCCATACGCCACGCCGGTTTCGGAAACGCCACGCCCTGCTTTCGCGCCAACGGTTACGACGGCCGCGATCGTCATTTCCAATACCGTGAATCCGGACGCATCGGCATTGCCGGCGTTTTCGACGCGCACGCCAGCCGGACAGACTACGTCAGCGCGTTCGGCATCGGACGAGATTCATGCGTCGAATGCATTCATCCCGTCTGCACCGTCAGCGTCTGAACCACCGCTGCGCGCGCATACCGCACGCGCCAGAAAGACGAGCGCCCCGCCGTTGGCCATCGCGCCGATCAACAGTCCTGCCGGCATCGAATTGCGCAAGCAAGCGCATATGAAGGTGATCGCGGCACTCGATTTGCGTCGGCTCAACGTCGCGCGAATGGAAGACAACGAACTGCGCAAAACCGTGAGCGCCGCGCTCGACGACATCTTCAATCACGACAGCAGTTTCCGGAACGTCAACATTCCGCTCGACGTGCTGAAGAAAAGCGTCTTCGATGAGGTGATCGGACTCGGACCGCTCGAAGAACTCATCGCCGACCCGACCGTGTCGGAAATCATGGTCAATTGCCATGACGAGATCTTCATCGAACAGTCGGGCAGACTGGTCCGTTCGCCGGTGATTTTCACGGACGACCGCGCGGTGCTCGGCGCGATCGAGCGAATCGTGACGCCGATCGGACGCCGGATCGATGAAAGCTCTCCGATGGTCGACGCACGCCTCGCCGACGGATCGCGCGTGAATGCCGTTATTCCGCCGCTGGCGTTGAAAGGACCGAGCATCACGATCCGGAAGTTCTCGACGCGCAAGCTGGTAGGCGAGGATTTAATCCAGTTCGGGTCGATGTCGCCGGAGATGCTGGAGTTTTTGCAAACCGCCGTCGAGCAACGCGCCAACATCATTATTTCCGGCGGCACGGGTTCGGGAAAAACAACCCTGCTCAATGTGCTGTCAGGCTACATCCCCGACGACGAACGCATCGTCACGGTCGAAGATGCCGCCGAATTGCAACTGTCACAGCCGAACCTCGTCGCACTTGAAGCACGGCCGCCGAACATGGAAGGCAAAGGCGCCATTCCGATCCGCGATCTCGTGAAAAACTGTTTGCGGATGCGACCGGACCGGATCGTCGTCGGCGAATGCCGTGGCGGCGAAGCACTGGATATGTTGCAGGCCATGAATACGGGTCACGACGGTTCATTGACCACCGCTCACGCCAACGCGCCGCGCGATTGCATTGCACGTCTCGAAGTCATGACGTTAATGGCGGGTCTCGATTTGCCTGTTCAGGCAATTCGCGAACAGGTGTGTTCCGCAATCGACATCATCGTCCAGCAAACACGCTTTTCCTGCGGTTCACGTCGCGTTACGCACATCACCGAAGTCAGCGGCATGGAGTCGGGAATCATCACGCTGCAAGATGTTTTCGTGTTTCGGGAAGAAGGATTCGGTGAAGACGGCAAGATCCAGGGCAAGTTCGTGCCGACCTCATACGTGCCCGATTTTTATCAGGATCTGATTCGTCGGCGCATTCCAGTGAATACCGACATTTTCACGCGAACGGATTAAGACATCGGCCATGAGTCTTCCCCTTATTCTTTCGCTGGTCTTTTTCGGCAGCATTTTCGTCGCGTGGATGATTGCCCGCACCGCGCGATCCACGCTCAAAACCCGCTCAATGCAAATGGCGGGTGAAATCGAGTCGTCGTTGGCCGATGCGTTTGTGTTCGTCAATCGACAAAAGACGGTCGCATGGAGCATGTTCGCGATGCTCGCGCTACCGGTCATTGCGTTTCTGATCAGCCACAGCCTTCTGATCGCAATCGCAACCATACCGCTCGCGCTAATGTTGCCGAAGAAGTTTCTCGCGCGAATGCGCGCGAAGCGCATCGAGATGCTGGAAAAACAGTTACCCGATGCATTGCTGATGATGGCAGGCGCATTGCGCGCCGGTGTGAGTTTTCCGATTGCACTCGAGAGCACGGTTCATGAGTCTGCCGCGCCCATTTCTCAGGAACTCGAACTGCTGATGCGGGAAATTCGATTGGGCATCGATCTCGACATTGCCATGCGCAATGCCGAAAAGCGCATTCCGGTTCCCGATTTCATGATGGCGACGGCGGCCATTACGATTGCGCGCGAAGTTGGCGGAAATCTGGCCGAAGCATTGGAATCAGTCGCCGATACGCTGCGTGCAAAGCTGCAAATGGAAGGGAAAATCAAGGCGCTGACTTCGCAAGGGCGCATGCAAGGCATCGTCATGACAGGACTTCCGTTACTCGTGATGGTGGCACTGCGCTTCCTCGAACCCAAAGCAATGGCGCCTCTCTTTAGCGAACCTGTCGGCTGGGCGACGCTAGGCGTTATCGCCGTCATGGAATTTCTCGGCTACAAGTCGATTTCCAAGATCACTAACATCGACGTGTAACTCATGCTTCTGTTTATCGCCTTTCTTGTCAGTGTCGGCTTTGTCGTGTTCCTGTTCCTTGCGTTGAGGTCGCTTAACGGATTGACTTCGGCCGTTTCCGACGAAGACCGCACCTATCTCGATCCGTTGCCTAAACCGCTTCGTCTGTTGTGGCCGGTCGTCAATTTCGTGGATCACCACTTTGGCGACAGCTTTAGCGCGAAACTCGTAGCGAACACCGAAGCGCGATTACGCGTGACGTCTCTGCTATTTCTGATGACTGCGCGCCAGTTCGTTGCCTTGTCGATTATCTCGACGTTGCTCGCGGCCCTCACGGCACTCGGCTCCATGCTTGCCCTCGGTATGTTTTCGCTGTGGATCCTGATCGGCGCGGCTGTGCTTGGTTACTACTATCCGCGCATCTGGACGCGCAGCGTTCGGCTTCGTCATGTCGCGCAGATTCAGCGGCATTTACCGATCTATCTCGACTTCCTGACGCTTGGCGTAGAAGCGGGACTGAATATCAACGGAGCGATTCAAAAGGCCGTCGAAAAAGGCCCTGAAGGTCCACTGCGCCGTGAATTCGAACACGTACTGCGTGACCTGAAATCCGGGCTGAACCGGACTGAATCGCTGCGTCGTTTCGACGAGCGGCAAAAAATCAAGGAGATCACGAATATGATCGGCGCGATTATTCAGGCCGAACGAATGGGATCAGGACTCGCGAAGTCTCTGCGTTTTCAATCCGAACAACGCCGCACCGAGCGTTTCCAGCGCGCCGAAAAACAGGCGATGGAAGCACCGGTGAAACTCGTTTTCCCGCTCTTGGTCTTCATTTTCCCGATCACTTTTATCGTGCTGGGATTTCCCATCGTGATGAAATTCATGCAGGAAGGTTTGCTGTGAAGTTCGCGAATCTGATCGTCCAGGATTGCGACACCGGCATCAAGGTCTCGATAACCGAGACGGCCCGAGAAAGAATGCGTGGCCTGCTCGGGCGCGACCGCCTGTTATCGAGCGAAGCGCTGTTGCTGCGACCTTGCCGTTCGATACATACATTCGGGATGCGCTTCGCCATCGACGTCATTTTTCTCGATCGGCACAACCGTATTGTTGCGATTCACCACGACATCTCGAAACGACGAATGCTGCTTAGCCTAAGGGCGACGCAAACGCTGGAAATGACAGCGGGAAGCGCGCGTCAACTTCGCATGGTAGTCGGCGAGCAACTCGTTCTTGAATCCCTATTGTGATCTATCCACCCATCACATCGCAGCCCGCGCATCGTCGACGTAATGCGTCGAATAGTCTGCCTCGCAAACGCCGTCAATCGGGTCAGTCCATGACCGAGTTTCTGATTATTGCGCCGCTATTGCTGTTCTTCTGCTTTGGGACGATCCAGCTCGTGTTGCTCTACCAGGCAAAATCGACACTGGATGTCGCCGCTCTGGAAGCGGCGCGGGAAGGCGCCGTCAACAATGGATCGATGATGGCGATGCAAGCGGGTCTCGCGCGCGGCCTGGCGCCACTGTATGCACGCCAGGCGACGACGGAAGGCGTACTCGCAGCACAGTCGAAAGCGGCGGCAGATCTTGTCGGCGGGAGCAGGATCAGCGTGATCAGTCCGACGGCGGCGATGATGTCGGACTTCGCTCAACCCCGTTATTACCCGGAAGACGCCGGGTACAAAGTCGAGATTCCAAACGATACGTTGACATATCGAAGCATCGGCTTGGGCGCCACGTCGAAGGTCAATATTCAGGACGCGAATCTGTTGAAAATTCGCGTCCACTATTGCTACAACATGTACGTGCCGCTGATTAACAAGGTGATCTACTATGCGACCAACATCATCGGAAATATTGGCACCGGCGGGATTCTAACGAGTGAGCCGGGGAATGAAATCGAGTTTCCGTATGGCGAGCCCAAAAATCCAGATTACTTGTGCAAGGTTCCGCTGAAAGACGGGATCGATGCCGACCGCTGGCCGTTACCGTTGGAATCCGAAGCGATAGTACGGATGCAGTCTCCGTATCGGGGGCAACCGGCTAGCGTCTCAACGAATGCAACCGGTGCGCGGTGATGGCGATGCGACGATCGTCGTTACGAAAACAGAAACGATATGCGTTAGTTCCGGTTGCGTTCGCATCAATTTTCTATTGCACGACCGATGCGCATGCGGGCGTTATGCAGACTTCCCATGGTCGCGTCGAACCGCATGTGACGATGATGATCGGCGGTGGAGTCGCTGAAGAAGACTCGAACGTGACGGAGACTGTCGCCAAAAACGCGGCGCTTGAAGACCCGGAAAGATTATCCGTCGTGATTCAGCCGGGCACTCTGCAATCCACCGCGTATCGACCCGCATCAGACTCGGTGACCTCACGGGTATTGGCGTTGGCGCCGCTCGTCAGCGAAGCCGCTGGCGCTGTCGAACTCGACGGCGCGTTGCTCATGGCGATGATCGACGTCGAGTCGGGCGGGAATGCGCAAGCAGTGTCACCTAAGGGCGCTAAAGGGTTGATGCAGTTGATGCCGGAAACAGGCGCACGCAATGGCGCGTCGGACCTTTTCGATCCGCGACAGAACATCGCGGCCGGCGCACGATACTTGCGGCGATTATTTCAGCAATTCGGGAGTCTGAAACTTGCGCTTGCCGCCTATAACGCTGGCGAAGGCGCGGTGCAGAAATATGGCGGCCAGGTGCCGCCCTACGCAGAAACGATGAACTACGTACCGCTCGTGATTGCACGGTATGCGCACTACCGGCATGCAACGTCGACGGCGAATGCAGCATCTACCATTCGAGACACGTCAAACGGCGGGAAAGGACGCTTTCTTTTAGTCAAGCAAGATGCGCGTGTTGCGGATTGACTGGCGACTTCACTCAGCCGTGTCGGCAGAATCGAGCAGTGCTCGAAGCGAGCGGTTAAGACGCTCGAGTGAATGTGTGATGGCCGGAAGCATCGCGCGCGCACGTCGAATATCACCGTCGCGAATTGCCGCTTCGAACGTCGAAGCCAGTGCGATCAGCGTTGCACAATCGAGCATGCGCAGAGAGCCCGTAATTCGATGCACAGCCGCTGCAGCCACATCCCATGACGATGTTCGAAAGGCGTCGTGCAGTTCGCTGAGCGTTGCCGAGTCGGTCTTGATAAGCAGTTGGATAAAGTGCTGCGCGATGGCTCGATCGCCATAAGCGAGTTCTTGAATCTTTGCGAGAAGAGTATGTTGCTCGGAATGCAGTGTTACTACAGAGACCGTTTTGACAGATTCAAGCTCAGGTGCCGCTGTCAAAAATGATGCTTCGTCGTCCACGGAAAAATGGGTCGATGCTGACATTATTGGGTCGATGAAATACGGCAACGGCGCGCGCAATCGATCAGTTCGACCAGCGATTTAACGCCCAACTTCAGCATGATTCTGGCCTTGTGACTACTTACGGTTTTGTTGCTGATAAATAGCGATTCCCCAATTGCCTTATTCGACAAGCCCTTCGCCAGCATCTGCAAGATCACCAGTTCCTTATCCGACAGAAGCTTAAGCCGGTCCTCTTCGCTGGCGCCTGGCGCACCCAATCCAGAACTTCCGCCGCTCACGGTCATCGGAAAAACCGAGTAACCGGCCAATACCGCTTCAACACTGCGCAAGATCTCCTTGATCTCCTGCGATTTTCCCACGAACCCTTGAGCGCCCGCACGCATCGCGCGTTGCCCGAACGTCACCGGATCGTGCCCGGACAATACTAGTACACGTATGGCCGGATGCGCCAGCTTCAAACGCGGAATAACGTCGAGGCCGTTGATGCGTGGAATATCGAGGTCGAGGATAGCAAGATCCGGCATGCGTTGGCGTGCCAGTTCCACTGCCACCTGGCCATTATCGGCTTCGACGATATCCGTCACACCGATCATTTGCGAAAGCTGCGTTTTCATCACCAGACGCATCGCCGGATGATCGTCGACAATCAAGATTGTAGTCATTTGAATTTCCTTACTGGGTTACTCACCGGCGCGTTTCATTGCATCGCATTTCATTCGATGCATGAACGCCCCGGAGTACATCATGACGCGAGCGAATTACTCGCCGTCGCGTAAAAACTCGATCTCGACACGCCGGTTCGGCGCAAGACATTGCACGAGCGCTTCGCGTTGAGTCTGTTTGCAGTCGACGACTGGTTTCGTGTTGCCGTTGCCTCGCGTTGTCATCGGCACGCTGACGCCGCGACTTCGCAAATAATCACGAACGGTCTGCGCACGTTGAAGCGAGAGCTTCTGGTTGTATGCGTCGCGACCTAAACGATCGGAGTAGCCGACGATGTTCAGCGCGCGAATGGCCCGATTGTTTTGCAGCCCCGTCGCGACCGCATCGAGTTGCGCTTTACCGAGTGGCAACATCGCGGCTTCATTGCTGCCGTTGAATCTGAAAGCCGAATCGGCTCTCAACGTGACTTTTTGCGCTTCAGTTGGCGTGACCTGAGCAGGTCGCTGCGCCGCGCACTGCAACGCGGCCTGCGCGGATTGCTGCAGACTGCGCTGAATGCCCGGCAGTGCTTTTACCGCCGCCGAAAAATTGCGCGTCCAGGCTTCGTGACCGGCAGACATCAAACCGACCTCGGCACACGCCAGCGGCTGCTGTGCGTCCGGACAGTTGACGACAGCCGGATCCGCCTTGATGACGTTGACGATATTCCACAAGTCCGGACGCACGGTCGATACGGTGCGCAGTTCCGGATTCGCGGCAGACAGCGGTGTGCCCGCTTCGAGACTCGTCGCGATCAGCGCGGCCTGGCCTATCGCCTCTTCGACGAAACCCCATTGATCACGCGCGTTCCACGCCTGCAAACCCGCATCGACCCAACATTGCGCCTTCGCGTGGAAGTAGCGCTGCTTGTCGTCAGGTAACGCATCGACGCGTTGTTGCAAGGTCCGAAGCGCATCCTGCCGACCGGCGATCGACGCGTACGTGCTGACCCACTGCGCGGAGACCGCGCCGGCGGCTTCGGTTTGTGGCGTGCCCACGCCTCGTTGCAGGACCGTGGAATCCTGGATGCCCAACCGGTCACGTGCGTCCTGTCCCGCACAACCGGCCAGGATCAATGCGCACGCAAGCGCCGTCAATGTGTGTCCAATCATGGTCTATGCACAAACTCTTCATTCTTTCCGAGTCACTGAGCATAGGGACACGCGTGGTCGTCTGGAATGGGAAAATTCCCAGAGTTCTGTCGTCCGTGAGACGCGGTGGACGACGGATCACATTGTTTCGACTTCGGAGACGCAACGGCTTGCGGCTCACGCAGCTATCGTCGATGGTGGTACGGCGTATGGAAGGGAGACTGGACGTCGTCATGCGACCGAGCGCCACGATGTGGCACAGCGGTCGCACATTGTCCCGAAAGTACAGAGATTACTTCAGGCCGAAATCGACCCGCGTGGTCGCGCCTTTGTCCTTGATGCCGTCGGCGTCGAGTTTCGGTGCGACGACGAACACGCGGCTGCTGTCGATCTTGTCGTCGAAATATGCCTGCACGCTTTGCGCGCGTTGCTGCGCGAGCGTGCGCAAGCTGCCGTCGTCGATGGGTGCGTGTTCGGCAAGCGCGGCTTTCATGTCGTCGTCGGGCAAGGATTTGGTCAATCCGACCACGTTGCGCGGCTTCTTGAAATCGGACGCCTTGTACGCCTTCGTCAAATACTTGTCGTACTCCGCCGAACTCACGGCAACGTCGGATACATCCACGCTCTCGCCGTTGCCGACCACGTCCTTGACCTTCTGCTGACGCACGAGCCGATCGACATACGCCGTGCGCAGCGCCGGTTCGTCGATCTTCGGATCGACACGTCCGATCAGATCGATGCGGATCGACGGCTTGTCGGTCAGCGCCTTCGCGATCTTGTCGAGTTTGCCGGTCGAAGCGTCCGTCAGCTTCGACGATCCCGGCTCGAACTCGACATACCCAAGCTCCTCGCTATTTCCGCCGAACGCATTCGCGAGCAACGAGAACGGCGCCGTCACCGCTTTCTGCAACAGATTCAGCACCGCATGCCAGATCAGGCCGCCAATGCTGAACTCCGGATTCGACAACGAACCCGACACCGGAATATTCACGTCGATCTCGCCGCGCGAATTCTTCAGCAACGAAATGGCTAAACGCACGGGCAATTTCGTTGCAGTGTCGTTATCGACGTGATCGCCGAAAGTCAGTTGATCGATAAACAGATGGTTGTTTGCGGTCAGTTGATCGTTTGCAAGCTGGTAGTGCAGATCGACGTTCAGCTTGCCCTTCGTGATCGGATAACCCGCGTACTTCGCGGAGTACGGCGTCAGATTGGTCAACTCGATATCGTGCGCGCTCGCGGTCAGATCGAGCGCCGGTTTTGCAATTAGCGGATTGACCGAACCGCGGATCGAAATCGGGCCGTTCGCGGCGAGTTTCGCCGCGACATCGACCGGCGCGGATACGGTAGATTGCGTGCCGAACGCGCCGATCGTCCCTTGAATGCCGACCAGATTCGCCGTGAAATTCGGCTTGATGAAGTTGTCGGTGTACGTGACACGACCTTGCTGCAACACAAGTTGACCAAAATGCGCGCGAACCGGGCTTTGCGGCGCCTGAGCGGCCGTCACGGTCGGCGATGGAGCCGATGCCGCCGGCGGTGCAGATGCCACCACCGGCGCGGATGCGACGGCCGGCGACAGCGGCACCGGTTCCGACGCGCCGGCCTTGTCGCGCGTCAACGATTTCGCCTCGCCGGATTGATGCGCGACCACGTCGGTCAGATTCAGCTTGCCTTGCGCGTTCAGCAACACGCGACCGTAAAACTTTGTGAACGTCACGCGGCTCGCATCGACATCGGTGCCGCCGCGCTCGTCGTAACTGGCCTTAAGACCGGACAACGCAAGCGAACTCCAGCCGGCAAATGGATCGGACGTGGCCTTGTCGATCATCCGTACGTCGACGAGCGCCGCATCGCCGCGATACGTCGCTTTCATCGCCTCCGCCGACGTCACCGCGCGCGCGTTCCGGCCGCCTCGCGCAGTGCCGCCCGACGCGCCTTCACCGCCTTGGCTGAACGCCAGTTCGCCATTCGCGTTGAGCAACGCGCTCGCGATCGTCGCGTTCAGCTTGCTGCCGAAATACGGCTCGAACGCGGCCGCGTCGAGCCGGTTCGCATCCACCTTGAGCGCCAGTTTCAGCGGCGCCACGGTGACGTCGCCGGTCACGCCCAGCGTGCCTTTACGATTCAGCGTGGCCTTGAGATCGACTGGCAGAGGACGGCTGAGGTCGTCGGTGATTTGCTGCACTTTCAGGTTCAGCGGCGTCACGGCCAGCTTGACCGGTTGCGGCGTCGAGTTGTCCGTGAAGTTCGCGGTTGCATCGGTCAACTCCAATGCGCCGATCTTGTAATGCCATGCCGGACCCTCGGCCTCGGCCTTTTTGGCCGCGTGAATCGCGGTACGCTGCGTTTCCGACTGATGCGGCCCGGCCAGCGCCGCGAGATCGATCGAACCGTCCTTGCGACGTTCGACGTTGATGCCCAGTCCAGTTGCCGCCACCGAATCGATCTCGGCCTGCCGCGCCGCCACATCGACCTGTTTGACGACGACGCGACCTTGCGCCAGCGAAATCGCCGCATCGTTCGAACCGGGCGCGAGCACTTTCAGCGTGTCCAGATTCAACTCGCTTTCGCCGACCTTGATCGCGGCCGGCGCATTGGCCCAGTTTGCACCGACGTTGACCGTCGCCGTCAACGCGCCGCTGGCGATCCGCGCGGCCGTGACACTGTCGAGATACGGTTGCAGCAGCGGCAACGACAAGGTCTTGATGTTCAGCTTCGCGCTCGCGGTTTTCGCGGCGAGGCCAACCGAACCGGCGGCGTCGAGCGAGCCGGGCGAATCGGCGAAGGCCATATTCAGCGTGTACAGCGCGGGCGTAGTCGCGAGCGTCGAGAAATCGACCAGCGTCGCGCCGATCCCGTTCAGTCCAAGCGTGACCGGCTTTGCGTTCGCGGCGTCGGCGAACCGGACCGTGCCGTCGTTGATGGCGAAACGCTTGATCGACAGATCGAGCGGCGGTGCCGCTTTGGCGTCGGCCGCGGCCGACGAAGCGGCCGAGCCAGCCGAAGCCGCCGAAGCCTTCGCCGCACCACCGGACGCCGCGCCTTCCGCGGGCGCGAACATCCGCTCGACGCTGAACACGCCCGACTTGTCGCGCGACACCTGGACGGCGGGTGCATCGATCGCGATCGAATCGAAGCGATACACGCTCTTCAGCGGTTCCAGCGACGCCGCCGCGACATGCACGCCGCGCGCCGCGAAGAACGCCGCCTTCTGCGTATCGCGCACGTCGAGACCGTTCACGTCCACGGTGCCCGCCACGCGCAATGAAGGCGCATCGCCCGACATCACGAAGTTCAGTTTTAGATCGGTGGACAGCTTGCCGGTCTCGACGATGACCGGCAACTTCGTCGGCACGTACGACAGCACCTTGGGCATGTCGAGCCCGTCGAAACGCAACGACACTTCCGATTCACGCGACGCCGCAAACGGTTTGGTTTTGCCGTCGATCGCGAGCGGGCTGCCGTCGATCCGCGCGCGCAACAAAGGCTCGACGAAGATGTCGGTTTTCGACGGCAAGGTTGCGATAAATGGAATGCCGAGCTTCCATTCGTCGATCACGTGGGTTGCATTGAGCAATCTGTCGTCGAACGTGATGGTGCCGTTTTCGACGCGAATGTTCGACACGGAAAACAGCGTCGGCTTGCTGTCAGGTTTCGATGGCTTCGAGAATTTCTCGATCAGATCGCTGAAGTTGAAACGCTGCGCGTCATAGCGAATCACGTGAAAGCGCGGCGAATCGATCTGCACTTCGTCGACGATCGGCGCACCGCGAAACAGCGACGCCCACGACGGCCGCACGATCAACCGTTCGATATCGACGAACGGCCCCGCGCCGCCCCGCTCGCCGATGTGCACGCGATCGGCTTCGAGCTTCAGCGAATAAGGATTCAACGCGATCCGGCCAATCGTGGACGGCCGGTCGAGCTGCTGGCTGAGTTGCTGTTCTGCAATATGACGGATCAGCGGCGGTGCGGCAAAGAAGCCGAGCAGTCCGAACACAACGAGGAAGATCAGCACGCCGATCAGGATGCGCCGGGTACGGCGTGCCTGCGCGAGATTGCGCGCGGCCTGGAGCGAAGATGCGAGAGTCGATCGGTTCAGCGTTGCCATGCCGTAACGTCAGTGATGCGGCGCAGCCCGCACGCCGCGATAACGAAGTCGCCCGAACAGCGCGAGCGGCCAGTATAAATCGTACGGCGTTCTAAACGCGATGGAAACGTAGGCGGCGTGCGCTTCACGACGTCATTGCGACGTCATGGGTACGTCACGAAGGCACGGCAAATGCGCCGCAAGATACGGCGCGGCACGCCGGCAGTACGGCGGTGTCCGGCAGGCCCGGTCGGCGACGCGATGCCGCGTCGCCGACCGGGCGTTCAAGCCTCGCCTGACCTTACTCGCGAACCACCGCCGGCGGTTGCCACGTGCCTTCCGTGGCTTGCGGCTTCGGCGCATAGATGCGCAATTCGAGCTGCATATCGCCACGCGGCGCGGGCAGCCAGTTCGCCGCACGCGGACGGGTCGGCGCGATGGTGATGTCGAGCGAACCATCGCGATTACGACGCGCGCCGCTACGATCGCCGATCGACAGCCGCGACGGTGCGCTTTCACCGAGCGCGCCCTCTTTCGTGTAAGCGGTGATCGACCAGAAGCCACGCACCGGCGGCAGGCCGTTCGGCTCGAAATGAATCGTGTAGCGGTTCGAACCGTTCAGCGGATGACCGTCGCTGTCCTGGGTGACGATCGCCCGCACTTCGTCCTCGCGCGTGCCGATGCCGGGTTCCGCATACGACGCGTATGCGCGCAACGCGTAATCCGGCCCATAGCTGCCGACGCCGTCGCCGAACCAGCTCCAGCCGTTGCCCGTCAGCAGATTGGACGGCGGCATCGCGACGCGTTCGTGTCCCGCGGCGAGTCCGGACGCGATCGCCGCGCTGGCACCGCCCGGCAGCGCCGCGGCTTCGCCGGGCGTCACGCCGATATCCGCGAGGATTTTCATTGCGTGCTGGTCGGCCGTTGTGGGCGGATTGTCTTCGAGCGCCTTCGCGAGACGGTTGAAGAACGCGCGCGCATCGAGTGCGGCGACCTGCGCGGCCGGCGTGGCATCGCTCGGCGTATCGACGCCGTTGCGGGCGGGCGTTCCCGGCGACGTCCCGCTGTCGATGAAATCGCTCAGCGGTTCGACGTTGATCTTGCCTTGCAGCTTGCGCACGGCCGCCATGTCCCGGCCGCCGGCGGTTTGAATGCGGGCGACGAACCACAGGTTGCGGGTCGCGACGTCCACCCGCTTGACGCCCGACGGCAGCTTGCCTTTCCAGCCCGGTCCGACGAAGGCAATCGTTTGCGACTTGATGCCCGTCACGCGCGAGCCGGTCTGCGTGCTGGTGGACGACCAGACCACGTTGGTCCACATATCGAGCACGCGGGCGTCGATATAGCGGCCATGCGAATCCGGCAACGTGACGATGACGGGTTCCGCGCCGACGTCGAGCCAGCCGGTCGTATCGATCGTATCGACGCTGGCGCGCGGCGGACGTGCAGTGCCGACCGGCGGCAACGCTTGCGCGTCGCGCAACGCATTGACGGGCGCCTGGCCGGGCGCATCGCCGACCGCGCTGGTGCGCGCGACGTCCATCAGAACCAGCGGATAACCGAATACGTAGGAATCGGCGACTTCATCGGCGACCCAGCCGGTCGGGACCGGCTTGGCGACCGGCGGGGCCGCACAGCCTGCCAGCACGGCAAGGCTGACGGCACTCAGAATGCCTGCGACGGGCCTGGCGGCCGCAGGAATAGAAAACAGTTCTCGGCGAATTTTTATCATTCTTTCAGGTAGCGGAACGTGCGGTCCATGAAATGCGTCGGCGGATGGAGAACCCCTTGCTGACGGCCTCCCAAGCCCGTCAGCGTCACGGAGATCCCTTCCCGGCAACAACGCGTTGTAACGTATCCTAAGCGGGCAGGCAAGCGCCAATACGGGAATAATCTCTTGCCTCTATAAACAAAATCGGCGACAAAGCGAACGATTGCGCAAACCGGCGAAATCCGGCCGTCCATCGCAGGATGCACCGACCGTCGCAGCCTCCCGATACTGCGCCGGCCGGCTGCAGTTGCACAGCGCGTTCCCGAACCTTGCGACACGGCTCGATCGATCGGAAACACGCTTTCGACGGCCTTTCATCCGGTGCCGCGCGACGTCGTCGCCTTCCCCCTTGCACCGCCTGGCGGTCCCTATGTCTTCGGAGCGTTACATGTACATGCCCGCCCATTTCGCAGAAAACCGTCCCGACGTGCTGCACCGCCTGATTGCGGACGAGCCGTTCGGCGCACTCGTGACGCTGGGTCCGAACGGTCTCGACGCGAATCATCTGCCGTTCGAATTCGACGCCGCGCAAGGCGAACACGGCACGCTGCGCGCGCACGTCGCGCGGGCGAATCCGGTCTGGCAGGAAGCGGCGAACCAGCCCGACGCGCTGGTGATCTTTCAGGGACCGGCGGCTTACATTTCACCGAGCTGGTATCCGGGCAAGCAGGAAACGCATCGGCAGGTACCGACTTACAACTATATGGTCGTGCATGCGCATGGCCGGATCGTGGTCCATGACGACGAAAAGTTCGTACGCGGTCTGGTCGCGCGTCTGACACGCAAGATGGAAGCGAGCGAAGCGCAACCGTGGAAAATGGGCGACGCCCCAGCCGATTTCATCGAGCAGATGGTCGGCGCGATCGTCGGGATCGAGATCGAGGTCACGCGGATGGTCGGCAAATGGAAGCTCGGCCAGAACAAGGCATCGGCGGACCGGCTCGGCGCCGCCAACACGCTGCTCGCACGCGACACCGACGAACAGACCGCCGTCGGCCAGGCCATGCTCGACGCGCCGCCCGCACTCTAAACACGCCGTCATCGACCTACGCGGACGGCCTCGATGCGCCGTCCCGTGCACGCAAACGGGTTTTCCAGGATGATTCCTTGACCTTCCCACAATGGGAACGTCGATACTGGATTCATTGACGCAGCCTTGCGCCGCCCGACCCGTTTGCAAAATGACCGATCTGTCCACGCCACAACGCCCCGCTGCCGCACCCGCCGAACTCGAAATCAGCGGGATGACCTGCGCGTCGTGCGCGCTGCGCGTCGAAAAGGCGCTGGCGAAAGTGCCCGGCGTCACCCGCGCCTCGGTGAATCTCGCCACTGAAAAAGCCAGCGTCGATATCGACGCCGATCAGCACGTCGATACCGACACGCTGGTCGCCGCCGTCACGAAGGCCGGATACGAAGCGACGCCGGTCATCGTACCGCACGCGTCGACGCCCGCCGCCGAAACCAGCACCGATCTCGCGATCGGCGGCATGACCTGCGCGGCCTGCGCGGGCCGCGTCGAGAAAGCGCTGGCGAAAGTGCCCGGCGTGAGCGGCGCCTCCGTCAATCTCGCGACGGAAACGGCGACGGTCCGCATCGCCGGTGCCGGCGTCGCGACGACCGACGCGCTGGTCGCCGCACTAGTCGCCGCCGTCGCGAAAGCCGGTTACGAAGCGACGCCGCGGGTCCGCGACGACGCGCCGCAAGCGGCCGCATCCGCATCCGCCGCCGCCGACAAGCTGCGCAACCAGACCCGCAGCGAACTGATCGCCGTGCTGGTCTGCGCGTTGTTGACGCTGCCGCTGGTCGCGCCGATGGTCGGCGCATGGTTCGGCGCGTCCGCACAGGCAGGCAATCACGGCATGATCGCGATGCCGCCGCCGTGGCTGCAACTCGTGCTCGCCAGCATCGTGCAGTTCGGCTTCGGCGCGCGTTTCTACCGCGCCGCGTATCGCGCGGTCCGCGCGGGCGCGGGCAATATGGATCTGCTGGTCGCACTCGGGACGTCGGCGGCGTATGGCATCAGCGTCTATGAACTGATCGCGCATCCGGGCGAAAGCGCGCATCTGTACTTCGAAGCGTCGGCGGTCGTGATTACGCTGGTGCGCTTCGGCAAATGGCTCGAAGCCCGCGCGCGCCGTCAGACCACCGACGCGATCCGCGCGCTGAACGCGCTGCGCCCCGATCGCGCGCGGGTGCGGACCGGCGGCGTCGAGCGGGACGTGCCGCTGGCGAGCGTACAGGTCGGGATGATCGTCGCGGTATGGCCGGGCGAACGGCTTCCGGTCGATGGCACCGTGCTCGAAGGCCGCACGCATATCGACGAATCGCTGATTACCGGCGAAAGCCTGCCCGTGCCGAAACAGCCGGGCGAGCGCGTCACTGCCGGTTCGATCAACGGCGAAGGCGCGATTGCCGTGACCGCCACGGCCGTCGGCGCGGAAACGACGCTCGCGCGGATCGTGCGTCTGGTCGAATCGGCGCAGGCGGAAAAAGCGCCGATCCAGCGTCTGGTCGATCGTGTCAGCGAAATCTTCGTCCCGGCGATCCTCGGCATCGCATTGCTGACGCTGATCGGCTGGCTGATCGCGGGCGCGGGCGGCGAAACCGCGCTGGTCAATGCAGTCGCGGTGCTGGTGATCGCCTGTCCGTGCGCGCTCGGACTCGCCACACCGGCCGCCGTGATGGCCGGAACCGGCGTGGCCGCGCGTCAAGGCGTGTTGATCAAGGACGCGATCGCGCTCGAAACCGCGCATCGGATCGAGATCGTCGCATTCGACAAAACCGGCACGTTGACGCTCGGTCAGCCTTCGGTGACCGCGTTCGACGCCGTCGGCATTGCGCGCGACGACGCGCTCGCGCTCGCCGCCGCCGTTCAGCGGCACAGCGATCACCCGCTCGCGCGCGCAGTCGTCAACGCTTACGACGCCGCCGTCGCCGGCACGCCACGCGCCGCGCTCGACGCCGACGCTGCGCAAACCGTCGCCGGACGCGGCGTGCGGGCACGCGTCGCCGGAAAAACGCTGGCAATCGGCAGCGGACGATGGCTCGACGAACTCGGCGCCGTGACGCCGCCCGAACTGGCGGTACGCGCGCGCGAACTGGAAAGCGAAGGCAACACCGTGTCGTGGCTGATCGACCTCGGCGCAAGCGCGAACGACACGCAACGAGCGTCCACGGTCGCGGCTCCGACAACGGCGCGCCAGCACAACGCCACCGTTCTCGCGCTGATCGCGTTCGGCGACACGTTGAAGCCGACCGCACGCGCCGCCGTCGAACGGCTGACGCAGATGGGCGTCACCAGCGTTCTCGTCACCGGCGACAACCACGGCAGCGCCGCCAGCGTCGCGCGTGCGCTCGGCATTCGCGAGTTCCATGCGGGCGTGTTGCCCGACGACAAGGCGCGCGTGATCCGCGATCTGAAAATCCGCACGGCGGGGATCGTCGCGATGGCCGGCGACGGCATCAACGACGCGCCCGCGCTCGCCGCCGCCGACCTCGGCATCGCGATGGCGACCGGCACCGACGTCGCGATGCACGCCGCCGGCATCACGCTGATGCGCGGCGACCCGGCGCTCGTCGCCGACGCGATCGACATCTCGCGCCGCACCTGGAACAAGATCCGGCAGAACCTGTTCTGGGCGTTCGTCTACAACCTGATCGGCATTCCGCTCGCGGCGCTCGGTCTGCTCAACCCGATGCTCGCCGGTGCCGCGATGGCGTTTTCGAGCGTCAGCGTGGTGGCGAACGCGCTGCTGCTGCGCACGTGGCGTGCGCGCCATTGAAGCGCGCGCTTTTAGTATGACGATTGCTTAGGGTAAATACTTAGATTAAGCGTTCAAATTGCTCAAGAAGTTCTGTCAGATAGCCGTAAACAGGTCGTTGAAGTGGTGCGTGCACCCATGAAGCCCTCCGGATTACGCTAACTGACGAGACATTCATCGATGCAATTTCTTTCACTGCGGCGCGCCAGCGTCGGCGTACGGCTCGCCGTGCTGTCCTGCGCGCTGGTCGCGCTGATCTTTGCCGCGTTCACGTGGGCGTTGACGCGCGCCGCCGGGATCGAGGTACAGGACCAGACGCTGGCCCGGATCTCAGAAAAGGACCGCTCGCTGGCGGCGATGATCGGCCTGTTCGACAAGGCGCTGTCCGCGGAAGTCAGCCGCTCCACGTCGATGTTCGCGAGCTTCCTGCCGCCCAACTACACGCTCGACGAAACCCAGAAAATCGATATCGACGGCGTCGCCACGCCGACGCTGAAAGCCGGCGACAAAGTCCTGAACATGGACTTTTCGATTCCCGATCAATTTCTCGAACGCAGCGGCGCGATCGCGACGGTGTTCGCGCGGAGCGGCGACGATTTCGTGCGCGTGACGACCTCGCTGAAAAAGCAGGACGGCGCGCGTGCGATCGGCACGATGCTCGATCGGAAAGGTCCGGCGTATGAGCCGGTGCTCGCGGGCAAGACCTTCACCGGTCTCGCGACGCTGTTCGGCAAGCGTTACATCACGCAATACCGTCCGGTGACGGATGCGAGCGGGCGCGTGATCGCCGCGCTGTTCGTCGGTGTCGACGTCGGTGCGGAGATGAAGTCGGTCGAAGACGGCATTCGCAACCTGAAGATCGGCGATTCCGGCTACTACTTCGTCGTCAATGCGACGGGCGGCGCCGATCGCGGCAAGCTGATGGTGCATCCGGGCGCCGAAGGCCAACCCGCCGACGACGCGAACGCGCCGTACGGGAAGATGCTCGACATGAAGGAAGGTCAACTCGAATTCGTGTCCGCGGATTCGACGCTCGGCGAGAAAGCCGCGCGCGACAAGTTCGTGTCGTTCGTCACGGTGCCGGAATGGCACTGGCTGATCGGCGGCGTCGCGCCGCGCGACGAAGTGCTCGCCGAAGTCACCGCGACGCGCAATCACTTCCTCGTGATCGGTTTCATGCTGGTCGCGGCGTTTGCAGTGGTGTTCGTGGTCGCCGTGCGTCGCATCGTCAGCCGTCCGCTCGACGAAGCCGCGAAGGCGTCGGAACGGTTCGCTTCCGGCGATCTGAGCGTGCGCGTATCGAACGGCGACACGGCTCGCACCGATGAAATCGGCCGGTTGATGCAGGCCATCGACGGCATCGGCGAAGGCCTGGCGCGGATCGTCACGCAAGTGCGTCACGCATCCACGGACATGACGCACGGCACCGCGAAAATCGCCACCAGCAGCGGCGACATCGCATCGCGAATCGCCACGCAAGCGAGCAGTCTCGAAGAAACCGCCGCGAGCATGGAAGAGATCACGTCCACCGTTCAGCAGAACGCCGATCACGCCGCGCAAGCCAACACGCTCGTAACGAGTGCGTCCGACGCTGCGCGCGAAGGCGGCGACGCTGTCGAACGCGTGGTCTCGACGATGGGCGAAATCAGCCGTTCATCGCAGAAGATCGCGGACATCACGAGTGTGATCGAAGGCATCGCGTTCCAGACCAACATCCTCGCACTGAACGCCGCCGTCGAAGCGGCGCGCGCGGGCGAACATGGCAAGGGTTTCGCGGTGGTCGCGTCGGAAGTGCGGGCGCTTGCGCAACGCAGCGCGGCGTCGGTGAAGGAAATCGAAGCGTTGATCGCGGAATCGAGCACCACCGTGCAAACCGGCTTCAGGATCGCCGAGGAAGCGAGTGCGAAGATGCAAGGCATCGTCCAGCACGTCAGCCGCGTGCAGTCGATCATGGGCGAAATCAGCGTCGCGTCGCGCGAACAGTCGGGCGGCATCGAGCAGGTGAATCTGGCGGTCACGCAGATCGGCGAAGCGACGCAGCAAAACGCCACCATCGTCGGCGACGCGGAAGTGGCCGCCGCCGAATTGCGCGATCACGCCGAACGCCTCGCGCAGGTGGTCAGCGTGTTCAAGCTCGATTCGTCGATCCACTGACGCGCGCCGTCAGGCCGCGCAGCTCAAAACTCCACGTCCAGCTCGTCGATTTCTTCGACTTCCTGCTGGGCGTCGGCCATCCACTGTTGCATTTCGGGCAGCGCAAACACGCGTTGCCCGTAATCGACGATCTCCGGATCCAGCTTGACGTCGTAGGTCGCGAATCGCGTGACGACCGGCGCGTACATCGCGTCGGCGGCGCACCGCTGCTCGCCGAACAGAAACGGACCGCCGTATTGCCCGAGACAGTCGCGCCAGATCGTCACGATCCGGTCGATATCCGATTGCGCGCGCGCCCAGACCTTGAAGCCCGGAAAATGCGCTTTGAGGTTCATCGGTAACGCGGAGCGCAGCGAACCGAAACCCGAATGCATTTCACCGCAGATCGACCGGCAATGCGCGCGGGCTTTTCGTTCGGACGGCAACAATCCCGCTTCCGGTCGGATCTCGTTCAGGTATTCGGCGATCGCCAGCGTGTCCCAGATCTTGATGCCGTCGTCGTACAGACACGGCACGAGAATCGACGGCGACAGCAGCAGCAGTTCGGCGCGCGCACCGGGATCGTCGACGCCCATGACTATCTCTTCGAACGGCAAGCCGCTGAACTTCGTCAGCAGCCAGCCGCGCAACGACCACGACGAATAGTTCTTGCTGCTGATCGTGAGCGTGGTATTCGACATGCATGTCTCCTCTTCGTGATCCGGGTCATGATCGCGCGCCATCGAGATTCGGCGCGAGCCGCGCATTGCACAGACAAATACGATGAATCGATGCATCGCGACGCCGTCCGCCCGCCGGGGCGAACGCGTATGCACGCTGCCGTGCACCGGCGCACCAACTGGCGGCAAAACACGTCCGCTGGATTGACCGGTGCAAATGACGTGCCAACCGCCACGCTTCGCGGAACAAGGCGCACCCCGCTCTGGCACGACACTTGCCTTGATTCGGGTTCCTTCCTTTTGGGCACATGCGAAGGCTATGAACCTGTTCGCATATTCAACTTATCAGGCGCTCGCCGACCTGATGCTGCCCATCCGGCACAGCGCGTCGGTTCTCAACGGCACGCTCGAAGCATGGCCGCCGTTCGCCGAAACGCCGCATGGCCGCGCGATTCGCGCGGGTTGCGAACTGCTGGTGTTGGGCGGCCTGACGCACAAACGTCCGGCGTTCGGTATCGACAGCGTGACTGTCGAAGGCGCGCCGGTGCCGATCGTCGAAGAAGTGACTGCGGGCACGCCGTTCTGCTCGCTGCTGCATTTTCGCAAGGACGCGCCGCTCTCGCATGCGCAGCCGCGCGTGCTGGTGCTCGCGCCGATGTCCGGTCACTTCGCGACGCTGCTGCGCGGCACCGTGCGCACGATGCTGCCCGAGCACGACGTCTACATCACCGACTGGCATAACCCGCGCGACGTGCCGCTTGCCGAAGGACGATTCGGCTTCGACGAATACGTGCAGCACGTGATCGATTTCATCGAGGCGATCGGTCCTGGCGCGCATCTGCTGGCCGTGTGCCAGCCGACTGTCGCCGCGCTCGCCGCCGTGTCGCTGATGGCCGCCGAGGACAATCCCGCGCAACCTGCCAGCATGACGCTGATGGCCGGTCCGATCGACACGCGGATCAGTCCGACGCGCGTCAACGAACTCGCCAAAAGCAAGCCGCTCGACTGGTTCGAGGACAACCTGATCAGCGCGGTGCCGTTCGGTTTTCAGGGCGCGCAGCGTCGCGTGTATCCTGGCTTCGTGCAGCTCACCGCGTTTATGGCGATGAATCTGGATCGTCATATGGACTCGTTCCAGACGATGTATCGCGAGCGCGCGAAAGGCGATCCCGCCAAGGCCGACACGATTCGCGTGTTCTACGAAGAGTATTTCGCGACGATGGACCTGACCGCCGACTTCTATCTGGAAACCGTCGATACCGTGTTTCAGCGCCATTCGCTGCCGTTGCACGAACTCGAGGTGAAAGGCCGTCTGGTCGAGCCGTCGAAGATCCGGCGAACCGCGTTGCTGACGGTGGAAGGCGAAAAGGACGATATCTGCGCGGTCGGACAGACGCTCGCCGCGCAGGATCTGTGCGATCACTTGCGCCCGTATCTGAAGACGCATCATGTGCAAACCGGCGTCGGACACTATGGCGTGTTCAATGGCTCGCGCTGGCAGCGGCAAATCTATCCGCGCGTGCGCGCGATGATTTACGACAACGAACCGCGCGCCGTCGTGGTCAATGCGCAGGCGCGGACGATTCGCGCGGCTGTCGTTGCGACACCCGCGACCGATGCAGCCGCCACGGTCGCGCCGACTGTGTCGGCGGTAGAAGGTGCGGTCGAAAGCAGCAAACCGAATCCGGCGAACAGCACGGTAAAAGCGACGTACGGCGACGAGACCGCGTTGCCGCCCGCGTGACGCGGGCCAACGGTCGACACGGCAGCAGTCACGCTGACCGTGTCAAACCGCATCGCGTTACGCTGCGACGCTTTTCCAGCCGGTGATCGCCGGTACTTCACATGGCGCTTCCGCGCCGACCGTCGTGAAATCGGCGGGCGAGACGATCTCGATGTACTCCATGTCCGGCGAATAATCGAACAGATAGTGAACGATGCCCGGCGCCTGATGCACGCAATCGCCTTCGGCCACCAGCGTCTCCTTGTCGCCATACATGAAGCGCGCCCAGCCCTTCAACATGATGACGATATGGAAATCGGCTTCATGTCGGTGCCAGCCGGTGCCTTGCTCCGGTGCATGATGCGCCTTCACGAGTTGCGCCAGCACCTTGCCGCCGGTGGCCTGCGCAATGCCGAGATCGCGGTAGAGAAAGAAATCGCGCAAGCCCTGATCCTCGTAAGCCGTATCGGGCGGACGGACGTGACTGAACTGCGTGGGGAGTTCTGTAGACATGATCGCGCTCCTGAAAAGTGGAACGGAGAAGGAAACAACGCGGTGAGCGCCGATTCAAGCATCAACCGTTCCACGTGTGTCGCAGGATCACGCCGGAGAAATTACTTCGTGGGACGGAACATCTCGAAAATCGCGCCGATCTCGGCGTAGTCGCCGCGATAGCCGGCGCGCATGATGGGTTGCGCGGCGTGCGTGTCGAACAGACCGTCTTTCAGGAACGCGTTCTGGATATGCACGCCGACCACCTGACCGAGCGCGAGATAGTTGTCCATCGGTTCGCCGTCGAGATTGTGCAGGCGGACCACTTGCAGCAGCTTGCATTCGAGCGCAGCGGGCGATTCCGCGACGTGCGGCACGGCGACGTTGCGTCCCGGCGCGGGCATCAAACCCGACAGCGCGAATTCGTCGACTTCGGGACCGACCGGCGCCGACGTGCGGTTCATCTGTTCGGCGAGCGGCTTGCTGGCGAGATTCCAGACGAACTCGCCGGTCGCCTCGATATTGCCGATGCTGTCTTTATAGCCTTCGCTCGAAAAACCGATGATCGCCGGCGACGTCGCGAATGCGCCGAAAAAACTGTACGGCGCGAGGTTCAGGCGGCCGTCGGTGGCACGCGACGAAATCCAGCCGATCATGCGCGGCGCGACGATGGCCTTGAACGGATCGTGCGCGAGGCCGTGACCGTCGGCGGGCGAATAGAAGTAGTGGGACATGGCGGTGTGTGTGGTGGGTTGATTACTTGCGACCGATCACGCGCTTGCGGCCTTCCTTGACCTGCGCGAGATGTGCGTCGTCCCAATCGTAAAAGCCCGCGCCGCTGCGCACGCCGACGCGTCCGGCCTCTACCTGTTCACGCAGCAGCGCGAGCACGTCTTCGTCTTTTGCCAGCTCGGGCATCAGATGCGTCGAGATGTCGAGGAAGGTATCGAGGCCGCCGAGATCCGCGCCTTCGAGCGGTCCGACGATCCCCCAGCGACGCCCGAGCGACGCCTTCATCACGCGATCCACCACGTCCGGCGTTGCCGCGCCCGAGCGCACGATGTTCAGCGCCTCACGCAGCACCGCGAATTGCAGCCGATTGCCGACAAAGCCGGGAATGGCCTTGGCGAGCACCACCGGTTCCATGCCGATCGCCGTCATCAGTTCGGCGGTTTGCGCCGTCACTTGCGGATCGGTCGCGGTGCCGGGCACTACTTCGACGAGCGGAATCATGTGCGGCGGATTCCAGAAGTGCGCGATCACGAAGCGCTCTTTCGCGCGCAGCGGGCCGACCAGCTGATCGGGCGGAAATCCGCTCGTGTTGCTGGCGAGAATCGCGTCGTCGGCGAGCAGCGCGGTCAATTCCGCGTACAGACGATGCTTCAGTTCGAGCACTTCGGGAATCGCTTCGATCACGAATTGCGCGGACGACATCGTCGCGAGCGTCGTCGTCGTTTCGATGCGCGACAGCGCCGCCTGTTTCGACGCGGCGTCGATCCGCCCCGCGTCGATCAGTTCGTCGAGCACGGCTTCCGCCTTCGGCGCGACGCTCGCGAGACGCGCGGGATCGACGTCGTGAACGATCGTCCGATGACCATGCAATGCGCTCTGCGTCGCAATTCCGACGCCCATCAAACCGCTTCCCACTACTCCGATCACTGCCTTGCTCACGCCGCGCTCCAGGATGTCGTTATCGAAAGCGTCGAGGATAGCGCAGTGCGGGACGCGGCTGCGCGCCGGCGGGCAGATGCGACCGGTTCAGCGGGCGCGGCGGCGGTGTGCAAACCACATGCGGGCAGACGAAAAAAAACCGGTCTTCTTTTCAGAAGACCGGCTTTCCGGGCCGTCACGCGACGCGGTTCAGGGCCGCGTCACGTCGCCATACGCGTCGGAATCAATCGCGCGGCGGCGGCGGACGATGGTCGTCGTGATGATGCGGGTCCCGATCGTGCGGGTGATGGCGCATCCAGTCGTCGTGCTGCCAGTAGCGGTGGCCGTCGTAGTAACGGTCGCCATGCCAGCCGATGTTGATCGACACGCCAACCGGCATCATGTGCGGTTGTTCGTAGCGTGCGCCGGGGCCGTCGTTGACCATGCGGTCGCTCTGTGCGAAAGCGCTGCCTGCGGTCAACAATGCGCCACCCGCGAGCAAGGCGGCGATCACGGAACGCGATGTCTTGTTGAAGCTTTTCATAGGTCCTCCCGTTTTAAAGGTTGCCACGGTGCGGTTCGGATTCGATCCGGCTCCGGCGCCGTGTGCCTGGAAACCACTTTAGCGGGACGCACCGCGTGAAAACGTGAGCGCTTGTAAGCGTTGATTTCATTTTCAGGGACACATGGCGATCCTTTCAAAAACGGATAAAACCAATGCTGACGGGGAGTTACAGCGGCTTTTTCCCGACAATGCTGACACTTGGCTGTCAGGGCCCGTTACATTCATTTCGGATGGGAAATATTTGGTGACGCAACCACGGCGGCCTGGCGCGCGTCGGAACAGTGCTGTTACCTTAGATGACCGTCCTGCCATTTTCCGGAGACTCGATGAATCGCTTTGCTGCTGTCACGCTCACCTCGTCGCTTGCCGCCTTCCTGATTTCCGTCGCGCTCGGCGTGACGGCCGCGCGGGCGCAAACCGCGCCGGACCTGCAATGGAAAACCGTACCGTCGATGACACTGGCGACGCTCGTGCAAAGCGGCTACCGTATCGTCGCCGTGACGAAAATGCCGTCGGCGGCGGGATCGAAATCGAAAGCCGTCACCGAATACGTGCTGCAAAAAGAAGCCAGCGCGTTCACCTGCGTCGAGGACGGTCAACCGGCCCGCGCATCGGATGACGGTGCATCGCAGTTCCGCTGCGACGAGCTGGTCCAGCCGTATCCGGCCACCACGACGAACGCAAAATAATCACGCGCACGCCGCACCGGGCTGCATGGCACGGCACTGCGCCGCGCGCATCGAACAACAACAACAACAACCGGATCACCATGAACCCGACGTTTCTCTCCTGGGGCATTGCCGCCGTCGCGACGGCCGGCGTTATCACGCGGCCGTTCCGGTTGCCGGAAGCGGTCTGGGCCGTCAGCGGCGCGTTGATCCTGGTGGCGCTCGGTCTCGTGCCCGCCAGCCTCGCGTGGGAAGCAATCGGCAAAGGCAGCGACGTCTACTTCTTTCTGTTCGGAATGATGGTGCTGTCCGAAGTCGGACGACGCGAGGGATTGTTCGACTGGGTCGCCGTGCTGACCGTCAATCACGCGAAGGGTTCGGCGTTGCGGTTGTTCCTGCTGGTGTATCTGGTCGGTATCGTGATTACGGTGTTTCTGTCGAACGATGCGGCGGCAGTCGTGTTGACGCCCGCGGTGTTCGCGGCCGCGAAAAAAGCCCGCACCGACGCACTGCCGTTGCTGTTCGTGTGCGCGTTCATCGCCAATGCCGCGAGCTTCGTGCTGCCGATCTCGAACCCCGCGAATCTGGTGCTCTACGGCAATCACACACCGGCGCTCGGCCCGTGGCTGATGCGCTTCACGGTGCCGTCCATTCTGTCGATCGTCGCGACGTATTTGATGTTGCGCTGGTCGCAACGCGATCATCTGCGCGGCCAGTGCGAATCCAATCTGCCGAACGTCGAGCTGTCGAAGAACGGCAAGATCGCGCTCGCGGGCATCTGTGCGACCGCGGTCGTGCTGTTGACCGTGTCCGCGCTCGACATGCAACTCGGCGTGCCGACCGCGATCATGGGCGCGCTGACGGGCGCGCTCGTCACGTGGCAGGAACGCACGTCGCCGGTTCCGTTGCTGAAGTCGATTTCGTGGAGCGTGCTGCCGCTGGTCGCGGGACTGTTCGTGCTGGTCGAAATGCTCGATCACACGGGCGTGATTCGCGCGCTGTCCGATGTGCTGAAAGCGGCGGCGCAACAGAGCGAACTCGCGACCGGCGCGGCGGCGGGGGGCATCGTCGCGGTGGGCAGCAATCTGATCAACAACCTGCCCGCAGGATTGATCGCCAGTTCGACACTGGCGCAGGCGCATAGCGCGACGCGAGTGATCGACGCGCTGCTGATCGGCGTCGATCTCGGACCGAACCTGTCGATCACCGGTTCGCTCGCGACGATCCTCTGGCTCACGGCGATCCGTCGCGAGGGCGAGGACGTCGGTTTCTGGCGCTTCCTGAAAGTGGGCGCTGTGGTGATGCCGCCCGCGCTGATTCTGGCGCTCGGCGCGCGTCTGCTGCTCGGTTGATGCGCTAACCGCGCGACAGCGGACCCGCGTCGACCGCGCCGCGCAAGCCGGTCACGCGCGCCGACAAACCGCGTGCGCCGTCGAGATTGCGGACCGCGAGCGTGACGCCGTGACGCTGTGCAATTCGCATCGCGATCGTCAGACCGAGACCGCTGCCTTGCTCACGGGTTCCCGCGCCGCGATAGAAGCGGTCGAACACGCGTTCGAGTTCCTCTTCCGGAATGCCGGGTCCGCTGTCCGAAACTTCGAACGACACACCTTCGTCGCAGCGGTTCAGGATCACGTCGACCTTGCCGCCGCGCGGCGTGTAGCGGATCGCGTTGTCGATCAGGTTATTCAGCAGCACGCCGAGCGCGTGCGGTTCCGCGAGCACGGCGTACGCGTCGGTCGATGACACGGGCGACATGCATTCGAGCCCGAGATCGATGCCCTTCGCTTCCGCGAGCAACGAAAAATCCCCGACCGCCTGTTCGCCCAGACGACGCAGATTCACCGCCACTTGCGGCGTCGCGAGTTTTGCGTCCTCGCGCGCGAGTGTCAGCAGTTGCTGCACGAGATGGATGATCCGGTTGAGGCGGCCTTCGACCCGTTCCATCGTTTCCGCATTCGCGACCAGCGAGCCATCGCGCTGCGCGGCCTGCAATTGCAGCTTCAGCGCCGCCAGCGGCGAACGGAGTTCGTGGGCGGCGTCGGCGATAAACGCGCGTTGCGCCTGCGACGCCACGTATAGACGCTGCAAGAGGTCGTTCAAGGCCTCGGCCAGCGGCCGGATTTCGACGGGCAGACTGTCATCGACCCGCACCGGTTCGAGCGAATCGATCGAACGCGTCGACAACGCGCGCGACAGCCCGCCGATCGGCGCCAGGCCACGCGCGACCACGAACAGCACCAGCGCGAGCGTCACCGGAATCAGCACGGCGAGCGGCCACAACGTGCGCAACGCGAGCCGTCGCGCGAGATCTTCGCGCACCGACATCGGTTGCGCGACCTGAACGAAGCGGTCGCCTTGTTGCACGCCGAGCACGCGCCAGTGAATCTCGCTGCGTTCGATGTTGCGGATGCCGGGCGGGAAACGCGTCAGGTCCGTCGTTTTCAGCGACTGGTAGCTCAGCCGGTCGGCCTGATCCCAGATCTGGATAACGATCCGGTCGTCGGCGATACCGCCGAAATCGGGCGCTTTCTGATCGCCGCGTCCGGCATTGCCGAGGGTGGGCGGCAACGACATCGCGACCGCATTCAGCTCGTAGTCGAAGAGTTCGGCGGCCTCTTCCTGCGCCGTGTGAAAGATGCCGAAGCCGGCGGCCAGCGCCGCCGCTGCGAGTCCGAAGATCAGCCAGCCCAGCAACCACCGACGAATCGACGTCATTCCACCCTCTTCAACCGATACCCGACGCCGCGCACCGTCACGATCTGCTCCGCGCCGATCTTGCGGCGCAAGCTGTGAACATGGACTTCGATCGTATTGCTGCCGACTTCCTCGCCCCAGCCGTACATCTTTTCTTCGAGTTCCGCCTTCGTGTAGACGCGCGTCGGCTCTTCGATCAGCACTTGCAGCAACGCGAATTCGCGCGGCACCAGCGCGATCGGCTCGCCGTCCATCGTCACTTCATGGGCGGCCGGATTGAGCGTGAGATTGGCGTGTGCGTAGACCGGTTGTTTCTGTCCGGTGCGACGACGCAGCAACGCGCGCACACGGGCGGCGAGTTCGTCGAGATCGAACGGTTTGATCAGGTAGTCGTCCGCGCCTTCGTCGAGGCCGCGAATCCGGTCTTCGACCGCGTCGCGCGCGGTCAGGATCAGCACCGGCGCGATGCCGCCGGATTTGCGATAGCCGCTCAACACGTCGATCCCGCTTTTCTTCGGCAAACCGAGGTCGAGCAGCACGAGGTCGTACACGCCGTTGCCCAGCGACAGTTCGGCGGCGCGGCCGTCTTCGGCCCAGTCGATCGCGTAGCCTGCGCGGCGCATGGTTTCGAGCACCGTCTCGGCGATCATGTTGTCGTCTTCAACCAGTAGCAGGCGCATCGCCGCTTTCTCCCTTTGTTCTTCGATCGCGCGGGAAACGCCGTCGAACGGCGGTTATCCGGCGAGGCCGCGCTGACGCTCGGCCTTTTCCTGCTCGCATTTTGCGCACACACCATACAACACGAGGTGATGTCCCGTCAGCGAGAACGAAACGCTGTCGGCCATCGCCTTCTGGCGTTCCTCGATGAGCGGATCGAAAAATTCCTCGATGCAGCCGCAGCGCGTGCAGACGATGTGGTCGTGCGGACGGCCGTGATTCAACTCGTAGACGACGCGTTCGTCGAAGGTCGCCGTGGCGAGCAAGCCGCTCTGCACCAGTTGCGCCAGCACGCGATACACGCTCGACAGATTCGTGTGCCCGTCTTTTTCCGCGAGGCGCGACGAAATCTGCTCGGCGCTGAAATGGCCGTGTTCGTTCTTGTGGAAAAAATCCAGAACCATCACGCGCAGGACAGTCGCACGCAGGCCGGCGCGCTCCAGTTTTCTGTAGATCTGTATGGACATGGCCTTGCCGGATAAGCATTGAAATGGCGCCTAGGCGCACGCTTCGCACTATCGCGGACGGTCCCTTAAGACGGCCTTAAGGCAAGCTTAAGCAATGCTCAGGCAATCTTTTAAATACGCTGCGAATACGGCGGGATTACACACGCCGGTGGATCGGTAACAAATGCCCCGGATTGAAAGGCGGCGACACGCTCGCTCCGGATTTTCGCGAATCCGGCCAAACGCCCGTCCAGCGGGCGTTTGAGGTTCATCTGATGTTGACGCATGAACCTCTTCGTACAAAAAGTTCTGTCAGATGCAACATTTTGTGTTTACAGCATCTTTTCCATTCATTACAATCCGGCCGGTAAATGCGAATCATACGCATTTAATCTGACTCCGCTGAGCGGGAGTTGCGGCGCCACTTCATCCCCTGAAGACGTCGCGGCTGGGGAACCCGCTTTTGTCGTCTCGACCCACCGTTTCACCTCGACCGTCCAAACCTATGTCCGCTCTGTTCAAGACGCGGCCGCGAACACTCGCGTCCGTGGCCGCCGTCTATTGCTCCGGTTTCCTGGTTCCCGCGCTGGCGTGGGCTCAAACGTCCACGGGCGCTGCCGCGTCGACGGATGCCACGTTGCCGGCTGTCGTCATCAAGCAGTCACCGTCCGATATGCAGACCAAAGCGCTGCCGTCGTACAAGTTCACCGCGCCGCTGATCGACACGCCGCGCTCGGTGACGGTGATTCCCGAGGAACTGATCAAGCAGAAGAACGTGACGACCTTCGCCGACGCGCTGCGCACGGTGCCGGGCATTACGTTCCTCGGTGGCGATGCGGCGGCGAATCCGTCGGCGGACCGGCCGGTGATTCGCGGTTTCGAGTCGCGTAACTCGATCTTCGTCGACGGGATGCGCGACTCTGGCGTGCAGAACCGCGAGACGTTCGACATCGAACAGATCAGCGTGATCAAGGGTCCGGATTCGGTGTATGCGGGACGCGGCTCGGTAGGCGGCAGCATCGACATCGTCACGAAGACGCCGCAGAACGAAAACTTCATCAACGGCAGCGTCGGCTTCGGCACGGACAGCTACAAGCGCGCCACCATCGACGCGAATCAGAAGATCAACGACGAAACCGCCGTGCGCCTGAACGTGATGGGCCACGACGCCGACCAGGCCGGTCGCAACAACATCTACAGCAAGCGCTGGGGCGTGGCGCCGTCGGTGGCATTCGGGCTGAACACGCCGACCACCGTCACCGTCAGCTACTACCATCTGAACACGTACGACATGCCGGACTTCAGCGTGCCGTTCCGCTCGACCGGCGGCACGCCCGTCAACGTCGATCGCAGTACGTTCTTCGGCCTGAACGACCGCGACTATCGACGCGGTCAGACGGATACCGGCGAAGTGCGCGTCGAACATCGCTTCAGCGACGAACTGAAGCTGAAGAACACGACGATGTTCGGCCGCTCGACGCTCGACTACATCGCGACCAATCCGCAGTTCACCAGCGCGAACTCGAATCTCCTCGCGTTGCAGGTGAAGAGCGGCAAATACGCGACCAACAGCGTCGCCAACCAGACCGAACTGACCGGCAAGAACACGCTGTTCGGCATGGAACACACGTGGACCGGCGGCGTCGAATTCAGCCACGAGCAGAGTCTGTACGAAGGCTATCTGGTCAGCGACAGCGCCGGCAACAACATGCGCACGGGCGGTCCGTGCTCGGTGGCGTACAACTGCACGCCGTACAACACGGGCTGGAATCCGGACAATCCGTGGACCGGCAGCATTGCGCTGAACGGCGACAAGAGTTTCCCCGGCCCGGCGACGCACACGCAGACCGACATCGCGTCAGCGTATCTGTTCGACAGCGTCAAACTGTCCGAGAAGTGGATTTTCAACGCCGGCATGCGTTTCGACCGGTATGACGTGACGGCGCAGCAAGCCGGCGTGTCCGATCTGAAGAACACGTCGAACCTGTTCAGCTATCAGTTCGGCCTGGTGTTCAAGCCGATCCGCACGGTCAGTCTGTACGCGTCGTACGGCACGTCGGCGAATCCGCCGGGCTCGAACGCGGGTCTGGGCGGCGGTAACGATCAGATCACAGCGACCAACGACGATCTGTCGCCGGAACGCAGCCGGAATATCGAAGTGGGCGCGAAGTGGGACGTGCTGGATCAGCGTCTGTCGTTGACGTCGGCGGTGTTCCAGACGGAAAAGACCAATGCGCGTGTCAGCGACGGTCTCGGCGGCATCGTCAATGCGGGCACGCAGCGCGTGCGCGGCGTCGAACTGGGCTTCGCGGGCAATCTGACGAACAAGTGGAGCGTGTTCGGCGGCTATTCGTATCTCGACGCGATCACCACCGATGCCGGTCCGGGCAGCCCGACCGCTTCCGGCCTGCCGATGGTGATGGTGCCGAAGCACAACTTCACGCTGTGGACCAACTACAACGTGTTGCCGAAGCTGTCGATCGGTGGCGGCGCGACGATTTCGAGCCTGACGTATGCGTCGGTGGCGGCGACTTCGCGCAAATGGACGCCGGGTTACGCCCGTTTCGACGCGGCCGCGACGTATCACGTGTCGAAGAAGATCGACCTTCAACTGAACGTGCAGAACATCTTCGACAAGAAGTATTTCTCCACCGCGTACCCGATCTACGCAACCTGGGCGCCGGGCCGCTCCGCGATGCTGACGATGAACTTCTATCAGTAAGCATGACCGCGCAAGTCTGACGCGGACATGAAAAACGGCAAACGCCTGCGGGCGTTTGCCGTTTTCTTTTGCCGATTCACTGCACCGGACCACGCAATACCGTCGCACCAAAAACAAAAGCCACGGCAATGATCCGTGGCTTCAACAGTACTTCAACGACGGTACTTCTCAGTGCAACGTGCACTGCGGCGCTCGACGGCGCACATCTGCGGCACGGTTGGCCCGCGCCCGGAACTGCACAGATCAGTCGCTCAGCTTGATGCCGAACAGCGTGCTTTGCGACTTGCGCAGACGCTCTGCTTCACGGTGACGTGCAGCGTACGAGTAATCGGAATCCAGCGGCAGATGCGGCGACGCAAAGAGGCCGTTGACCTTTTCAAACAGTGCAAGAATAAAGCTCATGGCGACTCCCGGTTGGCTAATCTCTAGGGTTTTCCCTTAGAAATAAGTATAGGGTTTTCCCTATCCGAAAGCTAGTGCAATGCAGCATTAATTTGCACATTCCTTAAGCAGCGGGGTTTCCACGGCGTTTGTTGCGTTGCATCAAAACAACAAGGGCGGTTGGCACGGCGTAGAGCGCCGCGACAACCGCCCGAGGGCGATACAAAGGGTTTGATCAGCTGCGACGACGCATGGCTTCCGCGTACAGTGCGCAATTATTCAGGTGCAATTGCAGCGCGCGGGCGCTCTCAGCGCGGATGACGGTCGCCAGCTTGCCGAAGGAAGCAACCCACGTGGAAGGAATCAGGTGCAGAGCGATGGTTTTCATGGCGACGACGATCACTAGGGGAAAACCCTGATTATACGCGTCATGTTGCGCTGCGGCGTAATTGTTGCGTTTTTGAGTCGGAATAGGTGTTGGACGGCTGCGGCGATGCGCCGCGCGCCCGAATCGCATGATTGCGCCGTTATCGCGCGTTTGCGATGGAATCCGTTATTGCAGCGTCGTCGTGTGCGGCTTGCGGGTGCGCACGACCTTGCTTTCCTCAGACGGTTTGCGCGGATTGACGAGCGCGGCATCCACCGCGCCTTCCGTGCCTTCGGGCATCTGAACCAGCCCCGCGCCCGTCACCGAGACGATCAACCCCGGTTGCAGCTGATCGTCACCGGCTTGCGGACGAACCGACGTGCCGTTCGCCAGAAAATCCATATTGAGCGCCCAATGGCCTTCATGGATGCCCTGATCGCGCAGCAGCGCCTCCAGGAGTTCCCGGATCGAAAACTTGTGCTGGCTCGTTGGCATGGTGTTCCTTATTGAAAAGCGTGCCGCCGTCACGACGGCGCGGCGTGTGCATGGCATTGAGAGTGTAGAACGCAGATCCGCGCGGGCAGCATCCGGTCGCCTTACATTCCCTATCGGGCGAAATCGGCGTTGAGGTTGGAGTTTGAAGCCGATGCGGACGATTCGAACCCGCCGTCGCCTGAAGGCGAGCGGCGATTCGATCTGTTGAAACTCGCGGAAAGCACGCGAATGCGCGCGGCGCACGCGGATCAGTGCGACCCGGCGTTCCGGTTACGGTGATGCCGCGACACGTGGCGGGCAGGCGTCGAGCCTGCGGCGGCCGTCGTCGGCGACGATGCTGCATCTGCCGCCGAAGCCGCATCGGCGCGCGACAGATGCGCGTCGATCAGGCTCGCCATTGCGGCCTGCTGGTTCTGCATCATCTGTTCGATACGATGTTGCTGCGCCGTGGTTTCGCGCGTGAGTCGCATCAGCAGAAGCGTTTGCGTGACGCCGATCGCGACGGTCACCAGCAACGCGCCCACCACGATCGACAGCATCCATTTCATCCGCCGCGTGTGGTCGCCGGCCGCGTGACGCTGATCGGCGATCACGCCGTACAGCGCATCGACGGTATCGGCGAAGGCCGTGGCGCGCGCGCGGTCCAGTTCCGGCACGGTCGCGCGCGGCGCGTCGGGCGCGGCATGCGCGTGGGCCGCTTCGCTGTGGGCACTGCTGTCGCGTTCGGGGTGTTCGGCGTGTTCTGCATCGGCGTGTTCGGTGTCGGCCGTATCGAAACCTGGCAACGACGCGGAGTCAGCACGATCGACAGCCGCTTTCGGCCGACGCAACACCGTCACGCTCCGCGCGACGCTGGCTGCCGCAATCGCAGGCGTCGCGGTCGGCGACGGCGACGGCGACGGTGCATGCGCAACCGCATCGATCGGCGCATCGCTGGCTGCGTGTCCAGCGGACGCGTCGGCATCGGCCTCCGCGCTCACATCGGCACTCGCCTCACCACCGGCACCAGCACCACTGGCAAACCCCTCAGCCGGCGCCGCCACCACAACCACCGTCAACGTACCGTCCGCAGCAATGGCTTCACGTGTCGCCGAATCGTCCGGCTGATCCACGTCGAAGCCATTCAACGGCAACGCTTCCGACACGACGCCCGCGTCATCGGCCTTGACCGCTTTCGACGCGCGACGCACCTTCGCGTCGGCGCTCACGGCCGGCTGCGCGCCGCCCGGTTCCGCCGCACCGACCGCGGCCAGCACCACTTCCGGCAACTCGAAACCGCGCAGCGTGCCTTGCCGCAAGTCGATATTCATCGCTTCGACGGTGGCGCGAGTGGGATCGTCGGGGAACAGATCGAGCGTGCTGTCGTCGCGCGACGCATCGCTCAGTTGAGCAAGCCGCTGCGCGGAGCGCGCGGCGCGGGCCAGCTTGTTTTCCGTTTCGGTGGAGACAGCGGCGCGTTTCTTTGTAGAGCCTGCACGGGTGTTGCGGGACTGCGTGGATGCTGCGGAATCTGCCATAGAAATAGGAACGGTCGTCGCCAGCTTGCGGGCGCCCAATACCGTTGCAAAGGGCTGTCTGTATTTTTGGAGACCGGCATTGTCTCACGGCCAGGTGCCCGCGCAGAGCGGCAATCGGTGTTTCGGCGCGTCGATTTCGCCTTTCAATTCAACCGCCCGCCGATCCCCCGCCGTCACGGCGACGAGTCTTCCTCGTGGAACTGTCTGACGCCGGGCAACTTGCGCAAACTCGCCGTGATCGCCGCGTATTCCGTCGCCGACACGCGGTGCAGCACGATCGTCACGACATCGCAGTCCGGCGTGTCGTCGCTCTGCTGCATCACGAACTGCTTGACGCGCGGACTGGCCATCCCGAGCGCATCGTGCAACGAATGAAACGTCAGCGAACCGCGCTCGACCAGCATCGTGAACTGACGACGCTGCCGGACCGTGATGAAGCGCCGTTCGAGCGGTTTGATCCCGGCCAGGATAATCAGGATGATTACGGTCGCCGCAATCGCAGGCGTATACAGCCCGCCGCCGACCGCGAGCCCGACCGCCGCCACCGACCACAGGCTCGCCGCCGTCGTCAGGCCGCGCACGATTTCGCCGCGCATCAGGATCGATCCCGCGCCCAGAAAGCCGATCCCGGACACGACCTGCGCGGCCATCCGCGACGGGTCGAGCACGATGTGATCGCCGGCCAGCACGTCCGCGAAACCGAACGCCGACACCAGCATGATCAGCGCCGATCCGACACACACCAGCATATGCGTGCGCAACCCCGCCGCCCACGACAACCGCTCGCGCTCGAAGCCGATCACGCTGCCGAGCGCCGCCGCGATCACCAGTCGTGAAATGAGTTCAAAGTTTCCAAGCATTGTGCTTCCTCGTTGTCGTTGTACCGGGTGTGTAAGATTGCGGATTGGCGCCATGCCGTGACGGGCGCGCGCGTCGGCGCATACCGTTCGTCAGGTGTCGCCGCCGGTTCGACGCTCCACCTTTTCCATGCCTCAGATGAAATCAGCCGCCTCCACGTCCGATCTCGCCGCCGCGCTGCGCGAGCACTTCAGCCGCGTCATCCTGCCGATCTGGCGCGGGCCGGGTTTCAATATCGCGCTGAAACTGCCGTTCGAAGCCGTCGACGGCAGTGGCGGCAATGCCATGCCGGTCGAGCGTTATCGGGCGATGGCATGCGCGCGCCAGCTGTTCGTGTTTTCGGAGGCCGGCGATGCCGCGCACGCCGACCAGCTGTTCGACTCGCTACGGCACTACTTTCAGGACACGAATTCCGGCGGATGGTTCTATAGCGTGGATGCGCAAGGCGCACCGCTCGACACCACCAAAGACCTCTACACGCATGCGTTTCTGATTTTCGCGTGCGCGGAATATGGCGCACGCTCCGGCAATCGCGACGCGCTCGACGTCGCGAACCAGACCACGGCGCTGGTACAAGACCGCTTCGCCGCGCCGGACGATCTGTTCAGCGCGGCGCTCGATCGCAGCTTCGGATCGTCGAACGGCGGGTTGCTGCAAAACCCGATCATGCATCTGACCGAAGCGTGGCTCGCCGCGCGCGCCGCCACGCAAGACAGCGCGTACGACGACGCGTTGCGCACGCTCGCGGGCGCAGTTGCACGCCGGTTCGTGCACGACGCATCGGGCTGTATCGCCGAATTGACGATCGGCGAAGCGAACAACCGGCTCGAACCCGGCCACCAGTTCGAATGGTTCTGGCTCGTGAAGCAGGCGCCGGAGCTGTTCGCGGCAGCGGGGCTGGACGCATCGCTGACGCGCGCGTTCGACTTCGCGCAACGGCTTGGCGTCGATGCGCAGACCGGCGGCGTTGCGGCGTCGCTGGATGAAACCGGCAAGATCAAGGACGCGACCCAGCGAATCTGGGCGCAAAGCGAATATCTGCGAGCGCTCGCCACACGTGACGACGACGCCGCGCGCGAACGGCTGCCGCAACAGATCGAACGGTTCCAGCAACGGTTTCTGCACGCGAGCGGCTGGTACGAAGCCAAGACGCCGGCAGGCGATATCGCCCGCGCCGACATGCCGTCCACGACGCCATACCATCTCGCGACGGCTTACGCGGCGCTGCCCGCCTGACCCGGCCAACGCTTCGCGGATAAAAAAACCGGCGCACCTTTTATAAGGTGCGCCGGTTTTTTATCGGCACGACGAATCGTGCGTCAGCCGTCGGATCAGACGTGAATCGCGCCGACGATCAACCCGCGAACGCGTCCGCGAAATTGCCGCGCGCCGCGATGCCACCGCGATGCGGTTCGTCGCGCAATACCGCGTCGGAAATCTCGAACACTTCCACCGCTTCCTTCAGTTGCTGTGTCTGCTGATGCAGCGACGACGCCGCCGCCGCCGCTTCCTCGACGAGCGCCGCGTTTTGCTGCGTCATCTCGTCCATCTGCACGACGGCCATGTTCACCTGCTCGATGCCCGTGCTCTGTTCCAGCGACGACGCGCTGATTTCCGCCATCATCTGCGTCACGCGCGAGATCGATTCGGACACGTTGCGCATCGCGTCGCCCGCGTGTTCGACCAGCGTCGAGCCGCCCTGAATCTCCGCCACCGATTCGCTGATCAGCGTCTTGATTTCCTTCGCCGATTGCGCGCTGCGTTGCGCGAGATTGCGGACTTCGCCCGCGACCACCGCGAAGCCGCGGCCCTGTTCGCCCGCGCGCGCCGCTTCGACCGCCGCGTTCAGCGCGAGGATATTGGTCTGGAACGCGATCCCGTCGATCACCGAAATGATCTCGGCGATCTTGTCCGAGCTTTGCGCAATGCCGCGCATCTTGTCGACCACCTGGCTGACCACCTCGTTACCCCGGGACGTCGCATTCAGCGCGGTTTCGGCCAGCGCATTCGCTTCGCGCGCGTGCTCGGCGTTCTGACGCACGGTCGCGGTCAGTTCTTCCATGCTCGACGCGGTTTCTTCGAGCGAAGCCGCCTGATTTTCCGTACGCGCCGACAGATCGGCGTTGCCGGTCGCGATTTCGTTCGCGCCGAGGTGGATCGAATCGGCGGCTTCGCGGACGGTTTTCACCGTGCGCGCAACGCTCGATTGCATCTTCGCGAGGCCGGAGAACAGATGGCCGATTTCATTGGCGCCGCGCGCGGCGATCCGTTGATCGAGACGGCCTTGCGCGATACGGTCGAAATGACGGCCGGCTTCTTCGAGCGGACCGACGACACCGTGCTTGAGGCCCATGTAGACGGCGAAGGTGCCGCCCATCAGGATCAGCAGGATCGCGATGCCGACTGCCTTGAACATCGACAGACGGCTGTCGATCGAATCCAGCGACGCCCGCGTCGCCGCATTGCCGAACTGGACGAAATTGCGCGATTCCTTCAGATACGCGTCCTGAAAGCCTTGCGTCGGTTGATCGAGAAACGCCTGAATGTTGTTCGCGTCGAGAAACTGGACCAGTTCGGCGAGCGCGCCGTGCAGTTTCTGATACCGGTCCGACAACGCCGAAGCGCGCGCCGTGTTTTCTTCGCCGATCTTCGACGCGTTCATGAACAGGCCGAACGACTTGTCCGCCTCGTCGAGCTGTTCGCGAGCGTGCTGAACGATATCGGTCGGCTCGGCGCCGCCGCGCACCATCCGCGTACCCGCGCGCGACAGGTTGATCCGCGCGTCCATCAGATGCTGCGTCGTTTCGTTGACTTCATCGACCTGACGCAACGCCACGTTCGCCAGATCGCCCACGTCGTCGTGCGAGCGCGTCAACGACCAATATCCCAAACCTTCCGTCACCAGTTGCAATACAAAAAATGCTGCTAGAACAAACAACAGGCCGGATGCGACCTTGATCTTGCTGAACATCGTGAACCACCTGAATCTATCTATGAGTTTTGGGGAGTTTCGCCACCGCATTTACGGCGGCGTCGCGCATAACTTGAGCGAAATCAATTAAAAGAACTGTTATGTCCCTGCTTATAGCGCGCAACGTCGAGATTTCCGCCGTTTCCCGCAACAATGGTTTGAGGATTTTTTCGAATCACCTTGACGCGATGCAGCGGCGCTTCCTAGAGTGAAGTACGCCATGACGGGCCACGCCCGAAGGATCCGACGATGACCGATCTACTGGACCGGGCGCGCGGCGCGTTGCACGCGCAGCCGTTCAGCATGCTGCTCGGTGCCGAACTGATGCATGCCGGGGACAATCAGTTGACGCTGTGCCTGCCGATCCGCGACGAGTTGCGCCAGCAACACGGCTTCGTGCACGGCGGCGTGATCAGCTTCCTCGCCGACAACGCGTTGACCTTCGCGGGCGCGCTTGCGCTCGGTCCGAGGGTCGTCACCGGCGAGTACAAGATCAACTATCTGAGGCCGGCCGTGAACGGCACGTTGATGGCGCGCGCACGGGTCGTCGATTCCAGTCGTCATCAGGCCACCTGTCAATGCGACGTGTTCGTGATGGACGGCAAGCACGAGCGGCTGATCGCGGTCGCGCAAGGCACCATCAACCGGATCGGCGACGGCGGCGAACCCGGAGACGAGCGCGAGCGCGCGCCGGTGTAGCGGGGTTGTGGAGGGATTGTGCGGGGTTGGGGTTAAGGTACGGCAACTTCGCAGCACGCAAACTCAACGATGTTGAATGGCCGGACAAACCAAACACGCAAGAGGGTAACGATGGCGAGGCACCGATTCAAAAGCGACGCATCGGAAGCTATTCACAGTGCTGCCGCTGGCCTGCTTCGGGCGAGACTTATCGACCGGAACGCAATGAAGGATTACGACAACCGTTGTATTGCGAACGAACATGAAATCAATGTCCGAGCAAATGTAAATATTGATCTTCCGCTCAAGCCGCCGGTTTGACAAAGCAACGGGTGTAGCGCAAACTTTGTCTTGTCTGAGGACCACGATAAATACCTGACTAGCAACAGACGGTCGGCTATCCGTGGACTCGGACATTTCTGTTTATAGGCCGCTACGCGGCCTTTTGTTTTTTCAGCGTCTCTGCAGGTCTGCGCGACGCATCATTGTTCCATCGCGGCGATATCGGTATAACGCTCCGTCGTTTCTCGCGCCACGCGTTGCTCAGCCCTCCAAAGCAAGAGTCCATCCCTCTCCCATCGCGCGATGATGCCTGGGTTGTTTTTCGCGTATGCGCTGGCCATCCAATGAAAATGGGATTTCCCCGCAGCGCCCATCACATCGATTTTGATCGCAATGAGTAGCGGGTTGATGTCATCAGGCAAGTTCGCCGTTACCAGCACGATGCTTTCGCGCTCGGTTGCCGACTTGTAGACCGCAACTGGCGTTAACACCATCTCGGCCAGGCCTCCGATCAATGAAGAATCAAGACCGTGTTTCTGCATGATCTTGACCAGCACCGCCACTGATGTGACGACGTCGAGATCTCGAATTCCGAGGGAACGGATTGCCGTTTTCGAAAACCGTCCAACTCGAACCTGGAGACGATAATCGTGCGGTGATAGCTGTTGCTGTGTATGACGGTCGAGCAACGTTGCGGCCAAACCCGCCGACAACTCGACGCGATGAAATCGACTCATAGTGCCCGTGTTGTTATGCCCTAGAGCCGCCCCCGGAAGCCATTCATTTTATCGTTGGCCGACGCCCATAAATCGCACCTTTTTGTGAAGGTTTGCGGGTAGCCGTAATCCGCAACGTCACGCGACCCGACACAAAAAAAGCCGCCCAAAGGCGGCTTTTTCACACGACTACAGCGTCAACGCTCAACAGCGCCCCTCACTCCGCCGCATACGTCTTCTGCTGCTGTTCCCCCAGACCTTCGATACCCAGTCGCATCGTCTGGCCGGCCTTCAGGAACACCGGGCTCGGCTTCACGCCCATGCCGACGCCCGGCGGCGTGCCCGTCGAAATCACGTCGCCCGGTTGCAAGCTCATGCATTGCGACAGATACGACACCAGCTTCGCGACGCCGAAGATCATCGTCTTCGTGCTGCCGTTCTGATAACGGTGACCGTCCACTTCGAGCCACATCGTCAGATTCTGCGGATCGGCCACTTCATCGCGCGTCACCATCCACGGGCCGATCGGGCCGAACGTGTCGAAGCCCTTGCCCTTGTCCCAGGTGCCGCCGCGTTCGATCTGCCATTCGCGCTCGGACACGTCGTTGATCACGCAATAACCGGCGACGTAATCGAGCGCGCTCGCTTCGTCCACGTACTTCGCGGCCTTGCCGATCACCACGCCCAGTTCGACTTCCCAGTCGGTTTTCGTCGAGTTGCGCGGAATTTCGACGTCGTCGTTCGGACCGGAGATGGCACTGTTCCACTTGTTGAAGATGATCGGCTCGGCCGGCACCGGCAGATTCGATTCCGCCGCGTGATCCGCGTAATTCAAACCGATACAGATGAACTTGCCGATCTTGCCGACGCACGGTCCGAGACGCGGATTGCCCTCGACCACCGGCAACGAAGCAGGATCGACCGCGCGCAGCGTTGCGAGACCCGCGTCCGTCAACGCCGCGCCGTCGATGTCCGCCACCACGCCCGACAGATCGCGAAGCTTGCCTTCTGCGTCGAGCAAACCCGGTTTTTCCTGACCTTTCGGCCCAAAACGAAGCAGTTTCATCAGTGCACTTCCTTGGTTGTCCAGTGAATGTTGATCGGTCTCGCAGCGTGCCGGCCGCGCGCGAATCAGTTCGACCAGCCGCCGTCGATCACGTGCGCATGGCCTGTCGTGAACGACGATTCGTCCGACGCGAGATACAGCGCGAGCGCCGCGATCTCTTCGGGCTTGCCGATGCGACCCATCGGCTGCCGCGCGACGAACGCGGCCTGCACCGCGTCGAGCGTCGCGCCCTGCGTCTTCGCCTGCGCGACGATCCGCTCCTCCAGCGATGGCGACGCCACCGTGCCCGGGCAGATCGCGTTACAGCGTACACCACGCGCGATGAAATCGGCAGCGACCGCCTTCGTCAGCCCGATCACCGCTGCCTTCGACGCGCCGTACACGAAACGGTTCGGCACGCCCTTCACGCTCGACGCCGCCGACGACATATTGATGATCGACCCGCCGCCGTTCTCCAGCATCGCCGGCAAGAACGCGCGGATGGTCCGGTACATCGCTTTCGCGTTCAGATCGAACGCCAGATCCCAATCTTCTTCCGACGCGTCGAGAATCGAGCCTGCGTGCACGAAACCCGCGCAGTTGAACAGCACGTCGATCGCGCCGAGTTCGGCGGCCAGCGCCTTCACCGCGCCGTTGTCGAGCACGTCCAGCTTGCGCGCCTCGACCGGTTTGCCCGCGAGATTGTCGATGCGGATATCCGTGGCGATCACGCGCGCGCCTTCGCGTGCGAAAAGTTCGGCGGTCGCAAGGCCGATGCCTTGCCCGGCTGCGGTGATCAGTGCCGTCTTGCCGGCCAGTCGTTGCGTCATCTGTAGCTCCTGATAAAGGGAAATGCTTCGGTTCGGCAGACGTCCGCGCGCCCGCTCATAGTCGATAAAACGCCATCGCGTTCAGCCCGAAAATCGCGTCGCGTTCGGCATCGGTCAGCGCGGCGAGCAAAGTGCTCGCCACCGAATGCCACAACAGATAATCGCCGTTCAGATCGAGCACCGGCCAGTCGCTGCCCCACATCATCCGCGACGGCCCGAATGCGTTCAGCAGATGCTCGACGTACGGCCGAAGCGTCGTTTCGGTCCAGCCTTCCGGTGCTTCGGTGGCGAGGCCGGACAATTTGCAATACACGTTCGGCCGACGCGCGAGCCGCGCGATTCCGCTTTCCCATGTCTGCATCGCGGCCGCCCCGTCGCGGATCGCCGGCTTCGCGCCGTGATCGATCACGATCGGCAGCGACGGATAGCGCGCCGCGAACGCGTCCAGCGCAGCGAGATGACGCGTCGTCACCAGTGCGTCGAAAGCGAGGTCGTGTTCGATCAGCGCGAGAATCGCCGGTTGCAGCGCGGGATTCGCGATCCAGTCGTCGTCGGGAAGGTCTTGCAGCATCGGGCGAACGCCCTTGAACTTCGGATCGCGCGCGAGCGACGCGATCAGCGCGGGCGCGTCGTCGGACAGCAACGGCACCCAGCCGACCACGCCCGCAATCGACGCGTCGCGCTGCGCGAGCGTCAGCAGATAGCGCGTTTCGTCGACGGTCGGCGCGGCCTGCACCAGCACGGTCCGTTCGACGCCCGCGCGTGTGCGCAGCGGTTCGAGATCGGCGGGGCCGAAGGTGCGATACAACGGCCGAAGCTCGGGCGTCAGCCAACCGTAATCGCCGCGCGCGGGGTCCCAGTAATGCTGGTGTGCGTCGATCTGCATCGGATTTCGTGTCTCAGGTTTTTATAGCGTCTAGCGTCAACGTCGTCGCGAACGCTTAGTCTCGCGGCACCGGCGCACGTGCGTCAAGCAGACCTTCGTCGCGCAATGCCGTCCACAATGCCGATGGAATGTGCCGCTCGAACGACGTCACATTCTCGCGCAATTCATCGGCGGTGCGTGCGCCCGTCAGCACCGTGGACACGGCCGGATGCGCATACGGAAACTGCAACGCCGCGCTCGCCAGCGGCACGTCGTACGCGCGGCACACGGCTTCGAGCCGCGCGACGCGGGCGATCACGTCTTGCGGCGCGTCACCGTAATTGAACTTGAGATCGCGCTGCGCGCCGCCGACACCCCGCGCCAGGATGCCCGAATTGAACGCGCCGCCCAGCAGGATCGACACGCCGCGCGCGTCGCAAGCGGGCAGCAGATCGTCGAGCGCGCGTTGTTCGAGCAACGTGTAGCGGCCCGCCAGCAATGCACAATCGATATCGAAATCGGCGAGCGCGTCGAGAATCGCATCGACTTCGTTGACGCCGAGGCCCACCGCTTTCACCGCACCCGACGCGCGCAATGTATCGAGCGCGCGAAAGCCGCCGCCGTCGGTCAGTTGTCGCCAGTAGTGCGCGTTCTGCTCGCCGTGCGTCATCCGGCCGATATCGTGAATCAGCAGAATGTCGATCTCCGCGATGCCCATGCGGTGCTGGCTATCTTCGAACGAACGCAAAATGCCGTCGTGCGTGTAGTCGTAAACGGCTTCGAACGGCAGCGGGTTTTGCCAGCCTTCGCGATTGTCGTACGGCGAGGTCCGGCGCACGAAGCGCCGTCCGACTTTCGTCGACAACGTGAACTCGCTGCGCGGATAACGCCGCAACGCAGCGCCGACCCGATGCTCGGCCTTCGTGTTGCCGTAATGCGGCGCGGTGTCGAAGTAGCGGATGCCCGCGTGCCACGCCGCGTCGATGGTGGCGATCGCTTCGTCGTCGGTCAGGTCGTGATACAGACCGCCGAGCGGCGCGGTTCCCAGACTCAGGCCCGTCACGGTCGCGCCGCGCGTGCCGACCGCGCGGCGTTCGTGAAGCTTTGAAGCCGATGTCGCGGCGAGCGCTTCCGTCATGTGTTGCCTCTTCCGTGTGAGGTCATGCGTCGGCGCGGGTCAATGCGGCGCAATCTCGACCACCCGTTGAACCGGCGTCGCGCCCGACGGCAGACATGCCGGCCCGACCGGATCGAAACGCTTGTACGTCATGATGAATTCCTGATGCCCGAGCGTCTCCGATTTCGACGCCATGCCTTGCGACACGGCCAGCGTCAGATCGAACACTTCGCGGCCGACTTCGTCGAGTGTGCCGCGCCGTTCGAGAATGCGTCCCGCGTCCACGTCCATATCGCCGGACAGATTGCGATACGTCGCCGGATTCGCGCACACCTTGATGACGGGCGAAATCGCCGAGCCGACCACGGAGCCGCGTCCGGTCGTGAACAGGATCACATGCGCTCCGCAAGCGATCAGTTCGCCGATCTCCGCGTTGTCGCTGATGTTCGGGAAACCGAAACGCGGTTCGCCGTCGGGCACCACGTCGAGCAGATACAGGCCGCCCGTCGGCGGCACGTCGCCCGGTTTGACGATGCCGACGATCGGCGATGCACCGCTTTTCGCATACGCGCCGAGCGACTTCTCTTCCTGCGTCGTGAGTCCGCCGTCGGCATTGCCGACCGCGAAACTGCCGTGGCCGAGAATCGAGTAATAGCGCGCGGCCTTCGCCACGCATTCGACGATCGCGTCGCCCAGTTCGGGCCGTGCCGCACGCGTCTTCATATGAAATTCGCAACCGACGAGTTCGCCCGTTTCTTCGAAGATACAGGTTGCGCCCGCATCGATCAGATGATCGAACGCGCGGCCGACGGCGGGGTTCGCGGTGATGCCGCTGGTGCCGTCTGAGCCGCCGCAAATCGTGCCGATCACGAGTTCGTTCAACGCCATCGGCACACGTTCCTGAGTGGCCAGTTGCGCACGCGCGCCGCGCACCCAATCCACGCCGTACTGGATCGTGCTGCGCGTGCCGCCCTTCTCCTGGATCGTCAGGATTTCGACCGGACGACCGGTCGCGCGCACCACGTCGGCGAGGTAATGCTTGTTCATGCTCTCGCATCCGAGCGACACGAACAGCACCGCGCCGACGTTCGGATGCGTGGTCAGCCGCTCCATCATTTTTTCCGCGTAGCCGTTCGGATAGCAGCCCGGAAAACCGATCAGATGCACCGGCGGTTCGCGTTGCGCGTCCGGGTCGTCGAACGCGTCGAGCGGCTCGCGAAACTGCGTGACGATCTCGCGCGCGACGTGATGCGCGCACTCGACCATATACGCGACAGCCACCACGTTGCGAATGCCCTTGCGGCCGTCGCTACGCAAATATCCCTGCAACGACGTGATGTGAGAGGCGACGATAGAGTCGGTCATGGGGTTCCCGCGCGGCGCAAGACCGCTTCAATGTTGCACGAACGCGTGGCCGGCGTCGTGCGTATAAGTGGGCAAATAATCGCTTTCGAGGTTATGCGTGTGCAGATGCGCACCGCGCGCGACTGCGCCGGTCACGTGGCCGATCTGCGCACCGTAACGCACCACTTTCTCGTCCTTGACGAGCGCGCGGCGCGCCACCTTGTGACCGAGTTCGATGGTCCCGGCGAGCGTCACGCGCTCGCCTTCGATCTCGACCTGTTCGCCGGCGTCGAGCGTCGCCGCCGCGATCAGGCAGTTGTCGTCCGGGTTCAGCAGGATCAGGCGCGCATCGGTGATGAGTGGGCGAGTCAAGATTCGGTCTCCATGACATGACGCGGCAGGTTCGACAGCGTGGCGAGCGGCAGGCGCATTAGTTCTGCCCTTCGCCGCCCGCGAGGCGTGCGACCATCAGCGAGCCGAGAATGATCGCGCCGTAGATGGCCTGAATCCAGAACGACGGTACTTGCGCGAGCGTCAGCAGGTTTTGCACGACGCCGAGCAGCAACACGCCGGACAACGCGCCGAGCATCGTGCCTTTACCGCCGTCGAGCGAAATGCCGCCGATTACTGCCGCCGCGAACACCGTGAAGATCATCCCGTTGCCCTGATTCGCGTTGATCGCGCCGACGTAGCCGGTGACGATCAGCCCGCCGATCGACGCCAGCATGCTGCCGAGTACGAACACGCCCCACGTAATCCGCTCGACGCGAATCCCCGCCGCGCGCGCCGCCTCGGGATTACCGCCGATCGCGTACAGCGCGCGTCCCAGCCGGTGATAGCGCAACACGAAAGCGGCGATCGCGAAGGCCGCCGCCGCGAGCCACACGGACAACGGCAAGCCCAGAAAGATCGACGTGGCGAGCGTGAAGAACGACGGCGGCATATCGAACAGCGTGCCGCCTTTGGTCGCGCCGACCAGCATTCCGCGCAACACGATCAGCATCGCCAGCGTGACGATGAACGCGTTCAACCGCAGCCGCACGACCAGAAAGCCGTTGACGAAGCCGATCGCCGCGCCGACCGCGACGATCGCCAGCAGACCGGCTGCGGCCGGCCACTGCGTGCCGAACCCAGCGGACGCAACCGGCATCACCAGCATCGCGCCGACCGCGGGCGCAATCCCGACCGTCGATTCCAGCGACAGATCGAACTTGCCGGTCAGCACGATCAGCGATTCCGCGAGCACGACGAGCGCCAGCGCCGCCGACGCGCCGAGCACGCTGATCAGGTTCGCGCGCGTCAGAAAGCTCGGACTGACGAACGCGCCGATCACGATCAGCAAAATGAGCGCAGGCACCAGCGCAAGTTCACGCAGCCGCGCGAATTCGACGCGAGCGCGCGAACGGCCAGCACCGGCTGTCGCGACATTGGCCGCGCTGCTCTGAGCCGCGCCGAACGCGGGACTGGGCACACTATTCTTCATGGAGGCTGACTCCTTCAACGGATGCGATCAGGTCGTGGTCTTGCCAACCCGCAGGAAATTCGGCCGCGATACGGCCGCGGAACATGACGATCACGCGGTCGCAGGTGCGCAGATCGTCGAGTTCGCCGGACACCACCAGCACGGCCTTGCCGTCCTCGCGAACGCGGTCTACGACGGACAGCAACGCTTCCTTCGACTTCACATCGACGCCCGCGGTCGGATCGATCAGCACCAGCACGTCGGGATCGGTGGCGAGCGCGCGCGCCATCACCACCTTCTGCTGGTTGCCGCCCGACAGGCCCGACACCACATGCTCCGGCCCTTGCGCGACGATGCCGAGCGCTTCGATCATCTTCCGGCCGAATGCGTTTTTCTTCGCGGGCGGCGCAATCCCGAACTTGCCGAGCAGACGCGCGATCGTCATCGAGGCGTTCTCGGCGATCGATTGCGTCAGCACCAAGCCTTCGTGATGTCGGTCCTTCGGCACGCAACCGATTCCATTGGCGAGCGCTGCCGGCACGTCGCCGGGCGGCAACGACACGCCGCCCTCGCCACCGACCCGAATCGCGCCGCGTGTCTGTGCGCGCAAACCGGCGATCGCTTCCGCGACGCTGGTGCGGCCGCTGCTGGTCGCGCCCGTCAATCCGACCACTTCGCCGCGTTTCACCGCGAACGACACGTCGTCGTAATCGCAACCGGCCAGCGCTTCGACGTGCAACGCGATTTGCGTACCGGCGGGTAGCGGCGCGCGGGCGGCCGCGTCGGCGACCGCGAGACCGCCGCGTTCGCCGGTCATCGCTTCGATCAACTGCTCGCGCGGCAATGCGGACACCGGCGCGCTGACGATATGGCGCGCGTCGCGCAACACCGTCACGGCCTGGCAAATCTCGTACACCTCCTGCAAGTGATGCGAGATAAACAGAAAGGTCACGCCCTCGCGCTGCAACTCGGTGATGCGTCGAAACAGGCGCTTGATTTCGTCGCCGTCGAGTTGCGCGGTCGGTTCGTCGAGGATGATGAAACGCGCGCCGTACGACAACGCGCGCGCGATTTCCACCAGCTGGCGCGCTTCGACCGACAGATCGCCCGCGCGCGCATCTTCACGCACATCGATCTTCCAGTGATCGAGCAGCGCGCGCGCGTCGCGGCGCATCGCGTGCCAGTCGATCACGCCGTGCCGCCCGGGTTGCCGGTTGATAAAGAGATTTTCCGCGACGCTCAGGTCGCGGATGATGGTCGAATGCTGATAGACGCATGCGACGCGCTCGCGCCACGCATCGCGATCCGCCAGCGCGGGCGCGGCGACGCCGTTGAAGCGGACGTCGCCGGTATCGGGCTTGCGCAGTCCGGTCAGGATCGACACGAGCGTCGATTTTCCGGCGCCGTTGCGGCCCACCAGCGCATGCGATTCACCCGGCATCACGCGCAGGCTGACGTCGTGCAAGGCCGCCGTCGAGCCGTAGCGTTTCGTGACGTTCAGTGCCTCGACCACCGGCGCCTGCGCATCCATCGAGGCATTCGCGGGCGCGTTCATTTGACCGTATTGCCCCACAAGGCCTTGTCGTCGACATTCGACTTCGTCACGAGCGGCGCAGGCAACTGGTCTTCGAGAATGCCCGGTGCAAGCTGGATGATCGTGCTGCCGTGATCGGTCGGGCCGGGTTTGAACGTCTGTCCGGCCAATGCGGCCTTGATATAGAACAGGCCGTATTTCGCGTACGAATCCGCCGGTTGCGAAATCGTCGCGTCGATATCGCCGCGGCGGATCGCGTCGAATTCCTGCGGGATGCCGTCATTGCTGACGATCACGACGTGCTTCGGATCGCCTGCGGGAAACAGCATCTGTTTGCGGCGCAGGGTTTGCAGCGTCGGCGACAGATAGACACCGCCCGCCTGCATGTAAATCGCCTTCACGTCGGGATTTGCGGTCAGCAGACTGTCGAGCGCGGTCGCCGCGACATCGCCCTTCCAGCTCGCCGGAATTTCCAGCAGCGACAGCGACGGATAGTTCTTCAGGCAAGCGCGAAACGCTTCCGAGCGGTCGCGCCCGTTGACCGACGCGAGATCGCCCATGATCTGCACGACCTTGCCCGACTTCACGTGTTCGCCGATGTATTTGCAGGCTTTTTCGCCGTAGGCGTGGTTGTCGGCGCGTACGACCATCGCCACCTTGCCCTGAGTCGGCGCGACATCGACGGCGACCACCGGCACGTTCTTCGCCGATGCCGCGTCGAGCGCGCGGCTGATCGCCGCCGAGTCGAGCGGGCCGACCACGATGCCTTTTGCGCCGAGGTTCAGCAGGTTGTTCATGTCGGTGATCTGCTGCACAGGATCGCCGTTGGAATTGACCGGCGCGAGGATGTCGATCCCCATGTCTTTCGCGTATTTCGGCAGGTAGTTGTTGTACGACTGCCAGAACGGCGACGTCAGAAGCGGCAAGCCGAGACCGACTTTGCCCGCGTCGGCGTGCGCGGCGGTGCTGAAAGCGAGGCCGGCCGTACCGGCGACGGCGCTTGCCATCGTCAGGTGAACGGACAGCGATAACGCACTGCGCATGAAACGGCGGACCGCGCGCGGCCCTGTTGCGAACGACATGGTTGTCTCCTGATCTGCGTTGTGGGAACTGCGTGAACCCGTCCGTCCAACAGCACGGCGGCGGGCACTACGTCCTGCGCTTTGTTATCTAGGCTGGTGTGCGTTCATTCACCAATGAACGTATTATTCATATACGGACTTTTCGAAGTCAAGGAAAGTGCAGTGCAGCAAGCGTGCGTGTTTTCCCTGGCCGCCTGCGGACACGAACTCGCGCGACGATGATGAGAACTGGAATGGGGAACGGAATCGCGATGGACGCTGAAGAAAAGGACGATGCCGACCGTTACCGCGCGCCTGCGCTGGACAAGGGTCTGGACATCCTGGAGTTGCTGGCCGAGCAGAAGGACGGGCTGACGCGCGTCGAGATCACGAAGTTGCTCGGGCGCAATGCGAGCGAGATTTACCGGATGCTTGAGCGACTGGTTGCGCGGCAATACGTGGCGCGTTCGCCGGGTGGCGACCGGTATGCGTTGAGTCTGAAGCTGTATGCGCTGGCGCATCGTCATCCGCCGATGAACCGGCTGATTTCGGAGGCGTTGCCGCTGATGCAGCGATTCGCCGATGCCGCCGAGCAGTCGATTCATCTGGCCGTATACGACCGTGGAAATCTGTTGGTGATTGCGCAGGTGGACGGTCCGGGCACGTGGGGCATTTCGGTACGGCTGGGGTCGCGGGTCGGATTGATCGATACCGCGTCGGGGCGGGTGATGCTGGCGTTTCAGAGCGAGGAGCAGCGGGCGCACATGCTGGCCGAGCATACGAAGGTGAAGGGAGAAGTGACCGTCGATCGTGAGGCGTTGGATCTCGCTTTCGAGCGGATTCGGGAGGATGGGTTTTTGTTGAAGGACAGTCAGCAGACGTTTGGGGTGACGGATGTGACGTTTCCGTTGCTTGGGCCTTCGGGGCAGGCTATTGCCGCGTTGACGTGTCCTTATTTGCGGCGGATTGATGAGTATGTGGCGCCGTCTGTCGGGGATGTGATTGGGTTGTTGGGGGAGGTGGTGGGGGTGTTGAAGGTGGGGTAAAGGTTTGGTTTTTGGGTTTGCTTTGGTTTTGCTTTGGTTTGGTTTGGTTGTCCCGTTTTCGCGGTGGTCTGCCTGGATCGTCCCTGTGCGGGACCGCACCTACTTTTCTTTGCTCGCGCAAAGAAAAGTAGGCAAAAGAAAGCGCGTTTACCTCGCGCTTCGTAGCGAGTGGCGTCTAGTATTTTTCGGGTAGTGGACCGCGCACGTTTTGACTCGTCGGTCCGTTTTTCCCGGTGGTCCGCGCCCGCACATCCCGCCCGCTTCGCGGCGGTAGCCTGCTTCAAAAACCCGTTTTCGCTATGTCACTTGCACGCCGCTTCGACGGTTCCGGCGCCGGCTCGCAGCCCGGTTGGCGTCACACCATTCGCCCGCCGTTTCGATGGTTCCGGCGTCCCGACCAAAGCGCAGTTTGCGCACGGCATCCGCCCTCCTTAGGACCATTCCGGCGTCGGGTCAAAGCCTGGTTTTCACCACCCGATTTGCCAGCCTTCACGACCGTTCCAGCGTCCGGCTCAAGGCCCGGTTTGCGCCACGGCATTCACCCGCCTTCACGATGGTTTCGACGTTCCGGGTTGCCAGGAATTTTGCGCGCGAGAACGGACCGGCGCATGCCAGGAAAATGGGTGTTGTGACCGACGGAGTGCAGCGCGCGAATGGCGTTGGGAGAAAAAGACGGGGCTGTGCCCAACGGCTGTCGCGAAGCGAACAGCCGGAACGAATGACTGCCTTTATATGGACGCCTCCCGTTTGCCAAGGGATTTCGTGTGTGTTGGTAGACAGGAAGGCTGCGGCTTTATATCCGGCCTTGTTGCAGGTCGAACCCGCTGGCCTCGATGGAATCCGCTGGCTCACGCCTCACTTGACACACGGGCTGTTAGCCCGCAAGGCAGTTCAGGTTTGGTGAGTCCCGGTCTGACCTGTGTGCCATCACACTCAATTACCTTGCGCAACCTTTGACATCCCATCTCCTGCAAAACCGGTTTATTCAGTCATTGCAGCGCTTACGCCGCTCGCGTACTCACATAGCCTTTCTCGTACGTACGCCCGTGCGCCAGCAGCGCCCAAATCGTTCGGGCCATCTTGTTGGCCAACGCAACGATTACCACGTTATGCGGGCGCCGCCGGCCCAACTGCTCGAGCCACGGGCCTGGCTCTTTCACGCGCGCGAGCACCGATCGTGCACCGTGGATCAGCAGTGTGCGCAGATACACATCACCGCGTTTGCTGATCCCATGCAGTCTGATCCTGCCACCGGTGCCGGTCTGTCTGGGCACCAGACCCAGCCAGGCCGCAAACTCACGTCCTGAATGAAACGCTTTGGGGTCGCCCATCGTCGCCACAGCAGCGGTCGCTGTCAGCAGCCCGACGCCTGGAATGTCGGCGATCTGCCGGCAGGCACGCTCTTCCTTCATCCAGTCCGAGAAGTTTGCGTTCGATTCGCGCAATCTGCTCATCGAGAACGTCAAGCCGCTGCCACTGCTCACGCAGCGTGTCCACCAGCATCGTGGGCAAACGCGCCTCCAGGCGCGCCAGCACATCAGCCATCGCCCGGTTCAGCGCGGCGCGGCCTACCGCCATCACTTCACCGTATTCCGTCAGCAGCCCACGCAATCCATTGATCTGCATCGTGCGGAACCTGATCAGTTGCTGGCGCATCCGGTGCAATGCCAGCACGGCCTGCTGCGATTCAGTCTTGACCGTCACGGACCTCACGCCCGACTGCTGTACCGCGGTCCAGATTGCCCGTGCATCAGCCACGTCGCTCTTGTTACCGCTCACAAACGCCTTGACCGCCTGGCCCGGCATCAACTTCACCTGATGACCCATCTGCTCCAGATGACGCGCCCAGTGCTGGGAACCGCCACACGCTTCCATGCCGATCAGGCACGGCGCGCGATTTGCAAAGTGCGACAGAAACGTGGCGCGTCGGATCTGCCGGCTGACGACCTCGCCTGTTTGCGGATCAACCCAGTGGACCTGGAACACCTGCTTCGCAATATCGACACCAACCGGAGTAAGCTTCATTTGGGTTCTCCTTCCTCAAGTGGTACGTTGCCCAACTTCCACTCTGGCACATCTGAGGCCGTCGGTTGCGAGAACCCACCTTCCTGGTCGCGCCCCGACCATTCGATCAGCAGCCCTCGCGAGGGGGAGGCGTCCATACCATTTGTCACCAAGACATGCGGTGCGACAACTCAAATCGTGCGCGGTCCACTACCCGTTCTGGAAGGACGCCACTCGCTACGGAGTGGCGGTGTAAACGTGCTTTCTTTTGCCTACTTTTCTTTGCACGAGCAAAGAAAAGTAGGTGCGGTCCCGCACAGGGACGATCCAGGCAAACCGACGTGAAACCGGGACAACCGAACCAAACCAAACCCACCCCCAGACAACCGCCAAATCAACATCAAGTCCGAATCCCAAACATCCCAAAGAACGACTCAAACACCCCGGCCGGGTGTTTCGCGGCAGCATCGGCCGGAGGCACAGCGGCAGCAGCAGCCAAACCCCTATCCCCATCTTCCACCCCTCTCCGGGACTCCTGCAAAGCCCCCACACTATCTGCAATCCTCGCAGCCAACCCCCTCTCGCACCCCTGCCCCAGCAACACCCCAAACACCACATCGCGATTAAAACCATCATCGGAAAATCGCATCGCCACCGACACCTTCTCCGCGTAATACGCATCCCGCTCAGCCTGCGCGACGCGCTCCCGTTCGATCCGCGCGTCCTCCGCCTGCTGATGATGCGTCTGCCAGGTTTTCATCTGCTCAGCATAAACCGCGTCGTACACCGCCCGCTGCCCAGCGTCCGACAAGATCGAATACGCTTCCTTCACTTCCTGAAACGCGGCCCGCGCGGCATCTTCGTGGCCGACGTTGCGATCCGGATGCCACTTCATCGCAGCCTTCCGGTACGCACGTTTTACCTCGTCGCCAGATGCGTTGTCAGGTACGCCCAGCGTGTCGTAAAGCGTCGCCATCGAGATCTCCTGAGACAGGTCCAGACCATCCTAGCACGCGATTTCGGTCGCCATTATGTCGCGTCGATTGCCCCAGCCGCTCACGACCGTACCGGAAAACAACCGACATTGCGTACCGGTACTGTACCGGTAACTGTCGGTAGACTTTCTGGAAACCTTGTACTTCCGGAGTCGTTTATGTTTCCCGCTGAATTGCTGAGCGCCGTGCCCGCAGGCATCCTGTTCGCACTCGTCACGTCCATCACGCCTGGCCCGAACAACACGATGCTGCTCGCATCGGGTGTCAATTTTGGCTTCCGACGCACGTTGCCGCATCTGTTCGGCATCAGCGCGGGCGTCGTGGTCCTGATTTCGGCGGTCGGGCTCGGCCTGGGTCAGGCGTTTCAGCGGATTCCGGTGCTGCACACCGTCCTCGAAACGGCCAGCGTGCTGTATCTGCTGTACCTCGCGTACAAGATCGGCACGTCGGGCGAAATGGCTGTGCGCAACGGCGAGCGCCGTCCCATGCGCTTTCATGAAGCGCTCGCGTTCCAGTGGATCAATCCGAAGGCGTGGATGATGGTGCTGACCGCCGCCACGACTATCCATCTGACCGACGGCTTCATGCTCAACGCGCTGTTGATGGGCGCGGTGTTCTACGTGGTCGGCTTTCCGTGCATCTGTCTGTGGGCCGCGTTCGGCACTGCGATGCGCCGCGCGCTGTCGGACCCGAAGCGCCTGCGTCTGTTCAACGTCGTGATGGCGCTGTTGCTGGTGGCATCGATGTATCCGGTGTTTCTGAAACTGATCCACTGACCGTGTAATCAGGTCTCAGGTCTTTCCCACGCGTTCGATAAAACGCCACAACGCGTCGTCCGTCGAGTATGGCGCGTTGAAGCGGAACCAGGCGCTCGGCGCATCGTCGGGACGGAAATACGATCCCGGCGCGAGCCAGATGCCGTGCGACAGCGCGGCGGTCGCAACATCCGCGGCGCGCGCGGGTTCGACCGGCAACTGCGCCCACAGAAACAACCCGCCGCGCGGCCGGTGGAATAGCGGCAAGCCCAGCGTATCCAGACGGCTTTCGACCAGCGCATGGGCCGCTTTCAGACGGTCGCTGACCATCTCGACATGCCGCGCATAACGCCCTTCCAGCAGTACCTTGTCGACGATCCGCTCGATCGCTTCCGACGACGTCAATCCCACCGCCATCTTGGTCCGCGCGAGTTCGCGCAGCACTTCGCGCTCCGCCACCACATAGCCGCAACGCAGTCCGGGCGTCACCGTCTTCGAAAAACCGCTGACGTACAACACGCGCTGCAAGCCTTCCATCGCCGCGAATAACGGCGCGCCGCCGGGCGCGAGCTCGCGGCTCACATCGTCCTCGATCACCCACATCCGCTCGCGCTCGGCCACCTGCAACACACGAAACGCCGCGGCCATGCTGTAGGTCGCGCCGGTCGGATTCTGCAGCGTCGTATTGACGAAAATCGCCTTCGGCTTATGCGCCGCCACCAGCGATTCGAGCACGTCCGTATCGATACCGTCGGGCGTGCGCGGCACGCCGTGCACGACCAGTCCGGCGAGCTTCAGGATTTGCAGCAGATTGCAGTAACCGGGATCTTCGACCAGCACGGTATCGCCGGCACGCAGCAAGGTTCGCACGATCAGATCGAGCGCGTGCGTCGCGCCCTGCGTCAGCAAAACGTTCGGCAGTTCGACCGGCAAGCCGCGCCGGTCGAGTTGCTCCGCGACCCGCTCACGCAACGGCGCGAAACCGTACGGATGACCGTAATCGCCAAGCCGCGCGGCCGGCACCCGGCTCATCGCGCGCAACGCGTGCTGCAAACCGCTCTCGTTGACCCACTCGTTCGGCAGCCAGCCACCGCCCGCCTTGATCGGCACCGAATGATCCGCGAACACGTCCGACAGCAGCCACGTCGCAGTGAGACTGGGCGGTTGCCAGTCGGTGGCGCGCTGACGACCCGCCTGCGGACGCGTGGCCACGCGATAGCCGGAACCCCGCCGCGCCACCACGAGTCCCATCGAAACAAGACGGTTGTATGCTTCAGTGACGGTGAACGTGCTCAACGCATGGCGTTGCGCCAGCTGCCGCACCGACGGCAACAACGCGCCCGCCCGCAGCGATTGCGCCTCGATCGCGCTTGCGTAGCCCTGCACCAGTTGATCGACGAGGGTGGACGCCGAGCGGCGGTCGCGTTGCAGTTCTATTTCGATCATCGTGGCGGGCTTGAGAACGATTCAGGCAGATTCAGGTGGCTTCGGCCGGGTTTCGACGATGCACGACGCCAATACGGGCCATGCAGTCGAGCCAACACAGTTGGCAACACAGTGCGCCAACTGTTCATGTTCGCCATTTAACCGCGAGCGCTACAGTTTCGCTACCACTTCGAGGAGAAAACCATGACTTCGCGACCCGTCATCGAGGATCTGTCTTCTTTCTGGATGCCGTTCACCGCCAATCGCCAGTTCAAAAGCGCGCCGCGCCTGCTGCAATCGGCGAAAGGGATGTACTACCAGACCACCGACGGCCGCGAAATCCTCGATGGTTGTGCGGGCTTGTGGTGCGTCAACGCGGGCCACTGCCGCGACGAAATCGTCGCCGCTGTACAGAAACAGGTCGCCACGATGGACTTCGCGCCGACCTTCCAGATGGGTCACCCGCTCGCGTTCGAAGCCGCGTCGAAAGTCGCTGAATTGATGCCGGCCGGTCTGGATCGCATCTTCTTCACGAACTCCGGATCGGAATCCGTCGATACCGCGCTGAAGATCGCCCTCGCGTATCACCGGGCACGCGGCGAAGGCCAACGCACGCGTCTGATCGGCCGCGAGCGCGGCTATCACGGCGTCGGATTCGGCGGCATTTCGGTCGGTGGGATCGGACCGAACCGCAAGGCCTATTCGGGCGCGCTACTGCCGTCCGTCGATCATTTGCCGCACACGCACAACATCGACAAGAACGCGTTTTCCAAAGGCCAACCGGCTTGGGGCGCGCATCTCGCCGACGAACTGGAACGGCTCGTTGCACTGCACGATCCGTCGACCATCGCCGCCGTGATCGTCGAACCGGTCGCGGGTTCGACGGGCGTGCTGATTCCGCCGCAAGGCTATCTGCAAAAGCTGCGCGAAATCTGCACGAAGCACGGCATCCTGCTGGTGTTCGACGAAGTGATCACCGGTTTCGGACGGCTCGGCAAGGCGACAGCCAGCGAATATTTCGGTGTCACGCCCGATCTGCTGACGATGGCCAAAGCCATCAATAACGCGGCGATTCCGATGGGCGCGGTCGCCGCGAGCCGCACCATTCACGACACCATCGTCAACGCGGGCGCGGCCAATGCGATCGAGCTGTTTCACGGCTACACGTATTCCGCGCACCCTGCCGCAGCGGCTGCGTCGATCGCGACGCTCGATCTCTACAAACGCGAAGGCCTGTTCGAGCGCGCCGCCGCGATGGCGCCGACATTCGAAGCGGCCGCGCATTCGTTACGCGATGCGAAGCACGTGAAAGACATCCGCAATCTCGGGATGGTCGCGGGTATCGAACTCGAACCGCGCGACGGCGCGCCGTCCGCGCGCGCGTACGAAGCATTCGTCAAATGTTTCGAAGCGGGCGTGCTAGTCCGGTACACCAGCGATATCCTCGCGTTCTCGCCGCCGCTGATCGTCGAGGAAGCGCAGATCGCGAAGATCTTCGACACCGTGCGCCGCGTGCTAGCCACCGTCGAATAACGCGCGCACGCGGGATGCGAAGACGGTACGGACGGCGTATCGTGCAAGCATCCCCCGGCGCTTTGCGCCGTTCCCCGCCACCGGAGAAGCCGCATGAAAACACCGACACTACGTGCAGGCGCGCATATCGAAGGCATTCACTGGATCGCCGAGTATGCGCAGGACGAGCATCAGATCCGCGTGTTCCGCGAAGGGTTTGAAGTGGACGCGCACAAGGCGCCCGCGTCGCTGTTCGGCGACGAAGCGGAATCGGGATCGAAAAGCCTCGCCGATCATCGCGCGGCCGAAGCGGCCGTGCTGGCGTATTTGCGGCGCTTCGTCGCCGAACACGAGGCCGAGGAATAGCGTCGCGCGGATGCAAAAAAGGGCTGTCCATGAGGACAGCCCTTTCGTTTTTCATGCGCTTACCGACTCATCAGCGTGAGTATGCCGCTCAGTCCGCCGGACGCAATTTCTTCACTTCCGCGTCGGACGGCTGCACGCTCGCGCCGTCGATATAACGGTACGACGTCATGATGCCCTTGCCGTCCTTCAGCGCGGTCACGCCCACGAACGCGCCCATCGTCGATTGATTGTCCTGCGCCCGATAGCTGATCGGACCGAACGGCGTATCCACCTTCAAGCCCTTGAACGCCGCCGCGAGCTTGTCGGGATCCGTCGAACCGGCTTTCTTCAGGCCGTCCGCAATCGACATCATCGCCGAGTAACCGACCACCGAGCCCAGACGCGGATAGTCGTGATACTTCGCACGATACGCATCGACGAAGGTCTTGTTGGCGGCCGTGTCGATCGAATACCACGGATAGCCGGTCACGATCCAGCCGGTCGGCGCTTCCGCGCCCAACGGATCGAGGTAATCGGGTTCGCCGGTCAGCAACGACACGACGCTTCGATCCTTGAACAGACCGCGCGTATTGCCTTCACGAACGAACTTGCCGAGATCGGCAGCGAACAGCACGTTGAAAATCGCGTCGGGTTTCGCATCGGCCAGCGCCTGCGTCACGGCGCCCGCATCGACATTACCCAACGGCGTGGCCTGTTCCGCGACGAACTGCACGTCGGGTTGCGCGGCTTGCAGCAGTTTCTTGAACGTCGCCGCCGCCGACTGCCCGTACTCGTAGTTCGGATAGACCAGCGCCCAGCGCTTTTTCTTCAGCTTCGCGGCTTCCGGCACCAGCATCGCGACTTGCATATAGGTCGAAGGACGCAGACGGTACGTGTACTTGTTGCCGTCGGCCCAGACGATCTTGTCGGTCAGCGGCTCGGCGGCGAGGAAGAAAATCTTCTTCTGCTTCGCGAAATCGGTCAGTGCCAGACCCGTATTCGACAGATAGCCGCCGAACAGCAATTGCACCTGCTCACGTGCAATCAATTCTTGCGCCACGCGAATCGTATCGCCGGGGTTCGCATTGTCGTCGCGCGACACGACTTCCAGTTGCTTGCCGTTGACGCCGCCCGCCGCATTGATCTGGTCGAGCGCCAGATTCCAGCCGTTTTTATACGGTCCGAGGAATGCGGGCTGCGCCTTGTAGCTGTTGATTTCGCCAATCTTGATGGTCTCGGCGCTCGCGGCAAGTGCCGACACCGATAGCGTCAGCGAAACCGTGAGGGTGGATATCCATCGTGCGCGCGTGGTCATGCGGTTCTCCGTTTCTCAATTGATAGCGTAAAAGCGATGCTCGTGATCGTGCAGTGCGGCTGATCCGGCGCGGCGCTCCAGCGGCGCCCCGAATCCTTCAATCTGTTTTCAATCCGCGCGCCGCGCGGGCCGCCAGCGAACCGGCATCGTACCGAGTTCGGGCTGCGCATGCGAGCCGATCGCGTCAGACGCTCAGATACGCGCGCCGCACGGTGTCGTTCTGCGCCAGTTCCGCGATCGTGCCGCTGAAACGGATTTGCCCTTTCTCGAGCACGTAAGCGCGATCGCTGACCAGTTCCGCGAAATGCAGATTCTGTTCGGACAGCAGGATAGACAGCCCTTCGCGCTTCAGTTCGAGGATCAGGTTCGCCATCTGTTCGACGATCAGCGGCGCGACGCCCTCCGACGGTTCATCCAGCAACACCAGATACGGGTTGCCCATCAACGTGCGCGAGACGGTCAGCATCTGCTGCTCGCCGCCGCTCATCTGCGCGCCGGGACGGTTCGGCATGTCGCCGAGATTCGGAAACAGCTTGAACAGCTTGTCGGGCGTCCATTGCGGCGCGCCATCGCGCGGCGGCTGACGGCCTGCGTCGAGATTTTCCATCACGGTCAGATCGGCGAACACGCGGCGGTCTTCGGGCACGAAGCCCATGCCCAGCCGCGCGATCCGGTAAGGCGCGAGCGACGCGATATCGGTGCCGCGAAAGGTGATTTCGCCCGTGCGTTGCGGCAACAGACCCATCACCGCTTTCATCGTCGTGGACTTGCCCGCGCCGTTGCGGCCCATCAACGCCACGACTTCGCCGCGTCCCACTTCGAAACCGACGTCGAACAGGATATGCGCGCGTCCATAGAACGCGTTCAGATTCGATACTTTCAGCACCGGACCGGACATGGTTATGCGTCTCCTGCATGCAGCGGCGCACGCGGCTGAAAGGTCTTGCCGGTGCCGAAATACACGGCCTGCACCTGCGCGTCGTTGCGAATCGCGTCGGCGTCGCCCTGCGCGATCAGCTTGCCGCGCGCGAGCACGAGCAGGGTGTCCGCGTACGCGAACACCACGTCCATGCTGTGCTCGGTAAACAGCACGCCGATCTTGCGTTCGGTGACGAGGCGTCGGGTGAGTGCCATCAGGTCGTGGCGCTCTTTCGGCGCCATGCCCGCGGTCGGCTCGTCCATCAACAGCAATCGCGGCCGGTTGGCGAGGGCGATTGCGAGTTCGACGCGCTTCACGTCGCCATACGCGAGCACGCCGCATGCGCGCTGCGCATCGTGGGCCATGCCGACCTGGTCGAGCAGATCGAGCGCCTCGGCCCTGAACTGCGACGCGGCGGGCGTCCACAGTCCGAACAGCTTTTTTTCGCGCGACAGCAGCGCCATCTGGATGTTTTCGAGCACGGTCATCGAGTTGAAGGTCGCCGCGATCTGGAACGTGCGGCCCACGCCGAGCCGCCAGATGTCGCGCGGACGCTTGCCGACGAGTTCACGGCCATCGAGCAGGATCGAACCGGACGACGGCCGTAACTGGCCGTTGACCATATTGAAGCAGGTCGATTTTCCCGCGCCGTTCGGCCCGAGCAGCGCCAGTAGTTGACCCGCTTCGAGATCGAACGATACGTCGTCGACCGCCGTCACGCCGCCGAACGACTTCGACAGGCCGGATACGCGCAACAGACTCATAGGCCCTCCTCGACCGCGCTTCGCGCAGCGGGCGCGCCGTTGGGCACGTCCGAGTCGTTGTCGTCGAAGCGCTCGCGGATAAAGCCGACGATGCCCTGCGGAAACGCGATCACCAGCAGCAGAATCGTGCCGCCCAACAACGCTTGCCAGTAGTCGGTCTGACGCGCGACCGTGTCTTGCAGCCACGTGAACACCGCCGCGCCGACGACCGGTCCGCTCAACGTCTGCAAACCGCCGAGCAGCACCATCACGAGGCCGTCGACCGAGCGGCTGACGCTGATCACGTCCGGCGAAATCGTGCCCTTGGAGAACGCGTACAGCGAGCCGGCCAGCCCGCAAAACAGCGACGCGATCACGAACGCGGCCCATTGAATCCGCCGCGTATCGATCCCGATCGCTTCGGCGCGCAACGATGAATCGCGCGACGCACGCATCGCATAACCGAGCGGCGAAAACAGCATGCGTCGCAAGAGCCACACGCCGGTCGCCGCGAACACCAGCGCCAGATAATAAAAAGCCACCGGCGACGACAGCCAGTTCGACGGCCACAAGCCGAGGATGCCGTTGCTGCCGCCCGTCACGTCGTCCCACTGGAACACGACCGACCACACGATCTGCGCGAACGCGAGCGTCAGCATCGCGAGATAGACGCCGGACAATCGCACGCAAAACCAGCCGAACACCAGCGCGCCGAGCACCGCGAGCAACGGTCCGAGAACGAGCGCCGCTTCCATCGGCAAGCTGAACAGCTTCACGAACAGCGCCGCGCCGTATGCGCCCAGCCCAAAATACGCAGCGTGTCCGAACGAGTGCATACCGCCCGGTCCCATGATGAAATGCAGGCTCGCCGCGAACAGCACGGCAATCAGGATTTCGACCATCAGCACGGGCAGATACGGAAATGCGCCGGCCGCGAGCGGCGCGAGAATCAGGATCGCGAGCACGCATGCCGCCAGCCACTTGACACGCTTTCCTGCGGGACGAAGCGGCGTTTCCGGCGCGGCCATGCCGCGCACCGCCGCACTCGCGCGACCGAGCAGCCCCCACGGCCGCACCACCAGCACGACCGCCATCACGACGAATTCCGCGACCAGCGTAAAGCGGCTCAACGACAGATCGATGCCCGCGATCGATACATGGCCGATGCCGATACACAGCGCCTTGATCTCCGCGATGATCAACGCCGCGACGAATGCGCCCGGAATCGAGCCCATGCCGCCCACCACGACGACCACGAACGCATTGCCGATCGTCTCCAGATCCAGCGACAGATTCGCGGACATCCGCGGTCCCTGCAACGCGCCGCCGAGGCCCGCGAGAAACGCACCGACGAAGAAAACCCCTGTAAACAGCCATGCCTGATTGATGCCGAGCGCGCCGAGCATCTCGCGATCCTGCGTGGCCGCGCGCACCAGCGTGCCCCATCGCGTGCGTGTCAGCGCATACCAGAGCACCAGCAGCACCGCCGGCCCCAGCCCGATCAGAACGATGTCGTAAGTGGGCAGCGGATGCCCCAGCAAGCTCACCGCGCCCGCGAGATGCGGCGCGCGTGGACCGAACAGGTCTTCCGGTCCCCACAGCCACAATGCCGCGTCCCGGAAGATCAGCACGAGCGCGAAGGTCGCGAGCAGATGGAACAGTTCGGGCGCGTGATAGATGCGCCGTAACACGATGATCTCGACCAGTGCGCCCAGCACCGCGACCACCAGCGCCGCCGCGATCACCGACAGCCAGAAGCCCGCCGTGCTATGGCCGAAGCGGCTCGCGATGCTGTACGCCACGTAGATGCCGACCATGTAGAACGAGCCGTGCGCGAAGTTGACGATGCGCGTCACGCCGAAAATCAGCGACAGGCCCGCCGCGACCAGAAACAGCGTGGACGCATCGGCGAGTCCGTTGACGAGTTGTACCAGCAGATTCGAAAGCATCGAGACCTCAGCAGCGTGCCGTTCGGCGAATGCGCAGCAAATGGGCGTGCCCGCGCGCGTTGAGGCGAGACACTACCAGCGAATTTAATCAGCGCAAACACGTGCGGCCGCGTGATTCCCCGAATGTTAATTCATGCGGTGCGGGACGCGGGTTTTGCCCGGCGACCGGACAGACGGCGATGCGTGCGGGGTAGGTGCGGAAGTGGGTCGTGACACCGGTGACGGACGCACCGGACAAGGCGGGATCGTCCCGCGCAGGCGGGACGACGGTAAAGACGGTTCATGCATTGCCGACCGGAGGATCGGCTCGCATGCGCGGCACGCATGCGAGCATGTCAGATCATGCGCCGGCGGCGTCGTCTTCGCGGAAAATCTTGTCGGCCAGATGGAACGCGGAATTCGCAGCGGGCACGCCGCAGTAAATCGCGGTTTGCAGCAGCACTTCCTTGATCTGCTCGCGCGTGACGCCGTTATTCTTGGCCGCGCGCAGATGCAGTGCGAGTTCCTCGTTGCGGTTCAGCGCCACCATCATCGCGATGGTCAGCATGCTGCGCGTGTGGCGCGGCAATCCTTCGCGCGTCCAGATTTCGCCCCACGCGTAGCGCGTGATGAGATTCTGGAACTCTTCCGTATGCTCGGTGCGATTCGTCAGCGAACGGTCGACGTGCGCGTCGCCGAGCACCGCGCGACGCACTGTCATCCCGGCTTCGTAGCGGTCTTCGTCGTTCATCGTTGCTCCGTCAGGAAGTCGAGCACCGTCTTGGTAAACGTGTCGGCCTGCTCGATGTTGGAAATGTGCGATGCGTCCAGTTCGACGTAACGCGCGCCCGGAATCGACGCGGCCAGTTCCTTGCCTTGCGCGGGCGTCGCGGCCAGATCGTGCGTGCCGCCGATCACCAGCGCCGGCACCTTGATGCCGCCGGTTTCGGGGCGCAGGTCGGCTGCATCGATCGCCTCGCAATTGCTTGCGTAACCTTCTTTATCCGTATGCACGAAGGTGTCGCGGATAAATGCGTACACCAGCGGTTCGCGCGCGATGAACTCGCCCGTGAACCAGCGCGGCAGCACCGCTTCGGACAGCGTGAGCATGCCTTCGCTGCGTGCGCGCGCCGCACGCGGCACCCACACTTCCGGCGAGCCGATACGCGCGGCCGTGTTGCACAGCACGACGCGTTCGATCCGGTCGCCGTGACGTGCAGCGAGGCCCACGCCGGTCAGACCGCCCATCGAAATACCGCAGAAGTTCGCCTTCGCGATCTTCAGATGATCCATCAGGCCGATCACGTCGCCCGTCAGTTGCTCGATCGTGTACGGGCCTTTCGGTGCTTCGGAATGACCATGACCGCGCGTGTCGTAGCGCAGCACGCGGAACTTCTGCGCGAGTGCGGCGACTTGCGGCGTCCACATGGACAGATCGCAACCGAGCGAATTGGACAGGATCAGCCACGGCGCGTTGCCGTGGCGATCGCCGTCGATCCGGTAATGAAGCTCAATGCCGTTGACTGCGGCGTAAGGCATGGACAATGACCTCTCAGGTTAGCGCGGCTCGCGCGCGTGATGAAGCGCCAGCGCGGCGTCGACGAATGCGTGCGCCTGACCGACGTATTGAGCGGGATCGAGCAGCGCTTTCAGGCGCTCGACCGAAAGATGTTGCGTGACGGTAGCGTCTGCGGCGAGCACGTCGAACAACGTGCTGCCGTGTTGCACCGCCTGTTTCGATGCGCGTTCGACCAGATGATGCGCGTCCATGCGGCCAATCTTGTCGCCCAGCGCGAGCATCACGGATTCGCCGAGAATCAGGCCATGCGTGACGTCGAGATTGGCGGCGAGACGCGCGGTGTTGACGTCGAGTCCGGACACGATCTGTTCGATATTGACGAGTGCGCCGCCCGCGAGGCGCGCGAGATCGGGCAACGCGTCCCACTCGGCCTGCCAGCCGCCGAGCGCGCGTTCGTGTTCCTGGACCATGCCCGCGAGCACCGTCGCGACCAGTCCCGGCGCGCGCGTGGCGGCGGTCAGCACGGCCGCGCAGCCAACCGGATTGCGCTTGTGCGGCATCGTCGACGAACCGCCTTTGCCGGCGACAACGGGTTCGCCGAGTTCACCGATTTCAGTCTGCATTTGCAGCGAGATGTCGCGCGCGATCTTGCCGAGCGTGCCGATCAGCATGCCGAACAGCGACGCGGCCTCCGCGATGCGATCGCGTTGCGTGTGCCACGGCAACGCGGGCGCCGACAAACCGAGTTCCTGCGCGAGCAATTGCGTGACGACCGCGCCCGCATCGCGCAGGCTGGCGAGCGTGCCCGCCGCGCCGCCGAATTGCAGCACCAGCGCGCGGGCGCGCAATTCAGCGAGCCGCTCGCGATGACGGCCCAACGCGTCGAGCCATTGCGCGAACTTGAGGCCGAGCGTGATCGGCAGCGCCTGTTGCAGCCATGTACGGCCGATCATCGGCGTTGCGCGATGGGCCGATGCGAGTTCGGCGAGCGCGACGCAGGTGCGTTGCAGATGGACGTCGAGCAGATCGATCGTATCGCGCAGTTGCAGCACGGTCGCCGTGTCGATGATGTCCTGACTCGTCGCGCCCCAATGCACGTATTTCGACGCTTCCGCGTCCGCCGCCTTGACGCGCGCGGTCAGTTGCTTGACCAGCGGAATCGCGAGATTGCCGCCGAGCGCGGCGTCGCGCGTCAGTGCGTCGGCGTCGAGCTGATCGGCGTGACAGGCTGCCTCGATCGCCGCCACCGCCGTGTGCGGAATCACCTGATGCGCGGCCGACGCACGCGCCAGCGCCGCTTCGACATCGAGCATCCGCTGCACCGTGGCGCGCGGCGACCAGATATCGTTCATCGGTTGCGTGCCGCAAATCAGGGCGGTCAGACGGGCGCTGGAATCAAGCATGACGGGATAAGCGGCTGGATAGAAACGGAGGGCAGGAAACGGCAGCGGCGCGCGTGCGTGCGCTGTCCGGTGAGACCGATAGCGTAGCGCGCGCGGCGCAGGCTGTCATGTTTCCCGCGCGCGAGCCAGGGAAGAACCGGAGCGCGCGGGTCACCATAACCGTATGACGATCAGGCGGCGTTCGTGCCGTCGATCAACGGCACGCCGGTCAGGCGATGCAGTTCGGCGAAGTCGATATCCGAGAAGATCTCACGGACGACGAGACCGTCGGACGTCACGTCGATCACCGCGAGGTCCGTATAGATACGGTCCACGCATGCAATGCCCGTGACCGGGTACGTGCATTCGGCGGCGATCTTGCTTTCGCCCTGCTTGGTCAGGTGCTCCATCATCACGTAGACCTGCTTCGCGCCGATCGCCAGATCCATCGCGCCGCCCACGGCCGGAATCGCGTCCGGTGCGCCCGTGTGCCAGTTCGCGAGGTCGCCCTTCGCGGAAACCTGGAATGCGCCGAGCACGCAGAAGTCGAGATGGCCGCCGCGCATCATCGCGAACGAGTCCGAGTGATGGAAGTACGCGCCGCCCGTCAGCAGCGTGACGTGCTGTTTGCCGGCGTTGATCAGTTCGTCGTCTTCCTCGCCTTTCGCGGGCGCCGGGCCCATGCCGAGCAGGCCGTTTTCGCTGTGCAGGAAGATTTCCTTGTCGGCGGCGAGGTGGTTCGCCACCAGCGTCGGCACGCCGATACCGAGGTTCACATACGCGCCTTCAGGGATATCCTGGGCGACGCGCTTGGCCATTTCATCGCGGGTCAGTCGTTTCATCGTGTGTCTCCAGATCAGGCGGCAGCGTCGTGGGGATTGGGCATCGGCATATGCGCGGCTTGCGGCACTTCGATCACGCGTTGCACGAAAATGCCCGGCGTCACGATGTTTTCCGGGTCCAGCGCGCCGAGCGGCACGACTTGCGACACTTGCACGATCGCCGTTTTCGCGGCGCTTGCCATGATCGGGCCGAAGTTACGCGCGGTCTTGCGATAGACCAGGTTGCCCCAGCGATCGCCCTTGTACGCCTTGATCAGCGCGAAATCCGCATGCAGCGGCGCTTCGAGCACGTAATGCTTGCCGTCGATCAGACGCGTTTCCTTGCCTTCGGCCAGCTTCGTGCCATAGGCCGTAGGCGTGAAGAAACCGCCGATACCCGCGCCCGCAGCGCGAATCCGTTCGGCCAGATTGCCTTGGGGGCACGAGCTCCAGTTCGATTTCACCGGCGCGATAGAGCGCGTCGAACACATACGAATCCGTTTGACGCGGGAACGAGCAAATGATTTTGCGCACGCGTTTCGCGTTGAGCAGCGCCGCGAGGCCGATGTCGCCGTTACCGGCGTTGTTGTTGACGATCGTCAGGTCGCGCGCGCCTTGCTCGATCAGTGCGTCGATCAGCTCCGACGGCATGCCGGCCGTGCCGAAGCCGCCGATCATGACGGTCGCGCCGTCCTGCACGTCGGCGACCGCCGATTGGAGTGACTCGAAAATCTTGTTGATCATGTCGAATTCCCTTTTTGACGCAGCGTAGCGCGCCGTTTGAAGCGCTCCCGCCGCAATGCGGCGACGCGCGGGACGGTGGGTTACGGCTCGTGCGCGGTATCACCGCCTGACGACGGCAAGCGCCCGCGCGCGTCGAGCCTGTCTCCGCTCAATCTGTGTGTGTTCGCTCAATTTGTTCGAAATACGAACACTGTTTCGTTTAGCGAACTCAGCCACAGATTATGAAAGCCGCCTCGCGCACCTGTCAAGGCGGGGGTTTCCATGATCCGCCTTTTTGGAATGGGGTGCGCTGGAGGTCGGCTAGATTCGTCGACGCTTGACAGGAAATGCGGATCGATGTCGGCGCCGGTTATCGCGCCTACTATGTACGCGACGGCCCGACGGTCTACCTGATTCTCGCGGGCGGTTCCAAGCGGAGCCAGTTCGCTGACATCAAATTGGCGAAAGCCCTGTGGAAACAGATCAAAACGGAGCGGCTGCAATGAGCGAGTCCACCATTACCCGGTTCGACGCCTCGGAATTTCTCGACAACGAAGTCGTGATCGCCGAATACATCAGCGCCGCGCTCGAAGAAGACGACCCGAACGTGCTGATCGCTGCAATCGCCGACGTCGCGAAGGCACGCGGCATGTCGAAGATGGCCGACGATGCAGGTCTGGGCCGCGAAAGTCTCTACAAAAGCCTGAAGCCTGGGGCGCAGCCCCGCTATGACACCGTGATCAAACTGCTTCACGGATTGGGCGTCAAGCTCGTCGCGGTTCCTGCAAACGGCAACCCCACATAATTCTCCGCAAGCGAGCGCGCCGCCGCTTCCGAGCGCGTCACGGACAAGCGCGCATGCAACTCCACCCACGCGCGCGCGTCGTGCCATCGTGCCATCGGGCCATCGGGCCATTGCGCCAGATCTTCGTAGGCATCGCATTGCAGATAAAGACGTGACGCGCGACGATCGCAACCTGAGTGCGCATGTTCGTCGCCTGACCACATTGTCGAGTTATCGAACCATTGCCGCGCTTCCCCTAATATCCGCCAGCGCAATTTTGGGGATAAGCTGTATCCACTAAAATGATAGTGCGCTGCTGCACGCCGCGATGTCCGACCTCGACCTCAACCTGATTCCTTACCTCGTCGCGATGGAGGACACCCGCAACGTGAGCCGCGCGGCCGAACGGCTCGGCGTGAGCCAACCGCGCGTCAGCACGGCACTTGGCCGTCTGCGTGAATTCTTCGACGACCCGCTGTTCGTGCGCACGTCGCGTGGCATGGAGCCGACGCCGCGCGCGCTCGCCATCTTGCCCGCCGCACGCGAAGCGTTATTGCGAATCGAAAAAGGCATGCTCGACGCGCAGGACTTCGACCCGCTGACCAGCACGCACACATTTTCCATCGCATTGTCGGACGTCGGCGAGATCGTTTTTCTGCCGCGTCTGCTGCAACTGTTTGCCATGCGCGCACCGCATGCGAACTTGCGCTCGGTGACCTTGCCGCCCGCGCAGATCGAGCGCGGCCTCGAATCGGGCGAAGTGGATCTCGCCGTCGGTTTCTTTCCGGATCTCTCCGGCAACAACTTCTTCCAGCAGCGGCTGTTCACGCACCGCTTTATCTGTCTGATGCGCAGCGGTCATCCGCTCGCGCGCGGACCGTTGACGCTCGAACAGTACGTGGCGTCGGGACATGCCGTCGTGCGCGCGTCCGGTCGCAGCCAGGAAGTACTCGAACAGTACCTCGAAAAAAAGCGCATCTATCGGCGCGCGGTGCTGGAAACACCGCATTTCATGAGCCTGCCGTTCATTCTCGCGAAGACCGATCTGCTCGCGACGGTGCCGCACGCGATCGGCTTCGCGTATGTCGCCGAGCATGCGTCCATCACGCTGGTCGAGCCGCCGCTACCGTTGCCGAACTTCGACCTGCGGCAGCACTGGCACCGCAAGTTTCATAATGATCCGCGCGCGGGCTGGTTGCGCAGCATGGTTGCGGAACTGTTCAACGACGCGCTCGACGAATGGCCAAAATAGTCGCGCCGATCGATGCATGCGCGTAACGCATGGCAATGTAAAACCCGCATGCGAGCAGGGCCAAGCATCGCATCGTGCGACGTGACGACCCAAAACATGGAACAATGTCCCGATTCGGTTTCAAGACCCACAGGAGCAAAGGATGACCAGTAACGCCGACCCAACCAGTTCGAACGACACACCCGGCCGCCCTACCCGCGAAGAGGCGGAAGCCGCCGTGCGCGTGCTGTTGCGCTGGGCCGGCGACGACCCGAAGCGCGAAGGGTTGCTCGATACGCCTGCGCGCGTCGTGCGTTCCTATGAGGAGTTTTTCGCGGGCTATGCAGTCGACCCGCGCGACATCCTGGCGCGCACTTTCTCGGAAGTCGACGGCTACGATGAAATGATCGTGCTGAAAGATATCCGCTTCGAAAGCTATTGCGAACACCATATGGTGCCGATCATCGGGCGCGCACACGTCGCCTATCTGCCGGAGCGGCGCGTCGTGGGTATTTCGAAGCTCGCGCGCCTCGTCGACGCATTCGCAAAGCGTCTGCAGATTCAGGAAAAAATGACGGTGCAGATTGCCGATACGCTGAGCGAAGTATTGCAGCCTAAAGGCGTCGGCGTGATTCTCGAAGCCGCGCATCAATGCATGTCCACGCGTGGCGTGCACAAGGCGGGCGTGTCGATGGTGACGTCGCGGATGCTCGGCACGTTCCGCTCCGACCCGTCCACCCGCCGCGAGTTTCTGTCTATCGTCGGACACTCGGGCATGTTCAGCGTCGGCAATACCTGAGCTTCCTGCGCGAGCCCGGCTCGCGCAAACCGCGTACGGTCCACGATATCCAACGATGCGCGCCACCTGGCGCGCATCGTCGTTTCAGGCGCACGGTTTCAGTTAGCCGCGCCGGCTCTCTTCGATGCGGTCGCCTTCGCGAACCTTGCCTTGCGATACGCTGCTGCCCGGCGACACGCTATGCGTGAGCCACACATTCCCGCCGATCACCGACCCTTTGCCGATCGTCACGCGGCCGAGAATCGTCGCACCTGCGTAGATCACCACGTCGTCTTCGACGATCGGATGGCGCGCGTTGCCTTTGACCAGCACGCCGTCCACATCCGCGGCAAAACTCTTCGCGCCCAACGTGACCGCCTGATAGACGCGCACGCGTTCGCCGATGATCGCGGTCTCGCCGATCACGACGCCCGTGCCGTGGTCGATGAAGAAGCTCGGGCCGATCTGCGCGCCCGGATGAATGTCGATGCCGGTCGCCGAATGCGCGATCTCGTTGATAAAGCGCGCGAGCAGCGGCACGCCGAGACGGTGCAACGCATGCGCCAGCCGATGATGCGTCATTGCCCAGATGCCGGGATAGCACAACAGGATTTCGGTGATGTGCTGCGCGGCCGGGTCGCCCGCGAACGCCGCCTGAATATCGCTGACGAGCAGCGCGCGGATCGTGGGCAGTTGCGTGCCGAATTCGCGCGCGGTCTCGAATGCGCGCGTGGCGAGTTCGCTATCCGGTGTATCGGCGAATTCCGGCAGAAAACGCAGCGCCCGGCGAATCTGCTCGGCGAGCAGACGCAAGGTGCTTTCAAGCGTGTGGCCGACGTAGTAATCGACGGTTTCGTCGGTGAGATCCGGTGCGCCGTAATGCGTCGGAAACAACGCGGCGCGCAGGCCGGTGACGATGCTGGTCACCGCCTCGCGCGATGGCAGTTCGCGAATGCCGCGCGGATGCCGCGTGCGATGCAGTTCTTCACGCGAAGCACGCAGATCCGCGACGATTTTTTCGAGGCCCCAACCTGGGGCGGGCACGTTTGGCATGAGACGAAAACAGCCACGCGAGAGGCGTGGCGGAAGTGAACGATCTCAAGAGATTACCGCGTTTCGCGCAAGGCCGCCGGAGGCAGCAAGCGGAACTAGATGGTGACGCTGCTCGCATCGATCCATCGGACCGCCCAGTCGCGCGCGTGCGCGATAGCAGCGGCTTCGTCGGCGAAGCGGAGGTCGACGGGGAAGAAGCGGTTGGCAACCAGTTCACCGTCGCTGGAACGGGAGATAACCACGTAGGGTTGCCAGGCACCGTCGCCCGTGCGTGCGGGTGCGCAATTCAGCAGATACCCGCGATGTGTGAATGCAGCGTCGAAGTGCATGTGTCTCACCCGCTCTGACTGCCTCGTTTGATGGTCCGAGAGGCCGTGGCCGCGTCTCGTCGGTCACGTTGGAAACGGCCCGACAAAGACCGTCGATTTATCCAAGCCAACTCGCCGGACTAAGATCATACTCTGTAGAAAATACGCGTCCACGAAAAAAAATGAAACCAATTTAACGCGCGATTTACCGCACAGATCAGGTGCGTACCGGGGCGTGCAGCACGTCCGTTTGCGATGCCGGAACGGGTCTTGCTGAAGATGCATGTCGTCTTCACCGGAGAGCATGATGAAAGACAGCGAGGTATTTCAATCGGCTAGCGAGATCGCTCGCAGTGCGGAAATTCACAACGACCGAACCCATGACAGCACCGTCGACACCGATGGCAAAAACCGCGAAGCCGCGCGCATCGCGGGGCACGGCAGCGTAATCGGCCCGGACGAAATGACCGGCAGCAATGCATCGCTCGACGACAGCGTGCCCGAAGCGCGCGACGGCTTTGCAGGCTTCGATAGCCGGGTGGGTGGCAGCCAGGTGCTGCTTGCGCTGGAGCCCGGTTATACGGTCGTGGATCGCGGCATGGTAGCGCCGCAAAAGCCGTACGACATCGACTACCAGCACGATGATCCGCGTCCGGTCGAAGACCGCCAGAATCGCGGCCGCATTCACTACGCGCTTAATCATCTGCGTCCCACGCGGCTGATCGAATTGCAGCGCGTAAAGCCATAGAGGCCGCGTGCCGCGCGCTCGCAGTCGCGCGCGAAAACCATCGTCATCCCACGCTTTAGCGACGTCCGCTAAAGCATTCGCAAAGCGCGCATCGTTTGAAAACGTTGCGCGCTTTTTGTCGTTTGCTTGCTGTCGCGCGTCGATTCGAAACCACGGGTTTAGTCACCTGAAAGGCGACGCGTCTTTTTTACCGCTAACGACACGCCGACAATGACTCCTAGGCAATCACTCTCTACAGGAAAAAAATCATGAAAAAAATCGTCGTTATCGGTGCGACAGGGACATTGGGTCAGGCGGTCGTTACGGCATTGAAAGCGCGTCATCAGGTGATCGAAGTCGGAGCGACGCGCGGTCAGTACCGCGCGGACATCACGGACGTCGCGAGCGTCGAGAAACTGTTCGGCGAAATCGGCAACGTGGACGGCGTCGTGACGACGACCGGCAAGCTGCATTTCGGTCCGCTGACCGAAATGACTGCCGACCAGTTCTGGGTCGGACTGCGCGACAAGCTGATGGGACAGATCAATGTCGTGCTCGCGGCACAGCGCTTTGTGAACGACGGCGGCTCGTTCACGCTGACGAGCGGCATAGTCGGTGACGAGCCGATTCGCGACGGCGCGAACGCGACCACCGTCAATCTCGCGCTGGAAGGTTTCGTGCGCGGCGCGGCGATCGAACTGCCGCGCGGAATCCGCATCAATCTGGTGAGCCCGACCGTGCTCGAAGAATCGATGGAATCGTACGGGCCGTATTTTCGCGGCTTCGAACCGGTCAGCGCGGCGAAAAGCGCGATGGCGTTCGTGCGCAGCGTCGAAGGCGCGCAGACCGGCCGCGTGTATCGGGTCGGTTACTGATCCGCGTGACTGTTGCGCTTGACCGACTCAATCGCGAACGAACGAACGAACGGACGTGCGCGCCGCCGCAGGCTGCAGAGTCATCACTGGTGTCACCACCCTCCTTCGAGTGCGTCTTCCGTCCCGTCGTCGACGCTGCAAAGAGCTGACCTGTGCGTAGGTATGGCCTCTCCACCGGCGGACCTGGATGCATGGCCGCAGGATGGCCCCTCGTGGTCTCCTTCTTCACTATGTTTGTGGCTCTTGCGATGGCCGAGGTAAGCTCTCTTTTCTCTCTTGGTCGGCTACCTCCCTGTGCTGTGCGCTGAACGCGAGCGCGCGCGCCCAGATTGTTTCGGCTTGTCCCACGGCTGGAGGCCCTTACCACTGCAAGTCCTTCCTCATTATATTGTCTCTAGTGTCGCTTTCTGCGCTTCACCGGAGCGCGACTGTCCGCTCATGCCTTCCTTCCTGACAGGGGCCGCTCTCATCGCTCCAGCCAAATGGAGTCCGTTTTGCGCGTGGGCCACCGGCTACACCAACCTTCTCGGCCAGGTTGCCGTTACCACGGGTATCTCCTTCGGTTGCGCGGGCCTGATCTCGTCGCTGGGTGCGCTGCATGGCTTTGAAGTCACCGCCGCTCGGACTGTCGGCATCTACGCGGGCCTGCTCGTCTCCCATGGACTCGTCGTGTCGTTCGGTGTCAAGCTTCTGGGTATCCTCAACTACACCAGTATCACGCTCCACTCGCTCGGCGTCGGCGCCCTCTGCATTGCTGTGTTGGCCAAGGCGCCCACGCACCGCTCCGCCAAGGAGGTCTTTGGCTTCTTCTACGACGGTGAGTCATTGCAAAATTCCCGAAACAAAAACCGAGCCCCTGACGCTCGACTGTGCAGGTACCGGCCTCGATGGAATTGGATGGGGAGATCGTGCCAGCAACGCCTACGTCGCCGTCATTTCCATCCTGGTGACCCAATACACCATCATGGGCTTCGATGCCTCTGCCCACATGTCTGAGGAGACCACCAACGCGGCTTGGTCTGCCCCGATGGGAGTGATCATGTCGGTCGGCGCGTCGGCCCTGTTGTACGCAGCTTCCCTGCATTCCTCACCCTCCAAAAAATTGACCTCTTTTGCAGCGGATTCTTTGTCTTGCTGTCGTTCCTCTTCTCGATTCAAGACTACGACGGCACCGTGGCGTCGGCGGCCGGGCAGCCTGTCCTTCAAAGTCCGTCTTTCTATGTCACCTGGTCTGAGTGCTCGCTTAACAAGAGGTCTCGTGCAGTCTTTGTGGATGTTTTCGGTGTCAAAGGCGCCACCCGGGGCCTTTGCCTTCATTATCATCTGCGTGGGGCACTGCGGTCTCTTCTCAATCGTGCGTCGTTGAGTGCTGGAGGAAGCCAGGGCTCCCAAGCTGACTCAAATCACAGACCTCCAACAGTCGCATGATGTACGCGTTCTCGCGTGACCGTGCTCTCCCTGCATTCTTCGACAAGGTCGACAAGCACGGATCGCCGCTTCGCACCATCTGGCTCGCCGTGATTCTCGCATTCATCCTCTCGCTCCCCTCCCTCGGCTCGGCCGTAGCCTTTTCGGCGGCTACTTCCATCGCGACCATCGGGCTCTATGTTTCCTACGGCATTCCCATTGCCGAGCTGCTGTTCCAGGGCGACAACTTTGTCAGAGGCCCGTTCCACCTCGGCAAGCTCTCGCGGTCAGTCTCGTCGCTCTCCTTCCATAGCTCAGGCAGCTGACGCCCGAGGATCTCCAGACCAATTGGCACCGTCGCAGTCTGCTGGATTGTATTTATTTCGATTGCCTTCTGCATGCCCGAGGTGCGCTCTCCCCTTGCTTCCCGCGCGTGTCAACAGACCAGCTGACGGCGACGGTCCAGCTCAACCCCATTGTAGGCTTCGCTTCACTTATAAGAGAAGCACCGACTGATTTAATCTTTTTGGTTTCACAGAACAGTCAGACGCTCAACTGTAAGTGGTTCACCTGACGCTCTTGGTGAAGCCCGGTGCTCATTCCTCGTGCCACAGATACCCCCGTCGCCGTGGGCATCGTCCTCATCTACATCTTCGTACGTTGTTCTCGTGTACTTAGCTATGTAGAAAATATGCTGACTTGTCGACAACAGGCGAGTTGGATCTGGGCGCGCACCTGGTTCAAGGGTCCCAGGCAGGCCGCCCTCGCCGAGCTCGAGCAGGAGCCTGGGGCACCCAACACTCACCTCCACCTTGACGAGAAGGTGTCGTCCAAGGAGATTCCTCGATCCACTGTCGAGCCCACAGAGGCCGTTTAAAGTTTTGAAACCCCCTCCTCTTCCGTTGGACGTTCGTGGCAAAGATCCCGCGAGGGACTGCGCTGTTACTGGGGCTGGCTGCAATTTATACCGAGCTGGCTTGTGCCGAGCAATAGACTTGAGATATTTTTCACGTAAAAGAACGACTCCAACGCGCGGCCCGCGAGGACGAGCCGCCGCCGCCGCGAAGCGCCACGCCCCCGCAGGGTCTCCCCTCCTCTTGCTTCCCTCCCCAACACTCGATAAGCTCACAAGATGGTTTCTACTCAGATCAAACTCTTGGGAGGCAGGGAAGTTACCACTCCCACGGGAATCTTCATCAGTACGTGCTCCGAAAGCCCCACTTGTGGTACTATCGTCGTGTTGCCGCCGTTGACGCCCCGGACCAGACAACAAGTGGCAGCCTTCCGCGTCGGGCAAGACGTTCTCGGTCCTGAACCCGGCTACGGGTGAGGAGATCGCCCTGGTTTCCGAGGCTGGCAAGGAGGATGTCGACCTCGCCGTCGCTGCCGCGCGCGAGGCGTTCGAGACGACGTGGGGCAAGCACGTCGACGGCGGAACAAGGGCCAAGCTCCTCTACAAGCTCGCAGATCTTATCGAGAGGGATGCTCAGCACCTTGGCGAGCTCGAGTCGGTCAACAGCGGCAAGGGCGTCCGCGTGGCCAGGTGCGTCGTCGTCGTCGGCCCTATCAGTTCCGGAGTGAGCGCCAATACAGACCTGCAGGGACTTTGACATCGGAGACTCGGTCGGTTGCTTGCGCTACTATGCTGGATGGGCCGATAAAATTCACGGCTCGACCATCGAAGTCAACAACCAGGAGAAGATGGTCTACACGATCCAGGAGCCCATCGGAGTCTGGTGAGCCCTCTGCCTCTTTCAGATTAAGACAAATATATCTGACTCAACTGCTCGTCGTCTAGTGGTCAGATGTGGGTCCTTGCTTGACGTTCATTCTTCCTGCAACTGCTGACCTTGCCTTGCAGCATTCCTTGGAACTACCCGTGAGCCTTCCCGCTACCAAACGGATCGGTAGCATCCACTGACGATGAGGTACAGTATCCAAATGTGGGCCTGGAAGATTGGCCCCGCCATCGCCGCTGGTTGCACCGTCGGTCCGCAAACCTCTCTGACGTGCGTTGAATTCCCCAGCGACTGACCCTCCCAGAAACAGTCA
>NZ_JAPWKB010000013.1 GCF_028283785.1 Paraburkholderia sp. | reverse complement strand
CTGTGAAAAATAGTTAGGATTAGAAAATTGATAAATGTTTTTAAAAGGTTTTGGATCGGCTGCAAGTAGTGCGCAGGAATGGGCGTGACGTTGTTGCTGTCCTGCTGTCACGGGCAGACCGATCTCGGGGCTGGCGATCCGCTTTATCAATATCAGTGGCATTTGCGAAATACAGGTCAACAGGTGTTCGCCGATATCCGCCCGGTTGCCGGCGTCGATCTGAATATGGGTGTGCTGTTCGAGCAGGGCGTCACCGGGAAGGGCGTCGTAGTGGGCGTGATGGAACCCGGTTCGATCGATCCGCTGCAGGAAGACCTGATGGCCAACCTGGTGCTGAAAGACGGCGGCGGTGCGGCGCCTCAATCGCAGGCGGACGCCCACACGACGGCGGTGGCGGGCATCATCGCAGCTGTCGCGCTTAACGGCAAAGGCGGCCGCGGCGTCGCCCCGGGGGCGAAATTGCTCGACATGCAGGCGCCGGGTGTACACACGCAACCCGTGCCGCGCGTAATTAACAACAGCGAGGGAATGCCTACCGCCGGCTACATGCCGTTCGCTATGGACGGCGCGGATGCCGACTTCGACATGTTGACGAAGCCGACCTTGCCGCTGATCATCAAGGCGGCGGGCAACGGTTATATCGAAAACGGCGGCCGATCTATCGCCGAATGCACGGCGGCCACCCGCGCCAGCGGCGCCGGATGCATGCCGGCCAATGCGGAAGCGTTTAACGCGTTACCTGGCGTGCTGGTGGTCGGTGCGGTCAACGCAGCGGGAAGGAACGCGTCGTATGCGTCCACGGGATCGGTATTGTGGGTCGCGGCGCCAGGCGGCGAGTCGGGCCACCAGCGTGCGTATGCGCTGAAAGCCGGGGCGTTGCCTGAGAAGGCAGCGCGGCTTCCGGAGGCGTTCTTCGCCCCCGCGGTCACGTCGACAGATGTGATGGGTTGCGACAAGGGTGTGAATAAAGACGGTGTAGCGGTGAACGCGCTGGACTTCGGCTCGCGCTCGCCGGTCGACAAAAGCTGCAACTACATGGCTGTGATGACCGGCACGTCGGCGGCTGCGCCGATGGTCAGTGGCGTCATTGCGATGATGCTGCAGGTGAACCCATCGCTGGGGTGGCGGGAGATCAAATACATCCTCGCGACAACGGCGCGAAAAATCCAGCCATTGGAAGCGGGTATCCGATGGAACGACTTCACTGTCGACGGTGGTTGGGTGACGAACGCGGCCGGCCGCGCATTCAGTAACCGCTACGGTTTTGGCCTCGTCGATGCGAGTGCCGCCGTCGATCTCGCGCGCCGTTTCAAGCCGTTGCCCGCGCTGGTGCAGCCGCGTTGGCACAATTACGACGGCCCGCCCGTCGCGATTCCCTATCGCAGCGACGATGCGGGCTTCGCAGCCATCACCGTCGAAGACGACCTCACGATCGAAACGGTCCAGTTGCGCGTCAAGACAACACACCGCACGCCAGGCAATGTAAGAATCATGCTGGTGTGGCCGTCGGGCACGCGCAGCATCATCGCGCCGGCGTTGAGCGCTAGCAGCTTGCTCGGCGACGAATTCGACATCGGACTGACTGCCAGTAACGCGTTTCTCGACGAACGGTCGAAGGGCACCTGGAAGCTGCAGGTTGTCGATGCCGTCGATCCTTCGTCGGCCACGTCGTCGGCGCTGAGGTCGTGGCAAATCCTCGTGCTTGGCACGCGCGCCAACTGACCCACCGGCATCTCTCCGATGAACGACGCGCGGCAGACTAGAGCGCCGGCGTCGCGCGCGGCCGTCCGCGCTGGCCGGTTTGCGCGGTGGATGCCGTGCCGGTCGTCTGCGCCGGTCGCTGGCCGCGCATCAACTGACGCACGCGCGACAGGTCCTGATCGATATGCGCGGCCTGTTCGCACAATTGCGCGAGCCAGTCCACGAACACCCGGACACGCGGCGACACACGCCGGTTCTTCACATACGCCACCGACACCGGCATCGGCACCGGCTTCCACTGCGGCAACACTTCGCGCAACGCACCCGAGTCCAGATACGGTTGCGCCGCGATCCGCGACGGCTGGATCAATCCGAGCCCTTGCAGACCGCAGGTCAGATACGCGAGTTCGTCGCTGACTTTCACGAAGCCTTCCACTTTCACGTTCAACGTTTCGCCGCCTACGTCGAAATCGAAATCCACCGCGCGACCGTTGTGCGGCGACATGCAGTTCACTGCAACGTGGCCGCTCAGATCGGCGAGACCGGTCGGCGTGCCGTGTCGTTCGAGATACGCCGGGCTCGCGCAGGTCACGTGTTCGAGCGTGCCGAGACGTCGCGCGATCAGCCCCGAATCGGGCAGCTCGCCGGTCTGGATGCTGATGTCGATCGCCTCGGCGACCAGATCGACGGTGCGGTTACTGACACCGATCGCCAGGTCGATGTTCGGATAGCGCGTGTGAAAATCGTCGAGCGCGGGCAGCACCAGCGACGTCGCCAGCGCGCCCGGCATTTCGACGCGCAGCCGTCCGCCGAGCGTGTCGGAATTCTGGCGCAGGCTCGCTTCCATCTCGTCGATATCGGCGAGAATCTGCACGCACCGTTCGTAATAGGACGCGCCTTCTTCGGTCAGGCTCAGACGGCGTGTCGTGCGGATCATCAAGGCCGTGCCGAGCAACGCTTCAAGGCTCTGCATCAGCGTGGTGGCGGTCGCACGGGGCATGTCGAGCGATTCGGCGGCGCGCGTGAAACTCTGGGTATCGACGATTCGCACGAAGGTGCGCATTGCGTGAATACGGTCAATCACGGGCAATCTCCTGAACTGGAAGCAAACAGCGGACGCACGCGCTGATGGAATCAGGCGTGTCGGTACGGCTTGGCTGAAGCGTTGAGGTACGACGAGGCGGGAACGGGACGTGCCGCCGCACGAATGCGGCGTCTTGCGTCACGGCCGGCCGCCGCGGATGTGCGGCCGGCCGTGACAGCGGAAGGGACTACCTGAACTTCACAGGGTAGGGACTGCCGCTGCCGTTACTGCCGCATCGAATCGATATCGATCACGAAGCGGTATTTCACGTCGCTCTTCAGCATCCGTTCGTACGCTTCGTTGATGTCCTGCATCTTGATCATCTCGATGTCCGACGTAATGCCGTGCTCGCCGCAGAAATCGAGCATTTCCTGGGTTTCCGCGATCCCGCCGATCAGCGAACCCGCCAGGCGGCGGCGTTTGAAAATCAGGTTGAACACTTGCGGCGACGGGTGATCGTGTTCCGGTGCGCCGACCAGCGTCATCGTGCCGTCACGACGCAGCAGGTTCAGGAACGGGTTCAGATCGTGTTGCGCGGCGACCGTATTCAGAATGAAGTCGAAGCTGTTCGCATGCGCGGCCATTTCGTCTGCGTTCTTCGAGATCACCACTTCATGCGCGCCGAGGCGCTTCGCGTCTTCGATCTTCGACGGCGACGTGGTGAACAGCACCACGTGCGCGCCCATTGCACGCGCGAGCTTCACGCCCATATGACCCAGGCCGCCCAGACCGACGATGCCGACCTTCTTGCCCGGACCCGCACCCCACTCGCGCAGCGGCGAATACGTGGTGATGCCGGCGCACAGCAGCGGCGCGACACCGGCCGGATCGAGGTTTTCCGGCACGCGCAGCGTGAACGCTTCATCGACGACGAGTTGCGTCGAGTAGCCGCCGTAAGTCAGATCGCCGGTTTCGCGATCGTTGCCGTTGTACGTACCGACAAAGCCGTTTTCGCAATATTGTTCGAGGCCTTCGGCGCAGCTCGGGCACGTGCGGCACGAGTCCACCATACAGCCGACGCCGACCAGCTGGCCGGTTTTGAACTGGGTGACACCCGCGCCGACAGCCGTTACGCGACCGACGATTTCATGGCCCGGCACAACCGGATAAATAGTGTTCTTCCACTCGTTGCGCGCGGTGTGCAGGTCGGAATGGCAGACGCCGCAAAACAGGACTTCCATCTGGACATCGTGCTCACGGAGAGCGCGACGCTGAAATTCGAACGGGGCGAGCTTCGCTTGGGCGTCGGTCGCAGCGTAGGCGTAAGTAGTGGTCATCGTGGCTCCAGAGGTGGGGAAGATCGGCAAAACGCACACCGGCAATAGATCGCTTGATGCGGGGAATATCGTGCATCGCAAGCGGTGCGCGTGCCTCTAAGCGGGATCACACGGCAGATTCAGGCAACCGCGGCTGAGCCGATGGGTCGGCACGACGGCGGGTTCGATACCCTGGTGTCGATCGCGACGCGGTGTGTGAAATGGGTGATCCGGCAGGGTTCCCATAGTAAGCATCGGGTAACACGTAGGGAATACCTGAATATCTCGAAGGTTTGCCTATTTCTCTGGACCGCGCGCACAGCGAGTCAATCGGTGCTAAATTTCGAGCCTGATTCTCCCAGTTTGAACAGGCTTCTGTCATGCAAGCGACATCATCCAACCCGCTCGAAGCGATTTCCGCAACCTCCATCGGCGCCGCAGCCGACGCCGACGCATCCGCTAACCACGCGTATGCATCGGCTGCGCAGGCGCGCATGGTCGAGCTGTTCGCAACACTTGCGCCCGGTCAGGGCCACACCCACACCAGCCACGATTGCGTGCGGCTGTTGCGCGCCGACCGGTCGATGCCGCGCATGCCGGTGCTGTACGAACCGTGCATCGTGATCGTGTGTCAGGGGCGCAAGGTCGGGTATATCGGCGAGCAGGTCTTTCAATACGACGCGCAGCAGTATCTGGTGATGTCGGTGCCGTTGCCGTTCGAATGCGAAACGCATGCAAGCGCCGACCAGCCGTTTCTCGGCCTGTCGTTGCGGCTCGATATGTCGTTGATCGCCGAACTGCTGATGGCGCTGAACGATACGCACGGCGCGTCGCACGACGAAGCGCGCGGCTTCTATTCGACACCGCTCGATCCGACGCTCAGCGACGCCGTGCAGCGTCTGCTCGAAGCGCTGGCATCGCCGCTCGACGCGCGGATCCTCGCGCCCGCGATCGTCCGCGAGATCTGCTATCGCGTGTTGACCGGCGAACAGGGCGACGCGATTCGCGCGGCGTTGACCCATCAGCATCACTTCGGACGGATCGCCAAAGCGCTGCGACGCATCCATGCCGACTATCACGGCGAACTCGACGTCGATACGCTCGCGCGGGAAGCCGGCATGAGCCTCGCCGTGTTCCATGCGCAGTTCAAACAGGTGACGTCCACGTCGCCGATGCAATACGTGAAGACCACGCGTCTGCATCACGCGCGGTTATTGATGGTGCAGGACGGTCTGAATGCGGGGGCGGCGGCGGCGCGTGTCGGTTATGAAAGCGCGTCGCAGTTCAGCCGCGAGTTCAAGCGGCTGTTCGGTCTGAGCCCGGTCGATGAAGTCAAACGGATGCGCACCGTGTTCGATGCACCGCCGCCGCCGCGTGTGGCGGTCCGGCCTGCGCGCTACGTGACGGCGGGCTGAGCTGCTGGGTTGCTGAGTTGCTCGGTGGCCGGCGCGGCGTCGTGTTCTTCGCTTACGCGTCCGGTTCGTGGCAGCACACGCAGAGCTTGTTGCCGTCCGGGTCGCGGAAATACGCGCCGTAGTAATCCGGGTGATAGTGCGGCCGCAGACCCGGCGGTCCTTCGCAGCTCCCACCTTGCGCCAGCGCCACAGCATGCGCGCGATCTACCGTTGCACGACTGTTCGCAAGCAGCGCGAGCATCTGGCCGTTGCCGGGCTCGTGCGCTGCGCCGTCGAACGGCGCAGCGATCACGAACAGCGGACGCGGCGCGTCCGCCGCCATCCAGGCCGCCATCGGCGCGGCGTCGTCACGAAACTTCAGGTGCAGATCGAGTTCGCGCAGCAACGCGGCATAGAAGCCGAACGCGCGTTCGAAATCGGTGACGCCCAGGCAGGTGTGCGACAGCATCGGCGGTTCCTGTTCGTGTCAGGCAACACTATGAATGGCGCGCTGAATGACGCGCGGGTCCGTCAATCGCGCGAAGCGGGATCGTCGACGCGGCGGCCGTTCGATTCGGTCGCGTAGTGCTGGCGCTTTTCTTCGTACATCAGCAGATCGGCGCGCTGCACGGCCGCTTCGAGGCGTTCTTCGCGCGGGCAGGTGGCCGCGCCCATCGAAAAGCTCAACGGCGTGCCCGGATAGAACTGGTTATTCAGATCGACCAGTTGACGGATCGTCTCGATCATCGCGGCGCCGCCGCGTTCGTCGGTGCCGGGCATCAGGATGGCGAACTCGTCGCCGCCGATCCGCGCCGCGTGGAACGGCGACTCCAGCGCCTTCGCGAGCACTTCGCCGGCGCGCCGCAACAGGCCGTCGCCGGCCGCATGACCAAGCTGATCGTTGATGCGTTTCAGGCCGTTCAGGTCGGCCATGATCACCGTGACCGGGAACGGCCCCTTCCGTTCGAGCCGGTTCAGTTCGTCCACATAGAACGAGCGGTTGCGCAGCTTGGTCAGCACGTCGTGCTTGCCGAGGAACTCCAGATACGCTTCGGCCTTCTTGCGCGCCGTGATGTCCGTTAGCGCGACCAGCACCAGATCCCAGCGGCTTTCATGACCCGGCAGCACCGAGAATTGCAGATGCACATGCACCTCATTGCCGTCGAGCGAGTAGTTCAGCACCTCGCGCTGCTGGAACAGTTTCTTGTCCCACAGGTCGATCAGCTGCTCGCGAAAATGCGGACGCATATCGTCGCGGAACACGTCGGGCAAGCGCGCGAGCAGGGTTTTCTTGTCCGGCGCGGCGAACATCTCCAGCGTGTGGCGGTTGATGTCGAGCACATGGATTTCGGCCATGCAGCGTTCGACGAACTCCGGATGGACGTCGGTGAACGTGCGGAAATCGGAGATACCGGCGGCGCGCGCGTCGTCGAGCAGGCGTTTGACCGCGCTGAAATCTTCGACCCACAGCGAGACCGGCGAATGCTCGAACAGACCGCGCGAGTAGGTTTCGGCCAGGCCGACACGATGCCGGGCGCCTTCGAGTTCGGTGATGTCCTCGACCGACACCAGCACGCGATCCCACGCGTCTTCGTGGCCGGGCAGCACCGCGCCTTTCAGCAGCACGTCGAGCCGGCGTCCGCCGAGCGTGTAATTGACCGTCTGACTGGTGAAGTGCAACTGGCCGGCCCACAGCTGGCATAGCTCTTCGAGATGCGTCTTCAGCATGTCGTCGCGGAACACGGCGCTGAGATTGTCGGTCAGCGCGGCGAAATCCGCGGCTTCGAACTGCGTCAGGGTCTTGCGATTCACCTTGATCAGGCGAATGGCTTTGGCGCATTGGGCGACGCGTTCCGGATGCTCGCCGAAATGGGCGCGCAGATCGGTGACGCCTTCGGCACGCCAGCCGTCGAACAGCGCGCGCACGCCGCTGAAGTCTTCGAGCCACAACGAGACCGGTGCGAGATCGAACATTTCCGAGTCGTCGCGTGCCGCCGAGGGCCCGTGCGTCCCGTCCTGCTTACGAAGAGTGTCCAGCATGACGAATCCAGAGTCGAGAGTGCGGCTATTTTACGGTGCGTTTGGGCTCGGTAAAAAGAAGCTTGCTTCGGACGATACGCCGACGCGATTCCGTGCCGCTTCTTTAGGCAGATCGTGCGCGCGATGCATCCATCGCGCGCACGCGCCGAGCCCACGGGCTACACTGGCGACTCGCCGTTCGGGGATGATAAATCGCGGTGCGACCGGACGGTTCGTGCGTTGCTTTCACGCTGATATCCATGCTGCATTTCAACTTACGCGTCCTTTCATGAAGCCTTCCCTGCTGATCCTGATTGTGCTCGACGACGACAGCCTCGCCAGCATCGCAGCCCACTTCGAGATCCTCTACGCACCCGATTCCGCGCAGCGCGCGGCCGCGATCGACGCGCATGGCGCGACGATCCGCGTGGTGCTGACCAACGGCACGACCGGCCTCAGCGCCGACGACATCGACCGGATGCCGCAACTCGAATTCGTCAGTGCGCTAGGCGCGGGCTACGAAAATCTCGCGATCGACCGCGCCCGCGAACGCGGTATCGGGCTCGCGAACGGCGCGGGCACCAACGACCATTGCGTCGCCGATCACGCATTCGCGTTGCTGCTCGCAGTGGTCCGCAACATACCGCAACTCGACCGGATGACGCGCGAAGGCGTCTGGCGCGACGGCTTGCCGTTGTTGCCGGGCGTGTCGGGCAAGCGGCTCGGGATCGCGGGTCTGGGCAATATCGGCGAGAAGGTCGCGCGACGCGGCGCGGGCTTCGACATGGAGGTCGGCTATCACAACCGTAAGCCGAAGGACGGCTCGCCGCTGCGCTATTTCGACAGTATCGTCGGGCTGGCGGCGTGGTGCGATTTCCTGATCGTCGCGACGCCGGGCGGGGCGAGCACCCAGCATCTGATCGACGGCGCGGTGCTCGACGCACTCGGGCCGCAGGGTTTCGTCGTCAACGTGTCGCGCGGCAGCGTGGTCGATACGGCGGCACTGGCGGCGGCGCTCGACGCAGGCAAGATTGCCGGTGCCGGGCTCGACGTGTACGAGAGCGAGCCGCTTCCGCCGCAAGCGTTGATGCCGATGCGCAACGTCGTGTTGACGCCGCATGTCGGCGGACGCTCGCCGGAAGCGATCGCGGGCTCGGTGCAGAATTTCATCGCCAATGCCCAGCGGCATTTTGCCGGCGAGGCGTTGCTGACGCCGCTTTGAGCTGATCCGGAACCGGGCGGAAACGGTTGACGCGGCAGCGCCGCCGTTCCCGCCCGTGGGTTCCGCTTACTTCGCCGCGACGTACGCTTTCACCGCGCTCAAACCGTCATGTCCGTCGAAGGTCTTCACGCCGGCCAGCCATTTGTCGAGCACGGCCGGATTCGCCTTCAGCCAGTCGCGCGCGGCCTGGTTCGGATCGGTCTTGTTCATGATCGGCAGCATCACGTGATTTTCGATGTCGGTCGTGAAGTGCAGATTCGCGATCAGTTTCGCGACATTCGGGCAACGCGCCGCGTAGTCGGTCGGCGTCACCGTCAACACTTTCGCTTCGCCGTAGTTCGGCCCGAACACATCGTCGCCGCCGGACAGATAGTCGATTTTCATCTGCACGTTCATCGGATGCGGTTCCCAGCCCAGGAACACGATCGGCTTTTTCGCGCGAACGGCACGATTCACTTCCACCAGCATGCCCGCTTCGCTCGATTCGACCAGCTTGAACTTGCCGAGCCCGAACTGGTTGCTGTCGATCATCTTCTTGATCAACGCATTGCCGTCGTTACCCGGTTCGATGCCGTAGATCTTGCCGTCGAGCTCGTCGTAATGCTTCGCGATGTCGCTGAAGGTCTTGATGCCCGTGTTGTACGCGTAGTCCGGCACGGCCAGCGTGTACTTCGCGCCGGTCAGGTTCGGCGTCGGCAATACGGTGAGCTGGTTGGCTTTGCGGAACGGATCGATGATCGGGTCCATCGTCGGCGACCAGTAGCCGAGAAACACGTCGATCTGTTTGCTCTTCACGCCCGCAAACGTGATCGGCACCGAGGCCAGGGTTTTGGTCGGCTTGTAGCCGAGTCCGGACAGTACCGTCGATGCCAGACCCGTGGTCGCGGCGATATCCGTCCAGCCGACATCCGCGAAGCGGACGTCGCGGCAGGTGGCTGCTTCACCGGCAAAAGCACTCGACACGAACAGCACGCACAGCGACGCAAACAAGGTACGTTTCATGGGTTTTCCGTTAGAGTTGAACGACTGACTGGATGACGTAGTACGGGAGATATTCGCGAGCGAAACGAATCGATGCCTTCCCGGTTGCGACCAGGAAGCGTGCGTGCCGGGTCAGGCGGGTGCGGTTTCGGGGCGTCGCGCGGCTGCGCCGTTCGCGACGTAATAGGGCGTTGAGTCGGCCGGTAATGCAGTGCGTCGACGGATCCGGTCGGCGATTTTCTCGGCGAGCATGATGGTCGGCGCATTCAGGTTGCCGGTGGTGATCTGCGGCATGATCGACGCATCGACCACGCGCAGCGCGTCCAGACCGTGCACACGTCCTTCCGTATCCACCACGGCCATGTCGTCGTAACCCATCTTGCAGGAACACGACGGGTGGTAAGCGGTTTCGGCGCGCTGCCGCACGAACGTATCGATCTGCGTGTCGGTGACGAGTTCGGCGCCCGGACTCAGTTCGCGGCCGCGATACCGGTCTAGCGCCGGTTGCCGGATGATCTCGCGCGTGATGCGGATCGCGTCGCGGAATTCGCGCCAGTCGAGCGGGTCGGACATGTAGTTGAAGAGAATGCCCGGATGCGCATTCGGGTCGCGCGATTTGAGTTTGACGCGGCCCCGGCTCGGCGAACGCATCGAACCGACGTGCGCCTGAAAGCCGTGCATCCTGACCGGGTTCGAGCCGTTGTAATTGATCGCGACCGGCAGAAAGTGATACTGGATATTCGGCCATGCATCGTCGTCGCGAGTGCGGATAAAACCGCCCGCTTCGAACTGGTTGCTCGCGCCGATCCCGCTGCCTTTCACCAGCCATTCGAGCCCGATTTGCGGCTGGTTCCACCATTGCAACGCGGGATACAGCGAAACGGGTTCCTTGCATGCGTACTGCATGTACATCTCCAGATGGTCCTGGAGGTTCTCGCCGACGCCCGGCAAGTCGAGCACCAGCGGAATATCGAGCTCGCGAAGCCATGTGGCGCGTCCGACGCCCGAGCGCTGAAGCAGTTGCGGTGACGCGATCGCGCCGCTGCACACCAGCACCTCGCGGCGCGCATGCGCGGTGTGACGTGCGTCATCGTGCAGATACGCGACGCCGATCGCGCGCTTGCCCGAGAACAGCACGCGATCCGTGACCGCATGCGTGACGATGCGCAGATTGTCGCGCTGCTTCGCGATGTCCAGATAGCCGCGTGCCGTGCTCGCGCGACGGCCGTTCGCGGTCACGGTCCGGTCCATCGGCCCGAAACCTTCCTGCTGGTAACCGTTGAGATCGTCGGTGCGCGGATAGCCCGCCTGCACACCGGCTTCGACCATCGCGGCAAACAGTGGATTGTTGTCCGGCTTGCTGGTCGTCACGTGAACCGGACCGTCGCCGCCGTGATATGCGTTGGGACCGGCATCGCGCGTCTCGGCCTTGCGGAAATACGGCAGACAGTCGGCATAGCGCCAGTCTTCGAGGCCGGGGTTCCGGCTCCAGCCGTCGTAATCGAGCGCATTGCCGCGGATGTAGCACATGCCGTTGATCAGCGACGAACCGCCCAGACCCTTGCCACGTCCACACTCCATCCTGCGATGGTTCATATGCGGTTCCGGCTCGGTTTCGTATGCCCAGTTATAGCGGCGGCCTTGCAGCGGAAACGCGAGCGCCGCGGGCATCTGCGTGCGGAAATCGAAGCGATAGTCGGGGCCGCCCGCTTCGAGCAGCAAGACCGTGACGTCCGCGTCTTCGGTCAGGCGCGACGCCAGCACGTTTCCCGCCGACCCCGCGCCGACGATGATGTAGTCGTATTCGTTCGGGCTCATGTCACGCTCCTCAAAACACCGGCGTATACGGGCCCAGTTCGACCTGAACCGATTTGATGCTCGTGTAGTGTTCGAGTGTCGTGATGCCGTTTTCGCGGCCCACGCCCGACTGTTTGTATCCGCCTACCGGCATTTCCGCCGGCGACTCGCCCCATGTGTTGATCCAGCAAATGCCGGCTTCGAGCCGGTGAATCACACGGTGCGCGCGCGACAGGTTTTCCGTGACGACGCCTGCGGCGAGGCCGTATTCGGTGGCGTTGGCGCGTTCGATCGCTTCGTCTTCGGTGTCGAAGGTAAGCAGGCTCATCACCGGCCCGAAAATCTCTTCACGCACGATGCGCATGTCGTCGCGGCAATCGGCGAACACGGTCGGCGCGACGTACAGACCCGCGGCGAACGCGCCGTCGGTGAGCCGCTCGCCACCGGCGACGAGACGCGCGCCGTCGTCCTTGCCGCTTGCGATGTAGTCGAGCACCTTGTCCAGTTGCGCCGCGCTGACGAGCGGGCCGAAGTTGGTGTCGGCGTGATCCGGTGCGCCGATGCGAATCCGTCCAACGCGTTCGCGTATCAGCGCTTCGAACGCGGGCATCACGCTGCGCTGCACGAAGACGCGCGTGCCGTTGGTGCAGACCTGACCGGCGCTGAAGAAATTCGCGGTCATCGCGATGTCGGCGGCGCGGGTTAAATTGGCGTCGTCGAATACGATCAGCGGCGACTTGCCGCCGAGTTCCATCGTCACGTCCTTCAACGACGATTGACCCGCGAGCGACATCACTTTTTTGCCGGTTTCGACGCTGCCGGTAAACGAAATCTTCGCGATGCGCGGATGCGCGGCCAGCCATGCGCCGACGCGCCCATCGCCTTGCACGACATTGAATACGCCTGCGGGCACACCCGCTTCGCTATAGATTTCCGCGAGCTTGAGCGCGCTCAGCGGTGTGACTTCGCTTGGCTTGAAGATCATTGCGTTGCCGGCCGCGAGCGCGGGCGCGGACTTCCAGCACGCAATCTGGATCGGGTAGTTCCATGCGCCGATGCCCGCGCAGACGCCGAGCGGTTCGCGCCGCGTGTAGACGAACGACGATGCGCGCAACGGAATCTGCTGGCCTTCGATGGCGGTGGCGAGGCCCGCGTAGTACTCGATCACGTCCGCGCCCGTGACGATATCGACCGCGCGCGTTTCGGCGATTGGTTTGCCGGTGTCGGCGGTTTCGAGCGCGGCGAGTTCGTCGTTGCGTTCGCGCAGCAGGTCTACCGCGCGACGCAAGATGCGCGAGCGCTGCATCGCGGTCATCGCGGACCATTCGCGCTGACCGTCGGCGGCGGATTGCACCGCGCGGTCGATATCGGCGGCGCTCGCCTGGCCGATGTGCGCGAGGACCTCGCCAGTGGCGGGGTTGATCGTGGTGAAGGTCTCGCCGGAACTTGCATCGACGTAAGCACCGCCGATGTAAAGAGCTTGCGTATCGAATACGGACATGACGCTTCCTTCGGATGAGTGGTGTCGCTGCGTGACCGGTGACGAATTTCGGTGTCACCGCTTGCGCGCTTACGGGTTGTGGGCGTCGAGCATCAGATCGATGTAGTCGTTTGCGAGACGCAGCGCCGCTTTGGTGTCGAGCGGTTCGCCCGACAACGCGCCGCGCAGCCACAAGCCGTCGATCAAAGCAGCCAGCCCGGTGGCCGCACGACGTGCCGCCGCGCGCGGCAACACCGCTGCAAAGTCCACGCACAGATTCGAAAACAGACGGCGCGTATTCACGTATTGCAGCCGCCGCAATGCGGGTTTGTGCATGCTTTCCGACCAGAACGCGAGCCAGGTTTTCATGACCGGCGCGCTGACCTGAACCGCATCGAAGTTCGCCGCGACGACTGCGCGCAATCTTCCGCGCGGACCGGAGCGCGCTGCACGGCGACGCTTCGACGTGGCTTGCCACAACTCGCGCAGCACATGCCGCATGGTGGCTTCCAGCAGGCCGTCCTTGTCGCCGAAATAGTGGCTGACGATGCCGGTCGAGATCGATGCGCGTTGCGCCACCGTGGCGAGCGTGGTGCCGGCAAGACCGGCTTCGTCGATGGTGAGCAAGGTGGCGTCGATCAGTTGGGCGCGCCGGATTTCACGCATTCCTAGCTTGGGCATGGCATCGAGCTTTATTTCAGTGATCTGGAGCCGATGGTAGGTTTTTTATATTGAACGGTCAATCAATAAAAACGCGTCGATCGGTCTGAAAAACAGGCCGGAATGCGAAGAAAGTCGCATAAGGACAACTGGACGTCGTAAATGAACGGACCGTACCAATTCTGGCCGGAGAACCTGATTGGGCGATGACGGGTCCGCGAGCGCGGAACGCTGGTGCGTCATTCGGAAAAGCCCTTTTTTAAAGGGCTTTTCTGTGTGTGGACGGCGACCCGCAACACGCATCCCAACGTGAAATCAATCTAAAGAACGAGGGCAATAATGAAGAAAAACCTGCTGATGTCCACTCTCGCACTCGCTGTCACGATGCTCGCAAACGACGCCCGCGCGCAAAGCAGCGTCACGCTGTACGGTGTGCTCGATGACGGATTGAACTTCACGACGAATGCGGCCGGACATCATGCATTTTCAATGGTGAGCGGCGACACGGCGGAGACCAGTTTTGGCCTGAAAGGCGTCGAGGATCTGGGCGGCGGTCTGAGCGCGATCTTCACGCTGGAGAACGGCGTCAACCTGAATAGCGGCGCGTTGAACGAAGGCGGCCGGCTGTTCGGCCGTCAGGCGTTCGTGGGGCTTGCATCGCAAAGCTTGGGGACGGTGACGTTCGGACGGCAATACGACGCGATGGTCGATATGTGGAGTCCGTTCACGGCGGCGGGTAACTATATCGGCGATCTCGCCGCGCATCCGTTCGACAACGACAACGCCGACTACGATTACCGGCTGAACAACACGGTGAAATACGTCACGCCGATTCTGCACGGCTTCCAGGCCGAAGCCGTGTACGGGTTCAGCAATGCGACCAATTTCGCGGCGAATCGCGCGTACAGCGTGGGCGCGAGCTACGCGGACGGCCCGTTGTCGGCGGCGGTCGCGTACACGCGGCAGAGCAACGGCGGTTCGACCGTCGGCGGCGCAGTCGGCACCGACGGCGTGTTTACCGGTTCGTCGCAGCAGAATCTCGGCGCGGGCGTGAAATGGACCTTCGCGAACAACGCGAGCGTTGCGCTGGCGTATTCGCATACGCTGGTCGACGATCCGACTTCGTCCGTGTACGTGTCGGATATCGGCACGCAGCCTTGGGCGTCGTGGAAATTCGATAACATCGAAATCAACGGCCAGTATTTCATCCGGCCCGACCTGTCGGTCATTGGCGCTTACACGTTCACCCACGGCCAGCTGAATCGCGGCGCGGGCAGCGATAGCCCGAACTGGCATCAGGTGTCGATGATGCTGAACTATTCGCTGAGCAAGCGCACGTCGGTGTATGTCGAAGGTGCATGGCAGCACACGAACGGCACGACGGGCACGCAACTCGATGTCGCGCATATCGTCGGCTCGAACGATCTGTCGTCGTCGGGCAACCAGATGGTGTATCGGGTCGCGCTGTTGCAGAAGTTCTAAGCGCTTTTGCGCGTGCAATAAAGAAGGCGATGCACGGGCATCGCCTTTTTGCTTTATGCGAATGTTGCTTCAGGTGCTCTTTGCGCTTGTGCGTGGCGCTAGCCCTTTTCACCGGCCGAACACCTCGTCCGCGAACCGGCGCGCGTGAGCGCCGACAGCAGCGGCCACCCCAGATTCACACCCAGACTCGCGACCACGATCAACGCCATCCCGCCAAGCTGCGGCAGCGACAATGCGCGCCCGTAGACCACGGCATCGACCACGATCGCCGTCAGCGGATACACGAACATCAGCACCGCGATCACCGGCGTGGTCAGCTTCGGCAGCGCGCCGTAGATCAGCGCATAGGCGAGGCCGGTGTGGAACACGCCCATGCCGATCAGCCAGAACCATTGCGACGCGTCGATATGGACGCGGGTCAGCGGCGCGAAAAACGGCAGGACGACAATCCCGACCGCGCATTGCATCAGCGTCAGCAAATGCGGCCGCAATTCGGTGAGATGACGCGCGATCAGCGTCGTGCAGGCGTACAGCACCGAGCCGGCCAGCGCCTCGCCGATTCCGGTCAGATAATCAGGGTGACCGCGCCAGGTGTCGTCGGCGATCACGCCGGAGGCCAGCGTCAGGCCGACGAACGCGGTCGCGATCCAGCCGAGGCGGTCCGCGCCGAGACGTTCGTGGAACAGCGCCGCGCTGATCAGCACGACCCAAAACGGCTGCACATGCGCCACGACCGTCGAGACGCCGATGCTGGTGCGGTGAATCGCATCGAAAAACCAGATCCACTGGACGACCATCAACACGCCGCTGAACAGCGCCCAGCCGACGGTGCGTCGCGTGAAGGCGCGGCGCGTGAAGAAGCCTTTCCACGTGCAGTAGATGGCCAGCGACGCGAATCCGAACAGGCAGCGGAAAAACACCAGCGTCATCGCGTCCAGCCGCGCCTGTTCGACGAACACGCCGAGCGTGCCCATCAGCAAGCCGCCGCTCGCGAGGCTGAGGGCGCCTTGTCGGCTTGGGGTCATCGGCATCGGGCGTCTCCTTCGTTGAGCGGCCCAGTATTCGCGAGTTGCGGCCTACGCACAAACGAATTAAATTGAGCAATTCCATCAGCGCGGCTAATAAATCATGCATCCGGAATTCGACGTCGATCTGCTGCGCACGTTCGTGGCGGTCGTGGATACGGGCAGTTTCACCAAGGCGTCGGCGACCGTGCATCGGTCGCAGGCGGCGGTCAGCATGCAGGTGAAGCGGCTGGAAACCATGCTCGACACCACGCTGTTCGCACGCAACACCCGTAATCTCGCGCTGACGCGCACGGGCGCGACCTTGCTCGAATACGCGCGGCGGATGATCGCGCTTCATGAGGAAGCGTGGTCGGCGATCGTGCGGCCGGACGTGGCGGGGCGCGTGGTGCTGGGCGCGCCGGACGATTACGTCGGCTCGCTGCTGTCGCCGGTGTTGCGGCGGTTTTCCCGGCTTTTTCCGCACGTGGAAATCGAGATCGTGTGCGCGCAAAGCACTGCGCTCGCGCCGATGCTCGCGGACAACCGGATCGATCTGGCGTTCGTCACGCGTGACCGCAAACTGCGCGGCGAATTCGTGCGGGCCGAGCCGATCGTGTGGGTCGGGGAATCGACGGATACGCCGGTGCTGGCCGAGTCGCCGTTGCCGGTCGGGCTGTACGAGCCGGACTGTGCGTGTCGGGTGAATACGCTGGCGGCGCTCGACGCCGCCGGGGTGCGCTATCGGGCGGCGTATACGAGCGCGAGTCTGATGGGGCTGATCGCGACGGTGGATGCGGGGCTGGCGGTGGTGGCGCTGGCGCGGTGCAGCGTACCGTCGCGTTTCGCGGTGCTGGGCGAGGCGCACGGTTTGCCCGAGATTGCGCCGCTGGAGATCGTGGTTGCGCGCAGCGCGCAGTCGAATCGACCGACCTGCGATTTTCTGGCCGCGCAAATGGTGCAGGATCTGGGACAAAGTCCGGGGCAGGGCGCGAACCGACGGGCGACGTGAGCACGTGACGTAAAGCGGACGACGCGTCAGTCAACGAATCCGGCAGCGTAAACGCGCAATGGCCGGGAAATTTCCCGGCCATTGCGGCGAGTGTCGGCGGTTCGCTTTAACAGCGCGCCGCGATTCGGGTGTTACTTCGCCGTGGCGCCAGCCGCCATCCAGCGTTGTTCCGGTGCGCGGTCGCTGCTGCGTGCCAGCAGGCACACGACCACGGCGGCGATGATGTCGAACACGGCCAGCACGACGAACAGCGGGCTATATCCGATCTGCGTGACCAGCACGCCGAAGATCGCCGTGAACGCTGCCGCGCCGAGGTATCCGGCCATGCCGCCCATGCCGGTCGCGGTAGCGACTTCGTTCTTGCCGAACATGTCGGACGTGATCGCATACAGTGCGCCCGACAAGGTCTGGTGCGCAAAGCCGCCGACGCACAGCAGCGCGATCGCTGCATACGGGCTGGCCACGAGACCGACGCATGCCGGTCCGACCATGCACAGCGCGCCGACTACGAACACCAGCTTGCGCGACGTGAACAACGATACTTTCGCGTACTTGTGGAACAGCGGGCTCAGATAACCGCCGAGCACGCAGCCGATATCGGCGGCCAGGAACGGCATCCATGCGAACAGCGCGACTTCCTTCAGGTTCATGTGACGCTCGGTCATCATGTACAGCGGAATCCATGCGTTGAAGGTTTGCCATGCCGGTTCCGACAGGATCCGCGGAATGCCGATCGCCCAGAAATTACGGCTGCCGAGCATGTCCATCCAGCTGCGCTTGGTGGTGGCGGAGTCCGCGTATTTGGCTTCCTGGCCGCTCAGGATGTGATCGCGTTCGCTATCGCCGAGCAGTTTCTGATCGCGAGGGTGCTTGTAGAGCAGCATCCACACCGCGGTCCAGATCACGCCGAACACGCCGACCAGCACGAACGACAGTTGCCATTCGCCGTGCAGCAATGCCCAGACGACCAGCGGCGGTGCGAGCAGCGCGCCGACCGACGATCCGATGTTGAACCAGCCGATCGCCACCGAGCGTTCTTTCGCCGGAAACCATTCGGTGGTGGCCTTGACGCCGGCCGGAATGCCGGCCGCTTCGGCGATCCCCAGAATGCCGCGGAAGAACGCCAGGCTTTGCCAGCCGGTCGACCATGCGGCCGCCGCGCAAGCCAGCGACCATGCCAGCGCGAACGCCGCGAAGCCGATCTTGGTGCCGACCGTGTCGAGCAGGAAGCCGGCGACCGGCTGCATGAACGCGTAGCACAACTGCCACGCGACCACGACGTGCGCGTACTGCGCGGTCGTGATGTTGAGGTCCTTCATCAGCGTCGGTGCCGCGACCGACAGCGTGTTGCGCGCAAGGTAGTTGATGATCAGCCCGGCCGCGACCAGGCTCACCATCCACCAACGGATTCCTTTGATCTTCATGACGTCGTCTCCTCGTCGTTTACTCTTGATGCTGTGATGTTCGATCGTGTGTGATGCGTGTGATGTGTGGCGCTGCGGCCGGTCAGCTGGCTTGAAGCGAGGCGGGGGCGTCGCGGTCGTCGCGCGTGTAGCTCAGTCCGACGAAGCTGCCGCCCTGGAAGCGCTGGCCGAGCGCGTCGAGCGGGTTCGGGCCGGCGAGGATCTCCGTCGCCCAAGCTTCGGCGTCTTGCGTCGGCTGATAGCCGAGCCGTTCGGCGCCGCTGTTGTCCCACCAGCTGCGCGTGTTCGCCGACACGCCCCAGATCGCCATAAAGCCGATGTTTTCCGCGACGACGCAGCGGTCGAGGAAATGCATCAGATCCTGATGACCGAACCAGGTGCTCAAATGGCGCGGCTCGGTCGGGCGTTCGACGCAGCTGCCGATCCGCACGCAAATGCTTTCGATACCGTGTTTGTCCCAATACATGCGCGCCAGCGATTCGCCCCACGCCTTGCTCAGGCCGTAAAAGCCGTCGGGGCGCAGTTCGCAATCGAGCGAGAGTTTCTCGGTGACCGGATACATGCCGATCGCGTGATTCGAGCTCGCGAACACGATCCGGCGCACGCCGTGACGACGCGCGCCTTCATATACTTCGACTAGCGCGCGCAGGTTGTTGTCGATGATCTCCGGCAACGGACGCTCGACGCTGGTGCCGGCGAAGTGGATCAGCACATCGACGCCGTCGAGCAGGCGATCGACCACGGCCGGATCGGACAGATCGCCATTCATCACATCTTCACCATCGACGAGCGGCACGAGCGGCTTCATGCCGCCCGCCGAGCGCAATGCAACGCCGCGCTTGAGCATCGCGCTTCGAACCACGGTGCCGAGCTGGCCGCCGGCGCCACTGAGGGCAATCTTTTTCATCGGTTTCCTTTACAGCATTGCGGCCTTGGGTGCGCGTGGGGCACGTGTGCAAGCGGCGCAAACCGGATGTCTCCATGCTGAACGGCAGAGGCCGCGACTTGAGCAAGTCGTATGATGACGTACTATCTTCGATGCCGAGCTTAATTTCAATTAGGCATTTACCCGTAGATAAACGGGTAACAATCGCGAATCTCTACGCGTTGCGCTCCAGTTTTGACGACTTTATTGATAGGACGTCGTACAACATTGCGCGAGAGTTTGGGTAGGGAAGGAGGCGTCGCAGGCTGCAAGGCAGCGGTTTTTGTTGGAAGACGGCGATGGCCGATTCGGCGCGCGCGCGGGTGGTGCACGCATGGAGCCAGCACCGCGTGCCTGATGACGACTTGCCGACGGCGGGGTACACGTCGCCCGGTTTGATTCTCACGTGCAAATTCCACGTTGGATCGACCGACTGGATGGCGTACGTGCGCGGCGGCAATCTGACCAATGAGGAGATTCGCTACGCCAGTTCGGTGGTGCGTGACATCGCGCCGGAAGGCGGGCGCAGCGTGATGGTCGGCATGCGAACGCGGTTCCAGGCAACATTGTCGAGTGAGGCGCGCTATCGCATCAAGCGCGCCTCACCGCATTGCGCCTTTGCGTCCTTCCGCGTTACGCGCGCTCTCGATCGCGTCCAGATTCTGCGGATACGGAAAATTCATTCCGAGCAACTGACGCATGGTCGGACTGGCGCGTTGCACGAAGCCTTCGCCGACCATCGCGCGCAAATCTTCCATCGGCTTCACGAATTTCGGCAAATACTGGATCAGCACCGCGCTGCGGTCGCGGTCGCTGCGATTCGGCATCGCGCAATGCCACGTCGCGCCGAAGAAAATCACCACGTCGCCCGGTTCGGCTTCCATTCGTTCGCACCGTTCATAGAACGCGTCCGCTTCGCCCGGATAGCGCAGCGCATGCTGCGTATGCGGCACGAAAGCCGTGGCGCCGGTTTCGGGCGTAAACGGATCGAGCGGTATCGTCACTTGCGCGTTGAGCGGAAAGCTCGAATTGATGCCGAGCGGAAAGGTGTCGGGCGCGTGCAGATCCCAGTACGGGTAGTCGATATGCGGTTCCTGTCCAGGGCCGCCCGGCAGGATGCGATTCGCCGCGATCGAGCCCATGATGAAATCCGCGCCGAGAAAAAGCCGCATCGCATCGACGATCAGCGGATGCTCGCTCATCGCTGAAAATACCGCGCCTTTCGCGAGCAGATTCCACACGCGTCGTTGCAGATGCAAGCGCTGATCTTCCGCCGCTTGCCCCTGAAAATGCGTGACGGTTTGCGCGCGGTCTTCCGAATGCGCCATCACGACGCGCCGTGCGTCGGCAATCTGATCTGCGCTGAACGCGCCGCGAATCCGGATCGCGCCGGGACCGTCGGTGAGTGCCGCGACGATGGTCTGCGGCGTAGCGGAAACTGCATCGATGCTGTTCACGTTCGTCTCCTGAACGATCGCCGCGTTATCGAAGCAGGCGGCGTTGTTCCCAATATAAGAGACGTTCGGATTGCTTGCAATGTAAATTGCACGATTGATAAATATGGAATTTTCATTCCATATGGAACCTGGCATCGAATCCGGACGGTGGGCGCATCTGACGGAAACCCATCATTTTTCAGCGCCGCCTCCCGCGTGTGTGTGCCTGAGTGTCGTAGGACCTAAGCGTCTGCGGCAGGCGCGACGCCGTAGGCGGCCATGAACACATCCACCGCGCGCTGGACCACCTTGGAGATATTGCGTGTGGACGTATCGACGCTCACGCCGAGCAGACACAGTTCCAGCAATTCCGCTTCGTACAACGCGCGCAGATGCGCGGTCGCGACCGTCACGTTGCATTCGCGCAGTTGACCGGCGGCGATCGCTTGCTGCACGTATTCAGCGACCATCAGCCAGCCGACTTTCGGACCGCGTTCGTAGAACAGCGCGCCGAGCGGCGAGCGTCCGCCTTCATGGTTCGCCAGACGCCGCACCGACAGCAGTTGCGGCTTCAGGATCGCCATCAGATAGTGCTTGCCGAAGGCAGTCAGCGTGTCGCGCGCGGGCACCGAGATCTTGAGCAACGCGAACGCGGCCTTCACTTCGTCGGCGGCGGATTCGATCATCACCTCGAAGAACATCTCTTCCTTCGATTCGAAATAGCCGTACAGCGTGGCTTTCGATCCGCCGACGCGTGCCGCGATCTCGGACATCGAAGCCTGTTCGAAACCGACTTCACTGAATACCTCGAACGCGGCATCCACGATTGCCTGGCGTTTTTCTTCCGTTTTCTTTCTCATCGCGGGCCTTTCTACGGTTCTGCGAGACGGGCCGGGCGCGCTGCCACGGGCGCGGCGCCGAACTTGCCGTCGATTGCTCAATCCTCGACGGATCGTCCGATTTTATCAAAACTGAACTCGTCGGTTCAATTTTCGTTGACAGCATTTTGCCCGATTAACTAAACTGTACGGTATGGTTATAAACGAGAACGACAACGTGGAACAGACCGCAGGAATCGGGGTGCGTGAGACGGGCAGCGTGCGCGCGCCTGTTGCAGGACGGGGCGCGCTGGCTGCCGGAATCGTCGTAGCGATGCTGGCAAGCGCATGCGCACAATTGCCGGACATGCCGCAAAAGCCGGTGCCGAAAGCGATCGGCAGCTATCAGACGGGGCAGAGTTTCGATGCGTCGGGCGCGGCCAGGAGCACAGGGCAAACGGCCGGCGACGTCGCATGGCCGACCGAACAATGGTGGCTGCGCTACAACGATCCGCAGTTGAACGGGCTGATCGCAGAAGCGTTGAACGGCGAGCCGACACTCGCGGCCGCGCAGGCGCGTCTGAATAACGCGGAGGCTTCCGCGCAGCAGGCGGGCGCGGCGTTGTTGCCGGAAATCAGCGCGCAAGGGCAGGTCGAGAAGGAAAAGCAAAGTTACAACAACGGTTTTCCGGCGGCTTACGTGCCGCATGGCTGGCGTCCCTACGGCACGGCTGAGTTGAATTTCAGCTACGAAATCGATTTTTGGGGCAAGAATCGTGCGGCGCTGGCTGCGGCGACGTCGGAGCTCGACGCGGCACGCGCCGACGCTGCGCAGGCGCGCATGGTGCTGGCCGCGTCGATTGCCGATGCGTACGCCGACCTCGCACGTCTGTATGCCGAACGCGACAGCGCCGATGCTGCCGTGAAAGTGCGCACGCAATCGGCGCATCTGTTTGCCGAGCGTTTCGCGAACGGGCTGGAAACGCAGGCCGGCGTCAAGCAGGCCGAGTCGAAGCAGCAAAGCGCGCAAGCCGACCTGTACGCGATCGACGAATCGATCGGACTCGCGCGTAACCGGATCGCCGCGCTGATGGGCGCAGGCCCGGATCGCGGCTTGCAGATCGCTCGTCCGGTCGTCGATCTGGCGCAGCCGGCGGCGATGCCCGCCCATCTGGCGCTCGGTCTGCTCGGACGTCGTCCGGACGTGGTGATTGCGCGTTTGCGCGCCGAAGCCGCGGCCAAGCGGATCGATGTCGCGCAGGCGGGTTTCTACCCGAACGTGAACCTCGGCGCGATGATCGGCTTTCAGTCGCTCGGTTTGAACATGCTGACGAAGTCGGGTTCGCTGGTCGGCAACTTCGGTCCGGCCGTGACGCTGCCGATTTTCAATGGCGGACGGTTGCGCGGCGAGTTGCGCGGTGCACGCGCCAACTACGACGAAGCGGTCGCGAATTACGACGAAACGCTGACCAAGGCGCTGCACGACGTCGCCGATGTCGCCGTCAGCAAACGCGCGCTGACCGACCGTCTGCAAGCCACGCAAGCGTCGTACGACGCCGCCGCGCAGGCGCATCAGGTCGCCGTCCAGCGCTATCAGGGCGGCTTGTCCGGCTATCTCGACGTATTGAGCGCCGCCGACACGCTGATCGCCGCGCAACGTCAACTCGCGGATATCCAGGCGCGCACGTTCTCGCTCGACGTGTCGCTGGTGCGCGCGCTCGGCGGCGGTTATCTGTCGGACGTTCAGCCTCGCGCATCCGCCGCAGGCGATAGCCGGAACACGACCCGCAACACGACCCAGAACACGCAAAGCTGATCTCAAGGACCGAACCTCATGTCTCAACTTCAATCCACCACGGTCGATGGATCGATCGCTCCCGCGCATCCGGTCGATAGCGACGCCGCGCCGTCGTCGAAACGCAAGAAACTGTTCGCGCTGCTGGGCGGCGTCGTCGTGATCGCAGGGCTGGCGTATGCGAGCTACTGGCATTTCATCGGGTCGCGCTATGTATCGACCGATAACGCTTACACCGCAGCCGAAATCGCGTCGATCACGCCGTCGGTCAGCGGCATCGTGCAGAAGGTCGAAGCGGTCGATACGCAGCATGTCCGCAAAGGCGACGTGCTGGTCGTGATCGACGACACCGACGCGAAACTCGCGCTTGCACAGGCGGAAGCGGAAGTCGGCAGCGCCGAGCGCAAGGTGCGCGGCTATCTGGCGAACGACGCTGGACTCAGCGCGCAGGTCGATGCGCGTGCCGCCGACGAAATGCGGATGGCCGCGCAGATTGCATCCGCACAAGCCGACTTCGATCGTGCGTCGATCGATCTGAAACGCCGCGAGGCACTCGCGCATTCCGGTTCGGTGTCGGGCGAAGAAGTGAGCAACGCGCAGACCACGTTCGCGAGCGCGAAGGCTGCGCTCGAAGCGGCGCGCGCGTCGGCATTGCAGGCGAAAGCGAGCCGTGCGGCCGCAATTGGCTCGCTCGATGCGAACAAGGTGCTGATCGCCGACACGACGGTCGATACCAATCCCGAAGTGCTGCTTGCACGGGCGAAGCGGGATCAGGCGCGCGTCGATCTGCAACGCACGGTGTTGCGCGCGCCGGTGGACGGCGTGGTGGCGAAGCGCCAGGTGCAGGTCGGACAGCGCGTCGAACCGGGCGCGTCGTTGCTGTCGGTGGTGCCGGTCGATTCGGTGCACGTCGATGCGAACTTCAAGGAAGTGCAACTCGACAACGTGCGGGTCGGTCAAGCGGTCGAACTGACCTCCGATCTTTACGGCAGCAAGGTCGTGTATCGCGGTAAGGTGGAAGGGCTCGCGGGCGGTGCAGGTTCGGCGTTCGCGATGATTCCCGCGCAAAACGCGACGGGCAACTGGATCAAGGTCGTGCAACGTCTGCCGGTGCGCGTCGCGATCGATCCGGCCGACTTGCGCGCGCATCCGATCGGCGTCGGGCTGTCGATGGAAGCGACCATCGACACCCGTGGCGACGACGCCGCATCCGCACACTGAGGCCGCGCCGATCATGTCATCGAGTCAAGCGGTGCGACCGGCGCAAGCCGGCCGGATGCCCGATATTCCGTTGCCGCCGTTGAGCGGCGGCATGCTGGTCGGCGCGGCGCTTTTGCTGGCTGCCGCCAATTTCGTCGCGGTGCTCGATACGACCATCGCGAACGTGTCGGTGCCGACCATCGCCGGGGCGCTCGGCGCATCGTCGAGTCAGGGCACGTACGTGATCACGTCGTACGCGGTGGCCGAAGCGATCACCGTGCCGCTGACCGGTTGGCTGGCCAGCCGGTTCGGCACGGTGCGCGTGTTCATCACGTCGCTGATCCTGTTCGGCCTGTGTTCGGCGCTATGCGGGATGGCGAGTTCGCTCGGCATGCTGGTGCTGTTCCGTGTGTTTCAAGGGCTGGCGGGTGGTCCGCTGATGCCGCTGTCGCAAACGCTGCTGCTGCGAATTTTTCCAAAAGAGAAGGCGGCCGCCGCGATCGGCATGTGGAGTATGACCACGCTGATCGCGCCGGTGATGGGTCCGATTCTCGGCGGCGTGATCTGCGACCGGATGCATTGGGCGTACATCTTCTATATCAACGTGCCGGTTGCACTGATCTGCGGATACCTCGGCTGGCGTTTGCTCAAGCGCTACGAAACGAAGCTGATGCGGGTGCCGATCGATACGGTCGGACTCGCGTTGCTGGTCGTGTGGGTGGCGGCGTTGCAGATTCTGCTCGACGAAGGCAAGGACCAGGACTGGTTCGCGTCGCCGATGATCTGGGTGCTGGCCGTGATTGCGGCGATCGGTTTCGCGTCGTTCCTGATCTGGGAATTGACCGACCGTCATCCGGTCGTGGATCTGCGCGTGTTCCGGCATCGCGGTTTCAGCGCGAGCGTCGTGACGATCACGCTGGCGTTCGGCGCGTTTTTCGGTGCAACCGTGCTGACGCCGTTGTGGTTGCAGAACTACATGGACTACACCGCGACCTGGGCCGGCTGCGCGACCGCGATGACCGGCATCCTCGCGGTGATGGTCGCGCCGCTCGCGGCGAAAATGGCGTCGAAATTCGATGGCCGCTGGCTGGTGTTCGCGGGCGTGATGTGGCTCGGCGCGATCACGTTGCTGCGCACTCACGCGAATACCGACATGACGTTCTGGCAAGTCGCGTTTCCGTTGCTGTTGCAAGGTCTTGGGCTGCCGTTCTTCTTCGTGCCGCTGACGGGCCTCGCGCTCGCCAGCGTCGATGAGGCGGAAACGGCGTCGGCGGCGGGTCTGATGAGCTTTTGCCGGACCTTTGGCGGGGCGATTGCAACCTCGCTCGTCAATACGTCGTGGGAAGACAAGACCAAGTACGACCGCGCGGAACTGGCGGGTCTGGTCGATCAGGCCGGGCACTACGCGAACACCTTGACGCATTCGGGGCTTAGTGCGGCGCAGGCGCAAGGGCAGATCAGCACGATCGTTCAATCGCAGGCTGTCATGCTGGCGACCAATCAGTTGTTCACGATAGCGGGATGCTGTTTCGTGTTCGCCGCGCTGGCTGTGTGGTTCGCGCCAAAACCCACGCGGGTTGCGGATACGTCGCAGGCGCACTGACGCTTGTCGCGCGGTGTGATGAAGGACCAAGGCAACGGCTAGGCTGACAGATGGCAACCATGACTGGCGATGACGACGAACGAAGCCGCCGCGCAATGCGGGACGAAGCGATCGCGCTGCAACACAGCGTGGCCGCGATCCGCAAGGCGCAGGGCAAGCTGAACCCGTCCGATTGCGAAGCGGGCACCGACGAATTCGAGCGGACCGTGGACGACTATGTCGAGGACCTGGTCAACGCGATGTTTCGGACCGTGCGCGATGGATGGCGGGATCGAAACCCTTAGCGACCAGCCGGACGATCTTTCCGACTCTTAGCAAATCACGCGACTCAAGCGGGTGCATGGCGCACACGTTTGAGTCGCGTTTTCGTTTGCGCTTACCAAATCTCCCTTGAGACGGACGCTTGTGAGCGTGGTCGAAAATCTGTTGCGTGCCTTGCCGACGCGGCTTTAGCCGACTTGTAACCCGTGCGTTACCACTCCTTTACCGATTCTTAAGCGGTTATATTTCCTCGCGGTTACCGCCTTATTTTTCGTAATCTCGCGTCGCTAAGGATCAGAAATCATCGCGTAACGCCGGGTCGCGCGACTGCTGCCTATACTCCAGCCTCTTTCTTTTTCGAGCGATCCGGATATGGCATTGCAACGAGGCGTTGTCGTTCATTCGCTACGTGATTTCGAACTGACACCGGATGGTCAGTATCTGCTGGTCAACAGCAACCATAGCAAGCAGATCGCACTGCATTGCTCGGTGATGCAGGGATTGCTTGCGGCGATTGCGCACGCAATCGGTCGCTCGGAGCGCATTCGTCAAAGAGACACGCACGGCAAGGTCGCAATGCCATGTGAAGGATGGGAACTCGGCATTCAGGCGCAAGACGCGTCGCAAACGGTTCTTAGCTTTCGCATTCCCGGCGGCGCCGAGTTGTCGTTCCGGCTTAGCGAGGCGCAAGCCCGCGAGATGGGGTCGCTTCTCATCAATGCCGCCGATCTCGCCAAGCGCGGGATCGCTGCGAATCCCTGTCTGCACTAAGGTCTGATTCCTTTTGAGCCCGCGCGCCTGGCGGGCCTTGTCTACTGATCCGGTATGAACCATAGAACGTTACGTCATTGCCTCACCGGCACGCTTGCAGTTACCGGGATCACGCTATTCGCCGGGTCGGCGTACGCTACCGAGCCATTCGTCATCACGGACATTCGCGCGGAAGGATTGCAGCGTGTCGAAGCAGGCACGCTGTTCGCGTATCTGCCGTTGAAGAAGGGCGATACCTTTAGCGACGACAAGGCTTCGGACGCGATTCGCACGCTGTATGCAACGGGCTTCTTCAACGATGTGCAGATGGCGACGGAAGGCAGTGTCGTCATCGTCAAGATACTCGAACGTCCTGCTATTGGCGGCATCGACTTCGCCGGTATTCACGAGTTCGATAAAGAAAATCTTACTAAAGCACTGCGCGCGGTTGGACTGTCGCAAGGCCGCTATTACGACAAGGCACTCGTCGATAAGGCCGAGCAGGAACTCAAGCGTCAATATCTGACGCGGGGTTACTACGCCGCTGAAGTCACGACGACGATTACGCCTATCGACCGCAACCGCGTGTCGGTACTGTTTTCCGTGGCCGAAGGTCCGAGCGCGAAGATTCGCCAGATCAACTTTATCGGCAACAAGGTGTACAGCACCGACACGTTGCGCGATGAGATGCAGTTGTCCACGCCGAACTGGTTCTCGTGGTACACGAAGAACGATCTGTACGCGAAAGACAAGCTGACGGGCGACCTCGAAAATGTCCGCTCGTACTACCTGAATCACGGCTATCTCGAGTTCAATATCGAATCGACGCAAGTGTCGATTTCGCCGGACAAGAAGGACATGTACCTGACGCTGTCGGTGCATGAAGGTCTGCCGTACACGATTTCGAGCCTGAAACTGGCGGGTAATCTGCTGGACCGCGAAGCCGAACTGAGCAAGCTCGTCAAGATCAAGGCGGGCGATCGTTTCTCCGCCGAGAAACTGCAAGCGGCGACCAAGGCAGTCGTCGACAAGCTCGGCGAATATGGTTATGCATTCGCAACGGTCAATGCATTGCCGAAGATCGATCAGGAACATCACACGGTCGATCTGGCCTTGCAGGTCGATCCGGGTCGTCGCGTCTACGTGCGGCGTATCAATGTCGAAGGCAATACGCGCACACGCGACGAAGTGGTGCGCCGTGAAATGCGCCAGCTGGAAGGCGCGTGGTTCGATTCGAACCGGTTGTCGCTGTCTAAAGATCGCGTCAATCGCCTTGGCTACTTCACCGATGTCGATGTCACGACAGCGGCCGTAGAAGGCACACCCGACCAGGTCGATGTCAACGTCAAGGTCACGGAAAAGCCGACGGGCGCCATTACGCTCGGCGCGGGTTTTTCGTCCACCGACAAGGTCGTGCTTTCAGCCGGCGTGTCGCAAGACAACGTGTTCGGCTCCGGCACGAGTCTCTCGGTGAATGTGAATACGGCGAAGACGTACCGTACGCTGACGGTCACGCAGGTCGATCCGTACTTCACGGTGGACGGCATCAAGCGCATCACCGATGCGTATTACCGCACGACGTATCCGCTTTACGACTACACGGACACCAGCTTCAAGATCGTCACGGTTGGCGCCGATATGAAATTCGGCATTCCGTTTTCAGAGTCGGACATGGTGTACTTCGGTGTCGGCATCGAACAGAACCGCATTCACACCGACTCCGATACGCCGCAAAGCTACAAGGATTACGTAAAGGAATTCGGCAACGTCGTGAACAACGTGCCGTTGACCGCCGCATGGTCGCGCGACAATCGCGACAGCGCGCTCGTGCCGAGTCGCGGGTATTTCTTGCAGACCAATGCGGAAATTGGCACGCCCGCTGGCAATACCGAGTACTACAAAGGCGACATGCAGGCGCAGTATTACTACTCGTTCGCGCGCGGCTTTATTCTTGGCTTTAACCTGCAAGGTGGCTACGGACATGGGATCGGCGGCGATGCATATCCGATCTTCAAGAACTACTATGCGGGCGGTATCGGCTCGGTGCGCGGCTATGAATCGAGTTCGCTCGGACCGCGCGATGCGACCACCGGCGATCCGATCGGTGGCTCGAAGATGGTCGTGGGCAACATCGAAATGACGTTCCCGTTGCCGGGTAGCGGATGGGATCGCACGCTGCGCATCTTCACGTTCCTCGACGGCGGCAACGTGTGGGGCGATGAAGGCAACAGCGTCGGCGCGAACGGCTTGCGCTACAGCTATGGCGCGGGCCTCGAATGGATTTCGCCGATCGGGCCGTTGAAGTTGTCACTCGGTTTCCCGGTCGTCAAACACAGCACGGACAAGTATCAGAAGTTCCAGTTCCAGATTGGAACGTCGTTCTAAAAGGCATTTCGCGCGGACGGCAATGTGCCGTTCCGCGTCGGTCGAGTTGGACGCAAAAAGCGGCGCGTGCGCCGCTTTTTCGCGTTTGCGGCCGCGTTTCAGACCGGCAAATAACCGGATGATCCAGCGGCTTTTGCCGTCATGCGCCGGCATCGTCTCGGGGACGGATCGCAGCGCGATCGGTGCAAAAGCGTGCATTTACGCGTCATCTTGCAGTCAATCTGACCGATTTCTACGAATCAAATCGAAAGCAAAACGAAACAAATTGTAATCTAACGTATTAAACGCGAATAGGAACGATTCTCATTCCGGTGGTACGATGCCGTTCCGTTTTGCCTTGCCGCGATGTGCGAAGGGCGGATGACACCAGGATCGGGGAAGAATAAATGTACATCAACAGATGTTTTTTCAAGCTTGTCGTGCCTGCGCTGCTGGCTGACATGTGTATCGCGCAAAACGGCGGCGCCTATGCCGCAGAGGTGCAGGTTCAGGCCCAAGCCCAGACGCTCGCGCAAGCTCAGGCCGACGCGCCCGTTGCCGCAAGCGCACCCGCTGTTACCGCGCCGAGCGCCGCCCAGGCCGACCGCGAGTTGAAGGCGATCAGCGTGACCGCGAACCGCGTCGGCAAAACCGACTTGAGCCACACGGCCGCAACGGTCTCGGTGATCACCAGCGATGACATCGACGACGACAACGCGAAAGACGTCAAGGATGCGTTGAAATACGAACCCGGCGTCGAAGTGCGCCGCCAGGCATATCGACCGGCGGGGATTACCGGCGCATCGGGTCGCGCGGGCAATGAAGGCATCAACATTCGCGGTCTCGAAGGCAACCAGGTGCTGCTGCTCGAAGATGGCATTCCGTTGCCGCAGTCGTACGCATTCGGCTCCGGCTCGGCCGGTCGTGCAGACTTTCTGAACACGGACCTTTACGAGCGCATCGAAATTCTGCGCGGACCGACCTCGGCGCTATACGGCAGCGACGGTCTGACGGGCGCAGTCAACTTCGTCACGAAAGATCCGTCGGACCTTCTGTCGATCTATCACAAGAACACGTATTTCTCGCTGAAATCCGGATACGACTCGACCGATCGCAGCTGGGGTTCGACCGCCACTGCCGCGTTCGGCAACGATGCCGTTCAAGGCATGGTGATGCTGAGCGGCCGTCACGGTCACGAGACCGACAACAAGGGCGACAGCAATGTGCTCGGCGCAAACCGTTCGACGCCGGACCCGCTGACGTACAACAATCGCAGCGCATTGGGCAAGCTGGTGTTCAAGCTGTCGCGCAACGACGAGTTGAAGCTGACGGCTGAAACGCTGAACAACGCCAACACCAGCGAAGGTCTGTCGCAACTGAACGGCGCCTACACGTGGAGCGGCTACACCGCTGACGGCTACACGACGGTGAATCAGGTGACGAGCAATCGCGTGAAGCTCGAATACGATCACCACGACGAAACCAATCCGTACATGCAGCAGTTGAAGGCGTCGATGTACTACCGCAATGCGGCTACGCGTCAGACGCTTGAAATCGACGGCACCAACACGGCCGGCGCCACGGCGAGCCGCAGCCGTATCAACCACTACGGCGACAACATTGTCGGCGGCAGCGTCGTTGCGGAAAGCGCGTTCAAGACCGGTTTTCTGTCGCATCGTCTGACCTACGGTTTCGATGCGAGCGTGTCGCACTACAGCACGAACAGTTCGGCGGGATCGGAATGGTCGACGGCGACGGACGGCTATCCGGAAGCGTTCCCGGATACGACTCAAACGAACCTCGGCGCCTTCCTGCAAGACGATATTCGCTGGAACAAGCTGAGCATCGTGCCGGGCGTGCGCTTCGATTACTACAAGATGACGCCGCATCCGGATGCGACGTACTCGGCCGCCAGCGCAAGCTCGACCTCGGCCACCACGGCATCCGACGGCAGCGCCGTGTCGCCGCGCCTCGCCGTGTTGTATGAAATCACGCCGGCGCTGGTGCCGTATGTGCAATACGCGCACGGTTTCCGTGCACCGAGCGCCTATCAGGTCAACAGCTACTACAACCCGGTCGGCTCTTACGGCCTGTATTACCAGCAGATCGGCAATCCGAACCTCAAGCCGGAAACCAGCAATTCGGTTGAGGCCGGTATGCGCGGCAAACTGGGCACCGGCGCCGGTATCTTGAACTATAGCGCCGCCGCATTTGCAGGACGTTATAACAACTTCATCGACACGAAAGTCGTGGGCGGCAGCCTGACGTCGGCGTCGAATCCGTACACCGTGCAATACGTGAACTACGCGAAGGCGTCGATTCACGGCTTCGAAGGCAAGGCGGATTGGGTCGTCAACGACGCAATCGAAGTGAAGGGCGGCTTTGCGTATATCAAGGGCACGGAAAGCAACGACGGCACGACGACGGGTCTCGATACCGTGCCGCCGCTTGCCGTCGTACTGGGTATCAAGTACACGGGCGGCGAGCGCTGGTTCGCAGGCGTCGATGTCACGTACAACTCGCGTAAGGACAAGGACCAGATGTCGAGCGCGTCGTACTACTCGACCGCGTCGTACACGATCTTCGACCTGCATGCAGGCTACAAGATCAACAAGCACGTCAGCGTCACCGCAGGCATCAACAACCTGTTCGATCGCAAGTACTGGGTGTGGAACGACGTTCGCGGTCTCGCCGACAGCGACGGTTACGCGAAGATTTCTGCACTGACCGCACCGGGCCGCAACTTCAACGTCGGAATGAAGGTCGACTTCTAAACGACGTGTTTCAAGTGTCAGACACGCTATCGGCGCATCGCGTAACCGCGCGTTGCGTCGCGCGTGCCTGGCACATCCCCCATTTCGAACTGACGACTCCGATACCAATGAAAACCGTTATGAACACATATACGAACCAGCCTGACTCGATCGCGCAACTGCGCGTCGATTTCAAACAGATCAAGGCCGACCAGAAACTTCGCAATCGCGAAGCGGCAATCGCGTTGGGCGTCAGCGAAGGCGAAGCGATCGCGGCTTTCGTCGGCGAAAACGTGGTGCGACTCGATACGCGCTTTACCGAGATGTTCGAAGAAATGCCGACGCTTGGTTCCGTGATGGCGCTGACGCGTAACGACGCGGCCGTTCACGAGAAAGACGGGGTGTTCGAGAAGATGAGTCATGAAGGTCCGACGGGTATCGCACTGGGCAGTGCAATCGATCTGCGGATTTTCTACAGCAAGTGGGCGTCCGGTTTTGCCGTTCAGGACGACACGCCGCGCGGCACGCTGAAGAGCCTGCAATTCTTCGACGCACAAGGTCTCGCGACGCACAAAGTCTATCTGCGCGAACACAGCAATCACGAAGCGTACGACGCTTTCGTCAAACGCTGGGCGCATCCTGAACAGGTCGCCGGCTTGAGCGTCTCGCCCGCCGCCGAAGCGCCGCCGGTCACACCCGACGAGCAGATCGACGTGCCTGCGTTCCGTGCCGCGTGGGACGCAATGACCGACACGCATCAGTTCTTCGGTCTGTTGCGCAAGTTCAAGCTAACGCGGACGCAGGCATTGCGTCTTGCAGAAACGCGCTATGCACAGCGCGTCGATAACATCGCCATTCAATCGGTGCTGGAGCAGGCCGCGCAAAGCGGATTGTCGATCATGGTGTTCGTCGGCAATCAGGGGATGATCCAGATTCATACCGGCCCGGTGAAGAATATCCAGACGATGGGCCCATGGCTCAACGTGCTCGACGCCGCTTTTAACCTGCATTTGCGTGCCGATCTGATCGACAGCGCATGGGTGGTTCGCAAGCCGACCAGCGACGGCATCGTCACCTCGCTCGAACTGTTCGACAGCAAGGGCGAAAGCATCGCGTTGCTGTTCGGCGCGCGCAAACCGGGTTCGCCGGAACTCGAAGGCTGGCGCGAAGTGGTTGCGACGCTCGCACCGGTTTCGGCGGATTCCAACGAGGTGACAGCATGAAAACGCGCGGTTTCGACGCTGGACGGCGAAGAGTGATTGCGGGCGGCGCAGCGCTTGCACTGGGCGTCGCCGGGCTCAATTCGCGCGCGGCACACGCGCTGACGACAACCAACGGCGGGGCGCCGCGTCGCGTGATCGCGATTGGCGGGGCGCTGGCCGAGATCGTGTTCGCGCTCGACAAAAGCGCAACGCTCGTCGCAACCGACACGTCATGCACTTACCCGATCGCCGCGCAAAAGCTGCCGAAGGTCGGCTATCAGCGCACGCTGTCGGCAGAAGGCGTGTTGTCGATGCGACCGGACCTGATCCTCGCTTCCGCCGAAGCAGGGCCGCCCGGCGTGATGCAGCAGATCGCGCAGACCGGTGTCGAGGTCGTGTCGTTCTCCGAGAAGCACGATGTGGATTCGTTGCGGCAAAAGATCGACGGCATTGCGCGCGAACTCGGTGCGGTCGATGCAGGCGCGAGCCTGCGCAAACGGGTCGATGCCGACTGGCAACAGGCGATGAAAGACGTCGCCGCATCGTCGCTCGCCAGTCGCGCGCAACCGCTGCGCGTGCTGTTTCTGCTGAATCCGTCGGGCAGTCAGCCGATGGTCGCAGGACAACACACCGCCGCCGACGCGATGATCGCGTATGCCGGCGCGACCAATGCAATTCAGGGCTTTGGCGGGTATCGCACCTTGTCGCCGGAAGCGTTGATTACGGCGGCACCGGATGTCGTGATGACCACGGATGACACGCTTGCGGTATCGGGCGGTGCGGCGGCAATCCTGCGCGCGCCCGGTTTCGCATCGACGCCTGCGGGCAAGCATGCGCGCCTCGTTTCGCTCGACACGTTGCTGTTGCTCGGCTTCGGTCCGCGTTTGCCCGCAGCGGTGACTGCGTTGAACCGTCAACTCGTTGCGGCATAACTGCGAGCGAGCAAGGAAAGAGCCATGAGTACCGAGAAGATATCGATTCCCGAAACCGCGCCGCAAGCCACCGCCAGATCGCGCGACACACGCGCGATCCCGAAGTCGGGCGGGGCGCGTAATCCGGTCGTCGTGATGATTGCACTCGCCGCGCTGCTTTGCGCGTCGAGTCTCGCAGCGGTGTGCTTCGGTGCATACCGGATATCGCTTGCGCAACTCATGGCGGCGTTGAACGTGTGGGCGACGCCGGTACCCGGCGTCGATAGCAACGCACTCGAACAGGCTCGCGCCGTGTTGCTGTCGATCCGTCTACCGCGTGTCGTGCTGGCATTGATCGTCGGCGGTGGCTTCGGCGCAGCGGGGAGTGCGTTGCAGGCACTGATGCGAAACCCGCTGGCCGACCCTGGCTTGATCGGCATTTCCAGCGGTGCGGCACTCGGCGCGTCGCTAGCTATCGTCTGCGGTCCGTGGCTGTTGTCGCACTACGGACTGGCCGGTGACAGCGTCACCGCAGTAGCGGCATTCGGGGGCGCACTGGCGGTTACCGCGCTCGTGTACCGGCTTTCAGCCAGTCGCGGGCGACTCGTGCTGCCGGTGCTGCTGTTATCGGGCATTGCATTGAACGCACTGGCCGGGGCGATGATCGGCGTGATGACTTACGTCGCATCGGATTCGCAATTGCGTTCGCTGACGTTCTGGAGTCTGGGCAGTCTCGCGGGCGTGCAGTGGCACACCATACTTCTGCTGCTGCCGGTCGTCGCCGTTGGCGTCGTGCTGATCGGTAGAAGCAGTCGTGCGCTCAACGTGATGCAACTCGGTGAAATGGAGGCGCATCACCTCGGCGTGCCGGTGCATCGCGTGAAGCACGCGGTATTGATCGCGGCGGCACTGAGTGTAGGCGCAATCGTTTCATGCACCGGGCAGATCGGCTTTATTGGACTTGTCGCGCCGCATTGCGTGCGGCTCGTGTGCGGTTCCGATCAACGTTGGGTGTTGCCTGGATCGATGCTGTTCGGCGCCACCCTGACGGTATTGTCCGATCTCGCCGCGCGCACCATTGCCGCACCGGCGGAGATTCCGCTCGGCATTCTGACGGCATTGATCGGCGGCCCGTTCTTCCTCGCGTTGATTCTTCGCAATCGCGAACGTCTCGGTGTCTAAGAACGCGTGACGACTCATACCAACGCAAAATAGTCGAGAGGGCGCGAATGCTCGAAGTCAAGGATGTCTGCGTGAGATACGGCGATCGTTCCGTTATCGATCACGTTTCGCTAGCGGTTCGGCCGGGCGAATTCACTGTCGTGCTTGGACGCAACGGTGCGGGTAAAAGTACTTTGCTCAAAGCGCTGGCCGGCGATTTCAGTATGCCGTCGATCCGCAAACTGTCCGGCTATAGCGGCACGACGCTGCTAAACGACGAACCCATTACATCGATTCCGGCGGACCGGCTCGCGCGCACGCGCGCGGTACTGTCGCAATCGTTTCAGAATACCTTTCCGATTCGCGTCGAAGAACTGGTTTCGATAGGACGCTATCCGCATCTGTCACGCGCCAGCCGTCGCTCGGGTCCTGACATCGTCATCGACGAAGTACTGGGTCTGGCCGGTGTGGCGCACCTTAAAACGCGTGACGTGACGACTTTGTCCGGTGGCGAACTGGCGCGCGCGCAGTTCGCCAGAACGCTGGCGCAACTCTGGCTGCCGCCTGACGCTGATAGCTTCGACAAGGCGCGACGTTTTCTGTTGCTCGACGAACCGACGGCCGCGCTCGATCTCGTGCATCAGCACAAGCTCTTTTCGACTGTGAAGGCGTTGACGCGGACATGGGGCATTGGCGCATTGGCGATCGCGCATGACTGCAATCTTGCCGCGCGCTATGCGGACCGAATGATTTTTCTGTCCGACGGACGATTGATTGCGGAAGGCGCCCCGCATCAAGTCGTCAATGAAGCCGTAATCGAGCAATGCTTCGGACTTCCCGTGCGCGTGGTCCGTGACGATGTCGACGGCACGCCGTATCTGATTCCGGCTTCACACTAAGAATCGCAGCGTCATCCGTATCGGACGGATGACGCTGCGTGCATCAGGACTTCGTGCAGTTAAAGCTCGATGCCGCATTGACGTCGCCCGTGCCGTTATAACGCGGCCATGCGGGATAGACGCACAGCGGGCGGCTTCTGTTCGCACCGCGATTACCGTCTGTGCCGATCAGCGTTTCGGGTGCTTTGCTTTCTGTTACCCATGCATCGAGTGCGCCAAGCGGATCCCATTGCAGCGAGAACACACCGCTACCATGACCCATGCCGGGCACCAGATAGAAACGCACGAATTCATCGAGCGAGTGCTGTCCGAATTGCGTGACCAGCCGGTCGTAGTAGTTGATCGTGTTGTACGGCGTGATCGAATCGTCGACCGTGCCGTGCATCATCAACAGTTTTCCGCCACGCGCTTTGAACGCCGAAATATCCGCACTCGACGTATTCAATACCGTTGAAGCGGCAACGATTTGCGACTGATACGCATCCGGCGTGAACGTGTCGATCGAATCGAGCTTAAGATCGCCCGTGAAAATGTAGCGCACCGTCGTATCGGAAATCTGATACTGGAACGCGTCGCCAAAGCGCGGCGGATGCGAAGGCGTTGCACTGCGGCCGAAATTATTGAAGTCGAAGGTAGCGCCTTCGAGGATCGGCCAGCGCGGATACGTCGTCTGTCCATCGGCCAATGCGAAGTTCAGCTTGAACGGCGAATTGAGTTTGCGCACTGTCGTAATCTGCGCATCGGACAAGCAGCTATTACCCGTATCCACGCCGCCGGGGCAACGCAGTGTCGATTTGAGCGTGTCGATCGTGAAGGCTTTTTCGCAGGCCGCCACGTTGCTGATGATGCCGTCCTTCACCCCGTCCAGCGCATCGCATGCCTGATAGACCGCATTGACGAGTGTTTTCGTTTTGGCGGGACTGATCCATCCTGCGCCCGAATTCGCATAGATCGCTTTCGACAACGCATTTGCGCCGAGGTGAATCATCGCCGGATCGTAAGCGGGGAATTGCGACACGACACCGTCGTAGTCTTGCGGAAAACGTTGAACGGCGATGAAGCCTTCATGGCCGCCTTGCGAGCCGCCAAGGAAATACGAGTGCGCGGGCCTGGCGCCGTAGCGCTTTTGCATCAGCGCAATCGCGACGTCATGCGTCTTCTTGATCTGGTCGCCGCCGAAGTTGTGAAATGCTTCGCTATTGGCGGCCCACGATGCATCGCCGAGTCCGGGCCCTTTGCTTTGATGGCCGGAATCGCTACCGTAGGTGACATAGCCTTGCGTGAGCGGTGTCGGCAAGTCGCGCGACGCGCCCATGTAGCCATGCAAGCCGCTGACGATCATACCGTCCAGTCCGAAGCCGCCAAGCTGCAATGCCTTGTGATTCCAGTTCGTCGGCAGATTGACTTCGAAGTTGATATCGGGTGCGCTCCGGTCGACCGGATGAATCGCGCCGAGTACCTTGCAAAATTCACCGTCGTCATTCGATTTGGCGTCGGCGCGCATCCATTGCGCCGATGTTATCGATGCACCGCCGGTCGGCAGGCCGATTGCTTCGGCGGGAACGGATAGCGTGTCGAGCGATGCGCAAGCGCTCGCTGCGGCGCTATTGTCGTGGCCCGCAAAGGCGCTTTGACACGCGCAGAAAATAGCCGTGGTTGCGAGCAGCGTGCGTAGAGAGTGTGTCTGCATTTTTCGTGGAGAAGCGCGTTGCCCTAAGTGATCGCGGGAGTGCCAACTATCCACGAATATAACGAACTTGCCGGATGCCGCTGTGTCGGCGCGTTACGTTCGCTTGCCGCGTCTTGGCAGATTGAAAGGCACCCGCTTAACGCGCACTCGCAAAGCCACGCCTATGCCGAGACCCGCGTTATCGAAAAGCCGTCCCAGCCTTTTGCGCCGACCGTTTGTACAGCGGTCGATTGCAGGCGCGGATTCGTGCCGAGCATGTCGAAGAACGTGTGAAGACCGACGACGTCAGGATCGGTGCCGGAGCGATCGGCGATGCGGCCACGGCGAATCACGTTGTCGCTGATAATCACGCTGCCTGGCCGGCACAACGCAAGCGACAACCGCAGATAGTCCGGATAGCTTTTCTTGTCGGCGTCGAGAAAGACCATATCGAACGGTTCGACCTTGTCGGCCAGCAGCGTTTCGAGACTCTGTTTCGCCGGACCGACCACCACCGACACCCGATTCGACACGTCCGCACGTTCGAGATTGCGCCGCGCGACGGCCGCATAGTCGGGATTGAGTTCGAGTGAAATCAGGCGGCCATCTTCAGGCAACGCGCGTGCGAGCCAGATCGTGCTGTATCCGCCCAAAGTGCCCACTTCGAGAATCCGGCGCGCGCCGTTCATCTGCGCCATCAGGTTCAGCATTTTTCCCTGATTCGGCGCAACGCCGATCGACGGCAGGCAGGCTGCTTCGCTGTCGGTCAATGCGGCATCGAGCGTAGCGTCGTCGGCCAGTAGCTTGCTGTTCAGATAGGCGTCTATGTCGGTCCACTGTGGCTGATTCATCGGCTTTCCTCTGTGATGGTGCGTTTGAGTGCGACATGCCCGCGATAGTTGTGCAGGCAACGTAGATTCAACTCTCGACCGTGCTCACCGTCCGCGTTACATCGACAACCGATAAACGGATCGCATCGATCAACGCGCGCGCCGCGGGCGAAGGCGTGCCAGCCGCCCGCACCGTCAAGCCGATATCGCGCCGCGTATTGTGCAATTTCACGTCGAGTACCGCGAGTTGGCCCGACTGGCATTCGTAGTGCAACTGCTGTGCGGACAGTGCCGCGACCATGTCGGTATTCAATAGCAGGCCGCGAATCACCGCGAGATCGGCGGTTTCGACCGTGGGCAGCGGCGGCTTGACCTTGATCCGCTTGAACTGCGTTTCGAACAGGCCGCGTGCCGGTGCATTGCTGCGCGGCAAGATCCATTGTGCATCGCGTAGATCCATGATGCTCAACTCTCGAACCCGCGTCAGCGGATGATCGTGGCGCACCAGCACGACCATATCTTCCGACATCAGGCGCTCGTTCTTGAGTCCGCTCGTCGCATCGTTGTCGCGCAGTGCACCGAGAATAAAATCGATATCGCCCGCGCGCAAACCCGCCACCAGCGCTTCATAAGCGCTTTCGTCCGTCACCACGCGCACGCCCGGGTTTTGCGCCGTCATTCGCGCGATGGCTTTCGGCAGGATCAGCGTGCGGCCAAGCGGCAATGCGCCGACCGTGACCGCGCCCTGAATGCTGCCGTGCAATGCGGCGATATCGTCGGGGACGTGGCGCAATTCGTTGAGCGCACGCCGCACGTGAAGCAGAAACGTCTCGCCTTCGGCGGTCAGCAGAATGCCGCGCGGACTGCGGTGAAACAGGCTTAGGCCGGAGCCGCTTTCGAGCACGCGAATCGCGGTACTCACCGCAGGCTGGCTGATGCCGAAGGTCTTGGCCGCACTCGGCATATGCCGGTGTCGCGCCAGTGCGATGAATAGTTGCAGCCGGCGGGTATTGAGCAGATACGCAGGTAATGCGCCTTCCACGGCCGGGCGTCGTCGCGTTTGCCGCGCCGAACACCACTGCGCGAGTTCTTCGAGTTCCGCAAAGATCCGGTCGCAACGTTGCAACACCGCGCGACCGACGGGCGTGGGCAACATCCCCGACGGTTTGCGATCGAACAGCGGTTCGCCCAGCGCCGATTCGAGTTCCTGCACCGAACGCGTCACCGCCGATTGCGCGCGAAATAGCGCGGCTGCCGCGCGCGTGGCGCTGCCGGTATCGGCGACCAGACGAAACGCGCGTAATTGCGCCAGATTCAGAAGTTCTTTGCTACTCACGGATGGGACGGCCAGGTTTGACGAAGCGAAATAGAGGCGAAAAATGGCATCAACGTATGCATGCGGAAATGCATGAATAAGCGTATGAACACACGCACACGCACATGTCCGTTCACGCCGCGCCCGCGATCAGATGCAGCGCCGGCAGCGACAGATTCAGACTTTCCTTCGAAATATGCGTGTGCTCTTTCATCAATGCTTCGACGCGCGCGCCTTCGCCTTTGAGCAATGCATCGGCGATCGCGTGATGTTGCCGGTGCGCGTACGACAGCATCAGAAACTGGCGCTCGCGCGCAGCTTCGTCGAAGGCGATCGTAAATGGCGATACGAACGGAATCTTGTCGTTCAGGCTTAATGCCGCACTGATGGCCGCGTTGCGCGCCGCATCGACGATCAGCGCATGGAAGCGGCCATTCATGTCCGCGTAGCGGACGTCGTCGCCTTCTTTCAGATGACCGTTGCCGAAAATTTCGTCGCCTTCGCGCAGACAGGACTGCAGCGCGGCAGCCAGTTCGACACCGACGCCATCTTCCGCAACCGAGCGCGCCGCGAGACCTTCGAGCACGCCGCGCACGTCGATCGCGTTCAGTACGTCGCGCACGCTGAAACGCCGCACCACGTAACCGCGCGCGCCGGAACGATCGAGCAGCCCCTCCGACGACAGCACACTCAACGCGTAACGCAGCGGCGTGCGCGACACGCCGAGCCACTGCGAGAGTTGCGCTTCCACGAGCCGCTGGCCGGGCGAGAGTTCACCGGAAAGAATCTTTTCCCGCAACGTCTGAACAATCGCTTGCTGGGTCGTCTCGTTCATGGTTATCCGCATCGGTCGATGGCTGCCAGTATAGCGACGCGTCAACGCTTGCACCACGCGGTTTCCACGGGCTTGCGACTTGTTTTCAGTGGCATCTGTTTTATTTATCGGCAAGTTCTACATCGACGCTGCGATATTCGGGCACTTTGCTCGCTCGGGATACCAAACGCGCCAGATGCCATGCGGCTTTCAGCGTTGCAAGACGGTCCGGAAATGCACCTTACAGGGCTTTACCGGCAATATTTATACGTTTCCATGGGGTTTTCCCGCACTGTCTGGAACGGTTCGCACTTTATATCTTTGTATCCCAAGAAGGTTGGGATCGCTGTGTCGTAGTTGGCAGCCACCCATCCGAACGGTGCGCAAGGTGCGCGCTGCATGAAGTGACGGAAGAGATCGAAATGGCAAGAATTATTGGCGGCATCGGTACGTCGCATGTACCGACGATTGGCATGGCATACGACAAGGGCAAACAGAACGAACCCGCATGGGCGCCGCTGTTTGCCGGATATGAACCGGTGGCCAAATGGCTGGCGGAGCGTAAGCCCGATGTGATGGTGATGTTCTACAACGATCACGCCAACAGCTTCTTTTTCGATTGCTATCCGACGTTCGCGCTCGGCGTGTCCGGCAACCACGAATTCGCCGACGAAGGCGCGGGCAAGCGTCCGCTGCCGGACATCGCCGGTCATCCGGATCTGGCGATTCATATCGCCGAACAACTGGTCAACGACGAGTTCGACCTGACCGTGTTCCAGGACCGTCCGCTCGATCACGGCTGTAATTCGCCGCTGTCGCTGATGCTGCCGCATCAGGGCGGCTGGCCGATGGCGCTGGTGCCGATGGAAGTCAACGTGTTGCAGTATCCGCTGCCGACCGCGAACCGCTGCTACCGGCTGGGTCAGGCGATGCGCCGCGCGATCGAATCGTTCGATCAGGATCTGGACGTGGTGGTGGTGGGCACCGGCGGTCTGTCGCATCAGGTACATGGCGAACGCAGCGGCTTCAACAACACCGACTGGGACATGGAGTTTCTCGATCTGATCGTGAACGATCCGCAACGTCTCGCGGCGATGAAGCACGTCGATTACGTGCGTCTCGGTGGCGCGGAAAGCGTCGAAACGATCATGTGGCTCGCAATGCGCGGCGCGCTTGGTTCGAAGATTCGCGAACTGCACCGCAGCTACTACCTCGCAACCAGCACTGCGATGGCTGTGACGATCTACGAAGACGAGGTGTCGGCATGAATCCGCAACTGATCGGCGTCGAGGAATTGACGGGCACGTACCCGTTCGATATCCGTCAGAGCATGAAGGCGATGCGCCTGAACCGCTTCTTCTGGATGATGCGTGAAGCGCCTGCGCGCACGCGCTGGCTCGAAGAACGTCAAGCTGCATACGACCTCGCCAAACTGACCGAGGAAGAGCGCACGCTGGTCGATAACACCGACTGGCTCGGTCTCGTGCAGTACGGCGTGTGCTTCTTCGTGCTGGAAAAATTCGCGCGCGTGGTGAAGATCACCAACCTCGGAATGTACGCCAGCATGCGCGGTGAAACGCTTGAAGCGTTTCTGAAGACGCGCAAGGTACCTGATGCGGTTTAAGCGCTAACGCGTGAAGAACGGCGTGTCGCTACGCCGTTTCTCTAGCGGCTTCTTCTTTTCATACCAATGAACCTGGGTCCGACAGAGACCCCGGGCGGGACACTGTTTTCTCTGGAGACACGTATGCAACTGGCGGAATCGGTCGATATCAAGGCGTTTATCGACGCTCGCAAGGTGTCGGCATATCAATGGCTGGTGCTGCTTCTGTGCTTCGTGATCGTGATGATGGATGGTCTCGACACGGCGGTGATGGGCTTCGTCGCCCCGGTCATCATGCACGACTGGAACGTGAGCCGCGCCGCATTCGGCCCGGTGATGAGCGCCGCGATGGTCGGCCTCGCGATCGGCGCGCTGACTGCGGGCCCGATCTCCGATCGCATCGGCCGCAAGAAAGTGCTGATGGCGTCGGTGTTTTGCTTCGGCCTGTTCAGCTTGCTGTGCGCATTCGCCGAAACGCCGCTGCAACTCGTGATCCTGCGCTTCCTGACCGGCCTCGGTCTCGGCGCGGCCATGCCTAATTCCACCACCTTGCTGTCCGAATACGTGCCGTCGCGCAGCCGCTCGCTGCTGCTGACGATCATGTTCACCGGCTTCAACTTCGGTTCGGGCGCGGGCGGTTTCATCGCGGCTTCGCTGATTCCGCACTTCGGCTGGCGCGCAGTGTTCATGTTCGGCGGCATCCTGCCGATCGTCAGCATTCCGTTGCTGCTGTGGCTGCTGCCCGAATCCGCGCGTCTGATGCTGGTTCGCAAGATGCCGGTCGAACGCATCGCCGCGACGCTCGGCCGTGTCTGTGGACACCGTTTTGCCAACGACGTGCGCTTCACGTCGCCGGAACCGGTGATCGTGGCCAAGGCGCCGGTCCGGATGCTGTTCGCCGACGGCTACGCCGCCAGCACGCTGATGCTGTGGGTGACGTACTTCATGGGCCTGCTGATCATCTATCTGCTGACCGGCTGGCTGCCGACGCTGATCAAGGACGCTGGCTTGCCCGTCGAGCGCGCCGCGGCGATTACCGGTCTGTTCCAGTTGGGCGGCACGGTAGGCGCAATCGCGGTGGGCTTCGCGATGGACCGCCTCGACCGCAATGCCGTGATCGGCATCGCGTATCTGCTTGGCGGCGTCTTTATCTTCGCCTTGGGCATGGGCACGCTGCAGTCGACCCTGTTGCCGGTTCTGGTGACCTGTGCGGGCTTCTTCATGAGCGGCGCACAAACCGGCCTGAACGCACTCGCGCCGAGCTGCTACCCGACCCGCGCCCGTGCCACCGGCGTGAGCTGGATGCTCGGCTTCGGACGACTCGGCGGCATTCTCGGATCGCTGGTCGGTGGCGCGTTGCTGTCGATGGGCTTCAGCTTCGCCACGGTGTTCTCGGTGCTCGCCGTGCCGGCCCTGATCGCCGCCGTCGCGATCCTGATGAACCGTCTCGCGCTGCGCTTCATTACCAGCCCGGTGGCCGACGCCTGATACGGTTTTCGCAGTCTTGCATCACGGACGACGCGCATCCCGCGCGCCGTCCGCCCGATCCAACGTATCGAGGAGAGCGGACATGAGCGGCAATTTCAGCGTGAGCGGCAATCGTAGCGGCCTTGCGGCCAACTTTCCGGATTCGCCGGGTCTTGTGGCGGTTCTGCGAGCAGGCGTCGCAGGCGGGCTGCTCGGCGCGGTCGCGATCTGGATTTACGAAGCGGTGGTGTGGGTCGGCGCGCAGCATTTGATGCCGCTCGCGGGGATTCCACGCAACGCGACCGGACTGGTGTTCGGCAAGGCGTTTCAGGAGTCGATCGGGATCTGGGCCTACGTGCTCGGGACCTGCATTCACTTCGCGTTCGCCATCGGTTGGGGCGTGCTGTTCGCGGCGGTCTGGCCGTCGTTGCGCCGACGCGGTTACGAAGCCACGTTCGTCGCGCTGTTTTATGCGGTGATCGCATGGATCGTCATGCATGTGGCGATCATGATCGCGTCGACCAACCATCCGAATTACTACGATCCGGCTGTGATCATCGGCGGCTTCATGTCTCACTTCTTCTTCACGGTTCCGCTGGCCTTGACGGTCAGACGGATGCTGGCGACGACCCCACGGTAAAGCCGCGCCGCCAGCTTCGACGACGTCCGCGCAGCGACCTGCTGCGCCGGTATGTCACCCCTGTACGAACACCCGCAGACCGGCACGCAATGATGCCGCCGGACTGCTGTTGCCTGATTTTCACCACACTAGAACGATGGAGGCTTGGAGTATGAAAAGAACCACAAAACGCGTTGAGACCGCATTGCTGGGTGCAGCACTGGTCGCGTCCGCACCGGCATTCGCGCAAAGCAGCGTGACCTTGTACGGGATCGTCGATAACGGCTTTTCCTATACGAATAACGTGGGATCGCTCGGCGCGAACTCCGGTGGGAAATCCGTCGTGAAGATGGCGCAGGGCGTGTGGGCGGGTAGCCGCTTCGGCCTGAAAGGCTCGGAAGATCTCGGTGGCGACACCAAGGCAATTTTCCAACTGGAATCCGGCTTTAATTCCGCGACCGGCGCGCAGCAATACACGAATGCGATGTTCGGCCGTCAGGCTTGGGTCGGTGTGACCAATTCCACGTACGGTACGTTGACGGCAGGTCGCCAGTACGCGTCGTATTACCAGATGATGTCGGCGTACAGCCCGACCACGTGGGTCACCGGCTACTACGGCGCGCATCCGGGCGATATCGACGGTCTCGACACGATCTATCGGATGAACAACACCCTCGAATACACGTCGGCGAAAATCTACGGCCTCACGTTCAGCGGCTCGTATTCGATGGGCGGTGTGGCGGGCAGCGTGAATCGCGGTTCGACGTGGGCGACCGGCCTGCAATACGCGGTGGGTCCGATCGGTTTCGCGGTGGCGTTCTCGCGCATCAACAACTCGGCGGTCGGCGGCGGCGCATGGGGCTCGGATTCGACCACCAGCAACGGCGGCTCGGAAATCGGCGTATCGGCGCTGACGAACGGCTATCAGACGGCGCAGGCGCAGCAGCGTTTCGCAGTCGGCGGCGGCTACAAGTTCAACAGCGCGTGGGACGTGACGGCGACCTACACGAACGTGCAGTACATTCCGGGCACGCAATCGAAGTTCCACGACACGGCGATCTTCAACACGGCAGGCGCCGTGCTGCACTGGAAGCCGGCGGTTGCATGGGATTTCGGCGCAGGCTACAGCTACACGCGTGCGACCAAGGCCAACGGTATCCAGGACAGCGCGGAATACCAGCAGTTCAACCTGTCCCAGTACTACTCGCTGTCCAAGCGCACCGGTCTGTACGCGCTTGAAGCGTATCAGCACGCGAGCGGCAAGACGCTCGGCACCAACGGTGCGGGATCGATCATCGATGCAACCGCGACGCTCGGCGACGGCTACAACTCGACGCCGTCGTCGTCGAGCAGCCAGGTGGCTGTCGGTGTGGGGATTATTCACCGCTTCTGATACCGGGCCGGTTTCAGATTTGCCCGGCGCGAACGGTCGCAGACGATCCGTTCGCGTTTCAAGCTCACGTCAGGCGGCGCCCGCCGTCTGACGTTTCGCCGCTGATATTCTGTCGCTGCGGCGAACAACGATGTGCCGGCCTAGTGACAGCCGATCGCGCACACGACGGTGGAAATCGCACCCACCACGCCGACACCCACGCCCAATCCAAACGTTTCCAGCGTTGTCGCGCATCCGCCCAGACTGCACGCCGCTACCATTGCAATGGCAATCAGAGACATGCGAACGCCGACTCTCCGATTACTGTGATCCTTCATGTTTCGCGCCCCTTCGTTGATTGACCAGCCAGACCCCTACAGTGACGGAATTCTAGCCACGCGAAGGGCGTCGCCAAGCGGCGATCAACTAGCGAAACGGCGATCTGCTTACACGATATTTCCCGGCGAAAAGAGTTGACGATAAGCGGAGATAGAGTCGCGATTGCGACGAAATAGCAGCGCGTAGCGTCAGTAGGGCCGCGGACGCAATCCCGCGCGAAACCATTCGACCATCGAAACGATATCGAACACGGGTACGTTGAAACGTTCTGCAATCAAAGCGGAATAGGGCGCGAAATTACTGCACTCGCTGACGATCGCGCCGACCTCCGGATGACGCGACAGCAAACGTGACGCGCACGCAAGTACATCGTTCGCCTGTTCGTCGAAACTGACTTTCAATGCATTACCCAGGTTGTTCTGCAGAAAGCGGCTGTCGTCGGACAAGCCGGCGACGGGCAAATCGGCGGGCGCACGCGCGGCCAGCAGATGCGCAGACGTCAACGACGCCTCGCGCGCGGTCAGCACGCCGACCTTTTGCCGCGCAGGCAACAGGCTCGCCACCGACGGAATCTGCAACAGGCTCGACGTCGCGACCGGCACCGGACACCGCTCCGCGAGCGCCTGCTGGAACGACACGAGAAAGCCGCAACTGGTCGTAATGCCATCGACACCAAGCGTCGCCAGCTCTTTCGCCGCATCGACGAAGCGGTCGAGCAGCGGCGCGGCCGCAACCGGATCGCCACCGGTCGCCGCCATCACGTCCGGTCCGCTGACCCCTTTCAGCAGCCCGTATTGCACCGGGAAACGCCATGTCGCGCCGTGGCCGATATCGCCGGGCAAGCGCTGAAAACCGGTATCGAGCATCAGAATGCCGATGCTCACGCCGTGAATCGTGCGGCGGCGTTCGGGCGTGTCGTGAAAGTCGGGTGAAGCGGAACGGGTCATGGTCAGTTGACGAAACAGTTGCATTGATCGAGCGTGGCGGGCAGCGGCAAGCCCAGCTCTTTCAGCTTGCGGCGATTGATCAGCGCGACGTAATCGCCGGGTACCGCGCGATACGTCGGCAGTGTGGCGGGCTTTGCGCCATGCAGCATCTGCACCGCGAGGTCCGCCGCGTGCGCGCCTTGCGATTCGTATGAAGGTGCATACGCGACCGCGATGATATCGCCCTTGCGAATCAGTTCGTGCTCCGCGCTGAGGATCGGGATATGCATCCGGTCCGTGACAGACGCCACCGCCGGCAGTGCCGATTGCACGAGATTCGAGCCGATCGCATAGAAGAAGTCCACGCCTTGCATCGTGCCCGCGCGCTGCGGCACGTCAACGGTCGAATCGACCGAGTTCGCGACCATCGTCATGCCGGCCTTGTCGGCGGCGGCTTTCAGGCTTGCCACGGCCGCGACGTCGTTCACTTCGCCGGCGTTGTAGAGCACGCCGAAACGCGTGGCCTTCGGAAACACCTGTTTCGCAAAGCTCAGCACGGCGTCGTAATTGGTCGCGCTCGACGTGCCGGTGATGTGCGACGAACCATGCTGCCAGTCCGGCACGATGCCCGCCTTGACCGGATCGGTGATCTGCGAAAACACCAGCGGAATGCTCGTGTCGTTCACGTTCCGCACGGCCGCTTGCGCGACCGGCGTGGTGATCGTCAGGATCAGCGCCGGATGCTGCGACAGGATTTGCGCAAGCGATTGCGGAATCAGGCTCGGCGTGAAATTCGCGTCGCTGTAAGCGTAGCGCACGGTTTTGCCTTCCACGTAACCGTCCTTTTCCATCTGCTGTTTGAAACCGGCGATCGTCCGCGAAAGCGCCGGATGCGGCCCGAAGTTCGCGATTCCGACGACGATAGGCGCGGGCGCGTCGGCGGCCAGCGCCGCGTTGCTGGCGCCGCATGCGGCAGCGACGGCGGCCAGCGCCGCCAATGCCGCGCCGATACGGCGGACATGCAGGGCAATCGGAGGATGGAAAGTCATATCGGGCTGCCTGAAATGAACGGTTGAAGAAGTCCCGATTGTCTTCAAGCGCGACGGGCGCGCCCATCCCGACAAAATAAACAGTTCCGATCCCCTATCAAATCGGACGTGTCGCTGCCGCGACCCAACGAAGCGCCATTCCCGGCCCGTTGGAAAGGTCAAATGTACCCGCTCTAGTCAAGCGATTCTCAGATAGAGGAATTCGGTTCTAACTATTTTGAGCCGATTGTCACGATGTCCCGCGCTTTTTAGTCTTCGTCCTGGCGTTGCATTCAAGCATCGGCGCGCTACTGATCTCGTGACCCAGGCTGCTGTCGGGCCTGTCATCTGGCGTATCAACCGGACCTTTTTAAATGAAACGAATTTGTTCCGCAGTATTGCTTCTTTCGGTGGCGGCGGCCGCCCAGGCGCAAAGCGCCTCCGGTTCCAGCGTCACGCTGTACGGCGTGTTGATGGAAGGGTTGATCTACTCGAACAACTCGCTTAAAGGCCCGTCGATCGGGACCGCGAACGGCCCGAGCCGTTGGGGTGTGCGCGGTGTCGAAGACCTCGGCGGCGGTACGCGCACGCTGTTCGTGCTCGAAGGCGGTTTCAATCCGAATACGGGCACGGCCGCGCAAGGCAGCCGTGAATTCGGTCGTCAGGCGTACGTGGGCTTGCAGAACGAGACCTTCGGTACGCTGACCTTCGGCCGTCAGTACGATTTGACGCAGGACTGGCTCGCGCAGTATTCGTCGCCGCTGATGTGGAACGGCTACACGGCAACCGTCGGCGACAACAACAACTTCAACTATCAGTTCCGCACCAACAACGCAGTGAAGTACGTGTCGCCGTCGTATCGCGGTTTGCAGGCGGGGATGCTGTACAGCTTCGGCGGTGTGGCGGGCAGCTTCGGCAATCAGAGCGCACTCGGCTTCGGTCTGAACTATGCGCAAGGTCCGTTGAAACTGTCGGCGGCGTATATGCGGATGAATCATCCGGCGTCGGCTGCGAGCGAAGGCTTGTGGACGACCTCGCAGTTCGCCTCGATCTCCGCGAATTCGCCGACCTTGTCGTACGCGATCGCGCCGTCGAGCATGGAGTTGTACGGCGCAGGCGGTTCGTATGCGATCACCAAGACCACGTCGGTCGCGATGGTCGTCACGCATAGCCGCTTCGACGATCTCGGCGTCGCGCAACTCGGCCTGACGCACGGTCGCGCCAGCTACACCAACATCGAGGCGAATGCGAGCCACTTCTTCACGCCCGCATTCCAGTCCGCGTTCGATTACGTGTACACGCTCGGCAAGGTCGAGCCGACCGATTTCTCGCCGAAGTATCACCAGTTCTCGCTGATCAACAACTACTTCCTGTCGAAGCGGACCGCGTTGTATCTGACCGGCATTTTCCAGCTTGCGGCAGGCGACGCGCAACACGCCAATATTGAATACGCAAGCGGCAGTGGCGGTGCGTCGGCAAGCAAACGTCAGGTCGCAATTACTGCGGGTATTTTTCACCGGTTCTAATGGAGCCTGACGACGCCGTTCGATGGCGCGTCACATCGCGCAATCGACATGGGTTGCGCGATGCGGTGTTCGGGACGCGCGCTTCACTGCGCGCGTCCCCGTAATGAATCTGGAGTGAGTGTGAGTGCGAATGTCGTTTTAAACGCGGATAGCGGCGCGGTGGAACGGGGCGATCCGATGCCTCGCAGCGGCGCCGAAATTCTCGCGGATGCATTACGTGGCTTCGGCGTACCGATGGTCAGCCTGATTCCGGGCGAAGGCATTCTGGAACTGGTCGATGCGCTCGCCGTGCGCGCGCCGTCGATCCGGCTGGCGAGTTTCCGGCACGAAGCGGGGATGGCGTACGCGGCGCAAGCCGCCGGTCAACTGAGCGGCGTGCCGGGCATCTGTCTCGCCGCGCGCGCGCCCGGCGCGCTGAACACGACGCTGGCGATCCACACCGCATACACCGACAGCGCGCCGATGATCATGGTGATCGGCCAGGCGAGCATGGACGTGTCGGGTCGCGAAGCGATGCTGAACGCCGACGACTTCCAGCGCGTGTTCGGGCCGTTGACGAAGTGGGTCGGCGTGATCGATTCGCCTGCGCGGATCGGCGAGATGCTGTCGCGCGCATGGCACGTCGCGCTGTCGGGACGACGCGGACCGGTGGTGCTGGTGATGCCGGAAAACGTCGCGCAGCAACGCGTCGTGGTGCGCGATCCGCTGTTGCCGAAGTTGCCGCAACCCGCGATATCGACTGCGGACATGGCGACGTTTCGCGAGCGCGTGACGCATGCGAAGCAGCCTGTGCTGGTGGCCGGCGGCACCGGATGGACCGACGCGTCGCTGCGTTCGCTGACTGCGCTGGCCGCGCGCCACGTGATCCCCGTTGCCACCACATATCGCCGCCGCGACCTGATCGATCACGACGACGCGGGCTTTATCGGCGAGATCGGCCTGGGCGTCGATCCAGCGCTGGCAAAGCGCATCGCCGATGCCGATCTGCTGATCGTTCTCAACGGCCGTCTGGGCGAACTGAACACGGTCGGCGCGGGCTCGTTCAAGGGCTTCACGTTGCTCGATCCGGCGCGCGAAACGGGCGGCGACGCGATGCATCTCGTGCATTTGCATGCGGACGCAAACGAAATCAACACCGTGTATCGCGCCGATCTTGCCGTGCAGGTCGAACCGAACGGTTTCGTCGCATCGTGGCTCGACGCCACGTCGACATCCGACGATAGCGCATGGATCGCGCCTGCGGTGCGCGATGCGCGCACGCAATGGCGCGACGATGCGCGCCGTGACCGCCTGCGGTTTATCGAAAGCGGCCGCTGCGAAGGCCCAGTCGATCTGCGGGCAATTTACGCGACGCTCGATGCCGCGTTGCAACCCGACGCGGTTGTGACGTCGGGCGCGGGATCGTACGCAGTCTGGCCGCAGCGCTATCTGAAGCATCGCCGGTACGGCACCCAGCTCGGCCCGAAAAGCGGCGCGATGGGCTATGGACTGTCGGCGGCGATCGGCGCTGCGCTGACGCTCGGCCCTGACCGTCAAGTGGTGGCGATCGCGGGCGACGGCTGTCTGATGATGCACGCGGAAGAGCTCGAAACGGCCGTGCGGCTGCGCATCTCGCTGCTGCTGATCGTCGTCAACAACTGCTCGTACGGCGCGATCGACGGTGCGCAACGCCGCATGTTCGGACGCGCGACGGGCACAGCGCTCGGCGCAATCGACTTCGCCGCGTTCGCCCGCTCGTTCGGCGCCGATGGCGTCACCGTCACCGACACGGCCGGCTTCGCGCCCGCGTTGCAACGCGCGCTCGACGCGCCCGGCGTCAAGCTGATCGAACTGCGCGTGCCGTCGTCGGTCGGCAAGCCGCTGTCGTGACGCGTCTCTTACATGACTCTCACATGACATCGATGACACTCGTCATTACGCAATGAACTCTTCGAAAGATCATCACGCAATTGGCTCGCAGGACGGCATTCCCAACCAGTGGCAACCGGTGTCGTCGATGCCGCAACGGGTCGCCGTGGTCGGCGCGGGCATTGCCGGTCTGACCGCTGCATACCGGCTCAAACAGGCGGGCATGGACGTCACCGTGTTCGAGGCGCAGCCTGTGGTCGGCGGACGGATGGGCGACCGGAAAGTCGGCGATATCGCATTCAACAGCGGCGCGCGGCTCGTGTATCCGTTCGGCAAGTCGTTCAACCGGCTGATCGCGGATCTGTCGCTCGACGACATCCTCGTGCCGCTGAAAAACCTCACCGCGCAATGCGTCGCGCCATCCGGAAGCCGTCACACGATCGAACTGATGCCGTCCGCGCGTTCGCTGGCGACGCCCGGTTTGCGACTCACCGAGCGCCTCGCGATGATTCGCCACGCCGTACAGATGCGCGCGCTCAAAAGCCGCGTCGATCCCGATTGGGCGATCTCGGCGCTCGGCGTCGATGCCACCTTCGATCAGATGACGCTGGCCGCGTACACGCGTGATCGCGTGGGCCCGAACGTGCTGAAGAATATCGTCGAACCGGTGTTTCGGGCCACGCGCAGTTTTAATCCGGAGACGCTGTCGGCGCTGTTTTATCTGACCACGGTGCCGCATCTGATCGGCGAGGACACGGTCTATACGCTGAAGGGCGGAATGGGCCGCGTGTGTCATGCGCTGGCGGCGCAACTGACAGTGCGAACGGGCGTGCGGGTCGCGTCGATCGAGCGTCACGGTGCATCCGGTACCGCGAACGACACGCAGACGCCGCACTCGCCGTGGACGCAACCGGACATGACGCTGACTCTGGATCACGGCGAAGTGCTGCACTTCGATCATATCGTCTGCGCAGTCGAAGGCTCGCTTGCGAGGCAACTGGTCAAGCGTCCGCTCGAACCCGAGCGCGCGATGCTCGACAGCGTGCACTACAACGCGCTCGGCGTGGTCCATTACGGCTTCGCCGGCCCGCTGCCGCCGATGATGAACTTCGCGACGCGCGACACGCCCAGCCGGATCGCGACGTACCAGCAGTTGCCGGCCGCACCGTCGCAAGGACGTCCGCTGACGCAGATCTACTGCCAGCTCACGCCCGAAGCCGCCGACGAAGCCCGTGAGCGCGGCCTCACCGACAACCTCGACGCGCTGTTGCGCGACGAGTTGCGCGCCCGCATTCCGGATTTCGACGCGCAGGTGCTGAGCGTCGTCAATCAGTGGATTCCGCACAAGCTGCCGGTGTTCTCGCCGGGCTACGGCGCCCGTTTGCAGGCGTTCTGGCAGTGGCAGGAAGGCCCGGCGCGCGTGGTCGATCGTCCGGTGGTGTATTGCGGCGACTGGACCGCCCAGGCGCTGTTGACGGGCGCATGCGCGAGCGGCGAACGCGCCGCGCGGATCGTGCTCGAACGCGCGTCGAAACGCATGGTGCAGCGCGCATAAAACTAGGCAAAGCGTCGGATCTTTTAGCGAAACGGCAGTAGCTCGCCGTCGAATAAATTCAGCGCTGGCATCGATGCTACAAAGTCGTCATGCCAATCCGCTCAACAGGACATTCTGCAATGACGTTATTTCTTGGCCTTGTACAAACAGGGGTTCAACCTGATGCACAACCGGACATCCAGACGCGCATCAAGGCGCGTTTCGTGTCGGCGATGCGTGGCGCGCTGACTGTCGGCGCGGCGCTCGCGTTCAGTCTCGGCGGGTTGCCGGCATCGGCGAAAACGCCGGCCGTGACGACCATCGGCATCGCCAGTCTCGGTCCGCATCCGTCGCTGGCGAAAACGATTCAGGGCTTCAAGGACGAGATGACGAAGGAAGGCTACGTGGATGGCAAGAACGTCGATTACACGTACAGCGACGCGAATTTCACGCAGGCGCTGATGCCGCAAATGTTCTCGCAGATCCTGTCGAAGCATCCGGCGATGATCCTGACCGTGACCACATCCGTTTCGCAAGTGGCGCGCGCGGCTGTCACGGATCACAAGTTGCCGCTGATTTTCACTGAAGTCACCGACCCCGTCGCCGCCGGTCTCGTGCCGGACTGGCAGCACGGCAGCGACCGGTTTACCGGTTCGTCCGACCTGCAGAACTTCGACGCGGTACTCGACTTCGCGAAGCGGGCGTTTCCGGGCGTGAAATCGTTCGGCACGCTGTACAACCCCGGCGAAGCGAACGACGTCGTCACGACCCATGCGCTGGCCGACGCTGCCAAACGCGCCGGGCTCGAATTCAAGCCGGTCAGCGTCGACAGCGTCAACGATATCGAACAGCGCGCGCAAATGCTGAAGGGCGTGGGCTTCGTCTACATCACCGGTTCGAACCTCGTGCAATCCGCGATTCCCGCTGTGGCCGCGAGCATGTTGCGAATGAAAGTGCCGGTGCTCAGCTCGGAAACCGAAGCGATCAAGAAGGGCATGGCGACCGCGTCGTATGCGGTGTCGCTGGAGTCGGTCGGCGCGAATGCGGCAAAACAGGCAGTGCGCGTGCTGAAGGGCGAATCGACTGCCACGTTGCCGGTATTGAAACCTGCGCCGACGGATTACGTGACGTCGCTGAGCAAAACCCAGTTTGCGAAACTGGGACTGACGATTCCCAAAAGTTTCGAGGACTGCAAATGCTTCATCAATTGAGCGGCCGGAATCCGGCCAGGGTCACGACGATGCGTGAAAAACACATTCCGATGCTGTCGGTCGAGCAGGTCGGCAAGACCTTCCATGCGGGCACGGTGGACGAGCGCGTCGCGCTGACCGACGTGTCGCTGAAACTGGCCGCAGGCGATTTCGCCGTGGTGGTGGGCGGCAACGGCGCGGGCAAATCGACGTTTCTGAACATGCTCGCGGGCGAAGTCATTCCGGATACCGGCGTGATCGCCATCGACGGCAGCGATATCACGTCACTCCCGACGCACCGGCGCGCAAAGCATATCGCGCGCGTGTTTCAGGACCCGTCGATCGGGACGGCGGCGGCGTTGAGTCTGGAGGAAAACCTCGCCGTGGCGAATCTGCGCGGGCTCAAACGCAGCTTCGGGCTCGGTCTGACACGCGCGCAATCGAAGGAATTTCATGACCGGCTCGCATCGTTCGATCTCGGTCTGGAAAAGCGCCTCAAAGCGAAGGCGTCGTTGTTGTCGGGCGGTCAGCGGCAGGCGTTGTCGTTGCTGATGGCGGTGTTGCAGCGTCCGCAATTGCTGTTGCTCGACGAGCATACCGCCGCGCTCGATCCGCGCACCGCCGCCATCGTGATGCGCGTGACCGAGCAGGTCGTGCGCGAAGCGAATCTGACCACGCTGATGGTCACGCACAACATGCAGCACGCGCTCGACTACGGCAACCGTCTGGTGATGATGCGCGACGGTCGTATCGTCGGCGATCTGAGCGGCGAAGCGAAGCGCACGATGACGATGGAAAAGCTGATGGCGACTTTCAACGAAGAGCCCGCAATGGCAAAGACGGTGAACGCATGAATACTTTGAGCGGTTTTATCGGCCTCGTGCCGGTCGGCATGATGCAGGGCCTGACCTATGCATTGATTGCGATTGCAATCATGATTCCGTTCCGGATTCTGAACTTCTCGGACATGACGGGCGAGGGCGCGTTCCCGTTCGGCGCATGCGTGTGCGCGAAGCTGTTGATGGTCGGATTAAACCCGGTGATGGCATTACTTGGCGGTGCGCTGGCCGGTTTCGTCGCGGGTCTGGTGACGGGGTATATCCACGAGAAAGCGAAAATCAACACGTTGCTGTGCGGGATTCTCGTGCTGTCGATGCTGTACTCGGTGAATATTCGCGTGATGGGTCAACCGAATTCGGCGCTGTTCGCTTTCCCGAGTATTTTCTCGTGGTTGCCGGAAGACGGCGGCGGTTATTTGCCGCGCATCCTGATGCTGGGCGCGATCGATATCGCAATCGGCGCGATGGTGCTGTGGTTCCTCGGCACGCAGCACGGTCTCGCGATGCGCGCGATCGGTTCGAGCCCGTCGATGGCGAAAGCGCAAGGCATCAACGTCAAGGTGTACACGCTGGTCGGCCTGGGTCTTGCGAACATGTTCGCGGCGCTCGGTGGCGCGATGCTGGCGCAAAACCAGGGTTTCGCCGACGTCAACATGGGCTTCGGCGTGCTGGTCAACGGGCTTGCCGCGTTGTTGCTCGGTGAAGCGGTGATCGGCAATCGCTCGATGACGCGTCAGGTGATTGCGCCCGTGCTCGGTTCGATCATCTATTTCCAGCTGATTTCCGCAGTGCTGGCGATCGGCTTCCAGCCTTCGGATCTCAAACTGGTGACGGCGCTGTTCGTGTTGCTGACCTTGCTGTCGATGGCTACGCGCAAGAAGCGCGGTGCGGGCGGCCGCAAAAAAGTGAGCATGGCAACGAGCTAGTGCGGACATGACGCCAGCTTGAAAAAGCTCCGGACTGAAGAGTCCGGAGCTTTTTGCTTTTCGGATGTCATCGCCTGTTTCAACGATTAAAAAAAGTCCGCGTAGTGCAGATGGCTACGCGGACGGTGCGGATAAAACGAACGAGACTCAGACGGATGCGCCGATTCCCGCCCACCGCCGATACGCCGATTCCGCATTCAGACCGAGTTGATCGAGCACGCGTTGAACAGTGTAATCGACCATCGCTTCGATGCTGTCGGGCTTGGCGTAGAACGCGGGCAGCGGCGGCATCACGACTGCGCCCATTTCCGTCACCAGCGTCATGTTGCGCAAATGCGCGAGCGTCAACGGTGTTTCGCGCGCGAGCATCACGAGCTTGCGGCGTTCTTTCAGCGTGACGTCGGCGGCTCGCGAAATAAGGTTGTCGTCGAGACCGTGCGCGACGGCCGCGAGGGTCTTCATCGAGCATGGCGCGATCACCATGCCGTCGTGCCGGAACGACCCGCTCGCGATGCTCGCACCGACTTCGTTGGGATCGTGATACACGGTCGCGGCATCGCGCAACGTTGCACGGTCGAGTCCCATCTCGTCGTGCAACGTGAGCCATCCCGCGCGCGACACGATCAGATGCGTCTGCGCGCCGACCGCGCGCAGCGCGGCCAGCAGGCGCACGCCGTAAATCGCGCCGGTCGCGCCGGTGATCGCGACGACGATCTTCGGCGGGTTCGGGTTCGGATGCAGGTTCGGATGCGGGTCGCGCGTCATGCCGCGGTGCGCTTGTCGAAATGCGGCAGATAGTCGCCGAGCACGATATTCTCGACGCCGGGAATCGACTTGCGTTCGAATTCGGCTTCGCGGCCCCATGGCTTGGTGGCGTCGATCGCGAGGCGGCCCCAGTGATCCTTGTGCGGATCGCGATAAAAACCGGGCACGTCGTGCAGTACCATCGTGCGGGTATCGGCGCGGCCGCGCGTCAGAAACGCCCAGATCACTTCATCGAGGTTGTAGATATCGACATCCTTGTCGACCACCATCACCAGCTTGTTGTAATCGAGGTGCGAGCCGAGTGCGGCGAGCAGCGCGTGTTGCGCGTGACCGTCATACTGCTTGTCGATCTTGATGATGGTGTTCATCACCGTCGGCTGACAACTGACGTCGAGCACGCCGCGCACCTGGCTCGACAAGGTCTTGTAGATGCGCGCAGCGGTCGCGGCTTCGAGCGGTCGCAGATCTTCGTTCGAGCCGCAAATCAGGCCTTGAAACACGGCACCTTCGCGCCAGCCGACATGCGTGACTTCGAACACGTGGTTGTCGCCGACCTCGACGTAATAGCCCATGAATTCGCCGAACGGTCCTTCGGGACGACGCTCGTTCGGCAGGATGCGGCCTTCGATCACGATCTCCGCCGATACCGGCACGTCGAGATCGACCGTCAACGCGCGGCGCATCGCAATCGGGCCGCCGCGCATCGCGGACGCGAGCGACATTTCATCGCCGTCGGGCGGCAACGACACGCATGCGCTCATGAAAATTTCCGGTGCCGCACCGAGCAGGATCACCGCTTCGAGCGCTTCGCCGCGTGCTTCCGCACGCATCTGGAATTGCGCGAGATCGTGACTGCTGCCGAGCCGGATTCGCAACTCGTCGTCCGATACCACCATCGAACGGTGAAACGACAGGTTGTTGCGGCCGGTATCCGGATCTTTCGCGAGAAACACGCCGGCGGTGATGTACGGCGCGCCATCGCGTGCGTGATACGTGAGGATCGGCAGGTCGGACAGTTTGCCCGTGATCCAGTCGTCGGGAAGCGGTACGTGTTCGGTGGGATTGTCGAGCGTCGCGGCCAGCGTGATCTCTCGGTCGAGGCGCGCGCAGAAGGTTTCGTCCGCGCTGCACCGGATGATTTCGCGCAGGCGCTGATGATCGCTGTACAGGTTGAGCAGCACCGGCAACGTGCTGCCTCGAACGTTTTCGAACAGCACGGGTTTGCTGGTTTCCTGCTGCAACCGGCGCGCGACCGCAGCGGCTTCGTAGCGCGGATCGACTTCGCGCGTGACGGTCAGCAGTTCGCCGCGTGCGCGCAGCCGGGAAAGGTAATGTCTCATCGTGCAAGGTCTCTCAATGATGCATGCCTCATGCATGCAACGCATTCCGGACGCGTCGCGTCCACGGTACTTATAACCGGCCGATTCACGCAGGAGTTTCGGCTTTCGGCACACCGTTCTAGGCAAAACGGTTTTTGTGCGGCGATACGCGAAGCGTGTCAAATAAGCGACGGGGCCGGTTTTTGACTGGCCGATAATCGGTGCTGCGCATGGCGTCGATGGATGCATCGAGGCAGTCCGCCTGACCGGTAGCCACTATCTCCGGCATGACGCCACGCCGATCAACATGGAGCGTCCGAACATGAGCTGTCCGCCTGGCCTTTTCCGCACCTCGCTTGCCGGGCCGCAAGCCCGTCTGACCGAAGCATTCGACCAGCTTCGCACCCGTCCCGATTGTGTGAGCCTGCCCGAATTCGGCCTGTACGGCGCGGTCGTCGCGGTGCCGGGCGAAGCGGAAGAGGGCTTCTGGAAAATGGCGAGCATTCGCGACGAGATCTTTCTCGTGGTGTCCGATTGCAACTATGCGCATAGCCGCTCGGAAAGCGTGTTGCCGGAGTCGTTCGTCGAATTTCACTTTTCGTTGTCGGGACCGGCCAGCGTCGATTTCTCCGATACCGGTCATCTGCATGTGAATGCGCCGAATCTGCTGGTATGCAGTCAGGGCAGCGACGTGCGCTATCAGGTGACCTGTGGGCCCGGTCCGTGGCAATCGGTCAGCATGTACGTGACGCAACGTTATTTCGACCGGCTGGTGCGTTCGCTGGGCGGTGAAGCCGACCGGATTCGCGCGGAGCTCGCGGCGATCGAACACGATCAGATCTACAACCGGCAGATGCCGTTCAGCGTCGAAGCATTGCAGATCGCCGAGCAGTTGCTGGCGTCGCCGTATCGTGGCGCGCGGCAAATGCTGTATCTGGAAGGCAAGTGCACCGAGATTCTGTGCGCATGCATCGAGATGTGGCTGGCGCATCTGAACGTCGACAAGCCGAATGAAACGCTATCCGCGCGCGACTTGCGTCTGATCGAAGCCGCACGCGAAATGATCGTCGCCGATTTGCGTCTTGCGCCGACCATTCCGGAACTGGCGCGCGCGGTGGGGACCAATGCATCGAAGCTCAAGCGCGGCTTCAAGTTTCTGTACGGCATGACGATTTTCGAATATGGACATCGGTGCCGGATGAATCATGCGCTGCGGCTGCTCGTCGACGAACGGCTGCCGGTCGGACAGGTCGCGCTCGCCGCCGGTTATCAGCATCAAACCAGTTTTACCGCTGCATTCAGGGAGTATTTCGGTTTTGCGCCGAAAGATGCGCGGCGTCTTGCGAGTCCGGTCACGCATGTGCCGGCTGCCAGTGCCGAAGGTGTCGCGCGTGGGCCTGCCGATCCCGCGATTGCGATTGCACCGCGCGATGGATTGGAACGACGCACTTTGATATAGGAAATCGGCAGCATCGTTTCCGGGTGCGTGTCCTTCGTGATTTTCCGTTGTTAGCATCGATGCATCGTCGTATGAGCCCTGTGCATGCGTGCATGCATGCGCATGAAATGGCTCGCGATGCATGATACGGCCCGTCATCGCACGGGCGACTTACACGGAAAAGGAAACACGATGACGTCCATCGCAGTACGTAATCCTCGCACGGGCGAGACCGATTACACGATCGAATCCGCCGACGCCGCACAGATCGGCGCAGTGATCGCCGACGCACGCGTCGCCCAGCGTGCGTGGTCGGCGGGCGGCCTGGAACACCGAAGCGCCGCGCTGCTGGCATGGGCCGAACAACTCGAATCGTGCGGCGACGAAATCGTCGCCGCGCTGTCCGTCGATACCGCTCGCCATCGCATTTCCGCCGAGGAACTGGGCGCGGTGATCCACTTCATTCATGGTTTCTGCGACGCCGCGCCGGAAGTACTCGCCACGCCGTTTCGCAAGCTCGACGCGCATCCCGATGTGGTGTTCAAGGTCACGTATGCGCCGTATCCGGTGGTCGGCGTGATCAGCCCGTGGAATTTCCCGCTGGTGCTGTCGTTCATCGACGCGATTCCTGCGCTGGTTGCGGGTGCAGCCGTGGTCATCAAGCCGAGCGAAGTCACGCCGCGCTTCGTCGAACCGTTGCGTCGTTCGATCGAGGCCGTGCCCGCGCTGAAGGGCATCATCACGCTGGTGACCGGCGGTGCCGAGACCGGTGCCGCGCTGGTCGCGCAATCCGATGCGGTGGTGTTCACGGGCAGCGTGCCAACCGGTCAGAAGATCGCGTCTGCGGCCGCGCAGGCATTCATTCCGGCCTTCCTCGAACTGGGCGGCAAGGATGCGGCCGTGGTGCTGGCCGGTTCCGATATCGAGCGCGCCGCGACCAGCATTTTGCGCAGCGCGCTCTATAACTCGGGGCAGGTCTGCTACGCGATCGAGCGCGTGTATGCGCACGCGTCGCTGTACGACGCACTGGTTGCCGAGTTGTGCCGCCAGGCGTCGGGCATGCGTCGCAGTCATGTCGCCGGCGACGGCGGTCACTACGGCCCGATGATCTTCGACCGGCAGGCCGCGACGATCGACGCGCAGTTGCAGGACGCCGTCGGCAAGGGTGCGCAAATCGTGATGGGCGGCAACAGCGAGCGCGTCAACGGTGCGGTGTGGGTCGATCCGACCATCGTCACGGAAGTCGATCACACGATGACGCTGATGACGGAAGAGACCTTCGGCCCGGTTGTTCCGGTCATGCGCTTCAGCGACGACGCGCAGGCGGAATTCCTGATGAACGATTCGATGTTCGGTCTTAGTGGCGCGGTATTCGGTCCGGACACGCATACCGCCGGCGATTTCGCGACGAAGATGGAAGCGGGCGGCGTCAGCATCAACGACACGGAATTGCCGCGCGTGATGATGTTTGCCGGTGAAAAGACCGCGTTCAAGAAATCGGGGATGGGTGGTTCGCGTTACGGCGCGACCAGCATCATGCGCTATGTCAGAAAGCGGGCATTGCTGGCCAATGAAGGCGCGGTGCCGTCGCTGGACAAGTTGGCGGAGATCTCGGGTTGAGATTCCGGTCGCACCACGCCAGGTAAGAATAAAACGACTGGAAGCCCGCTTTTAGCGGGCTTTTTTGTGGATTTGGATGCGAGATAGCGACACTATATTTCTCGTAATCTCTCGCAAGATAACCGGGCTGCTTATTCTTTTTGAATATGTATAAAATCATACAAACGGATTCTATCGAAGCCTCTATGCGCTCTACTGAAAAGAACGCGTAAGTCAGGCTTCCCGATTGAAACGGAAATTATTACATCCTGTAGAAAAAATCTGCAAGAAATACGGAGAGGGCAAGCGAGGCGAGTGATTTGAATCAGGGAGTGAAATGAAGAAGGTTTTTATTCATATTGGAACGGAAAAGACAGGTTCCACGACCCTGCAGCACTTCCTCGAATCAAATGAGGCCAACCTGGTTCGTCATCAGTTTTCCTTTCTGTGCGATCAGGACAAAGGCTATTTCTTCCGCAGTCCGGACGGCCGGATGGCCGGTCACTTTCCAGTTGCCGCGTGTTTCTCCAAAACCTGTCCGGAATATCTGCCGGAGACGCACTTCAAACCGCGTGATGCGCTATTCGACGACCTGCTGGCCGATATCGAGCGAACAGCGGGCCATGTGGTTCTCTCCGCCGAGCACTTTTCGTCGCGGCTCCGATCCGCGAACGACATCCGTTATCTGAAAGAGGCGCTGTCGGCCTACGACACGCATGTGGTGGTGTATGTCCGGCCGCAATACGAGATGCTGACCTCGTCGTACAACACCGGCGTGCAGTGCGGGCGCAGGGATCCCTTTTTCTACAGCGAGGACGTGCGCGCAGACCCGTATTTCAATCACTATGCGCTGGTCAAACTGTGGTCCGGCGTTTTCGAGCCGGGCAAGATAATCGTCAGAAACTTCAACTCGCTGATCCAGCGGGATATCAGGAAGGACTTTCTGACCATTATCGGTATCGATCATCAGTATGGCTTCAGTTTCGAAAGCAACAAGAATGAAAGCCTGAATGCCAAGCATATCGAATTGATCCGGCAGGCCAATCAGCACATTCCCGTCTTCGAGGAATGCAGCAGCAGCGTCGAATGGCAACTGTATTGTCGTGCGCGCGGCAAGCTGGCGGAAATATCCGGGCTGGAAGGCCCGAGGATTTCGGAAATCCTGTCGCACGACGATATGATCCGGATCAGCGAACTGTTCAACGACGATAACCGCGCGCTCGAACTGGAATTCATGGAACCCGGCGCGCTGGATAACTGGGCCGTGAATTCGCATGACAGCCAAAACGCGGCCGACCTGAATGTCAGTCCGGCTGAATTATCGTTCGCCACGGCTGAGATGGCGATTATCTCCGCCCGTCTCGAAGAGCGAATCGAATCGTTGCGGTCGGAGTTGGGCCGCGTTTATAGCAGCACGTCATGGCGTGCGACCGGGTTTCTACGCGGATTCAGCGCGCTCGTGAGGAAGATGATTCACTAGCGCGTGCGCGCTCGACGCAGCGCTGTTCAAACCGGGCATTCCCGCCGCCCGGTCACGGCAATCCGCCGCGATGGCGGCAAGTCGATCAAAGCGCGAGTACGAAACGCATCACCATGTCGATCACGCTGTCGCGACGCGCCTGCACTGCCGCGGGCGATTGCATGTCGTGGTTGAACAGCAGCGAGAACGTGTGGCGGTTCGACACCGGATAAAAACACAGCGCCGCGATCGACATGCGCAGATCGACCGGATTGATACCGGACCTGAACGTGCCTGCGGCCACACCTGCTTCGTACACGCTACGCAACCTGTCTTTCACGGACAGATTCAACCGGCCGATAAAGTCGCCCTGCGCGAATAACTCGCCCCGTCGTTCGTTCTCACTCATCACCAGCCGGACGAACGATACGTGTTCCTGGTGATAGTCGTAGCTGAATCCAACCAGTTTTCTGAGCGCTTCGTCAGGCGTCAGATCGTCCAGAAGGAGCGCATCTTCACTGGTGGCCTGCGCCTGAAATGCCCGCTCCAGAACCGCAAGATAAAGCGCTTCCTTGCTGCCGAAGTGGTAGTAGATCATGCGCTTGCTAGCGCGCGTCAGTGCGGCGATCTCGTCGACGCGCGCACCGCTGAGGCCTTTGTCCGCGAACTCTTTAGTGGCGACTTCGAGGATATCCGCGAGCGATTGCGCGGAGTCGTAAGGGCGTGTTGCCCCGGTGGTGCTCGTCTCCCCAGACGACGAACGCGATGGCGATGTGCGCTGTTTCATTACGTTTGGTTTTCGTGTGCTGAATGTGACTGGATCGCGCTTGACGCCCACGCAAGGGCAGCGCGATACGAACGCGACCACGCGACCACGCGACGGCAGTATAAAAAAGTCTAAAACATTGCGCGTGATCGCGCGTCGGCCGTTCTCGTCCCTCTCTTTCTTCTCACCATTGTACGTCCCGGCGTCGTCGTCGAAAGGGTGCTGCATTCGATCCGCATTGGTGTTTACACGGATTCGAAAAGAAACGTACTGGATAGTACATTTGCCGCATACTACACAGACAGACCTCATGGAGATAGCACGTGGATCCTTGTTCCAACGTCGTAACCGGAAGCGCTCGCGCGCCTCGAATGGCGGCTTTTTCAAGCTGGATCGGTAGTGCGCTCGAGTACTACGACTTTTTTATCTATGCGATGGCGGCCGCACTGGTGTTCGGGAAGGTGTTCTTTCCGGCCGGCGATCCGAAGTTGAGCACCGTCGCGGCGTTTGCGACCTTTGGTGTCGGCTACGTCGCGCGTCCGCTCGGCGCTTTTTTCATGGGGCATATCGGCGACAAGTTCGGTCGCAAGCGGATTCTGACGTCGACGCTATTGCTGATGGGTCTCTCGACGTTCCTGATCGGCCTGTTGCCGACGTATAGCCAGATCGGCATCGCGTCGCCGATTCTTCTCGTGTGTCTTCGTCTGCTGCAAGGCTTGTCGGCGTCCGGCGAGCAGGCCGGCGCGACATCGCTGGCACTCGAACACGCGCCGGACAACCGGCGCGGCTTCGTCAGCAGCTTCTCGCTGAGCGGGACGTCGATGGGTTTCGTTCTTGCGACGCTGGCGTTTCTGCCGCTCTCCGCGCTGCCGGATCAGGCGTTGCTGTCCTGGGGATGGCGCATCCCGTTCCTGCTGAGCGCGGTAGTGATCAGCGCGGGCTTGTGGGTTCGCCGCCGGCTTCCCGAAACACCGGTATTCGAGGCGGAAGTCAGTCGCCATGCGTCGCCCGATGCGCCTGTTGCCGAACTATTCCGGACACAAACGCCGGATGTGTTCCGGGTTGTCTTCGGCGCGCTGTATTCGGTGGTGTCGAGCATCTTCAGCGTGTTCCTGCTCTCGTACGCGGTCAACGACATGCACATACCGAGGACGCGAATGCTGTTGCTGTTCGTCGCGATGAATGTCGTGAGTCTCGCCGTCGTGCCGCTGTGGGGAATGGTTTCGGACCGCATCGGACGCAGGCCCGTCTTCGCGGTCGGCACACTGGGCAGCGCGGCGTTTCTGTGGCCGACGTTCTGGGCGATTTCACACGGCGATGTCCTGCTGGCGTGCGTGTTCGGGTTCGTCGTGATGAGCGTTTTCTACAGTGCGTCCAACGCCGTATGGCCGTCGTTTTCGGGCGAGATGTTTGCGACACGTGTGCGGTTGTCGGGTGTCGCGATCGGCTCGCAGATCGGCATAACGCTCGGCGGTTTTGCGCCGACGCTCGGCGCGGCCTTACTCAAGAGTGGGCCGAACGGCTGGGTGCCGGTTGCGGAACTCGTCAGCGCGGCGGCGATCGTCGCCACCCTCGCGGCCCTCACCGCGCGGGAAACGCACAACGTGCCCTTAGATCAGCTCGGTAGCGCGTGTGCTGCCCGCACCCGGTCGTGTCCAACCTGACGACGGACTAGCCGGAACACTTCTTCTATCACTGGATTGCATGGTTCACGACGCGTGCTGCATCTCGGGCACGTGCAGGACGACGCACGTCCGTTGCACGCAGTTTTTCCGCTTTATCCGACGTGATGTGCCGCAAAACGCGCGGTTCTCACGTTCGACTCGAGGACATTCAAATTGACCATTCATTCAACCCGCTCCGTGACCCAGACAGCGCTTGCCGATCGAAGCGTGCAAGTGGACGGCGGATCGATCGCGGGCATCGTCGATGAAGCGGCATCGTGCATCGCGTTTCGTGGCATTCCGTATGCGGCGTCGCCGCTCGGTGCATTGCGCTGGCGTCCGCCGCAACCTGTCGTGGCGTGGGACGGTGTGCGTATCGCCGATACCTTCGCACCGATGTGCGCGCAACCGGCGCGGCCTGACGGCTCGATCTTCCTTGAGTATGCAGGCCAGCAAGCGACCAGCGAAGACTGTCTGTATCTGAACGTCTTCGCGCCACTCGATGCTCACGCCGACGCAGCGGTGAATCTCGCGAAGCTGCCGGTGATGGTCTGGATTCACGGCGGTGCGTTTCAGGTCGGATCGGGGACGAATGCGACGTTCGTGCAAGGCGATTTGCACACGCGCGGCGTGATTCTGGTCACGCTGAATTATCGGGTGAATGCATTTGGCTTTCTTACGCATCCGGCTTTGACCGACGAGTCGGAACACGCGGCGTCGGGCAACTATGGATTGATGGACCAGATCGCGGCACTCAAGTGGGTCCGGCGAAATATCGCGGTATTCGGCGGCGATCCGCAATCGGTGACCGTGTTCGGACAATCGGCGGGTGGAGCGAGTATCGCCAATTTGATGGCGTCGCCGCTCGCAACAGGGCTGTTCGATCGTGCGATCGTCCAGAGCGTTGCGTTTATGCCGATGATGCCGCGCGCCGAAGCGGAGCAGCAGGGGATCGACTTCATGGCGCGCGCCGGCGTCGCGACGCTTGCGGAACTGCGCGCGCTGCCGGCCGCCGATATCGTCAACGTGTCGAAGGGTACGCGTCCGATGATGTGGCCGTCGGTGGATGGCTGGGTGATGCCCGAATCCGTCGATACCGTGTTCGCCGCTGGACGCCAGATGCCTGTGCCGATGCTGGCCGGATGGACACGCGACGAAGGCTCGGTATTTCCCTGCTATCCGGATGCGGCGACATTCAAGGCCGCGCTGGCGAAGCGATTCGGTGGATCGGCAGCACGGGCATTGAGCCACTATCCTGCCGACACCGACGACCAGGCAAGCGATTCCGGCCGACGGATCAATGGCGACGCGCTGGCGGCCGCAGGCGTCTGGAAAGCCGCGTGCGCGCATGCGACCCGGACCGACGCGCCGGTCTATCTCTATCACTTCGAACATCCTCAACCGTTCTCCGACGACCAGGCGTATGCGGAAGCTGCACCGGCGGAAAAGCTCGGTGTATTCCATAGCGCCGAGTACCCGTATGTGTTCGGCACGCTGCACGCGCTCACGCGTCCGTGGACGGAAGGCGACCATCGTCTGGTGGCGTTGATGCAGCAGTACTGGATTCATTTCGCAAAAACGGGGACGCCGAACGGACCCGGACTCACGTCATGGTCGCGTTTCTCCGGCAACGATGAACAGACGATGCATCTCGACGAAGTCCCTTACATGGGCGCGATTCCACGACTCGATGCAATTCGCTTTCTCGTGGAAAGCGGCTTGATCGGCGACTTTCTATAACGTCGCGTGGCCCATCGACCTTGTCTGCGTTGCTTTGGATCTTGAAGCATGAAGCCTCACGGAATCTGCATCACGTCATGTGGATTCCGTGAGCGTGAACACAACGCTGCATCACCGTAGTAAGCGTGTCGGACAACCGGATAGCAAAGCGTGGAAACCAGAATAAATCGGTCCGGTTCTTCGTACCAGGTTAGTAGTCATCCTAATAAGTAAATCAAATATCCACACGGTTTGGAGAAATCTTATGTCTAGATGGAAATGGCTACTGGTGTTGGTGGCCGCAACGGGCGCCGGGCTTTCGGCCAATGTCGCGCGAGCCCAGTCATCGGTTCAGATGTTCGGCATCATCGATTCAGGGCTAACCTATGTGAGCGATCGCGGGGGGCACTCGAAAATTGCCGCGACTGACGGCATTCAACGAAACAATTTCTTCGGCATTCAAGGCGCTGAAGATCTAGGCGGCGGCAGACAAGCGATCTTCCGGCTCGAAAACTACTTTGCGCTCAACACGGGCGCAATCGCCGGAAGCGCGTTCTTTACCGATACCTATGTGGGGATTCGAGACAGCAAGCTCGGACAGCTTACGTTCGGACGCCAGTACGACTTCGGCGCGAATATGGTTCGCTATCTGGCGTGTCTGGAGTGCGGAATCTATGTGGTCGAAAACGCGGATCTCGATCGCGCGGCAGGCGATCATCTGAGCAATACCGTCCAGTACAAGAGCCGCAACTACGCGGGCCTGACGTTCGGCGCGATGTATGGCTTCGGACAAAACGCAACCGGCTCGACCAACCTCGGGCGGTCGTACAGTTTGATGCTTCAGTACGAAAGCGGTCCACTCAGCGCTGCGGTCATCACCACCAATATCAATGGATCGCCGGTGTCCACGTCGTCGATTGGCGTGCCTGTTTTTATGGGCGTGAACACCAATAGCGGTCCCACCGTGTATGTGGATCAGCGAAGAATCTATGCGGCGGGCGCTTCGTATAAGTTCGGCGCGTTGACTGCGATGGCAATGTATACGAACACCCGTTTCACGCTCGACGCGCAAAGCTCGACCGATCAGGTATTGCGAGCCGGGGTGACGTATCTCGCCCGGCCGGACTTGCTGTTTGCGTTTATGGAAGCGGTTGACCGGCTCGACCAGTCACGCTGGTATTCGTCGTACGCAAGCGTGTCGTATCTGTTTTCCAAAAGAACGCGGGTCTATTTCGATGTCGGCTATCAGAAGGCCACGGGCGCCGGAACGGTTGCATCGATATCGCAGATCGGTCGTTCGAGCACGGATAAACAGGCGCTGGCACGCGTGGGTCTGATCCATAACTTCTAATCATGCGTGCCGGGAATGCGTGCATTCCCGGCACGCATCGCATGCACGATGCACGGTGCGCAATCAGCCGTCCACCATTTGCCGGACGCGATCGGCGAACGTTTCCAGCGCGAAGGGCTTGGTCATCACTTGCATGCCGGGTTCGAGGTGACCGTTGCCGATCACGGAATTCTCCGCATAGCCGGTGATGAACAGCACTTTCAGGTCGGGCCGCGTCTGTCTCGCCGCATCCGCCATCTGACGGCCGTTCATCCCGCCGGGAAGACCGACGTCGCTGACGAGAAGGTCGATCCGGACATTCGACTGCAACAGCTTCAGACCCGCCACGCTGTCCGCCGCTTCGATCACCGTGTAACCGAGCTCTTCGAGCACGTCGGTGATCAGCATCCGCACGCTCGGTTCATCGTCCACGACGAGAACCGTTTCGCCTGCTTCGCTGCCGGAGATCGGCGAGGCGACGTGATCGGTGTCGTCGCCATCGATGCCGCCGTAAAAGCGCGGCAAATAGATGCAGACGGTCGTTCCCTGAGCAACTTCCGAGTAGATCCGCACCTGTCCGCCGGACTGTTTGGCGAAGCCGTAGATCATCGACAGACCGAGCCCCGTACCCATGCCGATCGGCTTGGTGGTAAAGAACGGGTCGAATGCTTTTGCGATCACGTCGGGCGTCATGCCGGTTCCGGTATCCGTGACGCATAACGACAGATACTGGCCTTCGGGCATATCGTGGCTATGGGCCGCGCTGCGATCGATCCACTTGTTGGCGGTCTCGATCGTGATACGGCCGCCGTTGGGCATCGCATCGCGCGCGTTGATGCACAGATTCAGAAGCGCGTTTTCAAGCTGGCCTGGATCGACCAGCGCGGGCCAGAGACTGGCCGCGCCGACTGCCTCGACCTTGATGCCGGGTCCGACGGTGCGCTGCACCAGATCGGTCATGCCGTTGACGAGTGCATTGACGTCGGTGGGTCGCGGGTCGAGCGTTTGACGACGCGAGAAAGCCAGCAACCGATGCGTCAGCGCTGCCGCACGACGGACTGCGCCTTGCGCGGCCACCACGTATTTGTCGACGTCGGCGAGGCGGCCCTGGCTCATCCGGATGCTGAGCAATTGCAGCGAGCCCGATACGCCGGCCAGCAGGTTATTGAAATCATGAGCGAGACCGCCGGTGAGTTGGCCGACTGCTTCCATTTTCTGTGACTGCCGCAGTTGCTCTTCGGCCCGCATCAGTTCTGCGCTGCGCTCGGTCACGCGTTGTTCGAGCGTTTCGTTGAGCGCCCTTAGCGATGACGCCGCGCGATCCCGTTCTTCTTCGACGGCACGACGCTTTTCGACATCCAGCAGCACGCCTGGAAAGCTCAGCGGCGTGCCGTCCGGTCCGTGATCGACGCGACCGTTCGCTTCGATCCAGTAATATCGTCCGTCCGCACGACGCACGCGATATTGATGCGCATAGTGCCCGCCACGCGCAATCACTTCGCTGATGGCGGTGGTGAGGCCGGTGCGGTCGTCGGGGTGAACGTTCGCGATCACCTGTTCGAGGCTGAGGCCCTCGCGGCCTTGCGCGGGGTCGAGGCCGAACACATGCGCGAACGCTTCGTCGACGGTGAAACGGTCGTTGGGCAGGTCCCAGAACCATGTGCCGATAATCGCGCCCGCCGCGAGCGCCAACTGCACACGCTCGCTATTTTCGCGGGCGAGCGCTTCGCTCGAACGCAGTGCCGCGTCCGCTTTCTTGCGTGCGGAGATATCGCGAAACAGCACCGAGACCCGTCGCAAGCTTTGCGGTTCGACGCGCGCGGCCGAGACTTCGATATGACGTCCGGCGGTCAGGAAATACCGCTCGAAGCGGGCCGGTACGCCGGTGCGCAACACGCTGCCGTACAGCTCGATCCAACGGTCCGCTTCGGTCGGGTCGATCTCCCGCAGGGTCTGTCCTACCACGCCGGAAATACCGGTGTGCCGTTCGTAGCCCGGATTCGCTTCCACGTGAACGTAGTCGCTAAGCGGTCCGTGCGGACCGTCGAAGAATTCGATGATGCAGAAGCCGTCGTCGATCGCGTTGAACAGTGCGTGGTAGCGCGTCCGTTCATCCTCGGCGGACTTTGCCGCGTGACGCAGTTCCAGCGCGGCCATGGTTTGACGTGCGAGCACGCGTAACGCCTGTTCCTGAAGTGGGTTGAGGCTTCTCGGTTCGTAGTCGAGCACGCAGAGCGTGCCGATCGGCAATCCTTCGTCGGTTTTCAGCAGCGCGCCGGCATAAAAGCGCAGATGCGGCTCGCCGGTGACGAGCGGGTTGCAGTTAAAGCGGGGATCGGCGGTGGCATCGGGAACCAGCAGAAATTCTTCTTCGAGCAACGCCTTCGTGCAGAACGATGTTTCGAGCGGCGTTTCGCGCACGCCGAGTCCGACTTCCGCCTTGAAAAACTGACGGCCATCCCCGATGAAATTCACCACCGCGATCGGCGCGCCGCAGAGTGCCGCGGCGAGGCTTGCGATTTCGTCAAAGGCTTGTTCGCGTGGTGTGTCCAGCACGTCATACCGCGCGAGTGCGGCGATGCGGCGACTTTCGACATTCAGGGGGTTGTTCATCCGGCAAATTCTTCTTCGTTGCTCATTTTGACGCCACACGTGGCTGGCCGCCATACGATGGACGCGGCGCGCGTCAAACATAACATACGGCGCGGTCGCGGTCGCAGAACCGTGGGTTTCGGCGGACACGTGCGCGGCGAGTTGTCTACTTGTCTACGGAAGCGGGCGGAACGTGCGCAACACGACCAGCGCGCTGAGCAGAAACGCCAGCGCGATCACGATGAAGCTGACCGATGCCGCACGCACCATGCTGACCGTCGCCTGAAGAATGATCGACATGACCGCCACGCCGAGTAAGGAGCCGATCTGCCGGCTCGCATTGAGGGTGGCCGCCGCGATATTCGAATGCTGCGCGCCGGCGGCCTGCATCACCGCGAGATTCATCGCGGGAATGGCCTCGCCCGCGCCGAGATTGGCGACGCCGACGAGACACGCGATCATCGCGAACGGCATCGCGGGAAGATAAAAGAGCGACAGCGACGCGAGCGTGGCGACCGACAGGCCGCCGAGCAATGCGCGGCGCGCACCGAACCGCGCGCTCACACGCGCCGACGACAGATTGCCGACGGCGAACAAAGCCATCAGCGGCGAAAGCTGCAATCCGACCTGCAACGGCGATGCATTCCTGACGTGCTGAAGGAACAGGCTGAGCTGGAAAATTTCCGCGAACACCGCGAAGTTGATCAACAGACCGACCAGCGTGCCGCCGGAAAACTGCCGTTCGGCGATCAGCGACAAAGGAAAGATCCGTTCCTGTGCGTGACGTTCCCGCACGATAAACGCACACGCGGACAGCAGCGCCACGCCGATGCACGCGACGATCACCGGCGCGGTCCAGCCCGTCGCCGGTCCTTCGATCAACGCGTAGCTGAGTGCGCCGAGTCCGATCACGCCAAACACGTGACCCATCGCGTTCAACCGGCGCGGCACGCGCGGCGACTCCGCGATACAGCGTCTGGCCAGCCACAGTCCGGCCACGCCGATCGGCAGATTGACGAGGAAGATGCTGCGCCAGCCGAAGCTCGCGATCAGCACGCCGCCGCATAGCGGACCGAGCGCCATCGCGGCCGACACCAGCGCGCCCCAGATGCCGATCATTTTCGTGCGCGTCGGCCCAACGGGAAACGCCTCGGTCAGCAAGCTCAGCGAACTCGGCATGAACAGCGCAGCGCCGACGCCTTGCAGCAGCCGCGCGAACAACAGCATCGCCGCGTTCAGCGACACGCCGCACAGCAAAGATGCGACCACGAAAATCGCCAGTCCGCATAGATAGATGCGCTTTGCACCAACGCGGTTCGCGCAGGCACCGCCGAACAGCAGCAGCGCGGCGAAGCTCAGCGTGTACGCATCGACGACCCAGACCAGTGCGGTGAGCGACATCGACAGGCTGGTTTGCATCGTCTTCAGCGCGACGTTGACGATGGTGACGTCGAGCATCGCCATGATGAATCCGACCGCCACTGCGACCAGCGTGACCAGCCGATGCGGGCTTGCGCGACTGTGATGGGTGTCGCGCGGGGTGTCCGTGGAAGTGTCCATTTCGAGGTGGCCGGATAAGAGTCGGGACGCAGGGCAACGCCGTTTACAGCGCAGAAATTAGCCTAAAAATCGCAGCGAAGCGAGCGAAAAAAATGAGAAATGGTGCGTCGCACCAGCTTGGCGCATTGGCAAAAACACGCCGAAAAGCCCGTTAATAAAGGGACATTCGCAAAATCGGTACGCAATAATTTTGCGTTGCAACTTATTTTTTTACGCATTAGTGTCGACACTTGTGTGGGCATGAAGCAGTGAAATTTCTCTCAACCGTTCCGTTCGGGGTCGACATGAAGATTGATCGTTGGCAGTTCGTCGTTGCTGTGCTGGCGCTTGCATCCGCGAGCGTCGTCAAGGCGGAAATCAATATCGGCGCGGTGTTGCCGTTGACCGGATCAAGCGCGTCGATCGGCGAGGATCAACGCCGCGGCATCGAGCTCGCGGTCGCGCAGATCAACGCGAAAGGCGGCGTGATGGGGCAGAAGCTGAACGCGGAAATCGAAGATTCGGGCGGCACCGCGAACACCGCGCTCGACGCGGCCCGCAAGCTCGTCAGCGTCGGCAAGGTGCCGGTGGTGCTCGGTGAATTCTCGTCGGGCATTACGATTCCGATGGCGCAATACGTCGTCAAACAGGGGGACGTCCACGTCAATATCGGATCGTCGAGTCCGGCGGTGCGCAACGTGGGTTCGGGCTCGTACAGCGTGATCGGACTGGACGATCTGTCCGCGCGCTTCGCCGCGCAAGACATGTTCAATCTGAAGATGCGCAAGGTCGCGATCATCGTGCCGAACAATTCGTACGGGCAGGGCATCGCGGCGGAATTCAGCAAGCAGTTCGTCGCGCTGGGCGGCACGGTCGTCTCGCAGGTGCTGTACACGGAAGGCCAATCCACGTATCGCCGCGAGTTGCAGCAGATGAGCCGTGCCGCGCCCGACGGCTTCGTCTACAGCGCGTACGGACAGGAAGCGGCGACGATCAATCGTGAAGCGTACGAACTCGGTTTGAACAAGACGCCCTGGTACGGCATCTATCTGACGATGTGCACCAGCGATACGCCGCCGCAAATCGCGCAAGGCCAGTTGGGAATCGAAGTGGCGTCGGTGGGCAGCAATGGCAAGTTCTACGAAGACGCGTATCAAAAGGCCTATAAACAGCCGGTCAAATCGTCGTTCGGCAGTTATGCGTACGACGCGGTGATGCTGTCGGCCGCGGCGATCGACAAGGCGCAATCCGCCGATCCTCAAAAGGTCCGCTCGGCGATGTCGCAAGTCGGCAAATCCTACGACGGCGCCACCGGCGTGATCGCGTTCGATGCCGACGGCCAGCGCGAACAGCAGCCGTACGAAAAAGTGAAGTTCGACAAGACCGTCACCGCGCGCTAACGACAACGATAACGGTGACCGCGATGCTTCAATTCCTGCTCGACGTGCTGATACGCACCGCCGATCTGCTGTTGGTGTCGGTGGGCGTATCGACGTTGTATTCGCTCGTACGCTTTCCGAATATCGCGCATGTGCAGTACGCGATGCTCGGCGCGTTCGTGACCTTGTGGTGCCAGCGCGCAGGCATGCCGTTCGGGCTCGCGCTTGCCGTGTCGTGCGTGCTGCTCGGCGTCATGGCGGTACTGCTCAACGCGCTGGTGTTTTCGCGGCTGCTGTTGCGCGGAAGCGCGAACGCGATGATCGGATCGCTGGCGGTATCGATGATCCTGATCGCGTTCGTGCTTGCCGTCGAGGGTTCGCGGCCGCAGCACTACGCGTTCGAGGTCGCACCGCCGTGGATGATCGCGGGTATGCCGGTGTCGACCGGACAACTCGCGTCGATCGGCTGCGGCGCCGCGACCTTGCTGCTGTTCGGCACCTTGCTGTTCCGCACCAACCTCGGCCGCTCGATGCGCGCGCTGTCGTCGAACCGTCCGCTGGCGCTCGCAACCGGCATCGACGCAACCCGCGTCACCGCGATCATCACGTTCGCCAGCGGCGCGCTCGCGGCGCTCGGCGGCACGATGCTCGGCCTGAGCGAAGACGTCCATCTGAACCTTGGCAACGGACTGCTGCTGCCCGTATTCGCGGCGGCGATTCTCGGCGGTCTCGGCAATCCGCTCGGCGCGGCAGCGGGTGCGTTGCTGATCGCGCTCGCGGAGACCTTCGTGACGAATATCGACTTCGGCTTTCTGTTCGGGCGTCAGCTGGTGTTTTTGCCGGTCACGTATATCGGCGCGGCGTCGTTCGCGATCCTGTTGCTGGCGTTGCTGGTCCGCCCGTACGGGCTGTTCGACCGGGAGGTGCGTCGTGTCTAGTTTCGTGATTCATCTGGTGACGATCGCGGGCATCTACGCGTTGATGGGACTCGGGCTGAATCTGCAGGCGGGCTATGCCGGACTCGTCAATTTCGGTTTCGTCGCGTATGTCGGCGTGGGCGCCTACGCCGCTGCGATTGCCGCGAACGCCGGCTTGCCGGTGATGCTCGGCGTCGTTCTGGCGATTGTCTGCGCGTCGTTGCTCGGCTTCGTGATGGCGCGGCTCGGCCGCAATCTCGCGTCCGATTACTGGGGCATCGCCACGCTTGCGCTCGCGGAAATCCTGCGCACGGTCGCGTTGAACGAAGGCTGGTTGACGGGCGGCGCACAGGGCATCGGCGGCATCGGCGCGCTGTTTCCGCACCTCGACGGAATCGCGTCGGACCTGGCCTTTCTCGGCGTGGTCGCGGTTGCCGTCGCGCTCTGTTACGTCGCCAGCCGGCGACTCGCGGACGGCCGCTTTGGACGGGCGCTGAAATTGATGCGCGAGCAACCGTTGCTTGCGACCTGCTTCGGTTACGAACTGATCGCGCTGAAGACACAGGCGTCGATTGCGGCGGCAGTGCCGGCCGCGTTGGCCGGCGCGTTGCTGACGTATTACATCAGTTTCGTGGGACCGGATTCGATGCTGTCGTCGGAAACCTTTCTGATCTGGACCATCGTGATGATCGGCGGCATCGGTAACGGTCTTGGCGTGATCTGCGGTGCGCTGGTCGTGCAGATCGTCTATTCGTCCGTGCCGTTCCTGAAAGATGCGCTCGGCATCGGCAGCGATATGGCGGGCGCGGTGCGGCTCGGCGCGGTCGGTCTGCTGCTGCTCGCGTGTCTGATCTGGCGGCCGCACGGTCTCTTGCCCGAACGTATCGGAGGTGCGCAATGAACGCGCTTCTCGAAGTCAGGCAGATCGCGAAGGCATTCGGCGGCAACACCGTGCTGCACGATCTCGACCTGCATGTGAACGCGGGCGAGATCGTCGGCCTGCTCGGTCCGAACGGGTCGGGCAAGAGCACGTTGCTCAATGTCATCAGCGGCTTTACGCCGTCCGACGACGGCGAAATCCTGTTCGATGGCGTGCCCATCCACACTCGCGACGCGTATGCGATTTCGCGGATGGGCGTGTGTCGCACGTTCCAGCTTCCGGCGATGCCGTCACGGATGACCGTGCGCGACGTCGCGATGGCAGCATCGATCGCACGTCATGGACCGCTCGATTCGCTGATCCGTCCTGCGTCCGTGCGGCGGCTCGAAATGCAGACGCGCGAACGCGCGGAGCGCCTGCTCGACGAGCTGCTGCTGACGCGGGTGGCGCACTTGCCTGCCGCGTCGATATCGGGCGGTCAAAAGAAGTTGCTGAGCATTGCATGCGCGATGATGAGCGAGCCGCGCCTGCTGCTTCTCGACGAGCCGACGGCCGGTGTTCATCCGAACCTTCGCAACGATCTGGTCGCGCAATTGAAGCGGATCCATGCGCAGGGCGTCACGCTGATCGTCGTCGAACACGACATGCATTTCATCCGCGATCTATGCAGCCGCTGCGTGGTGCTGGATCGCGGCAACATGATCGCGAACTGCGCACCGGACGAACTCGCGCAGAGCGAGCGCGTACTCGAAGCGTATCTGGGCGGATCGCGTCAGGCGCAACGTTTTGCGGGGGCATGATGCTCGAGCTCGACCATGTGACAGCCGGTTATACGAAAGACGTCGATATTCTGCGCGGCATCTCGATGCAGGTCGGTCCGACTGAAATCGTCACGATTCTCGGCCCGAACGGGTGCGGAAAATCTACGTTGCTCAAAACGATGGCTGGTTTTCTGACGCCGCGGGAAGGGCGCATCGTGCTGGCCGGTCATGACGTTTCGCGCGTACCTGTCTACCGGAAAATCCGCGAATCCGGCGTGGGTTTCGTGCCGCAAACGGACAACGTGTTCACATCGCTGACGGTCCGCGAGAACCTGCTGCTCGGCGGGCAGTTTCTGAGCGTGCGCGAACGCGACGCGCGTATCGACGAACTCTGCGAAAGCTATCCGGTGCTGGCGAAACGCCACACGTCGGCCGCGGGCGGTTTGTCCGGCGGCGAACGGCAACTGTTGTCGCTGGCGCGCGCGTTGATGCCGCGTCCGCGTCTTCTGCTGCTCGACGAGCCGTCGGCGGGGCTGTCGCCGAAGATGGTCGGCGATGTATTCGACGCCATCCTTCGCACGCGAGACACCGCGCATATCGCCGTGGTGATGGTCGAGCAGAACGCGGTCGAAGCACTCCGTATCGCCGATCGCGCCTACGTACTCGCGATGGGCGAGGTCGCGCTCGAAGGCCAATCCAGCGAACTGCTCGCCAGCGACGACATGCGAAATCTCTATCTCGGCGGCCGTGCCGCCTGAGTGTAATTCCGTTGCAGCGTTATTCAACCTTTGAAACAGGAGCGAGAAGTCCATGCAGATTCAACGATTCCAACCCGGCCCGCGGATGAGTCAACTGGTAGTGTTCGGCAATTTCGGTTTTATGGCGGGGCAGGTTGCAAGCGATACGTCGCTCGACGTCAAAGGGCAGACGGCACAAATTCTCGCGAAGATCGATGCATTGCTGGCAGAAGCCGGTTCGGACAAGACGAAGATTCTGTCGGCGAACATCTGGCTCGCGGACGCCGCGAGTTTTGCCGACATGAACGAGGTATGGGATGCATGGGTGCCGAAAGAACATGCGCCCGCGCGCGCCTGCGTCGAATCGAAGCTCGCGTTTCCCCAATACACCGTGGAAATCGCCGTGATTGCCGCGATCTAGGAGGCGTCGATGAAGACGATCGTATTGGGCGGCGGCATCGTCGGTGTGACGACGGCGTATTTTCTGGCGAAAGCGGGGGAAGACGTCACGGTGATCGATCGGCAGCCCGGCGTCGCGCTTGAAACCAGTTTCGCGAATGCCGGTCTCGTGGCGCCGGGGCATTCATACACGTGGGCGTCGCCGCGCGCACCGAAAATCATGCTCAGGTCGCTTTATACCGAAGGTCAGGCATTGCGGCTGAAGCTGCATCCCGACTGGCGGATGTGGGCGTGGTGCTGGCAGTTCCTGCAAAATTGCACGGCAGAAAAATCGCGGCTCAATACATCGCGCAAGGTACGGCTCTGCCGTTACGCACAAGCGCAACTGCAAGCCGTGACCGCAGCCGAGCGCCTCGAATACGACCGCATCAGCAAAGGGCTGTTGTATGTGTATCGAGATGACGCATCGTTCGAGCGCGGCGTCGCGAACATGTCGATACTCGCCGAAAACGGTTTGCCGCTCGAAACCCTGGACCGTGCGGCGACGATCGAGCGGGAAGGGGCGTTGGCGGCGTCCGGCGACAAGATCGCGGGTTCGATTTTTTGTCCGAGCGACGAGAGCGGCGACGCGCATCTTTTCACGAAAGCACTCTACGCACGATGCGTTGCGCTGGGTGTCAAGTTCCAGTTTCAGACCGACATCCTGCATCTGTCGGCGAGCGCCGATCGGGTCGATTACGTCGAGACTTCACGCGGACGACTAAGCGCGGATCGCTACGTGCTCGCATTGGGTTCGTTCTCGCCGTTCGTCGCGAAGAGCCTGGGATACCGCTTGCCCGTGTATCCGGTGAAAGGCTATTCGGTGACGCTGCCGGTCGAGGCGGGACATACGCCGCCCGATCTCGGCGGCGTCGACGAAAACAATCTGACGGCATGGGCGCGCTTTGGCAACCGGCTGCGATTCACCGCGACAGCGGAGTTCGCCGGCTTCGATACGCACCACACGCCCGCCGATTTCACGCACATGTTGCAGGCCGCGCGCGACCTGTTTCCGAATGGCGCGGACTACACGCGTCCTTCGTATTGGGCGGGCTTGCGTCCGATGACCCCGGAAGGCACGCCGATCATCGGCGCGACGCGGCACCGGAATTTCTTTCTGAACACGGGACACGGTCACATGGGCTGGACGATGTCATGCGGCACGGCACGCGTGGTCACCGACATCATCCAGCAACGCAAACCCGAGCTCGACATCACAGGATTGACGCTCTCATGAATACACCTGTTCAGACTGCCCGCTACGTGAAACTGCCGTTTTCACTCGATCAGGGCGTGGCCGCGCGTGCCGCGATCGGTCTCGTCGTGCTCGCGACGGATCACACGATCGAGCACGAATGGCGCAAGCTGCTCGCACTCGACGGCGTGGCGTTCTTCGAGAGTCGCGTATTCAACTCGGCGGATATTTCGCCGGAAACGCTCGCGGAAATGGAAGGGCGGATTGCCGATGGCGTCGCGTTGATCCGGCCGGGCGAGCGGATCGACGTGGTGGCGTTCGGTTGCACGTCGGCGTCGATGGTGATCGGCGAGGAGCGCGTGTTCGAGCGGATTCGCGAAGTGCGGCCACGGGCGGCGTGCACGACACCGATCACCGCCGCGCGCGTCGCGTTCAACGCGCTGGGCGTGACGCGGATCGGATTGCTGACGCCGTACGTGCGCGAGATCAACGAATCGATGGCAGCGTATCTGGGCGCACGCGGTATCGACGTGGTCGCGATGGGCTCGTTCGAACATGCGAACGATAACGAAGTGGCGCGCATCGACGAGGACTCGTTGCGGCATGCGGTCGAGGCGGTCGGCAATCAACCGGACGTCGAAGCGGTGTTCGTGTCGTGCACCAGCTTGCGGATCGCCGAAGCGGTCGCGCAAATCGAGTCCACGCTCGGCAAGCCGGTCACGTCGAGCAATCACGCGATGGCGTGGCACGCGTTGCGGCTCGCGGGCATTGACGATGTGTTACCGGATCTCGGGCGTCTGTTCACGGTGTGATGCAGCGCTGCCGCGATGCACGCTATTTTGAGCAGGTCGGCGCATGCTTGGCCGCGCGGTAACATAGCGGTCTGTTTCTATTAAAACAGAGGTATCCGGAGACATGGCCCGTTATTCTTCCCTGATTCGCGACGACCGTCCGCGCGTGCGCGAGACGGTCGCGCCGAAACGCGCGGGACTGACCGTCAACGATCTTTACGAGCAATTGAAGCAGATGGCGGTGCTTTACACGATTCGTCCCGGCGAGCGCGTGAACGAACTGGAGCTATCGGAACAGTTGAACGTGAGCCGCACGCCGTTGCGTGAGGCGTTGAACCGGCTCGTCGCCGAAAACCTGTTGAGCTTCGTGCCGAACCGCGGCTTTTACGTGCGCGAACTCGACCGCCAGGACGTGTTCGATCTTTACGAACTGCGCCGCAGTATCGAGGCCGCAGCGGTCGTGCTGGCAACCGAGCGCGCATCGGACAAGGACATCAAGGCGCTGCGCAAATTCTGGAAGGACGTGCTGAAGGTCAAGGTGAAAGTGCCGAGCGACGACCTCGTCGCGAAGGACGAAGAGTTTCACGTGCGACTGGTGGCGCTGTCGGGCAACAACGAAATGGTGCGCTCGATGTACAGCATCAACGCGCGGATTCACTTCGTGCGCTGGATCGATCTCGAGGAGCGCGGCCACGATGCGTTCGCCGAGCATCTGGAGATACTCGACGCGATCGAATCACGGGATGTCGCGCGATGCCGGGCGCTGGTGGAGACGCACATCACGTGGCGGATGGAAGAAATCACGAAGGTGGTTGAGGCGGGTGTGGTGAGGTTGTTTTCGCGGTGAGTGAGGCTGGGGGAAGGTGTCGTGCGGTGGCGTATGCGTTATTTAACATAACATAAATTAGCGACTTTTTATTTGTTAGTCCAAAGTTCAGATGTCGTGTTTTTTTGAACGCTGACATGCGGCGGCATCTCAGTTAGGCCGAAGCCAGACCCTGAACGGACGAGGCTCCATCACGATCAGCATGCACGAACTCAAGCCGGTCGATGCGTCGGCCAAACCCGTTTCAGCACAGCGTAGACAACGCATCAATCGTAATCAGCCGTTGAAACAACTCGGCGACATCATCGTCAACCGACGGCCCGACTTCAAAACCTGCCCGCCCCGCAATACCCCAATTTGCGCTGCGCAGTCACCCGTCCGCGTGCAAGTCACTTCTCCGTTCTGCGCAATAGTCTTTTTATTGGAACCCGTAGTCGTCTGACGTCACGCAAGATATGATGCGGGTTATTACCTAGGTAATGAGATCAATCAACGTTGTAATCACCTTGTAATCTCATTATTTGAGTTTATCCAGTTTTGGTAATCGATATGTTGTATGACAACGTATCAGACGATTACGCAATAACCTGCATCAAAACGGTCATCCGGACGACGCCGGACAAAACCGGCCGACACGGCGCGCGCCGGTACGAACAAGCACAACACGAAGCGGAGAACTTCAATCGTGACATATAAAGCGGCTCTGACGGTCGGACTCAGCCTCGTCGTATTCGATGCCCATGCGCAAAGCAGCGTCTCCCTCTACGGGATCGTCGATACGGGAATCGGCTATCTGAGCAGCCAGGCGCCGTCCACCGGCGCGACATCGGGCGGCCATTCGGTCGTCAAGCTGGTCGAGGGCGTATGGGGCGGCGAACGCTTCGGCCTCAGAGGCAGCGAGGATCTCGGCGGCGGCACCCGCGCGATCTTTCAGCTCGAAGAAGGCTTCAACGTCGACACCGGCGCGATGTCGAAGTCAGGGCTGATGTTCAACCGCGCTTCGTGGGTCGGCCTCGCCGACAAGACGTACGGCACGGTCACGCTCGGCCGCCAGTACACGCCGTATTACACGATGCTCGCGCCCTACAGCCCGACCAACTGGCTGACCGGCGCATTCGGCGCGCATCCGGGCGACCTCGACAATCTCGACACCGACTATCGCGTGAACAACGCCGTCGTCTATAAATCGCCGACCATCGCCGGCTTTACCGCAGGCGCGATGTACGCAATGGGCGGCGTGGCGGGCGCATTCAACGCCGGATCGTCATGGAGTGTCGCCGGGCAATATATCGCAGGACCGGCCGGTATCGCGGTGGGCTTCGAGCGCTTCAACAACGCGACCAGCGGCGGCGGCGCATGGAGCGCCAGTTCGACGGCCTACTCCGGCACGGGCGTTCAGGGCGAATCGAGCATCACCAACGGCTACCAGAACGCCTCCGCGCAACAGCGGCTCGCCGTCGCGGCAGGTTACCAGTTCAATCAGGCGTGGGACGTCTCGGCGACCTACTCCAACGTGCAATACATCGGCGGCTCGGCATCCGGTTTCTCGACCGCGATCTTCAATACCGGCGGCGCAGTGCTGCACTACCGCCCGGCCCTGAACTGGGATCTGGCGGCGGGCTATTCGTACACCCGGGCGACGCGCGCCAACGGCATCACCGATACTGCGAGCTATCACCAGATCAATCTGACCGAGCTCTACAACCTGTCGAAGCGCACCAAGCTGTATGTGCTCGAAGCGTATCAGCGCGCGAACGGCGACACGCTGGACAACGGCAAGATCGTCAGCGCGACGCCGAGTATCGGCGAACAGTCCGCCGCTTCGTCGCGCAACCAGTTCGGCATGACGGTGGGGATCAACCACCAGTTCTGAGCCGGTCACGCTATTTACCCGCATTAAAAATAATCAGGATCATAAAAATGACCCCGTCCCCCGAGCCCGATCAGGGCCACCGTGCGCCCGATCCAGGTCGCCGCCTCGTGCTCAGCGCCATTCTGGCGAGCTACGCGAGTTCGTTCATTCCCTGGTCGAGCGCAAACGCGCAGACCGGCGCCGCCGCACCCGCCGTCGCGCCCGACGCGTTCGTGCAGGTGTCGCGTCTGATCACCGGCCGCGCCACGCTCGACGCATCGCAAGCCAACCGCCTGTACGCGGCGCTCGTGACCGCCGTGCCGGGATTTTCAGAGCAATTGAGCGCGCTGGCTGCGTTTGTCGCCAGCAATGGCTCGACCGCGCAGCAGCTGCAGGCCTCGCTCGATGCCGCCAAAGCGCCGTTCGCGAAGCTGCCGGGTGTGATCGCGATTGCCTGGTATGTCGGCGTGGCCGGCTCGGGCGTCGCCGCGCATTGCGTGACCTATGAAACCAGTCTGATGAACGTGGTCGTCGCCGACCGTCTGAAGCCGCCCAGCTACGCGTACGGACCGTACGGCAGCTGGGGCCGCAATCCGCTGGTCGCCATGACATCGGCGACACCGGTTGCCGCGACAACCTCGGCCGCGCAAGCGCCTTCGACCACCTCAAGGACCCAGCATGTCTGACCAGCTATCTGCCGACATCGTCGTGATCGGCTCGGGGATCGTCGGCTCGCTCGCCGCGCATCGTCTCGTGTCGCAAGGCGCATCGGTACTCATTCTCGAAGCGGGCCCGCGCGTCGATCGCGGCCATATCGTGTCGAACTTCCGCAACTCGCCGCGCAAGAACGACTTCATGTCGCCCTACCCGCCTTCGGCGTGGGCGCCTCATCCGGTCTACCAGCCGGTCGATAACGACTATCTGGTCCAGGCCGGCCCGTATCCGTACAAGGCCGAGTACATCCGCATGGTCGGCGGCACGACGTGGCACTGGGCAGCACAAGCGTGGCGCGTACTGCCGAACGACCTGCGCCTGAAAACACTCTACGACGTGGGCCGCGACTGGCCGGTCGCTTACGAAGACCTCGAACCCTTCTACTACGAAGCCGAAGTCAAGATGGGCGTGTCCGGCGCACCCAACACGGGTTCGCCGCGCAACAAGCCGTTCCCGATGCAACCGGTGGCCGAGTCGTTTCTGGAGCAACGCTTTCGCGAGCGCCTCGCGCCGGGCGGCTATCAGGTCGTCACCAACACGACAGCGCGCAACAGCCGCAATTACGACGGCCGGCCCGCGTGCTGCGGCAACAATAACTGCATGCCGATCTGCCCGATCGACGCGCAATATCACGGCGGCCTCGCCGCCGACGCCGCCGAACAGGCCGGCGCGACGCTGATCGCCAACGCGGTCGTGTATCGGATCGAACACGACGAGCGCGGCCGGATTGTCGCCGTGCATTACTACGATCCGGACAAGGTCTCGCATCGCGTGACGGGCAAGACGTTTATCCTGGCAGCGAACGGTATCGAAAGTCCGAAGCTGTTGCTGCTGTCGGCGAGCGATAAGTACAAGAACGGCCTGGCCAACAGCAACGACATGGTCGGCCGTCATCTGATGGATCACCCGAGCAACAGCCTGACCTTCGACGCCGACGAAGAACTGTGGCCGGGTCGCGGCCCGATGAGCCCGAGTTCGATCAACACGTTGCGCGACGGTGCGTTCCGCTCGGAGCATGCCGCCTACCGGATCGACATCTCGAACTCGTCGCAGGTGTTCTCCGTCACCCAGGCGCTGATCGCGAAGGGCGTCTACGGCGCGGAACTGGAGCAGCAGATCCGCTATCACGCAGCCCGCCAGTGCAGCCTGAAAAACGTGCTGGAAATCCTGCCGGACCCGAATAACCGCGTGGTGCTGAGCAGCAAGAAGGATGCGTTCGGGATCGCGAAGCCCGAAGTGCATTACGCGATGAGCGATTACGTGCACAAGGGCATGGCCGCCGCGCGCGACGACTACACGCGGATCGCCAGCCTGATGGGCGGCACGAACCTGCGCTATAGCCCGGACGGCATTTACGGCAACAACCAGCACATCACCGGGACCATGAGCATGGGCCACGATCCGAAGGATTCGGTGGTCGATGCGTTCGGACGCACCCACGAACACGAGAACCTGTATATCGCGAGCACCGGCGTGATGCCGACTGCCGCGACGGTCAACTCGACGCTCACCGCCGTCGCGCTCGCACTTCGCTCGGCCGACCACATTCACGCGAACGCATGACGATGACTCCTTCCCTATTCATGACATTCAGGCGTCGGCTGGGCGCGGCGCTGGTGGGTTCCGTCGCGGCAACGCTCGTTGCATCGTTCGGCTTCGTGGCGACCGCGCATGCGGACGAAAACGACCTCATCAAACGCGGCGAGTATCTCGCCAAAGCGGGCGACTGCATCGCCTGTCACAGCGCGCCGCAAGGCAAGCCGTTCGCGGGCGGGCTGTCGCTGTCCACGCCGCTGGGTGCGATCGTATCGAGCAACATCACGCCGTCGAAGACCAACGGTATCGGCAACTACACGCTCGAACAGTTCGATGCGGCGCTGCGTCGAGGCGTTCGCGCGGACGGACAGCATCTCTACCCGGCGATGCCTTATACGTCGTATGCCCAGGTCGACGATGACGACGTGAAGGCACTCTATGCGTACTTCATGCACGGCGTGACGCCGGTCGACACGTCGCCGCCGCAAACGCAGTTGCCCTTCCCGTTCAACGTGCGTCTGTCGATGGCTGCATGGAACCTGCTGTTCCTCGATCGCAAGCCGTTCGCGCCAGACCCGTCGAAGAGCGTGGAGTGGAACCGTGGCGCGTATCTCGTCGAAGGCCTTGCGCATTGCAGCACCTGCCACACGCCGCGCAATCCGTTGATGGCCGAGGATACGTCGAAGAGTTTGGGCGGCAGCGTGGTCGGCACGTGGTACGCACCGAACATCTCGTCGGATCCGACCAGCGGCATCGGTGCATGGAGTGAAGCGGACATCGCGGGTTATCTGCGCACGGGTCATGTGATCGATCGCGCGCAGGCGGCCGGTCCGATGGCCGAAGCAGTCGATAACAGCTTCCAGCATCTGACCGACAGCGACCTTCACGCGATGGCCGTCTACCTGAAGTCGACGCCTGCTGTTCACAACAGCGCCGACCAGCGGCCGCCGTATGCATGGGGCAGTCCGAAGGCGAGCTTCGACGAAGTGCGCGGCGAGCCTTTGCCCGCCGATGCGAACCAGATGAGTGGTCCGCAGCTTTACGATTCGTACTGCGCAAGCTGCCATCAGGCGCATGGCGAAGGCGCGGGTCAAGGGATCGACGGGCCGGGTCTGCCATCGCTGTTCCATAACACGGCGCTCGGTCACGCGAACACCAATAACCTGGTGATGGTGATGCTCGAAGGCGTGCATCGGCAAGCGAGCGCGCCGGATGTGATGATGCCTGCGTTTGGACGTCTGCTGTCGGACGAGCAGGTTGCGACGCTCGGCAACTACGTGCTCAAGCAATACGGCAATCCGGATGCATCGGTGACGGTCGAGCAGGTGAAGAGCTTGCGCGCCGGTGGCGAAGCGTCGCCGCTTATCGCGATCACCCATATTGCGATGATCGTTGCCGCGTTGATCGTGCTCGGCATTGTGGTCCTGCTGATCGCGCGCCGTTCGCGTCGCCGGACGTCGGCGCTGCGTTGAGCCGGCAAGCGTGACAGTGCGCTGAAAATCGGTCCGTAACGAAAAAAAGCCCGGCTTATCGCCGGGCTTTTTTTTGCGTTTCACGCGTTTTCACGGGTGTGACAGGCGCTTCAACCACCGTAACCTGGTTCGTTGATCAGTCGACCGTCTTCGCCCATACCGCCTGAGCGTTGGTGAATTCACGCAGGCCGAAATGCGACAGCTCGCGTCCGTAACCGCTCTTCTTGACACCGCCGACAGGAATGCGCGGATTGGTCGCGGGGAATCCGTTGATAAAAACGCCGCCGGTTTCGAGGCGTCGCGCGATTCGCTGTGCACGGGCGACATCGCTGGTCCACAGGCTTCCGCCGAGACCATAGTCGCTCGTATTGGCCAGTTCGATTGCGTGTTCGGCGTTCTCCGCCACGGTGATGGCGGCGACCGGGCCGAACGTTTCCTCGTCGAATGCGGCCATGCCGGGCGCGACATTCGCGAGCACGGTCGGCTCGTAGAAGTTGCCCGCGCCTTCGACTTTCCTGCCACCCAGCAACAGCGTCGCGCCCGCCTCGATCGTGCGTTCGACCTGCCGGTGCAGTTCGTCACGCAGATCGTCGCGCGCCATCGGCCCGATCGTGCTGGCCGGATCGAGCGGACTGCCCGCCTTGACGAGACGCGCGGCGGCGACGAACTTGCGGGTGAACGCGTCGGCGATGGGCTGCTCCAGGATGAAGCGCTTCGCGGCCAGACAGACCTGCCCGGCATTCTGGAATCGCGCTTCGATTGCGGCTTTCACGGCGAGATCGATGTTCGCGTCGGCCAGCACGATGAATGCGTCGGCGCCACCGAGTTCCAGCAGACTCTTCTTGAGGGCCCTCCCCGCCGCCGACGCCACCGCCGATCCCGCCCGCATGCTGCCCGTCAGCGTGACGGCCGCGACGCGAGGGTCGTCGATGACCCGAGCCACGGTGTCGTTATCGGCGTTCAGGATCGCAAACAGCCCGACGGGGAATCCGGCTGCTTCGTACGCGCTTTGCAGCGCGTGCGCCGATCCCATCACGTTGGCTGCGTGCTTGAGGATAAATCCGTTGCCCGACAGCATGATCGGACCCGACGCGCGAATCACCTGCCACAGCGGGAAATTCCACGGCATGACCGCAAGGATGGAGCCGACCGGAAGATAGGACACGTGAACCTGGTCTTCGCCATCGACCGGCGCCGGTTCATCGGCGAGCAATGCCGGGCCGTGTTCGGCGATCCAGTCGATCGCGGCGGCGCACTTTTCGACTTCCGCCCGTGCCGCGCCGAGCGTCTTGCCCATTTCGGCGGTGATCAGCGCGGACAGCGCTTCGGCGCGGTCGCGCAACGTCGCGGACAGGCGGCGATAAGTGGCCACGCGGACAGCCATCGGCGTGGCGCGCCAGAGTCGATACGCTGCGGCGTTGTCGTCGAGCATGCGTTCGACCTCGTCGGAAGTCTGGAATGCATAGTGGGCGATGAACTCGCCGGTCGCAGGATTGCGGGAAGTCGCGCCGATGGCGAAAGGGGTAGCGAGGTTCGACATAATTGCCTCCGTGACGGTCAGAACAGTGGGAAAGTTGCTGCACTGGGAGTCACTGTAGGCAAATCAGATTGGGCCAGGAAGGCGTGTTGTGATCCTATGACTCGGGGTAACTGGCAGACACTCTGGGGATGTAAGTCACGAGCGACAGGTCCGGTCTGCCCACGGGCGTGAGCGCCACGTAGGTGAATTCGATATGGCCGCCGTCCGGATGACGGAGCCGTTTGTCGCCCTCGTCGAAGCCTTTGACCTCGGTGTCTTGCCACCATGCGCTGAATTCGGGACTCAGCGTCGTCAACTCGTCGATCAGGCTGTCGAATGGCGCCTTGTCCTGTGCCTGCGCCCGCGCGGCCCGGAAGTTCGAGATCATGCCGCGCGTCATCTGTTCCCAGTCCAGTATCAGCGTGCGATAGGGCTTGTAGAGGAACAGCAGACGAAGCGTGTTGCGCTCGTGCGGTTCCAGCGATCCATAGTCGACGAACAGATCGGCGACCGCGTCGTTCCACGCGAGGATGTCGAGCCGTGTATTGCGGACGTAGGCCGGTACGTTGATCGAACGCACGAGCAGTTCGAGTCCTTCGGTGACGCCGTTCCCGGTCGTGACCTGGGGAACCTCACGGGAAGACAGCGCGAACAGATGACTCGACTCCACGGCGTCGAGCTTGAGCACGCGCGAAATCCTGCGTAGCGCGTCGGCGGACGGCTGGATGTCGCGTCCCTGTTCAAGCCACGTGTACCAGCTGACGCTGACGCCCGCGAGCACGGCAATCTCCTCGCGCCGCAGGCCGGGCGTGCGGCGCGGCCCTTCCGGCAGACCGAATTCGGCAGGCTGCAGACGACCCCGGCGGCTTGAGAGGAAGGTCCCCAGCTCGCGTCGTTGTTCAGCAGAGGGTCTTCTCGACATAGTTTCTCGACGGGATAGTTAGCGGTTTTCAATGCGCTCACCGGGCACGGTCTCCGTTTCTCGCAGCGGGCCCGCGCCGGCAAATCCTGCTGCGCATCGTCCGGATTATATGGCGGAGCGGACGTTCGGGGCGTCTGCGGATGCGTGACCGGGAAGCCGTGATTTGCCCATGTGAATTAGTAGTAGACGACCGGTCTACTTTTCGTTAAAGTTCGTTCATGGCTACTGCAACCACCACCACCGAACCGATCGACGTCCGCGAAAACATCATCGCGGTCGGTCAGCGAATCTTCGCGGCTAAAGGTTTTTCCGCCGTGGGATTGAACGAGGTGTTGTCGGCGGCAGGCGTTCCGAAGGGCTCGTTCTATCACTACTTCGGTTCGAAAGACGGCTTCGGCGAAGCGATCCTCGACAGCTATTTCGAAGGCTACCTTGCCGACCTCGACGAAACGCTCGCCACGCCGGGACTCGATTCGGCGCAGCGGCTGATGAAGTACTGGGAAATCTGGCAGGAAACGCAGTCGTTTTTCGACTGTCAGGGCAAGTGCCTGGCAGTCAAACTGGGCGCAGAAGTCGCAGACATGTCGGAAGTGATGCGTGCTTCGCTCAATCGCGGTACGGCCGGCATTATCGAGCGGCTGGCCGGCGCTGTCGAAGCCGGTGTGGCCGATGGTTCGCTGGCAATCCAGGGCGACGCTCGCGACATGGCGGAAAGTCTTTATCAGCTTTGGCTCGGCGCTAGCCTGATGGTCAAGATCGTGCGAAACCGCCAGCCGTTCGAGGCCGCCATGACAACGACGCGACACCTGCTTCAGCTTGAGATTTGATGTGACAGCAGCGCGGTGACGGCACTTCTTTCGAAGTGCCATTTTTTAGGCTCAAATACTAGACGACCGGTCTACTATGAGCGGATGTCCGACCTACACTGAATGACCCTAACCAATCGACGGAGAAACACCATGAAAGTACTGATGGTTCTGACCTCGCACGACACCCTCGGCAACACGGGCCGCAAGACGGGCTTCTGGCTCGAAGAACTGGCCGCACCGTATTACGCGTTTCAGGATGCCGGTGCGGAAATCGTGCTGGCCTCGCCGAAGGGCGGTCAACCGCCGCTCGATCCGAAGAGCAACGAGCCCGCCAACCAGACCGATCTGACGCGTCGCTTCGAAGCCGATCCGCAAGCGACCGCGCAACTCGCTTCGACCGTGCGCCTCGACAGCGTCTCGCAGGCCGACTTCGATACGGTCTTCTATCCGGGCGGTCACGGTCCGCTATGGGACCTCGCCGAAGACCGCAACTCGATCGAATTGATTCAGGCGTTTCTCGCGGCGAGCAAACCCGTCGCGCTCGTCTGCCATGCACCGGGCGTGCTTCGCCATGTCGTGACGCCGGACGGCACGCCGCTGGTTCAAGGCAAGCAAGTCACCGGCTTTACCAACACCGAAGAAGAAGCCGTCGGACTGACGCAAATCGTGCCTTTCCTGGTTGAAGACGAACTGAAGGCCAAGGGCGGTATTTACTCGAAGACCGACGACTGGGCGCCGTACGTGATCACCGACGGTCTGCTCATCACGGGCCAGAATCCCGCTTCGTCGGGACCGGCTGCCGCCGCGCTGTTGAAGCACCCTGCCCTGACCGCGAACTCCTGATATTCCTGATCGCGGAAGTCGTGCCGGCGTCGCTTATCAGCGCGACCGCCGTTAGACGCATGCTGCCGGGTCGCCGTCGATATGCTTGCGCGTTCGACGGCGCCCGGCAACCCGCATGCGCAGGAGCGGTTACGTATCACCGCCCCCAGATTTCGCCTACATAGCGCAAAAAGTTCTGCCCCAGAATGCCGTCGATACGCCGTTCGGAGTGTCCGCGCCGCGCGAGACGGTTGGCCAGATCGATCAATTGGCGTGGGCCGGTCATATCGATCGCGAACGGCATGATGTCGGCTTCCTCGCCGGCCGCGGAGATGCCCGCCTTGCGGCGCGCGTCGATTTCCTGCGCGAAGTTGCGCCTGAACGCATCCATATCGTCGAGCGCGGTCAACGACGAATCCGTGCCGATGCCCACACAATCTTCGCCGCACACGTCGATCGCATGTTCGATATGCGCGACGATATCGTCGCCGGTCGCGTTTCGTCCAATCGCCAGAAACGGCATGAAATAAATGCCGACGAAGCCGCCGCGCTCGGCCACGCGTCGCAATTCGGCATCCGACTTGTTACGCGGCAGATCGGTCAACGCACGGCATCCGGTGTGCGTGATCGCGATCGGCGCAGTGGCGACGTCGAGCGCGTCGAGGCAGGTCTGTTCGGCGCTATGCGACAGATCCACGACCACCTTGCGCGCGTTCAGACGTTCGATCACGTCACGTCCGAAACGCGTCAAGCCGGTATCACCCGGCGTCAACGAACCGCCGCCCAACGCGTTCGGACCGTTATAGGTCAGCTGGAACACGCTGACGCCCGCCTCGGCGAACTGATCGACGCGGCTCACGTCGTCGCCGAGCATTTCCAGATTCTGAAAACCGAGCATCACGCCGATCTTGCTTTCGGCCTTCGCGCGACGGATATCGGCAGCGGACCGGACCAGCAGCAACGCGTCGGGATGCGCGGCGATTTCCGCGGTCCATTGCGCGACTTCGGCGACTGTCGTGCCATACGGATCGGTGCCGCCGAACACGTGGCCGACCGTGATGTGCGTCGTGGTAAGGCCGCCGAGACGCGCATCGGCGATGCCACGCAGCGAAATATCGGCGGGGAGATGGCCGCCGTCCGAGGTCGCGCCGTCCGCTTCCTGTTTCGGCGGTTGATTGGGGTCGCTCAGACCGCCCATCGCATTGATGACGATCTTGTCGTCCAGCGAAAATTCGGTGTCCACACGGGCTGTGTCAGCGTTCATGACCGGTTCCATAGAAAGTTAGGTTGCAAGGCAGAAGGGTTGGCCAGGCCGCGTCTCAACTCGCCGGGACAGCGGCCGTCGTCACGATGCCGAGATCGCCGTCGATGCCCAGTTGTGTGCCGAATTCAAGCGAGTCGGCACGCAGGCGTTCGAGAATGCGTCGCGCGTCGTCGCCGTGCGCGACCCGTGGCGAGCCCTGAATCCGTCCGCTGTCGTTGCGGTTCAGCCGTAACGGCGTGATGCGAATTTCGCTGACACAGCCGTTCACGAAGGTGCTGGTTGCAATCGCGCCGTCGTACCAGGCGTCGGGCAAGCTGAAGCACGCACGCATGAATTCGGGCTTGGTGAACTGCAACGGATCGATGTTCATCGCGCGCGCCGCATCGAGTGTCGGGCCACGGCCGCCGTCGAATTGCAGGTACAGGCTGCCCATCCCGTAAAAGACCGGCTTGCCGCGATAGATTTCGATGCCGCGCAGCAGATGGGGACCCGTCGTGACGAACAGATCGGCGCCGGCGTCGATCGCATCGTGCGCGAGCCGCGTGACGAAATCGGCGGGCCGCCGATCGACACCATCGCCCGACCGGTTTTCATGCGCATGCAGCGAAAACGCGACGAAATCCGACACCTGTTTCGCACCGCGCACCGAGCGCAAAATTTCCACGTGGTCGAACCCATCGATGTCGTGCGTCAGGGTTGGCTCGCCCGCATCGGTCGATGCCGCGCCCGGGTCCGCCAGCGCGAATACCTCGCTACCCAGGCGAATTCGCTCGTGCCTGCCCGAGGCCCGGCTTTCGATCGAGGTGCCGCAGCCCTGCGTCGCCGCGATGCGCCGGATGACGGTCATGTCGGCTTCGTTCAGGCGGGTGACGGGCGTCACCTTGACGACGCTGATGCCCGGGCGCGGCCCGATTTCCGTATCGGCGTTGCCCGCCTCCGACATCGGCGTAAACGTCGAAGCCGCAGCGATGACCGCCACACGTCCCTTGCGCATTTCGAGCATCGCGGGCGCGCGTGCTGCGGCTTTTCCTGGACCGCTACCGGCGTGCAGCACGCCGGCTGCATCGAGCACGCGACGCGTTTCGAGCAATCCTTCGGTGCCCCAGTCGGTCGCGTGATTGTTGGCCTTCGACACCACGTCGATGCCCAGCGCGCGTATTTCGGCCGCCATCGCCTCGTCGCTGACGGGATAGCCGCCGCCATGCTCGGCGGCGCGATACCCGCGAAACGTATCGATATCGAAAATCGACCCTTCCTGGTTCGCGAAAGCGACATCGGCCGCGTGCAACACGCGTGTGGCTTCGGCAAGCCCCGGATCGCCCAGCGGCGTTTCAGGTCTGACCGGCCCGATCAGATCGCCGGCCACCGCAAAGGTGAAGCCATCGGCCACGGTTGCAGGCAGCGGCACGGCGGGAATCTGCCGGCGCGGATCGCGCGGATCGAACACCGCTGGGTCATTGGAATGATTCGGCATGGTAGCGAACAGGTCGGTCAGGAAGCAGGCGCGGCTGCGCGGATAAACGCGCGCAGATCGTCGGCGGATTTGCGACGGTTGTCGCGGCCCAGATAGGTCATATGCCCGGACGTGTAGTAGTGGTAGCCCACTCGCGAAGGATCGATCCCGGCATGACGGAGCGTGTACTCGGCGCTGCCGAGCGGCGTCGCGAGATCGAAATAACCGATTCCGACGAACAGCCGCATCGCCGGATTGCGTCGCATCGCGGCGGCGAGATCGGGCGAGTAATCGGTCGGATTCTGTACACCCGGCCCGAGCCCGTAATCCCAGCGCGCGTTGATGCTGCGAAACACGATCGCCCGGTAATCGAGTGGCAGCGTCACGCCGAGTTCGTTGCGCAGATAGGTCTCGTTGCCCGCGATAAAGCCGGGCGCGTACTGGCCCATTGCAGGATCGTCCGCGACCGGATCGGGCGCGCCGACCGGACGCGCGAGCGTATAGCGGCTGTCGTAAATGCCGATCGACCGGCCCGCCTGCGCGAAGCGCGTCTGGTTCAACGTCGCGGCGGTCAGGCGCAGATCGCGCGCCAGCAGATCGGCGGCGGCGATGCCCGTCAACGCGGACAGCCGTTCGGCGATCTGCTCGCGCATCTGCGAGGTCAATGCGTTGCCCGCGTAGAGCGCGTGCAGATAGTCGTCCGCGGCGAACCGGCGCGCGGCCTCGACCCGCTGTTCGAGCGTATCGGTCCGTTGCGCGGCGGGCGTGTGATACCAGGCCGCGGCAGCGAGCGATGGCAGCACCTCGAGCGAGGTCTGATCCGCCGGTTGCGTCGTCATGTTCAGGCATTGTCCAAACAGGATGACGCCGTTGAGCGGCATCGCATCGAAGCGATCGCCGACCGTCGGTCCACCGGCCAGCAGGCGCGCGGTGACGGCTGCGCGCACCGACCCGTAGCTCTCGCCGAGCAGATAGCGCGGCGAGTTCACGCGACCATGACGACGCGTCCAGTCACGGATGAAATCCGCGAGCGCCTGCGCATCCTGTTCGACGCCGTAGAAGGCGTCGGGTTTGCCGTCGGGCAGCATCCGGCTGAAACCCGTGCCGACCGGATCGTAGATCACCAGATCCGCGACATCGAGAATGCTGTCCGGGTTGTCGACGATCCGGAACGGCGGCGTGGTCGGCGGGTTCACGCCGTCGCCGGTCGCGCCGTCCAGATCGACGCGACGCGGCCCGACCAGCCCGAGATGCAGCCATAACGACGCCGAGCCCGGCCCGCCGTTGAAGACGAACACCACCGGCCGGTCCGGCTGGGTGCCCGGTCCGGTACGCACGTAGGTCGTCGACACGAGGCTGGCGGTTTGCCTGCCTTGCGCATCGACCAGAAAGCTTTGTTCGGTCACCGCGTCATAGCTGATCGCATGTCCGCCGATCTCGACGCGCCCGTGGGTGACGTGCCGGTACGGCGCCTGCTGCGCCGCGCGTTGGGTCGCGGCGTGTTCCTGCTCTTGCGAGTGTGCGATCGACATGCCCGGTCCTACCAGAGAAGCGCACAGCACCAGCGGCAACCATGCGCGGGGACGCGCATGTCGCGCCGCCTGACCTGACGACTGACTGAACGGCTTCATCACGATGCGCTTCATGCGCTCTCCCCGCCGGTCACCGCCGACATCCTGACGGCATCACCCGCCTTAAACCATTCGAAACCTTCGACCGTCTCGCCACGCGGCACGAACGTGATTACCTGCTGCTGACCGTTGCGTTCGATACACAAGGTGATCGGCGCCGGCTGAAGTTCGCGATCGCGATTCGAATAGTCGTGCGATACGATCGCATCGCCGTTACGCACACCCGCGTTGCTGGCCGCGCTATCCGGCAGCAACCCTTCGACACGCGCCACGCCGAACGACTTCTCCGAAAATCCGAGCACGTATTGCTGCATCGGCAACGCGCGTCGCTCGAACCCGTCACCGAGAATCTCCGGCGGCGGCACGAGCCGCGCGCCCGTCAGCAGATCGTCGATCGCCCGCAAGCCCGGCTCGCCCAACGACGTGTCGATCAGTTCCCGCCAGAAAGCGAGATCGCTGGCGTGACCAGCGCGATGGTTGTCGTTCATCCGGTTGACGAGCGTTTCGAGCGTGAGCGCGCCGTCCGACGCACGGCGCAAACGCCAGTCGAGTTCGAGGAAATACAGCAAGCCGCGCTGATACGGCAGTTTGCGCACCTGGCTGTCCGACCAGAACTGCGCGTCGATATCGGCGTTCGCGAGACTGATCTTCGGGTTCATGTAATAACCGCGCGTGCTCTCCGCCAATTCCTGCAAGAATTCATCGGCGGTGACGAGGCCAGCGCGCAACGGCACCATCAGCTTGTAGAACTCCGCGAGTCCTTCGGCGTACCACGCGCATTCGTTCACCTCGCTTTTCATCGAGCCGGCCAGCGGATGCGCCAGCTCGTGCGCCAGCAGGAACTTCACCGACGACTCGCTTTGCGGCGCCCGTCCGTAGCCGATCATGAAGCTGTCGGGCATCGCCGCGCCACCGCATACCGGCAACGAGCCGAGCCGTCCCATCACGCGAAACGGTTGCGTGCCCGCGCGCGGCAAGATCGCGGCGAGCCTCGTATAGACATCCGCGAGCCAGTCCATGACCGACGCGGCGTCGAAGTGCGGCGTGCCGAGCCAGTGCGCTTCGAGCCCGTCGTTGCCGCCCGACTGCGAGCCCGCATGCGCAAGCTCGCCCGCCATGTAGAAGCAGTATTTGACGCGATCGGGAGGCCCGTCGAAGCCGATCGCGCCGTCGCCGAGACTCGACACCGATGTCGCGCCCGCCGGCAACGCGGAAAGGTCCCATTCGAGCCGCGCGCGCCACGGTGCATCGTCGGGCGGCAGAATCAGAAACGTCGCGCCCACGCCGCTGATCCCGCCGTCCTGCCAGATCAGATCGAACGGCGGCCCCGAGCGACGCGGTGCATCCGCGGACGTGGCGCGCGCCGTATAGCGCAACCGCACCTCGCCGTCGGTCGCGCGATCGAACGCATAGCGGCGCGAGTGGCCGAAGCCGGTGGGATCGGTGGCGTCGTCGATGGCGCTGACGACGAGCGGGCCGCGCGCGTCGTCGGCACTCAGCGCATCGGCGGCGATATCGCAGCCCGGCACGCTGGCGATGCGGATCGGCAACGCCAGCGCCGGTTCGCCCGCACGCGTCGTGAGCGACGAGAAGCGGATCGTGACGTCGATCCGGTCCGGCGAGCGCCCATCGCCGACCGGCTTCAGCACGATGTTCAACGTCGCGAGCCCGGTCGATCCATGCTGTTCTGCTTGACTGTCGATAGTCATGAATTTATCCCTTGCGAATCCTGTCACTGTGGTTCGAAAGACCGCACCATGCCGCGGATCGCATCGGCGAGCGCGGCGCGGTTGTCGGTGTTGTCGTAGATCGTGTGCCCCGCCGGAAAGTCGAGGATCTGCATCCGTTCGGGCGCGACGGGAACATGTTCGAGCGCGTAACGCGTGGCCAGCGCCGGGGTGGACATGTCGTAGATGCCGCACGCCGCGACCAGTCGCGCATCGGGCCGCGCGCGCAGGAAAGCGCCGATCCGGTCGGCCACGCTCGTGTAGAACGACGGCGCGGCGGCCGACATCCAGCGCCAGCGCCGGTTGACGTCGAACGACAAGCCCACGTAGAGCCGTCCGGTATCGACGCCCAGAAAGCGCCGGAAATAATCTTCCGTGCGACCTGGCGTGCGCCCGACCACCAGCGACGGATCATTCGTCGGCTTGTCGGTGGCGGGCGCGAGACTGCCGGTCTCGCGCGTGTCGAGCGAGCCGATCCGGCGCGCGCAATCCGCCAGCAGCGTGTTCATGAACGCGTCGGCATCGATCCGCAGCGCCTGCCGTTCGATCTCGTCTTGCGGGATACCGAGCAGGCGCGCGAGTTCCGCCGCAACGCGCGCGGAAAGAAGCGGATCGACCTGGCCGAGCTGATTGCCCCATTGCAGCGCGGCAGCGTAATCGGTGCGCGCGAAGCGGGACACGGCGGCATAGAACGTCATCGCGTCGTGCGCATCATCTGCATGCGCGACCGTCTTGCGATGATGACGCGCGGCGACCGCCATCGTCGGCAGTGTCGCGATGTACGGAAGGTCGTTGCCAGCCGCGGGCGTACGCGCACTCGCGTCGAGCATCGGCGAGATCAGCACGACACCGGCCAGCGCCACGCCGTCCAGATACGGCAGGATCGTGCCCACCCGAAACGCGCCGTAGCTCTGGCCGCACAGCAACACCCGCCGCCGCCCGTCGCCGTCCCGTTGCAACCAGGCGCGAATCGCCGACGCGGCGGCCTGCGCGTCGCCGTCGACGCCAAGCCATTGCGCGCCGGGCGCGTGGTCGTCCGGAAGGCTGTTGAAACCAGTGCCGACCGGATCGATAAACACCAGATCCGCAACGTCGAGCAACGTATCGGGGTTGTCGGCGAATACGTGCGTCGCGCCATCGGACGACACATGCAGCATCGGTCCGAAACCGTTCAGATGGAGCGGCGTGGACGACGCGCCCGGCCCGCCGTTGAAGAAGAAAATAACCGGTCGCGCCGAAGCGTCCGACGCGTCCGCCGGAGCCCGGCGGTACACGCTCATCGATAGCGATACATCATCGCCACCGATCTCGTCGCGCCACACACCGGCTGCGCCGTCGTCCGCGCCATCGAGCCCGTACACCAGAAACTCGGCAACGTGCGACGGCCCGGTCACCTGTTGCGAACGCAACGGCAAGCGGGCGCTGGCGGCGGTGACAGGCGCGACCGTCGATGAACTGGCTGAAGTCGTCATCGCGTGCAGATCCATTCGCGCACGTCCTGCATCATCGCCGCCAGCGAAGACTCCACCGTGTAAGCAAGATGGCCGCCGAAATAGCCGCGGAAGGTCACCCGATCCAGCGGCCAGTCGCTTTGTCTGATGGCGTAGCGCGTCGCGCCCCAGGTGGTCAGCGTGTCGTGATACCCGACACCGACCACGAGGCGCAGCGCGGGCCGCGCGTGCATCGCGTCGGCAATCGATGCGCCGTAACGCCAGTCGCCGAACGGCGACGTTGCGCCCCAGCGCCACGCATCGAGCGAGGTCACTGGCGAACGGGTGCGGTACCCTGCTTCGGCGGGAAGCGCGAACAACGCGCCGAGACACGCGCGATGCGCGGCCTCGACGGCCGGCGTGATGACGGACGACGGATCGACCGGCGTGCCGTCCGGCGCGGCATCGCCGAGATAGCGGCCGTCGTTACCGCCGAGCACCTTCCCGGCGTCCTTGAACAGCCATTGACGGTACGGCACCTTGCCCACCCGCAAACGGTTCTCGACGAACACCGGCGCAGGCAGGCCCGTCAGTTCGGACAGCCGTTGCGCGACCTGCTGCAACTCCGCCTGCGGAATCTGCTGGCCTTTGACCAGCGCATTCAGATACGTGGTTTCGGCGTACGCCATCACCGATTCGAGAAACGCCGGCAAGGGCGTGTCGTCCGGTTTCGCTACACCGTGATAGCGACCGAGCGCCGCCAGCGTCGGCAGCGACACGACGTAGCTGATCACGTTTTCGCGACGCTGCACGGTCTCGACGATATTGAGCGCCTGCCCCATCAGAAACACGCCGTCGAGCCGGATCGACGCGTCGCCTTCGGTCAGCTGACGGGCCGCGACCGCCGCGCGCACCGTTCCGTAGCTCTCGCCGAACAGGAACACCGGCGAATCGAGGCGATCGTGACGGACCAGCCACGCGCGCACGAATTCGCGCAACTGCGCCGCATCGGATTCGACCGAAAACCAGCGATCGGCCGGCGTGGCCTCGCCGGTCGTGCTGTAGCCCGTGCCGATCGGGTCGTAACAGACGATATCCGCGACATCGAGCACGGTGTACGGGTTGTCGACGACCTCGAAGCTGGCCGGGTCGGCGTCGAGATCGACGGGAACGTGGAGCCGCTTCGGTCCGAACGCCAGCATGTGCAGATAGATCGACGACGTGATCGGTCCGCCGTTGAAAACGAACACGACCGGACGCCGGCGGGCATCGACCGCGACACCGTCGATCGACACGGCCAGATACGCGGTCGATACCACGCTGCCGGACGCGACGTCGTCGTCGGAAACAATGCTCACCGGCGTTGCGGCGATCTCGCCGTGATATCGAACGGGTCTGCCGTTAAAAACGCCGTCGCGCGTCACGCGCCGGTCGTCGCCGAAAAGATTGATTTCGTTCATGAGTGTGCCTTGCTGGCCGTGTGACCCGCAGCGTCGCCGGATGCAGCGCCGAGCGCGTCGATCAGCGCGTCGATGTCGTCCATCGTGTTGTAGAACGACGGCGAAATCCGAATCCGGTTCTGATACAGGCCGATGCGGATGGTGCGTTGCGCGAGCGCCTCGCGGAACCGCCCCGCGTTTTCGCACGCGTAGGCGACGATCGGGCCCGGCGTATCGGGCGCGGTCATCGGCGCGAAACCGAGCGCGGGCAAACGCTCCGCGAGACGCTCGAACATCGGCCGGCGGCGCGTCTGCAGCGCGGCGAGATCGGTCGCCTCCAGCATCGTCAGCGAACACGCGAGGCCCGCAATCGCAGCGTTACCGAGCGTGCCGACTTCGACATGCGCGGCCACGCTGGTCCCGCGTTCGGACGACACCGCACACGCGCCCGCCGCATCGTGCGGCAAGAAATGCGTCTGATAGGCGGCCATCTGCCGGTAGCCGGTCTGCGTTCTCGCGAGACGCGCGAGGCTCTCCGCCCGCGCATAGAAAAAGCCGACGCCGAAGTCGCCCATCAGCCATTTGTAGGTCGAACTCGCACAGAAATCGACGCCGCTCGCCGTGAGGTCCACGGGCATCGCGCCCGCTGCCTGGATCAGATCGGCGTATACCAGCGCGCCGCGCGCATGCGCGAGATCGCACAACGCTTTCAGGTCGTGGACGAAACCCGTCGTCGCCGAGACCAGGGAGACGGCCACCAGCGTCGTGCCCGGCGTGATGGCCGCATCGAAATCGGCGAGCTCGATACGCTGCCCGCGTGGCATCACCACCTGCACATCCGCGCCCGCCTGACGCATCTGGTCGTACATGAACAGCGAGCCGTTGAAGTGATACGCGTCGGTCACGACACGCCCGCGTCCGGGCGCGATGCCCAGTCCGTTGACCACGAGGTTTTCGCCGACCATCGTGCTGGGAATCCATCCCAGCGATGCCGGATCGCAGCGCATCAGCCGCGCGAACGCTGCCACCGCCGTGCTGCGCGATTGCGTCATCAGCAATTCGGCGGCGGCGCGGTCGCCTTCGCGAAAGCGCAGATAGTCACGCATCGCATCGCCCGATTCGATGCTGACCGGATGCATGTAAGCGGCGTCGAGAAACGTTCCATCGCGACGGAACGTCGGTGCCGCGCCGGAACGGTGCTCAGTCATACAGATCGACCTCGCATTCGATTTCCACTGGAATGTTGAACGGCAGTTCGGCCATCCCCACTGCGCTGCGCGTATGCGCGCCGCGCTCCGGCCCATACAGTTCGAGGATCAGATCGGAAAAGCCATTGATCACTTCCGGCTGACGGTTGAAGCCGGGTGCGGAATTGACCATCCCGAACACGCGTCGCCACGCGCGCACGCGGTCGAGATCGCCGATCTCCGCTTTGAGGCTCGCGAGGATCGCGAGCGCGGTGAGTCGCGCTGCGGCGTAGGCCTGGTCGAGCGTGACGTCGGCGCCGACCTTGCCGAGCGGTCCGGCGATGCTGCCGTCGGCATTCAGCGGGCCGTGTCCCGACACCAGCACACGACCGTCGAGCAGTTGCGCCGCCTTGAACGGCAACACCACGCCCGGTGGCGCAACGATCGGTGCGGGCAAGACGAGTCCACGGTTGGCCAGTCGCGTGTCGATGTCGTTCATGGACGCTCCCCGGAGATTCGCTATGTTGTTATGCATGTTTCATGGCCTTTGCGACGCCCGCACAAGGCGGGCGCATGACAGGTAGTTCGATTGCTGGGTTACGACGTAATGCGCCTGAACGCTGGCTGACGGTTAGAACGCCGTCGTCAGCGTGACGCCGAAGGTGCGCGGCGTGATCAGGGTTGCGCCGTACGGGCCGCTGTAGTTCACCTGGTCGAGGTTGACCATCTGGACCACGCCGCGACGGTCGCCGATGTTGCGGATATACGCGACCACCGACCACTTGTTGCGCGACACGCCGGTCGCGAGATCGACCGTCGCGAACGCGCCCGCGTGCAGACGCTGGATGCTGGCGTCCGGCGAGAAGTCGAACTGACGGGCGCCGAGGTACGTCAGCGTGGCGCTGCTGAAGCCCTTGAAGCCGTCACCCAGCGAATACGCCTGGCGTGCGCTCAGGTTCGCGGTCCATTTAGCGGAGTTCGGCAGGCTGTCGCCGGTTCGGCCGTAGATCGCGTCCGGCGCGTCGGCGGTCAGCACCGCGCGGGTGTACGCGACACCCGCGTGCACGGTCATGCCGGGCCACGGCCTGGCCGTCAGCGCAGCTTCGAAACCGTCGCTCTTCGCGCCGCCGCTATTCACGTAGTACGAGTACGCCGATGCCGAATCGACCGCCTGGAGCTGGATGTTGCTCCACTTGATGTGATACACGGACAGATCGAGCGCCAGCCGCTTGTCGAGGAATTCCCCCTTGGTGCCGAGTTCGAAATCGATCGTCTTGTCGGGGCCGTAGGTCTTCGGCACTTCCGACGCGCTCGACGGCACTTCGTTCGGACCGCCCGGACGATAGCCGTTGGCCACGCGTGCGTAGACCATCCAGTCGTTGGTCAGGTGATAGCGCGGCGAAATCATGTACGAAAACGAACTGTCGCTCGACGTGCCCTGATACGCGGCGTCGCCGCTTTCCGCATACGACTGGTCGTTGCGGCTGTAGCGCACGCCGGCCTGCACATCGAAGCGCGGCGTGAAGTGATAGGTGACCGAGCCGAAGCCCGCGTATTCACGATATCGCGAGTCGAGCAGCGCGGACTCGATCTCGCCGTCGGGCAGCCACGCGCCGGTCTTGCTGTCGGCGAAGTTGATGACCTGATCCACCGAGCTCTGTTCGTTCGTATAGAACGCGCCGATGCGCCAGTCGAGCTTGCGCCCATCCTGCGGCGATTCGAGACGCAGTTCCTGGGTGAACTTGCGGGTCTGCGTGTGATCGGCGAGTTCCGCGCCGTAGCCGTTCAGACCCACTAGCGACGCGAGCCAGCCGAATGCCGGGCTCATGTCGGTGCTACGCGAATACCGTGAATTCGAGAAGCCGGTGGTCGACACCAGGTTCGACCAGCCGAGATCGTCGGTGATCGAGGTGGTGAAAATGCTGTAGTTGAACGACGAATGTTCGGCGCCCGGAATCCGGCTCTGCGTGTAGTTGCCGTACAGCGGCTGACCGGCAGCGTCGACGTCTTCCGTTTGCGTGCCGAAGGTGTTCGACTGCTGGAATTGCGCGGAGCTGCGCACGGTGATCCTGTCGTTGACGAACCAGATCGCCGACAGACGTCCGCCCTGCGCGTGGGTCGAGCCTTTCGAGTCATCGTCCGACGCGTTCTGGATATAGCCCGGGTCTTCGCGATTGAACGCGCTGATGCGGAACGCGAACGTGTCTTTCACCACTGGCACGTTGAGCGACACGCGTTCGGTATTGCCCGAACCGCCGTGCGCGACCGACGACCCGTCCACCTGCGCCTGCCCCGACAGTTTCGTCGTATCCGGATCGACCATCGTGTACTTCAGCAGACCGCCCAGGCTGGCTGCGCCATACAGCGTGCCTTGCGGCCCGAGCAGCACCTCGATGTCCTTGATGTCCGACGGATCGAGGTCGGGCACCAGTTCGCCCCCGTTTGCCGACGACGTGGACGACGAGGCCGGTACGTCGTCGATCGTCACGCCGACCACCGGGTTACCCGAGCCGCCCGTCGTGATACCGCGCATGCTGATCTCGTTGGTATTGCCGGAACTCAGCACCTGAACGCCGGGCGTACCTTGCAGATAGTCGAGCAGCTTGGTCTTGTGCTGCTCGACCAGCGTTTTGCCGCTCACCGACGATACCGACATCGGCACGTCGATCGAGCGCTCCACGCGCTTGTCGGCCGTCACCGTCACGGTGTCGAGCTGCGTCACGTTCGACCCGGCCGTGGCCGGCGTTGCCGCGGCGGCGGTCTTGGCGCTTTTCGCCGTGGCGCCGGAAGCGGCATCGGGTGCAGCGGCTCCGGCCGGCGTGGACGCGTCGGCGGCATGGGCGAGCCCCGTGCCCAGCGCGAGGCCCATCGCCAGGCCGCCCGACAGCAAATACGCGCGAGAGCGCTGGCGCGTGTGGGCAAGGCCGATCGCCTTCAAAGCATCCCCGATGGCGATCGACAACGGCTTCTGATGATAACGATTCATTTTTTGATCCCGAGCGTACTGCGTTTATTTATGTGAACTGCTTGAAACTCACAGGCAAACGCTCCCCCTCAGGCGTTAAACGCGGTCGTTTAACCCTGTCTGCGTGATGATCGCGAGAAGAAGAAAGCGTGCGCGGCGCGCTGCTGCTTCGGCCGCTATTGCCGCATCACGTCGTACCGTTCGACGCGTGCGCCCTGCCGCGACACCGGCGTCTCCGGGACCGCGAAAGGCACGAGCGAAGACGCCGCCAGCAACTCACGCGTGTACGCGTGCGCAGGCGACGACAACACGGTAGCGGCCGCGCCGCTCTCGACGATCCGCCCGTGTTGCAGCACGATCACGTCGTGCGCCAGCGCCCGGACCACGGCGAGGTCGTGGCTGATAAACAGATACGCGAGGCCGTACCGGTCCTGCAGATCGCGCAGCAAGCCGACCACCTGCTTTTGCACCGTGCGATCGAGCGCGGAAGTCGGTTCGTCCATCACGATCACCTGCGGCCGAAGAATCAGCGCCCGCGCTATGGCGATACGCTGGCGCTGGCCGCCCGAGAATTCGTGCGGAAAACGGTACCGCGTGGCAGGATCGAGACCGACGTCTTCGAGCGCACGGATCACTTCCCGGTCGATGGCGGCAGCGTCGAGCGTCGCCTGTTCCTTCAGCCCTTCCCCGACGATTTCCGTCACCGACATATGCGGGCTCAGACTGCCGAACGGGTCCTGAAAAACGATCTGCACATGCTTGCGCCACGGCCGCATCTGACGCGTGTTGAGTCCGTCGAGACGCGTACCGTCGAAGCGGATTTCGCCTTCGGATGGCATCAGTCTGAGCAGCGCCTGGCCGAGCGTCGATTTACCGGACCCCGATTCGCCGACGATACCCAGCGTCATGCCCGCCTTCAGGCTGAAACTGACGCCGTCGAGCGCGGTGAACGGGGTCGCGCGCTTCATGAAGCCGCCCTTCCTGGCGAAGGTGACCCGCAAGCCGTCCGCCTCGAGCAGCGGCCTGGCGTCGGGGCGCGGCGACGGCGCGCCGTCGGGTTCGGCATCGATCAGCATGCGGGTGTACGGATGCGACGGTGCGGCGAATAACGTGGCGCACGGCGCACTTTCGACGATGTGGCCTTCGCGCATCACGCAGACCCGGTCTGCGATCCGCCGCACGACGTTCAGGTCGTGGCTGATCATCAGCAGCGCGAGGCCGCGCTTCGCCTGCAGCGCCTTGAGCAGGTCGATGATGCGGCTTTGCACGACGACATCGAGCGCCGTGGTCGGTTCGTCGGCGATCAGCAAATCCGGATCGCAGGCGAGCGCCATTGCGATCATCACGCGCTGCCGCTGTCCGCCGGACAGTTGATGCGGCAACGCGGCGAGGCGGCTTTCCGGTTCGGGAATACCGACATCGCGAAGCAGTTCGAGCACCCGTTCGCGCCGCTCGCGCGTGCTCATCCCACGATGCACCAGCAACGCTTCGCCGACCTGTTTTTCGACGCTGTGCAGCGGATTCAGCGATGTCATCGGCTCCTGAAAGATCATGCCGATCCGGTCGCCGCGAATGCCCTGCATGCGCGCCGTGCTCGCGGTGGCGAGATCGGCGCCCATGAAATCGATCTGCCCGCGCACGGTGGCACTGCGCGGCAACAGCGCCAGCAGCGCATGCGCCGTCAGCGATTTACCCGAGCCCGATTCGCCGACGAGCGCAACGGATTCGCCGCGGGCGATCTCGAAGTCGATGCCGTGCACGATCTCTCGCTCGCCGAACGCGATAGACAGATTGCGGACACTCAACAATGGCGTACTCATCATGCCCTCGGATCAAAAGCGTCGCGCAATCCTTCGCCGATAAACACCAGCAGCGACAGGATCAGCGCAAGCGACACGAACGCCGATATGGCAAGCCACGGCGCGTAAAGGTTCTGGATACTCTGCGCGGTCAGCTCACCGAGCGACGGGCTGCCCACCGGCATGCCGAAACCGAGAAAATCGAGCGCCGAGAGCATCGCGATACCGCCGGTCACCATGAACGGCGCAAACGTGACGGTCGCTGTCAGCGCGTTCGGAAATACATGGCGGCGCATGATCCTCAGGTCCGACAGGCCGAGCGCGCGCGCAGCTTTCACATAGTCGAGCGACCGGCCGCGCAGGAATTCCGCACGTACCGCATCCACCAGCGCCAGCCAGCTGAACAGCGCCATCACGCCGAGCAGCCACCAGAAATTGGGAGTGATAAAGCCGGTCAGGATGATCAGGATGTACAGCATCGGCAGGCCGGACCAGATGTCCTGGATGCGTTGTCCGATCAGATCGACCCAGCCGCCGAAGTAGCCCTGGATCGCCCCCGCGATCACGCCGATCACCGTGCTCGCGAGCGCCAGCAGCAAACCGAACGCAATCGACACACGCATGCCGAAAATCACGCGCGCGAGCACGTCGCGGCCCTGGTCGTCGGTGCCGAGCAGGTTTTCGCGCGACGGCGCGCTTGGCGCGGGCACCGTCAGGTTGTAGTTGACCGTGTCGTAGCTGAAGCGGATCGGCGCGAACAGCATCCATCCGCCCTGCTTCCGGACGAGCCGCTGCACGTAGTCGCTGCGATAGTCGGGAACGAACGGCAGCTCGCCGCCGAGTTGCTGCTCGGTGTAACGCGCGAAGGCCGGAAAGTAGAGATGACCGTTCATGCCGAGCATCAAGGGCTTGTCGTTGGCGAGCAGATTGCCCGCTAGCGTCACGGCGAACAGCCCGACGAACAGCCACAACGACCACCAGCCGCGACGGTTCGCGCGAAAACGCTGCCAGCGGCGTTGGGCAACGGGAGACAGTCGCATGCTCATGACGCCCTCGCGGAAAGATCGATGCGAGGATCGACCAGCATGTACAGCAGATCGCCGATCAGCTTGATCAGCATGCCCGCCAACGTGAAGATAAAGAGAGAACCGAACACCACCGGGTAGTCGCGCGACATCGCCGCTTCGTAACTCATGCGGCCGAAGCCATCGAGCGAGAACAGCACTTCGATCAGCAGCGCACCGCCGAGAAACACGCTCGTGAAGGTTTGCGGAATGCCGGAAACCAGCAGCAGGATCGCGTTACGGAACACGTGGCGGTACAGAATGCGCCGCTCGGTCAGCCCTTTTGCGCGCGCCGTCACCACGTACTGCCGGGATATTTCGTTGAGGAACGCGTTCTTGGTCATGATCGCGGTCGCCGCAAGCGTGCCCAGACTCAACGACACCACCGGCAGCACGAGATGCCAGCCGTAGTCGAGCAGCGCGTGCCACGGCGTCATCTGCGCGAAGTTGTCGGACACGAGACCGCGCAGCGGGAACACGTTGATGCCCAGCCCGCCCGCGAACAGCGTGATCAGCATCACCGCGAACAGGAAGGTCGGTACTGCGTAAGCGACTACGATGCCGGTGCTGGTCCACACGTCGAAGCGGCTGCCGTGACGCAATGCCTTGCGGATACCGAGCGGCACCGCGATCAGATACGTCAGCAACGTCGACCACAGGCCCAGCGACAGCGAAACGGGCAGCTTCTCGCGAATCAGATCGATCACGCGTTCGCCGAGATAGAAGCTGGTGCCGAAATCGAAATGCGCATAGGAGACGATCATCGATCCGAGGCGCGCGAGCGGCGGTTTGTCGAAGCCGTAGCGTTTGCGGATCTGTGCCATCAAGGCCGGATCGACGCCGTTGCTCGAATAGGCGCCGCCCGCCGATCCACCCGAATCGCCCGGCGCCGCCGACGACCCGAGCACCCCATTGCCGCCCGCAATGCCGTTCAGACGGGCGACTGCCTGCTCGACCGGACCGCCCGGCACCGTCTGCACGATAATGAAGTTCACCACCAGAATGGCGAGCAAGGTCGGCACGATCAGGCAGAGTCGCCGCAAGATGTACGCGATCATGTCAGTTCGCTCCCGTCGCAACGTGCGGCTGTGCGGCGGCTGTTACCGGCGTCGCGCTGTCGACCCACCAGCTGTCGATGTTGGTATCGGCTGGCGCCTGGATCGCCGGACGGCCAAAGCGGTTCCAGTACACCAGCGCCGCGCCGGGACTGCGCATCGACGGTATCCACAGGTATTGCCACTCCATCACGCGATCGAGCGCATGCGCGTAGGTTTCCATCTCGCTGCGGGTGCTCGCGCGCTGCACGCCCTGGATCAACTGATCGACGGCGGGATCGCGCAGGCCCATCCAGCTTTGCGTACCCGGCGCCGAATACGACGCGCTCGCGTAGTAGTCGTTGAGCTCGGCGCCCGGCGTCGCGGGCGAATAGAAGCTGTTGAAGATCATGTCGAAACGCTTCTGTTGGAGAAAGTTGCCGTATTGCGCGACGTCGACGGTTTTCAGGTTCAGCGTCACGCCAATTTCCGCGAGGCTCCGTTTGAACGACATGAACACCCGCTCGAAGCCCTTGTTGACGTTGAGAAACGTGAAGTTCAGCGGTTGGCCTTGCGCATTGACGAGACTGTCGCCGACCGGATGCCAGCCGGCCGATTCCAGCAGATGCAAGGCTTCGATCTGACGCGTGCGGATATCGCCGGAGCCGTCGCCGGTCGGCACGCTGAACGGCGTCGTCAAGACTTCGGGCGCGATTTCGCCGCGTAACGGTTCGAGCACGGTGCGCTCGGCGGCGGACGGCAACCCGTGTGCTTGCAACGCGGCCGGCGCGAACATGCTGACCTGCCGCTGGTTGAAGTTCCGGTAGAGCCGCGCGTTGACCCATTCGAAATCCCACAGCATTGCGATGGCGCGGCGCACGCGCACGTCGCGGAATAGTGGATTACGCAGGTTGAACACGAAGCCCGACGCGTAGTCGCGGTCGCCGAAGATGCCGCGTTGCAACCGGCCGTCGCGCAACGCCGCACCGTCGTAGCCGACCTGATACGCGGACGCGGCCTTTTCGATGTTGACGTCGATATCGTGGGCGAGCAGCGCCTGGCGCATCACGTCGCGACTGCCGTAGACCTTTAGCGTGATCCGGTCGAAGTTGTACATGCCCTTCGCGGCCGGCAGATTCGCGCCCCACCAGTCGGGCACGCGCTCGAACACGACGGTGCGCCCCGGATCGACCTGCACGACCTTGTACGGACCGCTGCCGAGCGGCGCGTCGAAGCCGCCGCCATTGTCGTAGTTGCGGGTCGCCCACCAGTGTTTCGGCATCACCCGCATTTGCGCGAGTTCGAGCGGCAAGGTGCGGCTTTGCGTCGAACTGAACGTGAAACGGATTTGTGTCGGCGACTCGACCGTCACCTTCGCGACGTCTGCGAACTTGCGCCGAAAACTGTAATCGCCCTTGCTGCGCAGCAGATCAAAAGTAAACGCGACATCGTCGGCGGTGATCGGCGTGCCGTCGGCGAAACGCGCTTCTGGATTGAGCGTGAAACACAACGTGCTTCGATCGGCCGACAGGTCCATCGACTGCGCAACCAGACCGTAGACCGTCAGGGGCTCGTCGAGCGAACGGACGGCAAGCGGCGCGTACACCAGCGTATCGATCTGCGTGACGCCGTTGCCGTCGATCGTGTGGGGCATCAGGTGATCGAAGCGCAGCGGATCTTCCGACGCGATCGCGAGCGTGCCGCCCTTCGGCGCCGTCGGGTTCACGTAATCGAAGTGGCTGAAGCCGGCCGGATATTTCGGCGCTTCGCCGTAGGCGGTCAACGCGTATTGCGGCGCGGCGAATGCCGGATGGCAGCAGGCAGCACCGCCGAGCGTCAACGCAACGCCCAGACGCCGCAGCGTATGAGCGAGCATGCCGTACAGATCAGTTGTCATCGTCGCTATCCGGCACAGCAAAAGAGATCTCGACCTCACCGATAAAGCCGGTCGGGTCCGGTGCAAAACGCCAGCCTTTCAGCGAGCGGATCACCTCTTCGTCGAACACGCCGCGCGGCTGCGAGCTGACGATCGTGACCTCGCCGACCGAGCCGTCGGGATGCACGACCAGATGCGCGACCACCTTGCCGCCGATCCCCCGACGGCGCGCCTGCTCCGGATACGCCGGATAACTGCCGCCGATTCGTTGCACGCCATGGCGGATCGCGAGCGTCGGTGGCGACGGCGGCGCGGGCGGCGTCGGCTTCGCGTCCGCGGGGCCTTGCGCCTGATGCTGCGCGCCGACGTCCTGCGGCACGCTGACCTGCGCGGGCGCGGCCGCTTGTGCCGGAACCGGCTTCGGTGCGTCCAGCTTCATCGGCGCGCTTTCGTGGACCACTTTCGGCGGCGTCCGGACGATCTGCCGGACCGCGGGCGGCGGCGGCTTGACGGGTTCGGGCGGCTTCGGCGGCTCGATGGGTTTGACCGGCGTTAGCGCCCGCATCACGATCGGTTCGTCGTGCGGCGGCGCGGGCGGCGTGTGCCGCACGCTCATCAAACCGGCGATCGCCAGCGCTTCGATCGCAAACGCGATCGCGAGCGCGCGCGGCAAACCGATCGGCTGGCCTTTATTGCGTCGCGTGGGAGCGCCTTCTCGCATACCTGGCAAAATCGTAGTCATGTCAGTTCTGCTCGGTAGCGATGCTGATCTGGCTGGCGCCCGCCTGCTGCGCCAGGTTCATCGTGTCGATCAGGAGTTCCGAACTGACGCCCTTGTCGCCCGCAATCACGATCGCCGGTTTGGTGGCCGCTGCGTCCAGTCGCGCGAGTTCGGCCTGAATATGCGCACGATCCATCGCGCGGCCGTTCAGTGTCGCGGTGCCGTCGGCCCTGACGCCGAGCAGCACCGGCTGCGGCGGCAGCGTGTCCGCGGTACTGGAGTCCGGCAGCGTCAACTGAAGGTTCGCGCCCGTCATCATCTTGAGCGTCGCCATTACGAAGAACACCAGCAGAAACATCATGATGTCGATCATCGGAATGATTTCGATGCGCGCGCGCTTCCCACCCAGGAAGGCGTCCCGGTTCTTGGCCATAGGAATTCCGTGTTAGGTCACTGTCGAAATGAGCGGATCAGCCAGAGGAGCGACTGACTGCCGGATCGCCGGATCGTGCGTCCGTTACCGGACAAGCGCACGGCCGGGCTGGCGCACTAGCGGATCGCGCCGTGCGCCGAAGGCAAGCTGTCCGCCTGCGTGGCGATGCCCAGCGCCTGGATACCCGCATGTCGCACGGCGTCCGCCACATGCATCACCGCCTGCAGATCGGCCTGTTTTTGCGCGGCAATCAGCACTTGCGCCTGACCTTTGCTGGCCTCGTCCTGACGGGCCTGCCGGAGCGCCGGCTCGAGCCCGGCAGCGGCCAGCGGTGCGCCATTCAGCGTGAGCGTGCCATCGGCGGCAACCCCGACGATCAGCTTGTCGATCTTCTGCTCTTCCTGCGGCACGGCGTTGCCCGGCAGGTTCTGCGTGATGCCTGCGTTGGTGATCATCTTCAGCGTCGCCATCACGAAGAACACCAGCAGAAACATCATGATGTCGATCATCGGAATGATCTCGATGCGCGCCTCGTCTTCGTCGGCCAGCAGATGCCTAGCCATGACGAACCTCGGCGTGCGCGCTCCACTCCGCGCCGGCCGGGGCTTCCGGTTTCGACGCGCCGGTCGGGTTGGCGCTGCTGGTCGTCTGCAACGCGCCGCCGAAGATCCGGTTGATGAGCATCGTCTTGATGACTTCCATCTGGTTGAGCAGCAGACGGTTGCGTGTGTTGAAGAAATTGAGGAACACCACGGCGATGATGGCGATCGCCAGACCAAACGCGGTGGCGACCAGCGCATGGGCGATGCCGCCTGTCACCGCGGTCGGGTTGCCCTTTGCCGACGTGCTCAGCACGTCGAATGACTGCATCATGCCGATGATCGTTCCCAGCAGACCGAGCAACGGCGCGAGCGTCACCGTCGTGTCGATCAGCCACAGGTTGCGGGTCATTTTCGGCATGATCGTGAGGATCGACTCCTCGATATGTCGGTCGAGCGTTTCGGCGTCGATCGGGCGCAGTTTCAGCGCCGGTTCGAACAGCTCGACCTGGAGTGTGCCCTGATACTGGCTCGCGACGTCCGACAACGCCGACATGTTCTGATACTGCGCGCGTTGCAGTTGACGCTGAAGCGCGTCGCCGGCACGCGTGACCCTACCGTGGAACGACAACCGCTCGATGATGACTGCCAGCGCGATCAGCAGGATGACCGCCATCAGCGGCAACAGACCGTACGACTCGATGCTCCAGGTAATCAGGGTGTTCAACATGGCTACAGAGTCCTTCCGCAAGGAAATTTCGAAAGCGCCGGAGCGGTACGATGTACCTTCCCCGTCACGACGAGCGAACTCTGGCATGTAAAAAAATACTTCTCAACAAAAAGTTTATAAAAAGCCAGGTGTAATCGCCCGTAAGTCAAAATTTTGTTGAACACGAGGCAGCAGGCTTGTTTCAAAAATCGGGAGGTGACCCGTGAAATCAGGGGAAATAACGAGAAAATCGAAAGCTGCCGAAAGCTCAACAAAATTCCGATCGGGTCTGTTGAAGTCGCCGCGCCGGACCTAAACAAAATGTTCAATTCGTGCTACGCTTGATCGATCTGGCCATCCCCAGCAGAGACCGGAACACACTTTTCCTGCTCATGAAGACACAGCCCTTTGCCGCCAACTTCTCGCATCGCGACATTTCAAGCGACGAGGAAGAACAGAAGATCATCGACATCCTCAGCCTCGTGCTCGAAGGTCTGGGTGGCACGATGCCGCCCAACACCGAGATCATCCTGCACGACATCCGCACGCCTGCGCACTCCACGCACACCATCATCAATGGTCATGTGTCGGGTCGGCAGGTCGGAGATCCGATCATCGCCGCGCCGGTCGACGACCAGGGGCTCGATCTGCTGTATCAGGACCAGCCGCCGTCGAAGGGCATTTCCGCGTCCATCGGCCACTACCGGTCCAGAATGAAAGACGGCCGCGAGCTCAAGTCCGCGACGGTGCTGTTCAGAAACCGCCAGGGCAAGGCCTTCGCCTCCGTGTGTACGAACACGGATCTCTCGGAATACCAGTCGCTGCATGCGTCGCTGCAAAAGCTTCTGGGCGTCGATCAGGAAGCCCCGCAGGCGGCGCTGCAGGAGCAACGCCCCACCGTTGACGATCTGATCGAGGAGATGGTGAGCAGCGCGGTCAACCTGGTCGGCAAACCCGCCGCGCTGATGGACAAGAACGAGAAGATGCAGATCGTGTTCGAACTGCTGAAACGCGGAGTGTTCGTCATCAAGGGTTCAGTCGAGCGGGTCGCGCATTCCCTGTCGGTCTCACGCTTCACGATCTACAACTACCTCGAAGAACTCGGTTACTCCGGTGGTGCGAAGGCTGCTTCCAAACAGGCGCAGCGCGTCAGCAAGAAAGCCGCGACCGTTAAAGCGCTTCCCACGAAGGCGAAAAAAAAGACTAAAACCGTGCAGGTTCGCCAGGTCCGGTAACGGTGCCCCCGGCTGGGCGAATGCGGATACATGCACCGACATCCGCAACCGGCCCGGCGATCCGCGTCGTTATCCGCCCGGTCGTGCAACCGTTGACCGGGCTTTTCCGGCCCCTCAAAGCACCACGAGCGAATGCAGATCGTAACCCGCGGCCTTCAGCTGTTTCTCCACACCGACCGCTTCCGCGCGAAGCATGTACGCTTTTTCCGTATCGCGCTGAAATTGCTCCGCGTCCGCCGCTTGGGCCTGCAAGTCGCTCCACTGCGCAGCCATCTGACGTACGTCCATGATTTCCTCCACCGGTTAACGCGCTTTTGGCGCTGTCGCTCGCGGTGCCGATGACCGCGATATAACTGGTCAACGGAAGAACCCGGACGGAATTTAGCCCTCGCCGCAATTATTTCCAGACGGAACCGGGATTTTCGGCTGCGTGGGGCGAATCCAGAACATTTCGTAAGCCTGTGCCGCTGACGTCGTACCAAACCGCACCCAACTCACAGTAAGATTGCCTGCTTCGAGCGAACCGGTTCGAACCAGAACCTCGCGCGCATTGCATGCTATCCAGATGACCCACGGACACGTCGAACCCACTCCCTTCGCAGCCTTCGAGAAGCAGGTTCGCGCATTGATCGCGGCAGGCCATCATGCGCAAGCCGAAGCGCTGATCCGCCCGCATCTCGCGTCGGGCAGCGGCCCGATTCCGCTGTGGCAACTGTTGGTGGACGCAATCCGTCCGCAGGGCAAAATCGCCGAAACGCGGATGATCCAGGAAATGATCGTCGCGACCGTTCCCGGCGACCTGACGCAACGGTTCAATCTGGCTGAAACGCTGCTGTTGCACGGCGAATTCGAGCGCGGCTGGCGCGAATACCATCACCGTTACGGGATGCCGCATACGTTCGCGATCGGCCGGCGCGTGCAAAAGCCGCGTTGGGACGGTCGCCCGATTCCCGGCAAGACGCTGCTGATCCACGACGAACAAGGTTTCGGCGACACCTTCCAGTTCATGCGAATGGTGCCGTGGGCGCGCGAACGCAGCGGCGCGAAGGTGATCTTCGAAGTGAATCGCGAAGCGTTGCCGCTCGCGTCACGCACCACCGGTTACGACCATCTGGTCGCGCGCGGCGATCTGCCTCCGCCGTTCGACATGCATTGCGAGCTGATGGATCTGCCGATGGCGATGGGGCTGACACTGTCCGACCTGCCCGGCCCGATGCCGTATCTGTCGGCCGATCCGCAGCGCGTCGAAAAATGGCGTCGGCGGCTCGCGGATCTGCCGCGTCCGCTGGTCGCGCTGGTGTGGGCGGGACGGCCCACGCACGTGAACGACGCCCGCCGCTCGATGCACCTCGACCAACTCGCGCCGCTGGGCGCGTCCGGCGCCACCTTTGTCGCGATCCAGAAAGGCCCGGCGTCGGAGCAGGCGGCCAACCCGCCCGAAGGCATGTCGGTCGTGTCGCTCAGCGATGAGATCGTCGATTTCGAAGACACCGCGGCAATCCTGTGCGTGGTCGATCTGCTGATTTCGGTCGATTCGTCGCCGGTGCATCTGGCCGGTGCGCTCGGCCGTCCGGCGTGGGTGATGCTGCCGATGGTGCCCGACTGGCGCTGGCTGCTCGATCGCGACGACACGCCGTGGTATCCGGGCGTCCGGCTGTTCCGGCAAAAAGCATATGGCGACTGGCATCACGTGATTTCGGCGATGACCGACGCGTTGAAGGATCGGGCCGCGCGATGAACGTATCCGCTCGTCTGAAGCGGATCGTCGCGCTGGCGGTGTCGACGGCCTCCGCGAGCGGCGCGCTGACGCTGTCGGGATGCGCGTCGCTCGACCGTACCGCGCACGCCGATTCGCTCGCGCAACCGGCCGGCATGCAGCGCGAGTTGATCGACACCGGCACGTTCGTGCTCACCGCCTATTCGCGAATCACGCGGCCGGACCGGCCCGTCGATATTTATATCGAAGGCGATGGACTCGCCTGGGTGACACGCACGCAGCCTTCGCTCGATCCGACGCCGCGCGACGCGCTCGGCCTCACGCTCGCCGCCGCCGATCCCGCACCGAACGTGGTGTATCTGGCGCGTCCGTGCCAGTTCACGCCGATGGCGATGAACCCGCGCTGCGGCACGCCTTACTGGACCGGCAAGCGGTACGCGCCGGAAGTCGTGGCCGCGATGAACGTGGCGATCGACCGGATCGCCGCGCGGGTGCCGTCGCAGCAAATTGCGATCACCGGCTATTCAGGCGGCGGCGCACTGGCGGTGCTGGTGGCCGCGCGGCGACGCGACGTGCTGTCGATCCGCACGGTCGCGGGCAATCTGGACGACGAATACGTGAACCGGTTGCATCACGTGTCCGCGATGCCCGACTCCGAAAACGCAATCGATCACGCCCGTGACGTCGCCGATATTCCGCAACTCCACTTCAGCGGAGCGGACGATACCGTCGTGCCGCCCGCTGTCGCCCATCGGTTCGCGGCCGCCACCGGCGGGCAGTGCGCCCGCGCGATCACGGTTCCGGGCCTGACGCACTACAGCGACTGGAGCGGCCGCTGGCCCGAATTACTGGCGATGCCGGTTTCCTGCACGCGCGAAGGCGGCTAGGATCAAGCCGGGTTTCGATCGACGCCGAGCGCGTCGAGCAACGGACCGAGATGGTCCGCATGCTTGCGCCAGCGTCCCCGCGACGTCGTGTAGATCGGCTGGCGAACCTGGTTCACGCTGGCCGTGCGCACCACGCGGCGATTTTCGTGAAACTTCAGGCACGCGTCGTCCCACGGCAGGCCGAGGAACGCGATCATCCGGCGCGCCTCGCCTTCGACATCGTCGATCACGGCTTCGTAATCAACCTCGATAAACCGGTCGGCGGGGAGCACGGTGCGCCAGTGCGCCATCAGCCGCTGGTAGTCCTGATAGAACTGGCCCAGTTCGGTTTGATCGTAGGTAAACGGCTGCTCGCCGCCAAACAGCTTCGTATAACACGACAGACACGTATCGACCGCGTCGCGCCGCGCATGGATGATGCGTGCGCCAGGCAGCATCAGCGGAATCAACCCGGCGTACAAAAAGTTCGCCGGCATCTTGTCGACCAGCCGCGCGCGTGAGGCCGCCAGCGGCGTCACGCGCTGAAGATACGCTTCGCCGAGTGCGGCGAGATCGTCGGGCTGGATGGACTGGATCGAGTCGGGAAACGCACCGCGCGCGTCGATCACATGACGCATCGCCGATAACTCGCCCGCCCCCGTGACCTGGGGATGGGACGCGATGATCTGCTCGATCAGCGTGGTCCCCGAGCGCGGCATGCCGATGATGAAAACCGGCAGATCCGAAGCCGCCCCGCTGCCCTTCATCCGCGCGTACAGCTCGGGCGTGAAGATATCGGCGATGCGCTGGGTCCAGCGGCTGGTCGCGGCGCTGTCGTAGTCGAAGGTCGCGCGTTTCTGGCGGTTGCCGGCGTCGAGATGTTCGAACGCTTTCGCGTTGTCGCCGACGTCCAGATACGCCTTGGCCAATGCGAAATGCACGGTGAGTCGGTCCGGCAACGGACGATGCTCGCCGTCGGCCAGCATCGCTTCGAGCGCGGCGAAATCCGGGTCGCCGGCCTGGTACTTGCGGACGTCCGCGCGACCGGCCAGTGCCTGCGCCGAACGGGGAAACGCCGCGAGCGCGGCATCGAATGCGGCCAGCGCTTCGTCCTTGCGGCCCGCTTCGAGCAGCAGCGCCGCGCGACCGGTCATCGCTTCTTCGGCGACGGCACCCGGCAGGCTTGCCGCGCGTTCGTACGACGCCAGCGCCTCTTCGGTATTGCCGAGCGATTGCAACACGCCGCCGAGCGCGTGATGCGCGTCGGCGCTCTGCGGCGCGGCGGCGACCGCCTGGCGCGCCAGCACCAGCGATTCATCGAACCGCTCGGTTTTCCTGAGCACTTTCGACAGCGCGGCGAGCGCGGCCGGATGCTGCGGCGCGAAACCGCGCAAGCTGTTCAGCGCGCGCAGCGCGGCGTCGTATCGATGACGCGCCGCTTCGGTTTCCGCCAGATTCAGATACGCATCCGCGAGGCGCGGATTCAGGCCGATCGCGGTCTGAGCCGCGGCAGCGGCGTCGTCATAGCGTCCTTTTGCCGACAGCAGGAACGCGAGATTGCTGTGGGCTTCGGCGTAGTCGGGCTTCAGCGCGAGCGCCTCGCGATAGTGCGTCTCCGCCGTGTCCAGACGACCCAGACGGCGATACGTGTTGGCGAGGTTGTTATGCGCAGCAGGCATCTCGGGCTGCAGCGCGACGACGCGCTCCAGACACTCGCGGCTGTCGTCGAACCGGCCGGACTCCTGCAACAGGATGCCGAGATTGGTCCAGCCGGACACGAGGTCGGGTTGCATCGTGACCGCGCGGCGCGCGGCGACCTCGCCTTCCGCGAGCAACCCTCGCTGACGATACATTTCCGCGAGATTGCTCGAATAGATGGCCGGCGCCAGCGGCGATTCGCACGCCTGACGCAGACAGTCGATCGCGATATCGAGCTTGTCGTATGCGTGCGCCATGAGCCCGAGCAGATGGAGCGCGTCGGGATGCCCGGGCGCTGCTGCGAGCACCCGCCGGCAGAGCTGTTCGGCCTGGGGCGCCTGTCCTGCGGTCCAGTGCGCGTGTGCACGCTGGAGCGCTTCGACGATGGTCATGGTGCCGGGAGGAGTAGCCTGCGACATGCGAACTTCCTTGAAACGTAATTCCAGCAATGGTACGCGCGATAACGAGAAAAATCGCGCGTACCGGAACAACCGTGCATCCGCTCAGGTAGCCGCGTGTGCGGCCACCTTCGCTCAGAACAACTGACGCAGCTTCAGCGAACCCGCTTGCGAGACATACCCCTTGCCCGCCTGGACTTCGTAGCGCACGGTCAGGCTCAGGTTGCTGGCACGCAGCAACGTCGCGCCGACGGACAGATCGGCGAGGTTCGTGACCGGCGACGAACCGAGCGTCGTGAAGCTGGTCGCGCCCGTCGGGTCGGCCGCGTAGCTCGCCGCCGTCGAGGTGCGCGTGTTGTCGTATTCGTGACGCCACGCGAGCGTCAGATCCGGCACCACCACGCCATACGATGTCGTGAAATCGCGCGACAGCTTTGCGCCCAGGTCGCTTCGCACCGATGTCGCGTGCGCCGCACCGACCGCCAGCGCCGCACCGTTGCCGCCATTTTCCGTATAGCTGTTCTGGTGCAGATAGCTGTACGTCAATGCCGCTAACGGCGTGACGACCATCGGACCGACATTGAGCGGCATGCCCGCTTCGGCGCGGATCACATACTGCGCGCCACCGAAGCTCGCGCCGGTGCTACCCGAGAAGCCGGTGAAATCGACCTGACGGGTCGAGTCGTAACGCTGCATCACCGCGCCTGCCGAAACATTCGCATACCAGCGGTTCGCCGTGTAGCTGCCGTAGCCGAGCAAGCCGTACGAGTTCACACGGGTCGTGTCGCCTGCGGTGTCGCCCGTGTTGTTGATTGCGCCGTTGCTATAGCTGAACACGCCGCCCGCGCGCCATCGATCGCTGACCGCGCGATCCACGCCGAACATCATCCCCGCGAAATTCGCGCTGTACCCGTCGACGCTGCTGCTCTCGCTGCGGCTCGCATGACCGCCGAACACCTGGCCCCACACGCCGTTGGCCAGCGTCCCTTCACCGGTCGAGACGCCGCTCGCGCTTTCGTTTTGCGCGAGGCGAATGCCGTCGAGGTGAGTCGAGACGATATCGAGCACGGTATCCGTCGACGCTGCGGCCGCCTGAGCGGTGGCCGCCTGCGAAATCGGCGCGAGTTGCGCGCCCGCACGGTTGACGCTCGCGACATTGCCGTACGTCTGCAGCGCGACGCCTGCGTTGTAGAGGTTCAGCAGCGCCGCATCCGACACGCCGGTATAGCTGCGCAGACCGTTGATCGCGTTGCGTGCATTGGACGTGGTCGGCGCGACGGTCGTCGTGGTCGTGCCGCTGCCGCTGGTCGTTCCCGTGGTGCCGGAGCTGTCCGTCGTCGTGGTCGTGTCGCCCGTGCTGGCCGCGATGGTGCCGAGCGTCAGCACGAGATCGGTATGGCCGCTGGTCGTCACCGACGTGCCGGTCACGGAACCCGTGTAGCCGAGCACGGCGTAATTCAGCGCGGTGGCGTTGTAGTGGGTGCCGCTGCCGGTCGCATCGACCACCACGAAGCGCTGGCCGGCGGCGAATGCATAGCCCCCCGTCGTGCTCTTCAGGCTGACCGACGAACCCGCCGCGATCGTCGCGTCGCCCGTCACGATCAAGCGGCCGTAGCCGGAATCGGTCAGGCTGCCGGTGACGATCGCGCCGCTCGTGACGCCGATCAGCAAGGTCGCCGCGGCGCTCTGGCTGTAGTTGCCGGTGATGGTCAGCACGGTATCGACTTCGAGCGTCGAGCCGGTGTTGTAGACCGTGTGCGCGGTCGTGCCGAGATTGATGTCGTCGTTCAGCAGCAGATTGCCCGTGCCGAAGATCACGTCCGACCGCGTATTGGTGATCGTACCGACGGTGTCGTTATAACCCGTCAGCGTGCCGGACGCCGACCCGGTTGCGCCGTCGATGTTCAGGTCGCTCGACGCATCGTTGACGATCGCGCCGGCGATCGTGCCGGAGTTGACGATCGTGCCGATCGAGCCGGACAGGTAGTTGAAAATCGCATAGTCGACACTGCTGATCAGGCCGCTATTGGTGACCGCGCCAATCGTCCCGAAATTGTAGATGCCGATGTTCGAACCGCTGATCAGCCCGCTATTGGTCAGGGTGGCGATCGTGCCGAGCTGGTCGATGCCGATAGCGGCGGCGCTCAGCGTGCCCGCGTTCGACAGCGAACCGATGGTGCCACTGTTCGCGATCCCGACGGCAGTGGCGTGAATGGTGCCGTTGTTGACCATCGACCCGATCGTGCCGGCGACCGAGATACCGGCAGCGCCGCCGTCGATCGTGCCGCTATTGGTCAGCGTGCCGATCGTGCCATCGTTGGTGATCGCGTACGAACCGGAAATCGTACCGTTGTTGATCAGCGTGCCGATCGTGCCCGTGTTGTGAACGGCCGTGTTCCCGGTGATCAGACCGCTATTGGTCAACGTGCCGATCGTGCCGCCGTTGTAGACGCCGTTCTGATAACTACCCGATGCGATGCCCGCGATGAGGCCGCTGTTGTCGATCAGATCGATCGTTCCCGTGTTGTAGAGACCCGGACCGCCCGAGAGCGTGCCGCTATTGATCACCGTGCCGATCGTATTTTCGCTCCAGACGGCGCCGGTCGCGCCGCTGATATAGCCGCTGTTATCCACCGACCCGATTGAAGCGAGGTTCCCGATGCCGTTGAAAACCGAAGCGATGATCGTGCCGGTGTTCGTGATCGAGCCGATCGTGGCCTGGTTGTAGATCCCGCTCGGGGCGGACAGCAGCCCGTTGTTCGTTATCTCACCGATCGTGCCGGTGTTAAAGATGGCGTGCGTGACCGGCCCGGTTGTGCTGATGGTCCCGTCATTGGTAATCGAAGCGATCGACCCGATGTTATCGACTCCGAAGTCGGTACCCGTGATCAGACCGGTGCTGCTATTGTCCAGCGAAGCGGCGCTGCCGGTCAGCATGACGCCCGTCGTGCCACCGGACAGGGTGCCGGCATTCGAGAGCGTGCCGATCACGCCGTTGATCTGGATGACCGCGCCGTACTGACTGGCCGCGGTGACTGTCGCGCCCGATGCCACCGCCAAATCGACGCCGGTCCAGATCCAGTCGGGAAGGCTCTGGCTGAGCACGCCGAGATCGAGCGTCGAACTGCCGATGGTCCCCGCGATGGTCGCCGCGCTGGCCGCGTTCGACATCGCCGCCAACACGGCCGCAGTCGCAAATACGTTGACGGCCGGCATCGAGCGTCGGCGCTTGCGGGTCGTCCCGCTTTTCGCGCCGTTCGACTGCGCCAACTCCGAAACGACCTGGAAAGCGCCCGCGCTGGCGCTCCAGACAATCCGATAAACGTGATTCATTGAAACCCCGGGAAATATCTTTTTTTGATGTCGATGACGCTCGTCTGGCGCAAGCCATGCCGCGGCGGCGACGTGCCAAGGACGAAACTTACCGGTGTGCGTCGAAGTATCTTGTCATTCCGTCCCAACTAATTTCAGAAAAACGTTTGCGTGAAACACGACGTTGCAAGGTAGCAACATTCGGAGTCGCGGGGTAATGGGGTGTAAGTTTCTTTTGGCGGGGAGGATCGGGGTGAGTTGGGCTTGGGTTGGGCAGAATGCAGCTACTGTTTCGATGTGAAAAAAATCGACATTCCGGGGTGAGGCCGGAAAATATTGGCATTGATCTGGCGGCGTGCCGCTTACAGGGAGTTGCAAAATGGATCAGCAAAAACCAATGATGGCGACGGTCGGCCTCACGTTTGCTCCAGAGCCGGTGCAAGCGACGGAACCGCGACCGGAAAGGCCGCGTCTCAAGGATCTGATGCGAGCCGAGCGCGAACGGCAGCCCACCCGTCGCGTCGTCCCCGTTTTGAAACCGCTCGCAGCGTTGCCGCGCGCGCTGCCGGACGGCGACATGAATCCGGCGACGCGCAGCGGTCCGACGCATCGGCCATTGCTCAAAGCGCTGATGGCGGAAGAGCGCGCGCGTATTGCACGCCTGCGCACGAAGGCCGTCGCGGATGAACTGTGATCTTGATGTTTTCGTGTCCGCTCGCAGCATCAGCGTTATGCGCGAGGTGGTCTCGTCTACGACGATGTCATTCGCCCGCGCCTGGCTCCGGTTTACGACGTCCTGACCACCCAGGTCTGGATTTCTGGCGACACCCCTGCCCTCGTCATCGGAAAAGACGATCGCGAATCCGGTCGCTGGCTGGATGCCGCCAGCAAAGCGCAACTGGCTCGGATGGCCGGCAAATCCTCTGGCTACGTTACGCAGTTGCACGAAGACTGCGCCAATCTCGCCATCGAGTTCATGGCCGCCGTTCTCGCCGATTCCCCGACCTGCCGTCAGCGCACATCGCTCGAACGCGCGGTCGGGATCATCGGAATGCCGACGTAGAATGTCGGCCAACGCTGGCGGCTCACGCCAGATGACGCGCACCGTCACAGAGCCGACCCACGCATAACGGACCCTGAATCATAAAAATGACTGACTCTTCCCGCATCCGGAACATTCTGATTCCGGCCGCTATCGGCTTCCTCATCTTCCTGGCCTTCACCGGCGGGCACGCACTGAATCCGCTTCACATCGACTGGATCATGTCGATCGGCGGCGACTCCGTTCAACACTACATCGGCTGGAACTTCTTCCGCCACACGCCGTATCTGGAATTCCCGCCGGGCCTGAATCCGGGATACGGCGAAGCGCTCGGAAGTTCGGTCGTCTTCTCCGATTCGATCCCGCTACTGGCGATCTTTTTCAAGGCGATTCGCGGCGTCCTGCCGGATCAGTTTCAATACTTCGGACTGTGGATCGCCGCCTGCTTCGTCCTGCAAGCGGTCTTCGCGTGGGCGATCCTGTCGCTTCGCACGAACGACACCGTGATCAAGGCATTGGGTTGCGCGCTGCTGACGCTGTCGCCGCCGATGCTCTGGCGCTTGCACGGCCATGAAGCGCTGATCGGACATTGGCTGCTGCTTGCCGCGCTGTATCTCTATCTGAGCCCGCGGACCAAAACGTGGCACTGGCTGTTGCTGATCGGCGTGGCCGCACCGGTACACGCGTATCTGCTCGCGATGGTGTCGGGAATCTGGTTTGCCGACCGGCTGCGCATGCTGGCCCCCGGCAACACCCGTTTGAAGCAACTGGCCGTCGAACTGCCGTGTGTCGCCGTGGTGCTGTTCATCACGACCTGGACCGCCGGCTACTACACGGTCAACAGCGTCACGGCAGGCGGATTCGGCACGTATCGCGTCACGCTGACCTCGCCGTTCCGCGCGGAAGACATCTGGTCGATCTGGACCAGCTTCGGGTTTCTCGGTGGCGACTACGAAGGCTTTTGCTATGCCGGTGTCGGCGTCATGCTGCTTCTGGTGGCGACCGTGGTACTGACCGTCAGACAGCGCAAGAGCGCGCCGGTCGCGTCGGCCGCGTCAGTCCAGTGGCGGAAGCATGCACCGCTGATCGCCGTATGCACGCTGTTCTACCTGTTCTCGTTGTCCAACCGGATCTCGCTGGGCGGCAGGCATGAGCTTTTCCAATATCCGCTGCCGGCGTTCGTCGAGCCGATCACCTCGACGTTTCGTGCGTCGGGCCGGTTTATCTGGCCGGTTTTTTACACGGTCATCGTCTTTCTGCTGTTCCGCTTCATCAAGCTGTCGCCCAGAAAATGGACGATCCCGCTGCTGTGCGTGTTCCTGATCTTTCAGGCCACGGACCTGACCAAAGCGTCGAAGTTTTTCAGGGCACGCTGGACGCAACCGTACACGCCGACGCTCTCGGCCGGATTCTGGAACGACGTGCCGAAGCAGTACACGCGCGTCGCGCTGGTGTTGCCGCTCGATGGCCAGGACACCTATGCGCCGATCGCGCTGATGGCGTCCACGGCAAAGATGACGATCAACGGCGGCTCGCTCGCGCGCTTCGATTTCGGCAAGCTCGCCGAAGTGCAGACGCAGTTGCAGGACACGATCGCGCACGGCACCTATCAGCCCGACACGCTTTACGTGTTCAATACGCCGCAAAACTGGGCGATCGCACAGGCGAATTTCAAGGGCGACGGGTTTATCGGAACCGTCGATGGTTATCACGTGATCGCCCCGCAGTGGCATGGATGCACGTCGTCATGTGGTGCGTCGGGGTTGCGGTGATAGCCACGCTGGGTTTCGACGGACGAAACTCGCCGTAAGCGGACGCCGCGCATTCGAATTGCGCGGCGTCTTCACCGTCAAACCTCCGAATCCGGCAACTCCGTCTTCGTCACGATCGGCCCGTGATCTTCACCGGCCGTCTCTTCGTCCTGCGCGTACAGATCCCACGCCGCCATGAACAGCGCCGCGATCAACGGTCCGATCACGAAACCGTTGATGCCGAAAATCGCCATCCCGCCCAGCGTCGAAATCAGCACGCACCAGTCGGGCATTTTCACGTCCTTGCCCACCAGAATCGGACGCAGGATGTTATCCACCAGCCCGATCACGACCACGCAAAACACCACCAGAATCACGCCGCGCCAGATATCGCCGGTCAACAGGAAATAGGCCGCCGCCGGTGCCCACACCAGCGCCGCGCCGATCGCGGGCAACAGCGACAGGAACGCCATCAGCACGCCCCACAGCAACGCGCCCTGAATGCCCAGAATCATGAAGATCATGCCGCCAAGAAAACCCTGCGCTGCGGCGACCGCGATATTGCCCTTGACCGTCGCGCGAACCACCGTCGTGAACTTCGCGATCAGATGCTGCTTGTGACGCGGATCGAGCGGCAACGCACGACGGATCCGCCCGCCGATTTCCTTGCCGTCACGCAGCAGGAAAAACACCAGATACAACATCACGCCGAAGCTGATCACGAAGTCGAACGTATTCTGTCCGATGCTGAGCGCCTTGGTCGCGGCAAACTGGCTGATCGCGGCCGCGCCGTCGGTCAGCCGCCGCTGGATGCCGGCGATATCGGTCAGGCCGAAACGTTCGAGCAGCGTCTGCACCGACGTCGGCAACGCATGCACGATCTGCTGGAAATACGTCGTCAGGTTCGGCTGGCCCGACTTGATCTGCGCGTACGCAAGCCCGATTTCCTGAACCAGCGTCGCCGCGACGAAAGCCAGCGGCAGAATCACGATCACCACTGTTCCGGACAGCGTCGTCAACGCGGCGAGATTGCGGCGCCGGCCGAATTTCGCGGACAGATAACGCTGCATCGGCTGGAACAGAATCGCGAGAATCGTCCCCCAGAACACCGCGCCGAAAAACGGCAGCAGTATCCAGCCGAGCGCGACCGTGGCGATCGCCAGCAGGATATGGAAAAACTTTTGATGAACCGTGTTTTCGCTCATGTACGCCTTCGAAAGAAACTGGAGTGAAGCCAAACAACGCGGCGTGTGGCCGGCGAGCCGTCTATCGCATCGCGTAAGCCGGATCGCGCAAACCCGAGGGCGCAACGCGTCGAAGCAAGCAGTTAGCGTTCCCGGCCGCGTTCGCGTGATTCCATCACGGCCATTCTCACCGACAATCGCCGCGCGAGGAAACTGCAACTGCGCGGCACGCGCACTGCCCTCGCCCGTATTTCATCAACGATTCACGACTTCGCGCCGGCTTGCCGATGGCCGCTGACGTGCGCGCCCGCGTTGCGCGACAACGTGAACACGTCGGCAATCGCGATCACGCTCAGCACGGCGATCAACAGAAACGCGACGCTGAAATCGGCAGGCAGCAGACGTTGCGCATCGTGTCCGTGCCACCACGCGGCGAGTCGCAACGCAATCGCGCCGGCCGCGACGCCCATCCCCATCGTCATCTGGCCGAGTGTGCTCGACAGTGTCGAAGCGCCGCTCATCTGCGGCTTGGGCACGTCGGCGAAACTCAACGTGTTGATCGCGGTGAATTGCAGCGAGCGCGCGAGGCCGCTCACGAACAGTGTGAACAGGATCCATCCGTACGGCGTAGTCGGCGTCAGCAGACTCATGCTGGCCAGCGTCAACGCGGCGCACATGCCGTTCGCGACCAGCACCGTACGGAACCCGAAGCGCCTGACGATCGGTGTCGTGACGAGTTTCATCGAGAGGTTGCCGGCGAACACCGCGAGCGTCAGCAAACCCGACTGAAACGGATTCATCCCGAAACCGACCTGAAACATCAGCGGCAGCAGAAACGGCACGGCGCTGATCGAGATGCGAAACAGCGAGCCGCCGCCGATCGCCACCGCGAAAGTCTTGATCCGGAACGCGGACAGATCGACCATCGGATGCGCGGTCCGGCGCAGATGAAACCACGCGGCCGCGCCCGACGCGAGCCCGATCGCGAGAAACGCGAGCGCCGCATGCCACGAGGCGTCGGCGCGGCCGGTCAGTTCCATCGCGTACATCACCGAGGTCCCGGCGACGCCGCTCAGCACGAAACCGGTCACGTCGAACGGTCGCCGGTCGGGTTCGTGAGCCGCGCCGATAAAGCGCCACGCGAGCACCATCCCCGCAAGACCGAGCGGCAGGTTCAGATAGAAGATCCAGCGCCACGACGAATAGGTGGTGATCAAACCGCCCAACGGCGGCCCGATCACCGGCGCGATCAACGCGGGCCACGTGATGATCGAAATCGCGCGCATCAACCCTTCTTTCGGCGTGACGCGCAGCACGGCGAGCCGCCCGACCGGCACCATCATCGCGCCGCCGATGCCCTGCACGATCCGCGCGGCCGTGAACTGCGCGAGAGTGTCGGTGATCCCGCAGACGACCGACGCGCCCGTGAAAATCGCCAGCGCGGTGGTGAACACGGCGCGCACGCCGAAGCGGTCGGCGAGCCATCCGCTGATCGGAATGAATACCGCGAGCGTCAGCAGATACGACGTAATGCCGATGCTCAGTTCGACCGGCCGGATGCCGAACGAGTGCGCCATCTGCGGCAGCGCGGTGGCGATGATGGTGCCGTCGAGGTTCTCCATGAACATCGCGGCCGCGACCAGCGCGGTAATCAGCGACGCGCCGCCGGGACGCACGGCCTCAGATGACGAAACCGACATCGACGAAATCTCCTGGGTCACACATGAATAGTGTCGGGGGTGAATACGTGCGTTCGTGCGGATGGAGAAAAACTACCGGCACGAACGCCGTCGCCACTTTGGGTCCGGATCAGCGGTCATGGTAACAGCCCGGTTTGCGCTCGCCACCAACCGTCACGACGAAACCGGTTAAACCCGTTGGCGAACCGGCGTGCGGTGTGGAATTACCGCTATCCGGCGAAAAACGCGTCGTCGCACCGGACGCTTGAGCGTGCGCGCTTTGACAGCGCAATGGCCCGGTTCGACTCGGTGCCCCCGCGTCGCATTTTTGCGTCACCGATCGCAACGCAGACCGTAATCCGAACAAACCCGCACCGCCACTCACCCAAAAATGCGCTTGATTCATAACGCATTTTCCGCGCGGCGCGTCATTTAGCCACGTTTTGGAAGAGCTTATTGTAGAATTTCTACATGTCTATGGAACCGGTTCCAAATATCATCGCGGTAGCAGTGAATCGCTGCACGTGATCGCAATGGCGCCCCCCAATCTGGTGACTCGATAACATGCCTGAATTCCCCCTTACCTCTCGCCGAGGCTTTTTACGCTCGGCTGTCGCGTTGGTTCCGGCCGGCACGCTGGCCGGTTGCGACGTGCAGAACACGTCGAATTCCAGCGCGAATCGCAGCGCGCCCGGCCAGGCCGATACGCCGCGCGCCGACTACAAGCCCCGCTTTTTCGATGCCAAAGAGTGGTCGTTTATCCACGCGGCCGTCGACCGGTTGATTCCGCCGGATAGCGAAGGTCCGGGCGCCGTCGATGCGGGCGTGCCCGAGTTCATCGACCGTCAGATGGATACGCCGTACGCGCATGGCGCGCTCTGGTACATGCAGGCGCCGTTCAAACAGGGCGTTCCCGAGTTGGGCTACCAGTTGAAGCTGGTGCCGCGCGATCTGTACCGGCTCGGCATTGCCTCCGTGAACGCGTATTGCACGACCGCCCACGGCAAGCCGTTCGATGCGCTCGATGCCGCCACCCGCGACACCGTGCTCGGCGCGCTCGAAAAAGCCAGCGTCGAATTGCAGGACGTACCGGCCAACGTGTTCTTCGCGCAACTGCTGCAAAACACCCGCGAAGGCTATTTCTGCGACCCGATCCACGGCGGCAATCGCGAGATGGGTGGCTGGAAAATGATCGGCTTTCCCGGCGCACGCGCGGATTTCATGGACTTCGTCAACCAGAACGGCCAGGCCTATCCGTACGGTCCCGTGTCGATCGAAGGAAAACGCACCTGATGGCAATCAATACCAAACCGCACGCCGATGCGGTGATCGTCGGCTTCGGCTGGACCGGCGCGATTCTCGCGAAGGAACTGACCGAAGCGGGACTCAAAGTCGTCGCGCTCGAACGCGGCGAGTATCGCGATACGTATCCGGACGGCGCGTACCCGAATACGATCGACGAACTCACGTACAACGTTCGCAAGAAGCTGTTCCTCGACCTGTCGAAGACCACCGTTTCGATCCGTCACAACCTCGCGGATACGGCGTTGCCATACCGGCAACTGGCCGCGTTTCTGCCGGGCGAAGGGGTCGGCGGCGCGGGCTTGCACTGGTCGGGCGTGCACTTCCGGATCACGCCGGAAGAGCTGCGTCTGCGCAGCCATTACGAAGAGCGCTACGGCAAGTCGTTCATCCCCGAAGGCATGACGATCCAGGATTACGGCGTCAGCTATGAAGAGCTCGAACCGCATTTCGACTTTGCGGAGAAAGTGTTCGGCACATCGGGTCAGGCCTACAAGGTCAACGGCCAGGTGGTTGGCGACGGCAATATTTTCGAGGCGCCGCGCAGCAATCATTTTCCGTTGCCCGCGCAACAGAACACCTATTCCGCCGAGCGTTTCAGCAAGGCCGCGAGCGAACTCGGTCTGCATCCGTACCGGCTGCCGTCGGCCAATACGTCGGGGCCGTATACGAATCCGTACGGCGCGCAAATGGGCCCGTGCAACTTCTGCGGCTTTTGCAGCGGTTACGCGTGCTACATGTATTCGAAGGCATCGCCGAACCTGAATATCCTGCCCGCGCTGAAGCAGTCGCCGAACTTCGAATTGCGTGCGCGCTGTCACGTGCTGCGGGTCGATCTCGACGATTCGAAAAAGCGTGCGAAAGGCGTCACCTACGTCGATCCGTCGGGTCAGGAAGTGTTCCAGCCGGCCGATCTCGTGATCGTCGCGGCATTCCAGTATCACAACGTGCATCTGCTGCTGCTGTCGGGCATCGGCAAACCGTACGATCCGGTGTCGGGCGAAGGGGTGGTCGGACGCAATTTCGCGTACCAGAACCTGTCGACGATCACCGCGTTTTTCGACAAGGACACGTACACCAATCCGTTTATCGGCGCGGGCGGCAACGGCGTCGGTCTCGACGATTTCAACGCGGACAACTTCGATCACGGCCCGCTCGGTTTTGTCGGCGGCTCGCCGTTGTGGGTGAATCAGGCGGGCGCCAAGCCGATCAGCGGCATCGCGACGCCGGCCGGCACGCCGAACTGGGGCAGCGCGTGGAAGAAGTCGGTCAAGGACCACTACGCGCATACGGTGTCGATGGATGCGCACGGGTCGAACATGTCGTATCGCGACGTGTTCCTCGACCTCGATCCGACGTATCGGGATTCGTACGGCCAGCCGCTGCTGCGCATGACCTTCGACTGGAAAGACAACGACATCAAGATGGCGCGCTACGTGACCGGTCAGATGCACAAGATCGCCGAGCAGATGGGACCGACAGCGATCAACGTCTACACGCGCGAATACGGCGCGCATTTCGATTCGAGGCGCTATCAGACCACCCACCTGGTCGGCGGCGCGGTGATGGGCACCGATCCGAAAACCAGCGTGCTGAACCGCTATCTGCAGAGCTGGGACGTTCACAACGTGTTCGTGATGGGCGCGTCGGCGTTTCCGCAAGGCATCGGCTACAACCCGACAGGACTGGTCGCCGCCCTCGCCTACTGGTCCGCGCGGGCCATCCGCACGCAGTATCTGAAGAACCCCGGCCCGCTGGTGAGCGTATGAGCATGCGTATGACGAAGACTTCATTCCGGCGCGCGAAGCGGGCGTTCCGTTCGCTATGCGCCGTGGGCGTGTCGGCTGCGATGTTCGGGCCGCTGATCGCGGATGCGGCGTCTGCGTTGCCAGCTTCGGCGCAGCAATCCGACGCTGCGTCGATCGCGCATGGCGAGTACCTTGCGCGCGCGGGCGATTGCATCGCATGTCATTCGGCGCCGACGGGCAAACCGTTCGCGGGCGGACTGAAATTCGACACGCCGATCGGCGCGATCTATTCAACCAACATCACGCCGGATCGCTCGACCGGCATCGGAGCGTGGACCTTCGCGCAGTTCGATCGCGCGGTGCGGGCGGGCGTGAAGCCGAACGGCGACACGCTGTATCCGGCGATGCCGTATCCGTCGTATGCGCGTCTGAGTGACGACGACATGCATGCGCTGTACGCCTACTTCGCGCATGGCGTCGCGCCGGTCCAGCAGCGTAATCGTCCGGTCGATATCGTGTGGCCGCTGTCGATGCGCTGGCCGCTCGGCGTGTGGCGTCAACTGTTCGCGCCGGATCCGAAACCGTTCGACGCATCCCGCTACACCGATCCGGTGCTCGCGCGCGGCGCGTATCTCGTGCAAGGTCTCGGCCACTGCGGCGCATGTCACACGCCGCGCGCGGTGACGATGCAGGAACTGGCGCTGAACGATCTCGGCGGGCCGTCGTATCTGTCGGGCGGCGCGCCGATCGACGGCTGGGTGCCGTCGAGTCTGCGCGGCAATCCACGCACCGGCGTCGGCGCATGGAGCGAGGCCGATCTCGTGCAGTTCCTGAAGACCGGCCGCACTGCGCACGCCGCTGCATTCGGCGGTATGACCGACGTCGTGCAACACAGCGCGCAATACATGAGCGATGCCGATGTCATCGCGATGGCGCGCTACATCAAGACCCTGCCGTCGAACGATCCAGCGGAAAAACCGTATGCGTACGACGACACGGCCGCACGCGCGCTGCGTACCGGCGACGCCAGCGCACCCGGCGCGGCGGTCTATCGCGACAACTGCACGGCCTGCCATCGCAGCGACGGACGCGGCTACACGCGCGTGTTCCCGGCGCTCGGCGGCAATCCCGTGGTGCAGGGCAAGGATGCGACATCGCTGATTCACGTGCTGCTGTCCGGCAGCACGCTGGCCGGCACGAAGACCGCGCCGTCGTCGTTCACGATGCCGCCGTTCGGCTGGCGTCTGAACGATCAGGAGGTCGCCGACGTGACCAACTTCGTGCGAACCAGTTGGGGCAACCGGGGCGCGACGGTCAGCGCCGCGGATGTCGCGAAAGTCCGCAAGACGGTCACGATCGACGCGCCCGAACTACCGCCGGGCGCGGTGCGGAGCCACTAGCAGTCGCCAGGCGCGCGCGAATGCATGCGCGCGGCGCAAAGAAGAATCCCGGCGAGTTCGCCGGGATTCTTCGTGACGCTGCCGGAATGACCGCTCAGGATTTGCGGCGTTTGCCGTACCAGCCGGTGAAGTGATCGAGACGTTGCATCAAACGGGCACGTTGCCGTTCGCGGCGGTAATGGGTAATCATCAGCGGAAATGCAATGCCGACTGCAATGCCGGCAATGGTCAGACCCATCCCTACTTCGTTCATGACGCGTTCCTCCCGGTGAGACCGTTGACGACGCCCCGCCGCTGACCGCGCGGACGGTTATCGAAGGGTTTTCGCAGAAAAATCAGGTCGCTGAATGGCCGCTCGCTGCCTGTTTGCGGCTGTGCGCGTGGCGCACTGGGTGTGACGCGGCGATAAAACCACGCCGCTTTGAAACCAGATGTTCGGGGATAAAAACGTTCATTCGTGCTTTCCGCCGGCATGCAGTTAATCACCCCGATTATCCCGTGACGTGCCCGTGGACAAGCGGAGAGAAATGAATCGTCTATCTAAACGATAAAACGAACGGTCGTTTTCAGCGTCCGTTTCAGATTAGATAATTCATTCTAACCAGGTGCGTTGTGCACTGCACACACTTCCGTCTACGTGCTTACCCTGGTGTCCAAGACCCCTGTGAAAACTCGCGGGGCGCAATCCCAGAGCCAGCCTCAGCTTACGCTACGTTACCTGAGATTGACCCGCCCCCTATTAATGAGCAGACAAATACTGTCATCAAAAATCCATTTGGAACGCAAGTGTTTCGATGGTTAGAATGATTGCTCTAACGTAATTCTGGGGTAAAAAATCGCAAGAGTTTTCTGCGGCCTCCCGTGAATGGACTGCGTTTGCTTTTTCACCGTGGCGAATCATCGGCCATCGGTGACACGGTGGGTCAAGGCTGAAAGGTTGCGCATGTTCCGGAATGACCGGGATGTGTCCGGCTTAATGCGCGCGGCGCTCACATTCTAAAAAGATCGAAGAATGAATAATGCCGAGTTCAGAAGACAGGAATTGGTGCATATCGAAGCAATGGTCATGCGCCTTGCCCGACTGCTCGATGAAGTCGAGCCTTTTCACGCATCGACCGCGATCCACGAACCCGATTACTGGCAGGCGCGCATCGCCGGTTTTCTGGCGCAAGGCGGCGTCACGCCGATCGAAGCGTCACGAGCCCGCGTGCTGCTCGACCGCCTCTGTGCGGTGACCGCGAAGTCGCAGACCGTCGTCGGCGTCCATCCCGTATCGAGTCAGGCGGCTTGAGCGAGCGCAACGGCGCGCCCAATTGCGTAGTCATCCGGAGCATTCGGGTCGCCCAACCCGCTCAATCCACCGAAACAGGCGGTAAACGGACGTTTGATCGCAGATTGGCACACGCGTCGTGCACCGCACAATGTGTCTCCAGCGTCCAGTGAAAGGAAGAAACCATGTGTGCCGCACCGACCCGCGTTCGCGACCCACTGCCCGATTCCGTTCCGCTCTTCCTGATTCCCGCGCTGACCTGCGTGGTGTTGTGCGTGCTGTGGATCACGATCCTCGCGCGCCTGCACACCGAACGCGCCAACGAATTGCGCGACACCCGGAACTCGGCGAACACGCTCGCCGCCGCACTCCAGACCCACACGCTGAAAACCATCCACGACATCGATGAAATCGCGTTGCTCGTGAAGTACGGGTATGAAGACGGGTCCGGGAATTTCGATCTCGGCGTCTTGCAGGCGCGTGGCCTGATCACCAGCGACACCGCGTTGCAAGTGACGCTGGTCGGCGCGGACGGCCGCGTGATCGCGTCGACGCTGCCGGTCGGCGCGACAGTCGATATCAGCGACCGCGAGCATTTCGCCGTGCATCGGCGTCGCGCGGACGCGGGGCTTTTTATCAGCCGTCCGATGATCGGCCGCGTATCGAAAAAGTGGTCGATCCAGGCGACGCGCCGGCTCGACCGGCCGGACGGCAGTTTCGGCGGTGTCGTGGTGGTGTCGGAAGACCCGGCATCGTTGACCGGCTCGTTCTACAACCCTGCCGCGCTGGGCGCGCAAGGGCTGGTTTCGGTGTTGTCGCGCGCGGGTTTTCGTCTGTCGCGCCGCGCGGGCGGCCGTCCTGGCGATATCGTCGGACCGGCGCCGCACATCTACCTCGACTTGCTGAAACACGGCGATGGCGAGGTGATCGATCCGATCGACGGTGTAGAGCGAATCGTCGCGGTACGCTCGATCGATCAATACGGACTCGTTGTCGTGGCCGGTTTATCGGTGGCCGAAGCGCTCGAAGATTACGTGAGAATGCGCAACGGCTATCTGACGATGGCGGCCATCATTTCGCTGATGCTCAGCGGTTTTGCGATCTGGGTGATGGTGCTGATCCGCCAACTCACGACCGGCCGCGAAGCACTGCGTTGCCTGTCGCAAACCGACCGTCTGACCGGACTGCCGAATCGTGGACATATGACGGACCTGCTCGAACACGCGGTCGCGCGATCGGACGCGCCTGACCGGATCGCGCTGATCTTCGTCGATCTGGACAACTTCAAGGCGCTCAACGACACCTGCGGCCATCATGCCGGCGACGAAGCGCTGGTCGTGCTGGCGCAGCGTCTGCGCGCGTCGGTGGGCGAACTCGGCATCGCGGGACGCTTCGGCGGCGATGAGTTTATCGTCGTGATCGATGCGGACGACGCCGCGGCAACCGCGTCGGCGATCGTGTGCCGGATCGATGCGGCGCTGGACGGCAACGGCACGTATGTCAGCGCGGATATCGGCGCGCCGACGGGCATGCCGTCGAGCTACCGCCCGCGCTGCGACGCCGGGCATCTGGCGGGCATGCTGCGCGCGAGCGTCGGCGTGGCGGTGCGGGACGACGGCGAAACCGCCGCCGACCTGCTGAAGAAAGCGGATCACGCGATGTACGACGCGAAGCGACGGCGTCAGATCGAGGAGATTGCGAGAATTGCCGCGGCGTGCGAAACCGGCCGCGCCGAATCGGGCGGCGGGTCGAATATCGCGTCGAATGTCACATCGATTGACGGCCATATGCGCCGTCGATATCGCGATGTGACTTCCGTCTCGTAGCGATAAGAATGAATCGCGTTTGCGGGAAAATGATTGATTAAAGCCGGTGAATTAATCCGCACGCGCCAATGAGCGAATTGAGGGTGAATTGACTCGCATCAATTCACCCACCGAATTAATCGAGAATCAGCCGGTCGTTAATCGTGCGCAACGACATTACCGAATTGCGCGCGGCCAGTTACCAGACAACCCGCGAGAAAGTTTTCAGCCTGGATGCTGGACGCGGTATTGCCGAAACCCTTCTTCAGCGCGTCCTGTTTGACCATGTGGGCGCCCTGCCGGCATGTCACCGTGCCAGGTTCGCCGGCCTGCGCATGCATGAACAGGCGGTCGGTCATCAGGTAGGCGAGCAGCATTACCACCGCAATATTGAATACGCGTCTCATGGTTAGTCTCCTCCTGTGAGTAAGACTATCGCGAACCTTTGACGCTTGATGCTAGGGCTTTCCCGATTTGCCCCGTATTTTGTTGTTTCAAATCGTGATTAATGGACTTGGGGAAAACCATTTGATGCGACGCAATAAAAAAATGGCAGTGGTCAAAATCGTTCTGGTACTGTTTTTTTAACGATTATGACGCACTGCCGCATTGCACTTTTTAAACGCGCTGCGCGTTAGCGCGTGGTGCGCTTCGCCGCGAATCCACCGAAAAACGACTGCGCGTTCGCCTGAAGGCTGTCCAGGTGATAACCGCCCTCCTGCACGATCACGGTCGGCAGTTGCAGTGCGCCGATCGCGTCGCCGAGACGGCCGAATCCTTCCGTGGTCACGGCAACCATCGATTGCGGATCGTCCTTGTAGATGTCGAAACCGAGCGCAAGCACCAGCGCGTCCGGCTGAAAGCGGCGCAGCTCGCGCAGCGCCGAATCCAGCCGCGCGAAGAAAACGTCCTCGCCGGCACCGTGCGGCATCGGCAGATTCAGGTTGTAGCCGTCGCCGTCGCCCTGACCGCGCTCTTCTTCGTAACCAGCCACGACCGGATAGAAGTTGGTCGGGTCGCCATGAATCGACACATACAGCACGTCGTCGCGGCCATAGAAGATCTCCTGGACGCCCTGACCGTGATGCATATCCGTATCGAGAACCGCGACGCGCCCGAAGCGTCCGCGCAACGCCTGCGCGGCGATCGCCGCGTTGTTCAGATAGCAGAAACCGCCTGCCGCTTCCGCGCGCGCATGATGCCCAGGCGGCCGGCACAGCGCATACGACTCCCGCGCGCCGTCGAGCACCGCCTGCGCGCCAGCCACCGCGCTTTGCGCCGACCAGTACGCGGAATGCCATGTGTCGGCGCCGACCGGGCAACTGCCGTCCGCGAGATAGCGCGCCGCCTTGCCGAGAATCCCGCGCAACGGATTGCCTTCACGGATGAAGACGTTCGACATCACTTCGTCGCCCCAATCGGCGGGCATCTGTTTCCATTCGGCATGCGCTTCTTCGAGGAAGCGCAAATAGTTCATTCCGTGGACCGCGGCCAGCGGCGCGGTGCCGGCATCGGCAGGTTCGCGCACGTCGAAACCCAGCGTTTTTGCCGCTTCGACGAGGCGCAGCGCGCGCTCGGGCACTTCCTGCGGCGTACGCATCTGGCCTCGCGACAGATAGCTGCGCGGGTGATGCTTCAATTGCTCCGGATGAAAATACGTCAGCATGATGGGTCGATTCCTTTGAGTCTTGATGCGGTGAAGCGTCTGTCGCAGCGTTCGCATGCTCGCATGCGTAAAGTTGGGTCAAGCGGGATCACGCATGCGTGTCGCGCATGCATCGATGCACGCCTGCGCGGCTTGCATGCGCGCAGCGCATGCAAGCATCCGGTTAGCGGTTAGCGGCTGAGAACCGCGCCGGGCGCGTCGGCGCGGCGATGCTTCAGCGCGTCGAGCGCGACGATGCACACCAGCGACATCCCCGCGAGGCCGGTATAGAACACCGCGAGCGGCCACCACTGGCCGGCGAACCGATGCGCGAGCCACGTGCCGACCAGCGGCGTCAAGCCACCCGCAATCGCGCCGCACACCTGATACGACAGCGAGATCGCCGAATAGCGGATATGCGTCGGGAATACGCCGCTGACGAACCCAGCGATCACCGAATAGAAGCTCGCCATGCAGATCACCGCGAGCGCAATACCGACCACCATCGACACCACGTTGCCGCTTTGCACCAGCATGAACATCGGATACGGCGACGCCATTGCGCACAGTGCCGCGAGTTTCAGGAAGCGCGCGCCGCCGAGCTTTTCCGACAGATAGGCGGCGAGCGGCTGCGCCATAAACTGGATGATCGCGACGGCGAACAGGCAGTCGAGGATTGTGGATTTGGTCACGCCGACGTACTGGGTGGTGTACGCGATCATGAAGGTGTTGGTGAAGTAGACGCCCGCGATACCGATCGTATTGGCACCGATGCACAGCGCCACCAGCATGCCCGAGGTCCTGAACACTTCGGCGACCGGCAATGCCACGGTGCGCTTCGAGCGTTTTTCCTGCTCGAATTCCGGCGACTCGTTGACACCCATCCGGATGAAGATGCCGACGCCGAGCAGCACCGCGCTGGCGAGAAACGGCAGACGCCAGCCCCACGCGATGAAATCCGCATGTTCCATCGATGTCACCGCGCGGAACGCGATCAGCGACAGAATCAGTCCGGCCGGACTGCCGAGTTGCGCGAACGACGCGAAGAACGTGCGACGCCCTTGCGGTGCATGTTCACCGGCCATCAGCACCGCGCCGCCCCACTCGCCGCCCACCGCCACGCCCTGCACGACCCGCAACAGCACCAGCAGCACCGGCGCCAGCACGCCGACGCGCGCATACGACGGCAGCAGGCCGACGCCGACGGTCGCGACGCCCATCATCAGCAGCGTCGTCATCAGTGCTTTCTTGCGGCCGATCCGGTCGCCGAGGTGGCCGAAGATCAATCCGCCGAGCGGCCGCGCGAAAAAGCCCACGGCGAAGGTGCCGAACGACGCCATCGTGCTGAGAAACGGATCGTGCGACGGAAAGTACAACTCGCCGAACACCAGCGCTGCGGCCGTGGCGTAAATGTAGAAGTCGTACCACTCGATCATCGTGCCGATAAAGGCCGCCGCGGCGGCGCGTACCGGTTGCCGGGCCGGCTGGGAAACTGAACTCACAGAAGACTCCTGTTTCGCGCCCGGTCGTCCGGGCTGTCGTTGCTGGGGTTGAGCCGCTGTTCAGGCTGCGTGCGAACACGTCGTCACCCTTGCTTTATCGACAGCCATAAAACATTAGTAAAATTTCGGTTTATTATTCCGCGTATAACTTTGGCTAATATCGCGAGCGTCACGTGACCCAGATCCATGCGGAAATGAACCGTTTTTTGAACGACCGGCTCGACTGGAATCTGCTGCGCACCTTTCTGGTGATCATGCAGGAACGCAGCGTGAGTCGCGCCGCCGCGCGCATGCATCTGACGCAACCCGCGGTCAGTCAGGCGTTGAAACGTCTCGAAGATACGTTGGGCCGCACGCTGATCCAGCGTCGCGGGCCGCACTTCGAACCGACGCGCGCCGGCGAGGAGGTGTACCGGATCGCGAGCGATATCTACGGGCAGATGTCCCGGCTCGAAACCGAACTCGACGACAGCACCGACGACATCACCGGCTCGATTCGTCTGCTGACGGTCAGCCGGATCGATTCGTCGGTGTATGACGGCTTTCTCGCCGATTTCCATCGCACGTATCCGCGCATCGATTTGCAGATCGAGGTGATGCGCTCGTCGGACATCATTTCGTCGCTGCTGCAAAAGACCGCGACGGCCGGTCTCGGCTTATGCCGCACACCCGTCGACAAGCTCGAACAGCGCTGTTTCCTGCGTCAACGTTACGCGATGTTTTGCGGTCGGCATCATCGTCTGTTCGGGCGGCCCGCACTGACGATGGACGACCTGCTCGCGGAAAATTTCGTGTCGTTCACCAGCGACCAGATCGGCGACAGTCTGTCGCCGCTGACCGTGTTTCGCGATCAGCGCGGCTTTACCGGGCGCATCGTCGCGTCGTCGGCGAGTCTGGAGGAAGTCCGCCGGCTGATCTTCGCGGGCTATGGAATCGGCTGTCTGCCGGAACACATCGTGCGCGACGACGTGGCGCAACAGCGCTTGTGGCCGTTGCCGCCCGAAGAAGGTATTGCCGATGTCGATGTCCACCTGATGTGGCATCGCGCGCGCAAGATGAACGCCGCGGAGCAGGCGTTTATCGACGCGATGGAGCGCACCATGCAGCGTTATTCGCTGCCGGAGCGCCTCGCCACGCGCTGACGCCGCGCGACTGAATCACGGCCGCGAAGTCCTGGTGTAGCGCATCCAGACAGCGTCGTGATCCGCTCTTTCTACCGACGTCAGTTGCAGATACGTCGGTGCTTTCCACGCGTCCATCGATATTTCGTACGACGACGGATGCGCGCTGCGTCCATCGACGAGCGGCATGATCAGCACGCTCACTTCATCGACGAGTCCCGCGTTGACGAATGCACCGCTCACGTGCGAGCCGCCTTCCACGATCAGCCGCTTCACGCCGAGTTCGCGCGCGAGCGTGTCGAGCACGGCGGCGAGGTCGAGATCAGTGTCGCCGCCGAATACATACGACACGTCGATCGATTGCAGATACGCGAGGTAGTCGTCCGGCACGGCGCGCGTCAACACTTCCACGATATGCGAATCGAGCGCGGTGTTGTTTTTCCACGCCACCCGACCGTTCGGATCGATCGAAATCGCATATTGCGACGCGTCGCGTTTCGCGAAGAAATCGGTACGTTCTACCGGCAAATTTTTCGCGAGACCTTTCAGATAATCGGTGCCGTGCGAGATCTCCTGCATCGTCACGCGACCGCAAATCCAGCCGTCAGCCTTGAACGACGCGGCTGTCGACTCGTACACGTCCGACGCGAACTTCAGATGCCAGCCGTCGGTCAGGCTGCGTCCATCCACCGACGACATCATGTGACTGATTACGTAAGGTTTCATGCGCTACGCTCCATGCGAATTACGGTCATTAATCTGGTATCTTGCGAACCTCGAAACCGCTGTTTCAGCAAACGCCGTTCCGCACCGAAAACAGCGGGTTTCCCCTGAAGTTTTGGTTAAATCTGACAAAAAGCTGTGGTGTTTTCACGCGAATAGCTGCCAAACCGGCCTCTATTCATTGGATTGAAATCGCATCGCTCGCTGCACACTTCAGTCATACCAGCGAGTTGAGGAACACATGTCTTCCAACACTGAAAGAAATACGCCGTTCGACACCAACGCCGACGGCATCGATCTGAGCGGTTCGTCCGAGATTCAGGTGCCCGCACTGTCCACGCAGGATTGGGGCCACGTCGGCGCCATGTCCGACACGATCATGATGCGCGGCCTGCAACAGGCTTCCGACGACGTGCTGCGACTCGCTACCGCGACCTATTCCGCCAGCGCATCGGGCGATGCGTCGCGTGTGCAGGCGGCGCGGGCGTCGCTGGAAAAGAAACTGGCCATGACCACGACCTTGATCGACGCGCTCCTGTCGCGAGACAGCGCGTCGCATTGAAGACGATCTGACGATTAAACGGCGCGCCCGCCACCTGAACCGCGGTCGCGTTTTGCAGCAAGCTTGAACCTGGAAGATGAAATGAGCGCTTTGACGGTAATTCTCTGTGTGTGGGCGACAGTCGCAGTGTTTGCGGTGCTGTTCATTCGTGGTGCAACCTCGCGTTTCACGCGTCCTTCCGACGCTGAAAAAGCCTTCGACGCCAAGCGCACCCGCCAGGACAAGCGCGACGAATCCAGCACGACCTATCGTTCGCTGGTGTAACTACGCATCATCACGAAGGTATGAACGGCGGCGCAACCGATGCGCCGCGTTCATGCCTTCGCCGGAACCGGACACTCCGGTTCCCCGGAACTCCCAGCCTTACTGCGCCGATCCACCCGCCGACGCGCCGGACGACACCTGCGCCGTTTCCTGTGCCGGATCCTGCCAGCCCAGACCCAAACTCTTCTGTAACCCGACGTAGTTCTTGATCAACTGCGCGTCGCTCTGGATCCGCGTCTGCTCCGCGCTGTAGCGCGTGCGTTCCGCGTCGAGCCAGTCCAGCGCAGTTGCGGTGCCCGCCTGATAACGCTGCTCCGTCAACGTTGCCGCGTGCGTCGCGGAGGCTTCCACCTTGCGCAGGCTCATGTCGTTCTCGCGTTCATGCCCGTATCGCGACAACGCGACATCGGCGTCTTTCAACGCGCCCAGCACCGTGCTCCGATACTTCGCCTGGGCTTCGTCGAGTCCGGCCTTCGCCTGATCGACATTCGCCTTCGTGCGACCAAAATCAAACGCGTTCCATTGCAGATACGGCACGCCGAACCACGTGAAATTCTGCTTGCGCAGCAGATGGCCCGGATTGGCGGCCGTGAAACTCAAACCGCCCATCAGCGAGACCTTCGGGAAATAGTCCGCGACGTGCTCGCCGATCTGCGCGTTTTGCGACGCGAGATGACGCTCGGCAGCACGCACGTCAGGACGTTGACGCAGCAATTGCGCGGGATCGCCGACAGCAATCGTCGCGGGCAACGTCGGCAACGGCGCGGCACCCGACAGTTGCGCGTCGAGCGCGCCCGGTTCGTGGCCCGTCAGGACCGCGAGTTCGTCGAGCGATTCGTCGATCTGCGCGTCCAGCGGAATAATCGACGCACGGGTGTTTTCGACCTGGGTACGCACACGTTCGACATCGAGCTCCGACGCCACGCCGCGATCGCGACGCTGCTCGGTCAACGTCAATACGCGCTGCTCGATATCCACCGTCTTACGGGCGATGGCGACGCGTTGCTGCTGATCGCGCAAACCCACATACGCATTGCCGATTTCAGCGGCGAGTTGCACGTGCGCATCGGCGAGATCGGCTTGCGACGCATCCGCTTCCGCCGATGCCGCCTCGACCGCGCGACGCGTGCCGCCGAACAGATCGAGCTCCCAGCTCGCGTCGAAACCGGTGAGGAACAGATCGACCGGCCCCTGACCACCCGACGACGAACCGCCTTCCAGTGAAGACAGATTCGGCTCGCGCATGCGCACCATCGCCGCATCCGCGCTGAGCTTCGGCGCGCCGTTGCTCTTCGCATGCTGAAGTCCCGCACGCGATTCGCGCACGCGCGCTTCGGCGGCGTGCAGATCGGGGCTGTTTTTGATCGCATCGTCGATCAGTGCGTTCAGTTCCGGATCGTTCAGCGCGACCCACCATGCGGCGACACCCGGACCCGTGGATACGATGCCCTGCGGCGCGCGCTTGAACGTGTCGGCATGCGCGACGGTCGGCGCGCCGTGATAGTCGGGGCCGACGGTGCATCCCCCGAGCGCGAGTCCGGCAGCGGCCACTGCCGCGATCGCGCTGATACGCAAAGTAGAAAGTGACGTCATATGAAATTCAATGTCCAGCCGACGGCGTGTTCGGCGCCGGCTTTTTCAAAAGGAATGCGAGCGGAATGCACAGCAGCAGCGCGACGCCGAGCACGTAGAAAGTTTCCGAGTACGTGATGACGCTCGCCTGTTGCGCCATCTGCCCCGCAAGCTGGCTGATCGCCTGCATCTTCGAATACGCGAGGTCGCCGGTTTGCGCGAAGAATCCCGCGGCGGTGGTGACGATATGCTCCTGGCCGATCTGCGAATTAGCCGTCACCGATTCACGGATCATGTCGTCGTGAAAGGTGTTACGGCGATCGATGAACGTACCGAGCAGCGCCAGTCCCACCGAGCCGCCGAGGTTCCGCGCCATGTTGTACAGACCCGCTGCGTCGCCCGCCTGATCGCGCGGCACAGCCGCCATCGACGCCTGATTCAGCGGCATCATCGCGAGCACCTGACCCACCCCGCGCAACAGTTGCGACCAGTTGAAATCGTTGCCCGCGCTTTGCGCCGTCAGCGACACGTCGAGAAAGCAGCTCACCGCGAAACAGATCAGCCCCGCCACCACCATCAGCCGCGTATCGACGCGGCCCATCAGGCGCGGCAGGATCGGCATCATCAGGAAAGCGGGCAGGCCCGACATCAGCATCACCGCGCCCGATTGCTCGGCGTTATATCCGGCGATACCGCTCAGAAACTGCGGCAGCAGATACGACACGCAGTACAAACCCGCGCCCACCATGAAGACGATAAAAATCACGCTCGCGTAACTGGCGTTCTTCAGCAGCGCGAGCCGCACGATCGGCTTCTTCGACACGAACTGCGCGAGCACCAGCAAGCCGATCCCGATCACCGACGTGACGCTCAGCCACACGATCATCGACGACTCGAACCAGCGTTCGCGCTGTCCTTCTTCGAGCACGACCGTCAGCGTGCTCAAGCCGACCGCCATGCCGACGATGCCGATCCAGTCGGCCTTGATGAATTGCGACCAGTCGGTGCGCCCTTTTTCCAGCCCGAGCAGCAGCAGTGCGACCAGCGCCGCGCCGACCGGAATGTTCAGGAAGAAGCACCAGCTCCAGTTGATGTTCTCGGCCAGCCAGCCGCCCACCACCGGCCCGAGCAGCGGCCCGAGCAACACGATCAGGCCGAACATCGTCATGCCGATCGGCATCTGGTGACGCGGTAGCCGCGTCGCGACGATGGTCTGCGCGGTCGGGATCATCGCGCCGCCGGTCAGCCCCTGCCCGATCCGTCCGGCGATCATCTGCGGCAACGTGTGCGAGATGCCGCAGGTGATCGAGAAGAACGTGAACAGCGTCGCGTTACCCAGCAGAAAATTGCGCAAGCCGAACACGCGCGTGAGCCACGCAGCGAGCGGAATCATCACGATTTCCGCCATCAGGTAGCCGGTCGAAATCCACGTGCCTTCGGTGCCGGTCGCGCCGATCTGCCCTTGAATCTGTGGCAGCGCCGAGTTCGTGATCGAGATGTCGAGCGTCGCCATCAACGCGCCGAGCGCGCCGGCCGCGACCGCGATCCAGTCGGACCCGCTGGCGTTGGCCGGTTTCGACGCCGCCGCCGACGCAGTGGAAACAGCGGCGGAATCAGCCACGGTCGTTCTCGCGTTCGATGCGTTGTTCGGTTTCGCGTGCGCCGCGCGTGTCGACATCGACGTTGACCGACATCCCCGGCAGCAGCACCTTACGGGTTTCGGCGCCGACATCCAGATGGATGCGGACCGGCACGCGCTGGACGATCTTCGTGAAGTTACCGGTGGCGTTTTGCGCCGGCAGCAGCGCGAATTGCGAGCCCGTACCCGGCGAAAAGCTTTCGACCGTGCCATGAAGATCCGCGCCCGGCAATGCATCGACGCGCAGTTTGACCGGCTGCCCGATCCGCATCATGCCGATCTGCGTTTCCTTGAAGTTCGCCGTCAGATAGACGTCCTGCACCGGCACGATGGTCATGAAACGCGAACCCGGCTGCGCGAACTGACCGATCCGTACGCTGCGATCGCCGACGCGTCCGGCGATCGGGCTGCGCACGACCGTGTCGCCCATATCGAGTTGCGATTGACGCGCGCTCGCGGTCGCGGCCGTCAACTGCGCACGCGCCTGATCGATGCTGGCGCGGGTCGTGGCGAGCTGACGCTGCGCGCTTTCGAGCGCGGCGGCATCGGCGGCACGGGTTGCGCTGGCCTGACGCTGCGAGTTGCGCAGCTCGGCGACGCGCTCGCTGGTTTCCGCGCCGGTCGCGGCGAGCGGCTCGTAGCGCTTCACCTGGCCGGCCGCATACGCCTCGTTCGACGTCGCGCCGTCGAGCTGCGCGCGCGCCTGCGCAATGTTCGACTGCTGTTGCGCGAGTTCGGCCTCGCCGCGTTCGATGTCGGCCTGACGCGCCGCAATCGATGCATTCGCCTGATCGAGCGCGGCCTGATACTGGCGGCTGTCCAGTCGCACCAGCGGATCGCCCGCCTTCACGGACTGGTTGTCGCCCACGTAAACCTCGGCGATATAGCCGGAAACCTTCGGCGCGACCGTCATGCCGTCGGCTTGCAGATACGCGTCGTCGGTCGATTCGATAAAGCGGCCGACCGTCCACCAGCGCGCGCCCCAGGCGACGGCGCCCAGTACGAGCACCCCGCCGATTGCGATCAGCAGTATCTTTTTCTTCGAGTTGGCGGGACGTTGCGCCGGCGACGCAGGTTGCGGTTCGGTGACAGGCAGGGTGGCAGACATGTAGACTCCAGATTTATACCAATTGGTCGAATTATTCCAGTTGGTAAAATTGTGTCAACTGTTATATTTTGCATTTTCTTACCGACGACCCAAAAGTCAGGAATTTCAACGATGGCACCCCCACCAAGACATCGACCGGCGGCCGACGGCGGATATCAGCGCGGCGAAGAGACTCGCGCGAAGATCGTCGAGGCCGCGCTCGGCCTGTTCGGCGAAAAGGGTTTCGAAGGCGCATCGACGCGCGAGATCGCCGAGCGCGCGGGCGTCAACGCGCCGGCGCTGGTCTACTACTTCGATAACAAGGAAGGCGTCTACCTGGCGTGCGTCGAGCACATCATGGGACGTGTATCGGCGTATATGTCGGGCGCGGTCGATGCCGCGCAGGCCCTGCTCGACGAGCCGGCAGCGGGCGACGCCGCGCTGATTCACGCGTTCTGCTCGATCCAGACGCAGATTGCCGAGTTTCTGCTGATGTCGGGCGAACCGGATAGCTGGCGACTCTTTATGGCGCGCGAGCAGGCGGGTCTCGGACACGAGTCCAGCTTCATGGTCATGAAAAAGCAGTTCAGCGAACAGCTTCGTCGGGTCAACGCGGAACTCGTGTCGCGCCTGATGGGCTTGCCGCCAGACGATCCGGAAGTGGTCGTACGGATGCTGGCGATCACCGGCCAGCTATTTCCGTTTCACATGACCTGCCGCAGCGCGGGCGAAGCGCTCGGCTGGGAAAAGTTCGACCGCGAGCGTCTCAACACGGTCGTGAGGATCATCAACGAGCAGACGGTGAGTTTGCTGATCGGCATGACGGAAATGCGCACGATGCGCATGGCCGAGCAGGCGGCGCTGGAAGCGCAATACCCGGCCGCGCAGTTGGGCCAGTCCGGCAAGCCGATGCCGCCGGGCGTTCACTGACCGGGCGTCGCTTCGCTTTGCGTCACGTCGCGGTCACGACGCGTTCGCCTTGTCGAAGTGACGGCGGACCGCGTCGGCCAGATCGTCGAACGAGACCGGCTTGGTCAGATGCAGATCGAACCCCGCCTCGCGCGACGACGCCCGGTCGCCGCTCTGTCCATAACCGGTGATTGCGATCATCAGCGCGTTTCGGGTGCCGGGACGCTCGCGAAACGCGCGCGCGAGCGCATAGCCGTCCATGCCCGGCAAGCCGATATCGAGCAGCAGCACTTCCGGCTCGAACGACGCGGCCATCTCCAGCGCCGACACGCCGTCATGCGCGACCTTGACGTCGAAGCCTTCCGATTCCAGCAGGAACGACATCGCCAGCGCCGCATCGACGTTGTCGTCGACCAGCAACACGCGATGCAGCCCGTTCGACGCCGTCACGGCCGGCACCACGGCGTCCGGCGCAATAGCGGGTTGCCCGCGCATCACCGGCAACACCACCACGAATTCGCTGCCCTGACCGGCTCCCGGCGAGTGCGCCTCGATATGGCCGCCATGCAGTTCGAGCAACGCTCTCGCGAGCGGCAAGCCGATTCCCAGCCCGCCTTCCGAGCGTTCCAGCGAGTCTTTCGATTGCACGAACAGTTCGAAGATCGTCGATAGCACGTCGGCGGCGATGCCGATGCCGTTATCGCGGACGACGATGCGCACCGTATCGTCCACGTGTTGCGCATCGACTTCGATCTCGCCGCCTTCGGGCGTGTATTTCGCCGCGTTCGACAGCAGATTGCCGAGCACCTGCGCGATCCGCACCGAGTCGCCGGTCAGATACGTGGATGTCGGCGGCAGCGACGTCATCAGTTGATGGCGCTTGCGAATCAGCGCCGGTTGCGCGGTTTCGATCGCCGCCTTGATTGCGCCGGACAGTTCCACCGTTTCCTGGCGCAGCGTGATCTTGCCTTGCGTAATTCGCGCGACGTCGAGCAGATCGTCGACCAGACGGCTCAAATGACGCACCTGACGCTCAATGATCGCGCGCGCGTTTTCGAATTGCGCTGTCTCGGCGCGCCGTTCGGGACGCAGCAATTCCACCGCGCTCTGGATCGGCGCGAGCGGATTGCGCAACTCGTGCGCGAGCATCGCGAGAAATTCGTCCTTGCGGCGATCCGCTTCACGCAGACGCAATTCGGTGATCTTGCGCTCGGAGATATCGTTGACGATGCCCGCGACGCGGTAGCGTCGCCCGCGCGCATCGTGAACCGGGAAGCCGCGCTCGCCGACCCACAGCGTGTCGCCGCCCGCGCGCCTGATCCGGTATTCGATTTCATAGGCCGTGCCGTGATCGATCAGCGCCCGGTACGCATGCGCGACGCGCGCCTTGTCTTCCGCGAAAATCTGTCCGACCCAATGGTCGTCGTCCGGTTTCGGATCGGGCGCGACGCTGGCGTCGCCCGCATCCCACAGACGACGGTACGCGGGGCTCAGATACAGCAGCGAATGCGTAGCGGGATCGAGCATCCAGAACACGTCGTCGATGTTTTCGGCAAGCTGGCGGAAGCGTTCTTCGCTTTCGCGCAATGCGGTTTCCGCGAGCCGCACGCGCAACAACGCATGCACTTGCGCGATCAGTTCCGCCGGTTCCATCGGCTCGGTCAGATACGCATCCGCGCCGTTTTCGAGGCCGCGCACCCGGTCGATACTTTCGACCGCCGCCGCCGACGTCTGCACGACCAGCGTGCCTGACGTTTCCGGCGCGGACTTGATGCGGCGGCACACGTCGAGGCCGTTGATATCGGGCAGCTTCACGTCGAGCACGACCAGATCGGGTAACGCCATCCGGACGCTGTCGAGCGCCGCGCCGCCGCTCGCGGCTTCGATCACGCGAAACCCGGCGCGCGACAGGATGCGGCTCTTTGCATAACGCGCGCCCTCGTTGTCGTCGACGTTGAGGATCAGAAAGCGGCTCCAGTCCATCATGGGTGCGCCTTACCGCCGGCCGCGAGACTCGCGACGTGATCCGCAAACACGCACGGCAAGGTGGCCGCGAACGTCGAACCCTGGCCCGCTTCGCTGCGCAGCGTCACGTCGCCGCCCAGCAGCACCGCCAGCTTCTTGCACAGCGGCAAGCCGAGGCCGGTGCCTTTGACGAACTGCTGCAGGTCGTTCGGAATCTGGCCGAACTCCTCGAACACCACGTGCTGATGCTCGGGCGCAATCCCGATGCCAGTATCGGCCACCGCGAACGTGATCATTTTCGTCTCCGCGTCGTAGAGCGCGCTCACGCGAATCTCGCCGCGCACGGTGAACTTCAGCGCGTTGGAAATGAAATTGCGCATGATCTGCGTGACCATTTTTTCGTCGGTCCGCACCGGCGGAATCCGGCTCGACACGTCGAACACGAGATCGACCGCCGGGTTCGTCAGCAACGGGCGGAACATCCCGCGCAGCGCCGAAAACAGGTTGTCCGCTTCGAATTCGCCCGGACGCACCTCGATCTTCCCCGCCTCGATCTTGGCGATGTCGAGCAGATCGTCGACGGTATCGGACAGGTCTTGCGCCGCTTGCCGGATCAATCGGACCTGCTTTTCCTGCTCGTCGGTGAGTTCACCGTCCACCCGTCCGATCAGCAGGTTCGACAGCGCGCGGATCGACGACAGCGGCGTGCGGAACTCGTGACTCATGTTCGACAGGAAGCGCGATTTCGATTCGTCGGCGCGGCGCAGATATTCGGCACGTTGTTCGAGTTCCGCGTACAGCGCGACCACGCCGCGATTGGTGTCCTCGAGTTCGCGCGTAAGGCGGCTCAGGTCTTCCTGGCGCTCGCGCAATTCGCCCAGCGCGTTGACGAGTTCGCGGTTCTGACGCTGCAATTCGTCATAAGAGCCTTCGCCGTGCGAGCGTGCGAGCATCGCCGACAATTCGAGCGCGCGCTCCGCCGTGACCGGTTTTGCGCGCTCCGGCAGCGTCTTCGACAATTCCACCGCCGCGCCGCCGCCCGCTTCCTCGACGAGCCTGCAAGCGTCCATCAGCCGTTGCCCGGCGAGCAGCCCGAGCCCCGAGCGGGCGTTGTCGGGATCGACGTTGGCTTGCAACGCGGACGGCGCGACCGGCGAGATCAGCCGGATCCCGAGCCGCTGCGGCGCGGGTGTGTCGTCCACGCTGAATTCGACGCGGCCGCCGCGATGCGCGATCTGAAGCATTCGCGCCACTTCCATCACCGACGTCGCGATGCGCGTCTGGTCTTGCGGTGCGAAATTCAGCGCGGCGCTCAATTCGCGCGCGCGACGGCGCGCGGCGATCACGTCGTGCTCGCTGTCGATGGACATGGAGAAAAGCGGCAGTGCCATTACGTGGTGATCAGTGGATGAAAATGGCCCCGAAGGGCACGAAAGCCGGGTTCGGCGACGTGCGCGCGAACATCGGCTAGGTCCGGTCCTGACCGAGCAGGCCGAGCCGCACCGTGCGCGCCAGTTCGTCGAGCTGGAACGGTTTGCGCAACACCGTGCAGCGGCTGAACGTCAGGCTCGACACATCGACATCGGCATAGCCGGTTGCGAGGATCACCGGCAGATCGTGACGCAGCTTGCGCGCTTCTGCAATCACATCGATGCCGTTCATGCCCGGCATCACGAAATCGACCATCAGCAAATCGGGATTGTCGTCCGCCAGACGGTCGAGCCCGGCGCGGCCATCGGGCGCTTCCGTGACAGCATAGCCGAGCATCTTCAACGATTCGACCAGCATCGCGCGCACTTCGCGGTCGTCTTCGATCACCAGCACCCGCTTGCCGCCGGTCGCCTTCTGCTCGGCATCCGACACCGCCTGCGCTTCCGGCTCGACCCGCTCGCGCAGCGGCAACCACAGCGCGACCGTCGTGCCGACGCCTTCCGCGCTGTCGAAACGCGCGGTGCCGCCCGCCTGACGCGCAATTCCGTAGACCTGACTCAAGCCGAGACCGGTGCCCTTGCCGACCGGTTTGGTCGTGAAGAACGGATCGAAAACGCGCGACACCACATCAGCCGGAATGCCTGCGCCCGTGTCCGCGACTTCGACCACCACGTAACGGCCTTGCACCAGCGTCTGGTCCGGCGCGTCGCGCTCCTTCACGCGAATGTGCAGATGGCCGCCGGTGGGCATCGCATCGCGCGCATTGATGGCCATGTTGAGAATGGCCAGTTCGATCTGGTTCGCGTCGGCGCGCGTCCACATCTGATCGCTTTCGAACTCGTTCGCGTAGTGGATCGTCGAGCCGAGCGACACCGTGATGATGTCGCGCATGCCTTTGAGCAACGCAACCACGTCCACCGCCTTGAGGTCGAGATTGCTGGTGCGAGAGAACGTCAGCAATTGCCCGGTCAGCTTCGCGCCGCGCTCGGTCGCCCGCTTGACGGTCGCCGCCATGGTCCGCACGCGATCGTCGCCGGCGACCCGCGAAATCAGCTCCGCGTTGACCATGATGACGTTCAGCAGATTGTTGAAGTCGTGCGCGATGCCGCCCGTCAACTGCCCGAGCGCTTCCATCTTTTGCGATTGCACCAGCACCGCCTGCACTTTCGCGCGCTCGTGAATCTCGGTCAGCAACCGGTTGTTCGCCGACGACAATTCATGCGTGCGCTCGGCGATGCGCCCTTCCAGCGAGTCGTTCAGTTCGACCAATGCGTTTTGCGCATGCGTGCGTTCCGCCAGATGCCGGCGCGATTCTTCGAGATGATGACGCGAATCGTACTGGCGATTACGCGCCCGCAACGACGACGCCACCGCGCGGCGCAGCGTGTCGGAGTTCAGCGGCCGCTCCAGCACCAGCACGTTGCCGAGCCATTCGGGCGCGTCGAGCGTGGACGGACCCCGCTGTGCGATACGCGCGCCGGCCAGCAGCACGATCGGAAAATCGGACCATGCCGGCTGCTGTCCGAGCCACTCGAACAGTCGCGAGGTGCCACCGCCCGTCAACGCTTCTTCCGCGATCAACGCGCATCCCGCGCCATCGGGCAGTGCATCGGCGAGCGCATGCAGATCGCGGCATACGAGCGTGTCGCGCCGGTCGCGCGCGAGCAGTTCCGCGATCACGTCGGCGTCGCGGCCGAACGGCGCCAGGATCAGGACGCGATGTTCCATGATCAGCGCGCCGGACTGTCGTTGAAGCTCTCCGTAGCACCGAACAGCGCCGTCCCGCCCCGATACGACGGCAAGCCGGACAGCACGCCTTCGAAATCGCGCAACGCTTCGCCGACCTCGACGCCGTCGGCGCCGAGGCGGAACTGACGGATCGAGCGCTCGTGCGCACTGGCGCGGCTCTTGACCGCCGTGACCGCCGTCAGCACTTCGCCATGATGTTCGAAGTAGCGGAACAGCACGACTACGTCGCTCAGATAGCTGATGTCCATATCGTTATGGACTTCGCCGATGATGCCGTGCTGACCGAGCACCAGCATCGTGACGACGCCCTGCTGGTTCAGATAGCCGAGCAGTTCGTGCATTTGCAGCAACAGGAAGCGCTCGCCGGGCATCGCGTGCAGATACGCGTTGAGGCTGTCGATCGCGACATAACGCACGCCATGATCTTCGACGCCTTCGCGTACCGCGCTGGCGAATTCGCCCGGCGAGATTTCAGCAGGATCGATCTGGCGCAACGTCAGCAGACCGCTATCGACGTGCGGCCGCAGTTCCATTCCAAGCGCGTCGCAGCGCGCGAGCAAGGTGGTCAGCGTTTCGTCGAACACGAAATACGCGCACCGTTCCCCGCGTTTCAGCGCGGCCAGCAAACAGGACACCACGGTGGTGGTCTTGCCCACACCCGACGGTCCGATCATCAGTGCGTTCGTGCCGGGCAGCAAACCGCCGCCGAGCAAGGTATCGAGCCCTTCCGTGCCTGTGCTGACCACGCGCGAATCGAACGGCATGTGATGCTCGGCCGCGACAAGGCGCGGATAGACCTTGATGCCGCCCGTGTCGAGCGTGAAGTCGTGATAGCCCTCGCGAAACTTGATGCCGCGCATCTTCGCGATGCGCAACCGGCGACGGTTGCCGCCGTAGTCGTGGACCAGGTTGTCGAGCGCGATCACGCCATGCGCGATGCTGTGGAGTTGCACGTCGCCGGGGTCCGACGCGTTGTCGTCGAGCATCAGCACCGTGCAGTCGCGCGTCGAGAAGAAGCGTTTGAGCGCGAGAATCTGACGGCGATAGCGCAACGGATTCTGCGCCAGCAGCCGCAATTCGGACAGGCTGTCGAGAACGATCCGCGTCGGCTTCAGTTGCTCGACCTGGTCGATCACCGTGCGCACGGTCTCGCCGAGTTCGACTTCGGCCGGATGCAGCACGGTCTGCGCATAGTGCGGATCGAGGCCTTCGTCGGACACCAGTTCGAGCACCGTGATGCCGCTGATGTCCCAGCCGTGACTCCGCGCGACCGACGTTAACTCGGCGCCCGTTTCGGACAGCGTGATGTAAAGGCAGCGCTCGTCGTGAGCGACGCCTTCAAGTAAAAATTGCAACGCGAGGGTGGTTTTACCCGTGCCCGGTGCGCCTTCCGCGAGGTAGAGCCGACTCGGCGTGAGGCCGCCGCCGAGGATGTCGTCGATGCCTTCGATCCCGGATGAAAGGCGTGGCGTTGTAACTGGCAGTGATTTTTCTGGCATGAAAACAGGTGGTGCGGTCAGGTCGATCGGTTGTTATCAGGGCAATCCAGCGTGAGCATGAAGCATCGCGCCGTGGGTGGATGCAATCCGCGTGCCAAGGGCGCAATGCCGGTTTGCGACGCCGCCCGTTTGTTCAGGCGATTCCCGTTCGATCTGCAACGCAGCCTTCCTGACAACCCTCTTAGCCCCGGCGGATCGCGACCTTAGACTGTTCTCACCTGCTTCACACAAGGCTTTTTCGAAGCGGGTGCACTGTCACTTTGAAGGTCATAAGATCATGAAATCTCTCGTTTTTGCAGCACTGGTCGGTTCGGTTCTGATGGTTCCCTCGGTTTCTTTCGCGCAGCAATCCGGCACGGGCGTGACGCGCGCGCAGGTGAAGGCGGAGTTGGCGGAGCTGGCGAGCGTCGGGTATCACGTGGGTGACGACGACGTGCACTATCCCGAGGCGATTCAGGCTGCGCAGGAGAAGCTCGCGGCGCGTCGCGCAGCGGCTTATGGCTCGGGCGCGGCCGGTAGCGCCGAAGCGGGCACGCGCGCGATCACGCACGACTGATCGTTGTGCCTGTCGCCCTCCGGATATGCGGCGATGCAGATTACCTGTGGTGGCGTAATGCGCCCGCATTCCGGATAGCCGGCAAGCGTCGCCCCTGTCGTCGATGACGGGGCGGCAACCGTTTGATGAATCCACGAGTGCAACGCTCGACGGGTGATCGAATTTCCGCTTTATCGAAAATCGCGCCACGCTGCGCCTTTGCAATAAAAGCCTACCTCGTTTCTCGCATCGGCGCCCACAAGAAACATTATTTAATAATCCCCACAACACCATGGGGAACGCCGACGCATATCAAAATAAAATCCCGCACGATTATCTGGAACTTATCCACCTAGCGAATCACTAACAGATTCCTTTCAACGTGGAGATGCGAAATGGACACTCTGGCCAGTCGAATCGCGGAAGATCTTTTCTGGGACAAATGGATCGCAGCCAATTCATCGGCAGGCGCTGGTTGTATTTCAGATACCAAAGACGGATGCATTTCCGTCGTCAAGGAAGGCTGTATCTCGATTGCGCGGAATTATCCAGTTGTGAAAGCGGGCTGCATTAGCTGATCGACACGTCGATGAAAACGTCAGGCGGCGCTTCATTGCCGCCTGACTTTCAGGTTAATTCAGGTGAATGAATGCATGCTAACGCGGGTGATTTATTACCATGAACATCGATAATCAACCCACTGCCGACATGATCGAGCACGTCAGGGATATTCCAATCTACCGGGATTCGATCGAAAAAAACTTCTTTCCGATCATCGACAAACACGACATTGCACGAGATTTTCCTGATAGCTGGATGACGCCACATCTGGCGCAAGCGATTGAAATTGGCGCCGCAGAATTCGTGCTGTCCACCGGCACGCACCACGCGCGAATGCAGATTATCCGGCCACCCTACTTTCTGTTGAATTCTTATTACCGGTTATGGCGCGCGCATCCGGACATTGGTTTCACCTGGCGCGAGGAATGCCAGCGGGTGTCATTGACCACGGTACTGGCAACCGAGCATGTCGCGCGGGTCAACGCCGGAAAGCATGGCGTGCAAGGTCGCGAATCATCACAGGCCGACCCGCGCAGGCTCGATGCGCGCACGCTTTATCTGAACCAGCGGCTGGACCCTGCGTGCTGGACGCGTTCTGAAATCGCCCAGATGCTCGACGATATCGAAACCGCCCGTGACGGACATCCTCAGGGTTTCTATCACCTGGATTGCGCCAGTTACCATCTGGCCCATTTCGTCCGGAAATTAGACGAATTCGGTTTGACGAACGATTTTCCAAAGCCCGCGAGCATAATTCACGCTTACGAATACACGCCGGACAACGTCAAACGGTTTTTGCAAAAGCGGTTCGATTGTCCGATTGTCGAGCTATTCGGCAGCACGGAATTGGGTTATCTCTATTACGGCGACCAGCAAGGGTGCTATAAACCGTATCTCGACAAAATGCAGGTCGAACTCATTCCGTTCGATTCCGGGAGCGGAATATACAGCCTCATTGTATCGAGCATCCGCAACCCCTATATGCCGCTTATTCGCTATCGCTCCGGCGATTGCGCCAAGACCATCGACGGCTCGCCCGACCCTGCCAAAATAATCCGCTTTTGCGGTCGCGAAAAAGAAATGCTCGAAGCGCCCTCCGGAATCGTCGCGCAATCTGATTTCGATGAACTGATAAGCAATGCGTCACGCCAGATATTCGTGTATCAGCTTCGCACCAGTCACGCCCAGTGTGGTGAATTGCACTACACCACGTTCGACGACAACCCGCTACCATTATCCACCGCCGCCCAGTTGTCGCACGATATTCTCAGGCGGACGGGTCTGCACGTCGGCGTTTACCATCGCTTGCACATTCCAATTGGAAAATCGGGCAAATATGCATGGCTGCTGAAAATGGCAGATGCACCCATTCACACCTGACGCTTTCGCTTCAGGATTCGGGAGCATATCGTGACAAATAATCGCGTATCTGCACCGGTTTCAATCGCCGATTTAAAAGCGTTGCCCGGTGAACCGCTGTACGGCGAAACGGTTCGGCATTTCGTGCGCCGAACCGGTTTGCCCGTGCCGTATGTCGACAATCAGGTCGTCGAATGTCTGCGCTATCTGTATCTGGTGTCGACCTATCCGGATCGGCTGGCCGGGCTATTCCTTCCCGTCGAGCAACCCATCGATGAAATCTGGCATTACCTGATCCTGCAAACGCGCGAATACCGGACCCTCTGCGAAGCGGCGCTGCCCGGCCGTTTCTTTATCGAACATCGCAGCATGCCGTACGCGCACTACCGGCAGGCGCCGGGTCGCGCGCAGGTGATCGAGCAAGCGTTGCGCTGGCTGCCGCTGTATCGCGACACCTTCGGCGCGTTCGGCGAACACGCGCTGCCGCACTGGACGATGGTGCGCTTTCTGCACGACGAAATGGGTTTGAGCCTCGACGATATCGCGTTGATCGGCACCGGCCGGGAGGGCTGACACCCGGCCGTCTGCACGGCAACGCGACCACGCGACCTCGCGCGTTACATCACCATCGTGCCATCGCTGGCGAGTTTCAGATGCATCTCGAACGCGCGGCGCAGCACGTGCGGCGTTTGTCCGCCGCCTTGCAGCGCTTCTTTTGCGTAGTCGCGCAGATAGTCGCGGTACGAAGGATGCGCACAGTGTTCGATCACCAGCGCGACGCGTTCCCGGGGTGCGAGTCCGGTCAGGTTCGCCAGCCCCTGCTCGGTCACGATCACATCGACGTCGTGCTCGTTGTGGTCGCAGTGCGGCACCATCGGCACGACGCTCGAAATCGCCCCGCCCTTCGCAACCGATTTCGTCGCGAAGATCGCGTACGACGCATTGCGCGCGAAATCGCCCGATCCGCCGATCCCATTCATCATGTGCGTGCCGCCCACATGCGTCGAGTTCACGTTGCCGTAGATATCGACCTCAAGCGCGGTGTTGATGGCAATCAGCCCCATACGACGAATCACTTCCGGATGATTGCTGACCTCCTGAGGCCGCAACACCAGCCGGTCACGATAGCGCGACAGGTCGCCGAACACCTTGCGCTGCCACGGGTCGGACAGTGTGATCGACGCGCCGGACGCAAAGCTCACCTTGCCCGAATCCATCAGTTCGAACGTCGAGTCCTGAAGCACTTCCGAGTAGATCGTCAACGCCTCGAACGGCGACGCGGCAAAGCCCGACAACACCGCGTTCGCGATGGTGCCGATGCCTGCCTGCAGAGGCGGCAACACTTTCGGCAAGCGCCCGCGCGACACTTCATGCTGGAAAAATTCGATCAGATGACCCGCAATCGCCGCTGTATCCGCATCCGGTTGCTGCACAGTCGAAGGACTGTCCGGCATATCCGTGACGACGATCGCCGCGATCTTGTCGAGCGGCACCGGAATCGCAGAGACGCCGACACGTTGATCGACACGGGTGATCGGCAACGGTTCGCGCATCGGCCGCTGCGCCGGTGTCCAGATGTCGTGCAAGCCTTCCAGATCCGCCGGTTGCGCAAGGTTCAGTTCGACGATCACCTTGTCCGCCGCGAGCACGAAATCGGCCGCGTTACCAATCGAAGTAGTCGGCACGATCGCCCCGCTTTCGGTGATCGCGCAGGCTTCGATTATCGCCACGTCCATCCGGCCGAGCCGGTTCGCGCGCAACAGTTCGACCGTCTCGGACAGATGCTGATCGACGAACATCACGCTGCCGTTATTGATCGCGCGTCGCAACGTGCCGTCCACCTGGAACGGCATGCGCCGCGCGAGCGCGCCGGCTTCGGTCAGCTTGCGATCGGTGTCGTGACCGAGCGATGCGCCGGTGATCAACGTGATGCGCAACGGTTCGCCTCCGGCCACGGCGCGCTCGGCGAGCGCGGCGGGCACGGCCTTCGAATCGCCCGCCCGCGTGAAGCCGCTCGCGCCGACGATCATCCCGTCACGGAACAGCAACGCCGCGGCGTCGGCAGACATGATTCTGTCGTGCAACGCACGGCACCGGATACGATCTTCATACATTGACATGCTCCTGCGACCCGCGCTGGCGGGCCAATCTCGTTGTGGTTGTGTAGTTGATTTTTCGGTCGTCCTCGCACGACGCAGATTCACTATAAATTCCGACGCTCGCCGGATAAATCCCTGCTTCGTCAAAGCTGAATTTCAACCGGAGGAACGATCACCCATGCGTTCAGCGCATGCGTCACCGGAACGTGCGACGGTTCTGGCTAAACGGCGCGTCACGATCGAGCAACGCGGCGCGGATAAAGTGCAACGACGTCACGATGCGTCTCATATCGCGCTGCAGATGACGCTTCGAGTGTTGCCGTGTTTCGAGTGGCACGTATGCATGCGCGGCGTCGAGTGCGCGATTCACGGCGTCGATTGCATCGAGCGCGCTCAGTTCGCCCGGCTCCCGGAACAGCGCCACAACCGCAAGCGCGAGGCGCGCCACGACCGTCGCCATCGGATCGTGCGTGTCGCCGTCGGCGTGCACACGGGCCAGCGCTTCGCGCAGATCGATCATCGCGTGGCCGATTTCGAGCGTCGCCAGCGTCCAGCGCACCGCGTCGCGATGCTTGCGCGAGCGCGCCGACAGCAGCGCGCGCAACTGGAACATCAGGTCGTGCGTGCTCGAATGAAACCGCTGGTTCAGGCGGTCGAGCGGTCCGGTACAGGCCAGCGCGATCTGTCCGCGCAAGGTGCGAAGCGTGCGCCGCACGAGCCACGGCGTTTGCGGCGGCAACACGACGGCGAGCCCGATTGCGGTGACGGCCATTGCGGCAATCACGGCCACGCCGTTGTTGATCAGCGTGTCGGGCGTGTACGCGATCACGTTGTCGGGCCCGGCCAGCAGACATAAAAAGACCAGAAAACCGGTGCCGTAGCCGGCTGCATGACGACGCGAACCGATAAACACGCCAACGCCGATCAACGGCGCAAGCACCGCGCACAACAGCGGCAAGCCGTCGATTGCGGGGTACACGCGGCACAGCAGCAGATAGGCTACCGCAACCGATAACGCGGCCCCGGCAGCCATTTGCGCGGCGAGTTGCGCAGGTCGCGCGGAGGTCGAACAGAGACCGCAGGTCAGCGTGGTCGCGATCACCGCCATGCCACCGCTGGTCCATGCGGTCGCGATCCAGAACCAGCCCACGCTGGCCACGATCGCCGCAGTGCGCACGAAGGTCGCCGCGACGACGATGCCTTGCGTGCGGTTCTCGTATCGCGCCGGAATACGGTCGGATTGCGAATGCGGTTTGTCGTCGCGCCATGCGGCGAGCGTTGCGGCATGACGGATCAAATCGTCGACGAAGCGGCTGAGCAGTTCGCTCGCCGTGTCGAAATCGGCCAGCAACGACGGCGGATTGCCGTCGAGCGCATAGCGGTCCGCTTGCAGTTGTGTTGTCAGGTGGCGCTGAAAATGGCGCAGATGCGCGGCAAAAGAAGCGGCGTCCTTTGCGAGCGCGGGATTGTCGGCGGTATCGAGCGCGGTCAGCAAACCGGCAAGTTCGGTCAGATGCGGCGTGAGCGCGTCGATGACATGGTGACTGTCGCCGATGCCCAGTCGCCTCAACAGTTGATGCATTGCATGCAGACGCGCGCATGCATCCATGAATTCGCTGTTGAGCCGCGCGAGCCGGCGCGTCTGATCGCGCTTCGCCGCCGCTTCGTAAGCGACGAATTTGCGTGCCGCTTCGAGCCCGACGATATCGTCGACCAGCTCCGCGAAACGCCGCTCGAAACCATGCCGCTCGACACGCCGTTCGAGCACGCTGGCCGCGAGCGCACGAAAGGTTTTCTCGCGACGCAGCAGCGCATGCGCGAGCGTGTCGGTCGCGCGCATCGGCATCAATAGCGCGCTGACGGCACTCGAACAGATAATGCCGAGCGTGACTTCGGCCGCGCGGTTCAGCGCGGCGAGCAGCAGATCGTGGGGATGTTCGACGAGCGGCACGCCGATCAGCGCAGCCGTGTAGCCGGCGAGCACGAAACCGTACCAGCGGAATTGACGGTAACGCACCGCCAGCGCCGTACAACCGGCAACCCATACGGTCAATCCGGCGAGATACAGGCCAGGCTCCTGCACGAACAGCGCGCCGAGCACGACGGCGGCCACCATCCCGAGCGCGGTGCCGGCCAGCCGGTACAGGCTCTTCGCGAGCACCATCCCGGCCAGCGGTTGCATCAGCACGACGGCGGTAATCATCGCAATACGTGGCTGCGACAGATCGAGCAGCATCGACATGCTCATTGCGAGCAGAACGGCCGTGATCGTCTTCAGGATGTGTAGCCACAGCGCGCCGTCGGTGGACAACCAGTGGCGTCCAAGGTCGCCCGCCGCCGCCCGCATACGAACGCTCCAGGCCGGCAAGGCTGCCGTGGCCTGTTTCGTCATCGCATGTCCATCGTTCATGACCGTAATCTGCCTCGCGGCGCGTATTGTCGGGGTGCCGGCGGCTTGCATGCGTGTAGCGCATGGTCGGTATTCAGGCATGCGTCGGACGCATGCGAATGCCTGACTGCCACGGCAAGGCGCCGATTCTGGACGCGACGACGATCAAGATTAAGTGCCGTTCCTGGAAGCATTCTTTCCTGATTTGACAACAATCAAGGCTTGCAAGAGGCGGACAATGCTGCTTCCCCCCGAAGGCACTGGTTTTTGATGGATACGTTACAGAACATGCGGGTCTTTGCCCGCGTGGTGGAGTGCGGCAGCTTTACCGCAGCCGCCGACAGCCTGAATTCGAGCACCGGGGCGATGTCCCGCGCCGTGACGGAACTCGAAACGCACCTTCGTACACGCCTGCTGACGCGGTCCACGCGCCGCCTTTCGTTGACGTCCGCCGGCGAGCGATACCTGACACGTTGCCTGCAAATCCTCGCCGACCTCGACAGCGCCGAAGAAGAAGCGAGTTGCGCGCACGAGCATCCCACCGGCACGTTGCGCATGTTCAGCTTCGCGAGCATCGGCCAACATTACATACTGCCTGCGATCGCGGAATACCGGCGCAACTTCCCGGATGTCTCCGTGAATCTGACGCTGTCGCAGCGCATGCCCGATCTGTTCGAAGGCAGCAGCGACGTGGCGATCGTATCGGCGGCTTCGCTGCCCGATTCGGAGATGGTGTCGCACCGGCTTGGCACGACGTTCAGCATTTTGTGCGCGTCGCCCGAGTACATCCGCCAGCGCGGTGCACCGCAAACGCCCGCCGATCTCGCGGTACACGAGTGCCTGCGTCTGCAGATGCCCGCGTTTCCGGCCGATGAATGGACGCTCGAAGGACCGGACGGAATCCAGACGCTGCCGATCACGGGACCGGTTCAGGTGAATATCGCCGAATCGCTGGCGGTGGCAATTCGCGAAGGGCTGGGCATCGGCATGTTGCCGCTCTATGCCGCCGTTGCCGGTTTGAAGGATGGTTCGCTGGTGCGGGTGTTGCCGCAACACACGCTGCAAAAGACGAATATCTGGGCGCTTTACGCATCCCGGCGTTTCGTGGATGCGAAAACCCGTACGTGGATCGATTTTCTGCGCACGCGCCTGCCGCAGTTGATTACGCGTGACGAAGCGACGCTCGCCAGCGTCGATGCGGCGTTGCCATGCATTTTGGGAATGGATGGTCCGCAGGCCTTCGCTGCGGCGTCGGCGGCAACGGAACTGGCAATCTAGCCGTCAGGCTTCGCGGGCGGCGCCAGCGGCCGCCCGTCCGCGCAGCCAGTTCATCGCGCTGAACAGCGCCACCGCGAATACGATCAGGATCGTTGCGACCGCGAGAATCGACGGGTCGATCTGGTCGCGAATTCCGCTCCACATCTGTCGCGGCACCGTGCGTTGATCCGGTCCGCCGATAAACAGGATCACGATCACTTCGTCGAACGAGGTGGCGAACGCGAACACGCTGCCGGTTGCAACGGCGGGCGTGATCAGCGGCAAGGTCACCCGCCGAAAGGTGACCCACGGCGGCGCGCCGAGACCGGCTGCCGCACGCAACAGGCTCTGGTCGAACGACAGCAGCGACGCCGTTACCGTAATCACGACGAACGGCGTCCCGAGCGCCGCGTGCGCGAGCACTACGCCCGCATACGAATTCACGAGCCCGAGCGGCGCGAAAATCAGGTAGAAACCGGCCGCGACCACGACGATGGGAATGATCATCGGCGAGATCAGAAGCGGCATGATGATCGCGCGAAACGGAAAGCTCGCGCGACTGAGCCCGAGCGCGGCAAGCGTGCCCAGACAGGTCGAAATCAGCGTCGCGGCCGCGCCGATGCCGATGCTGTTTGCAAACGCGCGCTGCCAGTCGTGACTGCCGAACGCCTGCGCATACCAGCGCAGCGAAAAGCCGTCCATCGGATACGAAAAATACGAGCCCGAATTGAACGACAGCGGCACGATGGCGACGATCGGCGCGACCAGAAAAAAGAAAATCACGCCGCTGTGAATGCGCATCGCCGTGGCCGCGACACGCTCCGACATCATCCGGCGATGAGTGGTCTGCACGATAAGTCCTCGCCTCGTCTAACCGAACCGCAGCCGGTCGATCCCGACCAGGCGGTTGAACAGAAAATAAAATACCGCCGTGAAAATCACGAGGTACGCGGACAAAGCACCGGCGAGCCCCCAGTTCAATTGCTCGTTGGTTTGCGACGCGATCAACTGGCTGATCATTTCGTCACCCGCACCGCCCAGCAGCGCGGGCGTGATGTAGTAACCCAACGCGAGCACGAACACCAGAAAGCAGCCTGCGCCGACGCCCGGCAGCGTCTGCGGAATATAGACGCGCACGAACGCGACCACCGGATGCGCGCCGAGCGATTGCGCCGCGCGCACATACACTGGCGAGACACTCTTCATCACCGAGTAAATCGCGAGAACCATGTACGGCAGCAAGATGTGCGTCATGCCGATCAGCACGCCGGTGCGATTGAAAATCAGCGGCAACGGGTGGCTCGCAAGACCGAGCCGCCCCAGTGTGCTGTTCACCACGCCGGCCGGTTGCAGCAGCACGTACCACGACGTCGTGCGCACCAGCAGCGAAGTCCAGAACGGCACGATCACGAACAGCATCAGGCGGTTGCTCTGCTTCGCGGGCAGGTTCGCGAGCAGATACGCCACCGGATAACCGAGCACCAGGCACACCAGCGTCACTGTCGCGCCGATCCACACCGTGCGTGAAAACGCTGCGCGATACACCGCGCTATCCGCCGCAACCGGTGCGATCGTGCCATCGGGCGAGACCTGCGCATCGACGGCGTTCAACAGGTAGTCGGGCGTCGGCGATGTTGCGGCGCGCTTCAGGAAGCGCCATGTATCGCTCTCGCCCCAACGCGGATCGAGCTCGATCAATGCAGGCTTCCATGCCGCAGGCGTTTGCGATCGCACGGTACGCGCGGTCTTCATCAACAGGCTGCGAAACTCCGGTTGATAGAAATTCAGTCGACGCGCGACCGTGCCGAGTTGACCTGACTGCGACGCCTGAACCAGTCCGCTCGCCAATGCGGCAAAAGCGCCCTCGCCCGGCACGCCGTTACCGTCCCATGCGCGTAGCGCATGCGTCAATTCCGGCATGCTTGCGGGCACTTCCGGGTTCTGGACGCTGCGCGCGAGCAGGATGGCAATCGGTGCGATAAAGGTCGCCAGCAAAAACACCAGCAGCGGAAACGCGAGTAGAAATGCGCGCGCCGACGCCCGCTGGCGTGCTTTACGAAATGCCGCGCGTCCAGCGAAACCCGACGGCGTTTCGTTGGACGGCAGCGTGCGCATTGGAGTGTTCAACGTCGCCGTTCCGGTTGGTTGAGATGCGTGTGCCGTTACTGCGTCAGCCACACCTGGAAGCGCTTGTTGATCGCGTCGGCGTTATCGGCCCAGAACGTCGCGTCGATCTGCAATGCACGCTTGAAATTGCCGGGCGCAGTGGGCAGGTCGCCGAGGCGGCTCTTGTCGATCAGCGGAATTGCGTCCTTGCGCGGCGGCGCATAGGCGATGTACCTGGTCAAATCGGCGTAACTCTGCGGCTGCGATGCGGAAACGATGAACTTCGCAGCGGCATCCGCATGCTTCGCACCGGCCGGAATGCCCCACCATTCGTAGTCGTAGACCTGTGCATCCCACACCGACTTGAACGGCTTCTTGTCCTTATGCGCGGCATCGTCGATGCGGCCGTTGTAGGCCTGCGTCATCACGACTGCGCCATCGGCGAGCAACTGCGGCGCTTGCGCCCCGGCCTCCCACCACACGATGCTCGACTTGATCGTGTCGAGTTTCTTGAACGCCCGATCGACGCCGGCAGGCGTTGCGAGCACCTTGTAGACGTCCTTCGGTGCGACGCCGTCGGCAATCAGCGCCCATTCCATCGACACCTTCGGCGATTTGCGAAGGCCGCGTTTGCCCGGGTATTTCTTCAGATCGAAGAAGTCGTTGATCGACGTGGGCGCGGTTTTCAGTTTGGTCGTGTCATACGCATAAACCGTGGACCACACCATCGCCGCCACCGAGCAATCCAGGATCGAGCCCGGCAGGAAATCGCTGGTCTTGCCGAGCGTCTTCTTGTCGAACTTTTGCAGAAGACCTTCGTCGCATGCGGTAATCGCATCGTTGGTTTCGAGGTCGATCAGATCCCATGTCGGGTTCTTCGCCTGTTCCATCGCCGACAGTTTGGCGAGCCCGCCGTCGTACGACTCGGTTGCGAAGTCAATGCCGGTCTTCGCGGTAAACGGCTCGAAATAGGCCTTCTTTGCAGCGTTTTCATAGGCGCCGCCAAAGGTAACGACCGACAGCGTTTCAGCGGCATCGGCAGCCGCCGAGAACAATGCGAGCACGGCAAAAGTGGCGACGGCGAGGCGGCCAGACCGGAAGGCTGAGCGAGTGGCGTGCATGTTCAGTTGACTCCTGCTATGAGTGGCGAATTGGAGGGAGAAGCGGAAACGACAGCAGCACTGGAGGACATCACCGCGCCGCGCGATGCGGCCATTGCGAGAATCTTGCAGTCGTCGTGCCGCCATGTCACCGTGGTCGGTTGACCGAGTGCGGGCAGATCGTGACGCTGCGTATTCGGCACCTTGACGATCACGCCTTCGCCGTGTCCAAGCATCAGATGCACGCGGTGGTGATCGCCGCAATACACCAGTTCCCTGACGACGCCGGTGACGGTATTCGCGTCCGCGTCGGTGGGGACATCGGTGGCGCTGGCGATATGCGCGCGCTCGGGGCGCAGGGCCAGCATCGCTTCCTCGCCCGGACCCACACCCGTGCCGCAGCGTCCGCGAATCGTGGTGCCGTCGGCCAGCATCAGCGTGGCCCACGTGTCGCTCGACGCGACGACACGGCCTGTCAATCCATTGTTCTCGCCAACGAAATTCGCCACGAACGCGTTGGCCGCGTTTTCATAGAGTTCGCTCGGCGTGGCAGCCTGCTGGATACGTCCGTCGGAAAACACCGCAACGCGATTCGACATCGTCAGCGCTTCCGTTCTGATCGTGCGTCACGTAGACGACCGTCAACGACAACTCGCGATGCAGCCGCATGATTTCGTACTGCATGGTTTCGCGCAAGCGCTTGTCGAGCGCACCTAGCGGCTCATCCATCAGCACCACGCTCGGTTCGAACACCAGCGCGCGTGCCAGCGCCACGCGTTGCTGCTGACCACCCGACAACTGCGCCGGCCGGCGCGACGCGAGTTGCGGCAACTCGACCATCTCGAGCGCCCGTTGCACGCGCACTTTCTGCTCGCTACGGCTCACCTTTCTCACCGACAGCGGAAACGCGACGTTCTCCGCGATCGTCATGTGCGGGAACAAAGCATAGTTCTGAAACACCATGCCGATATCGCGCTGATGCGGCGGCTTGTCGTCGAGGCGCTTGCCGTCGAGACGGATTTCGCCTTGCGTCGGCGATTCGAAACCGGCAAGCATCATCAGCGTCGTCGTCTTGCCGGAACCGGACGGTCCAAGCAGAGACACGAATTCGCCTTTGGCGACATCGAGATCGAGCCCGTCCACGACGGTGTGTACGCCGTCATAGGATTTGCTCACGCCCGCGAACGAAATAAAGGGTTGGCTGGCCATCGTCACGTGAGAAAGAGGTTCGCATTCATCGATGCGTGCTGCGCATGCATCAATCCGCACCGCGCATCGCAGTGGACGGTGCGGCGGTATCCGTCATCCGCTGCGCGAGATAGCGCGCGAAATCATAATTGGGCCGTTCCAGATGGCTCAGATGACCCGGCTTTGCAAGCGGCGCGCCGACACCGCGAAATACCGCCTGCACGCCGCGCCGGTCTTCGGCATTCACTTCATCCAGCAAGGTCTTCAGCGTTACCATATACCCGGCCGCGTTGGGATCGGCGACGAATTCAGGCGCCAGTCCGCCGCCGAATCGGATATGCACGCGTGCGGTTCCGACCGGCTGCAGCACCAGATACCAGAAGTAACCGGGCGTCAGCGTGATCAGATGCGTGGGATAGATCGCCAGCAACGCCGTCGTCTTGCGCCAATGCCCGGTAAGACGCGTGTTATCCGGATGCGCATTGCCGATCGGCAACGATGCTTCCTTGGTAATCCAGTGATAGTTGAAAGCAGCCGACCCTGGTGGACATTCCATCTCCTCGAGCCGCGAATGCGGGCCTACCGTCGCGCGGTGCAGCATCGGCAGGTGATAGCTCTCCATAAAGTTTTCCGCGAGGATCTTCCAGTTCGTATCCCACACGTGCTCTTCGTAGAAGGTCTCGACATACGCACCCATGTCGTACGCTTCGATCAATGTCGCAAGCTCGGCAAGTTGGGTCGCCACGGCCGGCGCGTCCGCGTTTAGCGTCACGTACACCCAGCCTTGCCAGGTTTCGCAACGGATCGACGGCAGTGCGTACATGTCCTTGCAGAAGCCCGCCTGGCGCTCCATCATCGGTGCGCCGCGCAGATGGCCGTCGAGCGAGTAATTCCATGCGTGATAAGGGCAGACGATCCGCCTGACGTTGCCCCGCCCTTCCAGCAACACCGACATCCGGTGCAGGCAGACGTTGGAGAAAGCATTCAGTGCGCCGTCCTCGGCGCGCAGCACGACGATCGGCTGGCCGTCGATATCTGCGGTGACGTAATCGCCGGTATTCGCTAAAGCACTCTCGCGCCCGACGCAAAGCCACTCGCGCCGGAAAATCTCGCGTTGCTCGATAGCCAGAAACTCAGGTGACGTATACACAGCGGGCGGCATCGCCCGTGCATCGTTAAACGGACGCTCACAACCCGATTGCAACTGCCGGACGATCTCCTGTCCAGCATCCGGTGCCGTTGAAACGGTTGCCATCCAGCCTCCAGTTCAGCGATTACGTTGCGCACGCCACCAATCTATCAAGTCAAATTGCCAGCCAAAATATTGTTTTCGGATGTAGTAGACAGTTTTTCGCTATGCAATAGAAGCTTAGTGATGCGCATGTAATTGACGAATCTCTGACTCGCAAAATGCTGCAAAGCGCTGAACAACCTGCCGGGGTTTCATATTGCGCGACTGCGCAATGCCAAGTGTGGTCGCATTCACTTCATCCTTGAACGGCTTGATCACGAAGTCTTCTCCGTCTACCGTCCGGCTCGACTTGAGCGGGAAGTTAAGAATGCTGTAGCCGAGTCCGTTGGCGACCATGCCCCGCACGACTTCCGGTTGCGACGACCTGAATGCCGGTACCGGACGGTTGCCGAGTCCGTCGAACAGCGCGGCGAAGTACTCGCGGCTATGCGGAAGATCGAGCATCACATAAGGCTCGTCCAGCAGATCTTCGAGGCTGACTGTGGGATCTTTTGCAAGCCGGTGCGCTTTAGGCAAGATCACGTAAGGCGGAAGATTGACAAGCGGGGTGAAGGCAATGTCGTCGGTCAGATCCAGGCTGTACGTGAGCGCGATATCCAGAGAGCCGTCGTTCAAGCCACGGAACAGATCGTCCTGATGCGCTTCGAGCGTGTGAAAGTTGATGCCTGAATTGGCTGCGCCTTTATCAGGGTTAATACTGGCCGTCGATGCGATGAAGCGGCTCATGACGGCCGGCATCAACGGCGGTGCTAAAGAAACAAGACACCCTAGCGCAATGGACCCGGACATCCCGCCGTCCAGTTCTTTAGCAGCCAGTTGAAGTTCTTCCGCGTTCTTAAGCAGATTGCGAGCTTGCCCGAGCATATCTCGCCCGGCCTGAGTCAGAGAGAGTCCGCTCGCATGATGACGGATAAAGAGTTGCACCCCGAACGACGTTTCAAGCTCCGCGAGCGCGGTCGAAATGGACGGCTGGGAGATATGCAGACGCCGCGCGGCGGCCGTAAAAGACAGAACTTCGGCCGTCACGACGAAGTAGCGAAGCTGGCGCAGCGAGTAGCGCAACTGGGTGACTTCCATCAAACGCCTCGGCCGGTGGTTGGCGATGTGTGCGCCGATTGTGCACGTTCATAAATGCGCTGCATAGGCAAAACCGATCTTTTGCATTTTTGAAATTTGTTTTTCAGATGCTTGGCCCCGGCGTAGATTTTCCTCACGGACAGACGCAATGAGGAGTGGGCGATGGGCCAGATCTCTGTGAGTGTCGGCAGCGAAGCGAAAGCATCGGCGGGCGCAGCGGGCGATGCTCATACGCTGCGTCATGCGTTCCTCGAGTCGATGGCGTCGAACTCGACGTCGGTGAGCGTCGTGACGACCAGCGACGGCGAGCGTCCCGTGGGCGTCACGATCAGCGCATGCACATCGGTCAGTGCCGATCCACCTACCCTGCTCGTCTGTATCAACCGGCGCAGTCCGGCGCATGCGGCCGTTTCGGCGAACGGCGTGTTCGCGGTCAATCTTCTGAATGTTGCTCAACGCGGCATTGCGGACACCTTTGCGGGCCGCTCGAACAGCAACAAACCTTTCGACTTCTCGTGCTGCACCGTCACGCACGGCACACATTGCGCGCCGCTCATCGACGAAGCGGTGGCATCGCTCGAGTGCGTGCTGATTGCGCAACAGGACATTGGCACTCACACCGTGTTCTTTGGCGAAGTCAAAGGCATCCGGCTCGGCGCGCCATCGCCGCTTCTCTATTGCCGGCGCGATTACGGCCGTTTCGAAGCATTCAAGGAAAGTGTTTAGGCGAGTGCTTCTCTAGCGCGCCTTTCGAGGCTTCGTTGCACATTCCATTCAGTTCTCTCCCGGACCGAGGCACATTAAATGATCAGGACAGGCGAGCAGTACCGCGACTCGATTCGCGACGGGCGGCAAGTGTGGATCAACGGCGAGCGTGTCGCCGACGTGACCACCCATCCGATGTTCAAGCCGATCGTCGATATTCGCGCCCGCATCTACGACCTCGCGCACGAGAAGGCTACGCAGGACGCGATGAGCTACGTCGACGAGACGACCGGCGAGCGCAATGCGATTGGCCTGAAACTACCCTATTCGCAGCAGGATTGGCACGACAAGCGACGCGCCGTGGATACCGTGCTCGACGATATCGGCGGCATCGCGACTCGCGTCGGCGATGAAACCATTGGCGAAATGTGGTCGCTCTACGACGGCAAGGATGTCCTGAACGAAGTCGATCCGCGCTTTGCGGACAATATCGAGCGGCATATTCACCGGGCGCTGCACGCCGACCCGTTCCATGTGTCCGCGAATACGGACCCTAAAGGCGACCGCTCCAAACCGCCTCAGGAGCAGGACCCGGACATGCTGCTGCATGTCGTCAAGGAAACTGATGCGGGCATTGTCGTGCGCGGTGCGAAATATGAAACCGCCGCAGCGTATGCAAACCAGGCCTTCGTCAAGCCGACCATCGCCAATTGGGGCGATGCGAAGCTCTCCGACTATGCCGTCGGCTTTATCGTCAATATGTCGGCACCGGGTCTTAAGTTTATCTGCCGTACCGGCTTTGCCGGTCGCGCGAATCCCGACGACTATCCACTATCGAACCGTTGCGATGAAATCGACACGTTGCTGATTTTCGACAACGTACTGATTCCGTGGGAAGACGTGCTGTTTTATCAGCACACCAAGGCCGCGACGTTTATCCGCGCCACCTTGCATCGTTATAGTGCTTTTGCATTCGTGCAGCGCAATTTGCGACTCGCCGACCTGATGATAGGCGCCGCACTGTTCAACGCGCGTCAAACCGGTCTGGAGAAACAGCAAGCGGTACAGGAAAAGCTCTCGACGCTGGCGGTCTACCGCGAAACCATCAATGCGCACCTGACCGCGTCGATTACGATGGCCGAACGCAGCCCGGCCGGATTGATGATGCCGAATCAGTCGCTGCTCTATACCGGCCGCGTACAAGCGTGTTCGCGACTCCACGAGATGATGCATCTCGCGCGCGAACTCTGCGGCGGACAAATCTGCGTGACCCCAGATGCGGCGTCGTTTGCGAATCCGGAAATCAGTAGCTGGCTCGACAAGTACTACACCGTCAACGATAACTGGGCGGCGGACGACCGTCGCAAGTTACTTGCGTTCGCACGCGACCTGCTGAACTCGGACTATGCCGGACATCGCCTCACGTTCCAGTTGTTCGCGCAGTCGCCGCCTTTTGCGCATCTTGCGGCAGTATTCCGCAACTTCGATTTCGACAGCACGCTCGGGCATGTCAAGAAAGCAGCGAACCTGTCGGATCGCGTCGTGCAATCAAATTCCGAACCGCGCCTTAAGCGGGTCGTATAAATCTTCATGCCGAGGCACTCATGAGTCATACCCGCATCCGGAAGTTCAATACGCGTGACACCTACCCGGAACAAAAGCTCGACAACGATTTGTGCCAGGCAGTGGTCGCGAATGGGACCGTCTATCTGCGCGGTCAGATTGGCCAGGATCTCGACACACGCGAATCGGTCGGAATCGGCGACGTCGCCGCGCAAGCGGAGAAGGCCATGGCGAACGTCGCGATGCTGCTCGACGAAGCGGGAAGCAAGCTGGAAGATATCTGCAAGATCACGATCTATCTGGTGGACGTGCGTTACCGGGAAGCGGTATATCGCGTGGTCGGCAAATGGCTAAAGGGCGTATATCCGGTATCGACCGGTATTGTCGTGTCGGCACTCGCGCGGCCGGAATGGCTGGTGGAAATCGACGTCACGGCCGTGATACCCAATGAACCCGGAGCGGCGCAATGACCTTCTCGCTGGCGGGACGATGCGCGCGGACCGGGAGCGTCGGCGGCATCGTGTGCAGTTCGAGTATTGCGGTCCCGAGTCGATGCCTGTGGGTCAGTCCGCATGGCGTCGTACTGAGTCAGAACGTGACGGATCCGCGTCTCGGCGTATTGGGCTTGCAACTGCTTGCGCAAGGCTTTGGCGCGGACAGCGTGTTGCAACAGATAGCCGGCGCGCGCGCCTTTAGCGAATGGCGACAACTCGCGGTGATCGATAGTGATGGCAGCCGCGCGGCCGTGACCGGTGCGAAAGGTCTCGGCATTACGTCGACTGTGCCGGGTCGCGACTGCATCGGCGCGGGAAATCTGCTCGCGCATGCAGGCGTTGTCGAAGCAATGGTGCGTGGCTTCGAGGCAAATCCCGACGCGTCAATCGCCGAGCGTTTGCTTGCGGCGCTCGAAGCAGGCCTCGCGGCAGGCGGCGAAGCGGGTCCGGTGCACTCGGCGGGCTTTTGCGTCTTCGAGCGTGACGCGTGGCCGGTGGCCGAATTGCGCGTCGACTGGTCGGATACGCCAATCGAAGATCTACGCGCGCTGTGGCGTCTCTACGAACCGCAAATGAACGACTACGCCAGGCGGGCGAAGAACCCGGAACAGGCGCCCTCCTACGGCGTTCCCGGTGATCTCTAGGCGCATCATGAGGGCGAGTGTATGACGCATCGGTGAACCGACCAGCATGCAGGTTGCGGTCGCCAATAAAGGCAAACGCGCGTACGAATGCTGCGTAAAAGGACTCGCCGGGCATTCCGCACTCACGCATCTCGGCGTCAACGCCGCCGACTTCGCGGCGGAACTCGTGACGTTCCTGCGCCGCACGGCCCGCGACCTCAAAACCTACGGCGAGCTCGATCACGATTTCGACCCGCCGTATTCCACCGTGCATACCGGCAAGATCAACGGTGGTATCGCGTTGAACGTGATACCGGATCACGCGGAAGTGGAATTCGAAATCCGCAATCTTCCGGCGGACAATCCGTCGGCCATCGTCAGTTCGGTGCGCACTTACGCGGATCGCGAACTCGTGCCGCAGATGCGCGAAACTTACGAGGACAGCGCAATCGAATGGCGCGAACTGGTCGATTATCCGGCACTGGCGGACCAGCCGGACGCCGCCTGGCTGCGCGAGCTCGCCTGTGCGGCAGCGGGCAACGACGCGGTTCGCACGTTGTCGTTCGGCACCGAAGGCGGTCTGTTTCAGGCGATCGGCATTCCGACCGTCGTTTGCGGTCCGGGCTCGATCGAACAGGGCCACAAGGCCGACGAATACGTCGAACTCGATCAGTTGTCGAAATGCCTTGCGTTCATGGATCGTCTTTGCGCCCGCGTCGCCACGACATTGACCACCTGACATCGCCGCCAGGCATCGCAAGACGCGCAACCAGTGCACCACGGTGCGCGCCGATGCTGCGCTGCATCGCTGATCGCAAACGACCCCGCCGCCATCGCGTTGAGCGTGCTGACCGAGCCTTGCGCACGCCGCGCCACGCATTCGTCATCACGCATTCCTTTTTGTCGTGTAGTCTGTTGCGCTGTTGCGTCATCGAAATGAAATGTCCTGATTCGATCCAGCCTGCTCCACGACAAAGGAAAACGCAGAGATGAGCTCTATCCACTTCATTGGTGGCGAAAAAGGCGGCGTCGGCAAATCGCTGGTCGCCCGCGTGCTTGCGCAGTACTTCATCGACCGTAATCTTCCGTTTATCGGCTTCGACACCGACCGATCGCATGGCGCCTTGCTGCGCTTCTATGCCGACTTCGCTGCGCCCGCCGTGCTCGAACAGCATGACAGCCTCGACCCGATCATCGAACACGCGCTCGAGCAACCCGAACGCCGGGTACTGGTCGATCTCGCGGCGCAAACGCAAGAATCGTTGCGCAAATGGCTGGACGACGCGCAGGTGATCGAACTCGCGCAGGAGCACGACCTGAAGCTGACGTGGTGGCAAGTCATGGATGCCGGCCGCGATTCCGTCGATCTCCTTCAGCAGTGGCTCGATACGTTCGGCGAGCGCCTGAAACTGGTGCTGGTGCTAAACGAAATTCGCGGCGACCGGTTCGATATTCTCAATGCGTCGGGACAGCGCGAGCGTGCCGAATCGATGGGCGCAAGCGTGATGCATATCCGCCGGTTGCCTGACGCGACGATGCAGAAAATCGACCGTCAAAGCGCGAGCTTCTGGTCCGCGATCAATAACAACGACCGCGCGACAGGCTTCGGCCTGCTCGAACGTCAACGCGTGAAAGTCTGGTTGAGCCGCACTTACGAAGAACTCGACAAGCTCGCGTTATAGCCTGTTTTCAGGCATCGATCGTATTCACGCCAGTGATGCCGGATCATTCGCGCGACGCAGTTCGCGCATGATCCGGCGCGTTCACGCTTGCCAGTCAAGGATAAAACACACCATGCAACTGCGGCGCAGATGGATCGTCGGGATGGCGATCGCAACGATCGCAGCGATCGCGTCGAGCGCGGCTGCGGCCACGACCGCCCCGGCCGATCAGGCCGTCACCGACAAAGGCCGTGTGCAAGGCGTAACGTCCGGCGATGTAATCGCGTTCAAAGGTATTCCCTATGCGGCGCCGCCAGTCGGCAAGAACCGCTGGCGCGCCCCTCAAACGGCGGCCGCATGGCCGGGCGTGCGCGACGCATCCAGCTTCGGTCATGACTGCGCGCAACATCCGATGCCAGGCGATGCCGCGCCGCTCAGCGCGTCGCCCGCGGAAGACTGCCTCTACGTCAATCTATGGAAACCGGCAGGCGCAACGAGTGGCCATAAACTGCCTGTGATGGTGTGGATTTACGGCGGCGGGTTCGTGAACGGCGGCTCGTCGTCAACCGTCTACGACGGCACGTCGTTCGCACGAGAAGGTGTCGTACTGGTCAGCTTCAACTATCGGCTCGGGCGCTTCGGTTTCTTCGCGCATCCCGCGCTGACGCATGAAGCGGGAAAGAGCGGCCTGCTTGGCAACTACGGTTATATGGATCAGATTGCGGCGCTGAAATGGGTGCAGCGAAACATCGCAGCATTTGGTGGCGACCCGGCGAACGTGACCGTGTTCGGCGAGTCGGCAGGCGGTGCATCGGTGCTCGCTTTGATGACATCGCCGCTTGCGCACGGTCTCTTTAGCAAGGCGATTGTCCAATCGGGCGGCGGCCGCGCGTCGTTGCTGCCCATGCGACGCATCGCCGTCGATCAACCCCGATTGCCGTCCGCAGAGAAAGTCGGCGTTGCGTTCGCGCGGTCGGTCGGCATCGCAGGTACGGATGCAACGGCGCTGCGCGCGTTGCGCAACCTGCCCGCGGATAAAGTCGTCAACGGCATGGATATGGGTTCGCTGATCAACGACACCTATGTCGGCGGTCCATTACTCGATGGGAAACTGGTCACCGGCTATCCTGATGCACTGTTCGCGCAGCGAAAGCAGATGAAAGTGCCGCTGATCATCGGCGCGACGGGTGCCGATTTCGGCATCACGCATGCGAAAACCAAGGATGAACTGTTTCGCATGTTCGGCACGCATGCGAACGCCGCACGCATGGCTTACGACCCGAACGGCATCGCCGATTTTCACCAGATCGCTCAGGCCGTGTCGGCCGACAGGATGATGGTCGAGCCCGCACGACTGATCGCGCGTCTGGCCGCCGAGCAGAATATCCCTTCGTACGTGTACCGGTTCTCGTATGTCGCGCACTCGATGCGCACCGAGTTGCACGCCGCACCGCACGCAAGCGAAATACCGTTCGTCTTCAATACGCTGCCGGTTCGCTACGGCAAAACACTGACCGATGCGGATCGCGAAACCGCGCGATCCGCACTCGCCTATTGGGTCGCCTTTGCGAAAACCGGCGATCCCGGGGACGCCGGTGGGCCACAATGGCCTCGTTACAATCCAGTGCAAGACGTCATTCTCGGCTTCACGCATGATGGCCCGAAAGCCGAGTCAGACCCATGGCGCAAGCGGCTCGATCTGATCGAAGCCGCACATCGATAAACCGCGATGCTATAGATGCACCGGCCCGACATGAACCGAACGACGTTCGGCAAGCGGATTACTGTCCGTCGTGTTGAGTACATGCGCATTCAGGTTAAGAAGTTGTCCGCGCAAGCGGATATCCTGCGACGATGCGCCGACCAGAATATCGAACGAGCCCGCATCCGACACCCATGTACTGCGATTCACGTCGAAGTACGCAAGTGAGCGTTGGTTGAGAAATACCGTGATGCGTTGGGTTTCTCCCGGTTGCAGGAATACCTTGCCGAATCCTTTCAATTCCTTGATCGGCCTGGCCACCGGGGCGCCTCGCTCTCCGACATAGACCTGCGCCGATTCCGCGCCCGCGAGGCCGCCGGTATTCGTCACATTGAACGACACCCGGATGCGCCCGTCGCCACTCGCCACGGCCGGCGAAACGTCTAAGGCGGAGTAGCGGAACGTGGTGTACGACAAGCCGAAACCGAACGGGAATAGCGGCGTGCGATTGTTCTTCTCGTAGCCGCGATACCCTACGAAGATGTCTTCCGTGTAAGTCATCGTCAGCACATCCGTCGAGTTGGAGTATTGCGGATAGTTCGCGTAGGTCGGGTTGTCGACGATGCTGCGCTCGATCGTAATAGGCAGTTTTCCCGACGGATTGACATCTCCAAAGAGAATTTCCGCAAGCGCCTGTCCACCGTTTTCTCCCGGATACCACGCATGCAATACGCCGGGCACCGTGTCGATCCATGCATGCATATCGAGCCCCGTTCCGCCATGCACGACAGCAATGCTCTTTCGTGGACTCGCACGGCCGACGTTAGTCAGCAATTCGTCCTGAAACTCCGGGAGCGTAAACGGGTGATCGAAGCCTTCGCCCTCGTATTCGTAGCTGTTTCCAACCGCGACGACGACTGCGTCATACGTAGCAAGGTCAGGCGGCGGCACGAGCGAAGCCCAACTCAGTTGCGCGCCCATAAAGCCGCCGAACAACGGGATGTATCCCGAACGTGGCGAGTAATCGAGGCGTACCGTATACGCTTGCCCCGCTTGCAATACGATGCGGCCAGTCAATGGGATAGTCGGCGGAATGGAATTGTTGGGGAGTGGATTTCCGTCACCGTTATCGATGAGCAACTGGCCGTTCACGTACAAACGTACGGCACCATCGGCGCGAACCTTGAATACCTGCGCACCGGAAATGGTTGGCGTGACATTGCCAGTCCAACGTACCGAACCCGGTGCACTCGACGATCCATTTCCGCCATACGTCGTGCCATACGCGCTGCCGGTTGCACTGCCCGATGTGTCCAGATTGACCGTCGGTTCGACCCGCGACAATACCGGCGAGCCGCTCCAGTTAGCGTTGCCGAAGTACTCCGCCTGAATACCAGCCGCGCCCGTTGGCGTCGTCCAGACCGAACGGGTCGGATCGAGTGTCATTGAATCGATAAGCACGATTCGCGCATTACCGGCAACCTGCTGCAAGCCACTTATCTCGCTGATATAGCGTGATGCAATGATATTTGCACTACCGAATCCGGTTGGCGGTTGTGCGGTTGCCAGCTTGCCGATCACTGCAATAGTACGTGTCGAGTCATGGCTCAAAGGCAGCACGTTGTTGTCGTTCTTGAGTAACACGATGCCTTCACGCGCGACGTCGAGTGCCGCGCGCTCGGCGAAGTCGGGATGCGACTCGCCGGTTGCGGCCGGCACGCCTGCCTGAAAACCATAAGCGACCACCCGCGACAGAATACGCCGCACCTTGTCGTCGATCAGCGACTCGCTGATCTGGCCGGTGGACAGCAATGCACTGAGTGCTGTCGGCGAAAATATCGATGCGGTTGGTCGTTCGATATCGACACCGGCCAGCGCCGCGGGCAACGTGTGCTTGAGCGCCGCATAGTCGGACTCGACAAAACCCAGGAAGCCCCACTGGTTCTTTAAGACCTGTTGCATCACATGCTGGTTTTCGCAAACCGGATCGCCACCGTTAAGCCCCTGGAATCCGCACATCACAACTGCGACATTGGCATTCTTGACCGATGACTCGAACGGCACCATATAAATTTCCCGCAACGCACGCTCGCTAACCGTTTCCATCAGATTGAAACGGTTAACCTCCTGCTCGTTTGCGAGGTAGTGCTTTGCGTCGGCCCACACGCCTTGCGACTGAATACCGTTGATCTCCGCGGCTGCCATCACCGCGCCTAAAAATGGATCTTCTCCCGACACATATTCGAATGCACGACCTGCATACGGTGTCCGGTACATGTCCATGCCCGGCCCTGCGATTTGCTGAAAGCCACTAAGCCGCGTTTCGAGGCCGAGTCCCACGCCCATCTGTTTCGCGCGATCCACGTTCCATGTCGAAGCGAGTGCGGGTCCAGCAGGATACGCCACACCAGGAGGATCGCTAAGACGCACGCCGAGCCCGGCATCGCTCGCCTTGATTTGCGGCAAGCCAAGTCGCGCGATCGGTTTCACATCCCAGGCACCGGTACCGCTCACATAGTCGAGCTTTTCCGACTGCGTCATCTGGTTCAACAACGACAGCGCAATCTGGTTGACCTGCGCTTCACTCGTCGGCAAACCGGCGGGCGCGGAGTGTGCAGCGAGTACCGCCGCACCGAAGAATGCAGCCACAACGACACGAGCGCCCATGGTTTCCACCCAATGTGCAATGCCCGTTTTAACGCCCCCAACAGGCAAGGGGAACGCGAGATAAAGGAGACAATAGTTCGCACAGAAAAAACTAACAGGCCGGTAACAATCTCTTACACTCGACGTCTTTTTGTTTATCGCGTTTCTGCAAGACTCCTTAGCATCCGGTTATCGATTTCGCATTCGTTCAGACGTATTGCGTGTTGCCTGGAAAGTCGGAATGGAGATGGAGGTGAATGATGAAAAGCTTGCATGCGACGCGCTATTTTCGCGTGCGATTTATGAGCAGCTTATTGAGTTCATTCGTTGCGACGTCAATCGTAATGACGCTTGCTTCGTGTGGCGGGAGTTCGGACTCGGGCGGGACACCCGTGGCGCGAACCGTGCAGTCCGCTAACGATTCTTCATCTGACCCACCCGATGCAAGTGTCGCGGCAGATACGGCTCATATGACTTCGCCTGTTAGCCAGGCGCCTGTCGCGAAACAGACACAGGCGCAAGTCAGTACGCCGGCCGGCGCGAACCTGATGCCGCCGCGGAATCCAAACAGCAACTAGTCATACGGGAAAAGATGGCACGACACAGCGAATCGTCTGCTCATATAGCACTGTGTCGCGCCATCTTCGAAGGCTTAATGCAGGGTGCCTATTGCGATGCCTGAGTCGACTTGCGTAATTTCGCAACCGCTTGCGCATCGACGGCGGGTGCGCCGTTATTCCACCCTGCTCTCACGAACGTCAACACGTCGGCGATCTGCTGATCGCTCAGCACTGGCGAGTACTTCGGCATCGGATACGGCGCGGGAATGCCGCCAATCACCAGGTCCGCCGTTCCGTTCAATGTCACGTTGATTAGCGACGACGGGTCTTTCTCCATCACGTTCGGATTACCGGCGAGCGGAGCAAGCATCGGTGCAAATCCGCGTCCGTCCACGCCGTGACAATGCATGCAATACGCCGTATACACGCGTGCGCCTGGATTTTGCGATGCCCGCGCGAGCGACACCTTCGTCGCTTTCGGATCGTATGCATATGCAGACCCACCCGAACCACCCGACGCAGGCAATGACTTCAGATACGTGGCCATCGCGGTGACGTCCGTGTCGTTCAATGACTGCGTGCTGTTATTGATCACGCTCGTCATTGCACCGAACGCCGACGCATGCGCATTCGCGCCGGTCTTCAGGAACATCGTGAGATCCTGGTCGCTCCATCGACCGAGCCCAACGTTGTGTTCACCCGTGAGGTTCGATGCAAACCAGCCATCGAGCAAGCCGCCCGTCAGAAACGCACTGCCGGATTCATCGAGTGCTTTTTCCTGAAACGCGATACCGCGCGGTGTATGACACGATCCGCAATGTCCAAGGCCTTGAATCAGATAGGCGCCGCGATTCCATGCGACATCTTTTCCCGGTTTGTCCTGATAGACGCCTTTCTCGAGGAACACCATATTCCAGAACTTCAATGGCCATCGCATATTGAGTGGCCATTTGATATCCGGCTCACGATTCGCCTGTGCGACTGGAGCGACACCGTGCATAAAGTATGCGTATAGCGCATGCATGTCGTCATCGTTGACTTTGGCATACGACGGATAAGGCATCGCGGGATAAAGATTGTGGCCGTCTTTAGCAACGCCCTCGCGCATCGCTCGCGCAAAATCCTGCTCGGTGTATTGACCGATCCCGGTTGTCGGGTCGGGCGTGATGTTAGTCGTATAGATCCGGCCCATTGGCGTCGTCATCGGCAAACCACCTGCAAAGGGTTTGCCGCGAGGCGCCGAATGACACGCAATGCAATCGCCGGCTTCCGCAAGATACGCACCGCGTTGCACGAGTGCGTCGTCTGCGTTCGCTGCATGCGCGGTCGTCGCCAGCGACGTCAGGATCAATGGGAATGCGACGCCCAGCGTTGCGCCGAACGCTTTCAGAGTAAGTTTCATCGACGGTCTCCGCTCAGGCGCTTTGCAGCTGTGTACCTACCGGCAACTGACGCAGCCTCTTGCCGGTAGCCGAGAAGATTGCATTGGTCAACGCGGGCGCGAGTGCTGCCGTGCCCGGTTCACCAATACCGCCAGGTGCTTCGCCGCTTTTCACGATGTGTACGTCGATAGGCGGTGTCTGATCGATGCGCAGCATCCGGTAGTCGGTAAAGTTACTCTGCTCGACGCGCCCGTCCTTGATCGTGATTTCGCTGTAGAGCGCGGCGGTAATGCCGAAAATGATGCCGCCTTGCACCTGCGCCTCGATCGTGTTCGGATTGACGATCATTCCGCAATCGACAGCACACACAACGCGATTCACCGACACTTCGCCCTGATCGACGCTAACGTCCACGACCATCGCAAAGAAGCTGCCGAACGCGTGCATGACCGACACGCCGCGCCCATGACCCTGCGATACGGCACTCCCCCAACCCGCCGCCTGCGTCGCGACGTCGAGCACATTGCGAGCACGAGGCGTCTTGCCGAGCAGATCGCGGCGGTACTTCACCGGATCGATCTTCGCCTGCGCCGCGAGTTCGTCGATAAAGCTCTCGACGACGAACGTGCTGCGCGTCGGACCGACGCCTCGCCAGAATGCAGTCGGCACCGCATGCGGTTCCTGACGAACATAGTCGACCAACTGGTTAGGCAAGTCGTACGGTAGATCCGACGCCACTTCGACCGCATCGGGATCGAGCCCGTTCTTGAACGCGGGCGGTGCAAACCGCGCCATGATCGACGAACCGACGATGCGGTGCTGCCATGCAACCGGCTTGCCGTTAGCGTCCAGACCGGCCGAGATCGTGTCGTAATAGTACGGCCGGTACATGTCGTGCTGAATGTCTTCCTCGCGCGTCCAGACGACCTTCACGGGCGTGCCGACCTGCTTGCCGACCTTCAGCGCCTGCGTCGCCATATCGAACTCCAGACGCCGCCCGAAGCCGCCGCCGAGCAGGTGGTTATGCACGACGATCTTGTCCGCCGGCAGACCTGTCACCTTGACCGCTGCATCGACGATGCGTGTCGGCACTTGCGTGCCCAGCCAGACGTCGCAACCATCGGCGCGAACATGCACCGTGCAGTTGACCGGCTCCATCGTTGCATGCGCAAGGAATGGTTGCTGATAAACGGCGTCGATGCGGTTTTTGGCTGCTGAAAACGCCTGATTCACATCGCCTTCCTTGCGGGCGACCGCACCGTTGCGACGCGCGGCATCCGCGAGATCCGCGACGATCTGCTTCATTGAAAGCGTCGAGCCCGCGCCTTCGTTCCATGTAATCGCCAGTGCCGCAAGCCCGCGTTTTGCCGCCCACGTGTGGTCGCCGATCACGGCGACGCCATTGTCGAATTTGACGATCTGCCGAACACCCGGAATCTTTTTCGCGCTGGTATCGTCGACGCTCGCGAGGGTGCCGCCAAACACGGGACATGTCGCAATCGCTGCATACACCATGTCGGGCACACGTACATCGAGGCCGAATTGCGCGGTCCCGTCCACCTTCTCCGGCGAATCGAGCCGCTTTACCGGCGTGCCGATGATTTTGAAATCCTTCGGATTCTTCAGCGCGACGTTTTGCGGAACAGGCAGTTTCGACGCTGCTTCGACGAGATCGCCGTAGCCGATGCTGCGATTGCTGGCGGCATGCGTGACCATGCCTCCCTGTGCCGCGCAGGTCGAAGGATCGACCTGCCACTGCTGTGCTGCGGCGCTGACCAGCATCGTTCTGGCAGTCGCGCCTGCGCGACGCATGGGTTCCCATGCGTAACGGATCGACGTCGATCCGCCGGTGAGCTGGCCGCCTAACAACGGGTCCATGAACAGCTTTTCGTTTGGCGGTGCGTGCTTCAGCGTGACGCTGTCGAGCGGCACTTCGAGCTCTTCCGCGATCAGCATCGGAATGGACGTGTAAATGCCCTGTCCCATTTCGACCTTCGGAATCACGAGCGCAACCTTGCCGCTACGGTCTATCTGTATGAATGCGTTAGGTTCGAAGAGGTTGCTGTTGGGTGTCTCGTCGGCGTCGCCGCTAATGACGGAGGAAGCCGGCTGTTGCCCCTGACTCGCGGCCGGCAGACTGAAGCCGAGCAACAGGCCACCGCCGGCGGTCGCGCCGACCGTGATGCCGAACTTCAGAAACGTGCGACGCGATACGCCGCCCGGCGTTGCACCGTTTTGTGCATCGAGCAATCCTTGCGACATGTCACGCCTCCTTCGCGGCTTGCTTGATCGCCACGCGGATGCGGTTATAGGTGCCGCACCGGCAGATGTTGCCCGCCATCGCGGTATCGATATCGGCGTCTGACGGATTCGGGTTCGATGCCAGTAACGATGCGGCGGACATCACCTGGCCGGATTGACAGTAGCCGCATTGCACGACGTCGAGCTGGCGCCACGCTGTCTGCACTTTTTTGCCCGCAGGCGTCTCGCCGACCGCTTCGATCGTCGTGACCTTCTGATCGCCGACGGCAGCCACCGGCAGCACGCACGAGCGAACTGCGACGCCGTCCAGATGGACGGTGCACGCGCCGCATTGGGCAATCCCGCAACCGAACTTGGTGCCGGTCAATCCGACCAGATCGCGCAGCACCCAGAGCAGCGGCATATCAGGCGGCGCATCGACCGTATGGACCTGTCCGTTGATCGTTAGCGTAGTCATAGGTATTTCCATGAAAAGTGGGGGCCATTAACCTTGAGCTTTTGATTTTTCTGCTGCGTAGCGGCGCGTTGCGCGTCCGGATCGCAGACTGTTATGGGCCGTAATGTCGCACGTTCTAAATCCTCCTGCTGACGCCGCGTCCAACACCCGCGTTAAGCGAGGTCGGTCACTCGCAGATTGAGCGCGATGATGGAATGCATGCGTCGCGCATTGCTGCGATGCGCCACACGCATGCATGCGTGCAGCGCATGCATGATGCGAGACCCGTGCGTACAAACCCGGCTTTCCCGACAAAGGGGCTTTACACCGCTTTTTTTGATCTTGTATAGTGCGGTCTAGACCGCTTCAATCCGTTGTCAGGCTTACGCCTCAGGTTGCATGCGGAGAGAATGACCGCTGTACGAACGTGAAAATCCGATGACCCAGACCATTGAGCAACGCGTCGCCGCAGCGGTGACCGATGAACTTGTGCAGTCGTTCCGAAAGAACGGCGCAGTACGCATCCGCAACATTTTTACCGCGGACGAACTGGCCATCCTCCGCGACGCGATCGATCACAACATCGCGCAACCCAGTCCTCGCGCGAAGGTCGCAAGCCGCCCGGACGATCCCGGCTGGTTCTTCGAAGACTTCTGCAACTGGCAGGACAACGCGGGTTACCGTCGTTTCATCACCGGATCGCCCGCCGCATCGGTGGCCGGCGCGCTGGTCGGCGGCGAAGCGATGCGCTTCTATCACGACCATGTGCTCGTCAAGGAACCTAATACGCGGCAGCGCACGCCTTGGCATCAGGATCAGCCGTACTACAACATCGTGGGCGAGCAGAACGTCAGCATGTGGATTCCGGTCGATCCTGTTTCGCGCGAATCGACGCTCGAATTCGTCGCGGGATCGCATCTCGGACCGTGGCTCATGCCGCGCACGTTCATGGAAAACGAAGCCAAATGGTTTCCGGAGGGCAGCCTCGCGGATCTGCCCGACATCGAGGCCAATCGCGACGCCTATCCGATTCTTGGATGGGAACTCGAACCCGGCGACATGGTGTGTTTTCACATGCTTACACTGCATGCATCAGGGGGCGTGAGCGGCAATCACCGACGTCGCGCATTCTCGCTGAGATTTATCGGCGACGACACTCGCCATAAGCCCCGTCCGTGGCGCACATCGCCGGAATTCCCGGGCTTGCGCGAGTCGCTGCCAGAAGATTCGCCGATGACGCATCCGCTGTTTCCCGTATTGTGGCGAGCCGACAGCGGACAGGTGGAGGAATGAACGGGATCATCGAGCCCGCAGTGAAATCCATTGCGGCGAGAACACCCGTGCTCCCGCATATCAACGCGTTGCCGCACTACATCCCCGGAAAATCCGAACGGACTGTGGCGCGCGACTACGGCCTGACACGCATCGTCACGCTCGCATCGAATGAAAACCCGCTGGGCTGCAGTCCGCGCGTGGCGGAAGCGTTGACCGCGCATCTGACTCGCGGCGATGCAGCCAGCACCGCCCTCGCACGCTATCCGGACAGCGATGCATTCGAGTTACGCGAGGCGCTCGCGACCTATCATCAGGTGCCGTCGGATCATATTGCTGTCACGAACGGCTCGCATGAACTGATCGATCTATGTGCAGCGTTGTGTCTTCGCGATGGCGCCGAAGGCGTGCATGCGCAGTACGCATTCCAGGCTTACCCGATCAGCATCAAGGCGCGCGGCGCGACTGCGATCGAAGTCCCCGCGCGAGAGTTCGGTCATGACGCCGGGGCAATGTGCGATGCGCTGACGGCACGCACGCGTCTCGTCTATATCTGCAATCCGAACAACCCGACGGGAACGCTGCTGTCGCAAGCCGAAATCGAGCAGATTATCGACGCGACGGGTCCCGATACGCTTGTCGTGCTCGACGAAGCGTATATCGATTATCTCGACCCGTCGCTACGCGTGGACGCAACCGCGCTCGTGGCGCGTCACCCGAACCTGATCGTCGCGAGGACTTTTTCAAAAGCGTATGGGCTGGCGTCGCTGCGGATTGGTTACGGCATCATGCAACCGCATCTGGCCGACGCCATCGCGCGTATCCGCCCAACATTCAGCGTCAACGCACTCGCGCAACGCGCGGCCGTGGCCGCCCTCGCCGATCGTATGTTTCTGATGCAGACGCAAGACGCGAATCGTCGTGGCATCGAACAGATTACGCGTGCGCTGTCGCATGCAAAAATCGCATACGTTCCGACGCATGCAAATTTCATTGCAATTCATGTACGTGACGCGGCCGTCGTCGCGCAACGCATGGTTCAGGCCGGCGTCGTGGTGCGCCCGCTCGCCGCGTATGCACTCGACAACATGTTGCGTGTCACGGTCGGCACCGAAGAAGAAAACGCGGCCTTTCTCGATGCGCTCTTCACGGCGCTCGACATCCGGTGAAAGCGTAATAGAATCGCTCGCAATTCATATCCAAAGCAAGGCGTGGCAGATGACACAGAAAGCGGGCGCGCCGTTTCAGCAAATCAAGCTGGCAGTACGTGACAAAGTACGTAACGGCGAGTGGCAGGTCGGCGACAGGATTCCATCGGAGCTCGAACTCGCAACCCAGTTCGGCGTCGCCCGGATGACGGTAAATCGCGCACTGCGGGAATTGACCACGGAAGGACAACTCGAACGCGTTGCAGGCGTCGGCACCTTCGTCGCGCAAGGCAAGCCGCAATCCAATCTCTTGATGATCGCGCACGTGCGCGATGAAATCGTGTCACGCGGACACGCGTACGCATGCAAGGTCATCACGCAGGCGCGCGAAACTGCCACGCTGGAAATCGCCGCCGCGTTCGATCTTCCCGTCGGTGCGCCGATCTTTCATCTCGTCTGCGTGCACCTGGAAAACGATCGCCCAATTCAACTCGAAGACCGCTACGTAAATCCGGCCGCGGCGCCTGGATTTCTCGATCAGGACTTCGCAGCCGGACCGCCGTCCGAATATCTGTTCAACAACGTGTCGCATCACGAACTGGAAATCGAGCACGTTGTCGATGCGAGTTTGCCCACGCCTGAGCAGGCGGACATGCTCAACATGCGCGTCGACGAACCTTGCCTGACGTTGACGCGGCGTACGTGGACCGGCGGCACGCCGGTCACGCTCGCCCATCTGGTTCATCCCGGCAACCGCTACCGGCTCGGGTCGCGCTTCAAGCCGGGCGCGGTGCAACCCGTTGTCTGACCAACGTAATTACTGGCCGTCGGTCGTGCGCATCTTCTGCGCTTGCGTCTTGTAATCGTAGGTCGGATAGAACTCCGTCCGGTAACCGCCCCACGCCGTCGTCTCGATCGCCCGGTTTACTTCGCGCAACCGGCTTGCCGGCACGCGCAACGTCACGACCTGGCCAATTCCCATCATCACGTACCACGACACCACTTCGATTCCGGGCGGCGGGAAGGTCTTGAAGAAACCTTGCGCGCGCAACTGATCATTGATTTTCGGCAACGGCTTCGACTCGTCGTGTCGCAGGAAAATCGTCAATAGAAAGGTGTCGTCGCCTGCGGGCGCAACGCCGGGCGGCGCACCCGGCGACGGCTGAGCACCGCCCTGTGCTTGCGCCAGCATCTGCGGCGGGTCGGATTGCACGGCGGGTTCCGCGCTCCATGCGCTGTGCGCATAACAAAGCATGCATGCAAGCGCCGCATGCGCCACACCGCGTCGAATCATCGTTCTGGCCATGAACTCCTCTCCGGAGGGTATGCCCGATGCACGTCGTCGCGCATCCCGGCGAACTCCGTCAAAGCAAGTTCCACTCCCAAGACCGCATGTTTTGCGCCCACCTTTCACACACCTGTGTGATTCGTCGGACGCATGCATGTCGCATCTCCGTTCAGGTAATCCGCCAGCGCATGGCACGAACCCTTGCCCCAGTTTTATGCATGCGACCCGGCATTCCATCGGATTGACGCACGCGAAGTAGCTCGTTAGAGTTGTTCTATTGGATAAATATATATTCTATTAGATAGAACACGACGAGACATCAGATGGCACGAGCACGCACCACCACACAGCAACCGCTTGGCGTTACCCCGAGCGGAATCGATGTCCTCGATCGCGCGGCGTCGATTCTTTTCGCGTTCGGCCCCGACGATCCGCCGCTGACGCTGACCGAGCTTTCAACTCGCACAGGCCTCTACAAAAGCACGCTGCTGCGACTCGCCGGATCGCTGTGCCATCACCGTTTGCTGATCCGGCTCGACGACGGCCGCTTCCGGCTCGGATCTGCCACGCTCAACCTCGCGGCCCATTACGAGTCGTCGTTGAATCTCGGCGACGTACTGTTGCCGCCCATGCGCGAACTCAACGCCGAACTCGGCGAAGCCGTGTCATTTCATGTTCGCGAAGGCGATCACCGTGTCTGCCTTTACCGGATCAGTTCGCGCTTTTCGATTCGCGCCGAAGTCCAGCAAGGCGACGTGCAACCGCTCGATCGCGGTGCGGGCGGCCGCATTTTGCTGGCGTTCTCCGGCGAATCCGGCGAGCCATACGACACGATCCGTGCCGACTTCTGCTACGCGTCGTTCGGCGAAAGAGACCCTGAAACAGCGGGTATTTCCGCGCCCGTGTTCGGCGCGCAGCAGCGCCTCGTCGGTGCATTGGGTGTCGTCGGACCGACGAGCCGGATGGACTACGTCGGCATGGAGCGTTACCGGCCGCGACTGCTGATGTTCGCCGCCCGCGCAACCGAACGACTGGGCGGCGATGCCAGTGCATTGATCGCCGCCGCCGGCACCAGCACCGTCGCACTGACCTAAGCCCTGTTTCAGGCCCTCGAAACCCACACTCACCCATCGACCGCCAGCTAACACCCAACCGCACCAGGAACGATCACATCACGGCCCCGACGCCGTCGATCGTGTTGAACAAGGAGACGCAGCAATGTTTCAGTGGTTCACTCAACTCACGAAATCCGAAAAACGCACGTTCTGGGCGTGTTTCAGCGGATGGGGACTCGATGCGATGGACACGCAGATGTATGCGCTGACCATTCCGACGCTGATCGCGCTCTGGGGCATGACACGTGGCGAAGCGGGCATTCTGGGCACGACCGTTCTGATCATGGCGGCACTCGGTGGCTGGGCGGCCGGCATTCTGTCGGATCGTTTTGGACGGGTACGTATCCTTCAAATCACGATTGCGTGGTTCTCGCTGTTCACCTTTCTGTCGGCATTCACCAACTCGTTCTGGGAATTGATGCTGACGCGCAGCTTGCAAGGCATCGGCTTCGGTGGCGAGTGGGCGGTCGGCGCGGTGTTGATCAGCGAGACCATCAATCCGAAGCTGCGCGGCCGTGTCGTCGGCGCATTGCAGGCAGGTTGGGCGGTCGGCTACGGGATCGCGGTGCTGGTCACGACGATTCTCTTCGACTATGTCGAGCAGGCGATCGCATGGCGCGTGCTGTTCGCGCTTGGCATCGTGCCTGCCATTCTCGTGCTGTGGATTCGCCGCAATATCGAAGAAGCGCCGGTGTACGTGAAAGAGCGCGCGAAGGCCGAAAAGAATCACGACACGGTCAGCATCTGGGAAGTGTTTTACCGCCCCAGTCGCGCGACGACCTTGAAAGCCATCCTGCTGACGTTCGGGATCTACGGCGGTAACTACGTGATGATTACGTGGCTGCCGGCCTACCTGAAACTCGTGCTGAACCTGTCGATCAATAATATCGGCGGCTATCTGGCGATCAATATTCTCGGCTCGTTCGCAGGCGCATTTCTGAATGGCTGGATGGCCGACGCGTTCGGCCGTCGCAAGACCTTCATGATCATCGCGTGCTGCCAGGCCGTGGCGGTCGGCATCTATACGCTCGCGCCGATCAATCTTGCGGTCACGCTGGTTCTCGGTTTCGTACTCGGCACCTTGCAATCGGGTACGGCGGCCGGCACGGGTGCCTATATCGCCGAACTATTCCCCACGCGCATCCGTGGTTCCGCGCAAGGTTTGTGCGGCAATGCAGGCCGCGCATTGGGCGCGGTGATGCCGACGATGGTCGGTCTGATCAGCGTCAGGATGGGACTGGGCGCAGCAATGGGCGTGTGCGCGAGCGCTGCGTATTTTCTCGTCGTGCTGGCTGCATTCATGCTGCCCGAAACGCGCGGACGCGATCTGAATACCGTGCCCGATGCGACGGAAGCAATCGAAACGAACGGGTCGGCGAGCGCAGCACCCCAACGCACGAATCCGTAATGCGTGGTGAGGCCGCGCAACGCCGCCAGCGTTCTACTGCTTATTGCAGCGTGCAGAATGCGCCGGTCTGCACATCGACCCACAGCTTCTGCGCGTTCACGCTGTCGCAATACACCAGCGCGCGGCACTCACGGTGTCTGGCGACCACGCCGAGCACGGCGGTGATCGTATGCTTGCCGCGATACCGCAGCGCGCGGGCGGCGTCACCGCTTCCGCTAAGAATCATGATGGGGTTGATTCGCACCATTCGAGCAATCTGATCCGGCGTTGCATCTGACATTTCATTCTCCACGTGTGGTGTTCACATAGGGGATAACGTCGTTGACAACGCCAGCTTGAGCGTATGAAAGGCACGGTAAGCAGCGTGCTGGCGACGTCGTGGCGGTGATAGCCACGACGCGCGCCTTCACTGCGTGGCGTTCACGTCCGGACCCGTATCAACTGGACCGACATCCGGCGTCGGCGTAGGCGACGAAGCCGGTTCCTTTTCGACTGAAGCCGCGTCGCCGGACGAAGCAGACGGCAACGGCAACAGCGGTGGCAAGTCTGCCGGCATCGTCCGCGATGCCGGCGCAGCACCGGATGCCGCTACGACCGACGAGACGGCCGCAGGCGCGCTCGCGGCGGTCGCCGGCGCATTCTGCGTCGTCTGGCGTGCCGGACGGCGTGGCGGGTGCGCGGACGGCGCCGGCTCGGGTTTTGTGTTGCGCGTGAACAGTTGCTCGACCCAACCCGACAGCTTCGCGGTCATCGTGCCGAACCAGCCGGTTTGCGGCTCGGTATCGAAACGCACGCGCGCATCGATCAGCCGCGAGCCCAGCGAGCGATGGAAGAAATCACCGACGATCGGCAGCGCGCTTTGCGCGCCTTGCCCCCAGTAGTCGCTGCGCAACGTAACGCGGCTGTCGTTGAAACCAACCCATGCGCCCGCAACCAGTTGCGGATGCATCAGAATGAACCAGCCATCGGCATTGTCCTGAGTCGTGCCGGTTTTACCGGCGACGTCGCCGCGAATACCAAAGCGCGTGCGGATACTCGAACCCGTTCCGCGATTCACGACATCGCGCATCGTATCGAGCAGGATGTGATCCGCATCGACGGGCAACACCTGATCCGGCGACGACACATGGAAATCGGCCAGCACGTTGCCGTTGTGATCTTCGATACGCGTCACCATCACCGGCTCGAGATACGCGCCGTTATTTGCGATCGTGCCGTATGCCGACACCATTTCCTTCAACGTGACAGGGCTCGTGCCGAGTGCCAGCGAAGGCACTGCGTCGAGCGCACTGTCGCGCACACCCATCGCACGCGCAAGTTTCGCAACGCGTGCAGGGCCGACTTTCTCCATCAATTGCGCGGTGATCCGGTTGCGCGAATACGCAAGCGCGTCACGTAGCGACATCGGTTTTCCGCTCGGCGTTTCCGCGTCGTCCGGGTGCCACACTTCGCCACCGGCCAATTGAATCTCGACCGGCTGATCGACGAACGTATCGTCGGGACGCATGCCTTGCGCGAATGCCGCGCCGTAGACGAAGGGTTTGAACGTCGAACCCGGCTGACGACGTGCCTGCTGCACGTGATCGAGCGGATCCTGTGTGAAGTCGCGACTGCCCACCCATGCGCGAATCTGGCCATTGCGCGGATCGATTGCCATGAAATCGGCCTGCACGCGCGTCTTGCTTTCGCACAACGCATGCATGAATGCGCGATTCGCGGACAACTGCATCAATGCGTCGTCGTCACTGACGCCGGCGTCTTTCTGAGCGTGATATTCCGGCGTTTCACGGATGAACGCGCGGAACAGATCGCCATTGCCCGCGCAATCCGCCCGCGTATTCCAGGCCGAATTCGCGATGCCTTGCAACTGGTTGCCGTGCAGGATGACCGACTGCGTTGCCATTGCCTGCAAGCGCGAATCGATCGTGGTTCGCACGACGAGTCCGTCCGAATACACGTTGTAGTCGTTGCGGTCGGCCCAGCCGATCAACCATTTGCGCAGTTGCTGCGCGAAATGCGGCGCAGGTCCGGGCAACTCTTTCTGACGCTCGAAATCCACGCGCAACGGCTTGCGTTTCAGCGTGTCGAACGCGGAAGGCGTGAGCCGTCCATACTTGACCATCTGCGCGAGCACGACGTTACGGCGCTGCAATGCGCGCTCCGGATTGATCACCGGGTTGTAGTAGCTATTGCCCTTCAGCATGCCGGTCAGCGTCGCGCTTTCGAGCACGTTCAACTGGTCCGCCGATTTATCGAAGTACGTGCGCGCCGCCATTTCGATACCGTACGCGTTATACAAAAACGGCACGGTATTCAGGTAGGTTTCGAGAATTTCCGGCTTTGTATAGACGGCCTCGATCTTGAATGCGGTGATCGCCTCTTTCAGCTTGCGCGTCAGTGTCGGTGCACGGCCGATCTCGTCCGGATACAGATTGCGTGCGAGCTGCTGCGTGATCGTCGAGCCGCCCTGCCGATCGCCCGACAGCGTTCTCAATGCGGCGCCGCCCATGCGTCGCCAATCGATGCCGTGATGCTCGTAGAAACGGTGATCCTCGGTCGACACCAACGCATCGACCACATGCGGCGAGATATCCGATAGCTTCACCCACTCGCGATTGGTCGGCTTGAACTCCGCCAGCAGTTTGCCGTCGGCGGACAGCACTTGCGCAGGCTGCTCGATTTTCGCTTTGCGAATGTCGCCGATGCCCGGCGTAAACGGAATCAGCACCAGCACATAAAGAACGAATAGCGCGGGAATCGCGGCAAGCGCATAAGCGCACCCGCGCAATGTCGGATGACGAAGATGGTGAATGCCCCGCGCAATAGCGGGCTTCAGTAGCGCCAACAATCTCGAGTAATAGTCTTGAACAGAGGACACGTTACGGCACACAGGATCGCAGAAAGGGTTGCATCGTACCAAAACCGGCGCGGCGGCTCGCCAGCTTGCCGTGTAATCCTTCGAAAGCACGCGTTTTGCACGATATCGAATTCATCACAATTTTTATTGACAGCCTGACGCGCCGAAGACACACTCAAAACCATGCTGACGTCCACCTTCATCGCGCGAGCGATTAAAAACCCAATGAACCGAGTCATTACCGACGGGTCAATGGGAGTGTGTGCGCGTTAGCGGTCTCGACAGCAGAAGACACCCTCAAAGGCCCCGCCGGATTCGGATGGGGCCTTTTGTTTTGTGGGGCGCTTCCGTCAGCCGGCTCATTTGGAGAGCAATGATGGAAGATGCAAGCCCGCCGTTTCAGGACCCCGCGTTCTCACGGGACGACGCGCGTCAGCATGACGAATTACTGCCGCAGGTCGTCGTTCTGCTCGCAATCTCGCCTGGTGCAACGCTGTCGTGGCGACTCACCGCCGACACGCAATTGCGCGTCAGCGGTGCGCAAATCTGGCTCACGCGCGTGCGTTCGCCCTACGACCACTGGCTGGCACCGGGTAACGAATTGCGGTTGCTGCGCGGCGAGCGCATCTGGGTCACGGTTGAAGGCGATAGGCCCGCGCGACTGGCGTTGACGAGCGCATTACCGCGACAGCGCGGCTGGCTCGGCCGATGTCTGGCGCGTTGGGCCAGTCTCGACTTCGATGTGTTCGCGCCGCGCCTTCGTTAGTGTCGGCGCGGCGGTAAAACCGTGCGGAATGGCCGATACGGCATTCCGTGCATGCGAGCATGCCTGTTCATGCTCGCATGCGTTCAGCGCATGGATGCGTGTTCGCGGACCACTTCACCGCGCTGGATCACGTAGGCAATGCGTTCGCCCTGCCCCGTCAGCACGCTGATATCGCGCAGCGGATCGCCATCGACGACCAGCACGTCGGCAATCGCGCCTGCGGCGATCACGCCGAGTTTGCCGGTGTGGTTGACGATATCGGCGGCAATCGTCGTCGCGGAACGCAGCGCTTCGAGATTGCCGAGCACGTCGGCGCGAATCCGCAATTCGTCGCTCTGGAAAGTATGCATTTCACCGAGCAGGTCCGAGCCGAAACCCATCGGCACGCCTGCATGCGCGTAAATCTCCAGCGAATCGCGGCCCGCCTGGCGAACCGTTTCGATCTTCGCGATCGAATCGGCGGGCAAGCCGTAATCGGCGCCGTGCTTTGCAAGCGCATCGTAGGTGACGAGGGTCGGCACGACGAACGCGCCATGTTCATGCATGACCGCGGCGGCAGCCGCGTCCACGAGATTGCCGTGCTCGATCGTACGCACGCCGCAACGCACGGCACGGGAAATTGCACGGCCCGTATACGCATGCGCCATCACATACGTATTGGCGGCCGTCGCTTCATCGACGATCGCACGAATCTCGTCTTCCGAGTATTGCGTGTTGCCGATCGGATCGGTCGGCGATGCAACGCCACCCGACGCCATGATCTTGATTTGCGTCGCGCCCTTCTGGATTTCTTCGCGTGCGGCAAGACGCACCGCATCGACGCCATCCACCACCCGCGCAATCGCGCCGGCACGGAAACAGCACGAACACGGTTCGAGCATATCGCCACGCGGACGGAAATCGCCGTGACCGCCCGTTTGCGACAAGGCCTTGCCCGACGGGAAAATACGCGGCCCGGGGATCAGTCCGCCTTCGAGTGCTTGCGTCAGGCCCCAGTCCGCGCCGCCCGCGTCGCGCACGCTGGTGAAGCCGCGTGCGAGCATCGCGTCGAGAATCGGCAATGCGCGGATCGCCGTGAGGATGTTCGGCTGGTTAGCGTTCGCGCCGAGATTCGCGCGCGACGCCAGCACGTGAACGTGACAGTCGATCAGGCCCGGCATCACCGTCTTGCCGCGCGCATCGATTACTCGCGCATTCGGCAGATCGACCGGACGGTCCGTCACTTCGACGATATGGCCGTCTTCGATCACGACGTGATGATGTTCGAGCAACACGCCCTGCGACAGATCGAGAACGTTACCGCCTTGAATTACCGTGATGGTCATTGATGGTTTCCTGACTTGAATGGATGCATGCCTAGCTACGTGCCGCATGCGCGTCGCGCATGCGATCCACGCTGCGGGTTTCATGCGGATCGCGAATCTGGAATGTACCGAACAGGCTGATCGCAGCGGCGATCATCACGTAGAACGCAGGCGCCATATTGCTGCCCGTCGAAGCGATCAGCCACGTGATGACGAACGGTGCGAAGCCGCCAAAGATGGTGACTGCGAAGTTGTATGCGACCGACAGACCGGTCGACAACACCTTGGTCGGGAACAGCTCGGCGAAGGCCGCGAGAATCGGGCCGGTGTAAGCGGCGATCAGCACACCGAATACCACCTGAAACACCGCGAGCGATGCGAAACCAGGCGCCGCATTGATCCACGCGAACATCGGCCATGCGAGCACGAGGATCAGTGCAGCAGCGCCGGACAGGAAGCGACGACGGCCATAACGGTCCGCCAGTTTGCCGATCACCGGCGAGAAGCACATGATCATCAGGCCGCCCAGCATGCCTGCGATAAAACCCGTGGATTGCGGCAGGTGCAGCGTGCGCACCGAATAGGTCGGCATATAGAACAGCAGCACATACGTGCAAACCGTCCACAAAATGACCATCGAAAAGCTCGACGCCGTTTCGCGCGGATAGTCGCGCAGCACCTGAACCAGCGGCGATTCTTTGCGTGCTTCTTCCGACACCGCTGCGAATGCGGGCGTTTCATCCATCCGGCTACGAATGAAATAACCGACCGGGCCCACCAGAATGCCGATCAGAAACGGCATTCTCCAGCCCCATGTATGCAACGCATCCGCACTGAGGCTCGACGTGACGATCGTGCCGACCGCCGCGCCCAGCAGCACCGCGAAACCGATGCTCGCCTGAATCCAGCTCGAATAGTAAGCACGCTTTTCCGGCGGTGCATATTCGGTCAGGAACGCGGTCGCGCTGCCCATTTCGCCACCGGCCGAGAAACCCTGCAACAGACGCGCGACGACGATCAGCGCCGGCGCCCACAGGCCGATGCTCGAGTAAGTCGGTGCGAGGCCGATCAGCGCCGTGCCGAATGCCATCAGCAGAATCGTCAGCGACAAGGCCGCCTTGCGGCCCACTTTGTCCGAGTAAATACCCAGTACGATGCCGCCCACCGGACGCATGAAAAAGCCCACGCCAAACGTCGCGACGGCGAGCAGCAGCGAGGTCAGTTCATTGCCGGTCGGAAAGAACAGCTTCGCGATGATCACCGCGAAAAAGCTGTAGACCGTGAAGTCGAACCATTCCAGCCCGTTACCGAGCACAGTGGCGATAATCGCGCGGCGACGTTGCCGGGCAAGCGCGTCTACGGACGACGCAATAGGAGGCGATGATGCTCGTTGCATGGTCTCTTTCCTTTCGGGCGGGTCTGTCGAAGATGCGCGGCGGGTACGCCGACGGCGCGTTTTTCTTGCATAACGCCGATCCTGACAGACAACCTGTTTTTTTTCGAAACGAAAGATTTGCATGCATGCATGCGTGTAGCGCATGCGAACTTCCAGATGCGACGCGATAGCGCCGCATCCCGGCACGTCAATTGGCCACTCATTTGACGGATTCCAGCGCGACCGGCTGTCCGGTCTGTTCGGCTGCCTGCTCGAACAGCCAGCGCGCAAACGCGCGTGCGGCGGGGCTTTGCGAGCGATCGTTCGGCGACACCACGTAGTAGCCACCACCGTGACTTGCGGATTCACGCGTCGCGCGAACCAGAATGCCTTCATCGACGCATGCGTCGATCATGTGCCGCCAGCCGAGCACCACGCCCTGCCCCATGATCGCCATCTGAACCAGTTGCGGATAGTGATTCACCTCGACCATGCGTGGCGAGCGCGGCATCTGCGTGCCGTTCAGCCGGAACCACTCCGACCACGACATCCATTGACGCTGGCCGTCTTCCTGAACCAGCAGGGTTTCGCGTGTCAGTTCCGCCGGGGTGATGATGCGGCCGTTGAGATAGCCAGGCGAGCAGACCGGAAATACCTCTTCGTCGAAGATCCGTCGTGCGGTGAAATGCGCGTCGGCGCGCTGCCGGATAAAGTACAGGCCGACATCGAATTCGTTGGGCGACATCGACGCCAGTCCGTCACGGACGATCATCCTGATGCGCACGTTAGGATGCGCGGCGCGAAATGCGCCAAGTCGCGGCGTCAGCCATAGCACCGCGACGCCCGACGAGCACGCAATGGTCAACTCCTGTTCGCCGTAGCGCTTCATCACGTCGAGCGTGGCTTCGGCGCAGTTCGCTAGCAGCCACTGCACATGTTTGGCGTAACGCTCACCTGCAATGGTCAGACGCAGCGACCGATGCTCGCGCTCGAACAACGAGCGTCCAAGAAACGATTCGAGCTGCGCGATCTGCCGGCTGATTGCACTTTGCGTCAGATGCAGTTCCGTGGCGGCACGCGTGAAACTGGCATGCCGCACGGTGGATTCGAATGCGATCAGACATTGAAGCGGCGGAAGTGGAGCGATGCGCATGATGAGGGCTGCCGGTGAACTCGATTGCCGCCATGATAACGGGCGGCATCGCGTTCACCCATACCCCGAACAGCCGACTGGCGCGCACGCATGCGTTGTGCGCATCACTCGGCGGTGGCCTGCGTTCCTGTCATCCTAGACGGATCGACCAGCATTCTCACGACGAAGCTGAGCGCCACGCCAAGCACGAATACGCCCGCCGACAGAAAGTAAAGGCCGTCGGCGAGGTTGCCCGTGTGCTGCTTGATCGCGCCGACCGCGAACGGTCCGATATAGCCGCCGAGATTGCCGATCGAGTTGATCAGCGCAATGCCCGCCGCTGCGGACGGTCCGGCGAGAAAGCGGGTCGGCAAGGTCCAGAAGATCGGTTGCGCGGCATACAGACCGAATGCGGTGAAGCACAGCGCGCCCAACTGGACGACATGCGATTGCGCGGCGGCGGAAACGAACAATCCAATCGCACCGAGCGCCGCGCAGCACGCGATATGCACGATGCGCTCGTCGCGTTTGTCGGAATGGCGCGGAATCGTCAGCAGCCCGATAACCGCGAATACATACGGAATCGCAGACAGAAAACCGGTCGTCAGATTGCTGACGCCGAATGCCTTGATGATGGTCGGCAGCCACATCGACAGCCCGTAAATCGCCAGCGGATACGGAAGAAAATACAACGCGAGCAACAGCACGCGCGGGTCCTTCAACCCTTCCAGCGGATTGCCGTGTTTGATCTCCGCTCGCGAACGCTGCTCTTCGATCAGTTCCGTTTCAAGCCAACGCCGGTCGTCGGCGGCGAGCCATGCCGCATGCGACGGCGTATCGGGCAGGAAGCGCAGCGTCGGCCATGCAAGCAGTACGGCGGGCAAGCCGGTCAGGATAAACAGCCATTGCCAGCCATGCAGCCCAGCCACGCCTTCCATACCCAGCAGTCCGCCTGCGAGCGGCCCTGTCACGATCAACGCGAACGGTTGCGACAGCAGGAACAGACCGAAAATCCGGCCGCGATGCCGCGCCGGAAACCATTGCCCCAGAAAGAACACGACACCTGGATAAAACCCGGCTTCGGCCGCGCCCAGCAGAAAGCGCAGCGTATAGAAACTGTACGGCCCGCTGATCAACGACATCGCGACCGTAATCACGCCCCACGTGACGAGGATTCGCGCGAACCAGCGGCGTGCGCCGACTTTCACGAGGAACACGTTGCTGGGCACTTCGAACAGGAAATAGCCGATAAAGAACAGACCGGCACCGAGACCATATGCGGCGTCGCTGATACCGGTATCGGCGTTCATCTGCAACTTCGCAAAACCGAGCGTCGAACGGTCGACGTAGGCCACGAGGTACAGCAAAACCAGGAACGGAATCAGCTTGAGCGTCATCAGCCTGACGATGCGGGTTTCCCTATCCATGCAGTCTCCGGTGTCGTTATGAATCTCACATGCGCTATACGCATGGGACGATTTATAGTAATACTATATCGACAGGATTTGCGGTGTCATCGGCGTTAACCCGGCTCAGTAGTCAGGGTATTAGAACGCGAAATGTGGAAAAGAAAGATGGCATGCGCGAGACGCATGCGAGCATGCATCGATGCTCGGCACGCATGCGTCGCGCCGCCTTCAGGCAGTGACCATGCAATCACGCAGGATGCGCCGCTGGCGCACCATCGTCACACGTCTTTGGTTTCGAACATCAGCAATTCCGCACCCGCTTGCGCGAAATTCCGGAGGTCTGCGGCGGCCGCCTTCCCGGCTGGAGAATTGAGCGCCTGGGTGATCGCATCGGTGCAGGCGAAGTGCAGCGTGGCGATCAGGTAATACGCGGATTGGCCGCCCACGTCCTTGATCGGCCCGGAACTGACTTCGTACCGCTCCAGTCCCGGCAGCTTCTTTGCAAGCTGGATATGCGTCGTGAAATAGTGGTCGTCGAAAGCGTTGGGGTCGTCGGGATTTTTATAGAGTACGACGAGTTTTGCCATGATTGTCTCCTTGATAATCAATCGAAACCGCGTCGCCCCTGCCGCACCGCACCATCCGTTTCATGCGATTACGCAGCGGGGACGCGCTACATCATCATCGTGTTCGTCCGGTTCCGTTCTACGCATCGGACCGGATCGACGCACGATACTATGAGGCGCCAAAGCGCGCGGTTTGTCGAGTGCATGGCACGAACCAGCATTGACTTGACGACCTGAATGAGCGCCCGCCGCAAGGGCTCAGTTCCCGTCGAGCGAGCGGATCTTTGCCAACGCAGGGAACACCTTCATCCATAGCAGCGCAATCGCGATGGTCGCGAAACCGCCGACCAGTACCGCGTTTCTCGCGCCCCACCATCCCGCCGTCACTCCCGACTCGAACTCGCCAAGCTGATTGGACGTGCCGATAAACAACGCATTCACGGCACTCACGCGGCCCAACATTTCATCGGGCGTGCGCAACTGGACCAGCGACAGTCGCACCACGACGCTGATCACGTCCGATGCCCCCATCGCGGCCAACGCCAGCAGCGACAGCACGAACGAATGCGACAGGCCGAACACCACGGTCACCGCGCCGAACGCGATCACGCCGCCGAACATCGCCATGCCGGGACGCTTCTTCAGCGGAAAGTGCGCAAGCCAGATGGTCCCCGCCAACGCGCCCACGGCAGGCGCCGAGCGCAACAGGCCGAGGCCGAGCGGCCCTGCGTGCAGCACATCGCGCGCGAAGATCGGTAGCAACGCGGTCGCGCCGCCGAACAGCACCGCAAACAGATCGAGCGATAGCGCACCGAGAATCACCGGCTGGCGACGGATAAAGGCGATGCCCGAGAACACCGACGCCAGCGTGACCGGCGCACGCGATGCGGGTTTCGCCTGTAACGGAATCGACCACACCAGCGAAGCCGCAGCGCAGAACGCGACCGTGCACGCGACATACACCGCATTCGGGCCAAGCCCGTATAGCAAGCCGCCGAATGCAGGTCCGAGAATCTGCGCAGCCTGATTCGCCGACGTGGCCCACGCCGTGGCTTGCGGCAACTCTCCGCGCGGCACGACGCTCGGCAGCAACGATGCGATCGACGGCGACTCGAACGCACGCGCCGCACCCACCGACGCGGCGAGCACATAGATCACCGGCGCACTGAGCCATCCGCCCAGCGTACCCAACAGAAATATCGCTGCTGCAACGGCTTCGAGCGCCTGACAGATGGCCGCGATTTTCCGGCGGTCGTAACGATCGGCGACGTGGCCGACTACCAGCGTCAACGCGAACATCGGCAGGAATTGTGCGAGGCCGACCAGACCCAATGCGAATGCGCTGTGCGTCAGCGCGTAGATATGCCAGCCCACGGCGACAGCCAGCATCTGAAACGATACGGACGACAATACGCGCGCGCACCAGAATCGCTGGAAGGGGGCGTGACGAAACAAGCTCGTTTTATTTTCGGGTTCTGGCGAAGGCGTTGTCATCGGATTGTCAGGTTCAAGCGCCGCGAAGGCGTCGCAAATGGCGCGCGCAAAAATTCGCAAGTGTAGTGCAAGTGGCTTGAAACGGTATGTGCTTGCAGCGATGAAAAACCGCTGGCACACGTGACAATCGCGGAAAACGCGTTCGGATCATGCGAGCATGCCGATCCATGCTCGCATGCGTTGGCGTCATGTGAAGACAGGCGCGGAAAGCGCGCAGTCAGTGCGTCTTCAGACCCGCCGCCGCCATGAATAACTTCAGCAACTCGACGACGATCAGCACGACCGACACGCTGGCAAACCAGATGCCGACCAGCCACGCGCAGCGCTTCCAGAACGGGCTGCCTGCTGCCGGATCGCGTGAATTGGGAGAGTGGAGTCGGTCCATATCGGCGTGGCGCTCAGTGATAGCCTTCGCCCACTTTCACCTTGCCGCGAAACACGTAGTAGCTCCACGCGGAATAACCGAGGATGAACGGCAGGATGAACAGCGCGCCGACCAGCGAAAACCCCTGGCTTTCCGGCGCGGACGCCGCATCCCACAAGGTCACGGAAGGCGGAATGATATACGGCCACAGACTGATTCCCAGTCCGCTATAGCCGAGAAACACCACCATCAAGGTCAGCAGGAACGGCGTCGCGGTGGCGCCGCGTGCGATCTCTCGCAACACCGCGAAAAAGCCGAGTATCACGAGCACCGGAACCGGCAGAAAGAAAATCAGGTTCGGCAGACGGAACCAGCGCTGCGCAATCTCCGGATGCGACAGCGGCGTCCACACACTGATGATGCCGATCATCCCGAGCAACGCCCACGCCAGCACGCGCGCGTGATCGTGCATCTGTTGCTGCAAGCGCCCTTCCGTTTTCATGATCAGCCACGTGCAGCCGAGTTGCGCATAACCGACCACCAGCGCGACACCGCAAAACAGCGGAAACGGCCGGAACCAGTCGAGCGAGCCGCCCGCGAACTGATGATCGACGACGGGAATGCCGTCGATAAATGCGCCCAGCACGACGCCCTGAAAATACGTCGCCACCAGCGATCCGCCGATAAACGCCTTGTCCCACACGTGTCGCGAACGCTCCTTCGCCTTGAAGCGGAACTCGAATGCGACGCCGCGGAAAATCAGCCCCATCAGCATGAAGATCAGCGGCAGATACAGCGCGCTCAACACGACCGAATACGCGAGCGGAAAGGCGCCGAACAGACCCGCGCCGCCGAGCACGAGCCAGGTTTCGTTGCCGTCCCAGACCGGGGCGACGGTATTCATCATCACGTCGCGCTCTTCCTTGTCCTTGACGAACGGAAACAGGATGCCGATGCCGAGATCGAAACCATCCATCACGACATACATCATCACGCCGAACACGATGATCAACGCCCATATCACGGTCAGATCGACGCCCATGCTCAACTCCCGTGCGGCGCGGAACCGCTGCCGCCGTCGTGATCGTCGTCGGCGGCCGACAGCGGGCGCGCGGCCGTGCGTTTCTGTCCTGGACCGCCGGCGGTCGACAGCTTGCCTTCGTCGGTGATCGGGCCTTTGCGGACGAGGCGCAACATATACATCACGCCCAGACTGAACACCGAAAAGTAGACCACCACGAACAGTGCAAGACTCAAACCCATCTGCGCGGTGCTCTGCGGCGACGACGCATCGGGCGTACGCATCACGCCGTAGATCACCCACGGCTGACGCCCCATTTCAGTCGTGATCCACCCGGCGATCAACGCGATCAACCCGACCGGCCCCATCCACTGGATCAGCGTCAGGAACAGCCGCGACCGGTACAGCCCGCCACCGCCGCGCAGACGCAACGCGAGGCTCCACAGGCCCGCGAGGATCATCAGCATGCCCATCCCGACCATGATCCGGAACGTCCAGAACACCACCGTCGAATTGGCGCGGTCCTGCGCGGGAAACTCTTTCAGCGCAGGCACCTGTTTAGTGAAGCTGTGCGTGAGAATCACGCTGCCCAGCACCGGAATCTCGATCGCGTAACGCGTCACTTCGGCTTTCATATCGGGCCAGCCGACCAGAATCAGCGGCGTGGGCTGACCCGGAATATTTTCCCAATGCCCTTCGATCGCGGCGATTTTCGCCGGTTGATGTTCGAGCGTATTGAGGCCGTGCGCATCGCCGACCACGGCCTGGATCGGCGCGACGATCAACGCCATCCACATCGACATCGACAGCATCGTGCGGATCGCCTGATTGTCGCGGCCGCGCAGCAGATGCCATGCCGCCGACGAGCCGACGAAGAACGCCGTCGCGAGAAACGCGGCGATCGCCATATGCGCAAGCCGGAACGGAAACGACGGATTGAAGATGACCGCGAACCAGTCCACCGGAATCGCGCGACCGTCGATCACCTTGTAGCCTTGCGGCGTCTGCATCCAGCTGTTCGACGCGAGAATCCAGAACGTCGACACCAGCGTGCCGAGCGCGACCATCGCGGTCGCGAAGAAATGCAGGCCGCGTCCGACGCGATTCCAGCCGAACAGCATCACGCCGAGGAAACCCGCTTCGAGAAAGAACGCGGTCAGGACTTCGTAAGTGAGCAGCGGGCCGGTAATACCGCCAGCAAAGTACGAGAAGCGGCTCCAGTTAGTGCCGAACTGATAGGCCATCACGAGGCCCGACACCACGCCCATGCCGAAGTTGACGGCGAAGATCTTCGACCAGAAATGGTAGAGATCGCGATACGCCTCTTGCCCGCTCTTCAGCCAGAGCGCTTCGAGCACCGCGAGAAAGCTCGCGAGGCCGATCGTGATGGCGGGAAAGAGAATATGAAAACCGACGGTAAACGCGAACTGTATGCGAGCAAGAACAACGGCACTTTCGCTGTACATGTTCACTCCGCTGTGCGTTCAGGACATCCGGCTACGAGCATTGACGGCGGAATCTTTATACGCATCCCTGATACGAGAAGCGTAGAAAACTTAACCCGCAGTTTCAAGCGCGAAATCGCCGGTTGCTGCGAATCGCGGATTCGCACGCGCTGCCGGAGCCCGAACGCAAGGCTGACGAATCAGCCCGGCACGCGCACCCAGCCTTCCATCAGCACACGCGCACTGCGGCTCATGATGGCCTTTTTCACGGCCCATTCACCCTCGACGACATTCGCCTCGGCGCCGACCCGCAAGGTGCCCGACGGATGGCCGAAGCGCACCGACTGACGCTCGCCGCCGCCCGCAGCGAGATTCACCAGCGTGCCGGGGATTGCAGCGGCGGTGCCGATCGCGACCGCTGCCGTGCCCATCATCGCGTGATGCAGCTTGCCCATCGACATCGCGCGGACCAGCAGATCGACATCGCCCGCGCTCACGGCCTTGCCGCTCGACGCGACGTACGCGGCCGGCTTCGCGACGAACGCGACCTTCGGCGTATGTTGCCGCGTCGCGATTTCGCCGAGGTGCTCGATCAGGCCCATCCGCACCGCGCCGTGCGCGCGAATCGTTTCGAACATCGCCAGCGCTTTCGGGTCGCTGTTGATCGCGTCCTGCAACTCCGTGCCCGTGTAGCCGATCGCGTCGGCGTTCACGAAGATGGTCGGAATGCCCGCGTTGATCATCGTCGCCTTCAGCGTGCCGACGCCCGGCACGTCGAGATCGTCGACCACATTGCCGGTCGGGAACATCGCGCCGCCCGCGCCCTCCTCTTCCGCGGCCGGGTCCATGAATTCGAGCTGCACTTCGGCGGCGGGAAACGTCACGCCGTCGAGTTCGAAGTCGCCCGTTTCCTGAACCGCGCCGTTCGTCATCGGCACCTGCGCGATGATCGTCTTGCCGATATTCGCCTGCCAGATCCGCACGACGGCCACGCCGTTATCCGGCACACGCGCCGGATCGATCAGACCCGCGCCGATCGCGAACGGCCCGACCGCCGCCGACAGGTTGCCGCAATTACCGGTCCAGTCGATAAACGCGGTATCGATCGACACCTGCCCGAACAGATAATCGACGTCATGATCCGGCCGCGTGCTCTTTGCAATGATCACCGTCTTGCTGGTGCTCGACGTCGCGCCGCCCATCCCGTCGATCTGCTTGCCATACGGATCGGGACTGCCGATCACGCGCATCAGCAATGCATCGCGCGCCGCGCCGGGTTGCCGCGCGGCTTCGGGCAGATCCTGCAACCGGAAAAACACGCCCTTGCTGGTGCCCCCGCGCATATACGTAGCGGGAATCCTGATCTGCGCTTGATGTGCCATGAGAGAAATCCTTAGCTTATGCGGCTGCTTTCGACGATTCGAGGAAGTCTTGCGCGAAGCGTTGCAACACGCCGCCCGCTTCGTAGATCGACACTTCTTCGGCCGTGTCGAGCCGGCATGTGACCGGCACCTCGACGCGCTCGCCGTTCTTACGATGAATCACCAGCGTCAGATCGGCGCGCGGCGTGCGGTCGCCCGTCACATCGAAGGTCTCCGTGCCGTCGATGCCGAGCGTGGTGCGGTTCACGCCGGGTTTGAATTCGAGCGGCAACACGCCCATGCCGACCAGATTCGTCCGGTGAATCCGTTCGAAACCTTCGGCGACGATCGCCTCCGCGCCCGCCAGCCGCACGCCCTTCGCCGCCCAGTCGCGCGACGAGCCCTGCCCGTAATCCGCGCCCGCGATCACGATTAGCGGCTGCTTGCGCGCCATGTAGGTTTCGATCGCTTCCCACATCCGAGTGACCTTGCCTTCCGGCTCGATCCGCGCAAGCGACCCCGCTTTCACCGCGCCGTTTTCGACCACCATTTCATTCTTCAGCGTCGGATTCGCGAAGGTCGCGCGCTGCGCGGTCAGGTGATCGCCGCGATGGGTCGCGTACGAGTTGAAGTCCTCTTCGGGCAAGCCCATTTTCGTCAGATATTCGCCGGCCGCGCTGTCCGCGAGAATCGCATTCGACGGCGACAGGTGATCCGTCGTGATGTTGTCGCCGAGCACCGCGAGCGGCCGCAAGCCTGTCAGCGTGCGCTCGCCCGCAAGCGCACCTTCCCAGTACGGCGGACGGCGGATATACGTGCTCGCCGCACGCCAGTCGTACAGCGGGTCGGCCTGCTCGCCGGTGTCGGCGGTGACCGCGAACATCGGCTCGTAGACTTTGCGGAACTGCTCGGGCTTCACGCTCGATGCGAAGATCGCGTCGATTTCCTCGTCGGTCGGCCAGATGTCTTTCAGCGTGACGGCTTTGCCGTTCGCATCGGTGCCGAGCGCGTCCTTTTCGATGTCGAAGCGGATCGTGCCGGCAATCGCATACGCGACCACCAGCGGCGGCGACGCGAGAAACGCCTGCTTCGCATACGGATGAATACGTCCGTCGAAATTGCGATTGCCCGACAGCACGGCGGTGGCATACAGATCGCGCTCGACGATTTCTTTCTGGATCACGGGATCGAGCGCGCCCGACATGCCGTTGCATGACGTACACGCATACGCGACCACGCCGAAGCCGAGTTTCTCCAGCTCGGGCAGCAAACCCGCTTCTTCCAGATACAGCGTAACGGCCTTCGATCCCGGCGCGAGCGAGGTTTTCGCCCACGGTTTGCGCGTCATGCCGAGGCGGTTCGCATTGCGTGCCAGCAGGCCGGCCGTGATCATGTTGCGCGGATTGTTGGTGTTCGTGCAGCTCGTGATGGCCGCGATGATCACCGCGCCGTCCGGCATCCGGCCCGGCTCGTTTTCGACCACGCCGCTGATGCCGCGCGCCGCCAGTTCCGAGGTCGGCACGCGTTTGTGCGGGTTCGACGGACCGGCGATATTGCGCACCACGGAGGACAGATCGAAGCGCAATACACGCTCGTATTGCGCGTTTTTCAGCGTGTCGGCCCACAGGCCGGTCTGCTTCGCGTAGGTTTCGACCAGTTCGACCTGCGCGTCGTCGCGGCCCGTCAACGTCAGGTATTTGATGGTCTGTTCGTCGATATAGAACATCGCGGCGGTCGAGCCGAATTCCGGCGCCATGTTCGCAATCGTCGCGCGGTCGCCCAGCGTCAGATGCGATGCGCCCACGCCGTAAAATTCCAGATACGACGATACGACCTTCTCTTTGCGCAGGAATTCGGTCAGCGCGAGCACGATATCGGTGGCGGTGATGCCCGGCTGCGGCTTGCCCGTCAGTTCGACGCCGATGATATCCGGCAGACGCATCCACGATGCGCGTCCCAGCATCACGCTTTCCGCCTCCAGCCCGCCTACGCCGATCGCGATCACGCCGAGCGCATCGACCATCGGCGTATGCGAATCGGTGCCGACCAGCGTGTCCGGATACGCGACGCCATCCTTCACCTGCACGACCGGGCTCATCCGTTCGAGGTTGATCTGATGCAGGATGCCGTTGCCCGGCGGAATTACATCGACGTTGCGAAACGCCTTCTTCGTCCAGTTGATGAAGTGGAAGCGGTCTTCGTTACGGCGATCTTCGATGGCGCGGTTCTTGTCGAACGCATCCGGATCGAAGCCGCCGCACTCGACCGCGAGCGAATGATCGACGACCAGTTGCGTCGGCACGACGGGGTTCACGAGCGCCGGGTCGCCGCCTTGCGCGGCAATCGCGTCGCGCAGACCGGCGAGATCGACCAGCGCGGTTTGTCCGAGGATGTCGTGACAGACGACCCGCGCCGGAAACCACGGAAAATCCAGATCGCGCCTGCGTTCGACGATCTGCTTCAGCGAATCGGTCAACGTGGCGGGATCGCAGCGTCGCACGAGGTTTTCGGCGAGCACGCGCGACGTGTACGGCAACGTGTCGTAGGCGCCCGGCTGGATCGCCTCGACCGCTGCGCGCGTGTCGAAATAGTCCAGTTTCGTGCCGGGCAACGGCTTTCTGTAATCAGTATTCATGGCGTGGGGACCGCTTTTTCAGGCTGAACTGCATCGTGCCGCGCGCGCGGACGCGACGGCGTAAACGCGTCGTAGCGTGGTGTCGTCATCGCGAGCGCGCGGGTACTTTTGCGCTGATGTGGGTTTCTGTGCGCTTTGATTCGCTTCGGTTCGGCTCAGCTTCGAGCTTCGCTCAGGTTCGCTTTGACAGCGGCACGAACGGCAGGTCGTCCGGACCGGTGTAGTTCGCGCTCGGCCGGATGATCTTGTTGTCGATCCGTTGCTCGATGATGTGCGCGCTCCATCCGGCAGTGCGCGAAATCACGAACAGCGGCGTGAACATCGCGGTCGGCACGCCCATCATGTGATACGACACCGCGCTGAACCAGTCGAGATTCGGGAACATCTTCTTGACGTCCCACATCACCGATTCGAGCCGCTCGGCGATGTTGTACAGCTTCAGGTTCGACTGCTCTTTCGACAACGTCTTCGCGACGTCCTTGATGACCTTGTTGCGCGGGTCCGAGATCGTATAGACCGGATGCCCGAAGCCGATCACCACTTCCTTGTTTTCGACGCGTTTGCGGATATCCGCTTCCGCCTGATCCGGCGTCTGATAACGCGTCTGGATGTCGAACGCGGCTTCGTTCGCGCCGCCGTGCTTCGGGCCGCGCAACGCGCCGATCGCGCCGGTGATGGCGGAATAGATATCCGAGCCCGTTCCCGCGATCACGCGGCCGGTGAACGTCGACGCGTTGAATTCGTGCTCCGCGTACAGGTTCAGCGACGTGTGCATCGCCTTGACCCACGACTTCGACGGCTCGACGCCGTGCAGCAGATGCAGGAAGTGACCGCCGATCGAATCGTCGTCGGTTTCGACTTCGATCCGCTTGCCGTTGTGCGAATAGTGATACCAGTACAGCAGCATCGACCCGAGCGACGCCATCAGACGGTCCGCGATTTCACGCGCGCCGGCGATGTTGTGATCGTCTTTCTCCGGCAACACGGTGCCGAGCGCGGACACGCCGGTGCGCATCACGTCCATCGGATGCGCGCTGGCGGGAATCCATTCGAGCACGGCTTTCACGTTCGCGGGCAAGCCGCGCAGCGCTTTCAATCGGGCCTTGTAGGCACTCAGTTCCGCTGCGGTCGGCAGTTTTTCATGGACCAGCAGATAGGCGATTTCCTCGAACTCGCAGGTGGTCGCGATATCGAGAATGTCGTAGCCGCGATAGTGCAGATCGTTACCGGTCTTGCCGACCGTGCACAGTGCGGTATTGCCGGCCGTCACGCCGGACAGCGCCACCGATTTCTTCGGTTTGAATGCGCCGGCAGCCGGCGTGCTGTTATCAGCTTCGCTCATTGTGTCTTCCTCCAGATCCGTTTATTTGTGCGCGGCGAACAGGGCGTCGAGCTTGTCTTCGTACGCATGATAGCCGAGGTATCTGTAGAGATCGGCGCGGCTCTGCATGGTCGGAACCGCGGCCTTCTGCGTGCCGTCGCGCAGCACGGTTTCGTAGAAATTCAGCGCCGCCGCGTTCATCGCGCGATACGCGCCGCAGCAGTACAGCGCGATATCCACGTTCGCGTCGGCGAGTTCCGTGGTGGTGAAAAATGGCGTCGAGCCGAACTCGGTGAGATTCGCGAGGATCGGCACCTTGACGGCGGCCTTGAAGCGGCGATAGTCGTCGAGCGATTGCATCGCTTCCGGAAAAATCATGTCCGCGCCCGCTTCGACATACGCGCACGCGCGCTCGATCGCGGCGTCGATGCCTTCGGCCGCAGCGGCATCGGTGCGCGCCATGATCACGAACTGGTCGTCGGTGCGTGCGTCCACGGCGGCTTTCACGCGATCGACCATTTCGTCCTTCGGCACCACTTCCTTACCCGGCCGGTGCCCGCACCGTTTCTGGCCCACCTGGTCCTCGATATGCACGGCGCCCACGCCCGCCTTGATAAATGCTCGGACCGTGCGGGCGATATTGAACGCGCCGCCCCAGCCGGTATCGATATCGACCAGCAGCGGCAAGCCGCTCGCATCGGTAATGCGGCGCGCGTCTATCAGCACGTCATCCATCGTGCTGATGCCGAGATCGGGAATGCCGAGCGAGTTCGCCGCGACCCCGCCGCCCGACAGATACAGCGCCTTGAAACCGACCGCTTCGGCCATTTTCGCGGCATACGCGGTGATCGCGCCGACCACTTGCAGCGGCTTCTCTTCGGCAACGGCCGCACGGAACTTCGCGCCTGCGCTGGCAGGCTGTCTTGATGCTGTATTCAAAGCTGTCTCCTGAAGTAACGGCCCTAATAAGCAGAATCCAGACCAGTTGCAGCCACGCGGTCTAAGTGACTGATTTTGCGAGCGTTCGCATCACGGCGCGACGCCATCCGATTCCATAAATGAAATCCATCATTTCTAAAATGAAATGCCGGCGCGCATAATCGGACGATCGAACGACCTTGCAGGAATGCCATCATGGCCACGCCGCTCTCTCAATCTAGCCCACGCCCGCGTATCTGGGCGGTCGGTATTAGTCGCTTGCGCGATCTGTTTTTCGATATCGCCGACGAATACGAGGGTCGCGCGGACCTGCGGGTGGTGTCGCGTGGTTGGGAAGACGCGATCCACGAACTCGGTCGCGCGGGCGCGGAACGGCCGGACGTAATCGTCGCGGGCGGATCGAACGGCGCTTACCTGAAGTCGCGCGCGAACGTGCCGGTCGTGCTGATCAACCCGACCGGCTTCGACGTCATGCACGCGCTGGCGCGAGCGCGACGCGACACCGGATCGGTCGCGCTGGTCACGCACGGCGAAACGCCCGACGAAGTGCAGCGTTTCGTCGGCAGATATGGGATCGACGTCGTGCTGGCGTCGTATCAATCGGCGGAAGACGCGGAGAGCGTCGTGCTGGATCTGCGCGATCGCGGCGTCGGCGCGGTCGTCGGACCGGGACTCGTCACCGATCTGGCCGCGCGCGCGGGTCTGGGCGCGGTGTTTCTGTATTCGCGCGCGTCGGTGCGCGCCGCGTTCGATCGCGCGCTCGAACTCGCGCAGGCGACGCGCGGCGAAGCGATCCGCCGCCAGCGTCTCGATACGCTGTTGCAGCACATGCGCGACGGCGTAGTCGCGCTCGACGCGCAAGGCTGCGTCGAGGCGATCAACCAGCGACTGGCGACAGTGCTTGGGATCGACGGCGCGCAGGCGGTCGGCCGGCCGCTGCTCGATCTCGCACCCGATATCGCCGACGCGCTGCCCGACACCGACGGCGACGCGCTCGGCTCGGTGCGTGGCGTCAGCTACGTGATTCATCGCGGGCCGCTGGCGGGCAACGGCACGGCCGCAGGCACGGTGCTGACGTTCCAGGAATCGCGCGCGGTCGAGCGACTCGATCGCACGCTGCGTTCTCGACCGCGCGCGCAGCAATTCAGCGCACGCTACCGGCTCGACGATCTGATCGGCACCTGCGCGCCGATCGAACGGGTTCGCACTCTGGTGCGGCGCTACGCGAAATCCGACGCGACCGTGCTCGTCGTCGGCGAAAGCGGCACGGGCAAGGAAATGGTCGCGCAGAGCATCCACGAACTCAGCGCGCGCCGCGAATTTCCGTTCGTCGCGATCAATTGCGGCGCTTTTCCCGAAGCGCTGCTCGAAAGCGAACTGTTCGGCTACGAAGAAGGCGCGTTCACCGGCGCGCGCAAAGGCGGCAAAACCGGCCTGATCGAAGCGGCCCATCGCGGCACGCTGTTTCTCGATGAGATCGCCGAGATGCCGCTACCGCTGCAAAGCCGTCTGCTGCGCGTGTTGCAGGAACGCGAGGTGGTGCGGCTCGGTTCGACGGAACCCACGCGCGTCGATATCCGCGTGATCGCGGCGACGCATCGCGCGCTCACCGACGGCATTCAGCACGGAACGTTTCGCCCCGATCTTTACTATCGGCTGAACATTTTGAGCATTGCGCTGCCGCCGCTGCGCGAGCGGCCGGGCGATCTGATGCCGCTTGCGGCGGAATTGATGGTGCAGGCCGTCAAGCGCGAACTCCGGCTGACGACACGGATTCGAGATACCCTCGACGCCGCGCGCGTGTTCGCGGCGATTGCCGCGCCGCTCGATGCGTATGCGTGGCCGGGCAATGTTCGCGAGTTGCAGAATGTGATCGAGCGGATCGCGGTGGAACTCGCGGATCCGGACGAAGACGACGCAAGCGATCAAGGCGACGCAGGTGATGAAGGCGCGTCGCTGGCGCTGTCCGTGGAGACCTTGCGGGTGATTGCGCCGGAACTGTTTGCGCCGGATCCCGGATCGGGTATCGGCTTACCTGGAAAGAATGCGCCGCTGACCTTGCGCCAGCGCAGCCGGCACGTCGAGGCCGATGAAATTCGCGCAGCGCTCGCCGCTTGCGACGGCGATCGCGATGCGGCCTGCAAGGCGCTCGGTATCAGCAAGACCACGCTGTGGCGGAAATTGAGCGCGACTTGAGCGTGGGTTCGCGGTTAGCGGCGCCGCGTGTCAGGACACCGTGACCCCGCTCGACCTGCGATTACTTCGATGTGTTTTTGCCGCGAATGCGTTTTTTCGCTGACGTGGGCGACACCGGCTTCTTCGCGACGACCGGGCGCGGCGCGGACACGCGCGCCACTGGCTGCGGCGCGATCTGAGCCGGTTGAACGGCTTGCGCTGCTTGAGCCACTTGCGCTGCTTGCGCCGCCTGCAACGACTGCACGGCGAGACTCGCCCTCAGCGATTCGATGTCCTCGGCATGACGCGCGTTCGTCGCCTGCGCCGCATCCAGCCTGCCCTGCAACACGCCCGCCTGATGACGCGCATCGCCAAGCTGCGCCTGCAACGCATCGAAGCTTGCGCGCTGCTGCACGTCGCGCTCTTCCGCACGACGCGTGGCCGCGTCGAGTTCTTTTTGCAGCCGCGATGCCGTGCTGCGCTCTCGGTCGATCTCCAGCAACGCACGCTTTTCCGACGCCCGCAGCCGCTCCGCCGACTGCTCCGCGTCAGCGCGCAACGCCTGCAAATCGCGCGAAAACTCGGCTTGCGCGCGCGTCAGCGCCTGATCGCGCGCTTCGATTTCGTCGCGAAGACGCGCGTTTTCCGACTCCAGCGACCGGCGTGTTGCATCGCTTGCGGACTGCTCTTTTTCCAGCGCCTGAATATGCACCTGCGCGGTCAGTAGCGCCGCCGTGCGTTGTTCGAGCGCGGCTTCGGTGCGCTCCAGCTCGGCACGCGCCGCCAGCACCGACTTCTCCGCCGTCAACTTCTCCGCATCGACTTCGACGCGCAACGCGCCGAGCGCTGCGTCAGCCGCCTCCGACGAGCGACGCCACAACGTGGCGACCAGATCGCCGGCTGCCGACTGCAATTCCTCCGGCAGATCGGGATGCTCGATCCGCACGCGGCTTTTCTCGCGCAATTCCGTCCAGAACTCGCCCAGCACCGCGACCGGCGTGCTCATGCTGCCGCGCTTCACCAGTTGATAAAGCCGGTTCGCGGTTGGCGTGATGCCGTAGCGAAAGAACAGCAGCGCGCAGGCTTCGCGGTACAGGTCGCGCGTTTTCGGAAAGGCCGTTTTCAGGCGATCGAGATCGGCGGCAAGCTGGACTTCGTCGGAAATGGCGTCGGACATGATGGAGAAGGATAAAATTTATGAAAATATTATAATGTAAAACGATAATTTTCTACGTTATTTCGTTATTGTTTAGACATTACGTTTATAATGTTCATGTTGACCCGTAGTGCCGGGTTTTAGCCCGCACTCGCTCACCTTCATCCAACGCCCTTCGCCGCCATGAATGCACCCGTCGTGTCCCTGAAACCGCTCGATGCCCTCGCCGTGCCGACCGGCCTCGACGGCAGCAGCGGCACGAATCGCGCGCGCAGCGGCGTCGCGCAGATCGCCGCGAATAACGACCTCGACGCGCTGCGCGCATGGCTCGCCCGTTTCGTCGATACCCGCACCACGTTCGAGAATTACCGCAAGGAGGCCGAGCGCCTGTTGCTGTGGTCGGTCGTGCAACTGGGCAAACCGCTGTCGTCGCTGACGCACGAAGACCTGCTCGTCTATCAGCATTTCCTCGGCGATCCGCAGCCGCGCGCCACGTGGGTGGCCGGCAGCGGACGCAAGCATCCACGCAACGATCCGCGCTGGCGGCCGTTTTACGGGCCGCTCGCCGCGACCAGTCAACGTCAGGCGATGGTGATTCTCAACGTGATGTTCGCGTGGCTGGTCGAAGCCGGGTATCTGGCGGGAAATCCGCTGTCGCTGTCGCGGCAACGCGCGCGCCGGGCCAAACCGCGTGTCACGCGCTATCTGCCGCCGGATCTGTGGGGCGAGGTCAAGGCGTATATCGACGGCCTTCCGCAACACACCGATCGCGAGCGTGCGCACTACGGGCGCGCGCGCTGGCTGTTCACGCTGCTCTATCTGGGCGGCCTGCGTATCACCGAAGTCAGCGAAAACCATATGGGACGGTTTTTCGCGCGTCGCGATGCGCACGGCGAAGAACGCTGGTGGCTCGAAGTATTGGGCAAGGGCGAGAAGGAACGGCTGGTGCCCGCGACGCGGGAGATGATGGTGGAACTGAGCCGGTATCGCGTCGCATGCGGGATGGCGGCGTTACCGTCGGAACGGGAAGACACGCCGCTCGTCTTGCCGATCGGTCAATCGCGCAAACCGCTGACGCGCGCGGCGCTGCATCAGATCGTCAAGGACGTGTTTCGCGGCGCTGCCGACCGCCTGCGTCAGCGCGGCGAAGCATTCGAAACGCACGCGGCACAGCTGGAGCGCGCGTCCGCGCACTGGATGCGCCACAGCGCCGGCTCGCACATGGCGAATCAGCAGGTCGATTTGCGGCTCGTGCGCGACAATCTCGGCCACGCATCGCTGACGACGACCAGCCTGTATCTGCACGTCGACGACGACCGCCGCCATCAGGACACCGACGAGAAGCACCGGATCAACTGGTAAGCGATCACCGCCCTACTCGGCGTGCGTCGGAAAAAACGGCGTGCGCCGCGGCGCTTTCCCTCAATTGGTGCAAAAATCCGGCAAATTCCAGCGTATGACGCGAGCATTGTGTCTCCGGCGAGAATAGTGATTTCATCTTTTTAGTATTTATCGCGGATACCCATAGTCATAGACTGTCATCACTGGTTGCAGACAAACACTGCGACCCGCAAAAAACACTCTCTGGAGGTATCAATCATGAAATCGCTTATCAAGGCTGTCGCTATTGCTGCTGTTCTCGCTGCTCCGGTTGCATCGTTTGCACAATCGAACCAGCCCGTTACCCGTGCTGAAGTGCGCGCACAACTGGTTCAACTGGAAAAGGCCGGTTATAACCCGAGCCAGAACGACCTGTATTACCCGGCAAATGTCCAGGCAGCACAAGCACGTGTCGCTCCGGTTAATACCGTCGAACAAAGCGGCTTCGGCTCGTCGACAAACGGTAATTCGCAATCGGGTTTCCGTCACGACAGCACCGCTAGTTCGTATTCCCCGCCCGTCTATAACGCACATTAATACGTGCGTAGAGATGAGTCTGAATGCACGATTAGAGTCTATTGCCGGATGTCTGATTAACGGCATCGTCGCTTCGATAAAGCTCCCTGCGGGGAGCTTTATTTTTTTCAGCGAACGGATCGCGAATGACGCGGAGGCCGCCGCGATTCGTCACCATTCGCCACATCTCGAACTTACCGCACGTTGCCCCGGCGTTACCGCGCCTTACCGCAACGCATGAAAATCCACGCCAGACGGCCGTTTCCCCTGCTTTCCGCACTCTCAGGAAGCAATCCATCTACGCACGGTGGCTAATCTACTGCCGATGCGCGGCGATAATCGTGTCTTAAGATTCTCACCTTGCATTGGCCTCGTTTTGACATCGACTAGCATGCTGTACCCGGAGCTTTACAAATCGCTGGAAGCCGTTCGATGGGATATGGAGAAAGATATTCCGTGGCATCTGTTCGACGGCACGAAACTGACGGATAACCAGGCCGTCACGATCAAGATGAATGCGATCACCGAATGGTCCGCATTGCCCGCGACGGAAATGTTCCTGCGCGACAATAAGCACGACAGCGACTTTTCCGCATTCATGAGCGTGTGGTTCTTCGAGGAACAAAAGCACTCGCTCGTGTTGATGGAATATTTACGGCGCTTCAAACCGGAACTCGTGCCGACCGAGGCGGAATTACATGCGGTTCGATTTGAATTCGATCCCGCGCCGCCGCTCGAAACGCTAATGCTGCATTTTTCCGGTGAAATCCGTCTGAATCACTGGTATCGACGCGCCGCCGAATGGCATACCGAGCCGGTCATTCGCCATATTTACGAAACCATTTCGCGCGACGAAGCGCGGCATGGCGGCGCTTATTTGCGATACATGAAAAAAGCGATGACGCAGACGGGCGATCTCGCGCGTGCGGCATTCGCGAAGATTGGCGTGCTGATGGCATCGGCGCGGCGCAACGAGCGTCCGCTGCATCCAACCACGCTGCACGTCGCCAGGGCCGAGTTTCCGAACGACACCGTTCAGTCGCGTCTGCCGAATCCCGAATGGCTGGAGCACTGGCTCGACGAGCAGATCCGCTTCGACGACAGTTGGGAAAAGAAGGTCGCCGAGCGGATCTTGCACAATCTGTCGGTGCTGTCCGAGCGCTCGTTCGCGTCCGCGCAGGAGTTGAACCGGTATCGCAAGGAACTCAATGCGCGGCTCGCCGAGAACGCCGGTGCGCTGACCGGGATCGTGAAATAGCCGGAGAAAATGCCGCGTGCGCGGCATTTCGTTTATCCTTTCGCGCGTTTTAACCAATCTCTTTTTCCAGAATTATCGTGACCGCAACCCGAACCACCGTCCCCCACGCCAGCCCGAAAACCCGCAAACCGCTCACGCTGATCCAGTTGCTCGCCATCATCGGCGGCAGCGGATTGCTGGCCAGCATCGTGTTGCAACTGGTGCTTTAAGTCTTGTGCGGGCGTCGCCCGCAATGTTTGCGCAACATTGACGCATCACCGTCGGCCGCGCGCCGGCTCATCGATATTTGCATTTGCCATGTACAAAAAGGGCGTAGCCGTAGAAATCCAGTTTTCACCCGAACGACTGAACGACGGGGCCGGCGATCCGTACTGGATCGATCTGACGATAGATGAAGCGCAGGCGCTGTTGCAGACGTTGCAGACGAAACTGGCGGGCGGAACGGCCGCGCCGGTGGTATTTGGGCTCGACGAACGCGGCGTGGCAAGCGACGCAAGCAGCCGCGCCGACGCAGCAACGGTCGAAGTCGAAGCCGCCGCCGTCGTCGCGAATGACGACTTCAAGCAATGGGTGTGCGTGATCTGCGGCTGGGTCTACGACGAAGCGGCCGGTCTGCCCGACGAGGGCATTCCCGCCGGGACGCGATGGGCCGATGTGCCGGCCGACTGGCGCTGCCCGCTGTGCGATGTGGGCAAAGAGGATTTCGCGCTGGTGGAATTCTGAGCGTTTGACGCGGCGGCGAGCGTCCGCGGGTTGTCGTCGGTCTCCGGCCAATCGACCCAACCCGCGTGACCACAGGCAAAATACGGCAACAGCAACCGCAGGACGGAAGCGAAAGCCACGTCAACCGCCAACCCGATGACCCTCCCCGATCCATTGCAAGTCGCGCACCGCCACGTTCAGGCGGGCGAACTGGCCGAAGCCACGGCACTCCTCGAATCGCTGCTGGCCACTCAGCCGAACCACGCCGAAGCGCTCGAAGGCATCGGCTACATCGCGGCAAAACAGGGCGACGCCGAAAAAGCCGCCCGCTTCATCACCCGCGCGATCGACGCCATGCCCAATCCAGGCACGGAACAACTCCACTTCGCCGCGCATCTCTGCCAGCACGCAAATCATCACGCGCAAGCCGTCGGCCATTTCGAACGCCTGCTCGCGAAAAGCCCGGCCCACGCGGAATCGTTGCTGGGTATCGCGCTGTCGCTGGTGCGACTCGGCGACCACGATCGCGCGCTCGAACACTTCGACCGGCTGATCCGCTTTCATCCGCGCCTCGCCGAACCGCATTACAACAAAGGCAATCTGCTCGGCATGCTCGGCCGGTACGACGACGAAATCGCCGCGTATCGGCAAGCCATCGCGCTCAAGCCGCAATTCGTCGCCGCGCATGTGAACCTCGGCGTCGCGCTGCGCGATCTGCATCGCTTCGACGACGCGCTTCAGCAGTTCAAGAAAGCCGTTCAGATCGACACGAACGACCCCGGCGCGCGCACCAATCGCGCGCAGACCAATCTGCTGCTCGGCCAGTTCGAACATGGCTGGCGCGAGTACGAATGGCGCTGGCGCGACGGTACGGTCGAACTCGGTTTCGATCCGGCCACGCAATGGAACGGCACGCAAGCAGTCGCTGGAAAAACGGTGCTGGTTCATCACGAACAGGGGCTCGGCGATACGCTGCAATTCGTGCGCTTCATCGACCGGTTGCGCGATGCGGGCGCGCAGGTCGTGCTGCGCGTGCAGGACGCGTTGCTGCCGCTGCTGCGCGACTATCCGGCCGCGACCCGCGTGATCGGAGAACACGAGCCGGTGCCGTCGTTCGACTATCACTGTCCGACGCTTAGTCTCGCGTTCGCGCTGAAAGCCCGCGACGCGGATCTCGCGATGCCGAAGCCATATCTGCACGTGGACGCCGCCAGACGCGCGCAATGGAACGATGTGTTCGCCGCATTCGATGCGGTGCCGGATCGTGCGTCGAAACGGCCGCGCGTGGGTATCGTATGGTCGGGCAGTACCGGGCATCTGAACGATCGTAACCGCTCGATTCCACTGGCAACGCTCGCGCCGATTTTCGATGCCGACGCCGATTTCGTGTCGCTGCAAAAAGACGTGCGCGACGACGATCGCGCGACGCTTGATCGGCTTGTTGCGCAACGCAAACTGGTCGATGTCTCGGCGCGGCTCGCCGGTTTCGACGACACGGCGGCACTGATCGACGGGCTCGATCTGGTTATCAGCGTCGATACCTCGGTCGCGCATCTGAGCGGCGCGCTCGGCAAACCCGTCTGGATCGCGTTGCCGTTCACGCCCGACTGGCGCTGGCAACTCGGCCGCAGCGACAGCCCGTGGTATCCGACGGCGCGACTGTTCCGCCAGACCGCGCGCAACGACTGGTCGAACGTGATCGAGGACATGCGATGCGCGTTGCAGACGCAGCGCGCATCGTCCGACGCGCCGCGCTGAAATCGGCGCGACGCGGCCGCGCACCGGAGGCGCTGCCGCCATCGGACGATGCCCCTATAATCGACGCATGAAGAACGCAAAATCCGCTACGGCCGCCAGCACGCTCAACGCCGCGAACGCTCCCGCGCCGGACGCGGCCGCCGCACATTCGCACGATCATGCTCACGCGGAGACGCACGCTCACGCGCACCCGGTTTCGCCCGAAGCCGCGTTGACGCTTGCCGATGAATATTGCCGCGAGCGCGGCGAGAAACTCACGCCGATCCGGCGCAAGGTGCTTGAACTGCTGCTGACCTCGGGTCGTGCGACCAAGGCGTATTCGCTGCTCGACGATATGCGTCAGATCCACCCCGGCTCCGCGCCACCGACGGTGTATCGCGCGCTGGATTTTCTGTTGTCGGCGGGATTGATCCACCGGATCGAATCGATCAACGCATTCGCGGTCTGTCACGACCTGACGCATTGTCAGCACGGCATTCTGGTGGTGTGCCAGCAATGCGGCAACGTGACGGAACTGCATGAGCCGACCCTGCGCAACGCACTCGTCGCACAGATCGAACTGGCGGGTTATCGGCTCGCGGGCGACAACATCGAGCTGAAAGGGTTGTGCGCTGCCTGTCAGGCAGCGGAATCGATCGAAGGCGCGGGTCGGTCGGGTTCGCAGAAAAGCACGAAAGCCGCCGGACAAGCGACAGCGGCGACACATGCCGGCACGCACGGCACCACGCCTGCCGAACACGCGTCAAACAGCTGACGCCAGGACGCGCGGCATCGCGCGCGTCCGGTCGGCGCTCGGATCAACCCGCTGCGCGAGCCTCGATGGCGTCGTGCAGCAGCGTCACCAGATCGTCCGGGCGCGCGGGTTTCGTCATGAAATGCTGGAATCCTTCACCGATGCTGCGCAATCGGTACGCGTCGTCGGTATGTCCGGTCAGCGCAACCGCCACGGACGGCGCACGATCGCCGCGAATCTCGTGATCGCGAATACGCTGAATCAGGTAAAAACCGTCCATCGCGGGTAATTCGAGGTCGCAGACCACGGCGTCAGGCGACACGCGCATCGCCGCCTCGACACCCTCTTCCGCATCGGCCACGGCGACCACATTGGCGCCTTCGGATTCAAGCAAGCGCGTCAGCGATTCCCGGCTGAGCGGATCGTCCTCGACAAGGACGATGGTTGCGTGATCGAGTTTCAACACTTCGTTCATTGTGTTTTGCTGCTGATATATCAGGTTGGGCCGTTCGACGCGGCCATCAATTTGCCGCAATTCTCGCCGCTCGGCGCCCGTTCCGACCACCTTAGTTACATCTTGCTGCATGTTGCCGCTCATGATTTGACTCGATTTTTTGCGCGACGGCTGCCAAAACGATCCGATCCCGACGAACTGGATCGCTGCAACGCGGCGCGCACCTGAACGTCCCTTCGTATCGTCCGTCTCCAGACTTCTACCTGGCCCGCAAGGCACGCGCATGAAAAACGACGTCCGGATCGTGGGTCCAGCACACCGGCGTCGGCCTCTTTTTGGTGAATCCATTCGCTGACAGCACACCGCGTGCCCGACCGCGCAGTGCTGCGCGCTAATACCGATCCCGCCGTCGAAAAGCCGGCGCTATCATCCACCAGCAACGCGCAGTCCCACGGTGCGCCCGCGCACGCAATGCCCACCCAGACCGGTCAAGACGATGCCAGCCCTCGATTCCGCGACGCTCGACACCCTCCGTCATGTCAGCACGGCCACGCTCACCACGCAGCTATTCAAGCGCGGTCTGCGCAATACCTTTATGCAGGGCGTCGCGCCGCTGGTCGCGCAGACCGGCCCGAATCTCGTCGGACCGGCGTTCACGCTGCGCAATATCCCGTCGCGCGAAGATCTCGACGTGCTCGAACTGTTCGCGAATCCGGAGTACGCGCAACGCAAGTGCGTCGAGACGATCCCGGCGGGACATGTGCTGGTGCAGGATTGCCGGGGCGAGCGAAATAGCGCGTCGTTCGGATCGATCCTGACCTTACGTCTGCAAGTGCGGGGTGTCGCGGGGATGGTGTCCGACGGACCCGTGCGCGATGCCGCGACGATCGCGGCGCTGGGCCTGCCGGTGTTTTGCGCGGGCGCGAGCGCGCCGCCGAATCTGCTGCGCCATCACGCGGTGGATATCGATGTGCCGATCGGATGCGGCGGCGTGGCGGTGTTTCCCGGCGACGTGATCGTCGGCGATACCGATGGCGTCGTGGTGATTCCGCATGAAATGGCGGCGGAGATCGCGCAAGCGTCCGCGCAACAGGAGCACCTGGAGGGGTTTCTGACCGAGCGGATTCGGGCGGGCGCGGCCTTGCCCGGCACCTATCCGCCGAACGACGAGACACGCGCCGCGTACGACGCGTGGCGTAAATCGCGCGGCGAGTAAGACGATACGGCCGCTACTTCCCGCGCGGCCCGACGCCTTGCGTCAATAACGCAATCGCATGCCGCGCGATATCGTCGGCGTTGAGATTGTGGCGGTCCGGATCGTCGCGCCACAATTTCGATGCGGCGAGCGGCAACAGCGTCAATCCCAGCAAGGTCGGGAACAGCAGCGCCGGCTCCAGCCCCGGATTCAGCCGCCCTTCCTGCTGCCAGCGCGCGACCGCGGCCAGCGACACTTTCTGGCTCGAATCGCCGAAACGCTCGTGCATCCGCTGCCGCAACATGCCGCTATCGCTGATCACTTCGCGCAGCCACAGCGGCGCAAACCACGGCGATTCGCTCGATACCGCCACCAGACGATGCGTCAGCTCGGTGATCGCCAGCACGGGATCGTCCGGATGCTCGCGAAACGGCGAACCCAACGACATCCGCAACGGCACGAAACGCTCGTCGATCAATACGTCGAGCAACTGCTCGCGCGTCTTGAAGTAGTAGTGAACCATCGCCGACGTAACGCCGGCTTCGCGGGCGATCGCGCCCAGCGTCGTATCGACGATGCCCTGCCGCGCGAACAGCGTGAGCGCGATGTCCATCAGCCGCGCGCGCTGCTCGGGGCCGCGCGCACTGCCCGCGGGCCGGCCGGGGCGGCGCGCGGGCGGCGGAATGTCATCGGGGACGGAAGTCGTCATTGCTTTCCATTTGACCAGAATCGAGATGTCGCATATATTAACCTCCGAGTTAATTAATTTCAATACCACGTCCCCTATGAACACTCGTACAACGGATCGCAACGCCGTCGAAGCCGACGCCGCAATGCTGGCGCCGGTGCCGCCCGCGGCTTCGACGCCTGCTGCCGTGTCCGAACCCGCGACACCCCCCGCCCAGCATCCGCCCATCCGGCTGCTGTTTCCCGCGCTGCTGCTGGTGATGCTGCTCGCCGCGCTCGATCAGACCATCGTTTCGACCGCGCTGCCCACCATCGTCGGCGATCTCGGCGGGCTGAACAATCTGTCGTGGGTCGTCACGTCGTATCTGCTGACGTCCACCATCGTCGTGCCGCTGTACGGCAAGTTCGGCGATCTGTTCGGCCGCAAGATCGTGTTGCAGACGGCGATCGTGATTTTTCTGGTCGGCTCCGCGCTGTGCGGCGTCGCGCAGGACATGACGCAATTGATCGTACTGCGCGCAATCCAGGGACTCGGCGGCGGCGGCCTGCTCGTGATCACGATGGCCGCGATCGCCGACGTCATCCCCCCTGCCGACCGTGGCCGTTACCAGGGTCTGTTCGGCGGCGTCTACGGACTTGCAACCGTGATCGGCCCGCTGCTCGGCGGCTTTCTGGTCGAGCATCTGACGTGGCGCTGGATTTTCTACATCAACCTCCCGCTCGGCCTGATCGCGCTCGTCGTGATCGGCGCGGTGTTCAAGCCGCATGCCGCGCACGTGAAGCACAAGATCGACTACATGGGCGCCACGTTTCTGGCCGGCGCGCTAACCGGGATCATTCTGTTCACGAGTCAGGGCGGCACGATGCTGCCGTGGTCGTCGCCGCAATTGTGGTTCACGCTGGCGCTGGGCCTCGTATGTATCGGCGGCTTCATCTATGAAGAAAGACTCGCGTCGGAGCCGATCATTCCGCTCGCGCTGTTCAAACAACGTACGTTTTTGCTGAGCAGCCTGATCAGCTTTATCGTCGGTGTGTCGATGTTCGGCTCGATCACGTTCCTGCCGCTTTATCTGCAGGTCGTCAAAGGTTCGACGCCTACTGAAGCCGGCATGCAGATCCTGCCGATGATGGGCGGCCTGCTGGTGATGTCGATGGTCAGCGGACGCATCATCAGCAAGATCGGCAAATACCGCTTCTTTCCGATTGCGGGCACGCTGCTCGCCAGTATCGCGATGCTGCTCCTCGCCCGTCTGCAGATCGAAACGCCGCTGCACGTGATGTATCTGTATATGGGTCTGCTCGGTTGCGGACTCGGCATGGTGATGCAGGTGCTCGTACTGGCGACGCAAAACACCGTCGAGGTCCGCCATCTCGGCGTGGCGACGTCGGGCGTGACGCTGTTCCGGCAGATCGGCGGATCGGTCGGCGTAGCGGGTTTCGGTGCGGTGTTTTCGAATGGACTGGCCTCGCGCTTGCAGGCGACGCTGCCCGACGGCGCCGAGTTGCCGCGCGGTGTCGGTCCCGCGGCAATCCAGCATCTGCCCGATGCGCTGCGTAACGACTATCTGCATGCATTCGCGGGCGCGCTGCATACGGTTTATCTGGCGGCGGCGTGTGTGGCGATCACCGCATTCGCGATGTCGTGGTTCCTGAAAAATCATCCGTTGCGCAAGCGGTAATCGTCGGCTCGCCTGTTGCGGCGACGCACTCGAATCGTGCACATGGCACGCATTCGATGCGTCGCCGCTTCGCATTTTGCGCAACCATCATCGTTCATTTTTACCGGCTACGTCCGCGTAAATTCTCATTTCGCGTAGTGTTCATATAAAAAATGTTTCGTCATGCCAGGAGTGCCTTCGTTGTGTGCGGTAACGCACCATAGGTAGGTGGCTACGTCGATTGACGTTGAACCCGAAAGCTCACATATTTGGGAGTAGCGCGCCCCGCATAATCCAGAGCGCGTAATGCCACTCTCCAGTGCATGAGTCTCGATGCCGTCGAGCGACGCATCGTCATTGCGCCGGAGCATGCCGTTATGGCAAGACTTGAGTACCGATAGGTTCACCGCATGTCCGCGCAGACTGATCCTGGCCAAAGCTTTCCCATGCCATGCCAACTGTGCGGCGGGGCGCTGTATCAGCACGTTGAATTCTGCCCTTATTGCGGCGCCATTCATCCGCTCGCGCCGGGTCCGCACACGCGTCTCGTGCCGCCGGCGAAGCCCGCAAAAAGTATCCGGCTGCCGTTGAAGGCGCCGCATCTCGCGACTGCCAAACTGGCAACCGACGAAGGCGAACTGCCGCCCCTCGCGTCGCCCGACACACCGATTCCGCCGCTTGCGCATCCGCCTTCATCGTGGCCCGTCGCGAAGATGCTGAGCCGCGTGATGGTGCTCTTGCTCGCAGTGATTGCCGTCGGTTTTGCCGCGCATGTGCTGATCGGCGAAAAAGCGCCGTCGAAAACCACGGCGACACACGACGACGAGGCAGCGCAAAGCGCGGCAGGAACGATCGAACCGTCGGGCCCGAAGGCGACCACGACCGCGACCGCACAGCTTGCGCCCGCGCCGACACCCGCACCGGCGACGCCGCTTGCGCGTCCGGCCACGCCGTCCGTTGCACCGGCGATTGCGCCTGCGATTGTGCCCACTATCGCGCCGTCGTTTGCCGCGAACAAACCCATCGGCAAGACGCCCATCGTGCCGCCGACCGCCGCGCCCGTCATCACGCCGATCATTCCGCCCGCGAGCAAAAGCACGACGCTGGCGTCGATCGCGCCGCCAGCGGTAATGCCGACGCCAGCGCCTGCACCGAAGCCGTCGCTCGCGCCCGTGATCGCGACAGCACCCACCATTGCGCCCGCGCCCTCCACCGCGATCGCCACACCCGCCGCCAACGCGCCGCACTATCGCTCGCTCGCGGACAGTCTTCAGGCCGCGCGCACGAAAATGCTCGCGAACGATCTGACCGGTTCGCAAGCCGCGTTGAATGCCGCGTTCGCGATGCAGCCGGACAACGCGGATGCGCAAATGATCCAGCGTAATTTGCGGCCGTTGCAGCAGCGTCGGGATATCCCATTGCAGTCCGCGAAACTGTGCGCGAAAGAGCGTGTCTGGAGTTGCGTGCGACAGAACGCCAGCACCGTTCTCACGCTCGACACCGGCAACGCCGACGCAAAGTCCCTTCTGGAAAGCGCGATTCTGCAAGCTGGCTGGTTGCCGTTGGCGACGAAGCCGGCCGGCACGACGCCATCGCAAGCCGCAACGGGCGCAACGGCCAACGTCAACGCCAGCCCCAACACCAAAGCCGCCGCGACCGCGCCCACGACAACCGCTCCAGCACCGACACCGCCGACACCGACGCCCGCACCCGCGCTCAGCACGGCCGCGAATCAGACGGCGCGTCCGCCCGCAGCGAACAGCGTCGATGCGCAGGAGCGCGCGATTCTCGAGAACGGCTGGAAGCGCTTGCCCGCGAGCGCGCCGGGCGCGGCAAAGACCGGCGCCGCGCCGTAGCGTGCGGGGAATGTGTGGCCATCGACGCGATTGCAGCATCGACCGCCGCACCTACGATTTCGCAGCACCGCTTCACCGTCGCTTCGCGCGTCGCGCGAAGGCCGATCAATCAGACCAACAAGGTGCACACATGCTGACAACAACTCTGGCAAGGTGGCTGGCGCTGACCCTGACCGTCGCGATGTCGGTCGCCCATGCCGCGCCGACACCCGCGCCCTCGCCCGCCGCGCACTACAAGATCGTGACCGGACCCGAACGCGGCACGTATATCCAGATCGGCGCGGACCTGTCGAAGTACGTCGCGGGGCCCGCCGGCATCGACCTCGAAGTGATGCCGTCGAAAGGCTCCGCCGAGAACGTGCAACGGATGCGTTTCGAACCCGGCGTGAAGCTCGCGCTGGTGCAATCGGACGTCTACCAGGCATACGTGGATATGGCCAATAACGGCAACGCCGACGCGGGCACGGCGATCCGTCCGTTGCGCCTGATCATGCCGCTCTACGACGAGGAAATTCACTTCGTGGTGCGCGCCGATTCGCCGCTCAAGTCGATCAACGAGATCAAGGACAAGGTCATCAGCGTCGGCCTGATCGGCAGCGGCACGGCGCAGTCCGCGACGACCTTGTACCGGCTGATGTTCGGCACACCGATCCCCGAACAGAACGCGCAGCATCTGAGCAACGAGGATGCGCTCGCCGCACTGATCGTCAAAAAGATCGATGTCGCGATCATCGTCGCGGGACAACCGGCCAAGCTGTTCACCGACATGAACCCGGACCTGTTGCAGCAGATTCGTGTGCTGCGGGTCGATCCGAATGCGCCCGAAACCGCGCGCGCAAAACAGACCTATTTTCCGGCGACATTGCGCGCGAGCAGCTATCCGAACTGGCTGAAAGAAGACGTGCCGACGTGGACCGTGAAGGCGTTTCTCGTCACGTACGACTATGGTTTGCGCGACACCGTCGTCAATCTGAACCGTTTCGCCGATTCGCTTTGCACGAATTTCGACGCGCTCCAGGAACACGGTCATCCGAAGTGGAAACAGGTGAAACTTGAATTGCCGGGCCTTGGCAAAGGCTGGAAATATTACGGCCCCGTTGAAAAACGTCTGCGGACATGCGCCGCGACGCGAACGGCTGCCGCAAGCGCAACACCGCAACAGGCGTCGCAGAAAACGCAGGTACGCAGCAGTTGTACCGATCAGGAGCGTTTGCTGCTGTTGTGCAAATGATTTTCCGGGTCACGCCGGAATGACTTTGAGTCTGCTCCGTTCCCGTCCGCGCCAGGGTATGGCGCGTAACGCCATACCCTGGCCGCTCACCTGGGCGACGGCAGGCGCGGCGTGCGTGCGGACGCGATATCGCGCATCGTTTGCGTGATCCACCACCGCACACCGAAGCGGATCATTTTCATCACCAGCCGACGCTGACGTAACACCGCGAGCGTCGCGAGAGCGGCCGCGATCAGCGTCGGTGCGGGGACGTTCTGCAACGAGTCGAGCGACACGACTGCGGTGGACGGCATGCGTGTGACGGGCGTGACCGGGAGCGTGCGGCGCGCGTTGTTCGCGGCAGACGCTTCATAAGCGATTCCGACCAGTTCGCTGCGGCTTGCGCTCATCCGCGCGAGCACCAGCGCTTCGTCGCGTGCGTAATCTGAATGACGATGTTTCATTTCAGCGCCTCTTTAACGGTTTTCAGATCTTCGTTGAGCTCAGCCTGCAAAATCCTGAACGGTTGTACGGGACGCTGCGCGCGCACCAGCACGAACGCCAGCAGCGATACCACCAGCCACACACCGGCGATCGCCCATGCGGCGATACGAAAGTACGGCGTGCCAACCGTCGTGATGATCACCGCGACACAGACGAACGACAGCGTGAACAGCGCGCCGACCACCAGCGTCATCAACGCGATCAGTTCGCGAACGACGAGTGTCTTGGCTTCGGCAAGCTCGATCGCGAGCAGCTCGCCGTAATCGGGAACCCGTCGGCTGACGAAGCGGCCCACGTTTCGCCATTGCGTGATCTTCGAACGAATCGACATCTTGTAGCTCCATCCGGCAATCCGGCAATCCGGCGATAAACGGGTGAGCGCGAAAGCTCGCGGCTCGGGCTTTGGGTGCTTTAGGTGCTTGATACGTAATGCGTTAATACGAATGGTGTTACGTATGCTGCTTTGGCTGGCGATGCGGGTTCGCTGGCGTTTTTCTGCTGGCTTTCTGGATCGATTCGACGTCTGCGCGATCGATCGATGCTGGGATTCCTTCGCGTGCGAAGGATGTTTTTACGTACTTTTCCGACGCCGCGGTATGCGCCCGGTGATCGCGGCGTCATGGATCGCATGCGCAAATCCACGACGCCGGGGTTACACGTCCGGCCGCATTGCTCGCATTCAATGCGCTTTCAGTGCGTGTTCCGTGCGCGTACCGTTCAGTCGCGATCCGGACCGCCGCGCCACAATGCGCCGACCACGAAGCCGGTCAGCGCGGCCACGGCTACAGTCGTGATCGGGCTGCGTACCGCTGCGTCGCGCAGTGCGGTGGCGGCGTCCGCATAAAGCTGCTGCGCGGATCCGGTCAACTCGCGTGCCTTGCCTGAAATCTGCGTTTGCGTGTCTCCGAGCAATCCGCCGACTGCGTTTTCGACCTTGCCTACCGCTTCCTTCGCGACGCCTTCTGCCTTGTTCGTGTCCATGCAAATTCTCCGTCGTTGAGCGGGAACGGCGCCGTCGTCAGACGAAATCGTTGGACGCCGCGCGTGCCCGCAGGTGAGTGCTACACGTAAGGGTTCGCAAGAGGTATGCCTGTCCGCTCGCGCGGAGGTTTTTCGGTGTTTTTGGGGTTGGGGGGATGAGAGCGATGCTGTGCAAAAGATCGAATTGGGACGTTAGCGGTGCTTTCTTCGCCCGATTGAACCGGTGACAAGCGAAATACACTGATTTCCATGGCGCGAGTGATCGTGTCGGCAGGAAGGAAAGACGGAGGGGTCGAGAGGTTTGAGAGGGCCGCTGGGGGATTCGTAGTTGGTGGTTGTCGTTGGTGTTTGTCGTTGGTGTTTGTCGTTGGTGGTTGTCGTTGGTGTTTGTCGTTGGTGTTTGTCGTTGGTGTTTGTAGCTTCATCTTGAGATCGTAATGCATCACTCTTCACCCAAGCCCCGCTCCTGATCGAACTCAGGCCGGGGCTTTTCCATTTCGATTTCGATCACGATCTGTGCAGTCAAGTTCGTCTGTACAGTTCGGACGAATCCGGCCGATCCGTACCTTATCTTTTCGTTCGCCTTGCGCGATGCTCACGCGTTCATCTCACTCGCGCGCCCTCTCTAAAAATGGAAAAATCCACCACCGGCTGGCTGAACGGCCTGCTCGGCGTGCTGATCTTCAGCGGATCGCTGCCCGCCACGCGTCTCGCCGTCCGGGGTCTCGATCCCGTGTTCCTGACCGTCGCGCGCGCGAGCATCGCGGGTGCGCTCGCGGCGCTCCTGCTGCTCGTCTTTCGCCAGACCCGCCCCGCACGCCGTGATCTGTTGCCGTTGGGGATCGTCGCGATCGGTGTCGTCGTCGGATTTCCGCTGCTCACGGCACTCGCGCTTCAACACATCACCTCGGCGCATGCGGTGGTATTCGTCGGCTTGCTGCCGCTCTTCACTGCGATCTTCGGCGTGCTGCGCGGCGGCGAGCATCCGCATCCGGCGTTCTGGATCTTCTCGACGCTCGGTAGTGCAGCCGTCGTCGGGTTTGCGATCCGCGACGGGGTGCATGCATCGCCGCTCGGCGATGCACTGATGCTGGCCGCGATCGTCGTGTGCGGTCTGGCCTATGCGGAAGGCGCCCGACTATCACGGCACCTCGGCGGATGGCAGGTGATCTCCTGGGCGCTCGTGCTGTCATTGCCGTTGATGGCGCCGCTCGCATGGTGGCTGCGCCCGGCGTCGTTCGACGGTATCGGCCAAGCATCGCTTTGGGGTTTGGCATACGTGTCGCTGTTCAGCATGCTGATCGGCTTCGTATTCTGGTATCGCGGACTCGCACTTGGCGGCATCGCGGCCGTCGGACAACTGCAACTGCTTCAGCCGTTTTTCGGACTCGTGCTTGCCGCGTGGCTCCTTCACGAACAGGTTCCCGTCGTGATGGTGCTCGTCACGATCGCGGTTGTCGCATGCGTAGCGGGCGCGAAGCACTTTTCGCGCAGCGTGCCCTCGCGACGCACCGCATAAACGCTTCGAAGCATTCGCATGCGCGTGACGCATGCCACCATTCATGCATGACGGCAACGCATGCGTGCGATGCGCAAATGCGCTGCACGCATGCCACGATCTGCGTCGCATGCGCGCCCGGCATGCGACGCACCGCTGATATGTCATGCACATCGTCGCGACCTCCAACAACGAATCTACGTAACATGCGGGTTTGGAACGCATGGAGAGACGAATGAAAGCTGCCGTTGTTCATGACTTTGCCGCCCCACCCCGCTATGACGAATTCGCCGACCCGGTCGCGGGTGTGAGCGAAACGCTCGTCAAGGTTCACGCCGCCGCGTTGAGCCAACTCGTGCGCAGCCAGGCTTCCGGCAAACATTACAGTAGCGGCACCACGCTGCCGCTCGTGCCGGGCGTCGACGGTATCGGGACGCTGCCGGACGGACAGCGCGTCTACTTTGCATTTCCACGCAGCCCGTATGGATCGATGGCGCAATCCACTGTCGTCAGGCAAGCGTACTGCGTGCCCGTTCCGGATGACGTCGATGACGTGACGGCCGCGGCGATCGGCAACCCGGGCATGTCGTCATGGGCCGGTCTGGTCGAACGTGCACGTTTCCAACGCGGCGAAAACGTGCTGATCAACGGAGCAACCGGCACGTCCGGACGGCTCGCGATCCAGATCGCAAAGCATCTCGGCGCGGGCACCGTGATCGTCACCGGTCGCACCGCGCGCAGCGTTCAAGGCCTCGACGCACTCGGCGCCGATGTGCTGATTCCACTGGATGCGTCGCCGGAAGCCCTTACGCAAACCTTCCGCGATACGATCCGCGGCCACCGCGTCGATGTGATCCTCGATTATCTGTGGGGACCGTCCGCGGAATGCCTGCTCGGCGCCGTCTCGGGACACGGCAGCGGCGACGACGCCGAACCTCGTATCCGCTATGTGCAGATCGGATCGCTCGGCGGCACGACAATCAATTTTCCGGCATCCGCATTACGCAGTTCGGGACTCGAGATGCTCGGCACCGGCCTGGGCAGCGTGTCGAATGCAGGCTTGCTGCGTTCGATCGGCGGCGTGCTGAACGCGGTGACGAGCGCGGGACTGTCGGTCAATGCGCAGGCGGTGCCGTTGACGGATGTGGAAAACGCATGGCAAAGCGACGCTGGCGACCGCCTGGTCTTTACGATGTAACCCACGATAAAACGAAAGGCGGGGATTCCCGCCTTTTCAGCTTCGAAGCCCTTCCTTTGATGCGCTGCGGTAAGCTATCGGCTTCGCACAAGGAGGACTGATGAAGCTTTCGATCTATCTCGCCGGCGCAGTGTTGACGCTTGGCATCGCCGCCCATGCAGTCGCGCAGACTTCGCAGACGTACACCTTCGGCGAAGGCCAGTCGACACCGCAGCAGGCGCATCCGCGCCCGGTTGCGGGCGACCCGCCGCCCGACCACAAGCCCGCGCCGAAACCTAAACACAAGAAAAAGCATCACGTTCCGCCGCATCACAACAACGCGCACAATATGCCGAATAACGATACGTATACGCATCCTTGATGCGGGTTTGCGTTCCCATGACATAGACGCATAGCACGACGGAATGGCACTTGATCACCACGCGCCGCGCCGTCGTGCGCGTTGCCGATCAAACGTCCGCAAAAACAGTTGTTTTCAAACAGCAGATGACACCCGCCCACGCCCACTCCACCGCGCCGCTCATGCGCGACGCGACCGACGACGATATCCCCGCGATTCAGGCCATTTACGCGCACCATGTGCTCACCGGCGTCGCGTCGTTCGAAGAAACGCCACCCAGCGTCGATGACATGCGCGCACGTCATGCGAGCGTTGTCGGTCACGGTTTGCCCTATATGGTCGCGGAAATCGACGGCAAGGTCGCCGGTTACTGCTACGCCACGCCGTATCGACCGCGTGCCGCGTATCGCAACTCGATCGAAGATTCGATCTATATCGACGACACGTATCGCGGTCGCGGCCTCGGACGTCTGCTGCTGCAGACCTTGATCGAACAATGCGAACGCGGGCCGTGGCGGTTGATGATCGCCGTCATCGCAGACGGCGGCAGCGGCGGTTCACTGTCGTTACACCGCTCGCTCGGTTTCGAACTCGTCGGCACATTGAAATCGGTAGGATTCAAACATGGCCGATGGCTCGACACCACGCTGATGCAACGCGTACTCGGCGATGGCAACACCACGCCACCGGATCAATGAGCACACGCGCTGTGCGACATACGCTTTTTAAACGCGTCACACGCTAAAATCGCAGCATGACGAACACGCCTATCGACACCGCCGAAACGCCGGATGCCGCCGCAGCGCCGCGAAACGAATATACCGTCGACGAACTCGCGCGCGTCACCGACAGCACCGTGCGCAACGTTCGCGCGTATCAGGATCGCGGACTGCTCGCGCCGCCCGAAAAACGCGGCCGTGTCGGCGTGTACAACGATACGCACGTGTCACGCCTCAAACTCATCAATCACCTGCTCGCGCGCGGCTACACGCTGTCGAACATCCAGGATCTGATCAAGGCCGTCGATGAAGGCCACGATCTGCGTTCGATTCTCGGACTCGAAACCGCGATCGGCGGTCGATGGTCGCGCGAGCGTCCAAAGAAACTGTCGGTGCTCGAACTGCTGCACATGTTCGGCGACAAGGCGTCGCCCAGTGCGTTGGGCAAAGCCGTGGATCTCGGACTGCTCGAACGCGACGGCCTGTCGTTCGTCACGCCCAGCCCGGCTGCGTTGTCGGCGGGCGCCGCGCTCGCGCATGAAGGCATTCCGCTCGCCGATCTGCTCGACGCCGTCAGCATCGCGCGGCCGCATTTCAACGCGGTTGCGAAGGCGCTGGTGGACCTCGTCGTGCGTCAACTGGACCGCTACGACGCTGACGCGCTGCCGCCGCCTGCCGATGTGCCTGCGCTGGTGGATGCGATCTGGCGCGTGCGGCCGCTCGCGATGGTGCTGGTCGAATCGGAGATGAACCGCGCGCTCGAAGAAGCGTCCGGCGACTATCTCGGCGACCGCGTCGCGGCAATCCTCGAAACTAAGCTCGGCCGTAAACCTCACACGCGCGATCCGGATTCGGCGGCGGGTGTCGAGTCCACGCTTCACGAAACCCTTTCGCGAAAGCCGAAAAAAGACAAACCGCGCCGTTGATCCGTCGCGTGCCGGCGCCCGTTCGCGGCTGACCGGCTTTCAATTTCCCCACGTTTTGCTGCACCCCGTAGAGCCTCGCGTCTAACCGCGGGGCTTGCATCGCCTCGAAAACGCTTCTATCGTTACATCCATCAATGTAACAGTCAATAACGTAACAGGAGACGGATCGGATGAATGCACGCTCGATGCCTCCAGACGGCCTGCCGCCGGACCCGACGCCCGAATCGACACCGCCCGTCGTCACCGATGTCGCAATCATCGGCTCCGGTTTCGCGGGGCTCGGCATGGCGATCCGCCTCCTCGACGCCGGCCTCAACGACTTCATGGTGGCCGAAAAAGCGCACTCCGTGGGGGGCACCTGGCGCGACAACCACTACCCCGGTTGCGCGTGCGATGTGCAATCGCACGTCTACTCGTTTTCGTTCGCGCCGAATCCCAACTGGACGCGTATGTTTGCGCGTCAGCCGGAAATTCGCGCGTACCTCGACGACTGTTCGCAACGCTTCGGCGTCGAACCGTATCTGCGGTTTGGGCATGAATTGACGCGTGCGGTATTCGACGACACGGCGCAGCGCTGGCAATTGCAGTTTTCAAACGGGCAACGCTGGTCGGCGCGCGTGCTGGTGTCGGGTATGGGAGGTTTGTCGCGCGCAGCGATGCCGGATATTGCCGGCATCGAACGGTTCAAGGGCAACGCGTTTCACTCGCAACACTGGGATCACACGTATGCGTTCGAAGGCAAGCGCGTCGCGGTGATCGGCACCGGTGCGAGCGCGATCCAGTTCGTGCCGCAGATCGCGCCGCAAGTCGGACATCTCGCGCTGTTTCAACGCACGCCGCCGTGGATCATGCCGAAGGGCGATCGCGCGATCAAGCCGTTCGAACAATGGTTGTTCAAGCATCTTCCATTCACGCAAAAGCTCATGCGTGCAGGCCTGTACGGCATGCTCGAATCGCGCGCATTCGGTTTTGCGATTCACCCTTCGCTGATGAAGACCGCGCAGAGAATCGCGGTGCGTCATCTGCGGCGGCAAGTGCCGGATCCGCACTTGCGCGCAACATTGACGCCCGATTACACGATGGGTTGCAAGCGCATTCTCATTTCGAACGACTACTTCCCGGCCCTGTCGCGCAGCAATGTATCGGTTGTGTCGACATCGATTGCACGCATCGAGGAAGACGCTGTCGTGACGAGCGACGGTGCACGTCATCCGGTGGACGCAATCATCTTCGGCACCGGTTTTCAGGTGGCCGATCCGTTTCCGCGCGGTGTGGTCATCGGTCGCGGCGGCGTCGATATCGTCGACACCTGGCGCGATGGCGCGCATGCCTATCTCGGCACATCGCTACCCGGCTATCCGAACTTCTTCATGGTAGTGGGACCGAACACCGGCCTCGGACATAACTCGATGGTGTACATGATCGAATCGCAGGTCGAATACATCGTGCGCGCGTTGAAAACGATGCGTGCGGAAAAAGCGAATGCGATCGAGGTGCGCCCTCAGATCGAACGTGAATACAACGAGCAGATCCAGCAACGACTCGGCCGCGCAATCTGGTCCACGGGCGGTTGCAAGAGTTGGTATCTCGATCCGCGAAGCGGCAAAAACACCACTCTGTGGCCCGGATTCGCTTTTCGCTTCCGACAGGCCACCAGCACGTTCAACCTCGCCGACTACTTTGCCTTTCCACCTGGCACGGCCACCGCAAACACCAGCAACGCGACGCCAGATACGACATCAAACACGACGAGTACCACGAGCACCACGACATCGCCACAGAGCGATGTGATGCGAAACGCCTGAAACGACAGTGCACCGCTCAGAGAGGAACGGAGACAGCTTATGAAGCATTTCACCGACAAGGTTGCCGCGATAACCGGCGCAGGCTCAGGCATGGGGCGCTCGCTCGCGATTCAACTGGCGCGCGAAGGCTGCCATCTCGCGCTGGCCGACCGCAATGCAAGCGGCCTCGCGGAGACAGCACGTCTCGCATCGGCCGCCGCGCCGCAAATCGTCGGCGCACCGCTGAACGTCACGACCTGCGTACTCGATGTCGCCGATCGAGCGGCGATGCTCGCATGGGCCGCGCAGTCCGCCGCCGCACATGGACGCGTGAACCTCGTGTTCAACAATGCGGGCGTTGCGTTGTCGAGCACGATCGAAGGTATGGAATACGCCGATCTCGAATGGATCGTCGGCATCAACTTTTGGGGTGTGGTTCACGGCACGAAAGCGTTTTTGCCTTATTTAAAGGCCTCGGGCGAAGGACATGTGATCAACACGTCGAGCGTGTTCGGTCTGTTTTCGCAGCCTGGCATGAGCGGTTACAACGCGACGAAGTTTGCGGTGCGGGGTTTCACCGAAGCATTGCGCCAGGAACTCGACCTGATGAATTGCGGTGTATCGGCCACGTGCGTACATCCCGGCGGCATTCGCACCAGCATCGCGCAGTCGAGCCGGATCGCGTCGAATATGGTCGGCTTCATGCTTGAAAACGAGCAGCAAGGCAAGGACGACTTCGAGAAGTTCTTTATCACCACCGCCGACGAAGCCGCACGCGTCATTCTCGAAGGCGTGCGCAAAAACCGGCGACGTGTGTTGATCGGTCGGGATGCGCGCGCCGCCGACTGGCTCGCACGCACCTTGCCTGCGGCGTACCAGGCGCTCGTCGTGATGCAGACGCGCCGGATGAAACGGATCGCGCAAAAACGCGCACGCGCCGCGGAAGTCGCGGGACGTCGCGCGTAACCACAGCTTACTCAGGGAGAAAGGCCATGATGCCCGTTCGCCGAGATCTTCGTTTTGCATTACCGCCCGAGCGCGCCAGGGATTGGCACAAGCTGGGACCGCATGTCACGCATTTCTTCAATGCACTCTCTCTGCTGTTTCCTGCAGGAGAACGCTTCTTTATGGACAGCGTGCGCAACTATCGCGACCAGATCGAGGATCCCGTTCTAAAGAAACAGGTGCTCGGATTTATCGGTCAGGAAGCGATGCATACGCGGGAACACGTCGAATACAACGACCTTCTGCAAGCGGCCGGTTTACCCGCCCACAAGCTCGATCGACGGCTCGCAGCATTGCTCAATTTAAATCGCAAGGTGCTGCCCAAATCGTTCCAGCTTGCGATGACCGTCGCGCTGGAACACTACACCGCCATGCTCGCCGCGATCCTGCTCGAAGACGACACGCGTGTCGCAGGCTCCGTGGATGGCTACCGGCAGATGTGGATCTGGCATGCGCTCGAAGAGACCGAGCATAAGTCGGTGTCGTACGACGTGTGGAATACCGTGCTGAAGCCGGGCATGGGTCGCTATCTGATACGCACCGGTGTGATGCTGGTCGTCACGCTGCTATTCTGGCTGATCGTCTTCGACTTTCACGTGCGCCTGATCGTCGCCGATCGCAAACGGGGCGGCCATTTGCGTGGCATGTGGCAAGTCGTCAAGTTTCTGTATGGGCCCCGTCATGGCGTGTTTCCGAACATTGCGCTCGAATGGCTGAGATTTTTCAAACCCGGGTTTCATCCGTGGGATCACGACAATCGCGCGCAACTGGCAAGGATCGACGGCCTGATCGCCGATGTCGATGCGACCAACGCAGCCAGCCCGTCAGCGTTGAAAGCGAATCGTCGCGGTGTGCGGGCGGCAGCGTGAGCACGGTGGCGTAATGCACGACGCTTTCACCGTCGATTCGGGCGATGCTGCGCACACGCGGCTCGCCGTGTATGTCAGCGGCCCACGCGATGCACCGCCGATTATTTTCGTGCATGGCTACCCGGATTCGGCGTGCGTGTGGGAGCCGATCCGTGCGTTACTCGACGCCCGGTATCGTGTAATCAGCTATGACGTGCGCGGCGCCGGCGCGTCGGATGCGCCACGCGCATGCATCGATTACCGCCTCGAACGACTCGCCGACGACCTCGCCGCAGTCGCCGACGCCACCTGCGGGCCGCATCGCGCGTTCCATCTGGTCGGTCACGACTGGGGATCGATCCAAAGCTGGGAAGCCGCGACCCGCGACGCATTCGCTGGACGCATCGCGTCGTTCACATCGATCTCCGGCCCGTCGCTCGACCATGCATCGGCAGGATTGCGCGGCGACGGCCCGAAAAAGCCGTTCGGCAGTAGTGTGCGGCAACTGCTGAAGTCCTGGTACATCCTCTTCTTCCATCTGCCGCTCGTCCCGGAACTCGTATGGCGCGCGGGCGGCGCACACGCGTGGCCGCTCTGGCTGCGCATCACCGAAGATTTGCGGGTACGCCGCGATCCGTCGCAGCTGCGAAACGCGATCAACGGCCTGAATCTGTACCGCGCCAACTTCGTCGATCGACTGCGTCGGCCCGATCCACGCCGTGCGATCGCTCCGGTGCAATTCCTCGTCCCGATGCGCGACCGTTATGTAGGCCCTCTACTTTCGGTCGGACTCGAAACGTGGACGGGGCCGAATGTCCGCGAGGAAATCGACGCCGGACATTGGGTCGTATTGCGTGATCCGGCGCGGATTGCCGCGAGTATCGACCGCTTCGTCGCCTCGCATGCGCTGGACGCATGCGTCACTCACCGCGCCGCAAGCGCCTGAAATACGCCGGATAATCGATCACGAGGCCGTCGTCATCCACGCTCAGATGAGCGGCGAAGTTCGTCGTCAAGCCTTCGTAGCGGTACTCGCGGTCCAGTTCTATGCATGTATACGCCTGTTCGAAGCGCGCGATACGCAGATCCGGCGTAGCGATATAGGCGGCAGATAAGGTTCGCCGCTCGCCTTCGGCCAGTGTCAACCGGCGAATCGGCAAGGTATTGGTAAATGGTGTCGCCATGATGTCGATGTCGATACACCCATCCAGCATGCCCAGGTGCAAGCCGTGGCCGTCGCGCCACGTTCCGTCACCGTCGGCATGCAGTTCCAGCGTTGCGCCGCCCATCGTCTTCAGATACGCGTATCGCACGTGCCATTTAGCGTCGCAGCGTAGCCGGTAGTGGAGGCCATAGTGCTGCGCGACCACGACGCTTTCGACGAACACACCGTCATCACGAATGTCCAGAGCAAGATGCTCGATGCCGCCGTCATCCAGCGATGTCCAGCTCACTTCGCGCATGGTCCGATCTCCCTTTGTTCGTAGTTGACACGCTCTTAGCGACAATGAATGCCTGCCACGCATTATGCCGCGCTCGAATTCCGGCCCATTCATACGTGACATGCTCGCATGCGCATACGTCATGCGAACCGCCAATGCATGCGCATTTTCTTTTGAATGTCTCAGATGTTGCAAAGGATCGCTTCGCATTCAGATGTAATCACGCGTTCCACTATCTCGTGGCCGCATTTATCGAGTTGGACATCTCCTTTAAATGCCTCTCCCCGAGCTTATTGAAAGGCACCGGATCAGCGTGGTCGATTGCCGCATCATGGGTACAAAACGTCGCACCGTGCCGCACAACGCCGTGCCCGGATGCAGGAAAAACTTGATACGCATCAAGCCTTTATCGTCCCGAATTCGTAAATGGACACCGTGTCACGCGGCGTATCGACGCACATTGCGACGCAGCAAAGTTCGCGACATTCACCTACTCTTGCGCCATTCGCGACACCCCGTGCGTCGGCAGCAAGCGACGCGATTAGTCTGCTATCGGTATCAAGGCCATGACTCCTGCAATTTCGGCGTTCGATCTCGCCCGTATCCAGTTCGCATTCACCGTCTCATTTCATATCGTCTTTCCGGCGCTCAGTATCGGGCTCGCCAGCTTCATTGCCGTGCTCGAAGGCATGTGGCTGAAAACCGGTAAATCGCATTACAAAGACCTGTGCATGTTCTGGTCGAAAATCTTTGCTGTTGCATTCGGCATGGGCGTCGTGTCCGGCGTCGTGATGAGCTATGAATTTGGCACCAACTGGTCCGGATTCTCGCGGTTCGCAGGCCCCGTCACCGGGCCGCTGCTGATGTACGAGGTCATGACCGCGTTCTTCCTCGAAGCGGGCTTCCTCGGGATCATGCTGTTCGGCTGGCAGCGCGTCAGCGCGCGCGCACACTACGGCGCCACGCTGATGGTCGCGCTCGGTACGCTGATTTCCACGTTCTGGATTCTCGCATCGAACAGTTGGATGCAAACGCCGCAAGGCTTCGAAGTAGTCGACGGTCACGTCGTGCCGCTCGACTGGATGAAGATCATTTTCAATCCGTCGTTCCCGTACCGTCTCGCGCATATGGCGCTCGCCGCGTTCATCGTTGCCGGGCTGGTCGTGGCGGCGGTCGGCGCATGGCATCTGCTGAAGGGACGTCGCGATCCAGCGGTCAAAACGATGTTCTCGATGGCGCTGTGGCTGCTGCTGGTACTCACGCCGCTGCAAGCCGTGGTCGGCGATCAGCACGGCCTGAATACCCGCGAATATCAACCGGCCAAGATCGCAGCGATCGAAGGACTGTGGGACACCGAGAAAGGCGGCACCGCGCTGAACCTGTTCGGCATTCCGGATATGAAGGCCGAAACCACGCGCTACGCGATCTCCGTGCCGCACCTGGGCAGCCTGATCCTCACGCATAGCTGGGACGGCGAGATTCGCGGCCTCAAGAGCTTCCCGCCGGAAGATCGTCCGAACTCCACCGTGGTCTTCTGGAGCTTCCGTGTGATGGCAGGCCTCGGCGTGCTGATGATCCTGATGTCGTTGACGGCCGCATTGCTGCGCAAGCGTGGCGCGCTGTTCGAAGCGAAGTGGTTCCAGAAACTCGCGATCGCAATGGGCCCGACCGGTTTCATCACCTTGCTGGCCGGCTGGGTCACGACCGAAGCGGGACGTCAGCCGTGGGTCGTGTACGGCGTACTGCGCACATCGCAAGCGGTTTCCCCGTTGACTTCGCAACAGGTCGGCATCTCGCTGATGGCATTCGTGGTGGTGTATTTCCTCGTGTTCGGCACCGGCATCTACTACCTGCTGAAGCTGATGCGCTCGGGCCCCGCTCTGCCAGGCGACGCGCCGCATCACGTGACCGGCGGTACTGCACGCCGTCCGCTTTCCGCCGCCGACACGATGATCGACGCGGCCTGATCTTCACGCATGACGAGGTAAAGAAACATGGATGTCACTGTAGTTTGGGCTGCGATCATCGCGTTGGGCGTGTTCATGTACGTCGTGCTCGACGGCTTCGATCTGGGTATCGGCATCATTTTTCCGTTCTTTCCGGACGAGAAAGAGCGCGATCTGATGATGAATACCGTCGCACCGGTTTGGGACGGCAACGAAACATGGCTGGTGCTCGGCGGCGCGGGATTGTTCGCGGTGTTTCCGGTCGTCTACGCGACCGTGCTGTCCGCGTTGTATCTGCCGCTTATTTTCATGCTTGCATGCCTGATCTTTCGCGGTGTGTCGTTTGAGCTGCGCGCCAAGGCGAATCGCACGAAATATCTGTGGGATCTCGCGTTTATCGGCGGCTCGACGGGCGCGGCATTCTTTCAGGGCATCGCACTCGGCGCGTATCTGCAAGGTATTCCGGTTGCGAATGGCAACTTCGCAGGCGATGCATTCGGCTGGCTCACACCGTTCACGTTGTTGACGGGCCTCGGCCTCGTTGCAACCTATGCGCTGCTCGGTTCCGCCTGGCTGGTTGCCAAGACCGAAGGCGATCTGCAACGCCGACTGCATCGTGTCGTGTGGCCGCTGACGATCGTGCTGCTCGCGTTTATCGCCATCGTCAGTCTCTGGACGCCGCTGCAAGAGCCGCAAATCGCACAACGCTGGTTCGAGTCGGGATTGTTCTACCGTTTGCTGCCCGCCCCGATTCTTGTGCTGGTATTCGCGTGGCGCATGCGTCGCGCCGTGCTCGAACGACATCACAACACGCCGTTCCTGCTGGCGCTCGGCATCGTACTGCTTGGCTATCTCGGCTTGCTGGTCAGCCTGTGGCCGTATGCGATTCCGTCGAGCATCACGTTGTGGGAAGCAGCGGCACCGCGCTCCAGCCAGATCTTTACGCTGGTCGGTGCTTCAATCATCATCCCGATCATCATTGCGTACACGACGCTCGGTTATTGGGTATTTCGCGGGAAGGTGCGTCATGGCGACCAACATCACTACCATCACTAAGCGCGACGCGGATCGATCCGCTGCGCCTCAACGCAGGCTGCCGGGTTGGGCTTGGTTCGTGTTGCTGTGGCTCGGCGGCGTCGTTGCTGCCGTGTCGCTCGGCGAAGTATTCAAGGTCTTCATGAACCTGACGCTGTTCGCGGTCAGATAGCATTGATGCCATGCGTGCTGCGCATGGCATGCGCGATACGCATCGACGCTGAGGGCGCGCATGATTTCAGTCATGCGCGCCCTTTTCGTATCAGAACAGTTTGCCCGGATTGAGAATGCCGCGTGGATCGAGTGCCTGCTTGATTGCGATCATGGCCGCGAGTTCAGCGGCCGAGCGGGAAATCGGCAGGAATTCGCGCTTCATCGAGCCGACACCATGTTCGGCCGACACCGAACCTTGCAACGGCCGCAGCATCTCGTAGACGAATGCGTACACCGCATGATGATCGACACCCGGCACCGAATTACCGTCCACGGTGACGTGTAGGTTCGAATCGCCGATATGGCCGAAGAAATAGCTGCGATTGCCCGGCCATTTCTGATCCAGCGCCGCCCGGCACCGATCGACAAAATGCCCGATCTCGCCGATCGGCAAACTCACATCGAAGTTGATCGCGTCGAGTCGCACCGGAAACTCCGCCGTGCATTCACGGATTGCCCACAAGCCGCGCGCGTCGGCAAATGACTGGGCCATGATCGCGTCGCGGATCGCATGTGCGTCGAGCGCTTCGGTCAATGCTCCGGCGAAACGCTCGCCGTCATCGGCCGCATCGAAGCTTGCATGTTCGATCAGTGCATAAAGCGGATGCGGCGCGTCGAATGGCGAACGGGTGCCTGTCAGTTCGACGCCAAAATCGAAGAAATCCGGCCACATGATCTCGAATGCGCCGATGTCGTTTCCGAAGCGCGTCGACAGGCGCCGCAACAGATTCACCGCCGCGTCGTAGCCGTCCAGAGCGACAAGCGCGGTATGCCGCGATGCGCGCGGCGGATGCAACCTCAGCACGGCCCGCGTAATCACGCCTAACGTGCCCTCCGAACCGATAAACCAGTGCTTGAGATCGTACCCGGTGTTGTTTTTCACCATCTTGCCGAGCGAGGTCAACACCGCGCCGTTCGCGAGCACGACCTCCAGACCAAGCACCTGATCGCGCGCCGTGCCCGACTGGATCACGCGATTACCACCTGCATTGGTGGCCAGATTGCCACCGATCTGACATGAACCGCGTGCGCCGAGATCGAGCGCGAGTTCGAAACCTGCCTCCGCTGCCGCTTCCTGCGCGGCCTGAAGCGTCGTGCCGGCACGCACCGTGATCGTGGCGGACGCCGCATCGATTTCCTCGATGCCCGTCATCCGTTCGAGCGACAACGCTATGTCCGATGCGCGAGGAATCGAGCCGCCCGCAAGACCCGTCATGCCGCCCTGCGGCACGACGCTTTGTCCCACGGCATCGCAGATTGCGAGTGCCTTCGAAACCTCGTCGGTCGTGCGCGGCAACAGCAATGCGGCCGCGCGCGTGGGCGTATGGCGCGTCCAGTCGGTCATCGAGCGTGCGCCGATCTGATCGCCGACCCGCACGGCGTCGTCGCCGAGTGCGGCGCGCAACGCCGTCAGCGTGTCGAGAAACGTTGCGTGAGCGTTGCCGGCGCGAAGCCCAGTTACACCATCATTCATGCGGGATTCCCTTACATTGCATGCTTCTTCCGATAACCCATCGAATCGTTGATGCGGCCGAGGATATAGTCGCCGGCCGCGACCGGTTGATACTTTAGCGCAGCCTCGCTGGTGCCGAGATCGCGCGGATCGACCGGCGCGATATACGTCGGATCATAAAACGTAGCAATCGAATAGCGCTCGCGGCCCGACGCATTTACGACACGATGCAGCGTCGAACGAAACCTGTCGTTGGTCCAGCGCGCCAGAAGATCGCCCACGTTCACGACGAAACTCCCTGGAACGGGTGGCGCATCGATCCATGTGTCGTTGCCGATTTCGCGCACCTGCAGGCCACCGACCCGATCCTGCCACAACAACGTAATGCAGCCGTAATCCGTATGCGGCGCGACGCCGAACTGATCTTCATCCGACTGCGGCGGTTGCGGCGGGTAGTACACCATTTGTGTACGCTGCATCCGCTTCGTATAGCGCGGCGCAAAAAAATCCGCATCCACGTCGAGCCCTGTGGCAACTGCTCGCAGAAGATCCGCGCCGCATGCGCCGACGGCGTCGTAATAGTCATACAACGCCGGACGCAATGCAGGCATGAAATCCGGCCAGTTGTTCGGACCGCGCAGAGCCTGCCCGGCCAGCACATCCGGATCGTCTTCAGGCAGCTCGAGGCCGATGCTGAAAAACTCCTTGTAGTCAGGACGTTTCGCCTGATACATCGTCGCGTCGCCGAGTGCGTTGAAACCGCGATGACGTTGATTCACCGCTGCACGGCGTTTGGTCTCGACGGGGAATGCGAAGAACTCGCGTGCCGCGGCTTCTGCTGCGTCGATCGTAGCTTGCGGCACGCCGTGATTGACGATGTAAAAGAAACCGATGGTCGTGCATGCATCATGAATCTCGCGCCCTGCTCGCGCGAGCGAGGCAGGGTCGCCAGCGCGGACACCAGCCAGGTCGATGATCGGAATGGGTGTGGCGGACGACATCGCAACGCTCCGTGAAAGGCCTGCGCAAGGAAGAAAAATCACGCGATTCCGAGTGGTATATACCGCCAGAAACGCATGCGCAAGCCGCATCGTTCCTTACAAGAAAGCACGTCGAACGATGCGCTGCCATGCAGCACAGGTTTATTTATTTCGCGCGAAAATCGCGGTATATACTGCCCTCGACCCTCTGCTCCACTGATTCGTTCGTGCCACTTTACTTCGCTATCCGGAGAAATTCATGAGCATTCTCGCAAGCTGGAAATGTCGTCTGGTGATGTTGGCTCTGTGCGCCGCAAGCGTCACCGCGCATGCAGAAGACCAGCTCGCCAAAGTGAAGAAAGCGGGTGAACTGGTGGTCGGAACGGAGATGCAATTCGCACCGTTCGACTTCCTCGAAAACGGTCAGCAAGCGGGTTTCAACAAAGATCTTTTCGCAGCCGTCGGCCAGGAACTCGGCGTCAAGGTTCGCTTCATCGACCTGCCGTGGCCCAGCGTGTTGCCGGGCCTCGAAGCCGGCAAGTTCGATATGGTCGGCGGGCCGCTGACGGTCACCAAGGCGCGCATGGAGCGCTACACCTACACGCTGCCCATCGCCGACGCAACCGATGCACTGCTCAAGCGCGCGAGCGACACGTCGCTGAAACAATCGTCCGACATCGCGGGCAAGATCGTCGGTGCAGGCAAAGGCTCAGCGCAACTGGACCAGTTGAAGGCGTACATCGCCACGCTGCCGAAGCCGCCTGAAGTCCGCGAATACGTCGATAACAACCAGGCGTATGCAGACCTCGCGGCGGGCCGGATCGTCGCCGTGGCGAATTCGATGACGAACATCGCCTATGTCGCCAAACAACGTCCCGAAACCTTTGCCGTCGTGCAGCCACCGTTCGGAGCGAAAGTGTATTTCGCCTATTGCCTGCGCAAGGATGCGGACAGCAAGCCGCTCGCCGACGCGTTCAACGCAGCGCTCGTGAAAATGCACAACGACGGACGCCTCGCCGCGCTGCAAAAGAAATGGTTCGGCGTTGCGATGGATGCGCCCACCACCATGCCGATGCCGAACTACTAATCCGCTATTCAACGCAGTGAATACGCGCACACGCTCGACATAGACGCCCGCCCATCATGTTCAGCGCCACCGTTTTCGCCCAAGGTATGCCGCTGCTGCTGCATGCGTCGCTCGCCACGATCGGCATTTCGCTGACCGGTCTCGTGATCGGGTTTTTCGTCGCGATCGGCGTGTGCACCGCGCGGCTGTCCACGCATCGCGCAGCCCGCTGGTTCGGCGGCGCCTACGTGTTCTTTTTTCGTGGCGTGCCGATGCTGGTGCAACTACTGCTCGTTTATTACCTGCTGCCGTTTGCAGGCATCAACGTGTCGCCGATCGTCGCGGCCGTTAGTGCCGTGTCATTGTGTTCAGCGTCGTATATCGCTGAGATCTTGCGTGGCGGCTTTCTCAGCATTCCGCCAGGCCACCTCGAAGCGGCGCGCATGCTTGGCCTTTCCACGCTCGACCAACTGCGACGAATCCAGGTGCCGCAAGCGTTTCGTCTGACACTGCCGTCGCTCGTCAACGAGATGGTTTTGCTGATCAAGGCGTCGTCGCTGATTTCCGTGGTGGGCGTCGCGGAACTGACGCGCACCGCACAGAATATCGCCGCCAGCACCTATCGACCGCTTGAAGCTTACCTGGCAGCGGGCCTGATTTACTTCGTCATATGCGGTGCGCTCGCACTTGTGGCGCACGCAGCGGAATATCGACTCAAGCATGCATAAAACGCATGCATGCGCCCGACGCATGCGTGCCATGGCTTTATCGGAACAGAGCAGCCACCGGGACGCACCGAAGGACGCAAGCCATGCAACAGTTCGACCCGACCGTCATCACCCACAACCTGCAACCGATCGCAGCTGGTTTCGCGACCACAGTGGGGACATGGCTCGCCGGCGTCGCGATCGGACTGGTCGTCGGGTTCCTGATTGCGGTGCTGCAGCTGTTTTGTGGCCGCCCGATCCGCGCGGTGTTGCGCTTTTATATCGAGCTGTTGCGAGGCACGCCGTTTCTGGTTCAACTGTTTCTGCTCTACTACGGCGGACCGTCGATCGGACTCACGCTCGACCCGATGACAGCGGGCGTCGTCGGGCTCGGACTCTACGGAAGCGCATATTTTGCGGAAGCATTCCGCTCCGGATTCCAATCGGTTCCGCCCGGACACGTCGAGGCTGCTGCGTGTCTCGGCCTCACCCGCTGGCAAACGATTTTGCGCATTCAGACGCCGCAAATGCTGGTGCTGATCGTACCCGCTCTCATCAACCTCACCATCGTGCTCAGCAAGGAAACGGCGGTGCTGTCGATCGTCACCGTACCCGAGCTGACCTTTGTTCTAACCGGTATCGGTTCTGCGACTTTCGCGTTTGTCGAGACACTGCTCGCACTGTGCGTGTGCTATCTCGCGCTTGTCGAACTGACATCGCGCGCGGGGATGTGGGCCGAAACACGCATTGCACGCTACATCGCATGAACGGCCAACGCACGCGGATCGATCCATGAATGCCCCTGTCGATATGAGCCTCTCACCTGCCCCAACCGCTGCTGCAACCCAGCCCGCTTCCGGACAGGCGCCGCTGATCGACGTGTGCGATCTACGCAAGCGCTATGGCGAAACCGAAGTGCTGCGCGGTGTGGATTTGCAAATTGGCAAATCAGAAGTGGTGTGCATCATCGGGCCGTCCGGTTCCGGAAAAAGCACGCTGCTTCGCTGTATCGCTGCGCTCGAAACCTACGATCAAGGCGAGGTTCGCATCGAGGGCGAATTGCTTGGTTATAGCGATCGCAACGGCAAGCGGATGCGCGCGTCGGCGGCAGAGATCAATCGGGTAAGGCGCAACGTCGGTATGGTGTTTCAGCAGTTCAATCTCTGGCCGCATATGACGGCGCTTGGAAACGTGATGGAGGCCTTGGTCCGCGTGCGCGGCATGCCGACTCGCGACGCCCGCGCGCGTGCCAATGCGATGCTCGACACGGTCGGACTGTCGCACAAGGGCGATGCCTATCCCGCGAAACTCTCGGGCGGTCAGCAGCAGCGTGTGGCCATTGCACGTGCGCTCGCAATGGAGCCGCACATCATGCTGTTCGATGAGCCCACTTCCGCGCTGGACCCCGAACTGGTCGGCGAAGTGCTGCAGGTCATGAAGCAACTCGCGCGAGACGGCATGACCATGGCTGTCGTCACGCACGAAATGGGTTTCGCCGCGCAAGTCGCCGACAAGGTCGTGTTTATCGATCAAGGCCGCATTGCCGTAGAAGGTTCGCCGCGCGAGGTTTTCCACGATGCAAACCAGCCCCGTCTCCGGCAATTCCTCCAAAACTACTTCGACCGCAACGCGTTCTGGACGCGCGGCGCCGACGACGTGAACGTCGTCTGAGCACGGTGAACCGACATGCGCGCCAAGGCTCGAATCGACTCGACGATAAACGGCGGATCGGGCGCGCCTCACGAAAGCAATCAACCTGCTGCGCGCTACGAGCAGGTCAAGAACCACATTCGCCGTACGATCCAATCCGGTGCGCGTCAGCCCGGCGACCGCATCCCTTCCGAACTCGATCTGGTCGCCGAACTCGGCGTATCGCGGATGACGGTCAATCGCGCGTTACGCGAACTGGCCGACGAGGGTGTCGTCACACGCGTATCGGGCGTGGGTACTTTCGTCGCGCAAGCAAAACCCCAATCTACGCTGCTGATGATCGCGCATATCGGCGATGAAATCCGTTCACGTGGACATGAATACCGTTACGACACGCTGCTATTGCAGCGGGAGACCGCACCGCTCGGCGTATCGAATGCGCTTGGACTTGCTCCGGGCGCATCGGTGTTTCATGTGATCTGCGTGCATCGCGAGAATGGTCAACCCGTGCAACTCGAAGACCGCTATGTGAATCCCGCAATCGCACCGGATTTCTTGCAGCAGGATTTTGCGGCGCAACGCCCGTCGGAATATCTGTTCGCGACCGTGCCTGCACACGATGTCGAACATGTCGTCGACGCCGGTTTGCCGACCCACGCGGAAGCCGGTTTACTCGAAATCAGCGATGAAGAGCCGTGTCTGACGCTGGTGCGTCGCACGTGGAGCAGCGGCGTCGCCGTAACTTTTGCGCGCTTCGTGCATCCGGGTTCGCGTTATCGGCTCGGTTGCCGCTTTACGCCCGACGTCTCCCAACGCCAGGGATGACGAAAACGCATGCATGCGGTGCGCGCATGCATCCACCATGCGCTGCGTTCATGCATGCGCGCACGTCATATCAGACATTCCCGGCCAGGTGAAAACGCGATGCCGGATGCCACAACTGCACCGACGTCGCCACCGAAGCACCGACAAACGTGCGCCGCCACAACAGCAAACACGGCTCGCCGATCTCCATCTCAAGATGACGGCGCACATGCGCATCGGGCTTTTGCGCATAGATACGAAACTCCGCGCGCTGGATCGGCGCGAGCCGCACCATATAGTGATTCGGTGTCTCCACCGTGAAGTCCTGCTGCAAATACTCGGGAAACACCGCCGGGTTCGCATACCGATCTTCGTATTGAATCGGTTCACCCTCTTCGCTGTGCACGATACGCGAGTGGAATACCGGTCCCGACGACAGTTGCAGCATGTCGAGCGCCTGCGGATCGTCGCTGGTTTCGAGCGTCAACACGCGCGCCGAATGCCGGTGACCGCGTGCTGCGATTTCGTCGGCAATATTGCGGATCTCCAGCACGGTGGATTCGTAGCGCTGCGGTGCGACGAACGTGCCCGACCCCTGCACGCGCGTCAACACACGCTCCGACGTCAACTCCCGCAACGCGCGCGACACAGTCATCCGTGCGACGCCAAACTCTTTGACGAGTTCGGCTTCGGATGGAATCAATCCGCCCGGCTTCCAGTCGCCTTGTGCGATGCGCTTTAGCACGTAACGCTTGATCTGCTCGTATGCGGGCATCGCGCGTGTGGGGACGGCGGCGGCATGATCGAATGCGGTATTGGCCGAATCCCCGGCAGCGCGCTCGCGCAATGCGTCAGTGTGCATGTTCATCGTCATGGTTACGGCAACCTCACTGGATAGCGCTTGAAAAGCCTGCCATGGGTTAGTGTCTGTTGTGTCGGTGTGATGTGATTCGAGCCGTGACTCGTGCGTCAACACGCTGCGACGAGGCGCGCGCCATCGTTGGCGGAAGCATTCGCGCGGATCAACGCGGTGTCGAGTTCGAGGTCCAACGTTGCGGCGGGCCGCATGTTACCGGGCTTCGGTAAAGGCGGCGGCATATCGCCCGCGATCATCGTGAAGGCTATCGCCATATCGTCGGCGAGCGGCCGGTCGTCGCGGTAAGTCGGAACGACATTGCGCACGCGACGCCACAATGCATCTGTGTGCGGCGCGCGCGGCGCATCGATGCTCTGCAAATCGTAAGCCTGTGCGGCAGCGAGCAATTCGATCGCAACGATTCGTCCGCCGTTTTCGATGATCTCCAGCGCTTTCAATGCCGCAGGCGTTGCATGGCACAGATGATCTTCCTGCAAGCCGGACGTGATGCCGCCATCGAGACTCGCGGGTGCTGCAAGGCGCCGGTTCTGTGCGACCAGCGACGCGGCCGTGTATTGCGCGATCATAAAGCCGGAGTTCGTGCCGCCGGGCTCCGCGAGAAACGCAGGCAAGCCGCTCACGAGCGGATTCACGAGACGATCGAGTCGCCGTTCGGCCATTGCGGCGACCTGAGCGATCGCGGTTGCGAGGCTGTCCATCGCGAGCGCAATCGATGCGCCCACCGCATGCGCCTGCGAAAATACGCGAGGCGCGTCGGGTGTGCCCGCAACGATCGGGTTGTCGGTGATCGACGCAAGCTCACGATCTACCACTACCACCGTGGCCGCGAGCACGTCGCGCGCAGCGCCATGCACGTGCGGAATGGTCCGCATGCTCAACGGATCCTGCGTGCGATGACCGACCACCGCAGCAAGAATACCGCTATCGGAAAGGGCCAAACGCATCCGTTCGCCAACGACATTCAAACCCGGCGACACGCGCAACGCGAGCGATTCCGCATCGAACGCCGCCATTTGTCCGCGCAAATTTTCGAAGCTCATGGCGGCGACGAGATCGGTCCAGTCGAGCAGACGTTCTGCACGCGCGAGCGCAAGCGCAGCGAGCCCGGTCACGCAAGGCGTGCCGTTGATCAGACTCAATCCTTCTTTCGCTTCGAGCACCAGCGGTTCGAGTCCGAGCCGCTGCAACGCATCACGGCCGCGCACGCGTTCACCGTTCAGATACGCATGCCCCTCGCCAATGCACACCAGCGCAATGTGGGCCATGTGGCTCAGATAGCCGACCGATCCAAACGCCGGCACCTCAGGCAGGCAGCTTGCATCGAGCAACGCGACGAGCCGTTCGACCACGTCGAGTCGCACGCCCGAATGTCCATGCGCAAAATTGTTGACGGCCGCAGCGATGATCGCGCGCGTTTCGGTCGCACTCAACGGCGCGCCCACACCGACCGCGTGACTCATCAAAATGTTGCGCGACAAGGTCCGCTGTTCGGACGGCGACACGACGACATCGCACAACGCACCCACGCCGGTATTCACGCCATACGCACGGATGCCGCGCGCGACGATCTGCTCGACCAGCACGCGCGCCGCGACGATATTGGCGCGCGCGGCCGTCGAAAGCTGAAGCAATTCACCTGCGGCTACGGCCGCAAGCTGGGACCACACAAGGGGACGATCGGTACGGATCACGGCCATGACAACGCTCGATAGTGCTGGGTTGATACGTCGGTATTTCAGGCGCTTTTACGCAGAACGCTCACGCTCAGTTCGCCGTCCGCGAATGATGGCTGAACACGAATTGCGTGAAGCGCTCGGATTTGCTGTGGTTGAACACTTCGTCTGGCGTGCCGTCGGCTTCGACCTGACCCTGATGCAAAAACATCACGCGATTCGACACGTGACGCGCAAAACCCATTTCATGCGTGACTACCAGCATCGTGCGCCCTTCCTCTGCAAGCGAACGCATCACGCGCAACACCTCACCAACCAGTTCGGGATCGAGCGCCGACGTGGGTTCGTCGAACAACATCACCTTCGGATGCATTGCGAGCGCGCGCGCAATCGCCACACGCTGTTGCTGGCCGCCGGAAAGATGCGCCGGATAGTGGCCACGCTTTTCCACGAGACCCACTTTCGCCAGCAAAGCTTCTGCCTCTTCGACGGACTCCGCGCGACTGCGCTTTTGCACGCGCATCGGTCCTTCGATCAGGTTCTCCAGCACCGTCATGTGCGACCAGAGATTGAAGTTCTGAAACACCATGCCGAGTTGCGAGCGGATCCGGTCGACCTGGCGACGATCGCTCGGTTGCAGCTTGCCGTCACCGCGACGCTTCATTTTCAACGCTTCACCTTCGAGCGACACCGAGCCGTCGTCCGGTGTCTCGAGCAGGTTCAGACAGCGCAAAAACGTGCTCTTACCGGAACCGCTCGCACCGAGGATCGAAATCACGTCCCCTTGATGCGCGTCGAGCGAAATGCCTTTCAGCACATGATGCTCGCCGAACGACTTGTGAATGTTCCTGACCGACAAGGCGACGGGCGCCGCTGCGTTCATCGTTGCGTTCATGAGAATCTCCGGAATGGGGCCGTTCAGGGAGCGGCGCGACGGGCTTCGGTAGTTGCGGATACGGTACGGGCCGCCGACGTTTGCGGCGCGGCGCGCAGGTGGCGCGACAGGCGCTTTTCAAGCATGCCAAGCGCACGCACGATCACGAAGTTCAGCAACAGATAAATCAGCGCCGCGCAGATAAACACTTCGGTCGTGCGGTATGTCTGCTGAATGATCTGCTGCGCGACGCCCGTGACTTCCCACACGGTCACGAGACTGGCGAGTGCGGTGGATTTCACCAGCAACACCGCTTCAGTCGAATACGCCGGCAAACATTGGCGCAACGCAATCGGACCGATCACGCGACGCAGTAATGCGAAGCCCGACAGGCCGATCGAATAGCCGGCTTCGATCTGTCCGACCGGCACCGCCATCAGGCCACCACGCAGTATTTCCGCGGTGTATCCGGCCGTGCATAGCGCGAGCGAAAGTACCGCGCACATATACGGCTCGCGCAACACAGGCCACAGGAAGCTATGACGGATCACGCCGAACTGACCCATGCCGTAATAGACGAGGAACATCTGGATCAGCAGCGGCGAACCACGAAAAACGAGGATATAAGCGCGCGCAAAACGGTTAGGCAACCAGTGCGACGAGACGCGCATCGTAACGATCACGAGCGACAGCAAGCCACCGAGCACCAGCGAGCAAAAGAACAGACCGAGTGTAGTCGGAACGGCGCCGAACAACTGGCGCAACGTATCGAGCAGAAAGTCGAAGTCGATATGCATGGTGAGCGTACCTCGTCAGTTGCGCGCGAAGTTGCGCTTGAAGGATCGGCCCACACGCGCTTCGGCGCGATTGAAGATGCGGTTCGAGATGCCCGTCATCAACAGGTACAACGCGCCACCCGCGACGAAGAACGTGAAGTACTGGTGCGTCGAACCGGCTGCAATCTGACTGGTGCGCAGCAATTCCGCGAGACCCGTCACAGAGATCAGCGCGGAATCCTTGAGGCTGAGTTGCCACACATTGCCGATGCCCGGCAGTGCAAACCGCAGCACTTGCGGGATCAGGATGCGACGCGCCATCGTCAGCGTGGGCATGCCGATCGCGCGCGCGGCTTCGAGCTCGCCACGTGACACGGCAAGAACGGCCGCGCGATACACCTCGGCCTGATACGCGCCGGAGATCATCCCGACCGCCAGCGCGCCGATCACGAATGGCGGCACACCGACGAAGCCTTCCGCCCCGAACCACTGACCGACCGTCGTCACCAGCGTCGAACCACCGAAATAGAAAAGGTAGATCACGAGCAGTTCAGGCACACCGCGAAATACTGTCGTGTAGAGATCGCCGACAATGCGCGCGCTACGGAAACGCGACAGCTTGGCCGTTGCGATCACCGCGCCGAACACGGCCCCGACCGCGAGCGCCGCGAGCGTCAACGCGACCGTCATCAATGCCGCGAGCAGCAATACGCCGCCCCAGCCGTCCGGTCCAAATCCGAGCATTCCGATCAACGTCATCACCGTCTCCTGATGCGACCCACCTGTACAACCGGAAAAACGCGGCGTACAGATCCAGTACGCCGCCTGCTTCACACCGCTCAATTCATCACTACGGAATCCGTATGAAGTGGCTTGCCGTTACCGGCCTGCATTCACGCCGTCGTTTCCAGTGGTGACGTTATGGCGTGACGTCGGTCTTGAACCATTTCATCGACAGCTTCTTGACGGTGCCGTCTGCCATCGCGGCAGTGATCGCCGTATCGAACTTTGCCTTGAGGTCGGCGTCCTGCTTGCGGAATGCGAGGCCCTCGCCCGGACCCCAGATCGGGCCGCCGATCTTCGGGCCGGCTACGACCAGCGCGCCGTCTTTCTTGTCGGCATTCGCTGCGTAATAGGTGACGTCGTCGAACGATGCGTCGATGCGGCCGTTGGACACGTCCAGATCGCGTTCCTGCGACGTCTTGTAGACGCGAATCGTCGCGATGTCCTTGAAGCCGTCGTTGATGAATTTCGTGTAGACCGTGCCCGATTGAATACCGATCGTCTTACCCTTCAGATCCTTTCGCAACGCATCGACGGTAGGCTTGTCGGTCTTCGGATCGCCGGTCAGTTTGACGACACCGGATGCGGGCGACGCCTTGGCAAGTACCTTCGGATCGGACACCGCGAACGACGCCGGTGTGGCGGCATACGGTTTGGAAAATGCGATGATCTTTTCGCGTTCCGGCGTGATGGAAATGGCATCCATCAGCACGTCGAATTTGCCTGCCTGAAGGCCCGGAATCATGCCGTCCCAGTCTTGCGCGACGAGGTTGCACTGAAGCTGGATACGCGCGCACAGGTTCGCGACGAGCTCCGGTTCGAAGCCGCCCAGTTTGCCGCCCGGCAAGGTCAGGTTCCACGGCGCGTAGCCGCCTTCCAGCGCGATCGTGACCGTCTTCCAGTCCTTTGCCTGCGCGGGCGCCGCGAAAACCACCGCCGCGCCGAACACGGCGCCGATCACTGCCTTTGCCAAACTGGTGCGCTTTACCTTCACGTCGACACTCCTTTGATTCAGGGAAGTTCTCAACCGGTTGGGCTATTCCTAGCCCGTGAATTTGTATAGACAAGTCTGCATGAGCAAAAAATGTCGAGCAAGCGGATTCTAGAAAAAGTGGAGACATACTCGGGTAAGCCCTGACGTTTGACGTCCATTTCGCTGTACAAACGATGAGAAATACACCAATTCCGACTCAAAAACGGACGCGCAAAGCCGGTGCATTATGTCTAGACATGTCATCGCGCGGTGCATGCGATGCGCGGAGTTGGGGCGTGAAACGTAGCGGCGGGATAAAACGGGAATGGCGATCGACGCAGCGAGTGCGCCGGCCTGGTATGAAACGCGCGCGATGAAGCGCGTTGTGATGCCGACAGAAGATGGCGCCGTCCCAGGACGAAACGGCGCGTGCGAGACTAAAACGAAAACGCGTTTAGCGCGTGTTGGCGACGCGGGAAAATACCGCATCCATATCGATGCCGTCGAGCGTCAAACCGAATTCTTCACGCAGGCAGGCGGACAACGCATCCGCGTTCTCAAGTTGCCATTCGGCGACGAGCTCGCCGCGTGAACCGCGTCGCGTCATCGCTGTATCGAACAACGCGAGTCGCCCTTCCGGAAGCACGCGGCAGGCGAGCAAGTGGTTCACGAACAGCGAGTCGGGCTCGGCCGACGTGAACCAGTTGGCGACCTCGTAATCGACCCATTCGGCGCGGGCGAGTTCGAATCGATACACCTTGGTCCATACGTCGCCCGACTGCACTTCGAGATCGAACGCGCCGCGCGACGCATCCGCAAGCCGGAACGCTTCGAGGCGCGTCTGTTGCGGCGTACCCGTCTGCAACCGTAGCGGCTCGGTCAAGGTCACGCCGCCGAAACCAACGTCGGCAATCCACGCTTCGTCGTCGATATCGACGCGCAACATCATATGCGTCAGCGGCATGATTGCATCGGGCGCTTGCCCCCACAACACGCGCGCGAGCATCGGCGTCACATTGAAACCGAGTTGCATCAACGCATGCGCAAACAGACGGTTCTGCTCGAAGCAATAACCGCCACGCCCGCCTTCGATGAGTTTCTCCACGACGGACGGCAGATCGAGTGCGACACGGCGCCCCGTCAGTGCGGCAAGGTTCTCGAACGGAATGGCGAGCGGATGTAGCGCATGAATTTCGCGCAATACCTCTAGTGTCGCGGCACGTGGCCCGTGATAGCCGATGCGTGAAAAATAGCGGTCGAGATCGAGAGTGGCTGACATGGAGGATTCCGGTGGAAAGCGACGTCAGATACGTCGCCGGACGGCGGCGATCATAACGTGTCGGCAACGCACGAACAACCATCCAGACTAACCGGGGCTTTCACCACCCTGCGCGCGCCCGGCAGAGCGCAGCGAAGACAGCGGACGGCGAGGACGACGAACGCAAGCGGCCATTCATCGCCCATCGCGCGATAGGCCCTGTTTCAACGCATATTTCGTCAAGCGCGATGATGTCGCATCATTGCGCCGCGCCCAGCGCGGAGGTCGCGATAGACGGCACGCTGATGCCGTGACTCGATGCAAACTGCACGGCCTGACCCAACACCGAAGTCAGCGATTGCAACTGACCCGGCGCAGTCTTCGCGATATACGATGCCGATTGCGCCGTGGACGGATTCATACCGGATTGGAGCAATGAGCCGGCGCTCATCTGACTCGCACCGCCCAGGCTGGACTTCAGACTTGCATACTGGCTGACGCCTTGGCCCAACGAAGCGAGACCACTCGAAAACGCTTCCTTGTTAACCGGCGCCGACGACGCACTGTTCTTCGAAAACGCCTGCGTCAGCGTGCTCGACAAAGACTGCTGCGTGTTGCCCACCTGCGTCAGCTGGCTCACCGACGGTGTGCCCCCGCTCAACAGACTCGACGCCTGTTGCGCCTTGCCCGCGGCACTCGACAAACCCATCGCCGACGCAAGGCTCGACTGCCCGCTCAACACCTGCTGATTCGCGCCCACGTAGTTCTGCAGCAGTTGCGACATACCACCGGATGTTGCCGCGCCACCCGCCATACCACTCGTCGCCGCGTTATCCGAGCCGCTGTTTCCCCCAATACCCAATTGCTTGAGATTGAGCTGTGCATGCGCCGCACCAGCGACGGTCATCGCCGCTCCAGCCGCTAGCGAAAGAAAAATATTGCGATGTTTCATACGTCTATCTCCTGATAACACTTCGGGGTGCTTCGTGAATCACGATCGATTCTGCGCGTTCGACACGACATTTGTATGAGCGTTCTATCCGGACGCATACGAACTGCGCGAAGTTATTGAGCCCACTAAAACAACTCAGCATTACGTTTCCGATACAGCTGCTTTTTATTGGTTTACACCTTCATATCGATTAATAGCAGTCCACAAATCTTCAGACTTACATTTGGGTAATATTGTTGAGAACCATTCTCATTATTGTTGACCGTGCGAATTAGCGTGCGTACGATTTACTCACTTTGCCGCTGGGCGTCGCGAACCCAGCAATGTTTCCTTGCAAGGTGTCGGGCATGTCGGCGCAGAACCGCAACCAGCCGCATGACATGTCCGGTCCGTCGATACAACACCAATAAGGATTTCGATGAAGGCCACCCTGTCCACCGGACCCGCTCCCTCGCCAACGGCTCGCGTCGGCTCGCTTCGCGACCCTGCACACGCCCTTCAACGCGTGCGACTCACGTCGATACGTCGCGCACTTGCCTGCACGGCTTTTGCGTGTGCATCGCTCACGGGCGGCACCGCATTCGCAGAAGCGAACCCGGATGCCACACCCGAAGCACCTGAAGCAGACCTGAACATTCAGGCCGCTCAAACCGGTCAATGGACAGGCGTCTGGACACGCGAGACACTGCTCGGCGACATCGGCGGATTGCGCCCATGGCTCGGAAAATACGGCATTTCGTTTGCGTTGACCGAAACCAGCGAACTGCTCGGCAACCTGCGCGGCGGCCTCGATACAGGCGCCGCATACGACGGCCTGACCACCGCCACCGTTCAACTGGATACGCAAAAAGCGTTCGGTTTACCCGGCGGTCTGTTCAACGTCAGCGGCCTGAATATTCACGGCCGCAATCTGAGTAGCGACAAGCTCGGCACGTTGAATACCGCGAGCGGTATCGAAACGGATGCGACGACTCGCCTGTGGGAGTTGTGGTATCAGCAGTCGTTCCTCGACAAGCGCGTCGACGTGAAGATCGGTCAGCAAAGTATCGACCAGGAATTCATCACGAGCCAGTACTCCGCGCTGTTCGTCAACACGATGTTTGGCTGGCCGGCACTGCCTTCATACGACATGCCGTCGGGTGGTCCGGCGTATCCGTTATCCGCACTCGGCGTGCGCGTGCGCGGCCAGATCACGCCTTCGTTGACGGCATTGGCCGGCGTGTTCGACGGCGATCCGACCGGCAACAATCCGGACAATCTGCACGGCACCAACTTCAATCTGCACAACGGCACGATGTTTATCGGCGAGTTGCAGTACGCGATCAACCAGCCTGCCGAAGGCGAAATGGTCGGTATGGCCAAAACCGGTTTGCCGGGGACGTACAAGATCGGTATCTGGTACAACAACGGCAGCTTTGCCGACCAGCGTTTCGACAATACCGGTCAACTACTCGGCGCGACCGGCGGCACGCCGCTCAACCATCATGGCGACTACAGCATCTATGCCGTCGCCGATCAGATGGTGTGGCGGCCGGACCCCGACGAAGCACGTAGCATCGGTATATTCGCGCGCGTGATGGGCGCGCCGAACGACCGCAATCTGGTGAGCCTTGCAGCGAACCTCGGCGTCGTGATGAAAGCGCCGTTCAAGGGCCGCGACGACGACAGCGTCGGGCTCGCGCTCACATACATCAAGATCAGTCCGCAGGCGCGCGAATTCGATATCGATTCCGGCTTCGTACCGCGCGGCAGTGAAACCGCGCTCGAAGCGACCTATCAATATCAGGTCACACCGTGGTGGGTCTTGCAGGCGGACGCGCAATACACGTTCAATGCAGGTGCCGGCCAGAATCCGAACGATCCGACGAAAGCACTGCGCAATACGTTCGTGATCGGCGTGCGAACCAACATCACGTTCTGATCCCAACGATGCATGCCGACGCTCACTGCCGCGCGTCCGAACGCTCAACAGACCAATCGAATCCCATGATGAACGACCTCAACCGCACTTATCCGCCTCGCGCCGCGCGCCTTGCATGGACCGTGCGCAGCGTGCGCGCGGCGTTTGCCGCGACCGTCGGCGCAGCCGCGTTGCTGTCCGCCGGCGTCGCGCATGCCGAGCCGCAAGGCTTCCTGGAAACGCTGCATCGCAATACCACGCTGATCAATACCGTCCCCGACAACGGCGACCAGAATCCGTATGCACTCGTGGTAGCGCCTGTGTCGGCGGGTAGCGTGAAAGCCGGCGACGTGTTGATCGACAACTTCAACAACTCGACCAACATGCAGGGCACGGGCAGCACCATCGTCAACTATCACCCGGACACGAAACAGATGACCGTGTTCGCGACGATCCCGCGCGATCTGAAGGAATGCCCCGGTGGAATCGGACTGTCCACCGCGATGACGATGCTGAAATCGGGTTGGGTGATCGTCGGCAGCACGCCGAGCAACGACGGCACGACCGGCACCAAGGGCGCGGGTTGCCTGATCGTGCTCGATAGCAACGGCAAGGTCGCATCGACTATCGTCAGCCCGAATATCAACGATCCGTGGGGCAACATGGCGGTCGTCGACAACGGCACCAGTGCGACGCTTTTCGTCAGCAATGCAGGCTTCGGCGTCGGTGCCGCGACCGAGAATTCGCCGGTGTTCAAGCAGGCCACCGTGTTGCGCCTCGACCTCGACATTCCCGAAGGGAAACCGCCGGTCGTGAAGAAAGAGACCGTGGTGGGCAGCAACTTCGGCGCGCAGGCCGATCGCGGCGTGTTCCTCGTCGGACCGACCGGACTCGCGCTGTCACCCGATCAGAAACTGCTGTACGTGTCCGACGCAATCGGCAATCGCATCAATGAAATCGATGATCCAATGACGCGCGACACCAGCGCGGGCGTCGGTCGTCAGGTCACGGCCGACGGCCTGCTGCATCGTCCGCTGGCATTGGCCACGGCGCCGAACGGCCATCTGCTCGTGACCAACGCATTGAACGGCCAGGTGGTGGAAGTCGATCCCGTCGCGGGCAAACAGCTGTACGCACGTTGGATCGATACCGACAAGGCACAATCCCCGCCGGGTAACGGCGATCTGTTCGGCATCGTGATGACGCCCGCCGGCGACGGGTTTTACTTCGTACAAGACGATGTCAACGCGCTGGTGCTCGCAAAATAGCGCTGCATCCGTCACGCATGCGCTGCACGCATGCATGCGCACCGCGCATGCATGCCATGCTTGAAGCAATGAGGCAGGAAATCATGTCAGACGATCAAAAGCCACCCGCGCGGCCATCACGGCGCGGATTTCTCAAAGCCGGTGGCGCAGCCGTCGCCGGACTCGCGACGACAGGCGTAGCGCAGAACGCGCTCGCCCGCACGCCCACGCATGCGGACGATCCGCAGCTCGCCGTCGAGCCATTCTTCGGCACGCACCAGGCCGGTATCGTCACCGCGCAGCAAAGCCATACGTACGTCGCTGCGCTCGATCTGAACACCGACAAACGCGACGACGTGATCGGACTGCTGCGCGCATGGACCGATGCCGCCGCGCGACTGACGCAAGGTCAGCCGGCCGGTTCACTGGACGGTCCGGTCGACAAACCCGCCCCCGACTCCGGCGACGCACTCGGCCTCGGCACGTCGGGCCTGACCATCACATTCGGTTTCGGTCCCGGCCTGTTTTCGCATGAAGGCAAGGACCGTTACGGGATTGGGCAACATCGTCCGGCCGCACTGGTCGATCTGCCGCGCTTCAACGGCGATCAACTGATCGCTGCAAAAACAGGCGGCGATCTGTTCATCCAGGCCTGCGCGAACGATCCGCAAGTGGCATTTCATGCGGTACGTCAGTTGTCGCGCATGGGTTACGGCATCGTCGCGATGCGCTGGGGACAGGCTGGCTTTCTGTCCGGTGCGCGCAACCAGACACCGCGCAATCTGATGGGCTTCAAGGACGGCACGAACAATCCGTCGATCCAGAAACCACAGTTGATGAATCAGTTCGTCTGGGCGAACAGCAGCGATGCGCCGTGGATGAACGGCGGCACTTATACCGTCGTGCGACGAATCCGCATCACGCTCGAACACTGGGACAACACCGAGATGGACTTCCAGGAGCAGGTATTCGGGCGGCACAAGTACAGCGGCGCGCCGATCGGCAAGAAGAACGAGTTCGATCCGGTGGATCTCGATGCGGCCGATAAGGACGGCAATCCGGTGATACCGGATAACTCGCATGTGAGGCTGTCGAATCAGGCGAGCAACAACGGTGCGCAGATTCTGCGACGCTCGTATTCGTACAACGACGGTACGAACTTCTATATCGAACGCTGGCCGCCGTGGCGTCAGGAAACGGAATACGACGCGGGACTGATCTTTATCGCGCATCAAGGCGATCCGCGCACTGGCTTCATTCCGATCAACGAGAAGCTGTCGAAGTTCGACATGATGAACCAGTTCACGACGCATATAGGCAGCGCCGTGTTCGCATGTCCACCCGGCGCTCAGCGCGGATCGTACATCGGTGCAGGGCTATTCGAAACGTAGGCGCAAGCGAACCGCATTAAAACCAGACCACTCCATTGGCAAGGAACTATAAAAACATGGCACATTCTTCGTTCGGCATGCGCCTGCGCGCGCTCAGCGGCGCGGCCGCATTCGTGCTCGCGCCGCTGGCCGCGAACGCTGCATCGATCACGTTGTACAGCGCGCAGCACGAGCAGGTCGTCAATTCGCTCGCTAAAGACTTCGAGAAACAAACCGGCATCGCCGTGAGAATCCGCAGTGGCGAAGGTCCTGCGATGGCTGCGCAACTCGTTGCCGAAGGCACATCGACGCCGGCTGACGTGTACTTCACCGAGAACTCGCCCGAGTTGATGCTGCTTCAGGAAAAAGGCCTGCTGAGCAAGGTCGACACCGCGACGCTCGCGACGATCCCAAGCCGCTACAACTCCCCGCAAGGCGATTGGGTCGGTGTCACTGCACGTGAAAACGTGCTCGCGTACAACACGTCGAAAGTGCAGGCATCGCAGTTGCCGCAATCGTTGTTCGATCTCGCGAAACCGGAATGGAAAGGAAAGGTCGGCATTGCACCGAGCGACGGCGACTTCCTGCCGCTAGTCAGCGCAGTTCTCGCCATGAAGGGCGAAGCGCAAACCGTCGCGTGGCTCAAGGGTCTGAAGGCAAACGCGCAGATTTTCGACGACGACGAAGGCGTCGTAGCCGCCGTCAATCGCGGCGGTGTCGCGACCGGCCTGATCAACAACTACTACTGGGCTCGTCTGCACGCGGAACTCGGCGACAAGTCGACACGCAGCGCGATCTATCACTTCGATCACGGCGATCCGGGTGCACTCGTCAACGTGTCGGGTGCTGCGGTGATGAAGTCCGCGCACAACACCGACGGCGCACAGAAATTCCTCGCATACCTCGTCAGCGAGCGCGCGCAAACGCTGATGGCAACCGGCCATGTCAGCTACGAGTATCCGCTGCATAACGGTGTTGCACCGGACCCTGTATTGAAGCCGTTCGCCGAGCTGAGTCCACCCGCACTCACGCTCGAACAACTCGGCGACGATAGCCAGGCCGGCAAGTTGTTGCGTCAGGCCGGACTGCTGTAAATGGCCGATGCCGGAGCCGACAGCGGAGTCGTGATGCAGGCCTCGCCACCCAACGGCGAGCCATCGCCCACGCTTACTGTCCCGGCAACGGCAACGGCAACGGCGACGGCGGCAACCGCTGCATTGACGGCAGCGGTCACGGCTCCGCTCGCGTCGCTTGCACCGCTCCCGAACATCGCGTCATCTGCGGCGCGCGCCGGTTCACGGCGTGCGCCGCGCGGACTTTTTATCGCGGCGTCACTCAGCGCGTTGCTCGTGTTGCTACCCATTGCACTGACGTTCTGGCGCGCCGCGAACTTCGGTGTGCAGGACGCGATCGAATTGATCGTGCGACCGTTAGTGGGCGAACTGCTCGTCAATACGCTGACGATCACCGTGTCGGCGACGCTAACCGCGGCGTTACTCGGCACGGCGGTCGCATGGTTCGTCGAACGCACGCATCTACCCGGACGTCGCATCTGGGCCGTGACATGCGCCGCACCACTCGCGATGCCCGCCTTCATCACCAGTTATGCATGGGTGTCGTTGAGTCTCGACTTGCAGGACTTCGCGGGCGCATTGCTCGTGATCACGACCGCCTACTTTCCCTTGGTCTATTTGCCGGTTGCCGCCGCGTTGCGCGGCATGGACCCGGCGCTGGAAGAAAGCGCACGTTCGCTCGGTTGCGGACGGTGGGCCATCTTCACGCGCGTGATCTTGCCGCAATTGCGCCCTGCGCTGCTCGGCGCCATGATGCTGGTCGCACTCGGCGTACTGTCCGAATTCGGCGCATTTCAACTACTGCGTTTTCGCACGTTCACCACGCAGATTTATGCGGAATATCGCACCAGTTTCGACGGCGGCGGCGCATCGCTGTTCGCATGCGTTTTGATCATGCTATGCCTCGTCGTGCTTGCAGCGGAGTTTCGCGTGCGCGGAACCGCGCGATACGAGCGCGTCGATCGTGGTACTCGACGCCCCGTATTGCGTTATGAGCTGGGCGCATGGAAGTGGATCGTGGTCGCCGGCTTCGTTGCATTGACGATCGGCACGCTCGGCGTGCCGCTTGGGATGATCGGATACTGGTTGACGCAACCAGGCGCCGCAGCCGTTACACCCGCCGATGTCTCGCCGGAATTGCTCTTCAACGCAACGGTGTCGTCCGTTGGATTCGGTCTCGCCGCGGCGATATTCACGACCTTGCTCGTGGTCCCGCTGGCCTTCCTGCTCGTCCGATTTCCTGGAATCATCCCAACGCTGCTTGAACGCACGGTGTTTCTTGCGCAAGGCGTGCCCGGACTCGTGATTGCGCTTGCCATCGTCACGCTCGCAGTCCGCGCATTGCAACCGCTGTATCAAAGCGCCACGTTACTGGTGGTCGCGTATGCAATCCTCTTTCTGCCGCTTGCGCTCGTCAGCGTGCGCGCCGCGTTGATGCAGGCCCAACCGCGCCTCGAAGAAACCGCGCGTGCATTAGGCCTTAACTGGTGGCAAACCTTGGGCCGTGTGATGTTGCCGCTTGCGGGTCCTGGACTCGGCGCCGCGGCAGCGATGGTGTTTATCTCCGTGGTGACCGAGTTGAACGCGACGCTGCTGCTATCGCCAATCGACACACGCACGCTGGCCACGCAAGTCTGGGCCGACACATCGACGATGGCATTTGCGGCCGCCGCGCCGTATGCCGCGTTGCTGACGGGCATTTCACTGTGCGCGTCCGGACTGCTGTTCGTCCTGCTCGGCCGTTCCGCGTTGCTCGGCGAACGCGGCTGATTTCATCGTCACTGGATCTTCATGAGCGAATTACTTATCAGCGGATTGCATAAAGCATTCGACGGGCACCCGGTGTTGCATGGCATCGATCTGTCTGTCGAACGCGGCACATTGCTCGCCCTGCTCGGTCCATCCGGCAGCGGAAAAACGACGCTGCTTCGCGTGTTATGCGGCTTCGAGCGCGCCGACGACGGTACCGTCGAGATGAGCGGACGGCGCGTCGTCGCCGATGGGCTGCACGTACCGGCCGAGCAGCGACGGATTGGTTATGTACCGCAAGAAGGCGCGTTGTTTCCGCATCTGTCGGTGGCGGACAATATCGTCTTCGGCTTGCCGCGTGCGCAGCGAAAAGCGCGGCATCGCGTGGCGGAATTACTGGAACTCGTCGGCTTGCCTGCGGCGTTCGCGTCGCGCGCGCCGCAACAATTGTCGGGCGGTCAGCAACAGCGCGTCGCGCTTGCGCGCGCATTGGCGCCATCGCCAGAACTGGTGATGCTCGACGAGCCTTTTTCGTCGCTCGACGCGGCATTGCGACTGGAGACGCGGCAAGCGGTCGCTGCTGCTTTGAGTGCAACCGGCGCGACTGCCGTGCTCGTGACGCACGATCAATCCGAGGCGCTGTCGATGGGTCACGAGGTGGCCGTACTCTGGCACGGCAAGCTGATCCAGACGGCGACGCCCGAGACCTTGTATCGGCGTCCGGTGACGCGTGAACTGGCTTCGTTTGTCGGCGAAGCGGTCATGCTGGGCGGTATCGTCGCGGGCGGTCGCGTGAAGTGCGAGTTGGGAGAGCTTACGCTGGCGGCACCGGTCGATGACGGCGCGGTCGACGTGATGGTCCGCCCCGAACAGATCGTGATGTTACGCGAAGGGGATATTGCGCCGGTCGGTGGACGATTCCTGGAGGGCATCGTCCACGATGTCGTGTTTCAGGGGCAAGACGCGGGCGTCGACGTCAGGATGATGGGTGGCGAGCGAGCGATCTTGCGAGCGCGTGTGCCGGGCTACAGAACACCGCTACGCGGCGAACGCGTTCGCGTCGGGGTGGATGGCGGCGTGACGGTCTATCCAGTTTGATGCATCGGATAAGTCGTACTCACGGATGCGACTTCACTTTCTCCGCCAACTTTGCGTCGTAGCTTGAATGCACGTGCACGCGTTTGACTTCCGGGAAGGCGTACGCATACGCCTTCCTCAACGCAAGCGATGCCTCGTGAAAGCCCGACAGAATCAATTTCTGCTTGTTCGGATACGTCGCGATATCACCCACCGCAAAAATGCCAGGCCGCGAACTTTCGTAGTTGGACGTATCCACTACGACCCTGCCGCCGACGATCTCGACGTCCCACTTACCGATAGGCCCGAGATCGGCGACCAGTCCGAACAACACGACCAGATGATCCGCTTCGAGTCGAATCGCGCCGCCAATCTGCCGGATTTCCAATGCGTCGAGAACGCCGTCCGGCGCGTCGATCGCATTCACCGCGCCGATCATAAAATCCATCTCGCCAGCTTCGACAGCCGCGCGCATCGCGGACACGCTGGAGTCAACCGCACTAAAGCCATTGCGCCGATGCACCAGCGTGACCCGCTTCGCGACCTTGCGTAACGCCAGCGCCCAATCCAGTGCCGAATCGCCACCACCCGCGACCACAACGTTTTTGCCGTTGAACGCGGCCAATTCCTTGACGCTGTAATGAACGTGCCGCCCTTCGAGTGACACGGCATCGTCCAGCACGAGCCGTTGCGGCGCGAATGCGCCGTTGCCTGCGGCCAGCATGATTGCGGCCACATCGAATGTCATGCCTCGATCCGTGCGCACGGTCCAGCGTCCGTCCTGACGTTGTTCGACCGTATCGACGCGCTGATCGAGATGGATCGGCACGTCGAACGGCTTGCATTGCTCCATCAGACGATCGACCAGTTCACGCGCCGTGCATGACGGCACGGCCGGAATATCGTAGATGGGCTTGTCGGGATATAACTCGATGCACTGCCCACCGATGCGCCCCAATGCATCTACGATCTGACACGAAAGCCCCAGCACGCCCGCCTCGAAAGCGGCGAACAGCCCCACCGGCCCAGCGCCGACGATCAGCACATCCGTGCGGATCGGAGCTTGAACGCCAGCGTTTTCGGACGAGGCATGGGATGAATCAACGGCTTGTGTCATCAGGGATCCGGAGTAATGCGCGGCATCGCGGCGCCATACTCACAACGATACAGATTCGATCCGCGCGCGGCAATGAAGCCACCACCCGCTGTGGGGACTCATCCATCGATAGACATGCGAGACCGAAACGCACATGGCATGCGCGACTCATGCATGCATGCTTAAAACGTATGCATCATCCCGACATAGGCGCCCGTTTGCGATTGACCGGCCAGCGGACTGGTATTGGGCGAGTCGTCGCGCGGCGTCGCCATTGCGGAGAAGTTCGCCTGCCCGCTATTGCGCACATAAGCGACCGTGCCGTAAAGGAAGGTGCGCTTCGAGAAATTGTACGTCGTGCCCAATGCGTACATCGTCGCGTGACCGGAAGGATCGTGCGATGCATCACCGCCGCCATCGCCCACTTTCACGTAAAAGCCTGCAGCCGTCACCGCCCATTTCGGCGTCACCGAATAGGTTGCACCGAGCCAGTAATGGTCGGCACTGTCCGCGAGACCTGCGGGTGTGTCGGGCGCGGCGTAGTGGGTATAGGCACCCTGGATCTTGATCGCGTCGAAATGCACGTTTGCACCGACGAAGAACTCGCGGGAACTCACGAAGATATTGCTGAATCGCCCATTACTGTCGCGCAGTTCGTCGTAGATACCGCGCACATCGAACAGCTGCGAATGATAGGTCAGCATGATGCCGTCCGAGCGGCCGAAATCGTCGGTGGGACCGTAGTTGAAGCCGCGAGACTGGTTGCCGAACGCGTATTGCCCTTGAATATCGAAGCCCGCGAAGGTGGGGCTGTGATACTCGATATTGTTGCTGGTCTGCTGCCAGTTCCTGCCTCGCACCAGCGATGCCGAAGAAAATGCCTGTTGCACGAACGGATCGAATTCCCAGACGCCGTCGCTATCGATAAACAGATTGCGCCCCGCCTGCAACGTGCCCCACGTGTCGCTTTTCAGTCCGACGTACGCACGGCGCGACCACAGCTTGCCACCGCCGGTCGTGCCGTCCATCACGTTGAACGCGGTTTCGAGGTTGAAAATCGTTGTCAGGCCGCCGCCCAGATTTTCGACGCCTTTCAGGCCGAACATGCTGGTACCCCAGTCGCCGCCTTCGCCTCGCCAGCGGCTCGATGAACTACCGTCGGCATTGGCGATATGGTTGAGATACTCCACGCCGCCATCGATGCGGCCATACATCGTGACGCTCGACTGCGCCTGTGCAGACGGACTATCGATCAGGCTGAGCATGGGCCCGCCCACCAGCAATGCGGACAGCAGTTTTTCACGTAGTTTCATTTTCGCGACCGTGGCTGTAACTCATACGCGGGTGAATTTGCGTGACGCATTCGTATCATGCGCGGTGTCTCGACACGCATGAATCCGAAAATACCATTCCCGGAAAAATGGCGCTTCGGGCGCGCCAGGGCTCGGGCAACCGGTCGGTCGCAGCGAATGCATGCATGAATCATGCATCGGTTATGCATGCGTGGCGCGCATGGCAATGCTGCGCCGCGATACCATACGGAATCGGACACGCGCCAGCCTTTCAATCCGTTGACCATGACTCCTTCTGCTTCCACCTCGATCGAAGAAACCTTGCTCGGCGTCTACCGCCGTGACGCCGACAGCCGCGTCGAATGGTGGCGAGTCAGTGTCGCCGACCGGCCGCAAACATGGCGCCTCGAACATGGGATCGACGCATCGGAAGGAATCACCGGTCCGGTCGATATGGATCTCGTCGTCGATGAAGAAAACCTGCGCGCGAAGCTGAAAAAGTGGCGTCGCGAGGGTTTTGTACTCGTGTCGGATGAGGTGGATTCAACGCAAACTTCCGGCAGCGACGAACGCGCCGCGTTCATGCCGGCGCTGCGGCGCGCCGCTGCGGCAATGGCCGCGTCCAGACTGGAGCGCAACGCGCGCCGGATACCAGCGCGCGACAGCCACGGCAATCGCGACGCTGAGAGCGAACCGCGCGAATCCGTGCGCATCGGTCAGATCGACGTTCCTTGCGGGCTGCGTCATGCGCTCGTCCCGGATATCAACCCGGCCTATCTGTTTTCCGACCGCTTCGACGATATCATCGAAGATATCGTCGAAAACCAGCGGGTCATGCTGATCGGCCACACCGGCGCGGGAAAGACCAGCCTGATCGAACAGGTTGCCGCGCGCTCCATGCATGGCGTACTGCGCTCGAACATGAACGGCCAGACCACGGTTGGCGATTTTGTCGGCTTCTGGACCGTCAAAGGTGGCGAAACGATCTGGGTCGACGGCGTCTTGCCGAGTGCGATGCGCGAAGGCTTGTGGCTTATCGTCGACGAAATCGACTTTGCCGAGCCGTCGATTCTCGCGGCGCTCACCGCGGTCCTCGAACCTCGCGGCCGTCTGGTGCTGAAAGAAAAAGGCAATGAAGTCGTCGCGCCGCATCCGTCGTTCAGGCTGTTCGCCACGGCGAATGCCGTGGGCGCCATGAGTCAGTTTCGTCATCTGTATCAAGGTGCAAACCTGATGAACGAGGCGTTTCTGGATCGATGGCGCGTCTATATGCTCGACTATCTGTCGCCTGCCGATGAAGCCGATGTGCTGATGAAGACGCTCGCACCGCATATGACCCGCGGACTCGCAGACACGCTCGCAGCGATTGCCGCCGACTGCCGCGCCGCCTTTGCACGCGAAGATCTTTCCAGCGCATTCTCTACACGGCGACTGCTCGACTGGGCCGGTTTGATGCTGCGCACCGGCGACCCCGAACGCGCCGCCGGTCCCGCGATCTACGCTAAAGTCAGTCCGGAAGATGCAGCGCTGATTCGCGGCATCGTGCGTCATCACATCGCGCTGCCGGACGTCGGCGACGGCCACGACTCGCAAGACCAACACGACCAGCGCGATTGACACCCGATCATGGCGCACTCACGCACGCATACCCAAAGTCACGCCGCACGCGATACCCGTGGATTCGAATTCGAATCCACGCTCGGCAAGATTGCGCGTGTGCTGACGGGCCAATATGGTGTGAGCGTCGTCTTCAGTCCGGATGGTCCGCGCGTGGAACGTGGACGTATCGTGATTCCGGAATACGACGTCGGTGAATCGGTGTCGCGGGATGTGCTGACGGGCTATCTCGATCTGCTGGTAGCGCGCGCCAAACATTCGTCGCTCGATGCGATCGCCGCATTGCCGCAGGATGTATCGGCCAGTCTCGCGCAGATTGTCGAAGACCGCCGCGTATGCGCAGCGTTGCTCGACGAATATCCGGGCGCGCGCTGGTTCGTCGGCAAGCTGCGCGCGCATGCAGCGGCGAACACGCATGCGCGCTGGAATACGCTGCGCTGGCGCGACCGGTTCTTGTGGCGCGTCGAGCGCATGCTGTGGCATGAGCCAGCGGAATCGAACGAAGGAAGCCATTCGCTCGATGCGGCCTTGCATGCGTCCCAGGAATGCATCGATGCCGCACGGCACAGCATGTCCACCGCGCAGAGTATTGCCACGGCCCACGCGATCGTTGCGCGGGTTCGCCAGTTGTCGGCAGGCGACGCCAATCCGATGGCATTCACCGCAGACGCCGACGAAGACATCGATGCGGAATCGATCGAAACGCTGCTGAATCCAGACGATCCATTTAGCGATGCATCGCCTGCGTCGCCCAGATCGCAACGCGAAAGCGGCACGGATCGCGATCAACCACAGCCGGTCGGCATGGGACACTCGCCCACCGATGCTTCGGCGTCATCCGACCTCCAACCCGGAACCCCGCCCGCCCGATCCACTCGCACGGCCCGGCCCAGTTTGTCGATCCCGCTATCCACGGAGTTCGACGTCATCACCGACCAGACCGGCGCAGGCGACAGCGCCGCGTGGCGCGCAATTCGCGCCGCCGCGCGCGCTCAGACGGCACCGCTGCGCGACAAGCTCGAACGCGCATTGAGTGCGGACGAACGCACGCGCTGGAAACGTGAGCAGGAGCGCGGCGAACTCGACCGAACCGCCCTCGCAAAACTCGCGACGACACCCGGCTATCGCACGCCGTTTCGTGTGCAACGGACTACTCAGGGGCGCGATGTGGCGGTCACCTTGCTGATCGATCGGAGCGGGTCGATGGCTGGCAAAAAGATCGAACTCGCGCAACTCTGCGCGGCCGCGCTGTGCGATGCGCTGATGCAGTTATCGTTCGATTGCGAGGTGCTTGGCTACAGTTCTGTCGAAAGCGAGCCGATGAAGCGGCTTGTCGAACGGCAACGGGCCGCAGGAGCCGATTTAAGCCGCTACAACCGCTTCGTCGAGCGACTCGACCTGCAGATCTACAAACGCTTCGGCAGCGCTGATCCGAGCGGTCTGGCGAATCTGGATTGCGGTCACGAGAATCCCGACGGCGAAGCGCTTGCATGGGCCGCCACCCGCCTCGCCGATCACCAAGCCGCACGCCGCATCCTCATCGTGTTCTCGGACGGCTACCCGGCCACCGGCGACGGCGACCCGCAAGTGCTGCGCACCGATCTACGCAGACGCATCGACGCGATCGGTCAGCGCGGCATCGAACTGGTCGGCATCGGCGTGTTGACCGATGCCGTCGAATCGTTCTATCCGCACAACGTCGTGGTGAGTCGCCTCGCCGAATTGCCGTCGACGGTGTTCTCGGTACTCAGCGCAATGTTGTTGAAACGCGGCACGCACACCGCAATACCTGTTCCCACTATTTGACCATCGGCGGCGTTTGCGCAATAGGGATCAAAAACTCCGACACGCCGGTCAAAATAATCTGGACGCCGATGCACAACAGCAGGAACGACGACACGCGCATCGCGACCTTGGTCCCATCGGTACCGAGATACTTGGCGAAGATCACCGCGCGGCTGTAGGTGCAATACACCACGAAAGCGACGATCATCGAAATGGCGATCGAAGCCACGCTCGACAGCAGAAACTCCGACAGCTTGTGCGTGCGGTTCGCATTCAGCGCAATCGCCGTCGCGATCGAACCCGGCCCGGTCGTCAACGGCACCGTGAATGGAAAGAATGCTTTCGACATCGCGCTATCCGGATCGACACGCCGAACCTGGGTGTCAGCCGGCGCGGTATCCGGCGCATTCAACATGTTCCAGCCGGCCACCGCTACTGCCAGGCCACCGCCGATCCGCAGCGCCTGCATCGAAATGCCGAAAAAATGCAGCGTCGGCGTGCCCAGAAAAAACGCGACCATCAGCACGAAAAATACGTTGATCGCAATTTTTCTGGAAAGCTCGGTGCGCTCTTCGGTCGTCAGCGACGCCGTCCGGTCCAGGAACACGAACGCAATACCGAGCGGATTGATGATGCTGATAAGCCCGATAAAGCCAAACAGAATGTCGGAAATCAGACTTGCCACCATGGTTCGGCATCCCTCGAAAAACGCGCGCGGACTATCGCGCTGCAATAAATAATGGGCGTCGGGCACGGGCTACGCGATCGATTTTTCAGCGTAGCTCCCGAGGCATGCGCATCATCGCATGCCTTGCGGCGGCAGCGGTATAGCGCGGATGGACGGGCCATTTCACTGGCGCATTGCAGCATCGCGGTAACGCGTTGACGGCCACCTAACTTTCACCAAGCCTACAGTTTTTTGACAGCTTTACGGACGCGCCGCAACCGGCATACAGTCGCAGGGCAAGTCATGTTCAACGAGACCTCAGAAGAGATTCACACCACAAAAACAGACGTAATCACCGGTTTGAGGAGTCGCACTCATGATGCTTCGTATTCTCGCCGCGCTGCCGTTCATCGGCATTCTGCTTGGCGTTCCGTTCGTCAATCGCGTTGAGCCGCTGATCCTCGGCATGCCGTTCGTACTGGCGTGGATCGTTTTATGGGTGGTGCTGGGGTCCGTGCTGATGGCGATCGTCTACCGGCTCGATCCGGTGAACCGTCAGGCAGCGAGCGCTGAGGAGGTCGCCCCATGAGCGCGCTGATCATCATTACTGCGATCACACTGTTCGCACTTTACCTCGGCGTGCGCGCACGTCGCGGCCACGACATGAACCTCGAACAGTGGACCGTCGGCGGCCGCAGTTTCGGAACGGCCTTCGTGTTCCTGCTGATGGCCGGCGAAATCTACACCACGTTCACGTTCCTGGGTGGCAGCGGATTCGCCTACGGCAAGGGTGCCCCGGTCTATTACATTCTCGCCTATGGCACGCTCGCCTACATCCTGTCGTACTGGTTGCTGCCGCCCATCTGGCGCTACGCGAAAACGCATCGTCTCGTCTCGCAACCGCATTTCTTCGCACGTAAATACGACAGTCCCGCGCTCGGCACGCTGGTTGCACTGGTGGGCGTCGCCGCGCTGATTCCGTACCTCGTGCTGCAACTGAAGGGGCTCGGCATTATCGTTGCAACTGCATCTTATGGCGCGATCTCGTCGACGGCCGCGATCTGGATCGGTGCGGCGGTCGTGACTGTCTACGTGATCGTGTCGGGCGTGCGCGGATCTGCGTGGAACTCGGTCGTCAAGGATCTGCTGATTCTCGGCGTCGTCCTGTTCCTCGGCATCTATCTGCCTATCCATCATTACGGTGGTCTCGGTGAGATGTTCCATGCAATCGAAGCCGCCCGTCCTGGCTTCCTGACCTTCCCCGCGAAGGGATCGAGCGTGACGTGGTTCCAGTCCACCGTGCTACTGACCGCACTCGGATTCTTCATGTGGCCGCATACGTTCGGCTCGATCTACACCGCGCGCGATGAGCGGATTTTCCGCCGCAACGCAATGGTTTTGCCGCTGTATCAGTTGATCCTGCTATTCGTGTTCTTTGTGGGTTTTGCTGCGGTACTGACGGTGCCCGGTCTCAAGGGCGGCGATATCGATCTGTCGCTGTTCCGTCTGTCGTTGCTGACCTTCGATCCGTGGCTGATCGGCGTGATCGGTGCAGCCGGTGTACTCACGGCGCTCGTACCTGGCTCGATGATTCTCACGTCCGCCTCGACACTGCTCGCAAACGACGTCTATCGTGGCGCACTGAAGCGCACTGCAAGCGACGCGGAAGTCGGTACGCTCGCGCGGATGCTGGTGCCGGTCGTCGCGCTGGTCGCAGTGGCGTTCACGCTGCATGGCGGCGACACGATCGTTTCGTTGCTGCTAATGGGCTACAACTTCGTTACGCAACTTTTCCCGGCCGTCGTCTGCAGTCTCGCAACGCACAATCGCGCGACGAAACAAGGCGCGTTTTGCGGGATTCTTTCGGGCGTCGCGGTAGTCGCGATCACCACGAGCATGAAGCTGAGCGTCGCGCAATTGATGCCGTTCCTGCCGGACGCGCTGAAGGACGTGAATATTGGCTTCCTTGCATTGACCGTCAACATCGTCGTGTTCGCGGTGGTCAGCGCTGTCACGCAACCGCGCAGCGCCGGTCGGTCGCACGCAACCACGCATGTGCAGTGATGCTCGCATGAGCGCTACGCATACCACGTAGGACGCTCACGGTTTTATCGGTATTAGCGACGTACAGTACGCGCCCGGCGATCCTTGCGGATCGACCGGGCGCGTCGCATAGTGCGATGCGTGTCGATCAATCCTTGCTGTAGAGCGTCGAGTCCGCAAAGCCTTCGGCGGCGAGCACCTGCCCGACCAGAATCAGCGCTGTGCGCTCGATATTGGTTTGCCCGACTTTTTCAGCGATATCCGCGAGCGTGCCGATCACTTTTTCCTCGTCGGGCCAGCTTGCGCGGTAGATCACCGCGACCGGACATGCCGAGCCATAGTGCGGCAGCAACTCATCGACGATGCGCGCGATATGCCGAACCCCGAGATGGATTGCGAGCGTTGCGCGGTGACGGGCGAGATCGCCTAACTGCTCCCCTTCCGGCATCGACGTTTTGGTGGCGTAGCGCGTCAGGATTACCGTTTGCGAAACATCCGGAAGCGTCAGTTCGCAGCCGAGCGTGGCGGCACATGCGGCCGTGGCCGTCACGCCGGGCACGATTTCGAACGGAATGCCCAGCTCTCGCAGGCGACGGATCTGCTCGCCGATCGCACCGTAAAGCGATGGATCGCCCGAATGGACGCGCGCGACGTCCTGACCCGCATCGTGCGCGGCCTTCAGCAGCGCAACGATCTGATCGAGATCGAGGTCGGCGGTGTTGACCACCTGATCCGCGCAATGACCGTCGAGCACCGCAGCAGGCACCAACGATCCCGCATACAGGATCACCGGACAACTGCGCACAAGGCGCTGCCCTTTCACCGTGATCAATTCGGGGTCGCCTGGACCTGCGCCGATAAAAAACACCGTCATGCCTTGCTCCGTGATTCTTCGATGCTATCCGCGCATGCGTCATGCATGCGCGGATAGCATCCGTGAAATTGTTGCCATGCGTCCATGCGCGTAGCGCATGCGTGATTTATTTCGGGAGTGCGTCGATCAACCTTGTGATCCCGGAGAACGCCCGTTGTACCGGAGGCAACACTGGACGTCGCTGCATGATGACCGGCAAACCGCGTTCTCGCGCAACGTCGAGTTTGGCCTCCGTCGCCGCGCCGCCGCTGTTCTTGCTGACAATCACGTCGAACGCGCCCGAAGTAAACAGCGCACGTTCGCCCTCGGCCGTGTACGGCCCGCGTGCGTCGAGAATGCGCGCACGCGCATTGCCTGGGTGTTGATCGAGCATCCGCACGGTCCAGAACTGATGCGACGGAATCTCGTGCAGATGCGCAAGCGGCTCGCGCCCTACCGTAAATAGCGGCCGCGCAAAGGGTTTAAGTGCGGCGACGAGCTCCGCCCAATCGCCGACCATCCGCCAGTCGTCGCCTTCCTGCGCGTCCCAGGCCGCGCGACGCAACGCCCAACACGGCACATTGGTCGCGCCACTCGCTGCTGCAGCGTTCGCACTCATCTGCGCCGCGTACGGATGCGTTGCGTCGACCAGCAAGCCAATCCGCTCTTGCACGATATAACGCGTCAGTCCTTCCACACCGCCGAATCCACCTATGCGTACGGCGCATGGAAGGTCATGCGGCACTTTCCCAAGCCCGGCGAGACTATAGACGTCGTTCGGTCCGAGGTGACGCGCGATGCGCAATGCGTCGCCGGTCCCGCCAAGCAACAGGATCCGGGTCATCGAGCCATCCCTACGATCGTGCCTTGCCGGTCGATTGCAAACATCTCGACCGACACTTCCGCCGGTACGATATCGCGGGCCACGGCCAGCGCGTGTTCGCAGACGATATCGCCGAGCGGCACCCCGCGTTCACGCGACAATGCGAGCGCTTGCTGGCTGGTATTACACGCGATGATGGCTTGTTGCGTTGCATGATCGGCACCGTGCGCCGCAGCCCACGCAGCCAGTTGCGGAAGATCGATCGACGAGTGACGGCTATGCAGATCGAGATGTCCCGCCGCGAGTTTGCTCAGTTTTCCGAAGCCACCGCACATGCTTAACCGCGCGACCGGCGCACGCTTCAGATGCTTGAGTACCGCGCCCGCAAAATCGCCCATTTCGATCAACGCGATATCGGGCAAGCCGTAATGTGCGCGCATCGCGTCTTCGCTTGCATTGCCGGTACAGGCAGCAAGATGCGCATAACCGTTCGCGCGCGCGACGTCGATGCCTTGATGAATCGACGCGATATATGCGGAGCACGAAAACGGCCGCACAATGCCGGTCGTGCCGAGAATCGACAAACCACCGACGATCCCAAGCCGGGGATTCATCGTCTTGAGCGCGAGGGCTTCGCCGCCTTCGACACCAATCGTGACGTCGAAACCACCGGTATATCCATTCTCCGCGGCAAGTTCGGTCAGATGTTCGGTCATCATTCGACGCGGTACCGGATTGATCGCCGGCTCACCAACCGGTAGCGTCAAGCCTGCTCGCGTGACCGTGCCCACGCCCGGACCTGCATGAAACCGGACGCCCGGTTCCTGACTCAACTGCACGCGCGCGAATACGATTGCGCCATGCGTGACGTCGGGATCATCGCCTGCATCCTTGACGGTGCCCGCCTCCGCACCGCCATCGTCGGTTGCCCGGCAAAACACCAATGGCATGGGTACGTGCTGGCCCTTCGGCAAGGTGATCTCGGCGACATCGCTCGCGAGGCCGCTCAACAGTAGACGCGCAGCCGCGAGCGAAGTCGCGGTCGCGCAACTGCCGGTCGTGTAGCCGCTACGCAGCGGCGCGGGTTGTTCGGGCGTTTCGTCGCGCATCGCAGATCAGTCCTTCGCGCGGGATTCCGACGCATGCGGTTTGCGCACATCGAGCAGCGTAATCGGCAACGCCTGACGCCACGTATCGAAACCGCCAAGCGGTTGCGCTTCGGCGAGCGCGATTCGCGTCAACGTGCCGCCATGCTGCTCCCGCCACGCGACGAGCGCGGCTTCGCCCTGCAAGGTCACCGCGTTCGCGACCAGCCGGCCGCCGTCTCGCAGACCCGACCAGCACGCGTCGAGCGTACCCGCCGTGGTCACGCCGCCGCCGATGAAGATCGCGTCCGGCGTCGCCAGCCCGTCGAGTGCATCCGGCGCGCGTCCCGCCACCAGTTGCAAACCGGGTACGCCGAGCGCATCGCGATTGTGTTCGATAAAACGCTGCCGTTCGGGATGACTTTCGACGGCAATCGCCCGGCACGACGGATGCACGCGCATCCATTCGATCCCGATCGAACCGCTGCCCGCGCCGATATCCCACAGCAACTCGCCGGGCGCGGGCGCAAGACGCGCCAGTGTGATGGCGCGGACATCCCGCTTCGTCAACTGACCGTCGTGCCGGAATGCGTCGTCGGGCAAACCGGGCGTCAACGGCCAACGCGGTGCGCCATCGGACGCCCGGCATTCGAGCGCGACCACGTTCAATGCAGCGATGTCATGTGCGGACCACTGATCTGCACAGCCGTCGATTCGCCGTTCGAGCGCGCCGCCGAGATGTTCGAGAACAGCCATTCGGGTCGAGCCGAAACCGCGCGTCGTCAGCATCGCGGCAAGCGATGCGGGTGTGCTGCCGTCGGCGCTCAGCACGAAAATACGCGCTCCGTCGCGCAGATGCGCGTTCAACGTGGCCAACGGACGACCGACCAGCGACACCGTCTGAACGTCCTGCAACGGCCAGCCGAGCCTGGCCGCTGCCAGCGACAACGACGACGGCGCAGGCAGCACGCACAATTCGTCCGGCGGCAACTGCCGCGCAAGCGTGGCGCCGACGCCGAACAACATAGGATCGCCGCTCGCCAGCACGCAGATCGATGCGCTACGCGCATGCGACGGTTTTTCGCATGCGTCGGACGCATGCCAGCATAGGTCTGCATTCAACGCCTGCCGACGCGCCAGCAGTGGCGCCAGATCGAACGGGCGCGGCCACGCCTCGCGGCGTGCAGCAATCCGCGCAGGCAGCATCGCCAGATGACGTTCGCCGCCGATCACCACGGTCGCGTCGAGCAACGCGCGGCGCGCCGCACGTCCGAGACCGGCGTATCCGTCTTCACCAATGCCCACCACCGTCAGCCAGGCCGGCATGCATCCATCCTCTTTCGCGATCTTCAAGCTATCTTCAATAAGTGCGCCGCGGCACGCCGCGTAAGGCTTCCGCGTAGGTGCGCTGTTCGAAAAAAGGCATAATACCTGCTCGCCGGTGCCTTTCGGGGCCGAAGAGGGAACACAGATCACTGTGGCTGCCCCCGCAACTGTATGCAGCGAGTCCGCGCGCCCACGCCACTGGCAAGACCGGGAAGGCCCGCGCTGACGACGACCTGCCAGCCAGGAGACCTGCCGGCCAGACTGTTCGTGCCAGCCAACATCGGGCGGGGTGTACCGATGCCGCAGCAATTCCCTTGCATGGGTTGCTCGGGCCGTCGCGCGACGTTAATCCGGTGCCCGTTTGAACCACGTTTCGACCTTCGATGCCGCTGCTGGCGAGTCCGCTTCGCGACCCGCCGCTGCCGCCACGGCCGCTGATACTTCTGTGTCAGGCGGCCCGGCTGCGTCCATGCACGCAGCGCATGCATCCGAAACTGGCATGCGGCCGTCCGCGTGTCCGGGTTTGTTGCGCATCGTCGCCGCTCGCGACGGTGGAATCTGCCGGATCAAACTGCCGGGCGGTGCATTGCGCGCGGATCAAGCCAACGCGATCGCCGATGCGAGCGACGAATACGCCAGCGGAGTGATCGAACTGACGAATCGCGCCAACCTCCAGTTGCGCGGCGTCCGCGCGGGACATGAAGCCGCGTTGATCGGCGCGTTGCTGTCGGCGGGATTGGGACCCACGGGCGATGCCGCCGCCGACGACGTGCGCAATCTGATGATCAGTCCGACCGCCGGTCGTGATCCCCTAGCGCTATTCGACACGACAACGCTCGCCGCCGACATTCTCTCGTTGCTGCAAAGCGAACCGCATTTTGCGGCGCTTTCGCCGAAATTCGCCATGATGCTGGACGGCGGCGAAAGACTTGCGATGGTCGAGCATCCGCACGACGTTTGGTTCTGCGCGATGCCGGCTGTGCAAGGTGCAAAGCATGTGCGTTTTGCGTTCGGTTTCGCCGGGTGCCCGCCGATCGACGGCGCGCCGTCAGACTCGGCGGCGCTGGCCGCTATTGCGCCGGATCAGGTCGTGCCGACGGTTGCGGCATTGCTGCGCACGTTTCTCGAACTGGCAACGCCCGACCAGTCCCGCATGCGTGATCTGCTCACAACGTACGACGCTGAAATCATCCTCACGCACGCTCAACGCAATCTCGGCTTTCCGTTGCAGCGCGACGCATCCGTGACTGCGTGGCGACGACCGGCCGCGGACCCATCATTACGTTTCGGAATGCATGCACAGATGCATGCGCATACCTCATACGTAGGTGCGCAGGCATCACTCGGCCGCATCGACACCGCCACATTGCGCGAACTTGCAGCGATTTCGCATGCATGCGCAGGCGGAATGCTGCACGTGACGCCGTGGCAAGGCATCGTGTTGCCCGATGTGGACACTGCCATTGCGCCCGATGTCCTGGCACGCGTCGCCGCTTTAGGTCTTGCATGCAGCGCCGACGATCCATTCGCGCGCGTCATTGCATGCGCGGGTTCGACCGGTTGCGCGAAAAGCCTCGCCGATACCAAGGCAGATGCACAACGGCTCGCGACATGCCTGCCCGACGGCGTCGCCGACATTCATCTGACCGGTTGCCTGCGATCCTGCGCTGCCGCACATCGCGCTGCGTGGACATTGCTTGCGCAAGCACCCGGGATTTACGACCTTTATCGACGCGACGACACGCAGCCGGGACCCGGCGCATGCGTCGCGCATCACCTGACGATCGAACAGGCCGCCGACGCCCTTGCGCGGCTGGCCCGGAGCCCTATCGATGCCTGATTACATTCGCGACGGTCAGCAGATCTACCGCCAATCCTTCGCGACGATTCGCGCGGAAGCCAATCTGTCGGCGATCCCTGCCGACCTCGAAAAACTCGCCGTGCGCGTGATTCATGCGTGCGGCATGGTCGACATCGTCGACGATCTTCGCTTTTCGTCGGGCGCAGGCGCGGCCGGACGTGCTGCGCTCGCAGCCGGTGCGCCGATTCTGTGCGACGCACGGATGGTCGCCGAAGGCATCACGCGCGCGCGGTTGAGCGCCGAAAATCCGGTGGTCTGCACATTGAACGATCCATCCGTGCCGACACTCGCGCAAGAGATCGGCAATACCCGTTCGGCTGCGGCACTCGAGTTGTGGTGGCCGTATCTCGCGGGCAGCGTCGTCGTGATCGGCAATGCGCCTACCGCGCTGTTTTATCTGCTTGAAATGCTCGAACGCGGCGCACCTCGTCCCGCGTTGATTCTCGGTTTTCCGGTTGGTTTCGTGGGCGCCGCCGAATCGAAAGCACTGCTCGCGCAAAGCTTCGACGCGCATCGCGTCCCGTACGTGATCGTGCAAGGACGGCGCGGCGGAAGTGCGATGGCGGCCGCTGCGGTCAACGCGCTTGCATCGGAGATTGAATGATGGCGGAGCATGGGCGTCTGTTCGGCATCGGCGTGGGTCCGGGCGACCCCGAGCTGATTACGCTGAAAGCATTGCGCGTGCTGAAAGCTGCCCCCGTCGTGGCCTATTTCGTCGCGAAAGGAAAGAAAGGCAACGCATACAGCATCATCGAGGCGCATCTGCACGAAGCGCAGCAACATCTGCCGCTGGTGTATCCGGTCACGACCGAAGCGCTCGAACCGCCGCTGTCGTATGAAGCGATCATTGCCGACTTCTACGACACCGCTGCCGACGTGATCGCCACGCATCTGCACGAAGGCCGCGACGTCGCGGTGATTTGCGAAGGCGATCCGTTTTTCTACGGCTCATACATGTATCTGCATGACCGTCTCGCGAGCCGTTTCGATGCGGAAGTCGTGCCCGGCGTGTGCTCGATGCTCGGTGGCGTTGCGGTGCTCGGCGTACCGCTCGTGTATCGCAACCAGAGCCTGTCCGTGCTGTCCGGCGTGTTGCCGGAAGACGATTTGCGCCGACGCCTCGCCACGGCGGACGCGGCGGTAATCATGAAACTCGGCCGTAATTTCGACAAGGTGCGGCGTGTGCTGACCGACCTGGGTCTCGCGGATCGCGCGCTGTATGTCGAACGCGCGACGATGGCGAATCAGCGCATCGTGCCGCTTGCCGAAGTCGACCCGATGGCTTCGCCGTACTTTTCATTGCTGGTCGTACCGGGGGAAAAATGGCAAGGATGACGCCGCCCGCGATCGTAATCCTCGGTACAGGTGCGCTCGAAACGGCGACGCGCATCCAGGCGCGCTATCCCGGCGCACAGGTTCACGGGCTGCGCGGACGGGTCGATGCGGATCTCGCATACAGCGAACTCGGCGCGCATCTTTGTGACCTGTATGCGCGCGGTACGCCGATCGTCGCGCTATGCGCCGCGGGCATCGTGATTCGCTGCATTGCGCCGTTGCTGTCGAACAAAGGCATCGAGCCGCCGGTGCTCGCCGTCGCCGAAGACGGCAGCGCAGTCGTGCCGTTGCTTGGCGGACTCGCGGGCGTCAACATCATGGCGCGCGACATCGCGGCTACGCTCGACGTCGCGCCTGCAATCACGACAAGCGGTGAGTTGCGCTTCGGCACCTGCGTGTTGAATCCGCCTGACGGCTATGCGCTGGCCAGCCTCGCGCAAGGCAAGCGTTTCGTGTCGGATCTGCTGGCGGGCGAAAGCACCCGGATCGAAGGCGACGCGCCGTGGCTCGACGGCACCGACGTGCCGCGCACGCCGGCGTCACGACTTGCGATCCGCGTGACGCCGAATGTCTGGAACGGTGACACGAACGAACTGGTGATCTATCCGCGCAGCGTAGTGGTTGCGTTGCATGCGGGATCGAACGATGAAGCGACAATCGAAGCCCGGATTCTAGCGGCGTTGAACGAGCACAATCTGGCTCGCGAAGCGTTAGCGGCCCTTGTCATTGCATCGAACGTCGAACGCATCGACGAATACGTGCAGGCAGCGAGCGCTTTAGGCGTGCCGTTGCGGCTCACCGACACGCATGCGCCCACGTCATCCGATGCGCTGCTCATGCATGCGATGCGCGTACCCTGCGAGTTCGTCCATCGCACGCACGATCTCACGCTGGCCGTCACGCGTGGCCCAGTGGACCCGACTGCTATCGGCCGTGCACGAGGCCGCCTGACGGTTCTTGGACTCGGCCCCGGCCGCGCCGATCTGATGGCGCCAGCGGCTCGCAATGCGCTCGACGAAGCGACCGACATTCTCGGTTACGACACCTACGTGCGCATGGCCGGCCCGTTCCGCGCCGATCAGCGCGTACATGGCACCGACAACCGCGAAGAAATGCAGCGCGCGCGCCACGCATTCGAGCTCGCATGCGAAGGCCGTTCCGTTGCGATGGTGTCGTCCGGCGACCCCGGCGTGTTCGCGATGGCAGCGGCTGTGCTCGAAGCACTGGACACCTCCGCCGATCCGCGCTGGTCGAGCGTGGATCTCGTGATCGTGCCTGGCGTATCCGCGGCACTCGCGACTGCCGCGCAAGCCGGCGCGCCGCTCGGCCACGACTTCTGCATGCTGTCGCTGTCGGACAATCTGAAGCCTTGGGACGTTATCGAAGACCGCTTGCGGCATGCGGCGCAAGCCGATCTCGTGATGGCGTTCTACAACCCGATTTCGCGCGCGCGTCCGTGGCAACTGGATAAAGCGCTCGACATTGTGCGTGAACGGCGATTGCCGGAAACGGTTGTCGTACTCGGTCGCGATATCGGACGTCCGGGCGCGACACTGACCACCACGACACTCGGTGCGCTGCGTTCGACTGACGTGGATATGCGTACGATGGTGATCATCGGGTCCTCGTTGACGCGTCGATTCGGTCACGAGGCGAGTCGTGAATGGGTCTATACGCCGCGCTGGTATCGTTGATCGCGCGTGCGTCGCATATGACCTTAAAGACGTGCATCAAGCCTTGAATCGCGCCTCGATCGCCCGTTGGATCTCTTCGACGGACACGGGTTTGACAAAGTGGTGATCGAAGCCCGCTTCGCGCGTGCGCTGCCGATCGCTGCTTTGTCCGTACCCCGTCACCGCAATCAGCAGCGCACTCGCGCCCGACGGCCGCAACCGCATCTCTCGTGCAAGCTGAAAGCCATCCATGCCCGGCAAACCGAGATCGAGCAGGATGATTTCAGGGAGAAAGTCGTCGGCGATTTCGAGCGCTGCAAGCGCTTCGTGCGCCACCCGAACATCGTAACCGTCCGATTCGAGCACAAGCGACATCGCGATCGCCGCATCGACGCTGTCATCGACAAGCAACACACGCCGCGCACGCATGCTCGCATGCGTTTCATGCATGGCAGGCAACAGATCGAAACCCGCGCCGTCTGCAACCCGCGTCAACGGCAAGCGAACAACAAACTCGCTGCCCTGCCCGGGCCCTGACGAAAACGCATCGATGCGTCCGCCGTGCAATTCCACCAGCGTACGCGCGAGCGGCAAGCCGATCCCGAGCCCGCCTTCGGAGCGTTCGAGCGAATTCTCCGACTGTACGAACAGCTCGAAAATATGCGGCACGGTATCGGGATCCATGCCGACACCGTTATCGCGAATCATGATGTGCACGTCGTCGCCAGACTCGATTACATCAATGTGGATGTCGCCGCCCTGCGGCGTGTATTTCGCCGCGTTGGACAACAGATTGCCGAGCACCTGCGCGATCCGCACGCCGTCGCCGACGATATAGAGCGGCGTCTCCGGCAAGTTCGTGCTCAGGCGGTGCGCTTTGCGCGTCAAGACTGGCGCTGATGTCTCGATTGCCGCCTCGATGGCAGCCGCCAGCCCGACGATCTCCTGCCGCAGCGTGATCTTGCCTTGCGTAATGCGCGCGACGTCGAGCAGGTCATCGACGAGTCGGCTCAGATGCTTGACCTGCCGTTCGATGATCGAGCGCATTGCGTCGAAACTCTCCGGCGATGGCGACCGTTCCGGGTCGAGCAATTCGATCGCGTTACGGATCGGTGCGAGCGGATTGCGAAGTTCGTGTGCGAGCATCGCGAGGAATTCGTCCTTGCGGCGATCGGCGTCGCGCAGCAACGTGTCGTTCGCCTTGCGCTCGGAAATATCGTTGACGATCCCCGCGAGACGATAGATGCGGTCACGCACATCGCGCACGGCGAAGCCACGCTCCGCGACCCAGCGCATCGCGCCGTCCGGCCGGACGATCCGGTATTCGATTTCGTAGGGCACGCCGTCGGCCAGCGCACGATACGACGCGGCGACGCGCGCTTCGTCGAGCGGATCGATCCTGCCCGCCCAGTGTCCATCGCCCGGCTTCGGCACACCCGACGCGTCACCCCACAATCGGCAATACGCCGGACTCACATAAAGCAATTCACCTGTCGCGGGATCGAGCATCCAGAACACGTCGTCGATGTTTTCCGCCATCTGGCGAAAGCGCTCCTCGCTTTCACGCAGCGCGCCTTCCGCACGACGCACCCGCAGCAGCGCGCGCACATGTGCGATCAACTCGGCCGGTTCGGTTGGTTCGATCAGATAGCTGTCCGCACCGCCATCCAGCCCGCGAATCCGGTCCACGCTCTGCACGGCCGCAGCCGAAGTCTGCAACACCAGAATGCCCGCTGTTTCGGGCGCGGCCTTCAACTGGCGGCACACCTCGAAGCCGTTCAGATCGGGCAGACGTATATCGAGCAACACGAGATCGGGCGACGACGTACGCGCCCGCTCGATCGCTTCGAGACCGTTGGATGCTTCGATGACATTGAAACCCGCACGCGACAGGATGCGGGTTTTCGCATATCGCGCACCGTCGTTGTCATCGACATTCAGAATCAGGCTGGCACTCGCGTCGCTCATGGAAGTCGTGTCCGTCGTGCTGCTGTGATCGCCCGTTCCCGTATCCGGATGGATGCATGCATGCATGCGGCTCATGCATGCGCGGTACGCATGCGAGTACGACATGCGCACGATGCGCGCTTGCAGCAGCATCACGTGCTGCCTCATGGTAGCGCTAATTCCCTGCAATGCCTTCATTACCATCGCGCCTGCCATGCGTCATTACGGCAGGACTTCTCTCGCGACGAACACTGTCAGGTCGTCGCGGCCGCGCGAGTAATCGCGATACAGCACGGCGGCGATCAGCGACGGATGACGCAACGTCAAGCCGGGATACCGGCCGAGATCCCAACGCGTGGCCAGCCCATCCGAATGCATGACCAGCAATGCGCCCGCCGACCACGGCACATCGAATTCCTGCGTCTTGCGAATCGTGTGCCCGACGATGCCTGCATGCGAAACGAGATGCCGATGGCTTTCCGGCGTCCACACGCTTGCCGCAATATTGCCCACACCGCAAAAACGCACCACGCCGAAATCTTGCGCGATGCGCCCGGAAAATGGTGCTACTGCCTCATCGTCAGATGATTGCTGCGGCAGCGGCGGCAACCGTGCGACGCCGATTGCAGCGCCGCGTGTCGGGCGCAACGCTTCGTGCGCGGCATTGACTATTTCGGCGAGCGTAGCGTGACCGAACGGCGGCAACGTGCTTGTCGCGGCAACCGCGGCAACGTTGGCAAGCGGACCGTGACCGAGTCCATCCACGATCATGACGGTAAAGCCGTCGTTACCTTGCGTGCAGGTCCATGCGTCGCCGCTCAGCAATTCGCCGTGCAACGCGAGATTGATCGCGCCATATTCGACTGAACCGGACGCGCGTGCGGGCGTACTGTCCGCACCGGGCGTCGCTGCTGCATCGCTCCATACGACGACGCGCAATACGGTGCCCTGACCCGGCTCGCTCCAGATATCGAGTTCGCTAGCGAGGCGCTGGATCGCGCCCATGCCGTTGCCGGGACTGCCCGCCGTCGTATAGCCGTCGACGAAACAGGCGCGGATATCGGCGATGCCCGGACCGTTATCGATCGACAGGATCTCGATTCCGAAGCGGTCCGATGCGCCCTGTTGCGGCCCGACACTGTCGGTCAGCGGACGCACCAGCAGTTCGCCATGCTTCGCATGCTTCAGCAGATTGGTGCCGCATTCCGTGACGATGATCGCGATACGGCCGGTGAGCGTGTCACTGAAGCCGAGATGCGCGGCGATCTCCCCGATGCCGCGTCGCGCATACGAAACCTGACTCGGATCGCCGATCTCGAAGCGCTGTTGTGCGGGCATTGCCTGACTTAATACGGCTTCCATTTGCTGATCGAAATATGGGTTCCCTCGCCCGGCGCGGAGCGGATCGAAAATTCGTCGCACAAACGTTTTGCGCCGCCCAGGCCGAGCCCTAAACCGGAGCCCGACGTATAACCGTCCGTTAGTGCACGCGGGATATCCACGATCCCCGGCCCGTTATCGATAAACTCCAGACGCAAGCCCTTGCGGCCGTTTCGTTCGAGCACATAGCAGTGGACGTCGCCTCCGCCACCATACGTAAGCGTGTTGCGTGCCAGTTCGCTGGCTGCGGTCACGAACTTGGTCTGATCGATCAACGATAGCCCTTGCGCAACGGCTTTTTCGCGGACGTACTGACGCAACCGGACGATCTGTTCGTCGGAACGGATCGGCAGAATTTCATTAGGCGCGACGTCCGCTTCGGGTGGAATCGCGCCGCCGCCAAACGACGACGCGTCCGCATTCGCATCGCGCGAAGACGAAGCACGTTCGCCATAAGGCGACGTCGATGCGCCTGGTGGCGCATACCGTTTGTCGGCGTCGGTGCTCAAAACGGTGTGTTCCCGGTCAGTAGCGCCATCCCCTTCTCGACGTTCAACGCGGTGCGCACACCGGTGAGTGCGAGGCCCAGTTCGACCAGAGTGATCGCAACCGAAGGCTGCATGCCAACTACGACCGTTTGTGCATCGAGCACGCTTGCCATCGCAGCGGTATCGCCGATCATCCGTCCAATGAATGAATCCACCACGTCTAGCGACGAAATATCGATCAGCACGCCTTTAGCGCGATCCTTGACGATGCGCGTAGTCAGATCGTCCTGCAACGCGAGCGCGAGGCGGTCGTGCATATCCACCTGAATCGTCACGAGCAGGAAGCGGCCCATGCGCAAAATCGGAATGCGTTCCATCGCGGTTCCCTTGTATTGATTGCGCGGCTAGATGCCGTGCCGCTGACTCGTCGGCGCCGGATTAATCGCCGCCGAACTGGGAACCGCGCAACGGGCCGTTGGTAAACGGACCGTCGCTTCTCGCGGAGATCGAATCCGTGACCGATTGACCCGAGCGCTGCAACGCGATGATGAATGCATCGGCAAGCGTGGCTTTGGTGATCACGTTGGACAGGTTCACGCCGAGATGCACGATGGTTTGCGCGATCTGCGGACGGATGCCGCTGATGATGCAGTCCGCGCCCATCAAACGTGCAGCCGCGACCGTTTTCAACAGATGCTGTGCAACCAGCGTATCCACGGTCGGAACACCCGTGATGTCGATAATCGCGATTGCAGCGCCGGTCTCGACGATCTTCTGCAACAGGCTTTCCATCACCACTTGCGTGCGCGCGGAGTCGAGCGTGCCGATCAACGGCAACGCGAGCACGCCGTTCCAGAGTTGCACGACCGGCGTGGACAGTTCGAGCAGTTCTTGCTGCTGGCGCACGATGACCTGCTCGCGACTGGTCTGATAGACCTCTGTGGTATGCAACCCCAGCGCATCGAGCAACGTGCTGATCGACCACGTGAGATCCGCCAGCACGACCGGTTCCGCCGCAAGTTCGCTGCGCAAGCGCATAAACAGCGGCTGTTTCAGCGAGAACACGAACATCGCCGTTTCGACCGGGGAGAAACCCTGGCGGGCACGCTGCGTGGAGACTTCAGCGAGGAAGCCGCGCACTTCGTCCCACGTACTGGATTGCACGTTGATGCGATCCGACGAAGACAATGCCGCGCAGGTCAGTCCGACGAACTGCATGAACTGGGTGCGCAACTGCGCTTCGCTGACACCCCGACGCGCAGCGATTGCGTGTTGCTGTGCAACCCATTCGCCTAGCAGATCCGCCTGGCGGTCATTGAACAATTGGGCGAGACGCAATCCGCCGACCGTTTCCATTCACAGTTCCCCATGTATTTCGCAGCCTCACAGGAGGCTGGCTGGATTTGGATTTGCGAGCCGTCGTGGCAGCTTTTTTTGCGCAGCGATTTCGCGTTCCGAGTGCGTTGCCAACCGCGTACCGACGTCCGCTTCAACTAAGTGCAGGGACTCTAGCATGGCCGTTGACGTCGCTACAACGGGATTACGGGGCACGGATATTTCTTACCTCATGGCTAAGAAAGAAGATGCTTTAAAGGGTAATCTTTGCCGGTTATGCGACGCGGGGCCAACGCAGTACTGGGACGATCACGCTGCTTAGCCCGATCCGCCACCTCCTTACAAGCCTTTGTAAAAAGCATCGCATTGCTTAAGCGGCTATGTGCAACTCGCACCATTGGCGTGCACTCCGCGCCCGGGTGGAATGCGCCTGAAAACAGATTGAAAGCAAAAACACCATGCTGTCGATCGCGACGTCAAAAGCAAGCCACAGTCCAACGATGGCACACCAAATGCTCTATAAGAGAAGTAACCCGATTTACCCATGAGCTAACGCAATGAGTCCCGGCGCGTAGACGGTCCGACGAATCGAATGGGATCGCATAACGCGATCCTGCGAAATGCCACTTCGCAATATGTACGTGCGACCGACATCGACTCACGCCGCTTGAATTTAACCCGCCGCAACGGCGCATACCCGATTTATGACACCAGACACCCTCCGTTTATTTGTCGTGTCGCCACATTTCGATGACGCGGTATTCAGTTGCGGCGAACTCATCGCCGCTAACCCGGCAGCAATCGTTTGCACGGTATTCGCTGCGCCTCCTGAACGCGACATGTCCACGCATTGGGACACACGATGCGGGTTCGACAGTGCTTACGAGGCACTCCGTGCACGGACCATTGAAGACGATCGTGCACTTGCGATCCTCGAAGCCAAAGCGGCCCGCTTACCCTTTAGCGATAGCCAGTACAACGACACGCCGGCCGCTGCGGATATCGCAGACGTCCTGGAAAAAGCTGTGCGCGCATCGAATGCCAGTGAGCTTCTGATTCCATTGGGACTCGGCCACTCCGACCATGAACTGGTATTCGACGCATGCTGCAAGGTGATGCCAAGACTGCCGGGCATGAAATGGTTTGCCTACGAAGAAGCAATCTACCGCCGCGAACCGGGCGTCGTGCAGAAACGGCTGGGCGATCTGGAACAACGCGGATACATTGCGACGCCTGTACCCGTGCTGGAGCGCGGTGTGGGCGAAGGTTCAGTGCGTCGTGGGCGCTATGCGGCCATGAAGAGCGAGGCCGTCCATGCGTATAAAAGCCACCTGAAGGCTTCTGACGAGTCCGGCTATGACGATGTCTTTGCGCCCGAGCATTATTGGTCGCTTGCGATCCGACATTGATCGTCGATCGCGCAACCAGTTTCCATTGAACTGATTGAGCGTGCTTGCCGGCTCGCAATAGAGCGGCCCGACGACGGCAGCACGCCCGATTGCGCGACTTAAAGCGCGAGCGATACATGCAAGCGGAATGCACGCAGGCACATCCCCTGCTACCCCAGCCTCCGTGCCCGCCACTCGCTATCGCGCCCAGCCAATGTTCAGACCCGCCTCTCTCGCCATCACGTTGTCCGTTGCCTGCCTGACCTCCGCTTGCGTTCACGTCGGACCTAACCGCCTCAAGGCCGATCAGGTGGACTACGCACGCGCACTCGGCGATGCTAAAAAGCGCGAAATTCTCGCTGCCGTGGTCGGCTTGCGATACGCCGATTCGCCCGCCTTCCTCACGGTTAGCCAGATCATCGCTGCGTACACCTTCGATACGACAGCGGGTGCAACCGGCAATATCGGCTCTGGCAGCTTGCCGAATTACGCGCTTGCCACCGGCAGCGTGTCGTATTCGAATCACCCCACGTTCACGTTTACGCCGACCACCGGCGACGCGTACGCATCCGCCTATATTCGCCCGCTTGCGCCGACACTCGTGTTGCCACTCGCTGAAGGTGGCATCCCGATCGATCTGCTGCTCCGCATCTCCGCGCAATCGATTGGTGGACTTCAGAACGGCACTGCACTGGGTGGAGAAAATGCCGCTGGCGCGCCTGGCTTCTTCGAACTCCTTCAAGTGTTACGGCGACTGCAAATGGCAGGCGAACTCAACGTGAACTCGCGCAACGACAAAGATGCGAGTCGCGTCTTTCTCGTGATGGGCGCGACCACGAGCGGGCTATCGCCGCAAACCACAGCCGACTTGCGTCGCGCGCGCGAACTCCTGCATCTGTCGCCGAACACACGAAGCTATGAGGTCGTGTACGGTCCGTCAGCCGAAGCCGGCGACCGCATACCGATGGTCACGCGCTCGGTCCTCGGCATCCTCACCGATCTGGGCGCGCAAGTTCAGGTGCCCAAGGACCGGATTGCAGACGGCTCGACGATGCCCACCGTCGGGCTGATCGGCGGGGAAACGCGTCCGACGATCATCGTGCGGTCCGGGACGAAGCCACCGCCCAACGCCTACGTCGCGATTGCGTATAACGATGCGACCTATTGGGTGGATCGCAACGACTTCGATTCGAAATATGCGTTCACCGTGGTGCAGAACCTGATGGCGCTTGCCGAGGCCGACACGAATTCGAAAGCACCGATCGTCACGATCCCGGCCAACTGATTTTGCCGGTCACGGCTCGGGCGGATCGGTCGTCTTGCCCATGCTCGCATGCGCGCTGTGCATGCGAGCATGCGTAAGGACACAGCGCAAGTCAGCGCACAACGACGGCACATGGTTTGCTAGTGCGTTCACGACGATCGCACGCGTGCGCGTCCTGTCGTCTTTCGAGTTCAGGGGAAACCGATGCCGCGCTCTGCCCAACCCGTTGCCCGCCTCTCGCAATTGCATGAAAGCCATGCAACACGCGTCGAAGTCGATGGCGAAAAAGTGTTGCTGGTCCGCGCTGGAAGCACGGTCCATGCGTTCACCGCCGATTGTCCGCATGCAGGCGCACCGCTGGAAGAAGGCGCATTGTGTAACGGGCGGATCGTGTGCCCGTGGCATAAAGCGACATTCGACGCGTCTACTGGCGATCTGATCGAACCACCCGCACTCTTTCCACTAGACCGTTATCCGGTGACGATCTCCGGCGACGACGTTCTGGTATCGCCGGACAAAATTCCGCCCGCCGCGCAGCCCGCACAAGCGGACTCGCGGCATGTTGCGATTGTCGGTGCGGGTGCGGCAGGCGCCGCCGCATGCGCTGCACTGCGCGAGTTCGGCTTCGCGGGACGCATCAGCCTCGTCGGTAACGAAACCGCCCCGCCATACGATCGCACCGCGCTTAGCAAGTTCGTGATGTCCGGCGAGATGAAACCTGACGACGTGCCACCCCTGCTGCCCGACGGATTCCTTGAACGCGCAGATATCCAGCGCGTCGTTGCCGATGTAACACGCCTCGATCCGCGCAAACGGGTCGTCCACCTTCAGGATGGCCGCGAACTCGAATACGATGCCGCGCTACTCGCACCGGGCGGCAAACCGATCGTGCCTGGCTTGCCCGGCCGTCACCTCTCGCGCGTGTATCTGCTGCGCAGTCTCGACGATTCGCGCGCGCTGATGGACGGCCTGCCCGATCATCGGCGCGCGGTCATTATCGGTAGCAGCTTTATCGGCCTCGAAGCTGCGTCCGCGCTGCGCAAGCGCCACGTTGCGGTCACGATCACGTCGCCCGAAAAAATTCCTTTTGCCAAGCAGTTCTGCGAAGAAATCGGCACCATGTTTCAACGCCTGCATGAAGACAATGGCGTGACATTCCGGCTCGGGACCAAAGTGATCGCGCTCGAAGGCGATGAGGGCGCCGTGCACTCCGTCACGCTGGATAGCGGCGCCCATCTTCCCGCCGACGCCGTGCTGATCGGCACCGGCGTCACGCCCGCCACGGATTTTGTCGAAGGGGTGACGCTGGAGAAAGACGGGGCCATCGCGGTCGATGCCGGCATGCAAGCCGCGCCGGGTCTCTATGCTGCCGGCGATATCGTGAGCTTTCCTTTGACGAAAAACGGTCCGCACGTTCGGATAGAACATTGGCGCGTCGCGCAACAGCACGCGCGTATCGCCGCTCGCAATATGGTCGACGGATTCGCGTCGAACCCGTCCCGCGCCGCGCCGCGCCAGCGCAGTACGACGGCGTGCCGTACTTTTGGACTTACCACTACGGAAAGCGCTTCGAATATCTCGGGCATCCACGCGACTGGGACGATGTCGTGATCGAAGGAAAACTCTCTGCCCAGCAATTTATCGCGCTGTTCGTCAAGGACGGACAACTGGTCGCCGCGCTCGCATGCGAGCGTGAAGCGACCACCGCGCGGCTGATCGAAGCGATGCGCGCGCCGCTTTCTCAAGCGGACGCTGTAAGGCTCATCGGCGAAAAACAATAGGAATAAGCGCATGTCTGCGATGCATGCGTTGGACGCATGCATATCGTGCCTGTATCGGGACGCGCGAATTCGGGTCGAGTCCGGTTCTTGCTACGTCGCAAATGGGCACACCACGCGCCATGAGCGCAACACCCAGTTTGAAGGAGCCGCCACGGCTCGGCGTTCGCCCCTAACCGCGACAACTGACGGCATTTACGTGCCGCATCCGAAGGAGATGAAGATGAGCGAACCCAAAGAACAGCATCCGCATGCCGACAAATCTGAGAAGCAGATCGACAAGGCCAACGAAGACACCTTCCCGGCAAGCGATCCACCGTCCACTGGCGGCACGACCCGCATCGAAACCGACGACGACAAGTCGAAAGACACATCCGGTTCGGGCAGCAAAAAATAACGACTGTATCGCGCGGCGGCATCCGGTCATGCATGCCGCCGCGCGCAATTGCTTAAGTCAGCTCGACCAGCAGATTACATAAGCACTGAACGGGCTATCAACGCCGGGCAGAGTGCCCGCCGTACCGAGACCGACCTGCACGCAGCACTCGCGAATGTCGGCGTTGCCGTCGCGCAGTTTTATCCGGACATATCGCTGACGGGCTACATCGGCACACGCGCTACGAATGCCAGCGATCTGTCGCGTTGGTCACATCTGTTCTACCCGTTCGGAGCGAGCAACACGCGCGTCAGCAATACGCACAACAAGGCACCGTGCAGGTCACGACAGATCTCGTCGCGCTTTACAAGGCGTTGGGTGGAGGCTGGCAGGATACCGACTGACCGCTCAGGCCGCGACGCCATCGACGGGATGCGCGGATTCACGCACACCGTTCGCATACGTCGCGGCAGGCGGTTGCGTCGAAAACTTCATGCATGCATGAATCATGTCTTTCATCGACGTCGCATAGTGATCCGCGCCGAGTGCGCTTTGCAGGTCTTCGCTCCAGCGATCCGTCAGACCCGACGGCCACAAGCCCACTACGATCGATGCATCCGGCAAACGCTCGCGCACCCGTTTCACAAGATAGCGAAGATGAGACGGAATACCCTCTATCTGAAGGTAGAAAATGCAAACCAGATCGACGTCGGCGATATCGAGCGTCGCGATCGTGGTTCGCGAAGCGGCCTCGTTCGGGACGATCCGGCATTCGAATTCATGCTTGCCGAGCAACTGCACGACGATCGATGACGCCAGCGCATCGAGCGGCCCACGCCCGGAAATGCAGATCACGCGATGACGCGCGCCAGTCATCGTGTCACCTGACGCAACGGTTTCGCTCGATGCGCGTGGATCGAAGCTACCGGATGCTGACGTATGTTCCTCTTCCGTACCGGACGATAACGAAACCGGCGCAAGTGGCGGCTCTTCCTGTATCGATTCCGACGTCGAAGCAACCGACGCTGGCATAGACGAACCGGGCTCTATATCGTCGTAGCTCTCCAACCCTTCCATCAGGTCGTTGGTCGTCGTTTCGATCCGCGCGAGTTGGGCGGCGGTCACGCGCCCGCGCACGACGTCGTTTGCGGCGAGCCGCAAGCCTTTGATCGCGACCTCGTCGTAATACGTCGCTAGCGATCTGTCGCGCAGCATGATTTCCGCCTGGCCGATCGCCTCGTCCGGATCGCCGGCCAATGCGCGCTGGTAGAAATTTTCGACGGGCGTGAGTGCGGGTTGATCGCCGAGCAGCACATCGAGAAATTCGAGCCGTCGGACATGGCGGCCAAGAACGAGCAGGCACAGTGTCAATGGCGTCGAGAGGATCAGCCCGATCGGCCCCCAGATCGAACTCCAGAAAATCGCGGCGACCACCACCGAAAATGGCGAAAGGCCCGTACTGTGTCCGTAAAGCAGAGGCTCGACCACTTGTCCCACGACGACTTCGACAGTCACGAACAACGCAATCGACCACAACGCCATCGACCATCCGGGCCCGACAGCGGCCGCCAGCGCCGTCGCGAGCGCCGCTGAAATCCAGATGCCGACGTACGGCACGAGGCGCAGCAGCGCGGCCATAATGCCCCACAAAACAGGGCTCGGCACGCCGATGATCTGCAAACCCACGCCGACCAGGACGCCCACGCCGGCATTCACACCGAGTTGCGAAACGAAGTAGCGACTCAGCCGTCGCGCGGCTTCGTCCATCACGGTCGTCGTGCGGTGCAGGTCGCGCGATCCGAACAAACGGATTGCGCGATCGCGCAGATCGTCGCGCTGCAGCAGAATCACCACCATCACGACGAATACGATAAAGGTGGTTTCCAGCGGACTGATGACGGGCGACACGACACGTCGAGCCAGCTCGAACGGCGTAGGAACCGGCTCGCGTACTTCGACGGGCATCGCAGCATCAGGTTGCGACGACGCCGACGATTGCGATGATGGCGGCGAGGTCTGAGATGAACGCGATGAACGCGAAGGCGTCGGTGTCAACGCATGCGGTGCGCGATCGGCGGGCGCAGCGGGCGGCTCTGCGGTCACGCGCTGCAATGCCTGACCCGCGACGCTTGCAAAATGATCCAGCCGGCCGACGGTGACGTTATGCGCGGCGTCGAGCTTACGTTCGATGGTCGCCTGATAGCGAGGAATACCTGCGGCGAGATCGGTCAATTGCGTGGCGATCACGGTGCCAAATAGCACGATCACCGAAACCGACAACCCGACTGCGACGAATACCGACGCCACATGCCCGATCCGAAAACGGCGCATGAAATCCGCCAGCGGCGCGACGAGAAAACTCAGCAGAATCGCGAGCGTGATTGGAATCAACACCGCGCGGCCGAAGTAAAGCCCGGCCACCACCGTCACGCCGACCGCAAGCGTCACCAGCCCATCGATACCCGGCGTCGACGATGGCGAAATGCGGGTGGCGGGCCGTTGCGGCGGCGGATCGGTCGCGTCGTTCATGGGTCGGACATCGCTCGGGACACATAGGCCGCTGCGGATTACTCCTTCGGCGGCGGGTCGATTCGTTTAGAGAGCGCGTCGGCCTCCGCATTCGCTTCGCCGCCCACACCCTCGCCTTCTATCTCCAGCCGCGCCTGTTCCCAGTAATCATCCGGACTGGTCTTCGGATGCTTCGCGTTCTGCCACAGATAGTAGGCGCGAGTACGGATCTGCTCATCAATCGACATCTTTGCCATATCAATGTCCTCGTCGTTTCGTCGATCAGATCAGGGGATGTCGATCTCATCCGTCGTCAACTGCTCCTGCAATCCGTCGAATACGCGTTGCGTGGCGCGACTGTGCGCCTCGAGCGCAAACAGCAGCATCGAACGCGCGGTCACCTGATACGTTGCACCCGCCGTGAAGCGTGGCAACTCTTCACGCACGGGCGCATTGGTATCGAGCAGACACATCCATTCATCCGGTCCGGGAATATCGGGCAGCGTGAAATTGACGACGTCATGATGCGCGTTGAACACCAGAAGCAAGGTGGCATCCGAAGCCGGACGACGAATACCGGTAGCCTGCGCGCGACCGTCGATCACCAGCCCGAAGCAACGCATCGACGGATCGTCCCATTGTTCCTGGGTCAGATCGTCGCTGGATGGCGATAGCCAGCGCGCATCCGTGACATCGAGCGTTTCGTTATATTCGCCCATCAAAAATCGCCCACGTCGCAACGCGGGCAGTTTGCTGCGCATCGTGATCAGGTTCTTGACGAACTCCGTCAACATCCGGCCATCGTCGTCGATGCCATCCCAATCCAGCCAGCTGATTTCGTTGTCCTGGCAATACGCGTTGTTATTTCCTTTCTGCGTGCGGCCAAATTCGTCGCCGGCGAGAATCATCGGTGTGCCTTGCGACATCAGCAGCGTAGCGAGCAGATTGCGCTTCTGCCGCTCGCGTTGCTGGCGAATTTCCAGGTCGTCGGTCGGACCTTCGACGCCCATATTCCACGAACGGTTATCCGAATGGCCGTCTTTATTGTCTTCGCCGTTTCCGTCGTTATGCTTGTCGTTGTACGACACGAGATCGTTCAACGTAAAGCCGTCGTGTGCTGCAATGAAGTTGACGCTAGCCCACGGTCTGCGACCGCGATGGTTGAACTTGTCGCCAGAACCGGTGACGCGTGTGGCGAAGTCGGCGGCGGTCGCTTCGTCGCCTTTCCAGAATGCGCGTGACGTGTCGCGGAATTTGTCGTTCCACTCGGCCCAGCCCGGCGGAAATCCGCCAACCTGATAGCCACCGGGGCCGCAATCCCACGGCTCGGCAATCAGCCTCACCGCCGACAAAACCGGGTCTTGCCGGCAGCTATCGAGGAACCCGCCACCTTCGTCGAAACCATGCTCTTCACGGCCCAGAATGGTCGCGAGATCGAAGCGGAATCCATCGACCTTCATCTCCGTCACCCAGTAACGCAAACTGTCCGTCACCATTTGCAGCACGCGCGGATGCGAGAGGTTCAGCGTATTGCCGGTGCCTGTGTCGTTGATGTAATAACGCTTCTCATCAGGCATCAAACGGTAGTACGACGCGTTGTCGATTCCCTTGAACGAGAGCGTCGGACCGCGTTCGTTGCCTTCGGCCGTGTGGTTGTACACCACGTCCAGAATCACTTCGAGACCGGCATTATGAAAGCGGTCCACCATTTCCTTGAACTCGTCGAGCGAATCGTTTTGCCCCGCAAAAAAGCGGGGATCCGCTGCGAAGAAACCGATCGTGTTGTAGCCCCAGTAGTTCGTCAGCCCTTTATCCAGCAGATAGTTGTCGTTGACGAAAGTCTGGATCGGCATCAGTTCGACCGACGTCACGCCCAGCCCTTTGATGTAATCGACGATCGCCTGCTGACCCAGACCCGCGAACGTGCCACGCAAATTTTCCGGTACGGCGGGATGGCGTTTCGTGAAGCCACGAACATGCGTTTCATAGAAAATGACGCGCTCCCACGGCAGTGGACTGCGCTCTGGATGCGTCCATGAGAAATTTGCATCCACCACCTTGCACTTCGGCACGAAGGGCGCGCTGTCGCGTTCATCGAAACTGAGATCGGCTTCTTCGGAATCGAGCGTGTAGCCGAAAACCTCCGGCCCCCACTTCAGCTCACCGATATGCGCCTTCGCGTACGGGTCGAGCAACAACTTGTTCGGATTGAAGCGATGCCCCTCCTCGGGCGCATACGGCCCATGCACGCGGTACCCGTAGACAGCGCCCGGTTTGAGATTGGGCACGTACACATGCCACACCTCGTCGGTAAATTCGGGCAATTCGATCCGTTCCAGCTCGTGCTCTCCGGTCGCGTCGAACAGACACAATTCCACCTTCGACGCATGCGCCGAGAAGAGCGCGAAGTTGACGCCTTTACCGTCCCATGACGCACCGAGCGGGAATGGCGCGCCTTCCGCGATACGTCTCGTGCTGGCCGGGATTGTCATGTTGGTATTTCCTTGGGCAATGGGTGGAGGAAACGAAGCGAGATCGAAGCGACGGATCACACTGCTCCTGCAAGTTCCGGTCCCGCTCGGGAGATAGCGGCACGGTCCTTGCAAGACCGTCTGTTGAGACCGCGCAGTACGCGCGAGCCCATGCAATATCGCATGTCATGCATCAGGGAGAAAGCAGATGAAAACAATCACGAGACTGAGTTCCACCGCGCTGCTGGCCGCGCTTGTTTCAACCGGTTGGTCCGCCAGCGCTGTCGCACAAGGCACGCCACAGTCGATCACCGAAAAACATACCGATGTGGTTCAGGTCGCGTCCGGCTTTCGCGCATCGAAGCTGAGCGGTGCGCCCGTCTACGATCGTAACAAGGACAAGGTCGGTTCCGTCGATGACCTGATCATCGCGCCCAACGATCAGGGCTCGTTCGCCATCCTCTCGGTGGGCGGTTTCATGGGCATGGGCAAGCATCTGGTTGCCGTCCCGATGTCACATCTGCAGATATCGAAAACGCAGGTCGTGATGCCCGATGTGACGTCGGAATCGCTAAAGGCCATGCCCGAATTCAAGTACGCGCCGGATTGATCGATACGGTCGTCGCGTGTCGAACGACGCGTGCGACCGGTAAAGTTTTCAAGCCAGCGTCACCTTCCACTCAGTGCAAGGAGGATTTCATGCATCACGTTTCTGAAGTGATGTCCCGCGATGTCGTGGACATCAGCCCGAGCGACACGATCAAGCATGCGGCAGAACTGATGCGTCGCTACGACGTCAGCGTGCTGCCGATTTGCGAGAACCACCGGCTGGTCGGCATGGTGACCGACCGCGATATCGCCGTGCGTGCGATGTCGGAAGGAAAGAGCAGTAGCACGCCGGTGCGCGAAATCGCAAGCGAAAACGCAACATGGTGTTTCGATGATGACGATCTCGATGTTGTTCAACGACGCATGACGGCCGGACAGGTGCAGCGCATGTCTGTCGTGGATCACCAGCAACATCTGGTCGGCGCGTTATCGCTGGATGACGGAAAAGGCGCGATACACGCCGGAATGGGAACGCATGCGCCACGCGCATCCCTGGATGAACTGGCGGATACGCTGGAAGGTGTGTCGCAAACACGCCGGCATTGAATTGAATAGACGCCAGGCGGGGGATGCACAATGCTCACCGATGTGCGTCCCGCTTCTGACAATGCCACGCTCATTGAAGGCCGCGATCGACCTGATCCGTGGCCCGCTCCAGCACCCGCAACAGCAATTCCGGCGTCAACGGCTTCGCGCAGTGCGCATCGAATCCGACTGCGCGCGCGCGTTCCTTGTCGTCGCGGGATGCGAACGCGGTACATGCGACCAGCAGCATATGCGCGGTCGAAGGATTGGCGCGCAACCGCCGCGCCAGTTCGAGGCCGTCGAGTCCAGGCATCGCAATGTCGAGCACGACGGCGAACGGCTGCCACTGCCGTGCGATCTCGCACACGGACAACGGATCGTTCAATGCCTTGCAGTCGAATCCATCGGCATGCAAAAGCAGTTGCAGCGCTTCGGCCGCCTCCTCGTAATCGTCGACGACAAGCACGCGCCGATGGAGAGCCAGCGCATGCGGTATGGGTCGCCACACGACAACATCTTCATTGTCGTCGAAGGTGTCTTTGCCCGTCACAACGATCTCCTCACGCTGCAAGCCGCTGGCCTCTGCTGGCTTGCAACGCACAGTCCAACCGCACGGTCGTTCGTCCGCGTCTTGTCGGTCAATAAACGGTGCGCCGCGCCCGACGCACACGTGTCGTGGCGGCCCGTTCAACCGGGCCGGTCGTCGATAAATCCTTTCAGCATCGCCAGCGTGTCCGCGTCGTCGATCTGTTTGTCGGTGCGCCAGCGCAACATGCGCGGAAAGCGCACCGCCACACCGGACTTGTGACGCGGACTTGCCTGTATTCCTTCAAAACCGATTTCGAACACGAGGCTTGGCGTGACGCTGCGCACCGGGCCGAACTTTTCGACGGTCGTCTTCCTGACCACCGCATCGACCTGTCGCATTTCCTCGTCGGTCAGTCCGGAGTACGCCTTGGCGAACGGCACCAAGGTACGCATGCCGTCCACCTCGTCCCACACCGCGAACGTGAAATCCGTGTAGAGGCTCGCCCGCCGCCCGTGACCGCGTTGCGCGTAGAGCAGCACCGCATCGATCGCATAGGGGTCGATCTTCCATTTCCACCATGTTCCCGACGCCTTGGTGCGGCCCACGCCATACATCGACTGACGCTGCTTCAACATCAGTCCTTCAACGCCGCGCGCGCGGCTTTCTTCACGCAATGCGCGCAGCGCATCCCAGTTCGACGCATCGATCAGCGGCGAAACCTGCCATGCGTTGTGCGCATGCGAGCCATTCATCGATGCGCGTAGCGCATCCAGCCGTTCACGACGGGTTGCGATCGGCGTCAATCGCAGATCTTCGCTGTTTGCTTCCAGCAGGTCGTATGCGAGAAACGCAGCTGGCGAATCCGCCAGAATCTTTTTCGTCAGCGTCTTGCGTGCGATTCGTGGTTGCAACTGCGCAAACGGCAATGGAATCGGCGCGCCCGCTTCCCACGCGAGAATCTCGCCGTCCAGCACAGTGCCGTCGGGCAAGTCGTTCGCCATCGCAACGATTTCGGGAAAACGCTCGGTGATCAGATCTTCACCGCGCGACCACACCCACACTCGCCCCGCGCGCTTCACGACTTGCGCGCGAATGCCGTCCCACTTCCACTCGATCAACCAGTCTGCCGGTGAACCGAGTGCATCGACATCCGACTGCAACGGATGCGCGAGAAAGAACGGGTATGGCAAACCGAGATCGCTATCGTGTGCAACCACGGACGTCATGTCAGCGGCGTTTGGATCGTTGGCCGCCTCCGGAGCGATCAGTCGCAGATAGCGCGCGGCATCGGGCTTTTGCGTCGAATCGGTCCAGCCGACCATCCGTTGCGCGATCCGTTTGTGATCGACGCCCGCCACTTCTGCCAGTGCACGCACCACCAGTTGTCGCGCGACACCAACCCTGAACCCGCCGCCGATCAGCTTGCTCAACAGGAAACGGCCGCTCCAGTCGAGTTCGTCCCAATACGTGACCAGGCGCTCGCGCAGTTCATCGCCCGTCACGCCCCGCAATGGCAACACGCGCTGCTCGATCCACTGCGTCAAGCCAAGTTCCGACGAGCGCTGTGCGGGCGGCAAGATATGCGCGATGGTTTCCGCGAGATCGCCGACTGCGTGATACGACTCGTCGAACAACCACATCGGCAAACCCGCGCGCTCGCACGCAATGTCAGTCAGCTGACGCGTCGGCACCGCCTGCCTCGGCTTGCCACCCGCAAGGAAATACGACGCCCACGCGGCATCTTCCGGTTGCGCGGCGGCGAAGTATGCCGTCAGCGCATCGAGCTTGTCATGGGTCGATGTCGTGGCGTCGAGCGCGGTATACAGGGCAGCAAAGCGCTTCATTGCGGTGGCCTCATGGATCCACCTGCGACGCGAATGCGGTATCCGCGTCGATGCGGGCGCCCGGGTCCGTTGCGGAAGCAACCGTCCGCGGCGCATTTGCGCCATCGGCGCCGACGGCATCGGCTTCGACCGGGTCGTCGCCGTATTCGGTCACGAACGCACCGGCCTGCAAGCCCTGTTCGCGCAGCCAGCGCACCATCGGTTCCACCTGACCATGCGTGACGATGACGCGCGATGCGCCAGTCGAACGAATCGCCGTTTGCAACTGCGGCCAATCGGCATGATCGGACAATACAAAGCCGCGATCGACGCCTCGCCGCCGACGCGCGCCCCGCAAACGCATCCAGCCCGATGCGAAAGCGTCGCTGTAATCGCCAAAGCGACGCAACCACGTACTGCCTTGCGCCGAAGGCGGCGCGACGATCAATGCGCCTTTAAACAAGGCCTTTTCTTTCGCGGGAATCTCACTGACCAGACGCACTGGCGGCAGCGCGACGCCCGCCGCGCGATATTCGCGATTCAGCGGCTCGACCGCGCCATGACAGAAGATCGGTCCGATACCGGCGTCGATGCTCGCAAGCAGGCGCTGCGCCTTGCCGAACGCGTAGCAGAACACCACCGACGCACGCCCTTGCGCGGCGTTGTGACGCCACCATGCATCGATGCCGTCGAAGATCGTCTGCGGCGGATCCCAACGATAAATCGGCAAACCAAAGGTGGATTCCGTGATGAACGTATCGCATCGCACCGGTTCGAATGCAGCGCAGGTTGGGTCCGGGTCGAGCTTGTAATCGCCGGATGCCACCCATACTCGCCCCGCATGCTCGACCCGCACCTGCGACGATCCCAGCACGTGCCCGGCCGGATGCAACGACACTGTCACACCGTTGATCGTCACACGCTCGCCGTACGCTATTGCCTGCACATCGATACCGGGCAAACGCGACAGCAATACGCCGATGCCCGACTGTGCCACCAGATAGTGACGATGACCGAAGCGCGCATGGTCCGAATGCGCGTGCGTAATCACCGCGCGTTCTACTGGACGCCACGGATCGATGTAAAAACCACCCGGCGGGCAATAAAGCCCTTCCGGCCGCGCAACGATCAGGTCGGCCGTTTCAAGTGGAGCGGTTTGCATGTCGAACGAATGCATCGGCGAAATTCCATACGGAAAGCGAACCGGACAAGCACGTGGAGAATCAGGTCATACAGCCGGAACCGGACCGCTGTGCAACGCTTACCGTCATCTGCGGAATCGTGGCAGTCCAGTGAGAAAACAATTGGTGCAACACAGCAACCGCTGTTCCCGCGAGTCGTTTTTCGGTGAGTACTGAAACATCCTTCCAAAAGCCACGGCGACAACGCGAGCGAAAGCGCTTCCATCAAACACCGCGATAAAAACGCGCGCAACCGGAATATTCCCCGCATCCGGACGGCATGAAACCTGCGGTTATCCGCATTGGTCGCATTCTTGCTTGATGGGAAGGAATGACATGCGATGCGCTGACGGAATACCGGCGTTTATCGCGTGACGCATGCCCTTTTCGTATGCCGTGGCGGCATCGCCCGATCCGGAGTCCGTATGCAGCACCCTTTGCAGGTCAGGCACTTCGACGCGCGTAGTCACGCGCGCAACGTGCTCGTTCATCCAGGTGCGTTCCTATGGCAAACCCTGAAGGCGTTTCGCGCCAATCAGGGTTTGCTGCTCGCGGGGGCGGTGGCCTACTACGCGTTGCTGTCGATCGTGCCGCTGCTGATCCTGATTGTGATCGTGCTGTCGCGGATATTCGATCGACACACGGTGCTGTCGGCCGTTGGCCACCTGTTGCGGTGGCTGCTGCCGGGACAGGCATCGGCAATGGTTCGCGAGCTTGCGAACTTCCTCGCGCATCAGAATGTGATCGGTCTGGTGTTGCTCGTGACGATGATCTTTTTCAGTTCGCTGGCGTTCACCGTGCTGGAAAATGCAATGTCGGTGATCTTTGTTCATCGTGTCGCGATACGGCGGCGTCATTTTCTGCTGTCGGCGTTGCTGCCGTACTGCTACATCCTGTGTCTCGGCATCGGTTTGCTGCTCGTAACACTGGTGTCGACGTCGCTGGATGCGGTCGGCGCGGAAGGCCTGAATGTGTTCGGCGAACACATCTCGTTGCAAGGCTTGTCGCGCGCGTTGTTATATGTGTTCGGACTCGCGGGCGAAATCTTCGTCCTGACGTCGATATATCTGGTCATGCCGGTCGGTCGCCTGTCCTGGCGTCGCGCGCTGATCGGCGCGGTCACTGCGGCATTCCTCTGGGAAGTGACGCGGCATGTGCTGACGTGGTATTTCGCGACCTTGTCGCAGGTCAGCGTCGTTTATGGTTCGTTGACCATGGCGATCGTGATCCTGTTCAGCCTCGAATGGCTGGCAACGCTGCTGCTGTTCGGCGCGCAGGTGATCGCGGAATACGAGCGGTTCGGCGAGCCGCAAGCCCCGCGGATCGACACCGAACTGCATACCGGCTGAATGCCGTCAACGGGTGCACGCGGCCCCCCGTTCTAGTCTGAGTAAAGTACCATCGTGATAATGGCGGCTGACATGCGGATTTCGCATGCGAGCATGCGTGTGCCCACAACGGGCAGCGCGGCGCGCAACGCCCCTCTACATTGAGCCGATGACTCAGGTATTCCACCCGACCTTATCGTTCGAAACGCTGTTCGAACAAGCCGCATGCGGTCTGATCGTGACCGACGTGGACGGCCGCATCCTGCGTGCGAACACGACCTTCTGCAACTGGCTCGGACTGCGTGCCGCCGACTGCATCGGCCAGTTGCGCGTCCAGGACCTGCTGACCGCAGGCGGCAAGGTATTTCATCAGACGCACTGGGCGCCGCTGCTGCACATGCAGGGCTCGGTTGCGGAGGTGAAACTGAGCATGTTGCATCGTGACGGCCATAACGTGCCGATGCTGCTCAATGCGGTGCGTCGCGAACACGGCGACACCACGTATGTCGAAATCGCCGTGATGATGGTCGCGGACCGTCACAAGTACGAACAGGAACTGCTGCTCGCGCGGCAAAAGGCCGAAGCATCCGTGGTCGCCCATCAGACCGCGCAACGCGCATTGCAGGAAAGCCGCGACGTGCTGAGCCTCGCGATGCGAGGCGCGCGCATGGGAGCATGGTCGCATGAGCGGCACGCATCGAATGTCTGGTGGAGCCGCGAACTCGAAGAACTCGCCGGCTTCGACGAAGGCACGTTCGACGGCATCCCCGGTGGATTCTTCGGGCGCATTCATCCGGAAGACCGTCCGGCATTCGATACCGCCGTCGAGCACGCGGTCACGACCGGCGACGACTACGTGATCGAATTCCGCTATCGCCATGCGGATAACACGTGGCGCTGGATGGAAGGACGCGGCCGCTCAACCTATGGCCGCGACGGACAGCCCGACGTCATCTATGGCCTCGGCACCGACATCACCGATCGCCGTCATGCCGAAGAACAGTTGCAGCATCTGAATCTCGAACTGTCGAAAGCGGACCGGCGCAAGGATGAATTCCTCGCCACGCTCGCGCACGAACTGCGCAATCCGCTTGCGCCGATGCGCAACGTGCTCGAAGTGCTGCGCCTGAAAGACGTTGCCGATCCGCAATTGAAATGGGCGCGCGAAGTGTTCGACCGCCAGTTGCAACATATGACCCATCTGGTCGACGATCTTCTCGAAGTATCGCGAATCACACAAGGCAAGCTCGAATTGCGCAAACAGCATCTCGAACTTGCATGGGCGATGCAGGCGGCGATGGAAGCGGCACGCCCTTCGGTGCAAGCGTCGTCGCATCACTTGAGCGTAACTCTGCCGGCCGAACCGATCTTTCTCGACGCCGATCCCACCCGGCTGTCACAGATGATTCTGAATCTGCTCAATAACGCCGCGAAATACACGCCACCGGGCGGCCAGATCCTGCTATGCGCTGAGCGCATGGGAGACGAAGCGGTCATTACGGTGCGCGATTCGGGTATCGGCATTCCGCAGGAACATCTGTCGAGCGTGTTCGAAATGTTTTCGCAACTCGCGCCCGCGCTGGACCGCTCGCAAGGCGGACTCGGCATCGGGCTCGCGCTGGTTCGCGGACTCGTCGAACTGCACGGCGGTACGATCACCGCGCACAGCGAAGGAATCGGCAAAGGCAGTGAATTCACGATCCGCCTGCCGGTCAGTCAGGCGAGTCATGCATCGGGGAACGATGCCCCGGATGAATGTGACAGCCACACCGCGATCCGCCGCGTACTGGTCGTGGACGACAACGAAGATGCCGCCCTCAGCCTTGCGATGGTGCTCGAACTGGAGGGACACGCGGTGCAAACCGCAGGTGACGGCGCGGCGGGACTGGACGCGCTCGTGGCCTTTGCGCCGGATGTCGTGGTGCTCGATATCGGCTTGCCGAACCTGAACGGTTACGAGGTAGCACGTCGCATTCGCGCCGATACGCGCATGACCGGCATTCTTTTGATCGCGGTAACGGGCTGGGGCCAGCAACAGGACAAACAGGCGGCGATCGAAGCGGGTTTCGATCATCACTTCACGAAACCCGTCGATCCGCGAGATTTGCTAAGACTGCTCGAATAAGGGTTTTACGCCGGTGGCTTTCGCCGGCGTAAAACGCGTGCTCCGTTCGCGCGTCAACCGTTCCCGACGCGCGTCAATTGCTGTTTCGCGGCTTCGTACACGCGCTCGGGCGTGAACCCGAACTTCGTCTGCAGCGCCTTCAACGGCGCGGACGCACCGAACGTATGCATCACGATCTGCGCGCCGAGCCGTCCCACATAGCGGTCCCAACCGAGCGTCGCGGCCTGCTCGACGCATACGCGCGCATCGACATCGGGCGGTAGCACCGAATCTTTATACGCGTCGTCCTGAGCCTCGAAGAGATCCCAGGATGGCATCGACACGACACGCGCCGCGATACCTTCCGCTTTCAGCTTTTCATACGCATCGACGCACAACGACACTTCGCTGCCGGTGGCCAGCAGCAAGACCTTCGGCTTCTGACCGTCAGGTGCGTCGGCGAGCACGTAAGCACCCTTTTCGACACCTTCTGCCGATCCGTATTTCGTGCGGTCGAGCGTCGGCAACGGCTGCCGCGTCAACACGAGGCATGCGGGCCGTTGCGGCTTCGACAACGCGACTCGCCACGACTGCGTCACTTCGTTGGCATCGCCGGGACGCAACACCGTCAGACCGGGGACCGCACGCAACGACGCGAGCTGCTCGATCGGCTGGTGAGTGGGACCGTCCTCGCCGACGCCGATCGAATCATGCGTGAACACGTAGATCACCGGCACTTCCATGATCGACGAGAGCCGGATGGGTGGCTTCATGTAGTCGCTGAAGATCAGGAACGTCGATGCATAAGGCCGCAAATTGGACAACGCGAGCCCGTTGGCTACCGCGCCCATTCCATGTTCGCGAATGCCGAAATGCAGATTGCGGCCACCGTAGTTATCGAATTCGAAGCTGCCTGCGCCCTCGAACTTCAGATTGGTCTTGGTGGACGGTGAGAGATCCGCCGCGCCGCCGAGCAGCCAGGGCACCCGCTTTGCGATCTCGTTCAACACCTTGCCCGATGAATCGCGCGTTGCGATGCCTTTCACATCCGGCTCGAACGTGGGTAGATCGACGTCCCAGCCATCCGGCAACTGATGCGCATCGATTTGCGTAAGCTCGCCGGCAAGTTGCGGATACTCCATCGCATACGCGTCGAATTTCGCTTTCCATGCCGTGTTTGCGGCCTTGCCGCGCGCGCCCATGCCGTCCGCGAAACGCTGATACACGCCGTCCGGGACATAGAAGAATTTGTCTTCGGGCCACCCGTATGCCCGTTTTGCGAGTTTCACTTCTTCGACGCCGAGCGCTTCACCGTGCGCCGCGGACGTGTCCTGCTTGTTCGGCGCGCCCCAACCGATAATGCTCTTCACGACGATCAGCGTCGGCCGGTCGGTGACGCTTTTCGCTTCGACGATTGCCGCTTCGAGTGCTGCGGCGTCGTTGACATCGTCCACGTGCAGCGTGTGCCAGTTGTAGCCGCGAAAGCGCGATTCGACGTCGTCGCTATAGGCGAGATCCGTGTGACCTTCGATGGTCACGCGGTTGCTGTCGTAAATCCAGATCAGGTTCGACAACTTCAGGTGACCCGCGAGCGATGCCGCTTCGTGCGACACCCCTTCCATCATGTCGCCGTCACCGCATAGCGCATACACGCGGTAATCGAACAGTTGCGCCGCAGGCTGGTTGAAGCGCGACTCGTACCAGCGCGCCGCCATCGCCATGCCGACGCTGTTGCCGAGACCTTGACCCAGCGGACCCGTGGTGGTCTCGACGCCGGTCGTCATCCGGTATTCGGGGTGCCCCGGCGTCTTGCTGTCGAGCTGACGGAACTGCTCGATATCCTGTAGCGACACGGCCGGACCGTCGGTCGGCTTGCCTGCGTGATCGACGGCTTTCACGCCGGTCAGATGAAGCATCGAATACAGCAGCATCGACGCATGGCCGACCGACAGCACGAAGCGGTCGCGATTGGGCCACAACGGTTCGTCAGGGTCGTAGCGCAGATGGTTTTGCCACAGGTGATAAGCGACCGGCGCAAGCGCCATCGGCGTACCTGGGTGGCCGGAATTCGCTTTCTGAACGGCGTCCATCGACAGCGTGCGAATCGTATTGACGCACAGCTGGTCGAGGGCGGGATCGCTTTGCATGGGACACTCCTGTTCGACGATAAGGAGAAGGACAACGTAGCGTCGTCTTCGTCACTGTACGTCACGATGGATTGCAGTGCAGCGACGGTGCCCATCGCACGCGTGGTGCGGCTGGGATGTCGCCGGGGAAATGAAGATGTCGGTTTTGTAAGCGTGCTTGCAGCGGCCGTTCAACGCGCGCCGACCCACGTCTCGATGACCGGTCCGCGTGCGCCGTACACCGGATCGCTGGCGGGAAACGGCAAGGACTCCATGCGCTCGCGCTCGTCAGGCGTCAGCGCATCGCGGCGAATGTCCCATTGCTGTCCGCCCGGGTACGCGCCGACCACCTGGAATTTGCGTGCGAACGATTGCAGGCAATGACCGGTGCCCGCCGGTAGCAGCAACACGTCGCCGGCTTCGAGGTTCAACACGCGTCCACCCGGACCGCCAACGATTACTTCGGCGCTCGAAGACGCCACGCCGAGCACTTCATGCGCGGTCGAATGGAAATGGTGATAGTCGAAAATGCCGTCGCGCCATTGCGGCGGCCACGCATTGCGTTCGAACACCGCTTCGAATGCATCGGCGAGATTACCGTTGGGCGCGGCCACCAATGCGCGTCGATAAACGACGACCGGCAATTTCCGGTTGTTCGGGACCCAACCGCGCGCTTCCAGTTTGAATATCTCAACCTCGCCCGTGTGGCCGTCGTCCGCCTTCAGCGTGTGCCGCGAATCGTCGTACATGTTGCGCTCCGCAATGCGTAAAACCAGCGAGCACGCATAAACCGCTCCTGGTGTTTTCCATGAGCAGCAATTCTCGGCAGCTGCGGCGCGCAGACGTCACGGGGATTGGATGCGTTTACGGAATGCAGACATGCTGGCATGCGTGAATCGCATGCGTGTGCCAGACGTGTACCAAGCGGCGCGCGCAAACTCTGCACCGCGATACGCATCTTTTTCAATGCGTTTGCGCGAGCGGAGTGTTGCGAGCGTTTGGCGTTACCGGCGCGTGCCGTTGCACCAGACGAGGTTTCGGCGCCCGGATGCGGCGGTTTACCGGCGTCTCGCGTGCGACTCGCCGTCGGGCGTGACGGGATGCTCGCTGGTCCGCGTCTGCGACACGCGCGGCGACGGGCGGCCCCCACCACCGGGCGGCTCGGGATGCCCGCCCGATCCAAGCGGCACTTCGGCCGTTTGATGCGGGCGTTCGTTCGAGCGCGGCGGATTCGTATCCTTTTCGGGCTGGGTCGGTTCGGATGATTTGCGTGGATCTTGCGTCATGACATTCTCCGTTCGAAGCGCAACGATGCGCACGAAGATTCCGAGCAACAAGCGGACCGCATCGAACACGCGGACCGGCTGCCGTTTTTCTGGCACACGCATTGCGCGAAACGGGAATAGAAAAGGAGAAGACCATGCCCCTGACGACGATCCGCGTGTCCGACACCGAAGTCCAGGTCGAACGCAGCTTGTATTCGTTTGCGCAGTCCGCCGATGCAGATGCATTTGAAGGCTGTATCGCCGACGCATCCGTGGAAGCGTGCTACCAGCAGCATCCGCCCGTGTCCGTGCGTCCCACCATGCCCGACGAACAACCCGACGATCCCAATCGAGGCGGTACGGGCGGCAGTGCGATCACGCCCTCGCTCGGCGGCATGCCGTGATGCCCGATTACGGCGACACGCGCCGCACTATTTTTCCGGTGCGGCGCGATCTGCCGCGATGATTTCACGACCGTAGTCGATGGCCGCGCGACGCGCTTCGTCGGCGGTGACGTACGGTCCGATCTCCGGCGCGCCATCGAACGGAAACAGCACGCGCCGGTCCGCCTTTCTGACGACCTTCAACCCGCCCACGTATCTGCCGTCACCTGTGCCGTGGTAGCTCGCGTAGATTTCGAAGTCGTCGTCGGATTCGACGGCCTTGTGTCGCGCCATGTTATTTCTTCCCGGTGGATTACGTGATTGCATGTCGCCGCGAGGCTTTCGCGACGCGGCTTTCACGTATCCGCGCAATCCCTGTACCCGGAATGAAAGGCTACTGACTTACGCATGAAAACTTCGCATGCGTTTTTCGCATTGGTTGCGACTGCAACCACACGCCCTCTGAACAAACCAGCGCAACGAAGCACGTGCGCAACAGTAGCCGTCGCTCGCCGTTACTTCACGGCCGGAAAATCTAGCGTCGTGTCGTTGATCCGGTTCACCAGGTTCGTGAACGTGATCGACGTGATGGCGAGACTGATTTCGACCACCTGATGTTCGTCGTAACCGGCTTCGCGCAATGCGCCGAGTTCGGCTGCGGGCAGCGTGCCACGCGTGCCGGTCAATGCCCGGACGAAGCGCACCAGCGCGTCGCGCTTTGCGTCGCCGGTCGGCTCGCCGGACCGGATCTGCTGCATCGTCTCCGCGGAAAAGCCCACGAATTTGCCTGCCAGCGTATGTGCGGCGACACAGTAATCACAGCCGGCCACTTCGCTGACCGCGAGCTTGATGGTTTCGATTTCGGCCTTCGACAGACTTCCGCTCGACACGACCGCGTCGACGGCGAGCATCGCGCCCAACGCTTCCGGGCTGTGCGTGCCGATGGTCGCGTACGCGTTCGGCACCTTGCCAATGGCCTTTCTGATCTTCGCGAACAGATCGGCGGTCACACCGGTTGCGGCTTCAGGCTGGATTTGGGAAAGACGGGACATGATCGACTCCTGTGAGGTTGTACACGTTGCCATGTCGTATGGCATGGGAGTCAGTTTAGGGATTCAGTCCACGTCAATGAATGCCGGAGAGGCTCACAAACATGCGCGATCGGCTCATCGCGCCGAACGCACCTTGCGAGGAAGATCGATCGTAAACACGGTGCCGTCGGTATCGTCCGAATGTACGGCGACTTCGCCGCCATGCATCTGGACGATCTCCTGAACGATATGCAGTCCGAGTCCCAGGCCTTCACGCGAACGCGCGCCCGCGCCGCTCGATCCGAACGCCTTGAACAGATGCGGAAACACATCGGCGGGAATCGTGCCGCGATTGGATACCGTCAGCTTCAGGGTCTCGCATTCGCGCGCATCGACGTGCACGCGAATCGCGCCGCTCGATTCGCCATGCAGCAACGCGTTGTTGATCAGGTTCGAAATGGCTTGCCACAACAGATCCGCATCCCATGCGCCGTAGCCATCGCCGTCGCAACTGAACGCGATCCGCTCGCCGCCGTCACGGTTCGCGAACTCGTCGATCACCGATTTACACAGCGATGCAAGATCGACGGTACGCGGTTGCAACTGCAAACGACCACCTTGCAGCCGCGCCAGATTCAGCAGTTGATCGACCATTCGCGCCATTCGCAGCGAGCTGTTCTTGATCCGCGTTGCGACCACCGGCGTTTGATCGGTGCTACCCGCGCGCATCAGATATTCGGCGGATGCAAGCACCGCACCTAGCGGCGTGCGCAAGTCGTGGCTCAGCACCGCCATCAGCATTTCGTTCGCGGCGAGCATCTGCTGCGTGGTCACGAGTTGCGCGGCGAGCTGACGCTTCTGCTGTTCGAGTTGCACGAACACGTCTACCTTCGATTGCAGGATGCGCGGATCGAACGGCTTGTACAGAAAGTCCACCGCACCGGCTTCATAGCCGCGAAACGTGCGCGATGCATCCTGTGCGGTTGCAGTCAGAAAGATGATCGGCACGTGCGACGTGCGCGGGCTGCCGCGCATCAGCGCGGCCAGTTCGAAGCCATTCATGCCGGGCATGTTGACGTCGAGAATCGCGAGCGCCACTTCGTGTTTGAGCAGCAGATCGAGCGCGGCGGTGCCGGAATCCGCGACCAGCAGATTGACTTCGGGACGGGCCAGCAAGGCCTGCAACGCGGTGATGTTATGCGCGATGTCGTCGACGATCAGAATGTTGACAGGAGAAGTCGTCATGGCATCGAATCAGTGATGCCCGGCAAGCTGGCAAGCCGCCGGGCCATAGTTTTGGGGGAAAGCACTTCGTCCACCGCGCCGCGTGCAATCGCGGCCGACGGCATTTCCGGCGAACTCGCGGTCTCGGGCGACTGCACCCAGGCGACGCCGCCTTGCGAGCGCACCGTTTCGAGCCCGAGCGCACCGTCGTCGTTGGCACCGGACAACAGGATAGCCAGTAATCGCTCGCGATAGACCCACGCGGCGGATTCGAACAGGACATCGATCGACGGCCGCGAAAAACGCACCGCCGCTTCGATCGACAACGCGACCGTCCGGTCGCTTTCGACCAGCATGTGATAGCCCGGCGGCGCGACATGCACGCGCCCGCCTTCGATACGTTCGCCTGCGTCCGGCTCGACCACCGGCAACGCACTGCGATAACCGAAGGTTTGCACCAGATAGCTCGGCGAATCGGGCGGCATATGCGTGACGATCACGACAGCCGGCGCGAACTGCGCGGGCAACGCCGCGATCAGCTCGTTGAGCACCTCGACGCCGCCCGCCGAGCCGCCGATCACGACCGCGTCGAACGCGCGCGCGCCGGCCGTCGCGGCAGGCATGCGTGGTGGGGACGTGAAGTTTGACATGGCGATTCCGGGCTCTCGCGCTAGCGCTTCTGGTAAATGCGTTCGCGCGGGCGAAACTCGTCGAACGCTTCGTAATGATTCGAAAAACGCAGGGTTTCCTTGCTGCCGAGACCGAGAAAACCACGTCGCACCAGCGCGTTTTCGAACAGGCCCAACGCGCGATCCTGCAACGCCCGGTCGAAATAGATCAGCACGTTGCGGCACGACACGAGATGCGCTTCGAGGAATACTTCATCTGTGGACAGACTATGATCCGCGAACACCACGCGCTCCTTCAGCGACCCGGAAAAACGCGCGCCGCCATACGCTGCATGATAGTAGTCGGACAGCGAACGCTTACCACCAGCGGCCAGATAATTTTGCGTAAAACCGGCCACCCGATCCAGCGCATAGATACCCGATTCGGCGCGCGCCAACGCATCCGGATTGATGTCCGTTGCATAGAACATCGTGCGGTCGGTGAGGCCTTCCTCGTCGAACAGAATCTTCAGCGACCAGAGTTCTTCGCCGGTGCTGCATCCCGCAACCCACACCTTGATCGACGGGTACGTGCGCAGCAGCGGCAACACATGTTCGCGCAACGCGAGGAAGTATGACGGGTCGCGAAACATCTCGCTGACCTGAACGGTCAGATACTGGAACAACCGCGAAAAATCTTCGCCGTGGTGCATGATCCGGTCTTGCAGTTGCGACAGCGACTGCAAGCCGAATTCGTCGAGCGACTGCAATAACCTGCGTCGCAGCGACGACATCGAATAGTGCCGGAAATCGTGCTGGTACTTCAGATAGATCGCTTCGAGCAGCAGCTTCAGCTCGATATCCGTGTCGTTCATCCGCTGCGGCGGCGCGTCGGGTCCGGGGCGCGTCATCGTGATCGGTTCCTCGTGGCGGTTGATGGGCGTTGACGTCAACGTTGCATCACCGTTGACGCAACCAGACACGGCACAGCGACACCAGCTTGTCCACGTCGATCGGCTTCGAAATGTAATCGTCCGCGCCCGCTTCGAGGCAGCGCAGACGGTCGTTCGCCATCGCTTTCGCGGTCAGCGCGATGATCGGCAAATGACCGTAACGCGCGTTGCGGCGAATCTCGCCCATTGCCGTCAAGCCGTCCATCTCCGGCATCATGATGTCCATCAGGATCAGATGGACGTCCGGGGTCTGCTCCAGGATATCCAGCGCTTCGCGGCCGTTGCGCGCAATCAGCAGCTTCGCGCCGAGCGGCTCGATCACGTGCGACAGCGCGAAAATATTGCGCACGTCGTCTTCGGCCAGCAGGATCGTGCGGCCTTCGAACGCGTTGTCGCGCTGACGCACCGTGCGCAGCATCCGTTGCTGTTCCGGCGCCAGCGACGACTCGACGCTGTGCAGGAACAGCGTCACTTCGTCGAGCAGCCGCTCCGGCGATTTCGCGCCCTTGATGATGATCGATTTCGAATAACGGCGCAGACGGTGCTCCTCGTCGTTCGACAGCATCCGGCCGGTGTAGACGATCACCGGCAGTGCGAGATGCGCGCGTTCGGTGGCGAGTTTTTCGAGCAGATCGTAGCCGGTGCCGTCGGGCAACGCGAGATCGGTGACGACGCAGTCGAAGCTGCCTTGCGACAACTGATCGAGCGCGGCCGCGAGCGTCGCCACGGCGACGATCTCGGTGTTATCGGTTTGCAGCAGCGCACGAATGCTTTCGCGCATCGGCGAGTCGTCCTCGATCACCAGCACGCGCTTCAGACGCTGTTCGAGACGCGCTTCCAGGCGGCGGATCGACTCTTCGAGCGTGGTGCGCGCCGCCGGTTTCAGCGTGTAGCCGATCGCGCCGAGATGCAGCGCCTTGTCGGCGTGGTCGGTGGCCGACACGATATGGATCGGGATGTGACGCGTCAGCGGGTCGTTCTTCAGCCATTCGAGCACGGTCAACCCGGAACGGTCCGGCAAACCGACGTCGAGCAGCACCGCCGCCGGGCGCATGTCGCGCACCAGCGCGACGCCGGTGGTGGCGTCGGTGGCGTGGATGAAGTCGAAGTCGAGTTCGTGCGTCAGCTCGCGCAGGATTTCGGCGAACGCGCGGTCGTCCTCGATCGCGAGAATCAGCCGGCTGCCGTGCACGCGATTGCCGCGGTCGTCATCGACGTGCCAGCCGGACTCGGTCGCTCCGCTCGCGCCCGCCGGTTCATCGAACTGCGCCGCACCCTGTCCATTGCCCGGCAACACCGCTTGAGCGGCGATGTGAGGCGCGACCGCGCCGCCCGCCGGCCGCAGCAACGGCACGTCTTCAGCCGAAGCCGGCACCGCGCCGGGCATCGGCGTCAGCGCAGCGCGCAACGCACCGGCCGACGCGAGCGACGCCGACACCCCCTGCAACGGCGCGCCGCGTGGCGCGCCCTGTTCGCCGTTGGCCGCTAGCGAACTATCGAGCGGCAACCACAGCGAAAACACGCTGCCCTTGCCGAGTTCGCTCGCCAGGCCGATCCGGCCGCCGAGCAGTCGCGCGAATTCGCGCGAAATCGACAAACCGAGGCCGCTGCCGCCGTATTGACGGCTGGTGGAACCGTCGGCCTGCTGGAACGCCTCGAAAATCATGTCGAGCTTGTCCGGCGCGATGCCGATGCCCGAATCGCGAACATCGAAACGCAGCATCCCCGCTTCGGCCGGCGACACGGTCAGCGAAACCTCGCCGCGCTGCGTGAACTTCACCGCGTTCGACAACAGGTTGCGCAGAATCTGCACGGTGCGCTGGCCGTCGGTGATGATCGTGTCGGGCGTGCCCGGCGCGCGTTCGAACGCCAGCTTCAGATGTTTCGATCCGGCGATCGGCGTGAACGTTTCCTGCAACGACTGCAGCGTCGCGTCGAGCGACACCGTTTCGTGCTCGACGGTCACCTGCCCCGCCTCGACCTTCGACAGATCGAGAATGTCGTTGATCAGCACCAGCAGGTCGCTATTCGACGCGTGAATGGTTTCCGCGTAGCGCACCTGTTCTTCGCTCAGATTGCCGTTGCGGTTCTGTTGCAGCAGCTTGGCGAGAATCAGCGAACTGTTCAGCGGCGTGCGCAGTTCGTGCGACATGTTGGCGAGAAACTCCGACTTGTAGCGGCTCGACTGTTCGAGACGCGCGGCGTTTTCCGCGAGTTCGTCCTGTGCGTGCAGCAGATCGGATTTCTGACGCTCCAGACGTTGCGCATATTCCTCGAGCTGCACGTTGGTCTGCTCGAGTTCGGCCTGCTGCATTTCAAGCCGCGCCTGCGAGTCCATCAGCGACGCGGCCGCGCTCTTCCAGACCTTCGTTCGAGACCCGCAACTCTTCCTGCTGAACCTGCAATTCCTCGTTCAGCTGTTGCGTCTCGGACAATGCGTCCTGCAGACGCTCGCGATAGACGGCGGCTTCGAGGAAGTCGCCCATCCCGCCGGCGATCAGTTGCAGGAACTCGGTGTCGCGCGCGACGGCGGCACGCAGGAAGCCCAGTTCGACGACGCCGTTCACGTCGCCGTCGTTTTCGATCGGCAGCACGATCAGATGTTTGGGCGGCGCATCGCCGAGCGACGATGCGACCTTGATGTAGTCGTCGGGAACGTCGTCGAGGGTAATCGCGCGACGCGATGCAGCCGCCTGACCGACGAGGCTTTGCGCATCGTCGAAGGTGCGCGCGGCCTGCTCGCTTTCCTGGTTGAAACCGTACGCGGCGATGCGGCGCAAACGCCCGCTCTGCCGGTCGCGCACATACAGCGCGGCGACCGCGACGCCGAGATATTCGGCGAGGAAATCGAGCATCGAACGACCGACCTGGCCCGGCGTGGTCTGGCCGATCACTTTTTCCGCGAGCAGGCGCTGGCCGGTGCGCAGCCAGACCTGCTGCTGAAGGCTTTCGGTTTGCTCTGTCTGCTTTTGCAACACGCCGTCGTAGGTGCTGGACAGGTTCATCAGTTCGCGGCGGCCCAGATACGCGAGAAACACGCTGATCGACAGGCTCAACGCGAGAAAAACGGCGACCACGATGGTGGTCAGTTGACGCGCGGCCGCAGCGCGCTGCTGCCGCAAACCGAGTTCGACGTCGAGAAAATCCGCGAACTGACGCCGCGTCTCGTCGAATTCGATCTTGCCGCGACCGCTTTTCACGACGCTCGTGTAGTCGAGATTCCTGCGGCGCAAATCGATCAGTTGCTGTGCGAAGCCATCCCACCGCGCCTGGATCGCGCCGATTTCCTTCAGCTTGTCCACTTGCGGCGGGTTATCGGCCACGAGATTCTGAAGCACGGCGAGTTCGGTGACGAACTTCGGCTGACCGAGCGAATACGGCGCCAGAAACTGTTCGTCGCCGGTAATCAGAAAGCCACGCACCGCCGTTTCGCGATCCACAGCCAGACGCAGCATGTCGTTCGCGTTGCCGATCACGCGCTCGGAATGCTCGGCCCAACTCATCGTGTTCACCAGATAGGCAATGAGCGCGACGAATACCAGCGCGGTGACGACACCGAGACCTAAAGGAAAGGCGATATTGCGTCGAATGATGCGGCGAAAACTGTTTTGATCGACAGCGGAAAGAGCGGTCATTTTTTCTGTCTTCGTCAGTTCAAATTATCTCTGATCGGAATTTTCGACCGGAGTTAAGACTCGGTTTCAATGGACGAACGGCGCCAGCCACTCGTTCGGCGGCAGCGCATCGCAAAAAAGCTTCGGATTGCCGCCCAGCATGGGTTCCCGAGGGCGACGCCGTATCATAAACCAGCCGGCGCAGGTCTTGTGGCGAGTCCGGCACGTTCGTGCGAAGAATCAAACGCGTCATCGCGCGCGATTAAAACGGCATAAGCAAATCGTCACGTTTATTCCCAACTTCTGGAAAATGCCGGTGTGGTGAAAATCGGAAAAGCGCGCGGAATGCACGGCCTCTGAATCGCAGCCGAAACCGCTGGCTAGCCGCGGTCGTCGCACTTGCGCGCCATCGCTTCAGCGTTCTGGTTTGCGACTCTCGCATCTTCTTTCGCGGTGTCTTTTTTGGGCGAACCGGCGTCGTTTGAAGGTGCGTCCGCAGCGTTTGAAACGGTGGATTCGTTCGATGTGCGGGACGCCGTGCGTTGAACCGCGCCGTCATCGTCACCATCGCTGGGCACGGTGGCGTCCGGCGCGCTCGCCATGCGCAGATACGCGGCCGCGAGTTTGCGTAACTCGTCTTCCGATGCATCTTCGATTCCGATCAGCCGGTTGCTGGCGTTGCGCTGCGCGGCGAGCAGTTCGTTCAGTTTCAGATGCACGGCGATGCTGTCCTTGTTCTGGCTTTGCTGGATCAGAAATACCATCAGGAACGTTACGATCGTCGTGCCGGTGTTGATTACGAGTTGCCAGCCGTCGGAGTAATGAAAGAGCGGTCCGGTCACGATCCACACGACGATCGACAGCACGGCGACCGTGAACGACAGCGGCGAGCCGGCCCAGCGCGTCACCGCGCTGGCAAAACGGTCGAACGCGCGCGTCAGCGGATGCGCGGACGCATACGCCGGACTGACGGTGTCGGGAACGGTGTCGAGTTCGTCGCTGGGCGAAGCGGTCGGGCGGTCCTGCATGGCGGTCCTGACATAACGGAAGGGGTAGCCATGCAATAGCAAACGGCGTGCCGAAGCACGCCGTTTCCAACGACTGTTACGCTGCGATCACGCGCCAGGCGAAGCCGGCGACGCGCGCGCCGCTCAGGCCGGCACCGATTCCGCCAACGCCGCCCGCGACCACACGCGATGCTGACCCGCCGTGTCGATAAACGCCTTCAGCACGCTGTCCATCTTCGACGCGTCGCCGGTCTCGACGCCGTCGGCGTTGTCCGGCAGATGTGCCGCCGTCAGCACGTCGCGCCCCGCGCCGAATGCGGCGATCGCCTTCAGATGCTTGAACGCTTCGAGCACGAAATGGCGTGCATCGCCCGATTGCGACAGCGCCTTCGCGCTGGCCGCGCCGTCGCTGACGATCACGGCGTCGAACATGATCGACGGCAAACCGGCAATCGTCGCGTCGGGCGTGAGGCCGTCGATCTCGCCGAGCGTCGGCGCGATCAGCATCGGCACCGCGCCTTGCGCCTTCAGCGTCTGCTGGAGCTTCTTCAGCAACGCGCCGTCCGCGCCCGGTGCCGCCAGCAACGCAATCTTCTTCGTCTTGATGCCGGGCTTGCCGCGATTCAGCAAACTCAGCGCCGGCGACGGCTGCTTGACCTTGGGCGGCGTCGCCTTTTTCGGCGCGGGCAAACCGAGCCCTTGCGCGACGGTTGCCGCCAGATCCGGCGCGAAGTGGGCGAGAATCTCGTTGACCACGCGCGCGCGAATTTCCGGCTTCGTCACCTTGCCGAGTTCGAACTGATACGCGGCGGCGATATGCGCCTTTTCGACATCGGACATGCTCTGATAGAACAGCGCCGCTTGCGAGAAGTGATCGGCGAACGAGTCGCTGCGCACGCGAATCTTGGTGCCGTCCACGCGCTCCTGATAGCTCTCGAAACCACCGTCCGACGGCGCCGGATCGGTTTCCGCCGGCCAGCCGCCGCTCACCGAATTCGGCTCGTACGAAGCCTGGCCGACATTGATCGCCTGACGATGCATCGCGTCGCGCTGGTTATTGTGAAACGGCGCGACCGGACGGTTGATCGGAATTTCATGGAAATTCGGGCCGCCAAGACGGCTGATCTGCGTATCCGTGTACGAGAACAATCGCCCCTGCAACAACGGGTCGTTGGTGAAGTCGATGCCCGGCACGACGTGACCGGGATGGAACGCCACCTGTTCGGTTTCCGCGAAAAAGTTGTCGGGATTGCGGTTCAGCGTGAGCTTGCCGATGATCTTCACGGGCACGAGCTCTTCCGGAATCAGCTTGGTCGGATCGAGCAGATCGAAGTCGAACGCATGCTCGTCTTCTTCCTCGATCAGTTGCACGCCGAGTTCGAATTCCGGATACATGCCGCTCTCGATCGATTCCCACAGATCGCGTCGATGGAAATCCGGGTCTTTGCCCGCGAGCTTTTGCGCTTCGTCCCACAGCAACGAATACGAGCCGAGCACCGGCCGCCAGTGAAACTTGACGAAGCGCGCCTTGCCCGCCGCGTTGACGAAGCGGAACGTGTGAATCCCGAAGCCTTCCATCGTGCGAAGACTGCGCGGAATGGCGCGATCGGACATGGTCCACAACACCATGTGCGCGGATTCCGGCACCAGCGACACGAAATCCCAGAACGTGTCGTGCGCCGAGCCGCCGGTCGGCATTTCATTCGGTGCTTCCATTTTCACGGCGTGCACGAAGTCGGGAAACTTGATCGCGTCCTGAATGAAGAACACCGGCATGTTGTTGCCGACCAGATCGTAATTGCCTTCCTGCGTGTAAAACTTCACGGCAAAACCGCGCACGTCGCGCACGGTATCGGCCGAGCCGCGCGGGCCCTGCACGGTCGAGAAACGCACATACACCGGCGTCTGTACCGACGGGTCCTGCAGAAAGCCCGCCTTCGTATACTCGGCCATCGATTCATACACCTGAAACACGCCATGCGCGGCCGAGCCGCGCGCATGAACGATCCGCTCGGGAATGCGCTCATGGTCGAAGTGCGTGATCTTTTCACGCATGATGAAGTCTTCGAGCAACGACGGGCCGCGCGGACCGGCGCGCAACGAGTTCTGGTTGTCGGAGATCTTGACGCCCTGGTTGGTGCGCAACGCGGCGCCCTCAGGGTTGACGCGGAACTGTTCGAGGTCTTTCGATTTCAGGTCATGACCCGGTGACTGATGATCGACAGCTTTTGCAGACTGCGGCTTGCTGGTTTTACCTGCCATTTGACTCGCTCCTTGCGTTCGAATGACGCCGGTGGGGTTCGGCGTTTTTCATCAAGGAAGGTCAGCAATGCCTGTTCCCACGCATGGGGCGCGCCCTCATGCGTGGCGTCGAGACATCGCAGCGGCTAGAACTGATAATTGATCGACACGTCGGCGACACCGTTGGTCGAGCGCTGCACGATCGGACTGCGCGCCGCGTTGCCGACCAGTTGTTCGACGCCGCCGTCGGCGGTGGCGAACCAGTGTTTCCTGAACGCCCAGATCAGGCTCACGCCGAAGTTGATCGACTTGAAGCCCGCGCTCGCGTGGTAGTCCGGATATTTCGACGCGCCGGGCGCGCTGCGATTCACGCCGAACCAGCTGTTCATATAGGTCGAATCGGCAAGCGTCACGCTCGGTCCGGCGAACCAGAAGAATTTGTCGCTGCTGCCGGGCAACGGCATATACGCGCCGAGATCGCCGACCCAGCCGTTCGAGCCGCCGAGGCTGCGCTTCACGTCCGCGCGCAACACCAGCGGAAAGTCCTTCGAGATCACATAGTCGCCGGACAGCTTGATCGCGGGCGCGGCGTTGATATTGACCAGACCGTCGAGATGCTGCGGATCGTCGTGCGAGCGTCGGCCCAAATCGTAGACGACGGCCAGACTCGCGCGCCAGTTCGGTCCCTGCGCGAAGTTGACGCCTGCGCCCTCGCCCGTGGAGACGAAGAACAGGTCTTTGTAGCGCACGTCGACGTTGATGCCGCCGAGCGGCCGGTAACGTTCCGCGCCGTCGTAGCGCGGCCCGAAGGTCGCCGCCGCGCCGACCCGCACCTGCCAGGTGGGAAGTTGCGGTTCCCACATTTTTTGCAGCGGAATGCCTACCGAGTATTGCCATTCGCCAAGCGGCGACGGCGTTTGCGCCTGCGCGCGTTCCGGCATGCCGACGACGCCGCCGACGGCCGCGAAAGTCAGCAGCGTGGCTGCAAAGCGGATTTTTTGTGGGCGGAGGGTGTTGCTCCGCGTTGTACGCCTGTTCGACACGCAAACCTCCGATTCCGCTGCCGCGGAGATGGTTGATCGCGTCGTTCCTGCAACCGTCCGGAACGACCGCCGTTTGATGTGACGGCATGTAATTCTTTCATCACACAGCCGGTACGAAAAAACGGTTCGGCGACGATGTCGTCGATCGGGCGCGCGGACCGCCGTGTCAGGCGTCCGGCACCCGCGCGTCTGATTCCGCAACCACCCCGTGCACGCACCCGGCGTACGGCGATCTGCAAAAACCGGACCTACGCGCCGCCAGACAGCGGTAAAACTGGCATTTCGCGTAGTGCGAAGCCTCTACTGGAGCACTCTCGACAATTGGGTACGCAGAAATTCGGTGAATGCGCGGATCGTCGCGGAGCTTTGACGATGCTGCGGGTACACGGCATACAGCGTCGACGCGCGCGGCAGATACGCGTCGAGCACCGGCACGAGGTCGCCGCGCTTCAGCGCATCGGCGACGATGAAATCGGGCAGTAGCGTAATGCCGAGCCCGGCGATCGCCGCGTCGCGGATCACATCGCCGTTGTTCGCGCGCAGCGGGCCTTGCACGTCGAACGATTTCAGCGCGCCGTCCACCACGAACGACCAGCTCGCCGGGCGGCCGTGGCCGTATAGCAGACACGCATGGCGTTCGAGTTCGGCGGGCGACTCCGGCGTGCCGCGCCGGCGTTTATAGGTCGGACTGCAGCACGCGATCATTCTCACGTCCGCGAGTTTTTGCGCGATCAACGTCGAATCGGTCAGCGTGCCGATCCGGATCGCCATATCGAATCCTTCGCCGACGACATCGACGGTGCGATCGCTCAATTCCATATCGAAGCGCACCTCGTCGTATTTGTGCAGAAACAGCGCGATCAGCGGCGACAGATGCAGCACGCCGAACGACATCGGCGCGCTGACGCGCAGCAAACCGTGCGGCGCCGCGCGACGCAGCGACATCGCCTGTTCCGCGTCGGACACTTCGGCGAGGATGCGTTTCGAGCGCTCGTAGAACTCCAGCCCGAGATCGGTCACGGCGAGCTTGCGCGTATTGCGCACCAGCAGCCGCACGCCGAGCGCCTCTTCCAGCGCGGCGACACGACGGCTGACGAACTGCTTGGACAACGACAGCCGGTTTGCCGCCGTCGTGAAACTGTGCGCGTCAACCGCCGCGACGAAGATGCGCATGTCTTCGAGTTGCATTTTATCGTCCACTCCAGTGAGACAGTGTTTCCGTTTCAGCGTCGATTATAAGCGTTTTAATTGACTACAATGTTGTTCATGGATGGCGCACGGGTGTTCGCCAGATTGAACTCACGAGGAGCAAGAGATGCTTGAAATCAGACACGCCAATCAACGCGGCCGCGCGGAACACGGCTGGCTCAGCTCGCGTCACACGTTTTCCTTCGCGAATTACCACGACCCGAAGCAGAACGGTTTTTCGGATCTGCTCGTGATCAACGACGACCGCGTGGCGCCGGGCCAGGGTTTCGGCAAGCATCCGCACCGCGACATGGAAATTTTCTCGTACGTGCTGGAAGGGTCGCTGGAACACAAGGACACGATGGGCACGGGATCGGTGATCGTGCCGGGCGACGTGCAGTTGATGAGCGCAGGCACGGGTGTCGCGCATAGCGAGTACAACCACTCGCCCGAAGAGCGCGTGCACTTCCTGCAGATCTGGATTGCGCCGTCGAAGATGGGCACGCCGCCGCGTTATCAGCAGCGTCGTTTCGGTCCGGAAGACAAGCGCGGCACGATGCGTCTGGTGATGTCGCCGGACGGCGCGAACGACTCGTTGATCTTGCAACAGGATGCACGCGTATATGCCGGTCTGTTCGACGGTGACGAAACCGCGCAACTCGATCTGGCCGACGACCGTTATGCGTATATTCACGTCGCTCGCGGTCACGTGACGGTGAACGGCGTGGAATTGAACGAAGGCGACGGCGTGCGGGTGCGCGACGAAAAGCAGTTGACGTTCACCCACGGCAAAGACGCGGAAGTGATCGCGTTCGACCTGCGCAACAACGAGCAGTCGGATTTGTGGAATTGATGGTGTCGGCGGCGGCTGAAAGCTAAAAACAGTCGCCGCGCCGGCGAAAAAAAAGCCGCTCCTCGGAGCGGCTTTTTTATGGACGGGCGCGAAGCCCGTCGTAGCGTCAGTCGTCCAGCAACGACAGGTCGCGCACTGCGCCCTTGTCCGCCGACATCACCAGCTTCGCATACGCCTTCAGCGCCGCCGACACCTTGCGCGGACGCGGCTTGGCCGGCTTCCAGCCCTTCGCGTCCTGCTCTGCGCGACGACGCGCCAGTTCCTCGTCGGACACCAGCACGTTGATCGTGCGATTCGGGATGTCGATACGGATCTTGTCGCCATCGCGAACCAGGCCGATCGCCCCGCCCGCCGCCGCTTCCGGCGAGCAATGACCGATCGACAGACCCGACGTGCCACCCGAGAAGCGGCCATCGGTCAGCAACGCGCACGCCTTGCCCAGACCCTTCGACTTGATATAGCTGGTCGGATAGAGCATTTCCTGCATGCCCGGGCCGCCCTTCGGACCTTCGTAGCGGACGATCACCACGTCGCCGGCCTTGACCTTGTCGTTCAGGATATTTTCGACTGCCTCGTCCTGCGATTCGGTGACGTGCGCCGTGCCTTCGAACACCAGAATGCTTTCGTCCACGCCCGCGGTTTTCACCACGCAGCCGTCGAGTGCGATATTGCCGGTCAGCACGCCCAGTCCGCCTTCCTTCGAGAACGCGTGTTCATACGAGCGGATGCAGCCTTCGGCACGATCGAGGTCGAGGCTCGGCCAGCGGGTGTTCTGGCTGAACGCGATTTGCGTCGGAACGCCGGCCGGGCCTGCCATGTAGAACGTACGGACGGCTTCGTCTTCGGTCCGAACGATGTCCCATTGGTCCAGCGCGTCTTTCAGCGTGGGCGCGTGCACCGTGGGGACGTCGGTGTGCAGCTTGCCGGCGCGGTCCAGCTCACCGAGGATCGCCATGATGCCGCCGGCGCGGTGCACGTCTTCGATGTGGTACTTGTTGGTGTTCGGCGCGACCTTGCACAGTTGCGGCACGATCCGCGACAGGCGGTCGATGTCGGTCATCGTGAAGTCGATTTCGGCTTCGCGGGCGATCGCCAGCAGGTGAAGAATCGTGTTGGTCGAGCCGCCCATCGCGATGTCGAGCGTCATTGCGTTTTCGAACGCCTTGAAACCCACTGCGCGTGGCAGGATCGACGCGTCTTCCTGCTCGTAATACCGGTGAGCCAGTTCGACGATGCGTCGGCCGGCGCGCTTGAACAGCTGCTCGCGATCCGCGTGCGTGGCGACCACGGTGCCGTTACCCGGCAGCGACAGACCCAGCGCTTCCGTCAGGCAGTTCATCGAGTTGGCCGTGAACATGCCCGAGCACGAACCGCAGGTCGGGCACGCGGAACGCTCCACTTCGGCGACGTCGGCGTCGGAATAGGACGCGTCGGCGGCGATCACCATTGCATCGACCAGGTCGAGCTTCTTGAACTCGATCGTGCCGGTCTTCGGATTGGCAAGACGCGTCTTGCCGGCTTCCATCGGACCGCCGGACACGAAGATCACCGGAATGTCGAGGCGCATCGCAGCCATCAGCATGCCGGGGGTGATCTTGTCGCAGTTCGAGATGCAGACCATCGCGTCCGCGCAGTGCGCATTCACCATGTATTCGACGGAGTCCGCGATGATGTCGCGGCTGGGCAGCGAATACAGCATGCCGTCGTGGCCCATCGCGATGCCGTCATCGACGGCGATGGTGTTGAATTCCTTGGCGACGCCGCCAGCGGCTTCGATCTCGCGCGCGACGAGTTGACCCAGATCCTTCAGGTGCACGTGGCCGGGCACGAACTGGGTGAACGAATTGACCACCGCGATGATGGGCTTGGAAAAGTCTTCGTCTTTCATGCCGGTGGCGCGCCACAGCGAGCGCGCCCCCGCCATGTTGCGACCGGCGGTGGAAGTTTTGGAACGGTATGCGGGCATCGTGGTTATTGAAGAAAGATCGCAAAAAGGAAGCGGGCCACGGGGATAAAGGCCCCTCGCGCGCCCGTGCGAACAACTTTTTGAGCCGCGCTCCGGGCAAACTTTGCAATTATTGCACAGGCCTGCGCGCTTGCCCGTCGAGGATTCCACGCCGTCCGGTGCAAGCGCGCCTCCGCCGGCCATAAAAAAAGCCCGCCTGTCGGAGACAGGCGGGCCAATCGTCAAGCGCGGCTCAAACTCGGTTTGAACACGGCGGACAGCGCCGGAAGCCGGCCTCTGTCCGCGTCGTTGCGCGAGACAAACCTTCCAGAGAACTTTTACACCGCGTCGAGCGCCGCTTCTTCCACGACGACCGGCGTTTCGTCTTCGACGCTCGAACGGATCAGGTGATCGAACGCGGACAGCGATGCTTTCGCACCTTCGCCCACGGCGATCACGATCTGCTTGAACGGCACCGTGGTGACGTCGCCTGCAGCAAACACGCCCGGTACCGACGTCGCGCCGCGTGCATCGACGACGATCTCGCCGTGCTTCGACAGTTCGACCGTACCCTTCAGCCATTCGGTGTTCGGCACCAGACCGATCTGCACGAACACGCCTTCGAGGTCGATGCGCTTCACGTCGCCCGATTGCAGGTCCTTGTAGGTGATGCCGTCGACTTTCTTGCCGTCGCCGGTCACTTCCGTGGTCTGCGCCTGGGTGATCACCTTCACGTTCGGCAGGCTGTGCAGCTTGCGTTGCAGCACCGCGTCGGCGCGCAGTTGTGCGCCGAATTCGAGCAGCGTCACTTCCTTGACGATACCGGCGAGGTCGATTGCCGCTTCGACGCCCGAGTTACCGCCGCCGATCACCGCGACGCGCTTGCCCTTGAACAGCGGGCCGTCGCAGTGCGGGCAGTACGCCACGCCGTGATTGCGGTATTCGCGCTCGCCCGGCACGTTGATCTCGCGCCAGCGGGCACCCGTTGCCAGAATGATGGTCTTCGCCTTCAGCACTGCGCCGTTGGCCAGCCGCACTTCGTGGATACGGCCCGGAACCAGCGCTTCGGCGCGCTGCACGTCCATGATGTCCACTTCGTAGCTCTTGACGTGCTGTTCGAGCGCCATCGCGAACTTCGGTCCTTCGGTTTCCGTCACGGAGACGAAGTTTTCGATTGCCAGCGTGTCGAGCACCTGGCCGCCGAAGCGTTCCGCGACCACGCCGGTGCTAATGCCCTTGCGCGCCGAGTAAATGGCAGCCGCCGCGCCGGCAGGCCCGCCACCGACGATCAGCGTGTCGAACACCGGCTTGTTTTCCAGTTCTTTCGCAGCACGCGCACCGGCGTTGGTGTCGAGCTTCGCGAGGATTTCCTTCACGCCGCTGCGACCCTGGCCGAACACTTCACCGTTCATGAAGAAGGTCGGTACCGCCATGATCTGGCGCGCTTCGACTTCCGCCGGAAACACACCGCCGTCGATCGCTACGTGACGGATACGCGGATTAATCAACGCCATCACGTTGAGCGCCTGAACCACCTCAGGACAGTTCTGGCACGTCAGCGAGAAATACGTTTCAAAGTGATAGTCGCCGTCGAGACTGCGGATCTGTTCGATCACCGCGTCGTCGAGTTTGACCGGGTGGCCGCCGACTTGCAGCAGTGCAAGCACCAGCGACGTGAATTCGTGGCCCATCGGGATGCCCGCGAAGCGGATGCCGATGTCCTTGCCAGGTTCGCCAATCGAGAACGACGGCTTGCGCTCGGCATCGTCACGCTTTTCGATCACCGTGACACGGTCCGACAGCGTAGCGATATCGCTCAGCAACGCCATCAGCTCTTGCGATTTGGCGCTGTCATCGACCGATGCGACGATCTCGATCGGCCGGCTAACCTTTTCCAGGTACGATTTCAGTTGAGTCTTGAGATTGGCGTCCAGCATGGCGTGTTCGATTCCCTGACGTTTTGCGTGAGCGAGCGCCTGTCGGCGTTGGCGTGGCGGGTATGACGTGCGGGCTGACGGCGGGATGCGCCGCCGGCCCGCACTATCGACGCGCCCTGGATAAGGCGCGCCGTCGTGCTACAGAGTGCTACTTTTGATTTACCGCGTGATGCAGCTTCGATGCTGAAGCGTGGACGGATCCGCGCTTAGATCTTGCCGATCAGGTCCAGCGACGGCGTCAGCGTGTCCGCACCCGGCGTCCACTTTGCCGGGCAGACTTCACCCGGATGCGACGCGACGTATTGAGCCGCTTGCACCTTGCGCAGCAGTTCGCCAGCGTCACGGCCGATGCCGTTGTCGTGGATTTCTGCCAGCTTGATTTCGCCTTCCGGGTTGATCACGAACGTGCCACGCAGCGCCAGGCCTTCTTCTTCGATCAGAACGTCGAAGTTGCGCGAGATTGCCAGCGTCGGGTCGGCGAGCATCGGGTACTTGATCTTCTGGATCGTGTCCGACGTGTCGTGCCATGCCTTGTGCGTGAAGTGCGTATCGGTCGAGACGCTGTAGATTTCCACGCCCAGCTTCTGGAATTCAGCGTAACGATCGGCCAGGTCGCCCAGTTCGGTCGGGCAAACGAACGTGAAGTCGGCCGGGTAGAACACCACGACGGACCACTTGCCCTTCAGCGTTTCTTCCGTGACTTGCGTGAAGTCACCGTTGTGGTACGCGGTTGCCTTGAACGGTTTGATCTGGGAATTGATGATCGGCATTTGATGCGTCCTCTTCTCTGGGTGGTTGGAAAGTGAAGCCATTATGTCGGGACGCGCTTAATAGCAAAAGTTGATTATTTAAATGAGGGTCATTGCTTGTCCCTATCCCTCAACTTCTGCGCCGTTCCGGTCCCGACATGGCGGTTCGGCATACTGCCGACATCGGCAGATTGTGGGATTCCCGGCAAATTCAAGAGCACTTGCGCAATACTGGCGGTCTGCGCGTCAACTCGCCGCGTTTTCGGCGCTTGACCATTGATAAGAAAGCTTTTTGCAAGGAACCCGACCCGCATGACCGCACGCTCCTCCAGCGACCCGTCCAGCCGCATCGGCTGGCTGCCGTATATCGTCGCCGCGACTTTTTTCATGGAATACCTCGACACCACGGTGATCGCTACCGCGCTGCCGCAGATGGCGCATTCGTTCGGCGTCGGGCCGAACAGCCTGAGCCTCGGGATGACCGCGTACATGCTCGCGCTCGCCATTTTCATTCCGGTCAGCGGCTGGGTCGCGGACCGCTGCGGCTCGCGCACGGTGTTCTTCAGCGCGGTCGTGGTGTTCACGGTCGCGTCGGTGTTGTGCGGGCTGTCGCAGAACGTGACGGAATTCACCGCCGCTCGGCTGCTGCAAGGGATGGGCGGCGCGATGATGGTGCCGGTCGGACGGCTGATCGTGGTCCGCAGCACCGACAAGAGCCGGATGATGCAGGCCATCTCGACCATCACCTGGCCCGCGATCGCCGCGCCCGTGGTCGGTCCGCCGGTCGGCGGCTTCATCACGACGTACGCGTCGTGGCGCTGGATTTTCCTGCTGAACGTGCCGTTCGGCATCGCCGTGCTGATCGCGGTCGCGGCGATGGTGCCGAACCTGCGCGGCACCGAGCGTCGTCCGCTCGACGTGGTCGGCCTGATCCTCAGCGCGCTGACGCTGACGGCCATTCTCTACGGCGCCGAACTCGCGAGCCAGCCCACCGAAAACCCGTGGGTCGCGGTCGCGTTTATCGTCGGCGGACTGGTGGCGGGCGTGATCGCGTTCCAGCACGCGAAACGGCATCCGTATCCGCTGATCGACGTGTCGACGCTGAAGATTCCCACTTTTTCCGTGACCGTCGTTACCGGATCGGTGACGCGGATCGGCATCGGCGCGGTGCCGTATCTGATGCCGCTGATGTTCCAGATCGGCTTCGGGATGTCCGCGTTCAAGTCCGGGCTGCTGCTGCTCGCGAGCGCGGTCGGCAATCTCGGGATGAAGGCGCTGACCACGCGCATTCTGCAGCGCTTCGGTTTCCGGATGGTGTCGATCATCGACGTCACGGTCGGCGGTATTTTCACGATCGTCTGCGGCTTGCTGACGCCTGAAGTGCCGCTGTTCTGGGTGCTGCTGGTGGTGTTCGTGTACGGCGTCGCGCGTTCGATGCAGTTCTCGACGCTCGCCACCCTCGCCTACGCCGACGTCGCGCAACCGCAGATGAGCGCGGCCAGTACGTTGTGGAGCGCCGCCGCGCAAATGACGATCGGTCTGGGCATCGCGTTCGGCGCGGTGTCGCTGCGCGTGGGCGCCTTCGTCCACGGCGAAAACACGGGCCACGCGTTCTCGCTCGACGACTTCCGCCTGGCGTTCCTGTTCGCGGGCGTGCTGACGCTGGTCTCCGTGATCGGCTACTGGGGCATGGCGCACGATGCCGGTCAGAGCGTCGGCGGCGGATCGCGCCGTCAACGGACGTCGTCGGGTCGATGATCGACCGACCGGATGTCGGTCGCCCCGGCGACTGACATCCAATTGTCAGACATTGTCATTTGCACGCCACGTTGGGCGGTTAGCGTGTCGCATCGCTTACAAGAAATATTCCCACGATGCCACTGCCCGCCGACTGCGCCACCCGCAGCGCCAGCGTCCATTCCGCCGACCCTGTCCCGTCGCGCGGACGCTTTCTCAAAGCCGCGTCGGCCAGCGCCGCACTGAACGCGGCGTTGATGACGCTCCAGCTGGCCGTTGCGCTCACAGTCGGCTCCGACGCATTGCTCGCGGACGGCTTGCATACGTTCGGCGACCTCGCGGGCGACGGCGTCGTGCTGGCCGTGCTGTTCGTCGGCACGCTCGCGCAATCGCGGGCGACCGGCTGGACGCGCAACGCCGGCAGCGGCCGCGACAGGCGCGGCCACGATGCGCCTGAATCGATCGCGCAACTGGTGGTCGGCGGCTTGCTGATCGCCACCGCCATCGAACTGTTCTGGCGTTGCATCGCGGAACCGGCGGCGATCGGCGGCGGCACGACGACGCAGGCGAGCGCGCTCGGCGTCGCCGTATTCGTCGCCATCGCCAAGGAAATCCTGTTCCGCTTTCTACGCGCCGAAGGCCGCCGCACCGGTTCGAGCCTGATCGAAGCGAGCGCGTGGCATGCGCGAGTCGATGCGATATCGGCCTGTGTCGCGATGCTCGGGATCGCGGGCAGCATGGCCGGACTCACCCTGCTCGATCACGTCGCCTCGGCGATGATCGGCGTGCTGATTCTGAGAATGGGCTATCAGACGGTCAGACGGGCGTCGAAAGAATGGAAGACGTCGAGGCGCTTGCGGCAACCCGGCGCATCGACCGCCCGTCGCGAACGCGGCGAAGGACTGTCGTCGCCGATCGGCAATACGTCCGGCCGTTGACGGATTTCGACCGGTCCGGCCGGTCGATCCGCGTTTTATTGCAAGCTCGCTTGAGCGCTGAATTTATTCACAAATTCTTTGCAAAACCGTGCACAGAAGCTATCTCGAATCAAGCGACAACTTGACGCGCGCCACCGGATGTGATTCCATTACGCCCATGTTTGCCGCACAGACCACCCTATCCCTCCTACTAGCCCGCTCTACCGGGCTAGGTCTGCTGCTACGCGCCTGCTGATAAACCAGCACTCAAGCGCAACGAATTTCCCGCATTGCTGACCTTGCCCCGGTTGCCCAACCGGCGGCCGCGCTTCGTCTCGTTTCTACCGTTCCCTGATTCTTTTTTTCACGCTCGAATTCTCTGATTTCGACTATCCGATCTGCCGAGGCTCAACATGTTGAAAAATCCCGCCGCCAAGTACCGCCCGTTCGCTCCGATCAACATTCCCGACCGTACGTGGCCGTCGCGCACGATCACGAAAGCGCCGATCTGGATGAGCACCGACCTGCGCGACGGCAATCAGGCGCTGTTCGAACCGATGAACGCGCAGCGCAAGATGCGCATGTTCAAGACGCTGGTGCAGATTGGTTTCAAGGAAATCGAAGTGGCGTTCCCGTCGGCATCGGAGACGGATTTCAACTTCGTGCGTGAACTGATCGAAGGCAATCACATTCCTGACGACGTGACGATCGAAGTGTTGACGCAAGCGCGCGACGACCTGATCGAACGCACTTTCGAATCGCTGCGCGGCGCGAAGCGCGCGATCGTCCATCTGTACAACGCGACCGCGCCGGAATTCCGCAAGATCGTGTTCAACCTCGATCAGCCGGGCGTGAAGAAACTCGCCGTCAACGCCGCGACGACCATGAAGCGCCTCGTCGATGCATCGCCGGAAACCGACTGGACGCTGCAATACAGCCCGGAAGTGTTCTCGGGCACCGAACTCGAATTCGCGAAGGAAGTCGCCGACGCCGTGTTCGACGTCTGGCAACCCACGCCGGAAAAGAAGGCGATCGTCAACTTGCCGGCCACGGTCGAGATGAGCACGCCGAACATCTACGCGGACCAGATCGAGTGGATGCACCGCAACCTCGCTCGCCGCGATTCGCTGATCATTTCGGTTCACCCGCACAACGACCGCGGCACGGCAGTCGCCGCAGCGGAACTCGCGGTGATGGCCGGCGCCGATCGCGTCGAAGGTTGCCTGTTCGGCAACGGCGAACGCACCGGCAACGTCGATCTCGTGACGCTCGCGCTGAATCTGTACACGCAAGGCATCGATCCGGGCCTCGACTTCTCGAACATCAACGAAGTCGCGCGCACCGCCGAAGAATGCACGCAATTGCCGGTGCATCCGCGTCATCCGTACGTCGGCGATCTGGTGTTCACGGCGTTCTCCGGTTCGCATCAGGACGCGATTAAGAAGGGCCTCGCCGCACAAAAGGCCGACGCGCGTTGGGAAGTGCCGTACATGCCGATCGACCCGCACGATCTCGGGCGCACGTACGACTCGGTGATCCGCGTGAACAGCCAGTCGGGCAAGGGCGGCATCGCGTATCTGCTCGAACAGACGCATGGCGTGGTGTTGCCGCGTCGCTTGCAGGTCGATTTCAGCTCGGCCGTCCAGCGTTTGACGGACGACAGCGGCCAGGAAGTCAACGCCGCGCAAATCTGGGAAGCGTTCCAGGACGAATACGTGCGCGTGACCGAGCCGGTCAAGTACGTGTCGCACTCGTTGTCGGAAGCCGGTGAACGTGAGCGGATCAAGCTGACCGTCGATGTGCTCGGCAAGCGGATGGTGCTGAACGGCGAAGGAAACGGTCCTCTGGACGCGTTGATGCACGCATTGCAAACGCCGGTGCGTATTCAGCACTACGAGGAACGTGCATTGACGCAAGGCGCCGACGCCCGTGCAATCGCGATCGCCGAAATGGCGGGCGCTGCGGTCGTGGGCAGTGCATTCGGCGTGGGCATCGACGCCAATCTGGTGACGGCATCGATTCGCGCCGCGATCAGCGGTATCAACCGCGCGTACGGCCGCTCGGATCCGGAAGCCAAGGCGACATTCTTCGATGCGGTGCTGACTGAAGGCGCATTGCAAGCGAGCTGAACGGCTCGCGTGTGAGTCAGGTTTCCGGTTGACGCGATATCGCCGACCGGTCATCGTCTCCGTAATAAACAAGGGCGGTTCGCGAAAGCGGACCGCCCTTTTTCATGTTCGATCGCCGTGTGTCCGGCTGAATCCGAATGTCAGCGACTCAAACGTAAGCGCGTTCGCGAACCCACTTCGTCATGATCCATTTATCGCCTGAAACGACAGGCGAGCCTCCATGCAAACTCAATGGATCGAGTTGCCGGTCGCCATTCATATACCGGAAATAGACTCCGCTACCCTGCTTTGCCGCCACCGATATTCCCACTTCCGGAAATATCGTTTCGCCGCCATCCGGCACGTCGTTCAGATAAACGATCAAGGTCGCGGTACGCTGACCGCCTCGCGCCACATGGACAGCACTGCCGGATTGGTCCGGCGGAAAATAATCGAAATGCGGCCGGTATTCGCCGGTTGGTCCGTAATGCAGAATCTGCAAGCCTTCGCCGTTTTCAACCGGCCAGTTCATCAGCGCCGCGAGCCGTTGCTCCAGATTCTCGATAAACGCGTCTTCCGCGCGCTGATACCAGACGCCCTCGCTGGTGCGATTGCGGATCACGTCCTCGGTGCCCGTTTCCGGGTTCACGGTGGTCGAGCGCTTCATCCGGTGACGCGACCGTTCGATCATCTGCTCGCACTCTTGCGCCGACAACACGTCGCCCAACACCACGATCTGCGGACGGTCACAACGCATCAGGACCCTGACGTCGCGGTCGTGCGCGCGGATCACGTTGCCGCGCGCGATCGGCGCGGCGTCGTACTGATATTCGTCCAGCGCGTCGGCATGCGACCGGCGCTCGGGTGCTACGGCTTCCGTGCCGGCTTTGACAGCGGCCGTCGTCGCGCCGCCGGTGGCCCGCTGCACCGCCGCGCCCGCCGACATCCGATCGAACCCCGCGCTCATCATCGCGTCGATCATCGAATCCACCGTGCAGCCCCGATTCACGTTGGTTTTGAGCCAATCCTCCCACGCTCCATCGACGACAGGCATAACGGTCCCTCTCTCATCAGTTTTTATCGGTGAATCGTCGCGCGCTTCGATCTATCGTGAATTTGACGCCATTTTGACGATAATCGTGCTCTACGCGAATATCGACCGATACTGCATCAAGCGACCAATTCAACGCAAGGCCGAATCCATTAAGCCGCCAAAATTATTCCAACGCCTGGCTGAACTATTCCAATGGGCATCGCGGTGATCCGTTCTTGACTTTTAAGCGCCTGCCAATTTGAATACGAATGGTGCCCGGTGTAATACGACGATTACCTGCCGACGATTCCCGTCATTTTCACTGCCATCACTGCCATAACAGATTCAAACGGGCATTTTAAAATTCCGACGCATCGCTACGGGCCTGGATTCTTCGTTGATTAGTCCAGGATTCGCCCGTGATTCGACCACTCCCCGACCCGGAGTTCTTTTGGCCGATTCAACCGATCTACCGGTACGTCGCACGCCTGCTCCCGTCTGTCGCGCACGGCGAGCCGGCGGTTCGCACGGCGCTTTCACCCTGGGCGTGGCCGATCGCCGCCTCGACAATCCCGACTCGCTGTTCGACGGAGCCTGACCATGGACGTGACCGCCCTGTCACCGCTCGCGCTCGTCGTCGGACTGGCCGGCATGCTCGCGAGTCTCGCGCTGCTGATCGGCTTTGCGTATCGCGGCTGGAGCGTATTGCTGCTCGCGCCGATCGCCGCGATGCTCGCCGCCGCGATTTCCGGCGAGCCGGTTCTCGCGCACTGGACGCAAACCTTCATGAGCAGCGCGGCGCGCTTTCTCGCGCAGTTCTTCCCGATCTTTCTGCTCGGCGCGCTGTTCGGCAAGCTGATGGAAGACAGCGGTTCGGTGACGGCCATCGCGAGTTTCATGACCGAGCGGCTCGGCGCGCATCGCGCGATTCTCGCGGTCGTGATCGGCGGCGCGCTGGTCACGTATGGCGGCGTCAGCCTGTTCGTCGCGTTCTTCGTGATCGCGCCGATGGCAACCGCGCTGTTCCAGGCCGCCGACATTCCGCGTCGCCTGATGCCCGCCGCGATTGCGCTCGGCACATCGACGTTCACGATGTCCGCGCTGCCCGGCACGCCCGCGATCCAGAACGCCATCCCGATGCCGTTCTTCGGCACCACGCCGTTTGCCGCGCCGGGACTCGGCGTGATCGCCAGCGTCGTGATGGCGGGGTTCGGCATGTGGTGGCTGATGCGGCAACAGGCGCGCGCGCGCTCGGCCAACGAAGGTTTCGACGGCGTGGCCGTGGTTTCGCCTGCGGCCACGCCGTCTGCGCCGAAGTCGAAGCCCAGCGCGAATCTGGTTCGCGAACGGGCGTCGGTGTCGCAAGCGTTCGATCCCGAAGAAGCCGGACGCGGCCATATCAGCGCAGATCTGCCGTCGTTCGGCGTTGCGCTCACGCCGCTGGTGCTGGTGGTCTGCGTGAACTTCGTGATGAACATGATCGTGCTGCCGCGCCTCGATGCCGGCTATCTCGCCGACGCCCGCTGGGGCGCGACGTCGCTGGCGGCGGTCGGCGGCGTGTGGGGCGTGTGCGTTGCGCTGGCGGTGGCGATCGTCGTGCTGGTGCTGCTCAATCGCAGCCGCTTGCCCGCATTGCGCGACAGCATCGATGCAGGCGCGAATGCGTCGGTGTTGCCGGTACTGAGCGTCGGCAGTCTGGTCGGATACGGTGCGGTGATCGCCGCATTGCCCGCGTTTTCGCTGGTGCGCGAATGGGTGCTCGGCATCGGCGGCGGACCGTTGGTATCGCTGGCCGTCTCGACCAATCTGCTTGCCGCGCTGACGGGTTCGGCATCGGGCGGACTGACCATCGCGCTCGATGCGCTCGGCAGTACCTATCTGCAACTTGCCGCACAACACGGGATCGATCCCGCGCTGCTGCATCGCGTCGCGGTGATTTCGTCGGGCACGCTCGACAGCTTGCCGCACAACGGCGCGGTGGTGACGCTGCTCGCCGTCTGCGGCTCGACGCATCGAGAAAGTTATCGCGACATCGTGATCGTCGGCATTCTCGGTGCGTTGATCGCACTCGTCGCGGTGATCGTGCTCGGGTCGATCGTCGGTTCGTTCTAGACGGACTTACGTCACGCGCATCGCGGTCATGCATGCGTTGGCCTCATGCATGCATCACTCACGATGCATGACGCATGCATGCATACGCGTATGCGTCACGCGCATCGCAGCTACTTCGAGATCCGCAGAATCTGCGATGCCAGCTGCGAGAAACACGGCTTCAGATCTGCCGCCGTCGCCGCATGGCAATACACGCCGACCGGCTGTTTCGGGTTATAGCAACGCGACAGCGAATCCGGCGTATTCGCGATGCACTTGAGCACGTCCTGTCCATATTCGGTATCTCCCGCGCCCTGCTTCGTCAGCAACAGGTCGCCCAGGCCGAGCGTGAACACGTAGATGCCTTCCGAGCGCGCTTTCGCCGCAATCGCTTCGAGCAGGTTGCGGGAGATGTTGTTGACGTTCGTGCCGGTCACATTGCCATTCGTCACCGGACGCGGTGAACTGACCGGCCAGATCGGGAAGGTCTGATCGTTCTTGTCGTGCGCGTTGTACCACTGCGGCAAGGTCTTGATCAGACTGGCCGCGTTGCCGTTGTAACAAGGCGAAGCAACCGCCTGACTCAACTGATCGATCCGGTAAAGCGCACCGCCCAGTTTGCCGTTATCGTCCGTCACGACCGTGCCCGCCGTGTTGTTACACGCGGTCGCCGTCGTGTCGAACATCGACGCGAAGCTGTTCGGCGAGCCGTCGGAAAAGAACACGATCACGCGCAGACTCGATGGTTGCGTGATCGCGTTGTTCAACTGGTCGCGCGCGTGCCACAAACCTTCAGCGGAGTTCGTGCTGCCCGAAAACGCGTACTTGTTGATTGCGGTGGCCATCGCGGTGCGATCGAAGCCGCGGGTATTGCCGTTGAACGGCACATCGATCTGCGTGCCATACGCGAAGTGCATCAACGCGACGCGATCGTTCGTCACATCGAAGTTGTTCAGAAAGTTGATTGCATTCGCACGCACAGCCGCCGGCACGCCCGAAGTATTCATCGAGCCGGTCGTGTCCACCACGAACGCCATATCCAGCGTCTTGCGGATCGCCTGCGACGCGGCGGAGATGTTCAGCAAGTTGAAGCCCATCGTCTGCGCGAAGGTCACCGGCAATTTCGCGCTTGCGGACATATCGATCGTGACGGTGCCCTGATCGAACACGATGGACGGTGTGCCCGCCGTCACCGTGGAGCCGAGAAAGCCGACCGGGAAATTCGCATCGAAAAATGCCGAAGCCGCCGCTTTCGCATTGGCAATCTGCTCGGACTGGTTATTGCCGCGCGTCACCGCCTGACCGGCCGCGATCACCGCGCCGTCGGTGGCTGCGTCGAGACGCGCGCGGACCATATAGCCAAGGCCGGAATCGATCGCGAGTCCGAGCACGCCGCACATCGCGAGCAGCAACACTGCGACCAGAATATTGACCGCGCCGCGCTGACGACGAGTATGCCGATACAGCCGCTTTTTCGTGCTTGCAGGTTGAAAGGCCGCCATGCTGCTCCCCCGAGCGTACTGCTTATGCTGCTTATGAATGTTGTTTATGAATGTTGCTTATGAATCTGCTTGCGATGCTGCCCCCGCGCCGGACACCCGCCGTTAAAACACCGTCATCGCATACAGGTTCGGCGACAGCGAAGGCGTGACGAAACCGCCGCCCAGATCGAGCGAACCGACGATCTGCGACTGCTGATAAAACGATTCCACCGCGTATGCAATCTGCCCGTTCGACAGCTTGCCCTTCAGCAAGGTCACAGCCGGCGAGCTCGAACCGACGCCCGGCAGATTCGCGCAACCGCCGCTACCGTCCGTGGCCCACGAACTTCCGCTACTGCCGCAATTCCAGATCTTGCTGGCAGGCGCATAGTTGCCGCCCGTCCACCGGTATTGCGCAACCACGACACCGGTGCAGCCGTTGCCTTGCGCATCGCAACTGTCGTTGCCGATGATCTCGGTGATATAGATCATGCCGTGCGTGTTCATGCTCAGCGGCGGCGTCGTGGCCGCGAGCGACGACATGATGGTCTGCATCGGATACGTCAACGACGCGCGCGACGACAGGTTCGCTCCTTCGCGGCTGACGTTGATCAGAATCGACTGTGCCTGGATATTGCGCGCGATATCGACGACAGGCAGCGCAATCGCAATCAGCACGGGCAGCAGCAACGCGAATTCCACCGCGACGATGCCCGATGCGCGGCGACGTGTGAACCCTCGCGTTTTCGACGGCCGTGCCATGTCAGAAGCCCTCGTTGCGCATCGTCGCCGCGACGCTGAAGTTGAAATTTCCCGCCGCGAAAAACGGCTGCACCATCGGCGTCAACAACGGCCATACGCAGTTGATCTGCAATACGACGATATCGCCCGGATTGCCGAACATGCCGCTGCTATAACTGCCTGCGCCGGCATAGCTCTGCTTCGTGCCGTTCACGGTGATCGTGTAACTCGGCGACACGAGGTTGTAGAGCCCCATCGAGCTGTCCTTGATCTCCTGCAACACCGCGAGATAGCGCTGCTGATTCGACGCTGCGGGGTCGAGATTGCTGCGTCCCGTCACAGCGTAGCGCGCGCCTTCGCGCACGGCATATTGCATCGTCAGGTTGACCCACAGCGCCACGCCGAGATCGAATGCGATGCAGATCAGCAGAAACAGCACTGGCGCGATCAACGCGAATTCGATCGTGCTGGTGCCGCGCTGCGCACGCGCGGGCCGGTTGGGAATGCGATGTTTCGCGGAGAGTCGGCGGTTCATATCCGTTGCCTGCTCAGTTGCCCATGGTGGCCATGACCGGGAACAGCTCGTGCACGATCTGGATCGCGGCCGGTCCGACCAGCACCACGATCAGCGTCGGAAAGATAAAGAACATCAGCGGAAACAGCAGTTTCAACGCTATTTTCGCGGCCTGCTCTTCGGCCCGAAGACGACGCTTCGTGCGCAGGTTGTCGGTGAAGACGCGCAACGAGTCGCCGATGCTCGTACCGAAACGGTCCGCCTGAATCAGCATCGTCGCGAGGGTTTCGATATCTTCGACGCCCGTGCGCAACGCGAGATTGCGCAACGCCTTTTCGCGGCCGGACCCTGCGCGCAGTTCCAGCAGCATCAACTCGAATTCGTCTTTCAATGCGGCGCTTTTGACACCGATCTCTTCGGTCACCCGCATCATCGCGGCGTCGAGACCGAGGCCCGCTTCGACGCATACCGTCATCAGATCGAGTGCGTCGGGCAAGTCTTCGAACAGCTTGCGCTGACGATGCGCGATCATCTTCGACACCACCAGGCTCGGCAGATAGAAACCGACCGCCGACGCCACCAGCACTGCGCACAACAGCTCCATCCGTTGATCGGGGCCGAACACACCCGCCAGCGAAGCCAGCGCAAGCGCCGGCAAAATCAGCGCGAGCACCGTCTTTGCGCCGAAGAACAATGCCGGTGCGGACGCGCTCCGGATGCCCGCGTTAGCGAAGCGCAGACGCAGCGCTGATTTGTCCCAGTCGTCCTTCGGCAACGACAGCTTGCCGACCCGCTCGGACACCTTGGCCATCGTGCCGACCCAGTCGTGCGGGTTCGCAGGCGTGGCCGAACCCGCGCCTGCGGTCGCGACGCCGATGCCTTCGATACGCCGCTTCAGCGGATCGGGCCGCAAGATCGACATCGCCTTCAACGAAGCGGCGAATACGATTGCAAACATCAACGCCAACATGACGATCTGTCCGGTATTCATGATGTGCGGTCAGCCCGCCCTCCAGATTTTTGTTTCGAAGCACGCATACGGGCGACGTCGAACTAGACCCTGATACGGATCGTTTTTCTCATCCACAGAATGCCGAACACCATCATCGTGACGGCAATGGAACCGAGCTTGATACCGGTCGGATCTTTCCAGAACATCGCGATATACGCGGGATTCAGGAACGTCAGCAGCCCCGCCACCGCGAACGGCAACACACCCAGCACCCATGCGGAAAGACGCCCTTCCGCCGACAGCACGCGCACCTTGCCGAGCAACTTCAGCCGCTCGCGAATGATCGCGCCGATACTGCCCAGAATTTCCGCGAGATTGCCGCCCGCTTCACGCTGGATCAACACGGCGATCACGAAGTAACGCAAATCTTCGACCGGCACGCGGCTGACCATATTCAGCAACGCGTCGTTCATCGACACGCCGTAGTTGATCTCGTCGAACGCGATACGAAATTCGCCGCCGAGCGGCTCGGGCAACTCTTCGCCTGCCATGCCCAACGCAGCGGGAAATGCATGCCCTGCACGCAACGCACGGCTGATCAGTTCCGACGCATCGGGCAATTGCTGCTCCAGCTTCAGGATGCGTTTGCCGCGCTTGCGACGCATGATCCAGAACGGAACCAGCGACGCTACCGCCGTCAGTACGATCACGACCAGCCAGGGCACACCGAACATGCCGCCCACCAGCAGGCACGCGACCCCGCTCGCCAGCGTGTAAGCGGCAAAGCGCGCCACCGACCACGTCAGTCCCGACTGCTGCAACTGCCGGTCGAGCACCTGCACGCGCGGCAGATTCGACAGCACCTGCGTGAGCCACGGCGAATCGCTGAGCATCCGCTGCTTGAGGATCGACATCTTTTCGTCGGCGACATGATTGCCCGCCGACAACGCGCGCAAACGCGCGTCGATCCGCTTGACGTCTGCGCCGTGCCGGTCGATCCACAACAGGTAGACGCTTTGAATCAGCATCACCACGGCGACGAAACCCAGTACCGCGAACGCGATCAATGACATGTTCATATGCGTCGCCCCGTCAGACTTCGTGATGCCGTGCCGGATCGAATATCTGATCCGGCAACGCGATACCGAAACCGGCCAGCCGGTCGCAGAACTTCGGACGCACGCCGGTCGCGCAGAAATAGCCCTTGATGGTGCCGTCCTGTGCAACGCCGGTACGCTTGAACGTAAAGATTTCCTGCATGTTGATGATGTCGCCTTCCATCCCGGTGACTTCGGAAATGCTCATCAGCTTGCGGCGCCCATCGGTCAGACGCGATGCCTGAATCACCACCGTAATCGCCGATGCGATCTGCTGACGGATCGCCTTGATCGGCATCGGCAAACCAGCCATGCCGACCATGTTTTCGAGCCGCGTCAGCGCGTCGCGCGGCGTATTCGCGTGCAGCGTCGCCATCGACCCTTCATGGCCCGTGTTCATCGCGTGCAGCATGTCGAGCGCTTCCGCGCCGCGCACTTCGCCCAGCACGATCCGGTCGGGACGCATCCGCAACGCGTTGCGCACCAGCGAACGCTGCGAGATTTCACCCTTGCCTTCGATATTCGGCGGACGCGTTTCGAGTCGCAACACGTGCTGCTGACGCAGTTGAAGTTCGGCCGCATCTTCGATCGTCACGATCCGCTCGTCGCCCGGAATAAATCCCGACAACAAATTGAGCAAGGTCGTTTTACCGCTACCTGTACCGCCCGAAATCAGCACATTGAGCTTCGACTGGATCAACGCTTCGAGCAGCTCCGCCATTTGGGGCGTGAAGCTCTGGTTGTTGATCATGTCGGCCACAGTGAGCGGATTAACCGCGAAACGCCGGATCGACACCAGTGGTCCGTCGATCGCGGACGGCGGAATGATCGCGTTGACGCGCGAGCCGTCCGGCAGACGCGCATCGACCATTGGCGTCGATTCGTCGATGCGTCGCCCGACTCGCGACACGATCCGCTCGATGATCTTCATCAGATGCGCATCGTCGTAGAACGTGATGTCGGTATGTTCGAGACGGCCGCGCCGTTCGACATACACATGCTGATAGGTGTTGACCAGAATGTCCGACACGGTCGGATCGTTCAGCAACGGTTCGAGCGGACCCAGTCCGATCATCTCGTCATGCACGTCCTGCGCGAGACGGCGTCGTTCGAGCTCGTTCAGCACCAGCTTGTCTTCTTCGACGATCCGCTCGACGAGTTGCGCAAGTTCGCGCTTCACCTGATCCGGCGACAGACGTTGCAGCTTGTCGAGTTCGACGCGATCGATGATCGACTGATGAATGTTCATCTTCAATTGCTGATACGCGCGCCGCGCGGCCAGCACGTCGGCAGCGAACACCGCCGCCGACGCGCTGGAGGAATCGAACGACGCCGTGCCGCCTTGCATCATCAGTTGTTCGCGCAATGACATGATTCTCTCCGCCGACGGTCAGTGTTCGGTCTTCAACTGGTGAACCGGGCGCGGGCGCGCGGCGAACAGCCGCCGCAACGCACTGGTTTTCACCACGGTTGCACGCGGCCACAAGCTGTCCGCGAGTGCGCCGATCGCCTGGGCCAACGCACTTTTGCGCGCGTAATCGACCAGTGCAACACCTTGATTGAGCGCTTCGACAGCGGCTTTTTCATCGCGCGGCAAACGATGCGCGATCTTCGCGCCCAATGTCGTTTCCAGCGTTTCGAGCGTGATGCGCGCGCGTTTGTCGTAAGCGTTCACCACCAGCTGAACCTTGGTGGACGGATAGCCGAGTTCGCGGAAAATATCGAACATCCGGCGTCCGGCATGCAGATACAGCATGTCTTGCCGCACCACCATCGCGACCGCGTCGCTGTGATCGAGCGCGTAAATCGCCAGCGGATTCACGCTCTGGCCCACGTCGATCACGACGGCGTCGTAGCGTTCGCGCGCCAGCGCAAGCAGCTGATCGAGATGCGCGGGGCGCAGGTCGGCGGCCTTCACCGGATCGCCCGCACCCGCCAGCACGTCGAGCCGTTCGTTCACATGCATCACGCATGCATCGAAAAACGCGCTGTCGAGACGGTCGATTTGCGCGCACAGGTCCGCGATCGTCGCGGCGGGCGCCGTGTCGGCGACCAGCAGGCTGGCGTCGGCGAATTGCTGGTTCAGATCGATCAGCAACACACGTCGCGGCTTTTCCGCGCCGCCTGCGCCCGATTGCGCGAGCGTACAGGCGAGGTTCGTCGCCACCAGCGTGGTGCCGCTGCCGCCCTTGCACGATGTCACCGACACCACGCGCCCTTCGCGACGCGCACCGGCGGTCTTTTTGTTCGCCACGTGCGTCAATGCATCGACGATTTCACGCGGATCGAGCGGCCATGACAGGACGTGCCGCACGCCGACGCGCATCGCGGCCATCAACAGATTCGTCGACGGTCCGGGCGTCACCAGCATGCAGTGCAGTTGCGGCGAGCATGCGAGCGCTTCCTCGATGCCGGACAATTCGCGCGCGCTGAGATCCACGTCGTCGACGATCAACAGGTCCGCGCTTTCGATCGCGGCGGCGTGCACGCGGATATGCCGCGCGGTGCCATGCGCGATGCGCAGGCGGTGCGGCACGCCGCTCGCTTCGAGACCGATGCCGATCAGACGCGACCGGTCGGGGCTCGATGAAACCAGAAGAATGTCTATCATGTGACTCTCCGCTTGATCGTGGATCCGAAGCATCGCAATGCTTTAGTACTGGCTCGACCCGACACCGATCGTGAACATGTTGACCGGCGATTGCGGCGCGCTGAACGATTTGCCGTAACTGGTTTGCGCCGACACCGCCGACTTGCCGTCAACGCCCGCAACGGCATCGCGATTCGCCGACGCATCTGGATTCAACGTTTGCATCGCGCGCAATTGCGTCACCGAATCGCCGAACGTCGCGTCCCAATGCGGCGTCGAACTGAGGCAGCCGCCGAGCGTCATCGCGGCGACTGCGCAGATGCCGACCCGCAGCCGTGTGAATATCGTGTTCATGGTGTTCTCCCGATGCATGACGCGCCCGGCGCGTGTCATTGCGGCGCGCTCGCGCCTGAAGTTGCGTTGGCGGCGGCAGCCGGGTTCGTCACGCGCGGCTTGCCTTCCATGTTGCCGGTGGCGAACACGGTCGCTTCGTTGGCGTCGCCGAAATGATCGGTCGGCAGCGGATAGTTTTGCGGCAGCGGTTTCGCGAGACGCGGCGTGACGACGAACACCAGCTCCGTCTTGTCCTGCTCGTAGCTCGTGCTGCGAAACAGCGCGCCCAGCACCGGGATTTCACCCACGCCCGGCAGACCCTTGATGGTCCCCGTCACGTTGCTCTTCATCAGCCCGCCGATCGCAAAGCTCTGACCGTCGTACACCTGCAGCGTGGTGGACGCGCGGCGTGTGGTGATCAGCGGCAAGATCGTGGTCGTGCCGCTCGTGCCCGCCGTCACCGCGACGCCGGTGGACGACAGCTCCGACACTTCAGGCGCGACCTTCAGGTTGATACGGCCGTTTTCCAGTACGGTCGGCGTGAAGGTCAGTCCCACGCCGTACTGTTCCTCTTGCAGCACGATCGTCGTGCCCGCTGCGCCGTTGCTTTGCGGCACCGGAATATAGACCTTGCCGCCCGCGAGGAAACTCGCTTCCTGACCGCTGATCGCCATCAGGTTCGGTTCCGCGAGAATCTTGACGAGCTGATCGGTCTTTTGTGCATCGATCGTCGCCGACAGCGGCGAATTGTTCGCCTTCGCGGCAGTCAACGCGCCCAGTCCGCCCGACAAAAAGTTCGCCAGCAAGCCGAAACTCCACGAACCGATGCCGCCGTTGATACTCGCCTGCACGCCGAGCTGGTCGATCAGCGTCTTCGACACTTCGGCCACCTTCACTTCGAGGATCACCTGTTGCGGTGCGGCGACATGCATCATGTTGATGATGCGGCTATCGTCGTCTTTAGCGCCGCCTGACGACGACGAACCGGCCGCGGCCATCAGATGCACCGCGCCCGGCGTCGCGGACGCACCAAGGGGCGTTCCCGTCTGCGCAACCGCGCTCGACCGCTGCACGAACGCACGTGCGAGTTCGACGATCCGCTGCGCCTTCACCGCGTCGGACACGGTGCCTGTCAATACCAGCGAATCCGCGGCGGCTTTCACCTGCACGCCGGTTTCTTCCGGCATCAACGCGGCCAGCGTCTGTTGCAATCCGCTCGGGTCGGCGCCGACGCTCACGTCGATGATCGAGCACGCACCGCTGCGGCCCTGCACGATCATGTTGGTCGTGCCGACATCCGAGCCGAGCAGATAGAGCGTGGTCGGCGAAACGAGCATCGCCTGAACGATCGACGGATTGCCGACCGTGCGACTGCGCACGGCTTCCGGCAGATCGACCATCATCGATTTACCGACCGGCACCGCGACCACTTTGTGCTCGCCGATCGGACCGCTGCAATTCGGGCCCGCTGCGTTTTGCGGTAGTGCCTGCGATTTCGCGGCCGACGGGCGCGCACCTGCGCCGCTGCCTGCATAACCATGCTGCGGCGTATTCGCGGCGAGCGTCATCGTGGCCGGTGCTTGCGGCAGTTGCGGCACCGGCGGCACATCCTGCATCGCTGCCGAAGCGCTTTTCTGCGCAGCTTGCGCGACCGGCAGCGTCCACAGACAGGCACCGAGCAGGCCGCACACACCGGCTTGCGCGAGCCGCGTAGCCGCGACGGAGCGGGCGCGGCGCGGGAACGGCGCGCGCGCGCAAAGAGGTGATCTGGCGTTCATGTACTACCCCCGAAATGGCGCCGACGATTCGCGGCATGCAGGCTTTTCGCCTGTCAAAAGCATTCTTGTCGTGTATCCGTGCCGTCGATCACACGCACGCAATTCGACGGTGCGTGCGCGGCGACCCGCTGCACGATGCGCGCCGGACGCGGCGTCGCGACCGGCACCGGCGTCACAGGCGTTTTCAGCAGCGACGCCTTGGTTGCGCCGGCGGTATCGGTGGCTTGCGGATCGACCTGATTGCGCAAAACCAGCGACAAGGTGCCGATGCTGCGCGCGAGGTCGATCTTCTCGGCCTGGTCCGGCGTCACTTCGAGCGTGACCGCATCCACCACTTTCGGCGTGGTCTCGTCGCGTCCAACCTGTTGCGCCACTGCGAGAACCAGGATCTTTTCGAGCACGATTTTCGAAATATTCTGATCGCGCGGACCGTTATCGCCCGACGAACCCGCTGCGTCTTTCTGCGTGTTGACGATGATGTCCACGTAATTGCCCGGCAACGCGAAGCCCGCGACACCGATCACATCGTTCACGCGCACCGTGATTGCGCGCTTGCCTTCGTTGATCACCGCCGACAATCCACCGAGCGTTCCCACCGGCGACAGCCTCGCTTCGAGCACCGGCTCGCCATGCTGCATGCTTTCTTTCAGCACGCGGCCATCGAGCTTCTGGATATCGGTGAACGAGCCGGCCGGCACGCTGCCGGTCGGCCAGTCCGCCACTTTCAGAAACTCGGGCGTGATGCGTTGTCCGAGACTGATATCCGACACGGCAACGACCACTTTGGTCGTCGCCGATGCGGTCTGCGTGCTCATCCAGCGCGATGCGAAAACGACGGCCGCGAGGCCCGCGATCGTCGCGATCAGCAACATCATCACTGCGCGGACATTTTTCATTTGACTCTCCTGCATCCGTCGTCATCGGGCGACGGAGCGTGTTTCAGAACACACGGTTGCGCGTGGCGATCAGCGTTGCTGCGGGAAGGAATCGGGATCGTCGACACAGTCGTCTACGCTGTCGTCCGGTGCGCCGGCGATGTCGCCGACATCGCGGCTGCGAAGCGGCAACGCGACACGTTGAAGCGAGCGTTGGAGAGCGACGGCTTCGCGTTTGCGCGCGGCATCGGCGAGCGCAGCGAGCAGCGCGATATCGATCGGCTCGCGAGCGGGCGAAGTACATGGCGTGAAGCGATTCGCGACATGCGCGTGCGCATGTTCCGGAGAAACGGAACCGGCAGCGGCCGAATACCCGGCGAACGCGTAGTGAATGACGGAGCGGCGTGTGCCTTCCATCGCGGGGGCGTGTTCGGCCCCGTCCACGACTGCATGCGCAGCCGTATCGATCGTTTTGTTCATCACATCCCCCGTTGCATCGCCGGCTTCGTCATGAAGCCTTGAGCCAGGTGAGCCGCGCCTGCTTGCAAGCAGACGCGGCGTCCTGGGTTATCGAGCCACGCTGGACTTCTCTGCGGAAATCCTGCGTAGCTGCCCCGACTTTCGATGCCGGCTGGTCAGGCCGTACATCGCGTTCTCCCTGATTCCTGTTGTGTCGTCGCTGCTTTTTTTACTGTGCTTCTTTATGCTTTCACGCGGTCTCGATCTGCCGCTTCGATACTGTTTCGTCAGCGCGTCGGTCCATTCACACGCTGGCGAACAAGGTAAAAGTCGTGCCGAGTGCGATCGCCACACCGTACGGCAAGGTTCCAATCGATCCCGCGCCGATGCGTGTCGCAGCCGTGCCTGCGCCGTCTTCGCGACTCTGCCGTTGTGGGCGCGCTTGCGGCGCGTCGACCGTTTGCGAGGACGCAATGCAGTCCATCAGCAACACGGCGACACCTTGCAACCCGGCCCGCATCTGACGCAATCGGAGCATTTCGAACAAGGCCCAGATCCCGCCGATCACGCAGACCGACATACCAATCTCAAATGCACCCGATGCCCCGCAGAACGCGCCGATGGCAGCCATCAGCTTCACGTCGCCCGCGCCCATCATTCGCATCACGTAGCCGGGCAGAAACACCAGTGCGCCGGTCAGTACGCCACCCAACCACAACTCCATGCCTTCGATCCCACCGTGCACCATCCACTGCACCGGCACCGCCACGCATAGTGCCGTCGCCACCAGCCAGTTCGGAATTCGCCGTGTGCGCAGATCGGACAACGCCGCGATCAGCACCAGGGTCATCACACACGGTCCGACTGGAAAAGGCACGCCATTCATCGCTCGCTCCGTTGGCTCGAAACTCTGTCGGTCAGCGGCGCCGCTCGCCCGCTACGCCGACCCACCGTTCGCATGATCTGCACGCATGCGAATTTCGCATGACAGAGATGCATGATCTAAACGCATGGGTCGGCGCGCGCACATCGCGACGCCTACCGGCTCAGCCTGCCGCCACTGCGTTGAGCTTGTTCGAAATCAGCACGAAAACGGCTTTGAGGCGTGTGCCCAGCGTCGTGACCGTCGTGATGACTGCGACTGCGATCAGGCCGGCCAGCAGGCCGTATTCGATTGCTGCCACACCGTCTTCTTCGCGCAGGAAATTGTTGATTGCGTTCTTCATGGAAAACCCCCGTAGGTTTAAAGTAAGAGCGATTCACCGTTGCGTATGCCGTCATCCGGTGAACCGCCATCAAAAACCCGTCCGCGAGCGGACGGAAAATGGGTACGACCTCGTTGTGCTGCTTTGGCCTTGCACTGCTTTTTTTTGCGCTGCTTTTCGTCCAGCTTTGCTGCGTGATGCTTTACATCCTCGTATTCCTGCCACGGTCACCGACGTTCTGTTTTTTGTTCGAACTGTCCGCGCCGCGTTTTTTTAACTGCTGTACTTCGTTTGGCCCCGCCGCCTCTTCCTCGCATGCCCCAGTGGTGTTTCCCCGACCACCGTTGCGAAGACTGTGTGTCGCCGTCCTGTTCTGCTTTGCGTCTGGCCGGCGACCGCTTGTGATCGACATATCGCAACGGCCGTGCCATGTGTGCTCAAACCCTTGTCGCACCGTGAGCCGGTTCGCAAAACAGCGATTCCCGGATGGCGTCGCAGCCGGTGTTGTTGCGCCTGCTTTACGCATCGACGCATCCGGTCGACGCCGCTCTCCGGCATCGCCAGTCAAAAATTGAGCCTGGTGAAAACCCTGGAATACCCATGCCATCAAGGCTTTCAGGCGTATTTCAACGTCCGGGTATGCCGCGATGCGTCACGCGCATGCCAGCAACCCACGCTGCCCGACCTGTCGCAAGAATGAGACGGCATAAGCCTCGCAGACCGAGGCCGCGAATCCGGCGCTATGTGCGGCAGACCGCAGACGGCATCTCGACCCACTAGCGGTGCGGGTTTGCGGCCTACTCCCGGCTCCCCGCGACGTTTCTTGATCGAGATTTGTTTGTATGGCTTTTAAGAATCGTTTGATCTATCGTTGATCCAGGCGCCGCACATACAGAGCGCTACCGACAGCCCGGCAAACACCATCGAAGCCGGAATGTCCCGGGGAAGGAAAGGCCATCCGGCATCCGAACGTTCGTACCATTCAGGGTGCCTTACTGTTGCGCGAGCAAGCATCAGACTCGTCGCGCACGGAATCCCCAACGCGTCGTCCCGTTGCGTGTTTGATCCGTCTTGAGACGGGCCGAACGCTGCGTCGTGACACGCGTTTCTCGTGTCCGCGCGGACGGACCCGCTCAGCCGTACTGGCTGATCGACGCAGTCGTTTCATCGCTGGGCCCATTGGATCGCCAATGGAGTTGCCCGGCACCGAACGGGGGTTGACCATGAACAGGAATGACACGTCTATCGACACCGAGCGCACCGTGCTCTATGTCGCCGCTGCGCCGGACCCGGCACTCACACACTATCTCGGCGAACACGGCTGGCAGGTTGCCCACGCCAAAAACACGGCGATTGCCGAGCGAATGCTCGAACGCGGCACGATCAAGGTTGGCCTGATCGAATTGCCCGGCGATTGCACGACGCAGTATCTGTCCGCGCTGTCCTCGTGCATGCGTCACGTGAATACCAACTGGGTCGCCGAAATTGCGCCGGGTCAGGCCGAACAGGAACTCGTCAGCCGCTTTATCCTCGACTACTGTTTCGATTTCGTTACGCGTCCGTGTCTGAACGACCGGCTGGTTTTCGCGCTGGGTCACGCGCATGGTCTGTCGAATCTGCGTCAGCCGCGCGAAGTCCCGCAGCCGTCGCTGGGACGGCACGAAATGGTCGGACAGTGCGATGCGATGCAACAGCTGTATCGACGCATCGACCGATGCGCGGTGACCGACGCGCCGGTGTTTATCGCAGGCGAATCGGGCACCGGCAAGGAGCTGACCGCGCGCGCGATTCACGTGTGCTCGCCGCGCGCCGCGCAGACTTTCGTCGCGATCAATTGCGCGGCTATTCCACCGTCGCTGCTGCAAGCCGAATTGTTCGGTCATGAAAAAGGCGCATTCACCGGGGCGATGCAACGCAAGATCGGGCGCATCGAAGGCGCGCACGAAGGCACGCTGTTTCTCGATGAAATCGGCGATATGCCGCATGAATGTCAGGCCGTCCTGCTGCGTTTTCTGCAGGAAGGCACCATCGAGCGTCTCGGCAGCAATACGCCGATCAAGGTCGATGTCCGCGTGATTTCCGCCACTCACGTCGATCTCGAGAAAGCCGTCGAAGACGGGCGTTTCCGTTCCGACCTTTATCACCGGCTGTGCGTGCTGCAACTGAACGAGCCGCCGTTGCGCGACCGTAGCGGCGACGTGAAGCTGCTCGCCAACTATGCGCTGAGCATGTACCGGCAGGATGGCGCACGCAAGATTCGCGGCTTCTCCAGCGATGCGATCGTCTCAATGTCGAACTATCCGTGGCCGGGCAACGTCCGCGAACTGATCAACTGTGTGCGGCGCGCGGTCGTGATGACCGAGGGCCGCTTTATCACCGCAGCCGATCTCGGCCTGCCGCAATCGGAAGACGTGGCACCGGTCACGCTCGCCGAAATTCGCAGCCGCGCTGAAAAGGAAGCGATCGAACGGGCATTGCAGCGACACGGCCACAAACTGTCGGACGCGGCAGCCGAGCTCGGCGTATCGCGCGCAACCTTGTACCGGTTGATGCATGCGAACCGCATTCATCTGGAGTCCGCAACGGCACGCCCGGCTGAAATCGCCGCGCATTCGTCGTCGGATAGCGGCTCGGGCACGTCCGAACCGCCATCGGAGGATGCCGGGCGTCACGTCCGGGCGCTCGCCGAACCTGTCCACTGAATGACGCGTCACGCGCGCATCGAGCACACGTAACGGCGGCCTCGTTGCTATGCTGGGAATACCATCCTGGCGCGAGGTCGAGCTTGAACGATCGTCAGCATTCCCGTGCATCCGCTCCCGCAGGTTCGCGCGCCGCGCATGTCGTCTCGGCGCAGGCGAGCCCGTGCGACGCGCTGGTGATCCGCTCGCAGCCGTCCACTGTCGATTCGCGTTGCACCCGCAAGCGCATCGCGCTGGCCGCGACGATTCTCGGCTCCAGCATGGCGTTTATCGACGGCTCGGTCGTCAATGTCGCGCTGCCCGCGATCCAGACCGAACTCGGCGCGAGCGTCGCGGCGATGCAATGGGTCGTCAACGCCTACCTGCTGTTTCTCGGCGCGCTCGTCCTGGTCGGCGGATCGCTCGGTGACCGGATCGGGCGACGCACCGTTTTTATCGCAGGAATCAGTCTGTTCACACTGGCATCCGCCGGTTGCGGATTTTCCCCGAACGCGGGCACGCTGATCGCGGCACGCGCCGTACAAGGCGTCGGCGCAGCGTTGCTCGTGCCAAGCAGTCTGTCGATCATCGGCGCGGTATTCGATGCGCAGGAACGCGGGCGGGCGATCGGCACGTGGGCCGGTGTCGGCGCGATTACGTCGGCGCTGGGGCCGGTTGCAGGCGGCTGGCTGGTCGATGCGTTGTCGTGGCGCGCGATTTTCTTTCTCAACGTGCCGATCGCGATCGGCACGATATTGCTGGCAATCAACTCGGTGCCGGATAGTCATCGGACCGACGACGTCGCCTCGCTCGACTGGCCCGGCGCGATCAGCGCAGCCGCGGGTCTCGGCGCGCTGACTTATGGTCTGACGCTCGCATCGTCGCGCGGATTCGGCGACGCGCACGTGCTCGCATCGATCGTCGTGGGCGTGCTGGTGCTGGCCGTCTTTATCGCAATCGAAGCAAAGAGCGCGAACCCGATGATGCCGCTCGACGTGTTCCGTTCACGCGATTTCGTCGGCGCTAATCTCGCGACGCTGCTGCTCTACTTCGGTCTCAGCGGTGCGCTTTTCTTCCTCCCTTTCACGCTGATTCGCGCGTACGGCTACGCGGCAACCGCGGCCGGTGCGGCGCTCTTGCCATTGCCGCTGACCATCGGCGTGCTGTCGCGTTTCGCCGGCGGATTGACGGGCCGCTTCGGCGCGCGCGTGCTGCTCGGCGTCGGGCCAGTAATTGCAGGAACCGGCTTTGCGATGCTCGCGTTGCCGTGGGTCGATGGAGACTATTGGCGCGGCTTTTTCCCTGCACTTTTCGTACTCGGCCTCGGTATGACCGTTACCGTTGCACCGCTGACGACGACCGTGATGAATGCGGTCCCACCCGAACGGACCGGCGTTGCTTCCGGCATCAACAATGCGGTTGCGCGCGTGGCCGGCCTGCTCGCCGTGGCCATACTTGGTATCGTTTTCGTGTGGTCGCATGATGCAGCGCTGTCCGCGCGAATGGTTCGACCGGAGACATCGCACCTGGCCGCGCCAGCGGGGCCGCGCTCAGCGCCCGCCACTGCCAGGAATAAACCGCTTTCCACGGAGCGTGCGGACGTGGCACAAGATCTGCGTCCAGACAAGGCTGCGCCGGGCGTTTCCATCAATGAGACGGACAGGCAAAGCTCGAATTCGGAGCGCGAAGCGCTGGCCGCAGCACTACGAGCGGTGGCGCTGGTGGCCGCAGCGTGTGCATTCGCCGGTGCGGCATGCGCCGTGATCATGGTAAAAGGCATGCATGCGTAGCGCGCATGCATGAGAAATTCGCATGCGATGCCAGTTCGCTGGACCGATTGATGCGTCCAGCGCATGCATGCGACAGAGGGCTGTGTGCATGCATACCGGCCAGCAGAACGGGCTTCCACGGCTTCCATCTGGATAGCCACGCGCCGTACTGCGGAACTTGTGACCGTTTCCAGCAGTCGTCCTATCTCCAGCGGCGCGTGTGTCCGTCCCCGCGCGTCGTGCAAACCGATCCCGAATCACTACCCCGCTGTACCGACATCCCTTATGCGTAAATTTATTGTTGCGTGGTTGCTGATCCTGTTCGCGATGCCGGCTTTTGCGGCCGTTGCGGCCACACCGGCATCTTCGGCCCAGACCGTTGCCGTCCAGTTGACACCTGAGCAGGCCCGTCAAGCGCTCGATGTGCTGAACGATCCCAAACGCCGCGCGCAGGTCAACGACACGCTGAAAGCGATTGCTGCGGCAGGCGCACTGTCCGCGCCGCCCGCGCCTGCTTCCGCCGCGTCCGCGGATGCCGCATCGGCCAGTGCGGCCGCGAGTGGCGCGGAGAGCGCCGTGCCCGCCGCATTCAAGTCGAACGGTCTCGCCTCTCAACTGGTTCGCCAGGGCGTTCACTGGAGCGAACAAACTGCCGGATCGCTGAGCACCTCCTTGTCCGTGCTGCTCGACGTGACATCCGTGCATGCATGGTGGAGCGCACTGCTGACCAACCCCGACCAGCAAAAGCAACTGCGACAGATCGCATTGGCACTGTTAGGCGTGTTGCTCCCCGCGTTCGTGCTCGAATGGATCGCGCGACGTTTGCTGCGTCGTGCGCATGCGGCGATCATTGCGCGTGCAGATGCAAACCTCGACGATTCCGCGGACGAATTCGCCGCCGAGCGGACCGCCGTCGCATCGCCCGAGACCACCGCAGCCGCTACCGCCTCCACCTCGTCCACGCTTGAAAAAGCCAAGCTAGACGAAGTCAAAGGCAAGCATCGCGCCGCGCATCACTGGTCGTTGCTGCGCCGTTTGCCGCGCGCGTTTCTCGGTCTGCTGCTGCGCTTTCTGTCGCTCGGCGTATTTATCGTCGTCGCTACGGTGCTGATGTCGATCATCACCGATCCCGGCACGCCGCAAGACCGCGCGCTCGATTCGCTGATCGACATCTATCTGGTGTCCCGCACCATCACGATCCTCGGCGCGCTGTTCCTGCAACCCAACGCACCGCGCCTACGTCTGCTGCGAATGACCGACACGTGGGCCACATTCGTGCAACGCTGGCTCGTGCTGATCGTCACCGTAGTGGGCGCGGGCTCCGCGATTGCGGAACTCGCATCGGCGCTCGGCCTTAGCGACGCCGCGCATCTCGCGTTGATGAAAGTGGTCACGCTGGTCGGCCACGTGATGATTTCCGTACTTATTTTGCAATGCCGTCGTCCGGTGGCCGACCGGATTCGCGCGAATCTTGCACAACGTCCGTCGATCGCGATGTTCGGCAATGCAATCGCCGAATCATGGGCCACGTTCGCGGTTTTCGTGGTGATGGCGCTGTGGTTCGTCTGGGCGCTCAACGTCGAGAACGGCTACGAACGGCTGTTGCGTGTGGGCGGATGGTCGGTCGCTATCGTGATCGGCGCACGCATCGGGTCGATCGTCGTCTTCGGCGCGCTCGCCCGCATCTTCCACGATCAGGAAGACAACGCGAACAGCTCGGTCGCGCGTCAACATGCGTACCGCTACTACCCGATGCTGCGCCGGATCGTCTCGTGGATCATCGGTGCCGCGACAGCGCTATTGCTCCTGCAGGTGTGGGGATTCCACGTCGGCATGCTGTTCCAGGCGGGCACCGTCGGGCATCGGCTCGCGTCCGCACTCGTGACGATCGCGGTGGCGGCGGTCGTCGCACTGCTGGTGTGGGAAGCCGTGAACGTCAACGTCGAACGTCGCCTGCATTCGTGGACGACGTCCGGCGATCTGGTACGCGCGGCACGCCTTCGCACACTGTTGCCGATGCTGCGCACCGCGCTGTTCTGCGCAATCGCGCTGGTGGTCGTGCTGACGGGTCTGAGCGAACTCGGCGTGAACATCGGGCCGTTGCTTGCGGGTGCGAGTATCTTCGGCGTCGCATTGGGCTTCGGCTCGCAGAAACTCGTACAGGATTTCATCACCGGCATCTTCCTCCTGATGGAAAATGCGATGCAGGTTGGCGACTGGGTCACGCTCGCGGGCGTGTCGGGCACGGTCGAATATCTGTCAATCCGCACGGTGCGTTTGCGCGGCGGCGACGGTTCGCTCTATACCGTGCCGTTCAGTTCGGTCTCGACGGTGAACAACACCAATCGCGGACTCGGCAATGCAGCCGTCAAGGTGATGATCGCGTACGGACAGGACGTCGATCTCGCCGCTGCGACGCTGAAGGAAATCGGCGCATCGTTGCGCGACGACCCCAAGTTCAAGGACGGCATTCTGTCCGACTTCGCGTTGTGGGGCGTCGATTCGGTGGACGGTGCGTCGGTCACGCTGGCAGGCCAGGTGCAATGTCGCGACACGTCACGCTGGGGCGTGCAACGCGAATTCAATCGCCGTATCTTCGATCAGTTCAGCGCGCGCGGCATTCAGATTTTCAATCCGCAACGCAACGTGCTGGTCTCGGCGCCGAAGGGCTTCACTAGCCCGGACGATGACGACGACGCAGCAGAAACAGCGGACATCGGACCGCAACGGCCCATGTCGAAAGGCACGACACGTACCCAATGAAGCTGCGCCGACTCTACCGGCATTGCGTCGAATCGCAATGCCGGTAGAGGTTGCAACCCGATGCATCGTCGCGATGACGTTATCGGGGCACGCTCCACCATCCCGGCAGTAGCCGCCGCACTTCCGTTCGACGATAACGGTCGTCGATCAGATGCACGACGCCCTCGTCATGTTCGGTGCGGATTACCCGCCCGGCCGCCTGCACGACTTTCTGCAATCCGGGGTACAGGTACGTGTAATCGTAGCCGCTGCCGAACTTCGCCTCCATCGTCTTGCGCATCTGTTCGTTGACGTCGTTCATCTGCGGCAAACCCAGCGTGGCGATAAACGCGCCGATCAATCGCTCGCCGACTAGATCGACGCCCTCGGAAAACGCGCCGCCCAACACCGCAAAGCCGACCCCACTGCCCGACACCTCGAAGCGCGCGAGAAACGCATCGCGCGCGGCCTCGTCCATGCGCGGCTCTTGCGCCCACACCGGCACGTCGGGATGACGTTCGCGAATCAGCGCGACAACCCGTTGCAGATAATCGAAGCTGCTCAGAAAGCCGAGGTAATTGCCGGGCCGTTCCGCGTACTGGCGCGCAATCAGATCGACGATAGGTACGAGCGAACGCTCACGGTCGCGCCACCGCGTCGAGACATTGCCCGCCACGCGCACCTTCAACTGCTCGGCGCGAAACGGCCCTTCCACGTCGAGCCATTGCGTGTCCGTAGGTAAGCCGAGGGTGTCGCGATAGAAATGATGCGGCCCGAGCGTGCCGGAAAACAGCACGGTTGCATGGGCCGCCGTAAAGCGCGGCGCAAGATACGGCGCGGGAATCACGTTGCGCACGCAGAGCGTGGTGGTGTCGCCCGTTTTCGCGTTCGGCACGTAGTCGGGCGACAGGGTTGCATCGAAGATCGAGTCCGAACCGAACTGTTCCGCGAGCGACACGAACTGCATAGCGTCGAAGAAGAATCGCAGTTGCGACGCTTCGATGGACAACGGCGCGTCGGCGAGTTGCTCGGTCACGGCGCCCACCAGATTTTGTGCCGCCGACAGCAATGGTCCGGGCACGTCGTCATGCACCTGATAGTCGGTCTGCTGCACCCGGTTCAATGCATTCCATGCGCGATTCAAGCGGTCGAGCGGCTTTTTCAGCGACTTCGGCGCAGTGATGCGGGCGTTGCGAAACGCGGCCTGATCGAGCGATGCGCTATACATGCGGCGCGCGCGATCGAGCAGATTGTGCGCCTCATCGACCAGCACGGCGACGCGCCACCGATTCGATTGCGTCAGCGCAAACAGCAGCGCACTGCTGTCGTAGTAGTAGTTGTAATCCCCCACCACGACGTCGCTCCAGCGCGCGAGTTCCTGCGACAGATAATACGGACACACATCATGCGCGAGCGCCGCTTCGCGTACGGCCGCGCGGTCCAGACGCACGCTGCTCAACGCCGCACTGCGCGCCGCATCGAGACGATCGTAAAAGCCGCGTGCAAGCGGACACGAATCGCCGTGGCATGCGTTTTCCGGATGCTCGCATGCCTTGTCCCGCGCGACGAGTTCCAGCGTGCGCAACGGCAAGGTCCCGGCACTATTGCGCAAGGTTTCGACCGCGTCGAGTGCAAGCGCGCGTCCTGGCGTTTTCGCGGTCAGAAAGAAGATGCGATCGATCCGTTCTTCAGAAAACGCCTTCAGCAAAGGGAAAATCGTAGCGAGCGTCTTGCCGATGCCGGTCGGCGCCTGCGCCATCAGGTTCTTGCCATCGCGCGCCGCACGATAGACCGACACGGCAAGTTCGCGCTGCCCATCGCGAAAGCGCCCGTACGGAAACTTCAGCGCGCCCAGTGCGGCATTGCGCGCGTCTCGATGCGCCTCCTCATGCGCGGCCCAACCGATAAATTTCTCGCATTGCTCCGCGAAAAACGCCTGCAGCGACGCCGCGCTATGCGTCTGCGTCAGCAGCGTTTCCTTCTGGCTCTGAATGTCGAAATACACCAGCGACACGCCGATTTCCGTGAGATCACGCGTTTCGCACAGAAGGTGTCCGTAGACCAGCGCCTGCGCCCAATGCAAGCTTCGGTGGTTGGCCGGCATCCGTTCGAGATCGCCGCGATAGGTCTTGACCTCTTCGATCCGGTTCTCTCGCGCATCGTAGCCGTCAGCGCGGCCGCGTACCGTCAGACCGCGATGCGAACCGATCAACGTCACCTCGGATTCGTAACCGAACGCGCGGCGCGCCGCGACTGTCAGGTGCCCGGCCATCCCTTCGGATGCAGTCGGCGCGGGCGTAAAGCGCAAGTCGAGATCGCCGCGTCGCGCGGTAAATTCGCAGAGTGCGCGCACTGCGACGACATAAGTCATGCGTTCTCCGTCTCGCATGCGCCAGACGCATCCGTGTGCATGACAGGCATCGTCTCATCTTCCATCCAGCGTACATCGAGCACGCGCACCGGCATGCCGTGCTGCACGCAGTAGTCCAGCCAGCGAATCTGGTTATCCTGAAGGCGGTCGCCCGGCCCTTTCACCTCGATCATTTCGTAACGACGTTCATTGGGCCAGAAACGGATCAGATCGGGAAAACCGGACCGGTTTCCGCGTAAGTCATGCAGCAAGCGTTCGAAGCATCGCTTCAGATGCGCAGCGGGAATGCAATCGAGCGCTAGCGTCAACAAGGACTCGTCGAGAGCGCCCCAGAACACGAATGGTGATTGCAGCCCCGATTTGCGATGCCAATGGCGGCGAATCGTGTCGCGATGCGTGTCGTTATCGAGTTGCGCGAGGCACTCCGCGAATTGCGATGCGCGGCGCGCATGGAAGTCGGGTGCGTGAAGATCGGCGGGCCCACGCTGGAATGGATGGAAAAAGGCACCCGGAAGCGCTGCGAAAATGGGCTCCCAGCAAAGCAGACCGAACAGCGAATTGATCAGCGCGTTTTCGACGTAGTACACCGGCGCATCCTGCGCGCCGATATGATCGCGCGCTGCGTATTCGACGGTGATTGGCTCGACTGGGCGCGCGATCACGATCGTATTGCGCTCGATACTCGCCGCACGCCGTGCACGTGGAAGCGTTTGACCCGTATGGCGCAGCAGGCGCGGCAGCATTCGGGCAATGCGCTGGGACTCCTCCTCGCTTTCTGGCGCAGTGGACGCATGCGTGGCGAGCGCGAGCGCATCGGCGTGGCGGCCGCTACGTTCGAGCACGCGTATGGATCGATGACGCGCGCCCGGCCATGCGCTGCGCGCATAGACGGTCAGTGCAGTGTCCCACTGCTGCTGCCGCTCACACTGATAGCCGATCCGGAACAGCAATTTCGCCCGACGCGACTCGACCCACGGGTTGCAGGTTTCGACCGATGAAATCGCTTCCAGCATCTGCGCGACCGCCGCCGTGTCTTCGCATGCGTTGGGCGCATCGAGCGCGGCGCGGCATGCGTGCAGCGCAAGATAAGCGTCGACGTCTTCGCGCCGTTGAAATGCGCGCGACGACGCGGCGAACGACACGCGTTCATAGTGATACACGCCGAGATCCGCGAGCACGAACTCGGACCAGTCCTGATGCAGGTTGCCGAAGAACATCAAGCGCAGCCGCTCGCATAGCGGCGCGACGGTCACATGCAAAATGCAGTCGTCGCTCGACGCCGCCGGATGCCACATCGAATAAGGACGCGCGTCCGGATACACCGCTTTGAGCGCGGCAAGCCAGTCGCACTTGCGCGCGGCCTTCGAGGCCGCAGCGTGCGGGAAAATCTTGAGCAGCTCGGGGCGAGTGGTGAGCGCGAACAGTTCGTCCAGCGTCAGATGCGGAGCGGGATCGACCCAATCCATTTCGATCAGCGACACTGCCGCGTCGAATGGCGAACCGATCTCCGCATATGAAAGCCGGTTCGCGCGAAACAGCGTGCCCTGGCGCATCAGCATGCGCACCAGCAGTGCGCGCGATGGCAGCGGCGCTGCACGGAACGCGGCTATAAACGCGCGTTCGTCCGCGTCGAGCAGATCGTCGTAACGACCGGCGATCCAGTCGAGCGCACGTTCGAAATTCGACAGGTAATAAGGCGATTGCACGTGACGTTGGCGAAAACTGTATGTTTGTACAGTAATGATACCAAACGCGGACGTGGCCGAATTCAATGCAAAACGGGCGCGCCGGTTAACCGGACGCGCCCGCATCGGCGAAAGATGGTCGGGGCGTTACTGGCTTGCGCCCGCTCCGATACCGGCCTTCTTCTGTGCGTTCTGGAGATTGGTCGGATAGTTCGGGTCGTTTTGCGACGGTTGATAACCCGCGTCTTCGAGTTTCTTCAGTTCGGCATTCTTCTTTGCACGCGCCTGTTTGCGCGCGGCCTTACGATCGGCCTTGGTGGTCTTCGGCTTCGGTGTCGTGGCCGATTGTGTTGCGTCGGGCGTGCCGTCTGTCGAAGGACCGCCGCCACCGCTTTGTGCAAATACCGGTGAAGCAAGACCAATCGTCAGCGCAGCAGTCGCGAACAGTACAGTCAGTTTCTTTGCAGGATTAGACGTCATTGTTTTCTCCATGTCGTGAGCTTAAAAATCGCCGGACCTTCAACTGCATCATCGTGGACGACGCGTTCGTCACGCGGCATTGACTGCATGAGACGCGTCATTGCCTTCCCTGCTTTCTCATCGAACTGAACAGGTGAGTCTCTAATGTATCGCAGCGCGACAACTCATGTCGGCCCGGTGCACCATACCCACCCACGCATCGAACGACGCAGCGCGACGACCGACAACGGTGCAACCTCGATTCGCGGAAAGATCGCCGTCGATGCGCCCAGCGCATGGATGATCGATGCCCGCACAACCGATGCATGCGTCACCGCAATTGCAGTGCCCGATATCGTCAAACCATCGAGCCATGCGCCCACACGGATGCGCAATGCATCGAACGATTCGCCGCCGGGTGGCACCGCTGCGGGATCATGCGTCCACGCCTGCAGCGACGACGCGCTTTCCGGCGATACGCCGGCGATATCGGCAACACGCTGGCCTTTCCATTCGCCGTGATCGGCTTCCGCCAGCGCCGGCTCGATCTGCGCGTCGAGATGCAATGCATGCGCGGTCTGCTGTGCACAGATTGCCGGACTGCTGAACGCGACCGCATCCGACAGGCTTCCCGCATCGAACAGTGTGGTCACGAAACGCTCATGCCGGGCCGCAGCGGCGTCGAGCCCACGCGAATCGAGCGGGTCGTCAGCGGGAAAGCGGCCGCTGCGCAGCGCTGCCGTGGCCGCATGGCTGATCAGAAATAGCTGTGTTTGCATCGAATTCCCCGTGATAGAAGCATCGCAGCGCGCGGCCGCCACCGACCCGCACTGCGCTGGGTAGGCCCGCATTAAACGCGTAGAATAACGTCACCCGAAGCGCGGAAGCCGGTGCAAGCCCGGCGCGGTCGCGCCACTGTAATCGCCTTGACGAGGCGAAAGCCAGACCTGCGCTTCGAGTCATTTCTTTTTCACTCGCTAGCGGACGCGTCATCCCAAGGAGCTGTTCACCATGAACGATACTGTTTTCAAGCCGTCTGTCGAGCCGGTAGCCATCCCTCTTCGCGAACTTATGCCGTGGGTCGTTTTCGGCGGCCTGCTCATGCTACTGGCAATTTATTTTGTCGGTGCGGAACAAGGCGCAACCTCGCTGATTCCCGGTATGTACGTGCACGAATTCGTGCATGACGCGCGCCATATGCTTGGCTTCCCCTGCCACTAAGCGGAGCGTTCGATGGTCGGTAAATTATTGATGCGAGGCATGCTCGCAGGCGTTGTCGCGGGCCTGCTGACGTTCAGCTTCGCAAGAATCGCAGGCGAGCCGCAGGTTAATGCTGCAATCTCGTTCGAAGAAAAAACGCACGAAGCCAGCGGTGAAGCGCCGGAACCCGAGCTTGTCAGCCGGGCGACTCAAGCGGGCGCAGGCCTGTTTACAGGCGTGATTGTCTATAGCGCGGCATTGGGCGGACTGTTCTCGCTGGTGTTTGCGTTTGCGAACGGCCGTGCCGGAAAGATCAGCCCGCGTGCATTGTCCGCGTGTCTGGCGCTCGCGGCATTCGGCACGCTCGTGCTCGTACCCACGCTTAAATATCCGGCGAATCCGCCCTCCGTCGGCGACCCGGAAACGATCGCGCAACGTACCGGCCTCTACTTCCTGATGATCGCCATTTCGATCGTCACGCTGGTCTTTTCGCTAAAGGTACGCCGCCGCCTGGTCGCACGTTGGGGGCAATGGAACGGATCGATCGCAGCAGCTGCGGTGTTTATCGTTGTGATCGCAGCTATCCAGATTGCGCTGCCGACGATCAACGAAGTGCCCGCCGCTTTCCCCGCCACGCTGCTGTGGAAATTCCGCGTGACCGCACTGGGCATGCAGGCCATTCTGTGGACTGTCGTAGGCCTGTTGTTCGGTGCACTCGCCGAGCGCTTGCAACGCAGCGCGCGCGGCGCGGGCGCGCCGGGGAAATCCGCTTACCTGTAACTCGCTAGTCACTCGCTAAACAGGTGCAACCGGGAAAACCGAGTTGCACCTGGACTCCGTTCAAACAGGCATCAAAGAAAAGTGCCTCGGTAAAGCGCTCAAACGCGTCGAGTTCAGGCTCGCGCCGCATCCGCCACCCACACCACGGTCAGCGACCGCACGCCTTGTGCGCCGCGAATCAGCACCCCTTCGATATCGGCGGTCGCGGACGGCCCCGTCACTAGCGCCGCGTATCGCGCTTCATAAAAATCCGGTCGCCGGTACACGTCCTGCAAACCATCGAGCAACTGCGCCGGATCGAGCAGTACGACAAGGTGCTGCGCAAGATAGCCCAATGCGTTGACCACGTATTCGCGTTCGCTAAACCATACCGAACCCGTTTCCGCGACGCCGAATTTGCCGCGCACCACGCCCACCTCGACGTTTTCCAGCGATGCCGGCGGCGTCTCCGCACTCAGTGCGCGCGTGCCCGGCACCTCGTCCGTTGCCGAGCAGAGTGCCACGTCCGCACCGAATTTCTCGCGCAGCAGTGCAGGAATATCGCCGACATGGCCTGCATCGACACAGGTGCCGCCCATTGCAGACAGTGCCTGCGTGAAGCGCGCACGCAGATCGCCACCCTCCGGCGCGAACAACGGCACCTCCGGACGCGGACGCGCGGCTGGCTGCGCGGCTCGCACGCGAGCAAGGAATGCGTCACGCGTTGTCATCCTGACCTCCCCGATTCTTCTTGTACCACGCATGAAAAGTCATCTTCGGTGCATCGGGCAGGTCGCGCTGACGGCCCCAGATATTCATCGGGTTGTACAGCACGAAGTTCGGCAACCGGCGCAACGCGCCACTCAATGACGCCACCGTCGCGCGATATAGCGTCGGACTTGCGAGCAGACGCCCCGCCATTTTCAATACTTCCTGTTTCACCAGCGGCACTTCGTGCTGTTCGGCAATGACCGAACGCCACTTGTAAATCTGCTCGTGGATATTGATCTTGACGGGACACACGTTCGTGCAACTGCCGTTGAGTGTCGACGCGAACGGCAACGCGCTATAACGCTTCAGATCGTAGGTCGGATTGATGATCGCGCCGATCGGCCCGGAATACGTGCCGCCATACGAGAGACCGCCGCTACGCCGATAGACCGGACAGGTATTCATGCATGCGCCGCACCGGATGCATTTGAGCGAGAACCAGAAGTCGTCCATCGCGAGCCGTTCCGAACGGCCATGATCGACGAGGATAAAGTGCATTTCGGTGCCCGGACGCGGCGCGCGAAAATGCGACGTGTATTGGGTGATCGGCGAGCCCAATGCGCTGCGCGACAGCATCCGGATAAATACGCCGAGATCGGAAATCTTCGGAATGATCTTCTCGATGCCGATCGATGCAATATGCAGCGGCGGCACGTTCGCGGAAAGATCCGCATTGCCTTCATTCGTGCACACGACCACCGTCCCCGTCTCCGCAACCGCGAAATTGCAACCGGTCATCCCGGCCGTCTTTTCGCGCACGAAGTAAGGCCGCGTGTTCATCCGCTGACTTTCCGCGAGATAGTGAATATCGCTATTTTCCGGGTCTGTTCCGATCGTACGACCAAACAGCTCGGCCACATCGCCGCGCAATTTATGCACGGCAGGCACGACCATATGGCTGGGATCCTGATGATCCAGTTGTTGAATACGCTCACCGAGATCCGTTTCCATCACGGTGATACCGCGCGGTTCCAGGTACTCGCGCATCGCGCATTCATCGGTCAGCATCGACTTGCTTTTGACCAGCGTCGTCATGCCGCGCTCGGACATGATCTTGTGGACCAGCGCGTTATGCTCTTCCGCATTCGCGGCCCAATGCACGACGACGCCATTCGCTTCCGCCGCCGACGCAAACTGGTCGAGGTACTCGGAGAGGTGCGACAGCGCATGCTCCTTGATACCCGACGCGAGTTCTCGCAGCGTTTCCCATTCCGCGATGCCGTGCGCCTGGCCGTCTCGCTTCTGCCGCAAATCCCACAAACGCCGGTCATGAAACGCGACGTGTTCGGTCTTTTCGATAAATGCGCCGGCGGCCTTCGCGTGATCGATGCGACTCATTCGCGCGCTCCGTTCAACACCTGTGCGATATGGATAAAGCGCGTATCGGCCTTCATGCGCTCCGCGCATCCCTGTTGATGCATCAGGCATGACATGTCGCCGGACACGATGTATTGCGCACCCGCCTGCACGTGGTCGCGGACTTTGTCCTGACCCATGCGCACCGACACCGGCTCTTCCGTGACCGAGAACGTGCCGCCAAAACCGCAGCATTCGTCGGGACGCGCAGGCTTGACGAACTCGATGCCTTTCACACCTTGCAACAGCGCAAGCGGCTTCGAAAATTGCGGCCCACTCACTTCCGACATCGACACTTCACGCAAATGGCGAACCGCGCTGCAACTGTTATGCAGCCCGACGCGATACGGAAATTCAGCCCACGGGAAGTCGCGAACGCCCAGCACGTCATGCAAAAACTCGACGAGTTCATAGGCGTTCGCGCGTACTTGCCTGACTTCGTCTGTCTGCTCGATGGCGGTCATGTGTTCGCGAACGTGATGAATACAACTCGCGGACGGTCCGACGATGTAGTCGTAACCGGCAAAGCTGCGCGTAAAAACGCGCTCTGCGCCTGCCGCTTCCGCGTGGGCGCCGCTATTCGCCATGGGTTGACCGCAGCAGGTCTGCTCTTGCGGATAGTCGACATCTAGACCGAAGCGCTCCAGCAATTCGAGCGTCGCGATGGCGACCTCGGGATAGAACGCGTCGATAAAACAGGGGACGAAAAGCGCGACTTTCATGGGGGGAGAACCCGCCCGTAGCGAGCGATATTTCGCGCTCGGCCAGGCTGGTAAGGTTGGTCTGACCAAGAATATAGGCGAATTCGGGAAACGCTGTCAATCGGCGAGAACGTGAAGCATCCTGCGCAAAAAACGCATGAAAATCAGTGGGAAAACAATGGAAGAACCGCCGCGGAGCGCAGCGATTGGTATCGCAGACGGCTAGTCGCCGCGCGACGCGTCTTCTTCGTAGAGTTGCCGCACGTAACGCAAATGGCGCTCGGCGGCCTTACGTGCTTTCGTTGCGTCGCGCGTGACGACCGCATCGAAAATCTCCTGATGCTGCAGCATCAACTGACGTTCCATTGCGTCGTCGTAGTCGATCAGACGGTGATACTGGCGCATGCCTTCACGGATCAGCGTGTGGATGCCGTGCATCACATGCGCGAGGGCGATGTTATGCGTCGCGTCGGCGATGGCCAGATGAAACGCGGCGTCGAGTTCGGCGAGATTCGTGCGGTCTTCGGATTCGGCGCAGCCCTTGAGTTCTTCGAACGCGGCGCGGATTTTGAGCAGATCGGATTCAGTGGCGCGTTCGGCGGCGTAGGCGGTCGAGATCGACTCGAGACCCTGGCGCAACTCGAGAATATCGGCACTGGTACGCGGATTCTGGATCAGCAGCTCTGCCAGCGGCTTGGAGATGATCGGCGCCGTTACGTCCACCACGGTGAAGCCGCCCCGCCCCGACGTTTCGATGTAGCCGTCGGCTTCGAGACGGATCAACGCTTCTCGCAGCGAAGGCCGCGAGACTTGCAATCGGGTTGCCAGATCGCGTTCGGCAGGCAGACGGTCGCCCGGCATCAACGTGCCGTCCGAGATCAGCTTCTTGATCTGATCGGAGACGACGTCGGATAGACGTTTGCGCGTGAAGCCTTGGACGGGCTGAAAGTGCATAGACGAGGTAGCGTGGCAGTGTTGCGCGCGGCTGCGGCCGCACGCAGAACCCATGCGTGGCGCGCATGCATCCGTCATGCGTCTCGCGCATGCATGTAATAAACGCATGCAAGCGGGCCGCGCAGGTATCGCATGATTATAGCGAACGGGCGCCAACGGTTTGCGCCGCACCGGTTGGCCCAATGACAAAGCGGCCCGCAGGCCGCTTTGTCAGCGCATCTTTCAGTGCCACCGCTCAACACTTCAGAGCTGGCGACGCAATTCCGCAGGCGGCACCTTCATCAGGTGACGGTACTTCGCTACCGTGCGACGCGCGACCAGCACGCCCTGATCGGCAAGCATCTTAGCCAGCGTCACGTCCGACAGCGGATCACGCGCATTTTCTGCAGCAATCATTTCCTTCAGCAACTGACGCACTGCCGCCGCCGAGCACGTGCCACCACTTTCAGTACCCAACTCACGCGGGAAGAAGTGCTTGAACTCAAAGATGCCGCGCGGCGTTGCCATATATTTGTTGCCCGTGGCGCGCGAGATCGTCGATTCGTGCAAGCCGAGTTCGTCGGCGACATCACGCAAAACCATTGGCTTCAACGCGATTTCGCCGTACTGGAAGAACGCCTTTTGATGTGTGACGATGCATTCCGCCACGCGTTGAATCGTGTCGAAGCGCTGTTGTGCATTGCGGATCAGCCAGCGCGCTTCCTGCAGTTGTTGTGCAAGCGGCGAGCGGCTCGCACCGGCAGACTGCGCAAACAGCTCGGCATACAAACGATGAATCCTGGCTCGCGGTTGAACCGCCGGATTGATCGTCACCACCCATTTGTTGCGAACCTGACGCACGATCACGTCCGGCACGACGTAGTTGTCTTCCGTACGTCCGTAGCAGTTGCCCGGCTTCGGATCGAGCTTGCGGATCAACGCACATGCGATGCGCAGTTCGTCGGCGGAACATCCCACCTGCTTCTGCAATTCCGCCTGTTCGCGTCGTGCAAGACGTTCGAGATGTTTCTCGACGATCTGCAATGCGACGTCGCGTGCAGGCGTGTCAGTGGACATCGCACGAAGTTGCAATGCGAGGCACTCCGACAGCGTACGAGCACCCAAACCCGGCCGATCGAGCGATTGAACCAGCCGCAACGAAACCAGCAGTTCTTCTTCGGTCAGTTGCGGATCCAGCGTGACGACTTCCGCCAGATCGGACAATTCCTGACGCAGATAGCCATCGTCGTCCAGTGCTTCGATCACAAGACGCGCAGTCTCGCGGTCGCGATCGTCGAGTCGATAAAGACGCAACGCGTCGTGCAGCTGCTCGCGCAATGTCGGTTGCGAGCGCGCCCATTCCGCCGGATCGCCGCCTTCGGAATCGCCATTCTGACGGTTCGAATTACGGCTAAACGAGTCGCCGGAAAATTCGGTTGCGTAGTCACCTGAATCGGCGGACTCGCGCGCGTCGTTGACGTCGTTGGAGTAGTCGCTGACGGGCTCGTCGCGCATCGCCGTGTCCGGCATGTCGGCGGAAGGCGCGTCCATCGACATCGGATCGTGCTCGCCCGGAATGGTGCCGGAATCGGACACCTCGCCGGTCGCCGCGACTTCGCCCGTTGCGTCCGTTGCGAGCGCAACATCTTCGGTTTCCGACGAGTCGTATTCGAGGAACGGGTTGGTATCCAACGCCGTGCGCAACTCTTGCTGGAATTCAAGGGACGACAACTGCAAGAGCCGCACTGACTGCTGCAAACGCGGGGTCAGAGCAAGCGATTGCCTTGTGCGGAGTTCGATGGAAGGCATTGTAGTGAAGTCCTGTCGAGAGTCTTAATAGAGCTGATGACCCTGTAGAGCAACTGTCGTACCAGGTTTCGCAACATACTGTTTTTAAAACCGTTTGCCTTTTGTCAGCCGGACGCGGCACGCGATATGCGCGCGCTTTTTACAAGTGCCCGGCAATTTGCGGCGACGTAGCGCGCCTGCCCTTGTCGCTGCTGATCGATCTCTCACATGGGCTAATGTGCAGACGAAAACGCCGTTCCGGCCCCACTGGATGCGGCTTTCCGCGAAGCCGGCAGATTCTGCCGATGGGGCCAGGCACGACGCGTGCGATAGGAGTCGGTGTGGACGGAACCGTAGCGGCGACGATCCCACGCGAGTCACCAGCAGCGCGAGCTGCGATCGACCGCAAATGGCAACAAGACCGCATCATTCACATTAACTGTCCGTAGGGAGATAACCATGAAGACCATTCAATTCCTCAAGGCTGCCGGTAGCATCGCATGTGTCGCATTTGCCCTTAACGCAACCGCTCAAACGAGCGCATCGGCACCGCCGGCATCGTCGGAATCGGTGGGTCAGCACATCGATGACGGCACGATCACGACGAAGGTGAAGGCTGACCTGCTGGCCGCCAAGAACGTCAAGTCGACCCATATCCATGTGAAGACCCGCAAGGGCACGGTGTGGTTGACGGGTTCGGTGCCGAGCGCCGAAGACAAGACCGCAGCTGAAGATGTCGTTCAGAACGTCAACGGCGTTCAAAACGTGAAGAACAAGCTGAAGATCGCTGCACAATAAGCAATCTTTGGCGCCTCTCGCCGCCTGATGAAAATGGGCGCTGGGTTTTCCCAGCGCCCATTTTTATTTGCGCATGCATCGATCTATAAAAAAGCGGCCGTCACGCGATGCGTGACGGCCGCTTTGCTTTGATTACTACCGACAGCTACATCGCTGCCGGCAAAATCTTAGCGTCGCGTTGCAGCATACTGATCGCGCAGATCGCGGATGCGATCGTGATTCTGCACGACACCCTGGAACTGGCGATCGACCACCATCCGCACGTCGACCGGCAGATCCTTTTCTAGCGCCTCGCGATAGTGCTTCTTCGCAACGTCTTCACCCTTTTCGCAATCAGCGAGAATGTCGTAGTCAGTGCGCGACGTTACAGCCGTTTTGACGTCCACCCAGCCGCGGTGCAATGCGCCCGCTACCGAGCCGCCCGTTTCCGGCTTGCCGCCAAGACCTTGAACCACGTCCTGCAACTCGCGGGCGCCACGCGTGCACTCTTCCGCGGCCTGCAAAAACAGCGACTTCAATTGGGCGTCATGCGCTTCTTCTGCGGCCTTGCGGAAGCCCTGTTCGCCGTCCTTCGACGTTTCCACCAGATCGTTCAGTACCGAGACAACGTTCGTAGCCATGTAATACCTCCAGGTTTCGTGGATGAAGACTCCACCGCTCATGGCGGGCCTCATCGAACATAGCGCATGGGGCGTGCCCGGACTCGCGCCGGGTTCGCGGAGTGCGCATCGGCAAGACACGCAAACGGAAGGCGGAAGGAACACCGCGGAAAATTACCTGCTCGCGTAAAACTTCCATACGCGGCCATGCGCAGCGAACTGCGAACCGTCCGAAAACCCTTTATTTAAAGGCATATTCGTCTACTTGACTATCGTGGCACAAGGGTTGCTTTAACGTGCTGGTCAAAGCGGTCGCAGGGACAGATTAGCGTCCGAACCGCTTGCAATTCACACAAGAACGACAGGCAATAACGACAACAGGGAGCTCACCATGAAATCCAGACGCACGCAGTTCTTGTTGTTCGTCGCCCTTGTTTCATCGGCGACAGTCGTGCAGATTCGTGAACACATGCCGCAGACGGGCGCAGTCAATGCGACTGAAAGCACGACATGCGGCGCGACGCGTGACGGCTTGATTCCCGCGAGTTGCGAGCCGACACGCGCGGTTGAAGGCGCTTCCGGAACCCGCGACACACAAGGTCAGCCGGGCCTCGACGGCAATGCAGTTCGCACGCCTCATGCGCCGTTGCGCGTCTGGGTTTAAGTCGCCGACCCAAATGAAAGCGTGTTCGGTAGACGGAAATAAAAAAGAGAGCGGCGCGCAAAGCGCGCTGCTCTCTTGGAAAATTTCTTGGCAGATCTTCAGCTACAACGACCCGTGCAGCGAAACGCTTAAGCGCGATTCTCGCTGAATTCCTTGATTGGAACGGGATCCCGTGTCGGATCGAAGTCTGACCAACGTCCTTGCTGCCAACGCCCCGTCGCACGCTCAATGGTTGCACCCCCTGCATCGCGCAGGATTTGCGCAGCAACCATCTGGTTGTCGGGTGAAACATGGACGCCAACCAGCACGCCGGAATCACGCGTCTCGTGATGTGACGGCACTTGACTGGCGTGCTCGCGCGTATGCGACATCGCGCCGATCAACGACCCCACGTAAGCACCAACCCCCGCAGCAATCAGCGACACGATAATCGGCGCGGAAAATGCCGCAAAAATGCCGACGCCGACCACAGCGCCCGCAACCGCGCCAATCGTCACACCTTTTCCCGCACCCTTCGCCGCGTCGCGTGCGGACGGGTCGGTGCCGGTATCGCCGCCAATCGGATATCGCGCATGCTGGCCGCGCGGATTCACGAAAAACAGCGTGACATCCTCTTCGATAAAGCCGCTATCGAACAATCTCTGCGACGCGGATTCAGCGGCGGGAAACGTCGTAAAACGTGCAGCAACGATGAGTGACATAAGACCTCCTTTCATCGAGGAAATAGCACTTGCCAGGCAAACTTTCAGGCGGCCGCGCCGCGATCCGGCTCCAGACCTTCCACACGGAACAAGCCACTATGCAGAATGACACTTTCGCCGTCGTTCTGGTCGAGTGCTTCTGCGCATACTGAACGGATTCTGCCGCGACCCTGCTCGAACGCCGCAAGCAATTGCGACTCGAGCGGCGACTGCGCACCGAAATGATCTTCCAAAGCTTCCGCCGTAATCGAACACACGACCGGTTCGCCATCGACGTTCGCGGTAAAGCGCACTGTCAGGCTGGAACCGTCGAAAGCCGGATTGTCATCCTTGAAAGTAATGTGCATGGTGGCGTCCTCATAGGCCGGCCGCGACATGATCGCGTTCATGATGAACTCTTCGCACCGGGCAATTGCTGGGCCATCGTCAGATGGTGCTTGATCGTGGGTAAAGCCTTGCCGGCAAGCGCCTTAAGCTGGGGATCCGATCCACTGTCGCTTTCCTTCTGAAACAACGCAACGGCCTTCTCATGACCGTCGATCGCGACGGTGCTTACGTACACCTTGTCGAAATCCGCACCCTTCAGATTCTGCAACTTGCCTAACACAGCAGCATCCGGCGTGGCCGGACCTTTGATTCCCTTCTTTTCTGCGACCATGTCGAGACCGTGCGCCAACTTCTTATGCTCGTTGATCATCCGCTCGGCAAACTTTTTCACTGCCGGGTCAGAGGAATTCTTTAGCGCGAGCTTCCCCGCTTCGATCTCAGTCGCGCCAGCCACTGATGCATCCTGAACGAATTGCTGGTCGCTCGCAGATACGCTCGCCGACGTACCCGACGCGGTGCTTTGTGCATACACGGGTGCAAGGAAGGTTGCGCCGATTCCCAGCGCAACTATTGTCGCTTGTACGGAATACCGGAAGTTCATGCATTTTCTCCTGGGCATAGCATCTTTCGTCGCGTTGTCGGCACCTTAAGCGGCGTGGCGGGCAAGTTGTGCGATCAAGGTTTTGTTGAAAGCCAGCAGATCATCAGGTCTGCGACTGGTAATGAAATTGCCGTCTTCCACAACTTCACGATCGACCCAAGTACCGCCTGCATTGCGAATATCATCCTGCAGACTCGGCCAGCTCGTTACCGTGTGTCCCTTGATCAAGCCTGCGGACACTGGCAGCCACGCACCGTGGCAGATGACTGCTATGGGCTTTCTCGCGCTATCGGCGGCTTTGACGAAGGCCTGCGCCTGAGGCATGGTGCGAATCGCGTCGCCATTGACGACGCCGCCAGGTAGCACCACGGCATCGTAATCTGCCGCATCAGCCTGATCGAACGTCTTGTCGACTGCTACCGTATCGCCTTTGTCGACATGCTCGAAACCCTGGATCGTGCCGGACTTCGCCGAGATCACATGTACCGTCGCGCCGGCATCGGCGAGTGCGCGTTTCGGCTCGAACAGTTCTGTCTGTTCAAATCCGTCCACTGCGAGAATTGCAACCTTACGGCCCTTCAATTCGTTACTCATGCGGTGTTCTCCTGAAGCGAATCGGGTCGCGTCGCGAAGCGTGTTGCAACGCCACATCGACCCCTTAATCAATTCGAGCAAAGCTTATGCCTGTCTGGACAGTCTCGCGTGCTACACGACATCGTCTGGATTCTCGTCTTCGTCGATCAACTCGCCCGACTCATCGATCAAGGTCTCATCGATCCGGTCGGGTTCGATGTCGCTGTCGTTAGTGCGGGTCGAGTCGCCATCTGCTGCACCGCGCTCGCCGGTGCCATAACGATCGGTATCACTGCCGAGCTCGGAATCACCCGTTTCGAGTGCGTGGTTATCGAGTTCGGAATCGACGTCGAATGCATGACGCTTCGCGCCCGCCATATCACTGCCGCTATCGGATGAATCGCTCGGCCCCAAGGTGCCTGTCGTACCTGCAGTTTCCTTGACGGTTTGCGCCGGCGTTTCATCGGGATTCAAAGTGCTACTCATCGCGTCCTCCGTTGATGACGTTCATGGTCGTGCCCGTCTCTCCATTCGCGCAAGGAGCGTTCCGCGCCCCACATGCACACTCGATGGGCACCGCACTTGCTTGATACGGCGTGTGGATGCCGGTCAATGCGCACCGGCGCCCGACCCTGCGCTATGTCGAAGCGAAACTTTTTCAACCAAGACATCAAAACAACCATGGCCACTCCGCATTCCCCGACACAATCAAATGGCGGACGCGCAAGCAAAGCGCCCGGCCCTGCATCGTCGAATACGGACATTGCGCCGATGCCTACCGGCTTACGCCATGCCGACGACACGCGCGCCGGCTACACGCGTAAGCGAAACGCTAAAGGGTTCACCTACTACGACACGCAGGGAAAAGAGATCGTGGAAACGGACGAGATTGCGCGGATCAATGCGCTAGCCGTACCGCCCGCCTATGAGGACGTCTGGATCTGTCCAGATCCGAGAGGCCATATTCAGGCGACCGGACGCGATGCACGCGGCCGTAAGCAGTATCGTTACCATCCGCGATGGCGCGAAACGCGGGACGCTGACAAGTACGAACGCATGGCGGAATTCGGACGCGCGCTACCTCGCATTCGCGCGCACGTGACTCGCGACCTGAAGCTGAAGGGAATGCCTGGCGACAAGGTCATTGCGGCAATCGTCCAGTTACTCGACTCGACATTGATCCGTATCGGCAGTGTCGAATACGCGCGCGACAATCAATCGTATGGGCTAACGACGCTCCGCAAGAAACATCTGAAGGTAAAAGGCGGAAAGCTCCGATTTCAGTTTCGGGGAAAAAGTGGCATCGAACACGACGTGGAAGTCGATAACCCACGGGTCAAGCGAATCATTCAACGATGCGCGGACCTGCCGGGCCACGACCTGTTTCAATATATCGACGACGATGGAAGCCGGCATACGGTGGGCTCTGCGGATATCAACGAGTATTTGAAGCGCGCCAGCAATGCCGATTTCACCGCGAAGGATTACCGGACGTGGGCCGGAAGTGTCTATGCGCTTGCTGCACTGCGACGGCTGATTTGCAGTAGCGCAAACGAAGCGCGAAGCCATCTCGTGGCAACCGTCAAGGAAGTGGCCGCGTTACTCAGAAACACCCCGGCCGTGTGTCGGCGCTGCTATATCCACCCGCTCGTGATTGCCGCATTCGAGGCGGACGAATTGCAAAGTCTGACCGATTGCAGAACGAAGCACGGATTGAGAGTGGATGAAGCGGCATTTGCCGCATTACTGGCCCGCGCGCAAAAACAGGCGCAACGAGCAGGCCGGACGCGCAAGCAATCGTCTGCACCTTCCGCGACCGCGAGCGTTGCAGACTGCTCGGATCTAACGAAGCTGCTAAAGAAGTCGCGCGCTATTCAGGTAGAAAAGAAGATTCCGCGCGTAGCTTCCGTGGCTAAACGTAAAACGGCACGTTCGATCGCGAATCGTGCCGCTAGTTGACCGTGGACTTGAACTGGTCTTGTCCGACGATCGATCTGTATTGAAAATTTATTGGCTTGCGCCCGATGCGGAATCGCTCGCTGCGGCGGCGCCGCTTTGACTTTGCGTCACCGTTGCTGCGGGTGGAACCATCGGCGCGGTCGTCGATGCTGCTGCCGAGTCTGCCGGTGCACTGCTGCTACCCATTGCTGTGCTGGCGGTATCGCCTGGACTTTCGGCGCGTTTGCATGCGGACATACCCGTTGTCGTCGCTACAACGACCAAAGCAACCATTGCTTTTCTTAAGGCGGAATGATTCATCTTCGTCTCCCAGAATTTTATAAGCGGGAAGCGCGCGGTAGTCGCACTTAACTCGTGCGATTCCGCGCCGTCCACTGGCTAAAAATAGCGTCGCTTACTGCCCCTTGGTGTCGCTGCTTGCGTTCGCGCCTGGCATATTGGTGGTGTCGTTCATCGCCTTGCTGCTCTTCTTGGTCTTATGCATCGTCTTGCTGGATTTCGTCGACGAACTCATTGCGCCCGACGCAGGGTCGCCGCCCGCAGTTTGACCGGCCGTAGCCGCACCATGCGCATTCCCGCCGCCAGCGCCGCCATTGCCGTTACCGCCGCTTTGCGCGAATGCCGCGCCGGACATCGCAAATACTGCGGTGACGATAAGCGCTTTTGTTCTTGCATGTTGCATGAGGGTTTCTCCTTGCTATTGGAATAATGACTCACGCGCGGGTTGGAAATTGCGGCGATGTCATCAATCATTCGAGCAAGTGGTGTGCCTTTAATCGCTAACAGGAAACAGCCTTCTTCTACCAAACGCTGCATCCTGCACCGACCAGCACGCTAAACTGCGTCGCCACTACGCCGACAGTAAACATCACACTAAACAACGCGCACACTCGCGCGAGAAACCAGTCTCGCTCACCCCGCGTTCCACGCGTTTGGACGACCGGCCACCACGTCATCCGTGCCGTCAGTCGCAAGCTGCGCCACGCGACGGTAGCGCCCGCCAAAGCCAACATCAGACAGATAAAGCTGGCGGCGGCAAGCGTCATTCCTGTGCCCTGCAACGGCGAAAACACGAATACGCTGGCGCCTGCCGGGCAGTGCGCATCTGCCGCGGTCGCGACTGCAACCTGAATCGACCAGGCTAGCGGCGCGGCCAGTAGTGCAAAGAGCATTTGCCCTAAACCAATTGACTGCGCGCGTTGCAACTCCTGCTGCACTGCATCCGCCCGCACACCATCCTTCCGCGCGCTTTCGGATCGTCGATGGGACTGTGAATAGGTCCATTTCGCGGCCATACCTTCCCCCTGCAAAACGCTGAATTTCGTACGGGTCCGCCCCAAACCAAACTGCACACCCTTAAACTGGATGCACTACAGCAAGAACCGCGCCGTCACGAAAAACTTTCAGAATCGCCCAAAATCCTTTTGATGACGGGCCTTCGTAGATTTTCGAAAATATTTTGCTAACCGAATAAATTTCACAATGACGGCGTGCTTTACGTGCAACTGGCGCATTCTGGAGAACATTCCAGACAACGCTTCGCCAGAAAAAATGCGTCACCACCACCGTGTCGTGATACAAGGAACGCCCGTTGCTGCGGTGTATCTCATACCGTCCAACGGAGACCTGTCATGAGAACGCTCAACCCGAACAGCACCACCGCAGGCGCGCGCATCATCGGTCAACCCGCAGCGCACGTAGAAGGACCAGGACCCGACGTGATGGCAGCGGCAACACTCGACGGCAATCCCGTGATCAGCATCGATGGCGATGATGTCGGCAAGATCAAGCAGATCATGCTCGACGTTCGGTCAGGCCGAATCGCCTATGCAGTGCTGTCAACGGGCGGTTTTCTAGGCGTTGGCGAAAAGCTGCTGGCCATTCCGTGGACAGCATTGGCCCTCGACATCGAAAACAAGTGCTTTCGCCTCGACATGGCCACCGAGCGCGTGAAGAATGCGCCGGGCTTCGACAAGCATCACTGGCCGTCGATGGCCGATCAAACGTGGGCCACGTCCGTTCACCAGTACTACGGTAGCGAGCCTTACTGGGGCAGCGACGAATTCTTGGTCGATCCCGTCGAGTCGGATACGCCGACTACCGCGGAGGTTCGCAACGGCATGAACCGGATTTCATGATAGAAGCTGGAAGTTAGTAGACATCCAGGCGGATACCCGGCAAGCGGCATCCGCCTTTTCACTAACGAGAAGTTCACTGGCTAGCAGTTGTCGGTGTTTGCATCGTCGTTCACATCCATCGCTTGCCACCGGAGGCTCATGCACGAAACATTGTGGTTCCTGATCGTAGGTGTCGTGCTCGTTTTCATGGGCTTCGCCGCGACCTCTTTCCGGCGTTTGCCCTGCAGCGCCGCGATGTTCTACCTTGCAATCGGCTTTGCACTGGGGCCTGCCGGATTCAATCTGCTGCACCTCAACCTCGCCGCCGATGCTCCCCTGTTGCGTCTCATCACCGAAATCGCACTACTGGTATCGCTATTCGCGATCGGCTTGCGGCTTCGCGTGCAGATGTTCCATCGCTTATGGACCTTGCCGTTGCGTCTCGGCGTCCTGGCGATGCTCATCACGATCCCACTGCTGACGCTGTTCGGCGTCTACGTACTGCATCTCGGTTGGGGACCATCGTTGCTGCTCGGCGCAATTCTCGCGCCGACCGATCCGGTTCTAGCCCATGACGTGCAAGTCCACGACCCAGGCGATCTCGATCTGTTGCGCTTCACGCTATCCGGTGAAGGCGGACTCAATGACGGTATAGCGTTGCCGTTCGCGCTGCTCGGCATCGCGTTGTGCGCTGCGCCCGACGGGATCGCCCATCACGCAGCGAGCGTCGGCGCGGCGGCCGCCGCATCGACCGATGCAACGATCAACGCAGCGCCTTCGCTGCATTTCCTGCTAAGCGCATGCTGGGGCGTCGGCGGCGGTCTGGTGATCGGCGCGGCATTCGGATGGATCACGACGCATGCCGTCACCTGGCTGCGCACACGTCATGCGCAGGCGCTCGGCCTGGAAGGATTCTTTGCGTTGGGCCTGATCGAACTCTCTTACGGTGCGGCACAAATCGCGCATACGTATGGCTTCCTCGCGGTGTTCGCAGCGGGTGTCGCGATGCGCGGAGTCGAACATCGCGCGAGCGGCGAACAGTCTCCGCGCCAGACCATTGGCACGGTGAATTCCGAGGACGTCGATGCAACCGCCGCTGATCCCGACAAGGCGCATGCTTATATGACCGAGTCGGTTTTAGGCTTTACGATCGAACTCGAACGCATTGCGGAAGTCGTCGTGATGACGATGATCGGCAACGTGTTGGCGACCTTGCCCGTGACACTCTTCACCTGGCAAAGCGCCGCACTGATCGTCGTGCTGTTTCTGATCGTGCGCCCGGTTGCCGTCGAGCTTTCGCTGCTCGGATCGAATGCGTCGCCGACCCAGCGGCGTCTGATGAGCTGGTTTGGCATTCGCGGCATCGGCTCTTTCTACTACCTGACATTCGCACTCGAACATGGCAACGCCGACGACCTCGGGCCGCTTGCACCGCTCACGCTTGCCGTCGTCGCCGCATCGGTGGTCATACACGGCGTTTCCGCAACACCGCTGATGAACTGGTATCGCCGCTTGCGTGGCGCGGACCGCGCGTAACAGTTATTCTGCGGGTCATCTCCTTCTATTCATCCGACATGACGCTTCCTGACGACGGCCGGCGCGCGGCACGTGCCCGCGCTTCCGCTTCGCTGCTCGAATTTCTCAAAGCGCAACCGTTCAGCGAACGACTCACCGAAGGCGCGGTGATGGCACTGCAAGCGGTCATTGGCGCAACGCTCGCTTACTGGATCGGCCGCGCGTTGCATACGGAACAGGCGTTCTGGGCCGCCATCACCGCGATCGCCGTGAGCCAGCACAACTACGTCGACACGCGCAAACTGTCGCGCGATCAATTTATCGGGGCAATGGTTGGTGGGGTATTCGGGCTGGCCGGGGCGCTGGCGGGCGGCGGGAGTTTCGTCGTGTACATGCTGACGGTTGCAGTCGCAATCATCACGTGCTGGTGCCTGAATATCGGCAGTGCGGCTCGGCTCGGCGGCATCACCGCGACAATCATGTTGCTGGTGCCGGGCGTCGCACCGCCGTGGGACATAGCGTTGTTGCGTCTTGGCGAAGTGACGCTCGGCACGGTTTGCGCGCTGGTCGTTGCGTGGTTGATGAGCAATCTGGAGCGCCGGCTGTTCGGTCAAAAAGACCCGAACTGAGCCGCTTTCCCCAAGCTTGCTACTACTGCATCACACGAAAACCGCTTGTTTCAAGGCTTGATCGCGTGACGCACGCCCGCAAGCTGATCGCGCCGCCCTTCCCCTTGGCGAGTCAGCATCCAGCCCGGATATTCGGCCGGCAGACGGCTGACTTCATCGAGCTTCGCGAGTTCGTCGGCGGACAATTCGACGTTCGTCGCGGCGATATTGTCGTCGAGTTGCGACGTTTTTTTCGCACCGACGATCACGCTCGTCACCACGCGCTGATGCAGCAGCCACGCCAGCGCAATCTGCGCGACCGACACACCTTTCGCGTCCGCAATGCCGCGCATTACGTCGATGCAGTCGTAAGCGCGCTCGCGATTCACCGGCGGAAAATCGAAACTGACCCGACGACTACCGGCCTCGCCCTGCTGATCGCGGCCGTATTTTCCACTCAGCAAACCACCGGCGAGCGGACTCCAGACCATCAAACCGAGTCCTTCGCTTTGCAGCATCGGCACGAGTTCGCGTTCGAGATCCCGACCGGCCAGCGTGTAGTAAGCCTGCAGGCTTTCGAAGCGCGCGAGGCCGAGCCGCTCGGAAATACCGAGCGCTTTCGCGATTTGCCATGCAGCCCAGTTCGACACGCCGATATAGCGCACATGACCATGCTGCACGAGCATGTCGAGCGCGCGGAGCGTTTCTTCGATCGGCGTGGCCGGATCGAAACCGTGTAACTGATACAGGTCGACGTGATCGAGTTGCATCCGCTTCAGGCTCGCCTTGACCCCGTCGATGATGTGATACCGCGACGCGCCGCGTGCATTCGGGGAATCGCCGGTCTGCCCGAATACTTTGGTGGCAACCACGACGCTATCGCGGGCAACTTTCAGGTTTTTGAGCGCCTGACCGGTAATTTCCTCGGATACACCGCCCGAGTAGACGTCGGCCGTATCGATGAAATTGATGCCGGCGTCGAGCGCGCGTCCCACCAGACGTTCCGCGTCGGCTTGCTGCAAGTCGCCGATCTGCTGCCAGATGCCGTCGCCTCCGCCGAACGTCATCGTGCCAAGACATAATTCAGAAACGAACAGGCCAGTTCGGCCTAACGGGTTGTGTCGCATCTTCGAGACTCCATCGTCGATGGTGATTCCTGATGCACTACAGGCGGCGTGAGCAAGCGGCACTGCGCGGTCGGACAACAGGATCAGGGGATCAGGAATCGGGGCCGCCATCCGAAGCGAGCATCATAGTCCCGCCGTGCGACACGCGCCGACGAGCCACCCGCTGTAAGAGCGATGTAATCCTGCCAGGCTTGCGATGCAAAAAATGCATGCGAACCGGGAATCCGCGCCGCTCGCATGCGCCACACGCATGCGAGCCAAAGCGTGGTCATCTCCGCCACCGGCACGGCCGGCTGAAATCTGCGAGACTGGCTTTTTCGGTGCGTTGCGCGCCGTTGGGCTGCCGCCATCACGAACGCGCATCGCAGCAACTCTGGATTTTGCGTCGCGCATCCCTATCTATGACCGCATGACTTCCGCGCATGCCACCGCTCCGATCTCCACCGCGCCCGTCGCGAGCGTGCTGGACAGCTTTCATCCCGCCGTTACCGCCTGGTTTTCTCGCACGTTCCCTGCCCCGACCGACGCCCAGATTGCCGCGTGGCCGGCAATCCGCAGCGGCCGTTCAACGCTGGTGGCGGCTCCCACGGGATCGGGGAAAACACTCACTGCGTTTCTGTCGGCGCTCGACGATCTGGTCGAACGGGGTGTCGCGAACGGAGGCACACTGCCCGACGAAACGCTGGTGGTCTACGTGTCGCCATTAAAGGCTTTGTCGAACGATATTCGGCTGAACCTGCAGGTACCGTTGCAGGGCATCGCGGAAGAACTCACGCGGCTCGGCCAGCCGCCGCTGGACATTCGAACTGCGGTGCGCACCGGCGATACGACGCAGCAGGAACGCAACGCGCTCAAAAAGCGTCCGCCGCACATTCTCGTTACGACGCCCGAATCGCTCTACGTGCTGCTCGGCTCCGACTCCGGGCGCAAGATGCTGGCGACCACACGCACGGTGATCGTCGATGAAATTCATGCGCTGGCAGGCAGCAAACGCGGCAGCCATCTCGCGTTGAGCCTCGAACGGCTCGACGCGCTGTGCGGGCGTCGTTTGCTGCGAATCGGCTTGTCCGCGACGCAAAAACCGATCAGCGCAGTCGCGCGTTTTCTGGTGGGCGGCGCAAGCATCGACAGTCCACTTCCCACCGATTGCGCCGTGATCGACACCGGCCACGTTCGTGCCCGCGACCTCGCGCTGGAGTTGCCGCCGGTGCCGCTCGAAGCCGTCATGCCGAACGACGTGTGGGAGCGCGTCTACGATCGCCTCGCCGAACTGATCGCGATGCACCGGACCACGCTGATCTTCGTCAACACGCGGCGAATGGCCGAACGTGCGGCGCGTCATCTGACCGAACGGCTCGGCAAGGAAGCCGTCGCAGCGCATCACGGCAGCCTCGCGAAAGAGTATCGGTTCGATGCCGAACAACGGCTCAAACGCGGCGAATTGCGCGTGTTGATTGCAACGGCGTCACTGGAACTCGGCATCGATATCGGCGACGTCGATCTGGTCTGCCAGATGGGATCGCCGCGTGCAATCGCGCCGTTTTTGCAGCGCGTCGGACGCTCCGGACATCATGTCGGCGGCATGCCGAAAGGGCGGCTGTTTCCGACCTCACGCGACGATCTGATCGAATGCGCCGCGTTACTCGATTGCGTGCGACGCGGCGAACTCGACGCATTGCACATTCCGCGCGCGCCGCTCGACGTGCTCGCCCAGCAGATCGTCGCCGAGGTGTCGAATGCGCAATGGAGCGAGGATGCGCTGTTCGATCTGGTGCGACGCGCGGCGCCTTTTGCGGACCTGGCGCGCGACCAGTTCGACGCGGTGTTGCGGATGCTGGCGGACGGATATACGACCCGCCACGGGCCTCGCGCGGCATACGTGCACCGCGACGTCGTCAGCGGCACGTTACGCGGACGACGAGGCGGAAAACTGGTCGCGGTCACCTCGGGCGGCACGATCCCGGAGAACGCCGATTACAGCGTCGTGCTCGAGCCGCAAGCGGTGAATATTGGCACCGTCAACGAAGACTTCGCTGTGGAAAGTCTGGCTGGCGATGTCTTTCAACTCGGCAATGCGTCATACCGAATTTTGCGGATCGAAAGCGGTCGGGTACGTGTCGAGGATGCGCACGGACAACCGCCGAATATTCCATTCTGGCTCGGCGAAGCGCCGGGGCGCAGCGATGAACTGTCGGCGGGTGTCGCGCGTTTACGCGCCGATATCGACCGTCTGCTGTCGAGCGTTGCCGACCCCGTTGCAAGCATCGAACGTGCGATCGGATGGCTGACGGACGAACTCGCACTGAGCGAGCCGGCTGCACGTCAGATCGTCGAATATCTCGCACGTGCCCGCGCTGCGTTGAGCGTGTTGCCGACGCAAGATGCGCTGGTGATGGAGCGTTTCTTCGATGAATCGGGCGGCACGCAACTGGTGATTCACGCGCCGTTCGGCAGTCGGGTGAACCGCGCGTGGGGACTTGCGTTGCGCAAACGTTTTTGCCGCACGTTCAATTTCGAATTGCAGGCCGCGGCCACCGAAGACGCCATCGTGCTGTCGCTGACCGGCAGTCACAGCTTCGCACTCGACGAAGTGTGGCGCTATCTGCATTCGAATACAGCCGAACATCTGCTGATTCAGGCACTTCTCGACGCGCCGCTATTCGGCGTGCGCTGGCGCTGGAACGCGACCACCGCGCTCGGTTTGCCGCGCTATACCGGCGGCCACAAAACCGCGCCGCAATTGCAGCGCATGCGCAGCGACGATCTGCTTGCATCGGTGTTCCCCGACCAGGCGGCATGCCTGGAAAACATCGTCGGCGAGCGCGAATTGCCATCGCATCCACTGGTCGATCAGACGATCGACGACTGTCTTCATGAGGCCATGGACACGGATGCATGGCTCGATGTCTTGAGGCGTATCGAGCGTGGCGAAATTACGCTGGTCGCGCGCGATCTCCCTGCACCGTCGCCGCTGGCGGCTGAAATCCTGACCGCCAAACCGTACGCGTATCTCGACGACGCACCGATCGAGGAACGCCGCACGCAAGCCGTGTTGAACCGGCGCTGGACCGATCCGCAATCCGCCGACGATCTCGGCGCGCTCGACGCCGACGCGATCGGCGCCGTTCGGGAAGAAGCATGGCCCGAGGTCCGCAATGCGGACGAAATGCACGAGGCACTGACCGGCCTCGCCTGCATCACCGACGCCGAAGCGCAACGCGATCAGGCATGGCCCGCGTTGTTGTCGGCACTCGCATCGAGCGGCCGCGCCATGCGTATCCAGGTGGCGGACAACCACGTGTTGTGGGCGCCGGTCGAGCGCGTGACCAGCATGCAGGCGCTGTATCCGGACATACCATTCGAACCGCCGTTGCGTGCACCAAAAGGGTACACGGCATCATGGCTGGCGGATGACGCGCTCGTCGATATCGTCCGCGCGCGCCTGACGGGTTTTGGGCCTGAAACAGCGGTGTCGATCGGCGATTCGCTTGCGATTGCGGAGAGCCGCATCGCGCACGCGTTGACTCGACTCGAAACCGAAGGTTATGTGATGCGCGGCCGGTTTACGCCCGGCACGTCCGACGAGGAATGGTGCGAACGACATCTGCTCGCGCGCATTCATCGCTACACCGTGCGGCGTTTGCGAAGAGAGATCGAACCCGTCGAACGCCACGACTTCATGCGATTCCTGTTCGACTGGCAACATCTGAGCACAGCCACGCGAGGCGAAGGACGCGATGCACTCGCTGCCGTGCTCGAACAACTTGAAGGCTTCGAGGCCGCCGCCGCCGCATGGGAAGACGATATTTTGCCCGCGCGTTTAAAGGACTATTCGATCAACGCGCTCGACGAATTGACGCGCGCGGGCAAGGTCGTGTGGACGCGGCTGATCGCACGCGCGCGGGAGCGCTCGCGTGCTGCGAGCGCTCCGGTGCGCAGCACACCGATCGTGCTGTTGCCACGGCGCAATCTGCGCGTCTGGAATGCGTTGATCAATACGACGGAGCAACCGTTGTCGCCGCGCGCGCAGGATGTTCACGACACATTGCAGCGTCATGGCGCAATGTTCTTCGACGAACTGCTCGCCGACGTGCGGATGTTGCCGATGGAAATGGAGCAGGCGTTAGGCGAGCTGGTCGCGGCCGGACTCGTCAACTCGGATAGCTTTGCGGGTTTGCGCGCGCTGTTGAAGCCGGTCGCGAAGCGCAACGGCTACGGTGGCGCACGAGGCGGACGGCGTCGCGGGATGGGCGCACTGATCGGCGGAATGGACGATGCCGGGCGCTGGGCGTTGATCCGGCGCCCCGTCCCGGCCAGCACCGACGAGCCCACACCGGATAGCGCGACGAGTCACCTGACACGGCCTGGGCCGCCTGGTAGCCTGGAACCCGACGTGATCGAGCATCTCGCGATGAGCCTGTTACGCCGATACGGCGTGGTGTTCTGGCGACTGCTGGAGCGCGAGGCAGAGTGGCTGCCGCCGTGGCGCGACCTGTTGCGCGTGTATCAGCGACTGGAGGCGCGTGGGCTCGTGCGTGGCGGACGGTTCGTGACCGGCTTGTCCGGTGAGCAGTTTGCTTTGCCGGAAGCGGTGCCGATGTTGCGCCAGGTCCGTCGGAATCCGAACGACGGGTCGTTCGTGTGCGTCGCGGCGACCGATCCGTTGAATCTCGTGGGCACCTTGTTGCCCGGCGACAAGATCGCTGCCGTCGCCGGAAACCGGGTGTTGTACCGCGATGGAATCGCAGTGGCCGCCCTGGTGAGCGGCGAGTTCCAGTTTTTCGATGACCAGGCGGACAGGGAATTGTTGAGGCGGCAGATCGTCGGGAAGCACTGATTTGTCCATGTCGATTCATGGAATCAGTTTATTCACTACCGTAGGAGTTAAACCCTAAGATCGTCGCTTGCGGCTTGCTATGAGCAGACGCTTGAGCCCGGAACAATTTACTGAAAACGCGTTTGAAAAGGCACTATAAAAAGCACACCCGTTCAAAAACAATGAAGCGTCGCTCAAGCGGCCGCGCCAGACTCCAGAAAAACCCTAACGCATCGAAGCCCTAAAACATGCAGCCGAAAAAACAAAAACAAAAACACAAAAAAACATCGCGATTGGCATAAAGCCCTACGGCCGCTTGCCGATATCAATCTTTATGCGCTACGGTTCATTCGCTTCGATACAATGGGGTCAGTCTTACGTCTGACGAAGACTGTTAGCCCAAGCGCCGGCCGCACTCATAGCCGCTGGCCTGAAGGCTCACTTTGCCCGGGGAGACTCATGAACGACGACCAACGCGAACAGGCGCTCTATGCGCAGTTCGGCACGAGCAGTCCTTGCTGGCGCCTGTCGAGTGACAGCAACGCGCTCGAGTTGACACCGGTCACGGGCGACCTCCCCGCCAGCACCGCCGTTCCCCTCACGCCGCAACAGGCCGCACAGATCCGTCGCCTCACCGGCATCACGTCTCACCTGCTTCTCGACGTTCGCCTCGCCGGCGAACCCATGCGCCTTCATCTGGTCGGTAAAAAGCTCAATAGCGTGGCGTGGGCCGGTACGGTCTCCGAGTACAGCGACACGGAAGCCGTCGCGCGCGATCTGGTTCACGGTCTGTCGTTCGCCGAACAGGTCGTGTCGGAAGTCAACTCGGTCGTCGTCATCGTCGATCGGCAGGGTCGGATACAACGCTTCAACCGGCTCGCCGAAGAACTCACCGGCATGAAAGAGGAAGACGTGATCGGACGCAATGTCTGGGCGCTCTTCATGACGTCGGAAGCAGGCGCCGCGTCCAGCCAGAACATTTCGGGCTTTTTCACGCATGGCGTATCGCACGAAGTCGAACGCAAAGTCAAAACCGTTCACGGCGAACGCCTCTTCCTGTTTCGCAACAAGTTCGTCCAGAGCGGCAGCGGCGCCGACGAGCAGTTCCTGATCTGCTCCGGCACCGACATCACCGAAGAACGCCGCGCGCAATCACGCTTGCGCGAACTCGCCAATACGGATTCCCTGACCGGCCTGCCGAATCGCAATGCGATTCAGGACTGCATTCGCGACGCGATCGCGGCGTCCGCCGCCGACGAATCGGTCGGCGTGCTGTTCCTCGATCTCGACAACTTCAAGAAGGTCAACGATCACTACGGACACGTATTCGGCGACCGTCTGATACAGGACGTGTCCGCGGCGATCGCCACCTGCCTCGAAGACGGCCAGACGCTCGCGCGACTCGGCGGCGACGAATTCATCGTGCTGTCACCCGCCACCACCGCCGAAGCGCTTGAAGCCACCGGACAACGCATCCTCGAACGCCTGCGTGTGCCGTTCAGTCTCGGACTCGTCGAGGTCTATACCGGCTGTTCGATGGGCATCGCGTTGTGTCCGCAGCATGGCGACAGCCTCGAATCGCTGATTCGCGCCGCCGACACGGCCATGTACGTCGCTAAAGACGAGGGCAAACGCACGTATCGCGTGTTCTCGCCGGAAATGAATCGCCGGGTCGCGGAATACATGTGGCTCGACACCAACTTGCGACGCGGTCTCGAAGAAGGCCAACTGACGCTGTTCTATCAACCGAAGCTGTCGCTCGCGACCGGCGCGGTGCATGGCGTCGAAGCGCTGGTGCGCTGGAATTCGCCGGAACGCGGCCAGATCATGCCGAACGCATTCATCCGGTATGCTGAAGAATCGGGTTTGATCGGACCGCTCGGCCGCTGGGTCATGCAGACCGCCGCCATGCAGGCCGCGCAATGGAAAAGCCGTGGCTTGAACCTGCGTATCGCCATCAATGTATCGGCGCGTCAGCTGGTCGACACCGCCGTGGTGCGCCACTTCAGCGAGGCGCTGCAACGCGCGCAACTCGAACCCTGTCTGGTCGATCTCGAACTCACCGAAAGTTGCCTGATCGAAGACGAAGCCGCGGCCATCGACCTGATCAAACAGTTCCGCGAAATCGGTGCACAGGTGCATCTGGACGACTTCGGCACGGGCTATTCGTCGCTGTCGCAACTCGGTCGTATTCCGCTCGACGTGATCAAGCTCGATCGCAGTTTCGTGCGGTCCATCCATGCCGACACCAAGGCCCAGGCACTCGTGCGGGCAATGGTCGTGGTCGCGCAGGAACTGGATTTCCAGGTGGTCGCGGAAGGCATCGAGACCGAAGCGGAAGAACTGTTTATGAAAGGACTGGCTGTGGATTACGTGCAGGGCTACCTGTACGCGCATCCGATGCCCGCCGCTCAATTCGAGCAGTGGCTAAACGAGCGTCAGAAGCTCAGGTTGATCGCCTGAGCTTCCGACTGACTGATGGCGTGTGATCAGATACGGCGGTAGAACGCTAAAGCGGCTAAAGCGTTTAAAGCAGGCGATGCAGTTCAAAGGACTCAAAGCGTAAAGCGCATAAAACGGTCAGACGCGGCGCTTTTTCAGGCGAAACACGTACGCCGGCATGACATCAAAACAGCACTGCAATTGATACAGTCTTCTCTTAGGCAACGTTTGCGGTAGCCTGACGCAAATTGGACGTCCGGCGGTTTTGCAGCATCACCAGACGCTCCATGAACGCGAGATCTTTCTCCTCGATCGTGAACGCGGCATCCACCCAGTCTTCGGTAATTTCCATCAGTTCCGCCCGCGATAATTGCAGCACGCGCTGACGTGCCCGCAGCATCGCCCGGATACCGTTCAATTTCGGGCGCAGCGTATCGATGAAAGTACGCGTCGCGACATACGCATCACCCGGCTCGAACAGGTGATCGACCAGCCCGCGCTGTGCATGCCACTCCGCCGTGTGCGACTCCCCTTCTCCGATCAGTTCTTCCGCCAGACGCATCGTCGCCTTGCGCGCGACCAGCGAATAGCCGCCCATCCCCGGAAACAGGTTGAACGCGATTTCGGGAAAACCCATACGCGCGTCGGTTTGCGCAAGCACGAAGTGATGCGCGAGTGCGGCCTCGAAACCGCCGCCAAGCGCAGTGCCTTCCACCATTGCGATCGACACCGCGCCCGTGTCGAAACCCCGCGCCGCCGCATGCACGCAATCGACGCACGCACGCGCATACGACACCAGCGCCTGACGCTTGCCACCGCGGATCGCATCGGCAAAAAAGTCCAGATCGCCGCCGACATTGAACATGGTCGGAATCAGCGAGCCCGTGACCCAGAAGTCGATCGGCAAGCCGGACGCCCGGGCGGCTTGCGCGAGTTCGAGAATGTCGTGCACCAGATCGAGATTGAAACAGGGACGTGGTTGTGCGCGCAACATCATCCACATGATGTTGCGTCCCTCTTCGTAGTAGGCGGAAATCTGCGTTAAATTGCCGGCTTCGAGGAACGGGCGGCATGCTTTGTGGTTATGAAGGTTCATTTCTAACGGTCCTTTGAGGTTAAACACTGGCAATGCAATGTGAGCCTAAAGCAGACCTGAATGCCGCGGGCGCGGTATAACCAACAAAAGAATGCAAAGTCTCCTGGAATATATGCATGACGTGATCCTGTGCGGGACATCGAACCGCAGCGGCCCGGCTGCCCGTTTCACGAAAATCGCCTGTTTTTAGGCACTAAATGATGACGTTTGCACGAGGTAGACCGATTCGGCATAGCCGAACACGTGCTTTTGCAACATTGCCGTTGCAATAACGACTGCATGCCCTTATCCAGCTTTTACCGATTGACACTGCATAAAGTAGATGCACGCGGCATCAGGAAATGCCCTTGCGAGATCGAAAGGCGCACCGATCGCGTGCGGTCGAAAATGCACGAAGACTCGCTTATATCCGGCGCTTGCAGACGCAAGTGCGTATGCGAACGAAATTCGACGGATCGACGCAAAGCGACGTATCGCATACGTGAAAAAAATGGCCGGATTTGCATTGCGCAAATCCGGCCATTTTTCCCACTATCTAGTACGACCCGACACTACCGGATCGGAATTACGGCGCTGCAGCGATTACCTCGGCAACCGCCGCCGTCAATTTCTTGCCGTACGGCACGTGCAGGAATTCATTCGGTCCGTGCGCATTCGACTTCGGTCCGAGCACGCCGCACACCATGAACTGCGAGTCGGGGAAACCGGCCTTCAACACATTCATCAACGGAATCGTGCCGCCTTGCCCGATGTATGCGACATCGGCGCCGTAGTGCTGGCGCGATGCGTCGTTCAGTGCCGTGGCAAGCCAGGGCGCGAGATCCGGCGCACTCCAGCCGGTTGCAGAACCCGTTTCCGGCTTGAACGTAACCTTCGCGTTGTAAGGCGGATCGACTTCGAGCAGCGACTGCAATTCGGCGACGGCGGCAGCCGCATCGACGAGCGGCGGCAAGCGCAACGACAGCTTGAATGCAGTACGCGGACGCAGCACGTTACCCGCATCGGCGATAGCGGGCAGACCCGACGCCCCCGTCACCGACAACGACGGCCGCCACGTCGAATTGAGCAACGCTTCCTGAGGATTGGTGGTGGTAGGCAGCACCTGGCGGCCGTCGGCGCCGCATGCCCACGGCGACGTCTTCCAGACTTCGTCACCAAGAATACGCGCGGTGGCTTCCAGTTCGAGCAGACGCGCGCGCGGCACGTCGCAATGAAAACCCTTTGGCAGCAGGTTGCCGTTCGCGGAGTCTTCGAGACGGTCGAACAGTTGTCGCATGATGCGGAAGCTCGACGGCACGATGCCGCCGTATGCGCCGGAATGGATGCCCTCGTCGAGCACCTGCACTTCCAGATCGCCGGACACGAGACCGCGCAGCGATGTCGTCAGCCACAACTGATCGTAGTTGCCGGCACCGGAGTCGAGACAGACCACGAGACCGACTTTACCGAGCCGCTCGCGCAGCACGTCGACGTACGGCAGCAAATCGTAGCTGCCCGATTCCTCGCAGGTTTCGATCAGCCCGACGCAACGCGGCCGTTCGACGCCCTGTGCGTCCAGTGCGGCGATCGCCGTCAGGCTGGCATAGATCGCGTAACCGTCGTCGGCGCCGCCGCGGCCGTACAGTTTGCCGTCTTCGAACTTCGGCGTCCACGGACCGAGGTCGTTACGCCAACCCGCGAACTCCGGCTGTTTGTCCAGGTGGCCGTACAGCACGATGGTTTCGGCGCTACCCGAACGGGTTGCCGGCGACTCGAAGAAAATCACCGGCGTGCGGCCCGGCAAACGCACGACTTCCAGCTTCAGGCCATGCACTTTCTGCTGTTCGGCCCATTGCGCGGCGTCCGTCACCACGCGCTCGATATAGCCGTTGCGTTCCCAGTTCGCGTCGAAGGCCGGGCTCTTGGCGGGGACGGCAATATAGTCGGTCAGCGCGGGCACGATCTCGTCGTTCCACTTGCGATCGACGAACTCGCGTAGCGCGTCGTGGTTGACTTGTCGGGTGTCCTGGGTCGTGTCGTCGGAGATCATGGTGGCTGTCCGCTGCGGTCGAAACGCTCATCATAGTCCCGAATGGGCAGAGGATTGAAGCGCCACAAAGCTTCGCATGCGCGCAGCGCATGGATCGATCCACGCATGCGCTGTACGCATGCGAGTCGGCCGTCCGGCGTTGCAAGCTCTCATCGTGCATGCGTTCGCCTTTCAATCGCGCGACAATGACGCACGACACCACGACACCACGACACGACGTCATGGAGCACACATGGATCGCTCGATTTTCTTTCAGGCAGTGGGTGCGTTCATCGCGCTTGCGGTGTATTTCCTGCCGTCGATTCTCGCCGACCGCCGCAAACGTCACGATGTGCTGACGCTTGCGCTGTTCAATGCGTGCCTCGGATGGACCGGACTCGGCTGGGCGCTCGCGCTGTACTGGTCGTTGCAGCCGAACCCACCCGCCAAACTCGCCGGCGATATCGCCCAGTCGCGACGACTGATCACGATGCGCGGGTTCTCGTCGCAACTGCTGCAGCGGGTTCAAAACCGCGCCGCCCGTCAGCGCAGCGGAAAATAGCGCGCCGCCCGGCCCTCGACGTTGCGATGGCCGAACACTACCGGCGCGCGCCATGAAATAATCAGACGGTCCGCGCGACTGGCGCAAACAAGATGGAACACCATCGGGGAACGCGGACCACGAGCATCGCGCTCGAGATCGCCGCGCGCCTGGGCATTGCCTGATCGACCCCAATCACCGCTATGGAGCCGCGCAATGCCTGAACTCGCCAAACTTCTCACTTTCGGTTTCATCGCGCTCGGGATGGCGCTGACGCCCGGGCCGAACATGATCTACCTCGTGTCCCGCTCGATCTGCCAGGGACGCACCGCCGGCATGATTTCGCTAGGCGGCGTCGCGCTCGGTTTCGTCGTCTATCTGCTGTGCGCGGCGCTCGGCATCACTGCGTTGCTGCTGGCCGTGCCGTTCGCCTATGACGCGCTGCGCTTCGGCGGCGGACTCTATCTGTTGTGGCTCGCGTGGCAAGCGGTCAAACCCGGCGGACGCTCGCCGTTTCAGGTTCGGGAACTCACGCCAGACAGCCCGCGCAAGCTGTTTACGATGGGCTTCGTCACGAGTCTGCTGAATCCGAAAATCGCCGTGCTGTATCTGTCCTTGCTTCCGCAATTCATCGATCCGCAACACGGCAGTGTGTTCGCGCAGTCGCTCGCGCTGGGTTTCGTACAGATCGTGCTGAGCATCAGCGTCAATTCGCTGGCGGCCTTCACGGCGGGATCGATCGCGTTGTTCCTCGCGCGTCGCCCAAGCTGGCTCGTCGTGCAACGCTGGATCATGGGCGCGGTGCTTGCCGGACTCGCGGTGCGGATGGCGACAGCCGCACGTCGCTAGGCGCTGGGAGCGTCATCTACGATGAGTAGACGGCACAAATGAAAACGCGAGCGGATCGCTCCGCTCGCGTTCGTTGCTGTTTGTCCGGACGCGGTCGCGTCGTGTCAAAAACCTGATTTATTCCGGATGCACGGCGCGCGTCAGCGAGCGCAGACGCACCGAGCCCGGCGGGATCGAACGCGGTTCGGCGCGAACGCGGTGCTGTTCGAACATTTCCTGGCGAAACTCGCCCGTTTCGTCGAACCACTGGCATACCAGCCAGTCGCCGTCAGCCAACGCAACCGGCCCGGCATAAGTCACGGTCATGCGCGCGCCGCCCGTCTTGAGCGTCACCACATCACCAATGCGGAAAGATGCGTTTTCTTGTGTATCGAATGCGTCGATGGTTGCGATCAGCATATAACCCCCGGCACGAGAATGTTGCGCCAATATTAAATATTCACTACACGAAACGGTGAACACGGCTGGTTTTAATGTTGGGCGAGATTAACAATTCATTTTTAAAATCGCAAGCGCTTTCTAGAGATAACGTTACCGATAAAACCAGAATCGCGGTTTGTGTCCGGTCGTGCGATTTTTAAATCCATCATCGGGCGAAAGCCCTACCCGCCTGGCTTACGGGATTATTCACATTTTTCTGACAGGAAGAAATTTCGCGGTTTCGAAAATGCGGGAAAGTAAAAAATACGATCGGAATAATTGTCTTACTTTTTAGAGAAAACCCGGAAATTTCAGACGGTATTACCTGACTGGTTAATCTCCGTTGAATATAAGGTTTCCAGATTCATTTGGTCGATCTGGTTACCGGAAAATAACCGGTAAGTGGAAACGTTTTCACCGGTAACAGGCAAGGCTGACGTGTCGGCGGAATGTAAACGGAAAACGGCCCGCGACCGGTCGGTAAACCGGGCGCGGGCCGTCAACATGCTGTGACGAAATGGCCGTTACGGGTGCCTCACGCGTTCAGCGTGAACGCGCCACATCCGGGTCACGTTCGCGCGTGCCGACTCAGGCTTCGAGCTTCGCGTCCATCGTGATGGTGGCGTTCAGGACTTTCGAAACCGGGCAACCCGCCTTCGCGGCGGCCGTGGCGGTGTCGAATGCGGCCTTGTCGCCGCCCGGAATTTTCACCGCGACGTCGAGATGCACGGCGGTGATCGCAAAGCCGCCGTCGGCCTTGTCGAGCGTGACGGTCGCCGTGGTCGCGATTCTTTCCGGCTTGATGTTGGCCTTGCCGAATTCCGCCGACAACGCCATCGAAAAGCATCCCGCATGCGCCGCTGCGATCAGCTCTTCCGGATTGGTGCCGACGCCGTTTTCGAAGCGCGTCGAGAACGAATACTGCGTTTCCTTGAGGGTGCCGCTTTCAGTCGAAATCGAACCCTTGCCATCTTGAAGACCACCTGCCCAGACTGCGGATGCCTTGCGCTTCATCGCTCTCTCCTTGGGTGTCTCGTGCGCCGCCGTGCGATCGTCCGTCCGGGAAACACCCCGCCGCAATGGTCCCGCCCAGGGGTTTGCGGTGACGACGTCGAATCGCGAATGCCGCGCCGCGTAATCCTGCGGGCGTGAACCGGCCTTCATCATAGGCGCTTCCCGCAACCGCTGCGTTCACGGCGCCAAGGTCACACGTCACGGCATCGATACGGTCATTGATACCGTAGCGACGCGCATGGTCATTCGGAGAACGGTAACGTTGCCTGTCCTTGAGCGCGCATGTCGAACACATTCAGCGTCATGGCGACCAGCGCGTAATAGCCGAGCAGGCCCACCAGATTGATCGTGACCGCGTGACCGAAGCGTGCGACGGCCTTCGCATAGATCTCATCCGGCACCCGCTTCGCGTCGTATAACGCCGACGCGAACGCATAGATCAGCGCATCGTCGTCATTGTCGAAAGACGGGCTGCCGCCGATCCGGATCGCCTCGGCCACTTCGACCGGCACGCCTGCTTCGAGCGCGATCGGATAGTGGATATACCACTCCGCCTGAGCCTGCCAACGCGCCGCCGTGACCAGAATCGCCAGTTCCGACAACCGTAGCGGCAAGCCGGTTTTGTAACGGCAAAACGCGCCGAGGCGCTGCGCATGCTGCGCGAGTTCGGGACTGTGAATCCAGCCAAGGAATGGCCCATTCAGATTGCCGCGCGGCCCTGACAGGATTTCATCGAGGACGGCTTTCTGTTCGGTCGTGGCCTGCGCTGCGTCGAAAGCCGGCAAACGGGCAGGCGAATTCGAACGGTTCGTCATGGGAAATCTCCATGCATGCGTTTTAGGAATGGTGCGATGCATGCGTCATGCATCGATACATGACGCATGCATAGAAGGATCACGCTACGCGTGCGCCGCTCGAAACCAGCGCGGCCTCGATCGAATCGGCAAGGCGATCGACAATTGCGTCGATGTTCTGCGCGGTGCAGATAAACGGCGGTGCGAGCAACACATGATCGCCGATCCGGCCATCGACCGTGCCGCCCATCGGATACACCATCAGCCCACGCGCGAACGCCTCGCGCCGGATCGCGCCATGCAGTTTCAGCGACGGATCGAACGGTGTTTTCGTTTCGCGATCCCGAACCAGTTCGACACCGACGAACAATCCACGCCCGCGCACGTCACCGATGTGCGGATGCTGCGCGTAGTGCCCGCGCAGTTGCGTGCGCAACTGTTCGCCGCGCGCCAGCACGTTGTCGAGCAGCTTGTCCTCGGCAATCACGCGCTGTACTTCGAGCGCCGCCGCACATGCCGTCGCGTGCGCGAGATAGGTATGGCCATGCTGGAAAAAACCCGATCCGCCGACGATCGCATCGTAAATACGGTCGCTCACGAGGGTGGCGCCGATCGGTTGATAGCCTGCGCCGAGACCCTTTGCGATGGTCAGCAGGTCGGGCGTCACGCCGTCTTCGTCGCACGCGTACAGATGGCCGGTGCGCCCCATTCCGCACATGATTTCATCGAGGATCAGCAGCACGCCGTAGCGGTTGCACACCGCGCGAATCTTGCGCAGATAGTCGCGCACGGGCGGCACTGCGCCCGCCGTCGCGCCGACCACCGTTTCGGCGACGAAGGCCGCGACCGTTTCCGCGCCGAGTTCGAGAATCTTCTGTTCGAGTTCGTCGGCAAGACGCTGTGCAAAGGCTTCTTCCGTTTCATCTGCACGTTGTTCGCGATACGCGTAGCACGGGCTCACGTGATGCGCTTCGATCAGGATCGGCAAAAATGGCTCGCGACGCCACGCGTTGCCGCCAATGGCAAGCGCGCCGAGCGTATTGCCGTGATAACTCTGCCGACGCGCGATGAAATGGCGGCGCTGCGGCTGACCGGTTTCCACGAAGTATTGCCGCGCGAGCTTCAGCGCGGCCTCGATGGCCTCCGAACCGCCTGACACGAAATACACATGACCAAGCCCGGCGGGCGCACCATCGACCAGCCGCTGCGCGAGTTCCTCGGCCGCGTGTGTGGTGAAAAACGACGTATGCGCGTACGGCAACTGTTGCGACTGGCGGCGCATCGCATCGATCACACGCTGGTTGCTGTGACCGAGGCACGACACGGCCGCGCCACCGGACGCGTCGATATAGCGTTTGCCCGTCGAATCGATGATCTCGATGCCGTCACCGGCGACGGCGACCGGCAGCGCCTGCTTCGGCATCCGGTGAAAGACGGTGGACATGGTTTTCCTGTGGACGGAGTGGACCTGTGGACCGGACCAGGCGATCGCGGCCGGACGCAACACGTGGCACTGCGCGGCGCGTCAACACATGATGCGATTTATAGCGCTCAACAACATATGTTGTCAATATGGGCGGACAAACAACGCGCGTGTTGTCACGCGTCAGGTATCGAATGATGGCAAAACGAAAGAAAGCCGCTACAGGACGCTAAAAACGCATGCGCGGCCGGATTGCGGCGGCATGCATGCGTGCAGCGCATGCATCAAGGTACGTATGCGCCCCGGGAATGCAACGAAGCCTCGACCGCGCCGAGCTTCTCGACCGCATCCGAGCCTTCCAGCGCCAGCAGATGCGCGACCAGCGATTCGGTTATCGCGGTCGCAGCGACCAGCGACGGAAAAAACGACGGGCTGTCGTGCGAAAAGATCAGCACCTTGTCGGCGTTCAGCGCGATCGGCGACACAGCGCTGTCGGTAATGGCGATCAGCTTGCCGCCCTGCTCCAGCACCGCTTCCGCGACACGCGCGGCTTCGACCGAATACGGCGCGAAACTGATCACGACGGTGGCGCTGTCACGCTCGACTGTACGCAACTGCATCTCCAGCGTGCCCGCCTCGCCGTTGAGCAGCGACACCGACGAGCGAAACAGGCGATAGCCGTACAGAAACCCGAAGGCAATCGCATAACAGGAGCGAAAACCCGCGACATGAACCTGCGGCGCGCGACGCAGCAGGCGCGCGGCTTCGACCATCGTGCGGGTGTTGTGTGCGGCCGTCACGGCCAGATTGTGTTGTTGCGCGACGAGCAGATCCGTTGCAAGCGCATCTTTCGCGCTGGATTTGACCAGCGACCGCGCGCGACTCGTCAGTGGTTCGGGACGTGTGCGCACGCGGGCGACGAACAGATCGCGAAGCTCGTTCCAGCCCGGAAAACCGAGTTGTTGCGATAGACGAACCAGCGACGCCGGTTGCACCTGCGCACGCTCGGCCACCTTGCGCATCGACGACACCGCGACTTCGTCGGGATGGTCGAGCAGAAAACCAGCGCCCATCTGAAACTGCGGGCTGAGTTCGGAGAAGCGCGCTCGGATCAGCGCGGCAAGCTGGTCGAAACTGTCGGGCATGCGAAGGTTCGGTGTGAGCAAGTTGTAACGGAAAGCCGGTTGACAACAAATGTTACCACCCGTCTTGCGCGAGCCATGAACACGAAATCGAGTCGCATTGCCGGACGCCGGTTACGGCGACCTCACGCGCGCTTGCCATCGCGTGCGCGGAAACCCGACCTTCGGCCCGTCACATCGGCGCACACGGCGCATATGGCGCACATATTGCTGACGCATCGACGCAATACCAGCGATCACCGGTTTCCATCCAACCGAAATCTCAGCGGAGTAACGATGGCGATAGTCACCGCAACCGGTCACGCGTTATGGATGGCATTCACGATGTTGTGGCAGATCTTCTGGGGGCTGAGTCTGGGCTTCCTGTTCTCGGCCGTGATCGAGGTCGGGGTCTCGAAGTCCGAAATGTCCAGACTGCTGCCGGATGCGTCTCCCCGTTCGCTGACGGTCGCAAGCCTGCTCGGCGCCGCGTCTTCGTCGTGCTCTTACGCGGCTGTCGCGATGGCGCGCTCGATTGTTCGCAAGGGTGGCGATTTCACGGCCGCGATGGCGTTCCAGTTTGCCGCCACGAATCTCGTACTCGAACTCGGCGTGCTGATGTGGGTGCTCATATCGTGGCAGTTTGCGGCTGCCGAGTTCATCGGCGGTCCCATCATGATCGTCATCATGGTGCTGCTATTCCGTCTGTTCGTCAGCGGCCCGGCGAAGAAGCAGGCTATCGACCAGGCGGAAAAAGGCGTGGCGGGAAGCATGGAAGGCCATGCGAAAATGTCGATGAACAAACAGGAAGGAACGTGGCGTCAGCGGCTTTCATCGAAGGCAGGATGGGTCGCAATCAGCCATTCGTACGTGATGACCTGGTCGATGCTCTGGCGGGATATCGGCGCGGGTTTGCTGGTCGCAGGCGCGCTCGGCGCCTGGGTGCCGGACAGCTTCTGGAAGCTGTTTTTTCTCGAGGGTCATCCCACTGCCGCGATGATCTGGGGCGCGTTCGTGGGGCCGTTGATCGCGGTCGCATCGTTCACCTGTTCGGTCGGCAACGTGCCGCTTGCGGCGGTGCTCTGGAACGGCGGTATCAGTTTTGGTGGCGTCGCCGCATTTATTTTTGGCGATCTCATCATCGTGCCGATTCTGCTCATCTACCGCAAATATTACGGCGGCAGGATGACTGCGATGCTCGCAGCGATTTTCTATCTGTCGATGGTCACCGCCGCGTTGTTAGTCGAAATGCTGTTCCATGCTTTCGGGTGGATTCCGCATGCCCGCCACACCGTCATTGCCGATGCGACTATCACGCTCAACTACACCACCGTTCTGGACTTCGTGTTCGGCGGTGTTTTCGTCGTGCTCGCGACTGTTTTCTTCAGGACCGGCGGTCCGGCGATGATGCGAATGATGAACGGCCACCGGACAGACCGCCCGGTTGGGAATGCAAGGGGATGACGCCGTCCAGCCGTGGTATGAAGGTTGCGCGGAGCTTGCAACCCTACAACTTCGTCAATCGAAAATGAATGAAAAAACGTCCACTTGCCGCAGATGGAGCACGCGCAGCGTGCGCTTGCTGAACAAGGCCCCGCGAGTGCTCGTCGTCGACGATCATCCCGACATTGCAGACGCGCTCGCGGCGTTTCTGAATTGCGACGGCATAGAAACCCGCACGGCGACCGGATGCGGCGAGGCGCTTCAATGCGTTCGTGACTGGGTGCCCGACGTGGTCGTGCTGGATATCATGATGCCGGGACGTGACGGCTTTGAAACCGCAAAACTGATCCGGCAATATCTTCCAACCGAAAGCCTCGCGATCCTCGCGTACACCTCTTTCGACGAGAGTTATCTTTCCCAGAACGGGCGGAAACTCGACGATTTCGATGGCTACTGCAGAAAGGGAAATGCGCCGTCGAGCGTGCTCGGACTCATCCAGCAGTTTTGGGCGCATTGACGTAACGGAGCCGCGCATCGCGCGACGGCCCCGCTTCCGGCACGACATCCGGCACACGCCGGAGCCACACGCATGCACGCATGCGCGGACGTCATGCATGCATGCGTATGTACCGTGCCGACTCAAAGCAGCGCGATCACCCGCACATCGCCCTGCTCCGCAGCCGATGCGACCACCTTGCCGGCAACGCGCCGGAACGTCACCGTAACCGACGAATCGCCGACGCGCAGATCGCCGATTTCGATCCAGTCGATACCGTCGGGCAACATCGGTTGCTCGATCACTACTTCCCGCTTGTGCGCGTCGATGGTCATGCCGAGGCATGCCTCCAGCATCATGAACGGCGAACCCGCCGCCCACGCTTGCGGCAGACACGCAACCGGATAGGCGGTAGGCGGTTCGCCCCGTCGGCGCGGAAAGCCGCAGAACAGTTCCGGCAAGCGCATATCGAAGTTCACGGCCGCCTGGAACAACGCCTGCAACAGCCGCACCGCCGACGCCTTCGACCCGTAGCGCGCGACGCCGCGCGCGCAGATCGCGTTGTCGTGCGGCCAGACGGAACCGTTGTGATAGGCCATCGGATTGAAACGAGCCTGACTGGCGGCCAGCGTTCGCACGCCCCAGCCGGTATGAAACAACGCCGATTCGAGTCCGCGTGCGACCGCCTCGCCGCGTTCGCGCGATGCCAGTCCGAACGCCAGCAGATGCCCCGCGTTCGACGCCATCACACGACACAATTCGCCGTGCCCGTCGAGCGCGATACCGTAGAAGCCCATATCGTCCATCCAGTACTTTTCCTCGACGCATGCGCGGATTCTGCGCGCGCGATCGGTGTACTGGGCGGCGTCGCCGGTGAGGCCGCGCAAGGTCGCGAAGTGCGCCATCGTGTCGAATGCGGCGCTTGCATACGCCTGCACTTCGACCAATGCAATCGGACCATCGGGGAAGCGGCCGTCCGCATGAAACACGGAATCATGGCTGTCTTTCCAGCCTTGATTCGCGAGTCCGCCGTCGGACGCGCGTTGATAATCGAGCAGGCCGAACCGGTTCTTGTCGCAGACCCGCGCAACCCATTGCGCGGCGCGTTGCAACGCGGGCCACAGTTCGTCGATCAGCGCCATGTCGCCGGTTCGGGCGGCATAGGCACCTGCGAGCACGATAAAGAGCGGCGTCGTGTCCACGCCGCCGTAATACAGCGCAAACGGCACTTCGCCGGTCGCGGCCATCTCGCTCTTACGCATCTCGTGCATGATCTTGCCGACCGCCGCATCACGAAACGCCGAGTCTTCGCGTGCCTGATGCTGCGCCTGAAAACGCAACACGCCGGCGGCGAGAGAAGGTTGCAGCCACAACGTCTGCAGCGACGTGATTACCGCGTCGCGACCGAACGGTGTCGAAAACCACGGAATACCCGCATACGGATACGGACCGCTGGGCAGGTCTGTCGTCAACAGCCCGAGATCGGCAAGCGAGCGGTCGATCCACGCGTTGAACAGCGGATTGCTGGAGCGCACGCGCGCGGTGGCACGCCGCCGCTCGCGCATCACCAGATGCGCATCGACCAGCGCGGCACGCACGGCGGCACGGCCGACGCGCGGGCGCGCGGCTGCGATCTGCGACAGATGCGCTTCGTTGATGCCCGGCGAAGGCCGGCTGATATCGCCGCTCGGGACGTCGCCGGGCGCGTCGACCTTCACATCCACCGACAGATAGATCGACACGCACGCTTGCGCCGGCAGCTTGACGGAGTAATCGGCGCGGTCGGCGAACAGCTTGCTCGGCTCCGGCGAAAACGCAATCTGCACGCGCCGCACCACTTCGTCGAGACCCACGTAACCGAGCAGCACTTCGCCATGCTCGACACGCGGCGGCTCGACATGACCGCGCACCTCGCGCTTCAGTCCGCGCACTTCGAACATGTCCCGGAAGTCGCTTCCAAACGAAATGGACAGCGGCACGACCGCGTCGGTCGTGCCGTAATTGGTAAGTTCGATCGCTTCGTTCAGCGTAGTACCGGACAGCACGCGCACACGCTCGACGTGAATCACGCCTTCCGGTGTGTGATCGCCGCCGAGCGGCGGCAACGGCCGGTTCGTCAGATGCGCGGTGAAAGCGGTGTTGTCGCTGCTGACACTGCCCGACAGCAGCGAAGGCGCGCGGCCGCCGAAGGTCAGTCGCAATTGCGACAGCACGCGCGTGTCGTTGACGAACAGGCCGTCGTCGATACCGGTGATGTCGCCCAACGGGTCGTTGACGATAAAGGTATCGCCCGACTTCAGCACATACTGGTTCGCGCTTGCGACGCTCTGCTTTTCAGGGGGAATGAATGCGCCGTCCGCTTCCTGCTCGATATGATCGACACCGCTCGACAATCCGCCAAGTGCTTCTGGATCCTGCATCAGCTGCTCTCCTTTCCTGTTGGCCTCGTTCCGATTGTAGAGGCTCTGACGAACCGCCGACGCGCTTAATCGACGGAAGCACAGAGAGATTTCCTATCGGCGACGGAATGTCATGGACTAAACGAAAGTGGCACGCGTCCTGCGGTTTTTATGGAAAGGCAAGCTAAAGGTGCGAACGAAGCGCCCACGGACTGCGGGGTAAATGAAAGGAATGCAAGATCGCGCAACAATGTTTTGCAGCAGGCGTGCAGCGCGGGTGCGCGGGAACTGCGATACTGGATGCTGTGTTTGCTTCCCCTGCAAAACACGTTGCTGTACCGCTGTAGTGTTATCGCTGGACCGGCCCGCCGTTGTCACGGCGGGCTTTTTGTTCAAACAGAACAACAAGGAACACACGATGAACGCATCACTTGAAAGCCTGTTCCCTAACCACCAACACGCTGAAGACAGTATCGTCACCGCGCTGAATCACCAGGACATCGTGGTCGCGTTGTCCGCAGCGCTGAAGAGCCAGAACGTCGCGGTGCTGCATATGCTGTATCCGCGCACCGACGCGCGCACGCATCGCAGCCTCGACGCGCTCGTCGACAAACTGCACGGTCATGGTCTGCATGAAACCGCACGTCTGATCGCGGAAGAAGCGCATTACCTGCTGCTGAAAGATCCGCTGAAAGCCTGGAAGGTGTTCCAGGAAATCCGTCACGATTCGCTCGCGATCGGCGTGCATCTGTACTATCACGGCCTCGTCGGAGAAGCGGCGGAACGCGCGCTCGACACCGATGCGCATCGCAAGGCTTAACCGCCCGGTCGTTCCAGCCATGCGCTGAAATCAGCCGGGCGATGCACCGTCGTGCGCTACGCCGACCCTACACGCCCGCGCTGACGATGAACTCGTCCACGAAACGATTGAACGCCGACGGATGCGCGAGATTCATTCCGTGCGACGCGCCGGCCACCGTATTGCGGCGTGCATCGGGCAACCAGGTCACCAGCGCTTCGGCCGTCCGGCGGAACATCAGCGGACTTTTCTCTCCATCTATCAGCAGCACCGGACAGCGAATCTCCGCGGCTTCTTCCGGCACATACGCAGGCAACGCATCGCGGAACTGACGCGCGAGCGTGTGCGCGTTATCGGTCGCCATCCGGCGGAAACCGGTCGTGCTTTTCTCCCAGAAGCCAGGTCGGCTCACCGAATCCACGAACAGTTGCAGACCGGCATCCACGTCGCCGTCTTCGATCAGTTGCGCCGCGCGTGCGCGCAATGCATTGACGGGTTCGGGCAATGCCGCGGGCGCACGTCCGGCGATCTGCAACGGGCCGCCGGGATCGGCGAGCGTCAGCGTGCGCACATGCTGTGCATGGCGTCGCGCGAAATGAAACGCCACGCAACCGCCGCGCGAGTGCCCGACCACGTGCATCGGACCCGCGCCGAAACGCTCGATAAATTCCGCGAGGTCGTCGGCATGCTGACTCCAGCTGAACGGCAGGCCTTCCTGCGTGTCCGTCACGGGCCAGTAGTGCGTGAGACTCACGCTAATGCACCGGTAGCGCTTCGACAGCCCGGAGAGTTGCGGCTGCCAGTAACGGTAATCGCACAGCGAGCCGTGCACGAACAGCAGCGGCTCGCCTTCGCCGGCCTCGACATAAGGCATGCGCAGACCGCTTGTAAGTTCGATAGTCGAAACGGAGGGAGAATCGGGGGAAGCAGTATGGGAGGACGTCACGGGATTGGAATGCAAGCGATGCCGCCGCGCGCACAAACCGCGCAGCGTTCACGACAGCAGAGTCAGATTGATCAGGAAAATGCGGAATTGCCAGGCGGCATTGTCACACAGCCATTTATAAAACGTGTGACCTGTTCACAGTTTGGGTTGCAATTAACCACCCATGAAATGCGGGGCTCGCCGACCGTCCGTCCGGTTAGTCCGGCCGGCTCGATCGACGCGGTCAAGCCGGGTAAAACGGATGCATCGACGGAGCCATTCAGTCGAATCCGAATGCATCGACGAGGCCGGCTTCGGCGGCCTGCCCTGCGCCACGCACCGCGCAGGTCAGCGGTTCGTCGGCGATGCGCACGGTCACGCCGAGTTCGTCGGTCAGACGACGCGGCAAATGGTTCAGCAACGCGCCGCCGCCGGTCAGCACAATGCCGGCCGTGGCGATATCGGTGATGAGTTCGGCCGGTGCGGTTTCGAGCGCGGTCTTGATTGCGCCGATCACCTGACGCAACGGCGCATCGATCGCGTCGGCGATGTCGTGATTGGTCAGCTCGATCGTGCGCGGCAAGCCGTCGTCGGCGCTGCGGCCGGTCGCTTTTCCGGTTTCGAGCGGCACGTCGCGCAATGCGGTGCCGAGCGTTTTCTTCATGTGCTCGGCGGTTTGCTCGCCGATCACCACGCCGTACAGATTGCGCACGTAGTTGATGATCGCCGTATCGAACTGGCCGCCGCCGACGCGGATCGAGCCGCTATAGGCCGTGCCGCCGAGCGCGATCACGCCGACTTCGGTCGTGCCGCCGCCGATATCGACGACCATCGAACCCGTCGCCGCCGACACCGGCAAGCCCGCGCCGACTGCCGACGCCAGCGAGTCGCCGATCAGGTTGACGGTGCCCGCGCCTGCGGCAAACGCCGCTTCGCGGATCGCGCGGCGCTCCACCTGCGTGGCGCCTGCCGGAACGCAGATCGTGAAGGCTGCCCGCCGGCCGAAGCGCGGCGCGGGACGCGCCATCGCGATGAACTGACGGATCATCTGTTCGGCCGCCGAGAAATTGGCGATCACGCCGTGACGCATCGGCTTGATGGGTTCGAGATTTTGCGGCGCGCGCCCGAGCAACTGACGCGCTTCGGTGCCGACAGAGGCGACGCGCGTCTGCCCCGCTTCGACGTGTCGTCGAAAGCACACCACCGACGGTTGATTCAGGACGACGCCACCATCATCCGTATAGATGAGCGTGTTGGCCGTGCCGAGATCGACCGCGACGGAATGGCGGGCAAGGTGCCTGGAAAGAAGATGTTGCGGCTTCGGTCTCGCCATGAATGATTCTGCGTGTGTCGTTATGAGCCCGGTTGGGCATGTTGGGCACTGCGTATTCCCCGACTGCACCGCTTGTCTGCGAACCATTGTGTGGCCCGACAGAGTCCCGCGCGGCGCGGGTGATTGTCATGCCAATGCTCTGTAAACGGCAAGTCGAACAAAATCTTTAGGGGTTCTGCGGTTTTGTTTTCTTACCGATTCTTCGGCGAGCCGCTTTTAACCCCTAAATCCAGCGTCGAAATGCAGTTTCAGACCGCGCCGCTGAATGCGCGCGCAAGTGCGTCGCGGCCGAGCATCGCGCCGTCGCCGGAAATGGTGTGACCAATGCCCGGCAATGCGTACGCCTCGACCGGATAGCCCGCATCGCTGAATGCGATGGCGGCCTGCTCGGTTTCCTGCACCGGAATCACCGCGTCTTCTTCACCGTGCACCAGCGTCAGCGGCGTGCGGCTTTGCGCGACAACCGGCGACGCGAGACGCCCCGAATACGCGACGACCACGGCTGCGCCCGCCGGATTCGTCGCGACGTGATGCAGCGACATGATCGAGCCTTGCGAGAACCCGACCAGCGCGAGTTCGCTAAAGCCGAGATGCCAGTGCGCAAGTTCGTTTTGCAGCATGGTCAGCAACGCCGGATACGCCGCTTCGACGCGTCCGGTGCGATTGGCCGGCGTGACGTCGCGCAGACTGAACCACTGGCGTCCGTCGAAACCGCCGTCGAACGGCTCGCTGCCGTTCAGCGACACGAACCCCGCGTCGGGCAAGGTTTCGCGCCAGATGTCGGCGAGCGGCATCAGGTCGCGCGCATTGCTGCCGACGCCGTGCAACAGCACGACCAGCGCGCGCGGTTTGGCCGCTGCTCCGGTGGAAAGGGTGGCGGGCGCCAGGCGCCAGCCGTGTTCGAACTGTTCCCAAGACATGGTCTTTTCCTCTTTTTTCTCAAGCTTGCCGTCAACAGGCGGGAGCATACCCCGCCGCTAAACGTCACGTCCGCCATCCTTGCAGCCGCGGCCGGAGCGTCCCGCGAAACCGCTGCAAGGCCCGCGCGGGTTGGCGGCTCGCAGGCAATCGGCGTTGATTCCGGGTATCCTTTTCAGCGCACGCCTCACTCGGCCGCGGCGCCATCGACGGCGCCGCCCGCTCACGCGGCTTTTGCTTTTCTGTCTGCTGGAGAACCCTTTTGAATCAACCGAATCCCGGCGCCGCGCCGGCCGGACCGCCGCAACCGCCTGCCGCGCCGCCCGCGCTGCCGCCGTTGCAGGGCGGCCAACTGGTGCTCGCGACGATTGCGGTCGCGCTGGCGACGTTCATGAACGTGCTAGATACGTCGATCGCGAACGTTGCGATTCCGACCATCTCGGGCAACCTGGGCGTGTCCGTCGATGAAGGCACGTGGGTCATCACCGTGTTCGCCGCCGCAAACGCCGTGTCGATTCCGCTGACCGGCTGGCTGACGCAGCGTTTCGGCCAGATCAAGCTGTTCGTCGGCGCGATCCTGATGTTCGTACTGGCGTCGTGGCTGTGCGGGATCGCGCCCACGCTGCCGGTGCTGCTGGTCGCGCGGGTGCTGCAGGGCGCCGTTGCCGGGCCGCTGATTCCGTTGTCGCAGGCCATTCTGCTCGGCTCGTATCCCAAAGAGAAATCGTCCACCGCCCTCGCGTTATGGGCGATGACGGCAACCGTCGGACCGATCGCCGGACCCGCGCTCGGCGGCTGGATCACGGACAGTTATAGCTGGTCGTGGATCTTCTACATCAACATCCCGGTCGGCATTTTCGCGGCGGGCGTCACGTGGATGATCTACCGGACCCGCGAGTCGCCGATCCGCAAACTGCCGATCGACGTCGTCGGTCTCGGCCTGCTGATCACGTGGGTCGCATCGTTACAGATCATGCTCGACAAAGGCAAGGATCTCGACTGGTTCAACTCGCCGTTGATCGTGATTCTGGCCGTCGTCGCGCTGATCAGCTTTGCGTTTTTCCTGATATGGGAATTGACCGAAGAGAATCCGATCGTCGATTTGCGGCTGTTTACGCAACGCAATTTTCTGGGCGGCACGATTGCGATTTCCGTCGCCTACGGCGTGTTCTTCGGCAATCTGGTGTTACTGCCGCAATGGATGCAGGAGTATCTCGGCTACCGCTCGGTCGATGCGGGTCTGGTGACGGCACCGCTCGGCATATTCGCGGTGCTGCTCGCACCCGTGCTCGGGCGCGTCTTGCCGCGATCGGACGCGCGGATAATTGCGACCGTGGCGTTTATCGGATTCGCGATCGTGTTTTATATGCGGTCGTTGTACGTGATCGAAATCGACACGTTCCATCTGGTGATGCCCACCCTGCTGCAAGGCATTCCGATGGCGCTGTTCTTCGTGCCGCTGACCGCGATCATCCTGTCGGGACAACCGCCGAACAAGATTCCGGCTGCAGCGGGTCTGTCGAACTTCGCTCGGGTGTTCTGCGGCGCGGTCGGGACGTCGCTGGCGGGCAATGCGTGGAACAACCGCACGGTGCTGCACCATGAGCGACTGACCGAGCAGGCGAACGTCAACAACCCGGTGTTCAACCAGAGCATCGAGGCGACGAAATCGTTGTTGCATATGAACACGTCGTCGGCGCATGCGCTGTTCGATTTCCAGCTGAATACGCAAGCCGCGATGCTCGGCCTGAACGACATTTTCTATGTGTCCGCGATCATCTTCGTGATGATCATTCCGCTGATTTGGATCACCAAGCCGTCGAAGGGCGGCGGTGGCGGCGCGGCGGGCGCGCACTGAGGACCGTTTCGTGTCGCCCCGTCATCGGGGCGACACCGTCACGCGCGACGCGTCAGCGGAAGAATCTCGCGGGCGTTTCGCGCATCGCCTCGCGGAACACCGCGATAAACGACGACACGTCGCTATAGCCGACCCCGGCGGCAACCTGCGCCACACTCGCGCCCCGCCCCAGCCGCTCCAGCGCGATCAACAGACGCCACTGCTGCCGCCACTGCCCGAACGTCAATCCCGTCTCTCGGACGAACAACCGCGCCGCCGTCCGCGCGGCCACGCCCGCCGACGCGGCAAGCGCGTCGAGCACAGTCTGCTGCGCCGGATCACCGCACAGCGCATCCGCGATCAGGCGGCTGCGCGGATCACGCGGCCAGTTCAAACCCAACGGTGCGATGTCGAGCGTGGACAAACGGTCGAGCAGCACCTGCATCAGTCGGGCGTGCGCATCGTCGGGCTCGTTCGAGCCGTCGTCCATGGGATGCGCCGCCCCGCTGCCGGGCGACGGATCGGTTGCGGCCTCAAGCAGCGCATCGACCAGTCGATCCACCTTCACGACGCACGCTTGCGCGGGCAAAACCGATGCGCAAACCGCACCCTCCATTTTCTCCGGATCGAGATAAAGCGACTGCCACGCCACCGGCCCGCTGGCCACCAGCCGGTACGCCAGACCCGGCAACACCCACACCGCATAACCCGGCGGCGCGACCCAACGACCGGTTTCGTTGCACACCGTCAACACCCCTTCGCGCGCATAAATCAGCCGCACGTGACGAGCGGAATGCGCTGTTTCATCGAGCGACGTATGGCGTCCGGCAACGACGAAAACCGGACGCGAATCCGCATTCGGGTCGAAAGGGGTCGTCATGCTGTCCGTTTTGCCCTGTCAGGTTCGAAAACAGTCCAGATTAGCATAGGCAATTTTTAGCCTGCAGCTCCGGTTTCCGGCCACGCTGCGACGGTCCGCGCGCATGGACAGTCGCGCAGCGTCAATTCGTGCCAGATTGATTGCTAGAATCGACGCCTCAACGGTGCCCGCGATGAACTACGCCCAAATCCTCGACCAGATCCACCGCGACCTGCAGCCGTATCTCGGCACGGGCCGCGTGGCCGACTATATTCCCGAACTGGCGAACGTCCCCGCCGACAGCTTCGGCATGGCGATCGTCACGCCGACCGGCGAGGTTTTCCGCACCGGTCAGGCCGACACGCGCTTCTCGATCCAGAGCATTTCCAAACTGTTCGCTTGCACGCTCGCGTTTCGCCTGCTCGGCGACGCGCTGTGGGAACGCGTGGGACGTGAGCCGTCGGGGACGGCCTTTAATTCGCTGGTCCAACTCGAAGCCGAACACGGCAAGCCGCGCAATCCGTTTATCAATGCGGGCGCACTGGTCGTGACCGACGTGCTGTGCCGCCGTTTTGCGCATGCGGAAAACGCACTCGTCCAGTTCATGCAGCGGCTTACGGGCGACCCGGGCATCGATTACGACCTGCGTGTAGCGCAATCGGAGCTGCGTCATGCGCACCGCAATCGGGCGATGGCGCACTTCATGGCTAGCTTCGGCAATCTGGAAATGCCGCCGGAGTCGGTGGTGGATGCGTATTGCCGGCAGTGCGCCATTTCGATGAGTTGCGTCGAAGTCGCGCGTGCGGCGCTGTTTCTGAGCAATGGCGGTATTGCGCCCGTCAGCGGCGAACGGATTCTCGACAGCAGTTCGACCAAGCGATTGTCCGCGCTGATGCTGACCTGCGGCACCTACGATGCGGCGGGCGATTTCGTGTTTCGGGTTGGATTGCCGGCGAAAAGCGGGGTCGGCGGTGGGATCGTTGCGGTGCTGCCGGGGGAAATGGCGGTCTGCGTGTGGTCGCCGGCGCTCGACAGCAACGGCAATTCGCTGGCCGGCGTGCTGGCGCTGGAATGGTTGACCACGTATACAGGGCAGTCGATCTTCTGAGTTCGCATGCGCTACGCGCATGCATCGATCTTCGCATGCGTGCCGCGCATGCCACGCTCGCGACATGCGCGGCACATGCAGCACGCCCCACCCGGTCGTCAGGCCGCGCTCACGGCAACGCGCTCGGCCAGTTGCGCAAGCACCGTCTCATAGCGCGTGGTACCCGTTACGCGCTCGTTGACGCCGAACGCTTCGAACTCGATCCAGCCGCGATTGAACCCATCGATCATCTCGATGCGCGGTGTCGGCCAGTCGGTGCCCTGTGCACGGAAAATTGCCTCCCACTGATCGCGCGGCACCGGTTGCGCGGTGACCTTGCGGCCCAGCACACCGCCAAGCAACGCCGCGATTTCATGCTGCGTATAACGCTGCGGCCCATCGATCTCGATCACCCGCCGTCCCTGCCACGTTTGCGTCAGCGTCTGCGCAATCACCTTGCCGATATCGTCGGTCGCGATCATGGGAAACGGCTGGTCGAGCGGTTGCAGAAAGCTCGACATGATCCCCGTTTCCTGTGCCGGCGCGATGTCCCACACCGAGTTTTCCATAAACCACGCCGGACGCAGAATTGCAGTCGGCATGGCCGCGTGCGCCAGCGCATCCTCGAACAGCCGCACTTGCGTGATCAGTCCAAGCCCCGATTCGCGATGACCGCCAATCGACGACAGCGCCACCATCTTCGAAGGTTTCGCCGCCATCAACGCCCGCACGATCGACGACGCGGCGATCCGCGCGCCCGGAAATTCGCGGCTGGGCGCGAAATCCGGCGGAATCATCGCGAATACGCCTTCCGTGCCGGCGAACGCGGCGGTCAACGCCTCCGTGTCTTGCACCGACGCCACCGCGATCTCGGCCCCCAACGCACGCCACGGCGCGGCCTTGCTTTCGTCGCGAACGATCGCGCGCACCGGATGCCCTGCCGCGAGCAACGCACGGGCTGCCGCACCGCCGACCTGTCCTGTCACACCTGAAATTGCAAACATGATCTTCACTCCTGGTTTTCGTGCAGCGGAAAGCGCTGCGGGTGAAGTGCATTCTGGATGGGCATCGGTGATTTCACGAGAGCATGAGTGTCATTTCATTCATGACATAACGTCATGCATTAATGCACTTTCGACGACGCCGCCGTCACGAAAGTCACGAAATCGGGTTTGACAAACACTCTTAAGATATATATCTTAAGATGCATCTTACGACTCGAACGGAGTTCCACTCATGCGACATCATTCCAAAGCAGGCCGCACGCCGCACAGCGGCGCCCATCATCCAATGCACGCGTTGTGGCATGCCATTGGCCGTCATCGCCATGGCGGCGGCCCGCGCGGTGAAGGCGGCGGCCGTTTCGGCGGCGGTCCCGGCGGTTTCGGCGAAGGCGACGGCATGCCGCGCGGTCGCAAATTCAGCTCGGAAGACCTGCAACTGATGCTGCTCAGTCTGCTCGAAGCGCAGCCGAGCCACGGCTACGAACTGATCAAGGCACTCGAAGCGCGCTCGAACGGCTTTTACGCGCCGAGCCCCGGCATGGTCTATCCCGCGCTGACCTACCTCGAAGAACTCGGTTTCGTGACGGTTCAACTCGAAGGCAACCGCAAACGCTATGCACTGTCCGACACAGGGCGCGAGTATCTGCAAAGTAATCGCGAACGCGTCGATCTGATGTTCGCGCGGATCAACCATATCGCCCGCAAGATGGACATGGTGCGTCGCGCGTTTGCCGGCGAAGAACCGGCGGACATCAGCCAGGGCGGCTGGTTGCCGGAGCTGACCGAAGCGCGTCGCGCGTTGAAGCGCGCAATGCTGAAACGCGACAACGCATCGGCCGACGAACAGCGCCGTATCGCCGGCATTCTGGCGCGCGCCGCGCAGGAAATCGAAGCGGTCGACGCAGGCCCGGACGCCGCAACCAACGCGGCACCCGACGCCGGCAACTGATCCTTCCGCCATGCATGCGCTACACGCATGCATGCGCGCGACGCATGCAAGCTGGCGTAGGCTATGAAGTTCACGCCGGATCTTGCATTGAACAGACATAACAACGGCGCGGCACGCACCGCAGCAGCCGCCGCCCCACGGACACGAATCGCCGTAAAGCCAACGATTTCAAAGGACACGCATTCATGCAAAGCAATTCGAACAAGCCTGAACTCGCCGTGACGCGCGTGCGTCATCCGCTCAAATTCCGTCTGCTGCAAGTGGCGCGCGTCGAACCGTTGACGCCGCATCTGCTGCGTATCACGTTCACCGGCGAAGACCTGCAGGACTTCGTGTCGGCGTCGTTCGACGATCACGTGAAGGTGTTTTTCCCCGAACCCGGCCAGGACAAGCCGACGCTGCCGACCGCCGGGCCCGACGGTCCCGTGTTCGCCGAAGGCAAACGCCCGGTCGCCCGCGATTTCACGCCGCGCCGCTATGATCGCGACACGCGCGAACTCGACATCGAATTCGCGATGCACGAAGCGGGACCGGCCGCGACCTGGGCTGCGCAGGCAAAGGTCGGCCAGTTCCTCGGCGTCGGCGGTCCGCGCGGGTCGATGGTGATTCCGACCGGTTTCGACTGGCATCTGCTGATCGGCGATGAAACGGCCTTGCCCGCCATCGCACGACGCCTCGACGAACTGCCCGCAGGCGCGCGCGTACTGGCCGTGATCGAAGTCGCCGACGAATCCGCGAAAATGGAATTCGACACGCAAGCCAATCTGCACGCGGTGTGGTGCTATCGCTCCGGCGTCGACGCCGAACGCGGCGCGGCGATGCTGCAAGCGGTCCGAGAAACCGAACTGCCCGAAGGCGACGGTTACGTGTGGGCGGCCGGCGAATCGTCGACGATCAAGGCGGTGCGCCAGCATCTCGCCGGCGAGCGCGGCATCGACAAGTCGCGCATTCGCGCGGCGAGCTACTGGAAGCAAGGCGATATCGCGGTTCACGAAACGCTGAACGACTGAACGTCGAGAATCATCGCCGCAGCTCATAGAATGCGTTGAAACAGGCATCGAAATCGCAAACCACGCCGCATGCATGCGGCGTCATTCAGCAGAACGGCCTCTTCTCAAGGTTCCGGATGTACGCACTCAATCCTTCACGCGAACGCCGTCTGTTGTGGCTGCTCGCGCTGACCCAGTTCACCGTCATCATGGATTTCATGGTGATGATGCCGCTGGGTCCGCAGATCATGCATGCGTTTTCGATCACGCCCATCAAGTTCGCGACGGCCGTATCGACGTATTCGTGGTGCTCGGGGATCTCCGGCCTGCTCGCCGCGACCTATATCGACCGCTTCGACCGGCGTCGTCTGCTGCTTGCGGTCTATGCCCTCTTCGCGCTGTCGAATCTCGCGTGCGCCGTGTCCGGCAACTATCCGATGCTGCTCGCGGCTCGCGCGTTCGCCGGCATCAGCGGCGGCGTGCTGGGCTCGGTCGTGATGGCGATCGTCGGCGACGTGATTCCGGTCAACCGGCGCGGCGCCGCAACCGGCACGATCATGACGGCGTTCTCGCTCGCGGCAATCGCCGGTGTGCCGGCCGGTGTGCTGCTCGGCGCGCATTTCGGCTGGGCCGCACCGTTCGCGTTGCTGGTCGTGCTGTCCGTCGCGATCTGGTTCGGCGGCCAGCATATCGTGCCGTCGCTGACCGAACATCTCGCGCGACGCCCGCCGCCGTTGCGCGAAGTCATGCCCGACCTCGGGCGTCTGATCGCGAATCCGCGTCACCTGAACGCATTCGCGCTAACGTTCCTGATGATGATTTCGCACATGATGGTGATTCCGTTCATCGCGCCGATCCTCGTCGCGAATCATGGTGTCGCGCCCGCGCAGTTATCGTGGCTTTACATGGGCGGCGGCGCAGCGACTTTCTTTACGTCGCGCGCGGTCGGCAGGCTGGCGGACCGCTTCGGGCCCAAACGCATTTTCCGCGTCGCGGTCCTGCTTTCGGCGTTACCTGTGCTGTTCGTCACGCATTTGCCGAACGTGCCGTTCGTCGTGTTGCTGGTGTTTTTCCCGTGCTTCATGATCTGCATGTCCGGCCGGATGGTGCCGATGCAGACACTCCTCACGACGGTTCCCGAACCCGCGCGACGCGGCGCGTTCCTGAGCGCGAACAGCGCGCTGCAGGCGCTCGGCACGGGCACCGGTGCATGGTTGGGTGGCCTGATGCTGACCAACGCGCCAGACGGCCGCCTCGCCGGTTTCGGCACGGTCGGATGGGTGGCGGTCGCGGTGGCGATGGCGGCGATCGCGTGGGTGGGACGCGTGAGCCCGGCGGCGGCTCGCAATACGACGCCGCCGGCCGCCGACGCGAATGCGCACGGCGCGCAGGCGAGCGAAGCGTAATCGCCCGGCGACGCATCACGTCACCACGCGCATTCCGCAATACGTCATACCCAATACGCTTCGCCCGTGCGGCGCTACGCGTCGCCGTCGTGCCGGTACAACCGGATCACCGCCGAAAAATCCAGACGGCCCGCGCCCTGCGTGCTCATGGTCTGATAAAGCTGCTGCGCGAGCGCGCCCAGATACACCGGTTGCCGCACCGATTTCGCGGCGTCGGTGGCGAGACCGAGATCCTTCAGCATCAGGTCCGTGCCGAATCCGCCGCTATAGCCGCGCGTGGACGGCGCGGTTTCGATCACGCCGGGGAACGGGTTGTACGTGTCCGCGCTCCAGCAGCGGCCGGTCGATGTATTGATGATGCCGCCCAAAACCTTCGGATCGATGCCGAGCTTTTCCCCCAGCGACATCGCTTCGGCGACGCCGGCCATCGTGATGCCGAGCACGAGGTTATTGCAGATTTTCGCGACCTGACCCGTGCCCGTATCGCCGCAATGGACGATATTCTTGCCCATCGCCGACAACACCGTTTTCACCTGCTCGTAGACCTCCGCGCTGCCGCCGACCATAAAGGTCAGCGTGCCCGCCGCCGCGCCGCCCGTGCCACCCGACACCGGCGCATCGACGAACGCGTTGCCGTGCGGCGCGGCCAGTTCGGCGCATGCCTTGACGGTCGCCGGATCGATCGTGCTCGAATCGATGATCGGCACGCCGCGTGCAATCCCGGCCAGCACGCCGTCGTCGCCGCTCAGGACGGCGCGCACATGCGCCGCGGCGGGCAGCATCGTGACCACGCATTCGACATCCGTTGCGGCCGTTTTCGGCGACGCCGACGCCGTCGCGCCCGCATCGACCAGCGTTTGCACGGCCTGCGGATTCAGGTCGAATACATTGACCGCATGACCGGCCTTGAGCAGGTTGAGCGCCATCGGTGCGCCCATGTTGCCGAGTCCGATGAAACCGATTTTCATATCTCGTCTCCGGGTCGTTACGCGTGGTTGAACGCCAGTTTCAGCGCAGACTGATCGTCGTGTTGACGCCGTCGTTCACGGTCGCGTCGTCGAACCAGCGCGCGGTGACGGTTTTGGTCTGCGTGTAAAACTGCACGACCTGTTTGCCGTACGGACCGAGATCGCCGAGCTTCGAGCCGCGCGAACCCGTGAAGCTGAAAAACGGCACCGGCACCGGAATCGGAATGTTGATCCCCACCTGGCCGATATCGATTTCGCTCTGGAATTTGCGCGCCGCCGCGCCGCTCTGCGTAAACAAACCCACGCCGTTACCGAACGGATTGCGATTGACGAGTTCGATCGCGGCGTCGAGCGTCGGGACTTCGACGATCAGCAGCACCGGTCCGAAAATTTCGGTGCGATAGATTTCCATCTCGGTCGAGACGTCGGAGAAGATCGTCGGGCCGATGAAATTGCCCGCTTCATAGCCGGGCACGGCGACGTCGCGACCGTCGAGCGCGAGCGTCGCGCCGGCCTTCACGCCCGAGTCGATCAGGCCGAGCACCCGTTGCTTCGCCGCGCGCGATACCAACGGGCCGACGTCGGTGCCCGCTTCGTGGCCGGCGTTGATCTTCAGCGTTTTCGCCTTGTTCACGAGATCCGGCAACCACTCTTTCGACGCGCCCACCATCACCACCACCGAGGTCGCCATGCAGCGCTGTCCCGCCGCGCCGAAGCCCGCGCCGACGAGCGCGTTGAGCGCCTGCTCGCGATTCGCGTCGGGCAACACGACCGCATGATTCTTTGCGCCCATCATCGATTGCACGCGCTTGCCGTGCTCGCTGCCGAGCCGGTAGACGTGCGTGCCCACGGCCGTCGAGCCGACGAACGAAATCGCCTTCACCAGTTCGTGCGTGCAGATTGCATCGACGACTTCCTTGCCGCCGTGAACCACGTTCAGCACCCCTTTCGGCACGCCCGCCTCGAGCGCCAGTTCGACGAGTTGCATCGTCGAAAGCGGATCCTGCTCCGACGGTTTCAGCACGAACGTGTTGCCGCAGACGATCGCCATCGGAAACATCCATAGCGGAATCATCGCGGGGAAATTGAACGGCGTAATGCCCGCGCACACACCGATCGGTTGGCGCAGCGTATAGGTGTCCACGCCGCCCGCGACGTTTTCCGCGAATTCGCCTTGCTGCAACGTGCCGATCGAACACGCATGTTCGACCACTTCTAGACCGCGAAAGATATCGCCTTCGGCATCGGGGATCGTCTTGCCCTGCTCCGCCGTCAGCGTCTTCGCGATGCGCGGCATGTGTTCGCGAATCAACGCCTGAAACCTCAGCATGATCCGCATCCGTGCGCCGATCGGTGTGGTTTTCCACGTGGCGAACGCGGCATGTGCGGCACGCACCGCTGCGTCCACTTCTTCGACGCGCGCGAACGGCACCCGCGCCAGTACCTCCTGCGTCGCCGGATTGACGATCTCGCGCCATTCGTCGGTCGTCGATTCGACGAACGCGCCGTCGATCAGCAGCTTGACGGTCGGTGCGTCGGCGGAGACGGATGCAGCCGCCGGACGGCCGGCGATGCTCGAAGGAATTGCGCTCATTGCGGTTGCTCCTGTGCAGTGGCCTCGTGATGGCCGGACAGTGACGAAGACAATTGAAAAGCCCATGTTTCCGCTGCGATTCATGCGTGCATGCGTTGCCATGCACGCATGCGAAAAACGCATGGATCAACGTAGATCGGGAAAATCCTCTTCCCAGTACTCGCCGGGCAGGCGCGCCGGTTCCGCGTCGCGGCTTTCCTCGCGACGCCGCAATTCGACACGGCGGATTTTTCCGGAAATGGTTTTGGGCAGATCGCTGAATTGCAGACGGCGAATCCGCTTGTACGGCGCGAGCTTGTCGCGGGAAAAACGAAACACGCTGCGCGCCAGCTCGGGACCGGCTTCGTAGCCGTTGCGCACCGTGACGAACGCTTTGGGCACGGACAAACGCAGCGCATCCGCACTCGGCACGACGGCGGCTTCGGCAATCGCTTCATGCTCGATCAGCACGCTCTCCAGCTCGAACGGGCTCAATCGATAATCGGACGACTTGAACACGTCGTCCGCGCGACCGACGTAGACGAAGTAGCCGTCATCGCGACGCATCGCCACATCCGAGGTGCGGTAATAGCCGTTGCGCATCGCATACGCGCTGGCATCCGCGTTGTTCGCGTAGCCGGTCATCAGGCCGAGCGGCCGGTGCGCAAGCGACAACGCGATCTCGCCTTCTTCCACGGGCTGATCGTCGGCGTCGACCAGTTCGATCGTGTAGCCGGGCAACGGCCGGCCCATCGAGCCCGGCACGACCGGCTGCCCCGGCGAATTGCCGATCTGGCAGGTGGTTTCGGTTTGTCCGTAGCCGTCGCGAATCGTAATATTCCACGCATGCCGCACGCGCTCGATGATCTCCGGATTCAGCGGTTCGCCCGCACCGACGATCTCACGCAGCTTCACCGGATACTCGGCGAGCGGTTCCTGGACAAGCATTCGCCAGACCGTCGGTGGCGCGCATAAAGTCGTTACGTTGAAGCGGATCAGCACGTCGAGCGTGTCTTTCGGCACGAAGCGCGCGAAGTTGAAAACGAACACGCATGCTTGCGCATTCCACGGCGCGTAGAAGCAGCTCCATGCGTGCTTCGCCCAGCCGGGCGAACTGATGTTCCAGTGAATATCGCCGGGTTTCAGGCCGATCCAGTACATCGTGGACAGATGCCCGACCGGATAGCTCTGATGCGTGTGCTCGACGAGCTTGGGTTTGGACGTGGTGCCGGACGTGAAATACAGCAGCAGCGGATCGGTGGCGCGGGTCGGAGCGTCGGGCGTGAAATCGGGCGACGCATCGTACGCGTCCGCAATGTCGAGCCACCCTTCGCGCGGCGCGCCGACCGAGATTCGCGTCAACGGAATATCGAGCGTGTCGAATTTCGCCGTCTCCACGCTATCGACGATCACGACATTCGCGCCGCCGATCTGCACACGATCGCGCACGTCGTCAGCGGACAGCTGGGTGGTGGCGGGCAACACGACCGCGCCGAGTTTCATCGCGGCGAGCATCACGTCCCACAGTTCGACGCGATTCGGCAGCATCAGCAACAGCCGGTCGCCACGTGCGACGCCTGCGCCGCGCAGGAAATTCGCCATGCGCGCCGAGCGCTCGCTCATCTGCGCATACGACAGCTTCAGTCCGGGCGAGTCGGGCGCATCGACGATCCAGAGCGCGGGCGCGTCGTTGCGTTGCGCAATCACGTCGAAGTAATCGAGCGCCCAGTTGAACTGATCGAGCGCCGGCCACGCAAACTCGCGATACGCGCGCTCGTAATCGGTGCGATGGCGCAATAGCAGATCGCGCGCGTCGAAAAAGCTTTTCGCTGCAGTCATCGTCTCGTCTCCATGTCGGCGCGTGTCGCGCGCTGCTGGTGATGACGTCGCGTGTCTCGCGCCGTGTGTCGCGGCGCTTCGTTGCGGCGTCTCTTTACCGCTTTTTATTTTGCGCTCAAACGTGCCGCGCGATCAGCATTCTCTGGATTTCGCTGGTGCCTTCGTAAATCTGCGTGATGCGTGCATCGCGGTAATGCCGCTCTACCGCGTAGTCCTGAAGATAACCGTAACCGCCGTGAATCTGGATCGCATTCGAGCACACTTCTTCGGCGAGTTCCGATGCGAACAGCTTCGCCTGCGACGCCTCGGACAGACACGCCTTGTCCGCGCTGCGCAACTTCGCCGCGTGATGGATCAGCAAACGCGCGGCGTTGATCCGCGTGGCCATATCCGCGAGCATGTTCGCAACCGATTGATGCTCGCGCAACGGTTTGCCGAACTGCACACGTTCGCTCGCATACTGACGCGCCGCGTCGAACGCCGCGCGCGCGATACCCAACGCCTGCGCCGCGATGCCGATGCGCCCGCCTTCCAGATTCGACAGCGCGATCCGCAAGCCTTCGCCGCGTGCGCCGAGCAGATTCGCTTCGGGAATCGCACACTCGTCGAAGGTGATCGGACAGGTATCGGACGCGCGGATGCCCATCTTGTGCTCGGGCGGCCCGACATTGAATCCGGGCGTATCCGTAGGGACGATAAAAGCCGAGATGCCGCGCTTGCCGAGATCCGGGTCGGTCACCGCGAACACGATCGCGATATTCGCGCGCGCGCCGTTCGTCACGAACTGTTTGCTGCCGTTGATCACCCATTTGCCGTCGCGCAGTTCGGCGCGGGTGCGCAGGTTGTTCGCCTCCGATCCTGCTTGCGGCTCGGTCAGGCAAAACGCGCCAATGGTCTTGCCCGCGGCGAGATCGTGCAGGTAGCGGTCTTTCTGCTCGGGCGTGCCGTATTTGAGGATCGGCCCGCAGCCGACCGAGTTGTGCACGCTCATCAAGGTCGCGCACGACGCGCAACCGGCGGCGATTTCCTCCAGCGCGAGCGCGTAGGCGACGTAATCGGTGTAGGAACCGCCCCATTCCGCGGGCACGATCATGCCGAGAAAGCCGAGTTCGCCGAGTTGCCTGACGACCTCGGCGGGAAGTTGCGCGTCTTTGTCCCACTGACCGGCATGCGGCGCGAGCTGTTCGGTGGAGAAGTCGCGCGCGGCGTCGCGGATCATCCGTTGGTCGTCTGTGTAGAAGTCGTCCATCTGCGTGCCTCGTTGTGCCGTTGCGAGTGGCTCGCGCGTTGCGAGCGGGTGCGTGGGTTCGAGTTTAGGCAAGCCGCGACGTGGCTAGAATGCTCAGGCCGATCAATCTCAATGAGCTTATTTGCCATAGAATCGACCAATCGCTTGATAGACGGCACTCGGGTGCGGTTTGTCGAGCTGCGAATTGCGGTAAACACTGAGCGCGTTTGCCACGACAGGCGCATCGCCGTCGCGCGACCGCGCTAACCAGGGAAATTCAGCGAATGTCTTCCACGCGCGGCACCATCTCCATCTCGCTGGTCGAAGAAACGCTCGCGCTGGCCGCCGGGCGCGGTCTCGACGTGGCGCCGCTGATCGACGCGACCGGCATCGCGGCCGCGCTCGCCGCGTCGCCCGACAGCCGCGTCAGCTCGGCGCAGTACGGCGCGCTGTGGGCAGGAATTGCCCGGGCGCTGGACGACGAGTTTTTCGGCCAGGATTCGCATCCGATGCGCAGCGGCAGCTTCATCGCGATGACGCGCGCCGCGCTGACCGCGCGCACCGGCGCGCAGGCGCTCGCGCGCGCGGTCGGTTTCATGCGGCTCGTGCTCGACGACCTGTCCGCGCAGATCGCGCCGCAACGCGACCGCGTGCGGATCACGTTCGCGCATCGCGACGGCACGCCGTTGCCCACGATGTTCGCGTATGCCACTTATTTCATCCTGGTCTACGGCCTTGTCTGCTGGCTGGTCGGACGACGTATTCCGCTGATCGAGGCGCGTTTTCGCTGTGCCGCGCCGCCCGCCGCGCATGAATACCGGTTGATGTTTTGCGACGATATGGCATTCGGCCACGAAGAATCGTATGTCGATCTGTCGCCCGCATTTCTGGAGTTGCCGGTGATTGAGACAAGCCGCTCCGTGAAGGCGTTTTTGCGGCATGCGCCGGGCAATTTCGTCGTCAAATATCGCAATCCGGGCTCGCTGGCCGCGCAGGTTCGCAAGACGCTGCGCGGCTTGCCGATGGCCGCGTGGCCCGCCGCCGATCAGATAGCGGAACAGCTTCATCTCGCGCAGGCCACGATGCGGCGGCGCCTGAAGCAGGAAGGCTTCACGTATCAGTCGATCAAGGACGACTTGCGCCGCGACATCGCCATCGACGAACTGGAGCACGGCACGAAAACGCTGGCGGAAATCGCCGCGCAAGTCGGCTTCGCGGAACCAAGCGCGTTCCATCGTGCGTTTCGCAAATGGACCGGCGTGCGGCCGGGCGACTACCGGCTGGCGCACGCGCGCCCGGGGATTTAACGCGTCCGAGGCCGCCCCGCGGCCGTTGCGCGCCGACCGCCGCCGGCCGAAAAGGTCGTCTATTGCGCAAATCGCAACAATTTTGCGAGGGCCGCAACAAACCGTTGTAGATATATACCTATCAAAATAGCGCGGCAATTCCTAAAATATAGGGGTTTTCCAGTAGTTACTTCAGAAGCTTTCGCCACAGGAGCCCCGCCATGAAAGTTGCATATCGCGTTGTTCTGGGTGCCCTCGTCGGCGCCTGCTGTTTAACTTCCGCGTTTGCGCAAAGCACCGCGCAGCCTTACGACTCGTCCGCGCCGAAGACGCGCGCTCAAGTGAAAGCCGATCTCGTCGAATGGCGTAAGGCAGGCTACGATCCGCTCGACTGGATCGACTATCCGGAAAATGCGCAGCGCGCCGGCCGCATCGTCGCCGCACAGCGGATGCAAGGCGTCGTCCAGCAGTAATTGCACGCAGTGTGCGATTCGTCGCATGGTGTCCTAGTCTGACGCCGCCCTCCGGCGCGCACTCGCGCCGGACGCGGTAGCCGCCGCAACGGTGGCAGGCGTCGCTTTGCCCGTTTTTACGCAACTCCGCGTTTTGCGTTCCGGCATCTCCCAAAGCCACCGCATCTTTCGCTTTCGTGCGACCAACACCGGCTTTCAACCTCGAAAGCACGCCTTTCCCTCGCTTTTCTTTCCAGCTTACGAAATTCGCTTGCCGCACCGCCGCGCGCGCTGGCAAGGTATCATCTCGCCCCTTCGATACCGGAAGCCGCAACAATGCAAATCTGGGTAGACGCCGACGCCTGTCCGGTCGTGGTGAAGGACATGCTGTACCGCGCGGCTCGGCGCACCGGCATCGCGGTGACGCTGGTCGCGAACCAGTTCCTGCGCGTGCCGCCGTCGCCGCTGATCCGCGCGATCCAGGTGCCCGCCGGCGCCGATGTCGCCGACGCGCTGATCGCCGAACGCGTGGTCGCGGGCGACCTCGTCATCACCGCCGACATCCCGCTGGCCGCCGCCGTGCTCGAAAAGCACGCGCACGCGCTCGACCCGCGCGGCAACTGGTACAGCCCCGGCACGATCGAGGAACGTCTGCGCATGCGCGCGATGCTCGACCAGTTGCGCGGCAGCGGCGTCGATACCGGCGGTCCAGACCCGTTCAGCCAGCGCGACACCAAAGTGTTCGCCGGCGAACTCGATCGCTTTCTGGCTCGCCAGCCGCGTCCGGCCGGATAGTCATCGGACACACGCACACCCGTCACACCGATTCACTACAACAAAGCAACTCAAGAACGTCGAGAGACTCCATGAAAGCCCTGACCCGTTATTTCGGCTTCGATGAAGCCGGCACCACGCTACGCACCGAAGTGCTTGCCGGCCTCACCACTTTCCTGACGATGGCCTACATCATCTTCGTCAACCCCGCGATTCTCGGCGACGCCGGCATGCCGAAAGAATCGGTGTTCGTGGCGACCTGCCTCGTCGCGGCGCTGGCGTCGCTGATCATGGGCCTCTACGCGAACTATCCGATCGCGTGCGCGCCGGGCATGGGCCTGAACGCGTATTTCGCGTACACGGTCGTCAAGGGAATGGGCTTTACGTGGCAAGCCGCGCTCGGCGCCGTGTTCATTTCCGGCTGCCTGTTCATGCTCGTGACGCTGTTCCGCGTGCGCGAAGTGATCGTCAACGGCATTCCGCATTCGATCCGCATCGCAATCACCGGCGGTATCGGGCTATTCCTGGCGATCATCTCGCTGAAGACCGCGGGCATCGTGGTCGGCAATCCGGCTACGCTCGTCACGCTCGGCAATCTGCACGACCCGCACGTGATTCTCGCGATCATCGGTTTCTTCGCGATCGTCACGCTCGACTGCCTGCGCGTGCGCGGCGCGATCCTGATCGGCATCGTCGGCGTGACGGTGCTGAGCTTTTTCTTCGGCGGCAACCAGTTTCACGGCATCGTGTCCGCACCGCCGTCGATTTCGCCGACACTGTTCCAACTCGACATCAAGGGCGCACTGTCGAGCGGCATTCTGAACGTCGTGCTGGTGTTTTTCCTCGTCGAACTGTTCGACGCGACCGGCACGCTGATGGGTGTCGCCAATCGCGCCGGCTTGCTGGTCGAAGGCAAGCTGCATCGCCTGAATCGCGCGTTGCTGGCCGACAGCACCGCGATTCTCGCGGGCTCGATGCTCGGCACGTCGTCGACGACGGCGTTTATCGAAAGCGCGTCGGGCGTGCAGGCGGGCGGCCGCACCGGCGTGACCGCCGTGACGGTTGCGGTGCTGTTTCTCGCGGCGCTGTTCTTCGCGCCGCTGGCCGGCGTGGTGCCGGGTTACGCAACCGCGCCCGCGCTGCTGTATGTCTCGTGCCTGATGCTGCGCGAAATGGTCGATCTGCCGTGGGACGACGCGACGGAAGTCGTGCCGGCCGCGCTGACCGCGCTGCTGATGCCGTTCACGTACTCGATTGCGAACGGCGTCGCGTTCGGCTTTATCTCGTATGCCGGACTGAAGCTGCTGACCGGCCGCGCGCGCCAGGTGAAACTGGTGGTCTGGATCATCGCGGCGGTCTTCCTGTTCCGTTATTTCTATCTCGGCGCGGACTAAAACCGCCGCTGTCCGGACGACGCAGCGCAAGTCTGCGTCGAGCTCCTGCTTTCGACGTCACCGGATTTCGCACGGCGTCGCGCTCGCGCGGAAAATAGTGGCATAGCCCACGCCGCGCGCGCTGCGCGGCGCTTATCATCCGATCAATGACGCCACCCCGGCGTCATCCGATCGATGCTTCGCCCACCCGGAGTTCCCGTATGTCCATGAGCCGCGCACCGGAACGTTATTCGAAGCCTGCCGTGTTCTTCCATTGGGTCGTGGTCGTTCTGATCGCGCTCGCGTATCTGGCAATCGAGATTCGCGGCCCGAAAGGCACCGACAGCCGGACGTTCTGGACCGCGATCCACTTCTGGGCGGGGACGCTGGTGCTGTCGCTGGCGGTTCTGCGGCTGGTGTGGCGCTTATGGGCGGGCGCCCCCGCCGACGTGCCCGGCGCGCCGGTGCTGAAGTTTCTCGCGCGCGTCGTGCATCTGGCGTTGTACGTGTTTATCTTCGCGCAACCCTTGCTCGGCATTCTGATGGTCAATACCGGCGGGCATCCGGTGACGCTCGCGTGGCTGAATCTGAACGTGACGCTGGTCGGCGCGGACGCGATTGCGCGGCCGTTGCTGAAAACGGCGCACGTGTGGATAGGCAATGCGTTCTATTGGGTGATCGGGCTGCACGCGCTGGCCGCGATCGGCCATCACGTGATATTCCAGGACAAAACCTTGCGACGGATGATCTGAATCGCGGGACGAGCGACGCCCGACCACGCGCCGCCGGCGTCTGCCGCGGCATCCGTAGCCGGTTGTGTTCCGTCAGATCAATTGCGTCCGCTCAGTTGCGCCAGTTCGCCTCGTAAAAGCGCACATAGCCGCTGCGCAACACCAGGCATTGCGCGCGCGTTTCCGACAGCAGCCTGCGGGTCGCGGCTTCGATCCGCTCACGATGCGCATCGAACGCATCGACCATGTCTTCGAGACGCGGCGATGCCGCGCCGTAATGGTCCTCGAGCGCCTCGGCGGTGATCATGCATTCCACCCTCTCTCCATCCACGAGCGCCGGAAAAGCCAGCGTCAGTTCGTACTCCGAGTACGCAGGAGTTTCGTTCGGGAAATTGATCTGCATGGGATTCGCCTTCAGTGGACCCGTGGTAGAGGCCGCGCGTGCCTGATGTGAACTTGCCTCCGGTGTTATCGCAGGCGCGGGCTGGTTCAGCGACGAACGCATATTGCGTTGCGCACCGCTGAATTTATTCACTTTAGACGAGTTGCAGCGCGCCGCAAGTTTTCCTCGCGCGCGCGATGAATTACGATCCGGATCATGGACACATCACCTTCCAGTTTCACCGTTCGCGTCGAACCGCTGGGTCGCAGCTTCGACGCGCCGGATTCGCTGACGATCCTCGAAGCGGCCGGTTTCGCGAATCTGCGGCTGCCGCGTTCGTGCCGTAACGGCACGTGCCGCACCTGTCTGTGCAAGATGGTCAGCGGCGAGGTGAAATATACGATCGAATGGCCGGGACTCACGCGCGAGGAAAAGGCCGAAGGCCTGATCCTGCCGTGCGTGGCGATTGCGCAGGCCGATCTGGTGCTCGACGTGCCCGACGCGGTTGAAATCTAGCGGATGGGCCGGCCGAAGTGGTTTAGCGGTTTAGCCGATCGCGGCGAAGCGCGGTTGCTTGACGCCGTTCACGTCGATTTCCTCGAAAAACACTGTCGACGGACGGGTCCAGATCGAGCCGTTCGCCGCACGATAGACGATCATCGTGATATCCGGATCGGATTCCAGTGTCGCTTCGCAGATAAATTCGTAAATGCCGCCCTTGTAATGCCGGTATTGCACGTTGATTGTCCTTTTTAATATGTCGGTTAAATGATCTGGTTGATGCGCGCGGTTTGAATCCGTGATTCAGCCGTGCTCTTTCATCTGTTTCAGATGTTTATAAACGGTCGCACGGCCCATAGTCAAAACCGCCGCGACATAATTGGCCGAACTCTTGCCGCGAAACGCGCCTTCCGCATGCAGCGCCTCGACGATCTCCCGCTTGTGTTCGCGTGTCAGCGAATTCAGGCCGATCTGGCGCTCGCGCAACCAACCGTGCAGAAACGTGTTGATCCGGTCCTGCCAGTCGTCTCGAAAGAGTTCTTCCGGCTTTGTGCCAATCCCCGTTCCTTTGATAAAAAGATCGAGTGTGGTGCGCACGTCGTCGAATACGGCAATATTGAAGTTAATGCACATCATGCCGGCCGCTTTGCCGGCGTCGTCGAATAACACATTGCTGACGCAACGCATCCGGCGACCGTCCCAATTGAGTTTTTCGTAAGGTCCGATCACGCGTTCGTCGGCGGACGCGTCGATTTCTTCGAGAGCGGAATCGTCACCGATCTCACGTTTCGACAGATTGTTCGCCAGATACACCACGGTCTGGTCATGCAAATCGTGGATCACCACTTCCGCGTACGGGAAAAACAGCGCGGCAATGCCATCCGCGATCGGCGCGTAGCGATCGAGCAGCAAATCGGTGACGGGGGAAGCTTTTTTCTTGCGCATCGGGGATTCGCAACACCTTGGAGAAACCGTCACGCGCCGCCTTTCCGGACGGCAACGCGCGATGGCGTAAGTTCAGCGGCTCGCGCGGCCGGCGCGCCCACTTTCAGCGGGGCCGGACCGCAGCCGAGTTCGCATCCTTCCATCGGGCGAATCGGCGGTCAAGAAAAACACGGGCCGCCGACGCAAAACCCGCGCGAACGGGAGCACATCAGTGTAAGCCGCAGTGCGCACCCGACGACGGCGCACGTGGGTCGCTAAGCCGCACTGGCGCGAGACCGTCGGTGTTTTCCAACACCGAATTTTGGCGCGTGGCACACGATTTTTTGACATGCGATAACGGACGCTCTACCCCACGGAGCTACGAATGGCCACGCTCGAAGCATTGCGTGCCGTGCTTGACGACGAAGGCACGCCCGAAATCATCCGCAATCACATCATCGACTCGTTGCAGTACACGCTGCGCAATCACGGCCAGATTTTTACGTCGAAGGAAGTCGAATGGCTTGCGTCGTGGGATGACGCCCGCATTCCGCTCGCGGCGTCGCGCGAACTGAAGAAGCGCGTCGCGGAAGTGACGCGGTAACGCGCACTAGCGTTTTAACACGCACGCGCGTGACGCGACGGCTGGCGCTTGGGCTTCGTGTGCCCGCGTGACCGGCAAAACCGCCCAGCATCTCATCCGGTGCCCGGCGATTGGCGATCGCGTCCAAACCGTCGTCGAACCCGCTGTCAGCGCCTTTGTGCGCCCGTGTTCGGCCTTCACGGGCGATATCCTGGCTGTCTCGCTATTACGCGTTGTTGCTCGTCAGGCAACGCGCCGTTGGCACTTTCCGCTATCCAAAAAGTCCCATTTAGTGCATCATATTGGAATAGCTGTTCCCCGCATCTGTGCATTTGCAGTATCGGCAGCATCAATCGGTTCTCCGCACCGCCCCCGACTGTTCGACCACCGCTTGCCGGCGGTCCCGTCACCCCGGCAATGCGCCGTGCGCATTCGCCGTCGCGAGTAGTGCATTTGCATGCGTACGGTGTCCGCGCGACATCAGCGTGTTTTTCTTCTCCAATCACTCCGCGACTTTGCGCGGCTGCGCTTTGGCCTCGAAATCGGCCTGCGCCAATCTTTTTCCGTGACGGTGCGCCCCACAGGTGCTGCGCCGCCGGGTCTGCCGCACCACGCGTCGATCGCGAGGTGCGGCGGTTCGCATTACAGGACGTGTACATGATTCCAGTTGTCAAGACCTATAAGGGCTTCGAGATTCACCCGCTCGTTTATCCGCGCCGCCCGGCGGACGGTACGACGGGCCGCAACGCAGACGCAGGCTATGACGCATCCGTGCGTATCTGCCGCGTTGGCGCAAACCCTGCTGCCGATGGCCGCGTGTTTCGCCTACAGTACTTTTTACCGTTCGACGGCACCGGCAAGGCGCGCATCGCCTGCATGGCGCACGCAGAACAACTGATCGACGGCCGCGTTGAAGGCCAGTCGGTCGCCGATCTTTAATGGCTTGATCCCATCGACCAGGAGTTATGCATGGCGAAAGAAGAACTGCTTGAACTAGACGGTATCGTCGACGAAGTTTTGCCGGACAGCCGCTACCGCGTGACGCTCGATAACGGCGTCGTGGTTGGCGCGTATGCGTCGGGCCGTATGCGTAAGAATCACATCCGTATTCTGGCGGGCGACCGTGTGACGCTCGAACTGTCGGTCTATGACCTGACCAAAGGACGGATCAACTTCCGTCACAAGGACGAGCGCGCTTCCGGTGGTGGCGGCGCACGCAACAATTCGCAATTCCGTCGCCGTTAAAACGGCGATGTGGCGCAGGCCGTCGGAGGTATGACGGAAGCGCCTGGCGGGCTTGAACGCTCCGTTTTCTGTTCGCCGCATCCATCCGCGGGCGCTTTTCTGGCGCTCGTGCGTTGTTGCATCTGCTGTCGCACGATTGCGCGCAGGTGCCCGGTCCCGGTGCCGGGACTCTCTCGCTCGATCCCCCGTCCATCTCGCGCCAGCCGGTCGTCTACGCTGGCGCCGGGGGCATGTGGGCCTCCTTCTCCTGCAGATGGAACTTGCGTAACCCCTGCCCCGGTGCGTACACCGCTCCCACATTTCCGATCTGCGCGACGCATTCGCGCAATCCACGCATGAGCTGTGCGCATGGATCCACCCATGCGCGTCGCGCATACGAGAAAAAAGCCCGCAAATTGCGGGCTTTTTTCATTCCGGCGACGCTGTTCGGCGTCACTTTGCGTCGCTTCAGAAATTGAAGTTGTCGATATTGCTCGAATCGAAGGTGGTCGGCGGTCCGAGAATGACTTCGCCCTTCGGACCGATCGTCCGTTTGCCGAGCTTGCCCGCCTCGAACGACTCGCCTTCCTTGCCCGTGATCGTGCCCGACGCGAGGTTCGCCGCTGCGTACGCCGCGAGGTAGCCGAGTTGACCCGGATCCCACAACTGGAACGCCTTGACGGTGCCGTTCTTCACGAACGCACGCATCTGGTTCGGCGTGCCGAGCCCCGTCACCGCGACCTTGCCCTTGCTCGACGAGGTCGAGATATAGCGCGCCGCCGCAGCGATGCCCACAGATGTAGGCGCAACGATCGCCTTCAGGTTCGGATAGGCCTGCAACAAGCCCTGCGTCTCGACGAACGACTTTTGATCGTCATCGTTGCCGTACGCGATTTTCACGAGCTTCATCTTCGAATACTCGGGCTTTTTCAACTCTTCCTGCATCCACTTGATCCACGTGTTCTGATTGGTCGCGTTCGGCGTCGCGGACAGGATCGCGAATTCGCCTTCGCCGCCGATCAGCTTCGACACGAGCTGAATCTGGCCACGCCCGATGCTCTCCGCATCCGCCTGATTCACGAACAGTTGACGGCCATCCGGCGCGGTATCGGAGTCGAACGTGACGACCTTGATGCCTTGCGCCATCGCCTTCTTCAGATACGGCACCAGCGCGTTCGCATCGTTCGCGGCAATCACGATCGCGTCCTGCCGCTGCGTGGTCAGCGTGTTGATGTATTGCACCTGTGACGATGCGCCCGCATCCGACGGACCGACAACCTTGCCGACGCCGCCGAAGTCCTTGATCGCGGCCATGCCGCCGTTATCGGCGATCACTTCGTACGGGTTGTTGATCTGCTTCGGCACGAACGCGACTTTCAGGCCGCTCTTGATGTCCGCGGCACTGGCCAGCGCGCTTGCGCCGAGCAGTGCGGCGCACAGCGTCAGCGTGCCCACGCGCCTCAAAGGTTTGAACATGACGTGTCTCCTTGCTTGTATTAGGACGATCGAGCGTCCGGGTGTGTTGACTGGAACGTCTATGAAACAGGCGAAATCATGCGGACTTCGCGATAAACCGCCGGTCGCGCATCGCGCGATATCGCGCGACCAGATTCGGAATCAGCACCGACGCGAGCAGCAACACGCCGGTCACGATGGTCAGCGTTTCGCTCGATACGTCGTCGAGCGTCAGCGCATTTTTCAGCACGCCGATAATCAGCAGCGACAGCAACACGCCGATCATCGAACCGCGTCCGCCGAAGATGCTCACACCGCCAAACAGCACGGCTGCGATCACCGACAACTCGAAGCCCTCGCCGTTGTCGCCGCGAGCACTGGTGAAGCGCAGCGTATAGATGATGCCGCCGATCGCGCTCATCAGTCCCGACAGCACGAACAGCCGCAAACGGATCTTCGCGACTTCGATGCCCGAGAACGCCGCCGCGGTCGGATTCGCGCCGATCGCATACAGGCTGCGGCCGAACGCGGTGGCTTGCAGCAGCACCACGAACAGCACCGCGAACACGATCACGATCACGAACGGCAACGGAAGGAAAGTCGAGCCGAGCGTGTCCATGCCGAATGCGGTGTACGCGGGCGGAAAATCCGCGACCGCCTGATCGCCGAGCAGCACATAAGCCAGCCCGCGAAACAGCGCCAGCGTGCCGATCGTCACCGCGAGCGAGGGCAGGTTCAGCTTGACGATCACCAGCCCGTTCAGCAGCCCCGCAAACGCGCCGGCAGCCATCACCAGCACGATCACGAGCGGCATCGGCAAGCCCATGTGCCACAACACGCCCATCAACGCGCTCGACGCGCCGAGCACCGATGCCACCGACAAATCGATTTCAGCCGCAACGATGATCAATGTCATCGGCAGTGCCATCAACGCGATTTCGGTCAGATCGGCGAGGACGTTGCTGAGATTCGCGCCGGTCAGAAACACCGGCGACAGCCAGCGCCCCAGACCGAGTGCGAGGATCAGCACGATCACCAGCAGCACTTCCCATTGCAACGGGGTTTCGCGTTTGCGCGTCAACAGCGCGGAATCGGGTTTAGCCATGATCGCGTTTCCTTATCATGCGTTTGGCGACGGAACGGGCGAGCAGCGTGTCGGCGGCAATTGCCGCGACGATCAGCGCGCCTTGAATCGCCTGTTCCCAGAAGGGCGAGACGTGCAGCACGACCAGCGCGATGCTGATCACGCCGAGCACCAGCGCACCGAGTGTCGCGCCGAGAATCGTGCCGACGCCGCCCGTAATCGCGACGCTGCCGACCACCGCCGCCGCCACGACCTGAAGCTCGATGCCCTTCGCGGTGCTGGCATCCACGGTGCCGAAGCGCGCAAGCCACAACGCTCCAGCAAAGCCCGCGATCGCGCCCGACAACAGAAAGCCCGCCATCACGCGACGCTCGACGTTCACGCCCGCAAGACGGGCCGCTTCCGGGTTCGATCCAATCGCGTAATGCTCACGTCCGCCGCGGAACTGCTTCAGGTAGATCGCAAGTCCGGTCAGCACGACGACCGCGATCAACGCGAGCGCCGGAATCCCGAACAGCGAGCCCGAACCGAGTCGCGAAAACGCATCGGGCAAGCTCGTCGCGTTGATCTGTCCGCCGTGAACCCACGCGTAATCCGCGCCGCGAAAGATGTACAACGTGGACAGCGTGGCGACCAGCGACGGCACCCGCCCTACTGCGACCAGCACCGCGTTGATACCGCCCGCCACGAGCCCGATTCCGATGCCCGCCAGCAGCGCGACGATCACCGGCATCTGCGGAAATGCGACATACAGACTGCCGACCGCGTACGCGCTGATCCCGACCGTCGAACCGATCGACAGATCGATATGGCGCATCAGGATCACGACCGTCATACCCGCCGTCAGCAGACCGATGATCGACACGTTGAGCAGCACGTCGCGCAGATTCTGCAGATTCAGAAACTGCGGCTTCGCGAGTCCCGTTCCGGCCACCAGCAGGATCAGCACCAGAAATAAGGTAGTTTCGCGGCTTTTGGCGAGTACGCCGAACACGCCGCCGGGCATCGGGTCCTGGCGTTTGACAGGCGCCGGTTTCAGCGGCGCGCGCGGCGGCGAATGAGTCGTAGTGTGGCGCATCATGCGGCGTGCCCCAGTGGAGTAATCGATTGTCCGAGCGCGGCGCTCATGATCCGCTCTTCGTTGGCTTCGCTGCGCGCGATGTCGGCGCTGATCCGCCCTTCGTGCATCACCAGCACACGGTCGGCCATGCCTAGCACTTCCGGCATCTCGCTCGAAATCATCAGCACGGCCATGCCTTGCGTAACCAGTTCGGCAAGCGCGCTGTAAACCTCGGCTTTCGCGCCGACGTCGATGCCGCGCGTCGGCTCGTCGATGATCAACACGTTCGGCCCGGTTGCGAGCCATTTGCCGAGTACGACCTTCTGCTGGTTACCGCCCGACAAGGTGCCGACCGGCGCGGCCGGATCGCCCGCTTTCAGACGCAGCTTTTCGCCCCAATGCCGCGCGAGATCCGTTTCGCTGCGCGTCGAGATCAGCCCGTGGCGCACCAGCCGCCCGAGCACGGTCATCGACGCATTGCGCGCGATGCTCAGCTCCAGCGCCAGCCCCTGCTGCCGACGGTCTTCCGGCACCAGCGCGAGACCGGCGCGCACCGCCGCCGCGGGTTTGCCCGGCTTCAGATGCTTGCCGCTCAAGCGGATTTCCCCGGAATCGAGCGGATCGATGCCGAAAATCGCGCGCGCCACTTCGCTGCGCCCCGCACCGACCAGACCGGCGAGCGCGACGATTTCACCGGCGCGCACGTCGAACGAAATATCCTTGAATACACCGACGCGCGTCAGTCCGCGCACCGACAGCCGCACCTCGCCAGGCGTCACGTTCGCCTTCGGATAGAAGGTCTGAAGGTCGCGCCCGACCATCTTCGCGACGATCGATTCCGTAGTCATGTCGACCGTGGCCGCATCGAATACTTTCGCGCCGTCGCGCATGATCGTCACACGCTGCGTCAACGCGAAGACTTCGTCGAGCCGGTGCGTGATGAAGAGAATCGCGACATCGCGTTCGCGCAGCTTTCGCACGATCGTGAACAGCCGTTCCACTTCGGTCAGCGACAGTGCGGCAGTCGGTTCGTCCATAATCAGCACGTTCGCATTCAGCGATAACGCCTTCGCGATTTCGATCACCTGCTGATCCGCGATCGACAGTCCGCGCACCGGTTGATCCGCGCGCAGATCGACGCCGAGCGACGCGAGCAAACCGTCCACTTCGCGTCGCATTGAATCGTATTGAATGCGCCCGATCCGATCGACCGGCTGACGGCCCATGAAAATGTTTTCGGCGATCGACAAATCGAAGAACAGCGTCGGTTCCTGATAGATCACGGCCAGACCGGCATTGCGTGCATCGGCGGGTGTGGCGAAGCGGCGTGGCACGCCATCCACCAGAAGTTCACCGCCGTCCGGTTGATGGACACCCGCGAGAATTTTCACGAGCGTCGATTTGCCTGCGCCGTTTTCGCCGAGCAACGCGTGAACTTCGCCGGGCCACAGCGCGAGGTCGCCGTCGGACAGGGCGCGAACCCGGCCAAACGATTTGCTCGCGTGGCGCAGTTCGAGCCTGGGTTGGGTTGCTGATTGCTGCACTCCGTGTCTCCTTCGTGTGCTGCTACTTTTATCGCTGTATCTAGCGTGATGACGCGCCGCGTCGACCTACTTCAGATGCGGTAAATACGCTCGGCGTTGCGCCGGAACAGCGCGTCTTTCTCCGCGTCGCTCATATCGGCGACGATCGCCGCATACGCACGCCACACGTCCTCGTAGGTACTGAAAAGCCGGTCCACCGGAAAGTTCGACGCGAACATCGCGCGCTCGACGCCAAATGTATCGATGGTTTCGAGCACGTATGGCCGGATGCTTTCGACACTCCACCGGTGATCGAGCATCCCGAAGCCGCCGATCTTCACCGCCACGTTCGGACAGGCGGCCAGCGTGCGCATGCCGTCGCGCCATGCGCGATAACCGGCGACGCTGTTGCGGTCCACGAACATGCCCGCATGATTCACGATGAATTGCGTATCCGCGTTGGCATGCGCGAGTGCGGCCGCCTCGTCCATCTGTGACGGATACAGTTGCAGATCGAACGACAGATCGTGACGGCGCAACAGCGCGAACTGCTCGCGCCACAACGTATCGCGCATCAGATGACGGCCGATGTAATCGTAGAGCGGGTTGTCATGCACATTGAGAATCTGCCGGACGCCACGCGTATTCGCGAATGCAGCGTGCGCTTCGAGTATCTCCGCCGCATTCGGCGAAGCGAGATCCACCGCGGCGACGATCGCATTCGGCATCCCGCGCGAAGCGGCGTCACCTGCGACACCCTGCAACCAGCGCGTCTCTTCGACCGGATCGACAGGATCGTGATTCGCTTCGACGTGTACGGCTTTCAGCACTTCGATCTCGCCGGCGTCGCGCAGCAGATCGGTAATCAGGTAATCGTGTTTCAGATCGCGCGCATCGCAGACGAACGATACGCCCGGCTCCGCGAGCCACGGATAGTGATGCGTGTTCAGGTCCCACAGATGCATATGTGCGTCAACGACTTGCATGGCGCTTCCTTTGTCCGTTGGTCGTGGCACCGCGCCAGATCAGTCTGGCGACTTCAGATGAAAGACGGGTTCGAGTGCCTGTTGCACCGGCGAATGGTCGGGGACGGTTTGCATGATGTCGGCCATGTAATCCCACCATTTACGCATGATCGCCTGCTGCGGCAGACGGTCCATCGTGTGATCGGCGGTGCGTGTCAGCACGGCGAACAGATGATGCGTGGCGGGATCGAGGAAGATGCGATAGTCGCGCACGCCTGCTTCGTGCAAGGCGTCGGCGAGTTCCGGCCAGATGGCTGCGTGGCGACGCTCGTATTCGTCGCGCATGCCGGGGTTGAGCACCATCCGGAAAGCGATTGTCTCCATTGCGGCCTGTCTCCAACCATGTTTTGGGTGCTCTCTGAGTGGAGCGTGTGAAGCGACTATACTTGCGGAGCCGATAGCAACTCAATCCGTTGTTGGGATTGGGCGATCCAGAAACCGAATCGCGACACGTCACCATGAGCCAGAATTCCGCCACCGTTGCCCTCGTCAACCGGCTCAAATTCAAGCATCTTGCGCTGCTGGTCGCGCTCGACGATGCACGCAACCTGCACCAGGCCGCCGACGCCGTCAACGTCGCGCAACCGAGCGCCAGCCGGATGCTCGGCGACATCGAGGAAGCCTTCGGCTTCCTGCTGTTCGAGCGCAATGCGCGCGGCATGCAGCCCACCCAACTCGGCACCGTCACGCTGGCTTACGCGCGCCGCGCGCTGACCGAACTGACGCGCTTCGCCGAAGACCTCGAAGTCAAACGCAAAGGCGGCCACGGGCAACTGACCGTGGGCGCGATCATGGGCGCCGCGCCCGACCTGCTTGCGATGGCCGTCGCTTCGCTGAAAACCGAAAGACCGCTGCTCAACGTGCGCATTCTCGGCGAAACCAGCGATCAGGTCGTCCAGTTGCTGCACCGCCGCGAAATCGATCTCGCGCTCGGACGGCTGACCAGTCCACTGCAACACAACGACTTTAGCTTCGAGCCGCTCGCGCGCGAAACGCTGGTGCTGGTCGTACGCACCGTGCATCCGCTGGCCGCCCGCGACACCGTCACGCTCGCCGAACTGATGGCCTGGCCTTGGGTCGCGCAACCGGTTTCGAGTCCGGCTCGCGCGCTGTTCGAAGAAGAACTCGCGCGTGCGGGTCTGGCAACGCCTGTCAACCTGACCGAATGCGCGTCGATTTTCGCTACGCTGCAACTGCTCGAAAACTACGACGCCGTGGCGATGCTGCCGGAATCCGTGGTGCGCGATCACGTGCGCGGCAAACTGCTGGTGCCGCTGCCGGTCGAGATCGGTAAAAGCCTTGCCGGCTTCGGCATCCTGACCCGCAAGAACGAACCGCTTGCCGAACCCGCGCTGCATTTCATCGAGCTGCTGCGCGGATTTTCGCGCACGCTCGCACGCGACCCGGCAAGCAGTGCGCACAGCAAGACTAACGCCGAAGCGCTGCCTGCGTCCGCGCACTGATGCCTTACCGTTCATTGCAGGTTGACGAACAAACCACCGTCGACCAGCAACGATGCACCCGTCACATAGCGCGCGCGATCCGACGCAAGAAACACCACGCAATCCGCGACGTCGTCGGGGCGGCCCAATCTGCCCAGCGGAATGCGTTTTTCGAAGTACGCCTGCTTGTCGGGATCGGCGAGATCGTCGGCGTTCAGATCCGTCGCGATGGTGCCGGGCATCACCGAATTACAGCGGATACCGTACGGTCCCAACGCAATCGCGCACGACTGCATCAATGAATGCACGCCGGCCTTGGTCGGCGTGTAATGCGTCTGCATGCCGCCGCCGACTAACGCGCTGATCGAACTGGTCGCGACGATCGCGCCGCCCGTGCCCTGCTTCTTCATCTGGTTCGCGGCGGCCTGCGTGACGAAAAACGCGCCGTTCAGATTCACCGACACCGTGGCTTCGAGCATCGCGGGCGGCATGTCGAGAAACGCGTGAAACGGGCAGATGCCGGCATTGCTCGCGAGCACGTCCACCTTGCCGAATGCCTCGACTGTCCGACGAACCAGTTCGGTGCCTGTCTCGTGCGCGGCGACATTGCCTTCCACGGCGATCGCACGACGTCCCAACCCTTCGATCTCCGCCAGCACTTCAGCCACCGCCGAGCGTCGTCCGTACGAGGCGTCGTTGTCACCCCAGTAGTTGATCGCGACGTCGGCGCCTTCGGCTGCGCACGCAACGGCGATCGCACGACCGATCCCGCGCGATCCGCCCGTGACGATCACGGCCTTGTCTTTGAGCAGCACATCTCTCTCCTTGCGTGATGGGTTCGGGAACAACCGTATCAGCGCGGATAAGGTCGCGTCAACGCACACTCGGGATTGAGCCGCACGCCGAAGCCCGGCGTGTCGGGTACTTTCATCCGGCCGTTGACGGGCACGGGTTCGTCGAGCAGCAACGGCGTGAACATCGGCACGACTTCATCGGCTTTCGGCGCCATCATCAGGAACTCGGCAAACGGCGAGTTATGACGCGTGACGACGAAGTGATAGCTGTACACCGACGACCCATGCGGCACGACCATCACGTTATGCGCATCGGCAAGCGCGGAAATCTTGATCAGTTCGGTGATGCCGCCGCACCAGCCGACGTCCGGCTGGATCAGATCGCAACACTGCATTTCCAGCAGCATCCGGAAACCCCAACGCGTCGCTTCGTGTTCTCCGGTCGAGACCATCATGCCCTTCGGTACATTGCGGCGAAGTTCGGCATAACCCCAGTAGTCGTCCGGCGGCAAACATTCCTCGATCCACTTCAGACCGAGTTCGTGCGCGCCCTGCGCGAGACGCGTCGCATACGGCACGTCGAGACTCATCCAGCAGTCGAGCATCAGCCAGAAATCCGGGCCGACCCGGTCGCGCATATCCGCGAGTTTGGCGAGGTTCTTCTTCAGACCCGCTTCGCCTTCCGCAGGCCCGTGTTGCAGCGGCAGCTTGCCGCCGATAAAGCCCATGTCCTTCGCGAGATCGGGACGCGCGCCGGTTGCGTAGAACGTCAGTTCGTCGCGCACGGGGCCGCCCAGCAGCGCATACACGGGTTCCTTGCGGACCTTCGCGAGCAGATCCCACAGCGCGAGATCGACGCCTGAAATCGTGTTCAGCACGACGCCTTTTCGACCGTAATACAGCGTCGAAAAGTACATCTGGTCCCACATCTTTTCGATGTCGGTGACGAGTTGCCCTTCGAGAAAACGCGCGAGATGTTTTTCGACGATGAACGCGCCGATCTCGCCGCCCGTCGTCACCGCGAAACCGACCGTGCCGTCGCTCGCCTCGATCTCGACGACCAGCGTGCCGAGCACGTTGATACCGAACGACTGGCGGCTCTGACGATACTCGGGATAGCGCGCCATCGGCGTCGAAATATGATCGTCGATCCAGTGACCGCCGGGTTGATCGTGATAGTCTGCGCCGCCGCCGCGGACGGTAAAGGCACGCACGTGCCGGATGGTAGGCATGGCCATATCAGCAACTCCGTTTGAGTGCGGCGCACATGCGCCGCATGGGTTCGTTCAGTGAGTGATTCAGCGAAGGGGGTTCAACGTTCCGTTACCGCACGCGAGGGGCGGACGGATGAAGCGGCCACGCGACAGGCGCGGTTTCGCGACGGACCAGCGCGGCGATCAGCAACGCGGCGAGCACGCTGGCCACGCCGAGCGCGATCAGTCCCGCGGACTTCGACGCAAAACCCTGTTCGGCAGCCGTGCGCAACGACGGTGCAATAAAGCCGCCCAGCCCGCCGAGTGAGTTGATCAGTGCGATCCCGCCCGCTGCGGCCGCGCCGCTCAGATAGCGCGTCGGGAACGTCCAGAACAGCGGCTGGGCCGCGATAAAACCGCTTGCCGCACAGCACAGCGCAATCAGCGACAGCACCGGACTCGACGACACGCCCGACGCGGCGATACCGCAACCGGCCAGCATCAGCAGTGCGATAGCCCAGCCGCGATGTGTGCGCGTACGATCCGCACGACGCGGCACGAACCAGGTCGTGGCGAGTGCGCATAGCCACGGCAACGCCGCCACCAGCCCGACTCGCAGGCCGACGGTCGTGCCGAGCAACGCCGCCACCTGTTGCGGCAGGTAGAAGATCACGCCGTACACGCTCATCTGGATCAACGCGTAGATCAGGCAAAGCGACAGCACCCGGCGGTCGATCAGCGCAGCCAGCAGATTGCGAGGACCGTGCGCGGACGCGTCGCGCGCATCGTCTGCGAGTGCGTCGGTCAGCAGGCGACGTTCGTGCGGTTCGAGCCAACGGGCGTCGGCGGGACGGTTATCCAGATACCAGAACGCCCACACGCCGACCGCCGATGCCATCCCGCCTTCGATCAGAAACAGCCATTGCCATCCGGCGAGACCGAATGCGCCATGCAGCTCCAGTAGCGAACCCGACAGCGGACTACCGAAAATAAACGCCAGCGGCGCACCGAAATAAAACAGCCCGAGCGCGCGCGCCCGCGCCGACTGCACGAACCAGTGCGTCAGGTAATAGATGACGCCGGGAAAGAAACCGGCTTCGGCGACGCCGAGCAGAAAACGCAGCGTATAGAACGCGGTGGGCGTATGCGCGAAACACATCGCAGCGGAAACCAGGCCCCACGTCACCATGATCCGGCACATCCACGTCCGTGCGCCGAAGCGATGCAGCAACAGGTTGCTCGGTACTTCGAACAGCGCATAGCCGATAAAGAACACGCCTGCGCCGAATGCGAATGCCGCATTCGACAAACCGGTGTCGTGCTGTAGCGCCTTTTGCGCGAAGCCGATGTTCGCGCGATCGAGAAAGGCGAGCACATACATGAGCAGCAGGAATGGCAGCAGCCGTCGCATGACCTTGCGATTGACCGGGTCGAGTTGCGTCGACGAAACCGGTGCCGCTGGCATGCCGGATGAAGCCGTTGAACCGGACGAAGGCGAATTCATGGTGTCTCCTGCAAACAGTCCGCGACGCATGATCTGCTACGCGTGGCGGCTGTCATATGTGTTTTCTACGGCGTAGACGGCGTGAACCGCGACCTGCCCCGGCGAACCCGCGTTTCGCGCATGCGAGCATGCGTCGCATGTCATGCATGCGCCAGCGTCATGCGTGCGCCAGCGTCATGCATGCGCCAGCGTCATGCGTGACATGCTGGCATGCGCCACGCGCATGCCAGTCGGGAAAGCCCGAAACCGTGCGGCTCAGTAGGTTGCGCGCCCGCCAGACAGATCGAACACGGAGCCGGTGCTGAACGCGCAGTCTTCCGACGACAGCCACAGGATCAACGACGCGGCTTCTTCCGGCAGCAGGAAGCGGTTCATCGGGATCTTGGCGAGCATGTAATCGATGTGCTGCTGCGACATCGAGTCGAAGATTTCGGTCTTTGCGGCGGCCGGCGTCACCGCATTCACGAGAATGTTTTTCGTGGCGAGTTCCTTGCCGAGCGACTTCGTCAACCCGATCAGGCCGGCTTTCGACGCGCTATAGTGCGACGCGTTCGGATTGCCCTCCTTGCCCGCCACCGATGCGATATTCACGATGCGGCCGTAGCCCTGTTTCAGCATTTCAGGAACGACGGCGCGGCACGTCAGATACGGTCCGATCAGGTTCACGTCGATCACGCGGCGCCACATGTCCGGCTCCAGTTCCCACGTCGTGCCATTGCCGCCGGTAATGCCCGCGCAATTGACCAGCACATCGATCTTGCCGTGCGCGGCGATCGTCTGCGCAACCGCGTCGTTGACCGACGCTTCCTGCGTCAACTCGACCGCTACACCGGACACCTTGCCCAGCTCGCTCAACTCTTGTGCACTGCGGGAAAGCCGCTCCTGATCGATGTCCCACAGCGCCACCGACGCGCCGGATTTCAACGCCCGTTGGGCCACTGCGTAGCCGATGCCGCGCGCGCCGCCGGTAATCACAACCACGCGCCCTTCCAGATCGATCCGATTCATTTAGCTGTCTCCTGTGTCGCCGCAGTCGCGACGCACGCTGCCGTTTAGTGATGTGCGACCAATATACGAGCCACGCGATAACCTCACAATCCGGGTATTGGATGATCCGATAACAAATGTGGATCGGACCGCCACCGGCCGATGCATCCACTGGCCGCACATCCCCGTATATGGATCAACACCGCTGCTCGCGCCTGCCGCTACGCGAGCAGTCAGTTTGCCATCCGTCGAGCGCTCGACCGGTAGCGGCTTTCGAAACATGAACCTCGGTGCGGGCCATGCTCGCGCCGCATCCGGAGAAATGCGATGAAACACGTCACGATGAAAATGGTGTTGGGCTGCACGGCAATGGTGTCGATGGCCGTGTCGAGCGTGGTGTTTGCGGGGGGCGGCAATGGCAACGGCGGTAGCGGCGGCGGCGGCGCACACGGCGCTGCGACCGCCGGCATGACGTATCACAGCGAGCCGGTGACGAGTCCGTGGCCGGGCAAGGACATGAAAGAGATGGACATGAAAATGCAGGATATGCATCGCATGCCGTCCGGCACCCACCCGATGCAACCGGCTCCGCCCCAGTAAATTTGCGGCGAACCGGCAGTATCATGGATCGCTCTGACGCCGGGAGCGCGCAATGTGCACGAGCTACGAATCGAACGAATACGACCGGTTTGAAGCGTTCACGCTGTTTGCGCCTCCCGCTTTCCCGTACAAACGCGAGATCTACAAAGACTACGTCGCACCTGTTTTCAGGCGCGTAGACGACGGCTGGCAGACCACCGCCGCCACGTTCGGGATGGTGCCGCGCGCCCGCATTCCGTCGCACGTTCGTCCGTACGACACGATGAACGCGCGCGCTGAATCGATCGGCGAAAAGCGAAGTTTTTCCGCAGCATGGAGTCGCCTCCAACTCTGCGTGATTCCATGCCGCAGCTTCTTCGAGCCGAACTACGAAACCGGCAAAGCCGTGCGCTGGCGCATCGGTCTCGCGGACGATCGCCCTACGTCGATCGCAGGTCTGTGGCGCGCCTGGGAGAATCCGGACGGCAGCGTGTCGCTGTCGTTCACGATGCTGACCGTGAATGCCGACGACCATCCGTTGATGCGCCGGTTTCATAAACCGGGCGACGAAAAACGCTCGGTGGTGATCATTCGCCCCGACGCGTGCGAAGACTGGCTACGTTGCCGCTCCACCGACGAAGCGCGCAGTTTTCTTCAGCTTTATCCCGCAGACGAAATGCTTGCGGAAGCCCTTCCGCTTCCGCCTCGCATTGCACGTCCCGCCTCTAATGACGACGACCCGCAAGCGTCGCTGCTCGACTGATCAAGATCAGGAACAGGCGTTCGCGACGTGCGCGATACACGCTCGCGCACCATAAAAAGGCATTCCACGCGCCATTTCAGTGCCCGTTGAAAATATCGTCGATGAACGATTCAGTTCATCGACGCGACGCCGTTATAGCAAGCGACGAGATCCAAACAGGTGGTGCCGGGGGTTCACCGTGCACGCCGCGACAATCAGAAGGAAGTCTTGAGAAATGCGTGTGTTTGCAGCAGGAACGGCTTTGATGGGCCGGCTTACGATGTCCCGCAAGCTCGCTGTATTGGCAGTATTGTTTTTGTTGCCGCTTTCGGTCTGTCTGTTTTCGATTCTGCGTGAAGATGCCGACGCGTATGCGTCGACGCAACAGGAACTGGAAGGGATCAACCTGCTCGAAACGAGTCAGGCATTGTTGAAGTCCGTACAAAAGCGTCGTGGCGCAAGCGCTGCCGTGATGGCAGGAAACGCGGCAATGCAGCCCGTTTTCGATGCAGCGAACGCCGATGCGCAAAGGCTGATATCCACACTCGCATCGCAAGCCGCGCACACGAATGCGTTCGATGTGAAAGCGCAAGTCGCGTCGCTGCAAAACCAGCTTTCGACCTTAACGTCGATGTCTTCATCGGAATCGGCAAAAGCCGTTTTCGACGCGCACACGGCACTCGTGCGCGCTGTGTTCAACTTCACCGCCGATCTCGCGGACGCTTCGCAACTCGCGCTCGATCCGGAAGCCGCCACCTATTACCTGATGAACACGGTGGTCTTCTCATTGCCGCGCGCCGCTGAAATGGCCGCGATTGCACGAGGCAAAGGCTCGGCGGCGTTGTGCCAGCCACAGTTGAATCCGTCCGAGCGCGGCGCGCTCGGCGTGCACGCGGCCTATCTGAGCGAACAGATCGACGTCGTCCGTCACGACCTCGAACGTGCGCGCCGTGCGCTCGGTACGTCGGGCGCCACAGAGATGCAGTCGTTGAATTTCGAAGAATTCGATGCATTCGGCAAGACCGTCACCGGTGTGGCCAACGGCGGCGACACGCCGACGATCGATGCGACAGCGTATTTCGATGCGGGCACGCGCGCGGTCGATTCCGTCTATAGCGCGCATACCCGCCTCGCGACCTTGTTGCGCACGCTGCTAGCCGCGCGCGCGGACGCCGAAGCGCGCCACATTGCGTTGATGAGCACCATCAGTGCGATTTCCGTGCTGCTCGCGCTGTATCTGTTTTTCGCGTTTGCAATCCGTACGCGTCGCGATGTGTCCGATATCGCCTACCGGATGGAACTCGCAAGCGCCGGCGATTTGCGCGATCGTCTCGACGTCGATGGCCGCGATGAACTCGCATCGATTCGCGGCACGTTGAACGACTTGCTGACGTCGTTGAACCGCACCATCGTCACGACGAAAGCCAGCGCGGAATCCGTGCTGACAGGTAGCCATGAAATTGCGTCGGGCAATCTCGATCTGTCGCGACGCACCGAGGAGCAGGCTGCGTCGCTCGAAGAAACGGCGGCCAGCATGGAAGAGTTGACCACGACCGTGCGCCACAATTCGGAGAATGCGCGCCAGGCCGGTTTGCTGAGTCGCGAAGCATCGACGCGTGCAACACAGAGCGGCGATGTCATTACGCGTGCAGTAGAAGTGATGAATGAAATCGGCAAGCGCGCAAGCGACATGGCCGACATGATTTCGACCATCGAAGGCATTGCATTCCAGACCAATATTCTCGCGCTGAATGCAGCGGTCGAAGCGGCCCGCGCGGGCGAACAGGGCAAAGGATTCGCTGTCGTAGCAGGCGAAGTTCGCACCCTCGCCCATCGCACCACGAGTGCGGCGAAAGACGTGAAGACGATGATCGAACGCTCGTCGGAAAGTATCGACGGCGGCACGCGTCTATTCAACGATGCGCAGAATGCGATCCAGAGCGTGATCGCATCGGTTGCGAGCGTGGACGCCATCGTCAATGAAATCGCCGGCGCGTCGACCCAGCAAGGCGAAGGCATCGAACAGATCAACATCGCCATCACGCAACTTGACCAGACCACGCAGCAAAACGCGGCACTCGTCGAGCAGGCTGCCGCCGCCAGCGCATCGTTGCGCGAGCAGGCATTGCGAATGGAAGAAGTGGTCGCGACGTTCAAGGTCGCGGCGGTCTGATCGAAGCATGAACTACCGGGTCCGGCCATCCGGACCGGGGAGAACTTACCGGAAGCGTGCCCGGTTGAAAGGCGGCATGGTTGTTGCGCGATGCTGGTATCCAATCCAGATACGCGCCATGTCTACTATCCTGCTTGTCGACGATGACAGCGAGTCGCTGTGGGCCTTTCAGTTCGTGTTCGAGCGGCGCGGTCATCATGTGCTGCTCGCCGACGAAGGCGAAGCCGCGCTCGAAAAAGCGGGTCGCTATCTGCCGGACCTGATCGTCACCGACTGGAACATGCCACGCATGGATGGGATTGGTTTGTGCGAACGTCTGAAGTTTTATCCGGCGCTTGCGCAGATTCCGGTGATCCTCGCGTCCGGTGAGACGCCGCCGCGCGACAAGTCGGGGCTATGGAGTGTCTTCCTGTCCAAACCCGTGGATCTTGCCGCACTGGAATCGGTCATCGACGCGTTGCTGATCAAGCGGCTGTTCGCGCCAAGGCGTCAAAGCGCGCCGCTGCCGGGTCCGTCACGATGGCCCGCGATGTCGGCACGCTACTGGACGTAGCGCCGCGCTATCGGCTGCATTGGCGGTCCGGCTACGCGTGAATCGACAGCGCTTCGTTTTGCAACAGTGCGAGCAGTTCTTCGTCATCCGGACGCGTCCCCCAGTTGCGCGCCCCCGCCGCCGACGCGATCGCAATCCACGAATGCGGCGGAAACCACTCGCGAATCACCACGCCGTCGTGACGCACGCAGAGTTGTCCCGTCAGATCGCTGTATTCGGCACTCAACGTCTTGCCGTACAGCACGGCCATCACGGACCGCAAACCGCTTCGTACCATTCAAGGCCCCTGTTTCGCTACGTCGGACGGACTATAGCGACAGGAAAAATTACCGATGTGTTTGTGTGTTTCGAAACGTGTGCGTTTGCAACATGCGTGACGACCGCGCATCGCGCCGGGTCGCCGCAGACGCGTTCAAACCGGTGAAATGAAGGGCTAAACGGCCTCGCTTCCGGGGATCGTGCGCGCACATTTTCCGTAGAATGATTTTCATGGGAGCGACAGTTTGAGCGCCCATCGCGCGGTTCCCCTCCGCGTGCGTTGAACCGTACCGTTGATGGCAGTCAGGCAGCAAAGTGGCAGGTGCAGTACGCAGGGAGTCACAAGAGTCGCACGTCGTTGCAACACGAAAATACGCAGTACGAGTAGTTGGGGTTGAACAGGTAGTACAGGCGAAGGACCCGTCTTAAGCAGCAAGGATGTAGCAGGTGCAGCGCATGTAGCAATGTAAGTCGAAGTAATCGCTTTTGAAGCTGGATGGACCGCTGTTGAAGTTGCAGTCGTTGCAGTTGAAGCTGAAGGATCGTAGTCGAATTGCCGTAGATGAGTTTTGCGTAGTTGAGGGTGTAGTAGCAGTGCCGTTGTAGCAGTACCGGTAACACCGCGCCGTCATAGCGTGGTGTGCGATGGAACAACCGTCGGACAGGCGTCCACGCGCCTGGTCGGCAGCTCCATCCTGTCAGCCCTGTTCCCCCACGGAACAGGGTTTTTTTTTGCGCGCTCGCTTTACGCTTGCCTTTAACGACCTTTCAACGCATCGGCATGTTCGTGCAAGATGCGTCGAAGCAAGGTGACCTGATTGACCGCGTCGGACTGGATTGCCGACAAACCCGACTTCGCAAAGACATCGTCGCCGACATTTTCGGCGCCGTGTCCGAGGCGTTCCGCGATGCCACCGCTGACGGCGAGTATCCACGCGGCAAGATGTTCGTTGGGAATGGTTTCCGTGCTGCTGAAACGCGCGCGGGTCGCCGTGCCGGCCATGCGTCGCAACAGCGCGAAAAGCGTGAGCGCGGTGCGATCGGCGGCGGGCGTTTGCAGCTTTTCGAGCTGCAGACGCGACAGGATATCTTCCGCATTGTTGCTCGCGAGACCGGCTGCGCGACGCAGCCGTTCGAGCTGGATCGTGTCGGCGCGCGCGCGTGACAGCGACGTCGCGAGGTAGCGCAGATTCGCGTTGACCGCTTTCAGCAAGCCATCTTTCAGACGATGCGGCTCGCGACTCGGCCACAGCAGGAAGGTTGCGGCGAGCGCGATCACGCAGCCCAGCACGTTGTTGCCGAGGCGCGTCATCGCATAGGCGAGTTCCGTGCCGCCCGGCGACGCGAAGTCGGCCACCAGCACGAAGGTGGGCGTGATGAACAGCACGAACAGGCTGTAACTGACCGGCCGCAACGCCATCGTCGCGCAGACCAGCGGAAACACGACGAGCGAAATCGCGATGGGCGAATGCACGACGAGACCGATCGCGGCGGCCAGCAGACCGCCCACGATGCTGCCTGCCGCGCGTTCGATGCTGCGCGGCCAACTGGTTGCAATCGACGGCTGAAGGATCAGCAAGGTCGCCATCGTCGCCCAGTAACCGAACGGCACGTGCAGCAGTTGCATGATCAGAAACGCGGCTGTCGTCGCGACCCCGACACGTCCCGCATGCCGCACGCCGAGCGATCCGAGCGACGCATTCGCGCGCAAGGTTCGGGCGCCGTTGACGAGTGCCGGGCCGATTGCCGACCACCATGTCGGATGTGCATTGGTGGCCGGACCCAACTCGCTGAAGTCGATATCGAAGCGAAGCGGCACCGCTTCGCCCAAGGCCACATCGAGACGCGCGGCGAGCGCGTTCAGGCGGTCGCGCGTAGGCGCAGTGGATTCCCACGGCCGTTCGCCCAGCGACCTCGCCAGCACCAGCAGCACTTCCGCGAAAGTGTCGAGTACGCGGGTCGCTCGCCGCGAATCGGGCAATTGGCGATGACGACGCTCGCATGCGTCGGTGACGGCGATCAGGTACGCGAACAGCTGCTCGGCATCGGCAAGCGCGAGCAGCAGATTGTCGAAGGTCTGCCGGCGTCCTTTCTTCGATGCGGGAATACGTTCGAGCGCATTGCGCGTTTCCTCGATCGCCTTACGCGCCTGCGCACGAAATTGCGCCGCATGGCTCGCCCATTCGGCGAACTTGGCGTCGTCCTTTTTCAGCAAGCGCGCACTGTCACGTGCGATATCCGCGAGGCGCAGATACGTGGCGCGGATCGCCGCGCTGCTCGCACCGAACGGATGAATCCGCCACACCGTGAAGCTCAACGCGGTGGCGAACAGGCAACCCACCAGGTAGATGCCCAGAAAGCGCCATTCGGCACGGCCGCCATGTACCGGATGATCGACCATCACAACGCACGCGGTGGCCGCGAGAATCGACACCTGCGCAGCCGCTACGCCGAAAATACGGCCGAGCGCGCCGAGAAAAGCGAACGACAACACGGCCATCGTCGCGGCGAATGCGCCGACGCCGGCCGCGTACGCGGTCAAACCACCGCACAGCGTGGACAGCACGGAGAACGCCATCATCGATGCAAAACGCATGCGGCTCGATCCGGCTGCGTCGGCGAGACAGGTCCAGAATGCCCCGATCGCGGCCCACGAAAACTCGGGCATATGCAGGATATTGCCGAGCAGAAGCATCGCCGTCGATGCGCACGCGGCGCGCAATCCCTCGGACAGATCCGCCTGCCCCACGGCGAACGACACCATCCACAGCGGCCTGTGACGCGTGACGTGATCGAGCGAAGCGGACCAGAACCGGGTATGACGACGCGCGGCCGCACGGGATTGATGCCAGAGGTTTCGAAGGCGAAGCATGGGCTGTAGCGTGGGTCGAATGTGAATCGGCGAATCTACGGCGAAGGCTATCGCTGGCGTGATAGCCCGGTGACAGCCTGAATCGGCGGCCGGCGTTAGAGCGTGTTCAACGCGTCTTTCATCCAGTCGTGCACCGCATGACTCAACTCCGTCTGCGACATCTGCTGCGACGAGAACGCCGGACCGATCACCACGCGAATATGGCCGCGCCGGTCTGGCCAGCCTTTGGCCGGCCAGACCTTACCCGCATTGTGCACGACCGGCACTGCCGGCGCGCCGGTGGCGCAGGCGAGGCGAATCCCGCCCGAGGTCAGCCGCAACGGCGCGTCGTGGGCCACTCTGGTGCCTTCGGGGAAGATCACCACGTCGTCCCCCTTGGCGAGGCGGGCGGCGCTCTCCTGAGTGACCGCCTGATGCGCCTGGCGCGGTGAGCCGCGGTTCAGGCTCACCATGTCGAGTCCGCGAAGCACCCAGCCGAAGAACGGAATGCGCAGCAGTTCTTCCTTGAACACAAAGCTGATGCGGCGCGGAAACACCGCCATGAAAGCCAGCGTTTCCCATGTCGATTCATGGCGGCACAAGATAATGGACGGTTCGGCGGGCAGATGTTCGAGACCTTCCACCGAGACCGTGATGCCCGGCAGCCAGCGCATGACCGCGACCAGCGCGCGGCACCACTGCTTCGCGAGCCAGTAGTGCCCTTGCCGTCCGGCGAACGGATACAGCAACAGGATGACAATCGAATAAAGCGTTCCACTGCCAAGCAGATAAACGATGAACAGCCATTTGACTAAGGTAGAGCGCATGCGAGCCAGTGTGAGAGGGTTTGCCGGTGGAATCATTTTCCGTGACGCGCTGTGATTGCACAGCGACGTATGCGTTCTCACGCACACGACGTCTCCGCCCATCTTAAAGTAACCGGCCATAAAAACGTCGCAAAGCGTCCCGACGCGTCAGGCGCCCTCGGCTTCTTCGGGGCTTTCGTTGATATACGCGGAGACGCCGCGCCGTTGCAGCGCCGCGCCGAGTTTCATCCGCAGAAAACTGCTGGTCGTATAGCGCGTGACGTCGGAGTAGAAACGCGAAACAAGTCCCGCCACCATGGTCGAGTACTCGTCCAGCACGTCCGGACGGATCGAAAAGTGATCGTAATTGACCACCGCATGCGGCTTCGTCGTGAGACCGTCGAGCTTCGATTCGACCTCGCGACGGATTGCATGCACATCGTCGGGCGTCGCGACTTCATGGCCTTCGAAATTGATAAAGAACATGTTCTTGGCTTCGTCGTAACTGAAGCGTTCACTGAGCTTCAGCCTGAGCAGCACGCTGCGCAGCCCCATCGGCGCGGCTGAAAAAATACGGTCGTCCATCAGCCGCGGCGGTGTGTCCATCACGGGCCGAAAACCCATCTGCGCGACGATGTCGCGTTCGATATCGATGCCGGGCGCGACTTCTGTGAGCGCGAGACCGTCGGGCGTCAGCGTGAAGACGCAGCGTTCGGTGATGTACAGCACCGGTTGCGCGCGTTCGCTGGCGTAACGACCGCTAAAGGTTCGATGCTCGACTGCTTCCACGAACTTACGGCACGTGCCTTCGCGCAAGATTTTCAGGCGACCGTCTTCGATCGCGATATCGAGCTTGCCGGCATTGAAAGTGCCGACGAACACCACCTTCTTCGCGCTCTGACTGATATTGATGAAACCGCCCGCGCCCGCGAGTTTCGGACCGAATTTGCTGACGTTGAGGTTGCCCTCGCGATCCGCTTGCGCGAGTCCGAGGAACGCGATGTCGAGTCCGCCGCCGTCATAGAAGTCGAACTGGTACGGTTGATCGATGATCGCCTGGGTATTGGTCGCGGCGCCGAAATTCAGTCCGCCAGCCGGAATACCGCCAATGACGCCCGGCTCCGTGGTCATCGTGAACAGGTCGATCACCTGCTCTTCGTTCGCGACGCTCGCAATGCCTTCCGGCATGCCGATACCCAGATTGACGACGCTATTGGCCATCAATTCGAAGGCCGCCCGACGCGCGATGATCTTCCGTTCGTTCATCGGAAGACTCGCGACCGAACTCGCGGCGACGCGCAATTCGCTGGAAAACGCGGCACTGTACGGCTCCGCGAACGTTTGCCAGTGATTCTCCGGCTTCGCGATCACGACGCAATCCACCATGATTCCCGGTATTTTCACCTGTCGCGGATTCAGCGTATTCGAGTCGGCGAGCCGCTCGACCTGCACGATCACGATGCCGCCGGAATTGCGCGCGGCCATTGCGATCGACAGGGCTTCGAGCGTCAACGCTTCTTTCTCCATCGTGATGTTGCCGCTGGCGTCGGCTGTCGTGCCGCGCACGATGGCGACATCCACCGGTAAGGTTCGATAGAGCAGACACGGTTCGCCCGCGATCGAAATCAGGCTGACGAGGTCTTCCGTGGTCTTGGCGTTGAGCTTCCCGCCACCGTTTCGCGGATCGACAAAAGTACCGAGCCCGACTTTGGACAGATGTCCCGGACGACCGGCTGCAATATCGCGGAACAGGTGGGAAATCACGCCTTGCGGCAAGTTGTACGCCTCGATCACGCCGTCGATGGCGAGCTTTTGCAGGCCCGGCACCAGCCCCCAATGACCGCCGATCACCCTGCGCACGAGACCTTGATGCGCGAAGTGATTCAGTCCTTTGCCTTTGCCGTCGCCCTGACCGCCCGCGTAAATCAGTGTGAGATCGCGCGGACCATCGCCGTCCGCGTCTTTCGACTCCACGAACAACTGTTCCAGCGCAATCGCGATTTCTTCCGCGAAACCGATGCCGACGAAGCCGCCGGTCGCAACGGTATTGCCCGGCCGGATCAGGCGGACCGCTTCGCGCGCGCTGACGACCTTGCCGCGTTCCATGCTGCGCGACGCGACCGGAAAAGGATGCTGGAAACCCGCTTTCATATCGCCTCCAGGCTTCGGCCCGGCGTGAAGCACATGCTCCTGCCCGGCCGGCGCGGCTTCGCTCCACCGCTCTTGCGCAGCTTTACCGGAGCCGCGTGTTTAGTCTAGTGGGATAAACAGCAGCACCACGACGGTGCCATTCGACGCGATCGTGCGTTCTCGAAGCGTTGATCGGGGCAATCTGTTGAGCATCAATCTGCGAGCGTGTATCGTCTAACCAAAGGTATGAATCCGTAAGGGAGTCTGTCGCTGGATGTATCGTCTGCTCTTGCTTTTCTGCGACTGCACTCAATCTATTGACGACTGTGACCCTAAGCTGGAAACCACGTGACCCGAAAAGCACTCAAGAAACACCATAGTCCGGCCATGTCGCCGCTTTTGCGCGCGCTGACCTACAGTCGCGCCGCACATCAGCCGGTCACCGACGCGATGCTGCTGCATTGCTATAGCGCACTCGACGCGTTTCAGCGCGGTCACGGTTCGCGCGATCTGTTCGTGATCCTTAGCCGCCATCTGTTGATTGCCGAAGAGTTGTGTCTGCTGGGACTCGAAGCGGAATCGCTTGCGTCGATCCAGCGCGCGCATGGCGCGATGGTTCTGATGGATGCTGCGCAGCAACAGAGCGGCGCGTGGACCTTGGACGACGCAGCTTACTCGCTGCTGTCCGACGCCGTTGTATGCCTGGATAGCCAGCTGACCGTGGCGTCGCTGAGCGATATCGCCGCCGCTGAAGCAAGAATGATCGAAGGCTTGATGCGTACCGGACACACGCAACAGGTTGCAGAAGAACAGATTTAATCTGACGTGCACGGTACGCTAAAGGCACTCATGCCTTAAGCGTCGCCTGCTGCCGGATCATGTCGTAAAGCGCCTGCGCAGCGGGCGAAAGCTGCGCGGTTTTACGCGCCACCAGCACCAACGTGCGCGACACCGCCGGCTGCGTCAATTCGACTGTCCGTACGTTCGGATAGGCGCCCTTCTGGATAGCAAGGCGCGGCACGACAGCCGCGCCCACGCCTTGCGCGACCAGCCCAAGTGCCGTCGAACTGCGTTGCACTTCATAGAACGAACGCAGTGCAATGCTGCTCGTTTCCAATGCCACATCCAGCAAAGCGCGATTGCCGCTGACCTCACCGGCAAAGATCAGCGGATGATCGTGCAATTGCCGCCACGCGATCCGCCGCCGCTTTGCCAGCGGATGATCTTCATGGCAAATCAGTACATAGCGATCTTCGGTCAGCGGCACACTGGTCAGATCCGGATGATGTTCGCCCGCGATATTGATGCCGAATTCCGCCTCACGACGCAGCACCGCTTCCGTCACCGCCGATGAAGCGTGGTCCAGTATCTTGATGCGGTTATGCGGATAACGCGCCGAATAGGCCTGCAAAATACGGGGTAAATACTGCACGCCGACCGTCGGCACGCACGCGATCGATACATCGCCACGGCGCGTCATGCCGGTCTCGCGAATCTCCACCAATGCGTCCGATAACTCGCCGAGCAAACGGCGCGCTTGCGGCAAGAAACCGCGGCCGATATCCGTCAAGGCCATCGAGCGCGTAGTGCGCTCGATCAGCATCACACCCAGAAAATCTTCGAGTTTGCGCAAGCGTTGGGTGATTGCCGTTTGCGTCACGTGAAGCGCATCGGCCGCGCTCTGGAAGCTGCCGCGATCCGCTATCGTCACGAAAGCCTGCACACCGAGCGTGTCGATTTTCATAAGAAAAATGAAGGAATTGGAATAATAAATTCATTTTACCCGGTTCGATGCATCGTCCAGAATGGATCGTGTCGATGCACATTTCGCGGTACAGGTCGTCGAAATGTAATCATGTCCGCTGCATGATGTGGGTTAGAACGGGAGTGTCGAATGGAATCCGATAAAGATTGGCATGCCAAGCAATACGTAATGTTCGAGCGTGAACGGACACGTCCTGTCCGTGATTTGCTGGGTGCGGTAGCCGATACGGGCGATGTCAAAAGCGCGGTCGATATCGGCTGCGGGCCGGGAAATTCAACTGAAGTGCTGATCGAGCATGTGCCCGATGCGATCGTCACCGGGCTCGACAGTTCGCCGGATATGATTGCGGCCGCACGCAAGCGTCTGCCGCACTGCCGGTTCGATACGGTGGATATCGCGACGTGGCGTCCCGCCGCATCGCTCGATCTGATTCTGGCGAATGCTGTGCTGCAATGGGTGCCGCAGCACGAGCGCGTGTTTCCGCAACTGATCGACGCGCTCGCGCCGGCCGGACGTCTCGCCGTACAGATGCCGGACAACCTCGATGAGCCCGCGCACCGGTTGATGCGCGAAGTCGCGGCGGCGGGTCCGTGGGCAAGCAAGCTGAAAGGCGCCGAGCGGACGATGCGATTCGGCGCGGACTGGTATTACGCGTTGCTGAAACCGCTCTGCTCGCGTGTCGACGTTTGGCGGACGGTCTATCACCATCCGCTCGCGGACGCCGATGCGGTCGTCGAATGGTTCAAGGGGAGCGCGCTGCGGCCGTTTCTCGCCGCGCTCGACGCCGGCGAACAGACCGCGTTTCTGAGCGAATATCGTGACGCGATTGCGCAGGCGTATCCCGCGCAACCGGATGGAACCGTGCTGCTGCCATTCCCACGGCTGTTTATCGTCGCGACGCGCGCGGCGTCGTGAATGGCTTCGACGCGCGGTCGGTCAAAACATCAGGAAAGCAGCGCGACGTAAAAAACCACCGCGCCGATCAACGCGCCGACGAAGCAGAAGCCCTCTTCCGCGTCGTCGCCGCTGCTCGACGAGCGCAACCACGCGCCGACGAAACCGAACAGCCCCGCAATGCCGAGCGCCACGCACAACATCGTGACGTCGAACAGCGCACTTCGCCCGACGTCGGGCAAATCGAGGTCGTTCACGCCGAAATACACGCCGATCGCCATCAATGACACGGCAACCAGCGGCAGCATCACGTGGCTGCCTTCGTGGCTCACGTGATGGGGGTGATGAAGCGTTCTGAGCGGTTTCATCGTGCGTCTCCTGCTCGCCTTTCGGTCGGCGATGACACGTGCCTTTGTTGTCTCACGATGCGTCAGTCGCCAGTTAAGCGCATGATTCGCATGGACTTTTTATCCGCGACCGCGCCTTTTCGAAGTGAGCGCGGATACACGGAAGGCACATCATCAGGATAGTCCACCGAACGCGACAATTCAAAAGTCGTTTAATTTGGATTGGTATCGTTCAAGGGTCTATCTGCAAAGCGACCGCGCGGATTCGCCTTTCCAAACGCCGGCGGTCAAACCAATGTCGCCCGGAACGGTCTATCTTGCATCCCGGTAGAATCAACGGGTCTTCACCGGCGCGGCGCAACGCACTGCACCGCGCTCCCGCTCCTCCTCACCGCCCATTTATGCGCCGCTCACCGTTCTTCGTTCGAATTATTGGTATTGGCATTCTGCTGCACTTCTACGTCGGCTTTCGGATCATTCCTGATCTCGCCGTCGACGCGCCGGTCAAATGGCTTGCCGCGCTTTGGCTCGTGCTATCCGTGTTGCTGATCCCGATGGGGATGCTCGCGCGGACCATCAAAAAGCAGCCGCTGGGCGATCGACTCGCGTGGATCGGTCTGCTGGCGATGGGATTCTTTTCGTCGCTGCTGGTGCTGACATTCGTGCGCGACTTGCTGCTTGCGTCGCTGCTGACGATCGACGCGATTCGGCCGGGCTCGATTCCGCTCGCGAGCTGGCGAACCGGTTCAGCGGCCGCGGTGCCGTTGCTGGCGTTGTTGTCGACTGCCATTGGTTTTTTCAATGCGCGACGCCGGGCGCGCGTGGTGTCGATCGATGTTCCGATCGCCGATCTGCCCGACGCGCTCGACGGCTTCACGATCGTTCAGATCAGCGACATCCACGTCGGACCGACGATCAAGCGCCGCTATGTCGACGCAATCGTCGATGCCGTGAATCGGCTCAAACCGGATTTGATTGCAGTCACCGGCGACGTGGTGGATGGAAGCGTGCTGCAATTGTCGGCGCACACCCAACCGCTGTCTCGGCTCAGTGCGCGGCACGGCGCGTATCTGGTGACGGGCAATCACGAGTATTACGCGGGCGCGCACGCGTGGATCGACGAGTTTCGACGACTGGGATTGACGGTGCTGCTCAACGAGCATGTTGTCGTGGATCATGATGGCGCGCGGGCGATTATTGCCGGCGTAACGGATTATTCCGCCGCGCATTTTGATCCGGAGCACCGAAGCGATCCGGCTGCGTCGCTTGTCGGCGCGCCTGGTGACGTGCTGATTCGGGTGTTACTCGCGCATCAGCCGCGATCTGCCGAGGCGGCGGCAGAAGCTGGGTTCACGTTACAACTGTCTGGGCACACGCATGGCGGCCAGTTCTTTCCGTGGAATTTCTTTGTGCGATTCCAGCAGCCGTTTGTTGCTGGATTAGCCCGGTTGAATGGATTGTGGGTTTATACCAGCCGGGGCACTGGTTATTGGGGACCACCGAAACGATTGGGTGCGCCGTCGGAGATTACACGTTTGCGGTTGGTTTCTGGTGATGCGGGTTAATCTGGCGTTGAGTTAAAAAAATGCCGCGGCTGGATTTATTTCCGGGCGCGGCATTTTTTATTTTGATGTCTGTTTCGTTGTGTGGTTATTGGGCCGCTGAAACAGCGATATTAACTTGCTGTGCGTAATTAATTTCGACCGGCGTTCCGCGTACGATCTTGGATAGCTTTTCCGGCTCGCGCGTTTGAATGTGGAAAACCGGACCATGGGCTGGTTTCAGGGTAAGCACCCCTGATTGATGGTCAATATCCTGGACTTCAGCGACGACGGTTTGGGCGCTGCCCGTATTTTGAGTGTGTGCGAAACTCACGGTAGCGTTTCGCATCATTCGAATGTGAACCTTGCCACCTTGTCGAATTTTCCCGAGATCGGCGGAGTCTGTGACGACGAAGGATGCTTCGCTTCCGTTAGAGTCGGTTACAGTGACGGCGCTTTTCGCGAGGTCAATTGATTCAACGATACCTTCTGCTTGAAGCGTACTGCTCGCTTCAAACGACTTAGGCAATGGTCCGTCAGCGGCGAACGACAAGAACGGGATTGTGCTGATTAAAACTGCGGTGCAGATTTTTACGACTTTCAGGCTGTTGACGTTCACACATTCCTCGATTTAATAACAGCGCGGACGAGCTGGAGGCCGATGCAGCTTGTCGTTTGCGTCAGGCGATCTAAGAGAAACTTAAAGACGACGAATTCAGCTCAGTTTCGTTTTCAAGATGAAGTCCGTCAACGTCCACGAATGCTCTTTAGGAGGATATTTTTCGAATTTAATATCTTTGTGGATTTTTAATAGCGGATAGCTCACCAGCCTCGACGATCCATTCAGCGCATATCGACGATAACGACAGCGTCTTTGAACTGAGGTATTGGTTGCTCGCTTCGTGGCGGCGTTTTGCGGTGAGAGGTGGAACCGAGTTTTAGGCGCGCGAGATGCACAGATACATGCCTTTCGCTGATCGATGGCCGCCGATTCATCTGACTTTGGAAGTCAGTCATTTTCG
>NZ_JAPWKB010000012.1:147500-509360 GCF_028283785.1 Paraburkholderia sp. | reverse complement strand
TCGCCACCCGGTTCTTTCCGGATAGTCTCTTGCAGCGCTGTGAGCCGCTCATCGCAGGCCGTCCGGCATAGGGTGGGGCCTGACCGTCCATGGACTTGTTTCAGTGTTGCGCCGAACCTTGGTCTTCGTTCGGACGAGGTTCAGTTCGGCTGCCTGTGAGGTTGCCAGGCAGTGTTTTCATATCGAGGAATTTTTAATTGGCAGTCAGTAATCTGGAAATGCACGCGCTGTTCGTGCTCGGCGATTCGCGCCAAACTGGTGAAATTGTTTCAATCGCGTTTCGTGTATGTCACTGAACAAACGGCCGAAGGTATATACATGGCCGAGATCGACACCGAGAGTGCCTTGGTGGTGGATGACAAGCAGCGCCTGGAACTGAAGGTGGGTGATCATTTCCGCGCCGCGGTATTGCCCAGCCGCGAAGGCGGCAAGTTTGAAATCAAGTTCCGCGACATCAAGTTGGCGGTGTATGGCCTGGGTGAATATGCCTTTGTCAGTACGGCCGATGGTGAAGGCATCGTGTTCAAGGAAAGCCAGACGGTGGTCATGGTGTTCGCCGCCAAGGAACAGTTGCAGGGCGGCCTGGCCAAGACCCTGAAAGCGGCGTCGTCCAAGGCCGCCAAGTGGCGCAAGGGTGAGCTCACGTTCAAACCCAGCGAATAACCTGCGGGCCGTGGTCTACAGTCAGTGAGTCCTGACTGTAGAGGCCTTGCCGATGAAAGTGTTACTGCCCCTTGTGCTCTGGTGCCTGGCGCTGCTGGCGTCGCCCGTGCGCGCGGCCCCCGCGCCAATTCATTTCGCCGACCTGAACTGGGAAAGCGGCAGCCTGATCACCGAGTTGCTGCGCGTGGTGGTGGAAAAGGGCTACGAGCTGCCCACCGACACGCTGCCTGGCACCACCATTACCCTGGAAACGGCGCTGGCGAAGAACGACATCCAGGTGATCGCCGAAGAGTGGGCCGGGCGCAGCCCGGTGTGGGTCAAGGCCGAGGCCGCCGGGCAGGTCAAGGGCCTGGGCAACCTGGTGGCGGGGGCCACCGAAGGCTGGTGGGTGCCCGAATACGTGGTGAAGGGCGATGCCGCGCGCGGCATCAAGCCCCTGGCGCCGGACCTGCGCAGTGTCAGCGACCTGCCGCGCTACAAGGCGGTGTTCCGCGACCCGGAAAACCCCGACAAGGGTCGCTTCCTCAACAGCCCCATCGGCTGGACCTCGGAAGTGGTCAACGGGCAGAAGCTCAAGGCCTACGGCCTGACTGACAGCTACAGCAACTTTCGCACCGGCAGCGGCGCGGCACTGGACGCTGAGATCACGTCGTCGATCAAGCGCGGCCAGCCGGTGTTGTTCTACTACTGGTCGCCCACGCCTTTGTTGGGGCGCTACCGCCTGATCCAATTGCAGGAACCAGCCTTCGACCCCGAGGCGTGGAAGACCCTGACCCAGGCGGACAACTCGGCGCCCAAGCCCACTCGGTCGCCGCCATCAATTCTGTCGGTGGGTGTGTCGTCGGCGTTTGCCAAGGATTACCCGCAACTGGTGGCATTCTTCCAACAGGTGCAGTTGCCCATCGATGACCTGAACAAGGCGCTGGCCACCATGAGCGAAGGGCACTTGCCGCCGCGCCAGGTGGCCATTACCTTCCTCAAGCAGCACCCGCAGCTGTGGCGGGCTTGGGTGCCGGGGCCAGTGGCTGACAAGGTGGCTGCCGCGCTGTGATCGGGTTCAGCCTTGGCGCCGGCTGCTGACTTCGCCCGGCACCGGCTCGCCGGCCATGCGCTTGCGAAACAGGGCGGCGCGGGCCAGCAGCAAGGTGGTGACTGGTACGGTGATCGCCAGCAGGATCGGGATCAGCCAAGCGTGCAACACCAGGCCGTGCTCGCGCGCCGAAAAGAACACGACGCAGGCCAGCGCTACGCACCAGGCGCCGAGGGTCGAGGCCAGCGCCGGTGGGTGCATGCGCTGGAAAAAGTCCTTCAGGCGCACCATGCCGATCGCCCCGACCAGGGCGAACAGGCTACCGAGCAACAGCAGCACGCCGACAATGACCTGCGTCCACACGGGTAGTTCGCTCATTCGATCACCTCGCCACGCAGCAGGAACTTGGCCAGCGCGAACGAGCCGACGAAGCCGAACAAGGCGATCAGCAGCGCCGCCTCGAAATAGGTTTCGCTGCCATAGCGAATTCCCAGGGTGAGCATGGTCAGCATGCCCAGGATGTACAGGTAGTCCAGCGCCAGCACCCGGTCCTGGGCCGACGGCCCTTTGAACAGCCGGTACAGGGTGAGCAGCATGGCCAGGGCAAAGATCGCCAGGCTGACGACAATGGCGTGGTCGAGCAGGGCACTCATTCGAAAATCTCCATGAGCGGGCGTTCGTAGGTGGCCTTGAAATGCGCGATGAAGCGCGCTTCGTCGTCCAGGTCGAACACGTGCAGCAACAGGATGCTGCGGTCCAGGGCCAGCTCCGACCAGACGGTGCCGGGCACCACGGTGGTGATGGTCGACAGCGCGGCCAGGCCGCTGGCGTCACGCAGGTCCAGGGGCACCTTGACGAAGGTCGAGCGCGGCGCACGGCGGCCCAGGTTGAGCACGCCCCAGGCCACCTGCAGGTTGGACTGCACCACGTCAATGCCCACCCGGCCAAGCAGGCGCAGTAGCGTCAGCGGCTTGCGAATGCGCACCGGCTGGGGCCGCAACGAACTCATCAGCAGCGGCGCCAGCACCCCTAGCGCCACGGCCAGCAGCAGGTTGCCCGGGCTCAGCGACAGGTTCAGCAGCAGCCACAGCAGGGCGCAGGCCAGCGACAGCAGCGGGGCGGGGAACAGGCGCTTCATGGCCGCACCTCGGCTGCCATCACGGCATCAATGTAATGGCTGGGGTCATCGAGCAAGGCGGCGGTGTCGTGGGTGTAGCGCAGCAGCGCCTCGCCCTTGACTGTCAGCACCAGGCACAGGCCCAGCAGCACCACGATGGGGATGCATTCAAAACGGCGCAGCAGCGGCGAGGGGCGTTCCTGGGGTGTCCAGAAGCGCTGGATGCCGACACGGGTCATGGCCAGCAGCGTGGCCAGGCCCGAGAGAATCAACAGCGTGACCATGGCCCAGGCAGCGGGGCTGGCGGTGACGAACAGCGCGTTGATCAGGTTGAGCTTGGCGATGAACCCCGACAGCGGCGGCATGCCGATCACCAGCAGGGCGCAGGCGATGAAGCTCAGGCCGAGGAAGGCCATGGTCCAGGGAATCACCTGCCCGACCACGGCTTTCTGCTCATCGTCCAGGTTGATGCCCTTGGGCGGGTGCAGCGATTCCACCGGGCGCGGCAGCAGGTCGTTGTCATCCTCCAGGGACAGCTCGTTGGCCGAGCGCGAGCGTTCCACCAGCTCAGCGAGCAGGAACAGGGCGGCCAGCGCCAGCGTCGAGCTGACCAGATAGAAAAGCGCCCCGGCGGTGATCGCCGGCACGCCGAAGCCCACGGCCGCCAGCAGGGTGCCCGCCGACACCAGGATACTCAGGCTCGCCATGCGCTCCAGGCGCTGGGCCGCCAGCACGGCAATACCGGCCACGGCGATGGTGACCAGGCCGCCGTACAGCAGCCAGTGGCCGCCGAAGTAGGCCGAGCTACCGGCCTGGCTGGAGAACAGCAGCGTCCACAGGCGCAGCAGGGTGTACACGCCGACTTTGGTCATGATCGCGAACAGCGCCGCCACTGGCGCGCTGGCCGAGGCGTAGGCGGGCACCAGCCAGAAGTTCAGGGGCCACATGCCAGCCTTGGCCAGGAATGCCGTGGCCAGGATCGCCACCCCGGCGTGCAGCAGGCCCACGTCGCTGGCCGGTACCTGGGGGATCTTCAGCGCCAGGTCGGCCAGGTTGAGGGTGCCGGTGACGCCGTAGATCATCGCCGCGCCGATCAGGAACAGCGACGAGGCCAGCAGGTTGATGGCGATGTAGTGCAGCCCCGAGGACACCCGCGCCCGCCCCGAGCCGTGCAGCAGCATGCCGTAGGACGCGGCCAGCAGCACTTCGAAGAACACGAACAGGTTGAACAGGTCGGCCGTCAGGAAGGCGCCGTACAGGCCCATCAGCTGAATCTGGAACAGCGCATGGAAGCTGGCCCCGGCGCGGTCCCAGCGGGCCATGGCGAACAGCAGCGCGGCGCTGGCGACAATGCCGGTCAACACCAGCATCAGCGCCGACAGGCGATCGAGCACCAGCACGATGCCGAACGGCGCCGGCCAGTTGCCGGGCAGGTACACGCCGATGGAACTGGCCTGGTCCTGTTGTTGCGCGCCGTGCAGCAGCACGGCGGCGATGGCGAGCCCCGCGAGGGTCGACAGCAGGTTCAGGCGGGCCTTGAGCGGGCGATGTTTCTCGCCCAGCAACAGCATGGCCGCGGCGGTGAGCAACGGCAGCAGGATCGGCGCGATCAGCAGCGCAGGCGTCAGGCTCATTCGCCGCGCTCCCGGCCATCCACATGGTCGGTGCCGGTCAGGCCCCGTGAGGCCAGCAGCACCACCAGGAACAGCGCGGTCATGGCAAAGCTGATGACGATGGCCGTGAGTACCAGCGCCTGGGGCAGTGGGTCGGTGTAGTGCAGCAGGTCCTGGGCGACGCCGTCCTTGATGATCGGCTCCTTGCCAATGAACAGGCTGCCCATGCTGAAAATGAACAGGTTGACCCCGTAGGACAGCAGGCACAGGCCCATGGCCACCTGGAAGGTCCGGGGCCGCAGGATCAGCCAGACGCCGGAGGCGGCCAGCACGCCGATGGCGATGGCAATGACTTCTTCCATCAGGCACTCCCTAGCGGTTGCGCGACGGGCTTGGGCAGCCCGGTGGGTTTATGGCTGCGCACCGACTGGTGCGCCAGCGCCGTGAGGATCAGCAGGGTGGAGCCGACCACCACGCTGAACACGCCAATGTCGAAGAACAGGGCGCTGGCCACGTGCACCTCGCCCAACAGCGGCAGGTGCAGGTGGGCGGTGTGGGTGGTGAGGAAGGGGTAGCCCAACAGCATTGCGCCCACCCCGGTGAGCGTGGCGAACAACAGACCCACGCCCATCCAGCGCTGGGGCCGCAGGCGCATGTGTGCTTCCACCCACTGGGTGCCGGCCACCATGTACTGCAGAATGAACGCCACCGCCATCACCAGGCCGGCGACGAAGCCGCCGCCGGGCTGGTTGTGGCCGCGCATGAACAGGTACATGGACACCACCACGGCGATGGGCAGCAGCAGGCGCACCAGTACCGCCGGCACCATCATGAAGCCCAGGGCGGTGTCGCTGGCCTGGCGCGGGTTGACCAGGTCGGTGACCACGTCCGGCGCCAGCAGGCGTTGCTGGGCCGGCAACTGGATGCTTTCGCGCGGCGGCCGGAAGCGCCGCAGCAGGGCGAAGATGGCCAGCGCCGTGGCCACCAGCACGGTGATCTCGCCCAGGGTGTCGAAGCCGCGAAAGTCCACCAGCATGACGTTGACCACATTGCTGCCGCCGCCCTCGGGCAGCGCCTTGCGCAGGTAGAACTCGGAGATGACGTTGGGCGTGGGGCGCGTCAGCATGGCGTAGGACAGCGCCGCCATGCCGCCGCCCACAGCGACGGCCAGCAGCAGGTCGCGCAGGCGCCGCAAGCGGGCGCGAGCCTCGCTGCCGGGCAGCGGCAGCACGGTCTCGATACGCCGCGGCAGCCAGCGCAGGCCAAGCAGGATCAGCACCGTGGTCACCACTTCGACCACCAGTTGCGTCAGCGCCAGGTCCGGCGCCGAGAACCAGATGAAGGTGATGCAGGTCATCAACCCGCAGACGCTGACCATGGTCAGGGCTGCCAGCCGGTGGTACTTGGCCTGCCACGCCGCGCCGAGGGCGCAGGCAATGGCGATCAGCCACAGGGCCACGAACACCCCGGAGCCAGCTATCTTCGGCCGCGTGCCCCAGGTCAGGCCGTAGTCGAGCAACGGGATCAGGCCTGCCACCACCGCCACCAGCACCAGCATGAACAGCTGCGGTTGCAGGCGGCGGGTGGTCACCAGCCGCTCGGTGCGCCGCGCCAGGCGCATCAACAGCACCAGGCTACGCTCGAACAATCGCTTGCCGTTGAGCCGGCCCACCAGGGGCGGGCGTTGCAGGCGGCCGCGCTGGAACTGGCGGCGCATCAGCAGGTACAGCACGATGCCAGCGCCCATGGCGATCAGGCTCATGATCAGCGGCGCATTGAAACCATGCCAGATCGCCAGGCTGTAGGCCGGCAGTTCGCCGCCCACCACCGGCAGTGCGGCGGCGGCCAGCAGCGGGCCGACCGACTGCGCCGGGAAGATTCCCACCACCAGGCACAGCAACACCAGCAGCTCTACCGGTGCGCGCATCCAGCGCGGCGGCTCGTGGGGCTGGTGAGGCAGGTCCATGGCCGGCGGGCCGAAGAATACGTCGACCGTGAAGCGCAGCGCGTAGACCACGCTGAAGGTGCCAGCCAAGGTCGCCACCGCCGGCAGTGCGGCTTCTACCCAGGCGGTGGAGGTGATGAACACGGTTTCGGCGAAGAACATTTCCTTGGACAGGAAGCCGTTCATCAATGGCACGCCGGCCATGGCCGCGCTGGCGACCATGGCCAGCGTGGCCGTGAACGGGATTAGCCGGAACAGCCCACTGAGGCGGCGGATGTCGCGGGTGCCGCTTTCGTGGTCGATGATGCCTGCGGCCATGAACAGCGAGGCCTTGAAGGTGGCGTGGTTGAGGATATGGAACACCGCCGCCACCGCAGCCAATGGGCTGTTGAGCCCCAGCAGCAGCGTGATCAGGCCCAGGTGGCTGATGGTGGAGTAGGCCAGCAGGCCCTTCAGGTCGTTCTGGAACATGGCCGCGTAGGCGCCCAGCAGCAGGGTGCAGGCCCCGGCGCCGCTGACCATCCAGAACCACTGGTCGCTGCCCGACAGCGACGGCCACAGGCGCGCCAGCAGGAACACCCCGGCCTTGACCATGGTCGCCGAGTGCAGGTAAGCCGACACCGGCGTCGGCGCCGCCATCGCGTGGGGCAGCCAGAAGTGGAAGGGGAATTGCGCGCTTTTGCTCAGGGCGCCGATCAGGATCAGGGTCAGCAGCACCGGGTACAGGTGGCTGGCGCGGATCTGCTCACCGGCCGCCAGCACCGTGTCCAGGTCATAGCTGCCCACCACCTGGCCCAGCAGCAATACCCCGGCCAGCAGGCACAGGCCGCCCGCGCCGGTGACCGCCAGGGCCATGTAGGCACCGCGACGGGCATCGGCGCGGTGGTGCCAGTAGCCGATCAGCAAGAACGAGAACAGGCTGGTCAGTTCCCAGAAGAACACCATCTGCACCAGGTTGCCGGAAATCACCAGGCCGAGCATGGCGCCCATGAACGCCAGGAAAAAGGCGAAGAAGCGCGGCACCGGGTCGTCCGGCGACATGTAGTAGCGAGCGTACAGCGACACGAGCGTGCCGATGCCCAGTACCAGCAGTGAAAACAGCCAGGCGAAGCCGTCCATGCGTAACGTGACGTTCAGGCCCAGGCTGGGCAGCCAGGTGTAGGTCTCGCGAATCACGCCGCCGTGGGCGATCTGCGGGTACATGAAGGCAACGGCAATTGTGCCCGCAAGGGCGACCAGACCGGCCAATATCGACTCGCGGTTGCGCGCGTCGTGGGGCAGCACCGCCGCCAGGCAGCTGCCGAGAAAGGGCAGAAGCAGTAGAACTATCAATGACATAGCGGTCTGATCTGCTGAAGTGAAGCAATGATCATACGGGGACGGACGGCCATCACCAACCGGGAAGCTGTGGCAGGACCCTACAATAGTGGTCTATTTGGTGGGTTTTTCATGACAAAATTTTACCAAAGACGGCAACCGAGCCTAATGGCCCTGCCGCGGCCTGTGGCAGCTGTCACCGCAAGGGTGATGCAATATACTGCGCACACGCCCTTAGCAGAGCTTATCTCCTCGTGCCCCAAGACTCCCCACCGCGCACCTCGGTGCTGCAACACGTCAGCCACAATGTTCGCCGCCTGCGCCATGCTGCTGGCTTCAGTCAAAGCGTGCTGGCCGAACGCTCCGGGGTCAGCCGGCGCATGCTGGTGGCCATCGAGGCTGGCGAGAAGAACGTCAGCCTGGGCACCCTGGACCGCGTCGCCGAGGCCTTGGACGTGGTGTTCAGTGACCTGATCCGCGCGCCCGACAACCGTGACCCCGGGCGCATCAACGAAGTGGCCTGGGCCGGCACCCGGGCCGGCAGCAAGGCGGTGCTGCTGGCCAGCGCCCCGGCACGCCGCGAGGTGGAGCTGTGGGAGTGGTGCCTGGCGCCCGGCGAACGCTACGACAGTACCTGTGATGCCGAGGGCTTCAGCGAGCAGTTGTTCGTGTATTCAGGCTGCTTGACCCTGGACGTCGACGGCGCCAGCCGGCAGATCGCCGCCGGAGAGTTCTTCATGTTCGCCAGCCACCGTGCCCATGGCTATCGTAATGAGGGTGAGGTGGCCGTGCGGTTCGTGCGCAACGTGGTGTTTTAAAGCGCTTCTCTGTTCCGGGCCGGTTTCGGTAGCATGTGCACTACCGCGTAGAAGGCCGTGAAAAATGACAGACACTCCTGAGCATCCCGTGTTACGCCTGTGCGTGCTGCAGTACCCCGGTGCCCTGCATTCCAGCGCCGTCGGGCTGGCCGATCTGTTCGCCTGCGCGCAGCAGGTTCGTGCCGAACTGGGCATGGCGAAAACGCCAGCGGTACAGCTGGACACGGTCACGGGGGTGGACCAGGGCGCCGCCCCAGCGGTGGTATTCGTGCCGCCGTTGGCCGGCTTGCCGGTGCCGGATGCGCAGGCGCTGGCGCCGATGATTGCCGCGCTGCGGCGCTGGCACGCCGACGGCGCGATGTTGGTGGCGGTGTGTTCGGGGGCCTGGCTGATCGCGATGGCGGGGCTGTTGCAAGGCCGCCGCGCCACGGTGCACTGGGACCATGCGATGGCCCTGGCCGCTTATTATCCGAAGGTGCAGGTGGTGCCCCACGAAGTACTGGTGGACGAGGGCGACGTGGTGACTTCGTCAGGCACCCAGGCCTGGCAGACGGTGGGGCTGGCGGTGCTGGCGCATTTCTTCGGCGCTTCGCTGGCGATGGAGACCCATGGCCTGCTGACGGTGCCGGAGCGCACCGAACCGCTGCCGCCCAGCCCGTTCCAGCCGCGCCTGGACCACGGCCATGCGGCGGTGCTGAAGGTGCAACTGTGGTTGCAGGACAACCGCGCCATGGGCGTCACCCTCGATGAAATGGCAGCCTGCGCGGGTCTGGAGCCACGTACTTTCCTGCGCCGCTTCCATGCCAGCACCGGGTTGAAGCCGACCGAATATTGCCAGCAACTGCGTATTGCCCGTGCCTGCCATCTGCTGGAAACCAGCCAGCGCAACGTCGACCAGATCGCCAGCAGCGTCGGGTACCAGGACGTGGGCGCGCTGCTGGCAAGAACTTCCTGCGGGTGACGGGATATGCGCTGAGCGAGTATCGCGAGAAATATGGCGTGCGAACGCTGTACCGGCCGGTGGCGTTGCGGGGGCGTTAAGCGGCGTGCCGCACAACACCGTTGCTGCTAGGAGAAGTGGCGAAAAAGACGCACCGTGATCAGCGACCTGACCAACGCCAGGTCGCGCACTGATGGACTTCGAAGTGACGACCCGGCTGGCGGCCTCGCGCCTGCAGCAGCAGGTCGAAGCCGAACTGGCGGCGGGCGGCCTCGATGCCGACAGCCTCCCCGACGACATGGAACAGCGCCACAAGACGATCGACGCGGCGCTGGCGGACTCTCCCACGTACCAGGCGCGCGCGCTGCTGGGCGAATGGACCGCCAAGCAGCACGGCCGCGCCGCCGAGCAGGCCTTCGCCGAGATCGAGGACACGATCCTGCCCGAGCTGGAAGCGCTCAAGCAGGGTGGCACCACCGTCACCGAGCATGATTTCGACGCGCCGAACTACTGGTCGAAAGTGTGGTTCCACCGCACCCGCGGCGGGTGGGACGCGGGGCCGTGGAACGGCTTCATCCATGGCGAGCTGGTTCACAAGAAGTACGTCTCGAAGATCTTCCCCGGCGACATCTACGGCAACCGCCGCGCCGTGCTGCGCGCGCTGCCGCGCGACGACTATCGCCGCATCCTCGAGATCGGCACGTCGTCGGGCCACCACTCGGTCGCCATCGCCGAAGTGTTCCCCGACGCGCACCTGACCGGCATCGACCCGTCGCTGCGGATGATCGAGCAGGCGCAGCGGGTGGCCAACGAAAAGGGCTTCGCCTGGGACCTGCACACCGGCGTGGGCGAGCACATGCCGATGTTCGCCGACGCCAGCTTCGACCTCGTCACCGCTTATGCGATCCACCACGAGATGCCGGTCAAGGCGATCGAGGCGATCTTCGTCGAGGCGTTCCGCGTGCTCGAACCCGGCGGCGACATGGTCATGGCCGACGTCGCCCGCACCCAGAGCCTCGACAAGCTGACCGCCTGGCGGTTCGACTGGCTGGCCCGCTGGGGCGGCGAGCCGTTCTGGCGCTCGACCGCCAAGCTCGACATGGAGCCGATGGCCCGCGCCGCCGGTTTCGTCGACGTGCGTGGCTGGCAACCCAATCCGGGGCGCGACCCCTACATCATCTATGGACGCAAGCCCGCATGACCGACACGCTTGATCTCAGCGCCGAACGCGCCAGCCGCGACGTGACCGCGGCGCGCCAGATCCTGCCGCCCACCCGCATCGACGACGTCGCCGAAGCGGTGCTCGCCCTGGCGCGGGAACTGTGGGTGGTGTGTGATCGCCAGATCGTCACCGAAGCCCTGCTCGCGCGCCACGGCATCACCGCGCAGGACATCGATGCGTTCCAGCCCGACCCGGCGGTCGAAGCGCGCCTCGATACGCGCCGCAAACAGATCGTCGACAACCTGCTGGTCGCGCTGAAGGCTGGCTAATCCTCCCCGTCGCGCAGCGATGGGGAGGGGGACCGCCAGCAAGCTGGTGGTGGAGGGGCATCGACCCCTCCGTCAGCCCTCACGCTCCCCATTCCGTCGGAACAAGGAGGATCCCACTCACCCCTTGCAGGCCAGCCCCGCGCGGATCGCCGGCCATTGCGCCGCGGCCGGCGTCTTGCGCCCGACCTCTGCGTCGAGGAACGCCGTAACCGCCGCGAACACGCGCGCGCGGCGCTCCGGCTTGGCGTCGCCCTGCGGCGGGCGCAGCGTGCTGTCGATGCCGCCGAGGTAATGCCCCGCACCCTCGACGTGCATCAGGCACATCCCCGAGGTCGCCGACGACAGCCGGAACCCGTCGTCGTGCCAGCCGGGCCCCTGGTCGGTCAGCGGCGTGGTATCGGCGGTGCCGTTCACCATCAGCACCGGCCCGCGCAGCGACGTCCAGTCGACTTTCATGTAGGGTCCGCGCTGCTGCCACTGCGGGGTCAGCCCCTCCCAGTTGCCCGGCGGCGAGAGCAGCACAGCGGCGCGGAAGGCGCCTGTCGGCCCCGGCTGTTGCTCGCCCTGCACCCGCGCGCCCATCGCCAGTGCCGCAGTATGCCCGCCGAAGCTGTGCCCCAGCAGCGCCAGCCGCGCGAGGTCCGCCCGCGCCGCAAGGCCGGGCACTTTGCCCAGCACTTGCGCCACATGGCCGCCGATCCAGTTCACCTGGTCGAGCCGGATGCGCCAGGTGTCGGCGGGGTAGGGGGCGGGCGGAAAGCCGTCGTGCGAAGCGTCAGGATGGTCGGGCTGGATCACGATCCAGCCGTCGCGCGCCAGCGCCTCGACCAGCGGGCGATAGTCCGAGCGGTTGAGCAGGTTGCCGTGGCTGAGCACCAGCACCGGCAAATTCCGCCCCTGCACTGGCGCGGTGACGCGCATCAGCAGCGGCCGCCCGTCGGGCCCCTGTGCGATCGCCACCGGATCGACCGAGGCGATCGTCGCCGGCGCTTCGACTTGCGGTGGCGTCTCGTTGGACGCGGCGCCGGCCGATGCCGGCAGCAGGCTCGCCAGAACGCCGGTGAACATCGGCGCCAGCAGGGCGAGCAGGCGCGGCGAAAGCGGGGCGGGGCGGGCCATGGCGGGTCTTCCTTCGAACGTCGGCGCGATGCCGGCAGGATCCCGGCAGTTAGCGCGCCACCGGCGAAATGCCACAATAGCGGTGCGTGCGTTCCTCGACAGGCGAGAAGTCCGCGATCGCCTGCTAGGCTGTTGCGCAATGGCCGACCTAGGTCCAACCGGATGACGGATACGGGGTTCGCCCCCGGCTGTCCTGTACCCGCCCCCGGAGGTTCGCGATGGAATACGATTACGTCCCCTTGCCGCAGCGCAAGCCGCTCAAGTGGCCCAACGGCGCCCGCGTCGCGCTGATGCTCACTTTCAATCTCGAAACCTGGGACTTGGTGAAGGACACCGACAAGCCTTATTACGCGGGCGGTCCGGCGATCCTGCCAGACATCCTGCCCGGCAACGTGCCCGATTTCCCGAACTACTCCTGGCGCGAATATGGCCAGCGCGTCGGCATCTGGCGCCTGTTCGAGCTGTTCGACGAACTGGGCGTGCCCGCCACCTGCACCACCAACGCCGTCACTTTCGAGCGTCGCAAGGCGATGACCGACGCGGTGCTAGAGCGCGGTTGGGAACTGCTGGCGCACAACTGGGAGCAGGGCGAACTGCTGACCGGCTTCGCGGGCGACCCGGCCAAAGAGCGCGAGATCGTGCTACGCAGCCTCGCTCAGTACGAGAAGTTCACCGGCCGCAAGGCCAAGGGCTGGCTCTCGTCCAGCTTGCGCGGCACCCTGCAGACCGCCGACATCCTCGCTGGCGAGGGCTGCACGTTCTACTGCGACATCATGAACGACGACCAGCCCTACATGCTGCGCACGCCCAACGGCCCGATCGTCTCGGTACCCTATTCCAACGAGATCAATGACTTCACGTTCATTACTCGAAAGAACTTCACCACCGACCAGTTCCGCGACGCGCTGATCGAGGAACTCGACGTGCTTTACGCAGAGGGCGAGAAGACCGGCCGCATCATGAACGTTGGTCTGCACCCGCACGTCTCGGGCCGCGCGCACCGCGTCCGCGCGATCCGCGAATTCATCGAGCATGCCAAGTCGCTGCCCGGCGTATGGTGGGCGACCCGCGAGGAAATCGCCGCCTGGTATCTCGAAAACCACGAAGACCACATTCCGGGCCAGCTGGGATGAACCATGTAACGAGGCTGCGCGGCCGTCTCGCCGAGCGGGCGACGCGCGGCCTCGTGTCGATGCCGGGCTGCTGGGACGCGTTGACCATGCTGCTGGTCGAACGCGCCGGGTTCGAGGCGGGGTTCGTCTCGGGCGCGGCGCTGTCGATGGCGATGCTGGGCCGCGCCGACCTCGGCCTGGTGCCGGCGGACCGGGTGGTCGACACCATCGCGCTGATGCGCGATGCCAGCGACCTGCCGCTGCTGGTCGACGGCGACACCGGCTTCGGCAACGCGCTCACGCTGCAGCGGTTCGTGCGCATGCTCGAACGCGCGGGCGCCAGCGCGGTGCAGATCGAGGACCAGACCTTCCCCAAGCGCTGCGGCCACATGGCCGGCAAGCAGGTGGTGCCGCTGGCCGACGCGGTGGGCCGGGTGCGCGCCGCGCTCGACGCGCGCGGCGACATGTTGGTGGTCGCGCGCACCGATGCGCTCTCGGTCGAGGGGCTCGATTCGGCGATCGAGCGGGCCGATGCCTTCCTCGCCGAAGGGGCCGACGCGGTCTTCGTCGAAGGCGCGCGCACGATGGACGAACTCGAAACCGTGACGCGCCGCTTCGCCGCGCGGGTGCCGCTGGTCCACAACCTCGCCGCGGGCGGGGTGACGCCGACCGACGACGAAGTGCGCCTCGAAGCGCTGGGCGTCGCGGTGGCGCTGCATCCGCTGCTGCTGCTGGGCGGCCTCGCCACATCGGGCGCGGACTGGCTGACGCGGCTTGCCGGCGACCGTTCGAGCGCGGCCCTGCGCGGCGCGACCGGTGAGCTTCACCATCTCAACGACCTGACCGGCGCCAAGGCGCTGCTCGACCAAGGAGCGAAATATGGCTGCTGAACAGACCGATCTGAACACCGACTACGCCAGCGCCGGGTTCGGCGGCGGGCTGGAGCCGGGCAAGAAGCCGGCGCTGGTGCTGATCGACATGGTCATGGCCTATCTCGACCCCGCGTCGCCGCTTTACGCGCAGGGCGAGGCGGCGCTGGAGCAGGCGGTACGGCTTGCCGCGGCGGCGCGCGCGGCGGGCATCCCGGTGATCCTGACGAACGTGGAATACCGCGACGGCAGCGAAGGCGGCATGTTCTTCCGCAAGGTGCCGGGCCTCAAGAACTTCATGGCCGGCTCGCCGCTGGGCGCTTTCCCCGAAAGCCTGACGCCGCAGCCGGGCGACCGGGTGCTCACCAAGTTCTATCCCTCCGCCTTCTTCGGCACCGCGCTGGCCTCGATGCTGGTGGCCGAGGGAATCGATACGCTGCTGATCGGCGGCTATTCGACCTCGGGCTGCGTGCGCGCGACCGCGCTCGACGCGCTGTGCAACGGCTTCGTGCCGCTGGTCGTGGCGGACGCCTGCGCCGACCGCGCGCCGGGCCCGCACGAAAGCAACCTGTTCGACATCCAGGCCAAGATCGGCGACGTGATCGACGCCGAGGCGGCGCTGGCGCTGATCGCGCGCTGATGGCGCGCTTCGGTTTCCACCACGCGGCGATGTCGGTGGCGGACATCGAGGGCGCCGCGCGCTGGTACGAGGATGTGCTGGGCTTTCGCGTGGAACGGCGCTTCCCGATTCCGGGCGGCACCAAGGCGCTGTTCCTCGAACGCGACGGCCTACGCATAGAATTGTTCGAGGTCGCCGACCCGCTGCCGATGCCCGCCGACCGCCTCGATCCGCGCGCCGACCTCAAGACTTTGGGCAACAAGCACGCGGCGTTCACCGTGGCGGATTACGACGCCTTCCGCGCCGACCTGATCGCGCGGGGGATCGAGCTGGTGCTCGAAGTGGGCGAACGCTTCGGTCGCGGCCTGTTCATCCGCGATGGTGCAGGCAACATCCTCGAATTTCTCGAGGTTTGAGCGCTTAGTCGCTGACCGGAGGCGCTTTTGCTTCCGGCAACGGATCACTCGTATGCAGTTCCAGCTTCTGCGGCAGGGTGCCGATGTCGATGCCTTGCGCCGCGAACGTGCGTAGCAGCGCCATCAGCACGTTGCTGCGCGTGCGGTACACGTCGCGCGGGGAGGCGACGTGGGCGAAGCAGTTGAAGGCGATGCGGTCCAGCGCGATCGAATCGATGAAGGCGCTGGGCGCGGGTTCGTCGAGCACGGCGGCCTCGGCGGCGAAGATGCCCAGCACGATCTGCCGCACGGTGTCGACGGGCGTGTCGAGCGGCACCGAGAACTGGAGCTGGATGCGGCCGAGCGGGCTCGACAGCGTCTTGTTGAGCACCGTCTTGGTGATGAGTTCGGAGTTGGGCACGATCAGCGTCGAGTGATCGGACAAGGTGATCTCGGTCGACCGCACGCTGATCCGCTTGACGTCGCCCTCGTCGGTGCCGACGCGCACCCAGTCGCCGATCTTGATCGGGCGCTCGGCCAGCAGGATCAGGCCTGACACGAAGTTCTGGGTGATCGCCTGAAGGCCGAAGCCGATGCCGACCGACAAGGCCGACAGCAGCAGTGCGATCCGCTCGATGCCGATGCCGAGCGAGGCGAGCGCCCAGATGATGACGAGCGCGATGCCGACGTAGCGGGCGACGAGGCTGGCCGAATTGCGCGCCGAACCGTCGAGGTCGGTGGCGGGAAGGTAGCGCTTTTCCAGCCAGCCCATGAATGCGCGGACGATCGCCAGGCCCAGCGCGAAGACCACCACGGCGCGGATCACCGCGCCCGGCGAGATCGCGATGCCGCCCACTTCGAAGCCCTGACTTAGGGTACCCAGGCGTCCGAAGATGCTGGTCAGCCCGTCGCCGCCACCGAACGGCGACATCAGCAGCCCGAACGCGATCAGCACGAGGATCACGCGGGCGATCGCGGAGACGAGCACGCCGAGCTGGTCCACCACGCTGCCGCGCACGCCGATCGAGCGGGTGAGCGTCACGCCCAACCGGCTGTCGCGGTTGAACAGCAGCATCGCGGCGTCGTCCGCGGTGCCCAGCAGCAGGTAGAGCGCGGCGCCGAGCACGGCGGCCCAGATGATGACGCGCGCAACGAACAGGCTGAGCGCCACGTAGCCCGCCGCCAACGCGATCAGTGCGGCGATGACGAGCGCCCAGGCGACCAGCGTCATAGCCGCGATCCCCGCGCCCGGCGCGATGCCTTCGGCTTCCTCGGCCTCGACCCGGCGGGCGCGCAGGCGGCCCAGCGCGCTCAGCGCGACGGCGATCCACAGCAGGTGGACCAGCGCCTCGATCATCTGCCAGCCGGTGGTCGCGGTGCGGCTCGCGCCGATCGTGCGGTTGAACGCGTCGATCAGGCCGCTGGCGAAGGCGATCATCGCCAGCACCCACGTCAGCGGGCGCAACTGGTTGGCGGTATCGTCGGAAATCGGGGCGACTCGCCACGACGGCAGCTTGCGCATGAGGACCGCGCCCGCCAGCGAGGCGGTGAACGCGGAGAACCCGCTGGCGGCGACGAAACCGTCGAACAGGTCGTCCCAGTTGGCCGGGAACAGGTTCGCCCAGCGCAAGCCCTGGACCAGGCTGTAAGCCGCGAGCGCCGGGACGAGGGTGCCGATCAGCACCTTCCAGCAAGGCCTTGAACAGCGAACGGCGGATGCGGTGCCCCGGCGCGCTGCCGACGAGGTAGCTCTGCCCGAGCTGGCGGCAGGCGACGCGCACCGGAAACATCAGGGCGAGCGCGAAGGCGAGCCCGAGGAACGCCTGCCACTGGCGAGTAGCCGCCAGCGCCTGCGCGCCTGTACATTGCTCGCCTCCTTGGCCGCGAACAGGCCGACCCGGCGCAGATCGCGCGGCAGCGATTCGAGCAGTTCGCTCCAGAACGTGGGCGCAAGGGGGAATTCGACGCAGGGTCGACAGCGTCTCGTTCAGCTGCTGCGCCTTGCTGCGGTCGATCTCGTCGATCAGCTGCTGCGCCTCGACCCCGAAAGCCGCGCGCGCTTGACCGCGGCGTCGATCGCCGAGCGGTTGTGGGCCAGGCGCTGGCGCTCACGCTGAATGTCGGGTGCTTCCACCACCCCGGCGGTGACGGGGCCGAGTCCGGTGATGCGGTCGTCGAGCAGCGCGAGCTGGTCGGAGAGCTGGCCTTCAGCCGTGCTCAACCCTTGCTGCGCGGCGACGGCGGTGGCGCGCAGGGTGGCACGATCGGCGGCATCGACGCGAGTGTCGAGCGTGTGGTCGATCGTGCGCAGGTCCTTCTCGGCTTGCGCGATCGTCGCCGAAGCCTGGGCCAGCGGCGAGGCCTGCGAAGGCTGCGCCTGCGCAACACGCTGTTTTCCGACGCGCTGAATCACGCGTCGCTGATCGACGGCGCGCGTCTGTCGCGCGCCGACGTGCAGATCTATCCGCACGGCGACACCGACGCATTGAGCGCGATGCTCGACGCGTCGGATGCAGACGTGAAGCTGATCGTCTCGGATACCGTGTTCAGCATGGACGGCGACGTCGCGCCGCTCGCGGCCCTGCTCGCGCTTGCGGAACGGCACAGCGCCTGGCTCGTGCTCGACGATGCGCATGGTTTCGGCGTGCTCGGCCCGCAAGGTCGCGGCGCGATTGCGCAAGCCGCGCTGCGTTCGCCCAACCTGATTTCGATCGGCACGCTCGGCAAGGCCGCAGGCGTGTCGGGCGCGTTCGTCGTCGCGCATGCAACGGTGATCGAATGGCTCGTGCAGCGCGCCCGTCCGTATATTTTCACGACGGCTTCGACGCCCGCTGCCGCGTACGCCGTGTCCGCGAGCCTGAAAATCATCGGCGGCGATGAAGGCGAGGCGCGTCGCACGCATCTGCGCGCGTTGATCGAACGCACGCGCGCGATGCTCAAGGCGACGCCGTGGATTCCGGTCGATTCCCATACCGCCGTGCAGCCGCTGATCATCGGTGCGAACGACGCGGCGCTCGACATGGCCGGCGCGCTGGATCGCGCGGGCCTGTGGGTTCCCGCGATCCGTCCGCCGACCGTTCCGGTCGGCACGTCGCGGCTGCGCGTGTCCTTGTCCGCCGCCCATTCGCACGACGATCTGGATCGGCTCGAAGCCGGTTTGCGCGCATGCGCCGGTGGTACGCAATGAGCGCGCCGCTATCGCTGTTCGTCACCGGCACCGATACCGAGATCGGCAAGACGCTCGTCAGCGCGGCGCTGCTGCGCGGCTTCGCGCGCGAAGGACTGCGCGCGGCCGCGATGAAGCCGATCGCGGCCGGCACGTATGAGGCCGAAGGCGTCACGCGCAACGAAGACACCGACGTGCTCGATGCGGCGTCGAGCGTCGTGCTGCTGGCGGCGATGCGCACGCCGTATCTGTTGAACGAAGCCGCCGCGCCACATATCGCCGCCGCGCTCGAAAACGTCGAACTGGAGATCGCGCCGATCGTCGAGTGTCACGCGCAAGCGATGCAGTGCGCGGACGTCGTGGTGGTGGAAGGCGTCGGTGGCTTTTTGCGTACCGCTCACCGACACGCACGACACCGCCGATCTCGCGGTCGCGCTGAACCTGCCGGTGGTGCTGGTCGTCGGCATGCGGCTGGGCTGTATCAGCCACGCATTGCTGACCGCCGAAGCGATCGTCGCGCGCGGACTGCAACTGGTCGGCTGGGTCGCGAATCGCGTCGATCCGGACATGAGTTTCCCCGACGAAAATATCGCAACGATCCGTGCGCGCTTCGCCAGTCGATACGATGCGCCGCTGCTCGGAATCGTCCCGCATCTGAGCCCCGCCTCGCCCGACGTGGCGGCGGATCAACTGAACATGCCTTTGCTCATGCATGCGCTGCGCGCATCGCAATGAACTCACTCTCTTCTTGATGAGGATCGTTACATGACCCAACTTCAAACCGCTTCCGCCGTCACCGATCACGCCGCAGCCGCGCCCGCGGTTCCCGTTGCACGCTGGCGTGTCGCGGACGTCGTCGCGCTGTACGAACTGCCGTTCAACGACCTGATGTTCCGTGCGCAGCAGACGCACCGCGAGCATTTCGATGCGAATACGGTGCAACTGTCGACGCTGCTGTCGATCAAGACCGGTGGCTGCGAGGAGGATTGCGCGTACTGCCCGCAATCGGTTCATCACGATACCGGTCTGGCCGCAGATAAACTGATGCCGGTGGATGAAGTGCTGGCCGCGGCGAAGGTCGCGAAAGAGAACGGCGCGACGCGCTTCTGCATGGGCGCGGCGTGGCGCAATCCGAAAGATCGTCACCTCGAACCGATCAAGGACATGATTCGCGGCGTGAAGGCGATGGGCCTCGAAACCTGCGTGACGCTGGGCATGCTGGAGACGCATCAGGCGCAGGCGTTGCGCGATGCCGGGCTCGATTACTACAACCACAATCTGGATACGTCGCCGGAGTTTTACGGCCAGATCATTTCGACGCGCACGTATCAGGATCGTCTCGATACGCTGGAGCGTGTGCGCGATGCCGGGATCAACGTGTGTTGCGGCGGGATCGTCGGTCTGGGCGAATCGCGTCGCGAGCGTGCGGGACTGATTTCGCAGCTGGCGAATATGGACCCGTATCCGGAATCGGTGCCGATCAACAATCTCGTGCAGGTCGAAGGCACGCCGCTGTCGGGCACCGAAGCCATCGATCCGTTCGAGTTCGTGCGAACCATTGCGGTGGCGCGCATCGCGATGCCGACGGCGATGGTGCGTCTGTCGGCGGGCCGTGAGCAGATGGACGAGGCGTTGCAGGCGCTGTGTTTCCTCGCGGGCGCGAACTCGATTTTCTACGGCGATCAATTGCTGACGACGAGCAATCCGCAGGCCGAAGCGGACCGCAAGCTGCTGTCGCGTCTGGGCATCAAGGCCGAGGCCGCGAATCAGATGGCAAGCGACAAAGCCGAGTGCTCGAAGGGCTGCGACGGACACGCGACGAATTAAGCGAAATCGCTGCCGCTGTGTAAGGCGGTCGTGCTGAAAGACCGTAAGTGCCGGTGACGGCGCTTGCGGTCTTTTTGTTTTTTCGGGGTGTGTGCAGCGCGGCGAATGGAGGCGGACGGGTTGGACACGTTTTTTCACGTTGCTCGCGATCGCACGCGGCGGCGTTTATCTTTCGTGCAACCGTTTTCGCCTGCTGGCTTCGTCCTATGATGTTGGACCGAGTGGTTTTCGTACGCCGTTCGCCGGAAAATGGGCTTCCCGTCACTGACGACGACAGCAAGGAATCCAGATGAATACGAACCACACCACCCTCCCGCCGAACGACACCTTCCCGGGTCATGCAATCAGTCACGATCACTCGCCACAACTCGTGAACGTGGAACACTATATCCGCGGAGAGAGGGACAATCTCGACGACGAAGTCCTTCTTCACATCCACGCCAAGCTCGATATCGATACCGGTGAACCCGTGGAATCCTCGCCTACGCGCCGCGTTTTGATCCTGCGGCTTTCGAGCGGCTCACGGCAAACGGCGAGCAGGCATGGAAAGACGTCGATGATCCGGCCGGATGGGTGCGCCATCTCCGAGGCATGTCAGATTGACATCCGTGCTGCTCGACAGTTTTGGATTTGTCTGAGCAGTCTCCGTCCACGCCAAGCTCGATATCGATATCGGTGAGCTGAGCGAAGCGACAGCGCGTGCGCGATCTCGGGCTGTCTAACTTTATCGTCACGCCTTTCAATTCGACGAGGCCATCGCGACCGCCAAAGTGTTCGCGGCCATGCACGCCGCAAGGCAACGTGGCGAGGAACGGGATGCGGTTAAAGACGACGCAAAGCTGCTGGGTCAGTGCGTGCTGAGAGACATCACCCACTTCGCAACCGACGATGCCGCGTGTGCACAGCGCATCGCCGAGGCCCGATCGCGCGGGATCGTTGCGGGACTTCCGCGCCCAATCAGTTTGCATGCGCCCATTCCGCAAAGCTGGATCTCGGGTAGTCACGATCGACAACCCATCTGACGACGCGCCGCGAGTGCTCGCGGCGCCAGTCAACGCATCGACCTACTCCCGGCGATCTGCGTATGCGTTCGATACGCGGCAGTTCCCCCCCGCGCCGAAACACTTTTCCACGTTACTCCGGAACGCTTATGATCCCGCTGACGCAAAGCTGGATTCGTTAAGCGCGCGCGACCCCGTGCGCCACCGTCCTATGCCGTTCGGACGAGTTGTTGTGCGTGCGCGTTTCTCTATACTGAACAGGCCGTCAAGACAACGACGGACAGGTTTGGAAGCCTGAGTTGACAGTAACCGCACGCGCCTGCGCAAGCAGGCAGTGCGCTAGCCTTTGCACGTCCAGTCTCAATGGGCGGGCCTTGGCGAGGGAGCTGAAAAGCTCGCCGGTTTGTTACTGTCCCGGTCTTCCAACCTTGCCATGTGCCCGCTCACCCTCTCGCCAGCGAGTGTCCGGGCGATTTCACGCATCGACAGGAAATCGCGCCATGAATCAACCGTCCCTCACGCCCAGCGTCGCTCAATTCGAACGTATCTCGCTTGCTGCCGTTGACGCAGGCTTCCGCTATGCGTCGCAACTCGGCGATCTGTCGGCGCTTGCACAAACGCTGCAATCGGCGGTGACGCTGAATCCCGAAGCCACAGACGCGCAGCACAAACTCGCGCAACTGCTCGCACGACTCGCCGACGAATATCAGGCGTCCGCGCAAATCGAAGCGGAAATGTTCAGCATCGTCGTCGACGACGCACGCGGATTACGGAAGAAGAAGAAGAAGAAGCGAGGGGTGACTAGACAGGCCCGACAGGCCAGAACCGAAACGGTGACGCAATAGGTTTGGCGTCGAGCCCGATTGTTATAAACGGGCCGCGGCACACGCGCCGCCGACCCGTTTTCTTTTTTGCGTTCCCGTAGCGATTGTTTGCTGCTGAAACCATGTGAAACGTCCGGCGTTCGCCATGCACGGCGGGATATTCCCGCGATTCCGGATCCGCTTATCTGAGTACGCGTGATCTGAATCGGGCAGCATGAACTGCGTAGGCATGAATGCGGATCGCGATGCGAAGCATGGCGCCTCGCGATGCGGAGTCACAAACTCACGCGGCAGGTTGGCCCTCACCCCGTGCGCGCGCCGGACAGTCGGGCGGACTGCGACCGGGTGGCCGCGATCCGCGATGACTTAGCGTGCAATCTTATCGACGAACGATTCGCCCGCTTGACCGTGCGTCTCAGTTTGCCGCTACGTCACTCCCGTCCGACCACCACCTGATCGAACGTACCGCCATCGGAAAAGTGCGTCTGTTGCGCCTTCTGCCAGCCGCCGAACATCTGCTCGACCGTGAATGTCTTGATCGGCTTGAACTCCGCTGCATGCTTCGCCAGCACCGTTTTGTCACGGGGCCGCAAATGATGCTGCGCAATGATCTCCTGCCCTTCCGGCGAGTACAGGAAGTCCAGATAAGCCTGCGCCTGCTTTCTTGTACCGCGCTTATCCACAACCTTATCCACAATCGTCACCGGCGGCGCAGCCAGCAAACTCACGGACGGATACACCGCGTCGAAACCGCCGCCGCCCACGCCCGAATCGATCAACGACACCTCGTTCTCGAACGTCACCAGCACATCGCCGATACCGCGCTGTGTAAAGGTCGTCGTCGCGCCCCGGCCGCCCGCATCGAGCACCGGCACGTTCTTGAAAATGGCTTTCTCGAAATCCATCGCCTGCGCGTCGGTGCCGCCGTGCTGCTTGCGGTAGCCCCACGCCGCCAGATACGCATAGCGGCCATTTCCCGACGTCTTCGGATTCGCGATCACCACCTGCATGCCCGGCTTCGCGAGATCGTCCCAATCCTGAATGTGCTTCGGATTACCCTTGCGCACGAGGAAGACCATCGTCGTCGTGTACGGTGCGCTGTCGTCCGGCAGACGCGTGCGCCAGTTGGCGGGCACCAGTTGACCGCGCTCGGCGAGCAGGTCGATATCGTTCGGCTGGTTCATCGTCACCACGTCGGCCTGCAAGCCCTGCGTGACCGACAACGCCTGCGCGCTCGATGCGCCGTGCGACTGCTTGATCGTGATCGTCTCGCCGGTCTTCTTCTTGTAATCCGCGACGAAGGCCGTGTTGATGTCCTTGTAGAGTTCGCGCGTCACGTCGTACGACACGTTCAGCAACGACGTGTCCGCGTGCGCGAGCGGCACGCCGCTCAAGCCGAGCGCCAATGCCGTCAGTCCGCCCGCGAGCCAGCGCGTCGTATGTCCTTTGCCTGCCATGATGTCCCCGTCAGATGAGTGGATGTTGCGGGGATTCTATCGGATCGCTTTCGATATGAAAGCGTGACGCCATCGTCGCCCCATCGACATCAGCGGCGATCAGGCCGTCACGTGCGCGACCGCGTCGAGCGTGGCGTCATCGTGAAACCGCAGCGGCGCTGCGCAATGAATCAGCGTATCGACGAAGTGCCGCGCGCGCGGCCACGGTCCGTAACCCGCCGCCGTGTTGATATGTCCGGCGTCGCCGTAATTGACGAACGCGCTGCCCAGTCGTTGCGCGAGATCGCGCGCGCCATCGGCGGACATCCACGGATCCGTTTCGCTGCCGACCAGGATCGACGGTACGCCGACGCGCTTCGCTTCGAACGCGCCCGCGAACGCGAACTTCTGCGGGCTCGCCGGCGCGACGAACAGCACGCCGACCACGTCCGACGCATACGCGCCGTTCTGCAACGCGTGCGCGGCCGCGAGACATCCGAAACTATGCGCGGCCAGCACGAACGGCCCACGCTCGCGATCGAGCAGATCGCGCACGGCTTGCGACCACACGGCGAGATCGGGGGCATCCCAATCGGCCTGCTCGACGCGCAGCGACCGCGCGAACTGCCGTTCGAGCCACGTCTGCCAATGCGCGCCTTCGCTGCCGTGCAGACCGGGCACGGTCACGAGCCGCGGCGGCCACACCGAATTGCTGCAAGTGAACATGGGATTCTCGCTGACGGATTCCGGGGAAACCCATTCTCATGCGCCATTCTGAAGAATCGAACCAAGTTTTTATGCTTTGCATATCCTCGCGACGCGGACGCGTGTGCACGCGAGCCGCCCGAACTCGCCCAATCCGCCCTGCCACCGCCGACATGCGCCGATTTATGACCCGTCGCGCGCAATCCACGTCGAAAACGTAAAATGAAGGCCATCCCGACAATGAGGAGGCCCTATGCAGCACGCGTCGCCCAATCAGACCCCGTCCCGAACGATCCAGCCGTTCCATCTGGCGTTTCCGGTCACGAGCCTCGACAACGCGCGTCGCTTCTACGGCGGCCTGCTCGGTTGCCCGGAAGGCCGAAGCTCGCCGGAATGGGTCGATTTCGATTTCTTCGGTCATCAACTGGTCGCGCATCTGGCGCCGGAAGAAACCGGTCGCGCGAAAACCAATGCGGTGGACGGCGACGCGGTGCCGGTGCGTCACTTCGGCGTCGTGCTGACGATGGACGACTGGCACACGCTCGCCGACAGGCTGAAAGCGGCCGACACGGATTTCATCATCGAGCCGCATATCCGCTTCAAGGGCGAAGTGGGCGAACAGGCCACCATGTTCTTCCTCGACCCGTGCGGCAACGCGCTGGAGTTCAAGGCTTTCGGCGATATCGGCCAGTTGTTCGCGAAGTGAGCCGTTTGCCCCTCCATCCGAAGCGCCGATGAAAATCCTCTTTTACTCACCGCAAGACGACGCCGCCGATTACCTGCGCGATCTGTCGAACGCACTGCCCGACGCGCAATTCCGCGAGTGGCATCCGGGCGACACCGCGCACGCCGATATCGCGATCGTCTGGCAACCGGTGCCGGACGTATTCGCCGGTCGCGACGATCTGCGCGCGGTGTTCAATCTCGGTGCGGGCGTCGATGCGATCCTCGCGCTGGAACGCGCGCATCCGGGCACGCTACCGCGCCACGCGCAACTGGTGCGCCTCGAAGACAGCGGCATGGGCGCGCAGATGATCGAATACGTGACGTATGCGGTACTGCGCTATATGCGTCGTTTCGATCGATATGACGCGCAGCAGACAGAAAGCCGCTGGCAAGTCGTCGATGCGTGGCCGAGCGCGACGTTCACCGTCGGTGTGCTCGGCATGGGCGTGCTCGGCGCGCAGGTCGCGAAAGCGCTGGCGCAGTTCGGCATGCCGGTGCGCGGTTTCAGCCGCAGCGCACGCGAGATCGAAGGCATCGAGACGTTCCATGGCGAAGCGCAATTCAACGCGTTCCTCGACGGCGTCAAGGTGCTGGTGAACCTGTTGCCGCATACGCCCGACACGCGCGGCGTGCTGAATGCGCAGACCTTCTCGGCGCTCGCGAACGGCGCGTATCTGATCAACGTCGCGCGCGGTGCGCATCTGGTCGAACAGGATCTGCTCGATGCGCTGGCGAGCGGTCAGCTGGCCGCCGCGACACTCGATGTATTCCATCAGGAGCCGCTGCCCGCAACGCATCCGTTCTGGCAACACCCGCACATCACGGTCACGCCGCACAGTTCGGCGCGAACCCTGCGTGCGCAAGCCGTTCAACAGATCGCGCGCAAGATCGACGCGTTGTCGCGAGGCGAGCCGCTCAGCGGTGTCGTCGATCCGACACGCGGTTATTGAGCGAGGCGAAGTCGCCGCGCCAACGCGGCAGGAGACGAATATGGCCATTCCCAAAGCAGTCAAGATTGTCGAAGTCGGTCCGCGCGACGGTTTGCAAAACGAAAAGAATTTCGTGCCGACCGCGATCAAGATCGACCTCGTGAACCGGCTCGCCGCAGCGGGTATCCGCAACGTCGAGGCCGCGTCGTTCGTGTCGCCGAAATGGGTGCCGCAGATGGCCGACGGCGCCGACGTGATGGCGGGCATCGAGCGACGGCCGGGCACGATCTACTCGGTGTTGACGCCGAACATGCGCGGCTTCGAAGGCGCGCTCGCGGCCAAAGCCGACGAAATCGTGATCTTCGGTGCGGCCAGCGAAGCGTTCTCGCAGAAGAACATCAATTGCAGCATCGCGGAAAGCATCGAGCGATTCGCGCCGGTCGTGAAAGCGGCCAAAGACGCGGGCCTGCGCATTCGCGGCAGCGTGTCGTGCGCGCTCGGTTGCCCGTATCAGGGCGACGTGCCGATCGAATCGGTGATCGACGTCGTGCAGCGCTTCTCGGCGCTCGGCTGCGATGATATCGATATTGCCGATACGATCGGCGTCGGCACGCCGAAGCGCACGCGCGAAATCTTTCAGGCAGTCAGCGATGTGTTTCCGCGCGAGCATCTGTCCGGTCATTTTCACGACACGTACGGGCAAGCGCTGGCCAACATTTATGCAGCGCTGCTCGAAGGCATCGAGATTTTTCATGCGTCGGTGGCGGGACTCGGCGGTTGTCCGTATGCGAAAGGCGCAACAGGCAATGTCGCGACCGAAGACGTGCTGTACCTGATGCACGGCCTCGATATCGAAACCGGCATCGACCTCGCGGAAGTCGTCGCGATCGGCGATTTCATTTCGAACGCGACGGGCAAGCCGAACGTGTCGCGCGCCGGGAAAGCGCTGTTCGCGAAAACGCGCAATGATGCGGCCTGCGCATGATGCTGCGCTCGCGAACCGCATCGACCGACTCACTTGCACCCCTAACCCGCTACGGATCAGCCCATACATGACGGACCACGTTTCTCCCTCTCCCACCGATCTCGACGCATTGCCCGATTCGGCGCGTCGCGTCGCGTTGCTGCTGCGCGAACGCGGCCACGCGGGCAACGTAGTGATGCTGCCGGAAACCGGCAAGACGTCGGCCGAAGCCGCGGCCGGACTCGGCTGCGCGGTCGCGCAGATCGCCAAGTCGATCCTGTTCCGTCGCCGCAAGGACGACGCGCCGATTCTGGTCGTCGCGAGCGGCGCGAATCGCGTCGATGAAACCAAAGTCGCGGCGCACGTCGGTGAGATCGGTCGTGCGGACGCGAAGTTCGTCCGCGAAATGACCGGCTATGCGATCGGCGGCGTCTGCCCGATCGGTCACGCGACGCGTCCCGTCACGCTGATCGACGCCGATCTGTTCGAACTCGACAGCCTGTGGGCCGCAGCCGGTCATCCGCACGCCGTGTTCAATCTGACGCCGCAAGAACTTGCGTCGCTGACCGGCGCGCCGGTTGTCGATGTCGCATTGCGCGAGTCCGTATGAGCGTCCAGGCAACGGCCGGCACGGAATCGGGCGCGGCCGGCAACGTCACGACGGTGCCGTCGCCGTGCATCAACATCTGCAAGATGGATCGCGCGAAAGGCTGGTGCGGCGGCTGTCTGCGCACCATCGACGAGATTCGCGGCTGGTCGAAATACGACGACGCGACCAAGCTGGCGCTGTGGGGCGCACTCGAAGCGCGTCACGCGAGCGTCGCCGCCGACATGACGGCGAAGCAGGTCACGGCGGGCGCGGCAGCACCCGGCGTACAACCCGAAGCACAACCCGAAACACAACCTCAAGCTGAAACGGATCGCATAACACCATGAACGCCGCACCCCGCATCGTCACGATTGGCGAAAACTTCGGTGCAACACTCGCGCTCACGTCGGAGTCGATCAAGACTTTCGCGTCGTTCGTCAAAGACGATAACCCGCTGCATCACGACGACGACTACGCGGCGCAAAGCCGGTTCGGCGGACTGATCGCATCCGGCACGCAACCGACCGCGCATTTCATGGCGCTGCTCGCGTCGCATTTTTCGCAGTTCGCGCAACCGCTCGGCCTCGAATTCGACATGAAGCTGAAGAAGGCCGCGCATTCCGGCGACACGCTGACGATGACCTGGCATATCCGCGAGGCGTACTGGAAGCCGAGTCTGAATGGCGATCTGGTGCAACTCGACGGCAGCATCATGAACCAGCGCGGACAAACGGTCGTGCTCGGTTCCGCCACGGTGCTGGTGATGCCGAAGGGCGGCAAGCTGGTGAACGTCGAATGATCGACTTGCCCGCGTCGATCCAGGTGTTCGAACGCGGCTGGTTGTCGTCGAATAACGTATTGCTGATCGACGAGGCGTGCGCCGCGCTGGTGGATACGGGTTACGCGACCCACGCCGCGCAAACCGTCGCGCTGGTTGAAAGCGCGCTCGGTGAGCGCTCGCTCGATCTGATCGTCAACACGCATCTTCATTCGGACCATTGCGGCGGCAATGCGCAGCTGCAATCCGCGTGGCCGTCGTGCGGCACGCTGATTCCGGATTCGGAAGCCGATGCCGTCGGCGGGTGGGACGAAACGCGTCTGTCGTTTCGCGCAACCGGTCAGCAGTGCGCCCGCTTCGACTTTACCGGGACGCTCAGGCCCGGCATGCATCTGCGACTCGGCGCGCTGGATTGGGAAGCGATCGGCGCGCCCGGTCACGATCCGCATTCGCTGATGCTGTATTGCGCGGAAGAACGCGTGCTGATCAGCGCAGACGCACTATGGCAAAACGGCTTCGGCGTGATCTTTCCGGAACTGGACGGCGACAGCGGTTTCGCGGAACAGCAGGCGGTGCTCGACACGATTGCCAGCCGCGATGTGCGCGTCGTGATCCCGGGTCACGGTGCGCCGTTCGACGACATCGACGCCGCGCTCGAACGCGCGAATTCACGGCTCGCGTGGCTGCGCGCCGATCCGACGCGCAATGCGAGAAACGCGCTGAAGGTGTTGATCGTGTTCAAGCTGCTCGACGTCCGGACGATGTCGTTCGACGCGTTGCTCGAACTGGTCGACAGCGCACAAGCGATGCGCGCCGCCGCCAGCATGCTGGCGCCGCGCGGCGTATGGGTCGCGTTGTTGCGCGAGACGCTGGAAGGATTATCGGGAAGCAAGGGTGCGCTGACGTTCGACGGCGTCACGCTGTCCGCTCGCGCGGAATAAATCGCATACGAACATCGACGCATCGCGGGAATCGGTCGCACAAAAGAAAACCGCTCACCTTTTGAAGGGCGAGCGGCGGAACAACTGATGACGTGATCATTCGTCACAAACGATCATACGCACGCGAACGCCGGCAAGCATCGGTGATTTCCCTACAGAAGTTTGACGTCGGCTTTCAACGCCGCATTCATCATTATTACGACGTTTAAACGGATCGTAAGCGCTTGCCCGGCACGACACGCCAACCCAGATTCACGCCTGCCGCCGCGAGCAGAATCAGCATCGCGCCGAGCACCTGAATCCACGCGAGCTTCTGCCCGAATGCGACCCGGTCCACGATGATCGCCACCACCGGATAGATGAACGACAACGCGCCGGTCATTGCGGTGGGCAGCTTCTGGATTGCGCCATACAGCAGCACATACATCACGCCGGTATTCACCACGCCGAGCGTCACGACTTCCGCCCAATGCGCAGGCGAATCCGGCAACGCATTCCAGTGCACGAACGGTGCGAGCAACACCACGCCGAGCCCGACCTGAAGCAGCGCCAGCAAATGCGGCGGTGTGCCCTTCAGATGCTTGGTGATGATCGACGACACCGCGTACATCGCGGCCGCGCCGACCGCCAGCGCGACGCCTTGCAGATATTGCCCCGGCACCGCGAGCACCGCAGGCTCGACCTTCACGACAAACACCAGTCCGACGAATGCGACCACCAACCACGCGACGATCGACGCGGTGATCCGCTCGCGAAACACGATCGCGCCGAGCGCGACCAGCATGAACGGCTGCGTGTTGTACACGGCGGTCGCCATCGAAATCGACGCGCGCGAATACGACGCGAACAGCAGCACCCAGTTCGCGACGATCGCCGCGCCGCCGAGCGTCGCCAGTCCGATCATTCGCCACGAAAACAGCGCGCGCCGGAACAGACCGAGCGCCGCGCAGACCAGCGCGAGCGTGCCGCCGCCGAACACACAACGCAGAAACACCACGTTCTCCGACGATTGCTGCGACGAGACGACCAGCCATCCGATCGTCCCCGACATCAGCATCGCCGCCGTCATTTCCGCCGCGCCGCGCCGCACTTCCGATGTAGCCATGTTTCGATCTCCACTCGCGAGTCTTTCGCTGCTTTTCAAACCTCAAGTGTATTTAAATCGCGTCGTCCGATACATGGCGAAACCAAGGTGATAGCGTAAAATCGCCTGCCAAACGAAGGTCGATACGATGAAACGCTTAAGTCCTGTCACGCCGCCTGCCGTGGTCGCGCTCGATGACACCGACCGTGCGCTGATCGCCGCGCTCGCCGACGACGCGCGCCAGCCGGTCAGTGAACTGGCGAAACGGGTGGGGTTGTCCGCGCCGAGCACGGCGGAACGCTTGCGCCGGCTCGAAGCGCAACGCGTGATCGAGCGCTTTACCGTCGCGATCGATCCGCGCGCGCTGGGCTATACGCTTCAGGCCATCGTGCGCGTGAAGCCGCTGCCGGGGCAGTTGCATCTGGTGGAGGAAGTGATCCGGCGGATTCCGCAGTTCGTCGAATGCGACAAGGTGACGGGCGACGATTGCTTTATCTGCCGGCTCTATCTGCATTCGATCGAACAGCTCGACGAAATTTTGTCGAAAGTGACCGAGCGCGCGGAAACCAGCACGGCCATCGTCAAATCGACGCCGGTTGCGCGCAGGTTGCCGCCGTTGGACTGACGCGACGCCGTGGGCTCACGGCGTCGAGCGTCATGGGTTCAAAGCTCGACGGCTTCGAAGAACGACAGCATTTCGGCGACGAGTTCGGCCGGTGCTTCTTCCGGGATGTAATGGCCGCACGGCACGCTGCGCCCGCTGACGTCGCGCGCGACCTCTTTCCACAACGCGAGCGGATCGAAACACGCTTCGATGGTGCCGTGCTCGCCCCACAGCACGCGCACCGGACAACCGATCTTATGACCGCGTTCGACATCCTCGCGATCGTGCTCCAGATCGATTGACGCCGACGCGCGATAGTCCTCGCACATCGCATGCACCGCGCCCGGCTGACTCAGCGCATTGCGGTACGCCGCTAGCGATTCCGGCGCGAACGGCGCGAGGCCGGCGTACCGGCTGCCCATCACTCCGGCGATATACGCGTCGGGATTCGCTTCGATCAAGGTTTCGGGCAACGGCTCGGGCTGGATCAGGAAGAACCAGTGGAAGTAGCGGGTGGCGAAATCGCGGTCGGTGGCGTCGTACATCGCCAGCGTCGGCGCGATGTCGAGCAGCATCAGACGTTCGACGGCGTCCGGATGGTCGAGCGCCATCCGGTGCGCGACCCGCGCGCCGCGATCGTGCGCGCAGACGAGAAACCGCTCGTAGCCGAGTTCGCGCATCACCGCGACCTGATCGGCGGCCATCGCACGTTTCGAATACGGCGTGTGATGTTCGTCGCTGAGCGGTTTGCCGGATGCGCCATAGCCGCGCAGGTCGGTGGCGATCACGGTGAAATGCGCGGCGAGTTCGGTCGCGCATCGCTGCCAGATCAGATGCGTCTGCGGATGACCGTGCAGCAGCAGAAGCGGCGGCCCCGCCCCGCCCTTGACCCCGAAAATATCGACGTCGCCCGCGACGACGTGAAAGGGTGTGAAGTCCTCGAATGGCATGTCGGCTTCTCTCGTCTCGTTGTCTGCTCAGTCACCGCATTGTAGAAGGGCGCGCAGTCCGCACGCGTGAGTTGGACCACGCAACCGTAGAAACTGAACACTCATTCGAACCCTTAGCACCGAGCGTGCCGCCGATCGTTTCATGCTTCGCCTATAATCGAACGACCGTGCTTTAACTCGGCATCGTCCGTCACGATGGATGCGAGACGCGGCCGCGCGCCGCCTGGCGCGTGCCGGTACACTCGCTTCACTGATTTCACGCACGCCTTCCACACTTTGCCGGGCGCCCAGAACCGTCCGGCCGGCCCGATCAGGAGACACGCATCATGGCATTGCCCGCCGTCCTGCAGCACCTCGCGCTTCCCGTCATCTCATCGCCGATGTTCATCGTCAGCTATCCGGAGCTCGTGCTCGCGCAGTGCAAGGCCGGGATCGTCGGGTCGTTTCCGGCGCTCAACGCGCGCCCGGCCGAATTGCTCGACGAATGGCTGACGCAGATTCAGACGTCGCTGGCCGAGCACAAGGCGACGAATCCGGATGCGATCATCGGGCCGATCGCCGTCAACCAGATCGTCCATCAGTCGAATGCGCGACTCGAACACGACGTCCGCGTGTGCGTCGAACACAAGGTGCCGATCTTCATCACGAGCCTGCGCGCGCCTGCCCGCGAGATCGTCGATGCGGTGCACAGCTACGGCGGCATCGTATTGCACGACGTGATCAATCTCCGCCACGCGCAGAAGGCGCTGGAAGCGGGCGTGGACGGGCTGATCCTGGTTGCGGCGGGCGCGGGCGGCCACGCGGGCACGATTTCGCCGTTCGCGCTGGTCGGCGAAGTGCGGAAGATGTTCGACGGCCCGATCGTGCTGTCCGGCGCGATCGCCAACGGCGGCTCGATCCTCGCCGCGCAAGCCATGGGCGCTGACCTCGCGTACATGGGCACGCGCTTTATCGCGACGAAAGAAGCGCACGCGGTGGACAGCTACAAGACCTCGATCGTCAATTCGAGCGCGGCCGACATCATCTACACGAACCTGTTCACTGGCGTGCACGGCAACTACATCCGCGAGAGCATCCTGAATGCCGGGCTCGATCCGGACGCGCTGCCCGAATCCGACAAGACCGCGATGAACTTCGGCGGCGACAAGGCGAAGGCGTGGAAAGATATCTGGGGCGCGGGCCAGGGCGTCGGCCTGATGGACGACGTGCCGAGCGTGGCCGAACTGGTCGAGCGTCTGAAGGGCGAATACGACGCGGCGAAGGCGCGTCTGGGAATCGGGCGCTGATACACCCGGTTCGCGCTACGGGATTTCTTGTGTGCACATGCTGCTGGAGCGCTAGTTGGTTCCACGTGCACACGGGTTGGCGGTGGTGAACGAAGTCGTGTGCACGCGGGTTGGCGTAAAGCGGCAGAGCCACGTGCACACGGGATCCGGCAATTGCGCTGTCTCACGTATACGCGGGTTTGCCGAGCTTCCCCAATCCATGTGCACGCGCCTTTCGCCCGGCCACTGCTTCACGTGCACACGATGCGTGCATTACGCGCATGTCACCGCACCGCCATCGCCTCGATCTGCTTCAGCGACGGCCACAAGGTCTCGCTGCTGAACCGCAGCGCCAGAAAATCAACGAACGACCGCACTTTCGCGGACAAATGACGGCGGCTCGCGTAAACCAGATGAATAGGTAGCTCGCGCGGCGGCACTTCGTCGAGCATGATCGGCACGACGCGCCCTTCGGCCAGATCCGCGCCGATCACCTCGGTGCCGAGTTGCGCGATTCCCGCGCCCTGCAACACCAGCACGCGTTGCGCCTCCAGATGATTCACGATCAGATTGCCCGACAGCTTCACGCGCGGCGCGGCAGTCGCGCCGTCCGCGTTACCGGCATTGGCGGCTGACGGCGCGAGTTCGGGCGGTCCGACGCCCGCGTATTGCAGAAAATTGTGACGGGCGAGATCGGCGAGCGTTTTCGGCGTGCCGCGCCGATGCAGATAATCCGGCGACGCGCACAACACCAGATGCGCGGTCGCAATCTGCCGCGCAATCAGCGACGACGACTTCAGCCCCGACGGCGACGCGCGGATCGCCACGTCGAAACCTTCGTCGATCAGATCCACCAGCCGGTCCGACAGCGTCATTTCGACGGTGACTTGCGGATATTGCGCGGCGTAATCGGCGACGGCGCTCATCACGTGACTCAGCCCGAACGCCGACAACGACGACACCCGCAACCGACCTTGCGGCACGATGCTCGCCGCACCGACCGCCTGCCCTGCTTCTTCAAGCTCCGACAGCACCTGACTGACGCGCTCGTAGTATTCCCGACCGGCTTCAGTCGGGGCGACCCGACGTGTGGTCCGGTTCAACAGACGCGCGCCGAGTTGCTGTTCGAGATGCATCACATGCTTGCTCGCCATTGCCGCCGACATTTCCATCCGGTCCGCCGCGCCGACGAAGCTGCCCGCTTCGACGACGTGACGAAACACTTTCATGCTGACGAGGGTGTCCATACCGTTCGCGCTCACCAAGAATCAATGAGCGCTATTTTGCGGCTTTTATCAACAGGACGGGTGCAAACGACGCATCCGGCGTGCATGGACCCGCGCGCTCGCCCATCGGGCGCCCAATAAAAAAGCGCCCGCGTTGCCGCGGGCGCTTTCTGTACAAGGCGCATCGAGCGCCAGGCGCGGTGCGCTTAGAACTTCGCGCGCAAACCGACGCCGTACGTGTTGCCGCTCGACTGGTTGCTGATGTGGTCGTACATGTACGCGGCGTAGACGTCCGTGCGCTTCGACAGCGGGTAGTCGTAGCCGACTGCCGCGGTCGAACGGGTCTGGTTGTAGCCGCCGCCGTCACGCGAGTACGCGTACGACGCCATCACCGAACCCGGGCCGACCGGCACCGTCACGCCGCCTTGTCCCGTGTTCACGTGCCAGCTGGTGATGTCCTGGTTGTTGTACGTGTACATGTACTGCGCGAACATCTTCACGTACTTCAGATCGTACGACACGCCCACTTGCGCGACGCTCTGGCTCTTCAGACCCGGCATGCCCGACAGCGCGAGGCTGCTCAGGTCGCTCGGCGTGTTGTTGAAGTTCACGTACTGATACACCGCCGTCGCCGCGAACGGGCCGTGGAAGTACAGCACCTGGCCGGACCACTTCTTCGCGCCGTTTTGCGTCGTGTTGCCGAGCGCGTACATGCCGCTCGCGCTCAGGCCGTTGAAGTTCGGCGACGAGTACTGGATCGCGTTGCTCCAGCCGGAGTCGCCGGTCACGCCCTGGTCCGTGCTGTACGACGGGAACGTACCGAAGCCCAGGTACGTTTGCCAGATCATCGGCGAGAACTCGTACGAATCCGAGAACGGGTTGAACAGAATCGTCGACACGAACAGTTCGGTCGTCAGACGGCCGGCCGTGACCGTACCGTACGGCGACTCCATACCGACATACGCGTTCCGCGAGAACATCGTGTCGCCGGTGAAGCGGCCGTACTGACCGTTCTGCGCGAGGAAGAACCCTTCCAGCGCGAAGATCGCCTTGTAGCCGCCGCCAAGATCTTCCGAGCCCTTCAAACCCCAGTAGGACGTGGACATACCGCCGCCCGACACGACCGTCGCCGTATGGCCGCCCGGCAGCTTTTGCGCGCCGATCCATTCGTCGACCTGACCGTACAGCTGTACGCTCGATTGCGCGAATGCTGCCGATGCGCCTGCCATCAGGCCGGCGATCACGCTTGCTTTGAGGGTGGTCTTCAGCGCACGGCTGATGCTTGTTTTCATGGGTTCTCCAGTCTTTGTCAAAGGGGTATGGCTGTGCGGCGGGGGGCCCGCGATTCGTTTTTGTGTTGCTTCGATCGGCGAGCCAATCTCTGGGCGGAGACCATCTTTGCGGACCATTTTTATGGACAAAAATATCTGCGGTTATTGCCGGTATATCTGTCTGATTAGTTTCATCGGCGATCAACCTGATAACCGCGACCGCTCGATCGCCTCCCGTGCTTCCCGCCGCCACGTCCGAGTCGGCCTGCCGCAACGCAGCAAATCACGTACTGCGCCGCTCAGGGCCGCATTGCCGGGCACGGTCGCCTCGAACAACGGTGAAAACCGCCACTGGATGACGCGGCGCGGAAGCATGCCCAAAATTGGACGACGGCGAGCCCTTGTCTGACGAGTCTTTTCAAAAATGTGTGGCGCGCATACATCACATTAGTGACGATCAAGTGCGGCCGAATTGCGTCGAATACCGGATTCAGCATGTCGGGAATGCGCGACGCATTGAAAAACCGCGAATTGAACCGGTAATCACGACGAAAAAACGCAGGCTGAATGGCGCTACCGCGATTAATCCGGGTAGCGCCGATGAATAGCAGCAGGGGAAGGGGGAATCGCGAACGGCTTGAGCGAACGCGCAAGCGTCGTCAAATGCGCGGAGGCTTCGACGCCGTAAATGAAATCAACGCACTCGATGAAGCAGCGGGGAGACAGACGGCAAACCTAGTTGCGATAGGGCGACGGCTCCGGCGGCCGGGACATATCGCCAGGCGGACGCGCGAGGTTGCGCGGCACCGAGCGTTCTTCGTTATAGCGCGCGACGTCGGCGCGGATCGAGCCGGCGCGGACCATATTCGGATTTTCCGGCGGACGCGGCACGCTGCGCGTCTCGGCGCTGACCTGCTTGATACCCACGCTATACATGCCCGGATACGGATAATCGCCGCGCACCTGCCGGTCGGGGCCACCTGCACCGTTTGCCTTTCCGTTTCCGTTTCCGCCGCCGCCATTCACGCGAGCATTGCGCTCGCCGTGACCGATTCCGTTCGCACGCGTCGTTTGAACGGTCGCGCCGCCGTTTCGCCCGACGCCGTCCACCCGATGCGATTCGAAGCGCGGCTGGTGCGCGTCGCCGCCGATGCGGAAAAAGCCGGATTGTTGTGCATGTGCGACAAACGATGGCACACCATGAGCGTAGACGAGCGAACACAGTGCGGTCATCACCGCACCGAGCATCCAGAGCCTCGTTTTCGCCAACCCTGCTTCCACCGTTCGATCACCCGCCCGAAGTCGCGCCTGAAGCTTGCCGTTCGAGCTCGGCGAAGCTTGTGCTGGAATGCCGGTACGTCGCGAAACCAATCGCGGCGATGGCGTCCCAACGGCCTTTGGCAGTAATTTATGGGCGCCTCGAAAGGGTGTCGAGCCAAAAAGTGTTAGCCCTACAATGTGCTTGTAACACTATGTTACTTCGGGCTTTTTCCGCTTTTTGCGTTCTTTTTAAACGCCCTTTGGATGCGCCTGCGACGCTGATAAATATTCGCAAACTGCGTTTTAAACAATGCAACGACGACGCCGCGCGGAGCACGCTTAATGCGTTGATTGCATGAATCAATTCGGTAAATGAATTTGCATTTTCAATCGCTTCCTGGGGACAATAGCCGTTCCCTTTGCAGTGCCGACCCCAAGCTGGCGCGCTTACTGCATGCTGTGCATGGTTCCGTGTAACGAGACTTCTGAAATGGCCCGCCCTAAATACCTTCCCGACAACTTCACGTTCTGCCTCGTCGGCACCGTGATCTTCGCCAGTCTCGTCCCGGTTCATGGGCAAGCGGCGGTCGGGTTCAACTGGCTGACCAATTTCGCGGTCGGACTGCTGTTCTTCCTGCACGGCGCCAAGCTGTCACGCGAAGCGATCGTGGCGGGCGCGACGCACTGGCGTCTGCATATCGTCGTCCTGCTCAGCACGTTCGCGCTGTTTCCGCTGCTTGGGCTTGCGCTCAAGCCGCTCCTGTCGCCACTGGTCACGCCCGCGCTCTACACCGGCATCCTCTTCCTCTGCACGCTGCCTTCCACGGTTCAATCGTCCATCGCGTTTACGTCGATCGCCAAGGGCAACGTGCCCGCCGCCGTCTGTAGCGCGTCGGCGTCGAGCCTGCTCGGCATCTTCATCACGCCCGCGCTGGTGAGCGTCGTCGTGACGAGCCAGGCGGCCGGCAGCGGCGGTTCCGCGTGGCACACCGTCGGCAATATCGTGCTGCAACTGCTGGTGCCGTTCGTGGCCGGCCAGTTGCTGCGGCCGCTGATCGGCAAATGGATCGAGCGCAATCGCGCGGTGCTGAAGTACGTCGATCAAGGCTCGATCCTGTTCGTGGTGTACGGCGCGTTCAGCGAAGCCGTCAACGAAGGCCTGTGGCATCACATTCCGCTCGCCGCACTGGGCGGGCTGGTGGTGATCAATATCGTGCTGCTGGCGCTGGCGCTCGGTCTGACGATCTTCGTCAGCAAGCGGCTCGGCTTCAGCCGCGCGGATCAGATCACCATCATTTTCTGCGGCTCGAAGAAGAGTCTCGCGGCCGGCGTGCCGATGGCGAAGGTGATCTTCGCGTCGCAAACGGTCGGCGCGGTGGTGTTGCCGCTGATGTTGTTCCATCAGATCCAGTTGATGGTCTGCGCGGCGCTGGCCCAACGCTGGGGCGCGCGCGACATGAGCGCGGAGACCCGCGCCGCCTCGCGCGAACGCAGCACGCCCGCTCCCGCGCGTCACTGACAGCGCGCACGCGGCGCTCACCCCGCCGATGCGCCGACACCCCGATTCATACGACACACGCATAAAACGCCTCCGTTAAACGTGACCCATGAAAGCCGCCGGTTCAGCCCGGCGGCTTTTTTGTTATTTCACGCGGAAACGCCGACGGTGTCGCCTCGGCCGGAAGTCATAAGGCGCGTCGCACAGCACGCCGATTAGCACCATTTCAGTGCAACGATTCATTAAAAATTCACTTAACGCGAAGCCCGGATAGCCGATAAACCGTAGGTCCACCGCTACGGCCCAACGCTATGCCCTTTATCACGCCTGTTCGATTGACTGCACCTCGCATCGCCGACCTGATCGCGCGGAGCGAATTGTCCGCAGTGTTCCAGCCAATCGTGAACTTCGACGACGGCGCGATTCTCGGTTATGAAGGCCTGATCCGTGGACCGGCGGGCACGCCGCTCGAATCGCCGCTCGCGCTGTTCGCGCAGGCCAACGCCGAAGGCGCGTCGATCGAGCTGGAACGCGCGGCCGCGAAAGTCTGCATCGACGCGTTCGCGCGGATGGGTTACGACGGCAAGCTGTTCCTCAACTTCAGCGCAGGCGCGATGCGCCAGATCGCCGACGCGTCGGACGACACGCTCGCGCTGTTGCGCAACCGCGCGTTCGAGCCGGGCCGCCTCGTGGTCGAGTTGACCGAGCAAAGCGCGATCGCCGACATCGCCAGCTTTTTGCCGGTGATCGCGGCGCTGCGCGCAGCCGGCGCGATGTTCGCGCTCGACGATTACGGCACCGCGAACGCCAGCATGAATCTGTGGGTGCGCCTGCAGCCGGACGTCGTGAAGATCGACCGCTTCTTTATCCACGACATCGCCAGCGACCCGCTGAAGTTCGAGGCCGTGCGCGCGATGCAGCATTTCGCAAATGCCAGCGGCGCGCAACTGGTCGCGGAAGGGATCGAAAACGAAGTGGATCTGATCGTCGTGCGCGATATGGGGATCGGCTGCGGTCAAGGGTATTTCTTCGGACGACCGCACGCGCAACCGCTGCGTCAGGTCACCGACGACGCACGCGAAGCGCTGCGCGCCGGCCATATCGCCGTGTTTCCGGAAGCCACGCGCACAGTCGGCGCATCGCCTTCGGGCGGCATGGCATCCGCGAAAATGCTGGTCCACGCGCCCGCGCTGCCGCGCCAGGCCACCAATAACGATGTGCTCGCCCTCTTCAACCGGCTGCCCGATCTGCACGCGGTCGCCGTGGTGGAACGCGATGCGCCGGTCGCGTTGATCAACCGGCGCAGCTTCATGGACCGCTACGCGCTGCCGTATCACCGCGAACTGTTCGGCAAGCGGCCGTGCCTGCAATTTGCGAACGCGTCGCCGGTCGTGATCGAAAAATCGATGACGGTCGAACAGATGGCGAAGCTGCTCGCCAGCGACGACCAGCGCTATCTCGCCGACGGCTTCGTCATCACCGACGAAGGCAAGTACGCGGGCCTCGGCACCGGCGAGAGCCTGGTGCGCGCCGTCACCGAAGTCCGGATCGAAGCCGCGCGCTATGCGAATCCGCTGACCTTCCTGCCCGGCAATATTCCGATCAGCTCGCACATCACGCGGCTGCTCGGTCACGACGCCGTGTTCTACGCGAGCTACGTGGACCTGAACCACTTCAAGCCGTTCAACGATCAATACGGTTACTGGCAAGGCGACGAAGTGCTGAAGTTCGCGGCTGCCGTGCTCGCCGACGTGTGCGATCCGACCCGCGACTTCCTCGGCCATGTGGGCGGCGACGATTTCCTGATCCTGTTCCAGAGCGACGACTGGCTCGAACGCGTGCAACGCGCCATTCACCTGTTCAACGAAGGCGCACAACGTTTTTACGCGCCGGAGGACCGGCTCGCGGGCGGTATCCACGGTGAAGACCGGCGCGGCAATCCGACCTTTTTCGGTTTCGTGACGATGGCGATCGGCTGCGTGCGCGTGCAACCCGACGGCGGCCCGCCGACCCACACCAGCGAGGAGATTGCGTCGGTGGCGGCGATTGCGAAGCGTCGCGCGAAGCAGGAAGCGTCCGGCTTCGCGCTGATCGACGTGGACGAGAGCGACCGCTTGCTGCGCGGCCACACCGACGCATCGCACCTCGCCCACACGTGAGCACGACGCGCCCCGAAGCGGCGCGACCTGACCACGGAAATCCGGCTTGTTTAGATGTTTTACTAAACACTGGATTAGGTCACCAACAGCCCTTGATATAAGGGTTTTTCCGGGTGCGCTGGGGCCGCTGGCGGGCGTTTTTCGGGATGTTTTACTATACAATCCCGACACTCCATTACGACCCCAACGCCCTTCGATGGCCACCACCATCCGCGACATTGCGCGCGCCGCCAGCGTGTCGATCGGCACCGTTTCGCGGGCGCTGAAAAATCAGCCCGGCCTGTCCGACGCCACCCGTCTGCGCGTCGTCGAAACGGCCCGGCAGCTCGGCTATGACGCCGCGCAATTGCGTCCGCGTATCCGTCGTCTGACGTTCCTGCTGCATCGTCAGCACAACAACTTCGCGGTCAGCCCGTTCTTTTCGCATGTGTTGCACGGCGTCGAAGATGCGTGCCGCGAACGCGGCATCGTGCCATCCGTGCTGACCGCCGGACCGACCGAAGACGTGATCCAGCAGATGCGCCTGCATGCGCCCGACGCCGTCGCGATCGCCGGATTCGTCGAGCCGGAAACGCTCGCCACGCTCGTCGCGATGCAGCGTCCGCTGGTGCTGATCGATCTGTGGTCGCCCGGCTTGCGGTCGGTGAATCTGGACAATGCCGCCGGCGCCGCGCTCGCGATGCAGCATCTGTTCGCGCAGGATCGCAAGCGCGTCGCGTTCATCGGCGGGTCACTGGCGCACTTCAGCATTGCGCAGCGCGCGCTCGGTTATCGTCGTGCGTTCTTCGAAGCGGGCTTGCTGTTCGATCCGTCGCTCGAAGTGACGCTCGACGCCGCGATGCCCGCCGATGCCGCCGCCGCACATGCGATGCATCGGTTGCTCGATGCGCCGGGTCCGCATCCCGACGCGGTTTTTGCCTACAACGACGCCGCTGCGCTCGCCGCGCTGCGCGTCTGCCTCGCGCGCGGCTTGCGCGTTCCGGAGGACATCGCGATCATCGGTTTCGACGATATTCCCGCCGCTGCCCACGCCACGCCGCCGCTGTCGACGATCGCCGTCGACAAGGAAGCGCTCGGCCGGCGCGGCGTCGAACTGCTGCTCGAAGAATCGCCCGCCGAACTCGAAGTCCGTGTGCCCGTCCATCTGATTGCCCGCGCCAGCACCTCGGTGAAAAAATCATGAGCCCATCCGCTACGCCCAACACACAGTCCGCGCCGTCGAAGCCGAAAGCCGCGCCCGCCGTCGGCACGCACGCCGTGCCCGCCGTCGCCAGCTTCCGCAGCCGCGAATTCCTGCGGTCGCACATTCAGGACACGCTGCGCTTCTACGCGCCCAACGTGCTCGACACGAGCGGCGGCTTCTTCCACTTTTTCCGCGACGACGGTTCGATCTACGATCACACCACGCGTCACCTCGTCAGCAGCTGCCGCTTCGTATTCAATTACGCGATGGCGTATCGCGAATCCGGCGATCCGCAACATCTCGAATACGCACGCCACGGCCTGCGCTTCCTGCGCGACGCGCACTGGGATTCGCAGCACGAAGGCTACGACTGGGAACTCGAATGGCGCGACGGCCGCAAGCGCGTGCTCGACGCCACGCGCCATTGCTACGGCCTCGCGTTCGTGCTGCTCGCGTATTCGCACGCGTTGATGGCGGGCATCGAAGAAGCCCGGCCGATGATCGCCGCGACCTTCGAACTGATGGAACACCGATTCTGGGACGCGGCCGCCGGTCTCTACGCCGACGAAGCGACGGCCGCGTGGCACGTCAGTTCGTATCGCGGCCAGAACGCGAACATGCACACCACCGAAGCGCTGCTCGCCGCGCATGAAGCGACCGGCCATCTGGTGTATCTGGATCGCGCGGAACGGGTCGCGTCGAACATCACGCTGCGTCAGGCAAAACTGTCGCAAGGTCTGGTGTGGGAACACTTCCACGCGGACTGGTCGGTGGACTGGCATTACAACGAGGAAGACAGTTCGAACATCTTCCGTCCGTGGGGTTTCCAGCCGGGTCACCAGACCGAATGGGCGAAGCTGCTGCTGATTCTGGAGCGGCATCGTCCGTTGCCGTGGCTGTTGCCGCGCGCGATCGAACTGTTCGACGCCGCGATGACGCGCGCATGGGACGACGATCACGGCGGGCTGTATTACGGCTTCGGCCCGGACGGCACCGTTTGCGATCACGACAAATACTTCTGGGTCCAGGCGGAAACCTTCGCGACCGCCGCGCTGCTCGGCAAGCGCACCGGCAACGAACGTTTCTGGGACTGGTACGACGAGCTATGGCGCTATAGCTGGTCGCATTTCGTCGATCACCAGTACGGCGCGTGGTATCGCATCCTCACCTGCGACAACCGCAAGTACAGCGACGAAAAAAGCCCGGCGGGCAAGACCGACTATCACACGATGGGCGCGTGCTACGAAGTGCTCGCGCACGCCCTTCCGGCTGACGACACAGCAAACGACTCGACCCAATAAACGGTGAACGCGATGACGACTTCACACGCTGAACTGCCTCACTTCGTATCGGCGGGCGACATCCTGACCGACCTCGTGCGCACCGGCGATTCGCAATGGGTATCGAAGCCCGGCGGCGCAGGCTGGAACGTCGCGCGCGCGGTCGCGCGGCTCGGCTTGCCGACCGCGTGCGCCGGTTCGCTCGGCACCGACAATTTCTCCGACGAACTGTGGAACGCGAGCATCGCCGCCGGTCTCGACATGCGCTTCATGCAGCGTGTCGAGCGTGCGCCGCTGCTGGCGATCGTTCATCAGACGCATCCGCCTGCGTATTTCTTCATGGGCGACAACAGCGCCGATCTCGCATTCGACCCGGCCCGGCTGCCCGAAGGCTGGATGAGTCACGTGAAGTGGGCGCACTTCGGCTGTATCAGCCTCGTGCGTCAGCCGCTCGGCGACACGCTGGCAGCACTCGCCGCGACGCTGCGCGCGCGCGGCGTGAAGATCAGTTTCGATCCGAATTACCGGAATCTGATGGCGCACGGCTACGCGCCGACGTTGCGCAAGATGGCCGCGCTCGCCGATCTGATCAAGGTCTCCGACGAAGACTTGCGACAACTCTTCGGCACCGACGACGAAACCGCGTCGCTGGCGCAATTGCGCGCGATGAATCCGGCTGCGAAAGTGCTGGTCACGCGCGGACCGGACACCGCAACGCTGATCGATGGCGACACCGTGATCGAAGCGCGACCGCCGCGCGTTCAGGTGGTCGATACCGTCGGTGCGGGCGATGCATCGATCGGCGGATTTCTGTTCAGCCAGATGACCGCGCCGCAACGCACGTGGCCCGAACATCTGGAGTTCGCGCTCGCCGCGGGCGCCGCCGCGTGCGGCCACGCGGGCGCGCATTCGCCGACGCTCGACGAAGTGGTCGCATTGCTCGGCTGAGCGCATCGCGACCACCCGACAAGGCCCGCGCTCGCGGGCCTTTTTTTCGATCTCGCGGCGTGGTTGCGGCCGCTTTCCGCAGTTTGCACACGGCGCCTGAAAGCCTTCGGACGCCGTGCTAGGATGGTCATTCACCTCGCGGGAGAGCGCCATCATGGACGACGTCACCTACACGAAGGGTTTGTACACGGCCACCGCCAGTGTGCATCCGGTCGAAGCCGGGCAACAGTTTCAGGGCCACGTATTGCTGGTCCGCGACGAAGGCGATTCACCCGAACGTACCGACTACGACGTCGACGCCACCTCGTCCACACCCGAAGAAGCGCTGGAAGAAGCGAAGGCGCTGGCGCACCGCATTCTCGGCAAGATCGAACTGTAGCGAACCGGTGCGGCCTTTCGCGTCGCGCCTCTCCTGAACCTGACCGGCTGGAGGTTACGATGGCCGAGCAACTCTTCCTCTACGGCGTCTACGAAATCCACGTTCGACCGCTCGAACTCCAGGGCGCGCGCTGGGACGCCGAATACGAAATCCGTCATCGCGATCACGCAGTCCAGTCATGGACGACGATCGGTGGCGACACCGGTTACGACGGTGCAGGCGAAGCGATCGAAGCCGCCCATCTGCGCGCGGTCTCCGACATCGATCATGGCGCGGGCATTCCCAAGCCGCGCACATTTCCATGACGTCAGCCCTGCGTGTTGCCGCACGCTGACCGACGCGTTCGCCGAAGCGTTTTTCGAAGGCTAATTTGCCAACGCGTTTGCCGCTTCCAATCCTGACCCTCGCGGCCTGCATTGCCGTGCCCGGATCGCGCTCTCGTCACCTGCATGTCACGCGTTTGCGCTGACGCAAAAGAGGCGTTTTGCGGCTTGCACGCCAGCGGCGCGGTGAGCCGGCGTGCATGCTAGGCTTGGCGCGCCCGTCGTCGTACGGACGGCTCACTCACGCAACCGACAGCCAGACGAAAGCACGCGATGAATCTCCCCGAGTCCGATCACTCTCCGCATGACGGCCGCGCGTCAGGATCATCGAAGCGTTATCGCTGGCCGGGACGGCCGGTGATGATCGGGTCGCGGATGGTGATCGCGCACGGCATTCCGGTTCCCTTCTGGCACGACCTCTATCACCGCGCGCTGGTGATTCGCTGGCCGACCTTTTTCGGCGCGCTCGCCGTGCTGTTTTTCCTGCTGAACATGTGCTTCGCGTGCCTGTTCCAGCTGGGCGACAGATCGATCGCGAACCAGGCGCCGCCCGGATTTCTCGGCGCGTTTTTCTTCAGCGTGGAAACGCTGGCGACCGTCGGTTACGGCGACATGCATCCACGCACCGTCTACGCGCACGCCATCGCAACGCTGGAGATTTTCGTCGGCATGTCGGGCCTCGCGCTGGCAACCGGTTTGATCTTCACGCGCTTCTCGCGGCCACGCGCGAAGATCATGTTCGCGCGCTATGCGATCGTCCGTCCGCTGGAAGGCAGGATGACCTTGATGGTTCGCGCCGCGAACGCGCGCCAGAACGTGATCGCCGAAGCGCACGCCAAAATGCGGATGATGCGGATCGAAACCTCGCCCGAAGGGTATTCGTTATTGAAGATTCACGATCTGCCGCTCGTGCGCGAGCAGCATCCCGCGTTTCTGCTCGGCTGGAACCTGATGCACGTGATCGACGAGGCCAGCCCATTGTTCGGCGAGACCGCCGACACCCTGGCCGCGCGCGACGCGTCGCTGATGATCACTATCGAAGGTTTCGACGAAACCACCGCACAGACGATGCAAGCCCGCCACGACTGGCCATCGACGGACATCAGATGGCAGCACGCGTACGTCGATCTGATCCACGAAGAAGACGGCGTGCGCCACATCGACTACTCATCGTTCGACGACGTCGTGCCGCTCGATCCCGCGCGCCCCGCGCCGCCATTGGAAGGTTTGCTTCCGCCACGCAGCCACAGCGAAACCCAAACCTCTGCATAGGCCGTCGCCCCCCGGTTCGTCGGGTCAAAACCACCACGCCAAACCCTAAGTAACAACCCTGGGCGCAGAAAACTCTCCCTCAAAACGCGGCAAAAGGGCTGAAGCGCACTCACGCGCGGCGTACATCCCGGCAACATAGAAATAATCCACTCCAATTGCCGTTAAAAAATAGAGTCTTCTCTCGCCGCACCGCGTGACCCCACACGTGAGCGAGACATAAGAAAACGGAGACTCATCGATGACAGCCCGCCATCCGCTCGACGGCACGCCGGCCCTGGCCGACTACAAGCTGACGGACAACCTCACCGCGACCCGAGGAAGAATCTTCCTCACCGGTACCCAGGCGCTGGTGCGCCTCGTCCTGATGCAGCGCGCTGCGGACAAAAAACGGGCGCTGAACACAGCGGGCTTCATCAGCGGCTATCGCGGCTCGCCGCTCGGCATGGTCGATCAGCAATTGTGGAAGGCGAAAAAGCTGCTCGAAGCGAACGACGTCCGGTTCCTGCCCGCGATCAACGAAGAACTCGGCGGCACCGCCGTGCTCGGCACCCAACGCGTCGAATCCGATCCGGAGCGCACCGTCGATGGCGTGTTCGCGATGTGGTACGGCAAAGGCCCCGGCGTCGATCGTGCGGGCGATGCGCTGAAGCACGGCAACGCGTACGGTTCGTCGGAACATGGCGGCGTGCTGGTCGTGGCCGGCGACGACCACGGCTGCGTATCGTCGTCGATGCCGCATCAAAGCGACTTCGCGCTGATGTCCTGGCATATGCCGGTCGTGAATCCGTCGAATATCGCCGACATGCTCGAATTCGGCCTGTACGGCTGGGCGCTGTCGCGTTTCTCGGGCGCGTGGGTCGGCTACAAAGCGATTTCGGAAACCGTCGAATCCGGTTCGACCGTCGATCTCGACGCGCTGCAAACCGAATGGACCGCGCCGCAGGATTACGTCGTGCCGTCGGGCGGTCTGCACAACCGGTGGCCCGATCTGCCGAGTCTCACGATCGAGCAACGTCTGCACGCCAAGCTCGACGCCGTGCGGCACTTCGCGCGCGTGAACAGCATCGACAAATGGATCGCGCCGAGCCCGCACGCGAACGTGGGCATCGTCACCTGCGGCAAGGCGCATCTGGATCTGATGGAAGCGCTGCGCCGCCTCGATCTCACCGTCGCCGATCTCGACGCGGCGGGCGTGCGGATCTACAAGGTCGGTCTGTCGTTCCCGCTCGAAATGACGCGTGTCGACGCGTTCGTATCGGGCTTGAGCGAAGTGCTGGTGATCGAAGAGAAAGGTCCGGTGATCGAGCAGCAGATCAAGGACTACCTGTACAACCGCCAGGACGGCGCGCGGCCGGTCGTGATCGGCAAGAACGCGCAGGACGGCACCTTGCTGCTGTCGTCGCTGGGCGAGTTGCGGCCGTCGCGAATCTTGCCGGTGTTCGCCACATGGCTCGCGCGTCACAAGCCCGCGCTCGATCGCAGCGAACGCGTGGTCGATCTGGTCGCGCCGCAAATTCTGTCGAACGCGGCGGATTCGGTTAAACGCACGCCGTATTTCTGCTCCGGTTGCCCGCACAACACCTCGACGAAAGTGCCGGAAGGTTCGGTCGCGCATGCGGGAATCGGCTGTCACTTCATGGCGTCGTGGATGGAGCGCGACACCACCGGGTTGATCCAGATGGGCGGCGAAGGTGTCGATTGGGCGTCGCACTCGATGTTCACGAAAACGCGCCACGTGTTCCAGAATCTCGGCGACGGCACGTACTTCCACTCCGGCATCCTCGCGATTCGCCAGGCGGTCGCGGCAAAGGCGACCATCACCTACAAGATTCTGTACAACGACGCCGTCGCGATGACGGGCGGCCAACCGGTCGACGGCAGCATTTCGGTGCCGCAGATCGCGCGTCAGGTCGAAGCGGAAGGCGTATCGCGCTTCGTCGTCGTCAGCGACGAGCCGGAAAAATACGACGGTCATCACACGCTGTTTCCGCCCGGCACCACGTTCCATCACCGTAGCGAAATGGATGCGGTGCAGCGCGACTTGCGCGACACCGCCGGTGTCACCGTGCTGATTTACGACCAGACCTGCGCGGCGGAAAAACGTCGCCGCCGCAAGAAAGGCGAGTTTCCCGACCCGGACAAGCGTCTGTTCATCAACGAGGAAGTGTGCGAAGGCTGCGGCGATTGCGGCGTGCAGTCGAACTGCCTGTCGGTGGAACCGCTTGAAACGGCGCTCGGCCGCAAACGCCGGATCGATCAATCGTCGTGCAACAAGGATTACTCGTGCGTGAACGGCTTTTGCCCGAGCTTCGTGACGATCGAAGGCGGCAAGCTGAAGAAGGCCGCAGGCGCGGCATTCGACGTCGCCGCGCTGGCCGCACGCGTCGATGCGCTGCAAAAGCCGTCCACGCATCTCGACGCCGCGCCGTACGACATCCTCGTGACCGGCGTGGGCGGCACCGGCGTCGTGACAGTGGGCGCGTTGATCAGCATGGCCGCGCATCTGGAAGGCAAGAGCGCGTCGGTGCTCGACTTCATGGGCTTCGCGCAGAAAGGCGGCTCGGTATTGTCGTTCGTGCGATTCGCCGCACGTGACGAATGGCTGAATCAGGTGCGGATCGACACGCAGCAAGCCGACGTGGTGCTGGCCTGCGACATGGTGGTCGGCGCGAGCGCCGACGCGTTGCAGACGGTGCGGCATGGCCGTACGCGGATCGTCGTCAACACGCACGCGATCCCGAACGCGAGCTTCGTGCAGAACCCGGACGCCACGCTGCATGCGGACGCATTGCTCGACAAGATGCGCCACGCCGCCGGCGACGAGCGGATGTCGCGCTGCGATGCGCAATCGCTGGCGACGCGTTTTCTCGGCGACACCATCGGCGCGAACATCCTGATGCTCGGTTATGCATGGCAACTGGGTCTGGTGCCGGTTTCGTTCGGCGCGATGATGCGCGCGATCGAGTTGAACAATGTCGCCGTGCCGATGAATCAACTGGCGTTTTCGGTGGGCCGCCTGGCCGCCGCCGATCCGGCTGCACTCGAAGCGTTGTGGCAAGGGCGTCATAGCGCGACGTCGAAGGAAACCGCCGTCGTGCAGACGCTGGACGAACTGATTGCGCATCGCGAGGCGCGCTTGCTGGCCTACGGCGGCGAACGGTATGTGACGCGCTTTCGCGCGCTGGTGGACGGCGCGCGCCGGGCCGAGCGGTCGGTGTCGGGCGACAGCGCGTCCGGCGAGCGGTTGACGCGTGCGGTAGCGACCACGTTCTATCGCTTGCTGGCGGTCAAGGACGAATACGAAGTCGCGCGACTGCACGCCGACCCGGCGTTCCGCGCGTCGCTGGAAGCGCAATTCGAAGGCGTGGCCGGCAAGGACTTCGGCGTGAAGTTCAACCTCGCGCCGCCGACGCTGCTCGGCGCGCAAAGCGGCCAGTCGCCGCGCAAAAAGACGTTCGGCCAGTGGATGTGGCCGGTGATGGGCGTGATGGCGAAATGCCGTTCATTGCGCGGCACGGCGATCGATCCGTTCGGCCGCACCGTCGAGCGCCGGATGGAGCGGCAACTGGCGGACGACTACGAGGCGACGCTCGGTCAGGCGTTGAAGCGGCTGTCTGTCACGACGCTGGACGATGTGGTGAAGCTCGCGGAACTGCATCAGAAGGTGCGCGGCTACGGACACGTGAAGCTCGCCAATCTGGCCGGCGTCAAACGGGGAGAACGGGATATCGCCATGCGACTCGGTATCGACGCCGCGACCGGACGCGCGGTGGAACGGGCGCTCGAAGAGATGAAAGGTGCGGGCAGCCTGAAGGGCATTCCGGTGGTCGTGGTGAAGTAATGTGACCGAAGGTTGAAGGCGCGGCGCCGGGCAATCCGGCGTCGCGCCTTCGAGATGCAACATTCGACATTCAACGCGCAACCTGAAGCACGGTCGCGCTCAGTGACGGCCTCGCAGATCCAGCGCCGCGCGCACCAGTTTGACCTTGTCGGCATCGACGCCCGCGCCCGCGCCGCCCCGAACGCCCGACCCGAAATGCACGGCCCGCACGCCGGCCGCATCCACGAATGCACCGACGGCATCGATGGTCAAGCCGGCTCCGGCCAGTACCGTCACACCGGAACCTTCGGCGCGCGACATGAGCGTGCGCATCATCTCGACCGCCATCAACACCGACGACGCGCCGCCGGACGTCAGCACGCTCGACACGCCGTCGACCGACATCAGCACGTCCAGCGCACGCGGCAAATCCGCCGCCTCGTCGAACGCGCGATGAAAGGTCACGTCGCGTCCCTCGGCGGCATCGATCAGGCGACGCAAGCCTTCGGCATCGACTTCACCGGCGGCGTCCAGCATGCCCGTCACCACGCCGTTCGCGCCTGCCGCGACAACCGCGTGAACGTCGCGGGTCATCACCCGGTAGTCATCCTGACCGTACACGAAGGACCGGCTATGCGGGCGCACCATCACGTTGACGGGAATCGACACCGCATTCACCACGGCTTCGATCAAGCCGACGCTCGGCGTCAATCCGCCCTCGCCGAATGCGGTAATCAGTTCGATCCGGTCCGCGCCGCCGCGCTCGGCCAGCCGCGCGTCATCGACGGTCGTGGCGATGACCTCGAGCAATACCGGAGTACGTAACGAAGAAGAAATGTGCGACGCCATCACATCGGCTCCATCGATTGAAAACCGACATCATCCCAGAAGCGTCGCGGCACGTTGCGACGCGCGAGCGAGCAGACGCGCCCGCCCGATGCAACCCGTCAGCCCCGCTCCTCGTCGACCCAGTCGATATCGGCGCACAGCACGCAGGTCTGCCCGCCCACCCGCGTCGCCACCGACAAGGTCACGCACGGCATCGCCTCGTTGATCGACAGATACGGCCGCGTCACGTGCACGCGTTCGGGCGCGCTGATCGCCTCGCGAAAATACGGGCGGCGCAACCAGTTCGCGCCCTGCGCGTCGGCCAGCGGCAAATAGCGCGTTTCGATCGCCGCACGGTCCGCGCGCAACACGACGTTGCGCCCGGCCTGCTTGCCTTGCGCGTCCAGCAGAAAGCAGCGCGCAGCGTGATCGAGACCGAGGAAATTCCAGCACACTTCGTCGAGCGGCTCACCGGCGGCGAGCCGTTCCGCGGCCCGTTCGAATGCGCGCACATACGGCGCAAGACGGCTGGTTCGACGCCGCTCGCGCGCCTCGGTCTGGTTGCGATAACGCTCGGTGACTTCGCTGATTACGCAGGTCGCGTGCACGCTGTCGGCCGCGCCCGGATGCGGCCGTCCAAAGAAGAAGCCTTGTACGAAGTCGGCGTCGCAGGCGAGCGCCATCTGCGCTTCGTGCTCGGTTTCGACGCCTTCGATCAGTACCAGCTTGCCCGCTTCGTGCAGCAGCGAAACGAGTCCCGGCAGGATCGTCGCCATATCGGCGCGATGCGCGGCTTGCGACAGCATGATGCGGTCGAGTTTCACGATATCCGGGTTCAACTGCCAGATCCGTTCGACGTTCGAATGTCCCGCGCCGAAATCGTCGAGCGCGATCAGGAAGCCACGTTCGCGGAATTGCCGCACGGCGTCGGCGAGCCGTTCAAGATCTTCCGCGCGCTGTTCCAGTACTTCGAGCACGATGCGGCGCGGCGGCAGGTCGAGACGTCGCAGATTGGCGAGCAACGCCGCCGCGTGATACGGATCGGTCAGCGCGCCCGGATGCACGTTCAGAAACAGCCATTCACGCTCGGAACCGAGCATCCTGAAGTTCTCAAGGTGAAGCGCCTGGGCGAGGCGATCCACCTGAAGCAGCTCGCCCAGGCGTGCCGCCTGGCCGAATACGTCCACGGCCGACACTGGCCGGTCGAGCGCGTCGTGCGCGCGCAGCAGACCTTCATACCCGACCGCGCGCATGTGCGACAGGCTGAAGATCGGCTGGAACACGCTCGTGAGCGTCAGCTCGTTATGCTGGACGGAAAACCGCTCCAACCCCGAAGTCACGCTGAGTTCGAATCCGTGCGGCACGGTCGCCCTTTCTAGTTGCGCAATGGTCATGCAGTCCTCTCACGCGAGAGCCCGGTGCGGTCTCGCTCGACGGAGCGGCTCCAGCACCGATTCTCGAAATTTGCGTCATCGATACTGCATAAGCAAGGTCCATGCGCACGTTAGCGCACGTACAACCGAAGTTTGCATGGAAGCTTGCACCGCGCGCACTTTCGCGCGATGCGTCCAGGTGCGCGATGCACTGCGACGGTGCAACGCGCCGTCGTCGCGCGGTGCGTCGATGCGACGCATCGCCGTTTCGATGCCGTCATCGATCAGATCGGCCATTGCGGGCTTCGCGACGGTCAAACGCGTGTCGGGCTAAACTTCGGCGTGGTTCTTCTTCGCTTCACCCTCGCGCGCCGCGTCTGCGGCCGCCGAATCGCGCCGCGTCGTCGTGCGTTATCGCGTGCACCGGTTGCACAGTCATCCCCCTCTATCCCGTAGAAAAAAATCGTCTGATGGAAATTGTTTTTACCGTTTTGATCCTGTTGCTCGCGGTCGCTGTGTCCGGCATCGCCACCCGCGCGCTGCCGTTCGCGTTGCCGTTGCCGCTGATCCAGATCGGCTGCGGCGCGTTGCTCGCGTGGCCGCGCCTCGGTCTGCACGTCACGTTCGATCCCGATATCTTCATGCTGCTGTTTATCCCGCCGTTGCTGTTCGCGGACGGCTGGCGGATTCCGAAGCGTGAGTTCTTCATGGCGCGTCGCGCGATCGTGATGCTGGCGCTCGGCCTGGTGTTCATGACGGTGGTAGCGGTCGGCTATTTCGTGCACTGGCTGGTGCCGTCGATTCCGCTGCCGGTCGCATTCGCGCTGGCCGCCGTGCTGTCGCCCACGGACGCGGTCGCGCTGTCGGGCATCGCGGGTAAGAACCGTTTGCCCGCGAACCTGATGCATATTCTCGAAGGCGAAGCGCTGATGAACGACGCGTCCGGCCTCGTCGCGCTGAAGTTCGCGATCGCCGCCGCGTTGACCGGCGTGTTCTCGCTGCGCGACGCGTCGATCAGTTTCGTGATCATCGCCGCCGGCGGTCTCGCGATGGGCGCGGCGGTCGCGTGGGTGTTCAGCATCGTGTCGGCGCGCTTTCTCAATGTGATCGGCGAAGGCGACCCTGCGCCGGGCGTCGTGATGACCTTGCTGATTCCGTTCGCCGCGTATCTGTTCGCCGAACACTTCGAATGCTCGGGCATTCTGGCCGCCGTCAGCGCCGGGATGATGATGAACTACACGAGCCTCGCGCACGCCGGTCCGGTGGCGTCGCGGGTGCGTGCGGCGAGTACGTGGACGATGATCGAATTCGTCTTCAACGGGATGGTGTTTATCCTGCTCGGCTTCCAGTTCCCGCATATCCTCGGCCGCGCACTGCTCGACGCGCATCACACCAGCGACGCGCAGATGATGCTGCTGATCGGCTATATCGCGGCGGTCGGCGCGTCGTTGTATGCGATGCGTTTCGTCTGGGTCTGGCTGCTGCGCTGGTTCGCCAGTCGCGGCGCGGCGAGGCACGGCGTATCGAATGCGGTGCCCGGCGTGCGGATGGTGTCGATCACGACCGTCGCTGGCGTGCGCGGCGCGGTGACGCTGGCCGGCGTGCTGTCGTTGCCGGTTGCCGTCGGTGGACGCGATATGGCGATCTTCATCGCATCGGGCGTGATTCTGCTGTCGTTGATCGTCGCGGTGATTGCGCTGCCGATGCTGCTCAGCGACAGTCTGCGCGGACGCGATCCGCACGCGCGCGAGGAACGGCTTGCCCGGCGCGCCGCTGCGCAAGCCGCGATCCGCGCGATCGACGACGTGCATCAGGCCGCCACCGAAGAACTCGACGAAGCCGCCGAAGCGCATGCAGCCGACGTCACCGCGCGCGTGATGGATCTGTATCGCCGCCGCCTCGCCACGCTGACCGACGACGCCGAACCTGCACAGGAAGCGCGACGCGCCGAAGCGCTGGAGTTCAAGATGAAGCTCGCGGCGATGCGCGCGGAGCGCACCGCGTTGCTCGCGTTGCGTCACGCGCAGAAGATCAACGACACGACATTGAGCAAGCTGATGCGCGAAGTCGATCTGTCCGAAACGGCACTGACGACGCGCGGCAAAAGCCGCGCTTGAGCGTGCCGGTCTAACGTGTGACGACGTGCTATCCGCCAGATGCAAAAAGGGCGTTTCTCCTCGCGGAGAAACGCCCTTTTTTTGCGACCTCATTGACGTGACGCGATTTGCGTGACTCACGTCACGCGCAAGGTCGCCGTGACGCTCAGACCGCCGACGGCTGCGACGGCTTGCGACGCAACAGCGCGTACAGAATGATCGCGCCGAACGTCGCCGTACCGATCCCGCCCAGACCGAAACCGCCGAGCTTCAGCGAGAAATCGCCCGCGCCGAGCACCAGCGTGACGGCGGCGACGATCAGGTTGCGGTTGTCGGAGAAATCGACCTTATTGACGACCCAGATGCGCGCGCCCGTGACTGCGATCAGCCCGAACACGACGATCGACACGCCGCCCAGCACCGGACCCGGAATCGTCTGGATCACCGCGCCGAACTTCGGCGAGAAGCCGAGAATCAGCGCGATCACCGCGGCGATCACGAACACCAGCGTCGAGTAGATTTTGGTGACGGCCATCACGCCGATATTTTCCGCGTACGTCGTCACGCCCGTGCCGCCGGCAAAGCCCGACACGATGGTAGCCAGCCCGTCGCCGATAAACGCGCGACCGACGTAACGGTCGAGGTTATGACCGGTCATCGCGCTGACCGCCTTGATGTGGCCGAGATTTTCCGCGACGAGAATCACCGCGATCGGCGCGAGCAAGGCCATCGCCTGCGCGTTGAAAACCGGTGCGGTGAAATGCGGCAAGCCGAACCAGGCGGCATTCGCGACGATCGCGAAGTCGATCGGTTTGCCCATGCCCATCCCGTTCGTGACGACTGCATAGATCGCATACGCGACCAGCAAGCCGATCAGGATCAGCAGGCGCTGCATCATGCCGCGCGCAAACACCGCCACCGCGCCGACGCACAGCACGGTCACGAGCGCCATCCACGAATCGAAATTGCTGCCGCTGACGCCGTGCACGGCGATCGGCGCGAGATTCAGCCCGATCACGCAGACGATCGCCCCCGTGACGACGGGCGGCATCAGCGTCTCGATCCACTTCGTGCCGATCACCGAGACCAGCACGCCGATCAACGCGTACACCACGCCGCACGCGATGATGCCGCCGAGCGCGACCGGGACGTTCAGGTTCGGACCGTGTCCGCCGTAACCCGTCACCGCGATCACGAGACCGATAAACGCGAAGCTCGAACCGAGATAGCTCGGCACGCGGCCGCCGACCAGCACGAAGAACAGCAAGGTGCCGATCCCCGACATGAAAATGCACAGGTTCGGATCGAAGCCCATCAACAACGGCGCGAGCACCGTGGAGCCAAACATCGCGACGACGTGCTGCACGCCCATCGCGATCATTTGCGGCCAGGCGAGACGTTCGTCCGGACCGACGACACTGCCTTCGGTCGCAGCCGGCTGCTGGCGCCAGCGTGGGAAATAGGAATCGGCCATGTGGGGGTTCTCCTCTCTTTCGGCGTTCGGTCAGATGCGGCGCTGCAAAATGCAACGCCGTCTTGAATTAGGCGCGAGTGTACGGAGAGGCGATTGCGCTGACAAGCGGGGCTTTAGCGGGGTTGCCCCGCCCGCGCGCCCCCAAAAAACGACACGATCAGACCGTTCGTGCGCCGAATGTAAACACGGCGACCGCGCCCTTCAAATGACGCGCCTGATCGGCCATCGACGCGGCTGCGGCTGCGGCCTGTTCGACCAGCGCGGCGTTTTGCTGGGTGACCTGATCCATCTGCGAGACGGCCCGGTTGACCTGCTCGATGCCGGTGCTCTGTTCATGCGATGCCGCCGAAATCTCGCCCATGATGTCGGTCACGCGACGCACCGCCTGCGTGACCTCGGCCATCGTCGCACCGGCTTTTTCGGCGAGTTCGGCGCCGCTGCCAACGCGCGTGGTGGACTGTTCGATCAGTTCCTTGATTTCCTTCGCCGATGTCGCGCTGCGTTGCGCGAGCGAGCGCACTTCGCCCGCTACCACCGCAAAGCCGCGTCCCTCCTCGCCCGCGCGCGCCGCTTCGACGGCCGCGTTGAGCGCGAGGATATTGGTCTGGAACGCGATGCCTTCGATCACGGCGATGATGTCCGTCATCCGTTTGGAACCGGCCGCCAGTTCGCGCATCGTGCCGACCACGTCGCCGACCAGTTCGCTGCCGCGCAACGCGACTTCCGACGCGCTTTGCGCCATGCCGCCCGCCTGCTGCGCGTTCTCCGCGTTCTGTTTCACGGTCGCGGTGAGTTGCTCCATGCTCGACGCGGTTTCTTCGAGCGACGCGGCCTGTTCTTCGGTACGTTGCGACAGATCGGTGTTGCCCTGCGCGATTTCGCTCGACGCCGTCAGGATCGATTCGCTCGATTCGCTGATGCCCGACACGATGCCCGCCAGCCGTTCGCGCATATCGCCGAGCGCGTACAGCATGCTCTCGCGGTCGCCGGCGCGGGTTTGCACGCGCACGCCGAGATCGCCGTTCGCGATCCGGTTGGCGATGTCCGCCGCATAGTCGGGCTCGCCGCCGAGTTGACGCGACAGACGCCGCGCGATCAGCGACGCGAGCACCGCGCCCGCCACCACCGAGCCGATCATCAACGCCAACATCACCACACGCATCCGGTGATAGGTGGCTTCCGCGGCGCGCTGCGCGTCGACCGCAAGACCGCGCCGATAGTCGATCAGCGACGTGATCGTGTCGCGCAGCGCTTCGCTGGAAGCGATCGCGCGCCGTACCAGTTCAGCGTGATCGACGCCTGCGGGCGTCGGCGACACACCGGTTTCCTGCTGGACGATGGCTTCCCACGCATCCGATTTGCGCACGACCTCGGCAAACATCGTGCGGCCTTTCTCCGACACGATGGTTTGCGCGTAGCGGTCGTAGGCCGTGCGGACGTCTTTCAACGCCTGCACGATATTGTTTTTCAGCAACTCGCGACGCGCGTCGTCGGCGTAACCGAGGTTCGCGGCGGCGAGGTCGGTCGTCAACTTGTTGCGGTTGGCTTCCTGAAGCCAGTACAGACCTTTCATGTGGTCGTTCGCGATCGTTTCCGTGGTGTCGTACATCGTCGACAAGGTCGCAAGGCCCGTCACCCCGACCACCATGCAAAACCCGATCACGACGCCGAACGCAACCAGCAACTTCTTGAACACCGTCATCCGGTCGAACCACTTCATCTCGTCACCCTTCGTTCAAACGCCCATGCCGCACGCGCATGCGCAATCCGGCTGTGCCATGCAGCCACCTGTGTGTTTTACGGCGCGCGTCTGTCGGACTTGATGCGATGTAAGCAGGATAAATCGGGGCCCGAGTTACACGGGACAGTCGGAAAACGTCGAAACATCGACCCAGCAAGGCCGTGAACGAATGATTGGGATTCGTCCGATTAAATATCGACGACACCGCCGCTAAGCTTTTTCTTGCTGCGTGACCCCATGTGAACGCATGCGATGTTGTAACTCTCCGATTCCCCGCTCGTACTTCCCCGGTGCGAGCGGGATTTTTTTTGCCTGCGTTTTGCCTGCTCGCAGCGGTTACGCGACCGCCGCAAAAGCGGATTGCGCGAGACGACCGGCGTGGTCGCGAATATCGTCGGGCCATGTGGCGATAAGCGCGTCGAACGCGGGTCGATCGTTGGCGAACAGTGCGCGGGTGACGTCTTCGTAGCCGGGCAGATTGCCCGCCATCGCCGTGATGAAGCGATACACCGACTCCTGAACGCGTCGCACGCGGGCTTTGTCATCGCCGGACAGGCGCGCGGTTTCGACCAGCTTGCGCAGCGCCACCGACGCCCCGCCCGGTTGCGCATTGAGCCATTCCCAATGACGCGGCAGCAAGGTCACCTCACGCGCGACGACACCGAGCTTCGGCCGCCCGCGACCGCGCGGCGATTCGTCGGCGGGTTCCGGTGCCGGTTCGTGTCCGTGTTCGGCGTGCGTATCCGCCGCCGACAAACGACGCAGCACGTCGTCGTTCGAGCCACGCAGATCGAATTCGACCGGCTGACTGGTTTCGTCGTCGAACACGAGGACGACCGCCGCCGGGTTTTGCTCGATCGTGCGTTTGACGGCGAGCGCGACGTCGGTGCGCGAACCCGTCGCGATGCGGCGCGCGCCGCTAAAGGCGGTGATGGAAGACGATGAAGATGGTGTGGACGGCATGGACATGCTCGGCTCCGGCAAACGTGAGAACGAGCGAATTATATCCGGGTAAAATAAAGAAACGCAATATTACCCGGGTAAAATATCCGACCGGTCGGAACCGACGGTCACGACGCGCTGCATCGACCGCTCAAGCCGGTGGCTTTACCATCGCCGCCGGGTCGAGCGCCTTTTCCCGCACCGGAAAACTCAGGCACCGATTCCTGCCGGCATCCTTCGCCTCGTACAACGCCGCGTCGGCGGCATTGACGAAGGCCCGCCAGGCCGTCACGCCGTGATTCCCCGAACACGCCACGCCGACGCTGATGGTCAGCACATGATGGCCGCTCGCGATATGTCTGACCTGCAACGCCTGCACGGCGGCCCGAATCTGCTCGGCCATCTGCATTGCGCCGCTGAGATCGGTGTCGGGCAACAGCACCGCAAACTCCTCGCCGCCATATCGCGCCGCCGTATCGGTCGGGCGCCGGACGTTGCCGTCGATACATCGCGCGACCGCAATCAAGGCTTCGTCGCCCGCCGAATGTCCGTAAAGATCGTTGAAGCCCTTGAAGCTGTCGACGTCGATCAATAGCAGCGACAAGGGCCGCGAGCCGTCCGCGAAACGCCGGGCGCGTTGCCATTCCACTTCGGCGGTCGCTTCGAAGCTGCGCCGGTTATTCAGCCCGGTCAGACCGTCGGTCCGGGCCAGTTCACGCAATTCGGCTTCGACCGCGATCCGCCGACGCAATTGCCCGGCAAACAGGATCGCCAACGCGATAATCGCCGCATCGAGCGCGGAAATCAGCGAACCGATGATCCACGCGCGATGCCGCCAGCCGGAGTAAATGTCACGCGTGGACAAGGCCACATCGACGATCATCGGAAAGCCGTCGATATGCCGGAACGTGTACCAGCGCGACACGCCGTCGATTGCCGCCTTCCCGTAAAACTCACCGCTGTCGCCATCGAGAAAACGCGTGTAATTCGCGGTGCCTTTCAGGTTCATGCCGATCAGTTTGGGATCGAACGGGCGACGCATGATCAGCGTGCCGTCGGTCAGCAACAGCGCCATCGATCCGCTCGCGCCGAGGTTCATCCCGGCGAACAGACGCTCGAAGTAGGACACCCGCAACATACCGACCACCACGCCCGCGAAGCTGCCGTCGGGGTTCGACAGGCGCCGGCTGAGCGCGATGCTGACATCGCGGCCGGTTTGCGTAGGGACGAACGGCCCGCTGACGAACAGCCCGCGATCCGCGGATTGACGATGGACCGTGAAGTAATCGCGATCGCCGAGGTAGATGTGGCGCGCGTTGGCGGAACGCGATTCGAGGATCACGTTGCCGGTTGCGTCGAGCACGAAGATCGAGCCGAGATCGCGGCCGCTCGCCGAGCCGTCGAACAGCAGCATCTGACGCAGCACCGGCGGCAGTTGCATGACGCCGGGCTGGTTCAAGCCGTCGATCACCGCGCGCAGCGACAGGTCGTAGAGTTCGAGATTACGCGTGACGTCGCGTTGCGCGAGCAAGGTGACGTTGTTCGCCGCGTCCTGCGCGCGCCGCAGCGCGTCGTCGCGCATCTGCGCGAGCAGCCAGACCGCAATCGCTAGGATCGCGCCGGCAAGCACGAGGCTGACGGCAATCACAGGGTTTAGACGGCGCAGCAACGGCAAGTCTCCGGTCGTGCAGACGAACACGGTTGTGACGGCATGCGCGCGGTCCGGCAGTCAGCCGGTTCAGGCAGACGACCCGGGCGCAGCACGCATCTGTGAGCACAGCGTAGCAGATACGGGGACGAATCGATTTGCGTGTTAGCGATACCTGTCATCGATTCCTCATATGACACAGCTTACTCAGGATTGCGCGTCACGGGCGTGATCCGGCCGCGTTTTTCGGGATCGGAGCCCGTCGACACGTTGATTTTTTAGCACGAACGTTTGCTCCGGAATCGGTCTTTTATTCCGGATCGGAAAATCGAATGTCACCGTTCGCAGAATGTTTTTTTATTAACGGCACGCTGAAGCTGAAAATAAATTCATTGTCCGCTTACTTTCCGAAAGCCTTACAGGACGGCCCTTCCGGTTATTTGTTCCGAATTGTGCCGATCCCACCCCCCCAGTGGAGGAAATACCCTGACGCGATTAAAAAAACCTTCAGAGATTAACTGTGCCGTCCGATAACCAGGGGATAGGAAACCAGTTTCGTGGATGCAGCCCATTAAACCGGCATGCCGAGGGCATGTCACTGCATCGCACGACGACGAGCATGCGCGCGCCGCCTTATCCGAGGGCACGGCAGAAAGATGCAGCCGTTGCCCATCCGGGAGTGGAGATTTCCGAAACGTGGCGGGCGTTGGGAACTCCGCGCGCACTCTGGGAGAAAACCTTGAGCTTTAATAAGTTGACTATCAAGAACAAGCTGATCGCCGGCTTTGGCACGCTCGCGCTGATCGTGGTCGGCGTGTCCGCGATGTCGTTGAAGTCGCTGAGCGACTCGACCGACGGCTTTTCGCATTACGTCCACGGCATCGCCGCGCGCGGCGAACTGGCCGCGTCGGTGCGAAGTTCGGTTGACCGTCGCGCGATCGCCGCCCGCAATCTCGTGCTCGTGACCAAACAGTCCGATATCGATCTGGAAAAGGCCGATGTTCTCCGCGCGCACGAGGACGTTCAAACGAATCTGAAAAAGCTGAAGGACGCGATTGCCAGCGCGACCGACACCAGCGACAAAGCCCGTCAACTGGTCGGCGATATCGATCGCATCGAACAGTCTTACGGTGTGGTCGCCACCGATATCGTGAACCTCTTGCTGACGAATCATCGCGACGAAGCGATCGTGAAAATGGACGATCAGTGCCGTCCGTTGCTGGCCGCGCTGATCCGCGCCACCGACGCGTATGCCGACTACACGCGCAGCCGTCAGGAAGCGATGATCGAGAGCTACGCCGCGCATTACGAGTTCGAGCGCAACGTGCTGATCGCGATCTGTCTCGCCGCGATGGTGCTGGCGATCGGCGCGTGCTGGTTGATTACGCGCTCGGTGACGAAGCCGCTGGAATTCGCAATCGACGTTGCGCGCACCGTGTCGAACGGCGATTTGCGCACACGCATCGTCGTCGATGGACATGATGAAACCAGCAAGCTGCTAGCCGCATTGCGCGACATGAACGACCGGTTGACGTCGATCGTCGGACGGGTGCGCGACAGCAGCGCGAGCATCGGCGGCGCCGCACGCGAAATCGCGACTGGCAACATGGATCTGAGCCAGCGCACCGAACAGCAGGCGGCGTCGTTGCAACAGACGGCCGCGAGCATGGAAGAGCTGACCTCGACGGTTCGCCAGAACGCCGAGAACGCGCATCAGGGCAGCATGCTGGCGGCGAACGCCTCCGCGGTTGCCGACAAGGGCAGCACGGTGGTGGGCCAGGTCGTCCACACGATGCAGGACATCAGCGACAGCTCGGGCAAGATCGCCGAGATCACCGGCATCATCGAAGGCATTGCTTTCCAGACCAATATTCTCGCGCTGAATGCAGCGGTCGAAGCGGCGCGTGCGGGCGAACAGGGACGCGGCTTTGCGGTGGTGGCGAGCGAAGTGCGGTCGCTGGCGCAACGCTCGTCGAGCGCGGCGAAGGAGATCAAGGACCTGATCGCGTCGTCGGTGCAGAAGATTCAGGACGGCTCGTCGCTCGCAGGCGAAGCGGGCAAGACGATGGCCGAAGTCACGCAGGCGGTGTCACGCGTGACCGGAATCATGGAGCAGATCGCGGCGGCATCTACGGAGCAAAGTCGCGGCATCGACCAGATCAACCTGGCCGTCGCGCAGATGGATACGGTGACGCAGCAGAATGCGGCGCTGGTCGAGGAAGCGGCGGCGGCGTCGCGCTCGATGGAGGAACAGGGGTATCAGCTGAACGAGGTGGTTGGGTTTTTTGTGGTTGAGTCGAAGGGTGGGGTTGAGGCAGTTGGTGCGCGTGCTGTGAAGGTCGCGGGGGTTGCGGGGGTTGCGGGGGTTGCGGGTGGGGTTAGGCCGGCTTTGAAGGCGGCGCCGAAGTCTGCGCAGAAGCCGGTGTTGAAGCGGCCTGCGATGGGGCACGAGGTGGGCACGTCGATGGTTCACGCTGGAGCCGGAGTGGGCGCTAGCGATGATGGGTGGGATCGGTTTTGAGGGGTTTGGGGTTGATGGGGTTTGAGGCGGCGACGAATGAGGCGGTCTGGTTGCAAGCGTGAGAAATCGCGCTTCAGATGGCCCGCTTCGCATGATGTCCGAAAGGACGGCACCGGGGGTCGTAGCAGCAGGGAGCGAAGGACAGTGGGTAAATGTCCATAATAAAACCAGCGGGCCGTGTTGAAAGACATGGACCCGCTGTTCTTTTTTTGGGGGGTGTTGTGTTGTGGCGGGGCGTGGAAAAAGACAAAACCGGCGCTAGGCCGGTTTTGGGTTTGTGCGGTGGTGGGAGGAGGAGGATCGAACTCCCGACCTTCGCATTGCGAATGTAAAAATATGATCATAAAACAAAAGGCTTCTAGCATTCAATTTGATTATTTGCCACAATCTTGCCACAGATCATTTGAGCGAGCATCGAAAAATGCCGACTATCCGAAAGCGCGGGCAATACCAATGGGAGGCGCAAGTACGCCGACGCGGCTACCCGGCGCAAAGCAAGACCTTCAATACCAAAGCCGAGGCGGAAGCCTGGGCCAACATGATCGAATCGGAAATGTCGCGCGGTATATGGGTCAGCCGCAGCGAGGCTGAGGCGACGACGCTGTTCGAGGCCTTGAAACGCTATGAGGAAGAAGTCTCGCTACTAAAGAAGGGCGCTGCGCAGGAATCTTCCATTATCAAGGCCTGCCAGGCAATTGATCTAGCGAAGCGGCCGCTAGCCACGGTCCGGAGCGCAGACATAGCGAAGCTGCGCGACGAATGGCTGAAGAACTACAAGCCCGCGACCGCGCTACGCCGCTTAGCGGTCCTGTCTCATGTGTTCAACATCGCCCGAAAGGAATGGGGCATGGAAAGCCTATCGAATCCGGTCGAGCTCGTGCGAAAGCCACAGCCTAACAACGCGCGCACTCGCCGCATCGCTGCCGACGGCCCGCTTGCTGTTGCACCTAGCGGGGAGCAGCCTGAGTCGGAACGCGGCGCGCAAGACGGTGAGCTTGAACGCGTGGCGAGGGCTAGTGGCTCGGCGCTGCTACCGCTCATCATTTGGCTAGCCGTCGAAACTGCGATGCGCCGAGGCGAGATTGTGTCGCTGTTGTGGATGCACGTCGACCTCAATCGCTGTGTTGTGCATCTACCGTCAACGAAGAACGGGAACGCGCGCGACGTGCCGCTGTCTTCGCGCGCCATTGGAGTGCTCCAAGCATTGAAAGGCTCTTACGACACCAAGGATAATTCCACCGAAGACGGCGGAAGCGACGCCGACCGGGTGTTCGAGATTCGAAGCGACGCCGTTACCAGAGCCTTCGAGCGCGCAGTGACACGCGCCCGCAAAATTTACGTTGATGAGTGCCGGACGGCCAAACTAAAGCCGGATGGCAAGTTTTTGACCGACCTTCGCTTTCACGACCTGCGACACGAGGCGACTTCCCGCTTGGCGTCGATCTTCCCCATGCACGAACTAACGAAGATAACTGGTCACAAAGACCCACGCATGTTGATGCGTTACTACCATCCGCGAGCCGAGGATCTAGCAAAGAAACTATCGTAACCGCAACAGCAGCTTCCATGGCGTCATTGCTCATTGGGCCTCACTTTCGGAAGCTCTTTCGAATGTGTACTGCCGGGCTATTCTTCCGCGAAGAAATACTCGTCTAGCCGCTTGAACTCGATCCTACGGCTGACGCGGACGCCAACCCCATATTCGATCATCAGATCGGTCAACCGCTCCCCGTCGATCAGGATCAAGCCCTGAGCGAGATGTTTGACATAGTCGCGCGCCTGGCTGCTGAAGGTGGAGGTGGTGACGAACACGCCCTTAGTGGCGCCGTGGCCGACAAGGCTGCCGACGAAGGCCTGCACATCGGGGCGGCCAACTGTCGCGTCGGCATAGCGTTTGGCCTGCACATAGACCCGGTCAAGCCCCAGCCTGTCCTCGTTGATGACGCCGTCCACGCCGCCATCGCCAGAACGGCCGAGCTGGGTGGCCGCATTTTTATGGGATCCTCCATAGCCCATGGCGATCAGCAGATCGACGATCAGTTGCTAAAAAAACTCCGGGCTGTTCTGGACGATGCGTTCCAGCAGTTCAGCGCGAAGGGCTGATTGCACGGCCTGATGGGCCGCCTCAATCTGCTCCTCAGGCGTCCCGGTTTCGGCTGACGGGACGATGGCAGCAGGCGGGGCATCGTCATCGGCCGATTTCTGCGCGCCGTAAAATTCGCGGAAGCGCTCATAGTCCTTCAGCTCGTTCACACCGATCCGCGCAGGATTGGATGCGAGGAGCGCCCGGCCCGCATCGGTCGCGATGAAGCGTCCGCGTTTCGGCGAGGCAACAAGGCCCGCCTTGGACATGTAGAATTTTGCCCAATGGATGCGGTTGTGGAGCAGGCGTTGCCGCCCACTGGGCAGCATTTCTTCGCGTTCGGCGGCAGTGAGGCCGATATCTTCAGCAATACGTTCGGCGGCATCGGCCACACGCTGTTCACTAATGGCAGCGAGGCGCAGCACCGGCAGCATCAAGGTCTGGTAATCGGGAATGGCCATGGAATCAGGCGGACTCCTTGCGGCCGCGCTTGGCTTTCGGCGCAGCAGCACGTTTTGCCCGTACGCGTTCGAGCAAAGCGCTAGCGGGTTCGTCGGTTGGGTTTTGCGGAACCAGTTCGCCCTTAAAGGCCTTAGCCAACAACGCTTGGTCGAGGCGATCGACTAGCTTGCGGGCGCTCGTAGCGTCAACCGTGATGCGACTGACCCAAGACAAGGCTACTTCGATACGCCGAACGATTTCCGCCTGCTCTTCCGTTGAGGGAAGATCGAAGCGGAATGCGGCCAACTTCTTGGCATTGATATTCGATTGACTCACGCCGTCAGTTTTGACCTCCCAGCTATAGGCGCGGCCGTTTGGCGCATTGAGGCAATATGTCAGGAACGCTGGTAGCAGTTCCGACTTACACCGCACCTTGATGAGATAGCCAGCATATATGGCCTCGCGTTCACCGCTAAATAGCGCGGTTTTGCCGACCAGCGCCGGGCTATTGGTGCGATTGAACAGCACATCGCCTTCTTTCAGCCTGTATTTCGTGATCTCGGCAGCGTCGTCAGTGAAAACGAGGTCCGCCCAGTCGAGTTTGCCGTCCTGAATGTTCCCCATGCGGAGAACCGGCACGCGCCCCACTTTTGCAGATTTCGCGGCTGAGCCATAGTTGAACCCCTCGGCCACGTCGCCAAGCATGATACTGCGTGGCTCTGGCAAACCTTGTTCCTCTCGCCATTCACGCGTCAAATCGCCCTGGAAGGCGGCGGCGAGAATGGCCTGTTTGTATTTCTCGACGAGGCGGGGGATGTGCTCGAGGTGGTCGCGGGCGCGTCCGGATTTACCGGTGAGACTGTCGATCTTCGCCACGATCCGCCGCTGTTCAGGGAGCGATGGCAGCGGGAGCGGAATTTCTCCCAGAGTGCGTGACGAGAGATGTTTGACAGTGATTGAGTGTGTCTCATCGTTGATGAGCTTAAGGTAGCCAGGCAGGGCATAGGAAAGAAATGACTTTAGATAATACCGCTCATCTGGCGAGATGCGGCACACTCGCTGATTTAGCAGAGCACGACCACCCGCCCAAATGCGGCAGTTGAAGTCGCCATCCATGCCGACTAAAAAGTCACCATTCTCGATCCAGTAGCCTTTGACTACGTCACCGAGGTAACGGGTCTTGGTTTGCCCTGCGGTTACATCCCTGATACGGATGACGGGCTCGCCAATTTCCGTGTTGAACCCGGAAGATTTCCACGGATAACCATTTAGAATAGCTGCTACATCTTCTAATGCGATACGCGACCAATGAGCGGCTAGTCCCAAAAGTCCTGAATTGGAATTTGTCACCAATTCTTCGATCGATGCAGAAAAACTCATTCCGCCGTCTCCGCAATTGAAGCAACCTCTTCGGTACTATCCGGCTCCAACTCTTCCGAAACCGTTTCGATCTCCTCCAACGCCGCTTTCAAGTGGCCAATGATGGCGGCAGCAATGTCCTCCGGTTCGGTCAGCGCCTCTTCTGCCTCTGCTTCGGTATCCCGAAGCCAGCTTATGTCCAGATTATCGTTGCGACCGGCAACAGCCGCACGGTCGAACTTGCGCCAGCGGCTGTCTTCGCCCTGATCCTGCCGCTCGGCTTTGCCATTGAAATCAGTGCCATAGGCGGCCTCGAAATCTGCGAAGTCCCCAAGCGTAAGCGGGCGGGTTTTGCCATAGGCGGGCATGTTCGCCCGCATGTCATAGACCCAGACGGTCTTGGTGTTGCCCTTATCACCCTTGCCGCGCTGAAAGAACAGCACGTTGGTCTTGACGCCCTGCGCGTAGAAAATGCCGGTCGGCAGGCGAAGGATGGTGTGTAGGTCGCATAGGTCCATCAGCCAGGTGCGCAGGCGGCGGCCGGTGTTATCCTCAAACAGCACATTATCGGGAATGACCACGGCGGCGCGGCCGCCAGGGGCCAATGCGCGCACGATATGTTCGACGAAGGCAAGCTGCTTGTTGGACGTATCAGCCGTGATCGAGAAATCGGAACGGGTCGGACGACCGCCCCCCTTCTTGGTGCCGAACGGCGGATTAGTCAGTATCAGATTGGCCTTGGGCAGCGCCTCACCATCGGGCGAGAGCGTGTCGATATTCTCCATCCCGCCTTCGATGCCATGTAGCAGCAGGTTCATCATGCTCAGGCGATGGGTGTCGGGCACCAGTTCCGCGCCGGAAAAGGCGTTGTGCCGCTGGAAGAAGGCCTGTTGCTCGGTCAGCCTGTACAGGTCGTCGGTATGGTCCTTGATATAGCGATCGGCGGCGACGAGGAACCCCGCCGTTCCCCCTGCGGGATCCTGGATCACTTCGCCCGGCTGCGGCTGCATCAGGCGCACGATGCAGTCGATCAGCGGGCGCGGCGTGAAATACTGCCCCGCACCGGATTTCTTGTCGGCCGCGTTCTTTTCTAACAGGCCTTCATAAAGATTGCCCAGCCCCTCTTCACGGGCGGAAAACCAGTCGAGCTGATCGATATTCGACGTCAGCGCCTTGAGGTTAGTCGGCTTGCGCAGACGGGTCTGGGCGTCGATGAATATCGCGCTGACCAGCTTGTCCTTCGCCTTGCCGAGTTCGAGCAGCATCGCCTTGTAGTAATCGAGCTGTTCCAAGCCCTCGCGTTTGGCGAGCAGGCCCCAGCGCCACCCTTCCGGCAGACGCTCCTCCTTGCCGGTTTCCTCCAGCATCTTGAGGAACAGCAGGTAGGTCAGCTCCGTCACATATTCGTTATATGTGACACCATCGTCACGCAGGACGTGGCACAGGCCCCAGAGCTTGGCGACAATATCAGTGGTGGTGCTCATTTACGCGATCTTCTTCCACAATTGTTCATTAATCCCGGCGAGGATGCTTTCCAGCTCGCCGCCGAACACTTTATTAAGGCGATTGAAGCCGCCATCGGCGATGAACGGCTCCTTGTCGATGGCGGCCCGGTCCACCACGATTTCTTTTTCGATCTGTTCACCGATCCGCTTGAGCCAGCGTTTCTGCGGATCTGTCCATGCGCGGCTCGCCATGATCGCACGCATCGCGTCCCGCACGCGGTCTTCATATGGAATTAGGGCGTCCCCCAGCGCGGCCTGCCGGACGAAGCCGATGACCGAGGCGGCGATTTCCTCATTGCGCGCATCGGCCCAAGCACGTCGCAAATTGGCGTCGGAAAAACCCTTGGAGTCGAGGGCAAGGCGCAATTCCTTCAGATCGGTGCGGGTCAGATCACGAGGGCGCTGCACGACGAGTTTCAGCGCGGCGATAGTGTTGATATTGTCGCGCACGAAAGCGGCGAAACTGTCCAGAAAATCCTCTGGCTTAGCGGCACTCCCATAACCGCGCGACACATCGACGACCTGATCCGCGTGCTTGGAAATCGGGACATAGCCGGAATAACCGCTGTCAGCCTGCCAATCGAGGATCGGGCCGATCGCGGCGCGGCCCTTCAGCCAGGCGGCAAGGCTCGATGTATCGCTGGACATGACCCGTTGTAGCAAAGCCTCTGGCGTTTCACCCGCTTCAGCCTCGAACTGCTGCCTTGCTTCGTCGGCCAGCTTCTTGATCCGGCGCCGCAGCTTCACGGCGAGCTGTTCGCGAATGGCCTCCCGCTGCTCATCGTTCTCAGCTTCCGTCATTTCCCGGACAAGCTGGGCGAAGCTGATCGACGGGTTGACGACGACAGGCTTCATGTCGGTCATGTTCTGGAGGTGCGGATAGAGATCGACGGCGTCGAAAATCCGGAAGACCTCTTTGCCTATTTCCGGACACTGCCGCGTCGCACGGCCGATCATCTGTTCATACAGGATGCGGCTGTTCACCCGGCGCAGGAACACGAGGTTTGTGATCTTCGGCACATCGATGCCGGTGGTGAGCAGATCGACCGTCACCACGATTTGCGGATTGGCATCATTGCGGAACGAGCGAATCCAGTTCTTCACCTTGTCCACGCTGCCAGTGATTTTCTTCACAGCCGCGTCGTCAATCTCCCCATAGGCCTCGGCGAATGCGGTTTTGATGGCGCTGACCACCATGTCCGCATGGGCATCGGTGGCGGCGAAAATCAGCGTTTTGCCGGGTAGCGCCGGATCAATGTGCCGCGTCAGCTCCTCCGCGACGACGCGATTGAACTCCGGGGTAATGACCTGCCGGTTGAATGCCTCGACCTCGAAACGGATTTCGTCTGGCGCATGAGCCAGATCGACTTCGCCCGTCCGGGTGTTGAGCCGCTCCAGCTCCTCGTCCTTCTCGAACTTGATACCGGCACGCGCCAGCGCGGTTTCGATGCGGATCGGCGGCTCGTGGTCGATCAGAAAGCCATCGACCACTGCCTCGCGATAGGAATAGGTGAACACCGGATCGCCGAAAATATCGGTGGTATGGAGCGCGGGAGTGGCGGTCAGGCCGATCTTTACCGCGTCGAAATAGTCCAGCACACGCCTATATTTAGAGACGTAATCGTCCTGCCCCCGGAAGCTCAGCTCGGCATCGGACATTTCGCGATCGAGTAGATAGCCACGATGGCATTCATCAATGACCATCAGGTCATATTGGTCAACGGGTGGCACCGATGTTCCATCGGCAGCGAACAGCACGCGCTTCACTAGGCCTTGGATCGTGCAGATGTGGACTTTGGTTTCCACGTCTGGCGTCACGTCTCCCAGACCCTTGAGGCCGAATATTTCCGCGAACGTCTTGCCGGATACGACTTTGGTAGTCGAAAACTCTCCCTCAGTCTGATCGCCAAGGGCGCTGCGATCGACCACGAAGCAGATGCGCCGGAAGCGCTTAGCCGACAGCAAGCGGTACAGCATGGCGATGGCGAGCTTGGTCTTTCCGGTGCCGGTTGCCATCGCGACCAGGACAGCGCGTTGCTCAGCAGACAAGGCTGCTTCGACCGAGCGGATCGCACTTTCCTGATAATGGCGAAGCGGAAATCCGAACTCGAATGGCTGAGCTTGCAGGGCGGCGTGGGCAGCATCCTGATCGACTTCAAGCTGACCGATCAGGCCTTCCGGTGTCGGCCAGTCGACCAATGCACGGCGATGGTTTGCGGCGCGGCGAGTATCGCGAAACCAGATGCCGCTCTCAGTCTCAATCTGCTTGAGATAGGATCGTCCATTCGCGCTGAACACAAATGGCACCTTGTGCTTATCCCAGGGGCCACCGGCATAACTGAAATCGACGCTGTCGTTGATACCGTTTGAATAGCGCTCAGCCTGGTCGATCGCAGCGGACACGTTCTTCCGCTGCCGCTTCGCCTCCACAACGCCGACTAGGGTGGTGCCGACAAACAGGGCGTAATCAGCTGGACCATTAACCGTCGGCCATTCCGCGATGCCGAGATTACGGCCTTTGGCTGGGCGAACACCATTGCTGTATCGAAGGTCGCGAGTATCTACCTCCCATCCGCGGTCGCGCAGTTGCTGGTCTATGAGCGAGCGCGTTTCCGCCTCGTCGAGGTCGATCTTTACCGCAGCCTTTTCACCCCGTTCCACCAATTGAGCAACCTCGGCGCGAGGGGCGGTTTCCGCCTCGGCTTGGAGTGCGGCGAGCTTGCTTGTGACCTCTGCCTTCTCGGCATCAATGTCCTGGGCGATCTTCTCCCAAACGGCACGCTCCCCCGCCTCGCGCACCAATCTCTCTTCTACCGCCTCACGTGCGTGAGCCTGTTCCTCGGCTTCAAGGCGAGCGCGAGCCGCATCTCCCTCAGTTTCCGCTACTCTTTGCCTGAGCTTTTCAATCTCTTCGCGCAGCGCAACCGTCGCATCGACGGGCTGGCGCGGCGGCACAAAGGCACCCGACCGAAAGTTCGCAGCGCGGCCATAGGTCCGGTGAAACCAGATGCCGAGCGACCAAGCGAGCTTCAGCGTGGTAAGAGCGGTAGAGTGGTCGCCCGTCGCTTCATGCACGGCGCTGTTGCCGGCCTTCCGCAGGGCATGAAAAATATCAGCGGCTTCTTTTGGTATCAGGCGGTCATATGACAAACGCCGCAAAGTTTCTTCGAATGTTTCACGCTCATCACGATAAACAGCGTGATGGGCAGCGACTAGCTTCGCCATCAATTCAGCAAACTGGCGCAGCTTGACGATCGCTGTAGAGGGATCGCTAGGGAAGTAGCTCTCCGCAAGGCCACCGAGGGTCACTAATTGTTTATTGTGCGGTCCCAAGAAACCGAAGTTCAACGAATCCAACGTTTCCCCCAGTCCATTACCAAGTGATTATGCGCAAAGATGGTCATGGGTGCCGCGGGGCAACGACGCCGACATGCTTGTAGAGCGTGGTACGGGAAACGCCGTAGCGTCGGGCCACGTCGGCAACATGTATTTCCGGGTCACGTAGCAGCGCCTTGATCTCGCGCACCTGCTTCTCCCCTAGCTTGGGCTTGCGACCGCCTGAGCGGCCTCTGGCACGCGCTGCCGCAAGCCCGGCATGGGTGCGCTCACGGATCAGACCGCGCTCGAACTCTGCAAGAGCTGCGAAGACGTGGAAGACCAGCTTGCCCGCAGCGCTGTTCGTTTCAATCTGCTCGGTGAGGCTCTCGAAGCCAATTCCCGAACGTTCCAGCTCGGCGACGATCTGCACGAGATCAGGCAGGCTGCGCCCGAGCCGATCCAGACGCCATACCACCAGCGTGTCGCCGCTGCGCAGGGCTTTGCGGCATTGCTCCAGCTCAAGGCGCGCAGCGCTCTTGCCACTCGCCGCCTCCTCATAAATGACACGGCAACCAGCTTGCTGAAGCGCATCACGCTGCAGGTCTAAATGCTGGTCCTCCGTTGAGACCCGCGCGTAGCCGATCCGCTGATTCATTGACACAACCGGGACGTTGAAAAGTTGACGAGTATATTAACGAGATGATTGCGGTTGCGATAGCCCGGCATGAGTATTTTTGACGTGTATAGAAAACCACCGTTTTCTGGACTAGCAGGTCGCCGCCTCTGATCTCGTGCAACGTAAGGGCGCGACGTCAAGCAAGCCGAAGATGAAATAGATTCACAGGGACACGGGCGCACCCGTTCTTCGTAGCCGGTGCGCCTCGCTTTCTCGCCGCGAGAGCTATTGATAAAACAGGGCGTGGCTGATGGCCCCCGCCTATACAGACCTCGACGGACCGGTTGCGAGCCGCGTTTTCGGGGTTGCCGGATGACCAACGGCAAATAGACAAGCTCAAGGGCTTGCAGGCGTATGTGTGCTCGATCCGGCCGGACCTGCCTGCGCTTTGCGTATCTTGCGGTCCAGCCGCCGGGCCTCCTTCTCCAGAGCGTCAATCTGCCGGAGGAACGGGCGTATCGCATCCAACAGCTGGGCCTCTCGCTCCTGAAGTTGCGGGACCACGTGCGTGTAGTCCCACTCATATTGTTTTAGGGCGAGCCGCGTATCGGACCACGCGCGATCAATCGGGCGCAGCTTGGCACGCAGCTCGCGCAGCTCCTGCCAGATGGCTTTCTGCCGTCGCTGGTCGGCTTTGATAAGGGCCATCCGCCGCAGTTCTTCAGCCAGTTCGGGGCCTATGGTCATGAACCGTGTTTGGTGGTGGAAGGATGGTCGAACTCTCGACCTCGGCGTTGCGAACGCCGAGCTCTCCCGTCTGAGCTATCCCCCCATCAGGCGCAGCGAGTGTAATCGTAATCCATCCCATGCCCACGAATGACAGTTTTTTGCGTACTGCACCCGCAGGGCCTTATGCAGCAAGGATGTGTTCGGGTTCGAGTCCCGCACACCCAATTCAAAGTACCACGTCTGGTTGACCTTAGATCGCCGGCGCTTATGCAGGTACGCTAGGCCGGTACTGACCGGGTTGACGTAACACCGACAGCAAAACCAGCCACGCGATTACCGACGGCGACCGCCCGCCGTCAGGCGCAGTCCGGGCCACAATCCGCCATTCGGCCATCTGGAAACCCTGCCGTTTGAATGGCTGCAGGCAACCCATCAACCAGCGCACGAGTTCGCGAGCTCATCCGTTCCTCTTCGGGGCTAACGGGGCGCGCCGTCGTCGCGGCGTACTTGCGTCACGGTCGAGCGAGCACTGAGCCACAGCCGGCAAACTAAAGATTAATTTGACAACAAGCCAGCTAACACGAAGCCTCTCGGTTTTGATAGATTCGTGCCTGTTGGCGGGGAGCTTCAAGTCGATTTGAATCACGCTTCCCATTCATCCAAGACTGTCCGCGCGCTATCGTCGTGACGCGAGCCGAGCAAAAGGTAAAAAAATGGTTGATTTCACAGATTATTTGAATAAGAAAGAAGACGAGATCAACTTCGATCTAGAGGCGTTCTACGCGGGACTGGATGCAAAGGGCACCCACACTGAGCCACGACCAGCGCAGCGGGAGGCGTTGAGGGATCTCACGATCCGCCACGCCGAGCGGGACATCGTGTTGAAGATCAGTACGGGCGCAGGCAAGACCACTGTCGGCCTGTTGTTCCTTTACGGCCACATGAAGATTTCGAAGTTGCCTTCCGTCTACTTGTGCCCGACGACTCAACTCGTCAGCCAAGTCCTCGCGGAAGCCCAGCGTCTTGGTATTGAGGCGCGCCATTACGGTGGTGGCGCGCCCATCCCTGCGCCTGAGTGCGTACGCGGAGATGCGATCATCGTATGCACGTATGAAAAGATGTTCAATGCCAGAACTACATTTATGCGTCAGGACGTGAACCTCGTCGCAAACGCCGTTGTTCTTGACGACGCACATGCCGGTGTCGAGGCGATTCGCAAACAGTTCACCCTGAAGATCAGGGACAAGGCCTTCGTGGAGCTCAAGCGGATCCTTGAGACCCGGTGTAAGGCCTACCACGAAAGCATCTGGGCTGATTTGCAGGGGGAAACCCCCGCTCTACTGGAGGTGCCGCATTGGATCTGGTCGGATGCACGGCAGCAACTCGTGGAGGCATTAAGCTCGTTTGCCGCCACAGACGAGTTCGCGCTGGTGTGGCCGTTTTTGCGGGACCGTCTGCCACTTTGCCGCTGCATTCTCTCAAACCATGGAGCGGAAATCGTTCCAGAAGTTCCACCCGTCGATATGGTTCGGCCGTACGACAAGGCCGCGCATCGGCTTTTCATGTCCGCAACGCTTGCGGACGATTCCGTTTTGGTGCGTGAGATCGGCGTGGATGCGAAAGCTGCACAACTACCGATCATGCCGCCATCAGATCGCGGCCTCGGCGAGCGGATGGTGCTCGCTCCCTCGCTCGTCGATCCCTCCCTGGATCGAGCCTATGTAATGAAATTGTGTGCCGATCTGTCCAAGTCGTACAACGTGGTCGTTTTGACGTCCAGTGATCGCCTTGCGAAAGACTGGATTAACGTTGGCGCCACATTTTTCCCGAACGAACAGTTTTCGGATGGAGTCCAGAAACTGCAGAGCAAGAGCTCCGGCATGCGTTTCGCAGTTTTCGCGCAGCGCTACGATGGCGTCGATCTGCCTGACGATTCGTGCCGTGTTCTTGTGATAGATGGAACGCCTTATGGAGAAAGCCTCGCGGACAAAATGGATGCCCGCATGACCGGAAGTGCACGCGGTGCGCGAAACCGGACCATCTACCGTATTGAGCAAGGGATGGGGCGTGCGGTGCGCTCACACAAGGATTTCGCCGCGGTCCTCCTCGCGGGCGCCGATCTTACAGCGCTCGTCGGGCGGCAGGATGCGCTTGAAGCGATGACGGCCGACACGCGTAACCAACTGAAGCTTTCAGTCGAATTGGCGGAAATCGCGCGCAAGGAGCATGCAGATCCAGGCGCGACGGTTCGCTCGCTGGTGTTGCAATGCGTCGAGCGGAACGACGGTTGGAAAAAATTCTACAACCAGAGGATCCGCAATGTCGCTCACGCTCCGTTTAAGGCGGACGAGTCACGCCTTGCGCTGGCGCTGGCGGAGCGCGACGCATATGTTCTGGCGGCAACCAATCGCGCGATGGATGGCAAGACCCGTCTGCATAAAGCCATGAACGACGTTGCACTGCAAGAGGAGGAACTGGGCATCTACCTGCAGCGGCTCGCTAGGATTACCTATCAGATTGACCCGGGCGAATCGATGAAGCTCCAGCAATCTGCACGTCTCAAAAACTACGCCACTTCGATGCCGCCGGAGCTTCCACGCCAAGTCCTTTCTGCGGGAAGCAAAACGACTGCGCAGAAGGTGGCGCTCTGGGTTTCGCAGTTCAACCCGCTTACTGCCGCTGTCGTCGAAGCTCAGCGGATCGTCGCCAAGCTCGATTTGGGAGGAAACTTCCGCACCGTCGAGGCGGGATTCCTCGAACTGGGGAGGCTGATCGGCGCGGATGCGAGCGCGCCTGACTCGGAATTCAGTGAAGGACCTGACTGCCTCTGGCTGCTTAATGGAGCGGCTTACGTCATCGAAGCCAAGAATGAGAACCAGAAATCGCTTCACAAGAAGGATGCAGGACAGATGCTTGTCAGTGTGGAATGGGTGAAGCGACACTATCCCCAGTACGCTGACAAAATTCAACCAGTCGTCATAGCGAAGGTCACGGAACTGGACCATGATGCGTTGTACCCGGAAGGGACACGGATCGTCACCGGAGAAGACTGTCAAAAGATCGGGACGGCGCTTGTACAGTTCCTGAATAAGGTCGCTCAGGAGGGGCCGCTCTTCGCAACACCTGACAATATCCATGCGCAACTGCAGGCATTTGGCCTTCTGAACGAACAATTTTTTGCCAAGTTTGGTAGAAAGCTTCGCTAGTCGGACTACCGGGAAAGACTGATGGCGGAACGCGGGAGAACCTGCGCTCCTCTATTGTCGAACGTATTCTGTATCGGGCATTAGGACGCCGCAATCGGCCATGAGGCGTCGTTCTGGCTCAGAGTGAGTCCGACATTTGACTGTCGGGTCTTGCTCAGTAGGCGACCATTCGTTCGTCGCAAGAGGCGCTCAATCGACGGCGGTCGGCAAACACTCCTTTCCGATACCGGCAATCGGGTTTTGAGATCGATACTGACTCAAGACCACGATCGCCGCTACGCCGGCACCGTCTGCATGTCAGATACTTCCAATGTCCAATCAAATATGATCTAATTTCCACGGGCCTGTCAGTCTAATTTGGCAAGACTTCCCGCAAGGGAGATCCCGGTTCGATTCCGGGTGGGCAAAGGACACTTCTACTGAGTGTCCTTTGCCCACCTTGAGAGCGTCTAATGGATGAACATCAACGGGTTTCCGTGTTCGAAGCTCAAACGACCAATGTGCGAGAACTTGAGCGGGCTTGGAAACATATAAATCGACAAGTCAATTCGCTCATTCTTCAGAAAAATGATAAATCGGTCGAGGTGATGACCAAGACGCTTGCACTAATTTACTGTGCGCTTGCCGAATCGCTTTTTTCAAAGCTTATACATACGCCACATGGGTTGTTGATTGATGAGATTGAGCAAGTAAAGCGTGCCGCCAACGCTGACGGAGTTACGGCGGGTTGGGTGAAGTGTGCTGAACTCGCGCTCAAACGCGTTGAAGGCGCAAAAAGCAATCATGGTGCAAATGTTTCTCAAAAACTTCGCATGATGATCGAGCGATACATCTTCGATCCTAGTGTTTTGAGAAATAAACTGGCACACGGACAGTGGTGCGTTGCATTGAATCGCGAAAATACTGCGATAAACCAAGAAATCACTAAAGAAATCGAATCGCACACCATCGTCGAACTTTACCGACGAAAACATGCACTCGAGAAGTTGGCGGCGATACTGGAAGACATTATCGAGTCCCCGAATAAGGCTCACCATAGAGACTATTGGGCTCACCTAACCGAATTCGAAGAAAAGCAAAACGAATTGGCCAATTGGACGTTCGCAAAGAAAGTGGATCAGATTTTTGAGAAAAGATCCCGTATGAGACGCGACGATGATTGTAGTTGCCCCCGATAACTCAGAAAACCTCGGCCTCCGTTCCTCATGTGGTAATGTCGTAACTTCACTTTGGCGCATCGATGCCGTTCGGTTTTGGGGGCTCTAAATCGTGCCCAGTCTCCAAGAGGTAGAGCAGTGTCCGTTCCGTCTCGCCCAGTAAGCGGCCAGTGGCCGACCTAGGGGATTCGGTATCCGGCGACATCTGTATCTTTGTAAGACACTTGCCCGCGCAACGGCGGCTGTGGCCGCGCAGCGCATAGTCTTTGCGTGGGCCCGAATTTACGCTGATCGTTGCAAGGTCCTTGCGCCCCACCGACACTCCTTAACCAAGATGTCAACATCATTTTGCGGAATGTAGGCACTGATCAGCAAGCGTTAATAGCCATCGCCCATTCTCTGGATACTGGACTTCAAATCGATATTTATACGATGAAAAAAAACACCGACGAGCTGATTGGGTTCTTCCGTGACGAACAATCAATGCTGATTTTCGCCTTACTTTACACCGATATGGAATTGCGCGAGAAATTGCTGGACATCACGGAAGAATTGTACGAATCAGAGAAAAAAGCGAAAAAATGGCGCGCAAAGCTTATAAAGAAGCTCCATCCGGATCACCATTCTCATCCCAATGCTACCGATGCCGTGGCCAAACTCAACTCAATCTATGAGAGGATGGGTTACCATGCCGAGTAATGAAGAAGAAAATAAAAGCCGGTTACCTGTTGTATTAAAGGACGTGGATAAAAAATTTGACCGCCCAGCGCGTCGAAATGGTTTGGTGCCGGCAGAAGAGTACAACGCTATAGAAAATTGCGCAGAAAATCTTGTTAAGCTTGGAACGAATGGCGTCGGATATGTGAACGAGAAAGCATTTACTTCACTTTTTCGAGTTACAAGGGCAAAAGCGGCGTATATCTACGAAAATCAGATCCCGGATAAAGAAAAGCGAAATTTCGGTGGGGAAAGTTATGCTCATAGCTCCGCTGTCGTGGGGTTACTCGATAAGAAGGCACAGGAGGTACGGCAAGCCGACAAGTAGGCGCTTCTTCAACATGCCAGAGACACCGTGATAGCAATATCTGACTCGCCTCAAGCACAAGGCCTTCGAAGGCAATGCGACGCATTCACGGCTCGAGAACTGCCAAAGATGAAAAATGCGCGTGGCATCAGCACGGACGAATTAACGGGCGAACCGCTCGAACGAGGCTTTGCCTTTCATCATGCGAATCCAAAAGAAATTCATACTGATCCTGAGGATGTGCTGAATCCGAGCAAGGGCAGAAATTTGAATCAAGCTAGCCATACCGAGGTTCATCGAGAGAAATTGTTCGATGAAGCCAACTTCGAGGCGTATAAACGCAAGAGAACGCCGACCTAAGTCCCAGTCAAGGCGGCGATCCTCTTTGACCACGGCCTGTGCGCTTACGCGAGAATGGTCGTCGCCGCGCCATCGGTACGAAGATGCAGGAATGAGCTGTTTTACGAGGGTTTGCTGACTGTAGTACCGGCCTCACCACAGTATCACTCGGCGGTCCCAAGTCGGAGCGAAAGCCACCAAATACTACGATTGACCGCAAATATCAGCTTCGGGTCGACTTCCGACGATCATCCGTACGCTCCCCAAAAAAATGGCCGATCTACTGGTTCACGCGTCGGCCCGTTCTGACAAACGTGGCCGACTGTTCAGAACGGAACCGAATCGTCCATCTCTTCAAAACCACTTCGCTTTCCGCTTGGGCTGGGTTTCTGAAAGTGATGTTCGTTCTTCATCAGCACGTCGATGCCACTTTCTGTGATCAGATACACGTAGTAAGCCTCGCCATCGTGATCTTCTTCGACCGCCTGCTCAACGAGTCCGAGTCTTGTCAGCTTGATTGCGCTGAGGCGCAGAGCAACACCGTTGTGCTGGAGACTTGACACCACATAGTTATAGGACAGGCCGCGGGGGTCGGATGTGCGACTTACGACGCACTCGGCCAGAAAGCTCAGATCGACGTGGTTCAGTTCGTAGTTAGGTGGATTGGCAACGTGCCGCTGATTGTTTGCAACTTGTGGTGACGACTCTTTTGAGATGGGCCCGTGCCGCGCAATCTCGTCCTTGATGAGCTTGCAAGCTGTATTCAGAGCTGAAGCCAGATCACCATCGGGCCGATCGGTTGCGTAATCTGCAGTGGTCACCCCGATCAGATCAGACGGCAGATGCATGTCGACGCCGCGAGGTCGGACCACATAGCATCGCTCCTTCCCAAGGGAGCCAATAAACAGGCCCAGCTCAAACAGCACGTTGTCGCGTACTACCTGCGTCGCCTCGTCGCGGATAGTTGCCACATCATCGGGTGTGAACACGAACACCGCAAAGTCAACAGCCGACGACTTTTCCACGAGATCGTCAAGCGAATTGGATCCGAGTTTGAATGTTCCAGCCCGCCACAAGGTGGGATACGTGTCGTGATCCAGGTTTGCGTTAATGGCGTCCGCAACCGGCAGGCCCTCGACCGAGGACGCGATAAAAACCTGGGGCTTGCGCGTAGTTATCAAATTTGACTCCTAAACCACTATACGAGGAACGAACAAGCCATGGAGTTAGTCATTGGCTGATAAACCGGGCTCCAATATTACAGCCGAATCCCGCTCCACCTCGTCCAAGCTGATGTCGTCGTGTCGCCGATCGTATAGCTGGGTGGTTCGGGTCGACGCATGGTTGGCCATCGTGGCCGCATTCTCGAGCGTGCCGCCGTTTTTCAGATACGCCGTGATGCCGGTCGCGCGGAAAGTGTGATTACCGATCTTCGTGCCGATGCCGGCTGCGATCGCGCGACGCCGTACCATCGCGTAGGCGTTCGCCTGCGGCAGCGGCGTCTCGCTAAGCTGCCCGGTGCCGCGCCGGACCGTGCGGAACAGCGCTCCCTTCGGATCACCGCCGATGTCGGTGCCCTCGAGGTACGCATGCAGGTAGGCTTCGAGCGTGTGGTGACACGGCATCTCATGCCGCTTGCCGCCTTTCTCGCGCAGGCGCACCCACGACCGCCGGTGTTGCACATAGACGTCGTCAACGCGCATCGCGAGCGCCGCCCCGATCCGCGCGAACGAAAACACCATCAGCGCGATAAGCGCGCGGTCGCGCAGGCCTGCCGGCGTGCTCACGTCGATGCTGTCGAGCAGCTGCCGCGCCTCGGTCGCATCGAGCACTGGCGTCTTGCCCTTTTTCGCAGCGTGGCTTGGCCCGCGCACCGATGCGGCCGGGTTGTGCGGTACGACGTGACCTATGACGAGCCAGTCGAACAGGTGGCGGATCGCGGCCAGGTGCTGCTTGACGGTCGGTGCAGAGTGAGTCTGGGTCTGCAGCTCGATCCAGGCGGCCACGTGCAGCGGCTGCACCGCGGTGATCGACGGCACGCCCGCCTGGGCGCACCAGGTGAGAAACTCGCTCACAGCATGCGCATAGGCTCGGCGCGTGTTCCAGTTACGAACGTTGGAGGCGAAGAATTCGAGAAAGCGGATTCCGGCGCGCTCGCCCGCCTCAGCCACCAGCGCAGGGACCGTCGATCTTCCCGCCGGAACCGCTAGCCGGCTCATTTTGCTTGTGCGCTCGTAAGGCCGTCCTTTTTGCCCCTCTCGTACGCGGCTTGTAGATGGTCTCTGACGACATCAGCCATGCGCCGCTCAATCGCATCCCACGGCTCCCGGCCAATCAGTGGGGTTTCCTTATCGGTCACTGCGACAACGACGTCTGCCACCGCTTTGCCGCGAGCCGACGTATCGATGTCCGTAGCAATGTCATCGCCTCGGCCGGCGGCGTACGCACGGTCGACGGATGGCCCAAACGCCGCGTCCGCGATCTTTTCAAGCTCCCCGTCAGCGGCTTTGAACCCGCCAAAGCCAGATGCAAGTCGTTTCTGTGCATCCTCCATCGCGTTGCGAGCTTCTTTAGCTGCGCTACCAGCTTCCTGAACTGCGTCCCATTGAGCACCCATCTCGTACTCCGCTATATGTGATAAAGGGCCTTATCATACATATAAGAAATTGGTACTCCACGAACGTCAGTGATGCGTCAATTTTAAATTTACGGAAAATCTGAAGAGATTATTTTTTGATGCTCTGTTGCATCTTGTGTGATTCTCCTGCAGAATGGCTGCACATCAACAACAGGAGAAGAAAACCATGAGCGAACTGGCAGGCATGATCCAGCGGGCCCAGACCGCAAAAAAAGAAATGATTGCGAGCACGGTGCGCCTCGCCCCCGAGGAGCATTCATTCATCGAAGAACTGGCTGAACAGCTTGCTGTCACCCGGCAAGATCTGATGCAGCAACTGATCAAGGCAGGGATCAGTGAAGCCATAGGTCTGATGAAGCTAGACGCAGATGAGCCTGGCGCCGAGGGCGCGAGCCACTTTCACATCCTCAACACCAACAAGCGCCACCACATCGAGGATCACGATCGCATGCTCAAGGAAGGCGTCGCCGCCGCGTTCTATGCTCCGTGGAAGTTCAACATCGACCGTATCCAGAAGAACGACGTCGTGTTCCTTTACGAAAATGGCAAGGGCATCGTCGCGTTCGGCATGGGAACGGGAAAGACGCTCAAGACCGACCATCAGGGCAACGTTGATGAGTGCCATTACCAGCAGCTCTCAGACTTTGTGCGGCTGGAGTCACCGCTGCCGGCGGCAGAGATCCGGAAGATTCTCGGCCGCAACGTGGTTTTTCTGAGGACGATGTCGGGCGCACCCGACGGGCAGAAGATTCTGGACAGGATCAATGCGAAGTAGTTTGAGCCCGCTAGCTTATGTTTAGCAGGCGTGGCTAAGCTATGGCAGCAAAAGTAAAGGCCTCCATCTGGAGGCCTTTACTTTTGCTGCCATAGCAGTACTTCAGGGATCATTGACCGCGCCTCTTCATGAGGTGCAACTCGGTCGCCGTACCATCCAGAAGGTTCTCAGTGTCTTCCCTCAATACCATCGCGCTCCAGGGTGCCTGTCGGATGCGTCGCCGTTCCACATTAGTCGATCTGAGACTTCAATTTACGGAGCTCGAGAGATACGAGCGACTGAGAAACACCGAGCGTCGTGGCGATCTCGTTTTGTGTCATGCCCTTACCGCTGTCGTGGAGCGTACCGATCAGTTCGCGACGCTCCTGCTTCGTGACAGCGGACGGGTCGAACACCGAAAGTTGCTTGAGCCCTTTCCCTAATAGGGTCTGCGTCTTCACGAAGCCGTCCGTCTGACTGGCCGAGACGCGAACGACGCCCCCATGGCGCTTGTCGACCTCCACGCTGAATTTCGCCACGTCCGGATTTTCCTTCAGCCGGTTGACTATGCCCTCGAGGTCGAGAGCCGGCTTTCGAACAATATTGGTTGCCATGTGCCATCCCCGCCAAAATTGGTAAATTGCTATTAATGAATTAAATTATGATGCCGCGAGCGAGATCATACGGACCCGAATTTTCTTCGTCAAGCGCGCCGTGGCAAAGCCCATCAACGACGATTTGCTGAAACACTATCCCTGCGGCGCTCGCTTCTTCGTGGCCGTACTCGTAATTCTGTGCGTCGTGTGGCGATGGCGCTAAGCCTTAGGGCAGGAGAAGCAGCGTACGTAGTCCGGTCGTCGATATTCGAGTTCTGCGAAGGCCTAGATTCCTTCGAAGCTGCCGTCACGACCACCCACCGCCCGTTAGTCCTGCCGGCTTTGCGGCATGCTCGCCAACTGGTCTGGTGCGAGTGGCACAGAGGTACCCGCTTTGACATAAAGTTTGATCACCCTTGATTCGCCATCCGATTGTCAGCGGCAATCGCCTCCATTGTTGAGACGACGCTGGCGAGCGAATCTTTGTGATGGCGTTTCAAGTGCCCGTGTATGTTTTCGTTCCGCAGCAGCCGGGCAATGAACCCGTTGGTGACGACCAGAGATAGCATCGTGTCCCCGGCCGTGTCCTCAACGGTTTGACAGTCTTGCCGGAGATGCTCCATCTCGGCCTCCATGCGGGCGAGTTCCTCTGGCGAAACATCCACTTTCTTTTTAGGCTGCGCGTGCTCAGACAGGCCCTCCGACCGCGTCGTAGCCAAGATCATCTCCGCGTAAGTAACGGTGATCCGGTTCGCGGCGATCATCATTTCCGCAGCCTCGATCTGTCTAAACGGTCTCATCTTTCTCAATGTCGAGAACACTGTCGGCGACATTTGCCGGTCTTTCAGCAAAGCCGCCGCCTCCGGGGCGATGCCATCGAGCAAGTGGGCGCGCTCGCGAATGCGGCGCACATTCAATTCCAGCACTTCCGCAATTCGCTGCTCGGAGGCTCCTTTCGCAAGCGTCGCGCGGATCATTCGGTGCTCCTGCACGGCGGTTGTCCGGCTTACCTGCCGGTTGTACGTAAATCCCTCGTCGTCGGTCGACACCATGCACGGTGCCGTGTCCTTTCCGAGTTGCCTCAAGGCTTCAAGTCGCAGGCGTCCGTCCAGCAAGTCGTATTCGCCCTCCCGCCGATTTGAGGGGAAAACGGCGAGCGGCTCGATTATGCCCAACTTGCCGATTGAACTCAGAATGGTCCGGTATTTCGGCGTAGAGAGAGTCGTCGAGGCCAAGGGCGCGCCAGGCTTGATGAGCACAATCGGGACTTCGATGATTTGCGGCTCGAAGCCGTGTTTGACGTTCGTCATGGCAAAAGCTCCGGGGGAATGCGGCTCGCGACCGCCTCTGGAATGTCTCGAATATTTTCAGCCCGCAACAGGGTGCGGAAATGCTCGTCTGCCAGGAATTTTCTGAACGCGGAGGTTATGATCAGCAGCCGCTGTTCTTGGATCCTTGCGTTCTGGACCACCATTTTTCGACGGCGGACTTCCGTTTGATAGGTTCTCAGTAATTTTTGGGGAGTCGGCTTGTCTTTGGGCTGCGGTTTTTTTGAATGAAATGCTTTCCCGACAGCTTCACGCCTGCTGATGAGCTTTCGAACGCGCATAAGTTGCTCACCCCTCAAGGTGCCTTGTTCGTAGGCGGAGACCATCGCCACTTGCACCTCCTCGCTTGACGATCGGGCGATGTCGATCGCCAACCACATCGGAACGACTTTCTTTTCAACGGCCCGAAGCAGTCGCTGCTCTCCGTTGTCGAGGAGATGCAGGATTCCGTTGATGTAGCTCACATCCAGGTTGGTTTTGCGGGCGATCTGCTCCGTCGTGTATCCCTTCGATCTCAACACCTGAAGGCCACTCAACAACTCCTCCGTAGTGTGTCTCCGTCTCGCGATGTTTTCCGCCAGCGTGATAAGGAAGCGCTCAATCTGATCTGCTTCGACGACGCAACACGGAATCAGATCTTCGCCCAGCGCTTTCAGCGCTTCAAGACGCCCCTGGCCGCACAACACCTCGTGCCAGTCACCGGCCTCGTCGTGACCGCCATAGGCGACGGTGATTGGCCGTTTGAGGCCTATCGTGGCAATATTCTCCACCAGCTGTGCGAATAGCTGTGGATTGCGTGTTCGCGGATTCAGGACGCGCAATCGGGCTACGGCAATGAGGGTCACCTTGTCGCTTCGCGCAAGCGTCGCGGCGAGCTTGTCGATTCGGTCATTCATACGCGACTCCCTTCAATGGGACCCTGCGCGCCAGATGGGCAAGCATGGAGAGGTCCTCGAAACGATAGGCTTCGAATCCGTGGTCGTTGTAGTCGCCAAGCCGAACCACCTCCGATCGGACGTCGATAGAAGGCAGCAGGAAATAGTCGCGAATCGAGAGTGCGTCGAACTCCATTCGCACGGCGATCGTTATGTCCGGCCGCAACGCATTGTCGAAACGGACCACCCAACGGTTTGTCCCGGCCGCCGTCGGTCGGCATCGAGAAAGCGCGAGCGAGACGCGGAACTCCTCGTTCACCCATAGAAGACCGCTTGCTTCGTCACGCTCCACACGGGCGCCGGTTTCCACCATGGCCCGAACCGCCTGGCCGACCACCTCGGGATGCATTTCTCGCAACCGCCGATTGATCTGGACGTAGCGATAATCCCTGTCCGGCGTATAGCCGATCAGGTCGTATGTGCGCAACAGGCTCCCAAAACGGCTCGCGTATGCGCTGCTGGACGGGCAGGCCGGCGCCTCGTCGATGACAATCCCTGACAGGTAACCGTTGCGCAGAAGCAGCCTCCGAAGCGCGTCGAGCATTTGGTCGTTGCTCAGGCGATAAGAGCGCGCCAGAATCATTTGGCGCGCGGCCTCGAAAAAGATCCGGTCGACGACCGGCTCGAACGCATTGTCCGCGCGAATCCACGAAGCCGGCGGATTGCGGACGCGCTCCTGTTTAAGCTTGAATGACTCGCGGTTCCAGACGTTGTCGCCGACGTATTTGTCGTTGATCAGGATTTGGTGAACCGTTCCACGAGTCCACGCGACGCCTCGGTCGGTGAGGACGCCCTTCCCGTTCAACACGGCGGCAATTTCAGACTCGGAGCGTCCCTCCCCAACGAACCAGCGATAGATGTCTCGCACGATCGCTGTTTCTTCTGGCGGCCCGGGAACAAGAATGACGCGATCCGTTTGGATTGCCTTGTGTTGACCGCGCTTCAATTCGTGTTTCCTGCCATCCTGTTCGACACGCATCCGGCGCAGGCCATAACCGGCCGGTCCGCCTTGGCGAAACCCGTTGCGGATTTGCCGGCATTGTCCGGCGTGCACCTTCACGCTGAGCTCCCGGCTGTATTCCCCGGCCATTGTCCGCTTGACGCTTTTGATGATGCTGGACACCGGGCTGCCGTCGTTCTCGAACTGCTCCGCGCAGTAGAGCACCCGAACGCCGGCGTGCTTGCAGCGAATCTCGTAGCTGGCGCTTTCGTCGGGATCTTGAAATCGCCCCCAGCGGCTGACGTCGTAGACCAGAACAATCGAAAAATCAGCCACACCCGATTCGACGTCTCGCAGTAAAGCCTGGAGGGAATTGCGCCCTTCGAGCCGAAGTCCGCTCTTCCCCTCGTCCGCGTATGTGCGCACGACTTCGTAGTTTCGGGATTCCGCGAAAGCGACGATAACGTCCCGCTGATTTTCGGTGGAATATTGTTGGTGCTCCGTCGACATTCGCACGTATGCGGCGGCTCGCGGCCGCGCATCGGTTGATTGCGAATCGTTTTTCCTTGTCGGCCGGCCCATCCTACCCCCCATGGATCACCGATTGGCGAACCGCGCCCATAGCGCGCGACGCGCTTTCTTCGTGCTTCCAGCAAATATAGGTTTGGAGGGTCGAAAAATGTTGCCAGAAACAAGCAAGAATCTGCATGACGAACAACCGGGCAAAGCCGGCGCTGAATATCCGCTCGCCATCGCCATAGCACTCAAAAAAGACTTTGGGTCTTCGCGGCGTACGATAAAAAGTCTGGAAAGGTGGACTGGCGCGAGCGGACGAACGGTGCAAAATTGGCTTTCAGCGGTTCGCGGTCCTAGCGGTCCGCACCTGGTCGCGCTTGCCAAGCACTCGCCGTCGGTCCATTTCGCCTACCTGGTGTTGGCTGGGCGAGCGGACACGACGGGACGCGATATTGACACCGCAATGAAACTGATTCGAGAGGCCATGGCGTTGTTGTCTGGGAATAACTGAAAGTGCAGTCGCTCAGTGCCTCTTCCAAATCCAGCACGACGTCGTGACATGAAACCTGGGTCTGCAACTCAATGGTTGTCGCAACTCCGTTAGAACGGCGTTCCGTCGCTATCGCGCCTCGACGCCGTCCTCAAACTATCTCAAAGCATGCGAAGCTTTTGATGAAGATGCAGGGCAGGGCAGGATGCGTGATGTACGTACAAACTGAAGTTTGCCCATCCATAACGGGATGACTCAGGGCTGCGCCCCGAGACCCCTGCGCGCGCCTGCCCCACATAGGAAGGCGTACCGCGGACAAGAGCGAAACCGTTCCGGCCAGACGCCAGCCGGCTTTCTCCCACGGGCGCGGCTAACGTGTCTGGATTGCGTCTGGCCGACGGCGGCGTATCCGTTATCCAGAAACAGCTGCATGGCTAGCGATAAGCGAAGGCATTCGCGCGGGCGTCATGCAGCGCGTGATGTTCTCCGCCGTGCTCTGCTATGTACTCGGTGACGCGTTCAGCATCGATCCTTTGAGCCACGTTTTCATCCCTCCACCCGCGCGGCAGCGGACCGTCAAGCAGGTGGCTGACAAGTTCGAAATCGCCCTGAAAGTCGTAGCACAGCACGGGCTTGGGCTTTACCGGCACGGCCAGCAGCCACGCCCACAGTTCGTCGCGCAGTTGTTCGAGCGGCATCGAGCGGCCCGGAAACTGGCCGAGCTGGGGCAGCACGACCTCGCGCACAAAATCACTGCATAGGGGCGTTCAAAGTCCGGGATTCGCCGTAGAACTCGCGCCCGTCCTCGCCCACAATCGCCACGCTGATGAGCTGGAAGGCATTGAAATCCGTGAACTCGGTATCAAGGAAGTAGCGGGTTTTCCACGGACTACGTGGTCCCTGCCTCCTGACCAATGCCGCTGCGGTCGTCATTTTGTCCATGTGCGTTCCGTATGCAGGCGCCCTTCAGCTCGCCCAGATCTCCCAGTTGCTCGCATAGTAGCGGCGGTTACACGCTGCGCAGAGCCGTTTGACCTCGCCGGTCAGGTTCACCCTGACTGCCGGCATCGCCCCGCACTGCTCGCAGGGCATCACCACGTCCTCCGGTTTCCGGCCGGCGTCAAACAGCCCGTTCACGTGGTCATGGGTCAGTCTTGGCGGCAATGTCATGTAGAGCTCCTAAATTTTTGAATCGAACTCACCTTCCCTCTTCATGAGAGAAAGGCTAGAAAAGAGCCGGTTGCCGCTCCGATGCAACCGGCACAACATTCAGTTCGGCAAGCCGCCTGCGCGCCTGCGCGAGGTCATGCAGCAGTTGCCGCTGAAGCCAGGTTTCTGCACCGCCACCGAATGCCAGATCGAGCCGTAGCGCCATTTCCGGTGAAATGCCGGCCTTGCCAGTGATCAGGTTCGTCAGCGCCTGCCGGCTGACACCCAGCACGCGTGCACCATCTGTCACGCTCAGCTCGAAGCGCTCCAGACACTGGTGGCGAACCAGTTCGCCAGGATGGTAAAAATCGGAATCGGCCATCAGCACACGATAAGTCAGATCCGCAAACTTGACAAGTGACACGTTACACTTATCAGAAGACTTGCGGGCCATGTCAGGGAGCTGCTCGCGCAGCTCGATCGCGAACTGGCGACCCTTACATGAGCGGGTCGCTAGATCAGGCGTTCCATAGCCCGGATTATCTCCGCGCAGGCCTGGCGAAAAATTTCTTCCTCACATTCCAGATCCGGCCGGTCGCGCACGGCATTTCGCAACTCGCCCAGATTTTGAGCAATCGCGCTTAATTCACCAATAACGTAATGATCAAATCGCGACTCGATACTCTTTTTCAATGCACATTTACGCAGATAATCCGAAATAGTTGTGCAACACATATGCACGTTATGCAATATCTCTGCTTCTTCCTGAGGGGTCACCCTGAATTTTAAAAGTGATGTTTTTGGGTTGGTGACTTTTCTGAATCCCATAGCAGTTCCAGTCCCGGTTTTTCTTTGGTTACGGGTCTCGGGGCGAAGCCCTGAGAATCCCCAGGAGGTGCGGCGGAGACGGGCGCGAAGCGACCTAGCTGCTGCACCGGTGAGGCTGCAAACTTCAGTTTGTGGCCACACCTGGCATCCTGTCCGTGAGTTCATCAAAAATATCGATATGCTTTGATTGCGGTTTGAAGGAGATGGTTTGAAAGTGGCATGAAGGTGCTCGGCGGCGAAATGTCATCATAACGTCGAATCCGCAACGGGCAGTTACGGACGAATCGAATTCGAATCACAACACTACGCCGTTTCATAAAAGTGTCGCGCGATTGAGACGTTTCATACACCATTTACCGTTATTTTTAGGACAATCCCAAGAGTAAATGATATGTTTTCGGTCAACATTTCAAACTGCCGCCCCCTTGCAAAACCATCGATTCAAATGAACTGTCATTCGATGAATGCCCAGCAACGAAAAACCGAAGGCAAACCGGCAACGACGACGATCAGCGCCGACGAGAAACTGAAGATCACCAAACTGCGGGGACCCTCAGTAGCAGAGATTCAGACCGAAAAAAATGATGCGGAGCAGGCAGCCACCGAAGCCGCAGTTCGGGCCGTCATGCCGCAGCTTGAGGCAATGCGACGGAAGGGAATGGCCTTTATGAAGATCCAGCGGATCTTCACGCAAGGTGGCGTCAATATCAGCCTCACCGATCTGCGTGTTAACTTCGACCGGCTTAGGGTAGAAGCCAGTTCAACCGCGGAACCCGGCAGCTTGCCGCGGGAAACGCCATGACGGCCATGGCAAAGCCCGCAAAGAAAATTGGCCTCGTCGACAGGTACGCGATCGGCCTCGGCCTCGAAGTAGCCGCTGTTGCAGTTGATCCAGATGAATACAGTTACCGCGCGGTGTTCAGGGAGGTGATGCCGAAGCTGTATGTCATGCGGAAGCGGGGCATGTCTTTCCCGCAGATCCACCGGCTTCTTAATCAGACGGGTTTTCCAGTCGCACTGGCGACTGTGCGGACCTACTACAGCCAATGCCTTCCCGGCATGCTTGACGAATGCCAGAAGTACCTCAGGAAACTGGATCAGGTCATCGAAGGCGGGCAAAAGTCCACGGACGTTGACCGCACAGAAAAGCTTCGAGCCGCAAAGGGGGCGATGCGCTCAGCTGCGGCAACGGAAGCGGAGAAACGGGCCGCGGCAGCTATCAATACCTTTGCGGGGGCTAATGCGCCAGAAGCCTTGATCAGTCCGAGTTTCACGCCACCGGAAGCCAATGTAGTGGCGACGACGCTAATTCCGTCGCATAAATCACCGCTGGTGTCGGGCGCGCCCCAACCGCCTGCGGCGACTGGTGTGCCAGGGTCGGCACATTGCCTCACAAAGCCGTCAGAAACCCAGATTGAAATCAGCGGCGACTTACCCCCCGAGGTGCTTTCGGATGCTGTGCTCGAGCATCCTGCAATTTCCGGATTGCTGCTTACAAGAAGCCAGCGGCTGTTCGTTGGGCGGCTTGAGTACATCAACGTAGCCGGGACGCAATGCCTTGAGAAGGGGACGGAGATGATGAACCGCAAGGAATGGAAGGCTGCCGTCCCAACGTCCGTTGGTCGGACAAGCGGTGACTTCGTTGAACTCGATGCGACAATCATTGGACGACGCAGAAAGAGCTAACGGCGCGGCGAAAACGCGCCGTTGATAGTCCCGTCAAAGCCGGGCGTGGGGGTTCTCCAGAAACAGATTCCCCGGCTACCGATAGGAGGCATATCCTCTGCGCGTTCGCGGCCTGCGCTCAGCAAGACAGCCTTTCCCCAAAAATGCTGACCTATTCCCCAAAAGGTTTGACCTTTTTGGTCTCGACCGTCACGCATTTCTTGCATAGTTTCAAAGAGTTGCAGAATATTCGTGGAGGTCTACCAAATCTCTGACCATCAAGCCCCAAAAGTACTGACCTTTCTCTTGGGATCCCCTACCGTACGAAATCGTTCGATTGCGTACTCCGATCGGGATGTTGGGATCATCTTTTGCAACGCAGCAATCACGCTCTTGCCCTCCACGTCCACGGATCGTGCTGCCCCGCCTCGTGTTGTGTCTCGTGGTGGGGCTTTTTCTTTGCACCGATGGATGAATCAGATCCCACCCGCTCGACCAGAATCAAACTGCAACGTTGCACTCAGCAGAAACGGCGCTTGATTGGCCGTTTTGCTTTGTGCGCGAGAGTTACGTGCCCCGGCGACGCAAAAGCCTAGGACATAACCTGTCCGGGGGACGAAACTAGGTACGTTGTCAACGAGATGTTGTTTTGACGAAACCGTGGGCCTAACATCACGCCATATCCGGTCCCCATACGCTATACGGACGTGGCCCGCGTGCACATCGTGGAGGGCGTTCGAAGCCGACCGATTCATTTTCACCAGTGAAAATTCGAGGCATCGCCCGGCAGGATGACGAAAAGTCTGCGCGATCCAACCGCGCCACAGCTCGGTCCATGAACAATGTGCGGCGACTTAAGCTGACTTGCACGGACTCTAGGTTTGCCGGCCTGAGTCGACTCGATTTTTCACCCGTGAAAATCCGACGCATCGCCGAGCGGGTGTCGACAAAAAGGCTGGTAGGTCTAATCCAGCCACAACTCGACGCATGAACCAAGCCGACCGCCTCAAACCGACGAGTACGGGCAGCGAAAATTCCTTTCCCCGCCTCTGTTCCGTGTCACATTTCGTGCAAATCATCACTTCGTTTTGTAAGGGATTTTTCAAGATTTGTGGCGCAGCGCCGAGCGCTCTCGGTCACCATTCTTGAAAAATCCCGGCGGCTAACTCGACAGCTTCCGGTCCTGAGCTGGCTTCATTTTCACCCAGTGAAAATCGAAGCGCCACGACCTTCGATGCCGACCGATTCATTTTCACCAGTGAAAATCCGACGCATCGCCAAGCGGGACATCGCCTAAAAGGCGGGTCAGTCCAATCCAGCTGCAGCTCCGCCCATGAACGACGCCCGGGCCGCCTCAAGCTGCCTACCACGGGCTGCGAAAAGCCCAATGCTCGCTTCTCAGTCTTGGCTCAGATCTGATTTTCACCAGTGAAAATTCGGTGCTCAAGCGCAATCTGACGCTCGAGCTGCCAACTTTGACAACAAGCTTCCGCGGCCATCAACTGGCGCAAATTTCACAGTGAAAATTCGGACGTCACAATCGTCGACTGTAAAAACAAAAATCTTAATCGCAGATTTTTACGTGACATTCCAAATAGGACAGTCGACCCGTCACTCAGGCTTGCATATCTTTAAAAGATAAATATAAAATCTGTTTCATCACTAAAAACGAAAGCGATGTCGAATGGACTACCGATCCTTCAAAGATACTGAAATCGCAAAAGTTCGCACGAGAACGATGCTTGTGATGCTAATGCAATTTCTCAGATGCGCTAATGTCAACCAATTCGGTGCATGGGTGAACGCACGGTCCGAGCGACTGGGCTGGCCGGATACACAGTACTCCAATAAGTGGTATCAACTCTTTGATGGAAAAATAAAAAGGCCTCCGGTTGGGGTAGTGCGTATGCTCGAACAGCTTTTTGGGCGCGCGGAAAAATACTACCATGACGGTCCTGCAAATCTTTGGCGGGCACTTTGGGGCGACGCGCGAGACTCAAATATTCTATGGAAACTTTGTCGCACCCGCATCGAACGCGACAGCAATTGGACAGACGATTTTTCATGGAGATATATCGAAGCCAAATCAACAAAGGAAAAAACGTTTCGCCAAACTCTTTTCGATTTCGAAGTGGATTTACTCTGTGCAATCGAATCGCCATCCGGCGTAGAGCTAACGTTAAGACATTTGACCGAGGCAGTCGCCCTATATCGGTTGCATCGGGCTTTAAACCACCTCGCCGTATCCGACGTCGACGGCGTCGGTGCGTACCGTTGTGTCGTTTGTTGCTTAGAGGACAACGAGATATCGTCCAAATTGAGGGATTACGGCGCGTATGACTTCGTGCGCAGCGAACTAGAGGCGCTCGAGTACGATCGCCTCACAACCGAGCAACTTTACTTAGCGTCCGTAGGCATAGAGAGGCACGAGGTGCTGGAGTATGCACGAAACCCACTTCAGTTTATTGACAATGAAGCCCGATGGAAGGCCTTGGGCCTCGACGAATTAATTTAGCTGTAACGGTCAGGACTCGATGTGACAGTCACAGTCAGACTAGGTCCAAGGCGTTTTCGAGGCAAGGGGCGGCAAACCGCTGCCCGTTTCTGCCACGAAGGAGCTTGCCAAGGCATGTTCAGTCGCTGTTGGCGCTCGGTACTTTCGTTTCATTGATTTCGAATCGTCGCTCACAACGGGTGAACCACTCCTGAGCTTCTCCGCTTCCGTAGAGAGGAATTGAGTCAATCAGGCGCAAACGATCAATCCAGAGTACAGGCAAAACCAGACTGGAGAATTCACCGGTGAGGTCGGCGAAGCGCTCTGCCTGCGCTCGTGATCGAAACGGCTTGGTGATTGGGGTGCCGCGCTGGTTCTGCACTTCCCATCCGTGGTTGCCAAGCGTGACGCGGCGGCTGTTCCTCCGTACGGGAATTAGCGTACTGTCAAAGACACACGATAGCGTCGCCGCCAACGCTCGTGCAGCGTCGGGAAGGAACTTGCGATAGAGAATCTCAGGCACAGCGAAAGCACCCCAGCGAGCGTCCTGCAGTTCAGCGCTGCTCCAAGCCAGCCCGTCAACACCAAGACGCTGCGCCCACCAAATCATCAGCTTCATTGACAATAGCGACCATTCCTTGCGAAACGGAGCATGAGGTGTAGGCATCCGGCGACATCCCTGCGCCGCAGAGCGTGCCTCGGCGTGCAGGTCGGAGTGCCAGTCACTTTGTATTTCGTCGAGGAAAGTAGCCGGCGACCATTTGTAGTGCAGCGCACACTGGTACGAACGTGGACGAGGACATTACGCGTGCGGTAGTGACGCGGCCGGTAGGTGTATGGCCAGTCGTCACATTGAAGCAAAATCTCCTGGTAGTCTTTCCCGCCCAGCAGCGAAAATCTTTCCCACTGCGACATTCGCTGGTCCTTGCCCCACGCGGCAAATTTGACGCTCATTTGAAGCTCTGCAAACGCCATTGCATCCTCGGCGCTGCAAAATCCAGGCACGGATTGCTGGATCATGCGCCCACGCTCATCCAGCACCGACCACCATTCCGAGGCTTCAGTCACGAGATCGCGATATCGCGTACACACAACAGCCCAACCGAGCGAGCGATGCCGGTATCGAATTAGATGCCGGGCACCATATCCGTACCCTCCGAGAAGTCGTCGACGCTGGAATTCCTTCTCCGGAATACGGACGCACTCTTCCTTCCAGCCAGATTTCGGAACAAATCCAAAGCGCGATTCGGACGCAAATTTCGGTACAACATGCGACAGGTCGATCATATTCAAGACCTGATCCAGCGCAGGCGATTGGACCTCCGTCATCTTCTGTAGACGCGCCAAAATTCCAGACGTTTCAAGTTCTTCTTTTTTGAGCCCCTTGCCGGTGAGCGCCGTGATGGTTGTCGTCCATTGCGCGACACTCGCCCGTCTTAGGCCCGTCGCCCGAATCATCCGGGGCAACTTGGCTTTTAGCGGAGGGACAGCCAGTTCGATGCAGTAGTGGTTATCCGGCACCCGAGGCCTTCGCGCTAGAACACCAAGTTGACGACCCACGACGTATTCGTAGCGCTCACGGAAATGATCGTATTCCGGGGCGTGCCGACTACGAAGGTCGGCTATCCACTGGGCGGTCGTCTTTCCGGTGTAGCGATATTGTCCAGATCCGGGATCTTTCCGGATTACGTCGATGAGCGCCGCGTAGTCCCAACAGGTAGCGGATTCGGGCAAACAGATCCGTTCCCTGCGTTGCCTTTCATCGAAGCGATTTGCAGACAAACCAAGTTGGTATTCGCCGGCTTTGGTGTCAAACACCTCCGGGCCCGCGTCGTTCGACATGTCTATATGCCCATAAGAACTGTCCTGCCTGCCCTGTACCTAGGCTATGGCGCGGTACCCAAGCACGCTGGGGATGTCCGATGGAAAGGTCAGCCGTTATCTCGGCTCGTGAGCGGTCCATCGTAAGTGAGCCGAAGTAAGAAGCACTGAGTTCAAGCTATGAGCCAATCGACGTACAACGACGGATTTGTTGTCGCTGATTGGTATGGTCGCGCGCCGGCGGGTCACGTTCCACGTTGGGTGGTCAATTGCCGAAACGAAGCCGTACCGGTAGACCATGTCCCCTTCTGTTCGATCCAATGGTGCTGACAAAAGGCAACCGGCGTATATACGGTAGCGCACCTTTCGGGCGCGTTTCGGTCTGTTCCCATTCCTCCATATACGTTTCAAGCCAGTTCCTTCATTTGCATGCTGCAATCCGTAACGAAGGGCGTCACCGACAGGCTGTTTTCCTCATAGTCACCGGGATACCGTGGCGGAAAGCACAGTTTGTCGGGGCGGAGGCGTGTAACTTCCGCCCATGCTAAGAATTGGCTCCATGAGCCGAACTCATGTGAAGGGCAGCCCCCATGCAAATCCATTCGAAAACTAGCAAGCTGATCGACAACGCGGTGACTTGTTTCCAATGGGGCTATTTCGAAGGCTGCTTGCGCTATTGCGAGACCCTGGAAGGCGCGTATCGCGAGAGTCCGACTCGGGTTCGGCATATCGCATGGCTGTCGCGCGTCTATCTCGGTGGGCTGCATCGCAAAAGGGCCATTGCCGCGACGCGCGACGCGATTCCGATCGCGCTCTTTTCCAACAAGGAATATCTGGCAGAGCGTCTCGTGCTTGAAATAAGTGCCGGCAGAACCCAAGAGGTTGCTGAAGGGATCAACCTACTCTTGACTTCAGCGAGCACCAAAGCCGGTTTGCGGATGTGGCACCCTACCGCGGCTCTAGAGTTGGCAGAGTTCGCCTTGAGCCAACTTAAAGATGAAGTGACTTCGCTGAAACTCGTGAATATTGCATTGGGCTATCCCAACGTGTATGTCGTGTTGAGCGACGTCGACCGGCTCGCACGCCTGCTCGCCGGGCTTAACGCACCGCCTACCCTTTGGGTGGACTGGGCCAACATCTTGCTGCGTCACATTAGGCTAAGCACGCACCGCGCCGGATTCTTGAAAAAGGCTCTCGGAGCGAAGATCGCCATTCACTGGGCGCTTGGTGAGGATGCCGCCTCAGAATCGGTGCTGAAGCGCACGCTCGCCATTGCTCCTTCTGAACTGCACGCGATCCTGATGCGTCTGGCACCCGCGCTCGGACACCCCCAACTCTCGCAAATATTGCAGCACCGCTTCACGCCGTCCGGCATCGCTGCCCGTACAAATGCCGTCAGTTCCTTGTGGTTCGATCCGGTGGTACTCAAACTGCGGTACTTCTGGCACGACGCGCTCGAACCGGAGGAGCAGTTCCTGCTTCGCAATGGGGAATGGGCCATGTTCAACACCCCGACTGCTGATTTCTCGATGGCGCTGGCGCAATGGTGGCGGTTGATCGAATCTATTCTCAAGCGCTCTCTTGCCAAGGAGCTTTGCTCGCTTTTTCAGTCGCATCCGGACTGGATCGAATGGGACCGGCGGAACCTGACGGAGCGTGTCCGTAAGCGTGAAGCCGTGTTTGTCAATCGGCTTGCTGAATCCGAGGGATGGCGCACCCTGACGCTTGGTGAGCTTCTCAGGATCCTGCAAAAGTGCTTCCCACCTAGGGCATCGTCTGACCATAACGACGCGGGCGGCTCGCGTCTGCGAAAGGAAGCGGTTCGCTTCGTCCGGAATTATTGCAATCACTTTGGAGAACTCGTAAGCGAACAATTGGGGCACGTCGCGCATCTTACGGAGCAGAACGTAGACCTATTCCGCAACCGCCCCTCTCACAACTGCTCAGTCGATATCATTGACGCTGCCGTGGGGCGGATGATCGGGCGCAGCATTATTGACATCTCGTTCGGTCCATTGCTGGAAGCTCAAAGCTATGCTCCGATGCTTGACATCGGCGGTGGGGAGATGCGTCATGCGGTCAAGGCCCCCTTGGCATCTAGATCTGCGGTCGACTCGGCCCGTCGCCCACTATGAGCCAGCCGGGCAAGACGAACGAACAGCGAATAGCCGACTAATACGGGAAACTCGCGAGATTTGCTGAGTCTCATCCCGTTTTGCGTAGCGATGAAACATCGGTGGCCTTGTTATCCTGCATGATGTTCAGCACTTCCGTGCCATGCACCGCCGGAGGCGGCGCACGCCCGGAGGAACGAACGAAGCTAGTTGACTTGTTCAGCGACGACCGTACGGCTAACTCTTACAAGGTGACCCACAGCCGAGTCCATAAAATACCAACCGCCGTTGCCTTGAAAGGAGCCGTGACAGCGGCGACAAGATACTCGACGCCTCCGAACCACGGTACTCTCACTCGTTACCTGCGCCACGATATGCGCCCACACAGAACGCCTTCCTCACAACTACTCCTCGCCGCCCTCTGCGTACTCGTCGAGCACCGAGTCAAAAAAGTAAGTGAGGTGTTTCTGCGAGACCAGTTCGCGCAACCCATCGTACGAGACGTAGGTGTAGCTTTCCGCAAGAGGTCATTTTCACAGCAGCGAAAACACTGGCCGTCGTATTTCCTGCAAAACCTTCTCCCTTCGCTCGGCGAGCGCGTCGAGAGGAACGACGTGAGCCGTAATCGCCCCCCATGATCGGACGTGTGACGAGCTCAACGCCGCATCCGTCACCCGTACCGCGCGGCGCAACAGCCGTGCGCATGCTAGGGATGCAATTCGCCGCGGCATGATTAGATAAAGATTAAAACAAGATTAGGCGTTGCGAGTCGAATGCCGCAACGCCGCGCCGCTGTTGAGTTTGTGAGGCGTTTGCCTTGTGGACAGCGTAGGCGCTGGAACGGTAAGCGCTAGGTGCCGGAACGGCAGAGCGTAGGTGAAAGAACGGCATATCGTAGGTGCTGGAACGGCATCCTAGTAGGCGCAAGAACGGCATCAGAGGCACCGTTTCCTTTCTCCACCCGCCTTCTTGGCCAGGTGTCGGCGTTGCGAGCCGCTGGGCTTCTTATCGATGTGTACCAGATCGCCTCGAATGTCGTAGCTTAACGGCTGACGGTGGGCCTCGCTCGCCTCGGCCAAGGCGTCAAGGGCCTTGCGCAGAGTCTGTCTCCCGCTGCTCGAACTCTCGTCCTCGCTACCGGCAAGCTTCAGCAGTGTGTCCATGCGCATCGGGTAAGGCCTTGCATGACTGGCGTAGAAGCCGTGCAGCCATTGAGCAAGCGACTTTCCGACCAGCGCGCGACGGACATTCCAGTCGATTTGCGTGAATTGGTCCGCTGCGAACAAGGTGTGCAGCCTAGGGTTGACCACGATCACCCATTCCTTGGTTTTGCTGTCCTTGTAGGCCACATCTATAAGGCCGCCGATATATGGCTCCCCATCCTGCTCGATCTCTACTGCGTTGGCTCTTAAACGGGTGATGCGCGTGTGCAGCACCCTACGGTTCTTGCCGGTGTCAGTGTTGCCCATAAGCTTTAGCAGCGCGTAGGACGTCATACGGCACGTCACCCCTAGCGCTTGAATGCGCACGACGTGTAGAACGCTTTCCCACACATCGAGGTCGCCTTGGTCAAGGCGTTCGCCAGTGTAAAGAATTGTCAGGCCGTCGAGCGTCGTCACCCGCTCGCGCGACATATAGCGGCGCTCTCCCTTGGCGATAGCGCCGAACAGTGCTGACCGCAGGAAGCCGTTGGGTACACCCCGCACAGAGTCCGGCCAATGCGGCAACTGAACCACGTCTCGCGTAAGCGGGGCGCCGGGCAGCTTGTTGCATTCTTCACGGGCGACCCGCTCTCGGTGCTTCTTCTGCAATGCCGCGATGCGTGCGACCAGTGCATCAACTGAGTGGCGCTCCGACTCGCCGCCTGCGCCTGTTGTGGCTCGCCCAAGCACAGGTGCGCGCACAACGCTGCCTCTCGAATCGTCAAGCGACATGACTCAGCACTTGACGTCGCTATGCGCGCGCTTTGCTACCGATTCGGCTTTGGTTGGGCGGCCCCGCCGACGCTTTTCAGGTGACGCCAGTGCCGTCACGCTGACAGAGTCGGCGCCGGCGACGTGAAGGCCAATCCATCTCTCGACATCTTCAGCCCGCCAAAGAAGGCGCTTCGTGTTCGGAAGGCGGCAGATCGGCGGAAGGGACTGAGGGTTGCGCGTCGCATCGCTACGGATGCTGGCGACAGATTTCTGTAGATGCTCAGCGAGCTGATCGACGGTGAGTAACGCTTGCATGGACATTGGCCCTTATTTGCGCCATGTCACATTTGTGCACACAGCGGCTTTTGTTAGCTGATGTATGCAAGGTTGACTCTTCGTGCCGCTGCAATCTCGGTAGAGATACGAAGTGTTTTCTACCAATGAGCTGCGCGATCTCGAACTCCAGCGCGGCGCCACAAATTTGCCACACCTCGTGTGCAAAACCCTGCGCCGGAATGCAAAACAACGCACTACATCGCAAGACGTAGTGCGTTGTTTTTATTGAAACTTTTGGTGGAGAGGAGGAGGATCGAACTCCCGACCTTCGCATTGCGAACGCGACGCTCTCCCAGCTGAGCTACCCCCCCACATGTGCAAATTATTCTAGCACAAGGTTTTTCACCTAAACCAACCCCAACCCCCACCAAAAACCCTCATTTCGACGGCGCTCCAGCCAGCACCCAATCCACCACAACCCGGATATCCGCATCGCTCATCGATGGATGCGAAGGCATCGGAATCGCGCCCCACACGCCCGCGCCGCCGTCCTTCACTTTGCGTGCGAGCAGCGTCTGCGCCTGCGCGTTGCCCTTGTAGCGCGCCGCGATATCCTTGAACGCCGGACCGACCAGCTTGCGATCCACCGCGTGACATCCCATGCACGCATTCGCACGCGCGATCGACAGACCGCGCGGCGTATCGTCCGCATGCGCAACACCCGGCAACATCGTCATCACCACCGACGTCAACGCCATCGCAGCAGCGAAAGCCCCCGCCATCAATCCACGCCCAGCCATCACGGCGTCGCCTTCGGGTTACCCGGATGCACCGACGTCGAGTTCGACACCGGCGCCGGCGATTGCTGATCCAGCGGCCGCGCACTCACCGACGAATCCGGCACCGCGCCAACCGTTGCGTCCGCATCCGACGGCGCAGGCTGCGAAGCCGCCGGCGCACTCGCCGCATTGGCCGCGGCGGCATCCTGCGGTTGAATGTACTGGAACACCTTAACGACCCGGGTCACGCCCGGCACGCGACTCGCTACATCGGCGCCGCGCGCGCCCTCGTCCATCGTGACGAGACCCATCAGATACACCGAGCCGTTCTCGCTCACGACCTTGAAATAGTTCGCCGAGATGTTCTTCTCCGCGATCAACGCCGTCTTCACACGGGTTTCGAGATACGAGTCGTTAGTGCGCGACGAGAACGTGCTCGCCGGTCCGATCGTCAGTTCGTTGATGATCGCGTTGACGTTGTTGAGCCCACGCACAACCTGTTCGGCACGCGCCTTCGACACGTCGCCCGGCACTTCGCCCGTCAGCAACACACGACGGTTGAACACGGCCACGTTCACATGCGCGGCGTCGGGCAGGTTCTGGCTGATCTGCGATATCGCCTTCACCTGAATTTCGCGGTCTTCCGTCTGCGCGCCTAGCGTGCGACGATCGGTGGCGACGAGCGCGCCGCCGCCAGCCGCGCCGGCAACGGCAAGGAAGCAGCCTTGCAGCGTCGACGCTAGGCCCGCCGCAAACGCCACCACCAGGGTGGTTCTCACCAGTGTCTTCTTGACGCGAAATCCACTCATCAACTAGCTCTCCTTCAGTTTCAGTCTTCGCCCAGCAACATGGCATCGATGCCGTCGCACAGACAATGGATGGTCAGCAAATGTACTTCCTGGATGCGCGCCAATCGGTCGGATGGCACGCAGATCTGGATATCGGTGTCGCTCAGCACGTCCTGGGTGCGGCCGCCGCCGTTGCCGGTCAACGCGATCACCACCATCTCGCGCTCGTGCGCGGCGTCGATCGCGGCCAGTACGTTCGGCGATTCGCCCGACGCGGTGATCGCGAGCAACACGTCGCCCGGTTGACCGAGCGCGCGCACCTGCTTTGCGTAAATCTGCTCGAACGATTCGTCGTCGGCGATGGCGGTCATCACCGATGTGTCGGTCGACAACGCGACAGCGGGCAGACCCGGTCGCTCGCGCTCGAAACGGTGAATCAGTTGCGAGGCGAAACGCTGCGCATCGGCAGCCGAGCCGCCATTGCCGCACGCGAGAATGCGATTGCCGTTGGCAAGCGCGCCAAACATCGTGTCGATCGCGGCGGCGATCGGCATCGACAGAATTTCCAGGGCTTCGAGTTTGACCGCCGCACTATCGCGGAAGTGTTGTTGAATGCGTTCGACTGACATCAAGTCTCTTCTGATACCGCGCTTTACCGCGTAGTGGCCGTGGCTTGCGGCCAAGTTGTGAAGACAGTGCCGGCAGTGCAGATCGACTTCGCAATCCGCGCCGCGCGAGGCACGCGTTGCACTTTGCGTGGCGACTTGCGCCGTCGTTTCGGCGCCCGCACGCGAGCGCAAGTTTATCGCACTCAAGCGGGTTCGCCGCGCTTCAGCACTCGTCGAGACGAAATGCATCGCGCAGCCACACGAGCCGCCCGCCTTCGAACGCGACCACGTCGAAACGGCAGGCGGGCGTGGCGCCGTCACGCGACGCCAGAAAGTACTGCGCGGCGCACACGATTCGCCGCCGCTTGCGCCAGTCGACGCTCGCGGCTGCGCCGCCATATCGACGTTGCGCGCGCGCCCGCACTTCGACGAACACCAGCGAGTCGTCGCGCTCGCGCATCACGAGATCGATCTCGCCGCCACGACATGACACGTTGCGCGCGACGAGCCGCAGCCGCTGACGACGCAGGAAATCGAGCGCGTGCGCCTCGAATGCCGCCCCGACGTCTTTGGACCGGGGCGCGTCTGAAAAGTTGTTCGGCGCGCAGGCGCGCGCGGCACTCGCCGTCGCTCGCGACGCGGCCTCGTCCGGTTTACCGCGATGCACATCCATCGACGCGCCGCCGCCCTGCCCGCGCAAATCCGCGTGGCACAATGTCGGCCTCGTTCCGTCCTTCTGCGACTTCTGCCTCATGACTCCTCTCTCCGAACTCGCGCAAGGGCAGCAATACCCGACCGCCGCGCTTTACGTGGTGGCCACGCCGATCGGCAACGTCGCGGACATCACGTTGCGCGCGCTGCATGTGCTCGGCCTCGTCGATCGCATTGCCGCCGAAGACACCCGCAACACCGGACAACTGCTGTCGCGCTACGGCATCTCGAAGCCGCTGCTCGCCGTGCATCAGCACAACGAACGCGCCGCCGCGCTGCGAATCGTCGAGCATCTGCAAGCTGGCGAACGCGTGGCCTATGTGTCCGACGCGGGCACGCCCGGCATCTCGGACCCCGGCGCGATCCTCGTGGACGCCGTGCGCGAAGCCGGTTTTCCGGTGATTCCGCTGCCGGGCGCGAGCGCGCTCGCAACTGCGTTGAGCGCGGCGGGCAACTGGGTCGCGACGTTCTCGTTTCTCGGCTTTCTGCCGCCTAAATCGAAGCAGCGTGCGTCCACGCTCCAACCGCTCGCCACGCATCCGCACGCGATGGTGTTTTACGAAGCGCCGCACCGGATCGTCGAGACCGTGCAGGCACTCGCCGATGCGTTCGGCGGTGCGCGCCGGTTGCTGATCGCGCGTGAGTTGACCAAGTTACACGAGGCGGTGCATTGCGGCACCCTGGCCGAAGGGCCAACTTGGCTCGCCGCCGATCCGAACCGTCAGCGCGGTGAATTCGTGCTGGTGGTGGAAGGCGCGCCGCAGGAAACCGCCGGCGAGCACGATCACGACGCGCTGCTGGAAATCCTGCTGGAAGAATTGACGGTGAGCAGCGCGGCCAAAGTGGCGGCGTCCATCACCGGCGCATCGCGCAATGCGTTGTACACGCGGGCGCTTGCGCTTAAGAAAGAGTAAGAAAAAAATCGATGCAATAAAAAAGGGCCGCTTCGAGCGGCCCTTTTTTGCGCGTTGGATCACGTCACGACGACGTTCGACGATCCATGCGCGAGTCTGTCATCCACGCACCGGCGAGCGGCGCGTCGGATCACTTCACGTTGTTGTCGCTGTTCGCGGCGAGCATGTCCCGTTGGGCCTGCTTCGCTTCTTCCGCCGAAATGCGCTCGATCGTCACGCGCGCGGTACCGGAATGCTGCATGTCCAGCGCGCTGGCAGCCGCCATCGACAGATCGATCACGCGATTGCGCACATACGGCCCGCGATCGTTGATGCGAACCACCACCGAGCGCTGCGTCGACGGATTCGTCACGCGAACGTACGAACCGAGCGGCAACGTGCGATGCGCAGCGGTCATGGCGTTCATGTTGTAACGCTCGCCATTCGCGGTGCGGCGGCCGTGGAAGAAGCGGCCGTACCACGAAGCGCGGCCGGTTTGCTCGAATTCCTGCGTTGCGTCGCTTTCCGTCAGCGCCTTCGCGCTGTCCAGTTTGCTCTTCGGATCGGTGCTGGAAGCCGAGTCGAAGTGTTGCGGTGCGAGGGCTGTGCCCTGCGCGGCGGTGGTGCTCAACGGCTGGCCGCCGGCCTGATTCTGTGCACTCGGCGGCATTGCGCAACCGGCGAGGACAAAAACGGCAAAAAGACTCCCTACACTTGGGAAAACCCGAGTTTTCATAAGACGTGACATCAAATTGTCGAGCCGCTTCACGCGTCGAGCGCATGTTGCCTGCGACTCCGGCGGGTCGGGACGACCGCGTGCCGCGCAGGAATGCGCAGGCTGCAGAAGCCCGGATGCGGCAATGACGCTGCCGCTACCGCACGGTTAATTTTCACGTCTGGCGCAACCTGTCCCCGGCAGCCTGACCAGACCCCACATGCCGCCATCGAACGTGGCAAACACGTTCTTGCGCGCGAAACTTCAAAAAGGCGCGCAGGAACGGCGGCGTAGGCCCCATCCAGCGTCACGGCAGCTAGGCCGTTGCAGGCGCGTGGCACCTGGCTGGACAAGACGTGCGCACCGGACGTATCCGATGCTGGATTTGCGATGGCGCGGTGCTTTAAACACACCACCCATTCACTTGACGGCGCCTGCGTGCCCCCTTTTCTGGTGAGCTACACATCGCCTTGTGACAGCTCGGTCACCCGAGCAACTAGACGCTATTATACCCAAAAGTTAATTCAGTGTTGGCAAGCCATTGAAAGGAATCACGAATCTTAACGAAAGCCGTAAGAATGACCGTTTTGAGATGGTTCTGCGACAGCCCGGAGACGGTCGGACGATGGCGAGTTCAGGCCGGTACAATCAGTGTTTTTGCTGCCGCGCGCCCGACATGAAAGTCACTTTGATCCCCGTCACTCCGTTTCAGCAGAACTGCTCGCTGCTCGTTTGCGAGGCGACCGGTCACGCCGCCGTCGTCGATCCGGGCGGCGATCTCGACATCATTCAGGAAGAGATCGCACGTCAGAACGTGACGCTCGAAAAAGTTTTCCTGACGCACGGCCACATCGATCACTGCGCCGGCGCGAAAACGCTCGCCACCCAATACGGCGTGCCGATCGACGGCCCGCATCCCGACGAGCGTTTCTGGATTGATCAGTTGCCCGCGCAAAGCACGCGGTTCGGTTTTCCGGCAGCGGAAGCGTTCGAGCCCGACCGCTGGTTGCACGATGGCGACACCGTGCAGTTCGGCAACGAAACGCTCGAGGTCTATCACTGCCCCGGCCACACGCCCGGTCACGTGATCTTTTTTAGCCGTGCGCATCGGTTGGCGCTGGTCGGCGACGTGTTGTTCGCCGGGTCGATCGGCCGCACCGATTTTCCGCGCGGCAATCACGCCGACCTGATCCGCGCGATCCGCGAAAAACTGTGGCCGCTCGGCGACGACGTCACCTTCGTGCCGGGTCACGGCCCCACATCCACCTTCGGCGCCGAGCGTCGCAGCAATCCGTATGTCGCCGATGGAGCCAATGCATGAGCGCTGAAATCTATGTGAGCACCGACGTCGAAGCCGACGGCCCGATTCCCGGCCCGCACTCGATGCTCAGTTTTGCGTCCGCAGCCTACACAGAAGACAAAAAGCTGATCGCCACGTTCTCGGCCAATCTCGAAACGCTCGACGGCGCCGCGCCGCATCCGGTTCAGGCGGCGTGGTGGAAAACCCAGCCCGAAGCATGGGCCGCATGCCGCCTCGACCTGCAGAAGCCCGAGGCCGCGTTGATCGCCTATGTCGAATGGGTCGAAGCGTTGCCGGGCAAACCGGTGTTCGTCGCGATGCCGGCCGGCTTCGATTTCACCTTCATGTTCTGGTACATGATGCGATTCACCGGACGCTGCCCGTTTTCGTGGTCGGCGCTCGATATCAAGACGCTTGCGTTCGCGATGACCGGCCTGCCGTACCGCAAATGCATCAAGCCGCGTCTGCCGCAACGCTGGTTCGACGATCACCCGCACACCCACGTCGCGCTCGACGACGCAATCGAGCAAGGCGCGCTCTTTTGCAACATGCTCGCCGAACTGCGCGCTTCGCCGTCCATTTCGGGAACTTCGGTGACGGCTGCAGCGCCGCCGGGTGCGCAAGATAGGGACGGCACAGAACAAAAAGCCGCTGAGTAACCGGCAAATTAGATAATCCGTCTCGCCGCAGCCGGTTTGCATTGCGTTTCGTTTTCGTGGCCTCTACCATGCAGGGATCGGCGACGCACAACGGAGGCGCAGTTGACACTCGATACGTTCTCGCAAAAGATCCTGCGCCTGCTACAGCTCGACGCTCGCCGTTCGGTTCAGGAGATTTCCGACCAGGTCGGCCTGTCCAGCACGCCCTGCTGGCGGCGCATCAAGGACATGGAGCAATCCGGCGTGATCCAGCGCTATACGGCGCTGCTCGATCGCGAAAAACTCGGGCTGCACGTGTGCGCGCTCGCGCATATTCATTTGACGCGGCACACCGAAGGCGGCGTCGAGCAGTTCGAACGCGAGATCGCCACGTGCCCGGAAGTCACCGAGTGCTACAGCACGACCGGCGAGTCCGACTACATCCTCAAGATCGTCGCGCCGGATATCAAAGCCTACGACGCGTTCCTCCACGACCGCATCTTCAAGATTCCCGCGGTCGCGCAGGTTCGTACCAGCGTCGTGCTGCGCGAAATCAAGTTCGATACGCAACTGCCGCTTTGACGTCAGGCGCTTCCGTTGCCGAGCCGGCGCTGTCGGCCGGCGGGAACGGGATCCCTGCGCTTGCGATCTGACGGACCACACTGATTTTTCGTGCGCCGAGCTGGCGCTGAAGTGCGTCGAGATCGGCGCGCGCCAGATCGACGTCGTCCGCCGACGCGTCGTCACGCGCGGGCATCACCAGCTCGATATCGAGCCCGCGACTCAGATAATGCAGATTCACCGACACCGCCCGCACGCCGTGCTGCGCCAACGCGTTCTCCACCGCGGCCAGCACCGTCTCGCGCGACGGCAGGTTGACGGGCGGCCGCGCCAACGCGTCGTTTTCCGGATCGACGTGAATCAATGCATCGAGCACGCGCGAATCGCTTAACACCTTGAGTCGCGCGGTTTCGGCAATGTAATGCCCTTCCGAAACCGAAATGAACGGATCGACCAGAATATGCGCATCGACTAATGCAAGGTCGCCGGTTTTACGTGTGCGTAATTCATGGACATCGCGCACGCCGGGCGTGGCAAGTAACAATGCCCGAAGATCGGCGGCGGCGGATTCATCGAGTGCGCGATCGGAAAGGTCCTGCAATGCATCCCAACCGAACATCCAGCCCATTCTCGCGACCATAAAACCAACGATGGCCGCCGCAATTGGATCGAGCCATCGCACACCGGCAAGACTCGCAATAATCCCAAGCGCCACCACCAGCGACGACGCTGCATCTGAACGCGCATGCCATGCATTGGCAATCAACATTGCGGATCGCACGCGCTGCGCTTCACGAAGCATGTAATGAAACAACGATTCCTTACAGATCAATACCAGCGCCGCGACCGCAAGCGCGCTGATATGGACAGCGGGAATGTGCTGTAAATCCGCGATGCGCGTACCCGCGCGCCATAACATCCCGACGCCGACTGCAATCAGCAGTGCGCCGAGAAATAGCGACGCCACTGTCTCATAGCGGCTATGACCGTAATTGTGATCCGCGTCGGGTTCGGCGCCGCTATGCCGGTTTGCGAACAGCACCACAAAGTCGGATATCAGATCTGCGAGCGAATGCACACCGTCGGCAACCAGTGCCTGTGAATGCGCAAACACGCCAATGACAATTTGCAACGTCATCAACACCAGATTCAACACAATACTCACAACAGTGGTTTTGCGTGCGACCTGGTGTTTTTCCGAGGATTGGGCGGCGAGTGTCACGGGTATCCGGTAAGAGCGCTTATTGATTGCCATCCATTCTACTCCGGCAAGGCCGGAGAGCCGCGTCAAACCGCACAAATACCCTTTCGAATCATAAGCTTATCTAAACAGGAAGTATTCGTGTTTCCCGCCGCAAGCGGTGTGCAATGCGCTTTATGTCAGCACATACCGGCTATGCGTTCGCAAAGCGACCGGAAAGAAGTCGCAATGAAACAGACGAAAAAAAACCGCGCTCTGACTATCGCGCGGTTTATTTCAAGACATGCTTAAAAGAGCATGTCTGTCTAATGCAGTGATTACTTGATCAGAAACTTTTCACGATCCTGACCAGCGATCCAGCGCGGCGGTTTGCCACGGCCCGACCACGTGCTGCCGCTATCCGGATCACGGAACTTCGGTGCAACGCCTGCGCGCGGACGCGCTGCGACTTTCACGCCCTTACCGCGACCGGTGCCGAGTTCGGCGAGCGTAATGCCATAGTCGGCCATCTTTTGCTTGATCTCATTCAACACTTCCGCGTATTCCCGCGACTTTGCTTCTTCGATCTGTTGTTCCAGCTTTTCTCGCTGTGCGAGAAGTTCCTTGTAGGAAGACATAGATTCCCTTGTGGTTTAGTGAATGACCGCTGTTCTTAAGCCAGCTTGACATTGAAAGTATCATGCCTCGGAATTTGCTGGCGAGATTAACACAAAATAGAAAGCGGAGAAAAGCCGATTTGGGAAATTAATTATGCTTCGTTTCCAAAAATTTCAACGACTTGCGACATACCTGAAGTCTTTCATTTATTCGAATCGTCATGCCGATCGAAAATCGGCAAATCCGTCTGATAAAAAGCGTCATTAATTGTCGGATTATGAAAATTAATAAGCAAGATCAGGCCGAACATTTCACGGAATGAGAACTTTGCATGAAATGCATGTTTTGGCCGAGCAAGACTGTGTGATGTGCGGGCCCACACGTTACTAACAATTTTAAACAAACGTTCTATTGCCAATGACGCTCGATGCAATCGTCGAGCGATGCGCCGAGCGATTCGATGTCGAGCTGCGCCGACTCGAACATATAGCGCTCGCGCGCATTGTCGCGTTTCAGATCCATCCCGTAGCGGTCGATACCGAGCAGTTCCAGCGCGCCGCGTCGCGGATTGCGTCCGAAGCGACCGATCAGTTCGCACTCTTCGTCGAAATCGAGCGGGTCGAGCGGATCGAGGTCGTCCGCGTCGAGCCAGCCCATCGTGCCGAATCCACCGATATAACGCAGCCGCTCGAGCGTCATCACCCAGAACGTGAAATCGCCGAGCACCAGATAGCGTTCCGCGTCCGGGTGGTAGCGCAGATAGCGTTGCACCACCGCCGGTTCGGGCGCGACCTGCTCGAACGCGCCGAGCAAGGTGGCGCGCGGTCCATTGAGCACATCGCCGTCCGGCGCATGCGCGACCAGAAAACCGGCGCGCGGATCGGCGTGCAGGTTGTGCGTGTGTTCGGCCAGGCGGCTGATGAGGATCGTCGGACGATGCTGCGCGTCGGGCGCAAACGGCAACAACGACGGATACGGATAGCCGTGCGGTTGACGCGCATGCGTCGCGAGCGTGCCGACTGCCGTTTGATGCAATAAATGAAGCGGGGCGTGGGCATCGATATTCAAGGCGCGTCCTCTTGGTTGGGCGTGTCGGCGGATAAACGGGCCGGCCAGCGGGTTGCGGTCCGCGATGCGACCCGGCTGGACAAGAATTGCATGGTAGTGCAGCCAGCACGGGTAAACGGCGACGTTAGCCGCCAGCATCGAGCGTGTGAACGTCATCGACAGCACGCCGCACGCCCGGACCGCGCATCGCCGAAACAAACAGACTCAAGCCGACACTCACGGGCGCGAACGGCGCCGCTTCGCTAGAATCGGTGCTTCACTTTCAGCGCGCTTACTGCCATCGAGCGCAGTCCGCGCCGCCGCTCTCTTATCAGACAACGCCCCGACAACGAGTTCCACGTGTCCGACCGCTCCTCGAATTTCGCGACGCCGAATACCGCGCACCGCACTCTCCCCGTCGCGGCGCGTAATCGCGCGCGGCTCGCCACGATGGCCCTGTTCTTCATCGCGGGGGTGATGTACGCGTCGTGGGGCGTTCACGTGCCGACCGTGCGCGACCGTTTCCATTTGAACCCGGCGTTGCTGTCGTTCGCGCTGCTCGCGCTGGCGGGCGGATCGATCGTCGCGATGACGACCATCGGCGCGTGGATCGCGCGCGTCGGCACGCGGCGCGCGTGTTTCACCGGCGGCTGCGTGATGGCGGCGTCCGGCGCGCTCATCCTGGTCGTGCCGACCTACTGGTTGCTGATCGTCGTGCTCGCGGTGTTCGGCGGCGGCATGGCCACGCTCGACGTCGCGATGAACGCGGAAGCCAGCGACGTCGAAGAGGCGATCGGCAAGCCGATCATGTCGTCGCTGCATGGGATGTTCAGTCTGGGCGGGATGGCGGGCGCGGCGGCGGGCGGTCTGGTGCTCGCGCACGGGATGCCGCCGGCCGTTCATCTGGCGGTGACGTCGGTGTTGAGCGTCGGCGTATTGCTGGTTGCGTGTCCTGCCGTGCTGCCGCACGTGTCGCATAGCGATCGTCCGGATTCGTCGGAGCCGCGCATGAGCCGCTGGCGCTCGCCCGCGCTGTGGGCGCTCGGCGTGACGGCGCTGGTTTCGCTGATCGCGGAAGGTGCGATGTACGACTGGGCAACCGTCTATATGCGCGACGTCGTACTGGCGACGCCGGCGTTGGCGAGCGCGGCCTACGCTGCGTTTTCGGGCGGAATGGCGGCCGCCCGGTTTGCCGGCGACGCGGTGCGCGCGCGTTTCGGCGCGCCGCAACTGATTATGGCGAGTGCGTCGCTGGCGTGTTTCGGGATGGTTGCCGCGCTGCTGCTGCCGTTTTCCGCGACCGCGCTGATCGGCTTTCTGCTGATGGGTCTCGGTCTCGCGAACATGATGCCGGTGCTGTTCGCGGCCGCCGCGCGCGTGCCGGGCATCCACGCCGCCGAAGGACTCGCGCACGTGGCGGGGCTGGCGTACTTCGGGATGTTGCTCGGCCCGGTGCTGATCGGCGGCGTCGCGCAGGTGACGAATCTGCCGATCGGTTTGTCGGTGGTGGCGCTGTGCGCGGGCGCGATCGCTTACGGCGGTCCGCGCGTGCTGCGGCGCTTCAGGATCTGACCGGCGCGGCGTGTTCGGGATGCGTCGGGGACATTGTCGTCACGCGACTTACGTTACGTTACGTGCGGGCCGCACACTGGCGCTGTTCTTCGACACATCGCGCGAAAACGGACTCGCCGGTGACTTCAGCGCTTTGTATATCGTTGATTCGAATACGTTTCTTCGCTCGGCGGACGCACCGATAAAAATGGCATAGGCCTTGCAGATAGCTCTCTCAACCATTCCAGGTTTCGAGGGGGCAGACATGAATCAACCATTCAAAAAAACGGCAATCGCATTGTGCGTTTCGTCGTTGATTGCATTGACCGGCTGCGGCTCGACCGTTCACGTTCCTGGCTCCGCGAGCGGCAGCGCAGGCGGCACCATCGGCACGGGTAGCGGCGCGGGCGGTTCCGGGTCCGGCAGCGGATCGGGCAGCGGCACGGGCTCGGGTTCTGGCGGCGGTAGCACGCCTACTCCGACGCCTACTCCTACGCCGACACCCACACCGACGCCGACTCCTACACCAACGCCGACTCCTACACCTACACCTACACCTACACCTACACCTACACCGACACCAACGCCAACACCCACACCGACTCCAACCCCGACACCCACGCCAACCCCAACCAGCGCCAACCCGCTCGGCGTAGTCGTGCAAAACGTCGCCAACATCGTCACCGCGACGGGGCAAACCGTGTCGGCGACGGGCGGCCAGATCGGCCTCACCCAAACGCCGCTCGGTAACGGCACGACCACGACCGCGCTCGGCAATGTCGTGTCGAACCTCGGCAACGGCGTGACAGCGGTTGGAATCGGCGCGGCGAATGGCCTCGGCCAACTCGGCAACTCGACCGATCCGCTCGGCACGACGCTCGCCAGCAGCGGCAATCTCGTCTACGACGCAGGCCGGGCCGTCAACAGCGCCGGACAACTGGTGTCGAGCCTCGGCACAGGTCCGACCGCACCGCTCGCGCCGTTGACGACGCCGCTCGGCAGCACCGTGTCCACGGTCGGAAACGCCGTCAGCGGTCTCGGCACACAACTCGGCTCGGCGCTGACCAACGGTCCGATCCAGCAAGTCACCGAATCGCTGTCCACCGCGATCACGCCGATCACATCGACGGTCGCGCAAACCACGCAAACCGTCGGCGATACGACGGGTCTCGGCTCGCCGCTCAACGGTTTACTGGCGACGCTCGGTCACGGCCTCGACGCTGCGGGCGCGCAAGTCAGCGGCGCAACCGGCAACCCGATCGGTCAGAACCTCGGCAATGTCGTGACCCGACTCGGCGACACAGTGACTTCCGCCGGCGGCCTGCTGACCGCTGGCGCGGCGAGCAGCGGCAGCCCGCTCGGCGGCATCCTGAATCCGGGTGGCGGCACCGGTGGATCGTCGGGCAATCCGCTCGCACCGATCACGAACCTGCTGACGTCATTGCCCTCGACGTTGACCGGTGGTTTGGGCGGACTCGGCGGATTGGGCGGCAGCAGTAATCCGCTGGCACCGCTGACGGGCGTGCTGACCTCCGTCACAGGATCGCTCGGCGGGATTGGGGGAATAGGAGGAATAGGGGGAAGCGGCGGCACGACGAATCCCCTCGCGCCGATCACCGGCGTATTGACCTCCGTCACGAGTTCGCTCGGCGGATTGGGCGGCGCAGGCGGCGGCACGACCAACCCGCTGGCGCCCGTCACCGGAATTCTCTCGACCGTGACCGGCTCGCTGGGCGGCATCGCGGGCGGATCGGGCAGCGGCGCCAATCCGTTAGCGTCGGTCACGACCATCGTCACGACGGTGACAGGCGCACTCGGTTCGGCTGCGGGCGGCTCGGGTTCGGGTTCAGGCAGCGGCTCGGGAAGCGGCTCGGGTTCGGGTAGCGGTTCAGGCTCGGGCAGCACCGCGAATCCGCTCGCACCCGTCACCGGTTTGCTGACGTCGTTGACCGGCGCGCTGGTCGGTACACCGGCAACGGGAACCGGCGGTGGGTTGGTGGGGATTCTCGGCGGGATCGGGATCGTCGTGACGAAGAAATAAGACGGCAGGACAAGCGTCAGGGAGGACGGCGGGCCGGGCAACCGGCCCGCCGTTTTTTATGCGCAGACGCAGTCCGCTTACCCGTCACGTCCCCCGCTTTAACGTGAATCACAACTCGTGATACGTGCTGTACGTCCGCGTGAAATCGTTCGGTTTCAGGAAGTTGATAAAGGTCATCGTCACCGATGCGTCGAGTCCTTCGACGTAATGCCACCACCCGACCGGCAGAAACAGCAACTCACCCGGTTCGAGCGTGCATTCGATCCGCTGCGCCTGCTGCATCGCCGGGAACTGCGCGTTGTCCACGGCGCTCGCATCGACCTGCGAATAGCAATGCAGATGGTTGTACACATGCGGCGTGTCGGACATCGGAATCAACGTGACGCGCTTGCGGCCGATCACTTGCGCCATGAAGTTGTTGGTCAGATCGTGATGCAGCGGCGTCTTCGTGCCGGCCGGTCCAAACCAGAAGAAACCGCTATCGAGCGACTCGCCGTCGAGATACTCGACGATCGGTGGCGCATCGGCCCATAGCGCCGCCAGCGACGCACGATTCTTCGACGTGTTGTTCGCCGTCATATAGAAATCGTTGGTCGGGCCGCTGCTTTCGATCAGATCGATGTAATCGCCAAAGCGCATGGTCCGTTTGAGTTGCGGCTGATTCACTTCGTAGTTCGCATCGGCATCGCGACCGAACTGCACTTCCACTTCGCAATCGCCGCAACGGGCGCGGAAATAATCGAAATTCCACTGCGTGCGCGCGGGCCACGCATCGAATGCGCCGGTGATCACGACCGGCCGGTTCTGGCAGTAGTACTCGTTAAAAAACACGTCGCGCGGCAGACGATCGCGGCGTTCGATCACCACGTTGCCGTCGGTGCCGGTCGTGCCGTCGCGCATCCGGCCGAGCGCGCTATACACCGACAACGCCCAGTCCCGTTTGCGCACGCGATTGCGCAAGCGCGCACCGCCCTGAAAATACGGACTCGCGAGCGCCGCATCGACTTCGCGCGATGCATCGTGCGCGGCGAAACCATGCTGGACCAGCACCGCGTGCAATGCGTCCGGCGATGCGTCGAGCAGCAGGTTTTCCGCGATCCAGCGCCGCCACGCGTCGTCGATCGCCGGTGCCACTGACTCGCTCGTTGCAGCCTCCCGGCTGACATTCGATGCAGTGTTCATCACAGTCTCCCAGATCGTTTTTATCGCGTTAGCGTCTCATGCGCGCGCGCAAAAGAAAAGGCACGCGAGCCGTGAGGCGCGCGTGCCTTTTTTCGACACACACTACGCGATGCACGGGGACGAACCCGTCGTGCATCGTGCAGCCGGTCTTACATCTTCACCACGTCGAGCAGCGTCTTCTTGCCTGCCTTGTAGTTGTACAGCGAGATCACGCCGTGCTGAAGGTCGCCCTTCGAGTCGAACGTGGTTTCGCCGATCACACCCTTGTAGTCGGTGCTCGGCATTGCTGCCAGGATCTTCGCCGGATCGGTCGAGTTAGCACGCTTCATAGCGTCGACGATGATGTACACAGCGTCATACGTGAACGGAGCGTAGATCTGGATCGGCTGACCGAAACGCTTTTGGTACTTGGCGAGGAACGCCGGGCCGCCAGCCATCTTCTCGAGCGCCATACCGGCTTCCGAGCAGACGATGTTGTCGGTTGCGTCGCCAGCCAGGTCCGACAGCTTGTCGGTACACACGCCGTCGCCTGCCAGCACCTTGGCACGCAGGCCGAGTTGCTTCGCTTGCTTGGCGAACGGGCCGCCGGTTGCATCCATACCGCCGTACATGATCGCGTCCGGGTTTTCGCCCTTGATCTTCGTCAGAATCGCGCGGAAGTCGACAGCCTTGTCGTTCGTCGCGTCATGCGACATCACGTTCAGGCCCAGCGACTTGGCCATCTTTTCGAATTCGTTTGCCAGACCCTGGCCGTAAGCGGTCGAGTCGTCGACGATTGCGACGCTCTTCACTTTCATGCCCTTGGCAGCGTAGTTAGCCAGTGCCGGACCTTGTTGCGCATCGGTCGCGACGACGCGGTACGTCGTCTTGAAACCTTGTTGCGTGTAAGCCGGGTTCGTTGCCGACGGCGAGATCTGAACGATGCCTGCATCGCTATAGATCTTCGAAGCCGGGATCGACGTGCCCGAGTTCAAGTGGCCCACCACTGCGACGACCTTGTCGTCGACCAGCTTCTGCGCAACCTGCGTAGCCGTACGCGGGTCAGCCGCGTCGTCTTGTGCATCCAGTTGCAGCGTGATCTTCTGGCCGCCGATCGTCAGGCCCTTCGCGTTGATTTCTTCGACTGCGAGACGCGCGCCGTTTTCGTTGTCCTTACCCAGGTGAGCAATACCGCCCGTCAGCGGCGCAACGTGGCCGATCTTGACGACCTCATCGGCCACCGCACCCGTTGCCAGCGTTGCGAAGAGCATCGCCGCAGCGCTAATCGGCAACAGCTTTTGAATCTTGATGTTCATGTAAGTCTCCAGTTTCGGTCCCAGTAACAACGTAATCGCCTGTGCTCCCCGCTTCCTGCTGTGTCGCTCAGTCCCGTGGACGATCACGCCGGTTGCATCGTCATGCACTTGGCAAGCACGGGCAGGTCAAACTGTTTGTGGCAGAGCACCCCCCGTACTAGCGCGCAAGTTTATGCGTATCAAATTAAATTGTGCGGGTTTTTTGGGTAACTGGTAACACTACCAATGGCGTTTATACCGACGCCAAGGCAAGCCATCGCGCCGGCACGTTGCCCGGAGAGCCCCAGCCGGCGCGGCTGTTCGTCAAGCGCCCGGATTTCGTCTTAATAGCGCTTAAGCGTAGGCAACCTGACGGCTTTAGACATTTGCGAGTCATTTCGATGACGTCGCTAAACATCTTCGCGCAAACGTTTTCAGTCGTTCAAAAGACCGTTCGACGCGCTCACGACGTCGCGCCATTCGCGATCGAGTAATGCCACTAATGCGGCCGCGCCGATGCCGTCGGGACGCTTTCTCGCGAGCGGCGCGCCTTGCCCCGACCACAGCGACAGATAGTCGCCGTTTTCCGCGCGACTCGCGCTCTGACGCAATCCCTGCGTCAGCGCGTTTTGCACCGGATACGGCGCGATCCGTTCGGGATGCTCGCCAAGCTGTTGCATCAACGGATTGCGGATTCCGCGCGCATGACGGCCGGTGATGACACGCGTGACTTCGGTCGCGTTATCCGCCGCCGACAACACGCGCGACTTCCATATAGCAGGGATCGCGCTTTCCGCGCAGGTCAGGAATGCGGTGCCCATCTGCACGGCTTGCGCACCGAGCATCAACGCGGCGGCAATGCCGCGTCCGTCCATGATGCCGCCGGCCGCGAGCACCGGCAGACCGGTGGCATCGACGAGTTGCGGGACGAGCGCGAGCGTGCCCACCAACGCATCTTCCGCGCGACCGATAAACGTGCCGCGATGCGCGCCCGCTTCGGCGCCTTGCGCGACGATCGCGTCGGCGCCCGCGTCGCGCCATGCGAGGCCTTCGGCAACATGCGTCGCGGTGCCGATCACATAACTGCCCGCTTGCTGCAAACGCGTCACGTCTTCTTTAGACAGCACACCGAACGTGAAGCTGACGACCGGCACGCGCAACGCGATCAGCGCGTCGAGTTGCGTGCGGAAGTCGGGCGCGTAACGATCGAGCGGCGTGCCGGGCGGCAGACCGAGCAGCGCGCGAAGCGGGTCGATCGAATCGAGCGCGCGACGCACGGTGGCGTCGTCCGGCGATGCGGGTTCGAGGATAAACAGATTCACGCCGAACGGCCGGTCGGTCAGCGCGCGAATCGCGGCGACTTCGCTGCCAAGTTTTTCCGCATCGAACGGCGCGGCGGCGAGGAAGCCGAGACCGCCCGCATTCGACACGGCCGCGACCATCGCGGGCGGTGTCGCGCCACCCGCCATCGGTGCCTGAACGACCGGCACGCGCATCGCGAAACGTTCGGTAAACAACGACACATATCGACCGGCAGACGACGCAACGGACGATGAACCGGCGGCTTGCTTTTGCATGATGCTGACTCCTTCGAAAGACGTGCTGCACATCACGGATCGCGACGCGAAAAGCCACGCATGGACACCGTCCGACTCTATCGGAGCGGCATGCGACCGGGAAATGAATAATCGAGAATGTTTCAATCGCCTTACGTGAACGATCGCGTCGCGAGCCGCCTGTCAGCCCGTGCACGACGCGACTGCACGTCGATTCTTTTGATGGCACACTCCCTCCACCGCTTCCGGCGCTGTGCCGGAAGCATCCAGCACAACTGGCAACCGCTTCATAGGAGAGTGACGTGAGTGTGAATTCCCGATGGATCGACATCCCGACTGGCAACGACAGCTATTCGGGTTATCTGGCGCTGCCGAAAAGCGGCAAGGGCCCGGCGGTCATCATCCTGCAGGAAATCTTCGGCGTGAACAGCCATATCCGCTCGGTTGCGGATCAGTACGCGCAAGACGGTTACGTCGCGTTCGCACCGGACGTGTTCTGGCGCACGCAGCCGCGCGTCGAACTGACGTACGACGGCGCGGATCGTGACAAGGGCATCGAACTGCTGCAAAAGACCGACGTGAACCAGACCGTCGCCGACATCGGCGCAGCGGCAACCGCGTTGCGCGCAATGCCGGAAGTGACCGGCAAGATCGCGGCGATCGGTTACTGCTTCGGCGGACGCCTCGCCTATCTGGCCGCAGCAGCGGGCAGCGTCGATGCAGCCATCGCCTACTACGGCGGCGGCATCCAGACGCAACTGGATCAGGCCGCGAAAATCACGGTGCCGATCCAGTTCCACTACGGCGAACTCGACGCGCATATTCCGCTGTCGGCGGTGGGCGAAGTGAAGGAACGTTTCGCCGGCCGCGACAACGCCGAAGTGCACGTCTATCCGCAAGCCGACCACGGCTTCAACTGTCCGGATCGCGCGTCGTACAACCAGCACGCCGCTGCGCTCGCGCACGGCCGCACGCTGACTTTCATCGGCGAACGCCTGTAAGTCACGCGTCACGCTGTTTCTCTTTGTTTCGCTTTGCTTGTCTTTGCTTCCCGCTGATTGCCGAAGCGCGCCGCACACCGCGCGCTTCGCGTAATCTGTCAGCAGTCTGCATGCTTTAGCCTGCACGCACGATACGCCGCACGCGCGGCGCATCGTGCGAATCCGTCTGCCTCATCTGTGTGTCGTGCAACCTTCTTCAAGCGAGGGCGCTTTCGTCGTGGAATCTGACTATCTCGCGCATGACGCCATCGGTCTTGCCGACCTCGTTCGACGTCGCGAAGTCAGCCGTCGCGAGTTGATCGACGCTGCGATTTCGCGCGCGGAAGCCGTGAATCCGGCCATCAACGCACTCGTGCTGAAAGACTACGACACGGCTCGTATCCGCGCGTCACGCGACGAAGGGCGAATGCTCGGCGACGGTCCGCTGGCGGGCGTGCCGTTTCTGATCAAGGATCTCGGCACACCGGTCGCCGGTCTGCCGATGACAATGGGCAGCCGTCACTATCGCCATTTCATTCCCGGTATCGACGCGCCGGTCGTCACGCGCGCGAAAGCGGCCGGACTCAATCTGTTCGCCAAGACCAGCACGTCCGAACTCGGGCAGATGCCTTATACGGAGCCCGAACTGTTCGGCGCGTGCCGCAATCCGTGGAGTCTCGATCACACGCCGGGCGGATCGAGCGGTGGATCGGCGGCGGCGGTCGCGGCGGGCATCGTGCCGGTCGCGCATGCATCGGACGGCGGCGGCTCGATCCGGATTCCCGCGTCGTGTTGCGGCCTGTTCGGATTGAAGCCGTCACGCGGACGCACGCCCCATGCGGGCGCGCCGTCGGTTGGAGAACTCGGCGTCGATCACGTGGTGTCGCGCAGCGTCCGCGACAGCGCGTTGATGCTCGATCTGTTTTCGAACGCCGACAGCGCCGCGCCGGGCTCGTTCCTGAACGTCACGCGCGAGCCGTGCAAGCCGCTGCATATCGCTTATGTGACCGAATCGATGCTCGCGCCGAGCTTGTCCGGCGACGCCCGCGCCGCACTCGACGACGCCGCGCAACTCGCGGCGTCGCTGGGGCATCACATCGAGCCGGTGTCGCTCGGCATCGATTTCAACGCGGTACGTCATGCGTTTTTGACGTTGTGGTCGGTCACGGCGGAAGCACTCGTGTTGCACGCGGACCGCATCACCGGCCGCAAACCCGCGCGTCACGAATTCGAATTACCGACCTGGACGATGGCGCATGTCGGACGCAAACTCGGCGAACGCGGCTTGCCGGCGGCGCTCGAAGAACAGCGCCGGGTGACCGCGCGTCTGACCGATCTGCTGTCGCGTTACGACGTGGTCTTGTGCGCGACGCTGGCCGCCGCGCCGATCAAGATCGGTGAAATGGTGCCGACCGATTTCGAGCGCTTGCAGATGCGCGCCGTCACCGCCTTTCCATTCGAAGCGCTGATGAAAAAGACGCTAGCGGAAGCGTCGAACAAGGCGTTTGCGTGGGCCGGATGCACCGAGCTTTTCAATCTGAGCGGACAACCGGCGATGTCGGTGCCGCTGTACTGGAATGCGCGCGGATTGCCGGTGGGCGTGCAGTTCGCGACGCGCGACGGCGGCGAAGCGACGTTGCTGCGACTCGCCGCGCAACTCGAAGCCGCGCGTCCGTGGTTTGATCGGCGACCGCCGTTGCGGCATGCGCGCTAACGCGTGAACGGCGTTTCACACGCCGTTGAACGCAGGCGTTAAGCTGGTTTTCGTCGGGCGTCGAGATCGGCGTGGCGCTGACCCGGAATGCACGCGATCGCGATGATCGACAGCGCGAGTCCGGCCATCACGTAATAGGTCGGCGCCAGCGACGAGCCCGTCACACCGATCAGCCACGTCACGATAAACGGCCCGAAGCCGCCGAACACCATCACCGCCAGGTTGTACGCAATCGACAAACCCGTCGAGCGCACATTGGCCGGAAACAGCTCCGCGATCAACGCGCCGAATGGCCCGAAGTAGCCCGCCATCGAAATAGACAGCACCGACTGCACGACGATCAGCTTCGATACCGTCGGCTCCGCTTCGAGCCATGAAAACAGCGGATAAATCGCCACCAGCGTGATACTCAGCGACCACAGCGACAAGCCTTTGCGCCCGATCCGGTCCGACCACGCCCCCGCGAGCGGCGACAACATCATCAGCAACGTATTGCCGACGATCACCGCGTAAAACGACTGGCCGAACGGCAGCTTCAGTTCTCTCACCGCGAAAGTCGGCAGATAGCTGATGAGCACGTAGATCGTCACCGTCAGCGCGATCACCGCGCCGAGTCCGCACAACACTTCGCGGCCGTGTGCGGTGAAGACTTCGCGGAGTGTCGCGCGACGTGCGGTTGTCTGTGCATGCAGGAATGCTTCGGAATCCGCGAGATGCCGGCGAATATAAAAACCGATCGGCCCGATCACCAGACCGAGAATAAATGGCACGCGCCAGCCCCACGCGCTCAACGCATCCGGCGACAAACCGTGCGTGATCGCAGCGCCGACCAGCGCACCGAGCAACAACGCCGCCGCCTGGCTCGCCATCTGGAAACTGCCGTAGAGTCCGCGTTTCGAGAACGGTGCGGCTTCGATCAGCAAGGCCGTCGCGCTGCCGAACTCGCCGCCCGCAGAAAAGCCCTGCAACCGACCGGCCGATCACGATCAGCAACGGCGCGCCGATACCGATCGCCGAATACGGTGGCGCCAGCGCGATCAGCAGAATGCCGAGCGTCATGATCGCGATCACGAGCGACAACGCCGCCTGACGTCCGGCGCGATCCGCATATAAGCCAAGCACGACGGCGCCGATGGGCCGCATCACGAACGCGACGCCGAAGGTCGCGGTGGTCAGCAACAACGACGTGTAATCGTTGCTGGTCGGGAAGAAGAGTTGCGCAATCACCACCGTCAGAAAACCGTAGACAGTGAAGTCGTACCACTCGAGCGCGTTGCCGATCACGGCCGCCACGACCGCGCGGGTATTCAGACTCTTTGACGCGGATGACATCAGAATCCCAGCCTCGAAAAGACCAACGGATACGACGAACCCGACGGACAACCTGGGGAACCGCAACGACTCATTGTTAGACGCGATCCGTCGACGCTCGTTGCATTTTCAGCATCGCGGACGCACAGCGAGTGTAGAGAGCGCAGTGCGCGATTTCAAGATGTAAAACGGCACCGCTCGCGCAAGGCGGGCGGTGCCGTGACAGGTCACGCGCAGATCAGCGGGATTGCTGCGATGCGGTATGACGCGACGCGCGGGTGAAGCGTGTCGCGCAGACCGGACGATGCGTGTCAGGCCTTCTTGTTATACGCGCTGCACCATCCTTTGCCTGCAACCTGCTTGCCCGCGAACATCGGGCAGACGGCCCACGGATCGCTGGCTTTGCCTTGGTAGAAGCTGCAATTTCCGCAGTCCTGGCCGGCGACGAATTTTGCGTACTTCGCTTTGTCGACTTTGGATGCGTCGGCCTTGTAACCGAGTGCTTGCGCGGTCGGATCGTTTTCGGCCACTTTCGGTGCATCGGCAAACGCCTGGCGGGACAACGCGAGCGTCGACGCGACACCCAGGCTTGAAATCAGAAACGTACGGCGGGAAGTTTTCATGGGGAACTCCGTGTTTTAGGACTCACCGTTCTTCGACGGCGGTGCCCAAGCATAGCAACGAAGCCCCGCTGCGTGAGCGGTCAAATGGTAGAGATAAGCGATTCGCTAGGGCGCCGGGCGGCGTCCCGTCCACGCGTGACGTGCGCATTCGGCACGCTGGCGAAAGCATTCAACGCTACACGCGTCCGCTGATTTCGCAGACGCGTTGCGCAATCGCCAGTGACGCCGTCAATCCCGGCGATTCGATGCCGAACAGGTTCACGAGGCCGCGCACGCCATGCGCGGACGGTCCTTGAATCACGAAGTCGGCGGCGGGTTCGCCGGGGCCCGACAGCTTTGGACGGATGCCCGCGTAGGCCGGTTGCAATGCGTCGTCGGGAAGCGCGGGCCAGTACGCGCGAATCGCGGCGTAGAACGATTCGGCACGACGCGGATCGACGTCGTAGTTGATCGCATCGACCCATTCGACGTCCGGACCGAAGCGCGCCTGACCACCGAGATCGATCGTCAGATGCACGCCAAGTCCGGCTTCGTTCGGCATCGGATAGATCAACCGGCTGAACGGCGCGCGACCGGACATGCTGAAGTAATTGCCGCGCGCGAGATACAGCGGCGGCACGTGTCGCGCGTCGAGACCGCGGATGCGTCGGGCGAGCGCATTCGCATGCAGGCCGGCGCTATTGATCACGCATGACGCGGTGAGCCGGGTGGGTGCGTCGCCGCCGACCGTCACGACGAAGCGTCCGTTGCTCGCTTCGATCCCTTCGACCGGAGCGTGAAACGCGCACACGGCGCCGTCGCGTTCGGCGTCGCCTTGCAACGCGAGCATGAACTGATGACTATCGACGATGCCGGTTTGCGGCGAGAACACCGCCTCGACGCATTCGAGCGCCGGTTCGAGCGCCTGCGCTTCCGTACCGCCGATCCGCATCAGATCGAGCACGCCGTTTTCACGGCTCTTCGCGAGAATGCTTTCGAGTTGGGGAATCTGGTTGCGCGAGGTCGCGACCAGCAGTTTGCCGCAGCGCGAATGCGGGACGTTGTGGCTCGCGCAGTAGTCGTAGAGCATCTCGCGACCGCGCACGCACAGCGCCGCTTTCAGCGAACCGCGCGGATAGTAGAGCCCGGCGTGAATCACTTCGCTGTTACGCGAACTCGTGCCTTCACCGATCGCGCCCGCGGCTTCGAGCACGAGCACTTCGTGTCCACGTGCCGCCAGCGCCCGTGCGACGGCAAGCCCAATTACGCCAGCGCCGATCACCACACATTCGATCTGGTCCATATCCGTTGACGCGGCTTTGTGCACCGCGTTCTGCCTCGTTCATCCGTGGAGACCACAACGACACACGGCGGCAGCTCGCGTCTGGAAACAGCGACGGCTCTTGCGCGTGAGCATTCACGTGGACATGAGCGTGGCCGGTGCGTGCCGTCCGTGGTCGAACGTGCCCGCGACCCCGCTGGACGCTTTCGCGCCTCACAGACGCAAATGCCCGCAGTCTTGGCAACTGCGGGCATTCTCTTTCAGGCGGGAGCGCTGGACGGGTTTAGTGTACGCCGTCGTAATGGGTCGCGTGATGCTTTGTGAGCCCCGCGCGTGCGCTCGCCGTCATTCAAGCCGGTAAAACGGGATGCTTAGTTTTCGACGCTGACCGCATGCGTGAACGCTTCGCGCTTCGCCGCAATCCACTGACCGAAATGGCCTTGATGGGTTTCCTGCGCACGCGGCACCGCGTAACCGCCGGTCGCGAACTGTTGCGGATACGCCGGCGCGTTCGGGTTCAGACTCAGCTCGCCATTGGCGCGCGCTTCGACCAGTTCGGCTTTGACTTCGGCGCGCGTCTTCGGACCGTTGCCTGCAGTTGCCGGCGTATCGACGCTAGCGGTGGCTTGCGGGTGATAGAACGGCGCCGGACCGTAGCCGCTCGCGAAGGCGGGCGCAGCAACCACAGCGGAAAGGAGCACAGCGGCAAGGGCGATCTTTTTCATGGTGGATTCTCGATGTCGTCAGGTTTCGTTGTTCGTCGCTGAAATGCTGTCTTGCATTTCGTTGAACCGAGTGTAAACCCGTACTATCGAAAAATCGTCCCGATTAATTGAATTCACTGTTGTCGTTTTCCACACAATCGAGGCCGATCCGCGTTTGCTGACGCGATCGGGGCACCGATCGTTGCACCCACAAAGCAAAAGGCCGCCCGAAGGCGGCCTCGCGCGACTCGCGTTGGATCGCGAACGCCTAAAACCCGATCGGCTTGCGACGCGCGCCGTTATCGAGCCGGATGTCCGCCGCGCCGATCTGATCGCGGCCGTCGATCCGCGCGGAACCGAATCCGTTCAGGATCGCGCGACGCATCTCGCGCGGCGACGCGCTCTTCATCGCGTCGAGTGCGGGCTCGCCGAGCGTCGGCGGGAATCGCAGCCCCCAGCTATGCGCGGAGCGGATCTCGTCGTAGATCGCCTGCGCGATGCGGCGCGTGCCGTCGCGGTCGGGCGGCGGAATTTCATAGACGTTCATCCGGTTCAGGATCGGCTCGGGAATCGAGCGCGCGTCGTTCGCCGTCGCGATCCAGATCACGTGACCCGCGTTGATCGGTATCTCGGCAAATTCGTCGATAAAGGTTTGCGCCGTGTCGTGCTCGAGCAATGCGTACAGCGCGCCGAGCGGATCGTATTGCGAATCGCCGGTGGCCTTGTCGATTTCATCGACGGCGATCACGGGATTCGCGTACGTGCCGTGCACCAGCGCATCGAAGACCTTGCCCGGCTTCGCGTTCTTCCATTGCGACGACGCGCCCGACAGGATCCATCCGGCCGTCAGCGAACTCATCGCGACATAGTGATACGACGTGCCGAGCAGCCGCGCGAGGTGCTTCGCGAAGTGCGTCTTGCCGATGCCGGGATCGCCGAGCAACAGGATCGGCATCAGTTCGAGACGGTCGTCGGTTTCGAGACAGAGCGCGACCTGCTTGCGCACGTCGTCGAGCGGTTCGGCGAAGTTCGGCAACGCGCCGATCAGATCGTCGATCGACGGCATCCGGTTCGGCTTCACGCAGAAGCGCAACGCGCCGTGTTTGAGCATCTTCTCGTAGGTGACGCGCAGCGCTTCGTTCGCGCCCTCGCCTAACTCGTTCAGCGCGCCTTCGACCTGATCGAGATCGTAGACCTTGCTGAAAGACGCCACCGCGATTTCCTGTCTGACCATTGCTGTCGTCATCGCTCACCCCGTCGTGCTGGTCGTGCTGACGGCGCTGTCCAGCGCCGCTCCGATTTCAGTGTTCCCGATGCAATTTCCCTATGCAAGCCAGCAGTCTCGACGGTTTGCTGCTAACGCACATTGCAACGGTTGAAGCGACTCGCGACGTCCCCATCTGCGTGGTCTGTTTGATTTTTCGCAAGCCACTGATGCGGCACGCGAAATGCACTGTTGCTGAACCTGACCCCGTCTACGGTGTCAGAAAAACGTTGCGGGCATCAGGCGTAAGATGAGCGCCTGGTCCCGCGGGATCCAGCCACCGGAGACCCTCATTTATGTGGAAGACCAGTCTCGCCGCCGTACTCGCCGTGTCCGCCGCGACGGCCGGCGCACCGCTCGTGGCGCACGCGCAGACCCGCACGCAAGTCGTGCAATGGCAGGTTCAGGTGATCCAGGACGGCCAGCAGATCGACGCGTTCGACGGCACGACCACCGTCGGTCAGGCACGCACCGACACGCATCATCACGTCACGCAACACAATGTGGGATGCAAGGATCAACCGGCCGGCAGCATCGACCTGTCGCGCACGCTGACGGTGTCGCCCACCCAGGCCGATCCCGACGCCGTCACGCTGCAGATCGATGCGCAGGAAACCCTCGAAGATACCGACGCACGTCAGACCGACACCGGCTGCAAGTCGCCGCCGCAGCCGCGCAAGGTGGCCGCGAGTCATCCCGGTTTACGGGTCGCGGCCGGTCAGTGGGCCACCTGGCAGATCGTCGACAAGAACCCGAGCCTGGTGTACCGGGTGCATGCCGCGATTGCGACCGGCCCGAGCACCCCATGAAGACAACTCAAAACGTGGACCGACCGGCATGCGCAATCCCGAAGAACTGATCCGCGACGTCGCGCAGCCGAAGGTGCAGTCGAAGGACTTCATCGCGGTGAGCTGGAACCTGCACAAGGGTCGCTCGCCGCTCGGTTTCCAGGCGTGGCAGGCGATGCAACGGTGGGTGCAATCTACACACGCCGACGCGTATTTTTTGCAGGAGGCGATGGCGCGGCGCATGCCCGGTCCGATGCTGTCGGGCGGTTTCGGTGAGCCGCTGGCCGATTCCTTCGACGACGTCTGGCATTGCCAGGCCACTGAAATCGCCCGGGCGCTCGAACTGAAAATCGCGCTGGGGCCGAACGTGTTCAAGCCGTCGTGGCGTCACGGCAATGCCATTCTGTCGCCGCATCCGCTCGATCCGGGCGGCCGCTGGGATATTTCCGCGCATCGGTTCGAAAAGCGCGGCTTGCTGGTCGCGCGTGCCACTTTTGCAGGCAAATCTGTGACGCTGCTGTGCGCGCATCTGGCGCTGACGCGGTCGGCGCGGCTTCGGCAGATGAACTGGATCGCGAACTGGATCTCCCAGGAAGCGCCCGAAGGTCCGCTCGTGCTGGCCGGCGATTTCAACGACTGGCGCAACGATTCGGTGCCGCTGTTCGGCGAGCACGGGCTCCATGAAGTCGCCACCTTGCTCGGCGAGTCCGGACGCACCTTTCCGGCGTTCTCACCCGCGCTCGCGCTCGACAAGATGTTCGTGCGCGACATGAAGCCGGTCGAATGGATTCAGCCCGCACAGGAAACGGCGTGGCTATCGGATCACTTGCCGTATATCGCGCGGCTGCGCGTGGATTGATGCAGGGCGCGGCTTGCCGGAACACGGTTGCGCGTAAAATCGTCGCTCCCGCCGCACGCCCTTCTCCGTTCACGTCATGCACTATCTGCCCGCCCTGCTGCAAATCGCCGCCGTCTACTTCATCGCGGTCGCGACGCCCGGTCCGAACTTCTTCATGGTTACGCAATTGTCTCTGGCTGGACGGCGCGGGCTCGGCGCTTCGTCGGCGCTGGGCGTCGGCACCGGCTCGACGATCTGGGCCGCGCTCGCGATGCTCGGCCTCGCCGCCGTGCTGCAGAAAATCGACTGGCTGTACAACGGCGTGCGCATCTTCGGCGCCATCTATCTCGTCTATTTCGGTATCAAGCTGGTGATCGCGAGCCGCAAGCGCGATACGTCGGCCGCCGCGCCCATCACGCCGCCGCCCGCCAACGACGCCGCCGCGCACTTTCGCGCGTACCGCAGCGGCCTGCTGACCTGCCTGACCAATCCGAAATCCTGCGTGTTCTGGACCAGCGTGTTCGCCGCGATGTTTCCGGCCCATCCGCCGCTGTGGTTTTACGGCGTCGTGCTGACGATGATCGGCTGCATGTCGGCGGGCTGGTACGGCAGCGTCGCGCTGATGTTCGCCACCGAGCGCACGCAACGCAGCTATCGCCGGCTGCGCCGCCCGATCGACGGGCTGTGCGGCGCGCTGCTGGTCGGCCTCGGCGCAAAACTGGCGGCCGACCGCTGAAGCGGCGCGTCGCGCGGGCGGGCGGGCGTCGAACCTCGCCGCTATCACCGCCGACCCCGTCCAGCGGACTTTCCAGCCTTGCCGGCAGGGTCAATGCTGCAGCGCGCGACGCGTTTCGGTATCATCGCAATATTGTGTCAAACGTCGTCAAACGCGCACGCTACCCTGTCGTGCGATCAATTGATGGCCCGTCGCCCGCGTCTGCATCCCCGATCGCCGGCCGCGCCGGATGACTTGGCCGCAGCCGAAACGCGGCTGAACGCCCGCCGTATCCCTGCGGTCCCGCCGACGTCCTCGCGACATCCGGCGTGGTGTACATCGCGACGCCGCTGCGAAGGTCAGGCTCCGCTTGACCCTGCACAACCCCCGCGCCGCCACCCGCCGGCAGCAAGCGCGGTAAAATAGCAGATTGCGCATCAGTCCCAGCAACGGGTTGGCGCCGCATCGCCCTTGCCGTGCCGGCCGGCTATTCGTCTGGCCGCCTTTGTTTTCGCACCATCCAAGAAGCCATGAGCAACCTGAATCCACAAACCGTCCTGAGCGTCCATCACTGGACCGATACGCTTTTTAGCTTCACCTGCACGCGCGACCCGTCGTTCCGTTTCGAAAACGGCCAGTTCACGATGGTCGGCCTCGAAGTCGAAGGCAAGCCGCTGATCCGCGCTTACAGTCTCGCCAGCGCGAACTACGAAGAACACCTCGAATTCCTGAGCATCAAGGTGCAGGACGGTCCGCTGACGTCGCGCCTGCAGCATCTGAAGGTGGGCGATCAGGTCCTGATCGGCAAGAAGCCGGTCGGCACGCTGATGGCCGACAACCTGCTGCCGGGCAAAACGCTGTGGCTGCTGTCCACGGGCACGGGCCTCGCGCCGTTCATGTCCATCATCAAAGATCCGGACATTTACGACCGCTACGACAAGGTCGTGCTGACGCATACCTGCCGTTTCGTCGACGAACTGGCGTACAAGGAATACATCACCGACCACCTGCCGCAGCACGAGCATCTCGGCGAACTGGTTCAGGAAAAGCTGGTGTATTACCCGACGGTCACGCGCGAAGCGTTCCAGAACCGCGGCCGCATCACCGAGCTGATCGAAACCGAAAAGCTGTTCGCCGACCTCGGCGTGCCGGGCTTCTCGCTGGAAAACGACCGCGTCATGCTGTGCGGCAGCCCGCACATGCTGCGTGACACGCGCGCGCTGCTCGACAGCCTCGGCTTCAAGGAAGGCAGCAACAACGAGCCGGGTCATTACGTCGTCGAGAAGGCATTCGTCGGCTGATCGCCGATCCAGCGCATTGCGCTGTCGCCTGCAAAAACCGGAGCTTCGCGCTCCGGTTTTTTTTCGTCCGCGCAATCTCGACGGCGATCCGTACACGCCGTTTTGGCCGCTTGCGACAGTGCGTCGCGGTTACAAATTGCGTCAGCGCGACGCACTTTGGATGTAGGCGTTTTTCCTACATATTGGAACCGGATTCCTTCATCCTGTGCGCGAATAATCCCTCGCTTAGCCTTGTCTTCACTGCATTTTTGATTTTTTTGCGCTATGATTCGCGGCAATTCACATCGCGCAACAAAGCTTACCAGGGTTCCTGCTGTTTGTTACCGAATGTAAATATCGTTACGCTACGCCGTAGCAAAAGTCCGTCACGCGATGTCGCACGGTCGGGTGTCAAAGTTGGAGATCAGGCTGCACTTCTCTGGCTTCACGCCGTCGACACACGCCCGGGCCCATGTCCGGGCCGCATCCTGAAAAGGTGAGTCATGGATACGTCGATAGTCGTCCCGATCAACGCACACGCCGTTGCCGCCGTTGCTACCCTTGCCCACGATCCGGGCGCATCTCCTGCCACGCTCGCTTTATCCGCTGACCTCACGTCCAGCGGCACGAGCTCGTCGGTCCATTGCACGGCGAGCGTGATCGCCGCCGAAGTCCCCAGCGCGAACCAGCCCGCCGACCATCCCGCCGAACGCGAAGTCACGCGATTGCGCGCCCGTATCCGCGATCTTTCGAGCGAACTCGTACACGCGCAGGAAGCGGCGCGGCGCCATGTCGCGCGTGAGTTGCACGACGGCGTCGGCGCGGAACTGACGGCGACGCGTTTCGCGCTCGCGGGCGTCGAAACCTGGTTGCCCGGCGACGCGCCGCCGCAATGCGCGGCCGCGCTCGAAGTGGCAAACCGCTCACTCGACGCCGTCTGCGAAGCGAATCGCCAGGCCGTGGCCGAATTGCACGGGCCGTCGCTGGATGCGGGAATCGTCGGTGCGCTGGCGCAATGGAGCGGCGACTTCGCCGACCGTACGCGTCTGCGCACCAGCTTCGTCTGCGCCGCCGACGTCCGCCTGACGCGCCTGCCCGCCGACGCCGCGCTCGCACTGTTTCGCGTCGCGCAGGAAGCCCTGAACAACGTCGCGCGCCACGCACGTGCGACCGGCGCCGACATCCGCCTCGAAACCAGCCGTCGTCATCTGACCATCGTGATCGCCGACGACGGCGTCGGCCTCGCGCCGGGCGCCCGCACACGGCGCGGTCACTTCGGCCTCGCCGGCATTCGCGCGCGCTGCGCGGCATTCGATGGCACGATGCGCATCAGCACGCGACGCCGCGACACACCGTCGCATGCACGCGGCACCACGGTTCGCGCGCGTTTCGCGTGGGACGCACTGCTGGCCGACGCGCGCTGCGTCGCCGAACAACGCGCCGAACAGCGCGCGGCGCAATCGCGCCGTCGCTCGACCGCTTCGTGAGGACATCGTCATGAGTCTTCGCATCCTGCTCGCCGACGACCACGCCGTCGTCCGGCAAGGCGTCCGCCAGTTGCTGATCGACCGTCAGATCGCCCGCGAAGTCAGCGAAGCCGAAACCGGCGCCGAAGCGCTCGCGCGGGTCGCCAGTCATCCGTTCGACGCGGTGCTGCTCGATATCTCGCTGCCCGACATGAACGGCGTCGAAGTGCTGAAGCGGCTCAAGCGCAAGGCGCCACGCGTGCCGGTGCTGATGTTCTCGATGTATCGCGAGGATCAATACGCGGTGCGCGCGCTGAAGGCCGGCGCATCCGGTTATCTGTCGAAGACGGTCGATGCCGCGCAGATGATCGGCGCGATCCAGATGGTCGCGGCCGGTCGCAAGTACGTGAGCCCGGCGATGGCCGAAGCGCTTGCTGACTACGTGTCGGTCGATGGCGATCAGATGCCGCACGAGAAACTGTCCGACCGCGAATACCAGACCATGTGCATGCTCGCATCCGGCAAGCGACTCACCGACATCGCGAACGCGCTGTCGTTGTCGGTGAAAACGGTCAGCGTGTACCGCACGCGTCTGCTCGAAAAGATGAAGCTGAGCAATAACGCCGAGTTGACGTTCTACGTGATGAGCAACCGTCTGGTCGACCTGAACCCCGGCATGGCCGGTTAGGCGCGGCGCTTCCGCTTTACCCGCTTTACCCGCTTTACCCGCTTTACCCGCGTTACCAGCTCTACCCGCTCTACCCGCCTCACCGCCAAAGCGGGCCGCCCGGCTCTCTTTCGTCAGACTTCGACATCGCACTGTTCCCACCCGCGCGCCATCCGTGCGCGCCGTTCACGGGTTTTCACGTTTTCCACGCCCGACGTTGCGCCGCGCGACACGCCGGCGCTGACGCCCATCATTGCCGCGCATTTCCGACCTGCAATCCCCAGCGGCTGCCGGGCTCGTATCCGTTAAAATTGTCGGTTTTCCTGATTGACCCGGCGCGGGCCGCCTGCGCCGACCGGAGTATTAAGCAATGTCTTTGTTTCGTAAGAAAAATATCGAGCAGATGCTCGTCGCCCGAGCGCAGAACACCGGGCTGAAGCGGGCGCTCGGTGCGCTGGATCTGACCTTCCTCGGCGTCGGCGCGATTATCGGCACCGGCATCTTCGTGCTGACCGGCACCGGTGCGGTTCAGGCCGGACCGGCACTGATGCTGTCGTTCCTGATTGCGGCCATCGCGTGCGGCTTCGCGGCGCTCGCGTACGCGGAATTCGCCTCGACGATTCCCATCGCCGGTTCGATCTACACGTACTCGTACGCGACGCTCGGCGAGCTGGCCGCGTGGATCATCGGCTGGGACCTGATGCTCGAATACGGCCTCGCGACCTCCGCGGTCTCGGTCGGCTGGTCGGGTTATCTGCAATCCTTGCTGTCGGGCTTCGGCATTTCGCTGCCGGTCGCGCTGACAGCCGCGCCGGGCGCATTGCCCGGTCACGCGACGCTGTTCAATCTCCCCGCCTTCCTGGTGATGATGGCGATCACGTGGCTGCTGTCGCGTGGCGTGCGGGAGTCCGCGAAGATCAACAACCTGATGGTCGGGATCAAGGTGACCGTGGTGCTGCTGGTGATCGTGGTCGGCGTGTTCCATGTGAAGCCCGCGAACTGGCATCCGTTCATGCCGAACGGCTGGAACGGCGTGTTCGGCGCGGCTGCGGTGATGTTCTTCGCGTTTATCGGTTTCGACGCGGTGTCGTCGGCATCGGAAGAAGTGAAGAATCCGAAGCGCGATCTGCCAATCGGCATCATCGCGTCGCTGGGCGTGTGCGCGGTGCTGTATGTCGCCGTGGCGGCGGTAGTGACGGGCATCGTGCCGTCGGCGCAATTCGCGAACATCTCGCATCCGGTTTCGTACGCGTTGCAGGTCGTCGGTCAGACGTGGGTCGCCGGCTTTATCGATCTCGGCGCCGTGCTGGGCATGTTGACCGTGATTCTGGTGATGGCGTACGGCCAGACCCGCGTGATCTTCGCGATGTCGCGTGACGGCCTGCTGCCCGCCGCGTTGTCGCGCGTCCACCCGAAGTATTCGACGCCTTACCTGACGACCTGGATGGTCGGGATCTTCTTCGGTCTGATCGGCGCGCTGGTGCCGTTGAACGTGCTGGCCGAACTGATCAATATCGGCACGCTGGCCGCGTTCTCGATGGTGTCGATCGCGGTGCTCGTGCTGCGTCGCACCCATCCGGATTTGCCGCGCGCATTCCGTTGCCCGGGCGTGCCGGTCGTGCCGCTGCTGGCCGTGGCCGCCTGCGTGTTCCTGATGGTGAACCTGTCGTCGGTCACGTGGATGGCATTCGTCGTCTGGTTGTTGATCGGCCTCGCCATCTATTTCGGCTACTCGCGAAAGCGCTCGCTGCTCGCGAAGTAAGCTCGCGGTTGCAACTTCGCCGGCGGCGCGGCTCACGCGCCGCCGGTCTGGTGTTTCGTCGCACGGCCCCGACCTGGGCGCCGTCGCCCGCCTCGCGCGAACAACAAACCCCTATTGGGCTCCCTCCAAATCTGTGCTTTACTTTTCGCCAGAACGATAAAAAAGTAACAAGAAAGGCACCAGAAAGCACTGAACCGGTCCCGCCCACAGGCAGGCGATAGGTAGTGAATGGGTCAGGCCGGTCTCCATCCCCATAGGAGACAACTTCATGACGATCAGCATCAGTCTGACGGTGAACGGCACGCCCGTGACCGCGTCAGTCGATCCCCATATCCTGCTGGTTCAATTCCTGCGCGAACAGCTCCGGCTGACCGGCACGCACATCGGTTGCGACACCGCGCAGTGCGGCGCGTGCACGGTTCATCTCGAAGGCCGCGCGATCAAATCGTGCAACATACTCGCGGTTCAGGCCGACGGCGCGCACATCACCACCATCGAAGGACTCGCGCAAAACGGCGAGTTGCATCCGATGCAAGCCGCGTTCCGTCAATGCCACGGTCTGCAGTGCGGCTTCTGTACGCCCGGCATGGTGATGAGTGCGACCGCGCTCGTCGCGCAGTGTCCGACGCTCGATGCCGATGAGGTGCGCCGTCAGCTCGACGGCAATCTGTGCCGATGTACGGGGTATCACAACATCGTCAAAGCCGTCCTCGAAGGTGCGGCCGCCATGACCGCCGGCCAGCCCGGCGCAGCCGCCGCGCCCGCCGAAACCGCCAACGCGACCGCCTGAGGAGCCGACGATGAACGCCCCCGAAACGCCCGATACCCATCGGTTGATTGGCGCGTCCGTGATGCGCAAGGAAGACCAACGTTTTCTCACCGGCAACGGCCAGTACACCGACGACATCGTTCTGCCGCATCAAAGCCATGCCGTGTTTCTGCGCTCGCCTCATGCACATGCGCGCATCCGCAGCATCGACACCGCCGCCGCGAAACAGTCGCCCGGCGTGATCGCGATCTTCACGGGCGCGGATCTGGCCGGCGAGAAAGTCGGTGGATTGCCGTGCGGATGGTTGATCCATAGCGTCGATGGAAAACCGATGAACGAGCCGCCGCATCCCGTCATCGCGCATGACAAGGTTCGACATGTCGGCGATCAGGTGGCGCTGGTCATCGCGGAATCGGTCAACGCCGCGAAGGACGCCGCCGAACTGATCGACGTCGATTACGACGTGCTGAAAGCCGTCGTCGATACCGCGCACGCAGCCGATCCGGGCCAGCCGCCGGTTCACGACGAGGTGCCCGGCAACGTCTGCTACACCTGGGGTCACGGCGACAAAGCCGCCACCGACGCCGCGTTCGCGAACGCCGCGCACGTCACGACGCTCGACATCGTCAACCAGCGACTGATCCCGAACGCGATCGAGCCGCGCGCGGTGAACGCCAGTTATTCGCCGCAGGACGACAGCTACACCGTCTACGTCGCGAACCAGAATCCGCATGTCGAGCGTCTGCTGATGGCGGCCTTCGTGCTCGGCCTGCCGGAATCGAAGCTGAGAATCATCGCGCCCGATGTCGGCGGCGGCTTCGGCTCGAAGATTTTTCTGTATGCGGAAGATGTCGCGCTGACATGGGCGTCGAAGAAAATCCGACGGCCGGTGAAGTGGACGGCGGAACGGTCGGAAGCCTTTCTGTCAGATGCGCATGGCCGCGATCATGTGACGACCGCTGAACTCGCAATCGACGCCGACGGAAAATTCCTGGCCATGCGCGTTCACACGATCGCCAATATGGGCGCATATCTGTCCACGTTCGCGTCGAGCGTGCCGACCATCCTGTACGCGACGCTGCTCGCCGGTCAGTACACGACGCCCGCGATCTACGCCGAGGTCAAGGCGGTCTTCACGAACACGGTGCCGGTCGATGCCTATCGCGGCGCCGGGCGTCCGGAAGCGACCTTCGTGGTCGAGCGTCTGGTCGAAACGGCGGCCCGCGAGCTGAAGATCGATCCGGCGGAACTCCGCCGCCGCAATTTCATCCGCTCGTTTCCGTATGCGACGCCGGTCGGCCTGACCTACGACACCGGCGACTACGACACGATTCTCGACCGTGCGCTCGAACTCGCCGACGTCGCCGGTTTTGCCGCGCGCAGACAGGTCTCCGAGCAACGCGGCAAGCGACGCGGGCTCGGGTATTCGTGCTACATCGAAGCATGCGGCCTCGCGCCGTCGAATATCGCGGGCGCGCTCGGCGCGCGTGCGGGTCTGTTCGAAGTCGGCGAGATCCGCGTGCATCCGACCGGTTCCGTGACCGTATTCACCGGCTCGCACAGTCATGGCCAGGGTCACGAAACCACCTTCGCGCAGGTGGTTGCGGACCGGCTCGGGATTCCGCTCGACAACGTCGAAATCGTGCATGGCGACACCGGCCGGATTCCGTTCGGAATGGGCACGTACGGTTCGCGGTCGATCGCGGTCGGCGGCTCGGCGATCATGAAGGCGCTCGACAAGATCGAATCGAAAGCGAAGAAAATCGCCGCGCATCTGCTCGAAGCGTCGGCGGACGATATCGAGTTCAAGGACGGCGTATTTCGCGTCGCCGGAACCGATCGCACCAAAGCATTCGCCGATATCTCGCTCGCCGCGTACGTGCCGCACAACTATCCGCTCGACAAGCTCGAACCGGGCCTCGACGAAAGCGCGTTCTACGACCCGACCAATTTCACCTATCCGTCCGGCGCGTACATTTGCGAGGTCGAAGTCGATGTGGACACGGGCGAGTGCCGGATCCAGCAGTTCACCGCCGTCGACGATTTCGGCAACGTGATCAATCCGATGATCGTCGAAGGTCAGGTGCATGGCGGGATCGGGCAGGGAATCGGTCAGGCGATGCTGGAGCGCTGTGTGTACGACAACGACAGCGGCCAGTTGCTGTCCGGCTCGTATATGGATTACGCGATGCCGCGCGCGTCCGATCTGTGCGATTTCACGGTGGAAACGTCGAAAGGCACGCCGTGTACGCACAATCCGCTCGGCGTCAAAGGCTGCGGCGAAGCGGGCGCCATCGGCTCGCCACCCGCCGTGATCAACGCAATCCTCGACGCGCTCGCGCCGCTCGGCGTGACCGATCTGCATATGCCCGCGACGCCGCATCGCGTGTGGTCCGCGATTCGCGCCGCCCAGCACGCCTGACGCAGGAGATACGACATGTATGCATTCGACTACCAGCGCGCCGCCGATCCGCAAAGCGCGGTGACCGCGCGCGCCGCCGACGACGAAGCGAAATACCGCCGGTGGCCAAAGTCTGCTGCCGACGATGCGTCTGCGGCTCGCGCAACCGTCCGCATTGATCGACGTCACGCGTATCGCGGCGATGAAAACGATCCGCGTCGATGCGGGCATCGTGACGATCGGCGCCGCCGTCTGTCACGCCGACGTCGCGCAACACGCGGACCTGGCTCGGGCGATCCCCGGCCTGAGTGGCCTCGCCGCGCATATCGGCGACCGGCAGGTGCGCGCGCTGGGCACGATCGGCGGCTCGCTCGCCAACGACGATCCCGCCGCCTGCTATCCGGCGGCCGTGCTCGCACTCGGCGGCACGGTCGTGACGGATCGGCGGCGCATCGCGGCGGGGGATTTCTTCGTCGGCATGTACGAGACGGCGCTGGCGCCGGACGAACTGATTACCGCAATCGAGTTTCCGGTGCCCGAGCGCAGCGCGTACGAGAAGTTTCGCAATCCGGCGTCGCACTTCGCGCTGGTCGGCATCTACGTCGCGAAGTTCGCGGACGGCGTGCGGGTCGCGGTGACCGGCGCGGCGTCGTCGGTGTTTCGTTGCGCGGAGCTGGAGGCGGCGCTGTCGGCCGATTTCTCGCAGACCGCGGCGCGCGCCGTCACGGTATCGGCGGCAACGCTGAACACGGATATGCACGCGAGCGCCGACTATCGCGCGCATCTGATTCCGGTGCTGGCCGGTCGCGCGGTTGCGACGGCGAACGGTTAGCGGCGCCGTTCGCGCGCCCATCGCTCACCGACACCTCCGCGCTCCGCCATGCAACCCGACTCGATCGACGACACGATTGCGCGGCTCGCCGCGCAGCAATACTTCGCCAGCCGCGAACTCGCGACGGCGTTGTTTCTCGCGCTGAAAATGGAGCGGCCGCTGTTCGTCGAAGGCGAGCCGGGCGTCGGCAAGACCGAACTCGCGAAAGCGGCGGCGGGTCTGCTCGGCACGACGATGTTGCGACTGCAATGCTATGAAGGTCTCGACACGGCGAGCGCGTTGTACGAGTGGGACTATCCGCGTCAGATCATGGCGCTGCGGCTGGCGGAATCGGCAGGTGAGCGGCCGGATAACGACACGCTGTACCGCAGCGAGTTTCTGCTGAAGCGCCCGTTGCTGCAGGCGCTGCTGCCCGACGACCAGCATCCCGGCGCACGACGCGTGTTGCTGATCGACGAGATCGATCGCGCGGACGAGCCGTTCGAAGCGTTTCTGCTCGAACTGCTGTCCGATTTTCAGGTGTCGATTCCCGAGTACGGCACCGTGCGCGCGACGCAGCCGCCGCTCGTGATCATGACGTCGAACCGCACGCGCGAAGTGCACGATGCGCTGAAGCGGCGCTGTCTGTATCAGTGGATCGGCTATCCGGAACGCGAGCGTGAACTGGCGATCGTCGCGGCGCGTGCGCCGGACACGTCGGCGGAATTGCAGCGGCGCGCCGTGGATTTCGTGTACCGGTTACGCGGCATGGACCTGTTCAAGTCGCCGGGCATCGCGGAAACGATCGACTGGTGCCGCGCGTTGTCGGCGCTGAGCGTGACCGAACTCGATCCGCAATCGGTGCAGAACACGCTGGGCGTACTACTCAAGTATCAGGACGACCTAGCGCAACTCGACGCCGAACGGATCGCGCAATGTCTGGCCATCGCGGAGTAACGCCGATGGCGTTGCCGACACTTTCCGACGATCCCGGCGACACCACCGCGCCGACGCTCGCGCGCAATGTCGTCCACTTCGTGCGCGTGCTGCGCGGCGCGGGTTTGCCGATGTCGCCCGCGCACTCGGTCGATGCACTCGCGGCCTTGCACTGGATCGATCCCGCCCGGCGCGACGACGTGCGCGCGGCGCTTGCGACCGTGCTGATTTCCGCGCCCGACCAGCGCGAACTGTTCGATGCGGCGTTCGACCTGTTCTGGCGCGACCCGGATTGGGCGGGCAAATTGCGCGCGCTGCTGCTGCCGAAAGTACGCAACGGGATACCGCCGCCCAGGCGCAATAACCGCCTCGCGGACGCGCTCGCGATTCGCCCGCCGCCGTCGCCGCATCCTCATCCGCCGCCGGCTACCGACATCCGCGAGTTGCGCGCGCACGTCACGTTCAGCGCCGAAGAGCGGCTCACGCATCGCGATTTCGACACGCTCTCCGCCGACGAATGGCGCACGCTGCGTCATCTGATCCGCGGACGCCGCGTGCCGCTCGCCACGGAACGGACCCGCCGCCTGAAAGCGTCGTCGCGCGGTACACACGCGGACCTGCGCGCGAGCGCGCGGCACGCCGTGCGGGCAGGCGGCGACTGGACCGTGTGGAAATATCGCGCGGTGGTGGAACGCAAACCGCCGCTCGTGCTGTTGCTCGATATCTCCGGCTCGATGAGCAGCTACTCGCGCGCGGTGCTCTACTTTTGCCACGCTTTATTGCAATCGCGCGAACGACTTCAGGTATTTCTGTTCGGCACGCGACTCACCAACGCGACCCGCGCGTTGCGCGAACGCGATCCGGATGTCGCGATTGCCGCGCTCGCCGATCAGGTCGTGGACTGGTCGGGCGGTACGCGAATCGGCGCGGCGCTCGGCGAGTTCAACCGGCGATGGGCGCGCCGCGTGCTGAGCGGACGTGCGACCGTGCTGTTCGTCACCGATGGCCTCGATCACGAAGCGATCGACGTGCTCGACGCCGAGATGGCGAGGCTACGCCGTTTCGCGCATCGGATCGTGTGGCTGAATCCGTTGCTGCGCTTCAGCGGCTTTTCGCCGAAAGCACGCGGGATTCAGGCGATCCTGCCGTATGTCGATGCGCACCGGCCGGTTCATAACCTCGACAGCCTGACGGCTTTCGCACGCGATTTCGCGCAGGGCGGCGCGCTGCGCGCACCGGAACGCACCGCGAGCGCGCCGCGCGGCGTGCCGACCACGAAGTTCTCGATACCCGGAGGAGCGACGTCATGGAACTGAGCGAAAGTTACAGGCTGCCCGTCTCGCAGCAACGCGCGTGGGAAGCGCTGAACGACACCGAGATTTTGCGCGCGTCGATACCCGGTTGCGACAGCATCGAGGCCGACGGCGACAACGAATACGCGCTGTCGATGAGCGCATCGGTGGGGCCGGTCAAGGCGCGCTTCAAGGGCCGCATGCGACTCACCGATATCGACGCGCCGCGCACTTACACGATCGTGTTCGAGGGCCAGGGCGGCGCGGCGGGGTTCGGCAACGGCAACGCGCGCGTGACGCTCGAACCGGACGGCGACGACGCGACCACCCTGACGTACACCGCTAGCGCACAAGTCGGTGGAAAGCTCGCGCAAATCGGGTCGAGACTGGTCGACGGCGCGGCGAAAAAAATCGCCGGTGAGTTTTTCAAGCGATTCGAGGGCCTGGTGAGCGGCGGAATCGAAACCGATGTACAACCCTGAAGACACAGGCAAAGGACACAACTATGGACAGCGTGGATCTACAGGTCCTGAAATCGAGCGCACGCTGGCTCGAACAGGGACACCGCGCGCTGCTGGTGACGGTGGTGAAGACGTGGGGATCGTCGCCGCGTCCCGAAGGCGCGATGCTCGCGATTCGCGATGACGGGCTCGTGGTCGGCTCGGTCTCGGGCGGCTGCATCGAAGACGATCTGATCGATCGGGTCCGGCATCAGGGCATCGAGCAGACGCGGCCGGAAGCGGTCAAATACGGCATCACCGCCGAAGAAGCGCACCGCTTCGGCTTGCCGTGCGGCGGCACGATCCAGCTGGTGCTCGAACCGTTGAACAGCGCGAGCGGCATTGCGCAATTGTGCGAAGCGGTCGAAGCCGGGAGCCTGGTCGCGCGGCATGTCGAAATGGCGACCGGCATGGTCCGTCTGATGCCCGCGCAAGCCACCGACGGCGTCGATTTCGACGAGGTGCGGCTGCTGACGATTCACGGTCCACGCTACCGGATGCTGGTGATCGGCGCGGGGCAATTGTCGCGTTACCTGTGCCATATCGCGGTCGGGCTCGACTACCAGGTGACCGTGTGCGATCCGCGCGAGGAGTACACGGACGAATGGGATATTCCCGGCACGACGATCGTTCGAACCATGCCCGACGATACCGTCCTGGCCATGAAGCTCGATGAGCGGTGCGCGGTAATTGCGCTGACGCACGATCCGAAACTCGACGATCTCGCGTTGATGGAGGCGCTGAAGACGCCGGCGTTTTACGTCGGCGCGCTGGGGTCGCGGCGCAATAACGCGGCGCGACGCGAGCGGCTCAAGGAATTCGATCTGAACGACGCGGAGCTGGCGCGATTGCACGGGCCGGTCGGAATTTATATCGGCAGCAGGACGCCGCCGGAAATCGCCGTGTCGATTCTCGCCGAAGTGACGGCGGCGAAGAACGGCGTGTCGTTGCCGACCTTGTTGCAGGTCGAAGGCGCAAAAGCCGCCCGCGAAATCGCGGCGAGCGGCGGCACGGCCTGCAGCGTCTGACCATCACGCCGGGCTGAGCGCCCGGCGCCGTTTCACGTCACATCATCCCGCACACGACAGCCGCACCGATCGAACCCAACACCAGCACGACACCGATGGTGCGGCGCTTGTTCAACTCGGTCCACAGCAGCACGCCCGTCAGCGACAGCAGGATCAGACTGCCGGCGAATGCATCGACGAACAGCACCCAGCCGAGGCTCAAGCCGACGCCTTTGTGCAGGTTGTTCAGCGTCGCCAGAAACGCGTTGTGCGACACCTTGACCGAGACGAAACCGTTGCCGACCCAGTATTCGGCCTGCACGTTCTTCGACGGTCCCATGATGCTGACCTGCCAGAATTCCGGCTGCATCGTGCTGCGATCGCCCCATGCGACCGGATGCGCGGGCTCGCGGCGCGGCCGGCCCACCCGGCCGTCGAGCTTCAGTTCGCGTTGCAGCCAATGCGCCATCTCGACCGGCGACTTCAGCTTGTCCGCGGGCAACGCGACCTGCATCTGTTCGACTTGCGGCTCGCCGCTCGACACCTTCAGCGGACCGGCCGCGCGGTGGTTCAGCAAAAAGCCGGTCGTGCCGAACAGCAGCCCGATTACCGCGCCCCACAAGCCCACCCAACCGTGCACCTTGCGCAGCCACTTGATGAAGTTCGCGCGACGCGAACGTTGGCGGCGCATCGCGCGTTCCGCGTCGTCCATCGGTCGCGCGGGTTTCGCGGGGCGAGCACCGCCAGCGGGGACAACGGTGACAGCAGGGTCGGCGGGGGCCAGTTCAATCGATTCGGGCGCGTTCACATCAGGCTCCAGGCACAGCGGGGTCAATCAGGGCGAATCCTCGCTGACGGGGCGCAGGGCCGGCCGGCGGGACTTCGATGAATCGGATAAGTCGCCGAAATGCCGGGCAGATACAGGCCGGCAAGGCGTCTACGAAAAGCGCGCTCAGGGCAATCGGTCAACAATATGACAAACCGCTGGCGATGCCTTTCAATTGAGAACGACTATCATTACATACTTGCATAATTTGCTCAATATTCGCGCGCAGCGGGTTGATGGCGGCGTGTTACGACGCAGCGCGAAATGGTGCGGATCGTGCGCGAAATTGGTGTGGACGCGGCGTGGCGAATGCGCGTCCGGATGCTGTCCAACATAACGGCACAAGCCGGCCCGACAACGCGAACGCAACGCGCGGCGTCCGCTTGACAAGCGCATCGCGCGACACGACTCTAACCAGACAAACAATTCGTCAACACTTCCTGCCTGGACGGCCGACCCGCCATGCGCTTTTTCTCGTTCGTCTGTCTCGCGATCGTCGCCTGGCTGGCCATGGCACCGTTCGCCGATGCGGCCAGCAAGCTCGACGATCCCTACACGAACGAAGGCGAAACTCAGACGTTCGTCGTCAATTCCGACGGCTCGTTCACGAAAACCGACACGATGACCTTGCGCGTCAACAACGAAGCCGGGGTGTCCCGGGTTGCGCAGCAGTACATCTGGTTCAATCGCGAGATGGCGGACATCGAGATTCTGGAGGCGTACACGATGGGCGCCGACGGCGTTCGCCACGACGTGCAGCCGGACCAGATTCGCGACGTGCAGGAAGCGCGTTCGTTCGAAGCGCCGACGTTTCAGGACATTCAGGAAAAGGTGATCGTGTTTCCGGCCGTCGAACCGGGCGCGCGCGTGCATCTGTCGTACCGGAAGACGCAACGCGTGCCGATCGTGCCGAACGCATTCACCGATTTCACGCCGCCCGATCTCGCGCCCACGCGCAATTTCCACCTGATCTACGACCTGCCCGTCGACAAGCCGCTCTACGCCGACGCGCGCGGTTTCACGGTGCTGCCGCCGGTCACGAAAAATGGCCGCACGCGCTACGAGTACACCTACGACAAGGCGCATTTCGCGCGTATCGAGCGTGGCTCGGTGTCGTATGTTTCGTATGGCGACCGGCTGATGGTGTCCACGTTTCCGGACTACGCGGCGTTCGCGGCAAGCTATCGCGACTCCGCCATCGACCCGACCGCGAAAGATCCCGCCGTGATTCGACTCGCGAAGTCGCTGACCGCGCATGACAGCACGCCCCGCGCAAAAGCGAAAACCTTGTATGACTGGGTGCGCCGCAGCGTCCGTTATGTCGCGATCAATGTCGGACGCGGCGCGGTGGTTCCGCATCGGGTCACGTCGATCCTGTCGGATCGCTATGGCGATTGTAAGGATCATGTGGCGCTCTACGGCGCGCTGCTCGATGCCGCCGGCATTCGCAACGAACCGGCATTGATCAGCAACGGCACCGTCTACACGCTGCCGGACGTGCCCGGCTACGGCGTGATCAATCACATCATCACGTGGTTGCCCGACTTGCAGACTTACGCGGATTCGACGGCGTCGAATGTCGAGTTCGGCTTTTTGCCGTCGACCGATATGAACCGTCCGACGCTGCTGGTCAATTCCGGCACGCTCGCGCACACGCCCGCTACCGCATCGATGACGCGTCGCACGGACCTGACGATCAACGTCACGCCCGACGGTTCCGCGAGCTTCACGTACCGGATCGACGCGACCGGCTGGTCCGCCGAACAAGGTCGCGCGATGCTGCGAACGCAGACGCCGTCGCAGCGCGAAGATTCGATCCAGGCGGAATTGCGCAACGCGAATCTGCGCGGCTCGGCCACGCTGATCACCAACGATCTCGCCGCGACCGACGGTCCGCTGATCATCCTGATGAAGGGCGAGATAGAAAGTCTGGTCGTGCCGGGCACTGCGGCGTCGATTCCGGCGCTGACCAGCTTTGCGGGTGGCTTCGATGCGGACGCGCGTTACTGGCTAGGCGAACGCAAACGCACGCAGCCCTTCGTGTGTCGCAATCTGGAATTGCATGAACGCGCGCGGATCGCGTTGCCGTCGAATTTCCGCGTGCTCGACATGCCGGAATCGGCGCAGACGCAAACGCGCTATCTGGATTTCCGCTCGCAATACGCGTTCGACGCGAAGAGCAACGTGCTCACGTTGACACGCGACGGCAGCACGCATTTCGACAGCGAAGTCTGCACGCCGGAAGAGTTCGCGTTGATGCGGCCGGGGATGGAAGCGATCGGGCGCGACGCGCGCGCGGAAGTCATCGTGCGTTCGACGCTCGTCGAGCAATCGAACGTTGCATCGGAAACGCCCTGAACACACGCCGGGCGTTTCCGGACATCGCGCAAACGGCGCGGCTCACACCGGCCAGAGCGGCCCTTCCTGCATCGCGCCGAGTTGCTCGCGCAATTCGAGAATGCGATCTTCCCAATAGCGTTGCGTGTTGAACCACGGAAACGCCGCCGGAAACGCCGGATCGTTCCAGCGACGCGCCAGCCACGCCTGATAATGGATCAGCCGCAAGGTCCGCAACGCCTCGACCAGGTAAAGCTCGCGCGGTTCGAACTCGCAAAAATCTTCGTAGCCGGCCAGCAGATCGGCCAGCGCGCTCGATGCCTCGACGCGATCGCCGGGCAACAACAGCCACAGATCCTGAACCGCCGGACCCATGCGGCTATCGTCGAAATCGACGAAGTGCGGGCCGCCGTCGGTCCAAAGCACGTTGCTCGGATGACAGTCGCCGTGCAAGCGCAACGCGCGAATATCGCCCGCCCGGTCGAACGCGGCCGCCACGCCTTCCAGCGCGAGATTGACGACGGTTTCCCACGCGGTTCGCAGGTTGTCGGGGATGAAATCGTGCGACAGCAGGAAGTCGCGCGGCTCGTAGCCGAACGTCTGGATGTCGAGCGTAGGCCGTTCGATATACGGTTGCGTCTGACCGACCGCATGAATCCGGCCGATGAATCGCCCGAGCCATTCGAGCGTGTCGCGCCGGTCGAGATCGGGCGCGCGACCGCCGCGCCGCTCGAAGATCGAGAAGCGGAACCCGTCGAACGAATGGAGTGTGCGACCGTCGAAACTGCGCGCCGCCACGACCGGAATTTCGCGCGTCGCCAGCTCGGTCACGAATGCATGCTCTTCGAGGATTGCCGTATCGGTCCAGCGTTCCGGGCGATAGAACTTCGCGACGACGGGCGGACCGTCTTCGACGCCGATCTGATAAACGCGATTCTCGTAGCTGTTGAGCGGCAGCATGCGGCCGTCGGTACGCACGCCGCCGGTGGCCAGCACGCTATCGATCGCGTCGAGCACGCATTCCGGCGTGAGCCGGGCGAAAGGCACGGCAGGCTGGCTGCCGTCCTGAAGATCAGGAGTGTCGTTCATGCCCGCATTGTGCGCCGCGCGGCGCGCAAAGACGAGCGCGCGCGGTATGGACGCCGCGCGCGATACGGCTCAGACGAACGCCGGCACGAAGCGGCGCGCGAACGGCATCAGTGCATCTGCGCGCTGGACGGCCGTACGAGTTCACCTGTGTCTATCAGGTCTTCGAGGAAAAAAGGTTCCGTATTGAGATGCTCCGAAGCGCCGGGTTCGCCGGCATACCACGCCACCATTGCCATGTCGCCGAGAATGCGCATGACGATCCCGCGCGCGCCTTGCGGCACCGCGATATGCACGGACCGGACAATCGAACCGATTTGCATGATATTTCCCCGTTCTCCCATAGCCGGCTTTGTGACGACTTGCCGGTCAATGTGGTGATAAAAGCGCCGCAACGTGGACCCCGTTGCGCACGCACCTGATCTGACCTGCGCCCGTGGCCGGAAAGGTCGATCTCATTGTTGCCGGTTTGCGCGCGCAGGGAAAGCAGAAAGTAATGGCGAAATACCGTCCGGTTCGATCGATGCCGCTTACGTTTCACTGTCGATCGCGCGTGCGTCGATAACCATCATAAACCTTCGGGCAATGCGGTATCGACGCAAGGGCGCGCTGGCGCACGCTTCTCGTGCAATCGTTTCGCACGGATCGCGAGGCCACCAAGTGCCCGGCTCGCGGACGTTGCAGGCCCGATCGCGGTATCGTCGAGGTCTTTGTGCGTCTCATGTCCAGCACCTCGCCTGCGCCCGCTCCCGCTCCGTCGTCCACCGACACCCACACCGACGCTCCGGCCGAGCGTCCGTATCTCGAACGCGGCACACCCGCCTACTGGCGCGCCAGCGTCGCGCTGCTGTTCGCCGGCTACGCCACCTTCTCGCTGCTCTATTGCGTCCAACCGTTACTGCCCGCGTTCAGCGCGAGCTTCGGCGTCAGTCCGGCCACCAGCAGTCTCGCGCTGTCGCTAACGACGGCCGCGCTCGCGATCGCGGTGTTTATCGCAGGTTTCGTGTCCGAAGCATGGAGCCGTCACCGGCTGATGACGGCGTCGTTGACGCTGTCCGCGCTGCTGACCATCGGCGTCGCGTGTGCGCCGCACTGGCACGAGTTGCTGTTGCTGCGCGCGCTCGAAGGGCTCGCGCTCGGTGGCGTTCCGGCGGTCGCGATGGCTTATCTCGCGGAGGAAATGCATCCGGACGGGCTCGGCCTTGCGATGGGCCTGTACGTCGGCGGCACGGCGATCGGCGGGATGGCGGGACGGGTAATCACCGGCGTCGTCGCGGATCTGTTCGGCTGGCGTATCGCGATCGGCACGATCGGTGTGCTCGGCATTCTGTCGATGCTCGCGTTCCGCGCGCTGTTGCCGCCGTCGCGCCGTTTCGTACCGCGACGCGGCTTGAGTTTTTCGCATCATCGCAGCGCATTCGCGCGGCATCTGAAGCGCCCGGAATTGCCGGTGCTGTTCCTGATGGCATTCGTGCTGATGGGCAGCTTCGTCACGCTGTACAACTACATCGGCTATCGCCTGCTCGCGCCGCCGTATCAGTTGAGCCAGACCGCGATCGGCGGGATTTTCGTCGTCTATCTGACGGGCGTGGTCGCGTCGCCGTGGTCCGGCAAGATGGCCGATACGTTCGGGCGCGGACGCGTGCTGACCGGCAGCATCGCGATCATGCTGATCGGCCTTGCGCTGACGATGCTGCATCCGATCGCGGCCATCGCCGGCGGTATCGCGTGCGTGACGTTCGGTTTTTTCGCGGGACACGCGGTCGCAAGCGGCTGGGTCGGACGGCTCGCGAAAGAAGCGAAAGGCCAGGCGGCCGCGTTGTATCTGCTCGCGTATTACATCGGATCAAGCGTGGTCGGCTCGTATGGCGGGCACTTCTGGACAGCGTTCGGCTGGAACGGTGTCGCGGGACTGGTCGGCGTGCTGTTGCTGGTCGGCGTGGCCGCGTCGTCGTGGTTGCGATGGCGCGAACGGATCGGCGCGGCGTGAGGTGCTGAAGCATCGCGAAAATCGACGTGGTTAACCCTCGAATTTTGGGCATCTCGCAGCGCGTCAGAAAGCCGGGTGTAAGCGAACGCTTCACTCGAAAATAAGCTCTGCGATTCGCTTCGCCCCCCCGCTGCGCCTTATCCCGCCTGACTTCCCGAGAACGGCGATACGCGTCACGCGTGCCGTGTACGACGCACTTTCGCGTGATGCGTCGCCTATACTCGAATCAAACGTGGCAGCAGACTGACGTCGATATGACAGCCCTGCCACTGCGAGTATTACAGAGGGAGACACGCATCATGGCAACCTACTTCACGATCGGTGATTTCATCCTGGTGATTCCTATGGCGCTCGCCGGCGCGCTGTTTCTCGGCGCGTGCCCATGCCGGACCGAGTTCAGACATAACGTGCTGCGCGTGCTCGGCGCCATGCTGGGTGTAATGGTCGCGGTCGTACTCGTGGAAGGCCTGCCCGCCCTCGTCTAGCGCAAAAAGAAAAAGCCGCCCGGCTTATCACCTGGCGGCTTTCTGCTTTACGCGGCGCGATGGGGCGCAGCCCGGGACCGATCAGATCGACTGGTCGGTGGACGGCTTTTCCCACAGATTGATGCCGCCTTCGGTCGCATAGCGATCGATTTCCGCGAGTTCGTTCGCCGAGAACGCGAGGTTCTTCAGCGCGCCGACGTTCTCGCGCACCTGCTCGGCCTTGCTCGCGCCGATCAGCACCGACGTCACGCGTTCACCGCGCAACACCCACGCCAGCGCCATCTGCGCGAGGCTTTGCCCGCGACGTTTCGCGATCTCGTTCAGCTTGCGAACGTGCTCGATATTTTGCGGGTTCAGATGCTCCTGCTTCAGCGAACCGCCGCCCGGCTTGTTGACGCGTGCATCCTGCGGCACGCCGTTCAGATACTTGTCCGTCAGCAAACCCTGCGCGAGCGGCGTAAACGCGATGCTGCCCGCGCCGACCTGATCGAGCGTGTCGAGCAGATCGTGTTCGACCCAGCGATTCAACAGGTTGTACGCCGGTTGATGGATCAGCAGCGGCACCTTGTATTCGGCCAGCAACTTCGCCATTTCGAGCGTCTTCGCCGACGAATACGACGAGATGCCGATATACAGCGCCTTGCCTTGCTGAACGGCGGTGGCCAGTGCGCCTGCGGTTTCTTCGAGCGGCGTGTCGGCATCGAAGCGATGCGAATAGAAGATATCGACGTAGTCGAGACCCATCCGCTGCAAACTTTGATCGAGACTCGCGAGCACGTACTTGCGCGAACCGCCGCCCTGTCCGTACGGACCCGGCCACATGTCCCAACCCGCCTTCGACGAGATCAGCAGTTCATCGCGATACGGCTTGAAGTCGTCCTTGAACAGACGGCCGAAGTTGGTTTCCGCGCTGCCGTACGGCGGCCCGTAGTTGTTCGCGAGATCGAAGTGGGTGATACCGAGATCGAACGCCGTGCGCAGAATGTCGCGCTGCGTGGAGATCGGCGTGGTGTCGCCGAAGTTGTGCCACAAGCCGAGCGAGAGCGCCGGCAGTTTGAGACCCGACTTGCCGCATACGCGGTACTGCATATCCGACGAGTAGCGCTCTGATGCTGCTTCGTAAGCCATTGCCTGAGTCCTGTTGAGTCTTGGGATGCACGGAAAACGCACGTCACGGCCGCCCGTCGTTCAGACGACCGACGACAGATCGCAGCGTGCCACGGAGAGTTTCGTTTCATTGCCTTACGACGAACGCGCTATGTTAGCCAATCGGCGCGTTGCCTGCAGAGCGTCACTTTCGTGCCACGGTGACGACGTCGCGGCATCCCTGTATTTGCACGGCGCCGGAATGGACGTCGGCGCAACGCTCCCCTACACTGCCCGCGAAACAGTTAAAACCTTCAACATTCTCAACGGAGATGCTTCATGGTTAGAGCGATTTCGCTGGCATTGATCGTCGGTGGTGTGATCTTGCTGTACTTCGGCGGTCAGGCGTTTCACTCGCTCAGCAGCGACGTCTCGCGCGTGATTACCGGTTCCCCCAGCAACAAGGCGATCACGCTGATCGTAGCCGGGGTCGTGGCAACGCTGGCCGGCATTACCGGTCTCGCGTTCGGCAGCAAACGCTGACGCCAATGCGTCATGAAACCCGATGCACGTCGACACGGATCGACGCGCATCGAATCGCAGATCAGAACGCGACTTCCGGCTTCGATGCCGAACGCGATCCCGGCAACGGAACGTTGCTCGCGCCGTGATACGTGTAGACGAGTGAGAATTTCACGTCGTCGCTCAGGTTCTTGCCCGCCGAATGCAGCGTGTTGCAATGGAAAAACACCACGTCGCCGGTCTTCAGTTCCGGCGATACCGCCGTCTGGATCATGGCCTGATTCTCGGGCAGATCCGAACGGAAAAACTTCGCTTCGTCGAAACGCTCCGACGTGAAATGCGCGCTGTGCGAACCGGGCACGAACCAGAGCGCGCCGTTATCCACCGTCTCCGATCCGAGCGCCAGCCACACCGACACCAGATCGTCCCGCTCGAACGACCAGTAACGCACATCGCGATGCCAGCCGGTGAGACTGCCGTACGCCGGATGCTTGGTCATCATGCAGTTGTGATGCGCGAGCGACAGACGCGGCTCTTCGCCGAAGTACAACTCCATCCAGCCGCGAATTTCCGGCGCGGTCGCCCATTGCGAGAACTGCGGACTGCGTGAATACGCGCTCAGCAGACGACGCACCGTGTGGCCGCCCGGCGCGTGCTTCGATTCCGGTGCGCCGGGATAGCGCAGATCCGCTTCGAACTCGATCGGCGCAGCCGCCTCGACCAGTTGCTGCTGCGCGAGTTGCTTCAGCTCGGCGCAGCGCTCGGGCGACACCAGCCCCGGCACGACGACAAAGCCTTTTTGCTGCAACTCGTGAATCTGTTCCTTCTTCGAATGGATCGACATGACGTATTCCGTGACAGTGCGCCAGCGGAGACAGTGCGCCAGCTAATGCACGATTGTAAAACGGGCACGAACGCGCTGACCATCTACCGAACGGCCAGCATTTGATCTTTCCGGGGCGCAGTGCACGCGATACGTGCGACGATGCACGTCATGCGGTCGCAAAGGGCATGAGCGACGCGGTAAGTTCGTGCCGCACGCGTGCCCCAGACGGGGTAATACCGACTTTGAAGCGTCACGAATCGGGCGTAGGCTCCACGCCATGTCGTTCCGCCACGCTGTCTTTCCTTTGCCCTTCAGCCACGCACGGCCGTTTCAGCCGTTGCGGTGCTTTCCCGCTCAATCCGGCGTCACGCGCGTCGCGCTCATTGGCACAGAGGGTGCTCGTGAAGCAGCACGTCGCAGCCGCTTCGCTGTGTGAGCGCAATCCCTGACTTCGAGCTATGCACACTCTTTTGAGCACCCGTCTCACCCGCGCCGCGTTGAAAGCCGCGCGTCCGGCGCGCCGCCAGGTCGTGCGCGCGCTGCGTCACCATACCGCCCGTAGTCGCGCACTTGCCGAACAATGGCGCGGTGTAAAGCCGGTCGACAGCATCCGCAGCTGGCTGCAAAACTTCTTTCCGGCGCTGCGTGCTCGCGCGGGCATGCGTCGTCTGTCGTTGCGCACGCTGTTGCGCAAACCGACGCCGCAACGCGCGCTGACCTCGCGTCCGGCACCGGCGCCCGTGCATGCGAGCCGGCGTCCGCGCCGCATGTCGGTGACGAGCACTGGCTGGTTCGCCTTCGCCAGCCGATGACGTAAGCGGCGAGCCAAGGCGTCCAGCGGCGTGCTTCGGTTCGCTTGCCACGCAGCCATGAAAAAGCCCCGCACGGTTCGCACCGGCGGGGCTTTTTCTTGTGTCGGCAATGAGCGATCTGCCGCTCACCGGTTTATCGCGGCATTACGCCAGCGCGATGACCGGTTCCGTGCCGGCGGCTTCGGCGAGTGCCAGAGCCTTGTCGGTGGCTTCCCACGTGAATTCCGGCTCTTCGCGACCGAAGTGACCATATGCCGCGCTCTTTTCATAGATCGGGCGCAGCAGATCGAGCATCTGGATGATGCCCTTCGGACGCAGGTCGAAGTGTTCCTGAACCAGACGCGTGATCGTCGCGTCGGACACGCGGCCCGTGCCGAACGTGTTGACCATCACCGACGTAGGTTGCGCCACGCCGATCGCGTACGACACCTGGATCAGGCAGCGCTCGGCCAGACCGGCCGCGACGATGTTCTTCGCGACGTAACGGCCGGCGTAAGCCGCCGAACGGTCGACCTTCGACGGGTCTTTGCCCGAGAATGCGCCGCCGCCGTGCGGTGCTGCGCCGCCGTACGTATCGACGATGATCTTGCGCCCGGTCAGACCGCAGTCGCCTTGCGGACCACCGATCACGAAACGGCCGGTAGGATTGACCAGGAACTTGATCTCGCCCTTGATCAGTTCGGCCGGCAACGTCGGCTTGATCACTTCTTCGATCACCGCTTCGCGCAGCGTTTCGAGGTCGATGTCCGGCGAATGCTGCGTGGACAGCACGACGGTGTCGATCGAATGCGGCTTGCCGTCGACGTAACGAACCGTCACTTGCGACTTCGCATCCGGACGCAGCCATGGCAGACGGCCGTCACGGCGCAGATTGGCCTGACGCTCCACCAGACGGTGCGACAGGTGGATCGGCAGCGGCATCAGTTCCGGCGTCTCTTCGCACGCGTAACCGAACATCAGGCCCTGGTCGCCCGCGCCTTGATCGAGATTGTTGTCATGCGCGCGATCAACACCTTGTGCGATGTCCGGCGATTGCTTGTCGTATGCGACCAGCACCGCGCAGCCGCGGTAGTCGATGCCGTAGTCGGTGTTGTCGTAGCCGATGCGCTTGATGGTTTCACGCGCAACCTGGATGTAATCGACGTTCGCGGTCGTGGTGATTTCACCGGCGAGCACGACCAGACCCGTGTTGCACAGCGTTTCCGCTGCTACGCGCGAGTATTTGTCTTGCGTTAGGATCGCATCGAGAATCGCGTCGGAGATCTGGTCCGCGACTTTGTCGGGATGACCTTCGGAGACGGATTCGGAGGTGAAAAGATAGTCGTTTGCCACGATGCAGATTTCCTTTGATGTGGTTACGGTTGGTCTTCACGTAGCCAGCTTCGGAAACAGAAGTGGCGACGCTTTAGCGGAATTGCTGTCCGTAAGACCGCGTACGGTCTGTCCGGCTTCGCCCCGCAAGTTGTCTGTTAACTCGGCGAAGCCCTTATTATAGCGACTTCCTCAATTTGTCACAGAGAACGACGCGTGCTGTATATCGACCATTTCCGCGCTTTCCTGAACCTTTCGACCGTGCGAGGCGGCAACGGAGCGATCCCATGCTGAGTCGTCTGGGCGTCAAATTCGCCGTTGCGCTGCTCAAGCTGTTCGCGTTGCTGCCCTACGGACTGACCGCGCGAATCGGCGACGGTCTCGGCTGGCTGCTGTATCAGATTCCGAGCCGTCGCAAGGGCATCGTTCATACGAATCTGAAACTGTGCTTCCCCGAGTGGTCCGACGAAAAGCGCGAAGACGTCGCGCAAAAGCATTTTCGTCACGCGATCCGCAGCTATCTCGAACGCAGCGTGCAATGGTTCGGCTCGGCGGAAAAACTCGAAAAGCTGATCGAGCTCGACAGCGAGATCGATCTCACCGATCCGAACCTGCCGCCCACGCTGTTTCTCGGCTTTCATTTCGTCGGGATCGAAGCCGGGTCGATCTTTCTGAATTACTCGCTGAAGCGCCAGTGCGGCTCGCTGTATCAGCCAATGTCGAATCCGCAGCTCGAGGAAATCGCGAAGGAGCAACGCGCCCGTTTCGGCGCGGATATGGCCAGCCGCGCCGACAGCGCGCGGATCGTGCTGCGCTGGCTGCGCGACCGCAAGCCGGTGATGCTCGGCGCGGACATGGATTACGGCGCGCGCAACTCCACCTTCGTACCGTTCTTCGGCGTGCCGGCCTGCACGCTGACCGCCGTCGGCCGGCTCGCGAAGGTCGGCCATGCGCAGGTCGTGCCGTTTATCGGCGAAGTGCTGCCGAACTACAAAGGGTATCGGCTGCGGGTGTTCAAGCCGTGGGACAACTATCCGACCGGCGACGACGACGCCGACGCGCGCCGGATGAACGCGTTTCTCGAAGAGCAGATTCCGCTAATGCCCGAGCAGTATTACTGGGTGCACAAGCGCTTCAAGACGCGTCCGCCCGGCGAACCGGGCGTGTACTGAGACGTTCGGCCGGGCGATCCCGGCCGCCGGCCCACGCGTCACTTACAATAGAGCGATGAAACTGAAATTCACCAAAATGCACGGCGCGGGCAACGACTTCGTCGTGCTCGACGGCTATTCGCAACCGGTCCATCTGACGCCCGAACAGGTGCGCGCGCTGGCCGACCGGCATTTCGGCGTCGGCGCCGACCAGTTGCTGCTGGTCGAAAAACCGACCGTCGACGGCGTCGATTTCAGATATCGGATCTTCAATTGCGACGGCGGCGAAGTCGAGCATTGCGGCAATGGCGCGCGCTGCTTCGTCAAGTTCGTTCGCGACACGCGGCTGACCGACAAGCGCACGGTGCGCGTCCAGGTGCAGCAGGGCGTGATCACGCTGACCATGCTGGATAACGGCGACGTGGTCGTCGATATGGGTGCGCCCGTGTTCGATCCGCCGCGCGTGCCGTTCGATGCGAACGGCCTCGACGGTCGCCCGGAATCGGCGGATACGCTGTATCCGCTCGACATCAACGGCGCGACGCGCTGGATCTCGGTGGTGTCGGTGGGCAATCCGCACGCGGTGCAGGTGGTGGACGACGTCGAAGCGTTTCCGGTGCTGATCGACGGGCCCGTCATCGAACATCACGCGCGCTTTCCGAAGCGCGTGAACGCAGGCTTCATGCAGATCGTCGACCGTCACGAAGTCCGGCTGCGTGTTTTCGAACGCGGCGCGGGCGAAACCCTCGCGTGCGGCACCGGCGCCTGTGCGGCGGCCGCCGCCGGCATCCGGCGCGGCCTGCTCGACTCGCCGGTCAAGGTGCACACGCACGGCGGCGCCCTGACAATCACGTGGGACGGCAACGCCGATGCACCGCTGCTGATGGCCGGGCCCGCCGCGACCGTCTTCGAAGGCGAAATCGAACTGGCCGACTGATCCGCTGTCCGACCGACTCAAGCACGACAATCTATAAAAAGCGTAGCCGCAAGCCGAAACCATGAACGATCGCGAAGTCGCCGAATACCTGCTGGCCAACCCCGAATTTTTCGCCGAACACGCGGAAATGCTTGCGACCATCCGCCTCGCGAACCCGCACGGCAAAGCCGCGGTGTCGTTGCAGGAGCGGCAGATGGACATGCTGCGCGAGAAGAACAAGCTGCTCGAACGCCGTCTCGCGGAATTGCTGCGCTACGGCCATGAAAACGACAGCATCGCTTCGAAATTCAACCGCTGGACCACCCGCGTGATGGCCGAGCGCGATCCGTACGCGTTGCCGCGCACAATTTCTGGCGGTCTGCGCGACGTGTTCGACGTGCCGCAAGCCGCGCTGCGCGTGTGGGATATCGCCGAGCCGTACAACCACGCGGATTTCGCACGGCAAGTCGGCGAGGAAGTTCGCATTTTCGCGAACAGTCTGAGCACGCCGTATTGCGGCGCGAATACCGGCTTCGAAGCCGCGCAATGGCTGATTCCGGCGGTGTCGGCGGTGTCCGGTGCGTCCGGCGACGCATCGCAGGACGGCGGGCACGCAACCGAATCCATCGCGCTGATCGCGCTGCGCGACCCCGAAGCGAAAGACGACGCGGCCGCGTTCGGTCTGCTGGTGATGGGATCGGCCGATGCTCGCCGTTTCCACGACGGCATGGCCACCGATTTCCTCACGCAGATCGGCGCGCTGGCGAGCGCGGCGCTAAGCCGTCTGTTGCCGCGCTGAACGCGCTCCCACGCCGACACCGCCCACGTGACCGACTCCGCCGATCCGATCGCCCGCTATCTGTCCTTGCTCAAACATGAGCGACGGCTGTCGGAGCACACGCTGCGCGGTTACACATACGAACTCGGCGAACTGACCCTGCTCGCGAAAGGCCGCCCGCTCGACTCGCTGACGGCCATCGATATCCGCGGCGCAGTGTCGCGCGCGCATGGAGGCGGTTTGTCGGCGCGATCGATCGCGCATCGGTTGTCGGTGTGGCGCGCGTTTTATCGATGGCTGGCCGGGCATGTCGAGATGCCCGCGAATCCGGTCGCGACCGTCCGCGCGCCGAAACGCCCGAAGACCTTGCCCAAGGCGCTGTCGGTGGACGATGCGCATACGCTGATGGAAGCGCCGGCTGCGGCGTCGGCGGAAGGTCTGCGCGATCACGCGATGCTCGAACTGTTCTATTCGTCCGGCTTGCGGCTCGCGGAACTGATCGGCCTCGACGCGCGCTTCGCCGACGCCGACGGCTACCGGTCGGCGGGCTGGCTCAATCTCGAATCCGCCGAAGTCGAAGTGCTCGGCAAAGGCGGCCGTCGGCGGATCGTGCCGGTCGGCAGCAAGGCGCTCGACGCGTTGCGCGCGTGGTTGTCGGTGCGCGATCAACTGGTGAAAAACGATCCGCATCCTTTGTTCGTGTCGTCGCGCGGCAACCGGATGGCGCCGGGCGTCGTGCGCGATCGCGTGAAGCGCGCGGCCATGGCGGCCGGCATTCCCGCCAACGTGCATCCGCACGTGTTGCGGCATTCGTTCGCCACGCACGTGCTGCAATCCAGCGGCGATTTGCGCGCGGTTCAGGAACTGCTCGGCCACGCGAGCATTTCCGCGACGCAGGTGTACACCGCGCTCGATTTCCAGCATCTGGCGAGCGTCTACGATCAGGCGCATCCTCGCGCGAAGAAGCGGGATTAGCCACCGCTCGCCGTGTGAAGCGCGTTGCAATCGACGCCCGATTCGCGAAACGTGAATCGTCGCCGTACGCGGTCTTTCTCATCGTCTTTCGTCGTCAACGCAACCGTGCGCCAACGCTTTCAAAACACGCTATTCCACGCTCGCGCGTCCTCTCTTTTTTGCTGCACCCACTGTCATTGCCATGAATACCGTTACGCTCAAACCGTCTAAAGAAAAATCGCTGCTGCGCCGCCATCCCTGGGTCTACGCAAACGCGATCGACCGCGTGGACGGCAAGCCGGCACAAGGCGCGACCGTGCTGGTTCGCGCGCACGACGGCCGGTTTCTCGGTCGCGCCGCGTACAGCCCGCATTCGCAGATCCGCGCGCGGATCTGGAGTTTCGACGAAGCCGAACCGATCGATCACGCATTCTTCAAACGCCGCGTCCAACGCGCGCTCGCCCATCGTCAGGCGATGGTTCACGATACCGGGCGCCGTGCGGTTGATCTTCGGCGAAGCGGACGGCTTGCCGGGTCTGATCGTCGATTACTACATCGCGGACGACGAAACGAAGCGCGGCCAGCTGGTCTGCCAGTTCATGGCGGCGGGCGTCGAAGCGTGGAAAGAGGCGATCGTTGCCGCGCTGGTCGGCGCGACCGGCTGCCCGAATGTGTTCGAGCGCTCGGACGTCTCGATTCGCGACAAGGAAGGGCTCGAACAGATCACCGGCGTGCTGGCCGGGGAAGCACCACCGGAAACATTGATTTCCAGCGAAAACGGCGTCCGGTACCACGTCGATGTGCGCTACGGCCACAAGACCGGTTTCTACGTCGATCAGCGCGACAACCGCCTGCTGGTCCAGCAGGTCGCGCAAGACCGCGAGGTCCTGAACTGCTTCTGCTACACCGGCGGATTCTCGCTGGCGGCGCTCAAGGGTGGCGCGAAGCGGGTCGTGTCGATCGATTCGTCGGGCGACGCGCTGGCGATCGCGCAGCAAAACGTCGCCGCGAACGGCTTCGACGCGAGCCGCGCCGAATGGCTCGACGCCGACGCGTTCAAGACGCTGCGCCGTCTGCACGACGAAGGTCAGCGCTTCGACCTGATCGTGCTCGATCCGCCGAAATTCGCGCCGTCGCGCGAACACGTGGACCGCGCGGCGCGCGCTTACAAGGACATCAATCTGACCGGGCTCAAGTTGCTGCGTCCGGGCGGCCTGCTGTTCACGTACTCGTGCTCCGGCGCCATCGACGCCGACCTGTTCCAGAAGATCGTCGCGGGCGCGGCGTCGGATGCGAAGGTCGATGCGCGAATCCTGAAGCGGCTCGGCGCGGGCGTCGATCACCCGCTTCTGACCGCATTCCCGGAAGGCGAATACCTGAAGGGATTGTTGTTGCAAATCGCGTAATCGCCCATAGTTTCACCGGTGATTGCGGACGGCGCGCGCAATGCGCGCCTGCAACCGCTTGACAGATATGTTTCAATAACTGATTGCACGCGTCGCGCGAAGCCCGCATTCCGGTGCGTTTCGACCCGTCATGCGCGCCCCGACGCAACGTGGCTATACGTATTGCGACCCGTTCACGACCCGATTTCCAGCATTCGATCCATGCAAACACAGGCGACCAAAATGATCCCAGTCACCATCCTGACCGGCTTTCTCGGCAGCGGTAAAACCACGCTGCTCAAGCGCATCCTGAACGAAAAGCACGGCATGAAGATCGCCGTGATCGAGAACGAGTTCGGCGAAGAAAACATCGACAACGAAATTCTCGTGCAGGACGCCGACGAACAGATCATCCAGATGAGCAACGGCTGCATCTGCTGCACGATTCGCGGCGATCTCGCCCGCGTGCTCGGCGATCTGGCCGCGAAAAAGACCTCGGGCGAACTGGATTTCGACCGCGTGGTGATCGAGACGACCGGTCTCGCGAATCCGGGCCCGGTCGCGCAAACCTTCTTCATGGATAACGAAATCGCCGACCAGTTCCTGCTGGACGCGATCATCACGCTGGTCGACGCGAAGCATGCGAACCACCAGCTCGACGAACACGAAGTGGTGCAGCGTCAGGTCGGTTTCGCCGATCGCCTGTTCGTCACGAAGTCCGATCTGATCGACGAAAAGACGCTCGGCGATCTGCGTCATCGTTTGCTGCACATGAACCCGCGCGCAGCGATCAAGGTCGTCAATTTCGGCGAAGCGGACATCAAGGAAATCTTCGATCTGCGTGGCTTCAACCTGAATTCGAAGCTCGAAATCGATCCGGATTTCCTCGCCGAAGACGACCACGGCCATGCGCACGCGCACAGCCACGCGCATGCGCACGACGAGCACGGCAACACGCACGACCACGCGGATTGCGACCACGATCACGGCGAGTGCGCGCATGAAGGTCACGATCACTCGCACGATCACCATCACGCGCATCACGACGACAAGATCAAGTCGTTCGTGTTCCGCAGCGACCGTCCGTTCGATCCGAACAAGCTGGAAGATTTCCTCGGCGGCATCCTGCAGATCTACGGCGAACGCCTGCTGCGCTATAAGGGCGTGCTGTACATGAAGGGCGTCGATCGCAAGGTCGTGTTTCAGGGCGTCCATCAGATGATGGGCAGCGACCTCGCCGCAAAATGGCAACCTGTCGAAAAGAAAAACAGCAAGATGGTGTTTATCGGCATCGAATTGCCGCAAGACCTGATTACCGACGGTTTGAACGCCTGCCTCGCCTAAGCGTTTTTGATCCTCGGCGGCAAACCGGACGGCCGACGCGACAGCGTCGGCCGTTTTCCATTGCGACGGCCGCCCGCCGGGCTTTACAAGGCCGCGCGCCGAAGCGGGTCAGTGCGCATTTCCCGCCAAATTAGCGCGAAATGCGCGCTAACCCCCACTTCGATGAAAAACGCGTGAAAACCCTGTTGCATTAAACCGTGTACGACCATCGCTTTTTAGCCGTGCGCGCGTTATATTTTCGGGATATTGGCGTGCCGCCTCGGTGAATATTTCGAGTTGCAGTGCCGGATTGTGATTCAGTTACAATACGTGCCCACTGGAGAATGACAACGAATTGCCCGTTTAGCGCGTAGCCCGCGCCGGGCCTGACAGGCGCCGGAAAATCTTGTCCGGAAAGCACGCCGACAAGCTGGTTGGCAGATCGCCTCGACAGGCGCGCCGCCGGTAAGCAATGCCTCGGAACATTCGAAGCTGGTTTCCAGAGGAGTTCGGCCCCGCATTGGCGTCTGGGCGCCCCGCGCGTCAGCGTCACGACAGCCCACCGTCCGTGTTCGCCAGCGCTCTTTGAGCGCCTTCCACATGTCTTTGCGGGCAACACGAAAGTGCGGGCACAGTTTTGCCTCACATTGAAGAAGCAAGCCAGATGACGACGAAACGACTCTTGACTGAAGCCGAAATCCTGAAGATGAGCGACAAGGATTACATGAACGAGGATCAGCTCGCTTTCTTCAAGAACCGGCTCGAACAGCTGCAAGCGGAAATTCTCCGCAATGCAGGCCAGACGACCGAAAACCTCCGTGAAACCGTGATCGTGCCGGATCCGGCCGACCGCGCAACCATCGAGGAAGAGCATGCGCTGGAACTGCGCACGCGCGACCGCGAGCGCAAGCTGCTGAAGAAGGTTCAGCAATCGCTGGCACGCATCGATGCAGGCGACTACGGCTGGTGCGAAGAAACCGGCGAGCCGATCGGCGTTCCGCGTATGCTCGCGCGCCCCACGGCGACGCTGTCGCTGGAAGCGCAGGAACGTCGCGAGTTGCGCCAGAAGCTGTTCGGCGACTGATCGATCTGCGGCGCTCCGCGCGCCCCATCACGCTGCTTCGTTGAAGAGGCGCACGGTAACTCGTGCGCCTTTTTTCTTTTGCATCATCGCGTTTTTCGTCTGCCACCTGTTGATCCCGACACCCCGTCGGACGCGTTTTTGCGCGCGTCCGGTCACCGGGCTCTTGATATGCCCGCGCACGCCCTAAAATAAATCGGACATGCGTTGCACGTGCGCGCGGCCGACGGTGATGTCCAATGTCCGTCGCGCGCCGTCCGCTAATCAGGATTCCGGCGGCCACGTTCCGGCGCGGCCGCGTCCTACCCGTTTTGCAAAAGGAACGCATATGGAGCAATTTCACGGCACGACGATCGTCTCCGTGCGACGCGGCGACAAGGTCGCCCTCGGCGGCGACGGTCAGGTCACGTTGGGCAACATCGTGATGAAAGGCGGCGCGAAAAAAGTCCGGCGCATTTATAACGGCAAGGTGCTGGTCGGCTTTGCGGGCGGCACGGCAGACGCGTTCTCGCTGCTCGACCGTTTCGAAGCGAAACTCGAAAAGCATCAAGGCAATCTGACCCGCGCCGCCGTGGAACTGGCGAAAGACTGGCGCACCGACCGCATGTTGCGCCGGCTGGAAGCCATGCTGATCACCGCCGACGCGCACACCACGCTGGTCATCACCGGCAATGGCGACGTGCTCGATCCGGAAGGCGGCATCTGCGCGATCGGTTCGGGCGGCGCCTATGCGCAAGCGGCGGCCACGGCGCTCGCGGACAACACGGAACTCGATCCGCGCACCATCGTCGAAAAGGCGCTGCAGATTGCCGGCGACATGTGCATCTACACGAACCACAACCGCGTCATCGAGACGATCGAGTAAGGACAAGGACCCACGATGAGCACCATGACCCCTGCCGAGATCGTCTCGGAACTCGACAAACACATCATTGGCCAGAATCGCGCGAAGAAGGCGGTTGCGGTCGCGCTGCGCAACCGGTGGCGTCGCCAGCAGGTCGGCGATCCGTTGCGTCAGGAAATCACGCCGAAGAACATCCTGATGATCGGACCGACGGGCGTCGGCAAGACGGAAATTGCGCGCCGGCTCGCGAAGCTGGCCGACGCGCCGTTCATCAAGATCGAAGCGACCAAGTTCACCGAAGTGGGTTACGTGGGCCGCGACGTAGATAGCATCGTGCGCGACCTGATCGAAATTTCGGTCAAGCAGACGCGTGAAACGGAGATGCGCAAAGTCCGCACCAAAGCGGAAGATCAGGCCGAAGACCGGATTCTCGACATCCTGTTGCCGACCGCGCGCCCGGTGGGTTTCGGTGCGAGCAACAGCACGACCGACACCGCCGACGAAGGCAGCACCACGCGTCAGACGTTCCGCAAGCGCCTGCGCGAAGGCTTGCTGGACGATCGCGAGATCGAACTCGACGTGGAAATGCCGCAAGCGGGCATGGACATCATGGGGCCGCCGGGCATGGAAGACATGACCGAGCAGATCCGTTCGATGTTCGCCAACCTGGGCGGCGGCAAGAAGGCGCGTCGCAAGGTGAAGGTGAAAGAAGCGTTGAAGCTGCTGACCGACGAAGAAGCCGCGAAGATGCTGAACGACGAGGAAGTGAAAACGAAAGCCGTTCAGAACGTCGAGCAGAACGGCATCGTGTTTCTCGACGAAATCGACAAGATCGCGTCGCGCAGCGAAGCGGGCGGCGGTGAAGTGTCGCGTCAGGGCGTGCAGCGCGATCTGTTGCCGCTGGTGGAAGGTACGACGATCAACACCAAGTACGGCATGATCAAGACCGATCACATTCTGTTTATCGCGAGCGGCGCGTTTCATCTGGCCAAGCCGAGCGACCTGATCCCGGAACTGCAAGGCCGATTCCCGATTCGCGTCGAACTGGATTCACTGTCGGTGAAAGATTTCGAGTCGATCCTGGTCTCGACCGACGCGAGCCTCGTCAAGCAATACCAGGCGCTCCTCGCAACGGAAGACGTGCATCTGGATTTCGCCGAAGACGGCATTCGTCGTCTGGCCGAGATTGCGTACTCGGTGAACGAAAAGACGGAGAACATCGGTGCACGTCGTCTGTACACCGTGATCGAAAAGCTGCTCGAAGATATCTCGTTCTCGGCGGGTAATCACGCCGGCACGCCGGTCACGATCGACGCGGCGTACGTGAACAAGGCGCTCAACGAAGTCGCGGACGACGAAGATCTGTCGCGCTACGTGCTGTAAAAAGCCGCAGAACATCGCTGCAAACAAAAACGGGCGATCTCGCAAGAGATCGCCCGTTTTGCATCGGCGGACCGCTGACGCGGCACACCACTGAAGCCTTATTGCTTGACCGGCCGCTTCGCCAGCTTCCGCTGCAAGGTCCGGCGGTGCATGTTGAGCGCACGCGCAGTCGCGGAAATATTCCCCTGATGCTCGGCGAGCACGCGCTGAATATGTTCCCACTCCAGACGCGCGACCGACAGCGGCGTCGGATGCTCGATCGCCTCGTCGGCCTGCAACGCGCTGGCCTCGGTCTGCAACGCGGCAAGAATGGTTTCGACGTTCGCCGGCTTGGCCAGATAGTTGTCCGCGCCGTCCTTCACCGCCTGCACAGCCGTCGCGATACTCGCGTAACCCGTCAGCACCAGCATCCGTGCATCCGGCTGCAATTCCCGCAGCGGCGCCACCAGATTCAAGCCGGAGTCGTTCCCCAGATGCAGATCCACCGTGATCTGCCCAAACTTCTGCTGATTGGCGAGCTTGATCGCCTGCTCAGCGTTATGCGCCTCCGCCACGGTGTATCCGCGACGCGTCAAACCGCGCGCAAGAATTCCGGAGAACACATCGTCGTCGTCGATCACCAGAAAATTCATGTCGCTCATGCCTGTTTCTCCGTATTGGATGATGCGGCGCCGCTTGTGGCCGCGCCTGAAGATTCGCGGGCCGCGATCGGCAACCGCAGCAGCGCGCGCGTGCCGCGCGGCAGGATATCGCTGACGTCCGTCAGTTCGATCGAGCCGTGCAGCCGCGCCGCCGCAGAAAATGCGAGATACAAGCCGACGCCATGACCGCCTTGAGTGCTGTCGACCGGCATCGACCCGAGCGTGCTGCGCAACGACGGCGGAATGCCCGGCCCGGCGTCGCACACTTCAAACTCGAAAAAATCCGTTTGCGCGGAAATCCGCGCGGCGAGCGTCACGTGATCGCGGCTCGCGCGTGCAGCGTTATCGAGCAGGATCGTCAGGATCTGGCTGACCGCCACCGTGTCGTCGAGGACCACACCATCGGGCGGCGTACCGATCAGCTCGAACTTCACGTGCGGATGACGCAATCGCCATTGTTCCGCGAACGATTCGAGCCATTCGTCGACGGTTTCGCGCATCACTTCCGTCGACGCGCGGATGCGCAATCGCGCCAGCGCCGACTTGCACAAGCCCATCTGCTGTTCGAGCAGATCGAAATCCGCCGCGTACGCCGCGAGATTCCTGTCGCTGCGCGCGGCGTCGCGCAACTCCTCCGCCAGCATCGCAATCGTCGACAGCGGTGTGCCGATCTCATGCGCGACCGTCGCGGCCTGCACGCCGAGCGCAACCGCGCGTTCGTCGCGCAGCAAACGCTGTTGCGCGTAGCCGAGCGCGGCATCGCGTTGCCGCAATGCGCCCGACATCCGCGCGACGAACCATGCGATCAGGCCGACGCTGACCATGAAGTTCACGTACATGCCCGCGCGATAGTAATCGAACAGATTGGCGGGATTGTCGAGATTCAGCGGCACGGATTCGGAGCCGAGCACCGCGTAACACGCGACCGCGAACGCCGCGAGCCACACCATGTATTGCCACGGCAACACGGCGGCGGCGATCGCCAGCGACGGCAGATACAGCGACACGAACGGATTGGTCGTGCCGCCCGACAAAAACAGCAGCGCCGACAGCGAGCCCAGATCGACCCACAATTGCCCGAACAATTCGAGATTCGACTCGGGCCGCTGACGCAACACGCGCAACCACGTCATCGCATTGAACGCGGCTTCAAGCCCGATCACGAGCAACATCGCGGGCAGCGGCAAGTGCACGCCGAAGAAGATCTGGACGCACGCGATCGTCACCAGCTGGCCGATGATCGCCAGGCTGCGCAGCCAGAACAGATGACCGAGATTGACCCGGCCGGTAGTGGTTATCCGATGCATGGCGCCAGTTTACCTGTTCAGACTTATCCGAAGTACTCTGACGAACAGCGCCGGTAGCATCTTCCGTCTCCTATTGGACACAATCGCCGGGATCGTTACATGGCTTTTTCCGCTTCCGCCTCCCCTGCCGGCACGCCCGGCTGGCCTGAGTTTCTCGCGTTTTTACAGCATGCGGCGCAGGCAAAAAGCCGTGACGACGCGCAGGCTTCGGCCCGGTTTCTCGACTCGGCGGCCGCCATTTTTCCACTCGATGATGCGTCGATCGGGCAGCACATGCTCGATCTGCTGATCGCGCGCCGCTGCGACGATGCGATCGCGCTTGCCGCCGCGCTCGAAACGCTCGAACCGGAACGCGCGTTCGCCAGCTTCCGGCTCGGCTACGCGTTGCAGACGTCGGATCGGCATGACGAATCGATCGCGCCGTTCCGGCGGGCGATGGCGCTCGATCCGTCGGTGCCGTCGCTGCGCGCACGCCTCGCCGCCGCGCTCGGAATCTGCCGGATCGATCCGGCCGAACAGGTCGACCTGCTACGACAGGCGCTCGCCGACGATCCGCTCGACATCGATGCGTTGACCAATCTCACCGGTGCATGCCGCTTCGCGATGGATCTGGACGGCGCGCTCGACGCGGGTGAACGCGCGGTGTCGCTCGCGCCGGACAATCCGCTCGCGCTGAATAACTACGCGCTCGCGCTGAAGGAAGCGCAGCGCTGGGACGACGCCGAGCGCGTCGCGCAACACGCGCTCGACGTCTCGCCCGCCGATCCCGCCATGCACATGAACCGCGCGGTGTTGCATCTGGTTCGCGGCGACTATGCACGCGGCTGGTCCGAGCACGAGGCGCGCTGGCAGGGATCGTCGGAGCTGGGCGGCAAACGGCCGGCGTTCGCTGCGCCGAGCTGGCACGGCGAATCGCTCGCCGGCAAGACCTTGCTGTTGTGGGGCGAACAGGGGATCGGCGACGTCCTGCAATTTTGCCGCTTTGTGCCCGCGCTCGCGGACATCGTGCATCGCCAGGGCGGCAAACTCGTGTGGACGTCGTTTCCACAGATGGGCGCGTTGCTCACGCGCTGCTTCGGCGGTTGCATCGATGGCTATTCGACCGCGTCGAGCATCAAAACCGCACCGCCGTGCGACTACCAGATCCCGCTGATGAGTGTGCCGATGGTGCTCGGCGTCCGGGTCGATACGCTTGCCGCCCAGCCGCGCTATCTTCAGGCGGATAGTGACGCGGTCGCCGCGTGGCGTACACGTCTCCACGACGAAACACGGCTGAAAGTCGGGCTGACCTGGACCGGCAGCCGTGACCATCAGCGCAATCCGTTTCGGCGCGTCGGCTGGGAGCGGTATGCGGACGCGTTTCGCGGCATCGGCAACGTGGCGTTCTATTCGCTGCAACCGGGCGAACGCGCCGGCTTGCCGATCGTCGATTTCACGGGCGAATTTCACAGTCTCGACGACACCGCCGCGTTCGTCGAGTCGCTCGATCTGGTGATTACCGTGTGTACGTCGGTCGCGCATCTGAGCGGGGCGCTCGGGTGTCGAACGTGGGTATTGCTGGACACCAACCCGCACTGGACCTGGTTGCTCGATCGGGCCGACAGCCCGTGGTATCCGTCCGCGACGCTCTACCGGCAGGCCCGATTCGCCGACTGGACGCGCGTGCTGGCGGATGTCGCGCGGGATCTGAGGGTTCTCGCCGACGCGAAACACGCCGGGTAGGCGTGGCCGCCCGCCGACGAACGCCGGCGCCACGACCTGCGGCCCGTTTCAGCCTTTCCCACCCGGCGGCGCACTCGCGCCGCCCGCCGCCTTGGCTCGCGCGATTTCGCCGGCCAGGCATTCCGGACACAGACAGCTGCCGCCTGCCGCGAGCCGTTCGGTAGGCAACGCGGGCATCGACTGGCACCAGCACGCCGACGGCTGCGTGCGCATCCCGCAGTCGAACACCGCGCGGCATTGCGGACAGCGCGCGCTCGACGCGGCGTCGGCGCAAGCGGCGGTATTGCCGGAGCAGGCGGACTGGGAGGGAACGGGAGAAACATCGGTCGGGTTCATCGAAGCGACTCCGCGATGCTGTGGCGTAGCGGAAATGATGCCACGACTTGCCGCGCCTTACATTTCACTACCGGTTGGAGCGGCGGCGGGCCTCGGCGGGCCTCACGAAAGCCACGTTCGCGGCGACGCGTTTCGCCTCGGCAAAAACCCTGTTGCGCCGCGCCAGCCGTGTACAATTCGCCGTGTTTTCTTTGTCCAGTGCAGAGCCTGCCGCCATGTCCGAGCTTCCCGACCTTTCGCAGATTGCGCCCACCCTGAAGGCTGAAATTCTGGCCGAGGCGCTGCCCTACATTCGCCAATATCACGGTAAAACCGTCGTGATCAAATACGGCGGCAATGCAATGACCGAAGAGCGTCTGAAGCAAGGCTTCGCGCGCGACGTCATCCTGCTGAAGCTGGTCGGTATCAATCCGGTCATCGTCCACGGCGGCGGTCCGCAAATCGACCAGGCGCTGAAGAAGATCGGCAAGCAAGGCACCTTTATCCAGGGCATGCGCGTCACCGACGAAGAGACGATGGAAGTCGTCGAATGGGTGCTGGGCGGCGAAGTGCAGCAAGACATCGTCACGCTGATCAACCACTTCGGCGGCCAGGCGGTCGGCTTGACCGGCAAGGACGGCGGCCTGATCCACGCTCGCAAGATGCTGATGCCGGATCGCGACAATCCCGGCCAGTACGTCGATATCGGCCAGGTCGGCGAAGTCGAAGCCATCAACCCGGCGGTCGTCAAGGCGTTGCAGGACGACGCGTTCATTCCGGTCATTTCGCCGATCGGTTTCGGCGAAGACGGTCTGTCGTACAACATCAACGCGGATCTGGTCGCGGGCAAGCTGGCGGTCGTGCTGAACGCCGAAAAGCTCGTGATGATGACCAATATTCCCGGCGTGATGGACAAGTCCGGCACGCTGCTGACCGACCTGTCCGCGCGCGAAATCGACGGCCTGTTCGAAGACGGCACGATCTCCGGCGGCATGCTGCCGAAAATCTCGTCGGCGCTCGACGCGGCCAAGAGCGGCGTGCGTTCGGTGCACATCATCGACGGCCGGATCGAACATTCGGTGCTGCTCGAAATTCTCACCGACCAGCCGTTCGGCACGATGATCCGCTCCCACTGAGCGGCGCGGGTCTCGCATCCGTTGCAGATCCGGAATGGCGCACGCGGCAACCAGCTGCGTGCGCCGTTTTCGCAAATGCGACGACCACACTCCCATCCGGTCTTCCATGCGCACGCCTTTGTCCAAACGTCGCCGGCCGCATTTCGCGGGCGGCAGTCCAGTGTGGCTGTTCGATCTCGACAACACGCTGCACCATGCATCGCACGCCATTTTCCCGGCGATCAATCAGGCGATGACGCAATACATCATCGACTCGCTGCAAGTGGAGCGCGACGAAGCCAACCGTCTGCGAACCGGCTACACGCAGCGTTACGGCGCGGCCTTGCTGGGCCTCGCGCGGCATCATCCGATCGATCCGCACGACTTCCTCAAGGTTGTCCACACATTCCCCGATCTGCCCGCGATGCTGCGTAGCGAACGCGGTCTCGCGCGGCTGATCGCGTCGTTGCCGGGCCGCAAGATCGTGCTGACCAACGCGCCCGAAGTCTATGCGCGCGCGGTGATGGCGGAACTGGGCATCGAGCGGCTGTTCGAGCGCGTGATCGCGATCGAGCACATGCGCGACCGGCGCGCGTGGCGCGCAAAACCCGATCCGCTGATGCTGCGGCGCGCGATGCGCGAGGCGCGTGCGCCGTTGTCCGACGCGATACTGGTCGAGGACACGCGAAGCCATCTGAAACACTACAAGAAGCTCGGCATCCGCACGGTGTGGATCGTCGGACACCTGCCGCGCAAGGCGCACGCCGACGGCATTCCGACGCGCCTGCCCGGCACCGGGCGGCCGCACTATGTCGATCAACGCATTCGTTCGTTAAAATCGCTAAGACTGGGCACCCGCTCGGTGCGCCTGAAGGGACGACACACATGCAGCCGATCGACAAGCACGACGACGAGGCCGTAGCAGAAGACCCGCACGCGGCGCGCGCCGCCGCACCGCGCACGCCGCGCCTGAAGCCGGGCGAACGCCGCGTGCATATCCTTCAGACGCTTGCGTCGATGCTCGAAACGCCGAAGAGCGAAAAGATCACCACGGCGGCGCTCGCCGCGCGGATCGGCGTATCGGAAGCGGCGCTGTACCGCCATTTCGCCAGCAAGGCGCAGATGTTCGAAGGCCTGATCGAGTTCATCGAAAAAACCATTTTCGGGCTGATCAACCAGATCGCCGCGAGCGAACCGAACGGCGTGCTGCAAGCGCGTTCGATCACGCTGATGCTGCTCAACTTCCCCGCGAAAAATCCCGGCATGACGCGCGTGCTGACCTGCGAAGCGCTGGTCGGCGAACACGAACGGCTCACCGAACGCGTCAACCAGATGCTCGAACGGGTCGAAGCTTCGTTGAAGCAATGTCTGCGTGTCGCATTGATGGACGCAAAGGCGCAGCCGCAACCCGAGCATGTCGTGCCGCTGCCGCCCGACTACGATCCGGCGTTGCGCGCGAGTCTGTTGATGAGCTACGTGATCGGCCGATGGCACCGGTATGCGCGCAGCGGCTTCACCCGCCAGCCGTCCGAACACGCCGATGCGCAATTGCGACTTATCCTGCAATAGCCCGCCATAACTCGCCATAAGCCGCTAAAAGTCGCTGCATTCGGTGGGTTTGGCGCCCGCATCGCGCGTCGCCCCGACGCAGCCGCGACAGATTTTCCGCTATACTTTGACGCTCATCGACGTACCGGATGCAGCCTGCTGCATCGCGCTGTACGCATGCCGTACCCCAGATTTACTCATTGACGCGCCGATTTGCTGACTCGATTGCGGGCGCGCGAACCTGCCGGACCTATTGGTCGGCGGTTCACTATAAATGCGGCTAAAGAGGTCGTCAGCCGCGCACATCGTCGTTCCTCCGTGCCTTGCCGAGACCCAGCTTAGCCGCTTCGTTGTTGTCGTTACATGGCGGAAGAATGGAATCGATCGGTATCGTCGCTCCACAAAAAATGCATTTCCCCGAGCCGCTGCGCATGCAGAACGGCAGCCTGCTGACGGGCTACGACCTGATGGTCGAAACCTACGGCACGCTGAACGCCGCGCGTAGCAATGCCGTGCTCGTCTGTCACGCGCTCAACGCGTCGCACCACGTCGCGGGCGTCTATGCGGACGACCCGAAAAACGTCGGCTGGTGGGACAACATGGTCGGCCCGGGCAAACCGCTCGACACCAACCGCTTCTTCGTGATCGGTGTGAACAACCTCGGCTCGTGCTTCGGCTCGACCGGCCCGATGAGCGTCGATCCGTCCACCGGCAAGCCATACGGCGCGAGCTTTCCCGTCGTCACCGTCGAAGACTGGGTCAACGCGCAGGCGCGTCTCGCCGATACCTTCGGCATCGAAAAATTCGCAGCGGTGATGGGCGGCAGTCTGGGCGGCATGCAGGCGCTCGCGTGGAGCCTGATGTATCCGGATCGCGTCGGCCATTGCATCGTCGTGGCGTCCACGCCGAAGCTGTCCGCGCAAAACATTGCATTCAACGAAGTCGCGCGCTCGGCGATCCTGTCGGACCCGGACTTCCACGGTGGCGACTACTACGCGCACGACGTGAAGCCGAAACGCGGCTTGCGGGTCGCGCGCATGATCGGCCACATCACGTATCTGTCCGACGACGACATGGCCGAGAAATTCGGCCGCGCGCTGCGTCGCGCGGAAGGCGCGGTCGACGCATACAACTTCAACTTCGACGTCGAATTCGAAGTGGAATCGTATCTGCGCTATCAGGGCGACAAGTTCGCCGACTACTTCGACGCAAACACCTATCTGCTGATCACCCGCGCGCTCGATTACTTCGATCCCGCCAAAGCGTTCGACGGCGATCTGACCACCGCGCTCGCGCACACCAAAGCGAAGTATCTGGTCGCCAGCTTTTCGACCGACTGGCGCTTTGCGCCCGCGCGCTCGCGCGAACTCGTGAAAGCGTTGCTGAATCACAAGCGCCAGGTCACGTACGCGGAAATCGACGCACCACACGGGCATGACGCGTTCCTGCTCGACGACGCGCGCTATCACAACCTGATGCGCGCCTATTACGAACGAATTGCCGACGAGGTCAACGCATGAACCAGCGCGCTCTCGATTATCTGGCGATGCGCCCGGACTTCCGCGCGATCGCCCGCTGGGTGGAACCGCGCGCGACCGTGCTCGATCTCGGTTGCGGCGACGGCTCGCTGCTGTCGTTGCTGACCGAAGAACTGGACGTCGCCGGCTACGGCATCGAAATCAACGACGCGGGCGTGCTCGCCTCCACGCGAAAAGGCGTCAACGTCATCCAGCAAAATCTGGAAGACGGCCTGCGCCTGTTCGAAGACGGCAGCTTCGATTTCGCGATCCTGTCACAAACGTTGCAAACCATTCATCAAACCGCCGCGATCCTGCGCGAGACGGTTCGGGTGGGCAAGGAATGCATCGTGTCGTTTCCGAATTTCGGCTACTGGTCGCATCGTCTTGCGGTGTTGCAGGGCCGCATGCCGGTGTCGAAATCGTTGCCTTATCAATGGCACAACACGCCGAACGTGCGGGTGCTGACCATCAAGGACTTCGAGGCGCTCGCGCCGGAAGTCGGCATCGAGATTCTCGACCGGGTCGTGCTGCATGGCGGTCAGGTGGTGCGTTGGGGCGAGAACTGGCGTGGTAGTCTTGCGGTCTATCGCGTCAAGAAAAGCTAACTCCAGCACACACGAAGCAACCACATGTCGAACCCGCCGCACGAGGCGCCCGCTCTTAACGCTCACGAAGAGCATCCCGGCTGGCGTGCGTTTCTGAATAAACACATGCTGATCTGCGTCTTCCTCGGCTTTACGTCGGGGTTGCCGCTTTTCACGCTCGTCTATCTGGTGCAAGCGTGGCTGCGCTCGGAAGGCGTCAATCTGAAAGAGATCGGCCTGTTTGCGCTGATCCAGTTTCCGTATACGTGGAAGTTCGTGTGGGCGCCGCTGATGGACCGCTACATGCCGCGCTTCCCCGGATGGCGTCCCGGCCGACGGCGCGGCTGGATGCTGGTCACGCAGGTTCTGGTGGCCGGCGCGATTGCATCGTTGGGATTCGTGTCGCCGCGTGACGCGATCTGGAGCGTCGCCGCGCTGACCGCGCTGGTCGCATTTTTCGGTGCAAGCCAGGACATCGTGATCGACGCGTACCGTCGCGAACTGCTGACCGATACGCAGCAAGGTCTCGGCAACGCGGTTCATGTGAACGCGTACAAGATCGCGGCGCTGGTGCCCGGCTCGCTCGCATTGATCCTGTCCGACCATCTGCCGTGGTCCACGGTGTTTATCGTGACGGCCGCCTTCATGGTTCCCGGCATGGTGATGACCTTGCTCGTCAAGGAACCGGAAGTGCGGGGCGTGCCGCCGAAGAATCTGCGTGAAGCGATCACCGAACCATTCCGCGAATTCATTCTGCGCGACGGCTGGCGCGGCGCGCTGTTCGTGCTCGGCTTCATCTTCCTGTACAAGCTCGGCGACACGATGGCGACCACGCTGTCCACGTCGTTCTTTCTCGATATCGGCTTTTCGCGCACGCAGATCGGCGTGATCGCGAAAACCACCGCGTTCGGCGCGAGTCTCGCGGGCGGCATTATCGGCGGTATCTGGCTGATGAAGATCGGCATCGGGCGCGGCTTGTGGATTTTCGGCGGTCTGCAGATGGTGTCGACGCTCGGCTTCGCATGGCTCGCGCATCTCGGCCCGAACTCGCCGGGCCTGACGGCGATCTTCGACATCGCAGTCGGGATCAGTCACGGCACGACGTGGCTGCTGTCGCTGATCGGCGTGAACTGGTCGGTCGAACTCGATCCGAAATTGGTCGCGCTTGCGCTGGTGTACGGCTTCGAAACCTTCGCGACCGGGCTGACGCTGTCGGCGTTCACCGCGTATATCGCCAGCACCACCGACCCGCGTTATACCGCGACGCAATTCGCGCTATTCACGAGCCTCGCGTCGGTGCCGCGCACGCTGGCGTCGGCGGCGAGCGGCTTCGTCGTCGCACAGATCGGCTGGTTCGATTACTTCATCGTCTGTACCGCACTCGCGTTGCCCGGCATGCTGCTGTTATTGCGCATCGCTCCGTGGAGGGCGCAGCCGTGAAGCTTCAGACCGTCTTGACGCTCACCGGCGTCAGCCTCGCGTTTGCCGCGTTCGACACCTGGGGCGCGGCCGCGACCTCCGCGCCGGTTTCATCGTCGGCCGCGACGCCTGTCACGACATCCGGCAGCGCGGCCACGCCGAACGCGACATCGGCGGCGAATCCGAACGTAGGCAGCGGCGCGAGCGCGCCTGGTGGAAGTAATGCCGGAAGCGCGCCTGCTTTCACGAATCCGCCGTCGTACAGCCAGAACAACCCGTTTCACTTCGGCAACTACACGGTATTCCGCAACCTGATTCCGTCACCGTTGATGGAAGCGCAGTCTTATGACGAGTTCGCCGAAATCAAACGCGGCGCCGAGCATCAGGACCGCCTCTTTCCGGCCAGCGACGCGCGTGTACAGCGCGTGCGCGAGATCACCGACAAGCTGATCCCGTATTCGCTGAAATGGAACGACCGCACGAAGGTGTGGAAATGGGATATCGCGGTGATCCGTTCATCGGATATCCGCATGTACTGTTTGCCGGGCGGCAAGATCGTCGTGTATAGCGGTCTGCTCGATCGGGTGAAACTGAACGACAACGAGCTTGGGATGTTGCTCGGTCACGAGATCGCGCACGCGCTGCGCGAACATGCGCGCGAGCGCCTCGGCGAGCAGCAGGTCGCGGCGCAACCGGGTTCGCTGTCGTCGCCCGGCGCGATTCCGCAACTGTTCGGCCTCGCCGATCTCGGCGCGCCGGTGCTCGGCATCGGCTCGCAGTTGCTGGAGATGAAATACGAAGGCACCGACGAAACCGAAGCGGACGTGATCGGCAGCGATATCGCGTCGCGCGCGGGTTACGATCCGCGCGCCGCGATCACGCTGTGGGACAAGCTCGCGGCGACCACCCGCGCCGACCGCGACCGCGGCTATATCTACGTGCATCCGTATTCGCCGGCACGTCGGCAGGACATCATGAAGCGTCTACCCGACATGTTGCCGCTGTACGCGAAGGCGTTGGGCCGGTCGGTGGACAGCTTGCCGGATTACGCGGGAATCGGTCGTCCGCGTCGCAAGTCTGCGTTGGGAAACTGAGCGACGCGCATCGCGTCGCAACATCCGGCCATCCAAATGAAAACGCGCCGCGCCGCCGATCAACGGCGACGCGGCGCGTTTTGCTTTTGCGCGATTACTTCTTCAGCGCGTAGTCGTAGTCCATCGTCAGCGGCGCGTGGTCGCTGAACTTGATATCGCGGAACACGTCGGTGCGCTTCGCGGTGCCGGCAATACCCGCCGTCGCGATCTGATAATCGATCCGCCACCCGACGTTCTTCGCATACGCCTGACCGCGATTGCTCCACCACGTGTATTGCTCGGGCCGCTGATCGAGCGTGCGGAACACGTCCACATAACCCACTTCATCGAACAGCTTCGTCAGCCACGCGCGTTCTTCGGGCAGGCAACCGGAGTTCTTCTGGTTGCTTTTCCAGTTCTTGATGTCGATCTCTTTGTGAACGATATTCACGTCGCCGCAGACGATCACTTCGCGCTCTTTCGCCAGTTCGGTCAGATGCGGCATGAACACGTCCATGAACCGGTATTTGGCCTGCTGACGCTCGTCGCCGCTCGACCCCGACGGCACATACACAGAAATCACCGACAGCTTGCCGAAGCGCAATTCCACATAACGGCCTTCGGCGTCGAACTCCTCGCTGCCGAAACCGATCACGACTTCGTCCGGCTCATGACGCGTGTACACGCCCGCGCCGCTGTAGCCTTTTTTCACCGCGTGTTGAAAATAGCCGGTGAAATCGTGCGGCGCCATGAACTCAGGCGTCATGTCGTCTTGCGAGCATTTGATTTCCTGCACGCACAGCACGTCGGCGTTCTGCTCGCCGAACCATTCGAAAAAACCCTTTTTCGAAGCTGACCGGATACCGTTCAGATTTGCGGTAATCACACGCAACATGTCGTTCCTTTTATCGTTGACTGATGATTCTTGCGAAAGGCGGTCACTCGACCACGACTCCTTTCAGCGATTCTTTGGCGGGCGGAAATTCGAGCTTCATTCCCTCGAACGTGCGCAACAGCAATTCGGCGATCATCACGTTGCGATGCGTCTTCGAATCTGCCGGGATCACGTACCACGGCGCGAAACTGGTGGACGTCGCGGCCAGTGCGTCGCGATACGCGTCCTGATATTTCGACCACAGCTTGCGCGCGTCGAGATCGGACACGTCGAATTTCCAGTGCTTGGACGGATCGTCGATACGCGCCTGAAGGCGCGAGCGTTGCTCGTCTTTGGAAATATGCAGCATGCATTTGACAATCGTGGTGCCGCTGTCCACGAGTAGCTTCTCGAAGTTGCGGATATGCAGACAACGCTCGCCGAATGCGTCGGCGTCGAGTTGACCGAGCACGCGCGGCACCAGCAGGTCTTCGTAATGGCTGCGGTTGAAGATGGTCAGCTCGCCCGCGGCAGGCGCCTGCGAATGCACACGCCACAGGAAATCGTGCGCGGCCTCGACCGGCGTTGGCGCCTTGAACGGCACGATACGCAAACCGAGCGGATCGACTTCGTGAAACACTGCGCGGATCGTGCCGTCCTTGCCGCTCGTGTCCATGCCCTGCAACACCAGCAACACGCGACGCACGCGCTGCGCGTGCAGCCGCTCCTGCAGTCCGTCGAGCTTGTCGCCGATCTCCGACAGACGCGCGCGATCGCTGTCTTTCGAGCCGGTGGAAAACGGCTTCACCGACGGATCGAAATCGTCGAGCGAGAACGCGTCGTTCTTCTTGCCTTCGTTGAAGAAGGGCACACGGAAATCGTCGAGATCGGGGATCTTCGCCATGCTGCTCTCCGGGTTCTGCGGCGGCGTTTGCGTGCGATCGCGCGGATCGCACGCAAACGGCGACGCCAAATGAAACGGGCCGTTGCCACGCTCACACTTCCGGCAACGGCCCGTTCGAGCGGCGCGCGTTCAGACCGCGCGCCGTCACCTGCATTACATCGTTCAGGACAATTTCTTCTTCAGCAGCTCATTGACCTGTTGCGGATTGGCCTTGCCCCGGGTCGCTTTCATCGCCTGGCCGATCAGCGCATTGAACGCCTTCTCCTTGCCCGCGCGGAATTCTTCGACCGACTTCGGATTGGCCGCCAGCACGTCGTCGATGATCGCTTCGAGTTCGCCGGTGTCCGAAATCTGCTTCAAACCCTTCGCTTCGATAATGCGGTCCGCAGCGGCGTCGTCGGTGGCTTTCTCTTCCCAGATGGCGACGAAAATTTCCTTCGCGATCTTGTTCGAGATCGTGCCGTCGGCGATACGTTGCAGCAACAGCGAGAGTTGCGTCGCGGAAACCGGGCTGTCCGCGATATCGAGACCGTCGCGATTCGACAGCGACGACACTTCGCCCATCAGCCAGTTCGCCGCGACCTTCGCCTGCGCTTCGCCGGTCTTCGAGACGACTGCCTCGTAATACGCGGCCATCGCCTTGCTCGACGTCAACACGTTCGCGTCGTACGGCGTCAGACCGTATTGCGACACGAAACGCTGCTGGATCGCTTCCGGCAGTTCCGGCATCTCGCCCTTCACGCGCTCGATCCATGCAGCGTCGATCATCAGCGGCATCAGGTCGGGATCGGGGAAATAGCGGTAATCGTGCGCGTCTTCCTTGCTGCGCATCGAGCGCGTTTCACGCTTGTCCGGATCGTACAGACGCGTTTCCTGAACCACCGTGCCGCCGTCTTCGATCAGCTCGATCTGACGACGCACTTCGTATTGAATCGCTTCTTCGAGGAAGCGGAACGAGTTCAGGTTCTTGATCTCCGCGCGCGTGCCGAATTCGGCCTGACCGACCGGCCGCACGGACACGTTCGCATCGCAGCGGAACGAGCCTTCCTGCATGTTGCCGTCGCAGATGCCGAGCCACATCACCAGCGTGTGCAGCGACTTCGCGTAGGCCACGGCTTCCGCCGCGCTGCGCATTTCCGGTTCCGTGACGATTTCGAGCAGCGGCGTGCCGGCGCGGTTCAGGTCGATGCCCGTCATGCCCGCGAAGTCTTCGTGCAACGACTTGCCCGCGTCTTCTTCGAGGTGGGCGCGCGTCAGGTTGATGGTCTTTTCGTACGCATCCTTGCCGGTCTTTTCATTGGCCGGAACCTGGATGGTGACCGTCCCGCCCTGCACCACCGGAATCTCGTACTGGCTGATCTGATAGCCCTTCGGAAGATCCGGATAGAAATAGTTCTTGCGCGCGAAGATGCTGCGCGGCGCGATCGTCGAGCCGATTGCGAGGCCGAAGCGGATCGCGCGTTCGACGGCGCCGCGGTTCATCACCGGCAGCGAGCCGGGCAACGCCAGATCGACCGGGCATGCCTGGGTGTTGGGTTCGGCGCCGAACTGCGTGGCGGCGCCGGAGAAAATCTTCGAGACGGTCGACAGTTGCGCGTGCGTCTCAAGACCGATCACGACTTCCCATTGTTTGGTCATGTTCACACTCCTGCCGGTGCCTTGCGATGCCAGTCGGTCGCGCGCTGGAACGCGTCCGCGACTTGCAGCATCCGGGCTTCATTGAAATAGTTGCCGATGATCTGCAGACCGACCGGACGCTGTGCATTCGCGCCTGCGCCGAAGCCGCACGGCACGCTCATGCCCGGCAAACCGGCGAGGCTCACCGACAGCGTGTAGATGTCCGCGAGGTACATCTGCATTGGATCGTCGCCCTTGGCGCCCAGATCCCACGCCACCGACGGCGCGACCGGTCCCATGATCACGTCGCATTGCTCGAACGCCTGCTGGAAATCCTGCGCGATGATGCGTCGGATTTTTTGCGCTTGCAGGTAGTACGCGTCGTAATAGCCGTGCGACAGCACGTAGGTGCCGACCAGAATGCGTCGCTTCACTTCCGGGCCAAAGCCTTCGGCGCGCGACTTCTTGTACATGTCGAGCAGATCGCGATATTCCGCAGCGCGATGGCCGTAGCGCACGCCGTCGAAGCGTGACAGGTTCGACGAGGCTTCCGCCGGCGCGATCACGTAATAGACGGGAATCGACAGTTCGGTTTTGGGCAGCGTCACGTCGACCAGCGTCGCGCCGAGCGCTTCGTATTGCTTCAGCGCCGCCTGGATGGCCGCGCGAACGTCGTCCGCGAGGCCGTCGCCGAAGTATTCCTTCGGCAAGCCGATACGCAGACCGGCGAGCGGCTTGCCCGCCGTCGCCGCGCCGGTGTCGCCGTTCCAGCGCTGGCCGAGGTGGCGCGTGAAGTCTTCGTCATCGCGCGTGAGGCTGGTCGAATCGTGCCGGTCGAAACCGGCCATCGCGTTGAGCAGCGTGGCGCAATCCGCGGCGGTCTGCGCCATCGGGCCGCCCTGATCCAGCGACGATGCGAACGCGATCATGCCGTAGCGCGACACGCGGCCGTAGGTGGGCTTGATGCCCGTGATGCCGGCAAACGACGCCGGTTGACGGATCGAGCCACCGGTATCGGTGCCGGTTGCGGCGGGCGCGAGGCGCGCGGCCACGGCCGCCGCCGAACCGCCCGACGAACCGCCAGGCACGGCCTTCACGTCCCACGGATTCTGCACCGGACCAAAGTACGAATTCTCATTCGACGAGCCCATCGCGAACTCGTCCATATTGGTCTTGCCGACGCAGACCATGCCCGCGCGCTGCAAGCGCTCGACCACCGTTGCGTCGAACGGGCTGGTGTAGTTTTCGAGCATTTTCGAGCCGGCGGTCGCGCGCCAGCCCTTCGTCACGAACACGTCCTTGTGCGCGACCGGCAGGCCGGCGAGCGGGCCGGCGTGGCCGCTGTGCAGCAACGCGTCGGCGGCTTTGGCCTGCGCGAGCGTCAGTTCGGGATCGACGTGAATGAACGCGTTCAGCGTTTTCGCGGCTTCGATCCGCGTCAGATACGACTGCGCCAGTTCGACTGCGGAGCATTGCTTCGCGTCGAGCGCGGCACGCAGTTCGGTCAAGCTTTTTTCATGCATTGCGTTCTTCCTGAAGAGCGCGACAGCGTGCGAGGACGCTGTCGTGGAGGCATCCGGACTGCCCGCCGGCAAGCCGTGCCCGGCGGCGTGGATGCGTCGTAAGCGGGCCTGTCGGCAGCCCGGTAAGGCGCGGAGACGAATTTGTTACCGATTCAGCGCGAACGTTTGTCGCGCGCCGAGGTCAGCTATTCGGGCCGTTGCCCATCCATCGTGAATCATGCTGAACGACAGGCCGATCATTCATGAACCGAAGACTATTCGATGACCTTGGGCACCAGATACAAACCTTCCTGCACGGCGGGTGCCGGGCGCTGGAAAGCTTCACGTTCTACCGCTTCGGTCACGGCGTCGTCACGCAGACGCAGCGCGACGTCTTCGATCTGTTCGATCGGATGGGCAAGCGGCGCGATGCCGGTGGTATCGACTGCTTGCATCTGCTCGACCAGCCCAAAGAAATCGTTGAGCTGGACAAGCGTGTGTTCGGCGTCGGCGTCGGCCAGTTCGAGCCGCGCGAGGTGGGCGATGCGCTTCACATCGGTCAAGGTCAGAGCCATGCAGTCACCGGAAAGAGTGGTGGACTGCCGCAACGGGAAAAAAACAATGCTGCGACAGCGAGTTACGACGGGGAAGCGAGCCCTCGAAAAAGGGGCCAGCGGTGGCAAAAACTGCCACCCGTTTCCTTCAAATCATCCAAAATTATAAGGTATCATTACGCGTTCGACCCAAACCCGGACCGACTTACCAAGGCCTTTCTGAACATTTCGCACCGGTCGTTCAGATGAGACATCCGGCCTTGCACGGCCTCCGGTGAATTCCCTCGCAGTTTCAAGCCGCTGTGGCACCGCATTCTCGCGGTTGGATCCCGGCTGAAGCTGTTATTTTTTTCCGCTGCCGCCCCGCGCAAACTAGCGCGGCCCCGGCCCCAAGCGAGACAGGATTTTGAATGTTCGGTTTTTTGCGCAGCTACTTCTCCAACGACCTGGCGATTGACCTCGGCACCGCCAACACGCTTATCTACATGCGCGGCAAAGGTATCGTCCTCGACGAACCGTCGGTCGTTTCCATCCGTCAGGAAGGTGGTCCGAATGGCAAGAAGACCATTCAGGCCGTAGGTAAAGAAGCCAAGCAGATGCTTGGCAAGGTGCCGGGCAACATCGAGGCGATTCGCCCCATGAAAGACGGCGTGATCGCCGACTTCACGGTCACCGAGCAGATGATCAAGCAGTTCATCAAGACCGCTCACGAATCGCGCATGTTCTCGCCGTCGCCGCGCATCATCATTTGCGTGCCGTGCGGTTCCACGCAGGTCGAGCGTCGCGCCATCAAGGAAGCGGCTCACGGTGCGGGCGCATCGCAGGTCTACCTGATCGAAGAGCCGATGGCCGCTGCGATCGGCGCGGGCTTGCCGGTGTCGGAAGCAACCGGCTCGATGGTCGTCGATATCGGCGGCGGCACGACGGAAGTCGGCGTGATCTCGCTCGGCGGCATCGTGTACAAAGGTTCGGTGCGCGTGGGCGGCGACAAGTTCGACGAGGCTATCGTCAACTACATCCGCCGCAACTACGGCATGCTGATCGGCGAACAAACCGCTGAAGCAATCAAGAAGGAAATCGGTTCGGCTTTCCCCGGCTCCGAAGTCAAGGAAATGGAAGTGAAGGGCCGCAACCTGTCGGAAGGCATCCCGCGCAGCTTCACGATTTCCAGCAACGAAATCCTCGAAGCGCTGACCGATCCGCTGAACCAGATCGTGTCGTCGGTGAAGATCGCGCTCGAACAGACTCCGCCGGAACTCGGCGCCGACATCGCCGAACGCGGCATGATGCTGACGGGCGGCGGCGCATTGCTGCGCGACCTCGACCGTCTGCTCGCAGAAGAAACCGGTCTGCCGGTGCTCGTCGCCGAAGACCCGCTGACGTGCGTCGTCCGCGGCTCGGGCATGGCGCTCGAACGCATGGACAAGCTCGGCAGCATCTTCTCGTACGAGTAAGCGAGCCGTCTTCATGTCAGTAGCGCGGATCGGACGGCAGGCCGCTTCTGGGCGGACCCCTTGCGGGTCGGCAATCCAGATGGCCGCCGGACTGGCTTCAGGACCGGCGTCAGTCACGCAGACCCTTCGCGGGTCTGTTTCCGTCTGGCTGGCCGGACCAGCCGCCGCGCACTGAGCGCGCCCCGCCGCGCCGCTGTCTCACCCAACCGCTCACGCCCCCGGCGCCGACCATGGAATACAGTCCGCCGCCCCTGTTCAAGCAAGGCCCCTCCGCGCTCGCACGGCTTATCGTTCTCGTGCTGGTTGCGCTCGTCCTGCTGATCTCCGATGCCCGCTTCCGTACGCTCGAAATCGTGCGCGGCGTGCTTGGCGCGGGCCTTTATCCGCTGCAACGCGCGGCGCTCGTGCCGCGCGACATCTTCATGGGCGCGGCCGATCTCGCCGTGACCAGCGCCACCCTGCGTGGCGAAAACGACAAGCTGCGCGCCAAAGATCTGCAACTGTCCGTGCAGGCCAATACCGCTGCCGAAGTCTCCGCTGAAAACGCACATCTGCGCGCGTTGTTGCAGTTGTCGCAACGCATCGCCACGCAAACCATTCCGGCCGAAATCCAGTACGACACGCGCGACCCGTTCACGCAGAAAGTCGTGATCGGACGTGGCGGGCAACAAGGCATCAGCAACGGTTCACCGGTCGTCAACGAAGACGGCGTGATCGGTCAAATCACCCGCGTGTTTCCGATGCAAGCCGAAGTCACGCTGCTGACCGACAAGGATCAGGCCGTGCCCGTGCAGATCGTACGCACTGGCTTGCGCAGCGTGATCTACGGTACGCCGAAGGGCGACACCCTCGATCTGCGTTTCGTGCCGATCAGCGCCGACGTCGTCGCGGGTGACGAACTCGTGACGAGCGGACTCGACGGCGTGTATCCGCCCGGTTTGCCGGTTGCGAAAGTCGTGCGCGTGGACAAACAGGCCGATACCGCGTTTGCACGCGTGATCTGTCTGCCGGTTGCCGCTGTGCGTGGCGCGCGTCAGTTGCTGGTGCTGCACTTCCAGAACGACGTACCGCCGCGCCCCGCCGACGAACCCGACGCCGCCACCGTGGCGAAGTCGAAGAAGGCGGCAGCCAAAGGCGCGGACAAGAACGCCAAAGCAGGCGCCGCGCAGCCCACGTCGGGCGCAGCGCCTGCTGCGGCTTCCGCGGCTACGGCCGCGACGGCGACGGCGGCAAAACCCGCCGCCAAACCGGCCGCGCCGGAGAAAAAGCCGGCCGGCAAATCCGCCGCTGCTGAAAAAAACGCTGAAAAGAACACCGCGAAGGCCGCGCAGGGGGCGAAGCCATGAACCGCCCGCAATACATCCTGCAACCGGTCAACCCGTACTTCATCGCGTTCAGTCTCGCCGCCGCGTTCCTGTTGAACCTGATGCCGTGGGGACGTCTACTCGGCGTGCCCGATTTTGTCGCGCTCGTGCTGCTGTTCTGGAACGTGCACCAGCCGCGCAAAGTCGGCATGGGCATCGCGTTCTTTCTCGGTTTGCTGATGGACGTGCACAACGCCAGTCTGCTCGGCGAACATGCGCTCGCGTACACGCTGCTGTCGTACGGTGCAATCACGATTCACCGCCGCGTGCTGTGGATGTCGATCGGCGTGCAGATGTTCGCCGTGATGCCGTTGCTGGTGGTCGCGCAACTCGTGCCGTTCGTGATCCGTCTGCTGACGGGCGCCGCATTTCCAGGGTGGGGTTATCTGATCGACGGCTTCGTCGAAGCGGTATTGTGGCCTATCACGAGCATTTTGCTGTTGATGCCGCAACGCCGTCCGGCCGACCCCGACGACACCCGCCCCATTTAAGCGCGGCGCGCGCATCGGGACCGGCCATGAACGCGCAACCGCGTCCGTCCCGCTCCGCGCCGCCGGCAACCGCACCGCACACGGCGCGACCGGCGTGCAGCAAACCCGCAATCCATTGAAGGCCGCCTCGCGGCCGCGTGAACCAGACGCATGACCGAATTCAAGGACACCCAGCAGCAGCTTTCGAAGTTCCGCCTGCGCGTCACAGCGGCGGGTCTGTTCGTGTTCGTCTGCTTCGGGCTGATCGCGTTCCGCTTCCTGTTCCTGCAAGTCTGGCACTACAGCAAATACTCGCTGCAAGCGGACGAAAACCGCATTTCCGTCGCGCCGATCGTGCCGAATCGCGGCATCATCACCGACCGCAACGGCGTCGTGCTGGCCAAAAACTACTCGGCCTACACGCTCGAAATCACGCCGTCGAAGCTGAACGATTCGCTCGACAACGTGATCGACAATCTCGCCACCGTCATTACCATCGACGCGCGCGACCGCCGCCGTTTCAAGAAGCTCCAGGAAGACTCGAAGAACTTCGAAAGCCTGCCGATCCGCACCCGCCTCAGCGACGACGAAGTGGCGCGCTTTACCGCGCAACGCTTCCGTTTTCCGGGCGTCGAAGTGCGCGCGCGTCTGTTCCGCCAATATCCGCTCGGCCCGACGGCTGCGCACGTGATCGGTTATATCGGGCGTATTTCGCAGCGCGACCAGGACCGTATCGACGACGCCAGCGACCAGAACGACAGCGATCCCGAGCATTACGATGCCCGCCTCGACGCGAACAACTACAAAGGCACCGACTACATCGGCAAGATCGGCGTCGAGCAGAGCTATGAAACCGAACTGCACGGGCTGACCGGCTTCGAGGAAGTCGAAGTCACGGCAGGCGGACGTCCGGTGCGCACGCTATCGCGCACGCAGGCCACGCCGGGCAACAACCTCGTGCTGTCGCTGGACATCGGTTTGCAGCAGGTCGCGGAGCAGGCGTTCGCCGGACGACGCGGCGCGCTGGTCGCAATCGAGCCCGCCACCGGCGACGTGCTCGCGTTCGTGTCCGCGCCGAGCTTCGATCCGAATTCGTTCGTCGATGGCATCGATCAGCAAACCTGGGACGACCTGAACAACTCGCCCGATCACCCGCTGCTGAATCGTCCGCTGCACGGCACGTATCCGCCCGGCTCCACGTACAAGCCGTTCATGGCGCTCGCCGCATTGACGCTGCATAAGCGCACGCCGGGCTGGGGTTTCCAGGATCCGGGCTCGTACACGTTCGGTGGCCACACGTTCCGTAACGACGTGCCGCAAGGTCAGGGCTGGATCGATATGAACCGCGCGATCATGGTGTCGAACGACACGTATTTCTACATGCTCGCGCACGATCTCGGCGTCAACGCGATCGCCAATTTCATGAAGCCGTGGGGCTTCGGCCAGATCACCGGCATCGATATTTCCGGCGAGGCGCGCGGCATCCTGCCGTCCACCGAATGGAAGCGCAAGGCGTATCACAAGCCCGAACAGCAGCGCTGGTACGAAGGCGAAACCATCAGTCTCGGGATCGGCCAGGGCTATAACTCGTACACGATCCTGCAACTCGCGCACGCCACGGCCACGCTCGCGAACAACGGCGTGCTGATGAAGCCTCACCTCGTGAAAGAGGTCGAAAATCCGATCTCGCACGACACGCGTCTGACGGTTGCAAAGGACGATGGACGCATCAACGTCGCGCAATCCGACATCGACGTGATCAAACGCGGCATGGAAAACGTCACGTCGAATCCGTCGGGCACCGCGTATCAGGTGTTCCGCAATGCGCCGTATCTGGCTGCGGGCAAAACCGGTACGGCGCAGGTTTTCTCGCTGCAAGGCGCGAAGTATCACGGTCACGCGCTGGCCGAGCATCTGCGCGACCACGCGCTGTTTATCGCGTTCGCGCCGGCCGATCATCCGAAAATCGCGGTCGCGCTGATCGTCGAGAACGGCGGTTGGGGCGCGCAGGCGGCCGGTCCGATCGCGCGTCGCGTGCTCGACTATTACCTCGTCGACCGGATGAAGCCGGGTGCCGAAGCGGCCGCTGTCGCCGATGCGGCGTCGGCGACGCAAGACGCGTCGGCGCCGGTGATCGGCGATTCGGCCGCCGCATCCGAAACGGCTCGTCCCACCAGCGTCGCAGCCGGTTTCACCGCGCTGCCCATTCCGGTGGTCGCGCCCAAACCGGGCGCGGCGTCGGCGGCGGCTGCGGCATCGGCGGCCGAAGCGGCGTCGGCGGCGGAAGCCGCATCGGAAGCCTCGGCGGCAGCGGCGGCCTCCGCAGCCAAAGCCAAAACGCGTAAAGCGCCTCATAAACCACGTCCGGCCAGCGAGCCGACGCCCACCGCGGCGGCCCCGTCGCGCGATAACGGCGCGCAACCCGCGCCGCCGCGCCCGGCCACCGGCGGCATCGACGAATAAGGAGAAAGGCATGCAATTCGACAAGCGCGCCTGGCTCGATCGCATCAAGAGCATGTTCGTGGGCTTCGACCGCCCGCTCGCACTGATCGTTTTTCTGCTGCTGTGCGTCGGCATCGTCACGCTGTATAGCGCGACGCTCGATATGCCTGGCCGCGTCGAAGACCAGCTGCGCAACATCTTGCTGACCTTCGTGCTGATGTGGGGCCTCGCGAACGTGCCGCCCACTACGCTGATGCGTTTCGCGGTGCCGCTGTACACCTTCGGCGTCGCGTTACTGGTCGCGGTGGCGATGTTCGGGCTGACGCGCAAAGGCGCCAAGCGCTGGATCAACGTCGGCGTGGTGATCCAGCCGTCCGAAATCCTGAAGATCGCCACGCCGCTGATGCTCGCGTGGTACTACCAGCGGCGCGAAGGCGTGATGCGCTGGTACGACTATCTGGTTGGGCTGATCATCCTGATGGTGCCGGTCGGACTGATCGCGAAACAGCCCGACCTCGGCACGGCGGTGCTGGTGTTCGCGGCGGGTTTGTTCGTCATCTATTTCGCGGGCTTGAGCTTCAAGCTGATCGTGCCGGTGCTGATCGCAGGCGTGATCGCGGTGGGATCGATTGCGGCATTTCAGGACAAGATCTGTCAGCCCGAGGTGCAATGGCCGTTGATGCACGACTATCAGAAGCACCGCATCTGCACGCTGCTCGACCCGACGTCCGACCCGCTCGGCAAGGGTTTCCACACCATCCAGGCGGTCATCGCGATCGGCTCGGGCGGCACCTTCGGCAAGGGCTGGCTGAAGGGCACGCAGGCTCACCTGGAATTCATCCCTGAAAAGCACACCGACTTCATCTTCGCGGTGTTCTCCGAGGAGTTCGGGCTGGCGGGCGGTCTCGTGCTGTTGACGCTCTACATGTTGCTGATCGTGCGTGGCTTGTATATCGCGGCGAACGGGGCAACGCTGTTCGCGCGATTACTGGCCGGCTCCCTGACCATGGCGTTCTTCACCTACGCGTTCGTCAACATCGGGATGGTCAGCGGCATTCTGCCGGTGGTCGGCGTGCCGTTGCCGTTCATGAGTTACGGCGGCACGGCGCTGACGACGCTCGGCGTTGCGGTCGGTTTGATCATGAGCGTCGCGCGACAGAAGCGGCTGATGCAGAGCTGACGGCGCGTATCGCGTTGCCGAAAAAAAGGGCGCTCGAACGAGCGCCCTTTTTTCATGTCTGCGACCGTCGGAACATCATTGCGGCTTCGCGTCCTTCGGCTGCTGCGATTGCTGCAATTGCGCGGTCAGTTGCTGATACTTCAGGCGCGCCGCCGGATCGCCCTGCGCGGCCGCCGCTGCGTAGTATGCACGCGCCACGTTGATGTTACGGTCCACGCCGTCGCCGCCGCGCTCGTAGAACGAGCCGGTCACGTATTGCGCGGTCATATCGCCGCCTTCGGCGGCTTTCTTGTACCAGACGAACGCCTGCCGGTTGTCGCGATCCGTGCCGCGTCCGTCGAGAAACTGATTAGCCAGCGCAAGTTCCGCCAGCACGTGACCTTGCTGCGCCGCCTTCAGAAACCACCGATGCGCCTCGGCCGGATCGCGCCCGACGAACTCGCCATCGTCGTACATCTTGCCGTACACATATTGCGCGTGCGACATGTTCGCGTCGGCGGCCTTGCGCAGCCACTTCTTGCCTTCATCGACATCCGGCGTCGTGCCTTCGCCGTTCAGCAACATCATCGCGTAATTGAATTCGGCGAGCCGGCTGCCGTGCTGCGCCGCCTTGCGAAACTCGGCGAGCGCCGCCGTCAGATTGCCCGCGTTGTAATCGGCGACGGCGTTTTGCGTCTCCGGATCGCTTGCCTTCGGCATCATGGTTTGCGCCGAAACGACGGCGCTGGCTGCGAACGCGGCGCATGCCGCGACGCTCATCAGGAACTGCTTACCACCCTTCATGACCTCACCTCCTGCAACGCCTGACGGGTCGAGCGCAGCAGCCACACGACATCCGCGCCGAGCGCGATGAAACGAAACCCGGCTTCGCGTGACTGCCGCGCGCCGGCCGCATCCAACGTAAAAATTCCTGTCGCGATTCCTGCCTTGTTGCCGGCCGCCGCGACATGCGCGATGGCTTCCTGGACTTCCGGATGCTTTGCATCGCCCAGATGACCGAGGCTCGCAGCAAGATCCGCCGGTCCGACGAACAGGCAATCGACACCCGGCGTGGCCGCGATCTCGTCGATCTCATCGACCGCACGCTTCGATTCGATCTGCACGATGGTCGCGATCTGCGCGTTGGCGCTTTGCACGTAGTCGCGCCGCATGCCGTAGGCGGCCGCGCGCACCATGCCCGCGACGCCGCGCGTGCCGTCCGGCGAATCGACGTCCGGATAACGGGTAGAACACACAATCTGTGCGGTTTGTTCCGCAGTTTCGACATTCGGAAACATCAGCGTGCGCGCGCCCGCATCCATCACGCGCTTGACGATCCACGGATCGTGCGACGGCAGACGCACGACCGGCTCCGAAGGCAGATGCGCGGCGGCGATCGCGCGCAATTGCGACGCGACATCGACGCTGTCGTTGGGCGCGTGCTCCATGTCGATCAGCAGCCAGTCGAAACCGGCGTGCGCGAGCGCTTCGGCGGCGGCGTCGCTGCCGAGCGAAAGCCACAGGCCGAACAGCGGTTCGGTCTGCGCAAGACGTTGCTTCAGGGGATTGGTGAAGGTGCTCATCGCCGTGCTCCCAGCCGTGGAGATACGTGGGCCGGAGCGCGGGATATCAGATGTGCGTGCGTGTCGTGGATGACGCGAGCCGCGCGGCAGGCGCGGTTGTCATCGTGTGCGCCGGAAACAACCCGCCGCCCGGCGCGCGCGATTTGCGGCGACGCAATAACCGGCATGTCTCGCTCCGTGTGTGTATCGAAGCGATCATACCGTGCCAATAACGTTTGGATCAGGCCGCGTCAGGCCGGGTCGCGAACCACGTCGGCCCAGCAGTTCGGCGTCTCGTACAACCGCACTTGATGAAGACGCAGATTCACGCCGTAATGCGCATCGTAGACGTTGGCGAGGATGTCGAACGCGACGGCCGCCAGGTTTTCCACGGTGGGAATGCGGTCGAGCACGACCGTCTTGTGGCCGGGCATGGTTTCGAGGAAAGCGCGCACCTGCGTGTCGCCTTCGAAGACCAGAAACGCGTGATCCCACACGTTGACCAGATGTTCGTTGGCGAGCGACTTCACGTCGGCGAAATCCATCACCATGCCGCGATCGGGCGCGCCTTCGGTTTCGACGAGATCGCCTTGCAGCGTGATTTCGAGGACGTAGCGATGCCCGTGCAGATTACGGCACTGGCTGCGGTGATCGGGGATGCGGTGGCCCGCGTCGAATTCGAGTTTTCGGGTAATCGTCAGCACGGCAAATCAGGGAATGTTCAGGTACTTGTGGGTCTGCATCGACAGGCGCCATTGCGGATGGCGTTTGCACCAGTCGATCGCGAGCCGGGTATTGATATCGCGCGACGGGCCGTCCATCGGCTGGACGAGGAAATACTCGAAGTCGAGCTTCGCGTAATCGGCGAGGCGCTGATTATCTTGCGGAATCACGACCTTCAGTTCGTTGCCTTTCGTGACGACCAGCGGCGCGTCGGCCTTCGGGCTCACGCAGATCCAGTCGATCGTTTCCAGCACCGGCAGCGAGCCGTTGGTTTCGATGGCGATTTCGAAACCGGCCGCGTGCAACGCATCGACGAACGGCTGATCGATCTGCAGCATCGGTTCGCCGCCGGTACACACGACGAAGCGTTCGCCCTCGCCTTCAGGCCACAACGACGCGATCTTCGCGACGAGTTCTTCGGCGGTGCGAAATTTACCGCCGTTCTCACCGTCGGTGCCGACGAAATCGGTATCGCAGAAGCGGCACACGGCATCCGCGCGATCTTCCTCGCGGCCCGACCACAGATTGCAGCCGGCGAACCGGCAGAACACAGCCGGACGACCGGCGTTCGCGCCTTCGCCCTGCAACGTGTAGAAGATTTCCTTGACCGCGTAAGTCATGCTGCTTTCTGCCTGTGCTGTCAGCCGATGCTGCGCGGCTGCGAATATCGCCGTTGTGACCGGACTGCGCGTGGCCCGACGGCGTGAATCGAATCGTGAAACCGGCGACGCGCGCCGGATGATGCGGTAAGAGCTCGATGCGCCGACGCAGCATCCGATGCCGCGTCAGGTACTGCGTTATACCGGTTCCGTGACTTTCTCGCCCGCCAGATACGCCTCGTAGCCGCGCTTGCGCAGATGGCACGCCGGGCATTCACCGCAGCCGAAACCCCATGCATGCAACTCCGCGCGCTCGCCGACGTAACACGTGTGCGTTTCGACGCGCACCAGTTCGACCAGCGGATCGCCGCCCAATTCATGCGCGAGGCGCCACGTGTCGGCCTTGTCGAGCCACATCAGCGGCGTTTCGAGCAGGAAGCGGCTGTCCATGCCGAGGTTCAGCGCGACTTGCAGCGCTTTCATCGTGTCGTCGCGGCAATCCGGATAGCCGGAGAAATCCGTCTCGCACATGCCGCCGACCAGCACCTGCAGGCCTCGCCGGTATGCAATCGCCGCCGCGACCGTCATGAACATCAGATTGCGGCCGGGCACGAAGGTATTCGGCAGACCGTTGGCGGTGGCGACGATTTCGATTTCGCGGGTCATCGCGGTATCGCTGATCGAGCCGAGCACCGATAGGTCGATCATGTGGTCTTCGCCGAGCCGGCCGGCCCACTGCGGGAAGTCGCGCGCGACGGCGCTGCGAAATCCTTCGCGGCATTCGAGTTCGACACGGTGCCGCTGACCGTAATCGAAGCCGAGCGTCTCGACCGTTTCGTAACGTTCGAGTGCCCAGGCAAGGCACGTGGCGGAATCCTGGCCGCCGGAAAACAGCACCAGAGCGCTACGCTTAGCGTCTTTGCGGATCACCGTGAAACTCCGTGAATGAAGAGGGCTTCAGCGTGCCGTGCACGGCGCCAGTGGCGCGCTGCAAACAGGGCGACGCGATGGATGACGGACTCGCCGCCGCGCCCAATGGCGCTCAGGCAGTATAGGCGGCGCCTGAAACGCGCCAGGCGCGCCGCACTTATACCGCCGATCGCCGGATATAGGCTGATGACCTGGCCGCATGGCCCGATTGCCGCGTATCGATCCGACCGCTGGCAGCCGCTGCTATCGCGCCGCCGATTCACGCTAAGTATTTGACTTGGCGCGATTTTATCATGCACCGCGCGACACCGCCGGACACTGGGCGCGGCAAAAACCACCGCGCGACGACGATGCGCCAGGCATCCAGAAAAGGAAAAGCCCCAGGAAACTTGCGATTTCCTAGGGCTTAAATCCTGGTGGCCTGGGTCGGAATCGAACCAACGACACGCGGATTTTCAATCCGCTGCTCTACCAACTGAGCTACCGGGCCAACGAAGAAGAAGAATATAGCAAAGGTAACGCTGCCGTTCAAGCCCTTCTCGAAAAAATATTGCAGTTTCGAATTGGGCTCGCACGAGCGAGTTTCACTCGCTCTTGTTTTTACCGAGATCGACGCCGAGTTGTTTGAGCTTGCGATACAAGTGCGTGCGCTCCAGTCCGGTCTTCTCCGCGACGCGCGTCATGCTGCCGTTTTCGCGCGCGAGGTGATATTCGAAGTAAGCGCGCTCGAACGCGTCGCGTGCGTCGCGCAGCGGGATGTCGAACGAAATCGACGCCGTTTGCGCCGCCAGCGCGCCGCTCGACAAGCCGTCGCTGGACAGCATCGGCAACGCCGCCGCCGATGCCACCGTCGACGAACTCGCCGTCGCGACCGGCTTCACCGCCGCCGCGCCGCCAGGCGCCGGCGCCGCATTGCCGCGCGCAAGACCTTGCTCGACCGCCTTCAGCAGTTTCTGCAGCGCGATCGGCTTTTCGAGGAAGTTCAGCGCGCCGATCTTGGTCGCTTCGACTGCCGTGTCGATAGTTGCGTGACCCGACATCATGATCACCGGCATCGTCAGTTGCCCTTGCGCGGCCCATTCTTTCAACAGGGTCACGCCGTCGGTGTCGGGCATCCAGATGTCGAGCAGCACCAGATCAGGCGCCTGACGCAGCCGGAAATCGCGCGCCTCCTGCGCGTTTTCCGCCGCTTCCACGACATGCCCCTCGTCGCTGAGGATCTCCGAGAGCAATTCCCGGATACCCATTTCGTCGTCTACCACCAGGATGGTTGCCATTTAAGCTGCCCTTGTCTGCACTGTTGCTTTTGTCGTTCCCTGCGGCGCGCTACCGTGCGCCGCCTGCGGCCCGGAACCGGATGCCGCGGCATCGTCTGCCAGTTGTAGAAAGAGGATCGAAATCTGTGCGCCTTCGATGACATCGCCCGCTTTCATGCGATTACGAATGTCGATCCGCGCGCCGTGTTCGTCGACGATCTTCTTGACCATCGCAAGACCGAGACCCGTCCCTTTGGCCTTGGTCGTCACGTAAGGTTCGAACGCACGCGTCAGGATACGCGCGGGAAAGCCCGGTCCGTTATCGGACACGGTCAGCCGCACCGCGATGCGTGCTTTGCCCTCCGCGTCGGGATCGCCATATTCTACTGTTCTCGTCTCCAGCAGCACACGGGGTTGTGTGGCCTCGGACACCGCATCCTGCGCGTTTTGCAGCAGATTGTGGATAACCTGACGCAATTGCGTCGCATCGCCGAGGATCACCGGCAAGCGTTCGCCGAGTTCCACCGCAATCGTGCTCTTGCCTTCTTCGATGCCGTACAGCGTCAGCACTTCGCTGACCAGCTCGTTCAGTTGCAATTTCGCGAGCACCGCCGGCGGCGTACGCGCGTAATCGCGGAAATTATCGACCATCTGCTTCATCGCCGCGACCTGATTGACGATGGTCGTCGCGCCGCGCTTCAGCACGTCGGCGTCCGACGGCGCGAGCTTGTCTGCGAGCTTCATTTGCAGACGTTCCGCCGACAATTGAATCGGCGTCAGCGGATTCTTGATTTCGTGCGCGAGACGCCGCGCGACTTCACCCCACGCCACCGAGCGCTGCGCGGAAATCACGTCGGAAATATCGTCGAACACGACGACGTAGCCGGACGTCTGCATATCCTGCGCGTCGCGATCCGTCGCGGACACGAGGCGCGCGCCACGCACGAGCAACGTCAGCGGCTCGGTTTCGCCCGCGACCTGCACCGAGAACTGCTGCTGCCAGTGACCGCGATCGTCGTGGCCATCGCCGCTCGCCGCCTCACGATCGGCGAACGCCTTGCGCACCATGCCGCCGAACTCGCTCAGCACGCCGATCCGGTCGAGCGCCGAACCGAGCGCCGCCTGAAACTGCTGACGGAAAATCCGTTCCGCGCCGCGATTGGCCGTGGTCAGACGGAATTGCCGGTCGAATACGAACACGCCGGCGGTCAGGTTCGCGAGAATGCTCTCCAGATAGCTCTTCGAATGTTCGAGCGCGATCCGGTTGTTCTCGACCGCCGCGCGCGCCTCCGACAACTGCCGCGTCATCGCGTTGAACGACTGCGTGAGGAAACCGAGTTCGTCGCGCGACTTGATTTCGCGCTTCGGCGTGTAGTCGCCCTCGGTCACTTCCTTCGTGCCTTGCGCGAGCAGGAACAGCGGCCGCGCGAGCTGATTGCCGAGCGCGAGCGCGAGCATCATCGCGATAAAAGTGGCGAGGAACAGCGCGAGCGTCAGCGTGCCGATATACATCTTGCGCAAGCCGGTCCGTCCGAGCGCCTTCTCCTGATATTCGCGATACGCGCGTTGCACGGCGTCGGCATTGCGCGCCAACGACGGCGAAACCGGTTGCGTCAACTGCAGGAAGCGTTCGGCCGGCTGCAACAGCGCCGTGTTCGAATCCGGAATGCGCTGCACGATCCGCAGCCGCAACGCGCCCTTGTTGCCGTGCTCGCGCGGATCGCCGTCGACCTCGCCTTCGATTGCGGCGAAACCCCGTCCACGCGCCTGATCGATCATCCGCGTCGTGGGCAGATCGCTCGGCACGAGGCTCGCGTAACTGCCCGACGCCTGAGCGACCACGTGCATTTCCGGCGTCGCGCCCGACATGCTGCGCACCGGTTCGACGATCATCGCGTCCTGCACGCCGAACTGGTCGCGCAGACGCAAGAGCGTGAGCGTCGTGCCGCTGGCGTCGCCGCTAGCAAGCTGTTCGGACATCAGACGGCCTTTCGTCTGCAAATCCGACAACGACGCGTCGAGCATCCCACGTCCAAGGTTCAACCCGGATGTCAGCGCGGTTTCGACATTCACGTCGAACCACGATTCGATACTGCGCGACACGAACTGATACGACACGACGTAGATGATGCCGCCCGGCACCACGCCGACCAGCGCGAAGAAAAACGCGAGTTTGGCGAGCAGCCGCGTGCCGAACTTGCCCTTGCGCAACCGTGTCACGATGATGACGACGAGCGCCGCGACCACCAGCAGGAAGATCAGCGCAACCGCGACGTTGGCCGCGTAGAGCCATTGATAGTAACGGTCGAAGAACTCGGTGTTGGCGCTGGCCGCGGCCAGCAACACGAGCAGCAGAACGGCCGTCACGGCGACCGTCGACACCAGCACGCGCACGACGATGCTGCTGACGCTTGTGGCTCCGGTGGCCTGGCGCACTCTATTTAGCACGTTCGGTCACCGTGAAGGTAAAACGCTTCCAGTCGGAAGAGAGGTTCCAGTCGCGGTTGTTCACCGCGTCGATCTGGAACGGCTTGGGCATCAGCGCGATATCGAGTTGCATCCGCACCGACGCGTTATACGTTTCGCCGGCCGTCACCTGATTACGATCGAACACGTGCCAGGACGTCACATGCTGGATCACTGCGAGCGCATCTTTCAGCGTACTGAAGCCGAGTTGCAAACCGCCGGTCGATACGCGGTATTCGCGCGTGAGCGGCTGAAACGACAGGCGAATGCTTTGCGACACGCTGACCGGTTGTTCGTCGAACCAGTACCAGCGCGGTCGGCTCAGTTCGAAATCGGTCGTGAAATAAAGCGGAATGCCTTTGTTGACGGCGTCTTCGAGATTGCTGTTCAGCTCGAACTCGAAGCGGGCGTCGAGCATCCAGCCATTGCCGTCGGACTGCAGCGACGCGCGCTGCACGGCGATCGAATCAGCATGCGCGAGCGGTGGAAGCGCGAGCCACAAGCTCAGCGCGACCCACAGTACAGCCGCGAGCCGAAGCGGAAAGAAGCGTTTGATGGTCACCGTTTCTGAAAGCGCGCGTAGAAAAATCCGTCGTGGTCTAGGTTCGTGCCGGCGCTGGCCTCTGCGGACTGGGCCGCAGCTTGATCGACAGCGTGACCGGCCGGGCTTCCGGCGGGCGCGCGGGCATCGGTGCTCACGTTCGGCAACAGTTGCCCCGGCGCGTCCAATCGTACCGCATCCGGGTATTTCTCTCCAAACCACTGCGCCTGCAATTCGCCCTCTTCCGGAAAGATCGAGCACGTCACGTATAACAGCTCGCCGCCCGATTTCACGAGCGGCCACAATGCCGCGAGGATGCGCCGTTGTTCCGTCACCAGCGCAGGAATATCCGACGGACGACGCAGCCAGCGGATGTCAGGATGACGACGCACGATGCCCGATGCCGAGCACGGCACGTCGGCCAGAATGCGGTCGAACGGTTGATCGACGACGTCGTGCCATGTGGACGGCGCGCCCGCGTCGCCGATCCGCACTTCGGCGTTGAGCTTGAGCCGCTGCAGGTTTTCGCCGATCCGGCGTGCCCGCGACGCATCGCTTTCGAGCGCGACCAGGTCGAGGTTCGACAGTTCGAGCAGATGACCGGTCTTGCCGCCGGGCGCCGCGCATGCGTCGAGAACGCGCATGCCGTCACGCGCGCCGAGCCACTGCGCAGCGAGTTGCGCGCCTGCGTCCTGCACCGACACGACACCTTCGCTGAAGCCGGGGATGCGATCGACCGGCATCGGCGTGGCAAGGCGCACGCCGTGTTCGCCGGCAGCCGATGCGTCGATCTGATGATCGCGCAAGACTTGCAGATAGGCATCGACGGTGGAATGACGCGCGTTCACGCGCAGCGTCAGCGGCCCTTGCGTGTTGCCCGACGCCAGCAGTCGTTGCCATGCGTCCGGCCACGCGCGGCGCACCGCGTCGATCCACCACGACGGATAGTTCCAGCGCGCGACTTCGTCGTGTTGCGACTCGGCCAGCAAGCTGTCGCGCTCGCGCAGGAAGTTGCGCAGCACCGCGTTGACCAGCCCCTTCGCGAACGCAAACTCACGGCGCGCGGCAATCGCGCTCACCGCCTGATCGACGACCGTGAACGGCGTGTAGGCGGCGTTCGCTTCGTCATCGATCAGCAACGCCAGCGCGCATGCCAGCAGATTCGCGACGTGCGACGGCGGCGCCTTGCGCACGAGCTTCGCGACCAGATAGTCGGCGGTGGCGAGACGGCGCATCGTGCGATACGCAATATCCTGCACCGCGCCGCGCGCGGCCGTTACGCTGACTTCGGGCGTCGACGCGAACACCGCGCCGAGCGCAGCCGGCAAAGCCGAGCCCAGACGCACGGCACCGACCGCTTGCGATGCGCAGTCGAGCGCAAACCCGAGCGACTCAGGCGCGAGATGCAGCACCGACAGGCGGGATTCGCGCGGACGCGACGAAGGTGAGACAGAGCGCAAAGGAGGCTTTGGGGTCATGAAAAAGGCAAAAGCAGGCCGCGCGGAACGCGCGACGCAAACAACGCATTGTAGCGTGGCAGGCGCTCGCGGCTGGCGCCGTGGCGTGCCGCGTCGCTGCGCGCGGAAGATTCCGGCGTGATTCGAACCGGCAGTGCAGATCGACAGCCGCACTGGAGCCAATAAAAAAGGGCGAGTCTCGCGACTCGCCCTTTTTCCCGACGACAGCAACGGCGCGACCGCCGCGCCGCCCGCCCGCCCGCGCCTTTTACTCGAAGCGACCGGTGCGCGCCATTTCCATCAGACGCGCGATGCGTTCTTCCGTAGCCGGGTGAGTCGAGAATAGGTTAGCAATCGCGCCGCCCGACAACGGATTCATGATCATCATCTGCGCGGTGGCCGGATGCGCTTCGGCCGTGGGGAACGGAATGCCGCTCGCGTAGCGATGAATCTTGTCGAGCGCCGATGCGAGCGCCTGCGGATCGCCGGAAATCTGCGCACCGCCACGGTCCGCTTCGAACTCACGCGCGCGCGAGATTGCCATCTGGATCAGCGCGCCCGCGACCGGCGCGAGAATCGCCACGGCGATGCTGGCGATCGGATTGCCCGGACGACCGTTTTCGTCGCGCCCGCCGAAGAACATCGCGAAGTTCGCCAGCGCGGAAATCGCGCCGGCCATCGTGGCCGAAATGGTGGAGATCAGGATGTCGCGATGCTTCACGTGCGCCAGTTCATGCGCCATCACCCCGCGCATTTCACGCTCCGACAACGCCCGCAAAATACCCGTGGTTGCCGCGACCGCAGCGTGTTCCGGATTACGGCCGGTTGCAAACGCATTCGGCGCATCTTCGTTGATCAGGTAGACGCGCGGCATCGGCAGGTTGGCGCGCGTCGCCAGTTCCCGCACCATCCGGTAAAACTGCGGTGCGCTGGTTTCGTCGACTTCCTGCGCGTTGTACATGCGCAGCACCATCTTGTCCGAGAACCAGTACGAGAAGAAATTCATGCCCAGCGCGACCAGCAGCGCGAGCATCATGCCCTTCGACCCGCCAATCATCCCGCCGATCACGACGAAAAGGGCCGTGATCGCGGCCATCAACATCGCGGTTTTGACCCAGTTAAACATGTTCATTGCTCCTTGCCCAAACTGATACAGATCCACGCCATCCCATGACGGCGTTTGATTGTAAGCGAAATGTTAGATATGGGCGCCCGCAGAAAATTCAACTATCGCGTGCTGGTCGCGAGTTTGACGCCAAGACCGACGAATGCGCTGCCTACACCGCGATCCAGCCACTTTTTCACCGCCGGCTTGCCGGAAAAACGCTGCGTGACACTGCCCGCGACCCACGCGACAGAGCTGTTCCACACCGTGCTCATCGCGACGAACACCGCGCCGAGCGCGAGGAAGGCCAGCGTTTTGTGATCGCTGCCGCTGCTGACGAATTGCGGAAAGAACGAGACGAAGAACAGCACGACTTTCGGATTCAGCACGTTGGTCCAGAAACCTTGCATGAACAGCTGCCGCAACGACTTCGGTGCGCCGGCACCGCGCGCTTCGCCGGTTGCCTGATCGGCGGCGGGCTTCGCGAAGATCAGACGCACGCCGAGGTAAATCAGGTAGAACGCGCCGACGAATTTGATCACCGTGAACGCCGTAACCGACGCCGCGAGCAACGCGGTCAACCCGAACGCGCAGGCAAGCGAATGCACGCAGCAACCCGCGGAAATTCCAAGCGACGACATCAGACCCGCGCCACGTCCTTGCGCGACACTGCGACCCACGATGTAGGCGGTATCCGGGCCGGGTGTCAGATTCAGCAGGAACACGGCGACGATGAAAAATCCGAAATGCGTAATGCCGAACATGGAATCCTCGAAAGCTGGGGGTTGCGTGACGGATTCTAACGCGCCGCCGACACGCGGCGCGACCTGGCCGAACGGTGGATGGCGGACGTGGCCGTCCGCCTGTTACCGTGTTTGCAGGGTTCGGTTCATGGCGTGTGCGGCCGTGGAACCGGCGCGGATCAGTCCGCGTCGGGAAGCTGGAAACGGTGTCCCGCTTCGAGCGTGGAACCGGCGAGAAACTCGCGAACCGGCAGGCGCTTGCCGCCCGGCTTTTGCAATTGCGTGAGACGCAGCGCGCCTTCGCCGCACGCAACCGTCACGCCATCCGGCGACACGTCGAGAATCGTGCCGGGTTCAGCCGTTTCGCCTGACGCTTCAACCGGCGCGGCTGCCCAAAGTTTCAGCGCAGTGCCGTCGCCGAGCGTGGCGACGCCGCCGGGGAACGGATCGAACGCGCGAATCTGACGGGCCAGCACGGCGGCCGGCTTGCGCCAGTCGAGGGCAGCCTCATGCTTGCCGATCTTTTCCGCGTAAGTCGTGCCGTGTTCCGGCTGCGGCGTGGACGCGAGCGCGCCGTGGCTTTGCAGTTCGTGCAATGCGTCGACGATCAGCGTGGCACCGGCTTGCGCGAGGCGATCGTGCAGCGTCGCGGTGGTGTCGTCGGCAAGAATGGGCGTGCGCACTTCGGAAATCATCGCGCCGGTATCGAGGCCCGCGTCCATCTGCATCAGCGTGATGCCCGTTTCGGCGTCACCCGCTTCAATTGCGCGATGGATCGGCGCGGCGCCACGCCAGCGCGGCAACAGCGAAGCGTGAATGTTGATGCAGCCATGCTTCGGGAGATCGAGCACTTCCTGCGGCAGGATCAGCCCGTAAGCCGCGACCACCATCACGTCGTGCGGCGTGTCGCGCAGCAGATCGAGCGCGGCGCTCGCCTCGGCCGGATATTTGCCGTTGCGACGCAGCGACGTCGGTTGTGCGACCGCGAGTCCGTGCTCCTGCGCATAGCGCTTGACCGGACTCGCCTGCAGTTTCATCCCACGTCCGGCCGGACGGTCCGGCTGTGTCAACACCAGCGGCACTTCAAAACCCGCGTCGTGAATGGCAGCGAGCGCCGCCGCGGCGAACTCCGGCGTACCGGCAAAAATGACGCGCAAAGACTGAGTCATGAATAAGAGCAGTGGGTGACGATGGGCGCTTACAGCGCGTGCACGAGCTTCTTCATCTTGCTCTTGATCCGGGTCTGCTTCAGCGACGACAGATATTCGACGAACACACGGCCCATCAGGTGATCCATTTCGTGCTGGATGCAGATGGCGAGCAGGCCGTCGCAATCCATCTCGAAGGTTTCGCCCTTTTCGTTCAGCGCACGCACGCGCACTTTTTCCGCGCGCTCGACGTTGTCGTAAATGCCCGGCACCGACAGACACCCTTCTTCGTTCAGCTTGCGCTCTTCGCTCGACCAGATGATTTCCGGGTTGATGAAGGCCAGCAGCTGGTCGTGCGCGTCGGAAACGTCGATCACGATCACGCGTTCATGCACGTCCACCTGCGTCGCCGCGAGGCCGACGCCGGGCGCGCCGTACATCGTTTCGGCCATGTCTTTGACGAGTCGGCGAATACGGTCGTTGACGACTTCGACGGGCTTCGCAATCTTGTGAAGCCGCTTGTCCGGGTAATTGAGGATGTTCAGTAAAGCCATGATCGTAGGTAGTTTTTTAGGCGCCGCGAAGGGGTGAGTGCCCGCCTGATTAGCCATTCGGCCAGCTTGTGAGGCCACCGTGATACGCACAGGATAGATGCTGACGAAGCCGATGGATTCAACCGCGCCACGCGCATTGAAAACATCGCGCAACGCCTGCTCGAGCTGGGCGCAAACGACGACTCCGCGCGGGCGGGCGCGGCGCAACAGTTATTTCGGATGATGAAAATTTTAGCATGGGGACTGTCCGCCCGCTGGCCGTGCTGGAGGAAGCGCCTGATGCACACCTTGCCCACCACCGACACCGAACTCGCCGCGTGGCTGCGCGTTGCCAACGCGCCAGGTCTCAGACCGGGCGCATTGCGCGCGCTATTGCAGCGCTTCGGCTTGCCCGCGACGATCCTCGCGCAGTCGTTCGAGATGCTCGCCATCGCCACCGACGAAGGGTCGGCGCGCGCCGTCCTCGCGCCGCCAGGTTCGGCCTTCACGCAACAGCTCGATGACGTGCTCGCGTGGCGCGAGTTGCCGGGCAACACCGTCGTCACGCTGGACGACCCCGTTTATCCGCCCGCGCTGCTGACGATGCCCGATCCGCCGGCGTTGCTATATGTAAAGGGACGCCTCGAACTGTTTCACACGAAAGCGGTGGCGATCGTCGGCAGCCGGAGCGCGACGCCGCAAGGCACCGAGGATGCGTACCGTTTCGCGCGGCATCTCGCGGACGCCGGCTTGACGGTCGTATCGGGCCTCGCACTCGGCATCGACGGCGCGGCGCATCGCGGCGCGCTGACCGCGCGCGGCAGCACGGTCGCGGTGATCGGCACCGGCGCGGACCTCGTGTATCCGGCCGCGCATCACGCGCTCGCGCGGCAGATCGCGGACCACGGCGCCATCCTGTCGGAATGGCCGCTGGGCACGTCGGCGCGGTCGTCGCATTTTCCGCAACGCAACCGGCTGATCGCGGGCTTGTCGGGCGGTGTGCTGATCGTCGAGGCAGCCATGCGTTCGGGTTCGCTGATCACCGCGCGTCTCGCCAACGAAATGGGGCGGGATGTTTTCGCGTTACCCGGTTCGATTCATGCGCCGCTGTCGCGGGGTTGTCATCGGCTCATCAAGCAAGGCGCGAAACTGGTCGAAACGCCCGACGAAGTTCTGGAGGAACTCGGTTTCATCGCCGTGCCGCCCGCCCCCGTCACGCCCGACGAAACCGCGCCGCCGACACATTCCGCAACCCATTGCGCCGATGCCGAACGTCTGCTCGCCGCGCTCGGTCATTCGCCGGTTACGCTTGAAATCCTCGCTGCCCGCACCGACATGGGCGACGCGGCGTTGCAAAGCACGTTGCTGCAACTGGAACTGGCCGGCCAGTTGACCGCGCTGCCGGGCGGACGTTTCACGCGCGCCGGGCACACCGGCTGAACGCGCATGCTACATTCGCGCCAAAGCACCTGATAAAAGTACGTAAGGACCCGCCATGCCCGCGCTGAATCTCGACACCGACAACGACCGGATCGCGGAGCGCATCAGCGACAACGCGACACTGTTCGTCGCCTGCCTGTGTGCCGAGTGGTGCGGTACCTGCCGGGATTACCAGAGCGCGTTCGACCGGTTGGCCGACGCGCATCCTGATATTTGTTTCGCGTGGATCGATATCGAAACGCACGCCGACCGTTTCGACGACCTCGATGTGGAAAACTTTCCTACCATTCTGATCGAAGACTCGGTGACAACGCGGTTTTTCGGCACCGTGCTGCCGCAAGCGGCGATCGTCGAACGGATGCTGGCCGATCTGACTGCCGTGCCCGGTATCAAGGGCGCGCCGAAGTTACGTCCGGCGCTGGTCGCCGCCTGAACCGAAACGGCTCCGGCAGGTCCGACGGACAACCATTCCGACGGCGTGCCCCACCCACCGACGGGCCATGACGAATGGCCGCTTTTTTCGGCACTTGACACGTGGCGCGAGCCGCGTGTGCTATAAAGCGGTCGTTAATGGGTCGCCAACCCAAGGTCGCAAACCCGGTTCTACCAACTGATATCCAGTCATGTCCAAAGCACTGATCATCGCCGAAAAGCCTTCTGTCGCGAACGACATCGCGAAAGCTTTGGGCGGCTTTACCAAGCATGACGAATACTTCGAAAGCGACGATTACGTGCTTTCGTCGGCGGTCGGCCATTTGCTCGAAATTGCAGCGCCCGAAGAATACGAAGTAAAACGCGGCAAATGGAGTTTCGCCAATTTGCCGGTTATTCCGCCGCATTTCGACCTGAATCCGATTGCGAAAAGTGAATCGCGGCTCAAGGTGTTGACGAAATTGCTGAAGCGCAAAGACATCGACCGCCTGATCAACGCATGCGACGCGGGGCGCGAGGGCGAGCTGATTTTCCGCCTGATCGCGCAACACGCAAAAGCCAAGCAGCCGGTCCAGCGTCTGTGGCTGCAATCGATGACTGCCGGCGCGATCCGCGACGGTTTCGCCCGTCTGCGCAGCGACGAAGAAATGCAGCCGCTCGCCGACGCAGCCCGCTGCCGCTCCGAAGCCGACTGGCTGGTCGGCATCAACGGCACGCGCGCGATGACCGCCTTCAACAGCAAGGGCGGCGGCTTCTTCCTGACCACGGTGGGTCGCGTACAGACGCCAACCTTGTCGATCGTCGTCGAACGTGAAGAGAAAATCCGCCGTTTCGTCCCGCGCGACTATTGGGAAGTGAAGGCTGAATTCGTCTGCGCGGCCGGTTTCTACGAAGGCCGCTGGTTCGACCCGAAGTTCAAGAAAGACGAGTTCGATCCGGAAAAGCGCGACTCCCGTTTGTGGAGCGTGCCCGCGGCCGAAACCATCGTCGCCGCCTGCCGCGGCCAGATCGGTACGGTGACGGAAGAATCGAAGCCGTCCACGCAACTGTCGCCGGCACTGTTCGACCTGACGAGCTTGCAACGTGAAGCCAACGGCCGCTTCGGCTTTTCGGCCAAGAACACGCTTGGCCTCGCGCAGGCGCTGTACGAAAAGCACAAGGTGCTGACCTACCCGCGTACCGACGCGCGCGCGCTGCCCGAGGACTACATCGAGACCGTGAAAAGCACGCTCGAGATGCTGAAGGAAAGCAACAACTACCTGCCGTTCGCGAAACAGGCGCTCGACAAGGGTTGGGTCAAGCCGAACAAGCGCATCTTCGACAACTCGAAGATCACGGATCACTTCGCAATCATCCCGACGCTGCAAGCGCCGAAAGCGTTGTCCGAGCCGGAACAGAAGCTGTACGACCTGGTCGTCAAACGCTTCCTGGCGGTGTTTTTCCCGCCTGCCGAATCTCGCGTGACGACCCGCATCACCGAAGTCGTCGGACATCACTTCAAGACCGAAGGCAAGGTGCTGGTCGAACCGGGCTGGTTGCAGATCTACGGCCGCGAAACCAGCGGCGAAGACGCGAACCTCGTCCAGGTGCAGAAGGACGAGAAGGTCAAGACCGACAAGATCGCCGCCCATCAACTGGTGACGAAGCCGCCCGCTCGCTACAACGAAGCCACGCTGCTGTCGGCGATGGAAGGCGCGGGCAAGCTGGTCGAAGACGACGAATTGCGCGAGGCAATGGCCGCCAAGGGTCTCGGCACGCCGGCCACGCGCGCGGCGATCATCGAAGGTCTGCTGGGCGAAAAGTATCTCGTGCGCGAAGGCCGCGACCTGATTCCGACCGCCAAGGCGTTCCAGTTGACCACGCTGCTGCGCGGTCTCGGCGTCGAAGAACTGACCGCGCCGGAATTGACGGGCGAGTGGGAACACAAGCTGTCGCAGATGGAGCGCGGCAACCTGAAGCGCGACGAGTTCATGCAGGAAATTGCCCGCATGACGCAAACCATCGTCAAGCGTGCGAAGGAATACGATTCCGACACGATCCCGGGCGATTACGCGACGTTGCAGACGCCGTGTCCGAATTGCGGCGGTCAGGTGAAGGAAAACTATCGCCGCTTTGCCTGTTCGAAATGCGAGTTCTCGATTTCGAAGATTCCCGGCGGCCGTCAGTTCGAGATCGTAGAAGTCGAAGACCTGCTGAAGAACCGTACGATCGGACCGCTGTCGGGTTTCCGCAGCAAGATGGGCCGCCCGTTCTCGGCCATTCTGAAGCTGTCGTTCGACGACGAAACGAAGAACTACAAGCTCGAATTCGATTTCGGTCAGGATTCCGGCACCGAAGACGGCGAACCGCCCGATTTCTCCGCGCAGGAAGCGGTCGGCGCGTGCCCGAAGTGCAAGGGACGCGTGTTCGAGCACGGCATGAGCTATGTCTGCGAGAACTCGGTCGCGAATCCGAAAACCTGTGACTTCCGTTCGGGCAAGGTGATCCTCCAGCAGGAAATCGCGCGCGAACAGATGGCGAAGCTGCTCGATGGCGGTCGTACGGATCTGCTGACCAACTTCAAGTCGTCGCGCACGGGCCGTAACTTCAAGGCGTTCCTCGTCAAACAGGGCGACGGCAAGATCGGTTTCGAATTCGAGAAGAAGGAACCGTCCGCCAAAACCGCAGCCAAGACGGCGGCGGCGAAGAGTGCTGCGGCGGCCGCCAAGGGCGCAGCCGAAGCGGAAGACGGCGACGTCGTGACGGAAGCGGCAGCACCGGCGGCAAAGAAGGTCGCTGCCAAAAAGGCGCCGGCTAAAAAGGCCGCGGCAAAGAAAGCACCGGCGAAGAAGGTCGCGGCGCGAAAGACGGGCTCGTAACACTCGGCCCTGGACGGGCGGCACGACGCGGGAAGTGAAGTTCCCGCATCGTCGTCGGCTGGACGGGCGGGCACAAAAAAAGGCGCAGTCACTGACGTGACTGCGCCTTTTTTATTCAGCGGCGCGCTTCCGACCCGCGCCGCCGACGATCACAACGGCGACAGCGCCGAATGCCGTCGAACCGGTGCCTTGGTCGGCGGCTTCGCCGGCAACTCGCTATCGAGCAGACGCGACAACGGCTCGGCGCCGTCAAAAGCCTCCGGGGGCATCATCTCCGATGCTTCCGCGGAGATCGCAGCACCCGGATTGCCCATGCCGTCCTTGATCCACTGTTCGCCCAGCAGGCTATTCGGCGTCTGGCTGAAATGCTCGACCAGATGATCGATGAACGTGCGGACCTTGGCCGGCAAGTGACGGCGGCTCGGGTACGCAATGTTGATCTCGACCTGCGGCAGACGGTAATCGCCGAGCAGACGCACCAGCTTGCCGCGTGTCATGTCACGACCGATCAGATAGCTCGGCAGTATCGCGATGCCCATTCCCAGCAACGCGAACTGACGCAGCATTTCCGTGTTGTTAGCGACTATCACGTTAGTCGGGCGCACGCGCACTTCGCCGTCCGGACCCGTGAACACGCGCTCGTCGCCCCAATATTCGGACGGCAGGCTCAGACACGGATGCTCGAGCAAATGCTCGGGACGCGTCGGCATGCCGTGCTTTTCGAGGTACGCGGGCGTCGCGCACACCGTCATGCAACCGGTGGTCAGACGTCGCGTGACGATGCTGGCGCTGCGCATCTGACGCGCAATCACGACGCCGACATCGAAACCTTCTTCGACCAGATCGACCTGGCGATCCACCAGCGTCACATCCGGAATCACCTTCGGATAGCGTTCGGCGTAGGTCTGCAACACCGGCGCGAGGTTATGAAGGCCGAACACCACGGGCGCAACGATGCGCAACGTGCCGACGGGTTCGTGGTTGCGCGCCACCACCATCTGCTCGACGTCCTCAAGCTCGTCGAGAATCTGGCGAGCGCGTTCGAGATAAACCTGACCCGACTCGGTCAACGAAAGGCTACGGGTAGTGCGATTCAGAAGTCGCGTTCCAAGGCGGCCTTCCAGATCGGCAACGTGGCGGGTGGCGACCGCGTTGGAGATATCCATCGCGCTGGCTGCGCGGGCAAAACTGCCGAGATCCGCCACTCGGACGAAAACTCGCATCGACTGCAAATGATCCATGAGACAACTCCTGCCGTAATACAGCTTCCCATCTATACGCGGGTAGCGAATTTGGAATTCTCCTACGACTCCCGAAAACGTGCAGAAGTTGCCTAAGGAAGCGCATTTTTTATTGAATTTGTGCCCACTATGCGCTACTTCGGTGCATTTCACCCCTTATTGTTCCTAACTTGGAAACAATATGCTGCAATGCAGCTAACATCAGCCGAATTGTTCGAACAGACTCGGGCCCGATTTCGACCCTAAAAGTGGCTAAAAAGCGTCAACGTAATTGTTACGAAAGAAAAAAAACCGCCCGAAGGCGGCTTTTTTGGTTAGCGACTACTTACATCGACGCCGAAATCAGCTTTCGAGGCGTCCTTCGAGCGAAGCCTTAGCGGCCTTCAACGCGTCCGGAAGCCCATGTTGCAGTGTGTCGAACAGCTCGCCGTGCAACGCGAGTTCGGCGCGCCACGCGGCATCGTCGACGGAAATGACCTGCTCGAACTGCTCGCGGGTGAAGTTCAGGCCGCGCCAGTCGAGGTCGTCGTAATCCGGCGACACGCCGAACGCATGGTCTTCGCCGTTCGCCGAGCCTTCGATCCGCGCAACCATCCACTGCAACACGCGCATGTTTTCGCCGAAACCCGGCCACACGAACTTGCCGTCCGGCCCCTTGCGAAACCAGTTCACACAGAAAATTTTCGGCAGCTTCGCTTGCAGCGCTTCGAGGCGCTTGCCGGTGTTCAGCCAATGACCGAAATAGTCGCTCATGTTGTAGCCGCAGAACGGCAACATCGCGAACGGATCGCGGCGCACCACGCCCTGTTGCCCCGCCGCCGCCGCCGTGGTTTCCGAGCCCATGGTCGCGGCCATGTAGACGCCTTCGACCCAGTTACGCGCTTCGGTGACGAGCGGCACGGTGGTCGAACGGCGACCGCCGAAGATAAACGCGTCGATCGCGACGCCCGCCGGATTCTCCCAATCAGGATCGATCGACGGACATTGCGAGGCTGGCGCGGTAAAGCGCGCGTTCGGGTGCGCCGCCTTGCGACCGGTTTCCTTCGCGATCTCCGGCGTCCAGTCCTTGCCCTGCCAGTCGATCAGATGCGCGGGCGCGTCGTCGGTCATGCCCTCCCACCAGACGTCGCCGTCGTCGGTCAACGCGACGTTGGTGAAGATCACGTTTTCCTTCAACGTCGCCATCGCGTTGAAGTTGGTCTTTTCGCTCGTGCCGGGCGCCACGCCGAAATAGCCGGCTTCCGGATTAATCGCGTACAGGCGTCCGTCCTGGCCCGGCTTGATCCACGCGATGTCGTCGCCGATCGTCGAAATCGACCAGCCGTTCATCTGCGCCGGCGGAATCAGCATCGCGAAATTGGTCTTGCCGCACGCCGACGGAAACGCGGCCGCGACATGATGCTTGTGCCCTTCCGGCGACGTAACGCCGAGGATCAACATGTGTTCGGCGAGCCAGCCTTCGTCGCGGCCCATCGTGGATGCGATCCGCAGCGCGAAGCATTTTTTGCCCAGCAGCGCATTGCCGCCGTAGCCCGAGCCGAAGCTCCAGATTTCACGCGACTCGGGAAAGTGAACGATGTATTTGGTGTCGTTGCATGGCCACGGCACGTCTTTGCGACCATCGACCAGCGGCGCGCCGACCGAATGCACGCATGGCACGAACTCGCCGTCGGTGCCGAGCACGTCGTACACCTTGCGGCCCATCCGCGTCATGATCCGCATGTTCGTCACGACATACGGGCTGTCGCTCAACTCGACGCCGATATGCGCGATCGGCGAGCCGAGCGGCCCCATCGAAAACGGCACGACGTACATCGTGCGGCCTTGCATCGCGCCGTCGAACAGACCGTCGAGCGTGCTGCGCATGTCGGCCGGTTCGATCCAGTTATTGGTCGGTCCCGCATCTTCGCGACGCTGCGAGCAAATGAACGTGCGATCTTCGACGCGCGCCACATCGGTCGGATCGGAACAGGCGAGAAACGAGTTCGGGCGTTTGGCGGGATTGAGCTTTGTCAGCGTGCCGGCTTCGACCATCTGCGCGCACAGGCGATCGTATTCCTCCTGCGAGCCGTCGCACCACACGACGCGTTCGGGCCGGGTCAGTGCGGCCACGCGCTGAACCCAATCGATCAGTTTTTTGTGTCTCACCCAATCCGGCGCCTGCACGCTGGATTCGAGAGTGGATTGACCTGCGATAGCGGGATGATTCATCGAGCTGTCTCCGTTTTGATTTAGCAAGAAAAACGGTACGAGCCCAAAAGACGCTGCACGCGAGAGGCGTTCAAACCCGCTTCGCCGGAAACCAGACGTAAGCAGGCGGCATGTCGTCCCTGGGCCAACACAGCCTGTTGCCGGTAGAGTGTCTGCAACCGTCTGTAAAGCGGCTTGCCTCACCGTGCAACAAACTGTTAAAAACGATGTCACTTAGCCGTAGCGTCGTGAGGCCGTCTTACGCGGCACTTCCACGTTAAGGCATTCACTCAGTTCTGCATGTGATCTATCTCACATTGGGACAGTCAGCTTAACACTCCGTTCCGCACCCGCATGGTGCACCGCAAAACACCCCCGACATCATGAAGATTGCCATCCTCGACGACTACCAGGACGCTGTTCGTAAGCTTGACTGCTTTCAATTGCTGGCCGACCACGAGGTCAAGGTATTCAACAACACCGTGCGCGGCCTCGGTCAGCTTGCCAGCCGCCTCGCGGAAGTCGACGCGCTGGTGCTGATCCGCGAACGCACGCGCGTGAACTCGCAACTGCTCGACAAGCTGCCGCGTCTGAGGATGATCAGCCAGACCGGCAAGGTATCGAGCCACATCGATCTGGCCGCCTGTAGCGAGCGCGGTATCGCGGTGCTCGAAGGCACCGGTTCGCCGATCGCGCCGGCCGAATTGACGTGGGCTCTCATCATGGCCGCGCAGCGCCGGATTCCGCAATACGTGGCAAACCTTAAGCAAGGCGCCTGGCAGCAGTCGGGGCTGAAGACGTCGGCATTGCCGCCGAACTTCGGTTTGGGTCAGGTGCTGCGCGGTCAGACGCTGGGTATCTGGGGTTACGGCAAGATCGGGCGATTGCTGGCGGGATACGGCAAGGCGTTCGGGATGAACGTGCTGATCTGGGGTCGCGAACACACGCGCGAAGCGGCGCTCGCCGACGGCTTCGCGGTTGCGGAAAGCCGTGAGGCGCTGTTCGAGCAAAGCGACGTGCTGTCGCTGCATTTGCGCCTGCACGACGACACGCGCGGCATCGTCACGACGCAAGACCTGCTGCGTATGAAACCGACCGCCCTGCTGGTCAATACGAGCCGCGCCGAACTGCTCGAAGAAAACGCGCTGCTGAATGCGCTGTCGCACAACCGGCCGGGTATGGTCGCAATCGATGTGTTCGAAAGCGAGCCGATCCTGCAGGGCTACAGCCTGCTGCGCATGGAAAACGTGATTTGCACGCCGCACATCGGTTACGTGGAACGCGAAAGCTACGAGCAGTACTTCACCGCCGCGTTCAACAACATCATCGCGTTTGATAACGGCGATCTGTCGAGCGTCGCGAATCCTGAAGCACTTCAGGGCGGACGTCGCCGGTAAGCGTTGTGTGAGGTGTCGCGTGTGATGACGGCGCGCGTTCGGCGATCTGCAACGATCCCGGACGCGCGCCGTTTTTGTTTGCAGCGATGTGTTTTCGGTGCTGCCCGACGCGCCGTCACGCGTTTCAGTCGTTCGCCGCGGCTTCCATCAGCTCGGGCATGCGCGTGAGGAACTGCTCGCCGTCCACGCGGCCGAGGTGATACGCATGTTGCATCTGCGATGGGCTGGTGTAATCCCAGCTCGAGATCGGCACCTTGCGCGACGGTTGCACATACAGACGTTGCTGCGTGCCGTGCGGCACGACGAACATCTGCGGACGCGGATAAAGCCGCGTGACCATCACGAGCACCATGCCGGGCGCATCGTCGAGCGCGCCGACGGGAACGTTGTCCACCATGCCGCCGTCGAGCACCGGCCGGCCGTTGCGCCGCAACACCGGCGTGAACGGCGGCGTACTCGACGATTGCAGGATCAGGTCGGCGAGTTCATCGACCGACGTGCAATCCTGTGCGCGCGCAAATTCCGGATGAAAACCGAGCGATTGACCGAGCGTCGGATGGAGCGTCTTGCGGACGTATTTTTCGATGTTGTAGGCGATCAATCCCGCCGCGACGGCGCTGCGCGCGCCGAGCCAGCGCGGCAGATGCGACACGCCGATACGGATTTCCGGTGAATCCTGCAATTGCGAAAACTTCTCGCCGTAGATATCGAGCAGCGCCTGCCGATAAATCCGGTAATGCGGAAATACCGATTCGCCGCGCAACAGATTGCCCCAATACGCGTTTCGCGTATTGCCGCGCAATGCTTTCTCGTAATAGCGCATCACCCATTCGGAATCGCGCGTGTAGAGCATGCACGCGGTGGCTGCGCCGGCCGAGATGCCGGTGATCACACGTGGCCGGATTTTCAGCTCCGGTTGCACGACATCCCAGAAACCTGCCTGCCACCAGCAGCGATTGCCGCCGCCCGCGAATACGACCTGATCGAACATCGGTGTTGTCCTTCGGATACCGCACGCGACGCCGCGATAAGTCGCGAAGCGTCCGGAATGTGGGCGTGCAGCGAAACGTGTGAGGGTGTTAGTTGAGAAGTGCGTAGGTGGTGGTCGCGTGGACGGCCATTTTGCCGTCTTCGTCGAATAGTTCGACTTCACCGAAAACCAGGTTGCGGCCCATTCGCAGCACGCGGGCGGTGATCGTCACGTCGCCTTTGCGAACGGCGCGCATGAAGCTGATGTTCATCGAGACGGTGGTCATTGGCTTGAAACCGCCGAGCGCCGCGCTGATCGCGACGACCATCACGGTGTCGGCCGCAGCCATGAAGACCTGACCGCAGATCACGCCGCCCGAATGACGCAGTTCGCCGGAAAACGGCAGACGCATGGTCACGCTATCTTCGTCCGCGCTGACCGGCGTCAACGACAGCGAGCGAACCCACGGCGCCAGCACGCGGTCGAGCAGCTCGGCGATTTCTTTGTCATCCATCCTTGGCCCCGGTTGCAGCCACGCGACATTTCGCGGGGCATCGTGTCGTCACATCATACCGGGACGTCTGCGACTCCGCGCTTTCGGAACATGGCTCGCGGACGTCGTTTTAGTGCGGTGAATCTTGACAGTTTTTTTAAGAAATCTGCTAAAGGGGGCTAGGCAAACTCTGAAAAGTGCTGCATAATCCGTCTTCTGTTTGGGGGCGTTAGCTCAGCTGGTAGAGCAGCGGACTCTTAATCCGTAGGTCGACAGTTCGAATCTGTCACGCCCCACCAAGTATTTAAAAACCCGGTCTAGCGAAAGCTGACCGGGTTTTTTCATTTCAGACCCAATACGATACGATCCACGCGCCGCTCAACTGAGCGACGCGAACCGCATCCACGCAAATCACTTCGGCGATACGTCGATATCGCCCAGGTACTTTTTCGCTAGCGCCTTCACCGTGCCGTCGGCCTGCACTTTGGCGATTCCCGCATTCAATTGCTCGCGCAACGCCTTATCGCCTTTGCGGATTCCATACGCAATTCCGCTTCCGAGAATCGTGTCGTCGCGTACCGGCTGACCGACAAACCCAAATCCTTTGCCATCGGGTTTAGACAGAAAACCCGTTTGCCCCGCCGGCGCCAGCACCAACGTCGCATCCAGCCGTCCGCCCATCAGATCCGCGTATACCTGGTTTTGATCCTGATACGAAACCACGTTCACGCCCGCCGGTTCCCAATGCGTTTTCGCAAACGTCTCCTGGATCGACGCCTGCAAGACGCCCACGCGTTTGCCTTTCAACGACGCCGCCGTCGACGTCAATCCGCTGTCGCTGCGCGCGATCAACTGCGATGGAACGCGATACACGACGCTCGTAAAATCGATCGCCTGACGACGCTTCTCCGTCGCATTCATCGCCGAATTGATCGCGTCGAACTTGCGACCCTGAAGCGCCGGAATCAATCCATCGAACGATGTTTCGACCCACGTGCATGTCAGATGCGCCGCCGCACAAACGGCTTTGCCGACGTCGATATCGAGTCCCTGCAATTCGCCGTTCGGCCCTTTCGATTCGAACGGCGGATATTGCGCTTCGAGTCCGAAACGCATCGAGGCGGCATCGGCCGCCATTGCGGGCCAGCACGCGGCCATCGATGCGCACGCCAATCCCGCCGCCAACAACCGCTTCACCCGTGTCATGTCGGTTTTGCCCTTGAGTGGAAACACCAAATCAGATTGCCCGAAGCCGCCGCGCGCCTTCGATCAACGTATCGTCGTCTTTCGAAAAACTCAGCCGGATCAACCCCGAATCCGTGCCGTCCGTATAAAACGCGGACAACGGAATCGTCGCGACTTGCGCGTCGCGGATCAAGCGCAAAACAAAATCGCTGTCGCTTTCGTCGGAGAAGTGCCTGAAGCGCGCGAGCAGGAAAAAGCTGCCTTCGCTCGGCAATAACTCGAAGCGCGAATCGCGCAATTCGCGCACGAGTAAATCCCGCTTTCGCTGATAAAACCCGGAAAGATCGAGATAACTGGACGGATCGGCCAGCGCGTCGGCAAATGCGTGCTGCATCGGCGTATCGGCCGAAAAAACCATGAACTGATGCACCTTGCGAATCTCGACCATCAATTCCGCCGGCGCAAAGCAGTAACCGACACGCCAGCCGGTCACGTGATACGACTTGCCGAACGACGACACGATCACGCTGCGCTCGGCCAGTTCCGGATAACACGCCATGCTCTGATGCTTCGCGCCGTCGAAGACGACGTGCTCATACACTTCGTCCGACAGAATCACGATGTCGGTATCACGCGTCAGCGCGCTCAGCCGTTCGATATCGGCGTGGCTGAACACCGTCGCGGTCGGATTGTGCGGCGAGTTGACGATGATCATCCGCGTCTTCGGCGTGATCGCCGCGCTGACTTCGTCCCAATTCACGCGGAAATCGTCGAGCGACAGCTTGATCGCGATCGGTGTTGCGCCCTGAAGGCGCACGATCGGCGCGTAGCTGTCGAAAGAAGGCTCGAAGTAGATGACCTCGTCGCCGGGGTGCACGAGCGCGCTGATCGCCGAATACAGGCCCTCGCTCGCGCTGGCGAGCACGGTGACTTCGGATGCGGGATCGTAGCGCGCGCCGTACAGGGTTTCGACTTTCGCGGCGAGCGCGTCGCGCAGCGGGCCGGTGCCGGCCATCGGGGCGTACTGGTTATGACCGGCGCGCATCGCATTCGCCACGCCGTCGATCAATTTCGGATCGGGCAGGAAGTTCGGCGCGCCTTGCGACAGATTCAGCGCGTCGTATTGCGCGGCCAGCTGGCCGATCACGGTGAAGATGGTGGTGCCTACGTCAGGCAGTTTTGAGCGGGCTTGCAAAGCGCTCTGCATGAAAAGTCTCCTTCTGACGACAACGCGGCGCATTGCGCACCGCGTTGCATTGATTGCTGATTAGGCATCAGCCAATACACCGTCACAATCGAAACTTTGTCATACGCGCCATGCGTTTATGTCATGGCGCTCGCGCAGGAAAGCGGCGAATCCGTCTGGCGGATCAGCCGCTCGACCTGTCGCTTATTCGTCCATCAGACGGACTTTGACTTTCTTGCCCTTCACCTTGCCCGCGTTCAGCTTGCGCAGCGCATCGCGCGCGACGCCGCGTTCGATCGCCACGTAAGTCGAAAACTCGGTCACGTTGATCTTGCCGATCTGCGAACCGCTGAAGCCGGCGTCGCCGGTCAGCGCACCGAGTACGTCGCCGGGACGGATTTTCTCTTTGCGGCCGCCCAGAATCTGCAGCGTTTCCATCGGCGGCAACAGCGGCTCGTTGCTCTGCGCGGTCAGCTCCGACACCGGATGCCATTCGACCTCGCGTTTTTGCGCCTGCTCGATGCCGCCCACGCGCCCCATCTCGTTCATGCTCGCGAGGCTCAGCGCCCAGCCTTCCTGATCCGCGCGACCCGTGCGGCCGATCCGGTGCGTGTGCACTTCCGGATCCGGCGTCACGTCCACGTTAATCACGGCTTCGAGTTGCGCGATATCCAGACCGCGCGCGGCGACGTCGGTGGCGACCAGCACGGAGCAACTGCGGTTCGCGAACTGGATCAGCACCTGATCGCGTTCACGCTGGTCGAGTTCACCGTGCAGCGCGAGCGCATGAAAACCCTGCGCCGCCAGTACGTCGAGCAAGTCGCGGCATTGCTGCTTGGTATTGCAGAACGCGATCGTGCTGACCGGACGGTAATGATTCAGCAACATGCCGACCGTATGCAGCCGGTCGTTTTCGGTGACTTCGTAGAAGCGCTGACGAATCTTGCTGTTGTCGTGACGCTCTTCGAGCTTCACTTCCTTGGGATTGCGCAGGAACTGCTGACTCAGCTTGCCGATGCCGTCCGGGTAAGTGGCCGAAAACAGCAGCGTCTGACGCTCCTTCGGACACTGCCGTGCAACCGTGACGATGTCGTCGAAGAAGCCCATGTCGAGCATCCGGTCCGCTTCGTCGAGCACCAGCGTGTTCAAGCCCTGCAACGCGAGACTGCCGCGTTCGAGGTGATCCATGATCCGGCCCGGCGTGCCGACGACGATATGCGCGCCGTGTTCGAGGCTGGTGGTTTGCGGACGCATCGGCGTGCCGCCGCACAGCGTCAGCACCTTGATGTTTTCTTCGGCGCGCGCGAGGCGGCGGATTTCCTGCGTGACCTGATCGGCGAGTTCGCGGGTCGGGCACAGGACCATTGCCTGCACGGCGAAGTTGCGCACGTCGAGGCGCGACAGCAGCGCCAGCGCGAACGCCGCCGTCTTGCCGCTACCGGTTTTGGCTTGCGCGATCAGATCGTGGCCGGCCAGCGCGATCGGCAGGCTGGCCGCCTGGATCGGCGTCATGTCGACATAGCCGAGTTGCGTCAGGTTCGCGAGCGTCGCGGGCGGCAACGCCAGCGTACTGAAAGGCGCGCCCGGCGCGGCGGTCGTGGGGGTGTTCATGTGAGTGATCCGATGGCTTAGATGAAAGGACGGCCGTCGATCTGCTCGTAGACCACCGTGCCGTCGTCGGCGTCGAAACGCTCGACGTAATTGCGTGCGCCGCACATCGGGCAACGGAACAGCAGGCCCTGGCCTTCGTTCTTGATGACGACGTCGGATTCTTCCCACTGCGCGTCGCAGGGCTGGTTTCTACAGGTAAACACGTTGCTTCTCCAACTGGATTCGGTGATGTGTGAGGCGTTGCGACAGGCAGCGGCAACGCCTTTTTCGATTCGACGGCTCAAAACCTGGACGACGACGACGCTTGCTTTCAGCCCAGATGCGTGTGACGAGTGCGCACGGGAACGTCCATATCGGTGAGCCCGTGGACGATGCCGCAGTCGTCGACCGCCTGCTCGCCGTGGCATTGCTCGCGCAAGGTCGTCAGTTGCACTTTCAGCTGCTTGAGTTCTTCGATCCGCATATCCACATGTGAAATGTGCTGATCGATTAGTGCGTTGATGGCGCCGCAACCGCCTTCCTGCGCGTCGGTCAGGCGCAAAAGGCCGCGAATTTCGTCGTGCGTCATGTCGAGCGCACGGCAATTGCGAATAAAACGCAGTCTTTCGACATGCTTCGCAACGTAACTCCGGTAATTCGCTTCGGTGCGTTCCGCTTCGGGCAACAGCCCTTCTTTTTCGTAAAAGCGGATGGTTTCGGTCGTGCAGTGGGCAATCTTCGCGAGTTCGCCAATCTTCATGGAGCCTCCGGATTGCGGCCTTGACCTTGTAGTGGCTTCAAGGTGTTTACTAGACCACAAATTCAGCAAGGAAGCCATCATGAGTATCGCAAAGCCGTCCCACGAACATCCCGATCCGCTGCAAGCGTCGCACCAAAAAGCGTTGGAAAATCACGCACATCGGCACGATTCGGGGTCTGCGCATGATTGCGGGCACGACCATGATGCGCACGATCACACGGGACACGATCATTCCGCCGATGCCCACGAAGCGGCCCACAGCCACGACCACGACCACGGCGCGTGCTGCGCCGCTGCGCCGGTCGCCGCCTCCACGGTCGAGCTGGCCGTCACCGGCGACAGCGTTCGCACCGCCATCCGCATCACGCAGATGGATTGCCCGACGGAAGAAGCGCTGATCCGCAAAAAACTCGGCCGGATGGCGGACGTGCGCGGGCTGGACTTCAACCTGATGCAACGCGTGTTGACCGTGGTTCACGCGCCCAACGCGCGCGATTCGATCGTTTCGGCGGTCCGATCGCTCGATTTCACGCCCGAAGTCATCGAAGCCGACGCGCCGCCGACCGAAGCGCCCGTCGCACCGCCCAAGCCGTGGTGGCCGCTCGCGCTCGCCGGTGTTGCGGCCGTCGGCGCGGAAGCGGCAAGCTGGCTGGGCGCTCCGGCCTGGATTCCGGCCGCGCTGGCGATCGTCGCGATCGTGTCGTGCGGTCTGAACACGTACCGCAAAGGCTGGCTCGCGATCCGCAACGCCAATCTGAACATCAATGCATTGATGAGCATTGCCGTGACCGGCGCGCTCATCCTGCGTCAATGGCCGGAAGCCGCCATGGTGATGGTGCTGTTCACGATCGCCGAGCTGATCGAGGCCAAATCGCTCGATCGCGCGCGCAACGCCATCAAGGGCCTGATGCAACTGACGCCCGAACAGGCCACGGTCAGACAGCCCGACGGCAGCTGGATCGAGCAGGACGTGAAATCGATCGGCGTCGGCGATGTCGTGCGGGTCAAACCCGGCGAGCGGATCGGACTCGACGGCGACATCGTGTCGGGCCGCTCCAGCGTGAACCAGGCGCCGATCACCGGTGAAAGCCTGCCTGTGGATAAGTCCGAAGGCGACGCCGTGTTCGCGGGCACGATCAACGCATCCGGCTCGTTTGACTATCGCGTGACGGCGGCGGCGAACAACACCACGCTCGCCCGGATCATCCACGCAGTCGAGGAAGCGCAAGGTTCGAAAGCACCCACCCAACGGTTCGTCGATCAATTCGCGCGCGTCTATACGCCGATCGTGTTCGCGATCGCGCTGGGATTCGCGGTTCTGCCGCCGCTGCTGTTCGGCGGTGCGTGGCTCGACTGGATATACAAGGCGCTTGTGATGCTGGTGATCGCGTGTCCGTGCGCGCTGGTGATTTCGACGCCCGTGACCATCGTCAGCGGTCTTGCGGCAGCGGCGCGCAAAGGCATTCTGATCAAAGGAGGCGCGTATCTGGAACAGGGCCGTCAGCTGAAGTGGCTCGCGCTCGACAAGACCGGCACGATAACGCACGGTAAACCGGTCCAGACAGCGTTCGAATTGCGCGCCGCCAACGCCGACGCAGCACGCACGCGCGCACTGGCCGCGAGTCTTGCCGCCCGCTCGGACCATCCGGTATCGACGGCGATTGCGCAGGCGGCCCAAAGCGATTCGGTCGACATGCTGACAGTGGATGCATTCGAAGCGTTGCCCGGCCGTGGCGTCAAAGGCGTGATCGACGGTCGCGAATACTGGCTCGGCAATCATCGGCTCGTCGAAGAACTGTCGCGCTGCTCGACCGATCTCGAAGCGCGACTCGACACGCTGGAGCGCCAGGGCCAAACCGTCGTGATGCTGATCGACGCCGAACGCGTGCTCGCGTTGTGCGCAGTCGCCGATACGGTGAAGGACAGCAGCCGCGACGCGATTGCGGAACTGCACGCGCTCGGCGTGCAAACCGCGATGCTGACAGGCGACAACCCGCACACGGCCGAAGCGATCGCGCAACAGGTCGGGATCGACGAAGCGCGTGGCAACCAGTTGCCGGAAGACAAGCTCGCGGCTGTGATCGATCTGTCGAAAAACGGTGTGCGGGTCGGGATGGTCGGCGACGGAATCAACGACGCGCCCGCGCTCGCTCGCGCCGACATCGGTTTCGCGATGGGCGCGATGGGCACCGACACCGCAATCGAAACCGCCGACGTCGCGCTGATGGACGACGATCTGCGCAAGATCGCGCTGTTCATCCGGCTGTCGAAAGCCACGCATTCGGTGCTGGTGCAGAACATCGCGCTCGCGCTGTCGATCAAGGCGGTGTTTCTCGTGTTGACGCTGATCGGCATGGGCACGATGTGGATGGCCGTGTTCGCCGATGCGGGCGCGAGTCTGCTGGTAGTAGCGAACGGACTGCGTTTATTGAGGAAAGCGGCGTGATCCGGCGAAGCTGAGCGTAGTGAAGAAAACACCCTTTGCCAGGCCATTGCCCGATCGCGCATTGCCCTGCTTTGCCGTCGAGCGGAGTTATCCTCTGGTTGTTTACGTCTTTGTATATATACGTAGTAGCAGTTAACAAGCTGCACGCTTTTCTGTGGATAACCCCGAACTTCGTCGTCAAATCAATGCGATGGGAAATCCATAACCCTGCGCGCCAAAGTGGGACAGCGCGCCTGGAAAAAGGACAACTTTGCGGGCGACGTATACACGGCGCGAGTTATCAAGGTTTGGTCCACATCTAGTGCAGTGATGAATCCCATAGTTATCCAGAGGCGTCTGTGGATAACCAGGCTATTTTTCGCGTCGGTTTTGAAAACGGCGTCGTAAAACGAAAACGGGCGGCCCAAAGGCCGCCCGCTTCAACTTACCCGCCGCAACGATGCGGGTTCAGCGCGTTCAATACGACGCGTTGTCTTGTCCATACGACTTGTCGTACGGGCCTGCGGGCAAACCGGTTCCGATCAGATCCACGGCGCGCAGATTGGCCTGGCGCGCGAGCGGAATGTAGTTCGGTTTGGCTTTCTGGACGGCTGCCGTCACCGCCGCGGAAATCAGATCGCCGAGCAGGTTGCCCGTATTCGCCGCTTGCGGCGCGTATTGCAGCGACTCATGGTTTTTCCACAATTCCTCGCCGGTCGTGCCGCTTTTCAGCGAGTAATCCAGTTCGACCGTCGTCACCGTTTTCAGCATCATGTATTGCGACTGCCACCGCTTGATGCGGATATACATGATCGCGTCCGCGCCGAACATCTTGCCCAATGCAGTCGGATCGCTCGCATGGACCATGTTCGCGTCGGACAGGCCGTCGTCGGACATGACTTTCTTCGTCAGGTTGACCGGGAACACGTAGTAACCGCGCTCGGCCAGCGGACGCGCGATCGTCGACAGGAAGAAGTCGGGCGCATCGACGTCCACGCTCTCGTTGACCACCGGCACCACCAGAATCGAATGCGGCGCGGCAGCGCGGAATGCGCTGTAGTCCGCGTGCTTGTTCGCGGTCTTGAGCGGCACGCAGGCCGCCAGCGCGGCGACGAGCGCAGCGGCACACGCTGCACGGAACAGGGATCGGATCGTCATCATTTGTTCTGGGTCAGGTTGGCCGCAGCGGCGTTGGTCGACAGGACGGGCGTCGTTGCGTCACCCGTCTTGCTGCTTTTGTCAGCGGGCCTGGATGCGGACGAGGACGCGAGGCGAATCATGTTCGTCATCAGCACCGACGATTCCGGCCACGTCGATTTCTCTTTCTCGAAGAATGTCGTCGCGGCGGCGTTGTCGCCCGCTTCGTACATCAGCTCGCCATACTCGGCGTACATGCCGGGCGGGACCTTCTTTCCAGCGGATTCCGACGCCTGAATCGCCGACAGCAGCTTGTCCGCGAATGCCCGGCTCGTGGCCGGCGTCTGGTAGTAGTTGTACATCGCCGACTCGTAGTCGCCCCAGTTGTACTTCGCGACCTGTTGCTGCGCGCAGCCCGTCGCCAGCGCGAGGAGCGCCATCGCGCCCGCGCCCTTCATCCATGTACCGATCATCATTGCGTGCCTCCGTTAGCGACATCCACCTTGATCGTCTCGCCCGAGGTCGCGAAGACCTTCTTGCGCAGGACGATCTGTTCGTTGCGTCGTACTTCCACCGTGTGCGCGCCCTCTTCGACCGTGAGTACGTGCTGGACGCCGTCATACGACGACGCCTGACCGATCACCGTGCCGTCGAGCATCAGCGATGCATCCGATGGCGCGCCGATCAGCGCGAGCGTCGGACGTGTGCCGCCCGATTCGACCTTCGATTGCGGCAGCGCGCAGCCACCGAGAACGGCTGCGCCGAGCGCGCACGCCAGCCACGCGCCACCGATGCGCGTCGTGATTCGAGTTGTCCGCATGCTTACTCCGCGACGTAGTAATTGGCCGCGCCCTTGGTGGGAATCGTGCCGCTCGTGACCTGCGTCACCGAGCCTTCGTTGGTTTCGTTGTCGCCGAAGGAACTGACGACGCGCAGTGTGGCGACGGGTGTCGCGGGCAACGCGATCTGGAAGCCGGTCTGTCCGCTTTGCACGGATTCGCCCGGTTTGAAAACGCGCAGCGTCGCGCCCGGCTGGATGCCCTGACGCGGGCCGCCGGTGATGAACACGGTGCTGCCGTCGGCCTTGAGGATGTCGGTGCGCCACGGGCGTTCGTTGAGCCGGGTCATCATCGCGCCGATCACATCGGAGATCGCTGCGGAAATGGCCTTGTCGTTCAAGGTGCCGTCGTAATCGGCGCGGCTGCCGAAGCCCGCGATTTCGCCGGATTCGGTCGAGGCGTCGCCGCTGCCTTGCGCCGAGAAAAACACATAGCCGGTCTTCACATCGACGAGACGCAGTTCGACTTTGGCGTGCGCGGTCTGGATCTTGGTCGAACTGAGGAAGCCTGCCTTGCCGGTCGTACCGCGACCGAACTCGGTGACGGAGCCGAGGATCAGCGTATCGACGCCGATCATCTTGCCGTCTTTCAACAGCCCTTGTTCCGCAGCGACCTTACCGAGGTCGGGGCGCTCGAAAACCATGAACTCTTTCGACTGGACGAGACGGGCGGCGAGAATATCGCTGGCCTGTTTGCCGAGCGGATCGAGGCTGGCGTCGGTGACGAAGGTGCGGCCATAGCGCGTTTCGTTCGTAAACCGGCCAATCGCAATTTTGCGTTTGAAGGTTTTAAGCGCGGGCGTGGCCTGCGATTGCTGAGCGGCGGTTTGCTGGACGCGCGGTTGAGGCGCTTCGACCTTGGCCGGCTGATCGGAAACGGTGGCGCAACCCGTCATAGCCATGACGAGCGTCACGGCGCATGCAATACGTGTTTTCATTTTCCCCGGAATAGACAGAGTGTTATCGGCGATCGACCGGCCGTTTTCGATGGACGAAACCGGCGCGGAAAGGCGCTTTGGATTTTTACTCTGGCGGGCTTATCGGCGATTCGCGATCGGTTTGATTCGCGGAATGTCTTTTTTATTCAAAGCGTTCCGTGAAGTCCACCACATCATGAAAAGCGAATTAATCGACCTGCCTGCTGTTTAGCGGCAAGTCACAGGAAATCTTAAGAAATATTTTAGTCTTACGGCAGAAAACATCTTTATCAACCGGGTGTCCGAAGATGCCAGAGAATCGCAATCGGCGATGCGTTGCGTTTGAGAATGATTGTTGTAGGGACAGGGTTGGACGGCTTGTTCAGCAAGGCACGGCGTTCAAACCGGGCTTACTGTCCTTGAGTAAACTGATTTATCAAAGATCGGTGAACTTGCGATGCAAGCGCCGATACCCGAGTTATCCACCGGCCGCTGTGAATAACCTCGATTAGAAAGGCCGGTATTGGGATTTTTATGTCTTGTTTTCAATGCTTATCGCATTCTGCGCATCTGTGGAATGTTCGAGCGACGCGTCGCTATCGTCCTTCAGATCCACGCCCGTCAGGCCCAAACGGCGTGCATGGGTGAGCAGATAATGCAGTTTGTGGGCGGCCAGCGGGTAACTCAAGCCTTCGGGCCGAACGTTTGAAATGCAATTGCGCTGCGCATCGCTGCAACCCACTTTCGGGGCGTAAGTGAGATAGATGCCCAGGCTGTCCGGCGAACTCAAACCCGGCCGTTCGCCGATCAGCATCACGACGATTTTCGCCTTCAGCAATTCCCCGATCTCGTCGGCGAGCGCGACCCGCGCCTGTCGCGCGACCACCACCGGACCGAGTTTCCAGTCGGAAAGACGCGGCAGCATCGCTTGCAGGAACGGGATGGACTGCTTGCCCGCCGCGAGCGCCGACAAGCCGTCGCCGATCACGAACACCACCTCCGACGGTTCGATCGCGGTACTCGTCAGCACGGCGCGGCTGTCGTCCGACAGACGACGGCCGAGATCCGGCCGACGCAGATAGTGATCCCGATCCGGCGCCGCGCTATGCACTTCGAGCGTGCTGTGACCTAGCGCGCGCAACCCCGTGTGCAACGCATCGGCGTCGAGCGGCTGATGGACCGCGTCGCGGGCCTGCGCATGCGACAGGTTGAACGCGAGCAGCGCATCGGTGGGCAAGCTGTTGCCCGCGCGCCCCAGCGCAATGCGCGCGTTGGTGAACTGGCGCAGCGCGCTCCACGAATTCTTCTCGACCGGATCGTTCATGCGATGCCCATCCATTCGCTCGCGCCTTCGAGCAGCGGTTGACGTGTCGAGCCGCTGATGAGTGCGCCGCGTGCGTCGGCAATCTGCATCGACTCGAGCCATTCTTCGAACTCGGGCGCGCGCCGCAGACCGAGCACGTCGCGCACATAGAGCGCGTCGTGGAACGACGTGCTCTGGTAGTTGAGCATCACGTCGTCGGCGCCGGGCACGCCCATGATGAAGTTGATACCGGCGACGCCCAGCAGCGTCAGCAGGTTATCCATGTCGTCCTGATCGGCTTCCGCGTGGTTCGTATAGCAGATATCGCAACCCATCGGCACGCCGAGCAACTTGCCGCAGAAATGGTCTTCCAGGCCGGCGCGCGTGATCTGCTTGCCGTCGTACAGATATTCCGGGCCGATAAAGCCGACGACCGTATTGACGAGGAACGGGTTGAACGCGCGCGCGACCGCATAGGCGCGCGCTTCGCAGGTTTGCTGATCGACGCCGTGATGGGCGTCGGCGGACAACGCGCTGCCCTGGCCGGTTTCGAAGTACATCAGGTTGTTGCCGACCGTGCCGCGCTTCAGCGATTGCGCGGCCTCGTGCGCTTCGTGCAACAACGCGAGGTTGATGCCGAAGCTGGCGTTCGCCTTTTCCGTGCCGGCGATGGACTGAAACACCAGATCGACCGGTGCGCCTTTGCCGATTGCGGTGATCGTGTTGGTGACATGTGTGAGCACGCAGGATTGCGTCGGGACCGCGTACTTCTGGCGGAACTCGTCGATCATCTTCAGCAGCGTCGTGATCGCGGCGAGGCTGTCGGTAGCGGGATTGATGCCGATCAGCGCGTCGCCGCAACCGTACATCAAGCCGTCGAGCATCGACGCGGCGATGCCTTTGACGTCGTCGGTGGCATGGTTGGGCTGAAGCCGCACCGACAGATGTCCGGGCAAGCCGACGGTGTTGCGAAAGCGCGTGACGACCGGTCGCTTTCGCGCAACGGCGATCAGATCCTGGTTGCGCATCAGCTTGGAGACGGCCGCGACGAGTTCGGGTGTGAGCGCGTGGGTGATGCGTTCGAGCGCGGCGGTATCGGTCGAAGTCGCGAGCAGCCAGTTGCGGAAGTCGCCGACCGTGAGATGCGAGATTTCGGCGAAAGCGGCGGCATCGTGCGTATCGTGGATTAGCCGCGTGATCTCATCCGATTCGTACGGGATCACGGCTTCGGACAGGAAGGTTTTCAGGGGAACGTGCGACAACGCGATTTTCGCGGCGACACGTTCCTCTTCGGACGCGGCGGCGATACCGGCGAGCTGATCGCCGGAGCGCTGCGGGCTGGCCTTGGCCAGCAGCGTTTTCAGGTGGGCGAAACGGTAGGTCCGGACGCCGATGGTGGCGGTATAGCTCATGCGAACGACTCCTGGGCCGGGCGGGTTTGCTGAGAAACGGCGCGTGGCGGGTTGTCAGGGTTGAGCGTCGACTACACGGCGGGTGGATCCGGTTCATGCTGCCGTGTGGTTAGCATGATATAGCGTCAAATTTGTGGGGTTGGGGACGGGGTGAGCGGCGGGGTTGGTTTGAAATGAAAAAAGGCCCGCGATGGGGAATCACGGGCCTTTTTTAGTGCGGCTTGTGGTGGGGGGAGTGTGAGGTTTTAAAGCCTGGGTGGGGCTTTGAGGGGCTCACACATCAAACGTCGATATTCCCCGCGCGCAACGCATTCGACTCGATAAACGCACGACGCGGTTCCACGTCGTCGCCCATCAACGTCGTGAAAATGCCATCCGCCGCAATCGCGTCTTCGATCTGCACGCGCAACAAACGACGCACCGAAGGATCCATCGTGGTTTCCCACAACTGGCCAGGGTTCATTTCACCCAAGCCTTTATAGCGCTGCTTCGAGACGTTGCGCTCCGCGTCGGCAATCAACCACTTCATCGCGTTCTTGAAGTCGTTCACAGCCATGCTGCGCTCGCCGCGCTTGATCACGGCGCCCTGCCCGATCAAACCCTTGAACGTATTCGCGGTGTTCAGAAGCTGGAGATAATCCGCCGTCAGCTGGAATTCTTCGTCCAGCACCGACACCTTCACGTTGCCGTGATGCGTGCGTTCGACGCGCAGCGAACGCAGTTCGCGCACCGCGTCGTACATCGGACGGACCTTCACTTCAGGCTTCAACGGATCGTCGCGCAGCTTGGCTTCCAGCGCGACCGCAGATGCCTCCGTGGCCTCCTGGCTGGACAGATCGATCGAGATGCCATCCATCACCGCTTCCAGCGCACCCGCGTCGTACAGACGGCTCAGACGGTCCACCACGGCCTTCGCGAGCAGATACGACCGCGCCAGTTCGCCCAATGCGTCACCGGCGATCGGCGTGGCGTTCTCGCCCGGCATCAGTTCCGACCCATTCAGCGCCAGCTTCAACATATGCGCGTTCAGTTCGGACGCGTCCTTCAGATACCGTTCGTCCTTGCCCGCCTTGATCTTGTACAACGGCGGCTGTGCGATATAGATATAACCGCGCTCGATCATTTCCGGCATCTGACGATAGAAGAACGTCAGCAGCAGCGTACGGATGTGTGCGCCGTCGACGTCAGCGTCGGTCATGATGATGATGCGGTGATAACGCAGCTTGTCGAGGTTGTAGTCGTCCTTGCCGATCCCGCAACCCAGCGCGGTAATCAACGTGACGATCTGCTCCGACGACAGCAGCTTGTCGAAGCGCGCCTTTTCGACGTTCAGCACCTTGCCGCGCAGCGGCAGGATGGCCTGGAATTTCCGGTCGCGACCCTGCTTGGCCGACCCGCCTGCGGAGTCGCCCTCGACGATGTAGATTTCGGACTTCGCCGGATCTTTTTCCTGGCAATCCGCCAGCTTGCCCGGCAAACCGACGCCGTCGAGCACGCCCTTGCGACGCGTCATTTCACGCGCCTTGCGCGCTGCATCGCGCGCACGCGCAGCATCGACGATCTTGCTGACGATGATCTTCGCGTCGTTCGGCGTTTCGAGCAGGAAATCTTCGAGCGCCTTCGCGACCACGTCTTCGACCGGCGCACGCACTTCCGACGACACCAGCTTGTCTTTGGTCTGCGCGCTGAACTTCGGCTCAGGCACCTTCACGGACAGCACGCACGACAACCCTTCGCGCATGTCGTCGCCGGAGGTTTCGACCTTCGCCTTTTTCGCGACGTCGTGATCGGCGATGTACTTGTTCAGCACACGCGTCATCGCCGCGCGCAAACCGGTCAGGTGAGTGCCGCCGTCGCGCTGCGGAATGTTGTTCGTGAAGCACAGCACGTTTTCGTTGTAGCTGTCGTTCCACTGCATCGCGACTTCGACGCCTACGCCGTCTTTCTCGCCGCTGATGTGGAAAATGTTCGGGTGCAGCACGCTCTTGGTCTTGTTGATGTACTCGACAAAACCCTTCACGCCGCCGACGAATGCGAAATCTTCTTCCTTGCCCGAGCGTTGATCGGTCAAACGGATGCGCACGCCGTTATTCAGGAACGACAGTTCGCGGATACGTTTGGCCAGAATGTCGTAGTGGAATTCGACATTGCCGAAGATCGTCTCGTCGGCCATGAAGTGCACTTCGGTACCACGGTTTTCCGTGTCGCCGGTCACCTGAATAGGCGACACGGCCACGCCGTTGATTTCTTCGATCAGGCGGTTTTGCGGCACGCCACGGTGGAATTCCATGAAGTGCTTCTTGCCATCGCGGCGGATCACGAGGCGCAGCCATGCCGACAGCGCGTTCACGCACGACACGCCCACGCCGTGCAGGCCGCCGGACACCTTGTAGCTGTTCTGGTCGAACTTGCCGCCGGCGTGCAACTCGGTCATCACGATTTCAGCGGCGCTGCGCTTCGGATCGTGCTTGTCGTCCATCTTCAGGCCGGTCGGCACGCCGCGGCCGTTGTCGGTGATGGAGATGGAGTTGTCCGCGTGGATGATCACCTGGATGTCGTTACAGTGACCGGCGAGCGCCTCGTCGATCGAGTTGTCCAGCACTTCGAACACGAGGTGATGCAGACCGGTGCCGTCCGACGTATCGCCGATGTACATACCCGGCCGCTTGCGCACGGCCTCCAGACCTTCGAGGATCTGAATGGACGAGGCGCCGTAGCTGTTGTCGGGTTGCGATGGGTTCGTATCAGTCATGGATTTTTTCCGGTTCTGCGTTGCTGCAACGTTACTGCTCGGGACTTTTCAAAACGCCATAAAAACGCCAAAGGGGCGCTGCGCCCCTTGGAGTGTTTTAGGTGGTGGACGCGTTAGATGCGCATCGGCATCACGACGTACTTGAATTCGTCATTCTCGGGGATGGTGATCAGCGCGCTCGAACTCGCGTCGCCCAGGCTCACCTGCAACATGTCGACCTTCAGGTTCGCGAGCACGTCGAGCAGATACGTGACGTTGAAACCGATATCGACGCTGTCGCCCGTGTAGGCGATTTCCAGTTCTTCTTGCGCTTCTTCCTGGTCCGCGTTGGTGGACATGATCTTCAGCTGGCCCGGCTCGATGATGCAGCGCACGCCCTTGAACTTGTCCGACGTCAAAATGGCCGCACGTTGCAGCGAGCGCTGCAGTTCTTCACGGCCAATCACGAACGTATTTTTGTGCGACTTCGGGATCACGCGCTGGAAGTCGGGGAACTTGCCTTCCACCAGCTTGGACACGAGTTCGACCTGGCCAAACGTGAATTTGACTTGCGTAGGCGCAATGTCGATTTTCAGCGTGTCGTCGATGTCTTCCAGCAGACGCTGGAGTTCGAGGATGGTCTTGCGCGGGATGATGACTTCCTGGCGCGCGAACGATCCTTCGATCTTCATCGACGAGAACGCGAGACGGTGACCGTCGGTGGCGACCGCCATCAACTGGTCGCCGTCGACGACGAGCAGCATGCCGTTCAGGTAATAGCGGATGTCCTGCTGCGCCATCGCGAAGTGGACCATGCCGAGCAACTGGCGGAACGTTTTCTGGGGAACCGCGAGGTTCGCGCCGAAGTCTTTAGCTTGAGCGACTGTCGGGAATTCGTCGGCGGCCAGCGTTTGCAGGGCAAAGCGGCTCTTGCCGGACTGAACCGTCAGGCGCTTGTCGTTCAGCGTCAGCGTCACCTGCCCGTCGGGCATGGCCCGCAGAATGTCGAGAAGCTTGCGCGCGGCAACCGTGGTCGCGACGGATTCGCCGCCCACGCCGAAACCGGCGTGCGTGGTGATCTGAAGCTCGAGGTCGGTCGACAGGAACGACACGTCATCGCCGTTCTTGGTAATCAGCAAATTGGCGAGGATCGGCAACGTATGGCGGCGTTCGACGATGCCGCTCACGGTTTGCAGCGGCCTGAGGAGGTTATCGCGTTCGGTCTTGACCAGTTGCATAGAGTTCCTTCGTTGATGTGACGGCCTGCGCGCCTCGTCCGGCAGCTTTTCCCGACGCGGCCCCGGCCCCCCGCCGGTGCGACGCCGCGCCAGCAAGGCGCAAAACCCGCCTGCGGCCACCGGGCGTTAAACCTGTATTGTGCCTGAAAACAGAACCGCTCCACTAAAATGGGGGCGACTCACGAAATAAACAGAGCGCTTTTTGCGACGGCGCGCGCCAATGCGCGCTGCGGCCCACGTGCCGGGCGTTTGCCGCGACTGCGTCGCGAGAATCCGTGACCGGCGCAAGCTCGAAAAACCGCTGCCGGGATCAACCCTTCAGCGTCTGTTCGAGCACGTGCAATTCGTGGTTCAGCTGTGCATCCTTGCTGCGCTCGTCGGCGATCTTGCGGACCGCGTGCAGCACGGTCGTGTGATCGCGTCCGCCGAACAGCTCGCCGATCTCCGGCAAGCTCTTCTGCGTCAATTCCTTCGCCAGGTACATCGCAATCTGACGCGGTCGGGCGATATTCGCCGGACGCTTCTTCGAGTACATGTCGGCGACCTTGATGTTGTAGAAGTCGGCGACCGTTTTCTGGATGTTTTCCACCGAAATCTGCCGGTTTTGCACCGTCAGCAGGTCTTTCAGCGCTTCTTTGGTCAGTTCGATCGAGATCTCGCGACCGTGGAACTTCGAGTACGCGAGAATCTTGCGCAACGCGCCTTCGAGCTCACGCACGTTCGAGCGCAAATGCTTCGCGACGAAGAACGCGACGTCTTCGTTCAGGCTCACGCCTTCCGACTGCGCCTTGCGCATCAGGATCGCGACGCGCATTTCAAGTTCCGGCGGTTCGATCGCGACGGTCAGGCCGGAATCGAAGCGGGAGATCAGCCGGTCGTCGATACCCGAAATTTCCTTCGGATAGGTGTCGCTCGTGATGATGACCTGCGCCTTGTTCGCGACCAGCGCCTCGAACGCGTAGAAGAACTCTTCCTGCGTGCGCGACTTGCCCGAAAAGAACTGGATATCGTCGATCAGCAGCAGGTCGAGCGAATGGTAATAACGCTTGAAATCGTCGAACGCCTTGCGCTGATACGCTTTCACTACGTCGGACACGTACTGTTCCGCGTGAATGTAGCGGATGCGCGCGCCCGCCTTGTCCATCAGCAACTGATTGCCGATTGCGTGGATCAGGTGAGTCTTGCCGAGGCCGACGCCGCCGTACAGAAACAGCGGGTTGTACGAGATGCCCGGATTGTCCGCGACCTGAATGGCCGCGGCGCGGGCCAGCTGGTTGGCCTTACCGGTCACGAAATTGTCGAAGGTCAGCACGGGATTCAGCTTCGAGCGCTCGTACATCGAGTCGTTCTCGCCGTTGCCGTTCGGCGCGCTCGCGCTTTGGCCCGGACGCCACGCGCGACGGGCGGCGGCAGCTTCGTTAGCGTCGAGGCTCGGCAGATCGAGGTCGGCGTGGTCGTCGGCGGCGGCTTGCGCGTGGGCGGCGGCGTTGGCCGCAGCGGCATTGGCGCGCGCGATGGCCTGCGCGCCATGATTCACCTGGGCGGACTGAACCGCGTGCACGGCTGCGTCGACGGCGGTCATGCCGCCGTGTTGCGAATGGGGCTGGTGAGCGTGATGACTGCCGCCCATCGGCGCGGGCGCAGAGGCTGGCCGCGACGGCGCCGCAGTGGGCGCGCGCATGCCGGCTTTCGGGTCGAGCACGAACTGGACGTCGACCGGGGCGTGCCAGAAGTCGCGGGCCATGTCGGTAATACGGCCGGAAAACTGGCTCTTGACCCAGTCGAGCTTGAAGCGATTCGGCGCGGCGATGGAAAGCGTGTTCGCAGCGGCGTCGAAGGCGACCGGGGCCAACGGTTTGATCCACGTTACGTACTGCTGAGGCGTCAGCTCACGCTCCAGCAATGCGGAACAGTGTTGCCAGAATTCGTTCATCGAGTGCTGTCGTTATGGTGCGCACGGCGCCCCGCCGCTGCCCCTGTCGCGTTGTCGCAACAAGGCCCTGAGCAGGAAGGCGGAACGGCTCCGGGTGCTTGTGCCACAAGGGTTTGCGGGGCAAGCGAGCCGGAGCGGCGTGCTGGATTCTCGGGAGTTAAGGCGAGATTCTAACGCCAAAACGATGGGCCAAGGGAGTTATCCACAGGGACGGATCATCACGGCGAGACTGTCGCTGTCAATCGGACCACGCTCTAAACTATTGACGGTCAACGGAAAACCGGTTTAAATAGCGGGTTCCGCGAAAACCAATCCGTGAACCACCGGACATCGCTCCTTTATGTGATGCTCGCGCGGTCAATTCTCAAAGTGAGAGCAACATGAAACGTACTTACCAACCTTCCGTTACCCGTCGCAAGCGCACCCATGGTTTCCGCGTCCGTATGAAGACTGCTGGTGGCCGCAAAGTCATCAACGCACGTCGCGCGAAGGGTCGCAAGCGCCTCGCAATCTAAGGCTGCGAGCGGATTGCGCGCCGTGTCCGACACCCGCGTTGCAGCGGGAACGGTAGGGGCGCCGCAAACGGGCCCGGTCTCGTTGCGAGCGCAAGCTGCCTTCCCCAAAGCCGCAAGGCTGCTGAAAACGGATGAATTTTCATCCGTTTTTCGTTTGCGCCCGTGGCGACGCACTGCACATTTCGTCGTGTATGCGCGGCCCACCGGCAACGAATCGCGCCTCGGCCTCGTGATCGGCAAGAAATATGCGCCGCGCGCGGTCACCCGCAATCTGGTGCGCCGCCTCGCGCGTGAAGTATTCAGATTGCGTCGCGCGGATTTCGGCGGTTGGGACGTGTTGCTGCGCCTGCATACGAAATTCGACAAGAAAGCGTTGCCGTGCGCGTCGTCTCCGCCGCTTAAAGCGCTGTGTCGCAGCGAAATAGAGGCGTTGCTCGATAAAGCCGCGCGCGAAATCGCCCGTCGCGAGGCCGTGCCGGCCGACGCGTCGGCGGCATCGTCCGTTGCTCCGCCGCCGGCGGCGTAACGCTCGCGACACGCCTGTGCGGTCATGCCGCACGGCGCGTCGCCCGGAATCACCCTGTGCGGCGCTGTCCGACCGCTCTTGCCATGCAAACGGTACTTTTCGCTTTACTGCGTTTCTACAAGGTTGCCGTGAGCCCCCTGCTCGGCAACCGGTGCCGTTTTTACCCTTCCTGTTCGGATTACGCGCGCGAGGCAATCCAGTATCATGGCGCCGCGCGCGGGACTTACCTCGCCGCCAGGCGCCTGTGCCGTTGCCACCCGTTTTCCGCGGGCGGCATCGATCTCGTCCCGCCTTCCACCTCTGAAAAGCGCTGACGCGCCGTTCCATCGACACTGAGACAACGCATGGATATCAAACGCACCGTCCTATGGGTCATCTTCTTCATGTCAGCGGTCTTGCTGTTCGACAACTGGCAGCGCGACCACGGACGCCCGTCGATGTTCTTCCCGGGTGCCACGCCGACGCAGACCGTCGGTAGCGCAGCGCCGGGTACGACGACTCCGGGAACCCAGCCGGCCGACCTGCCGGCCACGAACGCGACCACCGCCGCTGCACCGGGCGCTGTCGCGCCGGCCGCACAGGCGCAACTGGTTCACTTCACCACTGACGTCTACAGCGGCGAGATCGACACGCGCGGCGGTACGCTGTCGAAGCTGTCGCTGGTCAAGCAAGGCGACGGCAAGCAGCCGGACCTCGTGATCACGCTGTTCGATCACACCGCGAACCACACGTATCTGGCGCGCACGGGCCTGCTCGGCGGCGATTTCCCGAACCACACGGACGTCTTCACGCCGGTCGCGAATCAGCCCACCGGCCTGACCGGCGACGAAAAGTCGTTCAAGCTCAGCTTCGAATCGCCGGATAAAGGCGGCGTGAAGGTCGTCAAGACCTACACGTTCACGCGCGGCAGCTACGTGATCGGCGTCGACACGAAGATCGTCAACGTCGGCACCGCGCCGGTCAGCCCGACGCTGTACATGGAACTCGTGCGCGACAGCGAACCGGTCGAAACGCCGCGCTTCTCGCACACGTTCATCGGACCGGCTGTCTACACCGAACAGCATCACTTCCAGAAGATGACGTTCGGCGACATCGACAAGAACAAGGAAGACTTCGCGAATCAGGCCGACAACGGCTGGATCGCGATGGTTCAGCATTACTTCGCGTCGGCATGGATTCCGCAGCAAGGCGCCAAGCGCGACATCTACGTCGAGAAGATCGATCCGGCGCTGTATCGTGTGGGCGTGAAGCAGCCTGCCGGCACGATCGCACCGGGACAATCGGTGGATATCTCGGCGCGTCTGTTCGCGGGTCCGGAAGAAGAGCGCATGCTCGAAGGCGTCGCGCCGGGTCTGGAACTGGTCAAAGACTACGGTTACGTGACGATCATCGCAAAGCCGCTGTTCTGGCTGCTCGAAAAGATCCACAGCTATGTCGGTAACTGGGGCTGGGCAATCGTTCTGCTGACGCTGCTGATCAAGGCCGTGTTCTTCCCGCTGTCGGCTGCGAGCTACAAGTCGATGGCGCGCATGAAGGAAATCACGCCGCGGATGCAGGCGCTGCGCGAACGCTTCAAGGGCGATCCGCAGAAGATGAACGCCGCACTGATGGAGCTGTACAAAACCGAAAAGGTCAATCCGTTCGGCGGCTGTCTGCCGGTCGTGATCCAGATTCCGGTGTTCATCTCGCTGTACTGGGTATTGCTGTCGTCGGTGGAAATGCGCGGCGCACCGTGGATTCTCTGGATTCACGATCTGTCGCAGCAGGATCCGTTCTTCATCCTGCCGGTGTTGATGGCCGTATCGATGTTCCTGCAAACGCGTCTGAACCCGACGCCGCCGGACCCAGTGCAAGCCAAGATGATGATGTTCATGCCGCTGGCGTTCTCGGTCATGTTCTTCTTCTTCCCGGCTGGCCTCGTGCTGTACTACGTGGTCAACAACGTGCTGTCGATCGCCCAGCAGTACTACATCACCCGCATGATGGGCGCGAAGAAGAAAGAAAAAGCCGCCTGAGCGTCGGGTGCGTTCCGGAAGCCGCCGCGCTTCCGGCGCATCTCGCGAAAGCTGCGATAAAAAAAGCCGCCAGGTGCAAACCTGGCGGCTTTTTTCATTCCGGATGGACTGACCCGTGAGCTACTTGTGGCTATCGTCGCCATAGAACTTCGTGACGATTTCCTGCAAGAGATAACGGTCGTGGGGCGACATCGAATCGATTTTGGTAGCGAGTTCGATGATTTCAGGTGACGGCTGGTACTTTTCGCCGCGAACCACTGGCTTGGGTATGCCACGACTCGGCACACCCGGCGACGGCCCGTAGTGCAACCAGTGCAGATCGACGCCGAACCACTCGGCGAGCGTTTGCAATTTGTCAGGCGTTGGAATGGTCCGGCCGCTCAACCATTTATGGGCAGTTTGCGGCGACACCGGTTGACCCGACCTGTGACGCAGGTTGAAGTGCATCGCGAGCGCGGTCCCGCCCTTGGGTTTCTCGGGCGTTTGTCTCATCGCGAACCTGAGTCGGTCTGAGAAGGCTTGTTTTTCTTTGACTGTCGGCATGATCGAGATTGTGCAATCGCGATGTCCGTAGGTAGGCAACCATGCGCGCTAAATTGCGCGTAGCGTCGGCATTTATAGCTCAAACATTGATCTAGTCGAGGGCGCCGTATTTCGTTTTTTGCAAAGGCGCAAAGCCTTGTGTAGCAAAGTTGTGAAGCCGCGGGGCAATTTACGAATTCGGAACGCCGTCCTCTTGATCCTAGCTTACCTAGGATATATCCGTAAGTGTCTTATCCTGATAGCCAATCGTCCTAGAAACTCTCAATAACGCATGCCGAAGCGCGTATGACGCGCGCGATACAATGCGTCGCGTTCGATCCGCAATCCGTGCGGGTCGGACGAAATTCCCGTCCATTCTTTCGCCGATTCCTATGCTCGCCACCGATTCCGATCCGATCGTCGCCATTGCCACAGCGCCCGGCCGCGGAGGCATCGGCGTCGTACGGGTTTCGTTTGGCCGCGCGGGCGACGCCGCCGCCGAACCGCTGATGCGCGCGCTGACCGGCCAGCTGCTGGTGCCGCGCCACGCCAGTTACGTGCCGTTCCTCGACGCCGACGGCAACGCGCTGGATCGCGGCATCGCGCTGTACTTTCCCGGCCCGAATTCCTACACCGGCGAGCACGTTCTGGAACTGCAAGGTCATGGCGGCCCGATCGTGCTGCAGCTGGTGCTGCAGCGCTGCATCGAGGCGGGCGCGCCGTTTGGCGTGCGGCTTGCCGAACCCGGCGAGTTCACGCGCCGGGCGTTTCTGAACGACAAGCTGGATCTGGCACAAGCCGAAGCGGTCGCCGATCTGATCGAAGCCAGCACGGAGGCGGCCGTGCGCTCGGCCGGACGGTCGCTGGACGGTGCGTTTTCGCGGGACATTCACGCGTTGGTCGAAGAGGTAATCACGCTGCGGATGCTGGTCGAAGCGACGCTCGATTTCCCCGAAGAGGAAATCGACTTTCTCGAAGCCGCCGACGCGCGCGGCAAGCTGACACGCATTCGCGAGCGTCTCGCGCAAGTGCTCGGCGAAGCGCGGCAAGGCGCGTTGTTGCGCGAGGGGTTGTCGGTCGTGCTCGCGGGTCAGCCGAATGTCGGCAAGTCGTCATTGCTGAATGCGCTGGCCGGCGCCGAGCTCGCGATCGTCACCCCGATTGCCGGCACGACCCGCGACAAGGTCGCGCAGACGATCCAGATCGAAGGCATTCCGCTGCATGTGATCGATACGGCCGGCTTGCGCGAAACCGAGGATGAAGTCGAGAAGATCGGCATTGCGCGGACGTGGAGCGCGATCGAAAAAGCGGACGTCGTATTGCACCTGCTCGATGCGCGGATCGGGATGACAGCGGAAGACGACTTGATCGCCGCGCGTTTCCCACGAGGCGTTCCGGTCGTCCGAGTGATGAACAAGACGGATCTGACGGAGATGGCGCCGGAAGTGCGCACGCTCGACGCGGGCAAGCGCGCGGATGTGTGCGAGGTGCGACTCTCGGCGAAAGTGGGCGACGGCATTGCGTTGCTGCGTGCCGAGTTGCTGCGGATCGCCGGTTGGCAGGCGGGCGCCGAAAGCGTGTATCTGGCGCGCGAACGGCATCTGATCGCGCTTCGCGCAGCACGCGAGCATTTGCAGATGGCCGCGCAACACGCCGATCAGAATTCACAGGCGCTCGATCTGTTCGCCGAAGAATTGCGGCTTGGCCAGGATCAATTGAACTCGATCACAGGCGAATTCAGCTCGGACGATCTGCTTGGCGTGATTTTTAGCCGGTTCTGCATAGGGAAGTAATTCACCGTCACTTTGACCGACATCATGACCTACGACATCTCGAATCCCTTCGCCCGCATCCTGCGCGGCGAACTGCCGTGCATCAAGATCGCGGAAACCGACGCCGCGATCGCCATCATGGATCTGATGCCGCAAGCCGACGGCCACGTCCTCGTGATTCCCAAGGAACCGGCGACGCAGATTTTCGAGTTATCGGAAGCGTCGGCGGCCGAAGCGATGCGTTTGACGCGCCGCGTCGCGATCGCGGTTCACGCCGCATTCGAACCGGACGGAATGTTTATCGGCCAGTTCAACGGAGCGGCCGCCGGACAAACCGTGCCGCACGTCCATTTTCACGTGATTCCGTGCACCGAAGGCCAGAGCTTGCGCATGCACGCGCGTGAAATCGCGCCGCAACCGACGCTCGAAGCGTTCGCCGAGCGGATTCGCGCGGCGTTCACTTAACGGTTAATCCGGCGTCGTCCAAACAAAAAGCCCCGCAGTAATCGCGGGGCTTTTTTCAATATCGATGCGGCGGCGGTGGCGGCGGCCGATGCTGATGATGCCGCGGCGGAGGCGGCGGCGGAATCCGTCGGCAATGACGCTCCAGCCGGCCATGCACCCACACCCGCTTACAGACCACACGCGAGTGACCGCGCGCTTCGGCGGTCCCAGGCAACAAAACGGCCGCACTGGCGGCCGCGATCACAAACAACGAAATCAACTTGCGCACAAACCCTCCTTTCTAACGCGGCCCTATTTTAAGACCATATGCTCCAATAGGACGGCAACGTCAGAAACGCGGGGTTTGATCGGCGAATACGTCAGGGAAAACGCACAGTTGTCCGCCATGTCGCCACGCATGCGCGACACGCACGAAACGGATTCCCGATTCGCCGACGCTCAATGATGGCGAATGCTCCGCAACGGATGACGCCAGTCGATATGGCGCGCTCGCACCCGGCGCGGTTGCAGGCGATGCTCCTGCCACAGTTCGTCCGAGAACAGGAAAGCGACTATCACCAGCGGCACGACCAGAAACGCGCCCAATATCAGATTCTCGATCACGGCTCCCTCCCAATTCAGCCAGGTCCGTGAATTCATTGTAGACGGCGTTTGAAAAGCTGCTTTCCGGCCGTTAGCGCGGCGCGTCCGGCTGCGCACCACGTGCGGGGGCGACCGTCGCCCGCAAGCCGCTGAGCGGGCGTTACGGGCGTTTGCCGCAGATCGCGGCGGCCGAGGTCAGTTTTAAGCTGCCGCTTTCTTCCACGTCGCGGCGAACACGCCGGCAGCCATCAGCAGACCGCCGCCCGTCCGGTTGACTGCGCGCTGTACGCCGGGCTTGCGCACCGCGCGCCGTGCCGCCGACGCCAGCAACGCATAACCGAACGCATTGGCCGTCGCGAGCAGCACGAAGGTGGCTTCGAAAACGACGATCTGCAAGACCGGCGCGTTATGCGGATCGATGAATTGCGGGACGAACGCGACAAAGAAGACGATGCTCTTCGGATTGAGCGCCGTCACCGCGTAGGCATGCGCGAAAATCCGGCTCGTCCGGGTTTCGTCGGCGGCGGGTGTGTCGCCGGTGTTGATCGGCGCGCGCCAGAGCTTGATGCCGAGATAGATCAGATACGCCGCGCCGACCCATTTCAACGCAGTGAACATCGCCGCCGACGCCGCCAGGATCACGCCGAGTCCGAGCATCGACAACGTCATGGACGTCAGATCGCCGAGCGCGACGCCGGCCGTGGTAACCATCGCGTATCGGCGCCCATGACCGAGCGCGTAGGACACGACGAGAAGAACCGTAGGACCGGGAATCGCAACGAGGATCGCGGAGGCGATCGCGAAAGGTAGCCAGTTGGCGAGTGTCATGGGGCATTGTCTCCGTAGTAGATGCCGGATTTATCCACGAACTTTTGCGCAGCGCAAGCCGCTTCCGAATCCGGATTCGCGAGCGCACCAACAGCAATAGGCACCGTTCTTGTCCTGCAACCGCCCCATTGCGCGTTGGCCGCCGATTAATCAGCAAAATGAATTTGTGTGCAATGCATCAAATCGCGTTTGCGTTGTATTAACTCGCTTAAATTCGCATGCGTGTTTACGCGCATGCTTCGCGCTCAAGCTTATTCAATAACCCTTCACCGTTATTCGCGACACGCGGTTGCAACGGGAAAACCGGTTTTAAAACAGGCATTAAGCTGAAACACGAGCCGATTCCAGGGTGCGGCAATTCGCCGCTGTTGCGAGCGCACACAAGATGTGCTTGTCGTTCGTGCAATGTCCTCTACATTGAAAGGCGTGGGTAAAACCGTGAAGTTAAACGCATAGCTAACCTCAGTAAATCGCCGCTGGGAGGCATCACATGAAAACGTCAATTACGCTTCTCTTTGCCTTTGCTGGCCTGGCCGCCATTTCGGTCGCGCAAGCGCAAGACTCGATGGTCAAGCCTGAACAAATGATTCAACTAAAAGCAAATGCTTATGGTTGCGTGTCGAAAGATAAACTCGACGCTGCCGATCAGCATGCGCAAGCAGGCGAACAGCAGAAAATGCAGGAATTCTTCAGCGGCTATCAATGTCTGTCGACGCCTGAAAACTCGAATTTCAGAGTGTTGCGGGTCGTCGGACATGACGTCGAGTTCGTCAATGCGGGAAATAGCGACACGCAAGGGCTCTGGACAAGCGATCGGTTTATCAAGCAATAACTGTTGGTCTAAAACCGACACTATTGCCGATGTTTTATCGCATTGAAGGCAACATGCCCGCCAGTTGAATGGCGGGCTTTGCATGCGCCCGCGACGTTAAAACTCAAATCATTCGTAGCGCTGCGCGGCCGCATCGTTATCGACGTTGCGAACCGGTTTACCGCTTCTCCCAAAGCGCCTCTCGCGCGCCATTCCCGCTGTAAAAACGTACTGCCGCGCAAACCGCAGGGTTTTCGCGCGGCATCGACGGCCTTCTGCCTTAAACGACGCGCAGCCATGTCCGGTGCGCGCGCGCCATATTCGGTATCATCACGCGCCAGCCTCCTCACGCCGATGGCACGCTAAATGCGTCGCTATCGTCAAAGCCGCCGTTTCACGTCGCGGCATCGACCGACCGTGAAGGAGCAGGCAATGTTCAAACATCACAACAGACGGCAACGTGCCGCTGACGATCCCTTTTCAGTGCGGCCCGCAGGCGCGGGTCCCCGGATTTTCATGGCTCTCAAATCGACGATTTACAAGGCAGAAATTCAGATTGCCAATATGGATCGGCATTACTACGCCGACCATGCGCTGACGATCGCGCGTCATCCGTCCGAAACCGATGAACGGATGATGGTGCGTGTCGCCGCATTCGCGCTGTTCGCGCAGGAAAGACTGGAGTTCAGCAAGGGCTTGTCCGACGCCGACGAACCCGATCTCTGGCAGAAAGATCTGACCGGCGCGATCGAAACGTGGATCGAAGTCGGCCAGCCCGACGAACGCCGGATCTCGAAGGCGAGCGGCCGCTCGAACGAAGTGATCGTGATCGCGTACGGCGGCCGCACGTCGGACATCTGGTGGCAAGGCGTGCGCAACAAGGTCGAACGATTGCGCAACGTGACGGTATGGTCGCTCGGCGAAGAAGTCGCATCGGAATTGAGCGGTCTCGCGGAGCGCACGATGCGTCTGCAATGCACGGTGCAGGACGGCCAGGCATGGCTGGGCAGCGCCGACGCCGATCCGGTACCGATCGAATGGACGGTGTTGAAGGCGCCGACCAAATCGTAATTCCCGTTGCAGACCCGATGCGCGGTGAAACGTCTCGACGTTTCGAGGCTACGAAGCCGACGCGCGCGGGTCGCCTTTGAGTTCGATCATGTTGTCCTCCGGATCGAACAGATACAGCGACGGTCCATAACCGTCCGCGCCATAACGCTCCGCCGTTTCCCCGATCCGCACGCCGTTCGCCCGTAGATGCGCGGCCAGCGCGTCGCGATCGAACCCGTCGATGCGCAAACACAGATGATCCATGTTCCGACCCGCGCCCGGCGGGCCGCTTTCCGCGCGATCGAGTTTGCCGCCCACTTGCAGCAGATCAATCAACGACCGGCCGGCGCGTAACTGGATCAGTCCAAGATCGCGCTGTTCTTTTTCAACGGTGCAACTCAGCACATCGCAGTAAAAGCGCGTGAGCGTATCGACGTCGATCGTCCGGATGACGACGTGATCGATCTCGCGAATCAGAATTTTCATACGGTCTCCGCGCAAAATCAGGCGTGTTCTGACGGAGTGTAGGAGACGCGCGTGGCGCGTGAGAGTCGGCTTTTTTACGGGCCGATTATGCGCGGTGATTCAAACGCAATAGACGAAAAAAAACCCACTCACTGGGAGCGGGCTTAATCCATATCAGGAGGAGACATGGAGGAGACAAGAATCACTATACACATTGGGTTGGTGCGACGCAATAACTTTTTAAGGGAAAACCCGATGGGGTGTCACTTTGTCGCAGATGCCCACGGGCCGGGCGTTCCAGCGGTTTTTGGGGTGCGCAATTACGTGCTCAACGACGTTTGATTGCCGAATGCGATGCGCAATGACAGAGCAATAAGCGGAGCGTACTGTGACGGGATGCGAATTACCTTGAGGGTCATCGAAACCCTCTATGTGGGCACATCATGTATCGCACTGAATTCAATGCTTCCGGCAACAGCAACGCAGCCAGTTTCACCGTCGATTCCGAACGATGGGACGCCATCGTGGGTCGCGATGCACGCGCCGATGGTGCGTTCTTCTACGGCGTGCGCACGACCGGCGTGTTTTTGCCGGCCATCGTGCGCATCGCGCTTGCCGCGTCGTGAGAACGTCGATTTTTTCGCTTCCGCAGATTCAGCGCGTACAGCCGGTTATCGCGAGTGCAAGCGTTGTCAGCCGGATGGTTTGCCGCGCGAGATCGAGATCGTCAAACGTGCATGCGCCGCGCTCGACGCCGATCCGCAGCAGCGTCTAACGCTCGCGCAATTGAGCGATGCCGTGCACGTCAGCCCGTTTCATTTGCAGCGTCTGTTCAAGCGCGTCGTGGGTGTGTCGCCGCGTCAGTATCAGGCCGCGCGGCGTGGCGCATCGTTGCGCGATGCGCTGCAGCGTGGCGCCGACGTTACGCGCGCGACCGTCGATGCGGGCTTCGGTTCGCCGTCGAGAATGTACGAGAGCGCGTCGGCGGAACTGGGCATGGCGCCATCCGCGTACCGGAAGAAGGGCGCGGGTCTGACGGTGTACTACGCAAGCGCGCCGACGCCGCTCGGTCAGGTGCTGGTCGCGGCCACCGCCAAAGGCTTGTGCAAGATCGCATTCGGTGACGACGCGGCCGTGCTCGCCGACGAAGTGCGCGCCGAGTTCGCCAATGCCGATCTGCGTGACGACGATCGCTACATCGCGCCATTTCTCGCGCAGATCGATGCGTATCTGCACGGCACGCGTCAGCATGTCGAGTTGCCCCTCGATATCGCCGCGACCGCGTTCAAACAGCGTGTGTGGGACGCGTTGCAACGCATTCCATACGGTGAGACGCGCAGTTATTCGGACATTGCGGAAGCGGTGGGTTCGCCTCGCGCGGTCAGGGCGGTCGCGAGCGCGTGTGCGACAAATCCCGTTGCGTTGGCGATTCCCTGTCATCGTGTCGTCGGAAAGAGCGGGGCGCTTGCAGGATATCGCTGGGGCTTGGGGCGCAAGGCAGCGCTGCTGGCGGTCGAAGCGCAGGGTGCATCGCACGAAGCTGGCAACGCCACGGCGAATACATCGGCCGCCCGGCCGACGACGACATCCACGACAACCGCACCGTCCGCTGCGCGGATCAAAACCGGTGAACCGACACCGACCTGATCCGCAGCCGGTCGCAACCCGGTCTCACGCTGCCGTCGAAGCAGCGCAACCGGCGTTCCGGCGTGGGTTCGGGGTCGATCGGGAGCGTCTGAAAATTGCGTCCAAAGTCGCGTCAAGCAGCCGTTACGGCGAGATGTTAAAGTGCCCGCTACCGAAAATTCCGCCGAACGTTGTCGACCGCACACAGTCATGCTCACCTGGCTGCAAGCGGCACCTGGCGGCCGACAACGCTTGACACGCATCAATGCCAAACACGACCTCCTCCCGCACGACCGACGCGCTTTCGCACCGCCTGTCCGTGCTGACTTCCGGGCCGCAGCGCGATGCGCTGATTACCGGGCTGCGCGGCATCGAAAAGGAAAGTCTGCGCGTGCTGCCGGACGGCGCGCTAGCGCTGTCGGAACATCCTCGCACGCTCGGATCTGCGCTGACCCATCCGTCGCTGACCACCGACTATTCCGAAGCGCTGATCGAACTGATCACGCCCGCGGAACACGACGCGTCCATTACGCTCGACAAGCTCGACACGCTGCATCGCTTCGTCTACGAAAAGCTCGACGGCGAACTGCTGTGGAACAACTCGATGCCAGGCGTGTTGCCCGAAAAAGATGAAGGCATCCCGATCGCGCGTTACGGTTCGTCGAATATCGGCAAGCTGAAGTACGTGTATCGCGTCGGGCTGTCGCTGCGGTATGGCCGCACGATGCAGTGCATCGCGGGTATCCACTACAACTATTCGCTGAACGAAGAAGTGTGGCGTTTGCTGCACGTCGATCAGCAATCCACGGTCGGCGCGGTCGATTATCAATCGGAGCGCTATCTCGCGCTGATCCGCAATTTCCGCCGCACCAGCTGGCTGCTGATGTATCTGTTCGGCGCGTCGCCGGCGCTCGACCGGCGCTTTTTGCGCGGCCGTCCGCACAACCTGGAATCGCTCGACGCCGACACGTTGTATCGCCCGTACGCGACCAGTTTGCGGATGAGCGATCTCGGCTATTCGAACACCGCCGCGCAAGCCGAACTGCATGCCGACTACGACACGTTGCCGGGCTATCTCGACGCGCTCGCACAAGCCGTCAGTCAGCCGTATCCGGCGTACGAAGCGATCGGCACGCAGCGCGACGGCGAGTGGGTGCAGATCAACACCAACGTGCTGCAGATCGAAAACGAGTTCTACTCGACGATCCGTCCGAAGCGCGTCACGTATCCCGGAGAGCGTCCGTTGCATGCGCTGGCCTCGCGCGGCGTGCAGTATGTCGAAGTGCGTTGCATGGATATCGATCCGTTCGAGCCGACCGGCATCTCGCTGGAAGCCGCGCGTTTCCTCGATGCGTATCTGCTCGTCTGCGCGCTCGACGACAGCGCACCGCTGCCGCCCGACGCGTACTGCGAAGCAAATCGCAACTTCGGTCGCGTGACGCTCGAAGGCCGCAAGCCTGGCCTCGAACTGTCCCGCGACGGACAGCCGGTCGCCATGCTCGACTGGGCCAACGAATTGATGGCGAAAATCGACAAGGCGGCCGCCGTGCTCGATACGCTGCGCGGCGACACCTCGCATGCCGATTCGGTACGCTTACAGCGTGCAAAACTCGCGGACGCATCGTTGACGCCGTCCGCGCGTGTGTTGCAAACCATGCGCGACAAGCAGCAGAGCTTCCTCGATTTCGCGCTCGATCTGAGTCAGGCGCACGCGGACTTTTTCCGCGCGCGTCCGCTCGATCCGGCCGAGTCGAAAGCATTCGACGATCTCGCCGCGCAGTCGCTCGCGCAGCAGGTGCAACTCGAACACGACGAAGTCGGCTCGTTCGATGCGTTCGTCGCCGCGTATCGGGCGTATACGCTGAACCGCTTCAGCGTGTAAGTCGCGACGTGCGTTGCGTTTCGCATTGCAGCGCAGCGTCATCGGCAGTGAAAAGGCAGCGTTTCGACGCTGCCTTTTTTATTGGCATCGCGCCAATGCCCCGTCCCACCTGATCGTTTTTCGTCCGGGCACGCGATCTGCATCAAGCTTCGGGCAGGTTTTGAAACGTGCTCACGCCGCTGCGGTCCAACCTGCATTACGACGGAGGAATCACGCGATGAAGAAGCTTCTGTGCGTCATGCTGTGTGCGCTCGCCGCAGGATGCTCGACGCGTGGCCAGGTCGATCCGGACGTCATGCAGGTCGCCACCAAGCCGCTGACGTGCGCGAACCGCAGCGAGTGCGACGTGTGGTGGCAGCGCGCGCAAACGTGGGTGAAAAGTCATTCCCGCTACGATTTGCAGGCGAATACCGACACGCTGATCCAGACCGCCGGTCCCGACGGCGGCAAGCGCGCGCTCGCATTCCAGATTACGCGAGCGCCGAACAACGACGGCACCGCGACGATCGGCTTTGCCGCGCATTGCGATAGCTCGCTCGGCTGCAAACCGAATCCGTGGGAGGCGGGCGCGGACTTCAAGGCGTTCGTGCGCAGCGGCACCGAGAGCCCGCCGCCGCACGGCGGCGCCGGTCCCGCGCCGGCATCGGGCGACGCCCACTTGCCGTTGCCCGATTCGACGCCCGCGCAATCGACCAGCGCGCCGGGCGTCGAGCCCGCACCGCAATAAGCTCGCAAATAAGAAAACGGCGCACGTAAGGTGCGCCGTTTTTGTTTCTACTTTCTGCCGCAGCGATTGCTGTTGCAGCGCGCAACGCGTCAATGTCCCATCGACGGGCCCGCGCCCTTGCGCGGCTTGGTGATCCACACCACCACCGCGAGCACCAGAAACGCAACGCATGACACGCGGAAGAAGTCGTTGGTGGCGAGCATGAAACCCTGATCGGTGACGACGCTGTTCAGTTTCACGGTCGCCTGCTGGCCGACATAGCCGATCTGCGCCATCGCGTCGCGATACGCGCTGGTGTTCGCCGAATACGCGCTCACCGACTCCGCCAGCACCGCGTGGTGATAGATCGCGTCGTTTTCCCAGAACGTCGAACTGACGGCGGTGCCGATCGCGCCCGACAGCGTCCGGAAGAAATTCGACAGCCCGGATGCGCTGGCCAGACGCTCGTCGGACACGCTCGACAACGTGATCGTCGTCATCGGCACGAAGAAGCAGGCGACGCCGATCCCTTGCACGAGTCGCGGCCAGATTACCTGGTTGAACGCGACGTCGAGCGTGAACGTGGAATTCCAGAACGACACGCCCGCGAACACGATAAACGCGAAACTCGCCACCATCCGCAGATTCAGACGATGCATGTTCTTGCCGATCATTGGAGACAGCACCAGCGCCAGTAGGCCGACCGGCGCGGTCGCGAGACCTGCCGCGCCCGCCGTGTAGCCCATCACCGTCTGCAACCACAGCGGGAAAATCACCACCGAGCCGAAGAACGCCATAAACCCGAACGAAATGATCAGCACGCCGAGCGCGAAATTGCGGTCCTTGAACAGCGTCAGATCGACGATGGGCTGCGCGTCCGTCAGTTCCCACACCAGCAGGAACGCAATCGAGATCACCGAAATGATCGCCAGCGCGACGATGAACGACGAGTTGAACCAGTCGCGGTCCTTGCCGAGGTCGAGCACCATCTGCAGACACGCGACGCCGACCACCAGCAAGGTCAGACCGATCGCGTCGATCGGTACCTTCATGGTTTTGGTTTCGCGGCCGCGCAGCAACAGGAACGCGCACGCGGCGGAGAACAGCCCGACCGGCAGATTGATGTAGAAGATCCACGGCCACGTGTAGTTATCGGTGATCCAGCCGCCCATCACGGGACCGAAGATCGGCGCGGCGATCACCGTCATGGCCCACAGGCCGAGCGCGAGGCCGCGCTTTTCGGGCGGATAGCTGCGCATCAGGATGGTCTGCGACAGCGGCACCATCGGACCGGACACCAGCCCCTGAAGCAGCCGGAACCCGATCAGCGATTCGAAGTTATGCGCCAGCCCGCACATTGCCGACGCAATTGTGAACAGCAAAACGGACACCGTGAACAGCTTGACCTCGCCGACCCTGCGCGCGAGCCAGCCGGTCAGCGGCACCGCGATCGCCGATGCGACCGAGTACGACGAGATCACCCACGTGCCTTGCGTCGTCGCGACGCCGAGGCTGCCGGAAATGGTCGGCACGGCCACGTTCGCAATCGACGTGTCGAGCACTTCCATGAACGTGCCGAGCGCGAGCCCGACCGTCAGCAGCGCGAGGGCGCCACCGCTGAGCGGCGCGGGTCCGGCGGCGGGAGCGGGTGAGGGTGACGGGCCTTCGATCGGCTCCGGCGCGGCGGATGTCGTTGTAGACATGGGTCGGTTCTCACGAATTTGCGCAGAAAACTTGCCGTAGCATGCAATTTTGGCCTCGCTTCAAGGCCGCTTGCATGCTCGTGCACCTTCTGCCCAGACAGATATTCGATGTTCAAAGTGCACCCCGAAGGGCGCGGCGGATACGTCTGCGTCTGGAGGTTTAGCGCCGGTCCCGGCGTCAGTCTTCGTCGTCCGGATCGCCGAACCCGCAACCGCCGATGCACCCGCCGACGGCGTCCGCGTTTTCGTCGCTGCCGTCCGCCGGACGGCCGTTTTCGATGAAACGGCCCAGCAGGCCGATCAACGTGGCGAGGTCGTCGGCGGAGAAGCCGCGCAGCTGGTCGTTCAGCACCGTCGCACCCAGCGCAGGCAGTTGCCGCGCCGCGTCCTTGCCTTGCGGCGTCAGTTCGAGTTCGACGATCCGGCGATCCGCATCGCTACGCGAGCGCACCACGAAGCCTTTCTTTTCAAGGCGATCGAGCATCCGCGTCATCGATCCGCTGTCGTACGACATTGCACGCGACAACTCGAGCGGCGTGTTTGCGCGCCCGCTCGACAGCATCAGGATCACGCCGATCTGCTGCGACGTCAGCCCCAACGGTTTGACCGCGCGATCCGTTCGTTCGACCAGCACGTTGCGCGCTTTCGACAGGTAATAGCCGAGACTCGTTTCGAGCTGAATCTGGTCGGCTTGATAGTGGCTGTCGGTCATCTCGATGGGGGTTACGCTGAAATCCGGAAATGCTGGCGAAATTTTATCTGCCTAAGCAGTGATGTCAATCCCGACAAAATCTGCCGATCGACACCTAAAAACAACAACGCCAAAAAAGTTGGTATGAAGTATGTTGAAATTTACTTGCATAGTCAATATTATGACAGTCAATGAGTTACGCGCGTTTGCCGCGACTTTGTTTCGACCCGCTGTGCCGCGCATCGCATTCTGCCGCGCGTAAGGACGCTCCGATGCTGTACCTGAAAAACACCCTCCACGGCCTGAGCCGCTCGATCGCCGGTTCCGCAATGCAAACCTTTCAAGGTCCGCATCGCTGGTGGAAACTCGCGCTGTACGCGGTGTTGTTCGTGCTGCCGGGCGGGTCGCTAGGGGTGATGGTTTTCGCGTGGATCGATCATCGGCGGCAAGCACGTGCGGCGCGGGTCGTGCCGGCCGCACGTCTGACGTCGAACGCTGGAGCGGGCGCATCGGCGGCGAACCAGCCGGGTGCGGCATCCGCTGGCGGCTGTCAGTCGCGCGCCGACGCAGCGCCGTGTCGCGCCGCTGCGGGCAAGCACAAGCAGCCGCGCCAGGCCTGCTCGAAACCGCTTAACTAAGCGGCATTCGGCGCGCCGTCCTGCCGTCTCCAGTCACGCCGCATCCTCTCTTTTCCAGGCCGACCGTCGCGTCGGCCTTACATCGCCGTAACAGCAGGTAACCGATACCTCACCGCCGGTTACACACCTGCGACCCGACCCGCATTAACCTTGTGTTTTCATCGTGGCGAACGCGGCCTGCGCTACCATTCCGGATAGCTGCGGCCACCGTCCGCGACGTCGCGGGTCGGCCGTCCGGCGCCGTCCGCATTCCGCCATGAACCCGTCAGTCGAATCGACAGGAATCCACTGCATGCCGTTTGATCGAACCTCGCGCGCGCGGGCCGTTGCGCCGCGCGTCCTGACCGTCGCCACTGCCGCCGCATTCGCGACGCTGCTTGCCGCCTGCGCGGTCGGTCCGGACTATCACCGGCCGGACGCTGCGGTGCCCGCGTCGTACAAGGAAGCCGCGCCGGGCTGGAAAGTCGCCGAACCCGCCGATCAACACGACCGTGGCACGTGGTGGACGATCTACAACGACTCGCAACTGAACGCGCTCGAAGACAAGCTGAACACGGCGAACCAGACCATCGCGCAATACGCGGCGGCTTACCGGCAAGCTCGCGCGCTGGTCGCGGAAGCCCGCGCGTCGTACTTCCCGATCGTGACCGCATCGGGCTCGGCGACGCGCTCGAAGAGCGGCAGCGTCACGTCCAACTCGGGCACTACCAGCCGCAGCGGCATCAACAACACCTACAACCTCGCGCTCGACGCAACGTGGGAGCCGGATCTGTGGGGCAGCGTCAGCCGCACGGTCGGCGCGCAGAAAGCGGGGCAGCAGGGCGCCGCCGCCGATCTCGCCAACGCGCGTCTGTCGGCGCAAGCCACGCTCGCGCAAACCTATTTCTCGTTGCGCGCGCTCGACGCGTCGCAAAAGCTGCTGGACGACACCGTCGCGGCGTATCAGCGCTCGTTGACGCTCACGCAAAACCAGTACGCGGCCGGCGTCGCCGCGCGCTCGGACGTGATCCAGGCGCAGACGCAGCTGCAATCGGCGCAAGCGTCCGCGATCGATAACGGCGTGGCACGCGCGCAGGACGAGCATGCCATCGCCGTGCTGGTCGGCGAACCGGCATCAACTTTCTCGATTGCCGCTGCGCCGCTCGACGCAACGCCGCCCACGGTGCCCGCGCAATTGCCGTCGTCGCTGCTCGAACGGCGGCCCGACATCGCCGCGGCAGAGCGCAAGGCAGCGGCAGCGAACGAACAGATCGGCGTCGCGATTGCCGCGTTTTTCCCGACGCTAACGCTATCGGCGTCGGGTGGTTTCGAAAGCTCGGTGTTCTCGCAATGGCTCACCGCGCCCGCCCGTTTCTGGACCCTCGGACCGCAACTCGCCGCCACGATCTTCGACGCGGGTTTGCGCAAGGCGCAAACCGACGCCGCGCGCGCCACGTACGACCAGGACGTCGCCACGTACCGTCAGACGGTGCTCGCCGCGTTCCAGGACGTCGAAGACAATCTCGCGTCGCAGCGCATTCTCGAACAGGAAATCGTCGTGCAGGAGCAGGCGGTCGCGTCGGCGAATCAGGCGCTGGCTATCGTCACGAATCAGTACAAGGCGGGCACCGTCGACTACGTCAACGTGCTGACGGCGCAAACCACCGCGTTCACCGCGTCGCAAAAACTGTCTGCGCTCGCGGGTCAACGGATGGTGTCGTCGGTGGGTCTGGTGAAGGCACTCGGCGGCGGCTGGGACGCGTCGCAAATGGATCAGGAAACCGGCAGCGTCGCGGCGCCCGATGCGGCGTCGGCGGCTATGCCCGCTTCGGCCGTGCCGGTTGCGAAGGCGGCCGGTGCGCCGCAACAGCCGCGCGCCAACTGAAGCACGGCGCCGGGCGTCCGGCGTCGCGTTCAGTGGACGAAGCTCAGCAGCACCGTATTCGGGCCACTCGGCCGTCCGAGCAGATTCAGCAGGCCCGCGAGATTGTCGTGGGTTTCGGGCGTGCTGCTGGCCGAGCCGTGGAACGACGTCGAACTGGCCGTCACCGTGCCGTGTCCGTCGAGCATCAACGGACCTTTCTGCGTAGACAGGTCGAGCGTCGATACCGCGCCTTGCGCCTGGAACACCAACCGGTACGACCCGAGCGGTTTCACCATCGATACCCGCGAACTGACGTCGTTCAGCATCACCGTCAACTGACCGAACGCCTGCTGGTTGAAGCTGCGCCAGTCGCTCCAGGTCAGACGCACGTCGCCCTGCAGATCAAGCGTGTTGAATGGCGCGCCCAACCCCGACAGCAACGACACCGGCACCGCCAGCGCGCCTTGCGTGACGACAGCGCCGCGCGGCGTCGCGTCGACGGTAATCGGGTCGGGCATCGCCTCGCTTTGCAGCATCTTCATCCGCAGACGACCGGTGAACAGCGGCCAGAATGCCGTATGCCACTCGATCCGTCCCGGCAACAAGGTTGCCGCGCTCGTATCGGAACCGGCGGCCAGCATCAGCGTGGCCGAGCCATGCCACAGCGAGCCGGCCGGATCGACCAGATTGACGTGACCGCCCGTGGCTTTGGCAAACTGCGGCGTGATCCACGCCGCGGGCAACAGCGCGAGCAGCACGGCGCCGCTCGACAACAGCGCGACGACGAGCCAGGGCAGGGCGGCACGCAAGCGCAACGTCCAGAAGTTCATGCGAATTCCCGATACAGATTCTTTTGAGTCAGACGACGCGTGCGGCACGTAGCACGCAGACACGCTGCGGTCATTTGACCGTCGACGGTTGCAGCGACGCGATCAGATCGACCTGACCGTTGTCCTTCAGCGCGCTCGCGTGCGCCTCGGCGACCTGCACCTTGAACTGGCGGCGCACGTCGTTCGCCCATTGCGTCCACGCGGGAAACGACACGTTTTTCAACTGGATCTGCACTGCGTTGCCGACCACCTGAACCTGCACCGCCGACATTCCGTGATCCGTCAGCGACGCGGTCAACGCATCGCGCAGCGCAATGCCGGTCGGCGCCACGCTTTGCGCCGCCGCCGACAGCGTGCGCGCCTCGTTCGCCTGCGCGCTCATCTGCGCGAGCTGACGCTGCATCGCCGGCAGCGTTTCACGCAGACGCGCGCGGCCGTCTTGCGCGGGCGCCCACAACACCGACCACGCGACCACCACGCCGACCGCCGCGCCACCCCACGTCAGCAACGCTTTCTCGCGCTCGGTGCGGCCGTCCCAGAATCCAGCCCACGATTGGGCAAGTGCCGATTTCATTGTCCGCTCCTGATGGTCCACTTGCCGGTATTCGCGTCGATCGCGCCGTTCAGCCCGTTGCGCGCGAGCCGCCGCGCGAGGTCTTGATCGACCTTGATCTGCGGCTTGAAGGTCACCTCCAGACGCCGGTCGTGATAATCGAGTGCGGCGATTCCATCGACGGGAACCGGACCCAGCGAACGCGCGAGGCCGTCGGCGAGCGACAGAAAATCGTCCGGCGACAGCTCACCCGCCGCGACCCGCAGTTGCTGCAACTGACGCGACATCTGGCCGGGCGCGTCGAGCACGACCGTGGTTTTCGGGAACGCGTTCAACAGCAGTTCCGTCATCTGCGCGCTGATCGCGTCGCGTTGACGCGCGAGCATCAACCACTGCACGTTCGCGCCGATGATCGCGACCACCAGCGACGCCACCAGCAGCGCGATCGGCAGGCGCAGACGGCGCAAGGTCGCGCGGTCGAGGCGCCACGGTTGCGACGCGAATTCGAACTGACACAGATCGAAACGGCAATCGAGCGCGCGTCGCGCCAACGCGTCGAACGGCAACGCTTGCGCGGCAGGCGCCGCCGGTGCGCCGCGCGTCAGACCCGGCTCGCTGCCGGGCACGTCCGTGAGCGTGTACAGCGTGACATTGGCCGCGCCCGCAAGCGCGGTCAGCGTCGCTTCGACCGCGTTGGCCGGCACCGCGAACCCTTCGCCTTGCGCGCCACGCACGACGGCGAGTTCGACGCGCGGCGTGGCCGCGCGCTCCACCGCCGCATCGAGCAGCAAGCCGGGCGCAGTCGGCGTGACCGTCCCGAGCAGCGCCGCCACCACCGGAACCGGCGCGCTCGCGCCGGGCGTCTGCGGTGCTTTCGACGCGGTCTTTTTCGAGTTGACCGGCGCGGCACTCGACGCTCCAGCGCTGCCGGCAGACACCAGCGCGGCGGCTTCTTCTGCAACAGTTGCCAGGCTTTCCATCGCGGCCGGCGATGGCGGCGGCAGACAGCGCGTGACCGGCACCGCACGCAGCGCGCGGTGTCCGGCTGCGGCGAACGCTTCGCAGATGAAGCGGAACCAGCCGCGATCGACGATCGCGAGCAGACGGCGACCGCCGTCGAGTGCTTGCGGATCGACTGCGATGTGGCAGGTCTGCGGATCCTGGATCAGTTGATCCTCGACGACATTGGGCAACGCCTGACGCAGACGCGGCCCCTTCAGCGGTGGCAAAGTGGCCGGCATCATCAGCAGGTCGCGGGCGGCCAGCATCAGCACCGTCGACGACGCGCGCGGCAGCAGCGCGAGCGCCGAGCGGCCGGCGCGTTGGGTGCGGCCGGATTTGTCGAGCAGCACGAACGGCAACTCCGGCAGTTGCCATTCCTGCGACGGCACCGCCGGGTCACGCGGCGGCAATAGAACGATCAGCGTGCTCAAAGGCCCCTCTCTCCGGGAAATTCGTTATTCATAGTTGGTCCTGGACCCGCACGATGCGTGTCGTGTGAGTCAGCGCATCGCGATAGACGAGGGTGGTGCGGTCCACTTCCGCGCGTTCGTGATCGACGCGTCCGTGGATGACGAAATAGCTCGTGTTGACGTCGAGTTGACTGGTATCGATCGAGATCTGCTGGAGACCCGTGCCGCGCAATGCGAGCAGCACGTCGCTGGCATTGTGGAAGAACACCGTTTCGCGGCGCGCGGCGAACGCCTGCGCGGCCGACAGGTTCATCCCCGGCACGACAGCCGCGATGACTTCCGCCGGTGCCGTATTCATGTTGAGCGCGGTCGTGGTGGGCAGCACCGTGACGAACGGGCGAAGCCGCGCGACCATGTCGGCGCTGAAGCCGGGCACATCGAGCAGGGAATCGACGCTGATCATTTGCAGCGGCGCGACGGCGGCGTCGTCGTCGCTGTCTTCGAGGCCGGGTTTATCCGTGAAATTGCTGCCGCCGGTGGCGCCGCCTTGAAGTTGCGGCGTCGTGGTCGCGCCGGTGGTGGAAGTTTGTTGCTGGAAGCGCCTGGCCGATTGCGCGAGGCTGTTGCGCATCTGGACCGCGGTGTTTTTCGCGAGTTGTCCGTTGAGGCCGAGCAGGGCGAGCAGGCGCTGGAACGCTTCGATCTGTTCGACGTTCAGTTGCAGCAGGCCGGGCGCCGGGCTCGACACCAGGTTCCGGAGGTTGAATTTCGCTTGAGCGTCTTCGATCGAACCGGACAGATAGGTCGCCGCGCCTTGATCCGCGCGGACCTCGCCGATCTGGCCGAGGAAATCGGACAGACGCGTTTTGGCGATGGGAACGCCCCAGACGCCGCCGAGATAGGTGACGCCTGCGGACGTGTCGCCTTCCGAGCGGAGGATCAGCCGCGTCCAGTCGAGCGCGCCTCGCGCGACCCATTGGGCTTGCGAGATGAGGCGCTGGTTTTCGATGCGGCGGATCTGGACTTGCTGGCGCCAGAGCATGCCGGAGACGAGGATCGCCGATAGGGCGACGACCAGGAGGGCGCTGATGATGGCTGCGCCGGATTGTTGGTTGGTGCTTCGGTTTTGGTTTTGGTTTTGGTTTTGCTTTGGCTTTAGCTTGCTGCGGGCGCCGGGCTCGATGCACGCGCCTGCGTGCGCGGCCTGTTTTCGCGTCGGTACGTTCGCTTCGTCCCTGTGCGGGACCGCACCTACTTTTCTTTGCTCGCGCAAAGAAAAGTAGGCAAAAGAAAGCGCGTTTACACCACCACTTCGTAGCGAGTGGCGTCCTTTCAGAACGGGTAGTGGTCCGCGCACGTTTTGAGTTGTCGCACCGTTTGCCTCGGTGACAAGGCAGTCATTCGTTCCGGCTGTTCGCTCCGCGACGGCCGACGGGCACACCCCGATCCTTTCGGCTTGGCCGAATCGATACGCATCACTTCGCCGGTCACACGGACCCGCCTCCTCGAGGAGGTTGAGTGCACGTTTTATTGTGCACATGTGAAGCTTCGTGAACCGTCGAAATGGCATGCGAATACGGTGACGCAAAAAGGTGTTCGAACTGGGCTACCGCCGCGCAGCGGGCGGGATGTGCGGGCGCGGACCACCGGGAAAAACGGACCGACCACTCCAAACGTGCGCGGTCCACTACCCGGAAAATTACTAGACGCCACTCGCTACGAAGCGCGAGGTAAACGCGCTTTCTTTTGCCTACTTTTCTTTGCGCGAGCAAAGAAAAGTAGGTGCGGTCCCGCACAGGGACGATCCAGGCAGACCACCGCGAAACCGGGACAACCACAACAACAACCCAAAAACAAAACCAAACCCTCGCCACCCATCATCACTCCCCGACGAGAAAAACCCGACTAACCGGTCTAGCCAACGACCTAGCCCCAACACTCACCTCAAGCCCGGTCACCGCGCGCGGCAGCGGCGCATTCCCCAACTGCGGAACCTTCAGGTTATTCACCCCTTCGGTGATCGCCGATGTCACATCGTTCATCTGCGTGGTCCACCCAACCTTCGGTACATACAACCGCGCATTGATCGCGCCCACACCACCCATCAACGGTACCGCCGACCAGTCGCTACCTTCGCCGCCACGCAACGCCCGACGCAACTGGCCGACATTGCCAAGCAACGGCGACGCGTACCGCACGATCCGTCCCTCGGCGATCCGGTATCGCACGACCTGCAAACGCGGCGCACTGCCCGGTGCGCCCACCTCGCGCACAATCTGCAACATGCTGCCGCCTATCGATACCGCCGCCTGGCCCACTTCATCCTCCGAGGCGGCCTGCCGCGCGTCGATCCGCATCTGGTCGAACAGTTGCGCAAACACGCGCTCGTCTTCCATCGCGTTCGTGATGGTCTGCCGGCCGCGCACGATCTGATCCAGTCCGCGCCACGACAACACCGCGATCACCGCCATGATCGCAATCGCCACCAGCAATTCGATCAGCGTAAAACCACGCGCACCCGACGCGCCTCGACGCCTAAAGCGAACGGTTCGTTTCATTCGCCACCACCGTCACCATCTGCGCGAGATTGCCCCGACGCCCCGGCATCGTCACCGAAACCTCGACCCGTCTGAACACCGGATTCGGCGTCGATGTCACATTCTCCGTGCAGATCAATTGCAAATTCCCCTGCGAACAATCGAAACTGTGCGCGCCCACATCCGGCCAGCTATGCGCTAGCCGCAGTTGCGCCAGCGTGTTGTCCGCGCTCCAGCCGGCCAGCAGCCGGTTGTGAAGATCGGCTTCGCCGCTCGCCAGACTTCCCACCGCGCGCAACGACGCCGCCAGCGCAATCGCGATGATCGCCAGCGCGACCAGCACTTCGATCATCGTGAAACCGCGCTGTGCACGCGTACGTGCGGCGATCGTTGCCGCTACCGGTCGAACCATCTCAGCGCACCTCGTACCGGCCATTGCCGGTTCCGACGATCGTCGCGCGACCGGCCGACGAATACAACGTCACCTGCACCGGCGCATCGATGCTCTCGGTGCCGAACACGATCCGGCTCGCCTGCGTGTCCGCGCCCGGATAAGCAATCGACACGCCCGTCACGCCACCTTCCCATTGACGCGGCCCAAGCAGATCGTCACGCAATGGACGCCAGCCGTCGTCGGTCCGCATATCGAAACGAAAGCCGCCTTCGAGCGGTTGCCATGCGATCGGACGCGCGCGCACCTGCGCCTCGTCACCTGCGGATTCGAACAGCAACGCGAGCCGCTGCGCTTCTTCGTTGAGATCGGTGCGCGGATTGCGCGACAACGTCAACGACGCCAGCGAAATCAGCAAGCCCGCGATCATCAACACCACCAGCATTTCCAGCAGCGTAAAACCACGTTCGCGTCGCAATGCCGGTTGCATGGCCAGATGAGCGTTCAATGCGATGCGGCTATTGCCACGAGCCGACGTCGGCATCGTTGCCTTCGCCGCCCGGTTTGCCGTCCGCGCCGTAACTGAACACGTCGATCTCGCCATGAACGCCCGGATTCAGATATTGATACCCGTTGCCCCACGGATCGTTAGGCAGACGCTCCAGATAACCGCCGTCTTTCCAGTTGTTCGGGATCGGATCGGTGCTCGGCTTTTCGGTCAGCGAACGCAGCCCTTGCTCTTGCGTCGGATAACGGCCGTTATCGAGGCGATACAGTTTCAGCGCCTGCATCACCGTGCCGATGTCCTGCTTTGCCGCGACCCGGCGCGCTTCGTCCGGACGGCTCATGATCTTCGGCACGATCAACGCGGCCAGAATGCCGAGAATCGCGATCACGACCATCACTTCGATCAGCGTGAAACCGCGTTGACGGCGGCTGCGCTGACCGGCGATCGCGGTACGGCGGATGGTCCACATTTGCATAGCTTGCTACCTCTTTTCAGATTGGAATGTCGGTCGGAGGCGCGTCGCGCCGTTCCGGTTCATTCGCACAATCCGCGATTGAACCACGCCCGATCGGTCATTTTAATGTCATGCACTTAAAGGGCTTCAACCCAACGCAATTTTCACAATAGTCCGTACAATATTGCGCATGAACGCTATCCAAATCCGCCTTCTGTCGCTCGCGCTTTTTGCGTTGTTCTGCGCGACGCTCACGTACTGGGTCGTCTCGATCATGGCGCTGTCGGGCAACCCCGTGCCGGCTGCCGCCGCCCACGCGCCGGTCTCGGTCGATCAGGCCGCGACGCTGTTCGGCGGGCAACTCACCCGCAACGTCAATCAGGACGTCAGGCTGTTCGGCATCCTGTCGTTGCGTGAAGGCTCGGCGGCCATCGTCAGCACCGGTGGCGAGCCGCCGCGCGCGGTGTCGCTCGGCGGTCCGCTGATGCAAGGCGCGAAGCTCTACGAAGTACGCGCCCGCTCCATCGTGATCGATCGCAATGGCGTGCATTCCGAAGTGTTCCTGCCCGCCAACCCGGCCGGCCCGACCATCTACGTCCGCTGACCCGCTGACCCGGTAACTTGACGCCGCGTCGCGATGCGCGCGGCGCAACATCCGTCACTGCACCAGATTGTTCAGCTCGATGATCGGCAGCATTACCGCCAGCACGATCACCAGCACCACACCGCCCATCGCCAGAATCAGCAACGGTTCGAGCAGGCTCGTCATAAACATCGTGCGACGTTCGAGTTCGCGCGCTTCGCCTTCCGCGGCACGATCCAGCATCGTCGTGACATCGCCGGTGGCTTCACCCGAGCGGATCAGGTGAACCAGCACCGGCGGAAACGTCTTGGTATTGCCCAACGCACGCGATAACGACGTGCCTTCGCGAACCCGCACGATGGCATCGTCGATATTGCCGCGCATCGCCTTGTTGCTCAACGTCTCGCTCGCGGCCTGCAACGCGCGCAGGATCGGCACGCCGGCCGCCGTCAGAATGCCGAGCGTGCTGGCAAAACGCACGGTGTTATAGCCGCGCACGAGTTTGCCGAGCAGCGGCGCAGTCAGCAGCCAGCGGTCGAAGCCCAGACGCGGCCCGGGTTGCGCGAGAATCGAACGGACGATCCACGCGATCACCACCACCGCGAGCAGCGTCGCCCACCACCATTGCCGCACGAATCCCGATAGCGCCATCATCATGATGGTGAGGAAGGGCAGTTGCTGCTTGGTGCTGGAAAACACGTTGACGACCTGCGGCACGACATAGCTCAGCAGGAACGTGACGATCCCGAAAGCGATCAGCGTGACGATGGCCGGATAGGTGAACGCGAGCACGATCTTCTGTTTCAGCGCATTGCGTTGCTCGATGTAATCGGCCAGACGCGACAGCACCAGACCGAGCTTGCCGGTATGTTCGCCGGCTGCCACCAGCGCGCGATAGATTTCCGGGAAGTCGCGCGGATGCTGTTGCAGCGCATTCGCGAGCGAATGGCCACCGAGCACTTCCGCACGAATCGACGCCATCAGTTCGCGGATGTAATCGCGCTCCGATTGTTCGGTCAGCACGGCCAGCGCTTCGTCGAGCGGCAAGCCCGCGATCAGCAGGCTGGCGAGTTGCCGCGTCAGGATGGCCTGTTCGCGTTGCGACAGTCTGCGCCCAAGCGACAAGCGCTGATTGCGCTCGCCGCGCGTGCGCGTCGCGGCCGGTTCGACCACCAGTGGCGTCAGACCTTGCGTGCGGAGATGCGTGCGCGCGCCGCGCGCGCTGTCGGCGTCGAGCACGCCTTTTTGCGCTTTGCCCGACGCATCGATCGCTTCGAAACGGAATGCCGGCATGCGCTTATGCTCCGCCCGTCACGCGAATCACTTCTTCGAGCGACGTCAAACCCGATTCGAGCCAGCGATCCGCGTCTTCGCGCAGCGTGCGCATACCTTGCGCGCGTCCGGCGGTGAGAATCTCGGCGTCGGCAGCATTGCGGTGAATCTGCGCGCGAATCGCATCGTCGATCAGCAGCAATTCGTAGACACCGCGTCGTCCCGCATAACCCGATTGCCCGCACCGGTCGCAACCCACCGGATGCCAGCGCACGGTGCCGTCCGGCTCCTCGCGCTCCTCGCGGCACACCGGACACAGGCGGCGCACCAGACGCTGCGCGAGCACGCCGAGCAACGACGACGCGAGCAGATACGGTTCGACGCCCATATCGGTCAGCCGCGTGACGGCCGACGCAGCGTCATTCGTGTGCAGCGTCGCCAGAACCAGGTGACCCGTCAGCGAGGCCTGAACCGCGATCTGCGCGGTTTCGAGGTCGCGGATTTCACCGATCATGATGACGTCCGGGTCTTGCCGCAAAATGGACCGCAGCGCCCGCGCGAAGGTCATGCCGATCCGCTCGTTGACCTGGGTTTGTCCGATGCCCGACAGGTCGTATTCGATCGGATCTTCGACCGTCATGATGTTGGTGGTTTGTGTTTCGAGCCGCGACATCGACGCGTACAGCGTGGTCGTCTTGCCCGAACCGGTCGGGCCGGTCACCAGCACGATGCCGTGCGGCTTGCCGATCAGCCGGTCGAACTTGTCGCGCGTATCGGATGCCATGCCGAGCGCTTCGAGATTCAGCCGCGACGCATCCTTTTCGAGCAGACGCAGCACCGCGCGCTCGCCGTGACCGGTCGGCAACGTGGACACGCGCACATCGACCGGACGGCCGCCGACCCGCAACGTGATCCGGCCGTCTTGCGGCAGACGTTTTTCGGCGATGTCGAGCTGCGCCATGATCTTGATCCGCGAGATCAACGCGCCGTGCAACGCTTTCTTCGGGCGCACGACATCGCGCAACGTGCCGTCCACGCGGAAACGCACCACCGACGCGGTTTCGAACGGCTCGATATGAATGTCCGACGCCTGTTCGCGCGCGGCTTGCGTCAGCAGCGCATTGATCATCCGGATGATCGGCGCGTCGTCTTCCGATTCGAGCAGATCCTCGACCTCGGGAATATCCTGCATCAGCCGCGACAGATCGACTTCACCTTCCACTTCGCCGACCACTTGCGCAGCGCTACCGTCCTGGCGCGCGTACGCCTGGTTGATTGCGAGCGCGAGTTCGTCGGCGGCCAGACGCACCACTGAAATTGCGCCGAAGTTGCGCGCGATTTCCGACAACGCAGCGTCGCTGGTGCGCTCGCTGATCCACACTTCGAGCGAATCCGCATGCTGATGCGCGACCAGAATCTGTCCGCTGCGCGCAAAGCCATACGGCACGAGACGCGCGGCCACCGGCGACGGCGCGACGCGCTCGACCGCTGAGGCCAGCATGCTGCCGTTTCCGGTAGACGGGGTGCTCACGGCTGGACTCCCGGTGCGGCGCCCGACGGCTGCGTCTGATATTGCGGTTGCGGTACCGGCGTGGTTTGCACGCCCGGCGCGGTGTAGGTGGTCGCGCCTTGCGCGTTGTTGACCGCGTTCGACGGCACCGTCGGCGTGCCGGGTGTACCCGGACCGGCCGGTTGGCCGCCCTGAATCTGGCCCATGATGCGGTTCAGGTCGAACAGATTCTGCGCGGCCGGCACACCCTGGCTCGGACCCGGCGGCGGCGGCGGCACCATCGGCCCGTTCTTGTCGCGGATCAGCCGGTTGTCGGACTGATAGTTGTTCGTCTGGCCGCGTACGTAGTCGTAGCGATTCATCGTGATTTCGTTGCTGGTTGTCGCATCACGCACGATCACCGGTCGCAGGAAAACCATCAGGTTGGTCTTGGTACGCGACTTGTTTTCCGAGCGGAACAACTGCCCGAGCCACGGGATATCGCCAAGCAGCGGCACCTTGCTGTTGCCGTTCGCGTAGTTATCCTGCATCAGGCCGCCCAGCACGACGATTTCGCCATCGTCCGCGAGAATGGTGGACTGGATCGAACGCTTGTTGATCGTGACGCCGCCAGGATTGCTGGTCGTGGTCGAATCGACCGATGAATCTTCCTGATACAGCTGCAGTTTCAGGACGCCGCCTTCGGTGATCTGCGGCTTCACGTGCAACGTGATGCCCACGTCCTGACGGTCGAACGTGTTGAACGCGCTGACCGACGTGGTGGTGTTTGCCGTGGGCGTCGCGTATGAACCCGTGACGATCGGCACGTTCTGGCCAACCACGATCTTCGCTTCTTCGTTGTCGAGCGTGATCAGGTTCGGCGTGGACAGAATGTTCGCGTCGGTGTTTTGCGACAGCGCCTGCAACAGGCCGCCGAGTCCGAATACGTTGCCGAACTGGTGCAGCAAACCGATATTCAGCCCGTTGTTCAGCAGACCCGTGCCGGCAGCGGCGAGCGCCGTGGTCGGATTTTGCGCAATCGCCGCACCCGTCGCCGTCAGGTTGACGATGCCCTGACTGCCGTTCGACGCGAAATTCGAGCCGCCGTACACGCCGTTATTGCCGCTGCTCGACAGCAGCGCGCCTTGCCATTGAATGCCGAGATTCGCCGACGTGGTCGCCGACAGTTCGACGATCAACGCCTCGATGTAGACCTGCGCGCGACGCGCGTCGAGCTGGTCGATCACGGTGCGCAGGTTGCGGTAGACCGGGTCCGGCGCGGTGATGATCAGCGAATTGGTCGCGGCGTCGGCCTGGATCATGCCGCCGCCCGAGTTGCTGTCTTCGCTGCTGTTGGTGTTGTCTTTATCGCCGAGGAAGGCCGCGCTGTTATTGCCGCCGTTCGACGAGCCGCCCATCGGATTGCTGCCGGACGCGCTGGTCGAACCCGACGGTAGCGGCGGCATGCCGGACGTACCGGTCGAGCTGTTGCCGTTCTGGTTGAACGAGTTCGTGCTGTTGTTGCCGCTGCTGCTGTTGCCGGTGGACGAGCTGTCGCCGTTCCCCTTGCCGAGCATGCCGCGCAAGGTCTTGGCCAGGCGTACGGCGTCGGCGTTGCGCAGCGTGACCACGTGCATGTTGCCCGGTTGCGCGGTGGGCGCGTCGAGTTCACGGGCGAGCGTTCTGGCGGCACTCAGCCGGCCCGCGTTCGACGCGCGCAGCAGCAGCGAGTTGGTACGGGGATCGGCGGTGACGGACACCTTCAGCGTCGCATCGGTGCTGCCGATCGCGCCCGGATCGAGCATCTTCGACAGTTGCGTCGCGGCGTCGAGCGCATTCGCGTTCTTCATCGGAATCACGGCGACCTGCTGGCCGGCCGCCGTATCCACACCGGCGATGATCTGCGCGATCCGGCGGACGTTGTCCGCGTAGTCGGTCACGACGATCGTATTGTTGGCGGGGTAGGCCGCCACGGTGTTGTTCGGCGAGATCAGCGGACGCAGCACCGGCAGCAGGTTATTCGCCGATTCGTTCTTCAGCTCGAACACCTGGGTGATGACCTGATCGCCGCGCGCGGTGGGCGCATTGCCGATATAAGTGGGCACGCCCTGCAGCTTCGCATCCGCTTCGGGCACGACCTTCAACACGCCATGATCCTGAACCAGCGCGAAACCCTGCATCCGCAGCGCGGATTGCAATGTCTTCAGCGCCTGGTCTTCGGGCACCGCGTTTTCCGAAACGAGATTGAGCTGACCCTTGACGCGTGGATCGACGATGATCGTCTTGCCGGTCGCCGCGCCGATCGCCTTCGCGACCTGATCGATATCGGCGTTGACAAAGTTGAGGGTGACCTGGGCGTGCGCGATCTGCGTCGTGATCAGACCGGCCACCAGCAGCGCCGTGGCGACGCGACGCAATGCCATACGATTTCTTCTCATGGAGTGTGATGTCTATGCCGACAATCGTAGTTGCCGGCTGTCTGGCGCATCTGACACAGCATGGCAACGCAGCCCCCCTCGGCCTGCGTCGGCGCATCCTGGGCACGTTTCACCCCGGCTGCCGGCCACCCTGTATCCGAAAAAAAAGAACAGTAACAGCTTTTCATGTCGGTTTTGAAACAAAACGAAAGGGGCCCGTGTAATTACTCTAAATACCGGTTTCCGGCTGTTACGAATTTGAAAGCCGGAACCGGACGACGGCGTCCTTCGGCACGTTACCGCTGTCGAATGCCCTTGTCTTTCGGACATAAATGCCAGTATCGACATATCGTCGACACACTCGCCTGATAAACAGACGCTCCATTTCCAATTTACCGATCCATTCACCGATGCGCGTAATCCATTCAGTAACACATTGCACCTGCGGCGCTCGCGTAGCACGGTTTTGTGCGTGCTTATGTCGGTTGGCGAACTTGACGGTCAATAGTCTGCCGGTATGATACGAGCGGTTTGCGACACTGGATGCGAGCGCGGCAAACGGGGTTTTCCCCGACTCGCGGCAATCGCCCGGCCGTGGCGGCTTCAGACGGAAAACCGCATGCAGCAAGGCGTTGCGGGACGCATTACGAATCCTTACCCAGCCATTTTTGATTAGTGATCTTGAGAGTCATCGCGACGGATGAAACCTGCTTACGTCATTGCCGTTGCCGGACTGATCGCGTTGTGCGCGGCCGGATCGGCACGCGCCGACTGCTTCGATGCGGCGGCCGGATATCAAAAGGTCAACCCGCTGATATTGCGCGCGATCGCGTGGCAGGAATCGCATAATCGCCCCGACGCGCTGCATAAAAACGCGAATGGATCGACTGACTACGGCGTGATGCAAATCAACTCGATCCATCTGCCGACACTCGCGCAATATGGCATTTCCACCGGCACGCTGATGGAGCCGTGCAAGAACGTCTACATTGCAGCGTGGCATTTGCGCCGGCAAATGAACAAATACGGTAATACCTGGAAAGCAGTCGGCGCTTACCATTCGGAGACGCCGGCGTTGCGCGACCAGTACGCGTCGCAGATCGCCGCGATCCTGAGAAAGTGGAACCTGATGCCCGCTGCACGCTGACGCGTTTCACGGCGTCGAACCCGACGTTGCGCCGATCCCGGCGCTGAGGCCGCGCGTGGTTTGATGCACAATGCGGCTTCGTGCTGCCTGCGCCCCGAGCGCCATCCGTGATCCGGGCAGAGGCACGCTTTCCGATCCTCTCCCTATCCGTACTGCGATGAACCAGCCGCCACTGCCCGTCACCGTGCTCTCCGGTTTTGTGGGCGCGGGCAAGACCACGCTCGTCAATCACATCCTCGCGAACCGCGGCGATTTGCGCATCGCCGTGATCGCCGCCGATGCGCTCGACAATCCGGCCGATCCCGCCGGCCTCGCCGATGAAGTCCGTCGCATCGCGCAGGCGGGCGACGTCGATGCGATCGTGATCGAGTCGGGCGCGGCCGTCGAACCGATGCCGATCGCCGAATCCTTCACCTTCGTCGAAGACGACGAAACCGCGCTTTCCGATCTCGCACGACTCGACACGATGGTCACGGTCGTCGATGCGTCCGCGTTTTTGCGCGACTGCGCGTGCGCCGACGCGCTGTCGGAACGCGGCCTCGCAACCGCCGACGACGACCGCACGGTCGTTGAACTGCTGATCGAGCAGATCGAGTTTTGCGATGTTCTGGCGATCAACAAGGCCGACCAGGTCAGCGCCGACGATCTCACGAAACTGCAACGCATCCTGGCGCGCGTCAATCCGCGCGCGGTGCAACTGGTGAGCCGTTTCGGCGTGGTGCCGCTCGACGAGGTGATCGATACGCAACGCTTCGATTTCGACGCGACCGCGAGCGCGCCGGGTTGGCTCGCATCGCTGGATCTGGTGGACAGTCACGCCGCGCACGCGCATCGCCTCGATGCGGACGAACTCGGCGTCAGCACCTTCGTGTATCGCGCGCGCCGGCCGTTCCACCCGGAACGTTTCTGGACGCTGCTGCATGAAGAATGGACCGGCGTATTGCGCAGCAAAGGCTTTTTCTGGCTCGCGTCACGGAGCGAGATTGCGGGCGCACTGTCGCAAGCGGGCGGGGCGTGTCGTCCGAGTCCGGCGGGTACCTGGTGGGCTGCGCAACCGCGCGACGAATGGCCGGAAGGCGATGACGAACTGAGCGCGGAAATCGCCACGGACTGGTTCGGCGACGAAAACGATCCGACCATCGGCGATCGTCGGCAGGAACTGGTGATGATCGGCGTGGATATCGACGCCGACGCATGGCGCGCAAAACTCGATGCGTGTCTGCTCACCGACGCCGAATTCGCGCAAGGCGGCGATGCGTGGCTGCACCTGAACGATCCGTTCCCCGCGTGGGATTTCGAATCCGACGACGAGCACGCGCACCATCACCACCACGATCACGATTGCGACCACACCTGCGATCACGACCATCATCATCATGGTCACGATCACGGTCACAAGCATTGATCAATGCGAGATGCTAAACACGCGGCGCGCAGGCACTAAACAACGAAAATAGCCTGCAAATAGCGCGCTAAAAACAAAGCGGCACCGAGTGGCGCGCGGATCGTGGATCCGCCGCACAACGTCGGTGCCGCTCGCCCTGCCGGAGATGCGCAGGTCAAAAAAAAAACCCGCCCGTGGCGGGTGTCAACAATCAGGCAATGTGCTGCTTAACGCTTGTTGACTGCGTCCTTGAACGCCTTGCCAGCCGTGAACTTGACGGTCTTGGCTGCCGGGATCTTGATGGTTTCGCCGGTCTTCGGGTTGCGGCCCGTACGTGCTGCGCGCTTGCCCGAACCGAAGCTGCCGAAGCCGATCAATTGAACCGCGTCGCCCTTCGAGACTGCCTTCTTGATGACTTCAAGCAACGTGTCCAGCGTTTCACCGGTTTGAGCCTTGCTGGCGCCCGTCTGACCTGCGACGGCGTCGATCAGTTCCTGTTTGTTCATTAAGGTTCCTTTCTGAGTTTAGGTTGACACGAACAGCGCGAACGCGCCGATTATACGTGCGCGTACGGCGCCGTCGAGCAGCAACGGCCCCGGAACACCTCCGGGCGAGCGCATCGTGCAGCGCACTGCAGGACGGCCGTGCTGCCGCTTCCCTTCGCGGCGCTTGCTATGATAGCGCAGCGCAAACCCAATCAGGATAAGGGTTTCGAAGAATTGCACGGTTCAAACCGGCGAACCCGAAAGGAAATTGGCATTTTCGACGTCGCTGCGATCCACGCGGCGGTTCGGGCTTACGTCGGCGTGTCTGTCGGCGACGTGGCCGAAGCGGTCTGTCGACACCGTCGAACACCGCGTCGGCGTGCCGGCCGGTTTGATGCCGTGCGGTGCGATTCCACGCCGTCCTCTCCCGCGACTGCCTTCTTCCGTCACGCATGACCGACCCGCTCATCCCCGCCACGCTTGCCTTTCGCGACAACGGCACGCCGTTCTCGCCGCGTCACAACGACATCTATCACAGCGCGGTCGGCGCGCTCGCCCAAGCCGAATACGTGTTTTTGCAAGGCAACCAGTTGCCCGAAAGATGGCAACGCAAACGCGTTTTCACCGTGCTCGAAACCGGGTTCGGCATGGGCATCAATTTTCTGGCGACATGGGCCGCGTGGCGCGCCGATCCGCTGCGTTGCGAGCGGCTGCACTTCGTGTCGATCGAAAAACACCCCTTTTTTCCGGACGATTTACGTCGTGCGTACTCGGTGACGGTTGCGGATACATCGATCGCGGCACTTGGCGTCGAACTCGCCGACGCGTGGCCGATGCTCGTGCCCGGCACGCATCGGCTCGAATTCGACGGCGGACGCGTCACGCTGACCTTGCTGTTCGGCGATGCCACCGACCTGCTGCCGACACTCTGGCTACGCGCCGACGCGTTTTATCTCGACGGTTTTTCGCCGTCTAAAAACCCCGAATTGTGGACGCCGCCGGTATTCAAATCGCTCGCGCGACTGGCCGCCGACGAAGCGACTTTTTCGACGTACACCAGCGCGGGCGACGTCAAACGCGCGTTGCTGCAAAGCGGTTTCGAGTACAAGAAAGTGGACGGCTTCGGCTGGAAACGCGCGATGCTGGTCGGACGCTTCGCGCCGAAATGGCGCGTGCGCCGGCACGAGCCGCCTTCGCCATTGGCCATGAATGAACGGCACGCAGTGGTGATCGGCACGGGCCTCGCCGGGTGTGCGCTGATCGAGCGGCTCGCGTCGCGCGGCTGGCAGGTGACGTCGCTGGAACGGCACGCATCGGTCGCACGCGACGCGTCGGGCAATCCCGCAGGCGTGTTTCATCCGATGCTGTCGCGTGACGACAGCGTCGCTTCGCGCATCACGCGCGCCGGTTTCCTGTACGCATTGCAGCGCTGGAATGCGTTGACGCGCGACGGCCATCTCATCGCACGCGGCGGCGATGGACTCTTGCAGATCGGCGCCTCCGACGACGAAGCGCGCACGATGAACGACGCGCTCGCCGGATTCGAATACCCGCCCGACTACGTGACGCGCGTCTCGCAAGCGGACGCGCAGCGTCTTGCGAACGTGCCGCTCGCGCGCGGCGGCTGGCTGTTTCCACAAGGCGGCTGGATCGATCCGGCGTCGCTGTGCGCGGCGCAATGCGCGGCGGCGGGCGATCGGCTCGAACGACGCTTCGGCGTCGAGGTCGCGCGGGTCGAACGCTCGGGCGATCAATGGATCGTGTTCGACACGAACGGTCGCGCGATTACGGCTGCGCCCGTCGTGATTTTCGCGAACGCACACGACGCCGCGCGCGTCGCCGGACTTCGCTATGCACCGACGCAAAGCGTGCGCGGCCAGCTCACGTTGCTGCCATCGGGAAGCGTGTCGCCGCTGCGGATGCCGGTGATCGGTGAAGGCTACGCGGTGCCGCTGCCGAACGGTGTCACGCTGACCGGCGCAACCTACGATATCGACGATCCCGATCCAGGCGAACGCGCACCCGGTCACGTCGAAAATCTCGCGCGAGTCGCGCAGATGTGGCCGTCGATCGCGACATCGATCGATGCGGATCGGGCGGCTGGCTTGTCCGGACGCGTCGCGTTTCGCTGCGTCGCAAGCGATCGTCTGCCGATGATCGGCGCACTCGCCGACGAATCGGCCGCTATTCGCGATGCCGTTGCATTGCGTGGCGCATGGCCGCTCGATCTGCCGCGCGCACAGGGTTTGTACGGCGCGTTCGCGTATGGCTCGCGTGGACTCGTTTGGGCAGCGCTCGGCGCCGAACTGATCGCGTCGCAGCTCGAAGGCGAGCCGTGGCCACTCGAACGCCCGCTCGTCGAAGACCTCGATCCCGCACGCTTTCTGCTGCACGCGCTGCGACGCGGCACCGCGGCCTGAAAATTCCAACGCTCAAGATAGACGGGTTATCCACACCTGGTTGTGGATAACCCGTTTGTTTACGTGCGCAACTCGTGTGGATGCGATGTGGACGTAAACGGGGTAACTTTGCGCCGCGCCAAATCGGCGGAAAGTTATTCTTTTTTCCTGGACCGGATCCCACATAAAACGCATCCAGTTGTGCGTTCGGCAAACCGATGATTCGTTTCGGTAAACAGGAGTTATCCACAGAAAAGCAGCGGCCTTGTTAACTGCTACTACATATATATACGACTTATCCGTAAACCCTAGTGGCGCACTCACCGGAGCGGGAAAAAGTCGGGCAGAAGGACTTTGGCTGAGTCGTAGACGTTGTCGCTACGCTCTAGATTCCCAACACGTCGAATGTCCCAGGCGCGTCACGCAAACCGCGTAAAACCGGCACGCGCCTACTGGCTCGGGGATTGCAGCGATCTCATCGCACTCTTGCGACCCATCCGGACGTGGGCCAACGCACGGTCAAACGGACGATTTTTCCGCCCAATCCGAAGTTAGTACCGTTTTTTACCGCTTTACCGGCGTGATCGTGTGTTTTACGTCCCGTGTTAAAAAGCTATGGCACAATCGCCGTTCTTTCCGCGTCGGGCCTCGCATCAAGCGTCCGACGCATCAACGGAACGGTGCCGCTCCAACAGAATCTGACTCACAGGTCGACGGCGTTCTTTTCATTCGTGCCGCGCAGCTTTGCTGCGGCAGCACATACGGCGTCGTCGCTTGCACTACGCGGCGCGCGTTCCGTCTTCACCCGATCATTGACACTTGCAACGCCGGTCGGCGCGAAGCGATCCCGACGATCCCTTGCGCTTCTGGTTGAGCCTCGCCGGCTGGTTGGCCGGTTCACGTCGTCTGACGGTTGCTGCTAAGGAGAACCCATCACGATGAAGTCGGCGTTTTCGTTTTTTCCTGCGTGGCCGCTCACGCCCGATGCGATTTTCTGGGCCGGCCTCGCGCTGCTGGCTGCGGGTTTATGTGGCGAGTTGTGTTATCGGGCGTGGCGGTTGCCACGTATTTCCGGTTATGCAGTGATCGGGCTGATTGCCGGATCGGCGGGTTTCGGCGTGATCGACGCGCAATCGGCCGATGCCGCGCGTCCGTTGCTCGACGTCGCGCTCGGTCTGTTGCTGTTCGAACTCGGAAGCCGGCTCGATTTGCGCTGGATCCGTCGTAATCCGTGGTTGATTCTGTCGAGCCTCGCTGAATCGACGCTGACATTCGCGCTGGTGCTCGGCGTGTGCCTGTTCCTGAACGTGTCGTTGATGGTCGCGATGGTGCTCGCCGCAATCGCGATGGCGACCTCGCCCGCGATGGTGATCCAGCTCAAGACCGAACTGCGCGCCGAAGGCCAGGTCACGCAACGTCTGATGACCTTGACCGCGCTGAACAGCATGTACGCGGTGGTGATCGAAAAACTGGTGTCGAGCTGGTTGCATCAAGAGGTGTACGGCAACGTATTCGCGACGATCCTGCAACCTTTGTATCTGCTGATCGGGTCGCTGGTGCTCGCCTATGGACTCGCGCGGGCCTGCACGTTTTTCTACCGCCGGATGAACATGGCCGACGAGCATTCGTTCGTCGCGCTGTTCGGTCTCGTGATGCTGGCGGTCGCGGTTGCGCATCTGTTGAAGCTGTCGACGATTCTCAGCCTGCTTGCCGCCGGCATCATCGTGAAAAATCTGGAAGCGCGGCCGCAGTTGTGGCCGCAGCATTTCGGCACGGCCGGCTGGTTGCTGACGGTGATTCTGTTCGTGCTGACGCTGACGTCGTTCGAATGGAAAGACATTGCTTTGGGCGGCGTCGTCGCGCTCGGGCTGATCGTCGCGCGTTTTATCGGCAAGCTGGTCGGCGTGATGGCATTTGCAAAACCGAGCGGACTCGACTGGAAGCAGGGTGTCGCGCTGGGTTTATCGTTATCGCCGATGTCCGCGCTCGCGTGGTTACTGGTCGACGATACCTATGAGCTGTATCCGAATTTCGATCCGATGCTGCGCGCGGTCGTGATGTGTTCGATTGTCGTGTTGCAGATTCTCGGACCGTGGCTCGTGTATCGCAGTCTTGCGCTGGTCGGCGAGCGTCGCGAGGAATGATTGGGCGTCAGTGCCCGTAGCGGCGCAAAGATTGCGCACGGTTTTTCAGGGCTTGCGCGGCGAGTGTCGCGCAGCTTTCGCAGCTAATTTTCGATCGATGCAGCGGCTGGGCGAATTTCGCACGATGCCCGTCGCTGACTCGACACCGATCAGGGGACACCATGTCGCTCGAACCCTTCATCGATTCGAAGCCGTTCACATTCGGCGTCGAACTCGAAATGCAGATCGTCAACACACACGATTACGATCTGACCAAAGCCGGCAGCGATCTCATGCGGTTGATCAAGGACCAGGAGATTCCAGGCAATATCACGCCGGAAATCACCGAAAGCATGATCGAGTTGTCCACTGGCATCTGCACGACGCACGAGCAGGCCGTCACGGATCTTCGCGCGATCCGCGACACGCTGGTCGCTGCCGCCGATCGTCTTAACGTGGGCTTGTGCGGCGGCGGCACGCACGCGTTTCAGCAATGGAGCGAACGGCAGATCGTCGATACGCCGCGTTTTCAGTATCTGTCCGAGTTGTACGGCTATCTCGCGAAGCAGTTCACGGTGTTCGGGCAGCACGTTCACATCGGTTGTCCGGATTCGGACAGCGCGCTGTTTTTGCTGCACTCGATGTCGCGCTTCATTCCGCACTTCATCGCGTTGTCGGCGTCGTCGCCGTTCGTGCAGGGCGTCGATACCGGTTTTCATTCGGCGCGTTTGAATTCGGTGTTTGCTTTTCCGTTGTCGGGACGCGCGCCGTTCGTTTTGACGTGGGACAGCTTCGAAGAATATTTTTCGAAGATGGTTCACACGGGCGTGGTCAACAGCATGAAAGATTTTTACTGGGACATCCGTCCGAAGCCGGGTTTCGGCACGATCGAAGTGCGCGTGATGGATACGCCGCTGTCGGTGGATCGCGCGGCCGCGATTGCGTGTTACATCCAGACGCTCGCTCGCCATCTGCTGCTCGACAAACCGCTGATGCCAAAAGAAGACGATTACCTCGTCTACACGTTCAACCGTTTCGAAGCGTGCCGTTTCGGCCTCGCCGGGACGTGTATCGATCCCCAATCGGGCGAACGCAAAACCATTTCGGAAGACATTCTCGAAACGCTCGACCGGATTGCGCCGCACGCGGACGCGTTGGGATCGGGTCAGGCGCTCGCGGAGATCGGCGCGATCGCGCGTAGTCAGGTCAACGACGCGACATGGTTGCGCGGTGTCGTCGATCAGGAAAAGTCGCTGCACGAAGCCGTCCGTCAGCAATGCCTGCAATGGCGCGCATGACGTCGGCGCGCTTAGCCTGCTCAAGCGCACTGCATTGAGAACGATTGCCCAAAAAATAGGCGTCACATGCGTTTTGCATCACCTGCGTCGAAACAACCCGCCTTGTGCGGGTTTTTTTTATCTTTCTTTTTCTCGCTCGTAGCCCTTAATTCTTTTCAAAAGATTACGTATACACGGATAGCGGTCTGCATCGCGCGTTGCATGCGCCTGTGGACAACTGAATAATTCCTTGCAAAGTCAAAGTGCTAGGAAAACCATAAGGCTGGGGATTGACGGCGCTTCGACGCGCGTTGCCGTGAACCTCGAACGGGCTGCACGAATCGCTACAAACCGGCGTAAAGAATGGACAGCACTTCAATTCACCCAGTTTTGCACCGGTTATCCACAGCTTGAATGGGATAACTAAGCTGTACGATTTCCCGCTCTCGCATAGAATGTCGGTTTTCGTCGCTGCACGCCTTGGCGAGGGCGCACCGGCAATGCGTTGAGTCAGCGCGCATGCCGGCTGTTGCAAGGCGTTTGAATGGCCGCATGCGTATGTTTGCATGCAAGACGATCAATTGTCGTGAGAGTAGAACTGGCCTTTTCCACACGATGGAACTGGCTCCCCCACAAGGTCGGCGGCGTATTGGCGCTGAACGGCCGGCTAGGCAGCGCGAGCTGTCAATAACCAACGAAAGATTATGAGCGAAGGCGTTTACGGAGAGCAGGCAACCGGGCGAGTTACCCACAGCCTGTTGCGGCTGAGTACTGCAATGCGCAGCCAGGCATGGGAATGGGCGGAGGGCGCAGGCCTGACGCCGACGCAGGGCGAAATTCTCGTGCTGCTGATGCAACGCAAAGGCCCGATGCGTCTGGGCGAAATTGCTCGCGAAACGGCGCTCACCGCAGCCACCACCAGCGATGCCGTCAGCACGCTCGAAGGCAAGGGTCTGGTCGAAAAGCGTCGCGCACTCGACGATGGTCGCGCACTGGCGGTTCGTCTGACCGCACGTGGCCGCACCGCCGCAAAGCGCGCTGCCACGTGGCCTGATTTTCTCGCGAAGGCCGTCGGCACGTTGCCGAACGACGAGCAATCGGCGTTTTATCGCACGCTGCTGAAGACCATCCGTCAGCTGGAAACACAAGAGCAGATTCCGCCGCACCGGATGTGTCTGACCTGCACGCATTTCCAGCCGAGCAAGAATCCGAAAAAGACGCCGCATCACTGCGCGCTGCTCGAACTGAAGATGGCGGACACCGACGTGCGCCTCGATTGCTCGGTCCACGAAACGGCCGACATCGCGACGCAGAAGAAAGTCTGGAAAGTGTTCGCGCAATAAGCATCAGGAAGGGGTCTACAGCGTTGATCGGTCGTCGGCTGCGTATTGCGCGCGGTCGACGACGTTCCGCTACACTGCAAGCCGGTCGCGCCCGAATTTCGGTGCCCGACGTCCGGCTGTCCAGCGCGTCGAATTCCGGTTGTCGAATGCACGGGATGCCGCCTGTCCGTCAATCTGCGTGTCAATTTGCGGGGCCTGCCGATGAATCGCGAAGTTCTGGCCATTCGTCATGTGCACTTCGAAGATCTGGGCAGTCTCGAACGCGTGCTCGGTGACCGCGGGCAACTGGTTCGTTATCTCGACGTCGGGCTTGGCCGCGTCGATGCGCCGGACCCAGCTGCCGCCTCGTTGATGGTGGTGCTCGGCGGTCCGATTTCCGCGACTGACGACGCCCGTTATCCGACGCTCGCGCCATTACTTTCGCTGATCGAAAAACGCATCGCCACGGGCTTGCCGACGCTCGGCATCTGCCTCGGCGCGCAGTTGATCGCGCGCGTGCTCGGCGCGCGCGTGTATCGCGCGAAGCAGACGGAACTCGGCTGGTCGCCGCTCACGTTGACCGACGCCGGACGCGCATCGCCGTTGCACCATCTCGACGGCGCGAATACGTCGATGCTGCACTGGCACGGCGATACCTTCGATCTGCCGCCCGGCGCGACGCATCTGGCCGCCACGCCCACTTGCGAAAACCAGGCGTTTTCGTGGGGCGCGCACGTGCTCGGCGTGCAATGTCATCCGGAGATTCGCGCCGATCGCTTCGAACCGTGGCTGATCGCGAACGCTGCCGAACTCGACGAACACGGTGTCGATATTTGCGCATTGCGCGCCGATACCGCACGCCTGGCGCCGTCGCTCGAAACCTGTGCACGTGCAGCATTCGGCGAATGGCTCGATCACGTCGACACCCGCTGACAATCGTCGATTAAAACGTGTGCCGCGCCGTCTGCGTGGCGCGCGCTACCAGCATCATTTCGGGCCCGGTGCTATCCTCGTTCGCTCTTTCCGTCATCCAGGGCGAGACCCATGAGCGCGCTATTTTCTCCGCTCACGCTGCGCAGCGTGACGCTTCCAAACCGTATCGTTGTCTCGCCGATGTGCCAGTATTCGGCCGAGCGCGGCGAAGCGACCGCATGGCACATGATCCATCTCGGCGGCCTCGCGTTGTCGGGCGCCGGCCTGCTGTGCATCGAGGCAACCGCTGTCGAACCTGACGGCCGCATCACACCGGGCGATCTCGGTCTGTGGGACGACGCCACGGAAGAAGCGCTGGTGCCGGTGCTCGCCGCGATCCGCAAGCATTCGCATATTCGTGTCGCGATGCAGTTGTCGCACGCGGGTCGCAAGGCGTCGAGCCAGGCGCCGTGGGAAGGCGGTCAGCTGATTCCGGTGTCGGCGGGCGGGTGGTTGCCGCATGCGCCGTCGGCGGCGCCGCACAAGGCCGGTGAAGAGCCGCCGCTCGCGCTCGATACGCCGGGCCTCAACCGGATTCGCGAGGCGTTCGCGGCGTCGGCGCGACGCGCGGCGCGACTCGGCATCGACGCACTCGAAGTGCATTGCGCGCACGGTTATCTGCTGCATCAGTTCCTGTCGCCGATCGCCAATCAGCGCACCGACGAATACGGCGGCTCGATCGAAAACCGGATGCGCTTTCCGCTCGAAATCTTCGACATCGTGCGTGCCGCGTTTCCCGCCGACAAACCGGTCGGCGTGCGCGTGTCCGCAACCGATTGGGTCGATGGCGGCTGGACCCTCGACGACACGCTGGTGTTCGCGGGCGAGTTGAAAAAGCGCGGTTGCGACTGGATCGATGTGTCGTCGGGTGGCGTGTCGCCGTTGCAGAAGATTCCGCTCGAACCGGGCTATCAGGTGCCGTTCGCGCGCGCGGTCAAAGCGGCTACCGGACTGACCACGATCGCGGTCGGTCTGATCACCGATCCGCTGCACGCGGAACAACTGATCGAAGCGGGCGACGCCGATCTGATCGCGCTCGCCCGCGCGCTGTTGTACAACCCGCGCTGGCCGTGGCACGCGGCTGCGCAACTCGGCGCAACCGTCGAAGCGCCGCCGCAATACTGGCGTTCGCAGCCGCGCGAACAGAAGGCATTGTTCGGCGATATTTCGTTCGGTCAGCGTTGAACGGAACCCCGCACGGATGAGTGCGGCGATGCGTCCTGACGGTTGAACGAACGCATCGCTACCGTGTACGATGCCGGATGTGTGGCGCACCCGCGTCGCAGCCCACGCGGCGCCCGCAAGGCGCCGCGTTTGCTATGTGCGCGGCAAAGTCGTTCAGGGTCTTCGGGTTCTTTTCCGTTCTTCTTAAGGATTCAGTCAATGAGTTCACGCAGGATCGTCGTGCGCCGTTCGGGCGTGCACGGCAAGGGCGTGTTTGCTGTCGAAGCGATTGCTGCCGGCAAACGCCTGATCGAATACAAAGGCGAACGGATTTCATGGAAGGAAGCGTTACGCCGTCATCCTCACAATCCTGATGAACCGAATCACACGTTCTATTTCGCGCTCGATGACGGTCATGTGATCGACGGCAAGATCGACGGCAACAGCGCGCGCTGGATCAACCACTCGTGCGCGCCGAATTGCGAAGCGGAAGAAGTCGACGGTCACGTGTACGTGCACGCGTTGCGCGATATCGACGAAGGCGAGGAGCTGTTTTACGACTACGGCCTTGTCATCGATGCGCGTCAGACGAAGAAGCTGAAGAAAGAGTACGAATGCCGGTGTGGCGCGCGAAAGTGTCGCGGCACGATGCTGGCGCCGCCCGAGAAAAAGTCCGGACAGGCCAAGGCGGAAAAGGCGGGGAAATCGGCCAAAAAATCGGCCAGGAAAGCGAAAAACAAATGACGTGTTGCGCGGACCGTTCCTGAGTCGGGACGGCCCGGCGACAATACCTTGGCTTACATATCGATCGGCGCATCTTGCGCCGATTTTTTTGCCTGCACGCCAGGCTGCTTCGGCTCGCGCGGTTCACGCAAGTCACGCGAATCACGCAGATCGCGCACGTCGCGGTTCGCGCGCGGCGTCTGCGCGTTGGACAGCGGAATACGCACGATGAAACGTGCGCCGCCTTCGGGCGCGTTTTCGTAATGCACGCTGCCGCGATGCAGCACCATGATGTCGTGGACGATCGCGAGACCCAGGCCCGCGCCGCTATCGACGCCGCCGTCGCTCTGACCGTCGCCACGGAAGAAGCGCTTGAACAGTTCGAGCTGCTGCGACTCCGGAACGCCCGGGCCGTTATCTTCGACGATGATTTCCGCGTTCGGGATCTCGTCGATGACGGCTTTCGAAACGGTCACGGTAATGCGTCCGCCATCGAGCCGCGACGGCGGCACGTACTTCAACGCGTTGTCGAGCAGATTGGCGATCACTTCGTGCAGCAGCACCGGATTGCCGCGCGCGGTCAACGGATGATCGTTGGCGGGATCGTCGAGACGCTGGAAGCCGAGATCGACGTGCACGGCGAGCGCGCGCGGCACCCATTCCGCACCGGTTTCGAAAGCCAGCGCCGCCATATCCACATCGACGAAACGCGCGGCCTGTTCGCCAGGTTCCGCCCGCGCCAACGACAGCAACTGGTTCGACAGACGCACCGCGCGATCGGCGGCTGCGCGCAATTCGCGGACGGCCGCGAGCGTTTGCTGTGGATCGCGCGAGACGAGGGCTTGCTCCGCGTGCAACTTCACTGCGGTCAGCGGCGTGCGCAACTGGTGCGCGGCGTCTGCGATAAATTTGCGCTGACCATCGAGTGCGGTTTTCAGACGACCCAGCAACGCATTCAACGCGCCCGTCAGCGGCCGGATTTCGACCGGCACGAACGTCTCGTCCACCGGCTCCAGCGACGTGTGGGTTTGCCGGTTCAACGAATCCGCGAGGTCGGTGAGCGGATTCAACTGCTGGTTGACCACGCGCCACACGATGACCCAGCCGGCCAGCAACAGCAGCAGCAACGGCATCATGATCGCGACCAGGAATTCGGCGGCGATCCGGAACCGGTGCCGAACCGGCTGGCCGACTTCGACGACGATCGGGTTGCCGGTGGGCTGATCGACGCGGACCTGCGCGACGCGCACCGCCACGCCTTCGTGTTCGGTTTCGAATACGTACGCGTAGTGCATGCGCCGGACGCTGGTACCGCGCAGCGGCAGCTTCGGGTCGCCGGCGATTTCGGTTTCGCCATTGCTGATCCGGTAGACCAGATGTTCGACGGGGTCGGAGAACATGGCTTGCGCGAGCGGCGGCACGGTGACGTTCGCATCGGGACCGGCGATCTGGATCTGCTTGGAGATCGCGGTGGCCAGATCGGCCAGCGAACGGTCGACGACGTGCTGCGTGTATTGCCACGCGAGCCAATAGGCGATCAGGCCGCTCATCAGCGCGAGCAGGGAAAGGGGAGCAGCGAGGCGACGCAGCAACGAGCGACGCAGGCTGGTGGCGACCGTTTGGGGCATGGCCGGACGCGACAGGCGCGCGATAAGAATTACGAGCGGCGAATCGCGCCGCAAATAGCTGGGGCCGGCGGTGCGGATCCGTGAAGGATGCGCAAACGCCGGCCCCAGCGCCGTCAGGTCGGAAAAAATGGGACCGATGGGTCCAATTATGCGGCCTGGCGGATTTCCTGCAACAGATAGCCGAAACCACGCACCGTCACGATCTCGACGCGGCACGCTTCGAGCTTTTTACGGACGCGGTGAACGTAGACTTCGATTGCGGTATCGCCGAGGTCGCCGCCGAAGTGCGTCAGGTGATCTTGCAGTTGCGCCTTGCTGACCACGCGGCCATGACGCAGCAGCAGCATTTCGAGCACCGCGAATTCACGCGGCGACAGTTCGAGCGGTTTGTCGTCGTTGAAGATGCGGCGATCGACGCCCGACAGACGTACGCCACCCAGCGATACTTCCGGACGCGGCATGTCGCCATGCGGCCCGCTGCGGCGCATCACGGCACGGATACGCGCTTCGAGTTCAGCGGGTTCGAACGGCTTCAGCATGTAGTCGTCGGCGCCGGAATTCAGGCCTTGGACACGGTCGTTCAGTTCGTCGCGCGCGGTCAGGATGATGACCGGCGTGTGGCGGTTGCTCTGACGGAAACGCGACAGCAAGGTCATGCCGTCGATGCCGGGCAAGCCCAGATCGAGGATCACGAGTTCGTGGCGGTTTTGCGTGAGAGCCTGCTCGGCGAAAATGCCGTCGTGGACCATGTCGACCGTGAAGCCGGCTTGTTCGAGGCTGCTTTGGATGCCGCGTGCGATAGGGCGGTCATCTTCGATCAGAAGGAGTCGCATGGAATTCGCTCAAGTACAATAAGTTAGGCAGTGGGGCACGCGGTTCGCCTCGCCCGATGTTGCACAGGTGCGCGCCGCGATGATCGGGCTACGTCAGCGCGGCCCCGGAGCGACCACGAAAGTCATGTCCGACATCACGATTCACGAACTGGAAGCCGCGATCAACTTCTGGCGCGCCCGCTCACCGTCGAGCGGCGACGAACTCGTGCTATGCAAGGAGGCAAGTGCGCTCTCCAAGCCATACGCGCAGATGATTGTACAGCGTCAGACCGTGCTGACGCGGGAAGGTTTGGAGCCAAATGCACGCCAGGCCTGGGAAACTTACGTTCGCCTTAAGAACGGCCTGTAGAAATGAAGGATTGGGCCGCCTCTTGCCTGCAAAGCCCTTTCAGTGGGCCTGAGCAGCGTGTTCCCGCTCAGGTTTCGCGCGTGCCGCCCGCGATCGATTCGATAAAACCGGCCAGCTCGATATCCCGTACGGTCAGTCCGTTGGCCTCGTGCGTGGACAGGGTGATCTCCACCTTGTTGTACACGTTGAACCACTCGGGATGATGGTCCATCTGTTGCGCCTTGATCGCCACGCGCGTGATGAAACCGAACGCTTCGTTGAAATCCGCAAATTCCAGATGACGTTGAATCGCGTCGCGCCCGGCGACCGTTGCCCAGCCGGGAAGATTCGCGAGCTGGATGGTGCGTTCTTCGGAAGTGAGTGTGTTGATCATCGATGAGCCTCGGGAGAGCGACGCGCCGCGCGCGTCAGTCCCGCCATTTTTTCATGTCTTGCGCGGTGGCGCTGAGCGCGCGAACCGCGCGGCGAATACAGCGTGTCAGACGTCGGCGTCGTCGGGCCAGCCTTCGCCGGTGCCGCGCGTGACGACACGGTCGCCTTCGCGGATGTCGCCCGCGGCGAAAGCGGGGGCGTCGGCGAGTCTGGCGAGCAACGGCGCAAAGTCGGTATTGGCGACATCGAACAGTTGCTTGAAATCGTCGATCACGAAGTAGGTTTTCTGGAACGTGTCGATCCTGTAGCGCGTTTGCATCACGCGTTCGAGATCGAAGCCGATCCGGTTCGGCGCATCGCTTTGCTGGCTGTACAGCGTTTCGCCTTTGCTCGACACGATCCCCGCACCGAAGATTTTCACGCCGTTCGCGCTGTCCGCGTCGCGGATCAGGCCGAACTCGACCGTGTACCAGTAGAGCCGGGCGAGCAGCGGCAGCGCGCCCGCATCGTTGGCGGCGAGCGCGGCGCGGCCGTACGCGTGCATGTAGTCGGCGAACACCGGATTGATCAGCAGCGGCACGTGACCGAACAGATCGTGAAAGCAGTCCGGTTCCTGAAGGTAATCGAGCTGGTCGGGGCGGCGCATCCACCAGGTCACCGGAAACCGGCGATTCGCGAGATGCTCGAAAAACACCTGATCGGGCACCAGACCCGGAACGGCGACGATCTGCCAGCCGGTCGCGGGCGTCAGTTGCGCGTTGATTGCGTCGAATGACGGCACGCGGTCCGGCGACAGGTTCAGCCGCGCCACGCCTTCGAGGAACGCGTCGCACACGCGACCCTTCAGCAACGCGGTCTGACGCGTGTAGAGCTGATTCCACACCGCGTGATCGACCGCGCCGTAGCGATGCATCGGCTGGTCGATCGTGAAGTCGGCGCGGGTCTGCAGACCGGCGTCGAATTGCTCCTTCAGTTTTGCGGTGTTAGGTGTTGCCATGATTCGCTCTCTGCTCGCGACGTTTCAATGATGCAAGTGTAGAGCGGGCGACGCGCGGGAAGGGCGCATTGTTGGCGTTATCGACGCCTTATATGCGATAATCGTGCATCAAAACACGAATCAATGCGGAGAATCGTCATGCTTGAACTGGATCACTTCGATCTCGCGCTTCTGGAGGTGCTCCAGCGCTTCGGCCGTGCCACGCATCAGCAACTCGGCGAACAGGTGCCGTTGTCGCCGTCGCAGATTGGTCGGCGGCTGCAACGGCTCGAACAGGTCGGCGTGGTGGACGGTTATCGCGTCGTGTTGCGGCCCGAAAAACTCGGCCTCGGCGTGACCGCGTTCACCAGCCTGAAATTGAAGCACCACGGCGATTCGATCGTCGAGCAGTTTCAGCAGCAGATCGACGTGCTGCCCGAAGTGCTCGAATGTCACGCGGTGGTCGGCGACGCCGATTATCTGTTGCGCATTGTCGCGCCGGACCTGAACGCGCTGTCGCAATTCGTGATGAAGAAGCTGATGCGCGTGCCGGGCGTGGACAGCGTCCGCTCGAACATCGTACTGACGACGTTCAAGCGCAATGGACCGTTGCCGCTCGGTCATCTGTCCCCGGGCGCGGCGACGAGCTAAAAAGCGCCCGCCGCAGTTCGCGGATCACCCGCTCGAGGCGCGCGCTCAGGCCGCGCGCAGCGGCTCCGGCGCGTTGCCCGCGTCCAGCAGATCCACATACGCGCGCGCAACCAGATCCGATTCCGGCACGCCGAGTTTCGCGAACATCGCGTGTGCTTCAGCTTCGCCGCCAGCCTCGTCGTCGTCTTGTCCGAGCACCACTTCCAGTTCGATGAAATCGCCGAGGCCGTCCACGCGGTCGAGGTGAATCCGCGTGCGTCCGACCAGAAATACCTGCCGTTCCTTCATCACGATGCCGCGCGTGGTCAGCGCGGTGGCGAGCAACGCGTGCATCGCTTCGGCGTTCGTCACCGGGCTGCGCGTGTAGTACGAGACCTTCGGGCCGTCGAGTTCGTCGCGTTGATAAAAGATCAGTTCGGCGGGCGTGCCGTCGTCGAACTGGCGCAGCTTCAGGCGTCCGCGCGGCACGTCGTAGAAAAAGTCCTGCTGGCGGAAGATCAGCGGTGCGTCCGGCGCCAATTGTGCGGCGCGTTCGCGCAGCAGGTCGAAGTGCTGCGCGCGGGCTTTGATTTCGATATTGCGTGCCATGTCAGGCTCCTGTCGAGAGATAGCGGGAGCGACGGCCGGGACGCAACATGCTGCGCTGCGACATGGCCGTCGTGAAGACAAAACTCAAGCGGAAGGAAGCGAAAAGCTACGGGATGCGATTGCGCCGTGCACGACGCGCGAACCCTGAGCCTAACAAAAACCGTGCGACGGCGGCGTGAACTTATGCGAACGCTTTGCTGACATCGCGACTGTGAACGAGTGAAACACGGCGCTCGCGGCGACGTGGGCACGCCGGCACGCGCCCGCTGTCATGAGCCGCGCTCATATCGTCCATTGCTGTTCGATCAGCTTCAGGGCCGCCGCGATGGCCGGTTCCTGCTGACGTGCGGCGAGTGTGACGAAGCTCAGTTGAGTCGGCACGGTGATACCTTCGACGATGGTCAACGCGTGCGCATGCGCTTCGGCGATGGCGGTGGCGTCGCGTGCCAGCGTCAGCCCGACGCCCGATTTCACCAGATCGAGCATCGACGGTTCCTGATCGACTTCTGCGACGATAACCGGCCGCACGCCCGCTTCACCGAAACAGCGCGTCAACAGCCGGTTATGCGCCGATGCGGGCGGCGTCCAGATCCACGGCAATGCGGCCAGCGAACGCCAGTCGCGCGCGCCTTTCACCCGATCCTTCCAGCCCGCCGGCGCGAGCACGCGATACTGGAAACGCGTCAGCGTGACCGCGTGAAACACGGCGCCGTCGCGCGTCCCGTCGTCCGACGGCGCACCGATGTAATAGCCGACGTCCAGTTCGCCCGCGCGGATCTGTTCGAGTACCCAGCCGGACATACCGTGACGCAGCGCCGTTTCGATATGCGGCCATGTCTCCACGAGCTGCTTCAGAAAACCGCCGAGCCGCAGAAATTCGGGATCGAGAATCGTGCCGATGCGCAGGCGGCCGCGGACCTCATGGCGCAGCGCCGCCGCCGCGCGCACGACATCGGCCGCTGCGCCGATCGCGCGTTCCGCGTGCGGCAGCAGCGCCTGGCCGTCACGCGTCAACGCAAGGCCGTGCGACGTCCGCGTGAATAGCGTCACGCCAAGCGTCTCCTGCAAATGTTTGATTTGCAGGCTGACAGCCGGTTGGGTCAGATGAAGTTGCACCGCAGCACGCGTCAGATTGCCTTCGTGTGCGACGGTGACGAATGCGCGTAGCAGCGTCAGGTCCATATCCTGATATTAACGCGGCTTATATCGTAATTGAGCATTACTCATTGGATTTGCTCGGGTGAGCGCGCTTACGCTTGGACTCAAGGCGGACGACCGCCCAGTCGTTGATCAGACGAGGATAAACATGAGCGAGACAGACAACCGCGGCGCGCGCGTCGCGGCGTTGACCCATCACATCGGCGGCCATGCGGTGGACGGCACCAGCGACCGGTACGGCGACATTTTCAATCCTGCGTTGGGTTCGATATCGGCGCGCGTGCCGTTGGCGAGCGTCGCCGAAGTCGATACCGCGGTGGCGGCCGCAAAAGCCGCATTTCCTGCATGGAGCGAAACCGCGCCGATCAAGCGTGCGCGCGTGCTCTTCAAGTTCAAGGAATTGCTCGACCGTCATCACGACGAACTCGCCGAGCTGATTACGCGCGAGCACGGCAAGGTGTTTTCGGATGCGAAGGGCGAGGTGATGCGCGGCATCGAAATCGTCGAATTTGCGTGCGGCATTCCGAATCTGTTGAAGACCGATTTCACCGATCAGATCGGCGGCGGCATCGATAACTGGAACTTGCGCCAGCCATTGGGCGTAGTCGCGGGCATTACGCCGTTCAACTTTCCGATGATGGTGCCGTGCTGGATGTTTCCGGTTGCGATCGCGTGCGGCAATACGTTCGTGCTGAAGCCATCGGAGCGCGATCCGTCGGTGTCGAACCGGTTGGCCGAGTTGCTGACGGAAGCCGGTTTGCCCGACGGCGTGTTCAACGTCGTGCATGGCGACAAGGTGGCCGTCGATGCATTGCTTGCGCATCCGGACGTCGGTGCGTTGTCGTTTGTCGGATCGACGCCGATTGCCGAATACATCTATACGGAAGGCACGAAACGCGGCAAGCGGGTGCAGGCATTAGGTGGCGCGAAGAATCATCTGGTGGTGATGCCCGATGCCGATCTCGATCAGGCCGTCGATGCGTTGATCGGCGCCGCGTATGGATCGGCAGGCGAGCGATGCATGGCGATATCGGTGGCAGTTGCCGTTGGGCATATTGCCGACGAGCTGATCGAACGACTGACGCCGCGCGTGCAGGCACTGAAGATATTGAACGGGATGGAAGCGGATGCGGAGATGGGGCCGTTGGTGACGGCAGCGCATCGGTCGAAGGTCGTCGGATATATCGATGCGGGCGTGGATGCCGGCGCGAAGCTGGTGGTCGACGGACGCGGTTTTGCTTTGAACGGACACGAAGAAGGGTTCTTTCTGGGCGGCACCTTGTTCGACGATGTGCGCACCGACATGACGATTTATCGCGAGGAGATTTTTGGGCCTGTGCTGTGTGTGGTTAGGGTGCCTGATTTCGCGTCGGCTGTTGAGTTGATCAATGCGAATGAGTTCGCTAATGGCGTGGCGTGTTTTACGTCGGATGGTGGCGTGGCCAGGGCGTTCGCGCGGCAGATTCAGATCGGGATGGTGGGGATTAATGTGCCGATTCCCGTGCCGATGGCGTGGCATTCGTTTGGTGGATGGAAGCGGTCGTTGTTTGGTGATCACCATGCTTATGGGGAGGAGGGGGTGCGGTTTTATACACGCTACAAGAGCGTGATGCAGAGGTGGCCGGATAGTATTGGGAAGGGGGCGGAGTTTGTTATGCCGGTGGCTAAGTAAGGGTTTGGGTTTGGGTTTGGCTTGGTGTGGGTTGGGTTGCGTTGGTTGTCCCGGTTTCGCGGTGGTTTGCCTGGATCGTCCCTGTGCGGGACCGCACCTACTTTTCTTTGCTCGCGCAAAGAAAAGTAGGCAAAAGAAAGCGCGGCGGATTCAACCGGTCGTTGCAACACATCTGTTCCAATACGGAATCGGAGAGTGGAGCACCATGGAACGACAGAGGAAACATTGGCTAAACGCGCAGCAGAAGAGCGATATCTGGAAGATGTGGCGCGCAGGAGAGTCGCTGAGTGCCATCGCGCGCATGCTCGGGCGTCACCCAAGCGGGGTTTGTCGGGTCATCTGTAAAACTGGGGGAATTTCTCCGGTCGCCCGCACACGATCAGCGCGGTCGCTGACACTTGCCGAACGCGAGGAGATCTCGCGAGCTTTGGTTGCAGGCATGTCAATGTGTCAGATCGCGTTGCAACTGGGGCGCTCGACATCCACCATTACGCGGGAAGTCGCGCGCAATGGTGGCAGCCACAGATATCGTGCACACGAGGCCGATGCCAATGCATGGGAGCGGGCGCGGCGCCCCAAGGCGTGTGTGCTGTCGGAGAATGCCCGGCTTCGCCGGCTGGTAGCAGCCAAGCTCAAACTACAATGGGCTCCTGTACAGATAGCAGGGTGGCTGCGGCGTGAGTTCCGGGGCAACAAGGACATGCAGATATCTCACGAAACGATTTACCGAAGCCTGTTTATCCAGGCGCGAGGTGTCCTTAAGAAGGAACTCGTTGCCCATCTGCGTACGAACCGTCTGATGCGTCAGGCGAAGCTTGCCTCGGCAAGCGGCCAGGGCAGAGGCAGGATAAGCGAGGCGGTGTCGATCAGTGAACGCCCGGCCGAGGCGGAGGACCGGGCGGTGCCGGGTCACTGGGAAGGTGATCTTCTGGCCGGCTCGGGTAACAGCTATATCGCCACACTGGTGGAGCGGCACTCGCGTTATGTGATGCTGGTCAAGGTCGCAGGCAAAGATACGGCAAGTGTGGTGTCCGCGCTGATAAAGCAGGTGAACAAACTGCCGGCAGAACTACGCCGGTCGCTGACATGGGATCGCGGCACAGAGATGGCGAGCCACAAGAAATTCACGATTGCCACGGACGTACAGGTGTATTTCTGCGATCCGCAAAGTCCGTGGCAGCGAGGCAGCAACGAGAACACGAACGGTCTTCTGCGTCAGTACTTCCCCAAGGGGGTGCCGGTGGACGGCTATTCGCAGGCTGAGCTAAACAAGGTTGCCGCGCGCCTGAATGGTCGGCCTCGCCAGACCCTGCAATTTATGAACCCTGCTGAAAAACTGGCAGAAACGTTGGGGGTTGCAACGACCGGTTGAATCCGCCGCGTTTACCTCGCGCTTCGTAGCGAGTGGCGTCTAGTAATTTTCGGGTAGTGGACCGCGCACGTTTGGAGTGGTCGGTCCGTTTTTCCTGGTGGTCCGCGCCGGCACATCCCGCCCGCTGCGCGGCGGTAGCCCACTTCAAAACCCCGGTTGCGCTACGGTATCTGTCGGGCTTTTCGACGGTTCCGACGCTCTGTGTAGCTGGGAATTTTGCGAGGGAGAACTGAACGGTGCATACCAGGAAAATGGGTGTTGTGACGGACGGAGTGCAGTGCGCGAAGAGCGCTGAGAGAAATAGACGGGGCTGTGCCCGACGGCTGTCGCGGAGCGAACAGCCGGAACGAATGACTGCCTTGTCACTAGCTTAAGCGGTGCGGCAACTCAGATCGTGCGCGGTCCACTACCCGTTCTGAAAGGACGCCACTCGCTACGAAGTGTTGGTGTAAACGCGCTTTCTTTTGCCTACTTTTCTTTGCGCGAGCAAAGAAAAGTAGGTGCGGTCCCGCACAGGGACGATCCAGGCGGACCACCGCGAAAACAGGCCACGCACGACAAGCCAAGACCACCAACCCCAACAGCCAGCCAGAAAGAAACAAAGAAAAAAAAGCAAAAGCACGAACCGGAGACAACCAGAATGACCACCACCTCAACAAGAAAACCCGAAGGCGAATACGACTACATCATCATCGGCGCCGGCACTGCCGGCTGCGTACTCGCAAACCGCCTGACCGAAGACCCCGACATCTCCGTGCTGCTCCTCGAAGCGGGTGGCAAAGACGACTACCACTGGATCCACGTGCCGGTGGGCTACCTCTACTGCATCGGCAATCCCCGCACTGACTGGCTCTACAAAACCGAACAGGAACCGGGCCTCAACAACCGCCAACTGTCATATCCACGCGGACGTGTACTCGGCGGTAGTTCGTCGATCAACGGCATGATCTATATGCGCGGCCAGCGCGAAGACTACGACGAATGGGCCCGCATCACCAACGATCCATCATGGTCCTGGTCCAACGTGCTGCCGATCTTCAAACGCAGCGAAGATCATCACGGCGGCGTATCGGAATCGCATGGCGCGGGTGGACCGTGGCGCGTCGAAAAGCAACGCCTCAAATGGAAAATCCTCGAGACGTTCTCGCAAGCGGCACAGCAAACCGGTATCCCCGCTACCGACGACTTCAATCGCGGTGACAACACCGGTGTCGGCTATTTCGACGTCAACCAGAAACGCGGCATCCGCTGGAACGCATCGAAAGCCTTCCTGCGACCGGCGATGAAACGCCCGAACCTCACGGTCATCACCGGTGCGCTCACGCAACGTGTCGTGTTCGATGGACGACGCTGCGTCGGCGTCGAATTCCGCGGCGATAACACCGACTACTTCGCGAAAGCCAAAGCGGAAGTCATCCTCAGTTCGGGTGCGGTCAACTCGCCGCAATTGCTCGAACTGTCCGGCATCGGGAATGGCGCGCGCCTGCAGAAACTCGGCATCGATGTCGTGCAGGATCTGCGCGGTGTCGGCGAAAACCTGCAAGACCATCTGCAATTGCGAATGGCGTACAAGGTCCACGGTGTGCGCACGCTGAACACGGCATCGGCGCATTGGTGGGGAAAACTGATGATCGGCCTGCAATACGTGCTGATGCAAAGCGGCCCGATGTCGATGGCGCCGTCGCAACTCGGCGCGTTCGCAAGATCGAATCCCGACGATCGATCGCTGACGCGTCCCGATCTGGAATATCACGTGCAGCCGCTGTCGCTCGATCGTTTCGGTGAACCGCTGCATCGCTTCAACGCATTCACCGCATCGGTCTGCCATCTGCGGCCGACGTCGCGCGGCAGCATTCACATCGCATCGAACGATCCGCATGCGGCACCGTTGATCGCGCCGAACTATCTGTCCACCGACTACGACCGCCAGGTCGCAGCCAACGCATTGCGGCTGACGCGACGCATCGCTGCTGCACCAGCGTTGTCGCGCTATCGACCCGAGGAAATTTTGCCGGGCGTCGAATTCCAGACCGAGGAAGAACTTCAGCAGGCGGCGGGCAAGGTCGGCACGACGATCTTTCATCCGGTCGGCACCTGCAGGATGGGCACCGCCGACGATCCCGCCGCCGTCGTCGATACGCGGCTGCGGGTGATCGGCGTGGACGGACTGCGCGTCGTCGATGCATCGGTGATGCCGTTGATCACGTCGGGCAACACCAATTCGCCGACGCTGATGATCGCCGAACGCGCGAGCGTCATGATTCGCGAAGATCGTCGCGCGCGCATCGACGGCACCTACCAGCCCGCCGGCACCACGACGCCGCGCGCAACATTGCCCGTGTCGGTTACGTGACACGTCGCGCGACACGCTAAAGGGGCGCGCAACGCGTCTGTACGACGCCGCGCGCGCGTTCGCCACTAAGTGCAAATCCCAATGAATGCGCTGCATCATTGGCGCGACAATGGCATCCATGCTGCGTGGCACGCCCCGGACGATCTCCGGATTGGTGCACCACGCCACGGCGGGCACGGGGGGTGCCACCGTCCAATGTCGCGCAGGTGTCACGCGCGGAAGATCGCAGTGTTTCGCCTCACTTCGCATGGAAGGGAACATGATTCTCGGCGACACGATTCTCGAAACGCGCGGACTGACCCGTGAGTTCAAGGGCTTCATCGCCGTCAACGGTGTGAACCTGCGCGTACGCCGTGGTTCGATCCACGCACTGATCGGCCCAAACGGCGCAGGCAAAACAACCTGCTTCAATCTGCTCACCAAATTTCTCGTGCCGACGGCCGGGCAAATCGTCTTCAACGGTCTCGACATCACGCGCGAACGTCCGGCGCAAATCGCCCGGCGCGGCATCATCCGTTCATTTCAGATTTCCGCTGTATTTCCACATCTGACAGCATTGCAGAACGTTCGCGTCGGCTTGCAACGCAGTCTCGGCACAGCATTTCATTTCTGGAAAAGCGAGCGCACGTTGCGTGAACTCGACGACCGCGCGATGGATCTGCTGACGCAAGTAGGCCTGACCGATTTCGCGGATACGCACACCGTCGAACTTTCGTACGGTCGCAAGCGCGCGCTCGAAATCGCCACCACGCTCGCGATGGAACCCGAGTTGATGCTGCTCGACGAACCGACGCAAGGGATGGGTCACGAAGACGTCGATCGCGTCACCGCGTTGATCAAGAAGGTGTCGAGCGGTCGCACGATCCTGATGGTCGAACACAACATGAACGTGATCGCCGGCATTTCCGACACGATCACCGTACTGCAACGCGGCGAAGTACTGGCCGAAGGCAGCTACGCCGAAGTGTCGAAAAATCCGCTCGTGATGCAGGCCTACATGGGCAGCGCCGACGCCGCCCTCGCCGGAGCGCACGCATGAATACTCTGGCGGAACGCGAGAGCGTCGAGGTGAGCGGCGCGACGGGCGAGCCTGCGCTCGCGATCAGCGGCCTGCAGGCGTGGTACGGCGAATCGCACATTTTGCATGGCGTCGATCTGAGCGTGAATCGCGGCGAAGTGGTCACGCTGCTGGGCCGCAACGGCGCGGGACGCACCACGACCTTGCGCGCGATCATGGGGCTCACTGGACGCCGGACAGGTTCGATCCGCGTGTCCGGAAAAGAAACCATCGACCTGCCGACGCACAAGATCGCGCATTGCGGAATCGGCTATTGCCCGGAAGAACGCGGCATTTTTTCGAGCCTGTCGTGCGAGGAAAACCTGCTGCTGCCGCCGCCGATCGGCGACCGCTCGCTGATGATGTCCATCGATGAAATCTACGAGATGTTCCCGAATCTGAAAGAGCGCCGCGCCAGTCAGGGCACGCGTCTTTCCGGCGGCGAACAGCAGATGCTCGCGGTTGCGCGCATCCTGCGCACGGGCGCGAACCTGCTGCTGCTCGATGAAATCTCCGAAGGTCTCGCGCCCGTGATCGTCCAGGCGCTGGCCCGGATGATCGTCACGCTCAAAGCGCGCGGATACACGATCGTGATGGTCGAACAGAATTTTCGTTTCGCTGCGCCGCTCGCCGACCGCTTCTACGTGATGGAGCACGGTGGCATCGTCGAGCACTTCGGCGCGAGCGAACTCGAAAGCAAGATGCCGGTGCTGCACGACCTGCTCGGCGTATAAGCGGGGCGGGCGCATCCCGACCGGAGATCGGGAACGGGGTCATCTCGTGATAGCGACCAGTGCAGCGCCCGATTGCCTCTGATAACCACAAGCATGGAAACAAGGAGACACGCATGAAACTGAAGACATTCGCCAGATTGTCGGCCCTCTGCTTCGCGGCCGCCGCAAGCGCAATGTTCACCGCGGGCAGTGCGCAAGCCGCGGACGGGGCGACCGTGAAGATCGGCTACATCACCGATCTGTCCGGTCTGTATGCCGATATCGACGGCCAGGGCGGTCTCGAAGCGATCCGCATGGCGATCGCCGATTTCGGCGGCAAGGTCAACGGCAAGCCGATCGAACTGGTCTACGCCGATCACCAGAACAAGGCCGACATCGCCGCGTCGCGCGCGCGCGAATGGATCGATCGTGACGGCGTGAACGCGATCATCGGCGGCACGAACTCGGCTACGGCGTTATCGACCAATCAGGTCGCGGGCGAAAAGAAGATTCCGTACATCAACATCGGCGCAGGCGCGGACAACCTCACCAACGAGCAATGCACGCCGTACACGGTTCACTACGCGTACGACACGATGGCGCTCGCGAAGGGCACGGGTTCTGCGGTGACGAAGCAGGGCGGCAAGACGTGGTACTTCCTGACCGCCGATTACGCATTCGGCAAGGCGCTCGAAAAGAACACCTCGGACGTGGTCAAGGCAAACGGTGGACAGGTGCTCGGCGCGGTGCGTCATCCGTTGTCGGCGTCGGATTTCTCGTCGTTCCTGTTGCAGGCGCAATCGTCGAAAGCGCAGGTGCTCGGTCTCGCGAATGCGGGCGGCGACACGATCAATTCGATCAAGGCCGCAAAGGAATTCGGCATCCAGAAGTCGATGAAGATCGCCGCGTTGCTGATCTTCCTGACCGACATCCACAGCCTCGGACTCGAAACGACGCAAGGCCTGGTCGCCACGGATAGCTGGTACTGGAACAAGGACGACGCGACCCGCAAGTGGGCGCAGCGTTACTTCGCGAAGATGAAGAAGATGCCGACCAGTCTGCACGCCGCGGACTATTCTGCCGTCACCACGTATCTGAAGGCCGTGCAGGCCGCCGGCACGACCGACAGCGACAAGGTGATGGAGCAGCTGCACAAGATGAAGATCGACGACTTCTACGCGAAGGGCTATATCCGTCAGGACGGCAGCATGATTCACGACATGTATCTGATGGAAGTGAAGAAGCCGTCGGAATCGAAAGAGCCGTGGGACTACTACAAGATCACCGCGACCATTCCGGGCGAACAGGCGTTCGGCACCAAAGCGGAATCGCGCTGCGCGCTGTGGAAGTAAGCGGTCCGCAGACGATGCGTGACGGGCGGCGGGTAGGCTGCCCGTCACGCATCGCTGCGCCGAAATCAATCTGACGGCGGATTCGATGGATATCTTTGGCATTCCGCTCCCGGCGATGCTGAGCCAGTTGCTGCTCGGGCTCGTCAACGGCTCGTTCTACGCGATCCTCAGCCTCGGGCTCGCGGTGATCTTCGGCCTGCTCAACGTGATCAACTTCGCGCACGGCGCGTTGTTCATGCTCGGCGCCATGCTCACGTGGATGGGGCTGTCGTATTTCAATCTGCCGTACTGGGCGATGATCTTCATCGCGCCGCTGATCGTCGGCGTGTTCGGCATGGTGATCGAACGCACGATGCTGCGCTGGCTGTACAAGCTCGATCATCTGTACGGGCTGTTGCTGACGTTCGGTCTGACGCTGGTGGTGGAAGGCGTGTTCCGCTCGATCTACGGTTCGTCTGGGCAGCCTTATGACGTGCCGGAGGCGTTGACTGGCGCGACCAATCTCGGCTTCATGTTCCTGCCGAACTATCGCGCGTGGGTCGTGGTCGCGTCGTTGATCGTGTGCTTCGCGACGTGGTTCGTGATCGAGAAAACGCGGCTCGGCGCGTATCTGCGCGCAGGCACCGAAAACCCGAAACTCGTCGAGGCGTTCGGTATCAACGTACCGCTGATGATCACGCTGACCTACGGCTTTGGCGTGGCATTGGCGGCGTTCGCGGGCGTGCTGGCGGCGCCGGTGATCCAGGTTTCGCCGCTGATGGGCCAACCGATGATCATCACCGTTTTCGCGGTGGTCGTGATTGGCGGGATGGGCTCGATCATGGGCTCGATCCTGACGGGTCTGCTGCTCGGCGTGATCGAAGGACTGACGCGCGTGTTCTATCCGGAGGCGTCGGCGACGGTCGTGTTCGTAATCATGGCGATCGTGCTGCTGGTTCGGCCGGCGGGTCTTTTCGGCAAGGAAAAATGATGCAGAGAAAATTACTCTACGCGCTGCTGCTGGTCTTTCTGATCGCGGCGCCGTTTATCGGCATCTATCCGTTGTTCGTGATGAAGACGCTGTGCTTCGCGCTGTTTGCGGCGGCGTTCAATCTGTTGATCGGCTATACGGGCCTGCTGTCGTTCGGACACGCGATGTTTCTCGCGTCGGCCGGCTACGTGACCGGCTATTTCATCCAGTCGATGGGTGTGTCGCCGGAACTCGGCGTGCTTGCAGGCACGCTGACCGCGACGTTGCTCGGGCTGGTGGTCGGACTGTTCGCGATTCGCCGGCAGGGCATCTACTTCGCGATGGTCACGCTCGCGCTCGCGCAGATGGTCTACTTCGTGTTCCTGCAGGCGCCGTTCACCCATGGCGAGGACGGTTTGCAAGGCGTGCCGCGCGGCAAACTGTTCGGCGCAATCGATCTGTCGTCCGATCTGACGCTGTATGCCGTCATGCTGGTCGTGATGGTGGCCGCGTTCGGTTTGATCGTGCGGATCGTGCATTCGCCGTTCGGCCAGGTGCTGGTTGCGATCAAGGAAAACGAGCCGCGTGCGATCTCGCTCGGCTACGACACGGATCGCTTCAAACTGCTTGCGTTCATTTTGTCGGCGGGACTCGCGGGGCTTGCGGGTTCGCTGAAGGTGGTGGTGCTCGGCTTCGAAACGCTCGGCGATGCGTACTGGACCATGTCGGGGCTGGTCGTGCTGATGACGCTGGTTGGCGGCATGGGCACGCTGTTCGGGCCACTGGTCGGCGCGGCGTTGATCGTCGCGCTTGAAGACCGGCTCGGCGATATCGGCAGCGCGCTTGCGCGCGTGACGCGGGTCGACTGGTTCAACTCGCTGGGCGAATCCGCGACGATCGTGACCGGCATTATTTTCATCGCGTGCGTGCTGGCGTTCCGGCGCGGCATCGTCGGAGAGATCGTCGCGCGGGTCAAGCCGTTACGTGCGTGAGAACATCGGGCGTGAAGGCTCGGTAACGAAGCGAACGGAAGAAATTGTTCTGACGCCACATCAAAATGGCGTACATTTGGCGACTCGGAGTCGTTGCACGTGCAACGATTTCACCGGATTTTCGCTTCGCGGGCATGCCCCAAAAAAGTGCTTTACTGCACCACTAGGGTAAATGCTAGTTGTCTGAAGAACGCCAGATCGTTAATCTTCATGCAGTTCTGATGCACCGAATTTAGCAGGTGGAGAACGAGGAGACAATGAGGCACTCAGTGCCCAAGACGAAAACGCTGCTGGATTGATATCCAGCAGCGTTTTTTATTTGTGCGGACGTTTTTCCTTCTGTCGCGTATTTCTGCGGTTATCCCTTCCAGCAGGCTGTTTTTCTGTCTGTTGCGTCACGTTTTTTCGTGTTTTAAAACCTTGCAAAGCGCTTGCCGCAGGCCGGTTTGGTCCGCTAAACTCGCCGTTCACCGACCGCTGAGTCGGTTTATGAAAAGTATATTCGACTGACCTGAATTCGATCGTCAGGCAGGCAGAGACATCAACACAAATTACGTGGCAGCAGAGGAGCGGGGATGAAGTCGGCATTGCGTTGGATCAGCGCGGCATGTGTCGCGGCAAGCGTCACGGCAGCTTGGAGCGGCAGCGCCGCCGCTGACGTGAAGATCGGTGTGACGGTCTCGGCGACGGGGCCGGCAGCATCGCTGGGCATTCCGGAAAAGAACACCATTGCGCTGCTGCCGAAAGAAGTCGCAGGGCAGAAGATCGACTACATCGTGCTCGACGACGCAACGGATTCCACCCAGGCCGTCAAGAACGCACGCAAGCTCACCAGCGAAGATCACGTCGACGCATTGATCGGTTCGACGGTCGTGCCGAACTCGCTGGCCATGATCGACGTCGCCGCCGAAACCCAAACCCCGATGATCTCGATGGCCGCAGCGGCCACCATCGTCGAGCCGATGGATGCGAAGCGCGCGTGGGTCTTCAAGACGCCGCAGAACGACATCCTGATGGCCACCGCGATCGCGCAGCACATGTCGAATCACGGCGTGAAAACGGTCGCGTTCATCGGCTTCGCCGATGCATACGGCGAGAGCTGGTTCAAGGAATTCGGCAAGGCCGCTGAGCTCGCGAAAATCAAGGTTGTCGCGAACGAACGCTTCGCACGCAGCGACGCGTCGGTTACGGGTCAAGTGCTGAAGATGATGTCGCAGAACCCGGATGCCGTGCTGATCGCCGGCGCGGGAACGCCCGCAGCGTTGCCGCAAAAAACGCTCAGGGAGCGCGGCTACAAGGGCAAGTACTACCAGACCCACGGCGTCGCCAATAACGACTTCCTGCGCGTGTGCGGCAAGGATTGCGAGGGCACGTATCTGCCCGCCGGACCGCTGCTGGTCGCCGAACAATTGCCCGATTCGAACCCCGTGAAGAAGTCCGCGCTCGCGTACAAGCGCGCGTATGAAGCGGCTAACGGCGCGGGTTCTGTATCGACATTCGGCGGTCATGCATGGGATGCAGGATTGCTGTTGCAACGTGCAATTCCGATCGCACTGAAGAAGGGACAACCCGGCACGCCGGCGTTCCGCGAAGCGTTGCGCGCTGCGATCGAAAGCACGAAAGATTTGCCTGCCGCACACGGCATCTTCAACATGAGCGCGAACGATCACGCCGGTCTCGACCAGCGTGCGCGCGTGATGGTGGAGATCAGCGGCGGCAAGTGGAAACTCGCTGGCGACTGAGCGGAGCCCATCGTCCCGCACATATCTAAAAAAGGCGCGTACTGCTAACGCGCCTTTTTTTTCGCGTGTAGAAAGGGAGCGATGCGCGTTCGGGTGACGCGCGAGAGTCGCGAAAAGAGCAGGTTTGCGAACGTCGATAAAGCGTTCGCATGCAGCAGTGTTGCGCCGCACGGACGACAAGAAACCGTCGCGCGACTATTCGCCGGTGAGCAGGGAAAACCATGCTTGGCATGGCCCGACCCGATCACTAGATTCAGAAGCCCAGCCCATGAGGCGGGTTACACGATACGCGGTTAAAGCCGTTTGGAGACAGGCAATGAAGAAGACAACGCAGTGGGTGCGCGCAAGCATTGCGCTCGCGCTGGTGTGCGGCGCGGGGGCGGCATCCGCCCAGGTGAAGATCGGGGTGACGCTGTCGGCGACGGGGCCGGCGGCGTCGCTCGGCATTCCTGAAAAGAATACGATCGCGCTGCTGCCGAAAGAAATCGGCGGCAAGAGCGTCGAATACATCGTGCTCGACGACGCGTCCGATACCAGCAAGGCCGTGCAAAACACGCGCAAGCTGATCGATGAAAACCACGTCGATGCGATCATCGGTTCGACCGTCACGCCGAACTCGCTGGCAATGCTCGATCCCGTCTCCGAAGGCAAGACGCCGATGATCTCGCTGGCCGCATCGGCCGCGATCATCTCGCCGATGGACGCGAAGCGCGCATGGGCATTCAAGCCGCCGCAAAACGACGATCTGATGGCCGACGCGATCGCGGGCTATATGGAGAAGCATGGCGTCAAGACGGTCGCGTTCATCGGTTTCGCCGATGCGTACGGCGAGAGTTGGTACAAGGTGTTCGGCGCGGCCGCCGACAAGCACCATCTGAAAATCGTGTCGAACGAGCGCTTCAACCGTGCCGATCCGTCGGTGACGGGACAGGTGCTGAAGATGGTCGGCGCGAATCCGGATGCGGTGCTGATCGCGGGTTCGGGTACGCCTGCGGCACTCCCCGCAAAAGCGCTCAAGGAGCGCGGCTACAAGGGCAAGATCTATCAGACGCACGGCGTCGCGAACAACGACTTCCTGCGCGTCTGCGGCAAGGATTGCGATGGCGAATTGCTGCCCGCCGGTCCGATCCTCGTGACGGATCAACTGCCGGATTCGAACCCGGTTAAGAAATCGTCGCAAGCCTATAAGAACGCGTACGAGAAAGCCTACGGCGTGGGCACGGTGGCGACGTTCGGCGGTCATGCATGGGATGCCGGGCTGATGCTCCAGCAAGCCATTCCGGTGGCGCTGAAGACCGCGCAACCGGGTACGGAAGCGTTCCGTGTGGCACTGCGTGGCGCACTGGAAAACATCAAGGAATTGCCTGTGTCGCACGGCATCATGAACACCACGCCGACCGATCACAACGGCCTCGACAACCGTGCGCGCGTGATCGTCGAAATCGTCGACAACAAGTGGAAGCTGCAAGGCGAATAAGCCACGCCGTGACGCGCGATAGACGACGCGTCACGTAGACGACGAAGCAACACACACTATAAAAATACGCGCCTCTCGCGCCCGGTGCGGTGACGTTGCCGCACCGTTTTCGCCCGACGCCACTGGCGTCGTCCGCCGCGCTGCTGGTTGGCGCGGCGGCTGTTTTTCTGGGTCCGCCTTCAGGTGGGCACGCATCGCAGGCCGCGGGCGCAATCGCGTGCGCGGCCGTTTTTCAGTTTCGATTTCGACGTTCCAGGACGGGGAGTATGGATCTTTCAATAGCGGCCATTCTCGCGCAGGACGGCATCACCACCGGCGCGATTTACGCGCTGCTCGCGCTTGCGCTTGTGCTGGTGTTTTCCGTCACGCGCGTCATTTTTATCCCGCAAGGGGAATTCGTCTCGTATGGCGCACTGACGATGGCGGCCATCCAGACACAAAAATTTCCGGCGACATGCTGGCTGCTGATCGCGATGGGCGTTGCCTGTTTCGTGGTCGAGACGGCGGGGATGATCCGGCATGCCGAGCGACGCCGTCACATGGCGCGCACGCTGGCGATGCTGGCCGGCAAGTATCTGCTGTTTCCGATCGCGGTCTATGCGGTCACGCGCGGCATCGTACTACACGACCTGCCGATGATCGTGCAGATCGCGTTGACGCTGCTGATCGTGATTCCGATGGGCCCGTTCGTGTATCGGCTCGCCTATGAACCGATCGCCGAAGCGACGACGTTGTTGCTGCTGATCGTCGCGGTGGCGGTGCACTTTGCGATGGTCGGACTCGGGCTCGTGATGTTCGGCGCGGAAGGCTCGCGCACCAACGCGTTCTCCGACACCACGTTCAACCTCGGCACGCTGACGATCTCGGGACAAAGTATCTGGGTGGTCGGCACGGCGGTGGTGTTGATCGGTGCGCTGTACCTGTATTTCGACCGTTCGATCTCGGGCAAGGCCTTGCGCGCGACGTCGGTGAACCGGGTCGGCGCGCGGCTGGTCGGGATCGGCACGACGCAAGCGGGGCGCCTCGCGTTCACGCTCGCAGCGGGCCTCGGCGCGCTTTGCGGGATCCTCGTCGCGCCGCTGACGACGATCTACTACGACTCCGGCTTCCTGATCGGTCTCAAGGGCTTCGTGGGCGCGATTATCGGCGGATTGATCAGTTATCCGCTGGCAGCGGCCGGCTCGATCCTGGTCGGCCTGCTGGAGTCGTATTCGTCGTTCTGGGCCAGTTCATATAAGGAAGTGATCGTGTTCACGCTGATCATCCCGGTGCTGCTGTGGCGGAGTCTCGCCAGCCCGCACGCCGAAGAGGACGAGGAGTGACACGATGAAACGGATCATGCAAAGCAAGTTCTTCTGGCTGTTCCTCGTGGTGATTTTCGCGTTGCCGGTGCTGCCGCAACCCATCCACGTTCCCGAGTACTGGGTGACGCTGCTCAACTATATCGGGCTGTATGCGATCGTCGCGATCGGCCTTGTGCTGCTGACGGGGATCGGCGGGATGACGAGCTTCGGGCAGGCGGCGTTCGTCGGCGTCGGCGCGTACACGACGGCGTATCTGACGACGCAGTTCGGCGTGTCGCCGTGGCTCGCGTTGATCGTCGGCGTGGTGCTGACGGCCGCGATCGCGCTGTTGCTCGGGCTGGTGACGATGCGTCTGTCGGGCCACTTCCTGCCGCTTGGGACGATCGCGTGGGGGCTCGCGCTGTTCTTCCTGTTCGGCAATCTGGAGATCCTCGGCAAGTACGACGGGATCAACGGCATTCCGGTCCTGAACGTGTTTGGGATCAACCTCGAATCGGGTCGCCACATCTATTACCTGATCTGGGTCGTCGTGCTCGGCGCGGTCGTTTCTGTTCAGAATCTGCTTAATAGCCGGCCGGGTCGCGCGATTCGCGCGTTGCGTGGCGGCGGATCGATGGCGGAAGCAATGGGCGTGAACACGGCCTGGATGCGCGTGGTGATCTTCGTCTATGCGGCGGTCCTCGCGTCGATCTCGGGCTTTCTGTATGCGCACCTGCAACGTGCAGTGAATCCGACGCCGTTCGGCCTGAACCATGGCATCGAGTTTCTGTTTATGGCGGTGGTGGGCGGAGTCTCGCATGTGTGGGGCGCGGTGCTCGGCGCGGCGATCCTTACGATCCTGCAAGACTATCTGCAAACGCTGCTGCCGAAACTGCTGGGTGAAAACGGCAACTTCGAAGTGATCGTGTTCGGCATCTTGATGGTGTTGCTCCTTCAGTACGCGCGGCAAGGTGTTTGGCCGTATGTCGCGCGACTGTTTCCGAAGCCGCCGCGCGCGCATGTTCCGGATCACGCAGAGCCTTTGCCGCAGCGCAGCAAGCCGACGACCGGTGAACCGCTGCTGACGGTGGAGAAGGCGCGCAAGCAGTTCGGCGGCCTGGTTGCCGTCAACGACGTGAGTTTCGAGGTGAAAGCGGGGCAGATCATCGGTCTGATCGGCCCCAACGGCGCGGGCAAGTCCACGACCTTCAATCTGGTGACGGGCGTCTTGCAAGCCACGAGCGGCGCAATCACATTCCGGGGCGAGCGGATCGATTCGCTGACTTCACGTGAAATCGTTCGTCGCGGGATCGGCCGGACGTTCCAGCACGTGAAGTTGCTGCCGGGCATGACGGTGCTGGAGAACGTCGCGATTGGCGCGCATCTTCGTGGGCACGCGGGCGTGTGGCGCAGCATCGTCAAACTGAATGGCGCTGAAGAAGCGCGTTTGATGGCGGAAGCGGCGCGTCAGATCCGCCGTGTCGGACTCGAACAGCACATGTACGACGAAGCAGGTAGCCTGGCGCTTGGTCAGCAGCGGATTCTCGAAATTGCCCGCGCGCTGTGTTGCGACCCGACGTTGCTACTGCTCGACGAACCGGCTGCCGGTCTGCGCTATCAGGAGAAGCAACAACTGGCGACGCTGCTCCGGAAGCTGAAGGAAGAGGGCATGAGCGTGTTGTTGGTCGAACACGATATGGATTTCGTGATGAACCTGACCGACCGGCTGGTGGTGATGGAGTTTGGGACGCGCATCGCGGAAGGTTTGCCGCTCGATGTGCAGAAAGATCCGGCGGTGCTGGAAGCGTATCTGGGCGGGGTGGAATGATGAGCGAGCAAAATCAGGAAGTAGACGCATCGACGACGCCGATCCTCGACGTGACGAACCTCGCGGTTCGCTACGGCAAGGTTGAAGCGTTGCACGGTGCGGCTATCAAGGTGCGGCCGGGGCAGATCGTGTCGGTGATCGGTCCGAACGGCGCGGGGAAATCCACGTTGCTGAACGCAATCATGGGTGCGTTGCCGGTAACGGGACACGCTAAAGGCGTGATCGTGTATCGCGGCGAGGATGTGAGCGCCGTGCCTGTCGAAAAGCGGGTCGCACGCGGGATGTGTCTGGTACCGGAAAAGCGCGAGTTGTTTTCGACGATGACGGTTGAAGACAACCTCGTGCTTGGTGCCTATCGTCGCAAGCGTGCAGGGGAGCGCAATTTTCTTGATCAGCTGGAACCGGTGTTTACGCTTTTCCCGCGATTGAAAGAACGCCGGAAACAGGCAGCCGGGACGTTGTCCGGTGGTGAGCGTCAAATGCTGGCGGTCGGGCGCGCATTGATGGGCAAGCCGGATTTGTTGATGCTCGATGAACCGAGTCTGGGTTTGGCGCCGCTGATCGTGAAGGAGATCTTTCATATCATCAGCGCGCTGCGTCAGACGGGCGTCGCGACGTTGTTGATCGAGCAGAACGCGCGCGCGGCACTGCAAATCTCCGATTACGGCTATGTGCTAGAGACAGGGGAGTTGGCGCTCGAAGGTCCGGCTGCGGATTTGGCGCAAAATCCGCGCGTCATTGAAACATATTTGGGTTTGACGAAAAAAGCGGCGTAGCGTCCCAGCCGACGGGTGTTTGCTGCGAATTCGAGCGGCGTGTTTCACGTGAAACACGCCGCTTTTTTGTTGTTTTGGCCATTCGGCCGAATTCGGGCCGAAAGCGAACCCGTTATAATTCGCCCATACTTTTTCCTCTGAAAGGCTCACGCGAAGGTCTGCGTGAGATCTGCGATGCTTTTTCCCTCAGAATTTGACGTAATCGTCGTCGGCGGTGGCCACGCCGGTACGGAAGCCGCTTTGGCTTCCGCGCGCATGGGCAACAGGACGTTGCTGCTGACGCATAACATCGAAACCCTCGGCCAGATGAGCTGCAATCCGTCGATCGGCGGCATTGGCAAGGGCCATCTGGTCAAAGAAGTCGATGCGCTCGGCGGCGCCATGGCGGCCGCCACCGATGAAGGCGGTATCCAGTTCCGGATCCTGAATTCGTCGAAAGGCCCGGCCGTCCGTGCGACCCGCGCGCAGGCTGATCGTCTGCTGTACAAGCAGGCAATCCGCCATCGACTCGAGAATCAGCCGAATTTGTGGCTGTTCCAGCAGGCCGTCGACGATCTGGTCGTCGAGGGTGATCGTGTTGTCGGCGCGGTGACGCAAGTCGGATTGAGCTTCCGTGCGCGCGCTGTCGTGCTGACCGCCGGAACGTTCCTCGACGGCAAGATCCACGTCGGACTGAACAACTACACGGGCGGTCGCGCGGGCGATCCGGCTGCGGTGTCGCTGTCTGCGCGTCTAAAAGAACTGAAGTTGCCGCAAGGCCGCCTGAAAACGGGTACGCCGCCGCGTATCGACGGTCGCACGATCGACTTCTCGCAACTCGATGAGCAACCGGGCGACCTCGATCCGGTGCCGGTGTTTTCGTTTCTCGGCCGCGTTGAGCAGCATCCGCGGCAGGTGCCGTGCTGGGTCACGCATACGAACGAGCGCACACACGACATCATTCGTAGTGGCCTCGACCGCTCGCCGATGTACACGGGCGTGATCGAAGGGGTGGGGCCGCGGTATTGCCCGTCGATCGAGGACAAGATTCACCGCTTTGCATCGAAAGATTCGCATCAGATCTTCCTCGAGCCGGAAGGTTTGACGACGAACGAGTTCTATCCGAACGGCATCTCGACCAGCCTCCCGTTCGACGTGCAGCTTGAGCTGGTGCGTTCGATGCGTGGTCTGGAGCACGCGCACATCCTGCGTCCGGGTTATGCAATCGAATATGACTACTTCGATCCGCGCGGCCTGAAGGCCTCGCTGGAAACGAAGGTAATTAGCGGCCTGTTCTTCGCCGGACAGATCAACGGGACCACTGGTTACGAAGAAGCGGCTGCGCAGGGTTTGCTGGCCGGGATTAATGCTGGTTTGTACGTGCAAGGTAAAGATGCGTGGTGTCCGCGCCGCGATCAGGCGTACCTTGGCGTGCTCGTCGATGATCTGGTCACGCAAGGTGTCTCCGAGCCGTACCGGATGTTCACCAGCCGCGCCGAATACCGTCTGAGCCTGCGCGAAGACAATGCCGATATGCGCTTGACGGAAATGGGCCGCGAATTGGGCATCGTGGACGACGTACGTTGGGACGCCTTTAGTCGTAAACGCGACGCTGTTTCACGTGAAACAGAGCGACTGCGCACGACGTGGGTGAATCCGAAGACATTGTCTGCGGACGAAGCTACCGCATTGTTGGGCAAGCCGATCGATCACGAATACAGTCTCGCCGACCTGTTGCGCCGTCCGGGCGTTACGTACGACGGCGTTTGCGGCTTGCGTGACGGTGCCTGCGAGGCGCCTGAGCAGTTGGCCGAGGACGACGTTCTGCTCGCGCAGATCAAGGAGCAGATCGAAATCGGTGTGAAGTATCAGGGGTATATCGACCGTCAGGCCGGCGAAATCGAACGTAACGAAGCCCACGAAAGCACGCGTCTGCCGGAAGCGCTGGATTACGCGGAAGTTCGCGGCTTGTCGTTCGAAGCGCGTCAAAAGCTGACGCAGTTCCGTCCCGAGACGATCGGCCAGGCGTCGCGCATTTCCGGTATTACGCCGGCAGCGATTTCGCTGCTGATGGTTCACCTGAAGCGCGGTCTGGGCCGTCGGCCGACGAAGCCGGTCGAAGGCAATGGCGGCGATAACACGCCGGTCGTGCAATGAGCGGTCGTCAGAAGGGGATTGGCGCGGACCGCGACGCGCTCGCAGCGTTGCTCGCCGATGGGGCAACGGCGCTCGGACTGAATCTGTCCGCGCAACAACACGACAAGTTGCTCGATTACGTTGCGTTGCTGGCGAAGTGGAACGCGGTCTATAACCTGACCGCGATTCGCGATCCGCGGCAAATGTTGATCCAGCATATTCTCGATTCGCTGTCGATCGTGCCGCATCTGGCACCGCTCGGGCCGTCGTCGGCGCTGGACGTGGGTTCGGGTGGTGGTTTGCCCGGCATCGTCATGGCGATCGTTCTACCGGACTGGTCGATCACGCTGAACGATATCGTCCATAAGAAGACTGCTTTTCAATCGCAGGCGAAGGCTGAACTCGGACTGAGCAATCTATCGGTTGTCACGGGACGGGTCGAGACTTTGAAGCCGGGCGTTGAAGTTGCCGGTAAATTCGACGTGATTGTGTCTCGCGCGTTCGCAGAGTTGGCCGACTTCGTTACACTGGCGCGGCACCTGGTTGCGGATGGCGGCGCAATCTGGGCGATGAAGGGCGTGCAGCCCGACAGCGAAATCGAACGCTTGCCGGCCGGATCGAAGGCCGAGCAGATTATCCGTCTCACCGTGCCGCAACTCGACGCCGAGCGTCACCTGATCAAGGTTTCAGTCGCCGGATAACACCGCCAACCCGGCGCATGCCGGGATGCAGTACCCGCAATTCCAAAAACACTTTTCAAAGCTGCAAGGGCACACCAACGATGGCAAAAATCTTCTGCGTTGCGAACCAGAAGGGGGGCGTCGGTAAAACGACGACGGCGGTTAATCTAGCCGCGAGCCTCGCATCGCAAGACCAGCGTGTCCTCCTTATCGATCTGGACCCGCAAGGCAATGCCACGATGGGTAGCGGCGTCGACAAAGCCGCCTGCGAAAACACGATTTACGAAGTTCTGGTCGACGGCGTGGCCGTGTCGGACGCGCGAGTGCGACCTGAAGCTGTTTCATATGATGTATTGCCTGCGAATCGCGAACTGGCTGGCGCCGAGGTTGAACTCGTCAGCGTCGAGAATCGCGAGAAGGTGTTGCGCACGGCATTGGCGGCCGTCGAAGCCGACTACGATTTTGTTCTGATAGATTGCCCGCCGGCATTGTCGCTGTTGACCTTGAATGGCCTGTGCGCGGCGCACGGCGTGATCATCCCGATGCAGTGCGAGTATTTCGCGCTCGAAGGCTTGTCCGACCTCGTCGCCACGATCAAACAGGTTCACGCGAACCTGAATCGCGATTTGAAGGTCATCGGGTTGTTGCGGGTGATGTTCGATCCGCGCATTACCTTGCAACAGCAGGTGTCCGAGCAGTTGAAAGAACATTTCGGCGACAAGGTGTTCGACGTGGTGATTCCGCGGAACGTGCGCCTCGCCGAAGCGCCGAGTTACGGATTGCCCGGCGTGGTGTTTGACCGGGCGTCGCGCGGCGCGCAGGCCTACGTGCAGTTTGGCGCGGAGATGATTGAACGGGTGCGCGCGTCGTGACGCGCGGACAGGCATCCAGGCGGATCGAGGAAGCACGATGAACGCAGTAGCGAGAAAGAAGGGATTGGGGCGCGGGCTTGAGGCGCTACTCGGCGGCAGCGCGGACATCACCGAGGCGGTGAAAATCGACGGCGCGCCGCATACGTTGCCGCTCGACAAGCTGCAGGCCGGCAAGTACCAGCCGCGCACGCGGATGGACGAGGGCGCGTTGCAGGAGCTGGCCGCGAGTATTCGCGCGCAGGGTTTGATGCAGCCGATTCTCGTGCGTCCGGTTGGCCCCGATCAGTTTGAAATCATCGCGGGCGAGCGACGCTTCCGGGCCGCCCGTCTTGCCGGTCTCGATGAAGTGCCGGTGTTGGTGAAGGACGTGCCCGATCAGGCGGCCGCCGCGATGGCACTGATCGAGAATATCCAGCGCGAGGATTTGAACCCGCTCGAAGAGGCGCAGGGCATCCAGCGTTTGCTCGACGATTTCGGTTTTACGCACGAGCAGGCGGCGGAATCGGTGGGGCGCTCGCGCAGTGCAGTGTCGAACTTGCTGCGATTGTTGAACCTGGCTGCGCCAGTTCAGACGATGTTGCTCGCCGGCGATCTCGACATGGGCCACGCACGCGCGTTGCTCGCCGTCGACGCCGCGACGCAGATCACGTTGGCCAATCAGGTTATCAACAAGCGGATGTCGGTGCGCGAGACGGAGAAGCTGGTCACGTCCACGACCAAAATCACGCCGACCTTGAAAGCGCGCGCGAATCAGGATGGCGGACGCGATACGCGACGTCTCGAAGAAGAGTTGTCGGATCTGCTGTCAGCGACGGTGAAGATCAAACTCGGCCGACGCGGCCGTGGCCAGGTGCTCGTCGACTTCGGCGACCTCGATGCGCTGGAAGGCATTCTGGTGCGTTTGCGGGGCGGAGCAGCGACGGCTTGATCGAATATCGCCGCTGTTTCGAGTTGATCGTTTTCTAGGCAGGCATCGCGCGCGCATCGAGTGCAATCGCGCGATTTTTCGATATCTTCGTGGCTAAAATAGGTAGCTCTCCGGGTTGCCTAATTTCCAATCATTCGGCCGTAAATCCCAGTTCTTTCGACGCCTGTTCAGCGCGTCATTTGCCTACCACTATTCAGCCTTACAGTCAGTAATCGATTGCCCTATTGAGACACTATGCCGCATCATGAGGGGCGGTTTTGCGCGGTTTATTGAACGGCCTAAAGTCTTGAATTGCCTGCAACTATCGCTTACAATCGCCCGGATTTAATTGCTAGGCAACCCCGTAAGTGGCATGTAAGCTCGCGGGCTAATTTGGACTTTTGCGGAACACTGCGATGGCGGGTCAAGCGCCGAACCACAGGCACGACGAACACCGCGCGGTCAGCAACATTCCGTCTGCGTCCGAAGAGGCATGGGATGTCGAGCAGCAAGATAACAATATCGTTCCGCTTACGCGGGCCGAGGCTGAAAAGCTGTTTGGTCCGAATGTGAGCCGTCCATCGCGCGTCACGCCTTTCAAGGTCGTGGCGGCGCAAATGGTTTTGTCCCTGGGTGCTACGCTGGTGTGGTGGCTGCTTTCCAAGCCGCCGGGCGCTGCTGCGCTATCCGCGTTTCTGGGTGGAGCGATCTGCTGGATACCGGGCGCGCTGTTTGCAGCGCGCCTCAGAACACTGAGCGGCGCCGAAACGGTGATGAGCTGGATGATCGGCGAAGCGCTCAAGATGGGGACAACAATAGCGATGTTTGTCGCAATTGCCTTCTGGTATCACGACGTACGCTGGATTCCGCTACTCGTGACCTACCTCATCGCACTGAAGACGTACTGGATCGCGCTCGCGTGGCGATGAACCGCCCGCAGTAAAGCAAGTCAGGCAGTCGCGGCAGCGACTCAGGCAGCACAATCGAGCAGCATTCAAGCGGCAAACAGAATTGAAAGCAGGCTGACGCAAGGCGTCAGTCAAGGGCGCGCAGGTTCGACACAACCTGCGCTGGCATGTTCCCGCAATGCAGCATTGCATAGACGGGAATAGCCCGGATAGATTTTCGACAATTTGGGTGGCATTAACGATATGGCAGCTAGCGAAGGCACGCGCGCTCTGGATCCTTCAGAGTACATCGCGCACCACTTGCAGAACTTTTCCACCGCGAAGCAGACGTCGATTTTCGACATTCACGTCTGGAATATCGACACCCTGTTCTGGTCGATTGTTTGCGGTCTGGCTACGATCTTCATCCTGCATCTTGCCGCTCGCAAGGCGACGTCCGGCGTGCCGGGCCGTTTCCAGTGCGCGATCGAAATGCTGGTCGAGCTGGTCGAAGATCAATCCAAGTCGATGATTCACGGCAGCCGCACGTTCATCGCGCCGCTCGCGCTGACGGTGTTCGTCTGGGTCGCCCTGATGAACTCGCTCGACTTTATCCCCGTCGACCTCCCGGGCCGTGTGATCGGCTGGTTGGGTCTGTCGGGCGTCATCCCGCACCACCGCATCGTGCCGACCGCCGACCTTAACGGCACGCTCGGCATCGCACTCGGCGTGTTCGTGCTGATGATTTACTACAACTTCAAGATCAAGGGCGTAGGCGGTTTCGTACATGAACTGCTGTCCGCTCCGTTCGGCTCGCATCCGCTGCTGTGGATCCCGAACCTTGCACTGAACATCATCGAGTTCGTCGCGAAGACGGTCTCGCTCGGCATGCGGCTGTTCGGCAACATGTACGCGGGCGAACTGTTGTTCCTGCTGATTGCCTTGCTCGGCAGCATCTGGAGTTTCGGCGCGGACACGACGGTGCTTGGCTTCATCGGCCACGTGATCGCCGGCAGCGTGTGGGCCATCTTCCACATTCTGATCGTGCTGCTGCAGGCGTTCATTTTCATGATGCTGACGCTGGTGTATCTCGGCCAGGCACACGACACCCACTAATCCGGGCTGTCGAACCAATCAAGCTTTAGTTTTTTAAATCCCAGTTCCAAAAAGACTTTTCACAAAGGAGTGATCATGCAAGCTTTCATCGCCAACATCCAGGGTCTGACCGCCATCGGTATCGGCATCATCATCGGCCTGGGTGCTATCGGCGCCTGTATCGGTATCGGCCTGATGGGCGGCAAGTACATCGAAGCGTGCGCACGTCAGCCTGAACTGATGAACCCGCTGCAAACGAAGATGTTCCTGCTGGCTGGTCTGATCGACGCGGCGTTCCTGATTGGCGTTGGTGTGGCAATGCTGTTTGCGTTCGCGAACCCGCTGCTGTCGAAGCTGGCAGGCTGAGGTTCCTCGGAAGTTTGCGCCTGATCGATAACAATCAGGCGCAGGGCGGAACGGGCACTGGGCGCTGATCGAACACAGAATCGATGAGCGCCTTGCCGTTTCACTTTCCGAACTAGCAACGTTTAAGGAAACACCGTGAATCTCAACGCAACCCTGTTTGCGCAAATGGTCGTGTTCCTGATCCTCGCGTGGTTCACGATGAAGTTCGTGTGGCCGCCGTTGATCAACGCCCTCGACGAGCGCGCGAAGAAGATCGCCGATGGCCTGTCGGCCGCCGAAAAGGGCAAGGCTGAACTCGCTGCCGCGCACAAGAAAGTCGACCAGGAACTCGCGCAGGCTCGCAATGACGGCCAGCAGCGCATCGCCGACGCTGAAAAGCGCGCGGTCGCCCTCGCCGACGAAATCAAGGCACAGGCTCACGCCGAAGCCGCCCGGATCGTCGCGCAAGCGAAGGCCGATGCTGACCAGCAAGTCGTGAAGGCGCGTGAAACCCTGCGTGGCGAAGTCGCTTCGCTGGCGGTGAAGGGCGCTGAACAGATCCTGAAGCGCGAAGTCGATCAGTCGGCCCACGCCGACCTGCTGAATCAACTGAAAGCCGAGCTCTGATCATGGCCGAACTTGCAACCATCGCCCGTCCGTACGCAGAAGCGCTGTTTGGCGTGGCCGAAGCTGGTGACACCGCCGCCTGGTCCACGCTCGTGCACGAGCTGGCACAGGTTGCGCGTCTGCCCGAAGTGCTGTCGATCGCCACGAGCCCGAAAGTAAGCCGCGCACAGATCAGCGAATTGCTGCTCGCCGCGGTCAAATCGCCGCTCAAGGACAATGCGCAGGCGAAGAATCTGGTGCAGATGCTGGTGGATAACCATCGTCTGCAACTGCTGCCGGAAATCGCCACGCAGTTCGAAGAGTTGAAGAACGCCCGTGAAGGCGCGGCCGATGTGCTGATCGTCAGCGCATTCCCGCTCGAAGGCGCACAGTTGAACGACCTCGTCGCAAGTCTCGAACGCAAGTTCAAACGCAAGCTGAAGCCGACGGTTGAAACCGACGCGTCGCTGATCGGCGGCGTGCGCGTGACGGTCGGCGACGAAGTGCTCGATACCTCGGTCCGCGCGCGGCTTGCCAGCATGCAGACGGCTCTGACGGCCTGAAGCGCCTAAAGCGCTGAAGCGGCTGGCACGCAACAGAATTGACTATCAGGAGCGAATAATGCAACTCAATCCCTCTGAGATCAGCGAGCTGATCAAGAGCCGGATCCAGGGCCTTGAAGCGAGCGCAGACGTTCGCAACCAGGGCACCGTGATCTCCGTGACCGACGGTATCGTGCGTATTCACGGCCTGTCGGAAGTGATGCAGGGCGAAATGCTCGAATTCCCGGGCAACACCTACGGCCTCGCGCTGAACCTCGAGCGCGACTCGGTGGGCGCGGTGATTCTGGGTGAATACGAACACATTTCGGAAGGCGACATCGTCAAGACGACGGGCCGCATTCTCGAAGTGCCGGTAGGTCCGGAACTGCTCGGCCGCGTGGTCGATGCACTCGGCAACCCGATCGACGGCAAGGGCCCGGTCAACGCAACGAAAACCGACGCAATCGAAAAGATCGCACCGGGCGTGATCTGGCGTAAGTCGGTTTCGGAACCGGTTCAAACCGGTCTGAAGTCGATCGACGCGATGGTGCCGGTTGGCCGTGGCCAGCGCGAGCTGATCATCGGCGACCGCCAGTGCGGCAAGACCGCCGTCGCAGTCGACGCGATCATCAACCAGAAGGGCAAGAACCTCTTCTGTATCTACGTCGCGATCGGCCAGAAAGCGTCGTCGATCATGAACGTGGTGCGCAAGCTGGAAGAAGCCGGCGCGATGGAATACACGATCATCGTCGCGGCTTCGGCGTCCGATTCGGCTGCGATGCAATATCTCGCACCGTACGCGGGCTGCACGATGGGCGAATACTTCCGCGATCGCGGTCAAGACGCGCTGATCGTTTATGACGATTTGACCAAGCAAGCTTGGGCATACCGTCAGATCTCGCTGCTGCTGCGCCGTCCGCCGGGCCGCGAAGCGTATCCGGGCGACGTGTTCTATCTGCACTCGCGTCTGCTCGAGCGTGCGGCTCGCGTGTCGGAAGACTACGTCGAGAAGTTCACGAACGGCGAAGTGAAGGGCAAGAGCGGTTCGCTGACGGCACTGCCGATCATCGAAACGCAAGCAGGCGACGTGACCGCATTCGTCCCGACGAACGTGATCTCGATCACCGACGGCCAGATCTTCCTGGAAACCGATCTGTTCAACGCAGGTATCCGCCCGGCAATTAACGCCGGCGTGTCGGTGTCGCGCGTGGGTGGTGCAGCTCAGACCAAGATCGTGAAGAAGCTGTCGGGCGGTATCCGTACCGACCTCGCGCAGTACCGTGAACTGGCAGCATTCGCGCAGTTCGCATCGGACCTCGACGAAGCCACCCGCAAGCAGCTGGAGCGCGGTCGCCGCGTGACGGAACTGCTGAAGCAGCCGCAGTATCAGCCGCTGCAAGTGTGGGAACTGGGTGTTGCGCTGTTCGCCGCGAACAACGGCTATCTGGACGACCTCGAAGTCAGCCAGGTTCTGCCGTTCGAAAAGGGCCTGCGCGAATACCTGAAGGCAAGCCACGCTGACCTGGTCAAGCGCATCGAAGATAACAAGGAACTCTCGAAGGACGACGAAGGCCTGCTGCACACGGCCGTCAAAGACTTCAAGAAGTCCGGCGCTTATTGATCCGCGAGTGATCCGCAAGGCATAAACGGACCTTGAAGCGGCGCGGGTTGCATGCAGATGCACCCGTACCGCTTCGATCAAGGAGCAAGCAATGGCTGGAATGAAGGAAATTCGCGGCAAGATCAAGAGCGTGCAAAACACGCGAAAGATCACCAAAGCGATGGAGATGGTGGCCGCATCGAAGATGCGCCGCGCTCAGGAGCGCATGCGTGCTGCTCGCCCGTATGCCGACAAGGTCCGCGATATCGCCGCACACATGAGCCGTGCGAATCCTGAGTATCGTCACCCGTTCATGGTGTCGAACGAAGGCGTGAACACGGCCGGCATCATCCTGGTCACGACCGATAAAGGTCTGTGCGGCGGGATGAACACGAACATCTTGCGTGCGTCGCTGCAGAAGTTCAAGGAACTGGAAGGCCAGGGCAAGACCATCGAAGCAACTGCGATCGGTGGCAAGGGTCTGGGTTTCCTGAACCGTCTGCGCGCGAAAGTCGTGTCGAACGTCGTGCAACTGGGCGATACGCCGCATCTGGAAAAGCTGATCGGCGCGGTCAAGGTTCAGCTGGATCTGTACTCGGAAGGCAAGATTTCCGCTGTGTACCTCGCGTACACGCGCTTCGTCAACACGATGAAGCAGGAAGCGGTGATCGAGCAACTGCTGCCGCTCGCGGCAGACCAGTTCGAGAACAAGGAAGAGGCTGTCAACACCACGCCGAAGACTTCGTGGGACTACATCTACGAGCCGGACGCTCAGGCAGTGGTGGACGAACTGCTGGTGCGTTATGTCGAAGCGCTGGTCTATCAGGCCGTCGCGGAAAACATGGCATCGGAGCAGTCGGCACGAATGGTCGCAATGAAGGCCGCTTCGGACAACGCGAAGACTGTGATCAACGAATTGCAGCTCGTGTACAACAAGAGCCGCCAGGCCGCGATCACGAAAGAACTGTCGGAAATCGTCGGTGGCGCCGCTGCGGTCTGATCGTCACGATCAGCGAGCCGCTGGTGGCCGCCCCTCGAAACTGCGCCGTTGCGCGAGTGAAGAATTGAGTATCTAAAGGAAAAGCGATGAGTACTACTGCTTTGGTAGAAGGCAAGATCGTACAGTGCATCGGCGCGGTGATCGACGTGGAATTCCCGCGTGAATCACATGCCGAAGATTTACGACGCGCTCATTCTCGAAGGTTCGGAACTGACCCTCGAAGTCCAGCAGCAGCTGGGCGACGGCGTTGTCCGTACCATCTGTCTGGGTGCATCGGACGGTCTGCGCCGCGGCACGATGGTGAAGAACACCGGCAAGCCGATCAGCGTGCCGGTCGGCAAGCCGACGCTCGGCCGGATCATGGACGTGCTGGGTCGCCCGATCGACGAAGCTGGCCCGATCAGCACGGAAGTCACGCGTGGCATTCACCAGAAGGCTCCGGCATTCGACGAACTGTCGCCGTCGACCGAACTGCTCGAAACGGGCATCAAGGTTATCGACCTGATCTGCCCGTTCGCAAAGGGCGGCAAGGTGGGTCTGTTCGGTGGCGCCGGCGTCGGCAAGACCGTGAACATGATGGAACTGATCAACAACATCGCTAAAGAACACGGCGGTTACTCCGTGTTCGCGGGTGTTGGCGAGCGTACCCGTGAAGGGAACGACTTCTATCACGAAATGAAGGACTCGAACGTTCTCGACAAGGTCGCGCTGGTGTACGGCCAGATGAACGAGCCGCCGGGCAACCGTCTGCGCGTTGCGTTGACCGGTCTGACGATGGCTGAGCACTTCCGTGACGAAGGCCTCGACGTGCTGTTCTTCGTCGACAACATCTACCGTTTCACGCTGGCAGGCACGGAAGTGTCGGCACTGCTCGGCCGTATGCCGTCGGCAGTGGGCTATCAGCCGACGCTGGCTGAAGAAATGGGCAAGCTGCAAGAGCGTATTACGTCGACCAAGACTGGCTCGATCACGTCGGTGCAGGCCGTGTACGTCCCTGCGGATGACTTGACCGACCCGTCGCCGGCTACGACCTTCGGCCACTTGGACGCAACCGTCGTGCTGTCGCGTGACATCGCTTCGCTGGGCATCTACCCGGCAGTCGATCCGCTCGATTCGACCTCGCGTCAGATCGACCCGAATGTGATCGGTGAAGAGCACTACTCGATCACGCGTGGCGTGCAGCAAACGCTGCAACGCTACAAGGAATTGCGCGACATTATCGCGATTCTGGGTATGGACGAACTGTCGCCGGAAGACAAGCTGTCGGTCGCGCGCGCTCGTAAGATCCAGCGTTTCCTGTCGCAGCCGTTCCACGTTGCGGAAGTGTTCACGGGTTCGCCGGGCAAGTACGTTCCGCTGAAGGAAACGATCCGCGGCTTCAAGATGATCGTCGAAGGCGAGTGCGATCATCTGCCGGAGCAGGCGTTCTACATGGTCGGCACCATCGACGAAGCCTTCGAAAAGGCCAAGAAGATCCAGTAAAGGTTCGAGTGTAGGCAACGAGGCGCGATCGTCGGGTGAGTCTGAACTGACCGTCGCGCCGTACGCAACACGCTCAACCCGCCTTGCATGGGACGAGGGCAAGCGCTAAAGCGCTCGCTCCCGTCGACAGGAGTCGATATGGCAACCATTAAAGTAGACGTCGTCAGCGCGGAAGAGCAGATCTTCTCGGGCCAGGCGAAATTCGTCGCGCTGCCGGGCGAAGCGGGTGAACTGGGCATTCTGCCAGGCCACACACCGCTGATCACGCGGATTCGTCCGGGTGCGGTTCGCATCGAAGCTGAAAACGGCGATGAAGAGTTCGTATTCGTCGCTGGCGGCATTCTCGAAGTTCAGCCGGGCGCAGTGACGGTTCTCGCCGACACCGCAATCCGCGGCAAAGACCTCGACGAAGCCAAAGCCGAACAGGCGCGTCAGCGTGCTGAAGAGGCGCTGCAAAACACGGGTTCGAACCTCGAATACGCAACCGCGCAAGCGGAACTCGCGTATGCGACGGCTCAACTCGCGGCAATCCAGCGTCTGCGGAAGCTGCGCGGTCAGAACTAGGCAGCAAGCGTTTTTCGAGTGCCATAAGGACTCGTCAAACGTCGAAGAATTGAAAACGGGCACCTGCAAAGGCGCCCGTTTTTTTATGCGCGCTTAGCGCTGGTGATGTCCAGCATGACCGTGCCGTCGAACCGTTATTTGCCTACGTTGCTGAAATCGTTGAGTACGCTCACGTCGATCACGCCCTGGCGCTCGTAGAAGTAGTCGCGAGCGGAGAACAGATAGTCGCCGACCTTCAGATGGGCGCGAATCAACTGTCGACCTTCGCCGGTGAACTTCGGGTCTTTAAGCAGCATGTCGAGCTCATCTTGCGTGACTTGATGCTGCGCGGAAAACGGCGTCGTGAACCAGACCGACCCGTCGAGTTTCCGCACGGTCATTTCCTTCGGGCGCACGCCGGCGTCATACGTGTCCTTTGGGATGACTTCGTGGATAAACACGTTATTCCCGGACACGAATCCGTCCAGACGCAGTATGCCTTCGGCGTCGGTGACGCCCAGCCGGACGATCGCCCCACCGTTCCAGTTCTGGCTGTCCTGAGTCAAACCGAGATACGAACTCGTTCCGAAAAACATCCTGCCGGTCGTTTGTCCCGTCTGGCGAACATCGCTGACCTGGTTGCGAATCTGCACCGAAAGCGACTTGTTGACCGCAACGACCGAAATGACACGCGTCTGGTTGCTGACTTCGAAAACGATCGCTCCATCGCCGTCATCCGACGGTGTCTGCAGAACGCCGTCGAAATCCGCTGTGAAGTCCCAGCCCGTGCGTTTGCCGAATAGCAGTGTCGCGCCGTCCGCATCGCGAACGATGGTGAACTCAAACAGCTTGTAGCTGCCGGGCGCAAGCTGAAGCGTGGCCTTGCTCGCGCCTGTGACCATCAGCACGCCGCCAATCAGTTTCGACGGATCGACATAACCGTCGGCCCGAGCGATGTCCGCGAAGTGTGCCGACGCATTGGCGACGCCGAACGCATACTGGATGGTGTTGTCCGGATTCGAGCGTCCTTTTGAATCCGAGCCCGGCACATGTGCCCAGATTTTCTTGCTTAGCTCGATACCGCCTTTCGGCAGACGTTCGTTCAATACGGTGACAGGAATCACGCCCTGACGCTCGTAGAAGTAATTCTGGTTGGTAAACAGATAATCGCCGACGTTCAGATTCGCGCGAATCAGTTCGCGCCCAACCGGCGTGACTTTCGGATCCTTCAGCAGCGTATCCAGTTCGTCGCGCGTCACCTGATGAAAATCGGGAAAGCCGGCCGTGTACCAGACCGAACCGTCGAGCTTGTAGACCGTCATTTGCTTCGGACGAAGCCCGGCGTCGTACGCAGCTTTCGGCACGACTTCGTGAAGAAACACGTTATTGCCGGACGTGAATCCGTCGAGGCGAAGCGCACCGTTTGCGTCAGTCAGCCCCAGGCGGACGATAGACGTCGAATTCCAGTTGTAGCCGTCTTGGGTGAGTCCGAGATAGGAACTCGTGCCGAAGAACAGGACGCCTTTTCGCTCGGACGGACTCGAATCGCCGACGTGCTTGTCGATCAATACCGAAACCGATTTGTTGATGCACACGACCGGCACGATGCCACCGCTCGCGCTGACCGTGAACCCGATTCCGCCGTCTTCGTCGTTATCCGGCGATTTGCGGACGCCGTTGATGGCTGCCGTGAAATCCGAGCCTGTGCGCCGACCGTAGCGCAACGTCACGCCGTCCGCGTCGCGCGCGATCACGAACTCGAACAACTGGTAGTCGCCCGGCGGCAACTGGCGGGTGACCGTGTTCGCGCCGATCAACGTGATCACGCCCCCGATCAACTTCGACTCGATGACATAGCCATCTGGACCCAGGATGTCGCCAAAATCCAGTTTCGCATCGACGACACCGAACGCGTACGCGATGGTGTCGCCGGGGTTCGAATAGCCGTTTGCATCGGCGCCCGGTACATTGGCCCAGATTTTCTTCGATAACTCGATGCCGCTTAAGACTGTTTGATTCAAAGCGAGACTCCTGTTTCGATAAACCAGGCAACATGAATTGCAACGGATTTGCGAATTCAATAAAAGTCTACCGAGTCGTTATCCTGATAAGAGCCAAAAGCATTGTCGTAAATCAACATAATCGCAGTGTCGATTTTCAATGAAATTTAAATAAATTGAAAACAGCCATTTCTTAAGATCACTCTGTTTAATTAGAGAATTATTTTTAGAATGCTGATTAAAAACGATCGAATTTCATCTGATTCCGAGCCACTCAACGCGTTGGCCCACGCCACTTAAGAATCACCCAGGACGATCCGCGAAAGACTGCGCTACTAAAGCCCTCGGCAAATCCGCGATCCGCAAACCACTCAAGCCTGCGTCGAGGGTCCGCCGCTAGCCGGTCGCAGCAGCGGCGTATAGGTCGGTTTCACATTCGGTGCATAGACGAGTTCCATCTCGCCCGAATAGATATTTTTCGCGAATACCGAATCCTCGCCATTGAAGGTTTCTTCGACCAGACGCATACCGATCCGCGGGGGAAGGCGTGCAGCAGCACCCACGTCATTAGGCGTCGCACTGCCAATTTCCACGACGCGAAACACAGTATTCGGCTTGAATATCCATTCGCGCTCCGAGCCAAGATTGGTAGACACACCTTCTATCGTCGGTTTTGCCGTGGTCCCTTCTATATCGTAGATAGCCACCGCGGGTGATCTATTTCTGAAGACGCCACCGACCGATTCGATCGCCTGGTCTGCAAAGTTATTCGCGCTCGACGCCGACATGAAGGCGGGCGAGTTTGTCACCAGATCGCCAACGTTGAATCGGGCGGCATAGCCGGCGGGGACCTGCGCCGTCCGCAGCAGCTTGTGCGGCCCGCCTTCGGGCACCGGAAGCGTATCGAGCGCGGCCGCGACGTTGTCTCTCAGCGTTGCAGTGAACGGCTTAGGTTCGCGGTTGTACAAACTGCTGTTGAGCCGATAGTTGATTGCTTCGTAGCTGTCCTCCGAACTGATATCGGAGTCTCCCGCCGCTGTCCACGAGCGCAGGGCGTTTCTGTTTTTCGCCGGCATCGCGTCATACGCCTGCCGGTATTGCGCTTTGAACGCGGTGTCGTCCATCGCGCGATTGGCGGGTGACTTCCAGCCGAGCACATCCATAGCCTTCGTCATTTCGCCCGATACCGGCGCGCCGCTCGATGAGGTCACGGTGAAGCCTTGCGCGAGCCGCGGTAGCGGTTGCTCCGCGCTGGACGTCGGGATCGTCCATGTCCACCACGGACTGGCCGATGACGACGCCGCATCGCTATCCGACATCATTCCGCCCTTGAGCCCCACGTTGTTGTGGATTTCGAAGCCGCCGTCGGCAGTGGGCCGGACAGGGTATTGCGGCTTATACGCGTTATCGGGTTGCCAGATGCGTAGTGTGCCGTTGTCGGCGTCGTAGCGGGCGGCGAACCAGTTGGAGCCGTCGTGGATGTACTGCGCGCCAGCAGGATCGCGGTAGAGATTGCGTTGTCCGGCGACCTGCGACAAGTCGGGTGGACGATGTACGGCGTAGGACGATGGAATGGCCAGCGGTGTACCCGTCTGCTCGTGCAGCAATTGGCTGCCACGGTCGATCTCAAAGCCCGCCGCTTTCGCCACGCCGGCTGTCGCGGCTTCGCCGTGTACGGCGAATCCAGCGGTCCTGGTGGCGTCCGCCGCCACCGCGCCGATGCCTTTGAGCGCCTGTGGAATTTCGCGCGCCAGCGCTTCGATGTCTCCGCCAGGTAAGGCCGCCGCCAGCAGCGCGGTGCCGACGTCGATGCCGAGTCGCGCGTTGGCGGGCAGCATGCTGCGCGGCATTAACCGGTCGACAAATGGCGCCGTCAGCGGAAACATATCCATCATGAAGCGCGCGACACCCTCGACGATTTGCCCGGCGAGCCGTTCGGCTTTGGCCTTCGGCGTGATCGAGATGTCTTTCGTCGTGTTGTCTTTCAGAACGGTGTTGTACTGGTCCGAGAGATCGCGCACGTAGTCCGGTCCTGCCGCCGGCAGATGGCCGACGATCTGCTCGTAGCGTTTGCCGGCATCGACGCCCGCTTTGTTCAGCTTGCCCGCAGCGTCGCCGTACCATTTTGTGAGCGTGTCGTGAACGCCCGGATCGTTGCGCAAGCGGTCCGTGAACGCCAGAACGGCCCGATCGCTGTCCTCGCCCGGCGTATTCGTAAACAACTGCCGGCCTATCGTTTCGTAGCGCAGACCGGGCTCTTTCTGCGCGCCCGCAGTCGCGAGAATCTGGTCCACGCGTGTATTGGCCTCGTTCCATTTGACGGCCTCGCGCTGATACTGCGCGTCGAGCGTCGCGCCCGTCTGTTGCTGCAAGCTGGCATTGAGCGTCGAGGCCTGTTTGAAGACCTGTTCCCGTTGCGCGGGCGTCTTGCCGCGGACCAGAAACGATTGACGCAAATCGCCGAGGGAAACGCCGGTAGACCCGTCTTGCTCGCCAGTCGAGCCCGTGTTCGCCGGAGAATTGAACACGCCGAGGACTTCATCCGGTGGATCGGCGAGCACGCGGTTATGTTCGTCGAGTACGGCGCGTTCCAGCGCATTCATTTGACCGGCCAGCGCGTCGAGGACTCGGGGATCGGTTGTCTCGCGACCGACCGCGCGGAGGATCGCGCCCGCGCCCGCAAAGTACTCGCGAACGGATGGCGGCGAGTTTTGCAGGCTGGCGGCCATCGCCGCGAGACGCTGCTCGCGCGCGACAACGTGCTGCGGATAGCCAGTCAGCGACTGCGCCACATTGCGTTCCAACTTCCTGATGTTCGCGGCGGCCAGCGATCCGGCCCGGACTTCGTAGACCTTGGCGTACAGGGAATCGAGGTCTTTGAGTTCAGCGGCATTGATCGGCGCTGGTACGTTTTCGGTGAGCGAGGGTCCTTTGGGATTCGACTCCGGTAACGGTTTCCCGCTACTTAGCCGCGACATGCCTTGTCCGGTGGTCCCGGCGAGATCCGGTCTGTTGATATTCACGTCCATCTTCAGCGCTCCCTTTCTCAGTGCCATCTGCCGTGTCGTCTGCCACGGCTCCGTGTATTCGCGCGGGGTCGAGTGACTCGACAGCGCATGCCGAATCATTTCCGCTGACGGCGGGTCACGGGTGTCATCTGGATATATCCGGTCTGGCTGGCATGAAGCGACATGAGACGCGGCGGCCTGGGCGGGTATCACTTGATGCCGTTCGACCCGGGCTGGATGGCACAATCGTCGGCAGACCGACTCTAGAACCGGCATTCCTCTTCAGGAGACACCACCATGACAACGCAGGCCAAAAGCGACGGCGCGATCATCGAACCCCGCGATAACCAGTCGTACGTTCGCGGTTCCACCGACATTCCGTTGAGCGACGCGACCGTCGCCGATTTTCTGCGCGACACGGTCGAACGCTTTCCGACGCGTCCCGCCGTGGTATTTCGCGAGCAGGACATTCGCTGGACATGGCGGGAGTTCGCGGACGAAGTCGATACGATGGCGTCGGGTCTGGCCGCGCTGGGCATCGTGAAGGGCGACCGTGTCGGCATCTGGTCGCCGAATCGTGTCGAATGGTTGCTGACGCAATTCGCGACCGCGCGGATCGGCGCGGTGCTCGTGAATATCAATCCCGCGTACCGCCTTGCGGAGCTCGAATACGCGCTGAACAAGGTGGGTTGCAAGGCGATCATCGCGGCCGAGCGGTTCAAGTCGTCGATGTATCTACAGATGCTCCAGGAGCTCGCGCCCGAGCTTGCCAGCCACACGCCCGGCGATCTGCACGCCGCGCGTCTGCCGGACCTGCGCATCGTGATCCGGATGTGCGACACCGACACGCCCGGCATGCTGTTGTTCTCGGACGTGATCGAGCAGGGCCGCGCGAGCCTCGATGTCGCGAAGCTCGACGCGATCGGCGCCACCCTGAACGCCGACGAGCCGATCAATATCCAGTTCACCAGCGGCACGACCGGCAATCCGAAGGGCGCGACGCTGACGCACCGGAATATCGTCAACAACGCCCGCTATATCGCGATGGCGATGCGTCTGGGCGAACAGGATGGCCTGTGCATTCCCGTGCCGCTGTATCACTGCTTTGGGATGGTGCTGGCGGTGCTCGCATGCGTGTCGGTAGGGGCAAACATGGTGTTTCCCGGCGAAGCCTTCGATCCGGTCGCCACACTCGCCGCGACCGCCGACGAAAAATGCACCGCGCTGCACGGCGTGCCGACCATGTTTATCGCCGAACTCGATCATCCGGACTTTGCGCGCTTCGATCTGTCGCGCTTGCGTACCGGCATCATGGCCGGTTCGCCGTGTCCGATCGAAACGATGAAAAAAGTCGTCTCGACGATGCATCTCGGCGAGATCACGATCGCGTATGGGATGACGGAAACCAGCCCGGTCTCGTTCCAAAGCTCGACCACCGATCCGCTCGACAAGCGAACCACGACCGTCGGGCGCATCCAGCCGCACCTGGAGGTGAAGATCGTTGATCCGTTGGGCGAGATCGTGCCGGTCGGCGTGACGGGGGAACTGTGCACGCGCGGCTATTCGGTGATGCAAGGGTATTGGGGCGACGACACGAAAACCCGCGAAAGCATCGTCGATGGCTGGATGCACACCGGCGACCTCGCCACCCTCGACGCGGAAGGCTATTGCAACATCGTCGGACGGCTGAAGGACATGCTGATTCGCGGCGGCGAAAACATCTACCCGCGCGAAATCGAGGAATTCCTGTTCCGTCATCCGAAGATTCAAACCGTGCAGGTGTTCGGCGTGCCGGATTCGAAATACGGCGAGGAGGTCTGCGCGTGGATCGTCGTTCGTCCCGGCGAGCATCTGAGCGCCGAAGACGTGCAGACGTTCTGCCGCGATCAGATTGCGCACTACAAGGTGCCGAAGCACATCCGCTTCGTGGACGAACTGCCGATGACCGTCACCGGTAAGGTCCAGAAATTCGTGATGCGCGACCGGATGATCGACGAACTGAAACTCAAGCAGGATAGGACGGCTTGATACGACGCATGGCGTCCGGCGAAAACGCCTGACGCCGATAGCAGGGGAAGACAGAGAAGGGAGGAAGGAGGCACTTTCGCCGGCCTGCGCATGCTCCAAAAAGGTGCGCAAACGTTTCACAGGCGAAAAAAAAGCGGGCCTGGAGCCCGCTAAAAACCACACGCTACGGGGTTAGCGCGAGGAGACCAATGGAGGAACCGCATGGTTGACGTCCCGACGTCGACCACGGCTCCAACAGGGATGCCCCGTTTCAGGGCTCCGGCGTTTTGCCGACCGACTTGCGTGCTTTGCATCCGCTCACACTACGCACACAGCCACATCCGTGTTGATACCGTTGAGGGCATTGTGGGCGAAATGATCGGTGTACGCGGTAACAAAGTGTTTCAGGTTGTAACGCCCGCCAGATAAGGCTCTCCGGGATTTTTTGCGATTTTGAAACGTATGAAACGTCAAAATTACCGGTCCAGATCGACAGTATTCGGCAAGTGCTTCACACATGTATTGCAGCGCGTCCAGGCTCCTAGGCGGCGTTAAATATCACCTTTGTGCCGCTTGTCCCGCAAATACAGTGGCGGGATCGGGGAATTGCGGCGAGTTCGCGCTTCGCGTAATTTTCACGCAACGTGTGCGACGGATTGCTGCAGTGCACACGTTTGCTTTCACCTACGTCGTCCGTTTCGTCTGCGGGAAAAGTGTTGAAACGGCGGCCGAATAGCGAGTCGGCGGGCTTTCCGGCCGGTTACAGGATTCGCGAGACGCGACGTACGACCGTTTGAAGCTATATATCGGATTTATTTAAGCCATTTGTCAGAAATCGCCTGATATTCGCCGGTTGCGCGCGCCAGATGTAACCACTGATCGACATATTGCTGGAACGCGACGTCGCCGCGCGGCAGCAGCCACGCTTTTTCGCCGTATTGGAACGGTTTGTCCGGATGCACGGAACACAGGCCCGGGTTCAGTTTCTGCTGCAACAGCGTTTCAGATGCGTCGGTGACCATCACGTCGGCCTTTCCGGCAAGGATCTGCTTGAAAATCGTCACGTTGTCGGGATAAACGGTCAGATTCGCGTGCGGGAAAAACTGTTTCGCGAAACGTTCATTTGTTCCACCGGGGTTCACGATCACCCGCGTGGACGGCTGGTCGATCTGCGCGACCGTCTGATATTTGTTCACGTCGTCGCAGCGTGCGATCGGCGTCTTGCCGTCCACCATATAGGCTTGCGTGAAAAATGCGCGTTTCTGACGCTCGAGCGTCGGTGAAACTCCGCCCACGCCGACATCGCACTTCGCGATGAAGTCGTTCATCAGGTTCGACCACGACGTTTTGACGAATTCGACCTTCACGCCGAGCGACTTCGCCAGCGACTCCGTCATATCGATATCGATACCTTCGAACGTGCCGTCCGGTTTGTAGTACGAATACGGCTTGTAGTCGCCCGTGGTGCAGGCGCGCAGCGTGCCGCGCGCGAGTATGTCGTCCAGGTGCGATGGCGTTGCGGCGGCCGGCGCGCTTTGCGCAAACGCCGCGCTGCTCGCGCATAACGTGGATACGCCCGTGAACACGGCTGACAGAACCAGTCCGGCTGCAATTGCGGTGTGCTTCATCGACGCTCCAATCCCGTGGTGATAGGTTTTTCGAGGCATTACGGCGGCCGATGATAGCCCGGCCAGTTGCCGTTGAATATTCGCGAAAATGCGGTGGCGCGAGGCCGCGAGCCGGTCCTATACCGTTCATCTATCGCGATAAGGCGCGTCGCGTCCGGTAAAATGCCCCTTTGCCTCCAGCAGACCGCAACGTGGCCCATACCCTCCTGAACGACACTTTCCTGCGCGCGCTGCTGCGCCAGCCGACCGACTACACGCCGATCTGGCTCATGCGTCAGGCGGGGCGTTATCTGCCGGAATACAACGCCACGCGCAGTCGCGCGGGCAGTTTCCTCGGCCTCGCGAAAAGCCCGGCCTATGCAACCGAAGTCACGTTGCAACCGCTCGACCGCTATCCGCTCGACGCCGCCATCCTGTTCTCCGACATCCTGACCGTGCCCGACGCGATGGGCCTCGGCCTCGAATTCGTCACGGGCGAAGGTCCGAAATTCGCGCGGCCGGTTCGCACGGAAGACGACGTTGCGCGCCTCGCCGTGCCGGATATCGACGCGACGCTGCGTTACGTGACCGACGCCGTCAGCGAAATCCGCCGCGCGCTGGTCGATGCCCAAGGCCGTCAACGCGTGCCGTTGATCGGTTTCTCGGGCAGTCCGTGGACGCTGGCGTGCTACATGGTCGAAGGCGGCGGCTCGCCCGACTTCCGCACCGTCAAGTCGATGCTGTACGCGCGCCCGGATCTGATGCACCGCATTCTGGAGATCAACGCGAAATCGGTGGCGGCCTATCTGAACGCGCAGATCGAAGCCGGCGCGCAAGCCGTGATGATCTTCGACACGTGGGGCGGTGCGCTTGCCGACGGGATCTATCAACGCTTTTCGCTGCACTACACGCAGATGGTCGTCAGCCAGTTGAAGCGCGAGCACGACGGCCAGAAAGTGCCGGTCATCACGTTCACGAAGGGCGGCGGTCTGTGGCTCGACGAGATCGCCGAGATCGGCGTCGATGCGGTCGGGCTCGACTGGACCGTCAATCTGAGCAAGGCGCGCGAGCGGGTCGGCGGCAAAGTCGCGCTCCAGGGCAATATCGATCCGTCCGTGCTGTTTGCGCCGCCGTCGGCGATCCGCATGCAGGCGCGCGCGGTGCTCGACAGCTTCGGAAATCATCCGGGACACGTGTTCAACCTCGGCCACGGCATCTCGCAATTCACGCCGCCCGAAAACGTCGCGGAACTGGTGGATGAAGTGCATCGTCATAGCCGCGCGATCCGCGCTGGAAACGTTGTCAGCGGGTCCTGACACGGTCATCCGACAGCCTGAAAAACAGGCAAAAACCGGGGTGGCGGACGCTTCGTGCCCCGATTATTTTTTGCTGCAGCGCACTAGGCTGGGCTCTCGGTCTAAGGGCAGCTTTCGGGGTCTTTGGCCCGTCCGTGGCCCTTTCCGGCGATGTCAAGACTTGACTTATGCACATTAAGTACGTTGCGTCGCAGTAGAGCGTTGGCGCGTACGAAAAAGCTTGCAAGTTATGTGCGCACTTGATCTAAGCCTTGTCTGGCAAGGCTTCCAGGGAATTGCCCGGAAATGTGCGGAAACCCACACAGGGCAAGGCTCTCACGGTTTTTGGGCCAGCCGGACGAAGTTCTCAACAAAGTTATCCACAGGGCGCGCGGTCGGGTGCAATTCATCAGTCGAATCCAAAAGTTACCGCGAAAACTGAAGGTTTACTTTAACTTCCGGTCATTTTCCGGCGTCGCACGGTGCGCCGCAGCGGCGTTCGCCAACTGCCCCGTTTCTCCGACGTGAGCGCGCTTTTCGTCCGCGTCGCGCTCGATCATCCGCTGCCGACATTGTTCGACTACCGCTGGGATAGTCCTATTCCGCCATCCGTCGGCACGCTCGTCAGCGTGCCTTTTGGACGTCGGCATATCGTGGGCCTCATCTGCGAAGTGGTTGCTCACAGTGAGGTGCCTGCGGAGCGCATCAGAGCGGTGGATAACTTTTGCGGCGCGTGTCCGGCGTTGTCGGCCGAGTGGATCAGGCTCGTGACCTTCGCCGCCGACTACTATCAGCGGGGCATCGGTGAAGTCGCGTTGCCCGCGTTGCCGCAAGCATTGCGCGACGCGTCGCGCTGGTCGAGGCTGTTCGCGCCCGAATCCCGCTATCGATTGTTGCCCGCCGGTCGGGACGCGTTGCCGCGCGAATTGCCTGCACGCGCGAGCGCATTGCGCCGCCTCGCCGACGCGCTCGCGGAAGTCGAGTTTCTCGTCGCCGCCGACGCCCGCGCGCTTCATCCCAAAGCGGTCGCGACGCTCGACGCGTGGTGCGAACAAGGCTGGGTCGCGCTCGACATCATCGACGCCGCGCACGTACCGGCACCGCAACCGACGTCGATCGAAGCCGTGCGTCTGCCGACGCTCACCGACGAACAGGCCGACGCCGTCGACGCCATCCGCGGCGCGCAAGGCTTTGCGCCTTTCCTGTTGCACGGCGTGACCGGCAGCGGCAAAACCGAGGTCTATCTGCGCGCGCTGGCAGCGATCCTCGAAAGCCGGCCGGACGCGCAGGCGCTGGTGCTGGTGCCGGAAATCAATCTGACGCCGCAATTCGAAGCGGCATTTCGCGCGCGCTTCGCCGCGCTCGACGCCACCGCGATCGTCACGTTGCACAGCGGTCTCGCGGAAGGCGAACGCGCTCGCCATTGGTTCGCGGCGCACACCGGGCGCGCGCGGATCGTGCTCGGTACGCGGCTCGCAGTGCTCGCGTCGCTGCCGAAACTGGCGGTGATCGTCGTCGATGAAGAACACGATCCGGCGTACAAGCAGCAGGAAGGTTTGCGCTATTCCGCGCGCGACCTCGCCATCTATCGGGCGAAGCAACACGGTTTGCCGGTCGTGCTCGGCTCGGCGACGCCGTCGCTGGAAAGCTGGTGGCAGGCCGATCAAGGCCGCTATACGAAGCTCACGCTGTCGCGTCGCGCGGTCGCCGACGCGGTGTTGCCGACCGTCCGCCTGATCGATCTGGAAGAGGAGCGGCGGCGAGGACGCGCATCCGTCGAAGGTCTGTCGGGCCCGTTGCTGGCGGCGCTGCGCGCGCGCGTCGAGCGTGGCGAACAGAGTCTCGTGTTTCTGAACCGGCGCGGTTATGCACCGCAACTCGCGTGCGATTCTTGCGGCTGGGTGGCCGGTTGTCCGCGATGCAGCGCCTATGTCGTGCTGCATAAGCAGGAACGCACGCTGCGTTGCCACCATTGCGGCTGGGAAGCGCGCATTCCGAGGTCATGCCCGGAGTGCGGCAATGTCGATATCGCGCCGATGGGGCGTGGCACGCAACGGGTCGAAGAAACGCTGGCGAGCGCCGTGCCGGGCGCGCGAATCCTGCGGATCGATGCCGACAGCACGCGCCGTAAAGGCAGCGCGCAGGCGCTGTTCTCCGACGTGCACGCGGGCGAGGTCGATATTCTGGTCGGCACGCAGATGATCGCGAAAGGGCACGACTTCCAGCGCGTGTCGCTAGTGGGCGTATTGAACGCCGACACGGCGCTGTTTTCGCACGATTTCCGCGCCAGCGAACGGCTGTTCGCGCAATTGATGCAGGTCAGCGGCCGCGCCGGCCGCTCGGGCTTGCCCGGCGAAGTGCTGGTGCAAACGCGCTATCCGCGCCACGCGCTGTATCACGCGCTCGCGCGTCACGATTACGTGGGTTTCGCAAACTCGCAAATCGCCGAACGACGCGACGCGCATTTGCCGCCCTTCATCTATCAGGCGTTGTTGCGCGCGGAAGGCCGCACGCTCGAAGCCGCGCTCGATTTTCTACAGCAGGCCGGCGAGGCGCTCAAAACCATTCCCGCCGCCGAGCGCGTGACGGTCTACGACGCCGTGCCGCTGACGATCGTGAAGGTGATGCACGTTCATCGCGCGCAATTGCTGATCGAAAGCGCGTCGCGCGGCGCGCTTCAGGCAACCCTGCACGCGTGGCAACCGATGTTGCGCAGCCTCAAAGGCGTGCTGCGCTGGAACGTCGAAGTCGATCCGCTCGATATCTGATCGAGCCGCCAACGCGCGACGCGCCGCAATCAGCCGCGCGCGTCGCGCATCGATTCGCGGATTTCCTGCTCACGCGTGCTGATCGGCACCAGCAACGGCGACCGGCGCAACGCGCGGCCGTCGCCATCGCCCGGGCGGACACCGCCGGTTGCACCGCGGATGAACAGCACCGCGCCAAGCGCGAAGAACATCCACACGCCCATTCCCACTACCAGCCACTTTTCCATTTTCCTGACCCCGTCGTGCGCGCGCCGTCAGTGCGGCCGCATAGCTGTATAACGGCGCGCCGCGCGTTTGGATAAGGGGCAACCCGAAAAGAAAATGCCAGGGAAACTACTGAGATCGACGGTGGTGCACGGCGATGTTCCAATTCGGCACAAAGCCTTGCTGCGTAAGGGTTCCAAGATGGTGCAACCGTGTCGCTCGTCCGGTTGCACCTTTTTATTGGGAGGCATATGATTCGGCAACTTTTTAGTCTTTGGCCAGCGCAGGTCAGCTGGCATATGAAGAAGGAAACATGGCTAGCACCACTCTTGGCGTCAAGGTCGATGACCTCCTGCGCCCGGCTCAAAGATGCCGCCACCCGTCTCGAACGCACCCCGCACTGGCTGATCAAGCAGGCGATCTTTGCCTACCTCGAAAAAATCGAGCACGGCCAGCTTCCGGCTGAACTGTCGGGCGTCAGCGGTTCGGCCGATCTCGCCGACGGCAACCACGCCGAATCCGACGACGACAGCGCGTCCCATCCTTTCCTCGAATTCGCGCAGAACGTGCAGCCGCAATCGGTGCTGCGCGCGGCGATCACGGCGGCTTACCGTCGTCCGGAGCCGGAATGTTTGCCGTTCCTGGTCGGTCAGGCGCGGGTGCCCGCGAATCTCGCCGGCGACGTGCAGGGCATGGCGCACAAGCTGGTGTCCACGTTGCGCGGCAAGAGCAAGGGCGGCGGCGTCGAAGGATTGATCCACGAATTCTCGCTGTCGAGCCAGGAAGGCGTCGCGCTGATGTGTCTGGCCGAAGCGCTGCTGCGCATTCCCGACCGCGCCACGCGCGATGCGCTGATCCGCGACAAGATCAGCAAGGGCGACTGGAAATCGCACGTCGGCCAGGCGCCGTCGTTGTTCGTCAACGCCGCGACCTGGGGCTTGATGATCACCGGCAAGCTGGTCACGACCAATAGCGAAGCCGGTTTGTCGTCGGCGTTGACGCGTCTGATCGGACGCGGCGGCGAGCCGCTGATCCGCAAGGGTGTCGATATGGCGATGCGCCTGATGGGCGAGCAGTTCGTCACCGGCGAAAACATTTCCGAAGCACTGGCGAACAGCCGCAAGTACGAAGCGCGCGGTTTCCGCTACTCGTACGACATGCTCGGCGAAGCCGCGACCACCGAAGCCGACGCGCTGCGTTACTACGCGTCGTACGAACAGGCCATCCACGCCATCGGCAAGGCGGCCGGCGGACGCGGGATCTACGAAGGCCCCGGTATCTCGATCAAGCTATCCGCGCTGCACGCACGCTACTCGCGTTCGCAGCAGGAACGCACGATGAACGAACTGCTGCCGCGCGTGCGCGCGCTGGCGATTCTCGCGCGCCGCTACGACATCGGCCTGAATATCGACGCCGAAGAAGCCGACCGCCTCGAAATCTCGCTCGATCTGCTCGAAGCGCTGTGTTTCGATCCGGAGCTGGCGGGCTGGAATGGCATCGGTTTCGTCGTGCAGGCGTATCAGAAGCGTTGCCCGTTCGTGATCGAGTACATCATCGATCTCGCGCGCCGCAGCCGTCACCGGATCATGGTTCGCCTCGTGAAGGGCGCGTACTGGGATACCGAAATCAAGCGTGCTCAAGTAGACGGCCTGGAAGGTTATCCGGTCTATACGCGGAAGATCTACACCGACGTGTCTTATCTCGCTTGCGCTAAAAAGCTGCTCGGCGCACCGGACGCGGTCTATCCGCAGTTCGCGACGCACAACGCGCACACGCTGTCGGCGATCTATCACCTCGCGGGACAGAACTATTATCCTGGCCAGTACGAATTCCAGTGCCTGCACGGCATGGGTGAGCCGCTGTACGAAGAAGTCACCGGCCGCGACAAGCTGAACCGCCCGTGCCGCGTGTACGCGCCGGTCGGCACGCACGAAACGCTGCTTGCGTATCTCGTGCGCCGTCTGCTTGAGAACGGCGCAAACACGTCGTTCGTGAACCGTATCGCTGACGAAAACGTCGCGATCGACGACCTGATCGCCGATCCGGTCGATGAAGCGTCGAAGCTCACGCCGCTCGGCGCGCCGCACGCGAAGATTCCGCTGCCGCGCAACCTGTACGGTGCCGAGCGCGCCAATTCGGCCGGTCTCGACCTGTCGAACGAGCATCGTCTGGCGTCGCTGTCGTCGGCGTTGCTGGCGAGCGCGAATCACCCGTGGCGCGCCGCGCCGATGCTCGAAACCGATGCAACCGTCGAAGGCGTCGCGCGCGACGTCCGCAACCCGGCCGATCATCGCGATCTGGTCGGCACGGTCATCGAAGCGACGTCGGAGCACGTCGGCGCCGCGCTGGCGAATGCCATCGCCGCCGCGCCGATCTGGCAAGCCACGCCGGTCGAGGCGCGCGCCGATTGCCTGTCGCGCGCAGCCGATCTGCTCGAAGCGCAGATGCATACGCTGATGGGCCTGATCGTGCGTGAAGCGGGCAAGTCGCTGCCGAACGCGATTGCCGAAATCCGCGAAGCCGTCGATTTCCTGCGTTACTACTCGACGCAGATACGCACCGAATTCTCGAACGACACGCATCGTCCGCTCGGTCCGGTCGTCTGTATCAGCCCGTGGAATTTCCCGCTGGCGATTTTCATGGGCCAGGTCGCGGCCGCGCTGGCTGCCGGTAACACGGTGCTCGCGAAACCCGCCGAACAGACGCCGCTGATCGCCGCGCAAGCCGTGCGCATCCTGCGCGAAGCCGGCGTGCCGGCCGGCGCGGTGCAATTGTTGCCGGGCGACGGCGAAACCGTCGGCGCGGCACTGGTGGCCGACGCGCGCACGCGTGCGGTGATGTTCACCGGCTCGACCGAAGTGGCGCGTCTGATCAACAAGACGCTGTCCGAACGCCTCGATGCAGATGGCAAGCCGATTCCGCTGATCGCCGAAACGGGCGGCCAGAACGCGATGATCGTCGATTCGTCGGCATTGGCCGAACAGGTCGTGGCGGACGTGTTGCAGTCGTCTTTCGACTCCGCCGGTCAACGGTGTTCGGCGCTGCGCGTTCTTTGTCTGCAGGACGACGTTGCAGACCGCACGCTGGAAATGCTGACGGGCGCGATGCGCGAACTGGCGATCGGCAATCCGGACCGGCTGTCGGTGGATGTCGGACCGGTGATCGACGCGGACGCGAAGCGCGGCATCGACGCGCACGTCGCGGCGATGCGTGACAAGGGCCGCAACGTCGAGCAACTGGCGATGCCGGAAGGTTGCGCACAAGGCACCTTCGTGCCGCCGACGCTGATCGAACTCGACAGCATCGACGAACTGAAGCGCGAAGTGTTCGGTCCGGTGCTGCACGTGGTCCGTTATCGCCGCAGCGCGCTGGACAAGCTGCTGGAGCAGATCCGTGCAACCGGTTACGGGCTGACGCTCGGCATCCACACGCGGATCGACGAGACGATCGCTCACGTGATCAGCCGTGCGCATGTCGGCAACATCTACGTGAACCGCAACGTGATCGGCGCGGTGGTCGGGGTGCAACCGTTCGGCGGCGAAGGCTTGTCGGGTACGGGTCCGAAGGCGGGCGGCGCGTTGTATCTGCAGCGTCTGCTGGCGACACGTTCGGCCGGTTTGCCGAAGTCCCTGGCGCAGGTCCTGGTGTCCGACGCGCCGCAAGCTGCCCAGAATGTGGGCGGTTCGCAGAATTTGGGAGACAATCCGTCCGCGGCGCTGACGACCCTGCGTGACTGGCTGATCGCCGAAGGTCAGGCAAGCCTGGCCGCGCGTTGCGACGGGTATCTGTCGCAAGGCCTGGCGGGCGCGACGGCCGTGCTGGCCGGTCCGACCGGCGAGCGCAATACGTACACGCTCGGCGCACGCGGCACGGTGCTGTGCGTGGCGACGACGGTATCCGGCGCACGCGTGCAGTTCGCGGCGGCACTGGCGACCGGCAACCGCGCGCTGTTCAGCGGCGCGGCGGGCGAGCAACTGGTGGCGGCGTTGCCGGCATCGCTGAAGCCGTTCGCGAGCGTCCGGAAGGGTGCGGATGCGCTGTTCGATGCCGTGCTGTTCGAAGGCGACAGCGACGAATTGCTGGCGCTGGTGAAGGAAGTGGCAAAGCGTCCGGGGCCGATCGTATCGGTGCAGGGCGTGGCGGCGGGGGCACTGGACAGCGGCGACGAGGACTACGCGCTGGAGCGTTTGTTGACGGAGCGCTCGGTCAGCGTGAATACGGCGGCAGCCGGCGGTAATGCGAATTTGATGACGATCGGTTGAGCACGCCTCATCGGTCGATTCAAAAAAACGGAAGCGGCACGGCGATCCTGATGCCGCTCCACTCAAACCTGGTATCAAGGAGAAGCTATGCAACACACGATGAAACAGCTGGCAGGCGCGACGCTGGTTGCGGCTCTGTCGCTGGCGGGGACTGCGAAGGCACAGACGGCTGAAGACGTGAAGATCGGTTTTGCCGGTCCGATGACGGGTGCCCAGGCTCACTACGGCAAGGACTTCCAGAACGGCATTACGCTGGCTGTTGAAGAAATGAACGCGACCAAGCCGATGATCGGCGGCAAGCCGGTTCACTTCGTGCTCGACTCCGCTGACGACCAGGCTGACCCGCGCACCGGCACGACCGTGGCCCAGAAGCTGGTGGACGACGGCATCAAGGGCATGCTCGGCCACTTCAATTCGGGCACGACGATTCCGGCATCGCGCATCTACGCGAATGCGGGCATCCCCGAAATCGCGATGGCGACGGCGCCTGAGTACACGCAACAAGGCTTCAAGACCACGTTCCGGATGATGACGTCCGACACGCAGCAAGGTTCGGTTGCAGGCACGTTTGCCGTGAAGAGCCTGGGCATGAAGAAGATTGCGATCGTCGACGACCGCACCGCATACGGCCAGGGTTTGGCTGACCAGTTCGAGAAGGCCGCGAAGGCATCGGGCGCGACGATCGTCGACCGTGAATTCACGAACGACAAGGCTGTCGACTTCAAGTCGATCCTGACGAAGCTGAAGTCGATGCAGCCGGAACTGATCTATTACGGTGGTGCGGACTCGCAGGCAGCGCCGATGGTCAAGCAGATGAAGTCGCTGGGTATCAAGGCACCGCTGATGAGCGGCGAAATGGTTCACACGCCGACGTTCATCCAGATCGCGGGCGACGCGGCGAATGGCACGGTGGCATCGCTGGCGGGTCTGCCGCTGGAAGAAATGCCGGGCGGCAAGGACTACATCACGAAGTACAAGAAGCGTTTCGGTGAAGACGTGCAAACGTACTCGCCGTACGCCTACGACGGCGCAATGGCCATGTTCGACGCGATGAAGAAGGCAAACTCGACGGATCCGGCGAAGTACCTGCCGTTCCTGGCGAAGACGGCGATGCCGTCTGTGACGTCGGCGAGCCTGGCGTACGACGCCAAGGGCGATCTGAAGAACGGCGGCATCACGCTGTACAAGGTTGTCGACGGTAAGTGGACGACGCTGCAAAGCGTGGGTGGCAAGTAAGGTTTAACCGCCGGGTCGCGCCCTGGCAGGTACAGGGCGCTGTCGGCACGGTTATTTCGAGCCCCGCAAGGTGAGTTGCCTTGCGGGGCTTTTTCGTTTGCGGCGGCGGACTACTCGCCGCGCGCCTTCCTTCCGGCTTCACGAATCTGCGCGAGCGTTGCGCCAGGCGTGCTCGCGTCTTTCGGCAACTGAATCTCGATCAGCGCCGGTTTCCCGCTTTCCACGCACCGCTGGAACGCAGGCATGAACTGCTCGGTCGTCGTCACGCGTTCGCCATGTGCGCCGAACGCCTTCGCATAAGCCACGAAATCAGGATTGGTCAGCCCGGTGCCGTGAACCCGATCCGGATAGGTCTTCTCCTGATGCATCCGGATCGTGCCGTATTGACTGTTGTTCACGACGATAAAAATCACCGCAAGGCCGTATTGCATCGCGGTCGCGAGTTCGGAACCGGCCATCATGAAACAGCCGTCGCCGGCAAACGCGATCACGGTCCGCTCCGGATACAGCGACTTCGCTGCAATCGCAGCCGGTACGCCGTAGCCCATCGCGCCGCTGGTCGGCGCGAGCTGCGAACGGAAATGCCGGTAAGCAAAGTGACGATGCAGCCACGTCGCGTAGTTGCCCGCACCGTTCGTCACGATCGTGTCGTCCGGGACGTGCGCGCGCAATTGCTGCATTACCTCGCCGTATTGCACGTCGCCCAGCATCGGACGCGGTGCGCGCCAGTTCAGATAGGCGTCGTGCGCGGCGGCGGCGCTTCCCGCCCATGACGGTGACGCCGGCGCCGGCAACGCGGCGAGCATCGACGCTATTTCGGGCATCCCGGAGACGATCGGCACATCCGCCGAATACACGCGTCCGAGTTCGTCCGCGCCTTGATGCACGTGAATCAAGGTCTGCTTCGTCTTCGGAATGTCGAGCAGCGTGTAGCCGCCGGTCGTGGATTCGCCCATGCGCGGGCCGAGCACCAGCAACAGATCGGCTTCGCGGATGCGCTGCGCCAGCGCGGGATTGATGCCGAGCCCGACATCGCCCGCGTAGTTCGGATGATCGTTGTTCAACGTGTCCTGAAACCGGAACGCGAGCCCGACCGGCAATTGCCATTGCTCGACGAAGCGCCGGAAGTCGTCGCATGCTTGCGACGTCCAGCCACTGCCGCCCGCAATCACGAACGTCCGTTGCGCGCCTTCGATCATCTCGCGCACGCGCCCCATCTGCGCCGCCGACGGCGATGCCGCCACCCGCTGATACGCGGGCGCGCCCGGCACGGCCTCGCACGCGTCGCTCAGCATGTCTTCCGGCAACGCCAGCACGACCGGACCCGGACGACCGGACGTCGCGATGTGAAACGCGTGGCTCATGTACTCGGGAATCCGGCGCGGATCGTCGATTTGCGCGACCCACTTCGCCATTTGCCCGAACATCCGCCGATAGTCGATTTCCTGAAACGCCTCGCGATCCATATGCTCGCGTGCGCACTGGCCGATCAGCAGGATCATCGGCGTCGAATCCTGAAACGCGGTGTGCACGCCGATCGACGCATGCGTCGCGCCCGGCCCGCGCGTGACGATCGCGATGCCCGGTTTGCCGGTCAGCTTGCCGACGGCTTCGGCCATATTCGCGGCCGCCGCTTCATGCCGGCAGACGATCGTCTGGATGTGCGCGGTTTCGTCGTGCAGCGAATCGAGCACGGCGAGGAAACTCTCGCCAGGCACGCAGAACACGCGCTCGACGCCGTGCGTCAGCATCGCATCGACAATCAGGCGCGCGCCGGTGGTTTGATGCGGGTGATCGGGGTGACCGGCTTGAGGGGAAGAAATCGGCTGCGGCATTGCTTGGGCATCTCCTGTCGTTTCGAGCGGCGAACGGGACCATTGCATCTGCCGACAGCTTACGACGACCGCCGCGCCGACGTCATGCGCGAATGCGACGTGGACGATCGTCGTCGGCCAAGCGGCGCGACGCCGCTGTCAGCATTCGACGATATTGACGGCCAGTCCGCCGCGCGAGGTTTCCTTGTACTTCGTTTTCATATCGGCGCCGGTTTCGCGCATCGTCTTGATGACGGAATCCAGCGAGACGTAATGGCTGCCGTCGCCGCGCAAAGCCATCCGCGCCGCGTTCACGGCTTTCACCGAGGCCATCGCGTTGCGCTCGATGCACGGAATCTGCACCATCCCGCCGACCGGATCGCAGGTCAGCCCGAGGTTGTGTTCCATGCCGATTTCCGCGGCGTTTTCGACCTGCTCCGGCGTGCCACCCATCACCGCGGCCAGCGCGCCTGCCGCCATCGAACACGCGACGCCGACTTCGCCCTGACAGCCCACTTCCGCGCCGGAAATCGATGCGTTGAGCTTGTAGAGAATGCCGATCGCAGCCGCCGTCATCAGGAAATCGAACACGCCTTGCTGGTTCGCGCCCGCCATGAAGCGCGTGTAGTAATGCAGCACGGCGGGAATGATGCCGGCCGCACCGTTGGTCGGCGCCGTGACCACGCGCCCGCCCGCTGCGTTCTCTTCATTGACGGCGATTGCGTACAGGTTGATCCAGTCGATCATCGACAGCGGATCGCGCAACGCCATTTCCGGATTGCCCGACAACGCGCGATACAACTGCGGCGCACGGCGCTTCACCTGAAACGGTCCGGGCAAATTGCCTTCGGCGGCCGGATTGCCGATTCCGCAACCGCGCGCGACGCACGACTGCATCACGTTCCAGATTTTCAGCAAGCCTTCGCGCGTTTCTTCTTCCGTGTGCCACGCGCGCTCGTTGTCCCACATCAGTTGCGCGATGCTTTTGCCGGTCTGCTTGCACATCGCCATCATTTCGTTGCCGCTGCGAAACGGGTACGGCAGTTGATCGACCGCGCTCAGCACCTTCGTGTTCGGCGCGCCCGCCGTCACCACGAAACCGCCGCCGACCGACAGATACGTCGCTTCGCGAAGGATTTCGCCGTTCGCGTCGAACGCACGCAGTTTCATGCCGTTCGGATGCTCGGGCAACGCCTGCCGGTAGAACGAAATCTGATCTTTCAGCACGAACGGCACGATGTGCGTGCCGAGCAGCGCGAGTTGCCGGCTCGTGCGCACCGCTTCGAGCCGCTCCGAAATCGTATCGGGATCGACGGTGTCGGGCGCATCGCCCATCAGACCGAGCATCACGCCGCGATCGGTGCCGTGGCCCTTGCCGGTCGCACCGAGCGAGCCGTACAGATCCACCTTGACCGATGCCGTCGACGCGAGCAGCGCGTCGCGTTCGAGACCTTGCGCGAACAGCAACGCCGCGCGCATCGGACCGACCGTATGCGAACTGGACGGACCGATGCCGATCTTGAAGAGGTCGAACACGCTGACTGCCATTACTGCTCCTGCTTTCTGAAATTAAGCGCGACTCGTGCGCGTCAGCGTGCCTGTAAAGGCAGACAGACGGCGAGCCACGCGGGGGGTGTCGGTGCAAGCTTCAGCGCGACCGGCGCATAGCGTCCGTCGAGCCGTGCTGCGAGGTGAAACAGTTCCGCTGCGTTTTTCGGATCCCACGGACCCGCGTAGCCTGGCAATCCGGCTTCGCGGCGTTTTGTATCGAACGCGACGTTCGAATGCACGAATTCTTCATGCGCCTTGATACCCGCGGCATACGGCGCGAGCCAGTCGAGCGCGGCTTGCAGCGATGCGCCGCTCGACGCCTTTTCCGGCAACCAGTTGCGGTTGTGGCGGCGCGCGGCGAGCGCGGCCGTGACCAGCGGTTGCAGGTCGTATGTGACGTAATGCAACGCGTCGCGCTCGGTGAAGTCGATCGTGGCGCCGTCCGGCGCGATGTTGTCGCCGATATGCTCGATGTACAGTCGCTGCGCAGCATCGATCAACTTGCGGTTGTCGAGCGTGAACGCGGCCATTGCAATCAGCTTCACGCGATGACTCTGCCAGTTATTGCGAAACGTGCCTTGCAGCGGACGCGGTTGCGCATCGACCTGCGCGATGTAGCCGTTGGCGAGTTTCGTCAGAAACGCCATCGACGCATTGCGCGTTTTGACCGGCAACGCGCTTGCCGTCATGTCGTACGCGAGGATCAGGCCGTCGAAATGGGTTTCGTCGATGGGATTGAAGCTGGGTTGATACGTCGTCACCCACGCGAACAGCAGACGATCGACCAGCTTCAGATAACGGTCGTCGCTGGTGGCGCGCCACGCGAGCGCGGCATCGCGCAACAGATCGAGGTCTTTTTCGGCTTCGACGCTCTGGTCGTAAATGCCTTCGTGCGGCAGCGTGCCTTCCGTATGCAACTTCGGCAGCGCGTGAGCGGGTTCGTTCAGATGACTCTGGACATAGCTGACGAGCGCCTTGACGCCCGGATCGGCATTGGTCCGTTCACTGGTCTGGAGCGCGGGCGCTGCACAAAAATTCATCGCTGCATGCGCGGATTGCGCGGTCAGCAAGACTGCGCCGCATGCGGCTAACGTGCCCACCATGCGTTGCGGCTTGCGCCACGCCTGTCGCAATGAGGAAAGCGGCGCTTGCGCCGTAAGGATCCGGCTTTGCATCGTTCGCACCTGTCGCGCCATGCAACACTCCCTGTTTGGCTTGTTCGGTGTGTGATGTTAGCCGTTCCCAGGCATCAGCGACAGAAACGCACGCCGCCTTCGACCGGCTGAAGGCGGCGTGCCCGTCGCGTTGGAACGTCGGGCGTTACGCGTAGTCGGAGACCGGCACGCACGAGCAGAACAGGTTGCGGTCGCCATAGACGTTGTCCGCACGGCCGACCGGCGGCCAGTACTTGTTCGCCACCAGCGACTTCAGCGGATACGCGGCGGTTTCGCGCGAATACGCGTGCTTCCAGTCGTCGGCGATCACGACGGCGGCCGTGTGCGGCGCGTGCTTCAGCGGATTGTCTTCGCGATCCGACCGACCTTCCTCGACCGCGCGGATTTCATCGCGAATCGCGATCATGGCGGCGATGAAACGGTCGAGTTCGTCTTTCGACTCCGATTCGGTCGGCTCGACCATCAGCGTGCCCGGCACCGGGAAGCTCATGGTCGGCGCGTGGAAACCGAAGTCGGCGAGGCGCTTCGCGACGTCGTCCACCGTGATGCCGCTGGTGTCCTTGATCGGACGCAAATCGAGAATGCACTCGTGCGCGACCAGTCCGCCGGGGCCCGAATACAGCACCGGATAGTGCGGCGCGAGCTTGTTCGCGACATAGTTCGCGTTGAGGATCGCGGTTTCGGTGGCGGCGGTCAGATTCTTCGCGCCCATCATCGCGATGTACATCCACGAGATCGGCAGGATCGACGCGGAGCCGTAAGGCGCGCCGGATACCGCGCCGATGCCTTGCGGCGCGCGTTCGTAACCCGACGACGTCTGGTTCGGCAGGAACTGCGCGAGATGCGCGCCGACGGCAACCGGACCGACGCCCGGTCCGCCGCCGCCGTGCGGAATGCAGAACGTCTTGTGCAGATTCAGATGCGAAACGTCGCCGCCGAACTGGCCCGGCGCGGTCAGACCGACCATCGCGTTCATGTTCGCGCCGTCCACGTAAACCTGGCCGCCGTGCGCGTGCACGATCTCGCAGATTTCGCGCACGTTGGCTTCGAACACGCCATGCGTCGACGGATACGTGATCATGATCGCGGCGAGCTTGTCGGCGTGCTGCGCGGCCTTCTTGTTCAGATCGTCGATATCGACGTTGCCTTGCGCGTCGCAAGCCACCACGACCACCTGCATCCCGGCCATCTGCGCGGACGCCGGATTCGTGCCGTGCGCCGAAGCCGGAATCAGACACACGTTGCGATGACCTTCACCGCGCGATGCGTGATACGCGTGAATGATCAACAGACCGGCGTATTCGCCTTGCGAGCCGGCATTCGGTTGCAGCGACACCGCCGCGTAACCGGTTGCCGCGACCAGCATCTGTTCGAGCTGATCGATCATCTCGCGATAACCGACGGTTTGTTCGGCGGGTGCGAACGGGTGAATCTGGCCGAATTCGGGCCACGTGACCGGCAGCATTTCCGACGTTGCGTTCAGCTTCATCGTGCACGAGCCAAGCGGAATCATCGAGCGGTCGAGCGCGAGGTCTTTGTCCGACAGGCTGCGCAGATAGCGCAGCATTTCCGTCTCCGAATGGTGACGGTTGAACACCTGATGCGTCAGATATGCGCTGGTGCGTTCGAGCGAAGCCGGCACCGACGACGTATTCGCGGCCGCCAGCGCCGCGTCGAGCGCATCGATTTGCGGCACGTCGCTGACGAACGCGGCTTGCGCGAACACGGCGAGCAGATCGGCGAGATCGCCGCGCGTGGTGGTTTCGTCGAGCGACAGGCCGACTTGCGTATCCGACACGCGGCGCAGGTTGATGCGCTTCGCGGTGGCCGCGTCGAGCAGCGCTTGCGTGCGCGCGCCGGTCTCGAAGGTCAGCGTGTCGAAGAAGGTGTCGTTGACTTGCGCGTAACCGAGCTGCTTCGCGCCTTCGGCGAGGATCGCGGCGAGGCGGTTCACGCGCAGCGCGATGGTCTTCAGGCCGCGCGGACCGTGATACACCGCGTACATGCTGGCCATGATCGCGAGCAGCGCTTGCGCGGTACAGACGTTCGACGTCGCTTTTTCGCGGCGGATATGTTGCTCGCGGGTTTGCAGCGCGAGACGCAGCGCCGGATTGCCTTGCGCGTCCACCGTCACGCCGACCAGACGGCCCGGCATCTGACGCTTGAATTCGTCGCGCACGGCGAGATAGGCCGCGTGCGGGCCGCCGAAACCGACCGGCACGCCGAAGCGTTGCGAGTTGCCCACGGCCACGTCCGCGCCCCATTCGCCGGGCGGCGTCAGCACGGTCAGCGCGAGCAGATCGGCGGCGGCGACGACATGGCCGCCCGCAGCGTGGATCGCGTCGGCGAGCGCGCGGTAGTCGCGCACATCGCCGTTCACGCCCGGATATTGCAGCAGCACGCCGAACGCATTCGCTTCAGCGGCTTGCGCGGCCGGACCGACCTTCACTTCGATACCGACCGGCGTTGCGCGCGTTTTGACGACTTCGATGGTTTGCGGCAGCACGTCGTCGGCGACATAGAAGATGTTCGACTTCGGCTTGCCGACGCGTTGCAGCAGCGTCATCGCTTCAGCGGCCGCGGTCGCTTCGTCGAGCAGCGACGCGTTCGAGATCGCCAGACCGGTCAGGTCGATGATCATCTGTTGATAGTTCAGCAACGCTTCCAGACGGCCTTGCGAAATTTCCGGCTGATACGGCGTGTACGCGGTGTACCACGCCGGATTTTCCAGCACGTTGCGCAGGATGACCGTCGGCGTGTGCGCGTTGTAATAGCCCTGGCCGATATACGTCCGGAACACCTGATTCTTGTCCGCGAGTTCGCGCAGCGCGGCGAGCGCTTCGGCTTCGCTCTTCGGTTGCGAGAAGGGGCCGAGCGGCAGCGTCTCGGTGCGGCGGATCGACGGCGGAATCACCGCGTCCATCAACGCGGCGCGCGTGTCGAAGCCGAGGGCTTCGAGCATCGCCTGCTGGTCGGCCGCGTCCGGGCCGATATGCCGTTCGGCGAAGGCGTCGTGCACTTCGAGCGCGGCGAGCGAGAGAGGAGTGCGGTTCATCAGACGATCCGGGTGTTCGAGCTTCATGAAAGTTCCTGCGGGTGCGGGCGGGTTCGCAATCGCGTTGCGAGCGCCCGCGCCTGTCGTTCAAATGGGAATTACGCGCCGATCGATTTCGTGTACGCGTCGGCGTCGATCAGACGATCGTGCGTGGCGTCGGCGGCCGGCTTGATCTTGAACAGCCAGCTCTCGTACGGCGCGCTGTTCACGCTGTCCGGCGAATCGGACACGGCCGGATTCGCTTCGATGATCTCGCCCGAAACCGGCGCGTAGATATCGGAGGCGGCCTTTACCGATTCGATCACCGCGACGGTGTCGCCGGCGGTCACGGTCTTGCCCAGTTCCTGGACTTCGAAGAAGACGATGTCGCCGAGCGCTTCCTGCGCGTGGTCGGTGATGCCGACCGTCAGCGTGCCGTCCGCTTCGGTGCGGACCCATTCGTGCGATTCGGTGTATTTCAGATCGGCCGGGATGCTCATTGGATGCTCCTGATGCGGTGTTGTTCGTTTAGCTTGAAGGGAGTTCGCGCGTGACAGCGGCGTGACGTCGTCAGACGGCCGCCAGCACCTTGCCTTGACGCACGAAAGGCATTTTTACCACGCTTGCGGGCAGCGCTTTGTCACGGATGTGCACGTGCACGATGTCGCCCGGCTGCACGCCGGCAGGCACGCGCGCGAACGCGATCGACTCCTGCATCGACGGCGAAAAAGTGCCGCTGGTAATTTCGCCTTCGCCATGCGGCGTGACGACTTTCTGGTGAGCACGCAGCACGCCCGCTGCCTTGCCGTTGTCCTTGTGCAGGATCAGACCGACGAACGCAGCGCGCGAACCGTTGGCGACGAGTGCGGCCTTGCCGACGAAATCGCGCGGCGCGAGCAGATCGACGGTCCATGCGAGACCGGCGTCGAGCGGCGAGACGTCGTCGTCCATATCCTGGCCGTACAGATTCATGCCTGCTTCGAGGCGCAGCGTGTCGCGCGCGCCGAGGCCGGCCGGACGCACGCCGTTGTCGCGCAGCGCGTTCCACAACGCTTCGACGTGACGTGCCGGTACGATGATTTCGAAGCCGTCTTCGCCGGTGTAACCGGTGCGCGCGACCGTCAGTTCGCCGAACGGCGTGTCGTCGATGCGGGCGGCGTTGAAGGCCTTGAGCGGCTCGGTGGCGCCGCGCGTCGTCGGCACGGTGGCCCAGAGTTTTTCGCGTGCGTTCGGGCCTTGTACCGCGACGATCGCGAAGTCGCGGCGCGGCGCGATGGTCACGTCGAAGCCGTGCTCGGCGTTGAGCTGGTTGAACCACGCGATGTCTTTGTCGGCGGTGCCGGCGTTGACGACCACGCGAAAGTGATCTTCGGAGAAGTAGTAGACGATCAGGTCGTCGATTACGCCGCCGTTCGGGTTCAGCAGGCACGAGTAGAGCGCCTTGCCCGGCGTCTGAAGCTTTGCGACGTTATTGGCCAGCGCGAATTCGAAGAATGCGCGCACGCGCTCGCCGGTGAAGTCGACGACGCACATGTGCGACACGTCGAACATGCCGGCGTCGGTGCGCACGGCGCGATGTTCGTCGATTTGCGAGCCGTAGTTGACAGGCATGTCCCAGCCGCCGAAATCGACCATGCGTGCATTCAGCGCGCGGTGCGTGGCATTGAGCGGGGTGTGTTTGAGTTCGGTCATCAGGGCCTCAGGCGTCTCGCGAAACAAAAAAGGCCATGCGGCGCCACGCGACGCCGGTAATGGCGAGCGATGCGATACACGGCCCCTCTGTCCTCGATACCTGAGAGATTGCGCCGGGCAGCGTGATGTCACGATGCCGCGAAGTGCGCGCGCCCCTTCGGTGGGCAGCCTGCCTGCATCGACGCGAATGCGGATGCGAAGGCTACTGCCGCTCTCCAGAGTGCGAAAAACCTGCGGTTAAACGGGTTTTTCGACGCGGTCGGTCCTTTTGCCTGAGAGTTTGCGGGTGTGCCCCTTCGGCGGCGCGGCCTGCGAAAAACTGCGGCCAGCACGCTCTCCCGACGCGTGCGGCGAATTTACGCGACGGCTAGGGCCTTGTCAATTAAAGGCCGGGAAGCGGCGCCAGCATTGGCGCAGCGGGTTTAGCCGCATCAAAAAAAAGCGCGGGACGGGTTTGACGCCGTGCCCGCGCGCTTGGTGTTCGCCGGAGGATGCATGAGTGTGGATCGACGGGGTTCGACGCCGAACGGCGCCGAACCTCAGCGAAACCGACGATTTATTCGCCGATCGCGTGAGCGGCGTTGTCGAGTTCGCCGTTGAGCACGCGCTGTTCGTCGGACGACAGGCCGCCGCCGTGTTGTCCGGCCATGTCGTGCGCTTCCTGGCGGATCGTGTCCAGACGATGATGCAGCGACGCGCCTTGCGGCGGCGGATACGCGCCCTTATTCACCTGTTTGTCGATACGGCGATGCAGGTTGTCGATCCGGCCGTCGACCTGGCCGAGACGATGTTCTGCGATCTGATGCGCATTGGGGCGCGGCGTGGCGGGTTGCGGCGGGGTGACCACGCACGCGGCCAGCGACGAAACCAGCGCGATTCCAGCGAGCGCGCGAATCAGGCGTTGCATTGTGACTACTCTCCTTGTGTTCAATCGGGGCGACGACGGTGCTCGCTTTCACAGACGCAAACCGGCCGCGCCCGGCCACCTTGAAGCGGTGACCCGACGAGCCGGCGAGGGTGAAGCGAGGGCTTTCTTTCGACGCTGTCAGCGGACCGTTAGCGCCTGTTCAGGACGCTGTGCGCTTAACGCAGGCGTTCGAACGGCACGCGGACTCCTTCGAGTTCGCTGCGTTGCGCGAGTTCAATGATTGTCATCACGTCGACGGCATCTTGCGGCTTGATCGGGAATGCCTGACGGTCCTGGATGGTCGCGGCGAGCGCCTGATAGAAGCCGATGTAGTCGCCGTCGCGGGTGGGCAGGTCGCGCTGCGCTTCCTGGCCGGCGGTGTCGAGCGTGCGCAGCAGGCCGTCGGGATTACCGCCGCCGAATCCGGCGTCGCCGGGGCGCAGTCCCTGCTTGAGCTGGTCTTCTTGGGTATCGAGACCGTATTTGACGTAACTGCCGCGCGTGCCGTCGATAGCGAAGCGCGGCGGCGTGATGGCCGACAGCGCGGTGGCGTGCAGCACGACTTCGAGGTTTTCGTAGCCGAGTTGCAGGTGGACGTAATCGGGCGCGGTGGCGTTGTCGCGCATGTTCTTGACCGCGGCCGAGACGGTCAGGGGCGTGCCGAACAGGGCGAGCGCCTGATCGATCAGATGCGGCCCGAGATCGAACAGCAGACCGCCGCCGCGCGCCGCTTCTTCGCGCCAGCGTTGCGGGACGGTGGGTCGGAATCGGTCGAAATGCGATTCGAAGTGGGTGACACGACCGAGCTCGCCGCTATCGATGAGATCGCGCACGGTGAGGAAATCGCCGTCCCAACGACGGTTATGGAACGGGGCGAAGGTGAGGCTGCGGGCGAGGGCGATATTGCGCAGCGTGTGCGCGTCGGCCGCGCTGAGCGTGACCGGTTTATCGACGACCACGTGTTTGCCCGCATCGAGCGCGCGCTTGGCGAGGTCGAAGTGCGTGTCGTTGGGCGTGGCGATGACGATGCATTCGACGTTATCGAGCGAGAGCAGCGCGCCCATATCGGCGACGATGGTGGCGCCCGGGAAGTCGGCGTGCGCCCGTTCGGGCTGGCCGGTCGCGATAGCCGCGACGGTGGCGCGGCCGCAATGTTCGATCACGGGCGCGTGGAATGTCGCGCCGGCGAAGCCGTAACCCATCAGGCCAATTTTTAGTGGTTCGGACATGGGGCTTCCTTCTCTCAGGCTGGTTGAGGTGGGGCGAGGGGTTTCGGTTTTTTTGTTTGGGGTGATTGTAGTGGGTTTGGGTTGGGTGTCTTGGGTTTGCTGCTGCTTGTCGTTGTTTCGCGTTCGCTTGTCCCGGTTTTGCGTTCGCTTGTCCCGGTTTCACGCTGGTCCGCCTGGATCGTCCCTGTGCGGGACCGCACCTACTTTTCTTTGCTCGCGCAAAGAAAAGTAGGCAAAAGAAAGCGCGTTTACACCACCACTTCGTAGCGGGTGGCGTCCTTCCAGAACGGGTAGTGGTCCGCGCACGATTTGAGTTGTCGCACCACCTAGCTCGGTGACAAGGCAGTCATTCGTTCCGGCTGTTCGCTCCGCGACAGCCGACGGGCACAGCCCCGTCTTTATCTCTTGGCGCCATCCGCGCGCTGCACTTCGTCCGTCACAACACCCATTTTCCTGGCGTGCGCCGGTCTGTTCTCGCGCGCAAAATTCCAGGCCAATCAGGCCGTCGAAACCATCGTGAAGTCGGGTGAGTGCCGTGGCGCAAATCGGGCCTTGAGCCGGAGGCTGGAACGGTCGTGGGGGCATGCAAATCGAGAGGCGCAAACCGGGCTTCGAGCCGATGCGGGGACCGTCGCGGGGCTGGCAATTCGAGAGGGAAAAACGGGCTTTGATCCCACGCCGGAACCGTCGTGAGGGCGGGCCAGTGACGAGGCGCAGATGGGGTTTTGAAGTGGGCTACCGCCGCGAAGCGGGCGGGATGTGCGGGCGCGGACCACCGGGAAAAACGGACCGGCAACTCCAAACGTGCGCGGTCCACTACCCGTTCTGGAAGGACGCCACTCGCTACGAAGTGTCGGTGTAAACGCGCTTTCTTTTGCCTACTTTTCTTTGCCCCCCCCCCCCCCCCCCCCCCCCCCCCCCCCCCCCCCCCCCCCCCCCCCCCCCCCCCCCCCCCCCCCCACCCCCCCGCCCCCCCCCCCCCCCCCCCCCCCCCCCCCCCCCCCCCCCCCCCCCCCCCCCCACCCCCCCCCTCGCGAGCAAAGAAAAGTAGGTGCGGTCCCGCACAGGGACGATCCAGGCAGACCAGCGCGAAAACGGGACACCCAAACACAAGCCCACCAAAAACCAACCCTCACCTTGCCCCCAAATCATCCGTGTTAACATCCCCGCCGGGACGGAAAAACCGACCCCACTTCAGCCGCAAAAAATCCCCGCGCCCCCGGCGCCAGCACTACACCAACTCCAAGACGCCACCCTGATGTCCGCCGGCCTGAATTCCGCTCAAAACGAAGCGGTCCGCTACCTCGATGGTCCCTGTCTCGTGCTCGCAGGCGCGGGCAGCGGCAAGACGCGCGTGATCACCCAGAAAATCGCGCACCTGATCGAGGCGAAAGGATTCGAGCCGCGCCACATCGCGGCTGTCACCTTCACCAACAAGGCGGCGGCCGAAATGCGCGAACGCGTCGGCAAGCTGCTCGAAGGCAAGACGCTCACCGCGCCCGGCAAGGAAGGCCGGAAGGTGCCCGTCAATCAGTTGACGGTCTGTACCTTCCACTCGCTCGGCGTGCAGATTCTTCGGCAGGAAGCGGAGCACGTCGGCCTCAAGCCGCAGTTCTCCATCATGGATTCCGACGACTGCTTCGGCATGATCCAGGAACAGGTCGGTTCGACGGATAAAGGCTTTATCCGCAAGATCCAGTCGATCATCTCGCTGTGGAAAAACGGCCTGATCATGCCCGACGAAGCCATGACGCTCGCCGCCAATGAGGACGAACATCAGGCGGCGATCGTCTATCGCAACTACGTCGCGACATTGCACGCGTATCAGGCGGTCGATTTCGACGATCTGATCCGACTGCCCGCCGAACTCTTCGCGATGAACGAACAGGTGCGCGAGCGCTGGCAAAACAAGCTGCGCTATCTGCTGATCGACGAGTATCAGGACACCAACGCGTGTCAGTACGAACTCGTCAAACTGCTCGCCGGACCGCGTGCCGCATTCACCGCGGTCGGCGACGACGATCAGGCAATCTACGGCTGGCGCGGCGCGACCCTCGAAAACCTCGGGCAGCTCAGCAAGGACTTCCCGAAGCTGCACCTGATCAAGCTCGAACAGAACTATCGTTCGACGGTCCGCATCCTGACGGCAGCCAACAACGTCATCGCCAACAACCCGAAACTGTTCGAAAAGAAGCTCTGGTCCGAACACGGAATGGGCGACACGATTACCGTCACCGGTTGCAACGACGAAGAACACGAAGCGGAATCGGTGGTGTTTCGCCTGTCCGCGCACAAGTTCGAACGCCGCGCGCAATTCCGCGACTACGCGATCCTGTATCGCGGCAATTTCCAGGCGCGGATCTTCGAGCAGGTGCTGCGCCGCGAACGGATTCCGTACGTGCTGTCCGGCGGCCAGTCGTTCTTCGATAAAGCCGAAATCAAGGATATTTGCGCGTATCTGCGCCTGATCGCGAACGCGAACGACGACCCCGCGTTCATTCGCGCGATCACCACGCCGCGTCGCGGTGTCGGCAACACGACGCTCGAAGCGCTCGGCTCGTTCGCGGGTCAGGCCAAAGTGTCGCTGTTCGAGGCGGTGTTTATGGGCGGCATCGAGGCGCGTCTGTCGGCGCGACAGGTCGAACCGCTGCGCGTGTTCTGCGAATTCATGCAGCGCCTCACCGACCGCGCGGACAAGGATCCGGCGACCGAAGTGCTCGACGACCTGATGGACGCGATCCACTACGAAGCGTATCTGTACGACGCGTTCGACGAGCGCCAGGCGCAGTCGAAATGGCAGAACGTGCTGGAATTCCTGGAGTGGCTCAAGCGCAAGGGCACCAAGCCCGAACCGGCTGCGGGCGCCGAGGCGACCGGCTACGACACCGCCGACGGTCTCGCCGATACCGGCAAGAATCTGCTCGGTCTGATCCAGACGGTCGCGCTGATGTCGATGCTCGAAGGCAAGGAAGAAGATCCGGACGCGGTGCGCCTTTCCACCGTGCACGCATCGAAAGGGCTCGAATATCCGCACGTGTTTCTGGTCGGCGTCGAGGAAGGCATCATGCCGCATCGGGGCGGTTCCGACGACGCGCCGGTCGATGACGCGCGCATCGAGGAAGAGCGGCGCCTGATGTATGTCGCGATCACGCGCGCGCAGCGGAGTCTGCATCTGAACTGGTGCAAGAAGCGCAAGCGGGCGCGCGAGACGATCGTCTGCGAGCCGTCGCGGTTTATCCCCGAAATGCTGCTCGACGATGCGCCGCCGCCGACGCCCGAAGAAGCGCCGATGTCGCCGAAAGACCGGCTCGCGAGCCTGAAGGCGCTGCTGCAAAAACCGGGCAGCTGATCCGTCGCCGGGCGGCTTCGGACAACGGCGCGCGGCGGGACGCAATCCCTTGCGCGTCGCAGGTGCATCGCGTTTTTGCGGGCGCGACGCGCTACAGTTTCGCGGCCCGCCGACTACCCGTTCTCCGACAATGACGCCACCGCCGCTCATGCCGTATCGCATCGCGCTCGACACCTATCTCGACGCGAAGGACAACACGCGCGCCGAACGCATCGCCGACGCGTTCGCGCCCGACGCTGTGCTGACGTTTTCGCTCGCGACATCCGCAATCGATTTTCCGTCCCGCGTCGAAGGCATCGACGGCATCGCCAGAACGCTGGTCAGCGATTTCGGTGCGCACTATACGCAGTGCCGCACGTATTACGTGTGCGACGCGTTGAGCGTGACCGACGACACGATCGACGCGTTGCCGTGGCTCGTGATCATGCGTGAACCGGAAGCCGGTGCGTTGCGGGTCGGGCACGGCACGTATCGCTGGCACTTCGGCGACGACGGCGGGGCGTTGCGCGTGACGCGCCTGCATATCGCCATCGCACGAATGGACGTCGTGCCCGACGCCGACGGTGAACGGCTGGCGGCGCTGCAAGACGGACTCGACTATCCGTGGCTGTCGCCGGCCGTGTTGCGCGCGCATTTCGACGCGGTATCGAACGCGCGGCCTGAACTCGCGTTTATCGACGGATTTACCGACGCGCTTGCCGCGCCGCGCTGAAAGCGGTCGTCAGAAAATCAAAAACCCCAACCGGCGCAATGCGCGGGTTGGGGTTTTTGTTATTCCACGCCTTATTTCGCGGCGCTGACCATGTAATCGACGGCGGCCTTCACGTCCGCATCCGACGCATTCGACCCGCCTTTCGCGGGCATCGCGCCCTTGCCGTGCAACGCGTAGTTGTAGACCGTGTCCATCGGCTCCTTCAGACGCGGCGCCCATGCGGCCTTGTCGCCGTATTTCGGCGCGTTCAGCACGCCGGCCGCATGACACGCCTGACACACCTGCGTGTACAACGCCTTGCCCGCCTGCGATGCGTCCGCGCTCTGCGTCGCACCGGCAGCCGGAGCGGCGGCGGTTTGCGGAACGCTCGCCATTGCGGCCATGGCGGCGGCGGCTTGCGCGCTGGCGGCATCGGCGGGCGATGCCGCTGGCGTTCCCGATGCGGCGACCGCACCCGAGGCAGCGGCCGCATCGGCGCCCGACGCCGCGACCGCGCCCGAAGCGACGGCCGGACCTGCAGCCGGTTGGCCGGGCACGGGTGCGGGCGGATCGTCGAATTTGGCGCCCGCGTTGTTCGCCATGTACGCGACCGCGCGACCGATTTCGTAATCGCTGTAGTCGTCGGGGCTGGTGCCGCCGCGCGCGGGCATCGCACCCTTGCCGGTCAGCGCCGTGTGCCAGAGCGTGTCGAAGCCTTGGGCGATGCGCGGCGCCCAGTCGTCGGTATTGGTGAATTTGGGTGCGCCTGCCGTACCGGCCGCGTGGCACGCGGAACAGACCGCTTTGTAGACTTCCTCGCCGGTTTTGTAGACGCGCGGCGCATTGGCGTCGCGGATCTCGATCTGGGCGAACGGTTTGATGCGGGCGCTGACGGCGGCTTCGGACAGACTGTCGGTGCCGGCGCCGGTGCGGGTCGAATTATTGACGTAGACCGCAAGCAGGACGATGACGACGATCGGAACAGCGAAACTGGCGATGATCGCGGCGATGAGTTGCCCGGGGGTTTTGATCGGGGCTTCGTGTGGTGCTTCGCTCATGCTTGTCTCGTCTCCCGTGGGTATTGTGAGCGGTACAGCGTGACGGCAACAACGTATTCTTGTTCGAGCACGAACGATTATAGTCGCAAGGTTTCGGCCGCGGCGACCCGGTGAATCGGCTGTTCAGGAGTCGTTTACCCGCATCGGCGGCGATCGCGGATGTGCGGCTTACCCGCGTGGATCGCACCCGGATCGGCGCCGAAAATGCGTCGTAACGGCGTGGCAGCGGGCCGTGGGCGCGCTGCGGCGGCCGTTCGGTGGACGGATCGGCGGAAACACGGTATTCTCTCGGTCTCGATTTAGCGCTGCTGCCTCCGGCTGCGGCGCTTTCGTCATAAGCGCCCGTAGCTCAATGGATAGAGTACTGCCCTCCGAAGGCAGGGGTTGCTGGTTCGATCCCAGCCGGGCGCACCAAGAATTCAGCTGAAAATATCAAGGGCTTAACGCGGTCACGCGCTAAGCCCTTTTTGTTTTGCACGTTGCACGCGGCGTTCACCCGCGCGGCCGACCAAAGCCTAGGGCGAAAGTAGATCGTAAGAATCTTCGCCGCTCCAGAACGTTCACGCACGTTCCGGACCGCTCAAACTCCCTCACGCACGCTCGAGAATATAAAGTCCGCGCCGATAAAACTCACCGACATGCTGTGTCAGGTTAAACGGCGCCAGCGCATCGGCGATCGCTTTTGCATCAGGCCGCACGCCCGGCGTATTCAGCGCATCGATCAGCGTCGGCGCGATATCCTGATAGACGATCTCGTCCGATCCCGCCTTCGCATACGCCAGATGCCTGATCTTCCACCCAGCGTCGGTGATCAGCTTCGAGACGTACACGATCTTGTTATCGTCGTCCGTCGAGGCGACCAGCGGATGCGTCTTGTCACCCCATAAATTGCTGCCGATCTGGAACACCATCGCGCGATTCGTCGCCCGCAACTGACGCAGATAGTTGACCGCATAAGCCGGAAAATCCGCTTCGCCCGACACATACTGCCGGTCGAAATCCGCGCCCGCGTGATGCAGCACATTCAGATGAAGCAATACGTCGAATTCCGGCAGTGCAGGCAGATCGTCGAACGACACCGCCTTGTTCAGCATATCCACATTGCCGACTTCGAAGATCGCCTTGATCTCACGCTGAAACGTGGCGTGCTTGTCGTTCGCTTCGATCGCGGTGAAATGCGTTTGCGGAAAGCCGTGCGCGAGCGTGTACGTGAAAAAGCCGGTATTCGCGCCGAAATCGCCCCAACGCTGGCCCGCTGCCGGCGACAGTTTCTTCAGGATGTAGTCGAGACGGTTGCGATCGCCGCGCCAGTTGCTCTGGATGGTTTCCTGATAGCCCAACTCCCGCGACACGAAGTCCGGAATGGTCTGATACGCCGAGTGTTTGGAAACCTCGCCGTACAACGCAACCAGGCGCTCCCTGGCTGTGTTGATGTTCGAACTGCTCATTTGACTAACTCCTTGCAGAGAATTCTCCAGCTGTCTTTCCCAAGATAGACATCGTGGCGCATGTTGTTGATGACTTCCCGGATCAGCGAGCGTTCGCTGCCGTACTGATGAACCACGCTGCGGCGTTTGCGCCAGGTGTCGACGATGCCGCCGGTCCACAGATACGCGGCGCGCTTCGATGTGCTGAGCCGCTGAGTCTGGTAAGTCTGCGGGTCGCCGGTCGCCCAGTCGCCGACAAAGGCTTCGACGAGCCCGCAATCGTGGTTCAGGCAAAGATCGAGTGGACCCCACGGACGCGGATTCATTTCGATGAAAAACGCACCGCGATCGTTGACGATGAATTCGACCATCGCGAAGCCGTGGAATCCGGCGCTTTTCAGCGCATCGATCGTTCTGAGCGAAACCGGGTGCGTATGAAAATCGCTGGTCTTCGCATACACGATCGACTTGCCGCCCGGTTGCTGCGCGAGATTGTGCTGCGAGGTCGAATACACCTTGCCCGACCGCGCGAAATAGCACAGCAGGTAAAAGCTCTGTCCCGTGACGAACTGTTGATAAAAGTAGTGCGCCGGGTTCTGATCTGCTTCGAACGCTGTCAGGTCCGCGGCGGTTTTGACCAGCACCGGATACAGCACCTTGCTGCCTTCGACGTTCCGGTGCGGCTTGGCGACGAACGGCACCGACGCCGCGTCGAAACGCGCCAGCGCCTTCGGATAATTGATGCCGAACCGCGCAAAATAATCGATTGCGCTGCGCTTGTTCGAGACGCTGGCGTACGTCGCCGGATCGACGAGCGGCACGCGGCAACCGTCGATCGCTTCGATCGCGGCCCTGTTCTGCAACAGAAACGTATTGAAGTATTCGGAGATCGGCACGAGCGTCACGGCGCCGGCGTGTGTGGTGCGCTTTGCCTGCTCCACATAGTGTTCGATCAGCGGCACGGACAGCACGTCGTTCTCGCGTGTCGCGAGGACGTGTTTGCGGTAGGCGCTCGACAGGATATGGTCGTGGCGCGAACGCGCGACAATCGCAACCCGCTCGCCGAGCCGTGTCATCGCGCGAAGCAGCGCCATCACGGCGCGGTCGTTGGTGCCGCTGAAAATCAGAAAAACGTGCATGCGGAAACTCCGTGGTCCGCGCGTCGAAACGGGTTCGCGCGCCGGCCTTTTACTGCGCACCGTCCGCGATCACGCGGACGATCCGTTCGACGTCGTGGTCGGTCAGCGCCGGATACATCGGCAGGCACAGCACCTTGCCCGATGCGTCGGAGGCGGTCGGCAGATTGCTCGGCGCAGCCGACGGCAAGCCGCGATACATCGGGAATTCGGAGATCAGCGGGTAAAAATAGCGACGGCCAAAGACCTCGTTATCGCGCAGCAACTGATAAAGATCGTCGCGGCTACGGCCGTATCCACCTTCGACCAGCACGGGGAAATACGCATGATTGGGCACGTCGTCCGCGCCCATGCCCGACAGGCAGCGGATGCCGTCGACATCGGCGAGCAGGCTGCGATACAGCGTGTCGATCTGCTTGCGCCGCGCAATCGCGCCATCGACATGCTTCAGTTGCAACATGCCGAACGCCGCATTGATTTCGCTCATCTTGCCGTTGATGCCCGCAGCCACGACGGTCGTCTCGTTGACGAAACCGAAGTTCTTCAGATGATCGATCCGCTGCTTGGTCTTCGCATCCGGACAGACGATCGCGCCACCTTCGAAGGTGTTGAACACTTTCGTCGCGTGGAAACTCAGGATCGACAGATCGCCGTGCTTCAGAACGCTTTGCCCTTTGGTCTGCACGCCGAATGCATGCGCGGCGTCGTAGATCACCTTCAGGTTGTAGTTGTCGGCGATCTTCTGGATTGCTTCGACGTCGCACGGATGACCGTAGACATGCACCGGCATGATCGCGGTGGTTTGCGGCGTGATCGCGGCCTCGATGCGCGCGGGGTCCAGATTCAGCGTGCGCGGATCGATATCGACGAATACCGGCTTGATGCCGTTCCACAGCAGCGAATGCGCGGTCGCGACGAACGAATACGGCGTCGTGATCACTTCACCGGTCACCCGCAGCGCCTGCAACGCAGTGACGAGCGCGAGCGTGCCATTGGTGAACAGCGCCAGATGCTCGACGCCGAGGTATTCGCACAACGCCTTTTCCAGTTGCTGATGGAACGGCCCACCGTTCGACAGCACCTTGCTTTCCCAGATCTCTTCCAGGTACGGCATGAACTCGCTCAGCGGCGGCAGATGCGGTTGCGTGACGTAGATACGTTCGTCGACCGGCGTTTCTACGGCGCGAAGGTGGGGAATGGCATTCATGACGATGAGTCTCTCTGAATAAGCGGCGTGATCAGCAAACGCCGCTCACAGCACCGTGACGCTGTCGGGCGTCACGTCGAACGAGGCGGCAGGCTGGCCGTCGCAGTAGCGGTGCCACATCGTGCGCAGCGCGCGGCTCAGGCTGTCGGCGATCACTTCCGGCTGGAACCGCGCCGAGTTCTCGCAGCGCGCACGCATGCCGTTACGCAGTTGCGTCAACGCGGCGATGTCGGTGGCGAACGCAACACCCTTTTTCACGAAGTCGGCGTGATCGGCGGCGATGTAATCCTGCAATCCCACTTGCGTCAGGATCGTTTCGCCGGCGCGGCCCGGCATCGTGTCGCCGCGCAGCGTCAACGTCGGGATGCCCATCCACAGCGCGTGCAGCGTGGTCGTGCCGCCTGCATACGGGAACGTATCCAGACAGATGTCCACTTGATGATGCTGCTGCAGGTAGATCGAGATGCCCGAACGCTTGCGCAGATCCAGACGATCGCGGCTGATGCCTTCTTCGTCGAACCACGTCAGCAGATCGCCGAAATCGCCGTTCTCCGGCATCGCGCCGATCAACATCCGCGAGTTCGGCACGGCGCGCAGCAATTCGGCCCACAGCGTGATCACGTCGCGACGCAGCTTGGTCAGACGGTTGAAGCTGCCGAACGTCACGTAACCCTTGTGCGACGCGGGCAACGCGTTGACCGGCGGCGATGCGTCGTCCGGCAGGAACGGCGCGGCGGCGGGCAGATAGGCGAGCTTCTCGGTGAACTGGCTCTCGAAACCGTTGCCCGCTTGCGCGCGGTTGGTGATGTAGTAATCCATCGCGGTGAGGCCGGTCGTGTTCGGATAACCGATCCACGACGCCTGAACCGGCGCGGGCTTGCGGGCGAACGTCAACAGACGGTTACGGCCCGTATGACCGGACAGGTCGATCAGGATGTCGATAGCGTCGGCGCGGATCGTGTCGGCCAGCGCCGCGTCCGGCATACCGGTAACGCCATGCCACTTCGCCGCGTAGCCGCGCAGACGCTGGGTCGCGTCGTCCTCGCGGACGAAGTTGTAGTACACGTGCAGCGACAGGCTCGAATCATCCGCAAGATGCTTGAGGACGGGCTCGAGAAAGGTCGATACCGCGTGGCGGAACAGGTCGCCGGAAATGAGGCCGACCCGCAAGGTCCGATGCAGATCGCGCGAGTTCGTGTGTTGCGGCCAGTTTGCCTTGACGGGCGCTTCGTGACGCGTCGCGAATTCGCGATGCTCGGCGAACAGTTGCGCGGGTTTCACGTCGGCGCGATGGGTGAGGCAGAACAGCAGGTTGCTGTGCGAAATGTCGTCGAGGGCGTTCAGATCGAGCGCGCTGCGGAAGCTGCTTTCGGCGTGCGCGACCTGGCCGTCGATCAGCAGTGCAACGCCGAGCGTGCTGTGCATGGTCGCGACGGCAGGTGCGAGTTCGACCGCGCGGCGACCTGCTTCGATCGCATCGGACAAACGGTTCATCGACGTCAGCGTGGTGCCGAGCAAACGGTGCGCTTCGGCATTCGACGGCTTCAGTTCGAGCAGACGACTACAGACGGTTTCCGCTTCCGCATGCTGGCCCATCACGTTCAGCACGTTGATCAGCAGCGTGCGCGCTTCGGTATCGTCGGGCAGCATCGAGGTGGCTTTCTTCAGCGGCTCGAATGCCTCGGTCAACTGGCCGTTGCGATACAGCGCGACGCCCAGCGTGCGCCAGCTCATCCCGTGCGCGGGATAGCGCGTCGTCAGCGTCTCCGCGAAGCGGATCGCGTCGGCGATGCGGCCTTTGTTGAACAGACCGGCAAACTGGTTGATCTCCTGAGGCGTCGGTGCCTTGGCCGAGCCGGACGTGGCGGCTTTCGGACCGGCGGCGGCCGTGTCGGGTTGCATCGCGGACGTAATCTCGTCCTGACGCTGTTTGGCCTTCAGTGCGTGAAGCGTGGCGGCGGCCACCGCGCTCGCGTAGCCCTTCGGGTCCGACAGGCGTTCGATCATCCCGTTGACGGCCGGCCCTTTCAGACCGCGCTGCTGGCCCATTTCGAGCGCCAGCCAGGCCGCTTCCGTTTGCCCGGTCCAGCCCAGCGCGTCGACATACGCGAGCCAGAACTGGCCGTTGTTCGGATTGACGCCGAGTGCGTTCTCGAAAAGCGGAATCGCGTCGGCGTGACGGTGGGTTTGCACCAGCAGCACGCCGAGGTTGTAATTGACGTCGCCGTGGTTTGCCTTCGCTTCGAGGATGGCGCGATACAGCGCCTCCGCGTCGTCGAACTCGCCCGCGTGATGCTGCTCCAGCGCGGTTTGCAACACGGTCGCGATGTCCTGCTCGAACTGCTGTTCGGCGGTCAGTTCGACCGGTGTGTCCTGCTCGGGGATTGAACTCATGATCTCGGCAAAGTGGCGATTTAACGAGATTATGGAAGGCGCCATCCGCAGCCGATGCCCGGATAAAGCGGCAAAAGGCCCGCCAGTTTGCCCGATGGCGGCGCGTGTTCCGCACCCGCATCGGCAGGTCGCGTCACGCAGGACGCGCCGTGCGATGGACAAGAAAAAAGCCCGCACGAGGCGGGCTTGAGGAACGATCGCGCCCCGAAATCAGCGCGTGGTTCTTGTTGTTGGTTATACGGTAGCTGCGACGTATCCGGCAGACACGCCGGCCGGCGCCGTTACAGGCGCGCGGTCACCTGATACTGGCTGACGGCGCTGACGCGCTGCATGGCGGTGCCGAATTCGCGTTCCATTTCCATGCGGGTCACGCTGGCGCTGCTCATCACCTGCGCGTCGATCGCCTGAATCCGGCGAATCATCGCCAGCGCGGCAGGCGACTGCTGCGGGCTCAACTGGCGCACCAGCGGCGCACGCTCGGCCGAACGCGCGGCGGCGGTCGGCCAGTCGGCGATGAAAGCGGCGGCTTCGATATCCTGCGTCAGCGACAGCAGGCGTTCGACGATGACGTTCTGGTCCATGTTCCGCGTCCTCTTTATGACTTGCCGGTGGCCAGCGCGCCTGCGCTGTTGGTGCCGCCGAACAGCTGCGTCAGATACTGCGAGTTCTGGTTGGTACTCGACATCAGCGTATTCAGCGCGGTGAACTGCGCCTGATATTGCGACGTCAACTGCGCCGTGTAATTGGTCAACGTGGTCTGCTGCGCGGTGATCGCTTTCAGATCCGAATTGATCGTGGTCTTTTCGTTGTCGATGATCCCGCCGGTGGCGAGGAACGACGTGATGTTCGAATCGATCTGCTCGCCGACACCGTTGGTCGCGTTGAACAGCGCTGCGACGCCTGCGGAATTGGTCGACAGTGCGCTGCTCAGCTTCGCGCTGTCGGTGGACAGCGTGCCGTCGGCCTGCAACGAAATGCCGATCGAGCCGAGCGTGATCTTCGAGCCGCCGTTCTGCACGCCGCCGCTGACGATGTTGGCAAGCGTGTTCTTGATCGAATTGACCGTCGAATCGCCGAGCAGCGCGCCTTGGGAGGTGGCGCCGCTGGTGAACGACGTCAACGTGCCGACCGTCGTCACCAGCGTGTTGTAAAGGCTGACGAAATTGGTGATTGCGCTGGTTTGCGCGGTCGTGTCCTGTGCAACCGTAATGGTTTGCGTGGTGGCCGGATTGGTCACCGCGGCGGCAGTCAGGTTCAGCGTCACACCGGAAATCGCGGTGCTCACCGAGTTGCTCGAACTACTCGCGGCGATGTTGCCGATCGTGAACTCGGCATCTTGCGCGGCCGTGCTCTGGGTCCATGCGTGAGTCGTGTCGGCGGTGGACGTGAAGGTCGACGCGGCGCTGCCGGTGCCGGCTGTGGACGTCACCGCGAGTTGCGACAGGCCGCCGCTCGACGGCTCGCCCAGGACATTGCTGACCGACGTGCTGATCACGTTCGACGCGCCAGTCGATTTCGAGCTCAAGACCAGATGCTGACCGTCCGTACCCGTGACGATCGACGCGCTGATGCCGGGGTTGCTGGCCGACGCGTTGATCGCCGCGGCGATGCCGCTCAGCGTGTTGTTGGTGGAGTTAATCGCGACGTTCATCGACTGCGAGCCGAGCGACAACGTCAACGTGCCGGAGCTTGCCAGCTGGGTCGACGACGAGAACGCGCCGGAGGTCAGCGATTGTGCTGCCGCGACTTGCGACACGGTGACCGAGTAGTTGCCCGCGACCGCGCCTGTACCGGCGGTGGCCGTAATGCCGGTGCCGCTCGCGGTGGTCGTGTAGGTCGAGGCCAACGAGCCGTCCGTCAGCGACGACATGCCCGCCTGCAATGCCGACAAGGCCGCCGACAGCGTGCCGAGTGCGGACAGCTTGGTGTTGTCGGTGTTGGTCTTGGTTGCGAGCTGGCTGGTCTGGCCGGCGGTTTTCGCGTTGACCAGTGCGCTCACCAGCGACCCGACATCCATCGTGGAATTGCCGGTCGATCCGCTGATGACGGACTGGGCGGCTTCCTGAAGCGCCGTTTGGGCGGCGGTGGTCGAGGCCGCGGTTGAGGTCGAGGAAATGGTGGACATCGAGCGCTCCGTGCGTCACTGAATCCCGCCCGTGGTGACACGAGCGGTCGAAACATTCTGGCTGGGATGCGGACCGCGACAGGCGGTGGCATCGAAGCAAAAGGTACTGCGGGTGCAATCGGGTGCAGTGGGTCCGTCGGGACGATCGCGCGGAGATTCTGCCACAACGCTGTGGCAAATCGCCGTCTTTCGACGTCGTAAGTGCGCGCTCAAATCGCGGTGGACGACTGCAGATACTGCGTGCTGCTTACTATCTGCTGCGTGCTGCGTTACAAACTGCGTGCCACGAACCGACTTTTAAAAACTGCGAGCCGCCGGAACGGAAAGCAGTACGGGAGGCAAGCCTCCCGGTACCACTGCCGGACACATCGCGATGCGTTGCGACGGGTCCGGACCTGTTGCTTAAGCCACCTCGTCAGTCTTACTGGAGGAGCTTCAGAACTTGCTGCGGGTTCGAGTTCGCTTGAGCCAGCACCGAGATACCAGCTTGTTGCAGCACTTGAGCCTTGCTCAGGTTCGCGGTTTCCTGCGCGAAGTTCGCGTCGTTGATTTGCGATTGAGCCGAGGACAGGTTCGTCGAGTTAGCTTGCTGCGACGAAGCGATAGCCGTGAAACGGTTTTGCGCGGCGCCGAGGCTTGCCTGAACGTTGTTGATCGTTGCCAGAGCGTTGTCGATCGAGACCATTGCCTGGTTTGCACCCGTCGTCGTGCTGATGTCGAGGTTCGACACGGACGGCGGTTCGTTGACCTTGTTGATGCCCGTGACTTCGTCTGTCGACGCGGTTTGTTGAGCCGCCGTCAGTGCGCTCGTAGCAGCCGAAGCGACCGTCAGCGTCTGGAATGCGTTCGACGTCGAGGTGCCCGTACCAGCCGTGCTCGAACCGAAGATCGCCGTAACAGCGGTCGACGACAGAGCCTGGTTGTTCTGGTCGGTGAACGTGAAGCCGCCCTTGCCGTCCGACAGCACGTTGATCGACGTGGTTTCCGAGCCGGAGCTGCTCGAGTTCCATGCTGCGCCCGATGCATCGACAGCAACCTGGATCGTGCCCAGCGTGTTGCCCGATTGAACCATGCCGCCACCGAGTGCCGACGCGCCGAGGTTTTGGCTCAGGTCGAGGCTGATGGTCTGGCCGACGTTCGCGCCAACCTGGAAGCTGATGCTGCCAGCCGAACCGTCGAGGATCGACTTGCCGTTGTACGTCGTTTGCGAAGCGATACGGTTCACTTCGGCGATTTGCTGCGTCACTTCCTGTTGCAGTGCTGCCTGGTCGCTCGACGACAGCGAACCGCTCGAAGCTTGCACGGCCAGCTGGCGAATACGTTGCAGGCTGGAGGTCATCGACGACAGTGCGCTCGATGCCGTTTGAACGATCGACACGCCGTCGTTCGCATTCGACACGCCCTGGTTCAGGCCGTTGATCTGCGTTTGCATACGCGTCGAAATCGCGAGACCTGCTGCATCGTCTGCCGCGCTGTTGATGCGCTTGCCCGACGACAGGCGGGTGATGGCTTGCGACAGGGCGCTTTGCGAGCCATTGAGGTTTTGCTGTGCAACCAGCGAGTTGATGTTGCTATTAATTCCGAGCATGGAAAATTCTCCTAGATGAGCCTTTGCTCAATACGCCAAGTTTGGCATCGGCGGAAGCACTCTCGTGCATTGCTGGCCGCCTCAGTAAAGGATGACGGCCCGGCAAAAAGAAACTTGAGGAACTTTGTGCAGACAAACTCTTGAAATGTGCCCGAAAGCCTTGCCCAGCTTGACTCGGTGGCTTCGCTGCAAGTAATGGAAAGTCGGCGTATTCTGGTTTTCAGCGTTTGCATGGCACTAATAAACAGGTGAATGCGGCGCTGAATCTGGCTGGAATTGTGTGTCAATCGCATCATCGAACCCAGGAGAACTCCATGCAAAAGCGCCGCATCGGCCGCTCGGAATTGCACGTCGTCCCGTTGATGTTCGGCGGCAACGTATTTGGCTGGACCATCGACGAAGCCACGTCGTTTTCGATCCTCGACGCGCTGGTCGACGCGGGCCTCGATTTCATCGATACCGCCGACGTCTATTCGGCATGGGTCGCCGGGCAATCGCGGCGGCGAATCGGAGACGATCATCGGCAAGTGGTTGAAGGCGAGCGGCAAGCGCGACCGGATCGTGCTCGCGACCAAGGTGGCGAAGCATCCGGATCGGCGTGGGTTGTCGGCGGTGAATATTCAGGCTGCGGTCGAAGAGTCGCTGCGTCGTCTGCAAACGGACTATCTGGACATCTACTTCTCGCACGAGGACGATCCGGCGACGCCGCTGACCGAGACGCTCGGCGCGTACAGCAAGCTGATCGACGCGGGCAAGGTGAGGGTGATCGGCGCATCTAACTACTCGGGCGCGCGGATCGAGGAAGCGCTGGACGTTGCAAAGCAGAACGGCTTGCCTGCGTATCAGTTGATCCAGCCTGAATACAATCTCTACGATCGCGCGGAATACGAGCGCGATCTGGAGCCGGTGGTGATGGACCGGCATCTGGGGTCGGTGGTGTATTACAGTCTCGCGAGCGGGTTTTTGTCAGGCAAATACCGTTCGTCCGACGATCTCGCGAAGCATGCGCGCGGCAGTCGCGTGGAGAAGTATCTGAATGCGCGCGGGCTGCGCATCCTCGCCGCGCTCGACGACGTCGCCGACCGGCACGGCAGCACACCCGCGACGATTGCGCTGGCATGGTTGATCGCGCGTCCGGGCGTCACCGCACCGATCGCCAGCGCGACATCGCTGAAGCAGCTCGAAAGCCTCGCAGCGGCTGTCCAGCTGATGTTGACGGGCGCTGACATCCGCCAATTGGACGACGCAAGTGCTTGAACGTAAACGGCAAACGCTTGGCGACCCAGACTTTTTTCTGATAAGATCGAGAGTGAATTGAGATTTTTGTCGGTTTCGTCGTCCTGTATTGGCGGATCGGCAACAGACGCGGCGTTTGCACTATGCGTCTGCCCGCGTTAAGCGGTGAACTCCCCACCTCTCTTTTCCGGCCTCCTTGGCCGCTTTGCCTCTCGTTTCATTCGTGGTTCGCCGTGAATCGAAACGAACGGACGGCCGGCGCGTGAGTGGTGTGATCCGCCACGCAATTAACCGTATCAAGCGATTTAGTTAGGAATTACATGACGACGATTCTTCTGAAAGAAAATGAGCCGTTCGAAGTGGCGATCCGCCGCTTTCGCCGTGCTATCGAAAAAAATGGCCTGATCGCTGAACTGCGTGAACGTCAATCGTACGAAAAGCCGACTACGGCTCGTAAGCGTAAGAAGGCAGCAGCTGTGAAGCGCCTGCACAAGCGCCTGCGCAGCCAGCAACTGCCGAAGAAGCTGCACTAAGCACGCTTTTTTCGCACGCCGAACGGCGATGTGAGCTTCGAAAGAAGTCACATCGCCGTTTTGCTTTTTGGGGAACCGGAAGCGAGTGCGCTTCGTGTGTTGATGCTTTAGCGACGACCGCGATTGGGTCGTCGGGATAAAAGTTTGTAACGTCGCGTTATGCCGCTGATTTAACGCGATCCGCCGACAATTGAAATTGTCGCGCGATCGAATTCAACGATTCGGTCCATTCCCATTTGCCCGACATGTCGTGGACGTTTTGCAGGCAACTCAGCAGATCGACCGTGACAGGATCGTAGACATTGACGCGAGCGCGCAGCAGCGCGCGTTTGAGCGCCGACACCCCGTTCACCATATACGTCGGCACCGATTCGACGTTTCGCGACACATACCGCACCGGCACACCGTCGATAGCCGTCACGTAGTCGATTGGACGGATAAGACTCCCGACCGGGCAGCCCCCGCAATAGCCTCGATAGGTGCTCGCCCCACGCGCGACATGCGCCGCACGGCTCTGGGTGAACAGGTGGCCGACCGCCCGGTCAAAAATCTCTTGCCGCGTCAGGAATTGCAGAGTGTTCATATCGGTTCTCCTCTGCGCGGCGCGCAGCGGTCATTCATATGTAGAGTGCGTGTTCAGCAGTATCGAACGATTCACGTTTTGCAATCCTACGACTAGAACGCGAAAAAGCGTCTAATTCAGAGGTTTGCCGACACGTTCACCAACGATCCGACGCACGCATAACGCCTCATCCGGCGGCCTGCGGCGCGTCCACTCGCCACTGCTGCACTCAATAACGGCTAATACCGGTAAAAACGAAGCCATCGATCAACGACGGCAGTCGATTTTGCCACGTCACAAATAGCCGTCCATATGCCTGGAAATCGCGCACAGCCTTACGCAGCAAGGCACAGCGCCCCGATATGGCACGTTCCCAGGATTTTTACCGACGCGTGTCGTTTGTCTTTCCGTTCATGACATCGCGCTAAGCGAACTACGCGGTTTGCTTCTTTTTTCGCGCCGCAGGCTTACCGAGCGCAATGCATTTAGCCCGGCAACTGCACGAGATTTCGTGATCGTTGACCATGCCGACTGCCTGCATGAACGCATAACAGATGGTCGTGCCGACGAACTTGCAGCCGTAACGCTTCAACGCCTTGCTCAGCGCATCCGACACCGCCGTGGATGCGGGCGCGTGCGTGTACGAATCCCATTCGTTGACGATCGGCGTGTTGTCGACGAACGACCACACGAACGCCGCGAGCGAGCCGTGTTTCGCCTGAATCTGCTGAACCGCGCGCGCATTCGTGATGGTCGATTCGATCTTGCCGCGATGCCGGACGATGCCCTCGTCCACCACCAGTTTGTCGACGCGCGCCGGCGTGAAACGCGCCACGGCGTCGATATCGAAGTCGGCGAATCCGCGGCGATAACCCGCGCGCTTGTTCAGGATGGTCGACCACGACAGACCCGCCTGCGCACCTTCCAGCGTAAGCATCTCGAACAAATGACGGTCGTCGTGGGAAGGCACGCCCCATTCGGCGTCGTGATACTGTGCGAGCGCTTCGCTCGACGCCCAGTTGCATCGCTGTGTCACATCGGCTCCTGCTCGGGTTTTTGATGGCGCGTCGCGCGCGAATTTGCCCGCGACGCGCGGCATCGCCAGCATAGCGGAACGCCGGTTCGCCGCAAGCTGGCCATTCGGCTAGTTGCCGGAACGGCGGCAACCTGCGACGCTAACGCAATCGTCCACTGATATTGACCCGATGACTTCAGCTCACTTCCTGATTGGCGTAGACGGCGGCGGCACCGGCACGCGCGTCGTGCTTGGCGATCTTCACGGCCGCGAACTCGCGCGCGGTGCGGGTGGCCCGTCCGGCCTCGGCCTTGGCATCGAACGCGCGTGGTCGTCCATCCGCGCGGCGGCTGCCGAAGCATTCAAGCGCGCCGGCATCGAACAGGACTGGTCGCGCTGTGTATTGGGATGCGGCCTCGCGGGCGTCAACAATCGCGACTGGCTCGCGGCGTTCCGTGCGCAGGCGCCGAACGTAAGCGGCCTCGCGGTCGAAAGCGACGCGTACACGACCTTGCTCGGCGCGCACGGCGGTGCGCCAGGCGTGATCGTCGCGTTGGGAACGGGCAGCATAGCCGCGTCGCTGGACGCATCCGGCGAGTGCCGGATCGCGGGCGGCTACGGTTTTCCGTCGGGTGACGAAGCGAGTGGCGCGGGCTTGGGATTGCGCGCAATCGTCCACGCGCAACAGGTGCTGGACGGCCGCGCGGCCGACGACGATTTCGCGCGCGCGTTGCTCGCGCATGTCGGCGCGTCGGATCGCGACAGCCTCGTCGTGTGGTTGTGCGAGGCCAATCAGACGGCATACGCGAGCCTCGCGCCGCTCGTTATCAAATACCGCACGCATCCATTCGCCGCGCGGCTGCTGAACGAAGCAGGCGCTGACGTCGGAAAGATGATCGGCGCGCTCGATGCGTCCGACAGCTTGCCGGTCGCGATGTGCGGCGGTCTCGGTCCGTTGATGCAGGAATACGTGCCGCAGCGTTATCAGGCGCGGCTACGCGCGCCGCTGGCCGACTCGGCGCAGGGCGCGCTTCAACTCGCGCAGCGTGAAGCGGTGAAAATCGGCGTCGCGTGAGCTGGCGGACGCCGGAATTACGCCGGTATCAGCATTGCGCTGCCTTCACCGGCGCACCTCTCCATGTCGCGAAATACAGTGCAATGACGTCGAATACGCGCCTTATCGCGAAAATCGGTGTTCGTGCGCCTTTAGAATAGATGGTTTGACGCTGCCCTCGGCCTATCCATGTACACAGTCATTGCCAGTGATCTCGATGGAACCCTGCTCAATGGGGATCATCAGGTCGATCCCTTCACCGTCGCGACGGTGCGCAAACTGGAGGCCGACGGCCTGAAGTTCGTAATCGCGACCGGCCGCCATTATTGCGACGTCGCGGGTATTCGCGATCTTCTCGGCATCCGTCCTTATCTGATTACGTCGAACGGCGCGCGCGTGCATTCGCCCGACGACGAAATGGTCTACGCGAACAATCTGTCGCCGGAAAGCGTGAAACGTCTCGTGCAGCCGGAGATTGCCGGCGCGCACGGTCGCGTGATCGTCAATCTGTTCGCCGACGACGCGTGGCTGATCGATCGCGATGCGCCGGAATTGCTTCGGCTGCATCAGGATTCCGGCTTCACGTACGAGGTCACGGATCTCCGTCAGCACGACGGCTCGGACATCGCCAAAGCGTTGTATATCGGCGATCCGGCCGATCTCGCCGTGGTATCCGCCAATCTCGCGCGCGAATTCGGCGACGCGCTGTACGTGACGTACTCGCTACCGGATTGTCTCGAAGTGATGACGTCGGATGTGTCGAAGGGACGCGCGTTGCAATTCGTGTTGCATCGGCTGGGGATGTCGGCGTCGGAGTGCGTCGCGTTCGGCGACAACATGAACGATATCGATCTGCTCGAAACGGCCGGTCACCCGTTCATGATGAACAACGCCAACCCCGACCTGATCACGCGTTTGCCCAACGTGCCGAGAATCGGCAATAACTTCGAAGCGGGCGTTGCGCATCATCTGCGCAAGCTGTTCGACCTGACCGACGAACTGACGCCCTGAGCGCGTCTGGCTTACTGACCGCGATCCGATGCGGTCTTACGGCGGGCCGCAGCGGCCCGCCGCCGGTCTGACCGCGCGGCGTACGCCGCGCCAATCAGCCAGACCGCGACCATATCAGTACCCACATGCTTAGCCGTGCCAGCCGTCACGACCATGATCCCCGTGACGACGATCACCATGATCCCAGCCACGATGCCAGCCGTGATCGCGATGGTATCCGTGGTCCCAACCGGGGTTGCCGTAGTAGACGGGCTCCGGCGCGACATAGACCGGCGCCGGGCGAACATAGGCGGGTGCGCCGAGCGACAGGCCGATGTTCAGATCCGTATGTGCCTGCGCGACACCACACACGCCGACGGCCAGACCTGCTGCAACGAGCAATTGGGTAACGATGCGCTTCATGTTGGTTCTCCTGTTGGCGACGTGTTTGTCGTACAGGTCCAATCTACGCAACGAGGCGGCGTCGCACTGCGACGAGTTGTTACGGACTGCAAGCATCGCCGGAAGCGCGTCGGCCGGCCGTTTTGCCGATCCGCTTTTGATGATTGCGCGCTAAAAATCGCTCGCAGCCCTATTTCAGAAGGCTTTCAACGATGTGCGCGCGGCGTTGCGAGCGCCGTGACCGGCTGATTTGTTGGCCGCGAGTGTTACGCAACCGTAATCCGCCCTTACATCTGAACCATCCGCTTAATACGCCGGCCGGCTCCGGTTGCACAATTAGTGAGCAACGCCCGACGCGGCGTCGGGCAACGACGCGCGCGGACATTCCGCCGACCGTCCGTCGAGACCCTGCTGTTCATGCCGGAAAGTCGCGTGTGGCGAAGCGTTTTGCCAGTCGAGCTTCACAATATAGATACTGTCGAAATCGCTGCCTTCCCATTTCGGCACGTCACTGGCCGCACCGCCGTGCGCGCTGACCATCTGCCGCACCAGTTTCTCGATCAGTCGATGCTCCCACGCGATCACCACGAGTTTGTCGTGGTAGCGGGGCTTCAGCAGCGTGTCGCTGAGCTTGTCGATCTGCCGGAAGCCATAGGGCGTTTGAACCGGCATCTGATATTGAATTGCGGTCGGTTCGATGGTCGCCAACGGGCGAATGTAGTTATAGGGCTGACCGTTATCGTCTTTTTCCTGGCCCGGATTGGGCGCGAAAATCGCGTCCGGCTTGCCGAATTTGGCGGCAATCACCGCCGGCAGCGCGAGCGACCGGTTCAGTCCCTGGCAATTCAACTGGCCGAACCCGCCCGTGGGCTTTTCGCCGTGCCGGACGAACACCAGCGTTTCGACGCTACCCGTTGCTGCTCCGGTCGCTTCATTTGCTTGAGTCGCTTGAGCCGCCTGAACAGACATCGGCGCGATGGCGACGGCAACGATAACGAGCGCAGCCGCGAGGCAGACAACGCGACGAAGCGAGACGCGGGAACGGTTCATCACGGCACCTGGGCAAGGAATAGAGGCTGACGATTCTAGCAGCGGCCGATTGACGCACGGCTCGGCGCGCGCAGCAGATGCGCGGATCACGCTAAATCCAGAGCGGATTCATGTGACCGAAATGAAAAAAGCGAATGCCGGGGCATTCGCTTTTCCTGTCGATAAATCGGTTAATCCGGCTATCCGGACCACCCGCCCGGAGGCTGCGAGCCTAGAACGACGGCGCGCTCACCTGCGTGATCCGGCGCTCCGCTGCGAGCAGCGGATACACGACACCCGCGATCACCGCGCCGACGATCGGTGCGACCCAGAACATCCATAGTTGATCCATCGCCGCACCGCCGACAAACAGCGCCGGGCCGGTCGAACGAGCCGGATTCACCGACGTGTTGGTTACGGGAATCGAGATCAGGTGAATCAGCGTCAGGCACAAGCCGATGGCGATCGGGGCGAAACCGGCCGGTGCGCGCTTGTCGGTCGCGCCGAGTATCACGAACAGGAAGAACGCCGTCATCACGACTTCGCAGATGAACGCCGCGACCAGCGAGTAATGACCCGGCGAGCGATCGCCGTAACCGTTGCTGGCAAAGCCGCCCGCGACCAGATCGAAGCCCGGCTTGCCGCTGGCGATCATGGCGAGCACCACGGCGCCGAGCACCGCACCGACGACCTGCGCAACGATATACGGCAACAGGTCGCGCGCCGGAAAGCGCCCGGCGACCGTCAACCCGACGCTGACGGCCGGGTTCAGGTGGCAACCGGAAATATGGCCGATTGCATAGGCCATCGTCAGTACGGTGAGGCCGAACGCAAGCGACACGCCCACGAACCCGATGCCGAGACCGTGAAGCGGCCCGGAGAAATTGGCTGCGAGCACCGCGCTGCCGCAGCCCCCGAGGACGAGCCAGAATGTGCCGAACAATTCGGCCGTCAGGCGTTTTGACAACTGCATGATTGGGTATCCTAAAAAGATCGACGAGCCGGCACCGCCCGGAAACGTGATCCATTTCGGCGACGACTGCGGAATTCTAAGGAAAGCGCTCGAAATCAGGTGTCAATAATTGTCATTTGCCTCTCATTGCTACTACCGTAGCGAATATGCGGACGCTAAAGCACAGTGCGAAAGACATCTTTTCAACACTAATAATTTTTATCAGACAATTTGTCGAAACATTCGTATTAATGGCCATTGCGAATTTCAGGGTTTGGCGCTAATCTGCGACCAAATCCGTTCGACAGGAAAGGGGAGATGGAAATGTCGCAATACGCGGAACTCAAAGCGCAGATCGCCAGATTGCAGGCGCAAGCCGACGAAGCTCGGCGCACCGAGCTGGACACCATCATCAACGAGATCCGCGGCAAGATCGCGGAGTATGGGTTGACCGCCCAGGATCTCGGCTTTGCCGCGCCCGTGCGGCGCGGCCGGCCGCCCAAGAAGGCGCCGTTGCCGCCGAAGTACCAGGATCCCAAGTCGGGTAATACCTGGAGCGGTCGCGGCAAACCGCCCAAATGGATCATGGGAAAGAACCGCGAGCGCTATCTGATTGCCCAGGTTTGAATGTCCGCCGTTAACGATGCGAGCAAGCCGAAAGCGATTTGAAGGTTCTATAACCATTCATCGTATTGACGAGTGCGCTGGCGGATTCAGACAAGCAATATGTCTGATTCTGACGCAATAAAAAAGCCGCCTTAAACAGGCGGCTTTTTTGTATAAAGCGTTGAATAGATCAGCAACTGTAATAACCGCGGTCGCGCAAACGATTCACATGACGCTTTCCTTCAGAACCGGCGCGCGATTCGACGCGTTCTATCAACCCACGGCTACCTGGCGCAATACCGGGCGGCTGCTTGCCTGAATCAAGGTTTCATAACCTTCGACGTAATTCTGCGCCATGGTCTTCGAGCTGAAGCGGCGTTCGAATTGCGCGCGGATTTCCGTGCGCGACAGGTCGTCGAGATGCTGGAGCGCAGCGACCGCCCCTTGCACGTCCTCGACGATATAGCCGGTCACGCCGTGGTCGATCACTTCCGGCACCGAACCGCGGTTGAATGCAATCACCGGCGTACCGCACGCCATCGACTCGATCATCACGAGGCCGAACGGCTCCGACCAGTCGATCGGGAACAGCAGCGCCTTCGCGCCCGACAGAAACTCCGGCTTTTGCGCTTCGTTGATCTCGCCGACGAACTCCACGTGCGCCAGCGACAGCAGCGGCTCGATTTCGCGCTTGAAATATTCCTGGTCGACCTTGTCCACCTTGGCGGCGATCTTCAGCGGCAAACCGCTTTGTGCAGCGATCTTGATAGCTGTATCGACGCGCTTTTCCGGACAGATACGACCGAGGAACGCGAGGTATTCGGGCTTCTTGTGCGTCTGCGGCGTCAGCAGTTGGTCCGGCAGACCGTGATAGATCGTGTTGAGCCAGTTCGCCTGTTGCAGCGGCAGACGTTGCGAATCGGAAATCGACACGACCGGTGCGTCCGTGAACGTATCGAAAATAGGCTGTAGTTCCGGCAGGTCCAGACGACCGTGCAACGTGGTCACGAACGGCGTGTCCATCGTCGAGAACAGCGGGAACGGCAGGTAGTCGAGGTGAAAGTGCAGCACGTCGAACTCGTGCGCGATACGACGCACGCGCTCCATCAGCAACACATGCGGCGCCATCGCGTCGCGCACCGTGGGATCGAGGCGCAGCGCGCGCGGCCATGCCGCTTCGAGCTTCGCCGACGTCACGGAATCGCCGCTCGCGAACAGCGTCACGTCGTGGCCGAGATCGACGAGCGCCTCAGTGAGGTAAGACACGACGCGTTCGGTGCCGCCGTAGAGCTTCGGCGGGACGGCTTCATACAACGGCGCGATTTGTGCGATTCGCATGCGGATTCTCCTGTTCATAAAGGTTTCGCACGACGGCGCACGGATGATTGCGCAACGCTGGACGAAAACCTGTCGGACGGTTGGGCGCGGTAAACGGGGTATGGCCGCCGCCCTCAAGATAATGAAGCAAACGCTTCGGGTTATCCCTGAGAATCCATTATGGCTATCGCCGTGGCTAATTCGACCAATTTTTCAAACACTTAATGTTGTTACAGCGCGAAACACCGGCCGTAACA
>NZ_JAPWKB010000012.1:0-142500 GCF_028283785.1 Paraburkholderia sp. | reverse complement strand
CGACGGATCGGCGCCGGAACACGTGATCGATCAGGCAGTACAGATTGCAGGTGAATGGACGAATGGCGACACGGCAGAGACCGGCGCCAATGGCGGGACCGGCGGAGAAACCGGCCCGCATCTGAAAATAACGCTACGGGGCGTAGGTGAGAAGGACCAGGCACTGCTGACTGAGGAGCTCGGCAACCTGGGTACGATCGTCGGACAGACGAAGGCTGGCGCCGATATGACGCTGTGGCTTTCGTCGGATGTCACGTCTGACGACATTACCGCCGTGTGCTGTTTCGTGATCGACGAAAGTCAGATCACGGTCGGCCGCGGCACCGCGCCGGCAGGCGATTCCGAGCATGGCGAACCTGGAACGCCGCCCGCTCAGGATTCGACGCCGGCCGAAGCAACGGCCGCGCCGGCTGCACCGGCACCGGCTGCAGAGCCGAAGCACGGTCTGTTCGATAGCGCTGCCGCTCAACCGGCAGCCGCTGCGGCAGCACCGAAGGCCGCCGCTGCACCGGCGCCCGCCGAACACGACCGCAAGGCACGTCCGGCCGCCGCCGCGGCAGGCGCGGAAGGCAGCTCGATCCGCGTGGGCGTCGAAAAGGTCGATCAGCTGATCAACCTCGTCGGCGAACTGGTGATTACGCAGGCGATGCTTGCGGAAACCACCAGCACCTTCGATCCGGCGCTGCACGACCGCCTGTTCAACGGCATGGCGCAGCTCGAACGCAATGCGCGCGATCTGCAGGAAGCGGTGATGTCGATCCGCATGATGCCGATGGATTACGTGTTCAGCCGCTTCCCGCGTCTGGTGCGCGATCTCGCGGCAAAGCTCGGCAAGGAAGTGGAACTCGTCACGTTCGGTCAGGCGACCGAACTCGACAAGAGCCTGATCGAACGGATCATCGATCCGTTGACCCACCTGGTGCGTAACAGTCTCGACCACGGCATCGAAACCGTGGAAGCGCGTCGCGCCGCAGGTAAGGCATCGACGGGTCAGCTGGTGCTGTCCGCTGCGCATCACGGCGGCAACATCGTGATCGAAGTCAGCGACGACGGCGCCGGTCTGCGCCGCGACAAGATTCTCGCGAAAGCGGCCAAGCAAGGCATGCAGGTCAGCGACTCGATGTCCGACGAGGACGTCTGGAACCTGATTTTCCTGCCGGGCTTCTCGACCGCCGAGCAGGTCACCGACGTGTCGGGCCGCGGTGTGGGCATGGACGTCGTGAAGCGCAACATCCAGTCGATGGGCGGTCATGTCGAGATCCAGTCGCATGCCGGCAAGGGCAGCACGACGCGCATCGTCTTGCCGCTGACGCTCGCGATTCTCGACGGTATGTCGGTGAAGGTCGGCAACGAAATCTTCATCCTGCCGCTGAACTTCGTGATGGAGTCGCTGCAACCGCGCGCCGAAGACATCTACACGGTGGCGAACGGTGAACGGGTGGTGCGCGTGCGCGGTGAATACCTGCCGCTGGTCGCATTGCACGAAGTGTTCGCCGTCGAAGACGCGAAGCAGGAACCGACGCAAGGCATCGTCACGATCATGCAGACCGAAGGACGTCGCTTCGCGATGTTGATCGACGAACTGGTCGGCCAGCAGCAGGTCGTGGTGAAGAACCTCGAAACCAACTACCGCAAGGTACACGGCATTTCCGCCGCAACCATTCTCGGCGACGGCAGTGTCGCGCTGATCGTGGACGTGGCGGCGCTGAATCGCGAATCCCGGTCTGCGCATAGCAGCCTGAGCGTCGCCTGATTTTTTACTTATTACTATCCCAACTCTCTGGGGGCTAACGTGGCAGAAGTTCAATCCATCAATTCGAGCGTCGCAAACGCGAGCGGTACGAATGGCCGCCGCGATGCGGGGCAGGCCGACGCGGGCGGACAGGAATTCCTCGTCTTCACGCTCGGCGCGGAAGAGTACGGCATCGACATCCTGAAGGTGCAGGAAATCCGCGGTTACGACAGCGTAACGCGCATCGCCAACGCACCGGAATTCATCAAGGGCGTGATCAATCTGCGCGGCATCATCGTGCCGATCGTCGATATGCGCATCAAGTTCCATCTGGGTCGCGTCGAATATGACCATCAGACGGTCGTGATCATCCTGAACGTCGCGCATCGCGTGGTCGGCATGGTGGTGGACGGCGTGTCGGACGTGCTGACGCTGGCAACGGATCAGATCATGCCGGCGCCGGAATTCGGTGCAACGCTGACGACCGAATACCTGACGGGCCTCGGCACCGTCGATGGCCGCATGCTGATCCTGATGGACATCGAGAAGTTGATGACCAGCCGGGAAATGGCGCTGATCGAGACGCTCGGCGTCTAAACGCGAAAGCGTAAAACAGGTACAGGAGTGCGGGACATGAGCAGGTGGTCGATTCGAGCGTTGCTGACGTCGGTGGGTGGCCTGCTGGTCGCGCTGACGATCGTGGTCGGGGCTCTCGGGCTCACGGCGCTCGGCAACGCGAGCACATCGCTGAAAGCAATCGCGAGCGGCGATCTGGTCGCGATTCACGCGCTCGACGACGCATCCGCGTATCTGTTGCGTTCCCGTCTCGCGGTCGATCGCTACAACACGCTGACCGCCGCGAACAATGCGGACGAAGCGAAGAAGGCACTCGACCGCGCGCAGGAACTGCTCGCGAAGGGCAATCAGAGCTGGCAGGCGTATCTCGATGCGCCGAAAGCCGGCATCGATCAAGCCTTGCTCGACGAAGTCGCCGCACGCCGTACCACGGTGATGCAGGACGGCGTCGCGCCCGAGTTCGCCGCACTCAACGCAAACGATCAAGCTGCGTATCACGCTGTCGCGGATACCAAAATCAGCCCGATGTTCATCGCTTACGACGCAGCGGCCGCGAACGTGGTCAAGGCGTTGCAGCAGCGCGCGTTGGACAACGAAGCCAGCGCGCAGTCGAACGTGACGTTGATGACCACGTTGATTATCGCGATCACGCTGGTCGCGGTGGCGATGGTGGTGGTGCTGCGTTTTGCGATGCGCGGGTTGATCGTCCAGCCGCTCACGGACGCAACCGATGCATTCGAACGGATGGCCGACGGCGATCTGACCGGACGCATCGCCGCGCGTAACGGCAACAACGAAATCGGCAAGCTGTTCGCCGGGATCGTGCAGATGCAGGACAGCCTGTCGACGCTGGTGAAATCGGTGCGTCACAGCACGGAATCGATCGATACCGGTGCACGCGAAATCGCGATGGGCAACACCGATCTGTCGCAACGCACCGAGCAACAGGCCGCCTCGTTGCAGCAGACCGCATCGAGCATGGAAGAACTCACCGGCACGGTCCGCCAGAACGCCGAGAACGCGCGTCAGGCGAGCCAGCTTGCCGTCAACGCGTCGGATATCGCGACGCGCGGCGGCGATGTGGTGAGCCAGGTCGTCGATACGATGCAGGCAATCGCGACCAGTTCGAACAAGGTCGTGGACATCATCGGCGTGATCGAAGGCATTGCGTTCCAGACCAACATTCTCGCGCTGAACGCGGCAGTCGAAGCGGCGCGCGCGGGTGAACAGGGACGCGGCTTCGCGGTGGTCGCAGGCGAAGTGCGCAGTCTCGCGCAACGCAGCGCGAGCGCGGCGAAGGAAATCAAGGAACTGATCGGCGATTCCGTCGACAAGGTGCAAAGCGGCTCGGCGCTGGTCGGTCGTGCAGGCACCACGATGGATGAAATCGTGCAGGCGGTGCGCCGCGTGACCGACATCATGGGCGAGATCAGCGCCGCGTCGGAAGAGCAGTCGGGCGGCATCGAACAGGTCAATCGCGCTGTCGTGCAGATGGACGAAGTGACGCAACAGAATGCGGCGCTCGTCGAGGAAGCGGCAGCAGCGGCGGCGTCGCTCGAAGAGCAGACGCGCCAGTTGCAGAAGGTCGTCGGGACGTGGCAGGTCGAAGGCAGTCACCGCGCGCCCGCTGCGGCTACGGCTAAGGCGACGGTTCGCAGCGGCAGCACGACGTCGTTCGCGAAGGCGAAGCCGATGGCGGCGAAATCCGCGACACGGCCGGCGGCGACCGCCAGCACATACAGCAAGCCGAAGGCAGCACGTCCGCCCGAGGCGATCGAACCCGATGTCGCAGCAACGCACGGCGACGCGAGTTCGAATCCGGTTACGCATGCGGCACCGGCACCGGCCGCCGCGTCGAAACCGGCGCGGCTCGAACCGGTAGCGCGGCCGATGCCCGTCAAGGCATCGACGGCGGGATCGGATGCGGACTGGGAAACTTTTTAAACGGTATCGAGCCGGGTTTCGACCTCGGCATCGACGCAGGAACACGTAGCAACGGCAGACGGACACGCGGGCTTTCGGCATCTCGCCCGATTACGGGCGACTCATCGGAGCACGTTCACGGGGCGCGCTTCAGGCCGACAGCCGGTTGGAACTTTCGCGGGCAGGCGCGGCCCGCGATGGCAGTCCCCTGCTTCACCGGAGAACGGTGAGGAAACCAGGGACGTCTCGTATCGCAGGCAGGAAACTTCATGATGGCAACGCGCGCACAGCAACGCACCGACCGGGCGGAACCGGGTAGATCCGGCGACCCAGGTCGCGACTTCGAGTTTACGTCGGCCGATTTCGCTCGCATCCGCGAACTGATCCACCGCAGCGCCGGCATTTCGTTGTCGGACCACAAACGCGACATGGCGTACAGCCGCCTTGCCCGCCGTTTGCGCGCTCGCGGTCTGGACAGCTTCAAGCAGTATCTCGATCAGCTCGAACAGGAGAACGATCCCGCCGAGTGGGAAGCGTTCACCAACGCGCTGACAACCAACCTGACAGCATTTTTCCGCGAGGCGCATCACTTTCCGCTGCTCGCCGATTTCATCAAGACCCGTTCGACACCGCTCGCCGTCTGGTGTTCGGCGGCATCGACCGGCGAAGAACCGTATTCGATCGCGATGACGCTGATCGAAGCGCTCGGCGACCACGCGGCGCGCAACGTGACGGTGCTCGGCACCGATATCGACACGCAGGTGCTGGCCAAAGCCGAAGCGGGCATGTACCAGTTCGACCAGGTCAAGCATCTGTCGCAGGAGCGCCTGAAGCGCTTCTTCCTGAAGGGCACCGGCGCGCATGCCGGGCTCGTCAAGGTGCGCCCTGAAGTCCGCGCGATGATCCGCTTCCAGCAGCTGAACCTCACCGACCGCGATTACCAGTTGCAGGCGCAGCAGTTCGACGCGATCTTCTGCCGCAACGTGATGATCTATTTCGACAAGCCGACGCAGGCGCAAGTGCTGCAACGCTTCGAGCCGTTGATGAAGTCGGGCGGTCTGCTGTTCGCCGGTCACTCGGAAAACTTCACCTACGTCACGCAGTCGTTCCGTCTGCGCGGCCAGACCGTCTACGAACTGACGCGTGACGGCGGCGGCGCGCGTGGCGCGACGCGCGGCACGGCGCAGGGCACGCAAGGCGCGCGCGCGACCAGCGGGGTGCCAGCATGAGCGCGCTGCCGATCGCCACCAATCTCTATTACGACAACCACTTCCAGCGCCCCGGCGTGAAGCTGTTGCCCAACGAGTTCTACACGACGCACGACGACATGGTGCTCGTGACGGTGCTCGGCTCGTGCGTCGCGGCCTGTATCCAGGACCGCACGGCGGGCATCGGCGGAATGAACCACTTCATGTTGCCGGACGACGGCGCGGACGTGTCGCACGCGGGTTCCGACTCGATGCGCTACGGCGCGTACGCGATGGAAGTGCTGATCAACGAACTGATCAAGGCAGGCGGACGCCGCGAACGCTTCGAAGCAAAAGTTTTCGGCGGTGCCGCTGTACTTGCGGGTATGACGACGATTAATATCGGCGACCGCAATTCGGAATTCGTGCGCCGCTATCTCGCGCTCGAAAAGATTCGCATCACCGCGGAAGATTTGCAGGGCGCGCATCCGCGCAAGGTCGCGTTCATGCCACGCACCGGTCAGGTGATGGTCAAGAAGTTGCGTCTGCAACAGGAGCAGGGCGTGGCCGAGCGCGAACAGGCGCTGGCCCGTCAAACCGACGCCGCACGCGCCGAGCGCCTTGCGCGCGCACGCGAACGGGTCGAGCTGTTCGGTGGCCCGTCGGGCACCGCGGCGGCGCGACCGCGCGTCGAACTGTTCAGCTCGGGACTGGCGTCCCGAGCGGGCGCGAACCCGACCGGCGGCACGGGTGCCAGCCACAACGCGACATCCGGCGCGAGCGCGTCGAAATCTCGCATCGAACTCTTCGGCGCGGGCACGCGGCCGAATAACCCAAACAACGCCAGGACCGCAGAGGAGGCGTGACAGCTGTGCAAAACATCAAGGTATTGTGCGTCGACGATTCGGCGCTGATCCGAAGCCTGATGACGGAAATCATCAACGGGCAGCCGGACATGACCGTCGTCGCCACCGCACCCGACCCGTTGGTCGCGCGCGAACTCATCAAGCAGCACAATCCGGACGTGTTGACGCTCGACGTCGAAATGCCCCGGATGGACGGTCTCGATTTTCTCGAGAAGCTGATGCGTCTGCGACCGATGCCGGTCGTGATGGTGTCGTCGCTGACCGAACGCGGCAACGAAATCACGCTGCGCGCGCTGGAACTGGGCGCGGTCGATTTCGTCACGAAGCCGAAGGTCGGGATTCGCGACGGCATGCTCGACTACTCGGAAAAGCTCGCCGACAAGATCCGCGCGGCGGCCCGTGCGCGTGTGCGTCAGGCGGCGCCGGTGCATCATGCGGCGCACGCGTCGGGCGCGCATCACGCGACCCCGCACGCGCCGTTGTTCAACAATCCGCTCGTCAGTACCGAGAAGCTGATCATCGTCGGCGCATCGACGGGCGGCACCGAAGCGATCCGCGAAGTGCTGGTGCCGCTGCCGCCGGACGCGCCTGCGGTGCTGATCGCGCAGCATATGCCGCCGGGATTCACAAAATCTTTTGCACAACGCCTTAATGGTTTGTGCCGGATTACCGTTAAAGAAGCTGAGCACGGCGAACGCGTGCTGCCGGGTCATGCTTATATCGCACCCGGCCACGCTCACCTGTTGCTCGCGCGTAGCGGCGCGAACTACATCGCGCATCTGTCAGACGACCCGCCAGTCAACCGGCACCGTCCTTCTGTCGATGTGCTGTTCCGTTCCGCTGCGCAACATGCGGGCAAGAACGCGGTTGGCGTGATCCTCACCGGAATGGGGCGCGACGGCGCGGCGGGACTGCTGGATATGAGAAAAGCGGGTGCGCATACGCTCGCCCAGGATGAAGCGAGCTGCATCGTGTTCGGCATGCCGCGCGAAGCGATCGCAATGGGCGGCGCTGTGGAAGTAGCGTCATTGCAGGATATGAGCCGACGCGTCATGGTAAGCCTTGCGGCCATGGGCGAACGGGTACAGCGGGTATGATGCGCACCGCGTCTGATTGAACAGGCGGTCATTAGCCGCACCATCTGGATCAAGCGAAAGGGAATGAGAAATGGATAAGGGCATGAAAATTCTGGTTGTGGACGACTTTCCGACGATGCGCCGGATCGTTCGCAACCTGCTGAAGGAACTGGGCTACGCGAACGTCGACGAAGCGGAAGACGGCGCAGCGGGTTTGTCGCGCCTGCGCGGCGGCGGCTACGACTTCGTGATTTCCGACTGGAACATGCCGAACCTCGACGGCCTGGCGATGCTGAAGGAAATTCGCGCCGACGCGAACCTGAACCATCTGCCGGTGCTGATGGTGACGGCGGAATCGAAGAAGGAAAACATCATTGCAGCGGCGCAAGCCGGTGCGAGCGGCTATGTGGTGAAGCCGTTCACGGCTGCCACGCTCGACGAGAAGCTCAACAAGATTCTCGAAAAGATGCAAAAAACCGGGAGCTGATGTGAACCTGCCGACTGAAGCATCCGGCGCCGAATCGCATGAAGGCGGCGGCGACCTCACGACCGACCGCATTCTCGCCCGCATCGGCACGTTGACGCGCACCTTGCGCGATTCGATGCGCGAGCTGGGGCTCGACAAGCACGTCGAGCGCGCGGCCGAAGCCGTGCCCGACGCACGCGACCGTCTGAAGTACATCGCGAACATGACCGAGCAGGCCGCCGAGCGCGTGCTGTCGTCGATCGATGTCGCGAAGCCGATTCAGGAAGAGCTGCAACGCGGCGCGAACGAACTCGATGCGCGCTGGGACCAGTGGTATGCCGCGCCGATCGAACGCGAGGAAGTGCGCGCGTTGATGAGCGATACGCGCGACTATCTGCGCAGCGTGCCGCCCGCAACGACCGCGACCAACGAACAACTGCTCGAAATCATGCTCGCGCAGGACTTCCAGGATCTGACCGGCCAGGTCATCAAGAAGATCATGGACGTCGTGTATCTGATCGAGCAGCAGCTGCTCGGCGTGCTGGTCGAGAACATTGCGCTCGAACGGCGCGAGCAGTTCGCGGCGAACGCGGCGGCGCTGGTGGCGGAAGTCACGTCGCCGACGGGCAGCCCGGAATCGCTGCTGAACGGTCCGCAGATCAATCCGGAAGGCAAGGCGGACGTGATGCAGGATCAGTCGCAAGTCGACGACCTGCTGGCCAGCCTCGGATTCTGATCGGGCCGCTGCGCCCGTTTCACCTGGTCTCAGCATGTGCGTCACACCCGGCGCCACACACGATGGTTATCGAACATTGTGCGTGGCACCGGGTGTTGTCGTTTGTGCGCGGGCTTTCTGCATGCACCGGTTTCAGGCACGCGCGATGCTCGTTCACACAGCGTTTACATTTTTGTAAGGTTTCGCGTCGTTCGTGTCGTATTATCCAGAAACATGCTGCCGCTCACCGTCACGGTAGGGCGCGCCGCAGCTCTCGGGAGGAGCCTGGGCTATGTCGATCCGCATCAGCCGCGTCGTGTTCGTCACGGCGCTCGGAGTGTCCGCTACGCTGGCGGCGCTGACCGCAGGGGAGGCCCACGCGGCGCTCGGGGGCAGCCCGATGACGCCGCCGTCCGGCGCATCGAGCGTGTCGCGGGTGGTCGAGCCCGCCGCGCAGTCCAGCTCGCAGGCCGTGCTGAAGTCGGGTTCGGCGGCCGCGTCTTCCAGCAGCACGTCGAGTTCGACCGCTTCCTACACTGTCCGCGAAACCACCTTCGGTAACGGCACGGTCGTGCGTGAATATCTCGCGCAGGACGGCACGGTGTTCGGGATCGCGTGGCAAGGCCCGCAGATGCCGGATCTCGACAGCCTGCTCGGTACCTATTTCTCGCAATACGTTGCCGGCGTCAAAGCGGCGCGAGCACGTACCGGGCGCGGACCGGTCGCCGTCGATCAGAGCGGTCTGGTCGTGCGATCGGGCGGGCATATGGGCGCTTTCGCCGGGCAGGCGTGGCTGCCGCAGTCGCTGCCGGGCGGCGTCAGCGGCTCCGACATCCAGTGAGCGACGGGACTACGACCATGCGAATCACGCGAACGGCTCACACCACTCACGACGCACAGACTTTCGTTTCCGGCGGCGCGCTGCACGCGCTCGCGGCTCGCTTCGACGGCTGGTTGCGCACGGCCACAGCGGTCGTGCTGCTGTCCGTGGTGGCAGCGTGCGGCGGAGGCGGCGGCGACTCCAACTCCAGTTCCAGCTCGAACAGTTCCGTCAACACCGACGGTCTGCCCGCCAGTCCCACCGCGCAGCCGATCGCGGCCGGCGCGGCGAACACGGTCGCGGTGACGGTCGGGGCCGGCCTCAGCGGCGTCGTCAATATTCCGACCGTCAGCGTGACGATCTGCGCGCCGGGCTCGACCACCAACTGTCAGACAATCGATAACATTCAGGTCGATACCGGTTCGTACGGTCTGCGGATCGTCGGTTCGGTGCTGAACAGCACACTGAGCGGCGCGATGCCGGTGAACGCCGCGCCGAACGTCAGCAGCGCGCAGCTCGCCGAATGCACGCGTTTCGCGGACGGTTACTCGTGGGGCACGATCCGCAACGCCACCGTGAAGATCGGCGGCGAAACCGCGTCGACTATCCCGATCCAGCTTATCGGCGATCTCGCGTCGAGCACGATCCCGACCAGCGGCTGCATCAACGGATCGTCGGAAAACACGGTCAGCGATCTCGGCGCGAACGGCATTCTCGGTATCGGCGTCGCGCCCTATGACTGCGGCACGACCTGCCAGAGCGCGTCCACGGCCGCCACCTACAGCAACTACTACGCGTGTCCGACCAGTGGCGCCGCTTGCAGCCGCACCGCCGTGCCGACCGGCCAGCAGGTCGCGAATCCGGTCGCGCACTTCACCACTGACAACAACGGCGTGATCCTGCAGATGTCGCCGGTGTCGAACGCCGGTTCGGCCGGCGCGACGGGCACGCTGGTGTTCGGGATCGGTACGCAGTCGAACAACGCGCTGGCGGCAGCCAACGTCTTCAACACCGACAGCTACGGCGACATGAACAGCAGCACGTTCAACGGCAGCAAGGTGACCGCGTTCCTCGACTCCGGCTCGAACGGCTATTTCTTCTCCGATAGCACGCTCACGCTGTGCAGCAGCAACTACTCCGGCTTCTACTGCCCGTCGTCGTCGCAGACCCGCACGGTCACCCTGGTCGGCACCGGCGGCAACTCGCTGGCCGCGCAGATCGGCATTGCAAACGCGCAGTCGTTGTTCCGCAGCGGCAACAACAACTACGCGTTCAACGACCTCGCCGGACAACTCAGCACCACCGGCATCTTCGATCTCGGTTTGCCGTACTTTTACGGCCGCTACGTCTACTACGGCATGGATCAGACCGCGAGCGGCGGTCAGTCGCCTTACGTCGCTTTCTGAGCTTTCAGCGCATCGGCGCTGAACCGGGCCGGGCGCGTCGCGAGGCGCGCCCGGCTTTTTCATGCGCGGCGTTTGGGCGCCCGGTCCGCCTTGACGGCATCCGGCGCGGTTTCTGAACCGTTCATCCGTCGAAATGCCACGGTTTCACCGTCTTTATCCGCCGATCACAGCTTGCGACGAGCCGCAATAATCGGTCTCACTGGAAATGGCGTGGGGCCGTGACCGATTGTGGCGCGTGGAGTAGCAGGTGGCAGAACAGAGCGACGAAGACAAAACCGAATCAGCCACCCCCAGGCGACTTGAAAAGGCGCGGGAAGAGGGGCAGATCGTACGGTCGCGCGAACTGTCGTCGTTTGCGCTGCTGTCGGCGGGGTTTTTCGGTGTGTGGGGCCTGTCAGGCCCGATCGGCGAGCATCTTCAGACGATGCTGCGCAGCGCGCTGACATTCGACCACGCCAAGGTCTTCGAAACCCGTCAGATGCTGATCGGCGCGGGTGCCGCGAGCCACGAAGGGCTGGCCGCCGTGCTGCCGATCCTCGCGCTGACCGGCGCGGCCGCGCTGCTGTCGCCGCTCGCGCTGGGCGGCTGGCAATTGTCGGCGAAAGGTCTGGAGCCGAAATTCAGCCGGTTGAATCCGGTCGCCGGACTCGGCAAGATTTTCTCGATCAACGGTCCGATCCAGCTGGGTATGTCGTTGGCGAAGACGCTGGTGGTGGGCGGGATCGGCGGCACGGCGATCTGGAATCGTCGCGAGCAGGTTCTCGCGCTCGCCACGCAGCCGCTGGACACCGCGCTCGCGAACGCCGCGCATCTGATCGCGGTGTGCTGCGGGATGACGGTGGCGGGTCTGTTCGTTGTCGCCGCGATGGATGTGCCGTATCAGATCTGGTCGTTTCACAAGAAGCTGCGGATGACCAAGGAAGAAGTGAAGCGCGAGCACAAGGAAAGCGAAGGCGATCCGCACATGAAGGGCCGCATCCGCTCGCAACAACGGGCTGCCGCGCGTCGCCGGATGATGACCAACGTGCCGAAGGCCGACGTGATCGTCACCAACCCGACGCACTTCGCGGTCGCGCTGCAATACACCGACGGCGAGATGCGTGCACCGCGCGTGGTCGCCAAGGGCGTGAACCTGGTGGCCGCACGGATTCGCGAGCTGGGCCGCGAACACAATATTCCACTGCTCGAAGCACCGCCGCTCGCGCGGGCGCTTTATCACAACGTCGATCTGGACCGTGAAATTCCAGGTCAGCTGTACGGCGCAGTGGCGGAAGTGCTGGCGTGGGTATATCAACTGCGCCGGTTCAAGACCGAAGGCGGCGTCGCGCCGACCGCACCGAGCGATCTCGACGTGCCCGCCGAACTCGACAAGGGCGGCGTCTCCGATGACGACGCCGCCGAAGAAGCCACCGACACACTCGGTGACGATGACAATGCTCAACCCGGAGTTTCCGCATGAACGCGAGTGGAATCCTGTCCCGTCGGCCTGACGCGCTGAGCGGCGCCAACCTGCGAGCACTCGCCGGTCCGGTGCTGATCTGCATGATCCTCGGCATGATGATCCTGCCGTTGCCGGCATTCCTGCTCGACCTGCTGTTCACCTTCAACATCGCGTTGTCGGTGATGGTGCTGCTGGTCAGCATGTACACGATGAAGCCGCTCGATTTCGCGGCTTTTCCGAGCGTGCTGCTGTTCTCCACGTTGCTGCGCCTGTCGCTGAACGTGGCGTCCACCCGGATCGTGCTGCTCGAAGGCCACACCGGCCCCGGCGCGGCTGGTCAGGTGATCGAGTCGTTCGGTCACTTCCTCGTGGGCGGCAACTTCGCGGTCGGTATCGTCGTCTTCGTCATCCTGATGGTCATCAACTTCATGGTGATCACGAAGGGTGCGGGCCGGATCGCCGAAGTGTCCGCGCGCTTCACGCTCGACGCGATGCCCGGCAAGCAGATGGCGATCGACGCCGACCTGAACGCCGGCATCATCAACGAAGACCAGGCGCGCAAGCGTCGTCTGGAAGTCGGGCAGGAAGCCGAGTTCTACGGCTCGATGGACGGTGCGAGCAAGTTCGTGCGCGGCGATGCCGTGGCGGGTTTGCTGATCATGGTGATCAACATCTTCGGCGGGCTGGTGGTCGGGATGGTGCAGCACGGTCTGGACTTCGCGACCGCGGGCAAGACCTACACGCTGCTGACGATCGGTGACGGCCTGGTTGCACAGATTCCGTCGCTGGTGATTTCGACGGCGGCCGGTGTGATCGTGTCGCGCGTCGCGACCAACGAAGACATCGGCACGCAGCTGACGGGCCAACTGTTCACGAACCCGCGCGTGCTGATGATCACGGGCGTGATTCTGGTGCTGATGGGCTTGATCCCCGGCATGCCGCACTTCGCGTTTCTGTTGCTCGGCGGCGGTCTGATCCAGATGGGTCGCGTGATGAAGAAGAAGATCGACGCGGGCAAGAACAGCGCCGCGCTGGTCGACGTCGCACCGGCCGCGCTCGCGCCGGTCGAGAACGCCGAAGCAAGCTGGGACGACGTGACGATGATCGACACGCTCGGTCTGGAAGTGGGCTATCGCCTGATTCCGCTGGTCGACAAGAATTCCGACGGCGAACTGCTGAAGCGGATCAAATCGATCCGCAAGAAGTTCGCGCAGGAAATCGGTTTCCTGCCGCCGGTGATCCATATCCGCGACAACCTCGAATTGCGTCCGAACGGTTACCGGATCGCGCTGAAGGGCGTCGAAGTGGGTATCGGCGAAGCGTATCCGGGTCAATGGCTGGCGATCAATCCGGGACAGGTGTCCGCCGCATTGCCGGGCACGCCGACGCAAGATCCGGCCTTCGGTCTGCCGGCCATCTGGATCGATACGAATCTGCGCGAACAGGCGCAGGTCTACGGCTACACGGTGGTCGATTCGAGCACGGTCGTCGCGACCCACCTGAATCACCTGGTGGTCACGCACGCATCGGAATTGCTCGGCCGTCGCGAAGTCCAGGCGCTGCTCGAACGGATGCAGAAAGACACGCCGTCGCTGGTGGACGATCTGGTGCCGAAAACGCTGCCGCTCACGACGCTGCAAAAGGTGCTGCAAAACCTGCTGGAAGAAGGCGTGCCGATCCGCGATCTGCGCTCGATCCTCGAAGCCTTGTCCGAGCACACACCGAAGATCACCGACGCACACGATCTCACCGCCGTGGTTCGTCTGGCACTGGGCCGCGCGATCACGCAGCAATGGTTCCCCGGCACGGGCGACATGCAGGTCATGGGTCTGGACTCGAACCTCGAACGCGTGCTGTCGCAGGCGCTTTCGACCGGTGCCAATCCGGGGCTGGAGCCGGGCCTCGCGCACACGCTGATGACGGAGACGCAGAAAGCGATGATGCGTCAGCAGAACCTCGGCCTCGCGCCGGTGCTGCTGGTTCAGCATGCATTGCGTCCGATGCTCGCGCGCTTCCTGCGTCGCAGCCTGCCGCAGCTGAAGGTGCTGTCGTATGCGGAAGTGCCGGACACACGCAATATCAAGGTGGTGAATCTGATCGGCGCGTAAGCGCAACCACGCGGTTTTGCAGGCCGCGTTGCGGTCTGAAACCGGAACAAGCCGGCGCTCGTGAGAGCGCCGGCTTTTTTGTTGATGGCAGCGCTTTTTCGACGGCGATTTCCATACCCCGAATTACCCAGTTTTCCAGTCCCTTATCAGCAGATCGTCGTTGGTCGGGTTTCGGAATAATTGAATCATTGGGAAGCGGTATGTTGCCGGTCCGAAGCCACATCGGGGGTCTAGCTTGAACATTCGTAAATTTATCGGTGCCACCAGTCGCGATGCATTGCGACTCGTGCGTGAAGCGCTGGGTCCCGACGCTGTGGTTCTGTCGAACCGTGCGATCGATGACGGTACGGTCGAGATCGTCGCGTTGGCCGATAGCGACCTCGCTTCGATCGCGCCGAAATCCCGCGAGGGTTCGGACCAGGGCGCAAGCCAGCATCAAGGTTTCAGCCAGGGCTTCGGCGGTCAGGGCTCGCAGCACGGCGGACAGCACGGCTCGCAGCACAACGGGCAGCACGCTTCGCAGCACAGCGCGCCGCACGCCGCCGCGCGTCAGCCGCGAGCTGCGCCCGCACCGGTCGCAGCGCCGCGCAGCATGCCGGCGATGCAAGGTAATCCGTATGCGAGCGGCGGTCTGCCCGACGTGTTTTCGTCGGTGTTCGGCGCGAGCCCGGAAGCAGGCGTCGATGCACCGTCGATCGACGAAGCGCCGGCCCGTCCGCCCGCAGTCAAGCCGGGTTCCGCAGCCGGCTCGGGTGCATCGACCAGCATCTCCGCAAGCGGTTCGAGCCTGTCCGCGATGCATTCCGCATCGATGAACCCGACCCACGGCGACGCACCGCGTCTGAGCGATGAAATCCGCGCCGATCTGCTGAAAGCCACCAGCCAGTCGAACGCAGCGAATGCAGCACAAGCCAGCCACGCCGCGAGCGCGTCGCATGCGATGAATCACGGCAACGCCGCCGATCCGTTGCAAGCGCAACGCACGATGGCCGAATCGAATCCGTGGCTGATCGATCATGCGCGCCGCATCGCCGACAAGCAGCAACAGCAGGTCCAGCGCACCGCACGTCACACGATGACGCCGTCGGGCGCCGCCGCACGCGGCTTCGGCTCGGCGGTCGATACACCGAATCCGCTGGTCGGCGAAACGCCCGAATGGGCGCGCGAAGCTGCGCAAGTCGCCGCGCGCCGCGCTGCGCAACGGATGGGCGTCGATGAGCCGCGTCCGGCTGCACCGAGCGCCGCGAGCGTCAGCGAAGCGATCAAGGCCCGCATGGAGCAGGTCATGCAGGAAACGGTGATGAACGAACTCGCGTCGATGCGCGGGATGATGGAAGAACACTTTGCCGGCCTGCTGTGGGCCGATCGCCAGCGCCGCAATCCGATGCGCGCGTCGTTGACCAAGCATCTGTTTGCCGCCGGTTTCTCCGCGCAACTCGTGCAGATGATGGTCGACAACCTGCCGGACGATATCGACGGCATGGAAGCCGGCATGGAATGGATTCACTCGGTGCTGGCCAGCAATCTGCCGATCCTCGAAAACGAGGACGACCTGATGGAAAAGGGCGGTGTGTTCGCGCTGATGGGCCCGACGGGCGTCGGCAAGACGACCACCACCGCGAAGCTCGCCGCGCGCTGTGTGATGCGCTTCGGCGCCAGCAAGGTCGCGCTGCTGACCACCGACAGCTACCGGATCGGCGGTCACGAACAACTGCGCATCTTCGGCAAGATTCTCGGCGTATCGGTTCATGCGGTGAAAGACGGCGCGGATCTGCAACTCGCGCTCGCCGAACTGCGCAACAAGCACATCGTGCTGATCGACACGATCGGTATGAGCCAGCGCGACCGCCTCGTCTCCGAACAGATCGCGATGCTGTGCCGCGCCGGTCAGCCGGTCAAGCGCCTGTTGCTGCTGAACGCAACCAGCCACGGCGACACGCTGAACGAAGTCGTGCAGGCGTATCAGAGCGCGCCGGATCAGGAGCCGCTCGCGGGCTGCATCCTGACCAAGCTCGACGAAGCGACCAATCTGGGTGGCGTGCTCGACACGGTGATCCGCTACAAGCTGCCGGTTCATTACGTATCGACCGGTCAGAAAGTGCCGGAAAACCTGTACGTCGCTACCCGCAAGTTTTTGATCAAGAGCGCGTTCTGCGTGCCGCGCGACAACTCGCCGTTCGTTCCTGCCGACGACGAAATTCCCGGTTTGCTGTCCGCCTTGACCGCTCGATCGACCGCTGAACTGCACGAGGTTCGCTTTGGATAAATTTTTCTCCGATCAGGCCGAGGGGCTGCGCAGGTTGCTCGCCCGTAACGGCTCGCGCGTTATCGCGGTAACGGGGGGATCGCCCGGCGTCGGTTGTACATCGACCGTCGTCAATCTGGCCGCCGCGTTGGTGGAGCAGGGCAAGGATGTGCTCGTGATCGACGAGAACGTCGGCGTGCGCTCGGTGAGCGCGATGCTGGGTGGCTTGCGCGGTGCGGGCAACTTCGCTGCGGTGATGCGCGGCGAGATGGATCTGGAATTTGCCGCCGCGCGTCACGCGCTGGGTTTCTCGGTGCTGGCGGCATCGCAGGGCAATCGCGATGGATACACGCCGGAGCAACTCGGCGTCGTGCTGAGAGGTCCCGCCGATTTTGTGCTGATCGACGCGCAACGCGATCAGCAGGGTCAGTTGTCGACGCTGTCGATGCAGGCGCACGACGTGATGGTCGTGACGCGGATGGCGGCGCAAGCGCTGACCGACGCCTACGCGTGCATCAAGCGTCTGCACTACGCCCATGCTTTCGCGCAGTTTCGCGTGCTCGTGAACCACGTTCACAGTCCCGCGGATGCGCAAACCGCTTTTGAGAACCTTGCGGGCGTCGCGGGGCGTTATCTGACTGTGTCGCTGGAGGATGCGGGCTGCATTGCCGCCGATCCCCGCATGGCCAGGGCGCTCGAATTGTCGCGCTGTGTCGTCGATGCTTTCCCATCGACACCGGCAGCGCGCGATTACCGCCATCTCGCATCCGAACTGCTGTACTGGCCGATGCGGCCAGCGATGTCGTCACGGGCCCACTGGGTGGCGCCTGGGGCAGTAACCGTGGCGCAACACGCCGAACAACCGTCTGCGCAACACGCCTGAGTGGCGTGCGAAGACAAGGGGTACATGATGTACAACGCTCAGGGAAAAATCTCCCAAGCCGAAGTCCTGACGAAATACGCACCGCTCGTCCGGCGTCTCGGCCTCCAGCTCGTCGCGAAGATGCCTGCCAGCGTCGATCTCGATGACCTGATCCAGGCCGGCATGATCGGTCTGCTCGATGCGGCCAGCCGCTACAAGGAAGATCAGGGCGCGCAATTCGAGACGTACGCGAGCCAGCGGATTCGCGGCGCGATGCTCGACGAACTGCGCAGCAACGACTGGTTGCCGCGTAGCTTGCGACGCACGTCGCGCGAGGTCGAATCGGCGGTGCAGAAGGTCGAACAGAGTCTGGGCCGCTCGGCGTCCGAGACCGAGATCGCCGATCATCTGAAGATGCCGCTCGACGAGTATCAGTCGATGCTGCAGGATCTGCACGGCAGCCAGCTGATCTACTACGAAGACTTCGATCGTTCCGCGGACGACGAGCCGTTCCTCGACCGCTACTGCGTCGATCATTCGGATCCGTTGTCGGCGCTGCTGGACGACAGTCTGCGTGCGGCGCTGGTCGAAGCGATCGACCGTCTGCCGGATCGCGAGAAGCTGCTGATGTCGCTGTACTACGAGCGCGGGATGAATCTGCGCGAGATCGGCGCGGTGATGGAAGTGTCGGAATCGCGCGTGTGCCAGTTGCACAGCCAGGCCGTTGCACGCTTGCGTACGCGCTTGCGCGAGATGGCGTGGGCGGCGACTGAGGCTTGAGCGGCAACGCGAAAGACACGGTTGTCGACGGTGTGAAATCGGGTGGGCCGCGGACAGCGGCCCATTCGACGTTTACGGCTGCGGCTTGCGCTTTGGCGCGGCAATGTTGCGGTGATGCCTACGCGGCGGCCATTTCGTGTTCGGCCGCGAGCGCGAGAAATGCGGAGCGCGTCATGCCGCGCGCCTTGGCGTATTCGTCGATGTCGGTGAGCAGCACTTCGGGCAGCGAGATATTGATCCGCACCGCCTTCTTCAACGCCACGATGTCGCGCACCGCGACGAATCCCCAGACCCAGCCGGCGTAGTCCGGATTGGCGCGATGCCCGGCAAGCGGACGCTTTGCCGGCAAGGGCAAGCCTTCGTCGAACAATGTGTCGAGATGCGATTCGATGGCTTCTTTCGCGTTGACGAACGCGTCCTCGAACGAATCGCCCGCTGAAAAGCAGCCGGGAATATCCGGCACGACGACACCCCACGCCTGGTGGTCATCGCCCGGTTCGATCGCGATCGGATAGATGATGTTTTTCATTTCAACCTCGCCTGCTTCAGGATGCTGTTGAGTGTGCCGGTGGGAATGTCTTTTTTCGGATGCGGCACCGTCACGAGGCCCGGCTTGATCCGGTGACGAAAATGATGGTGGCTGCCGACGGTGCGCAGCAAGGTCCAGCCGTCGGTTTCAAGCATCCGGATGATGTCGGTACTTTTCATTTTTCACGTCCTGATTATACACACGAATACACAAGATTCGTGCGGCAGCGAAACGCGCGGGAAAGCCTCGCGCACTGCTGCTCATTGGACGTGGAGATGCTTTGCGCGGCCAAGTCGGCCGGACGACATAGGCACGGAGGCACGGACACACCGCCGCCGTTTCCAAACCCGCTTCCCAAAACAAAAAAGGCCCGTCATCGACGAGCCTTTCTTTCACTACGGTCAAACCTGGACCGTCACAGCCCGCCATGCGCGGGCATCCGGCCGTCCGGGCCGTAGAACCCGGCCTTCTTCGGCACGGCCACCTGCAGCGCGGTCAACGCACGCTGGTTGTATTCCATTCGCGTGCGGATCAGTTCGCCGTTGTTGGTGTTGAAGCGGCGCGCGCGTTCGGCGGCCTTTTGCAGCAGCGACCATTGTTCGGCCAGCCGCGTATCGGTACTCGCCGCGAGCTCCATGCCGGGCCATCCGGCGGGGAAACCCATCGCGCCGAGCTGTTCGTCGCGTGCGCGTTCGAGTCGCGCGAGAACGCCGATCAGTTCAGTCTTCTTTTCGACGATTGGCGGCAATTGCTCCATCGGCGACAAGGCCGTGAGCGCGCGGGTTTCGAGCGCAAGAATGGAGGCAAAAGCTTCGACGGTCGAATATTCGTCGATCACAGTGGCTAACAGGGCGTCTTTCATCACAACTCGCTAAACACGCCGGCTCGTTTGCACGAGCCCAGGTTCTCGGATGCCGCCCTGCGCCGCACCGATCACCGGTACGTCGCCTTAGTTGGACGGCGGGGTTTGGGTCGACAGCAGGCCGCGTGCGGTATCCAGCACGCCGTCGGCGATCTTGCCCGAATCGATCTGCAGCGTGCCGTTACGAATGGCCGCCTTGATCGCATCGACATTCGCCGTGTCGATATCGGCCGAGCCCGATGCCGCGAGGCCGCGCAGATTCTGCGACAGTCCCGACAGATTCACGCTCGCATCGCCCTGACCTGCGGACGAGGTTTGCGACGTTGCCGTCGCGTTTGCATTGCCGGCCGCTGCTGCGGTCGTGTCGTTCTGCTGCGAACGGGACACGCCGTCCGTAAGCGTCGGCAGGCTGGTGTTGATGCTGGAATCTACTTTCACGATGCTGTTCCTCACTGATTTGATCCTTATAACGGCACGGGAAAATCAAAACTTTAGCGGAATCACAGCGTGAAACAGTTCGTTACACCTCTCTTCAAACCCTCGCCGGACCGGCGTACCGGCCCGATTTGCCTGATTGCGCGCGGGCTAACCGGGGCCGTATCCGAAGCCCCCGTCAGTGCGCAAAATCAGCCCGCTTTCGACGTCGTCGCGGACCGCTTTTCTCGTGCGTTCGCAGCGTCGCTTACATCGCCAGTTCGACCGTGCCGCCATCCTTGACGATACCGGTGACGATCTGTCCGGCGGTGGTTTTGACGCGCACCTGCTGACCCGGCGCCGCGTTGTTCATCGCGCTGCCTTCGGACGAAATCGAAAAACCTTGTCCTGCCGCGACCACCTTGACCGTCTGACCGATGATCACCGCCGATGCGCTGCGCATCATGTCCTGGCGCAGCGGCACGCCGGCCGGTACGCGCATCAGCGTGACCGAGCCGATCACTTGCGACGGATCGGTGACGATCGCTTGCGGCAAGCCGGTCAGGTCGCCGTCGCGGGCGACCAGATCGGCGACGCTGAGCGTTTCGCCCGGCGCCATCTGACGCGCGGACAGATAGTAGGTCGCGTTGATCGACACGCGAGCTTGCAGATACAGCGTCCACGGCCTGGCGCCGACACAGCGCACGCCGACGGTAATGCGGCCCCACAGGCGCGCGCCGGTCGGCATGAACGGTTGCAGCGCGTCGCAAGCGGCAAGACCGCGCGGAAACGCGGGCGCGACCGTCAGGCTCACCTTGCCGGGCAAGCCCGCCGTTTGCTGTTGCAGGAACCCCAGTGCGGCGGCGCGGATCGACTCGCCGTCCTGTTGACCGGCGGGAACCGGCGGTTGCGCGGCTTGCGCCGGCGCAACCGCCGACGGCGTGTTGCGCGCGGCCTGAAGATTTTGACGGGTTGCGGTCGGCACGCCGGGCAGCGTCGACGGGCCGAGGCTCACCTTGACGATATTCGCGGCGACCGGCCGCGCGAGCTGCTTGCCGTTCGCGCCGAACTGCGGCGGTTCGCCGCGGGACGCCAGGCTGTCGAAGCCGTTAGCGGTTTGGGCTTGCGCGTCTTGTCCCGCAATCGCAGGCGGATTCACCGACACTTCGCGCACCGCCATATTGCCGCGCGTCGCGGCCTGGGTCGGCGGCGCGACGATCACGGGCGTCACGTTGCGGGCGGGTCGATTCGCCGTCGCGGGGACGCCGTAGCCTGAATTGACCGCCGCGCTCGCGGGCGGAATCGTCACGACGCCGTTCGCGTCGGGACGGTAACTGGTGCGGATCATCGCGGGCGATTGCGCGACCGGCGAGTCGCCGGCGCCTGCAATCACGATCGCGCCGTCGGTGTGGGCGGCGCGCGCGAACGCGTCGCTATTGCGGTTCGGAGCCGTGTTCATCGACGGCGCGAGCGCGCCACCGGGCGCGGCCGCAGCGGCAATCGCCGCATTTGCGCGCGCGCCGGCGTTCGCCGCATTGCCTGAGCCGGACGTGCCTTCTGCAAGCTTGCCCGCCATCGCCTGAAGCTCGGCAGGGTTCTTCTCGTTCGGGCCGGCAATCATGATCGGCCCGCCGCTTTCCTGTGCGGACGCGGCGACCGGCTGCAACGCCGCGCTCGCCATCGCCCACATGCCCAGTCCGGCCCATGACGCCAGCCGGCGCGCCGCACGGGCGCCCACGGCATTCGCCGGCGTAGCGCGGGCAACGCGCTGCGTCTTCGTGAATGCGGGTCGTTCCATCGTGCGTCCTCCATCAAACCAGTCAGTACGGGATTGCATTCTAGAGAGACGCGCGGTCAAGCAAACGTTGAATAGAGGCACCCTTTCCCGGCTATTCGTCCGATTGCTGCTTGCGTTGCGCCTCTAAGATTCTCCTCATGCAAAAAGGTCTTGCGACCGACGCAGCTTCCAGGTGGAAGCGGGCCGCAAGCCTCGGGAAACCCTCCGGAGATTCGAATGCTGGACAAACTCGATGCCGAATTCGCCTTTGGCCGCCAGGCACTGGATGTACGCGCCTACCGCCAGGAACTGCTGTCGTCGAACATCGCCAATGCCGATACGCCCGGCTACAAGGCGCGTGACGTCGACTTCTCGTCGTCGCTCGCGGGCGCGCTGAAGAAGTCGACCGGCGCATCCAATAGCGCCACGCTCGCGATGACGCAGCCGGCCGGCGTGACGAGCGGCATGTCGATGGTCTCGACGGAGCCGGGGCATATGACCGGCAAACAGACGCTGACCGCGACCGGCGGCACGTCCGACGATTACGGCAATTTGAAGTACCGCAACCCGACCCAACCGGCGCTCGACGGCAATACCGTCGATCTGGACTCGGAACGGGTTCAGTTCGCCGACAACACGCTGCATTTCGAATCCGGAATGACCGTGCTGTCGAACCAGATCAAGACGATGCTCTCGGCGATCCAGTCGGGCTCGTAAGAACAATCGCTACGGGATTTATTTTTTTAGCCGGCGTGCCCGGCAGGAGAGGTCGGGAAACATGCCATCCCTGATGAATATTTTTGGTGTCGCCGGTTCCGCGCTGTCGGCACAGTCGCAGCGGCTCAACGTGACGGCGTCGAACCTCGCCAACGCGGACAGTACGACCGGCCCGGACGGCCAGCCGTACAAGGCGAAGCAGGTCGTGTTCGCGGTGAGCCCGCTCGGCGGCGCACGCAGCGGCTCGGGCCAGCAGGTCGGCGGCGTGCAGGTGACCGGCGTGGTCGATGACCCGACCCCGATGAAGACCGCCTACGACCCCAGCAACCCGGCAGCGAACTCCGACGGTTACGTCACGCTGCCCAACGTCGATCCAGTGCAGGAAATGGTGAACATGATCTCGGCGTCGCGCTCGTATCAGGCGAACGTCGAAACCTTGAACACCGCTAAAACCCTGATGCTGAAGACGCTTACGATCGGAACCTGAGGAGCATTTCCTTGACCACCAATACCACCATCGGCAGCAGCGGCACGACCGTGTCGCAAACGCTGCTGGATACGATGAACGGCTCGAACAAGACGTCGAGCAGTTCGAGCAGCACATCGTCGTCGTCCTCGTCGTCGGGTACGTCCGCGACGGACATGCAGCAGACCTTCCTGCAACTCCTCGTCGCACAGATGAAGAACCAGGATCCGACCAACCCGATGGACAGCTCGCAGATGACGTCGCAGCTGGCGCAGATCAACACCGTGTCGGGCATCAGCCAGCTCAACACGACGTTGTCTTCGCTGTCGACGCAACTGTCGGCGGGTCAGCAGCCGCAAGCCGCGCTGTTGATCGGCTCGACGGTGCTCGCGCCGGGAAGCTCGCTGACGGTCGCAAGCGGCGCATCGAGCGCGTTCGGCGTGAACCTCGCGAACGCGGTCAGCGACCTGCAGGTCGTCGTGAAGAACTCGGCCGGCCAGATCGTCAACACGCTGGACCTCGGCAAGCAGTCGGCCGGTGTGATCCCCGTGTCCGGCTGGACCCCGACGGACTCGCAAGGCAACACGCTCGCCGACGGCACGTATTCGATCAGCGCAGTCGGCACGATCAACGGCCAGCAGGCAACGGCGACGACGCTTGCAGGTGCGAAGGTCCAAAGCGTAATTCAGCAGACCGACGGCACACCGGGCCTGTCGTTGTCGAACGGAACGACCGTCGGCCTGACCAGCGTGTCGGCCATTCTCTAAGTTGTATCAAGACAGTTAAGCATTTTCGGATACGGAGACCGTCATGGGTTACCAGCAAGGTTTGAGCGGCCTGTCCGCTTCGTCGAGCGATCTCGACGTGATCGGCAACAACATTGCCAATGCCAACACCGTCGGCTTCAAGGGCGGCACGGCGCAATTCGCGGACATGTACGCCAATTCGGTGGCGACCGCGGTGAACCAGCAAGTGGGTATCGGCGTGCGTGTCGCCGGCGTGCAGCAACAGTTTTCGCAAGGCACGATCAACACGACCAACCAGGCGCTGGACGTCGCGATCAACGGCAACGGTTTCTTCCAGCTGTCGAACAACGGCTCGCTGGTCTACTCGCGTAACGGCCAGTTCCAGCTCGACAAGAACGGCTACATCGTGACGACCTCGGGCGAGCAGTTGATGGGCTATGCCGCCGACAGCAAGGGCGTCGTCAACACGGCGCAAACCGTGCCGCTGACGGTGCCGACCGCGAACATCGCACCGACCGCGACGACCACCATCACCGCCGGCCTGAACCTGAACGCGCAAGACTCGCTGATGTACAGCACGCCGAGCGTGACCGGCACGTCGGCGACGCTGACCAGCGCGGGCGCAGTCATCACCGACGGTTCGTCGAGCGATGTGGCCAAGAGCTACACGGTGTCGTTCGATACGTCGACGTCGCCGGCAACCTACACGGTGGCATCGGGTGGCACGACGCTGTCGACCGGCAGCTACGCGGCAGGCTCGGCGATCAAGCTGGGCGCGGGCGAAACCATTTCGTTCAGCGGCACGCCGACCAACGGCGACAGCTTCACGGTGAACCCGGTGCAGACCACGTTCAACCAGAACAGCTCGAGCACGTACAACTACTCGGCATCGGTGCCGGTGTACGACTCGCTGGGTGGCTCGCAGCAGGTCAACATGTACTACGCGAAGACCGCCAGCGGCGAGTGGAACGTGTACGCCGGTTCGTCGACGGGCACGGCCTCGCTGGTCGGCGTCGCGAAGTTCGACTCGTCGGGCAACCTGACCGCGACCTACGGCCCGGACGGCACGACCGCAACGGCGACGCCGTACGCGTTCACGATGTCGATCCCGAACACCGACGGTTCGGCCACGCCGCAAACCATGACGCTGAACATCAAGGGCACGACCCAGTTCGGCAGCAAGGACGGCACCAACAGCCTCGCGCAGGACGGTTATGCGGCCGGTCAGCTGACCAGCTTCGCGATCGGCACCGACGGCACGCTGACGGGTAACTACTCGAACGGTCAGACGTCGGCGCTCGGTCAGGTCGCGCTCGCGAACTTCGCGAACCAGAACGGGCTCGTCAACCTCGGCGGCAACGAATACGCCGCGTCGGCCTCGTCGGGCGTCGCGCAGATTTCGGCGCCGGGCAGCACCAACCACGGCACGCTGCAAGGCGGCGCGGTGGAAGAATCGAACGTCGACCTGACGAGCGAACTGGTCAACCTGATCACCGCGCAACGCAATTACCAGGCGAACGCGCAGACGATCAAGACCCAGCAAGCCGTCGATCAGACGCTGATCAACCTGTAAGTTAGCCGGACGACTTCACCATGGACCGTCTGATCTACACCGCAATGTCCGGCGCCGCTCAGGCGCTCGAACAGCAGGCGGTTGTCGCGAACAACCTCGCGAACGCATCGACCACGGGCTTTCGCGCGCAACTCGCGACGTTCCGCGCCGTGCCGATGGCATTCGGCGACGGCAGCTCTGTCAACGACGACACGACCCGTACGTTCGTGCTGTCGTCGACGCCGGGCGCCGACTACTCGGCGGGCCCGATCCAGCAGACCGGCAACCCGCTCGACGTCGCGGTGCAGGGGCCGGGCTGGCTGGCCGTGCAAACCGCCGACGGCAACGAGGCTTACACGCGCGCCGGCAACCTGCACGTCGATCAGAACGGTCAACTGGTGACGGCGACCAACCTGCCGGTGATCGGCAACGGCGGTCCGCTGTCGATTCCGCCGGGCGCGGAAGTCACGATCGGCAAGGACGGCACCGTGACCGCGCTGACGCCCGGCGATCCGCCTACTTCGGTGGCGATCGTCGATCAGCTGAAGCTCGTCAATCCGGATCCGTCGACGCTCAAGCGTGGCGACGACGGTCTGTTCCATACCGCCGACGGTAACCCCGCCGACGCGGATCAGAACGTGGTGCTGGCTCCGGCCGCACTTGAAGGCAGCAACGTGAACCCCGTGTCGGCGATGGTCTCGATGATCACCAACGCGCGTCAATTCCAGGTGCAGTCGAAGCTCCTCGAATCCGCCGACAAGAACGACCAGGCTGCGAACCAGCTGCTCAGTTTCAGCTAACCCTGTTTTTGGGCTGCAATCGCACCCAGGAGAAGATTTACCGTGAACCGCTCACTCTATATCGCCGCTACCGGCATGAATGCGCAGCAAGCGCAGATGGACGTGATCTCGAACAACCTCGCGAACGTCAGCACCAATGGCTTCAAGGGCTCGCGCGCCGTGTTCGAGGATCTGCTGTATCAGACCGTGCGTCAGCCGGGTGCGAACTCGACCCAGCAAACCGAACTGCCGTCGGGCATCCAGCTCGGCACCGGTGTGCAACAGGTCGCCACCGAACGTCTCTACACGCAGGGCAACCTGCAACAGACCGGCAACTCGAAAGACGTCGCGATCAACGGTCAGGGCTTCTTCCAGGTGCAGATGCCGGACGGCACCAACGCGTACACGCGTGACGGCTCGTTCCAGACCAATGCGCAAGGCCAGCTCGTCACGTCGAGCGGTTATCAGGTGATCCCGGCGATCACGATCCCGCAAAACGCCACGTCGCTGACGATCGGTAGCGACGGTTCGGTGTCGATCACCACCGCCGGCTCGACCACCAGCACGCAGATCGGCTCGATGCAGGTCGCGACCTTCATCAACCCGGCCGGTCTCGAAGCGAAGGGCGAAAACCTGTTCTCCGAAACCGCATCGTCGGGTGCGCCGAATGCATCGACGCCGGGCCTGAACGGCGCGGGTTCGTTGAATCAGGGTTACGTCGAAGCGTCGAACGTGAACGTGGTGCAGGAACTGGTCAACATGATCCAGACGCAGCGCGCTTACGAAATCAACAGCAAGGCGGTGACGACTTCCGACCAGATGCTGCAAACCCTGAGCCAGATGCAGGTTTAAGGGATTCGGAATTAACTCGCAGTGGGAAACAAGATGTCGCTCTCTCTTTGCAATGCGGAAGGTTCGCGTTTCGGTCGGCCGGTGGTGCAACTGGCAGTGGCTGCGCTCGTCGCCGCCGCGTTCGCCGGTTGCTCGCAACTGCCGCGCCAGCCGCTGATCGCACAACCGATGACGGCCATGCCGCCGATGCCGCCGCAGCTGAACGCACCGGGTTCGATCTACAACCCCGGTTATGCAGGCCGTCCGCTATTCGAAGATCAGCGTCCCCGCAACGTGGGCGACATCATTACCATCGTGATCGCGGAAAACATCAACGCGACGAAGTCGTCGGGCGCGAAAGCGAACCGTGGCACGTCGGTCGGTTTCGCGACGCCGACCGCCGGCTTTTTCGGCGGTCTGTTCGGCAAGGCCAACCTGAGCGCGTCGGGCACCAATGCGCTGACGGCATCGGGTGGCGCGAACGCGTCGAATACGTTCAACGGCACGATCACCGTGACGGTGACGGGCGTGCAGCCGAACGGCAACCTGATGGTAAGCGGAGAGAAGCAAATGCTGATCAACCAGGGTAACGAGTTCGTGCGATTCTCCGGGGTAGTCAACCCGAACACGATTTCCGGTCAGAACGCGGTGTACTCGACGTCGGTTGCCGACGCGAAGATCGAGTACTCGGCGAAAGGCTATATCGACGAGGCCGAGAACATGGGTTGGCTGCAACGCTTTTTCCTTAACGTAGCGCCGTGGTGATCATGTATTTCGCTTCTATCCTGAACTCGATGCCGACGCTGCGCGCGGCAGGCCGCCAGATTCGCCGCGCCGTGCTCGGCGCCGCGCTGGTGTGCGCCGCTCTGCCGATGGCGATGCCCGCCGCTCACGCCGAACGCCTGAAGGATCTCGTGCAGATCCAAGGCGTGCGCGACAACCCGCTGATCGGCTACGGCCTCGTCGTGGGTCTCGACGGCACGGGCGACCAGACCATGCAAACGCCGTTCACGACGCAGACGCTGACCAACATGCTCGCGAACCTCGGCATCTCGATCAACAACCAGCAGGCGGGCGCGACCACGTCGTCGTCGTCGTCGTCGAACATGCAGTTGAAGAACGTCGCCGCCGTGATGGTGACGGCGACCTTGCCGCCGTTCTCGCGTCCGGGCGAAGCGATCGACGTGACGGTCTCGTCGCTCGGTAACGCGAAGAGCCTGCGCGGCGGCACGCTGCTGCTGACGCCGCTGAAGGGCGCCGACGGCCAGGTGTATGCGCTGTCGCAGGGCAATCTCGCGATCGGCGGCGCCGGTGCGAGCGCGAACGGCAGCAAGGTGCAGGTGAACCAGCTGGCCGCCGGCCGCATCACGAACGGCGCGATCGTCGAACGTGCGGTGCCGACGTCGGTGTCGCAAGCCGGCACGATGCAGCTCGAACTGAACGAGATGGACTACGACACGACGCAGCGCGTGGTCGCCGCGGTCAACAATGCATTCGGCAGCGGTACCGCGATTGCACTCGACGGCCGCACGGTCCAGTTGCGCGCACCGTCCGATCCGTCGCAACAGGTGCAGTTCATGGCGCAGTTGCAGAATCTCGACGTGAAGCCGGCCATCGGCCAGGCGAAGATAATCCTGAACGCGCGCACGGGTTCGATCGTGATGAACCAGATGGTGCAGTTGCAGAACTGCGCGGTGGCGCACGGCAATCTGTCGGTGGTGATCAATACGCAACCGGTGGTCAGCCAGCCGAATGCGCTGTCGAACGGTCAGACGGTGGCTGCCCAGCAGTCGCAAATTCAGATGAAGCAGGAAAATGGCGCGCTGAAGTACGTCAACGCCGGCGCGAATCTCGCCGATGTAGTCAAAGGGCTGAACGCGCTCGGCGCGACGCCCGCGGATCTGATGTCGATCCTGCAGGCCATGAAAGCAGCAGGCGCCTTGCGCGCCGAACTCGAAATCATCTAAGGAGGACGGCGATGAACACGTCTGATACAACCAATGCTTCGACCGACCTTTCCCAGCGCTTTGCGCTCGACGTTCAAGGCTTCGAAGGGCTGAAGGCCAAGCTTGCGAAGGAATCGCCGCAAGCGGGCATGAAGCAGGCTGCCCAGCAGTTCGACGCTGTGTTCACCCAGATGATGCTGAAAAGCATGCGTGACGCGACGCCGCAGGACAGCCCGTTCGATTCGCACGATTCGGCTACCTTCACGTCGATGATGGATCAGCAGCTGTCGCAGCAGATGTCCACGAAGGGCATCGGTGTTGCCGACGCGATGCTCAAGCAGCTGATGCGCAATCAGGGCATGCAGGTCGGCGGCAGCGGTGGCAGCGATGCGAACGCGGGCCAGACGGCCGCGCTGAACGCATTGACGCGTGCTTACGGCAATGCAGCGGCCAACGGCTCGCTCGCAAGCAGCCCGGGCTATTCGGCGAACAGTTCGCTGACGCCGCCGCTGCGTGGCGACGGTTCGTCGTCGAAGGTGGATGCATTCGTCGACAAGCTCGCGGCGCCCGCTCAGGCGGCCAGCGCCGCGACCGGCATTCCGGCGCGCTTTATCATCGGCCAGGCCGCGCTCGAATCGGGCTGGGGCAAGAAGGAAATCACGAAGTCGGACGGCAGCACCAGCCACAACGTGTTCGGCATCAAGGCCGGCAGCGACTGGACCGGCAAGACCGTGTCGACGCTGACCACGGAATACGTGAACGGCCACCCGCGCAAAGTGGTCGAGAAATTCCGCGCGTACGATTCGTACGCCGACGCGATGACCGACTACGCGAGCCTGCTGAAGGGCAATCCGCGCTATGCGCAGGTGCTCAATTCGTCGCACGACGTCACCGGCTTCGCGCATGGCATGCAGCGCGCCGGTTACGCGACCGACCCGCATTACGCGAAAAAGCTGATTTCGATCATGCAGAAGATGGCGTAAGCGCCGCTGCACCGTATTCCGGATTCGCAAATGGCGGATGCCGACAACATCATGTCGGCATCCGCCGCGCAGTACCCAATACAGTCCTGAAGGACGACGGCGACGGGGCCATGTCGCAGAAAAAGACGGAACAGGCCGGTCGCCCGTGGCGCCCGGCCAATCCGCAGCAGTGTGCCGCAACGGGAGTCCTTCCCGTTCGATCCCCGCGTCCGGCGAGACCGGGCCGGGTATGCAGGAGTTAAACGTTTGCGCAAAATTTTTCGTCTTAAAGGCTAAATTTTGCGAATGCCGTGCCGCTAAACAGATTGACCCGATACCGGTATGGAACCCCATCCGGTTGATCGCGTGACCTGCCGCGACGGAGAGCCGACGCTTCATCCTCTTCGCCGTCCGGCGAGCGCGCCCAAAGAACATGCATACCGGCAAGCCCATGGATACTAATCAGTCGAAAGGCCAGAACGCCGATCAGACGCCGCAGTCCGATGAATCGGGCAGCGACTTCGGACGACGTAACCCGCTTGAAATCGGCGTTCAGTTGCGCAACCTCGTCAATCGCGGCGATTTTCTGACGGTTGAATATCAAGGCGGACAACTCGTCACGCGCATCCTCGATGTCGACGTGCGTGAACGCAGTTTCACTTTCGACTGGGGTGCGTTGTCCGTGCAAAACCACGGACTGCTCAATTCACCGCATTGCCGTTTCCACGCGTCGCCCGATGGCGTGCGCGTCGAGTTCGCAACCGGCACGCCGCGCGAAACGCGTTTCGAAGGCTTGCCCGCGTTCGAAGCCGATTTCCCCGAAGTGCTGTTTCACGTGCAGCGTCGCGAGTATTTCCGCGTCGATGCGCCGGTGCTCGATCCGTTCACCTGTACGGGCCGTCTGCCGGAAACCGACGACGCGTTCCGCTTCGAGGTGCACGATCTGTCGCTGGGCGGCGTCGGTATGCGCACGACGGATCAACGCGTGGCCGAACTGCCGATGGGCGCGATCTTCCAGGATTGCCTGTTGAGTCTCGGCCCGCTCGGCAAGCTGACGATCGATCTGCAACTGGTATCGCATCGCGCAACCGACCTGCCCAATGGGCAGACCCGCTATCAACTCGGCTTTCGCTTCATCACGCTGCCCGGCAGCGCGGAAAACACGCTTCAGCGGCTGATTACGCAGCTCGAAATGAAGCGTCGCTCTCTGGTTCGATGACGTAGGGAGAGGGGTCGCAAACGTTACACGAAGTCTGCGGCACCCCTTAATCTTTCCGCTCGCGAGCCGTTATACAAGAACACGGATGTTCACGTAACGCGGCGGCAAGTGTCCGATGTCCGCCCTTCAGGATGACGCATGTCCAGCAATCTCTTAACAATCGGTCTTAGCGGTCTCAATGCAGCGCAGTGGGGACTGACGACGACGGGTCAGAACATCAGCAATGCGTCGACGCCGGGGTATTCGGTCGAGAAGCCGGTTTACTCGGAAGCCAACGGTCAGTACACCGGTTCGGGTTATCTGCCGCAAGGCGTGTCGACCACGACCGTGCAACGTTCGTACAGCAGTTATCTCGCCACCGAGCTGAACAACGCTCAGTCGCAGGCAGGTTCGCTGTCGACGTACAACACGATGATCTCGCAGCTGAACAACATGGTCGGCAGCCCGACCTCCGGCATTGCGAGCTCCATCACCAGCTATTTCACGGGTCTGCAAAGCGTTGCGAACAACGCGTCGGATCTGGCCACGCGCCAGACGGCGATGAGCAACGGCGCGACGCTTGCCGACCAGGTCACCGCAGCGGGCGCACAGTACGACCAGTTGCGGTCGAGCGTCAACACGCAGTTGACCGATACCGTCACGCAGATCAACACGTACACCGCGCAGATCGCCGCGTTGAACACGCAGATTTCGGCTGCCAGCGCTGGCGGCCAGCCGCCGAACCAGTTGATGGATCAGCGCGATCTCGCCGTGTCGAACCTGTCGTCGCTGGTGGGCGTGCAGGTCGTGCAGAGCAACACCGGTTATAGCCTGTTCATGGGCAACGGTCAGCCGCTGGTGGTCGGCAATGCCAGCTTCAATCTCGGCACGGCCGCATCGACCGGCGATCCGAGCGAACTGTCGGTGCAATATCTCGGCACGGCGGGTCAAAGCCCGGCGCCGACGCCGCAGACGCTGACGGACAGCCAGGTATCGGGTTTCGGCGGCACGCTCGGCGGTCTCACGTCGTTCCGCAGCCAGACGCTCGATCCGGCCGAAGCGCAACTCGGCGCGATCGCGACCAGCTTCGCCGCACAGGTGAATGCGCAGAACGGGCTCGGTATCACGCTGAGCGGCACGCAAGGCAGCGCGCTGTTCAACGTCGCCCAGCCGACCATTTATTCGAGCCAGGCCAATACCGGCAGCGCGACCGTGTCGGCGACTTTCGCCGACGCGACCAACCCGCCGACCGGCAACTACACGCTGGCGTACAACGGTTCGAGCTACACGCTGACCGACAACCAGTCGGGCAACATCGTCGCGACCGCCGCCGATCTGACCAAGCCGATCGCCGGCCTGAACTTTTCGTCGACCGGCACGATGAACGCCGGTGACACGTTCACCGTCGAGCCGACCCGCAGCGCACTGAACAACTTCAGCCTCGCGACGACGACCGCTTCGGCGATTGCCGCCGCCTCGCCGGTGCTCGCTTCGGCGACGACGTCGAACACTGGCACCGCGACGATCACCCAAGGTTCGGTGACGGCCGGTTACCAGGCGCCCACTTCGACGCTGAAGCTGACGTACAGCAATACGTCGGGCAGCGGCACGTTGAGCGGTTTCGCGGATGGCTCGGTGGTGAGCGTCGGCAACACGTCGTACACGATCGGTTCGACGGCGCCTGCCGTCACGTCGATTCCGTACGACCCGTCGAGCGGCGCGACGATCACGATCGGTACCGGCACGTCGAGCGGTTCGACGTCGATGAACAACGTGACGGTAACGGTGAGCGGCACGCCGGCGAACGGCGACACGTTCAGCGTCGGTCCGAACACGGGCGCATCGAACGACGGCCGCAATGCACAGTCGCTGTCGTCGTTGTCGACCGCGAAGGTATTGTCGGGCGGCACGGTGACGTTGAACGGTTCGTTCGCGAACTACGTGAACGGCATCGGCAACCAGACCAATCAGGTGCAGACTTCGAGCACGGCGCAGACCACGCTGGTGACGCAAATCACCTCGGCGCAACAGTCGGTGTCGGGCGTCAATATCAACGAAGAAGCAGCGAATCTGCTTCAGTATCAGCAGCTCTATCAGGCGAACAGCAAGGTCATCCAGACCGCGCAGACCCTGTTCCAGACGCTGTTGGGCATCTTCCAGTGAGGCGTTGAATAATGCGCATCTCGAGCCAGCAGTACTACACGATGAACGTGTCGGCGATGAGCGATCAGCAAGCTCAGTTGTCACAGCTTTATCAACAGATCTCTAGCGGCGTGAGTCTCGCGACGCCGTCGGACAACCCGCTCGGCGCCGCGCAGGCGGTGCAGTTGAGCGCGGTGGGTACGTCGCTGTCGCAATACACGTCGAACCAGAGCACGGCGTTGACGTCGTTGCAGCAGGAAGACACCACGCTGACCAGCGTCAACAACGTGATGCAGAACATTCACACGCTGGTACTGCGCGCGGGCGACGGTTCGCTGAACGACGGCGACCGCGGCTCGATCGCCACGGAATTGACGAGCTTGCGCAGTCAGCTCGTCACGCTGGCGAACTCGACGGATTCCGCAGGCAACTACATTTTTGCGGGTTTCCAGAGCACGGCGCAGCCGTTCACTGAGAATTCGAGCGGCACAGTGGTCTATGCCGGCGACGCGGGCAACCGCACCGTGCAGATGACGGACACGCATGCGGTGCAGGCGGGGGACAATGGCATTACGGTGTTCCAGAGCGTCGCGTCGATCGGCACGAGCGGGATTCCGGCGGGTGCGTCGACGAACGGCGGCACGGGCGTGATCGGGACGGTTAGCACGAACAACCCGGTCGATCCGACCAATGCGTACACGTACACGGTTTCGTTCGACGGCACCGCGGGCAGTGCGGCGTCGACATACACCGTGAGCGCATACGATCCGGCGAGCGGCACGACGACCACGAGCGCATCGCAGCCGTTTTCGGCCGGCACGGCGATCACGTTGGGTGGGCAATCGGTGGCGATCAGCGGCGCGCCGAATGGTGGCGATTCGTTCTCGGTGACGCCGGCGGTTCAACAGAGCACGGACGTGTTCGCGAACCTGAACCAGTTGATCACGACGTTGCAGACGCCGATCCAGTCCGGTCCGGTAGCAGCGGCGAATTATCAGAACGCGGTGAATTCGAGCATGACGCAGCTCGAGAACACGATGAACAACATCACGACGGTGCAGGCGTCGGTGGGTGGACGCGAGCAGGAAGTTCAGGCGTTGCAGACGGTGACGCAGACGAACACATTGCAGAATTCGAGTGATCTGGCGGATCTGACGCAGACCGATCTGACCAAGACGATCGGGAAGTACACGATGGAGCAGGCGTCGTTGCAGGCAGCGCAGCAGGCGTTTGTGAAGATTCAGGGGATGACGTTGTTCCAGTATCTGAATTGATTTTGAATTAAGGTTTTTGCTGGTTTTTTTGTGGTTTTCTGGGCGGGCTCTTTTGATGGGGTTCGCCCTTTTCGTTTTTGGTTTGGGTTTTGGTTTGGTTGTTCCTGGCTCGTTGTGCGCGTCCTGTTTTCAAGTCGGTTTGCCTGGATCGTCCCTGTGCGGGACCGCACCTACTTTTCTTTGCTCGCGCAAAGAAAAGTAGGCAAAAGAAAGCGCGTTTACCTCGCGCTTCGTAGCGAGTGGCGTCTACTGACTTTCGGGTAGTGGACCGCGCACGTTTGGAGTTGCCGGTCCGTTTTTCCCGGTGGTCCGCGCCGGCACATCCCGCCCGCTCCGCGGCGGTAGCCCACTTCAAAAACCCATTTTCGCCACGTCATTTGCACACCGTTTCGACGGTTTCGTCGTCGGATCGAAGCCCGGTTTGCACCACCCGATTTGCCAGCCGTCGCGGCCGTGCCAGCGTCCGGCTCAAGGCCCGGTTTGCGCCACGGCATTCACCCGTCTTCGCGATGGTTTCGACGGCCTGATTGGCCTGGAGTTTTGCGCGCAGGACAAGACCGGCGCATGCCAGGAAAATGGGTGTTGTGACCGACGGAGTGCAGCGCGCGAATGACGCTGAGGGATGAAGACGGGGCTGTGCCCGTCGGCTGTAGCGAAGCGAACAGCCGGAACGAATGACTGCCTTGTCACCAAGACATGTGGTGCGGCAACTCAAATCGTGCGCGGTCCACTACCCGTTCTGAAACGACGCCACTCGCTACGGAGTGTCGGTGTAAACGCGCTTTCTTTTGCCTACTTTTCTTTGCGCGAGCAAAGAAAAGTAGGTCCGGTCCCGGACAGGGACGAACCAGGCGGACCAGCGCGAAAACGGGACAAACCGAGGCGAAACGAAACGAGACAAAAACCAAAAAACAAAAACAAAAACCAAAAACCTATTTAAACCCAGCCGCCACTCTCCCCATCTCCCCAACCCCAGAATCAAACAACCTGGCAAAAAACGGAATCATATTCGGCACCATCAACTGCAACAACAAAAGCCCCACCAGCATGGTCAACGGAAACCCAACCTGAAAAATCCCAATCTGCGGCGCAGCCCGATTCAAGATCCCAAGCGCAAGATTGGCAATCAACAACGCTGCCACGACCGGCAACGACAACAGAATCCCAGCAGAAAACACCGTATTCCCATATCCGGCCAACGTCCGCCAACCGGTCGACCCCACGATCCCCGCACCGATCGGCGCGGTCTGGAAACTGGCGATCAACGCGCTGATCATCTGCAGATGCCCGTCCATTACGAGAAACACCAGCATCGCCATCACGTTCATGTAGCTGGCCACCACGCCGCTCGAACCGCGTGCCTGTGGATCGAAAAACGTCGCGAATCCAAGCCCCATCCCCAAACCGATAAGGTCGCCCGATGCCTGAACGGCCGCGAAAATCACCTGCATCGTCAGACCCATCGCCGCGCCAATCAGAAACTGGTTCACGATGATCCATACGCCGGTCGCGGAGAACACCGTCACCTGAGGCATCACGCCCAAGGTCGGCGCAACGATCAACGTGATGAACGCCGACAACCCTACCTTCACGCGGATCGGCACCGACATGTTGCCCAGCACCGGCGCGGTTGCGACCAACGCCAGAATCCGCACGAACGGCCACAAAAAGGCGGTCAGCCAGCCGTTCAGTTGCGCATAGGTGACGCTAAACATGGCGACGGTTCAGTGGCAAAAGAGAGGGGAAAGGAGAAGAGAGCAAGATGCGCCGCGCTCAGTTCAGCGTCGGGAAACTGCTCAAGGTCTGACGCAGGTAATCGAGCATCGTCGACAACATCCACGGCCCGGCAATCACCAGCGTCACGCAGATCGCCAGCAGCTTCGGAATGAACGACAGCGTGCTTTCGTTGATCTGCGTCGCGGCCTGGAACAGGCTCACCACCAGACCGACCACCAGCGCCACCAGCAACAACGGCGCGGCCAGCAGCAAGCCGACGTACATCGCCTGATGGGCCAGCGTCATGACGGATTCGGGAGTCATCGTGAATTCAGTCTCAAGTTAATCGGTGAAGCGAGATCCGGCGCACAAGCGCCGTCAAACAAAACTCTGCGCGAGCGAACCCAGCAGCAACTGCCAGCCATCCACCAGCACGAACAGCATCAGCTTGAACGGCAGGGAAATCGTCGCGGGCGACACCATCATCATCCCCATCGACATCAACACACTCGCCACCACCATGTCGATGATCAGGAACGGAATGAAAATCGTGAAGCCGATCTGGAAGCCGGTCTTCAACTCGCTCGTCACGAACGCGGGCACCAGCAGCGACAACGGTACGTCTTCCGGCCCTTGCATCGGCGCGGCGTGCGAAATGCGCGCGAACAGCGCAAGGTCGGTTTCGCGCGTCTGACGCAGCATGAATGTCTTGAACGGCGCGACGCCGCGTTGCACCGCCTGATCCATCTGGATCGTGCCGTCGGCGAACGGCTTGTAGCCGTCGTTGTACGCCTTGTCGAGCACCGGCGACATCACGAACAGCGTCAGGAACAACGCCAGCCCGACCAGCACCTGGTTCGGCGGCGTGGTGGTGGTGCCGAGCGCCTGCCGCAGCAGCGACAACACGATGATGATCCGCGTGAAGCTCGTCATCATCAGCACCATCGCCGGCAGGAACGACAGCATCGTGAGCAGCAGCATCGTCTGCACGCTCAGCGAATACGTGGTGCCGCCGTTCGGTCCCGGACTCGTGTTGAAGGCGGGCAAGCCCGCCGTCTGCGCAAACGAGAACGTGGGCAACATCAACAGCGCGACGGGAATCACGATAAACAACGTGATGGAAATCGCGACGGAAAGCGCGCCGCGCGCGACGCGACGCATCTGGGAGTTCATAACGAAGCGGTTCGAAGCTGAGGTCATCGTGGACAGCGCGACGGACTGCGCGCGCAATTGACTGGACTGCATTTACCGATCCTTGCCACCGTTGAAACGCTTGCCCACTTCGCCTTTCATCGCGTCGCGGAAGCGTTGGCCGAAGGTGCCTGCGGATGCGTCGCCGGCGCGGCTCGCGTCGACCGACGGGTCGGCGCTGCCGGTCTCGCGGCCCGGCACGGCGGCCGATCCCGCAGGCATGGTGTGCAGCAGGCGGACGCTGCCCGGCGCTGCGCCGAGCACTAGCCACGTATCGCCGATCTCGACGACCGTGACACGCTCCTTGCCGCCCAGCGACGCACCGCCGATGGTTTTCACGAGCCCGCTGCGGCTGCCGCCCGGCTGCAAGCCAAAGCGCCGCGCGAGCCACGCGCAAGCGAACACCAGCGCGATAACCAGCAGCAGACCGAGGATGGTCTGCAACACCGCGCCAAACCCCAACGACGGCACCGAGCTGCCCGCGCCGACGCCCGAAGCGATCTGCGCGGCGTGATTGACGGCGTTCATGTCGGCCGCAAACGCGGCGCCCGACGAAAACGTCAGCCAACTGAAAGTAATGAGCACGCTACCGGCCGCTGCCGTCCTGTGCGCCCCGCGCGCGACAACCGCTCGGGACACAGCAGGCAACACAGCACGCGAAACACAGGGAAGGGCAGCGCGCAACGCATGGCCTGCGCTGCGGCGGCCGGCAAGACATGTCATCGGTTCAGTTTCCGGATCCGCTCGGACGGCGTAATGATGTCGGTCAGGCGGATCCCGAACTTGTCGTTCACCACCACCACCTCACCCTGCGCGATCAGACAGCCGTTCACCAGCACGTCCATCGGTTCGCCTGCGAGGCCGTCCAGTTCGACCACCGACCCTTGCGCGAGTTGCAGCAAATTGCGGATTGCAATTTTCGTGCGACCCAGTTCGACCGTCATCTGGACCGGAATGTCCAGAATCATGTCGATGTCGTTGCGGGTCGCGTTCGGCGCGACTTTCGACAGCGGCTGGAACACGCCGGCCGATGCTGCGGGCGCGGCCGGTTCGTTGTCGTTCTGCTCGGCGAGCGCGCTGGCCCAGTCGGCCATGGCGGTTTCGTCTTCGGTGGCTGCCGGCGGCAGTTCTGCCTCGGGCGTAGCGTTCAGGTCACTCATATTCACTGTCCTTAATCGTTTCGGCTGCGCTGATCATGTTCTGGACCCGCAACGCGTATTGACCGTTAAAAATTCCGTAGCCGCATTCCATGACCGGCACGCCGTCGACTTTCGCCGTGATGGTTTCGGGGACGTTGATCGGCAGCACGTCGCCCTTGCGCATGTTCAGGATCTGCTCGAACGTGATCGGCACCTGCGCGAGGTCGGCGGTCAGTTCGACTTCCGCGGACTGCACCTGCTGCGACAGCACGCGCACCCAGCGGCGATCGACATCGAGCGATTCGCCCTGGATCGGCGACGACAGCACGTCGCGGATCGGTTCGATCATCGAATACGGCATGCAGATATGCAGCGTGCCGCCGATCTGGCCGAATTCGATCGAAAACTGCGTGACGATGACGATTTCGTTCGGCGTGGCGACGTTCGCGAACTGCGTGTGCATTTCCGAGCGCATGTACTCGAATTCGAGCGGGCGCACGCTTTTCCACGATGCTGCGTAGTGTTCGAACACCAGATTCAGCAGCTTCGCGATAATCCGCTGTTCGGTCTGCGTAAATTCGCGACCTTCGACGCGGGTATGGAAGCGCCCGTCGCCGCCGAACAGGTTATCGACCACGAAGAACACCAGGTTCGGGTCGAACACGAACAGCGACGTACCACGCAGCGGCTTCACGTGGACCAGGTTCAGGTTGGTCGGGATCGGCAGGTTGCGGGTGAATTCGCTGTACTTCTGCACCTTCACCGGGCCGACGGAGATTTCCGCCGAACGACGCATGAAGTTGAAGATACCGACGCGCATCAGACGGGCGAAGCGGTCGTTGATGATTTCGAGGCCGGGCATCCGGCCGCGCACGATGCGTTCTTGCGTCGCGATGTTGTAAGGGCGGATCGTCTGTCGTTCGCCGAGTGCGGCTTCGGAGTCGGACTCGCCGGTGACGCCCTTGAGGAGGGCATCGACCTCCTCCTGGGACATGAACTCTTCGTGGCCCATGATTATTCCTCGTGCATCCGTTCGCGGTTAGGGTTGGCGGCGTGGAGCACGGTTACTGCACGACGAATTCGGTGAACAGCACATCCTGGACGGCGCTTTTCGCGTCGGCCTTGCCGGCGGCAGCAGCGGGCGCGGCGACCGGGCCCGATGCGCCTTCCGGTGCGGCCGGGTTATCGATCAACGCCTTGAGTTCGTTGGCGAGCGCGGTTTTGCCGTCGAGCGTTGCGAGGTCTTCCGGGTGTTTGTTGGACAACGCGAGCAGCATGCGGCTGCGGATTTCCGGCATATGGACCGTGAGATCGTCTTGCGCTTTGGCGTCCGCGAGTTTGAGCGTGAGGCCGACGCGCAGATAGTGTTGCTGACCGTCATCGGACAGCAGGTTGACCGTCATAGGATCGAGGGCGAAGAAGACCGGCGGCGGAGGCGGCGGGGCTTCGACCGGGCCGGCCGTGTGATGGCGGGACATGAAGAACCACACGCCCGCGCCGGCAGCGCCGGCTGCGACGATCGCGATCAGCGCGATGATGATGATGCGCTTCATCGGGCCAGGGGATGCCGGTTTATCGGCGGCTTGGTTTGCGGTGGTGGATGCCATGAGATTCCTGCGTACCTGAGTGCGGGTAAGGTGTAGGTTGAATTGTTGTTGATTTGCGCTGCGTGCGATGGGCCGAAAAGAGGGGTGATTTGAGGCTAATCCCTGAGATGATGATTTTGCCCGTCTGGCGCGGGGAATCGGTCGAGGGGGTCTTTCATTGCCTTGCGGGGCGGGTTTTTGCCTGTTTTTTTCTGGTTTTTTCGGCGCAGGGTTGGGTTGCCGTGGGCTTGGGTTGTGCCGGCTGGTTCGTGCTCGTTTTCGGTTGTCCCGTTTTCACGTCGGTTTGCCTGGATCGTCCCTGTGCGGGACCGCACCTACTTTTCTTTGCTCGTGCAAAGAAAAGTAGGCAAAAGAAAGCACGTTTACCCCCCACTTCGTAGCGAGTGGCGTCCTTCCAGAACGGGTAGTGGACCGCGCACGATCCGTGCAACCGGTCCGTCACTTCAATAGCCAGATGAGATTTTGAGGGCGCAAGGATACAGACGGTTTTACGGCCGATCACGCCAGACCTTTAAAACCATCCGAGATTGCAGACGGGGCTGAACCCAACGGCGTCGCGAAGCGAACAACCGGACCGAATGGCAGCCTTGTCACCAAGGCAAACGGCGCGACACCTCAAATCGTGCGCGGTCCACTACCCGAAAATTACTAGACGCCACTCGCTACGAAGCGTCGGTGTAAACGCGCTTTCTTTTGCCTACTTTTCTTTGCGCGAGCAAAGAAAAGTAGGTGCGGTCCCGCACAGGGACGATCCAGGCAGACCGCCGTGAAACCGGGACAAGCGAGCGCAAAACTACAAAACCCAAACCTGCCGTTCAGGCAAAAGTATCCACCAATCCAACTTTCCGCTTAACAGCAACACTAGCGACACTCGTCACATCCGAATCACCGCCAAGCCCACTGCCATACCCACCAGCCCCATACCGCGACGACCCCGAACGCGACCCGGACCCACCCGAAGCCTGCTGCTGCTGATCGCCGCCCGAACGTCCACCAAAGCCATCGCTCACGCTAGTACTACCCAGCCCGATGCCATTCGCCTCCATCGCCTCGCGCAACTTCGGCAACGCGGCCTCGACGGCCTCCCGCACCGACTGATGCTGCGACACGAACAGCGCGTGCGCATGGTTATCCGCGACCTGCAACACCACTTGCAACGGCCCCAGATCCTTCGGATTCAACGTCAACTCGGCACTCTGCGTATGCGCGTTCGACAGAAACACCACCTTCTGGCTAAACGCGTCTTCCCAATCGGACGTGCCGACCTGCGGCGCCAACGTGTCCGCAACAGCCACGGCGCCAGCTGCCGTCGTCTGCGCGGTCGATGCGGTGCTGCCCGCGCCGGCCACTGCCGTCGCGGCAGCGGCGGTCGCTGCCTGAGCGGCTTGCGCGGCATCGGCGGCGGCTTTCGCGGTGCTCAAACTGTCCTGAATCCCGCCCGCTGCGCCGGCGGCGGCCAGCATCTGCACCGGATTCTGTGCGGCCACGGCGGTCGCGGCACCGGCCAGCGCGGTCGGATCGGCGGTCTTGGCGGCGCTCTTGCCGTCGCCGAGCAAACCGCCCGACGACAACGCCTTGCCGCCGTACGTGCCACGCGCGCCCAAGCCGCTGTCGGCCAGACCGCTCGCATCGCTCGTGCCGGTCGACGGCGCGGCCGTGCCGGTCGGCACCGGCTGTGCGGGCACGGCGTTACCGGTCATCGCGGCAAGCGCTGCCTGCAACGCGTCGAGCGGGGTCTTACCGTCGCTCGATGCGGCTTTCTTCGTGCCGTTCATGCTGGTGCCGGTCGTCGTCGCGGTCGGATCGGCATCGCCCGTGGCCAGCGTTGCGGTGGCATCGGCCAACGCGCTGGTGGGATCGGTGCCGTCCGGCACGGCGGTCGCGTTCGCGTTGGCGTTCGCCTGCGCCTGAGCGGCTGCGGCGGCAGCATTCGCCTGTGCGGTGGCGGGATCGGTCGGGCCGTTGTTCGCGCTCGCGCCACCGCCTTTCGGCTTGCTCGACGACGCTGCGTCGGCGGGCTGGCTGGACGCCTGTTGCGACTGATCGGCGGCGTTCGATGCATCGGTCGAATTCGAACTTTGCGCGCTCGACGTGTCGTCCGATGCCTGACTCGAATCGGACGAATCGGCGGGCGGCGCGTCATGCACGCTGGACCCCGATCCGTTCGACGACTGAGGCGGCGGCGGGCTTGCCGGCTGCGCGGCGGCCTGCGCGACCATGCTTTGCTGCAAGGTCTGCGAGAACGGCATCGAGCTGACAGCGGAACTGGCCGACGCCGCCTTCGCGGTGCCGGATGAACCGAACAGCGAACTGAGCAATGAAATTTGCGACATAAAAGTGTCCTGTCCATGCGCCCGTCGAGCGGGCGACGAATCGGTTGAGACGGTTAGGTCAATTCGGATTCATGCGATGCGCAACGCCGGTGCGTCACGCGTTATCGGTGCGGGTGCGCATGGCCCGCGCGGCGTGTTCGTCGGCGTCGCGCTGTTCGCGCCGCGCAACCACTTTAGCCTCGGCGGCTTCGCCGCGCGCTTGCAGGATCTCGTATGAACCGAGCTTCTGCTTCTGTTTCTGCCAGTCGGGCTTGGCGGCTTCGACCCGTTGCGTCGCCATTGTCAGCAGATTGCGCTGCTGCTGGATCGCGGCGTCGAGCGTGTCGATGAATGCCTGAAAATTGCGCATATTGCCGGCCGCCATGCCCGATTGCGCGGACGCCGTGAAGCGCGCGTGATACTCGTCGCGGTACTGCACCAGCGCATTCAGCTGGTTCTCGACCTCGGTGCGCTCGCGTTGCGCGCGCCCAAGGCGCTGCGCAGCCGCGTCGACGTCGTCCTGCGCCATATCGATCAAGGTCTTGATCGGAAAATGCTTCGCCATTGCTAGCCCCCGTTAGGCAAACAGCGCATTAAGCTTGTCGATGCTCGAATCGAATTCCGAACATTCGCGGAAGCCCTGTTGCAGGAAGGCTTCCATGCGCGGATACAACGCAATCGCCCGGTCCAGCAACTGATCGCGGCCGGTCGAATACGCGCCGACGTTGATCAGGTCGCGGTTGCGTTGATAGCGCGACAACATCTGTTTGAACATACGCGTTCTGTCGAGATGCGAGTCGTCGATCAGCGAGGTCATTGCCCGGCTGATCGACGCTTCGATGTCGATTGCGGGATAGTGCCCGGCTTCCGCGAGCGAGCGCGACAGCACGATATGGCCGTCGAGAATCGCGCGCGCCGAGTCGGCGATCGGATCCTGCTGATCGTCGCCTTCGGTCAGAACCGTATAGAACGCGGTGATCGAACCGCCACCTTCGGGACCGTTGCCGGTCCGTTCCACCAGCGCCGGCAGCTTCGCGAACACCGACGGCGGATAGCCTTTCGTTGCCGGCGGTTCGCCGATCGCGAGCGCGATCTCGCGCTGCGCCATCGCGTAACGCGTCAGCGAATCCATCAGCAGCAACACGTGCTTGCCCTGGTCGCGGAAATATTCGGCCAGCGACGTCGTGTACGCGGCGGCCTGCATCCGCAGCACCGGCGACACGTCGGCGGGCGCGGCGACCACTACCGAGCGCGCGAGTCCGTCCTCACCGAGAATCTGCTCGATGAATTCCTTCACTTCGCGGCCCCGTTCGCCGATCAGCCCGATCACGATGACTTCGGCGCTGGTGTAGCGCGCCATCGTGCCGAGCAGCACCGACTTGCCGACGCCCGAACCGGCGAACAGCCCCATCCGTTGACCGCGACCGACCGTCAGCAGCGCATTGATCGCGCGCACGCCGACGTCGAGCACTTTATGGATCGGCTCGCGATTCAGCGGGTTGATCACCGGCGCGGACAGCGACGCATCGACTTTCGCGCCGAGCGGGCCGAGACCGTCGAGCGGACGTCCGGACGCATCGACCACGCGGCCGAGCATTTCCCAACCGACCGGCAGACGTTTCGCGCCGGCCATCGGATCGTTGATCGGCGCGCTTTCGAGCGGATACACCCGTGCGCCCGGCAACAGGCCGTGAACTTCGGTGGTCGGCATCAGAAACAGCTTGTCGCCGGAAAAGCCGACGACTTCGGCTTCGGCCATCGCGAGCGGGCTGCCGGGCGGCAACTCGATCATCACTTCCGCACCGACCGACAGACGCAGGCCGACCGCTTCGAGCACCAGACCGGCGGCACGCGTCAGGCGGCCGCAGGCGCGCATCGGACGGGCGATGGTATTGCGTTCGCGCACGCTGTCGAGGCGCGCGCGCCAGGCCATCACGTGCGGATTGCGCGCCAGCGCGGGATTCGGTTTGAACGGCGCGGGCGCGTGAGCGGCTTCGGCGGCGGCGATCTGCGCGGCCGGATCGACCAGCAGATCGTCGGCGCCGGACGTCGTGCCCGGCGCGAAACCGGACGCCGATTCGCGGCTCGCGGCAGCCGCCTGCGGATGCGCCAGTTGCGGATCGCGGGTCGGTTGTACGTCGTGATCGAGCAGCGCGTGGCTCAGCGGCGCATCGGGCAACGACGGTCCCATCAGCGACGACGCGAACGCCAGTTCCTGCTCGAGCGGCGTCAGGTCGCCGGTGTGAATGTCCTGAAGTGTCGGCCTTACCATTTGCTCACCTTGCCGAGCGCAGCGGCGACGCGCTCCCAGCGCGTATCGATGCCCGCGTCGACTTCGCCGCTGTGGGCTTGCGCGCGGCAACCGCCGCGTTCGATCGCCGGATCGGTGCCGACGGTCCAGCCGCGCGCCTGCAGTTCTTCCATCAAATATGCTTCGACCACCGGCAGATCCGACGGGCTGACCAGCAGATGCGGCGCGCCGGTCAACGCGGGTTCGGTCGCCAGCACATCGCGGGCGACCGCGATCAGCGCGGTCGGATCGTGTTGTACATGCTGACGCACCACCTGTTGCGCGATATCGATCGCCAGATGGAACAGCGTCTCGGAGATTTCACCCTGCGCGCCGTCCAGTGCGTCCTGGAACGTGGCGGCCAGCGCCGCCAGCCGTGCTGCTTCCTCGCGCGCTTCGGACTGGCCTTGCGCGAAACCTTGCGCATGGCCTTGTTCGTAACCGGCCTGGTAACCGAGCGCCTGCCCGGCGACGTGGCCTTGTGCCACGCCTTGTGCGTGCGCGGCGTCGCGCAGGCGTTCCAGTTCGGCTTCGAAAGCCCGGTGATCGACTTCCGGAACCGGCGGCGGTGCCGGCGGTTTCGGATCGAACGAGGCCATTTCCCAGCGTTGATACGCCGAGAGATTGGCATTGCGCGCGGGGGTCTGATTAGACATATGCGTCTTCTGCCTTGCCGCCGATCACGATCGTTCCGGCTTCCGCCAGATTGCGCACGATCTGCAGGATGCGGCGTTGTTGCGTTTCCACTTCCGACACGCGAACCGGGCCGCGTGCATCGAGGTCTTCGGCGAGCAGTTCGGCTGCGCGCTGCGACATGTTCGACAGGAACTTCTGACGCAGTGCCGGCGGCGCGCCCTTCAGCGAGATGATCAGCGCTTCCGATTCCACTTCCTTCAGCAGCAACTGGATCGCGCGGTCTTCCAGATCGAGCAGGTTCTCGAACACGAACATCTGATCGACGATCTTTTGCGCGAGTTCCGCGTCGTACTGGCGGACGTTCTCGATGACGCCTTCCTCGTGATTGCTCGACATGAAGTTGAGAATTTCCGCCGCCGTCCGGATACCGCCCATCGGGCTGCGCTTCAGGTTGTCGCTGCCCGACAGCAGATGCGTCAGCACGTCGTCCAGTTCGCGCAACGCCGCCGGCTGGATACCGTCGAGCGTCGCGATCCGCAGCAGCACGTCGTTACGCAGACGGTCGGTGAAGCACGCGACGATTTCCGACGCCTGATCGCGGTCCAGGTGAACGAGAATTGTCGCGATGATCTGCGGGTGCTCGTTCTTGATCAGTTCCGCGACCGCCGGCGAATCCATCCACTTCAGGCCTTCGATACCGCTGGTATCGCTGCCTTGCAGAATCCGGTCGATGATCACACCGGCCTTGTCGTCGCCGAGCGCCTTGGTCAGCACCGAGCGGACGTACTCGCCCGAATCCAGCGACAGACCCGTATGGCGTTCGGCTTCCCTGACGAACTCCTGCAACACCGCGTCGATCTCTTCGCGCGTCACGTTCTTCATCGCAGCCATCGCGACGCCGATCTTCTGCACTTCGCGCGGTCCGAGGAACTTAAACACCTGCGCCGCTTCTTCCTCGCCGATCGACATCAGCAGGAGTGCGCTCTTCATTACGCCTTCAGCGCTCATCGCTCACCCAATTCTTGACGACAGTTGCTACTACCTTCGGATCCTGGCGCGCGATGGTGCGAGCGAATTCCAGGTTCTTCTCAAACTTGTGCTTTTCGTTCTCGAACGTCAGCAGATCCGTACCGCCAGGACCTTCCAGCGCGGCTGCGCCTTCTGCGCCGCCCACGCCACCGATGCGTTCCGAATCCGGAATGCCGTCGAGCAGGATCGGTTCGTCCGACGATGCGACCGCGGGGACTGCTTCCGGCGGCGGCGGGAAAGCGCGACGCAGGGCCGGCTTCACCATCATCAGATACAGGATCAGCGCGACGATACCGATACCGATATACGTGGCCACCTGCTTGGCCATCGCGATCATGTCCGGCGTACGCCACCACGGCACGTCCGCGTTCGGGTCGATGTCGGTGGTGAACGCGCTGTTGACCACGTTGACCGAGTCGCCGCGGCGCTCGTCGTAGCCCATCGCGTCCTTCACCAGCTGGTTGACCTGCGTCAGCTTGTCGGCGGGAACCGGCTGCATCGTGACCTTGCCCTTGGCATCGACGGTGCGCATGTAATTCACCACCACGGCCACGCTCAGGCGCTTGATGCCACCTTGCGGCAACTCGTAATGACGGACGGTCTTGTCGAGTTCGTAGTTGGTCGTGGCGTCCTTGCGGTCGCTGACCGGCGTGGTCGGCGCGGCACCGCTTGCACCGTTGGGCGCGTTGATCGGCGCGGACGCGGGTTGCGGCGGCTGGTTCGACAGCGCGCCCGGCACACCGCCGACGCTGCTTTGACCCGTTTCGGTCGCGGTGCTGGTCTGCTGGCTGCGGATCGCGGCCTGTTGCGGGTTGGCGTTCGGACCGTAGCTTTCGGCGGTCTGCTCGGTGCGCGAGAAATCGATATCGGCGCTGACCTGCGAATGCGCGTTACCTGCGCCGAACAGCGGTGCGAGGATCGCGTCGATGCGCTTTTGCGTATTGCGTTCGATCTGCTGGCGATACTTCAGCTGCGTCGCGTCCAGCCCGGCGCCGGAGTTCTGCTGCGTCAGCAGGTTGCCGTCCTGATCGACGATCGTTACGCCCGAAGCGGGCATGTCCGGCACCGCCGACGCCACCATCCGCGAAATCGCCGCGACCTGGCCTTCGTCGAGTACGCGGCCCGGATACATATTGAGCATCACCGACGCCGACGGCGCTTCGCGTTCGCGGACGAACACGGACGGCTTCGGAATCGCCAGATGGACGCGCGCGGTGCGCACGGCGGAAATCGACTGGATGGTCTTTTCCAGCTCGCCTTCGAGTGCGCGCTGATAGTTAACCTGTTCGGCGAACTGGCTAATCCCGAACTTCTGGTTGTCCATCAGTTCGAAACCGACCGAACCGGACTTCGGCAGACCTTGCGAGGCCAGCCGCAGACGGGTTTCGTGAACCTGTTCCGACGGCACGAGGATCGCGCCACCGCCATCCGACAGTTTGTACGGAATGTTCGCGGCCTGCAGCGCGGTGACGATCGTGCCGCCGTCCTGATCCGACAGGTTGCTGTACAGCACCTTGTAATCAGGTTGCCGCGACCACAGGATCAGGCCCGCGACCACCGCCACGAGGACGGCGACTGCGAAGATCAGCGGTGCGCGCGGGTTGCCGCGCATTTGCGCGAGGCCCGACAGGCGCTGCGAGAAGTTACCGCCGACGCCTGCGCCGGACAGCTCAGGCTGGCCGGTCGCGCCGGCGCCTGCCGTTGCTCCGGCCAGGCCCATGCGGGCGTCGGGGTTAATCAAAGAGTTGGCTGACGAATCCATGCGTCGGGTATCTCCGGGATGCCTGGGGTCCTGTCGCTAGACGTGTTCCGGAGAATCGGAAGCCACGCAGGGACAGAGACTTTCATGAGGATGAATTATCCGGAGCACGCCGCAACCCGATCGCCCGAATAGAGCCGGGTTTTCCCCCTACTTTCACGGCTTTCGAAAAAGGCCCGCTGCTATGCTTTCGTTCAGATCGGTGCGCCTCGTCGTGCCGGATTTTCTGATCAACGGAGTAAATATGACATCCCCCGTGAACCCGCTCGCATCAGCCCTGCAACAGATGCAAACGATGGCGGCCCAGGCTGCCGGTGGCAGCGCATCGGTCACTAATGATTCGAGCGCCGCGTCGGCTGGCGGATTCGCGTCGGCGCTGAAGGCATCGATCGACAAGATCAGCGGCGATCAGCAACACGCGGTCGGCGAAGCGCAGGCGTTCGAAGTGGGTTCGTCGAACGTGTCGCTGAACGATGTGATGGTCGACATGCAGAAAGCGAACGTCGGATTCCAGTTCGGTTTGCAGGTTCGCAACAAGCTGGTGTCGGCTTACAACGACATCATGCAGATTTCGGTCTGAATGCGAACGGCGAAGGCGGTCGAGCGCACCGTTCCGGTGCGTTTGCAGCCCGCACGCCTACCGCGCAGGTCGAGCCAGACGGTAAATAATCTCTTAACGTCCGCCACGATGGCCTAAAGCTTTTTCGCTGTCTTTCCGATAACCACTTACCAGGCAAATTGCGAACCGACGTTTTCGGGTTCGCATGGCCGAAAGTGATCAACCGCAAGTTGCAAGACAGGAGGAGCGCCGATGTTTTCCCCAGGACAGTCTGGAGCCAATGCGTACGCACGCGTCGGCGTTGAGACGGGGGTGATGGGCGCAAGTCCGCATCGTCTGATCGAGATGCTGTACCAGGGCGCGCGTCGCGCCGTGGCACAAGCACGGATGCACGTTCAGACCGGCAACGTAGCGGGTCGTGGAGAGGCCATCGGCAAGGCGATCCAGATCGTCGAGCAGGGCCTGCGTCAGGCGGTGAACAAGGAAGCGGGTGGTGAGATTGCAATCCGGCTGGACTCACTATACGACTATATGGCGCGGCGGCTTCTCGAAGCCAACGCGAAGCAAAACGAAGCCATGCTGATCGAAGTGGACGGCTTGTTGGCCACCCTCGAAGAAGCCTGGCTCGGGATTGCCCCGGAGATCGCACGGATGGCGGCCCAGCCCTCCGCGTAAAAGCACGAGATGAACCCGAACGCAGACTATTTCGCCCGATACGAGGCGATCGCAGCGATTTCAGGCCGCATGCTGATGGCAGCACGCCGCTCCCTGTGGAATGACCTGGTGCACTTGCAGGAAGAGTACCGGCACGAGGTCGACCTGCTGAAGGAGGCAGAGCTGGACGTGGCGCTCGATGAGAGCGAGCGCTCACGAAAATACGATCTGGTCTGCCGGATTCTGGCAGACGACGCCGCCATCCGGGATCTGGCGAACCCGAGGCTGGCCAATCTGTCGGCGCTGTTTGCCGGCCGCCCGGCGCGGGTAATCAAGGAGCTGTACGGCGCGCGCTGAGTATGGACAGGCTGTGAACGCCGTGCGCAGCCGCACGTTTGATATCAGGAACCCGGCATGAACGGAATCGACACGGCACTCGCTTCGCTGCTCGCGAACCGGGTCGACAGCCTGCTCAACATTACGCCGGGCAGGGCGACCACGTCGCAGGCGGGCGCTTCGACGCTCGGCCTCGAACAGCCGCTCGTGACCCCGCCACCCGCGGTCGCCGCGGCGCCCCAAGCGTCCGCGCAGACTGCGTTGTCGGCGGTGGCGTTGACGCTGAACGCAATCGCATCGTCGGGCGGCGGAGCCACGCCGGCCGTGGTCGGCCAGTTGCCGATCTGGCCGGCCGCACCCGGCATCGACGTCGAAGTCGGCGCATTGCCGCTGTTCGATCCGCTCGGCAGCGACCCCGCTACGTCGTCCAGCACCGCCACGACCGGCACCGCCAGCGTCGGCGCGACGCATGTTCCGGTCGCGCAGCTTGCCGCCGCGCTCGAACGCACGGTCGCCGATAGCGGTCTTTTCTACGAATCCCACCTCGCGCAATGGCTGTCGGGCCAACGCTCGCCCGTCGATCTGGCGAGCGAGCCGCAAAACCGTCTGCTCGCGAATGCCACCCAGTTGCCGCTCGACTGGTCGGGCGACGGCGATCCGGCGTCGGCCGCCATGCACGGCGCATCGCCGGTCATGGCTAGCGCCACTGGCGCGGGCGGCAACGCGGCGCAAAGCGGTCCGCTGAACGGCAGCAACTTCGTGAAAATGGCGCTGAACGTCCAGTCGTTCGACGGATTACGCGCGGTGCTGGCCGAAGGATTGGCGCACGCCGCGCCCGATCTGCCGAATGTCCACGTTCGCGCGCTGTCGCACGCACCCGGTTCCGCTTTCGACGACGGTTCGGCGGCGGGCAACGCGAATGCATCGCAATCGATGGCGGCGTCGGTGCATCCGGCGACCATGCCGCTGGTGCGCCAGCAGCTCGACATGCTCGCGACCGGCCAGTTTCGCTGGACCGGCGAACCGTGGCCGGGCGCAAAGCTCGACTGGACGGTCCAGCAGGAAGGCGACGAATGGGACCGCAGCGGCGGCGGCGCGGATGCGGAGGACGATTATCCGTGGCGCACGCGGCTGACCTTGTCGCTGCCGTCGCTGGGCACGGTCGATGTCGATCTGACGCTGACCGGCACCCGTCTGATGGCGCGCGTGCTGGCCAGTCCGGGCGGCGCGGCGCGGCTCGCCGGACAAAGCGACACGTTCAGGCAACGGCTCGCCGCAGCCGGCATCGAACTGAGCGCGCTGTCGATCCGCGAATTCGGCGGACGCGAGGCGATGACGCCGGGCGGCGCAGCGGCGGCACATGCGGCCGCGTCGGCGTATGCCGCACGCTCGGCCGATGCCGATGCAGCGGCGATGGGCGCGGCTGCCGCGAGCACGCATGCGCACAGCGCCGGCAATGGCAGTGCGGGCAGCGGCCACGCCAACCCCAACCACACCAACACCGCTCATGGTCCGGCGGGCAGCAAGTCGCGCGGACCGGGGCGCGTCGACCGCAGCAACACGCCGCTCACCGACGACTACGACTGGGACATCTGAGATGCGTCGCCCGAATCGCAAGAGCGCGGCTGCGCTCGTCTACGACGCGCAAAGCGGCGATTCCGCGCCGCGCGTGGTCGCCAAGGGCTACGGGATGGTCGCGGAGATGATCATCCAGCGCGCGAAGGAAACCGGACTCTACGTGCACGAAGCACCGGAAATGGTGTCGCTGCTGATGCAGGTCGATCTCGATTCGCGGATTCCGCCGCAGTTGTACCAGGCTATCGCGGAATTGCTGGCGTGGCTGCACCGGCTGGAAAGCGGCGCGGACGAGGTCGAACCGCCGTCGATGCCCAACGCGAACGACGTGCAGGACGTCGAGGCCACCGAAACCATCGATCCGCCGTCCGGCCCGGGCAAGAACGGCGGAAAGCGCTGGCCGTAAGCGCTTGCGCAAACGCGCCCGCGCCCGTGCCCGCGCAAAAAAGCCGCGTTACCGCATCATCAATTTCAGCAGCGCATTCACGCGCTTGCCGTACGGCGGCGAAATCCAGCCGCGCGTGTTCCAGCGCGTCTGCGTCAACACCGGTTTCATCTTCGAGAACGTCACGAAGCCTTCGTAGCCGTGATACGCACCCATGCCACTCGCGCCGACACCGCCGAACGGCAGGCTTTCGCACGCCAGATGCATCAGCGTTTCGTTGACTGCCATCCCGCCCGCGATGGTTTCGCGCTCGACGCGCCGGATCGTGTTCGCATCTTCCGCGTAAAGATAGAGCGCCAGCGGACGCGGCCGCGCGTTCACGTAGGCGATCGCTTCGTCGAGCGTGTCGTACGGCACGAGCGGCAGCAGCGGCCCGAAAATTTCTTCCTGCATCAGCGCGCCCGGATCGGGCGCACCGGTCACGGCGATCAACGGAAAGCGCCGCGCGGCGGCGTCGCCGGGTGTGTCGGCGAGCAGGTGAAGCTGCGCGCCTTCGAGTTGCGCTTCGTCGGCCAGACGCTGAAGCCGCGCGTAGTGACGGTCGGAGATGATCGACGTGTAATCGCGATTGCGCACCAGATCCGGATACATCTTCGCCATTTTCACGCGCGCGCGGTCGATGAACGCCTGCTCGCGGCCGCGCGGCACCAGCACGTAATCCGGCGCGACGCAGGTTTGCCCCGCGTTCAGGGTCTTGCCCGCGACGATGTTGTCGACCGCGTTGTCGAAGCGCGCGCCCGGCGTGACGATGGCCGGCGATTTGCCGCCGAGTTCCAGCGTCACCGGCGTCAGGTTGTCCGCGGCGGCGCGCATCACCTCGTGTCCGACTTTCGTCGAACCGGTAAACAGCAGATGGTCGAACGGCTGCGCGCTGAACGCGGCGGCCAGCGCAGCGTCGCCGTTGACGACCGCGACGTGATCGCGCGCGAACGTCTGCGCAATCAGTTGCTCGAACAGCGCGGACGTGCGCGGCGTCAGTTCCGACATCTTGACGATCGCGCGATTGCCCGCCGTCAGCGCGCTGATCAGCGGTCCGGCGGCGAGCAGAACGGGGTAGTTCCACGGCACGATGATGCCGATCACGCCGAGCGGTTGCGGCACGACCTTCGCGCGCGCGGGCATCAGCCATTTGTTGGTGCTGCGGCGTTGCGGCTTCATCCAGCGCCGGCCGTGACGCAGCGCGGCGTCGATCTCTTCCTTGATCAGCAGGAATTCGGCGAGCAGCACTTCTTCTTTCGCGCGATTGCCGAAGTCGGCGCTCATCGCGTCGGCGAGGGCGTCGCGATTGTCGAGCAACACCTTTCGAAGCGCCTTCAGATGCAGCGCGCGTTCGTCCCACGACGGAAACGGCGCACGCAGATACGCGTGCCGCTGTTCGCTCAACAACGCGTCGAGCGCGGCAATCCCGGACATATTGTTTCTCACGATGCTCCCTGAGTTTTTCTAGGTGTTGTATCGGCGACGCGCATCGTGGCGCGCCGCTCGCGGTCCGGCGTGGTTCTTTTAGTGGATAAATGCGCGATCGACGATCGCCTTGTGATCGACCGTCGCGGGCAAGGTGCCGTACACGCGACCGGTCTGATCGGCCGTCGCGCCGAGTCGCGTCGCGATAAACGCATCGGCCACCGCCGACGGCGCATGCCGCACCAGCAGCGACGCCTGCGCGATCAGCACAATCTGCTGCGCGATCCGCCGCGCCGATGCTTCGCGGATTTCGGCCGGTTCGGCGAGGGTCGCGGCGAGACGCTGCAACGCCGCGCCCAATACCGGCGACGCATGCGCGTCGGCGCGCCACGCGTCGAACAGCGCATGCGCGGCGTCGGGCTCGCGTTCCATCGCGCGCAACACGTCGAGGCACATCACGTTTCCCGACCCTTCCCAGATCGAATTGACCGGCGCTTCGCGATAGAAACGCGCCATCGGACCTTCTTCGACGTAACCGTTGCCGCCCCACACTTCCATCGCTTCGCCGGTGAATTCGAGCGTGCGTTTGCAGACCCAATATTTCGCGGCGGGCGTGACGATGCGCCGCCACGCGCGTTCGACCGGCGACGCCTCCGACATCGACGACGCGTCGAACGCGGCCGCGAGGCGCATAAACAGCACGGTCGCGGCTTCGGATTCGAGCGCGAGATCGGCGAGCACGTTGCGCATCAACGGTTGATCCGCGAGATGCCGGCCGAACGCACTGCGATGCCGCGCGTGGTGGATGGCCTGGACGAGTGCCGCGCGCATCAGCGCGGCGCTGCCGATCACGCAATCGAGCCGCGTGTAGTTCGCCATTTCGATGATGGTCGGCACGCCGCGCCCTTCGTCGCCGATCATCACGCCGAACGCATCGTGAAACTCCACTTCGCTGCTCGCGTTCGACCTGTTGCCGAGCTTGTCCTTCAGACGTTGAATCTGCACGGCGTTCTTGCTGCCGTCGGGCGCGAAGCGCGGCACGTAAAAGCAGGACAGTCCGGCCTGATCGTCGGTGCGTGCGAGCACCAGATGCGCGTCGCATTGCGGCGCGGAGAAGAACCATTTGTGGCCGACCAGCGCGTAGCCGGCGCCGCGTCCCGCGCCGGACGTCGCGTATGCGCGGGTCTGGTTGCTGCGCACGTCGGAGCCGCCCTGTTTTTCGGTCATGCCCATACCGATCATCATCGAGCGTTTATCGGCGAGCGGTATGTCGCGCGGATCGTGCTCGCGCGTGTAGAGCTTGTCGCGCAACGTGTCGAACAGCGCGGGTTCGCGTTGCAGCACGGGGATGCTGGCGAAGGTCATCGTCAGCGGACACAGCGAGCCGGATTCGAGTTGCGCGTGCAGGAAGTAGCCGGCGCAGCGCGCGGCCATCGCGCCCGCGCGCGGTTCGGCGAACGGCAACGCGTGCAGGCCTTCGCCGCGCAACAACCCAAGCAGCGCGTGCCACGAAGGATGAAACGCGAGCGCATCGATGCGTTCGCCGCGCGGGCTGAACGTGAAGAGTTCGGGCGTGTGACGGTTGGCGAGATCGGCGAGTGCGAGGATCTCGGGCGTGCCGAGTGCCGCCCCGTGACGGTCCAGCGCATCGCGATGCCAGCCTGCACCGTCGCGATCGACGGCGGCGTTCAATGCCGGATCGCAGGCAAAGAAGTTGTAGTCCGCGAGCGGCGGAACCTGATTGGTCACGTCATGCGTAGGGCCGGGGCCGTGCCGTTCCATCGTGCTGTCTCCGTTCACCGGTCGATGCCGGTGCCGCTGGTTTGCATGTCGAGGTGCGTCGGTGCTGCGGTCGATTCCGTACTGCCGTTTCAAGCCGTTGCCGGATCCGGCGACACTGCCGGATATGCCGCAGCGCAGCGTGTTTGAACTGTTCTGCAAATTACCGGAAAGCGATCGGAAAACGGCGCGAACCGCTGTCTCAAACGCGCGGCAGCGCCTTTCATCATAGGGTCGCGGCGGCTGTTCCGTTTAGAGGATTCGCTCTGGCATCAACCCGGCGCGTCGTTGCAAGCGTCCCTACAATGCCCGATAAACACACGTAGACAAGTGTGCACTGGAGACACGGACCGCCACGTCGCATCATCGCGCGGCCCGAAAAATGGAGGAGCGCATGCAATACGATTACATCATCGTAGGCGCAGGATCGGGCGGCTGCTCGCTGGCCGGCCGTCTCGCGGACACGTGCCCCGACGCGACCATCGCGTTGATCGAAGCCGGTCCGCACACGGAACGCAATCCGGTCGTCAATATGCCGGTCGGCGTCGCGGTCGCGGTGCCGTTCAAACTGAAAACCAACTACGGATACGAAACCGTGCCGCAACCGGGCCTCGCCGGACGACGCGGTTATCAGCCGCGCGGGCGCGGCGTCGGTGGATCGAGCGCGATCAACGCGATGATCTACACGCGCGGTCATCCGCTCGACTACGACGAATGGTCGGCGCTCGGTTGCGACGGCTGGTCGTGGTCGGACGTGCTGCCGTATTTCCGCCGCGCCGAAGGCAACCAGCGCGGCGCCGACGCGTGGCACGGCGACGACGGTCCGTTGACAGTGTCCGATCTGCGCTTTCAGAACCCGTTTTCGCATCGCTTCGTGCAAGCGGCGGTCGAAGCCGGGCATCGGCTGAATCCGGATTTCAATGGCGTCGATCAGGAAGGCGTCGGTTTCTATCAGGTGACGCAACGCGACGGACAGCGTTGCAGCGTGGCGCGAGCCTATGTTTACGGGCAACCGCGCGCGAACCTGCAGACGATCGCGAATGCCACGGTGCTGCGCATCACGTTCGACGGCAAGCGCGCGAGCGGCGTCGAGATCGTGCGTGGCGGGCGCGTGGAAACGCTCGAAGCGCGTGCCGAAGTGATCGTCGCGGCGGGCGCGTTCAACTCGCCGCAGTTGCTGATGTGCTCGGGCGTCGGACCGGCCGCGCAATTGCAGGCGCTCGGCGTGGCGGTGGTCCACGACGCGCCGCACGTGGGTCGGAATCTGATCGATCACGTCGATTTCACGATCAACAAGCGCGTCCGGTCGATCGAGCCGACCGGCTTTTCGCTGCGCGGCATTGCGCGGATGGCGCCGCAATGGATCACGTATTCCCGCCACGGACGCGGGATGCTGTCGAGCAACGTGGCCGAGGCGGGCGGGTTTCTGAAAAGCCGTCCGACGCTCGACCGGCCCGATCTGCAATTGCATTTCTGCGCGGCGATCGTCGACGATCACAACCGTCGTATGCACTGGGGTCACGGCTACTCGCTGCATGTGTGCGTGCTGCGTCCGCATAGTCGCGGCACGGTTACGCTCGCGAGCGGCGATGCGCGCGACGCACCGCTGATCGACCCGCGCTTTTTCAGCGATCCGCGCGATCTCGATCTGCTGGTGGACGGCGCGCATATCGGGCGGCGAATTCTCGATGCGCGTCCGCTGGCAATTCACGGCGGGCGCGAGCTATACACGCATGCCGGTCAGAGCGACGCCGAATTGCGCGCGACGATTGCCGCCCATGCCGACACGATCTATCACCCGGTCGGCACCTGCCGGATGGGCAGCGATGCCGACGCCGTGGTGGATTCGCATTTGCGGGTGCGCGGCGTAACGGGTTTGCGGGTGGTCGATGCATCGGTGATGCCGACGTTGATCGGCGGCAACACGAATGCGCCGACGGTGATGATCGGCGAGCGCGCGGCGGAGTTCATCGCGGCGGCGCGACGTGGCACGGAGCGCGCCCCGGACGCCGCGACGTCGGCGTTGAGCGCGGCGGCGTAATTGCCGCAACGAATTTTCACCTAAACGAATTAAAGGGTGCACGACGGCATGGTGGATATTTATGCTGTCGTGCGTGAGTTTTTATTATTTTTATGGATTTATCGTGCGTGTTAATTTGTGTCGTTGTGTATGTGTGGATCGAATGGTGGCGAGTATTGATTGTTTTGCCACGAACGCAAGATGGGCGGTGTTTTCCGGGATGTTTTGTCAGTGCTGAAGTTCTTAAAATCGGATAAATAAAGATCGGATTTAATAGGAATATCGCCTGTTTTTGTCATTATATTTCGGCTTTCGTTTTTGAGATTTTCCGGACTCTATAATCGGCCCGCGAAATGACGCGTCAAGGTGACGTGCATAAAAAATCGAGGAAGCGAGCCGATGAGTATCAATGTCATTCAACTGATCCGGTCCGCGATGCCGGACAGTGTGGTGATGCAACTGGCGAGCCGTTTCGGCCTGCCGTCCGACGTCGTCCGCAATCTCACGTCCAGTGCCGCGCCGGCGCTCGTCGCCGCGTTGATGCACAAGGGCGCGACACTCGAAGGCGCGCGGTCGCTGTTCGCAACCCTGTTATCGCCGGAAGTGAACGCGCATATCGGCGAGCAGTTGTCGTTGCTGCTCGGCACGACCGCAGGCATGAACCAGCTCGAAACCGTCGGACGTCAGTTGCTGGAACGCACGGTCGAGCGTCGCATCGACGGTCTGAGCGACGTGCTGTCCACGCAGGTCGGCGCGCCGATGCATGCGTCGCACGCGCTGACGGGCATTGTCGGCGCGACGCTGTTCGGCGTGCTGAAGCGCCACTTCGTCGAAGGTCGCGGCAATGTCGGGCAGTTGCCCACTTTGCTGGGTCATCAGTTGCCGCTGATCGGCCCGTTCCTGAACGATGGTTTGCTGTCGGCATTGGGGCTGGGCGGCGTCAGCGTGTTCACCAGCGCAATCCTGCCGCAACTGAAAGCCGTTTCCGCTCATATCGAACATCCGACGCCGCCCGCTGCCGCACCGCTCGATTCTGCCGATCACGCGGCGCATGCGTCGGTGCAGGTGCCGGACGGCGCGGTGGTGCGCGAGCACCGTCGCTCGCATAAGCGGTGGTGGTGGTTGCTCGCGGCGATCGCCGCCGTGCTGGCGTTTCTGTGCCTGCGCGGCTGCAACACGGCGACGCAGCGAGACGCCCACGCTGGCGCCGACGTCGATGCAGCGGCACTTCGTCCGGCATCGGCCGCAGCGGGTGAGGCGAGTGGTGCGATCGGCACGAACGCAGCGAGCGACGCCGTCGTGGCCGCGGCATCCGGCGTGATCGCCAGCGACGCCGCATCCGGGCCAGCGGCCGAAGCCGCCCCCACGGTGGACAGCACGCTGACCTTCACGGTTGACCCCGCAGCTAAACCGGCACTGTCGGCGACGGTCGGCACCGAAGCCGAAAAGACGCAGTTGCTCGACGCGTTGACCCGACAGTTCGGCGCGAGCGGCTTTACCGCGAACGTCACGGTCGACCCTGCCACGCGTCCCGCCGGCTGGCTCGCGCATCTCGGGACGCTGTTGCCGCTGATGGCGTTGCCCGGCGCGGAAGTGAAGGTCGATGGCGCGCGGGTGGAATTGGGCGGCACGGCCGCAAATGCGAAGCTCGGCTGGCTGGAGCGGCTGAAATCGCTGTTCGGGGCGTCGTACCAGATCGGCGCGTTCAACGCGGATCAGGCCGTTGCCAGCGCAACGCAATCGTTCCGCGAAGCGATCGAGCGCCTGCATACCGCAAATGATCCGTGCGCCACAGCGGATATCGCGAAGGTGCTGAACCTGCAAGTCATCAACTTCGCGAGCGCGAGCACGGTCGTTCCGGCATCGGCGGCGGACGATCTGCGCCGGTCGGCTGCGGTGCTGAGCGCTTGCGCCGGGCACGGCAAGGTCGCCGAGTTCGAAGTGGCGGGTTACTCGGACAATGTCGGCGGGACGCAGGCCAATCTGCAACTGTCGAAGAAGCGCGCGCAGTCGGTGCGGGCGTTCCTGGTTGCGTCGGGTGTACCGGCCGCGTCACTGCGCGCGCAAGGGTATGGCGCCACGCATCCGGTGGCCGACAACGCCACCGGGAGCGGTCGCTTCGCGAACCGGCGCATCGAGTTCGTCGCCGTTCAGCAATAAGACCGCCGCTGGGAGCGCCGCTGTTACGTTGTTATTCAGCCGCTCCCGCGCCCGCCACGCTCCCGCCCACACCCGGCCAGTGCATGAAATCGTCGCGATGGGCGGGCAGCGTTTCACGCGCGACGTTGAGCCACGCGCGCGCCGCATGCGACAGGTAGCCGTTGCGGCGCCAGCCAATGGCCATTTCCCATGGAATCTCAGGTTCGACGACCGGGCGGCAGGTGAACTGCGCATCGTCCAGACGACGGCAATAAGGTGCAGGCAGCAACGCAATGCCGACGCCCGCCTGAACGAGCGCGGCCATGAAGTCCCAATGTCCGCTTCGCCCCACGATAGCCGGCGCAAAACCGGCCGCGCGGCACGCGTTCAGCACGACGTCGTTAAGAGCAAGACTTTCGCCGTAGAACACGAACGGCTCGCCGGCCAGATCGGAAAGCGGCACATGGGTCATGTCGTCCCAACGCGAACCGTGCGGCGCGACGAGCCACAATAGATGGCGTGTCATCGGCAGCACGTCGATATGTTCCTGATCGACGGATTGCAGGACGCCGCCCAGTTCCAGTTCACCTGCGATCAACGCGGCTTCGATGGCGCGCGAACCTTGCTCGAACAGCTTGAGATCGATTTTCGGATAACGCTTGCGGAATGCGGCAATGGCGGGCGTGAATAGCGAGCCGCCCATCGGCGGAATGCCGATCGTCAATTCGCCGCGACCCAGCGTGTCGAGATCGTTCAGTTCGGCCTGAAGTTGCGCGTGGGCGGCCAGCACATCCTGACCGCGCTGATAGACGATGCGTCCGGCATCGGTCAGTACCATCTGGCGACCATCGCGTAGCAATAACGGCGACCCGACCTCGTCTTCCAGCGACTTCACCATCTTGCTGATAGTGGGCTGCGTGACGTACATCTGCTCGGCGGCCACGGTAAAGCTCTGCTGGCGCACGACCTCGACGAAATACCGCAATGCTCGGAGTTCCACGGCCTCACGCTCCAGAATTCCAAGTTGGAATGGTTTTGATGATTGTAAGTCATTATATTTATGGTGCACCGCAACCTATACTGATTTTCACAGAAAAAGTCACTTAGGAATCGCCATGAGTTCGCGCCTTTTGTCCCGTTTTGCGACCGCTCGAAACACCCGCGGCGCGATGCAGGCGTTCCGGTTTGCGCGAATCGCGATTCAAAGCGCGGCGCTCTGCGCGATCTGGGTCGCGGCGGATTTCATCGTGCGTCGTTTCGGCTTGCCGGTGCCTGGCGGCGTGATCGGACTGATCGCATTGCTGGCCGCGCTGTTTTGCGGCGGCGTGACGACACGCTGGATCAAGGCCGGCGCCGACTGGATGCTCTCGGACATGCTGCTGTTCTTTATTCCGGCGGCTGTCGCGGTGGTTCAATACGGCGGCCTGTTCCGCGAGGACGGCTGGCGGCTCGCGCTGGTGGTGATCGCGGGCACGCTGATGGTGATGGTGGCCGTCGCGGTGGCGGTCGAACAGGCTGCCCGGCTCGAACGGCGGCTGGCATTGCGCCGCGTGACGATCGCGCGTGCGGCGCTGCGGGTTTGAGCGTACGAACGCGTCCGATCGCGCCTGATTGTCTGCTGACCGACCGTTGAAGGAAACCGCCGTGAACGCGCTCTACACCGCACTCTTCGCCGACGACGCGTCGAAGCTGATCGCGGCGACCTGCCTGGTTCTGACCATCGCCCTGTATTTCGCGTCGAAGCGGCTCTACGCGCGCTTCAAGTCGCCGTGGCTGACGCCGCTCGTCGCCGTGCCGGCCGTGCTGGCCGCAATCGTGGTCGTCGCGCACATTCCCTATCCGGTCTACTTTCAGGACACGCGCTGGCTGATGTGGCTGCTCGGCCCCGCGACCGTCGCGTTCGCCGTGCCGATCTACGAATATCGCGCGTTGCTCCGGCAGCACTGGATTTCGCTGGCGGTCGGCGTGACGGTCGGGATTGTCGTCGGCATCGGCGGATCGCTCGCGCTGGCGAAACTGCTGCATCTGTCGCCGGAATTGCAGCGCAGCCTGATGACCCGCTCGGTTTCGACGCCGTTCGCGCTGGCCGTGTCGGACAGGATTCACGCGCCGAAAGACCTGACCGCGTTGTTCGTGATCGCGACCGGCGTTTGCGGCATGCTGTTCGGCGAACTGGTGCTCGGTATCGTGCCGCTGCGCACGCGGCTCGCGCGCGGCGCGCTGTTCGGCGCGGCGGCGCATGGCGTCGGCACCGCGAAAGCACGCGAACTCGGTAGCGAGGAAGGCGTCGTCGCCAGTCTGACGATGATGATCGCGGGCGTCGTGATGGTGCTGCTCGCGCCGATGCTCGGCTGGCTCCCGGTCTAGCCCGTTTTCAAGATCGGCGCCGGTGCCGGCGTCTTATGATCGACGGCTTTTCTCCTTGCGCGCGCGTTCGCGCACCGCCGATCGCCCATGTCCACCGCTTCGTCCACTTCGTCTGTTTCCGTCATCGTTCCCTGTTACAACGCCGAGGCGACGCTCGCGCGCACGCTCGACAGCTGCATTGCGCAACCGGAAGCCGCGCAGATCATCGTCGTCGATGACGGTTCGACCGACGCGTCGCTAGATCTCGCGCACGCGTATGCGCGCCGCGACGCCCGTATCCTCGTACTGACGATGCCCGCGAACGGCGGCGCGGCGCGCGCCCGCAACTGGGCGGCGCTGCACGCAAGCGAGGCGCTGATCGCGTTTATGGATGCCGACGACGACTATCTGCACGGCGCGCTGGCGGCCGCCTGTGCGTATCTGTCGGACCATCCGCATGAAGCGTCGATCCGGCTCGACGTCGAGTTTGCCGGTTTTCCCGCCGAAATCGTCTCGCATCCGGATTTCGCGCGACACGCGGCCGTGCTCAGCAATACCGTGCCGAGCGGCCTTGTGATCCGCCGACCGGTGTTCGTGCTGTTCGGCGGCTTTCCCGACGATGCGTTTTTCCGCCGCAACGGCGGCGAGGACGGCGCGTTTTCGTGGGCATTGCTGAAGGCGTTCGGCAACCGGCGTCTGATCGACGGTAAGCGCGTGCGGATGCACTACCACCACGGCATTCACGCCGAACGGTATTTCCGCATCGAAATGGGCATGCAGCCGCGCGACGAAGCCGATACCGACGAAGCTTTCCGTCTGTCGCGACATTTCGTGGACACCGCATTGAACGCCGTCGCCACCGTGCGCGGCTTGCAGGTTCTCGCGTAATACACGCAAACACGCGACCCTCGCCGGAGCGGGGGAATCCGCGCCCCTCGCTATCCCGATTTGCTACAATCCTGGTTCGCTTCCGAGGAGCGTTGCGACGGGACCCGCGAATCTGTATTCGCGAGCGGCCTGCCAGGCTCGGAAGCTTTCTATCGGACGGTTTGATGCGCGACGCGCTCTCATCCACCGCATTGAACGGCGCTCACGTCAAATTTCTAGTCAATTCTTAGAAAGGAGTGCGTGATGAACGCCGCAGTCAATTCCACAGATTCCCAGGATTTCATCGTTGCCGACATGTCGCTGGCTTCGTGGGGTCGCAAAGAACTCACCATCGCCGAGACGGAAATGCCGGGTCTGATGCAGACCCGCGACGAGTACAAGGCGCAACAGCCGCTGAAAGGCGCACGCGTCGCCGGCTCGCTGCACATGACGATCCAGACTGGCGTGCTGATCGAGACGCTGACCGCGCTCGGCGCCGACGTCCGTTGGGCATCGTGCAATATTTTCTCGACGCAGGATCACGCTGCGGCCGCGATCGCGCAAGGCGGCGTGCCGGTGTTCGCGTACAAGGGCGAATCGCTCGACGAATACTGGGAATACTCGCACCGCATTTTCGAATGGCCGAACGGCGAATTCGCCAACATGATTCTCGATGACGGCGGCGACGCGACGCTGTTGCTGATTCTCGGCTCGAAGGCGGAAAAAGACCGTTCGGTGATCTCGAAGCCGACCAACGAAGAAGAAGTGGCACTGTACAAGTCGATCGCCGCGCATCTGGACAACGATCCGGTGTGGTATTCGACGCGTCTCAAGCACATCAAGGGCGTGACGGAAGAAACCACGACCGGCGTGCATCGTCTGTATCAGATGGAAAAGGAAGGCCGTCTGCCGTTCCCGGCCATCAACGTCAACGACTCGGTGACGAAGTCGAAGTTCGACAACCTGTATGGCTGCCGTGAGTCGCTGGTCGATGGCATCAAGCGCGCCACCGACGTGATGATCGCCGGCAAGATCGCGGTCGTGGCCGGTTACGGCGACGTGGGCAAGGGCTGCGCGCAATCGCTGCGCGGCCTCGGCGCGACCGTGTGGGTCACCGAAATCGATCCGATCTGCGCATTGCAGGCAGCGATGGAAGGCTACCGTGTCGTGACGATGGAATACGCCGCCGACAAGGCCGACATCTTCGTGACGGCAACCGGCAACTTCCATGTGATCGGCCACGATCACATGAAGGCGATGCGCCACAACGCGATCGTCTGCAACATCGGTCACTTCGACTCGGAAATCGACGTCGCATCGACCCGTCAGTACCAGTGGGACAACATCAAGCCGCAAGTCGACCACATCATTTTCCCGGACGGCAAGCGCGTGATCCTGCTGGCCGAAGGCCGCCTCGTGAACCTGGGTTGCGCAACGGGCCACCCGTCGTTCGTGATGTCGAACTCGTTCACGAACCAGACGCTCGCGCAGATCGAACTGTTCACCGAAGGCAACAAGTACGAGAACAAGGTCTACGTGTTGCCGAAGCAACTCGACGAGAAGGTTGCACGCCTGCATCTGGCGCGCATCGGCGCGAATCTGACCGTGCTGTCGGACGATCAGGCCGGCTACATCGGCGTCGACAAGAACGGCCCGTTCAAGCCGAACCACTACCGTTATTGATCGCGATAGCATCGCGAGCAGGCCGCGACGGATGTCGCGGCAGCGATGCCGAAGTTTGACGATTCGATGAAGCAAGGCGGCGCGATGCGCCGCCTTGCTCACACTGAACGTCATCATTTGCGTGACGTCATGTCACCCGATACTCAACCCGATACGTAATCCGACGCCCAGCCTGAAAGGAGCTTTACATGACCATGCTGCTGACCTGGCTCATCAACGCGCTTGCGTTGCTCATCATCACGTACCTCGTTCCGTCGATCCACATCCGCAGTTTCGGCACCGCGCTGATCGTGGCCGTGGTGCTCGGGCTGATCAATACGATCCTGCGCCCGGTGCTGCTTCTGCTGACTTTGCCCGTGACGATCCTGACGCTGGGACTCTTCATTCTGGTAGTCAACGCGCTGTGCTTCTGGTTGTGCGCGTCGCTGCTGAAGGGCTTCGAAGTCTCGGGATTCTGGTCGGCGTTCTTCGGCTCGATCCTGTACAGCATCGTGTCGTGGCTGCTGTCGGCGCTGATCTTCGGCAACCGCAATCTCGCGTAGTCATGCGCGGCATCAGCAATCTGACTGAAACATGAAACCGATCGAACTTTCATTCGAATTCTTCCCGCCGAAAACGCAGGAAGGCGTCGAAAAGCTGCGCGCCACGCGCGCGCAGCTGTTGCCGCTCAAGCCCAAGTTCGTCTCCGTGACGTTCGGCGCGGGCGGTTCGACGCAACAGGGCACGCTCGATACCGTCGTCGAGATGGCGAAGGAAGGGCTGTCCGCGGCGCCGCATCTGTCGTGCATCGGCTCGTCGAAAGAGAGCCTCCGGGCCATCCTCAACGAGTACAAATCGCATGGCATCCGCCATATCGTCGCGCTGCGCGGCGATTTGCCGTCCGGCATGGGCGAAGTCGGCGAGTTGCGCTACGCGTCGGAACTGGTGAGCTTTATCCGCGCCGAGTTCGGCGACTGGTTCTGGATCGAAGTCGCGGGCTATCCGGAATATCATCCGCAATCGCGTTCGCCGCGTGTCGATCTCGAGAACTTCGCGCGCAAGGTGAAAGCGGGTGCCAATTCGGCGATCACGCAATACTTCTACAACGCGGACGCGTATTTCCGCTTCGTCGAAGATGCGCAGAAGCCCTCGGCGTCGATGTGCCGATCGTGCCCGGCATCATGCCGATTACGAACTTCTCGCAGCTGATGCGTTTCTCGGAGATGTGCGGCGCGGAAGTGCCGCGCTGGATCGCGCGTCGTCTCGAAAGCTTCGGCGACGACCGCGAGTCGATCCGCGCGTTCGGGCTGGATGTCGTGACGGCGCTGTGTCAGCGTCTGGTGGAGGCCGATGTGCCAGGCATTCACTTCTACACGCTGAACGCGTCGGCGGCGAGCAAGGCGATCTGCGAGCGCCTCGGCGCCTAAGTTCGTCCAGTTGCGCGCATCCGCGCTCAACCGTGTCAAAGCGTGAACAATGCTTGAATCGACGGCCCCTGACTTCGCGTCAGGGCCCGTTTTTCGTTGTGCCGGCTGACGCGTCATGTCGTCCGTGCTTTCATTTTGCCCACATCCGGCGCCGCGCCGACGACCCCACGCGGGTAATGTTTCCGATCGTCAACCCCGTAATTTCGTCCGCTTGTTGACGCCAGCCAAGCTCGCGTAATATCGCGCTACGCCGGCTGACGCCGGTCCCGAACCTGGAGGAAACATGAAGCAAAACAATCTGTTGCGCGCCGCGCGTTTCACCACGCTCGTCGCCGCTGCAGCGGCATCGATGGCGGGCGCCAGCATCGCGCGCGCCGAGATCCCGAACAAGACGCTCGTCTACTGCTCAGAAGGCAGCCCCGCGGGTTTCGATCCTGCCCAATACACGACGGGCACCGACTTCACGGCCAACACGTTCACCGTCTATAACCGCCTCGTCGAATTCGAACGCGGCGGCACCAAGGTCGAGCCGGGTCTGGCCGAAAAGTGGGATGTATCCGCCGACGGCAAGACGTACACGTTCCATCTGCGTCACGGCGTGAAGTTCCAGACCACGTCGTTCTTCAAGCCGACCCGCGAATTCAACGCGGACGACGTCGTGTTCACGTTCCAGCGCATGCTCGATCCGAACTCGGCGTTCCACAAGGCGTATCCGGTGCAGTTCCCGTATTTCACGGACATGGGCCTCGACAAGCTGATTACCAGCGTCGAAAAGGTCGATCCGTACACGGTCAAGTTCACGCTGAAGGAAGTCAACGCGCCGTTCATCCAGAATCTGGCGATGGAATACGCGTCGGTGCTGTCCGCCGAATACGGCGACCAGTTGATGAAGGCCGGCAAGGCGTCGGACATCAACCAGTTCCCGGTCGGCACGGGCCCGTTCATTTTCCGCAGCTACACGAAAGACGCGACGATCCGCTTCGACGGCAATCCGGATTACTGGAAGCCGAACGCGGTGAAGGTCTCGAAGCTGATCTTCTCGATCACGCCGGACGCCGGCGTGCGCGTGCAGAAGATGAAGCGCGACGAATGCCAGGTGATGAGCTATCCGCGTCCGGCGGACATCGCGCCGCTGAAGGCGGAAACCAGCCTCGACATGCCGTCGCAACCGGGCTTCAACCTCGGCTATCTGGCGTACAACGTGACGCACAAGCCGGTGGACAAGCTCGAAGTGCGTCAGGCGCTCGACATGGCGATCAACAAGAAGGCGATCATCGATTCCGTGTATCAGGGCGCAGGCCAGGCCGCGACGAATCCGATGCCGCCGACCCAATGGTCGTATGACAAGAGCCTGAAGATGGCATCGTACGATCCGGAAAAGGCCAAGGCGTTGCTCGCCAAGGCCGGTTTCGCGAACGGCTTCGACATCAACCTGTGGGCAATGCCGGTGCAACGTCCGTACAACCCGAACGCGCGCCTGATGGCGGAAATGATCCAGGCCGACTGGGCCAAGATCGGCGTGAAGGCGAAGATCGTCACGTATGAATGGGGCGAGTACATCAAGCGTGCGCACGCGGGCGAAGACGACGCGATGCTGATCGGCTGGACCGGCGACAACGGCGATCCGGACAACTGGCTCGGCACCTTGCTCGGCTGCGAAGCGGTCAACGGCAACAACTTCTCGAAGTGGTGCTACAAGCCGTTCGACGACCTGATCCAGAAGGGCCGCGTGACGTCCGATCAAGGCGCGCGCACCAAGGCTTACATGCAGGCGCAGCAGATTTTCGCGCAGCAGCTGCCGTTCTCGCCGATCGCCCACTCGACCGTCTATCAGCCGGTCAGCAAGAAAGTGGTCGATATGCGGATCGAGCCGCTCGGCTATACGCGCTTCGACGGCGTGAGCATGAAGTAAGCTAAATAATCCTCACGCAGTACGCTCCTCGAACCCGGTAGAAAACCGGGTCTGGACGATCCGGCGGCCGGGGCCACAAGCCCTCGTCGCCGGTTGCGTTTTCCCCTCATCGAAACCATAGGGACGAACCATGTTCCGCTTTGTCTTGCGCCGCATCGGCATGGTGATTCCGACGTTTATCGGCATCACGATCCTTGCATTCGCGCTCATCCATCTGATCCCCGGCGACCCCATCGAAGTGATGATGGGCGAGCGCGGCGTCGATCCGGCCATGCACGCTGCGGCGATGCATCGTCTCGGTCTCGACGAATCGCTGCCGATGCAATACATCCACTATGTCGGCCGCGCGCTGCACGGCGACCTCGGGATGTCGATCATCACCAACACGCCTGTGATGGGCGAATTCCTCGCACGTTTTCCCGCCACCGTCGAACTGTCGATCTGCGCGATGATCTTCGCGCTGCTGATCGGCCTGCCGGCCGGCGTGTTTGCTGCATTGCGGCGCGGTACGGTCGTCGATCACGGCGTGATGGGCACTGCACTGACCGGCTATTCGATGCCGATCTTCTGGTGGGGCTTGATCCTCATCATGCTGTTCTCGGTGAAGCTGGGCTGGACGCCGGTGTCGGGTCGCATCGCGGTCGAATACGACATTCCGCACGTCACCGGTTTCATGCTGATCGACGCGTTGTTGCCCGGCACCGACGAAGGCTCGTTCCGTTCGGCGCTGAGCCATCTGATCCTGCCCGCGATCGTGCTCGGCACGATTCCGCTCGCGGTGATCGCGCGGATGACGCGTTCGTCGATGCTCGAAGTGCTGCGCGAGGACTACATCCGCACCGCGCGCGCGAAGGGTTTGCCGCCGGGTCGCGTGATCGTCGTGCATGCGCTGCGTAACGCGCTGATTCCGGTCGTGACGGTGATCGGTCTGCAGGTCGGCACGTTGCTTGCGGGCGCCGTGCTGACGGAGACGCTGTTTTCATGGCCGGGTATCGGCAAATGGTTGATCGATGCGATCGGCCGGCGCGACTATCCGGTCGTGCAGGGCGGCATCCTGATGATCGCGACGCTCGTGATCGTCGTGAACCTCGTCGTCGATCTGCTGTACGGCGTGTTGAATCCGCGCATTCGCCATACGAGGTAAATACATGCACCCCCACGCTCACATTCGTTCGCTGACCTCCGGCGGGGCGCACGCCCCGGTCGAGGCGGCTCCACGGGAGGCATGAAATAGCTATGGCTGATATCCAGAACACCATTCCCCAATCGGTCACGCCGCCCAGCGGCCGTGCCATCGCTGCCCGCGAATTCTGGGCCAACTTCTCGCGTAACCGCGGCGCGGTTTTCGCGGGCGCCATCGTGTTGCTGCTGATTATCGTGGCGATCTTCGCACCGCTGATCGCGCCGCATAGCCCGATCGAGCAATACCGCGACAACGTTAAGATTCCGCCCGCATGGCTCGACGGCGGCAACTGGAAGTTCATTCTCGGTACCGACGAAGCGGGCCGCGACATCCTTTCGCGTCTGATGTACGGCGCGCGGCTGTCGTTCTGGATCGGCTTCGTGTCGGTCGTGCTCGCGCTGATTCCGGGCGTCGTGCTCGGTCTGTGCGCGGCGTTCTTCGAGAAATGGGCCGATACGCCGATCATGCGCATCATGGACGTGCTGCTCGCGTTGCCGTCGCTGCTGCTCGCGGTGGCCGTGGTTGCGATCATCGGGCCGGGGCTCGTCAACACGATGCTCGCGATTGCGATCGTCGCGTTGCCGGGTTACGTGCGGCTGACGCGCGCGTCTGCGCTCGGCGAGTTGCAGAAGGAATACGTGACGGCGTCGCGCGTGGCCGGGGCCGGCACGGCGCGATTGATGTTCTCGCAGGTGCTGCCGAACTGCACCGCGCCGCTGATCGTCCAGGCTACGCTCGGGTTTTCGTCTGCCATTCTCGACGCGGCCGCGCTCGGCTTTCTCGGCCTGGGTGTGCAACCGCCGTCGGCGGAGTGGGGCGCGATGCTGGCATCCGCGCGTGACTACATCGACAGCGCATGGTGGATCGTCACGATGCCCGGTCTGTCCATCCTGATCTCGGTGCTTGCGATCAACCTGCTCGGCGACGGGCTGCGCGACGCACTCGATCCCAAACTGAAACGGATGGCCTGACCATGAGCAACCTATTGACCATCCGCAATCTCGCGGTCAATTTCAACGGCTTGCCGGCGGTAGACCGCATCAACCTCGACGTCGCGCCAGGCGAAGTGGTCGGCGTGGTGGGCGAATCCGGATCGGGCAAGAGCGTCACGATGATGGCGCTGATGGGCCTGATCGACGCGCCCGGCAAGGTCACCGCCGACGAAATCAGTTTCGACGGCAAGAACCTGCTGAAGGCCTCGCCGAAAGAACGCCGCAAGATCATCGGCAAAGATATCGCGATGGTGTTCCAGGACGCGCTGACGAGTCTGAATCCGAGCTATACCGTCGGCTATCAGATCAAGGAAGTGCTGAAGCTGCACGAAGGCTTGCGCGGCGCGGCATTGCAGCAACGCGCGCTGGAACTGCTCGATCAGGTCGGTATTCCCGACGCGAAAAACCGCATCGATTCATTTCCGCACCAGATGTCGGGCGGGATGAACCAGCGCGTGATGATCGCAATGGCGGTGGCCTGCAATCCGAAGCTGCTGATCGCCGACGAGCCGACCACCGCGCTCGACGTGACGATCCAGGCGCAGATCATGGAACTGCTCGTCAAGCTGCAAAAGGAACGCGGCATGGCGCTCGTGCTGATCTCGCACGATCTCGCCGTGGTGTCGGAAGTCGCGCAGCGCGTCGCGGTGATGTACGCCGGCGAAGTCATCGAAACCAACAAGGTGCCGGATATTTTCGCGGCACCGCATCATCCGTATACGGAAGCGTTGCTGGCGGCGATTCCCGAGCACAATGTGGGCGCGGTCCGGCTGGCGGCGTTACCGGGGATGGTGCCGGGACGCGATGACCGTCCGCGCGGCTGTCTGTTCGCGCCGCGCTGCAAATATGCGGTGGACGATTGCACGAAGGCGCGTCCGGCGCTTGCGCCGTTGCCCGATCATGACGAAGCGGCTCGCGTACGATGTATCAAACCGCTGAACCTTTTGGGCGATGCGAACGTCCACACCAAGGCCGCTCCGGTTCAAAAACCGGTTCAACCCGACGCTCACTTCCAGGGAGGCGCACGATGAATGCAGTACCCGACATGCGCCAACCCGGCGCAAGCAGTAGCGGCGACCACGTGCTGGTCGCGGAACAGCTGGCGCGTCACTATCCGGTGAAGCGCGGGATGTTCGGTCACGCCACGGTGAAGGCACTGAACGGCGTGTCGTTCGCGCTGGAGCGCGGCAAGACGCTCGCGGTGGTCGGTGAATCCGGCTGCGGCAAGTCCACGCTGGCCCGTCAACTGACCATGATCGAAGCGCCGACGGCAGGCCGTCTGCTGGTCGATGGCGAAGACGTCGCGGGCGCCGATCACGCGAAGATCGCCGCGTTGCGGCGGCGCGTGCAGATGGTGTTCCAGAATCCGTTTGCGTCGCTGAATCCGCGCAAGACCGTCGAGCAGACGCTCGGCGAGCCGCTCGCCATCAATACCCAGGCAAGCGCCTCGGAGCGCGCCGACCGGATCGCGCAGATGATGCGCACCGTCGGCTTGCGCCCGGAGCATGCGAAGCGCTATCCGCATATGTTCTCGGGCGGTCAGCGGCAACGCGTGGCGATTGCGCGCGCGATGATTCTCGATCCGCAGATCGTCGTCGCCGATGAACCCGTATCCGCGCTCGATGTGTCGATCCAGGCGCAGATCCTGAATCTGTTCATGGACTTGCAGGAACAGTTCAAGACCAGCTACGTGTTCATTTCGCACAATCTGTCGGTGGTCGAGCATATCGCCGACGACGTGATGGTGATGTACTTCGGCGGCGTGGCCGAACTCGGCGACAAGAAGAAGATCTTCGCGAATCCGCGTCATCCGTACACGCGCGCGTTGATGTCGGCGACACCGTCGATCTTCGAGGCGGACCGCACGATCAAGATCAAGCTGCAAGGCGAAATGCCGTCGCCGCTGAATCCGCCGTCGGGCTGCACGTTCCATCAGCGCTGCCCGTATGTGATCGACCGCTGCCGCACCGAAGAACCGAAGCTGCGTGAAGTCGACGGCCGCCAGGTGTCGTGCCACCGTGCCGAGGAGGTGGGGGACGTGGATGCCTGATACGTCGGCGGCGCGTCGTCCTGCGCGTCGCCTGCGTATTGGCGGGCGCGATGGCGGCCGGGCGGGTGGACGCATGGGTGAACGGGCGGGAAACCGGGAAACCGGTCTGCCAGCCATTGCCCGACTCGCCGGCCTTGCCGCTTTCCGCGTGGTTCGTCTTGTCCGCAATGCACTGTTCGCGCGACGCCGTCGTCCCGCACGGCTCGCGCGAATCGTTCGCGGCTATCTGTGCAAAGGCGCGCTGGCGCTGGCCGTGTGTGCGACCGGCAGCGGCGTCGCCCAGTTTGCTTCGTTTGCTCCATCCGAATTTTTCGATCCGGTTTCAGTGGCGCATGCCGCGCCCGCGGCCAACGCCGCGCAAGCCGTACCGGCCGCACCGGCTGTCGCCAATCCGGCTGCGCAACCGCGCGCCAGTCTGCCCGGCTTCAATCCGCCGCCTGCGGGGCCGCAGAGCAGTTCCAGCACGACCGCCAGCGGTCCGGTTCGCACGCAACCGGCGCGCATGCCGTTCTATGTCGCGACACGCGGGTCTGTGACCATCTATGTGCTGGGCACGCTGCATGTCGGCGACCCGGCCGACTATCCGCCGAACCAGCCGTTCCGGCGTCCGATCACCGGCGCGCTCGCCGCTTCGCCCACACTCGCGCTCGAACTGTCGCCCGACGATCTGCTCGTGTCGCAAGACGACGTGTCGCGCTACGGAGTCTGCTCGTGGCCGTGTCTGCCGAAGCTGCTGCCCGATCCGCTGTGGCACAAACTCGAAGCGCGGCTGCGCGGCAATCCGGCGGCGCTGGTCGAAATCCGGAAGATGCGGCCGTGGCTCGCGTCGCTGCTGGTGGAAACCTACGATTCACTGAGCGCCGGTCTGCAAACCGAATACGGCACCGAAGCGCAATTGCAGAACGTCTATCTGCACACGCGCGGCAAAATCGTCGGACTGGAGACACTCGGTGAGCAGATGCGTGCGTTCACCAACCTGACGCTGCCGCAACAGCGCGAGATGCTCGCGCAGGATCTGGTGCAGACGCCCGCGCAAAACGTCGCGGACGTGCAGACGCTGCATCGGTTATGGCGGGTCGGCGACGCCGACGCGATCGCCGCGTGGCAGGCGGCGAAATCGGAATCGCTCGCGCGGGATAAACGGGTGTCGGCGCAGGTCGATAACCGGATCGTCTATGACCGGAACCGGCGCTTCGTCACGCGTATGGTGTTGATTGCCGCGCCGAACCGCCCGGTGTTCGTGGCGATCGGCGCGCTGCATCTGGGCGGACGCAAGGGCGTGCTGGAATTGCTGCGGCAGCGCGGCTTCGTCGTGGATGCGGGATGAGTGGCGGCGCGAGTGCGTCGCCAGGCGCTTAAACGTCGTGCGTATGCAGGATCGTGCGGATGTCGGCCAGAACCGGCGTCCAGTCGCCGAGATGTGTCTGACGAAACACGCGCATTCCCGGATACCACGGTGAATCGCTGCGGCCATCGAGCCAGCGCCAGTCGCTGTTGAACGGCAGCATCAACCAGACCGGTTTGCCCAGCGCGGCAGCCAGATGCGCAACGCCGGTATCGACGGCGATCACCAGGTCGAGATTCATGATCAACGCGGCGGTATCGGTGAAATCGTGGAGATCGGCGGTGAAGTCGTGCGGCTTCAATGCCGCAGACGCCAGCCTTGCCGGTTCACCCGCCGCGCCTTTCTGCAGCGAAAAGCACGCGGTAGCGTCAGCGTCGCCCAACGTGGCGAGCGTGTCGAAAGGCATCGACCGATACCGGTCGTTACCGAAGGTCGGACTTCCCGCCCACACCAGACCGATCTTGCGCTGTGTCGGCGCGACCGCCGTCACGCGTTCGCGCCAGCGTTCCACCGCATCGGGTTGCGCCGACAGATACGGCAGCGCGGCGGGAATCGTGTCGAGGCCGGTGCGCACGCACGACGGCACGCTCATCATCGACACCCAGAAATCGTACTGACTTGCGGCGTCGCCTTCCGGTTGACCGCTGAACACGCGATGCACGCCCGGCACGGTCGCGACCAGTTCGACCAGCGGCGCGCGCACGCTGACATCGACGATTGCGCCGCGCTCGGCAAGCACGCTCGCGTAACGCACGAACTGCAACTGGTCGCCGAAACCCTGCTCGCCGACCAGCAGCAGACGCTTGCCGTCGAGCGATTCGCCGTGCCACTCGGGCACGCCCGCCACGGCGATGTGCGCGTAATCCTGGGCGCGCCAGCGCTTCGCGTATGCCGCCCAGCCTTCCGGATAGTCGCCGCGCCGGAGCAAAGCCCACGCGAGGTTCTGATGCGCGTCCGCATGGCCCGGATCGAGTTCGAGGGCGGCGCGATAGAACGCTTCTTCGTCGTCGACCCGACCTTGCGCCGCCAGCGACGCGCCGACACACACCAGATGCGTCGGCGAACGCTTCAGCGCGAGCGCGTCGCGATAGTGCAACTCGGCTTGCGCATAGTCGCCGCGTTTGCCGATCACGCTGCCCAGATTCACATGCGCCTCGGCGAAGTCGGGCTGAATGGCGATTGCGCGACGGAAATGCACGATCGCCGCGTCGGCGTCGCCGATATCGTCGAAGCAATTGCCTGCGTTGAAATACGCGGATGCAGAGCGAGGATCGAGCGACAGCGCGTTCGCGTAGCACGCCAGCGCTTCGTCGTGACGTTCGAGCTTCGCGAGCGTTGTGCCGAGGTTCAGGTGAGCATCGATATGCGATGGGTCGATGTCGAGCGCGGACTGATAGTGGTGCGCGGCGTCGTCGTAAAGTCGTTGCGACTGAAGCAGTACGCCGAGATTGTTGTGCGCGTCGGCGAACGCCGGTTGCAACCGCAATGCACGCAGGTAGTACGCGTGCGCGGCATCCGGCTGACCCAGCGCCGCCGCAACCAGACCGCGGTTGCTCCAGCATGCCGGGTCGTCGGCGAAGATGGCGAGCGCGTCGTCCATCAGGTGCGCCGCATAGCGCGCATTGCCTCGCTGATGATGCAACACGCCGTAGTAGTGAAGCGCGTCCGCATTCGACGGATTGTGCGCGAGCGCGTCGCGATAGAGCGCATCGGCGCGGTCGAGGTCGCCTGAGCGATGCGCGTCGAGTGCGGCGTCGAGCAAAGCGTTGGGCGCGGCTACGGCGCTGCTGGGTCCGGCGACGTGCGAGGAATTGGCGGCGTGGTCGGGACGCGGCGAAACGGTCTGATCCATGTTGACTCTCTGGAAGACGCCGGCGGACGAACTGCATCACCGGACGGTGAAGAAAACGTCTGTCCAGAGTAGGCCCGCGCCATTTCGCGGACGATCAGACTTATCCTAATTTCCCGAGACGTGTCCGGTAGACGGGGCTGACGACGCGACCGCTTATCGCAGAAGTCGCGGAAGTGTCGAAAACCGATCTTGACGGAGATGACCACGCCACCGGCGACGCGAGCGTGCCGGTGGCGATGCCGCTTACAGGAACATCAGGAAGTTCAGCAGGAAAATATTGATGACGAGCATGGTCAGCGCCGTCGGCACCTGCACCTTGATCACCGCGTTCTTGTCCGGTAATTCGAGCAGCGCGGCCGGCACCATGTTGAAGTTCGCGGCCATCGGCGTCATCAGTGTGCCGCAGTAGCCGGAAAACATGCCGATCGCGACCATCACCGCCGGGTTGCCGTGGAACACGCCGACCAGAATCGGCACGCCCACACCGCCGGTCATCACCGGAAACGCGGCGAAGCCGTTGCCCATCACCATCGTGAACAGCGCCATGCCGATGCAGTACACGGCCACCGCGACCAGCCGGTAGTCGAGGCTGATATACGCGGTCGTGACGTGCGCGACCGCCTTGCCGACTCCCGCGTCGGAAAACACGAGGCCGAGCATGCCGAGCATTTGCGGCAGCACGGCCGCCCACGACAGCGCATCGACGAGACGGCGGGTTTCCTTCATCGACTGGCCGACGGTGTCGCGCGTCATCACGCATGCGACCGCAAGCGCGATCACGCAGCCAATCCCGAAGCCGATCAGCGTGACGTTCTTCGCCTCGATCAGCGGCATGCCGCCGAACACCAGATGGCTCGCGCCGAGCGTGACGATCACGGTGACGACGGGAATCGTCAGCGCGGGCACGAACAGCTTGTTGCCGAGCCGTTTCGCGCTGGCCTGACGGGCTTCGGCGGACAGCACTTTCGGTTTCGCGGCGGTGACGCCGCCGAACCCGGCGATCAGCGCCATCGCAATCACCAGCACGCCGACCACTTCGGGCGGCAGCTTGTCGCCGATCAGGAAAATCAGCGCATACAGAATCCAGAAACCGCCTGCGGTCAGACGGCGCGGATGATCTTTATCCGTGACGATCATCCCGCCGACGACCAGCAGCACGATACCCAGCAGCCAGAACAGATAGTTGATCGTGAGCGTCATGCTTTGTCTCCGGTCACGCCGGGCGGCGTCGTGGTGGACGAGGACGCGGTGGCGTTGCCGCGCATTTCACGTTCCAGCGAGCGGTCGAGCAGCCACAAGCGAAAACCGTGAACCAGGAATGCGCAGATAGCGGTCGGGATGCCCCACACGGCGACGTGCATCGGCTCGACTTCGATCCCGGCTTCACGCAGGAACGTAACCATCAGCACGATCGCGCCGAACGCGACGAAGATGTCCTCGCCGAAGAACAGACCGACGTTGTCGGTGGCGGCCGAATACGCGCGCAGCTTGTAGCGCACGCTATCGGTCAGCTTGCCGAAGCGGGTTTCGGTGGCGCCTTCGGCCATCGGCGCGATCAGCGGACGAACCATCTGCGGATGTCCGCCGAGACCGGTGAGCCCGACCGCCGCAGTGAGTTCGCGGACCAGCAGATACAGGATCAGCAGACGGCCGGCGGTGGCCGCCTTGATGCCGCTGATCCATGCCTGCGCACGTTCGCGCAGACCGTGCCGTTCGAGCAGGCCGATCACCGCGAGCGGCAGCAGGATGATCAACGGGATATTGCGGGTCTTGATAAAGCCGCTGCCGATCGCCGCGAGAATTTTCTCGGGCGGGAAGTGCGCGGCGAGCGCCGTGATGATCGCGGCGGCGGCGACGATCAGCATCGGATTGAAGCGCAACACGAAGCCGACGATGATGACGGCCACGCCTATCAATGGCCATAGATTGACGGTGGACTGCATTAAAGATCTCCAGACAGGGTTCTAAACCTCGCCGCCGTTAGGCGGCACACGTGAGACAGCCGTCCGGGATCGCCGGGCCGCTGCCTTGCCTTGCGCGGCTCTGCTGGCCGCGTCTGTCGCACTGCGCCTGCTACTTCAGTTGCCACTTCAACTGCCATTTCAACTACAACCTGCCACTGCTACTTGCTGCGACTGCTATATCGTTTGCAAAACGCCCCGCGCGGGGCGGGGCGTTCGATGCTGTTTCACCGGATCACACGTCGCGCGAACGACCCGTTCAAACCCGCGCCGCGCCGGCCGGATGCACGTCGATACCGGCCTCGGTCAGCGCGCTGCGGATGCGCCGGGCGAACGCGAGCGCGTGCGGGCCGTCGCCATGCAGACAGATGGTTTGTGCATTCAGCGGCACCCAGTCGCCGCTGACCGCCTGCACGCGGCGCTCGCGGATCATCGCGAGCGTGCGTTCGAGCACGATCTGTTCATCGTCGAGCAGCGCGCCCGGTTCCTTGCGCGGCACCAGCGAGCCGTCGGCCCGATAGCCGCGATCCGCGAACACTTCTTCCACAGCAGTCAGCCCCGCCTCGCGCGCGGCCGTGACGAGCCCGCTGTTCGCCAGCGCGAACACCGCGATGGACGGATCGAAATCGTGAATGGCCGAGACGATCGCTTCGGCGATCTTCGGATCGCGCGCGGCCTGGTTGTACAGCGCGCCGTGCGGTTTCACGTGCGCGATCCGGCCGCCTTCGGCCTGCGCGATCGCCGACAGCGCGCCGATCTGGTACAGCACGCCCGCATAAATTTCGCCGGCGGGCAGATCCATCTCTTTACGGCCGAAGTTTTCCGGATCGTTGAAGCTGGGATGCGCGCCGATCGACACGCCTTTCTCCACCGCCCAACGCACGCAGTCGCGCATTGCATTGGCGCCGCCCGCGTGCCAGCCGCAAGCGATGTTCGCCGAGCTGACGAGGTCGAGCAGCGCCTCGTCGGAGCCGCAGCCTTCGCCGAGATCGGCATTCAGATCGATTTCCATGATGTTCCTCTACAGATATTGCCTGGCCGCTTACGCGAGTTCGCGTTCGCGGCGTTCTTCATGCATCGCTATCGCGGCATCGATCTGCCGCAAATACGTGCGTTCTTCCTGCAGCGCGTGACGCGCTTCGTGCAGCGTGGTCGGGATAAAGCGGATCCCGCCGTTCAGGCGAACCTGCGCGAGTTTCCACATATCCGCCTGAATCACCGCGCCGATCTTCGGATACCCACCGGTGGTCTGCGCGTCGCTCATCAGCACGATCGGCTGGCCGTTGGGCGGCACCTGGATCGTGCCGGGCATCACCGCGTGCGACAGCAGGTCGTGCTTCTGCGTGCGTTCAAGTTCCGTGCCGGACAGGCGATAGCCCATCCGGTTGCTGTTCGGCGTGACGAGCCATTCATCGGACCAGAACGACTTCTGCGCGTCGGCGCTGAAACTGTCGTACTCCGGGCCCGGCAGCACGCGGATCGGCACCGCCCACGCAACGCCCGACGGATGACGGCCGCGCCGGACCGGTTCGTGGACCAGCACGAACCTGCACCATGCGGGCGCTTTTACGCCGAACTCGGGTGCGTCGGGACTGAAGCACGAGCTCGCGCGATGTACCGATGTTCCGATCGGCAGACGGTCGCCGTCACGTAACGTGCGTCCGCCGAGACCGCCGAAGCACGCGCCGAGATCCGTGCTGCGCGAACCGAGCACCGGCAGGACATCGATGCCGCCCGCGACGCAGACGTAACCGCGCATGCCGCGTTTCGCGGTTTGCAGCGAGAGTTCCTGGCCGGCCTTGACCGGCAGGCTCCACCACGAATAGACCGGCTCGCCGTCGAGCGTCGCGCCGAACTCGGTGCCGGTGATCGCCACGCGTGTCGCGCGCGAAAACTTCAGCACAGTCGGGCCGAAGGTGATTTCGATACCGGCGTCGTCGGGCCGGTTGCCGACCAGACGGTTGCCGACTTCCAGCGATAGCCGGTCGAGTGCGCCGCCGAGCGCCACGCCGAGCTGCCGATGTCCCGGGCGGCCCAGGTCCTGGACCGAGCTGAGCATGCCTGCGCGAATCACGTCGATCATGCGTCGATCCCCGCAACGGTGAAGCGCACCCGATCGCCCGGCTGCAGCAGCGTGGGCGGCGTGCGCGCCGGGTCGAACAGCGCGGTGTCGGTGCGGCCGATCAGTTGCCAGCCGCCCGGCGACACCGCCGGATAAATGCCGGTCTGCTCACCGCCGATCCCCACCGAACCGGCCGGCACGCTGACGCGCGGCGACTTGCGGCGCGGCGTGTGCAGCGCGGCGTCGAGGCCGCCCATGTACGCGAAGCCGGGCTGGAAGCCGAGGAAGAACACGATGTATTCGCCGGCCGCGTGTCGCGCGACCACGTCTTGCGCCGACAGCCCGGTGTGCTTCGCGACGTCGTGCAGATCGGGACCGGCTTCGCCGCCGTACTGAACCGGAATCTCGATCTCGCGACCCGGCGTGCTGGCCTTGCCGCCCGCGTCCCACGCCGCGCGCAGGCGCTCGGTGAGATCGGCGGGGTCGGCTTCGAGCGGGTCGAAGGTGATCGTCAGATTGTTCATGCCGGGCACCACTTCGCGCACATGCGGCCAGTCGCGCGCGGCAGCCGCGGCGGCCCACACGCGGCGCTGGCAATCGAGTGTGGCCGGCGGCGGCGCTTCGCAGACGAGCGCGGTATCGCCGAACGCATAGATTCGTGCTTCGTTTTTCGCTGACACGGGATGATTTTCCAGGGCGAAAGCATTGAAAGGGCAGACGAATCCGTCTGCAACGTTTCGAATCTAAGACTACATTCTCAATAAAATATCGACAAATTATCAATAAGAGTTTTCGTGCAGATGCGAAAACGCGTTCGCTCGACGTACACTTCCCGTCACCGTCCCTTTGAGCATCGAGCCGCCTCCATGTCGCGTCACCCCACCAAAATCGTGTCGTCCGAACATCTCGTGTCCGAAACGAGCGCCGAGCTATCCGAGCTGGAATACGGCCTGATCATGGCCGGCAACGCGTTCAACCGATGGATGGTGCGTTGCATGGCCGCCGCCGGCGACAAGGACATGACCGCAATCGAAGTGTCGTTGCTGCATCACGTCAGCCATCGCGAGCGTCGCAAGAAACTGGCCGACATCTGCTTCGTGCTGAACATCGAGGACACGCACGTCGCCACCTATGCGCTCAAGAAGCTCGTAGCTAGAGGGTATGTAAAAAGCGAAAAGACCGGCAAGGAAGTGTTTTTCTCCGCCACCGACGCGGGTCGTGCGCTGTGCCTGAAGTACCGGGAAGTGCGTGAGAGTTGCCTGATCACGACGCTCAAGGAGAGCGGTCTGACGAATCAGCAGATTGGCGAGGCGGCGCAATTGATGCGCAACGCGTCGGGGCTGTACGACACCGCAGCGCGCGCCGCGGCTTCGTTATAAGCGCTTGATCCGGAGTTGCGTCGGGTTGTGGTGGCGTGTGGTGCGTCAGGCCGGGTCGAGCGGATACCACGCTGAATCGGTGATTACGGCATCGAGCGCGATGTCGTGCGACTCGCGATGCAGACTCGGCGCACGACACGCTTCATACGCAATGCCGACCGTCACCGGTCGTTTCGCGCCCGGCCAGGCAGCCAGCGTGCGATCGTAATAGCCGCCGCCATAGCCAAGCCGATATCCGTCCGCATCGAAACCGACGCACGGCACGAACAGCAGATCGGGAATCACCACGAGATCGGAAGTGGGTTCTTCGATCCGGTGATGACCGACGCGCATCGGCATATCCGGCGTCCATGCATGGAACTCCAGCGGTGCATGGCGAGTCTTGATAACGGGTAACGCGGCCACGCGAGCGACATCGCCGGCCAGCCAGATCGAGATCGGCGCACGCGCGTCGAATTCTCCTTCAAGCGGCCAGTAAAACCCTACAGAAGTTGGCTCGAATCGCCGTAATACATCGAGTACCCGACGCCCCAACGCCTGGTTGCCGACCGGCTTGCGAGCCGCTTCCAGCCGTGCTTTCAGCAATGTTTGCCGCATTGTCTTTTTCAATTCCGGCTCGGGCTTGCATGCTATGCTTGGGTTCAATTCGCGCTCCAGAAACAACGATGTCAAAACGCCTCTTCCGAGTATATCGCGCGGCCGGTCTGGCGCTCGCCGCTGCGGCACTCGTCGCATGCAGCACGGCTTCGGCGGTCAAGCCAATCCCCGTCTCGCAGCTCATCCAGCTCAACAACGACGACCAGACATTCATCCAGCTTCGCGAAGCAGCGCGCAATAACGATGCAGCGCGCGCCGCGCAACTGGCGAGCATGATTCCTTCGTATCCGGCGCCGAGCTATCTGGAGTATTTCCAGATCAAGCCGCAACTGTTCGACGGCAGCGGTCATGCACGTGTCGATGCACCGGATGCGCCGGTGCTGTCTTTCCTGCAACGCTACGACGGCCAGGCCATCGCCGACCGTCTGCGTAACGACTACCTGGTCGTACTCGGTGCGCGTCACGACTGGCGCAATTTCGATCAGCAGTATTCGCGCTTCGTGCTGAACGACGACACGCAGGTGAAGTGCTACGCGCTCGAATCGCGTGCGTCGCGCGGCGAGAACGTCGCCGATGCCGCGCGTGCGTTGCTGGTCGAGCCGAAGTGGTACGGCGACGGTTGCGTCGACCTGATCACGTCGCTCGCCATCAACCAGCAATTCACGACCGACGACGTCTGGACGCTGATCCGGCTCGCCTACGAACAGAACAACACCAACACCGGCGCGAAGCTGCTCGACGCGCTCGGCAACGCGCGTCCCGATCCGGTGCTGTTCAATCAGGCCGTCAGTACGCCGCCGTTGCTGCTCGTGCGCGGCATCGGCGCGGATTCGCAGTCGCATCAACTGGCCTTGCTCGCGATCACCCGGATGGCGCGCAACGACCCGGCCATGGCCGCGGCCACGTTCGCGTCCGTCGCGCCGCAACTGACCACGCCGGAACGCGCGATCGGCTGGGGCACGATTGCGTATCAGGCGGCGGCCAAACAGATGCCGAGCGCAGTCGACTGGTACCGGTTGTCGGCGAACGGCGTGCTGTCCAATCCCGCGTATGAATGGCGCACCCGCAGCGCGCTGCTCGCCGGCGACTGGACGATGGTTCGCTGGTCGATCGAGCAGATGCCCGCCGCGTTGCGCAACCAGCCGTCGTGGGTCTACTGGCATGGGCGCGCGCTGAAGCAGGCCGGCGACACGGTCACGGCCAACCAGGAATTCGAAACGATCGCGTCGGGCTATAACTTCTACGGTCAGCTGGCGCTCGAAGAGCTCGGTCAGAAAATCACCGTTCCGGCCAAAACCGCCGTCAGCGACGCCGAAGTGCAGCAAGCGGCGAATACGCCGGGCCTCGCGCTTGCGCAGCGTTTCTATCAAATGAACCTGCGCCTCGAAGGCAATCGCGAATGGAACTGGCCGTTGCGCGGCATGAGCGACCGCCAACTGCTGGCCGTCGCGGAATACGCACGGCGCATCGAACTGTACGACCGCGCGGTCAACACGGCGGATCGCACGAAATCCGAGCATGATTTCTCGCTGCGTTATCTGTCGCCGTTCCGCAATATCGTCGAGCAGGACGCGCAATCGAGCGGTCTCGATGTCGAATGGGCGTACGGACTGATCCGCCAGGAATCGCGCTTCATCATGAACGCGCGCTCGGAAGTGGGCGCGAGCGGCCTGATGCAGCTGATGCCCGGCACCGCGCAACTGGTCGCGAAGAAGATCGGCCTCGGCCCGATCTCGCGCGAACAGATGAACGACATCAACACCAATATCCTGCTGGGAACGAACTATCTGTCGATGATCTACAATCAATTCGATGGTTCGGCCGTGCTGGCCACCGCCGGTTACAACGCCGGCCCCGGCCGCCCGCGTGCATGGCGACAGCAACTGGCGCATCCGGTGGAAGGCGCGATTTTTGCGGAATCCATCCCGTTCCAGGAAACCCGCGACTACGTGAAGAATGTGTTGTCCAACACGGTCTACTACGCGGCATTGTTCGAAGGCCGTCCGCAATCGCTGAAGACGCGGCTCGGGTATATCGCACCGTAAGCGTCGTGCCGCCGCGTGGTCCGCGGCGCCGCTTCACTAGCAGCCGTTGCCGCGGCTTCCACCCAGGGAGTCGGAAATGCGACATCAAACCATTGCGGTCATTGGCGGCTCGGGTTTTATCGGCAGCCATCTGGTGAACGCGCTCGTCGAACAGGGCAAAACCGTTCGCATCGCCACGCGTCGCCGTGACAACGCCAGTCATCTCACGCTGCTTCCCATCGACGTGATCGAAGCCGATGTCTTCGATCCGGTTCAACTCGCGCGCTTTGTCGAAGGCGCGGACGCGGTGATCAATCTCGTCGGCGTGTTGCACGCGAAGCGCGGCTCGCCCTACGGCCCGGAGTTCGCGCGCGCGCACGTCGAATTGCCGACCAAAATCGTGTCCGCGTGCGAAGGCAAGGGCGTCTATCGCTTGATGCATCTGAGCGCGCTCGGCGCGGATTCGCACGGTCCGAGCATGTATCAGCGCTCGAAAGGCGACGGCGAAAAAGCCATCCGCGCGTCGAATCTCGCGACCACCGTGTTCCGTCCGTCGGTCGTGTTCGGGCCGGAAGACCAGTTCCTGAACAAGTTCGCGTTCCTGCAACGCTACTTCCCGATGATTCCGCTCGGCATGCCCGACGCGAAGTTCCAGCCGGTATTCGTCGGCGATGTCGTCAAGGCGATGATCAACACGCTCGATCTCGATGCAGCAGTCGGCCGGACTTACGAGCTCGGTGGACCGTCGGTGTACACGCTGGAAGAAATCGTTAAATATTGCGGCGACGTGATCGGTCGGCACGCGCGCATCGTGCGGCTGCCGGAAGCGTTCGCGCGGCTTCAGGCGATGACCTTCGAAATGGCGCCCGGCGAACCGGTCATCACACGCGACAATCTCGATTCGATGAAAGTCGACAACGTGCTGAACGCGCCCATCGCGCCCGAACTGAATCTAGAACCCGCCAGCATCGAAACCATTGCGCCCGTGTATCTGACCGGCGCGTCGATGCGCTCGCGCTTCAACGCGTTTCGCGCCAGTGCGGGCCGTTAACTCTTTCTCAATATCTGTTCAAACCGTCGCATGAAACTCGTCATTGGTGACAAGAATTATTCGTCGTGGTCGATGCGGCCGTGGCTGCTGCTGATTCACTTCGGCATTCCGTTCGAAGAAGTGAAGGTCGATCTGTTCGAATCCGGCGCGAAGGAGACGATCCTCGCGCATTCGCCGTCGGGCAAGGTGCCTGCGCTCGTCGGCGACGACGGGTTGAGCGTGTGGGATTCGCTGGCAATTGCCGAAACACTCGCCGAACGTTTCCCGCAGCATCCGATGTGGCCGCGCGATCCGATCGCGCGCGGTCATGCGCGCAGCGTCAGCGCGGAGATGCATTCGGGCTTCGGCGCGGTGCGCACGAATATGTGGATGAACATTCGCGCGACGTTCGCGGGCAAGGGCGCAACGCCCGACGCGCTGGCCGATATCGGCCGGATCGACGCAATCTGGCGCGACTGTCTCGATACCTATGGCGGTCCGTTCCTGTTCGGCGAGTTCAGCATCGCCGACGCGATGTTCGCGCCCGTCGTGATGCGCTTCAACACATGGCAACCGGCGTTGTCGGAAGCGGCAGCGGCTTACGCGGCACGCGTCACCGCGCAACCGGCCGTCAAGCGCTGGATCGACGAAGCGCGGGCCGAGACGCACGCGATCGCCAAATACGACGTGCTCGCATGAAAGTTTACGTCGTAGGCGGCGCGATCCGCGACGAACTGCTCGGCGTGCCGGTGCAGGATCGCGATTACGTGGTGGTCGGCGCGACGCCGGAACAGATGATCGCGCAGGGCTATAAACCGGTCGGCAAGGATTTCCCGGTGTTCCTGCATCCTCGCACGCACGACGAATACGCGCTCGCCCGCACCGAGCGCAAGACCGCCGCCGGTTATCACGGCTTCCAGTTTTTCTATGCGCCGGACGTGACGCTCGAAGAAGATCTCGCGCGCCGCGATCTGACCATCAACGCGATGGCGCGCGAAGTCACGCCGGACGGCCAGATGATCGGGCCGGTCGTCGATCCGTATCACGGTCAGGCCGATCTGCGCGCACAGGTGTTCCGGCATGTGAGCGACGCGTTTCTCGAAGACCCGGTGCGGATTCTGCGTATCGCGCGTTTCGCCGCGCGCTTTACCGATTTCACGGTCGCGCCGGAAACCATGGCGCTGATGCGCAAGATGGTCGAGGCGGGCGAAGTGGATGCGCTGGTCGCCGAGCGCGTCTGGCAAGAAGTCTCGCGCGGGCTGATGGAGAAAAAGCCGTCGCGGATGGTCGATGTGCTGCGCGAATGCGGCGCGCTCGCGCGCATCCTGCCGGAAATCGACGCGCTGTTCGGCGTGCCGCAACGCGCCGACTACCATCCGGAAGTGGATACGGGCGTCCACGTGATGATGGTCGTCGATCACGCGGCCGTGCAGGGTTACGCGTTGCCCGTGCGCTTTGCCGCGCTCACGCACGACCTCGGCAAGGCCACGACCCCGGCCGATATTCTGCCGCGTCACATCGGTCACGAAGGACGCAGCGTCGATTTATTGAAGCCTTTGTGCGAGCGTCTGCGCGTGCCGAACGAGTGTCGCGATCTGGCCGTGCTGGTGGCCCGCGAGCACGGCAATATTCATCGCGTGATGGAGATGGGCGCGGCGGCGCTGGTCCGGATGTTCGAGCGCTGCGATGCGATGCGCAAACCCGCGCGTTTCGCCGAAGCGTTGCAGGCGTGCGAGGCGGACGCGCGCGGCCGGTTGGGTTTCGAAAACCGCGATTATCCGCAAGCGGAAAAGCTGCGCGTGGCACTGGTTGCGGCGCGCGCGGTCGATGCGGGCGCGGTCGCGGCGCGTTGCGCGGACAAACCTGCGCAAATCAAGGAAGCGGTGCAGAAGGAACGGATTCGCGCGGTCGCCGTCGCTTTGGGTGAAGCGGGCGAAGTAGGTGAACTGGACGGCGCGGAACCCGACCGCTGACGCATGGCACGCGCGTGGGCGCGCGCATCGACGTCACAACGCGCGCGCGAGCGCGAAAAACACGAAGGTCAGAATGATCGACGACATGAACGGAAAGTAGTACGTCCGTCCAAACAGCGTGAACGACACGTCGCCGGGCATCCGGCCAACGCCGATCTTCCGCAGCCACGGCCAGCATGCAGACAGGATCATCGTCGCGACGAAAGTCGTGATCAGCCAGCGGATCATGCCGGGCTCCGCACCGTGTGCTTCATAGCGTGTGCGTCCGGTCGCCGTGCGAAAACGCGTCGAGCGTGTCGTCGATGCCGCGCGAGAACGCGATCACCTTGAACAGTTCACCCATCTCCGCTTCCGACAACAGCTTTCTGCACGGCATTCGCCGCCGGCAGAAAGCGCTTCGCATCCGACGGATCGATTCCACCGAGTACGTCGGTGATGCCCGCGTTCATCAGAAAGCGCGCCTGCGACGTGTAGCCGAGCAGATCGGCGCCGGTATCGACGCCCGCTTCGGCGATGCCGGTGAATTCGACGTGCGCGGTAATGTCCTGCAAACCCGGATACAGAAACGGATCGCCGTGCGCGCGATGCCGGTAGTGGCACATCAGCGTGCCCTGCACGCGTTGCGCGTGATAGAACTCGTGACGCGGAAAACCATAGTCGAGAAAGATCGCCGCGCCGCGCGTCAGCATCGTGCAGACCGTGCGCGTGAATGCCAGCGCGGCTTCGTGGCGCTCGGTCACGTAGTCGTCGGTGATGGCGGAGGCGATGCCGTCGGCGGCGAGGTCCGCGTCGTGTTCCGCTTCGACCGTGGCCAGAAACGCGATGTCCTGCGGCGCGCTGACCAGCCGGTCGTCGAAGCGCAAGCCGGTGTCGCCGAACGCGACGCCGCGCTCGTGCCACACGCCGTCGATCCGCGCGAACAGCCGCACCGGCATCGCGTCGAGCACTTCGTTACCGATCACCACGCCTTCGAACTGCGCGGGCAGCGCGTCGAGCCAGCGCACGCGCGACGCGAGCGCGGGCGCTTCGGCTTCGATCGTTTCGCGCTGGCGCTCACGCAATTCACCCGATAGATCGACGATCGAATACGTATCGAACGCCGCGCCGAGCGCATCGAGCGCATTCAGCAAACCGGCCGCGAGCTTACCGGTGCCCGCACCGAATTCGATCACGTGACGCGTGCCGCTTGCGTCGAGTGCCTGCGCGACGGGCCGCGCGAGCGTCGCGGCGAACAGCGGCGACATTTCCGGCGCGGTCACGAAGTCGCTGCCGTCGTCGGCGCGCAGTCCGAATTTCATCGAACCGCCGCTGTAGTAGCCGTAGCCCGGCGCGTACAACGCACGCTCCATGTAGCGGTCGAACGGCAGCCAGCCGCCGGCCGCGTCGATTTCCGTGCGGATCAGCGCCACCAGCGCATCCGACTGCGCGAGCGCGGCCAGGCTGGGAGCAGGTAAACTGTCGGGTTGGTGAGCTATCGGATTCATCCCCGCATTGTAAATGACCGTTTCCTCCGACTCATTCGACACTTTCGCCCGCGCCGGCACCGCTGCATCGACCGATGCCGCACGCGTGGTACTGATCACCGGCGGCGCGCGACGCATCGGGCGCGCGCTGGCGCTGGGTTTTGCCGCGCGCGGGTGGGATGTCGCCGTGCACTTCGGCACGTCGCGCGCCGACGCCGACGAACTGGTTGCTGAGATCGTCGCGCTCGGCCGCCGCGCCATCGCGCTGAAAGCCGATCTCGCCGTCGAGTCCGACGTGGAAAGCCTGGTGCCGGATTGCGTCGCGGCGTTCGGGCGCCTGCATTGCGTCGTGAACAACGCGTCGCGGTTCGACGAAGATACGGCGCGCGACGTCGGCTATGCACGCTTGCTGGAACTCACCGCGATCAATCTCGGCGCGCCGCTGGTGCTGTCGCGGATGCTGTTCGACGCCACGCCCGAGGCCGCGCTCAGCGACGAATCGCAGCGCGGCGTGGTGATCAACGTGCTCGATCAGAAGCTGTACAACCTGAATCCGGATTACCTGTCGTACACGCTGTCGAAGGCGGCGCTGCAAACGGCGACCACCGCGCTCGCGCAGGCGCTCGCGCCGAAGGTGCGTGTGGTGGGACTGGCGCCCGGCCTGACGCTGCAATCCGCCGACCAGACGCCCGACAGCTTTGCGGCCGCGCATCGCGTGACGCCGCTGGGTCGCGCGTCGCGGCCTGAGGATATCGTCGCCGCCGCGCTGTATCTCGCGGATGCGGCGGGCGTCACCGGCACGACACTGGTGGTCGATGGCGGCCAGCACCTGGTGCCGCTGCCGCGTGATGTGATGTTTTTGACGGGCGGCTGATAACGCGCGGTGCGCTGGGCCGATTGCCCGCAACCACACGTTGAAACGCGTTAATTTTTTGCGTGCCTGCACGCTTTTTCGACTGGAACGACCATGTTTGCCGCTCTTTCGCATCCCCGGCTCGCCGATTGCCGCCGGCTTTTTCTGCGCAACTATGAAGTGCACATCAATATCGGCGTGCACGATTTCGAGAAGCGCGGCGAGCAGCGCGTCGTGATCAACGTGGAACTGTTCGTTCCGCTCGCGTTGTCCACGCCGACCGAAGACAAGCTCAGCGAAGTGGTCGATTACGACTTCATGCGCGCGACGATCGCCGCACGTGTGTCGCAAGGCCATATTCATTTGCAGGAAACGCTGTGCGACGACGTCGTGAAAGCGCTGCTCGCGCATCCGCAGGTGCGCGCGGCGCGCGTGTCGACGGAAAAGCCGGACGTGTATCCGGATTGCGACGCGGTCGGCGTCGAAGTGTTTCAGGTCAAGGAAGACTGAGACTGCGGTTGAGTCCGAGTCGGGCGCTGAAAAGCAGAACGGCGGCGAAACTTGCGTTTCGCCGCCGTTTTGTCATGACCGGTGCGACGGCTGCCCGTCGCATCGTGATCTGAAATTTACAGCGCGTTCGACGAGGTTTCGCACGCGCTGGCCGCCGCTGCGGCCGCGAGCGCTGCCGCGCGTTCCGCCGGCCGCACGAATTCGAGACGATGCTCGCTGGAATGCGAGAACACCAGCGCCGTCTGGTTGTACGAGGTGTCGCCGAACAGGTTTTCCTCGTCGATCTTCGCGAGGCCGGTGGCCAGGCCCTTGAAGTCGAACAGGTTCGTGTCGGCCAGGTGCGAAGGCACGACATCGGACAGCGCGCGGAACACGTTATCGACGCGGCCCGGCGTTTCGCGCTCCCATTGCGTCAGCATCTCCTTCACCTTCTTGCGCTGCAATTGTTCCTGCGAGCCGCACAGATCGCACGGAATGATCGGATATTCCATCGCGCGCGCGTAGGTCGCAATATCGGATTCCTTGCAGTACGCAAGCGGACGGATCACGACGTGCGCGCCGTCGTCGGTCGCGAGCTTCGGCGGCATCGCCTTCAGCTTTCCGCCGAAGAACAGGTTCAGGAAGAAGGTTTCGACGATATCGTCACGATGATGGCCGAGCGCGATCTTGTTCGCGCCGAGTTCCTTCGCGGTACGGTAGATCACACCGCGACGCAGACGCGAGCACAGCGAGCAGGTGGTTTTGCCTTCCGGCACTTTCTCTTTGACGATCGAGTGCGTGTCGGCCTCGACGATCCGGTATTCGACGCCGATCGATTCGAAATACGCGGGCAGCACCTCTTCCGGGAAGCCGGGATGCTTCTGGTCCAGATTCATCGCGATGATCTGGAAATCGATCGGCGCGCGCTTTTGCAGCGCCAGCAATACCGACAGCATCGTGTACGAGTCTTTGCCGCCGCTCATGCAGACCAGAATCTTGTCGCCATCTTCGATCATGTTGAAGTCGGCGATCGCCTTTCCAGTGTGCGATTGCAGCCGGGTCTCAAGACGGAAGAAGTTATTTGATGCTTTCATGGCAGGGACGAAGACGAAAATAAGAGGCGCCGCAGCGGCGAAGACGTACCGGGCGAGCCATTTGAATGGTGGTGCCGATGATACATCCAAACAGGAATCAGGGACTTACGTTGAAAACCCGGCGTCAATGCCGCGCAATCAGAAGCGTCGGCGGAATACATCGCGCGGCGAACCGCTGGCGGCGATGAAGAATGCCACCGCGAACGACGCCAGCACGACACTCCACGCAACGGCCAGCGCGCCCGCGACGTCGAGCGCGAGCGCTACGTCGCCGCTGGCGATTCGCACCGCGCCCACCAGCAACGCGCACGCGGCCAGCATCCACAACGCCGCGCGCATCAACAGCGGCGTGGCGAGTGCGCGCAGACGCGGCGGAACCTGATGACGCGACCAGAAATCGGCTTGCGCGGCCGCCGCGATCATTTTCAGGCTGGATTGCTTATAAAACATGGGGACCACCGTGATTCGAACGCCGGCGCGTGCGCGTGGCGTCCGCCACACACATCGCCAAAGCTGAGATTGTACCGTTTCATCCGCCGTCGCTCAAAAAAACCCTCTGTTTTCAAGCGCTTGCGAACCCTGCAACGATGCTGCAACGCAACTGGCGCAAGGCGCTGCGGCCGACCCCGCATGTTAGAATCTACGGCTCCAAACTCCTCTTTCGCCGACGCCATGAACATCGTTATTTTGGCGGCAGGCACCGGCAAGCGCATGCGTTCCGCGCTGCCCAAGGTGCTGCATCCGCTGGCTGGCCGGCCGCTTCTGTCCCACGTTATCGACACCGCACGCTCACTCGCGCCGACCCGACTGGTCGTCGTGATCGGACATGGCGCGGAAGCCGTGCGCGCCGCGGTCGGCGCGCCCGACGTCCAGTTCGCGGTGCAGGACCAGCAACTCGGCACCGGTCATGCCGTGCAGCAGGCGCTGCCGCTGCTCGATCCGGCGGTGCCCACGCTCGTGTTGTACGGCGACGTGCCGCTGACGCGCGCCAGCACGCTCAAGCGCCTCACCGAAAGCGCCGCCGAAGGCTGCTACGGCGTGCTGACCGTGACGCTCGACGACCCGACCGGCTACGGCCGCATCGTCCGCGATCAGGGCGGCTGCGTAACGCGCATCGTCGAACAGAAAGATGCGACGCCCGAACAGCAGCGAATCCGCGAGATCAACACCGGCATCGTCGTCACGCCCACCGCGCAACTGGCCATGTGGCTCGCGTCGCTGAAGAACGACAACGCGCAAGGCGAGTTCTATCTGACGGACGTGGTGGAACGCGCGATCGAAGCCGGTTTCGACGTCGTCACGTCTCAGCCCGACGAAGAGTGGGAAACGCTCGGCGTGAACAGCAAGCAGCAACTGGCCGAACTCGAACGCATTCATCAACGCAATGTCGCCGACGCGCTGCTGGTCGACGGCGTGACGCTGGCCGATCCCGCGCGCATCGACGTGCGCGGCACGCTCGCATGCGGCCGCGACGTGTCGATCGACGTCAACTGCGTGTTCGAGGGCCGCGTGACGCTCGGCGACAACGTGACGATCGGCGCGAACTGCGTGCTGCGCGACGCGACCATCGGCGCGGGCACGCGCGTGGACGCGTTCACGCATATCGAAGGCGCGCAGGTCGGCGAACGCGTCGTGCTCGGCCCGTACGCGCGGCTGCGTCCGGGCGCCGAGCTGAAAGACGACGCTCACGTCGGCAACTTCGTCGAAGTGAAGAACGCGGTGCTCGGTCACGGCTCGAAAGCGAACCATCTGACCTACATCGGCGACGCCGATATCGGCGCGCGCGTGAATATCGGCGCCGGTACGATCACTTGCAATTACGACGGCGCGAACAAGTCGCGCACCATCATCGAAGACGACGTGTTCGTCGGTTCGGATACGCAACTGGTCGCGCCGGTGCGCGTGGGTCGCGGCGTCACCATCGCGGCCGGCACCACGGTGTGGAAAGACGTCGCGCCGGACATGCTGGTGCTGAACGACAAGATCCAGACCAGCAAGCCGGGCTATGTGCGCCCGACCAAAAAGAAAAGCTGAACACGATGCAACGCGCAAGCGTTGCTCGACCTCTGCAAAGTAAAGGAATCAAACTATGTGCGGCATCGTCGGCGCGGTTGCGCAGCGTAATATCGTCCCCGTCCTGATCGAAGGACTTCGACGCCTCGAATATCGCGGCTACGACTCGTGCGGCGTCGCGGTGCTCGCGAACGGCGAACCGCGCCGTGCGCGCAGCGTGTCGCGCGTCGCCGATCTCGACGAACAGGTTCGCGAGACGCGCCTCGACGGCGTGACGGGCATCGCGCACACACGCTGGGCCACGCATGGCGCGCCGGTGACGGACAACGCGCACCCCATCTTTTCGCGCGACACGCTGGCGATCGTTCACAACGGCATCATCGAAAACTACGAAACGCTGCGTGAAATGCTGCGCGGCAACGGCTATGTTTTCGTGTCGCAAACCGACACCGAAGTGATCGCGCATCTGATCCACAGCATGTACAAGGGCGATCTGTTCGCCGCGGTTCAGGAAGCGGTCGGGCATCTGCACGGCGCATACGCGATCGCCGTGCTGCACAAGGATCAGCCGCACACAGTGGTCGGCGCGCGGCAAGGTTCGCCGCTCGTCGTCGGATTGGGCGACGGTGAGAACTTCCTCGCGTCCGACGCGTTGGCGCTGGCCGGCAGCACCGAGCGCTTTATCTTCCTCGAGGAAGGCGACGTGTGCGAACTGACGCTGGATGCAGTGCGCATCGCGGATCGCAACGGCGCGCAAACGCCGCGCGAAGTGCGTCAGGTGGCGGCGTACGGCGGCGCGGTCGAACTCGGTCCGTATCGTCACTTCATGCAAAAGGAAATCTTCGAGCAACCGCGCGCGATCACCGACACGATCCCGCAAGCCGAAGCGTTCGATGCGTCGCTGTTCGGCGCGGACGCGGCCAAGGTGTTCGACGAGATCGACAGCGTGCTGATTCTCGCGTGCGGCACCAGCAGCTACGCGGGCATGACGGCGAAGTACTGGCTCGAATCGATCGCGAAGATTCCGACCCAGGTGGAAATCGCGAGCGAGTATCGCTATCGCGAGTCGGTGCCGAATCCGAAGGCGCTGGTCGTCGTCATTTCGCAATCGGGCGAAACGGCGGACACGCTGGCGGCGTTGAAGCACGCGCAATCGCTCGGTCATACGCACACGCTGGCCGTGTGCAACGTCGCGACGAGCGCAATGGTGCGTCTGACGGAGCTGGCGTTCCTGACGCATGCGGGTCGTGAAATCGGCGTGGCATCGACCAAGGCCTTCACGACGCAACTGGTCGCGATGTTCGTGCTGGCGGCCACGCTCGGCAAGCTGCGCGGCCAGGTCAGCGCGGCGCAGGAAGCGGATTACATCAAGCAGTTGCGTCACCTGCCGGCCGCGGTGAATAGCGTGCTGGCGCTGGAGCCGCAGATCATCGCGTGGTCGGAAGAGTTCTCGCGCAAGGAACATGCGTTGTTCCTGGGTCGCGGGCTGCACTATCCGATCGCACTGGAAGGCGCGCTGAAGCTGAAGGAAATCTCGTACATCCACGCAGAAGCTTATCCGGCCGGCGAGTTGAAACATGGTCCGCTCGCGCTGGTGACGGAAGCGATGCCGGTCGTGACCGTCGCGCCGAACGATGCGCTGCTCGAAAAGCTGAAGTCGAATATCCAGGAAGTGCGCGCACGGGGCGGTCAGCTGTACGTGTTCGCGGACGGCGACACGAAGATCGTCAACGACGAAGGGCTGCACGTGATCCGGATGCCGGAACACTACGGCATGCTGTCGCCGATCCTGCACACGGTGCCGTTGCAGTTGCTCGCGTATCACACAGCGTGCGCACGTGGCACGGACGTGGATAAACCACGGAATCTGGCGAAGTCGGTGACGGTGGAGTGATGGGAAGGGCGGTGTGGATACACCGCCCTTTTTTATTGCCACCGGCCATAGGCTACCCACCGCCCCTCACCCACACCTCCCTTCAATCCGACAAATCCACCCATCCGCTGGCGTGTGAATTGCAACCGCTCAACACTCCCCAACACCGTTTCGGCGGCTGCAAAAACCCGCAATCTCGCGCTCACGCGCGCACAACTTGACCTAGGCTAATCGCATTGTCTTAACCGTTCGCAGGAGAGACCATGCGTGATCAAACCGGACGGTCGCGCGTGCGTCGCTGGCATGGCTTGCCGCGTCCTGCGTCGGTGGCGGTCGGTTTGACCTTGCTCGGCCGCCTGCCTGCGGCCGTCGCCGCGTGCGATATCACCGCGCCCGTCACCGGCGAAACCGTCACCTGTAGCGCCACCGCGCCCAACCCGACCACCACCGGCGTCGCTGCCGCGACCGGCAGCACCGACGTCACCGTCAACGTCCAGTCCAATGCCGAACTCGATGTCGCCGGCAACAACGCGGTTCTCATCGGCGACCGGTCGAGCGTCGTCAATCTCGGCACGATCCGTCTGACCGGCGACACCTTCGACGCGATCTCCGCGCATGGCAGCCTGTCCGGCGTCGGCGCGGGACAAAACGTGCTGATCAATCGCGGGCTGATCGTCACCGGCGGCGCGTTGTCGGAAGGGCTGTACAACAACGCGGCGGCCGTCACGATGCTCAACGACACGACCGGCGTGATCCGCACCAGCGGCAATACGTCCGCCGCGATCAACGATTTCATGAGCCCGGGCGGCGGCACGCTGACCAACAAAGGCATCCTTTCGACCACCGGCGACTTCTCTCCCGGCATGGCCGCGCAGACCGTCAACGACACGGTCGTCAACAGCGGCACGATCACCACGACCGGCGCGGGCGCGCACGGCATGGTCGCGAACGGCAACGTGGTCGGCGGCGCGGGCAACAATGCAATGACGAACACCGGCACGATCGATGTGTACGGCGCGAGCGCGCACGGCCTCGTATCGTTCGATCCGACGCCTGGCCGACTGGTCAATACCGGCACGATCACCGCGCACGGCGTCGGCGGCCTCGGCATGTATCTGTCGAATGCGGCGACGTTCGACAACACGGCGGGCGCGCGCATCGTCGCGGAGCAGGGCAACGGGATCGCCGCGAACGGCGGCGGCACGTTCGTCAACGCCGGGACGATCTCCGGCGACGCGAACGCGATTGCGATTTCGGGCGGCGCGGCGAGCATCGTCAACACCGGCGCGATCGTCGCGCAATCGAGTCAGGCGATCAGTTCCGACGGCACCTACGCGATCTCCATCGACAACACCGGGACGATCGCGGGCGGCAACGGCCGCGCGATCTGGACCGACAGCGGCGACGACACGTTCAACTGGCATGGCGGCACCGTGACGGGCTTCGTGCGACTGTCGGCGGGGAACGACACTGCGACGCTCACCGGCCTCACCGACGCCAACCTCGCGGGCGTGCCGTCGTTCGACGGCGGCACCGGCACCGACGTCGTCACGTTCGACGGCACGACCGCCAGCGGATCGAGTCGCTTCATCGAATGGGAAACCGTCAACCTGACGAACGGCAGCACGCTCACGCTGGACAGCGGCGGGCTGACGCTCGGCGATAGCGGAACCTCGACCGGCGCGTTGTCGATCGATTCAGGCAGCACGTTGATTGCGGGCAATATCGCGAGCGCGTCGATCTCGCCAGCCGTCGCGGGACACGCGGTCAACGTGACGAACGCCGGAACGATCGATCTGACGGGCGGCGCGACCGCCGACCATACGCTGACGATCAACGGCAACTACATTGGCGCGAACGGTCGCTTGCTGGTGCAGAGCGTGCTCGGCGGTGACGGCTCGGCGTCCGACCGGCTGGTGATCGCGCAGGGCGTCGGCGCGGGCAGCACGACGATCGGCGTGACGAACCTGAACGGCACCGGCGGCGCTACGCTCGCCGACGGCATCCTGCTCGTGCAGGCCGCGAGCGGCGCGACGACGACGGCGAGCGCGTTCACGATTCCGAAGCCGTTGAGCGCCGGCGCGTACACGTACTACCTGTTCAAGGGCGGCGTGTCGGCGGGAACGGCGGACAACTGGTATCTGCGATCGAGCGTCGCACCGGAACCGGCTACGACGGCGTCGACGCCGGGAACACCCTCGACGCCGGACTCGACGCCGGTCATAGCCCCGCCCATCGCCGCCGCGGGCACGCCGCTGTTGCCGGCCGCTGCGCGTGCGGGCAGCGCGCCCACGCCGTTGTACCGGCTCGAAGTGCCGGTCTACGCGGAAGTCCCCGAACTCGCGCGCGCGTTGAGCATCGAGCAGATCGGCACGTTTCACGACCGGCAAGGCTCGCAGTCGTCGCTGGATCAGAGCGGTGTGTTGCCCGCGTCGTGGGCGCGGGTGTGGGGCGGTCATCTGACGCAAGCGAGCGGCGGCGCGGTGTCGCCGGAATTCAGCGGCACGACTGGCGGCGCGCAACTCGGCCAGGATGTGTACGCGAACCTCACGTCCGGTGGGCACCGCAATCACTTCGGCTTTCTGCTCGGCTTTGCGCGCGCGCAGGGCGACGTCAGCGGCTTCGCGCTCGGCTTTCCGGGTCTGGCGGCGGGACATGTCGCCATCGACGCGTACAGCGTCGGCGGCTACTGGACGCATATCGGGCCGGGCGGCTGGTACACGGACGCCGTGCTGATCGGCTCGTCATTGACGGCCGATCCGCTATCGAACCAGCAGATCGGCGCAACCACGCACGGCCACGCGATCGCGGTATCCGGCGAGGCGGGTTTGCCGGTCGCGTTGACGGCGTCGTGGCGGATCGAACCGCAACTGCAACTGATCTGGCAACACACGTCGTTGAACGACCTGAACGACGGCATTTCGAGCGTGTCGTTCGACAGCGCCAACGGCGTGACGGGACGCGTCGGCGTGCGCGTGCAAGGGCACTTCGACGTCGCAAAAATCGCATGGGAGCCGTATCTGCGCGCGAACCTGTGGCGCAGTTTCGGCGGTACGGATCACGTGACCTTTGCCGGAACCACGGCGATTCCGACCGACATCGCCGCGACCACCGCGCAATTCGGCGTCGGCGTCGTCGCGCGTTTCAGCGCGCGCGGCAGTGCGTTCGTGACGGCGAGCTATCTGACCAATGTGAACGGGCCGCATCGACGCGGTGTCGAGGGCAACGCCGGCGTGCGCCTGAACTGGTGACGCCGACGCATGCCGTCACCGTCGATGCTGACGGCAACACCGGCAACACCTGCAACCCCGCACGCGAACCCGTATCATGAAGGCCGTTCATGTCCTCAACCGGTTGAAAACATGTCTTTCTCAGTCCAGCGCGCCGACGGTCCGAAGTCGGTGCAATACGAAGAACTTCTGGCGCAAGCCCGCTCGCTGATCACCGACGAGCCCGACCGCATCGCCAACGCGGCGAATTTTTCGTCGTTGATCTATCACGCGCTGTCCGACCTGAACTGGGCGGGCTTTTATCTGTTCGACGGCACCGAGCTGGTGGTCGGGCCGTTCCAGGGCAAGCCGGCGTGCGTGCGGATTCCGCTCGGCAAGGGCGTGTGCGGCACGGCTGCGCAAACCCGTCAGACGCAAGTGGTGCGCGACGTGCACGAATTCCCCGGCCACATCGCGTGCGATTCGGCATCGCAATCGGAAATCGTCGTGCCGCTGTTCGCCAAAGACGGCAGCTTGATCGGCGTGTGGGATGTCGATAGTCCGATCGTCAACCGCTTCGATGCGGACGATCAGAAGGGCATGGAGGCGCTGTGCGCACTGTTCGTCGAACTGGCGTGGCCGGCACGCGGGCGTTGAGCTCGCGCTAGCGCGGTTCCGGCTCGTTCCAACGCGGCGTCGCTGATTCGGGCAACCGGTCAGCGGCGCCGCGTCGTTTCCGGCGCATCGACGCGGTTCAATCTTCGCCGTCGGCGATCGCATCGCGGTGCGCTTTCGGCTTCGCCATCCAGCGACGGTGCAACGCGCGCTCCGCGCGTCGTCCGAAGATCAGCAGCATCATCAGCAACACGGTCGCCGTCAGCGCGATCGACCATGCGCCCACACCGCAGACGATTCCCAGCGCGGCCGTCACCCAGATCGATGCCGCCGTCGTCAGTCCGCGAATCTTTTCTTCCGCGCCGTTCTGCACGATCACGCCCGCGCCCAGAAAGCCGACGCCCGTGACGATCCCCTGAATGGCCCGCGAGCCGTCTTGTCCCGCGGAAATGCCGTTCAGCGCGAAGCCCTGGGCCGCCATCGTGACCAGACACGCACCGAGCGCAACCAGCCCGAGCGTTTTCACGCCCGTCGGCTTGCCGCGCAAGTTCCTGTCGATCCCGACGATGCAGCCGACCACCATCGCCGTGAGCATCCGGATCAAGGCTTCCTGGAAGACTGTCGTTGAGAGCATGAGGAGGGCGCGCGAGGGCAAAAATCGGAAGCGCACAGTCTAGCCGAGCGCGAGGATTCCCCGAAATACCGGGTATCTGTTGCGGCGTGCATGACTACGCGGTTTCTTCATGGCGCTGTCATAAACGCACACTACATTCCCGTGGCTTACAAAAAAATTCAAACCCACAAGAGGAAAATCCATGTCTCAACGCAGTTGGATGCGTGCCGCGTTCGCCACGATTTTTGCCGCGCTGATCGCCGTGATCGTCGCGGCTTGCGGCTCCACCGTTCACACCGCGGGGCAGCAGCAAATCCGCCACGTGTTCGTGATCACGCTCGAAAACGAAAATTACGCGACCACCTTCGGTTCGAGCACCAAGGCGCCGTATCTGGCGCAGACGCTCGCCGGACAAGGCGCGCTGGTGCAGCAGTATTACGGCACCGGTCACGTGAGTCTCGACAACTACATTTCGATGATCAGCGGCCAGTCGCCGACGGTCGATACCGACAACGACTGCATCACGTTTTCCGATTTCAAGCTGACAGGGATGACGTCGGACGGCCAGGCGGCCGGCACCGGTTGTGTGTATCCGGCCAGCGTGAAGACGCTGCCCGATCAGTTGAAAGCAGCGGGCTATACGTGGAAGGGATATGAAGGCGACATGGGCAACGACCCGTCGCGCGAAGCCGCTACCTGCGGCCACCCGACGCTCGACACGACCGATATGACGCAATCGGCCGAAGCGCCGAGCAGCGCGGTGCCGCTGGGCGATCAGTACGCGACGCGCCATAACCCGTTCATGTACTTCCACTCGATCATCGATTCGTCCGATTGCGCGCAGAACGTCGTGAATCTGGACAAACTGACGACCGATCTTCAGTCGATCTCGACCACGGCCAACTTCAACCTGATTACGCCGAACCTGTGCGACGACGGCCACGATGCACCTTGCGTGAACGGCGCGGCGGGCGGCCTGACCAGCGCGAACGATTTCCTGAAGAAGTGGGTGCCGCTGATCACCGCGTCGGCTGCGTTCAAGCAGGACGGCCTGCTGATCATCAATTTCGATGAAAGCTCGTACGCGACCGTGTCGCAGCCATCGGCCACCGAGGAAGATCTGATCTTCTCCGGCGCGACCTGTTGCAGCCAGCAGGTCGGGCCGAACCTCGGCACGTTCCCGCAGACCGCGTCGCTGACGTACAAGGGCATCACGATCAATCTGACCAAGCAGAGCTACGGCGGCGACCAGACCGGCGCAGTGATGCTCTCGCCGTTCATCAAGGCGGGCACGGTGTCGACGGTCGCGTACAACCATTATTCGATGCTGAAGAGCATCGAGGATATCTTCGGCCTCGATCATCTCGGCTACGCGGCGCAAGCGGGTCTGCAAGGCTTCGGCAACGACATCTTCACGGCCCTCTAAACCGATGCCGCTTTTCGCACTACGACGCGCGGCGCGGGCCGCGCTGGCTTCATTGATCGTGGGCGTCGGCGGCCTGTCGATGCCGGTTGCGCATGCAACCGGCACGGCAGACGCGGCTGCGTCCGACCATTCGCTCAGCAACGCCGCCGAACTCGGCAAGCTGATTTTCTTCGATGCATCGTTGTCGGCGTCGGGCAGGATGTCGTGTGCGAGCTGTCATAGCCCGTCGCACGCATACGGTCCGCCTAACGGTCTGGCTGCGCAGATCGGCGGTCCGGACATGCGCTCGCAAGGCACGCGCGCCGTGCCGAGCCTGCGCTACACGTTGAACCGCACGCCGATCTGGACGCACGCGCAGGCCGCCAGCCTGTCCGAGCGCCTGAGCGAGACCGATAACGCGCCGTCGGGCGGATTCGGCTGGGATGGCCGCTTCAATACCTTGCACGATCAGGCCTCGTTCCCGCTGTTCAATCCGGACGAAATGGCGAACAAAGATCCAGCCGCCTTACTCGCGAAGCTTCAGCACACGCCATATGCAGCACGATTCAAGGACGTGTTCGGCCAGAACATCTTTGTCGATCCAGCCAAGGCGTTCACGCAGGCAATGTATGCCGTAGAGCGCTTCGAACTCGAAGACGACAGTTTTCATCCGTATTCGAGCAAGTTCGACGCTTACCTGGATGGAAAAGCGCAACTAACCGTCCAAGAATTGCATGGCAAGAAACTATTCGATGACCCCGCCGGTGGCAACTGCGCGTCCTGTCACATCGACCAGTCCGGTGCAAACGGCGCCCATCCGTTATTCACGGACTTCAACTTCCAGTCGCTCGGTGTGCCGCGCAATCCCGAGTTGCGCGCAAATGCCGATCCGCATTACTACGACATGGGTTTATGCGGGCCGCTGCGCACCGATCAGGCCGCCGACAAAACCAATTGCGGGTTGTTCAAATCGCCATCGCTGAGAAATACCGCAACGCGACGGGTGTTTTTCCACAACGGGCGTTTTCATACGTTGAAGGATTCGCTGCGTTTCTACGTACAACGCGACACGCAACCGGCGAAGTGGTACCCGCGTGATGCGCACGGCAAAGTCGTGAAATTCGACGATTTACCGCCGTCGATGCGCGTCAACGTCGACACCACCGACGAACCGCTGACGCGAAAGCAGGGCGAGCGTCCGGCATGGACCGAGCGCGATATCGACGATGTCGCCGCGTTTCTCGCGACCCTGAACGACGGCTACGTGCCCGAAACCAAAGCCCGCGCGCTGAAAACTTCCAGCCGATGAACGCGACGATCCGGCGGATTGTGACGAAATCAGTCGCGAAAAAGGGCTATTTTGAGAGGCCGTTATAATAGGTTTTTCGTCCCTCGCGTCTTTCGACCATGAGCCGGTTACCTTCCTTGATCGTGCTGTCTTCGCTGTCGTTGAGTCTCGCGCACCCCGCGCGTGCCGACGACGGCCACACCGACACCGATCGATCGAAGATGTCAGCGTATCTGACGCAGAAATTCGGCGTCGCGAAGGAAAAAGCCGAAGAAATCGCCAACGCCGTTCAGGCATCGGCCACCAAATATTCGCTGCCGCCCGCCTTGTTGCTGGCGATTATCTCGATCGAATCCCGCTTCAAGGAAAAGGCTAAAGGCGCCAACGGCGCCACTGGCCTGATGCAGGTCGTGCCGGGCGCGCATCGCCGCATGTTGAAAAACGTGAAGGATTTGACCGATCCCGGCGCGAATATCGAAATCGGTTCCGCGATTCTTTACGGCTACAAGCAATCGGCCGGCGGCGATCTGAACGCCGCGCTGAAAAATTACGGTGGATCACAGGCTTACGCGCAAAAGGTGAGTCTGCGCGCCGACACCTTCGAGGAAGCCGTCGGCAGCAATGACGACGCGGCTTCGCCCGCGTTCGGCTTCTGCGCTTTCCGCTGGCTCGACCGTTGCCCGACGTCCACCGTGCACTGGAGCGCGCTCACCGCGCCGGTCGGCAATACGGTCGCCTTGCTGAGCGTCAGCGGGATGGTCGGTGCGTTGCCGGTCGCATCGTTTTCTCCGCCGTTCACGCCCTGAATCGGCGCTGAAGCCGTCCTGATCCGCGACCTTCGCGCCCACCCGGCAATGTTTCGCTCCCGCCGCTTGTGTGTCGATGACTCATCCATGATCCGACACTCGCCGGGTTGAGGCCGAAACGGCCCCAAAAAGACCGTTCAGCACAGGTTTCGCGAGCGTCGGCCGCATCGATACGCGCCCAATTTCAAAGTATTACCCCACTTACATCGCTGTTTTCGTCTTGTCTGGCAACCGCAATACAATGCCAGCCAATCTGTCCTCTGTTGCCCGTCCTCCCGCCATGTTCTCCAGCCTCTCCAGAAATACCGCTGCAATGTTGTTCGGCTTTTCCGGGCTCGTCGTGTTGACGGGCTGTTCCAGCACACCGCAACCCAAGTTCCAGCAGGAATTGTTCGAGACCGGCGCGAGCCCGTACGCGCGCAATTTCAACTCGAGTTCGAACGACGCCTGCGAAGCCGCGCGTCGCGCGTTGCTGAGCCAGGGTTACATGACGACGTCGCCGCGCAGCGATACCGTCGACGGCACGAAGAATTTTCAGCCGGCCAGCGATTCGCACATCGTCGTCGAGTTTCATGTGGTCTGTACGCCGGGCGAAGAGGCGAGCGATACCAGCATCGTCTACGTGAACGCGGTGCAGAACGGCTATGCGATGAAGAAGAGCGATACGTCGGCCAGCGTCGGTTTGAGCGTGCTCGGCTCGCTGTCGTTGCCGATCCGCTCGAACAACGACGCGATGGTGAAGATCTCCAGCGAGACGATTCCGTCGGGCAAGTTCTACGACCGCTTTTTCGGGCTCGTCGATCACTACCTGCAAACCGTCGTGAAGACCACGCCGGTCACCATTGCACCGGTCAGCAGCCGGATCCTGCCGGGTTCGCTCGACGCACCGCTCGCGCCCATCGGCACCGAGCCGATGCCGTCGACGCGTGCCGAAGTCGATACCCCGCAGCCGGCCAGCGACGCGATCGTCACGCCTTAAACCGGCCGGGGACACGCATCGAGGATCGCGAGCGGGGTGTTTGACGCTCGCGATCGTGTCGCGGGTTTGCGCTTTTTTGGGGTTGAAGTGGTTGACTCAGTGTTTTCCCCAGTCTTTTATATCTTCTGTATATATATGTAGTAATAGTTAACAAGCTGCGACGTTTTCTGTGGACAACCCCAAAATCCCCCGTCGCGTCAACGACGTACAGCATTGATAACCCTCGTATCGCAGGTGCAACATTTGCCGGGAAAGAAGGACAACTTTTCCACAGGCAACCCACCGCACGACGTTATCAAGAATCCACACACAGGCAGTTCACCCCGTATCCCAGAGTTGTCCAGAGGGTCCGGTGGATAACTCCTGTGGATAACGTGCTCCGATCCGACGCCGTTGCCTGATGTGGCTTTCCGGACGATCACGCCGCGCGCTCAGTCGAGATTCCGTAACGCTCGGCGGCGCACATACCGCGATGCACAACGCGCGCACAGTGAAATCAACGGTGCAGACGGTCTATTTCACGGCGCGATTTGCCGAACGTGGAAAGACTGTTGCTAATTTGTCGAAACGCGCACATCGACGTACCGGAGAGGCATAGAGTTAAAGTGCTTTCTCAGCAAAATTGTGCGGTGCGGGGGTGTGTGATGAAACGCAGAACAGCGCGGCAGCTTGTCCATCTACTGTCTGACATCCGTCATTCGGCACAGTGTCGGGCGATCCGCTCGGCCGCGACCAGCCGGACAATCGACGAAATCCTCAGTGAAGACGACGAAACCGACGCATCCGGAACCGATAGCGCCGATACCGCGCGCGACGATGCGCGTGACGCGGATCGACGGAGCCGCTCGTGAAAACCGCCGGCGAGCAGTCTTTGCGCTTTCTGGTCGAGAAATGGCTGGCGCCCGCGCCGTCGGTGGTGGTTCGGGTCACGGCATTCAGCCGGACGCGATGGGGCGGCAGACGTTACGTGCGAGTCGAAACGATGGCGAGCGGTGGCGCGCGCGGTCTGTTCTTCTTTCGACACGACGACGGTTGCTGGTGCGTGTTTCCGCCGACCCACGATAAACCCAGAACGCAGCTGGAAGCGCTATCCGCCTGACTTCCTGACGGCGTAATCGCATAACGGCGTAAAGCGTGATGCGGGTTCGACGCATCGCGAGATCGTCTCGACCCGCGCCGTCAGCGCAGCGACGCCGGTTGCCGCCGGTTCGCCCACGCAGGCGCAACCTGGCAGACGATCAGTCCCGCCAGCATCAACGCGCAACCGAACATCGCGCGAGCGGTGAGCGTTTCGCCGAGTACCAGCCAGCCGGCGAGCGCGGCGAATACCCCTTCCATACTGAAAATCACCGCTGCATGCGAAGGCGCGGCGTCTTTTTGCGCGACGACCTGGATCGTGTACGCAATCCCGACCGACAAAACGCCGCCGTACAGCAGGGTCGGCGCGGCGCGCTGCAGCGTCGCGAGGTCGAGCGGTTCGATGACGACGCCGATCGTCAGGCAAATCACCCCGCACGTGACGAACTGGATCAGCGCCAGCATCAGCGGATCGTGACGACGCGCAAACCGTCCGACCAGCATCACCTGCGCGGCAATGACGATTGCGCCGACAAGCTGGTACGAGTCGCCGTAGTGAACCGAAAAGTGCTCGCTGACGCTGAGAAAATACAGTCCGATCGCGACCAGTACCGCGCCCGCCAGCGTGCCGTTATGGGTTTGATGCCGCGCCAGCAATCCCATCAACGGGACGATCACGACATACAGCGAACTGATGAAACCGGCGTTGGCGATCAGCGTGTAACGCAGACCGATCTGCTGCGCCGAAATCGCAACGGAAAGCAGCACGCCGAGCACGATGCCCGGCACGATCACGGCGCGGCCGTCGTTGGCGGGTGGGTTGTCCGTCCGGTCGGATTGGCGACGACGCTTGAGATACGCGATCAGCACGATCACGACGCACGCACCCAGTAAAAACCGGAAGCCGGTAAACAGGAACGGGCCGATTGCGTCGAGGCTCAGGCGTTGCGCGACGAAGGCCGAGCCCCAGATCAGCGCGGCGACGAGCATCAATGCGTTCGCACGAAGATGTTGGCGGGAAGTGGAATTCAAACGACAAAACCTCGGTTTATGGCGGGTTTTTCATCACGCGACGATGCGCGGAATCTTCATGCGAATCGTCAATGATAGCCGCCGGATTATCGGCAAGGTGATTCACGCAATCGGCGGTGGTTATCACGGCTCGCATCGCGTGTTTCGCCCGGCGGAAAAATCGGTTTTTTCAATGCTGAAAGGCCGCAGAAAGCCTGTGTCTCCCGGAAAATACATATGGGCTTATCCGGGATGACAAACGCCCTACGCTGCGTAATACTCCCCCGCGGGAGGCTGGATGGCCTGTTTGCCGGTTCCGCTTCACCGCGCAGTTTTCATTCAACATTGATCTAGTCGTTCAGGTTTGGGGAAAAACACATGAAGAAAGTCATCGCCTCGCTCGCAGCCGTTTCGTTCGTGCTCGTATCCGCTCAGGCTTTTGCACAGGCATCGGACGCAATGGCACCCGCAGCGGCCGCCAGCGCTCCGAAGCATCATTCGAAGAAGCTGAAGACCCACGGCAAGCGCGCTCCGGTGTCGGCTGCTGCTTCGGCAGCAGGTACCAACGACAAGGGCACGCCGAACTAAGCAGGCGTTCTGTTGGCGTTCGCGCCAGCAAAAAAGGCCAGAGCTTTTGCTCTGGCCTTTTGTTTTTTGCGCCCGGATTCGCGACGCGTCACACGTTCGATCAGTGAATCAGGACTCGTCGCCGAGACCGCGCTGGATCACTTCGTTCAGCAAACCGCTCAGGCCGCCCGGATGATCGACCGCACGCGCCTTCAGCGTTGCGACCAGTTCGCCGTCGATCTTGCAGGCGAACGGCACCAGCCCTTGCGCCTGATCCAGCTTGCGCTGCTCGCGACGGTCGAGCTTGTCGGCGCCGGGTTTGCCAAAGCGATCCGCGGTGGATAGCTTCATTGCGTTGTTCAGTTTGAGCGCCTTGTTTTTCTCAAGGTCGGTTTTTTTCATTGGCATACGGAAAGCCTCTACAAAACAGATAAGGTCGAATTACCCCGCATTGTACGCATCGCCGGGGCCGGGATCGCCGTTGCGCATTGCGCTTTCGTTATCGGTTTGATGTGGACGCGCGTTTTCGTGGCCGGTTTGCGCGTCGAGCGTGGCGTCGGCCGTCACGCCGTCGATCAGTCGTCGCATCTGTTGCCAGTGCGTGCCTTCCCAGAAAACCCGGCCGCAGACATCGCAGGTGACGAACTGCGAGTGACGCTGCAACACGCCTTCCGGCGCGCGATCGCCGACCGATTCTTTTGCGATCCGACGCAGCGGCGCGTTGCACATCAGACATAAGCGAAACGGTTGCGCGCTGCGTGTCAGGTCGAGCCGCTCGAACAGTTCGCGCAATTGCATTTGCGGCTTCAACGCGCGCACATAACAGCCGTGCGTGATCGTGCGGCGCTTCAGCAATTCACGGTCGCGGGTGAGGACGATCCGATGTTCGTCGTGCGCGATGGCTTCGATCGCGGCGTCGGCGTAGTGGTTGTCGTACAGCGTGTCGAAACCGGCCAGCCGCAACAGTTGCGCGAGCCCGCCGAGATGCGCATCGGCGATAAAACGCGTCACGCGCAGCGGCCGTTCGCGCACGCGCAACACCGGCGAGATATCGATCGCTTCGAAGGTCGGATAGACCGCGACGCGGTCGCCGTCGGCGAGCGGATGCTCGAAACCGACCGACTCGCCGTTCACCAGAATCAGCTCGACTTCCGTATGCGGCACGCCCAGCGCCTCGATCATGTGTTTCGCGCTCGCGCCTTTCGCGCACGTCCGCTCGAACGCGCGCCGGCGCAGCGGCGGGGCGAGGAAGTCGTTCAATTCCTCGTAAAAGCGGAATGTCGCGGTAACCATCGCTGCAGTATGGCACCGCGCGGGCTTGTGCGCGATCGCGCCAGCGGGCCGCTTCGTCACGTTTTTCGGCGCCAGATTACCGGCGATTCGCGCGCTTTTCCTGCACGTGTCGCATCGGTGTGCTTTACTTTGGGTTCTTTCAAAGCATGGAGCATTAGATGGACATCGGTTTTATCGGTCTCGGCGAGATGGGCGCGGGGATGGTCGCAAACATTCTGAAAGCCGGGCATCAGGTGCGCGTATGGAATCGCTCGCCTGAACGTGCGCAGCCGCTCGCCGACGCGGGCGCGCAAGTCGTCGCGACGCCTGCCGAAGCGTTTGCCGGCGATGCGGTGTTCTCGATGCTCGCCGACGATGCGGCCATGCGCGAAGTATTCAACGCGACGCTGCTCGAAAACGCGGCACGCGGTTTGATCCACGTGAACATGGCGACCATTTCGGTGACGCTGGCCGAAGAACTCGCGAGCGCGCATGCGGCGCGCGGCATCGAATATGTTGCTGCGCCGGTGCTGGGTCGCGCGGATGTCGCGGCGGCCGGCAAGCTGACCATCGTCGCGGCCGGTCCGGCCGAATCGATCGATCGCGTGCAACCGCTGTTCGACGCGATGGGCCAGAAGACCTGGCGGATCGGCTCGTTGCCGCAGCAGGCGAACGTGATCAAACTCGCGGCGAATTTCATGCTGGCCGCCGCCGTCGAATCGCTCGGCGAAGCGGCGACACTCGTGACCGGACATGGCGTCGCGATGCAGGATTTCATCGACGTGATCACGAGCGGTATTTTCCCCGGTCCCGTGTATCAGGGTTACGGCAACGCGATTGCCGAACAGCGCTACGAACCGGCGCTGTTCAAGGCGCGACTCGGTCTGAAAGACGTGCGCCTCGCACTCGAAGCCGCCGACGCGGTCATGACGCCGATGCCGGTGGCGAGCGTCGTCCGCGACAGTCTGATGGACGCCGTCGCGCACGGCGACGGCGACAAGGATTTCGCGGTGCTCGGCGAAGTTTCAGCGCGACGCGCGGCGCGTTGAGGTTTGCGCGTGCGCGTCCGTTCAGGACGCGCACGCGTTTTTCAGCAAGCGGAAGCAGGGACGCGTAACCGGCTAACCGGCCAGCCGGCACAAGCACGGTTCGGACGGGCATAATTGCTGCCCGTCTTCAAAGCGTCCCGATTGTCATGAACCTGCATACCTGGTGGCTGTTCGTCGCCACTGTCTTCGTCGTTTCCGCGATTCCCGGTCCCAACATGTTGCTCGTGATGACGCATGGCGCGCAGCACGGCTTGCGCCGTTCGGGCGCGACGATGGCCGGTTGCCTGTCGGCGTTGATTGCGATGCTGTCGGTATCGGCGGCGGGATTGGGCGTGTTTCTCGAAGCGTGGCCCACCATGTTCAATGCGTTGCGGCTGATCGGCGCGGTGTATCTCGTCTATCTCGGCGTGAAGTCGTGGCGCGCGCCCGCCGACGAAAGCGCATTCGCCGACGCGACGCCGGAAGAGCTTGCCGCAAAACCCACGCGCTCGACATTCTCGCTGTTTCGGAACGGCTTTCTCGTGGCGGCCAGCAATCCGAAAGCGATCCTGTTCGCCGCCGCGCTGCTGCCGCAATTCATCGACGCATCGCGCCCGACGCTGCCGCAATTCGGCGTGCTGGTCGCGACCTTCGCGGTGATCGAAGTGAGCTGGTATCTGGTCTATGCCGGATTCGGCACGCGGATCGGTTCGACGCTACGCAGCCGCAATGTCGCCAGAGCGTTCAACCGGCTGACCGGCGGCGTTTTCGTCGGATTCGGCGCGATGATGGCGTTGGTGCGGCACTAAAACGAACGCAGCAGGAAAAAAGCGGCACGGAGTGAGTTTGTTGTGTGTTTGCAACACCGAGGGTCTCCCCTAATGGAGTTGTTGCAGCGCACCAAGGCGTTTGCTATAGTTCGTTTTGTCTCCTCCATGTCTTCTCTGATATGGATTCAGCCCGCCCAATTAGGCGGGCTTTTTTTTGCCCATCGGTTTCGTCGCTGTTTCCGTCTCGCGCGCATCTAGAACTTATAAGACACCGCGAGGTACGAAATGATCGGGTTGGCCTTCAGCTCGGCCTTGCTGACACCCAGCTCCGAGCCGTCGGCCGCCTTGATGATCACCGACGACGTCGTCTTCAACGGGATATACGTCACCGACGCCACCAGTCCCCAATGCTCGGTGATCGCATACGTCATACCGGCGTTGAACACCGGCTGCCACGACGACGACGCTTTCGCCGACACCGTCGTCCTGCCCGGTTTGCCCGCGCCTGCCGCGAGAATCGCGCCGAGATTGTCCTGCGTCGATGTCACGAAGTTGTTGCTAAGCTGAATATCCGAAAACCAGTTGTACGACACGCCGATCCCGACGAACGGCCGGAATTTGGCGTCCGCCTTAGCGAAGTAATACTGGAAAATCAGCGCCGGGCTCCATTGCCGCACGCTTTTGACGATCGGATTCGCGGCCGGGTCGCCGAGATCCTGATTGCCGAGCGCGCCGGCCGGACCGGGCGGCCGAATCGTGCCGTGACCGTACAGTTTGAACGTCGGCGGCACACCGGCCACTGACGTAATCGCGATGTGATCGGTGACGAAGTGACTGATCACGAGACCCGCGGTATTCGCGCCGCTGGTCGACAGACCGGTGCCTTCCGACGTGAACGAATCCGGCAGTCGCAACGGCGTATTTATCGGCACGGGCGCGACGTGGGTGGTCAGCGGCGAACTCGAATCTTTCGGCATCACGTGAAACCAGCCGAGCGAAACGACGTTGTCGCCCGCGTGCTGCGCGTGCGCGCCGACCGACACACAAGCGGCCAGCGCCGCGACGGTGAGTTTTTTCATGTTGTTCCTCCTGAGCGCGCGTCCCTGCTGCATGCGGCGGCCGGATTCGTCGATCCGTGCGCGCGCCGCATCCCCGGCGGGCGTCCGCTGCCACGCGGACAGCCCGCGCAGCAGCGAAGCAGCGGTCGCATCGTTACGTGTTGACTACGAAAACTGCGGCGACTTTCGATCCGGCTGGCGCGTCGATGACCGTCACGGCCGGACGCGCCGCGCTCATTGCACGAACGCGCCGATCGTGAAGTACGGCGACGACGCGTCGGTCAGATCGAGATAGCCGAAGACGCCGCCCGAGAAAATCATCTTTCCGGTCGGTGTCGTGCCCGTCGATGCGCCGACGCGAACGGTCGTCACGATGCCCGGCACGGTTTGCGTGTAGTCGAGGTTCAGCGCGGTCGCGAGCGATGCCTGCGACGCGTTGAACGGATCGAGCAAGGTGGCCTGCGCGCCGGCCAGTGCGGTGGTGCGGTAGTTGAACTGGCTGTCCACGCCGACGTATTCGCCGTCTTGCGAGCCTTGCGCGATCGCGGTTTGCGGCGCGAGGATCGAGATGCCGGATTCGTCGTCGGCGACCGGGCCGGTCAGGCCGTTTTGCGGATTGGTCGTCAGCGAGGAATTGGCCGCGCCGTCACGCACGAGAATCGGCACGAGCTGGTTGCGCAACTTGCCGACGATCATGAAACCCTTGGCCACGGATGTCGGCGACACGGTGGCTTTTGCCTGTGACAGGAAGTTGTCGGTCTCGAACGCGCCGCTGCCGTCCGACGACTGCACGAAGTTCGTGCCCGCCTGCTGACAGGTGCCCGCGTGGATACCGGAGTTGTCGCACTCGCTCCATGTGCCGTCCGCGTTGATCGTGATCTTCGCGTCGACCGCGACCGGCGCAAAACTTTGCGACGGAATCTGGTGATAGCCGAGCTGGTTGTACGTGCCCGCGACGTTCGCGATATTCGTTTCGAGCGACGAAAATCCGATGAACGGGTAGTACGGGAACTTGGTATCGGGCACCACGGCCGCGCCGAGAATGCCGGGGAACGAGATTTCCGCGCCGGGAATCGTGCCGCCCGCGACGCCTTCACCGACGAAAATCCGCGCCGGTCGGCTCGAATCGAGACTCGCGCCGTTCAGCTGATACGCGCACTGATTGAGCTTGGTCGTCGGCAGGCCGGTTTCCTGAGTCAACGTGCCGGTGGCGGTCGTCCCTTTGCGGGTCGGCGCGACGGTGCCGGTCGTAACCGGAATCGGCGATTCGACGTAGGTGATCTGCCACGTCATCTTGTTGTTGTCGAGTTGCAGCTTGACGAGTTCGCCATCGCCGCCGCCGCCGGTGAACGTCGTGTTGTAGTCGAGCGAAGCCGGACACAGACGCGTCACCGTCAACGGTGTGCTGTTTTCGCTGGCACCGCCGCACGCCCCGAGCAGCGGCGCTGCCATCGCCAGCGCCGTCAGGAATCTCCAATTCATACCGCCCCTCCAGAATGTTTTTCGTTGTGAGCGGCCGGCTCCCTGTCCGGCCGCCTCTTGCTTTTGCGTGCTGCGACTGCTGATCACGTCGTGATGGCTTCCAATCCTTATTTGCTGATCTGCGCACCGATCCCGAAATACGGCACGGCGGTCGTGTCGGCATTGGCGGAGGTCGATGTGACGCCGCCGTTTTCCGTGCCCTGAATCGCGATGGCGTAGAGGCCGCCCGATGCGATCGCGAGTCCGGTATTGCCCGATGCATCCTGAACGCCGACCATGCCGGGGCTCGGCAACTGGCCGTAGGCCATGCCGAAACCGCTTTCGGCGGCTTGCGTGGACGGATTGATGAAGGTGCCGAGACCGCCTTGAATCAGCGTCGCTGTGTACTTGAAGTTCGAATCCGCGCCGACATAACCGCCGTCGAATCCGCCCGATGCCAGCGGCGTCGCGGCGGCGAGCATCGCGATGCCGGATTCGTCATCGACTTCGAGTCCGGCGGGCGGCAGCACCACGCGGCCGGTCCGCACCACCAGCGGCACGGTCGCGCCGTTGATCTGGCCGAGGATCATGTGCGCGGTCGCCGTCTTGCCGGTCGTGATCGTGCCGAGCAGCCTGGTTTGCGCCTCGATCTGCGGCGCCACCGTGCTGTCGAAATAACCGTTCGCGTTGACGCTCAGCGCGTTGCCGGTGGTCAGGCAGCCAGCCGAATTCGGGTTGTAGGCCGCGTTCGCGGTGTTGCTCGACGTGCAGTTGCCGCTGGCGTCGAAGGTTTCGACGGTGCTCGCGGTCGCCGTCAGATAGGCGTCCGACGGCACGAGGTGATACAGCAGGCCGTTGTAGGTGCCCGGCAGTTTGCTCATGTCGGTGGTGGTGCTGGCAAACGACAGGAACGGATAGAAGTCGAAGGTCCGGCTATTGACCACGCCCGAGCCGAGCAGGCCGTCGAACTGGATCGACGCGCCGGGAATGCCGCCGCCCGCGACGCCGAGACCGACCAGCACCATCGGCGGATTGGCCTGGTTGAATGTCGATGCGGTCGAGTATGCGGTGCCGTCGGACGCCGTGCCGGAGCCCGGCGTGAGGACGAACGCGCAGCGCGTCTGTTCGTCGGTCGGCAACGTGCCTGCGGGCGGGTGGATCACCGCGCCGGCGATCTGCGTGCCCGCGCGGGTGGTCGTGACCTGACCGGACGAGGTGGGAATCGGCGATTCGAGAAACTTCAGCGTGTAGGTCATCGCGGTGGCGTCGATGTTCAGCTGCACCACTTCGCCGCTGCCGGCGCCACCCAGATACGTGCTCTTGACGATGTCGGCGGTGGCGGGGCACAACGCGGCGGCACCCGCACCTTGGGTCGGCGGACCTTGAACCGGGCAGCTCGATCCGGAGCATTGCGGGCTTGCGATCGCGCTGGGGTTGTCGGCTTTGCCGCCGCCGCAAGCGATTAACAAAGGCGTCGTCGCAATGGCCAATGCCAACGCACGCGTGATGCCATTTGACATGCTGCTGTCTCCCTTCATGTATTTGTGCGAGCTAATTTGGCTTCGCGTCTAATCGCTGTCAATTGACAGAACCGTCTAAAAACCGCGATTCAAACGGTGAGTAAAACGGCAATGCCACGCGGCTGCGCGGTTCGCGGCCCTTTTAAACGAAAAATGATTTTCGATCCCCCGGCGAGCGTCTGACGATTCCCGTCGAGGCCCGCCAGTCAAGGCCTCAGGCGAAAGCGCTCTATGATCTTCGAACGATCGTTCGATAAAAAGTCGGGTGTTTCCCTATGCGGAAAAGCGTGCCAGCGGGAGAGAGGTAAAGAAGAACTTACCGATTGTTACGCGATTATCGGGATTTGGCTTCGGTGTTAATCGGGACTAACACTGATAATCGGGAATTAAAACGGCGGTGTTGCAGGGCATTTGAAAAATAAAAAAAGCCGGTTTTTAAACCGGCTTTTTCGAAGTGAAGATGGTTTAAACCATCTTCATTGCACGTGGGCGATTAACGCTTCAGGCCGCTTTCTTCCGGCGCGCCGATTGCGAGATTCATACACTGGATCGCCGCACCCGACGCACCCTTGCCGAGGTTGTCCAGTCGCGCGACCGTGACAAAACGCTCGGCCGTGCCGAACACGAACAGATCGACACGATTGGTGTCGTTGTTGGCCTGCACGTCGAAGAAACCGCTGTCGAGATTCTCGTCCGCGTTGAACGGCGCGACGCGCACGAACGCTTCGCCCCCGTAGTACTCGGCGAACAGCGCGCGCACGTCTTCCGGCGTGGTCTTCTTGGCCAGTTGCGACGCCGAGAAGTACGTCGTCACCGCGAGGCCCTTGTAGAACCCGCCGACGATCGGCGTGAACACCGGCGCCGATGCGAGGCCTGTATGCGCAGCCATTTCCGGCAGATGCTTGTGCGTCAGACCGAGCGCATAGGCACGCGGGCTCTTGAGCTTCTCGTTACCGCCGGCTTCGTACTCGGCGATCATCTTTTTCCCACCGCCGCTGTAGCCGGTGATGGAATAGGCATGTGCGGGAAAGTCCGCCGCGACGACGCCGGCTTCGACCAGCGGCCGCATTGCCAGCACGAATGCCGATGCGTGGCAGCCCGGCACGGCAATACGCTTCGCGCCGCGCAGGCGTTCGCGTTGCGAACGTGCCAGTTCCGGCAGGCCGTAGGCCCAGCTTGCGTCGGTGCGGAATGCGGTGCTCGCGTCGATCAGCACGGTGTTGTCGTTATCGACCAGCGAAGCCGACTCGCGCGATGCGACGTCCGGCAGACACAGAAACGTCACGTCCGACGCGTTGATGAGACGACGGCGCTCGTCGAGATCCTTGCGCTTCGCTTCCTCGATGCGGAGGATTTCCACATCGGCGCGTTGCGACAGGTATTCGAAGATCTTCAGGCCGGTCGTGCCTTCCTGTCCGTCGACAAAAACTTTCGTGCTCATCTGGTTTCTCACTGGCTGCGGGGTCGTGGCGGGTCCGGACGCTCGACCGCGCCGGAACGTTATTTTAAGACCGTATCGCCGCGCGCGTGTTCGATTGGGCGAAAAACGACGTCCGCGTGCGCCGCGCGCGCACGTCATCGGTTTGACCTGGCTTCGGTCTAGCGGGCGGCGATCGCGCGTTCAACGCCCGTACGTGACCTCGATGCGCGCGCTGCCGAGCGTCGCCGTGCTGATTTCGTGGTCGAACATCAGCGCGGGGCGGCCTTGCGCGATACGCAGGTCGTCAGTGTTCAGCGCATAGACCGTGACGATGTACCGATGCGGCTTGCCTGCCGGTGGACACGGACCGCCGTAACCATCGACGTCGAAATCGTTGCGCGCTTCGGTGGCGCCGAGCTTTTTCAGATAACCCGATGCGCTGGCGTTTTCCGGCAGGTGATCGACGGTGGACGGAATCCCCGCGACCGCCCAGTGCCACCAGCCGCGACCCGGCGCATCGGCGTCGAACATCGTGACGGCGAAGCTGCGCGTGCCGGCCGGCGCATCGCGCCAGCTCAGTTGCGGCGAGCGATTGCCGCCCTTGCATTCCGACTGGTCGAACAGTTGCGCGGGCGCCGCCGTGCCGCCCGGCGCGAAGCTCGCGCTGGTCAGCTTGAACACGCCATCGGCGAGCGCGTGGGGACCGTGAGCGATCATCAGCGCGGCGCTCAACGTGGCGCAGGCGAACGACAGCATTCTGGGACGGGGCGAAGCAAGCGGAATGGCGAGACAACGCGAGCGCATGTGCCGATTCTCCTGTCAGGGCGCATTCGTCAGTATTGAGATGACGTTGATTATTGTCCCTATTTTGAGCTTTGCGCGTGAATCGCGACTAAGATTAGGCCTATTGACCTACGCCGACTGTAACGTAGGCCGTTTTCAGACGAAATCAGCTATAGTCCGAGCAAAGTCGGCTCTCTTAAGACGTTCCGGCATGCCAACTATTTCAAAAAAAGAGAATATGTGGCGGCGGTGTTTCTGAGAGCGTGTCATCGTAAAGGAATGCAATGCAAGAGCCAGTCAGGGTCGTGGTGGCTGACGATCATCCGGTGATTCTGTTTGGCGCAGAGCAGGCCTTGCTCAAGTTTCCCGGAATGCTGGTCGTAGCGCGTGCGCGTCAGTCCACCGAACTTATCAAGATTCTCCAGACCGTCGAATGCGACGTGTTGGTGACCGATCTCGCGATGCCGGGCGGCCAGTACGGCGACGGTCTGCCGTTAATCGGTTATCTGCGTAGGAATTTCCCCACCCTTCCAATCGTCGTCCTGACGATGCTTGAAAATGCCGCGCTGTTAAAACGGCTTAGCGAGCTTGGCGTGCATTCCGTCGTGAATAAATCGGACGATCTCAGTCATATCGGTTTGGCGGTTCAGCATGTGAGCCGGCATCTCGAATATATGAGTCCGTCGGTGAAGGCGGCGCTGGATACGTTGAGAATGAATGCGGGCGGCAAGAACGACGAAGTGATCCTGTCGAAGCGCGAACTGGAAGTGGTGCGGCTGTTCGTGTCCGGCATGACGATCAAGGAAATTTCCGAGCAACTGAACCGCAGTATCAAGACCATCAGCACGCAGAAAAACACGGCCATGCGCAAGCTCGGTCTCGACCGCGATTCGGAGCTGTTTCAGTACGCGCAAAGCAACGGTCTTGCGAATCTGTCTTCGTACAACGTGCCGGACGAGCCCGATCTGCCCCGTTGACGCATCGATCAGCGTGCACATCCGGCGCGCAATAAAAAGGCCGCCTGTCAGAGACAGGCGGCCTTTTTTCATACCGGCGTAGCACGTGCCGCCGACTCGCCGTGACCCGCGCGAGTGCGGCGTTTGGGCCAGCGCTTAACCTTGCGGCGTCGAGCTTGCGCCGCCGTGCGCAGCCGACCATTCAGCCGGTGCGTGCAGGAATTTTTCCACTTCGTCGAGCGTCTTGGTGTCGAAGTAGCCTTCCTGCTTCGCGACGCGCAACACGTCCCACCAGGTGGCGAGCGCATGCAGATCGACATCGATGTCTTTCAGCACCGATACGCTTTCCTTGAAGATGTTGTAGTGGAACAGCACGAAGCAATGATTCACCGTCGCGCCAGCCGTGCGCAGCGCGTTGATGAAGTTGATCTTGCTGCGGCTGTCGGTGGTCAGATCTTCGACCAGCAGCACGCGTTGGCCTTCGGTCAGCAAACCTTCGATCTGCGCGTTACGGCCGAAACCCTTCGGCTTCTTGCGCACGTATTGCATCGGCACCATCAGACGGTCCGACAGCCAGGCCGCGAACGGGATACCGGCGGTTTCGCCACCGGCGACCGCGTCGATCTGTTCATAGCCGACATCGCGCAGGATGGTGGCTTCGGCCATTTCCATCAGGCCGCGACGCACGCGCGGATACGAGATCAGCTTGCGGCAGTCGATGTATACCGGGCTTGCCCAGCCGGACGTGAAAATGTACGGTTTCTCCGCGTTGAAGTGCACCGCTTGAACTTCAAGCAGCATCTTGGCGGTCGTGTCGGAGATCGTCTGGCGATCGAAGCCTGTCATGGGCGAATCCTTGGGTGTGAGCGGGAGGCGGGCGCGAGGCCATGTGGCGTAGCAAAGCGGAAGGTTCCGGGCCCGGAAGGGCGGACCACGCGGACGGCCTGCGATACAGACCGGTTTTGCTACGCGCGCAGACGGGCATTTTACCCGAATTGAGATAGCCCGACGAGGCCGCGCGCCTTTTTGGCCTGCTTGTGACGGGACTTCGGGCCGATTACACTCACGCGATTTTTCGAGGTCGCCGCCCGGCGGCCGCAGCCCTACGGGATGCTTTCGATGAGTCTCGCTTCACCTTCTTCCGGCCAGGGTTCCCGCCCCGATTCCACCGACCCGCGCACGCAACGCCGGTACGCCGCGCGCGCGCTGATCGCCGCCGTGCTCGGCTACGCGATGGACGGCTTCGATCTGCTGATTCTCGGCTTCATGCTTCCGGCAATCGCGCTCGACCTGCATCTGAGCGCCGGGCAGGCCGGCGCGCTGGTCACGTGGACGTTGATCGGCGCGGTGATCGGTGGCGTCGTGTTCGGCGTGTTGAGCGATTATTTCGGCCGCGTCCGCATGCTGACTTGGACAATTCTGCTGTTCGCGGTTTTCACCGGCCTGTGCGCGCTCGCACGCGGTTACGGCGATCTGCTGATTTACCGGACCATCGCCGGCATCGGGCTGGGCGGTGAGTTCGGTATCGGCATGACGCTGGTCGCGGAGGCGTGGCCTGCGTCGCAACGCGCGCGGGCGTCGTCGTATGTCGGACTCGGCTGGCAACTCGGCGTGCTCGCTGCCGCGCTGATCACACCGCTGCTGTTGCCGCTGATCGGTTGGCGCGGGATGTTCGCCGTCGGATTGTTGCCCGCGGTCGTGTCGTTCGTCGTGCGCCGCCGGGTGGACGAGCCGGAACTGTTCACCGCGCGTCGTGCTCGTGCGTCACGGCGTCGCATGCCGTTGAAGCTGCTGGTCGCCGACTGGCGTACCGCGCGCGCCAGCATCGGTGTGACGATCCTGTGTTCGGTGCAGAACTTCGGCTACTACGGACTGATGATCTGGCTGCCCAGTTATCTGTCGAAAACCTTCGGCTATTCGCTGACGAAATCCGGGCTGTGGACGGCCGTTACCGTGATCGGCATGGGGATCGGCATCTGGTTGTTCGGGATTGCTGCGGATCGCTTCGGCCGCAAGCCCGCGTTCGTGTTCTATCAGATCGGCGCGGTCGTGATGGTGTTCGTCTATGCGCATCTGACGACACCCGGCGCATTGCTCGCAGGCGGCGCGCTGATGGGGGTTTTCGTGAATGGGATGATCGGCGGATACGGCGCGCTGATCTCCGAGTTGTACCCGACCGAAGCGCGCGCGACCGCGCAGAACGTGCTGTTCAATATCGGTCGCGCGGTCGGCGGATTCGGTCCGGTCGCGGTCGGCGCGCTGGCCGCGCGCTACTCGTTCGGTGCCGCAATTACGATGCTCGCATCGATCTATCTGCTCGACGTGATCGCCACGTTGTGTCTGATTCCTGAACGTCGCGGCGCTGCGCTCGACTGACGTTTTATCCTCGCCGGGATCAACCGGAAGATGCCGCGCCGCATCATGCGCGCGGCTCGCGCAGCCCCCTGTTTCGCCTATGGCGAGTCAGGCTAAACCCCACGCGTTTCGTCACGCACGGGGTGTACACTAACCGACCGCATCGGCTCCGCGCTGTCCCGCCGGTCGCTCAGGTTCGACGCCGCGCCTAACCGGCGCACGCGAGAACCGCCGTCGTCGACCATCACTTCGATACGCCAGGCGACGCACATTGCAGTGAGCCGCGGCCCAATTTCTTTTTACGTCTCTCGCAGGTCAAAAAAATGGACGAACAACTGAAGCAAAGCGCTCTCGCGTATCACCAGAATCCGAAGCCCGGCAAGATTTCGGTCACGCCGACCAAGCCTCTGTCTAACCAGCTCGACCTGTCGCTCGCTTATTCGCCGGGCGTTGCAGCGGCCTGCATGGCGATCTTCGAAGAACCGCTCGACGCGCAGAAATACACGTCGCGCGGCAACCTCGTCGGCGTCATCACGAACGGCACGGCGGTGCTCGGCCTCGGCAACATCGGCCCGCTCGCGGCGAAGCCGGTGATGGAAGGCAAGGGCTGCCTGTTCAAGAAGTTCGCGGGCATCGACGTGTTCGACATCGAACTCAACGAGTCCGATCCGGACAAGCTCGTCGACGCGATCGCGATGCTCGAACCGACGCTCGGCGGCATCAACCTCGAAGACATCAAGGCGCCCGAATGCTTCTACATCGAGAAGAAGCTGCGTGAGCGCATGAAGATTCCCGTCTTCCACGACGATCAGCACGGTACGGCGATCATCGCGTCGGCGGCTATCCTGAACGGGCTCAAAGTCGTCGGCAAGAAACTGGATGAAGTGAAGCTGGTGTGCTCGGGTGCGGGCGCGGCGGCGATCGCCTGTCTGGACTTGCTGGTGAACCTCGGTCTGTCGAAGAGCAACGTGCTGGTCACGGACTCGAAGGGCGTGATCTACGAAGGCCGCGGCAACCTCGATCCGTCGAAGGAACGCTACGCGGCGAACACCGAAGCGCGCACCCTGGCCGACGCAATTCAAGGCGCCGACGTGTTCCTGGGCTGTTCGAGCGCGGGCGTGCTGAAGCCGGAAATGGTCGTCACGATGGGCACGCAGCCGCTGATTCTGGCGCTCGCGAATCCGGAGCCGGAAATCCGCCCGGAAGAAGCGAAGAAGGTGCGTCCGGACTGCATCATCGCGACCGGCCGTTCGGACTATCCGAACCAGGTCAACAACGTGCTCTGCTTCCCGTTCATCTTCCGCGGCGCGCTGGATGTCGGCGCGACGACCATCACGGAAGAAATGAAGCTCGCGTGCGTTCGCGCGATCGCCGAACTCGCGGAAGAAACCGATCAGGGCGACGAAGTGGCGAAGGCTTATGAAGGTCATTCGCTCGAATTCGGTCCCGAATATCTGATTCCGAAGCCGTTCGATCCGCGTCTGATTATCAAGATCGCGCCGGCCGTCGCACAGGCTGCGATGGATTCGGGCGTGGCCACGCGCCCGATCAAGGACATGGACGCGTATCGCGAAGAACTCGGCACGACCGTGTATCGCACCGGCATGGTGATGCGTCCGGTGTTCGCGGCAGCGAAGTCGGCGCCGGCGCGCATCGTGTTTGCCGAAGGCGAAGACGAGCGCGTGCTGCGTGCAGCGCAATTCGTGCTGCTCGAAAAAATCGCGAAGCCGATTTTGATCGGCCGTCCGTCGGTGATCGAAATGCGTCTGAAGAAGATGGGTTCGAAGCTGAAGTGCGGCGAAGATGTCGAGATCGTCGATCCGGAAGACGATCCGCGTTATCAGCAATGCTGGCAGGCGTATCACGAAATCGGCGCGCGCGAAGGCGTCACGCCGGAAGTCGCGAAGGCGGCGATGCGCAAGTTCAACACGCTGATCGGCTCGATCCTGGTTCGCCTCGGCGAAGCCGACGGGATGATTTGCGGGATGATCGGTCAGTACCACACGCATCTGAAGTTCATCGAGCAGGTGTTGGGCAAGGCGGACAACGTGCAGAACTTCGCCGCGATGAATCTGCTGATGCTGCAAGGGCGCAATCTGTTTATCTGCGACACGTACGTCAACGAAACGCCGACGCCGGAACAACTCGCCGACATGACGATGCTCGCCGCGCGCGAAATCGAAAAGTTCGGCATTACGCCGAAGGTCGCGTTGCTGTCGAACTCGAATTTCGGCAGCGCGCCGTCGTCGTCGTCGCAACGGATGGCGGCGGCTCGCAAGCTGATCGCCCAACGCGCGCCGACGCTGGAAATCGACGGTGAAATGCATGGCGATGCGGCGTTGTCGGAAGCGGTCCGCAAGGCGGCGTTCCCCGGCACGACGCTGACCGGCGAAGCGAATCTGCTGATCATGCCGAACGTCGAAGCCGCGAACATCACGTACAACCTGCTGAAGATGATCGGCGGCGAAGGCGTGACGGTCGGGCCGATCCTGCTCGGCGCGGAAAAGCCGGTGCACATCCTGACGCCGGCGGCAACGGTTCGACGCATCATCAACATGACGGCAATCGCTTCGGCGAATGCGCGGGCACGTTCGGGCAGCTGAGTTGCGCGAATGATGAACGGATTGGACGCGCCGGCAGGTGCGGCGCGGTAATCACGTTCTCAAGTTGGTTTTGACGGGCTGTAAAAAAAAGCGGCTGTCCATAAGGACAGCCGCTTTTGCGTTAACGCCGACAGAAATCAGGCCGCGTGCTGCGCTTCGCCACCATGCGCCGAATGCCATTGCGTCAGCAGGTTTTGCCACTTCACGCGCACGCCCTTCAGGTTGTTGTCCTTCACGTGACCGTAGCCGCGAATGCCGTCCGGCAGATTGGCAAGCTCGACCGCAAGTGCTTGATTTTTCGTCGTCAAGCCGGCGATCAATTCCCGCACCAAACCTTCGTACTCGACGATCAATTTGCGCTCCGTCCGGCGCTCTTCAGTCTTGCCGAAAACGTCGAACGCGGTGCCGCGCAGGAATTTCAACTTCGCCAGCACGTGCATCGCGGTGAAAACCCACGGGCCGTATTTCTTCTTCACCAGATGCCCATGCGCGTCTTTCTTCGAAAACGCGGGCGGGGCGAGGTGAATCTTCAGCTTCCAGTCGCCTTCGAACTGCGCTTTCAGCTTGTCGACAAACACGGGATCGGCGTAAAGACGGGCGACTTCGTATTCGTCCTTGTACGCCATCAGCTTGTGAAGATTCCTGGCAACTGCTTCGGTCAACGGCAATTGCGGATCGGCGGAGTCGAGTGCGGATTCGGCTTTGCGAACCTGTGTGACCAGATCGCGATACCGCGCCGCATACGCATCGTTCTGCCACGCGCTCAAATACGTTGCCCGTTTGTCGATCAACGTATCGAGCGCCTTCGGCGTATGCAGCGACACGATCTTGCTCGACGCCGTATCGGTATCCGCATCGGCTGATGCGCCGTTTGCCTGAGCGCGCACAATTTTTCGCAAGCCGGCCAGGTCGTGCGCCGCGCGACGTCCCCACTCGAACGCAGCGCGATTCTTCTCGATCTGCACCGCATTCAACTCGATCGCGCGCATCAGCGATTCGTGCGTCAGCGGCACCCAGCCGCGCTGCCATGCGTATCCCAGCACAAATGGATTCGTATAGATCGCGTCGCCGAGCAGGGCGACGGCGAAGTGATTCGCATCGACCGCATCGACGCTGGCGTCGCCCGCGCCCGCGCGCACGTCGGCTTCCGCGCTCGTGCCCGGAAAGCGCCAGTTCGGATTCTTGATGAACTCGGCCGTCGGCGTGTGCGCGCTGTTCAGCACGACGTGCGTGCGGCCAACCTGCATCCGCGACACGCATTCGTCGCTGGCCGTCACGATCGCGTCGCAGCCGATCACGAGACTCGCCTCGCCCATCGCGATCCGCGTTGCATGGATTTCGCCGGGACGGTTGGCAATCTGCACGTGACTCATCACGGCGCCGCCTTTTTGCGCGAGACCGGTGACATCGAGTACGGTGACGCCCTTACTTTCCAGATGCGCGGCCATGCCGAGCAGCGCACCGATCGTCACCACGCCCGTTCCGCCGACGCCCGTGACCAGCACGCCATACGGACGATCGATCGACGGCACGTCGGGCGTTGGAACCGGCGGCATCGATGCATCGTCGGCGGCGGAGACTTTGGGTTTGCGCAACTGTCCGCCTTCGATCGACACGAAGCTCGGGCAAAACCCGTTCACGCACGAGAAGTCCTTGTTGCAGGTGGACTGGTTGATCTGGCGCTTCGTGCCGTATTCGGTGTCGAGCGGTTCGACGGACAGGCAGTTCGATTTCACCGAGCAGTCGCCGCATCCTTCACAGACTGCTTCGTTGATCACGACACGCCGTGCCGGGTCCGGATAGGTGCCGCGTTTGCGACGCCGGCGCTTTTCGGTCGCGCACGTCTGGTCGTAGATCAGGATCGACGTGCCGCCGACTTCGCGCAACATCCGTTGCACGTCGTCGAGCTGGTCGCGGTGATGGATTTCGATGCCCGGCGCCAGTCCGACGTTCGGCGTGTACTTCTCCGGCTGATCGGTGACGATCACGATTTTCGCCGCGCCTTCGGCGGCGAGCTGATGCGTGATTTGCGGCACGGTCAGCACGCCATCGATCGGCTGGCCACCTGTCATCGCGACCGCGTCGTTGTAGAGAATCTTGTACGTGATGTTCGCTTTCGACGCGATCGCCGCGCGGATCGCGAGCAATCCCGAGTGGAAATACGTGCCATCGCCGAGATTCGCGAACACGTGTTTGTCGTGCGTGAACGGCGCCTGACCGACCCACGCGACGCCTTCACCGCCCATCTGGCTGAACGTGCTGGTGCTGCGGTCCATCCACACGGTCATGTAGTGACAGCCGATCCCGGCCATCGCGCGCGAACCTTCCGGCACCGCGGTCGACGTGTTGTGCGGACAGCCGGAGCAGAACCACGGCTTGCGTTCCACTTCGACGCGCGGCCGGGCGAGTGCGCGTTCTTTCGCTTCGATCACCGCGATGCGGGTCGCGATGCGCGCGCGCACGTCGGCGGGCAGATCGAATTTGTCGAGCCGCGTGGCGATCGCTTTCGCGATGATCGCGGGCGACAGTTCGTAATGCGCGGGCAGCAGCCAGTTGCCCATCGGCACCGACCATTCGCCGCCCGCGCCGTCTTTCTCGTCGAACTTGCCGAACACGCGCGGACGTTGCGCGTCGGGCCAGTTGTACAACTCTTCCTTGATCGCGTATTCGAGGATCTGCCGCTTTTCCTCGACGACCAGAATTTCTTCGAGGCCTTTCGCGAACGCGTGCGCACCTTGCGCTTCGAGCGGCCACACGCAGCCGACCTTGTACAGACGGATGCCGATGCGCGAGCAGGTGTCGTCGTCGAGGCCGAGATCGGTCAGTGCCTGGCGCACGTCCAGATACGCTTTGCCCGCCGTCATGATGCCGAAGCGCGCATTCGGCGAATCGATTTCGACGCGGTCCAGTTTGTTCGCGCGCACATAGGCGAGCGCGGCGTACCACTTATAGTCGAGTAGACGCGCTTCCTGAACCAGCGGAGGATCGGGCCATCGGATATTGAGGCCGCCGTCGGGCATCGCGAAGTCTGTCGGCAGCACGATGTGCGTGCGATGCGGATCGATATCCACCGAAGCCGACGATTCGACCACGTCCGTCACGCACTTCATCGCGACCCACAGGCCCGAGTAGCGGCTCATCGCCCAGCCGTGCAAACCGAAGTCGAGGTATTCCTGCACGTTCGACGGAAACAGCACGGGTAATCCGCACGCCTTGAACATGTGCTCGGACTGATGCGCGAGCGTCGACGACTTCGCCGCGTGGTCGTCGCCGGCGAGCACCAGCACACCGCCCAACTGTGACGAACCGGCCGAATTGCCGTGCTTGAAGACGTCGCCGGAACGGTCTACGCCCGGACCTTTGCCGTACCACATCGAAAACACGCCATCGAATTTGGCGTTCGGGTAGAGATTGACTTGTTGGGAGCCCCAGACGGCGGTGGCCGCGAGGTCTTCGTTGACGCCGGGCTGAAACACGACGCCATGCGCGGCGAGATGCGTTTTGGCTTTCCACAGCGACTGGTCGAGTCCGCCGAGCGGCGAGCCTCGATAACCGGAGATAAAACCGGCTGTATTGAACCCGGCGGCCTTGTCGCGTTCCTGCTGAAGCATCGGCAGACGCACCAGCGCCTGGATGCCGCTCATATACGCGCGGCCGCGTTCGAGCGTGTATTTGTCATCGAGCGTGACAGAAGATAGCGCGGCTTCCAGCGTGGCGCGTTGGCCGGCATCTAGCGGGGCGTTCATTATGTGTTCTCCTCCAACCAGTTTGGGATCACCAAAACTTTTGGGCTTTAAGCATCTTTTGAATGCGCAGGCCGGGATTCCATCTTGACGGCTTTTTTCTGATGGTAGCACTGGGAAAAACCCGCCGCAGAACGGCCGGAATATCGCGAAAACAGGCCGTTCACGCAGGCTGGAGGCGTTTCCGGATGGTTCGCCAACTCGTGTAACAAGGCGTAAAAAGCGTGCCAGCGCGGAACCGACTGGCGGAAGTCTGTCTAACCCCCACCTGTGCACGTCCACGTGACGCGTCGCCCTTTGTGACGTTTCAGGGCCGCAGGCAGCTAGAAAAAGGAGTACGCATGAACACTAAAAACATCCAGACCTTCCTGATGGTGTCGGCCGCATTTTTTGCGATGAGCGCGCCGGTGCGCTCGGCTAACGCAGTCGGATCGACGGTACGGCTGGCGCATGTTGCGCCGGTTCGCGTGGCGGCTGAGCGCGCAACGCCCGCCGCCCCGTCCGTCGACGACGAACAGCAGACGTAACCCGCTGCCGCATCGCGGCCCAGATAACGAAAAGGGCGAGGATCTTACGATCCTCGCCCTTTTTTCATGCGCGCCGCTTCAGGCGTTTAAACCTTGTCCTGCACGACGCCGCGCCGGATCTGATCCAGTTCGATCGATTCGAACAGCGCCTTGAAGTTACCTTCGCCGAAACCCTGATTGCCCTTGCGCTGGATGATCTCGAAGAAAATCGGCCCGATCTGGTTTTCCGTGAAGATTTGCAGCAGCAGATCTTCCGGCGCGCCGTCGATCAGGATCTTGCGTTTGCGCAGTTCGTCGAGCGGCTCGCCGTGGTTCGGTACGCGTCGATCGACCAGTTCGTAATACGTGTCGATCGTGTCGAGCAGCGCGATCTTCGACGCGCGCAGGCCGTCGACGGTGGTGCAGATATCGTTGCTGCCGAGTGCGATGTGCTGGATGCCTTCGCCGCGATACGCGTCGAGATATTCCTGAATCTGGCCCGCCGTTTCCGATCCTTCCTCGTTGATCGGAATGCGGATCTTGCCGCACGGCGACGTCATCGCCTTCGACTTCACGCCCGTCACCTTGCCTTCGATATCGAAATACCGGACTTCGCGGAAGTTGAACAGGCGCTCGTAAAACTCCGCCCATTCCTGCATCCGGCCGCGATGGACGTTGTGCGTCAGGTGATCGATATAGGTCAGGCCGTTGCCGACCGGATTCGGATTCGCGCCGGGAATCGGTTCGAAATCGACGTCGTAGATGCCGATATCGCCGATGCTGTTCGGCTGCGCGCCGTTCTTGCCGCGCCAGCGGTCGACGAAGTAAATCAGCGAATCGCCGATTCCCTTGATGGCCGGAATGTTCAACTCCATCGGGCCGGTCTTGTTGTCGAAACCCCATGCGCCGAGTTCGAGCGCACGTTTGTACGCCATCGCGGCGTCTTGCACACGAAACGCGATTGCGCAGATCGACGGGCCATGGAGTCGCGCGAAGCGTTGCGCGAACGAATCGGGCTCGCCGTTCACGATGAAATTGATCTCGCCCTGGCGATACAACGTCACGTTTTTATGACGATGGCGGGCAATCGCCGTGAATCCCATCTGCTCGAACAGCTTGCCCAGCGCGACCGGATCGGGTGCGGTGTATTCGATGAATTCGAAGCCGTCGGTGCCGACGGGGTTGTCCCATGTTGCGACCTGCATGTCTGTCTCCTGATTGTGGGCAAGCGCTTTGCGCGTTTGAGTGAGAACAGTGTAGCGATCGGCTTGAGACGAAAACTTGCGAAATTAATCGCCCGTCTTTACGCTGGCGCTATTCGATAGCGCATAAGCGGCAAACGGAGACAGAAAATGCCCAATATAGAGATGGACGCAATCGACCGGCGAATCCTCGCGATCCTGCAGCAGGACGGCCGCTTGTCGAATCAGGAGATCGCGGAGCGGGTGAATCTGTCGCCGAGTCCGTGTTTGCGGCGCATCCGGCGGCTCGAAGAAAGCGGCGTGATTCGCGGCTATGTGGCGCTGCTCGATGCGCAGCGCCTCGGGCTGGATCTGCTGGCCTACGTGAACGTGCGGCTGGAGAAGCGCGGCGGGCCGTCGCTGGGTGGACGCGGTGAAAATACGTCGGCGCGGATCGGATCGACGCACGCCGATCTGTTTCGCGCGGCCGTGCAGACGTGGCCGGAAGTGGTGGCGTGTCACGCGATGACCGGCGATATGGACTACCTGTTACGTGTGCAGGTCGAGGATATGGCGCACTTTTCGCGGTTTGTGCAGGATCAGTTGCTGCACCATCCGTCGGTGATCGACGTGAAGACGAGCTTTTCGCTGGAAAAGATCAAGGAAACCACCGCGCTGCCTATTCTTTGATGGCTTCGCTGGCCATGAACGGTGTCGCAAAAGCAAAAAGGGCGGATCGAAATCCGCCCTTTTTGTGGGTGCGTTCAGCGCGATGTTTTGCGCGAAAGCGGCTGTTTAAGCCGCAGCCTTCGTGGGCATGAAGCTTTCGAACAGCTTCGATGCGTGGCGCGCCTGACGCTTCATCGCGTAGTCGAACACGGCGGCCTGTTCCTGCAACATCTCCGCGATGATGCTGGATTGATCCGCCGGCGACAACGTGAGGTACGCGTCGGCTTCGCCGTACGAATATTCGATCTTCATGCCGGCTTTCTTCGCGATGTGCATCATCGTGGAATTGCGCGACAGGCAGTGGATATACAGCGTGGTGACGTGTGTGTTGCGGCTGCGCATGGCGGCGCGCTCGAACAGCCTCGTGCCGATGCCCTGACCGCGCGCGCTTTCCAGGACGGAAACGCCGAATTCGGCGGTGCGCTTGTCGCCTTCAGCGGGCAGATAAGCCAGATGGCCGACGCCGACCAGATGCAATTGCGCGTCGAACACGCCGAAAACGGTGTCGCGGGTGAAGTCGAGCGTGCGAACGTAGTTTTCGATCACGTGATCGGGCACGATCTGACCGAAGCGCAGCAGGCGGTCGTCTTCTTCCAGCGCGAGAAAATGGGTGAGCAGACGCTCGCGATCAGCCGAAGTCAGTTCCCGGACCAGAACCGGCGCGTGGCCAGCAGCAGGCAGCGGACGGCCGGATGTCACGATCGGCCCGGCGGCGCGGCTAGTAGTCAAGTTCATGGTCGGGTTCTCCTTTTGATCGAGCGGCTTGATGCACCGCAAAATCAATTTTACCGGAAACCGACTTTAGACCCTAGGGAAAACCCGCATCTCATTTCGAGCGTGGCTTCTAGTGGTCTAGTTAGAACAATTCAACATGCTGTTTTTAAAGTAAAAAACCACGCAGTGCGTCGGATGCGCACAGCGTGGTTTGGCGGCAACTTAATATATCAGACGAATGGTGCTCTGCGGAATCACTGCGAGCCGCGCAAGCCCTGATCGACCACCGACACCACTTCTTCGGCGAATTCGCGATAGCTCATCCGGCCGCCGGGTTTCAGCCAGCTAAAGGTCCAGTTGATCATGCCGAACACCATCATCGTCAGCGCGGTCTGGTTGTCACGCGTCGCCCGTTCGGGATAGGCGCGCGTCAGTTGACGCGCAAACGCGGCAACTACATCGCGTTGCCGGTTCAGGATGATTTCGCGCTGGGCATCGAGCAGATATTTGACGTCGTTGAGCAACGCGACGTGCCGGCTGTGCGACGTCTCGTATTCGGACAGAAACGCGCGAATCAACTCCGCGAAGGTCTCGCGCTCGGTCAGGCCGCGACGCTGGCTCGATCCTTCCACCTCGGCGATGATCAGCATCAGCCGTTTCGTGTAGCGGTCGAGCAGGTCGAACAGGATCGCTTCCTTGCTCTCGTAGTAGTGATAAAGCCGCGCTTTCGACGTGCCGCTGGCGGCGGCGAGATCCGCCATCGACGTGCTCGGATAGCTCGTCTGGGCGAATTTGGCGGCGGCCAGTTCGAGAATCTGGTCGCGTTGGGTTTCGTGGTCGGGCGCTCGGGTGCGGGCCATGTGATCGAAAAATCGGAAGGTCGTCGGGGATTAGCTGGAGCAGGTGGTTTCGGCGCTGCTCAATTCGAGCGTGCGCCACGCGGCTGTATCGCCGCGCAGGCGGATGCGCCCGCTTGCCGCCACTTCGCGGATTCGCCACAGCGCGATCGTGTCGCTGACCAGAAAGCCGAGTTGCGCGCACATCAGCTGCGCGGCGACGCGGGCCGCCGGCTGCCACGTTCCGGACGCGTGTTCGACGATCAGCGCGTCGAGTTCGGCGAACGTCCCGCTGGTGAATGTGTTGTCGCGCCACCGACGGGTTTCGCCGTTAACGTGCTTGACCTCCTGCCATTCGAGCGCAAGACGGCTGATACGCAGCACGGAAATCGGTGCGGCTTCGGCGATGCGCGCCTGCAATACGTCCGGCGCGAACATGCCGACCGACGTGGCGCGATCGGGACGGCTATGCGCCCACGCGCCGGTGTCGGTCAGATCGCGGATCGACAGACGGACTTCGTTCAGGCGTTGCGGGCTGTTGCGCAGCCGGTAGCAGGCGCGCCGGAGCATCAGTTGATCGGCGGCGCTTTCGCCGTGCCACAGCACGACATTCGACGAATCCGCGACCACGCGCGCGACCGTCTCGTCCTGTTCGGCGAAATCCGCGACGAAGTCACGGTGGGTGTCGCCGGTCACGCGCTGCCAGAAATCGGCGCGCATGTCGCTCGTGTCGTCGATGCCGCGCAACGGGCCGACGGCCAGATCGTCACGTAACGCTTGTACGGAGTCGGCGCGTCCTGCTTCGCGCAGCGCGGTCCGCAGGGATTCGGCGGCTACGTCGCCATTGGTCAGGTGGATCGTGGTCATCGGTCGGGTGGGCCGCTTCGGCGGGCCGTTCTGTAACGAAAAGAGGCCGCTCGATAAACCGGGACGGAGTCGCGGTTTCGAGCGGCCCCTAGTGTAAGCGGATCGCGAGTTGGCTGAAAGTCGTAAGACGAGCGTCCGTCCTGCGATGCATCGAACGGCTTAGCGCTCGTCGAAGCTGACGACCACCTTGTCGCTGACCGGCTGACACTGGCACGTCAGCACGAAACCGTCGCGAATCTCGTGTTCTTCCAGCGTGTAGTTCTTCTCCATTTTCACCTCGCCTTCCAGCACCTTCGCACGGCAGGTGCAGCACACACCGCCTTTACACGCATACGGAAGCGCCAGTCCGGCACGCAAACCGACGTCGAGCACGCTGACGCCCTGAAACGGCAGACGCATCTTGCGACGTTTGCCGTCCAGCACGATTTCGAGATCGGCGGCGGGCGTGTCGTCGGTGATTTCGACGAGCGGTACGCCCGCTTGCGGCAACGGCGAGCCGAAGCGCTCAACGTGTACTTTTGTCGCAGGCACGCCGGCTTCCTTCAGCGCGGCTTCGGCGGCGTCCATCATCGGTCCGGGGCCGCAAATGAACGCTTCGTCGATCGAATCCACCGGCAGCAGGGTTTCCAGAAACGCCGCGCATTTCTGCTGGTCGAGCACGCCGTTGAACAACTCGACATCCTGCAAGTCGTCGGACAGCACGTGATACAGCCGGAAGCGCTCCATAAACCGGTTTTTCAGGTCTTCGAGCTCTTCGGCGAACATGATCTGCTCGACGCTGCGGTTGCCGTACACCAGCGTGAACTGGCTGCGCGGCTCGATTTCGAGCGTCGTCTTGATGATCGCGAGCACCGGCGTGATGCCGGATCCACCGGAAAACGCGATGTACTGCTGGCCCTGATCGGCGTTCAGATGCGTGAAGAAGCGGCCGTCCGGCGTCATCACGTCGATTTCGTGGCCGGGTTGCAGCGTGTCGAACGCGAAGTTCGAGAAACGCCCGCCGCGCACGCGCTTGATGCCGATGCGCAATTCGCCGTCGCGGTCGTAGTCGGTCACGCCGACGCAAATCGAATACGAGCGGCGGGTTTCCTCGCCGTCGATATGCGTTTTCAGCGTGACGAACTGGCCTTGCGTAAAGCGGTACAGATCGCGCAGTTCGACGGGCACTTCAAAAGCGACCGATACCGCGTCGGCGGTTTCGGGACGCACTTCCCGGATGCGCAGCGAGTGAAATTGCGGGGTGGCCATATTCAGTACGGTTTGAAATAGTCGAAGGGTTCACGGCAATCGATGCAGCGGTACAGCGCCTTGCACGCGGTCGAGCCGAATTGCGCGAGTCGTTCGGTGTGCGCGGAGCCGCAGCGCGGGCACGCGGGGGCGGGCAACGCGCGCGGCATGAAACGCATCACTTTCTGCTGCGGCGCGCCGCTCGGCTGCGCACTGCCGCAATTGCCGGTTGGCGGCGCGATGCCGTACGCGCGGAGTTTTTCGCGGGCGTCGGCGGTCATCCAGTCGGTCGTCCAGGCGGGCGCCAGCACGGTGTCGATCCGGTACGGACCGAGTTCCGCGACGTCGAGCGCGTGCGCGACGTCTTCGGCAATCTGCGACATCGCCGGACAGCCGGAGTAGGTCGGCGTGATCACGACTTCGAGCGCGCCGTCGGCGGCACGGCGCACGTCGCGCAAGATGCCGAGTTCGCGAATCGATACCACCGGAATCTCCGGATCGGGCACCGATTCGAGTACGTCCCATGCGCGATCGAGCGCGAGGTCGGTAGGGTGGGCGAGTTCAGCTGTCGAGATCATCGTCGGACTCCGTTTTTTCGCGCGCGGCTTACCAGGTCGCGCCCGGATGCTGGCGCGCGATGCTTTGCATTTCCGCGAGCACGAAACCCATGTGCTCCGAATGCTCGCCGTGTTTGCCGGTGGTGATGTGCTTGACCGGCTCGGGCAGGCTCAGCGTGGCTTCGTCGAACGCTTCGCGCACGTCGTCGAACCACGCGTCTTGCAGATCCGCCGTCAGCGGACCGACGCCAGCCGCCGCGATGCGTTGCTCGACGTCGTCAACACTGAAGAATTCGCGGGTGTAAGGCAGCAGGTAATCGAGCGCCGCCTGCGCGCGCCGATGCGATTCCGCGGTGCCGTCGCCGAAACGCAGCAGCCATTCACGCGAGTGATGCAGGTGATAGCTGGTTTCCTTGATCGATTTCGACGCGATCGCGGCCAGTTGCGAATCCGTCGATGCGGTCAGCGCCGTCCACAGATGCGCCATCAGCGACGCATACAGGAAATTGCGCACGATCGTCACCGCGTAGTCTTTTTCAGCTTGCGCGGTGCCGGACAGCGGACCGTAATGCGGCAACTCGGTCAGCGTGTAATTGGCAAACTCACCCTCGGCGCGGAAATACGCGTAATCGTCTTCGGTGCGGGTTTTGCCGGTCATGGCCTGTTCGAGCGACGCCGCGTGCGTATAGAGCAAACGCGCCTGGCCGATCAGATCGAGGCTCATGTTGGACAGCGCGATGTCTTCTTCGAGCACCGGGCCGTGGCCGCACCATTCGGTATTCCGTTGACCGAGAATCAGCGCGGAATCGGCGAGGCGCAGCACGTAGGAGAGGTGTTGGGGCGTGATGTCCATGTCGCGCTTACATGTGGTTGACTTCGTCGGGGAGCGTAAAGAACGTCGGATGGCGATAAATCTTGTCGCCGGCCGGTTCGAACAGCTCCGCCTTGTCGTCCGGGTTGGACGCCGTGATTGCCGACGACGGCACCACCCAGATGCTCACGCCTTCCTGGCGGCGCGTGTAGACGTCGCGCGCCATGCGCAGCGCCATCGACGCGTCGGACGCGTGCAGGCTGCCGCAATGTTTGTGGTCGAGTCCCTGCTTGCTGCGCACGAACACTTCCCAGATCGGCCATTCCTTGTTCATCTCGTGTCTCCTGAATCCTGTTGCGTGCCGGCGCGGCGTTATCCGGATGCGGCGGCGCGGCGGTGATCTGATTGCGCGACAACTGCGCGCGACGCTTACGCGGCGTGCTGTTGCGCGCGTTGCCGTTGTTTTTCGGCGTGGACGAGGGCGGCTTCGCGGACCCACGCGCCGTCGTCGTGCGCCTTGACGCGGGTGGCGAGACGTTCGCGATTGCACGGACCGTCGCCGTTGACGACGCGCCAGAATTCGTCCCAGTCGATGTCGCCGTAGTCGTAATGGCCGCGTGCTTCGTTCCATTTGAGATCGGCGTCGGGCAGCGTGACGCCGAGCACTTTCGCCTGATCGACGGTCGCATCGACGAACTTCTGACGCAGATCGTCATTGGAGATGCGCTTGATGCCCCATTTGAACGACTGACCGCTGTGGATCGAATCCTTGTCGCTCGGGCCGAACATCATCAGCACCGGCCACCACCAGCGGTTCACTGCTTGTTGAACGAGTTCGCGCTGCGCGTCGGTGCCTTGCATCATCGACAGCAACGCGTCGAAACCTTGCCGCTGATGGAACGACTCTTCCTTGCAGATGCGGATCATCGCGCGCGCGTACGGGCCGTACGTGCAGCGGCACAGCGGAATCTGGTTCATGATCGCCGCGCCATCGACCAGCCAGCCGATCACACCGACGTCCGCCCAGGTAGGCGTCGGGTAATTGAAGATGCTCGAATATTTGGCCTTGCCCGCGTGCAGCGCGGCAATCAGCTGATCGCGCGAGACGCCCATCGTTTCAGCCGCGCTGTACAGATAGAGACCGTGACCGGCTTCGTCCTGCACCTTGGCGAGCAGAATGGCTTTGCGCTTCAGGCTGGGCGCGCGCGAGATCCAGTTGCCTTCCGGCAGCATGCCGACGATCTCCGAATGCGCGTGTTGGGAAATCTGGCGCACCAGCGTCTTGCGATACGCGTCGGGCATCCAGTCTTGCGCTTCGATCTTGCCGTCGACGGCCATGATGGCGTCGAAAGCGGCCTGCTCGGATGAACCGGCAGCGGGATCGATCGGGGCGACGTTGCCCGGAATGTCGAGGGATTGCGTGTACATGGCGGGGACACTCTCATCCGAAGTTGTCTGTGTTCGGGAGTATAAACCAACCGACCGGTCGGTTAATGATATTTTTTGAGACGGCGTTTCCGTACAAGTGCGGCGCGGTTTCGTCAGAAGCGGTTAGAGTCGCCGCATCTATATAGATAGAGGATCGGCGATGCCGGATCGAATTTTTCTGAAGCATCCCAGCCGCGACGAGACGATCGCGGTTGCGACGGGGTTCAGTTGGGCGGCGTGTCTGCTCGGTTTCGTGTGGGCGCTGATGAAGCGGATGTGGCTGCTCGCGGCGCTGCTGCTGGTGGCGGATCTGCTGATCGGCTTTATCGGGCTGGCGGGCGAAAGCGCGGATATCGCGAGTCTCGTGCTGTCGATTCTGTTCGCCGCGTTTTGCGGGATGAACGGCAACCGCTGGCACCGGCAGGCGCTGGAGCGGCAGGGCTACGTGCCGGTTTAGCGGGCACGCATCGCACGGGTTGTTTGCGCGGATTTCGACGGTGCACGGTTCGCGCCGACACAACGCGTTCCACCGTCGACTGCCCGTTGGTGCGGCAGAACCTATAAAATTGCGAATTGGCCGCGATTTCCGCAGCCCACCGCGTCCCCAATACATGTTACGTCTAAGCGAAGTCAAACTCCCGCTCGATCACCCCGACAGCGATCTCGAAGCCGCGATCATCGCGCGCCTTGCCACGCTGGGCGTGCCGGCCGGCGATCTCATCCGTTACACCGTGTTCCGCCGCTCGCACGACGCGCGCAAACGCGCCGACATCAAGCTCAGCTATATCGTCGACGTCGAAGTGCGCGACGAAGCGGCGGCGCGCAAGCAACTCGACGGCCAGCCGCATTGCGGTATCACGCCGGACATGTCGTACCACTTCGTGGCGAAGGCGCCTGAGCATCCCGAATTTCAGCGACCGGTCGTGATCGGCATGGGGCCGTGCGGGCTGTTCGCCGGCTTGCTGCTCGCGCAAATGGGCTTTCGTCCGATCATTCTGGAGCGCGGCAAGGCCGTCCGCGAGCGCACGAAAGACACGTTCGGTCTGTGGCGGAAGTCGGTGTTGAATCCGGAGTCGAATGTGCAGTTCGGCGAGGGCGGCGCGGGTACGTTCTCGGACGGCAAGCTGTACAGCCAGATCAAGGATCCGAAGCATTACGGCCGCAAAGTGCTCGATGAATTCGTCAAGGCCGGCGCGCCGGACGACATTTTGTACTTGAGCCGTCCGCACATCGGCACGTTCCGGCTGGTCAGCATGGTCGAGAAGATGCGCGCGACGATTCACGAGCTGGGCGGCGAAGTGCGCTTCGAAATGCGCGTCGACGATATCGAGATCGAAGACGGCAAGGTGCGCGGGTTGACGCTGTCGAACGGCGAGACGCTGCGCTGCGATAACGTCGTGCTGGCCGTCGGGCATAGCGCGCGCGATACGTTCCAGATGCTCAGCGATCGCGGTGTCTATATCGAGTCGAAGCCGTTTTCGCTGGGTTTCCGGATCGAGCATCCGCAGGGTTTGATCGACCGTAGCCGTTTCGGCAAGTTTGCCGGACACAAACAGCTCGGCGCCGCCGACTATAAGGTCGTCCATCACGCGAGCAACGGCCGCGCGGTCTACAGCTTCTGCATGTGCCCCGGCGGCACCGTGGTTGCCGCGACGTCCGAGCCGGGCCGCGTTGTCACGAACGGCATGAGCCAGTACTCGCGCGCGGAACGCAATGCGAACGCCGGGATCGTGGTCGGGATCACGCCGGACGATTACCCCGGCGGCCCGATGGCCGGCATCGCGTTCCAGCGCAAATGGGAAGAGCGCGCGTTCGAACTCGGCGGCGGCAACTATTGCGCGCCGGGCCAGCTGGTTGGCGATTTCATTGCCGGACGGCCTTCGACGTCGCTCGGTTCCGTAGTCCCGTCGTACAAGCCGGGCGTGACGCCGACCGATCTCAGCACCGCGCTGCCGGACTACGTGATCGAAGCAATCCGCGAGGCGTTGCCGCAGCTCGATCGCAAGATCGAAGGTTTCGCGATGCACGACGCCGTGCTGACGGGCGTGGAAACGCGCACGTCGTCGCCGATCCGCGTTCGCCGGAAGGACGATTTCCAGAGCATGAACGTCGAAGGTCTGTATCCGGCCGGCGAAGGCGCGGGTTATGCCGGCGGCATCTACTCGGCGGCCATCGACGGGATCGAAGTCGCCGAAGCGCTCGCGCTCAAGCTGGTGCCGTCGCGCGCGGCCTGAACTCCGGATCTGCGCGCTGATCGTGCGCAGATCCGGCCGGGTGGACACGTTCGCTGTCCGCCCGGCGCCCGGTCACTGTCGATCGGGCACAATGAGCGTTTTGCTCTCCGCGCGCTCATCGAATGACCCTCCGCACTCTTGCCGCTGCCTGCGGCGCCGCTTTTCTCGCTCACGCATTCATTGCTCCCGCCGCTTTTGCCGCTGATGCGCCCGGTCATTGGGTCAGCGCGTGGGGCACTGCGTTGCAACCTATTCCGCAACTCCAGAATCCTCCGCCGCTCTACCGCGCGCCTGATGTCGCAGGACGAACTGTCCGTCAGATCGTCTATCCGACGCTGTCAGGTAACGGCGTGCGGTTGCGCGTGAGCAATCAGTACGGGAAAGCGCCGCTCGTCATCGACGACCTGCGCATCGCGCGGTCGGCGGGCGGCGCGGCGACGCAGAGCGCCGGCGAGGCGCGGGTGACCTTCGGCGGGAAAGGTGAAGTCTCGATCCCGGCTGGCGCCGAACTCGAGAGCGATCCGGTTTCAATCGAGATCCAGAGCGGTGCACCTTACGCGATCAGTTCCTACATGGGGCGCGAACAGCGCCTGGTCGCCTGGCACCGCGTGGCGAACCAGCTCAACTACGTGTCGACGCCCGGCAATCATGCAGACGACCCGACCGGCAAGGCGTTCGCCGCCCGCTTTACGCAATACGCTTGGGTCACGAGTCTGTCAGTCAACGCGCCGGGCAGTGAAGGAATCGCGGCAATCGGCGATTCGATCACTGACGGAATGCGCTCCAGCTTGAACCAGAATCGCCGATGGCCTGACGGGCTGGCGCGTGAACTGGAGCATTCGGGCAGGAAAGCGGGCGTGGTCAATCTGGGCATCAGCGGCAACCGCTTGTTGAGCGACTCGGCCTGTTACGGCGACGCGCTCGATCGACGTTTCGAGCATGACGTGATGGGGCAGGCGGGTATCAAGGCGGTCGTGCTGCTGATCGGGATCAACGACATCAACTTCGCGGCGATGCCGCCGCACGCCGGGTTGGATTGCGACGCGCCGCATACGGTGGTGTCGGCGGCGGATCTGATTGCCGGCTACCAGCGCGTGATCGCGACGGCACATCGACATGGCATCCGGATCGTCGGCGCCACGGTGACGCCCGCAGCGTTGCCGGAATCGCGGGAAAAACTCCGGACGGCGGTTAATCAGTGGATCCGTACGTCGCACGCATTCGACGGCGTAGTGGATTTCGACGCGGCGCTGCGCGATCCTGCGGCGGAAGATCGCCTGCAACGCGGCTACGATAGCGGCGACCATATCCATCCCAACGACGCCGGCTACGCAGTGATGGCCCGGACGGTGGATTCGGCGGTGTTGCTACGCGCATCCACATCAAAATGAGATATCAAAAAAGAATTTTGGGAAAACGCTTGAACCAGGGGCGCGGCTCACCTATGATTCGCCTCCTCCGTGCAAACGGGGTTCGCCGCAGAAACCGGTGAACGCGAGGTGAACCGGAAGTTTTAAGCGATAGCAAAAACAACGGTTGACGTAGCGAAAAAGATTCTTCATAATCTCGTTTCTCTGCTGCAGATGCAGCGACGCAGAACGAAGCGGTGCCGGGTAGTTTGAAGTGCGGCGACTGCGAGTGACGCGAATTGATCTTTAAAAATTAACAGTCGATAAGTGTGGGCGCTTGATGGCGACGCTGGCCGGGTTCTTCGGAATCTGGCGTAAAAGCGAAAGTATCAAGTCTCACACAGTAATGAAAGGAAGGTTTGGCCGTCGCAAGATGGCTGGATCATTCGTCAGTACGTTGAGTGAGCGACCGGTTCTTAACGGAACCGAAAAACAGTAACAGGTTTGAACTGAAGAGTTTGATCCTGGCTCAGATTGAACGCTGGCGGCATGCCTTACACATGCAAGTCGAACGGCAGCACGGGAGTAATCCTGGTGGCGAGTGGCGAACGGGTGAGTAATACATCGGAACGTGTCCTGGAGTGGGGGATAGCCCGGCGAAAGCCGGATTAATACCGCATACGCTCTACGGAGGAAAGGGGGGATCTTAGGACCTCTCGCTCAAGGGGCGGCCGATGGCAGATTAGCTAGTTGGTGGGGTAAAGGCCTACCAAGGCGACGATCTGTAGCTGGTCTGAGAGGACGACCAGCCACACTGGGACTGAGACACGGCCCAGACTCCTACGGGAGGCAGCAGTGGGGAATTTTGGACAATGGGCGCAAGCCTGATCCAGCAATGCCGCGTGTGTGAAGAAGGCCTTCGGGTTGTAAAGCACTTTTGTCCGGAAAGAAAACCATTCGGTTAATACCTGGGTGGGATGACGGTACCGGAAGAATAAGCACCGGCTAACTACGTGCCAGCAGCCGCGGTAATACGTAGGGTGCAAGCGTTAATCGGAATTACTGGGCGTAAAGCGTGCGCAGGCGGTCCGCTAAGACAGATGTGAAATCCCCGGGCTTAACCTGGGAACTGCATTTGTGACTGGCGGGCTAGAGTATGGCAGAGGGGGGTAGAATTCCACGTGTAGCAGTGAAATGCGTAGAGATGTGGAGGAATACCGATGGCGAAGGCAGCCCCCTGGGCCAATACTGACGCTCATGCACGAAAGCGTGGGGAGCAAACAGGATTAGATACCCTGGTAGTCCACGCCCTAAACGATGTCAACTAGTTGTTGGGGATTCATTTCCTTAGTAACGTAGCTAACGCGTGAAGTTGACCGCCTGGGGAGTACGGTCGCAAGATTAAAACTCAAAGGAATTGACGGGGACCCGCACAAGCGGTGGATGATGTGGATTAATTCGATGCAACGCGAAAAACCTTACCTACCCTTGACATGTACGGAACCTGGCTGAGAGGTCGGGGTGCCCGAAAGGGAGCCGTAACACAGGTGCTGCATGGCTGTCGTCAGCTCGTGTCGTGAGATGTTGGGTTAAGTCCCGCAACGAGCGCAACCCTTGTCCCTAGTTGCTACGCAAGAGCACTCTAGGGAGACTGCCGGTGACAAACCGGAGGAAGGTGGGGATGACGTCAAGTCCTCATGGCCCTTATGGGTAGGGCTTCACACGTCATACAATGGTCGGAACAGAGGGTCGCCAACCCGCGAGGGGGAGCCAATCCCAGAAAACCGATCGTAGTCCGGATCGCACTCTGCAACTCGAGTGCGTGAAGCTGGAATCGCTAGTAATCGCGGATCAGCATGCCGCGGTGAATACGTTCCCGGGTCTTGTACACACCGCCCGTCACACCATGGGAGTGGGTTTCACCAGAAGTAGGTAGCCTAACCGCAAGGAGGGCGCTTACCACGGTGGGATTCATGACTGGGGTGAAGTCGTAACAAGGTAGCCGTATCGGAAGGTGCGGCTGGATCACCTCCTTTCCAGAGCTTCAGCATCAAAGTTGAGCGCTCACGCTTATCGGCTGTGAATTTGAAAGACAGACTCAGGGGTCTGTAGCTCAGTCGGTTAGAGCACCGTCTTGATAAGGCGGGGGTCGATGGTTCGAATCCATCCAGACCCACCAATGTCTTGTCTGGTGTGGCTGATCGGCGAAGTTCCCCTGTGTGATGTATGTGACTGGGGGATTAGCTCAGCTGGGAGAGCACCTGCTTTGCAAGCAGGGGGTCGTCGGTTCGATCCCGTCATCCTCCACCAATCTTCAATGCTGGTTTATCTGGCGCAGGCATTTAAACGTGCTGGCGGTTCAGTGAAACAAGCATTGGCGATTGAGCCAGTCAGTAAAGATAGGCGGTTATAGCAACCGCATTATCGGCTGTCGTTCTTTAACAATCAGGAAGAAGTAGTAAAGAGATTCACGAAAGGACATCTAGAGATGGGTGGCCGAGTAGGTGAATCAGGGTTGTGATTGTATCAATGTATGAAAAGGTGATCGAAAGATTGCCTTGGAATACGGCGCAACACGAATACTCAACCTGTAACGATGTGGCTCGCGCGGTCTTCCCAGTGAAGACGGCCAGAGACACACCCGTTATAGGGTCAAGCGAACAAGTGCATGTGGTGGATGCCTTGGCGATCACAGGCGATGAAGGACGCGGTAGCCTGCGAAAAGCTACGGGGAGCTGGCAAACGAGCTTTGATCCGTAGATGTCCGAATGGGGAAACCCACTCCGAATGGAGTATCCATGACTGAATACATAGGTCATGCGAAGCGAACGCGGTGAACTGAAACATCTAAGTAACCGCAGGAAAAGAAATCAACCGAGATTCCCAGAGTAGTGGCGAGCGAAATGGGACCAGCCTGTACTCTTTATCTTCATTGTTAGTTGAACGCTCTGGAAAGTGCGGCCATAGCAGGTGATAGCCCTGTAGACGAAAACAGCGAGGAAGAACTAGGTGTACGACAAGTAGGGCGGGACACGTGAAATCCTGTCTGAAGATGGGGGGACCATCCTCCAAGGCTAAATACTCGTGATCGACCGATAGTGAACCAGTACCGTGAGGGAAAGGCGAAAAGAACCCCGGGAGGGGAGTGAAATAGATCCTGAAACCGCATGCATACAAACAGTAGGAGCCTCCTTGTGGGGTGACTGCGTACCTTTTGTATAATGGGTCAGCGACTTACATTCAGTGGCAAGCTTAACCGATTAGGGCAGGCGTAGCGAAAGCGAGTCCGAACAGGGCGATTCAGTCGCTGGGTGTAGACCCGAAACCAGGTGATCTATCCATGGCCAGGATGAAGGTGCGGTAACACGTACTGGAGGTCCGAACCCACTAACGTTGAAAAGTTAGGGGATGAGCTGTGGATAGGGGTGAAAGGCTAAACAAACCTGGAAATAGCTGGTTCTCTCCGAAAACTATTTAGGTAGTGCCTCGTGTATCACCTTCGGGGGTAGAGCACTGTCATGGTTGAAGGGTCCATTGCGGATTACTTCGCCATAGCAAACTCCGAATACCGAAGAGTGCAATCACGGGAGACAGACATCGGGTGCTAACGTCCGGTGTCAAGAGGGAAACAACCCAGACCGCCAGCTAAGGTCCCCAAATATTGCTAAGTGGGAAACGAAGTGGGAAGGCTAAAACAGTCAGGAGGTTGGCTTAGAAGCAGCCATCCTTTAAAGAAAGCGTAATAGCTCACTGATCGAGTCGTCCTGCGCGGAAGATGTAACGGGGCTAAGCAATATACCGAAGCTGCGGATGCACATTTATGTGCATGGTAGGAGAGCGTTCCGTAAGCCTGCGAAGGTGCATTGAAAAGTGCGCTGGAGGTATCGGAAGTGCGAATGCTGACATGAGTAGCGATAAAGGGGGTGAAAGGCCCCCTCGCCGTAAGCCCAAGGTTTCCTACGCAACGTTCATCGGCGTAGGGTGAGTCGGCCCCTAAGGCGAGGCAGAAATGCGTAGCTGATGGGAAGCAGGTTAATATTCCTGCACCATTGTTAAATGCGATGGGGGGACGGATCGCGGAAGGTTGTCCGGGTGTTGGAAGTCCCGGTCCTTGCATTGGAGAAGGCGCTTAGGCAAATCCGGGCGCGGAATTCAAGGGTGTGAGGCCATTCACCTAGGTGAAGAAGCAACTGGAAGTGGTTCCAAGAAAAGCCTCTAAGCTTCAGTTTAACAAGACCGTACCGCAAACCGACACAGGTGGGCGAGATGAGTATTCTAAGGCGCTTGAGAGAACTCGGGAGAAGGAACTCGGCAAATTGGTACCGTAACTTCGGGATAAGGTACGCCCCTGTAGCTTGACTGGCCTGCGCCAGGAGGGTGAAGGGGTTGCAATAAACTGGTGGCTGCGACTGTTTAATAAAAACACAGCACTCTGCAAACACGAAAGTGGACGTATAGGGTGTGACGCCTGCCCGGTGCCGGAAGATTAAATGATGGGGTGCAAGCTCTTGATTGAAGTCCCGGTAAAAACGGCGGCCGTAACTATAACGGTCCTAAGGTAGCGAAATTCCTTGTCGGGTAAGTTCCGACCTGCACGAATGGCGTAACGATGGCCACACTGTCTCCTCCCGAGACTCAGCGAAGTTGAAGTGTTTGTGATGATGCAATCTCCCCGCGGCTAGACGGAAAGACCCCATGAACCTTTACTGTAGCTTTGCATTGGACTTTGAACCGATCTGTGTAGGATAGGTGGGAGGCTATGAAGCGTGGACGCCAGTCTGCGTGGAGCCGTCCTTGAAATACCACCCTGGTTTGTTTGAGGTTCTAACCTTGGTCCGTAATCCGGATCGGGGACAGTGCATGGTAGGCAGTTTGACTGGGGCGGTCTCCTCCCAAAGTGTAACGGAGGAGTACGAAGGTACGCTAGGTACGGTCGGAAATCGTGCTGATAGTGCAATGGCATAAGCGTGCTTAACTGCGAGACCGACAAGTCGAGCAGGTGCGAAAGCAGGTCATAGTGATCCGGTGGTTCTGTATGGAAGGGCCATCGCTCAACGGATAAAAGGTACTCTGGGGATAACAGGCTGATACCGCCCAAGAGTTCATATCGACGGCGGTGTTTGGCACCTCGATGTCGGCTCATCTCATCCTGGGGCTGTAGCCGGTCCCAAGGGTATGGCTGTTCGCCATTTAAAGAGGTACGTGAGCTGGGTTTAAAACGTCGTGAGACAGTTTGGTCCCTATCTGCCGTGGGCGCTGGATATTTGAAGGGGGCTGCTCCTAGTACGAGAGGACCGGAGTGGACGAACCTCTGGTGTACCGGTTGTCACGCCAGTGGCATCGCCGGGTAGCTATGTTCGGAAGAGATAACCGCTGAAAGCATCTAAGCGGGAAACTCGCCTTAAGATGAGATATCCCCGGGGCTTCGAGCCCCTTGAAGGGTCGTTCAAGACCAGGACGTTGATAGGTCAGGTGTGGAAGCGCAGTAATGCGTTAAGCTAACTGATACTAATTGCCCGTAAGGCTTGATCCTATAACAGGTGTGTGTCGGCAGCCGTTAGTGCTTTAGCACTTATGGATGCCCCATCCTGCGCCAAGCGCAGGGTCTCGACGAGAGCACACAGGTTGAGATCAGTGTTGTGCACTACAAGCACAGCCCAAAGTAACACCGAGAGGCATCCTCTCAGCTACTTCTTCCAGATTGGTTGTGCCGCCCACAGGCGACACGACAACAAGTCATGCCTGATGACCATAGCGAGTCGGTACCACCCCTTCCCATCCCGAACAGGACCGTGAAACGACTCCACGCCGATGATAGTGCGGATTCCCGTGTGAAAGTAGGTAATCGTCAGGCTCCCAAGCAGAAACAGAAACCCCACCTCCCTAAGAGGTGGGGTTTTTGCGTTTTATTTCTTACTATAAGTGAGAGCTTTGGGTTTGGAACGGTCAAGCAACCCTTGACATGAAGTCGATGTTCCCCCATAATCATCAGTTCTCTGCGGAGGGGTGCCCGAGTGGCTAAAGGGGGCAGACTGTAAATCTGTTGGCTTACGCCTACGTTGGTTCGAATCCAACCTCCTCCACCAG
>NZ_JAPWKB010000011.1 GCF_028283785.1 Paraburkholderia sp. | reverse complement strand
GTGATCGCCAAGGCATCCACCACATGCACTTGTTCGCTTGACCCTATAACGGGTGCGTCTCTGGCCGTCTTCACTGGGAAGACCGCGCGAGCCACATCGTTACAGGTTGAGTATTCGTGTTGCGCCGTATTCAAGGCAATCTTTCGATCACCTTTTCATACATCGATACAATCACAACCCTGATTCACCTACTCGGGTCATCTCTGATGTCCTTTCGTGAATCTCTTTACTACTTCTTCCTGATTGTTAAAGAACGACAGCCGATAATGCGGTTGCTATAACCGCCTATCTTTACTGACTGGCTCAATCGCCAATGCTTGTTTCACTGAACCGCCAGCACGTTTAAATGCCTGCGCCAGATAAACCAGCATTGAAGATTGGTGGAGGATGACGGGATCGAACCGACGACCCCCTGCTTGCAAAGCAGGTGCTCTCCCAGCTGAGCTAATCCCCCAGTCACATACATCACACAGGGGAACTTCGCCGATCAGCCACACCAGACAAGACATTGGTGGGTCTGGATGGATTCGAACCATCGACCCCCGCCTTATCAAGACGGTGCTCTAACCGACTGAGCTACAGACCCCTGAGTCTGTCTTTCAAATTCACAGCCGATAAGCGTGAGCGCTCAACTTTGATGCTGAAGCTCTGGAAAGGAGGTGATCCAGCCGCACCTTCCGATACGGCTACCTTGTTACGACTTCACCCCAGTCATGAATCCCACCGTGGTAAGCGCCCTCCTTGCGGTTAGGCTACCTACTTCTGGTGAAACCCACTCCCATGGTGTGACGGGCGGTGTGTACAAGACCCGGGAACGTATTCACCGCGGCATGCTGATCCGCGATTACTAGCGATTCCAGCTTCACGCACTCGAGTTGCAGAGTGCGATCCGGACTACGATCGGTTTTCTGGGATTGGCTCCCCCTCGCGGGTTGGCGACCCTCTGTTCCGACCATTGTATGACGTGTGAAGCCCTACCCATAAGGGCCATGAGGACTTGACGTCATCCCCACCTTCCTCCGGTTTGTCACCGGCAGTCTCCCTAGAGTGCTCTTGCGTAGCAACTAGGGACAAGGGTTGCGCTCGTTGCGGGACTTAACCCAACATCTCACGACACGAGCTGACGACAGCCATGCAGCACCTGTGTTACGGCTCCCTTTCGGGCACCCCGACCTCTCAGCCAGGTTCCGTACATGTCAAGGGTAGGTAAGGTTTTCGCGTTGCATCGAATTAATCCACATCATCCACCGCTTGTGCGGGTCCCCGTCAATTCCTTTGAGTTTTAATCTTGCGACCGTACTCCCCAGGCGGTCAACTTCACGCGTTAGCTACGTTACTAAGGAAATGAATCCCCAACAACTAGTTGACATCGTTTAGGGCGTGGACTACCAGGGTATCTAATCCTGTTTGCTCCCCACGCTTTCGTGCATGAGCGTCAGTATTGGCCCAGGGGGCTGCCTTCGCCATCGGTATTCCTCCACATCTCTACGCATTTCACTGCTACACGTGGAATTCTACCCCCCACTGCCATACTCTAGCCCGCCAGTCACAAATGCAGTTCCCAGGTTAAGCCCGGGGATTTCACATCTGTCTTAGCGGACCGCCTGCGCACGCTTTACGCCCAGTAATTCCGATTAACGCTTGCACCCTACGTATTACCGCGGCTGCTGGCACGTAGTTAGCCGGTGCTTATTCTTCCGGTACCGTCATCCCACCCAGGTATTAACCAGATGGTTTTCTTTCCGGACAAAAGTGCTTTACAACCCGAAGGCCTTCTTCACACGCGGCATTGCTGGATCAGGCTTGCGCCCATTGTCCAAAATTCCCCACTGCTGCCTCCCGTAGGAGTCTGGGCCGTGTCTCAGTCCCAGTGTGGCTGGTCGTCCTCTCAGACCAGCTACAGATCGTCGCCTTGGTAGGCCTTTACCCCACCAACTAGCTAATCTGCCATCGGCCGCCCCTTGAGCGAGAGGTCCTAAGATCCCCCCCTTTCCTCCGTAGAGCGTATGCGGTATTAATCCGGCTTTCGCCGGGCTATCCCCCACTCCAGGACACGTTCCGATGTATTACTCACCCGTTCGCCACTCGCCACCAGGGTTGCCCCCGTGCTGCCGTTCGACTTGCATGTGTAAGGCATGCCGCCAGCGTTCAATCTGAGCCAGGATCAAACTCTTCAGTTCAAACCTGTTACTGTTTTTCGGTTCCGTTAAGAACCGGTCGCTCACTCAACGTACTGACGAATGATCCAGCCATCTTGCGACGGCCAAACCTTCCTTTCATTACTGTGTGAGACTTGATACTTTCGCTTTTACGCCAGACTCCGAAGAATCCGGCCAGCGTCGCCATCAAGCGCCCACACTTATCGACTGTTAATTTTTAAAGATCAATTCGCGTCACTTGCAGTCGCCGCACTTCAAACTATCCGGCACCGCTTCGTTCTGCGTCGCTGCATCTGCAGCAGAGAAACGAGATTATGAAGAATCTTTTTCGCTACGTCAACCGTTGTTTTTGCTATCGCTTAAAACTTCCGGTTCACCTCGCGTTCACCGGTTTCTGCGGCGAACCCCGTTTGCACGGAGGAGGCGAATCATAGGTGAGCCGCGCCCCTAGTTCAAGCGTTTTCCCAAAATTCTTTTTTGATATCTCATTTTGGCGTGGCAGCAAGTAGCCGCGCCCACGCTAGACGATCCCGCTATTTCATCACTCGCGCGACGACATCCATAAAGTGATCCATATCCGGCGTCGCGCGATCCGGCGACTTGGCGCGATCGTCCCACTTGCGCAGACGCAGCGCATCGCTGGCGAAGGGCTTTTGCAGGAACGTCTCCGCTTCGGACTCACTGAAGACGCCGCCCTGCAACGCCAGGCTCCGCACCGAATCCGCAGAGAGCTGCGCGAAGTACGTCGCATCGACCGCGCACAGACAACGCTTCGCATCCACGTGCAGACGGATCGGCTCCAGCACCGCGTCCGGCAGGATCGGGCGCAAAAACGGCAATGCAAAGTATTGATGCAGATCGTCGATGCCGCGCTCGCTCGGTGTTTCGCCGTGCCGATTCAGCAAATGCCCAAGGTCGTGTAGGAACGCCGCCGCGACCAGCTCATCGGACGCGCCCTCTTCTTCGGCCAGCGCGCCGCTTTGCAACGCGTGTTCGAGCTGCGTCACCGGCTCGCCGCTATAAGCCAGCGCGCCGAACGCATCGAACAATCCGCGTATGTCGTTCAGATTCAAAGCCACGCCATCACTCCCAAGGTAACGAGAAGGTTTTCAGATTCGTAAAGCTCTTCATCGCTTCCTGTACGCCTTCCTTATAGCCAAGCCCCGAATCCTTGATGCCGCCGAACGGCGTCAACTCGGTCCGGTATCCAGGCACTTCCCACACGTTGACCGTGCCGACACGCAATTCGTTGATCAGCCGCGTGATCGAATCCTGACGATTCGTGCAGACCCCGGACGACAACGCGAACGGCGTGCCATTGCTGATGCGGATGGCATCGTCGAGCGTGTCGAAGGTGAGGATCGGCGACACCGGGCCGAAGGTTTCTTCGCGCACCACCGTCATCGACGGATCCACCCGATCGATCACGGTCGGCGAGTACAGCGCGCCGATCCGCCGGTTGCCCGCCAGCAGCCGCGCGCCTTGCGCCACCGCCTCGTCGACCCGCGCCTCGAACAGCCGCGCGGCGGCCTCGTCGATAACCGTGCCCATCTGGTTCGCGGGATCGAACGGATCGCCATACGTCCACGCACGCGTCTTCTCGACCACACGTTCCGTGAAGTCGGCCGCGATACGCTTTTGCACCAGGATTCGCTTGACCGCCGTGCAACGCTGCCCGGAGTTCTTGTACGAACCCTGAACCGCCAGCGTCGCCGCGCGATCGAGATCGGCGTCTTCGAGCACGATCAGCGGATCGTTGCCGCCAAGTTCCAGCACGACGCGCCGATACGCCGCCTTCGACGCAATATATTTGCCGATCGCCACGCCGCCCGTGAACGTCACGAGTTCGGCCAGCGGATGCGTGATCAGCGTATCGGCGATCTCGCGCGGATCGCCGGTCAGCACCTGCAACATCGGCTCGGGCAAGCCGGCTTCATACAGAATGTCCGCGAGATAAAACGCCGACATCGGCACTTTTTCCGACGGTTTCAGAATGACCCGGTTATTGGTCGCGATGGCCGGCGCGATCTTGTGCGCGACCTGGTTCATCGGGTGATTGAACGGCGTAATCGCGACGATCACGCCCGCAAGCGGCTCGCGCTGCGTAAATACGCGGCGCTTCTTGCCATGCGGCGTCAAATCGCACGAAAAACTTTGCCCGTCGTCGCGCAGCGTTTCGATTGACGAAAACTTCAGCACGTCGGCCACGCGCCCGATCTCGTAGCGCGAGTCCTGTTTCGACAGACCCGATTCGAGCGAAATCAGATCCGACGCTTCCTCGACGCGCTCGCGCAACAAGCCCGCCGCGCGTTCGAGAATCTGCGAGCGCTCGTAGCGCGACAGCGCCGGTCGATACGCGGCCGCGTAATCGAACGCGGCATTCACGTCCTCGACGGTCGCCAGCGGCACCGTGCCGACGCACGCGCCGGTATACGGATCGCGGACGTCGAGCGTGCGCACGCGGCTCGCGTGCTGGCCGCACCACCGCAGCGCTTCGGTGCGAAACGGCGCGTCGTGGTCTTTCAGCACGGCGCTCATGACGCCACCTGATGATTGAGCGCGAGATCGAAGATATCGAAATTGCGCAGGCGTTTCGCGGTGGCCGCGCCGTCGATGTTCCGGTTGAAGATCAGCGGCACTTCCTGTTCGGAGATGCCGCCGTGCGAACGCAGCGGCACGGTCAGCCCCGACAGGTCGTGCGCTTCGCGACGCGTGCCGAGCGTGACGTTTTTCTGGCTGACGACGACGATATCGCCCACACGGTCGTTCGGCAGCTCGAAGCGGTCGCACGCCGCCGCGTTGCCGAGCACCACATCGACGCCGTCGAGCGCGCGCAACCGCCCGATCACGTCCGCAGCGTCGGCGTCGCGCGGCAGATAGATCGTCGCGAACGAGCCGAGCGCGCCGTGGTGAACCACGTAGGGATCGGTGATCGGCAGGATCACGCGTGCGTTGGCCGCGCCGAACCAGTCGTCCATCACATCCTGCAGATAGATCACGTTCGGCTCGCCGGTTTGCGGGTCGTGTTTGGCGTTCATCCCGTGATCGGCGGTCAGACCGATCGTCCAGCCCAGCGCGTCGAGCTGCGCCAGATAGCCGTCCATCATCGCGTAGAACGCGTTCGCGCCTTCGGTGCCGGGCGCCCACTTGTGCTGGATGTAGTCCGTCGTGGACAGATACATCAGGTCGAGCTTACGGGTTTCGGCAAGCCGCACGCCGGCAGCGAACACGAATTCCGACAACGCCGCGCTGTACACATCGGGCACCGGCAAGCCGACCAGATCCAGCACGTCGCCGATGCCGTTTTCGTCGATGCTCACCGTGTCCGCCTTTTCAGCGGAGAAGCAGATGCCGTCGAGCTTGTCGCCGAGCAGGCGGCGCAGTTTGTCCTTCGCGGTGACGACGGCGACTTGCGCGCCCGCCTTCGCCGCGGCGGCCAGCAAGGTGCCGGCGCGCAGATAGGCCGGATCGTTCATCATCACTTCCGCGCCCGTGCCGCCGTTCGCGTCCGGGTCCCAGAAGTAGTTGCCGCAGATGCCGTGCACGCGCGGCGGCACGCCGCAGACGATCGACAGGTTGTTCGGGTTGGTGAACGACGGGATCACGCAGTCGCCCTTGAACGCCGCGCCGCCCTTCAGCATCTTGCCGATAAACGGCGCGACGCCGGCCGCGACCGCGGCTTCCAGATAGTCGTACTCGCAGCCGTCGACGCACACTACGACGACAGGTTGCGTGGGCAGCCGGTAAGCACGGCCGTTGACTTCAATCTTGCGGGTGTCGAGTTCGGTCGGGATAGCCATCGTCATCTTCCATGCGCGTTGAACGCGCGTTCGCGGTTCACGGGTTCACTGGTTCACTTCACTGCGGCCGCGTCGAAACGGCGGCGCTTCATGCGGTGCGGCTGCGTGGTCGGGCGCGGTCGTGCTGCGGATCGTCCTGCTGTGCTTCATACGCTTCGTGGACCCGCTGACGACCGCCGTTCACATGCGCGTGCATCAACGACGCCGCGCGATCGGCGTCGCGCGAAGCCAGCGCCGTGAGGATCGCGCGATGTTCGGCGAGCGAGCGCTCCATCGTGTCGTCGCGCGCGCCCAGCGCCGCGCGACGGAACAGCCGCAACTCGCCCACCAGCCGCCGATACGTGTCATACAGTTTCGTGTTGCCTGCGCCCGCCACGATCGCGTCGTGAAACGCGACGTTGGCGCGCGCATACGCGTCTTGATCGTGCGCGTCGAGCGCGTCGCGCATCGCATCGATCTGCACGCGCAGTCCCGCCAGTTGCGCCGCATCGATCCGCTCGGCCAGCGCGCGGCAGGCCGCTTCCTCGAGCACGCCGCGCACGGCATAAATCTCGTCTGCCTCGTCGAGCGACACGATCCGCACGAACACGCCGCGATTCTTTTCGGTGCGGACCAGCCCAGACTGTTCGAGCGCGCGAAATGCCTCGCGAACCGGTCCGCGCGACACCTGCAAACGCGCGGCCCAATCGGCTTCGTTCAGCTTGTCGCCGGGCGCCAGCGCGCCGCTGGCGATATGCCGCTCGATTTCGTCGCGCACCACCGACGTCAGCGACGGCCGACGCCTCCCGCGGATCGCACCGCCCGGCGGGACACTCCGGCCCTGCGCTGTGTCGTCGGATGTTGCATTTGGCATATTTTCGGTCATTTCGACAATTTTTGCCACATTCAAATGGGTGAAACGCCGTCGAGGCGCAACACCTCAAATCAGAATGAAAGAGAGAGAGAGCGGGTTGAAAACCCGTCTTAGTCGATACGACGGCGCGGCACGCGCGCCGCGATGACCAGCAGCGCCGCCAGCGACACCAGCAGCAGAATCAGCGACAACGCGGACGCCGGCAGGTAATAGCCGCGCTCCACCTGGCCGACCACGACGATTGGCACGGTCGCGAAGCCCGGCGGATACACCGTCAGCGTCGCGCCGAGTTCGCCGAGCGACAGCGCGAAACCCAGCGCGAGACTCGCGCGAATCGCAGGCACGAGTTGCGGCAGCACGACCCGGCGCAACACCATCGACGGCGGCGCACCGAGACTCGCGGCGGCTTCGCGCAGTACCGTCAACTCGGGACGCAGCGCGGCGGCGGCGCATCGATAGCAGAACGGCAAGACCAGCGCGAGTTGCACCAGCACGACGATCGCCCACGAACTGGACAGATCGACCGGTTTCTTGTGATACGCGATCAGCACCGCAAGCCCGAGCACGACGCTCGGCACGCCGTTGGGCATCATCGCGATCGTGTCGACGAAGGCGCCGAGGCCGCGCCGGTCGCGCCCTTCCAGCGCGAGCGCCAGCCACATGCCGACGATCGTGCCCAGCACCGCGACGCCGAAGCCCACTTCGAGGCTCGTCGCGACGGCGTCGAAGTCGTCGGAACCGAGACGTTCGAACCAGCGCATGCTGAATCCGCTCGGCAGGATCGTGCCGGACCAGTGCGCCGCGACGCTCGACAGCGCCACGACGATCACTGGCAAAACGAACAGCCACACGCACAGCAGCGCGGCGAGACACAGCAGCGCGCCACCCGTGATCCGCGCGACGAGGCTGCGTCGCACCGGACGGGCGCGCAAATGGATCGTCGGCAAAACGGTCGGATCGAGATCAACGGCCATGTTTCGCTCCTGCAAGCTTGCGACGGTTCACCAGACGATAAAGCGCATACAGCGACAACGACATCATCAGCATCACGACCGCGCCCGCGGCCGCGGTCGGCAGATCGAGATCGACGGTCGCGGAACTGTAGATGGCAACCGGCAGCGTGATCAGATGTGCGCTGCCGAGGACCAGCAGAATGCCGAACTCGTTGAGCGTCAGCAGAAAACAGAGAATGGTGCCGGCGGCGATGCCCGGCCACGCGAGCGGCAGGATCACGCGAAACGCGACCATCCAGCTATTCGCACCGAGACTGCGCGCGGCTTCGATCAGCCGCATGTCGAGCGTCGCGAACGACGCGAGCGTGGGCCGCACGACGAACGGCGCGTAAAACACGACTTCCGCGAGAATCACGCCGCCGACGCCGAACAGAAAATCGAGCGGCGGGTTGTCCAGATGGAACAGACGCTGCAGGCCGATGCTGACCGAGCCTTGCGAGCCGTACAGAAAGATCAGCGTGAACGCGACCAGAAAAGACGGGAACGCAACGAACAACTCCAGGAAACGCGTGATGATCCGCGCGCCCGGAAACGGTTTGAAAAACAGCAGCGACGCCAGCCCGACGCCCAGCAGCGACGCGAGACCCGCGCTGGCGAACAGGATCCATAAGGTCGTGCCGACCACGCCGCGCGTCTCCGGATTCTGGAAGAAGCTCGCATACGCGTGCAGGCCGAGGCCGTGCGGGCCCGTCAGGCTCAGCAGCACGAGACGGATCAGCGGATAGATCACCAGCGGTCCGAGCACGACCACGGCGAGAAACAGCAGATGCCATTGCGCGCGCCGTTCGCGGCGGCGCACCGACGCGGTATGCGCGGCGGCGCTGGCCGCGCGACGGGCGTCGGCGGCGGTGCCTGGATCGAGCGGATTAGCGTTGGACAAGGACGACATCGTCAGCCTCGTATTGCAGGGAAATTCGCGCGCCCTTCTCCGGCATCATGCCGTGGCCGCGTTGCATCGTGACGAGCACCGGCTCGCCGGGCAGCGCGTCGAGCGTGACCTGCACCGACAGCACCGCGCCGTACCATTCGACCGACGCAATCGCGCCGTGCAACTGCCCTTCGCCGAGCGGCACGATCCGCAGCGCTTCGGGGCGCAGACAGGCGAGCCGGTCGCGTTCGTTGTAACGCACGTCGCCCATCGAAAACGCGACCTGCGGCGGCAGCAGGTTCGCCGCGCCCAGATACCGCGCGACGAAGGCGTCGGCGGGCGCGTCGTACAACTCCTGCGGCGTGCCGAGTTGCGCGATGCGGCCTTCGCGCATCAGCAGCGTGCGATCGGACAGCACCAGCGCGTCGTCCTGATCGTGCGTCACGCAGACGATCGTCAGGTTCGGCAGACGCTCATGCAGCGCCTTCAGCTCGGAACGCACCGACGCGCGCAGATTGGCGTCGAGCGCGGACAGCGGTTCGTCGAGCAGCAGCACGTCGGGCTCGATCACCAGCGCGCGCGCCAACGCCACGCGCTGCTGCATGCCGCCCGACAGTTGTGCGGGCATCACGTGCCCGGCGTCGCCGAGTTGCACCAGTTTCAGCGCATCGGCGACACGCCGCGCGATGTCTTTGGCAGGCGTCTTGCGCGCCCGCAAACCGAACGCGACGTTCTCGAACACCGACAGATGCGGAAACAGCGCATAGCTCTGGAACAGCAAACCCAGATTGCGCCGATGCGGCGGCACATGCGTCAGGTCGTGTCCGGCCACCGTCAGGTTGCCGGACAGACCGTCCGCTTCGATGAAGCCGGCGATAAAGCGCAACAACGTCGTCTTGCCGCAGCCGCTGCGGCCGAGCACGGTCAACAACTCGCCGCGTTCGATCGTCAGCGACAGGTCGTCGAGTACGGTACGCGAACCGAAGCGCACCGTCAGATGCTCGATCTGCACGCCGCCCGGCGCGCCTTGAAGCGTCGCGCCGGGCGCTTCCGGATTGGCGCCGAGTGCGCCGGCATGAGCAAGACTGGCCGTATTCACCGGATTCATCCTCCAACGTTAAAGTGCAAACGACGTATTACTTCGGCTTCACGACGTCGAGCTGCTTGCCCGAGCTGCCGATCACATCGTTCTTCCAGCGCGCCGTCCAGTCGGCCTTCTTCGCCATCACCTGGTTCCAGTCGACCGGAATCAGCTTCACGCCCGCGATCGCTTCCTTCACGGCTGCGCCGTTCTTGCCCGTCAGCGCGACGTCGGTGCGGCCCGGGATACCGAAGATGTCCGGCACCTTCGACTGCACTTCCGTCGACATCAGATAGTCGATCAGCTTCTTGCCGCCAGCCGTGTTCGGTCCGCCCTTGATCAGGCCGATCGCATACGGCAACTGGAACGTGGTCGGCTGGCCGCCCGCTGCACCGGCGAGGAAGATCGGCTTGAGCGACAGACCGCCGTTGGCGGCGTCGTCGAGGTCCATCTGCAGGTCGCCGTTCGCCACCGAGATTTCGTTACGCGACAGCAGCACGTCCAGATAGCCGGTGCCCTTGGTGTGGAACTTGGCGCTGTTTTCGAGCTTCTTCAGATAGTCGAACGCCTTGTCTTCGCCCATCAGCGACGTCGTCAGGATGATCACGGCCATGCCGTCGCCCGCCGTCGCCGGATTCGAGTAGGCGATCTTGCCGGTGTAGTCCGGATGCAGCAGATCCGCGAAGGTCTTGGGTTGCGTCTTGACGACTTCCGGGTTGATCGCGAACGAGAAATAGTTGTTCACGAAGGTTGCCCATGCGCCGTTCGGCGCCTTGGCGATTGCCGGCACGTTCTTGTAGTTCGCGCTTTGATAAGCCTGCAACAGGCCGCTTTGATCCGCCTGCTGGATGAACGGCGGCAGCGTGACCAGCACGTCGGCCTTCGGCGAGTCTTTTTCGATGTTGGCGCGGTTGACGACCTCGCCGCTACCCGCCGTGACGATGTTGACCTTCACCCCTTCCTTCTTTTCGAAGGCCGGCAACACGTCCTTGTAGAGGTTTTCGAGGCCGTCCGCCGTGTACAGCACCACGGCGTCGGCGGCCTGCGCCGGCAGCGCCGCGCCGAATGCCGCGATGGCGACCAGCGCCGGCAGCAGTTTGCGGGCGAGACCGGTGGTCGCGCGAAGGTGATTCGTCTTAGTCATGTCGCTTATCTCCGTAAGGCTAAAAAACCGGACGGTCGGGGGACCCGAACGCTGTTGTGTTTGAACGGCGAGACGGCGCGTGCGCCGCATTGCGTGTGATGCCCACAGCCCTTGGCAAAGCAGATACCGGTACGGCTCCAGATTGCTGACAACTTTATCGCGCCATTTTTCGGCCGGGCGCGAAAGCGCGCAGCCCGTTCGCGCTGCATACCTTGCCAGTTGGGGCACGGCAAGAATCGCAGGTCTGCGTGACAGCGCCGTGACTATTTTTATCATTTCCAACAAATGACACAATTCGCCAATAATATGCAAATCTACGGATGTGCGAGAGCGCGCATTCATCTGAAGACGGAGGGCGTGTGATTGTAGGAAATGATCCAATTCTGCTTACCCCGGGGCCGTTGACGACATCGTCGGCGACGCGTCAGGCCATGCTGCGCGACTGGGGATCCTGGGATGCCGCATTCAACCGCATGACACAGACGGTGTGTACCGATCTGCTGGATGTTGTGCACGGCGGCGCCGATTACGTATGTGTGCCGCTCCAGGGGAGCGGGACGTTTTCGGTCGAAGCCGCGATTGGCACGCTGGTGCCGCGTGAGGGCTGCGTGCTGGTGCCGAACAACGGCGCGTATTGTGCCCGCATCGTGCGTATCTTGCAGCGGTTGCGGATTGCTTACGTCGAACTTGCATTGCGCGAGGACGAACCGGTGACTGCCGCCGCGATCGAAGACGCGTTTATGCGCGATCCGCGGATCACGCATGTGGCGCAGGTTCATCTGGAGACGAGTGCGGGCTTGCTGAATCCGCTCGACGAGATTGCCGCCGTCTGTTTACGGCATGACAAGCGGTTGATCGTGGACGCGATGAGTTCGTTTGGCGCGTTGCCGATCGACTTGCGGCTGGGCGGCATCGATGCGTTGATATCGGCGAGCGGCAAATGTCTGGAAGGCGTGCCGGGGATGGGTTTCGTGATTGTGCGACGCGATTTGCTGGCGTCGTGCGAGGGGCGTTCGCCGTCGCTGGCGATGGATCTCTACGATCAGTACGCGTACATGCAGAAGAGCACGCAATGGCGCTTTACACCGCCGACGCATGTGGTTGCCGCGCTGCGGGTGGCGCTGGATCAGTTTATCGCCGAGGGCGGGCAGCCCGCGCGCGGTGCGCGTTATGTGAAGAACTGTCACACGTTGGTCTCAGCGATGAAGGCGTTGGGGTTTGAGACGTTCTTGCGGGCGGAGGTGCAGGCGCCGGTGATTGTCACGTTTCACGCGCCGCGCGATCCGATGTGGCGGTTTGGGGATTTTTATGCCGCAGTGCGGGAGGCCGGGTTTGTGCTTTATCCGGGGAAGCTGACGGTGGTGGAGACTTTTCGGGTGGGGTGTATTGGGGCTGTCGATAGCCATGAGATGTTTGATGCGGTTGCCGCGATCGGGAGGGTTTTGGTGGAGATGGGGGTGAAGGTTTAGGTTTGCTCCTGGCTTTTTTTTCTGGGTTTTTTCTGATTTTGGGGTTGGCGTTGGTTTTGGGTCTGGTCTGGTCTGTTGTCCCGGTTTCACGTCGGTCTGCCTGGATCGTCCCTGTGCGGGACCGCACCTACTTTTCTTTGCTCGCGCAAAGAAAAGTAGGCAAAAGAAAGCGCGTTTACACCGACACTTCGTAGCGAGTGGCGTCCTTTCAGAACGGGTAGTGGACCGCGCACGTTTGGAGTTGCCGCGCCGTTTTTCCTGGTGGTCCGCGCCCGCACATCCCGCCCGCTTCGCGGCGGTAGCCTGCTTCAAAAACCCATTTGCGCCACGTCATTCGCCCGCCGCTTCGACAGTTCCGGCGCCCGGATCGAAGGCCGGTTTTCGCCACGCCATTCGCCCGTTTTTTCGACGGTTCCGGCGTCAGCTCAAAACTCGGTCCACGCCACGCGATTCGCCAACCTTCACGACAACTCCAGCGTCCGGCCCAAAGCCCAGTTTGCCCCACGGCATTCACCCGCCTTCACGACGGTTTCGACGTTCCGGGTTGCCAGGAATTTTGCGCGCGCGACCAGACCGGCGCATGCCAAGAAAGTGGGTTTTGTGGCCGACGGAGTGCAGCGCGCGAATGGCGCTAAGAGATAAAGACGGGGCTGTGCCCGTCGGCTGTCGCGGAGCGAACAGCCGGAACTAATGACTGCCTTGCCACCAAGTCAGGCGGTGCGGCAACTCAAATCGTGCGCGGTCCACTACCCGTTAATTACTAGACGCCACTCGCTACGAAGCGCGAGGTAAACGCGCTTTCTTTTGCCTACTTGTATATTGAGGACGTGGCGCTGACCTGATCAGTCTTCGTCACAGAGGCAGTCAGTTCGTTTCGCCTACAGGGTCTTCGAACCCGTAGAAAAGCCTGGAACGGCTGCCTCTTTCATCCCCTGAACCCGAACAGTTGACTGAGCTCAAAGCTCGAATTCACGCAAGTATGGGTGCCGCGATGACTATGCAAAACACGTCTTCTACCTTCCACGTCGGTATCGATGTCAGTGGCAAGTTCCTCGATATCGCCGTCCTCGAAACCGCTGAAACCTTCCGCGTCGATAACCAGCCCCACGCCATCGACGAACTCGTCGCGCGCATGCTCACGCTCGACCCCGCCCTGATCGTCATGGAAGCCACCGGCAAGCTCGAACTCGCCGTCCTGTCCGCCATGCTGATGGCCGGCCTGCCCGCCGTCGCAGTCAATCCCCGCAACGTTCGCGCCTTTGCCCACGCCACCGGCCAGCGCGCCAAGACCGACCGGATCGACTCGCTGCTCATCGCCCGCTACGCCCAGGCCGTCAAGCCGCCTGTGCGCCCCCTCACCGACGGGCACACCCAGCAGTTGCAGGCCTTGCTGCTGCGACGCCTGCAACTGCTCGAGATGCTCAATGCCGAGGTAGCGCGCCTGCGACGCGCCCATCCCGCCACGCGCCCCAGTCTGCGCGAGAACATCAAGTGGCTCAGCCAGCAGGTCCATATCGCTGACCTCGATATCGGCGCCTTCGTGCGCGCCTGTCCCGCCTGGCAGGACAAGGAGGCCCTGCTGCGCTCCGTGCCCGGTGTCGGCCCGACCATCTCCGCCACGCTGCTCGCATTTCTGCCCGAACTGGGCTCGCTCGATAACCGCGAAATCGCTTCGCTCGCCGGACTCGCGCCGTTCAATTGCGACAGCGGCGCACGCAAGGGCAAACGCCGTATCGCGGGCGGGCGCATCGCCGTGCGACGCGTCCTCTACATGGCCTGCATCAGCGGCCAGCGGTGGAACGCCACCATCAAGGCGCTGAACACGCGCCTGCTCGCCGCCGGCAAACCCTTCAAGGTCGCCATCACCGCCTGCATGCGCCGTCTGCTCGTCATGCTCAATGCCATGGTGCGCGATTCCGCACCCTGGAATCCCATTGCCGCTTGACGTTCAATACAGTTGCTTTTCTTTGCGCGAGTGTACAGACTGGAGACATAGCTGACAGGTGTACAGGGACATGGTTGACACTTTCGGGCACTCGAACGCCCGGATCCAACCATGCCCTGGAACGTAAAAGACACCATGAGTCTCCGACAGGAATTCGTTTGCCTCGCTATCCAGCATTCGTTGCCGTTCAGCGAGTTATGCCGGCGCTTCAACATCAGCCGCCAGACCGGCTACAAGTGGCTGGAGCGCCATCGGGCTGAAGGCGACGACGGTCTTGCCGATCGCTCCCGACGCCCGCATCACAGTCCCTGCGCTTCGCCCGATCAGGCGGTTCAGGCCGTGCTGGCATTGCGCCGTGAGCACGGCTGGGGCGGACGCAAGATCGCGCGACGCCTGCTCGATCTGGGCATGACCGGCGTTCCCGCGGCGGCCACGATCACCGAGATCCTTCGCCGTCACGGGATGATCCATCCACACGCGTCCGCGCAGCGCCAGCACTGGCAGCGCTTCGAACATGCGTATCCGAATTCGCTCTGGCAGATGGATTTCAAGGGCGATTTCGCGACGCTGGAGACGGGGCGCTGCTCCCCGCTCACGGTGCTGGACGATCACTCGCGGTTCAACATCGTGCTGGCGGCCTGCTCGCGAACCACCACCGAGGTCGTGCGCACGGAGCTGGAGCGGGCGTTCCGCTGCTACGGTCTGCCCGTGCGTATCAATACGGACAATGGCGCGCCCCCGGGGGCGCCCAGCGCCCCACGGCAGCTCACCGAGCTCGCGGTATGGCTGATCAGGCTGGGAATCCGCGTGAGCTACAGCCGGCCGTATCACCCGCAGACCAATGGCAAGGATGAGCGGTTTCATCGCACGCTGAAGGCCGAAGTGCTCGAGCGTCATGCGTTCACCACGCACGCCCATGTGCAACGGGAGCTCGAGCGCTGGCGCCAGGTGTACAACACCGAGCGTCCGCACGAGGCGCTCGATATGGCCACTCCGCTCACGCGTTACAGGCCCAGCGAGCGAGCCATGCCCGAGCGGCTGCTGGAGCCCGAGTACAGCCCCGACGATGAAGTGTTACGGGTCAATGCAAGCGGCGTGGTGCGTTTCCGGGATCGGGTGCTGCGCCTGTCGGTTGCGCTCAAGGGACTGCGCGTGGCTGTGCGCCCGAAGCCCGATACGGACGGCGTGTATGAGTTTTGGTATGCCCATCACCGCGTCGCCAGACTTGACCTGAAGACCACAAAACCGTAACCATCAGGTGTCAACGATGTCCCCGTACATGTGTCAACCATGTCTCCAGTCTGTACACGCGAGCAAAGAAAAGTAGGTGCGGTCCCGCACAGGGACGATCCAGGCAAACCAGCGTGAATACAGGACGCGCACGCCACGCCAGGAGCAACCAAACCCAAACCATCACCCAGCAATAACAATCTCCAACCCTCGCCCCGCCACAACCTCAGCCAGCCCGCGCTCGGGCGCCAACTCCGTCACCAGATACCGGGCCGACTCAAAACCATTAATCCTCACCGGCGTCACCCGCCCGAACTTCGAATTATCGGCAACCACCACCACCATATCCGCACACGCGATCATCCGGCTCCGCACTTCCGCCGCCATCCGCGAATAATCGGTCAGCCAGCCGTCCGGCGAAATCCCCCCCGCCCCGACGAACGCAAAATCCGCGCGATATTGCTGCAACTGATGCAAGGTATCCAGCCCGAACGTGGCGTCTTCGATGTCGGATAACTCGCCACCCAGCAAGGTCACCCGATTGTCATTGCGACGCCCCAGCAACAGCGCAATCCGCCAGTCGTTCGTATAGACCGTCAACCGGTGACGGTCTGTCAGCGCGCGCGCCAGCGCCTGCGTCGTACTGCCCGAATCGACGATCAACGATGCGCCGTCAGGCACGAACTCGGCGGCACGCTGGCCGATTGCGCGTTTCGCGCCCGCATTCGCGGCTTCGCGTGTGTCGAGGTCAGGCTCGCGCCGTTCGCTCGACAACGCGCCGCCATGCGTGGTCACCAGCAAGCCGCGACCGGCCAGCACGTTCAGATCGCGCCGGATCGTCTCGCGCGATACGTTCAGTTCGCGCACCAGTTCCGCCACCGACAACGCGCCGGCTTTGGCAACCTGCGACAGGATGTATTGATGTCGTTGTTCTGCAAGCATCTCGATTGAGGCCCAAGACTGTTTGGTTTCGTAAGCCGCCGTATTGTAGTACGCATGCCTTCAGGACGACTCCCGCAGCGGCGCCTTCCCTGCTAACCTGTCCGTCCCAATGCAAAACTTGCACGACCGGCGCGCGCTGTGCGTCACGCGCCACCGTGCGGTCCCACGATGCCGCCATTGTTTCGCCGCCTGTCCCTGCTGTTCCACGCACTGCGCTACGGCATCCGCCTGCTCTGGCTCGCGGCGCCGCCCGACCACAAGCTGCAATGGATCGCCACGCTCATCGAACGCGTTCACGCGTCCGGCAACGGCCGCGGCCGCCTGCACGGCGTCCTGCCCGCGCTCGGTCCACTCGCGTCCACGTTCGCCGAAGCCGTCTCGCGTCGCCCGGAACTCGCCACCGGCACGCTCCACGACGCAATCGACGCGATCGGCCATCTCGAAGATCCGCTGTCGCCGCAAGAATGTGAACAAGTATTGACGCGCACGTTCGGCGCGCCGCTCGCCGCGTTGTTCGAGTCGATCGATCTGATCCCGCTGCACAGCGGTTTCGCCGAGCAGACGCATCTCGCGCGCCTCGCCGTGCCGGTCAACGGCCATCGCGACGTGACCATCAAGCTGGTGCGCGCCGCGCAGCTTCAGCAGATCGGCGACGAAGCCGCGCTGCTGCGCTGGGTCGCTCGCTGGCTCGAAAAGCTGTCGTCGAGCGCGCGTCGTCTGCACTTGCGCGAACTGGCCGAATCGTTCACGCAGGAAGTGCTGCGCCGCTTCGACCTGCGCGCCGAAGCGGCCAACCTCAGTCAGACCGGCCATCACTTCGACGGCGACGCGCGCATCGTCGTGCCGGACGTCATCTGGGAATTGAGCACGATCCACACGCTGACCATCCAGCGCATCGACACGCTGTCGGCGGCGGATCTGCCCGGCCTTGTCGCGCATCGCGTGAAGCTCGCGCCGCTGGCCGCGCACATCGTCGAAGTGGTCACGCAACAGGCGTTCGAACACGGCTTTTTCCATGCGACGCTCGACGCGCGGCGGGTTCGCGTCAGCATCGAGCCCGACACGCTGGGCCGGCTGGTGCTCGCGGAATTCGCGATCATGTCCACGTTGTCGTCACCGGAGCGGGAGTTTTTCGTGCACGGCGCAACCGCGTTGTTCGACCAGGATTACGGACGCCTTGCAGATATGCATCGCGATGCCGGCCATGTGCCCACGTCCACGCGCACGGAATCGCTCGAAGCCGAATTGCGGATGCGCAGCGAAGCCCATTTCGCCGACCAGCCGCACGAAAGATCGGCAGGCGCGCTGTTTCATCATCTGCTGCACGCGGTCCATCCGTTCGAAGGCGCGGTGCCGCAACGCCTCGCCACCGCACAACGCTCGTTCTCGCAGGCGGAAACGCTGGCCCGCGCGCTTCACCCCGGTCTCGACACATGGAATATCGCGCGCGGTGTCCTGTCGGATATAGCGAAGCGCGATGTCGGAACGCATGGCTGGATCAAGCGCGTATCGAAGGAATTGCCGCATCTCGCGCATATGTTGCCGCGTCTGCCGCAACTGGCCGTCCGCTATTTGCAGCATCAGCACGATTCCGCAGGCACGAAGCAGCACGCGCAACTCGTCCACGACCTGATCCGCGAACAGCGGCGCACCCGCGCGCTGCTATGGGCGTGCGCGATCACCGGCATGCTGGTCGGCGCAATCGTCGCGGTTCTGAATTATTGGGCCTGAACTTTCAGACCTGGCTGCCGTTATATGGATAGATCGCGTGGCTTCTGCACTCGCCGCGCGCAGACAGGCGGAGCAGACAATCCGCCGTCGGCCGCATCGTCAAGACATCGGGGATTCCATGACACGCAGGGCTTTTCGTATCGCCGCGCTCACGATCGCGCTCGCGACCGGCGGCGGTATCGCCACACCCGCATTCGCAGAACTCGGCGGCCTGCCCAGCTATCCCGCCAGCACCACGCCTTCGACACGGCTCGTGCTGAAATCCACAGCTGCGGCTGCGGCGGCTACATCGGGCGCGGCGGCGTCGAACTACACCGTCGATACGACCACGCTCGCTTCCGGCACCGTCGTCAGCGAATACGTCGGCCACGACGGCACCGTGTTCGCGATCGTCTGGAACGGCCCGACCATCGCCCCGCTCGACACGTTGCTCGGCGCCTACTTTCCGACCTACAAGCAAGGCATCGCCGATGTGCAGGCCGCGCGCGGCGGCGGCTTCGGTCCGGCCGCAGTCCGTCAGTCGGGACTGGTGGTCGAAACCGGTGGCCATATGGGCGCATTCCACGGCCGCGCGTACCTGCCGCCAGCGGTGCCCCAAGGCCTCAGCGTCGACGATATCCAGTAATTCGCGCGCGCCGGATCCAGCAGACGACGCCGGCAGCGCAGGACTCGCGCACACATCGATAAGAAAACGGATAAGCAAGCGGATAGGCAAACGGGAATGACAATGGGCAAAACCGGATGGATGGTGGCGGCTGCGCTGAGTCTCGGCGTCGTGGCCTGCGGCGGAGGCGGTGGCGGCAGTTCGTCGACGGTGAGCACGACCGGCAACAGCAGCAATAGCAACGGCACGAGCGGCGACGCGGTGAACAGCGGCTCGGTGACGGTGGTCAACGCGTCGGCGGTGCCGACCAGCAGCAGCGCAATCAATACCGTGCCGGTCACGGTGTCGTCGGCCGGCTTCCAGGACCAGCCGATGGTCAAGGTGACGGTCTGCGCGCCGAACAGCAATGCCGCGTCGAGCTGCACGACGATTTCCAACGTGCTGGTCGATACCGGTTCGTACGGCCTGCGCGTGTTCGCATCGGCGCTACCAGCCACGCTGGGCGCGCTGACAGCCAGAACCGACTCGCTGTCGGGCAAAGCCGTCACCGAGTGCGTGGTGTTCGCGAGCGGCCACGCGTGGGGCAGCGTGCGCGGCGCCGACGTCCGGATCGGCAACGAAACAGCCATCGATCTGCCCGTCCACATCCTCGCCGACCCGAGCCTGCCCGCCGAACCGTCCGCCTGCGCGGTCAACACGGCTATCGCCGGCGCGTCGGACCTGGGCGCGAACGGCATTCTCGGCGTGGGCGTCAAGAGTCAGGATTGCGGCGCGCCCTGCGTGACCAATTCGCTCGCCTGGTATTACTTCGCCACGGATTCGACATCAAGCACCCGGATCACCGTGCCGCTCGGCAACCAGGTCACGAATCCGGTCGCCAGGTTCGCCACCGACAACAACGGTGTGATCCTGGAAATGCCGCAGGTACCGGATTCGGGCACCGCGGTGGCCACCGGCACGCTGGTGTTCGGCATCGATACGCGGTCGAACAACGCACTCGCCGGCACCGGCGCGACCTTGCTCGCCACCACCGACGGCGGCAACTTCAACGCGACCTACAACGGCCGCAGCTTCACCGGCAACGCGTTCTTCGACTCGGGCTCGAACGGCCTGTTCTTCCAGGACGCGTCGATTCCCTCCACCGGCTCGTTCTTCACGCCGGTATCGACACTCGGCCGCGAAGCGACGATCAGCGCGAGCAATCTGTCGGGCGCGACGATCGGCTTCAATATCGCCAATGCGAGCACGCAGTTCGGCACGGGCAATCGCGCGTTCAACAACGTCGGCGGTTATATGAGCGGCAGCTTCGACTTCGGCATGCCGTTCTTCTACGGACGTCACGTCTACTACGGCCTCACCGGCCAGACATCGACGGGCGGCGGCACCGGTCCGTACGTCGCGTTCACGTCCAGCTGAAAACCGGCCACCGGGCACGGGCACGGGATTAAGCAAAAGCACGGGCACGGCACGCGCCGCGCCCGCGTCGCGAGTGCACGCTCGAACAAGACGCGCCGACGGCCGATCGCGATACTTCGGTATCGCTACAAGCGCTTGCGATCGTCCGCGATCTTTTGTCATTCCTTCGACGCCGTCCGATGTCCGCCATCTTTCTGCCTGCCATTTTCGTGCTGTTGTGGTCGACCGGTTTCGTGGTCGCCCGCGCGATCACGCCCTTCGCCGATCCCAATCTGTTCCTGCTGGCCCGTTTCGGCGGGACGGCGCTCGTGTTCGCGCTGGCCGCCGTCGTCGCGCGCGTCCGCTGGCCGAGCGGCCGCGAAATCGGCAAGCATCTGATCGCGGGCGGGTTACTGCAAGGCGTGTACCTTGGCGCGGGTTACTGGGCAGTCGCGCAAGGCATGAGCGCGGGCGTAATGGCATTGCTCGGCGCGCTTCAACCGCTGGCCACCGCTGCGCTCGCCGCGCCGCTATTCGGCGAAAGGCTGTCGGGACGCGGATGGACGGGCATGGCGCTCGGCCTCGCGGGCGTCGCGCTGGTGCTGACGCCGAAATTGACGACGGCGGCGCTGCCCGGCGCGGTCGCCACCGGTTCACACGGCAACGCGCCGCCGTGGCTCGTGATTGTCGTATCGATTGTCGCGGTCGGCGCGATCACGGCGGGTACGCTGTTCCAGAAGACGTCGCTGTCGAAAGCGGATCTGCGCAGCGCGAGCGCGATCCAGAATGCCGGCGCCGCCATCGTCGCCGCGCTGCTCGCGCTGGCGCTCGGCGAGCATCGGTGGATTCCGTCGCCGGTGTTGTGGATCTCGCTCGGGTGGGGCATCGCGATGCTGTCGGGCGTCAGCTTGACGCTGCTGGTGTGGATGGTCCGCCGGGGCGACGCTTCGCGCGCGACCGCGCTGCTGTTTCTCGCGCCGCCGCTTGCCGCGCTCCAGGGCTTTATCGGTTTCGGCGAAACCTTGTTGCCGGTGCAGATCGCCGGTTTCGTCGTTGCACTGGTCGGCGTTCTGCTTGCACGCTCGTGACGGTTTGCGCACTATTTTGTCTGGGTATCGCCGATCTCAATCCATTGCCAAGGACCTTCCCATGACCCAGCAAGACCGTGCCGACCGCCAGCGTCTGATCGCCGACGAACTCCACGTCGCCGAGCATTTCGACGCAGGCCAGGAAATCGAACGCCGCGTCGCCTTCCTCGCCGACTATCTGCGCGAAAGCGGGCTGCGCACTTACGTGCTGGGGATCAGCGGCGGCGTCGATTCATCGACTGCGGGACGGCTCGCGCAACTTGCGGTCGAACGACTGCGCGGCGCCGGTTACGACGCGCAGTTTGTCGCCGTGCGCCTGCCGTACGGCATCCAGCGCGACGAAGCCGACGCGCAACAGGCGCTCGCGTTTATTCGCGCGGATCGCGGCGTGAGCGTCGATATCCAGCCCGCCGCCGACGCGATGCTGGCGTCGCTGGTCGCGAGCGGCACCGCCTTTTCTGGCGACGCGCATCAGGATTTCGTCCACGGCAATATCAAGGCGCGTCAACGGATGATCGCGCAGTATGCGATTGCCGGCGCGCACTCGGGTGTGGTGATCGGCACGGATCACGCGGCGGAATCGGTGATGGGATTTTTTACGAAGTTCGGCGACGGCGGCGCCGATGTATTGCCGCTTGCCGGCTTGAACAAGCGCCGCGTTCGCTCGGTGGCGATTGCATTGGGCGCGAGCGACGCGATTGCGCACAAGGTGCCGACGGCGGATCTGGAGATGCTGCGTCCGCAACGCCCGGACGAGGACGCCTACGGCATTCCCTACGACGCAATCGACGACTTCCTGGAGGGCAAGCCCGTCAGCGATGCGGTGTATGACACCGTGCTACGGTTTTATGAAGCGACGCGCCACAAACGGGCTTTGCCCTACACACCGTTCGACTGGCCCGAATAACGCGTGCGGTCTGCGCGGCCTGAACTCTCTGCGCGACGGCGCGCGACCTGCGTGCTATTCGCCCGAGGGCTCGGCGCCGAACAGTTCCGCGCCGGCCGCGAGCGCCACTCCGCCCAGATGCTTGCCCTGCACCAGCCGCGCGATCACCTCGCCGATATACGGCACCTCGGCGTTCAACGCCACGGTTGCAATGGCACGCGGCGTGCCCGAGTCGCTCACCGACACATGCTTGGCGTAATGGCCGAGTTCGTGCTCGAGAAAGTCTCGAACCTCTTGCTCGCTACACGACTCGGCAATATTCCACACATACAGGTTCATGATTTTCGGCTTAGCGGATACGACGCCGTGCGGCTTCGTCAGTCACGCGGATTCGCACAGGCCTTAGCGCCGCCCGTTGACGCGACGCCTGAGCCGCCGCCCGGCTAATTAATGCAGTGCCGCTTAACGCTACTGCGGACAAAATCAGATAAAAGGCAATCATTTGAATATCCCCTTCGAATTTCTGTTCGTTTTAAGGATAGGTGGCATCGCCCCCAAAAGCGATGCGACAGTTTGTCATGACGCACCTCGCCGAAATTGCGATGCCGCACTGCCGCTCCTGCCTTCGCTGCAGCGGTCCTGGCGGGATAACAGACGGCGCTTGAAAATGCACCGTTTTGAAACCTCGCTTTAAAAACCACGAATACACTTTACCCGATTATCTGACCGAAAAAATAGCAAAAAATGGGAGTCGGGTGAATGCCAATTGCAGACCGGAATAAACGACGCGCGCACTGACAAAGATCATCAAAACGACTCAATCGCGCGTCGTAATTCCAGATAACACGTCAACGTTTCCGATCAACTTGCGCGACGTGCCTGCAATGCACGAATCCGGCTCATGGCTTCGCCGTTCGACACCGCCGCTTCATACATCGACGCCAGATCCGCCTTCAACGCCGTGCGCGATCCGCCGTCCAGATACACCATATGGCCCGACGGATAAAAACGCGCGGACAGGTTCTGCCGCACCTGCTGGCTGACGAGCGGCATCTGCTGCAAATCGAGAACGGTTTGATAAAACGGCGTCACGTAGTCGTAGAAACCGTTCGCCGACAGCACTTTCAGATCCGTGTTCAACGCCATTACCGCTGCAAGATCGCCGGCCGTGTAGAGAATGACGTTGCCCTTCGCGTCCAGCCCCTTTTGCGCGCCGGTCGGATCGATATGGCCGAAGTCCCAGTTCTGGAACGCCTGGTCGTTCAGGTCGGTGAACGACGAGTCGGACGTGAATTTCAACTGCTCGTTCAGATACACGTTCCACATCGTCGTGTAGACGCCGGTCACGGCCGTCATGGTCGGATCGTTGCCGCCCGAATTCGGATCGATCTTGCCGGCGATGCCGGTCTCGATGGCCGTCACGCGACCGTCGTATTCACCGAGCGCCAGGCCTTTAGACTTCAGCAAGCTCGTCAGGAACAGCGAATTGCCGCGGCTGTCGTATGCGGCGATATCGAGGCTCCACGCGAGCAGCGTCGTCTTGTCGATGCCCGTGTATTCGCTGAGCTTTTCGACGATCGACGAATCCGTGGTCGGGAACTTGCGCAGCGCGGCGATGTAGTCGGTGCGGGCGAACTGCGCGACCTCTTCCGCGAATGCGCCGAGATCGGTGGGACGCGGCGCGATGCCGAGCTTCTTGTGATACCACGCGTCGGCGGCAGCGGTTGGCAACGCGCCGACCGGATTGCCCGCCTGCGTGTAATCGAGGATCGACGATTGCAGCGTGATGCCGTTCAGATCGACGCCGTCTTCGTGCAACCGGTACGCCAGCACGCAACTGCGCGCCGTGCCGTACGACTCGCCGAACAGAAACTTCGGCGAATTCCACCGGTTGTTCTTCGTCAGAAAGCGCTTGATAAATTGCTTCAGCGAATCCGCGTCCTGATCGACGCCCCAGAAATCGCGGTTCTTGTGCGGCGCGATCGCGGCCGAATAACCGGTTCCGACAGGATTGACGAAGACCAGATCACTTTTGTCCAGCAGGCTGTCGGGATTGTCTTCCATCGCGTACGGCGCGGGCGGCGTGAAGCTCGGCATCGACGTCTTGATCCGGCGCGGCGCAAACGAACCCAGCAACACAAACACCGACGACGAACCTGGCCCGCCGTTATAGAAAAACGTGACCGGGCGCGATTCCTCTTTTTGCGCATCTTCGGTGAACGCGACATAGAACAGTTTTGCACTCGGCAACGAACTGCTCGGGTCGACGGTGACGAGATGGCCCGCCGTTGCCGTGTAGTTGATCTTGCGCCCGCCGATGGTGGTCGTGTGATGCGTGACCGCGGCGTTTTCGCTGGTATCGGTGACGGAATCGTCCGGACCGTTGCCATAGGCGACGGGATCGAAGAAAGGATGATCGCCGGAAGGACTCCGCGATTTTCCGGCCGGCGCCCTGGCGCGCGACGAAGGCGGCGGTGGCGTCCTGGCCGCGCCCGTCGCGGCATTCTTCGTGGTCGAAGAAGCCGCGTCGGCAGGCGCGGCGGGTTCAGCTGGTTTTTCGACCGGCTTTTCGACCGGCGCGGCGGTCGTTTTCACGGGTTCGGGCGAGACGTGCGAATTGTGAGACGACTGCGGACTGCCGGACACTGCATCGGGATTCGACATGATCGCTCCATGGTTTTTCGAATTGCGCCGGGTAAGCCTGAGTTACCCGTCAGACTATAGTGCTGCCGCCACCTTCTGACCATCAGGACTCCCGAGCCCCGTGCAGGCATCCCATCCCGCCGACGCCGCAAAGCTGCCGTTATTGCCCTGCGTGATGTCGTGACACACGCCCGGCGTCTTGTACAGCTTCGGGTTCACGAAACCGACCGGCTGACCGTTCGTTGCGTTAATGCGCGCGATCAACGCGGCCCACAACGGCGCGACCGCGCTGGTACCGCCGACCACCGTGGTCGAGCCGCCGATCAGCACTTCGTAGCCGGTCATCGGTGATGCGTCGCCGGCCACGTCGGGCACGCCGCGTCCGGTCAGCGGCTTCTTGCCGCCGGACGACGCCGTCGAAGTCAGCCCCTTTTGCCATACCGGAACCGGGAATGCCGCGCTGACGCCGCCACCGCCCGCGCCGCCCTGCGCGCCGTCGTTCCACACCACTTCGTGCGTGATCGATTGCCCGCTCGCGGTCAGGTTGGTGCCGCCGCACGCCAGCACGTAGGGGCTCGACGCGGGGAAATCGACCGAGTCGCCGCTGGGCGCGCCGTCGCTCGATCCGCTGTCGCCGGACGCAACGCAGACCGTCACGCCCATCGTCACCGCTGCCTGCAACACGCTGTTGAACGCGTCGCGCGATTGCTGCGTCCAGCCGGTTTCCGGGCCGCCCCAACTGATCGACACCACCGACGGCTTGTTGGTCGTGTCATGGACCGCGCGGCTGACGGCATCGATAAAGCCGGAATCGCTATTGGGCGAAAAGTACACGGCGATCGTTGCCGACGGCACCAGCGCCCCGACGATCTCGATGTCCAGCGTCACTTCGCCGTCCGGGCCATTTGGATCGCCGCTCGGATGATTGCCGCCCTGATCGACGCCGACAGATTTTACGGTGGGCGATTTCACGCCCAGACCGGAGAAATACGCGTTGAGATCCGAGGTCGAATAGCCGCCGCCGAGCTCGATGATGCCGACGCACTGCCCCGCGCCGTCGCCGGCCGGAAAGTCGTACAGCGACGCGAGTTGCAACGGCGTGTACGACACCTGCTGCCGCGCGTTTGCCGGGCGAAACGGCGGTCTGATCCGGAAATGCGGCCGCGCCGGCGGACGGTTGTCGAGACCGAGCACGGCGGTGACCACTTCGTGAAGGTCGTCCGGCACGCTGATCGAGCCCGAGCGGCCGCGATACCGTCCAATGGAATGGTGTTCGTACTGATGCAGTTCGACGTCGAACGCGGTCTGGAACTGCTGAACCGTGCCGCCCAGCACGACGAGGCTTGCGGCCGGATCGTCGCGCACCACGCTCAGGCCGTGTTGCGCCGCAAACGCATTGACCTTCGCGATGTCGTCGGGCGCGGCGCCGAACTGCTGGGCGAACGCTTCGCGCGACAACGGCTTTGCGGCGGGGTCGCCCGCTTCGAGCTTGTCGAGCAAGGCCTGGAACTGCGGCTGCGCATGACGCCGCAGCATGACGACGACTTCGATCTTCTCAGCGGGGTCGCATGCGCCGACCACTTTCGAACCCGCTGCGATGGCCCGCTCACTGCCGGGCAGGAGATGCTTGCTCATGGTTTCGACACTCCGTGGTGCTGCGCGGATTTCGCGCGATGAAACGGGTGAAGCGGCTAGAACGTCGCGCGGAAGCTTGCACGGATGCGCGTCGTCAACCCGTCCGACCATTCGATTCGAACACAGTTCCGGAGTGTGCGGCAGTCGGCCGAATGGCCAGCTACGACCCGTTGCGGGTCGCGCTATGATGCTGAAGCGGCGATCCAGCCGCTGCATTGACTCGCGCAATCCCCATGCGCACGAACGAAGAATTCGAGGAATCGTCTAATGTCCATTTCGATGTATCAAGCGTCGGTGCCGGCACTCGTGCGCGGCCTGACCGCGCTGCAAGCCATTCTCGGCAAGGCCGAAGCCCACGCGGCAGAAAAGCAGGTCGACCCGTCCGTGTTCACCAGTGCACGCCTGTTCCCCGACATGCTGCCGCTGACGCGCCAGATCTATATCGCCACCGACACGGCCAAAGGCTGCGCGGCGCGCCTCGCGGGCGTCGAGCCGCCGAAGTACGACGACGTCGAAACGACTTTCGACGAGCTGACGGCTCGCCTGCAAAAAACGATCGACTATCTCAAGAGCCTGGATGCCGCGCAGATCGACGGCTCGGAAGAGCGTGAAATTGTGTTGAAAATGCGCAGCGGCCCGATCGAATTCACGGGCGCGTCATATCTGTTGACCTTCGTGCTGCCGAACTTCTATTTTCACGTGACGACGGCTTACGACATCCTGCGTCACAACGGCGTCGAGCTGGGCAAGCTCGATTACCTCGGCGGCCGCTAAGTTCTCCGGCTTTCCGGCGCGTCGCGAACACCAACGCCGCGTCGAAAACGACAACGCGCGAAGGCACCGGTAGCGAACCGGTGCCTTCGCGCACTCAGATCGTGCCGCGCGTCACGCACCGCATCCGGCCGATCGCATCAATCCATCGAAAGCCGCAACGCAAAGCCGATCAACGCCGCCGAAAAGGTCCAGCGTTGCACCGTCTGCGCCCGCGGATGCGCACGCATCCAGCGCGAAATCGACGACGCGCCGGTCGCATAGGTCACGTCGAACGCCGCGCCGATGGCGAGCAGCACCACGCCGAGTTCCACCATTTGCCACGCCACCGGCCCCGCTTCCGGACGCACGAACTGCGGCAACAGCACCGAACAGAACAACAACGCCTTCGGATTCAGCAGGTTCGTCAACAAACCTTTGATGAACACGGTGCGATGCGAATGACGCGTCGCGCTGGCGTCGTCACCGGACGGCAACGCGAACACGGGCGAGCGGAAAATCTGCACGGCGACATACGCGAGATACAACGCGCCGCCATAGCGCACCACCTCGTATAACCAGGGCGCATTGCGCAACAACGCGGCCACGCCGCACGCCGACAACGTGACGTGAACCGCGCGCGACGCACCGAGCCCCGCCGCCGCCGCAAACCCGCTGCGCGCGCCGCGCCCGATGCTGGTCTGGATCACCAGCGCCATGTCCGGCCCGGGCACCGCGTACACGACAAACAGCGCGGCGATATAGACGATCAGAAGATGCGTGGAAATCATAAAAACCCCCGGTTTCGAAGGCTCTATCTTGCAATTGGATGCGGAGCGATTGCTGGCGTAATTCACGGCTCGGCTGCGCTGGATTGGTGGAATCCGCTACACTGTGTAGATTAACCTCGCCTTTCCCCTACCCATGCCCGACCTCGACAAACTCGACCGCGCCATTCTCGCCGCGCTTCAAACCGACGGCCGCATGTCGAATGCGCGTCTCGCCGAGGTGGTCGGGTTGAGCGAGACGCCGTGCGCGCGCCGGCTGAAGCGCCTCGAAAGCGACGGCTATATCGATCACTATCGCGCGGTGCTGTCGCGGCCCGCGCTCGGGCTCGGCGTGATCGCGTTCGTGTACGTGCGCTTCGCGGTCCACGACCGCGCGGTGGCGACGCGTTTCGAGCGTGAAGTACAGGCGATTTCGCGGATTCTGTCCTGCCACAACGTGTCGGGCAGCGCCGATTACATCTTGCAAGTCGTCGCGCGCGATCTCGACGATTACGGCACCTTCATGCGCGATCAGTTGCGTAGTCTGCCGGGCGTGACCTCGGTGGAATCGTCGCTGTCGCTGCGCGAAGTGAAGGCGACCGGACCGTTGCCCTTGTCGTGAGCCACGCGCGCAGCGCGCCCGTGGCATAGTGACCGCCACGGCCGTTCGAGGCCCACGAACCCGCAAAAACACCAGAAACCAGATGGAGTTGTCATGAATCACGAACAGGCGCGAGCCGAAGAAACCCGCGCAATGGAGCGCGTGCTCAACGCCACCCGCCAGGTGCAAACCTCGTTCGCCGCATTGCAGTCGCTGTTTCCGCCGTCGGGTGACGGCAAGCCGTCGCAATTCGCCCTTCAAACCTTCGACGCCGCGCTTCAGGAACTCGAAGAAGCGCAAGCCGCATTCGACGAATTGCTCGGCGATCTGCTTGACGGCAATCGCTAGCCGTTTTAGCCGTGCGCCACGTGCTGGATAGCATCGGCACAGCAAAAAGCCCGGTCATCGACCGCATAAGCGGTCGATGACCGGGCTTCGTTCGAGGACGCCGCGCGGACTTGACAGTTAGTTGCCTCCAAGGCGGCGCGCGCCGGTTCGGCGCCAGCCGCTCAACGAGACGTCATTCCGGCACGGCGTCGCGCATGTTGCGCGCGAGGCGCACGATCAGCAGCAGGCCGACGAACATCACGATTCCGCCTGCAATCAGACTCGATCCGATCGCGAGCCGATAGATTTCGACGACGCGAAGCTGCTGGTCGTGCGGCAACTGCACGATGGCGGCCGCGCCCTGCTCGATCAGCGTCGACGAATCGATCGACGTCGAGAAACCGTCGAAGCTATGGCGCATCGACGCGCCCATCACGCCACCCGACAGGCCGATCCCCAACGCGCCGCCCAGCGACCGCACGAACGACATCGACGCCGTCGCCTCGCCGATCGCGCCCGACGGCACCGAGTTCTGCACGATCACCGTCGCGTTCGGCATGCCCATGCCCATGCCCATCCCGAGCACGCCCATCGCCACGAGGAAATACGGCGCGCTCGCGCCGACATGCGCCAGCACTGACAGAATCGCCAGCCCGGACGCCTCCAGAAACACGCCCAGCGCCAGCAGTCCGATCAGGCGACGGTTGGTCGAACCCAGGCGTCCGCCGATAAACGAACTGATCAGCATCATCGCCACTTGCGGCAACAGCATCAGACCGGATTGCTCAGGCGTCTCGTGCAGCACCAGTTGGAAATACAGCGGCATGAACACCAGCGAGCCCATCATCGCGAACGCCATCAAACCGGACGCGGCCACACAGGTCGCATACGGCGCATTGCGGAACAGGCTGAAGTTGACGATCGGTTCGGCCGTGCGCCGTTCGACCACGACCAGCAGCGCGAAGCACGACACCGCGATCAGACCGAGGCCTGCCAGCAGCGTCGCGTGACTGGCGAGACCGGCGCTGCCCGCGTCCATGATCAGCAACGCGGCCGTCGCGCCGCACACCAGCAAGGCCGCTGCTGCCGCCGGCAACGAAGTCAGCGCCACCGCCAGCGAGATCAGGCCGATCGGCAGATTGACGTAGAACACCCAGCGCCACGAAAAGTGCGTGGTAATGAAGCCGCCGAGCACCGGCCCGGCCGCGCTGCTCGCCGCGAACGCGCCGGTGAACAGACCTTGATAGCGGGCGCGGTCGCGCGGCGACACGATATCGCCGATCACGGTTTGCGACAGCGTCATCAAACCGCCCGCGCCGAGCCCTTGCAGGCCGCGAAACAGGATCACCTGCGTCATGCTCTGCGCCGATCCGCACAACACCGACGCCAGCAGGAACGTGCCGACGCTGATCGCGAACAGCAGCTTGCGGCCGTACATATCGGACAGCTTGCCGTACAACGGCGCGCTGACCGTCGAGGTCAGCATGAACGCGGTGACCACCCACGTGATCCGCGACAATCCTTCGAAATCGCTGGCGATCACCGGCAGCGCCGTCGATACGACCGTCTGGTCGAGCGCGGCCAGAATCATCGCGAGCAACAGACCCGCGATGATCCAGCTTCGTCGCGCGCCCTGCACGTATCCGCTTGCTATGTTCTGCGTCATATTTCTCGATAATTTGTGGCGTTGGCGCCGTTGTCCGGCGTCACTTCGCGCTGGCCTGGGTCTGTTCCTGCTGCGTCCAGCCGCCGCCCAACGCCGTGTACAACGTAATCAGATTGCTTTGCTGGCCGAGCCGGTCGGTGACGAGCTGGCTTTGCGCGGTGAACAGCGTGCGCTGCGCGGTCAGCAAGGTCAGGAAGCCGTCGAGACCGGCGCGATAGCGCGCGTTGGCGATGTCGTAGTACTTCTGCGCGGCATCGACATATTCGCGATCGGCTTCGACCTGATCGACGTAAGTGGTGCGTCCGGCCAGGCCGTTCGACACTTCCTTGAACGCCGTCTGGATCGCTTCCTCGTACGCGGCGATGTCGATGTTTTTCGTGATCTTCGCGACGTCCAGCGACGCTTTCAGATCGCCGTAGTTGAAAATCGGCACCGAGATCGACGGTGCGAACGACCACGAGCCGGAGCCCGCCTTGAACAGGCCGGTCAACGCGCTGCTGGCCGTGCCGGCGGCCGCCGTCAGCGAGATCGTCGGGAAGAACGCAGCGCGCGCCGCGCCGACATACGCGTTCGACGACTTCAGCGTGTGTTCCGCCTCGACGATGTCAGGACGGCGCGTCAGCAGATCGGACGACAACCCCACCGGCACGTCGGCGAACAGCATGTCGTCCTGCAGTTCACGATCCTGCGGGAAACCCTCCGGCAACGCGCAGCCGATCGCCGCAACCAGATTGTTGCGATCCTGTTCGACCGCGCGCTGGTACGACGCGACGCTCGCCTTCGCGCTCGCCAGCGACGTGCGCGCTTCCTGCACGTCCTCTTCCGCGCCGCTGCCGAGTTGCGCGGATTTCAGCGTGGTTTCGTAGGTTTCCTGATCCGACTGGACCGTGTGTTGCGCGATATTCAGCAACGAGCGGTCGGACAGCCACGTCAGGTAGTCGGTGGCGGTGGTCGAGACGAGGCTCAGTTGCGTGCTCAGACGCGCGGCGTCGGTGGACAGATATTCTTCGAGCGCCTGGTTTTTCAGGCTACGCAAGCGTCCGAAAAAGTCCACTTCCCACGACGACATGCCCAGTTGCACCGACGAACTTTGACTCGTCACGCCGGACGAATGCGCCTTCGTGTTCGTCCCGGTGGCGGTGATGGTCGGCGCGAGATTCGAACGCGCGATCCGGTATTGCGCTTCGTACTCGGCCACCTTCAGCGCGGCCTGTCGCAAGTCGCGGTTATTCTGCAAGGTCAGCGTAACAAGCTGTTGCAGATACGGATCTTTGAAAAACGCTTTCCAGTCGCTCAACACCGCCTGGTTCGCGGCGTCGTCCGGCTTCGCGGCGACAGTGCGCACCGCGCCGCCGCCTGCAAAACTGTCCGGCACCGGCGATGCGGGCCGCTGATACACCGGGTCCATCGAACAGGCCGTGGTCAACACGACCGCCGCAATCGCGGCTGTCACGAGTCTCAGCTTCATGGTCGTTTCTCCTCTTGCTGGCCATCGCTTCGACTGCCATCGTTCTGATTACCGCTTTGATCGGCGTGGTCTTGCCCGTCGTTCGCGGACGACGCAACCGCCGTGTGATCCTTGCCCTTGCCGAACTTGCGCACGACCACGAAGAACACCGGCACGAACAGCACAGCCAGCACCGTCGCGGCAATCACGCCGCCCAGCACACCCGTGCCGAGACCTTGCCGGCCGGCCGCGCCCGCGCCGCTGGCAAGCGCCATCGGCAGCACGCCGAAACCGAATGCGAGCGAGGTCATCACGATCGGACGCAAGCGAAGATGCGCGGCCTCGACGGCGGCGTCGACGATGCTCTTGCCGCTTTCGTGCAGCGACTTCGCGTATTCGACAATCAGGATCGCGTTCTTGGTCGCCAGACCGACGGTCGTCAGCAAACCGACCTTGAAGTAGATGTCGTCGGACAAACCGCGCAGATGGGCGGCCAGCAACGCGCCGACCACACCGAGCGGCACCACAAGAATCACCGAGAAGGGCACCGACCAGCTTTCGTACAAACCGGCGAGACACAGGAACACGACCGCCAGCGACAACGCGTACAGATAGATGGCCTGCGATCCGGCCAGGTTTTCCTGATACGACTCGCCGGTCCATTCCATGCCGATGCCTTGCGGCAACTTCGCGACCAGTTCCTCGACCGCTTTCATCGCGTCGCCGCTGCTGACGCCCGACGCCGCCTGCACCGACATTTCCGCCGCCAGCGTGCGGTTATAGCGCTCGACCTGCGGCGAACCCGCCGTCCAGTGACCGGTGGCGAAGGCCGAGAACGGGACCATCGTGCCGTCGTAACTGGTGGTCGTGCTGCCCGAGGTGCTCGACGTGCTCGACGACGTGCTGCTCGAACTGCTGGACGAACTCGACGACGAACTGCTGCTCGACGTGGACGACGTCACGTACCAGTTGCCGATGTCGTACGGCATCATCCGGTACGGCGCATCGCCCTGCACATAGACCTTTTGCACGCGGCCGGTGTCGATGTAGTTGTTCACGTAGGTCGAACCGAACGCCGTCTGAAGCGTCGAGTTGATGTTCGCCGCCGTGACGCCCAACGCAGCCGCTTTCAGATAGTCGATATCGACTTCATATTCCGGCACGTCGTTCATGCCGGCCGGACGCATCCCCGCAAGACGCGGATCTTTCGCGGCCGCCGCCATCAACTGGTTGCGTGCGGCGACCAGCGCATCGTGTCCGGCCGCGCCCTGGTCTTCGAGTTCGAAATCCAGCCCCGCGTAGCTGCCCAGCGATTGCACTGCGGGCGGATTCATCACGAACACCTGCGCGTTCTTGATCTTCGAAAATTCCTGGTTGGCTGCGGCGATGACTGCTGCGGCCTGCTGGTCAGAGCCCTTGCGAACACTCCAGTCCTTCAGGCGAACCATCGCCATCGCTTCGTTCTGGCCGGTGCCCGCGAAGCTGAAACCGCCGAGCAACATGACCTTGTCCACGGCCGGCTGCTTCATGAAATAGCTTTCGACCTGCTTCGACACGACGTCGGTTTCGGCGGCCGAGCTGCCTGCGGGCAGATTGACCATCGCCATGATCGACCCCTGGTCTTCATCCGGCAGGAACGACGACGGCAGATTCCAGTACAGCAGACCGGCGATCCCGCAGATCAGCCCGTAAGCGAGCAAGGTGCGCAGCGGACGCGCCACCAGACGCGACACGACATTGCCGTAGCGGGTATTGCCCGCCTCGAACGCACGATTGAACTTGCCGAAGAAACCCTTGCCATGCTGTTCCGCGTTCACCGGCTTGAGCAGCGTCGCGCACAGCGCGGGCGTCAGCGTCAGCGCGAGCAGCACCGACAGCACCATCGCGGCGGTGATCGTCAGCGAAAACTGCCGGTAGATCGCGCCGGTCGAGCCGGACATGAACGCCATCGGGATAAACACGGCGATCAGCACCGCCGTCACGCCGACCAGCGCGCCGCCGATCTGGCTCATCGCCTTCAACGTGGCCTCGACCGGACTCAGACCTTCGTCGCGCAACAATCGCTCGACGTTCTCGACCACCACGATCGCATCGTCGACCAGCATGCCGATGGCCAGCACCAGCGCGAACAGCGACAGCACGTTGATCGTGAACCCGGCGATCGACATCAACCCGAACGTGCCCAGCAGCGCGACCGGCACCACGACGGTGGGAATCAGCGTCGCGCGCAGATTGCCGAGGAACAGGTACATCACGAGGAACACGAGGATCACGGCCTCGAACAAGGTCTTGACGACCTCGCGCACCGACACCGAGATATACGGCGTCGTGTCGTGCGAATACTCGACCTGCACGCCCTTCGGCAACTGTTTTTGCAGCGTCGCGAGCTTCGCCTTGACGTCCTTCGCGACGTTCAGCGCGTTCGCGCCGGTCGCCAGTTCGATCGCCATCGACGCAGCGGGCTTGCCGTTCACGCGCGATGTGGTGTCGTACGAGTCGCCGCCCACTTCGATCCGCGCGACGTCTTTCAGATAGACGCGCGAGCCGTCGGTGTTGACGCGCAACAGGATGCTGCCGAATTCGTCGGTGGTTTTGAGGATGCCCTTGGTGGTGATCGTCGCGTTGATCACCTGCGTGCTGGTCGCGGGCGTGCCGCCGATTTGCCCGACCGACAACTGCGTGTTCTGGTTTTCGATCGCGGTCGTCACGTCGCTCGTCATCAGCCCGTAACTGTGCAGCTTCTTCGGATCGAGCCAGATACGCATCGAGTGCTGCGCGCCGAACAGTTGGACCTGACCGACACCGTCGATCTGCGTCAGCGGATCTTCGATGCGTGTGGCGATCACGTTACCGAGATCGATCGCGTTCATGCTGCCGTCGGTGGACGTCAGCGACACCACCATCAGGAAGCCCGACGAACTTTTGGTGACCTCGATGCCTTGCGTCTGCACGACCGACGGCAACGATGCATTCGCTTCCTGCACCTTGTTTTGCACCTGCATCGCGGCGACGTCGGCATTGGTGCCGGATTTGAACGTCAGCGTGATGGTCGCGGTGCCGGCCGAACTGCTGGTGGACGACAGGTACAACAGATTGTCGATGCCGGTCAGATCCTGCTCGATGACCTGCGTGACCGTGGTCGCGACCGTATCGGCGGATGCGCCCGGATAGGTTGCGGTGACGCGGATCGACGGCGGCGCGATGCTCGGATATTGCTCGACGGACAGACTGGTAATCGCGGCGGCGCCGATCATCATGATGACGATCGCGATCACCCACGCGAGAATCGGACGATGGATAAAGAAACGTGACATACGCGCTCCTTATCCCTGCGCGGCCGAAGCCGCTGCGGGTGTTGCGGTCGTCGTCGCGTCCGATGCCGCCGGTGCAGTGGATGCGGCCTGCGTCTGTTCGACCGGCTGCACCTTGCTGCCCGCGTTGACGGTTTGCAGGTTATCCAGCACCACGCGATCGCCGTCCTTCAGCCCGCTTTTCACGACCCACTGGTCGCCGTACGCGGTATCGGCGACCACCGACCGGCTTTGCACGGTGTTGCTCTGATCGACCACGAGCACCGTTGACGCGCCCGAAGAACCGCGCGTCACGAGATTTTGCGGAACCAGAATCGCGCTGTCCTGCGAGCCTTCGCTGAATTTCGCGTGGACGAACATGCCGGGCAGCAATTCATGCTTCGGATTCGGAAACACCGAACGCAACGTGACCGAACCGGTGGTCGAATCGACTGTGATGTCGGTGAACAGCAAACGGCCGGTGTTCGGATAAGGCTCGCCGTCTTCGGTGGTCAGCGTCACCGCGACATCGCCCGGCTTCAACTGTCCCGACGAGATGGCTTTTTGCAGACGCAACGCTTCGGCGCTCGAACGCGTGACGTCGAGATACATCTCGTCGATCGACTGGATCGTCGACAGCGCGGTGGTTTGATCGGCGGTGACGAGTGCGCCCGCCGTGTACGACGACTTGCCGATCCGGCCGCTGATCGGCGCGACGATCTGCGTGCGTTCGAGATTGATACGCGCGGTTTCCAGCAGCCCGCGATCCGCGACGACGTCGGCGCGTGCTTCGTCGGCGGCAGCGACGTAGTTTTCGACATCCTGCTGGCTGACGCCTTTAACTTGCAGTAAGGCTTGATAACGCTTCGCCGTGATGTCGGCGGCGCGCGCGGTGGCTTCGGCCTTCGCGAGCGTGCCGCGTGCATTGTCGTAGCTCGCCTGATAACTCGCCGGATCGAGTTGGTACAGCGGCTGTCCGGCCTTGACCGTCGATCCTTCGACGAACAGCCGCTTCGTGATGACGCCGTCCACCTGAGGCCGCACGTCGGACACCTGAGTGGCCGACAGACGTCCCGACAGATCGTCGATGATCTCGATCCGCGCGGCGTGCAGCGTCTTGACCGAGACGGTCGGCGTGGCGGGCTTCTGCGCGGCGTCGTTCGACGACTTGCTGCAGGCGGCGACGCTGAACACCATCGCGACGCACAGCGCGGGCAAGGTCAGACGCGGCAGGCGCGGCAGATGTGACGCAGCGAACGCGACGACCCGCCCGAGGCTGGAGCGGGTCGATGCCGGCACACGATGAGCCGTGACGTGCTGGAGTGTGGCCTCGTTGGGAACCGGCGGGCGTTCGGCGTGTGATGTCATGTCGGCTTTCGCATCCTCTTGGCGACGGGTTCGGGCTTAAGCCCTGCTAACGATTCCTGATACTTCGGTGTTAGCGAAAGTCGCCAAGGCTACGCGGCAAAGCCTTAGGGCGGCTTACCCGACTATTACGAGTTGTAACCCTCGCAAAAGTTGATTGAAGCTGGCCGACAGCCTTCCGCCGACTGCTGGTTGAGTGCACGAACGCGACTTGAACGTGCGTCGGGCGCGACTTGAAGTCGCATGCAAAAACACCCTGCGGCAGCGCGCGCAAAGACGTAAAGTCCTCGCGCGCGCCATCGCAGGGTGCGGTCCTTCGGCGACAGCGTGAAGGCTGTCGCGCGGCGGCTTACTGGCTCACGGCATACCGTTCGAGCCAGTGTGCGTACGGCGCGGGCAACACCCACGACGGACGCGTCTGCTTCAGTTCCAGCGCAGCGTGATACGGCCAGTGCGGATTCGCGAGATGCGCGCGACCGACCATCACCAGGTCCATCTGACCTTCGGCGATGGTGCGCTCGCAGATCGGCGGCGAGTCGATGCCCCACGCCGACGACACCGGCAGTTCGGCTTCGCGACGCACGCGTTCGGCGATCGGCGCGAGGAACGCCGGGCCCCACGGAATGTTGGCGGCAGGCGTCGAAAAACCGACGCTCACGCCGAGCATGTCGAGACCGCCGCGACGGAATGCCTTGGCCAGTTCGATCGATTCGTCGAGCGTCTGTTCGTCGCGGCCGTCGTATTCGATCACGCCGAAACGCGCGGTCAGCGGCAGGTTCTCCGGCCACACGTCGCGCACGGCGGCGAGCGTTTCGAGCAGGAAGCGGCTGCGGCCCTTGAAGTCGCCGCCGTATTGATCGTCGCGCTGGTTCGCGTGCGTCGAGAAGAAGCTTTGCGCCAGATAACCGTGCGCAAAGTGCAGTTCGAGCCATTCGAAACCGGCGTCGCGCGCGCGCTTCGCGGCAGCGACGAAGTCGGCCTTGACGCGCGCGATATCGTCGAGCGTCATCGCTTTCGGCACCTTCGGCAGGTTCGCGCCGAATGCGATAGCCGACGGCGACAGCGTATCCCAGCCGCGCGGGTCGCCGTCGGCGATATGGTCGTCGCCTTCCCACGGACGATGCGCGCTGGCCTTGCGTCCCGCATGCCCGATCTGGATGCCCGGCACCGAACCGGCCGCCTTGATCGACGCGGCGATGCGCGCCATGCCTTCGGCTTGCGCGTCGTTCCACAAGCCGGTGCACGCCGGCGTGATCCGGCCTTCCGGCGACACCGCCGTCGCCTCGACGATCACCAGCCCTGCACCGCCGCGCGCGATGCTGCTGTAGTGCGTCTGATGCCAGTCGTTGGTGAAGCCATCGACGGCGCTGTACTGACACATCGGCGGAACGGCGATCCGGTTGCGCAGCGAAACGTCCTTGAGGGTGTACGGCGAAAAGAGTGCTGACATGCGTGTTTCCAATCGAATAGGTGAAGTGCTGCGAGTTGTCCTGCCAGCGCCGCTTCGGCTCAGCCGGGTCAGACCGAGACCAGCGGCTTGCCGGAAAACTGCCGGTGTTTGAGACCGTCGAGTTGATCGGGCAAGTTTTCGAAACCGCCGACGATACACGGTTCGGCTTCGAGCCGCCCACCGGCCAGCGCGTCCAGCATCTGCTCGCCGGCATGCGTCAATGCCGCCCAGGCGGCGCTGTCGCCGAATACATGCAGCGCGCCGAGCGCCACTTCATGCACGGACAACGCGCGACCAAATGGCGCACATGGCCAGTGTTCCGCGCGCCCCTGGATGCAGACCAGATGACCGTTCGCGCGCAGCGCGGGTGCGACGCGCGTCGCGTGATCCGCATTGACGCAATCGACAATCGCGAAAAAGCGCGCGGCGTCGCTCGCGGGCCACGACACGCCGTCGGCGAGCGGTCCTTCCAGACATTCGCTGACGCCCAACGCACGCAAACGCGGCCAGTGACGCGGATTGCACATCGCACTGACGACGAAGCCGCGCGCGAGCGCCAGTTGCACCAGATAACGGCCGACAGCACCGCCCGCGCCGCTGACCAGCAGCGTGCGTCCGGTCTGCGCGGGCAGTTTTTCCAGCGCTTGCCATGCGGTCAGCGCCGGACACGGAAAGCTCGCGGCAACCGTCAGATCGAGTCCGGCCGGCACGCGCAACAGCACGTTCGCGTCGATCGGCGTGTATTCGGCATAGCTGCCCGGACGATGCAGGCTCTGGTGGTACGCGACGCGCTGACCGAGCCACGCACGATCGACGTTCTCGCCGATCGCGACCACGGTTCCCGCGCCATCGACGCCCGGCACTTTGCCCGGCTGCCAGCCCATCTGCGCGTCGCCGAGCACTTTCCAGTCGACCGGGTTCAGGCCGATCACCGCGTTCTTCACCAGCACGTCGCCCGCTTGCAGCGGTTGTCGCGCGACGCGTTCGAGCGACAGTTCATGCGGCGTCGAGCCGCCGCGCCAGACCCACGCGCGCCAGTCGGCCGGCCATTCGATATGTTTCGGTTCCGTCATTTCAAGTCTTCGTTGTCAGTTGCGGCCGGGCGACGTGGGCCCCGCCGACCGGCTTACTGATACGCGCCCGCCGAGTACGTGAGTTCGTAGCTGTGGCTGTAGATTTCGAGGATGTTGCCGAACGGGTCTTCCATATAGACCATGCGATACGGCTTTTCGCCGGGGAAGTATTCGCGCACCGGCATCCGTTGCTTGCCGCCCGCAGCGACGATCTTCGCGGCCAGGCCTTCGACGTCCGGGTCTTGCACGCAAAAATGGAACACGCCGGTTTTCCAGTATTCGAAGTTGTTGTCCGGCTTTTGCGCATTCGGAAACTGGAAAATCTCGACGCCGATGCGGTCGCCGGTCGACAGATGCGCGATCCGGAACGAGCCCCAACCGCCGCCGAATACATCCGTGCACATCACGCCGATCGCACTGGTGTCTTCGGTGATCGTGGTCGGCGGCATGATCAGATACCAGCCCATGACCTCGGTGTAGAACTTCACGGCGGCGTCGAGATCCGTCACCGACAGACCGATATGCGAAAAAGCGCGGGGATAGGGAGTAGGCATCAGCGAAGCGTCCTTTCAGGAAAATGGGCTCGCTAACAGACTACGGCTACGACGCTATAATTAAAACCACGTAGCAGTAATCCATTCGATAAATTATCGTTATGCTTAATCCCCAATGGCTGCGCACTTTCGGAACCCTCGTCGAGCTGGGCAACTTCACGCGTGCCGCGGAGCGGCTGCAACTGACGCAAGCGGCGGTCAGCCAGCATGTGCGTCATCTGGAGGACGAACTCGGCTTGCTGGTGATCCGGCGGCCGCGGCGGCTCGAACTGACGCCTGCGGGCAACGCGCTGCTCGACTATTGCCATGAGATGGAGCTTGCCGACCGACGGTTGCGGTTGCGGCTGTCCGGCACCGACGACGAATCCGGCGAGGTCAGCGTGATCAGTCCCGGCAGCATCGGGCTCGCGCTGTTTCCGATGCTGCTCGGTCTCCAGCAGACGCATCCGGGCTGGATCGTCCGGCACCGTTTCGCGCCGGATCCGGAAGTGCTCGGCGCCGTGCTGCAAAATCAGTACGAACTGGGACTCGTCACGCTCAAACCCGACGATCCGCGCCTGAGCGCCAGCCATTTCACGGAGGAACCGCTCGAACTGGTCGTGCCGGCCGGTCAGGACGTGCATGACTGGCGCGATCTCGAACGACTTGGCTTTATCGATCATCCCGACGGGCAGGCGATGGCGAACCGGCTGCTGAGCCGTCGTTTTCCGGGCAATCCGGGCATCCGCACGGTGCCGCGAAAAGGCTTCAGCAATCAGGTCGGGCTTATTCTGGAACCGGTCGCGCGGGGCTTCGGTTTTACGGTGATTCCGCGCTATGCGCGCACCGCGTTTGCGCAGCAGGACGCGATTGCGGTGGTCGAGTGCGGCGCGGCCGTCGTCGATACGTTATGGCTGATTCACCGGTCGGAATGGCCGCTGTCGCGTTGCGCGGCACGCGCCGTCGAGCATTTGCGGGAGCAGCTCGCGGTGACGTCGGTAGGATTGTGAAAAGTGTCGGCTTTCGATGCAAAGCGCGGCACCGGTCACGGACGGTGCCGGTGCCGGTGCTACCGCTCAAGCGAAAACGCTCAGGCGGTGCAACGTATCAGGCTTTTGCCGGGCGTCCGGTCTTGACGGCCTCGACTGCCGACACGGCGGCGACAAGGCGCTTCGACGGCGCGGCCGCGAGCAGCAGCAAGCCCGCGCGCAGCAGTTCGCTCTTCTTCACCGAGATGCCTTCTTCAAGGCAGCGCTGCTTGAGTTCCGCGATTTTCGCGTAGTCGGACTTGGGCATCGTGAAGCTGTCGCGCACGACTTTTTCTTTCTTCGCGCGGCGGGCGTTTTTCGTCACCGTTGCGGGTGCGGGAGCAACGGGTGCCGAGGCCACTGCCTCAACCGCTTCAACCGAAGCAACCGGCTCAACCGACGCAACCGCCGTTTCCGCTTTGGCGCGCTTACGGCTCTTCGCCTGCGGCTTCGCTGCCACTTCCGCTTCCACTTTCGCCGGCACCGCCGCTTCCGTCGCCGCAGCCTTTACCGGCTTCGACTTCCCCTTCGTTGCTCCCGCTTCCTGTTCGGGCGTCGTAGGAAAATGGAAGGTTTTCTTTGTGGCTTTTTTCGCAACAGCTTCGGTCATTATTTTTTCACCCCTCAAATTAATTGTATAAACAGTATATACGGTTTATACAATTACACGAATGGCCCGCGCACCGATGCGCAGCACGACACACATGGACGCATCGCCGATGAGCCTGTCACGGGAAAGTCACAGTTCACACCCATCATCTTCGACCATATGGCGAAGGGAACTCGCCGCTGAAACAGGCAGAGGGCAAACAGCGCCCCGCCCAACCGGAAGAGACATGCCGTGAAACAACGTGCGACTGTTGTGTGTTCGTCGGGCACTCGCCTGCTTCTCGTCAGCCGCGACGGCGCGCGCTGGTCGCTGCCGGGCGGACGGCCGAAAACGGGTGAAGCATTGCAACGAACCGCGAGCCGCGAGTTGCTGGAAGAAACGTCGCTGCACGCAACGGACGTTCGGTACATCTTCGCCGTCAACGGCATCAATACCTGCCATCACGTTTTTCTCGCGGGGTATTCGGAGGCCACGCGCCTCGCACCGCGCAATGAAATCACGCATTGCCGCTGGGCCAAAATCGCCGAGATTTCACGACTCGATACCAGTGTCGCCACTCGGGCCATTGTCGAGATTCTCGTGATGAGCGCGGATCGCAGCAACGGCAGCGCGGCGCCCTATCGTCAACGCGCGAAGACATTGCCCGAACAGGCGCAGGTCGCATTCGACGCAAACGCCTGGTTCGCGTGACCGGTTTCGACGCGTCCGCGACCGGACGCCGACAACGCCGCGCTCGCCGCACATTCCACTACCCGACAAGACTCCACCCGACCCGCCACGCGGTTCTTTGGAACCGTGACGCGGTACGTTCTATTTTGATGCGCGACATGTGCGCCGTATCATGAGATTCGTTTGAGCGGCCTGTTCGGACGCGCATTCGTCTGCGGAAAAGCATCGTGTCGTCACCCGACACGCGCCGCTCACCCTGCGCTTCGCGACACACGGTACCGTGCTGCCCGCTCCCTTATCGCGTCCATGCAGGGTCTGAGAATGTCTGAAAATACGGGACGACCGTCGCGGTCGCTGGATGCTATTCAACGCGACTTCAACGACCTCGTGGCGTCGAAGCTGACCGGCGACATCGCGCGCGACAAATTCGAGCGTCTGTGGGACGAGACGAATGTGATTGCAGCAAAGACCGTGACCACACCCGAAGGCGACCGCTGCATTGCGCTGCTCAAACAGATGCATCAAATCTTCGACACCACGCGCATCGACACCAGGCCGCCGGACGGCTATCACCGCCACCATTGACACCCGCCCGGCATCGTTGCGGCCGCGTCATGCGGGTTCCGCATCGGGCCGCAACCGCGCCGGCGGAACGACGGTCTCCACGAGGCCCGTTTTCACGTCGTAGACCAGTCCGCTGACGGTAAAGCCGCCCGGCAGATTCGGGTTCGCCTTGAGCGACGCCACGTCGAGCGCAACCGCCCGATACGGGTCGGTGATCGCGAGGTCGTCGAGCGTGTCGTCCGCGACGCCCATATGCTTTGCCAGCAACGCGGGCGCGTGATGGTAGCAACCGGCAATCCCGCAGTCGGTGTGCTGGAGCAGCACCAGATTCCATCCGGCGCCCACCGCTTCCCCAGCCGCACGTGACACCGTGCCGAGAATCGCCATCGTTTCGAGCAGCGCTGGATTCACGCGTCCGCCGACATTGCGGATCACCGCCGCTTCGCCGGGTTCGAGTTTCAGCACGTCCATCGGATCGACGCGGGGATCGACGCAACCGATGATCATCGTGCGTTGCGACGGCAGTATTTTCAGGTCGGGGGAAAAGCCGGTTTCGGCAAATTCGGCATTGCGGCGGAGTAGCGTATCGAGAAAATCCATGATGACCTCGGTGGTTCGATGTGAGAAAACGGGTTGAATGCGTTGCTGCGTGCTGATTTCGTGAATTCAATCAGCGATACGAACGATTGGATCGACGGTTCCGGTTGGCGTCATTGAGCGTTGAGCGTGTTCGCGTGAAGGCGGGCGAATTCACCCACCGTCATCGAGCGGCGGCCGGTGATCGTTTCTACGTTGTTATCCGCGCCGGACATGTGGCCATGTTGAAAGTCATTCATTGCGCCGCCCAGATGCTGAACGATATACGGCGGCACGCCCATTGCCTCGATCGAGCGGCAATATTCATCGACCGGCAGATCCTGAAACACGATTTTTCGACCCAGCGCTTCCGACAACTCGGCCGCCATCTGCTGATGGTCCATTTCGACCGGCCCGGAAAGCGGAATCGTCGTACCGATATGCGCGTCGGGATCCTTCAGCAACGCAGCGATTGCGCGGCCTTGATCCGCTGCCGCGATCGGCGAGTGACGTCCTTTGCCGACCGGCATCCGCAAGATCCCTTTCTGCAGATACGGCAACTGCCACGGATACAGCAGCCATTCGAGGAAATACGTCGGACGAAGGTGTATCACCGGCAGACCCGACCAGTTGAGCACTTCCTCGGCGATAAACGTATCGCGGCACGAGTCACTGCCCGATTCGCGATTGGCCGACCGTTGCGACAGGTTGATCACTGTCTTGACGCCGGTTTCCTTCGCGGCTTGCGCGAAATTCACGGTTGCGTTGATCAGACCCGGCTGAACCGGCCATACGAGATACGCGGCATCCACGCCTTCCATCGCGTCGCGAACGGTGTTGATCTCGAGCAGATCGCCGACGACGATTTCCGCGCCCAACGCTTCGAGCGCGGTGGAACGTTCATCTTTGCGACGGACCATCGCCCGCACATTCAGACCGAGTGCAATCGACTCGCGGACGGTTGCGCGCCCGGTATCGCCGGTCGCGCCAGTAATGAGAACTTTCTTCGACATGATGAATATTCCTTATCAAACAGAGCTGGATCGTTTCGTTCAATGACTGTGTTTTCGGCTGCGTCGAACCGCTTTCGTGACCGGCGGTTCGCGTTCCGGTGCAGTCAATATCGCGTATCGCGCGGACGGCCGGTAGCCCCTGGATTCGGCTAACATTTATGCTGATTGAGCATCGATGCCGCGCAACACGGGGTATCGATCCCGTGGCCGCTGAAGACTGGAGACGCGCTTGAAAGACGTTCTGACATTCAGGCTTTACACCCGCGTTGCGCGGCTCGGCAGTTTTTCGGCGGCCGCGCGGGAATGCGGACTGGCGCAATCGCAGGTGTCGAGAATGATTGCCGAACTCGAAGCGGGGCTTGGCGCGCGCCTGCTCACGCGAACCACGCGCGCGGTGATGCCGACCGAAGCAGGACTGGAATTTCTTTCGCGCATGGAGCCGATACTCGCGGCGATCGACGATGCGGAAAACAGCGTGCGCGAGACGGGCGAACTGCGCGGCGTGCTACGCCTCGCAATGCCGTCGACCATGGCGATTCGCGTCGTGATGCCGCGCCTTTCGGCGTTTACCGAACGTCATCCGCTGCTCAGGCTCGAGGTGATGCTCGACGACCGCTGGCAAGACATGATTCGCGAAGCGGTCGATGTCGGCATTCGCGTCGGCAGTCTGCCGGATTCGGCGGGCACCGCGCGACTGATCGGCACGATGCATCGGGTGGTGGCGGCGGCGCCCGCTTATCTCGCCCGGCATGGCACGCCCGTGTTACCCGAGGATATCGCGCTGCATCGCGTGGTCGGCGGACCGGCCGGATCGCAGGCGTCGTCGTGGCAATTCGAGCGCGACGGCGAGCGCGCGTCGATCGATCTGCAACCGCACGTCGCAACCAACGACACCGCCGGCGCGCTCGCCGCAGCGGTCGCAGGACTCGGCATCGTATCGACGACATCGTGGGCGTGCCGCGCGGAAATCGACAACGGCGCACTCGTGCACGTGCTGCCCGACTGGAAAATGGCCGAACTCCCCGTGCACGCCTATTTCCCGATGGGCCGGACCACCCGCCTCGCAGGCCGCGCGTTCGTCGATTTCATCGCGGCCGAACTGGCCAAGGCGCCACTCGATTTCATCGCCGCCGGCTAACGGGGCTATTTCGGACAACGGCCCATTGGCGCAGCGTTCGCATGCCCTTCCCATTCCCGATTTGGAATACTGCGGAAGATTGCGACGCTTCAAGATTTTTGGCGTGAGGCCGTTAAAACGTTTGAAACGCGCCGCACAGTCACAGCGGCTGCGGCATTGTGGATCGAGCGACGCTCACGCGACGCGGCGACCGTTAGGCATCCCTATCCGTTTTAGCTCTACTCAAAGCTGCCCAGAAATACGATATGCGTTCGTACCTTGATAGTTGCGCAACCCTGCCGGGCCACGAAGTAACCGGCTCGCGCCCCGCGCTGCGACGCTACCGGATCGGCGCAGCGTTCCTGTTTATCGGGCCGTTCGCGTTGCTCACCGGATTGTCCTGCGCGACCATCGCCTATCTGGAGAGCGATGCGCTTTCGCTGATCGGCGCGATTGCGCTGGGTATCGCAGGCGCGACGATGCTGGTTTACGCGCGCCGGGTGTTCGACTGCTACGGCGGTGCAAAATGGCTTTCGCAGCGCGTCGAGCGTCTGCTCATTCCGGTCGAACCGGACTCGCGACGCAGTCCGAAACGGCCTGGAAAAGCGTAGCGACGACACAGCGGCGCCGCAGCTTCGATCACGCGGTCTTCACTTCCGGATCGAGCGTCGCATCGTCATGCATCACGCCGAGCAGCCTCGCCTGCGTGAACTCGTCGCGTTCCAGCGCTTCGGCGGTGTTCTGATACGCGACGCGTCCGTTGACGAGCACATACACCCGGTCCGCGATCGGCAAGACCATATCCGCCTGATGCTCGACGATGACGACACTCGCGCGGTCGGGTAAGCGCACCACGGCATCGAGCACTTCCTGCACGACAGCCGGCGCGAGTCCTTCGAACGGCTCGTCGAGCAGGATCGCTTTGGCCGGTGCCATCAACGCGCGGGAACAGCGCATCGATCCCGTCGACACTCACGCCGCCTTTGCGCGCGGCAAGCCGCAGGTTTTCATAGACCGTCAGGTTCGGAAAAAGCCGTCGTCCTTCCGGCACCATCGCAAGGCCGAGCCGGTTGATCACATGACTCGGCTGGTTGGTGATGTCGTGCCCGTCGAACGTGATCGAGCCGGAATCGACCTGCACGATGCCGGTGGCGGCGCGCAGCGTCGTTGTCTTGCCGACGCCGTTACGACCGAGAATCGCCACCACCTCGCCTGTGTTGAGCGTGAGGTCGAGGCGGTCGAGAATCGTGTTGCCGCCGTAGCCGGCATTCAGGTTCCTGATCGTGAGAAGCGGCCTGGTCGACGCTGCGCGCACCTCGCGCGTAGTCACCCGCTCGGCAACCGGCAGCGTCAGCTTCGAGCGACCCATATACGCTTCGATGACTTCCGGATGCGCCGCGACTTCCGCAGGCGCAACGATCTCACGATCCGCTTCAGCGAGACCCGCGAGCGGTTCGTCCAGTAAAAGGATCTTCGCCACGAGTGGCCGGAAACCGATGCTGGCCACGCCGCAGTCGTTCCAGTACGCGCGCGCCGATCCCTCGCAGGCCAGTTTGAATGCGCCGTAGTGCGTCTCGGGATGAGGCTGCGCGCCGTCGTCGGGACCGAACACGCCTGCGCTGCTCGCGTACAGCACGCTGCGCAGACCGACATTGCGCGCGGCATCGAACACGTTCAGCGTGCCGATCAGATTGATTTGCGCGGCGCGAGTTCGGCCAGCAAACGCGAGTCGCAACGCATGTCGAATGCGCGCACGCTGAGATTGCGCGCCAGCAGACGCCGCATGATCCACGCGGCAAGAAAGCCGCTTCCGCCCGTTACCAGAACCCGCATCGCTTGCTCCTCCAATGTGTAAAACTTTGATTTTTGCGTTTTATAGAATACTATTCCACTAAGAAAATTAGTTCTATATATTTCCGTGCGCAGCACAAGGAGACGGCAAAGCGATGGACCAGGCAACGCAAACGCAGTGGGACGAGGAAACCGATCTGCTGGTGTTCGGTGCCGGCGCGGGCGGCATGACCGCTGCGCTGGTGGCACGACAAGAAGGCATCGAGGTGCTCGTATGCGAAAAGACCGACGCGGTGGGCGGCATCACCTCCACCTCCGGCGGTACCACGTGGGTGCCGGGCACGAGCCTGAGCGCGAGCGCCGGTGTGCCTGACAGCGTCGACGACGCGCGGCGCTTCCTCGCCTCGGTGGTCGGCGAGCGGGGCGGCGACGAAGCGCGCGACGCGTTTCTGGAAAGCTGCCCGACCGCAATCGACGAACTCCAGCGCATCAGCGACGTGAAGTTCGTCGCGGCCACGGCCCATCCGGACTACGTGTCGGGGCCGGGCGCCGCGTTCGGCGGTCGCGCGCTGGCGCCGGTCGCATTCGACGGCCGGCTGCTCGGCGACGCGTTCGTCCGCGTGAGACCGCCGCGCAAGGAGTTCATGGGGCTGGGCGGCATGATGGTGGCGCGCACCGATCTCGACGCGCTGCTCGCGCCGTTCGCCTCGAAGAAAAACCTCTCGCGCACGCTGGCCGTCGTGGGCCGCTATATGCTCGACCGGCTGCGCTATCCACGTGGCACGCAACTCGTGATGGGCAATGCGCTGGCGGCGAGACTCTTCTACAGCTTGCGCAAACAGAACGTGGAAGTGCGCTTCGACACGCCGCTGATCGAACTGGTGATCGAGCAAGGCGAAGTCACCGGCGCGGTCGTCGAGCAGAAAGGCGTCGGACGCAAGCGGATTCGCGCGCGGCGCGGCGTGGTGCTGGCCACCGGCGGCATTACCCGTCATCCGGTGTTGCGCAAGCAGCTGTTTCCCGTGGGCGCGCAGCCGTTGTCGCTGTCGCCCGACACGCATACCGGCGACGGCGTCGGCAGTGCGCTGAAGATCAACGCGCAGCTCAACGATGGCCACGACAGCCCCGGTCTCTGGATGCCCTGCTCGATCCTGCGCTCGGGCAACGGCCAGGACGCCGTGTGGCCGCACATCATTCTCGATCGGGCGAAACCCGGACTGATTGCGGTGAACCGCCGCGGCGAGCGCTTCGTCAACGAGTCGGACTCGTATCACGACTTCGTGATGGGGATGTTGCGCGACGCGAAGGGCGACAGCGTGCCCGCTCATCTGATCGTGGACGCGGCGTTCATTCGCGATTACGGCCTCGGACTGCTGATGCGCGATCGAAGCCGTAGTCGCATCGCCCGTTTCGAAAAGGCGGGCTACCTGATCAAAGGCGCGACACTGGCCGAACTGGCTACGAAACTGGGTGTCGATCCAGCGGGACTCGAACGCACGGTCGCCCGCTATAACCGCGACGCGATAAAGGGTGAAGACCCGGCGTTTCATCGCGGCGCGAGCCCGATGAACCGGTTCAACGGCGACGCCTCGCAGAAGCCCAATCCCTGCATCCGTCCGATCGGCGCCGGCCCGTACTATGCGGTGACGGTGTGGCCTGCCGACCTCGCCTGTAGCGCGGGGCTGGCGGGCAACGCCAACGGCCAGGTGCTCGATAACGATGGTCACGTGATACCGGGCCTGTACGCATGCGGCAACGACCTCGCATCGATCTTTCGCGGCACTTATCCAGGCCCCGGGACCACGCTCGGCCCCGCGCTCGTTTTCGGCTGGCGGATCGCCAAATATGTAGCCTAGGCCACGGGAGATCGGCCCGAGTCAACGCAGTCTGAATCGAGCGCGCCGGATCGGCGGGCGACTGCCTGAATTCCGTCGCGGGTACTGGGAGAACGTGAGTTGCGGGCGCCTCGACGGCGCCCGTTTTTTCACGTGTTTTCGGCGCGTGTACGGCCGTTGTTCGATGCAGCGAGACGTGCGGCGAACGCCGTCACGGAACAGATGCCTGCGCGAGCGCTAAGCCACGGATGCTTGAGCCGGACGGGCAAGTCCGGCACACCCGCGATCAGGCCGCCTTGGGCCGGCCCTTGCGTTTCGCCACGACGGGCTGCACGTTGGTCACGACCGGCGCAACTTTCAGGCTGCGCTTGAAATACGGCGAGCTGAGCGTGGCCGCGCTCATATCCGACACGGCTTCGAGCAGCGCAGGCGCAAGCGCCTTCAAACGCGCCTCCGGCAGACGGCTCGTCGGTCCGGCGAGACTCACCACGCCGACCGCCAGCCCCGTGACCGGATGACGGACCACGGCGGCCATCGACGTCATTCCCACCTCGTACGTGTCGCTCGCGACGCCGTAGCCGCGTTTGCGTGCGCCCGCCAGATCCTGCAGGAACTGCTGGATCGACTTCGGCGCGCGCGGCCCGGTCTGCCCTGCCTTGGCGATTCCGCCTTGGCGCGACACCAGTTCGAGCGCTTCCTCGTCGCTCATCGTCGACAGCCATGCCTGTCCGCTCGCGGTGCAATGCAGCGGCGGCTGGCTGCCCATGTCCGGGTCGTATCGCAAACCGGATTTGGCGCCCTGCGCCTTGCCGACAAACGTGATGTGATCGTCCTCGACCACGCCGAGCCGCGCCAGTTCGCCCGACGCCGTAGCGAGCCGGTCGAGTACGGGTTGCGAGATATCGAGCACGCCGCCCGTGGACAGCCAGATCAATGCCAGCGACACGAGCTTCAGCGCGAGCACGTACTCGCCATGATCGTCCTGCCGCACAAAACCTTGTTCGCTGAGTTCGGCCAGCAGGCGATGAGTTCCGCTACGCGGGATGTTCAGCGTGTCGGCGATCGCGGCCAGTTGCATGCTGCCGCCCTGCTTTGCCAGCAATTCGATGATCGCCAGCGCCCGCTCGAGATTCCCCGCCATATTCCACTCTCAGTTCGACTTAGATACCGAATGAGAACACGATTCCACATCGGAATTCAAGCGACCCGCATCCCGATGTGGCCCGCGCGTCCGCCTGGTGGCGGGCGGTCTCGACCCGCAGCACGGGACTGCGATGTCGCGCGCCCTTCAGCAGCACCGCGGCGGCGCCTACCGCAGCGGGAATCGCGAGCGCCGTGAACACCTCGCCGAAGCCCCAGTTCGCGTGCAGCATGCCCGCGCCCAGCGCGCCGAATGCGAGACCGAGCAGCTTTTGCTCGTCGATCGCACGCGCCGCCCGCGCGTCGGGCACGGCGGCGTTGAATGAAACCTTCATGGGTTGTCTCCGGATCGTTTTTTGTTGTTACCGACGACGAACGGCAGTTCGCGCCCCGTCTTGCGCGGGGCGTTGGCGCGAACTGCGAATGGGTCACGCGTGAAGCGCGCGCGTCAGCGGGCCGCGTAGGTTTGCGCCAGCACAGCGAGGGTCGCCTCGCGCAGCTTGCGGGCGCGTTCGAGCGCCGGCGCGGTCTTCGCCCAATGTTCGGTCGGCACCTCGATGCTGAGCGGCAGATGATCGGGCAGCGCACGCAGAATAGCGGCGAGGTCGATCCCGCCCTCGCCCGGAATCATCCGCTCGCAGCGCGCCTGGAAAAGCAGCGTATCGAGGTCGACCGGACGCTCGGCGGGTGCATCGCAAAACTGCACGTAACCGAAGTATTCGCGCGGTAACGCCGCGAGTTCTTCGATCGACGACCCGGCGCGGTCGAAGTGAATCGGATCGATGATAAGACCGGTGTTACTGCAGCCCGCCGCCTTGACGATACGCGCGCCCTGCGTGATGTCCTTCGCGTCGGTCCACGGCATCGGTTCGAGCGACGGCGACAATCCCAGCGGCTTCGCAAGCTCGCAGAGTTGCGCGAGCCGGTCCGCGGTGCGCGCTTCGTCGGGATCGTTGCCGGCCACCAGCACGTAGCGGGCACCGAGTTCCGCACCGGTTTCGAGCATCGGCGTGTAGTCGGCGACATTCGTCTCCGGCTTCAGACGCAGAATCTCGACGTCGAGCACCTTGATGCCGGTATCGCGCAAGCGCGCAAGCGTCTCGCGTCTCAACGGCGTATCGCCGACGATCTCATGCCGCACTTCGTGATCGGTGGCAGGCAACAGGCGCAGCCCGACATAGTCGTAGCCGGCCTGCGCGGCGCACTCGACCATCTGCGGCGGCGTCAGTTCGAGCGCCGTCAAAGCCGAGAGGGAGAGCGGCCGCGTGTTGTGCTGTGTCATGTCGTTTCCTTGAATCCGGTTATTCGTTCCAGCGTGCTTCGCGCTCAACGCAGCGGCGAAAACGGCGCGGGCACGCAGATCGTCGATTCCATCGTCGTCAGATGCGCGGGGCCGCCCTTGGGCGGCCAGATGCCGTCCTTCACCGCTTCGGCGCGAATCCGCGAACGCTCATCGACGCTCGCGTACGGCCAGATGTTCAGAAAGCGCGGCACGGCGCCGTCGAGCGAATACATCGCACCGATGAGCGGCGAGCGCGCGGTGCGTTCCGGCAACGCCTTTTCCCATGCGTCGATCGTGTGCTGCAGGCTCGCGAGTTTCGTTCCGTAGACCCGCATTTCATAGATGCCGCCGTGCACGGCGGGTTCGACAGGCGGCAGGAACGGGAACAGCGAATAGCTGTCGATCTTCACGTCGGTGACGAACTCTCCACAGCCGAGCGGATTGCCTTCGAGCAGCATGCGCTTGCGCTCGGTGACCAGCGCGGCTTCCGATTCGAAACCGCGCAACACCAGCACTTGCCCGAGCGTACCGATATCGGAATACCAGCAGCCGAGCAATCGCGAACCAGGTTGATCGCCGCTTGCCTTGATGCTTTCGAACACCTGCGCATTCGCGCCGATTTTCACGGTCAGTGTCACTACGTCATAGAGCGTCATTGCATATGTCCTTGTACGTGATTTAAAAAGTCCGCTGCCGCATCCGCTCGTGCGGCGCCGGCCAGCGTAAGTCCCGCGATGTAACCGAAGGTCATCGCCGGACCGAGCGTGATGCCGCCCGCCGGATAGCAGCCGCCCATCATGCTGGCGCTGTCGTTGCCCGTCGCGTATAGACCGGCGATGGGCCGACGGTCGCTGTCGAGGACGCGCGCGGCGGCATCGGTCGCCAGCCCGGCGAAAGTGCCGAGGCTGCCGGGAAGCAGTTTGACTGCGTAGAACGGCCCGTTTTCGAGCGGCGCGACGCACGGATTCGGTGTGTGTCGTGGGTCGCCCTGCACGCGGTTGTACGGCGTGGCGCCGCGATGAAACTGCGGGTCCAGTCCGTGTTTCGCGTGGAGGTTGTAGGCCGCCACCGTGTCGGTGAGACCTTGCGGATCGATACCGCATTGCACGGCGAGTTCAGCGAGACTCCCCGCGCGCTTCAGATACCCGGAACGCCGATACGAACCGGTCGAAAATGGAAACGGCTTTGACACGCCCAGGCCATAGCGGCGCTGGAACCGGTGGTCGCAGATCAGCCAAGCGCACACTTCTTCGCGTTGCGGCGTCGCGTCGAACAGCGCGCTCATCAGGTCGTAATACGACGAGGCCTCATTACCGAAGCGCTTACCCGCGCGCGTGACCGCGATCACGCCCGGCTTGGCGCGCTCGACCAGATGCGGGAACGCAACCGGTGGCGCGTTGTTTTGTTGCGGCACGAGCGACACCGGCGCCCACGCGGCGGGCGCGCTTAGCGCGGCATCGAAATGACCGCCGACCGCCTCGCCGAGGCGGATGCCGTCGCCGGTATTGGACGACGGTGCGGCCGACCAATGCTCGACGCCCGACGGCGTGTAATCGAAGGTTCGCGCACGGCGCGCCACGTCATGCGGATAGCCTCCGCAGGCCAGCACCACACCGCGCGCGGCCCGCACTTCCTTGACGACACCATCCATCTCGATGTGCGCGCCCACCACGCGCCCGGCTTCGTAAATCAGACTCACGGCTTTTGCATTTGCGCGCAGATCGACGTCGTGATCCGCAGCCGACTTCAGCAAACGCGCGACCAGCGCGTGACCGTTGACCAGATGCATCGAGCGTCCATAGCGAAGCGTATGCAGCGCGAACGTCGTCAATCTTCGCGCGACATGCAGCGCGGAACGCAGCGACCGTGTCGCGTTGAAGAAATGAGCGAGATCGGCGCCGGACGCGATCGCCATACCCTTGAGCGTGGTCTCGCGAAGCGGCGGCCGCAGCGTGTCGATCAGCGCGCCCAGTTCACGACCGTCGAATGGCATCGCGGAGATCGAGCGGCCGCCGGTTCCCGCGCCTTCCGACGTGTGAAAGTCCGGAATCCAGTTGCCATCGACGAAACGCGTCGACGTATTGCGCTCGAAAAACTCGACCATCTGCGGACCGTGGTTCAGCAACGCGCGGGTCTTTGCCGCGTCGAAATGCGGGCCAAGCTCGTTGCGCAGATAGGTGCGCGGCGCGTCGATGTCTTCATGGATGCCGGCGCGCACGGCGAGCGGATTGCCGGGTATCCACATCCAGCCGCCGGACCACGCCGTCGTGCCGCCGAACACCGCCTCCTTTTCCGCGACGATGACCCGCAACCCTCGCACGGCGGCGGTGACCGCCGTGGCGAGGCCACCTGCGCCAGAGCCCAGTACCAGCACATCACATTCGAGCATCGGTTCGCGCTTCATTGCCAATCCGCTTCATCCTGAGGGTGACATCCAGCTTTGTTGAATACTATTCCATTTTACTATTTTATTCAAACACGGCTTAACCCTTAGAGTCCGGTTGAAACGTATCAAAGCGCCGGTGCGACCCGTGCGCCCGCCGCCACCGCGCGATGCACGGCAAACGTCGCGGCCAGCGTGCGTGCCGCGTCCTCGCCTGAACAGATCGGGGTTTCGTTGCCCGCCATCACCTCCGCGAAATGGCGCAACTGCTCCGCGTAGGGGTCGCCGCTGTGCGGCGTGGTGCGCTCGTGCGTCAGTGGTTCGTGCCAGCCTTTGCCGCTGCGATATTCCCAGACGTCGAGTTGCGGCAACGTGAGCGATGCATCCGTGCCAGACACGAAATGCGTGTTCACCTGCTGACGCGGATAGTGCGCCGCCTCGCCCGCGGCGAGGTCCCAGTTCCATGGCGACGCCGCGCAATCGGACACGGCCAGCGTGCCGAGCGCGCCATTCGCGAATCGCAGGATCACGGCGGCGGTGTCCTCGACTTCGAAGCCCCGCACTGCGTTGGACGTCAGCGCCTGCACATCGACGATATCGCCGAGCAGAAAACGCATCATGTCGATGTCGTGAATCAGCGAGTGCGCCGCATCCCGGCCCGCGATCCGCGATCCATTAACCGCGACGTGGCAACCTTTGTCGATGCCGCCGCCGTCGCCGCAGCCAGGCGGTAATGCGTGCCCCGAGCTTCTCGCTGCTGTCCGGTGCCCGGCCGGCGTGGCGCTGACCCAATCCGCTACCAACCATGCGTCGTTCACGGCCGGCACCTATCGCCCCCATTGACGGTGGGGCTTTGAGCATATCGTAGAATTACGATATATACTTCGAACCGAAGCGATGCAGCACGCCGGACAACGGTCCCGCGGTTGCGTCGCCGGTCATTCATGCACGGAAGCAACTGATGACGATCGACATCGACGCGATCCACAAGGCACTTGCCAACCCTATCCGCCGCGAGATTCTGGCGCGGCTGAAAGAGCCGCATCTGCATTTCGCCGACCAGGAATTGCCGCTGGACCACGGTGTCTGCGCGGGCAAATTCGACACGTTCTGTGGGCTCTCGCAGTCCACGGTATCCGCGCATCTCGCCGCGCTGCAGCGCGCGGGGCTCGTGACGTCGAAAAAGGTCGGCCAGTGGGTGTTTTTCAAGCGCAACGAAACCGTCATCCACGCGTTTCTCGAACACATGAAAGCGGATCTGTAATCCGCAGCGGGAAGCTGCGTCATCCGCGTCCTATTACGCTTTGTCACTCATCGCGGGCCGTGCGCCCGCCAGGAAAGGTGAACTGTTATGCCGACTCTTTTTGACCCGCTTCAGGCTGGTGAACTCTCGCTGTCGAACCGCATCGTCATGGCGCCGCTGACCCGTCAGCGCGCCGGCGACATCCGCGTGCCGAACGCATTGATGGCCCGTTACTACGCGGAACGCGCGTCGGCGGGGTTGATCATCAGCGAAGCCACGTCCGTGACGCCGATGGGCGTCGGTTATGCGGAAACGCCCGGCATCTGGTCGCAGGAGCAGGTCGAAGGCTGGAAACAGGTGACGGAGGCTGTTCACGCGGCCGGCGGCAAGATCGTGCTGCAACTGTGGCACGTGGGCCGCATTTCGGATCCGGTGTTCCTCGACGGCGAATTGCCGGTCGCACCGAGCGCGATCGCAGCAGGCGGCAACGTCAGCCTCGTGCGTCCGCAACGGGCATTCGTGACACCGCGTGCGCTCGAACTGCCGGAAATCGCCGGGATCGTCGCGGCATATCGCAAGGGCGCGGAAAACGCGAAGGCGGCCGGTTTCGACGGCGTCGAAGTGCACGGCGCCAACGGCTATCTGCTCGACCAGTTCCTGCAGGACAGCACCAACAAGCGCACCGACATCTACGGCGGCCCGATCGAAAACCGCGCGCGCCTGCTGCTCGAAGTCACCGACGTATGTATCGACGTGTGGGGCGCTGGCCGCGTCGGTGTGCACCTTGCCCCGCGCGGCGACTCGCACACGATGGGCGACTCCGATCTGGCGGGCACGTTCGGCTACGTGGCGCGCGAACTCGGCAAGCGCAAGATCGCGTTTATCGCGGCGCGTGAAGCACTCGGCGACGACCGTCTCGGCCCGCAGCTGAAAGCGGCGTTCGGCGGCGTGTATATCGCCAACGAAAAGTTCACGAAGGCATCGGCGCAACAGGTGCTCGACGCGGGCGAAGCGGATGCTGTCGCGTGGGGCGTGCTGTTTATCGCGAACCCGGATCTGCCGCGCCGCTTCGAACTCGACGCGCCGCTGAACGCGCCGGTTCCGGCAACGTTCTACGCGCGCGGCGAGACGGGTTACGTGGATTACCCGTCGCTGGAAACGGTGGAATAAAGGCCTAAGCAGCCGGTGCAGCAAGACCGGCACATCGGTACACGAAGCCCCCTGGAACCGTGAGGTTCCAGGGGGCTTCGTCGTTCTGGACGCCGCTGCCCGACACAGCGTTGGCCATCCGGCCAGCTGTCGCGCAGCGATCCGCGCCGTTAGGATCGGCAGATGAACTTCTTCTTCTGGATCCTGCTCAATCTCGGCGTGCCGCTGCTCGGCCCGATCTTCACGCTCGCGCTCGTCGCGCCGACGCACGGCTTAACATTCGCCAGGAATCTGATCGTCGAATCGATAAAAGACGGTCAACTGCTGTGGTCGACGATCGCGCTGTCCGCCGCCGCAACCTACGAAGCCGTCACGGAACTGGAGAAGCACGGTGTATCAACGTGGCTCGAGCTGGCAGCGGCGTTTTTCTGTTGTCTCGCGTTCATGGCGTCGACGATCGTGATGACGGAAACGATGAAGCCGCACCTTCGCCGCACCCGACGATCCGCAACCCGAACTCGCGCAGTGACGTCGATCTCCATTTTTTTGACAGCCGTGGTTGCTATCCTGTTCGCTACGTTGCACTACCACACGAGCTAAACCCGGCGCTTCGATCGACGCGCCTTTTCAACGCCAAGGAGTCTTCACCATGGAGAAGTTTCATTATTTCATCGAGTCGGGACAGTGCTTTCGCTGGATCGCGGTTCCGGGATCCCTGATCTTCGGTACGCTCTCGCTCGTGTTGTCGGCCATGATGTGGATCGATATCGCCACGCGTTAAACGGCGTATGCATGGTTCGCGAAAACGCCCGTCGCAACTCACGCTGCATCGGGCTCGTTTAGCACTTTCACCATGAAAACGCGCTTCGACACATCGAGCCCTTGCGCCGCATGCCGCTTGCGGCGCGCCATCATGTCGGCGTCGAGCTGCGCGTCGTCGAGCGTCGCAAAGCCCAGTCGCCGATAGTAAGGCGCGTTCCACGGCACGTCGCGAAACGTCGATAGCACGAGCCGGCCCGTTCCTTCGGCGCACGCGCGTTCCGCCACCCGTTCGATCAGCAACGCGCCAATTCCACGACCTGCCCACGCGGTCAGCACATCCAGTTCTTCGATATAGATCCGGGCATCGTCCGGCACATGGTCCGACGCAGGGTTCGAGCCCTCGCCCGACACGCGCGCGAACATCACGAAACCGCCGACCCGCCCCGCGTCGTCGACAGCCACGATCACCTGCGCCGCATCGATCCGCCGACGCACGAAGTCTTCGTCCATCGGCGGCGCAGTGGCGATGCCGGTCATGCCGACATCGACAAACCGTTGCGCCGCGTCGTATTCGACATCGCGCACCGTCTGCACATCGCGTGGTCCGGCAATCCGGAAGCTCACGCCGAAAGCCTGCTGCATACGCCGTCCCTCCTGTCCAGACGCATCGAATTCCGTCGAAAATCACGCGCCGCCCGTCCACGCGACTACACTGCGCGAACGCTTGCCACCGCCCCTCTTAACCGGACCACGCCGCGATGGATCTGATGCACGTCCTGCAAACCGCGCTGCACTTCGACCGCCACCTCGGCGGGCTGATCGCCGAATACGGTACAGCCGTCTACGCGATGCTGTTCGCGATCATCTTCGTCGAAATCGCTTTTCTGCCGCTGTTTTTCCTGCCCGGCGATCCATTGATTTTCCTGTGCGGCGCGTTCGCCGCGACCGGCGCGCTCGATCTATGGGCGGTGATTCCCGTTCTGTTCGCGGCCACGGTCGCGGGCAGTCTGGTCGATTATGCGATCGGGCGGGCAATCGGCGCGAAGGTCTACACCGCGAACTACCGGTGGCTCGACAAGCAGGCACTGCGTCGCGCGCATGCGTTTTACGAAGCGCGCGGCGGTTTGACGTTTCTGGTGTCGCCGTTTCTCGCTGTCGTGCGCACGTTTGCGCCGTTCGCTGCGGGCGTTTCGCGGATGTCGGTTGCACGGTTCGTGCCGTTCGTGGCGGCGGGCGCGGCGTTGTGGATCGTGTCGCTGACTGTGGCCGGCTATCTGTTCGGCAACGTGCCGCTGGTGCGCGATCATATGAGCGAAATCATGCTGGCCGGCGTCGCCGTCGGTGCGGGCTCGCTGTTGATCGGCGCAATCTGGCGCGTGCTGTTCCGTCGCGGCAAATCGCAAGTCTGAGCGGCGTCAGCGTGTCAATCGCTGGCGGGCCACGGCAGATCCGGCGACGACCAGTCGAGTTCGGTGCCGAGCACCGAACGCTGGCCGCCCGACTGGATCGCCACCGTCACCGCGACGCACGGCCGCCCGCTGGCCAGCGACAGATAAGGATTGCTCGCCACCGGCACGCCCGGCAACAACACCGCATTGCGGAAATACGGCCGGTGGTCCCAGCGCGCATCGCGCGGATCGGACACCGGATACAGCGAATCCGCACGCTCGGTGTACCCGACGCCCGCCACTTCGCCGCCAATCTGCCGCCCGGTATCGTCGAGGATAAAACAGCTGACGCAGCGCGGAAGCTTGGCCAGCGTCGCAAACGCGCGCTCCATCGTCGCGCCGCCCATCAACGCGTTGGCGGCGGCGCTCAACGCGTCGCGATACGGCCGCACTTCCATTTCGAACAACGCATGCTGCTGCGCGCGGCCTTGCGCAATCGCATCGAACGCAAGGTCGATCTGACGATGCATCGAGTCGGGCGGGGTCACTTCCGGCGACGGCCGGCCGAGCAGATAGCCTTGCGCGAAATCCACATTCGATTCGATGGCGAGGATCAGTTCCTCGGTGGTTTCGACGCCTTCCACCACCACCAGCATCCCGGCCTGATGCAGCAGCGAAACCAGCTTGGGCAAGATCGGCTGTTGCGCGCCCGGACTCGTCGCGCGAATCAGTTCGCCGTCGAGCTTCACCAGATCGGGCTTGATCCGGAACAGCCGATCCAGGTTCGACTGACCCGCGCCGAAATCGTCGACGGCGATCAGGAAGCCCAACTCGCGATACCGCGCCGCCGCCCGCGACATGTCGTCGACGCTGCCGCCGTGCGACTCCAGAATCTCCAGAATCACGCGCTCCGGTTCGAGACCGGCTTCGCGTACCAGCATCGCCAGTTCGTCCGCGTAACCGTGCGCGACGAAGGTGGCAGGCAGGATATTCAGAAACAGCCATGCATCGTCGGGAATCGCGCGGCGCGCGTTCGCGAGATGCACTGCGTGACTGACGCGGTCGAGCGCGCCCTCGTCGCTGAGCAGACGCGGCGCGAACAGCACCACCGGCGGCACGGTCGAGCCGTCGGCGAGTTCGCCGCGCAGCAAGGCCTCGAAGCCGACCTGCTTCTGATGCGACAGGCTGTACAGCGGCTGAAAATGCGACACGAGGTAATAGTCCTGCCAACGCTGCCGAACCGCCTGCGCACCGGTCGGTGCCGGCGCTATCTCCACCGGCATTGCGCGCTCCGCGCAGACGCGGTTGCGGCCCGACTGCTTCGCGCGCAACAACGCCTCGTCGGCGCGATCGAGCAAGGACAGAATGCTTTCGCCCGGACGATGTTCGGCGACGCCGAAGCTCGCCGACAGAAAGCCGTCCGGCCGCGCGATCGTCGTGATGGCGGAGCGCAACTGTTCTGCGAGCGCGACCGCGTCCGCGAGACCGGCCGGCCGCAGGACCGCGAACTCTTCTCCGCCGATCCGGCTGACGGAATCGTGCGCGGCGCTCTGCTCCATCAAGACCTGCGCGACCTGGAACAGCGCCTGGTCGCCCATCGCGTGCCCAAAACGGTCGTTCAGCGATTTGAAGTGATCGATATCGACGAAAATCGCGCTGGTCCGCGCGTTGGATTTCAGCGAGTCGAGCCTGCGCTCCGCCTGTTCGACGAACGCGCGACGGTTTTGCAGGCCGGTCAAAGGATCGGTGGCGGCGAGTTGGGTCAGCTGGTTTTCGAGCAGGTAATGACCGCGCCGGAACCAGTAGAAACCGAAATGAAAGACAGCGGCGGTCGGTACGCCGATCATCGCCCACATCCAAGATACGATCTGGACATCGCGCGGATGCGGCTCGCCGAGCAGGAGCGGCAAACCGGCCGCGTACCAGATCAGCGTGCCGATAAAGAAGTGAACCGGCGTGAGCCACAGCGGCGCGGCGCACACCGGAATCACGATCACCGCGGGCAGCGTCCACAGCAGCGGATCGCTGACACCCACGACATTCAGCGCGACGCCGCCGAGCAGCACCATCATGTAAGCCACGCCGATCGCGCCGAATTGGGTCGGCGTGTTGGTGCGCGGCAGCGCGACGACCAGCAGCGCGAGCGCGACCGCGCAGGCGAGCCGGAACACGAGCGGCGACGTCGGCCCGGACACGAAACTGCGCATCACAACGAAAGTCAGGAACGCGACGACGGTAAACGCCATCGTTACCGTCGATAACGGGCGCTGATGCTCCAGCGAGCGCCGATGGAATCCATCCCGGAACCCGGCGTCGGACAGACTATGCGGCGTGGTCGAAAGCATAGAAGTAGGTTTGGGCGTTATCGCGGCACTCCGTCATTGCCTTTAACGGCAATCGACGCGTGAAATTGAAGGCCGATCTTCGCTTATTTTTTCAAACTCTTCGATGTCGCAGTATTTAATCTTTATCGATTACCGCTAAATGACCTGCGAGTCGCGCATTCACGCTGCCGGCATATCTTCGCGATTCAGGTTGATTACACCGCTATCGAGCGGCCGGTCGTTGCCCGCGCAACGGTCGCCCGACGGCATCGCCGCGATCACGCGGTTGCGGCCGGACGCCTTGGCGACGTACAGCGCGGCGTCGGCGCGGGCCATCAATACGGATAAGGTATCTCCGCCGCGATATTCATCGACGCCGACGCTGAAGGTATAAGCCGCGACGCCCGGCAATGGCTGCTCCAGCGCCGATAGTTGCTCTTGCAACCGTTCCAGCACCGCGACCGCCTCGCGCAGATCCGTTGCCGGGCAGATCACGCCGAACTCCTCGCCGCCCAGCCGGCCGAACAGATCGTCCGGCCGCAAATGGCTTTCGACGAACGCCGTGAAGTGCCGCAACACGCTGTCGCCGACCGCGTGGCCGTGCGTGTCGTTGATCGACTTGAAGCGATCGATATCGATGATCGCCAGCGACAGCGGGCGCTGCGCCCGCGCCGCCGTCGAGAGCGCCGCCTGCGCCCGCGCGAGAAACGCGCGTCGCGCCAGCGAACCGGTTAGGTCGTCGATATTCGCGAGCGTTTCGAGACGCGTCGCCATGCGGTCATGCGCCAGCATCACGCTGCCGATCGTCATGCACGGCAGCGCCAGAATGCCGATCGCGAGAAAGGCGATATTGAGCGGCGTCGCCTGCAACAGACTGTGCTGATCCATCTGGCCGAAGCCGTACATCGCGCCGCGCGCCAGATGCCCGATGCAGAACAGCACGCTCGACACGATCAGGAAGTAATAGCTGTAAGCCGATCGCTTCAATGGCCGGCCGCGCCACATCACCCACGCAACCTGCGCATAGATATAGAGGTTGAACGCGGACATCATCGCGACCCGCGCCGCGAAGTCCGGTGACACGTAGGTCCAGTAGATCAGGCCGGCGAGCGTGCCCGCCACGCCCAGATAGACGTCGGCGAGCAGGCGCCGACGGCCCAGAAAGCGATGGCAGCCGTCGAGCATGAACAGCAGCGCGACCGACACCAGCAGGTTCGCGAGCACGATCGAGATCCACGGCGCGATATGACCTTGCCCGGCCACGCACACCACCGCGACGATCGCCACCGCGTTCGCGGCAATCCACCACGCCACGCCCGGGATCGCCGCGCGCAGCAGCGAGCACAGCATCGCGGTCGCCATGACGCCCGACAGCGCGGTCACGAACAGAAGACTGACTGGATTGAGCATGCAAGGCCGGAAATGCGAAGCGCGTATCGGGCAGGAGACTCGATATGCGCACGAAAGAGCACGTGAACACGCGGCGCAAAGAGACGAGCTTACCGGGTTTTTTCTCGATTGGGACACCCAACAATCGGTAAGTATTTCTGAAAGCCGATTAACAACCGCGCTGTCGCCGACGATTAATCCGCAAGCAAACGATTGCGTGATTGATTGGCTTACATCGGCCCATCTATTAAGAATCGGGTTATTCCTTGCATGAACAGGACGTAGATCAAATTGTTACCCAAACGCTAAACCAGGTAATTTTGCGGCCGATAACACAACTATGGATTCAACATTGCGCCGCCCACCACAAGGCTCGCGATGTAAGGAAACGCAGTGCGGGACGTCTTACCGGATATTGACTCGCACCCGGCTCCGATAGCCCGCCAATGCTGCGGCAATGAATTTTGCTGCACCTGCATCCAATCGCCACAATACGTCGTATCTATCCGACAAATAGGAGTAGTCCGATGGTAGCTAAAAATTTCTCTCTTCAGTAGACTTCGCGAAAGGAGGCGACGGTCACTCAAGGCAAGCCACTCAAGTCACCGCCGGGCGCGTGCAACGCGCGCTTTACCTGCACATGCTTCGGATGGCCTGTTTTATGCCTTAGTCGACGTCAGCCATAAAGATTTCAAACGGCCGTCTTTCGGAAAACATGGTCCCAATTCTCGACTACCTGCTTGAACGTCAGATTTCCCCGCAATGGCGCGGCATGCTTACCGCCCTCGCCGAGGAATTCGAGACGCAGATCGGCCACGATGAGTTGCGTCAATTGATGTTCAGGGTAGGTTGCCGCTTTGCCGCAGCGCACGCGCTGCCGCCGGTCGGCTCGACGGCGGAACTCGCCGCCGCGCTGAACCTGTGCTGGCAAGACGCACAATGGGGCTTTGTCGAGCTATCGGACGAACCGGAATACCTCCGCATCGCACACTACTGCGCGCCGCTGCACGCATTCGGCGCTTCGGCGCTCTCCTGGACTCCGGCCTTCCTCGAAGGCGCCTACCAGACCTGGCTCAGCGCGCTCGGCGCGCAAGGCTTGTCGGTGGCGCAGACGAGCGGTTTCGACGAGAACACCGCCATCGAATTCCGGTTGGGCCGTTATCCGGCGTGACCGGAGTGCAGCGATTTTTTACTGGCCAAACGGTGCCCGCCGTACAGCGTACGTACGGACCGGCATCGTGAAGCGGCCATCCCTAGATAAGACGGCGGCATCATGAGTCCTTCGAGCGACATCGAAACACTGTTCGGACATTTCGGCGGCAACGCGTCCGACTACCAGGAAATCGGCCGTGAGAACGACGCCGCGACGGCGCGCACGCGCTGGCCGCTGCTCGTGACGCTCGACCTCAACCGGCAGCAGATTCCCGTCGTCGGCGAACCGGGCGAGCAAGCCGCAGCCGACGCGTCGCGCGCGCAACCCGAAGCAGGCGCCGCCGTGCCGCCGGGTTTCGCCCGTACCGATCCGCATGCGCCGGTCGATCGCAAGAGCGCGCCGCTGTTTGCGCGCTCGCCGCGTCGCGATATGCCGCCTGTCCTGAACTTTAAGAAACCGGAGCCGCTCGTTCAGCGCGGTGCCGCACGTTTCTCGCTCGAACCGCAACTGGCGGCGGTCACGCCGCTCGCGTCGGCGTCCGCCGCATCCACCGATACCGCGTCGCAACTGTCTGCGTCGCAAGCCACACCTCCGGCGCAATCCGCACCGGCAACACTGGTCGCAGCGCCGATAGCGGCCGCCGTGACACCCGCCGTGACACCCGCCGCAACGCCCGCGCAAACCGCCCAAGCGCTGCTCGTCGCGCAAGCCGCGCAAACGGCGCAAGCCGTTCAGGTCGCGCAGATCGCCCAGGCGGCGCAGGCCGCACGCGCGGCGCAAGCGGCACAACCGGCGCAATGGGGCGTTGCTGCGGCTCAACCGACACCGCACGCAGCCCCGCAGCTGCCGTGGATGCAGGCACCCGCTGCGATTCCGGCGACGCATTACGCCGCGCCTGCGCAACCGGCTTTCAATGCGCCGTCGGCATGGTCGCAACCGGTCGTGACGATGACCGATGCAGCCACGCCGTCGTTCGCCGGCGCACCGGCGCGCGGTTTCCCCGCCACCGCACCTGCGGCCGCGCCGATGCCGGCTGCCGCACCCGCGCAGAATCCGCCGTCGATGCTGAGCCGCCTGTTCGGTGGCGGCAACGCCGCACGTCAGGCAGAACCGGCCGCGCCGCTGCAATCGATGTTCGACCGGCTGCGCGCGCCCGCACCGGCCGCCGCACAACCGGTGGCACAACCGACGCCCGGCGCTTACCCGACCGGACCGTTCGGCGCGCCGGTCAGCGGCCCGCGCACATCCGCATCTCACTCCGACCAGGCTGCGAACGGCACGCGCCCCGCAGCGGCTCCGCATTCGTGGCTGGTCAACGGACCGCGACGCCCATGAAAGTCATCACAGTGGTTTCCGCGAAAGGCGGCGTCGGCAAAACCACCCTCGCCGCCAATCTGGCGTCGGTGCTTGCCGCCAGCGGCCGACGCATCATCGCGCTCGACCTCGATCCGCAAAATGCGTTGCGCCTGCACTTCGGCGTGCCGCTGGACAGCATCGACGGACTGTCGCGCGCCACCCTCGCGGGCGACGCCTGGCAATCGGTGATGTTCGACGGGGTGGACGGCGTCACGGTGCTGCCGTACGGCGCCGTGCTCGAAGACGACCGCCGCCGCTTCGAAGCGTATATCGACCACGAACCGTTGTGGCTCGCGCAATCGCTGGCCACGTTGCAACTCGAAGAATCGGACATCGTGATCGTGGATACGCCGCCGGGTTCGTCGGCGTACACGCGCACCGCGTTGTGCGCGGCCAACTTCGCGCTGAACGTCGTGCTCGCCGACGCCGCGTCCTACGCCGCGATTCCGCAAATGGAACGGCTGATTGAAACCTACGCCGCGCCGCGCGCCGATTTCGGCGGCGCCGGGTATGTCGTCAATCAGGTCGATCTGTCGCGCCAGCTCGCCAAAGACGTGCTCAAGGTGTTGCGTCACATGCTGGGCGGCAAGGTCTTCCCCGGCGTGATCCATCAGGACGAAGGCGTCAGCGAGTCGCTGGCTTGCGACACCACGCTGATCCATTACGACCCGCTGAGCCAGGCCGCCGCCGATTTCCGCACCTGCGGCGACTGGCTGCTCGCAGCGATCGACGCGATCCCCGTATCGCCAGGAAAAGTGGCATGAGCACACCGGAAGCTGCCGCACGGCAACCGCTGCGCACCGGCGCCGACGCCGGCGCGCCGTCGCGTCTGGAACGGATGGTCGACTGGCCGGTCTGGGATAGCTGGATCGTCAAGATCGTCGCCACGGTGTTCGCGGTCACCATGCTGTATTTCGTGTTCACCGTGCCGCTGGTGTTCGAACAGCAACTCATTTTCGCGACCGCGTGTTTCGTGGTCGCGATGCTGTTCCGCCGTCTGCAAGGCAACTACACGACGCTGGTGATGATCATGCTGTCGGTGGTGGCGTCCGGGCGTTACATGTTCTGGCGACTGACCACCACCACGCACTGGGAGCATCCGCTCGACATGGCGTGGGGTCTGCTGCTGGTGTTCGCCGAAGTCTATTCGACGCTCGTGTTGCTGCTCGGCTATTTCCAGACCGCGTGGCCGCTGAAGCGCCAGCCGATGCCGTTGCCGCGCTCGCGCGCCGACTGGCCGACCGTCGATGTGTTTATCCCGACGTATAACGAGCCGCTGTCGGTGGTGAAGCCGACCATCTTCGCCGCGCTCGCGCTCGACTATCCGACCGACAAGCTGTCCATCCACGTGCTCGACGACGGCCGCCGTCCCGAGTTCAAGGCATTCTGCGAAGAAGTGGGCGTCAACTGGACGATCCGCACCAACAACTTCCACGCGAAGGCCGGCAATATCAACGCGGCGCTGAAGATCACCCATGGCGAGTACATGGCGATCTTCGACTGCGATCACATTCCGACCCGCTCGTTCCTGCAGATCGGCCTCGGCTGGTTCCTGCGCGACAAGCTGCTGTCGCTGCTGCAAACGCCCCACCACTTTTTCTCCGCCGATCCGTTCGAGCGCAACCTCGGCACGTTCCGCAAGGTGCCGAACGAAGGCGAGCTGTTCTACGGTCTCGTGCAGGACGGCAACGATCTGTGGAACGCGACGTTCTTCTGCGGTTCGTGCGCGCTGCTGCGTCGCACGATGGTCGAGGAGATTGGCGGTATCGCGGTCGAGACCGTGACGGAAGACGCGCACACCGCGTTGAAGCTGCACGGCCTCGGCTACACCACCGCGTATCTGGCGATTCCGCAAGCCGCCGGCCTCGCCACTGAAAGCCTGTCCGGCCACATCGGCCAACGGATTCGCTGGGCGCGCGGCATGACGCAGATTTTCCGGATCGACAATCCGCTCACGAAGAAAGGCCTGAAGCTCGGTCAGCGCTTGTGCTACCTGAACGGGATGATGCACTTCTTCTACGGCATTCCGCGTCTGGTGTTCCTGACCGCGCCGCTGTCGTACCTGCTGTTCGGTGCGCACGTGATCGAAGCCGCCGCCGCGTCGATCGCCATTTACGCGATGCCGCACATGATGCACGCGAGCATCACGAACTCACGGATGCAGCGTCAGTTCCGCCATTCGTTCTGGGCCGAAGTGTACGAATCCGTGCTGGCGTCGTACATCACTGCGCCGACCCTGCTCGCGCTGATCAACCCGAAGCTCGGCAAGTTCAACGTCACGGCCAAGGGCGGCCAGATCGAGAAAGACTATTTCGACTGGTCGATCTCGCGTCCGTATCTGTTCCTGCTGCTGCTGAACCTGCTCGGCTTCGTGGTCGGCGTCGTTCATATCGGGCTGAACTGGCATGTGCGCAGCGAAGTGAACACCACGCTGCTGAACCTCGCGTGGACCGGCTACAACATGCTGATTCTCGGCGCCAGCGTGGCGGCCGCAAGCGAGCGCCGCCAGATTCGCGCAGTGCACCGCGTCGCGATGGTGATGCCGGTGATGCTGAAGTTCAGCACGGGCCGCACGCTCGCCTGCAAGACCATCGATTACTCCGAAGGCGGCGTCGGCGTTGCATTGCCGGAGCAGCTTCAGGTGCCGCTGCACGAGAAAGTGCGGGTGTCGCTGTTCCGCGGCGACGAGGAATACACGTTCCCCGCCACCGTCAGTTTCAGTGCGCCGGGCCGTGTCGGGCTGCGTTTCGAATCGATGTCGCGCGAGCAGGAATACGAGTTCGTGAAGACCACGTTCGCGCGCGCCGATGCCTGGACCGGCTGGGCCGAAGGCCGTCAGCAGGACACGCCGTTGCGCGGGCTGTCGCACGTGCTGCTGGTTGGGGCACGCGGTATCGCCGGGTTGTTCGAGCACCTTTACCACGACGTGCGCGTAGCGATGAAACCGCGCGCGGTCGATGCCAAAAAACGAGAAACCAAGAAAAGCTGATTTATGGGTCACGGTAATGGGAAGCGGCAGGTCGAACTCCGGCACACAGATCGTCTCGACGATGAAAACCGGTCCACTTATCCAGTAACACGGCCGCGCATGCGCCGTCTCGCACGCGGCCTCGCGTGCTGGATGGCACTGCAAAGCGCGCTGGCAGGACCGCTCGCATCGTTCGCGCTGGCCGACGACGCGTCGTCGTCGGTGCGCGGGGCGAAGCCCGCGTTCGGCGTCGTGCAGACGCCGCCGCCGTTGCCGGGAAATTCGACGCCGGCAGCTGCGGGCATGGCCGCGGCAACCGGAACGACGGCCACGGCCGGCGCGTCGTCCGCGAATCTCGCGACCGCGGCCGGCAACGTGCCGCCGCCCGGCCCCGCAGTGCCGCTCAATCCGTCGACGGTGAACCAGCCGCAACTGGCGCAGGCCGCGCCCGCGCTCGCCGCGTCCACGGTCAAGGCGCTCGGCATCAAGACGCCGACCACCGCCGATCCGGGCACGCTGGTGCCGGGCGGCCGTCGTCAGACGCTGACCTTCGCCGATCTCGGCGCACAGGACCCGCTGCAATTGCGCGGCACCGATGGCCAGAACGGTGTGCCCTTCTCCGTGCGTAACGACGAAGTCGTGACGGCGGCGACGCTGCATCTGATCTACACGTATTCGCCCGCGCTGCTGCCCGATATTTCGCAGCTGAAAATCCTGATCAACGGCGAAGTGGCGGCGACGCTGCCGGTGCCGCACGCGCAGGCTGGCGGTCCGGTGATGCGCGATATCGCGATCGATCCGCGCTTTATCGCCGAGTTCAACCACCTGAACGTTCAGCTGATCGGCCACTACACCGAGAAGTGCGAAGACCCGGCCAATTCTGCGCTGTGGGCAACCATCAGCAATGCCAGCTCGCTCGATCTGAGCTATGCATCGCTGACCACCAAACCGGAACTGTCGGTGCTGCCCGCGCCTTTCTTCGACCGTCGCGACGTGCGCCGCCTTGAACTGCCGTTCGTGTTCGCGCAAAAACCGACGCCCGCCGCGCTCGAAGCGGCCGGTACGGTTGCGTCGTGGTTCGGCGCGCTGGCGGGCTATCGCGGCGCGCTGTTTCCGACCCAGATCGATGCACCGCCGCTGTCGGGCAACGCCGTCGTGTTCGCGACCAACGACCAGCGTCCGGCCGGCGTGACGATTCCCGCCATTTCCGGCCCGACGATCGCGGTCGTGGATCGCGAGGCGCCCGCGCGCGGCAAATTGCTGCTGGTGCTCGGCCGTAACGACGCCGAACTCAAAACCGCGGCCGCCGCGCTCGGCCTCGGCGCGAACGTGCTGAGCGGCCAGAGCGCGACCGTCACCCAACTGAACGCACTCGCACCGCGCCAGCCGTACGACGCGCCGAACTGGCTGCCGACCAACCGTCCGGTGCGCTTCGGCGAACTGGCCGAACAGCGCGATCTGACCGTCACGGGTTACGACGCGCCGCCGGTACTGGTCAACATGCGCGTGCCGCCCGATCTGTTCATGTGGCACAGCAAGGGCGCGCCGCTCGATCTGCGCTACCGCTACACGGTGCGCCCGGCGCCCGACCGTTCGTCGTTCAACGTGATGATCAACACGGGCTTCGTGCAGTCGATGCCGATTCCCGCGCAACCGGCGTCGGTGTTCGATCCGGGCCGCTATTTCAACCGCATCATGCCGGACGGCACCGCCGAAACGCGCAAGGAAGTGTTCGTGCCGCCGTTGCTGCTGACGCCGCGTTCGCAACTGCGCCTGCACTTCTTCTACGACATCCCGAATACCGGCGAATGTCATGGCCGTCTGTTGCAGAACGTGGTGGGCGCGGTCGATCCGAATTCGACCATCGATCTCTCGTCGTTCCCGCATTACATGGCGCTGCCTGATCTGGCCGCGTTCGCGAACAGCGGCTTCCCGTTCACGCGGATGGCCGACATGTCGGAAACCGCCGTGATCCTGCCGGACAATGCCGACGCGGGCGACTACAGCCTGTATCTGCTCGAAATGGGCCGGATGGGCGCATCGACCGGTTATCCGGCGACGGGCGTGACGGTCGGTTTTGCCGACGACGTCGATCGTCTCGCCGACAAGGACCTGCTGATCTTCGGCGGTCCGGGCCGTCAGCCGCTGCTGCAACGCTGGGCGAAATCGATGCCGTTCTCCAGCGACGGCGACGCCCGCACGTTCCAGCTGTCCGATGTGATGTTCCGCATGCAGGACTGGTGGCACGGCGAACACGGCGTCGAACGCGCCGCCGCGCGCGCCGACCTGTCGATGGTCAGCTCGAACGGTGACGCGATGATCGCCGGTTTCGAATCGCCGCTGAAGAAGAACCGCAGCGCGGTCGCGCTGATCAGCTCGCCCGGCCAGTCCGATGCCGATCTGTCGTCCGCGCTGCTCGACAACGACATGTTGCCGGAGCTGCAAGGCGCGATGGCCGTGATCCACAACCGCACGGTCACCATCACCTCGAACGGCGACGCGTACTATCTGGGACATCTGTCGCCGCAGGAATACCTGCGCTGGGCGCTGTCGTCGCATCCGATGCTGTTGATGCTCGCCGGCCTGATTGCCGCGCTGATCATCGCGGCGATGTTCTACCGAGGGCTGCGCGCCGTCGCCGCGCGCCGGTTGAAGGATTGATATGCGGGTGAAACTGAAAACGTCGCGCGCTGCAGTCGGCGCGGCGGTTCGTTCGGGCGTGACGTGGGGTTTGACGGCGGCGTGCGTGGCCGGCGCGATGTCGGTCGCGTGCGCGGCGACGCAGTCGAAAGCGCCGGGCGCAGCAGCGTCGTGCAATGTCGACTGGCCGGGTTATCGCGCGTTCGTCGGGCGTTTCGTGCAGGCGGACGGTCGCGTGATCGACTTTTCGACGGCGTCGCAGCAAACCACCTCCGAAGGACAGTCGTACGCGATGTTCTTCGCGCTGGTCGCAAACGACCGCGCCACCTTCGACCGCTTGCTGGCCTGGACGCGTACCAATCTCGCGGCCAACCAGTTCGATCCGCAAAACGTGCGTCTGCCGTCGTGGCAATGGGGCAGGAAGCCGGATGGCAGCTACGGCGTGCTCGACCCGAACTCCGCGTCCGACGCCGATCTCTGGATCGCCTACGATCTGCTCCAGGCCGGCCGCCTGTGGCACAACAGCGACTACACGAAACTCGGCGTGGCGCTCGCGCAGCGCATCGCGCACGACGAAGTGGTCGATCTGCCGGGTCTCGGCCCGATGATGCTGCCGGGACCGCAAGGTTTCCGCACCGGCGACACGACCCGGATGAACGCGAGCTATATGCCGCTGCCGCTGCTGCGCGCAATGTCGAAGCAGTTGCCGGACGGCCCGTGGAGCCGTCTCGCCGACAGCACCTACCGGATGATCAAGACCACCTCGCCGCTCGGCTTCACGCCGGATTGGGCGGCATGGCGCGCCGGTCAGTTCGTGGTCGATCCTGAACATGCCGATATGGGCAGCTACGACGCGATCCGCGTGTATCTGTGGGCAGGCCTCGCGTCGCCCACCGATCCGCTCGCCAGACCGTGGCTCGCCGCGATCGGCGGAATGCGTTCGCGCGTGTCGATGCAAGGCTTCCCGCCGGAAAAAGTCGCCGCCACCAGCGGCCAGGGAACCGGCGAAGGCCCGCTCAGCTACTGGGGCGCCCTCGCCCCCTATTTCAAGGCGCTCGGCGACGAGCGCAACCTCGGACTCGCCCGCACTCACCTCGCCGCGCTCGACGCGCCGCCGGTGCAAGGCCGTGAGCCGGTTTATTACGATCGTGTGCTGGGTTTGTTCGGCACCGGATTTATCGACGGCCGCTATCGTTTCGACGATGCCGGCAGTCTCGTGCCGAGCTGGAGAAACGCATGCGATTGAGCGCCCGTGCGCTTGCACTGAGCGTCGCGACGTTGATCGTCGCGAGCGCGTCCCCCGTGGTTCTGGCGCAGGCCACCAAAGATCCGATCAGCGTGCTGGTCGATCAGGGCAAATACTGGCAGGCCCACCGTCGCGGCGATCTCGCCGAGCAGGCGTGGCAAAAAGTTTTGCAGATCAATCCGAAACAGCCCGATGCGCTGTTCGGGATGGGCATCGTGCTGGTCGATCGTAAAGACGGCGGCGGCGCGCAGCAATATCTCGCGCGTCTGCGCGCGGTCGCGCCGGATTATCCGAATATCGACGAACTCGGCCGCCGCCTCGGCGAAACCAGCGCGCGCGATCAGACCGTCAACGACGCGCGACGACTCGCGCAGAGCGGCCAGAGCGCGTCGGCGGTGCAGGAATACCAGCGTGCGCTGAACGGCAAGCCCGCCACGCCGCAGTTGCAACTGGAGTATTACCAGGCGCTTGCCGCCACGCCGCAAGGCTGGGATCAGGCGCGTCGCGGGCTCGAACAGCTGACGCACGACAACCCCGACGAGCCGCGTTTCGCGCTCGCCTACGCGCAGCATCTGACGTATCGCGACGTCACGCGGCGCGACGGTATCGCGCGTCTGCAAAAGCTGGCGGGCGACAGCACGGTCGGCGCGGACGCGAAGAAAAGCTGGCGTCAGGCGTTGTTGTGGCTCGACGCGAGACCGTCGGACAACGCGCTGTACCAAACATATCTGCAGTCGTCCGGCGACGATCCCGCCGTCAAGGCGCGCTACGAATCGATGGTCGTGCAGGACAAGGCCGCGCACGATCGCGCGATGTCCAACGCGGCGTCGGACGCGCGCGGCCGCACCGTCGGCGAAGGTTTTTCCGCGCTCGACCGTGGCGACCTCGTCACCGCGCGCGCGCGTTTCTCGTCGGTGCTCGCGAGCAATCCGGGCGACGCCGACGCGCTGGGCGGCATGGGCATCGCCGCGTTGAAGCAGGAGCATTTCGCCGAAGCGCGCGACTACCTCGAACGCGCGTCGCGTGCGGGCAATCCGTCGCGCTGGAAAACGGCGCTCGACAGCGCCACCTACTGGACCTACACCAGCGATGCGATCGGCGCGCGCAGCAACGGTGAAGTCGCGAAGGCGAAGTCGCTGTTCGAGCGCGCGATCGCGCTGAATCCGTCGGACGTCACCGCCCAGGTGCTGCTCGGCGAGATGCTGCTCGCCAATCGCGATCCGGTCGGCGCGGAACAGGCGTACCGGATGGCGCTGCGTCGTCAGGCCGACAATCCCGACGCGATTCGCGGCCTGGTCGGCGCGCTCGCCGCGCAAGGTCGCGGCGACGAAGCGCTGCAATTCGCGAACCAGTTGAACAGCGAACAGCAGACCAAGGCCGGTGGCATCAACCGTCTGCGTGGCGAGGCGCAAGCGGCTCAGGCGCGTGCCGCCGAAGCGCGCGGCGACCTCGGCACCGCGCGCAGTCTGTTCGAAGACGCGTTGCTGAACCTGCCGGACGATCCGTGGCTGCGCCTCGACCTCGCGCGCATTTACGTGCGCCAGGGCGCGGTCGCGAACGCGCGCAGCATGATGGACGGCCTGCTCGCCGCTCATCCCGACATGACCGACGCGCTGTACGCAAGCGCGTTGCTGGCCGGTGAAACGCAAGACTGGTCGGCGGGGCTGATGCAACTGGACAAGATTCCGGCAGCGCAGCGCACCGCCGAGATGACCAGCTTGCAGCATCGTTTGTGGGTGCATCAGCAGGTCGATCTGGCCAACCAGATGTCGCGCAACGGTCAGAACCAGCAGGCGCTGGCCGTGTTGCGCAATGCCGAGCCGGTCGCGACGGGCAGCCCGGAGCTGATCGGCGCGGTGGCGAGCGCCTATCAGCAGGCCGGCGATTCCGGCCGCGCGCTGAACCTCGTGCGCAGCGTGCTGGCCAGCTCGCCGAACAGCATCGACGTGCAATTGCAGTACGCGGGCATCCTGCTCGCGACGCATCAGGACGCCGAACTGGGCGAAGTGATGCGCCGGTTGTCGACGGTGCAGATGACGACGCAGCAGCGCACCGATTTCGGCAACGTCAATCTTGCCATCGTGATTCGCCAGTGCGACGCGGTGCGCGCGCGCGGCGATCTGGCGGGCGCGTACGACGTGATTTCACCGTGGCTCGCGGCCATGCCGGACAACGCGGATCTGCAAGCGGCGCTCGCGCGCCTCTACAGCGCCGCAGGCGACGATCGCAATGCGCTGGTCGCGTACAAGGTCGCGATTGGACGCCGTCCGGACGACATGAGCCTGACGCTCGCCGCCATTCCGACGGCAACCGCCGCCAAAGACCGTAGCTACGCGCACTCGCTCGCGACGCAAGCGCTGCGCACCGCGCCGAACGATCCGGGCGTGCTCGCGACGATCGGCCGGATGTATCGTGCGGAAGGCAATCTGTCGCTGGCGGCGACGTATCTGAAACGCTCGCTGGTGGCGGCCAATACGCCGCTGCTCGCCAACGCCGCGCCGCATTCGAACCCGGGCGCGGCGGGCAATGTGCCGCGCGGCTGGGAAGCCGCGATGCGGCGGATCGGCGCGAATCCGTTGCCGGGCACCAATCCGTTCGAAGGCAAAGCACCGATCGATGTCGGCGCGCAACTCGGTTTCGAGCGCCCGAACGCGGCGGCAGCCAGCTTGCAGTACGCGGCGCCTTCGTCGTCGGCGGCTTATTCGTCGTCGCTGTCGCCGCTGTCACCGAATTCCCAGTCTTCGCAGTCTTATTCTTACCCGACGCAGAACGTGCCGACCTATACGCCGCCCCAGCAACCCGCGCCCTATGTCGCACCGTATGTCGCGCCGTCCGCGCCATCGACCGTGCCGCGCGCCCCCAGTTCGTCGGTGAATGACGGCGGTTATGGCGCCGACAGCTACGGCAGCGGCGAATCCGGCGCGCCGGTTGCCGCGTCGCAGGCTTATCCGGCTCAGGCGCCGGCGTATCAGCCGTATCCGGGACAGCAACAGTACGCGCCGCAGCAGCAACAGCAGCAGTACGCCGCGCCGCAACAGGCGTATCCGCAGCAGGCATACGGTCAGCAACAATATCAGCAGCCGCAATACGCGCCGCAGCAACCGTATCCGCAACAGGCTTACGGCCAGCAGCAGAATCAGCCGCAGTACGCGCCGCAGCAGCCGTACCAGCAGCAACCGTATGTGTCGACGCCGTGGCCGATGTCGCCCGCTGCGCGTCAGGCGCAAAATTATCCTGCGCAAGCTCAACCGCAGCCGTACGCCGCCGCGCCCGCTCCGGCAGCGACGCGTCGCACGACCACGCGCAAGCCCAGCACCGCCCGCAGTACGACCCGCGCCGCCGCGCCGGTCTACGCGCAAGCGCAGTACCCGCAACAGCAGGCGTATCCGCAGCTGCAGCCGTATCAGCAACCGTATCAACAGCCTTATCAGCAACCGTATCCGCAGCAATACGCGCAGCAGCCGTATGCGCCGCAACCGGTCCAGCAGTATCAGCCGTACCAGCCGGTGCCGCCGCAGACTTATCCCAACCAGGCTTACGGCTCGTCGTATTCGAACCAGCAGCAGTACATTCCGCAGCCGCCCGCCGGTTACGCGCAGCAGTACGCGCCGCCGCCTCAGGCGACAGCGGACTCGCAGACGCTGAGCGTCGCGGATGAGCTTGCGCAGGTGAATCGCGAGCGGTCGAGCACCGTGACGGGCGGGATCGTGTTCCGCAACCGGACGGGCGAAGACGGCCTGTCGAACGTGACGGATATCGAGGCGCCGATTCAAGGCCGGATCGCGGCAGGCAACGGTCATATCGTCGTGACCGCCACGCCGGTCACGCTCGACGCCGGCACGGCCAGCACCAACCTGAACACGCTGGCGCGCTTCGGCTCGGGACTCGCGAGCAATGCGTCCACCGTCAATGCGCTGACCACGACGAGCACATCGGTGAACGGCACCAACAACTACGGTTCGCAATCGGCGAGCGGCGTGGGCTTGTCGGTCGGTTATGAAAACAAGAGCTTCAAGGGCGATATCGGCACTACGCCGGTCGGCTTTCCGACGCAGAACGTGGTGGGCGGACTCGAATACGACGGCGCGGTCACGGATCGCGTGACGTACTCGCTGGCCATCGCGCGACGCGCCGTCACCGATTCGTTGCTGTCGTATGCCGGCGCGCGCGACCAGGGCGCAGGGCTCAAATGGGGCGGCGTCACGTCGAACGGCGGACTGGCGAGCATGGCCTGGGACGACGGCACCAGCGGTCTGTACGTGAACGGCGCCTATCAGTTCTATCACGGCGATCAGGTCGAGACCAACAGCGCGGTCAAGGGCGGCGGCGGTCTCTACACGCGCCTCGTGAAGGACAGCGACCAGACCCTGACGATCGGCGTCAACACGACGATGATGCATTACGACAAGAACCTGTCGTACTTCACGTATGGTCAGGGCGGATATTTCAGCCCGCAACAATACGTGATCCTGAATCTGCCGGTGGAATGGTACGGCCGCAACGGTCCGTTCTCGTACGACCTGAAAGCATCGATCGGCGTGCAGCATTACCGGCAGGACGCGTCGAACTACTATCCGACCAATGCGACGTTGCAGGCCAACGCGGCCAGTTTCGCGGCGACCGTGCTCAACAGCGGCGTGGCTAATGTCGATGCGGGTGCGGTCTATCCGTCGCAAAGCAAGACGGGTGTCGCGTACTCGTTTAGCGCTGTCGGCGAATACCAGCTTGCGCCGCAGCTGTCGTTCGGCGCAATGGGGTCACTCGGTAATGCTTACCAGTATCGCGAGTGGCTGGCCGCGGTTTACGTGCGTTATAGCTTCAGCAAACAGACCGGTTTGCAACCCATCCAGCCAACACCATTGACATCGCCCTACCTGTCGTTGTCGAATTGAGCCTGATGCCACTTGATCGACGGGGCGCACTGCATCGCAGTGCGCCCCGTCCGTCGTCCACCGCATCCTGAGCCGGTAAATTATTCCGGCTTCGACCGCAACACGCCGTTCGCAGTTCGTCGTTAGTCATTCGTCGTCCGTTATTTGCTGTCAGTAACTGATCTAGAACGAAGACGAGGCGCTTTGAGAGAGGTCGTGCCGCGAGACCGGCCGCGACCGCAGCGCCTTGCACGCCGTCACACATCTTGCCGGCCGTCGCCCGTCGAGCGACGCGTCCTGCGAACAGGAACCGCGTTGAACACGAACCAACTTGCAGGTAAAGGCAAGCGCTTCGCGCTTCGTCTTTATCGAATGCGTGTGGTGGGCCTGGGTATCGGCTTTTTTTGCGTGGCGTCGGTCTTTGCGCAAGCGCAGACGCCGCCCTGGCTGTGGCTGCTCGCCGTGTTCCACGGCTTTCTGTGGCCGCACGTTGCGTATCGCGCAGCATTGTCGTGGAGTGTTCCGTTTCACGGCGAACGCTTCAACCTGATGATCGATGCCGCGTTCGGCGGGTTCTGGCTGATCGCGATGCGCTTCAACCTGCTACCGAGCGTCCTGTTGCTGACCATGCTCAGCATGGACAACATCGCGGCGGGCGGCATCCGGCTGTTTTTGCGCGGTCTCGCCGCGCATGCGCTGGGCGCTGCGATCGGCGTAGCGGTGCTCGGCATCGCCTTCGCGCCGCATACGCAGATGGCGACCATCATCGCGTGTCTGCCCTTACTCGTGCTGTATCCGCTGACGCTCGGCTGGGTCAGCTTCCGGATGTCGCAAAAGCTGTCGAATCATGCGCGCGAACTCGAACGCCTCAGTCAGACCGACGGCCTCACCGGCCTGCTGAACCGGCGTCACTGGGAAGACCGGCTGGCCGAACAGTTCGCGCGATGCCGCGACAACAACGAACCGTGCTGTCTGCTCCTGCTCGATCTCGATCATTTCAAACACGTCAACGACACCGAAGGCCATGCCGCCGGTGACGCCGCGCTGCGCAGCTTCGCGCTGTTCCTGCGCGCGAATCTGCGTCCGCATGACGTGATCGGCCGCTACGGCGGCGAGGAATTCGGTGTGATTCTGCCGGGGCTGGCCTGCGTCGAAGCGCAAGTCGTCGTCGATCTGTTGATCTGCAATCTGCGCGAACGCGCCGGTCAGGCGCACGCGCATCGACAGGCGAACGGGCACACGCACGGCGCGCTGCGCTGCACGGCGAGCGCGGGACTCGCGCCGTACTGGCGCGCGTTGGACGGCGCGGGCGCGTGGCTGCTCGAAACGGATCGCTGTCTGTACGCGGCCAAGGCCAAAGGCCGCGATTGCGTGGTGGTCTCGACGATGCCGGGTGCGCAAACGGAACCCGGCGCGTCCGTACCGCCCGCCAGCGGCTGGCCGGGCACGCTCGCATCGCCGGACGGTGTTGCCGCGAGCGTGTGACGCGCACCGCCCGACGTCAAACCAAAAACGACCGCTACGAGCGATCGCGATTGCGCGTGCGGGTCGCCGCGGTAATCACCGCGACGCCGAGCATGATCACGGCCACGATGGCGATCGTGTGTTGCGCGACGTGCATCGCGACGAGTGCCCACGACACGCCGCCAATCAGAATCAGCCATCCCACCAGATAAATAGCCAGGGTCATCGAATCCTCCGCGTCAGTTGTGTTTTGTTGTCGTGCTTGTTCAAGTTTCGGGTTGATGCCGGAATGCCGGAAACGTGCGCGCGTCTCAGGCGCCGCCGCGACTCGCATCCTGCGAATATTTCCGGCAATGCTCCAGATAACCCGCTTCGTGTCCGCTGACCAGTTCGACGATGCTGGTCCACAGCCACGGCGGCGCATCGATGGTTTTCGAGCGCTTGCGACGCAACTCGGTCAGCCACGCTTTTCGCTGCGCCTGATCCATCTGCCGCGCGTGCGCATTACCCACCACCAACGCCAGAAAACGCGCCGCCTTCATCGCTTCCGCGCGCGTCAGCGTTTCGATCGTCAGCTTCATGTCTTGCGGCAACAATTCGCGCAACACCACGGCACGATCGTCGAGACGCGCCGCGCGCATCCGGTCGCCGAGAAACGGCGCAAGATGCCGCGCGCCTTCGACCACGCGCAACGCGTTGTCGCGCGGCATGTGCGCGCCCCGATAACGCGGCGCGGCCGCCTGCACCGCTTCCTTGATGTCGATCAGACACAGATCGTCGCCTTCGACCGCCGCGCCGTCCACATCGAGCAATACCGCGTAACGCAAGCGTCCGAGCGAGCTGCAGCCTTTCACCCAATACGCGGCGTCGAGTACGGTGACTTGCGACGTATCGTCGGTTTTCGGGCGCAGCGCCGTCGCAAGACTCGCGATCGACTGCTTCTCGAACAACGCATCGATCTCGCGTCGCTCCCGCTTCGCGAGCGGCCAGAAACGCTTGCCGAGCGGAATTTCCGGCTCGATGTCCTCGATCCGCTCTTCGGCAAGCTGACGCCACGAGCGCCGCACCGCTTCTTTCATCACGACGCGCACCGCCTCGGGCTTGTCCGGATGCGCGAGCGCGCGATCGTTGTCGGACTGTTTATCGCTGCGGTCGCTTTTGTCGGGACGACCGACGTCGTCGTCGAATGCGCGTTCGTAGCCGTCCGCCAGCGCTTCCATCATCCGCACGGTCGTCACGCCCGGCAGATCCGACCCACGCGCGGCGGTCGCCAGCGACAAACCCAGCCGGATCAGATCGTGCGCCGGATTGCCGATCACCGTCTGGTCGAGATCGCGAATCTGGATTTCGACGCGCCCTTGCGCGTCCGCGACCGGGCCGAGATTGCCTGTGTGGCAGTCGCCGCAAATCCAGATCGCCGGTCCTTCCGGTAACGCGTGTCCGGCGATCCCGTCGAGCCATTCGTAAAATTTGCCGGTATTGCCGCGCACGTACGCATGCGCGGAGCGTGCCATGCGGGCGTTGCGGCGCGCACCGAGCAAGGCCTGACGCGCGTCGGGCTGCGGTAGCGCCGAGTTCTTGCCGGATTTTTTGGGAGTCGCGTTTTTATTCGGCATGGATGCCCCGTTTTTCGATCGGAACTATCTACGCAAACCTCGTGCCACCCGCCGGAAAAGCAAACCGGACGGCGACTTGCGCCGCCGTCCGGTTGGACCGCAAACCTGCCGCGAGCGGCGTTCAGAACTCCTGCGCGGTCGGACGCAACACGATTTCGTTGATATCGACGTCGTCCGGCTGATCGATCGCGTACGCGATCGCGCGCGCCACGGAGTCCGACGAAATCTGGTTGGCCTCGTAGAACGACTGGACCATCGCCGACGTGTCGGGATCCGAACTATGGTTCTGCAATTCCGATTCGACCGCGCCCGGCGAGATGATCGTCGTGCGGATCTTGCCGCCGACTTCGCTGCGCAGCCCTTCGGACAGCGCGCGCACCGCGAACTTGGTCGCGCTGTAGACGCTGCCGATCGGCGCAAACACCTTCAGCCCCGCCACCGACGCGATATTGATCACGTGTCCGCTGCCTTGCGCCTCGAAGCGCGGCAACACGGCGGCGATGCCGTACAGGACGCCCTTGATGTTGATATCGATGGTGCGATCCCATTCGTCGACCATCAGCTTCGACAGCGGCGAAAGCGGCATCGTCCCCGCGTTGTTGACGAGCACGTCGACGCGCCCGAAGGTTTCCACCGCCGTCGCCACCAGTCGCTCGACGTCGTCGCGCTTCGCGACGTCGGTGGTGACCGCGATCGCATGCTGACCGGCTTCCTTCAATTCCGCCACCAGCCGGTCGAGCCGGTCGGTGCGGCGTGCGCCCAGCACGACGCGCGCGCCTTGCGCGGCCAGATGACGGGCGGTCGCTTCGCCGAGACCGCTGCTGGCGCCGGTGATCACGACAACCTTGTTTGCAATGTTGGTGCTCATTTGATGCTCCTCGAAGTTCGAAAACAGCTGACGATGGTGCCGGCGCCTTCGCTGCGGCTTGCCGCGATGCGTGACCGGATGACTGTCAGTGTTGCACCGGGGATTGATCCGGTAAATGAACGAGTGAGGATTTCAGAAAGCCGGATTCTGGATCAATCCGGGTTGGGCTGGGCGATGTTCGATGTCGATGCGTCGGTACGCGAACCTATGCGGCGATATACGGCAGCCATTGCGGCTGCGCCATGATCTCCACCAGCCGGTCGAAGATAAAGCGCACGCGCGGCGGCGTCGGCATCCGGCGCGCGCGATACACGTAGAGCGTCCACGGCTTCGGCGCCCATGCATCGACGACGGAGACGAGGCGGCCGGCCTGCAGATGCGGAATTGCGAGATAACCGGGCATTTGCGCGAAGCAGAGGCCGCTCAACGCGGCTGCGCATTCGGCTTCGGGGTCGTCGGTGATGAAGGACGGGCGGTTGGGGATGAACGGCTGTTCGCCGCGAAACACCCACGGCCACGGACGGCCGGAGCTTCGGTCGATCAGCGCGCTGGTCGGTGCGTCGTGCAGGTCGGCGGGCGTGGCGACCGGCCGCGCGCGCTGCACCAGCGACGGCGCAGCGACGACATGCAGCGAGACCTTGCCGACGGCTTTCGCGACGAAGCGATTGTCGGCCAGTCGCCCGATCCGCACGCCGATGTCGATCTGTTCATCGACTACGTCGGCGAGCTGGTCGGAGAGCCGCAGGTCCAGTTGAATTTCCGGATGCGCGAGCAGATCGGCGCGCAGCGCCTGCACGATGCAGATGCGTCCGATCGCGCCCGGCACCGTCAAGCGGACGACGCCGGCATAGCTCGACGCCGCTTTCCGGGTTGTCATCCCGAAGATCGAATCGATCGAGCCGACCGCTTCGGCGGCTTGCTGCGCAAGGCGCTCACCGAACGCGGTGATCTGCATGTTGCGTGTATTGCGATGAAACAGCGACTCGCCGAAGCGGCTTTCGAGTTCGCTGATCGCGCGCGAAACGACTTGCGGCGATACGCCGAGGCGTGCCGCGGCTTCGCGGAAGCTGCGGGCTTCGGCGGTGATGCAAAAAACCCGAAGGAGTTCCAGACGGTCGGCCACGTAACGGTTCCGGCGAAAAAGGGGGACACCGAAATCTAGTCCAGTTGGGCGTGGCGGCGCAATGCTTCGCGCGCAGGGGATTGGAGGTTTGAGGGCGTTACGGCGCTGCGCGCGCTCAGTTGCGCGCTGTCAGCGTGCCCGACGACGGTTTCGCGGGCGACGCCTGCGTCTCGAAGCTCCATTGGAGATCGAACGGCGCGTCGGCGAAGGTGGCTTGCGTCAACGCCCCTTGCGCGTGAACCGTGTAGCGCGTCCCGGCTGCGAGCGGCCGGTAAGGCGTGCAGATTGCCGTGTTGCGCGCGGTGTCGGCGGCGGTCAACGGCGCGATATGGCACGCGACCCGATGTCCGCGCGCGTCGCGCAAGTCCACCGAACGCAACACGATATGCGCGTTCGGGCCGCCGGACAGCGTAATCGGAAAGCCGACGTCCTGCCCGAAGTAACCGGAGCCGGGGCCCATTGGGTCAGGCTGCTCGATGTCGGTCCACGAAAGCGGCACGTCGCGCTGACGGTCGTACGGCCACGCGACCAGTTGCGTGTCAGGCAACGGATCGGCGATATCAGCGAAATCGATGACCGTGACGGATTGCGCGCCGTGTTGCGTCGGATTGCGCGGCGTCGCTTGGGCCGCGCTGTCAGCCACGGTTTGCAGCGCGACGCTGCGACCATCCGCCGCAACGCCCGCGCGCGCCCAGTCGAACAGCATGGCGCCCCGGTGATACGGCGACGCGAAAATCTGCTGAACCGCGGCTTCGACGCTCATGTCCTGCGCGCCGCCCACCACCGACAACACCTCGCCCGCGCCGATCGCGACCGTCGCGTGACGCCGCACGCGCGACGTCACATCCGGCCCGGTAAATCCCGCCGCGCCGACGATCTCGTCGTGGCCGTGCGCGCCGTTCAGCACCAGATAGCGCGCGTGCGACGCGGCGGCCGCCGCGACGTCCGGATCGAACGCAAGCGGCTTCAGGCCAACTTCCCGACGACGCGCGTTCAGATACGCGAGCGCGGCGTCACCGGTGGCGTTCAGGGTCGGGTTGACGGCAGGTTGCGCCGATGCGTTCGCGGCGAGCGTCGCGCTGACGTTGAGCGCGGCCGTGGCGGTCGCGCCCGTCATGTTCGCGCTCGCGGCGTTGGCCGGCGTCGTGCGAAGCGTGATGGCCGGTCCCGTATAGCGCACCGCCGCCACCGACGCGGATTTCTCCGACGGCGCAGAAGAACACGCCGACAGAACGGCAGCAGCGATCAACGCGCCAAGCGCGGGCGACAACGACAAAAGGGATTTCATACGCAAACGACGCGACACATCGCGCAAACAGATAACGGAAACGATGTCTGGAATGACGGCAGAAAAGCCGGAGAACTTGAGCGAACCTCAAGCCGGCGACAGCATGAAAGACGACGGGAACGGCTGAAACGGAGCGGACGGCGGAGGAAGTGAAGCACCGCGCCGCGCGTCATCGGTGACGCGCGGACCGAAGCGGTTTTGAACCGGTGAAGCGCGCCCGGCCTGGGGCGGGCGCCTTCACTTCAGCGCGCCCGAGGCCGGACGCGCTGCCGGTTGAGCCGTGGCGGCTCAACGTTCGCCGAGAAACGCGCTCAGTTTGTCGGCACGGCTCGGATGACGCAGCTTCTTCATCGCCTTACTTTCGATCTGGCGAATCCGCTCGCGCGTCACGTCGAACTGCTTGCCGACTTCTTCCAGCGTGTAGTCGGTTGCCATGTCGATGCCGAAGCGCATACGGAGCACCTTCGCTTCGCGCGGCGTCAGATCTTCCAGCACCGCACGCACGGTCGCGCGAAGGCTTTCGTGCAAAGCGGCGTCGGCCGGCGACATCGTGTCGCCGTCGGCGATCATGTCGCCCAGGTTCGTGTCGCCGTCTTCGCCGATCGGCGTTTCCATCGACACGGGTTCCTTCGCGATCTTCATGATCTTCTGGATCTTGTCTTCCGGCATTTCCATGCGCTCGGCCAGGGTTGCCGGATCGGCTTCCTTACCCGTGCGCTGCAGGATTTCGCGCGAAATACGATTCAGCTTGTTGATCGTTTCGATCATGTGCACCGGCACGCGGATCGTGCGCGCCTGGTCGGCGATCGCGCGCGTGACGGCCTGACGGACCCACCACGTTGCGTACGTCGAAAACTTCCAGCCGCGACGATATTCGAACTTGTCCACCGCCTTCATCAGGCCGATGTTGCCTTCCTGGATCAGATCGAGGAATTGCAGGCCGCGATTCACGTACTTCTTCGCGATCGAGATCACCAGACGCAGGTTGGCCTGCGTCATCTGATGCTTGGCCTGGCGCATCTGGCGCTCAGCCGTCAGCATCCGGCGATTGACCGACTTCAGTTCCGGCAGCGACAGCACGGCGCGGGTGCGGATGTCGATCAGCTTTTGCTGATGCGCTTCCAGATCCGGCAGGCTACGGCCGATTGCTTCGGCATACGCACGCGAAGTGGCGGCAAGGCCGCGGCCCCACGTCAGATCGGTTTCGTTGCCCGGGAACACCTTGATGAATTCGTCGCGCGGCATGCCGCAACGGTCCACCATCAATTGCAGGATCTGACGCTCGACCGCGCGCACTTCTTCGACCATTGCGTGGACGTCGGCGCACAGGCGCTCGATGACCTTCGCGGTGAAGCGGATCGTGCGCAGTTCTTCGCTGACTTCGGCTTGCGCGGCGAGGAATGCCGGCGACTCGGCGCCAGCCGCCGTGTACGCTTCGCGCATCGATTCGAAGTGCGTCGCGACGCGGGCGAAGCGGTTCAGGCACTCGTCACGCAGTTGCGCGAGGTTCGCTTCGTTCGCTTGCGCGGTGGCGTTTTCGTCGTTCGAGTCTTCTTCCGACGCTTCTTCCTCGACCGGCGCTTCTTCGACCACAGCGGCTTCGACGACCGGTTCGGCTTCCGACAGACCATCTTCGATCAGACCGTCGACCAGTTCGTCGATGCGGATTTCTTCGCTCGCGACGCGGTCGGCCATTTCGAGAATCGTCGCGATCGTGGACGGGCACGCGACGATGGCTTGCACCATGTTCGCGAGGCCGTCTTCGATGCGCTTGGCGATCTCGACTTCTTCCTTACGCGTGAGCAACGTCGCCGAGCTCATTTCGCGCATGTACATACGCACCGGGTCGGTCGTACGGCCGAATTCCGAGTCCACCGTCGACAGCGCGACTTCGGCTTCTTCGTCGGCCTGATCGTCCGACGCCGCCGCCGAACCTTCACGCAACAACAGCGCTTCGGCGTCCGGCGTCTGTTCGTAGATCGTGACGCCCATTTCCGCGAACGTACGGACGATGCTTTCCATTGCAGCGGTGTCCGCGAAATTCCCCTGCAAATGGTCGCTGATATCCGCGTGCGTCAGATAGCCGCGCTCACGACCCAACTGGATCAGTTCGCGCAGTTGCTGGCGGCGTTCGCCTGCATCAGTTGCCGAATCCGCCTGAGCCGCAGGCACCGCACCCTTACCGCCGCGCGCGCCGTTCGTCGCTGCTCCCGTATCTGCCACCGTTCGTTGTGCCCCGCTTGCCATCAACTGCTACTCCTTACTGAATTCGGCCTCGAAACCGGCCGACTACGTTTGACTGGTGCCCCGGACGCGCGCACGCGTCATACCGGTGCTCCGGCCCCGAAAAGGCCGACGTGCTGAATTCGGTATGACGAAAAGAATGGAATTGGCCGCGGCAGGCACCCTGAGGGCTCGCCGGATCCGTGAACTGGGCGCGCTCGATTGAGCAAAGCCCGACATTCTACCTTCTCTAGGGTTTTCTTTCCCGTAAACCGACGCGTCATCGTGAAATTTTCCAGATCCAAGCCTTTGCGAAACTTTCGATGACCCTTTGATCGCACACGGCTTTTTAGTTCACACGCGTTCACACGGCCTCCTCAGGTTCGGATTTGTCCGGCAGACACCTCATCTGGTGACTGTTACGTTGAAAACAATCTCCCTGCGCTGAAAACGCGCACTTCACGCGGCCGGTTGTGGTTGTCAGATCGCTACACATCACGAAATCGCGCTGCAAATGTCAAAAAACATGCCCCAATCTCTGACTCAGACGCTCGACGCGCTGATTGCGGACGCGACCGCGAATGCCCGCGTGCTGCCGGTCGTCGCGCGGATTCGCGCCGTTTTCGGTCACGATCCGGCCGCGCTGAACGCGCTGGCCTACGCGTTGAACCGATACCACGTGTTCGACACCGCCGCCGACGTCGCGTTGCAAGGAATCGCGCTCGACCGCGACAGTGCGGCGCTACACCACAATGCATCGTATGCATTCAACATGCTCGGCGACTTCGCGAACATGTACCGGCACAGCGTCGAAGCCGCCGCGCTGCTGCCCCACGACGCCAACTTACAGTTCAATCTGGCCGCCGCGCTGTTACGTGTGGGCGAATTCGAACGCGGTTGGGCGCATTACAGATGGCACGAGCGGCTTGCGGCGAATCACGATCTCGTGCGGCCGGATTCTCCGGAATGGCATGGCGAAGCGGTCGCGGGCTGCCGGTTTCTGCTGATCGGCGAGCAAGGTTTGGGCGACCAGTTGCAGTTCCTGCGGATCGCCGACTGGTTGCACCGGCGCGGTGCGATCGTGGATGTGTGGGTCGACGCGGCGCTCGGCGATATCGCGCGTCGCGCTTCCGGGGTTCATGCAGCATGGACCGGCCTGCCGCCCGGTCGCTACGATTTCTGGTGCCGGATGCTGCGCGCGCCGGAACATTTGCCGCTCACGCTCGATGCATTGCCGATCGCGATGCCGTATCTGTCGGCGCCGTCCGACGCCGTCGAACGCTGGCGCGCGCGACTGGATGCGGCGTCCGCGTCCCAATCGCTATCGCAATCGCGGGATGGAGGCGTACGCAAGAAGCGCGTCGGCATCGTGTGGGGCGGCAATCCCGACTACGAACTGGACCGTTACCGCTCCATCGCGCTGACCCGGCTAATCCCGATTCTGTCCAATCCCGATGTCACGTGGTTTTCGTTGCAAAAGGGACAACCCGCGCGCGACGTCGACGCGCTACCTGCCGATATCGACTTTCATCCGCTCGGCTCCGAGATCGCCAGCTTCACCGACACGCTGGCGATCGTCGCGTCGCTCGATCTCGTGATTACCGTCGATACCTCGGTCGCGCATCTGGCGGGCGCGACGGGCGCGCCCGTCTGGATTCTGCTGCCCACCTGCACCGACTGGCGCTGGATGACCGATCGCACCGACAGTCCGTGGTATCCGTCCACGCGGCTGTTCCGCGCACGTCGTCATGACGACTGGTCGCCGGTGCTCGACGAACTGCGCGACGCGCTCCGGGCGTGGGCGTCGATGCCGCATACGGTCGGCTGAATCGCACGCTTCGCAGAAAACAGCGGCGCGCAAAAGCCGCGCAAACCCCAAGCAAAACAGCGTCCGCGCGAATCGCCGTCATCCGCCAATGCTGCGCCGCAAAAGCCCATCCGCTTGATCGGCGCCGCCGTTCGGGCGCACTATGGACGGCTTCGGCCGTCGCCCGGCCTTCCTCAATACGCCCCCCGTGGAGGAACTATGTCCGAGATCGATCAGAACAGAGTCGTCGAGATCCTGAACCAGATCCTTGAGTCGGAACTGGTCGGCGTCGTGCGATACACGCACTACTCGTTTCTCGTGTTCGGCTTCGGCCGGATTCCGATCGTCTCGTGGCTCAGGGAACAGGCTGACGAATCGCTGCTCCACGCGCAGCAGGCCGGCGAGTGGATCACCACGCTCGGCGCCTATCCGTCGCTGGCAATCGGGCCGTTGCTCGACTCCCATACGTTCGATATCGCGTCGATCCTGCGCGAATCGCTGGAGGCGGAAAAAGTCGCGCTCAACCTGTATCGCGACCTGCTGTCGCAAGTCGAAGGACGCTCGATCGCGCTCGAGGAATACGCGCGGCAAATGATCCACACCGAAGAAATGCACGCGGGCGAAGTCGACAAGATGTTGCGCCGTCCCGGCACCGTCGCGCCGACAGCCGGCGCCGCGCCGACGGCCTGAGCGCATGCGCCGGAACGGCCCGGCATAACCGCATAAAGCTGAAACCGCGGAATCGCATTCGTCGCTACCGCGAATACCGTCAAACGATGCTCGGCACCTGCGCGCGGTTCGCGAACGCAATCAGTTCGTCTTCCGATGCACCAGTCGCGGCCATCGCGCGCAAGCTCGACACCAGATGCAGATGCTCGGCGAACGCATGCGTCAGATTCCGGTAATCGCGCACCAGCGACACCACATCGGATTGCTGCCGGCGGATCGTGGTCGCGAACAGCTTCGGCTCCAGATCGGTGCCGTCGCCGAGTTCTTCGACGCCATAAAAGCACGTCGAGATTTCAAGCCGGCCAACCGTCGATCGACGCACGATCTGATCCGACGCATTCGCCCATTCGAGATATTCCATTTCATTCGACGCAAGTCGTGGACCGTTGCTTTCGAGAATCCAGAAACGGCGCGACGGTTCGAGCGGCGGCAAGATCGCTTGTGCATCGCGGGGAATCACCGCGTGCCCGGAAGGCAGCGCATCGAATACACGGCTTTGACGCGCAAAGAATTCGAAAATCTTACGGATCAGTTTTTCGGTTTCTTTATGCACCGCTTCCGGATTGCTGATTGCATTGCGGATCACATAAGGCGCGACAGACGCCGCATAAAACCGGAGATAACCGAGATCCGGAAGTATCACTGCCGCCGCGAGATCGTCGCGGGGATAATGTCGTCCCGAGCGAAACACGGGTTCCATCGTATGCGTCAGGCATAGCGTGCCGCGCGCCAGCATGCCGAATCCCTGAGTGCCGAGGACATGGTAGATAACCAGCGCGCAGGCTTTTTCAACCGAAGCTTTCGTCGATGCATAGAGGTCGCTTTTTCTCATCTTTGTCTCGCGGCTTTTATCGAACGACAGGCTGATCAGATCCCCCGAGCCGTTTTGCATGCCCCGTGATTCATGGCTTTATTCAGGGAATAGCGTAATGGTGCTGGCGCAGATTAGCGGACCTAAAACGCCCGCTCTGTTATGGGACCAACATATCGACGGCTTTAGCGGCTTGGCGGGAATGCGCTTTGCCCGGGATTAGGGATCGCCCTGATAAGCGCTTATAAACCGCTATCGATCCGCATGCGCCAATGCAAGCGGACACGCCATCGGACACGCGGCAACACCCTAAAGCGCATACCGGAAAAGGCGATGCATCGTGTATGCTTTCGCGCATGGCTAAACCCGCAAACGACTCCCCAACGCCCACGCGAAACCGCCCGAAAGTCCGGTTACGGATGCGCATCGAGCAGGACGGCACGATCGCGCTCGGGCCCGGCAAAGTGGCGCTGCTAGAAGCCGTGAAAACGCACGGGTCGATCTCGGCGGCCGCGCGGAGCCTCGAAATGTCGTATCGCCGCGCGTGGCTGTTGATGGACGAAATGAACCGCTCGCTGAAGTCGCCAGCCACGGTCACGGAGCAAGGCGGACAGAGCGGCGGCGGATGCGTGCTCACGCCCGTCGGCGAAGAGATCATCCGCCTGTATCGCGAGATCGAAACGCAGGCGTTGACCGCGTGCAAATCGGAAATCGCCGCGCTGACGAAACTCGTCAAACGCTAGCATGTCCCGCAAGCGGATGCAGCCAGCCGTCAGCCGTGCCGCAAGCAAAACCGCGAAACCGCCGCCGCATTGCCGCGTTGCGTGCCGACCCGCATCATCAGTTCGACAAAGCTGGCGATGCTCGCGGTTCGCACCGGAAAATACGCCACCTGATGCCGTTCGCACACGCGCTTGAGCGTATTCATCGAATCGTGGTCGATGCAATCCACCGGGAACACGACCATATCGGCGCGCGGCAGCGCAGCGGCCAGCAAGCCCTTGCGATCTTCGATGCCGCCGTCGTGCACCGTCAGTTCGCCGCCCGCGCGTTCCACCATCTGCTTGAGCAACGCATTCGATTTCGGCCGTCCGCCCACGTAGACGATCCGTTTTCCGTCGAGCGCGCCGGGCGTCGGTTGCGACGGCTGGCCGTCGGCGGATCCAGCGTCGGCGCTGTCGTGCAGCACGCGTTCCATCGCGTTCAACTCGGTCTGCATCGCCCTGGCGACGCCGAACGCGTCATCGAGCTGGCCGCGTAGCGTGTGATTGATCGTCTGCTCGGCGGCCATCCGCTGTTCGGCGGCTTCGCGACGGCTGGTGTGCAATGCGAGCCGTTCGTCGCGGGCGGCGAGCGCGTCGCGCAACGTGGCGATTTCCGCGTGCAGATCGGCGTCGCTCGCCGTCGATTGGCGACTTGCCTGAAGCGTCAGACGCGCCACCTGCTCGCTCAGATGCGCGACCGATTCATCGCGCTGCGCACTCATCTCATGCAACCGGCCTTGTTGCCGCTCGACCTTCGCACGCAACGCCGCATTCTCCTCTTCCAGCACGACCAGCCGCCGGATATCGGCGCGATTGGCCGCACCGACCAGATGCGACAGCATATGCAGTTCGCCGAATGCGGACTGCCTGACACCCAGCGTCGCATGAGGATGCGTCATCACCGCCCAGTAAGCCGGCGGGATATCGCCACTTTTCAACGCGTCGTTCCAGAGCGCCTGCAGCGTGTCTTCGTCCTTCGCCTGATCGAAGCGGCGAACCGCGCCCGCATAGCGTTCATCCAGCGCTTTCTGCAACGCCTTGCCGCCCGCGCCACCTTCGATCGCGAGTTCCACGGCCGCGTGATGAATCTCCAGATCGCTCGCATGCTGACGATCCAGCGTCGTGAATTTCGGCACCAGCTTGCGCAATTCATGCGTGGTCAGGCACGTGCCGATCACCGAGCAATGCAGATGGGAATCGAGTTCGACGAGACGCGTGCGCCGGTTGAGAGTCTTCAATTGCGCTTTCGACGGCGCACAGCAGTCGTCCGCGTGATCGTGGCCCGGCGCGCGTGCGTCGTTGCCCGAGGTGTTGCCGGAGAGATCGATGCCCGACGCACCGATTCGACGAAAAGGAGGAGCCTGCATGATGACCTCTAAACGGTTCGAGTCCGCGGCCGATCGTGCGCGCGTCGTGAAAGGCAGACCACGCGCTACGGTGCAACAGCCTTCAGACGACGTTCGTTCGAAATATACCACCGAATATAACGACGACGATGTTGCTGCCAGGCGCGCAGATTCTTCGCTGCGCACGGTTTGAAAACGCGACCGGCTTGCGCTCAGGTCGTGACTTTGAGATCGATCGTGCGAGCGTCGACGGGCACGAACGCAACGAGCGGCGGCGCATGCCGTTCCATCACGTACGACACGCACAAACCCACGAACATCGCATCGAGCCGTTCGAGTTCTTCGATCGTATTGCGCATGGCCATCGAGTCGTTGCTGAATGAACCGGAGAAGATGAAGTCGCGTTGCTGCTGCGCGAGACGGGCCGCCTTGATCGCGCGCTTCAGTTCGCGCAGACGCGGAAACTGCGCCGCCTCGCCGTGCCGCGCAAGACCCGACAGCAGTTTCTGCAACGGCCGGAATGCCGGTTCGTCCGCGGACGATGCCGCTTGCGCGCCGTCTTCGAACATCAGCACGAAGCGCAGCACGCTGCCATGCAAACGACGATACGCATCGACCAGATCGCGAATCAACTCCGCGCGCTCGTAACTGGATGCGGCCTTCACCGCCGTGATCGCCGCGGAAAAATCGACCGCCGGACGCTCGGGGAGCGCCGTGTTTTCCGATACCGTGCGACGACTACGACTCAACATTCACCTCCGCGTTCGACCGTTTTCTCGTTGCATGAAAGCATTACACGGCCAGTCGCGAATGCCACCGCTATATTCTACCGAATATATCGATGCGCAATTTTACGGCCTTCCATCGACCGATGCGAGCGGTGCGAAAAGTGCGCGCGGTTAGAATCGACGCTTCCGTGCCTGCACCGCTTTCCTATCCCTCGACGACGATGAATTGCTTCCACGCCTCTCCCGTTCACGCAGCGCCCGCCTGCGCAGACGCAACCCACCGTTCGACGCGCGCCGCATGACGACCGTCGCGTTGTTCGTGCTGACCGCATTGGCGGAAATCGTAGGGTGCTATTTGCCGTGGCGATGGCTGCGCGATGGCGGCAGCATCTGGCTGCTGGTTCCGGCGGCGATTTCGCTCGCGTTGTTCGCGTGGTTGCTGACGCTGCATCCGACGCCTGCGGGACGGACGTATGCGGCCTACGGCGGCGTTTATATCGCCGTGGCGGTGGTGTGGCTGTGGGTCGTGGATGGCATCCGCCCAACCGGTTGGGACGGCGTCGGCGTCGCATTGACGCTGGTGGGAATGGCGGTCATCGCGTTCCAGCCGCGATAACCGCCTGACATGCAGGCTTAAATCACGGTGACGCGATTGCGTCCGTCGTGTTTCGACATATACAGCGCGCGGTCGGCGCTCGCGAAACCGTCACGATGCGACAGACGCGACAACGTGTCTTTCACCGTCAACGACGCGCCGATGCTGACCGTCACCACGCCGAACGGCGACCCGCGATGTTCGATGCCGAGCCGCGCGACGCCGCTGCGCACCTGCTCGACCATCGCTTCGAACGCAGCCGGTTTCGCGTCGAGCATCAGCAGACCGAACTCCTCGCCACCGAGCCGTCCCGCGATCACACGATCGCCGTCGGCCGCCTCCTGCATCACCGACGCCACGTCGCGCAAACAGGTGTCGCCGGTCGGATGACCGTAGGTGTCGTTGTATTGCTTGAACCAGTCGACATCGACGACGACTGCGCCGATGCCTTCGCCGTCGCGCGCTTCGTACCATTTGCGACCAATGCTTTCAAGCAGAAAGCGACGGTTGAACAGATGCGTCAGCGGATCGATGGCGGTCGCGGTGCGCAGCTTCAGATCGTTCTCGATCATCAGGCGCAAGTGATTGAACACCGCGCGCTGCGCGGCGTCGAGCGTGCGCGGCAGCGGGTCCATCGCGCAAAGCGCGCCGACCACCTGACCGTCCGGCGAATGCAGCGGAATCGCGGCGTAAAAACGCACATACGGATAACGGCGCACCAGCAGACATTCGGAAAAGCGCGCGTCCGCGTGGGTATCTTCGACGACGGTGAGCTCGTCGTCCTGGACCGCGTGATCGCACAGCGAGCCCGCGCGCGGCACCAGCGGCAGCGCCATGCCGACTTCCGCACGGTAATGCTGGTTGTGCTCGTCGAGCAGCGTGACGGCAGTCATCGACGCACCGGTCACACTTTTCAGGATCGACGCGGCGTGCGCGAAACACTCGCGCATCACCTGGTCGTCATGCAGCAGCCATTCGATCACCGAAGGTTCCGCTCCCGACTCCTGGAAGGCGGTGAGATCCATCTGAATCCGGCTGGAAAGGCGGTCGACACTTTGCGCTAATTGCACGGCTTGAAATCCTCTATTCGCTTGAAGCGTGTCAACGGCACCCGGCCCCAAAACTTGAGATTTCCGGGCTTTCCCGTAAGGGATTCATTGGACCGTTTTTTCGAGGACGGGCTGCGCGGAAGCCTTGTGGGCGGGGCCTGGCCGGCTACTCGCAGCTCCTTTCCTGGTGTTACATAAGGGTCGCAAGCGTCCGTCGATGCAACGACGTCGAACCGGCCGCGGACTGTCGGCCGGCACGACCGTCGTTACGCACGACCGTTTCTTTATTGCCCTGCCCTACAGACCGGAACCGGACGCGCATCCGGTCGTCGCTCCAAAGCCGCGTGCGATGGACGCGGACGCGGGCTGCTGCACGTTTCCCGAAAGCTATTCCTTGCTTCCAGGTAAGAGTTGATATTGACTGGTAACGCAGAAATCTTAAGTTTCCTTCAGAATCCGACGCTTTATTTAGTCCTAGGGCGGTTCCGCGAAACGTATGCGCATCAATATTCCACTTTCTGCAATCGCCGCCGCCCTCATTGCGATCAGCGCATCCGCCTCCGCTCAGGAAATCGGTCTGTATGCGGGCCCGCTCACCGGTTCAGACGCCAACACGTACTCGTGGGCAATCGACTACACCGAAGGCTTCGGCAAGTACTTCGCGGGCAGCATCACGTGGCTCAACGAAGGCCACGTACCGGGCCACCATCGCGACGGCCAGGCCGCGCAGGCATGGCTGCGTCTGCCCGTCGCAAACCGGCGCGTGGTCTTCGCGCTCGGCGCCGGGCCGTATCGTTACTTCGATACGGAAACGGCTAAACAGGGCGAGGGATACTCGAATACGCACGGCTGGGGAATGCTGTACAGCGCGCGCGCCAGCTGGTATTCCGCGCATCGGTGGACGGCGAATCTGCAGCTCAACCGCGTGCAGGTATGGCGCGGCCCGCCCACCACCGCGTTGCTGGTCGGGATCGGCTATCAGCTCGACGGACCCGACGAGCCGGGTCCGCGCGCATTCGCGATTCCGCGCACGCACAACGTCACGCAGAACGAAGTCGCGGTGATGGCTGGCGAGACGATCCTGAACAGCCTGCAATCGCAGACGTCGTTCGCCGAAGCGATCGAATACCGGCGCGGCTTGACGCGTTTCGTCGATGCGACCGTCGGCTATCTGCATGAAGGCAACGGACTCGTCGCCCGGCGCGACGGCTTGACCGCGCAACTGTGGCTGACGCGCGCGTTTCTCGACGACAAGCTGACGATTGGCATCGGCGCGGGCGCGTATGCGGCGATCCACCATGGCGAAGACACAGACCGCTCGTCGGGCGACGGGATTCTGTCGGGCCTCGTGTCGGTATCCGGCTCGTACCGGTTCAGTCAGCACTGGGCCGCACGCGTCACGTGGAACCGCGTCGTGACCCGCTATAGCCGCGATACGGACGTGCTGCTGGGCGGTCTCGCTTACCGTTTCTGATCCGTGCGCGGCAGCGCATCGGCGAAAAAAAACGGCGACCTCGCGGTCGCCGTTTTTTTTATATCAGTAGCGAGATCAGGCCGCCTATCGTGATGCCGGCGGCCAGCCAGCGTCCTGCTGTGTAGAACGGATTGGTGTTCTCCGGCGGCTTGTCCGGATTGTCCAGTCCCAGCGACCCATACGCAAACGACTTCACCGCGCCACCGGCGGTCGCGGTCGCGCTTGCATCAGCGCTCGCGTCCGCACTCCCGTCCGTGGCGGTATCGCCCGAACTGTCCGTACCATCCGTGTTACTGGTGGATGCGGTGGAACCCGCTGCCGCACTCGTATTGCCAACCGGTTGCGACTGCGATTGCGACTGCGATTGCGCTGCGGCTGCCGCACCCGCGGAGGAGATGCTGACTGCGTCGTCCTGCGTGACGCCATCGCTCTTCCCCGAAGACGCGGCAACCGTCGATCCGTCGTCCTTGTCCGATGCCGCGGTTTTCACCACGGCACTCCGGTCATAGGCCGGCGACGATCCGCCGTTACTGATCTGCATAGCCCTATCCCCCTTCTTTCTTACCCGCCGTCAAAATCAACGGCACAACGAGCAAGGCGTAGCGTTAACGCCAATCGCTACGCCCAGCAACGTGCCAGCCAGAAAACTCGTCGTGGTCGTCGACGAGCATCCGTCAAATGCCGGAAGACAGATCATCAGCAACACGGTCAGGAGGCGGCGCATCGACAAAACCCTTTTGAATAGTCTTTCTGCGCTATCGACACAACCCGCACCGATTTTTAGTCTTGGTAAGGCAAAGAAAGTATCAGGCGGCCAACGCCTCTTGCGCCGTCATCGTCGATGCGATCAACAGCACGGGAATCGACTTCGACGTCGGCGTGCCCGCGCCGTCGGCAACCGACGACAGCGGCACCAGCGGATTCGTTTCCGGGTAATACGCACCCAGACAGCCGCGCGGAATGTCGTATTCGACCAGCAGGAAACCGTCCACGCGACGCTCGATGCCGTCTTCGCAGACGCTTTCGATATCGACCAGCTGGCCCGGTTCGAAGCCGAGCATCTTCATGTCGTCGATGTTCGCGAACAGCACGCGACGCTGTCCGTACACACCGCGATAGCGGTCGTCCAGCGCGTAGATCGTCGTGTTGTACTGATCGTGCGAACGCGTCGTCATCAAGGTCATCAGACGCTCGCCATGCAGCGCGCGTGCACGATGGATCGGCGTATCGAACGAAATCGCGTGCACGACGAACTGTGCCTTCTGGCTCGGCGTTTTCCACACGCGGTCACGCGATGCGACGCCCAGATGGAAGCCGCCCGGCGTCTTCAGACGCTCGTTGTAATCGCCGAAACCGTCGATCACTTTCGCGATGCCGTCGCGGATCATCGCGTAATCGTTGACGTGCGCCATCCAGTCCACTTTCTCGCTACCGAGCGTGGCTTCGGCCATGCGCCCGACGATCGCGATTTCCGACAGCAGGTTCTGCGATGCGGGCTTGTTCATCCCGTACGAGATATGCACCATGCTCATCGAATCCTCGACGCTGACGCCTTGCGCAACGCCGTTCTGCAGATCGATTTCCGTACGGCCGAGAGTCGGCAGGATCAGCGCGTCGCGGCCGTGAATCAGGTGGCTGCGGTTCAGCTTGGTGGTGATGTGCACGGTCAGGTCGCACGAACGCATCGCCGCCCATGTGCGCGGCGTGTCCGGCGTCGCGATCGAAAAATTGCCGCCCAGACCGATAAATACCTTCACACGACCTTCGAGCATCGCGTGGATCGATTCGACCACGTCGTAGCCGTGTTCGCGCGGCGGTTCGAAATCGTAGACTGCGCCCAGACGGTCGAGAAACGCCTGGGTCGGCTTTTCCTCGATACCCACGGTGCGGTCGCCCTGCACGTTCGAATGGCCGCGCACCGGGCACAGACCCGCACCGCGCCGGCCGATATTGCCGCGCATCATCATCATGTTCGACAGCAGTTGCACCGTCGGCACCGAGTTCTTGTGCTGCGTGATGCCCATGCCCCACGTCGAAATCACCGCGCGGCCCTTGATATAGATGTCCGCGAGATTCAGCACTTCGTCGATCGGCACGCCCGATTCCTCGACCACCGCATCCCAGCTTTCGGCGCGCAGATCGGCCGCGAACGCGTCGAAACCGACCGTGTGTTCGTCGATAAACGCCACGTCGAGCACACGCTCCGTGCCGTTGCGGACCGCTTCGTCGTCCAGTTCGATCACGCGTTTCGCGACGCCCTTGATCAGCGCGAAGTCGCCGCCGATCTTCGGACGCACGAACACCGAGCTGATCTTCGTGCTGCCCATCGTGATCATTTCGACCGGGTGTTGCGGGCTGGCAAAACGTTCGAGACCGCGTTCCTTCAGCGGATTGATCGACACGATGGTCGCGCCGCGCTTCGCGCATTCGCGCAGTTCGCCGAGCATCCGCGGGTGATTCGTCGCCGGGTTCTGACCGAAGATCAGCAGCGTGTCCGCGTGCTCGAAATCGTCCAGCGTGACCGTTCCCTTGCCGATTCCGACCGTTCCCGGCAGGCCGCGGCTGGTTGCCTCGTGACACATGTTCGAACAGTCGGGGAAGTTGTTGGTGCCGTACATCCGCACGAACAGCTGATACAGAAACGCGGCTTCGTTGCTCGCGCGCCCGGACGTGTAGAACGCGGCGCGGTTCGGATCGTCGAGCGCCTTCAGATGACGCGCCATCAGCTGGAACGCGTCGTCCCAGCTAATGGGAACATAGCGGTCGCTTTCCGCCGAATAGACCATCGGATCGGTCAGACGACCGTGCTGTTCCAGCTCGAAATCCGACTGCGCCATCAGCTCCGTGACCGTGTACGTCTCGAAGAACGACTGCGTCACGCGCTTGCTGGTCGCCTCGGCGGCCACCGCCTTCACGCCGTTTTCGCAGAATTCGAAGGTCGAGCCGTGTTCGCGGTCCGGCCACGCGCAACCCGGGCAGTCGAAGCCGTCCGGCTGGTTCTGGGCGAGCAGCGTGCGGTAATTGCCACCCGACACTTTCTCTTTCAGCAGGTTCAGCGCCACGTACTTCAGCGCGCCCCAGCCAGCGGCCGGGTGGGTATACGGTTCGATACGAGCGTCGGATTTCTTCATGGCCTTCAGGCAGATTAGCGGGCGTTTGCGCCGATGACGCAAGCGTACTGTGTTCCAAAACGGGTGCGGCACACAGAAAACGGGAAATTCGAGGGATACAGTTTTGATTTGTGTCATACACTCTGGCTGTGCCCCTCGCTACTTATCGACACACCCGCGTGAAGCTTTACGAAAAAATTGCCGATGACATCGACGCCGCCGTCCGGCGCGGCGTATTTGCGGCCGGCGAGCGGATTCCGTCGGTCAGGCAGGCGAGCCAGCAGTACGGCGTCAGCATCAAGACCGTGCTGCACGCGTATGGGCTGCTCGAAAGCCGGGGCATCGTCGAAACGCGGCCGCAATCCGGCTATTTCGTCCGCGAACAGGCGCGCACCGACGCGACGCGCGATCACACCGGGCCGGTTCCGGTCGTGGCCTCCGAGGTGGACGTGAGCCGGCTGGTGCTGTCTACACTGCGCAGCATCCGCACCAACGCCGCGATGCCGCTCGGCTCGCCGTATCCCGACCCGACGCTGTTTCCGTGGCGGCGCATCAACCAGTATGCGAACGCGATTGCGCGCCGCCATACCAGCTGGAACCTGATCGACGACCTGCCGCCCGGCAATCCCGAGCTGATCCGGCAAATTGCGCGACGTTACGCGGAGAACGGCGTGCCGGTCGATCCCGACGACATCATCATCACGGTCGGCGCGACCGAGGCGATCAACCTGAGCTTGCAGGCCATTGCAAAGCCGGGCGACACCGTGGCCGTCGAGTCGCCGACCTACTACGCGATGCTGCACGCGATCGAACGGATGGGCATGCGCGCGCTCGAAGTGCCGACCCATCCCGTTGACGGAATCGATATCGACGCGCTCGAAGCGCTGATCGGCAAGCAGAAAATCGCCGCGTGCATGGTGATGCCGAATTTCCAGAATCCGCTCGGTTTCCAGATGCCGGACGCGAACAAGAAGCGCCTCGTCGAGCTACTCGCGGCGCACGAGATTCCGGCCATTGAAAACGACGTCTATCACGAGCTGTATTTCGGCGACAGCCGCCCGACGACGCTGAAGAACTACGACACCAAAGGGCTGGTGCTGCATTGCGCGTCGTTTTCGAAAAGCCTGACGGCGTCGTACCGGATCGGCTGGGCGATGCCAGGCCGCTATCGCGAGCAGGTCGAAAAACTCAAGTTCCTGAACACCCTGACCACGCCGTCGGTGCCGCAGGTCGCGGTCGCCGACTATCTGCGGCAAGATGGCTACGACCGGCATCTGCGACACGTCCGCAAGGTTTATCGTCAGCAGGCGCGACTGATGACCGCGATGGTGCAGCGCTTTTTTCCCAGCGGCACGCGCACCTCGGCGCCGCAAGGCGGCTATGTGCTGTGGGTCGAACTGCCTGAAAACGTCGATTCGATGCGGCTTTATCAGGCAGCGCTCGCGCGCGGCATCACGATCGGCCCCGGTTATATGTTCTCGACGCGCAATGCGTTTCACCATTACATCCGCCTCAACTACAGTTATCCGTGGACCGCGCAAACGGAAAACGCGTTGAAGACGCTCGGTGAACTCGTCGCGCGCATGGCTTGACGCAACACGACCAGACCAAAAACGGAGACAGACATGAGCGATGGCACGAACGGCACCCCGAACCACGACCTCAACGACGATGCGGACGACGACATGGACGGCGTCGATCCGGCGATGATCGCCGTGCTCACGCAACTATGGCGTGCGCAGCGGGAGACGCCGGGGCGTGCGTGGTCGCTGGCGAAGCTGTCCAAACAGTCGGGATTGACGATGAGTGCGCTGCGACGCCAGTTGACCGCGCTCGACGGAAACGGCCTCGTCGAAACCACCTATACCGAGGAAGGCACGGGCACCGCGCATTTGACCGAAGAAGGCGCGTCGATCTGCGCCGATCTGTTCCAGCAGGAAGACGACGACTGAGCGCCATGCTCGCATGCGCGCAGCGCATGCATCGCGCGATACCTGATGCATGCATGCGTCACGCGCATGCATGCATTCAGACGCGCGGTCCGGCGGTGGCCGCGCCCATGCCCGATGCCGCTTTCGCGGCGGCTTGCGCGTTCGCAGCCGCACCGGCTTCGCGTACCGCGAGGTCGCCCGCGCTCAACGCAGCGACCGAAAACGAGAACGTGTTGACGCCCGCGTCGCTTCGCACCGACACCGTGCCGCGATGCATCTCGGCAATCGCCTTGACGATGGCCAGCCCGAGCCCGTGATTTTCGCGACTATTGGTGCGCGACACTTCGGCTCGATAAAAACGGTCGAACAGATGCGCTAGCACCGACGATTCGATCGGATCGCCCGGATTCGCGACCGCGATGCGCACCTGATCGTGCTCACGCGTGATCGACACCGTGACCGTATCGCCGCGTCCGCAATGCTGGATCGCGTTCATCAGCAGGTTCGTGCAGGCGCGCCCGAACAGCGAGCGGTTCACCAGCGCAATCGCGTCGCCGTGCGAGACCGCGCGCACGCGTGCTTCGTCGAACGGAATTTCGAGGAATTCGAGCGTGCGCGCCACTTCCGCCGCCAGCGACACTTCGACCAGACCCGTCGCGCGTTCGCCCTGATCGGCACGCGCGAGGAACAGCATGTCGTTGATGATCGCGCGCATCCGCTCGTATTCTTCGAGGTTCGATTGCAGCGTATGGCGCAAATCGTCCACCGAGCGATCGCTGCGCGTCAACGCAACTTCCGTCTGCCCGATCAGGATCGTGACCGGCGTGCGCAACTCGTGCGCGACGTCCGCATTGAACGATTCGAGCCGCCCATACGCGCAGTCGAGCCGTTCGAGCGCGCCATTGAACGAATGCGCCAGCTCGTTCAGTTCGAGCGGCAACGAAGCGGTATTCAGCCGTTGCGAGCGATTGTTCGGCCTGACCTCAGCCGCATCTCGCGTAAGCCGCGTCAACGGCGCGAGGCCGAGACGCGTGACGCCGTAACTGAGCCAGAGCACCGCAAGACTGCCCAATGCGGACAGCGCCGCCAGCGCAAAGCCGAACACGCGCAGCGTGCGCAGGTTCGTCAGGTAGCTCGCGCACACCTGCAGATGGACGGGCGGACGCATGCCGTATGCCGGGATGGTCTGCGTGGCGGTCAGCATGTCGTCGGTCCCGTTGGACGGCTGGATGCGCGAATAGCCGCCCGGCCAGCTATCGACGACTTCGCCTTGCAGCGGCGTGCCGTAGTGGAACAACGGCGTATCGCTCCAGACCGAAAACAGCGTGGTGTTGTCGCGCGGCGTCATGTCGGTGAGCTTTTCGCGCGCCATCTTCCATTTTTCCGGCGTGACGCCGTGATAAACGATGATGCGGGCAATTTCCATCCGGTCATCGAGCGACTCGCGCAAGTGGCGCTCGAGCTGCGTGCGCAGCACGACGAATAAACCCGTGCCGATCAGCGTGAACATGCACAGCGCGACCAGCGCGAACATCAGCGCGAGGCGCCGCGCGATCGAGCGGTTCGACGTGTAGAAATCTGGCGACGCAGCGGACGTATTCATGGCAATTCAGCTTCTTCGCGCACTTCGAGTACGTAGCCCATGCCGCGCACCGTATGCAGCAACTTGGTCGGAAACGGGCCATCGAGCTTCGCGCGCAGGCGCTTGATGGCGGTTTCCACGACGTTCGTATGGCTGTCGAAATTGACGTCCCATACCATTTCGGTGATCGCCGTTTTCGACAGAATATCCCCTTGCCGACGGGCTAGAACACTCAAAAGCTGAAATTCTTTCGCGGTCAGATCGAGGCGCACGCCGTCGCGCGACGCACGCCGCCCGATCAGATCGACGAACAGATCGCCGACCGAAATCAGCGTCGATTCCTGCGAGCGCGTGCGACGCGCGAGTGCATGCAACCGCTCGACGAGTTCCAGAAACGAAAACGGTTTGGTCAGGTAATCGTCTGCGCCTTCGCGCAAACCGCGCACGCGATCGTTCACATGATCGCGCGCGGTCAGCATGATGACCGGCGTGGACTTGCGCATCCGCAGCGCTTTCAGCACGCTGAACCCATCGCGCTTGGGCAGCATCACATCCAGCACGATCACGTCGTAATCGAATTCGGTTGCGAGATGCATGCCTTCTTCGCCGTCGAGCGCGACATCGACCACCCAACCCTGCTCGGTCAATCCGGAACGCAGATAGTCGACCACTTTGTGTTCGTCTTCAACGATCAGCAATTTCATTCGCGTCTCTCCTGTACCGACATTATATGAAACGCCTCGTATTGCCCTGTCATATCAATCTGCATGCGCGCCGCCCTGCTGCGCGGTCTGCGGTTCGGCCGGCGCAGCAACATCCCAGCCGCCGCCGAGCGCCTTCACCAACGACACCGACAATGTCATCTGCTGACCGCGAATCTGCACGTCCTGGCGCTCGCTGGTCAACATCGACTGCTGTGCGTTGATCACATCCAGATACGCGACCAGACCGCCGGAATAGCGGTCGTTCGCGAGCGACAGCAGATGCTGCGCGTCGACCACCGCATCGTGCGACTCCTTCGCCGCACCGTCGAGCACCGACAGACCCGTCACGCCGTCCTGCACCTGCTGGAACGCCGTCAGCACGGTTTGCCGGTAGTTCGCTTCGGCCGCCTGATAGCCCGCGCTCGCGTATTTGACATTTGCCGCGCGCCGTCCGCCGTCGAACACGACCTGACCGACTGCCGCGCCCAAGGTCCACATCAGGCTCGGCGCGCTCAACAGACTCGCGAACGACGTGCTTTCCCAACCGATACTCGGCGTCAGCGTCAGGCTCGGAAAAAACGCGGCCTTGGCAACGCCGATCTGCGCATTCGCCGCCGCCATCGCCCGCTCGGCCGACGCGATATCGGGGCGACGTTGCAGCAGATCGCTCGGCAAGCCCAGCGGGATCGGCGGCACGCTCGCATCTAGCACTTTCGCCGCAACCGAGAATTGCGGCGCGGGCACGCCCACCAACGCGGCGATCGCATGCTCGTATTGCGCCCGCTGGCGCAACAGCAACTGCGCCTGCACGCGTGTCGCGTCGAGTTGCGATTTCTGTTCGAGTACATCGAGTCCGGAAACCGAACCGAGATCGTGCTCGGCGCTCACGTAGTCGAGTGCTTTCTGTTGCAGTTGCACCGAGCGGTTCAGCACATCGATTTCCGCATCGAGTTCGCGCAGCGAGAAATAGTCGGTGGCGAGATCGGTGGTGAGCACGAGACGCGCGTTCGCGAGATCGTCGCCCGACTGCTCCGCCGATGCCTCCGCGCCCTCCACTTCACGACGTATACGGCCGAATAGATCGGTGTCGTACGAGATCGACGGCCCGATCTGAAGATTGTTCTGCACCGTCGTCTGACTCGGCGTCGAGTAGTTCGTCACCGGGCGGTTCTTCGAAATCTTGAAGCGCGACGCCGCGCCGTTGAGATCTACTTCCGGCAAACGCTGCGCCGACGTATTCGCCAGCGTCGCACGCGCCTGCGCATAGTGCGCGCTTGCCGCGACCAGCGTCTGATTCTGCGCGAGCGCCTGACTTTCGAGCGTGTTCAGCGTAGCGTCGTTGAACGCGAGCCACCAGTTCGGCGCAAGCGGCGCATGCGACGGCTCGGCGACACGCCAGTACGAATCGGTTTGCCATGCCGGCGGCGTATCGGCTTGCGGCTGTTTGTAGTCCGGCCCGACCGTGCACGCGGACAGACACAGCGCGCCACCTGCCAGCGTCAGCGCCGCGACGCCGCCAGATTTCCGCCGCGCGAAATCAGACCGCTTCACGACGCCTCCTTGTCATCGGCGGCGTCTTTGGCCGGTTCCTTGCCGCCGCCTTTCGACGCATCCTTGTCCGGCTTCGCGATCTGCACGTGATCGCCGTCCGCGATGGAATCGCTCGGGTTGATGATCACGCGATCCGTCGCGTCGATGCCGCTTTCGAGTTCGAGCGTCTGACCCATATCGCGCGCGATCACGATTGGACGCAGCCTGACCGCACCCTTGTCGTCGACGACAGCCACTTGCGGTCCTTCCTTGCGAAACAGCAGCGCATTGCCCGGCACCGTCAGCCGTGCATGCTCGGGCGCGGGCAACGCGACCTGCACGTAAGCGCCGGGACGCAGCGTGCCGTCCGGATTCGGCAACCTGACCTCGACTTGCAGCGAGCGGGTCGGCACGTCGATCGCGCCGGAAATATTCGCAATCGTGCCGTTGAACGTCTGCCCCGGCAATTCCGCCTGCGTGATCGCGACCTGCTGACCGACCGTCACGTTCTGCGCGTACGCTTGCGGCAGCTGGATAAACACGCGCAACGGGTCCGACTGCGCAAGCGCGAACAGCGCGCGGCTCGCGCCGCTGCCCGCGTCGATCAGGTCGCCCACGTCGACATTGCGTTGCGTAACCACGCCGGCGAACGGCGCAACGATCCGTTTGAAGGATTCGAGCTGACGCAAACGCTTGACGTTCGCATCCGACGCGGCGAGATTCGCGACGCCCTGGTTGTATGTGCTTTGCCGTTCGTCGAGTTCCTGTTGCGACACCGCATCGCGCTGACGCAACTGTTTCCAGCGGTCCAGAGACGATTTCGCGAGACCCAGGCTTGCATTGATCTGATCGCGCTGCGCAACCGCCTGTGCAAGCTCTTGATCGATCTCGGGCGTATCCAGATCCGCGAGCAGCTGGCCCTTTTGCACGCGCCCGCCGATATCGACGTACCAGTGCAGCAGATAACCGGTTGCGCGCGCATAGATCGGCGACTCGACGAAGCCGCGCAACGTCGCCGGCAACAGCGTCTTGCCACTTGCCTTGCCTTGCACCGGCGTCACGACCGTCACGTATTGCTGCGCGTTCTGCTTCGTCGTTGCCGCGACCGAACGGTTCTGGAACACGTTCGAAATTACAGTGCGCAATGCGCCGAGCGCGAGCAGGATCAGCACCACGACGATCGCGATCTTCGCGCGTCGCCACTCGCGATTACGCGGCGGCAACGCGTGGTCTTCGTCGTTCTCGCGCGTGGGAATGGCTAGCGAAGCATGGGTTTTCTCAGTCATTTCATTCAGCCATCGTTTAACTTTTTTGAGCGGGTTCGCCGCGATCGCCATCTTGTTTGCGCGCGTGGCGCCGTGCAAGACGACTGTGAATGCCTGCGAACACCAGCGGCACGAAAAACAGTGTGGAAACGGTCGCGAACAGCAGGCCGCCGATCACCGCGCGGCCCAGCGGCGCGTTCTGTTCGGCGCCTTCGCCGAGACCGAGCGCCATCGGAATCATGCCGATGATCATCGCAAACGCGGTCATCAACACCGGGCGAATCCGGCTCGCGCCCGCTTCGAGCGCGGCCGTGAGCGGCGGTGCGCCCGCCATCAGCCGCTGACGTGCGAACGCCACCATCAGGATACTGTTCGCGGTCGCGACGCCCATCGTCATGATCGCGCCGGTCAACGCGGGGACGCTCAGATGCGTGCCGGTCAGGAACAGCATCCAGACGATGCCCGCGAGCGCGGCCGGCAATGCGCTGATGATGATCAGCGGATCGACCCACGACTGGAAGTTCACGACGATCAGCAGATACACCAGCACGATTGCCATCGCGACACCGACGCCCAGCCCGAAATACGAACTGCGCATGGTTTGCACCTGACCGCGCACGGTGATCGTGCTGCCGCGCGGCAAGGTGGCGCGCGCCTGCTGCACCAGCTTGTCGACCTGATCCGCCACGCTGCCGAGATCGCGCCGCTCGACGCTCACGTACACGTCGATCACCGGACGGATTGCGTAATGCGTGACCACCGCGAATTTTGCCTTGGGCGTGACCTGGACCAGGTTGCCGAGGAGTTGCGTCGGCCCCGTGCTGCCCGCGCTCGACACCGGCGTGCGCAGCAGGTCGTCGATCGACGACATCTGGTATTGCGGCGTCTGCACGCCGACCTGGTATTCGACGCCGTTGCGGTTATTGAACCAGAACCCCGGCGAGGTCTGCGAACTGCCCGACAGTGAAATCAGCAGGTTCTGCGCGACGTTGCTCGCACTCAGATTCAATTGCTGCAAACGCGTGCGGTCCATCTGCAGATTCAGTGCGGGCGAGTCGAGTTTTTGCTGGATATGCGTATCCACGGTGCCGGGAATCTGCCGCACTTGTTTCATCAGTTTGCGCGCGACATCGAAATTGCCTTGCTGGTCCGCACCGGCGATCTGCACATCGACCGCCGCGGGCAAACCGAAGTTGAGAATCTGCGTGACGATATCGGCCGGCTGGAAGAAGAATTCGACGCCCGGGAAACGTTGCGGCAACAACGCCCGCAACTTGTCGACGTACATGGCCGTCGGTTTATGGTCTTCGTTCAGTGCAATCTGGATCTCGCCGTCGAGCGTACCGATCGTGCCCGAGTTGCTATACGACAGATTGATACCGCTGTACGGCAAGCCGAGGTTATCGAGGATCGTGCCGAGTTCGTGCTCGGGCACGACTTCTCGAACCACCTTCTCGACTTCGTCGGCGAGACGCGCGGTTTCTTCGATGCGCGTGCCGGTCGGCGCCCGCATGTGCAGGCGGATATTGCCCGCATCGACGCTCGGAAAGAAGTCTTCGCCGAGCGCGAAAACCAGCGCCATCGACACGACGCAGAAGCCGAGAAACAAGCTCGCGAACATCCGGCGCCGCACCAGCAGACTGCTCAGGATCACGATGTATCCGCCGCGCATGCGTTCGAAACCGCGGTCGAAACGACGGTAGAGACGCATGAACAGATTCGGCTTCGCGCCTTCTTTCGGTTGATGCGCGTGTCCCATCAACAGCATTGCGAGCGTCGGCACCAGGGTTCTGGAAAGCACGTACGACGCCAGCATCGCGAACACCACCGCTTCGGCCAGCGGCACGAACAGAAAGCGCGCGACGCCCGTGAGGAAGAACATCGGCACGAACACGATACAGATACACAGCGTCGACACCAGCGCCGGAACTGCGATTTCACCCGCGCCTTCGAGGATCGCGTCGTGCAGATTCGTGCCCATATGCAGGTGCCGCTCGATGTTTTCGATCGTCACCGTCGCATCGTCGACGAGAATCCCGACCGCGAGCGCGAGGCCGCCGAGCGTCATGATGTTGATGGTCTGGCCGAGCGCGTGCAGCGCGATCAGCGACGTGAGGATCGACAGCGGAATCGACACTGCGATGATGCAGGTACTGCGCCAGTTGCCGAGGAACAGCAGGATCATCGCCGCGGTCAGCGCCGCCGCGATCAATGCTTCGCGCACCACGCCCTGCACCGCTGCCTTGACGAATACCGATTGATCGAACAGCGCAGTGATGCTCAGTTCAGGAGGCAATGCAGCGCGCGCATTGGGCAGCAGCTTATGCAGCGTATCGACGATCGCGAGCGTCGAAGCACTGCCGTTTTTAAGCACCGACATCAACACGCCGCGCCGGCCGTTCTGCCTGACGATATTGGTCTGCGGCGAGAAGCCGTCGCGCACGTGTGCGACTTCGCGCAAATACGTGGTGGCGCCGTTGAGCGTGCGCACGGGGATATCGTTGAGACCTTCGAGCGTGGACGGCGAGCCGTTCATGTCGATCGTGTATTCACGCGATCCGATTTTGGCCGTACCGGTTGGCAGGATCAGGTTTTGCGCGTTGAACGCCCCGACCACATCCGACGGCGTCAGTCCTTTTGCGAGTAGCGCGCGGGTGTCGAGGTCGACGGAAATCAGACGCGACTTGCCGCCATACGGATACGGCACCGACGCGCCGGGAATCGTGACCAGTTGCGGGCGCAGGAAGTTGAGCGCCGTGTCGTTGAGTGCCTGTTCGGACAGTTTGGGGCTGGACAGGCCCAGCTGGATCACGGGAATGCTCGACGCCGAGTAGCTGATCACGAGTGGCGGCGTGGCACCGGGCGGCATCTGTCTGAGCTGTGCCTGCTCGACCGCGACCGTTTGGGCGATAGCGGTCTGGATATTCGCGGTGGGTTGCAGGAACAGCTTGATGATCGCGATGCCCGCGAGCGATTGCGACTCGATGTGCTCGATGTCGTTGACCGTCGTGGTGATGCTACGTTCGTTGACCGACGTGATGCGGTTGGCCATATCCTCGGCGGACAGGCCCGTGTAATTCCAGATGATGCTGACCACTGGAATATTGATTTCCGGGAGCACGTCGACCGGCGTGGTGAGCAAAACGAACGGCGTCGCCAGCAGGATCATGATTGCCATCACGATGAACGTGTATGGCCGCTTGAGCGCAACGTTGACAATCCACATTGAGACGCGCCTAAAGGATGCGCCGGGGGCGCCTGGTTTCGTGTGATTATTGACTCAAGCGATGGGGCTCGAGGACTCGGGGTTTTCTTTGGCTTGACGCGGCGGCCGGATGATAGCTGGCCGCGCGGTGCGCGCTTGTTCCCTTGTCGGAGTCTATGCTAGTGGATGGGTGCCAACCGCTGCATGGCGCGAAAATGGCGGAAATGACAGGAATGGGGGTGGGGGTGGGGTTTGGTGGTTTGCCTCGGTCGGCTCGGTCGTCCCGGGTTTGCGGTGGTTTGCCTGGGTCGACTCGGTCGTCCCGGTTTCGCGCTGGTCTGTCTGGATCGGCTCGCTTGTCCCGGTTTCACGCTGGTCTGCCTGGATCGGCTCGCTTGTCCCGGTTTCACGCTGGTCTGCCTGGATCGTCCCTGTGCGGGACCGCACCTACTTTTCTTTGCTCGCGCAAAGAAAAGCAACTGTATTGAACGTCAAGCGGCAATGGGATTCCAGGGTGCGGAATCGCGCACCATGGCATTGAGCATGACGAGCAGACGGCGCATGCAGGCGGTGATGGCGACCTTGAAGGGTTTGCCGGCGGCGAGCAGGCGCGTGTTCAGCGCCTTGATGGTGGCGTTCCACCGCTGGCCGCTGATGCAGGCCATGTAGAGGACGCGTCGCACGGCGATGCGCCCGCCCGCGATACGGCGTTTGCCCTTGCGTGCGCCGCTGTCGCAATTGAACGGCGCGAGTCCGGCGAGCGAAGCGATTTCGCGGTTATCGAGCGAGCCCAGTTCGGGCAGAAATGCGAGCAGCGTGGCGGAGATGGTCGGGCCGACACCGGGCACGGAGCGCAGCAGGGCCTCCTTGTCCTGCCAGGCGGGACAGGCGCGCACGAAGGCGCCGATATCGAGGTCAGCGATATGGACCTGCTGGCTGAGCCACTTGATGTTCTCGCGCAGACTGGGGCGCGTGGCGGGATGGGCGCGTCGCAGGCGCGCTACCTCGGCATTGAGCATCTCGAGCAGTTGCAGGCGTCGCAGCAGCAAGGCCTGCAACTGCTGGGTGTGCCCGTCGGTGAGGGGGGCGCACAGGCGGCTTGACGGCCTGGGCGTAGCGGGCGATGAGCAGCGAGTCGATCCGGTCGGTCTTGGCGCGCTGGCCGGTGGCGTGGGCAAAGGCGCGAACGTTGCGGGGATTGACTGCGACGGCGGGCAGGCCGGCCATCAGCATGGCGGACAGGACGGCGAGTTCGAGCTTGCCGGTGGCTTCCATGACGATCAGGGCGGGGTCGAGCGTGAGCATGCACGCGACGAGTTCGTCGATGGCGTGGGGCTGGTTATCGACGCGGAAGGTTTCAGCGGTTTCGAGGACGGCGATATCGAGGAACTTGCCACTGACATCGATACCGACGTGGAAGGTAGAAGACGTGTTTTGCATAGTCATCGCGGCACCCATACTTGCGTGAATTCGAGCTTTGAGCTCAGTCAACTGTTCGGGTTCAGGGGATGAAAGAGGCAGCCGTTCCAGGCTTTTCTACGGGTTCGAAGACCCTGTAGGCGAAACGAACTGACTGCCTCTGTGACGAAGACTGATCAGGTCAGCGCCACGTCCTCAATATACAAGTAGGCAAAAGAAAGCGCGTTTACACCGCCACTCCGTAGCGAGTGGCGTCTATCAATTTTCGGGTAGTGGACCGCGCACGTTTGGAGTGGCCGGTCCGTTTTTCCCGGTGGTCCGCGCCCGCACATCCCGCCCGCTTCGCGGCGGTAGCCCACTTCAACAACCCATTTTTGCCACGTCCTGGCCGCCTCTTCGACGGTTCCGCGCCCAGCTAAAAGCCCGGTTTGCGCCACCTGATTTGGGTGCCTTCACGACGGTTCCGGCCTCCTCCACAAAGCCCGATTTGCGCCGCGGCATTCACCCATCCTTCACGACGGTTTCGACGTTCCGGGTTGCCAGGAATTTTTGCGAGCCTTTCAGAAATTTTGTGTGCGAGTCATGGTACTCATGGCCCGACAGTAAAGCGGTCTTCAAACTGGATGGCGAACTCCGTTCGCGCCGCGCTCCAGCACAGGGGCCGGTTGGTCCACTTGCCGACGATGTAGCGCAGGCTCAGCCAGATGAGTTTGAGCGCGGCTTCGTCGGATGGAAAGTGGCCCTTGTTGCGGATCGATTTGCGCACCTGGCTGTGCAGGCTCTCGATCGCGTTGGTCGTGTAGATCAGCGTGCGCACCGGCGCGGTGAACGCAAAGAACGGCACGACCTCTTCCCACTGCCGTCGCCACATCGGCACGATCGCCCGGTAGCGCTGGCCCCACTCGCCGGCCTCGAAGCGCGCCAGTTCCTGTTCGGCCGCCTCGGCGCCCGTTGCGGTGTAGACCGGCCTGAGCGCGGCGGCCAGCGCGGCGCGCTCCTTCCAGGTGGCGAACTGCATCGAGTTGCGCAGCAGGTGCACGATGCAGGTCTGGACCACCGTCTGCGGGAACACCGACACGATCGCCTCCGGAAACCCCTTGAGCCCGTCGACCACCGCGATCAGGATGTCGCGCGTGCCGCGCGCCTTCAGCTCGCTCATCACCCTGAGCCAGAACCGGGCGCCCTCGGTGTGCTCGATCCAGATGCCCAGCACGTCGCGGTAGCCCTCACAGTTCACGCCGATGGCCAGATACACGGCCTTGTTGCGCACCAGCCCCTCATCGCGGATCTTCACGCGCAGCGCATCGAAATAGACCAGCGCATACACCGGATCGAGCGGGCGCTCCTGCCAGGCCCGGACCTCGTCGAGCACCGCGTCGGTGACCGCCGACACCAGCTCGGGCGAGATCTCCAGGCCGTAGAGTTCGGCCACGTGGGCCTGGATATCGCGCGTACTCATGCCGCGCGCGTACAGCGCGATGATCTTCTGGTCGAAGCCGGGAAAGCGGCGCTGGTATTTGCCGATGAGCGCCGGATCAAAGCGGCCGTGGCGATCGCGGGGAATCGCCAGCTCCAGCGGGCCGTCCTCGCTGAGCACGGTCTTCGCGCTCGATCCGTTGCGGTGGTTGCCCGCGTCGTGCTCGAGCGGCTGGTCCAGATGCACGTCCATCTCGGCGTTGAGCATGCGCTCGGCCAGCGCCTTCTTGAGTTCGCCGAGCAGGCCCTGCGAACGCAGGACCGTCTGCGGATCCTGCCCCTTGAGCAGTTCGTCCAGCACCGCCGGATCGAACCGGCTCCTCGTCTTGCGCGTTGCCATATGACTCTCCTTGGCCCGTTACGGGCAATCATATGACTCGCAGACACAAAATCGCTTACAGGCTCATTTTTGCGCGCGCGACCAGACCGGCGCATGCCAGAAAAATGGGTATTGTGACAAACGGAGTGCAGCGCGCGAATGGCGCCAAGAGATAAAGACGGGGCTGTGCCCAACGGCTGTCGCGGAGCGAACAGCCGGAACGAATGACTGCCTTTATATGGACGCCTCCCGTTTGCCAAGGGATTTCGTGTGTGTTGGTAGACAGGAAGGCTGCGGCTTTATATCCGGCCTTGTTGCAGGTCGAACCCGCTGGCCTCGATGGAATCCGCTGGCTCACGCCTCACTTGACACACGGGCTGTTAGCCCGCAAGGCAGTTCAGGTTTGGTGAGTCCCGGTCTGACCTGTGTGCCATCACACTCAATTACCTTGCGCAACCGCTGACATCCCATCTCCCCTGCAAAACCGGTTTATTCAGTCATTGCAGCGCTTACGCCGCTCGCGTACTCACATAGCCTTTCTCGTACGTACGCCCGTGCGCCAGCAGCGCCCAAATCGTTCGGGCCATCTTGGGTTGGCCAACGCAACGATTACCACGTTATACAGGCGCCGCCGGCCCAACTGCTCGATCCACGGGCACGGCTCTTTCACGCGCGCGAGCACCGATCGTGCACCGTGGATCAGCAGTGTGCGCAGATACACATTACCGCGTTTGCTGATCATGCAGTCTGATCCTGCCACCGGTGCCGGTCTGTCTGGGCACCAGACCCAGCCAGGCCGCAAACTCACGTCCTGAATGAAACGCTTTGGGGTCGCCCATCGTCGCCACAGCAGCGGTCGCTGTCAGCAGCCCGACGCCGGGAATGTCGGCGATCTGCCGGCAGGCACGCTCTTCCTTCATCCAGTCCGGAAATTGCGGCGTTCGATTCGCGCAATCTGCTCGTCGAGAACGTCAAACCCATGCCACTGCTCACGCAGCGTGTCCACCAGCATCGTGGGCAAACGCGCCTCCAGGCGCGCCAGCACATCAGCCATCGCCCAGTTCAGCGCAGCGCGGCCTTACGCCATCACTTCACCGTATTCCGTCAGCAGCCCACGCAATCCAATGATCTGCATCGTGCGAAACCTGATCAGTTGCTGGCGCATCAGGTGCAATGCCAGCACGGCCTGCTGCGATTCAGTCTTGACCGTCACGGACCTCACGCCCGACTGCTGTACCGCGGTCCAGATTGCCCGTGCATCAGCCACGTCGATCTTGTTACCGCTCACAAACGCCTTGACCGCCTGGCCCGGCATCAACTTCACCTGATGACCCATCTGCTCCAGATGACGCGCCCAGTGCTGGGAACCGCCACACGCTTCCATGCCGATCAGGCACGGCGCGCGATTTGCAAAGTGCGACAGAAACGTGGCGCGTCGGATCTGCCGGCTGACGACCTCGCCTGTTTTGCGGATCAACCCAGTGGACCTGGAACACCTGCTTCGCAATATCGACACCAACCGGAGTAAGCTTCATTTGGGTTCTCCTTCCTCAAGTGGTACGTTGCCCAACTTCCACTCTGGCACATCTGAGGCCGTCGGTTGCGAGAACCCACCTTCCTGGTCGCGCCCCGACCATTCGATCAGCAGCCCTCGCGGGGAGGAGGCGTCCATACCATTTGTCACCAAGGCAAACGGTGCGGCAACTCAAATCGTGCGCGGTCCACTACCCGATAATGAATAAACGCCACTCGCTACGGAGTGAGCGGTGTAAACGCG
>NZ_JAPWKB010000001.1 GCF_028283785.1 Paraburkholderia sp. | reverse complement strand
CGAGATGCTGGTCGCGATCGGGTTCAAGGAAATCGAAGTCGGTTTCCCGTCGGCATCGCAGACCGACTTCGATTTCGTTCGCAAGCTGATCGACGAAAAACGCATTCCCGACGACGTCACCATCGAAGTGCTGGTGCAGTCGCGTGAAGACCTGATCGCGCGCACGTTCGACGCGTTGCAAGGCGTGCCGCGCGCGATCGTGCATCTGTATAGCGCGCTGTGTCCGTCGTTCCGCAAGATCGTGTTCAACCAGAACCGCGATCAGATCAAGGCGCTCGCCGTCGAAGGCACGCGCATCATCAAGGAACACGCGCGGCAACGGCCCGACACGGACTGGATCTATCAGTATTCGCCGGAGACGTTCAGCATGACCGAGCTGACGTTCGCGCGCGAAGTGTGCGACGCGGTGGTGCAAACCTGGCGTCCCACGCGCGACCACAAGATGATCGTGAACCTGCCCGCAACCGTCGAGGCCGCCACGCCGAACGTGTTCGCGGATCAGATCGAATGGATGGACCGCAATCTCGCATATCGCGACTGCATCGTACTGTCGGTGCATCCGCATAACGATCGCGGCACGGCCGTCGCCGCAGCCGAAATGGCGTTGCTGGCGGGTGCGGATCGCGTCGAGGGCTGTCTGTTCGGCAACGGCGAGCGCACCGGCAATGTCGATCTCGTGACGCTCGCGATGAACCTGTACACGCAAGGCATCGATCCCGGTCTCGATTTTTCGGACATGGACGCGGTGCGTCGCGTCGTCGAATCGTGCAACCGGATTGCCGTGCATCCGCGGCATCCGTATGCGGGTGAACTCGCGTTCAGCACGCCGTCGATCGAGCATCAGGCGGCGATCCGCAAAGGCTTCGCGCAGCAACGCGCGGATGCGGTCTGGCAAGTGCCGTATCTGCCGGTCGATCCGGCGGACATCGGCCGCTCGTGCGAATACGGCGCGGTGATTCGTGTGGAGAGTCGGCCGGAAACCGACAGCGTGAACGGCACGCAGCACGCGGTATCGACGGTCGGAACGGACGCCGAAAATACCCGCGAAGACGCGCTCGAAACCGTCTGACCATCTGATGGATCGGCGCTGAATGCAGCGCCGAAAACGACAACGCACGCGTTGAACGCGTGCGTTTTGGGGTTGATCCGGCGTGTGCGGTTTGTGGCGGCTATTCGATCGCGCATCGGGTCGCCTGCCACGCGAGCAATCGCCAATGACCGTCTTCCTGCGCGTGAATCGCGGTGTAGGCGATCGGGAACAGCAACGCGCCGTTATTCGCTTCCATCTCGATCAGCGCGCGGCCCGTGACGATATACGTCTCACGCCCGGCCGGCAGCACGTCTTGCGACTGAATCTCGATCTGACGATACCGGCGCCGTCCCGCCGCGATGCCGTCGATGAACTGCTGCTTCGTCTCACGTTTGCCGTTCGTATGAACGTAGCTGACGTGTTCGGAGATCAGCGAGTCCAGCAGCGGACCGTTGCCGTCGACCATCGCCCGAAAGCGGTCGCGCTCGAGGCCGCGGATCGCTTCGATGATTTTTGCCGCCATTGCTCAGCCCCCTTGCACCGGCGAGCTCAACGGCAGCCGCGGTCGTCAGAAGTTATATTGCAAATATAGCTGGCTGAAATTTATACCAGGATTCGGCTCTTTGATACTGGCGTTGGAAAGATGCTGGAACCGGTAACCGGCCTGGTATTGCTGATGCGAACCGAACTGTGCGCCCACGCCCACCATATCGGCGAACTGGAATGCGGTGGACAGTTTGTAGCTGGTCGAGATGGTCGGACTCGTCAGCAGGCGCACGCCGACACCCGCTTCGAAATATGGACGGAACCAGCCCGAGCCCTTGATAAAGCGAAGCACCGGCGTCAAACCGACTTCGCCGATGTTTTCGTGGACGTTGCCTTCGCTGGTGTGCCACCAGGACACGTGCCCTTCGCCGACCACCGTGAAATGCCAGTCGCCGATGTACCACCAGTTCAGCCCCGGATCCCAAACCGCGGCGAGATCGAGCTTGTTGACGTGGTGGTCGGCCATGCCGCCCGCGACCTGCACGCCGAACTGGTCAGCGCGCGCGACGCTCGGCAGTGGCAAGGTTGCGGTAGCGAAGACAGCGGCAAGTGCCGCGACGCGCCAGGATTTCTTTTTCTTTTCCATCGAGCACCCGTTGTCGTTCCCTATCCGTGAACACAATTCCGACGATTGCTTCTAAATTCGATACAGAATCTTCGCGTAACAGACTGTATGGAAAAAGGATATTTTTTGCAATTACTTGCTGCAAATCGAGCAAAAGTTGGTCATTCCGAGACCTTTCTAGTAGCTTCCAAGTAAATTCTACGTCTTAAGAAAGGATTAAGTTTCCCGTGCGTACAATACTATTGAAACACCGGACCCGATAGGAAAACGGGAACTTAAAGCCCTAAGTGGACTCCAAGTATTAGCACTCGGAAATGCAGAGTGCTAACATCGCACGCTGGAGTCGTTATCTATTTGAGCTTTTGTCTGATTCCGAAAAAGGAGTTTTCTACGTGAGCAACGCAATGACCCTTCGAAGTACTCTGAGCCCGTCGTCGGCTAAGGCCGCTTCGGCAGGTGCACTGGCGCTCTCGCAATCGTCGCTGCTGCCCGGCCAGTTGGGCAATATCGATGCGTACATTCAGGCCGTGAACCGGATCCCGATGCTGACGCCCGCAGAAGAGCGCCAGTTCGCGACGGAATTCCGTGAGCAGGCCAATCTTGAATCGGCGCGCCGCATGGTGCTGTCGCACCTTCGGCTGGTTGTATCGATCGCCCGTAATTACCTCGGCTACGGCTTGCCGCATGCCGACTTGATCCAGGAAGGCAACATTGGTCTGATGAAGGCCGTGAAGCGCTTCGACCCGGAGCAGAACGTGCGTCTGGTGTCGTACGCGATGCACTGGATCAAGGCTGAGATTCACGAGTACATCCTGCGCAACTGGCGGATGGTGAAGGTCGCCACCACCAAGGCGCAGCGCAAGCTGTTCTTCAATCTGCGCAGCCACAAACAGGGCTTTCAGGCGTTCACGCCTGAAGAGGTGGAAGGCCTCGCGAAAGAGCTGAACGTGAAGCGCGAGGAAGTCTCGGAAATGGAAACCCGGTTGTCGGGCGGCGATATCGCGCTCGAAGGCCAGGTGGAAGACGGTGAGGAAGCCTTCGCCCCGATCGCGTATCTGGCCGACTCGCACAACGAGCCGACCGCCGTGATGGCCGCGCGTCAACGCGACCGCCTGCAAACGGACGGTATCGCCAGCGCGCTGGAAGCGCTCGACGCCCGCAGCCGCCGCATTATCGAGGCGCGCTGGTTGCAGGTCGAAGACGACGGTTCGGGCGGCTCGACGCTGCACGAACTCGCCGACGAGTTCGGTGTGTCGGCCGAACGCATTCGTCAGATCGAAGCGAGCGCCATGAAAAAGATGCGCAGCGCGTTGAACGAATACGCGTAACTATCGCGGCATGCGCCGGTTGGGTCTTCACGAACCCCGGTGCATGACACGCAAAAAGCCCCGCTGTCGAAAGATCGCGGGGCTTTTTTTCGTCTGGTTGCGCGGGCCGGTGCGCGATGTGCGCCGCGCCATGAAAAAAGCCCGCCTGATCGCTCAGGGCGGGCTTTTAACTTTTCACGCCGACGAACGCACAGTCAGCCAGCGTGAGCGCGAGTCACGCAATCAAGCCGGCACCGGCGTCGCGCCGGGCGTGGCGAGACGCGTCGACAACTGCTGCGCGTAACGCTGCGCCGACTCACCGACGACCACATGGAACGTCTGCGGCGACACCCATGCGACATCGAGCGAGTCGAGACGCGCGCGATCCACCGCCGACGCATCGTGAACGACAACGCGCAGACGCGTCGCGGCCACCGCATTCAGCGACGCCACGTTGCCCGCGCCGCCGAATACCGCGAGCCAGCGGATCGGATCGGGATCGAGCGGACCTGCGCCGGTGGAGGACGTTGCGGTTGCGCTCGCCGTCGCCGGTTGAGGCGCTGCCGGGGCTGCGGCCGTCACAGGCGCGACCGCTGCCTGGGTCGCGCCGCCTTGCGCGATGGTGCCGCGGATTTCGTCGGCGATCATGTCCGCTTCCGGTCCGATGATGACCTGCACGCCGGTCATGCCGCGCTTGATCACGCCGCGCGCGCCGATCGTTTTCAGTTCCGGTTCCGACACCTTCGCCGAATCGACCACCTGCAGACGCAAACGCGTCGTGCACGCATCCACCGTCGTCAGGTTTGCCGCGCCGCCAAGCGCCGCGATATAGCGCACCGCCCGCGACGCCGCCGCACCCGCGACACCGCCGACCGCTGCCAGACCGGCCACCGGCGTCGCGAATCCGCCCGCCGTTTGCGCGCCGTCAGCATCGGCCGACGCCGGTTCGCGGCCCGGTGTCGCCATGTTGAATTTGCGGATAAAGAAGCGGAACAGCCCGTAGTACACGACCGCATAGACGATGCCGATCGGGATCGCCATCCAGCCGTTTTTCGACAGACCGTAATTCAGCACGTAATCGATCGCACCCGCCGAAAACGTGAAGCCGAGGTGAATGCCGAGCGCCGAGCAGATCGCCAGCGACAAGCCCGTCAACACCGCGTGGATCAGGTACAGCACCGGCGCGAGGAACATGAAGCTGAACTCGATCGGCTCGGTCACGCCCGTCAGCAACGACGTCAACGCCATCGAAAACAGCAGGCCGCCGACCACCGCTCGCCGCTCTTTCGGCGCCTCGTGGAACATCGCGAGGCACGCGGCCGGCAGGCCGAACATCATCACCGGGAAGAAGCCGGTCATGAAAGTGCCTGCGGTCGGATCGCCCGCGAAAAAGCGATGCAGATCGCCCGTCACCGCCGCGCCGCCGCCCGGCGGCGTGAACGTGCCGAACACGAACCACGCAAGCGAATTCAGGATGTGATGCAGGCCCGTCACCAGCAACAGACGGTTCAGGAAGCCGAACACGAACGCGCCGATCGCGCCGGCCGTAGTCAGCCATTGGCCAGCCATGTCGATCACGGCCTGGATCGGCTGCCACACGTAGCCGAACACGATCCCGAGTATCAGACAGACCACGCCCGTGACAATCGGCACGAAGCGTTTCCCTCCGAAGAACGCGAGGTAATCGGGCAGCTTGATGTCCTTGTAGCGGTTGTACAGCATGCCCGCGACAACCCCGGCGATGATCCCCGACAGCACGCCCATGTTGAGCTTGTCGTTGATGTCCTTCATCACCGCGATTTCGATCAGATAGCCGATCGCGCCCGCCAGCGCCGCCACGCCGTTATTGTCTTTCGCGAAGCCGACCGCCACGCCGATCGCGAACAGCAGCGGCAGGTTGTCGAAAATCGCACCGCCCGCGTCGGCGATCATCTTGATGTTGAACACATCGGGCTGGCCGAGGCGCAGCAGCAGCCCGGCAACGGGCAGCACGGCAATCGGCAGCATCAACGCGCGGCCGAGCGCCTGTATTTTTACAAACGGATTCCCATCCATGTCGACTCCAATCCTTCGTCTCGTTGGTTGTTGTAGCGTGAGGTTTGTGTTGAGCGAACCGTCGCGATGACCTGATGGCCGCGCTCAGTCGAGCGGCCAGGTTTCGCGGCTTGCCGCTCTTACCGCCTGCGCCGATTCGAGCGCCAGCGCATCCTGGGCTCGTTGACGGCACAGCTGATAATCGAGATTGCGCACGCGCGCCTTGATGCCCGGCACCGAACCCGGATCGACCGACAGTTCGGTCACACCCAGGCCGATCAGCAACGGCGCGGCAAGCGGATCGCCAGCCAGTGCGCCGCATACGCCGACCCATTTGCCGTGCCGTTCCGCGCCTTGCACCGTGGCCGAAATCAGCCGCAGCACGGCCGGATGCAGGCCGTCGGATTGCGCGGCGAGATCGGGTTGGCAACGGTCCATTGCGAGCGTGTATTGCGTCAGATCGTTGGTGCCGATCGACAGGAAATCGGCGTGCTTCGCGAGTTGATCGGCCAGCAGTGCCGCCGACGGCACTTCGATCATCACGCCCACTTCGATCTTTTCCGTGCGACCCATTTCACGCGCGAATTCGTCGATACGCTTGCGCAGATGAATCAGTTCGGCCACATCGGTGACCATCGGCAGCAGGATGCGCACGGCGCCGAACGGCTTCACCGCGAGCAGCCCGCGCAACTGGTCGTCGAGCAGATCCGGACGCACCTGCGCGAGGCGAATGCCGCGCAAGCCGAGCGCCGGATTGGTCTCCGGCGGCAGCGTCAGATAATCCACTTCCTTGTCCGCGCCGACATCGAGCGTGCGGATGATTGCGGTGCGTCCGCCCAGCGCATCGGCGATCGCCTGATAGCTCTGACGATGCTCGTCGACGCTCGGCGCTTGCGGACGGTGAATAAACAGCAGTTCCGTGCGCAACAAACCGATCGCGTCGGCGCCGTTGTCGACGGCGATCGTCGCGTCGTCGAGCGTGGCGATATTCGCGGCGACTTCGATCGCGCGTCCATCCGACGTCACAGCGGCTTGCTGCGACGTGCGCAGATTGGCCTCGGCCATACCGGCGAGCCGCGAGCGTTCGCCGCGCGCACGTTCGAGGTCCTGCTGCGTCGGCGCGAATTCGATTCGGCCGTTAGTCGCGTTCACGACGACTTGCGTGCCGTCCGCGATTGCGTGCAGCGCGTCGCCCACGGCGACCAGCGCCGGAATGCCCGCCTGACGCGCGAGAATCGCTGCGTGCGAGGTTGCGCCGCCTCGCGACATCACCAGCGCCGTGACGCGCGACCGGTCGAGCGTGGACAGATCGGACGGCGTGAATTCGTCGGCGGCCAGCACGGCTTCTTCCGGCAGCGCGCGCGCCGCCGCATTCGAATAACCGAGCGCGCGCAACACGCGCTTTTCGAGGTCGCGCAAATCCGCGGCGCGTTCGGCCAGCAGCGCGTCGTCGATTTGCGTGAGCACGGCGATTTGCGCGCGAATCGACTCGCGCCACGCAAAGCCCGCGCTCTTGCCGAGGCTGATCAGATCGCGAGCCGCGTCGAGCAGCGCCGGATCTTCGAGCAACACGCGATGTACCGCAAAAATGCCCGCCTCGCCGTGCGCACCGCGTTGCGACGCGTCGCGAACCGTCGTATTCAATTCGGCATCGACGCTCGCCAGCGCCTTGTCGAGCGCGCGGCTTTCCGCCGACGACGTGGCCGTCGCGAGTTCGGGCGGATCGATATCCGCATCGTCCCAACGAACCAGCGTGCCGACCGCGACGCCGGGCGCGGCGCACACGCCGGCCAGCGTGTTCGCCGCCAGCGGCTCGCCCGCCGTACGCACGACAGCTTGCGGCGCGGGCGAACCGCGACGCGCCGGTTTCTCTTCCGCTTCGCCGTGCGCCTCGCGCAGCAGTTCGAGCGCGACGGCTTCGACCGCGTCCGCCGCCTGCGCACCGATCGCGACGATCTCGATCACCGTGCCCTGACCCGCGCCGAGTCCCAGCAACCCGACCACGCTTTCGACCGCCGACTTGCGTCCTTCGTAGCGCAATTCGACGCGCGCCTCGAAGCCGCGCGCGGCTTCGCGCACGCGCGCCGCCGGACGCGCGTGCAGACCGCCCGCATGCGCCAGCGTCACCGAGCGACGCGCTTCCGCCTCGACGTTGACGGATTCCCGCGACGCTTGCGCCGCCGCACCGGCACGCGGGCGCAACACCAGCAGCGGCGTTTCACCAGCCTTGACCGTGCCGCCTTGCACGCGCTCGACAATCTCGAATGCGTCGGAATTCGCGATCGCGATCACCGACACCAGACTCGGCGCGTGACACGCGATCTGATCCTGATCGAACTCGATCAGCACGTCGCCGGCACGCACTTGCGCGCCCTGCTCGACCATCGGCGCAAAACCCTTGCCGTTCAGCTCGACCGTATCGATGCCGATGTGCAGCAGGATTTCCGCGCCGTCGGGCGTCGCGAGGGTCAGCGCGTGACCGGTGCGCGCGAGATGCGTGAGCGTGCCGTCGCACGGCGCGACCAGCACGCCCGCGAGCGGATCGATACCGATTCCATCGCCGAACATGCCGCCCGAAAACACCGGGTCGGGCACGCTCGCGAGCGGCACGACCGGGCCGGTCAATGGCGCGAGCAAAACAATATGGCCTTGGGACGGGCTCATCAGGCGGGACTCCTCGACACGTCGCATCTGCATCTCGTTCAGTGAGTTTCGGTGACTTTATTCAGATGGCGGGGCGCATCGGGATTGCGTCCGCGAGCGGCGGCGAGCCCCGCTGCCATCACATAAAAGGAAAGGATCGCGGCAATCGGATCGAGCGCCGGATGATCGGTGGTGGCGAGCGGCAGCGTGGCCTCTGCAACGTCCGACGGCGCGGCGAGCAGCACCCGAGCGCCGCGCGCCCGCATATCGCGCGCGAGTTGCAGCAAACCGGCCTGCTCGGGCCCGCGCGGCGCGAAAACCAGCAGCGGATAGTCGCGGTCGATCAGTTCCATCGGACCGTGCCGCACTTCCGCGCTCGAAAACGCCTCGGCCTGAATGCCCGAGGTTTCCTTCAGCTTCAGCGCCGCTTCCTGCGCAATCGCAAGACCCAGCCCGCGGCCGATCACGATCATCCGCTCGACGCCGCGCAGTTCTTGGACGGCCGGGCTCCAGTCCAGCGAACCCGCGTGCCGCAGCGCCGACGGCAAGGTTTCGAGTGCAGCGAGCAAGCCGTTGTCCTGTTGCCAGTGCGCGACCAGCAACGCCGACAGCGACAGCATCGCGATATAGCTCTTGGTGGCGGCGACGCTGATCTCCGGACCGGCGACGAGCGGCAGATGCCATTCGCATGCGTGTTCGAGCGGCGAATCGGGTGCGTTGACGGCGGCGACGGTCAGCGCGCCGGCATCGCGCAGCGCGGCCATCGTGCCGATCAGATCGGGGCTTTTGCCGGATTGGGAGAACGCGAGCGCGAGCTGTCCGCTGACCTTCAGCGGCGCCTGTTGCAACGTCGCGACCGACATCGGCAACGACGCGACCGGCACGCCGATCCGACTCATCGTCAGGCTGGCGAAATAACTCGCCGCGTGATCGGAGCTGCCGCGCGCGACCGTCAACGCGACGTGGCGCGGTTGCGCGGACAACACGCGGGCCAGCGCTTCGATGTGCGCACAATCGGCGAGTTGCGCCGCGACGACGTCGGCCGAGGCCAACGCTTCTTTAAGCATATTCGACAATCGATTCTCCTTCGACGTAGGTTGCGCTCAACGCCAGTTCACGATCGAACACGACGACATCGGCCCACGCGCCGCGCGCAAGGCGGCCACGGTCTTCGAGGCCGAGATAGTCGGCGGCGTAGCGCGACATACGGTTTGATACATCGGCGATCGGCAAGCCGATCGAGACGAGATTGCGCAGCGCCTGATCCATCGTCAGCGTGCTGCCGGCGAGCGTGCCGTCGGCGAGGCGAACGCCGCCCAGACACTTGGTGACGTGCTGGCTGCCGAGGCGATATTCGCCGTCCGGCATGCCGGTGGCCGCCGTGCTGTCGGTCACGACGTACAGACGCGGAATCGCACGCAATGCCGCGCGAATCGCGCCCGGATGGACGTGCAGCAGATCGGGAATGATTTCGGCGAATTCCGCATGCGCGAGCGCCGCGCCGACGAGGCCGGGATTGCGGTGATGCAGCGGCGACATCGCGTTGAACAGATGCGTGAAACCGCACGCGCCGTGTTTCAGCGCGGCGACCGCGTCGTCGTACGTGCCGAGCGAATGACCGAGCTGCACGCGCACACCGCGCGCCGCCATTTCCGAGATCACGTCCATATGACCGGCGATTTCCGGCGCGAGCGTGACCACGCGGATCGGCGCGATGGACAGATACGTGAGCACTTCGTCGAGCACCGCCGACACGGCCGCGTCGGGTTGCGCGCCGAGTTTGCCGGGATTGATATACGGCCCTTCGAGATGCACGCCGAGCACGCGTGCGCCGCCCGGCGTGCGTGTCTTCGCGAGATTGCCGAGTTGCGCGACGACGGTCATCAGTTCGTCGCGCGGCGCGGTCATGGTCGTCGCGAGCAGGCTGGTCGTGCCGAAACGTGCGTGCGTGCGGGTGATGGTTTCGATCACATCGCCGCCCTCCATCACATCCGCGCCGCCGCCGCCGTGCACATGCAGATCGATGAAGCCGGGCAGGATGTACGGCGCGTCGTTGGTGGCAGGATCGACACGGTCACCGTCGAGCGCGGTGATGCGGCCGTTTTCGACTTCGAGCGTGCCGTGAATCCACCCATCGGTGGTGAGAATATTTCCGGTCAGCATGTGTCTCTCTGGGGATGCCTGAATCTTTTATGTGACGACGGACGCCGCGTCGGACGCGAGCGCAGGCTCGCGATCAGCAGCGCAATTCGGCGACGAAATCGTAGTAGTCGTCGCGGCAATAGGTGTCGGTGAGTTCGATCGCGCGCTGGTCGGCGCTATAGCCGATCCGCGTGATCATCAGCAGCGCTTCGCGCGGCTCGATGTCCATCAGCGCAGCGATTTCGGTGCTCGCGTTCACTGCCCTGAAATGCTGCAATGCGCGTACCACGGCCATGCCGCGCTGTTCCAGATAGCTGTAGAGCGACACGCCGATCGCCTGCGGATCCGGGACGATCGACGCCGGCAACGCGGAATGCTCGACCGCCATCACGATGCCGTCGGCGCGCCGCAAGCGACGCAAGCTCGTCACCGTCGCGCCGGGCGACAAGCCCAGATGAACGATCTCCTCGCGGTTCGCCGCGCGCTCGCCGCGTTCGAGCCACACGGAATCCGGGCGAAAGCCGCGCTGTTCCATCTTTTTCGTGAAGCCGGTGAGCCGCGACAGCGGATCTTCGACGCGCGGCGTGATGAAACTGCCCGCCCCACGAGAGCGCCGGATCAAACCCTGTTCGACCAGCAACTCGATCGCCTTGCGCGCGGTGATCCGCGATACGCCGATCGAATCGGACAACGTGCGCTCCGACGGCAACGCCTCGCCCGCCGACCACACGCCGCAATGGATCGCCGTGGCCAGGTTACGTGCGAGTTGCAGATAGAGCGGCGTGACGTTGCGGGCGTCAGGCATCAGTGCGGACCAGCGAGTTTCCATGGGGCTCCGGCGACCGTTAAGTGAGGACGGCTTGGGATAATTTGAGAGCCCATTATATAACCACCATAATACCAGTCAACGGAGTGGTTCTATGGTGGTGAAAGGCGTCTCAAAGCCTTGATGGCTGGGCCTTTCAGCGAATTCTGGAGGGCCTTTGAGGTACAAATCGAAGATCAGGATTTACCCGTATTCAAGATAGTCTGAACGTCGACGAAGTGCCACTGGTATGCAACCGCCGATGCAAGTTCGGGAACAGTGGTCTGGATTGTCGATACCTGTCTAGTACCAGTGCGGCGGCGTGGACGGTAGGTTTTACTTGTGCAAACCGGCCCATCAAATATAGTGGCGGGTTATATAAAACAATTTTGGGAGGCGTCGCGTTGATCGATCCCGTTGCCCGGCAGAACGCAGAGGCCGTCCGCCATTTCAACCGCTTTTACACGCGGCACATCGGCGCGCTGCACGAACATCTGCACAAGAGCGCGTTCTCGCTGACGGAAGTGCGCGTGCTGCAGGAGCTGTCGCGCGAACGCACGCAGACGGCGGCGACCCTGGCGCGCAACCTCGGCCTGGACAGCGGATATCTGAGCCGTCTTCTGACAAGCTTCGAGCGGCGTGGACTGATCTCACGCCGTCCGTCCGACAGCGACGCGCGGCAATCGCTAATTTCGCTGACAGACTCGGGGCGCGACGCGTACTCGCCGCTCGACGTCGCCGCCACCGAAGAAGTGTGCAACGTGCTCGAACGCCTTCAACCGGGCGCGCAGGAGCAGTTGATCGCCGCGATGAAGCTGGTGGAGCGGCTGCTCGACGACCGGCGCGCGTCGCCGAGCATCGTCACGTTGCGTGCGCCGCGGGCGGGCGAATACGGCTGGATCGTGCATCGTCAGGCGCAACTCTTTGCGGCCGAATACGGCTGGGATCAATCGTTCGAAGGCATGCTGGCGCAGACGGTCGCGGACCTCGCGCAGCGCGGCGACGCGCAGCGCGAAACCTGCTGGATCGCGGAACAGGACGGCGCGCTGGTCGGCTCGGCGCTGCTGACAGCCTTGCCCGACGGCAACGACGCGCAAATCCTGTTGCTATACGTCGAGCCGGAAGTGCGCAAGCTCGGCGTCGGTGAAAAGCTGGTGGCCGAATGCGTGCGCTTCGCGAAAGACGCGGGCTACGCGACGCTGAAAATGCCGGTCGCGTCGGTCTTGCTGGAAGCCCGGCGGCTGGCGTCGCGCGCGGGTTTCGCTCAGGCCGCGAGCGTCGAGGAACATCGTTACGGCCACGATCTGGCGATCGAAAGCTGGGAACGCGAGATGCACGCGTAACGCACACGTCGCGCTTCAAATCTTGCTGATAAAAAAACGCCGTGGCATGCCACGGCGTTTTTTATCGACGTCCGGCGTTCGATCAGAACGAAGGCACCATCGATCCCTTGAACTGGTCTTTCAGGAACTGGCGAACGTCTTCCGACTGGTACGCGGCGACCAGCTTCTTGACCCACGGCTTGTCCTTGTCCTGCGCGCGCACGGCGATCAGGTTCGCGTACGGGCTGTGCACGTCTTCCAGCGCGATAGCGTCTTTAGTGGGCTGCAGGTTCGCGGCCAGCGCGTAGTTCGTGTTGATCGCGGCGGCGTCGACGTCGGCCAGCGAGCGCGGAATCTGCGCGGCGTCGAGTTCGACCAGCTTCACCTTCTTCGGATTGTCGGTGACATCCAGCGGCGTGGCGTTGTTGCCGTTGGCGCCTGCGCCAGCCTTCAGCTTGATCACGCCTTGCGATTGCAACAGCAGCAGCGCACGGTTTTCATTCGACGGATCGTTCGGCACAGCGACCTTCGCGCCTTGCGGCAGGTCTTTTAGCGACTTCAGTTTCTTCGAGTAAATGCCGAGCGGCGAGATATATGTCAGACCGGCGCTGACGAGCTTGTAGCCGCGTTGCTTGACCTGGCTGTCGAGATACGGCTGATGCTGGAAGCTGTTCGCGTCGAGATCGCCGGCGTCGAGCGCGGCGTTCGGCTGCACGTAATCGTTGAATTCGATGACCTTGATGTTCAGGCCTTCGCGTTTCGCAACTTTCTGGACCACGGCCCAGACTTGCGCATCGGGACCGCTGACGGTGCCGACCTTGATGACCTTGTCGTCGGCGTGCGCGCCGAAGCTGGCGACGAGTGCTGCGGATGCGACGACTGCCGAAAGAGCTTTGAGGATAGTTCTGCGCTGCATGTGATTCTCGCTTTCTTGCTTTTCTGATCGGTATCAGACGATAAAAAGCTGGCGACGGACTGTGTCGTCAACTGGACCTTAAATGGTCTCATACGTCTGACGCGAAGTGAAATACAGGGATCGCATATGGGTATGCGCGGGGCGCGCCTGGACCAAAAGTGCCGCGCGACGGCGGCGTGATTCTCGCGATCCGGATCGAGCGCGAACGGCTCGACGCGATTCTCGCCAGCGATCCGTTCGCCCAGCAGAATCTCGTGCGATATGAGGTGATGGAATTCAAGGCGACCCGGCTGGCGCCGGGCCTGAATCTGCCGATGCCGCTTTGAACGGCGCTCAGTCGAACAGCAGTTTGAAGTCGTGGACCCACGGTTCGGCGCCCTGCCCGTCGCGGGCGAACAGCCGCAGCTTGCCGTCGGGATCGAACACGTAGCTCGCGGCCGTGTGGTCCATCGTGTAGCTGTTGGGCGTCTTGCCCGGCACTTTCGCGTAGTAGACGCGGAAATCCTTCGTGACCTTTTTCAGCTGGGCTTCGTCGGCGGGGCGCAGACCGATAAAGGTCGGATTGAAGGCGGGTGCGTACTGCGCGAGGATTTGCGGCGTGTCGCGTTCCGGGTCGACCGTGACGAACAGCACCTGAACGCGTTTCGCGTTATCCGGACCGAGTTCCTGCAGCGCTTGCGACAACTCGGCCATCGTCGTCGGACACACGTCCGGACAATGCGTGTAGCCGAAAAACAGCACCACGACCTTGCCTTTGTAATCCGCCATCGTGCGGATCTTGCCGTTCGTGTCCGGCAGCGCGAAATCGCTCGCGAATTGCGTGTTGCCGGTGATGTCCAGATTCGTGAACGACGGCGACTGCTTCCCGCACCCCGAGATCAGCACCGCGCCGCCGAGCGCGCAGGCCGTCAGGGCGATGCGCGCGACGCGCGCAAGCCTGTTTGTGAGCATTTTTTTACACGCCGATCAGGGCGCGCGTGTAGTGGTCGATCAGCAGCGCGGCAAACAGCAGCGACAGATAGACGATCGAATAACGAAACATCGCCCGGGCGAGCGTGTCGGAATATTCGCGGTAGATTTTCCACGCATACGCGAGGAACACGGCGCCGAGCAGCACGGCCGCCACCAGATACACGAGCCCGCTCATCCCGGAGATGAACGGCATCATCGTGACCGCGTAGAGGATCACCGAGTACAGCAGGATATGCAGGCGCGTGTACGCCTCGCCGTGCGTGTTCGGCAGCATCGGCAAGCCCGACGCCTCGTAGTCTTTACGGCGATACAACGCAAGCGCCCAGAAATGCGGCGGCGTCCATACGAAGATGATCAGCACGAGAATCCACGCGTCGCCGGGCACATGACCCGTCACAGCCGCCCAGCCGAGCGCCGGCGGCATCGCGCCCGACGCGCCGCCGATCACGATGTTCTGCGGCGTGGCCGGCTTCAGCAACAGCGTGTAGATCACCGCGTAACCGACGAACGTGGCGATGGTCAGCCACATGGTCAGCGCGTTGGTGAACGTGTAGAGCGTCCACATGCCGAGCGCGCCGAGCACCGCGGAAAACAGCAGGATTTGCGACGTGGTGATTTCGCCGCGCGCGGACGGACGCCACGCGGTACGACGCATCAGCGCATCGACTTTTTGCTCGACGAGGCAGTTGATCGCGAATGCGGCGCCGGCCAGCAACCAGATACCGACCGTGCCGCCGATCAGCACGGTCCACGGGACCATGCCGGGTGTGGCGAGGAACATGCCGATGACCGCGCAAAATACGGCCAGTTGCGTGACGCGCGGCTTGGTCAGCGCGATATATTGGGAAATCCGGTTACCGGGAGAACGAGGGATAGTTGTGCTGTCCATGGGGGTCAGGCAGGCGCGGCGTCGCGCGCAGGCAAGACGGCGCGGCCGGGACGGCTATAGGCGATTCGAAAGTTTAGCATGACGAGCAACAATAACAGGATGGCGGCGCCACCGTTGTGGGCGACGGCAACCGGCAACGGCCACTGCAGCACGATGTTCGACATACCGGTGATGAACTGGATCACGACCACCGCAAGAACGCCGTTGGCCGGCCGCCGGAGCGATTCAAATCTGCGCATTTTTAGCGCAAACCAGATCAGATATGCGACGACCACGACCGCGAACGTCCGATGCGTCCAATGGATCGCGACCAGTGCGTCCTGCGTGATGATGTCGCCATCGCTGGTCATGCCGAGTGCGCGCCACAGGTGAAAACCGTGCGCGAAATCCATCGGCGGAATCCATTGGCCGTTGCAGGTCGGGAAGTCAGTGCACGCTAACACCGCGTAATTGGTGCTCACCCAACCGCCCAACGCGATCTGCAGGACCAGCAGCGCCAGGCCCACCAGCGCGGCCGCACGCCAGCGCGCCACTTCCGGCTCGAAAGCCGGAAACGGCGTCAGCCGCGCGCCCAGCCAGCCGAGCGTGCCGAGCAGTGCCAGTCCGAGCAACAGATGCGTCGTCACGATCACGGGTTGCAGCTTGAGCGTCACGGTCCATGCGCCGAACGCGCCTTGCACGAGAATCAGCAGCAGCAGCGACGTCGGCCACCACGGCGACACATGCAGCGGCCTGCGACGAATCCGCGCAGCCCACGCGATGATCGTCTGCGCGACGATCAACACGCCGATCGCCATCGCGAAATAGCGGTGAATCATCTCGATCCACGCCTTGCTCATGCTGACCGGTCCCGTCGGCATCAACTGATGCGCGGCGGAAATCGCCGCATGCGCGATAAACGGCGACGACGTGCCATAACAACCGGGCCAGTCGGGACAACCGAGGCCCGAATCGGTGAGCCGCGTAAAACCGCCGAACATCACCAGATCGAGCGTCATGAAGGTCGTGACCCACACCAGCTTGCGGAATTTGCTGTCATCCGCCTTGACCCACACGTAAGACAGCGGAAGCAGTGCAATGCACAAGCCGATCAGGCCCAGTTCCAATACGAACATCTCTCTTACCCTTGTTGCGAAAATTCTGACGTTGGCCGGAAGCCTATCCGATGCTCGACCACTTCAGCAGCTTCGTCACATCTCCTTTGATCTTGGTCGGGTTCGGATCTTTCGGGAAACGCATCATCAGGTTCCCATTCGGATCGACCATGAAGATGTGGTCGCTCAACTGCGTGCCGGCTTCGACCGGAAGCCATGCGGCGAGTGCGGCCGGATCGGCGATCAGCATGTCGGTGTCCCGATACGCCTTCTGGACGACATCCGGCACGTTCGACGGATCGGTACGCAGCCAGACGTTGAGCACGCGGTCGCGCTCCGCGCCTTGCGTCGCGCGCACCTGGCGCATGAAATACAGCTTCGTCACGCACGGCTGGCCGCACGCACTGGCGTCGACGGAAATCAGCAGCCATTTGCCGCGCAACGCGCTGAGTTTCATCGGCTTGCCGTCTTCGCCGGTGACGACCAGGTTGTCCGGAACCGGCCGCTGCGGTGCGACCAGCGTGCCGTAACTGGTGGTGCCGCCGGTCGGTTTGATCACGTAGTACGCGAGATACGACACGGCAATCGGCGCACCGCAGACGATCGCCAGCAGCAGCAGGATCCAGCGGCCGCGCTTCCATGAGCCCGGCTTGCGAGGCCGTCGCGCGCCGTTCGACGCGGGCAGCTCGGCGCCGGGACGGGACGCTACGGGTTTGCCGGGCTGCGGCGGTCGGGTGGATTGCGTCGACACTGCGTGACCTCCTGGATTCGATGAATGTGCGGCTGCGTGCGCGTTACGTGCTTTGTGCGCGTTATGCGTCAACCGGCTGTTCTTTTTTCGCGGCCCGCCGCGCGGCATACAGTCCGAACGCCAGCGCCGCGAGTCCCATGCCCCACCACTGGAACATATAACCGTAGTTGCGATCGACGCCGTTATCCGGCTTCGGCCAGTCGCGCACCAGCTTGTCGCCGTCGTCGCCGAGTTGCTGGATCACGAACGGCTGCAATGGCAAACCGGTTTCGGCGGCGTAGGCGGCGACGTCGAGATTCTGTCGGATCGGCTGATGCGCGGCCGACCCGCCATGACCCAGTTCGTACGCGCGCGTCGCATCGGCACGCGCAACGCCTTCGATCTCGATATCGCCCGTCGGCGTGTCGTACGGCGCGATCTCCGTGCGCTCGCTGATATTGCGCGGCAACCAGCCACGATTCACCAGCACGTAACCGCCGTCCGCGAGTTTAAAAGGCATCACCACATAAAAGCCCGGCTGATCGTTATAAGGACGATTGTCCAGATACACGACCTGCTCCGGTATAAACCGGCCGCGCGCGCGGACCCGGTGAAACTCGATCTCTTTCAGCGCGATCGGCGTCGCGCCGACAGTCTGCGGCGACGCGGTTTCGAATTGCGTGATCTGCGCTTCGAGCGCCTCTTTCTGCAGCGCGCGATCGCGTTGCCAGAAGCCCAGTTTCGCCGTGACGATCATCACGACCAGGATCAGCAGCGCGGGCACCAGACGAAACTTCATTGCGCGCTCCACAGCAGGGGACGCGGCTCAATCCGCGGTGCCATAATCGGGATGGTACGCACATTGCGCAAAGCTCGATCTCGCTCCCGATTTTCAGTGGATTCCATGCACATCCTCGTTCCAGTCGCCTTCGTTCTGATCATTGCCAGCATGGTCTCGGCGCTGTATTTCATGATGCACGACCGTGGCCGGACCAAGCGGATGGTGTGGTCGCTGGCAACTCGCGTGGGGCTGTCGATCTCGCTGTTCCTGTTCATCCTGTTCGCACACTGGATGGGCTGGATTCAGTCCACCGGCATTCCGCTGGGCCGCTGATCGCCGACGCGACGGTCGCGTCGTCTGGGCGGATGCTACTCCGCCGGTTGCGCGGGCGTTCGGCACCGCGCGATATTGCGACACCAGGCCGCACCCGCCAAACAAAACGCCGCCCCGACCGGGTCGAGAGCGGCGCTATGTCGATTCTGCTTCTGCTTCCTGCTACACGTCGATCAAACACGGATCACGGACAGCGCGGCTTCGTGCGGCGCACCGCACGCGAGCCATCACAACCAGTACACGACGACGTACAAGCCCAGCCACACGACGTCGACAAAGTGCCAATACCAGGCCGCGCCTTCGAACGCGAAGTGGTGGTCGGCGGTGAAGTGTCCACGGATCATCCGGACCAGCACGACCGCCAGCATCGTCCCGCCGAGAAACACGTGAAAACCGTGGAAGCCCGTCAGCAGAAAGAACGTCGAACCGTACACGCCGGATGCCAGCGTCAGGTTCAGTTCGTTGTACGCGTGGAAATATTCGAAGCCCTGGAAGAACAGGAACGTCACGCCGAGCAGGAGCGTGGCCGCGAGCCAGATGATCGCCTTCTTGCGATGATCTTCGCGCAGCGCATGGTGCGACACCGTCAACGTCGCGCCCGACGACAGCAGCAGCGCGGTGTTGATGGTCGGCACCGGCCACGGCGTCATCGACTTGAAGTGCGACACCAGCGCGGCCGGACCGTTGTTCGGCCACACAGCCGAGAAATCCGGCCAGATCAGCTTGTAATCGAGACTGCCGAGTTCGTGCAGCGCGATTTGCCGCGCGTAGAACAGCGCGCCGAAAAACGCGCCGAAGAACATCACTTCGGAGAAGATGAACCAGCTCATGCTCCAGCGATACGACGCGTCGACGTTCTTGCCGTACATGCCGCTCTCCGACTCGGAGATCGCGTCGCCGAACCAGTGCCACAGCGTGAAGAGCAGCCAGAGCAGGCCGACCACCACGGTGATCGGCGCCCAACTTTGGCCATTGACCCACTCCGCCAGCGAAATCAGCATGACCAGCAGCCCGATGGCCGCGCTGATCGGATGCCGCGACGGATGCGGTACGAAGTAGTACGGGCTCTCGTTTTGACCGCTCATTCCTGTATCTCCACTTCAGTCCAGTTGTCCCGGAAGCTCCGGCTGTGTCTTCGACGGCGCATTCGCGACCGCGCCGCTTTTGCTCTGATTCGTCACACTCGTCAGACTGCTGTACCGCCCGCTCACCCCACCACGAGGTGGACGACCAGGATCAGCACGCCGATAAAGATCGCCATGCCGATCAACGCCGCCGCAACCACATGCAGCGGATTGAGCGATGTCGCGTCCGCTTCGAGGTCGCGACGCTTGCGCACGCCCAGAAACGACCACATCACGGCTTTCATCGACTGGCCGAAGCTGCCTTTGCGGGCGCTGCCGTTACCGTTATCGCTCATCGGTGCGTTGTCTCCTCACGCTGCACATCAACCGGCGCTGCCGCTTCTGGCGGTTGCCGGCGTACTCAATTCGAAGAACGTGTACGACAGCGTGATCGTCTTGACGTCTTTCGGCAACTTGGGATCGACCACGAAGACCACCGGCAGCCGCTTCGTCTCGTTCGCCTTCAAGGTCTGCTGCGTGAAGCAAAAACACTCGATCTTCCTGAAGAACTCGGTGGCCTGCTTCGGCGCGTAGCTCGGAATGGCCTGCGCCTGGATCGTGCGTGGCTGTTCGTTGCTGACCTCGTACATCACCGTCATGACTTCGCCGGGATGCACGTCCATGCTGTGCTGCTCCGGCTTGAAACCGAGCGGTCCGCGCGCATTCGCGTCGAACTCGATCGACACCGTGCGCGTCATGTCGACCTGCGTATTCTTCGCCTCGCGCGCGGTCGTATCGCGTTGCACGAGGTTGTTGATGCCGGTGACTTCGCAGATCGCGCGGTACATCGGGATCAGCGCGAAACCAAAGCCGAACATCATCAACGCGACCACGACCAGCTTGAACAGCATCGAACGGTTGAAAGCGCGATCGGCTCCGGCCGGCGGTTGCGTCGACATCGAACTTCCTTAACGTACGGTCAGCACCGACAACGCGCGCGTCACGCGCCGTCGCGGCTCAACCACAACTGTCTGAAAACGGCACCCAGAAAAAAGACGGCGGCGACGCCCAGCAGAATCAGCCCCAACCGCTTGTTGCCCGCACGAATCTGTTCGGGCGACCGTCTTTTTTGTGGATTCCGGGTCATGCTGAATGGCGTGGATGCAATCGTTGCCCGCGCAACGACGGGATTTCCGGACGGCGCGAGCGATTGCCCCGCGCCGTCCGGACGGCATGACTTTATTCGACGGTCGGCGGTTGCTCGAACGTGTGGAACGGTGCCGGGCTCGGCACGGTCCATTCGAGGCCCGTTGCGCCGTCCCACGGCTTGTCCGACGCCTTTTCGAGATCGCCGCCGCCGCGATAGCACGGCAGCGCGACCGCGAACAGGAAGTACACCTGGGCGAGACCGAAGCCGAATGCGCCGATGGTGATGACCTGATTCCAGTCTGTGAATTGCGCCGGGTAGTCGGCGTACCGACGCGGCATGCCCGCGAGACCGACGAAGTGCATCGGCAGGAACGCGAGGTTGAAGAAGATCAGCGACGCCCAGAAGTGGATCTGACCGCGCGTTTCGTTGTACATCCAGCCGGTCCATTTGGGCGCCCAGTAATACCAGCCGGAGAACAGCGCGAACAGCGAACCCGCCACCAGCACGTAGTGGAAGTGCGCGACCACGAAATAGGTGCCGTGATACTGGATGTCGAGCGGCGCCATGGCCAGCATCAGGCCCGACAGACCGCCGAACGTGAACACCAGCAGGAAGCCCACCGCGAACAGCATCGGCGTTTCGAAGCTCAGCGCGCCGCGCCACATCGTCGCGACCCAGTTGAACACCTTCACGCCCGTCGGAACCGCGATCAGCATCGTGGCGTACATGAAGAACAACTGGCCCGTCACCGGCATGCCCGTGGCGAACATATGGTGCGCCCAGACCATGAACGACAGGATCGCGATCGACGCGGTCGCGTACACCATCGAGCTATAGCCGAACAGCGGCTTGCGCGAGAACGCCGGGATCACCTGCGACACGATCCCGAACGCCGGCAAGATCATGATGTAGACCTCGGGGTGACCGAAGAACCAGAAGATGTGCTGATACATCACCGGATCGCCGCCGCCCGCCGCGTTGAAGAACGACGTGCCGAAGTGGCGATCGAACAGCACCATGGTGATTGCGCCTGCCAGCACCGGCATCACCGCAATCAGCAGGTAAGCGGTGATCAGCCACGTCCACGCGAACATCGGCATTTTCATCAGCGTCATGCCGGGCGCGCGCATGTTGAGAATCGTCACGACGATGTTGATGCCGCCCATGATCGACGACGCGCCCATGATGTGGACCGCGAAAATCGCGTAGTCCATGCCCGGGCCCATCTGCGTCGACAGCGGTGCGTACAGCGTCCAGCCGGCCGCCGTCGCGCCGCCGGGCGCGAAGAACGAACCGACCAGCAGCACGGCCGCGGCCGGCAGCAGCCAGAAGCTGAAGTTGTTCATGCGCGCGAACGCCATGTCCGACGCGCCGATCTGCAATGGCACCATCCAGTTCGCGAAACCGACGAAGGCCGGCATGATCGCGCCGAACACCATGATCAGGCCGTGCATCGTGGTCAACTGGTTGAAGAACTCGGGCCGCATGATCTGCAGGCCGGGCTCGAACAGTTCGGCACGGATGCCCAGCGCCATCACGCCGCCGGACAGGAACATCACGAACGAGAACAGCAGGTACAACGTACCGATGTCCTTGTGATTGGTCGCAAACAGCCAGCGACGCCAGCCATGCGGCAGCTCATGGGCGTGGTCGTCGTGCGCGTGCCCTGCTACATCGTGTCCGATGCTAGACATGACTATCTCCTAATGCGAAAACTGCTGTACTGACCAGGGCTTACGTCAGGCGGCCGGATTGATCTGGACGCGGCGGGCTTCTTTCGCGTCGCTGCCGCCCGTGATGGTTTCCGGCTTCTTCATGATGATTCGGTCTTCGGCGATGCCAGCCGCTTTCAGCGCGTCGCGGACCGCGACGGCGCGGTCTTTGGCGAGTTTGCTGTTGATGTCGGCGGAACCGGTGGCGTCGGTGTAGCCAGACAGCGCGAACTTCGCGTCCGGATGCGCCTTCGCATACGCGGCGGCGGCGTCGACGGCCGCTTTCGCGTCGGCAGGCAGCGTGCTCTTGCCGGTGTCGAAATAGATGCTGGCGGGCAGACTCGCGCTATCCGCCGACGATGCAGCCGCAGCCGGTGCCGCGCCCGACGCCGACGCTTCCGCGCCGCTTGCCGCCGGAGCCGCGCCTGCGTCGGCCAGATGGTTGCCGCCTTCGGGCATCTTGCCGTTGCGCGCGTCGGCGATCTGTTTCGGTTGAAGCAGGTCGCCGGTGTGATTGCCCCACGAGTTGCGCTCGAACGTGATCACCGAAGCGATCTCGACGTCGTTCAACGTCGGTGCCCACGACGGCATCGCGCCCTTGCCCTTCAGCACGATGCTGACGTGATCGGCGATCGGGCCGTTCGCGATCTTGCTGCCGTCGAGTGCCGGGAATGCGCCCGCGCCCTTGCCGGTCGGCTGGTGGCAGACCGCGCAGTTCGACGCGTAGACCTTGCCGCCGCGATCCATCAGTTCGGCTTGCGTGTACGTCTTGTTCGGATCGTCGGCGCCGGCGGCCATTTTCTTCTTCTGGTCGTCGACCCATTTTGCGTAGTCGTCAGCGGACAGCACCTCGACCACGACCGGCATGAACGCGTGTTCCTTGCCGCACAGTTCCGTACAGAAGCCGCGGAACGTGCCGACCTTGTCCGCCTTGAACCATGTGTCGCGCACGAAGCCCGGAATCGCGTCCTGCTTCACGCCGAACGCGGGTACGTACCACGAGTGCACGACGTCGTTGGCGGTGGTGATGATGCGGATTTTCTTGTCGACGGGCACCACGAGCGGGTTGTCGACTTCCTGCAGATAAGTGGTGGTGATTTCCTGGCGGCCGTCGGTTTCGGCGCGCGGGGTGGTCAGCGTGGACAGGAAGCTGATGCCCTCGCCCGGACCCTTCACGTAGTCATAGCCCCACTTCCACTGATAACCCGTCACCTTGACGGTGAGATCGGCGTTGGTGGTGTCTTTCATCGCCACGACGGTCTTGGTGGCGGGCAGCGCCATCAGCACGACGATCACGAACGGCACGATCGTCCAGATGATTTCGACGGTGGTGCTTTCGTGGAAATGGGCGGCCTTATGGCCTTTCGATTTGCGGTGCGCGAAGATCGAATAGAACATCACCCCGAACACGCCGACGAAAATCACCGTGCAGAGGATCAGCATGAAGGTGTGGAGGTTATAGAGCTCCTCAGCGATTTTCGTCGCAGGCGGCTGGAGATTGATCTCGTTGACGGCTGGGCCGCCCGGGACATCGCCAACTGCCGCAAGGGCCGCACCGGCGAACAGCAGTCCGCTTATCGCCAGCACACCCATCAGGGCTCGCTTGATTGTTTTCATAGCTTCCTTACCCAAATTTTCCATTCAAACCCTCGACCCCGCTGGAAGGTTGCCCGTGCTCGCGGTAGAACGATCCACGGGTCGATGCGCAATCCGGCGCATCTAGCACCGCATGAGCCACATGCGTAATTCGCCAGCAAACTGGGCGCGCCGATATTGCGCCAGGTGTTGCCCTACCGTGACCGTCTGGCCGCGCGAGATCAGTCTGACCGGATCGCGCAGCGATGCACCCGGTTCAACCCGCACCCAGCGCGGATTGAATTCAAACTGGGTCTTGTGTTCCGCGCTGACCTGTTCGACGACGAGGCGGTTATGAAACAGCAGGATGCGCTCGTAATCGACGGCATGGCGCGCGTACACCGCAAAAGCGGCGCCGACTGCCAACAATTCGATACCTGTGAACGGCAACACCAGCCATGCGCCGGCCAGGACAAGCATGAACGCAATGGCCAGCGAGAACAACGCGAGCGATACATAGAAGCCGACGAACTGGCGCGGCGAAACCGAGCAGTTGCGCTTCATGGTCCAGTCTTTCAGGACCGGTTCCGATTCAGCTAGCAGATCAGATGCATCCATCGCCGCCTCCCGCGAAATGCTCCGCGCTGGTGCTCAACTTGGTGCTTTTTTCCGTCGACTTACCGCCGCCCGACGTCTCGGACTTATCGCTCCAAAAGTGGGGTCTGCGAGCGACAAACTGACGCATTATAGGCGCGTTCAAGGGCATCCACAAGCAAGGGGCAATCGGCCCAAAAGCCAAGCCCGACAAGCCTCTGCGCCGTTTTGACGCACTGTTGGCAGTGCTTTTCACTCCCTAATTTCTGACATAACAGATCGGGGGTTTACCTGGTCACCGATTCTTCGGTGAACCTTTGCCGATGTCTTCCAGACGTACGATTCCGTGACCTTCCGGCGTGGTCCGCGGCACGGCTTTCCAGGCGTGTCCATAGATGACTTCAAACGTGAGCGGGATCGTGCCGTCGGGTCGCCGGCGCGCTTCGAGCGCGGCCAGCAACGCGTCGTGCAGGCGTCGCCGCGAACTGCCGGAACCGGTGCCCTCGGTGGGCGCGGGATCGCGTTCGAACGGATACGCGCCCCACCGACGCACATCGCGAAGCAGCGACTGCGGCGACTTGTACGTGATCGTCAGCACTTCCTGGTCCATCACCGGAATCTCGAAGCCACTCTCGACCAGCATGTCGCCGAGATCGTGCATATCGACGAAATCGATCACATGCGCGCGTCCCGGCAAGCCTCGCGCCGCCTCGACTTCCGCATACGCGCCGCGCAATTCCTTCAGCGAATCCGGACCGAGCGTGCTGAACATCAGGAGTCCATTCACTTTCAGCACGCGCTGCCATTCGGGAAAAACCTGGTCGGGTCGCGAATGCCAATGCAGCGCGAGATTCGACCAGATCAGTTCGAACGCGGCCGCGGCAAACGGCAATGCCGCGAAATCGGACTGAGCAAAACGCGGACCTCGCGCGCCGAGCGCCTTGCCGATCGATGCCGGCAGAAAGCGGCGCCAGCTGGTGTCGCCTGCATCGTGGCGCAGCGCGCGGGTGAGCATCGCGTGGGAGATGTCGGTGCCGTAGACCGGCGCTTCGGGGAAACGCTCGCGCAACGCGGGCAGGTCGTCGCCCATGCCGCACGCTGCATCGAGCACGGCGGACGGAGCGATCTTGATGTAGTCGAGACGCTCGCGCATCCGTTGGGCGATTTCTCGCGGGAGGAAGGCGACGTCGTCGAAAGTCGATGCGCGACGATCGAAAATCTGCCGGAGACGCCGGGAATCATAGGCCGGACGGCTGCTTTTCGCGGATGTGGAGGGCATGGGAGTCGTGCTGACGAAGAGCCCGAAGTATACTCGCTCGCTTCCAGGCCTTCATCGACGCAGCCCTTGCGGGCGGCCCCTTCATGCGACTTCCGACACTTTCCGGCCGGCTTTATCCGCAACGCGCGACTTTGCGTCGCGGGATCGGATCGGCATGGGAAAAGTTCGCGCGGCCGATGTTGCCGAATCTGTGCACACTATGCGGCAATCTGTCGCACTCCACAGTGTGCGATGCCTGCGACAGCACGTACTGGAACGAAGCGCGTCTGCGCTGCGTCACGTGCGCGTTGCCGCTGACGCAGCATCGTCACAGTCAGCCGAACGGTTTCCGTTGCGCGGATTGCGTCGCCGCGCCGCCGCCGTTCGACGCCACGCTGGCGCTCGCCGACTACCGCGCACCGCTCGATACGCTCGCGCTAGGCCTGAAGTTTCGCGCGCGCCTGATGCTGGCGCATGCGTTGGCGCGCCGCCTCGCGCAGCGCATCGACGATGCACTTGACGCGGCCGATCCCGCGCGCCGTCTCGAACCCTTCGACGTGATCGCGCCGGTGCCGCTGGCGTCGCGACGGCTCGTCGCGCGCGGCTACAACCAGGCGTGGCAGATCGCGAAACCGCTCGCGGCCGCGTTGCAGGTTCGCGGCGACGCCACGCTGTTGCGTCGCGTGATCGACACCGCGCCGCAATCGAAGCTCGATCTCGACGCGCGGCGGCAAAACGTCGGCCGGGCGTTCGTCGTCGCCAAGCCGGTGCACGGCTTGCATGTCGGCATCGTCGATGACGTGATGACGACCGGCGCGACGCTCGAAGCACTGGCGCTCGCATTGAAGGCCGCAGGCGCGCGGCGTGTGACGAATCTCGTCGCGCTGCGCACTCCGAAAAATTAGTTCTCACCAGACTTACACCATGTTCAACGTCGTGCTCGTCGAGCCGGAAATTCCGCCGAACACCGGCAATGTGATTCGCCTGTGCGCCAATACCGGCGCACGTTTGCACCTGATCGAGCCACTCGGCTTTCCGCTCGACGACGCGCGCATGCGTCGCGCCGGTCTCGATTATCACGAGTACGCCGAAATGCAGGTCCACAAGGACTGGGACGCGTTCGTCGCGAAAGAAACGCCCGATCCGACGCGGATGTTCGCGTTCACCACGCGCGGTTCCGGACGCTTTCACGATCACGCGTTTCAGTCCGGCGACTGGTTCGTGTTCGGCGCGGAAACGCGCGGCCTGTCCGACGACGTGCTGAATCGCTTTGCGAACGAACAGCGCGTGCGCCTGCCGATGCGGCCCGGCAATCGCAGCCTGAATTTGTCCAATACGGTTGCGGTGGTCGTGTTCGAAGCATGGCGCCAGTCCGGCTTCGACGGCGGCGCCTGATCGGCGCTCGCGCTCTGCTCGCGTTCTGCTCAGGTTTTGCGCAGACGGCCGAGTTCGGCTTCGTACCGCGCGAGCATCGCGTCGTCGAAACAGGCAAAAATGACCTGCGTGACGGCGGGTGCGGACGGTAACGTGTCGATCACCGTCGCGACCGCGATACGCACGGCGTCATCGGGCGGAAAACGGTAGACGCCGCAACTGATCGCCGGAAACGCGATCCCCGCGCAACCGGCTTGCTGCGCGACTTCCACCGAGCGCCGGTAACATGACGCGAGCAACGCGCGCTCGCCATGTCCGCCGCCGTTCCACACCGGTCCGACGGTGTGGATCACGTGTCTGGCGGGCAAGCGGTAGCCGCCGGTGAGTCTCGCGTCGCCGGTTTGACAGCCGCCGAGCGTTTCGCACTCGCGCAGCAATTCCCGCCCCGCCGCACGATGAATCGCGCCATCCACGCCACCGCCGCCCAGCAACGACGTATTCGCCGCGTTGACGATCGCGTCGAGCGCGAGTGTGGTGATGTCCACAACGCGCGCGTCGAGCGTCGCGTGTCCGGTCTTGAGCATGGAAACCTCCGCGGGTCGAAGCACACACGTCGCCGGTCGGGCGCGGCCGGTATGGTGTGGACAACGGCGCGCAACTGCCGTTCCGCGAACGTTCGAACGTTGCGGCGCGCGTATTCCCACCGAGGATTGCAGATGTGAAAACGGCCCGGAGAATCCGGGCCGTTGGTCGTTCGCGCATTGATGGCGCGTGGTTCGTGCGCCTGTCGCCGCGTTATTCCGCTTTCGAATCGCGACGCAGCAGCGCACTGACCGCATCGCGCGGGGCGACGCCGCTGAACAGCACGTCGCAGACCGCTTGCGTGATCGGCATTTCGATCCCGTGCGCGTCGGCGATGGCCAGCACCGCCCGCGCGCAACGCACGCCTTCGGCGACATGACCGAGCGCGGCGAGAATGTCGTCGAGCGTGCGGCCGGTGGCGAGTTGCATGCCGACCGTCCGGTTGCGCGACAGGTCACCGGTGGCCGTCAGGATCAGATCGCCGAGACCGGTCAGCCCGGTGAACGTTTCAGCACGGCCGCCAAGCGTCACGCCGAGGCGCGACATTTCCGCCAGCCCGCGCGTGATCAGCGCCGCGCGCGCGTTCAGACCGAGGCCGAGGCCGTCGGCGATGCCCGTGGCGATGGCCAGCACGTTCTTCACCGCGCCGCCCACTTCGACCCCGACGACGTCGTCGCCGGTGTAGATGCGCATGGCGCCGTGATGGAACGCCTCGACCGTGCGCTCGCGACACGCCGCCGATGCACTGGCGACGGTCAGCGCGACCGGCAAGCCCTGCCCGACTTCACGCGCGAAGCTCGGACCCGACAGCACGCCGTTGCTGGCATGCCCGCCGAGTTCGGCCGCGACCACCTGATGCGGCAGCAACTGCGAATCGGCGTCGAAACCCTTGCACAGCCACACGATATGCGCCGGCGTGCGACCGGCGTCGCGCATGGTGCGCAGCATGCCGCGCAACCCGGCGACCGGCGTGGCGATCACGCACAACGCGTCGTCCGCCGAAGCGTGGTCGAGCGCGGTGAGGAGATCGGCTTCGTAACGGAGCGCGGCCGGCAACGCCACGCCCGCCAGATAGCGGGCGTTTTGCTGCGAAGCGGAGAGTTCGGCGACGAGCGCGCTGTCGCGCGCCCACAGCACCGTATCGTGACGCGCGGCCAGATGGCCGGCGAGAGCGGTGCCCCAAGCACCGGCGCCAAGGACGGAGACCTTCATACCCGGCACCGTCGGCGACCTTAGTGCGTGGTGCCGTTGGTCGTCGCCGCGCCGCCTTCCTGCGAGGCGATCTGCGCGAGACGTTGCTCGTACAGCGCCTGGAAGTTGATTTCAGCGAGGTGGATCGGCGGGAAACCGGCGCGCGTGATTGCGTCGGCGATGTTCGAACGCAGATACGGGAACAGAATGGTCGGGCACGCGATGCCGACCAGCGGGTCGATCTGCTCGGCCGGGATGTTGCGGATGTCGAAAATGCCGGCTTGCTTGGCTTCGATCAGGAACGCAACCTTGTCCGACACCTTTGCCGTCACCGTACCGGTCACGAGGATTTCGAACACGGTGTCGGCGAGGCGCTCGGCCTTCACGTCCACTTCGACTTCCACCGACGGCATTTCCTGCTCGAGGAAAATAGCCGGCGAATTCGGCTGCTCGAGCGACATGTCCTTCAGGTAGATGCGCTGAATGTTGAAGAACGGCTGGTCATTCTGGTCGGACATGATTGGATAATTCCTAATTGTGTTCAATAAGGCGGACATTGGACCGCCCAACGATGCGATACGCGCCGCCCGCCATCAGGCCGAACGGCTGCGTACCGGCTTGTTGCTGCATACCGTCTGCGTACTTTCTACTTTATTCGAAGGTAGCGCCAGCGTTGCCCGACCCCGATCAGGCAGCGTCCAGCAACGGCATCAGACCGCCCGCGCGATCCAGCGCGGAGAGATCATCGTAACCGCCGACGTGCGTCTCGCCGATGAACACCTGCGGCACCGTGCGACGACCCGTGCGAGTCATCATTTCTTCACGACGCGCCGGGTCTTTGTCGATCAGCACCTTTTCAACGTGCTCGACGCCGCGCGACTTTAAAAGACGTTCGGCCATCTGGCAATACGGGCACACCTGCGTGCTGTACATGATCACTTTGTTCACTTCGCTGCTCCTTGTTTCACGACCGGCATTCCCGCTTTCTGCCAGGCATCGACACCGCCTTCGAGAACGTGGACTTCCGCGTAACCTGCATCCTGCACGATACGCGCGGCCTTGTTCGACTGCTGGCCGGTCTGGCAGACCAGCAGCACCGGGTTGCTCTTGTTCTTGACGAGTTGCGCGACTTTCGCCTGCAATTCGGCAAACTCGAGATGCCGTGCCGCCGGCAGGTGACCCTTCGCGAAGTCGGCTGACGGGCGCAGGTCGATGACAGCGGCATTGCGCCGGTTGATCAGCTGCGTGGCGGCGGCGGCGGAAAGCCCGCCACGGCCGCGGCGGCTGATGGTCGGCCACAGGAGCAACCCACCAGAGATGAGGACGATCGCGATGAGTACAAGGTTGATGTAATCGGTGAAGAACTTCACGGATAAGCCGCCGAAAAAGAGAGAAATCGGAAAGGGATGATGCACCCATTATAAAATAACCGTCTGACGCGATGGCGGCGCACCGTTTGCACGTGCGACGATCGCTTTACCGCTTCCTTACTACCGACCGGCATCCTCATGTACAAACTCGTTCTCATCCGCCACGGCGAATCGACGTGGAACAAGGAAAACCGCTTCACCGGCTGGGTCGATGTCGACCTGACCGAACAGGGCAACCGTGAAGCGCAGCAGGCTGGCGTGCTGCTGAAGGAATCGGGCTTCACGTTCGATATCGCGTACACGTCCGTGCTCAAGCGCGCGATCCGCACGCTGTGGCACGTGCAGGACCAGATGGATCTGATGTATCTGCCGGTGGTGCATTCGTGGCGTCTGAACGAGCGCCATTACGGCGCGCTGTCGGGTCTGAACAAGGCCGAAACCGCCGCGAAATACGGTGACGAACAGGTGCTCGTATGGCGTCGCAGCTATGACACGCCGCCGCCCGCGCTCGATCCGTCCGACGACCGCACCGCCTACAACGATCCGCGCTACGCGAAGGTGCCGCGTGCCGAGCTGCCGCTCACCGAGTGTCTGAAAGACACCGTCGCGCGCGTGCTGCCGATGTGGAACGAGTCGATCGCGCCCGCCGTCAAGTCGGGCCGCAAGGTGCTGATCGCCGCGCACGGCAACTCGCTGCGCGCGCTGATCAAGTATCTGGACGGTATTTCCGACAACGACATCGTCGGGCTGAACATTCCGAACGGCGTGCCGCTCGTCTACGAACTCGACGAAAACCTGAAGCCGATCAAGCACTACTACCTCGGCGACCAGGACGCGATCGCGGCCGCGCAAGCCGCTGTCGCCAAACAGGGCAAGGCAGGCTGATCGCCTGCGGGCGCGACCGGCGCTGAACCGCGCCGGTCTGCGCCACGCAATGCCACACAAGAGCGGCCGCCCGCGTGCAAGCACGCGGGCGGCCGTTTCCGTTTCCGTTTCTGGTTCGTCCGTTTCCGCCCGGCATGCCGGTTCGCGTGCGCCGCGAGCCGTTGCGCCACCGGCGCGCCATCTCGCTGCCACGCTGGGGCCACCTCGGCGCCACACGCCAGCCATCGCGCAGGCCTACACTGCTCCGGCATCGGGTCACCGCGTCCGACCGCGTGCTGTCGCCGCCGCGTGATCACCGGTCACTTTGTTTGCGCATCGCGCAAACGCAGAACCCACAAGCCTTCGGACGGTCGAATGGCGATTACCCTGTGTGCGCACAGTCTTGACGGGTGTGCAGTTATACTTGTCCGTCCCCTTCTCTTTGACGCTGCCACGCGCTTCCGACCGCAACAGACTCTATGCGAAAGAACCTGAAAAATATCGGCCTGATCGCCGCGGGCCTTGCCACCGGCGTATTTGCAACCCTGCAACTTTCCGCCTCGGCCCAGCAACCCGCCAGCGCAGCATCCGCCACCGCCGCACCGCTCCCCCTCGACCAGCTCCGCCTGTTCGCCGAAGTTTTCGGTCAGATCAAGCACGAGTACGTCGAACCGGTCGACGACAAGAAGCTGCTCACCGCCGCGATCAAGGGCATGGTGTCGAGCCTCGATCCGCACTCGTCGTACCTCGACAAGACCGACTACCAGGAATTGCAGGAACAGACCAAGGGTCGTTTCGCAGGCCTCGGCATTGAGATTTCGTCGGAAGACGGCTTGATCAAGGTGATCTCGCCGATCGAAGACACACCGGCGTTCCGCGCGGGCATCCGTTCGGGCGACCTGATCACGCGTATCAACGACAAGCCGGTTCGCGGCATGACGCTCGACCAGGCCGTCAAGCAGATGCGCGGCGATCCGGGCACCAAGGTCACGCTCACCATCTTCCGCAAGACCGACGACCGCACGTTCCCGCTGACGGTGACGCGTGCGATCATCAAGGTCCAGAGCGTGAAGATGAAGATTCTCGCGCCGGGCTACGGCTATATCCGCATCACGAGCTTCCAGGAACGCACTACGCCGGATCTCGCAGCCAAGCTGCAGGACATCGCGCGTCAGCAGCCGAACCTGAAGGGCCTCGTGCTCGATCTGCGTAACAATGGCGGCGGTCTGCTGCAAAGCGCGGTCGGTGTGGCGGGCGCGTTCCTGCCGCCGGATTCGGTCGTCGTGTCCACCAACGGCCAGATCCCCGACTCGAAGCAGGTCTATCGCGACACCTACGATAACTATCGTTTGCAATCCTTCGACGGCGATCCGCTGAAGGGCCTGCCGGCGATCTTCAAGACCGTGCCGATGATCGTGCTGACCAACGCGTACTCCGCGTCGGCATCGGAAATCGTGGCAGGCGCATTGCAGGATCAGCATCGCGCGATCCTGCTGGGCAAGACCACGTTCGGCAAGGGTTCGGTGCAAACGGTTCGTCCGATGACCGCAGACACCGCGCTGCGTCTGACCACCGCTTACTACTACACGCCGAGCGGCCGTTCGATCCAGAACAAGGGCATCCGTCCTGATGTCGCGGTCGATCAATACGCCGATGGCGATCCTGACGACGCACTCGTCACGCGCGAAGTCGACTACTCGAACCACCTTGCGAACACGCAGGATCCGAACGAGAAGAAGGAAGCCGAACAGCGCGAATCGGATCGCATGGAGCAACTGCGCCTGCTCGAAGAGCAGAACGACAAGAAGACGCCGGAACAGCGTCAGAAGGATCGTGAACGCAAGCCGGTCGAGTTCGGTTCGACCGACGACTTCATGCTGGCGCAAGCGCTGAACAAGCTCGAAGGCAAGCCGGTGCAGGAATCGAAGTCGCTGAGCGAGCGCCGTCTCGCGCAGAACAAGCCGGAGCAGTCCGCTTCCGCTCCGGTCGCCGTCAAGCCGACGCAGCCGGTTCCGGGTGCATCGGGCGCGGTGCCGGCGTCGGCGCCGGCTACGCAAGGCAAGTAAGCCTTTTGCCTGAACCGGGCTGATTCAGCCTGAACGTGTCGTCGCGGCGCTCGCCGCGACGACACGACTCCCAAGATTCCGCAGCATCGCTTTTCAACACCCTCCGCCGTACCGTCTTTCTCCGCGCGACTAAAATAACCAGATCCAGCGCCCTCTCCGCCATGAACGACGAACAACTTCTCCGTTATTCCCGCCACATTCTGGTCGATGAACTCGGTATCGAGGCGCAGCAGCGTTTTCTCGACGCGCACGCGATCGTAATCGGCGCGGGCGGCCTCGGCTCGCCGGCGGCGATGTATCTGGCGGCGGCAGGTGTCGGCCGTTTGACGCTGGTGGACGCGGATACCGTCGATCTGACCAATCTGCAACGCCAGATCCTTCACGTGACGGCGTCGGTGGGACGGCCGAAGGTCGAATCGGGTCGCGACACGATTGCGCAGTTGAACCCGGACGTTCGCGTCGATGCCATCGCCGAACGCGTCGACGATGCGTGGCTGGCGGCGAACGTGCCGTCCGCGAGCGTCGTCCTCGATTGCACGGATAACTTCGCGACGCGGCATGCGATCAACCGCGCGTGCGTCGCCGCGCACGTGCCGCTGGTGTCGGGCGCGGCGTTGCGCTTCGACGGCCAGATCAGCACCTTCGATTTCCGCGACGACGCATCGCCCTGTTACGCGTGTGTATTCCCCGAAGATCAACCGTTCGAGGAAGTCGCATGTTCGACGATGGGCGTGTTTTCGCCGACGGTCGGCATCATCGGCGCGATGCAGGCGGCCGAGGCGCTGCGGGTCATTGCGGGCATCGGTACGCCGCTGGTCGGTCGTCTGATGATGCTCGACTCGTTGCGGATGGAATGGAACACGATGCGCATCGGCCGACAGCCGGATTGCGCGGTGTGCGGGACGCCGCATCGCGATTGACGAAACGTCGGTCGGAAATAGAAAAAGGGCACAGCGCGCTGTGCCCTTTTTTATTGCTCCGCTGTGTCGTGCCGTGCGCGACACGCAAGCAGCGATCGTTCAGATCAAGCCGACGTCACCCGCTTCAGCGCCGCCTGCACTTCTTCCGGCTCGAACGACGCCAGCACGTCCGCGACCGGCTTTTCCAGCGTCTTCAGATGCGAGCGCAGCACTTCCTGCTTCACCACCAGCAACTGGCTCGGGTGCATCGAAAACTCGGTCAGACCCATCCCCAGCAGCAGACGCGTCACCGACGGATCACCCGCCATTTCGCCGCACACCGACACCGGTACGCCCGCGCGCTTCGCCTCGCGCAGCGTGAACGCGATCAGATGCAGCACCGCCGGATGCAATGGATCGTACAGATGCGCGACCGCGTTATCCGCACGGTCGATCGCGAGCGTGTACTGGATCAGATCGTTGGTGCCGATCGACAGGAAGTTCAGGCGCTTCAGAAACAGCGGCAACGCGATCGCCGCAGCCGGGAATCTCGATCATCGCGCCGACCTGCACGTTCGGATCGTATGCGAGCCCGGCATCGTCGAGTTGACGCTTGGCTTCCTGAATCAGGTCGAGCGTCTGGTCGATTTCCTGCGCGTGCGCGAGCATCGGAATCAGGATCTTCACCGTGCCGTAAGCCGATGCACGCAAAATGGCGCGCAGTTGCGTCAGGAACATCTGCGGCTCGGACAGGCTCCAGCGGATCGCGCGCAAGCCTAGCGCCGGATTCGCCGCGGTCTCGTAACCGTCGCCACTCATCGAATCGAGCGGTTTGTCCGCGCCGACATCGATCGTGCGGATCGTCACCGGCAAACCGTTCATCAATTCGACCGCGCGACGATACGCGGCGAACTGCTCTTCCTCTTCCGGCAGCCGGTCCTTGTGATTCATGAACAGGAATTCGGTGCGGAACAGGCCGATGCCCGTTGCGCCCGCCTCGACCGCCGCCGCCGCGTCTTCCGGCAATTCGATGTTCGCGCACAACTCGATGCGCGTGCCGCAGAGTGTCTGCGTGGGCGAAAACTTCAGACGCTGCAGCTTGCGCTGTTCGAGCGCTTTCTCGCTTTGACGATACGAATATTCTTCGAGGACGATCGGTGCGGGATCGACGATCACGATGCCGTGGTCGCCATCGACGATGATCAGATCGTCCTGACGGATCAGTGCGCTCGCATGCTGCACGCCAACGGCCGCCGGAATGCCGAGACTGCGCGCGACGATCGCGGTATGCGACGTGCGTCCGCCGAGATCGGTGACGAAGCCCTGGAAGGTTTGCGTCTTGAACTGCATCATGTCGGCCGGCGCGATGTCGTGCGCGACCACGATCATTTCGTCGCAGGCGCCGTGCGCGCTCGCCGGCAACGACACCGATGCACCCGCCAGCGCTTTAAGCACCCGTTCGACGACCTGTTCGATGTCGGCTTTGCGCTCGCGCAGATATTCGTCTTCGATATCGTCGAAATGGCGCGACAAACGTTCGAGCTGTTCGGTCAACGCCCATTCGACGTTGTAGCGACGCGTGCGGATCAGGTCGATGGTTTCCTGAACCAGCATCGCGTCGTTCAGGATCATGGAATGCACGTTGATGAACGCGCCCATTTCGCTCGGCGCGTCGGCGGCGAGATCGGCGCGCAGCGCGTCGAGCTCTTCGTGCACGCGTTGCTGGGCCGAGCGGAAACGCTCGATCTCGCCCTCGATTTGCGTGGGCTCGATCAGATAGTGGTCAACATCGAGTGCAGCCGGAGCGATCAGATACGCCCGCCCGATTGCGATACCGCGTGACACGGGAATTCCATGCAGCGTGAACGACACGCGCACCTCCTCTAGTTGTGGAATGCCGCGGAGGACCGCTGCAATGCTCTCAGACGCAGATCGTCATTATAAATTCCGCAGCGCTCTCACGCGTGCTGGAACTGTGTGCGGCGCAGCACGATTTGTCTTTCGTCACGCTTCGAACAGGCTTTCATCGTCATGGCCCGACATGCGAAAAAAAACGCCGCGGGTCAGCCGCGGCGTTCGGGTGCAAACATCAAGCATGCAGCATGCTTACTGTCCTTCGCCGAATTTGTCCGCGATCAACTTCAGGATAGCGTCCATTGCGTCCTTTTCGTCCGCACCTTCGGTTTCGATCACCACGGTACTGCCGATGCCGGCCGCCAGCATCATCACACCCATGATGCTCTTTGCGTTGATGCGCCGCCCATTGCGGCTCATCCAGATTTCAGACTGAAAATTGCCCGCAAGTTGCGTCAGTTTCGCTGATGCGCGTGCGTGCAAGCCCAGCTTGTTCACGATAGTCGTTTCCTGTTGCAGCATGTGATGATCCGAAGCGCGGGTGATGGTGTGATGAAAAAGGGAAAAACCGGCCAGCGTCAGCAGCCGGGGGTGCCTGCTTTCTGCGCGAGCGCATCTTCGGGCGCCATGACCTCGACGCATTCGCCGATGGGCGGACACATGGGTGGCGTCGGCGTGGACGGATTCACCGCGTGAATGCCCTTGGTCGCGCCCGCCAGCGCCTTGTCGGCGAGCGTGTCGAGCGGCGTCGCGCGGTAACAGACCGCGCGCACCAGCATCGGCAGATTCACGCCGCACAACACGCGCACCTGCGGCAGGGTTGCGAGCCGCGCGGCGATGTTGGAGGGTGTCGCGCCGAATACGTCGGTGAGCACGAGCGTGCCGTTCTCTTCCTTCAGACGTTCGACTTCCGCGTTCGCCAGCGCGACGACCTGAACCGGATCGCAATCCGCGCTCACATCGATCACACCGATGCGCGCGGGCAACCCACCGTAAATATGAGCGACACACTCGCGTAGCGCGGTTGCGAACGGAGCGTGCGCAATGATCAGAATGCCTGCCATGTCAGCCTTGAGCCTTGCTGCAAAAATGCGGCCATGAACCGTTGCCTTGCCTGAAGCACCCTCGACCGGCCGTTGGTCGTGAGGGCCGGGACAGCGACCTCCTGCCCAGCATGCGTAGAAAACCTACGCTCGACTTGCATTCAACCCCGCCACACCCTACACATGTGATGTACAGGCAATCGGGAGCGGGCATTGTATCAGGCTCATTTTCGCGCTCTTCGTCCAGCTCCGGCGGCTGTTTCCGTGTGAAGCGGGATCAGCCGACCGCGCGTTCCAGTGCGTCGATAAACATCGCTGCCACGTCGAAACCGGTCTGATCCATGATCTCGCGGAAACAGGTCGGGCTCGTCACGTTGACTTCGGTGAGCCAGTCGCCGATCGCATCGAGCCCAACCAGTAGCAAACCGCGCGCCGCCAGCACCGGCGCGACCGTTCTGGCGATCAGGTTGTCGTGCGCGGTCAGCGGCTGCGCACGGCCGAGGCCGCCCGCCGCCAGATTGCCGCGCACTTCGTTACCTTGCGGGATACGCGCTAAAGAATATGGCACCGGTTCGCCGCCAATCAAGAGAATGCGCTTGTCGCCGTCCTTGATTTCGGGAATGAACTTCTGCGCCATCACCGAGCGCGCGCCGTCGTGACTCAGCATTTCGATGATCGAACCGAGGTTCATGCCGTCCGGCTTCACCCGGAACACGCCTATGCCGCCCATGCCGTCGAGCGGTTTCAGGATCACGTCGCCGTGCTGGTCGTGGAACGCGCGCAAGCGGGCCGGATCGCGCGTGACCAGCGTGGGCGCGACGAACTGCGGAAATTCGCCGATTGCGAGCTTTTCCGAATGATCGCGGATCGACTGCGGCTTGTTGAAGATGCGCGCGCCGCCGCGTTCGGCCAGTTCCAGCAGCCACGTGGACGTCACGTATTCCATGTCGAACGGCGGGTCCTTGCGCATCAGCACGGCGCCGAAGCTTTTCAGCGCGCGCGGGGCAACGGCATCGGGCACGTACCAGTTATCGCGATGACCGTCCGCCTCGTCGCCGACGATCTGAAAGCGATACACGTTCGCTTCGACGTCGCCGCCCGTCCACGCCAGATGCTGCGGTTCGCACGCAAACAGCGTGTGACCGCGGCGCGCGGCCTCGGCCATCATTGCGTAGGTCGAATCCTTGTAGATCTTGAAGCGGTCGAGCGGGTCGGCGATGAAGAGAATGTCCATGAAGATCCTGATGCGCCCGTGTGGGCCTGACGCTATTCGTTAGTAAAAGGCGCGAGCGACGCGCTCGCCCCGATGTGATTTAAGCTGGCCTGGCTCGGGCAGTTTCAGATCAAGCATAGCCAGCGACGCCGCAAAGCGCACGACGCGGACGGCGCCGCCCGCGTGCGAACGGCGCAGCGAGCCATCAAACCTGGATCGCTTCCGGATCGGTCTTTTCCAGCTCGACCGACGCCGCCAGCAAGCCGAGCCGCGCCACCACGCCGTACATATAGAAGCGGTTCGGCGGCGCCGCGCCGGGCTTCGCGTGCGCATCGGGCAGCGCCGTGTGTTCGAAACCGAGCGGCACGAAGTGCATGCCGGGCGCGTTCAGGTTCTGGTCGCGTTCACGGCTGCCGTGCACGCGATAGAAACCGCCGACCACATAGCGGTCGATCATGTACACGACCGGTTCCGCCACTTCGTCGCCGACGCGCTCGAACGTATACACGCCTTCCTGAACGATCACGTCGTGCACTTCGAGGCCTTCTTTGGTGGCCGCCATCCGCGCGCGTTCGCGCTTGGTCAGCGCGGCGACTTCCGACGCGTCGTGCACCGTCATCACGCCCATTCCGTACGTGCCGGCGTCGGACTTGACGACCACATACGGTTTTTCGGAAATGCCGTACTCGCGATACTTCTTCGCGATCTTTTTCAGCACGCCGTCGATCGCGTCGGTGAGCGCTTCGTCGCCGGTGCGCTGCTCGAAGTCCACGCCTTCGACGTGCGCGAAGTACGGATTGATCATCCACGGGTCCACGCCGACCATCTTCGCGAACTTCTTCGCGACGTCGTCGTAGCAGGAAAAGTGCGTGGACTTGCGACGCACCGCCCAGCCGGCGTGCAGCGGCGGCAGCAGATACTGTTCGTGCAGGTTTTCGAGCACGGGCGGAATGCCGCCCGACAGATCGTTATTGAGCAGAATCGAACAGGGATCGAAATTCTTCAGGCCGAGACGGCGCGGCGACCGTTCAAGCGGTTCGAGCACGAGCTTCTGGCCGTCGGACAACGTGATCGTGACCGGCCCCGCGATGGACTCGTCCAGCGAGCCGAAACGCACGTTCAGACCCGCCTGACGCATGATCATCGCGAGCCGCGCGACATTCTCCAGATAAAACGCGTTCCGCGTGTGCCGCTCGGGAATCACGAGCAGGTTTTTCGCGTCGGGGCAGATCTTTTCGATCGATGCCATGGCCGCCTGAACGGCGAGCGGCAGCACTTCCTGCGGCAGGTTGTTGAACGCGCCGGGGAACAGGTTGGTATCGACGGGCGCAAGCTTGAAACCGGCATTGCGCAGGTCGACCGAGCAGTAGAAAGGCGGCGTGTGTTCCTGCCATTCGAGGCGAAACCAGCGCTCGATGGCGGGCGTAGCGTCGAGGATCTTCCGCTCGAGATCGAGCAGCGGGCCGTTTAACGCCGTAACTAGGTGCGGAACCATTGATCACTCGCAGACTGGGAAGAAAGATTGTAGAGCAAATGCTTTGCCCATTTGGGGACGGTTTCCTCATCTGCAAGCCGGCGCGCCCGTGCTTGTCGCTATCGCGGCGATAGTCGGGTCATCGCGCGAAGCATCGAATCCCGGACGACCCCGTCGCCTGTTTCCGTCTCAGCAAGAAAAAAGCCCGCCATGAAGGCGGGCCAAATTGCTGCGCTTTACCATAACCGGAGGTGAAGCAGGTATTGCGTGATACCGCCCGGACCGTCGCGGTCCGGGCGCGGTGAAACGTCTTTATTCGACGTGTTCGCCATGCAGCGTGATGTCCAGACCTTCGCGTTCCTGTTCTTCCGTCACGCGCAGACCCATCACCATGTCGATGATCTTCAGCAGGATGTAGCTCACCACACCGCTGTAGACCAGCGTCGTCAGCACGCCCTTTGCCTGCAGAACGATGCTGCCGTCGAAGCCGCCGATGTCCTTGACCGCGAACACACCCGTCAGCAGCGCACCCACGATACCGCCGATGCAGTGCACGCCGAACGCGTCGAGCGAGTCGTCGTAACCGAGCTTGTGCTTGAGCCACGTTGCCGACCAGAAGCAGACCACGCCTGCGATCAGACCGATTGCCAGCGCACCGCCGACACCGACGAAACCTGCCGCCGGCGTGATAGCGACCAGACCTGCGACCGCACCCGAAACGATGCCGAGCACCGACGGCTTACCCTTGGTGATCCATTCGGCGAACATCCAGCCCAGTGCGGCGATTGCCGTTGCGATTTGCGTCGTCAGCATCGCGAAACCGGCACGGCCGTCAGCAGCCAGCGACGAACCTGCGTTGAAACCGAACCAGCCCACCCACAGCATCGCGCCACCGATCAGCGTCAGCGTGAGGTTGTGCGGAGCCATGACTTCCTTGCCGTAGCCGACGCGCTTGCCGAGCACCAGGCAGCAGACCAGACCGGCGATACCGGCGTTGATGTGCACCACCGTGCCGCCTGCGAAGTCCAGGATGCCGGCCGTTGCCAGCCAACCCGTCGGTTCCCACACCATGTGAGCGATCGGCGAGTAGACGATGATCGACCACAGCGACATGAACACCAGCATCGACGAGAACTTCATGCGGTCAGCAAACGCACCGGTGATCAGCGCCGGCGTGATGATCGCGAACGTCATCTGATAGACGAAGTAGACCGATTCCGGAATCGTCGTGGCCAGATGGCTGACGGTCAACGTCGTTGCCTTGTCGCCCTTGATGTAGTTCATGCCCGACAGGAACACGCGCGAGAAACCGCCCAGGAACGAGCCGCCCGGCGTGAATGCGAGGCTGTAGCCGACGACCGTCCAGATGATCGTCACGACACAGGTGATCGCGAAGCTTTGCATCAGCGTCGACAGCACGTTCTTCTTGCGGACCATGCCGCCGTAGAACAGTGCGAGGCCCGGGATCGTCATGAACAGCACGAGCGCGGTGGAGGTCAGCATCCAGGCGGTGTCGCCCGAATTGATCTTCGACGAATCGACCGAGAACGGGGCAGTCGGCGCGGCCGGTGCTGCGTCGGCAGCAGGCGCGCTGGCAGCCGCGGCAGCGGAAGCGTCAGCAGCAGGAGCCGAGGCCGGGGCCGCAGCCGATGCATCCGCCGCCGGCGCGCTGGCCGTCGTATCGGAAGCAACGGCAGCGGACGCAGCTGCAGGAGCGGAAGCGTCGTCCGCGAGGGCGGCGCCGATACCGCCCGCGAGCAGCGAACCGGCCATCAGCAAGGACATCAATAATTTGCGCATCTTCATTTCCTCTTGTGTCGCTATCTCTTCTATTACAGGGCGTCCGCCCCGGTCTCCCCGGTACGAATCCGGATCACTTGCTCGATCGGCGTAACGAAAATCTTGCCGTCGCCGATCTTCCCCGTGCGAGCTGCGCGTTCGAGTGCTTCGATCGCCTGATCGACGATGTCGTCCGAGACCGCAGCCTCGATCTTCACCTTCGGCAGGAAGTCGACAACGTACTCAGCCCCGCGGTACAGCTCCGTGTGGCCCTTTTGCCGCCCGAAACCTTTCACTTCCGTCACCGTGATCCCGGAGACGCCGATTGCCGACAAGGCTTCGCGCGCCTCATCGAGCTTGAACGGCTTGATGATTGCGGTAATGAGTTTCATGAGATCCCTCTCTTTAGTTGCTTAAACCCGTTTGCGTAACCCGTTGCTGCCGTGTTTTCCGCCGTTCCCGCCGCGTCGTTGTGCGATTCCCAGCGCACCGAGCTGCTTCGACGCGCCGCCGGAAAAACATGCCGGGAAGTGCGCGCGGCCCAGTAACAGCAACTCCCATGCCAATTCGAAATCGCGATTACCCGTAGCTTTCAACCGCCCGTCGCGCGGGGCTCCCTGGCCGGATGGCCAACGCGGTGGCGGTCCGGTGGCACGCCGCATGGATCATTGCTAGAGTGTCTACAGGCTTTGCAGAACAGCGCACGCACCAAAGGCGCTCACGCTTAAAATCGCGACCGACCGCCGTGCACCAGTATCGATCATCCGACGTAACGGAGCACAGGCGTAACGACACACGCACAGTTTTTGTGCAACAAGGGGAAAACAATGAAACAACCGAACGACGTCTTTAACGACTTGCAGGCGAAGCTCGGCGAGCTGCTGAAGAACTCGCCGGCCAAGGATGTCGAGCGCAACGTGAAGGCCATGCTGTCGCAAGGCTTCTCGCGGCTCGACCTGGTCACCCGCGAAGAATTCGACACGCAGACGCAGGTGCTGGTGCGCACGCGTGCGCGTCTGGAAGAACTGGAACGACGCGTCGCCGAACTCGAACAGAAGCTGCCGGTCCCGACGCAAAACCCGTAACGCGGGCAGACACGCAGTAGCGGTCGTCAACATCACCGGCAAGCGAGCCGTGACATCTTGAATGTGGAAGGGATAGCGCGCCGCGTGGCGCGTGGTCCGGCGGGGGAAACATGTCGCTTGCCGTGGTGCGCAGTCGTGCGCCGGCCTCTGGCCGTGCGCCTGAAGTAACCGTCGAGGTTCATCTCGCCAATGGGTTGCCGTCGTTTTCGATCGTCGGTCTGCCCGATCTCGAAGTCCGCGAAAGCCGCGAGCGCGTGCGCGCCGCGCTTCAGAACTGCGGCTTCGATTTCCCGGTGCGCAGAATCACCGTCAATCTCGCACCCGCCGATCTCCCCAAAGAATCCGGACGTTTCGATCTGCCCATCGCGCTCGGCATTCTCGCCGCGAGCGGCCAGATTCCCTCAGAGTCGTTGCTAAATCGCGAGTTCGCCGGTGAATTGTCGCTAACAGGCGCGCTACGGCCCATGCGCGGCGCGTTCGCAATGGCCTGCGGCACTGCGCGCAGCCACGCGTCCGGACGTACTGCGCACAGCCACGACGCGCCGTCGCAACCCGCCGTTCCCCAACTCTATCTACCGCGCGACAGCGCCGAAGAAGCGGCACTCGTGCCGGGCGTCGCCGTCTACGGCGCGGCAGACTTGCCTTCGCTGTGCGCGCATCTCGCCGACGCGCCCGACGCGCGCCTCTCTCCCGTCACCGCGCCCGCACCCGCCGACACCTCGCTCGCGCCGGTGCTCGACATGCGCGACGTGATCGGTCAGCGCGGCGCCCGGCGCGCGCTCGAAGTCGCCGCCGCGGGCGGTCATCATGTGCTGATGGTCGGGCCGCCGGGCGCGGGCAAATCGATGCTGGCTGCGCGCTTGCCGAGTCTGCTGCCGGCCATGTCCGACGACGAAGCGTTGACGTCGGCGGCGTTGCTGTCCGCGAGCATGTCGGGGTTTTCGCCGGCGCAGTGGCGGCAGCGGCCGTTTCGCGCGCCGCACCACTCGTCGAGCGCGGCTGCGCTGGTCGGCGGGCGCAATCCGCCGCAGCCCGGCGAGATCACGCTCGCGCATCTCGGCGTGCTGTTTCTCGACGAACTTCCCGAGTTCGACCGGCACGTGCTGGAAACGCTGCGCGAGCCGCTCGAAGCCGGGCGCATCACGATTTCGCGCGCGGCGATGCAAGCCGACTTTCCCGCCGCCTGCCAGTTGATCGCGGCGATGAACCCCTGCCCGTGCGGTTGGCGCGGCGACCCCGGCGGACGATGCCGCTGCACACCCGACGTCGCCGCGCGCTATCTGCGCAAACTGTCGGGACCGCTGCTCGATCGAATCGATATTCAGATAGAGATTCCGGCGCTGACATCGGCCGAACTGAGCGCCCGCGCCACCGCTCAAGGCGAGCCTAGCGCGCAGATAGCCGCGCGGGTCAGCGCGGCACGCGAGCGCCAGATAACGCGTCAGCGCAAAACCAATCGCGAACTGGCCGGACGCGAAGTCGACGAGGTCTGTCGCCCCGACGCGGCCGGCGAATTATTGCTGCGAGAAGCCGGCGAGCGGTTCCGCTGGTCAGCGCGCGCTTACTACCGCGTATTGAAGGTCGCGCGGACGATTGCAGATCTCGCCGGCAGCGAATCGCCGAGCGCCGCGCAGATCGGGGAAGCGGTCCAGTACAGGCGGGTCTTTGCGCTGGTCTGACGTAAAAAGTGCCTGTCAAGACTTGACTTATACACAACTCTTAGTAATAGCCATAAAACTGACGAAACGCAGGTACTGTGTGAAGCCCTTCGCGAAAAGTATTGATTTGATTGACATTTTTTGTTCTGCGTCGGCATACAAAACCCAGCTCGACGCCTTCCGGACGGGCTTGCGGCCGTCCAGCCGGGAGGTTGTACACAAAGTTATCCACAGGCGCTGTGGGTAACGGTAAAAGCTGCGTGAAATCCGTTAGCTAGCGACGCAACCTGTGAATCCACATTCACTTCAGGTGCCAAACGCTTGGTGGCCGGGCGTTCCGGCAATTCGGTCGGTGACACTTTTTAGGCGCGCGCCCCGCCCTTCAATACAGCTGGAACGAGCCGAAGAACTGATCGATCTGCTCGGGCGGCAACGGCCTCGCTGCGATGATCGCCGCCTGATAGACGTGGCGCCCCCGCGCAACCAGCCGTGCGTAGATGGTTCGCGCTTCCTGTTGCGGACCCGCCTTGCCGCTGACACGCATTTCGACGCCCGGCACCTTGCCGCCCGCCGCGAGCGGAATCTGCACATCACTGGCGGCAGCCGGAACGCCGACGTTGCGCGCGAGGCCCGCTTTCAGGAAATCGAGCGCGGCGCGTTGCGCCTGGGGATCGTCGGTGGGCAGGGTCAGGGTGCCGACCGCGAACACGGCGTCACCGGCTTCGGCGGTCTGCATCGACATCGGCATTGGCGTTCCGTCCACGGAAATCTGCCGGCGATCGTTGCCCGGCTTCGCGGGGAGATCGACCGTATAACCAAGGTCGTTGTTCATGATCGTGCGCCAGTCGTACTTCGGCGAACAGGCGGCCAGCGCCGCACCGAGCACGATCAGCGTAAGTATCGGGAAAAGCCCTTGAAAACAGCGTGAAAGCGGTCGGAAAGCAGGTCTGGACATAGAGAGGCGGAAGCGTCCAGCAATGGACGAAAACGGTCGGAAATCACATTATCCGCTGTGTCGCCGTGCGCTGTAGTGTCACGGGATTGGGGCTACAATACGGCCACTGCACGCCCTTGCCGGGCCCCGCGCAAGCTGGGTTTCATCGCGCAACGCGTGCGTCGCCGCACCGATCAACACGCTTCACGCGACTTTCGAGGTCCGCCCATGAACCCCACGCCCGACACTACCGCTGCCCGCCGCGCCAGTCCGATTCGCTATATCGCGATGGCGGTCGTCGCGGGCGCGATCGCGATTGCCGGTTATTTCGCGTTCGGCAGCCAGCAACATGTGCCCGACGCCACGTTCACGCTGCTGTCGGGTCAGAAAGTCACCACGGCCGATCTCAAGGGCAAGGTCTATCTGGTCAACTTCTGGGCAACCAGCTGCGACACCTGCATGAAGGAAATGCCGCAGATGGTTCAGACGTACAACCGCTTCAAGGGCAAAGGACTGGAGTTCGTCGCGGTCGCGATGAACTACGACGCGCCGATGTACGTGACGAACTATTCGACGACGCGTCAGTTGCCGTTCAAGGTCGCGATGGACGACGGCTCGGCGGCGAAGCAGTTCGGTAATGTCCAACTGACGCCGACCACGTTCCTGGTCGATCGTGACGGCAAGATCCTGAAGCGCTATGTCGGCGAGCCGCAATTCGCGGAACTCGACCAGTTGCTCGAAAAAGCGCTCGGCAAGAACGCCTGATCGCAGCGCGCCGCTCGACGCGCGCAGCTACCAGCTAGAACCTGACATCTCACGCGCCGGCAGCGGTTTCCGCTGCCGGCGCGTTTCGTTTTACGGGCGGCGTTCAGTGGTATTCAACCGCGTGCAGCGGCGTGCAGCGGCATTCGACTCACCGCTCACCGTCGCCCTTCGCCGCCAGCCCGTAACGCTTGATCTTCTCGTACAACGTCGCCTTGCCGAGTTGCAGGCGATCCGCCGCAACCGCCACCGCCCCGCCCGTCTGTTCGAGCGCCTGCGCGATCACCGCGCGTTCGAACTGCTCGACGCGCTCTTTCAGCGACTGTCCGGCGTCGTCGGTGGCGGCGTCGCCGGATGCGGTGCTCGGATCTTCGGCCACGCCCAGCACGAAGCGATCCGCCGCATTGCGCAACTCACGGACGTTGCCCGGCCAGTCACGCTGCATCAGACGCGTGCGCTGCCGGTCGGTGAGGATCGGCGCGGGACGTTGATATCGCACCGCCGCGTCGAGCAGAAAATGCTCGAACAGCGGCACGATATCTTCGCGACGTTCGCCCAGCGGCGGCAACGCAATCGTCACCACGTTCAGCCGGTACAACAGATCGCGCCGGAACGTGCCCGCCGCGACCAGTTCGTTCATGTCGCCCTTCGCGGCCGCCACCACGCGGCAATTCACGCGGATCGGCTGGTTCGAGCCGAGCCGCTCCAGCACACCGTCCTGTAGCACGCGCAGCAACTTGACCTGCAACGCGAGCGGCATGCTTTCGATTTCGTCGAAGAACAGCGTGCCGCCCGATGCATGTTCCAGTTTGCCGATCCGTCGCTTCGCCGCGCCGGTGAACGCGCCCGGCTCGTAGCCGAACATTTCCGACTCGAACATCGGTTCCGGCAGCGCGCCGCAATTGACCGCGATAAACGGCTTGTCCCGACGCGGCGACAGTTCGTGCAGACTGCGCGCAATCAGTTCCTTGCCCGCGCCCGTGTCGCCGTTGATCAGCACCGACGCATCGGTCGGTGCGACGTTCGCGATCAGCCGCCGAACCTGTTCGATCGCCTGACTGCGCCCGATGATCCGCGTCGCGCCCGACTGCTTCTCGGCCAGTTCGCGACGCAGCGCGAGGTTTTCCAGCACGAGATTGCGACGCTCCAGCGCGCGGCGCACGGTCTCGATCAATCGTTCGGACGCGAACGGCTTCTCGACGAAATCGTATGCGCCGTCGCGCATCGCCTGAACCGCCATCGAAATATCGCCGTGGCCGGTGACGAGAATCACCGGCACGTCGGGCGCGCGCTCGCGGCACTGCGCGAGCAGATCGAGACCGCTCGCGCCGGGCAGACGGATATCGCTGACGATCACGCCGGGAAAATCGGCGCTGATGCTGCGCGCCGCCGATTCCACCGACGCATGCCCGACCACGTCGAAGCCCGCCAGTTGCAGGCTCTGCATGCTGGCGCGCCGCACCAGTTCGTCGTCTTCGATATATAAAACCTGCAAGCCGCTATTGGCCATGTCGTCACCAGAAAATCGGATCGCGCGAGTGCGCTTTATTGGCCACCGAGTGTACCGCCGCCGGCCAGCACAGGATCCGCCGCGGCCACGCGCGCGCGACGCAGCGTCAGCACGAACTGCGCGCCGCCGTCGGCGGCATTGCGGGCGATCAGCGTGCCGCCGCAATCGCGCGCAATCGACGATGAAATCGCAAGGCCGAGTCCGAGTCCTTGTCCCATTTCCTTGGTCGTGAAGAACGGCTCGAACAGGCGCGGCAACACGTCGTCGGGAATGCCGGGGCCGTTGTCGTGGACGGCGATCGACACCGTCGATTCCGTCGCTTCGATTTCGATCGCGAGACGCGGCGCATCGACGCCCGAGGTCGCATCGAGCGCATTGCCGATCAGGTTGATCAGCACCTGTTCGAGACGCAGATCGTCGCAGTGCGCAACGAGGTGCGGATGTTCGTCGTTGACATCGAAAGGCTGCGCCGGGTCGGTGCCGTCGTCGGCATGGCGCAGCGTCACCTTGACGCTCACGTCCTGCAAACGCTTCTGCAACAGCGCGAGCGTATTGCGCAATGCACGTGCGAGCGGCGCCCGCGCGCTGCGCGGCCGCGCGCGTCCGACGAACAGCTTCAGCTGGTTCGTGATCTTGCCCATCCGCTCGGTCAACGCGGCAATCGCTTCGAGATTTTCGCGCGCGGAACCGAGATCGCCGCGCGCCAGAAACACCCGCGTGTTGTCGGAAAAGCTGCGCAACGCGGCGAGCGGCTGATTCAATTCATGCGTGATGCCGGCCGCCATCTGACCGAGCGCCGCGAGCTTGCTCGCCTGGATCAGCTCATCGTGCGCGGCCCGCAATTCCTGCTCGGCGCGGGTGCGTTCGGCCACTTCCTTCTGCAATTGTTCGTTCGCTTCGGACAGATCCACGGTCCGTTCGGCGACGCGCTGGTTCAGTTCCGCATACGCCTTTTGCAGCAGCGCGCGGCCGCGAATCATCTCGCGCATCCGCGAGCGGCGCATCCGCCAGTAAAACGCCAGCAGACACAGCGACACATAACCGAAGCCGGTCACGATGGTCGCGTTGCGCGCGTCGCTATTGACGGGGTCGAGCGGCGCGAGCGTGATCAGATGCCAGTCCGGTTCGCCCATGCTGCGCCGCGACGCCAGATAGCGCGGCGCATAGCGTCCGCCGCCGATCCGCACGATCTGCGCATCGCCTTCGAGCGCGCTCTCGACCGTCACCGGCAACGGCGCGATCTGCTGCTGCGCATACTGGCGTGTCTGAAAGATCGAGTCGGCAATCGGACCGGACAAGGGCCGCACGGTGTGGTATTTCCACGCGGGCACCGACGACAGAAAGATCACGCCGTGATCGTCGGTGACGATCAGCGGCTCGGACGCGTCGGCGCCCTGAAACCATTCGAGATTGAGTTTGACGACCGCCACGCCGACGATCTTGCCGTCACGGCGCACCGGTTGCGAGATGTAGTAGCCGGGATCGTGCGAGATCGTGCCGATGCCGAAAAAGCGGCCCACGCCGCCTTTGATCGCATCGACGAAATACGGCCGGAACAGATATTCGACGCCGACGAAACTCTCCGCGTCGTGCCAGTTGCTTGCCGCCACGCAGATGCCGTCCGCTTTCACGATATACGTGGCGGTGGCACGGGCATGCAGATTGAGGTCTTCGAGGTAACGGTTCGCGCGCTCGACGTTGAGCGGGTCGGGGGCGACCAGCACGTCTTGCACGAACGGATGTTCGGCCAGCAGATAAGGCAGGGATTCGTAGCGTTCGAGCGTGCTCTTCAGCGCATTCGCGGTGCGATCGACACGTACCGCCGCGTTCTGCCGCAGCGCATCGACACCGCGCTGCCAGGTGATGGTCCACGTGAGACCGCACGCCGCCGCGAGCCCCGCGGCGAGTGCGAAAAAAATCAGCAGACGGCGCGTCACGTTAGCGGACTCCGAGCGGGAGGAGTCGGCTATTGTGGCATATCGCGCGTCTTCGTCTGAACCCACCGAAGACGCGCCCCGCGCCGCCGCTTTCATGACATCAGACGCCGGCCGTTTCCTGCACTGTCGTCTCGCCGCGCAACTCCGCGCGCAGCTTGTCGCGATCCAGTTCCTTTTCCCATGCCGACACCACCACCGTCGCGACGCCGTTACCGACGATGTTCGTCAGCGCGCGGCATTCGCTCATGAAGCGGTCGATACCAAGGATCAGCACCATGCCCGACAGCGGAATGGTCGGCACCACGGCGAGCGTCGCCGCCAGCGTGATGAAGCCTGCGCCCGTCACGCCGCTGGCGCCCTTCGACGTCAGCATCGTTACCGCGAGCAGCGTCAGTTGCTGGGTCCACGTGAGGTCGGTGTTGGTGGCTTGCGCGATGAACAGCACGGCCATCGTCATGTAGATGTTGGTACCGTCGAGGTTGAACGAATAACCGGTCGGCACCACCAGACCCACCACCGAGCGCGAGCAGCCGAGCTTTTCGAGCTTCAGCATCAGTTGCGGCAGCGCCGCTTCCGACGAGCTCGTGCCCAGCACGATCAGCATTTCTTCCTTGATGTACGCAACGAAGCGCAGGATGTTGAAGCCCACCGCGCGCGCGATGATCCCCAGCACCACGACCACGAACACGATCGAGGTCAGATAGAACGTGCCGATCAGCTTGAGCATCGGCAGCAGCGAGCCGATGCCGTATTTGCCGATGGTGAACGCCATCGCGCCGAACGCGCCGATCGGCGCCAGCTTCGTGATGATCCGCACCACGCCGAACAGCACGCTCGACAAACCGTCGATGAAGTCCGTCACCACCTTGCCGCGCGGTCCGAGCGTCGCGAGCACGCTACCGAACAGCAGCGCGATCAGCAGGATCTGCAGGATTTCGCCCTGCGCGAAGGCCGACGACAACGTGTCCGGAATGATGTGCATCAGGAAATCGACCGTGGTCTGGCCGTGCGCCTTCGCGGCGTACGACGCGACCGCCTTGCCGTCGAGCGTCGCCGGATCGACGTTGAAGCCGACACCCGGACGCAGCAGGTGGGTCGCCGCGAGGCCCAGCACCAGCGCGAACGACGACACGATTTCGAAGTACAGCAGCGCCTTGCCGCCGACCCGCCCGACCTTCTTCATGTCTTCCATCCCGGCGATGCCGGTCACGACGGTACAGAAGATGATCGGCCCGATCACCATCTTGATCAGCTTGATGAACGCGTCGCCGAGCGGCTTCATGTCGACCGCGAGCGCCGGCGAATAGTGGCCGAGAATAATGCCGATGATGATCGCGACGATCACCTGCACATACAGCACTTTATGGATAGGTTTCTTCACAATGGTTCCTGCTATGTAGTGTGGCTGCGGCTTCATGCGCGGCGCAGCGTCGAACGGGTATGAGGGTTCGTTTGTGCGCGGCGCGAGGCCGTGACAAGACGACGAATTCAGACGGTCCGGGAAGGGAAATCAGGCATCGTGTCTCCTTGCTTTAGTTGTTTGGGCCATTGCGGCCGCGCTTTTTACTTTGCAAGGTCGATGCCAATCTCGAATATCGGCTAGGCCACTGATTTATAGACTTTTTTTAACTATCAGGTGGCGTGCCGATCTGGTTTTCCGGAAATCCGGACAAAAGCTGTCGCGGTTTCCGGAAATCTGGGATCAGGGTATCTACTTAGACCGATGGGTCGGCGCGTTTCAGGCCGTGCCTTCTTCCAGCACGAGCAGGTTGTCGTGCGAGAAACCCAGCGCAACCGGCTGGCCGCGTTCGGGCAGCGCGCGATTCGGGTCGTTGAACACATCCAGTGAAATCACGGCGTCTTTCACCCGCGTGCGGATGCGCACCACCGCGCCGAGAAAGCTCACTTCCTCGACGGTCGCGCGCAGCGTGTTGCGCCCCGCCGCCGCCGGTTCCAGCACGATCGCTTCGGGACGCAGCGCGAGCAGGCGCTGCTTGCCCGCGTCGCCGGCCGGCAGCGCGTGCGACGTGACCAGTTCCTGGCCGTCCACCGCCATGCGTCCGCTGGCCGGATCGACGACCTGACCGTTGAGGATATTCAGCGTGCCGACGAACGACGCGACAAAGCGCGTGCGCGGATAGTTATAGATTTCCGACGGCGACCCGACCTGCTCGACGCGGCCTTCGTTCATCACGACGATCCGGTCGGAAATCGACAGCGCTTCTTCCTGATCGTGCGTGACGAAGACTGACGTGATGCCGAGTTCGCGTTGCAGCGCGCGAATGTCCTGCCGCAACGAAATGCGGATTTTCGCGTCGAGCGCCGACAGCGGTTCGTCGAGCAGCAACACTTGCGGCTTGCCCGCCAGCGCCCGCGCGAGCGCGACGCGCTGCTGCTGGCCGCCCGACAGTTGCCACGGATACCGCTCCGCGACGTGCGGCAGCTTGATCAGTTGCAGCATCTCTTCGACACGCGTCCGGATTTCCGCGGCCGGACGGTTCGCGACGCGCAAGCCGAAACCGATGTTGTCCGCGACCGTCATGTTCGGAAACAGTGCGTACGACTGAAACACCATGCCCACTTTGCGTTGCCGCGTGCGCACGTGCGTGACGTTCTTGCCGTCGAGCCGGATCACGCCGCGCGTCGGCGTTTCGAAACCGGCGATCATCCGCAGCACCGTGGTCTTGCCGCAGCCGGACGGTCCGAGAAACGTGACGAATTCCCCGCGCTCGATCTGCATGTCGAAGTGATGCAGCGCCGTGTTCGCACCGAACGACTTGTGCAGATTTTCGATTTCCAGAAATGCCATGATTCGATGCCTTCGATCAGCAGAAAGTGGGAGCGTTTGAAAACCCGGCGGCGAAACCGGAAGGCGACGTCGCGTGGTCGATCAGCGGGTCAGCGGGTTTGGGACCGCGCCGCGCCGCGCGCCGAACCGAACACCTGAATCAGGCCCATCGACGCCCACGTGACGACGAACGCGATGATCGCCAGCGCCGACGGCTCGTACGCACGGTTCGCGCCGATCAGTTGCAGATACGGCCCGAACGCCGGCCGGTCGAGCAGACTCGCGAGCGTGAACTCACCGATCACCACGGCAAAGGTCAGAAACGCGCCCGACAGAATGCCCGAGCGGATATTCGGGAAAATCACCTTGAACAGAATGGTCGGCCAGCTCGCGCCGAGACATTCGGCGGCTTCGGTCAGCGAACGGATATCGACCGCGCGCAACCCGGCATCGACGGAGCGATACATATACGGCAGCGACAACACCACGTAGCCGCACACCAGCAGGAAATCGGTGGCGCGTTCGTTGCCGGTCAGCGGCAGGATCGAGCTGCTGTTATAGATGCGCAGATAGCCGAACACGATCACGATCGCCGGAATCACCAGCGGCAGCAGCGTGATGAACTCCACCAGCGGCCGCAGTTTCGGCAGACGCAGTTGCACCCAATACGCGGTCGGCACGACCAGCAGAATGCCGACGACGATCGTCAACAGCGCCATCAGGATCGAATAGCCGAACGACGCCTGGAAGTTCGGATCGCCGAGCACGACCTTGTACGCGTCGAAGCTGTAGACGCCGCGCCGCATGCGCAGACTGAACTCGAAGGTCGCCGCGAGCGGAATCAAGAAATACAGCGAACCGACGATCACCGCCGTCCACGCGCCGACGCGCGACTGACTCTGCGCGGCGTTCGGCGCGGCCGACGTGGCCGCGTTGACCGCTTCAAGTGGCGCGCTCATCGACGCCCCCGTTCGGCGCGTGCGCGCAGCCAGATATAACCGCCATTCGAAATCCCCGTGACCAGAATCATCCCGAGCGCGAGTGCATAGCCGAGGTTCGGGTTATGCAGCACGTCGCCGCGGATTTGCGCGTACAGCAGGATCGTCACGATATTCAGCGAACTGCCGGTCAGCGCATAGGCGGTCGCGACCGCGCCGAACGAGTTGGCGAACAGCAGCAGCGTCGCGCCGAGCACGCTGGGCCACAACACCGGCAACGCAACGTATCGCCAGTACTGAAACGCGGTGCCGCCGAGGCAATCGCAGGCTTCGCGCCACTCGCGCTTCAGACCGTCGAGCGCGGGCGTGATGATCAGCACCATCAATGGAATCTGAAAGTACAGATAGGTAATCGTCAAGCCCGCGAAGCTGAGAATGCTGAAGCCGGTCGAATACAGATTGAGGCCGGTGTACTTTTTCAGCAGCACCGTGACGAGGCCGACGCGCCCGAGCGTGCAGATGAACGCGAACGCGAGCGGCACGCCCGCGAAGTTCGACGCGACGCCGGAAAACGTCATCAGCGTCGGACGGATCCAGCCGGGCAGCTTGCCTTGCACGGCCGCCCACGCGAGCAGCGAACCGAGCACCGCGCCGCCCAGCGCCGATGCCGCGCTGACCTTGAAACTGATCCAGTACGCTTCGAGCACGCTGGGCTGAAGCAGCTGGACGAAGTTATCGAGCGTGAAGTGACCTTGGGCATCCTGGAACGCACCGACGATCAGAAACAGCGTCGGCAAGATCAGGAACAGCAGCGCAAAGAGAAAGAACGGCAGCACGCCGATCCAGGTCAGCCATTGCGACGCAGCGCGCGGCGGCGCTGACGGTGGCGCTGACAGTACCGGTTGCGCCGATCCGGCATCCGTTGAAGCATTCATCCTTCACCCTCACGGCAAACGCGCGCCCGCAGGCGCGCTATGCATCGACAGCCCGTTGCTCGCGGGTCGAACGGCGCGCCGGAGCGCGCCGTCCCCGCTTACTTGACGTTTGCGCCCACCGACGCGTCCCACTGCTTCGTGACCGTGTCCTTGGTCGCATCCTGCTTTTCAAGCGACGGGAACACGACGTTCTTGTACGCGGCCGGCGGCGGCAGCTTGTCGAGGACAGCTTTCGGCACCTTCTTTTGCGCGACCAGGTCGTTGAAGCGCACCGGATGGCAATACCCTTCGAGCCAGCCGATCTGCCCTTCGTCCGAATACAGGAATTCGAGCCACAGTTTCGCGGCGTTCGGATGCGGCGCGTAAGCGCTGATGGCCTGCGTGTAGACACCGGCGACCGCGCCGGTCTTCGGCACGACGACCTGCACCTTCGGATTGCCCTTCAGCGTGTCGCGATCGGCAAGCGCGTTGTAGTCCCAACGCACGATGATCGGCGTCGTGCCTTGCGCGAGCGACGCCGCCTTGCCGATCACCGGCACGAAGTTGCCCGCCTTGTTCAGATCGGCGAAGAATTTCAGGCCCGCTGCGTCGGCCTTCGACTGATCGCCTTTGGCCTGCGAAAGTCCAGCGGCGAACACCGCCTGAATCGCCTGATTGGCGGCTCGCGGATCACCCGCCAGCGACACCGAATTCTTGTAGTCCGATTTCATCAGATCGGGCCAGTCGGTCGGCACCTTGTCGATCATGTCGGTGTTCACTTCGAATGCGAGCACACCGTAGTAGTCGCCGGTCCAGTAGCCTTCGGCATCTTTCTGCGAATCGGGAATCGTCTTCCAGGTCGACACCTTGTACGGCTGCAACAGACCTTGCGCTTTCGCGGCCGGTCCAAACGACAGACCGACGTCGATCACGTCAGGCGCTTGCGGACCCTTGTTGCCCTTGTTCGCCTTGATTGCTTCGATTTCGTCGCCGGAACCCGCATCCGGATTGAGTTCGTTGACCTTGATGCCGTATTTCTTCGTGAACGCGGGAATCAGCTGGCCGTAGTTACACCAGTCGTGCGGCAGCGCGATCACGGTGAGCTGGCCTTCCTGCTTCGCTGCGGCAACCAGTGCGTCGGGCGCCGCTGCGGAAGCGCTGCTCACGCCTCCCGCCGCCACGCCCACGACGGCCGACATCGACACGACACGACTTAACCAGGTGCGGTTCATGGTATTCCCCATCCTCTGCCGAAAATTGCTACGTTAGGAAAACTGCTTATTCGTTCGCGCGCAGGCGCGTGGCGCGCTGCGGCGTGTTTTCTATGCGGTATTCGTGGCGAGCAAGGCCGTGCGGCGGCGCGTGCGTGTGTCGAAGCCTGACACGTGATGCGGGTGACGCGTAATTCGGTGAAGCGATTCGGTGAAGCGCGTTAGAGCAGGTCGGCGGTCAGCAGGTCGAGGCGGTCGGTGCAGATCAGATCGACGCCCCATTGCGCGAGCAACCGCGCGCGTGCCGGATCGTTGACGGTGTACGCGAGCGTGCGCAAACCCGCCGCGCGAATCTGCGCGACCAGCGGCTCGGTGAATTCGGTGTGATCGGCATGCAGCGCGACGCAATCGAGTTCGCGGACGATCGCCAGCCAGTCGGCGGGAATGGTTTCGAACAGCATGCCGCGCGGCAACGACGGCGCGGCGTCGCGCGCGGCGGCCAGCGCGTCGAATGAAAACGACGACAGCAACGGCGTCGCCGAACGCCACAACTTCAGCGCAGCGCGCGCGACCCGCTCGCCGGTTTCCACGTCACGCCCCGGACACGGCTTGATTTCGATGTTCGCGAAGATGCCGTCGCGCTCGCATCGTTCGGCGGCCTGTTCCAGTGTCGGCAGACGCGTGCCGTCGAATTGCGCGCCGAACCACGAACCGGCGTCGAGCGCGGCGAGCGCGTCCCACGGCTGGACCTTCGCAGGGCCGTGGCCATTGGTGGTGCGGTCGAGATCGTCGTCGTGCAGCAGATAGACGCGGTTGTCGGCGGACAGCTTCGCGTCGAACTCCACCATCGAATAACCGTGCCGCACGCATGCGTCGAAACCCGCCAGCGTGTTCTCGGGCGCGAGCTTGCCGCCGCAGCGATGCGCGACGAGGCGCGGATACGGCCACGCCGGCATCACGCCGTGTGCGTCGCGATCGCGGTTACGTGCGTCGAGGTTCATTGCGGTTGTCCTGGCGGCGAGTGTTCGAAGGAAAGTAAATCCGCTTCGACGAGCGCCGTGCGGTCGTCCGGGCGCGTCGAAAGCCGTGTTCGGATTCCGCAGCTTTCTATTCCATTTCGAACATTCGATGTTCGTATCGGTTACGAGCGAAGGCTAAATTCAAATACCCAAATTTGCAAGCTGCCAAATAAATACAACGCGCGACGGGTAAAGTATCGTCGTCTGACACGTTGTGGACATCAATCTGTGTCATGGATGAAATACACAAAAATGCGCAAAAAAGCGCAGTCCGCACGCCATCCTGACAACCCTATTCATCGAGGAACACCGCATGTGGCAGGAAGACCGTCACCAGAGAATTCGCGCGTTGCTGTCGACGCTGCATCGTGTGTCGACCGAGCGGATCATGGCGGATCTCGGCGTGTCGCGCGAAACGGTCCGGCGCGATCTGCTCGATCTCGAAGCGCTCGGTGAATTGCGACGGGTCCACGGCGGCGCAATCCGCGCAGCCGACGAAGCGCCGATCGCGGAGCGCGCGCATATGCGCGTCAAATCGAAGACGGCGATCGTCAAGGCGGCGGTCGGCGTGATCGCCAGCGGGCAAACCCTGTTTATCGATGCGGGCACGACGACCGCGTTGCTCGCCGAGCAACTGGCGAAGCTCGCGAATCTGACGGTCATCACCAACTCCATCGACGTTGCGCTGAAAATGCGTCGCGCCGTCGCGCAAACCGAAGCGGGCAACGAAGTGATCCTGCTTGGCGGCACGCTGAGCGACCGGGTGTTGGCTACCGCCGGCGGCACGACGGTTCTGGAGATTCAGCGATACCGCGCGGACGTGGCGTTGCTGTCGCCCGTCGGGGTGGATGGTCAGCATGGCGCGACCAATTACGACCGCGCGGAAACGGAAGTGGCGCGCGCGATGGTCGCGAACGCGGATTCGGTCGTGATCCTCGCCGACTACAGCAAGGTCGGACAGCGCAGCCGCATGGCGTACTGCGCGCCGGACAAGATCGATATGCTGATAACCAATCGCAAGGCGACGGAAATCGCGGGCTTCGCCACGCTGAAAAAGAAGCTCGGCAAAGTGATGCTGGCCTGAGCGCGGCGATCGGCGCCAACCTCAACGCCGCGCTTATTCCTTCACATGCATCGTATCGAGCGTGCGTTTGCGCAACCGGGTTTCATGCAACGCGCCCGCCGCATCGAGCACCGGATACGCGGTCGAGCAGAACAGCGAATTGAGCCGCTTCATATCGCTGATCACATCGAGATGCAATGCGCTGGTTTCGACGCTGCGCAGCGTTTGTCCCGACAGCCGGTCCAGATGCGCATACGAATACGCGCGCTCCAGATCGCGAAACCGCTCTTTCTCCGCGAGCAGACGCTCCGCGCAACGCAGGTCGTTGTTCAGGAACACGGACAGGCCGAGCTGCAGGTTGCCGACCAGACGCGCATGCAAGTCGTCGAGTTCGCCGAGGCCTTCTTCCGAGAACGACAGCCGGTGCGCAATCTTCTTTTCTTCGATATTCCCGACGATCCGCTCGATGATGTCGCCCGCGTGTTCGAGGTTGATCGTCAGCGAAATGATGTCGGTCCAGCGACGGCTATCCGCCTCGTCGAGCTGCTCACGCGAAATGCGCGCGAGATACGTCTTCACCGCTGCATACAGCTCGTCGACATCGTCGTCCATGCGGATCGTTTCGCGCGCTTTCGTCAGGTCGTTGCGGTGAATCAGTTCGGCGACGTTGTCGAGCATCGTGCGGATGATGTCGCCGATCCGCAGCACTTCGCGCGCGCCGTTCGCGAGCGCGAGCGTGGGTGTCGATAGCGCGGCGGGGTCGAGATGGCGCGGCCGGAGTTCGGTGTCCGGCATGACACGATCCGGCATCCAGCGCGTGCAGAAACGCGCGACCGGATCGATCAGCGACAGACACGCGAAGCAGCGCAACAGGTTGTAGATCAGATGGAAAGCGACGGTGGCTTCGCGTGGGTTCGAGATCAGCACCGGCAAGCCGCGCGCGAGCAGCGGCGCAAACGGCAGGATCAGCAACGCGCCGGCCAGCTTGAACGCGAGGCTGCCCGCAGCCAGCCGACGCGCGGCCGCGTTCTGCGCAAGCGAGCCGGTCAGCGCGAGAACGCCGCTGCCGAGATTCGCGCCGATCACGAGACACAGCGCCACCTTCAGCGAGATCACACCCGACGACGCGAGGGTGGCGGTCAGTAGAACGGCGGCGAGGCTCGAATACGAGATCATCGCGAACGCCGCGCCGACCAGTGCGTCGAGCATCGTGTCGCCGGTCAGCGCGCCGAACATCACGCGCACGCCCGCGCCTTGCATCACGGGTTGGACGGCCTCGACGATCAGATGCAGCGCGAGCAGGATCAGTCCGAGCCCGATCAGCGTACGCCCGGCTTGCCCGACGCGAGTCTGCTTGCGCGACAGGAACAGTGGCACGCCGACCAGCAGCAGCAACGGCGACAGCCACGAGAGATCGAGCGTCAGCACACGCGCCATCAACGCCGTACCGACGTCGCCGCCGAGCATGATCGCAAGACCGCTGGTCAGCGGCAATAGACCTTGAGCCGCGAACGACGTGACGATCACCGCAGTTGCGTTGCTGCTCTGAACCAGGCTCGTCACGGCGACGCCCGCTCCGAAGGCACGCCAGCGGCTGCTGGTGCTGCGCGCGAGGGCGCTGCGCAGATCGGCGCCAAGCACGCGCAAGATGCCGGTACGCACGATGTGCGAGCCCCACACGAGCAATGCGACGCTGGAGAGCAGGTTAAGAAGAATCAACATAGGCAGCAACACTTCGTATTCTTTATGTCATCGCGTGCGCCGCGCTGCCCGACTTCGATAGCGCGGCCTTCTTTGCATTAGTGTTGCATATATCTGCGCTGTTGTACTTTTGTGTATTTAAAGTGAGACGTCGCGACGATGGCGCATGCACATACGCCGACGCCAGAAACGACAAAGCCCGCACATGTGCGGGCTTTGTCCGATACGCGAGGTGCTACGCGATGGCTTAGACCACGCCCGCGCCGTGCGCCTGAAGATCCGCGTGATAGCTGGAGCGCACCATCGCGCCGACTGCCGCGTGCGTGAAGCCCATCTTGTACGCTTCTTCTTCGTACATCTTGAACGTGTCCGGATGTACGTACGAGCGAACCGGCAGGTGATGCTCGGACGGTTGCAGGTACTGGCCGATTGTCAGCATGTCGACGTTGTGCTCGCGCATGTCGCGCATCACTTGCAGGATTTCTTCCTCGGTTTCGCCCAGACCGACCATCAGGCCCGACTTGGTGGCGACTTCCGGATGCAGCGCCTTGAAGTCTTTCAGCAGCTTCAGCGAGTGCATGTAGTCCGAACCCGGACGCGCTTCCTTGTACAGACGCGGCACCGTTTCGAGATTGTGGTTCATCACGTCGGGCGGAGCGGCGTTCAGAATGCCGATCGCGCGGTCGAGGCGGCCACGGAAGTCAGGCGTCAGGATTTCGATGCGGGTATCCGGCGACAGCTCGCGCGTCTGACGGATACATTCGACGAAGTGAGCCGCGCCGCCATCGCGCAGATCGTCACGATCGACGCTGGTGATCACCACGTACTTCAACCGCAACGCGGCGATGGTGCGAGCGAGGTTGCCCGGTTCTTCCACATCGAGCGGATCGGGACGGCCGTGACCGACGTCGCAGAACGGGCAGCGGCGCGTGCACTTGTCGCCCATGATCATGAACGTCGCGGTGCCCTTGCCGAAGCATTCGCCGATATTCGGGCAGCTCGCTTCTTCGCAGACGGTGTGCAGATTGTGCTCACGCAAAATCTGCTTGATCTCGTAGAAACGCGAGTTGCCGGTGGCCGCCTTCACGCGGATCCAGTCGGGCTTTTTCAGCTTTTCGATCGGGATGATCTTGATCGGGATACGCGCCGTTTTGGCTTGGGCTTTCTGCTTCGCGGTCGCGTCGTAGGCGGCGCCGGCGGTTGCGGCAGCAGCGGCATTGGCGGCGGGAACCGTATCGGGGGCGGAAGAAGCGGCGAGGTTCGCGGTAACGTCAGTCATTCGTTCGATCCAGTCAGGCGGTGAGCGCACCGGCCTGCGGTTGGGCGACGGCCGCGGGATTGCCGTCGATGTTGGCGGTGAGGCATGCTGCAAAGGTTTGGGCTACGTCGTCCCAGCCGGCGGCGACGCCGAGCGTCGCCATATCGACCGTTTCGAGCCCCGCGTACCCGCACGGGTTGATCGCGAGAAACGGCTGCAAATCCATTTTTACGTTCAGGCTGACGCCGTGATAGCTGCACCCGTTGCGGATTTTCAGCCCCAGGGCGCCGATTTTCGCGCCCGCGTGGAGCGCCGCCTGCGGTGCCGCCGGCTGGACTTCCGACACGTAAATGCCCGGCGCGCCGGCCTTGCGTTCTCCGGCGAGATTATACGCTGCGAGGGTTTCGATCACGGCTTGCTCGATGCGCGTCACGAGCTCGCGGACCATCAGCTTCCGGCGTCGAAGGTCGAGCAGCAGATAGGCGACCACCTGACCCGGCCCGTGATACGTAATCTGGCCGCCCCGGTCTACTTTCACCAGCGGGATGCCGCTGTTCGCCAAGAGCAGATGAGCCGGATCACCGGCCAGTCCGAGCGTAAACACCGGCGGATGCTCCACCAGCCAGATTTCGTCCGGCGTTTCGGACGTGCGGGCATCCGTGAACGCGCGCATCGCGTCGAAACTGGTTTCGTATTGTTCGACCCCGCGATGACGGATCGCGATCGGCACTGGCGTTGCGGGGCACGCGGCCGCGTTTTCAGCGGACAAAGGCGGAGAGACGGAAACCGGGGCAGTACTCATGGTCCTGAGAGTTTACCCAAATATGCGGCGGTTTGCCTCGCTTCGGTTTTTTTGAGTCGGTGGTGCTGAATTTTGTGGTAGCTCGTCCCGCCCGCCGCCGTTATACCGTCCGCCAGCCGTCACCGATATGCACGCCAAGCCGCCGCGCGCCACGCACCAGCCAGTCGAACGCGCGTTGCTCGACCCGCGCCGGGACCGAAAAGGCGAGCCGCGCCGCCGTTCCGCCTTCGGCGCTCAGCCACAGGCGTTCGCCGCGACGCAGCCGCAGCGTATGACCCGGCGCCAGCCAGTAATCTTCGACGTCGTCGCTGCGCGTGACCCACACCGCACTGCCGTGAACGGCGAGCCGGGTGCTGCGCGTGACCCGCATCGGAACGGTTTCGCCAGCACGGATTTCGAACGTGATACTAGAGGAAATTTCTTGCATGATGCCCTCGCCAGGAGTCGTTTGGTGACTACAATCGTAGGTCTGGCAAGGCATTGCGCCAAACGATCAATTTTCACCGCTATGTGAGAAAAACTACGATGGACCTGCGACAGCTTCCCGCGCTCAACGCCATCAAGGCGTTCGAGGCAGCCGCCCGCCACGAGAGCTTTTCGCGCGCGGCCGACGAACTTTTCGTCACGCATGGCGCGGTCAGTCACCAGATTCGCGCGCTCGAAGCGGAACTGGCGGTCACGCTGTTCGCCCGGGACGGCAAGCGGGTCCGGCTGACCGACGCCGGACGCCGCTACGCGTCGCAGGTTCGCGCCGCGCTGATGTCGCTCGCCGACGCCACGCGCGAAATTCGCGCCGGCGACCGCGACCGGCGGCTGGTCGTGTCCATGCTCACGTCGTTCGCCGCGCGCTGGGTGACGCCGCGCGTCGGCCGGTTTATCGAGGCGCATCCGCAATGGGACCTCGAACTGCTGTCCACCAACGTGCTGACCGATTTCGCCCGCGACGACGTGGACGCCGTGATCCGCTTCGGATTCGGCCACTACCCCGGTCTGCACGCGGAATTGCTGCTCGATGAGGTGTTTTTCCCCGCCTGTTCGCCCAATTTTCGCGGCGGCGATCTGCCGAAAACCCCTGCCGATCTCGCCAACGTCACGCTGTTGCGCTCCGACGACGAACTCTGGCGCCCGTGGTTCGACGCGGCCGGTCTGACCACGTGGCCCGAACCCAAACGCGGCGTGCTGTATCAGGATTCGTCGAATCTGCTGCAAGCCGCGCTCGACGGTCAGGGTGTCGCGCTGGTGCGCCGGTCGCTTGCGATGCACGAAGTGGCGGCGGGCCGGTTGGTGCGGCTTTTCGATATCGACGGCCCCAGTCCCTGGCAGTATTACTTCCTGTGCCCGCCGAGGATGATGCAGACCGAGCGGGTCAAGGCGTTCCGGGATTGGGTATTCGATGAGGTCGCGCGCTTCAGGCTGCTGTTCGAGCAGGCTTGCGCGGAAGGTCCGGGCAAATCTCCGGACGCGGCGAACGCGTTGCACGTGCCGCTTTGAAAACCGGGGCGGCGGTGTTCCGCCGCCCCGGCCTGGCCTAACCTGGCCGATTGGGCGTTACATCACCACCTTGACCATCGGATGCCCGGTAAGCGCCCGATAGATATCGTCCAGATGCGCGCGGTTTTGCGCCCGCACCGTCACGGTCAAACCGGTGTAGTTGCCGCCGCTCGACGGACGCGTTTCGATGCGCGCGGCGTCGAATTCGCCGTCGAACTCGCGGATCACCGTCACGATCGACTCCGTGAACTCGGGATGCGACTTGCCCATCACCTTGATCGGAAAGTCACACGGAAAATCAAACAGGTCATCGATTTCTTTAGTCATCTCTTGCTCCTTGCTGCTTACTGCCCAACGTGTTCGCCGCCGACGTGCGCAGGCTCATGCCACGCCACAGGTTTCGACGGCTTTCGCCTGCTGGTACGCGCCGTATAGCGCCGCAAACACCGCGCCCGGCTTGCCGCTGCCGACCGGCGCATGATCGAGCGTCGTGACCGGCAGCACTTCCTTGGTCGCCGAACTGATGATGATTTCGTCGGCGTCGCGCAGTTCGGCTTCGGTGATCTCGCGTGCTTCGAAGCGAATCCCGATCGCTTGCGTCAGTTCCTCGATCAGTCCGTAACGGATGCCTTCGAGAATCCTGTTGCTGCGCGGCGGCGCAAACAACACGCCGTCCTTGACGATCCACACGTTCGACGACGATCCCTCGGTCAACATGCCGTCACGCAGCTGGATCGTTTCCAGTGCGCCGTTTTCCGCCGCATGTTGCGCCATCAGCACGTTGCCCAGCAACGACACCGACTTGATATCGCAGTGCAGCCAGCGTTTGTCTTCCGCCGTCACGCACCGCACGCCGTTTGCGCGTTGCGTGTCGTTCGGCAGGGCCAGCGGCGAAATCATCACGAATACCGTCGGCGCGACCGCGCCCGCCGGGAACGTGTGCGTGCGCTTTGCAACGCCGCGCGTCACCTGAATATAGGCGATCGCGTGCTGACCGGGTGCGAGCGCGCCGCCTTCCTGCGCCTCGTTGGCCGCCAGGACGCGTTCGACCAGTTCGCGCCAGCCGGCGTCGTCGAACGGATTCGCGATGCGAATCTTGTCCAGCGACCGCGCCAGCCGCGCGAAATGCTGCGTCAGACGAAACGGCGCGCGTCCGGCGTCGCCGTCGGCCGGTGCGTACAGCGGCACGACTTCGTAAATGCCGTCACCGAAGATAAAGCCGCGATCCAGCACCGGAATGCGCGCTTCGGACAACGGCACCATCTCGCCGTTCAGATAGACCACCGGATCCGGCGACACATCGACCACTGCGTTTGAAGCTGTCATCGGCGTCGTGCTTACTTCTTCTTGTTGAACATCAGCATCAGCGAATCCCACACGCGACCCACCACGCCCGCCTGCGGCACCGCCTGCAACGCGACGACCGGGAATTGCGCGACCGTCTTGCCGTCCGCGACCAGCTTCACGCTGCCGACCTGCTGACCTTCGGCGATCGGCGCGATCAGCGGGCTGGCCACGTCGACTTGCGGCTTGGCCTTGTCGCCGAGACCCTTCGGCACCGTGATGTACTGATCCGTCTTCACGCCCAGCTTGATCGTGTCTTCCGCGCCCTTGTACACGCGCGGCGTCTGGATCACTTCACCAGCCTTGTACAGACGCATCGTGTCGTATGCGGTGTAGCCGTAGTTCAGCATCTTCATGCTGTCCTGCACGCGGTCGTGTTCCTTGGTCTCGCCCATCATCACCGACACCAGACGGCGCGATGCGTCAGGCACGCCCGGCAGCGAACGCTTCGCGCTGGCGATCAGGCAGTAACCGGCCGCCTGCGTGTGGCCGGTCTTCAGACCGTCGACGGTCGGATCGAGCCACAGCAGACGGTTGCGGTTCGGCTGCTTGATCTTGTTGTACGTGAATTCCTTCACCGAGAAGATGTTGTAGTAATCGGGGAAGTCGCGGATCAGACGCGCCGACAGAATGGCGAGGTCGCCTGCCGTCGTGTAGTGGTTCGGATCGGGCATCCCGTTCACGTCGGCGAAGTGCGTGTGATTCATCGCGAGGCGCTTCGCTTCGGCGTTCATCAGGTTGACGAACTGCGATTCGCTGCCGCCGACCAGTTCGGCCAGTGCGATAGCGGCGTCGTTACCCGACTGGATGATCATCCCGTAGACGAGATCGTGAACCGTGACCGGCTTGTTCGCTTCGATGAACATCCGCGATTCGTCGGTCTTCACGCGACGCACGGCTTCGCTCGGTGTGACGGTCTGATCCATCGAAATCTTTTTGGTCTGCAGCGCCTCGAAAACGAGGTACGCGGTCATCAGCTTGGTCAGCGATGCCGGCTCGACGCGTTCGTCCGGATTGCCGGAGGCGAGCACCTGATTGCTGGTCGCATCGACCAGCACCCACGAGCGCGCATTGACGGCGGGCGGCGGCACCTGCGCGAACGCGGTGCTGGCGACCAGCGTAGCCGGCAGCACGAGGCCGAGCGCGACCGCGCGGCTGATGCTATGGGGAACGAAGGACGACAGCGACGAGGAAGACGAAAAGCCGGAGGAGGAAAAACGCATAGGATCGGTTCGGGCAGAAAGTGGCAGTGCGCGCCGCGCGGGCGCGCAGTTTGGAGGAGCCGGTCGGCGAAAACGGGTCGCCGCATCCAACGGAAAAGCCTGCGCGGCGCCCGTTGGACTTCCGGCCACGCGAAACGGTTCGCGCAGCGCGCTCTATCCCGGCGCCGCGTGTGCGAACCGCCGGAAGGACGGCGCTGCGCCCCAAAAAAGAGCGCTCATTATACGCGCGCTATCTTGCTATTCCGTCCGGCGCGCAAACGATAAATCGGCGTTTTAACGCCATGCATCGACGATGATCCGCTTCAGCACATGCAGCTTGCGATGCAGAAAATGCTCGGCGCCGGGAATCACGACCACCGGCAATTCCTGCGGTCGCGCCCAGTCGTAAACCGATTGAATGGGAACCGTCTCATCGGTTTCGCCGTGGATCACGAGCGTGCTTTCCGGCACCGGCGCGACTTCCCAGCGGCTTGCCGCCGTGCCGACGAACACCATCCGTTCGATCTCCTCGCCGCGTTCGCGCAGCGTCGCCGCGACGTGCGACAACACGAACGTGCCGAACGAAAAGCCCGCGAGCACCAGCGGCAATCCGGCGTAACCGTCCTGCGCACGCATGTGGGCGAGCACGGCGAGCAGATCGTCGCGTTCGGCGATGCCGTTGTCGTGCTCACCTTGCGTTTCGCCGACACCGCGAAAATTCGAACGGAACACCACGTAGTTCAACTGAACCAGCGTGCGCGCGAGCGTCTGCGCGACCTTGTTGTCCATCGTGCCGCCGAACAGCGGATGAGGATGCGCGACCAGCGCGATGCCGCGCGGCGGCGTGCCGGTTTCGCGCGTGTCGTCGGGCAGGTCGAGCGCGACTTCGATCTTGCCGACCGGCCCGTCGATCAGATATTTCTTCGTGTGTACATTCATCTGGCGTTTCGCTGTTTCGCTTCGTTTTCTAAAGCCGTCGATCTCGAACCGCCGATCAACGGTCGATCATAAGGCGCTCGACCACCTTGCCGTTCGCGAGATGCGAATCGACGATCTCGTCGATGTCGGATTCGTCGATGTAGGTGTACCAGACCCCTTCCGGGTAGACCACCAGCACCGGACCTTCCTCGCAACGGTCGAGACAGCCGGCCTTGTTGATCCGCACCTGGCCGGGACCGGCGAGGCCGAGTTTCTTCACGCGCTTCTTCGCGTATTCCTGCATGTCCTGCGCGTTGCAGTTCGCGCAACTCGGACGTTCCGCGCCGGGTTCGCGCTGGTTCAGGCAGAAAAAGACGTGGTGTTTGTAGAAGGAATCCATGATGTCCGGGGAACGAGACTGAAAGGATAAATGCGCGCTGAAAGCAACACGGCGCGCGTGGGGACGGCGTTCGGCCCAAGGCGGAAGCTGTCTTCGATTTTGCGACGATTATAGCGAGCGCGGCATCGCGCCGCCGGTCGTCGCCGCTCGATCTGCCAGCCAGAAACGGGCCCGCCCCTACTGCCGGTTGCGGCCGCTACCTGCGTTCGCGGCGTCGCTTGAGCCACGCGCGTTCCACTGTCAGCGCGATCAGGATCAGCGCCGCGTACGGCCACATCCACGCCAGCCAGCGCGCGAGTCCGTTGAAATGCAGATACCGGCCTTGCCGCCAGTCGGCCAGCACCACGTCGAAATACGGATTCACCGGCAACAGATTGACGCTGACCAGCGCGAGGATCAGCGCGATCGCCGCGCACGTCATGCGCCAGCGCCGCGACAGACGCAGCGAGGCCAGCCCCGCCGCCGTCCCGCATACGAGGCCGATCAGGCCGCCCGGCGTCGCCCAGTCGAACGCAAGCCCGGATTGCGATTGCAGAAAGGTTGCGCCCACCTTGACGCCGAGCGTCACCACGACGAACGCCAGCACCAGACGCACGCGCGGCGCCTGGGCGCGAATCGGCAACGACGCGAGCGCGATCGCGCCGAACAGGTCGAAGGTGGCGATCAGCGCCTCCCACGCGTCGTCGGGCAGCCAGTCGCTGACGAGATCCGGCCAGCTTTCGACATCCCACGCAACCGGCGTCCACGCGAGCAGCGCATCCTGCATGGTGGTGTCGAACCGCAACCACAGCGCGTGCGGCCACGCGCCGACGCCGAACAGACGCGGCGCGGGAAACATCGTCGCGAACGGCCACAACACGGCCAGACACACGAGCGCCGCGCTATCGCGCTCGAACCACAGCATCCGCAAGCGACGCAGCAAGCCGCGATCGAGCAGCGCGCCGGTGGCGGGCGCCATCGCGGCCGCGCCGAACAAGGCGCCCAGCGTGTTCGCGGCGAGATCGAGATTCGATGCGACGCGGGTCGGCAAATAGGTCTGCACCGATTCCATCGCGCCCGACAGCAGACCGCCGAGCACGACCGCAAACAGCACCGCGAGCGTGCCGCGCCAGCGTGGATAGACGGCGAGCACCAGCAGCGCGCCGAACGGCATATAGCCGAGCACGTTGGTGACGACATCGAACGCCGTCAGATATTGCGGAATGGGATCGTTGAGAAACGCGAACGGACCAATGCCGAGCGAGCGCCAGCCGACGAACGGATACCACGAGCCGTAGACGATCAGCGCGGTGTAAAGCGCCAGCGCCTGTCTCGCGAGCGCGGACGGTTGGCGCTGCCACGTCTTGACGTTCATGCGGGGCGTCGGTGCGGGTTGGTGAGACGGAAGATGGGTGACGGCCGGGTGACGCCGCATCGAACGGCGCGCGGCCCGGCCCTGACGGTCATTATTGCGCGGCGACCAGCGCCTGCACGCCGAGCCATGCGCCGATCTGCGCGATCAGGTCGTCGCTGGCGGCGGCGAGCGCCTGCGCGCCGCCCGCCGCGTCCGGCGTCTGCGCGGGCGCGCGCGCGACGAAGGTGCGCTGACCCAGCACCTTGCCGCCCTGGAACAGCGTCGCGCGGGCGGTGACGGCCGCATGGCTTTCGCTGGAACTGTCGAAAACCTGCTCGAACTCGGACAGATCGACCTTCAGCATCGGCGCGGGCACACTGTCCGCGCCGGTCAGCACGGTGCCGCGCGACGACAACGCGGTGCGCAGACGCTGCGTCAGCAATTGCGACGGCGCCATCGTCCAGTGGCTGTTCGCGTACGACGCGGTTTGCTGCGCGTCCGCGTAGCCGAGGCGATAGATCAGCTTGTCGCTATTGAGGACGTCCGGCGCACCGACGTCCACCACCTTGACGGCCGGCATCGTGCCCGCCGACGCCGGCGGATTCGGCGGTCCGAAGTCGTAGCGGATATCGGCGATCGCCGACGGCGTGCCCGCGCAGCCGCCGAGCGCGAGCAGCGCGCCGAACGCCAGCAGCGCCGCGCCGAACGATGCGCCGAACGACGCGAACGGGTTGAAGCGCGCGGATCGGCGTCGGACGAACGTGGAGTGAATCGAATCAGACATGACTATTTCCTCTTGAATCATTGTGCCGCGCGAGCCGCAGGCCACACGAAGCCGCGCTCGCCGGGGCCGGGCGCGGCGGGCGGTGCGCCGAACAGCACGCTGCGCGGACTGGAGCTGAAGGTGTCGGCGGCGCGATCGACCGAGCGCGCCGCCGAGCGGACGTCGTCGGCCAGCGAATTGACGCGCGGCAAGGTTTCGTAGCCGACTTGCGCCGACAGATCCTGCAACGACGAATCCATCGATGTCAGCGCGTCGCCGGCCTGGGCCGCAGCCGTGCCGACCTTGTTCAGATTGGTTTCGAACGGCCCATCGGGCTTGTTCAGCGTGGTGATCAGCGTATTGGTGGACGCGAGCGTCCGGTCCAGTTGATCGAGCGTGGCGGGCAGCTTGCCTGCCACGGGCGCGACCTGCTGCGTCAGCGTCGTGACGCCGTCGGCGGCGTGTTGCAGGCTGGCCGCCGTGCCGAGCAACTGCGTACGCATTTCGGGCGACAGCAGTTTATCGACGTCGTCCGCGACCATTTCGAGCTTGCGCAGCAGCACGTCACCGCGCTTTTGCAACTGATCGAGCAGGCCCGGATGCATCGGCAACTGAGCAATCTGCTTGTCCGACGACGCCAGCGGCGACGTATCGCGGCCCGTGTCGTCAAGCTGAATGAAAGCAATGCCGGTGACGCCCTGGAAGCCGAGGCTACCATAGGTCGAACGGGTGATCGGCGTATGTGTGTCGACCAGAATCCGGATCAGGATCTGTCCCGGATTGGCGGGATCGAACTTGATGCTCTGCACCTTGCCCACGTCGAGCCCGCGATACCGGACCGCCGCGTCGGCGTACAGACCGGTCACGTTGGTGCGCGCGATCAGGTCGTACGGCACCCGCACGGCGCGATCCACGTTGAACAGGAACGCCGCCGCCGCGACGGCCGCCAGCAGCGCCACCGTGAAAAGCCCAGCCCAGAAGGCGTGTGATTTGTTTTCCATTGTCAGGTTCCGTGGTTCACAGCGGCAATTCGGACGACGCGGGTTCGAGTGCCGCGGCGGGCAGCTTCGCGCGGCGCTCCGGCGGCAGCGCCTGCAACGCGCGGCGCCCGCGCAGTCCGAGGAAATATTCGCGGATGAACGGATGATCGACGCCCGCCGCTTCTTCGACCGGCGCGGCCACCAGCACTTTGCGATCGGCCAGCACCGCGACCCGCGTGGACAGCGCGACCATCGTGTCGAGATCGTGCGTGACCATCACGACAGTCAACCCGAGCGCCCGATGCAGCGTGCCGATCAGTTCGACGAACTCGTCGGAGGCTTTCGGATCGAGTCCGGCGGTCGGTTCGTCGAGGAACAGCAGTTCCGGTTCGAGCGCGATCGCGCGGGCAATGCCGACACGCTTGACCATCCCGCCCGACAGCGCCGCCGGCATTTTCGACGCGTGCTTGCATGGCAAGCCGACCATCTCCAGCTTCAGCATCACGATGTCGCGCAGCAGATCGGGCGGCACCTTGCCGAGTTCGCGCAACGGTTGCGCGATGTTGTCGAACACCGACAGCGACGAAAACAGCGCGCCCTGCTGGAACAGCATCCCGACCCGGCTGCGCATCAGCCGCGCCGCGTCCGGGTCGATGGTGGCCTGATCCTGGCCGAACACCTTGACGGTGCCCGACGTGGGCGATTCGAGATTGAGAATCTGCCGCACCAGCGTGGTCTTGCCGGAGCCCGACCCGCCGACCAGCGACACGATCTCGCCGCGCCGCACATCGAAATTCAGATGCTGATGGATGATGTTGCGACCGTAGCGCTTGGTCAGATCGCGGACTTCGATCACCGGCTCGGCAATCTCGGGCGCGGGCTGGCCGCGCACGGAACGGGTCAGCGGCGCGGTCATCCGAGCCCCACGTTCTGGAACAGGATCGCAAACACCGCGTCGGCGAGGATCACGATGGTGATCGACGTGACCACGGAGGTGGTAGTGCCTTCGCCCAGGCTCTTCGAATTCGCCTTGATCCGAAAGCCGAAATGGCAGCCGACGATCGCGATCAGCATGCCGAACGCCACGCCCTTGCCGAGTCCGATCCACAGATTCGCGACCGGCACGACGCCCGGCAGCGAACGCGCGAAATAGCTCATGTCGATGCCGAGCACGACCTTCGCGGCCAGTGCGCCGCCGGTCAGCGCGATGATGTTGGTCCACATCACCAGCAGCGGCATCGCGATGCCGAGCGCGACGACGCGCGGCAGGATCAGCCGCAAGCCGTGCGGGATGCCCATCACGCGCATCGCGTCGAGTTCTTCGGTGACGCGCATCACGCCGATCTGCGCGGTGATCGCGGAACCCGAGCGGCCCGCGACCAGAATCGCCGACAGCACCGGCCCGAGTTCACGAATCACCGACAGCCCGAGAATATTCACGATGAACTGGTTGGCGCCGAATATCCGCAACTGCTGCGCGGACAGATAACTCAGCACGATGCCGATCAGAAACGCGACCAGCGCGGTGATCGGCAATGCCTTGGTGCCCGCGTTGTAGATGTTCGCGGAGATTTCGGTCCACGGCGCGATCTTCGGCTTGCGGACGATCGCGAAGCAGTCGAGCACCACGCGCCCGAGCATGCCGATCCCGCCGTACATATGCTCGAAGAACGAGAAGATCGCGAGGCCGAGGCGCGTGAACGGATCGTAGCGGACCACCGGTTCGGCGGGCTCGCGCATGCTGTCGAGCAACGCGATGCGCTCGAAGATATCGCGCTGGGTTGCGGTCAGATCGATCATGCACGACGGCATCTTGCGGCCCCAGACGCGCCACAGCGCCTGTCCGCCGACGTGGTCCATCCGTTCGATGCGCGACAGATCCCACTGGCCGACCGCTTCGGTATTCGCGGTGGCACCGGGCGCACCGTCGATCAATGCATGCAGACGCGGCATCACCCGACCGCGCGAGCGATCGCGTGCGAGTGCAAGCGCCGTCCACTGGCCGGAAAGCCGGACGATCTTGCCCTGGCTGCCAGCCGCGACGTCAAGGCCGGGCGGAGTGTCGTAGTTCAAGGATCGCGGGACTCGGTTGTCGGATCAGCGGCCATTGTAGCGAACGTCTCGATCCCAAGGGTTCATGGCGGCACGCACTTCGCGCCCACGAAGGTGCGTTTCCACGCGCCGCCGCGCAACCCTCTCGCTACAATATGAGACATGACCGCCAAGAACCCTGCTGATTCGTCCAATCCGTCCTCCACGCACGGCGCTGCGTCCGCCGACTGGCGCATCGACCGCGAGCGGGCCGTCGCGCTGTTCGGCGCGCACGCGCACGACTGGCCGATCGAAATCGTCGAGGAAACCGGCTCGACCAACGCCGACCTGATGGCGCGCGTCAAGACGCTGCCGCGCACCGCCGACGCGCTGCCGCGACCGATCGTCCGCGTCGCGTATCTGCAAACCGCCGGGCGCGGACGCCGTGGTCGTCCGTGGTACGCGGAGCCGGGCAATGCGCTGCTGTTTTCGGTTGCGTGCGTGCTGCCGCGACCGCTGGAAGGTCTGGCGGGGTTGAGTCTCGCGGTCGGCGTGGCGCTGGTCGATGGCTTGCGCGCGTTGCTGGCGGAAAACGGCGGCGCACAAGGCACGCCTGGCGCACCGGCCGTCGATCTGCCCGGTCCCGGCCAGATTGCGCTGAAATGGCCGAACGACATTCTGCTCGAAGGCGACAAGCTCGCCGGCATCCTGATCGAAACGGCATGGAGCACGGCCGACGCGACTGCGGTTGTGATCGGTATCGGCACCAACGTGAAGGGCGCGGAGCAGCTAGCCGCGAAAGTCGGCGCGCTGAACAAGGACGTGCCCGCCCAGGCACGTGGCACCCAGCCGACCGCGTTGTCGCGCGCGCTGCCCAACGCCAATCTGACGCACACGCTCGCGGCGGAACTTAACGCGCTCGAACCGGCGTTGCTGCGCTTCGGCGCGGAAGGTTTCGCGCCGTTCCAGCCGCGCTGGAACGCGTGCCACGCGTATGCCGGACGGGAAGTCGTGCTGCTCGAACAGGGCGTGGAAATCGCCCGGGGCATAGCTGCGGGCGTCGATGAAACCGGCCAGTTGCTGCTCGACACGGCATCGGGCCGTCAGTCCATTTCGACCGGCGACGTGTCGTTGCGTCTCGCGGATACGCCGCAATGAGCGACGCGCCGTTTCTGCTGATCGACGCGGGCAACAGCCGCGTCAAATGGGCGATGGCGCAGCCCGACGGCACGCGGCTCGCGAGCGGCGTATTTGCGCATCGCGACGCATCGCCGGCGCAGGACGCGGCGTTCGCGATGCCGTCCGAATGGCCCGAATTGCCCACGCCGCGTGGCGTGTGGATCTCGAACGTTGCCGGTCAGGCGGTCGCTGCGCGCATCGACGTATTGCTCGACGCGCGTTTTCGCGACGTGCCGCGCACGACGATCCGCGCATCCGCGAAGCAAGGCGGCGTCACCAATCGCTACACGACGCCGTCGGCACTCGGCAGCGACCGATGGGCGGGCATGATCGGCGCGCACGCCGCGTTTCCGGACGAACCGCTGCTGATCGCGACCTTCGGTACGGCCACCACGCTCGAAGCATTGCGCGCGGACGGCACGTTCGTCGGTGGTTTGATCGCGCCGGGCTGGACGCTGATGATGCGTTCGCTCGGCGAGCACACCGCACAATTGCCGACGCTCGACGCGTCGTCCGCGCGGGGTTTGCTGGCGACAGGCGCAAGCATCGGGAAAGGCGATGAAGCGGGCGAAGCCAACGCCGTCACGCGACGCGGCCCGTTTTTCGCCACCGATACCCCGCGCTCGCTCTCGGCCGGATGCGCGCTGGCGCAGGCCGGACTGATCGAACGGATGTGGCATGACCTGCAGGACGAATGGCGGATGCCGGTGCGGTTGATCGTCAGCGGCGGTGCCGCCGACGAAGTGACGGCCGCCCTCAATGTGCCGCATACGCGGCACGACTCGCTGGTATTGTCCGGGCTGGCGCTGATCGCAGCCGAAAGCTTTGCCGTGCGTCACGCGTGACCGGGACGATGTCGCGGCCCTACCCTTCAACGGAGATTTCCCGATGAGTTTGCGCTGGTTGAGCTGGCTGATCGCCATTCTGTTTCTCGCCAATCTGCTGGCGTTCGTGACCGTGCGCGGCGTATTCGGACCCGATCCGATTGCGGGTCCGCGCGAAATGCATCATCTGGACCGGCAGGTGCATCCGGAGATGTTGCAGGTGCGCGCGATCTTGCCGTCGCAAGCGGCCGATCAGCCGGTGATCGGCGGTCCGATGCCCGCACCGGCCGTGGCGGCGTCGGCGCTGTCGCAATAAGCGCGGGCTGCGCCGGCGGCGCGCTCAGCCCTGCTCGCGAACCTTCTTCAACAGCTTGGTGGTCGAGCGATCGTGTTCGAACGGAATCGCCAGCGCGCGACCGCCCCAGCCTCGCACCAACGCCGATTCCGGCAACGCGTCCATATCGTAATCGCCGCCTTTGACGAGCACGTCCGGGCGCAGCGCGCCGATCAGATCGACGGGCGTCTGCTCGCCGAAACACACCACGTAATCGACGCTTTCGAGCGCGGCCAGCAACGCCATCCGGTCGGCTTCGGTGTTGATCGGACGATCGTCGCCCTTGCCGAGCCGCTTCACCGACGCGTCGCTATTCACGCCGACGATCAGCACCGCGCCGAGCGCCTTCGCGTCGGCCAGATACGTGACGTGTCCGCGATGCAGGATGTCGAAGACGCCGTTGGTGAACACCACCGGACCCGGCAGCGACGGACGAAGTTGCGCGAGCGCGTCGCGCGTCATGAGCTTGCGTTCAAAAGTGGCAGGCATGGGTATCTACAGTAGTCGGAAATGAAAAATCGCCGCGACGATACAAAACGGCCCGGCAAGCTTGCGCTTGCCGGGCCGTTTCGATGTCGTGACCGTCAGGCCGGCTGTTCCGCCGACTTGGTGTCAGCCGCCAGCCGGTTGACGACTTCCTTGCGGTAGCGGTTCAGTTCCTGCGCGGTGTTGAAGGTGCGCTCGAACAGAATGGACAGGTTGTGCAGAATCCGCTCGACAACCTTCTTTTCCCAGCCGTCGTCGAAACGGATCTGTTCGTCGAGCCAGCGTTCGAGCCATTCCGGATCGGGCAGACGCGACTGGATCGTGTCGCGCGGGAACAGCGCCTGGTTGACGTGAAGGTTGGTCGGATGCAGCGGTTTTTCCGTACGACGCGCCGACGCCATCAACACGCCGATCTTCGCGAAAGCCGCACGCGCGATGTCGCCGGTTTGCGCCATCGCCTTCTTCATGTAGCGCAGATACGCGCCGCCATGACGCGCCTCGTCGCGCGAGATGGTTTCGTAGATCTGCTTGATGACCGGCTCGGTGTGCCATTCGGCAGCACGGCGATACCAGTGATTCAGGCGGATTTCGCCGCAGAAGTGCAGCATCAGCGTTTCGAGCGGCGGCGCCGGATCGAATTCGAAGCGCACGGCGTGCAGTTCTTCTTCGGTCGGCACCATTTCCGGCTTGAAGCGGCGCAGATATTCCATCAGCACCAGCGAATGCTTCTGCTCTTCGAAAAACCACACGCTCATGAACGCGGAGAAGTCGCTGTCGTGATGGTTGTCACGCAGGAACATTTCCGTTGCCGGCAGCGCCGACCACTCGGTGATCGCGTTCATCTTGATCGTCGCGGCCTGCTCGTCGGTCAAGAGCGATGCGTCGAATTTGTCCCAGGGGATGTCCTTCTCCATGTCCCATCGAACGGATTCGAGCGATTTATAAAGTTCCGGATAAAGCATGGTGTTCATAGTCCCACCCCTGTTCTACGCATACGACGTCTGTTGTGTCTGTTGCAAGTGCCGCCCCGCACGCGAACGAAAACGTTCGCTCGCGAGCCGGGTGTTCAAATTTACGCGGTCGCCGCTGCGACGGATTCACCGTGCAGCAAGGAATTGTTGCGGCATGCGCCGCGGCCAACCGTGGGTGAGGGAGACCCTGTGCCTGAGGTCGAGCCGGTAGCATGGAACCGCATCTTCCAAGCCGCGCCGGTAAAACCGGCGGCGAACCGGCAGCGTTGGGCGGCTGGAAATGTAATTTTCAGAGCACGCCCGACAGCCAAATAGCTTACATCATGATAGCACGCGGCCTCTACGCCACCGCGTACCGGCAAGCGACCGAAAGTGGCCGCACCGAGGCGTATTGACGCACCTCAACAAACACCGCACGACGTTCAGATGCTCGGTTATCCCGGATACCACGGGGGATTGTGCAGCCATTACTGTGCCCGGCGTGTGACAACGGCGGCGATCGTCGCTTATCGCTCTCGTTCCGACGGTGATTTCTTCGTGCCGCGCGCGCCCGACGCACTGCCCGCGCCGCTGCTGGCCGCGCGTTTCGCCGACGGCGCGCGTTTCGACGCAGCCGGTGCCGCAGCTTTCGCGATTTGCGCCTCGACTTCGCGGTCGGTGGCGGGGGAATAGGCGTCGGACGTTGCGGACGGGGTGGTTTCTTCCGATCCCGTGCCGGGTTTAGCGTCGTCAGCGGCCGAAGCCGCCGATTCCGCCGAAGCCGCCGCCGATCCCGCCACGCCCGGCTGCGCCATCGCGAACTGCGCGATCTGGTTGAACTGCGTTTGCAGCAGATTCCACCATACGGAAGCGTCGAAGGTCGGCGTCGCGGCAGTGTCCGCGCTGTCGTCCGGCGCCGCGCCGGATCCCGCCGCTTCTTCCGCCGGGCCCGTCGTGCCCGCTGACGAAGCCGCCGGGAACATCGCCGCCCACGGCGAAGGCGGCGGTGTTTCAGCCTTGGACGACGCCTTCGCGGCAGCCGCCGCAGCAGGTTGCGACATCGACGACTGCGCGAACGCGCCGAACGCGCGCAGCGTGGCGAGCGTCGCACGCTGCACTTCGAGCGCCTGAATCGCCGATTGCAGCATGTTCAGATTCAGCTTCAGCCATTGCTCGACCGCGCGCATGTCGGTGATGCGCTTGTCGAGTTCCTCGACGTTGGTGAGCGGCGCCATGATGTCGGACATCATCGACAGCGACGGCCCCGCGCCCTGTCCACCCGAAAACGCCGAGCTAAATGGCGACAGCCGCATCATGCCCCACATCCGTTCGAGCATTTCGGCCGGCGGAAAGCCCGGAAAGCCGGGAAACGGCGGCGTTGCACCCGTGTTGTCGGTCATCGTGTTCTCCTCGCAGACTGGAATGGGATCGCGTGATCCGGCGGTTGTTCCATCCGATCATACCGTGTCGACTTGCGTCAAAACGGATCGTGCCCCTTGAAATCCGCCGGACGGCGCGCGCGCAGCGACTCGATGCCTTCGCGCACGTCCGGTCCGGCAAAGCCCATGAATTCGAGCGCCAGCGACGTATCGAACGCCGGTCCCGCCGAACGCAGCCAGTTGTTCAGCGCGTATTTGGTCCAGCGGATCGCCGTTTGCGAACCGTTGGCGAGCTTTTGCGCGACGTCGAACGCCTTGGGCAGCAACTCGGATTCGTCGACGGCCAGCGACACCAGCCCGATCCGCTCGGCTTCCTCGCCGCTGACCGGCTCGCACAGCAGCAGGTAATACTTGGCCTTCGCCATCCCGCACAGCAACGGCCAGACGATCGCCGCGTGATCGCCGGCAGCGACGCCGAGTCGCGTATGACCGTCGATGATGCGCGCAGTTTTCGTCGCGATCGAAATATCGGCGAGCAGACCCGCGACGAGTCCCGCACCGACCGCCGGTCCGTGCATCGCGGAGACGATCGGCTTGCCGCAGTTGATCACGTTGTAGACGAGATCGCGCGCCTCGCGCCAGACCCGCGCGCGCACGTCGAAATCGTTGGCCATCTGTTCGACCAGACCCAGATCGCCGCCCGCCGAGAAGCCTTTGCCCTCGCCGCGAATCAACGCGACGCGCGTCTCCGGATCGCGGTCGATGTCGCGCCAGATTTCGGCGAGTTCGCGGTGCATGTGTTCGTCGGCGGTGGCGAGTCCGCTTTTGTTCGCGTGCGCGCCGTTCATCACAATTTCGAGAATGCCGTGCGGGTGACGCCGCAATTGCAGCGCGGCGTAGCGCGCGTAAAACGCCGGATTGCCTTCGTGCGCGCCGGACGCCCGAGCCGCGTTGTCCTGCGATTCCTGAGACATAAGCTTCGATCCTGTTACTGCATCGTTGCGGCTGCGCGTGTCGCGTGCTGGATGTTGCGAATCAACGCGGCTGGTACAGCCACTTGCCGTTGCTGATCTCGACCATCACGCGAGCGCGCTGATCGAGTCCGATGTGGTCGGTGGCGCTCATATTGACGACGCCGTTGGTATCCGCGAGACCGTGCGTGGCTTCGAGCGCATCGCGCAGCGCGCGGCGGAATTCGGGCGTGCCCGGTTGACCCGCCTTCAGTGCAACCGGAATCGCGTTCGACAGCAACATGCCCGCGTCCCATGTGTACGAGCCAAATGCCGACACGGTGCCCGGCCCGCGCGCCGCTTCGAAGCGCGCGATGTAATCGAGCGCAAGCCGTTTGGCCGGATGATCGGCGGGCAACTGCGCTGCGACCAGCACCGGACTCGCGGGCAGGAACGTGCCGTTGCAATCCGCGCCGCACACGCGCAGGAAGTCGTTATTGCCGGTGCCGTGATTGTGATAGATCAGGCCTTTGAAGCCGCGTTCCTTCAGCGTTTTGGGCGGCAACGCGGCGGGCGTACCGGCCGCGCCGACCACCACCGCATCCGGCCTGGCCGCGAGAATCTTCAGCACCTGACCCGTGACGCTCGGATCGGTGCGGTTGAAGCGTTCGTTCGCGACCATGTTGATGTGATGGATCTGCGCGAACTTCGCGACTTCCGCATAGAAGGTTTCGCCGAGTGCGTCGGCCTGGCCGATATACGCGATCGTTTTGACGTTGTGGCTGCTTGCGTGATCCGCGATCGCCGACGCCATCATCGCGTCGGTCTGCGGCGTCTTGAAGACCCAGTGACGTTTCGCGTCGACCGGTTCGATGATCTTCGCGGACGACGCCAGCGAGATCATCGGCGTTTCGCCCTCGGCGACGACATCGATCATCGCCAGCGAGTTCGGCGTGATCGACGAACCGATGATCGCATCGACGTGACTTTCGGAGATCAGTTTCTTGGTGCTTTGCACGGCTTGCGTGGTATCGGACGCATCGTCGAGGACGATGTATTCGACGCTCTTGCCACCGATCTGCTTCGGCAGCAACGCGACCGTGTCGCGCGCCGGAATGCCGAGCGACGCGGCCGGTCCGGTCATCGACAGCACCAGGCCGATTTTCACCTGCGCGAACGCAATGCCCGGCAAACCGATGCACAACGCCGCGGCCAGTTGCACCGCACGCCGCCGTGTGCCGATCCGCCGTCCAGCGGGCGGCACGTCGTGCGCGCCGCTGTTTTCATTTTGCGAATATTGAACCGCCCCGTTAGCCCTGACTCGCTGCATGCCGCGTCTCCTACGCCTGAACCGCCTGATTTTTTTGGGTGCGGCGCTCACCGCGCCACGCGTCAGTCAGTGTAGCGGCGCGCATTGGCGCGGCTATCCGGCGAAACCCTTTCGACAGAGGTTTCGCCGCGCTCCCGCGTGAGCGTCGGCAAGCCGGAACATTACGCGTCGAGCGGTGAGATCGACTGGTCGATTGCGCCGAAAATCGACTTGCCCGCATCGTCGAGCATCTCGATCTTCACGGTATCGCCGAACTTCATGAACTCGGTTTGCGGCGCGCCGTGCTCGATGGTTTCGAGGCAACGCTTTTCGGCGATACAGCAATAGCCGCGCTTGGCGTCCTTGTTCGACACCGTGCCCGAACCGACGATCGCGCCCGCGCGCAGATTGCGGGTCTTCGCGGCATGCGCGATCAACTGGCCGAAATGAAACACCATGTCGGTGCCCGCATCGGGCTGGCCGACCTTCTTGCCGTTCCAGTGAACCAGCATCGAACGATGCACGCGGCCTTCGCGCCAGTGTTCGCCGAGTTCGTCCGGCGTCACCGCGACCGGCGCGAACGACGTCGCCGGCTTGCTCTGGAAGAAGCCGAAACCCTTCGCGAGTTCGGCGGGGATCAGGTTGCGCAACGACACGTCGTTGACCAGCGTGACCAGACGCACGCTCTTCAACGCCTGATCGGGCGTCACGCCCATCGCGACGTCGGCGGTGATCACCGCGACTTCCGCTTCGAAGTCGATCCCGAATGCTTCGGACGCGCACACCACATCGTCTCTCGCGCCGATGAAGTCGTCGCTGCCACCTTGATACATCAACGGATCGGTCCAGAACTCGGGCGGCATCTCGGCGCCACGCGCGCGTCGCACCAGTTCGACGTGATTCACGTAGGCGGAACCGTCGGCCCATTGAAACGCACGCGGCAACGGCGCCATGCAGTCTTTCGCGTCGAAGTTGAACGTATTGCGCGCGCGCCCCTGATTCAGCGCCTCGTACAGATCGCTCAGTTGCGGTGCGTAGAAGGCCCAGTCGTCGAGCGCGCGCTGCAGGGTCGGCGCGATCGCATCGGCAATCGCGGCGGTGTGCAGGTCGCGGGACACGACGATCAGTTGACCGTCGCGCGTGCCGTCCTTCAGCGTGGCAAGTTTCATAGCGGGTTGAGTCGGGGTGAGCCGTGTTAGTGACGATGGAAGGAATCTATTTTACGATGGTGAATCGACGTAGCCCAAACGGACGCCGTTCATCGCATCGCGCGACAGCCGGCTCCGTCATGCGTCCCACCCGCTTTCTGCGTTTTTTACCGTCCGCGTTGCGCGCGGCTTGCTTATGCCATCTTCCGCTTCAGGCGCGCTTTCCGGCGCCGATCCGACCGAATCGCCCGATCCCGCCGACGACGACGCGCCGGAGGCCGGCGAGGAAAAACTGCGCTCCGGCATCCAGTCGATCGAAGTCGGGTTTCGTCTGCTCGACGTGTTGACGCACGAACCCCGCGCGATGATGTTGCGCGATCTCGCGCAGCGCGCCGGCATGAGTCCGGCGAAAGCGCATCGCTATCTGGTGAGTTTTCTGCGGCTCGGCGTGGTGGCGCAAGATCCGCTGTCGGGACGTTACGAACTCGGCGGCTTCGCGTTGCAACTCGGACTGGCGAGACTGGCGCGCGTCGACGGGGTGAAACTCGCGCGCATCGCGCTGGCCGAATTGCGCGACCGGCTCGACCTGACGGTCGGGATCGCGGTATGGGGCAATCAGGGGCCGACGGTGGTTCACTGGATGGAATCGAGTCATCCGGCGAAGGCGTCGCTGAAGCTCGGCGACGTGATGCCCTTGCTCGGCTCGGCGACCGGCCTGCTGTTCGCCGCTTATCTGCCGCGCGGCAAGACCGCGGCGATGATCGAACGCGAACTCGCGGATACGCGACACGGCTCGCAACTCAGCGGACCGCGCACGATCGACGAAGTCGAGCGCACGCTGACCGACGTCCGCGAACATGAATCGGCACGCGTCGAAGGCATGCTGCTGCCGACCATTCATGCGTTTTGCACGCCGGTGTTCGACTCGACCGGCGATCTCGCCTTCGGCCTGATTGCGCTCGGCCATGAAGGCGCGTTCGATATCCGTTGGGGCGGCGATGTGGACGTCGCGCTGCGCGAGTGCGCGCAGAAGCTGTCGTATGAGCTGGGGTATAGTCGGAATGAACGTTGACGGGTGATGTGCGGTCCGATTCTCGATGCGTGGCGCACGCTTCCGCTCAGGTTGTCAGCCGTTTCATCGCCTTACTTTTTGTTCCGGCTTCACACCGGATTCCGCTACTTTTCCGCGCCGTTTTCTTCGTGGTCTGAATGCCGCTTCTGTCCGCTCTTCGCCGCTCCAATCGCACTACGTCATCCGCTGCCGAACGCAATCCAGCGCGTACCGGCCGCTGGATCGGCGCGCTCGTCGTCGCGATGGTGCTGCATGGGATCGCAGCGGTCTGGGTTCAACACAATCGCAACGGCTTCAAGACGAACGAAACGACCCACGTGCCGGTGCAGGTTTCGCTGCTGACGCCCGAGCGCATCGAGCGCAAACCCACCGCGCCCGCTGCCCCCGCTGCATCGCCCAAACCTGCGGCAGCCGGACATCCACCGCGCGAACACGTTTTGACGGCGACGCACAGCGGCGCATCGAAGCTGGCGGCGGCGTCGGCGGTACCGGCTACGGCCGCATCCGACGGCGCGGCGAACGCTTCCGCTTCCGCCGCAACTGCTGGCGCGGGTGCCGCGAACGGCGTCGCAACGAATGCAGCGCAGGCGACACCGGGCGTCAAGTTTGCCGTGCCACCTTCCGGCGAACTGAGTTACGACACGTTCTACAACGGCGTGCGCAACGCACCCGGCACGATCCACTGGCGCAGCGACGGCCAGTCGTATGAGATGGTCGTGTCGATGCCGTTGCCTTTCGTCGGCACGTTCAGCTATTCGAGCCACGGTCGCGTCGATGCATTCGGTCTCGCGCCGGATCAATACATCGAGAAGCGCGGACGTCGCGGCGAAGACGTGACAATCTTCAACCGTTCGACGAAACAGATCGGCTTTACGCGTACGCCGACCACGTTGCCGTTGCCCGACGGCGCGCAGGATCGTTTCAGCATGGTGATGCAACTGGCGAGTCTGGTGCGCGGCGATCCGGCCGCGTACAAGCCGGGCGTCACGCGTCAGTTTTTCGTCGCGGATAACGACAGCGGCGAAATCTGGCCGATCGAAACGATCGGCGACGAAGATATCCGCACCGATCAGGGTTACGTCAACGCGCGGCATTTCATGCGTTTGCCGCGTCACGACGGCGACCGTCGACGGATCGACGTTTGGCTCGCGCCGTCGTTGGGATGGTTGCCCGTGCGCATCATGCAAACCGAACCGAACGGCACGCAGATTCAACTCGTGTGGAAAGGTCCGTTGAATGTGCCGGGCGCAAGTCCCGCGACAAACACGGGCCACGACACGACGCCGCCATCCGCCAATGATTCGGATAGCGATTCAAACGCGAGTTCGATTCCAGCGTCGCCCGACGCATCGGATCGCAACGCGAACGACACCACCTCGAACGACTCTTCAGCGACCGCGCCAAACAACGACGCGACCGCGAATCCGCCCGCCGCCTCACCCCACACGCCCTGATATATCGCCAGGCTTTTTTGCGTGCGACCGAAACTTCCGCGCCACGCGCGGTTCGGACGCAGAGCGACGCGTGCATCACGCGTCGCCGGCCGGTACGTTCTACACGCCAATCACCCGTGCACGCAGATGGTGCCTGCATCGTTCGACGCCACGCGGCGCCTTGCCAGGCGTCGCATTGCGCGCCATTGCTTGCGGGCTTCGTCTCGCCTCGCGCGTGACGCGTTGTAGTTCCGCCCGATGCTTTACTCTGTTTTACCGACCCATGCGTCACCTTTGACGGAGACTTCAAGCATGCAAGTGAACATCAACGGACTCGACACGCGCTACGTTCTCAGCAACGAAGGCGGCGGCCCCTGGCTGACGTTCATCCATCAACTCGGCGGCGATCTGTCGGTCTGGGACCAACTGGCCGGCTATTTTCGCAACGACTACACGGTGTTGCGCTACGACGTGCGCGGTCACGGATCGACCGCCGTGCCGGGCCAGCCGTATCGCGTAGAGGAGCTGGCCGGCGATCTCGCCACGCTGCTCGATGCGCTCGGCGCACCCAGTACGCACGTAGTCGGTATGTCGATGGGCGGAATGATCGCCCAACAGTTCGCACTCGATTTCCCGTCGCGCGTCGATACGTTGACGCTCGCCGACACCACCGCCGGCACGCGCCCGGAAGCCCGTTCGACATGGGATCAGCGCGCTGCGTCGGCCCGCAGCGACAGCCTTGCGTCGATGGTTCCGGCGACGTTGTCACGCTGGTTCACGGCCGATTTCCAGCGCGCGCATCCCGAAGCGCTCGAACAGGTTCGCGACGTCCTGCGCAACACTTCGTCACAGGGTTACGCATTGGCTTGCGAAGCCTTACGCGATTTCGATGCGCGGGAACAACTCTCGCGCATCGACGTGCCGGTGCTTGCCGTCGCAGGAAAACACGACACAGGCACGCCGCCTGCTGATACGCAAACGCTTGCGGACGCTATCCAGGGCGCGAAATTCGAGTTACTCGATGCAGCCCATCTGGCGCCTGTCGAACAATCTGATCGCTTCGCTGCATTGCTGGAAACGTTTCTTGAGAGTAGGGTCTAACTGTCAGGTCCGGAAGGTTGGTGAGCGTTGTCCGGACCCACCCCTTGAATTCCACACCAAACGCTCCAAGTAAGGTCCAAGACCGGCCCTGGAGCCAACGGAAATAAGGAGTGTCGCCATGCAAATGATCTACAACAGCCCCAATTATTGCGTCGTTGAGTTTCCCCCGCAGGATGGTCACGTCGCCATGAAATCAGGTGGCTATGAGATCGTGGACAAGAACATGCAACGTGAGATCTATATCGACGGTGCGATGGCGGCCAGCTTCCGTGAGCATGTGCAAAAGTTGATCGAAGAGGAGCCGTCGCTGGACGAAGTAGACGAATTCCTCGGCCAGTTCGACAGCTTGATGCATCAGCCTGTGGTGCTGCACTAAGCGCGCAAGCCAGATCTTCGCGGCGACACGCTTTAAAAAACCCCGCACGGTGCATCCGGCGGGGTTTTTTTACGTCTAATGACGCAGTCGGCATCTTTTACTTCCAGTCTTCTCCGTCAGCGGTCCGTAGCAGCCGTTGCGCCTTCATCGATACCACCCGCGCGCACGGCGCGGCTTGGGCGGCAGAGCGCCGCTGCGGCTACAATGACAGGTTTCCCGAAACAGCGGCGCTCGCCGCCCGTCCGCCATGAACCAGCCAGCCAAAACCGCCAGTGTTGCCCGACCCGCAGCGGCTTATACGCGTGGCGCGGCCTTGCCCGCGCTGTTGGAGTCGCGCATCCTGATTCTCGATGGCGCGATGGGTACGATGATCCAGCAATACAAGCTCGACGAAGCCGGTTATCGCGGCGACCGTTTCAAGGATTACCCGCGCGATATCAAAGGCAACAACGAACTGCTGTCGATCACCCAACCCACGATCATCGCCGAGATTCACGAGCAGTATCTGGCGGCCGGCGCGGACATTCTCGAGACCAACACGTTCGGTGCGACGACTGTTGCGCAGGCCGACTACGGAATGGAAAGTCTCGCTATCGAGATGAACCTGGAATCGGCGAAGCTGGCGCGTGCCGCGTGCGACAAATTCTCGACGCCCGACAAGCCGCGCTTCGTCGCAGGCGCGATCGGACCGACGCCGAAAACGGCGAGCATTTCGCCTGACGTGAACGATCCGGGCGCACGTAACGTCACGTTCGACGAATTGCGCACGGCGTACTACGAACAGGCGAAGGCGCTGCTCGACGGCGGCGTCGATCTGTTCCTGGTCGAAACGATCTTCGACACGTTGAACGCGAAGGCTGCGCTGTTCGCGCTCGACGAGTTGTTCGAAGACACCGGCGAACGTCTGCCAATCATGATCTCCGGCACCGTCACCGACGCGTCGGGCCGCATTCTGTCCGGCCAGACCGTCGAAGCTTTCTGGAACTCGCTGCGCCACGCTAAGCCGCTGACTTTCGGTTTGAACTGCGCGTTGGGTGCGGCGCTGATGCGTCCGTATATCGCCGAACTCGCGAAGCTGTGCGACACCTATGTGTCGTGCTATCCGAACGCCGGTTTGCCGAATCCGATGAGCGATACCGGCTTCGACGAGTTGCCGGCCGACACGTCGGGTCTGCTGAAGGAGTTCGCGCAGGCCGGACTGGTGAACATTGCGGGCGGCTGTTGCGGAACCACGCCGGATCACATTGCGGCGATCGCGAAGGCGCTGGCTGAGGTGAAGCCGCGCGTGTGGGCAAACTACCGGGAAACAGATCCGGAAGCGGTTTAATCGCGGCGCGGAACGGGAGTGCATCGATGGCTGGCGTCACCAAACTGACGATTGCAGGCTACAAATCAATACGTGAGTTGCGCGACTTCGAGTTGCGCAACCTGAACGTGCTGATCGGCGCGAATGGCGCAGGGAAGTCGAATTTCATCGGTTTGTTTCGCATGCTGGCGGAGATGTATGACGGGCGATTGCAGTTGTATGTGCAAAAGCAGGGCGGCCCGGACGCGTTACTGCACTTTTCGCGGAAAGTGACGGACGAGATTTCAGTCGAGTTTTGCTTTGGCGAACACGACCGGTACGGATTTCGACTCGTTGCATCCAATGACAATCGTCTGCTGCTTCTTGAACAAGCGTTTGACATCGAGACATCCGACGTCCCGGGCCTGTCGTTCGGCGGTATGCAAACTGGCCGCGCAGAAACCGATCTGAAGCAACTCGCGAGAAACAGCCGGTTCGCAAACCTCGGAACCGTCCTCGACAGCACCCGTGTGTATCACTTCCACGATACCGGCGAGAAAGCCAAGGTCAAGCAACTCCACGCTATCAACGACACGCTCCGTCTTAAGGCAGACGGCGCCAACCTCGCCGCGTACCTTGGCATGCTCAAAACCGAGCACGCACAAAGCTACCGTCTGATCGTCGACACGATCCGCCTCGTTGCGCCGTTTTTCGACGACTTCATCTTCCGCGCCGACAGCCTGTCGAAGATTCAACTCGAATGGACTGAGCGCGGCGATCCGGACACGCCGTTGAGCGCTCACGCGATGTCCGATGGCACATTGCGCTTTATCTGCCTGTGCACGTTGCTGCTGCAACCGTGGGAACTGATGCCCGCAACGATCCTGATCGACGAACCGGAACTTGGCCTCCATCCGTACGCGGTCAATCTGCTCGCAGATCTTCTCAAGCGCGCATCCGAGCAAAAACAGCTGATCGTCTCGACGCAATCCGTCGAATTGTTGAACAGCATGGAGCCGGAAGACGTGATCGTCGTGGATCGGAAAGACAACGCATCGACCTTCCATCGGCTCGACGCGACGCAGTTGCAAGACTGGCTCGACGACTACTCGCTCGGCGATCTGTGGAAGCAGAACGTGTTGGGCGGGAGGCCCGCATAATGATCGAGCTGATCGTCGTCGGAGAAGGACAGACCGAAGAAACCTTCGTGCGCGACGTGCTCGCGCCGGCCTTGGCCGCGAACGACATTTTCGCCACCTCGCGACTGATCAATACGTCGAAAGGCCAAAGCGGCGGCGGGTTGAACCTCGCTCGCGTCACGAAGTTTTTGTGTCATACCCTTCGCGAACGCGAGGACACCTATATCACGACGCTGATCGACCTTTACGGCCTCGACACATCGTTTCGAGGCGTCGTCGAATCCCGACGGCTCGCACCCGCCGCACGCTCGACACAGATCGAAACCTTGCTGCACGACGACATCATCGCGGCAGCGCAATGTCGTCCGGACCGCTTTATCCCGTATGTTCAGCCGCACGAATTCGAATCGCTGCTTTTCTCCGATATCGTGCGACTGTGCGAGAGCGAACCGGAATGGGCCGACCAGAGCGCACCGCTGATCGCCGCGCGCGCTGCCGTCGACGATCCCGAATGGATCAACGATTCACCCCAAACCGCACCGTCGAAGCGCCTCGAACACTTGCGTCCGCGCTACCGTAAAGTGCGCCACGGCCCCGTCGCCGCAGCCCGTATCGGACTGGACCGGATCCGCGAACAATGTCCGCATTTTCGCCAATGGTACGACCGGATCCTGACGCTGCCGACTCTTGCCGCCGCACGCCCAAACATCGAAATATTGAGCTAACGCCATGACCGACCACACCATGCGCCTCTCCGGCCTCGAGCCGTTCAACGTCACGAGCGGCACGCTCTTCATCAACGTCGGCGAACGCACCAACGTGACCGGATCGAAGGCGTTTGCCCGGATGATTCTCAACGGCCAGTTCGACGATGCGCTGGTGGTTGCGCGCCACCAGGTCGAAAACGGCGCGCAGGTCATCGACGTCAACATGGACGAAGCGATGCTCGATTCGAAAGCGGCCATGGTCCGCTTCATGAATCTGATCGCGTCTGAACCGGACATCGCGCGCGTGCCGATCATGATCGACTCGTCGAAGTGGGAAGTGATCGAAGCGGGTCTGAAGTGCGTGCAAGGCAAGGCGATCGTCAACTCGATCTCGCTGAAGGAAGGCGAGGAAGCGTTCCGTCATCACGCCAACCTGATCCGCCGCTTCGGTGCCGCCGCCGTCGTGATGGCGTTCGACGAAAAGGGCCAGGCCGACACCTTCGAGCGCAAGACGCAAATCTGCAAACGCTCGTATGACTTTCTGGTCAACGAAGTCGGTTTTCCGCCGGAAGACATCATCTTCGATCCGAACATTTTCGCGATTGCGACCGGCATCGAAGAGCACAACAACTACGCGGTCGATTTCATCGAAGCGACCCGCTGGATCAAACAGAACCTGCCGTATGCAAAGGTGAGCGGCGGCGTGTCGAACGTGTCGTTCTCGTTTCGCGGCAACGATCCGGTGCGCGAGGCGATCCACACGGTGTTCCTGTATCACGCGATCCAGGCAGGCATGGACATGGGCATCGTCAACGCCGGGCAGCTGGGCGTGTATGCCGACCTCGATGCAGAACTGCGCGAGCGCGTCGAAGACGTCGTGCTGAACCGTCGCGATGACGGCACCGACCGCCTGCTCGAAGTCGCCGACAAGTTCAAGACCGGCGCGGCGAAGAAGGAAGAGAACCTCGAATGGCGTAACCAGCCGGTCGAAAAGCGTCTCGCGCACGCACTCGTGCTCGGTATCACGACCTTCATCACCGAAGACACCGAAGAAGTCCGCGCGAAGATCGCAGCCGCCGGCGGTCGCCCGATCAATGTGATCGAAGGACCGTTGATGGACGGCATGAACATCGTCGGCGATCTGTTCGGCCAGGGAAAAATGTTCCTGCCGCAAGTGGTGAAATCCGCGCGCGTGATGAAGCAGGCGGTCGCGCATCTGATCCCGTTCATCGAGGAAGAAAAGCGTCAGCTGGCCGCGGCCGGCGGCGACGTCCGCGCGAAGGGCAAGATCATCATGGCGACCGTGAAGGGCGACGTGCACGATATCGGCAAGAACATCGTGACCGTGGTGCTTCAGTGCAATAACTTCGAAGTGGTCAACATGGGCGTGATGGTCCCGTGCAACGAGATTCTCGCGAAGGCCAAGGTGGAAGGCGCGGACATCATCGGTCTGTCGGGTCTGATTACGCCGAGCCTTGAGGAAATGGCCTACGTCGCGTCGGAAATGCAGCGCGACGACTATTTCCGTATCAAGAAGATTCCGCTGCTGATCGGCGGTGCGACGACCTCGCGCGTGCACACGGCCGTGAAGATCGCGCCGCATTACGAAGGGCCGGTGGTGTACGTGCCGGACGCGTCGCGTTCGGTATCGGTGGCGTCGAGCCTGCTGTCCGACGAAGGCGCGGCAAAGTACGTCGAAGAACTGAAGACGGATTACGACCGGATTCGCGTGGCGCACGCGAACAAGAAGGCCCAGCCGATGGTCACGCTCGCCGAAGCGCGCGCGAACAAGACTCGTGTGGACTGGAGCGCCTATACGCCGCCCAGGCCGAAGTTCATCGGCCGGCGCGTCTTCAAGAACTACGACCTGTCCGACCTCGCGAACTATATCGACTGGGCACCGTTCTTCCAGACCTGGGATCTCGCCGGACCGTATCCGGCCATCCTGAACGACGAGATCGTCGGGGAATCGGCGCGCCGGGTGTTTTCGGACGGTAAATCGATGCTGTCGCGCCTGATCCAGGGCCGCTGGCTGCAGGCGAACGGCGTGCTGTCGTTGTTGCCGGCCAACACCGTGAACGACGACGACATCGAAATCTATACCGACGAATCGCGCACCGAAGTGGCACTCACGTGGCGCAATCTGCGCCAGCAAAGCGTGCGTCCGGTGGTGGACGGCGTGATGCGGCCGAACCGCTGCCTCGCCGACTTCATCGCGCCGAAGGAATCGGGCATCGCGGATTACATCGGCATGTTCGCGGTCACGGCCGGTCTCGGCGTCGATATCAAGGAACAGCAGTTCGAAAAAGATCACGACGATTACAGCGCGATCATGCTCAAAGCACTCGCCGACCGGTTCGCGGAAGCCTTCGCCGAAGCGCTGCACGCGCGCGTGCGCCGCGACCTGTGGGGCTATGCAAGCGCCGAAACCCTGTCCAACGACGACCTGATCGCCGAGAAATATCACGGCATCCGTCCGGCGCCCGGCTACCCGGCGTGCCCGGATCACCTGGTCAAACGCGATATGTTCGACGTGCTGCGCGCCGAAGAAATCGGCATGAGCGTAACGGAATCGCTCGCGATGCTGCCTGCGGCGAGCGTCTCCGGCTTCTATCTGGCGCACCCGGACAGCACGTACTTCTCGGTCGGGAAGATCGGCCGCGACCAGCTCGACGATTTCGCGAAACGGATGAACCTGTCCGAACGCGACGCCGAACGCGCGCTTGCACCGTTGTTGTGAATCCGGCTGTCAACCTGGCGACGCTGATAACGACTATATCGGCGGCGTAAGGTTGAATATTTCAGTTTATTTTCTTCCACGCGGTTTTCGGCTTTGTAGACTGCAACAGCTTCACTCGGCCAGATGCGGTGTAACACGCGTCGGCCCAACCAACTTTGCAAAACGTCACGGAGAAAACTGCATGAAAAAGCTGACTTTGTTGCTGTGCGCGCTGTCGCTCGTCGCGGGCACGTCGGTCGCGGTCGCGCAACCGGCCGCGCCGGCCGGTTCCAGCCAGCCGAGCTCGTACTCGCCGCCTACCCAGGCGCACGTCAAGAAGCCGAAGAAGAAAAAGGTGAAGAAGAGCAAGGCTGCGCCGGAAGCGGCATCGGCTGCCCAGTAAGCGTATTGCAGCGGTCTCGACGCCTGCTTCGGCCCGCAAAACACAAGAGCCCGCTTCGAGCGGGCTCTTGTGTTTGATAGCGGCGCTAACCGCACTCAGTCTGCCGCGACCTCCGGCGATCGTGCCGACGCCGCGTCGTTCCGCCGTTCCGGTCAGACGCCCCACATGATGTCGGAGTTTTCCTTGTGTGCGGCGCGCAGCATGTCGAGAAACGGGAACGCGCGCTGCGCGAGGCCGATCGGCTGCTCGTGATGTTCGTGGCCTTCCTCGTGTTCATGGAAATGGCCTTCATGCTCGTTGCGCTCCTGCTTGTCCGTGGCGATCGCGGATTCGAGCTTGTGGATCGCGTCCGGCATTTCGTCCACCGTGATGACACCGCGCTCGCCGAGCCGTTTGCCGACGATGCCGACCAGATATTGCGCAAGATTCTCCAGCATCACCACATCGGGTGTGGCGCGCGATTTGAAGGTGATCAGCATGACAGTTCTCCTTTTTCGTTATGTCGGATACCCGCGTACCCGGACGTCGAACGCCGGTTTGCGCGGCCTGCACGACCCTGAAACTCGCCGTATCTGCTTGTCCTGACGGCCTAAGCCCGTGCTGGGCATCCCATTGGACATATTAGCACCTGCTAAAATCCCATTGATTGCAAACCCGCGCCGCCTGACACGCCGCAAAAGGCCGAACCGCCTGCCTCATCGCGTGCGTTTCGGTCACTGAGCAGCCGCACGCCGCGCGCGGCGCCCTCCCCGTTTCACGGATTGCCTCACTGGACTCGCAACAAGCATGCTGCCTGCACACAAACACACACTTGAAACCCTGTTCGCCGACGCGGTGAAACAGGTCGCCGAGGCGACCCAAGGTTCGACCGAAGCCGCGTTCGTCGCGCCGGTCATCACGCTGGAACGCCCGAAGGTCGCGGCACACGGCGACGTCGCCTGTAACGTGGCGATGCAGCTGGCCAAGCCGCTGCGCGCGAATCCGCGTGCGCTGGCGCAACAGATCGTCGACGCGTTGCTGGCGCTCCCGCAAGCTTCGGGCCTTGTCGAAGGCGCGGAAGTCGCCGGTCCCGGCTTTATCAACCTGCGCATTTCGGCCACCGCGAAGCAGGCGGTGATCGGCGCGGTATTCGCGGAAAGCGAAGCCTTCGGCCAGTCGCAACGCGACACGGGCAAGCATGTGCTGCTCGAATTCGTCTCGGCCAACCCCACCGGTCCGCTGCACGTCGGTCACGGCCGTCAGGCCGCGCTCGGCGACGCGCTGTCGAACGTCCTCGCGTCGCAAGGCTGGGCCGTGCATCGCGAGTTCTACTACAACGACGCGGGCGTGCAGATCCACACGCTGGCCGTCTCGACGCAAGCGCGTGCGCGCGGCCTCAAGCCGGGCGACGACGGCTGGCCCGAGTCCGCGTACAACGGCGAATACATTGCCGACATCGCGCGCGACTACCTGAACGGCGCAACCGTGTCCGCGAAAGACGGCGAACCGGTCACCGGCAAGGGCGACATCGACGACCTCGAAGCGATCCGCCGGTTCGCGGTCGCGTATCTGCGTCACGAACAGGACATGGACTTGCAGGCGTTCGGCGTGAAGTTCGACCGCTATTACCTGGAGTCGTCGCTGTACAAGGAAGGCCGCGTCGAAAAGACGGTGGATGCGCTGATCGCCGCCGGCAAGACCTACGAGGAAGGCGGCGCGCTGTGGCTGCGCACGACCGACGACGGCGACGACAAAGACCGAGTGATGCGCAAGACCGACGGCACGTACACGTACTTCGTGCCCGACGTCGCCTACCACGTCACGAAGTGGCAACGCGGCTTCACGAAGGTCATCAACATCCAGGGTTCGGACCACCACGGCACCATCGCGCGCGTGCGCGCCGGGCTGCAAGGTCTGGGCGTCGGCATTCCGAAGGGCTATCCCGACTACGTGCTGCACAAGATGGTCACGGTGATGCGCGACGGCCAGGAAGTGAAGATCTCGAAACGCGCGGGCAGCTATGTGACGGTGCGCGACCTGATCGAATGGTCGGGCGGCGCCACGCCGGGTTCCGAAGTCGCGCCGGACCTGCTCGACGAAGACACGATCCGTCGCGGCCGCGACGCGGTGCGCTTCTTCCTGATCTCGCGCAAGGCCGACACCGAATTCGTATTCGACATCGACCTCGCGCTGAAGCAGAACGACGAAAATCCGGTGCACTACGTTCAGTACGCGCACGCGCGCATCTGCTCGGTGATCGCCGAATGCAAGTCGCGCTACAACACGGACGAAACCACGCTGTCGCAGATCGACGTTTCGCCGTTGACCAGCGAGCGCGCAATGGCCTTGCTGCAAAAACTGGCCGAGTATCCGGACATGCTCTCGCACGCCGCGGAAGAGCTCGCGCCGCACGCGGTCGCGTTCTATCTGCGCGACCTCGCCGGTGAATTTCACTCGTTCTACAATGACAAGGCCGAACGGGTTCTGGTCGACGATGCAGCGGCGCGCAATGCGCGTGTCGCGTTGCTCGCCGCCACCCGTCAGGTGCTGGCAAACGGCCTGGCCACGATCGGCGTCTCCGCTCCCGTCAAGATGTAAGTCCACCGCGTCACGCAACCGGCCGTCGCTATAATCGACGGCCGTTCCGAGATTTTTTACGCAGGTAATTCGCACAATGGCAAAACCGCGCCGCACAACAAAGCAGCAGTCGAAGCAAACCGGGGGGACATTTCTCGGCATCGTGCTAGGCCTGATCGTTGGTCTCGCAATCGCGGTCGTCGTAGCGCTCTACATCACGCGCGCGCCCACGCCGTTCGTCGCCAAGGTCGCGCCGCCGAGCGCGTCGGATGCCGGCGCAAGCCAGCCGCAATACGATCCGAACCGTCCGCTGCAAGGCAAGACGCCGGGTCAGGCCGTGCCGCAAGCCGCGCAACCTGCGCCGCCGAATACCGCGCCGGGGCAGACCACGTCGCAGACGCAATCGGGCATGCTCGACGAACCGCAAATCGTCGAAGTGCCGCCGTCTAACGCGAACGGGGTTGCCGTGCCGCCGAAGGCCGCGATCGACAACACCGAAGCGTCCGGCGCGAAGAAGTCGCAGCAGGCGAATACCGCCGCGCCGACCTCGGCCACGTCCGCACCGAAGAGCGCAACCGCATCGAACGCCAAGCCGAACGCGAGCAGCACCGCGAGCGCGAACGGCGCCGACGCGAACACCGGCTACTTCCTGCAGGTGGGCGCGTACAAGACCGCCGCCGATGCCGAACAGCAACGCGCGCGTCTCGGCTTCCAGGGCTTCGAATCGAAGGTCACGCAACGCGACGCGGGCGGCATCACGTATTACCGCGTGCGGATCGGTCCGTTTGCGAAGTTCGAAGACATGAACACCACGCGTCAGCGTCTGTCGGATGCCGGCGTGGACACGGCCGTGATCCGCTTCACCAAACAGTAAGCTTCCGCGTTGCTTGCATCTGCATTGCTCGAGGTTGCGCAGGGCCAAATCGCGTTAGAGTGAGCGCCGCCGCTTTTGTGTTCGCGCGGTGCTCGCCTCGGGCACGCTACGCAAGTCGTCGTTATTCCGCTTAATTGGGTCATCAAAGTCATGAAAAAACTGCTGAGCATTCTCTTCATCTCGCTGGGCTTCGTCGCCGGCGCTGCAAACGCGGCTTCCCCGGTCGCAGGCAAGGACTACACCGTTCTCTCCACGCCGCAACCCACCGACGCGCCGGCCGGCAAGATCGAAGTGACCGAGTTCTTCTGGTACGGCTGCCCGCACTGCAACGAATTCGACCCGTACCTGGAAGCATGGATCAAGAAGCAAGGTCCGGACGTCGTGTTCAAGCGCGTGCCGGTCGCGTTCCGTGACGACTTCATCCCGCATTCGAAGATGTACCACGCGCTCGACGCACTCGGCGTCGCGCAGGAACTCACGCCGAAGGTCTTCAACGAAATCCACGTGAACAAAGACTATCTGCTGAAGCCGGAAGATCAGGTCAAGTTCCTGTCGAAGAACGGCGTCGATCCCAAGAAGTACATGGACGCGTACAATTCGTTCTCGACGCAAAGCGCGCTGCAACGCGACACCAAGCTGCTGAACGACTACAAGATCGACGGCGTGCCGACGATCGCGGTTCAGGGCAAGTACGAAACGGGTCCGGCTGCGACCAACAGCCTGCCGGGCACGATCACGGTGCTCGACTATCTCGTGTCGCAAATCCGCGCTAAAAAGATGTAATTCGGGATCGCCGGTATGAGTTCACCGTTGAAGGTTTTCATCACCGGCGCATCCAGCGGCATTGGCCTCGCGCTCGCCAGCGAATATGCACGGCGCGGCGCGATTCTCGGCCTGGTCGCACGGCGCG
>NZ_JAPWKB010000010.1 GCF_028283785.1 Paraburkholderia sp. | reverse complement strand
TGCTGTCGTCGTCAGTGACGGGAAGCCCATTTTCCGGCGAACGGCGTACGAAAACCACTCGGTCCAACATCATAGGACGAAGCCAGCAGGCGAAAACGGTTGCACGAAAGATAAACGCCGCCGCGTGCGATCGCGAGCAACGTGAAAAACGTGTCCAACCCGTCCGCCTTCCATTCGCCGCGCTGCACACACCCCGAAAAAACAAAAAGACCGCAAGCGCCGTCACCGGCACTTACGGTCTTTCAGCACGACCGCCTTACACAGCGGCAGCGATTTCGCTTAATTCGTCGCGTGTCCGTCGCAGCCCTTCGAGCACTCGGCTTTGTCGCTTGCCATCTGATTCGCGGCCTCGGCCTTGATGCCCAGACGCGACAGCAGCTTGCGGTCCGCTTCGGCCTGCGGATTGCTCGTCGTCAGCAATTGATCGCCGTAGAAAATCGAGTTCGCGCCCGCGAGGAAACACAGCGCCTGCAACGCCTCGTCCATCTGCTCACGGCCCGCCGACAGACGCACCATCGCCGTCGGCATCGTGATCCGCGCCACTGCAATGGTTCGCACGAACTCGAACGGATCGATGGCTTCGGTGCCCGACAGCGGCGTGCCTTCGACCTGCACGAGATTGTTGATCGGCACCGATTCCGGATACGGGTCCATATTCGCCAGCTGCGAAATCAGTCCCGCACGCTCGCGACGCGATTCGCCCAGACCGACGATCCCGCCGCAACACACGTTGATCCCGGCATCGCGCACACGCTCCAGCGTATCGAGACGATCCTGATACGTGCGCGTCGAAATGATCTGGCCGTAAAACTCCGGCGACGTATCCAGATTGTGGTTGTAGTAATCGAGCCCGGCATCGCGCAACGCCTGCGCCTGATGCGTCTCCAGCATGCCCAGCGTCACGCAGGTTTCGAGGCCCATCGCCTTCACGCCGCGAATCATGTCCTTGATCGGTTCGAGGTGACGATCTTTCGGATTGCGCCACGCCGCGCCCATGCAGAAGCGCGTCGCGCCGTTCTCTTTCGCGACCTTCGCCGCGGCCAGCACTTCATCCACCGGCATCAGTTTATCTGCGGCCAGACCGGTATCGTGATGAACCGATTGCGGGCAGTACGCGCAATCTTCTTCGCAGCCACCGGTCTTGATCGACAGCAGCGTCGACAGTTGCACCGTATTCGCATCGAAATGCTCGCGGTGCGTCTGCTGCGCACGGAACATCAGGTCGTTGAACGGCAGTTCGTACAGCGCGACGACGTCCGCGACACGCCAGCGTGCAACGGGAACCGCGGGCGCGGCTGCGGCGTGATCGGTGACGGCGGAAGCGGTTTGAAGTTGGGTCATGTAACGATCCTCATCAAGAAGAGAGTGAGTTCATTGCGATGCGCGCAGCGCATGCATGAGCAAAGGCATGTTCAGTTGATCCGCCGCCACGTCGGGCGAGGCGGGGCTCAGATGCGGGACGATTCCGAGCAGCGGCGCATCGTATCGACTGGCGAAGCGCGCACGGATCGTTGCGATATTTTCGTCGGGGAAACTCATGTCCGGATCGACGCGATTCGCGACCCAGCCGACCAGTTGCAGTCCGCGCGCGACGATCGCTTCGGCGGTCAGCAATGCGTGGCTGATACAGCCCAGCCGCATGCCGACGACCAGCACCACCGGCAGGTTCAGCGCGACCGCGAGATCGGCGGTGTCGTGCGTGTCGGTGAGCGGTACGCAAAAGCCACCGACGCCTTCCACCACCACGACGTCCGCGCACTGCATCGCTTGCGCGTGACACTCGACGATCGGCGCGATCTCCAGTTCGACGTTTTCGAGCGCGGCGGCGATATGTGGCGCGGCGGCTTCGTTCAACAGATACGGCGTGCGCATCGCCGCCGGCAGCACGACGCTCGACGCCGCATCGAGCACGTCGGTGTCTTCGTTGCGCGTGACGCCTTCGGCCTCATACGTGCCGGCCGCGATCGGCTTCATCGCGGCCGCGCGCAGTCCTTCGCGCGCGAAGCCGCGCAGCAGCGCCGCGCTGACGAGCGTCTTGCCGATCTCGGTATCGGTGCCGGTGACGAACAGCGATAGCGGCGCGCTCATTGCGTACCACCGGCGCATGCGCGCAAACCGGCTTCGAGCCGATCCAGATCGTCGTGCGAATGGGCGGCGGACAAGGACACGCGCAGCCGCGACGTGCCGACCGGAACGGTCGGCGGACGGATCGCGGGAACCCACAGGCCCGCGCGATCCAGCGCGCCGGCCATGTCGAGCGCCGCGTCGTTCGCACCGATGATCAGCGGCTGCACGGCGGTATGGGAATCGACCGGAATCCACGGCGTCGCCTTGAGCATCGCGCGCGTGCGTTCGATCAACGCGCGCAGATGCGTGCGACGCGCCTCGCCTTCATCGCCGCCGATGATTTTCAGGCTCGCGGACACGGCGTACGCGGCAGCGGGCGTCGAAGCCGTCGTGAAAATATACGGACGGGCGCGCTGCACGAGCCATTCGATCACCGTTGCATGCGCGACGACGAACGCGCCCGACACGCCTGCGGCCTTGCCGAGCGTGCCGATCGAAATCAGGTTGGGCGAACGCAGCGCGGCTTGCGCAATCGCGCCGCGACCTTGCGGGCCGAGCACGCCGAAACCATGCGCATCGTCGAGCACGAGCCAGGCGCTGTGCCGTTCCGCAAGCGCGAGCAGGGCCGCGAGCGGCGCGACGTCGCCGTCCATGCTGAACACGGTATCCGAGACGATCAGCTTCACGTCTGCATCCGACGCGTCGAGCATCGCGCTCAATGCGTCGGTGTCGCCGTGCGGATAGATCTGCACGTCGGCGCGCGACAGACGCGCGCCGTCGATCAGCGACGCGTGATTCAGCGCGTCGGAAAACAGCGTCGTGCCGCGACCGGCCAGCGCGGTCAGCGTCGCGAGGTTCGCCATATAGCCGGTGCTGAAATACAGCGCGCGCGGCGCATCGACGAAACCGCCCGCGAACGCGGCGAGGTCGTCTTCGAGCTGGTCGTGCGCACGCGAGTGGCCGCCGAGCAGATGCGAGCCGCCGCTGCCCGCGCCGTATTTGCGCGCGCCTTCGGCGATCGCTTCGATCAGCAACGGATGCGCGGCGAGGCCGAGGTAATCGTTGCTGGCAAAGCCGATGGTCGCGCGGCCGTCGACGGTCATGTGCGCGGCGCACGGCGTGTCGGCGGTACGCCGACGACGACGCAAACCGAGCGCGTCGATGTCTTTCAGACCTTGTTCAAGGGTGTCGAGCAGATGCAAAGGCATTACAGCGTCTCCGCGAGCGTGGCGTCGAAGGTCTCGCGAGTGCGAGCGGCGAGCCAGTGGAGTTGTTCGTCATCGAGGATGTACGGCGGCATCAGGTAAACCGTCGTGCCGATCGGGCGCAGCAGCAGTTCGCGTTTCAGCGCGTTTTCGAAGAAGCGGCGCGAGAAGGTCCGGGCGTGCTGTGCGTCGGCGATATGCGCGTCGAACGCGAAGATCGTGCCGCGGCTCCGAAGATGGCGCACGTGCGGATGATCGGCGAGCGGCGCCAGCGCTTGTCGCAACACGTCGCTTTTGCGCACGTTTTCGACGAGCACGTTGTCGCTGGCGAACAGATCCAGTGTTGCGAGCGCGGCGCGGCATGCGAGCGGATTGCCGGTGTACGAATGCGAGTGCAGGAAGCCGCGCGCGGTGTCGTCGTCGTAGAACGCTTCGTAGATTTCATCGCGCGACAACACGATCGACAACGGCAGATAGCCGCCGCTAATGCCTTTCGACAGACACAGCAGGTCCGGCCAGATTCCCGCCTGTTCGCACGCGAAGAAGGTGCCGGTGCGCCCGCAACCGACGGCGATTTCATCGGCGATCAGATGGACGTCGAAGCGATCGCAGAGTGTGCGCAAGCCTTGCAGATACGACGGGTCGTGCATCGCCATGCCGGCCGCGCATTGCACCAGCGGCTCGACGATCAGCGCGGCGATCTTGCCCGCGCGTGCTTCGAACAGGGCGCGCACGCTGTCGAGCGCGCGTTCGGCCTGTTGCGCGGCGGATTCGCCGGGTTGCGCGACGCGCGCGTCCGGCGACGCGACGACATGGGCGTGGCGGATCAGCGGATCGTACGCGTCCTTGAACAGCGCGACGTCGGTGACGCCGAGTGCGCCGATGGTTTCGCCGTGATAGCTGTTCGCGACGCAGACGAACTCGCGCTTGTCGTCGTGACCGCGATTGCGCCACGCGTGGAAGCTCATCTTCAGCGCGATCTCGACCGCCGACGCGCCGTCCGACGCGAAGAACGCGTGGCCGAGCGTGTGATCCGTCAACGCGTTGAGACGCTCCGCGAGTTCGACGGCCGGTTCGTGCGTGCAACCGGCGAGCATCGCGTGTTCGAGGGTGTCGAGCTGGTCTTTCAGCGCCGCATTGATGCGCGGGTTCGCGTGACCGAACAGGTTGACCCACCAGGAGCTGATTGCGTCCATGTAGCGGTTATCGGCACGGTCGTAGAGCCATGCACCCGATCCGCGCGACACGGGGATCAGCGGCAGGCGCTCGTGGTGCTTCATCTGCGTGCACGGATGCCAGACGGCTTTGAGGCTTCGGGCGATCCAGTCGCCGGAGTCGCCGGAGTCGGCGAAGGTGGTGGCTTGCGGGGTCGTGTTCGGGTTCGCTGCGCGGGTGGTCAAAACGCTTACTCCTGTGCTGGGTGCTGTTCGCGGCGCGACGTGACCGGTTTTCAATGCGTCCGGCGACGCGCGATGCGGGCAGCGGTTCGGAGATTAGCCGTTTATTTCGTCGCTTGCATCCTTGATTTTTATGGGTTTTTTGAGCCCGGACGCGGAGTTTTGGGGTGTTCGCGCCAATTGTTTTGCGTTCGCGCCGGATCGCCCGATTTCGACGTAGATGACGACGTCAAAGTAGTGGGACCCTTGGGACGGAAATGCTGTGTCGGGTTGACCTGCGGTCGTGATGGTTTGCCAGACGCGTATCGATACGCGCGTTTGGACAATGCATATCTGCTCGACCGCGACGCAGCTATTCAGCCGTGCTTGCGGGGGAAGTGTCGGGTGTTGGGAGAGAAAGTTCGCGCTTTGTTCATGCGGTCACCGTTGGAATTCCTTGAGGTGGCATGTACGTCGGAACGGGTGCAGCTGTTCAGATGCGACGAAGCGCGTCGGGCAGCGTATGAAAAAATCGGCGATGGGGTATCGCGTGTCCAGCTTGCGTTCGGATCGGTGAGTTAGCAGCGGCGAAGATGCGTCTTAAAGAATGCAGTCTCTAAGCCCGCCACCGAACCGCAGCAACGTCTTACTCCCGGCTAGCCAACGCCGGCTTCGCCACATCCTGCGAGTCTCCGGACGCGAACGACGAGCCGCTGTGCGCATCGTCCTTCCACACGACAGACTGATTCACCGCGTACAAGCGGCACGGCGCGGAAGACTGCTTCTGGCAATTCGCCACAGCGGTCGACATCGGATCGTCGCCGCCTTCGGCCCACGACCACGCGCCCGAATCCGACACGGCAAAAGCGCGGCTCGGATACTGATGCAGGAAATTCCGATAACCGTTCCGGCCCGCTTCATCGACGAACGGCACCGCATCGACGGCGTCGACCGATGCGAAGTTTGTCGCTTTCGGCATCGACGGATCCGACACGCGATACTGCACGCCCGTCGGCATTCCAACCCGCGCCAAAAAGGCTTCGACGGCCGGCCACCAGACGCGCACGCCGTCGCGATCGCCGACCAGACGATGCGCATCGTTCTTGTACACGCCGAAATCGACCATCTGCGCACGTGCGCCGTTCGCGACGTAAGCGTCGAACATCGAGGTGACGAGCGTCGGTGCCCACACCGAATCGTTATCGCCGTAAAGCCACAGTGACGGCACGCTCGTGTGCTCGCCATACGTGCCGAACGCACGCGTCAGATTGCCCTGCCAGTCGCTGCACGCGTCCTGACGCAAACCGCCCGAAAAATTGATCAACGCCCGCACGCCCGGCATCGCGCGCTCGCCGTACGCGACCGTCGCCAGTCCGCCATGCGAGGTGCCCGCAACGACGATGTGCTTTGCATCCACATACGGCTGCTTCGACATGAAGCTCACGGTCGCGGCGACATCGACGGCCTGATCGACGCCGTTCTGTGCAACATCGCAACCGTCCTGATGATAAGCGCCGCCCGAATTGCCGAAACCCTGACGGTTCGGCGCGACGACGACATAGCCGCGTCGCACGAATTCGCGTGCGAACGGCACGGGATCGCTGCGTTCCTGCGAACGCGGATCGCCATTGATCTTGCCGTGGTTGAACACGATCATCGGAAACGGGCCGTTGCCGTCCGGTTTGTAGACCGTGGTTTCGAGTGTGACGCTGCCGTCGTCGTCGACCGGCACGCGAATGATCTGTTCGTTCAGACGGGCGGTCGGCAGATAGATGTCGTCGTCGATCGCGATGCGCGGCACATGGGCGCGCGTCAACGGACCGGAATCGGTGGAAGTGGCAGGAGCAGGAATCTGCGGAGCGGCCGAATTTGCCGTGGATGCTTTGGCGGCGCTAACCGACGGTTCGGCAGACGCAACCGAAGCGGTGCAGATTGCCCACGCACACATCACCGCGCCCGCCGTCAAAACTTTTCTGCCCGTCATTCGCCACGCCCACCCTTAAAACCTGCTTTAACACCGTCGCATCTCTCGTCATGCTGCGCGTCGCTGACAAACTCCTTGCAACGCGTCTGAATGCACACACAAAAAGACACTCGCGTTCAGTGCGGGTTAGCGCATGAACGCTGCTCGAGATCGCTCTGGATTACCGGAACCGGCCGACGCGACCCCACGCGTCGATGAGATGCAACACACGATGTACAGCGCGATTCTGTCGGCGCCCTCAAAAACGGGTGATCGGCAGACTGCTGCGCATCTTGCGAGGGCGATTGATTCGCTTCTTCGCGATGTGTTTGCAACACAACTACAGGCCCATCCTGGCACGACAAATTCCGTTTGTGCAATGGATGAGAACCCTGCCGCATAAATTTCGGCGTGGCCAAGCAGAGGCGGCGCACGGCTGTGTGCGCTGCAGCACGCGTCGTGTGGGAAGACGCGGTAATGGAAGTAGAAGTTACTGTCGTCTGTAGCCAACAATGCGCGGCTGCAGAGAGTCTGAACGAGATGTGTGACGTGGCAATTAATGCCGAAGAAACAGTATGTTAGCGCGACGCAATCGATGCGATGTTTGCTTGCCGTGGCAAGCGGTTGCGTCGCGTCGAAGCCCGGTTTTCCGAGCCCCGAAAACGACACTTTTCAGTCGTCGCTGACAACACCATCGACGTAGCGCCAGCGCTGATCGTCGCCGCGCACGAAGCGGCTCGCCTCGTGCATCCGGTGCGCGCGTCCGGCCACTTTGTAGCGGGCAATGAATTCGACTTCGGCGTGCGTGTCGTCGATCGATGTATAGCGCTTGATCTGCAAACCCAGCCAGCGCGGGGAATCGGCGGCGTCGGGATCGACGTCGAGCGACGCGGGACAGGTATCGGGCGTCCACGTCTCGCGCAGATAGTCGCTCGCGCCGATCACGTAAGCGCTATAGCGCGACCGCATCAATTCCCACGCGTTCGGCGCGACGTCGCCGCCATCAATGTAGCGTCCGCAACATTGCGCATAGCGCGGCGCTTTGACACTGGACTTCGCATTGGGCGTGACGCCGCCGCACGGGCAATCGGCGGGTCGTTGCATCGTCAACGTTTGCTGTGACATCACCAGTCGAGCGCCGTGCCGTCGTACTGAAAAAACCGACCGTTGAACGTCGCATGCGCGCTCGCTGCATTGCTCAACACTTCGCGCATGCCGGTGACGCTGCGGGTCGGATCAATTGCGGCTTGCGGGCCGCCCATGTCCGTTTGCACCCAGCCCGGATGCAGCGACACGCACGCCGCGCGACGCGTCTGCAACGACGTCAGCTTGATCGCGTCGTTCAGCGCCGCCTTGCTCACGCGATACAGCCAGCCGTTCGTGCCGCTCGCATCCGAAATGCTGCCCATCTTGCTCGACACGACCGCGAGTACGCCTTGCGCATTCTCGACCAGCGGCAGCAAAACCGGGATCAACTGCATCGGGCCGCGCACGTTGGTTCGCATCACCTGATCGAAGTCGTCCGCGAGAATCGCTTCCACGCCTTCGGTGCGCGGTCCGTAGATGCCGGAGACGATCACGGCCGTGTCGAGTCGCACGCCGTCGAGTTGCCATCCGAGTGCGGCGATCTGTTCGGGTTCGGTCACGTCGAGCTTGAAGGTTTCGGCGTCGAGCGCCTGCAACGCGTCGATCGACGCGTCGTCGCGTGCGGTGGCGAGGACGCGCCAGCCGGCTTTCTTGTACTGCGTGACGAATTCGCGCCCGAGACCTCGTGACGCGCCCACGATCAACACTGTTTTCATACGCTTCCTTTTCGATTCGGTGATGCGGACGGCGCACGCGCATCGCGCCGCCGTCCGCCCAACCCGCCGCCAGTCAAACCGTTAAACCAGTTCGATGCCCATCGCCGTCGCCTCGCCGCCGCCGATGCACAGCGACGCCACGCCGCGCTTCAATCCGCGTGCCTTCAGCGCGCCGATCAGCGTGACCAGAATCCGCGCGCCCGATGCGCCAATTGGATGGCCGAGCGCGCAGGCGCCGCCATTCACGTTGACCTTGTCGTGCGGCAACCGGTGTTCTTTCATCGCCGCCATCGTGACGACCGCGAACGCTTCGTTGATCTCGTACAGATCGACGTCGTCGGCGCGCCAGCCGTTTTTGTCGAACAGCTTGCGGATCGCGCCGACCGGCGCCGTGGTGAACTTCGCCGGTTCCTGTGCAAAGGTCGTATGACCGACGACCCGCGCGAGTGGCGTCACGCCGAGGCGCTTCGCGGTGGATTCGCGCATCATCACCAGCGCCGCCGCGCCATCGGAGATGGACGACGAATTCGCCGCCGTTACCGTGCCGGTTTTGCTGAACGCCGGCTTGAGCGTCGCGATCTTGTCGAGGTTCGCCTTGAACGGCTGTTCGTCGCGCTCGATGGTGAGCTCGCCCTTGCGGCTCGTCACCGTGACCGGCGCGATCTCCCACGCGAACGCACCGTCTTCGTTCGCGCGTTTCGCCCGCTTCAGCGATTCGATCGCGAATGCGTCCTGCGCGTCGCGCGTGAAATCGAACGACGCCGCGCATTCTTCGGCGAAGGTGCCCATCAGACGGCCCTTTTCATACGCGTCTTCGAGGCCGTCAAGGAACATATGATCGAGCACCTGGCCGTGTCCCATGCGCATGCCGGCGCGGGCTTTCGGCAACAGATACGGCGCGTTGCTCATGCTTTCCATGCCGCCCGCGACGATCACGTCCACCGAACCCGCCGCCAGCATGTCGTGCGCGAACATCGCGGCGCGCATGCCGGAGCCGCACATCTTGTTGACCGTCGTGCTGCCGGTGCTCAACGGCAAGCCCGCGCCCAACGCCGCCTGGCGCGCGGGCGCCTGGCCGAGTCCGGCCGGCAACACGCAACCGATCACCGCTTCGTCGATCTGTTCCGGTTTCAGGCCCGCGCGTTCGACCGCCGCGCAGATTGCCGCCGCGCCGAGTACGGGCGCGGTCAGACTGGCGAAATCGCCCTGAAACGCGGCCATCGGCGTGCGCGCGACCGAAACGATGACGACCGGATCGGTGTTCGTGCTTGTCTCACTCATGTTTTAGCTCCTTGATGACACCTTCGATAACTGCGGGTACGTCGCCGAGTCGGGCTGCGTCGGCGGCGACCACGTCGTTGTCGGCCGTATGCGCGCCGCTCGCCGTCACGGCGGCGACGCAACCGCGGTAGGTCGCGTCCAGTTCGGCCGGATCGGAAATCATCATGCCGAGATTGCGCATCTTGCCGTCGTGAATGCCGTACGCCCAACCGTGCACGGTCAGTTCCTGGCCGCGCGCCCACGCATCGTTGACGATGGTGGTGCGGCACACGTTCATCACCTGTTCGATCGCATTCAGTTCGACCAGACGACGATGGCGCGCCTCGCCCATCGGCCATTCCTCGAGCAGCGCCGCGTGTTTCGCGCGCACGTCCTGCACGTGATGCAGCCAGTTATCCGCGAGGCCGATACGGCGGCCGTGCAACGCCGCGCCGACACCCGAGCAACCGTAGTGACCGACCACCATGATGTGCTTGACCTTCAACAGATCGACGGCGAACTGGATCACCGACAGGCAGTTCAGATCCGTATGCACGACGACGTTCGCGATATTCCGATGGACGAACACTTCGCCCGGCGGCAAGCCGATGATCTGGTTGGCCGGCACACGCGAATCCGAGCAGCCGATCCACAGATATTCCGGCGCCTGCTGATGCGCGAGTCGCGAGAAAAACTCCGGATCTTCGGAGAGTTTGCGGGACACCCACGCGTCGTTGTTGTCGAACAGATGGGCGAGCGGATTGGCGGGAGTAGCGTTCGTGTTCATAGATGTGTTGACGGTAACGTGACCGCGCGAGCGGTCGTTGCATGACAGGACGGCAGCGGGGCGGCGCGCATGAGTATGTTCACGCGGCGCGCGCCGTGTCGCGGTTTGCGCCGGACTCGCGGACAGCGTCGGCGGGTGTTGCGGTTGCCGTGAAGCGCTCCGGATAACGGTTGCAAAACCGCACGCTGCGGTCGTACGGAAAGAAGTCGGGCGATTCGCCTCTCAGTAGGTGATCCTTGTGCCGTTGCCACAGCGCGGGATCGAAAAAATCGGCGTGATGTTGCATGAAAGCGTGGCGTACGCGTGTGTCGCCGAGAAGAAACGTGCCGTACGTCTCCGGAAAGATGTCGTGCGCGCCGACCGGATACCACGGCTCGCTCGCCATCTCGTCCTCTTCGTTGCGCGGCGCCGGCACCGCGCGCACGTTGCAGTCGGTCAGGTATTCGATTTCGTCGTAGTCGTAAAACACCACGCGGCCATGACGCGTGACGCCGAAGTTCTTGTACAGCATATCGCCGGGAAAAATATTCGCCTGCATCAATTCCTTCACCGCGTTGCCGTATTCGCAGATCGCGTGATCGACGTCGGCGTCGCTGCCGTTTTGCAGGAACAGATTCAACGGAATCATCCGGCGTTCGATATACACATGACGGATCACCAGATTGCCGGTGTCGTCGTATTCGATCATCGACGGCGCTTCCCGTTCGAGTTCGCGAATCAAGGCATCGTCGAGACGCGACAGCGGCAACGCGACGCTCGAATATTCGAGCGTATCGGCCATGCGTCCCACGCGATCGTGCCGTTTCACCAGCTGATACTTCTGCTGGATTTTCTCGCGCGTGGTTTCTTTCGGCGGCGGGAAACGATCCTTGATGATCTTGAACACGTAAGGAAACGACGGCAACGTGAAAACCAGCATCACCAGCCCCTTGATGCCGGGCGCGATGATAAACCGGTCGCTCGAATGTTTCAGATGATGCAGCAGGTCGCGATAGAACAGATTCTTGCCCTGTTTCTGCAATCCTACCGACGCGTAGATTTCCGCTTTCGGTTTGGCGGGCAGCACCGTGCGCAGAAACTCGACGTACGCGGACGGCACTTCCATGTCCACCAGAAAATACGAATGCGAGAAGCTGAAAATGATCAGCACCTGCTCGCGCGTCAGCAACACGGTGTCGAGCGCCAGCACGCCGGGCCTCGCGTGACGCAGCGGCACCGCGAACGGCAACAGGCGGTCGCCGTTGATAATCCGCCCGATGATATAAGCCGACTTGTTGCGGTAAAACAGCGACGAAAGCACGTGAATCTGAAAGTTCGGCGCTTCGTCGAATGTGCCGAACGCGTCGTGAATCGTCTGCATCACGCACGCGATATCACGGCTCAGATCGTCGAACTCACAGTCGAGCTGAAAGTTCGTCACGATGCGTTCGAGCGTCGCGGCGAGTCCGTCCTGGTTCGGGTAATACGCGCGGTACGTCGGCTTCGCGGCGGGTTCGTCGTTCTCGATATAGTCGGTCGAGATCGCGGGGCGCACGAAGATAAAGTCGTTGTTGAAATACGAGCGATGCAGGATCTTGCAGCAGACCGAATTGAAAAACGTTTCCGCGCATTCCGGCTGCCGATGCGTGGTCAACAAGCCGATGTAATGCAGCTTGATCTGTTGCCAGATTTCGTCGTCGATATGTTCGGCATCGTATTCGTCTTCGAGCAGCACGACGCATTCGTCGACGCGTTCGTCATACGAAGTAATCCGTTCGCGCGCGAGGCTTTGCACGCGTTGCCATTCGCCGTTCTCGAACAGCGTTCTGGCGCGAATCGCGGCGTCGCGAAAGATCCGGTAGTGCCGGTCGAAGCCGTCGAGCATCGTCCGGGCAACGTCGAATCCGATTTGCGACGACAACAGTTTGGGAAAGTGATTCATGTCGACCGTGCGTTCATCCACTGTCGTGAAGACATCCGTGATTGTATCGCCAGGGTGGGCGGCCGCGTAATTAAGCAACGGCAGCAAAAAGCCGGATTGGGCGATAAAATCGTCGTTAACGTTAGCGTCAACCTCGACGATGCGCAACCGCGTGCCGTACCGGGTCTGGCGACAAACATCCACGGCAGATGGAGGAAGACACCCGCAATGAATGCACTCGAACACCAACTCGACTACCCGTTCGGTGATACGCTGCCCGAACCCGGCACGACGCGCGAAGTCGCGCCCGGCGTCTTCTGGCTGCGCATGCCGCTGCCGTTCGCGCTCGATCACATCAATCTCTGGCTGATTCGCGACGAGATCGACGGCCAGCAGGGCTGGACGGTCATCGATTGCGGCATCACGTCCGACGAGATCAAACAGAACTGGGAAACGATCTTCGACACGCTGCTCGACGGCTTGCCGGTGCTGCGCGTGATCGTCACGCACTGTCATCCGGATCACGTCGGACTCGCGCACTGGGTTTGCAGCGGCGGCGACAAGGCGCGCTGGGACGTGCGGCTGTGGATGACGCTCGGCGAATACATGATGGGCCGCGTGATGGCGGCGGGCGACGGCTCGAATGCGGGCGGTCCGGGCGCCGCGCGTCACTTCGAGCGGCACGGTCTGACCGACGAAGCGTCGCTGGATCAGTTGCGCAACCGCACGGGTTACTACCCGAAGCTCGTGCCCGCGATGCCGTCGCAATACCGGCGTCTGCGTGACGGCGACGGCGTGACGATCGGCGGTCGGACGTGGACGGTCGTGACGGGCTTCGGGCATTCGCCGGAGCACTGCGCGTTGCATTGCGAGGCCAGCGGCGTGCTGATTTCCGGCGACATGGTGTTGCCGCGTATTTCGACCAACGTGTCGGTGTTCGATATCGAGCCGGAAGGCAATCCGCTGGCGCTGTATCTGGAATCGCTCGGACGCTACGAAACCATGCCGGCGGACACGCTGGTGTTGCCGTCGCACGGCAAGCCGTTTCGCGGGATGCACACGCGGATCGTGCAGTTGCGCGACCATCACGCGGCGCGCCTCGCCGAAGTGCTGGAGGCGTGTTCGCAAAAGCCGCATAGCGCGGCGGACATCGTGCCGCTGATGTTCCGGCGCAAGCTCGACATCCACCAGATCACGTTCGCGATGGGCGAAGCGCTCGCGCATCTGCATCTGCTATGGCTTCAGGGACAACTCAGGCGCGCACAAGACGATGACGGCGTAATCCGGTTTTCGGCCTGACGCGTAAGCGCGGTCTGAAGGCGCAAAGAAAAAGCCCGGTTGCTGTCGCAACCGGGCTTTTTTTCGCCTGCTGTCAGTTGGCGCGCGCTTACTGCACCGTCACCGTCGCGAAATTCTGACGGCCGAACGGACTCACGTGATAGCCGCTGACGTTGGTGCGCGTGATCGCCGTTGCGGTCGGATAACCGAGCGGAATCCACAGCGCCTGATCGTGGATGATCTTCTGCGCGGCTTCGTACGCTTTTGCGCGCTTCGCCTGATCGGGTGTGGCTTTGCCGTCGGCAATCAGCTTGTCGAGTTGCGGATTGCAGAAGCGCGCGAAGTTGATCCCCGACTTCACCGCGTTGCAGCTAAACAGCGGCGACAGATAGTTGTCCGGGTCGCCGTTGTCGCCGGCCCAGCCCATGAACAGCGTGTCGTGCTGGCCTTGCTTGGCCTGCTTGATCAACTCGCCCCATTCGATCACCTTCACGTCGGCCTTCACGCCGATCTTCGCGAAGTCGGCTTGCAGCAGTTCCGCGCCCGCCTTCGGATTCGGATTCAGCACGCTGCCGTTGGGACGCACCCAGATGGTCGTTTCGAAGCCGTTCGGCACGCCAGCCTCGGCGAGCAGCTTCTTCGCCCTGGCGACGTCATACGGGTACGCCTGGATCGCCTTGTCGTAGCTCCAGGTGTTCGGCGGATACGGATTGGTCGCGGGCGTCGCGGTGTTGTCGAACACGGTCTTCAGATACGTGGTGCGGTCGAACGCCATATTCAGCGCCTGACGGACCTTCGGATTGTCGAGCGGCTTCTTTTCCGTATTCAACGCGACGAACGCGGTCATGAACGCGGGCGTCTGCACGATCTTCAGGTTCTTGTCGCCCTTCGCGTCGGCGAGATCCTGCGGCTTCGGCGACAGCGCGATCTGGCATTCGCCCGCCTTCACCTTTTGCGCACGCACGGTGGCGTCCGGCGTGATCGCGTAGATCAGACGGTCGATCTTCGGCTTGGGACCCCAGTACGTCGGGTTCACGTCGTAACGGATCACCGCGTCTTTGGTGTAGCTCTTCAGCACGAACGGGCCGGTGCCGATCGGCTTCGCGTTCAGATCGGTCTGCTTGCCGGCCTTATCCAGTTGATCCGCATATTCGGCCGAATAGATCGACGCGAAGCCCATCGTGAGGATCGACACGAAGGTGGCGTTCGGCTCGTTCAGTTCGAACTTCACCGTGTTCGGATCGACCTTCGTGACGGCCTTGATCAGTTTCGGCAAGCCCATCGACTGCGCATGCGGAAAGCCGCTCGCGCCTGTCACCTTGTGCCATGGATTGCTGTCGTCGAGCATCCGCGAGAACGTGAAGACGACGTCGTCGGCATCGAGCGGACGCGTCGGCTTGAAATAGTCGGTGGTCTGGAACTGGACGTTCGGGCGCAGATGGAACGTGTACGTCAGGCCGTCCGCGCTGACTTCCCATTTGTCGGCAAGCGCCGGCACGACTTTTTTGGCGGCTTCGTCGTAATTGACCAGCGAGTTGAACACCACGTCGGCCGACGCGTTGGTCGTCACCAGCGAGTTGAACTGGACGACGTCGAAACCGTCCGGGCTCGATTCCGTGCAGACGGTCAGCGGTTTGGCGAACACGAGCACCGGGGCCGTGGCGAGTAGGGCGGCTGCGAGCAGTTTGAAGCGCATAGGATCTCCATAACAGGCGCGGGACGTGGATCAGCGGTTCGGTGCGAGGATGCGCATCCGGACGCGCTGCGGTCGGCTGAAGCGGCCCGCGCGGGACGCCATCGTTATTGATTGTGATACGTTTCCGGCCCGCACGCAGTCTCCTGCCAGCTACGTGACTGTGCGACGCCGTCAGCGCCCAAGCTTAACGAACGGTCGTTGTCTGAACAACGACTTAATCAATATATGGATATGGTTCGACGATCCGGCCGCGCCCGGCGGCCGCTGTCAGTCGGCGTGCGTGGACTGCGAGGATTGCGGTGACGGCGAGCGCGGCTTGCGCGGCGCGCGTTCGAACGCGCGGTCGTACAGCCAGCGCGGCAGCACGTGCAGCACCATCGCGACGATGCGCATCGGCCACGGAAACACCGCGTACGACACCTTGCGCGCGACGGCATCGGCCACCTTGACCGCGAAACGGTCGGCGTCCATCAGGAACGGCATCGGATACGGATTGTGCTCGGTCATCGGCGTGCGGACATAGCCCGGCGCGATGGTCACGACGCCGACGCCCAGCGGCCGCATCTCGACGCGCAACGCTTCGAGATACTTCTGCGCCGCCGCTTTCGACGCGCTATACGCCGCCGATCCCGGCAAGCCGCGCACACCCGCGACGCTCGCCACGCCGACCAGCGTGCCGCGCCGTGCGGCCGTCATCTTCGCGACGAACGGCTCGAAGCTCGCGACCATGCCGAAGTAGTTGACGTCCATCACGTCGCGAAAAGTCTGCAGGTCGCCGTAGCCGGTTAGCGCGCCGCGGCTGATGCCCGCGTTGGCGATGACGACATCGGGCAAGCCGTGCTCGGCGATGTAGTGTTCGGCGGCAGCGGCGAGCGCGTCCGCGTCGCGAACATCGACGGGATAAACGGTCATGCGGTGTTGGGGATGAGACTGCTGGAACGCGGCG
>NZ_JAPWKB010000009.1 GCF_028283785.1 Paraburkholderia sp. | reverse complement strand
ATCTGGTGGGGAGTCCGCGGTGAGATTCAACTGCTTCCGTCAGGGTCGCGGCTTCGGCTATGTGACTGATCGTGCCTGCGGAGATGGCTAGATGCCGGAGCGGCGATTGCCCGGAATGATGCCGCCCAATGCTTTCATCCCGGCATGAAAACGCGGCGAACCCACTAATGCAACAGGCCAATAGCGCGACAGGGAAACATGGCCACGTCTGCCGACAGCCTGCAATCCGGCAAACTCCCGTTTTTTGACGTCGATCAAAAAAGGTACAGTGACCATCATCATCGGGACCAACGTGCCAGGGATCGTCCAGTTCGCACACGCCTCGTTGCCCACCACCTGTTGACGAGTGCCCATCTGATGCTGCCAGCCTCCTTACAGATTGAGCCGACGGCCCTTCGGAAGTACCGCTATTTCGAGTCCACGGATGTCGACGATACGCGCCAGCGTATTGCCACCGTGCTGCAACCGCACCGCCTGATGCCGGGCCCGTCGCTGCCCGGCCAGTCGGCTTACATGAACCACGCAAGGCTCGAAAATCTGGCGTTCGGCTCGCTCGGCTACGCGGGCGCGATGAGCGTCGAGGCGGGCGAACTGGGCGATTACTACCTTGTGATCCTCACGCTGAGCGGCTACGCGGATGTGTCGGTGGGGTCACGCCGGCTTATCGTCGGACAGTCGCAGGGCGTGGTGGTCGGACCGTCAACGCGATTCGGCGGCACTTTTTCCAGCGATTGCGAACAGTTTTTCGTGCGCGTCGACAAGCAGGCCATCCTCGCGCATTCGGGCTTCGCACATCTGCACATGGAGCCGGCCATCGATCTGTCGCGACCCGAGCTCGCGCCGTGGCTCGCGCAATTGCGATTGCTGACCGCGTCGCCCGAAACCGTCGCATTAGCACAGCGCGATCGTCGCATCGCGGTTGAAATCGAGCGCCTGCTGGTGATGCTTCTGCTGGCCGGGCAACCCCATCACAGTCAGGAACGGACACAGTCGTCGGTGCTGCTGCCGCGGACCGTGCGGCGCGCCGAGGCGTACATCAGCGAACACGCGTGCGAGCCGCTCACGCTGTCGGACATCGCGAATGCCGCAGGCGTGCCGGTGCGCACGCTGCTGCACAGCTTCCGCCGCTTTCGCGATGTGAGCCCGATGCAACTGGTTCGCGAGGCGCGCATCGAACGCTCGCGCGAGATGCTGATGCGCGCTGGCGACGCCGATCGCGTCGCGGACATCGCGCTGAGTTGCGGTTTCGTCAATCTCGGCCGCTTTGCGAATGCGTATCGGGAGAAATTCGGCGAAGCGCCGTCCGACACGTTACGCAACGCCCGGCAACGCGGCGTTTAAGCACCGCCCTCGTCCACCGTCAACGACCTGCGCGTTCGCGCGCTCGCCGCTCCACACCCCTTCGCTTCCCGGCACTCACGCCAGTCGCGCCGCAACCCCGCCGCAGCGCGCATCGACGCGCCCCCGGCTGCTTCGCGACAAACCTGCGCGTTCTGGACATTCGCTGCGATCAACGGCTATAGGTCAGAAAAACGCTGCCTTACAGTCGATTCAAACGACCCGCAAAGCAATCAAAGGAGTGTCACGGATGACAACGCAGCGCATGCGCGTCGAGCGTATCGACGCCTTGACGCCGGCCATACGGCGCCTGCTGCTCGTCCCTATCGACGGCGCACAGCTTCCCGCTTTTAGCGCGGGCGCACATATCGGCCTGCAAGTGCCGATCGACGGACGCACGCAACGCCGCGCGTACTCGCTGGTCAACGCCCCCGATCACACCGGCCATTACGAAATCGCCGTCCAGCTGGAAGCGTCGGGCAGCGGCGGTTCACGCTGGGTCCATGCGCTGGAGACCGGCGCAGAACTGGAGGTCAGCACGCCGCGCAACGATTTTCCGCTCGACGCTGCCACGCAGCACGCGCTGCTGATCGCGGGCGGAATCGGCATTACGCCAATCCTCGCGATGGCGCTGGCGCTGGAGGCCACCGGGACCGCCTATGCACTCCACTACGCGGCCCGCGACGCCGCGTCGATGGCCTACCGCGCCGACGTGCTGGCGCTGCCCGCCGCGACCTGCTGGCTCGACGGCGGCGAACCGCGCAACGGCATGCCGCTCGCCTCGACGATCGGCGCGCCGCAAGCCGGGCGCCATCTGTACGTATGCGGCCCGCGCCCACTGATCGACGCCGTGCTGGCTCAAGCCAGCACACTCGGCTGGCCCGACGCGCAGGTCCATAGCGAACTGTTCACCGCTGCCCAGGACGAGACCGGCAACAGCGGCTTCGAGGTGGTGCTGAAAGCCAGCAACGTGACGCTCAACGTGACCGCCGACCAGACCATTCTCGACGCGATGATCGAGGCCGGCCTCGATCCGCTATACGACTGCCGGCGTGGCGATTGCGGCGTCTGCACGACGCAGGTGATCGACGGCACGCCGGATCACCGCGACATCTGTCTGTCGAGCCAGGACCGCGAACGCGGCGACTTCTGTCCGTGCGTCTCGCGGACAAAGTCGTCGCGACTCGTGCTCGACCTGTAACCCCTCTCCCGTGCAAGGAAGCAGAATGAGCCTGACCAACGAGACCCTCGCGAGCCTGGTGCGCCCGGATAGCGTGCATAAGCGCGTCTACACCGACCCGCAGATTTTCGAGCTTGAAATGCAGCGCATTTATGGCCAGGCGTGGATCTACGTCGGCCACGAGAGCCAGGTGAAAAACCCCGGCGACTATCACACCACGCTTCTCGGCGATCAGGATGTCGTGATGGTGCGCGCGAGCGACGGCCAGATTCACGTCGTGTATAACCGCTGCCCGCATAAAGGGGCGAAAGTTGTCGCCGACGGCGACGGCACGACCGGCAAGTTCTTTCGCTGCCCATATCACGCGTGGACGTTCAGGCTCGACGGCACGCATTTGTCGGCACCGCTGAAAAACGGCCTGCAAAACACCTGTTTCGATCCGAAGCATCCAGATTTCTCCATGCGTAAAGTGGCGCGGGTCGGCGTGTATCGAGGCTTCGTGTTCGCGAGCCAGGCGGCTGAGGGACCCGAGCTTGCCGAATTCCTGAACGGTGTCGCGTCGTCGATCGACAACCTGTGCGATCGCTCGCCAGTCGGGGAAGTCGAAGTGGCGGGCGGCGTATTCCGCGTGCTGCAACGCTCGAACTGGAAAGTGTTTTACGAGAACCTGCACGACACGATGCATGCGCCCGTCACGCATGAATCGTCGGTGGTATCCGCGCGTTCGCAAGCGCAAGCACAAGGTTCTCTGCCGTTCGAGTTGCTGATCATGGAGGGCAATGGCGAGCCGTACGAGTTTTGGGAAAAACTCGAATTGCGCGCATATGAAAACGGCCACGGCTATATGGAAGGCATTTTCGATCCCGCTGCCGCCGAACGCGATCCGGTTTCGAGCGCACATTTCGCGGCGCTGACCGAAGCGTACGGCGAAAGCCGCGCACGCGAAATTCTCGGCATGAACCGGCATAACACGGTGATTTACGGCAGCGGTTCACCGCATACGGTGTTCCAGCAGTTTCGTGTGATCCGGCCGCTGGCGGTGGACCGGACCCTGGTCGAAATCCAGATTTTCAAACTGAAAGGCGCGCCCGAGCCGGTATTCGAACGCGCGATGACGTACGCGAACGTGATCAATTCACCATCGTCGAACGTGATGCCCGACGACGTCGAAGTGTATGCGCGTTGCCAGCAAGGCAACCAGACCAATGGCGGCGACTGGGTCAGCATGCACCGTTATGCGGGCAGCGATCGTCCGGTCGAGAACGGCATGGTGTCGACCAACGGTACCAGCGAATTGCCTATGCGCAATCAGTTTGTCGCATGGAAACGTTTCATGCTCAACGAAGCTGCCGCAGAAAAAGGAGCGCTCTGATGTTGTTCGACACCACGTTCGATCTCTCGACCCGGGTTGCAAATCAGATTCGCGTGAACGACTCACTGCGCGTCGACGTCGAACAGTTCCTGTTTCGTGAGGCACGTCTGCTCGACACGCGTGCGTTCGACGGCTGGCTCGATCTATGGACCGCCGACGGCATGTACTGGATGCCGCACGAACCCGCTCAGACCAGCGCGCGCGACCACATTTCGCTGTTCTGGGAAGATGCGACGCTGCGGGAAGTGCGCGTGCGGCGCATTACGAATCCGCGCAACTGGTCGCAGCAACCGGTGACGCGCACCGCGCGCGTGATCGGCAACGTGATGATCGACGGCACCGACGAAGCCGGCCGGCTGATCGTCCATTCCACCTTCAGCCTGACCGAATGGCGCAACGGCCAACGCCAGCTTGCCGGCCTCACGACACACAAACTCGTCGCCGAAGAAACCGGCGGCTGGAAAATCTATCTGAAGCGCGTGGATCTGATCAACGCCGGCGACGCATTTGCGAATCTGGAAGTGTTCGTGTGATGACCGCGACTTCCACGCCCACGTTGCAGCGTACCGCTGTGCTCGCGCTGCACTATCAGAATGACGTGCTGCATCCCGACGGCAAGATTCGTGTTGGCCTCGCAGCAGCAGACCCGGCCCGCGAACGGGTGATCGAATCGGCCCGCAAGCTGATCGAAGGCGCGCGGCACAGGGCGTTGCCGCTGATTCATGTGCGGATCGCGTTCCGTCCAGATTATGCGGACCTCGTGCAGAACTGCTGGATTTTCCGCAAGACCGCCGAACTCGGCGCGGTGCAGGAAGGCACATGGGGTGCGTCGTTTTACGACGGACTGGGCGCCGATGAAACGCGCGCGAACGAGTTCGTCATTCGGCATCAGCGAACCAGCGCGTTTATCGGCACACCGCTCGAACAGCTTCTGCTGAAACTCGGCGTGTGTCATCTGATCGTTGCGGGCGTCGCGACGCATTCGGTGGTCGAGATGACCGTGCGCCATGCCGTCGATCTCGGCTATGAGGTGACGGTCGCCGCCGATGCGTGCGCCGCCGCCGACGCGCGAATTCACGATGCGTCGCTCGACAGCATGCGTCTGCTGGCGGAAATCCGCAGCGTCGAGTCCGCGCTTGCGCAACCGGAGGCGCACCGATGACCCCCCCTCCTTCCACGCGGCTGCATGGTCGGCTTGCGGGCAAAGTCGCGATTGTCAGCGGCAGCACTCAAGGGCTCGGCGCCGACATCGCGCGCGGTCTGGTCGCGGCCGGCGCATCGGTGACGACGCTCGGGCTCGACGCGCGCGCGGGCCATGCCATCGCCGATTCGCTCGGCGATGCCGGCTGCTTCATCGAAACCGACATCACCGACGACGCGCAAATCGACCGTGCCATCGACGTGACGTTAAGCCGTTTTGGACGACTCGACTTTCTGGTCAATAACGCCTGCACGTATGCAGATTCCGGCCTCGCATCGACACGCGAACAATGGACCCATCTGCTGAACGTGAACCTGGTGTCCGCCGCGATCTTCGCGCAGAAGGCCGCGCCGCATCTGTCGCGCGGCGGCGTGATCGTCAATCTGGGCAGCACCGGCGGCAAGTTCGGCGCAGCCGGACGCGCGTTGTATCCCGCGTCGAAAGCGGCATTGCAGCAATTCACGCGCAATCTCGCGGTGACGCTCGCGCCAGATGGCATTCGCGCAGTCACCGTATCGCCCGCGTGGACCTGGTCGCCCTCGCTCGAACAGCTTGCACAGGGGTCGATCGAGACAGCGGACCGGGTTGGCGAAGCGCTGCATCCGCTAGGGCGCGTGGGACGCGGCCATGAAATCGCGCAGGTGATCGCGTTCCTCTGCTCAGCTGACGCATCGTGGATTACCGGCGTCGATATTCCGGTCGATGGCGGCTTCTCGATTCTCGGACCGGACCAGGGTGTGTCGCCGCGCGAGTGGTTCAGCCGGCTTCAGCCGTCCGATTGAGATTGCATCACGCACATTCCATCCCATTCAAAGATCGCCCCTGAAGGAAACATTCATGTCGAAGCAGATCAAGATCACATCGAACGGATTGCAGTTCGATGCCTGGCTCGCGTTGCCCGAAGCGGGTCGCGGCCCGGTCATCGTGCTGTTGCAGGAGATCTTCGGCATCAATGCCGAGATGCGCGAAGTGGCCGAGCTGTACGCCGGCGAAGGCTATGTCGTGCTCGCGCCGGATCTGTTCCATCAATTCGGGCCGAACATCGAACTGGGCTATAGCGATGCGGACCACGCGAAAGCATTCGACTACTATGAGCGTTTCGATGTTGCGCGTGCAATCGACGATATTCGCGCGACCGTTCAGGTTGCGCGCGCGATGCCTGAATCGACGGGCCAGGTAGGCGTGCTCGGCTTCTGCCTCGGAGGCAAGCTCGCCTATCTGGCGGCAGCTCAATGCGGCGTCGATTGCGCGGTCGGTTACTACGGTGTCGGCATTCAGGATGCACTTGATCTCGCAGCGCAGATCACCTGTCCGCTCACCCTGCATTTCGGCGAAACCGATCCGATGAATCCGCCGGAGACCCTCGCCGCCATCAAGTCGGCACTCGCCGACAAACCGAACGTCAAACTCCACGTCTACCCCGAAGCGGGCCATGCGTTCAACCGTAGTGGACCGACCTTCGTGAAGAGCGCCGCGATGCCTGCGCATACGCGCAGCCTCGCGATATTTCGCAAGACGATGGGCCCGGATTACGACCTGAGCGCCATCGCCGATCATCACTTCTACCTCGAATTCGCCGCACGAGACCCCGAAGCGACGATGCAGACGATGGTGCCGCAGCCCTACGTCAACCACGTTCCGACGATGACGGGCGGCACGGGTTACACCGAACTCAAGCGCTTCTATACGCACCACTTCATCCACAACAATCCCGTCGACACGAAAATGGTGCCCATCTCACGCATAGTGGGCGTGGACCGGATGGTCGACGAATTCATCCTGTGTTTCACGCACGATTGCGAAATCGACTGGCTGTTGCCCGGCGTCGCGCCGACCGGCAAATACGTCGAGATTCCGATGCTCGTCGTGGTGGGCTTTCGCGGGCCGAAGCTCTACAACGAACACATCTATTGGGATCAGGCTAGCGTGCTCGCGCAGATCGGCCTGCTCGATCCAACCGGCTTGCCGGTGTCCGGCGCAGAAGCGGCACGCAAGCTGAGGGACGAAACCTTGCCGTCGAACACGCTGATGGCGCGCTGGAAAGACAGCGCGCCAGCGCAGTAAAAAAATCGAACCTGTCCACAACGATTCTTTATTGCCCGTCCTGCACGTCAACCGCTGTTTCTTCTCAGGAGCCGCATCATCATGACAACCGACACCGCCGCGCGGGTCATCCGCGAAGGCAAACTGTTTATCGACGGCCAATGGGTCGCGGGGTCCGATGGCCAGACGCGTCCCGATTACAACCCGGCGACCGGCGAGCTGTTTGCCAATGTGCACCAGGCGACCCGTGCCGACGCGCTGCGCGCGGTCGATGCAGCGCAGCGGGCGAAGGACATGTGGGCCAGCATGGTCGTGTCGAAGCGCGCCGATATCCTGCTCGCCTGCGCCGACGCGCTGGCGGCGATGGCCGACGATGTGCGCGACGTGCTGATTGAAGAATCCGGTTCGACCTATCCCAAAGCGATGTTCGAAGTGATGAGCGGTATCGATCTGCTGCGCAGCGCGGCGGGCGATGCCCGCCACGTGTTCGGCGAGACGCTGCCGCACAGCATGCAGGGTCAACTCGGCTTCACGCTGCGCCGTCCGCTTGGCGTGATCGCGGGTATTGCGCCGTTTAATGCGCCGTTCTGGCTGGCCATGAAGAAGGTCGTGCTCGCGCTTGCGGCGGGCAATACGTTCGTCCTCAAACCTTCTGAAGAGACCCCGGTCACCGGTCTGAAAATCGCCGAACTGTTCGAACGCGGCGGCTTGCCGGCCGGTGTGCTTAACGTGGTGCCGGGTCCCGCCGACGAAGTGGGCGACGTGCTGCTCACCGATCCGCGCGTGCGCATGCTGACGTTCACCGGATCAACGCGCGTGGGCCGCCATCTGGCCGTCGAAGCGGCAAAGCAGATGAAAAAGGTCACGCTGGAACTGGGCGGCAAGAATCCATTGGTCGTGCTGCGCGACGCGGATCTCGACTACGCGGTGCGTGCCGCCTGCTTCGGCATCTTCTTCCACCAAGGTCAGGTGTGCATGGCGAATTCGCGGATCATCGTCGAGGCCCCCGTGTACGACGCGTTCGCGCAAGCCTTTGTCGCGCGGGCAAAAACGTTTCAGGTCGGCGATCCGCGCGATCCGAAGACGGTTATCGGACCGCTGATCCGCCGCTCGCAATGCAGTGTCATCGACACCCAGGTGGAAGACGCTGTGTCGAAAGGCGCGCGCTTGCTGATGGGCGGTACGCATCGCGATAACTTCTACGATCCGACGGTTCTCGCCGATGTCACGTCGGCGATGACGATCTACGACGAAGAGAGTTTTGGACCGGTGACGTCGCTGATTCGCGTGGCCGACTCCGAAGAAGCGTTGCAGGTCGCCAACGATACTTCGTATGGTCTATCGGCGGGCGTCATCACCAACGACCTGCAAAAGGCCTTCGATCTCGCGATGCGGATAGAAGCTGGGATGGTTCATATCAACGATACGACCGTCTCCGACGAAGCCCATGTACCGTTCGGCGGCACCAAGATGAGCGGTAGCGGACGCGAAGGCGGCCGTTATTCGATGGAAGAAATGACCGAACTGAAATGGATCACGATTCAGATGGGGCAACGGGTCTTTCCGTTTTGATGTCCCGATGTCAGTCGTGATGCTCTCCCGGGTGCGGCCGCGCTGCACCCCGGCGTCGGTGCGTGCCGCTTTGGCTGCGGTCTGAAGCCGTTTCGATGCGTCCCGCACTTCACGCAGTTGCCAGCCGATACCGACTGCCAGCGAGGCTTGCGTCAT
>NZ_JAPWKB010000008.1 GCF_028283785.1 Paraburkholderia sp. | reverse complement strand
TAGGAATAGATGCGCAATATTAAATAATCAATTTCACTTTCCGCGATTAATGGACTGCGGATTGTGAAGTATGGTCGGGATGGCTTTACCTTATCCGTGTAGACAGCGGGTATCCACGCTTCACGCGGCTTCGGCCGCGTTTTTTTCGTCCGGACGATCGACGCTGATCCGCACGCGACGATCTTCGATCCACACGCGCAGATTGCGGTAGGTGCGCAGATAGTGGATGCCGACCAGTGCCGCCGCCACGCCCGACGCCGCGCCGACACCCAGCGCCCAGCGCGGCCCGAACCGGTCCGCGATCCAGCCCACCACCGGTGCGCCGAGCGGCGTGCCGCCGAGCGCGATGGCCAGCAGGATCGCCACCACGCGGCCGCGCATGGCCGGTTCCGTCGACAGTTGAACGATGCTGTTGGTCGAGGTCGTGAAGGTCTGCGCCGATATCCCGATGATCACCAGCATCGCGCCGAACGACAGATAGCCGGGCATCAGCGCCGCCGCGCCGCAGCCGATCCCGAACGTCGCCGCGCCCGCCAGCAGCAGCGACATCCGCGGTCTGGCGCGCCCCGCCGCGAGCAGCGCGCCCGTCACCGAGCCGATCGCCATGATCGACGACAGCAAGCCGTACTGACCCGCGCCGGCGTGAAACACGCTGACCGACATCGTCGAGATATAGATTGGAAAATTGAGGCCGAAGGTGCCGATCAGAAACAGCATCAGCAGGACCGCTTTCAGATCGGGCCGCTTCCACACATAGCGGAAGCCTTCGAGCAGACTGCCGCGCGCCGGCCGCGCCCGCAGTTTCAGATGCAGTTCGTCCGTGCGAAGCAGGCGCAGCGAGACGATTACCGCGACATACGACGCCGCGTTGATCACGAATACCCAACCCGTGCCGACCGCCGAAATCAGGCCGCCCGCGACCGCCGGACCGATCATCCGCGCGGCGTTGAACGAGGTCGAATTGAGCGCGACCGCATTGGACAGATCCGCCTCGCCGACCAGTTCGGACACGAAGGTTTGTCGCGCGGGGGAATCGAATGCCGCCGCGCAGCCGAGCAGACCGGCGAACGTATAGACGTGCCACAACTGCACCCAGCCGCCCAACGTCAGCACGCCGAGACCGAGCGCGAGCGCGCCCATCGTCGATTGGGTGGCGAGCAGCAGTTTGCGGCGGTCGAGGTGATCGGCGGCGAAACCGGTCAGCGGCAACAGCAGCATTTGCGGCCCGAACTGCAAGGCCATCACGATACCCACGGCGGTCGCATTGTGATCGGTCAGCGACGTGAGAACGATCCAGTCCTGCGCGGTGCGCTGCATCCACGTGCCGACATTCGACACCAGCGCGCCGCCCGCCCAGATCCGGTAGTTGAAGTTGCGCAGCGAACGGAACGTGCCTTTCATCGACGCGCCTCCGCGTCGATCCGCGCAATCACGACGATACCGGCCACGCGGGCCGCGCGCGCGATCACGAACGCGCTTGACCGAGCTGGTCGATGATCTGCTGCGTCGTGCCGGTTTCGCCGAGGCGCGGGAAGATCCGCGTGACGCTGTTCGCGTGTGCGTCGGCGTTCATATCGGTCATTGCATCGACGGCGAGCGTCACGTTGTAGCCGAGTTCATGCGCCTGGCGCGCCGTCGATTCGACGCCGATGCTGGTTGCAACGCCCGTCACCACGACTTGCGTGACACCGTGCTGCTTCAGATACGCGTCGAGGTCGGTGCGGGTGAACGCGCCCCAGGTTTCTTTCGTGACGACGTGATCGGACGCTTGCTGGTTCATGTCCGCCGTGATCTCCGCAAAGCCTTCCGGGAAACGGCCGCCGCCGGTCGTCGACTGATCGCTGCGACCCGGCGCGCCGGCCGTCACGTTGACCAGCACGACCGGCAGGTTTTTCGCGCGGAATGCCTGCGCCAGCGCGGCGCTGTGCTTGACGACGTCGGCCACCGGATGCGCGGTCGGATACGCGAGGATGCCGTTTTGCAGATCGATGACGATCAATGCGGTTTTAGCGTCGAGTGTGGTGATGGGCATGGTGTGCTCCTTGAGCGGTTGAAGTGGCGCGGCCTGCCGTTGCGCCCGGCCCGGTTTGAACCGGGCGGCCGCCACGGAGCGCCGCGCCTGAGAGTGGGGAGACGATGACCGGACGCCGGTGGCGTTCAGGCACCGTCACGGTCAGGAATCGACGAGCCGTTTCAGCAGCTCGACAGTTTGGGCGAGTTTCTTCTGCTCCGCAGGCGCAAGCTTGGTGCGGATTGCGCTGAAGAGCCAGTCTTCGCGCGCGGCACGGCCCGCCTTGATGGTTTTCACGCACGACGGCGTCAGCGACAGCACGGTTTGCCGTCCGTCGTTCGGGTCGGGCGAACCGGCGACGAACCCGGCCGTCTTCAGCACCGACACCGTTTCGCCCATCGATTGCGGCCGCATGCCTTCGCCGCGCGCAAGCGTGGTGACAGTGGCCGGGCCGTCGCGTTCGAGACGCAGGATCACGCGCATCTGCGTCCAGGTCAGGTCGCCGAGATGCGCTTCGTCGCGCAAACGGCGCTTCAATTGGCCGAGTACGACGCGCAATTCGCCCGCCGTGACCAGCGCCCGTGCGACGTCGGGATCGGCGGTGTCGTTCAGATCGTCATGCTGCGATGCGGTCATTGCGGATCGGTCAATTATGAAGGCTACCTGTTAAGGTTACCTTCATGATTGAACACGCGTCAAGCGACATTCCAGATTGAAACCCTACCGAAATCACGTTGAAATCACTTTGAAAAAAATGACTATTTGACGATGACGGTGCCGGTCATCCGGGGATGCATCGAGCAGAAATAAGCGTAGGTGCCGGGTTTTGCGAAGGTCGTCGTGTAGTGCTCGCCGGAATCGACGGGCGGCGACGAAAACGCGCGCGGCGTCGCGCTGCTGACGATCATATGCGGCATGTCGTCGTGATTCTGCCAGGTCACGGTCGAGCCGGCGCTGACGTGCAGCACCGGCGGATTGAACGTGAAATTGTCGATCACCACCGTATTCGGCACCGATTGTGCCTGCGCGATCGGTGCCGTCGCCACCGTCGCGCACGCGATCAATGCCGGGCAGACGGTGCGCATCAGCGCGTGTTGAAACAGACGGGACATGTTCATCGGAAGCTCCTGTTTTGTGGGTCCGGATAGGCGTGAGCCGACGCGATCACGACGCCAGCCGGGTATCGACGATCGCCAGTTCGCCTTGTCCCGGCACGTAACTCACGGAGCGCAAACCCAGCATCGAGCGCAACGTATCCGCAGGAACTTTCATCGGACCGGGGCCGGCGGCCGCGCCCGGCGCGGGCTGCGGAAACGCGGTCGAAAGCGCGCTGTAGAAATGCATCTCGCCTTCCACTTTCTGCGCGACCTGATGCACATGTCCGTTCAGCACCGTCACCGAACCGAAGCGCTTCATCATCGACAGCGCGCGCGCACTGTCGTCGGTGCCCCAACCCCATTGCGGATACAGCGACCACAGCGGGATATGCGCGAACACCACCAGCGGCGTACTCGACGACAGCGGTTTCAGATCCTGCTGCAACCACCCAAGCTGCTCGTCGCCGAGAAAGCCGAGTCCGCCGCCATGCAGATCGAGCACGTTGACCAGTCCCACGAAATGCACGCCGCCCTGATCGAAGCTGTACCACTTGCTTTTGCCACGTCCGCCGAAGCGCTCGAAATACGACTGCCCGCCTTCGACCAGCACGTCGTGTTCGCCCGGCACGTAATGCACGTCGAGCCGCGCGGTGTTGACGATTTGCGAAGCGGCATCGAATTCGTCGGGTTTCGACAGATGACTGATATCGCCGGTGTGGATCATGAACGCGGGTTTCGACGGCATCGCCTGGATTTTCGAAATCGCCGCTTCGAGCGTGCTGGCGGGATCGAGATTCGGGTCTTTGCTGAAACCGATATGGCTATCGCTGATCTGCACGAACGAGAACGCGTGACGGTCGTTTTCAGCGGCCTGCGCAGCGCCGATGCCATTGATCAGCTTCGAGCCGGGAATGCCGCCGGACAGCGTCCAGACCACGCCTGCGCCGGCCCACGCCATGCAGCTGAGTACCGTGCGCCGGCGGGCGCCGTGGTCGTCGAGCGACGACGCGGCGGCGTTGTCGGGCGTGGATGAATCAACGAGCTTCGGCGTGTCGGCGGGTTCGGAAAAATCGGTCATGATGCGCTCCGGGTCGGATCAGCGGGTTCGGGGAATCCATAGGGATCGAAGGGCCGGCCGCACGCGTTCGGAACGCGACCGCCCTTGCCCTTAAAACCCGCGCCGACACCGCTTTATTCGGCCTATATTTGTTGGGCGCAAAGGGTGAAAGCGGGAATAAAAACGCCGCGTCGCCGGTATCTGAACCAGCAGCCGGACGCGACGATTCGCGCCCGGGATTCGCACCCAGGAGAACCGCCGATGGGACGACAAGCGTCCGCGCGTTTCGAGGAATTGATGCTGCCGTATCTGGACTCGGCGTATAACCTCGCGCGCTGGTTGAGCGGCACGCGCGCCGATGCCGACGATCTGGTGCAGGAAGCGTATTTGCGCGCGCTGCGCTATTTCGACGGCTACTCGGGCGACACGCCGCGCGCGTGGCTGCTCGCGATCGTGCGCAACACGTGGTTCACCGAGTGGAACCGGCGCGCGCAACACGGTCAGAACACGTCGTTCGACGAAGCCGTCCACGGCGATATCGACGCGGCGTGGAGCGATGCGCCGGAGAGCAATCCGGAAACGCTCGCGGTGCGTCACGACGAAATCGAACTGGTGCGCGACGCGCTGCGCACGCTCGCGGTCGAGTATCGCGAAGTGCTGGTGTTGCGCGAACTGGAGGACATGAGTTATCGCGAGGTCGCGGCCGTCGTCGGGATTCCGATCGGCACCGTGATGTCGCGGCTGTCGCGGGCGCGGGCGCTACTCGCCACCGCTGTGCGCGCAGCGCAAAACAACGGCCCGCATGGAACCGGCGTGCGCCTCGTCAAGGCGCCGCCCACCGACCCGGAGAAATCCCGTCATGGAAACTAGGCGCACTTCCTCGCTGGAACAGACGCTGCACGACGGCGCCCTGTACGAGCGCGCGCCCGCTTATTTGCGCGAACAGGTGCGGGCCGGATTACGCGACGACACGGCGCGGACCGAACCGCGTGGCGGCTGGCGCGACGCATTGCGCGGCCCGCGTGGCGGTGGCGGATTCCGCCTGCCGTGGATCGGCGGCGGCGTGGTCGGCATGGCGTTCGGCGCGCTGCTGGCAAGCCTCGTTCTGCTCGCGCTGCCGGTACTTCAGCATCGCGGCGGCGGCGACGGTAGCGACGTCGCACAGGAGATCGTCGCGAGTCACGTGCGCGCGTTGATGTCGGATCGTGCGATCGATGTCGTGTCCACCGATCAACACACGGTGAAGCCGTGGTTCAACGGCCGCATCGATTACGCGCCGCCCGTCGTCGATCCGGCCGCGCAAGGTTTTCCGCTGGTCGGCGGACGGCTCGACTATGTCGATCATCGTGCGGTGGCGGTGCTGATCTACCGCTATCTGAAGCATCCGATCGACCTGTATGTGTTCCCGGCCGCGCGCGGTGCGTCGAACCCGCCGGCCGCGCCGAATGCACCGACGGTCACGCGCTCGGCCGAAGGTTACGCGCTGGTCGAATGGCAGCACGACGGGATGATCTACTGGGCCGTGAGCGACGCGTCGCCGGTCTACGTCGAGCAATTCGCGGAAGCGATCATCCACGTCGGCGGGAAATGATCCGGCAGCAGATCCGGCAGCAGATCCGCCCGCAACCCGGTCCGCAACGACGCGGCGTCAGGGCCGCCATTGCCGCGTCGAAGCACGCACCACCAGTTCCGGCAATGGCGCGATCACCATCGACGGCGGTTGCGCCGGTTGCTGGATCAACTGGATCAACCGCGCCACCGACAGATCCGCAATCGCGGTCGTGTTGATTGCAACGGTGGTCAATGCCGGATGCACCTGATGCGCCAGCTGAATGTCCGTGATGCCGATCACCGACACGTCGTCGGGCACGACCCGACCCATCGTCATCAACGCCTGCGCCGCGCCGATCGCCAGTAGATCGTTGGTCGCGAAGATCGCGCTCAGGTGCGGCGCGTTCGCCATCAACTGCATGCACGCCGCATAACCGGCATCGATCGAATCGCGGATTTGCAGCACCGCGGCCGCGTCGGTTTCGACGCCCGCGTCGTGCATCACCGCGCGAAAACCGTTCGAGCGCGCATCCTGCAAACCGCCGCACCCGTCGCCGATCAACATGCCGATTTTCCGGTGCCCGAGTTCGAGCAGATGCTTCGCGGCCAGCGCGCCCGCATGCGCGAAATCGACGGCAACGCACGGCAACGCGGGCGGCGCTTCCGGGTGTTCCCACATCGCCAGCAGAATCGGCGCACGATGCAGCGCCGACGCGCACAACTCGTTGATCGCGATATCGGTGTTCATCACCAACACGCCGTCGGCGAGCGTGCCCGCAATCTGGTTCAGATACGCGCGCCCGATCTCGGCGTCGTCGTCGGTATTGCAGACCATCAGGAAGTGCCCGGTACGCCGCGCCGCGCGCTCGGCCGCCGCGACGAACTCCGGATAGAACGGGTTCGAAATATTCGACAACATCAACGCCAGCGTCGACGAACGGCCTTCGGCCAATGCACGCGCATTGAGGTTCGGCCGGTAGCCCAGTTCGGTGATCGCTTTCAGCACGCGTTCGACGGTTTCGGGCCGCACCTTGTCGCGATTGCGCAGCACGTTCGACACCGTCGCGGCGGTGACTTTTGCATGTTTGGCAACTTCAGCCAGTGTGACCATCTTGTATTCCCATATTCAGGGACGGCGATTCATATCTTGCATAGGCGATCCGGAATTGCTAACTTTCTCGAAAATACTCCGGAGACGCTCATCATGCCTTTCTTCAACATTCCCGAATTTAAGCGCTTAAATGCCCGTTGTACAAGGGCTGTCTTTTTTCTTACCAAAAATTTAAGCGCTTAAATCTGGAGGCGGCATGGCTGCGATCAGTCTCACGAATGTGCAGAAGGCGTATGGCGATCACGCACCGGTGATTCGCCGGTTGAGCCTGGAGATCGGGCGACACGAATTTTGCGTTTTCCTTGGCCCGTCGGGCTGCGGCAAGTCCACGTTGTTGCGGATCATCGCCGGTCTCGAAGATCTGACCGAAGGCGAATTGCGCATCGACGGCCGTCCGATGAACGATGTGCCGTCCGCCGCGCGCGGCGTCGCGATGGTGTTCCAGAGCTACGCGCTGTTCCCGCACATGACGGTGTTCGACAACATGGCGTTCGGTCTGAAGCTTGCCAAAACGCCGAAGGACGAAATCCAGAAGAAGGTGCACGAAGCCGCGCGTATCCTGCAACTCGACACGCTGCTCGACCGTCATCCGAAAGCGTTGTCGGGCGGACAACGGCAGCGCGTCGCGATCGGACGCGCGATCGTCCGCGAGCCCGGCGTGTTTCTGTTCGACGAACCGCTATCGAACCTCGACGCTGCATTGCGCGGCCAGACGCGGATCGAAATCGCGCGGCTGCATCAGCGTTTCTCCGACGCCAGCGTGGTCTACGTGACGCACGATCAGGTCGAAGCAATGACGCTCGCCGACAAGATCGTGCTGCTGCACGCCGGCGCCGACGCCGAGCGCTTCGGCAGCATCGCGCAGATCGGCGCCCCGCTCGATCTCTATCACCATCCCAAATCGCGCTTCGTGGCCGGCTTTATCGGTTCGCCGCGGATGAATTTCATCGACGCGACGGTCGCGTCGATCGAACTGGGCAGCGTGACGCTGACGCTCGCGAAAAGCGGCGAAAGCATCGTCGCGCATGTCGATGGCCAGCGTCTGCAACGCGGCCAGCCGGTCACGCTCGGCGTGCGGCCCGAGCATCTTCGTCTGAGCGGCGACGACCAGTCGATTCAATGCGCGACCGCGTTGACTGAACGCCTCGGCGAACACAGCTATATTCACGCCGACCACACGAGCGGCACGCTGGTCGCGAAAGCGCCGGGCGACGCGTCGATGCGCGCGGGCGAACGCGTTGTACTCCACATTCCCGCCGACGCGTGCCACGTATTCGACGCCGACGGCCTCGCGGTACCGCGCACGATCCGCGAAACGACGCTCGCCGCCGCCTGATCGAGCGAAGCAGGGAACCCGGCCATAGAGCCGGCTTTACGACCGTCGGCAGCACGCCGGCGGCTAACAGCAGTCAGAAAGTAGTCAAGGAGACAAGCATGATCGCAAACCGGTTTCGCCGATTGGCTCGCATCTCGGCGGCAGTCGCCGTCGTGACGGCCGTGATGTCGAGCGCCGCAGTCGACGCGGCGACGCTCAACGTCAACGTGTCCGCGCGCGGCAACCAGCGCTCGACGTGGCAAGACGCATTCGACAAGTTCAAGAAAGCCAATCCCGACGTCGATCTGAAAGTGACCTACGTCACCGAGGAAGCGTACAAGGTGCAGATGGGCGGCTGGCTCGCCACCGATCCGCCTGACGTCGTGTCGTGGCACGACGGCGAGCGCATGGCGTATTACGCGCAGCGCGGCCTGCTCGACGACCTGACCCCCGACTGGAGCAAGAACGGCTGGTCGCAACAATATGCGTCGGTGAAAGAGGCGTCGACGTTCAAGGGCAAGCAGTACGCGGCGCCGCTCGGCTACGACGCGTATGGCTTTTTCTATCGCAAGGATCTGTTCGACAAGGCCGGCATCAAGTCGGAACCGAAGACCTGGAATGAATTCCTCGACGCGTGCAAAAAGCTGAAAGCAAGCGGCGTCGCGCCGATTGCCGTCGCCGCGCGCGACAGCTGGACGCTCGCCGCGTGGTTCGATTATCTCGACCTGCGGATCAACGGCAACGCGTTTCACCAGCAGTTGATGTCCGGTCAGATTCCGTACACCGACGCCCGCGTGAAGAAGGTCTACACGGCGTGGAAGACGCTGATCGACGACAAATACTTTATCGATAACGCGCTGTCGTACGACCTCGATTCGATCGCGCCGTTCCTCGTCAACGGCAAGGCCGCGATGATGCTGATGGGCACGTTCTTCTCGGCCAGCATTCCGGCTGCATCGAAGGCGGACACCAGCTTTTTCCGCTTCCCGGTGATCGATCCGAACGTCGCGATGGCGGAAGACGGTCCGGTCAACGTGCTGCTGATTCCGGCGAAGGCCAAGAACAAGGCCGACGCGCATCGTCTGCTCGCGTTCATGGAAAAGCCGGAGATCAATGCCGATCTCGCACACGGCTGGGGCCAGTTGCCGTCGAACAGCCAGTCCGCCGAACCTGAAGATCCGATTTCGAAAGTGGGCTTCACGATTCTGGCGAACACGAAGGGCGGCATCGCGCAGTTCTACGACCGCGACATGACCAAGGAAATGGCCGACGAAGGCATGAAGGCGATGCAGCAGTTCTATAGCGATCCGTCGCAACTGGACAGCATCCTCGCGCGCCTGGAAACGACCCGCAAGCGCATCTACAAGCAGTAATCCTGTCGCGCCGGTTGTCGTGGTTGTGCTGCTTTACCGCGCGCAACCGGCGCGCCCCGCCTTCGACCCTAGCGAGGCCCGATCATGTCTCATCCCATTGCGAGCCGCCTGCCTGCGGCGCGGCAGCGTCGCGTCTGGACGACCCGTCGCCGGCAGAATCGTGCGGCATTTTTCTTTCTGTTACCGGGCTGCGCGCTGTTCACGTTGTGCGTGCTCTACCCGATTATCAGCAGCATCTCGCTCAGTTTTTATAACTGGGACGGCATGACGCCGAAGAGCTTTGTCGGCTTCGATAACTACATCGAACTGTTCCACACCGACACCTTCTACACCGCGCTCAAGAACAATCTGCTGTGGCTCGCGTTCTTCCTGCTCGCACCGCCGCTCGGACTGATTTTCGCGCTGTACCTGAACCAGAAAATGCGCGGCATGCGACTCGTGAAGTCGCTGTTCTTCGCGCCGTTCGTGTTGTCGGGCGTGGTGGTCGGGCTGGTCTTCAGCTGGTTTTACGACCCGACCTTCGGCTTGCTGAAGGTCTTCGTCGGACACGGCATTCCGGTGCTCGGCGATCCGCACACGGTGACGCTCGGCATCATCTTCGCCGCGTTATGGCCGCAGACGCCGTTCTGCATGGTGCTGTATCTGACCGGCCTCACCGCGATCAATCCGGAAGTGGTCGAAGCCGCGCGCATGGAAGGCGCGAAAGGTCTGAAGCTGTTGTGGCACGTGATCCTGCCGCAGCTTCGTCCGGCCACCTTCATGGCGGTCGTGCTGACGATCATCGGCGCGTTGCGCAGTTTCGACCTGATTGCGGTGATGAGCGGCGGCGGTCCTTTCGACAGCTCGACCGTGCTGGCCTATTACATGTACGACCAGGCGATCAAGTACTACCGCGAAGGCTATTCGGCGTCGATTGCCGTGGTGCTGTTCGCGATCATGCTCGTCTACATCGTGTTCCATCTGCGCCGCATGCTGCGCGAAGAACGCTGAAATCACGGAGTCACGCATCATGTATCCGCTTCCCGTCGAACGCTGGAAACCCCTTCCACGCATGCTGTACAAAGCGTCGCTGCCGCTCGCGCTGGTGATCTGGCTGCTGCCGATGCTCGCCGTGCTCGTCACCTCGATCCGCTCGTCGGACGAACTGTCGCGCGGCGATTACTGGACGTGGCCGAAGCATTTCGCGCTGATCGAAAACTACGGCGCGGCGCTCACGCAGACGCCGATGCTCCACTACTTCGCCAATAGCGTGCTGATCACGGTGCCGTCGGTGCTCGGCGCGATCCTGCTTGCTTCGATGGCGGGCTTCGCGCTGGCGACGTATCGCTTTCCCGGCAACACCGCCGTGCTGTTCGCGTTCGTCGCGGGCAACTTCGTGCCGATCCAGATCCTGATGATTCCGGTCCGCGACATGGCGCTGAAGTTCGGACTGTTCAACACCGTCTGGGCAATGGTGATTTTCCATGTGTCGTTTCAGACCGGCTTTTGCACGCTGTTCCTGCGCAACTTCATCAAGCAGTTGCCGTTCGAGCTGATCGAAGCGGCGCGCGTCGAAGGCGCGAGCGAATGGACCATCTACGCGCGGATCGTGCTGCCGCTGATCCGTCCCGCGCTTGCCGCGCTCGGCATTCTGGTGTTCACGTTCGTGTGGAACGACTACTTCTGGGCGCTGTGCCTGACGCAAGGCGACGATGCCGCGCCGATCACCGTCGGTGTCGCGGCATTGAAGGGTCAATGGACGACCGCGTGGAATCTCGTTGCGGCGGGATCGGTACTGGCCGCGTTGCCGTCGGTGCTGATGTTCTTCGCGATGCAAAAACATTTTGTCGCCGGACTGACGTTCGGCGCGAGCAAGGGCTGACCGCTCGCCCTGCTTTCACCCCTTTTTCGCGAGACTTTCTATGCAACTTGGTGTCTGCTACTACCCCGAACAATGGCCGCGCACGATGTGGGCCGACGATGCAAAACGCATGGTCGAACTCGGTATCACGCATGTGCGGATCGCGGAATTCGCGTGGAGCCGGATGGAACCGCGCGCCGGCGAATACGTATGGAACTGGCTCGACGAAGCCGTTGAAACGCTGGCGTCGGCGGGTCTGAAAATCGTGCTCGGCACGCCGACCGCATCGCCGCCGAAGTGGTTGATCGACGCGCATCCGGACGTGTTGCCGGTGCGTGCCGACGGCACCACGTGGAACTTCGGCTCGCGTCGTCATTACGACATCGCGAGCGACACGTATCGCCGCGAATGCCTGCGTATCGTCGACGTGATGGCCGCACGCTACGGACGCCATCCGTCGGTGATCGCATGGCAAACCGATAACGAACTCGGTTGCCACGAAACCGTACCGAGTTATTCGAAGGCCGCGTTGCAGCGTTTCCACGGCTGGCTCGCGAAGCGCTACGAAACCATCGGGCAGTTGAACGAAGCGTGGGGCAACGTGTTCTGGAGCATGGAATACGCATCGTTCGACGCGATCGAATTGCCGAACCTGACGCCGACCGACGCGAATCCGATCCATCTGCTGGACTTCCGCCGCTTTATGTCCGACGAAGTGGCGAGCTTCCACCGCGAGCAGATCGACGTACTGCGCCGTCATGCGCCCGACGCGGACATGCTGCACAACTTCATGGGCTTTTTCACCACCTTCGATCACTACGACTTTTCCGCCGACAACGCGATCGACGTCGCCGCGTGGGACAGCTACCCGATCGCGCGCACGGAATCGATCGCGTTGCCCGAAGAACAGAAAGCGCGCTATGCACGCACTGCGCATCCGGACGTTTCGGCTTTCGATCACGACCGGTATCGCGGCGTCGGACGCGGCCGTTTCTGGGTGATGGAACAGCAGGCCGGCCCGGTCAACTGGGCGCCGTGGAATCCGGTTCCCGCGCCCGGCATGGTGCGTTTGTGGGCGTACGAGGCGTTCGCGCACGGTGCGGAACTGGTGTCCTATTTCCGCTGGCGACAATGCCCGTACGCGCAGGAACAGATGCATTCCGGGCTGAATCTGCCGAACAACGAATTGTCGCCGGGCGGCATGGAAGTGCGCCGCGCCGCAGCTGAAATCGCCGCGTCCGATGCCCTATCGACGCTGCCTGCGGCGTCGCCGGCAAGCGTCGCGGTGGTGTTCGATTACGAAACGCAGTGGATGTTCGAAATCCAGCGGCACGGCAAGAGCTTCGACTATCAGACGCTCGCGTTCGACTACTACGAGGCGCTGCGCGAATTGGGCCTCGACGTGGATATCGTGTCGTCGAAAGCGGATTTGTCCGCGTACCGGCTGGTGGTCGTGCCGAGCCTCGCGGTGGTCGATCACGCGCTGGTGCAGCAGATCGAGCGGAGCCACGCGCAATGGGTGTTCGGTCCGCGCACCGGTTCGAAAACCCGCGAATTCGCGATCCCGTCGAATCTCGCGCCGGGCGCGCTGCAAACCGTGTTGCCGCTGCAAGTGCTCGAAGTGGAATCGTTGCGGGCGAGCCTGCAGCCGTCCACGTCGATCAATGGTGTCGACGGTATCGCGATCCATTGGCGCGAGCATCTGCGCGCGAATGGCGACGCGCAGGTCGATGCGCAGTTCGACGACGGCTGGCCTGCGGTGATTCGCCAGGGCACGCTGCGTTACGTGGGTGCGTGGCTCGCGCATCCGTTGCATCGGGCTCTGCTCGAACAGGCCGCGCTCGACGCCGGTTTGCGCGTGCAAGCATTGCCCGAAGGACTACGCACGCGACGTCGCGGCAATGTCACGTTCGCGTTCAACTTCGGCCCTACCGGCGTCGATGCGCCGTCGCCGGCCGATGCGAGCTTCGTGCTCGGCGCGCGTCGCCTGAATACCGGCGATGTTTGCGCGTGGATCGATAACGCAGCCGGCTAAGCGTCACAGCACGGCGAAAAAAACCGGCGCGTCATGCGCCGGTTTTCGTTTGCATCGCGGTCAACCCAGCAACGCCGCCATCGGCACGTCTTTCAATTCGGCGATGGTCTCGATCGTCAGATCCGCGGCCGGGAAATCGGCAATCGCTTCGGTGTCGTGCGCGTAATGGCCTTGCCGCACGAATACGGTGGTCAGACGGTCGCCCCACTGCTCTTTCATCGCGGTCAGAATGCGCAGCTTGTCGTCGATCATCACGTAATGGCGCGCCGGATACGCCGCTTCGATCGCGCGAAGCATCCGCTCCTTGTGGATAAAGATCATCACGCGGCCGTCGAATGCCTTCCACAATCCCGCCCGCTCGATCTTGCGCGGCTGGAACACCACGTCGCCATCGGACACGATCACGGTTGGTCCGGCTTCGCGCGCGTAGCCGATCGCGTCGAACGCGCCCGGATACACCCGCTCCGGAAACGGATAGTTGATCAAAAACGCCGACATTTGCAGCAGCCGCGTATCGCTTTCGTTTTCGCCGCGATAGCGCTGTAGCGCGCCGAGATAATCGGCGTAACCCAGCTCGCTGCGCAGTGCTTCGAACAGTTGCCAGTAGCGATCGCTGCACGCCGCGCCGAAGGCTTCGGTCAGATGGCTGCGCAGATCGCTGATGACATGATCGTTGTCGAGCAAGGTGTTATCGACATCGAACAGAAAGACGACGTCATCGGGTGTTGACATACGAAACTCCTTCACGGGCTATGCGTCGGATGCAGGCCAGCTTACACGTTTCGGGACAATCGCATCGCGCCGCCGCGCATCGGGCATCGCGTCGTTTTGCTGGATAATCGTCTGTCGAACGCCTGCGGGCAGCCATCTTCCGATACCGAACCATGAGCAAGACCGCGCTTCAGCCTCGCCAGATCGATGCCATGCTGCAACAGGCGGTGTCTTTGCAGCAAAACGGCGCGCCCGACGTCGCCGAAACCCTGTACCGCGAGATTCTGGCCGCACGCCCCAAACACTTCGACGCGATCCAGTTGCTCGGCGCGCTGACGCTGCAATCCGGACGCCTCGACGAAGGCATCGCGCTGCTCAAACGCGCGATCGCCATCGACGCAAAACAGCCGGCCATTCACTCGAATCTCGCGTTCGCGCTAAACGCGTCGCAGCGTTACGACGACGCACTCGCCGCCGCGAATCGCGCGCTCGCGCTACGACCGGATTTCGCCGACGCGCTGAATAATCGCGGCAATGCGCTCGCCGGTCTCGGTCACGCGGATCAGGCGTTGAGCAGCTTCGAGCGCGCGCTGACAGTGCAACCGGATTTCGCGCAAGCCTGGAACAACCGCGCGTGCGCATTACGCGATCTGGGCCGCGCCGCCGACGCGCTCGCCAGTTGCGACGAAGCGATCGCGCGGCAACCGTCGTATGCCGAAGCGTGGAGCAATCGCGGCAATGCGCTGAGCGACCTGAATCGTGCGGACGACGCGCAGCAGAGCTATCGGCGCGCGCTCGATCTCGCGCCCGGCTTCGCCGATGCGTGGACCAATCTCGGGCCGACGCTGATCGATCTGAACCGCCACGCCGATGCGCTCGCCAGCTACGATCGCGCGCTTCAGTTGCAGCGCGATTCACCGGAAGCGCACTGGAATCGCTCGATCTGCCTGCTGTCCACGGGCGCGTTCGACGAAGGTTGGCGCGAGTTCGAATGGCGCTGGGAGCGGCAACGCGTGAAGCCGGAGCAGCGCGGTTTCACGCAGGCGCTATGGCTGGGCGACACGCCGCTCGACGGCAAGACGATCCTGCTGCACGCGGAGCAAGGTCTCGGCGACACGCTGCAGTTTTGCCGCTATGCCGCCGACGTCGCGCGGCTCGGCGCGACGGTGATCCTCGAAGTGCCGCCCGAACTGATCCGGCTGCTCGACGGCCTCGCGGGCGTGACGCAACTCGTCGCGCGTGGACTGCCGTTGCCACCGTTCGATTGCCACTGTCCGTTGCTGAGTCTGCCGTTGGCATTTCACACCACGCTCAGTACGATTCCCGCTGCCACGCCGTATCTGTTTGCCGACCCGGCGATGACGCGGCAATGGGCCGAGCGGTGTACGCAGACCGCGCCGCGCGGGCTGAAAGTGGGTCTCGTGTGGGCAGGCGGAAATCGTCCGCACGTGACCGAGTTGCGTAAGAACGATGCGCGCCGCTCGATGTCGCTGGCAACGCTGGCATCTTTGTTCGATCTGCCCGACGTGACGTTTTACAGCGTGCAGAAAGGCGCGGCCGCGCAACAGCTCGCCGCCGTCAACGACACGCTGGACCCGGCGCGGCGCATCGTCGATTTCACCGCGGATCTGCACGATTTCGCGGATACGGCCGCGCTGGTCGCCAATCTCGATCTGGTGATTTCCGTCGATACCTCGACCGCGCATCTGGCGGGCGCGATGGCGAAACCGGTCTGGATCCTGAACCGCTTCGACACCTGCTGGCGATGGTTGCTCGAACGCGACGACAGTCCGTGGTATCCCGACGCGACGCTGTTCAGGCAAGCTGCGCCCGGCGAATGGGATGGCGTGGTCGAGCGGGTGCGTGCGTCTTTGGCGGAGCGGGCCGCCCGAACAGAACGCGCGGCACAATAAAAAAACGCGTCGGCCATGATGGCCGACGCGCTTTTTATCAGCGGATTGCGCGCTTCGCGTCTTACTTGACGATGGCCAGCAATTCGACTTCGAACGTCAGATTGCTGTTCGGCGGAATCGTGCCGACGCCGCGATCGCCATAGGCGGTCGCAGCCGGGCAGCTCAGCTTGGCCTTCTCGCCGACCTTCATCGTCGCGACGCCTTGCGTCCAGCACGGAATCACGCGACCAAGCGGGAATTCAGCCGGGCCGCCGTGTTTCGACGATGCGTCGAATTCGGTGCCGTTCGCCAGCGTGCCGCGATAGTTGACGCGCACGACGTCGGCGGCGGTGGGCTTCGGACCCGTGCCTTGCGTAAGGTGCTCGACGACCACACCCGACGGCAGCTTTTCGGTGGTAGCCGGCGCGGCAAATGCCGAAGACGCGACAGCGAGAGTAGCCAGCATGACAGCAACGGATTTCACAGGGTTCCCCCAAGTTCAAAGTGAACCCGCATTGTAGCGAACCGGCACGACCGCTTCGATCCGTGCCGACCTGAGGCAGCCCGCCGGCTACGCGCGCAACCCGACGCGCGCTTCGGTCCGCGCCTCAGCCCGCGATTGCCGTTCGACCTGCTCTTTCAGCGCGTCGATGCGATTTTCGATCCGCGCGACTTCGTCGTCGGTGAGCGTTGCACCGATCGTGAACAGATAATTCGACAGCTCGCGAATGCTTTTTTCCGGCGAACTGCCGGCGCGGTCGATAAACAGAATGTCGTGATGGGAAATTGAGCGGATCACGAACATCGGCACACTGCTGCGCATCGGCCTGAAACTGTCCGAATGCGCGCCGCCCGCCGTGCTCAACGGATGGAATTCGCCCAGCATCAGCCCGGCGTCCATAAAGTCCGGCTTCACCTGCGAATGCGCTTCGTCGATGTAATGAGAATATTGCGATTCATCGAGTCCAGTTAAAAAGATACAAACCGAGAATATTCTCGCCTGCCCTTTTTTAGTCTGCAGCAGACGCTGATATAAATCGGGGATCGCTTTTAATATGTCGATATAAAGATCGAAACCCAGATTCCCGACATCCCATACACAAAATACCATCGACCCTTCGCTATGCGACGGCCGTGCAAAAGGGCAAACCGGTCCACGCCGTCCCAGATCGGGATGCGGCTCCATAATAAATTTAGACAACCAATCAAATCCGGCGGCAAATGCGTTTCTGGCTGCCGCATCCACCGCAGTGCCCGATTCAATCGATAAACAGGCCGATGTTTCGATCTGGCCAATTTCCCATTCGATGTTTGAAATGCGATCGGTATGCACAACAGGTTCAGGTTTCATATCCGGCTATCCATGCAAGCCAATCACGCGCACGAGAATGCCCCGGCCGTCAGGACGGTTTGCGTCCATGCGCGCCTGCTGGTTTCTTTGCGATAGAATGAATCTGCCGTCTGCTGATTTCTTTTGAACGATTACGCGGAGCTAACAAACGTTTGCTCATCCAGACGCGCCAATCCCCCGTGCGCGACAGTCACGAAACTGAACATCGAAAATCCGGTCCGGCGACAGTCAAAGCCCGGCAAACCCGCTGGCAGCCGCGCTCTGTGCTGATCTGGAATCGATTCTGCCCATTTCGAAATATGCCCAATGTGGGCTGGCGAACGTAGTCCGGGATCGTGCGGGGAATAAAGCCGAAAATTGTGCGTTGCGTTGGATAACTACAACGGCGGGGTTGCGGCGATGCCAGCATGGCAACGCTTCCACCCCGAAATAATCCGACTATTTACCGGGAATGACAGGCGTTGCCATTCGGAAATAATCGGATGTAATTCGGAATTAAATCATCACTGATTTAAGCCGCTGGCGTTTCAAACACGGCACGCCGCAGGATGGCGTCATTGCGACGTCACCCTGCGGCGAGACCCAGACTCTTACTTCGCGACCGGCATCGTGAATTCAGCACCCTTCGCGATGCTGTCCGGCCAGCGCTGCATGATGCTCTTGTAGCGCGTGTAGAAGCGCACGCCCTCTTCGCCGTATGCGTGATGATCGCCGAACAGCGAACGCTTCCAGCCGCCGAACGAATGCCACGCCATCGGCACCGGAATCGGCACGTTGATGCCCACCATGCCCACCTGAATCTGGCGGCTGAACGCGCGGGCCACACCGCCATCGGACGTGAACAACGCGACGCCGTTGCCGAATTCGTGCTTGTTGATCAGTTCCACCGCACTCGCGAAATCGGGCACACGCACCACCGCCAGCACCGGTCCGAAAATCTCTTCCTTGTAGATCTTCATCTCCGTGCCGACGTTGTCGAACAGCGTGCCGCCGATAAAGAATCCGTCTTCGCCGACCACCGGATGCGCGCGGCCATCGACGATCAGCGTCGCGCCTTCCGCCTCGCCCGACGCGATATATCCGGCGACCTTCGCCTTGTGTTCGGCCGTAACCAGCGGACCCATTTCCGCGTCCGCGTTTTCGCCGTTGCCGATAATCAGCGACTTCACGCGCGGCACCAGCTTTTCGATCAGTCGATCCGCGACGTTACCGACCGCGACCGCCACCGAAATCGCCATGCAGCGTTCGCCTGCCGAACCGTAGGCCGCGCCGATCAATGCATCGACGGCCTGATCGAGGTCGGCATCCGGCATCACGACCAGATGGTTTTTCGCGCCGCCGAGCGCCTGCACGCGTTTGCCATGCTGCGACGCCTGCTGATAGATGTATTCGGCGATCGGCGTCGAGCCGACGAACGACAGCGCCGCGACATCCGGATGTTCGATCAGCGCATCGACCGCCACCTTGTCGCCGTTCACGACGTTAAACACGCCGTCGGGCAAGCCCGCTTCCTTCAGCAGTTCCGCGAGGCGCAGCGACGCCGACGGATCGCGCTCCGACGGCTTCAGCACGAAGGTATTGCCGCACGCGAGCGCGACCGGGAACATCCACATCGGCACCATCACCGGGAAGTTGAACGGCGTGATACCGGCGACCACGCCCAATGGCTGACGCAGGTTCCAGTTGTCGATGCTGCCACCGATCTGGTCGGTGAAATCGGTTTTCAGCAGGTTCGGAATGCCGCACGCAAATTCGACGATTTCGATGCCGCGCACCACTTCGCCCTGCGCATCGGAGAACACCTTGCCGTGCTCGCGCGTAATCAGCATCGCGAGTTCGTCATGATGCCTGTTCAGCAATTCCTTGAACTTGAACAGCACGCGCGCGCGCTTCAACGGCGCGGTTTCGCTCCACGCGGGAAACGCCGCTTTCGCCGCCCTGACCGCGTTGTCCACTTCCGCGACGGACGCGAGCGCCACCGAACCCGTCACCTTGCCGGTGGCCGGATTGAAGACGTCCTTGAACAGACCGCTGGTCGGCTCGGCGGCCGCACCGCCGATAAAATGGCCGAGCTGCTGCACCGCCAGCTTGCCTTGTTCGTTCACTGCATTCATTGCTTTACCTCGGATAGAAACGGCCCGGCGCATCGCGCGGCGGGCCTGAAACGGACGGACGCGGGATCAGGCAACATCCTTCAGCACGTCGCGCACGGTCGAGAAAATCTGGTCGATCTGGGCTTCGTCGATGATCAGCGGCGGCGAGAACGCGAGGATGTCGCCCGTGTAGCGAACCAGCAGACCGCGCTCGAAGCATTTGACGAACGCTTCGTACGCACGCGCGCCCGGCGCACCCGGACGCGATTCCAGTTCGATCCCCGCGACCAGACCGAGATTGCGGATGTCTTTCACGTGATGCGACGTGCGCAGCTCGTGCACTGCATTTTCGAAGGTCGCGGCGAGGCCGTTCGCGCGCTCGAACAGGTTGTCGCGCTTGTACAGATCGAGCGTCGCAATCGCGGCGGCAGCCGCAGCCGGATGCGCGGAATACGTATAGCCGTGGAAGAACTCGATTGCGTTTTCCGGGGCGGCGTTGACCACTGCGTCGTGGACGTGACGGCCGGCAGCAACCGCGCCCATCGGCACGGAAGCGTTATTGATTGCCTTGGCCATCGTCAGCAGGTCGGGCGTGACGCCGAAGTATTCGCTGGCGGTGGCCTTGCCGAGACGGCCGAAACCGGTGATGACTTCGTCGAACACGAGCAGGATGCCGTGCTTCGTGCAGATTTCGCGCAGCTTTTGCAGATAGCCCTTCGGCGGCACCAGCACACCGGTCGACCCTGCCAGCGGCTCGACGATCACCGCGGCGATGGTCGACGGATCGTGCAGCGCGACGATCCGTTCGAGGTCGTCGGCGAGATGCGCGCCCCAGTTCGGCTGACCGCGCGTGAACGCCGTTTCAGCGTGGTTGTACGTGTGCGGCAGATGATCGACGTGCGGCAGCAGATTGCCCGAGAACGTCTTGCGATTGCCGCCGATCCCGCCCACCGAAATGCCGCCGAAACCGACGCCGTGATAACCGCGTTCACGACCGATGAAGTGGGTGCGCTGGCCTTCGCCGCGCGCCCGGTGATACGCGAGCGCGATTTTCAGCGCGGTATCGACCGATTCCGAACCGGAGTTCGTGAAGAAGATGCGATCCAGACCGGTCGGCATCAGTTCGGCGACTTTCGACGCTGCTTCGAACGCGAGCGGATGGCCCATCTGGAAGGTCGGCGCGAAGTCCATCGTCGCGAGTTGCTTCGACACGGCTTCGACGATTTCGGTGCGGCCGTGACCGGCGTTCACGCACCACAGGCCCGCGGTGGCGTCGAGCACCTGGCGGTCGTCGCTGCTGGTGTAGTACATGCCCTTCGCGGCCTTGAACAGGCGCGGTGCGGCTTTGTATTGCCGGTTTGCCGTGAACGGCATCCAGAAGTTCGAGAGGTCGGGCGTGCTGCTGTTCGATTGGTTGTTCGATTCGTTGCTCATCGCGGGCTCCTTGAAGACCCACCGACTGTAGCGACGACGCGGCAAGGTTTCCCGATACAGCAAAATACTGTTCAGCCAAACTGTATTGATTTGTGCGGGGCAACCGTGTTGGTTGGGGCGATTTTTTGTTCGTATGCGTCCTCGACCGGTACACGCGCGTGACCACCGCTATCCATCACAGACCCAAGCCTTTGAGAAATGCGTCAGTTGCGGCCTTGCTGTCACCCGGTGCGCTCAGGTGCGGGCAATGCCCCACGTTGTCGACGATACTGAGCGTACTGCCCGCGATCGCGTCGCGCATGTAATTCCCGACCGACACGGGCGCGAGCAGATCGTCGTGTGACTGGACGATCAGCGTTGGGGTCCTCACGCGACACAGATCGGCCCGGTGGTCGGAAAGGAAAGTCACGCGCGCAAAATGCCTGGCGATCTCTGGATCAGTGCGACAAAAACTATTTGTCAGCTCGTCCGCAAGCGCTGGCTGATCAGGTGCGCCCATGATCGCCGGTGCCATGGTGCTCGACCAGCCAAGATAGTTGCTTTCAAGCGTTTCAAGAAGATCTTCAATATCCGCGCGCTCGAATCCACCGATATAGCTGCCATCATTGATAAAGGACGGTGACGGCCCAATCATCACGTTCGCGGCAAAACGCTCCGGCGCCTTGATTGCGGCAAGCATCCCGATCATAGCGCTCACCGAATGACCTACGAAAATGACCGGACCGGCTTCCAACCCGTCAACGATGTCGAGCACATCATCTGCATAGCCTTCGAGCGTGCTGTACCGGGCCCGGTTGTAAGCCGACAAGTCAGACCTTCCGCTACCCACGAGATCGAACAGGACGGTGCGGTACCGATGTTCAAAGCTCGGCGCGAACAGTCGCCACATGTTCTGATCGCAACCGAACCCGTGTGCGAACAGCACGGTGGTTCCGCCGCTACCGCCGATATGGACGTTGTTTCGATCTCGTACGTTCATAAGCCACCAGAATTACATATTGGACCTATTGTTTCATAGGTATACACGTCGGCACATTCGCGATTTCATCCCCAACCCTTGCGTGAGCGCGAATGCCCGTTCACGTCATATCGTCGTCCGACCGCGGTAAACGCCGCCCTTAGGCAGACCCATGGCTTAACGCCCGCAAGTGAACGGGAATCGCTTTTCCTGCCGGCACCTTGCTGCGCTTTGCGTGATGCGCGAGCGGAATCAGCACGTTGCACTCGGGGAAATAGCCCATCACGCAGCCAGCCGGAATGTCATGAGCATGAACCCGCAGCCCGCTCAACGCACGCTCTACCTCGTCATGAGCGACAGTCGACACAACCACTTCGTCATTCTCTTCGAAGCCGAGGCGGGTCATGTCGTCGCGGTTCATCAACAACACATCTCTCGTGTTGTAGACGCCACGAAAACGATCGTCCAGCGAGTAGACCGTGGTGTTGAATTGACTGTCGCCGCGCGTTGTCATCAGCCGCAGGGTCCGTTCGCCGTCGAAGCGCATGTCGGGGTCTTCGCCCAGTCCCTGCGGCACAATGAAATTCGCCTTGCCGGTGCTGGTTTTCCATTCGCGCCTGGCGGCCGGAAGAGGACGTCGAAACCCACCGGGTTGCGACATCCTCTGGTTGAATTGCGCGAACTGGTCGGGATAGGTGGCCTCGATCGCGTCGCGCACGAGGGCGTAATTCGACACCCACTCGTCCCACGGCACGAAGTTCGCCGCTAGCGTGGCTTTCGCGATACCCGCGACGATGGCTGGCTCCGAAAGCAGGTCGCGGCTCGCTGGCTCCGCGAATCCACGCGATCCGTGAATGCACGCGGTGCTGTCTTCCACCGTCACCGATTGAGGCCCGCTCGCCTGTTGGTCGACCTCGATTCGGCCGAGACACGGCAGTAAATAAGCGGCACGTCCGTGCAAAACGTGACTGCGGTTCAGGTGCGTGCCGATCTGCACGTTGAGCGGCAGACGTCGCCAGCCGGCTTCGAGCGCGTGCGGGTCGGGCGTCGCGCGCGCGAAGTTGCCCCCCAGACCGATGAACGCATCGACGGAGCCGTCGCGCACGCCCGCGCATGCGTCCACGGTAGACAGGCCTTCGTCGCGCGGCGGCTCAAAGCGATACAGCGTGGCGAGCTTGTCGAGCGGCGCAAGCGCGGGTTTTTCGGTAATGCCGACCGTGCGTTGTCCCTGCACGTTCGAATGTCCGCGAATCGGACAGATGCCCGCGCCCGGCTTGCCGATATTGCCGCGCAACAGCATCAGATTGGTGAGCATCTGCACGGCGAGCACGCCTTCGCGGTGCTGCGTGATACCCATGCCGTAGAGGATCATCGCCGCTTTGGAGCGCGCGTAGGTTGCCGCTGCCGCCTGCAGCGCGCTACGCGTGAGCGCGCTCTGCAGTTCGATATCCTGCCACGACAGCGCGCGCATCGCGTCCACAAACGCGTCGAAACCGTGAGTGTGTTCGGCGATGAATTCGACATCGAGCACGCGTGGCAGGCCTTCGCGCTGCGCGCGGTCGTCGGCTTCGATCAGCGCCTTGCAGATTCCCGCGACGGCCGCTATATCGCCACCGATCTTGACCTGGTGATACTGCGTGCTGATCGGTGTCTGGGCGTTCGACAGCATTTCGGTCGGCGCTTGCGGATTCGCGAACGTCACCAGCCCGCGTTCTTTCAGCGGGTTAAAGGTGATGATCTCCGCGTTGCGCTTGCGGGCCTCCTGTAATGGATGCAGCATCCGGGGCGCGTTTGTACCCGTGTTGTGCCCGAAAAACATGAAGCAGTCGGTGTGCTCGAAGTCTTCGAGTGTGACAGTGCCGACCGGCGCGCCGATCGTCTCGGGCAATGCCACGGATGTGCTTTCGTGACACATATTCGAACTGTCGGGCAGATTGTTGGTGCCGTAGAGGCGCGCGAAAAGCTGGTACATGTAAGAGGTTTCGAGCGACGCACGCCCCGACGCGTAAAACACCACGCGCTTCGGATCAAAGCTGCGCAGCATTGCACCGATCTCGTCGAATGCCTGCTGCCACGCAATGGGTACATAGCGATCGGCGGTGGCATCGTAACGCATGGGCTCGGTAAGGCGCCCCTGCGATTCGAGATCGTAGTCGGTCCATGTGTCAAGTTCCGACAGCGTGTGTTGTTCGAAGAATTCGCGCGTCACACGCTTGGCCGTGATTTCCCAAGCGGTCGCTTTTGCGCCGTTTTCGCAGAATTCGAAAAGATGCGGATCAGCCGGTTTCGCCCATGAGCAACTCACGCAAGCAAAGCCTTCGGGCTTGTTCTGATGCATCAGAATGCGTGCACCGTTTAGCAACGCATGCTCCTTCATCAAGGCCGAGCCGACCGCTTTGACTGAGCCCCAGCCGCCGGCCGGATGGTCGTATTTCTCGATGCGCGGTTCCTTGCTCATGTTCGACGTTCTCCGTGTGCACAGGGCGTATGCCCGATGCCACGCATCCAGCAATAAACGGACTCGGTAAGAACGGCGTGCGCTATCGGGTTAGACGGAAGTATCGACAGTGGAAAGTCTTACTCGTGTGCTGGATCGGATTCGGGCCGCGCATTATCGTCAGGTGAGCGGTGCTTCACGGGACTTGCACGAATTCGCGACCAGGCATCCGCCTTGCATCACGCTTCCCAACGAGTTGACCGGAGGCGTGATGATGGACACCACAGAGCAAGGGTCTTAACGAACCCGTGTAGCCCGTCTGCATCGCTCGACTAAACGCGCATACCCGCAGGTCTTGGAGACTGATATGACTACCGCCTATGTTGTGAAAACCGGAGAGCAATATCTCTGCACCGGGGAGGACGGCGACATTGGCCTCGCGCCGGAAATCAAAGAAGCCAAAACTTTCTTCTCCTACGAAGACGCCGAAAAAGCGGCAAGCACGCACGCTGACGCCGGATACGAAATTGTGGCCGTCGACGCAAAAGAACGTTGACGCTGTTTTTTACGATCGGACCCGATTGAGAGCTCGCACGATCGCGCCTTCGGGAAGTGGTCCGTTTGCGCACGGACCGTTGACTGGAAACACTGTTTCGGCGGCATAGAAACTGCTGACTGCGATTGCCATTGTCGACGAAGCGCATTCTTTGACGGACTGCGGTCCGCCACACAACAGTGCACCGAAAAAAACTGGTCATGGAGGCTACATGGAACACTCCCCCGCTTCTTCGGGTTACGCACGCTCGCCAGAGGACACCGCGATCGCAGCGATGCCATCCTCTTCTGTCTCCTGGACCGCGATTCTTGCAGGCGGGCTTGGCGCAGCAGCGTTCGCGCTGATTTTGTTGACACTGGGAACGGGGTTGGGCCTCACGGCAATTTCTCCCTGGAAGTCAGCCGGTACCAATGCGAAAGCATTCGGATTCGCAGCCGTCATCTGGATTTGTGTCACTTCGGTTCTGACATCCGGACTAGGCGGCTATCTGGCAGGCAGACTCCGGCACCGCTGGACAACCGTTGATCTCGACGAAGTGCACTTCCGCGACACGGCGCACGGCTTTCTCAGTTGGGCGGTCGCAACGCTCTTCACCGCGATGTTCGTCACGTTGGCGGCCACCGCCGCCATTCGCCCGGGCGCGGCTATCGGCGCCGGAAGTCACGATGGTCCGCTAGACGTGAATGCGCCAATCGTCGAGCGAGGCGATGCAGCAGCCGCGTTTAACGCGTGGCCTGTTGGCTATTTTGTAGATTCCCTATACAGAATTCCCGCAGGTGTGACGCCGCCCCCTGCCGCGATGACGGGTGGCGAGGCCGTGCGTGTTGAAACCACCCGCATCTTCCTGAACAGCGTCGGAGCCGGTGGGCCCCTGTCTCCCGAAGACACCGAATATCTAGGCCGCCTGGTCGCGCAACGCACCGGCCTCGCAACCCCGGACGCGCAGGCGCGCGTCACGACGACCTATACCCGTCTGCAACAGAAACGCGCCGCGCTCGATGCCGCAGCCAAAGACGGAGCAGAGAAGGCGCGAAGAGCGACCATCTCAGCGTCGCTCTGGCTATTTGTCTCGCTGCTGATGGGTGCCTTCTCGGCAAGCCTGCTGGCGACGCACGGCGGCAGGGCTCGCGACGTGCTGATCATTCACCAACCCACCTTGTAAGGAGGCGTCATGCGCTCGATTCTTCTCTATATGCTCGGTGTGCCCATTCCAATCATCATTCTGATCGCTCTTTTCTGGCACTAGGCGACCACTCGCCTTTGCAGTCAACGGAGACGTGAACCATGAAGCTTTACTACTCGCCCGGCGCTTGCAGCCTCGCCGACCATATTGCGCTGCATGAGGCCGAGATCGGGTTCGATCGCGTTCGCGTCGACCTCAAGACGAAAAAAACCGAAACAGGTCAATCATTCGACGAGATCAACCCGAAGAGCTACGTCCCCACGCTGGAATTCGACAACGGTGAAATCCTCACTGAAAACGTCGCCATTCTCTCGTGGATCGCAGATCAGCGACCCGCACTCGGGGTGACCGGAGATCTCGGTACGGCGCGCCTCACCGAGATGCTCACATTCATTTCAACAGAAATTCATAAGCAGTTCGGCCGCGTGTTCAAACCCTCGTGCGACGCCGAAGCCGAGGCGGCACGCGAGAAAATCCGCAAGCGATTTGAACTCATCTCGACCCTGGCAAAGGGCGACTATCTGTTTGGCAGCGAAGCGAGCGTTGCGGATGCCTATCTGTTCACGATGCTTTTATGGGCTGGCAAGGTTCGCCTGGAGATTCCAGCACGCCTGACGGCGTTCGACCAACGCATGCGCACTCGCCCCGCCGTGCAACTGGCGTTGAAACACGAGCAACTGGATTGAACGGGACGTTTGAAAACGCGAGCTGCCCATGCTTGCACGTGATTGGAAACCGACACCATGACTCAGGCTGCCATTTTTGATATCGACGGGACGCTCGTCGATTCAGTCGATCTGCATGCGCGAGCCTGGCAAGAGGCATTTAGCGAGTTCGGCCACGACGTTTCATTCGAACAGGCGCGTGGCCAGATCGGAAAAGGTGGAGACCAGTTATTGCCGGTGTTTCTCTCCGAAGCCGATAGACACGCTCACGGCGATGCACTCGAAGCATGGCGCGGCGAACGCTTCAAATCCCGATACCTTCCGATGGTTCGGCCGTTTTCGTGTGTGCCCGACCTGCTTCTCCGGGCGCGGGACGCTGGCCTCCGGATCGCGGTAGCGTCGTCGGCAAAGCAGGACGAACTCAAAATCTATCTGGAGATTGCGGGCATCACCCGGCTGATCGATCGAAGAACGTCATCGGACGACGTGACCCAGTCGAAACCGGCGCCCGACATATTCAAGGCGGCTTTGACCAGGCTCGCCATCGATGCCACCGACGCTGTCGCAATCGGTGACACGCCTTTCGATGCTGAAGCCGCTAAAAAAACGGGGATTCGCACTATCGGCGTGCTGTGCGGTGGTTTTACGGAAGAAAGCCTACGGGTAGCGGGTTGTGCTGCCGTGTATCCGGGACCGGCCGCACTGCTCGCCTGCTTCGATGCTTCTCCTCTAGGGAAATAGGAGATTCATCGTATTTTTGCGGCCCGTGAATCTTGAAAACGGCATGAAAGTTCATCCAGCCGCCCCTGATCCCGGTATCACGGCGATGCACGCTCATGCCTCAATCGAAGCAGCGCTCAGTCCTTATGCCCCGGCAAAACCGCGCCCAGCACCTGTTTCGCTGTCTCGACGATCACGTTCCCTTCGTCCGGATCGCCTTTCAATAACGTCGTAGCGAACGCCTTGGCCTGCGCCAGCGTGATATGCGGCGGCAACGGCGGCACGTTGGGATTCGCTTTGACCTCGATCACGACAGGTCGATCTGACGACAACGCTTGATCCCACGCCGCGCCCATCTGTTCTGCATCGTCCACGTAAATACCCTTCAGGCCAATCATCTCAGCGAACCGGTGATAGGGCACGCTCGGGATGTCCTGCGAAGCCGCGAACTTTGGATCGCCTTCCATCACGCGCTGTTCCCATGTGACCTGATTCAGATCGCCGTTGTTCAGCACCATGCAGATCCAGCGTTTGTCCGCCCACCGCTCGTAATACTTTGCGACCGTGATCAGTTCGGCCATGTTGTTCATCTGCATCGCGCCATCGCCGACCAGCGCGATCACGGGACGTTCCGGATGCGCAAACTTCGCTGCAATGGCATACGGCACAGCTGCGCCCATCGATGCGAGTCCGCCCGATAACGAGCACATCATCCCGCGTTGCACTTTCAGATCTCGCGCATACCAGTTCGCGCACGATCCGGAATCGCTGGTAACGATCGCATTCGATGGCACGCGAGACGACAACTCGAACACCGTGCGTTGCGGATTGATGCCGACCTTCGCGCTGTCTTTCGCTTCTTCCTTCGCGCGCTTTTCGAGCGTCGTCCACCACCCGGCCGTCCACCCTTCGATCTTCTTGCGCCAGCTCCGATCCTCTTTCGTTTGCAGCAATGGCAGGAGCGCCTTTAGCGTTTCGGCACTGTCGCCGACGAGGTTCACTTCCATCGGATAGCGCAGACTCAGCATGTCCGCCTTCAGGTCGATCTGCACGCCGCGTGCAGCGCCCTCTTTCGGCAAAAACTCCGAATAGGGAAAGCCCGATCCGATCATCAGCAACGTGTCGCATTCCATCATCAGGTCGTAACTAGGCCTGGTGCCGAGTAGCCCGATCGAACCGGTCACCCACGGCAAGTCGTCGGGCAAGACGGCTTTGCCGAGCAGTGCTTTTGCAGCGCCCGCGCCCAGCTTGTCGGCGATGGCGATCACTTCATCCGCGGCGCTCAATGCGCCCGCGCCGACGAGGATCGCCACTTTTTTGCCCGCGTTCAGTACCTCAGCCGCGCGTTGCAGGTCATTCGCATAGGGCACGAGAAGCGGCTTGCTATAGCCGACTCCCGAATGCAAGGTGCCATGTTTGCGGCCCGGTGCTTCATACGGCAAATCCTGCAGGTCGTTCGGCAAGACGAGGGCTGTCACCTTGCGCTCGGCGACTGCGATACGCACCGCCCGGTCGATCAGATGACGCACTTGCGCAGGCACGCTTGCCTGTTCGATGAACGCTCCTGCGACATCCTTGAACATAGACACCAGATCGAGTTCCTGCTGATAATGTCCACCCAGTGCGGCACGTGCCTGCTGGCCCGCGATGGCGAGGACCGGCATATGGTCCATCCTCGCGTCGTAAAGACCGGTGATCAGATGCGAGGCGCCCGGCCCCGACGTGGCAATACATACGCCCAGTTCACCCGTGAATTTTGCATGGGCACAGGCCATGAACGCAGCCATTTCTTCATGCCGGGCCTGGATGAATTCGATCTTGCCTTCCGCGCGATTCATTGCGCCGAATACACCGTTGATGCCGTCGCCGGGGTATCCGTAGATGCGACGCACGCCCCAGGCGTAAAGCCGATCGATGATGAAGTCGCCGACGGTTTGGCTGCTCATGGTCTGCTCCGCAAAAAGAGATCGATTCAGACACAGCAACACCCGTTCCTTTACACAGCTTTCAGCGAGCACGCAAAACGGGCCTCCTGACCTGTCACCGCATCAAGCTTCGTCCGCTCTCTAGTGATCCACACTAATCATCGCTCCGCGCCGCAGTCGCGATTTCTCAACCCTCGTCGCCGTGCGACTTTTTTCTATTTGCATAACGTGCTGGTAAACCTCCGACGGCGCGACTGAACGCCGTGCTGAATGCGCTCGCAGACCGAGCGGGACATTCCGGCCGTCATCGCCATCGCGGCAACAGTCCAATGCCGTGCAATGTCGGCGTGAATTTCGCGCAATGCATGCGCGAGTTGTTGATCAGCGAGACCGGCCAGCATGCCTGGCTTCTCTGGCTCAGTTGCCTCTACGGCGTTTCGTGACCGGAATGCTTCGACCATGCCTCAACCACTCATTGCATGGCACCGCGATGCAAGTCGGGATCAACGCGTTCAACCGATTGCCTGATTGGAGACGGCCCCGGCGAGTTGCGCTTACACCTGGCAAGAACTGGTGACGCAATCGGTGACTGGCTATGCCGATTCGATCGCGACAACACGTACCTGCTCATCGACGTAGAGGGATAGGCTACTTCACGACTGAGCGAGCGTCTGGAATGGCAGACAATCGCGGGACCGGCTTACGCGCAAGGCATCACGGCGCTCTCCGAACGATAGCCGAGTCCCGGATAATCTCGTTATATCCGAATATCAGCTAATTTCGATAAATCTGAATATCGGCTAAATTGACATTATCCGATATTCGGCTAGACTACAGATAGCCGAATAGCGGATATTTATATGCCAGCCAAGTCAATTTCCCAGCTCCTCGTGACCGCTCCGCAGCTTGGTCAACTGCTCGTGGCTTCGCGCAAGCACCGCAAGCTCACTCAGGCACAGGTGGCGCAGCGCGTCGGCTTGAGCCAGAACCGCATCTCTTACCTTGAGAAGAACGCCGGCGAACTCAGCTTCCAGCAACTGTTGAGCTGGTGCTCAGCCATCGGACTTGAATTACGCCTCGGGGAACGGGAGACAGTCGACTCAAACAACGAACCGGAATGGTGAGATGGCACGCCGCTCTCATACCCAGACGCTCTCCCTGTGGGCCAACGGCGAATACGTCGGGCGCTGGACCATCAACGTCAACGGAGACAGTGAACTTCAGTACGATGCCGACTGGCAGTATTCGAGCCGCGGCCGCCCTATCTCCCTGTCTTTGCCATTCAATCTCCACCAGCGGCCATTAAGGGGCGATAGCGTCTCTCACTATTTCGAGGGTCTGTTACCCGACAGCGACGCGATTCGCAGGCGGGTGGCGGCGCGATTCAAGACAGGCTCCATCGACGCATTCGACCTTCTCGCCGCTATTGGACGTGACTGCGTCGGCGCCCTGCAACTCTTGCCGGACGGAGCGGTCCCGGAGGGAACCGACAGGATCGAGGGCGTTGTCGTTGACGATGACGCAATCGAGCGACACCTGCTCGAAGTCATCAGCCCGGAACGGTTTGCTGCGACAGCGGACCCCGATGACGACTTCCGGATTTCGCTGGCTGGCGCCCAGGAGAAGGATGCGTTTCTGTGGTGGGATGGTCAATGGATGAAGCCACGCGGCGCAACGCCTACGACTCACATCTTCAAGCTGCCGATCGGCATGGTTGGTGGACGTCAGGCCGACTTCAGCACGTCGGTCGACAATGAATGGCTGTGTCTGCGACTACTCAAGGCTTACGGACTGCCCACGGCCGAAGCAGCGATTGCGACATTTGGCTCGCAACGGGTGCTGGTTGTTGAGCGTTTTGACCGAGCGATCTCCCACAGTGGCGCGCAGCTATTCCGGCTGGTCCAGGAGGACTTCTGCCAGGCAACCGGCACCTCGCCCCTCCTCAAATACGAGAATGAAGGTGGCCCGGGACTTATGACGATCTTCACACTGCTGAAGCAGTCACAACAAGCGCAGGAAGACATGCGCACGCTCATGGCATCACAAATCATTTTCTGGGCGATGCGGGCAACAGACGGTCATGCGAAAAACTTCAGCATCCAGTTGCTCGCTGGCGGCGCTGGACGCTTCAGACTCACGCCCATGTACGACGTGATGTCTGGCTACCCGGTTATGGGCACCGGCCCAAATCAGTGGGCGGACCACGATATCAAGCTGGCCATGGCCCTACTCGGAAAGAACAAGCACTATCACGTGAATAAAATCGAACGCAGACACTTCAACAGCACGGCACGGAAAGTCGGCTATGGAGATGATGCAGAGCCGCTCTTGCAGGAGCTTATCGCCCGTACACCAGAGGTCATTGCGAAAGTGAGGGCCGAACTTCCCGCAGGGTTCTCTGAACGGGTAGCGGACACGGTCTTGGATGGCATACAGGCCGCGATGAATGCTCTGGAAGGCATGCCTGCAAGCTAAAGCGGTGAGATGAACTTGAGCGTCTATGCAGGCGCCCTGGGTAGTCGGCGCCACTTTCTCTGGGTTACTTTCCATGTAACCTTGACGATCAAGTGTTCTGACACGCCTGGCGAACCACTCCGATACTGTCGATGACGGATCCCGACGCACGATCCATGGCAACAAGCGGAAGAGGCTCCGGCATAGTCGGCTACAACGTTCAGGCCGCCGTAGCCACGAAGCATCATCTGATCGTTGAGCACGAAGTAACGAACGCTGGAAACGATCACGGCCAACTCAGCAGAATGGCGGTATCTGCGAAGGACGCGATGGGCAAGCCAAAGCTGAAGGTTGTTGCTGATCGAGGTTACTTCAGCGGCCCGGAGATACGGGCATGCGATCTGAACGACATCAGCGCATACGTTCCCAACTCCCTTACTTCCGCGTCGCGGAAGAAAGGTCTGTTCAGCAAGGCCGACTTTGTCTACGTGGCAAAAAGTAATGTGTATCGATGCCCTGCTGGTGAGCGAGCCATCCTTCGATTCACGACCGTCGAGCATGACATGAATCCGCGGGTTTACCGGTCCAGCGGAGTACGGAAATGAGCCTTCAGCGGTTGGCCTATAACCTGAAGCGGGTCATGAACATACCTGGCGTTGCAGGGACGATGAAGGCCATGAAAATGGCTGGAAGCTAAGGCCCCGAGGGGCTGTGTTGTGCTCGCGATGTTCGATTAGGGCAAGCTCGCCGCATCAAACTCGATCGACCTGTACGCCAATTACCCGCTCATGGGCAGAAATCGCGTTTCCACACACTGGGTCGACCACCGCCAGTCGAATCGGGCGGTAGTCGGCCAGGAAGCGTCATCCGCCCGTCGCGTCGCTCGGCCGATCAGACGTCGGCTCCGCTCATAAAACCGCCATTCGGTTGGCCAGGAGAAATGTTGCTTTGTCGGCTTCTCCGACAATCAGCATTGGCTTTGATCATTGCGGCAATTAGATCAGAAGTTGGTATCCGCGAGTCATGCGAATAATGTCCTTAGCCTCGGCGGCAGTGGTCGACATCGGAAGTCGCTAGATATTCGTGCAGCACTCCCGGGCCAGCCATCCCGCTGGCGCCAAAGATCAGGAATTTCATGTGGCTTCCTTCGCGAGTGCCGCAGCCCGCCATACTGCCGGGGTCAGCTCTTCCCATTGGCGGAAGGCACGGAAGAAGGAGTTCTGATCTTCGTAACCGAGCATATAGGCCACTTCGATGAGCGCCAGCGTGGGATCAGCCAGATATTCCAGCGCTAATTGATGGCGCGTTTCGCTGAGCAGGCTCTGAAAGGTTAGCCCTTCGTCGGTCAGCTTGCGCTGCAAGGAACGCTCGCTCATGGCCAGTTCGATAGCGACCGAGCGGATGTCGGGGCGGCCGGCCGTGAGTCGCCGCCGCAAGACCCAGCGGATCTGCTCGGCAAGGGAGGCGCTGGAGGTATGCTGGTCCAGTCGCCGGTCCAGTTCGGGAATCAGGATGTCGAGCAGTTCGGCGTTGTAGCTCGCGAAAGCCCTGTCGAGATCAGCACGGCGGAAGGTGAGGCAATCCCGCTCGGCACCAAAACGCACATGACAGCCGAAATACTGCTCGTAGCCGGCGCGGGCGACTCCGGGGCGTGCCAGCTCGACAACCAGCGCGGACATGGGTGTGGCCGTGCCCCGGCGACCCAACTCCATCAGCGACGCCAGCGTGGCGTCCACCAGCGCAGGCGGGGCCGCTTGCTCTTCAGCATGCAACCAGGCAACGACGACTTCACCGCGATCCTCCTGCTCCTCGATGCGCACCTCCTCGGGCGCGCACAGGCGTTTGAAGCGCGCCACGCGCTGTAAGGCATCGCGGAAGTCGCGAGCGTGGTAGGCCGCCATGAAGGAAGGCGGCATCACGGCGGCTTCCAGTCCGGTGGCGATGCGCAGACCAATCGCGGGATCGCCGCTGAGCTCGACCAGCACTTGCCAAAGCGCAAAGAATTGCGCCGTGGACAGCGCCGCCTGATCGCGCACGATGGCGAGCGGAATTCGCGCATCGCGCACCACCTCAGCCCGCGACAGTCCCGCGCGTTTGATGCCTTCCCAGAATGCGTCGGGAAGCCTGATCTTGTCTGCCACCCGATTTTTCATGGTCTCGCCTGGCCTACTTGACGGCTTCAGGAAATCGACTTGTATTCCATGTACGACTGGATGCCGTACACGCCGTTTTCCCGGCCGAGTCCCGATTGCTTGAAACCACCAAATGGAGCTGCGGGATTGTTGTTGAACGCGTTAATCGAGACCGTACCGGCCTCGATCTGATCAGCGATCCGTTTGGCATGATCGTAATCGGAGCCGCTCACATAGCCGGCAAGCCCATAGGGCGTGTCGTTGGCGATAGCGATCGCCTCCTGCACGGTCTTGTAGGTGATGAGGCACAACACTGGGCCGAAGATTTCTTCGCGGGCTACCGCCATGTCGTTGGTCACATTCGCGAACAAGGTCGGCTTCACAAAATTGCCACCCTCCAGCCCGGCGGGATGGCCCGGGCCGCCGGCCACGACTTCGGCGCCTTCGGCGATTCCCTTGTTGATATACCCTTGAACGCGTTCGTACTGGATCTTCGACACCATCGGCCCGATGGCCGTGCCCGCATCTTGCGGAAGTCCGACCTTGAGATGCTGGTCGACCGCGTGCTTCAAAGCCGCCTTAATTTCATCGGCACGGCTTTCCGGCACCAGCACGCGAGTTCCCGCGATGCAAGCTTGCCCGCTGTTCATGAAGCCGCTGGACAGAACGAATGGGATCACCTGTTCGAGCTCGGCATCTTCCAAAATTATGTGGGGAGATTTGCCACCCAGCTCCAAGGTCACCCGCTTGAGCGTCGCTGCTGCGTCACGGGCGATGGTTTTGCCCACGCCGGTCGAGCCGGTGAAGGAAATCTTGGCGACATCGCGGTTGCGGGTGATCTCGGCACCCACCACGTCGCCACGACCATTGACGATGTTGATCAGTCCGGCCGGAATTTTTGCCTCATGCACACACTCCATGATCAATTGCGTCTGCAAAGCACTCATTTCACTGGGCTTGGTGACGACCGTGCATCCAGCCGCCAGGGCAGCCGATGCCTTGTTGAAGAAGTACAGGATGTTCGCGTTCCAGGGCGTGATGTGCCCGGCAATGCCAACGGGTTGCAATGACACTTCCGTGCGGCCAACCATCTTCTTGAATTCGACTTCGTTCAAGGCGTTTTTTGCACTCAAAATGGCTTCGGCCGCCACCTGCACCAGGAACTGTGCCATCTGCGACGGCCCACCGTACTCTTGAACCAGCGCCTGGGCATGCTCACCGGCACGCGCTATAAGAGCATCGTGCAGGCGCTGGAGATATTCAGCGCGTTCCTCGGGAGCGGATTTCGAGTAACTCTTAAAAGCCTCCTTCGCAGCGGCGATGGCACGCCGCGTATCCTCCTCGTCGCCGAGCGTAACGCGCCCGATCACTTCTTGCGTAGAGGGATTGATCAGGTCAAAGGTTTCCTTGCCGTGCGATTCAACAAATTCGCCGTTGATGTAGTGCGAGCTGATGAGTTTCATATTTTGTCCCTCCATCGCATGGATGGTGAAGTGATTGAACGCCATACCCTGCTTCAAAATTGAAGATGGACAGCACGCTCATCGGGTGTTCGTGAGCATGGAATCAGTCTAGACCACTCACGTCGCTAAAAATATGCAGATGGCGCCACCTGGCTTGCGGAGTACGCCATATGGTTATCGACGTGGACTCCCCTTAAGGGCAGTTGTCATTCCCAAAGCGGTCGTCGCAGTAGACCGAGGTTGAACGCCAGTTCAGGATCGGCTGCTGCCCGTCGTGCCAGGCAGCGAGCGGTCTGGAACTGGGGCGCAATGCATCTACGCAGTCGCCGGACATTTGCGTCGGCTCGTCCTCGGCCACCCGTATAATCCGGCATGACTTCATTCATCTGCCACGCAGCAAGCTTACGGCCGCCAGCACCGGCTGCTCGATTCACCGGTTTGTCGGTCGCGCATACCTCTGCGGGCCATTCACGGCCGACCATCGTATGAAAATACCCAAACGACTCGCACCGCTTCTCGAAGAAGGACTTATCGATGAAGTCATCGGCCAGCTGATGAGCGGCAAAGAGGCAACAGTCTACGTCGTGCGCAGCGGCGAATCGGTGCGTTGCGCCAAGGTATATAAAGACGCGAAGCAGCGTAGTTTTCGGCAAGCCGCGTCGTACCGGGACGGTCGCAAGGTCAAGAACAGCCGGCAAGCGCGGGCAATGGAAAAAGGTACGCGCTACGGCCGTCAGATGCAGGAAGAGTCATGGCAGAACGCTGAAGTCGACGCGCTGTTCCGGCTCGCCAACGCAGGTGTGCGCGTGCCGCAACCCTATATCTGTACAGACGGCGTGTTGCTGATGGAGTTGGTGATCGACGAAGTGGGTGACGTCGCACCACGGCTCAACGATGTCGATCTGACCGAAGCCCGCGCCCTCGAACTGCACGCGCAGCTGCTGAACCAGGTTGTCCGCATGCTCTGCGCAGGGGTGATCCACGGCGACCTTTCGGAATACAACATCCTGCTGGCAGCGAACGGGCCAGTGATCATTGATCTGCCGCAGGCCGTTGACGCCGCCGGCAACAACGAAGCCGCATCGATGCTCGCGCGAGACGTCGACAACCTTGCCACGTACTTCGGACGGTTTGCACCGCAAATTCTCACAACGAGTTATGGCGCGGAGATCTGGGCGCTCTTCGAAGCAGGACGGCTGCATGTCGATGCCGAACTGACCGGCCGCATCGAAGTCGACACGCGACCTGTGGACCTCGACGGCGTGCTGCAGGAACTCGAAGAGACACGTCTTGAGGAGGAAGCGCGAGCGCGGCGACAGCAGGAACTGAGTGCAGGCCGGTAACCGTGCTCGATGTGCCCCGAAGATAGCCTGAAAGTAACGGTCGTTGAGGATGTCGCCACCCGGTCACGAAGAGTCAGTCGGAATTCATTCCAGACTGTCGACATTCGAAGGAGTCGCCGCAGTCACGGCCGGTCTCGAACGGTTTTTCCAGCACCGTCGCGCCCTTCGCGCGGCAACTGTTCATGCGCTGGCGCAGGGAGACCTGGATCAAATTTTCTCTGCTGCCAACCTCAATCCCAGTCCAACAAACAGAGCCCCCATCGCCTTGCTCAACCAGGAAGAGATAGCCCGGTTGCGGCGAAGTGCGCTTGTCATTCCAGCAGCGATAAACACATAGATGATGCTCGTCGCAATGCCAACCATATTGCCCGTTATGCCCAACGCGACGAGATGCTTCACCGGGTTTGGGTCATGCGCGCTCATGAACTGTGGAAGCAATGCAATGTAAAACAGCGCGACTTTAGGGTTCAAAACATCACTAAGGAAGCCTTGCCAGAAAATTAGCCGCAAAGCCTTCGTCCGGGCGTCGCCTACGGGAAAAGCAATGCTTCCCTTTGAACGCAATGCGCCAAGCCCTAAATAAAGCAGGTATACAGCGCCCAGCCGCTTCACGGCGGTGAACGCTGTCGCTGATGTCAATACGAGCGCGGAGAGACCGGTGACCGCGGCAAGCAAGTGCACGTAAGCCCCAAGATTGATTCCGAGTGCGGCGCATAAGCCCGCCGTCCGTCCCTGGGCAACCGTCCGTCCAAGCAGAAACAGCATATCTGGGCCTGGCACAAGGCACAAAACAAAGCTCGCGCCGACGAACAGGATGTACGTGTGAAGGCTCGTGTTCTCTCTTGTGCGATCGTGGACGAGATTCAGAGAATATATCTCCTCCAAAAAACCAGTCATGGCGTTGCTGCCATGACTGTCGAAATGCGTTGGCTCAAGGAGCTGATCGTTGACGTAAAGAAATGGGCGGCATGTGCCGCCCATTTCTTTCCCTAAGCAGGACCGCCGTCAGCTACATCCTTACTTCGATACCGTGCCAAACGGCGATATCAGACTTTGCTGTGTCGACACGGTGCTCGTCGCGGCCGTCGCCGATTTCGGCGTCCAGCGGTACACGACGATATTCGAGCCGTTGTAGTCGTCCTTCGTCACCACGTACTCGCCGGTCGATCGCAGATACGAGCGCAATCCGTACATCGAATCCACGTCGTTGCCGATATACACCGTGTTCGGGCTGGTGTTGGTCAACGTCGTCTCCTGCGCGCCCGTTGTCAGGTTGAATACGTCGATGTTCGGCACGGTATGCACGTAGCCGAGGAACAGGTAATTGCCCGACGCGGTCATCGATTTCGGATTCGCGCTGACAATCCGGATCACCGGATTCGGTGTCTTCGTGTTGCCCGCGGCCCAGCCGTGATACACCTCGATGCGCGTCCCGATCGACGTCCAGTCCGTGCTGCCGACAATCCCCTGCGCGAGAATCATCGTGTCGCTTTCGGGCAAATACAGGATGCGCGTCAACGGCACGATCGAAGTGGGAATCGTCGTCGAGGTGCCCGCGCTCCAGGACGGTTTGCCGTTCGCGTCGAAACCGCTCAGCCGGTAATGCCAGATCGCATTGGTCTTGTCGAGTCCGGCCCACACGTCACCCTTGCTGTCCAGACAGAAGCCGTCGCGAATCCGCGCGGTAGTGTTGAAGCTCGTGCCCGGAATCGACGTGTCGGGAATCGCGATATAGCCGTTGGCCGTGTTGAAGTGGAAAAAGTAGAACTCGTCCGGGTTCTGCGCGGTCGCGACCAGAATCCGCTTGCCGCCTACCGATACGATCTGCCCGAAGTGCTCGCTACGTTCGTGGTCCGCGATGTTGATACGCGGATCGGACGGATACGCGATCGGATCGACGGTGTTCGCGAGGAAGGTGCCGCCTGCGCTGCCGGTGTAAATGTTGCTGCCGCTGTACATGTACACGCCGTCGGTGGCGGGATCGGGCGCGGCAATCCCCTCGAAATTCAGCGACTGAAGCTTCCAGCGCAAACGCCCGGTGTTGTCGTAGGCGTGGATGTCGGTGCCGCCGTCGCGGCCCAGATCCCAGCTGCCGCCCCACGGATTGTTCAGCACGTACAGCGTGCCCGCTGAATCCTTGCCGATCCCGACGACGCGCGTAAAGCGCTTGTCGCCGACCTGCCCTTTCACGCCCGTCGTCGTGTTCAGATAACCGCCCGTCACGCCGAACGTCCCCGCCAGCAGCGGCGCTCCCGCGATGCTGTACAGCTTGATGTTCATATCGGGACCCTGGTCGCCGATCATCAGATGCTGCGTCAAGGCGTCGAAATACAGCGCCGAAGGCCGGGCCGTGGATGCAAGCCGGATAGCGTTCAGCTGGGCACCGGATGACGAGAATTCGAGCACGGTAGCCGCGCTCTTTTGCGCGACCCACAGGTTGCCCGCGCCATCGACCGTCAACGCGCCTGGCCCCGACACCTTGATGTCGCGCTGCCAGACGCCTGCCGTCGTGTAGACACGTACCCGGTTGCCGGGAAAGTCGCTCGCGTAAAGCGTCGTGCCCGCCGTCGCAAGTCCGGTGACGACGTCGGCGAGGCGTTCGGTGGTGGTCGCGCTGACCTGGATCAGCAGGTCGCGGGTGCGGCTCGTGCGGTTGTAGCGGCCAACGGCACCGCTGCCAAGCGTCGAACTGAACTGGAGCGCGGCGAACAGCGAGGTCGAATTGCCGGTGATCGCGCCGCCCTGGAAATCGGCGTGTGCGCCGATCGAGCCGATACTCTGGCCGTTCTGGTAGATCGCAATGCCGCCTTCGTTCTCATCCCACATCGAGGACGTGTAGATCACACCTTCGGGCGCGACCCACATCGAACGCGCTACGCTGCCAACGCGCGTCGTATTCGTGCCGAAGCTATTGGCGACCCAGTCGGTCGTGTATTGCGCATAGCAGGCCGGGGCGATCACCGCGGCCAGAATTGCCGCTGAAATAGCGGCGAAGATACGTCTCATGATGATGCTGCCACCCCGGTTCAACTGTCCGGCACCGCGAGATGCAATGCCCATTCGTCTGATTTATCGGCGCTTTTAAGCGCGAATTGAGGACAACAAACGGGGGCGAATCATGTCTGAAATCTAACGAAAAATTACGTCATCGCATGTTGAACTTGATGCCGTCGATAGCCACCATGTCACTCGAGCAGATTCACCTATCGCCGCGCGTTCTCTCCATCACTCGTATGGCTACTTTGGACTTTGTATTCGCGCGGTGACAACCCATGCCGCTCACGAAACATTCTGCTGAAATGCGACGCGCTTTTGAACCCACACGCGGCAGCAACCTGTTCAATCGACTTGTGCGCATATCGCGGGTCAAGCAGCCAGGTCGCGCATCGTTCAAGGCGCAGCTCCATTAGCGTGCGGCTCACGCTCTTGTCTTGAGAAGCGAACACACGATGCAAGTATCTTCCAGTCTCGAACTAAAAAGCTCGATTTTTCACGTCGGGCAGTATTGCGGCGCCAGGCAGGCCTCCACGGCCGGGCGACTGCGCGCCAGCTTTCATCTCGTCCTGCATGGATGCAGGTAATGACAGGATTCGTGAAGCACGACGCCCGTAGACCCCATCGATAAGATCCTTTCTCGCATCAACGGTTAAAGACCCAGTACACACTGCCGTTGCGCGTCTGGTCTTTCAGGCCGAAGCGTTTGGCTGCCCGGGCATCTGACTGGATGATGTAGTAAAGGTCCGATAGGATCGTTCTGCGATCGCCCACATACGAATGGCCGGTCAGATCCGTGTCGACATTCGTGACATCGATCGTCTCTATTCCTTTCAGCAGCACCAGGTTTTCACCGGAGTCCCCCGCACGGGGCCCGCCCCCATGAAAAAGGCGCGAGAGAGTGAGCGCCCGGTCGTTTGACGACGCGTACAGCGTCACCGGCGCGCCGATCGAAACCAGACCGGGGGCGATCTGGTGCATGAAAACGTCCGTGTCGATGTCCGGCGCCGCGAGCACGATTTCCCTTAGCCGGCTCGCCTGATCGGGATGATTGTGGGCAAAGTTCATCAGCGCACGCGTCATACCGCGGTTGCCCATGCTGTGGGCGATCACATACAGATAGGCACCCGGCGACGCTGCAAGGACCTGCCCGACAAATTTTTCGATGTCTGGCTGGGCACGCTCGATCGCCTGCTCATCGGCAAAATAGCCAGCGAGCGTACCGCGCGATGGCCAGGAAAAGAACACTGGCGCACCGGCAAAGTCGAGGTCATAGGCCATCTGGGCAGTCCGCAACGCGGCGTCCTCGAAGCTGACGTTGTAGCCGTGGATGAACAGCAGCACACTCGGCGTAGCTGCATTGAGCGCCTTGGTGCGCAACTCGTCACGGAACTGGTCGTATGGCGTGACGGCGACCTTCAATATCGACACATGTCGCTCAGGATCGCGGTGGAACTCCATCCGTAACACAGACGGCGATTCGATCGTGCCAACGACATGATTACGTGGAATGCTCACATCGACGCTGCCAAACGACATCGGACCACTCTCGCTGCTTTCAACGTCCGGCGACCCGTTCTTTTTCGTTGCCACTTTCCGGTCCGTGCCGAAAAAGACCCGCATCACCGCGTACCGGCCATTGCCCTTGGCACGCTCGGGTTGAGGGACAACAGCGTGAGGGGCTGGACCTGCACCCGGACTTAGTAGCTCGAGGTCCGACTGTCCGCCGAACAGATCAGCGCCGGGCGAGATGCCAGTGGAATCGTTGGTGACGAGACGGGCTGTCTGGCCCGCCCCCTGAAAGGTTGCGGCCTCCTGCACGGGTGCTGCGCCCTCCGGCGCCTGATGCGCGTCGAAATCCGGCGGTGGCGGCGGCGCCAACTGCGGCTCAGCGGATTGCTGCGTCGACAATCCTTTCGACTCAGCGCCGAGGTTCGTCACGCCTGACGACAGTTCCGTCTGCGGCCCCGTCGGTTCAGGGCTGATGCTCACCGCGCCGGAAGACCCCTCGGTGACGTTTGGTCCACCGCAGGCGCCGAACGCCATCGCAACGAATACTCCCACTAAGACCCGGACAGTCCGATTCATCGCGCACTCCATTCCGACGTCTGTGTGTTTCGTCGCAGCGCCGCGTATTGGCGGCCGGTCCGGCTAGCCCTTATGGCCTGGGCCGCAAGTCACGGGATCATCCTGAAGAATAGTGAGCATCTGAGACTGGTGTGCAACAACCATCAGGCAAATGTCGGCCACCGCACACAGGCGTTCCTGAGATGCGCGCAACCCGCTGCGTGTCGGAACAATTCCCGGATGCCTTGCCGTTCAAGGCCGGGAAGCACGACCTGCCATGTCGATCAGCGTCCGGCCTTCACTCAGGTCGTAACGCAACGGGCATGGGCGACTTCGCATCGTGTGTCGCGCCGGTGGGAGCGACACACGTTGCACCCAGAAAACGCTCGACGCGTTCCTGAAGCTCGAAGCCGACGGCTACCCAGTCGGAATCGCATTGCAAGCATATTTGACGCGCACGAACGACGATATCGTTTCACCGCAGGCGCGCAAGAGTCGCGTGCGCATTTGCAAGGGAATTTATGCTGAGGCAAACGAGCATCTCGTCAACGGTGCATCACGAGATCGGGCCGCGATCAATTCGCACTTCATTCGGCACGTTTCGAGCTCACTGCAGGCGGGGTCGTTCGCAGGCATTGCAACGCACGATGCCCAATTGATCGATCGGCTTTCCGATTGGCTGCAAAGCGAGCGAATCGACAGCTCACGCTTCGAGTTCCAGATGTTGCTGGGTGTGTGCGAGCCGCTGCGTGACGCTTTGCTTGCGCAAGGATTTAACGTGAGGGTCTATGTGCCCTACGGTCATGACTGGTATGGCTACAGCACTCGGCGAATCAAGGAGAATCCGCGAATTGCCGGATATATCGTCGCCGCGATGATCCGTCGCAATCGGACGCGCTAGCAGTTACAGCAGGATTAGCGTAGCGGGACCGACAGCCGCAACACACTCACCCGCTACGTTTGATTACCTGAAGTTCGGTCGTCGTCACAATTTTCTCGATCTTGAAACGGTTGCTAACCAACCACGCGTTCGCGAGCTCCCGATACTCTTCCAGATCGCGGCAAGCAAGCCGAACCAGGAAATCAAACGTGCCACTGACCAACCAGCAATCGAGCACCGATTCATTGCTGCGCATTTCAGCTTCGAACGGCGCTTGCGAGCGCGCATGGTCCGTCAACGCGATCTGCGCCAGTACGATGATCGACCGCTCCGCCTGCGGGGGTTTGATCACCGCCTTGTCGCCGGCTATCACCCCGATTGCTTCCAGCCGACGCACGCGCTCCTGACACGGACGCGGTGTCAGGTTCACTTGCTCGGATAGCTTCTGATATGAAATGCGCCCTTCCACTTGCAATATCTCGAGTATCTTCTGATCGATCTTGTCGAGTCCCGTCTTCTTGTCCATCCCTCTACCTTAGCCCGTTTCGAATGCCCCATTTGCGCATCCCGACGGACACAGCGGCCTCCGCTGAGTCGTCAGCAATTTTCGACCGGATCCATGCGCTGCGGCATCGCATTTCACTCACAACTCACATCGAAATATGAGCAGAATGATATAGCTGCGGTGAGCCAGGTTCGATACGACGCGTGTAATTTAATGCCGTTCGTCTCCGGTTCTCCGACATGCGTCCGGCGCCCGCGACGAATCCTGAAACAGACCACATACTCATGCAAACCAAACGACATCCCCTGCTTTGCGACAGCCTGGCTACCGTACGCGAAATCGTCGTGGTTCCGGTCGCAAACGATCTGCCAGTCTCCTGCCATTGCGCGTTCCGACGATTGAAATGGCCGGGGGCTCGGTCCGCTGCATGTTGGGCGGAATTCATCTGGCCCGCCGGACAGATCGACGGTGAGCAGCTGGCAGCGCTTCCTCGCGTCGTTCGGCCCTGCGCTGTGTCGATTGATAGAGGTCGATGGTGTTCAGGCAGGCTTTATCCTGATCCGGCCGGAGGACAACTACGGGCTCCTCGACCACCTTTACATTCTGCCGGAGCACCAGAAGAAAGGAATCGGCGCCGCTGTCTTATGGGATGTTTTCGCGGACGCCTACTCGCATCGAATGCCAAGCCGGGTCGGTACCTATCCAGACTCAATCGACCATCGCGCTCTTCGAGACATTCGGCGCTGCCGCTGAAATCGGCATTAATCGTTGAGAAAACAACTTGCCGAAAGCGCGGCTTTATCGGTCGCTCACCTGGGAGGAACCTGGCCGATTGCATGTCCTGTCGCAAGCTCCTTACCTTGCCGCGGCCTGAGGATTTTTTCGACGAGTCGCGCAGCGCCTTGACGGCTCAATAGCCTCGGCAAATTGGCAAGGAGCCGGTTTTTCATCCCCACAACCCGGTGACTCCTGTTGCGATCCAACGCCCAAAATGCATCCCGGATGACTGTCGCAATCGGCATCGGCGACCCGACAGCGGCCTCCTGAGCGCCGACGACATCAAAGAACCCGGTTTGCGTCGCACCCGGACACACTGCGATTACCCGGACCCCTCGATGCCGGTTCTCGGCCCAAACGGCCTCGGAAAACGAAAGCAGAAACGCCTTCGTCGCGCCGTAGACGGCCATGTAGGGATCGGGCTGAAGCGCTGCCGTCGATGCAACGTTGAGGATGACACCATCGGATTTCTTCAGCATCCCTGGCAAGACGAGGTGCGTCAGCGCGACCGGTGCCATGCAGTTCACCAGAACTTCATCGCGTTGACGCGACAGCGGGACTTCTTCGAAGCGCCCATACGCCGCAAAACCTGCGTTGTTGACCAGTACATCGACGACCTTCCCTGACGCATTGAGGTAGGCGGCGATTGCGTCTACGGCACCGGAAGTACTCAAGTCGGCGGTCAGAAAATCTGCGTCGCAAGCATAGTCGCGTCGTAATTCCGCTGTGAGTTCGCTCAGGGTGTCGTGTGAACGTGCCACCAGCAGGAGTTTGGCGCCTTCTCTGGCGAGGGCGAATGCGAACGCGCGTCCGATACCGGACGATGCGCCGGTGATGAGTGCGGTCTTCCCGCGAAAATCATAGCGGCTAGTCATGGCTTGCTGGGGGAGTGGAAGACGGATAGGACTGTAAACCGTTGACTATAGGCAACGGTCAAGTCCTAATGTGGGTTCACGACTTCGGATGGAGGCAGCATGCGCATTGGCGAACTATGCAAGCAGGCAGGCGTTTCTCGCGACACGGTTCGCTACTACGAGAGAATGGGACTGCTGGACAAGCCAACGCAACCTCACGCGACGAATACCTACAAACGCTATTCCGCACTCTCGTTGCAGCGGATTCGTCTAGTCGGCCATGCCAAGGCGCTGGGCTTCACACTGGCGGAAATTCGCGATGTCATCGGTGTGTGGGATAGCCCGAGTTTTGATACCGCGCAGAAGATTGCATGTCTACAGACCAAGCTCAAAGAACTTGACGACAAAAGCAACGCGTTGCACGCACTACGCGCGGGGCTGCTCAACGCCCTGGATAAAGTTGGCAGCGAGTGCATTGAAGTGGAAATAGCGGCGTGAGATTGGCCGGCGGCGCAAACGTCTACTTCGGGCGGACTCGACGGTCCGTTGTGGGTCCGACTGCAGCCGGTGCGTGCAGATCATTCATCTATGCGGGAATGCGGCGTTCCTGATGCATCGCCTCGTCGAGCCTCTGGCACAGCTGATCCGCGTTGCTGATCGCCGGCAAACGCCTCACGGGATGAACGGCATCGGTGGTCGTCAGGATGATCGTGCCGGTGCCGAACAGGCGTTGCCACCATGGGTGGATCAAGGTGATGCATTGAATTCGGGAAAGATCGAGAGTCGATGCACGGCGATGCAGGATGCCCTGCGTCCAGGTAATTCGGGTGGTATCGATGTCGATTCGGGTGAACGCTGTCTTGACGAAGGGCAAACCGATTCCGATCAAAACGGCGCCGGCTTGTGCAAGCAGCAGATTCCACTGAAACGGGAAAGCGTTCGTCGCCAGGAGATGCACACAGCCAATCAGCGCCATGACGACGCCCCCCTTCAGGAGCGCGGGAAGGTTGCAGACCTGCGACGGCGCTCCGCGGAAAATCACCTGATTAACCATCGCGTATATTCCTTTCTGACCGAAAGCGCCAGTCGTTGATCGGAAAAGGCCGTGCTGCCTGACTGGGCTTCGCGTCGGCGAACTGACTGCTGAGCAGTGAAATGCCATGGCCGATACGCCAGGCATACTTACACACGCAATTGTAGCGCAGTGATCGTAGCAGACCGGCCCACGCCCTCTTTCGGCGCGAGGAACGGCTCCGTCGGCGGGCCGCTGCGAAAGGCCGCTGACGCGCGCACTGAGGCGGCAGCGTTTGCGGCCGCCGCGGGCAAGCTGCTGTTTTTCGCTGGGCTCGACGATAAGGAGCCGGCCGTCGAAAGGCTCAGGCGCAACCTTGACGATTGCGTCACCAAGGACAGGCTTGATCGAGCGTGCTCAAATCCGCTCAACCGTTCTCTTTCGCAAGCAGTTCGAGTTTCTCGATGGCCCTTCCCGTTGCCGGGCGCGCAAGCATCGCGTCGTACCAGCGTCGCACATGGGGCGTGTCATCCAGCGTCAGGTTCGGAAAGGCGCGTCTCCATATCCATCCGAAGTGCGCGATATCCGCGATTGAATATTCGTCGCCCGCGACGAACGGCTGCCCGGCAAGGATCGCGTCGAGCAGTTTCAATTGACGGTTCGCCTCGCCGGAAAAGCGCTCGATGGCGTGCGGCATAACCTCCGGTGCGAATTTCAGAAAGTAGCCCGCCTGTCCGAAGGCCGGGCTCAACCCTGAAGCATGTACGAACAGTTGTTCAAACGTGCGCGCCCGGCGCACCGGGTCTTGCGAGAGTAGCTTGCCGTGCTTCTCGGCGAGATAGACAAGGATGGCCGCAGACTCGGTCAGCGTGAAATCGCGGTCGTCGGTGGTCAGTACCGGCACCTTCCCGTTGGCATTCAGTGCGAGAAATGCATCGCTCTTCTGCTCGCCCTTTCGAACGTTGACAGCATGCAGCGTGTAGTCGATTCCGAGTTCTTCGAGTGCGATCGGCACCTTAACGGAATTGGGCGTAGCGAATGCATAAACGTGATACATGGCGTGTAATCCTTCAACAGAGATGTCGGCTTGACGTGAGACGAACTTTGCGTGGCATTCGACATCCGGTGAAGTCCGGCCGGAGTGATAAGCACTATTCCCGCGAGGAATGACCTGATGACTCTCGACCTCTCGCCTCGACACCGGCAATTCCACCGACCGGGTTGTGACGCGATAGACTTCCGGCTGAAAACATCTCAGCGACGATACGGACTTCACAGTCCTTCAGGGAGAAGCAGCGGCATGGACCGGATGGCAGCAATGGAAACATACGTCAGCGTAGTGGAGGCGGGCTCGTTCTCGGCAGCCGCAAAGCGACTCAAACTTGGGCAACCGGCCGTCTCGAAGTCGATTGCACAACTCGAAGAGCGGCTTGGCGTGCGACTCCTGCTGCGCTCGACACGCGGCCTCACGCCAACCGATGCAGGTCAGCGGTTCTACGAGCACGCGCGGCGCGCAATCGAAGAAGTCGACCTTGCCGAGCATGTCGCGCGCGACGCGTCTACCGGGCTGTCCGGCGTGCTTCGCATCAGTGCCGCGGTGACATTCGCGCGCCTGCACATCCTCCCCGCGCTCAAGATCTTTCTCGACCGGCACCCTAACCTGCAGATCGATATCGTGCTGGACGATCGCACCATCGACTTGCTTGAAAAAGGCGTGGATGTCGCGTTGCGCATGGGATCGCTCGACGATTCGGCCATGACCGCACGCCGCATTGCACAAAGCCGCCGGCTGGTTGTCGGCACGCCCGCGTATCTCGCCGAAGCCGGCGTGCCGAAGACGCCTGCGGACCTCAGTCAGCATCAGGTGATCGTGTATTCGTTGCGCGGCGGTGGTGAGTCGTGGGCATTTAGCCAGCACGGCAAGGAGGTGGCCGTGGTCGTCTCCGGGCGCGTCAGCGTGAGCGCTGCTGAAGGGATGCGTACGACGGTACTCGGCGACCTGGGCCTTGCGATCGCATCGGAATGGATGTTTTCTCCGGAACTCGCCGACGGCACGGTTCGGTCGGTACTGACCGACTGGGAGTTGCCGTCGATTGACCTGTGGGCAGTCTTCCCGGCCGGGCGCCTGGTGAGCGCGAAGGCGCGGGCCTTCGTCGCGTTCGTGGAAGAGATACTTGGTTCCGCTGGCAGTAGCCCGGGCGGCACGTCCTCAGAAAGCGAGCTTGCCGATTGATGCTCCGCCGTCGACGTACAGCGTTTGACCGGTCATGAAAGCGGCCGCGTCAGAAAGCAGAAATTCGATCGCCGCGGCAATTTCATGAGGCTTGCCGAAGCGACCCATGGGCACTGAGGCCAGATACCGCTTCTCGCCCTCGCTCCCCGGCGGATTGTTCGCCCGAAACAGCACGGTCTCTGTCGGACCTGGCGCGACGGCATTCACCGTAATGCCCGTGTCAGCCAGTTCCAGTGCCCACGAACGGGCAAAACTCACCAGCGCTGCTTTCGCCGCGGCATAGGCCGTGCGCTGCGTCATGCCGAGAATCGTCAGGCTGGAGATGTTCACGACGCGTCCCCAGCCGCGCGCCCGCATACCGGGAAGCAGCGCCTGAACGGTCTGCACGGCAGGGTGAAGATTCAGCGCGAGGACGTCGTCGAGATCGTTGAGCACGACTTCACCCAGACGCTGAGGTCTGACCAGCGCGACATTGTTCACCACGCCGTCGAACGCGTGACGACGCACCAGATCATCGAGCACCGCACCCGTTGCGGCATGGTCGGCCAGATCGACGCGGACCAGTTCGCCCGGAAAATCGCGTGCTTCGCGCGCGAGACCCACCACATGGTGTCCGTCGGCAATCAGCCGTTCTGTCAACGCGAGGCCAATGCCCTGGGTCGCGCCGGTTACGAGAAATGTACGCTGTGTCATCAAATGTCCTTTACGAACCAGAAGAAATCGAAAAGCCGCGCCGGGTTCTCCGGCGCGGCGCGTTGAGCGTTGAGCGATAAGGCTCAGGCGCTGGCCGTCGCTTTTTCCAGAACCGGGAACATGTCCGACGGGTCGGGACGACGCGTGTAGTCCGGGTTGACTTCGGAATACAGCACGATGCCATCCTGTCCGATGACGTAGCGCGCGGGCATCGGCAAAGTCCAGCTTGGGTCGTTGTTAAACGCCGGCAAATCGTTCTTCAGGTTCTTGTACAACTCGACCAGATAGTCGGGCAACGCGAAGCGCAATCCAAAGTCAGCGCCCGTCTGACCGTTCACGTCGCTCAGCACCGGGAAGCCGAGTTCGTTGGTGCGTACGGACTTGCGGCTATTGACCGGCGTCTGCGGCGAGATCGCCACGACGTTCGCGCCGTAGGCCTGAATCTCCGGCAGCACTTCGTTGATCGCCTGCAACTCGATATTGCAATACGGGCACCAGACGCCGCGATAGAACGTCACGACCAGCGGGCCCTTCACCAGCAACGCTGCGGAAGACACGTCGTTGCCGTTCTGATCTTTCAGGTTGAAATGCGGCGCGCGGTCGCCCGCCTTGATCGCGCGGCCCGCCTGACCGCTCGCAATCAGCGCTGCCGTGGCGCGCTCCATCACCGGATGAATTTCCGGGGGCGCGTTGAACGGTGGCTTGCCTGCTTTGAAGTCGGCCCGGAATGCGTCGAGTTTGTCTTGAAGTGACATGAGTGTTCTCCGTCGAGAGGAATAAAGGAATTGAGGAATTAACAAGTCAGTGGATTCAGGCAGCGTTTTGCGCTGCTGCCATGCGCGCTACTTCGGCTGCGGTGATACCTTCGAGCGCGAGGCCGTAGCCGATGCCTTCGTCGATCACGCGACGCAGGCGCTGGGTGAGGCCGATGCGGGTGTATTTGGTGGTGAGCGGCGGCTGCTTTGCGATAGTCGCGGCGATGGCATGCGCACGAGCCAGCAGTTGATCCGCAGGCACGATCTCATTGACTACACCCAGCGACCTGGCTTCCGCGGCATCGAGCTTTTGTTGCGTGAGCACGAAGTACCGGCCGCGAATGCTGCCGATCATTTCCGGCCAGAGCAGATGGACGCCATCATTGGGCGCGATACCGAATGCGGCGTGCGGCATGTCCTGGAACACCGTCTCGGGCGTCGCCACCACGATGTCGCACAGCAGGACGTATTCCGAATGCAGCAGGACCGGGCCGTTCAGCGCGGCGATCATCGGCACTTCGATGTCCAGGATGTTCATCAAAATCTTGCGCCCTTCGCGGAAGATCTTGTCGTAGCCACGCGGCGTGAAGAAATCGAAGCCGTCCGGCGAAATCGCGTCCATGAATGCGTCGCCGCTACCGGTCAGGATGACCACGCGGTTATCCGGGTCTTCGCCGATCTGGTGGAACATATCGGTGAACTGTGTATGCGTATGGCCGTTGAAGACGAGCTTCGCACCGTCGGTATGGAACCGGACTTCGAGCACGCCGTCCGGCGAGCGGGTCAGCGTAGCGTTGGAGTAGGCGTTTTTATAGCGGTCGAACGTGGACATTTCGGTTTCTCGGTCATCGATATGGGATTGGACGGGAGCCGCCGGGGCTCCCGAAGTCGTCTATGGCTTACGCAGCGACAGCGACCGGTTTGGTCCACTCGTTACCGGCCATGAAGCCGTCGAGTTCGGTGTGGACGATGTGGTTGGTGTAGTTGCTCATCACCTTGGTCGCCACGCCCAGAATCACTTCGAGGACGTTCTGACGGGTGTAGCCAGCGGCGAGAAAAGCATCGACATCGGCGTCCGGGACGAAGCCCCGTTCACGCACCACGAGCGTCGTGAAACGATGCAACGCTTCGAGCTTTGCATCGGGCAGCGGTGTACCGGTGCGCAGCGCGGCGATCACGCCTGCGTCCATCTTGATCATCTTCGCCAGCGTGCTGTGACCGGCCATGCAGTAGTGGCAGTTGTTCTCGAAGTTCGAGGTCAGGTAGACGACCTGCTGTTCGTGCGGCGTCAGCGTGCTTTTCGAGAACAGGTCCCACAGCGCCGAGTAACCGGCCAGCAACGCGGGCGATTCCGCCATATGCGCCTGCAGGTTGGGAACGAAGCCAAAGGCCCGCTTCGTGTCTTCGAGGCTGGTCTTCGAGGCGGCCGGTGCGTTATCGATCGTGTAGGTTTGGAAGTTGCTCATCGTTTTGCTCCTGTTGGTTGACGGTGAGCAAATGATGAAGGTCAGCGCCCGTTCGAAGAAGGCAGGAGCCGTCGATAACAGTCATTCCTGGCAGGCATAAAGCGAGGGGGGCGTCATAGACCGCTCGGGGTCGGTTGCGGAGACCCGCCGCAGAGGGGCAGGTCATCGGCTCGCCGACCGAGCGCTAACTTCTGGGTCCGGCCAGTTTGAGACAGTGGGCGAGCTTGCCCAGATCGCCAACAATCGAACAATCCATCCGCTGAAATCTGGATGTTGACGAACTCACTATCTCTGACTAAAGCCAGAGATATGAACAAGCACTTTATCCGCACGGTTCGCGGCTTTAATCGAACGAAGTGCCCTGCATTGTCGGGGCACTTCGTTTTCCAGCCTGGCGTCGGTACCAGTCAGCCCTTCAACGCCGCCTTGACCGCCTCGGCCAGCGTCGTCGTGCTTCGTCCGAGAAGTCTGGAAAGATCGCGGGAGGCGCTGTCCAGTTCGCCTACCGATGCTTTGAGGTCTGCATCAACGACGACATCGGCAATCATCTTCGGCAGACCAAAGCCCATTGGCGCGGCCTCATAATCGGCGGCTGGCAAGTGGTTATATACGATCGTTCGGCCTGTCTGCTTCGACACTTCCTCGGCCAGTTCTGCCAGCGAATAGGCTTGATCTCCCGCCAACTCGTAAGTCTGGTTGGCGTGACCGGGTTGCGAGAGGACCGTCACTGCCGCATCTGCGTAATCGGCGCGCGACGCAGAGGCAAATCGACCTTGTCCCGCGCTGCCGTTGATTGCCGAATTGGCGAGAGCTGTGGCAAGGCCGTCGGTATGGTTCTCGATGTACCAACCATTTCGTAACACCACGAAGTCCACGCCAGTGCTTTTCAAATACGTTTCGGTCCGGTTGTGCTCGTCGGCAAGAATTAGATTGGACGTGTCGGCGCGTAGCATGCTGGTATAGACAATCAGCTTGACGCCCGTTCGCATGGCGGCGTCTATCGCAGCCCGATGCTGCCGAAATCGTTCCCCTGGCTGTACAGCCGAGATAAGCAACAATTGCTCGACCCCATTGAACGCTTCGACAAGCGTTTCGGGACGATCGTAATCTGCCTCGCGTATCTGGACGCCGAGGGCGCGCAAGTCCCCGGCCTTTTCAGGGCTCCGGACTGCCGCGATGATCTGGTTGGCGGCGACGACTTGAAGAAGACCTTTGACAACCAGTCGCCCAAGATTTCCATTGGCCCCAGTAATGGCTATCACTGTGTATTTCCTTTTGCATGAAAGCATGCGTAGATTAAAATATGTATTGCTACTTGTTTGATATGAAAGCGGAAGTTTTGATGTTTCTCGCTTCAAAGGGAAATCATCTTCAGCGTACGATCAGTGCGACCGGCAGACCGAGACCGAACATATGGAAGAGAAGAGCGGGCAGGAAGGGTATCGGCGATATTGATGGAGGCGTGATGAACGCACTGTGCGGCAACACGACGAAGCCTATGAAGAAAAATACGATGATGCCGAGTAGCGGGCCTCACAGTCCCGCAAGGCGATTCACGACTTGCAGGCGCGACGCAACGACGGCGTACGCGATTGCCGGAACGCTCGATACAAAGAAGTGAAGCAGAGTGCCCAGAATAAGGCCGGAGATAACTACATAGGCGGTCGTGCCGCAGGTCAGCGCACGGGTCAAACTGCTGCGTAAAGGCGTCGGTCGGTTCGACTGCAGAGTCGGTCTCGTGTATGGAATGTTCATGATCAGCGTCCTCAATAGCTTGAGCGGTATATGAAACGTCGGAGCGTTTCCCCGTCGTTGAAGCAGTCTAAAGAACCAAGGTCAGCCTGAGAAACTACTGCTTTATCAAAAGACTATTGTCGAAAAACCCTCAGATCGAATCGGTTTTACGACAACTTCTGCGACGGATGCCGGGCAAAGAGTTCAGCAATCCAGTCGACGAACACACGCAATTTATTGCTGAGATGCCGATTCGGCGGGTAGACGATCGACACCGGCATGGGCGGAATATGCCATTGCTCCAGGCAGCTTTGCAGGTCGCCGGAGGCGATCAGAGGTGCGATCATGAAAGTTCCGCCGCAGATGATGCCAAGGCCCGCTCTGGCAAGGTCGGTACACGTCGGCACATCGTTGCAGAGGAGGGCCTTTTTGCCTTGGATGTCGGCAGTCTCGCTGTCGTGACTGACTATCCTGTCAAAAAGCCCACGGGCCACCAATCATAGCCAGATGCAACAGGCTGATCTTCGCGGATCGACTCGCGATCCAGCGTCGCGTCGGAATCATGCCGATGAAGAATGCGCCGAGAGCGATGTCGACGACGTGTGGAGGCAGCGCCAACAGGGTATGCACGCCCAACGCCGCACCGGGAACTGACGTTGAGCAATACGCGGCCAATGCCCGCCAATCAATCTCGCTCCGCCAGGCACATACCCTGCCGAGGTTCCCCATGACCGCTCCGATCGCCATGATCGGCACCGCCGGCTGTGGGCCGAAAAAGATAACGAGGATGGGCATCAGCATCATCGACGAACCCGTACCCACAACTCCGTGCCGGGCGATGGCTGGGAAAATGGCCGGTTAAGTTCCGGCGTCCGTGTCGCGCGTCTCGTGGAGGATGATTCGTGGCGTAAAATTGTAACGTCTGCGTCCACTCATCTATTTTGCGGCGTCACCCTGCCACCTCATTCTGGAGATGTCTCTATCTTGTCGCTCAAGTCAGTTGTCCGCTCGATCGTGCCGAGGAAATTGCTCGTACTCGGTCGCCTGTACCAGATTTTTTTCAACGGCTACGGTCATGTCCGCCGTACTGATGGAATGCCGACCAACGGCGAGGGGAAGTTTCAGCCTTGGCTGACATACCCATTAATCGAATACCTCAACGGTTTTGATTTTTCCGACAAGAACGTTTTTGAATTTGGCGCTGGCGCCTCCACGCTTTTTTGGGCGGAGCGGGCGCAAACCGTTACCAGTGTTGAATTCGATCAAGGTTGGTACGACGTGCTGAAGCGCAAGCTTCCGGGTAATGTAACTGTGCTTCATGACCCTGACGGACATAGCTACGCGGCTACGCCAAAACGGCTTGATGGTCGTCGGTTCGACGTGGTCGTGGTCGACGGCGCTGAACGCTACATCAGTGCCCAAACGGCACTGGACGTCCTGGCTCCGGGCGGAATGATTGTGCTCGACAATGCCGAGTGGTATCCGAACACTGCAAACATGCTCGCATTGGCAGGGTTGATCGAAGTCCGGTTCAGCGGTTTTTCGCCGATCAACGCATTCACGGCTACATCGAGCGTGTTCCTGTCGCGGGAGTTTGCGTTTCGTCTCTCGTCGGCCGCACGCAAACCCCCGGTTGGTGGGACGCGCTTGCCCGAGGGCGCACTCGATGACGGCCCCCCATCACTGCTGTGAGTCCGGACTTCCGAAGGGGCGTGCGGCCAAAATCTTGGACAGGTTTATGCTGCCATCGCTAGAGTCCCCCGGTATTCGAGCGGGCTGAGAGAGCCGGGCGAGACCTTGATTCGCGTCGTCTTTTACCAGCGGATATAGGCGTCGAGGATTCGATGAATTGATCGACAGTCGTAGCCCGGCAGTCGCGAGGATAAAACAGTTCGGTCTTGAGGCGACCAAAGAAGCCTTCACAGGCCGCACTATCGGGCGACCATCCTTTGCGTGACATCGAGTGGACAAGCCTTGCATCGCGCATCCTTGTTAGCCATCCCGGCCCGCGATAGTGAGCACCGCGGTCCGAGTGGACCACAGGCCGCTCATCATTATCAGCCACCGACTCGATGGCCGAATCCAGCATGGTACTGACGAGTTCAGCATCTGGTTGCGTGCCGATCGACCCGCTCACAACGAGACCATCGAAGCAGTCGATTAGCGGATCTTTACTCGCGTTTGTGCTGACAAGGCCCGCTCACCCATCGATGGTATTCCCGTGTCGGTGAAAGACCTGTTCGATGTGGCCGGCGAAACCGCGATTGCCGGCTCGGCCGTGTTGTGCGGCAAACCGATCGCCGTCCTGGCGACTCGTCTTCCTGCGCGGCAATCTCAGTGACCGACGGTATGGCTTATGCCGCTGTCGGCTCGAACACCGGCGGTTCGGTACAAATTCTGTCGGCCCTGAACGGACTCCCCGGTTTCCAGCCGACCGCATCGCGCGTGTCGATGAAGTGGGTGTTGCCGCTGTCGGAATACCTCGACTCGATCGGTCCGCTGGCGGCGTTGGTCGAATGTTGCGCGATCATGGACGCCGCGCTTTCCGGCGAAGATTACGTCGCACCCCCAAAGGTCATTTTCTACATCGGCGCTAGCAGTTGAATGACGACATCCATTTTGACGACCGCGGGAAGTGTCCGCTGAGACTGTAACCAACATCCTCATAAGCTTCAATTGGCGGCGGTGGCGACGAACGCCCGTCGTAGTCGGCCGACTGCCTCTTCAAGCTCGTCCGCGTCGAGACTGCCGAAACCGAGCCTGAGGGCTGGGTAGGACTTTTTCTTCAGGGAAAAATGACTTGCCGGAAGAAAACGTATGCCTTCCCGTTCACCTTCCGCCTGTAACGCTTCCATGTCGACATCTGTCCTGCAGACAGCCCAGAGTGCGAGCCCGCCTACAGGAAGCTCAAAGGTTAGCCATTTGTGAAGGTGTGTCTTCAGCAGTTTCCCGAGGAGGTCCCGCCGCTCCGCATAAATCTTCATGACTTTTTTCGTGTGGCTGTGAATCACTCCGCTCGATAGCAGGTCGGCGACGGCCGCTTCGCTGGCAGGATCCCCCTGCCGGTCGATGATGGTGACCTCAGCCGCGGCACGCTCGATGAACGGCGCCGGGGCAATCAGATAGCCGATACGCAACGATGGCGTCAACAGCTTGGACATGGAGCCGACGTAGATGACCTTGCCTCTGCGGTCGAAGCTGGCCAATGGGAGCATGGGGCGGTGAGCGAAGTGAAACTCGTGGCTGTAGTCATCCTCGATGATGGCGAAATCAAACTGCTCAGCGAGTGCCAGCATTCGCATTCGTCTCGCTGCAGGTAGCAGGACCGTCGTCGGGAACTGATGATGGGGTGTGACGTACACCGCACGGACGCGCTTGCGATAGCAAAGCTTCTCGAGTTCATCGACCTTGAGCCCCTCCTCATCTAGACCGACGGTTACGACCTCCGCCCCCGCTGCCCGAAACGCTTCCCGAGCCGGAGGGTAGCTGAGTGCCTCGATAACGACGCAGTCTCCGGGCCGAACCAGAATTCGGGCGGTCACGTAAATCCCCATCTGGCTGCCACGCACGATGCAGATGTTGTCCTCTTTAGCGGCAATACCACGCTCGGAACTCAGCATTTCGAGAATTTCTCGTCTGATACGGACGGACCCACGTGGGTCGCCGTAACCAAGCCGATTCTTCTGTGAGGCGGCCAGTAGCGCCTTGCGGTAGGCCGCCGCAAGTTCCGCCACAGGCACCAGCCTCGTGTCTGGCGCGCCATCGTCGAACGTGAGGTAACCATCCTCGCTGTAGAGGCAGGGAACATCAGGACCATTTCCCGCCAGCCTCACGCCCAACGCGGGAGCAATGCCTGAGTCAAGCGGCTTGACGGCCTCAATCCCTCTTTCCGGCAACTCGTGCGATACGAAAGTCCCCCGCGTCTTCTCAGATTTGAGCCAGCCTTGAGCGGAAAGCTCCTCGTAAGCGAGGATTACCGTCTTTCTGTTTACATCCAGCACTTTCGCAAGCTCCCGTGAACCCGGCAAAGGGGTTCCAGGTAGCAATCGCCCGCGACGTATTTCATGAATTATGGCTTGAACAATCTGGCGAGCAACTGAACCGGCCTCTCGCTGGATAACAATTTTCAGGTCCCAATTTCTCAGCATCGCATCCCCTGACTGGACCAGTGAAAATTAAAAAACTGGGGGTTCTATATGGTCCAAGGAAGAACATACCATCCTTCCATCGAAACGCATATCAAGAGGTTTCGACCCACAACACATGCTGGCTCATCGATAGGGGATGGGAAATGAGTAACACGCAACTACGCTCGAACTGCCTGAGCTTTGTCGAGCTTCTGGCACAGGCTATAGCCCTGATTTCTCCCACAATGACGGCGGCGCTGATTATTCCCGTCATGTATGGCAACACCGGAGAGTGGAGTTGGCTTTCGTACGCTCTCGGAACAGTGATGCTGCTGTTCGTCTCTTTTAATCTGAACCAGTTCGCTAAGCGTTCGACCTCGTCGGGCTCGATGTACAGCTACATCTGTCGCGGCCTCGGTCTCACGTCTGGCGGCCTTGGCGGCTGGTCACTCATCTGGGCCTACCTCGGTATCTCGATGGCGGGCATCACCGGATTCTCGATTTTTGCCGGCAAGCTGCTCGATATGGTCGGGCTCAGCGTGCCGACAGTCGTTCTCTTTGCGATTTGCGCCGGCGCTGCCTTCTACCTCGCATGGAAAAACGTCCAGCTCTCGGCGATGCTGATGCTCGTGCTCGAGGGTGTCTCGATGCTCCTGATTCTGGTCCTGTCGGTCATCGTGCTCTCCGAGCATCACTTCGCAATTGACACCGCCCAGTTCAACGTATCGAAACTTCCCTGGTCCAATGTTGGGCTAGGCGTCGTCGTCGCAATCTTCAGTCTCGTTGGATTCGAGTGCGCCACAGCATTCGGTGATGAAGCCAAGAATCCGCTGCGAAATATTCCGCGCGCGGTAATCTGGAGTCTGATTATTTCTGGCGCTTTCTTCGTCTTCGTGACCTACGCGATGGTCATCGGGACACGTGGATATCATCAGACGCTGGACCAGATCGACGCGCCGCTTAACGTAATGGCGGAAATGGCTCACGTTGGCCTGCTCCAGATTCCGCTGTCCGTGGGCGCTATGGTCAGCTTCTTCGCCTTGTGTCTGTCGTGCATCAATGCCGGGTCGCGCGTCATTTTCGCGATGGGCCGCCACGGCATCTTCCACGGAGCAATCGCAGAAACGCACAGCAAAAACGCGACTCCGCATGTCGCAGTCTCCATCATGGCTGCAATCGCGTTCATCGTACCGACCGTCCTCGTCTTCGCCCACCAGGTGTCACTCGACATCTTCAACTGGGCAGGAACCATGGCGGCCTTCGGCTTCCTTGTGCCGTATGTACTCATCACTTTGAGCGCCCCCTTCTATCTCAAGAAGCTGGGTGAACTCAGAGCCCGTGACTGGGTGCTGTGTGGATGCTCCCTGCTTCTGCTCCTGATTCCCGCCATCGGCTCTGTCTACCCTGTACCGCCGGCGCCAATCAAGTACTTTCCGTACGCGTACCTCGCTTACCTCGTGATTGGTGGTCTGTGGCTGAGTTCCCTGCACAAACGCAAACCCGATGTATCGACATCGATTCGCGCCGAACTCGAACGCACACACGCGCAATTCAAGCTCGGTGAGCAATGACGATGCGTGCAACCTTGCATTCTAGCCAGTGGCTATCACGCGACGTGCGGGAGGTCATCCTCAGCCCGCACAAAAGTCTGAATTATCGGCCAGGGCAGTACATCTCGATTGCTCGCACTGGTCGGGAGCCACGTTGCTACTCCATGGCTCGTGCTCCATCCAGCGACAACCGGATTGCGTTACACGTACGCCGATGGCCGGGAGGCTCGTTCTCCGACGTCATGATGAACGAGTCACGCATTGGTGATGAATTCGACATTACCGGACCGCTGGGCGCATTTGCCTTCCCAGAGGGTGCCGGGCCGGTCGTCATGCTTGCAACGGGGACAGGCATTGCGCCTTTTCTGGCGATGCTGGAATCCGTCCTCGCCGGCAATGCCATGCGCCCCATCACGCTTTATTGGGGAATGCGCAACGAAGACGATTTTTATGCACGGCATGTGGTCGGCGACTGGACCGCACAATTTCAGCACTTCCGCTTCGTACCGGTGCTGTCAGAGCTCGGAAGCGGCTACGTTCAGGATCTGGCAGCGCGGGAAATAGGCGACCCAGCGAACACGCATGTTCTTGCTTGCGGCAATGCCCGGATGACTGACGATGCATTCGCGCGATTCGTCACCGGAACGGAAATTCCGGTTGCCAGTTTCGCATCTGATGCATTCGTGCCCGCTAAGGATGGAAGCGACGCCGCGGAGACGGGACCTGATTCCGAAGCGAAAAGCGCGGTCCGTCTGTTTATCAACGGGCAGTGTCTGCACGCGCCAGCCGGAGAGACCTTACTTCGAACGCTCAAAGTAGCAGCTATCCCCGTCATGTCCGTTTGTGGAGGAAAGGCGTCGTGCGGCACTTGCCTCGTAGAGTTGGACGCAGACTGGTCAGAGCGAGTGCCGCCCTGCTCGCGCACGGAACGTAACCTTCTCTCCTGTCTGCCAGACACAGGACCATTGAGCCGGCTCAGCTGTCAGATTCGCGTCACCCAGGACCTTGACGGATTGGCAGTCCGTCTGTCGTCTTACAACCCCACAACGAAGGAGTTTTCTGTATGAGCGCAGTACTCGAACAGGTACAACTGGAGCAGGTCGGTTCCGAATTTTCAGAGGAACCGATGCTGATGGTTCGACAAAAAACTCGCAACATCATTCACGAGATTGCTGCTCGCTGCGAGCCGGGTATGATCGAAGAGGATGCTGTGGAAATCGCGAAAGAAATCCTGGCGGCAAACAGGATGCTTCGCGGCTGGCACGACGTCTACGTCCGGTTCGGGTCGAACACGACAAAGACGTTTGGCGCGGACTCTGACCCCGGCGTGGTCCTCAAGGAAAACGACATCATGTTCGTGGACATCGGCCCCGTCTTTGAAAAGTTGGAAGGTGACGGCGGCGATACATTCGTGTTCGGTAGCGACGCCGATATGGCTCGATGTGCAGAAGACGCACGCAAGCTCTTCCATATCGTTCGAAAGAAATGGCTGAGTGACGGAAGCACCGGAAAGGTTCTGTACGAGTTTGCAGTCGAGCAGGCACAAGCGCTCGGTTGGGAATTGAATATGGACCTCTCAGGTCATCGTGTGTCCGACTTCCCTCACGCCGCGGTCTACGAAGGCCCGATGGCAGACGTCGATTTCTGCCCATCGCGACTGCTGTGGGTATTGGAGATTCACATCCGCCATCCGAAACTGAGCTATGGTGCCTTCTTCGAAGACATGCTGCTCGAGGACAAATATTTCGCCTAAGCGCGCAGCCTGCATCGACCTACCCATGTATTGACCTGAGAGAGCCCGCATCCATCCGATGGCTGCGGGCCGGGTCTTTTGCTATCCGCTGATTTCTTTCTCACCCAATATGTTCGCAAGTTCTGTTTTTCTGCAACGAGTCGTCGCTGTGCGGCACGTACATTTTGAAGACCTCGGAACCCTTGAAGGGGTGCTTGAGGAACGAGGAGCTGAGGTGACGTACCTTGACGCTGGCCTGGACGATCTCTCATCGATCAGCTCCGATGGCCCGGACCTGCTTGTCATACTGGGCGGTCCCATTGGTGCATACGAAGAGGAAGACTATCCGTGGCTTGCGAACCTGAGGTCACTGCTCGCAAAGCGCATTGCCGCTAAGTTGCCGACACTCGGTATCTGCCTTGGCGCCCAGTTAATCGCGTCTGCTCTAGGTGCAAAAGTCTACGCGGGGGGCACCCGCGAGTTGGGCTGGGGGAAAATCACCCTCTCCGAAGAAGGTATGAGTTCGCCGCTTCGACATCTCACATCAAACGACTGTCACGTCCTTCACTGGCACGGCGACACGTTCAACCTCCCAGAGGGAGCGTCTTTGCTTGCCTCGAATGATTCTTATGTCAATCAGGCATTCAGCTTCGGACCCAACGTACTAGGCCTCCAGTTTCATCCTGAGGTCCGCGCGCGTGGCTTTGACCGCTGGCTGGTTGGGCACGCGTTGGAAATTGGTTCGACGCAGGGACAGAGTGCGAGCGGCCTAAGACAGGCTACCGCGGACCATGCTTACTGCCTCGAATTGCAAGCGCGAATCCTGTTTGATGAATGGCTCAACAGACTGGAATGAAGACGTTGTCGCTGTACTTCGTTACGGCAAAAGCAGAGATCATCGTGCTACCTGCCCTAACCGGGCATTTAGGTCGGCGTGCACGAACGCAAGAAGTGCGGCGGCAAAGCATGGGGCCCAATCCTACCTCGCGAGATCGTGCGTCATGAACTACTGAAATGTGTCGAGCTCCCTCAAAGGGGAGTCGAGTGCATCCCAGTAAATCTGCATTACTACGCTACATCCCCAGCAGCGGCGCAATTTCCGTCTCAGCGCTCGCGAAGCGCTCCGCCAGAAAATCCAGGAGCACCCGCACGCGTGGCGCCATGAACCGGCTGCGCTGATAAAACGCATACACCGGCACCTGGGGGGTGGTCCACTCCGGTAACGCGATAACCAGTCGCCCGGCACTCAGATCAGCGCTGATATCCCAGATCGATTTCATTGCGAGACCGTAGCCGGCGAGCGCCCATTCGCGCGCGAGCGCGCCATCGTTGGTCTCGCGTGCACGCGCTCTGGGCACCGAGAATAACTCAGTCGCGCCGTTCCGACTGAAGCGCCATTCACCTGCCGCCGAAGCGCCGGTGCCAAGCACGATGAAATCGAAACCTGCGAGGTCACGCGGATGAGCGGGCTTACCGTGCGAGGCGAAATACTCAGGCGATGCACACATCACACGCCGGTTCGGCGCCAGGGGCCGCGCAACAAAAGAACTGTCTTCCGCAGTGCCGAAACGAATCGCCAGATCTATTTCGTCGTGGAGCAGATTCAACACCGAGTCGGTCAACACGACGGATAGAACGACCTCCGGATACATGACGTTGAATTCGTCCAGCCACCCCTTTAGAACATGACGGCCAAAATCAGAGGTCGCCGAAATCCGAACGCGTCCGCGCACGACGCTTCGGCCAGCCTGCAAAGCAGCATGAGCGTCTTCAAGCGCCTGCACGGCAATTTCGCAATGCTCCAGATAGGTTTGGCCTTCTTCCGTGAGACGCAGTTTGCGCGTGGTCCGCTCGAATAGCCTGATCCCAAGGTTTGCCTCAAGCCGCGTCAGCCGCGCGCTTGCAGCCGCAGGCGACAGGTTCAGCTTGCGACCGGCCGCCGACAGGCCGCCAAGATTCGCGGCCTCAACAAACAACCGGATGTCGGCGAGACTTTCCACAATCTTTCCATATTTGTTGAAGGTGATTCAAAGTCTACAGTCATTATCAAATTTGAGTTGATGTGAAAAAATCGGGCGTGATCGAACGATGCTCGTTGAATTTACTGGTTCGCACAGTCGATCACGCACCGTCGCTCTCATTTCTATCGTCAATGAAAAAGTCACGCCCCCTCGCTTTGATCATCACGACCGCGACGCTATTGCTGTCGTCTGCGCTGCCGGCCACGTCCGCTTTCGCGCAAAGCGCTGTTGACGATGTTGCGCCCGACGGGCCCATCTACGGCGCCGAACTTCAGGGCTTCGACTATCCTTATCCGGTTTCTTACTTCAAGTTTCACTCGCAGCGCCAAGACTTGCAGATGGCGTATATGGACGTCGCGCCCGATCCGAAAACAGCCAACGGCCGCACTGCCGTGTTGCTGCATGGAAAGAACTACTGCGCGGCAACCTGGGCTCCAACCATTAGCGTGTTGAGTAAGGCCGGTTATCGCGTGATCGCAGTCGACCAGATCGGCTTCTGCAAATCGAGCAAGCCTGAGAACTACCAGTTCACCTTCCAACAACTTGCGCGCAATACGAACGACCTGCTGCTATCGCTCGGCATTCAGAAAGCGACGATGATCGGTCATTCGACAGGCGGAATGCTCGGCCTTCGCTATGCACTGACCTATCCGCAGCAGACGGAACAACTCGTGCTGGTCGACCCGATTGGACTCGAAGACTGGAGAGCCAAAGGCGTGCCGCCGGTTTCCGTCGATCAATGGTACGAGCGCGAATTGCACACATCGGCGGATCGCATTCGTACTTACGAAAAGAACACCTATTTCGCAGGTCAATGGCGTGCCGATTACGAGCCTTCGGTGCAAATGCTCGCGGGCATGTACCGCGGTCCACAACGCAATCTGGTGGCGTGGGATTCCGCCCTGCTCTACGACATGATCCTGACGCAGCCGGTCTACTACGAACTGTCGAAATTGAAGCCGCCAACGTTGCTGATGATCGGCGACAAGGACACCACGGCGATTGGTAAGGAATTTGCGCCACCAGCGCTTCGCTCTTCGCTCGGCAATTATCCCGAACTGGCCCATCATGCCGCGTCGATGATTCCGCACGTTACGCTGATCGAATTTCCCTCTGCCGGCCACGCACCTCAAATGCAGGAACCGGATTCCTTTCACGCAGCGCTGTTGCGTGGCATGACCGACTTCCGCACGACCGATTAATCACAATATCTCGCATGCTAAAAAATCACACACGCGTCATGTCGGCGATCATGGCCGCGAGCGCAGCAGCGTTTTCGTTTGATGCTCAAGCGGCAAGCCAGCCAGCGAATCCCAACGCTCTGGAGGCGCCGGTGTATGCCGTGGTTCACGTCGATATCGAACCCCCACAAGTGAAAGTCGCGTTACCGCTTCTGGCTTCGTACGCGAAACACGCGGCGCACGACCCGGCCGTGCTTCATATAGAGATATTGCAGCAAAGCGGCGCGACGAATCATTTCACGCTGGTCGAAGTCATGCGTTCACCGGCAGCGTACCGTCAGTTCGTCGACGAGCCGTATGTCCGGCAGATGCGTACGGCGCTGCAACCGCTGCTGGGCAGTCCTTTCGACGAGCGCTTGCATAGTGCTGTGCGGCTCGACGATTAAGGCGATTCGAAGATGACCAGACTCTCAACCAGACAACTCGCGCGCATTGCCAAGCTGACGAGCGCGCTCGCATTCGCCAGTGCAGGAGCGTCCGCGGCGCTAACCGCGTCTATCGCGTGCGCGGCGGCCATGCCAGTGGACGCCGCTTCACAGGCACAGTCCCAGACCGTCGGCACATCGCGTGCATCGATGGCGAAAATCTTCGCGCCGAGCGGTACTTTGCGTGCGTCGATCAATCTCGGCAATCCGGTCCTCGCGAGTCTCGACCCTCTCACCGGCAAACCTGCCGGAGTATCGGTCGATCTCACGACCGAACTCGCGAAGCGGCTCGGTGTGCCGCTGCAACTCGTCGTGGTGAAGTCAGCGGGCGCATCGGTTGAAAATGTAAATCATGACAAGGCGGATATCGGGTTTTTCGCCGTCGATCCGAAACGCGGTGCGGAAATCAGCTTTACAAAACCGTATGTGCTGATCGAAGGCTTCTATCTGGTGCGCAACGATTCTCCTATCAAGACCGACGAACAGGTTGATCGACCGGGCGTGACCGTCGCTGTCGGCAAAAACAGCGCATACGATCTGTTCCTGACGCGTGAGTTACACCACGCGACGATTGTGCGGATTCCAACGTCGCCTGCCGTCGTGCAGGGCTTTCTGGATCAACATTTGGATGTCGCCGCTGGCGTCAGGCAACAGCTTGAAAAAGACGCCGCCAACGCCGGTGGATTGCGTCTGCTGGACCAGCGTTTTATGGTGATCCGTCAGGCGATGGGCGTGCCGAAGGCGAAAGGCGAGGACGCAGCGGCGTATCTATCGCAATTTGTCGAAGATATGAAAACTTCGGGCTTTGTTGAGACATCGTTGGCACGGCATCACATTGCTGGAGCTGCCGTGGCGAAAACTGGTGACTAGCTGACAGGGCGGTCGTGCGAGGTCGCTTAGCTCCGCGCCTCCGCCCGAAGACAAATGATTTTTAGCTGCCGTGAGAACGAGGGTAAGCGATGCCATCGCATACTGAATTTGAGTCCGGTCATGGCTTGTACTGGCATCGGTTGAAATCCGAGTGCGCTTGCGAGCGCGTTTGAATAGGCAAGGCGATTTGCAACGCACCCGCCTCAAACCCTAAGAAGGCAACGTCCCCGCCGGCGCATCCCGCGCCGATTTGTCATGCTCACGCAGATATATGCCTAGCAAATGCCGCAACGTCGGCAGCAAAAGCAGGCGCCGTTGAACCTTACTGTCGACATCCGTAGCAAGCGGCTCGATCGTTGACCCAATAGATGCCTTCATCACACTGTCACGTAAGTTCGCGCAGCGGCGGTTAAGCATCGTGCGGACGCCCGGTTCATTGTCATGCGCACACTGTTTGCCTAATAAAGATCCGTGATCTGGCAGCAACACTTAGCGTGAGCAATTACGGGCGCGCGGCCGGCGGGGAAAACGCAGACATGGAAGTGGAACGTCGACTCCGCCTTGGAGAAGCGGACCTTCGCGCGTAAATTCATATCGACGGAATAGGTGAGCAATTCGCAATGGGCACTCTGGACGGCGACTCTTGCGTAAGTGGCTATAGCTGTTTCTCCTTCAGGCCGACCTATCTATATCGACATGACGAAAAATCAGGATCTCACTTTGCTTCGACGTTACGTCTTTCTGTGCTCCGCGCCGGGAAAGAGCACGTCGCTCATACACTATCTGTTTGACGATGAGCGCGGAAATCCGGTGGTCGTCACCGATCCCGGTGAATAGAGCAAGTCCTATAGCTGGGAACACGCCTTCAAGGAGGGCTTCGAAATAAAGGCGGAAGTCAGCAAAAAATGGCACCGATTTTCGGCGTCTTGACAAGGAATTGGTGACTTTAGTTGATTCCCTGATACGACGCTGAGAAACGCCGGATATTCGCATCAGCGAGTCCTGCGGTTGCGCACCAGCCCCTCATCGCGGATCTTGTCGCACGACGCGTCGAACAGACCGGTTCGAGCGGCCCGTTCTCGCTAACACAAACCCGCCTACAGGTTCCCCAGATCAGCCGCCGTCACGAGAACACGTGCGCCTCGGAGCGAATGCAACTTTTCCTCTGCGACCGCCAGTATCCGTTTGCGCGCGTTTTCAAACGCCTTCACAAGCATCGAGTCGTCGGGCTCTCGCCTGAACAGAATATGGCGCTCCAGCGCATCGCGAGTGACCGCGCACGCGATGGCCCGACCCTGTGCGATCAGGGTAAAGGTGATTAATCGCCCTTCCGCGAAAAATCCCAGACGTCCTTTCATTGCAAGCATTTAATCCTCAGCGTTACACCTTTTTGCGCCTGTCCCGCACGCGAGACAGGCAGCAACATGCCCGCAGCTTAGCAAGAACAAAATTCGGCTGTTGGCCAGTGCGCATCAAGTCCGGCAAGTCCATGCAGAAGATCAGCTGGCGATGCGGTCCCGACGACGGTTGAAGACCGCCGGAAAAAATGCGCGCCGCGTTGGAGGCGGAAACGCACAAGCTTAGAATCTGTGCGCAATACCCGCCGTCAGCGCGATCTGATGGTTCGTCGCCGACGGACTCATATAGCCGATTTGTGCAACCGCTGCCTTGCCGAGCGAGTTCGTGCCGGCTGCCTGCTCCCATGCGCCGAGCGCGTACACGTCGGTGTGTTTGCTGAGCGCGTAGTCGCAGCCGAGCGAGACCTGGTGATAGTGAGAGGCGCCGAGACTGCCCACGTCCGACACCCACTCATAGTCATAGGCAACACCTGCCGTCAGAAACGGGCTGAAGTGGTGCAGCAGGTTGACTTCAGCGTTGCTGACATGAGCACTCCCCTGAAGATGAAGCGGGTTCGGACCTGATCCGCCGGTATCGCCAAGCTGCTCGAACGACGTCCGCGTGAAGACCGCCCCGACCTGTTCCGCACCGAACGAATAGGTGCCGGCCGCCGCAATCTCTTCCATTGTGTGAGCGGACGCGAAGCCGGAGATGATCGGGGCAGTCTGCGCCGACGTCGCCGAACCCGCGGATCCAACGTTGTTCGTGGTCACACCGCCTGCGTTGGGGTTGATCCCGAAGACGGAAATGTTCGGGTTGCGCGCATTCATGTAACTGACGGCGCCCTTGAACGCCCCACCGGTATAGCGTATTCCGCCGCCAAACACGGAATCCGCCGACACCGACCCTGCCTTGCCGCCCAATCCCACAATCGCGCCAAACCTCAGCCCGCGCATGTCGACACTTTCGTATTTGATCGCGTTGTTGGTCCTGCGGACGTTCAGCAGGCCATCGACATTACCCGGGTGAGTGGAGAACTCGCCGCCAAACGACGTCACGGCCGACAGCACGCCGACATATTCGGTCGTGAACTCATATTGCCGGCCCAACGTCACCGTGCCGGCTGTGTCACTTGCCAGCCCGACCCACGCCTGCCGTCCGAATTCCGCGCCACCTTGCGCAAACGCGCCGCTGTTTACCGCGAATCCATTCTCGAGCGTGAAGACAGCGCGCATGCCGGCCCCGAGATCTTCGCTCCCGCGAATGCCCCAACGGCTCCCCATCTTTCCGCCATTGAGACCGTCGGCCATGTAGGTTTGACGATGCCCCACCGGCTTGCCGCTGGCGCCAAGGCCGGTCTGGGTATTCGACGAATAGTTGATGCCCGCATCGACCACACCGTACAGCGTCACGGACGATTGCGCGTAGCTTGACTGTACGAGCGAGAGACCGAGCGAGACGATTGCGGCCGTGGAACAGCACTTCAATATTGTGTTCATTTTCGAATTCCTTGGGAACGTCAGATCAACGCGATGGCTTAGCCCGGCTCCTGGAATTTGACGTCGGCGTTGTATGGCTGCTGATGCACACCGCTGTCATCGATCACGAACGACATCAAGTCATCGCCGATGACGAACGGTCCGTCGTAGTGTTCGGCGATACGGCTACGCAACTCATCCATGCTGGCGCGCTGAATGCCGTGACGGCTGTATAGGGAGATGTGCGCGAGCACTGCAAGCTTCGGCTTCGATTCGCTGAGAATCTTGCCGACGGTGTCGGGGTTTGCCAGATAGCTATAGAAGTGATTGGCGTAGTCCATATCCACCTTCTCAAGTGCTCTGCTGGCAATAGCAACGCTCTGAACCATCAGGTCTGCGCCTTTAGCGTTCTTCGTCAGATTGTCGGAGTACGTGCAGTCGTCGGTGATGACGACGGTATGGCCTTTGTACTCGACCCGATATCCGTAATCAGGCTCGGTCACGCCGTGCTGAATCAGAAATGCACTGACCTTCACACCATCTTTGTCGTAGACCACACCGGGTTCGATCGTGTGTGCCTGAATGCCGATTGCCCCGGGGTTGGTCTCGTGTGCGAGCAGACGCAGGCGATTATTGTCTTTCAACATCAGTTGAAGTCCCGCAGCAACATTCTCGATGCCATCGGGGCCGTACATCACGAATGGCGCTGTCCGCCGACCGTCATCCGTGGGGTGCGGCGCGGATGCATACAGGTCGGCGAGGCCCGTCACGTGGTCCGAGTTCATCAGACTCACGAAGACTGCGTCAACGTCGCGCAGTGGCACCTTGGCCTGATGCAAGCGCATCGCGACTCCGCGTCCGGCATCGAACAGCAGATGCTGATGACCGGCCTCGACCAGCATGCTGATGCCGAAACGGTTGATGTTCAGAATGGGAGTGCCCGTACCGAGCAACGTCACTTTCATCGACTGACCGAATGCCGACGTCGTCAGAAGCCCTGCAACGACCACGGCAGATGCGAGCTTCGCAATGTTTTTCATCGATGTATTCTCTTGGTGATTTGGGACAACGCAAATCTACCGGCCGCGCGAAATCACAAAAATATTCAATTCTCATCGGGCGATAACCCGGTGTTATAGGAACCTGGTATGGTGAACGTGAAGCATCTGAACGCAAGGCTGCGGGTCAAGCACATGGAGATGCTTCTGGTCCTCGCTGAAGAAGGCACCATTCATAAGGCAGCCGCCCGGCTAGGGATGAGTCAACCGGGCGCGAGCAAGATGCTCCAGGAGCTGGAAGCGCTGTTTGAAACGCCGATTTTCTTGCGGGAAGCCAGCGGCCTCGCGCCCACCGCTGCGGGACGATTGCTCATCGACCGCGCTCGTCTGATGCTCGGTGAAGTTCAGCAGATGAAAGCCGACGTCGAAGAAGTGACCCAAGGCGTCTCGGGCCGGGTGAGAGTCGGATTTGCGGCTGTGGCGGCACCGACCATTCTGCGGGCTGCGATTGCCCGTATGCGGCAACGTGCGCCGCGGGTTGCGATCGAGATTCAGGAAGGTTCGATTTCGTGGCTCATCGATGCGCTTCTGAACGGTACGGTCGACTGCGTGCTATCCCGTCTCTCCGAAGCCACGTCGTCCCCGAAGCTCACTCGCGAGAGTCTGTATGAAGAAAAAGTAACGGTGGTTGCGAGGGTCGGCCATCCCATCCTCGACACGACGCCCGTGGACGTTCATGCGCTTGCCGCAGCGGAATGGATACTGCCTGCACGCGGCGCCCCGATGCGTGAATCCATCAATCGCTTCTTCGCGACACACCGGCTGCCAATGCCCCAGCCTGCTGTCGAGTCGGTCTCTGTCATGGCGAATCTCGCGCTGCTGCGCTCGTCCGATCTTTTGGCTTATTTGCCCGCGCCGATCGCGGCCGAGTTTTCTCAGCTCGACGCACTGCGTATCGTGCAGACCCAGTCGGACCTCGAAATGCCGCCGGTGGGACTCGTGCTGCGAAAAAGCGATCGGATGTCACTTCCCACCGAATACTTTGTCGATGCGGTAAGGGCCGCAACGGCGGAGGCGTTTGAAAGCTGACGGCCCGCCAGGCGCGCAACAACCGTCAATCCTGTTCGCCTCCCGAACTCGCGGCGATCTCCGCGCTGAGCGCCACCACGAACTTTTCCGTCACGCGAGGTAAGGTGCGGCCCCGCTTCTTGATCAACGCGATCGGTCGGACGAACGCGTCGTCGGCGATCGGGCGGACCACGAGTCCCGGCTCGGCCCGAACCTCGCGCGCGGAGCCCGGCAGGATGGTCACGCCGAGCCCGCCGCGCACCATCGCGACCGCAGTCATCATGTAAGTCGGCTCGCACGCGATGTCCGGCGCATAACCCGCATCCGCGAACGCCGCATCGACAACCGCGCGCACGCTTGTCCCCTGCGCCGTCAGGACGAGCGGCAACGCAGCCAGCTCTTTCGCGCCGATACGCCGTCTGCGCGCAAGCGGATGGGTCTTCGGGCAAACGGCGACCAGACGGTCCACGCCGGCATGCAGCACCTCGAACGACGGATCGGATACATCGCCGCCGGTCAGACCGATATCCACCTCTTCATCGCGCACCAGCCGGTTGACCATGCTGGCGACGACATCGCGGATATGAAAGCGCGCGCGCGGCACGTCGGCCTTCAGTTGCTGGATCAACTGCGGCAGCGCGCTCGCGGCAAACGTCGGCAGACACGCGATCCTCACCGTTCCGCTCTCACCGTCACCCAACGCACGGGCATCGACCAGCACGTGCTCCATGTCGAACAGCGACTTCTGCAAGACCGGCAACAACTCCCGGCCCGCCGCTGTCAACGTGACGTTGCGGCTGTTGCGATCCAGCAGACGCACGCCGACCGTTTCCTCCAGACGGCGGATCTGCACCGTCAACGCAGGCTGTGACAGGTTCAGGCGGGTGGCCGCACGGGTGAAACTCGCCGCATGGGCGACCGCAATGAAAGCGCGAATGTCTCGAAGGTTCAGATCCATTATGAATTGTGATTGGTTCGATCAAATCATTTCAATTGATTAATGAACGACCTGAAAGTACGCTGAACCCCACTAAAAAACAAGTTTGGAGACACGCTCATGCTTCCTTTATTGGGGCTGGCAACCATCATCGTTTTGCTGGCGGCAATCCTGTCGAAACGCATGTCGCCACTGGTCGCGCTGATCATCGTGCCGATCGCGGCGTCGTTGATCGGCGGGTTCGGCCTGCAAACCAGCAAGTTCGTCATCGACGGCCTGAAAAGCCTCGCGCCCGTGGTCGGCATGTTCGTGTTCGCGATCCTGTACTTCGGGACCATCACCGACGCGGGCACGCTCGATCCCATCATCGACCGGATCCTGCGTGCGGTCGGCACGAAGCCGACGCGAATCGTGCTCGGCACCACCCTGCTGGCGCTGCTGATCCATCTGGACGGCTCGGGCGCAGTCTGCTTTCTCGTGACGATTCCGGCCATGCTGCCGCTCTACGATCGCCTGAAGATGGACCGCAAGGTGCTCGCCGCAGCGGTGTCGATGGCGGCCGGCATCAACTTTCTACCGTGGACCGGGCCGATGATCCGCGCGTCCGCGTCGCTCCATCTGCCGATCTCGGCGCTGTTCAATCCGCTGATTCCGGTGCAGATCGTCGGACTCGTGTTCGTATTCGGCGTCGCATTCTGGCTTGGCCGGCGCGAAGAAAAGCGACTCGGCTACAGCCGCGCCGACGGCGCGATCCCGATGCCGAAGCGCGAACTCACCGCCGACGAACAGGCGCTGCGCCGTCCGGAACTCTTCTGGTTCAACATCGTCCTGACGTTGATCGTGCTCGGCACGATGGTGCTGATGGGCGAGAAGATTCCGCCCGCCATCATGTTCATGGTGGGACTGTGCGTGGCGCTGCTGGTCAACTATCCGAACGTCGAGATGCAGCGCAAACGCATCGATGCGCACGCACGGGCCGCGTTGATGATGGCGGGCATTCTCCTCGCCGCCGGTGTGTTTACCGGCGTGATGCAGGGCAGCGGCATGCTCAGAGCGATGGCGCAGGCCGCCGTCGGCTTCGTGCCGCAAGCGATGGCCAGCCATATCCCCGTCGCGCTCGGCCTGGTTTCGATGCCGCTGAGCATGCTGTTCGATCCGGACTCGTTTTACTTCGGCGTGTTGCCGGTGGTCGCGGAAGTCGCCGGACAACTCGGCGTGCCCGCGGTCCACGTCGGGCAGGCTGCGCTGCTCGGCCAGATGACCACGGGCTTCCCGGTGAGCCCGCTCACGCCCGCGACCTTCCTCGTGGTCGGTTTGTGCGGCATCGATCTCGCCGACCATCAGAAATTCACCTTCCCGTTCCTGTTCGCGGCGTCGATCGTCATGACGCTTGCGTGCGTGGTGCTGGGCATTTTCCCGTTATAAGTCTCGGCAAACAGGCGGTACCCGTATGCAACCCACTCAAGCTCCACGCCGCGTGCGAATCGGTTCCGGCGCGGGATATTCCGGCGATCGTATCGAGCCCGCCGTCGAACTGGCCGAACACGGCAACCTCGATTACCTCGTGTTCGAATGCCTCGCCGAGCGGACCATTGCGCTCGCCCAGCAGGCCCGCCGCAAGGATCCGTCGCTTGGGTACGACCCGCTGCTGGAGGCGCGCATGCGGGCTGTATTGCCGGTTGCCGTGCGCAATCGTGTGCGGATCATTTCCAACATGGGCGCGGCCAATCCGCTCGCGGCCGCACGCAAGACCGCAGACATCGCGCGCGAACTCGGACTCGACGGTCTGAAGATCGCGGCCGTCACCGGCGACGACGTTCTCGATATCGTGCGTCGAGGCGATTTTCATTTCGAGGAGTCCGGAGACGCGGTCGCGTCCTACGACGCGCAGATCGTATCGGCGAACGCGTATCTGGGCGCGTCGTCGATTGTCGCGGCGCTGGCCGCCGGAGCGGACGTCGTGTTGACCGGACGCGTCGCCGACCCGTCGCTGTTCACGGCACCGCTGATCCACGCGTTCGGCTGGCACGCCGACGACTGGAACACGTTGGGCCAGGCAACCGTGGTCGGGCATCTGCTGGAATGCGCGGGCCAGGTGACGGGCGGCTACTTCGCCGATCCCGGTTTCAAGGACGTGCCGAACCTCGCGCGGCTCGGCTTCCCGATCGGCGAAGTCGACGCGGACGGTTCCGTCGTGATTACCAAAGTGGCGCATGCGGGCGGGCGCGTGACCGAAGCGACCTGCAAGGAGCAACTGCTCTACGAAATCCACGATCCGGGTCGCTATCTTCAGCCCGATGTCGTTGCGGATTTCACCAACGTCAGCGTGCATCAGCAAGCGCCCGACCGGGTTCGCGTGACCGGCGGCCGGGGAACGCCGCGCACGGACACGCTGAAGGTTTCGGTGGCTTACGTGGACGGATATATCGGCGAAGGCCAGATTTCGTATGGCGGTCCCGGTGCGGTCGAACGGGCACGACTCGCGCTCGATATCGTGAAGGAAAGGCTGGCACTGACCGGCGTCGCAACCGACGAACTGCGCTTCGATCTGATCGGCGTCAATTCGCTGCACGGCGAGACCGCCGCCGACGGCTACGCACCGTACGAAGTGCGGGCCCGCGTATCCGCACGAACACGCTCGGCCGCCGAAGCGGTCCGGATCGGCAACGAAGTCGAAACCTTGTATACGAATGGCCCTGCGGGCGGCGGCGGCGCAAGCAAAACGACGCGCGAAGTGGTGGCGGTACAGTCCGTTCTGCTGCCTCGAACAGACGTCAATCCGAGATTCGAATTCGTGGAGGCATGACATGAAGCTGCGACACCTGGCCCATTCCCGAACCGGTGACAAGGGCAACACGCTGAACGTATCGGTGATTTGCCATGACCCGCTCGACTACGCGTTCCTGCGAGACGAAGTCACCGCCGAGCGTGTGAAGGCCCATCTGGGCGACGTCGTCCGTGGAGACGTCGTGCGCTACGAATTACCGGCACTTGCCGCATTCAATTTCGTGCTTGGACAGGCGCTCGGCGGCGGTGTGACGCGCTCGCTGGCGCTCGACGCGCATGGCAAGTCCATCAGCTCGGCGTTGATGAATCTGGAGGTTGGAGACCGTGCGCCGTCGGCTTAGTCGACGGGTATCGACGGGCAAAAACGCGGATCAATCGTCGTCAACTGCAACGCGTAACGGGCGCGCGAGTGCCATACTTCCCACTGCACACGCAACCGGTCGGCGTTAGCGTAGCCGGGAATCCGATGTCTGGAGGCACACCATGCAGCAGGACAATATCCGCGAAGCACTGGACGCGCACTGGCACGCGTCGGCGGCCGGCGATCTCGACGCGGAACACGACATCTACGCCGACGATGCCATCTGCGAATATCCGCAGTCCGGCGAGCGAATCTTGGGGCGCGCGAATTTGCGCGCATTGCGCGGGCATCATCCGGGGCATCCGTCCGGTTTCGATGTCCGGCGCATTCAGGGCGAAGGCGATCTCTGGATCACGGAATACGCGATCTCCTACAACGGACGCGTCGCGTACACGGTCAGCATCATGACGTTTCGCAACGGCAAGGTGGTTCACGAGACCCAGTACTTTTCGGACCCGTTCGACGCCCCTGCGTGGCGAAGCCAATGGGTTCAGCCACGCGCGTGACATCGGATTGAACCGCGTCCACCAAGTTCAATCCGCCGTCAACACGCGTAATCAGCTTCCCGCGCCGAGCACCCAGCGGTAATACGGGTTCATCGGATCGGCATTCAGCACCGCGCGGATGTCCTGCACCCACGCATTGCGTTCGCCGCGATACGCGTCGAGACCGGCCCGATAGAACGCGTGCAACGTGTTGCGCTCATCGCGCAGCGTGGCACCGAACCCCGCATCCGCATTCGCGAGCGGCGGCTCCATCTGCAACGCGAGCAGATGCACGAGCGTCGAAGGAAACTCGGTGCGATCGACCCACGGCGCGTAGTCGATACGCGGATCGTCGTCGGTGACGGGACGGGCATCGGCGGCGTAGTAAGCGAGCGCCGGACGGTCCGCAATCCACGTCGACAGCAACGCTTCCGGCGAAGCAATGCCGACTTCGTTCAGCGCCCGCGCGACCTCGGGTTGCGCGAAGCGCTGACGGATACGCGGCACATCGAGCGCCAACGGTTGCAGCGAACCGACCAGCATCATCTCGTGGAACTCCGTGGTCCAGAGCGCCGCATAGGGGAACGCCTGCACGAAACTCTGGATCAGCGAACGGGTCTCCTGTTCGTTCTGCGTCGCGAGCGGCAACCATTGCGCGACGATTCCATGTCGATTCAATCGCGCTGCCGCGAGCCGGTAGAAGTCGGTCGAGTACAGGTTGACGACACCCGCAGCCGACGGCGGCGGCGGTTCCAGCGTCACGAGGTCGTAGCGTTCGTCACGCGACAGCAGTTCTCGCCGCCCGTCCACGGTACGGATCGTCACGCGCGGATCGGCACTCACGCCATGATTGCCCGCGAAGGCCGGCGACGCGCGCACCACGGCGGGCAGCAATTCCGCGATCACGCGTTTTTCCAGCCCCGGCCACGCGAGCAACGCGCCGCCCGTGATGCCCGTGCCCAGCCCGATCACCAGCGCCGAGCGCGGCGTGCCGTCATGCACGATAAGTGGCAGCAGCGCCTGAAGACGCATGTACCGCAGCGACGTCATCGCGTCGCCCGAATTCGACACGCCCTGGATATAGAGCCGCCGGAAACGCTGCGTGTCGGGGCCCTGTTCGAGCACGGCAACCGTGCCGCCCGCGCTTTCCTCGTAATACGCGAGCGTGCCGCGATGCACGTCGGCGAGCAGAAGACCGAGCCGGTTCGACGGCACCACGAAAACGCACATGATCGCCAGCGCGGCGATCGTCACGCTCGTCAGCACGACCGTCTTCTGCACGGTCCGCGCGGCCAGCGTCGCCGAGAGTCCGATCAGGCTCGCGGCGACAGCGAGCACGCCGAGCGAGCGGATCAATCCAAGCGACGGAATCAGCACGAAGCCCGCGAACAACGTCCCGGCGATACCGCCCACCGTGTTCGACGCGACCAGCGCACCGACACGGCTCGCGAGCCCGGTCGACGCGGAGTCTTCACCGTCCGCCATCATCGTGAGCGCGAACGGAAACGCCGCGCCGAGAAGCAGTGTCGGGATCAGCACGATCGCGCACGCGGCGACTGCAAAGCCCACGCACATCGATGCGAGCAGATTGCCGGTCAGGCTCAGCGCGAGATCGGCTGCGTGACGTTGCGCGAGCATCAGCCACTCGCCCGCGCAGGCAACGCCCGCAAATGCCGCCAGTCCGGCAAGCGCGATCAGCACGCCGAACGCGCACCACGCATCGCGCACGCGACTCGCATAGCGCGCCGCGACCGCGCTGCCGGTCGCGAGCCCCAGCAGATAGGTCGCGAGCACGATCGAAAATGCGAAGCTGCGCGTGCTGATAAATTGCCCGATGGCTTGCGACCAGATCACCTCATAGCCGAGCGCGATGCCGCCCGCGACCGCATAGAGCGCGACGGCAATCCGCGCCCGGGCGGGATCGGCGTCGGCACGCGTCGATGCAGCGCGCGCATTGACGCGTGCCGACGCCGATTCCCGCTCCGTTACCGGCGCGCGCCGACCGAGCAGCAGCGCGGCGAGCGCCGCGACGGCATTGATCGTCGCCGCTGCATACGCGCTGCCCTGCACGCCCGCGAGCGGAATCAGCACGAACGCCGGCAACAGCGCGCCGACGATCGCGCCAGCGGTGTTAGCCGCGTAGAGCCGTCCGCCCGCGCCGCCGATCTGCCGCTGCGACGGCCCCATCGCACGAATCAGAACGGGCAGCGTGCCGCCCATCGCGACGGCGGGCACGCCGACCAGCGCGAACGGCAACGCCCACGCGAGCGGCCCGGCGCTCGCTTGCCACGCGGCGAAAGTCGCGGCCGAATGCGCAAGCGCCATCGTCGCGCCGACGCCGAGTATCAGCGTGGCGATTTCCAGTGCCGCGTACAGCAGCAATGGCCGCGTGCTCCGGTCCGCCAGCTTGCCGAAGATCCATCCGCCGAGTGCGAGGCCCGCGAAGAACGCGCTGATCGCGAGCGTCACCGCTTGCACTTCGATACCGACCACCAGCGTCAGCTGACGAACCCACACCACCTGATAGATCAGCGCCGCGCCGCCCGATCCGGCCAGCAGCAGCGCGGGCCACGCAACCCGCAACGCATCCGACGGCGGCGCCCCGGTGGCCGCACGCGGGCGGCGTCGGCTTCTCGCGTGTTCTGCCTTGAGTGCAGCGCTGAAATCGATCATCGGATGGCAGCCCGTTCGCCCATCATTTGCCGGAGGTATCGAGACTCTTCGTCAGCGCCTCGGTCATCTGGTCGATGCTGAAGCTGGCTGGCCGCTGGCTCGGCGGATATTGCTTGAACGTCGCGAGGAACGGCGCCACTTTCGCCACCGCGTACTGCGCGAGATAGACGTTCTTGGTAGACCAGTCGTAATACTGGTCCGACACGATGTCCGCGCGCTCGTACGGGTCCATCCGCAGGTTGAACATCTTCGGCACGCGCAGACACGTGAACGGATTCGCCCACACCTGGAAGCCGCCCGGCTCGCGCTGCTCACAGAACACGAATTTCCAGTCGTTGTAGCGCATCGCGACGAGCACGCCGTCATCGTTGAAGTAATAGAACTCGTGGCGCGGTCCTTCCTTCGCCTGGCCCGTCAGATAGGGCATGAAGTTGTAGCCGTCCAGATGAACCTTGAAGGTCTTGCCGCCGATCGCGCCGCCCTTCAGCAGACGATCGGAGATGCCGGTGTCGCCGGCGGCGGCGAGCAGCGTCGGAAACCAGTCGAGACCGGACATCATCTGACGCGATACGGTGTTCGGCTTGATCTTTCCGGGCCAGCGGATCATCGCCGGTACGCGGAACGCGCCTTCCCAGTTGGTGTCTTTTTCACTGCGGAACGGTGTGGTCGCGGCGTCCGGCCACGAAAACTGGTTCGGTCCGTTGTCGGTCGTGTAGACGACGATGGTGTTGTCCGTCAGCTTCAGATCGTCGAGCGTCTTCAGCAACTTGCCGACGTCGCCGTCATGCTCGATCATGCCGTCCGCGTACTCGTTGCCGGGCATGCCGCTCTGCCCTTGCATCGACGGCCGCACGTGCGTGAAAAGGTGCATCCGCGTGGTGTTCATCCACACGAAAAACGGCTTGTTCGCCTTCGCCTGACGCTGGATGAAATCGATCGCCGCCGCCGTGGTTTCGTCGTCGATGGTCTCCATGCGCTTGGTGTTGAGCGGACCCGTATCCTGGACGCGGCCGTCCGCGAACGAGTGGATCACGCCGCGCGGCGCATTGGCCTTGACCCACGCCGCATCGTTCTTCGGATAGTACGGACGCTCGGGTTCTTCCTCGGCGTTCAGGTGATACAGGTTGCCGAAGAATTCATCGAAGCCGTGTTTGGTCGGCAGATATTGATCGCGATCGCCAAGGTGATTCTTGCCGAACTGGCCGGTCGCATAACCGAGCGGCTTGAGCGCTTCCGCGATGGTGATGTTTTGTGCCTGCAAGCCGATGTTCGAGCCGGGCACACCCACTTTCGACAAGCCCGTGCGCAGCGTCACCTCACCGGTGATGAAGGTCGAGCGTCCCGCCGTACAGCTGTTTTCCGCGTAGTAGTCGGTGAACAGCATCCCTTCATTGGCGATGCGGTCGATGTTCGGCGTCTCGTAGCCCACGACGCCCTTGCTGTATGCGCTGATGTTGGTTTGCCCGATGTCATCGCCGAAAATCACGAGAATATTGGGCTTGTTCGAGCGCTGGCTGGCGGCGGGTTTTGCGTTGTTCTGAGGCGCGACTGCGGCAGGCTTGGCGCCGTTCTGGGTTTGCGCCGTCGAGACCACCGGCGGGATGATCAGCACCGACAACGCCGCCACGGCAGCAACCACGCCGAGAACGTAGCGGACCCGCCGAAGATTACCTGTTGTCATCGTTGCTCTCCTGAAACCGCGCGCAAAGAAAGGCTCATCGCGCGGCGGTTGAGATCGAATGTCCGTGCGTTTTGTCCCAGACGTCCTCGTCCATCACCAGCCGAAAGCCGAGATGCGACATGCTGTTGTAGGGATCGGTGCCACGCCGCGCGCTCGGGCGATAGCTGAGGCAGTACGCCTCGTTGCAGAGAAACGAGCCGCCACGCGTGACGCGCTTCGGCGCCTCGACCGGCACGCCGGGGTCGGCCGGGTCCCATGAACTGACCGGGCCGGTGGGCTCGCGGATCACGCCGCCGGTCGCCGCTTCGCGCCGGAACTGGTCGGCGCGATACCAGTCCGCAACCCATTGCCACGCGTTGCCGGTCATATCCGACAGACCGTAGCCATTCGGCGGAAAACTGCCGACCGGACTCGTCCCGGCCGCGCCGCCCGCTTTCGCGCTAACGACCGGAAACGGTCGCGATGCCTGGCCTTGCCAGACATTGGCCATCTGCTTTCCGCCGGGCGCGAACTGCTCGCCCCACGCATAGGTGGCCTGGTCGAGACCGCCACGCGCGGCGAACTCCCATTCGGCTTCGGTCGGCAGTCGCTTGCCCGCCCATTTCGCATAGGCTTCGGCGTCCTCGTAGGACACCTGGACGACCGGATGATCGTCCTTACCGTCGATATTGCTGGTCGGCCCGAGCGGATGCCGCCAGTCCGCGCCGGGCACGAAGCGCCACCAGCGCGAATAGTCCTGCAACGACACCTGTTCCTGCGTACCGACGAACACCATCGCGCCGGGTTGAAGCGCGCTGTCGTCGGGGCGCTGCGTGCCGGGCGGCAGTTGCACCTTGAGCGTGTCCCAGTCGGGCTTTTTCTCTGCGGTCGTGACGTAGCCCGTTGTTTCGACGAAGCGGCGGAATTCGCTGTTCGTCACGTGATGCTCGTCCATCCAGAAGCCGTGCACGCGCACCTTGTGCGCCGGACGTTCGTTGGGTTGCGCGAGCTTGCTGTCGCTGCCCATCAGGAACTCGCCGTTAGGCACCCACGCCATGCCGCTCGGCCCTCTCGTGCCGTCGCCGATGACGATCTGAACCTGCGGCGCGGCACGCCCGCTCATCGCCCGGGTGACCGCATAACCGACCAGCGCCGGACAGAGCAACAGCACCACCGCCCACAACGCCACGCGTTGTACGCGCGACCCGCGCCAACGCTGCGACGCACTCGCCGACGGCGCAGCCGCGCCAGCGGGACGAGCATCCACACGCACCTTCGCCGGTCTTGTCTTCGTCGAGATGTTCGTCATTTCCGCCGCCTCGTTTGAGCCGAAATGCGAGCGCTGCTTTGCCCATCTTTCCCACAAATATACGAACGAACTGACGAAAGCAAACAATTTTTCATGCGGTTCGGCAACGCGTTAGAGACGCTTGCGCGACGCGCGTCTCTGTGTCATTTGCTGAGTCATGCGATGCTTTTGACGAACGCGTCGCGCTCCAGTAATTTGTACTTTCACGCGCTGCCGCGACACGATCTGGCGGGCGGCGTACCGCGACCTATCGACAGCGAGCGAGCCATGCGCGACACCATTCTTCGTTTTGAAGCGGGCATTGGAGAAACGGTCATCGGCCAGGAAAGCGTCGTGCGTCAGATCCTGATCGCGTTGCTGGCCGACGGCCACGTATTGCTCGAAAGTCTGCCTGGACTTGCCAAGACGCGTACCGTGAAGGCGATCGCCGCCCGTCTGGCCGCGACGATGAAACGCATCCAGTTCACACCGGACCTGCTTCCCTCCGACATCACCGGCGGCGAGACGCTGCTGCAATCGGGAAGTGAACGCACGCTGAAGTTCCAGCCGGGTCCGATCTTCGGCAACCTGATTCTGGCCGACGAAATCAACCGCGCGCCCGCGAAGGTGCAGTCTGCGTTGCTCGAGGCGATGGAAGAACGGCAGATCTCCGTCGCGGGCGAAACGCACGCAATGCCGAAGCTGTTTCTCGTGATGGCGACGCAAAATCCGATCGAGCAGGAAGGCACGTATCCGCTGCCCGAAGCGCAGATGGACCGCTTTCTGCTGAAAGTGCTGGTCGGTTATCCATCGCCGCAACATGAATGCGACATGCTGCGTCTGTTGCGGCGCGAAAGCGAAGGCGTCGCCACGCAATTCGACATGCTGTCGCAGGAAACGGTATTCGCCGCGCGCGACGCCGCGCGGCGCACGGCCGTGTCGCCGGCTATCGACGAATACATCGTGTCGCTCGTCAACGCGACCCGCCAGGGCGCCACGCTCGACGTCGATCTCGCCAAATGGATCGAAGTCGGCGCGAGTCCACGCGGCGCGATCGGTCTGGATCGTGCGAGCCGCGTGCACGCATGGCTCGACGCGCGCGACTTCGTGACGCCCGACGACGTGCGTGCGGTCATTCATCCCGTACTGCGTCACCGGCTGATCCTGTCGTATGACGCGAATGCGGACAACGTCAGCGCGGACCGCGTCATCGACCGGCTGGTGGAAAAGGTCGCGGTGCCCGCGTAGCACGGAGGCCACGATGCCGAACGCCGAAAGTCCGATCGGAACCGTCTATGTCGATGCCGCGCATCTTGCGCGGCTGGCGCTGCGCGCTCGCGGCTTGAGCTTCGTCGCGCCGGCGCCGGTGTCGAGCATTCTGGCCGGACGAGACGCGTCGCGGATGCGTGGACGCGGCCTGAATTTCGAGGAGTTGCGCGGCTATCTTCCCGGCGACGATATCCGTCATCTCGACTGGCGCGTGAGTCTGCGCACGGGCAAGCCGCACGTGCGGGTCTACACGGAAGAGCGCGACCGCCCGCTGATGATCGTCGTCGATCAGCGCATGAGCATGTTCTTCGGTTCGAGCCTCGCATTCAAATCGGTCGTCGCGGCCGAGGCGGCTGCGCTCGCAGCGTGGATGGGTTTCACTGCGGGCGATCGCGTGGGCGGCGTCGTGTTCGGCGACGACGAAGTCGTGCGGGTGCGGCCATTGCGCAGCAGAGGCCGCCTCGACATGCTGTTCAACGCCATCGCGCGGATCAACGCATCGCTCGCCGCCGAGAGTCCTGCGCGCACGAACTACGCGCAACTGAACGCCGCGCTCGAAGGCGTGTTGCAGATTGCGAGTCATGATTTTCTGGTCTGCATCATCAGCGATTTCGCGGGCGCGGACGAGCGCACGCGCGCGCTGCTTCGCCAGCTCGCCGCGCACAACGATGTGATCGCGACGCTCGTGTTCGATCCGCTCTGGCAGCACATGCCCGCGCATCGCGCGCTTGTCGTGAGCGAAGGGCGTCTTCAGGTCGAACTGCGTATCGACAACGAACGGGTACGCGCTCCGCTCGCAAGCCTTTTCCAGGGACGTGCCGCCGAAATCGCCGATCTGCTGCGTGCGAGCGGCGTGCCGTTGATGGCGGTATCGACGGCGGAACCCGTGGTCGAACAGGTCCGGCGTCTGTTCGGCGCGCCGCCGCGTCGCGCGCCCGGGAGCGGGATATGAGCACGCCGAACGCCGCGATGCTGGTGCCGCGCGACACGCCGGCCGCGCTACAGCCGTTGCGGGAATCGCCGCTGCCTGCGCCGGTTTCGTATGCGCCGCAGACGATCGGCTGGGTGCTGATCGGCGTCGTGCTGATTGCGCTGCTGCTCGCGCTCGGCTGGCGCGGATGGCGTCGCTACGAACGCGCGCGCTATCGACGCGATGCGCTGGCGGCGCTCGATCGCATCGACGAAAATCTGAACGACGATGCGACGCGCGCCGCCGCGCTCGCCGAGATCGCGCCGCTGCTCAAACGCACGGCGCTCGCGAGTGCATCGCGCGAACGGGTGGCGTCGCTGTCGGGTCCGGCGTGGCTCGCGTTCCTGCGCGCGCACGGCACGTTCGACGCCGACAGCGGCACGCTCCTCTACACCGCGAGTTACGCGACGCCGGACCAACGCGCGGCGATCACGCCACAAGCGGCACGGCGTCTCGCCCAGGCGGCACGCAGCTGGATCGAGCACCATCATGTGGAAGTTTGAGTTTCCGTGGATGTTCGCGCTGCTGCCGCTGCCCGCGCTGGTCTGGTGGCTGATGCCCACGTATCGCACCACGGCGTCGGCGGTGCGCATGCCGTTCTTTCGGGAAATCGCCGATGCGGCCGGCGAGAAACCGTCGCCGGGCGGCGTCCGTCTGCGCAGCAACTGGCTGCAACGCCTGCTGCTGCCGTTCGTGTGGGTGTTGCTGCTGATCGCCGCCGCGCGACCGGTCTTCGTCGAGGCGCCGGTCACGCGCGACATGCCCGCGCGCGATCTGCTGCTCGCGATCGATCTGTCGGAATCGATGAGCGAACGGGATTTCGTCGATGGCGCGACGGGCGAGCGGATGGACCGGCTGGCCGCAGTGAAACGCGTGGTCGCGGAATTCATTGCGAAGCGCAAGGGCGATCGCGTCGGTCTCGTCGTATTCGGCGACGGCGCCTATCCTCAGGCGCCGCTGACGCTCGACCACGACAGCGTGCTGATGCTGCTCGACGCGATGCATATCGGCATGGCCGGGCCACGCACGGCGATCGGCGATGCGATCGGTCTCGCCGTCAGGCTGATGGAAAACACGCCCGCGCAGGAGAAGGTGCTGATCCTGCTGACCGACGGCAACGACACGGCGAGCGCGATTCCGCCTCAGCAGGCCGCGCAGATCGCGAAGCGGCACGGCATCGTGATACACACGATCGGCATCGGCGACCCGCAAACCGAAGGCGAGGACAAGGTCGATCTCGACGCACTGGCCCGGATCGCGCAGACGACCGGTGGCCAGGCGTTTCACGCGCTCGGTCGCGAGGAAGATCTGGCGGCGGTCTACGCGACGATCGACCGGATGACGCCGGAGAAGATCAAGCGCGAAGCGTACCGGCCGCAGCGCGAGTTCTATTGGGCGCCGCTCGCGCTCGCGATGTCCCTGCTCACGCTGTATCACGTGCTCGCGTGTGTTGCCGCGTGGCTGCGCGCGCCACGTCGCGCGGCAGCGGACCAGGCTGAGGCGTGACATGGCGATCGATCTCACCGCGTTCCATTTCCTGCGGCCGCTATGGCTGTTGCTGCTGATTCCCGCCGTGTTGCTGCCGTTCGTGTGGCTGCGGCGCAATGACGTGCGCGCGCGCTGGCGCACCATCATTGCGCCGCATCTGCTCGAACATCTGATCGTCGGTGAAAAGACGCGACGCCGGGTGCAGCCCGTGCATACGCTCGCGGCGCTGATCGCGTGCGGCGCGATTGCCGTCGCCGGTCCGACGTGGCAGCAGGAGCGGCCGCCCTTCGATCAGGACAAGGCGCCGCTGGTCGTGGTGCTCGAACTCGCACGTTCGATGGACGCCACCGACGTCGCGCCGACCCGGATCGAGCGTGCAAAGCAGAAGGTGCTCGATCTCGCCGCCGCGCGAAAAGGCGCGCGCACCGGACTGGTCGTGTTCGCGTCGAGCGCGCATCTCGTCGTGCCGCCCACCGAAGATCCCGCGATGCTCGACCTTTATGTGCCCGCGCTCGCCCCCGATCTGATGCCGCGCGACGGCAGGAACGCGGCGGCCGGACTGGAGATCGCCGAGCGCATGTTGCAGAAGGACGAGGCGGCCGGGACCATCGTTTTCATCAGCGACGGGTTCGACGAGAGCGGCACCGATGCGTTCGTGCGCATGGCCCGCGCGTCGAAGCATCAACTGTTGTGGCTCGCCGTCGGCACCGAAAACGGTGGACCGATACGCGACGCGAAGGGCGAAATCGCACTCGACGACGCCGGTCATCCGGTCACGGGGCTGTTCGACGCGGCGGCGATCCGCAAGATCACGCAAGCCGCGTCGATCCCGCTCGCGAGCCTGCGCGCCGATGACGACGACATCGACTGGGTGCAGCGTCGCGCGCAGGTGTATCTGGAAGCGGCGCAGGAATCGAAAATCGTGCCGCGCTGGAAGGAGTCGGGTTACTGGCTCGTGTTGCCGGTTCTGCTGATCGCGCTTTACAGCTTCCGGCGCGGCTGGACCGTGAAGTGGCTGCCGGTCGTACTGATTGCATCGGCGATGCTGTCCGTGCCGAAGCACGCGCATGCGGCGTCGTTCGGCTGGCTCGATCTGTTCGCGACGCACGATCAGCAGGGCCGATGGCGCTTCGAGCATGGCGACTTCGCGGGCGCGGCCACGCGTTTCGACGATCCGATGTGGAAAGGCCGCGCACAATATCTCGCGGGCGATTATTCGGGCGCGCTCGACACGTTCTCACGGCTCGATTCCGCTGACGCGGATTTTTATATCGGCAACTCGCTCGCGCATTTGAAGGACTACGCAGGCGCGCTGAAGGCGTATGACAACGCGATTGCACGACGCGCCGGATTCACAGACGCGCGTGCGAATCGCGAACTCGTCGCCCGCCTGATCAAGGACGAGCAGGACGACGAAGACGAACCGACCACGGTGAAACCCGACAAGATCGATATTCAGAAGAAGAAGGACAAGTCGGGAAAATCCGTGCTCGTGCAACAGCAAAGACCGTCGGAAGAGACGTGGATGCGTAACCTCAACACGTCGCCAGCGGCGTTTTTGCACCAGCGTTTCGCGCAGGAAGCGGAGGGCGCGCGATGATCCTGCGTTTGCTGGCGATGCTGTTCGTCTGCTGTGTCACGGCCGCACACGCCGACGACGCGCCCCGCACGATGCTGCGCGCGCATCTCGAACCGTCGGGACCAGTCGTCGCGGGCAGCGCGGCGAGCCTCGTGGTCGATGCGCTCACGACTACGTGGTTCACCGAAGCGCCCGACTGGCCGCTGTTCGATCTCCACGACGCCTTCGTCACGCTGCCCGACACGAGCGGGCAAAACCTCAGCGAAACGATCGACGGCGTGCGCTGGTTTGGCGTGAGCCGCACCTATCGGATCGTGCCGCGTACCGCAGGCGCATTCGATGTCCCTTCGTTCAGGATCACCCTGCATCCGGGCGGCTCGGACACACCGGTCACGCTCGACACGCCGCCGCTGCGTCTGACCGCGACGTTGCCGCCCGGCGCCGAAAACATGGCGACGTTTTTTCCGACGCCGGGACTCGCGGCCACGCAGCGGATCGAGCCCGCCGACGCGCGACTCGAAGTCGGCGGGACCGTCACGCGGATCATCACGCAGCGCGCGGAATCGACCGAGCCGATGCAGATTCCGCCGGTCGCATTGGGTGAGATCGACGGTCTGCGCCGCTACCCGAAAAACCCCGCGACCCGCACGATCGCCGACGGCCGGGGCGGACTCGTCGCGGGCGAACGCACCGATACGGTCACCTACGTGGTGAACCGGCGCGGCCGATATACGCTGCCGCCCGTCGATATCGAATGGTGGAACACGGCGACGAAGCAGCGCGAAGTCATTCATCTGCCGGCCATCGCATTCAACGCGCGGGCGGCTCGCGACAAACCGCTGTGGGCCATTCCCGCCGACGCGCTGTCGGGCGCCGCGCGCCACACCGTGATTTTCCTCAACACGCGCGATATCGTCGCGACGTGTATCGTGATTGCGTGTCTGGTTGCGGCCGTGGGATTTTATCCGCGTGTGCGAGATGGGCTGGCTCGCCTGATGCGATGGCTGTCCACGCAACGTGCGCGGTACACGCAAGGCGAGCTTGCCGCATGGCGTGAATTGCGCAAGGCGGTGGGAACGGGTGCGATGCGGCGTGTGGTCCCGGCGTTGTATCGGTGGATGGATGCCAGTGCGCGTTATGCGCATCCGGCGCGCGTCGCCATGATCGACGATCCATCACTGAAGCCGCTCGCCGACGCGGTCCAGCATCACTATGCGCAACCCGAAACGACGGCTCCTCGTATGCGGCTTCGTTACCGCTGGCTCTGGACGCGCGGGCGCAAACATCGGCGCGCCGCGCTGCCGCCGCTGAACGAGACATGAGAACGCATGCGGGCAATGACCATGCCCACGTCGAACACACTGGCGATTTCACGGCATTCGAAGGAGTTCATCCATGGCACAGTTGCGCACCGCACTCACCGTCCTGCTGATCGTTCTGCTGTCGGCGTGCGCGGGTCTACCGCCGCAGAGCGGCCGGGTCGAAAGCCATGCAGCCGAACCGTCGGACAGCACGCGTCTCGGCGCGGCTTTCTCGCCGCAGGAACGCCAGCATCCGGACCAGACCGCCTTTCATCTGCTGCCGGACGGCGTCGATGCGCTGCTGGGGCGCATCGTGCTCGCCGATGCCGCCGATCGCACACTCGACCTTCAGTACTACATCTGGCACGACGATCTGACCGGCCGGCATCTCGCGAATGCGGTGTTGCGCGCGGCGGATCGCGGCGTCAAGGTGCGGGTGCTACTCGACGATCTCGGCACCGGCGCGGACGACCAGGTCTTGCTGGCGATCGCGTCGCATCCTAACATCCAGATCCGCCTGTTCAATCCGGTCGCGAGCCGCCATTTCAAAACGCTGGGCACGGCGCTGGAGTTCCATCGCGTGAACCGGCGCATGCACAACAAGGCGATCATCGCCGACAACCAGGCCGCCATCGTAGGCGGCCGCAATATCGGCGATGAATATTTCGGTGCGTCCAGCGACGTGTCGTTCGGCGATCTCGACGTGCTGACACACGGCGCCGTGGTGCGGAAAATCTCGGTTGCGTTCGATGAATTCTGGAACTCGGATGCCGCGTATCCGATCGAGAATCTGACCGGTCATCCCGCCGAACCGGGCGCGCTCGACGACTATCGCGCAAAGCTGACGACGTTTATCGATACCCAGCGTGACTCGCCGTATGTGACACAAGCAAAGCAGCGCTATGCCGAACTCGTGGAAACGCGCGAAAGCCTTTTTACCTGGGGCAAAGCAACCTTGCTCTACGACGATCCATCGAAAATCACGCGCTCGCCGGATGATCCTCAAGGCCATCTGATGACGCAGTTCGTGACCTTGAGCGTGCGGCCCGAGAAAGAACTGCTGATCATTTCACCGTATTTCATCCCCGGCAAAAAAGGCGTGGCATGGTTTCGGGAACAAACGCAACGCGGTGTGCGCGTCACCATCCTGACCAACTCGCTCGCTGCCACGGATGTCGCCGCCGTCCATGCGGGATACCAGAAATATCGCAAGGATCTGCTCGACGCTGGAGTGCATCTGTACGAGCTGAAACCGGCTACATCGAAGGAATCCAAAGAGAAAAAGAAGCTGGTGATGGGTTCGTCCAAAGCGTCGCTGCACGCGAAGACCTATGTATTCGACAAGTCGAGCATCTTCATCGGATCGATGAATCTCGACCCGAGATCCGTCACGTTGAATACGGAGATCGGCGTGTATTGCGAAAGCAGCGCGCTCGCCTCGCAGGTCGCCGACGGACTCGAACCGAAACTCGACCAGATTGCGTGGCGCCTCGAAGAACGGCCGGATGCCAACGGCAAGACGCGGATTGTCTGGATCGACACCGCCGACGACGGCACCCAAACCGAACTCGACGAACCCGGCGTGTCCGGCTTCAAGCGCGTCGGCATCTGGTTCCTCGGCTTGCTGCCGCTGGAATCGGAGCTATAAACGGCGGCCTCGCACGCGGGCTCGTCGAGCACGCGTGCGATCAGCCTGCCCGCTTCGCAAAGACGTCCTTGACCACGGGCATCGCGGAAAAGACGTTCGGCCAGCCCACGTAAAACGCGAGGTGGGTCAGCACCTCGCCCGCTTCGGACTGGGTCAGCCCGTTGTCCATCGCGCGGTTCAGGTGATACGTGATCTGCGCGACCTGGCCCGTCGCGACCAGCGCGCTGACCGTCACGAGGCTACGGTCGCGGGGCTTCAGGTTCGGACGCAACCAGAGGTTCCGGAACAGCACCTCGGTGGTGTAGTGCACGACGCCCGGCGACACGTGACCGAAGTTTTCCTGCACCGTCGCCGCGCGTTTCGACTCGGCTTCGGTATCGAGCGGCAGAAAATCCACGTTCGCGGCTGGCAGCAGCTCGGCGCCAATCTTGCGCGCCGCGAAAATCGTCCGCGCGACGCCGACCGCCGCCACCGCATTCGGCCAGCCCGCATAGAACGCGAGATGCGTCACGATTTCGGAAATCTCGGCGGCGCTGACACCGTTGTCCAGCGCAACGTTCAGGTAATGCGGCAAGCCAACCGTCGCGTCGCGCGCGATCAACGCCGACAGGGTCACGATACTGCGATCCCGCGCCGCGAGATCGGGGCGCGCCCACACTTCGTCGAGCAGTGTGTCGGACGTGTATTGCGCGAGTGCCGGCGATACATCCTTGATGTGATCGAGCGCGTCGGCAAGGTCGGGGGAAGTGAAGGGTGTCATGGCAGGGATTCGTGTCGGATCAGGTGATGAAAATCGGTCTGCTCGCGCGCGATCACGCAACGGCGGCGGCGCAAACCGGTCAGGTGTTGTCAGGCTAACGACATGCGATACGCAGGCGGTATCCCGTTCCTGCTTTTTGATTGCCTGATCCTCTCGATCTCCGTCCGGAGCGGTGCGTACGGTGGGATCGCGGCAGTATCATGGGCCATGTACATCCAATCGCCTGATCGTGTCCGCCATCGTGAAACGCGCTATCAAACATCCTGATAACCATGCTGATTCGTCGGCGGATTCGCTTCGCGATCTGCGCATGGAACTGGTTCGCCAGGTCAGCACCTGCGTCGGCGACGAAACCGCGCTCGTGACCGCCGTGCCCGACCTGACGCTCTACCGGCACATTGGACCGAGCACGCCCGACGCCGTCGCCTACGAGCCCAGTCTCGCCGTGGTGGTTCAGGGACGCAAACGCGTCGATCTCGGCGACGCGACCTTCGTCTACGACCAGTCGCAATTCCTGCTGACATCGCTCGATCTGCCCGTCACGAGCCAGGTCGTCGAGGCGAGCCCGGCATCGCCGTATCTCTGCATGCGTTTGCGCATCCAGATTCCGATGGTCCGCGAACTGCTCGGACACGGCGAGTGTCACGACGAAAGCCAGCCGCTCGACGTCCCTGCGATGGTCACGGGCACGAGCACGCCCGAACTGCTCGACGCATTCCGCCGCTTGCTCGACCTCGCCGCGTGCCCGCAGGATGCGCCCTATCTCGGCGGCCTCGTCGTGCGCGAAATTCTTTACCGGATTCTAAAAACCCCGGAAGGACGCTGTCTCCGTGCGATCGCGACGCTCGGCGATCACAGCGAACGCACCGCGAAGGCGGTTGACTGGATCAAGGAGAATTACGACGAGCCGTTGCGCGTCAACGATCTTGCCCGGATGGCGGGAATGGGCGTGTCGACCTTGCATCGCCATTTCAGGGCATTGACGGCGCTGAGTCCGCTGCAATACCAGAAGCAGTTGCGGCTGCATGCAGCACGACGGCGCATGCTGATGGAAGGGCTCGACGCCGCGAGCGCGGCTTACGCGGTCGGCTACGAAAGTCCTAGCCAGTTCAACCGGGAATACGCGCGCTTCTTCGGACAGCCGCCGATGCGCGACGTGAGGACGCATCTTTCCAGCGGTCCCGGCGCACCGCATTCCGTCGATACCGCCGACGTCGCCGCATCCGAATAAGCCCATGTCCAATCCGCCGTCTTCCGTTCCGGTTCCGTCACACGTCACGCCGGAGCATCAGACCGCGCATCCGCTGTCGAGCCGGCTGCTGTTTATTCTGTCGGCCTGCGCGGGCGCATCCGTCGCGAATCTGTACTACGCGCAGCCGTTGCTTGCGTTGATTGCACGCGCGTTCGGCGATCCCGATCATGTCGGCTGGATCGCAGTCGCGACGCAGCTCGGGTATACGGTCGGGATCGTCTTTATCCTGCCGCTCGGCGATCTCGTCGATAGAAGGAAACTCACGGTCGCGCTCGCCGCCGCACTCGCGATCGCGACCTTCTCGTGTGCGTTGTCGCCGTCGTTGATCGCGATGGCGGTGGCGTCGCTATTCGTCGGATTTGCGGCGGTGACCACGCAGATCATGATCCCGATCGCGGCCGATCTCGCACCGGATCACGCGCGCGGCCGCGCTGTCGGCGTCGTGTTCAGCGGCATACTCGCGGGCATTCTGCTGGCGCGAACCGTGAGCGGCGCGATCGGTCAACTGTGGGGCTGGCGCGTGATGTTCTTTTCGGCGAGCGTCACCGCGATCGTCGTCGGCGCAACGTTATGGGCGGCGCTTCCCGCGTTGGGTCGCAAGACGTCGCAATCGTATCTGGCGCTGCTCGGTTCGATGGGCGGTCTGTTGATGAAGCATCGCCCGTTGCGCGCCGCCTGCGCGATCCAGGCATGTGTGTTCGCGATCTTCAGCGCGTTCTGGTCGGTGCTTGCGCTGTTGCTCGCGCAGCCGCCGTTCGGCATGGGCTCGGCGGTCGCCGGCGCATTCGGTATCGTCGGGCTGGTCGGAATCGGCGCCGCCAATCTGGGCGGACGCGCAATCGACCGCTACGGTCGCCGCGCAGGTGTCTACGTCGGACTGGCGTGCTGTGTCGCCGCGTTCGTGATTTTCGAAGCCGATGTGTCGTTGCGCGGATTGATTGCGGGCGTGCTGTTACTCGATTTCGGCATGTCGATGGCGAACGTGTCCAATCAATCGATGATCCTCGGCCTCGACGCGCAAGCCCGGAGCCGTATCAACACCTTGTACGTGACCGCCATCTTTCTGGGCGGTGCGTTGGGATCGGCGGCGGCGAGCATCGCGTGGGCGCGCGGCGGCTGGCATGCCGTCTGCGCGTTCGGTCTCGCGGTGGCGTTGCTTGGACTGGCGATTCACGCGTACACGTCGCGCGGAAACGCAATCCGGACATGAGATCCGAAAGCGCTTTCCGAACGAAAAACCCCTATTTTCAAGCAGATTCCGCAGGCAGTCCCGTCTTTAGATCGTTCAAACCTTGAGCTTGCAGACTCAATACATTGTCGAGACGCGCCGCGCGTTCTGCCAGCTGCTCGATCGACGCACGGCACTGGACGGCAGCATCGTTAGCGAGGCGAATCAGACTCGCGCGAATTGCCTTCTTCAGCGCATCGTGCAAGCGCTGATAATCGACGCCGACGACCTGTTGCGCATTGCCCGCATCAACCGGCGACGCGACGACGATACGCTCAAAAACCATTGCGTCGTCCATGTCGATGCGCGCAATCGCGGCGTCGGTCGAGATAGCGTAATCGCGCAACTGCTGCGCGGCTTCCTCGCGAAACGAATCGAGAACCGCTTGCGACAGGCTGTTGCAAATCGCGGTCACGTCGCCAGTCGCCGCATGCGCGTCGAGCAATGCCGGCAAAGTGGGAAGGACGCTGCGCGATACCGCATCGACGATCGACGCCTGCTGTCGTTCGAGCCGCCCGATCGCGGCATCCGACGACGCCGCTAACGCCGCCAGCGCGGGAAGCACGTCTGCGCGCAATACGTCCAGCACGTTTTCTTCGATGTAGTGGAGCGCTATCTCGGCGGGCTTTCGTCGCCGGTAAGCCAACGAAGGTTCGATGATCGCGAGCAACGCTGCATAAAGCCGCTCGAATCCCGCCTCCGACATGGCCGCCGACGTTTCGTTCAGCACGCGTGCCATGTGCACCGAGAGCGAAACCGGCGATTTCAATTGCGCGACATCGATCCCCATCGTCACGAGCTTTTCTTCGGCGCGCGCACTGATATCGCCTTCCTGAAGCGAGCGGTTTTGCGCGCTCTTGTTACGCAGAACCTTGACGATCTCGCCGCCGATCTCGTCTTCGTCGTACACGTCACTTCGCGTGACGACCGGCAGCAACGGTTTGTTGCGATGCAGTTCCCGGCTGAGTTCGTCGAGTTCGTGGACCTGTCCGGGCGACGTCGAACTGGTCAGCCAGATCACGCCATCGGCACTCTCGATAAAACGCGCAGTCAATGCCGCGTTTTCCTGCGTGACCGAATGCAATCCCGGCGTGTCCAGCAGCACCAGATTGTCACCGAGCCGCACGCCTTGCAGCCGCGATGTGGTTTCAGTCGCGCCTTCGACAAAGCGCTCCGACGTTTCCACGACCTCGCCTGCGTCGATTTTGAAATACTGCACAAGGCGACCGTGTGCGACAAAGCGGTCCGCGAGGAAATTGCAAAACGAACTCTTGCCCGCATTGAACTTGCCGAATACAAGCAGCACGGCCTTGTCGCGCAGCGAATCGGCGAGTGCCTGCGCGGGTTCGGTATGCGTCAGTCGCTGCGAACACGCGTGCGCGCGCTGGTCCAGCATCGCGTCGATCGCGTCGGCCTGCGCGGTCAGTGCGCTGTAGGCGGTCAAGCCCGGACCTGTGAGACGGTTGATCGTCAGATCGGCATGCAAGCGCGCGAGCCAATCGTCCAGCAAGCGTATCTCGCCTTCGATCTCGCGCTCACCGAACGCGAACGCATCGACTTCGGTGATGAATCGCTGTTCGTGGCTTGCATCGGCTTTCATACGGCCGCTTCCAGTGTCCGCAACGCAATCGATGCCTGCTCCGATGCGACACCGGCCGATTCCATCTCCCGGATGCGCGACGCTAACAATTGCCGGTCGGCAGACAACTCGTAATAGCGGGTGAAATCGCGCTGCATCCGTTCGCGGCCCGACGCTGCGCAGAACATCTCACGCAGGTTCTTGCGGAATTTCACGGATACGCCCATCACCGCGATCATCACCGAATTCAGGCTGCTCGATGCGACTTGCTGTTCCGGCGGCAGATCGACGGCACCGTGTCCCGCCAGAAAGCTCTCGATCTCGATGCAGGCGCGCGAATACGCAATCTGGATGTGCGCGCGTTCGAGTTTGCCCGCCGTGACCGCATACGCGTCTTTCGCGGTATCCGGCACCACGGCGTGATCGGTGCCGAGCGCATCCAGCATCCGTTCGATATCGCCACTGACCTTTTCGATCACCCTCTTCAGGCCGCGACTGAACGCATCGCCCTGCTGTTGCTGCGTCCGGCGCAGCGTGTCGAGCGTGCGTTCCTGCACTGCACGAAGCTGTCGGCATTCGTCGCGGAGTTCGTCGAATAGCGCCGCCGTTTCATGCGTGCGCGCTGCCGGCACGTGCTGAAGCGCGGCCTGGACCGTCGCATGCAATGACGGAATGCCGCTTCGTTCAAGCATCAACTGCTTGCCGCCCTCCACGCCTTTGCGATGACGTGTCGACGAGACGGCATTCAGCACGATGTCCGGTATCTGCGCGGCAATCGCGTCGCGGACTTTTTGAAGCTCGGTGTCGTCGGCGAGCTGGTCCACTTGCGACAGCACGAACACGGTCTGGCGTTTCGTGCGTTCGCCGTCGGCACGCAGTTGAGCCAGCAGCGCGAGTTCCTTCGGCTCCAGTTCGCCCTCTTTGGCCGCATGCACGAATAGCCGGATGTCGGACGTCAACCACACGCCTTGCAGCGCGCGACGATCGTCTTCCGTACCGACGTCGGCATCGAGGCCCGGCGTGTCCATCCAGCGCACGCCGAGGCGCACGCTATCCGCCAACGTCACCGTTTCGCGTTTGTCGGATACCGCGAACGTGTCGGGGTCCGTCAACTCGTTCAGCAAACTGCTCTTGCCGTGGTTATATTTGCCGACGACAGTAACGACCGGCTCACTGCCGTCGAGCAGGTGATTCAACCGCGCCAGGTCGTCGGCGCGATTCGGCAATACCGTTAACACATCGCGTGTTGCCTGCTCACGAATCTCGCCCGACACCGTTGGCTCCTCCCTCTCGCTGATCGCCCGATACGTGGCGCGTATGGCGACGGTGGTAACGACCCGCCGCCACGCTGCGTCACGTCACGCCGTTACGCCGCTGCTGCAGCGCGCAGGCGATTAACCATCTGGTTATCCTTGCCTTCAACCAGCGGCGTCAGCGTGAAATTGAACTCGATGTCCTTGTACGCGTCGTCTTTCAGACCCAGCGCCGTGCCGCCCGTCTTGTCGACGACATGCGGAATCAGTTCTTCGCGCGTGGCGTAAGCGAAGTCATCCCAGATCAGCGGATCGCCTTCGATATTGAACTGCGTGGTCAGCTTGCGGTGTGAGTCGCTGGTGACGAAGAAATGCACGTGCGCCGGGCGGTTGCCGTGACGGCCGAGCAGGTTCAGCAACTGCTGCGTCGAGCCGTGCGGCGGACAGCCGTAACCGACCGGCATCAGCGTGCGGAATTCGTACTTGCCGTCGGCACCGGTCTTGACTGCGCCGCGCAGGTTGAAGTCGCTTTGTGCGCCCGTCGGGTCGAAGTGCGAATAGAAGCCTTTCGAATTGGCGTGCCAGCATTCGACGATCGCATCGGCGACCGGCTGGCCGTCGAGACCCGTGACCGTGCCGCGAATGACGATCGGGCCTGCATCTTCGTCGGGGTTGATGTCGATCTTGGTGACGCCGTCACGCACCGGCGCACCCGCGTAGTACAGCGGACCTTCGATGGTGCGCGGCGTGCCGCCTTGAAGCCCGATCTCCTTGTCTTCGGCGTCCATGCGAATATCAAGGTACTTCTCAAGGCCCAGGCCCGCAGCGAGCAGCGCCGCTTCGCCATCCTTGCCGAGCCGGTTCAGATAGTTGACACCGGCCCAGACTTCGTCGGGCGTGATGTTGAGATCGTCGATCGCCTTGAACAGATCGCTCACCAGCCGATGCAGAATCTGTTGGAAACGCGGATTGTTCGTTTCGCCGTCGAGGTTGGTCGCGGCCTTCAGCAGATCTTGCACTTCTCTGGTTTGAAATACCTTAACGCTCATGATTACCGTCTCCACTTTGTATTTGGGGCAAATGCGCGGCGAGGCTACGCCGCCGGGTATTGGACTGTCTTTTTTCTTCAGGCGTCGTCGGTTCGAACCGACGACGGGTGACGGCACAACGGCGTCACCGAAATCTTCATATACGGAAACAGCGGCAATGCGATCAGGATGTCGTGCAGTTCGGTGTTGCTCTCTACATCGAAGATGCTGTAGTTCGCGTATTCGCCGGCCACTCGCCAGATATGACGCCACTTGCCGCTACGCTGCAGATCCTGGGAGTACGCTTTCTCGCGCGCCTTGATCTCGTTGGCGACATCGGCGGGCATGTCGAGCGGGATATTCACATCCATTCTTACCTGGAAAAGCATCGTCAACGTCCTTTTAACAGATTGGTTTTTAGCGCGTGACCTTGGTGAGCCCGTCGCGCGTGAATCGCTTGACCCGCGCTTCGTCGAGTTCGATTCCCAGACCCGGCCCGGTCGGCACCGTCAGTTCGAAGTCGCTGTAATCGAGCGGGCGGGTCAGGATCTCTTCGGTAAGCAACAGCGGTCCGAACAATTCGGTGCCCCACTGCAGATTGGCGAAACTGGAGAACAGATGCGCCGACGCGATCGTGCTGACCGCGCCTTCCAGCATCGTGCCGCCATAGAGTTCGATACCGGCGGCGTCGGCAATCGCAGCCACGCGTTGTGCGGCAAACAGGCCGCCGCTTTGTTCGATCTTGATCGCGAAGACATCCGCGCCGCCGACCTTTGCGATGTCGAATGCGCTTTCCGGACCCTGCAGGATTTCGTCGGCCATCAACGCAACGGGGAAGCGACGCGTCAGGCGAGCCATCGCCGCAGCGGAAGCCACCGGCTGTTCGACCAGCTCGCAGCCTGCATCGGCCAACGCGGCAATCGCGGACGCCGCTTGCGTTTCGCTCCAGGCCATATTGACATCGACCCGCACCGCCGCCCGATCGCCGAGCGCCTTTTTGATTTCGGCGACGTGCCGGATATCGGTGCCGATTTCTTTAGCGCCGATTTTCAGCTTGAAAATCTTGTGCCGGCGAACATCGAGCATATGCTCCGCTTCGGCGATATCTTTAGCGGTGTCGCCCGAAGCGAGCGTCCACGCAACCGGCAGACGATCGCGCCGCCGACCGCCGAGCAATTCGCTGACGGGCACGCCGAGCCGTTTGCCATGCGCGTCGAGCAGCGCGGTTTCGAGTGCGCACTTCGAGAAATGATTGACCTTGACCAGCTTGCCGACACGCTCCATCAATAGCTGGATGCGGGTGGCGTCCTTACCGATGAGCGCCGGTCCGAGATAGAGATCGATCGCGAGTTTCATCGACTCCGGGCTTTCCGGTCCGTAAGCCATCCCCGCGATGGTCGTGCCTTCGCCGATGCCAACCACACCGTCGCTGCAATACACCTTCACCAGCATCAGGGTTTGCCCGTACATCGTGGCAACCGACAGCTTGTGAGGGCGGATCGTCGGTAAATCGACGAGACGGGTTTCGATGCGTTCGATTGTCGCTGTGGTCATATCCGATGCTTTAAACAAGGTTCACAGAGTCGTTTTATACATGCGACGACTTCGCAGCGTCCAATACCGTTCCCGTTGGATAGTATGCTTTCACGGTATAGAAGGGTTTCGATGCGTGTGACCTTGTTTTTCCGGTCGGGATTTATTCGACCCGGACGGCGTTCGATCGGCCAGTGGCCGATCGTCCCATCTGACCTCTAACCGGGTAACGCGGCCAGTGCGATATCGGCGGCACTATCCAGCTGTTCGACACGCCAGCACGTATCCATCAACTTGCGCGTTTGCGCAGGCGACAGAATGCCATCTGCCAGATCCGAGAACTTCTTTTCCAGTTGCGGGTTCGTCATCGGCACTTCAGTGCTGCCGATCGCGTGCGCGATGAATTTGTGCAGCTTGCGGCCGTCTTTTAGCGTGATCGTCATATCGACCTGTTCCGGTTTGATCGCGGGATCGATGACAGTATTGACCTTGTCGCGCAAAGCGATCGTTGCCGGGTCGCGCACTTTTGCGTCGCTGAACTGCTTCTCGCCCGCCGCGCCGTCGATGACCGCGATCGCGACTGCGTGATAGATGCTGAACTTGCCTTCGAGACCAATTTGCGGCGTCTTTTTACCTGTCAACTCAATGACGAGCGGATGCACGCGCAGGTCGATACGTTCGATCTGATCGGGCTTCAGGTGATATTGATTGCGTAGCTGGATTGCCGCATCGATGGCCGGATGAATCACGATCCCGCATGCAAACGGCTTATAGGTGTTCAGCGTCGATTCGTAATGCGTGCCGAGCCCTTCCGTGATCTCGCGATAATCCTGCTTGGTGCTGATCGTGTTCGCCCAGCCGCGTTTCGCTTCGATCATGCCATCGGAACTGGTGTAGTCCTTCGCGGCCAGCAGCGCCGCGAATATGCCGTTCGCCGCTGCGCGGCCCGGGTTGAAACTCTTGTTCATCGAACCGAACGATTCACGCAAGCCGACCGGTTGCGACGCGGCCAGTCCAAGCGCCCAGACCATCTGCTGAACGCTCAGCCCCATCAGCTTGCCTGTGGCCGCCGCCGAACCGAATACGCCGCATGTACCGGTGATGTGCCAGCCCACGTCATAGTGATTCGGATACACCGCATTGCCGATCCGTAACTCCGTCTCGACACCCAGCACCAGTGCATTCAGAAAGTCCTTGCCTGACACCGGATGGTATTGCGCGTACGCAAGAATCGCCGACACGACCGGTCCGGCCGGATGAATGATCGTCTTCAGGTGCGTGTCGTCGTAATCGAAGATATGACTGCTGACGCCATTGATGAACGCTGCATTCATGATGTCGAAACGCTCGGTGCGGCCCAGCAGATTCGCTTGAGGCGGGCCGGAAAAAGGCGTCAGCGCCGCGACAGCGCGATCCACCGTCTCGTCGTGCGAACCGCCCACGGCGACGCCCACCCAGTTCATCAAGGTCCGCACGCCTTCCGTGCGGGCTTGCGCGGGCAGGTCCTGATAGCCGGTCTTGACGATGAACTCGGCGAGGATTCGCGTGACTTTTGGCGGACGCGCGTTGGTGCCGTTCGTGGAATCCGGCGTGGAAGCACTCTTGGCGGCGTCCGCAGATTGGGCGAGCACCGAGGTGCTGACGGTGGCGGACGCCAATGCGCCAACTGCGCTGGTCTTCAGAAAATGGCGCCGGTCGATAGCGGGCATGGACTTGTCTCCTTCGGTTATGTGTTTAACGCTGCATGCGCGACGATTACGTCGTCATCAGCGGTCTGAGTTCGCGAATGTCTTTCAGTGTTTCGAGCCGGTTGATCGTCTCGATCAACCGTGCCGTTTTCGCGGTGCCGAGAACCGGCGCCATCAGATCGTGGGCTTTCGCGTTGACGCCGTCCGTCGAGAGCGGATTTTCTTTCGTGCCGGGTGCGAAACGGGTGTAGTGCTCGACCGTACGGCCATCCGTCATCGTCACCTGGACTTTCGCGCCGCGCGGCGCGTTCGGATCCAGCAAGGACTGATCCGGTTGCACGGTGACTTTGGCGCGCTGCGCCAGGATGGCGGGATCGTGCATCAGCGCAACGTCGTGACTGTCGCGGAACGAGACGGCACCCTTGACCAGCGCCAGCGCGACCAGATGCTGACAGTTGACGTCGGGCATCGCGCTATCGCCGACAATGCCTTCCGCATCGGGCGGAATCCTGACGACGATGCTTCGCACGTTGTCCGGCGTCAGCCCGTATTGTTTGCGCAGGGTCAGCAACGCGTCGAGCGGCGACTGGATCGGATAGCCCACCGAGTAAGTCTTGATCGCCGTCTCGGTCACATAGAAATGGCTGCCCAGGCCGTCGAGCATCGCTTGCGGATTCGGCTTCGTCGATAGCGCGATAAACAGGTTGTGCGTGCCGTCGAGTACATCGAACACGCCGGTCATGCCCGATTGCACCATGCCGACCGCTTCGACGCCGTTGCGCGCGCCCATGCCGGCGAAGTCGAAGGCCTTTTCGATGTGATCCTTGTCCTTGACCCAACTCCATAAACCCGACACCTGTTGCGCGGAATAGGAGATCGCATAACGCATCTGCAACTCGTTGAGTCGCGCAAGCGACGCCGCCGCGCCGAGTGAGCCGAACGTCGATGCGGTGCCTTCGGCGCTGCGACTCGAACCGCGCACGAGGTCGGGGCCCAGCGCCATCAGCAGACGACAGCCAAGGTCGTACCCAAGTGCGACCGCGCGCAGCATCGATTCGCCGCTTTGTCCTTCATGTTCGCCGACTGCCAGTGCGGACGGCACGACGGAACTGCCCGGATGAGCCTTCGTGACCGGCTCGAAATCGTCGGTTTCGTCCGAGTGCGCGCACATTGCATTGGCCAGTGCGGCGTTGATCGTGGTGGTGCGGACGTTCGAGCCGATCACGGACGCCTGCGGTGTACCGCCGAGTCCGCGTACATAGCGGGTCGCCATCATGCCTGGCCGCATCCGCGAGCCCGATACCATCGCACCGAACGTGTCGAGTATGCGGTGCTTGCAGGCAAGCATCACGGCGTCGGGCAAGGGCGCGCTGCGGGCCGAGACCATGTAGCGCGCCAGATGTCCGGTGATGTCCGCGCCGTTCGCGGTGCCGGTCGAACTCGCGCTTGCGCCTGCGCTTGAGCTGGCGTCTTCCGCAACGGCAAAGCGCAATGGGCTGATCGACAGCGCGGCAAGCGCGCCGGCCGATTTCAGCAACCGTCGGCGCGCGACCCGGCGATCTTCCCGCTCGATGTCTCCAACTTTCTCCATGGCATGTCCCTGACTTGTTATGAGATAGTGTCGAACTCGCCAGAGTGTCGACAGTTATCGTAGTTTAACCAGGTAAACTGCGAAAATACGAAAGTCTTGACGGTAAATGTACACACTTTCTGGAAAATGCGGCTGAAGGCAGCGCTCCGCCCTTACCCGCAAACGCCGTGCCGTACGCGCGAAACGGGCCCGCGTCGGCCTGATGGAGCGCGCAGTAAAAAGGAATTGCGATGAGCGGGAGTGTCGACAGAAGCACGGTGGAAGGTGACGGAGACGGCGAATCGTCGGCAGTCGACGACATCGTCGACTGGGTGGCACGCGGCATCATCGAGGGACGTCTGTTGCCGGGCGACGACCTGAATTCTGTCGACCTCGCCAAACGCTTTAATGTCAGCCGTACGCCCGTGCGTGAGGCATTGTTCGTGTTGAGTCGTGAAGGTTTGGTCGACTGGTCGCCGCGCAGGCGTCCGCGCGTGTCGGCAGTGAAATTGCAGGACGTGCGCGAGATTTACCAGTTGCGCGCGATTCTTTACGCCGAGGTGTCCACGGCGATTGTCGAGCGCGCCAGCGATGCCGATCTCGACGCGCTATGGGATGCCCATCGTCGTCTCGCGAAGGTGGCTGCGCAAGGCGACGTCGACGGTTACTTCTGGGCGAACGTTGCCTTTCGCGACGAGGAGTTGCGCGTGTGCGGCAATGGCATTTTCAAGGAAGTACTGGATTCGATGCGGATGCGAACGAACCGCTTGCGTCGTCTGAGTACGTCGCTGCCAGGTCGTTTGCAGCGCTCGTGCGCCGATCATCAGCGATTGTGTGAAGCCTACGCGGAACGCGACGGTGTACTCGCCGCGGCGCTGAACCGGTCTATCGTGCTCAGCGCGTTACAGGCTATCGAGCAGGCGTGGGATCACACACCGGTGACGACGCGCTGACGGCAACATGGCGCGGTGGTTGGGTTGCGGTATGTTGGCCGCCGGCTATTCGACGTTTCTTAATAACGCCGCTGCGTTGGCCGAAACTCACGTTGCTCATCGCTTCCAGAATCAGGTTAGCGCAGCGAAGCTATCGGCTTACTGTCCCGACTGCGCAGCGCCCGCTGTTCCCGGACCGTATCCACTGACATCGCTTTTCTGGTTAGCAACCGTGAGCTCGGCGTGCTGCAAGTCCCCCGGATAATCTTCGTCGACATTGGGGTTGTAGCCAGCTTTTTCGAGTTGCACGAGTTCACTGCGAACCTGTGCACGCGTCAGAGTCTGTGACGACTGAGCGTATGAAAACACGGGAATTGCAATGGTGGCGACGACAGCAGCTTTGATCAGCGATTTCATGCCTGGCTCCGAAAGGTTTTGCGTAAGAGACGTTCGTCCGCTCCGCCAATAAAGCCAGTATAAGGGTTATTTTCTATAGGGTAATCACTTATCCTCTCTTCAATTTTTACCAACGTTAACGACATCCGAGTGCGACTGTCTAAACCGCGAAAACGGCCGTCATTACACTAACCACAGGTCCATTCGACGCAATCTCGACAGGCGCGGCGGATGTCTGCATGGTCTCGGGCTACAACATGGTGTTATCGCGGATTGCCGACGGCGCCAACGTCAAGATCGTCGGAGCAGGGATGAAGAAGTGCGCACTGACGGTGTTTGCAAGGCCCGATGAAATCAGCACGCTCGCGGATCTGAAAGACAAGACGGTGGCGGTCGGCCCGAAGCAGGGTTTGCTCCATACACTGATGCGGCAACTGCTGAAAGCAAAGGGCATCGACGCTTCACATGTGAATTTCATCAACAAGGGAAGCAACGATGAATGCCACGCGGCGGTCGTAAATGGCGAGGCGGATGCGTCCTGCTCGAGCATCTCGCACCTGAACGACAAGGACGGTCTGGTCGTGATCGACGAGGCTGACATGTGGCAAGCGATGCCACGATGCATCTTCCAGACGGCCTATGCGTCCGACTCCGCGATCAAGGAAAAACATGCGGCGATGATCGCCGTGATGGCCTCATACGGCGCGCTCTACGACTACCTGATGTCGCCCGCATCGCATGACGCATTCTTCGAAGCACGCAAGCGCGCCCAGAAAACATTCGACATGGGATCCGCTCAGGCAGTTCGGGATTTCAATCAGACGCAGCGACCCTATTCCCGAGACTTGTCTCTCACAGCGGGTGACATTGGCTACATGCAGGATATTTTCATTGGACTTGGCAGCCTGAACCGGAGGCAAGCGTTCGCCACAGTTGCCGATATGTCGGCGGCAAACACTGCTGCCAGCTTGACCGTCTGAACGGTGGTCCGGGCTAAGCCCGGACTCAAACGTTAGAGCGATGACGCGACGATGTTCGTCCTCTTAACGCACCATAGCGCAACCGGATGCCTCTAACGGACAAACACATGGCAGACCGGGAATTGATCGTGCCGCCGACGATGCAGCGTATGGTCGAACGCGCCGGTTATGCGCCGGCTGTCAAGGTTGGCACTCCCGTGTTCTGCGCTGGACAGGTCGGACGTACCTCGCGAACCCGGAGACGCAGTTACGTGAGCCCAACGACCCAAGCTTGGCCAATTCTTCCCGTTCTCTTTTGCGTAGAGCAGCCATCCAAGCGATTGGTCAATTTCGAAACCTGCCGGATGCGCATTGCCAGATAGCGGTCACTGCCACCGCGTTTCAACGTGACTGTCATCGCCATCACGCCCGCACGGCCTCAAACCCGCCACTCCAAAACCGCTGGCGCACTGACCTCGAAACGTTCGCCAGCGAACAGACGACCATAGCGATATTTGCGCAGCATCGGTTCATCCGATACGGCCTGCCTGACTCTTCGACGGACATGTTTAATTCGCGTGCGCGATTGATCTATCGACAGCCAATGCGCGTTCCGTCTCGCTAACAGACTTCTTAAGAATACCAAACAACTATGCATTTCTTCCCCCCTGAATGGAGAGGCGCCCCATGAAGTCATTCACCGCTGCTGTCCTGATGCTGGCGCTCGCGGGATGCGCAGCAGAGCAAAGCATGTCGAACAACGCAGCGTCGCCCGGCACGGGAAGCTGTAAAGTCACGTCGAATGCTGAGATTGCGGCGTTGTTTGACCGATGGAATCAGTCGCTGCAAACGGGAGACCCGCACAAGGTCGCCGCCAACTATGCCGAGAGATCAATTCTTCTTCCGACGGTATCTAACAAGCCGCGCTTGACGGTCGCTGACAAGGAAGACTATTTCCGTCATTTTCTGGCGGATCGGCCTTCCGGCAAGATTGATTTCAGCTACATCGAACTGGGATGCAATTCCGCCGTGGACGCTGGGCTTTACACGTTCACCTTCGCAAGAACTGGCGAGGTTGTTAAAGCCCGTTATACCTACACCTATCGGTGGGATGGCGCGCAATGGCTGATTACCAGTCATCACTCGTCGGCCATGCCAGAGAAGGAGTGACAGCGGTACGGGCTTCTGTTGCTGCCGCCTATGCGAAGCGTTCGCGCGTCGAATTTCCGCGCTGGAGCAACGGTGCATATTCATGCAACTCTCGAGGCGAGATGTCGAAGGCGCGACGGAATGCGCGCGTAAAACTCGACGCACCATTAAAGCCCAGCCCCGACGCAATATCCTGTATCTCGACACGATGCCGGGCGCGAGCGTCGGCGGCGCCGGCGGCAATAACAATTGGCTCAGCGGCACAGCCTGGTCTAGTGGGTCGTTGTTCAATGCCGTGCCCATCTTTGATTTCTCGTCCAGTTTAGACCCCTCCCATGCGGCTGAACGTTATGTTGGGTCGCTAGCCCGCTCGGAGCGCGCTAGCGCAGGTTGCCAAGCATAGCAATAGAACAAATCGATTGCACCAGTCAGGAAGTACCGCACCAGTAAGCGACTGCTCTACGGTTACCGTCGCCAGCCAGCATTCAGTCAACTCCCAGCCGCAGCGCGCAAAGCCGCCACCAGCGTCTGCACGTCCCTGTCGCCTTCGTACCGGTGGCCGTTGATAAACAGTGTCGGCGTGCCGTTCACCCCGCTTCGCAGACCGCTGTCGAAGTCTCGCTGAATCGTCTCGTCGTAAGTCCCGGCGAAAGCGGCATCCAGATCGCGCGAGTGCAAACCAAGCTGCGTTCCATACGCTACGAGATCCCGATCGGTCAAAGCGGCCTGGTTCTCATACAAACTGTCGTGCGCCTGCCAGAACGTCCCAACCGTCGCCGCCGCTTCCGAAAATTCCGCAGCGCGCAGCGCATGCGGATGCATGTCCGACAGCGGAAATTGCCGGAACACGAAACGCAGTTCGTCGCCCATCATTGTCTGCACCGCCTTGATCACGCCGTACATCGCGCCGCAATACGGGCACTCGAAATCGCCGTATTCGACGAGGGTGACGGGCGCGTCGGCAGCGCCCTGGATGTGATCGTGACTTCCAACTGGGGGCGTGAGATGGCTCATCGGGTTTCCTGCGTCGTCGAGGGAGTGATGGTTTCGAGTGCGTCCAGAATGCCGTCGACGCCGGGGTTCACCGTGATCGGAGACACATAGGCCCAACGCACGATCGCGTTTTCGTCGAGCACGAACAACGCGCGCTCGCACACGCCTTCGGCCGTCCGGTACGCGCCATAGCGTTTCGCGACCTCGCCTTTCGGTTCGAAATCGGCGAGTAAGGGAAAGTGAAATTGCCGCTGACCCGCATAGGCCGCATGAGACCAGACACTGTCCACCGAAATGGCGATCAACTGCGCTTTGTAGCGGCGAAACGCCGGCAGTGCGGCATTGAACAACCCGAGTTCGTCGCCACAAACCGGACTCCAATCGGCCGGATAAAACGCCACGACAACCGGCGCGCCGCGCAATTCCGACAGCGACATTTTCTGGTCCGGCGTCGCCGGCAAGGTGAATTCCGGCGCCACCTGACCGACAGAAAGCAACGGTGATTCGGGTTGAGATTGCGGGGTCGTCATGATCGACTACTCTCCTGAGAAGCACTCACTGGGAATGCGATCGCCCATCCGCTATCCGGCGTCATGCGGTGTCTTTCCCGACGGGTGGACGAACGCTGACAAGCAGGATAAGCGGAGGGTCTGGACAGGAATAGCTATCTATCGGGTTCGTCAATTCAACGAATCGGATGACGGTTTAATACCTGGGTATGAGAGGCGAGGAGAAAGACGCGCGCCTTCACAGCAGGATCGCGCACAAGCAGCAAGGTGGCATTCCGCATCGCTCATCCGGTGCTTGCGCGCGCCATGTTCCGCAGGCGTCGCCGGATAGAGCGCGTCCTTCTCGAGATAGAAACAGTATTCGCAATCGAGGTTGCAGTCGGCACCGCCCGGCTTCGCCATCGCGTGAAAACCTTGCCGGGCCGCACCCGCGTGCGCGGACGACGCCGCACTGTCCACGCTGTTCGCGCAACCGGCAACGGTGTCGTTCATACCGACTTCACTCACGCGACAGCGCCGCTTCGGCGGCTTTGCGTTCCACCTCTTTTTGCATCGATGCGGTGGCGGCATCCTGCGGCTTCAGATCGATCGTCACGCTACCGATGCTGCCGGTAAACCGGAACGGCACGTCGTACGACAGGTTGACCGGCGTGCCCGTATCCTCGCCGATATCGAGCGTCTCCACGCTCATCGTGAAGCGCACGGCAACCGTATGTTCGATGCGGCCCTGCGCGACCTGCTGGCCGTCCACCTGCAACGTGCCTGTGCCGCCCCGGCCGATTCCGCCGCCGTCGTACTGGAAGTCGAAAACGATCGTATGCGGCCCCGGCGTCAGCGCGTCGTTGCCCTCGATGTTGTAGTGCGCGGCATTCGCGAAGTTGTAGTGGAAGTCGGGCCGTCCGTGGTCGAGATACAGCGCCCAGCCGTCGAACAGGCCGCCTAGCGTCACGATCATCCCTTCCGCGCCTTCCTTCGGAATGTCCACCTGAGCGGTGATGCGCCACGACTTGTTCTTGATGTCCGGCGCGACGCCTTCCGGAATGCGCTTCGTGCCCGCGTAATACGTGTACGACGTGCGCCCGGCGCTCAGGCTCGGCCGGTTCGACGGATCGAGCCGCATCACGCGGTCGTTGTCGAGCGGCAGGACGTTGTAACGACGCGCTTGGCTATAGAACAGCTTCTGCATCTGCGCGAGCTTTGCCGGGTCGCTCGCGGCGAGGTCGTGCGCTTCGCTGAAGTCTTTCGCGACGTCGTACAGCTCCCACTTGTAGCCGTCGATCACGTCCACTTTCGGCACTTCGGTAGCCCACGGCGGCGCAATCGGCGTGGTCGCGGCGATCCAGCCGTCGTGGTAGATCGCGCGGTTGCCGAACAGCTCGAAATATTGCGTGCGTCGGCGCGACGGCGCATCGGGTTGATCGAACGTGTACGCCATGCTGACGCCTTCGATGGGCCGCTGTTTGACGCCGTTCACCTCGGCCGGTTGCGGCACGTGCGCGACATCGAGCACCGTCGGCAGAATGTCGATCACGTGATGCCACTGCGAGCGGATCTGGCCTTCGTCGTGAATATGCGCGGGCCACGAAATTACCATGCCGTTGCGCGTGCCGCCGAAGTGGCTGGCAATCTGCTTGGTCCACTGGAACGGCGTATCGAGCGCATGCGCCCAGCCGACCGGGAAATGGTTATAGGTTTTCCACGTGCCGAGATCGTCCATCATCGGCAGCATTTGCGCGGTGCTCGGGACCGCGCCGTTCATCGCGCCTTCAAGATTGGTCGAACCGCCGGGACCGCCTTCGGCGCTCGCACCGTTGTCGCCGACGATATAGATCACGAGCGTGTTATCGGCGATGCCCAGGGTGTCGAGCGTCTTCAACACCCGGCCGACGTTGTAGTCGGTCTGCTCCAGATAGCCCGCGTAGATCTCCATCATCCGCGCGTAGAGCCTGCGCTGGTCGTCGTTGAGACTGCTCCACGCGGGAATGCCGGGCGAGCGCGCGGTGAGGTCGGTGTCGGCCGGCACGATGCCGAGCTGCTTTTGCCGCGCCAGCGTCTGCTCGCGCAGCACGTCCCAACCCTGATCGAATTTGCCCCAGTATTTATCGACCCATTCCTTGCGCGGATGATGCGGCGCGTGCGTCGCGCCCGGCGCGTAGTAGACGAAGAACGGCTTGTCCGGCGCCATCGAGTGCTGGGTCTGGATGTACTGGATCGCCTGATCGGCAAGGTCGTAATCGAGGTTGTAGTCGGGCTTGCCGACGTACGGTTCGATCGGCGTGGTGTTGTCGAACAGCAGCGCCCGCCACTGGTTCATGTCGCCGCCGACGAAGCCGTAGAACTTCTCGAAGCCGAGCCCGGTCGGCCAGCGGTCGAACGGTCCGGCCTGGCTCGTTTCCCAGTCCGGCACGTTGTGATCCTTGCCGAACCAGGCCGTGTTCCAGCCGTTCTGCCGCAAGAGTTCACCGATACCCGCCGTGTCCTTGCCGACCAGCGAATCGTAGCCGGGATAACCGGTGGCCATTTCCATGATCTGGCCGGTATGCACCGAATGGTGATTACGCCCGGACAGCAGCGCGGCGCGCGTCGGCGAGCACATCGCCGTGGTGTGGAATTCGTTGTAGCGCAGCCCGTGCTGCGCGAGCCGCTCCAGCGTGGGTGTATCCACGGGACCGCCGAACGTGCTGGCCGCACCGAACCCGACATCGTCGAGCAGCACCAGCAGCACGTTGGGCGCGCCGTCGGGCGCTTGCGGTTGATGTGGAAAATCCACCTTCGAATCCTGCGCGCGCAGTTCGATCTTGCCTTTGAACGGCTGCGCAGCGGGCGGCAACACGGTCTGCGCCTGCACGACCGGCATGCTGGCAACGCTCGTCGCGACGAACGCGCAAACTGCAAATCCCCAAACCATTCGCATGCTTGCCTCTTCGCGTGCGTGAGTGGCGCCACTGGCGACTTTCGCGCTAAACAGCCTGCGAATAGCGCGAAGCCACTCTACCGATAACAAACCCGTTATCGGCTGGCAAGGGGATGCCCGATTTAATTTCCGACGCGACCGGTCGTTTACTTATGAGGAATGCCGCAATCAGGGTTGCGCCGGCATTACCGCGCGATAGAAGTCGCTCAGTTGCGAAAACGTCCTGCGCAACGCTTCGACGCGCTCCATCCCCGCGAAATAATCCGTCGAGCTCTCCATGATCTTGGCGGCGCTATCCGCAGACGGACTCTGGAACTTCGCCGACATGGCCATCGCGATCACGTAAGGTGCCTGGATGTAGTTTCCAGTGTGCATGCAGCGGCGCACGTACTCGAAAATCGCGCCGCCCGACTTCGACTCCTTCTCCCACAATGCCTGCAACTTCTCCTGAGTGCGCTTGATCTCCTGATTGTTCGCATTTTCCTGCTGCGCATTGCGCTGCATCGGTGGCACCGCCTTCAGGCGCATGAAGGTATCGTGCAGATCCTTCACGTCGCGGTTCACCTTCTCGAACTTGGTTTGCGCGGCGGCCATCTTCGTGCCCATCAGCTTGACCTGGCTTTTGCCGTCTTCCATCAGCGTCATCGCGGCGTCGGCGGCGTCTTCGAGGTCGGCTTTGGTGTAGGGGCCACGCTTTTCCGGCGCATCGCTATCGACCATGTTCCACACGTACTGCGCCAGCGCCGTGTGCGCCGAATCGCGGTTCGAATACGCGCCCTTGGCCAGCAACGCCAGGCCGAGGACCGCGCCCGTGATCGCCACCTGCGGTCCGGATACCGCGGCAAGGAATCCCGCGCCGACGACGGCGCCCGTCACCGTCATCGAGATGACGCCGGCGACCCCGCCGGCCGTCCCTGCGAACGTGCCGGCGGCATTGCCGATCTGGGAGCTTGCATTGCCGAACGAGAAGCTCGACCGGTCGATGCTGCGTACATAGTTCGTGGCCGAATGGAACACGCGGCGTGCGTGTCCCACTTCGCCCTTCTTCATCGCGCTGAAAACATTGCTCATGTCTCTTTTTCCGTCAACGGGTCAATCTGTGGGATAGGCTTGTTTAAAAAACGCTGCTGCAATTCGTGGGCGTCACCTGACCAGCATCACGTCACGCCGAGCATGGCCAGGTAGCGTCCGAGGTCGCCTTCCTGGATCATGATTTCGCGCATCAGTTCGGGCAACGGCAGTTCGCCCCATGTCACCGCGCGACGCAGCAGATACGGCGTGGGACTATGCGGCTCCTGAACCGACAGGTACTGCGCGATGTCCTGAAGCATCCGGTACGCGTGGTCGCGATCGCGGATCAGCGGATGTGCGCCGGGCCCCGGAGCGTGACCTGCGCCCACCACTTCCGCGGCAATCTCGTACGCGGGCGAACCGTTGCCGGGCGTCGTGCCGGCAGCGTCGAAATGAGCGGCGTCGCGTGTTTCATCGGCGATTGCGCTCTGCGCGGCCGCGCTTTCGGCGCGCGGCACGTCGAACGGACGGTCACCACGCAGTGACCGTGCTGCACGCTGCAAATCCATCAATACCTCCATCACGCGCGAGAATCCCGGCGCGTCGCGTCCCAATCTCATGTTGAGGCTGTGCTCGAGCGCAGCGGTCATATCGAGCGCTTCACCAAGCGCCCGCTCGAGGCTGACGAGTTCGGCGAGATTCGTGCCCTTGCCGACTTCCATATCGAGAAACTCGCGGGTCACGACGTCGTCGCCGCTACGTTCAGGCGAACGTCCTGCAATGCGCGACCAGCCGTCGAGATTGATCGACCCCGGCTCGACGCTCAGCGACAGCAGCGGAATATGCAGCTTCAGCACCAGCGATACGGTGTGGTTGATCCACACGAACGGCGCGGCGCGCGCGTCGCTGTCGTCGGCTTCGAGTTGGGGCCACGCGTGTTCCCAGAAACGTTCGACCAGCGCATGCAGCAACCGGATTCCATCGACATAGCCCGGCATCCCGCGCTCATGCGTCCACGCCTCGCATAACCATGCCGCGAGTTGCAGGTCTTTGCTGCGCGTGCGGATCGCGTCGGCGGAGAGCGCCGCGACGCCTTTCCAGTCGGCCTTGACGAGCGGCCGCTCCCATTCGCGCATCGGCAGGCTTGGATCGTCCTGCCGGCGCGCTTCGCGGATCTTGTGAAACACCGGGTCGTCGCGTAACGAGATGCCGGTGTCGCGGCCCGAACCGTCGTGATCCGCGAGCGGCGCGAGCAGCGCGTCGAACGGCTCGCCGAGCGCCGCGTAGTTCGCGTTCGCGCCGGTGGCCTCGGCGGCTTCATCGTCAGCGACGGTTTCGGCCAGATATGACATGTTCATAGCGCAGTCCAGTCAGGGGCGCGGCTCGGGAAACTGCCCGGCCACGCCAGTGCGGTCTTCTTGCCCGCGGGGCTCAGCACGAGGCGCAGGAACACCTGGCCGCGCGACTGCCTGGGCAGCAGCGCTTCGTCGGCCACGTTCACGACGCCCAGCGGAAAATCGAACTTCAGCAATTGCGACGTGCCGCCCGGCCGCGCGCCCGCATCGGCGACACGCTGACGCGACACGAACGAAATCAGTGCCCACGGATCGCTGAACTGCCATGTCAGCGTGCGGCCGTCGGTCGAATACGCGCGCTGCTGCGGATCGGCGCTGGCGTCGAGCGGCGAATCCTTCGCGAAGCGCAGCGTCAGCGACACCGGCATGCCGTACTCCCAGTGCAGCGCGTGCTGCGGATCGCGCAGCGACATGTTCTGGTCGCCGACCCGCAAGGTCCAGTCGATCACCTGGTTCGCCGCGATCTCGCCGGTACGGTTCGCGCGGAAATCCACGTTGATGTCGAGGCCGGTCGGCGCGCCGTCGGCGGCCGGATAGAGCGGCCCCAGCAGCGCATCGACCTGATCGAAGTTGTCGACGAACTGGCGCACCGCGCCGCTATTGCCCATGACCCGCTCGCCCGCGCCGTTACGCGCCTGCTGATACACGCGCGACACCTGCTCGTAATGGCGCAGCGCCTGGCCGAGTTCGGTGAAGTCCACCGTATTCGCATCGACGACATGTGGTGCGGGTCGCCGGCGCGAACGGCAGATGACCGGCCACGCCCTGATTGAACGCGGACGAGAAGCCGTTCCATTGCACGCGCAGATCATCGACGTAGGTCTGGCTGCATCGCGCCAGCAACGCGTCGTAGACACGCGCTTGCAACGCGCTGAAGTAGTCGCCCGACGCGAGGCCGTTCGGACGCGGCGGGAACCGGCCCAGACACCCGTTCGTGCCGGGATCGGTCGCGACCGTCTGCACGAACTGCTCGAGCGCGAACAGACTGCTGTTCGGATTCTTCAACTGATAGCGATCCAGGTCGCGCACGATCGACTGCCAGCGCATCGCCAGCGGCGAACTCGCATCGGTTGCATCGAGCGCGGCCAGATAGGTGGATGCCTGGCGGCCCAGCGCCGTCGCGCGCGTGGCCTGCTGGTCGAGATAGGCGCCGAGCGAACCGGCATCGGCGATACCGAACGCGGCCAGCATCGAGCCGCGCGCGCCATTCGGCGAGAGCGGCGCCTGACGCACCGAATACAGTTCCGAGCGCGACAACGCGTCATCGACCAGCGCCAGGTGCGCGAGCGCATCGCGCGACACCAGCGTATCGAGATCGTCGATCTGCGTGCCTGCGCCCATGTCGGTGAGCGCAGCGCGCACCTTCACGAGACGCATCCGTGCTGCGTCGAACGCCGCGTTGTCGAGATTGCCCTGCGCAGGCGCGACTGTCGCCGCCGACGCGACCAGATCCGTGACGAGGCGTGCGAACTGCACGTCCACGGCTTGCTCGACCGACGGCTGGATCGCCTCCGGCAAGCTCACGAGACCGTCGGTCATAAAGCGCTTGCGCACGTCGCCGAGCGCGAGCGCCTGATCCAGCTGCGCACGGTCCCACACGACGATCGAGCCGTCGGGCAAGGCCGGCAGACTAAGACCGCGCGGCGCGACCATGAACGGCTGGTTCAGCAGCTTCGTCAGGCCGTCGCGCAATGCGACCCGTTCCGGCGCAACGTCGTAGCGCGCGCCCTTGTCGTTCCAGACGATGCCGCTGCCCGCGCCGCCAAAGCTCATCGCAAGCTGGCTGCGCAACGCCTGGAAGCCGCTGTTGGCACGCTCGCGAGCGTGCCCGGCCGCATCCGGTCCAAGCAGACGGCTCTGCGCGGCATGCGCGAATGCGCGGTCGTAGAACGGGCCCGGCACGAACTGCGACTGACGCATCCAGCCGCCCTTGCCCGACGCCAGCAGATCCTGTTGGGTGCCGATCGCGGCGACGATCCCGCGCAGGTTGCCGCTGACCGTCGCGAAGTCCATCGACCCCGCGTCGGCCACCGACAGCGCATTCAGATGCGAGGTCACCGAATGCTCGGCGGCAAGCAACGGATTCGCGTTGAACAGCGCGTCGTCAACCTGCTGCGCGCCCTTGTCGAACGAACAGCGCAGCGCCTGCTGCACGGTCTGCAAATTGATGCCGCCGGTGCCGTCGGCTGCATACGCGCCGCCATGCCGCGCATTGCGATAGAAATACGGCAGGCTCGCGGCAACATTGCCCTGCAGTTCGACGCCGAACGCATAGCGCACCGCGAGCCGCAGCGCGTCGGCGTTGCCTTGCGACGGCTGTTGCAGCCGTTGCATCGCCTGCAACGCGGCGTCGAGCTGATCGACCGAGCCGACATAGCGTTGCAGCGCGCGCATCGCGGGCTGGTCTTCCGGCCCGAGGCCGGGCGTCGCAGGCAGGTCGGCGCCGGTCGTAGCCGGCGCGGTACAGTCTTCGCCGACGATCAGCTGGCCGGTGCCCGGATCGCGCGCCACGCCCGTCAGCTGGCCGACGTGCGCCAGCATTTCGCGTTCGAGCGCGGTGACCGCAATCGCGCCGAACTCCTGTTCGAAACGATCGCGCACGCGCTCGTTCAGATCGTCGACCACGCCCCACGAGCCGGGCATAAACACGGTCCATGCGCTGCGCGTCTGCAAGCGGTCGTTCAGACCGATCATCGCAAGCGCCTTGCGCCGATACCAGTCGGCCGGAAGCGGCACGCCACCCTGTTCGGCGGCTGCGCGTTCCTGGCCGTCACCGCGCAGTTCGTCGAGCGCGCCGACCAGCGCCGCGTTACGGTGATTCAGTTGCACGGTCGCGACCACCAGCCCGAGGCCCCACACGCCGATCACCGCAATGCCGCCCCAGCGCAGCGCGCGATGCAACGCCGGACGCGTCAGATGCTGCGAACGCGACGGCCGGGTCAGACCGTATTCGAGGAAAATCTTGCGGTCGAACAGATCGCGCAGAAACGCGGGCTTCAGCATCAGATCGCTGACGGCGCTACCGGCGACGGTATCGAATCCGCCATCGTGCAGACCGCGCGCTGCGCCCGCGCCGCGCTGGCCGGCCTCGACCATCTCGCCGCCGCGCTCGTCCGCGACGACCAGCGCAGTGCCGGCCTGCGCGTCGAACGTGGGTTCGGCGCCGGGTTCGTACGGATCGTGACCGTCATAGCCGTCGAACGCCGGTTCGGCGAACGCGCGTGCGGCGGCACGATCCGCAATCGCCGCCGACGCGACGCTGCGTTGCGCGAGTTCGCTGCTATCGCCGGTCAGATAGATGCCGCGGAAAAAGAACGGCTCGTGATAGGCGCTCGGACGCAGCAGTTCGTCCACATACAGTTGCAGTTGCGCGCGCATCGCGGCGATGCGGGTCGGCAGCAACAGGCATTCGCGCGCGTCGAGATCGCCGGTATCCACGGTGAAGAGTTCGGCACCCGCATCCGACACCGCACGCTCGATGCTGCTCATCGCGGTCGCGACCCATTCGGACTGATACGTGACCGACAGATCGAACGGCGACGACCAGCCCAGCATGCTCGCGCGCAGCGGCTCGGGCAGCGCGCGCGCGAACGCGGCAAAGCCCGGCAAAGCCTCGCAACCGGTAATCACGACATAGACCGCGAAGCGCATCGCAAAGCGGTTTTGCGCCAGCCACAGGCGACGATGCGCAAGCTTCGCATGACGCACGAGTTCGAGGCGCGAGTCGGTGTGATCGGCCAGCAACATCGACGCCGGGACCGTGATCACCACGGAATCGAACGGACGTTGCGGGCGGTAATTGCGGCACAGGCTCAGGAATTCGTCCCACGGCTTCTCGTCGCCATCTTCTTCCGGCGAACCGAGATACGCCGCCTGAATATCGACGACGATGCCGCGATCGAAGAACTGCCACGAAATGCCCTGGGTTGCAGCCGGGCTGGCGGCTTCGGCGCTCAGCACACTGGCCACGCCGGACTGCGCGATCGGCAACGCGCGGGCATCGTCGCCCTGGCCGCCTTCGTTCAGCACCAGCACCCACGGCACGTTGTAACGCTCCGCGCGCGACGCGATATTGCCTTCGATGAGTTCGACCGCCTGGCGAAACGCGCTGCGCAACGAATCGGTACGCAGACGCACGATCTTGCGCTCCGCATTCGGCTTCGCTTGCGCACCGTGCAGCGCGAAATAGAAGACCACGCCGAGCACCGCGCACACGACGATGATCAGCAGCGCGAGCGACAACAGGAACAGACTACTGGTCAGCATGGGCACACTCCGTGACACGGCGTATTCAGCCCGTTCGCTGCTTCGACCATCCGGCACCGCACGCTGCGCGTGCCGTTAATTTGCAAGGCGCCGCTCATGAGCCGACTCCCACCACCGGGTCGCCATGCAGCGCGGCGCGCACCGGCCACGACTGCCACAACCACAGCATCTCCGAAACCGCCAGCAGACCGGCGAGCGCGAGCAGACCGATGACGGTCCAGCGGCTGACGGTCGGCAGCTTGCGCGGCGCGATATGCGAAATGGTGTTGCCGTACGCTTCTTCCGCGATCACGCGGTCGCGCCCACCGAGATACGCGCGGCGCTGATAGACGAACTCGTACAGTTCCTCGCGATAGCTGCGCAACCGGTCCACATTGTCGGCACCGCGATAGCGGCCCTGAAAGCCCATCGCGAGCGTGAACAGGCACAGCCGTGCAATATCGCGGCGCGACGGCTCGCGATCGGACAGCAGCTGTTCGATCTTGCGAAACACCAGATCGCCGGCAATATTGGTCCGAAACAGCGTCGATTCGAGCAGATACGCGGTCCAGCGTTCACGGCCGGTCCACGCGGTATTCAGCAGGATTTCATCGGCCAGCACCGCTTTCAGATAGCGCGCGTCGGCAAGGTTTTCCATATCGAAGCGCGTGCTGTCGCGATGCGACTGCAAGGTCTGCACTTCGAGCAGATTCAGCAGATGACGGCTCAAGCCTTGCGCGGCGAGATCGGCGTCGGCTTCGGGGGCTTCGGAGAAGCGCTTTTGCGCCCGGACCAGTTCGTCCAGGAACGCGCGAAACTGCGTCATCACCAGGTCGTTTTCTTCGGATTCGATTCGATTGCGTGCCATACCGGCTACCTTTTTCTGGCGTTAGCCCTTGACGAACAGCAGCATTTCCTGCGGCCGTTGCGCACTCGCGCCCTCATTCGGATTGCTGATCACGAGCGCCTCGCTGGCGACGATCAATGACGGGTCCACCTGAATCTCGAACAGCAGATAGCCGGAACCGGAACGGATGCCCAGTTCTTCGGCGTAATCCACCGCGCGGCGCATCGCGCCCGGCACACGACGGCTGCGCAACGATGCATACACCGATTGCGAGCCGATCACGGCGCCGTCCATCCACGCCAGCAGATCGCGGTCGGATTGCCCGCGCAGACCCACCACGACGCGTTCGCCGAGCCATTCCGGCAGCAACGGCATTTCGAACGCACCGTGACGGAACTCGAATTTATGCTCGCGATAGCCCTCGCCGACTTCCGACACCGCCTCGCGCAAGGTGCGCAGCAACGGCGTGAACACCGCAAGTGGATCGGCATGGTCGTAATCGGGCGGCACGGGCGGCAGACCGCCCGGCACCAGCATCGCCAGCGAGCCGCTCAACGCCGCGAGCGCGTGATACAGCGCGAGCGGATGCAGATGCGGCGTGCGCAGCACGGCTTCCGCGAACGGCAGCGCGGCGAGCAGGCTGCGCAAACGGTCCTTCAGTTCGAGCTGGGTCAGCCGGTCGTCGACTTTCGACGACGGATTCGCCGTCTGACGCGCGACGAAGGCCGCCTTGCCGCGCAACTGGCCAAGCAGCGTCGCCACGTTCGCCCACAGCGGCGTGTCGCGCGACACTTCGAGCATCGGCGGCAGACGGTCCGCGAGACGCACCACTTCGTTGTCCCGATACACGGTACCGAGGCGCAGCGTCACGAACATCGCGGGCGGCAGATCGCCCGCGGCGAGCGCGAGATTCGGCAGCAGACGCGGGATATCGGCGGGCGGCGCGTCCGACACTTCGTCGTCCACCGGCGCGCCCTGGGTCGAACGGAAACGGCGCAGTTCGCCGTCGCGACGCATCGCCGACGCAACCGGCAAGGTCACGTAAAAATCCACCGGGCCTTTTGCGAGCGCGTCGGCGTAAGGCTCGAGCGCGAGTTCCAGACGGCCGTGCGAACCCGCTTCGGCGGCGTACGACACGGCCGTGCCGTCGGGCATGATCGCGTCGAGCGCGAGCACGCGGATCATCCCCGCAGGCAACAGGCCGCTGTCCAGCACGAGGCGCTGCACGCCCCAACTGAACGGCGCGGCGGCCAGCGTCTGCCATGCGACGAGCGAATCCATGCGTCCGCTCATCAGCTGAAAATGCTGGGGCGAAAGCAGCAGCCCTTCATGCCATTCGATCCGGTCCACCACCGGCGTCATCCGCTCAGACATCGACGCCGCTCCGCAAAAATGCCGCGCCATCCGGCGCCGTGCTGTTCATATTCATGGGATGTCCCGCCACTGTCATTTCACCGCCGAAACGGCGAACGTATTGGTATTCAGCGTCACGGCGATATCGCCGTTGAACTGTTGGATACGCACGCGATGCGCGCCCGAATCCGCATAATTCGCAAACAGGAACGCGGCCGACACACGCGGCCGGTCGAAGCTCTTGCCGGTCAGCTCGACGCGTTGTCCAGGCACCAGTTCCCAGCTTTTGACCTGCAACGACTTCGGGAACGTGCTCACCAGATCGTCGCGCGCCGCGAACCACTTCGACGCGGGCAATTCCGCGATCCGCGCGACCATTGTTTCGTCGGTGATAAACACCACGTCGATAGCGACCGGGCTGTTGTTGTTCACGTCGTCGGAGGCCACCAGCGTGATGTGATCCCACGCCACCTTGTCGCCCTTGAAGCCGATCGACGCACAGCCGCTCGACAGCATCGCGACGCCGGCCATGCAGCCCACCAGCAGCGCCGTTCGTACATATGCGACCGCCGCCGCGCGGGCTCCGTGCGCCTGTGTGTTCTTCAGAAACGCTTGCCGCTTCGTCATTTCGCCCCTACCCCTACACCCATCAAGACAATCAGCGCCGCCGCGAGCATCACGCAGCCGCTCGCGACAGCCAGTTGCGCGCGCGTGAACGCAAAGCGCAACACCGCGGCCGCATCGCCGCGCGCACCCGCATCCACCAGCGGCGCGCGCTCGGCCGGCAGGCCGGCCGACACCAGCGCCACCACCGCGCACACCGACAGCACGCTCACCACGTTGCGCGGACCTTCGCAGATCGGATCGATGGCGAGCAGCAGCACGCCCGCGGCTTCGACCGGCAGTTGCAGCGCCGACATCACGATGCCGACGCACGCAATGCCCGCGACGCCGCTGCGTCCCGCCGACACCAACGCGGCCACCGACGCCAGCACGACCGTCATCAGCAGCTCGCCGACGCTCAGCGGCCGGTCATACAGGTTCGCGATAAAGGCCGTGGCCAGCGAGAAATACAACGCCGATCCCGCGCGCACGAAGACGCTGCCGAACGGCACCATCAGTTCCGCGATGCCGCGGCTGAAGCCCAGCCGCGTGCTCATCGCTTCGATCGTGTGCGGGATCGGCGCGGTCGCGCTGCCCGAGGTCAACGCGACCAGCAGCGGCGGCTTCATCGCCGCGATCAGACGGCCCGGCGACACGCGCGCGCGCGCGCCGATCACCGCGAACGTGACCGCGCACAGCAGCGCCGCGCCGCCCAGAAAGGTGACGAGAAAATCGCTCATCGCCGCGAGGGTCGCCGGTTCGGTCTGCGCCGCGATATGCGCGGCGGTGCCGAAGGCCAGCACCGGCAGCAGCAGATTCGCGTATTCGATCAGCGCTTCGAGACTGCGATAAATGCTTTCGAAGACGCTGTGCAGCACGCGCGTGCGCTCGCCGGACAGCGTGGCGAACGCCATCCCGAACAGGATCGTGCCGATCAGGATGCCGAGCACATTGCCGCTCGCCAGCACCTGATAAAAGTTGTCGGGCACGACATCGCGCAGCGTCAGTCCGGTCGCCGATGCCGCCGTGTGGTTAACGCCGAACAGCGTGACGCGCAATTCTTCGGCGTCGCTCGCGCTTTGCAGCACGAGCCGCCCGAGTTGCCGGTGCGCCGCATCGGACAGATGCTGGCCAGGCGCAACCAGCGCGCCAATCACCGTGCCGCCCGCCGCGCACACCACCACCACGGCCGCCGCCAGCATCACCATCGTGCCGATCCGCAAACCCGGATGCGACAGCAGCAACAACTGGCGCAGCCCGAAAAACATCGCGACCACCAGCAGCGGCACAGCCGCCATATTGACCAGCGACAGATACAACTGACCGACAAAAAAACCGAAACCGCCCACCGGCGGCGCGAACGCACCCGCCAGCGCGCCGAGCGCAAAGCACAGCAGCAACCCCAGCGTGCTGTTCGAGAAGCGCTTCAGAGCGATCATTGGCGCGTATTCCAGCCCCGCGCCAGACCGTACGAGACGGTCGCGCGCGCGAGTTCGAGCGTGCTGTCGATGAGTTGCATCGGCGGCGACGCGATGCGTCGCGCGGCGAGCGGAATCTCGGTGCAACCCATCACCGCCGCGCCCGCGCCGTGCTCCGCGAAATAGCGTAACGCGGTCTCCAGCGCTCGCGCCGATGCGTCGAGATCGCCCGCTTTCACCGCGTGAATGCAGGCGTCGATCTGCGCCTGCGCGTCGTCGTCCGGGACGACCGGTTCGATCTCGCTACGGCGCAAAATCCGTTGATACAGGCCGGAACGCAGCGTGCCGCCCGTCGCCAGCACGGCGACGCGCTGCACGCCTTGCGGAATGGCCGCGACGCATGCCTCGGCGATGTGCAGGATCGGCGCCTCGCTGCGCTCGCGCAACGCGTCGTACCAGTAGTGCGCCGAATTGCACGGAATCGCGATCAGCCCGACCCGGTTGCGATTGAGGATGTCGATTCCGTCGAGCAGCGCGGGCAACGGGTCTTCGCCCGCCATCAGCATCGCTTTCGAGCGGTCAGGAATATGCGGCAGGTTCGCGACCAGCATCGGCAGATGATCCTGATCGCGCGACGCGCCGGCGTGACTCGTCAACTGGATGACGCGTTCGAAGAAATCGACCGTCGCAAGCGGACCCATCCCACCGAGAATGCCAATCATCGTCATGCGGATGTCTCCTCAGATCTTCAGCGGACGCGGGCAGATGATCGTGACCGCCGCCGTATTGCCGATCACGAGGATCAGCGTGCGCAGCATGTCGCACAGAGGATCGACAGCGAGGAACAGAATGAACGCGGCTTCGAACGGCAGGCTCAGATACACGCAGGTCATGCCGATCAGCGACACCGTGACAAGCCCGGTCATACCCGCCGAAGCAAAGCCCGCCAGCACCGACGCGAGCAGCACCGTGCAGACTTCGACGAAGCCGAGCGTATGTCCGTACAGTTGCGCGATGAACAGCGTCGCGCACACGTAGTACACCATCGGGCCGACGCGCAGCAGCGACACGGTCAGCGGCACCATCAGTTCGACGCGCGCACGGGCGAAGCCGAGATCGTCGACGAGACTTTCGATCATGCTCGGCATGCAGGCCGCGCTGTTACGGGTGGCGAGCGCGAGCGCAAACGGCGCGCGCAGTGCGTCGAGGGTCTTGCCGAGCGAGTGGCTGGAGCGCTTCCAGATCACGATCGCGGCGAGCGTGAGCAGCACCAGCGACACGACGAAGAACGCGATCACGAATTGCAGCATCGCGTGCAGCGGACCGACGCCCGATTTGCCCAGTTGCGCAGCGCTCATGCAGAAGAGGATCAGCGGCAACGGATAGCTGAGCCAGTGCATCAGCTTCTGGCACGCCTGATAAATGGTTTCGAGCGCCTGGCTCAGGCCCACCGAAATCCGTTCCGGCACGCGGCCGACCGCGAGGCCGAACAGCAGCGCGAACACCAGCGCCTTCAGCGCCTCGCCGTTGGCGAGCGCGGCGAAGATGTTGGTCGGCACGAGGCTGGTCAGCACGTCGTACAGGCTCACGCCCTTGACCGGCGCATCCGTGCCGTACAGGTTCATCACCGTTTCGTTCGACGTTGCGTCGTTGCCGACCATCATCCCGAAGGTGTGCATCGTCGCGGCCGACAGGTTCGTGCCGGGGCGCATCACCAGCAACACCAGCGCGCCGATCACCGCCACCGTCAGCGACGCGCCGACGAACACGCTCAGCACGCGCAGCAGCAGACGCGACGTGCCGCCGTCGCGGAACAGCCGTTGCAGACTGAAAATCACCGCCGACACCATGAACGGCAGCGTGGTCATTTTCAGCAGGTTCACGTAGATGTCGCCGACGATCGAGAAACGTTGCGACAGTTCCGGCCACAACAGGCCGAATGCGCCACCGATCGCGAGGCTGCCGATCACCGCCCACGGGTTCACGGCCAGTGCGTAAATCTTGTTCGAATTCATGGATCTACCTGGAACCGGTTAGTCGTTGGAGGCTTGCAGCAGGGTCATCACGTCGATCTTGCCGGTCCGCTCGGCGAGGAACTGGTTGACGTATGCGAGCAACGCAGGCGCGCAGACGTTCACACCGATCGAGATGGTGTCGTCGAGGTCTTCGAGCGTAATGACGCGCAGGCGCAGCGACGCGGTCGGATCGACTTTCAGCACGTGCTTGACTTCGAATTCGTCGCGATACGCGGCGGTCACTTCACCGGCGGACAGGCCCTTGAGCAGCGCATCCCAGCTCGGGAAGCTGACCACTTTCGCGTGCGGGAAATTGCTCACCACGTAGCTCGCGTACGACGAATTGAGCACCACGCCGATCGTGCCGTCGTAGTTACGCACCACGTCGGGCGCCGGACGGCCGTGCGCGAGTTCCGCGAACTTGACCCGGTTCAGCAGCAACGCGCGATGCAGGCGGATATACGGCGCGCTGAAACTGACCACTTCGGCGCGCGACAGCGTGCGCGACAGCTTGCTGATCGCGAGGTCCGCGCCGCCGTTGGCGAGCAGCGTGACCACGCCGTCGAAGCTGCGGGCGTCGCGATTGAAGCGCACCTTCACGCCGAGTTTCGCGGCGAGTTCCTTCGCGATGTCGATATCGATGCCGGTCAGCTTTCCGTTGACCTCCTGGAAAAACGGCGGCTGATCGACACCCAGCACGGCGACGACCAGTTCGCCGCGCGCCGCGATGCGCGCGAATTCCGGCGTCAGCATGCGGCCGTCGGGCATCTTGACGAGGCCGGTCGCGGTGGTCGGGAACGACGCGATCGACGTCGCCGCGTCGGGCGTGGCCGCCGGTGCGGCAGCGGCAGGCGCCACGGTCGCGCCAGGCACGGCCGATGCCGCGCAGGCCGGCGCACTGACGAAGGCCGCGCCACAGGCGAAGGCAACGGTGGCGGCGAGCGCCGCAGTCCAGCGCGCGAGGCGTCGCTTGAACAGGAGAGAGGACGTGGAAAGAGACAACATCTGGAGGACCGATATCAGTAGTTGGAAGAGTCGGACGCCGACGATGCAGGCGACGCGAGAGATGCGCCGCTCATCTGGTTATCGGCAGACGCGGCGGGAAGCGCAGGGGCAATTGCGGTGGTATCGGTGGCGAGCGCGGCGGCGGATGACGTCGAGCCGCTTGCCACGTCGGCCTGATGCGGCGCGACGAAGCGCGCGCCGATCTCGAAGCCGAGCAGAAACAGCAGCGCGCATAACAGCACCGCGCAGCCGATCGCGATCGTTACCATCCGCGAAGTCATCGTAAAAACGTATTGCATCTGCATTACCTCAGGGAATCTGGGTCGTGAATTGCGCGGGCGTGGTGATCGAAATCACGCCGCCCCACATGCACATCAGTTTCGAATCGTTGTTCAGCGCCGGCAGGTTGCCGATCAGCACAGTGGGCGAGCCGGGTGCCCACGGCGCGGCCGTTGCCGGGATGCACGCCATCGGCGTCAGTGCGCCCAAAGCGGCGGCGGTCGCGGCGATCACCATCGGATTGCCGGTGCACGAGCACATGCCGAACGGCATCACGTTGAGCATCGGTACGTAGTCCATCACGGTCGCGGCGGGTGCGCCGGCCATCACGCCGGGCGTCGGCAGCACCGTCAGCGACGAAGGCGCGACGCCGAAGGTGCACTGGAGCATCGAGCCGGCTGTCACCTGCAATCCCATGCTTATCCCCTCATCCATTTTTCGAGCTGACGAACCATCTTCGGCGGGCCGTTGTCCGCCGCGTTCGTCGCCGTCGTGACCGGGGTTTGCCATGCGCCGAGCGGCTTGCCGTTCGCGTAGCGCCGTTCGCTGACCACCTGACCGTCCGCACCGAAGCGGCGCACGGTGCCGTGCAGCAGATCGCGACGGTACGGCGCGCTCAGCACCAGCGCGCCATCGGCGGCGAATTCGCGGGTTTCGCCTTCGAGCATGCCGTCGAGGTAATTCGCACGCCGCACCACGGCGCCGTCGTGCAGATAGACCGCCTCGCGCTGCAACTTGCCCGCTGCGTAAAACGTCCGCGACGTCATCAGGCCGGAACGCGCGTAAGACGTCGCCTCGCCGTTCAGCACGCCGAGCGCGTAATGACGGCGCGCGGCGATTTGGCCGTCCTGATACGTCGTGGTCGGACCGTGCAGCACACCCGCTTCGTAATGCGACTCCTGCAACGGCACGCCGTGTTCGTCGTACATCCGCGACGGACCCGACAATTTTCCGGCGACGTAATGCGCATGCAGCAGGCGTACGCCGCCCGCGCCGAAGCGCAACGTGTCGCCGTGCGGCACGCCGTTCAGCATCGACGTGCGCGCGACGAGTTCGCCGGCCGCGTTGTGTTCGTCGATCACGACCACCCGCGCGCTGTCGTCGGCGACGGCGGCGGGGTTGGAAGCGAGGCTGGACAGAGCAGGGGTCATGATGTCGGCGTAATCAGTTCAGTTTGACGAGGCCGCCCTTGAGCGTGAGCATCGCGCCCCCGTCCACGGTCTGGGTCGCCGACGCCTTGCTCTGGATCTCGACGCCCTGATTCGTCAGCGTGGTGCCGGCCTTGTTCGTCAGCGTCGTGCCGGACTGCGCCGTGAGCGTGGTTCCAGCCTTCAGCGTGATGGAACCGCTGACGTCGATCACCAGATTGCCGCTGACCTTCAGCGTGTAATCGCCCGTCGTGGTATGGCTGAACGCCGCGTGACTGGTGTGCGTTTCGTCGCCGGTCACGTCCACCGCGCGGGTGCCCTTGACCGTGTGCGTCTCGTTGCCGGTCGAAACCGTCAACGTGCGATTGCCTTTCTTCACGGTATGCGAATCGTCGCCGGCGATCACCGTCGTCGTGAGCGCGTTTTCGATCTCCACGTTCATGTCTTTTTGCGCATGGAAATACAGCTCCTCGCTGTTGAGCTTGTCCTCCATGCGGATCTCGTTGCCGGCCGAGCCGTTTTTCGACGAGCGCGAGCGCATCACGCTTTGCGTCTGCGAACCCGGCAACGTCACGGGCGGCGACATCTGCCCGTTGTAGACGCTGCCGGTGACGAGCGGCCGGTCGGGATCGCCGTCGATGTAGCTGACCACCACTTCCTGACCGACGCGCGGCAGGAACAGATGCCCCCATCCCGCGCCCGCCGACGCCTGCGCGACGCGCACCCAGCACGACGCGTTTTCGTCGGCGGCACTGGTGCGGTCCCAATGGAACTTGACCTTGATGCGGCCCAGCGAATCGGTCCAGATTTCTTCGCCGGACGAGCCCGTCACGACCGCCGTATGCGTGCCGGCCACCAACGGGCGCGCCGTCGTGCGCGGCGGACGGAATGCGACGGTGGCGGGGAATACGTCGAAGTCGTTGTCGTACTGGTCGTTCGACGCGCGATGCTCGACGCGACGCACCACGTAAGCGACGTTGAACGCGCTGTTGCCGTGTCCGGCGAGCGTGACCTTGGTCCCGGCGCACAACGCGAAACAGGCGCTGGCGGCGTGACCGGTCTGCTGATCGACCTGCTGCGCGGCGAGTTGCACCGTCGCCGCGCGCGCGCCGTCCGACGCGTTCGCATAACGTCCGGGGAATTCGTAGCGGATACCGGTTGCGCCGTTCGCGGCCGCCGTCGAGGACGCGCTCAACGTGTTCGCGCTCTGGTAGTCGTAATCGCCGGAGATGAACTCGGCGGCAACGAGGCCGGTGGACATTTCGAAGCGGCTCACGCGCTCGCTGGCCGCGTGCATCAGCGAATCGCCGGAAAAGCGCAAGGTTGCGACGTCGCCCGCAGCATGCGCGGTGGCGCTGTCGGCGAGCACCATCGTGTGCGCGCCGTTCGCGAACGTGAAGAAGTAGAAGATCCCTTCTTCTTCCATCAGACGCGTGATGAACTGCAACGCGCTTTCGTCGAACTGCACGCAGTATTCGCGCACCGCGTAAGTCCCGCCGATCTTCGCATCGAACACGACGTTGAAGCTCGACAACACCTGCTCGATGATGTCCGGCGCGCTGAGGTTCTGATAGATCGCGCGGTCGCGGCCGAGCGACAGCAGCCACAGCCGCGGCGCGAGTTCCGCTGAGTAATAGCCGTCCGTCGCGGTCGCGCCCACCTGCGCGAACCGCGTGACGATGCCGTTGAAGTAACGCGTCGTGCCGGACGGGCCGGTCAGCGTCACCGTGGCGTTCTTGCCGACGATCGTGCTCGCGGCGAGCGCGGTCTGCGTCGAGCGCATGCGCAGATCGAAACGAAATGGCGTCGAGATCGCCTCGCTGCCGCCGAACCCGTCGAGCAGCAGCACATCGTCGCCGAACGGCGTCGCGATCGACAGCAGACAGCCCGTCTGCGTGGTCGCCACAGTCGGGTTCGCGGTGCTGCCCAGCGGGGTCGTCGATACGGTCACGTTACGGCTCCACGCGCGGCGCGAAACGGAAGGTCACGCCGCCCGCGCTGTCCACGCCGAGATGCACGCCGCCGAAGCTCTCGCTGACGGAAATCCGTTCGAGCACTTCGCGGGCGAGTTCCGGCAACACCGATTGCGTCAGGATGTGATCCACGTTGCGCGCGCCGCTGTCCACTTCCTTGCAGCGCTCGGTGATCGTGCGCGCAAACGCGTCGTCCCACGTCAGCGGCGCATGGTGATTGCGCTCGAAACGCGCGGCGATGCGCTTGATTTTCAGATCGACGATCGACGTGATCTGCGCGTCGCCCAGGTGGTAGTACGGCACCAGCGTCAGACGTCCGAGGAATGCCGGGCTGAACTGGCGCAGCAAAGCCGGGCGCAGCAACGCGACGAGTTCTTCCGGCGACGGCCGGCGGCCGTTCTGGCAGGCCTGCGTAATCACGTCCTGCGCGGCATTCGACGTCAGCAGGATCAGCGTGTTGCGAAAATCGATCGCAACCCCCTCGCCGTCTTCCATCACGCCCTTGTCGAACACCTGGAAAAACAGTTCGAGCACGTCCGGGTGCGCCTTCTCCATCTCGTCGAGCAGCACCACGCTATACGGACGACGCCGCACCGCTTCGGTCAGCACGCCGCCGCGCCCGTAACCCACGTAACCGGGCGGCGCACCTTTGAGTCCGGAGACGCTGTGCGCTTCCTGAAACTCCGACATGTTCACGGTGATCATGTTGCGTTCGCCGCCGTACAGCATGTCGGCAAGCGCTGCCGCGGTTTCGGTCTTGCCGACGCCGCTCGGGCCGATCAGCAGGAACACGCCGACTGGTTTGGTCGGATCGTCGAGATCGGCGCGGAACGTCCGTACCCGGCGCGCGATCGCGTCCAGCGCTTCGTCCTGTCCGACCACCCGCGCGGCGAGCTTTTCGTGCAGATAGAGCACCGTGTGCAACTCGTCGGCGAGCATGTTGCCCACCGGAATGCCGGTCCAGCCCGAGATCACTTTCGCGACCATTTCCGAATCGACGCACACGGGCACCATCGGCTCGTCGCTGCGTACCGCTTCGAGGCCTTTTTCGAGCCGCGCGAGATTCGCCGCGAGCGACGCGTTGTCGTCGTCGTCCGTCGCCGCTTCCGTGCCGGCGACGTGCTGCGCGATCTTGCGACGCCACGCCAGAATTTCACCGACGGCGTGACGCTCGGTGCCGAGCTTGTCGTTCATTCGCGCGTACTGCGCGCGCTGGTCCTGCAACTGGCGCGACAACGCCGCGATCGCGTCGGCGCGATCCGCGCCGGTTGCCGCTTCGTGGCGCAGGATGCGCATCTGGTTGTCCGCCGCGTCGATCTCGCGGCCCAGCGCTTCGATCTCTTCGGGCATGCCCGCCTGGCCGATCGCGACCCGCGCGCATGCCGTGTCGAGCACGCTGATCGCCTTGTCCGGCAACTGGCGTCCCGAGATGTAGCGCTGCGACAGTTTCACCGCGTCGCGCACCGCTTCGTCCAGAATCTCCACGCCGTGATGCGCGGACAGCTTCGCGACCATGCCGCGCAGCATTTCAATGGCGACCGCCTCGACCGGCTCCTCGACCTTGACCACCTGGAAACGGCGCGCGAGCGCGGGATCGCGCTCGACATACTTTTTGTACTCCGCCCAAGTCGTCGCCGCGATGGTGCGCAACTCGCCGCGTGCGAGCGCCGGCTTCAGCAGGTTCGCCGCATCGCCCTGACCTTCGCTGCCACCCGCGCCGATCAGTTGATGCGCCTCGTCGATAAACAGGATCACCGGCGTCGGCGATGCCTTCACTTCGCTGATCACGGACTTGAGCCGGTTTTCGAATTCGCCCTTGACGCCCGCACCGGCCTGCAGCAACGCCAGATCGAGCGAGCGCACCGATACGTTGGCCAGCGCGGGCGGCACCTGTCCCGCGACGATGCGTTGCGCGAAACCTTCGACCACCGCGGTCTTGCCGACGCCCGCTTCGCCGGTCAGGATCGGGTTGTTCTGACGACGACGCAGCAATACATCGACCAGTTGACGGATTTCCGCGTCGCGGCCGTAGATCGGATCGATGCGGCCTTCGCGCGCCTGCGCGGTCAGATCCACCGTGTATTGCGCCAGCGCGGACGGTCGGCCCTGACCGTTCGCATTGCCATCGAACGACGGCATCGCGGTCGGCCGGGCGGTCGCGCCTGCGGACGCGGCGTGCGCGTCGGGAAGCGTCACCGCACCGCCGCCGTCTTCGGCGGAACCGGCCAGCACTTCGGGCAATGCGTCGCGCAAGCTCGCGCGTGCGATCTTCAGCAGCACCGGCGCGGATTCGAGCAGCATCGCGCGCAGACTGCCCACTTCGAGCAACGCCAGCAGCACCGTGCCCGACCGGATCTGTTGCTCGCCGAGCAGCATCGAACTGAGCAGCCACGCTTCCTGGAACAGCGTCGAAAAATTCGGCGACAACGCAGGCGTGCGGCCATTGCCGCGCTTGAAGTGATCGACCGCTTTTTGCAGTTGCGCGCCCAGTTCCGCCGACGATACGTCGAAGCGGCTGAAGATCGCTTTCAGATCGGGCGCGTCGGATTCGAGCAGTTGCAGCAGCAAATGCTCGACGTCGACGTTGTAATGCGTATTGCGCACGCACAGTTGCGCGGCCTGCTCCATCGCGTATTTGCAGACCGGATTCAGACGGCCCAGCAGCGTGCGGATATCGATGTCCATATGTCTCAGTGACCTTCTGCCTGGCTAGGTTGTGTCGCGACCGTTCCCGGCGCGGATTCAGCGGCGTCGTCGCGCGGTGCGCGCATCGTGACGCTGACGGGGCGAGCGGGCCGCATCGAGCGCGCGACGGGTGCAACGGGTGCGTCGTGCGCGGATTGCGGGTTGCCCCGGCCGCCGATCCACGAGGTCCAGCCGAGCCGCGCCGCACCCGCACCGCCGAGCGCGCATGCCGACACCGGTCGGCTGCGATGCAGCACGAAGGTGACGACGTGGTCCTGTTGCAGATAGCAGCGCACCAGCCACGCCGCGAGCACATGTGCGTCGCCGCCCGGCAGCAGCGCATCGAACAGCGTGTCCGACAGACCGAAAAATTCGAGCCGCAGACCGGCCGCCTGATCCCAGACGCGGCGTCCCAACACGGCGACACCGCCGAGTCGCGGCGCGCGCGTGCCGGCCCGTGTCAGCCGTAGCGTGTCGGCGGCATCGACGGTGCGCCAGCCGCCGACGAACTGCGCGCCGCGCACTTCGACGCCGAGCCGATCGGTCAGCAATGCGAGCAGACCGCTCATCGAACGCGGCGCGCCGCCGAGCAGGCCGGCGTGACGCAGCCACAAGCGTTCGCCGCGTGGACCACGCGGCGCGGTGGCGCGATCGTCGCCGGTCACACCGAGATTGCCGAGCGCATCGAGACACGCGATCAGCGCGGCGTCGTCCGGTGCGCCGCCCTGCAAACCCGGCGCATGCTTTTGACGGCTGCGGTACAGGAACGACAGAAACCGGTGATTGAAGATGTCGAGCAGATCCGCCATCGCCGTCTCGCGCGCGGCGCGGCGGCCCAGCACCATTTCCGTGAAGGCCATCGGCAACGGACCGTTCGCGCCCGCGAGCGTCATCACCGCGGTGCTCAGCGTGTAGGCCGGGTGTTGCGGCGAATCGCCAGCGGATGCCGGCGCGTCGATGCTGCGCACATCGCTCGGATCGAACGCGAGCGCGACGTGCCCCTTCAGACGCACCGCTTCGCCCGTGCCGTCGCCACGGCCGAGCGGGCTCGAACCCGGCTGCGCGCGTTCGAGCAGATGGATCGCCTGGAACAGATCGAAGCCCTGCGGCTGTGCGAGAAGACGGGCGATCAAAGCGTTTGCTGGCAACCGGTCATCGGCTCCCATTGCTTCCATGTTTCGTCTCCACGGCAGACCTTCAGCCGCACGAATGAATTGACCGACGTGTACATCGCAAAGAAGCGCGCGAGCACGGCGCCCATCATCAGCGGCGATCCGCCGACGAACATATCGGCGTCGAATTCGATGCCGACCTCGGTGCCCTGGCAATAGCCGCGCCATGCCTCGCGACCGACGTGCGCGGTCACGCTGCGCGCGTCGATACGCCGGATACCGCGAATCTGTTCCTCTCCGCGCGGGCCGTCCGACGCGAACAGCCGCAGCATTTCCTGCAGCTCGCGGCGGCCCGTCGCACCGCCGACCAGCGAGTGATAGTTGCGCGTCAGCAGCGATACGAGGCGCCACAACGTCGCGCTGTCGAGCGGCGGATTGCGCTGCGCGCTGGGTTCGTACAGACAGCGCACGCGCGTGTTCTGCGACACGCGTTCGACCAGCATCCGCGCGCCGACCGGCACCTGTTCGGCGAGCCGCCGGTTGGTGCACAGCACGTTCGCGTAGACGACCGGCGCCTGCGGCTGCCCGGCGACATTGCCGGCATCGACGAAACCCAGATACATATCGACGCCCGGCGCCTGGCTGCGCACGCTCTGCTCGCGGCGCACCGACCAGAACATGCTGTCGCGCGGCACGTCGGCACGATCGGCGGCGGTGAAACTGGGCAGGCTCACCGCGCGATCCTGCGCCGGGTCCGACGCGATCACGGAGACGATCGAATGGATTTCGGTGATGGCCTCGCGCTTCTGATCGGCGACAAGGCGATATTCGTAGTGCCGCTGGTCGATCAGCAACGGTTCGCTGGTTTGTGCGAACAGGTTGACGATCGGCGTGCAGCCGAGCCGGAAATGCGCCGCGCCGAGCATGCCGAGTCCGCGCGGCGCACGGTCGAGATGAAACACGATCTCCGCGCTGCGGCCCGTGCCGAATGCACCGGCGGGCACATGCAGATCGAAGAAATGAAACTTGCGCGGGAATGCGAAATATTCCTGCATCAGGCTGTACGCCGGATGCGCATGCGCGGGTTGCGGCAACACGCTGTCTTCGGGCGCGAAACCGACTTCGCGCCACGGGTTGCCCGGCAGGAATTTCAGCGCGCCCTGCTGCGGACGCACCGAGACGCCCGCCACGCCAGCCACCAGCAGTTCGTAGAGCGGCATCGTGACAGTCCAGTCACCCGCCAGGTGGAACCGCAACTGCGTGAGTTCGAGTTCGGAGAAATCGACGCCGGTTTCGCATTCGAGCGTCAGGCGCAGCGTCGCATCGTCGCCGAAGACGGCGCGGCTCACGCGCACCGGCCACAACACGGTGTCCCACGCGGTGCGGAAACGGCACGACTCGCCGGCTTCGGTCAGCGCGGTCACGCCCGTATGACGCGGCACGCGATACCCCGCCGTGACCTTGCCGCGCGTCGGATCGAGGTCGAACTGCGCGATCGTCATCGACGGAATGGTCTGAACCAGCGAAGGGCAGACGTTTTCGAGCAACGCGCTGGCAATCTGCGGCGCGGCCTGATCGAGATCGCGATGCACGCGCGCCGCCAGAAACGCGGTGGCTTCGATCAGCCGTTCGGTGTGCGGATCGAGCGATTCGGTGCCGTGCAGCGCGAGACGCGACGCGACCGTCGGATAGCGTTCGGCGAAATCCGCGCCCTGCTTGCGCAGGTACGAGAGTTCGCGCTTGTAGTAATGGAGGATGTCTTCGGCGGCCATGTCAGTCGGCATCCGCCCAGCGCGCGTCGGCCGTACCGTCGTTACGGGGACGCAGCTCGAAAAAGACATGTTCGACCGAACGGTTCACGCGCATCGTGCCGTTGATCGCCAGCACGGCGCGCTGTTCGCTGCCGGGAGGAAACGTGAAGGTCACCTTGACGTCGGTGAGCCGCGGTTCGAACAGCGTAATCGCGCGGCCGACGGCTGCGACGATTGCCTCGCGATCCGGTGCGGAACGCAACGACAGATCGGAGAAATCGGGCAGGCCATAGTCGATCACGGTGCCTTCGCTACGCGCGAACGCATCCATCGTCAGCCGCGAGCGGGCATTCAGCAGGCGCGACAGTTCGCGCGCGACCGATTGCCGGAGCGCGTCGACGCCTTGCAGCCACGCGTCTGCATCTTCGACGAGGCGCTCGAACAGGGGAAGCGGATAACCGTTGGCGATGACCGACATACGTCAAATTGACAGGAAACGGAACCGGTGAAAATCGCCCGCCACATGGCGGGCGATACTACGGATACAGCCGATGCAATACAGAACGAACGGTCAGGCGGCCGGCGTGGCGGCCTTGTTCGTCGACAGATCCCAGCCGAACGGTGCCGTACCGGCCAGCGTCGAATCCGGGTTCTGTTGCGTGTATTGCGAGGTCAGTGCCGAGAAGTTGATCGACAGCGAGTCCATCATGTCGGAGCCGCCGCCGCTCGTGCTGATCGACGCGATCATCGCGTTGCTCATCACGTACTTCATTTGCAGCATGAACTTGCCGCCTTCGTTACGGCCGATCGAGATCGTCGCGTCGCCCAGCTTCGTGCCGGCCGCGCACGCGGCGTACAGCGCGGGCGTCGACTGGTCGGTCAGCTTGGACAGGTTGAATTCCGAAAACGACGGACGACCCATGGTGCGCTCGGTGTTCGCCGTATCGAAGCTCATCGGCAACACGACGCCATGCGAGAACGACATCAGCTGGATGCCCTCCTTGTAGCCGTCGATCAGCGAGTTGCCCTTGATTTCCTTGAATTGAAGGATGATGGTATCCATGACTTGCTCGAATCAGATAAAGGTTGATCGCGGCGCGACGCGGCTGCGAAGCCGGCGTCGCGCAACTGGCGCGCACGCGTTGCCGCGTGCGCCTGAACTCAGGCAGCCGCGCCCGGCAGATCCGCGACGAGGCGGATCGAAGCGGTCAGTTCTTCCATCTGGAAGTGCGGCTTCAGGAAGCAGGTCGCGCGGTATGCGCCCGGCTTGCCCGGCACTTCCGTCACGTCCACGCGCGCCTGGCCCAACGGATAACGCGCCTTCTGCTCGTGCGATGCCGAAGCATTGATCAGCACGTAGCCCGCGATCCAGTTGTTCAGGTAGTTCTCGACATCCGCGCGGGTCTGGAAGCTACCCACCTTGTCGCGCATGATCACCTTGATGTAATGCGCGAAACGCGACGCGGCGAGCACGAACGGCAGACGCGCGGACAGTTGCGCGTTCGCGTTGGCTTCGTCCTTGTTGTAGACCTTCGGCTTGTTGACCGTCTGGCCGCCGAAGAACGTCGCGTAGTTCGAACCCTTCGCGTTCACCAGCGCGATGAAACCGAGGTCGCTCAGTTCCTTTTCGCGACGATCGGTGATCGTCACTTCGGTCGGGCACTTCAGCGTGATATCGCCTTCGTCGGTCTTGTACGCGTGCGCCGCGATACCGTCGACCTTGCCGCCGCCTTCGACGCCGCGAATCGCGGTCGCCCAGCTGTACTTCGCGAACGCGTCGGTGATACGCAGGCCGAGCTGATACGCGGAGTTCGCCCACAGATACTTGCTGTGGTCGGCGCCGTCGACGTCTTCCTCGAAGCTGAACGATTCGACCGGGTTGGTCTTCGCACCGTACGGCAGACGCGCCGCGTAGTTCGGCAGCACGAGCGACACGTAGCGCGAATCTTCGGATTCGCGGAAGCTGCGCCATGCGGCGAGTTCAGCGCTTTCGAAGGTCTTCGACAGATCGCGTGCAACGCCCAGTTCCGTGTACGACTTCAGGTCGAACAGGCTCGGTGCGGCAGCGGCGACGAACGGCGCATGCGCGGCAGCGGCCACGCGCGACACGCGTTCGAGCAGCGCGATGTCCTGCGGATGACGGCCGAACGCGTAATCGCCGATCAGCAGCGAGAACGGATGACCACCGAACGTACCGAATTCTTCTTCGTAGATCTTCTTGAACAGCGTGCTCATGTCGTGATCGACAGCCGTCTCGAGGTCCTTATGCAGTTCCTTCTTCGTGACGTTGAGCAGACGCAGCTTCAGGTTGGTACCGGTCTCGGTGCCGTACACCATGTCGTGCAGACCGCGCCACGATGCTTCGAGCGCCTGGAACTGCGCGTCGTGCATAACCGCGTTCAGCTGGTCGGTCAGCAGGCGGTCGATTTCGGCGACGCGCTCGTTGATCATCGCCACGACGCTCTTGTCCGGGCTCGTGCGCATGCCTTCGTCGAGAATCTGCGAGGCGAGCTGGCCCAGCAGTTTCTTCGCGTAGCTGCCTTGCGACGGCTCGACGGCCATGTTGCCTTCCTGCACGATGCGATCGAGCAGGCTCAGTTCGCTTGCTTGCGTGGTCGCGCCGGCGGCCAGCGTTTCAGCGGAGGTATTCGTTTCCATCTGGATCAATCCTGAGGATAGGTCGCATCAGCGACGCTGAAATGGGGCCGTCACTCGGACGGCGTGTCTTCCGTCGCGGGCGCTGCGTGCGCAGCCGGGGCCGCTGCGTCGCCGGCGTGCGCCTGACTTTGCAGCTTCTTCAGCTCTTCCGAACTCTGGACGATCTTCTCGAGCATCGAATCCAGCTCGTCGTTGCCGTCGAGCTTCGAGAGCAGGTCGCGCAGTTGCTGACGTGCTTCGAGCAGCTTCGCGAGACGCGGGATCTGACCCACGAGGCTTTCCGGATGGAAATCGGAAAACTGGTCGAACTTCAGTTCGACTTTCAGGTTGCCTTCGCCTTTCAGCGTATCCGGCACCGACAGGTCCAGACGCGGCTGGATCTTGCCCATGATTTCGTCGAAGTTGTCACGGTCGATATCGACGAAACGACGCTCCTTGAGCTTAGGCAACGGTTGAGCCGGTTGACCCGACAGGTCGGCCATCAGACCGACGACCATCGGCAATTCACGCTTTTCGATCGCGCCGCCGAGCTCGACGTCGTACGTGATCTGAACGCGAGGCGGACGATTACGGCCGACCCATTTCTGCAAACTATTCGACATGAACTTCCCCGAGATGAAGAGATCCCAAATTACATTTGAACAAGACAGCCGCCAGCGCGCGCCCGTGTGAACACGGATGCGGCCAAGTGCATTGGGGATTGGTTTTTTAACGCTGCGCAGGAGCGGTCACGTCCTGCAGACCGTGCCACGCGCAAGGGCCCCGGACAACGCCTCGCGGCTGGTCGGGTATACGCGGGACACCGCCAGTAAACCGACGACAACCCCCGTTGCGCATCGGCTTACGACAACCTGATCGTTCCGGAACCGTCGGACACCCCGATGGGTGTTCCGCCCGATTCCCGGGTACGGCTGCGCCCTTCCGGGCCGTTTTCTGTGCTGCGTAATGCGCGTGCTGCGGTACTGCTCTGGTCCTGTGTATTGCGACTACTTTTTGAATGTGCTAAGCCAAACTTACAACTTGTTACTAACGCTTCTGCCTGTTGTTTGAGCAGGCGACGCAATTCTAATGCGAAATCTTCGAAAAGGAAGAGATTATTTTTTTGTGAAAAACCTTAAGTTTTTTGAGCTTGAGTCGAGTGAAACGGAAATCGTCCCGCTCTGCCGAACAATGAGTTCGGTACTGCCGCGGCACGTGCGTTCGATTTTTTGCGAGTTCCGCGCCGGGTGGTTATTCATGCATCTGGAATCAGGAGTTACCCGTAGATTTATTCACGCACATTTTTCTGGCATCCGGTCAAAACGCCCGTGTGCTGGGCTTTTCGGGCCGGTTGGAATTTTTGTTAAGGTTTGGTTGGGTAATCGATTGTTTACTTGTCGATTATTTTTTGCAATCTATTGTCGAATCATATAATCTTGTTTTTATATATTCATCCAGAATAATATAATCTGAATCGCGATCTTTACCGCTATTTTTGTTTTCCAATTAATAATGCGGTCTGTTTTTATTTACCGAATATTTCCAGATCATTCGGCAGTTCATGCTTCCGAATCTGTTTTTAAATACCGGATATTATAGATGCCTCACGCACCACCCGATTTGTAATGTTTTAAAATGATAGTTGCCAGACTATGTAATGTTTGGTTATCGCATTTACATAGACCGTCAATGGCGGCGGAAAGCCTTTAACAATCAGCCACCTGCCGACGTTGCACGCGGGCGGTGCCGCTCGTCGCGTTGCGTCGACGGAGGGGCTTCTTCGTGCCGATGTCGCATCCAATCCAGTCGTCCGCCGGTTGGTCGGTATTGGCCAGAATCCTGTCCTGATTCGCCAGATTGCACTGCGCCGGCAAACAATCCATGTCGTTCTTTCCGATCGACAACACAAAGCGCCTACATTTTTCCGGACGCATCCTTGCGATTCGCCAGAGAGCGAGCCATTGAAATGTCAGGTTCCGACGAACGGCGGCGGATTCCGACAGGATTTTGTTTTTGAAATGCGCGCAAGCGCACGTTCGCAAGGATCGGGATGTGTTTAGTCACGCTTAGAAAACGGATGCGTGTGACGGTAGGTTTGGTGAACCGGTTTCGCGGCGCGCGTCCGATGTGGAACGCTTTATTACGCCCGGCGCAACGCGTTTGCTGATCGATGCGCGGCGTGCGTAGCCTCGCGTTCGGCACGGTGTTTTATTGATCGCGCGTGGGCTGCCCGCTGCGTTGCGGAACGTGTCGGGTTCGCGTCAATGGCGTGGAACGCGGGTGTCGAATGTTGTCAGGATGCAACCGTCGAGGTCGTCGCTTGACGGTATGAAAAGCGTGCTCGCCGGTTGCCGTATCAAGGCAAACGTTTGCGCATCGGAGACCGAATTAAATGGCACGCATGGATGAATGCCATCGTGCCTGAGACACCGCATGAGCCCGTGGCGATCGTCAACCGTTCGCCACGGTTTCGCCAAAAATTGCGCCCACTCGCAGCATCACCGCGACGCCACCGCCGCTTCGACCGCAGCCAGATACGCGGCCAGCGCACGCTCGACCTCTCGCAAATAACGGCCGGCAAACGCGCCCTACCGGTTCACTACCACACGCTGGTCGCACCGACTCAGCAGCGCGACCCCGCCGGCACGCACGCGCCGTTCGTGCTCGACGTATTGCCGGTGAGGGTGCCATCCCACCTCGATCAGACGACCATGGTGTTACGACGCGGCGACACCCGCGTCGATATCCTCGAGACAGAACGATGGGCGTCGCCGTCCGGCAGTGAGGTCAGAGCGGCGCTGTCGACGGAACAGACACGGCGGCTCGGCACGTATGACATCGCCGGACTGAGCGCGTCGTCGGACAGTGCCGTGGTCCGCGTGAAAGTGCCGAGGCGACGCTTCGATGCGTGGTCGGGAGAAGCAGTCCAGCTCGATGCCGACTGCGTTTGACCTTCCCCGATAGCAAGACGAAGCCGCTCACCTGCCGCGCGCGTGACCGGCCCGGCATGTCCGTGCCACCGCATCGATGAAAGCGCGCTAGTACGAGCCCGGTCGCATCAGGTAATCGCCGGGCGTCACACCGACGGTCCGTCTGAAGTGACGCCCGAGATGACTTTGATCGAAGAAGCCGACCTCCGTCGCCACCACCGACGGCGGCATCCCGTGACGCAGCAGTCGCTGCGCATGACGGATGCGCACGAGGCACACGTATTTATGCGGTGGAATTCCCGTTTCGAGCCGGAACAGCGTGGCGAAGCGCGACACGCTCAAGCCGGCGGTTGCAGCCAGCGTCGCGAGACTCACCGGTTGCGCAAAGTAGGTTTCGATAAACGCGACCGTTAGTTCGATTGCGCGCGATAACGTGCGTGGCGCGTCCGGCGTCCCACGCATCGCTGCGTCCGGATCAAGATCGTCGAGTCTGAGTGTCATGCGTGGCGTTCCGTGCGGCTACGCGGCCAGCGGCGTCGCGACGCTCGACGTCGCAAAACGCTGGATCGCGAAGGGTTCGATCGGCGTACTGGTCGCGCCCGTATCGATCAGTTCGGCCATCACGTCGCCGACACCCGGTCCTAACTGAAAGCCGTGACCGCAAAAGCCGAACGCGTAATACAGTCCATCGACCTTGCCGCTACGGCCCATGACCGGACGATCGTCAGGCATATAGCCTTCGACGCCGCTCCATACGCGAATGATGTTCAGCTTCGCGACGGCAGGCGCCACACGCGCAAGCTGCGTGAACTGCAATAACGTGCTCTCCGGCAGCACTTTCGCGCGTCGCGCGTCGAGATACGCCGGGCCGCGCGCGCATCCTCCGATCACGATATTGCCGCGCTCCACCTGACGGAAATACACGATCTCTTCGAGCAACGGCGACGACACGCCGACGACCGGCCGGATTGCATACGGCACCGGTTCAGTCACCGCCATCTGCGGACCGTGAATTGCGATCGGCACCGCTTCGCCGAATTGCGCACTCAACTGGCTGCCCCACGCACCGGCCGTGATCAACAGATTCGGCGCGCAGAATACGCGGCCATCGGTGCTGGTTGCGCGAAACAGATCGCCGTCTTTTTCGACGCTCGCGATCTCGGTGTTTTCTTCGATGCGCGCGCCCGCGCGAACCGCAGCGCGTCCAAACGCCGGCGCCGCGAGACGCGGATTCGCATGGCCATCCATCGTCGAATGCGACGCGGACAACACGTCCTTGCCGAGAAACGGAAACTTCGCGTGCATCGCGGCACCGCGATACAGATCGAGCTTCAGCCCATAGTGCGCCGCTTCACGCGCGTAGATTTCGAACGCGTCGTCCTGTTCCTGCCGGTAACACACGCGAATATGTCCCGACATCAAAAACTCGGCGCTATGGCCGATCAGTTCAGGCAACTTGCCCCAGATTTCGCGCGAACGGTTGGCCAGCGGCAATTGCGCCAGTAAGCGCCCTTGACGACGCACGTTGCCAAAGTTCGTGCCGCTCGCCTGCTGTCCGACCAGACCGCGCTCCAGCACCACTACCGAGCGGCCGCGCTGCCGCAGGAAAAACGCGGCTGCTGCGCCCATATAGCCGCCACCGACGATCACGACATCCGCATCTCTCCGGTTCATACGTCCTCCTGCGTCGTCGCGGCTTCGGTTTCCGCGACCTTTGTTTTGCGCCGCCGTGGCCGTCACCGTCGACATCGCGAACGGTTTGACGGGTGCCTGACCTCGCAAACGGCCCACCTGTTCGAGCGGTACGTGAGCCGCCGCTGCAATCACTTCCGCCGCCGCATGGCCGCAGTACCGGCCCTGACAACGCCCCATGCCGACACGGCTGAACGCTTTCGCGCGATTGGCCTCGCACGCGCCCTCGTCGTTGGTGACGCGACGCAGCTCACCCGCGCTGATGCCCTCGCAACGGCACACGATGGTGTCGTCGGACAGACGCGCGGCCTGTTGCGCGGGCCACGGGAACGCCTCGGCAAGACCTGCACGAAAGCGGTCCATCTTCGTCCGCTCACGGCTCAACGCTGCGACGCGCGACGCATCGACGCTGCGGCCCAGGTCCTGCAACACCGCCAACGCGGCCAATGCACCAGCCGCTTCCGCGCCGTCCGCGCCGAGCACGCGCACGCCGTCGCCGGCCAGATAGACGTTCTTCACGGAGCTACGACCCATCGCGTCGAGTTGCGGCAACCATTGGTGCGTCGGCGCATCGAATGCGAATGCGCAACCCGCCAGATCGGCAAGCTGCGTCTCCGGACGCAAGTGATAACCGAGCGCGACCGCATCGCATCCGATGCGCCCGACCGCGCCGCTCGAATCGCGATAACTGACGCCTTCGACACCGCGCAGATCGTCGCCGTGAATTTCCAGCGGCTCGATGCCGCTGACGATCTTGACGCCACCTTTCTTTAGCGACTTCACCAATGCCGCGCCCTTGCGCAATACGTCCGGCCGCGCGAGCAGCTTCGGCAATGCACGAAGCCGCTTGCCGAACGGCGACGTGTCGAGCACCGCCGCGACCTTCGCGCCCGCCGCCAGATACTGGCTCGCGACCAGGTAAAGCAACGGTCCCGAACCCATGAAAACCACCTCGCTGCCGATCGCACAGGCTTGCGATTTCAACGAGATCTGCGCTGCGCCGAGGCTATAAGTGCCGGCAAACTGCCAGCCTTTGACGGGCATCAGACGATCGGTTGCACCGGGGCAGAGGATCAACGCGTCGTACGCGTGATGCGACGCCACACCGTCGCGCGCGGTGTGGAGCTTGCCGCCCGAGACATTCCAGGCGAGCGTTTCCGGCAGATAGTCGGCCTGCGGGCGAAGCGATTCGAAGCTGTCGTGCAAACCCTTCGCGCGCGCCGCTTCGGTGCCGTACAGCTTGCTGTACGGCCGCCCGAACTGCTCCGGCTGACGGCGATAAATCTGGCCGCCATCGCGTCGCCCTTCATCGACGATCAGCGGACGAATGCCGGCCGCCACCAGCGTTTCGGCGCATCGCACGCCCGCAGGTCCAGCACCGACAACGATTACGCGAGGTTCGGCCATGACACCTCCGGTTGACGCGTGACGATATCCAGTGCTTCGCTAACAACGGTCGTGCACGCGCGCACGCGCTGACCGTCGGCGGTCCAGACCCAGCAGTCCTGGCACGCACCCATCATGCAGAATCCGGCGCGCGTTTCAGGACCGAACTCCGACTGGCGAACGTGATCGGTGTGACACAGCATCGCGACCAGCAGCGTGTCGCCCTCGAGACCCGCGATCACTTCGCCGTCGAGCCGGAACGACACGGCTCGACGCCCGGTTTCCGCGAGTCGGACGAATCTCGACTTCATGCGCATGACTCCTGTCGTACGACTGCACAAAATGCGTTCATCAATGCAGGATGTCCTGCATACGGTAATAGGCACCGACCAGCGGCAAGAACCACGCATGGCCGAAATGCCCCGGTATCGCGGGCCATTCGAGATCACGCCACGGATTCATCGCGGCCGCGCCGTACAGCACGTCGGCCATCACGCGACCCATATGGACCGACATCTGCACACCGTGTCCGCTATATCCCATCGAATAAAACAGGCCCTCATGCTTGCCGGCGCGCGGCAAGCGATCCGCCGTGATATCGACCAGTCCGCCCCAGCAGTAATCGAGGCGCACCTTCGCCAGTTCCGGGAAATAACTCGCCATGCCCGCGCGCAGAACCTCACCGCTTTTTTCGTCGGAAGTCGGACTGGACATCGCAAAACGCGCGCGTCCGCCGAACAGCAAACGGTCATCCGGCGTCACCCTGAAATAGTTGCCGATATGCCGCGTGGTCACATATGCGCGGCGCGTCGGGAACAGACGGTCGAGCTGCTCTTTCGGCAACGGCTCGGTGACGACGATAAAACTGCCGACCGGCGCAATCCGTCGGCGGAACCATTGGAACGGTCCGAGCTGCGACGCACCGGTCGCGACCAGCACGCGGTCCGCGCGAATCGTGCCGCGCGCCGACGTGATTTCGTAGCGCTCGCCATCGAGTTGGGTCAGTTGCGTGACGGCCGCGTGTTCGAAAATCCGCGCGCCGGCACCGACCGCCGCCCGGGCGAGTCCGACACCGAACTTGCCCATATGCATCTGCGCGCCGTTACGCTGCACGAGCCCGCCGAAGAAACCGTCGGAGCCGATTTCGTCACGAATCCGGTCGGGCGTGATCAGCTCGATATCCTGATCCACCTCGCGATGCAGCACTTCATAGGTCTTTTCGAGCCCCGCGAAGTGTTGCGGCTTCGCCGCCAGTTTGAGCTTGCCGGTCCGCACGAAATCGCAGTCGATGCCGTGTGTGGTGACGACGGATTCGACCGTCGCGACCGCACTTTCGTACGCGCGGTAAAACGCCTTCGCTTGCGGCGCGCCGATCTTTGCCGCCAGCGACGCGTAATCGTGCGCGAGACCGGTATTGCATTGACCACCGTTGCGTCCCGACGCTTCGCTCGCCACCTGACCGGCTTCGAGCACGACCACCTGCACGCCGCGCGACGCCAGTTCGAGCGCCGCCGACAGGCCCGTAAAGCCGCCGCCGATCACGACCACATCGGCGCGCCCTTCCACCGGCCCTTCACAGCCATCGCGGAAGGCGGGCCGTGTGCCCAGCCAGTACGATTCGAGCTTCATCAGATCCTTTCTGCAAGAGTCACGTTGATGCGGCAAGCACGACGCAGCGAATGGCAGCCTGTCCGCGCAGACCGGCAGACTTACAGACCGACGACGCCGGGCAGCCCGCCGATGTCCTTGATCTCGGTGTAGTTGTAGTACGGCGTCGACGGCTCGTGACCGCGCGAGACGAACACCTTGTTCTTGATGCCGATATCGTGCGCCGACATCAGGTCGTAACGCAGGCTCGACGAGACGTGCAGAATCTCTTCCGGACCGCAGCCGAGGTTGTCCAGCATATATTCGAACGCCTGCAGACGCGGCTTGTACGCCTGCGCCATCTGCGCGGTGAACACGCGGTGGAACGGCGCGCCGAGCTTGTCGACGTTGCTCTGGATCTGATCGTTCGACGCGTTCGACAGAATCACCAGCGGAATTTCCTTCGCCACTTTCGCGAGACCTTCCGGCACGTCCGCATGCGGACCCCAGGTCGGCACGGCATCGTAGAATTTCTGTGCTTCGGCGTCGTTGTATTCGATGTTCCAGCGCTTCAGCGTGCGGCGTACCGAGTTCTTCACGACGTCCTGATACGGCTTCCATGCGCCAAGCACTTCGTCCAGACGATACGCGGCGAAGTCCTGGACGAACTGTTCCATCTGATCGGCGGGGACGCGATCGGCAAACAGATCGCGCGCCAGATCGCCCATCCGGAAACGCGTCAGCGTGCCGTAACAGTCGAAAGTAATGTATTTGGGCTTGAAGCGGGTCATCATGTCTTTATCCTGTAGTCAACGAGGAGCGAGCGGGCCTGCAAACCGGCGCGGTATCGAGTTGCGCAACCGCGTCTGCTGAGATGAATTAAATCACCTTAAAAAAACCGGATTGCCTTGTATTGGCGCGCCCACGGCACAGAATCCACCGTTTTTTGCACGTCGCGCAGCAGAACATGCGGCGCGTTTTCAGCGGCTTTCCGGCTGCGTTTTGAAGGCTGAAAAAGCACACGGCCGCGTCTGCGATGACGCGGCCGTGCGGGCTGGAACGGCATGGCTGGCCGCTCTGTATCGGAGATGGGTGTGCGATGCGCGATGAATGGTCGTGTTATGCGCCGTGTTATGGACCGCTTATGCGCCGTCGGTGATGTCGATCAGCACGCTCTTGAAACGTAGATTCGCCTCGTAGGCCGCGCGCCCCAGATCCTTGCCGATGCCCGAGCTTTTGTAGCCGCCGGTCGGGATCACGAAGTCGGCGGTCCGGCCGTAGCGGTTGATCCACACGGTGCCCGCTTCGATCCCGCGCATCATCCGCAACGCACGGCTCAGGTCCGCGGTGTGAACGCCTGCCGCGAGTCCGTACTTTTCGTGCGACGCGAGCGCGAGCGCTTCGTCTTCGTCGTCGAAGGTCTGGACGGTCAGCACAGGGCCGAAAATCTCTTCGCGAACAGCTTCGGACGACGGCGTCACGCCGGTCAGGATGGTCGGCATGTAGAACGCGCCGTGGTGTTCGCCGCCCAGCGCGATGCGCTCGCCGCCGGTCGCCGCTTGCGCGCCGCTTTCGAGCGTGCGCCTGACGATGCCGTCGATGCGTTGCAGTTGCGGCATCGAGATGATCGGCGGCAAGGTGGTGCCCGCCGCCCACGTCGCGCCCGGTTTCAGCGCGGCAAACGCGGTCGAAATGCCATCGATCAATCGCGCCGCCGCGCCACGCTCGACGATCAGCCGCGAACCCGCCACGCAGACTTGCCCCGCGTTGCCCGCGATGGCGGCCGCCACCCGACGCGCGACACGGTCGAGATCGGGCGCATCCGCGAATACCAGTTGCGGGCTTTTCCCGCCCAGTTCCAGCGTCACGGGTTTCGTGCCGGTCTGCGCGCACGCGGTCATGATCGCGGCACCGGTTTGACTGGAGCCGGTGAATGTCACCTTCGAGATTTTCGGGTGGCGGCACAATGCGTCGCCGGTCGTGCGTCCGTCACCTTGTACGACATTGAAGATGCCGGGCGGCATGCCCGCCTGGATCGCCAGCTCCGCCAGCCGCAGCACCGAAAACGGCGTCATTTCCGACGGTTTGAGTACGACTGCATTACCTGCCGCCAATGCCGGGGCAACCTTCCACGATGCCATCACCAATGGAAAATTCCACGGTGCGATCGCAGCGATCACGCCATACGGCTCAGCGACAGTCATGCCCAGATGATCGGGCCGGGTCGCGGCTACTTCGCCGCCGATCCGGTCCGCGTACTCGCTATAAAAACGGATGCCTTCCGCAGTGAACGGCACGTCCCAACGCGCGGCGTCGGCGATAGGACGTGTCGAGCCGAGCGCTTCGAGCGGCGCCAGCGTCTCGACGTCGGCTTCGATCAGTTCGGCCCAGCGACGCATCACCCGCGCCCGTTCGCGCGGCGCACGACGCGCCCAGTCGCTGGTCTTGAACGCGCGCCACGCATCCTCCACCGCCTGATCGACCAGCGACGCGTCAGCCACCGGCAGCGACGCGTAAATCACGCCGTCCGATGGCCGCGCAACGTCGATGACGCCCGCGCCGTCCAGATACCGTCCACCGATGAAATGCGCACTGCGCACGCTCACGTGAGAAGGGTCGAAGCTGTTGATCATGGTCGTCTCAAAGGGCAAGGGTTGAAAATGGACGGGGTCGCGTCACGCCGCTGCGTTCAACTGCGGATAAGCGGCGACCAGCTCCGCGAACAACGCATGCACGATCTCCGCGCGGCCGTCCGCGAATGGCTGCGGATCGTCCGCGATGCGCGCGTCCAGTGCATCGAAAATCCGGTGTTTCAGGAAATAACGCCATTGCACGGGCACGCCCGCGAGCAGGCTCGTCAACGCGGCATATCGCTCGCGGGTCCACTTCGCCTCGAACGCCTCGCGATACGGCCCGAACGAGAACGCGGGCGCGTCGATACCGGCGAGCCGGGTTCGCGCTTCGTCACGCAGACGTCCGGTCTGCGCGTCGTCGAGCGTCAGCTCATCGCCTTGCAGCGAGACGCCGTACACGTCGCGCGCTTCTTCCACCGTCACGTAACCACGCAATACGTCCTCACGCACCTTCGCCGCGTCGCGGTCGATCGGCCGGCCATATCCGCCCGCGCCCGCACCGACGAGGCGAATCACGTCGCCGGGAATGCAGACGACGAGATCGTTGTTATCGAGTTCCTCGGCGTTGGGCATCCCGGGATTGCGCGTAAAGCGCGCGTTCGCACCGGCATGACCGCCGCGCACGCCCCACGATGCAAAACGCGTGCGGTCGCGATTGCGCGCCGTCACCAGGGTATTCGGCGAAAACACCTTGAACTCCATCACCAGACCCTGTCCGCCGCGATACTGACCCGCGCCGCCCGAACCCGGCGCAACGCCATAGCGGGTGATGCGGATCGGCACTTCGGCTTCGTTGATTTCGACCGGCGTATTGCGCAGAAACGCATTGTTCGCGCCGGAACCGTCCTCGCCGTCATCCGACGGACTGCCGCCCGCGCCGCCACCGATCGGGCCGATCGACGCCATCACGGTCGCGCCCTCCGCGTTCATCGTCTTGACGCTCAGGATGGACAGACCACCGGCCGGACACGCGGCCAGGCGGTCGGGCACCGCTTGCGAAAAAGCACCGAACGTCAGCAAATGCAGCAGCTTGCAGGTCAGACTGCGCATGCCGACCGCAGCCGGTTTGACGGCATTGACGACCGTGCCTTCCGGCAAGATGCACCGCGCCACACGCAACATCCCGGTGTTCAGCAGAATGTCCGGATTCAGCGTGTACAGCACATAGACGAGACCGACCAGCGCGAGTGCATGCCGTTCGCGTCCGCCGGTCGGAATGTTCAGCGACGACTGCAATTGCGGATCGCTGCCGGTGTAATCCATCTCGACCGAGCCGTCCTTGATGCGAACCGTCAGCGCGACGCGCATCGGCTTGCCGCGTACCGAGTCTTCGTCCGCATATTCGGCGAAGAAGTACTCGCCTTCCGGAATGCTGCGCAACACCGTGCGCGCCTGTTCTTCCGAATAATCGAGCAACGCGCCCATGCCCGCCTTGAAACCGTCGATGCCGAAGCGCTCGATGATTTCCAGCACACGCCGCTCGCCGGTGTGCAACGACGCCAGTTGCGCGTTGAAGTCGCCGATGTTCTGATCGGGCACGCGCACGTTGGTCGCCATGATCTTCAGGATCGCGTCGTCGACCACGCCCGCCTTGACGATCTTGCACGGCGGGAAGCGAATGCCTTCCTGCTCGATCTCGGTGAGCGTGCGCGACAGCGACGCAGGGACCGCGCCGCCCATGTCGGTGTTATGAATGTGCCCGCCGACGAAACAGACAATCTCGTCCTGATGGAAGACCGGTTTCCAGATCAGGATGTCCGGCGTATGCGTGGCGACGAAACCGCTGTACGCGTCGTTGGTCATGCACACGTCGCCGGGTTCGTAGTGATCGATCATCGCGATCACGGGGCTGTAATCCAGCCCGACGTACCACGTCGCGCCGAGCGTTTTCGGCGACGCGAACGTGAGTCCTTCCGGCGTCATGATCGCGCACGAGAAGTCTTCGGTTTCCTTCACGAAGGTGGAATGCGCGGTGCGCACCAGCGTGTACGCCATGCTCTCCGCTGCGGCCACGCAATAGTTCGCGAAAATCTGCAACACTGCCTTGTCGAATTGCATTGCGATGCTCCGTGCGAATCAGTTGATGTGCGTGAACACGAGGTTGCCGTAAGCGTCGACGCGACCGCGATAATGCGGCAGCACGCTGGTCGTGCAATCGTCCTGTGCGATCACGGCCGGGCCGTCGAGTTGCTGCCCCGCTTTCAGTGCCGAGCGGTGATACAGCGCGGCATCGTGGAATTCGCCGTCCATGAAAACGCGGATCGTGCCGGTGGGAACGGGCGGCTGCGCGCTGGCTTCGACCATTTGCAACGCGGGCTTCGGCGTCGCGGCGGTGATCACGAGACGTAGCGCGACGACCTGAATTTTTGCGGACGCGTCGCGATGACCGTACAGCCGTTCGTGCTCGCGATGAAACGCCTCCTTGAGCGGCGTCAGGTCGTCGCCGGTCAGCCAGTCGAAGTGCAGCGGCGTGTCGATTTCGAACGACTGGCCCTTGTAGCGCATGTCCGCTGAAATCGCGACCGTGGCGCTCGATGCGTCGCCGATCTGGCCGGTCATCCATTCTTGCGCGGCATGGTCGAGCGCGCGCACATCGTCGCCGAGGGTCGCCAGCGACGCCGCGTCGAGGTCGTAATACGTGGTCTTGACGAAGTCGTTGCGCGTATCCGCGATCAGACCGCCGAGCGCGCTCAACACGCCGGGCGCCATCGGCACCAGGATTTCTTCCATGCCGATCGCGCGCGCGAAGTAGCACGCGAGCATCGGGCCCGCGCCGCCGAACGGTAGCAGCGAGAAGGTACGCGGATCGATGCCGAAGCGCGACACGATCCGGCTGACGCCTGCGTACATCCCCGACACGGCGACGTTGACGATTGCTTCGGCGGTTTTGTAGACGTCCGAGCCCAGCCGGTGCGCGAGGACTTCGAGCGCGCGATGCGCGGCGTCGTGATCCACCTTCACCGAGTTATAGCCGAGGCTCGCATTGCCGATCACGCCGAGCACGACGAATGCGTCGGTGATGGTGGCGCGCGTGCCGCCGCGTCCGTAGCAGACCGGGCCGGGATTCGAACCGGCGCTTTCCGGGCCGACTTTCAACACGCCGAAGTCGTCCAGCCACGCAATCGAGCCGCCGCCGTCACCAATCGACGACACCGACACCGACGGGATATGAATCTGGAAATCGCCGATATATTCGCCGCTCGCGTATTGCGGCTCGCCGTCGACGATCAGCGCGACGTCGGCTGTCGTGCCGCCGATATCGAGGCTCATGCACCGCTTCAGACCACTTTGTCGCGCGACATACGCAGCGCCGATCACACCGGACGCCGTGCCTGACAGAATCATCTGCACGCAGTTGGTTTTGCCTGCTTCGGCGCTCATCACACCGCCGTTCGACTTCGTGACTTTCATATCGGCGGTGATGCCGGTCTCGATCAGCGCGCGTTGCAACGACGTCAGATAGTGTGAGACTTTCGGCTGCACGTAGCCGCCGATCACCGCCGTGGACGTGCGTTCGTATTCGCGGATGATCGGCCATACGTCGCTCGAACACGACACGAACAGACCCGGCATCGCCGCTTCGATGATCGCCTTGACCTGATGCTCGTGGGCGCTGTTGCGATACGCATGCAGCAACGATACGACCACGCCCTCGCAGCCCGCACGCCGCAGCGCGTCGCATGCTTTCAGCACGCTCGCCTCGTCCACCGGGGTTTCGACCGTGCCGTCCGCCGTCATCCGCTCCACCACGCCGAATACGCGTTCGCGCGGCACCAGCGGCACCGGCCGCTTCGACAGCAGGTTGTACATGTCGGGGCCTTTCAGACGCGCAATATCCAGCACGTCCTCGAAGTGGCGCGTCGTGATCAGACCGAGTCGCAAGCCTTTGCGCTGCACGACCGCATTGACGCCGACGGTCGTGCCGTGGGTGAAGTAGTCGACGTCGCGAGGCGCGATACCGTAGCGTTCGCCGAGTTGCTCCATCCCCCGCAGCACTTCGCTGCCGGGGCTGTCGGGCCGGGAAAACACCTTCAGTGTTTTCAGCTCGCCCGTGGCGTCGTTCAGTACGGCAAAATCGGCAAACGAGCCGCCGATATCCACCCCTATTCTCATGCCCATGAAAAGTCCTTTGACGTTAGTCCAGAAAGGCTGAACGAGCGCCCTCCTCCGGACGACCGGAAACACGACGCCGAGGTTTCGCTCGGGCGCCTGCGCAAATTCGACGGTTAGACTGCGTGAGGCGGCGCTACAGGCGGACCGCCAGCGGTTCGGTTTCGAGCGGAAGCTGGAAGCTCAGCAAATCCGCTTCGCTGCGATGGCACAACACCTGCGCGCCGTTTTCGAGCGTGCGGATCGACGGCGCCGCCTGGTTGCACACGCCGTCGATGCGCATCGCGCAACGGTCGAGGAATGTGCACAACTCGGGGTTATCGGCGGACGGCCCGATCGGCGACAAGGTCTGATGACAGCGTTCGCCCGCTTCGGCAAGCCAGCCCGGGCGCAACTCGGGCGCGGACGACACCAGCAGATGCGAATACGGATGGAACGGCGGTGCGCACAACGCTTCCCGATTGCCGGTTTCGACGCGATGCCCCGCGTACAGCACGACGATGTCGTCGCTGATTGCGCGGACTTTCGCGATATCGTGCGTGATGAATACGTACGACACGCCTAGCTTGCGTTGCAAGTCGCGCAGCAGATCGAGAATCGCCGCGCCGACGACCGTATCGAGCGCCGACGTGACTTCGTCGCACAAAATCATGTCAGGCTCGGCGGCAAGCGCGCGCGCAAGATTGACCCGCTGTTTCTGGCCGCCCGACAGTTCCGCCGTCGAACGCGATGCAACCGACGCCGGCAGTTTCACCAGTTCCAGCAGTTCCGCGACACGCGCGCGGGCTTTGGCGCCTTTGATGCCGTGATAAAACGCCAACGGTCGCGCGAGCGTGCGCTCGACCGTGTGCACCGGATTGAGCGCGGTATCCGCGTTCTGAAACACGATCTGGATACGGCGAAACTGTTCTTTCGTGCGTTTGTTCAGGTCGCCGGCCAGCGGCTCGCCATCCAGCAACAGACTGCCGCCCGACGACGGCACGAGACCCGCGATCACCTTCGCGAGCGTCGTCTTGCCCGACCCGGATTCACCGATCACCCCCACGGTCTGGCCACGTCCGATACGCAGATCGACGTCGTTCAGGATGATCTTCGCGGGCCATCCTTTTGCATCTTTGCGCCCATACCCGGCCACGACGCGACGCACTTCGAGCAGCGGAACATCCGACGAACGCCTGGCCTGCGGCGACTGGCCGGACAGCGGCGCGGGCTGGTCGGTCCGGCATGCAACGCTATCGGGCGTGACGGCGGCGATCAGGCTTTGTGTGTAAGGATGGGTCGGCGCATGCAGAATCTGCGCCGTTTCGCCGGCTTCGCGAACCTGTCCGTCGCTCAGCACGAGAATCCGGTCGGCCATCTGCGCGACGACCGCCAGATCGTGCGACACGTACACGGCGGTCATGCCGAATTCCTGGATCACGCGCTTGAAAGCGAGCAATACGTCGATCTGCGTCGTCACGTCGAGCGCGGTGGTCGGCTCGTCGAGAATCACCAGTTCGGGATCGGTGATCAACGCCATTGCGGCCATCAGACGTTGCAATTGGCCGCCCGATACCTGATGCGGATAACGCTTGCCGATCGTGTCCGGTTCCGGCAACGCGAGTGCGCGGAACAGCTCGAGCGCTTTCGCTTGCGCAGCGGCTTTCGACAGCGTGCCGTGAATCAGCGCGCTTTCGATCACCTGATCGAGAATCGTGCGCGACGGATTGAACGCAGCCGCCGCGCTTTGCGCAATATAGGCGACCTTGCGACCGCGCAGCGAAGCGAGTCCTTTTGCCGACAGCGACCGCACGTCGGTCCCGCCGACGTGGATCGTGCCGCCGGAAATCCGGCAACCGCTGCGCGCATGACCCATCAGCGACAGCGCGATCGTCGTCTTGCCCGAGCCGGATTCGCCGATCAGCGCAAGCACTTCGCCGCGCGCGACGTCGAAATCCACGTCATGAACGATGGTGGTGTCCGGTTCGCCCGGACGGCTGCCGATCACGCGCAAGCCGCGGACTTCGACCAGGTTGCTACCAGGTTGAGCGCTGTTCATTCAATGACCTCCAACGGCACGAGCCGACGTTTTGCGGCGGCCGCGATGCGGCAAACCGTCGATCAGCAGATTGACGCCGACCGTCAGGATCGCGATCGCCAGCGCCGGCATGATGACGACCGGTGCGCCGTCGCCGAGACCGCTGATGTTTTCGCGAACCAGCGAGCCGAGATCGGCAAACGGCGGTTGCACGCCGAGACCGAGGAAGCTCAGGCCGCTCAGTAGCAACACGACGAAGGTGAAACGCAAGCCCGTGTCGGTCAGCATCGGATGGAGCATGTTGGGCAGCATTTCGACGCACGCGATATAGATCGAGCTTTCACCGCGCGCGCGCGCCACCTGCACGTATTCGAGCTGGCTGATATTGACCGCGAGCGAGCGTGCGATCCGGTACGAGCCAGGCATATAGCTGATGGCCGCTGTCAGGATCAGAAGGGTCAGCGACGAGCCGAACGCGGCGACGATCATCAGCGCGAACATCTTCGATGGAATCGACGTGACCGCGTCGAGCAGACGGCTCATCGTTTCATCGACCGCGCGGCCGGCGACTGCGGCGAGCAGCCCGAGTGTCGTGCCGGTCACCGCTGCGAGCAGCGCCGACGCCAGCGACAACAGCACCGTCAGCCGCGTGCCGTAGATGATCCGGCTCAGCATGTCCCGGCCAAGATAGTCGGAGCCGAGCGGCAGCTTCGCACTGAACGGCGAAAACACGTCCGGCGTCAGGATCGTGCCGACCTGATGCGGTGCGATCCACGGCGCGAAAACCGCCACGAACAGCGCGACGCTGACCATGCCTAAGCCGATCCAGCCACCTTTCGACAAGCCCATCCGCGAAGCCAGCGAACGGCGTTTACGACGTGGCGCGGCGGGCGGCAGCGGGGTGCCGCCGAACGGTTGCGACGGCGGCGGCGGACGATCCGCGCCAGGCGGCAGCGCACTGCTGCGTTGAACCAGGTCGGCGTTGTGCATCGGCGGCACCTCTTTGGGGTTCGGGTACGGACGGTCCGGGCTCATGTGCGCAACCTCGGATTCGAGATGATCGCGCACAGGTCGGCGAGCAGCACCAGCAGCAGATAGCCGAGACAGAACAGCAGCGTGCACGCCTGGACCAGCGGGAAGTCGCGGTTGGCGACCGCGTCCACCATCAGACGCGCAAGCCCCGGATAATTGAAGATCGTCTCGACGACGATCACGCCGCCCAGCAGATACGACAGACTCAGCGCAATCGCATTCGCGATCGGGCCGATCGCGTTCGGCAGCGCGTGGCGAAGCACCACCCGCGCCGGGCTCGCGCCTTTCAGTATCGCCATTTCGACGTAGGACGAGCCGAGTTGTTCGATCACCGCGGCGCGCGTCATCCGTGCCATCTGCGCGATCACGACCGCACACAGTGTCAGCACCGGCATCGCGTACGCCCGCAGAAACTGATCGAAGGTGTCGATTTCGCCGCTGTACGACAGTGCGGACAGCCAGTGCAGCTTCACCGCCAGCACCAGCACGGCAACCGTCGCGATCAGGAATTCGGGCGTCGCGACCAGCGACAGCGTGCCGAGACTGACGATCCGGTCAACCAGCGAATCGCGCTTCACGGCGGCCAGAATCCCGCACGACACCGCGATCGGCACTGATACCGCCGTCGTGATCGCAGCGAGCGTTAGCGAGTTCGGCAGGCGTCCTTCGATCAACTCGGACACCGGCATATTGTTCGACAGCGACAGGCCGAAGTTGCCATGCACCAGACCGATGAGCCAGTTCAGATAGCGCAGGTAAGCCGGTTGATCGAGACCGAACTGCAAACGCAGCGCGGCCACCGTTTCCGGCGTCGCCGACTGGCCGAGCGCTGCCTGCGCGGCGTCGCCGGGCAACAGGTTGGTGATCGTGAAAATGATGATCGAGACGATCAGCAGCGTCAGCGCGGTCACAGCGACGCGCCGGCCTATCAGTTCGACTATGTTCTGGTTCATCGTCCAGATCTCCTGAAAGTGACATCCGCATGAACGGCGCGTGGGGACGCGCGCCGCTCATGCGGGTTGCTTCAACTGCGTACTGTCAGGCGTTCCACCACACGTGCTCGGCAAACGAGAAGCCCATCATCGCGCCGCTGGGAATCGAGCCGAAACCTTGCAGACGCTTGTCGCTTGCATCGATCAGGCTGATGAACGACGGAATGCCGATCCCGCCCTGCTCCGAAACGATCACCTGCATGTCGCCGTACATCTGCTTGCGCTTCGCGTCGTCGGTTTCCGAGCGGGCGGCCAGCAGCAGCTGATCGAACTTCGGATTGTTCCAGCCCGACTCGTTCCAAGCCGCATCCGACTTGAAGAACTGCGTGAACAGCACGTCGGCGCTGGAGCGCGGGTTGACACTGCCGAACCCGAGCGGATGCTTCATCCAGTGATTCGACCAGTAGCCGTCGGCAGGCACGCGATTCACCGTGATGTTCATGCCGATCTTCGCGCCGGTCTGCTGCATCAGTTCGGCGATTTCGACCGAACCGTTCGCATCCGGCGTGGCGTAGATCGGCGGCAGCGTCGTGCCGATCGCGCCGGCCTTCTGGAAGTAGAACTTGGCCTTGTCCAGATCGACCTTGCGTTGCGGCAGCGACGCGTTGAAGTAACGATGGCCCGGCGGAATCGGCTGATCGTTGCCGATCACAGCATAGCCCCGGAACACGGCCGTGCGGATCTGCTCGCGATCGAACAGATACTTCATACCGTTGACGAAATCCGGATTGCCGACCAGCGGATTATCGCGACGCATGATCAGGTCGGTATACAGGCCCGACTTGGTTTCGAGCACCGCATAACCCGGCGTCGATGCGATGCGCTGCGTCGAACGCGGATCGACCGAGTTGATCAGGTGCACGTCGCCCGAGAGCAGCGCGTTCACACGCGCGGCGTTGTCGCTGATGCCGATCAGTTCGATCTGGTCCAGATACGGCATGCCCGGCTTCCAGTAGCTGTCGTTGCGCACGCCTACCGTGCTGACGCCCGGCTTGAACGTCTTGACCTTGTACGGGCCGGTGCCGATGCCGGCGTTGAAATCGGTGGTGCCGTCCTTGACGATCACGAATTGCGGCGTCGCGAGAATCACCGGGAGATCGGCGTTGGCCGACGCGAGCGTCAGCGTCACTTCGTTCGGTCCAGTGGCCTTCACATCGACGAACTGGTCGGCCAGCGACTTCACCTTCGACGCAGTCGCCGGGTTCTTGTGACGCGACAGCGAGTAGACGACGTCGGCCGGTGCGAGCGCCTTGCCGTCGTGGAACGTGACGCCCTTGCGCAGCTTGATGACCCAGGTTTTTGCGTCGGTGGTGTCGAGCGCTTCCGCGATATTCATCTGCGGCGTGAGACTGGCGTCGAGTTGCGTCAGGCCGCTATAGAACATGAAGAAGCGGATGTAGTCGCAGCCAGCCGAACCCTTCGCCGGGTCCATCGTATCGGCCGTCGAGCCGGCGTCGTACGCGACCCGGATCTTGCCGCCCTTCTTCGGCGCGGGCGCGCCGAATGCCGAACGCGCTCCGCCCAGCAGTCCGCCTGCGCCAGTTGCCAGCATGCTTCCCGCAGCCATCACACGCATCATGTCGCGGCGGCTGAAACCACCATTTTTGATTTCGTCGTCGTTCATGCGAACTGCTCCTAACAATGAGAAGGTTGATTCTGCTTATCCGGCTTTGGTGTGGTGCGGTTGCGGTGTTGCGCGGCCTTTGCAGGTGCTGCCTGCCGGTGGTGCCCGTCAGGCGACAACCCGGGTGATCACTGCCCTGAGACGATTTAAGCACCCCAAAAAACTGCCGGTTATCGCGATCGGGCGGTCCCGACCATTCGAATCGGCCGTTTTGGGTGGCCTGCACAGCACGATTTGCGGTGCCGCTTGCGACGCTATCGCTGCGTGCCTTACTGCGCGGGGGCAGCGGCTGCATCGCGACACAGTGGCGAGCAACGCGGCGGACAACGCTGCAACCGACAGAAATCGTAAAGTCACACGACTGATATATGCCGCCGACAAAAATGCCGATTCAGCACATTCGACGCGTTCCGATGCGCCCGACCGCGTGTTTTGCATCGAGTTGCATCGAAAGAGGGCGTGGCCGCCCGAGATAGAAAGATCGTCCTATCAAGCCTGCAGCCAAAATGCGAAAGTCGGAGGCAAGTGTGACGTCATCAAGGAGTGAGCTGTGTCCGGATCGCCAGAAAATGAAACGCTTGTCTATCGACGCTTCACCCCCGACGACATCGCGGCCGCGCACGGCCTGACGATGGCGGTCAGCTGGCCGCATCGTGCCGAAGACTGGCGCTTCGCGGCCGAAGCCGGAAGCGGTTTCGCCGTCGAGGATGCGGGAAACGTGATCGGCACCGCGCTGTTCTGGAAGTTCGGCGCGGACCGCGCGACGCTCGGCATGGTGATCGTGTCGCCGGACTATCAGGGGCGCGGAATCGGCGGCAAGCTGATGAACCTGGTGCTGCAGGAAACCGGCGATCGCGTGACCTTTCTGCACGCGACCGAAGCCGGCCGGCCGCTTTACGAAAAGCTCGGCTTCCGGGTGTGCGGCTCGCTCGAACAGCATCAGGGCGCGGTGTTTCAGCCGCCGCTCGTGTCGTTGCCCGCAGGTGAACGGCTCCGTCCGCTGGGCATCAACGATACGCCGCAACTGATCGAACTCGCGTCGCGCGCATGCGGTCTCGACCGTAGCGAGGTACTGCCCGCACTGTTGCAAAACGCCGACGGCATCGCGCTCGCTCGCGATGGCGAACTGCTCGGGTTCGCGCTATTCCGGCGCTTTGGGCGGGGTTACGCAATCGGTCCGGTGGTCGCCCCCGACTCCGCGGACCACAGCCGCGCGAAGGCGCTGATCCGTCATTGGCTGGCACTGAACGAGGGTGCGTTCGTGCGGATCGATGTGCCGTCCGGCAGCGGTCTGACGGACTGGCTGATCGGGCTGGGCCTGCCGCGTGTCGATCTCGTCGTGAAGATGGTCCGCAATAGCGATCCGGCCAGCCACGAGGGGCCGCCCGACCCGCTGGTCCGCCAGTTCGGCATCATCAATCAGGCGATGGCCTGAGCGCGAACCGGCGCCGTGACCTTCCTCTATAAAGCCGACCCGGCGCGCGGCGCGCAATGGGCCGCGCGTTTCGCACAACTCGCCCCCGACCTGCCGTTTCGCGTGTGGCCCGATATCGGCAATCCCGCCGATATCCGCTATCTGGCCGCCTGGTCGCCCGACGATCTCGCCGAAACGCTGCCTAATCTCGAAGTGGTGTTTTCGGTCGGTGCGGGTGTCGATCAGTTCGATCTGTCGCGCGTCCCGCCGCATCTGCCGGTCGTCCGGATGATCGAACCGGGGATCGTCGAAGGCATGGTCGAATACGTGACCGAAGCCGTCCTCGCCGTGCACCGCGACCTGTTCGACTATGCCGCGCAACAGCAGGCGCGCGTATGGAAAGCGCGGCCGGTCCGCGCTGCGGCGTCGCGGCGCGTCGGTGTGCTCGGGCTCGGCATGCTCGGCACGGCAGTGCTCGAGCGTTTGAAACTGTTCGGCTTTGCTTGCGCGGGATGGAGCCGCTCGCCGCATACGATCGACGGCGTCGAGTGTCATGCCGGTGACGCGTCGTTCGATACGTTTCTCGGCAGAACCGATGTGCTCGTGTGTTTGCTGCCGCTCACCGACGCCACCCGCGGTCTGCTGTCGCGACGCGTGTTCGATGCGTTGCCGGCAGGCGCATCGCTGATTCACGTCGGACGCGGGCCGCAACTGAACACCGCCGACCTGCTCGACGCGATGGACGCCGGACATCTGCACAGCGCAGTGCTCGACGTCACCGACCCCGAACCGTTGCCCGTCGATCACCGTCTGTGGTCACAGCCCCGTGTCAGGCTCACGCCGCATATCGCCAGCGCGACGCGGCCCGAAGGCGCCGTCGACGCCGTGCTGGACAATCTGCGCCGCCACCGTGCCGGCGAGCCGATGCATGGCGCGATAAACCGGGAACGCGGTTACTGATTCGCGCGGTGAAAGCCCGCAATTAAGCGGGCGCGGCAGAAAATGCTGCGCACTGGGTGCAAAACGCGGCGGCTACGCTTTTTGGCAATATTTTTGGCGGCACGACAGGTAGCCGGCAATCGTTAGTATGGATCGGTCAACAGTCACTTCCGCACCATCCCGCGACGAGAACCCAACATGCCGAATCAATCGCTTATCGAAGCCGACCGCAAACACCTGATTCATCCGGTCATCAATTACCGCGCGCACGAAGCCCGCGGCGTCACCGTGCTCGAATCCGGCCACGGCGCGTATCTGCGCGACCGCGACGGCAACGAACTGCTCGACGCGTTCTCGGGCCTCTGGTGCGTGAACGTCGGCTATGGCCAGGACAGCATCGTCAAGGTCGCCGCCGAGCAGATGGCTCGCCTGCCCTACGCGACCGGTTACTTCCACTTCGGTTCCGAACCGGCGATCGAACTCGCGGAGAAGCTGGTGTCGTATGCGCCGGCGTCGCTGCAACACGTGTACTTCACGCTCGGCGGGTCGGACGCGGTCGATTCCGCGATCCGCTTCATCACCCACTACTACAACGCAACCGGTCGTCCGGCGAAGAAGCACATGATCGCGCTGCAACGCGGCTATCACGGCTCGTCGTCGATCGGTGCGGGGCTGACGGCGCTGCCCGCGTTCCATCGCAACTTCGATCTGCCGCTGCCGAGCCAGCATCATCTGCCGTCGCCGTATCTGTATCGCGCGCCGGATGGCGTCGATGCGGCCGCGTTGATCGCCTCGTCGGTCGCCGCGCTCGAAGCGAAGGTCGCCGAACTCGGTGCGGAGAATGTCGCCGCGTTCTTCTGCGAGCCGATTCAAGGTTCGGGCGGCGTGGTGGTGCCGCCGGTCGGCTGGCTGAAAGCGATGCGCGACGCGTGCCGCCGTCTCGACATCCTGTTCGTCGCCGACGAAGTGATTACGGGGTTCGGCCGCACCGGCCCGCTGTTCGCCTGCGAAGGCGAACAGGTCGAGCCGGACCTGATGACGGTCGCGAAAGGTTTGACGGCCGGATATGCGCCGATGGGCGCGGTGTTGATGTCGGACGCTATTTATCAGGGGATTGCCGGTGCGTCGAGCGATACGGCGATCGTCGGTCATGGCCACACGTATTCGGCGCATCCGGTCAGCGCGGCAATCGGTCTCGAAGTGCTGCGGCTCTATCATGAAGGCGGCCTGCTCGCGAACGGTCAAGCGCAAGCGCCGCGCTTCGCCGCGGGTCTCGACGCGTTGCTCGATCATCCGCTGGTCGGCGATTCGCGTCATCGCGGGCTGGTCGGTGCACTGGAACTGGTGTCGGACAAGCGCAGCAAGCAAGGCTTCGATCCGTCGCTGAAGCTGTCCGAGCGGATCTCGGCGTCGGCGTATCGCAATCAGCTGGTGTTCCGCGCATTCGGCGACAACATCCTCGGCTTTGCTCCCGCGCTGTGCTACACGGAGGCCGAATTCGACCTGCTGTTCACGCGCCTGAAACGCACGCTCGACGACGTCCTCGACGAGGCCGACGTGCGCGCCGCGCTTAAGGGTTCATCCCACGGCGGATCGCACGGAACCAGCCGCGCGGCTGCATAATGGCGTGATAACATCGGTTGGCTTTACTGCACAATTTTCGATCGTTAGACCGAACCACGACATGAGTAGCGACTGCAAGCTGGACCGGATTGACCTGCGCATTCTTTCGCAATTGCAGAAGAAAGGCCGCATTACGAATGTCGAGCTTGCCGATGCAGTCGGCCTTTCGCCGAGTCCGTGCCTGATCCGCGTGAAGCGTCTGGAAAAGGCCGGCTATATCGTCGGCTACGGCGCGCAGATCCAGCTCGAAAAACTCGGCGATGTGCAGATCGTCTTTACCGAAGTGACGCTTGCCGACCATCGCCGCGAAGACTTCATCAAGTTCGTCGCGGCGATCCGCGATGTGGACGAGATCGTCGAATGCCATCTGGCGAGCGGCGGCTACGACTATCTGCTGAAGTTCGTCACGCGCAGCGTGAGCCATTATCAGAGCATCATCGAAGGACTGCTCGAACGCGATATCGGCATTGAAAAGTACTTCAGCTACGTCATCATCAAGACGCCGTTCATCAAGACGCATTACCCGCTCGAAACACTGTTTTCGCAGAACCACAACTGATCGACGGACGCGGTTTTCATAGCGGGTGTTTTCACCGCGTCCGGTTTCAGTGTCGCGTCATCCAATCCCCTTCTCTTTCAACAGCACACCGCGCCGCCATCCTGCGACGCGCGTTCCGTTCGCGCGCTTTTTTCGGAACGTCCGCTGCGTCTGCGCTTCAAATGCGATTTTTTATGCTGTGGCCGCCCGCATAGAATGAGTCTCACCGTTCACGCTCGCGCCTGCAGGCGAGCCCATGAGGAGAGAGTCGTTATGAGCAGCACTTACCGGATCGCGGTGATTCCCGGCGACGGCATCGGCGTCGAAGTGATGCCCGAAGGTTTGCGCGCACTCGAAGCTATCAGTCAGCGCTTCGGCATCCAGTTCGATTTCCGCCACATCGAATGGGCGAGCTGCGACTACTACGAGCAGCACGGTCAGATGATGCCCGACGACTGGAAAGCGCAGTTGCAGGATTGCGATGCGATCCTGTTCGGCGCGGTCGGCTGGCCCGATCGCGTGCCGGACCATATCTCGCTGTGGGGTTCGCTGCTGAAGTTCCGCCGCGAGTTCGACCAGTACATCAATCTGCGCCCCGCGCGCCTGTTCGAAGGCGTGCCGTCACCGCTCGCAGGACGCAAGGCAGGCGATATCGATTTCATGATCGTCCGCGAAAACACCGAAGGCGAATATTCGTCGGTGGGCGGCACGATGTTCGAAGGCACCGAGCGCGAAGTGGTGATGCAGCAGGCCATTTTCACGCGTCACGGCACCGAGCGCGTGCTGAAGTTCGCGTTCGAACTCGCGCAGCGTCGCGAGAAAAAAATCACCGTCGCGACCAAGAGCAACGGCATCTCGATCAGCATGCCGTGGTGGGACGCGCGCGCCGCCGAAATGGCCGCGCGCTATCCGGAGATCTCGTGGGACAAGCAGCACATCGACATTCTGTGCGCGCGCTTCGTGCTGAACCCGGACCGCTTCGACGTGGTCGTCGCCTCCAACCTGTTCGGCGACATCCTGTCGGATCTCGGCCCGGCCTGCACCGGCACGATCGGCATTGCGCCGTCGGGCAACCTGAATCCCGAGCGCAATTTCCCGTCGCTGTTCGAACCAGTTCACGGCTCGGCGCCTGACATCGCCGGCAAGCACATCGCCAATCCGGTCGCGATGATCTGGTCGGCGGCGATGATGCTCGACTTCCTCGGCCACGGCAAAGGCGTCGAGCGTGAAGCACACGACGCGATCCTGTCGGCCATCGAAAGCGTGCTGAAAGAAGGTCCGCACACCGGCGACCTCGGCGGCAACGCCAACACGGCCGAAGTCGGCAAGGCCGTCGCCGCCCGCATCGCCGGAATGCCCGACGATTCATCAAGGATTCGCGCATGACACTCGAACAGCAAGCGGGTCCGCTTATTCGCACGGACAACTTCATCGATGGCCGCTGGGTTCCGGCGCAGCGTAACCGGCAGTTCGCCGTGACGAATCCCGCGACCGGCGAACGCATCGCTCTGGTCGCGGACAGTTCCGCCGCCGACGCGCGCGCCGCCACCGATGCCGCCGCGCGTGCGCTGCCGCACTGGCGCGCGCGGCTGCCGGCAGAGCGGGCGGCCGTGCTGCGTCGCTGGCACGCGCTGATTCTGGCAAATCAGGACGCGCTCGGCGCGCTGATCTCGCTTGAGCAAGGCAAGCCGCTCGCGGAAGGTCGTGGCGAGGTCGCCTATGGCGCGTCGTATGTTGCGTGGTTCGCGGACGAAGCGACCCGGATCTACGGCGACCTGATTCCGGCACAGCAACGCGGCAAGAAAATGAGTGCGGTGAAAGAGCCGGTCGGTGTCGTCGCGGCCATTACACCGTGGAATTTCCCGCTCGCGATGATCGCGCGCAAGATCGCGCCGGCGCTCGCGGCGGGTTGCACGGTCGTCGGCAAACCGGCTGAAGATACGCCGTTGACGGCGCTTGCGCTGGTTCAGCTTGCGCACGAAGCGGGCGTGCCGCCCGGTGTGCTCAACCTGATCACCAGCTCGCGCGAGATGGCCGTCGAAACCGTCGCCGACTGGCTCGCCGACAGCCGCGTGCGCAAGATCACGTTCACCGGATCGACGCCGGTGGGCAAATATCTGGCGCGCGAATCGGCGGGGACGCTCAAGAAACTGTCGCTCGAACTGGGCGGCAATGCGCCGTTTATCGTGTTCGACGACGCCGATCTCGACGCGGCGGTGGAAGGTTTGCTTGCCGCAAAATTCCGCAACGGCGGACAGACCTGCGTGTGCCCGAATCGGGTGTATGTGCAGGCGGGCGTGTACGAGCGCTTCGCGGCGTTGCTGTCCACGCGCGTCGCGGCATTGCGCGTCGGTCCCGCGTCGGACGACGCATCGCAGATCGGCCCGATGATCAATCTTCGCGCGGTCGACAAGATCGCGCGTCATGTCGACGATGCGCTGCAACATGGCGCCACCGTTCTGACTGGCGGCAGTCGTCTGTCCGCGCTCGGCGCGCATTACTACGCGCCGACCGTGCTCGGCGATGCGAACGCGACGATGGCGTTATGCGCGGAGGAAACCTTCGGTCCGGTCGTGCCGCTGTTTCGTTTCGATTCGGAACAACAGGCCGTCGAAGCCGCGAACGACACACCGTTCGGGCTCGCCGCATACTTCTACAGCCAGGATCTGCGACGGATCGAGCGGGTGTCACGCGCACTCGAGGCGGGCATCGTCGGAATCAACGAAGGCGGGTTGTCGTCGGAAGCGGCTCCGTTCGGCGGCGTGAAAGAATCCGGCTACGGTCGCGAAGGCTCGAAGTACGGACTGGACGACTATCTGTCGATCAAATACCTGTGCCAGGGAGGACTCGAATGAACGCCGACGCGTTGGACCCCAACAACATCGAACCGTATCCGGTCGAGATCGAATTCCCCGACATTTCGGCGCACGCCGACGGCAATACCGGCATTCCCTACGTGCATACGTTCGACTCCGGCGTGCCCGGCCCGCACGTGATGATCAACGCGCTGACGCACGGCAACGAAGTGTGCGGCGCGATTGTCGTCGACGACTTGCTGCGCGCCGGTCTGCGACCCCGACGCGGCACGCTGACACTCGCATTCGCGAACGTCGATGCGTATGCGCGCTTCGATCCCAAACGTCCCGACGCCGCGCGTTTCGTCGATCAGGATTTCAACCGGGTGTGGACGACGGCCGTGCTCGACGACCTCTCACGCACATCGAGCGAACTCAGCCGCGCCCGTCAGATGCGCCCGGTAATCGATACCGTCGATACCTTGCTCGATCTGCATTCGATGCACGAAAAAAGCGCACCGCTGATCGTCGCCGGTCCGCTGAAAAAAGGCATCGCGTTGTCGCTGCAACTCGGCACGCCCGCCACCGTCATCTGCGATGAAGGCCATCCGGAAGGCCGCCGGATGCGCGATTACGAGGACTTCGGTCGCGAGAACAGTGCGCGCAATGCACTGCTGATCGAATGCGGTCAGCACTGGGAAACAAGCGCGGTGACCGTGGCGCGCGACAGCACTGCGCGCTTCCTGCTGCTCGCCGGCGTGGTCGATCAGGAAGACCTTCCGCCAGACTGGATAGCGCCGTTACCGGCCACGATGCACGTGGTTCGGGTCACCGAGCCGGTCGTCGCGCAGAGCATGGATTTTCGTTTCGCTGGACCGTACACGGGCCTCGAAGTCTTCGACAAGGCCGGTTCGGTGATTGGCTGGTCGGACGGCAAGCCGGTCGTCACGCCCTACGACGATTGCATGCTGGTGATGCCGTCGCTGCGTCAGTTGCGCCCCGGCGTGACCGTCGTGCGGCTCGGGAAGATCGAGCAACGCGTCGAACAATCCGCCAGCGGGCGACAGTGAATCAGGCGGGCGGTCGATCGCTCGCGCCAACTACGTAAAAGGAAAGATCGATGAAGGTTCAGCAGATCAGGCAAGCCGTCCACTGCGAATTGCCGGAGGATTGGGGCACGGCCGGTTTGCCCGGCACCGAGCCGTCACGCGTGACCGGTCGTCAGGTCGTGATTCCGGGCCTCGAAGCCGTCGATACCGGCGTGTTCGAATGCTCGGCCGGCACCTATCGACGCGTCGTGAAAGAGGCCGAAGTGATGCATTTCATTGCCGGTTCGGGTTCGTTCACGCCGGACGGTGAAGAGACGGTGCATTTCGCCAGCGGCGACACGTTGTTCTTCGAAGCCAATACCCAAGGATTGTGGGAAGTGCGCGAAGCAATGCGCAAGATCTACGTGATTTTCTGACTCATCGAACCGGCGCAAGCCGCGCCGCGCGTCACGCAACAGGAATGTCCTATCAACGCGTGACGCGCGGTGTGAAAGTAAGCCTCAAGCTCAATCAACGATGGAGAAGGACCCGATGTCCGCTTCGAAAGAAACACTGCACATTAGCTACCGGGCGTTCACGGTGACCGATATCGACGCGGCGCACGGTCTTTCCATCGCCGTACGCTGGCCGCATCGCGCCGAAGACTGGCGCTTTGCGCTGGAGGCAGGCGCGGGCTTTGTCGCCGAGCTGGACGGCGTCGTGATCGGCACCGCGCTGTTCTGGGCATTCGGCGCGGATCGCGCGTCGCTCGGGATGGTAATCGTCTCGCCCGACTATCAGGGACACGGCATCGGGCGCAAGCTGATGGAACTGCTGCTCGAACAAACCGCCGGGCGGATCACATTCCTGCACGCAACGCCCGCCGGCAAGCCGCTCTACGAAAAGCTCGGTTTCGAGGCATTCGGCTGGACGCAGCAGCACCAGGGCACGATCTCGCCGCCGCCGCTCGCCGCGCTGCCGGACGGCGAGCGCCTGCGCCCGCTCAGCGCGGAAGATCTGCCCCGCGTGATCGAACTCGCGTCTCGTGCGAGCGGTCTGGACCGCAGTGCGGTTTTGCCGGCGTTGCTGGAAGTCGCGCAGGGAATCGGGCTCGAACGTGACGGCGAACTGATCGGCTTTTCGATCCTGCGACGCTTCGGCCGGGGTCATGTGATCGGCCCGGTCGTGGCTGCCGAGCCCGGCGATCTGAGTGGGGTGAAGGCGCTGGTGCATCACTGGCTCGCGGCCATGCCGGACGAGTTCATGCGCATCGATATTCCGGCGGAATGCGGGCTCGCCGAATGGCTCGTCGCGCTGGGAATGGCGCACGTCGATACGCCGCTGAAGATGGTGCGCAATGCACCAACGGCACCTCAGGCCGACACGCGCGTCAGGCAGTTCGCGATCGTCAATCAGGCGATGTATTAAGCAGGAGTCAAGGCGCCCGGTCGGGCGCCTTTCAGAGAGAAAACAGACAGGAAGGGATGGCAGATCGGCCGCTCACACGTGCGGCCTCGCGAAGCGCCACGGGCTTCGCGACGTCTTCAGGCCGCCGCGCGTGCAATGCTCGCGTCGGCCGTGGACGCGAAACGACTGATCGAGAACGGTTCGATGGGCGTGCTCGTGGTGCCGATGTCGATCAGTTCGGCCATCACGTCGCCGACGCCCGGTCCAAGCTGGAAGCCCGCCCCGCAAAAGCCGAACGCGTAGTACAGACCGTCCACCTTCGCGCTCGGCCCCATGATCGGGCGTTCATCGGGCATATAGCCCTCTACGCCGCTCCACACCCTAATGATGTTGAAGCGCGACAACGCAGGCGCGAGCCTCGCCATCTGACGAAATTGCAGCAGCGTGTTCTCGGGAAGCACCTTGGCCCGTCGCTCGTCCAGATAGGCCTGAACCCGCGCACAACCGCCGATCACGATATTGCCGCGCTCCACCTGACGGAAATAAAGCACCTCTTCCATCATCGGCGACGACACGCCGACCACCTCGCGTATCCGGTAAGGGACCGGCTCGGTCACCGCCATCTGCGGACCATGCACAGCGATCGGCACGGGTTCGCCGAACTGCGTGCTGAGCTGATTGCCCCAGGCGCCGGCAGTGATCACCATATTCGGCGCGCAAAACACACGACCGTCGGTGCTGGTCGCGCGAAACTCGCGACCGTCTTTTTCGACCGTGGCGATCTCGGTGTTCTCGACGATTTGCGCGCCCGCGCGCGCCGCCGCGCGGCCGAACGCCGGCGCGGCGAGACGCGGATTGGCATGGCCGTCCATCGCCGAGTACGACACCGTCCTTACCTCGCGCCCGAGATAGGGGAATTTGGCACGCAGCGCGTCACCGGTGTAAAGATCGAGCTTCAGCCCATAGTGCGCGGCCTCTTTCGCGTACACCTCGAACGCGTCGGCCTGCTCCTGTCGGTAGCCGACACGGCAATGCCCCGATTGCAGGAATTCGGCGGAATGCCCGATGAGTTCGGGCATCTTTCCCCAGATCTCGCGCGAGCGATTGGCAAGCGGCAATTGCGGCAGGAACCGTCCTTGACGACGCACGTTGCCAAAGTTGACACCGCTTGCCTGCTGCCCGATCAACCCACGTTCGAGCAGGATCACCGAACGCCCGCGCTGACGCAGGAAAAAGGCGGTGGCGACGCCCATGAAGCCGCCACCCACCACGATCACATCGGCTTCCAAACGCATCGTTTTCCCTTCTCCGTTTGCGATTGCAGACCGCTCACCGCATGTTTCGATCCCGACGATCAGAGACCGACCACGCCCGCCAGACCACCGATATCCTGAATCTCAGTGTAGTTGTACGCCGGATTCGACGGACCATGTCCGCGATTGACGAACACCTTGTTCCTGATGCCGAGGTCGTCCGCGGCCATCAGGTCGTATCGCAGGCTCGACGAGACGTGCAGGATGTCTTCCGGACCGCAGCCGAGGTTGTCCAGCATGTACTCGAACGCGGGCAGGCGCGGCTTGTACGCCTGCGCCATTTGCGCGGTGTACACACGATGGAACGGCGCGCCAAGCTTGTCGACGTTGCTCTGGATCTGATCGTTCGACGCGTTCGACAGAATCACCAGCGGAATTTCCTTCGCCACTTTCGCGAGACCTTCCGGCACGTCCGGATGCGGACCCCAGGTCGGCACGGCGTCGTAGAACTTCTGTGCTTCGGCGTCGTTGTATTCGATGTTCCAGCGCTTCACGGTACGACGAATCGCGTTCTTCACGACGTCCTGATACGGCTTCCACGCGCCGAGCACCTCATCCATCCGATACGACGCGAAATCCTTCGTGAACTGCTCCATGTTGTCGGCTGCGACACGGTCGCCGAATGTCTCGCGCGCGAGATCGCTCATCCGGAAACGGGTCAGCGTGCCGTAGCAATCGAACGTAATGTATTTGGGTTTGAAGAGAGCCATGTCCTGGTCCTTGTGAGCAGTGTGACGGTTGATTGCGGATTCAACCGAACCCGATGATCGCTTTCGTTTCGAAATACTCTTCGAGTCCGTGGACGCCGTACTCGCGCCCATTGCCCGAGCGTTTGTATCCGCCGAACGGCGCATACGGGTCCCAGGCCGGATGATTGATATGCACTTGCCCGGCGCGAATCCGCGTCGCCACGGCGCGCGCGGCGTCGAGGTCTTGAGCCTGAACGTGCGCGCTCAGTCCGTACGACGTGCTGTTCGCGATGCGGACTGCGTCGTCCACGGTGTCGTACGGAATGATGCACAGCACCGGCCCGAAGATCTCTTCCTGAGCAATCCGCATCAGCGGATCGACGCCGGAGAAAATCGTCGGTCTTGCGTAGAAACCTTGGTCGAAACCCGGCACGCGGCCCGGACCACCGCACACGAGCTTCGCGCCGTCGCGGATGCCAGCATCGATCATCGTCTGCACGCGATTGAACTGAGCCTCGTTGGCGAGCGGCCCGAGCACAGTGTGCTCCGAGCGCGGATCACCCACGACGATTGCATTGGCGATCGTCGCGGCCAGCGCCTCGATTTCGGCCAGGCGGTCGCGCGGCACGACCATCCGCGTCGGCGCACTGCAAGACTGACCGACGTTGCGGAACGCAGCCATCACACCGAGCGGCACGGCTTTCGCGAAATCCGCATCGGGCAGCATCACGTTCGCGGATTTGCCGCCCAGTTCCTGCGTTACGCGCTTCACGGTCTGGGCGGCGGCCTGCGCGACCAGTGCGCCCGCGCGGTTCGAGCCGGTGATCGAAATCATGTCGATATCCGGATGCGCGGCAATCGCTTCGCCCACATCGGGGCCGCTGCCGTTCACCAGATTGAAAACGCCAGGCGGCAAACCCGCGTCGTAAACGATCTGCGCGAACAGCAACGCGCTGAGCGGCGACAACTCACTCGGCTTGAGGACCACCGTGCAGCCGGCGGCAAGCGCGGGCGCCACTTTCGCCGTGATCTGATACAGCGGCCAGTTCCACGGCGTGATGAGACCGCACACGCCGATCGGCTCGCGCACGACGGCCGTGCCATTTTCAACGCGGCTGAAGCGATAGCCCTTCAGCACGTCGCACGCAACACGCACGTGCTCCGCTGCGAGCGGCACCTGCATGGCGCGCGCAAAGCCGATCGCCGCACCCATCTCGAGCGAGATCGCCTGCGCGAGCATTTCGGTGCGGTCGATAATCAGCTGATGAATTCGCTCGAGAATCGCTGCGCGAAAGCCGACGGACGTCGCCGACCACGCATCGAACGCAGCACGCGCGGCATCGACCGCACGATCGACGTCTTGCGCCGAACCCCGCGCAATCTCGGCGATCACCTGTTCCGTTGCCGGGTTGACGACCGGCATCGATCCAGCTTGGGCGGGTGACGTCCAGCGGCCGTCGATAAAGAAGCGGCGACAGATCTCGGGATCGACGCGGTAATCATCAGAGGCGGAGTGAGTTGAGTTCATGCGATTCACTATAGAAAGCCAGAAGTTTGTCGTGTTTAATATGGTCTAAATCCATCGTTAAAGGCTGGTTAATGATCGAACTGGACGACATGCGTCTGTTCCGTGCACTCGGCGTGTCGCGCTCGTTGGCCGCAGCGGCGAGACTTCTGAATCTGACACCGCCCGCCGTCACGGTCCGGCTACAGCGGCTCGAAGAGCGTTTAGGGGTGCGCCTTGCGGTGCGCGAGGCGCGCGGTATCTCACTGACGGATGAAGGCCAGCGGCTGCACCAGGAAGCCAACGAACTGCTTGAAAGAATCGAAGCCATTCCGTCTCGCGTCTCCGGAGAAATGGGCAGCGCGACGGGGAATCTGCGGATCGTCGCGCCATTCGGCTTTGGACGGGCGCACATCGCGCCGCTGGTGCGTGACCTGCATCGCGCGCATCCGAAGCTCACGATCTCGCTCGCGCTGTCGGACAGTCCGCTCACGGCGGCGGCGGGCGCCGACGTCGTCGTATCCATTGGTAATATCAAGGCGTCGTCGTGGGTTGGTCACTACCTTGCGCCGAATGAGCGCTACCTGTGCGCCAGCCCTGCCTTCGCGCGACGCCTGCGCAAGCTGGCACATCCGTCCGAGCTCGCGCAATACGAATGCCTCTGTTTGCGCGAGAACGACGAAGACGTGACACGCTTGCGCTTCATGCAGGCCGAAACCGAAGGACAAACCGCCGCCAGAGCTGTCACGATCCGGATGTCGGGCGCGCTGTCGTCGAACGACGGCACCGTCATCAGCGACTGGGCGCTCGACGGCCTGGGGATCATCGAGCGTTCGGAATGGGATGCGGCGCGGCTGATCGCGTCGGGAAAATTGGTGCGCGTGCTGCCGGCATGGCGGCTGGAGCCGGCGCCCGTGATGGCGCTACTGCCGACGCGCCACGGCGTATCGAGTCGCCAGCGGGTGTTTCTCGACGCCGCGAAACAGGCGTTCGATCCCGCGCCGTGGCGCCGTGAGGGCCGCGGCTAACGGCACGCAGCGGTCCGCAGTAGCACTCGTATTAGCGGTTCGCTAGCATGTGAACTTACTTAAGACTGGCGTGTTCGTGAAAGCACGCCTTTGACGGAGAAACCTGGTATGACAACTCAAACCGAAACCGCCCTGCTTGCCGGTGGATGCTTCTGGGGTATGCAAGATCTGCTGCGTCGCCATGACGGCGTGCTCGAGACGCGCGTCGGTTACACCGGCGGTGAAGTGCCGAATGCGACTTACCGGAATCATGGCACCCACGCCGAGGCGATCGAAGTCGTGTTCGATCCGAGCCGGATCAGCTTTCGCCAGATTCTGGCGTTCTTCTTTCAGATTCACGACCCTTCGACCAGCAATCGTCAGGGCAACGACGTCGGAACGAGCTACCGGTCAGCCATCTTCTATCTGAGCGACGAGCAGAAGCAGGTTGCGCTCGATACCATCGCCGACGTCGACGCATCTGGCCTCTGGCCGGGCAAGGTCGTCACCGAGGTTGCGCCGGCCGGCCCCTTCTGGGAAGCCGAACCGGAACATCAAGACTATCTGGAGCGGATTCCCAACGGATACACGTGCCACTTCGTCCGCGCAGACTGGAAATTGCCGGCCCGCGAAGTGAAATCGTAAGACGGGGCGACGGGCGAAAGCTTCGTCGAACGGCGCGGGCACGCCCATGTCGCTATGGCGTTGACGGATCGGGACGCGGGCCGGAAACGGCCGTCAACAGCCAGGTCGCCGCCCACTGGAACGCGCAACACAAGATCAGATAGACCAGTCCGACGAAGATAAAGATTTGCGCGGGATAGACCATCAACCGGCTGTTCACCTGATTCGCGAGAAACGTGAACTCGGGAACGCCGACGATATACGCCAGCGACGTGTCCTTTATCAACGACACCCATTGATTGACGAACGACGGCGTCATGATGCGGATCGCCTGGGGTAACAGCACGTGACGCAACGCCTGGGCACGCGTCATCCCCAGCGACAGCGACGCCTGCCATTGCCCCTCGCCGACCGCAACGATGCCCGCCTGCACCGAATGCGACAGATACGCGCCGCCGATCAGCGCCAGCGCGCAAACGACCGTCGCGAGACCGGACACATCGATATGCAGCAGCACCGGCATCAGGAAGAAGGTCCAGAAGATCAGCAGCAAAACCGGAATGGCCCGGAAAAAGCCGATCACCCCCAGCAACAGGCTATGCACCGCACCGCGGGTCATCGCCAGCAACACGCCGCCCGCCAGCCCGAGAAGCGCCGACAGGATCGCCGAGCTCAGCGCGAGGACAACCGTGAGCGCGACGCCGCCGAGCGGACCATTCGGGAAGGCACCGACCAACAGGTAACGGAGCAGCGGCAACCAGTCGGACGGACTCATGCGCGGCCTCCGCGTGAATGACGCGCACCCGACAACGCGCTGTTGCCGTGCCGCTGCCACAGCACCACGGCGACTTCGAGCGCGGCGATGATCGCGATGTAAAGCACCGTCGCCATCCCGAAAGACTGGAACGTCTTCAGTGTCTCGGTTTCGACCTGACGCGATGCATACGACAACTCCGCAAGCCCGATCGCCATCGTCAGTGAAGAGTTCTTGACGACATTCATGTATTGCCCGGCCAAAGGCGGAATCGCGACACGTATCGCCTGAGGCAGGATCACGTAACGGAACGCGGTGAGGCGGGTCATGCCGAGCGCGGCCGCAGCCTGGTGCTGGCCCGCGCGAACGCCGCGCAGTCCCGCCCGGAATTCCTCTCCGATAAAGGTCGTCGAATAGCAGGTCAGACCGATCCAGCCCGCGACCCACTCGAAGCTCGGCCAGCTCAATGCGATCGGTCCGACAGCGAGCCGATGCGGTGTATTGAGCCAGGTCATCGCGCTGTCGGGCATCAAGGTCGCAGCCCCGAAATACCAGAACAGCAACTGGACCAGCAGCGGCGAATTGCGAAAGACCAGCACATAAGCCGCAGCCGCCCGACGCAATGCGGACACCTTCGCGCTACGCGCGAGTGCCAGCACAAAACCCAAAAGCGTCGCACTGACGATCACACTGGCCGACAACCCCAACGTCATCGCGAATCCATGCCAGATCCAACCGGTGTAGCGGGCTTCGAGCCATCCATTCATTGTCATCATTCAAAACCGATTTTGCCGAGCCAAACGAAACCGGCCCGCCGTCGGATAAACGGCAGGCCGGGAAGCAAGCGCGAGCGCGCCTAGCTTTTTTGCGCGTCGCCGATCTTGAACAGACGCGGCAACGGTGCGCGGCTCTTCGGACCGAACCACTGGTCATAGATCTTCGTGGCGTTGCCGCTCGCTTCGAGGCCGACCAGCGTCTGATTCACCGCATCCAGCAGACGCGGTTCGTCCTTCGGCACACCCACGCCTTCGTAATCGTTCGAGATGGTGAACGGCGGGATTTCGTACTTCGTCTTGTCCGGTGCATTGGCCAGCAATGCGACCAGCTTCGGGCCGTCCTGCGTGATGGCCTGGACGTTGCCCGCGCGCAGCGCCGCGAACGCGAACGGCGTGTCGTCGTAAGCGACGATGGTGGCGGCCGGGAACTGGGCGTGGACCTGTTGTTCGTTGGTCGTTCCCTTGTCCGCGCCGATGCGCAAAGCGGCAAGCTGCTGCGGCGACGTCAGTACGCCCTTCTTCGCGATGAACTGCGTACCGGAGGCGAAATACGGCGTGCTGAAATCGATCTCCTTCTTGCGTTCGTCGGTGATGGTGAAATTCGCGAACACCAGATCGACCTTGTTCGACTTCAGGAACGCGATCCGGTTAGCGGGATTGGTCGGCTGGATCTCGAGCTTGACGCCGAGTTTCGCGGCGACCGCACGTGCGTAATCGACATCGAGGCCGACAACCTGGTTGGTCTTCGGATCGACGAAACCGAACGGCGGATTGCTGTCGAAGGTCGCGACGCGCAACACGCCCGCCTTCCTGATATCGTCCAGCCTGTCAGCGTGCGCGACGCCCGAAATCGTCAGCAAGAGCCCCAGCACGGCAGCGCCGCGAGTCCATGTTTTCATGTTGAATCCCCGTGAATCGAATCTATGTTGTCGTGATGTGCCCTCAGCATCCGGCACTCAGGCGGCTGACTTTAGCAGCGGGGTCGAGTGCGGCGAACAAAGGAATTCTCGGGTGCTAATGCGGTAACGTGATAACAGGAATGCGTCCGGACCAATCCGGGAATATCGTGCTTCATGTCCGGCGCGAGCGTGGCCGTCGCAAGCCCAGGTTCTCGCGCAACGTGCGCCCTTCGTATTCGTCGCGGAACAATCCGCGCCGCCGCAGTTCAGGCAACACCAGTTCGACGAAATCGGTGAGTCCATCCGGCAACAACGGTGGCATCACGTTGAAACCGTCGGCGCCGTAATTCACGAAACGCTCTTCCAGTTGATCGACGATCTGCTCCGGCGAGCCCACGAGTTGCCAGTGTCCACGTGCGCCCGCGACGCGCAGATAAAGCTCGCGGATCGTCAGGTTCTCGCGGCGCGCAAGGTCGAGCGTCAGCGACTGACGACTCTTGCTCGCATTCGTCTCGGGCAATGGCGGGATGGGACCGTCGAGCGGATACGACGACAGGTCGAAGCCCCCCGTCAGTCCCGACACCAACGCGAGTCCGACCTTCGGATCGACCAGCGACTGCAGTTCTTCGAACTTCTCTCGCGCCTCGCTTTCGGTCTGCCCGACGATCGGCAATACGCCCGGCATGATCTTCAGGTCATCCGGCTCGCGGCCATAAGCGTGCAGACGCCCTTTCACGTCCGCGTAAAAATCGATCGCCTCCTGCAAGGTCTGCTGCGCGGTGAAGATCACTTCGGCGGTTTTTGCGGCCAGTTCCCGGCCCGCCTGCGACGATCCCGCCTGCATCACCACCGGATGCCCCTGCGGCGCGCGTGCGACGTTCAGCGGCCCTCTGACCTGAAAGAACGTGCCCTTGTGATCCAGCACATGTCGCCTGGATGGATCGAAGAACCGCCCTGCGGCCTTGTCTCGGACGAAGGCGTCGTCGTCCCAGCTGTCCCATAGTCCGGCCGTGACGTCGGCGAATTCGGTTGCGCGTGCGTAGCGCTCGGCGTGTTCGAAATGTCGATCGCGATTGAAGTTTCTGGCTTCGTGTTCGCTGGACGTCGTGACCAGATTCCAGCCCGCACGCCCCCCGCTGATGTGATCGAGCGACGCGAATTTGCGCGCGATATGGTACGGCTCGTTGAAGCTCGTCGAGGCGGTGCCGACCAGACCGATACGTTCGGTCACGGCGGCCAGCGCCGACAGCAACGTGATCGGCTCGAACTGCGCGACGTAGCTATGCGCGGTGCGACTCAGGAACTCGACGTCGTCGCCACGTGTTCCGACGCCGTCGGCGAGAAACACGAGATCGAACTTTGCCGCTTCCGCCGCCTGCGCAAGCTGCACGTAGTGACGGAAGTTGACACCGGCGTCCGCCTGCGCTTTCGGGTGCCGCCACGCGGCAATGTGATGCCCGGACGGATAAAGAAACGCGCCGAGGCGCAAATGCCCGCTACGTGTGCTCATAAGCGCTCGCAAAGAGAAATTGACGATTGGGGTTCGCGCCCCGTGCGGTTCACCGATCGAATACCTTCGCGATCGCAAGCGTATGCGCGTAGACGGCACCCGCGCGCAAGACAGCCGCAATCGCGTAACCCTCGTCGAGCGCATCCGGCGACACGCCGTGATCGATCGCGAGTTGATGAAACGTGCGCCGCAGCGCGTCGCGACGTTGCGCGAACGCCACCGTCGCGCTACTGACGAGACGCAATTCGAGCGGCAACGTGTCGTTCTGCAGAATCGCTGCGACGAATTCGTCGCGGGATGTCCCGACTGACGATCCGCCGATCACCGAACCCTTTACATCGACATCCAGCGCAGGACTCACTGCGATCTCACCGGTTTCGATCGTTTCGATTGCGGCCGTGATATAGGCGGCCGCGAGCAGTTCGTCGAGTGTGGCGCCCAACTGCCGCGCGATCTCCGCATGATGTTCGATGCAGTACTCGCAACGCGTCACCTGCCCGACCGCCACCGCCACGATATGTTTGTCGCGGCTGCTGAGCTTGCCGTCGCTCCAGTGCGTCCGCGAAAACTGCCTGAATGCGCGTGCATGCGCGTTCTTCCGTTCCAGCGCCGACAGCAAGCGGGTTTCGTCTTCGTGACTCATCGTTTCGATCCGTTCAATGGGTTCGTCGCACCCGACGCAGCATCCTCCGGTCGCGTCAGGGACGAACGGACGACGACCATACCGTGACGCGTTTCTCGCGACAACGAAGAAAATCCGATAAGCATCTACGCGTCGCTGCGTCTGCACGATCCCGACGCGCTGCCCCGAATATGCACAGCAGATTTAATTGGTTCCTGCCCGGCAGACGCGTTGCTATCGTCGACGGCTCACTTGAGCGGCTCGATCAGCGCCATACGAACAACAGCGTCAAAAGGGGAACACACCGTGTCGATCAGCAGCAGCATTCAGGGATGGAGTCGTGCAACACGCCGCGTGCTAGGCGCAGCGTTGATTGTCGGGATGAGCAGCGCTTACGCCCAGACGCCGAAACACGGCGGCACACTGACCGTCATTGCGCAACCCGAGCCCGTCATTCTCACCGCTGCGTTGAGCACGTCGTCGCCGACCGGGATTTTCAGCACGAACGTGTTCGACGGCCTGATCGAATACGACAAGGACTTTCATCTGAAGCCCGGCCTCGCAGTGAAATGGGGACTCTCCGGGGACAGCAAGACGCTGACGCTGAACCTGCGTCACGGCGTCAAATGGCATGACGGTGCACCGTTTACATCGGCGGATGTGAAATGGACGCTGGAAAACGTCTGGAAAAAATACCATCCGCGCAATCAGGCGCTGTTCGCCAACGTGGATCGCGTCGATACGCCGGATGACTATACGGTGATCATTCATTTCAGCAAGCCGTCGCTGGCGGTTTTGAGTTCGCTGAACAGCAATGGTGCGCAGGTGTTGCCGAAGCACTTGTACGAAGGCACGGATATTCTGAACAATCCGTATAACAACAAGCCCGTCGGCACCGGTCCCTTCGTATTCAAAAAGTGGGTGAAAGGCGACTACATTCTGCTGGAGCGCAACCCGAACTACTGGGACGCCGGCAAGCCGTATCTCGACAAGGTGATCTACCGCGTGATCCCCGATGGTGGCGCGCGTACCGCCGCGCTCGAAAAAGGCGAGGTGCAATATGCGCCGCTGAGCCCCGTTCCCGCGCGCGATGCGCAACGGCTCGCGAAGTTGCCGACCTTGCGCATCGAAACGAAGGGTTATGAATGGCTATCGCCGTGGCTGTTCCTCGATATCAATGTGGACCGGCCTTTCGTGAAGGACGTGCGGGTGCGCGAGGCGCTGTATCGCGCGATCGATCGCGACGCGTATAACCGCGTGGTGTGGTACGGCTTCGGCAAACCGGCTGTCAGCCCGGTCGTATCGACACTCACGCAGTTCTTCGAACCGAACGTGCCGAAGTATCCGTACGACGTGGCGAAGGCCAATGCCCTGCTCGATGCGGCCGGTTACAAGGCCGGACCCGACGGCATCCGCTTCAAGCTGACGATCGACTATCTGCCGTACGGCGACGAATTCCTGCGCAGTGCGGAGTTCATCAAGCAGGCATTCCGCAAGATCGGCATCGCCGCCGATATCCGCAATCAGGACACGCCGACCTACACGCATCGCATCTATGGCGACCGCGATTTCGACGTGACGATTCAATGGTATGCGGGCTTTTCGGATCCGCAGGTCGGCGTGACGCGCGATTACCAGTCCGACAGTATCGGCAAGAACATTCCGTTCACCAACGGCTCGGGCTATCGCAATCCGAAGGTGGACCAACTGATTCGCGACGCGCAGAGTTCCGGCGACCAGGCCGAGCGCGTGCGTCTGTTCAAGGAGTTCCAGCGCATCGTGCAGACGGATCTGCCGTCGCTGCCGCTCACTGAACTGCACTTCTTCACGCTCGAGTCATCCGATCTTCACGACACGGTCAGCGGTGTCGATCAGGTGTATGGGTCGTTCAAGAACGCGTGGTACACGGACCCGTCGAAACATGAGTGACACCGCTTCGGCTGGCGGCCTCGCGCCGCCGCGCACCTCGGGGAGAGGCGCCGCCGTCGCGGCTCTCCGCAAGCTCGGGCAACTGCTCGGCATCGTGCTGGGCATCGCCGTCGTCAACTTCTTTCTGCTGCGGCTCGCACCCGGCGACGCCGTGCAGGTCATCGCCGGCGAGTCGGGCTCCGCGTCACCACAGTACATCGCGGCGTTGCGTCAGCAGTTCGGACTGGACCAGCCGCTGTGGTATCAGTTCGTCAGGTATCTCGAACACCTGGCGCGTTTCGACCTCGGGTATTCGTTTCGCGAGGGCATGTCCGTCTCGCATCTGATCTGGACGCGGCTTCCCGCGACGTTGCTGCTGATGGGCGCCGCCGTGCTGATCGCGGCGGTGTTCGGGCTCGTACTCGGCTCGCTGGCAGGATGGAAAGCCGGGCGCATCGTGGACGTGCTGGTGTCGACGCTGTCGCTAATCTGCTTCGCTACACCGCTGTTCTGGGTCGGCTTGATGCTGGTGGTGGTCTTCTCGGTCTGGCTCGACTGGTTGCCGGTCGGCGGGATGCAAACCGTCTCGTCGGGATTGACGGGTTTCGCGCGGGCCGCCGATGTATTGCGTCATCTGGTGCTGCCCGCCGTGACGCTGTCGCTGTTCTATCTTGCGGCATACATCCGTCTGATCCGCGCAAGCGTCATCGAGGTTCGCGGGCAAGACTTCATTCGCACCGCTGTCGCGCGCGGCGTTCGGCCCGCGCGTCTGTTCCGGGTGCATATCCTGCGCAATGCGCTGATTCCTTTCGTGACGATGCTGGGGATGCAGATCGGCTCGATCGTCGGCGGTGCGATTGTCGTGGAGACGGTGTTCTCGTGGCCCGGACTCGGGCGACTGGCATTCGACGCACTGGTGCGCCGCGACCTGAACGTGCTGCTCGGCATTTTGCTGTGCAGTTCGATTCTGGTCGTCCTGATCAACTGGACCACCGACGCCATCAACCAATGGCTCGACCCCCGAATTGCAAAGCATTGACATGCCCGACACTCTCGACACACACGCTGCCCGCTCCCTTGTCGAACCTCGCCCGCCTCGCCGCGTGTTCCGGTTATTCGGTCGCGCGCGGCGCTGGCCGTCGGCGGCGATCGGCGCGATCGTGTTACTGGCGATCGTCGTGATCGCTGCGACGGCGGGCTGGCTGCGTCCGGGCGATCCGCTCGAACTCGTCGCCGAACCGTTCCTGCGACCCGGCCACGACCCGGCTTTCCCGCTCGGCACCGATATGCTCGGCCGCGACATTCTGTCAGGCATCTTTTACGGTGCGCGCGCGTCGCTGCTGATCGCCGCGACATCGACCGCGATCAGCCTGCTGATCGGCGTGACGGCCGGTCTGGTCGGCGGGTACTTCGGCGGATGGGTAGATCGCGAGATCAATCGGGTGACGGTATTTTTCCAGACCGTGCCGCCCTTTCTGTTCGCGCTTGCGATCGTCGCGATCGTGCAACCGTCGGTCGTCACGATTGCGATGGCGATCGGCATCACGTCATGGCCCAATCTCGCGCGTCTGGTGCGTGCGGAAACGCAAAAGCTGCGTCATGGCGAGATGGTGCAGGCGAGCATCGCGATCGGCGCGAGCGATCTCCGGATCATCGTCTCCGAGATTTTGCCCAACACGCTGAGCCCTGTGATCGTTTCGACATCGCTGCTGGTTGCGACCGCGATCCTCACCGAATCGGCGCTCGCTTTTCTCGGACTGGGCGATCCCAACATCGCGAGTTGGGGCAACATGGTGGGCGCCGGACGCGAAGTGCTGCGCACCGACTGGTACATCGCGACGCTGCCCGGCCTTGCGATCGTCGTCACGGTTCTTGCGCTGAATCTGCTAAGCGACGGGCTAGCGGGCATGCTGGGGCAGCGTATCGAACGATGACGCCGCGTCTTTCACGACGCGGCCGTGGTTCAAGCGTACGCCGCGTTGCCCAGTTCGATGCGCCGCCGCCCCGGCATCGACGCAATCAGCGAACGCGTATACGGATGCGTCGGCGCGGACCACAGCGCGTCCGGCGCACCGCTTTCGACGATCGTGCCGGCGTTCATCACCAGCACGCGGTCCGCGATATACCGGACCACCGACAAATCGTGAGAGATGAACAGCAGGGACAAGCCGAACTCGGCCTTCAGATCGACCAGAAGATTCAGAATTTGCGCCTGAATCGACACGTCGAGCGCCGACACGGGTTCATCGCAGATCAGCATCGCGGGCTTCAGCACCAGCGCCCGCGCGATCCCGATCCGCTGACGCTGTCCACCCGAAAACTGATACGGATAGCGATTCAACGCCGACAACGGCAAGCCGACGGCATCGACAATGGACGCGATGCGTCGGCCGCGCTCGGCAGCCGGCAGGACGCCTTGCACGGACAGCGCGAATTGCAGGATCTGCTCGACAGTTTGCCGCGGATTCAATGACGAATACGGATCCTGAAACACCATTTGCAGCCGCCGCCGATACGGAGTCAGCGCGCGTCGCGATAAGCGCGCGATGTCCACACCATCGAGCACGATGCGTCCCGACGAAGGATCGACCAGCCGCATGATCGTGCGCGACAGCGTGGACTTGCCGCAACCCGACTCGCCGACCAGTCCGACCGTTTCGCCTTTGGCCACGGAAAACGAAACGTCCCGCACCACGTGACGCCGACCTTGCGGCGTGTCGTATGAAGTGTTCAGCTGTTCGACGGCAAGCAGCGGCGCAGCCACCGAAGCGCCGGGTCGATCCGTGCCGCGCGGCAACGCGGGCAAGACCGGCATCGGCGGCGTTTCCAGCGTGAATTCGAGTTCGCCCGCAGCGGTGCGGTCCGCGCGAATCTCCGGCAACCGTGCTTCCAGATAGTGCCGGTCGGTATCGACATGAAGCGCTGCGCCGAGCAATCCGCGTGAATACGCGTGACGCGGCGCGGCGAACAACCCCGCCGTGTGTTGCTGCTCCACGGCGCGGCCGCCGTACATCACGACCACGCGGTCCGCCCAATCGGCGACCACGCCCAGATCATGGGTGATCAACAGCAGACCCATGCCGAGATCGCGGCGCAGCGAATCGAGCAGTTGCAGAATCTCCGCCTGCACCGTGACGTCGAGCGCCGTGGTGGGTTCGTCGGCAATCAGCAGTGCTGGCTCGCACGCAATCGCAGCGGCGATCATCGCGCGCTGGCGCTGGCCACCGGACAGCTGATGCGCGTAATCGTCGACGCGGCGTTCCGGCTCGGGCACCCGGACCAGATCGAGCAATTCGATCGCCCGCCGCCGTGCCGCACGCGCCGATAGGCCCAGATGCACCTGAAGCGCTTCGCCCACCTGCGCGCCGATCGTCAGCACCGGATTCAGCGACGTCATCGGTTCCTGAAAGATCATCGCGATGCGACGTCCTCGCACGGCACTCAGGCGCGGCTCATCCATCGCGAGCAGATCGACGCCTTCGAATTGCACGCGACCGCTTGCCGTCGCGTGTCGCGGCAGCAGGCGCAACAGCGACATCGCCGTCGTCGATTTTCCGCATCCCGACTCGCCGACCAGCGCCAGCGTTTCGCCGGCCTTGAGATCGAAGTCGAGATCGACCACCGCCCGCTGCGCGCCATAGGCTACATTGAGTTTGCTGACCCGCAACAGGGCATCGCGGGCGTCGTGTGCGTCTTGTGTCATGGGTGCATTCGGCGCGAGGGCCGCAACAGGAGCAAAGGCCCGACGGTAGCAAAAACCCCTGCGCAAATGAACCAACAACATATGCTAAGGACATCTGTTCCGCCGCAATGGCAGAAACGGCGACCCGATCACACCGTGCGCACCGCGTGATAAGCAATCCAGCAATGCGGATATGTAATCGACGCGATCACGCATACACTTGCCGTCCCGTTTCGACGCTCTTCGCGCGCCTTATCCACCGTGAAAAAAACCATCCGCTTCAACGCCTTCCTGATGAACTGCGTCGCGCACCTGGCCCCTGGTCAGTGGACCGCCGACGACGACCGCGCAACCGGTTACCTCGAACCGGAATACTGGACCGATCTCGCGCGCCTGCTCGAACGCGGCCGCTTCGACGCCGTCTTTCTCGGCGATGTGCTGGGCGTCTACGACGTCTATGACGGCGGCCCCGACGCTGCATTGCGGCAAGCCGCGCAGATACCGATGAACGACCCGCTCGCGGTGATTCCGTTGATGTCGCAAGTCACCGAGCATCTGTGCTTCGGCGTGACCTGTTCGCTGTCATACGAGCACCCGTACACCTTCTCCCGACGCATGACGACCCTCGATCACCTGACGCGCGGGCGCATCGGCTGGAATATCGTCACGTCGTATCTCGACAGCGCAGCGCGCAATATCGGCCTCGACCGCCAGCTTTCGCACGACCAGCGTTACGACCTCGCCGACGAGTACATGGACGTCTGCTACAAGCTGTGGGAAGGCAGCTGGGAGGACGGCGCGGTAGTCAAGGATCGCGTCAACGGCATCTACGCCGACCCGTCGAAGGTGCATCCGATCGGGCACGAAGGCCATTACTTCAAGGTGCCTGGCTTTCATATGTGCGAACCGTCCGTACAACGCACGCCGGTGCTGTTTCAGGCGGGCAGTTCGGGTCGCGGCAAACAGTTCGCGGGCACCCACGCGGAATGTGTGTTCGTCGCTGCGCCGACCCGCAAGATCATCGCGCGCAATGTCGCGGACATTCGCGCACAGGCCAGCGCGTCCGGGCGCGACAACGCGGCGCAGATCAAGATTTTCGCGATGCTGACCGTCGTGGTTGGACGCACCGAAGACGACGTCCGGCACAAGATCGAACAGTACCGGTCGCGCGCCAGCCACGAAGGGGCCGCCGCGCTGCTGTCGGGATGGACCGGGATCGACCTCGCCGCGTATGCGCCCGACGACACGCTCACCTACGTCGACACCGATGCGGGCCGCTCCGCGCTGGCGTCGTTTTCGAGCGCCGATCCGGATCGCGTCTGGACCGTTCAGGAGGCAGTCGAATACGTGTCGCTCGGCGGGCGCGGTCCGCTCATCGCGGGCACACCCGCGCAGGTCGCCGACGAACTCGAAGCGTGGATGGACGAAACCGGCCTGGACGGGTTCAATCTGACCTATATCGCCGCTCATCGGACGTTCGAAGATATCGTCGAGTTGCTGGTGCCGGAACTTCAGCGGCGCGGCCTGTATCGCGATGAATACGAGCCGGGTACATACCGCGACAAGCTGTTTGCCGCCGGGCCCCGATTGCCGTCCGATCATCCGGGCTCGCGCTACGTTCGATAGCAACACCGCGCGCTGCCGGACGTAAGACCGGCAACGCGCGGGTTCGCGGCGGGTTCGTTAGAACACGCGCCCTTCGGTCAGATGCGTGGTCACGCCGTTCAGTTCGTAATCGCCGATCACCCGTGCCTTGTGAAGCAACGGATTGTGGTTGAAGATCGTGCGCAGATTGCGCCAGTGACGATCGAAATTATGCGTGCGCGCCGTGATCGATGCGCCGCCCACCTCGAACAATCGCTCGCCTGCGTACAGCGCCAGTTTGCTCACCACAAGCTGTGTTTTCGCCGTTGCCAGCGCGCCTTCCAGAACCAGCGCCTCCGCATTCGATGCGCCGCTGCGGATTGCGTTCGCGGAGCGGTCGAGCGTGCGCGCGTTTTGCCGGATCAGCGCATCGATCGACAGGCTATGCGCGGCGAGATCGCCCACCACCTGCTGGACGAAGCCGTCCTCGCGCGCCGATGAAGCCGGGCTGTGCAGCACCGGCCTTCCATGCTGCACGACGTAGCGTTTCGCATCCGCGAGGACATTTCGCACGATACCCGCCGCGACGGCCACCAGATGCAGTTGCCGCAATGCGCTGCCGTGCCGTCCCGCCAGACTCGTATAGCCGCGCGGCGCGACTTCGTGGGCGAACACCTGCACGTTGTCGAGCACGAGACTACCGCTTGCCGTCATGCGCTGCCCCATGCCGTCCCAGTCGTCGAGCACCGTCAGGCCTTCACGCGCGACCGGGATAACGATCGACACCTTCTCGTCGTTTTCATCCTGGATGTTGATGCGCGCGAAATCCGCGAATGCGGTGCCGGTCGAATAGTACTTTTTGCCCGTGACGCGAAAGTGCTCGCCGTCGCGTACCAGTTGCGTCACGATCTCGCCGGGACGGGACGTCCCCAATTCCGTCGATGCGCCACCGAATAGCGCGCCTTCCCTGACCCTCGCAATCTGCGTGTCGTTGAAATCCGAGCGCGGCGACAACAGCAGTTGTTCCGTCAGATCGAAATGAATCCGCAACGCATGCGCGACATTCGATTCTTTGGCGGCGAGCGTTGCCACGACCTCGATCAGATCTTCGACCGACCCGCCAAGGCCGCCCCATTCGAGCGGAAATCGCAGCAATCCAAGCCCGGATTCGCGAAACAGCGCGAACTTGTCGAACGGTAGCGTTCGTTGCGCCTCGCGTTGCGCCGCATCTTCTCCAATCGCCTCCGCAAGCGCGGGGAGCGCGGACAGGGCCGCCTGAAGGCGCGTTTCAGACGCGGTCTCGTGAGATTGCTGCATGCGATCTTTCCTGTAAAACGCACACGAACCGTCAATCATCCGTGACGCGTGAATTGAATCGATTGAATGCATCGGTCCGGCCGATGCGACGAATCAGTATAGGGACGCGCCAGGCGCGGTAAAACAAGCGATTTGAGCTATGAATATTCGTTTGTCTGGATTGATGGCGGGCGTGATCGCCGTGCATCGCCGAGCGCTTGCCGTCGCGCCATCAACCCAGCGACGGCGGCGCAGCCTGCGCCACGTCGATCTTCCTCGGCACCAGTTTCAGATCGAAAAATGCGTCGGCGATACGCTGCTGGTCGGAAATCGTGTCGCGCGAAATCGGCTCGGTGCCGTGCTTCAGTCGCCCGAGCGCGGTCGCGACGATATCGCGCGGCACGCCCCAAAGCTGCGAGAACTCGACGGCCGCCTGATCGCGATTCGCCTCGATCCACGTGTCCGCCGCGCCGATCTCGGCCAGCGCGATGCGCAACACGTCGTCGTTTTTTTCGACGTACGTGCGCGACGTGAAATAAAACGCACGGTTCGCCACCACGCCGGTTCCGTCCGCCACGATTCGCGCATTGGCCGTCTGTTGCGCCACGGCGAGAAACGGGTCCCAGATGGCCCATGCATCGACCGCGTTACGCTCGAAGGCCGCCCGCGCGTCGGACGGCGACAGCCAGACCGGCGTGACGTCGGTATAAGCAAGGCCCGCTGCGGCCAGCAAACGGACCAGCAGAAAATGCGTATTCGATCCCTTGACCAGCGCGATGCGTTTGCCTTTCAACTCGGCAAACGACCTGACCGGCGACTCCTTCTTCACGATCACCGCTTCGCTGGCGGGGCGGCGGCCCGTCTGTCCGTAGTAGACGAACGGCGCGCCGGCAGCCTGCGCGAAGATCGGCGGCGCTTCACCGACATCGCCGAAGTCGATCGAGCCGACGTTGAGCGCCTCCAGTTGCGGTGGTCCCGACGGAAACTCGATCCACTCGACGCGCGTGCCCAACGGCGCGAGACGTTTTTCGAGCGTGCCGCGCCCTTTCAGGATACTCAGCAGGCCCTTTTGATATCCGATGCGCAACGCACGCGGCGCGGTCGTTGCGGCTAAAGACTGAGCCTGTACGTGTGGAATAGCCGCAGCGATGCCAAGCGCGGTTCCGGCGTGGAGAAAGGCACGACGGCCCTGCGAGATATCACGTGTCATGGATGCGTGCCTGATGAAAATGAGTCGCCCGGTCGAGCCGTATGGAACCGGTGGTGGCCCATCTTAGGCGGGGATCGGTCGCGAGAAAACGAATCGGATCTGCATTGCTTATGACACTTCCATGGGTGTCATCCGGAGGCACGCAGATGATCAGTACTGCGGATGCACGGTCAATTGAAAAGCAGAAATCGTTGGTTGGTGCGGCGAATGCCTGCGTGCTCTACTGCATCACCACACATCAGGTGATCGCATGAGCCGACTCTGGTACACCCGCTGTCCCGCGCCGACACCGTTCGGTATCACAGTGCAAAAAGGCTGGTTGCAGGACGAATTCGCCGCCGACGATATCGAAGTGAAAGCGCTTCAGGACGCCGACGAACCGCTGATCCGTCGCTCCCATTTCACGCATAGTCAACCGTGGTCGCTGCGTCAGGGCGGCAATATTCCGGCGTTGTGGGCGCGTGCTCAGGGCAGCGACACACGGTTGATCGGACTGAGTTGGGTCGACGAATTCCAGGCGCTCATCACGCTCGACCGGGAACTCGATGCGACTGCCGGATCCCTATCCGGCCGACGTTTCGGGCTGCCGCTCAATACGCGCGCGAGCGTTGTCGATTTCCATCGTGCCACCGCGTTACGCGGGTTTTCGTCGCTACTCAATACGGTCGGTGTGCAGTTCGAGGACATCGATTTCGTCGATCTGCTGCACACGCCGCGTGGTCTGGAAGACGCGCGGCCGGCTCCGGATCTGACAGCCGGGCAGTGGCTGGACGCGCAACGCTCGCACGAATATGCGCGCGAAGCCCAGGCATTGCTGCGTGGCGAAGCCGACGTTGTATTCGTCAAAGGCGCGACGGGACTCGAGATCGCGAATGTGCTCAACGCGCACGTGCTGATCGATATCAGCGCGCAGTCCAACCGCCGCCTGCATGCGAACAATGGCACGCCCCGCCCCTTGACCGTCGACGCGCAACTGTTGCGCGAACGCCCCGATCTGGTCGAGCGGGTGCTGGCCCGCACGCTGGATGCGGGTAACTGGGCCGCCGCTCACGCCTCCGAACTGAACGACTACGTGGCACGCGAGGTGCGCACTGCGGAACATTGGGTGACGCGCGCCTATCCGGGGGGACTACACGCGCAGTTGAGCATCGGTCTCGACCCGCACGCGCTCGCCGCGCTCGCCGATTTCAAACAGTTTCTCTTCAAATGGGGCTTCATACCGTCGGATTTCGACTTCGACGCATGGATCGATCCCGCGCCCCTCGCCGGAGCGATCAAGCTGCGCCGCGCGCAGGCGCACATGCCCGTGCCGATCTGAACACCCACGTGGCCACCGCTCACGGTCTCTTCCCCTGCCCGGAATCATCACGATGATCGCGCTTCATTCGTCCACGCCGAGACGCGGCCGCAGCCTGACGCGGCACGCGGCCGCCTTTGCATCGATGCTGGCGCTTGCCTGCAGCGCACCTGTCGCGACCGCACAAGCGCGGGGCGGCACGTTGAATTTCGTGGTGACGCCCGAGCCGACCGCGCTGGTCGATCTCGCGACCACCGCGACCAATGTGCTGAAGGTCAGCCCGAAAGTGGTCGAAGGATTGCTCGAATACGATTTCGCATTTCGGCCGAAGCCGTCGCTCGCGACATCGTGGGACATTGGAGATCAAGGCCGGAAATATGTTTTCCATCTGCGCCACGGCGTCAGATGGCATGACGGCCAACCCTTTACTTCCGCGGATGTTGCCTTTTCGATCCAGATGCTGCGGCAGGTTCATCCGCGCGCCAAAACCACCTTTGCCAACGTCACCGGGATCGCGACACCCGACCCCTACACCGTCGTCATCACGCTATCGAGCCCGGCGCCGTATCTGATCAAGGCGTTTTCGTCATCGGAGACGCCCATCCTCCCGAAACATCTGTACGACGGCACCGACGTGCTCGGCAATCCGGCCAATAACGCGCCGGTCGGCACCGGCCCGTTCCGGTTCGTGAAATGGGTACGCGGCAGCTACATCGAATACACCCGCAACAACGATTACTGGGACACGGGCAAGCCCTATCTCGACGGTATCGTCGTCAAGGTGATTGCGGACGCGGCCGCGCGTACCGTGGCGTTCGAGAACGGCTCGGTCGATTTGAGCGGCGACACGCCGGTGCCGTTATCCGACGTCGCGCGGCTCAAAGCCAATCCGGCACTTGGATTCGAAACCCGTGGCTATGAATTTCAGGCGGGTGTCGCGCGAATCGAATTCAATCTCGACAACCCGGTGTTGGGCAATCTGAAAGTCCGTCAGGCGATTGCATCGGCGCTGGATCGCGACGTGATCCGCAAGGTCGTCTACTACGGATACGCGACGCCGCTGGCGAGCCCGATCATCCCGACGAATCCGTACTACGACGCCGCGCCGACGCCGTATCCGTTCGATATCGCGCGAGCGAACGCCTTGCTCGATCAGGCGGGTTATCCGCGCAAAGCAGACGGCACGCGCTTCGCGCTGACTGTCGATCGGCGATCTGCCGACACGTACCGCCGCCTATGTGAAATCTGCGCTGGCGAGAGTCGGGATTGCCGTCACCGTGCGCAGCCAGGACCTGCCCGCATATCTCAAACGCATTTACACCGACCGCGACTTCGACTTCAGCATCAACGGCATGAGCAACCTGTTCGATCCGGTCGCGGGCGTGGCCCGGCTCTATACCAGTGCGAATTTCCGGCGCGGCGTGCCGTTCACCAATGGCTCGCATTACAACAACCCGGAAATCGACACGCTGTTCGCACAAGCCGCGCAGCAGACCGATGAGAATGCGCGCAAACAGGTGTTCTCACAGATCCAGCGCATTCTCGAACGCGACCTCCCCGATATCAATCTCGTCTCGCCGCAGTATCTGACCGTGTACTCACGCGCGGTGCACAACCACACGACATCGCCCGACGGGCTGTCAGCCAGTTTCGCCGACGTCTGGCTGAAGCGCTGACCCTGTATTCCCGCATCTTCAACTGACTTACGGACAACACGAATCATGGAAACCAGACAACTCGGTCACAGCGGCATCGCGGTGTCGACCTTGACGCTCGGCACGATGATGTTCGGCGGACCGACCGATGCGACCACGGCTGCACGCATCATCGATCTCGCGCGCGAACAGGGCGTCAATTCGATCGATACGGCCGACGTCTACGCGCGTGGCGAATCCGAGCGGGTGGTCGGTCGCGCGATCGCGGCAGAGCGCGACCGCTGGGTGCTCGCGACGAAGTTCGGCAATCCCGTTCGCGACGGCGACGTCAACGCAAACGGCGCGTCGCGCAAACACATCGTGCAGGCAGTCGAAGCCAGTCTAAAAAGACTGAACACCGATTACATCGACCTGGTTTACCTGCATCGCGAAGATCACGCCACGCCGGTCGAAGAAACGGTTCGCGCGCTCAACGACCTGATCCGCGCCGGGAAATTGCGTTACTACGGGCTGTCGAATCACCGTGCGTGGAAGATCGCCGAATTCAGCCATACGGCACGCGCATTGGGCCTCGATTCGCCGGTCGCAAGCCAGCCTTTGTACAACATCGCGAATCGCCAGGCCGAAACCGAACAGCTCACGGCAGCTCACCGGTATGGGCTCGGCGTGATCTCGTACAGTCCGCTTGCGCGCGGTGTGCTCACCGGCAAGTACGAACCCGGCGCGACGCCTTCCGCCGACACGCGAGCGGGACGCAGCGATCGCCGTCTGCAACAGACCGAATGGCGCGACGAATCGATCGAGCTCGCGCGGCGGGTGCGCGATCACGCGGCCGCGCGCGGCCTGTCTGCCGGACAATTCGCGCTCGCGTGGGTGCTGAACAGCGGCTACATTGCATCGACGATCGCGGGTCCCCGTACCGAAGCGCAATGGCACGACTATCTGCCGGCGCTGCGCTACACGTTGACCGCCGAAGACGAGTCGTTCGTCGACGCGCTGGTGGCGAGCGGCCATCCTTCGACGCCCGGTTTCAACGATCCAGGCCATCCGTTCTTCGGCCGCATCCCGCGCGATGCCGCGCCGCACGGCTAGTGCAACCGGAGGCGGTACCCACCCGCCTCGACCCGCCGCGCGCGCTCGCCATCGTCACCCTGCCGCGCGTGGCAATCCCTGCTTCAACCCGGGCGAAGCCAGATAGGCAATTTCATATCCGATCCCGGTTTCGGGCTCGCGAAGCGGCGCCGCGCTGACCGTGAAACGGGCCAGCTGCCACGCCGACACGTCGATCCCGACCACCGACACAATCGTATCCGGCCGCTTCGCGAGATCGGCACTGCGCGCCGTTTCCGCGTGCCGCAGCGCGGTGAGGTCGGCGGCTTCGTCGATTGGCAGTTCCTCGCGATAAATCGACAGCGCCGTCCGGTTCACGTCGCCAGGTTGCACTGCGATGGGCAGCCAGGTCCGGATCTCCGGTCGTCCAAACGATTCGATTACCGGTTTGAAGCGCGGGCCCGTGACGAAATCCGCGGCCGCATTCTCGCTAAGCCACAAATAGATCGATGTGTACGCATGATGCGGCGCACCGTTCAAACCGCGTTCACGCAATGCGAAAGCCTTGAACGCGAGTCCTTGCGCATCGTCCCAGACCACGCCGCGCGACCGTCCGCGCAGCCTGATCTGCGCGATGTCGTAATCGGACGGCAAGCGATGTTCGTACTGTTTGATCAACATGATGAAGGCCTCGGTTAGCAGATGGTCATTGCCCGGGTTTCAGCTTGCCAGAGGCCCGTTTCCGCTTCAATTCTGCAGTTCGAATAACTGTGATGCCGATTGCGAATCGCTGGCCGCGCGGCTGTGTACCGAACCCGGCAGCGCACCGTTCAACACATGCACGTCCCAACCGCGATGCTGCAGCCAGTACGCGGTCGTCAACGCGCGTGTGCCGTCGTCGTCGATCAGTACGACCCGCGCACCGCGCGTCGCGAGCGTGCGATGCGTGACGCCGAGTAACTGGCCGCCCGGCGACGAGATCGATCCGGCAAGATGTCCGGCGTCATACTCGTCGCGGGAGCGCACATCGAGCAGATACGTGGTGCGTACTTCGCCATCCGCCAGCCACGCTTCGACCGTCTCGCGCGCGACCACTGGAATCGCCGCGTGCGCGGCCAGTTCGCCTGCGTGCGTCGCGCCGAATGCCGCCGATGCGGCACTCACCGGAGGACGCGCCGAGGCCGCACCGTGCTCCAGCGCCAGACTGGCCCGAGTCCAGCCGAGCGTGCCGTCTTCGAGCAACGCAACCCGGTTGGCAACCTTCGCGTCGATCAACGTCTGCGCGCCGATAATGGCGCGCGGCAACCCCGCACACGACACGACGACGAACGTGTCCGGATTCGGCACGTTATCGACAAAGCGATGCAGTATCTCTTCGCCGGGCGCATTGATGGCACCGGGCACATGCGACTCCTCGAACTCCTTCGGCGTGCGGGTATCGATCACGACGACGTCCTTGCCCTCGTCGCGTAGCGCGCGCAGCGCGACCGCGTCGATCGACGGTGTCGCGCGCAGATCGCGGATACTGCCCGCGAACACGTTGCCGGGAATGTCGAAAGTCGGCAAGCCGGATACGCCGGCTGCCGTCCACGCAGGCACACCGCCCGTCAGTACGTGAATATCGCTATAGCCGAGGCGCGCGAGAATCTCCGCACCCTCGGCCGATGCCCCGTCGCCGTTATCCACCAGCACCAGGCGCACCGAGCGACGCGGCACGAAATCGCGCGCGTCGGCTTCGAGCCGTGCCACCGGCACATTTTTCGCAAATAGCGGCTCGCCCTTGCCGTACTCCGCTTCGGTGCGCACATCCAGAACGGCCAGTTCGGGAACGCCGGCCAGGCCACCTTGAATCAACCACGTTTGCAGTGTCGAACGATGAATCTCGCGAATGCTCATGAATCTCTCCTTGTTGACGGTCGAGCCGCGTGAAAGATTCATAGATATAAGTTCAACACCGTGCGGGACAAACCAATTTAAAACGATTAGGAAACCATCGGAATAATCTATCGGCGTTTCGTATCTCAGCGATATGAAATTCGAATGTCTGCGCGACACATACTTAGCACGATTCATTCGTTGGCTGGAACGCGTTCGCCATGATTTACTCGGCTCCTCGAAACACGCGGCCTCAAAACGAACTCATGCCCGCATCCATCGCCGTCGATCATCCGCTCGAACGCACGCTTACGTCGTCGCCGTTCGTGCCTGTACGCTCACCCGCCGACTACCCGGATAGCCCGGTTGCACGACTGAATGCGCAGCCGCTCAACCTCGGCCTGTTCCTGCCGATCCAGGCAGGCGGCTGGAGTGCGTCCAATTTGCCGCGAACCACCGACTGGTCGTTCGATTACAACGCGGCGCTGGTCAAACAGGCCGAACAGTTCGGCTTCGATCTGGTGTTCGCACTGTCGCAATGGCTGCCGAAAGGCGGTTACGGCGGCGTATTCAATGGCGAAGCGCTCGACTCGTTCATGTCGCTGGCTGCGATGACGGCCATTACCGAACGCATCGTTCTCGTGGCAACCAGTCATGTGCTGTACGGACCGTGGCATCCGCTGCATTTCGCGAAGTTCTGCGCAACGCTCGATCACGTGTCGAAGGGACGCTGGGGCATCAATGTCGTGACGGGTCATCGCGCGGTCGAACACGAGATGTTCGGCTGGCAGCGTATCGAACATGACCGCCGCTATCAACTCGCATCCGAGTTTCTGGATGCCGTGCAACAGTTATGGGCACAGGACGCGAACTTCTCGTTTGCACCTGCACTCTCCAGCTGGCAACTCGACGGCGCATTCGTCACGCCGAAGCCGCGTTTCGGCCGCCCGTTGCTGGTCAACGCGACCGGTTCGGAGGCCGGCATCGATTTCGCGGCGCGTTACTCCGACTTTATTTTCATCACGAGCCCGGCGGGCTCCGAAATTGAAACCGCGATTGCGTCGCTTCCGGCTCACACGGCGCGCGTGAGGGCCGCTGCCCGCGCACACGGACGAACCATCCGGACATTGCTCAACCCGATGGTGATTTGCCGCGAGACGACTGCGGAAGCGCATGCATATCGCGACGCGATCATCGCGCACGCCGTGCAGGGCAGCTTCGATCGCTTCGACAGCGATGCGCATGCGTGGCGCGATCAGGCGGGACGCGGGCAGGTCGCGCAACGTGCGGTCGGCGGCAATGTGTCGATGGTGGGCTCGCCCGAAGAGATCGCCGACTACATCCGGCGGTTGCATATCGCGGGCATCGACGGCATTCAGGTCAGCTTCTATGACTTTGCGCCGGACCTTCAGTTTTTCGGCGAACGCGTCGTTCCGTTACTGCGCGAGGCCGGACTGCGGCACTAGTTCGTCTCCCGGCCTTCGTTCCCGTTTCCCCCTGCGCCGCTGACGGCGCCTCACGCTCATTTCCGCCCGAACCCGATGCCAATCGCCGCACCGAACCGCCTCATTCCGATGTCGTTGCGCCGCCGCGTCGGCGCCTTTCTCGTGTCGCTCGTGGCCGCGCCGCTGCCATTGACGCTGCCGCTCACGTTGACGCTCGCCGCACATGCAGTCCACGCGCAAACGCCCGGCGGCACGCTCAACGTGGTCGTGACGCCCGAACCGACAACCCTCGTCAATCTGGCCACCACATCGACCAGCGTGATGCAGGTCAGCGCGAAAGTGACCGAGGGTCTGCTCGATTACGATTTCGACCTGACGCCGCGCCCTTTGCTCGCGACATCGTGGGAGATCAGTCCGGACGGGCGCACTTACACATTTCATTTGCGGCACAACGTGAAGTGGCACGATGGCCAGCCTTTCACTTCCGCAGACGTGGCGTGGTCGCTCCAGATGTTGCGCAATGTGCATCCACGCGCGCGCTCGACCTTCGCGAACCTCACCGGCATCGACACGCCCGACCCGTACACGGTCGTGCTGCATCTCGCGCAACCGACCTCGTACCTGATCAAGGCCTTCTCCGCATCCGAAACGCCGATCGTCCCCAAGCATCTGTACGACCGGCTCGACCCGCTGACCAATCCGGCCAACGACGCACCGGTCGGCACCGGTCCATTCCGCTTTGTCCGATGGGTGCGGGGCAGCTATATCGAATACGCACGCAACGACGATTACTGGGCCCACGACAAGCCGCATCTCGACCGGATCATCGTCAAGGTCATCGGCGATTCGTCGGCCCGCTCGATTGCGCTCGAAAACGGTTCGGTGGATATCGGCGGAGAAACGCCTGTACCGCTGTCCGATCTCGCGCGACTCAAAACCGATCCGAAGCTCGGCCTCGAAACACGCGGATATGCGTTCGAAACCGGCGTGGTCCGGGTCGAATTCAATCTGGATAACCCGTACCTGAAGCATCTCGAGGTGCGGCAAGCGATTGCGTCGGCGGTCGATCGCGACGTGGTCCGCAACGTGATCTATTACGGCTACGCCAATCCGACCTCCGGTCCGATCATCCCCGGTCCTTATGCGGATACGCAGCCGGGCCCGTATCCGTTCGATCTGAAACGCGCGAATGCGCTGCTCGATGCGGCCGGCTTTCCGCGTCAGGCCGACGGCATCCGCTTCGCGCTGGTGATCGATCCGTTCCCCGGCAACGACGCGTACACGCGAATCGGCAGCTATCTGCACGCGTCGCTGCAACGAATTGGAATCGCGCTGTCCGTGCGCAGCCAGGATTTGCCCGCGTATCTGAAACGCATCTACACCGACCGGAACTTCGATATGAGCGTGCACGGCATGAGCAATCTGTTCGATCCGTCGGTGGGCGTCGCCCGTCTTTACACCAGCACCAGTTTCCGGCCCGGCGTCCCGTTTACCAACGGTTCGCACTACAGCAATCCCTCCGTCGACCGTCTGTTCGCGCAGGCCGCCGTGGAAACCGACGAACCGCGCCGCAAGGGCGAATTCATCGAGATCCAGCGGATCGTCGAACGCGAATTGCCGGATCTGACACTGGCGTCGCCGCAATACGTGACCGTCTACAACCGCGCATTGCACGATCACACCGTGTCGCCCGACGGCACTGCGTCGAGCTTTGCCGACGCGTGGGTGCAGCGATGAGCACGCAACCGGCCGCCCACGCGCCGGAGCCTCCGTCCGACGTCCTGAAGCGCCGCGGCAAGCGCATCCTGCAACAACCGCTTCGTCTGCTGCGGCGCCTGTCGGGTGTGGTGCGCCGCACCGTGCCGACCCTGGCGGGCGTCATCGTGCTGAATTTCGTGCTGATGAAGCTGGTTCCGGGCGACGCGGCCGACGTGATCGCCGGTGAAGCGGGTTCGGCAACCGCTGAGACGATGGCGCAGTTGCGCCATCACTTCGGTCTCGACATGACGACGTGGCAGCAGTTCGAGCGCTATCTCGTCAACCTCGCGCACTTCGACCTCGGCACGTCGGTGCGCTTCAATGCGCCCGTGATGGATCTGATCCTCTCGCGCGTTCCCGACACGCTGTTCCTGATGATCAGCGCGCTGGTCATCGCACTGCTCGCCGGGGTTGCGCTGGGCGCGGTGATGGCCCATTGGGCGAACCGCTGGCCCGACCGCTTGCTGTCGGTCGTCGCGCTCGCGCTGTATTCGATTCCGGGATTCTGGATCGCGCTCGTCGCAGTGATCGTGTTCTCCGTCGAACTCGGCTGGCTGCCGAGCGACGGCTCCGCAACGCTCGGCCAGACGCTCACCGGCTGGCACGCGCTTGCCGACCGTCTGCGTCACGCGGCGCTGCCCGCGACCACGCTCGCGAGCTTTTTCGTGGCGATCTACGCGCGGCTGACGCGCGCCGCCATGCTCGATGTCCAGCGTCAGGACTATGTGCGCACCGCGCACGCGAAGGGTTTGTCGCCGCTGGGCGTCGCATTGCGTCATGTGTTGCGCAATGCGCTGATGCCGATCACCACCGTGGCGGGCATGCACTTCGGCAACCTGCTCGGCGGCGCAGTCGTGGTCGAAACCGTGTTCAGTTGGCCCGGCCTGGGCCGGCTCGCGCTCGACGCCGTTCAAGGTCGCGATTACGCGGTCCTGCTCGGCATTCTGCTGTTTGCGTCGGTCATGGTGATCGTCGCCAATATCGCGGTCGATCTGCTGCACGCCTGGCTCGATCCGCGCATCGAGGACCGCACCGCATGAAATCATCGCAAGCCGTTTCTGTTTCCGCTGCCGCGCCTCTTTCCGCTGCGCGGCCCGCCGATGTCCAGCCGCCGACGTCGCGAATCGTGGCCGGCACGGCGTGGCGCATCGTGCGCCGCTACCCGCTCGCGCTGGTCGGCGCGCTGCTGTTACTGGCGATCGTAACGGCCGCGCTGTTCGCCGACCGCCTGTTTCCCGGCGATCCGCTCGACATGGTCAGCGCGCCGTTGACTGCGCCGTTCACCGACCCGCAACACTGGCTCGGCACGGATTCGCTCGGTCGCGATGTCGCGGCGGGGATCGTGCACGGCGCGCGCGCGTCACTTTCGATCGGCGTGCTGTCCGCGCTGCTGGGCGTCACGGTCGGCACGCTGATCGGCGCCTGCGCAGGTTTCTTCGGCGGACGCGTCGATGCGCTGCTGAGCCGCATCACCGAGATCTTCCAGACCACCCCCTCATTTCTGTTCGTGATCGTGATCGTGACCATCGGACAGCCGTCGCTATGGGTGATTTCGTTCGCGATCGGCGTTACGTCGTGGCCCACCATCGCGCGGCTGGTGCGAGCGGAATTCCGCTCGCTGGTCACGAGCGAATTCGTCACCGCAGCGCGCAGTCTCGGTTACGGCCCGGCGCGGATCATCTTTTCCGAAGTCCTGCCCAATGCGCTGCCGCCGATCATCGTCACGGCATCCGTGATGGTCGCCAGCGCGGTATTGACCGAATCGGCGCTCGCGTTTCTCGGCCAGGGCGACCCGAACCGCGTCAGTTGGGGTTCGATGATCGGGGACGGCCGGCAGATGTTGCGGACCGCGTGGTATCTGACCGTGTTTCCCGGCGCTGCGCTCGTGGTGACGATCCTGTCGCTGAACCTGCTCGGCGACGGCCTCAACGAAGCGTTCAATCCACGTCTGCGGGAGCGTCGATGAGTTCGCTGCTGAGACTGCAGGATGTCGGCGTCGCGTTCGGCGGCCGGGCCGCCGTGAAGAAGCTCGATTTGCATCTCGCTGCGGGCGAAGCGCTCGCGCTGGTCGGCGAATCGGGTTGCGGCAAGTCCACCACCGCGATGGCGATCATGGGGTTGTTGCCGTCCACCGCACACGTGAGCGGCGCGATCCACTTCGAGGGTCGCGATACGCTGACGCTCCGGCCCGCACAGCGGCGCGCACTACGCGGCAGCGGCATGGCGATGATCTTTCAGGAGCCGATGACCTCGCTGAATCCGGTGATGACAATCGGACGGCAGATTGCCGAAGTCCTGTTGCAACACCGCCCGCTCTCGCGCCGCGACGCGCGCAAACGGGCAATCGAACTGCTCGAACTCGTACAGATACCGGACGCCGTCCGGCGCATCGACGATTTTCCGCATCATCTGTCCGGCGGACAGCTGCAACGCGTGATGATCGCCATCGCGATCGCCTGCGAACCGCGTCTGCTGATCGCGGACGAACCGACCACGGCACTCGACGTGACCATCCAGGCGCAAATCCTCGCGTTGCTCGACACGCTGCGCCGCGAGATGCAGATGGCCTTGCTGCTGATTACGCACGATCTTGGCGTGGTCGGTCAGATCGCGGATCGGGTCGCGGTGATGTACGACGGCGAGAAGCTCGAAGAAGGCCCCGTCGACGCGATCTTCGACTCGCCCCGGCACGCGTATACGCAGGGCTTGCTGGGCGCGTCGCTGACGCTTGCGCACGACCAGCATTACCGCGACTCGCGGCTCGCCGAAGTCAGGGCGAAGCGCGACGAAGCATCCGGACGGGTCACGTTTTCACTTCGCCACGACCGGCGCATCAGCGCAGCGCCGGACACGCCCGACATGTTGAAAACACGACGCAACGCGCAGGTGGCGCAGACGGCACACGCGACCCGCGCAGCCGGTGCGCCGTTGCTGCGCGTGCGCGATCTGCAGATGCACTACACGCGCAACGGCCGCACGCTACGCGCCGTCGATGGCGTGTCGCTCGATATCGCGCGCGGCGAAACGCTGGGACTGGTCGGCGAATCCGGTTGCGGCAAGTCCACGCTCAGCCGCACGCTGCTGCGCCTGAATCCGGCCACGGCGGGCACGATCGAGCTCGACGGCATCGATATCACGCAACTGCATGGCAACGGCCTGCGGACCATGCGCCGTACCGCGCAAATGGTGTTCCAGGACCCGTTCGGCTCGCTCAATCCACGGCACACCGTGCACGCGATGCTCGACGCCGCACTGCGTGTCCACGACGTTCACGATGCCGACGAGCGCGCGCACCGGATTCGCGACGTGCTCGAATGCGTCGGCTTGCAGGCCAATGCGCTACACCGCTATGCGCACGAATTCTCCGGTGGGCAGCGGCAGCGGATCGGCATTGCCCGTGCGCTCGTGCTGCGCCCGTCCTTACTGATCTGCGACGAGCCGGTGTCCGCGCTCGACGTGTCGGTCCGCGCGCAAGTGCTGAACCTGCTGGTCGAACTGAAGCGCGAACTGGGTCTGTCGTACCTGTTCATCTCGCATGACCTGGCCGTGGTCCGCTATATCGCCGACCGGGTGCTGGTAATGCACGAAGGGCGCATCGTCGAAGCGGGCGACCACCGCTCGCTCTGGTCACGCCCGCAGCACGCGTACACACGCCAGTTGATCGCAGCGGTGCCCGCTGTGCGCGGCGCGCCCCGACCCAATCAAAACGATAGCAATCACCACGGCACTCAACGGGTCCATTCATGACAATAAACAGACGACAGTTTCTGCATACTTCAGCCGCGCTGCTTTCTGCAGGCGCGAGCGGCGCATTACCCCGGTTTGCAACCGCTGCGACGCCCGATGGCGCAGCAGCGGCGACGCCGGTCGATGGCGGCACGCTCACCTATGCGGTTCCGGAAGACGTCACGCAACTGGTGTCGTTTCTCGACACCAACACCCGCAACCGGAATGTCAGCGCCAAGATCACCGAAGGCCTGCTGCGCTACAACACGCGATTCGAGCCGCAGCCGTTGCTCGCCACGTCGTGGGAGATCAGTCCCGACGGCTTGCGCTACACGTTCAAACTCCGACCCGGCGTGAAATGGCACGACGGCGAGCCGTTCACGTCGGCGGATGTGAAGTTCTCGTTGCTGGCGCAGCAGAAACTCGGGCCGCGCGGGCGCATCAGCCTTGCCAACGTCGAACGCATCGATACGCCCGACCCGCTGACGGTATCGATCGTGCTGTCGAAACCCGCGCCGTATCTGATCAAGGCATTCTCGTCGGCCGAACTGCCGATCGTGCCGCAACACCGTTACGGCGACGGCGATCCGCTGACCAGTCCGAACGCGTCGGCGCCCGTCGGTACCGGGCCGTTCATCTTCGAAAAATGGGTTCGGGGCAGCTATGTGAGCTTGCGTCGCAATCCGGACTACTGGCGTCGCGGCACCCCGCATCTGGAGCGCGTGATCTTCAAGGTCGCAAGCGACCCCGCCGCGATTTCGGCGTCGCTCGAAAGCGGCGACGCGCAGGCCGCGAACAACGTCGGCCTCGCGGATCTGGCGCGGCTCGCGCGCAATCCGAAACTGCGAGTGGACGACACGTACGACGCGTATCTGAACAACGGCGCGTTCCTCGAATTCAACAACGAGCATCCCGCCCTCGCCAGGCCCGAGGTCCGGCATGCGATCGCGCAGTCGCTCGACCGCACGTTCATTCGCGACAACGTGTACTTCCGTCACACGAACGTAATCGACTCGCCAGTGCCGCGCGTGCTGTCGAACTACTACGACGACAGCACGTTCCACTATCCGTTCGATCCCGCCGCCGCCAACGCCGCGCTGGATCGGGCCGGTTATCCGCGCGGCGCCGACGGTACGCGTTTTGCACTGCGCCTGACTTACCTCACCAGCGGCGACCTCAAAAACGCCGCAGGCTACACACGCGCCGCACTCGCGAAGGTCGGCATCAAGGTGACGATTCTCGACGGCGACCTGCCCACTTTCCTGAAGCGCGTCTATACCGATCGCGACTTCGATATCAATCTGAACGGCCTGGGCCGCCTCTACGATCCGAGCGTCGGCGTGCAACGCTTTTACTGGTCCGACGGCGCCCGGCATCCGCTGGTCTGGATCAACGCGTCGCATTATCAAAACCCGGATGTCGATCACCTGTTCGTCCAGGCTGCCACGGAAACCGACGAACGCCGCCGCGCCGTGCTGTTCAGGCAGGCGCAGCAGATCGTCGGACGCGACCTGCCGGTCTATCCGCTCGTCAGCATTCCGTCGATCCAGGTCTACAGCACGCGGGTGCGCAACCTGAACAACAGCATCGACCTGATGGCAGGCGATTTCTCCGATACCTGGCTCGACGACAAGGCGCCCGCCTGAACGCTCGACACCGCTGCGGCGCACAGCGCGCCGCGCCACCGTCTCCGTGGATACGAATCATGACGTCCTCAACCATTGAATCCGCGCCGGACACACTGGCCGCACTCGTTTTCGCCGGCGCAAAAGAACAGGCTCAGGCGCTCGCCGACGGCCGCGTGTCGGCAATCGACCTGCTGGAACAGACGCTCGCACGCATCGACCGCTTCGATGCCGCGCTCAACGCGATCGCCGTGCGCGACGACGATCGAGCGCGACAGGCGGCCCGCGCCGCCGACGCCGCACTCGCGCGCGGCGAACGCAAGCCGCTGCTCGGCGTGCCGGTGACCGTCAAGGAATCGTTCGACGTCGCCGGACTTGTCACGAGCGTTGGCAATCCCCGCTACGCGGATAATCGCGTCGAGCGCGACTCGGACGCAGTCGCCGCGCTGCGCGAAGCGGGCGCGGTGATCGTCGGGAAATCCAACGTACCGCAGGCCAATGCCGATCTTCAAAGCTACAACGATGTGTACGGGCTGACCCGCAATCCGTGGGACCCGGCACGCACACCGGGCGGATCGTCGGGCGGTGCCGCGGCGGCGCTCGCGGCGGGCTATGTCGCGCTGGAACTCGGTTCGGACATCGGCGGCTCGATCCGCATTCCGGCCCATTTCAACGGCGTGTTCGGCCACAAGCCCAGCGCCGGGCTGGTGTCGATGCGCGGCACCGGCGCGCCATCCGGACGGATCGTCGATCGCGATCTCAGCGTTGCCGGACCGCTCGCGCGCCGCGCCGCCGATCTCGAACTCGCGCTCGACCTGCTGGTGAACCGGGAGCCGCTCGCGGCAAAGGCGTGGCGCGTCGCGCTGCCGTCCGCACGGCATACGCGCCTGCAGGATTTTCGCGTGCTGGTGCTCGACACATGGCCGGGCACCGAGCCGAGCGTGTCCGAACGCCGGGTGATCGAGCGGGTCGTCGAAGCTCTAAGCTCGCACGGCACGCACGTGACGCGCGCAACCGCTCTCGCCGCCGGACTGTTGCCTGACCTGGCCGTCTCTCATCCGTTGTTCAGAACGCTGGCGGGTGCGTCGCTGGTCGATCCGCCGCCGCTCGGCGCCAACGCGCAAGCGCGGCTGAAGCAGTTGCAACCGGACGACCACAGCGCCGAGGCCGCGCGTTTGCGCGCGCCGACGCTGACGCATCGCGAATGGCTGCGCGCCGACGAACACCGTCACGCGCTGCGCCATGAATGGGAGACCCTGTTCGGCGCTTTCGATGTGGTCATCACGCCGGTTGCGCCGACGCCCGCCTTCGCGCACAACCACAGCGAACCGAAAGACGAACGCACGTACCCTGTCGCCTACGCGGACGGAATACGGCAGGTGCCCTTCTTCGAGCTGTTCTACTGGGCCGGCCTGCCCGTTTTGCCAGGATTGCCCGCGACCAGCTTTCCGCTCGGACTCGATGACGACGGCCTGCCGGTTAGCGCGCAGGCGGTCGGTGCCTACCTCGACGACCGGACGACCATCGCCTTCGCGCACGCGTTCGAAACCGCGTTCGGTGGATTTATCGCGCCGCCGGGCTATGCCGCCGGATCGCATTCCACCGGCGCCGCTACGCGATGAGCGCGCGCGAACCTCAACTGGCTAACCGGGAGACCGACCGTATCGACGGGTTGATCGGGCGCGCCACGCAACTCGGACTTACGTTCTCGGCGCTCGCGCCGGAACACGACGCATCCGGCGCAGCACCGCGCGAGCAGTTCGACGCGTTGTTGCGCGCCGATCTGCTGAAGCTGGTGGTGTCGCGAGCAGACGGCGGGCATGGCGCGGGACTCGCCGCCGCGAGCGCGGTGGTCCGCGCGATCGCGCACGGCGATCCGTCGGTCGCACTGATACTGTCGATGCATTACTGCCAGCATGCCGCGATCGTCAACTCGGAACGGGCAAGCATCGGCGACTGGCCCGCGCATCTCGCGCGCCGTCTGTCGCGCGAGGCCGCCGTGGGTGCCGCACTGCTGAACGCCGCGCAGGTCGAGCCCGGCCTCGGATCGCCATCGCATGGCGGCTTGCCGGAGACGGTCGCACGCCGCGACGGCGACGTCTGGCGGATCACCGGACATAAGCGATATGTGACAGGCGCGCCGCTACTGTCCTGGATCAGCGTCCTCGCGCGCACCGACGAAGCCGAACCGCGACTGGGTCAGTTTCTGGTGCCGCGCGACGCGCCCGGGGTGCAGATCGTCGAGACGTGGGACCCGCTCGGTATGCGCGCCACCGTCAGTCACGACGTGGTGTTCAGCGACGTGCGCGTGCCGCTCGCCGATGTCGTCGCGCTCAAACCCGCATCGCTCGGATTGCAACGGCATCCGCACAACACCGCGTGGTACTTCACGCTGGTCGGCAGCGTCTACGACGGCGCGGCCCGCGCCGCGCGCGACTGGCTGCTCGGGTTTCTAAACGGGCGACGCCCCGGTGCGCTCGGCGGCACGTCGCTGGCGGGCGTGCCCACCATCCAGCAGACTGTCGGTGCCATCGAAGTGCTGTTGCAAACCAACGACTGGTTGTTGCGCAGTTCCAGCGCTGCCTTCGATCGTGGCGAGGCGCCGGACACACTGGCGGCGACAGTCAAGCACGTCACCATCGACAATGCGATCAAGGCCGTTGGCCTTGCGATCGAGCTGGCCGGCAATCACGGTCTCGCGCGCAGCAATCCGCTGGAGCGGCATCATCGCAACGTGTTGTGCAGCCAGATCCACGCGCCGTCGAACAGCCTGATCAGCGGCAACGCGGGGCGCGCCGCTCTGGTTGGCTGGCGCCCGGGCGAGCCCGTCCACCATCAGCCCTGAGTCAAAGCGCGCGAATCAACGCGCAGGCCAGCGCCGTGGTCCCCAGAATGATCAGCGCACCGATTCCCAGGCCGGCAAGATGCGCGTAAAGCGCGTGGCGCCGGTCGGGTGCGGCATCGTTGGTGCACGCCCTTTCGAAATGATGCATCACGCGTCCTTTGACGAGTCGGTCCGTACCGGCTTGCCCGATACGGCGAATGACGCTAGCGTGTCACGGCCCCCGTCTTTTTTGAACACGCCGCGCGATATTTCTATGATGACCAAAACGAATGGATCGCCATGAAGACACTCGACCTCGAAGCGGTACAGGCGTTTCTGCTGGTCGCTGATTTGCGCAGCTTCACGCGCGCGGCCGACGCGCTCGATAGCACGCAATCGGCGATCAGTCTGAAGCTCAAGCGCCTGGAAGAACGGCTCGGTCAGCGCCTGATCGAGCGCACGCCCCGGATGGTGCGGCTGTCGCCGAAAGGCGAGATCTTCCTGCAGGCCGCGCGTAATCTGCTCGCCGCGCACGACGACGCGCTCGCCGCCCTGACGCGGGAGAGGACCACGTTGAAAGTGGGCATCAGTCATCACATCGTCGGTGGCGATCTGCCGGTGTTGCTGCGCCATGTGCATAGCGCCGATCCAGGCTTGCTCGTGGAGATGCGCGTATCGAGTTCGCGCGACATCGAAGCCGACTTCGACCGTGGCTCGCTCGACGCTGCGCTGGTGCTGCGGCACGACGACAGTCGCCGTGACGGCGAAACCTTGATGGCGGAGCCGTTCGGCTGGATGGCGACGCCCGACTGGCCGCATCGCGACGGCGATCCGTTGCGGCTCGCCACCCAGGCGTATCCGTGCCGGGTCCGCGCGATGGCTGTCGGCGCGTTGCGAGACGCACGTCTGCCGTGGGTCGAAGTGTTCGTCGGCGGCGGTATCGCGACCATCGGCGCGGCCGCGCAAGCGGGCCTGGCAGTCGCACCGCTTGCGCTGCGCGTCGCGCCGGTCGGCACGGTGGATGTCGGCCCGCGGCTCGGCTTGCCGCCGCTGCCCTCGCGCGACGTGGTGCTGTATTCCGCAACCTCCGACCCACAAGTTCGCGCGGCCCTGCGCACGCTGGTCAGCGCGTTCCGCTCGACGCCAACCGGCGCGGCGACAGCGCCGACCTGAACCCGCCGTGGACACGCGCCGCCCCATGCTCAGCCGGGTTCCTGGGTTCGCGCGTCAAGGCCGACGGCCGCAAGGGGTAGACCGGTCGCCGGCTTCTTTTTCTCGAACATCGACGCGAGCATCCCGAAGATCGACTGACTGGCGGCGTCGTCGTAGCCGCGCACGCCCATCGGCGTCGCGGCCCTGTCGGGTGTCTGGAGCAGCGTGCCGAAAAGCTTGTCCCATAGAATCAGGATCACGCCGAACTGGCTGTCGGCGTACTTGCGGATTTTCGCGTGGTGCGCGAAATGCTGACTCGGCGTCACGATGAAATACCCCAGCACGCGTTCGAGTATCGGCGGCAGCTTCAGGTTGCTGTGGTGATAGAGCTGACCCGCGAGCGCGAGCGGCGCGTGAATGATCAGGACAAGCGGGTCGAGGCCGAGCAGCGGAATCAGGATCGCCCGCGGCGCGAGAATCGTGATTGCCGCGCCGGGATGATTGCGGATCGTCGTGGACGCCTCCATCAGCGGGTCACTGTGATGCAAGCGATGAAAACGCCATAACAGCCGGAACGTATGATCCGCGCGATGCCGCCAGTAGTCCGCGAAATCGAGCGCCAGCACGCCGAGCACGACCTGGATCCAGAGCGGCACGCTGACATGGTTGAACAGCCCCCAGTGGTTGCGCCCGGTCGCATGAAGCAGCCAGACGATACCGAGTCCGAGCACGGCGGTGGTCGCCACGTAGATCGCGCCGATCACCAGGTTTTTCGCGGTGTGCCGCCATCGCCCGTCACCCTCGAGGAACGGCGCAATCGCCTCCAGCACGATCAGCAAGGGCAAGCCGGTCAACATCACCGCGTAACGCGGGTTCGCCAATGCAAGGTTGTAAAGACTCATTTCGATCTCCAGTCCTGATTGCTGTCCGGCTGATTGTCGGGAAGCGCATGCTGGAAGGCCGGCACTTCCAGGCACGTTTCGACGATCCGCGCGATCGTCGGATACCGGTTGATATCGATGCCCGCGCGACGCGCATTCAGCGCCTGCGGCACCAGAAAAAGGTCGGCCGTGCCTGGCGAATCGCCATGGCTGAAACGGCCTGTGAAACCGTCCTGCAAACGCTGCTCGACGGCGAGCAGACCTTCGTCGACCCAATGCCGCTGCCAGGCGGCGATCGCGTCCGCATCGAGACCGGCGTGGTCGCGCAGATAGCGCGCGACGCGGGCGGCACCGAGCGGGTGAATATCGGCGGCAATGGCGGCGGCAAGACTCGTGACACGCGCGCGCGCCGCGACGCCGGTGGGAAACAGCGGCTGTTCCGGACGCGTAGCGTCGAGGTATTCGACAATCGCCAGCGACTGCGTCAGCCGACACCCGTCGATCTCCAGCGTCGGCAGCAAGCCTTGTGGATTCAGCGCAAGGTAGGCGGGCTCGCGGTGCGCCTGTTGCGCGATGTCGTAGGACACGGTTTCATAAGCGATCTGCTTGAGATTCAGCGCGATCCGCACGCGAAACGTGGCCGACGAACGAAAGTAGCCATGCAGTTTCATGATGTCGCTCCCGCCTTCGCCGGACGCCACTCGCGCCGCAGCAGCCATCGCACGAAGCCCGGCAACTGCAGCGCGAGCGCAACGCCGAACGCCGTCTGGAAAGCAACCGCCGGGTAGTGATGCGCGGCATCCGGATGCCACGCGCCGACGATAAAACCGAAGCCGCTTTGCACGACGAACGCACTGAAGAAGATCAGCAGGTTCAGGCAGGTCGCGGCGCGGCCGGTGAGCGCCGGTGGCACGCTTTGCGCGACGATCGTGTATTCCAGCCCGGCAATCGTGCCGATCAGCGTAAATGCCACCGTGATGACGGGAATCAGCGGCACGATGTTCAGCACGGCCAGCACCTGAACGCCGATAAAGATGCCGACGCCGACGCCCGCCACATCGAGCGGCTTCATACCGAAACGCCGGCCGGCCCATTCGGTCAGATTGCCGATCGACAGCGAACCGGCGACGATCGCCGCCATGCCGATAAACAGCAGCGCAGCGGTATCGTGCGCGTTCAGGCCGCCCGCATCCTGCAGCCACTGCCCCATCCACAGACCCTGAAGTCCGAACGCGACCGCGTGCGCGGGCAGCAGCAGCGAAATCGTGCGGCGAAATGCCGGGTCGCGGTACACCTCGAACAGCGAACGCACCGACGGCCAGCGCGTCACGCGATGAGCAAGCGGTTCCTGCGGCGTGACGAAATAGATCACCAGCGCCGGCACCAGCGTGATCCCGGCCAGCACGACGAACAGCGTGCGCCAGTTCAGATACTGCAATGCGATCTCGACCGGGAGCGTCGCGGACATCGCGCCGAGTCCGCCCACGGCCAGCAGATAGCCGTGAATCGACGGCAATCTGGCCGGCGCGACCCAATAAGACAGCGCCTTGATCGATCCCATGAAGCACGCCGACAGGCCGAGACCGGTCAGCACCCGCGCGACGAATAGCGCACCGAAACCGTCGCCGGCCGCGAACAGCAGCGAGCCGAGTGCGGCGATGCCCAGCAGCACGAGTTGCACGCGGCGCGGTCCGTACCGGTCGAGTGCGAGCCCGACGGGTAATTGCGCCAGTCCGAACGACACGAAGTAGGCGCTCGACAGCAAGCCGAGCTGCGCGGCACTCAGTTGCAACGACGCCACCAGATACGGCGCGAGCACCGCGTTGATGGAGCGAAACACGAACGACACGTAATGGCCGAATGCAAACGGCAGAAACACAGTGGCATACAAGGCCGCCGTACTGACACGGCCCTCGGTATTGGACGACTCCACGCGAGACTCCTTTCTGGAATAACGATCCCGATCAGGGACGATGCGCGGCACGATAGACATGCTCGATGCCGGCGTCCGGCGACTCGCGCACGAGCGTGCCGAGTTGTGCGACCTGCGGCAGGTTCTGCACCGCGTACAGCACCAGCGGCGCCGCGCCGTCGGGATTGACGAACCGATGCTCGGCCCACGGCGGGACGTACAGCGCATCGCCGGGAGCGAGCGCATAACCGGTGCCCTGTTCCACGTACGCGCGACCCTCGCCCGTCACCACCACGTACAGATGCCAGAACGAGTGCCGATGCGAGCGCGTGGTCCGCTGCGGCTCGACGATCTGCACGGTCAGCGACACGCCGGGCGCCGCTTCGGCATTGGCGTGGCCGGGTTCGTTGCCGTCGGTCGGCGGCCCGGCAACCAGCGCGACCGTGCCGCGTTCGCCGTGCGCGTGCGCCGCCCAGGCACCGGACACCGCCGACCAGGGCCAATGGGCCGACTGCGGTCGGCGCTGGCTCGCGGAATCCAGATATGCGTCGAAGGACACGAAGCGGCCGCCATCTGCGGCTTGCGACGGCGCGGCCACTGACACGTCGGATAGTTCGGCGTGGCTCATACGGTCTCCTGGAGGTCGCCGGCGCTGATGGGCGAGCGTGCCGGATCGGTCCGCGCGGTTCGATCCGCCGCATTCACGGCATCGAACAGTTGCAGCACGCAACGCTCGGCGTCGGCGGTCTGACGCGAGGCGATCTGCGGACGCGGCAGCGCATGCGTATAGAAATGCGGGCCTTCGACGACGAAGCCGATCGCCCACATGCGCGGATGCGGGCGACCATCGCGTCCGAGCGGGCGCGATTGCGTATCGATATCGATGCCGCCGGGGTGGTAATCGCCATTGCGATACGGACGGATCAGACCGCGACCTAACAGGGTGTCGGTCAGCGGCGAGTCGTCCGTGAGCGGCGAATAGCTATCGAGCCGCGCGGCGATGAGCACGTCGGCGAAACATTGCGACACCCCGTCCACATACGGCGTATCGATCCGGAACTGCGCGCGCTGCGGATCGCCCGTGACCGATGCGCCCGGGCCGCCGGCCAGATCGAGCAGACCCGCCGAACGTAACGCGAGGAACTCGACGTTGCGTTGCTTCGGTGGACCGAATGCGACGCGATTGGTGATCGCGTTGAATTCCTCGACAAAATATCGGTGAGAGTCGGGCGTCAGTCCGCCGGATTCGACCGCTGTACGCAACGCATCGCGCGTGTCGCGCAACACGTCGGTGGCGGCTTTCACCGGGCTCGACAGATTGCCTTTGAACGCATGCTCGAGGTCGTGCTTGAACTGCGCATCGAAAAACGCCCGATACGCGTCCGCCGACTCGAAGCGTCGCCCCTTCAACGGCCAAAGGATCGATTCGATCGCCGCGTTTTCTTCGGGCGTCGCGTCGAATGTCGATGGATCGACTGTTTGCTGAAGGGCGGCGCTGCGATACGCATAGGCCATTTCCTTGACGATCAACGGCAACACGTGCGCACGAAAGTCGATGCGTGGATCGCTGCGCGCCTGTCTCGCGCCGTCCGCCAGCGTGCGGATCGCATCCGGTGTAAAGAAGCGCGCCCGATGCTTGCCGGTCAAACCTTTCTGGTTCACGCCCCGCGCGGCGAACGGCAGGCAGTTTCGCGAGAACAGCAGAATTTTGGGCTCTTTGCCTGAAGGCCGGTAACGCAAGCCTTCACTGGTCTCGATGTAGCGGCCGCCACGCCCCAACGTCAACTCCGAGATCACGTCATGCGACGTCAAGCCGAAACCCTGCACCGCGACCGTTGCCTGTGCGGGGATGCTCGACAATCCGGTCACTGGATAAGGCGACGCGAAATAACCCAGCTTCGGATTGCGGCGCACGTGCCCGGTCACGAACCCGGATGCCTGAAGATCGTCGATGGTGGGCTTTCGCCGCCCGTGGCCGGTCAACAGAAACACGAAGTCCGTCGGATACAGATAGCCGTTGTCGAGCCGTATCTGAAAGCGCTCCCCGCGCGGCTCGATATCGACCACGCGGGTGCGGTGATGCACGACCGTGATCCGTTCCGGCAACAGGCTCACGACGCGGTCGTACATCCACGCGAGATACTCGCCAAGCAGGCTGCGCGGCAGATGATCGAACTCGGTGATCGCCGCGCCCGAACTGTCCTCGACCCGCAAAAAGCGCTGCCCGAACCGGCGATAGCCGCTCGCCGCCGCCCATTCGACCAGCGAGGGCCCGCAGCTGCCGCCGCCCGCGACGCTGATCGGCGCAAACATCGAGATCTGCGATGCCACCGTGTTGATCAGCAGATGATCCGGCTGACGCGATGGATGCGAGCCCTGACCACATTCGCCTGTGTCGATCACGTCGATATGCAGACGCGCATCGGGCGGCACGCGCTGCGCATGCTCCAGAATCCGTTCGAGCACGCTCAGACCGCGCGGCCCCATTCCCACCAGAGTGACGTTCGTCAATGTCATACGTGTCTCCTCAATCCGATTCGACAGTGAGCGCGTCGGCGACGTGATCGGCGTGCTGATGCGCCGGTTTGCCGAGCGGTGCTTCGTGAAGTGCAACGATGTCCGGCTCGCCGGGCAGTGCGCGAAAGCGCGTTCGCACGAGCGGATCGTGGCCGGGCACGATATGGTCGGGACCATCGGCGAGCTGCTCGATCAACGCATGCGCGTCGAGCATCCGGCCCACGTCGATCACGATCGGAAACGGCCGGCGGGCGCGAAGGTTGTCCCAGTAGTGCGCGGCGTCGCTCGCGAGCACGATATGGCCGCGCGCCGTCGCGACCCGCACCACCTGCAGGCCGGGCGTGTGGCCGCCGACCTGATGCAGCGTGATGCCGGGGAACAGTTCGCTGTCACCGTCGGTGAAACGCAGACGCCCTTCGAACAGACGGAATACCGCCTGCGCCACGTCTTGCGGCTCGAACGGTCCGCGTAACGCCGCATGGCCCATGCAACGCCCAGTGCAAAACGCAAGCTCGCTTTCCTGCAAATGAAAGCGCGCGCGCGGAAAAGCATCGAGATTGCCTGCGTGGTCGTAGTGCATATGCGTAATCACGACGTCCTCGATATCGGCCGCGTCGATGCCCAGTTTTGCGAGCAGCGCGACCGGCTCGCCAAAGTAAGCGCGGCCACGCCTGACCGCCAGTTCGGACTTGAAACCGGTATCGACCAGCACGACGCGCTGCGCGTTGCGGATCACCCAGAAATAGAAATCGAGCGGCATCGCGCGATTGCCGTGCGGATCGTGGCCGAGATAGTTTTCTGCACTGCGCCGGGCCGCGTGCGTCGCGTACCGGACTGCGTAGACTTCGTAGCGGTCGGGCGTCAACGGGACATCACGCTTCATTGCGCGGCCTCCACGAAATCGGCTTCGTCCACCCGCCCGGTGCCCGCCACGTGAACGGGAATCACGCGCTTGCCTGCGGGCGGCTGCGGCGCGTCGTCCTCGAAAAAGAACTTCCGCTCGCCGAATGCGGGCACCAGGTCGTCGAGCCAGGTCGCCTGCGGATCGAACTTCGCGTAGAACGGACGACGCACCCATTCGGGGTTACGCGCCTGGAGAAACTGCAAGGCAAAGAGCTTTTCTCCGCCGATGGTGACGATGCCGTCCACCATCACCTTGCCGGGAAATGCGCTCATCGACGGGCCGCGCACGGTTCGCGCGAGGCCGGACACCTGCCGGTACGCGCGTTGGAAAATGTCGTACGCATCCGCCAGTGGGAGCTTGAAGTAATCGCTCGGGCCGGTATCACGTTCGACGAACATGTAATACGGCACCGCGCCGAGCTTGACGCCGAGCGTCCAGAGCCGCGCCCATGCGTCAGGGTCCGTGTTGATATGGCGGATCAGCGGCGCCTGCATCCGGACGGTCGCGCCGGTGCCGATGATCCGGCGCACGGCCTGCTGCGCGATCTCGGGCTCCAGTTCGTTCGGATGGTTGTAGTGCCCCATGATCGCCAGGTTGCGCCCGGACGCGACGACCGACTCGAACACGCGCAGCAGATCGTCGGCGTCCTTGTCGGTCACGAAGCGCTGCGGCCAGTACGCCACCGATTTCGTGCCGATCCGGATATTCTGGATATGAGCAAGCTCCGGGGTCAGCAAGGGCGTCAGGTATTCCGCCAGCGAGCGCGCATTCATGACCAGCGGATCGCCGCCCGTGATGAGCACGTCGGTGACTTCTTTATGGCGCTTCAGATACTCGACGAGATGCGACGTTTCCCGCGCATCGAATTTGAACTCGTCCATGCCGACGAATTGCGGCCAGCGAAAGCAGAACGTGCAATACGCATGGCAGGATTGTCCGGCGCTCGGAAAGAACAAAACCGTTTCGCGATATTTATGCTGCATTCCCTGCAACGGAATACCGTCCAGATAAGGAACGTTATGCGTCAGTTGCCCGGCGGGATGCGGGTTCATTCGCAGACGAATCTTGTGAACCAGTTTGTCGATCTCGGGTTCAGAATTACCCGATCGAATCAGCGTTCTAAGCTGATCGTATTCCTCGTCCCGCAACATTTCTTTTTGCGGAAAGGTGAGCCTGAAAATGGGATCGTCGGGAATCTGCTGCCAGTCGATCAATTCGCCCAATACGTAGCTATTGACCCGGAACGGTAGTACGCGGCCGACTATATCGACGGCCTCTTGCTGATCGGCGGAGAGCTTCGACCACTCCGGCGTCTGCCGGACGGTCTGCCGCGTGTACGGTTTAAACCTGAGCGTTGCGTCGTTCTGCATTCCAGTGCCCTCGTAAATTTATTCTTTGCGCCATTTATTTTGTCGGGCGCAATATTGGATAAACGAAACGGACTATCGAAAGCATTTAAAAGCATAAGACTCATATCGGCAATTAGCGGCTTAATCAGACCGGCCGTAATTTGCGCAATCAGACTGTAATGGCGCGCACGCCAAATGAACATGGCAGGCGGATTATTTCTGAAATTAAATATCGCTATGCGTGGAATGCGATTAGCTAATCGGCGGCCAAGGTTAATGACCGCATCGCTTATAAGCAGATTGAAAGTATTGGAAGCCATTTCGAAAGAAATGGCGGCGTTTCATGTTCACGCAGTCGAAGCCGGGCAAAGCGATATGCGCTACACCGTGCGCGAAAACCGTTGCCCCAACTCGCGCAACCACGTCAAAAAGATATTGATGGCCGGGTCTTCAACGCGGGCAGTGTGAACATAGCTGCAGTAGCGCCATGCGGGCAACGCGGGGCCGTCGAACGGAAACACGAGACGGCCCTCCTCGACATCGAGGGCGACAAGCGCGGTCGGTCCCATCGCGATACCCAAGCCGTCGATCGCGGCTTGCAGCGTCAGATAAAAGTGATCCAGTTGCTGGGAGTTGCGCGCGGCAAGCCGGGGGTTCCCGCACGCCGCCAGCCATTCGGCCCACAGGCCGGGATAGGTCGCCGTGTGCAGCAGCGTGTGATGCTTCAAGTCCGACACATTCCGGATCGGATGCGACTCCAACACCTTCGGGGAGCACACCGGCAACCGCACTTCCGACAGAAACTCGTTGACCACGTAGCCCGCCGCTTTCTGCTCGCTGCCGCGAATCGCTACATCGCATTCGCCGCGCAGCCGTTCGATCGCTTCGTCGGAGGTGGTCAACCGGACTTCCACTGCGGGATTGGCCAGCTGAAAGTTCGACAACTGCGGCAAGAGCCAGCGCAACGCGAACGTGGTCGGCGCATTGACCCGGATGATCTGCTGCCGGGTAATCCGGAGTTGTTCGTTGGTGGCGAGTTCGATCCGGTCGAGCACCGCCGATATCTCCGACAGGTAAACGCGCCCCGGCGTCGTAAGTACGACCCGTCGGCCCCGACGCTCGAACAGGTCGTGTCCGAACCACGCTTCCAGCTGTCCCACTTGCCGGCTCACGGCCCCGTGCGTGACGCAAAGCTCATTGGCGGCGGCCGAAAAACTCTCGAGCCTGGCGGCAGCTTCAAATACGCGTAATGCGTTCAACGGGGGCAGACGGCGCGGCATAAGACGATCTCTATGTGAGTTTTCCTGACAATTCTAATGAGTTTATATCGATATTCGCGACTACGCCCGGCCGCTATATTGACCTGATTGACCGCAGATCTGGCTCCAGATCTGTTCAATAAAGTCACCAGGAAGATTACGCTATGTCGAACGTTGTTGTGGTTGGCGCTCAGTGGGGCGACGAGGGAAAAGGCCGGATCGTGGATTGGCTGGCCGAAAAGGCGGACATCGTCGCACGCTACAACGGTGGCCACAACGCGGGCCATACGCTGGTGGTGGACGGCAAGACCTACAAACTCGCGCTGCTTCCGAGCGGTGTCGTGCGCGGAAAGCTGGGGTTGATCGGCAACGGCGTCGCGCTCGACCCCGAAGCGTTACTGGCGGAGATCGGGCGCATGGCGGCACTGGGAATCAGCGTCACACCAGAAGTGCTGCAGATTGCCGAGACCGCTACGCTCGTGCTGCCGGTCCATCGCGCGCTCGACGCCGCGCAGGAACGCTTGCGCGCGCAGCCGCTCGGCACGACGCTAAGAGGCATCGGTCCGGCCTACGAGGACAAGGTTGGCCGCCGTGGCTTGCGCGTCTGCGATCTCGCCGAACCGGAACTGCTTGCTCAAAAGCTCGACGTCCTGCTTGAGTACCATAACGCGTGGTTCCGCGGCCTCGGTCTGGAACCTTTCCAGCGCGATCCGATGCTCAGCGATCTGCTTGCGATGGCCCCCCGAATCCTGCCGTTCGTGGGACGCGTCTGGGAGCAACTCGACGTCGCCCATTCGTCGGGCAAGCGCACGGTATTCGAAGGGTCGCAAGCGGTGATGCTCGACGTGGACTGGGGCAGCTATCCGTATGTGACGTCGTCGAGCACGATCGCCGCCGGTGCGGCGAGCGGCACCGGTATCGCGCCGTCGCACCTGGGGCCGGTGCTCGGCGTCAGCAAGGTCTATGCGACGCGTGTCGGCGAAGGCCCGTTCACGTCCGAAGTGGACGGCGCGCTCGGTGACATGCTCCGCGAGCGCGGCGGCGAATATGGCGTCAACACCGGCCGCCCGCGCCGTTGCGGCTGGCTGGACACGGTGCAACTGCGCCAGAGCAGCAAAGTAGCCGGTATCGACCTGCTCGCGCTGACCAAGCTGGATGTGCTCGATGGATTCGACTCGATCGACGTGTGCGTAGGCTACATGCTCGACGGAAAGCGCATCGACTACATGCCTGCCACCCACGCCGAGCAATGTCGCCTGGAGCCGGTTCTGAAGCGCTTCGATGGCTGGGAAGGCTCGACCCGCGGCATCCGGTCATATGGCGACCTGCCCCGCCAGGCCGTCGCGCTGATCGAGGCGATCCAGCAGGAGGTTGGCATTCCGGTAGCAATGGTCACCACGGGTCCTGAACGTGATGACGCCATTGTGCTGCGGTCGCCGTTCGACGAAGCGGAGCGGACGCGACGCTGAGCGGGGCATCTGGACTTTGGCCTGGCTAGCCTGACGGGTCGATAGCGCAGTGCTGTCCGTCAGTCGGGTTCGGCCACGGCAAATGCGTCGATCTCGATGATCATGCCGGGATAAGCCAGCACCGGTTGCGGCACATCCGTCATCGGCAGACGCGGCGCGTCGAAAAACGACGAGCGCACACGCCGGTTGACATCGAGTTCGTCCACGCCGCAACGACCCTCGTACATCGTGGTCAGTTTGCAGATGTCCGCATAGTCGGCATCGAGTTCGCGAAGTATCGTACCGATGTGAGTCATCGCCTGGCGCGTCTGCAACGCCATCTCGCCAGAACTGACCGCACGGCCCTGCTTGTCGAGCGAAACCTGGCCGCCGAGGAAGATCATGTCGTGGCATTTCACGCCGTGCTTGTACGGCAGATGCGTCGTCCAGTCCCACAGGCTATCGGGCCACGCATGACGGCGCGGCAAGCGCTCACCGTCTTCACCGAGCATCGCGACCACTTCGATCCTTATCAGCTCGCCTTCGCGCGCGAGGTTTGCAAGCGGGATGCCGGTTGCCGCCGGGCCCGGTTCGTTGAAGTGCGCGGCGCACGCGAGCGCCGCCGGCTCGAAATCCTCAACGGACCCACGACCCACGTACCAGCGATTGACCTTGACGACATCGTCGAAGGTCGCACCGAACGCAGCCAACGCGCCGCCGATCTGCTGCATGACCTGCCGCGTCTGTCCAACGATATCGCCAGGATGCGCGACCTTTCCGTCCACGACAGCCAGCTGGCCGCTGACAAAAATCATCTTGCCGCAGCGCACCGCCGTTTCGAAAGGGGCTGGCAGCCATGCTTCACCGTTGTCGCGCGGTGCGTACTGCCGCGACAGGCGTGCGCCGTCGGCGGCCTGCATTGCGTAGCCTTCGATCAACACCCGCATCCCACGATGCGACAGATAACCGACCGGAATTACCGTGACCGCAGGCCGCGCGCCAGCGGGCAACATCGATGCAAGCGATGCAAGACAGGCCGTCTCGTCGAAGCCGTCGTCAGGGACATAGAAGCACAGCAACTTGACGAGTTGGGTCGCATCGCTGCCGAGTTCGTCGAGCACATCGTCGACGCGCCGCATCGCGCCCCGGGTCTGTTCGCGTGGATCGTCGGGATGAGCGATCTCGCCTGCGGCAGTCAGATCGGCCTGCCCGGCAATCCAGATCATTTGCCCACAGCGCATACCCTGCGCGTGCGTCCCCGGCGTCGGATCGTCCGTCTCGCGTGTCAGCCACGCATATTCTTTCAACATCTCGCCTTCCTTCCCGTGTAGTAACCCTAACTATATTGACTGGAACGGAGACAGCATGATGCTGCCTGCCTCCGTTCGCTCAGGTCGGGTGACGTGCTGTCGTCGCGCGCAACAAGACGTCGCCCGACAGCATCTCGCCGCCCGCATCTTCGCTGCCTTCGAGTTTCGCGATCAGCTTTGAAACGGCTGCACTGCCGAGTGCCTCCGGCCGCAGATCGAGTGCGGTAATGGGCATTGCAGCCGAACGGCTCTCGGCGCCGTCCGTGCCCGCCGCGATCATCAGCGCGTCGGGCACGACGATGCCGCGTCGCTGCGCGGCGAGAAACACGCCTGCCGCCAGGCGGTCGAGCGACGCGAAGATCGCGTCGGGCGGCGACTTGCCGGCCAGCATCTTCATCGCCGCATCACAGCCGGCCGACTCGGACGGATGCGACTCGATCTCCACGAGCATCGGCGTCTGTTTGCGCGCGCGCGTCCACTGAAGGTAGGCGTCACGCACAGCGAGCGTGTAACCGTACGCAGGCGACGACAGAATCGCGCCGACCCGACGCGCACCCTGCGCTTCGAAAAGATCGAACAGACGGGTCGCGAGTTCGCCATGCGGACTGTCGATCCAGAGCGTGTCGCTGCCGGCCTCGAGGTCGCGTCCGATCGTGACGGCAGCCAGCCCGTTGCGGTTCAGATGCGTGAGCGTGGGGTCGTTCTGAACCGGATCGATGACGATGCCGCCGTCTATCGGCATGTTGCTGAGCATGTCGGGGCCCGTGCCGAACGGCGCGAGCAACAGCATATAACCGCGCCCAAGCGCGCATGTCACCGCGCCTTGCCACAAGCGCACGAAGTAGTCTGTATTCGCGACGACTTCCGACATCGACGACGGCACCGACGCGAACACCGCCAGCACGCCGAAATTCTTGCCCCTCAGCTTGCGCGCGAACGGATTCGCGCGATAGCCGTGCTGTTCGGCAATCGCGATCACGCGGGCACGCGTTTCCTCGTCCAGCCGGCCCGTGCCGTTGAGCGCATACGACACGGCTGTCTTGGATAGATTCGCCAGTTCCGCGATGTCCTTGATGCCGATGCGACTGCGCTTTTTCTTTTCATCAATCATGTTCGGTACGTTCAAAAGGCGATTTACTGTCACTGCGCACGGCGCGCCTCGCCGATGGCCGAGAACGGCACCGGTTGCCAGCGCGCTTCGCCCGGTCTGCCTGCGCAGAAGGACGCCTCGGGCCGGTCGCCGAGACGATACAGCACCGAGCCGAACGTCTGGCTGATGCTCGCGCCGCGCGGCGTCATACAAAGCGGCGTGCCGGGATCCGCCAGCAACGCTTCGACGTCGTCTGCGCAATGCAGCGAGGTTGCGCGCTCATGCAAAAACGCGAGGCGTTCAGTCGAATTATGAATGCGTCCGCTCGCGGCCAGTTGCAAGACGGCTTCTTCCCTGACGTCGCCGCTATACAGCGGATGATTGGTGTGCCATAACGCATTGCCGCGCGGCTCCGCGCGCAACGCGCCGCCATGCGCCGAACACTCTATGCTGGCGACACCCGTGCGATCGGCTATCGCATAGTGCTGGCCGCTCGCGTGCGTCATGTGTTGCAACGCCTGGAAGGCGTCGTGCGCCGTGCGCTGCCGCAACGCGTGGCGCAACGCGAATGCAACGGGAATGCCCGCCGTGTCGTGCCGGAGCATCAACAACGTATTCACGCAGATCGCGACGCCCGCCGCGGTGATGCCGGTCAAACCGATCAGTCCCGCACCGCTGAGCACGAGCGATTCCGGTCCATCTCCGTCACGCAGTCGCAGCACGATCTGCGATCCGTCCATGTACGCGGGCAAGTCCATATTCTGCGCCAGCACGACCGACTCTGCGTCCGCGAATCCGATCACGCTGCAACCCGGCTCGGACGTCGGCAGCGCACTCAACGCGTCGAGGTCGTACCACCATTGCTCGTCCATCAGATTGTAGGCGGCCACCCGTTCGAACGGCAGCCCGGCACCTTCGGCGATGCCGCGCACCTCGTCCGCCAGATCGGGCAACACGCGCGATGCCGTGTCGAACAGTCCGGTTTGCGCGAGCAGACGCGCCGCGTATGCGTCGATATCGGGCACGTCCTTCTCTGCGTGCCAGGCGCGCATCGTCGCATCCGCCCAGCGATCGAGCGCGCCGCGCACGAGTTCACGCGCGCTCTCGCCATGCGCGCGGCCGCGCGCGCGACCATCGCCTGTGCACTCAACGATCATCATGTCTGTCTCCATCGGAAAAGTGAAGATTGCGCATCAGACCATCTGATCGAGATCCAGCGTCTGCTCGATCAACTGACGCGTCAGCGCGGCTTGCGGCCGGCTGAATACGGCTCTCGTCTCGCCCCGCTCGACCACGTGCCCCTGTTCGAGCACGGCGACCTGATCGGCGATCTGCGGCACCAGTGCAATGTGGTGAGTGACGAACACGACCGTCAGTTGCAGTTCGTGCCGCAAGTCGTTGATCAGATCGACCACGGACGCCTGTACGGAGACATCGAGCGCCGACGTCACTTCGTCACAGATCATCACTTTGGGCTGCACCGCAAGCGCACGCGCGAGCGCAACGCGCTGACGCTCACCGCCGCTCAACTGATGCGGATACTTCGACGCAACACCGGCACCCAGCGACACCCGCGATAGCTGATGCCGAACATGGCCCGACGGTATCGCCATGCCGAAGAAGCGCAATGGCTGTTCGAGCAGATCGCCGACGGTGCATCGCGGATTGAGCGATTCATACGGGTTCTGAAAAACGTATTGCAGATCGCGCCGTTGCTCGCGCGAGCGACGATGCACCGCGCGTTCGAGCGTTACGCCGTCCAGCGCGATCGTGCCCGCATAGTTCTCGTGCAGACCGATCATCGCGCGACACAAGGTCGTCTTCCCGCTGCCCGATTCGCCGACGAGCGCAACGCAGCCGCCCGCCGGCACGGTCAGGTCGATCTCATGCAGGACTTCCCGCTTGCCATAATAGCCGCGCAGTGCCGTGATGCGCAGCCGCGGCGCGCTGTCCGTTTGCGTCGTCGCGCGCTGGACCGGCGCATCGTCTTGCGCCTTCGCGAGAATCCGCGAGAGGCTAGGCGCCGCGTCGATCAACGTGCGCCCATAAGCACTCGACGGCGTTTTCAGAACGTGCCGCGTGGCACCGCTTTCGACGATACGTCCGTGTCGCAGCACGACAGTGCGACGGCACAGCGCAGCGACCGCGCCGAGATCGTGACTGATGAACAGCCCCGCAACGTTCTTTGCTTCACAGACACTGCGGATCAGTTCGAGAATCTGCGCCTGGACCGCCACGTCGAGACCCGTTGTCGGTTCGTCGAACACGATCAGCGCCGGGTCGGACAGCAACGCCGCCGCAATGGCGACACGCTGCTGCTGTCCGCCAGAAAGCTGATGCGGATAGCGCTTGAGGAACTCAACCGTTGCAGGAAGACGAACCTGTTCGAGCGCGGCAAGCAAACGCGGCTGCGTATCGGTCGCCGCGTCTTCGAGACGATGCTGCGAGTTGCGTGCCGATCCGCAGCGCCGGGTTCAGCGCCATCGCCGCCGATTGCGGCACATACGCCATCGCGCTGCGCCGGAGCGCGCCCAATTGGCGGCTGTCGAGCACGGTAAGCCGCTGACCGTTCAACGCAATCTCGCCACTGTCGATCCGCATGCCGCCACGCACGTAACCGAGCCCGGCGAGTCCGATCGTGGTCTTGCCCGAACCCGATTCGCCGACGAGGCCCACCCGTTCACCCCGCCCGATCGACAGATCGATTCCGTCGATCAGCGGCAGGCCCGTGCGCGTGTTGACGATCCGCAGGCCCGTTATAGTCAGCACGTCAGCCATGCTTCGACCTCGTTTCGATGAAGTTGACCGCGCGGCCTACACAGTCCGCGAGCAGATTGCAGCCGACCGCAAGACTCGCAATGGCCGTCAGCGGCAAGAGCACGCCCCACGGCTGCACGGAGAACGCCATCCGGTTCTCGTTGATCATGTTTCCCCAGTCCGGATTGGGCGGTTGCACGCCCAGCCCGAGAAAACTGAGACTCGCGACGATGCCGATCGAGTAGGTAAAGCGGATGCCCAGCTCGACCATGATCGGCACGACCAGATTCGGCAAGACGACCCGGAACACCGTGCGCGCGCGGCCGTAACCGAGCGTTTGCGCGTATTTGACGAAGTCGCGCTCGACCACGCCCAGCGCCACGGCCCGGATCACCCGCATCGTGCGAGGCAAATGGCCCGCCGCCACGACCAGCGCCATCAGCCACGCCGACGCGCCCATCAGGCTCAGACACATCAGCGCCAGCACGATCGAAGGAAATGCCAGCAGCACGTCGGCACCGCGCATCACGACGGCATCGACGCGACCGCGTTCGAGGGCGAGCAATCCGCCCGCCGCACTGCCGCCTCCGACGCCGAGCAAGGTCGCGACCGCCGACAGCATGATCAGCATGCGGCCACCCGCCATGAAGCGGCTCAACACGTCGCGGCCGAGATTATCGGTGCCGAAGAACGCGCTTGCGGACGATCCCGCGTACGGCGCGCCGACGAATCCGTTCGGGTCGTGCGGCACGAGCAGCGGGCCGGCGATTGCGACCAGCAACGGCACGGCCATCAGCACGAAGCCAATCCAGAATCGGCTATCGGCCGTCATGCGGTGCAGGAGCGTCGGCGATGCGTGATCGGTCAGAACGAGCGCGGGTGCGTTATCGGGCTGCATGGCGAACTCTCGGATTGGCGAGCAAGGTAAGCGAATCGGCGATCAGGTTGACGACGATATAGACGATCGCGATCAGCAACGCGATGGCCTGTACGACCGGCAGATCGCGGTTATTCACTGCGTCAATCATCGCCGAGCCGATGCCGGGATAGCCGAACACGTATTCGACCATCACGACGCCGCCCGCGAGATAGGCGAGCTGCAATGCCAGCACTTGCGCGACCGCGCCCAGCATGTTGACGAGTCCGTGCCTGAAGACAACCGTGCGCTCCGGCAGGCCCGTCAGCCGCGCATACGCCACGTAGTCGCTGTCCATCACCTCGATCATCGCCGCGCGCACCATCCGCACGATGTACGGAACGATCGCGAGCCCGAGTGTCAGCGCGGGCAGCACCAACTGCAGCGGGTAAGCGGTCACGGGCCGCATCGTCGCGGTTGCAGGAAACAGCGGGAAGAGCCCGGTCGCCAGCAGGATGATCAGGCCCATTGCAAGTACGACTTCGGGCAGCGCCGAGAGCACCAGCGTGACGATCGTCGCTGCGTGATCGAATGCGCTATCGCGCCAGTAGCCGGACGCGGCGCCGGTGATCAACGCAAGCGGCACGCCGATCGATATCGACGCGCCCATCAGCAACAGCGAATTCCCGACGCGCTCGCCGAGCATCAGGTTGACGGCCATGCCGTTGCTCAGCGAGACGCCGAAATCGGCATGCACGGCATGCCAGAGCCACGCGCCATACTGGGACAACGGGCTGCCGTCGAGATGCAACTGCATGCGCAGCGCGGCGAGACGCTCGGGCGTGGCGTCGCGTCCGAGAATGGCCTGAGCGGCGTCGCCGGGCAAGACCTGCGTCGCGGTGAAGACGCACAGCGACACGACGAGCAACGCGAGCGCGGTCGCCCCGAGCCGCCTGATCGAACTGGAAAACATAAAAGAATCCTCGATAAAAGCGTTCAGGCCGAAAACCACGCGCGGCGGAAGGCGAAACTCGTCAGCGAAAAGCCGCTGCGATCCGGCACGAACCCTTCGATGTTCGAGCGCACCACGTCGATCTTGTTGTACCAACCCCAGTTGATATAGCCGCCTTCGTCGTATTCGATGTGTTGCGCCGCGCGGATCAGTTCGGCGCGTTTTGCTTCGTCCTGTTCAGCGAAGCCCGCCTGTACGAGCTTCAGCCACGCGTCGTCGTGCCAGTGCGTTTCGTTGTACGGCGAGGTGGGCATCATGCTGTCGGCCGCTTGCAGCAGATAATTGCGCGTGCCCCAGTACGATTGCGACAGCGGTGCTTTCATGAAAAAGCGCGAGAAAAACGTCGATGGTTCGATCTGCCGCAAGCTCAGCTGCACGTCCGCGCGCGAGGCCTGCTGGACCAGCGCTTCGGCTGCGGGCACGAGCCCGATCGACACCGGCGACGTGACGATTTCGGCGGAGAGATGCTCGCGGCCGGCTTGCCGCAGCAGGCTCTTCGCCTGGTCGATATCCACTTCGCGCTGCGCGAGATCGGTGGCATAGCCGTGGTCGTAGCGGGCAAAAATATCGTTGGCGACGTAACCCTGTCCGGCCAGCACCTGCTGCACCAGTTGCTCGCGATCGACCAGCAGACGCAACGCCTTGCGCACCCGTACGTCGTCGAACGGCGCGACGTCGACACGCATCGTGAACGGATTCCACGCGCCCGTTTCCGACACGATCAGACGCAGTTGCGGATTCGCTTTCACGATTGCCATCTGGTTTGCGGGAAGATTCGCCAATGCGTCGATCTGGTTGCTCAGCAGCGCATTGACGCGTGCGGCGTCGTCGGTAAAGTTCAGCAGTTCGAGCGCGTCAACGTGCGGTTCGTCCGGACGCCAGTAATGAGGATTGCGCTTGAACACGGAGCGCACGCCCGGCTCGAAACGCTCGAACACGAACGGCCCCGTGCCGACCGGCTGCGCAGGGTCGTAGCCTTGCGGAACGACGCGCAACGCCGCCGTGCCCGCATCGGCAAGCACTTCGCGAAACATCGAGAACGGCGACTGGAAGCGCACCCGCAAGGTCAGGTCGTCGAGTACCTGCGTGGACTTCATATCGAGCGCGCGCAAACGCGCGGCGGATGCGCCCGGTCGCGCCGGGTCGAGCGCATACGCGAGCGTGTAAGCGATGTCCTGCGCCGTGAGCGGCTTGCCGTTGTGAAACGTCACGCCCTTACGCAGGCGGATGGTCCACACCGACGCACGCTCCGATGCTTCTACGCTCTCGGCGAGCGCCGGCTGGATCTTGAACGCCGGGTCGAAGTGCAGCAGCGTGTCGTAGAGCTGATTCTGGCGGGCGATGTCGGCATCTGTCAGCGCGGCTTTCGCGTCGAGGCTATCCTTCGCCGAGCCCGCGCTCAGACCGACGCGCAAACGTCCGCCGTTGCGCGGCGCACCCGCTGCTGCCGCCGCGGACGGCGCACTGTCTCGGTTGTGAAACTGGCTACGCGCCCCGATTGCGGCCCCCACCGCGACGACCGCCGCGCCTGCGATAAACGCGCGCCGCGAGACTGAACTCTTCGATTCCGCTGTCATTCCCGATCTCCTGACTGGCTTTTTTGATGCGTGACCTGAATCGCAGGTCACGCCGCTTTATCGATTAAGCAATAGGTGAAACGATAAAGCAAGCGTTTTCAAAAAAGGGGAAAAGTGGAGCGAAGCGAAATTCAGACAGCGCTACGACGGGCGGCGATCCGGCACGGGACGGTATCCGGCGCCGCCTCCGACGTTCGACACGCCACCGCGAATCATCGACAATCTCTTACTCGAACGCCCTGTCACCCGCGAATAATCACCGCAGCGGACCGGCGAACCGGCGAACCGGAGGAATTGCATGGCCGAAGACGTCCAGTACAGTCACCCGACCGACATTCCCGGCCTGATCCTCAGCACGGCCAGGTTCGCCGAGTTTCGATTCGAGCCGCACTTTCATCTCGACTGCCATATCGCGCTCGTGACCAGCGGCGCGCAGCGTCAATCGTTTCGCGGCGAATCGCTGTTGCTGTCCAGAGGCGCAATTCAACTGATGCCGCCAGGCGAAGTCCACGACGGCATTGCAGGCGCGGACCAGTCCTACACCTTGCACACCTTTCGCCTGTCACCGGCGCTGCTGGACGGTTTCGGTGAAGAAATCACGGGCACGCACGCCTCTCCGTCACCGGCGCCTGCGGTGATCCAAGATAGTCGCCTCGCAGACCAGTTGCTCAACATCCACGCGACGCTGCAACAGGCGCCGGCCGACCGGATGCTGAACGAGACCTACGTGCTGGAATTGCTGGAGGCGCTGTTTGCCCGCCTGAAGCAACCGTCCCCGCAGACGATCACGGGCAACCTGTCCGCGCTGCAACTGCGCGTCGTCCGGGAATTCGTGGATGCGCATATCGCCGACAAGATCGTCCTCGAAGACCTGTCCCACCTGATTGGGCTCGAACGCTTTCGCTTCCTGAAGCAATTCAAGCGATCGGTCGGCATGACGCCTCACGCATGGCTGCTCCGCTTGCGACTGGAGAAGGCGGTCGCGTTGATCCGCGCAAACCGCAACCTGCCGATGACCGACATCGCGCACGCCGTTGGGTTTTTCGATCAGAGTCATTTCACGCGCGCGTTCCGTCACGCCTATGGCGTGACGCCGGCCCGTTTCTGACGGCAGAGCGGCAATTTTTTACAAGGAAATAGGGAAGCGAATCGGTAGCGTACTGGTTTCGGCCTCGCCTCCTGTTGGGGCGACCTCTATCAAAGGCAGAAGCACCGAATGACCACTTCCAGCTTTCTCGACGACTATAGCGAAGGCGCGCATCCCGACATCCTTAGCGCGCTGACGGAATCGAATTACATCCAGCAAGCGCCCTACGGCGACGATACCTACTCGGCCGATGCAACGCTTCGCATCAAGGCTTGCCTGGGAGAGACCTTCAACGGCGCGATTCACTACGTTGCGAGCGGGACGATGGCGAACATCGTTTCGATATCCAGTTGCCTGCGTCCGCATGAAGCCGTGATCGCGGTGAACTCCGGGCATATCGTCGTGCGCGAAGCCGGCGCGATCGAAGCAACGGGCCACAAACTCATCACCGTTCCCGCCGTCGATGGGAAGCTCACGCCCGGCAATATCGAAGCCGCACTTGCCAGCAATGCGCATTTTCCGCACATGGCGAAGCCCCGGCTCATCTACATTTCAAACGCGACCGAAACGGGCACGATCTATACGCTCGCCGAACTGCGCGCCATTTCCGCGCTCGCCAGGCAACGCGGGCTGATTCTGTTTCTCGACGGCGCGCGATTGGGCGCAGCGCTCGCGTCGAGCAAAAACGACGCGACGTTAGCCGATATCGCATCGCTCGTTGATCTGTTCTGGATCGGCGGGACGAAAGTCGGCACGCTGCTCGGTGAAGCGATCGTCGTGTGCAACCCGGCTTTGACTGACGACTTTGCATTTCATCTCAAACAGCGAGGTGGCATGCTGGCAAAAGGTCGCGTGCTGGGTATCCAGTTTCAGGCGCTATTCGGCGTCAAGAATCTGTTCTTCGAGAATGCCCGCCATGCGAATGCGATGGCCGCAAAGCTCGCCGCCGGTATCGTGTCTCTTGGCTACGCACTCGATGCCGAGACGGCGACGAATCAGGTGTTTCCGATCTTGCCCGACGCCGTCATTGCGTCGCTGAAGGCGCGCTTCAGTTTCTACGTGTGGGCGAAAGCGGACGACGATCAGTCGGTGATTCGTCTCGTGACGTCCTGGTCCACGGATGAACGGCAGGTCGATGCGTTTCTGGAGCGGATCGCTCAGCTTTGACACGACGGGTCGACATCAAGCGTTGTCGCCTATTCCGTCGGCCTCGAGCTTCGGTGCGGCGAAAGAAGCATCGCGGCCGCCATGCCCAGTGATCCGCCGAGCAGCGTCTCCCACGCGCGGGCGGCAAGCAGCGGGATCGAATGCACACCGCTTGCTGCGAGCGTGACGATCAGCGTGAAGGCGAATGCCCCCGACGCGATGTCGTAGCGCTCGGGCAACGCCATTGCATAGACGATCATCGCAAGCGCGGCGGCGGCCCATATAAGCAAGGGCGCATGCTCGGCAACCGGCAGGCAGGCAAGCCCTAGCGGGACGCCAATCAACGTACCGAGAATCCGGCGACGCACCCGCTGTATCGTGCCCGATGCCGAACCGGCGACGACGTACGTGCACGCGGTGATCGCCCAGGCCGACTCCTCGAGACCGATAAGACCGTTCAGGCAGCAGATGAGCAACGCGCCGATCGCCGCCTGCAATCCCATCGAGAACTCCAGCGAGCACCGCCCGGGCAGCGGTCCCGGCCCGGCCGCGAGTATCGCGGTGATGGCGGGCCGCTCTGCCGGACCGCTAAGCATCCGCGGCACGACCGACGCCAGCACCGCGATCAGCGCGGCAATCCCGATCGCGGTCAGATCGTCCGTCGTTAGACGGGCGCCGTAGGCGAGTAATTCGCCGATATAGATTTGCGATCCGATGCCCGCACCCAGCACGCCGAATCGCTTCAGATATCCAACCAGAAACGCGCCCGTCACGAGAACCAGCTCCGGCCCGGCCCGACCTGTGGTGCGTAGCGGTCCGGACAAAACGATGAACACGACCGTACCGAACGCGGCTGCAACGCTCAGCAGGATGAGATCGCGAGCCGATTCGGCGCGCGTCGTTCTGGCTTCGGAGACACTCGCCCAGAGTGCGAAGCTTCCGGCGAGATAACCGAGCGACACGCTGCTGGGCACGCTCCGGGCGATATCCTGCAAGGTCCCCAGCGCAGCCGCGATTCCGTACGCGGTGACGAGCCGCAGACCTTTGATCCGGCGATGCGTACCGGGATCGACCTGGTCCAGCCAACGACCGAGTGCGGCGACGGGTTGCCGCAAAACCTGCAGAGAGTGTCTGGCTCGATCAGGCCAGCGTCGCGGGCGGTCGTTCATCGGCGGGGCCGTCATCTCTTCCGGGGCAATCAAGAACAACGTTAGTCGAACCTGTGAACCTTTGCCGCGCCTTCACGACAGCGCAGCTCAGATCGCTTCTGCCCGAATCCGGAAACACTGACGCTCTTCGTCTTCGCCGGCGAGTTCGATGGCCAGCGAGTCGACCACGTCCTTCTCGCACGCCACCCTGACGAAGTCGAGCACGCCGGCCATGTCGGTCGTGACGGCGACGTCGAGCACGTCGGAAATGAACTCCACGGCCATTCCCCGCCCCCGCGCCCATCCCTGCAAGCCGTACACCCAGCCGTGTTTCAGTCTGGTCCTGTCAGGCAGTAGCGTCAGCTGCCGATAGGTGGGGAGCGGCGTTTCTGAATCCTCGCCGGGCACTGTATTGGCATCGGCGCTGCGCGCCTCCACCTCGATCCAAGCGTTAGCTATCGCCACGATTATTCCTGAGCTCTGATACGGACGTCCGCCGGTTTCTCGAACGTTCCTGCCACGAATGCGTCCGGTCGCTCACGTTGGAACATCGACGCAACCGGCGCTACTCCGTCAATTTTAGCGAGTTTCCCGGCGCACCCGTCACGCGGCAAGCGCGAACCCGCGTCGTAAAACCCGGCTGTGAACGTGCTGGCATCTTTCAGCGCGCGTGCACCGACCACGCAACGAGCCGAGCGACGATCGGGCGCACGATCAGCACACAGACGAACGCCGCGGGCATGGCAACCCGATACGCATTCATCACATTGTCCACATAGTGCCCGTCGAGGCCGAATTCAGCGAAGGTAATCACGAGACACATGAGGAACGCCATGATGGTGGCCATATACAGCGCAAAGACGTAAGGCGTGGCGGCCGTCGGGAAGCGAAACCGCCGACGTTGCGAGCTATCTGAAGTCATCGATAAAACCTCGTTGGGGTTGGCTGGTTGGGAGGATCGCCAGCGTAGCAAGCAGCTGAACCCGTCGGTAGTCGCGCGTTACTTGATTCATTCTTAAGTAAAATTTACGAAACAGACGACAAGGCGACGACGGGCAATGGACATTCTCGGGTTGATCAACAGCTTCATCCGCGTCGTGGAGACCGGCAGTATCGCGGCGGCGTCGCGCGCGCAAGGCGTGAGCGCCGCCGCCGTCAGTCAGGGCATCACGCGACTCGAATCTCATCTGGGCGTGCGCCTGCTTTCGCGCACGACACGCAGCATGGCGCTCACCGAAAGCGGCGCGCGCTATTACGAGAAGGTGCGGCACATTCCCGGCGATATCGATCTCGCGTCGCAGGCCGCGACCTCCGGGACCGCGCCGCAAGGGCCGCTCCGCGTGGCGACGACGGCGGCGTTCGGTCGTCATGTGCTCGCGCCGCTAATGCCCGCGTTCAAGGCTGCCTATCCGCGTATCGACCTCGAACTCATCGGCACCGACCGGCCCGTCGATCATCGGCTGGAAGGTATCGACGTGAGCATTCGTATCGCCGCGCAACTCGACGATCGGCTGGTCGCCCGGAAGATTGCGTCGCGACCGTTCGTGTTCTGCGCGTCGCGCGCGTATCTCGACCACGCGGGCGTGCCCGATACGCCCGAGGACCTGAAACATCACGCGTGCGTGGTCTTTCGATATCCGACCGATGGACGTTTCCTCCCGTGGGGTTTCGTGCGGGACGGCCGGCGTTTCGACGCGCAAGTCAAACCGGCCTTCGTCTGCGACGACATCGATATGCTCGCGCAGATCGCTGCGAACGGCGGCGGTATCGCGCGGCTCGCCAGTTTCGTTGCTCAACCGCTGATCGACAGCGGACGTTTGCTGCCGTTGTTCCAACCTGGTAGCAGCAACACTGCCTACGCCGAGCCAGAACCAATGGACCTCTACGCGTGCGTCGCCGAGCGCTCGGCACTGAATGGGAAAGCGCGCGTTTTCATCGCGTTCGTCGAACAGGCATTGCACAGCGAAACGGCTGCTCGCCCGGAAGCAAAGACGCGCCGCGCCGTCCGGCAATCGAACTAGCAACCGCGCTCGACAGCGTCGGAATCGCCCGGAAAACCGCCTGCGACAACGATCCCACATAGTCGCCAGATATCGAACTCAATGCCCGGCGTGCCCTTGCGACCCTGATTCCCAACGCTTTACTTTCAACTCTTATATAAGACATAAGACATTTGACGTTGCGGAATATCGCGAATAGAATCCCGATTAAAGCAGTGCCCTGAACAGTCTCGGAGGCCTGAAAAGCCTCCCCCCAGAAACGCAATACCAGCAGGTCCCCAATGCTTGAAAACTTTCGTGCTCACGTGGCCGCTCGCGCCGCGCTCGGTATTCCCCCCCTGCCGCTGACGGCTCAGCAGACCGCCGAACTGGTCGAACTGCTGACGAATCCGCCTGCTGGCGAAGAGCAGACCCTGCTCGAACTGATCACGTATCGCGTGCCCGCCGGCGTGGACGAAGCCGCTCGCGTGAAGGCCGGCTTCCTGGCCGCCGTGGCTAAAGGCCAGACCGCCTGCTCGTTGATTTCGCGCGCCCGCGCCACCGAATTGCTCGGCACGATGCTGGGCGGCTACAACATCCAGCCGCTGATCGAACTGCTGACCGACGCCGAAGTCGCTACGGTGGCCGCCGACGCGCTGAAGAAAACCCTTCTGATGTTCGACCAGTTCCATGACGTCAAGGACCTGGCCGACAAAGGCAACGCCCACGCTCAGGCCGTGCTGCAAAGCTGGGCCGACGCCGAATGGTTCACGAGCCGTCCGGAAGTGCCGCAAAGCCTGACCGTTACCGTCTTCAAGGTCACGGGCGAAACCAATACCGACGACCTGTCGCCGGCACCGGACGCCACCACCCGCCCGGACATCCCGCTGCACGCGCTGGCAATGCTGAAGAACGCCCGTCCCGGCATCACCCCGGAAGAAGACGGCAAGCGCGGCCCGATCAAGTTCATCGAATCGCTGAAGGAAAAGGGTCACCTGGTCGCCTACGTGGGCGACGTGGTCGGCACCGGCTCCTCGCGCAAGTCGGCTACCAACTCGGTGCTGTGGTTCACGGGCGAAGACATCCCGTTCATCCCGAACAAGCGTTTCGGTGGCGTATGCCTGGGCAGCAAGATTGCCCCGATCTTCTACAACACGATGGAAGACGCCGGCGCCCTGCCGATCGAACTCGACGTGTCGAGCATGGAAATGGGCGACGTGGTCGAACTGCGCCCGTACGACGGCAAGGCACTGAAGAACGGCGAAGTGATCGCCGAGTTTCAGGTCAAGTCCGACGTGCTGTTCGACGAAGTGCGCGCCGGTGGCCGGATTCCGCTGATCATCGGCCGTGGCCTGACCGCCAAGGCACGTGAAGCGCTGGGTCTCGCGCCGTCCACGCTGTTCCGCCTGCCGCAACAGCCTGCCGACAGCGGCAAGGGCTTCTCGCTGGCGCAGAAGATGGTCGGCCGCGCGTGCGGTCTGCCGGAAGGCCAGGGCGTGCGCCCGGGCACGTACTGCGAACCGAAGATGACCTCGGTCGGCTCGCAGGACACCACGGGCCCGATGACCCGCGACGAACTCAAGGATCTGGCGTGCCTCGGCTTCTCGGCCGACCTCGTCATGCAATCGTTCTGCCACACCGCTGCGTATCCGAAGCCGGTGGACGTGAAGACGCACCACACGCTGCCGAACTTCATCAGCACCCGTGGCGGCATCGCGCTGCGTCCGGGCGACGGCGTGATCCACTCGTGGCTGAACCGCATGCTGCTGCCCGACACCGTCGGCACCGGCGGCGACTCGCACACGCGTTTCCCGATCGGTATCAGCTTCCCGGCCGGTTCGGGCCTGGTCGCCTTTGCCGCTGCCACCGGCACGATGCCGCTGGACATGCCGGAATCGGTGCTGGTCCGCTTCAAGGGCAAGATGCAGCCGGGCGTGACCCTGCGTGACCTGGTCAACGCAATTCCGCTGTATGCCATCAAGCAAGGCATGCTGACGGTGGCCAAGCAAGGCAAGAAGAACATCTTCTCCGGCCGCATTCTCGAAATCGAAGGTCTGCCCGAACTGAAGGTCGAGCAAGCGTTCGAACTGTCGGACGCGTCCGCCGAGCGTTCGGCCGCGGGTTGCTCGGTGCACCTGAACAAGGAACCGATCATCGAGTACCTCAACAGCAACATCACGCTGCTGAAGTGGATGATCGCGCAGGGCTATCAGGACCCGCGCAGCCTGCAGCGCCGTATCGCGGCGATGGAACAATGGCTGACCGACCCGCAACTGCTGTCGCCGGATGCTGACGCCGACTACGCTGCCGTCATCGACATCGACCTGGCCGACATCCACGAACCGATCGTGGCCTGCCCGAACGATCCGGACGACGTGAAGACGCTGTCGGACGTGGCCGGTGCGAAGATCGACGAAGTCTTTATCGGCTCGTGCATGACCAACATCGGTCACTTCCGTGCTGCATCGAAGTTGCTCGAAGGTAAGCGCGACATCCCGGTCAAGCTGTGGGTCGCCCCGCCGACCAAGATGGACCAGAAGCAGCTGACTGAAGAAGGCCACTACGGCGTGTTCGGCACGGCCGGTGCCCGCACCGAAATGCCGGGCTGCTCGCTGTGCATGGGTAACCAGGCACAGGTGCGCGAAGGCGCGACGGTCATGTCGACCTCGACCCGTAACTTCCCGAATCGTCTGGGCAAGAACACGAACGTGTATCTCGGCTCGGCGGAACTGGCGGCAATCTGCTCGCGTCTGGGCAAGATTCCGAGCAAGGAAGAATACATGGCCGACATGGGCGTGCTGACCGCCGACAGCGACAAGATCTACCAATACATGAACTTCGATCAGATCGAAGACTTCAAGGAAGTGGCAGACACCGTGAAGATGTAAGCGTGAGCTTGGGCTACGGCGTGTTGTTTTCGTCGTAGCGCCACGCAATGGCGCCGCAGACAGAACGTCTGCGGCGCCATTTTTTTTGGGGCTCGGAAAAGTGGCTCGCGGGGCTGCTGAACGCGCTGGATAACGTGGACGGCGAGCGCATCGACGGTGAAACGGCGGCGTGAGATCAGCGAGCGAAAAGACTACTAAAATTAGCAAGGCCCGCCCGATCCCGAAGGCAATATGAAACGACTGATCCTCGCTGCATTCACTGCACTCAACGCACTCGCCGCCGCCTCGTTCGCGACGTACGCGCATGCGCAAAGCAACGCGCCCGGCCCGTTCGTCACGCCGTCCGGCGAATTGCAATTCGTGCGCGACAACCACGATTTCGTCGCCACGCTCGACAACGCCCCTCTCGACCGGTTCAGCGCGAAAGCACTCACGCATTTCGACGACATCGGCAATGCAAACGACGCCGTGGTTCGCTCACTCGTCCAAACCGATTCGGGCCCGGTGCTATACGACTTTCGACGCCACCCGCCGCTCGTGCAACGCACGGGCAGGCGCATGACCGTCAGGCGCGTGTTCTGGCAAGGCGATGAAGTCGTGATGCAAAGCGCCCAGGGCTGGTTCCGGTTCATGCACGGCGACCTGACGAAGCTGCAGTCGTCCACGACGACGTATCACTGAATGCCACTGAAGACGCGCCACTGATATGCGCCCTTGATTACGCGCGCGGCCCCGAACGCGCGCTGACAGATACGCCCTCGCCCGTGCGGTCCACCACCGCGCGGCACCCGCTCGTGAATGACGTTTTTTTGCATCAATGCGGCATTTCCACGCGCAGCGCCATGCTTTCGTGATAAAAACTTCGCCCCCTCGCGGCATCGATTCCCGTGCATCGACGGGTACGGTGATAAATTAAATCGAAAATCATGACGAAGACGAAAGCGTTCGGCGCCCTGGCGACCGTTGCGGCTGCAAGCCTCTCCTCCTCCGCATTTGCACAGAGCAGCGTCACGCTATACGGGCTCATCGATGTGGGTCTCAGCTACACCAGCAACGCGCAAACGGGCCGCACCAACGGCGCATTGACCGGCGCATCGCAATACTCGTTTCAGGACGCGGCGACGTCGGGCGTGACGGGTTCGCGCTGGGGCATTCGCGGGTCCGAGGATCTGGGCGGCGGCAACGCGGCGATCTTCACGCTGGAAAACGGCTTTAGCGGCGGCAACGGCACGATCGCCCTCGGCGGTGCGGAATTCGCGCGGCAGGCTTTCGTCGGCCTGAAATCGAATACGCTCGGAACGATCACGGCCGGCCGGCAATACGACGCGGTCGATATGTTCGTGCAACCGTTCGCCGCCGTCGCAACGTGGGGCGGATACATGGTCTCGCACCCGGGCGACGTCGATAACCTCGCCAACACGCGCCGCAGCAACAACTCGATCCGCTACCTGAGCCCGTCGTACAACGGCTTGTCGTTTGGCGGTGTGTATAGCGTCGGCGGTGTCGCCGGCAGCGTGACGCAAAAGCAGATCTATTCGCTCGGCGCCGCGTATGCGCAGGGCCCGCTGTCCGTCGCAGTGGCTTACCTGAACGCCCGCGACCCGAACTTCTCGTTCTACGGCAGCCAGGCGAACGCCGGCACCACCGCGGCCAGCAACAACCTGGGCGGCGTCGGTTCGGCGACCACCGCCCAGTCGGTTCCGACGATTGCCGGATACGCGTCCGCGAAGACCTTGCAGATCATCGCCACCGGCGCATCGTACAAGGTCGGCGCGGCCACCTTCAACGTGGTCTATACGAATACGCAGTTCAAGCATCTGGGCAATCTCGCCGACGGTCCGAATCCGTTCAACTACTCGGGTAACGCGACCTTCAACAGCGCCGAAGCGAGCATGTCGTACCGCTTTTCTCCGGCATGGTCGGCAGGCGCGTCGTATGACTACACGCACAATTCCGGCGCAAGCAATCGTGGAAGCGCGACCTATCATCTTCTCGCGACGGGCGCCGATTACACGTTGTCGCGTCTGACCGATATCTACGGTGTGCTCGTCTACGAACACGCTGCCGGCACCGATTCCCTCGGTCAACCTGCCGTTGCCGCGTTGACCGGACAAACGCCGTCGGCCAGCAACCACCAGCTCGGCGTGCACATCTCGCTGCGCCATCGTTTCTGATCGACCCGCACAGTCATCGATCTCATCCGCTGCGGCGGTTGAGATCGATCTGCGCGCACGGGGTTTCGTCACTATGGTCGTGATTTAACGCTCAAAGGTCCAAGGTCAGCCTCTCCCCTGCGGCATGCGACACACGCACCAACATCACCTTGCCGCCAGCGCGCGCCGCATATCCCTTCTCCGCAGCTATAGTCCACATCCACCCACTGTTGAAGCAGGCTCTCGAGCAGACTTGCCGCTCGTATGACCGTGATTCATCGCCCCGTTCTCGCCAGTTCGACTTCGTACGCACCGTCGATATCGGCCGTCGCGGCGAGCAATTGACCGAGACGTACACCGGCATGGGTCACGACATCAACGTTCACGACCAGTGGGCAGTCGAATCGCAACGCGCGATCCTGCGCGAAGCGTTCGGCGCGGGTTTATCGACTATTTCGTCAGGATCAAACGCGCGGAAATCGCGCGCTACGAGTCCGAAGTGTCGGAGTGGGAGCAGCGGGAGTATTTCAACCTGATGTAGGGGATGTCGTAGGCCTCACTTGCCTGCGAAGCCCGCAACCCGCTCTTACTCAGGCAAGCCCTCGCTTGCGTCGTCGATCAGGTGCAGCGCGACGGACGGGTCGTCGATCGTATCGATCGCGAGCATCGCAAACCGCGCGAGGAACAAGGACGTGTTCGCCTCGCCCAGTTGCGTCATGGTCTTGCACAGTCGGGTATAGACGGTATCGAGGTCGCTATCGGTCATCGCGTTCTCCTTTGTGAGGGTGGTTGTGATCACGTGTGAAGCGCGTGGTGAATGGAGGTTGCAATCTCCGCCGCGCCTGCTGCGCGCCAGCGCCCCAGTACATGACCGTCCGGACGAACCAGATACACGGTGCCGGGTGTTGCGTCGTACATGGCGAACAGTCGTCCCGTGTGGTCCCAGTTGTGTTCGCGTTTATTCTCAGGGTCTAGATGCGAGCTCACGGGGACCAGCTTGAAAGGCAGCTTGCCCCTTCCAAGCGTTTCCTCGAGCGCAGAGAATTCCGGGGGCACCCTACCGTCCTCGCTGAAATACAAGGCCGTAAAGCAGGGGGCGACAAGGTCTGTCAGATGAGCTTCCCGCGCGTTGCCATCCTCGACGATCGTCAACGGACACTCGGGAAGCACGCCGCCCGGCACCGGACCAGCAGCAAACGCGCTTGGATCAAGTTCCGCAGCGTTTAGCGGCGATGCGCTATAGGTAATGGCCGAGGTCTGTCGCGGGTTGATCAACGAACGCACGCGTTCATGCCTGCTCGCCAGACTCAACACGGCTTTGCGCATCAGATCGAAGGCGAACGACGGCGGCGCCATGAATTCGGTACTCTTGGTGCCGTGCCTGAGGTTCTCGTGCGCCGCAGCGACGCGCTCGGCCGAATAGCTGTCGAGCAATCCGTCGGAGGCGAGGCCGCGGACCACGAAGGCCAGTTTCCACGCCAGATTGTCCGCGTCGTCAATGCCTGAGTTTGCGCCGCGCACACCAAAAATCGGAACCAGGTGAGCCGCATCGCCACCAAACAGCACGCGACCGTGGCGATAGCTTTCCAGGGTCAGCGCGTTGGCTTTGTAAATCGTAATCCAGATCGGCGCCCAGGCGCCGCGCTCGCCCATCATGTCCAGCAAGCTCTGCACGCGCGGCATCACGTTCTCCGGCTTCACGGCCTGCTCGGCGTCTTCGCCGTCACGCAGTTGATAGTCGATGCGCCAGACGTTGTCAGGTTGCTTGTGGACCAGGACGGTGGAACCGGGGTTGGACGAAGGGTCGAAGTAGGCCAGGCGTTCGGTCGGCCGGTCGCTCTCAAGCTCGATATCGACGATCACATAACGGCCCTCGTAGCTCGTGCCCTTGAGTTGCAGACCGAGAGACTCGCGAATCGTGCTGCGCCCGCCGTCACAGGCGACGACCCAGTCCGTGTTGTGCGAATAGTCACCTTCGGGGGTACTGAGTTCAAGTGTCGCGCCGTCTGCCCGCGAATCGATCGCGGTAACCCGTGTCTGCCAGCGGATGTCTATCAGATCCGATTTCTTTTCTGCGGCGTCCAGCAGGAATTGCTCGATATGGTATTGGGCGAGGTTCACCATGGGCGGCAGCTTCTGGTTCTCGTCCTGCGGCATCTTGAAGTGCAGCACTTCGGTGTCGCGGTAGAAACTACGCCCGCCAGCCCACGGCAAGCCGGTTTTCAAAAATCCGTCCGCAGCACCCAGGCGCTCAATGATCTCCAGGCTCCGGCGCGAGATACAGATTGCACGACTGCCATAGCACACTGAATCGTCGGCTTCGATCAACACGGAAGGTACGCCGTGGTTCGCCAGGCCGAGGGCGACCGTCAAGCCGACCGGGCCGCCGCCGACGATCGTAACCGCATGTCGCCTAACCTCGATGCCATTGTCCAGTTGCGGCACCTTGGCTGGATATTTTTTTGCAGAAAAGGGATAGGTTTTGAATTCCATCGTTTGCTCCTTAACGAATCCTTGAGCGAAGTGTGGCTCGGGATCGGGCATCGCCCGTCGTCGTAGCCAGGCGACTTCGCCACAGTCTGACGCGCTCAACCAGCGCAGCGAGCACCGGCTAACTAACGCGTCCTGTAAGTTGGGTGCGGCGTTCGCGCGTCGACTCGATCGGCAGCACTGCCACGACGACGGCGCCGATCACGAGCAGTGCCGCTGCGTACAGCAACCCGGCCGAGAAACTATGGGTCAGGTCTTTGAGCCAGCCCACCACTAACGGATTCAACGCTGAGCCGATATTTCCCGTGGCATTGATCACCGCGATGCCGACCGCGCGAGCCCGGAAGCTCAGCGCGTGATCGGGTGTCGTCCAGAAGATCGACATCGCGGTGTATGAGCCTGCCGACGCCAGGCAGATCCCCAGCATCTGCACGACGGGGTTTGCCGAGTAGGCCGTACAGAGCCAGCCCGCAGCCGAGAACAGCATGGGCAGCATCAGGTGCCACTTGCGCTCCTGCTTGCGATCGGAACGCTTCCCCCACCAGATCATCGCCACGATGGTGCAAATTTGCGGGATGGCAGCCAGCAGACCGATCGTGCGGTTGCTCGCGTCAGCGCTGAAGCTCTTCACGATCAGCGGCGTCCAGACCGCGACCATCGCGAGCGTGTTGACCAGACAGAAGTACGCGAGCGCAAACTTGATCACCGTCGGCGACACGAGTTCGCTGACAAGGCTCTTCTCTTTCATAGTCGATGTGCGCGGAACCGGATCGGTCCGGTGCTCCGCAGCGAGTGTCCGGGACAGCGTGAGCTTTTCATCGGAACTGAGCCAGCTTGCCTTTTCCGGCGAGTCGTGAAGATAAGCGAACGCGACCAGTCCCAGGATCGCCGACGGCAAGCCTTCCAGAAAAAATAGCCATTGCCACCCTTTAAGTCCGAGCGTCCCGTCCAGTGCCAGCACGTATCCCGATAACGCGGAGCCGACGGCGGCCGTCACCGGCATCGCGATCATGAATAACGCGTTGGCTCTGGCGCGATACGTACTGGGAAACCAGTAGGTCATATAGAGCAGAATGCCCGGCAGAAAGCCGGCTTCGGTCACGCCGACCAACACGCGCAACAGGTATAAGGTGCCCGGGCTGCTCGCGAACATCGTCGCCGTGGATGCCAGCCCCCACGCGATCATGATGGTCCCGATCCATTTCCTCGCGCCAATGCGCGCGAGAACGATGTTGCTGGGAATGCCGAACGCGATGTAGGCGATGTAAAACAGCGTCGTGGCCAGACCAAACTGGGTCCCCGAAAGCCCCAGATCCTTCATCATGGTCAGTCCGGCGAATCCGATATTGATCCGATCCAGGAAAGAGAAAAAGAACAGAACGAAGAGAAACCACAGCAAATGCCGCGAGACTTTTGCCATCACATGCTGCTCGAGCCTGGTGGCGTGCTGCGCGGCGTCGTTCGAAGGCCCGCCGCGCAACTGTCCGCGCTCGGCCGATGGGGTCGTTTCCATGTGTGTTGTCTCCACGATCTAAAGCTATCTCGAACGCCGGAGCACTCGATGCAATCGCGTCAGGTTCGTCCGGGGGGCGAGGTGTGGCGATGACCGAAGTATGGCGTGCCGCCCGTCAGCGCTGTCCCCAAATCGGGTACATGCCGAAGGGCGCGATAGACCAGGAGAAACCCCAGGTGCCACGTGCCGGGGAGGCGCGGCAGCCGTGGGATCGACGGGGAAATCGAGCGTTAGCTTTTGGCGGACGCCAGGCACAAGGCGAACAACTGACGCTGGCTCGAAATACCAAGGCGACGAAATGCGCGCTTCTGGTAGGTTACGACGCTTGAGGCATTCACACCCATCGACTCGCCGATCTCTTGCGCGGTAAGGCCCTCCAGAACGCCGCAGAGTACATCCAGTTCGCGCCTGGACAAATCAGGGCAGAGTCCGCGAACCCGGGTCAACATCAACTGCGGAATACCGGTCTGAATCTGGCCACAGAGCGTGTAATGATGCCTGGCCGCTTGCGCGATCAGCGGTGCATAGGCCTCGATTATTGCGATTTCGTTCTGGTGAAAATGTCCGTGCCTACGGTCGCGATAGAGGTTGACCGAGAGCCAGATGCCCTGCGACGGCTGCAGCAGAAGGGACAGTCGGCCTGACACATCGGGCTTGTGATAGCAGGCAGCCCGATAGTCCTCATGCAACACGTCTTCGCTGGTTTGCTGGTGCAGCAGGACGGTTGAGCTGGTGTGGGAACTGCTTGCCGAGACGATCGTTTGATTACCGTCGAGAGCGTAGAAGCGTTTGGCGTAGGCATCCGCTACGTCACGCAAAAAGCGGCCGCCACGGTGATCTGCGACGGAGATCGTCCTCGGGCGCGTACCAAATTCGTAGGCAAATACGGTGCACTGGGAGATGCCTGCCGCTTCCCCCACCAGTTTCAGGACTTCCGCTGCAAATGCATTGGAATCGTCACTCCCGATGGATGAAACCAGGCTGGTCGCCCGCGAAAGATCCAGGTGTCCTGACGGGCTGGGGCGATCGAGCCGCCATGAGCGCATGATTGGATTCAGAAAGTTTAGGTTAACCTTATTTTAAGCGCCGGCCGCGCCCGCCGCTCGTCCCGGTGCTTCCGTCTTCATCAGACAGGAATTTCGACGTGATTGCCCTCAACCTGGTCGTGCTCGCTCGATTCCAGGATCACCATGGATTCGACGGCGTGATGCTCGGACGATCCGGAATGGACCATCACTTCGAGTTCACCCAATGCCGCACACACCCGGTTGCGCCGTCGCCGACGCATGAGGACTTACTGGTGTTTTACGTCCCGGACCGGGATGAGTATCGAGTCGTTCTGCAGAACGCGGCGTGGTCCTCGTAACGCACCATCGTGCAAACGGATACCGGTTTAATGTTTTTCCCGGAGTCGCTTAGAGGGAAAAACGGCCGTGTACAGTCATGCTCTAGCCGACGGTCGATGACCGCTTTCCTGACTCTAACGGACAAACACATGGCAGACCGAGAATTGATCGTGCCGCCGACGATGCAGCGTATTGTTGAACGCGCGGGTTATGTACCGGCCGTCAAGGTGGGTGCTACGGTGTTCTGCGCTGGACAGGTCGGACGTACCGCCGACCTCGAAGTGATCGCGGATCCGGAGACACAGTTTGTCGCGTGCTGGGAGAACCTCCGGGTGGTGCTTGAGGCGGCCGGGTGTACTTTCGAAGATGTCGTCGATATGACGACTTACCACGTGCAAATGCATGCGCATATGCCCATATTTCGCGAGGTAAAAAATCGGATTTTTCCGCGCGGTACTTGCGCATGGACTTCTATCGGTGTGGCCGAACTCGCACATCCAGGCTTGCTGGTCGAGATCAAGTGCGTCGCTGTGCAGCGGGATTCGGTCGCGAGGAGTGTGTCTGCTGACGGCTTGAAATCGAACGTTGGTTGAGGGGTATCGACTGACAGCAATGGGTCGGGATGGGGTAGTCTCTTGCAACGGCGACCTGCACAATACGCTGATGCGTGGCCAGTTTCTGCCTATGAGTGCCCCATCTCTTCAATGTCCAGGATGCATCGTCCTGTGAGGCCAACGCCAGCGCCGCTCGCCCCGCCCTTGCGCCGTAGCAATTACCCTCCATCAGCCGACGACCTCATGATTGCCGTCAGTTGCAGGGTCCTGGCAACGCGATAGCCAAGCTCCCGATACAGACGAACGGCGGAAACATTATTGGTGAACACATGAAGGAACGGTACTCTGTTGCGTTCCTGGATTGTTGCCGCCAGATGCTCCATCAACTGTCGACCGAACCCTCGCCCGCGCCATTCCGGGTGCGTGCATACGGCGCTGATTTCGACGTACTTCCCGGCCGTCATTCGTTCGCCTGCCATCGCCACCAATTGGCCACCCTTCCTGATGCCAAAGAAGTGACCCAGTTCGTTGGTCCGGAGATTGAACGGTCCGGGCTCCGTCATTTCGGCGAGCCGGAGCATATCCGGTGTGTCGTCGATGCCTAGTCGCACGATCCGCTCGTCGGACGATACGGTGGACGTAGTGGCAGCAACCATCTGATTTGCCACAGCCTCGCGCACCACGTCGAAGCCGGGCGGCAAATCAGGCTTGCCCGCCGTGAAGAATGAAAGGCGCTGTCCTGGCTGGAGCATCGCCACAACGTGTGACACGCTTTGCGCGGTGTAATTTTGCGCAGCCCCGAACGGTGCAAATTCCGGCCGATACCGGGCTCCGCCTTCGTGGCGCTCCACGAAGGCGGGGGGAGCCTCAGCCAGAGCGGCCCAGACGGGATTGGCAAGATATTCTTCCGTTGCGATTTCGCTAACTGGTTCAATGCTGGAAGACTGCATGACGCGCTCCTGTTTTGTTCAACTTCTTTGCTGCGGGACCGCGGTCAGTCGAACAGCGCCGCGTGCTTTTTGATAGTGCCTCCACCGTCATTGCCGCAGTGCCGGTCAATTCCTCGACCAACACGTGGCTCATCTCCGCCGCAAACTCATGGTGATTCACCGTACGTGTACGCCAGTTGCGCCAGCGATAAAAAACTTACGAGAGACATTTGAAAGCGCCGCTCAGTTCATTAATTGGGAAGGCGACGAACGTTTCAGTCACCAGATCTGAACTGAAGTATCGTAATACTCCTGATCGGTGGTTGATGATTATTTCGTACTCATGTTTGCAGAATCCCGCTCTCGACGTAGCCGGAGCGCGTTGGGTTGCATTCGCGAACCCACGCTGCGAAACGGAATGAGAAGACCGCGTCCTTCCCGGACGACCACACCCGAGAAAGTACCTGCCATGATCGCCCACACCTTCGCCTCGCCCCGTCATTCCACGCACTATTGGGAGGCAGGTCCTGCCGAGGGGCCATTGATGATTTTCCTTCACGGCTGGCCTGGGGTCGGTCTGATGTGGCGCGCGCAGATCGAGGCTTTCGCGTCGGAGGGCTGGCGCTGCATTGCGCCGGACATGCGCGGGTACGGCGGGTCGTCGACACCCGGCGCGCCCGATGCCTATGCGCTCAAAGAGGTGGTTGACGACCTGATCGCGCTTCATGACCATCTGGGCGCGAGTCCGGCAATATGGGTCGGCCACGATCTCGGAAGCCCGGTGGCCGGGGCGCTCGCTGCGCATCACGCGAAGCGCAGCCGCGCAGTGGTTTTCGTCTCCGTTCCGTATATGCCTGAAAGCTTCGGGTTGCGCAGCCTGCTGCCTCTGGTCGATCGCACGCTCTATCCCGCCGACTGCTATCCCGACGGGCAATGGGACTATTACCGCTTCTATACGACGCATTTCGATCATACCGTTGCCGACTTCAATGCTGACATAGCGGCGACACTGGCGGCGATCTATCGGTCTGGAGATCCGGGTTCCGTGGGTCACATCTCACGGTCTGCGCTGGTCTCGCGCAATGGCGGCTGGTTCGGTTCTGCACGTCGCGCGCCGTCGGTGGCTCCGGACGCTGCGCTCTGGCCATCTGCTGACTTCAACGCGCTGGTCGATGCGTTCCGTGTGACCGGTTTTCGTCCGGGGAACGCCTGGTATCTGAACGATGACGCCAACCTCGTCTACGCTCGAACTGCGCCTGACAGCGGCCGCCTCAGCCAGCCGGTGCTGTTCGTGAATGGCGAATTCGATGGTATCTGCGACATCACCCGCAGCGCTCTCGGCGAGCCCATGCGAAATGCCTGCACGGATCTGTCGGTGGCGACGCTGCGCGCAGGCCACTGGCTTCCGCTCGAACACAAGGCCGAACTCATCCAGGTAATCAGCTCCTGGCTCAACGCGAAGGGACTGTCGTAACCATCACTAAGGCATCCTGAGTCGCGTCGGGTCCTGCGTGTCGAATAAAGGAGTGAATGAAATGAGTGCCTCGAACAGCGATGAGATGGCAGCATATTCCAGCGAAGGCATAAAACACTATGACATCGAGACCAACGGCATTACCTTGCATGTGACGGAGCAGGGGGACGGGCCAGTCGTGCTGTTCTGCCACGGCTTTCCGGACACCTCCTATACGTGGCGCCGGCAGATGAAAGCGATCGCGTCGGCGGGATATCGAGCAATTGCTCCGGATATGCGGGGTTATGGGCTCAGCTCGGCTCCTGCCGACGCAAGCCTGTACACCCCTTTGCACACGACAGGCGACCTGGTGGGTCTGCTCGATGCGCTAGAGATTTCCCGTGCCGTCCTCGTCGGTCATGACTGGGGGGCGACGCACGCGTGGAACGCGGCGCTGATGCGCCCGGACAGATTCGCGGCGGTATTCGGCCTCAGTGTGCCTTTCGTGCCGCGCGGAGACGTCAGTGTTTTCGACACAATGCGAAAAGCGGGGCATCAAAACAAGTTCTATATGTTCGAGCAGATTCGGGCCGACGCGGACGAGATCTGGGCCAACGCCGCGGTGACCATTCCCGGCATTCTGTATTGGGCATCGGGTACTGCGCCGGCCGGCCTCCAGTGGAGCCCAATGGATCCGGCTCGAAGCCTTCATCGTGCTGCCCCGGGACCGTTGCCTGCGTGGGCGCCAGCGGACTACGTCGCGCATAACATCGCGGAATTTCACCGTACCGGTTTCCACGGAGGGTTGAATTACTACCGCGCGGCCGAGCTGTATTTCAACTTGTCCGCTCCGTGGAAGGGCGCGAAGATCGTTCAGCCGTCATTTTTTATCTGGGGCAACGCAGACGGTCTGAAGGAGCTCTATCCGCTTGGCCTGGAGCACCTTCGTGCCGGCTTGCCGGGCCTTGCGGGGGCACTCGAACTCGATAACGTGGGGCACTGGGTTCAACATGAGGCCGCCGCCGAGGTCAGCGACCAACTGCTGAAGTTTGTCCGCACCGTTGATCTCGCATGATCGCTACGTACGCTGCCCGGCTTGCCGGCCCCAGGCTCCGCTTCGCGCCGTTCATATGTGCTGCTGCAGAATGACGCCCGTCTCGGACGACTCGAACCTCGGTAGTTGGCCTCCCGCGAAAATCGCAGCGTCGCGTGAGCCGACGAAGCACGGCTCGCTCTTCCGGATGCGACCAGAAGCGGTGGATCGATAGCAGGAGCTAGCGTTTTACCGCCGCTGCTAAGGCGCGTCGTAATCCACCGTCAGCGACCACGCCGGATCGTCGTGTTTGGCCCAGTAAGCGTCGAACAATGCACGCGTCAACGGCCCCGGTTTGCCGTCGCCAATGCTGGTGCCATTCAGCTTCGTCACCGGCATGATGCCGCCCGCCGTCGACGTGATGAAGATCTCGTCGGCGCCGCGCAATTCGGTTTCGCTCATGTCGCATGCATGTGCGGGGATGCTTAGCGTCGCCGCCAGATCGAACACCGTGCGCCGCGTAATGCCATGCAGTACACCGTGCTCGGGCGTAAAGAGTTCGCCTTGCCGGACGATGAAGATATTGAAGCCAGGCCCCTCGGCGATATTGCCGCCGGTATCCTTGATCACGACCGTTTCCGCGCCCGCTTCGTAGCCCTCGAAAAGCGCAGTCACGAGATCGAGCCAATGGTAATTCTTGATCTGCGGATCGACGGATTCCGGTGGAATGCGCCGCACCGTATCGATCACATGCAGATGCAAGCCCTCCTTCAGTTGCCGCGCATTCGCTACCGATCCATACGGCACCGCAAACGCGACGAACTGGTTGATCGCCTCGCGCGGATCGCGACTGAAAGTGGGCGAAATACCGCGTGTACAGAGCATCTCGACATAGGCATTGCGCAGCCCCGAACGCTTGACGCATTGCACCAGCACGTCGCGGATTTCGTCGTCGCTGAGACTGACATGAAGACGCAGTTTCGCAAGCGAGCGGCGGAACCGCGCGAGGTGCAGATCGAGTCTGAAAAACTTGCCGTTCCAGACATGCACGGTGTCGTAGGTCACGTCCGAGTGCAAGAGGCCCCAGTCGAGCACGGAGATACGCGCTTCGGACATGGGCATGTACTGGCCGGCCATAAAGGCCATGCCGGTTGGATAGGTAAGGCCGTCGAGGCGGCCGATATCGGCAGTCGTCATCGTGAGCTCACAGGGGTTGCGGGACGTAATCGACCTGTTCCGTAAACGCCGCGCGTCCTGTTTCGAACACACTGCGATGCACGAACGGGTTCTCGCCGATGGCTCGATCGAACGACAGCACGCCGTTCAGATGATCGATTTCATGCTGTATCAGTTCGGATTCGGCGGGGCTGAGGCGCTCCTTGCGATACGTCTCACCGTCGAGTCCGAGATACTCGATCGACACCGACGCATAGCGCTCCACACGCACCAGCATGTCGGGAAAGCACATGCAGTCGTCCCACAGCGTCATGCGCGTTTCGCTTTTCCAGACCACTTCGGGATTGAGTACGACAGTGGGCCAGTCGGGCAGCGCGAGACCGATCATCCGCTTGCCGATACCAATCTGCGGCGCGGCAATCGCGCGGCCGAAGCCGTGTTCGGCGCGAAACGCGCGGATTGCTTCGCCGAGGGCTTCGGCGTCGCGCAGCACGTCGGGATCGTGCGTATCGGTGATCGCAAGCGCGACCTCGCGCAGCGAAGGCGAGCCGACAGGAAGAATCTGAGACGTCATTGCGTGACCTCGGAAAGCGCGACCTTGCTGCCCTTCCTGAACGTGGAAATGGTAGCCGCTGGTGAGCGCAGATCGCCGTTGCCGTCGAATGCGATCTGGCCGGTGACACCTTGGAACGACACGTTATGCAGGGCGTCGACGACTTTTGCTGAATCGGTGGATTGTGCCAGCACCATCGCGTGATAGACCGCCATCATCGCGTCGTAAGCATACGGCGCGTAAAGCTGGATCGGCTCGTGATACGCGGCTTCGAAACGGCTGGAAAACGCGGGACCGCCAGGCATTTTTGCCAGCACGCGGCCGCCGTCCGCGCAAAACAGATTACCGTTTAGCGCATCGCCCGCCAGCTTCTGGATCTCTTGGGTACAGAGTCCGTCGCCGCCCATCAACGGTATGTCCATCTGATACTTGACCATCTGTTTGAGCATCGGACCCCCTTGCGTATCCATGCCGCCAAAGAAAATCGCGTCGGGCCTCTTGCCTTTGATCAGCGTGAGCGATGCGCCGAAATCGAATGCCTTGTCCGTCGTGTATTCGCGGGCGGCGACGGGAATATTGGCCTTGCCGATATCGTCGACGAAGACATCGGCGATACCTTGACCATACGCGGTGCGGTCGTCGATCACCGCAACGCGATGCACATGCAACTGGTTCGCGGCGTACTTCGATACGGCCTCGCCGAGAAAGGTGTCGTTCGCCAGCAGCCGGAAGGTCGTGCGATATCCGAGATGCGTGAATTGCGGATTGGTTGCCGAGGGCGTGACTTCGGCGATCTGCGCGGCCGAATAGAGCCTTGCCACCGCAATCGATGTCCCCGAATTCTGATGACCGATCACGGCGCTGACGTGATTGTCGACGAAGCGCTGCGCAACCGTCGTGGCCGTTTTAGGATCGGCGGCATCGTCTTGCGCATCGAGTACGAGCTTGACTGGCACTCCGCCGATCTCCGGATGCGTTGCATTGATTTCGCTCAGTGCGAGTTCGATTCCGCGTTGGCTGTCCTTGCCAAAATGCGCTTGCGCGCCGGTTAGCGCGCCTGCATAGCCAATCGTGACGACAGTGTCCGCGAATGCGGTGGCGCTGCAGAATGACAATAGACAGGCAAGGAATAAGGGCCGCTTGTGCATGGTGTTCTCCGGTGTGCATCGGGCTGTTAATCGATGCTACGATTCTATGCAGGCTCCGCGAAATCCAAAAACACGGCGCTGCCGCTTTGCTTAAGCGGATTTCTTTTTGTTGGGGCTAAACGAAATATGACCGGCACCGCCGCCGCGCTAGACGATTTCGATCTACGCATCCTCGCGATTCTTCAGCACGACAACCAGATCAGCAATCAGGCGCTGGCGGCTGAAATCGGTTTGAGTCCACCGGCTTGCATGCGTCGCGTGAAGCGTCTGCGTGACGAGAAGTACATCGTCAAGGACATATCGGTCGTGGACCCGAACAAGGTCGGTTTGCCGCTGATGATGCTGGTGATGGTGCAGGTCGAGAGAGAACGGGTCGATCTGCTCGATGAATTCAAGCGGTTTTTGAGCGGACTGCCCGAGGTGATGCAGTGTTACGTGGTGACGGGAAAGGCGGATTTCGTGCTGCTGATCTCGATGCGCGATATCGATCACTACGACGAATTTGCGACGCGCGTATTTAGGCAGAACCAGAATATCCGCCACTTCGAAACGATGGTCGTCATGTCGAAGGTGAAGGTAGGGTTGGCGTTGCCGATTTCGACTGCCGGAAACAGTTAGCGAAGGTCTTATGTGTCGGTTTGGGGACAAACAGGGCATTGATCACGCCCCACGATTTCCTCGGGAAATTCCAGCGATGTCGGACATTCTGATCGTCGGTGCCGGACCAACCGGGTGAACGCAGGCCAGGCCGACCTGCCTTTCCGTCAATATACCGGCGACGGCGGATTTCGTGACGTGCCCTGGCCAGCGTCGCTTCTGATTCCGTAGTGGCGTACCGAGGCGGTGCTCCGTGACCGCCTCAAGGCACTCGCTACCGACGTGGAATACGGTATGACATTGGTCGGTGCGCACGCTGACTCTGACGGTGTGCGCGCCACACGCCGGCGCGCCAGCGGCGCCGAGCAGGTTGAGGTGGTCTCGGCCGTGCAAGCGCCGCATGGGAATCGGGCGCGGGCGCGCTGTTCGCGGTGCGTCCCGACGGCGTAGTTGGCTTGGCGCACGACCGGCCGGACGTTAACGCCATGACTGACTGGTTGCGTCACGCGGGACTAGCGCGCTCAATTGCCCGCGGCCAGTTTGGTTTCCGATGCGCTCTTCCTGCAAGCACCGGACTATCTCAACGCTTCTTCGTAACCTGCATGAATGACTGTTATCGAGCACTTCGACTGACTCTTGTGGGGTCGATACGAGCCAGTGGCCACCATGTTGACCAACGCGGCGAATCACATGGCAGATGACACGGGCCCCCGAGCACGGAACCGGGCCCGCTTTATCGCGGCTTGAATCGGGCTTTCAATGTACCGATAGCACCACCATCCCGTTACGCAAACTACGACAATAGACAAAGCCGAAGCGGCCATGCTTACGGCGGTCGCAGAACCGGTCCTGATGTGAAGGAGCTTTTCGACGGCACCTATCACGTACGGGTGCAACAGATAGATCGAATAGCTTGCCGCGCCAAGATCGACAAGCAGATTGCCGCGAACACTGAACCCGGTCTTCTCAAGACCGAGCAGCGACAGGATGATCGCAAAGGCCGGCAAGCCATAGTGCGTCAGACGCACAAATCCCACCGGGTTGCCTGACATCGCATATAGCAAAACGATTGCGGCGACGCCCGCGATTCCCAACGCTGCCCAGACGCCGGGGTTCACTCGAGCAAAAATGTTGGACCTCGATATCCAGTAGCAGGCTACGCCCAGGCAAAACTCAAGTGCCAGAGGTTGTCCCATGTAGTCTGCAATCGCATTTCCCGTACCGTGCAAAGCGACGAAGGAACATATCCCGACAAGAAGCGCGCTTCCTGCAAGGGTTGCGTAGCGCGCTCTCACGCACAGCAGCGACACAGCGATCAGCACATAAAAAAACATCTCGAAGTTTAACGTCCAACCGTTCCGGAGCAGCGGGCCCCAATTCCCGTTATCTTTGATATACGGGAGAAAAAACAGAGACTTCAAAAGAAAAGCCATGCCATCCGTGGTTGTATTGAGCCATTGAGGCTTAACTAACGCGATCGCATATACACCCACCGTGAGTATCCAATACAGCGGCACAATTCGAATGACTCGTTTGATGAAGAACGCACGACCCTCGAGCGGTGCGACGTAGGACATGATGAACCCGCTGATGACGAAGAACACGTCTACGCCGCACTGGCCGAAACGGAGCAATTCGAGGTGGTAAGCAACGACGCAGAGAGCCGCAATGGCTCGGGCAGCTTGAATATTCCTTAGCACTTCGTTTCCCCGTCTTTGTCTATATTGTCGATATCAGGGTGTCATGTTTTTGCTTTTTCGTAATGACAAAATATGTCCGAATCGATCAAAGTCGCGCACGACATCGACACAATCCCGATAGACAGGATGTGATTGTTACGTTCAAACATGATGAGAACGCAACCATGAAAATCCCGCGCCGAGCTCCGGCATAAACGAACAGATGCCACGCCACGCAAGTCCGCCTCAACCGGCACAGCGCGGCACGTATCCAGCCCAATCCAACCGCCCATACGAATTACGACAACGCGCGCAAGCTCCTCGCCGCCGCCACCATGTTCGTCAACGCCGGAATCACCTCCGCCCACTGACGCGTCTTCAACCCGCAATCCGGATTCACCCACAGACGCTCTGCCGGAATCCGTTCCGCTGCCTTGCGCATCAGTTGAACGATATGCGCCTCGCTCGGAATATTCGGCGAGTGAATGTCGTACACGCCCGGGCCAATCTCGTTCGGATAGTTGAAGTCGTCGAATGCATCGAGCAATTCCATGTCCGAGCGCGACGTCTCGATCGTGATCACGTCCGCATCCATATCGGCGATCGACGCGATGATGTCGTTGAACTCCGAATAGCACATGTGCGTGTGAATCTGCGTTTCGTCCTGCACGCCGTTCGCGGTAACGCGGAACGACTCGACCGCCCACTGCAGATACGCGTTCCACTGCGACTTGCGCAGCGGCAGACCTTCACGCAACGCCGCTTCGTCGATCTGGATCACGCGCACGCCGGCCTTTTCCAGGTCCAGCACTTCTTCGCGGATCGCCAGCGCGAGCTGATAGCACGACACCGAACGCGGCTGGTCGTCGCGAACGAACGACCAGTTCAGGATCGTGACCGGACCGGTCAGCATCCCCTTCATCGGCTTGCTCGTCAGCGATTGCGCGTAACGGGTCCACTCGACCGTCATCGCCTTCGGACGGCTGATATCGCCGAACAGAATCGGCGGCTTCACGCAACGCGAGCCATACGACTGCACCCAGCCGAACTGGCTGAACGCGTAACCGTCCAGTTGCTCGCCAAAGTATTCGACCATGTCGTTACGCTCTGCTTCACCGTGAACGAGCACGTCGAGGCCCAACGCTTCCTGCTCTTTCACGCTGCGCGCAATCTCGCTGTGCATCGCGGTTCGATACGCGGCTGCGTCGAGTTCGCCGCGCTTGAACTGACTGCGCGCCTGGCGGATTTCCGCTGTCTGCGGGAACGAGCCAATCGTTGTCGTCGGATAAGCGGGCAAGTTGAACAACGCCGATTGCTTCGTCGCACGTTGCGGATACGCGCTGACGCGTCGGCCGAGCGCGGCGTCGATTTTCGACACGGCCGCCTTGACCGCCGGGTTATGCACGCGCGGCGACGTCCGACGGCTCTCGATAGCAGTCTGATTTGCGTTCAGCGCAGCTTCGACGGATTGACGGCCGGTGTTCAGCGCCTGCGCCAGCACCTTCAGTTCGTCGAGCTTTTGCAGCGCGAAGGCGAGCCACGATTTGATCTCGGCGTCGAGCGTCGGCTCGCTGTCCAGATCGACCGGCGAGTGCAGCAACGAGCACGACGGCGCGATCCATAGCCGGTCGCCGAGCGTCCGGTGCAGCGGCTCCAGCCATTCGAGCGCAGCGTTCAGATCGGTCCTCCAGATATTGCGGCCATTGATGACGCCGACCGACACCACGGCGGTTTCCGGCAGTCTGGCTGCGACCTGAGCGACTTCGTCGCGGGCGTTGATCGCATCGATATGCAGGCCGTCCACCGGCAGTTTGCACGCGAGGTCGAGGTTCTCGCGCAACGGGCCGAAATACGTCGCGAGCAACACCTTGACGCGGCGCGTGGCGAGCGCATCGTACGCGGTGACGAAGGCTTCGCGCCATGCCGGATCGAGTTCGGTCACGAGCGCGGGTTCATCGATCTGCACCCACTCGATGCCTTGCGCGGTGAAGTAGTCGAGCAGCGCGGCATACACGGGCAACAGACGCGGCAACAGCGCGAGCCGGTCCGAATCGTCCTTCGCCTTGCCGAGCCACAAATACGTAACCGGACCGATGATCACCGGCTTTGCCTTGACGCCGCGCGCTTGCGCTTCGCGAATCTGCTCGACCAGACGCGACGGATCGAGCGAGAACCGCGTCTTCGCGTCGAACTCCGGGACGATGTAGTGATAGTTGGTATCGAACCACTTGGTCATCTCGCCCGCTGCCACGCCGCCGCAGCACTGACCGTGATCGTCCGCACCCTGGGCCGAGCGGCCCCGCGCCACGCGGAAATAGTTGTCCAGCGCGTCACCGTGAAAGCCGCGCACACGCTCCGGCAGATTGCCCAGCGTGAAGCTCATGTCGAGCACCTGGTCGTAAAACGCGAAATCGCCGACCGGCACGTGATCGAGCGCTTGCTGGTCGTCCCAATGGCGCGCGCGCAGCTGTGCGCCGAGCGTCTTCAGTTCGTCGCGCGACGACTGGCCCTTCCAGTAGGTTTCAAGTGCGAACTTCAACTCGCGTCGTGCGCCGATGCGCGGAAAACCCAGATTGTGCGTCGTGACCATGTCGTTTCCGTCGTTCAGTAAATAACTGGACGCGATGATAGAATTTTCTGATCATGAAATAAAATGGCTTTATTTCATATATCGATTAGTTTCTTTCATGGAGTGACGCGTGCTTGAACGGATGCATCTGATCGTCATCAGGGAAGTGGAGCGGCAAGGGTCGCTCACGGGTGCGGCGAACGTACTGAATCTCACGCAATCGGCGTTGAGCCATACCGTGAAAAAGCTGGAGCAGCAGTTGGGCACGCCGGTCTGGGATCGCGAAGGCCGGTCGATGCGGCTCACGCAGGCGGGCCAGTATCTGCTGAGGCTCGCGAACCGGATGCTGCCGCAATTCGAACACGCCGAAGAGCGCATGAAGCAGTATGCGCAAGGGCAGCGCGGCACGTTGCGGATCGGCATGGAATGCCATCCGTGCTACCAGTGGTTGCTGAAGGTGGTCGCGCCTTATCTGAAAGCATGGCCGGACGTCGATGTGGACGTCAAACAGAAGTTTCAGTTCGGCGGGATCGGCGCGCTGTTCGGCTACGACATCGACGTGCTGGTCACGCCGGACCCGCTGAAGAAACCGGGCCTGTGCTTCGAGCCGGTATTCGACTACGAGCAGGTGCTCGTCGTCGCCGACGACCATCCGCTCGCGGGGCTCGCGTACGTCGTGCCGGAGCAGTTGTCGTCCGAGGTATTGATCACCTATCCGGTCGAAACCGACCGGCTCGACATCTACAACCAGTTCCTGACGCCGGCCAACGTCGTGCCACGACGGCACAAGGTCATCGAGACGACCGACATCATGTTGCAGATGGTGGCGAGCGGCAGAGGTGTCGCGGCGTTGCCGCGCTGGCTGGCCGAAGAGTATGCGGGCGTGATGCCGTTGACGCCGTTGAAGCTCGGCAGGAAAGGGGTGGCCAAGCAGATTTTTCTCGGCACGCGCGAGACCGACGCGACGATCGACTATCTCACCGCGTTCGTCGAACTGGCGCGGGAATCGGACTGGAGTACGGCGAAGCCGCGACGCTGACGCGCGGCACGCAGGGTGGCGGATCGAACCGGGATCGAAACCGGGAAGCTACACCCGCCGGGAGTCGGTCAGACCTGGCTCGAACCCACCTCGAGTTCGTCGAAGCGTTGCCACCGGTAGACGGCGGCCGACACCAGCCAGCTGACCACGAACACACCGACGATCACATAACCGATCATGCCGAAGTTGTCGTTCAGGCGACCGATCGCATCCCAGACGCCGCCGCTCAGTTGCAGTTTGTCGACCAGCAAACCCAGCCCTTCGATACTCCCGACCAGCAACGCCACCACGACCGAGATCGTCGTGATCGTGATGTTGTAGTAGAGCTTGCGGATCGGTTTCACGAACGCCCAGCCGTAGGCGCCGAGCATCAGGATGCTGTCGGTCGTGTCGATCAGCGTCATGCCTGCGGTGAACAGCACCGGAAACACGAGGATCGACCAGATCGGCATGCCTTGCGCCGCGCCCGCCGCCGAGATTCCGAGCAAGCCGACCTCCGTCGCGGTATCGAAACCCAGTCCGAACAGGAAACCCAGCAGGTACATGTGCCAGCTTTTCGTGATCAGGCCGAACAGCGGACGGAAAATACGTGCCAGAAAACCGCGATCGGCGAGCAACATGTCGAAATCTTCCTCGATATACGGTTCGCCGCGGCGCACCCGCCGGAACGCGCGGATCACCGAGCGCAGGATCACGAGGTTCAACAGCGCGATCGCGAACAGGAAGAAGGTAGAAACCAGCGTGCCGATCAGGCCGCCGATCTCACGGAAGCCCGCCATTTTCGTTTGCAGCGCCATCGCCGTCGCGGCGATGCCCACCGACGCGAGCACGACGATCGTCGAGTGTCCGAGCGAGAACATCAGACCGACGGTGATCGGCCGTTTGCCTTCCTGCATCAGCTTGCGCGTGGCGTTGTCGATCGCGGCGATATGGTCGGCGTCCACCGCATGCCGCAAACCGAACGAGTACGCCAGCAGGCTCGTTCCCATCAGCAGCGGATAATGATGAAACGCGACGAATGCCCAGATCCATGCGCCGACATTGAAGGCGATCAACAGCAGGTAAAGGCCGCCGATTTTCTGACGGAGATTGCCCTGTTCGTCACCGAACAATGCTTTCACAAGATTGGCCATCGATGCTCCGTCGTAGATGAAGACGCACGCCGGCGACGGAAGCATCGCCGGATTCATGGGTGACCATAATCATACTGTTTTCAAAAATCGTCACACTGGAATTTGATGCGCTAACATCGGATCGCACACCGTCGGAGAGATCATGCAGCGCATCACCATCACGATAGACGAAGACCTGCTTGCCACCGTGGACGCGATGGTCGAGGCGCGCGGCTATTCGAGCCGTTCGGAAGCGTTCCGGGACCTGGTTCGCGAAAGCCAGGCGCGCGAACCGGCGGGCGATGCCGGCGAGCAGTGCGTGGCGACACTCACCTATGTCTACGATCACGCAACGCGCGAACTTGCGCGGCGGATCACGCAGGCGCATCACGACCGCCACGATCTGGCGGTGGCCAGCATGCGCGTGCATCTCGATCACGACAGCCTGCTCGAATCGTCGGTGTTGCGCGGACGCGCCGCCGATGTCACCGCCTTCGCCGACAGCGTCGCGAGCCAGCGTGGCGTGCGCTTCGCGCATCTCCACACGATCCCGGTGTCGATCGAACGCGCACGGCATCATCATGGCGACGGTGCCGAGCAGCACGATCACGTGCACGTCTAGCCGGCCACGATGAAGCCGCGACGCGTCGGGTGATAGACTGACGCCGCACTTTCCATCGAACCTCATGTCCATCGGCGCGCGCAAGTATCTGATCGCATGGCTTGGCCTCGTCGCCATGGGGCTGATCGTGCTCGCGCCTGTCGTGAGCCAGCTGGTCGTCGCGGCGCATCGCGTCGGCGACACCGAATCCGCGCTCTGTTCGACGGCGCAATCGCCGTCCGGCGGCATCGATCACTCGCACGCCGAACGCCTCGCGGCATGCGCGTATTGCGGCCTGCTCGCCGATCACGGCGTGGTCCCAACGTTGCCGACTACGCTATTGCCGGCGCTGCTGCTCGCGTCGCTCGTCGGCGTGGCCGCGCTTTCGACGCGTCACGTGCCGTCCGCCACCTTTCCTTCCGGTCGTCCACGAGCGCCGCCGCGCGTGTCCTGATCCCGTCCGCAATCGCATCGTGACGCCGCACCGGCGTTTCGTGCGCCGTCGCGCTTACGCGATGCGCATTGCCGATTCACGTTCTCCACGATCCGGCCGTGTCCGACCGTCATGCCGACAACGGCATTGCCCGATTCGATGATCCACGCGGCGGCTTGCCGACCGCATCCGCAGGGAACACCCTGCGTCAGCATTGCAAAGGAAAACCATGACTCGCATCATCCGAAACCTCGCCGTCGCGCTTCCGCTGTGTGCCGCGTCGCTCGTCGCGTTCGCGGCTCCGGCCGCCACCGTCAAAGTCTCCGACTGCTGGATCCGCTCGATGCCCGGCGATGTCCCGTCGGGCGGCTACTTCAAGCTGATGAACACGGGTGACAAACCCGTCGATCTCGACGGCGTATCGACGAAAGCCTTCGGCATGGCGATGCTGCACCAGACGCAGAGCAACGGCAGCACGTCGAAGATGGTGATGCTCGACAAGGTCACGGTGCCGGCCCACGCGCCGCTCGCGTTTGCGCCGGGCGGCTATCACCTGATGCTGGAGCAACCGGTGAAACCGCTGAAGGTCGGATCGAGCATCCCGATGACCTTCGAATTCAGCGACGGCGCGCGCGTCGATGCGACCTGCGCGGTGAGAAATGCATCGGGCATGGCCAGCATGCAAGGGATGTCCGGCATGTCGAACTGACCGGACGGACGCGCGCCGCCGTTACGCGTCGCGCGTGAAAACGATCTCCGCGCTGGCGGCGACGCCACCGACGCGGCCCGGCGCGCGCTGATTGCGCCAGTAGAGATTGGTGTGGGCGATCACGCCGTCAGGCGGCGGCGCTCCCCACGGCGTCATGTCTTCGGTGGTGTGCGCGTCGCCGACCAGCAGCGCGTCGTAGCCACGCACGAGCGCGCCGTGCAAGGTCGAGCGAATGCACATGTCCGTTTGCGCGCCGGTCACGATCAGTTTGCCGACACCGAGCGTCGATAACACCTGTTCGAGATCGGTCGCTTCGAATGCATCGCGATAATGCTTTTCGACGATCGGTTCGCCCGGCGCTGGCGACAGCGCATCGACGATCTGCCACGCGTCGCTACCCGCTTGCAGTTCTTCGTCGGAATGGCGAATCCAGATGACCGGCACCTGCGCATCGCGCGCCTTCCCGACCAGCACACCGACGGTATCGAGCACCGCGTCACGGCGATACGCATTCGCGACGACGGCGTTCTGAAGGTCGATGACGAGGAGCGCGGTATAGGGGCGATTGGTCAGCGTAGTCATATGCGGATAGGGTCAAGGGCGAACTCACATCTTAATCGTCACTGAGCGCGCGCAGGCGCGCGGCCGCCGCTCATGCGGCCGGCAGCCATCGTCCCGATTGCGGACAGACGCTCACCTCGACGCCGTCGAGCCACACCTGTTCGTCGTCCGGCCGCGCAGCAGTCGCAGTCGAAGCGGCGACGTCGAATGCGACGCCGAGCGCGCGCGCAATCGACGGAGCTTCGATGGGTAATTCCCAAGTCAGGAAAATCTGGCTCCAGTCCTGCCCGGTCACGAAGTGGGACGCGTCGAAACCGCTGCTGCCGCGCCGGATCACGCCATGAGGCTGGCCGGTATCGAAGATCATCACCGTGCCGCGCGTCAACGGAATGCGATGGCCGGTGGCGGCGAAATGCACGTCGAGCCCGACGTCTTCGCTGACAAACAGATTGCAGAACGCCGCGCCGCCATATTGTGCGCCGTCGTGGTGATACCGCGCGCCACGGCACGCCATCAGCGCGACGTCGCTGCGGGCGAGCACGTCGGGCAAACCGAGCGCGGCCGTCCAGCCGGACACGGCCTGCACGCAGCGCGGGTAGTCGGGCCAGCGCATTCGCGCACGCGCCAGCGGCATCTGCTCGACGTCGCCGGGTTCGAGCACGATGTTCGACGCGATCTCGCGTTGCCAGTCGGCGAGCAGCCGTGCGGGCGGCGCAGGAATATCCACCGTGCCGGACAACACGACGTCACCGACGCGTCGGCTGCGGATCGTCTCGCCGCTCCAGAACCAGGAAGTCAGCATGTCTTGCACAAGGTGGCGTCGAAGAAAGGAATCATCTGCACAATTGTAGCGATTCCGCGCGTTTTACCGGTCACGACAACCCTCCCGGCCCGAAGCACAATTTTTGCTACATCGAGATGTCGAACGGGCGAGCGAATCGCGCAATGCCCGCAACACCCGCGTAGCGGCGGCCCACCCGGTTAGCGAGGAGGAGCGATGCGAGCAATCCACGATACGGTACGCACTGCAATTTTTGCCACTTTGATTTCATTGCTGGGCGCGTGCGGCGGCGGCGGCTCGAACGACAGCAGCACGGGCAGCGGAAGCAGCAGCGCGACGACACCAGCGGGCGGCGTCCAGTTGCAAGTCGTGTCGTTCGGCGACAGCCTGTCCGACGTCGGCACCTACGCGCCGATTGCCAGCGCGGTGGGCGGCGGACGCTTTACGACCAATCCCGGCCAGGTGTGGACGCAGGACGTCGCGCAGTATTACGGCGACACGCTCACGGCCGCATACACCATCGACATCAATCAGAAACTCACCGCGCAAAGCGGGTTCGGCTACGCGGAAGGCGGTGCCACCGTGGCGACCGCGGCGGACCTGAACGATTTCCTGACCGATGTAATCGGCGATATCGAAATGCCGGTCAATCAGCAGGTGACGAGCTATCTGAACACGCACGGCAGTTTCAACGCGGGTCAACTGGTGCTGGTCTGGGCGGGCGCGAACGACGTGCTGCGTGCGGGCGCGCTGCCGGCCGCGGCATCCACGGTGCAGTCCGCTGCCAGTACGCTCGCGCAGATCGTCGCGCAGATCGTGACGAACGGCGCGACGCATGTCGTAGTCGTCAACCTGCCGAATATCGGGCTGTCGCCGACCGGCCTCGCCGCGTCCGATGGCGGCGCCAATCTGACCCAGCTGTCGCAGCTTTTCAACGACGACCTGAACACGGCGTTACAGACCGTCGGCGTGCAGGGCAAAGTCATCCAGATCGACGCCTACACGTGGCTGACCCAGATCATCGCGAACTATCAGACCAACGGTTTCAGCGTGTCGAATACCGCTATCGCGTGCGATCCGAACAAGACGCCCAAGCAGACCGCGTTGCTGTGCTCGCCCGCCACGTATGTGACGGCCAACGCGGATCAGACCTATATGTTCGCCGACGAACTTCATCCGACCACGCATCTGCACACCCTGTTCGCGCAGTACGTGGAGCAGCAGATCGCGGCCAGCGGTCTCGGGCGGTGAACCCGACGCGCGCGTCGTGGACAGGCTTCCGGCGTTTCGCTACGTTATCGCTACGGCGCGGGTAGACAGCCGCGCCGCCACGCGAAGCACGGAGACCTTATGAATGCATCGGAACAGATCGACGCACTGATCGCCGGCATCGCCGACTGGCGTGGCGACACCTTCGCCGAACTCCGCAAGGTCGTCCTCGCGGCCGACCCGGAGATCGTCGAGGAGTGGAAATGGATGGGCAGCCCGGTGTGGTCGCGCGACGGCATCATCGCGGTCGCCAATGCCCATAAAGGCAAGGTCAAGCTGACCTTCATGTACGGCGCGAGCCTGCCCGATCCCGACACGCTGTTCAACGCGGGCCTCGAAGGCAACGCCAGACGCGCCATCGATTTTTTCGAGGGCGACACCATCGACGCGCCCGCGCTCAAGACGCTGATCCGCGCCGCGATCGCGTTCAATCAGGGAAAATCGAAGAAAAAAGCGCCCGCAAAAAAATAAACGATGCGCCGCGACCGTCACCGCTTTCATCCCCGCCTTCTGTCCCCGCTAAAGGTTTGACGCCGGCTGCCGATATGCTGTCTAATCGCTGCCCCGTTCGATTCGCCTTTTCCGACGTCATGCCCCATTCGACGCCTGTTTGCTGCGCCTCTACCGTCAGTATCCCGATCGGATTTCGTCAGGAATCCATCGCTGGGGCGGCTGCAATCGCCAGGAAAACGATTTCATACGGATGTGCGAGAACGCCGCTGATGAGCGCGGCGTCTGTGCGGGGCGCCCGGCTTTCTCCCGGAGCGGCGCAGCGGACCCCTGGCACGATCGAGATTCGTTGCATCACGCCTGTCGTTCAGGCCGATCCATCCCGAAACACAAAGTGAACCGCAAGTGCGACGATTCGAGTTTGCTTCCCTGCTGTACGGTTTGATCGGCCTCGTTCTGATGTCGCTGGCCGGGTGCGGCCGGCACGAAACGCCGCGCGTTGCCGCGCCGTCCAAAACCACCATCACCGCGTTGATCTGGGCGCCGGACTGGCCCGAGCAGATGCTTCAGATCGCCGCCGAATTCACCCGCCGCAATCCGGATATCCGCGTGAACGTGCAGTTCATGATCGGCAATTCGGTCGAGGAAAATATCAAGCCGCGCGTCGCGTCCGGCAATCTGCCCGATCTGATGAGCGTGAATCCGAACGCGTATTCGGCCGAACTGGCCGATCAGGGCTTGCTCGCGAATGTCGGCGACACGGCTGCGTGGAACGCCATGCTCGATCCGCTGAAGGACGACTGGACCAGCCGTCGTGCGAAGCACTTCGGCATTTCCGGCGGCGTCGCCACGACGCTGATCTACTACAACGAGAACATGTTCGCGAAGGCGGGCATCACGTCGCTGCCCACTAACTTCGACGAATTTCTCGCGGTCTGCGAGCGCCTCAAGCGCGCGGGCTTCACGCCGATCATGTGGAACGGCGGCTTTCCGAACATGCTCGGCAACGGCCCGTTCAGCTTCGGATTCGCGAACAACGTGGTCGCGCGCGATCCGGACTGGAAGCGGAAGATGGCCGACGGCACGCTCGACCTGAACACGCCGCAAGTCGCCGACATCTTCGCGAGAATCGCGCTGATCGCCGATCGCGGCTACGTGCAGGACGGCTTCATGGCCACCGACTACGACCAGGGCATCCGGCTGTTCAAGGAAGGCCGCGTGGCGATGGCCTTCCACGGCAGCTGGGCCGCCGGTCTGCTGCTGCACGACAATCCGTTCGACGTCGGCGTGTTCATTCCGCCGTGGAACGCGCCCGGCAAACGCGTGGTGCCGGTGCTCGGCAGCGAAACCGGCTTCGCGGTCGGCGAGACGCCCAACAAGGCCGCCGCGATGCGCTTCCTCGAATTTATCGCGGGCGACGGCTTTGCGATTCTCCAGCGAAAACGCCAGAACATTCCGCCGTTCACGCATGTCGCGCCGAACATGGTCGGCAACGCGAAGATCGCCGATTACACCGCGATGGTCAGCACCTATCCGCTCACGTCGAGTCCGTATTACTCGGTGTTGCCGTCGAATTCGATCGAGCAGCTGCATCGTCTGATGCTGGACGTGCTGCACAGAAAGATCACGCCGAAGCGGGCCGCCGCGCTGCTCGATGCATCGGTCAAGAACGAAGCGAAGATGCACTACAAATGAGCTCAATCATCGGTTCGTTGCAACGCGCGTTCGAATTCCTGTCGCTGGATCTGTTGCGTCGGGTGGAGATCCGTTACCGGCTGATTACCGCGTTCATCCTGCTGTCGCTGCTCCCGATCCTGCTGTCGGGCTATATCTCCTATGTCGAATCCACGGCGGCGATCAAGGAGAAGGCGGAGATCTTCTCGAAGGAAGTGGTCAAGCAGGTGTCGCGCAACGTGTTGCTGCGGATGGAAGAGATCGAGACGGAAAGCAACCGGCTGGTGCTGTCCGATCGCGTGCAGGGCGCGTTGACGCGGGTCGTCAGCGGCAATGCGAGCGAGCAGAGCGAAGCGCGCCTCGATATGACGCGGCTGCTGCTCGAACACTACGGATCGATCGACTTCGTCAATCAGAAATACCTGCTCGACAAGAACAACCGGATCATGGATACGCAGTCGTTCGCGCAACTGACGCAAGGCGTGACGCTGCTGATCCGGCAGGCGCCCGATCGCAATGGACGTCCGTACTGGGGCAGCTACGACAACGGTGTCGGCGAGGAAGACCTCGGGATGGTGCGGGCGATCATCGGCAAGAGCAGCAACCAGCAGATCGGCAGTCTGGTGCTGGTGATTCGCCCCGAACATTTCTCGTCGATCTTCAACGATGTCGCGCTCGGCAGCGGCACCGAAATCTACGTGCTCGACGCCAGCAACGACAAGCTGATCGTGCGCGCCGACGACGGCGCCGCCAACACCGCCGAACCCGGCCTGAGCGCCAGCATCGCGCGCGACCGGCAGCCCGGTCGCCAGAACGGCTTCGTCGCGTTCGACAACCGGCGCGGCGAACGTTTCTTCGCGGCCTATACGCGGATTCCCGGCACGACGTGGTGCGTCGTCAGCACGATTCCTGAAAAGAAGCTGACGGCGGAGGCGCAGTCGGTGCGCGACCAGATCGTGCTGGTCGGCATTTCGGTGTTTCTGCTGTCGATTTTCCTCGCGTATTTCATCGCGCACAGCATTTCCGCGCCGCTCAAGGAACTGGTGCGCAAGATGCACGACACCGGCAACGATGCGGGCGCGCAGGACGACACCGACCCCGACCATCAGACGCTCGCCGCACCCGACGGCCTGGATGAACTCGGCCGTCTCGCGCTGCATTTCGAACGCATGCGCGGCGCGATCCAGCAGAAGATCCAGAAGATCAACGAGATCAACGCGTCGCTCGAACAGACCATCGTCAAGCGGACGGCGGAACTGGTCACGCGCGAGCAGGAATCGCGCACGTTGATCGACAATTCGCCGGACACGATTACCCGCTACGACCGCAACGCGCAGCGCATCTATGCGAATCCGGCGTTCTGCGTCGCGGTCGGGCGCAGCCTCGGCGACTCGCTCGGCAAGCGGCCGTCGGAGATTCCCGGCGGCCCGAATGCGCTGATCTACGAAAGCAAGATCAGCGAAACGATGACGAGCGGAAAGAGCGCGCAATTCGAGCTGAAATCGTTCGGTCACGATGGCAAGGAGCAGTGCACGCATATTCGCCTGACGCCGGAGATCGATCCGTCGGGTACGGTGAAATCGGTGCTGGCGGTGGGTCGCGATATCTCCGAGCGGATGGCCTTCGAGGCGACCATCTGGAAGCAGGCCAATTTCGATGCGCTGACCCACTTGCCGAACCGGCAGATGTTCCATGACCGTCTGGATCAGGAAGCGCGGATTTCGCGGCGTTCCGGACGACGGATGGCGCTGATGCTGATCGACCTGGACCGCTTCAAGGAAGTCAACGACTCGCTCGGCCACGATACCGGCGACGTGCTGCTGATCGAGGCGGCCCGGCGCATCACGTCGTGCGTGCGGGAATCGGACACGGTCGCGCGGCTCGGCGGCGACGAATTCACCGTGATCCTGCCCAATCTCGACGACGCCGACAGTATCGAGCGGATCGCGAAGCAGATCATCGAGACGCTGGCCGAGCCGTTCCAGTTCGGCGCGGACGAAGCGTTCATTTCGGCGAGCGTCGGCGTGACGCTGTATCCGGACGATGCACGCGAACTCGACGTGCTGTTCAAGAACGCGGACCAGGCGATGTACGCGGCGAAAAACGCCGGACGCAACCGCTTCAGCTACTTCACGCCCGATCTTCAGGTCGCCGCCGAAAGGCGTCTGCGCCTGACCAGCGATCTGCGCGCCGCACTGCCCGGCAACCAGTTTCAGGTCTATTACCAGCCGATCGTCGATCTGAAGAGCGGCGAGATTTACAAGGCCGAGGCGTTGATCCGCTGGCTGCATCCGGAGCGCGGCACGATCAGTCCGCTCGACTTTATTCCGCTGGCCGAAGACACCGGTCTGATCGTGCCGATCGGCGACTGGGTGTTCAGACAGGCCGTGCAGCAGGCGCGGCGATGGCGCAGCCGGTTCCATCCGTCGTTCCAGATCAGCGTCAACGTGTCGCCGGTGCAGATCCGCCAGGACAATCTCGTGTGCGTGCAGTGGCCCGACTATCTGGCGCAGCAGGGCTTGCCGGGACAAAGCGTGGCGGTCGAGATCACCGAAGGCTTGCTGCTGCATGCCGAGTCGAAAGTGACGGGCCAGTTGCTGACGTTCCGCGACGCGGGAATCCGTATTTCCATCGACGACTTCGGCACCGGCTATTCGTCGCTCGCGTATCTGAAACGCTTCGATATCGATTATCTGAAGATCGATCGCTCGTTCGTTCAGAACCTCGCCTTCGATGAAAACAATCAGGCGCTGTGCGAAGCGATGGTCGTGCTTGCGCACAAACTCGGCTTGAGGGTGATCGCCGAAGGCGTCGAAACAATCGAACAACGCGATTTTCTGATCGGCGTGGGTTGCGATTTTGCGCAAGGCTTTCTGTATTCCGAACCGGTGCCGCCCGAAGCGTTCGAAGACGTGGTGTGGCCCACGCTCGAAGCGGACATCGACAACGACACCTGCATCCTCTCGTAGCCGCGGGCCGCTTCGGTCCGCGCGCATCGACGCGTCCGGCTTCTACCCCTTTGCATGGTTCTGCCGGTCCCGGCAAGCGCATCGTTGGCGTAATGCCGCAACTGTGCATCTAAAAACCACACATACCTGATATTTACGCAGATTACTGCATCGATCGCACCTCTTACGATTGCAGTTGCGAATCATTTGCAATACGATACACGGCGAAATTTATCGAAATTCGACGTAAGCCTGTCACGGCGTGCGTCCGAGCCAACTCATAACAACGATGAAGACATCAACGCCTGTTCGACGTGCATCCCTTTCCCGCCGTGTCGGTCACCGCCGATCCCTTCTGAGTGCTGCACTGCTGGCGAGCGCCGGCCTTTCGCTGTCGACGTTGTCGTCGCACGTCTGCGCGCAGGAAACGACCACCGACGCGCCCGTCCTGCCGACCGTCACCGTGAAGGCGAGCGGCGACGCCGCCGTGCCGCAAGCCGACAAGATCACAGCAGGCGCACTCGGCACGCACAAGCAGGTCGATACGCCATTCTCGACGCATGTCGTGTCGAGCGACGAAGCGCAGGATCTGATGGCGAACACCGCCAACGATCTGTTCCAGTACGATCCGGCCGTGTCGATCACCAGCAATAACGCCGTCGCCGAAAACTCGGCGTTCAACGTGCGCGGCATGCCGATCGATACGCTGAACAGCATCAAGGTGGACGGTCAGAGCTTCCCGTCGTGGGACACCGACCTCGCGCTCGAACCGTTCGAACAGGTCGAACTCCTGAAGGGTCTGTCGGGCTTCATGTACGGCTTCGGCGCGCCGGGCGGGATCGTCAACTACGTGCTCAAGCGCCCGACCGATACGCCGTATCGGAGCATTTCCGTGGGCTATCAGTCGGCCGGCGTGTTCAGCGAGAAACTCGACGTCGGCGGCCGTTTCGGCAACGACGACCGCTTCGGATATCGCTTCAACCTCGTCAACGAACAAGGCAACACGGCCGAAGCGAACAGCTATCTGCGCCGCAAGGTGGCGTCGGCGGCACTCGACTTCCGCATCACGCCGGATCTGACGTGGACGATGGACGCGTTCTATACGAAGCGCAAGCAGACCGGCACGCTGTTCGGCCTGATGTTCGGCACCGACAGTCTTCCGGACGTGAGCCGCGTCACGCATGACCTCGCGCAGCCGCAGAACTACTATCAGGTGGAAATGGCGTCGTTCGGCACCGGTCTGGACTACCGGTTGTCGGAGAACTGGCATGCCAGCCTGAAGTACCGTTTCGCGAAGGAAAACCGAACCAACTCGGATAGCCTGGTCTACGTCAACAACGACGCTGGCGACTATTCGAACACGCTGTACGCGGCGTTGACGCGCTACTTCTACCAGAACGTCGATGCAATGGTGGAAGGCAAGTTCAACACGGGCAGCATCAAGCACGACCTCGTGTTCGGCGTGGGTTACCAGTCGCAATCCGTCGATTACGACAACAGCACCGGCTGGAACGACGGCTACGCGCTGGGCACCGGCAACATCTACAGCAGCACCTTGCTGAGCAACGGCGACGTGTATATCGGCGAGAACCTGTACCGTGAATCGCGCACGACCCAGGCATCCGTCTATGCAAGCGACACCGTGCAGTTCACCCCGCGCATTTCGGCGCTGCTGGGCCTGCGCTATACGCAATTCCGTCAGTGGCAATACGACACGACCGGCGGCACGATGCAGCAGTACAGCGCGAGCCCGGTCACGCCGACCATCGCGTTGATGTACAAGACCGACGCGAACTCGACGCTGTACGCGAGCTACGTGCAATCGCTGGAGCAAGGCGGTTCGGCATCGAACACGGACGTCAACTATCCGGCCACGTTCGGTCCGCTGCGCAGCAAGCAGTATGAGATCGGCTTCAAGACGGATCACCGCAAGTGGGGCGCCAATGTCGCGCTGTTCCGCGTCGATCAGGGCTACTACTACACGAACTCGAACCGGGTCTTCGTGCAGGACGGCACCAAGCGCTACACCGGCGTCGATGCGAGCGGCTGGCTGCAACTGGCAAGCGACTGGCGCGTGATGGGCGGCGTGATGTGGCTCGACACCAAGGCCGTCGATATCGACGACGCGTCGATCGAAGGCAAGCGCATCTACGGTGCGCCGCGCTGGACTGTCACGGGCCGCGTCGAATACAACCCCTCGTTCATGCGTCGCCTGACGCTGGCCTTCGGCGGCCGCTATGTCAGCGACATGGCCGTCAATGCCGCCAACACGCTATTCGTGCCGTCGTATGTGACCTACGACCTGAGCGGCAAATACGAAACGCGTATCGGCGGTAAGGACGTGACCTTGCGCGCCGGCATCAACAACCTGTTGAACCGCCGCTACTGGACCACCGCGTGGGGCTCGTTCGTGAGCCCGTCACCGACCCGCACCGCCGTGGCCAGCGCGACGTTGCAGTTCTAAGCCGCCGTCGCGACGATCGCGACGCCCGACAGGGGAGCCGTTTGCAACGGCTCCCCTGTTTTCGTTTGGCGCGGCGATCGTCCCGGACGCGCGCGGCACGTTGCCTGTTATGCGTGATGTGGCGCGTGTGATCGGCTCAGGCACGCCAACTGCTTCCCCGCCTGCGCATCAGGCGGCCACGGACCGAAATGAAAACGTAAAAAAACCGCCATTTCACCGGTCTAACAGGAAGGAAGACAGAAGGAAAACATGTCAACGACACATCACCCCATCGCGCACGGCGGTGCTCCCGCGCATCGTCCGTTTCATATCGTGCTGACCAGCGCGATTGCCGCATTGGCCGGCTTGCTGTTCGGCCTCGACATCGGCGTGATCTCCGGCGCATTGCCGTTTATCGCCCGGCATTTTCAGGTTGGCGACCAGATGCAGGAGTGGATCGTCAGCTCGATGATGGTCGGCGCCGCGATCGGCGCGCTCGGTTCGGGCTGGATGGCACGCGCCATCGGCCGCAAGCTTTCGCTGATGATCGGCGCTGCGTTGTTCGCGTGCGCATCCGCGGTCTGCGCGTTCGCGATCGACCCGGCCATGCTGATCGGCGGTCGCGTGCTGCTCGGTCTCGCGGTCGGTATCGCGTCGTTCACCGCGCCGCTGTATCTGTCGGAAATCGCACCGCGCAAGATGCGCGGCGCGTTGATCTCGCTGCATCAACTGATGGTGACGGTCGGGATTCTCGCGGCGTTTCTGTCGAACACGGCGTTCAGCGGCAAGGGCGACTGGCGCTGGATGCTCGGCGTGATCGCGTTCCCGGCGATCGCGATGCTGATCGGCCTCGTGTTCCTGCCGCGCAGCCCGCGTTGGCTGATGAGCGTCGGACGTCGCGATGAAGCGCAAGCGGTGCTGAACCGTTTGCGCGGCGACGAAAAGGCGATCCAGACCGAGATGCGCGAAATCGACGATCAGTTGAAGGTCGAATTCGAAGGCTGGGGACTGTTCCGCAGCAACCGGAATTTCCGGCGCTCGGTGCTGCTCGGCGTGCTGCTGCAAATCGCGCAGCAACTGACCGGCATCAACGTGGTGATGTACTACGCGCCGCGCATTTTCGGTCTTGCGGGTTACGGCAGCGCACACGACCAGTTGTGGGGCACGGTGATCGTCGGCATCGTCAACGTGGCGGCGACCTTTATCGCGATCGGCCTCGTGGACCGTTGGGGCCGCAAGCCGATTCTCTATACCGGCTTTACCGTGATGGCGGCCGCGCTCGCGTCGCTCGGGATGCTGATGCACATCGGCATTACGACGCCTGCGCATCAATATGCGGCGGTCGCCGCACTGATGATCTTTATCGCCGGTTTCGCGATGTCAGCCGGTCCGATGATCTGGATTCTCTGCGCGGAGATTCAACCCATCAAAGGCCGCGATTTCGGTATCGCGGTATCGACCTTCGTGAACTGGGTGGCCAATACGATTGCAGGCGCAACCTTCCTGACGCTGCTCAACACGTTGGGCCATGCGCAGACTTTCTGGCTCTATGCGGTGCTTAACGCCGCGTTCCTGCTGATGACGTTCTGGATCGTGCCGGAAACGAAGGACGTGTCGCTCGAACAGATCGAGCGGAACCTGATGGCGGGCAAGCCGCTGCGTCAACTCGGCCAGTAAGCGCCGACGCGGCCGGGCCATCGGCGACGCCGGTGGTCCAGCCGCCATGTTTGTCCAGCCGCCGCGATCAATGCGCGGCGCGATGGGCGCGCGCCGCCGGATGGTGCAGCGCGACCATCAGCCAGCGCCGCAAATCGACTGCATCCTGAACGTGCGACTGCGCGTCCGGATCGCCGAGCAGCACGATCAACATACGATGCCCGTGAACCGGCGTCACCACGATCAGGCAATGACCGGCTTCGTTGGTGAAGCCGGTTTTTTGCAAGCCCACCTGCCACGACGCGCGATACACCAGCGGATCGGTGTTGCGATAGATCAGCGGCCCGCCGCCGCCGAGCACCAGTTTCTGATGCCCGGTCGAATACTGACGAATCTGCGGATAGCGATACGCGGCGCGCGCGAGGCGCGTCAGATCGCGCGCGGTCGAGACATTGTGCGGCGACAGTCCGGTCGGATCGACGAAGTGACTGCGCGACATATGCAGGCGATGCGCGGTGCGATTCATCGCTGCGACGAAACCCGCGCGGCCACCGGAATAATCGCGGCTCAGCGCAAACGCCGCGCGATTCTCCGACGACATCAACGCGATATGCAGCAAGGTGCTGCGTAGTAGCAGCGAGCGCACCGGCAAGCGAGAGCGCGACCACTTCAGGCGATCGACGTCGGCGTCGGTGACGCGCTGCGGCGTGTGCAACGAGCGTTTCGAATCGAGCACGACGATCGCGGTCAGCAACTTCGTCAGCGATGCAAGCGGCATCGGTGCATCGGGATTTTTCGCATATACCGTCTTGCCGGTGTTCATGTCGATCACCGTTGCAGCCCGCGCACGCACCGCAGGCCTGAAGGCGACACGCTTCGCATGCGTGGACGCATGCTTATGTGTGGCCGCAGGCTTGTGCGCAGCGCGCTTCGCATGCGCCATCGCGGGCACGATCATCATCAGCAGCATGCAACAGAACAGGAACTGGAATTTAAGCACGGCAGTCGGGCATGACGCGAGTCAGGTCGCAGGAAAAGGCGGCCACGAGGCTCATAGCAACGCGGTCAGCCGGTCGGCTTCTTTCGCGAAACGCTTGCGCTCCGCGCCGTCGAGCGGCGACTTGCCGGGCAGTGCCACCGTCAGCGGATTTTGCGGCACCTGATTGACGCGCACCTCGTAATGCAGATGCGGTCCAGTCGCCCAACCGGACGAGCCCACGTAACCGATCACCTGACCGCGCTTGACGCGGCTGCCACGATGCAGTCCTTTCGCGAATCGCGACAGATGCGCGAACACGGTCTGATACGGCGCCGGATTGTGCAGCACGATCACGCGTCCATACCCCGTCTGACGACCGATAAACGCGACCGTGCCGCGCGCGGTCGCATGCACCGGCGTGCCGGTCGGCGCGGCCAGATCGACGCCGTCGTGGCTCTGCCACCGATGCGTCACCGGGTCCAGCCGACGCAGCGCGAAATTCGACGACACGCGGCGAAACGCGAGCGGATAGCGCGAAAACGACGGCGTCGTGCTGGTGCCCTCACGCGTGTAGTAGAACGCTTTGCCCTGCAGATTGCGGTACAGAAACAGATCGTGCGACGTCGAACCGGTGGTGACGGCGCGCCGCCAGCGGCGCGACGGCTTCGCCCGTCGATCCCGCGCTCGCGGGACCGGCGGGATCGATGACGAGGCTGACCTGACTGCCCGGCCGCAGATCGTGGCGGAAATCGATCTCGCCGGAGAACGCATGCGTCAGCATGGCAGTGGTTTGCGCGTCGAGTCCGAGACGCTGAACGGCTTCGCTGAAGCTGCTCCTGACGTCGATCGATTTGACGGTCGGAGCGGTCGGAGCGGTCGGTTGCGCTGTCGATGCGGACGCAGCGACGCTTGCGGGCGCCGAACCGGCCGTCGCGACCGATGACACCGGATGCGCGGCGCGCGCGGCGTCGGCGTCACGGCTGAGCGGCGCGGACGGCGCATCGACGGCATCGGCGGCGGTGTCGGAACTGGCGGTGCGGGTCGAGTGGTGCGCGGAAAACAGCAACGCGGCGCACGCGGAACTCAGCGCGCAAAGCATGACGATTTTGCCGGTGCGCGTCGATGACGCGACGAATGCGGAGAAGGCCATGAATGTGAAAAAACGGAGCGGCGGGTGAAACGACGACATCCTGGGCGTGTCATGCAGACGCACGTGGATGATCGGAGAGTGACAGACGGCAAACCGTCCGGAAGACGCAAAACGGATGACGACAACCGCTATTCAAGCTGCAAACACAGGCTCGAAAAGATCACGGCGGACTGACTGGATGGATTCGACGGCATAGAAAAGCAACGAGCGTGGCCGTTGGATCTGTAAATCGGAGTGGGCTCACCTTAGTGAGCGTTTCTTAAGCGAATCTTAAAACTTCGGTCATATTAAACGACAGCGGCGAATTCGTCGGCGAAGCGCGCATCGGCGGCAGCCGTTGACCGCCGCTCGGCGGTCACGATACGTCGCCCCGCGCGTTGCGCCACGACGGCGCGCGTTTGTCGATAAATGCCTGCGTGCCTTCGAGCGCGGCGTCGTCCATCATGTTGCACGCCATCGTCTGACCGGCTTGCTGATAAGCCGCTTCGATGCCCGTTTCCAGTTGACGGTAAAACAGCGCCTTGCCCGCCGCAATCGCCGCGCGCGGCTTGTCGCAGATGCTGGCCGCGAGCGCGCGCGTCGCTTCGTCGAGTTGATCGGGCGCGGCGACGCGATTCACGAGACCGCGTGCCTGCGCCGTCTGCGCGTCGATGAAATCGCCGGTCACGAGCATTTCGAACGCCGCCTTGCGCGACAGGTTGCGCGTCAGCGGCACGCTCGGCGTTGCGCAGAACAGCCCGTAATTCACGCCTGAAACCGCAAACCGCGCGTCGCTGGCCGCGACCGCGAGATCGCACATCGCCACCAGCTGACACCCCGCCGCCGTCGCGATGCCATGCACCCGCGCAATCACCGGCTGCGGCATCCGCTGAAGCGTCAACATCATCTGCGAGCAGCGCGCGAACAACCGCTGGTAGTACGCAAGCGACGGCTGCGCGCGCATTTCCTTGAGATCGTGACCCGCGCAAAACGCGCGGCCCGCGCCGCCGATCACCACGACCCGCGCATCCGTCGCCGCGATGCCGTCGAGGCAGCGCTGCAACGCGTCGAGCATCGCCTCCGATAGCGCGTTGAACGCTTCGGGCCGGTTCAGCGTGATCCGGACGACGCCTTCGAGCCCATCCGCGTCGTGTTCCTCGATTAGCAGTGCATCGCTCATACTAGCCTCACCCGTCGATCGCGTTGACGGAACCCGCGCGTTTGCGCAGCTCGAACTTCTGGATCTTGCCCGTCGATGTTTTCGGCAACTCGCAGAATTCGATCGCGCGCGGCACCTTGAAGCCCGCCAGATGCGTCTTGCAATGCGCGATCAGATCGGCGGCGGTGACGGCCGCGCCCGCTTTCAGCTCGACGAACGCGCATGGCGTTTCGCCCCAGCGCGCGTCCGGTTTCGCGACCACGGCCACCGCGAGCACCGCCGGATGACGGTACAGCACGTCTTCCACTTCGATGCTCGAAATGTTTTCGCCGCCCGAGATGATGATGTCCTTGCTGCGGTCCTTGATGCGCACGTAACCGTCCGGATACGACACCGCGAGATCGCCGGTATGGAACCAGCCGCCGCGAAACGCGTCCTCGGTCGCCGCGGCGTTCTTCAGATAGCCCTTCATCGCGATGTTGCCGCGAAACATGATCTCGCCGATGGTCTCGCCGTCGTCGGGCACGCGTTCCATCGTCAGCGGATCGCGCACCGACACCGCGTCCTGCAAGTGATAGCGCACGCCCTGACGCGCATTGAGCCGCGCGCGCTCGCCGATATCGAGCGACTGCCACTCGGCCTGCTGCGCGCAGACGGTGGCGGGCCCGTACACTTCGGTGAGCCCGTACACATGCGTCAACTCGAAGCCCAGCCGCTCCATCCCTTCGATCATCGTGGCGGGCGGCGCCGCGCCCGCCACCATCGCATGCACACGATGCGCGATGCCGGTCTTGATGTCGTCCGGGGCGTTGACCAGCAGGTTCTGCACGATCGGCGCGCCGCAATAATGCGTGACGCGCTCATCGCGGATCAGATCGAAAATCGCCTTCGCATCGACCTTGCGCAGACAGACGTTGACGCCCGCGCGCGCCGCCACCGTCCACGGAAAACACCAGCCGTTGCAATGGAACATCGGCAGCGTCCACAGATACACCGCGTGCTTCGGCATGTCCCATTCGAGGATATTGCTGAGCGCATTCGTGTACGCGCCGCGATGGTGATAGACGACGCCTTTCGGATTGCCGGTCGTGCCCGACGTGTAGTTCAGGCAGATCGCATTCCATTCGTCCGACGGCGGCGACCACGCGAACGACGGATCGCCGCCGTCGAGCAGCGTTTCGTAGTCGGTCTCGCCGATGCGCTCGCCCGGTCCGTTGTACTGGCTGTCATCGACGTCGATCACGAGCGGCGCGTGGTCCACTTTACTCAGCGCATCGCGCATGACCGCCGAGAATTCGCGGTCCACCAGCACCGCTTTCGCTTCGCCGTGATTCAGCATGAACGCCAGCGTGTTGGCGTCGAGTCGCGTATTGAGCGTATTGAGCACCGCGCCGAGCATCGGAATGCCGAAGTGCGCTTCGACCATTTCGGGAATATTGGGCAGCATCACCGCCACCGTATCGCCCACGCCGATGCCGCGCGCCTGCAACGCCGATGCGAGCCGCCGTGCGCGCTCGTAGGTTTGCGCCCAGTTGCGACGCAGCGTGCCGTGGACGATCGCGGGCCGCGTCGGATAAACCGACGCGGTGCGTTCGATGAACATGAGCGGCGTCAGCGCCGCAAAATTCGCGGCGGTCTTGCCGAGTCCTTCGTCATACAAGCGTGTGCTCATCTGTCTCCCCTGTCTGCGTTTTCGAATGGCGCTGATCATGCGTGGAGACTTATATTACGCCAGGCTTTCGTGCCCACGCACGTGACAGGGAAGACGACGCCTCGAATCTTGCGAGCCTTCGATCAGCGGTGCGCGCCCGTCGCGCCGGTCGTGCCGGTCGCAAGCTCGTCGAGCGTCCGGCCGCGCGTTTCCATCGCGAATGCGCCGATCACGATCGCGCCCGCCAGCGACACGAACGCGAAGTAGCCGAACACCGCCTCGACGTTCAGATACGTCAGCAACGCGCCGATGATCACCGGCCCGATCACCGACGACACCCGCGTCACCGCCGACGCCGCACCGGCCCCGCGTGCGCGGATCCGGGTCGGATACACCTCGGGCGCATACACGTAGATGCCGCACTGGACGATCGCGATCAGCGCCACGCTGATCGACGCCAGCACCGACACCTGTTCGGCCGGTACGCGCGTGCCGCTGAACGCCAGATACAGCATCGGCAGCGCCGCGCCGAGAAACGCCAGCGCGAAGGTCTTCCTGCGGCCCAGCCAGTCGATCACGAAGATACCGACGAGCGTGCCGATCAGCGTCGCGATCATGCTCAGCATGCCGTAGCGCAGCGCGACGTTGAGCGGCAGGTGATAGACCGTCCGGTACAGCGACGGCAACCACACGAGAATGCCGTAAGTCGTCAGGCTTCCACAGCACGCCATCAACCAGACCACCAGCGTGCGCGTCACGAAACCGCGCTGAAAGAGTGCCCGGAACGATTCCTTGCGATGATCCACCGGCGTTTCGACGATGCGCGCGGGCGGCAGGTTCGCGTATTGATCGCGCGGCACCGACTGCTCGATCTGTTCGACGATCCGGTTCGCTTCAGCGGCGCGGCCGTTGATCGCGAGCCAGCGCGGCGACTCCGGCGCGGTGCGCGGCAGGATCGCGGCCAGCACGACAGGCAATGCGCCGACAAGAAACATCACCTGCCAGCCGTACGTCGGAATCAGCCATAGCGCAGCGATGGCGGCGATCAGGTTGCCGACCGCGAAGGTCGATTGCAGGATGAAGATCAGGCGGCCGCGAATCTTCGCAGGACACAGTTCGTTCATGTAGGTGGCCGACACCGGCGACTCGCCGCCCAGTCCGATGCCCTGGAAGAACCGCAATGCGATGAAGATCGCGTAGCTCGGCGCATACGCCGACGCGAGGCTGCCCAACGCGAGAATCACCAGCAGCCAGCGCAACACGCGCAGCCGTCCGAAGCGTTCGGCGGCCGCGCTGAACAGCAGCGCGCCGATCGTCTGCCCGACGTAGCCGCCCGACACCAGCAGGCCCGCGTCGCCCGGCGACAGATGCCACAAACCGATCAGTACGGGTAACACGTAGGCGATCGTCAACGCGTCGAACGCGTCGGTCATATGGACGAAGCCGACCACGCTCAACACGCGCGCGTGCCAGCGCGTGAACGGCAGGCGTTCGATGCGCGCGGAGAGCGTCGCGGTGTCGTGCAGCTCGCCTGCGCGCGCGACGGTGTCGGCGTCGTAGGGTTTCACTGTGCTCGAGAGATCCATCATGTCCTCAAAGGGGTGACTGCGGGGAAGTAGGGGTCACGCAAGATCCAGCACCAGCGTGCCGCTTTTTGCGCCGGACACGCAGATCATCATCACGGTGTTCGCGGCTTTATCGGATTGCGTCAGCACGGCGTCGCGATGATCCGGACAGCCGCCCAGCACGCGCGTCTCGCACGCGCCGCACAAGCCTTCGCGACAGCTGTAATCGACCTCGACGCCTGCTTCGAGCAACACGTCCAGCAACGCGGCGCCGGCTGGAACCGCGAGACGCCGGCCGCTCTTCGCCAGCTCGACGGTGTAGCTGCCCTGTTGCGCATCGGCGAGCGGTGCGCTCGCCGCGAAGCGTTCGATATGCACGTTGCCGACGCCCGCGTTTTCGCACGCGATTTCGAACGCAGTCAGCATCGGGTTCGGGCCGCAGCAGTACGCGTGAACGCCGGGCGCTTGCTGCGCGAGCATCGCGGCGAGATCGAACGGACGGCCGTCGTGTTCGGCGTCGAAATGCAGATGCACGTCGCCGCGTCGCGTATCGAGTTCGTCCAGAAACGCGGCTTGCGACCGGTCGCGTGCGCAGTAGATCAAGCGCACGTCGCGGCCTTTTTCGCGCAGGCGGCGGAACATGCACAGCATCGGCGTAATGCCGATACCGCCCGCCACCAGCACGGTCGATGCCGCGTCTTCGTCGAGCGCGAAATTGTTGCGCGGCGCGCCGATCGGCACGATCGCGCCGCACCGCAGCTGCTCGTGCACGTAACGCGATCCGCCGCGGCTGTTCGCGTCGGCGAGGATCGCGATCACATAGCGGTCCACGTCATCCGGCGAATTCACCAGCGAGTAACTGCGGGTGATGCCGTTCGGAAGATGCAGATCGATATGCGCGCCGGGCGTGAAACGCGGCAACGTGTCGCCGTCGGCGGGAACGAGTTCGACGCTCAACACCCGTTCCGCTTCGTGGCGGATCGTCCGGACCCGCGCGCGGATGCGTGTCGATACGCGGCTCACCACTTCGCCGCCTGTTTGCTCGTGCATGTTTCCAGACTCTCGATAGATCGACGGCACACGCCGTCAGGACGACTCGGCCACCTGCGCGGCGGGCTTTGCGTCGGCATGCTCATCGGCATTCGCGGCCGCGTGACGGGCGCCATGCACGGAGAAGAAGCGCGCGCGATTCACCTTCTGGCCAATTGCCGCTTCATACGCGTCGCGCACGCTGTCGGGCTGTCCGTACTGGCCGATAAAATCGCGCAGATATGCGCCCAGCAACGGATGCGCGTTCAACTCGGCGAGCGTCATGCCGTCGAGCATCGCGTCGCGACACGCCGACGGCAGAAACACGTTGTGGTTGGCGGCGCTGTCGGTGATCAGGCCTTTCGGCGTCGCACCGGCCGCCACCGCTTCGAGTTCCTCGAAAAAGCGCCGGCGCAGCATCACGATGCCGCGATCGCTTGCGCCCAGCGTCTCACGCGTACGGTCGGTGATCGTGCCCTGCCCGACCCACGCCGCGAAATCCTGATTCGCGACATGGCTGGTGATCCAGTCGCCGTTTTCGTCGTGCAACGGGCCGTACCAGGCCGGAATCTGCGACTGCACGTACGGCTCCTGTTCCTTCGGCACCTTGTTGAAGACCCACAGCAGACTCAGCGTGTTTTCATCGTCGATCGGAATGCGCCATTCGAAGTGATGCCCGAGGTAAAAGGCGTTCGGCCACAGCGTCACGCGGCCGGTCGTCCACATCGGGTTCTGCTCGGTTTCGTGCGCGCGCAGCCGCTTGTAGACGAAGCCGTAATCGAACTCTTCGTACTTCGTGCTCAGATGGGTCGGCACGTGTTCCGCGCGACTATCTTGTTGACGCTCGGTCCAGTTGTTGTGAGTCCATTCGAAATGGATCGGATCGATCGAGTTTTCCTGGCACTGGAACCAGTTGCACGGAATCTCGGCCATCACCACCTGCGCGAAGCCGTTCGTGTAATTGAACGGCTCCCAGTCCGGCAATTCCGGCGCGGGCGACGGTCCCATATACGCCCACACCATGCCGGCTTTCGCGCGTACTTCGTACGCGGTGATCTTCGTCTTCCGGCGCAACCGCGCGTCGGTATCGACGATCTCCTCGTACGGTTGATGCGTGCATTGACCGCCCGCGTCGAACTCCCAGCCGTGATACGCGCAGCGCAAACCGCACTGCTCGACGAAACCGAACGCCAGATCGGCATTGCGATGCGGACAACGACGCTGCACGAGCCCGAATTTGCCGCTCAGATCCTTGAACAGCACGAGGTCTTCGCCGAACAGACGGATCGGACGCACCGCCTTCGTGTCGAATTCGGCGACGCCCGCCACCGGATGCCAGTAACGGCGCAGATAGTTGCCCATCGGCGTGCCCGGACCCACCTCGGTGAGTAGCGCGTTCTTTTCCTGACTCAACATGTTCTGTGTCCTCGAATGATGAAAACGCCGCTCGCTGCAAGCTGGCTGCATGGCGAGCGATGAGCGAATTCTTGGCGACGCGGCGTGGCGCGGCAACCTCTCCAAAATCCAAAAAGGTTGCCGTTCGTCTCGATGCTTCGAGCGCGTCAAGGGCCGGATACACGGGTTTCACCCGATCGATTTTTGCTTGCTGTCAAAAATAATCGCGCTCAGAATGATTGTTCATTTATGTTCTATGTGTTCATTTCTGAACATATCTAGACGATTCAGCAACGGATTCAACGCGAGGACAGCATGAAGATCGGGATCATCGGCGGCGGGATTGGTGGGTTGGCGGCAGCAATCGCGCTGCGCAAGACGGGGCATCGCGTCACCGTGTTCGAGCAGGCGGAGCGCTTCGGGCGGGTCGGCGCGGACATCAACCTGACGCCGAACGCGGTTCGCGCGCTCGACGGTCTCGGCGTCGGCGCGCAGTTGCGCGAAACCGCGGCCCGTCCGAACGCGCGCATCAGCCGGATGTGGGACACCGGCGAAGAAACCTCGCGGCTCGCGATGTCGGACGAAGCCGAACGCAAATACGGCGCACCGCAATTGACGATGCACCGCGCGGACGTGATGGCCGCGCTCGAACAGGCGCTCGAACCGGACGAATTGCAACTCGGCAAGCGCACCGTCGAATTCGCGCAGACGGACGATCAGGCCACCGTCACGCTCGCCGATGGCTCGACGCACGGCTTCGATCTGCTGCTCGGCGCCGACGGCATTCACTCGGGCGTACGCAAGTTCCTGTTCGGCGACGAGCGTCCGCAGTTCACCGGCATCGTGTCGTATCGGGCGGTGGTGCCGGCCGAACGTCTGAGCGGCGGCGACCTCGGCGCGTTCGTCAAATGGTGGGGACCGACGGACGATCTGCAGATCGTCACGTTCCCGCTGAATCGCGGCCGCGACGTGTTTATCTTCGCGACCACATCGCAGTCCGACTGGACCAACGAATCGTGGACCGCACCCGGCGATCCCGATGCGCTGCGTCGCGCGTACGCGAACTTTCATCCGGAAGCGCGCGCGTTGCTCGACGCATGCGACACCGTTCTCGCGTCGGCACTGTATATTCGCGATCCGTTGCCGAAGTGGACCGGCGAGCGCATGGCGCTGCTCGGCGACGCATGCCATCCGATGATGCCGTTCATGGCGCAAGGCGCGGGCATGGCGATCGAAGATTCGGTCGTCCTGTCGCGCGCGCTGGACGGCGTCGCAGCGGACGCACTCGGCGCGGCGCTGACGCGTTATGCCGACGCGCGTCAGGAACGCACCGCGAAAATCCAGATCGGCTCGCGCGGCAACAACTGGCTGAAGACCGGCGGCAATGCCGACTGGGTCTACGGCTACGACGCGTGGACCGTGCCGCTGGCCTGATCGCGGCTCACAAGGCTTGAGCGACACACCGTACAGATGACAGACACATCCGACCTTTCGAAGACCGCCGACGCGTCCGCATCGCCAGTGGAACGCGCGTTCCGTCTGCTGCGCTTTATCGCGGACGGCGGCTCGACCGCGAACCTCAGCGATGTCGCGCGGCAGATCAACGTGAATCGCGTGACGGTGATGCGTCTGCTCGACTCGCTGAAATCCGCCGGGTTGATCGAACCCGTCGCGCCCGGCGGCTCGCATCGGCTCGGCATGCCGTTTCTGACGCTGGCGGCCAGCGCGCTCGGTTCGTCGGATCTGACCTCGCGGGCGCGGCAGACCTTGCCCGGTCTGGTCGAGAAAACCGGTTTGTCCGCGTATCTGGCGGTGCTCGAAGGCACCGAACTGATCTACCTGCTGTGCGAGACGCCCGATACCCCGCTCGTCAGCCGGATACGCGTCGGCAGCCGGATTCCGGCGCATCGCGCGACGCCCGGTCTGGCGATGCTGGCCACGCTCGACGCACCGGCGCTCGACGCGCTCTACGCCGCCCATCCCAACGACGACACGCCGGACTGGCACGCGCTGAACGCCGCGCTCGATGCGGTACGCGCGAACGGTTGCGCGTGGAGCTTTTCGGGCCTCGAAGCAGGCATCGATTCCTGCGCCGCCGCCGTCACCGATAGTCGCGGCAACGTGCTCGCGGCGTTGAGCGTCGCCGGTCCGAATACCGCTTTCACCGCCGACGAGACGCTGCGCGCGACCGTCGAAGCCAGTGTCAGGGCGTCCGCCCGTGAACTGTCGCGTTCCAGCCTGTAACGCCCTCCCCGCCTGAATCGCCGTCGCTTCACCACGGGCGGATCGCCATGTGACAACGGGACGATCGGCTACTTTTCAGAGACCCACGGTCCTTGGCGGCGCTTTTTGCGTCACCAAGAATCACCCCATTCGCCCACTCGTTTCCGCTCTATTCCGCTGACGATTCAGCGAACTCCAGCGAATCCGGACGGGCTATGCGCACCGTGCAAGACGGCACCTGAACCGTTTGCCGCACGCCGCTTCTGGGGAGGCCGGTCTGGTGACTGACTCCGAACCCACAACGACAAGCAGGTCTGAATTTAAGGTTTGGTGAAACATGAAGGTCACACGAACGGCTGTCTCCACCGCGCTTCTCGGACTGATCGGCGCCACCGCCACGCTCGCCGCCGTCAGCGCGCACGCGCAAAGCAGCGTGACGCTGTACGGCATCGTCGATACCGGCGTGCAGTATTACAACCACGCGTCGGGCGGCGGATCGGTGGTGGGGATGCCGACACTGACCGGCGAGGTGCCGTCGCGCTTCGGGCTGCGTGGCACCGAAGATCTCGGCGGCGGATTCAAGACGTTTTTCGTGCTGGAGAACGGCTTCGCGTTGAACAGCGGCGCGCTGAATTACGGTGGACGGCTGTTCGGCCGCCAGGCGAACGTCGGCGTGAGTTCGCCGTACGGCACGCTGACGCTCGGCCGGCAGATGAACATGTCGATGTACGTGTTGCTGAACGCCGATGTGATCGGCCCGTCGATCCATTCGATGGCGAGCTTCGACAGCTATCTGCCGAACGCGCGCAGCGACAACGCGGCGGGCTATCTGGGCAAGTTCCACGGCGTCACGGTCGGCGGCACGTACAGCACCGGCCGCGACGCGGCGGGCCCGGCCGGACCGTCGGCCACCAATTGCGGCGGTAATGTCGCGGGCGATCCCGTCGCGTGCCGTCAATACACGATGATGCTCGCGTACGACGCGTCGCAATTCGGCGCGGCGGCTTCGTACGACGTGATGCGCGGCGGCACGGGCGCATCGGCGCCGCTGTCGAATCCGGCGTACACCGACACGCGCACCATCGTCGATGCATACGCGATCTTCGGTCCGACGAAAATTGGCGGCGGCTGGATCCGGCGCAATACGTCGGCGGCCGTGCATAGCCAGTCGGACATCTATTTTCTCGGCGCAACGTATCACGCGACCCCGGCGCTATCATTCGATGCACAGGTGTTGCGCTATCTGTTGCGCGAAACCTCGGACTCGACGCTGTACGTCGCGCGCGTGAACTACCTGCTGTCGAAGCGCACGACCGTGTACACCTCGGTCGGGTTCATGGAAAACAGCGGACGCGGCGCGGCGGCCGTGGCGGCCGGCGGATCGGTCGGCACGGGACAAAGCCAGCTCGGCGTGATGGCGGGCATCCAGCAACGCTTCTGACGCAGCGGCGCGGGCGCGATCCACGCCCGCGCACCTCACCGACACTCAAGGACACCACGATGGCGACCGACCTTCTAAGCGACATCCTCGCCGATTTACGCGCGGACGCGGTCGTCACGGGCCGTTTCACGCTGAGCGCGCCGTGGGCGATCCGCAAACCCGCGGTGTCGGGCGCGCCGTTCCGGATGGGGTCGGGCAGCCCGTTTTACCTGTCGGTGGCGGGCGAGGCGCCGGTGTATGTCGAACCGGGCGACTTCGTGCTGTTGCCGCACGGTCACGAACATGTGATGGCGTCGTCGCTCGACGAGCAACCGGTGCCGTTCGATTCGCTGATGGCCGACAAGGGTATCCGTCCGCGTTTCGATACGCCGCTCGAATTCACGGCGGGCGGCGGCGGCGACACCAGCGATCTGTACACCGGCATCGTCGTGTATCGCGACATCGTGCGCAGCCCGCTGTTTTCGGTGTTGCCGCCGCTGATCCACGTGCGCGCGAACGATCCCGCCGTCGCGCCGTGGCTGGTGAGCACGCTGCAGAGTTTCATCCAGGAATCGATGACGTGTCAGCCCGGCTGGGCGATTGCCGCCGCGCGTCTCGCCGACGTGCTGTTCGTGCAGTTGCTGCGTGCGCATCTGCAATCGACCGCGAATCACACCGGCTGGTTGCGCGGTCTCGCCGATCCGCAGATCGGTCGCGCGATGGCGCTGATTCATCGCGATCCGCGTCGCGAATGGAGCGTCGCGGGTCTGGCGGCGGCAGCGGGCATGTCGCGCTCGCGATTCAGCGCGCGCTTCGTCGAACTGGTCGGCGATACGCCGATCGGTCATCTGACCGCGTACCGGATGTATCTCGCCAGCGGCGAGCTGACCAACGGCAAGCGCAAGCTGATCGAAATCGCCGAACGGGTCGGCTATTCGTCGGAGAAAGCGTTTTCGCGCGCGTTTCATCGCTGGTCGGGAATGGCGCCGCGACGCTACGCACGCAGTCCGCACGAGCTTCAACACGTCGCCAAAGCCGAATGAGCGACGGCGTTTTTTCGCCTCGTCCGTTCTTCAATAAAAAACGGCGCCGCCCTTTCGGGCGGCGCCGTTTTCCTATCAGCGGTGTCGACGCTCAGGCGGCTTTCGCGTCCGCCAGCGTCTGTTCACGCAGACGGTTGTAGTCCTGCTTGTCGACCGGTATGGCGCTCGGCTTGCCGAGATCGTTCATCCGGATCCGGTACGTCTCACGCACGCTGTATGCAGCGATCGCCGATACGATCGTCACGCCGAGCGTGATCGCGCCGATGGTCAACGGCACATTGGTCGATCCCGGCGGCGCCACGCTTGCGAACAGCGCGGGCAGCAGTGCGGTGATCGTCGTGCCGACGTTCTGCGAAATCGCCATCGCCGAGACACGCGAACGCGTCGGGAACAGTTCCGGGTAGAAGCTCGGGAAGATCGCGTTGTAACCTTGATAGACGACGCCCCACATCAGGATCGACATGGCGATCGCGAGCGGCACGTTGCTGATGCTGATCGCGTACAGATACCCGAACGACAGCACGCCGGAACCGAGCGCCCCGCCGATAATCAGCGGACGACGGCCGATCTTGTCGGACAGGTTGCCGACGAACGGAATCACCAGCACCGCGACGATGTTGCCGAGCACCGGAATCCACAGATACACGCTCTTGTGGAAGCCGATCCCATACGACGGCTGCACCGCGTAGGCCGCACCGAAAATCGTCGTGACGACGGGAATCACGTTCATCAGCGCGCAGCACACCACCACCAGCATTTCCTTGCCGTTGAACTTGAACGCCTCGACGATCGGCGAATGCGCGACTTCGCCTTCAGTGGCTTCGTTGGCGAATGCCGGGGTTTCCTTCACTTCGCGGCGGATCACGTAGCCCGCGATCAGCACGACCGCGCTCAGCAGGAACGGAATGCGCCAGCCCCACGCATTGAACGCGTCTTCCGGCATGTAATGCGCGAGCGGCAGGAAAACGGCCGCGGCGAGAATCTGACCGGCCTGCACGCCTTGCAGCGTGAAGCTCGCGTAATAGCCGCGTCGCCCGAACGGCGCATGTTCGAGAATCATCGAACTGGCGCCAGAGATTTCACCCGCCACCGCAAAGCCCTGGATCAGACGCAGGATCACCAGCAGCACCGGTGCGAGCATGCCGACCTGGTGATACGTGGGCAGCAGGCCGACGGCCATCGTCGAAAAGCCCATCAGGAACATGCACAGGATCAGCACTGTCTTGCGGCCCTTCGTATCGCCCCAGTGGCCGAGGAAGAACGCGCCGATCGGACGCGCGACATAGCCGACGCCATAGGTTGCCAGCGACGCGACGATCGCCGCTTTCGGATTGCCCGACGGGAAAAACAGCTGCGGGAAAATCAGCGATGCGGCGGTCGCGTAGATGAAGAAGTCGTAGTACTCCAGCGCCGAACCGACCCAACCGCTGGCGGTGGCCTTCTTCGTCTGATGTGTGCCGTGCGGCTCGTGTTCGTTGGGGCTAGCAGCCATGTCAGTCTCCAGTTCCAGATAATCAAGCGCGGTGCTTATGCGCGTCGCACGTCCGCCGGAGGCATGGTGCTGTGCTATGTATCGCGCCGGTTTCACCGCTCAAACCGGCGCGTGGTGTGGTCATTCGGTGCTGCGTCGAATCAGTAATAGTGAATATGCATCCCGCCGTCGACCTGAATCGCAGCGCCGGTGGTGAACGGCAGATCGCCGGATGCCATCGTCGCCACTGCACGCCCGACGTCGTCCGGCGTGCCCCATCGGTTGATCGGCGTAAAACCCTCCGCGAGCAAGGTATCGAAACGGTCCTGCGCCACCTGCGTCATCGGCGTGCGGATCAGGCCCGGCCGCACTTCGTACACCGCAATGCCGTGCGACGCCAGCCGCACCGCATACAGTTTCGACATCATCGCGACGGCCGCTTTGGACATCGCGTATTCGCCGCGTTCCGGCGCGGCAATCGCCGCATTCGACGACGACACGAAGATGATCGAACGCGCACTTTCGATGCCCGACGGCTGGTCCGCAATCATCCTGCGACTGACCGCTTGTGTCAGGAAAAATGCGCCGCGCGTGTTGACCGAAAAATTCAGGTCGTAGCTTTCCGGCGACACGTCGAGCAGATCGCCGCGTGACAGCACCGACACGCCCGCATTGTTCACCAGCACATCGATACGTCCGAACGCGGCAAACACATCGGCGACGAAGCGCGGATGATCGTCGAGCGCCGCGAGATCGCCTTCCACACAGGCCAGCCGCGACGACGACGGCATCGCTTCGCGCAAGGTCGCGGCGGCATCGGCATCGATACGGCGATCGGAAGCGACCACGTCGAAGCCACGCTGAGCCAGCGCGAGCACGATTCCCTTGCCGATGCCACCGAGCGCGCCGGTAACCAGCGCAACTTTGGCAGTCGTGTGTGACGTATTCATAAGCTGCTATCAGTAGAACCCACTAATGGGTTTCCCTTATTCGAAGGATCCCTAACGCTGGCGGCCGGATCGCATCCACCCAGCGTTGTTCCGTGGCATTGAAATTACCCGTTCACTTGATGCGGGACAATCCGTGCTCACCTAAAATGGGCGCTATTCGCGCACCGTGCGCGAACTTCGCCCTCAAGTCGGGTTTTTACGGAGCAGTAAGGTGAACGATAAAGACCGCATTGCAGGCGCGACCAAGGCATTGGCCGTGATTGAAGCGTTCGATGAAGACCATCCCCGCCTGAATCCCGCCAACGTCGCGGCGTTGACCGGGCTGACGCGGACCGCCGCGCGGCGCTATCTGCTGACGCTCGCCGAGGCCGGCTACGCGGAAACCGACGGCAAGCTCTTCTGGCTCGCGCCGCGCGTGTTGCGGGTCGGCACCGCGTACTTCGCATCGGCGCGATTGCCGCGCGTCGTTCAACCGTTCTTGCAACGGATCACGGCCGCCGTGCAGGAAAATGCGCTGCTGGCCGTGCTCGATGGCGACGACGTGGTCTACGTCGCGCGCAACGGCGCGACGCGGGTGCTGGCGGTCGGCTTCGTGCTCGGTTCGCGCGCGCCTGCGCCGTTGTCGTCGGCTGGGATGGTGTTGCTCGCGCATCAACCGGCGGAATGGATCGACGGCTTTCTCGAACGCTACGAGCCGAAGGCGTTCACGCCGCACACCATCACCGACAAGGCGCTATTGCGCGGCCGGATCGACGTGGTGCGGCAGAACGGTTATGCGCTGTCGGAGGAACAGCTGGAAGCGGGGTTTCGCGGTGTCGCGGTGCCGTTGCGCAATCACAAAGGCACGTTCCTCGGCGCGATCAGTGTCAGCATGCCGATCGGCCAGGAATCCGCGAATGCGGCGCTGGCAAGAGTGTTGCCGGTGTTGCAGGAGACCGCAGGCTTGCTGCGGCCGGTGGTGTGACGCGCGTTGCATCGATAGCGAACGTGCGGGAGAGTCAGTTCAGGTGTGCGGGCCGATCGCGCCGCACCACATCGTGCGTTGCTGGACATGCGAAGAATCGGGAGCGGTGGTGCCCGGACAGTTGCCGACGACAGCGCCCACGCCTACGGCCGCGCCGACACCGGCGGCTACGCCGTTAGCGCCGGCGTTTTGTGCGGTGCGCAGTTCGGCGGCACGGCGCAATTCGCCTTGCAGCCAACCCCCGAACGCCACCACCGATACCACCGCCACCGCTACGCAGATCCACTCTGCTTTCCGCACAATCATTTTTTAGTTATTCCAGTCAGGCGAGCGCTCGAACGAGCGTGAAACCGGAATTGTAAATCACCGCACTTCGGCAACATTCGCCGCGTCGGCGTTAACGCCACGACGCCGAGATTTCGCTGGCGAGAATCAGTTTTTCGCGGACAGTTTCGACCAGTTGCTTCTGCGAATCCGTCGCTTGCGACTGGATGAATTTCTGCGCGGACGAATGAACCGGACGCAGCGCGCCACCATCGATTCCCTTCACGCGGTCCGCCAGATGCGCCGCTTCGCCGACCAGATTGCGCGCGCCGCTGAAGTCCGGCGACACCTCGGCATGCACGCGAAACTGCTCGCGCAATTCGCCCGCATATTCGGGGATACGACCGACGCGATCCATATCGACGGTGAGTTCAATATCGTCGGTCAGACGTGACGCGCACAACACCCACAGCGCGAGAAACGCGCGATACGCCTGCAAACCTTCGACCGTACGCGCGTACTGATCGCATAGCGCAGCATAGCTTTCCACCGACGTCGGCGCGCCCGGCGGCAAGGTCACGCCGCACATCTCGATCACCTTCTGCACGACCGGTTCGTCGCGGTTCAGACCGAGCACGCGAAACGGCGCGGCGACGAAAAACGCGTTCTGCCATTGCTGCTTCAGCATCCAGCCGGACGCGAATTGCGACGCCGGATTGCGCCAGACCCACACATGCAGATCGTCCGGAAACGCGCTGCGCAACCACGGCATGCGCCCTTGCGAGCGGCAAAACTTGTAGGCCGGCGCGCGGCCGGTGTGCTGCGCGTGGTCGGCAAGACCTTGCAGATACGCACGCAGCGCGGGAAAACCGGCATCCGGCGACGCGCCGAATCGATCGGTGCCGAAGCTTTTGTGATACCCGCTCACACCGCAGCCGCCCGCGTCGATCAGCGGCCGGTACTCGTCGTAATACGGCGCGTCGAGCGCCGGATGGCCCGATACGACGGAAGGCTTGAAGGTCGCGACGGCATCCTGCGTCAACTCGCCGAGCAAGGTGCTGAACGGCTCGTAATACGCGGACACCGACGACACCGCGCGCAGGCGCGACCACAGCCATGTGCCACCGCTACGCCAGCCGGTATGCAGAAAGATGCCCCGCGCGGCGCGGCGGTTGGCGGGACTCGCGTGACTGGCGTGGCTGGCTGCTTCTGACTGCATGGTCGGACTTCTCGTCGGATCGGATGGATCGGGTAGCTGGATGGATCGGATCGGCTGCGATACGGACGCGCTGGCGGCGATCAGCCCAGCGCTTCGTCGATCGCGGCGAGCAGGCGCGGATCGTCGGCGGTGACGTCCGGCGAGAAACGCGCAATCACATTGCCGTCGCGGCCAATCAGGAATTTCTCGAAGTTCCACAGCACGTCGGTCTGGCTTTCCGGATTGACGCCGTAGCCCTTCAGGCGCTCGCGGAACGGACCTTCGCCGGTCGCGGCCGGTTGCGTGTGCGTCAGTTGCGCATACAGCGGGTGTTTGTCGTCGCCGAGCACGGAAATCTTCGAGAACATCGGGAAGTGGACGTCGTACTTCGTCGTGCAAAATTCGACGATCTCGTTGTCGGTGCCCGGCTCCTGGCCTTTGAAGTTATTGGCCGGGAAACCCAGTACTTCGAGACCCTGCTCGCGCTTGTCCTGATACAGACGCTCCAGCGCTTCGTATTGCGGCGTCAGCCCGCATTTCGACGCCACGTTGACGACCAGCAGCACCTTGTCGCGATACGCGGCCAGCGACGTGTCGCTGCCATCGATGCCCTTCAACGGAATATCGTATAAATCCTGTGCCATGAAAGCTCCCGGTTGCAGTTGAAGTGTGTTCGGAACGCCGATGCGAACGCCCGGCGTCACGAGAGATTACCGGGTTTCGGCCGATACCGCGCGCGGCTCCGCAGCCGTCGGCTTACGTAATTTTGTCTCCGATACCATCGCACGGACTTCACTGATCGAGAGATCGAGCCATGACCGTCGTCGCACAGATTTCCGACCTTCACGTACGGCCGGAAGGCGAGCTGTATCAAGGACTGGTGGATTCGAACGCGATGTTCGCGCGCGCAATCGAAACGCTGAACGACGTGCGACCGGTGCCCGATCTGGTGATCGTCAGCGGCGACCTGACCGATGAAGGCACGCCCGCCGAATACGCGATGCTGAAGTCGCTGCTCGCGACGCTGACGCATCCGTATATCGTGCTGCCCGGCAATCACGACGACCGCGACGCGCTGCGCGACGCGTTTGCCGGTCACACCTGGTTGCCGCGCAGCGGCCCGTTGCATTTCGCATGCGACGTCGGCGCGATCCGGCTGATTGCGCTCGACACGTCGGTGCCCGGCGATCATCACGGCGAACTCGGCGTCGATCAGCTTGCGTGGCTCGATCGCGAACTCGCCGCGTGTCGCGACCGGCGCGCGATGATCGCCATGCATCATCCGCCGTTCGATACCGGTATTCCGTATCTGGATCTGTATGGTTTGCGCCAACCGGAAGCGCTCGCCGACGTAATCGCGGCGCATCCGCATGTGGATCGCATCGTTGCCGGACATGTGCACCGTTCGATGCAGACGCGGCTCGGCAATACGCCGGTGATCACCTGTCCGAGCACGACCACGCAGATTGCGTTGCGCGTCGACGCCGATGCGTCGCCGGCGTCGTATATGGAACCGCCGGCTTTCATGCTGCACCGATGGGCAGACGGAAAACCGGCGGTATCGCATCTGAGCTATATCGGCCGGTTCGACGGGCCGTTGCCGTTCGCGTAACGCGTCAGAACATCGGATGCGCGGCCGGCATCAGCGCGGTGCGCAACGCCAGTCCGCCCAGCACCACGAAAATGATCGCCGCGAGAATATGCACGGCCTTGGTCGGCAGACGATCCGCGAACTTGTGCCCGAGATAGATCACCGGCACGTTCGCCAGCATCATCCCGAGCGTGGTTCCCGCCACCACGCCGAAAAACTCGTGGAAGCGCGCGGCCAGCGCAATCGTGACGATCTGCGTTTTATCGCCCATCTCGGCGATGAAAAACGTGACGGCCGTGGCCGTGAACACGCCCATCGGATGCTTGGGCAGCAGGCTTTCTTCGTCGTCGAGCTTGTCCGGAATCAGGATCCACACAGCCATCAACGCAAACGACGCCACCACCGCCCAGTTCAGGATCGACGGTTTCAGGATGCTCGCGAGCCATGCGCCAAGCGCGCCGGACGCAGCGTGATTGACGATGGTGGCGGCGAAAACGCCCAGGATGATCGGAATCGGTTTGCGATAGCGCGCCGCGAGGACGAGCGAAAGCAGTTGCGTCTTGTCGCCGATTTCGGCGAGACCCACCACGCTGGTGGAAACGAGGAATGATTGCATTATTGTAGGGACCGGGTCGCACTGAAAACGCGATGACACGCGCCCCTGCGACCCGAACGCAGAGCACGTATCACCGGTCTTGCCAGGCTGTCGCTGCGCACGCCATGATGAATCGTGGATCCATCAAGTATGTTGACGTGGGCCTCCGGCGCTTGCGTCCGGAGCGGCTACTCCCCAATGAGGGAGCGATTGTATCGCGTCCGGTATTACAACTTCAAGTAGTAAGGCCGTCAGACGATTGGTTTTGTCTGTCGGACTTATCCGAGTTTGAAGCGGTCGCGCGTGGTCACGTATTCGTCCGCGCCGAAGCGGCCCACCGGAAAATAGTGTTGAAGACGCACCCGCCACGTGTCGAGATCGATCAGTTCGTCGCGCGCGTGCAGGCTGTGCACGCGGCCGATAAAAATCTGCCGGCTGTCGGTTTCGAGCGTCTCCCATGTCGTGCATTCGAACGCAACCGGCGCTTCGGCGATTCTCGGCGGCTTCACGTGCGTGCTCGGCACCGGCGTCAGTCCAACCGCCGTCAATTCGCTGACATCGGGCGGCAGACGCTCGCCGCAGCGGTGCATCTTCTCCGCAATCGCCTCGTCGGCCAGATGCACGACGAATTCGCCGGTTCGCACGATATTCACCGCCGTATCTTTCAGCGTGCCGTCCGACACCCGGTTGATGCTGATCATGACGATCGGCGGCTCTTCGCCCAGCATGTTGAACATCGAAAACGGCGCGGCGTTGATCGTGCCGTCGACGCCGAGCGTCGTCACGAGTGCGATCGGGCGCGGCACGATCAGGCTCGCCATCAGCTTGTAGCGCTGATATTCGGTGATCGCGGTGAAGTCGATTTCCATGAACCGTCCTTGATTGAGCGTTGACGTAAGCGTCGATGCCGGGCGCCTAGACCGGTGTAATGCCGAGCAACTGGCCGAGGCTTTTTTCGCCGGACGTGCTCGACACCTCGATGCGCTTTTCCAGTTCGAGCAGATGCGCGCTCATCTTCGCCACTGCGCCCGCGGCGTCGCGCGCTTCCATGCAATCGACGATAGCCGAATGCTCGTCGTGTTCGCAAGGCGCGTTGCCGGTCGGCTCGTACACGCCGACAATCAGCGAGCAGCGCGACACGAGTTCCGTCAGATAGTGCTGCAAGATGCTGTTGCCTGCCAGCGCCGCGATCCGCAGATGAAAACCGGCCGCAAGACGCGCCCACGACGGTTGATCGAAACGGTGCATCGCCTGATGCTCCTCGGCAAGTTGTTCGCGCAGCGCAGCGATGTCGGCGGCGCTCGCGCGCTGTACCGCGAGCTCGACCAGCACCCGCTCCACGCAACGGCGCGCCTCGAAAATCTCGCGCGTCTCTTCGAGCGTCGGTTCCGCGATCACCGCGCCCTTGTTCGGACGCAACACGACGATGCCGTCGTACGCGAGCTTTTCGAGCACCCGCCGCACCACCGCACGGCCCGTGCCGAACAGCTGGCACAACTCCGGCTCGGGCAGCTTGGTGCCGGGCATCAGGCGCCGGTTCAACACGCCGTCGAAGATCGATTGATAGATGCGCGCGTCGATATCCACGTCGGGTCCCGAAGAAGGTGTCGAAGCGTTCGCCGGATGTCGTGCGCTCATGTCGTCGCGTGCCGTTCGATATCGTCCGTGTTGTCCATCTCGTCCATCCGGCGTGCAATCGCGCCGGGCGTCGTGATCCAGACGTCGCCGTTTGCCCGCGCCGCGGCGATATGCGCCAGCGCACGCCGCAGATGACGCAGACGATACGGCTGGCCGACCAGATACGGATGCAGCGCGATGCCCATCACCAGCGCCTGCGGTGCGTCGCCGCGATTCGCCTGCTCCAGCATTTCGTCGAAGTGATCGATGATCATGTCGGCGAACGCGCAACCGTCCATCTGCCTGCCGATGATCATCGGTAGATCGTTCAGCTCTTGCGGATACGGAATCGACCATAAGTCGCCGTCACGCGTTTTCATCTTGACGGGCCGGTCGTCGTGACACCAGTTCAACGTGTACCGATAGCCGGTTTCGGCCAGCAGATCGGGCGTCAGACGCGACTCCGAAATCCACGGCGACAGCCAGCCCGACGGCGTGCATCCCGATTCCGCCGCGATCCGCTCGCGACAATGCCGGAGTAATGCGCGCTCGCCCGCTTCGTCGAAATCGCTCTGCCTATGCGCGTTGGTGTGACCGTGCGCGATCAGCTCGTCGCCGCGCGCGACGCACGCTTCGATCAGTTCCGGACAGTGATCGTAGAGCGACGTATTGATCAGCGTGCCCGACGGCAACGCGAGCTGATCGAACAGCTCGATGCAGCGCCACGCGCCGACACGATTGCCGTATTCGCGCCAGCTGTAATTCAGCACGTCCGGCTGCGGCGACACTGGGCCGAGCGCCGCGCCGAGTCCTTCGCCGAACGCAAAGTGTTCGATATTGAAGCCGAGATAGACCGCGAGACCGGTATCGCCCGGCCAGCGAAACGCGTCTTTATCGGTGATCGGGCGATACGGAAAGCGGCCGTGCGTCGCGAGCGGACCGAAGCTGTGCCGATCGCGATCGCCCGCTTGCCGTTCGCTGTTCGAATCATTCATCGTGTGGAAGCCTGCCTGTGAGTCAGTGTCGCGAATGAACCGGTTTGGCGTGGCCATGCCCCATTGCGGACCGGACACGCACCGCGATCGCCCCAACCGGCCGCGCCGGATCGCTGACGATTCGCCTCGCGGATCGTGTGCAATATGTGCGCCAGTTCGTTTGCACAAGGCGCGAGCGCGTGTTTGCAGCGACGCGGCGCGCAACCGGTGCGGATGGCATATGTCTTGCAATTAGTTCGCACTGCACGCATTCCCATTGTTCCGCCCACGAGGACACGCTTCCTATGGTTCAGCCGGCTTCAACAGTGCTGCAGACGACCGCCGCCGATATCGAACTGGTTCACGTATCGAAGCAGTACGGCGACGCGCTCGCCGTCGATTCGCCATCGACCTTCGCATTCCAGGCGGCGAATACTGCTGCCTGCTCGGACCGTCCGGCTGCGGCAAGACCTCGACCTTGCGGATGATCGCCGGTCACGAATCCGTCTCCGACGGCGACGTGCTGATCGGCGGTCGCAACGTGACGCGCGCCGAGCCCGCCGCGCGCGGCACCGCGATGGTGTTCCAGAACTACGCGCTGTTTCCGCATCTGAGCGCGCTCGACAACGTCGCGTTCAGCCTGAAGATGCGCGGCGTGGCGAAAGACGCGCGGCGCAAACGCGCGGGCGAACTGCTCGAACTCGTCGCGATGACGCCGTACGCGGAACGCAAGCCCGCGCAACTGTCCGGCGGACAGCAGCAACGCGTCGCGCTCGCGCGCGCGCTGCTGAACCAGCCGCGCTGTCTGCTGCTCGACGAACCGCTGTCCGCGCTCGATCCGTTCCTGCGCGTGCAGATGCGCGCCGAACTGAAGCGCTGGCAGAAGGAACTCGGCATTACCTTCGTGCACGTCACGCACTCGCAGGAAGAAGCGATGGCGCTCGCCGATCTGGTGGTCGTGATGAGCCACGGACGTATCGAACAAAGCGGCACGCCGCACGAAGTCTTCAACCGGCCGCGAACGGAATTCGTCGCGCGCTTTCTGGGCGGCCATAACGTGCTCGGCGCCAACGGACGACTCTTCACCGTGCGCGCCGATCATCTGCGCATCGCGCCGCAAGGCGTCACGCCAGTTCAAAGCAGCGCGGGCGACGGCGCGTTGAGCCGGATCGGCGGCGTTCCGTGCACCGTGCGCGAAGCCGAATATCAGGGCACGCATTTGCGGATGACGCTCGATCCGCTCGACGGCGCGCCCGAACTCATCTCGCTGATGCGCGACACCGACTACGACCCGCAACGCTTCGGCCCGAACGCGCGCGTCACGGTCTGGTGGGACGAACAGGACGCGCATCCGCTGGCCGCGTGAACGCCCGCGCGCGCCGCGCGGATCACCGCACAGCCGCCGTCTGATTCGACGACCGCTCACCGCTTGCCCCATTACCCACGCCGCACAAAAAACGTCACCTGAGGAGAAAAGCGATGGATGAATCGACCGAAAGCCCGGCAACCGCCGACACGACCCTGTCGGACAAAGGCCGCTCGCGCCGCACCTTCGTCAAGGGCGCAGTCGCTGCCGCCGGTATTGCGGGCTTTCCGTACGTGCACGCGCAAGAGAAGATCACGCTGCGCTATCTCGGCACGGCCGTGAATCAAAGCGCGGATATCGCGAAGAAGTTCAAGGAAGACACCGGCATCGAGATTCAGTACATCCCGGTGACGACCGACGACGTCGCCAAACGCATCATCACGCAGCCGAACTCGTTCGACATCGTCGATACGGAATACTTCGCACTGAAAAAGCTGATTCCGGCGGGCACGCTGGCCGGCATGGACGCGAAGCGCATCAAGCTCGCCGACAAGATCACGCCGGTGCTGACCAAGGGCGAAGTGAACGGCAAGAAGATCGGCGATCAAGGCACCGCGCCGAAGAAAGTGATGTTCCTGACCGGCGCGCGTTCGACCACGTTCTCGGCCACGCCGACCGAATGGATGACGCTGATCCCGACCACGTACAACGCCGACACGCTCGGCATCCGTCCGGATCTGATCAAGCGTCCGATCACGAGCTGGGCCGAACTGCTCAATCCGCAGTTCAAGGGCAAGGCCGCGCTGCTGAACATTCCCGCGATCGGCATCATGGATGCGGCGATGGCGATCGAGGCGATGGGCCACGTGAAGTACGGCGACAAAGGCAACATGACGAAGGCCGAAATCGATCAGACCATCAAGATCCTGATCGAAGCCAAACGGGCGGGTCAGTTCCGCGCGTTCTGGAAGGACTTCAACGAAAGCGTGAACCTGATGGCCTCGGGCGAAGTGGTGATCCAGTCGATGTGGTCGCCGGCCGTGACCAAGGTGCGCACGATGGGCATCGCGTGCACGTTCCAGCCGCTGAAGGAAGGTTACCGTTCGTGGGCGTCGGGTTTCGGCTTTCCGCGCTCGCTGCAAGGCAAGAAGCTCGACGCGGCCTACGAGTTCGTCAACTGGTTCCAGGACGGCTGGGCGGGCGCATATCTGATGCGTCAGGGCTACTACTCCGGCGTGCTCGAAACCGCGAAGACGCATATGCAGCCGTACGAATGGGATTACTGGATCGAAGGCAAGGCGGCGGCGCAGGACATCAAGGCGCCCGACGGCCAACTGCTGGAAAAGGCCGGTGCCGTGCGTGACGGCGGTTCGTACAATCAGCGCATGGGGGCGATTGCCTGCTGGAACGCGGTGATGGACGAGAACATCTACATGGTTCAGAAGTGGAACGAGTTCATTGCGTCCTGATGCGCTCGCGATGTTGACGTAACCGTTTGCCGGTGCGGTTTGCCTGATGTACGCGGCACGCCGTACCGGCAGCGCCCTTCCCGACGCTGGCCTCGACAGACTGACATTCCGCATGGCATCGATCGATTATCTTTCTCCCGCGCAAACCGCGCCGGTGCGCCGCCGACGCGTGTCGGCATGGCTTCAGGCCACGCCGTTGACCGTCACGTTCGCGCTATTTTTCATCGTGCCGCTGCTGATCACGCTGATCGTCAGCTTCTGGGACTTCAACGAATACCAGATCATCCCCGCGTTCACCTTCAAAAACTACGCGTCGATCTTCGACGGCTGCTCGTCGATGACGACGATGTGCGTGACGTTCAAAACCTATCTGTCGACCATCAAATTCTGCGCGATCGTCTGGGCGATCACGCTGGCGATCGGCTTCACGATTGCGTATTTCCTCGCGTTCCACGTACGCACGACCGGCATGCAGACCGTGCTGTTCCTCGTCTGCACGATCCCGTTCTGGACCTCGAACGTGATCCGGATGATCTCGTGGATGCCGCTGCTGGGCCGCAACGGGCTCGTGAATCAGGCGCTGATGGGCGCGCATCTGGTCGATTCGCCGGTCGAGTGGCTGCTGTATTCGAATTTTTCGGTGGTGCTGGCGTTCGTCCATCTGTACACGTTCTTTATGATCGTGCCGATCTTCAACGCGATGATGCGTATCGACCGCGCGCTGCTCGAAGCCGCGCGCGATGCGGGCGCGACCGGCTGGCAGGTGATTCGCGACGTGGTCCTTCCGCTGTCGAAAACCGGCATCGTGATCGGCTCGATCTTCGTGATCACGATCGTGATGGGCGACTTCCTGACCGTCGGCGTGATGGGCGGCCAGCAGATCGCATCGGTCGGCAAGATCATTCAGGTGCAAACCGGCTATCTGCAATTTCCCGCTGCCGCCGCCAACGCAATCGTGCTGCTCGCGATCGTGCTGATGGTGGTCTGGGGCTTGATCCGCGTCGTCGATATTCGCCGGGAGCTTTGACATGAGCGCAACCTCAGGCACGCGGACCCCGCGAATCCTGCATCGCGAAGCGCGCCCGGCCAGCTTCTACTGGCTCGCGCTGATCTTCGCGCTGTTCGTGCTGTTTCTGTACGGTCCGGTCATCACGATTTTCATCCTGTCGTTCCAGGGACCGGAAGGCGGGCTGACCTTTCCGATGCGCGGCGTGTCGCTGCACTGGTTCGCGGTGTTGCGCGACGGCGTCGGCGATATCGATATCTGGGGCGCGTTCTGGCGCTCGGTGCGGCTTGCGTTCGCCGTGACGGTGTTGACGGTGCTGTTTTCGGTCGCGGCCGGGCTTGCGTTCAGACGGCGCTTTCGCGGCGATACCGCGGTGTTCTATATCAGCGTCGCCAGTCTCGTGATGCCGTCGATCATCGTGTCGCTCGGGATCGGCCTGACGTTCCGGCTGCTCGACAACGGCATCAAGTATCTGGCCGACGCGTGGGGTTTCCAGTCTTTCGCGGACAGCTACACGACGTCGATGGGTCTGTACACGTCGGCGCTCGGCGCGCATCTGACGTGGACCTTGCCGTTCGGGCTGCTGGTGATGTTCGCGGTGTTCAACCGCTTCAATCCGGCTTACGAGGAAGCCGCGCGCGATCTCGGCGCGTCGCCGTGGCAAAGCTTCAAACACGTCGTGCTGCCGATCATCGGCCCGTCGGTGATCGGCGTCGGCATGTTCGGCTTTACGTTGTCTTGGGACGAGATCGCGCGGACCTCGCAGGCGATCGGCGAGCAGAATACGTTGCCGCTCGAACTGCAAGGGCTGACGACGTCCGTCACCACGCCCGTCATCTATGCACTCGGCACGATGACGACGGTGATGTCGCTGACGGTAACAGTCGGCTGTCTGCTGGTAGTGCGCTGGCTGACACGCCGCAGGCTGGCCGCCGGCCTGAAATGAAGCACGCCGCGTCGGCTTCCGGCGCGGCGTGGGTTCAATCCACAGTCAGGCGGCGATCAGGCCGGTGCCCTGCGCGTCGTTGAAGCGCAACGCACAGAAATCCCACGCCGAATCGAAAGACTGGTCGCGACACAGATAGGTCACGTTGTCATGACGGTCGATCACGTCGAACGCGACGGCGCGGGATTTATCCGCCGGACGCCGTCCGTCTTCCGCACCCGTGGTGCCGACGATCGCGAATTGTCCTACCAGTACCTGGAAGAAGCTCATTATTGTGCCCCCGATACATCCACTTCGATTTGTCCGGACGAAGAGTGGTCGGCTCTTCGCGATGGTCTTTTGCGTGGTTGCCTGCCTGGTCTCCTGCTTTATCGCGATTTGACACCGCGATAGCCGGTCCAAACTGTGCGCTAGACGACACATCGATACGTCTGGTGAATCGGTATGTGGGGCTGCTAACTTATCGTGGCCACTTCGAGGTTTTGGCTGGGACGATCGCTCAGTGCGGCAGTTCGTCGAACTCGATACGCCCGCCTTTCATCACGAGCGGAATATGCTCGCCCTGGCCGAGCAGGCAGTTGATATCGTCGAGCGGATTGCCGTCCACGACGATCATATCGGCCCACGCGCCGCTCGCGATGCGCCCCGCCCGGTCCGACAATCCGAGCACTTGCGCGCCCGTCACCGTGGCGCTCCGGATCGCCGCTGCTGCGCCCAGCACCTCCGCGCGCAAGCGGAATTCATCGCTTTGCAGACGCTGCGACGGTCCGAGCAGATCGGAGCCAAAGCCCATTTCGACGCCTGCATCGCGGTAGATTTCGAGCGACTTCAGCCCGGCTTCGCGCACGTCAGCGATCTTCGCGACGCTTTCCGGCGCGAGTCCGTATTGCGCGCCTTCGTTGGCGAGCGCTTCGTATGTGATCAGCGTCGGCACGACGAACGCGCCCGACTCGGCCATCAGCCGCGCGGTCGGCGCATCGATCAGATTGCCGTGTTCGATCGTGCGCACGCCCCAGCGCACCACCCGGGCGATGGCGTCGGCGGTGTACGCATGCGCCATCACGTAGGTTTGACGCGCGCGCGCTTCTTCGACGATAGCGCGCACTTCGTCCTCCGAATAGCCGTATGCGCCGACCGGATCGGTCGGCGACGCAACGCCGCCCGACGCCATGATCTTCAGATGGTCCGCGCCCATCTGCAATTCCTCGCGCGCGGCCTTGCGCACTTCGTCGACGCCGTCGGCGACTCTCGCCAGCGCGCCGACCCGCGCGCAGCATCCACATGGCGCGCTTGCGGCGATATAGTCCGAGCGCGCGCGCATGTCGCCGTGTCCGCCGGTCTGACTGAGCGCACGACCCGCGACGAACAGCCTCGGCCCGGTCGCCAGCCCGCTTTCGACCGCCTCCTTGTGCGGCAAGCCGGCGCCGCCCGCATCGCGCACGGTCGTGAAACCGCGCCGCAACATCGCGCGCATGATCGGCACGGAACGCAGCGTCACGAGCACATTCGGCATATGCATCTGCTGCGCGAGATTCAGCTGGACGGCGATCACATGCACGTGCAGATCGATCAGACCGGGCATCAGCGTCTTGCCTGCCAGATCGATCACGCGCGACGCGGCGCTGGAGAGCGGCGTATCGGACACTTCCTTGATCAGCCCGTTTTCGACGAGAACGTGATGGTCTTCGTGCACGGTCGCGGTATGCGGATCGAGCACCGACGCGTTTTTGAACAGGATACTTTGCACGGATGTCTCCAGAGTCAGTTGCTGTCTTGGTGGGGTCGCGCTGGCTGAACTGCCCGGGTGCGCGGTTTAAGGCGCGTCGGGCACGTCGGGCGCGTCGGGCGGGCGCGTGAGGAGCGCCGGCAATGCGCATTGCGCGAGCGCCTGGGCGATCGCAACGGGCGCGTCGTCGTACCAGTGCGCGCCGTGCAGCAGGTTGATCGAGCCGAGCGTGCGGCCTTGCCAGCGCACCGGCAGATTCAGCACGCTCTCGCAACCCAGCGATGCGATCAATGCGTGATCGCCGAACACCTCGCGCAGATCGTCGGGCGTGCTGCCGATAAACGCTTCGCCGCGAGTCAGCACGGTGTCGGTCCAGCGACTGCCGGACAGCGGCTTTTTCACGCCGGTCGGATAGTCGGCGGGCAGATTGCTGTATAGACGCGTCGATTCGTTGTGTGGGCCGTCGTAAGACAGGATCGTGAACAGCGTATGGCCGATCAGACCGGCATACGCGTCGTCCAGCGCGCGATAGGTCGCATGCGGCTGATCCGGCGCTGCCTGCGCGGCCGACACGCGTCCGAATGCGTCGATGGCCTTGACCGACCACGCCGCGAGCGCGTCGCGGGTCAGCGGCGTGGTGGGTGTAGCGGGTGTGGCGGGTGGCACGGGCGTCGGGCTCATGCGGCTTCTCCGGCCGCGATATCTTCGAGCGAGCGGCCGCGCGTCGGCACGCCCATCACCACCACGGCGACCGCGCCGAGCAGCAGCACGATGGTCGTCACCCCGAACACGCCGACAAAGCCGAACAGCGGATACAGATAGCCGACCAGAATCGGCGAGATGATCGCGCCGATCCGGCCGATCGCCGATGCAAGTCCGGCGCCCGTCGTGCGCACTTTGGTCGGGAAAACCTCGGCGGTGTACGCGTAGACGCCCGCATACGTGCCGTTCATGAAGAACGACAGGCACACGCCCGCGAGCATGATCTCGCCGCTGCTTTTCGCGAACGCCATGCCGAGCGCGCACGCGCCTCCCAGCAACATATACGACGCGATCACCGCCTGTCGTCCGATCCGCTCGTTGAGCCACGCCGCGCTGAAATAGCCCGGCACCTGCGCGACGTACATCGCCAGCGAATACGCGAAGCTGCGCGTGATGCTCATGCCCTGCTGAACCAGCAGCCCGGGAATCCACGTGAAGAACGAGTAATAGCTGAAGGTGATCGACAGCCACATCAGCCACGTCATGATGGTGATGCGCAACTGTCGCGCGGTAACCAGCGCGCGGAAATTGTCGATCAGCGAACCGCCCTTCTCGACCGGCGCGGCCGTCGCGCCGACGGATTCGGGCGGCGGCAAGGCGATGCCGTTGGCCACGAAATCCGCTTCGATGCGCGACAACACCTGATTCGCTTCGTCCGCCCTGCCGCGACTGTCGAGCCAGCGCGGCGACTCCGGCAACGCGCGACGCCACCACAGCAACATCACGACCGGAAACGCGGTGATCAGCAGCACGATGCGCCAGCCCTGCGGCGACGCCGGCACGATGAAGTAGCCGAGCAACGCCGCCGCGACGAAACCGAACGAGAAGAAACCGGCCAGCGCGCCGGTGAATACGCCGCGATAGCGTCGCGCGACGAATTCCGCGAGATACGGCGCGATGATCGCGCTTTCCGCGCCGGTGCCCATACCGGCGACGATCCGCGATGCGAGGAAAGTCGGCCACGTATCGGTCATCGCACTGACGACGGACGCGACGCTATACAGCAGCAGCGCATACATCATCACGCGACGCCGTCCGATCAGATCGCCGAGCGTTCCCGCCAGCAATGCGCCGAAAAAGAACCCGATGAAATTGCCGCTGCCGAGCACGCCGGTCTGCACGCTGGACAGCGCCCAGTCGTGCCGCAACACCGGCAACACGAACGCGACGGACGCGGCGTCCATCGCGTCGAACGTATAACCGAGACCGCCCATCACCAGCAAACGACGATGAAAACCACCAAACGGAAGGCGCTCGATGCGCGCCGAGATAGTCGACACAGTGTTCTCTCCTGTCATCGGGACGAGGCATCCGCATGGGCATGGCGCCCATACGTGCTCGCTGATTCTAGGCGCGCGCAACCTCACAAATATTTATAATTTCAATCTGGCATATTGATGCGATGAATGTTCCGCCATGAGCTTTCGTACGCTGGATCTGAATCTGCTGAAGGTCTTCGAGGCGTTGATGACCGAGGGCGCCGTCACGCGGGCGGCGACCAAACTATCGTTGACGCAACCGGCGGTGAGTAATGCGCTGAGCCGTCTGCGCGATGCATTCGACGACCCGCTGTTCGTGCGCAGCGGCGCGGGCGTCGCGCCGACGCAGCGCGCGATTGCGTTGTGGGGGCCGGTCGGGGAATCGCTGAGCCGGATCCGCGGCGCGCTCGACGAACAGACGTTTTTTCCCGAACACGCGCAGACGAGTTTCAGCCTGTCGATGTCGGACTACGTGGCGGGCATCGTGTTGCCGCGGCTGATCACGCGATTCGCCGCGAACGCGCCGGGCGTGCAGGTGCACTCGGTGCCGAATATCCTGATCGACGCGCCGGTTTTGCTGGAGGACAACCGCGTCGATTGTCTGATCGGCGTGTACATCAACGAGACCTTGCCGCCCGCGCATATCCGCTCCCGCTCGCTGTGGGCGGTGGAATACGCGTGCGTGATGCGGCGCGGCCATCCGCTCGCCGGCATCGATCGTCTGACGATGCGACGGTCCTGAATGCGCGGCATGTCGATATCAGCCTCGCTGGGCAAACCCAACCGTCATTCGACAGCTTTCTGGGCTCGCGCGGCTTGCGGCGCAATCTGGTATCGACGGTCAATCACTACACGGTCGCATGCGAAATGCTGCGGCACAGCGATCTGATCGCAGTGTTGCCGCGCGATCTATGCGATCGGGTCGGCGACACCGGCGAACTGGTGTGCGTGCGTGCGCCGCTCGACGCGCCGGCGCGCGTGATCAGTCTGTTCTGGCATCAGCGCAACGAAACGGTGCCCGCGCACACGTGGTTGCGCGAACAACTAGTGGAGATGTTCGGCGACGCAGCGAGTTCAGCGGGAACGTCGGGCGTTACGGCAATCTGACCGGTTGTCCATGCGGCGTGTTGCGGGCTGCGATCGCCCATTCGTCGCGGCGCTGCGCGAGCATGCCTGACGTCGCCAGTCCTTTGCTGACGCTGATCCGCTCCAGCGCGGTCAGCCAGTGCAGGTAATAGGTATCGCCGAGATCGGGGTCGCCGTTGCGTTGCGCGTCGCGGATCGCGTCGCCGAGACACTGCGCCCACTCCGCGCGCGTGAAGCGGCCCTGCTCCAGCAAGCTCATCGCCAGCGCAAATGCCGACGCTTGCCACGGCGCGTTGAAAACCGGCCCGGCATCGTCGCAAGGCAGATCGGGCAAGGCCGCGCGCAAGGCGGCAAGCGTAGCGTGGTCGGGTGTCATGTCAGGCGATGTCGTCCAGATACGGTTCCCAGCATTCGACACAGACCGATGCGGCGGTCGTATCCGGTCCCCATAGTTCGTGCGCATCGAAGCGGATCGTGTAGAGCCACTGCGGCTGCTCGCCGTGTCCGAGCGCGTTGGTATCGGGAAACACGTGCGCGCCATGCACGGCGATCACCTCGCCGCGCTTGTCGCGGCAATAGCGCGGCAGACGCGTGTGAGTCGCGGGGTTCATCTGACGCGTGCGAACGAGGTCGCCGGTCGCGAAGCGTGGTGGCGTGCCCGGTTCCGCACGATTCGACGGGCTGCCCTTCAGCATCGCGGCGGACACCTGATCGGCCATCAGCACGCGCGGCACGGGCGCGGCGGGCGTCTGCGAGACGCCCGCCAGGATTTCCTGCTCCGATGCGAGACCGGTGCCGATCATCAATGCCTTCAGCCCTTCGAACCAGATTTCGTAGTAGCTGCTGCCGAGATATTTGAGTGGCGGCAGACTCTCGCGCGCCGCGCGCGACATATCGATATTCCACTTGCCCGTCGCGCCCATCGCGAGCGACAGCGCAAGCACCCGCTTTTCCCATTCGGCATGAAACAGCGGATCGCCACGATCAGGATTGACCGCACCGAACGCCTGGAGGCCGCCGAGATCCTGAGGTCCGTTCATGTTGGGGTCTCCGTCGAGATTGCCGGCGACGCTGCTGGCGAAGGCGCGGGCGACGGGATGAGGCCGGTGCCGATCATCGCGTCGCGCGTGACGATCGCGGCCAATGCGTCTTCCGACCAGTCATCCGTGCCGGAGGGACGGATCGGCAGTACGAGATAGCGGATTTCCGCAGTGGAATCCCACACGCGACATTCGACGTCGGCGGGCAGTTCGAAGCCGAAGTCCTTCAGCACGCCACGCGGATCGATCACCGCGCGCGAGCGATACGGCGCGGACTTGTACCAGACCGGCGGCAAGCCGAGCACGGACCACGGATAGCACGAGCACAACGTGCAGACGACCATGTTGTGCACGGTCGAGGTGTTCTCGAGCGCGACCATGTGCTCACCTGCCCGACCGGTGTATCCAAGCGACGCGATCGCTGCGGTGGCGTCGTCGAGCAACCACTGTTTGTACGCGGGATCGCGCCACGCTTTCGCGACGACGCGTGCGCCGTTGTGCGGCCCCACTTTGTGCTCGTAGGTCTCGATAAGGACGTCGAGCGCGGCCGGGTCGACGTAGCCCTTCTCTATTAGCAGCGACTCGAGCGCGCGGACGCGAAGATCGAGGTCGCTGAGATGCGTGATGGCCGGGACGTGTGGGTCGTGGTGATGGGGGTGATCGTGGTCGTGCTGATCGTCATGGTCGGTCATGGACGCTCCGTCTTCCCTCGATGCGGTCGGGTTTTGAGTATGGTTTTTGGACTGGGGAAATGCAAATTGACGTGGGCGGTTCGCGGTGCGTGGGGTATGGCGGTGCCTGCTTCGCAGGTTGTGGTGATGTGAATTTGTGCACTTCACTCACCTTAATGTTTGGCCGACGGAAGGCGTGTGTACTTAGCGGTGCGGGCGGATGGTTTGGGGACTTCACCGTTCCGCTGTTTGGAGTACCTCGGGTTGGCGGACGGGCTTGGTCGTGGAGGTCGTGGTTCGTTGACGGCTGATCGCGCCATAGGATTCGACGGGGCCGCTCGATTGATCGGTTTGCGGGTTGGGGCGCCCTTCTTCTCTGCTCGGGCTGCTCGTAGGAGGCGCGACGGTCTGCGTCCCTGGTTGGGGCGGAATATTGGGTTGTTTTCTTGCGGTCTGTATTTACCGTAAATATGTCCCCGGTTGGGGTGCTGGGCACGTCCCCAATCGGGGTGTTGTTGCGGTGGGTTGGCTCATCGTTCGTCCGTCATGGTGGAACAGGCAGGCGCGAAGGACGACGGTAGAGGTTTGATGCGGGTTTGGACGCTGAAAGTCCCCAATTGGGGTGGGGTTTGCAGCTGCAGGTCACGCTAGATCGCCCTCGCCTTCGACCAGACTATTGCGCGTTGATCTCGCGTTGATTTTGCAAGGGTTAGACGCACGCGCTGCTTCGCTGTGGAGCTCGTTCTGACGCGCGTAGCTTCCTGTTGGAATGGCCAGAGCGCGGGAAGCCGTGCGCCGTGATGATTCCAAATGCTTATTTATCGTAAATAGGTTAACAGGGAACTACCAAATGACCCCAACTAGGGCGCCAGTTTGATTGGCGTTCCCGCGTCGCCAGTGCGGCTGGTCAGTTTGCGTATGAAACGCGGAAGTCACTTGCGTGTTTTTCGAACGAATGCAGATGGTGAGACGGAAGCAGCGGCTTGCGGCATCAAATGTCCCCGTTTGGGGTGGCAGCGACGCGCTGCGCTCAACCGTTTTCCGAGCAATGACCTATTTACGATAAATATGTTGGAACCAATCGGTTTCGCGGCGGCGGATCTGTTCTCTTATTGAGGCGTCCGCGCGCCTAACGGGAGGTGAAGCAGGATCGACCGTGCTTGAGGTCGCGGAGGTTTGTGTTCGGAAAAGAACTTCTTGTGCGTCAATAGCTTGGGTCTCTGTACGAGACGGGTAGGTGGAGTTTGCCGGTTCTAGGCGCCCGGTTCCAAATGGCTTTTAGCAATGTCCCCAGGTGGGGTGCCTTTGGAGGTTGTGATTCCACGGGTTCGCTTCGCTCTATTCTCTGGGAAAAATCACAACAAGCAATCGGCGGGAACGTCCCCAAGTTGGGTAGCTGAGGTTTGTTTACGTTTACTAACAACGTTTACACCGTTTACGACGCTCACGTCCCCGCCAGATAAGGGTTTGCGGGAAGTTATGTCCCCATCTGTGGAGGCTTACGTCCCTGTCTGGGGTGGAAAAACGTCTTTCTCGACCCCAATCGGGGTGTATCACGTCCCCGAATAGGGTGCCAATGTCCCTGTTTGGGGTGAACTCGTCGATTCGCGTTGAAAAGTTGTCCACAAGCAGCCCACGATGAGCGTCCCCAAGCGTCTCTCGACGCCAATGTCCCAGCATGGATTGCAAAGCGGGGACAATTAGCGCACACTGACGCGCATGCCAATTTCTCGTGTCCCTGAAATACGTTCTGAGAACGTCAAGAAACACGTTGCCGCGATTCACACGAGCGGCGAGTTATCGCTGCTCGAGCGAAAACTGTCGAACGTGCTTCTGCTTCAGTCGTATGACAGCCTGCTGACCACGCGTACCCATCAGCTTCCGGTGCGTACGCTGATGTTCGTGCTCGGATGGACGGAAAGCGAGAACGTTGAAAAGCTGCGTGAAGCCTTGCGTCGGCTGGCCACAACCGCCGTCGAATTCAATGTGATGGACGACGGCCGCGAGCGTTGGAGCGTGATGCCAATCCTGTCGTTCGCAGAGATTCGCGCGGGCGTGTGCTCGTATCGCTACGATGAGGCGCTCGCTGAAAAACTGTTTGATCCGTCCATTTATGCGACGGTAAATCTGGGTGTTCAACGGAAATTCTCGAAATCGCATGCACTGACGCTTTACGAGAATTGTCTTCGTTTTCAAAAAGTTGGTTCGACCGGATGGATTGAACTAATGGTGCTGCGCAAATTGCTCGGTGCCACGCAAGATTATTATGACGACTTCCGGCGCTTGAATAGCAAGGTTATCCAGAAGGCGGTCAAAGAGATTAACGAAGTCAGCGATATCGAAGTCACGATCGAATATCAAAAACTCGGTCGGTCGGTGGTGGCGGTGAAATTCCTGATCCGCCAAGGCCCGCAGCAGTCTTTGCTGACACCAGACAGTGAAGATAATTTCGCGCATATTCGTGAAAGCGAGATTTTCCAAAAGCTGAGAGCGCACGGTATTGGCGATAAACTCGCGCTGAGTTTTGTTATCGAGGACGAAGAACGGGCACGGATGGTCGTGCAATTGGCCGAAGAGAAAGATAAGAAAGGCCAGATCAAGCGATCGACAGCGGGCTTTATTCGCACATTGATCGAGAATAAAGCCGAAGTCGAACCGGCTTACGTCAAGAATAAGCGTGAGAAAGCGGCGCAACAGGAGAATTTGGTTCAGGCCGCCGCGCGTGAAGCCCGGATGCAGGAATTGCGCGCCGATTACGAACGCAGCGTGTGTTCGGCGGCGGTGAAGGCGCTCTCGCACGACGACAAGCGCACGCTCGCGCACGAGTTTGTGGCGACAGACGGCGCCAAATACGCGAAAGAGCTTCGTCCGGACAGCCCGACGCTGTTTTCCGGATCGGTCGGGCGTGTGACGTTCGCATCGTGGCTACGCAATCGCGTGCGGCCCGAAATGACCGACGACGGTTTTTCGATCTGGCTGACCGAGCGCCAAGTCGCAACGTCCAACGAAAATAAGAAAAAATAGCCTAAACCGTTGGGCTGATGGTTGAACGTTGATCGTTCTGGTATAAGCTGATCTCATGTTTATTTTCGGATCAGCGAATGAAGATCACTATTCAAGATATCGTCGATCAAGCGGCGCGCGCGACAGACATCGTTTCGCAGGTGAGAGGGCGCATGCTCGCCCCCAATTCGCGCAAAAATCCCCCCGTTTTCAACGCTTCGCAGTTGTCGGCGCTGTGTGAAGTCGACAAAAGTCAGATCACTTATCGCTCCGGCAAAGGCGATCTTCCCGCTGGTACCGTGAACGCAACCGGTTCGCGCCGAGAGTTTTCGCTCGTCGAAGCGCGTGCATGGGTTCGCGCGTATCGCAGCGGCTCGCTGCGCCCGTCCACCGGCCGGGCGATGACCATCGCAATCGGGAACTTCAAAGGCGGGGTCAGCAAGACCACGACGGCGATGACCCTGGCGCAAGGGTTGAGCTTGCGCGGGCACAAAGTCCTCGTGATCGACACCGATCCACAGGGTTCGCTGACCACCCTGTTCGGCATTCTCCCGGACACCGAAGTCGACGAAGACTCGACGATTACGGCGCTCGCAACGGGCGATCAGACGTCGATCGAATATGCGATCCGCGAAACGTATTGGGACGGCATCGATCTCGTACCGGCTTCGTCGTCGCTGTTTAACGTGGAATTTATCTTGCCGAGCCGCCAGATGCGCGAGCCGGAGTTCGAGTTCTGGAACGTGCTCAATCAGAGTCTGGAGCAGGCGCGCTCGGAATACGACGTGATCATCATCGATACGCCGCCGGCGCTGAGCTACGGCACGGTCAACGCATTCATGGCGTCTGACGGTCTGATCGTTCCTACGCCGCCGAACGCACTCGACTTCGCGAGCTCTGCGCAGTTCTGGACGTTGTTCAGCGATCTCGCGACCAATCTCACGGCCGAAACCAATACGGAAAAGACGTTCGAATTCATTCACGTGCTGTTGTCGCGCGTCGATCCCTCGGACGCGGCTGCGGGCGTTGTGCGCGAATGGATCGCCGCCACGTACGCGGAAAAAGTGTTGCCGGTGGAAATCCCGAAGACGGCGGTTGCGGCGGCGAGTTCGGCGGAATTCGGAACGGTGTACGACATTTCTCGTTACGACGGCAACGCGAAAACGTACCGTCGTGCGCGCGAAGCGTATGACCGGGTTACTGAAATTGTCGAACAGTCTATCGTCGCATTCTGGGCGAAGAGCGAGTAAGGAGCGTTAGATGTCACTCAAAGATCGACTGACCAAAAAGACTGGCGACTTGACGGTCGCGTCGGCGGCAAAGACGCCGACGTCATCGAATGGACCGGCTGCGGCACCTCGTACGGCGCCGGGTCAGATGCTCGCATTTCGGAGCGCGATGCGCGAAAACGCCGATCGGGTTTCGGAGCTCGAAGCCCAACTGAAGGTGTTCGAAGGCAGCACGCCGACCCGCCTGATCGATTCCACGAAGGTTCGGCGGTCGAAGTGGGCGAATCGTCACGACAGCAGTTTCAGCGACGAGCCGTTTGACGAATTGAAGGCGCTGATCGCGCAAACGAACGGCAACACGCAACCGATCAAAGTTCGTCCTGCGCCGACGGAAGAAGGCGACTACGAGATCGTGTTTGGACATCGTCGGCATCGCGCCTGTCTGGAGCTTGGCCTGCCCGTGCTTGCGCTGGTCGATGAGTCGCTTTCCGAGCAGCAGCAGTTCGTGGAGATGGATCAGGAAAACCGCGCGCGCAAGAACCTGAGCGCGTGGGAGCAGGGCGTTTGGTACAAGAAAGCGTTGTCGGAAGGATTGTGGCCGTCGCAAAACGCAATGGCCAAGGCGTGCGGATTGAGCCAGGGCAATATTTCGAGCGCGTTGCTGGTGGCGGATTTGCCGCCCGAGGTGATCGGAGCGTTTGCTTCGCCGCATGAGATCCAGTTCGCGATGGCGCGGAAATTGGCGACGGCGATGAAGGAGCGCGGCGACGAGGTGCTGGCGCAAGCGCGTCAGATGTCGGCGGGCGACGGGTTGACGGCGGTTGCGGTCTGTAATCGTTTGTTGGCTAAGCCGACTGAGATCAAGCGGGTTGTGCCGACCGGCGGCGAGTTGGTGAGTATCGAGCGGAAGGGCGACGGATTTTCAGTGCGCGTGCGCGCGGACTATTTGACGGCGGCGGAGCAGCAGGAGTTGAAATCGTTGGTGCTCGAGTTTGTCGCAGCTCACGCGCCGGATGAGGATGAGTGATTGATCTCGAAGAAGTCTCGCGCGAGGCGAGTGCGGGGATTTGATGGGTTGTCGGATGGGTGAAAAGGGCTGTCGATTTTTCGACGGCCCTTTTTGTTTTTGGGGTGGGAAAGGGGCGGGGTGGGTATTTATCGTAAATAGGGGGTGGGTGGTGGTGGGTTTGTTGGCTTGGGTTGTGTGCTTGGCTGGGGACTTTGCCGAAATGGGAGGTGGTGGAGAAGGGGGCAGGTTTGGATGGGGAAGGGGTTTAGGGCGAGCGCGGGCGCGGGGGTATTTACGGTAAATATGGTTGTTCGAGGAGGTGGGCGCGGCGCACGAGGTGGTGGCGGCTTGTGTCAGTGCTTGGATCGAGCACTTGTGTTTAGAGCTGGTGCTTATCGACACTCGTCTTCACAATATATGTCCCCGTTTGGGGCGGCGTCGCGGATGAAAGTGTTGAGCCCGCTGCTCCGGCTAAGTGAGGTCGTCGACACGGTTGATCGTTTTCGGATTCGTCGTGTCGGCGCGCGGTTTTGATGGGGCGTGTGGAATTGCCAAACATTGTCGACGACGTGCTATGTGCGCGCTGCCAGCGGTCGCGTGATTGCGCTCGCAGGCGATACGAATGGTGTGGCGTCACGCTGTCTGTCAGTTGCGAGTTTGAAGCTGGCGCCCGTCAAAAGGGTCGAGCGCATCCGAACGATAAACGGCGATGCGACATAAACGTGGCCGCGCTGTTGCCTGTTCCATGGCCGCGCGAAGCAAATCTTTCGCTGCGGCGCGCATTTGATCTTTTCGGAGTGAGCGCCGTACCAGCGATCCAGTGACGAACGGCCATATCGACTTCCCCGCAGTATTTTGCGGAGCCGCAGAAATACCGATTCCATCGATCTTGGCTCGTCAGTTGGCGCGTCCCGCTGCTTGGGACGACGATGGCGAAATCGGAGCGACGGCGCGAGTGCCACATTCTTCGGTGGTTTTGGCGTCCAGCCGGACGGGGAGTTTTGCTTGGGGTGTTTGCTTGCGGAAGCGTCGAAGACGTGGCTGCCTTTAGTTAGCGCTGTCGTTTGCTGGCCAAGTCTGCTCGCCTACGGCACCTTGAGTCCCGAAGATAAGCTCAAACCGAATCGCCCCGGTTCGGTGTGCGAGTGGGATCGTCGTATGGGAATTGGCGATCCCGGCGAGAGGGAGTGGCATGTGAGCCGCGGCTGAAAAGCAGAAGGAAGGCCGAAGCCGACAGGCGGAAGGAAGGCCGAAGCTGACAGGCGGAAGGCGGAAGGCGGAAGTGGGGTGATCCGGTAAACCTTGGACACCCCGAAAGCGTCGATTCAAAAACGTGACGTTTCGCGGCGGGCAGGCGGCTGGTTGCCTACCGCCGAATAAATGCGCCTGTAGTGGTAAAAGTCATCGATGTCGGGCGCGGCCCGCACCAGCGCAGGCGGCAAGGCCGCTCTGCCCGCACCTGCATAAAACATGCTCCGGGGCACCTTGAACAGGCGATACATCAGACTCACCGGCTGGGGCTTCTTCAACGAGAGGATCACTTCGACGAGCGTTTCATTTCCCTGACCAGGAAGGCCGTGGACTTTTTTAAGATCTCGCGCTCCCTTTCGAGTTCGATCACCCGCGCCTCCAGTTCTTGGATTCGTCGCTGGTCGGCCTTGACCTCAAGCTCCGTGCGCAGCGGCCGCGCCTGCTCCTCGCGCCACTGCGCAACCCAGCGCCTCAGCGCCGTGTCGCCCACGCCCAACTCTTCGCAAGCTTTGGTGAATGAATAGCCCTGGTTCACCACCAGTTGCACTGCCTCGGCCTTGAATTCTTCTGTCAGATTCCGTCTGCTCATCTCTCACCTCGTTTGGAGAATTATCCCCTTTCGAGGGGTCCAGGACCATTGGGCCACTACAGACAGGAGACAGGAGACAGGAGACAGGAGACAGGAGGCGACGGAGATCGGGGATGTGGCGGGGTGAGAGAACGCGAGACGGAGGCGGACGGCGGACGGAGAAGAGCGGAGCCCGGAGCCCGGAGCCCGGAGCCCGGAGTGCGAGTGGGCAGGCGGCAACACCACTCTGAGGCTCGACGACTCGCGCAAAGTGGCTAGCCCTGAGCCCAAGTGTTTGCGTGTTTGAGGTCCGTCATTTGACGACTCGCTTCTGTAGGCTTGACCCAGATTAGCGCGAGTGTGCCTTCATAGCGCTCCGGTCATGAGCCCTGCAAACTTAGGCCGCAAGCGAATGAAACGTTCGAACCAGAAGCAGGCGGACTGCGCACAAAAAGCGCCGACCGCGATGTTGCAAGGCGAACGAGGCTGCTCGGAACACGGTACGCAGGCGTGCCCTGTTCGATCCCTGCCGAATCTGCAGGGTTGCGTTCGCGACTATTTATCGTAAATACCCCTTTGCTGAACTTCAAACTGCCGGGTCGTCAACGTCCCCTCGTAGGGGCCCACAATCCACGGGCTCGGTCGTGTTTGGAAACGGAATCCGCGGATTCGGACGAAATTCGAAAGAGCGATTCCGCTGAGAATCTACCGGACGAAAGCCGACGCAGCGCGCTCTTACAGGCACGCGGGAAGACGCGATCAAGGCTTCGATCGGGAGATCTAGACGATTGCGCGTGCTGGGCGCCGGTCGTGTGGCGTGCAACGGGCCCACGGATATCCTTCCGAGCGTCCTTTCCCGCCACGCTCCCGCTGCAGAACAATCTCGAGAATTCCATCCCGTAACAGCGTCCTCCGAGACCAGGAGGGCGTAGGTCGCGGATGCCAACGGGCACCCACACGTCGAGAAAGCAATCCATTGGGCGTTGGCTCGTTGTTGGCGCACCTGAGTTATATCGTCAGTTGTCCGGGAGCCTCGCAGCGAGAATGTTGAGAGCGGGTGATCGGGAGGAATCTATAACGCGTCGGTAGCTTCGATCCTCACGGGGCGCATCGAAAGATCCGCGAGTCGACTTGTGCGCTACGGCCGTATGATCGCGGCGAGGACGTCCGCCGACATGTCGAATCGGCTAGGAGCGAAAACCGAAGTTTGATGCGCCAGCCCATCCAGGCGGCGACCACTCCAATCAGGAAATCGCGATTTATCTGACGGCGAGTCCACGCTTCCATCGCGGATAGTCGTCTATGAAAAGCGGCGAATATCCCGGAAGCCACAATTCTTCACGAGGAGCGCCGTCTATAACCCGCGCGCCAAGGCGAGATCTAATCGAATGAATCCGCCAGACATGCGGCGTGCCAGCGTGGAAAGACCCCACTTCCCGCCAACACGCGATGGCGCCGAGACGCCGTAGCCGCCAGCCCGATTTCTGCTAAACGTCACATCGAATTCGGCCAAAGGCAAACGGCGATGCGACGTCGGCGTGACGGACAACCGTACGAACTCGCAGCACGCACTATGTGGCGAAGATTCCCAAACCCGAATTAGAGTCACCAAACTTGTGGGGAAGGGGCGCAGCATGCAATGCAAAATGGTCGAGCGGGTCGGTCAACGCGGACAGGCGAAAACGTGTCCGCAACATTCACGGTATCCGTTCTGACGCGCGTTCGGCGATGTGGAGAGGGCGCGGTGAGCGCGGACCTAAAAGGCGTTGACCGGGCGTTCTGAGCAATCGGCGCTCGGCCGTTGTCGCTGCCGTGACGGTGCAACGCGACGCGACGGAGTCGAGAACTCGGGCGCCGTAGGGTGGGGTGCAGTCACCACTGCATCCTACGAGGAGCGCGTGGCAATGGGCCGAATATCCTCATCATCAGTGTGCGGTGGACCGCGAGGCCGCCCACGCTAAGGAGTATTTGGAGATGGGAACTCGCAACGAGGAGTTCGTATCCACGCGCCGGATGCGCTTGTCATTAGCGTACCGTGGGTCGAAAGATCGTTACGCAAACAAGATTTGGGCCTTGGAGTTCTCTGCACCTCGACAGCCCGAAGCCCGCCCCTTTCGCCACCTCAACCCCCGGCGCCCCAACCCAAACCAACATCCGAACCCACACCACACCCGCCCACCCCAACATCGAACGCCCCCCCACCCCCGTGAAACAATCCATTTTCTAAAAAACACCCGCCAACCGATTGTTTTAAAAAGCCTTTATACTATAAGGGTTCGAATGTTTCACGAAGCGCGAAGCAAAATCCGCTAAATAGGCCGCAATCGGCCACTCTCCACTCGCAGCCAGTCACTCTCCACCAATCCGTAGCATCCGCAACGTAATTTGTGCGAAATCCTACGAAATCCACTCTCCAGACGCTCCAAACGCGCTAAAAATCCCGTCAACGCAGCGTCCGCGAATTACGGCGACCCATACTAAGCGTCACCAGGCGCATTGAACGGCCGCTCCCATCGCCGCGCCGGGACAAAACCAGCCAAACCCACAAGCGTTCGAGGTCACCATGCGACGGATCACCGTGAGGCGTTCTCCCGTTCACGGCAAAGGGGTGTTCGCGCTGCGCCCGATATCGAAGGGCGAGCGGATCTTCGAGTACAAAGGCGAATTGACCAGTTGGCGCGAAGCGTCGCGTCGGTATCGGCGATACGGGCAGGCCGGGCACACGTTCTACTTCGCGTTGTCGGATGGCAGGGTGATCGACGGCGGGCGCGGCGGCAACAGCGCACGATGGCTGAATCACGCGTGCGCGGCGAATTGCGAGGCGATCGAAGAAGACGGCCGGATCTTCATCGATGCCGTGGCCAATATCGAAACCGGCGACGAACTGTTTATCAGCTACGGCCTCGTCGTCGATGAACCCGTCACCGACGAAATCCGCGAACAATACGCATGCCGATGTGGCGCGCGCGCGTGCAGCCGTTCGATGCTCGGCGCGAACGCTGACGGCGAAGCCGTCGACACCGAAGCGCTCGAAGCCTCGACCGCATAAGTCCAACCAAGTCAAACCGTTCGCTTCACAGAAATCGCACGACGGCCGATGCCAACGGCCCGACCACGCGTGAGCCGCGCGAGCATATTCCTGCGCCGCCGCGGCATTCACGCACCTGGCGGCCGCGCCTAAAGTGGCTCCTGTCCGCAACGCCTGCGAATTCCCGCAGTCCGGTGCATCGAAAGTTCAGGAGGTGTGAGATGAATACGAATCGTGGTCCTATGCCGGTCGCGTTTTTCGGCATCGCTGTCGGCGCTCTGGCGCTGGCCAACGCCTGGCGCGTCGCTGTCAGAATCTGGCCGCTTCCCGCGAGCATCGCCGATGGGTTGACGCTCGCCGCGCTCGCAGTGTGGGTCGTGATCGTTGGCGCTTACGCGCACAAGTGGTTGCGTCATCCGGACGATGCACGCGCCGAGCTTAATCATCCGGTGCAATCGTCGTTCACGGCGCTGGCGCCGGTGTCGAGCATGTTGGCCGCGCTCGCGTTGCTCAACTACTCGCGATTCGCCGCACTCGCGTTGTTCGTCGTCGCTGTGGTGAGCCAGCTCGGATTGGGCGTCTATCTGCACGGACGCTTCTGGCAAGGCGGTCGCGCACCCGAACTCGTGACGCCGGCCATTTATCTGCCGACGGTCGCGCCCAGTTTCGTCGCAGCGACTGCATCGGCGGCATTCGGATGGACACACCTCGGCATGTGGTTTTTCGGTGCGGGATTGTTGTCGTGGCTCGCGATCGAATCGCTGATCCTGCATCGGGCGGCGGTGCATGATCCGATGCCCGAAGCGCTGCGCCCGGTGATCGGCATTCAGCTTGCACCGCCGTTCGTGGGTGGCGTCGCGTATCTGAGCCTGACGAGTGGCACGCCCGATATGTTCGCGCAGATTCTCTTCGGCTATGGACTGTTTCAAGCGCTGCTTCTGTTGCGTTTGTTGCCCTGGATTCGCAAGCAACCGTTCGCGCCTTCTTACTGGGCATTCAGCTTCGGCGTCGCTGCATTGCCGACCGTCGCGATGCGTTTTGTCGAGCGCGGCGCAACTGGTCCGGTGGAATGGCTCGCACCTGTCCTGTTCGTCGCTGCGAATCTCGTGATCGGTACGCTGATCGTGAAGACGCTCACGTTGCTGATTCGCGGTACGTTATTGCCGGCTGGTGTGGCACAGGCGAACGTAGCGTCGAAAGCGGCTCAAACGACGCAACCCGTTATCGCGGTAACGACCTCGGGCAAGGGCAAACTCGCGGCTTAACGGGGCGTCACGTATTCACGTCGCGCAAGGGAAGACTCACATCGTTAAAGGCGTCGTTCGTTGCACATGCAACGACGACGCCTTTCCACATTCGAACGCTCCATGCAGTAAAACGAAGCAGTTCTAACGTCAAACCATCCAAGTTTTAAAACGATAAATCCAGAGCACTCCGCACAAAATCCAGATTTATTCGGATGACGAATGGACGTCGCTTTAGCATCTTTAGCGGCTGACAGATTTGCCGAACGTAACCGGTCTGAAAGCCTGCCAACGCACTCCGCTTTTCGCTGTCGCCTGGGATTTGTTTAGAATCTGAGCGACCATAGTCGGGCGAGCGTGCAGTCGTCCATATTGCACCGGATACCTCAGGAGACACGCGATGTTGACCGTCTATAGCGACCGCCACCGATTGCATCATGGTCGCGCGGAATTGATCGATGGCGAGATGAAGCCGTGCTTTGAAATGCCGCGCCGCGCCGACTTTATCCTCGCGCGCGTGCAGCAGACCCGACTCGGCGACGTAATCGCACCGACGCCGTTCGGCCTCGATCCACTTCACCGCGTGCATAGCCGGGACTACATTGCTTTTCTTCAACGCGCATGGAGTGAGTGGCATGCGCTTGGGCGAAACCACGACGCATTGCCGCTGATCTGGCCGGTGCGCGGAATGCGGCAAGATCGTGTGCCGCAGGATATCGACGGCAAACTCGGCTACTACGCGATGGACGCCGGTGTGCCGATCACGTCGGGCACATGGGCGGCTGTCAGCGACGCCGCCGACGTCGCGTTGACCGGCGCGAGTCATGTCCGCGCCGGTGCGCGCGGTGTGTTTGCGTTATGCCGTCCGCCTGGACATCACGCGGCATCGGATTACATGGGCGGCTATTGCTACGTCAATAACGCCGCTGTCGCCGCGCAATCGTTTCTGGATGCGGGCGCACGACGCGTCGCGATACTCGATGTGGACTATCACCACGGCAACGGCACGCAGAGCATTTTCTATCATCGCGACGACGTTTTCTTCGCGTCGCTGCACGGCGATCCGCGCACCGAATATCCGTTTTTCCTCGGACACGACGATGAAACCGGCGCGGCCGCCGGCCTCGGCTTCAATGCGAATTTTCCGTTAGTGCCCGGCATTGACTGGTCGGCATATTCAGTTGCACTCGACGCCGCTTGCGCTCGCGTGGCCGCTTATGCACCGGATGCGTTGGTGGTGTCGCTCGGCGTCGATACCTTCGAACACGATCCGATCTCGCAGTTCAAGTTGCGTAGCGACGACTATCTCCGCATCGGCGAGGCGATCGGCCGACTCGGCAAACCGACCTTGTTCGTGATGGAGGGCGGTTATGCGGTCGACGCGATCGGCATCAATGCGGTCAACGTACTAAGCGGCTTCGAATCGGTCGCTTGAGTTGATGTTCGACCGAATTTGAAGCGTTGCGAATGTGGCTTTCCGACTCATTGGAGAGCGCACTCGCGATACACTTTAGTCTGTGACGTATCGTTAGCGCTCAAAGGTTTTGAGTGCGTGCGACGCGGCCACCAGACGAAACGCGTCAAGCCGGATGTCCGTCTGCTCTCGCAGCGGATTTGCCGAAAAACCTGTATGGATGTACAGTACGTTCTGTCGATCGCTTGCGGTTGCGTTTTCACCGCGTGAATCGACACGGCTTGCGAGCGCGGCTCGCCTGAGCGGCTCGCGTCAGCGCGCGTGCGATGTGTTCTTAACGGTCGGAGATACCATGTTGCGATACCTTGGATGCAGTGCTGCGTTGCTTGCTTTTGCAGGCGCGGCATTCGGCGGAGAGCGCTATGTTGAAGTCTGGAATCCGCCCGAGGCTCGCATTGCTCCGCGTACCGTCAACCGTCCGCTGCATGCAAAGAAAGTGCGTCAATCCAATGTCGCGATGGCAAACGTTTCACGCAATCGCAGCGCGGCAGCCGCGCTTAAAGACACGACCGCCACGCCTAAAGAAACGGTAGCTGGATCTAAAGATACGGCTACGCGGCGTCCTGTCAGCCAGGCGCGCACCGAACATCCCGCACTGCAACCCAACGATATTCCGCGCGCAATCACGCCAGAAGGGAACATACTGCGAGTGAGTTATCCGCCCGCAGACGGCGCGCACGAATAACGCCACGTCGAACCGTTTCCTGCTTCAACTGACGAGCCAGCCATGGAAGCCGAAAGCTATAAAGGTTACGCGATCTGGGGCCACGCAATTTTCCAGGACGGTGCGTATGCCGGCAGCGGAACGGTAACGCTTCAAAACCGGCTGATCGAAAGTTCGGGCATTCTCGATAGCTTCGATACCGAAGACAACGCACGACTCGTCGGCCTCGAATGGGCGCGCGCATGGGTCGATAGTCACGGCTGACGTCCGCTCCGTCATCGCGCATGCTGTCCGGCACGCGCGCTATCTGCACGTCGTTCAATCATCCCGATCTCTACTGCACTGCGGTAATTGTCAGTTACCAATCTGGCAGGACCGTTGCACCTGTGTCAGCCGATGACTCCTAGACTGCGAAGCGTATTCACAGTCACAGCACCTTGAGGTGCGGGGAGTCGGAACATGAAAAAGATCATCGGTGCCGCCATTGGACTCGCAGTGCTGGCCGTCTCGACTGCCGCGTCGGCGCATGTCGATGTTGCTGTCGGCCTGGGTATTCCGGGCGCTATCGTCGTGCCTGCACAACCCGTCTACGAAGGACCGCCGCCGGTCGCCTACGCGCCTCCGCCGCCGCCGGTCACACTCGCCTATGCCGATCGCGACGACTGGCGCGCGCGTGACTGGCAAGCTCGCCGCGATTGGCGCGAACGTGAATGGCGTCGTCATGAATGGCGCGAGCACGAGTGGCGCGAGCACCATGAATGGCGCGGATATTAAATGCGCGCCTCTTGATTTGAGACGACGCGTCGCCAACTGAAGCCGGGCGCCGACGCGTCTCGACGCTGATCTTCAACGCGTCGCGGAGTCTTTTTTAACCCGTCATTCAGGACGATTTCGTGAACGTAACAAGACTTCACTCTGTAGTGGTTGCAGCCGCGCTCGCGGTAGCAAGTGTAGGAACGGCACAAGCAGCCGGATGCCTGAAGGGCGCTGTCGTCGGTGGTGTGGCCGGGCATTACGCCGGGCATCACGCCGTGATCGGCGCAGTCGGTGGCTGCATGGTCGGACGTCATATGGCAAAGCAACGCGCGAAGGAAGACGCCGCGCAACGGCAAGCCGTTCAAATGCAGCCGCATTCGCCTTAACGTCACTCGCTTTAAAAAGGAAACGGGCGGCATGCGCTTTCACGTATGCCGCCCGTTTTTTACTTCTCCGGATTCCCGCGCGTGCATGCATCACGCGCGAATGCTTTAGCGAAACAGGCTGAACGCCTCTCTCAAAGCAATATCGCCGTTACCGTAGATGCCCGTCAACGTGCAATCTGTTGCGACGCATTCGAACATGGTTTTGTCGAAGGTCCAAACGAAATGACGGAGTGCCGGCGCATGCGGATCAGCTGACGGCAGCACCGACTGCATCTCTTCGACAAGCGAAGCGTCCAGCACTTCGTGCGCGCGAAACGCTTCGATGCCATGCGCGGACAACGGATGAATCTCCAGATTGTCGCTGCCTGGCACGCCAAGCCGATGAAATGCCGCCGACGGCAAAATGACCAGGCAGAACGGATCGTCGTCGGAATCGAATGGACCGAATGCGTCGAAATCGTGCGACGCAATCCGGTACACCAATGCGATTTGCCGTTCGCTGGCGATCACGAACGGCTCGGCCGCATCGGCTTCCGGAGACGGGATGGACGTTAGCAGGACGACACGGTCTTGATGATGCTGATCGTCAGGAGTGGCGTTCATCTCGCGCTAGCGTCAAACGGCTTGCGCGGTTGCGGCTTCCGGCGCCGCACTCACGGGTGCCGCGACGGGAGCGGCCGACACCTTCTTTGCAGCGACCTTACGCGGCGCTGCTTTTTTCACGACCGGTTTCTTTGCAGCGACTTTCTTCGCAGCGGGCTTAACAGCAGACTTGACTGCCTTGACCGCGGCTTTCGCGCTAACGGCGGCCTTCTTGACCGGCGCTTTCTTCGCAATTGCTTTCTTTGCCGTCACGACTTTCTTCGCCGCTGCCTTGCGTCCGACGCTACCCGTCTTGCCCGCAACTTTGGCCTTGACCGCTTTAGCGACCGGCTTTGCACTGGCGACCGCAGCCGCTGCGCCGTCGATCAGAAAACGCGTGCGGTCTTTAGCGGCAACCAGCCATGCGGGCGCCGGGCCGCGACCACTCCACGTTGCGCCGGAAACCGGATCTTTGTACTTCGCCGGTTGCGGACCTTTCTTTTGGCCTTTCAATTGCGTCTTCGCAACCGATGCTTTCGGACCTGCCTTAGCGGCCGACGCACTCGTTGCCGCCGCGCTGCCGTCGATCAGGAAACGGGTGCGGTCTTTGACATTGGCGATCCACTTCGGCGGACGAGCGTGGCCACTCCAGGTTGCGCCCGTTTTAGGATCGCGATATTTTGCAACCAGCTTGCCCTTGCTCGCGCCATTCGTGGATGCGCCCAATTCGCCGGCGGCTTTAGCGTCACGACGCGCTTTGGCTTTGGCTTCAATATCTTCTGTCGTCAGGCCGTGCTTGATCATCAGCGTGCGAATCTGGTCGACTGCCGCTTGCGCTTTCTTTGCGATCATTGCGTCGGCCTGAGCTTGCAGCTTCTTCACGCGTGCCTGGATTTGTTCTAGAGTTGCCATTTTGAACCTCCTCTGTAATCGATAACTCCCGCACTATGCCACGGCCGTACTGGCAAACGCCACGCATTTCGGGCGTTTAGCGGACTCTACGCAACACGGCTTAAGGCATTCATCGGTATTGCTTAATCCGTTGTAGAGCAATTCGGCGTGGAGTGCCGTTAAATTTAAGTACAGGGAAACCCCGCATTCTTTGAAAGCAATGCTCGCTATTCGTTCAGTGCAATCTCATGCATTGCGCGATGCGAATCGTTTGGACAGAAATGCCCGGCAAACCATCAATGTTATGAATAATCGTTACAGGCATGGCTTTTAGTTCGCCGACGATGCATCAGGACCGTGTTTGAAAAGTCCGCATTCGCTATGGCATCCGAATAAATGCACACGCACGGGTCGTGCAATTCGCATCGTCCGTGACTGCGTGAATTCACTGGGCACAGTGACGTGGCACACGCCACGCCATCACGCGCACGCGATCGCAACACGATGCGGGTGGCGAAAGGGAGGGAAATAAAGCGGGGGAGTGAGACCGACTGAAGTACGCGGCCCGACGTGAAAGCGGGATCGAAAGCCGCGTACCGAACTGAAAGACTGACGGAAAAATGCAGCGCGAAATGCAGGAAGTCGCGCTTAAGCGACCGGCTGACCGATCTCGTGATTCGCTAGCATTTCGAGTGCGCGAACCATTGCCGAGTGATCCCAGGCTTTGCCGCCATGCGCGGTGCACGCATTGAACAGCGCCTGGCAGGTTGCGGTGTTCGGCAGCGAAACGCCCAGCGCTTGCGCGGTCGACAATGCAAGATTCAGATCCTTTTGATGCAACTCGATCCGGAAGCCCGGATCGAATGTCCGCTTGGTCATCCGCTCGCCGTGTACTTCGAGAATGCGCGATGACGCAAAGCCGCCCATCAATGCCCCCCTGACACGCGACGCATCGACGCCCGCTTTCGATGCCAGCAGCAACGCTTCGCCGACCGCTTCGATGGTGGCCGCGACGATCACCTGATTCGCGACCTTGCAGACCTGGCCGGCCCCCACATCGCCGATCAACGTGACGTTTTTGCCCATCATGTCGAACAGCGGTTTGACGCTGTCGAAGCTCGCTTGCGTGCCGCCGACCATGATCGTCAGCGACGCGGCTTTCGCGCCGACTTCGCCGCCCGACACCGGCGCGTCGAGATATTCGGCGCCGCTTTCGCGTACGCGCGCGGCGAACTCGCGGGTCGCCATCGGCGAGATCGAACTCATGTCCACGACGGTTTGACCTGCGCGCAAGGACGCCGCGAGTCCGTGCTCGCCGAACAAAACGCGCTCTACGTCCGGCGTATCCGGCACCATGATGAAGATCACGTCGGCTTTGGTCGCGACGTCGGCCGGACTGTTACACGGCACCGCGCCCGCTTGCGTCAGGTCGTCGGGCACGCCGCTGCGCGTAAAGGCCGCTAGCGCAACGCCGTTCTTAAGAAGATTCGCGGCCATGGGTTTGCCCATAATGCCGAGTCCGATAAAGCCTGCTTTTTGCATGATGTTCTCCTGAGAGTCTGGCGCGTGCGATCACGACGCGCTTAACGATGGATGAGCCATAGATGCGCAAAGAACCAGTGCGGCGTCCGCACCGGTTCTTCTAGCGACGAATGAAGTGCTGCTGGACGGATTGCGCTGCGCCCTTGAGTAAACCCATGTCGGCGCAAACCGACACGACGCGGCAACCCATCGACAGATAGCGTTCGGCGTCGGCCTGTTGCGGCGCGAGAATGCCCGACGCCTTGCCGCCCGCCTGCGCGCGTTCGAAGATATGTGCGATGGCCTGTTGCACGTCGGGATGATTGGGATTGCCGAGTTGACCGAATGCCGCGGCAAGATCGGACGGACCGACGAACACCGCGTCGACACCGTCCACCGCGACGATCGCGTCGATCGCCTCGACGGCTTTCGTGCTTTCGATCTGCGCGATCACGCAGACGTTGTCGTTAGCGATCTTGAAGTAATCCGGCACGGTCGCGAACCGGTTGCCGCGATGACTGACCGACACGCCGCGGATTCCATACGGCGGATAGCGGGTCGCGGCGACCGCGCGCGCGGCGTCGTCGGGATTGTCGACGAAGGGGATGAGCAGATTGGAAAAGCCGCTGTCGAGGAGTCGCTTGATAAAGACGCTGTCGTTGGCAGGCGGCCGCACGACCGGCGCGCTCCGACTGTCCTTCAGCGCCATCAATTGCGGAATCAGCGTCAGGACATCGTTGGGCGCATGTTCGGCGTCGAGCAGAATCCAGTCGAATCCGATCACCCCGAGCAACTCGGTAACGACCGGACTCGCCAGCGACGACCACGCGCCGATCAGCGTTTCACCGCCGCACACCGCGCGTCGGAAAGAGTTGGGCAAAGCTTGATACGGTTGACCAGCGTGAAGCGGTGCGGCAGTTGCCATGACGGACTCCTCCAGCAACGATTGATGGGACCGGGATCGGTTCGCACCGCGCAAACGGCATGGACCGTTATAAGTCGTCGTACATCATGGTTTGAGACTAGCATCCGCATTCGCGCGCACGGTAGGGCTGTTAACCCGAATGCTCGATAATTTCCCGAATGAAACCGCGTCGATCTTGTCTCCGTACCGGTAAATGTTGTAGGATGACTGATCACGATTCATGCCCATCAAGGAGACCCGAATGTCTATTACTGGCGAAATGCTGATTGGCCGCAACGCGGTGCGCGGCACTGAAAAAGCGCTGCACGCGTTCAATCCCACGACGGGCGCCGACATCGCCGAGCCGGTGTTCGGTTCGGGCACGGTCGACAACGTCAATGCAGCGTGTGAACTGGCCGGCAACGCGTTCGACGCCTATCGCGGCTTGCCGCTGACGGTGCGCGCCGAATTTCTGGAACGCATCGCCGACGGCATCGCCGCACTCGGCGACGCGTTGATCCAGCGCGCGCACGAAGAATCCGGTTTGCCGAAAGCGCGCCTCGAAGGCGAGCGCGGCCGTACGACCGGTCAGTTGAAGCTGTTCGCGCAAGTGGTGCGTGCGGGTCAATGGCTGGGCGCGACGCTCGATTCGCCGTTGCCGGAGCGCAAGCCGCTGCCGCGTTCGGATCTGCGCATGCAGAAGATTGGTCTCGGCCCGGTGGCCGTGTTCGGCGCGAGCAATTTCCCGCTGGCGTTTTCGGTTGCAGGCGGCGATACGGCTGCGGCGCTCGCGGCAGGATGTCCGGTGGTCGTGAAGGCGCATCGCGCTCATCTGGGCACCTCGGAAATGGTCGGTCGCGTGATCCAGCAGGTCGCGCAGCAAATGGATCTGCCCGAAGGCGTGTTCTCGATGATCGTCGGTGCGGGCAATTCGGTCGGCGAAGCGCTGGTTGCGCATCCGGCGATCAAGGCGGTCGGTTTCACGGGTTCGCGCGCGGGCGGTTTGTCGCTGATGCGCGTCGCGGCTGCGCGTCCCGAGCCGATTCCGGTCTACGCGGAAATGAGCAGCATCAACCCGGTGTTCCTGATGCCGGCGGCGCTGGCTGCACGCGGCGAGACGGTTGCACGCGGTTTCGTCGATTCGCTGGTGCTCGGCGCCGGTCAGTTCTGCACGAATCCGGGCCTCGCAATCGCTATCGATAGCGACGCGCTGAAGGCGTTCGTCGCGACGGCATCCGACGCGCTGACGGTCAAACCGGCTCAAACGATGCTGACGAGCGGTATCCATGCTGCTTACGAAGAAGGCGAAAACAAGCTGGCGGGCACGAAGGGTGTCGAAGCTGTCGCGCGCGGCGCGGCACCGACCGGCCCGACGCAGGCACGCGCTGCACTGTTCGTCACCGATGCAAAGACTTTCCTCGCGACGCCCGCGCTCGAAGACGAAGTGTTCGGCCCGGTGTCGACGGTCGTGACGTGCAAGGACGAAGCGGAATGGCTGGCGGTTGCCGAGCACTTTGCCGGTCAGTTGACGGCCACGCTGCAAATGGATGCCGACGATCTCGCCGCTGCGCAAAAACTGCTGCCGATTCTCGAACGCAAGGCGGGCCGCATTCTGGTGAACGGCTACCCGACCGGCGTCGAGGTGTCGCACGCGATGGTGCATGGCGGCCCGTTCCCGGCAACGTCGGATAGCCGCGTGACGTCGGTCGGCACGACGTCGATCGAGCGCTTCCTGCGTCCGGTCTGCTATCAGGATTTCCCGGCTGGTCTGGTGCCGCAAGCGCTGGCGGACAGCAATCCGCTCGATTTGTGGCGTCGTCGGGATGGCGAAATCACGCGCAGCTAATGGGCGATAGCCGTGGCGCGATCCGCGTCGCGGCATAAAAAAATGGCCGGGGTCTCGCAGACCCCGGCCATTTTTTATGTGCGCTCGCGATGCTCAGCGCGCGGGCATGCCCGCAGCTTCGTTCGCCTTGCGAAGCCGTTCGCGGCTGTTCGACAGATGCATGCGCATCGCGGCGCGGGCGCCGTCGGCGTCGTGCCGCGAGATCGCTTCGAGAATGCTCTCGTGTTCGAGATTCACCAGCGACAGATACGCGTCCGGTTCCGCGTGCGCGATGCCCGCCGAATCGATGCGCTTGCGCGGAATCAGCGCGCTGCCCAGCTGCGTGAGGATGTCGACGAAGTAGCGATTGCCCGTGGAGCGCGCGACCGAAATATGAAACTGCAGATCGGCTTCGACACTGTCGCGGCCGTTGCGGCGGGTGGCGTCGAGCGCGTCGAGCGCCGCGCGCATCCGCGCCACGTCTTCCGGTTGCGCACGTTGTGCCGCGAGGCCCGCGCATTCGGTTTCGAGGCTGATACGCAATTCGAGGATGGACAGCACGTCGCGCAAGGTCGTGGCCGGCACCATGTCGATACCGAGCTTTTCTTGCGGCGGTTCGAGCACGAAGCTGCCGATACCATGCCGCGTCTCGATGACATTGCCCGCTTGCAAACGCGAGATCGCCTCACGAATGACCGTGCGGCTGACGCTGAGCGTCGCCATCAATTGCGACTCGGTGGGAAGTTTGTCGCCGGGCTTCAGCGATTCCGACGCGATCTGCTCGCTGACGTAGTTCACGACGAACTCGGCGAGGTTGCGAGCGCGTCGTGGTGGCGAAGCCGAAACCAGAGGTGTTGCCATCGAAAACGCTCCCGAATCAAATAGTTGCCAATACTGTATGACACCAATTATACCGTCGTCTGACGACTGATAATACGGGATGCGCGGGGTTTCGACGTGCGCTTCCGGCTTATAGGCGCGGCCGTTGGCTATTCGCCGCGCGGCGGATAGCACGCCCGGACGACGAGATTCGTACGAAGGAAATACGATGACTTGCGCGCTGACACGATGCGTATCGGCTTAAAGCGGGACGAGCGAAGCGGGAGAGTGACGGGAAACCGTCAGAAGGACGACGCGGCGCCGCGCGGCATATGAAGCGGCTGGCGACCCGAGGCGCGCGGATTTGTCGCGCGCCAAAAGCTGAAGCGAATTGCAACCGGACCGCGCGGACGGCGGTGCGATTAAAGCTGAACGAACGTTGCCCCGACTGGCGAGGCGTAGCGCTTAACGGTCGCCGTGAACGCGGACGCGAACCGGCACCAGTTGCGCCGACTTGTTCAGCGTATTGCCGAAGCCCGCTGCCAGCATCATTTCCAGTTCCGCATGACGCTCGAACGACGCGCGGAAATCACGCAGCAGAGCGATGACACGCGACTTCAGGCTGGTCGAACGTGCTTGGGTTGCGGAACGGATGTGCGATGCGCTTGCCATGGAAAACCTCTGATTAGGGTGCCTAGGGTTAATACCTAGTTGGTTTCCCTAATGTAGCGATCCGCGTGGAGATTGTCCAGCAATTTAAATAGGATCAGTCCGATTTGTCGCAGCAGGCCGACGTCGCCCGCTCGCGCGGATCGATGGGCGGCGGCGTAAACGAAAAATCCCCGGTTCCAGGAACCGGGGATCGAGTGAATCGCAAGCGCGAATGGGCGTCGCGCGACGCCCGACGGTCAGTGCAATTCGACGCGCTTGATGTCTTTGACGATCACCAGATAGGCGAACACCGTCAGCAGCGCATTGAAGCCGACGAACACCAGCGCGCCGTTGAACGAGCCGGTTTTCGCGACCAGATAGCCGATCACGATCGGCGTGACGATACCGGCGATATTGCCGAACATATTGAAGATCGAACCGGACAGGCCGATCGCTTCCTTCGGCGACGTGTCCGCAACGACCGCCCAGCCCAGCGCGCCGATGCCCTTGCCGAAGAACGCCAGCGACATCAGCGCGACGACGACCCAATCGGTCGTCACATAATTACAGCCGATGATGCACGCCGACAGCAGCATCCCGCCGACGATCGGCACTTTCCGCGCGATCGTCAGCGAATGTCCGTGGCGAATCAGCGAATCCGACAGAATGCCGCCGAGCACACCACCGGAAAAGCCGCAGATCGCAGGCAGCGACGCCACCAGTCCGGCTTGCAGAATCGTCATTCCGCGCGCCTGAACGAGATAAATCGGAAACCACGTCAGGAAGAAATACGTCAGAACGTTGATGCAGTATTGCGCGAGATAGACACCGAGCAGCATCCGGTTGCCCAGCAACTGACGCACGGTCGACCAGCTCGCGCCACGGACGGCGCTCGCGTTGCCCGCGCCGGCTTCCGCGCGGGTGTGACCGTTCACGACGCCGCCACCCTGCTCGATATAGTCGAGTTCGGCGCGATTCACGCGCGGATGGCTCGCCGGATTCTTCATCACCTTCAGCCATGTCAGCGCGAGCAGCACGCCGGCGACGCCCATCACGATATAAACGTGATGCCAGCCGAATGCGTGCGTGAGCCAGGCCATCAGCGGCGTGAAGATCACCGCCGCGAAGTATTGCGCGGAGTTGAAAATCGCGGACGCCGTGCCGCGCTCGGTGGTCGGAAACCAGCTTGCGACCACTTTGGCGTTGGCCGGAAACGCCGGCGATTCCGCCGCGCCCATCGCGAAGCGCAGCACGAACAAGCCGGTGACGGCGGCCGCCGCGCTGCCCAGCAGACCGATCGAGCTTTGCAGTAACGTGAACAGCGACCAGAAGAAGATGCTCGCGGCGTAGACGCGCCGCGCGCCGAAGCGGTCGAGCAGCCAGCCGGCCGGCAATTGCGACAGCACGTAGGCCCAGCTGAACGCGGAGAAGATGTAGCCCATCCGGATTGCATCGAAGCCGAACTCGGCGCGCATCGCGGAACCGGTCACGGACAACGTCGCGCGATCCGCGTAGTTGAACGTCGTGATGAGAAAAACCAGTAGCAGAATCGTGTAGCGGACGTTCGTGCGTTTGGCAACGTCGGTACGGCTCGCCGTGCGGCTCATTTCCATGATGATTTCCTGAAATCCGGACGCGGGAGAACAGCTTCCCAAGCTCCGATGCCGTCGACAGGTAGGGCCTTATGAACCGTCCGTTCGAAATCGGTCATCGTACAACAATTTTAACCGTCTACCGGGTCGTCAAGATAGTGAGGGTTTTCCCTCTTGGTGCATAAAAGCCCTTTAAATAAGCGCCACGCGCGTTACGGATAGCGAGTTTTGACGCGCATTACGACGGCTTGAGCACGGGCAAGTTACGAAAAAAATCGCGAAGACAGATATGTTGTCGTATGACGATCGGCTCATCGTCCGCATTGTTCGGAGGCAACGCTCGCGCGCCCATAAAAAAACGCCCGCGACGTTTCCGTCGCGGGCGTTTTTGCGGGTGCTGCGCCGCTTACTGCGCGCCGAGCTTCTTGATCAGCACGTCGAGCTGGCTCATTTCGTCGTCGGTCAGGTCGGTCAGCGGTGCGCGCACCGGACCTGCATCGTGACCGACCAGCTTCGCGCCGGCCTTCACGATGCTGACCGCGTAGCCCGCACGGCGGTTGCGGATCGCCAGGTACGGCAGGAAGAATTCGTCGATCAGCTTGCCGACGGTCGCGTGATCGTCCGCGGCGATCGCGCGGTAGAAGTCCATCGCGGTCTTCGGGATGAAGTTGAACACCGCCGACGAATACACCGGCACGCCAAGCGCCTTGTACGCTGCTGCGTAGACTTCCGCGGTCGGCAGGCCGCCGAGATACGAGAAACGGTCGCCCAGACGACGACGGATCGTCACCATGTTTTCGATCTCGCCCACGCCGTCCTTGAAGCCGATCAGGTTCGGGCAACGGTCCGCCAGACGCTCGAGCATGTCGGCGTTCAGCTTCGAATTGGCGCGGTTATAGATAATCACGCCCATGTTCGGCACCGACTTGCAGACTTCTTCTGCGTGCAGCGCGATCCCGTCCTGCGAGGCTTCGGTCAGGTAATGCGGCATCAGCAGGATGCCGTTTGCGCCGTTGCGCTCGGCTTCCTGCGCATAGGCAATCGCCACGCGCGTCGGGCCGCCGGCACCGGCGAGGATCGGCACCTTGCCCTTGCAGACTTCGGTCGCGGTGCGCACGACGTTGGTGTAGTCGCTATGCGTGAGCGAGAAGAATTCGCCCGTGCCGCCTGCCACGAACAGCGCCGACGCGCCATACGGCGCGAGCCATTCGAGGCGCTGCGCATACGTATCGGCGCGGAAGTCGCCCTTCGCATCGAAGTCGGTCACGGGGAAAGACAGCAGGCCTTCGGAAACGATCTGCTTGAGTTCTTGCGGTGTCGTCATGATTTGGATGTCCCAGGCAACAAGTTCGGATTGAGTCAGTTCTTATACGTCATCGTACAACAAGGCGAAGGGCACATCAACCGTGATTTCCAGCGATAATATGGGTTATAGGGTAAATACGGAAACCGGACGACAGATCGTATGTTGTAGGATGACGTATGAATTCGCCAGATAAGGTAGGCGCGCGTGCGCCACTAAGGATCGATCTAATGGAACAGTCTCCGCTTTACATTCGCGTGCATCCCAACGACAACGTCGCGATCGTGGTCAACGACGGCGGTCTGGGCGAGGGCGCGACCTTTCCGGATGGTCTCGTGCTGCGCGAGCGCGTGCCGCAGGGCCACAAGGTTGCGCTCGCGGATCTCGCGGAAGGCGATGAAGTCGTCCGCTATAACGTGGTGATCGGCTATGCGCTGAAGTCGCTGCCCAAGGGCAGCTGGATCAACGAGCACGTCATCCGGATGCCGACGCCGCCGGGCCTCGAAGACCTGCCGATCGCCACCATCCAGGCGCCCGTGATGCCGCCGCTCGAAGGCTATACGTTCGAGGGTTACCGGAACGTGGACGGCTCGGTCGGCTCGCGCAACATTCTCGCTATCACGACGACGGTTCAGTGCGTCGCCGACGTGGTGCAGCACGCGGTTGCGCGTATCAAGACCGAATTGCTGCCGAACTATCCGAACGTCGACGACGTCGTGGGTCTCGGCCATACCTACGGTTGCGGCGTCGCGATCGACGCGCCCGACGCGATGGTGCCGATCCGCACCGTGCGCAATATCAGCCTGAACCCGAATTTCGGCGGCGAAGTGATGATGGTCAGCCTCGGTTGCGAAAAGCTGCAACCTGAGCGCCTGATGCCGCCCGGCACGATCCCGATTGCCGCCGCGCCCGACATGGCGAACGTCGCGGACGTCGGCGACATGGCTGCGGATCTGAACGGCGATGTCGTCGTGCTTCAGGACGACAACCATGTCGGCTTCGCGTCGATGATCGACTCGATCATGAAAATGGCCGACGGCCATCTGAAGCGGCTGAACAATCGCCGTCGCGAAACCTGCCCGGCGTCGGATCTGGTGATCGGCGTGCAGTGCGGCGGCAGCGACGCATTTTCGGGGCTGACCGCCAATCCGGCGGTCGGTTTCGCGACCGACCTTTTGGTGCGTGCGGGCGCGACCGTGATGTTCTCCGAAGTCACCGAAGTGCGTGACGGCGTCGATCAGTTGACGGCGCGCGCGGCGAATCCGGAAGTCGCAGCGGCGATCATCCGCGAGATGCAGTGGTACGACGATTATCTGAAGCGCGGTGGCGCGGATCGCAGCGCGAACACCACGCCTGGCAACAAGAAAGGCGGCCTGTCGAACATCGTCGAAAAGGCGATGGGCTCGATCATCAAGTCGGGCAATTCGGCAATCTCCGGCGTGCTGTCGCCCGGTGAAAAGGTTCGTCAGAAAGGCTTGATCTACGCGGCGACGCCCGCCAGCGACTTCATCTGCGGCACGCTGCAACTGGCGGCCGGCATCAACCTGCACGTGTTCACGACCGGTCGCGGCACGCCGTACAGCCTCGCGGAAGTGCCGGTGATCAAGGTCGCGACGCGTAGCGATCTCGCGCGCCGCTGGCATGACCTGATGGACATCAACGCGGGCACGATCGCGACGGGCGATGCCAGCATCGAAGACGTGGGTTGGGAGCTGTTCCGCCTGATGCTCGACGTGGCCAGCGGGCGCAAGGAAACCTGCGCCGAGAAGCTGAAGCTGCACAATGCGCTGGCGCTGTTCAACCCGGCGCCGGTGACCTGAAGCGTCGGCGCGTTTTCGCTGTCGGCACGTAAAAAAGGCCGCGAGCATCAAATGCTCGCGGCCTTTTTCATCGGCGGTCGATCAGGCGATCGCCGGGTGTCAGCTGCGGCGAAACACGACGTGTGAAATCCTCTGGACCAGCAGCGCAGCCGCAAGCGCCGCCACCGCCGTCAGCCATACGCCGATATGGATGGACTGCACCAGCGCCTCGCGTGCGGTGTCGATGAACACCACCGGGTTCAGGCCGGACGCGTGCATATCCGCGATCAGTTGGGTGCGCGACGCGTCGTCGATCAGAATCCGCACGTCGACGAAACGCGGCAGCCATTGCGTGGCCACGGATTCGCCGAGCACGCTGATCGTGCGCGTGACCACGTTGCTGTAATGGTGCGACACGATCGTCGCGACGATGCTCGTGCCGAGCATCCCGCCGACCATTCGCGTGGACTGCAGCAACGCCGTGGTGATGCCGAAGCGCTCGCGCCCGGCGATCTCCTGGCCGAACACGTTCAGGTTGTTCAGGATAAAGCCGAGGCCGATCCCGACCGCGCCCATCGGCAGTTCGATCCACAGATGCGGCGTGGCCGGTCCGCTGAAAGCCAGCCCGATCGACGCGAACAGCAGCAGCGCAAAGCCGATCGACAGGATTTGCGTCGGCTTGCGCATGTGAATCACGATCCGCGTGTTCAGCAAGCTGCCGAGTGCGATACACGCGGCGATCGGCGTGGCCAGCAGGCCGGCCTGTTGCGGCGACAGTCCGAAGCCGCCTTGCAGCAGCAAGGGCGCGAAGAAGATCAGCGAAAACATCACGAAACCCGACAGCACCGACAGCGTGAACAGCGTCACCAGTTCGGGATCCTTGAACAGATCGAGCGGGATGATCGGATGCGTGGCGCGCTTTTCGCAGATCAGCAACGCCGCCGCCGAGATCACCACGCACGCGCCGAGAATCAGGTTGCCGGTGGTCAGGCCGTCTTTCGGCACCGCCTCGATAAACGACTGCAAGCTGCCGAGCACCACCGCGACCAGTCCCGCGCCGAGCCAGTCGATCCGCACTTCGCCATCGTGCGGACGACGGAGCGCGGGCAAATGTGCCCAGATGAAATACAACGCGGCCGCGCCGACCGGCAGGTTGATCAGGAAGGTCGAGCGCCAGCCCCAGTGCTCGCTCATCCAGCCGCCCAACGACGGACCCGCTGCCGTGCCGATCCCGTAAGCCGCCGCCATCACGACCTGCCAGCGTACCCGCGCGCGCGGATCGGGGAACAGATCGGGAATCGATGCGAAGGCCGTGCCGACCATCATCCCGCCGCCGACACCTTGCAGACCGCGCGCGATCGCGAGAAACAGCATGCTGTTCGCGACGCCGCACAACACCGACGCCGCCGTGAACACGATCACCGCCGCAATCACGAAACGCTTGCGGCCGAAGTAATCGCCGAGACGCCCAAACACCGGCACCGTCACCACCGACGCGAGGAGATACGCGCTCGCGATCCACGCGTAGAACTCGAAGCCGTGCAGTTCGGCGACGATCGATGGAAGGGCGGTACTGACGACGGTCTGGTCGAGTGCGACCAGCATGTTGACGAGGCCGATGCCGAGCATCGCGAACAACGCGTTCCGGAACGGTAAGGCAGTGGGAGTTGGATTCACGGGCTTGAGAGGCGGTTGAGGCAGGGAGGCTTGAAAGTTGACGCTACGCCGACGCGCAACGACGCGCACAGATGCGCACAGATGCGTCGGCAGGACTTTGATTTACGTCTTGTAGTTGTCCGACTTCGTATCATGTATTATCCGGGTTATCCCTTGGTTTTGGGGAAAAAGTGGCATGAAAGCCGCATTTTTACCCGAAAGTTGGGAAAGCAAACCGTAAGCAAGTTTCAAGATATACGACGACTGCTGACATGTCGAGCTACATCGCCGGTCGCCGGTCGCGGAAAACCCCCACGCTTCCCGGTTGGGAAATACCCCGTACGCCACGAGTAATTATCTTCCGATGTCCTCGAAAATCAGCGAAACCCGCCGCAATTTCATGCGCACGTCGGCCGTCGTCATACCGGTCGTCACCTTGGGCGCCAGCCTGTTGCACTCGGCGCTTGCCGCGCCCGCACCGGTTGCGCTCGGCGATTACAAGCCGGTGTTCTTCACCGCCGACGAGTGGACCTTCATCCAGGCCGCGTGCGACCGGCTGATTCCGGCCAGCGCGGACGGTCCCGGTGCGCTCGAAACCAACGTTCCGGTGTTTCTCGACAAGGAACTCAACGGCGACTACGGACACGCATCCGACTGGTATCTGGAAGGACCGTTCGACGTCCACGCGTCGCCGGACCTCGGTTACCAGTTGCCGTACACGCCCCGGGAAGTCTACCGGCGCGGCATCGCCGCTGCATCGAAGTTCGCGATGCAGCAGCACGGCAAGCCGTTCGACGCGCTCGACGACGCTACGCGCGACCAGGTGCTCACGCAACTCGAAAAAAATGAAGCCGATTTCTCCGCCTTCAACGAGTCGCAACTGACCGCGTCCGGGTTCTTCGGCACCTTGCTGACCGACACCAAGCAGGGCTATCTGTCGGATCCGAAGTACGGCGGCAACAAGGGCATGGGCGCGTGGAAGATGATCGGCTTCCCCGGCGCGCGCGCCAGCTACGCCGAATGGATCGACCAGCACAACGTGCCGTATCCGCTCGGCCCGGTCGCGCTCGACGGCAGCCGCGGCTGACGCTGCGTCGCCCCGCGCCGGATCCACGCGCGCATTCCCCGCATACGTTTTCAAGAAGACAACATGGCAATCAATAGAGACCCGGTCGACGTCGTCGTCGTCGGGCTGGGATGGGCCGGCTCGATCATGAGCATCGAACTGGCAAAAGAAGGACTCAGCGTCGTCGCGCTGGAGCGCGGTCACGACCGCACCAACGCGGATTTCGCGTATCCGAAGCCCGCCGACGAACTGGCGAATTCGGTGCGTCATCAGTTGATGCAAAAGCCGAAGCAGGCCGCCGTCACCGTCCGACGCAACCTGAACGAAGTCGCGCTGCCGAACCGCAAGCTCGGCGCGTTCCTGCCCGGCGACGGTGTCGGCGGTGCGGGTCTGCACTGGACCGGCGTGCTGATGCGCCCGCGTCCGACCGATCTGCACATGAAGACCTTCGCCGACGAAGCGTTCGGCAAGGGCGTGTTGCAACAGGACATGCAGTTGCAGGATTTCGGCGTGACGTGGGAAGAACTCGAACCGCATTACGACTTCTTCGAGAAGGTGTGCGGCGCGTCGGGTCAGGCCGGCAACGTGAACGGCAAGATCATCGAAGGCGGCGATCCGTTCGAAGGTCAGCGCTCGAATGCATTTCCGTTGCCGCCGCTTCAAGACAGCCTGAGCAGTTCGATGTTCAGGAAGGCCGCGTCCAATCTCGGCTATCACGTGTTCCCGAATCCGTCGGCGAACGTGTCGGAGGCGTGGACCAATCCGTATGGGATGCAGCTCGGGCCGTGCAACTTCTGCGGCTTTTGCAGCAACTACGCGTGCCTGAACTATTCGAAGGCGTCGCCGCAGACGACGATTCTCGATGCGCTGAAGCAGCGTCCGAATTTCGAATACCGGACGGAATCGAACGTGATTCGCGTCGATCTGAACGACGACAAAAAGACCGCGAAGGGCGTCACGTACATCGACGCCGCCGGCAACGAAGTGTTCCAGCCCGCGAAGCTGGTGATCCTGTCGTCGTTCTCGCTGAACAACGTGCGACTGATGCTGCTGTCGGGCATCGGCAAGCCCTACGATCCGGTGACGGGCGAAGGCGTGGTCGGACGCAACTACGCGTATCAGCTGGGCGCGGCGCTGCATCTGTACTACAAGGATCTCGAATTCAATCCGTTTGCGACTGCCGGCGCGAACGGCCGCCAGTTCAGCGACTTCTCGCCGGGCACGTTCGACAGCGCGCCGATGGGTTTCATCGGCGGGGCCAAGGTGCACGGTTCGCAACCGACCGGCACGCCGATCGCGCATCCGCTGCCGGGCGGCACGCCGAAGTGGGGCGCGGGCTGGAAGTCGGCGCTCAAGCAGAACTACGGGCATCACATGTCGGTGTCGCTGACGGCGTCGAACATGTCGTACCGCACCAACTATCTCGACCTCGATCCGACCTATCGCGATCCGTACGGCTTGCCGCTGTTGCGGATGACGTTCGACTGGCAGGAAAACGAACTCAAGCTCGTGCAGTTCCTGTCCGAAAAGATGCGAGCGATCGTCGGCGAACTGAAGCCGGACAGCGTCACCGATTCGATTCCGAAGCTAGGCGCACGCTTCAAGACCGGTTCGTATATCTCGACGCACAACGTCGGCGGCGCACCGATGGGCACCGATCCACGCACCTCGGCGGTCAACCGCTATCTGCAAAGCTGGGACGTGCACAACGTGTTCGTGCCGAGCGGCAGCGCGTTCCCGCAGAACACGCAAGCCAATCCGACCAGCACGATTGCCGCGCTGACCTACTGGGCCGCCAAGGCGATCAAGGAACAGTATCTGAAGGCCCCCGGCCCGTTGATGCAGGTATGACGCAGATGAAAACAACCCGATTCGTCCTCGCGTGCGTGGGGATTCTGGCGTCGTTGCTGACGTCGCAGGCCGACGCTGCCACCAGCACAACCGGTGCCGCCGATCAGGCGCAGCTCGTCAAGGAAGGCGCGTATCTGGCGCGGCTCGGCGATTGCGTCGCGTGTCACACGGCGAAAGGCGGCAAGCCGTTCGCGGGCGGTCTGCCGATCGACAGCGGACTCGGCACGATCTATTCGACCAACATCACGCCGGATCGCGCGCATGGGATCGGCGCGTACACCGAGGCGCAATTCGGCGACGCGCTGCGTCACGGCAAGCGCGCCGACGGCAGCAACCTGTATCCGGCGATGCCGTACACGTCGTACAGCAAGGTGTCGGACGCGGACGTGCACGCGCTGTATGCGTTCTTCATGCAGGGCGTGGCGCCCGTCGCCACGACGCCGCCGCAAACGGATCTGTCGTTCCCGTTCAACCAGCGCTGGGGTTTGAGCCTGTGGAACTGGGCGTTCGCCGATCGCACGCCGTTCTCCGCACCGGACGGCGCGAGCGCGCAGGTCGCGCGCGGCGCGTATATCGTCGAAGGCTTGGGGCATTGCAGTTCGTGCCACACGGCGCGCGGCTTCGCGATGCAGGAAAAGAGCCGTCCTGGCGACAACGGCTTTCTGTCGGGCGCGTATCTGAACCGATGGCTCGCGCCGTCGTTGCGGGCGGCCGGCAAGCCGGGCGATCGGGGCGTCGCGGGTTGGACTCACGCGGAACTGGTCGATTACCTCGGCAGCGGCCGCAACACGCACGCGGCTGTCACGGGCGAGATGAAGGACGTGATCGCGCATAGCACGTCGTGGTTCAACGACGACGATCTGTCGGCGGTGGCCGCGTATCTGAAGACGCTGCCCGCGAGCGCGCAAGCGTCGGTTGCGGACGCATCGGGTGCGCGTCAGCAGACGCAGGCGAAGCTGACGGCCGCAAAGAACCTGACGCTCGGCGAGCGGCTGTTCCTCGATAACTGCGCGGCCTGCCACGCGGTCACGGGTCAGGGCGCGGCGCGGGTGTTCCCGTCGCTGGCGGGTAATTCGACCGTCAACGCAAGCGATCCGACCGGTTTGCTGCACGTGATGCTGGCAGGCGCGTCGATGCCCTCGACGGTCCGTTCGCCGTCCGCGTTGCCGATGCCGGGCTTCGCCGTGCGCCTCAGCGACGACGAGGCCGCGCAACTCGCGACCTTCGTGCGCAGCGGTTGGGGCAATCGTGGCGCGGCAGTGACGGCGTCGGATGTCGAGAAGATTCGGGCGAGCTTGCCGAAGCCTGGCACGTTGACGGCCGGGGACGCGCATCATCCGGCGGGAGTGCAGTAAGCGGCAGCGTCATCGCCGTCAGGCGAGCTGGATTAAAAAAGGCCCGTGCGCAGACGCACGGGCCTTTTTCGTTGCGATTGCGGTTGCGGAGGCATTTGCAACTGCGCGCGGTGGCGGTCGGGTTATGCGTCGTCCAGTACGTTGACGTTGAGTGCGGGTGCGGGTGCGGGCGCCGGTGCGGCGTGATCGTCCGTCGCGCGATTGCGGATGGCCTTCACGCGCTGACGGATGCGTTGCAACGCGTGGCTGGCGCGCACGGCGAGCGTGCCCCATTGCGTGACGATTACCTGCATCGTATAGGCGGACGCGACGTTATCGCGGCTCCAGTACGATTTGAAATCTTCGTCGCCGACGCCGAAATCCACGTCGAAGCGGTTTTCAAGCGCCCACTTCACGCAATGCTCCATCGACACCTTGCCGGGTCCGAAGCGGCCGAACTGCGCGTCGAATCCGGCGATGATCGCCGACGCGCACGGATTGCCGCCGCTGATGATGGTGGTGGCGACCGGCCGGCCGTCCAGCGACACAGCGACGATGCGCGCCATCGCCGCGCCCGCGTCCGGCGATAGCAGCCTGACGAGGAAGTTGCGGTAGTAAGGCGAGTGCAGCCACTCGCCGCGTTTGTCGGTGCGGTCGCTCCAGCCGCGCTTGCATTCGAGCATCCAGTCGACCAGCGACGCAATCTCCGTCGTGTCCGACGGTTCGAGCATCCGCACGGCGAGATCGCCTTCTTTCGCGAGACGACGCTCGCGCTGCCCGGGCTTCTTGCGATGACGCCGACCGATGTCCGCGCAGAAGCTTTCCCAACTCGCTTCGCCGCGCAACTGCGCAACCCACGACGGATGCTGTTCGGCGAACAGCACGTTCGGTTCGCGCGATACCGCGCGGTAGAGCGCGGTGTGCTCCTTCATGTACGGCATGTGGACGAAGTCGGCGCCGCAGTGTCGTCGCGCGACGCGCCACGCGCCTTCCACTTGCGCTGCCGTGTACGGACCGTCTTCGACGAGCACGCTGGTGTAGTCGCCGGCATCGGGGCCGAGCGGCACCACATAGGTCCAGAATTGCCGCTTGAACGACACCAGCGGCCACGCGAGCACGAGCTTGCCCGCTTCACGTTTGACGATGCACAGCAGCTTGCGGCCGCGCGGCCTGGCGACTTCCTGCCACGCCAGCCAGCAGACGTCGAACGACTGGTAATACGGACCGTGGGCGCTGCGCCATAACGCATCCCACTCATCTCTCAAGGCGAGAAAAGCAGCTTCGTCACGGATGATGTCGTATTGCAGCGGGTTCGTTTTCATGTCGTCGGGTTCCATCGCCAATCGCACGGTGCTGTGAGCCGCCTCGGCCGCTATCGACTCCGCGAAGTCGACGCTCATGATGCTGGGACAGAATTCCGGGCGAATGTTCGAAAGCGCACAAACAATGCATCGTGCAGTTTGTGGATGCTTAGGTCTCGGCTGACTGGGTGTGCTTGAACGTGACTCGATCCAGAGACTCGTTCCTAAGTCCGGCGATGGCCGCTTTAGATTATTTTGGGCCCGTTTAAAAAAACTTCACAAAGGTGCTTGACGAGGTCCGGGATACATCTCATAATTCGCCTCCCTTCTGCTGAGGGGCGAACAAAAGGAAGTAGCAACGCAGTACTTTTGTGTCGAATTGATCTTTAAAAATTAACAGTCGATAAGTGTGGGCGCTTGATGGCGACGCTGGCCGGGTTCTTCGGAATCTGGCGTAAAAGCGAAAGTATCAAGTCTCACACAGTAATGAAAGGAAGGTTTGGTCGTCGCAAGATGGCTGGATCATTCGTCAGTACGTTGAGTGAGCGACCGGTTCTTAACGGAACCGAAAAACAGTAACAGGTTTGAACTGAAGAGTTTGATCCTGGCTCAGATTGAACGCTGGCGGCATGCCTTACACATGCAAGTCGAACGGCAGCACGGGAGTAATCCTGGTGGCGAGTGGCGAACGGGTGAGTAATACATCGGAACGTGTCCTGGAGTGGGGGATAGCCCGGCGAAAGCCGGATTAATACCGCATACGCTCTACGGAGGAAAGGGGGGGATCTTAGGACCTCTCGCTCAAGGGGCGGCCGATGGCAGATTAGCTAGTTGGTGGGGTAAAGGCCTACCAAGGCGACGATCTGTAGCTGGTCTGAGAGGACGACCAGCCACACTGGGACTGAGACACGGCCCAGACTCCTACGGGAGGCAGCAGTGGGGAATTTTGGACAATGGGCGCAAGCCTGATCCAGCAATGCCGCGTGTGTGAAGAAGGCCTTCGGGTTGTAAAGCACTTTTGTCCGGAAAGAAAACCATTCGGTTAATACCTGGGTGGGATGACGGTACCGGAAGAATAAGCACCGGCTAACTACGTGCCAGCAGCCGCGGTAATACGTAGGGTGCAAGCGTTAATCGGAATTACTGGGCGTAAAGCGTGCGCAGGCGGTCCGCTAAGACAGATGTGAAATCCCCGGGCTTAACCTGGGAACTGCATTTGTGACTGGCGGGCTAGAGTATGGCAGAGGGGGGTAGAATTCCACGTGTAGCAGTGAAATGCGTAGAGATGTGGAGGAATACCGATGGCGAAGGCAGCCCCCTGGGCCAATACTGACGCTCATGCACGAAAGCGTGGGGAGCAAACAGGATTAGATACCCTGGTAGTCCACGCCCTAAACGATGTCAACTAGTTGTTGGGGATTCATTTCCTTAGTAACGTAGCTAACGCGTGAAGTTGACCGCCTGGGGAGTACGGTCGCAAGATTAAAACTCAAAGGAATTGACGGGGACCCGCACAAGCGGTGGATGATGTGGATTAATTCGATGCAACGCGAAAAACCTTACCTACCCTTGACATGTACGGAACCTGGCTGAGAGGTCGGGGTGCCCGAAAGGGAGCCGTAACACAGGTGCTGCATGGCTGTCGTCAGCTCGTGTCGTGAGATGTTGGGTTAAGTCCCGCAACGAGCGCAACCCTTGTCCCTAGTTGCTACGCAAGAGCACTCTAGGGAGACTGCCGGTGACAAACCGGAGGAAGGTGGGGATGACGTCAAGTCCTCATGGCCCTTATGGGTAGGGCTTCACACGTCATACAATGGTCGGAACAGAGGGTCGCCAACCCGCGAGGGGGAGCCAATCCCAGAAAACCGATCGTAGTCCGGATCGCACTCTGCAACTCGAGTGCGTGAAGCTGGAATCGCTAGTAATCGCGGATCAGCATGCCGCGGTGAATACGTTCCCGGGTCTTGTACACACCGCCCGTCACACCATGGGAGTGGGTTTCACCAGAAGTAGGTAGCCTAACCGCAAGGAGGGCGCTTACCACGGTGGGATTCATGACTGGGGTGAAGTCGTAACAAGGTAGCCGTATCGGAAGGTGCGGCTGGATCACCTCCTTTCCAGAGCTTCAGCATCAAAGTTGAGCGCTCACGCTTATCGGCTGTGAATTTGAAAGACAGACTCAGGGGTCTGTAGCTCAGTCGGTTAGAGCACCGTCTTGATAAGGCGGGGGTCGATGGTTCGAATCCATCCAGACCCACCAATGTCTTGTCTGGTGTGGCTGATCGGCGAAGTTCCCCTGTGTGATGTATGTGACTGGGGGATTAGCTCAGCTGGGAGAGCACCTGCTTTGCAAGCAGGGGGTCGTCGGTTCGATCCCGTCATCCTCCACCAATCTTCAATGCTGGTTTATCTGGCGCAGGCATTTAAACGTGCTGGCGGTTCAGTGAAACAAGCATTGGCGATTGAGCCAGTCAGTAAAGATAGGCGGTTATAGCAACCGCATTATCGGCTGTCGTTCTTTAACAATCAGGAAGAAGTAGTAAAGAGATTCACGAAAGGACATCTAGAGATGGGTGGCCGAGTAGGTGAATCAGGGTTGTGATTGTATCAATGTATGAAAAGGTGATCGAAAGATTGCCTTGGAATACGGCGCAACACGAATACTCAACCTGTAACGATGTGGCTCGCGCGGTCTTCCCAGTGAAGACGGCCAGAGACGCACCCGTTATAGGGTCAAGCGAACAAGTGCATGTGGTGGATGCCTTGGCGATCACAGGCGATGAAGGACGCGGTAGCCTGCGAAAAGCTACGGGGAGCTGGCAAACGAGCTTTGATCCGTAGATGTCCGAATGGGGAAACCCACTCCGAATGGAGTATCCATGACTGAATACATAGGTCATGCGAAGCGAACGCGGTGAACTGAAACATCTAAGTAACCGCAGGAAAAGAAATCAACCGAGATTCCCAGAGTAGTGGCGAGCGAAATGGGACCAGCCTGTACTCTTTATCTTCATTGTTAGTTGAACGCTCTGGAAAGTGCGGCCATAGCAGGTGATAGCCCTGTAGACGAAAACAGCGAGGAAGAACTAGGTGTACGACAAGTAGGGCGGGACACGTGAAATCCTGTCTGAAGATGGGGGGACCATCCTCCAAGGCTAAATACTCGTGATCGACCGATAGTGAACCAGTACCGTGAGGGAAAGGCGAAAAGAACCCCGGGAGGGGAGTGAAATAGATCCTGAAACCGCATGCATACAAACAGTAGGAGCCTCCTTGTGGGGTGACTGCGTACCTTTTGTATAATGGGTCAGCGACTTACATTCAGTGGCAAGCTTAACCGATTAGGGCAGGCGTAGCGAAAGCGAGTCCGAACAGGGCGATTCAGTCGCTGGGTGTAGACCCGAAACCAGGTGATCTATCCATGGCCAGGATGAAGGTGCGGTAACACGTACTGGAGGTCCGAACCCACTAACGTTGAAAAGTTAGGGGATGAGCTGTGGATAGGGGTGAAAGGCTAAACAAACCTGGAAATAGCTGGTTCTCTCCGAAAACTATTTAGGTAGTGCCTCGTGTATCACCTTCGGGGGTAGAGCACTGTCATGGTTGAAGGGTCCATTGCGGATTACTTCGCCATAGCAAACTCCGAATACCGAAGAGTGCAATCACGGGAGACAGACATCGGGTGCTAACGTCCGGTGTCAAGAGGGAAACAACCCAGACCGCCAGCTAAGGTCCCCAAATATTGCTAAGTGGGAAACGAAGTGGGAAGGCTAAAACAGTCAGGAGGTTGGCTTAGAAGCAGCCATCCTTTAAAGAAAGCGTAATAGCTCACTGATCGAGTCGTCCTGCGCGGAAGATGTAACGGGGCTAAGCAATATACCGAAGCTGCGGATGCACATTTATGTGCATGGTAGGAGAGCGTTCCGTAAGCCTGCGAAGGTGCATTGAAAAGTGCGCTGGAGGTATCGGAAGTGCGAATGCTGACATGAGTAGCGATAAAGGGGGTGAAAGGCCCCCTCGCCGTAAGCCCAAGGTTTCCTACGCAACGTTCATCGGCGTAGGGTGAGTCGGCCCCTAAGGCGAGGCAGAAATGCGTAGCTGATGGGAAGCAGGTTAATATTCCTGCACCATTGTTAAATGCGATGGGGGGACGGATCGCGGAAGGTTGTCCGGGTGTTGGAAGTCCCGGTCCTTGCATTGGAGAAGGCGCTTAGGCAAATCCGGGCGCGGAATTCAAGGGTGTGAGGCCATTCACCTAGGTGAAGAAGCAACTGGAAGTGGTTCCAAGAAAAGCCTCTAAGCTTCAGTTTAACAAGACCGTACCGCAAACCGACACAGGTGGGCGAGATGAGTATTCTAAGGCGCTTGAGAGAACTCGGGAGAAGGAACTCGGCAAATTGGTACCGTAACTTCGGGATAAGGTACGCCCCTGTAGCTTGACTGGCCTGCGCCAGGAGGGTGAAGGGGTTGCAATAAACTGGTGGCTGCGACTGTTTAATAAAAACACAGCACTCTGCAAACACGAAAGTGGACGTATAGGGTGTGACGCCTGCCCGGTGCCGGAAGATTAAATGATGGGGTGCAAGCTCTTGATTGAAGTCCCGGTAAACGGCGGCCGTAACTATAACGGTCCTAAGGTAGCGAAATTCCTTGTCGGGTAAGTTCCGACCTGCACGAATGGCGTAACGATGGCCACACTGTCTCCTCCCGAGACTCAGCGAAGTTGAAGTGTTTGTGATGATGCAATCTCCCCGCGGCTAGACGGAAAGACCCCATGAACCTTTACTGTAGCTTTGCATTGGACTTTGAACCGATCTGTGTAGGATAGGTGGGAGGCTATGAAACCGGAACGCTAGTTTCGGTGGAGCCGTCCTTGAAATACCACCCTGGTTTGTTTGAGGTTCTAACCTTGGTCCGTGATCCGGATCGGGGACAGTGCATGGTAGGCAGTTTGACTGGGGCGGTCTCCTCCCAAAGTGTAACGGAGGAGTACGAAGGTACGCTAGGTACGGTCGGAAATCGTGCTGATAGTGCAATGGCATAAGCGTGCTTAACTGCGAGACCGACAAGTCGAGCAGGTGCGAAAGCAGGTCATAGTGATCCGGTGGTTCTGTATGGAAGGGCCATCGCTCAACGGATAAAAGGTACTCTGGGGATAACAGGCTGATACCGCCCACGAGTTCATATCGACGGCGGTGTTTGGCACCTCGATGTCGGCTCATCTCATCCTGGGGCTGTAGCCGGTTCCCAAGGGTATGGCTGTTCGCCATTTAAAGAGGTACGTGAGCTGGGTTTAAAACGTCGTGAGACAGTTTGGTCCCTATCTGCCGTGGGCGTTGGATATTTGAAGGGGGCTGCTCCTAGTACGAGAGGACCGGAGTGGACGAAGCCTCTGGTGTACCGGTTGTCACGCCAGTGGCATCGCCGGGTAGCTATGTTCGGAAGAGATAACCGCTGAAAGCATCTAAGCGGGAAACTCGCCTTGAGATGAGATATCCCTGGAGCTTCGAGCTCCTTGAAGGGTCGTTCTAGACCAGGACGTTGATAGGTCAGGTGTGGAAGTGCAGTAATGCATTAAGCTAACTGATACTAATTGCCCGTAAGGCTTGATCCTATAACAAGTGTGTTTCGATCCGACTCAGCGCTCTAGCGCTGGCTCGGGTCCGATCCCCAAAGGGGATGCGTGTGAACCCTAGTCGGGACTCACCGAACACTCAGGTTGAGATCAGTGTTGTGCCTAGTAACAAACACAATCCAGTAACACCGAGAGACATCCTCTCAGCTACTTCTTCCAGATTGCCAGGCTGCCCAACAGGCGACACGACAACAAGTCAGGCCTGATGACCATCGCGAGTCGTTACCCCCCCTTCCCATCCCCACCAGCCCGTCAAACGACTCCACGCCGATGATAGTGCGGATT
>NZ_JAPWKB010000007.1 GCF_028283785.1 Paraburkholderia sp. | reverse complement strand
TCCGAAGCGTGGTTTTACCTCGCTGACGAAGGAGTTCGTTGGTGAAGTCCGCTTGGGCGATCTGGAAAAGCTGCCGGTCGACGAAGTCGATCTGCTGGCTCTGAAGCAGGCTGGTCTGGTCGGTGAGATGATCACCAGCGCCAAGATCATCCTGAACGGCGAGCTGAAGCGCAAGATCGTTGTGAAGGGTCTGGGTGCGACGAAGGGTGCGCGCGCTGCGATTGAAGCAGCCGGCGGCTCGTTCGCCGAGTAACGCGCAAGTCGATTGCCGTCACTAGCATTTGCATCGGAGAAGGTACTTGGCTAACAGCCCGAGTCTCGCAAAACCCGGTCGAAGCGCGGCGAAGTTTGGCGATCTGCGTCGGCGGGCAGTGTTTCTGCTGCTGGCGTTGATCGTCTACCGAATTGGCGCGCACATTCCGGTGCCGGGTATTGACCCGGACCAACTGGCAAAGCTGTTCCAAAGCCAGTCGGGTGGCATCCTTGGCATGTTCAACATGTTTTCGGGTGGTGCACTCTCGCGTTTCACGATCTTCGCGCTTGGGATCATGCCGTACATTTCGGCGTCGATCATCATGCAGTTGCTGGCGATCGTCTCGCCGCAAATGGAAGCGTTGAAGAAAGAAGGGCAGGCAGGACAGCGAAAGATTACGCAGTACACGCGTGTCTTTACGGTCTTGCTGGCGACATTCCAGGCATTCGGCATTGCCGTTGCACTTGAGAATCAGCCGGGCCTTGTGATCGATCCGGGTATGGTGTTCCGGTTGACCACGGTCGTGACGCTTGTGACCGGCACGATGTTCCTGATGTGGCTGGGTGAGCAGATCACGGAACGCGGGTTGGGTAACGGAATTTCGATCATTATTTTCGGCGGGATCGCAGCGGGTTTCCCGAACGCGATTGGTGGGCTGTTCGAACTGGTGCGAACCGGCTCGATGAGCATCATCTCCGCGATTATCGTGGTCGCGCTGATCGCCGCTGTGACGTATCTGGTTGTGTTCATCGAACGTGGCCAGCGCAAGATTCTTGTGAACTACGCGAAGCGTCAGGTCGGTAACAAGATTTACGGCGGACAGTCGTCACATCTGCCGCTGAAGTTGAACATGTCGGGCGTGATTCCGCCGATCTTTGCATCGTCGATCATTCTCTTCCCGGCAACCATCCTGAACTGGTTCAGTTCGGGGTCGCGTACCGGTTGGTTCGCAGACACGCTGCATAACGTGGCTGAGGCTCTCAAGCCCGGTCAACCGGTGTACGTGTTGTTGTACGCGTTGGCGATCGTGTTCTTCTGTTTCTTCTACACCGCACTGGTGTTTAACAGCAGAGAGACGGCCGACAACCTGAAGAAAAGCGGCGCTTTTGTCCCAGGCATTCGTCCGGGCGATCAAACGGCGCGATATATCGACCGTATCCTCACGCGTCTGACGCTGGCTGGTGCGATCTACATCGTGTTTGTTTGTCTGCTGCCTGAATTTCTGGTGCTGCGCTGGAATGTGCCGTTTTATTTTGGTGGAACGTCGCTGCTGATCATTGTCGTCGTCACAATGGATTTCATGGCGCAGGTGCAGTCGTACGTTATGTCGCAACAGTATGAATCGCTGCTTAAGAAGGCCAACTTCAAGGGCGGCGGCGTCCCGATGCGTTGAAAGGACTTATGGCCAAAGACGATGTTATCCAGATGCAGGGTGAGGTCATCGAAAACCTGCCTAACGCTACCTTTAGGGTGAAGCTGGAAAACGGCCATGTCGTATTGGGACACATATCCGGCAAGATGCGGATGCACTACATCCGAATCCTGCCGGGCGACAAGGTGACGGTTGAATTGACGCCTTACGATCTGTCGCGTGCGCGGATCGTGTTCCGGGCGAAGTGATTTGAAAAAAGGGTAATATCATGAAAGTGATGGCATCGGTTAAGCGCATTTGCCGCAATTGCAAGATCATCAAGCGCAAAGGCGTTGTGCGCGTGATTTGCAGCTCTGATCCGCGCCACAAACAGCGTCAAGGCTGAACGCCGCGCTTTTGCTTGCGCTTTTTGTTTGAGGAAAAACAATGGCTCGTATCGCAGGGGTTAACATCCCGAATCACCAGCACACTGAAATCGGCCTCACGGCTATTTACGGTGTAGGCCGCACGCGCTCGCGCGACATTTGCGTCGCTGCTGGTGTGGCATTTTCGAAGAAGGTCAAGGACCTGAACGACGCAGACCTCGAAAAGCTGCGTGAAGAAGTCGGCAAGTTCATCGTTGAAGGCGATCTGCGCCGTGAAACGACGATGAACATTAAGCGTCTGATGGATCTCGGCTGCTACCGTGGCGTGCGTCATCGTAAGGGCTTGCCCCTGCGTGGCCAACGCACGCGTACGAATGCCCGTACGCGTAAGGGTCCGCGTCGTGCAGCGCAATCGCTGAAGAAGTAAGCGGAACTGACAGTTACAGGAAAACGTAATGGCTAAGGCTTCGAACAACTCCGCGGCGCAACGCGTTCGCAAGAAGGTCAAGAAGAACGTCGCCGAGGGCGTGGTTCACGTTCACGCGTCGTTCAACAACACCATCATCACGATCACCGATCGTCAAGGCAATGCGCTCGCATGGGCAACGTCGGGTGGCCAGGGCTTCAAGGGTTCGCGTAAATCGACCCCGTTTGCAGCTCAGGTTGCCGCTGAATCGGCTGGTCGCGTGGCGATGGAATACGGCGTAAAGAACCTCGAAGTGCGGATCAAGGGCCCCGGTCCTGGCCGTGAATCGGCGGTGCGCGCGCTGCATGGTCTTGGCATCAAGATCACCGCGATCTCCGACGTGACGCCGGTCCCGCACAACGGCTGCCGTCCGCCGAAGCGTCGTCGTATCTAAGACGCCGTTTTTGCTAGCGCCTGTTGCCGCCTCGCGCGGCGGCAGGCTGCTTTGCGTTATTGCATTGACTAAGCCCACCGTTCGCCCCAAAGGGTGCGGACTAGCGTGAGTTGTTATCTCACGTGATCAAATATTGAAGGAAGTAACGTGGCACGTTATATCGGCCCTAAGGCCAAGCTGTCCCGCCGTGAAGGCACTGACCTCTTCCTGAAGAGCGCCCGTCGTTCGCTCGCTGACAAGTGCAAGCTTGACAGCAAGCCTGGCCAACATGGCCGCACCTCGGGCGCCCGTACGTCCGACTATGGCACGCAGCTGCGCGAAAAGCAAAAAGTGAAGCGCATCTACGGCGTGCTGGAACGCCAGTTCCGCCGCTACTTCGCTGAAGCTGATCGTCGTAAGGGCAACACCGGCGAAAACCTGCTGCAACTGCTGGAATCGCGTCTCGACAACGTCGTGTATCGCATGGGCTTCGGCTCGACGCGCGCTGAAGCGCGTCAGCTGGTGAGCCACAAGGCGATCACCGTGAACGGTCAAGTCGCGAACATTCCGTCGTTGCAGGTTAAGTCGGGTGACGTGATCGGTGTTCGTGAACAGTCGAAGAAGCAGGCTCGTATCCTCGAAGCGCTGTCGCTCGCTGAACAAGGCGGCATGCCGAGCTGGGTTGCTGTCGATTCGAAGAAATTCGAAGGCACGTTCAAGCAAATGCCGGAACGCAGCGACATTGCTGGTGACATCAACGAAAGCCTGATCGTCGAATTGTATTCGCGGTAATCGGATTAACGGCCGGGGTGCCCGATTGCGTTACGCAAGGGGGAACCTCGGCTGTTTATTTTCAGGTTGTTACCGGTCAGCCTTATCGGTGTAACGAGCCGAGGGTATTGAAAAGGAAAACCTATGCAAACCAGTTTGTTGAAGCCCAAGATCATCGCAGTTGAATCGCTTGGCGACAGCCATGCGAAAGTGGTCATGGAACCGTTCGAACGCGGTTACGGCCACACCTTGGGTAACGCGCTCCGGCGCGTGCTGCTGTCGTCGATGGTTGGCTACGCGCCGACCGAAGTGACGATCGCAGGCGTCGTGCACGAGTATTCGACGCTCGACGGTGTGCAAGAGGATGTGGTCAACCTGCTGTTGAACCTGAAGGGCGTGGTCTTCAAGCTGCATAACCGTGACGAAGTGACGGTTACGTTGCGTAAAGACGGCGAAGGCGTTGTCACCGCTGGCGACATCGAACTCGCGCACGATTGCGAAGTGATCAATCCGGATCACGTGATCGCGCATCTGTCGAAGGGCGGCAAGCTCGACGTGCAGATCAAGGTCGAAAAGGGCCGCGGTTATGTGCCGGGTAACGTGCGTCGTTACGGCGAAGAATCGGCCAAGATCATCGGCCGTATCGTGCTGGACGCGTCGTTCTCGCCGGTTCGCCGCGTGAGCTACGCCGTCGAAAGCGCGCGTGTCGAACAGCGTACCGACCTCGACAAGCTCGTGATGAACATCGAAACCAACGGTGTGATTTCGCCGGAAGAAGCGATCCGTCAATCGGCCCGCATTCTGGTTGATCAACTGTCGGTGTTCGCTGCTCTGGAAGGCACGGAAGCCGCTGCTGAGGCACCGTCGCGCGCGCCGCAGATCGATCCGATCCTGCTGCGTCCGGTTGATGATCTCGAACTCACGGTTCGTTCCGCGAACTGCCTGAAGGCTGAGAACATCTACTACATCGGCGACCTGATCCAACGCACGGAAAACGAGTTGCTGAAGACGCCGAATCTGGGTCGCAAGTCGCTGAACGAGATCAAGGAAGTGCTCGCTTCGCGCGGTTTGACGCTCGGTATGAAGCTCGAAAACTGGCCGCCGGCTGGTCTCGACAAGTAAGCCCAAAGAAATTCGCAGCTGTACCGCGACTGGCAAAGACGCGGATTTTCCTTTAAAATCCGCGTCTTGCTTTTTTAATACCGGCCCGTGCGTCGGACAACTTCGGTTGATCCAGGCGCGATAGAAGAGCTGGACCAAAACTTTGAAACGAAGGAATTAACATGCGTCACCGTCATGGTCTGCGGAAACTGAACCGCACGAGCAGCCACCGTCTGGCAATGCTCCGTAACATGTCCAACTCGTTGATCGAGCACGAAGTCATCAAGACGACGCTGCCGAAAGCGAAGGAACTCCGTAAAGTCGTCGAGCCGCTGATCACGCTTGGCAAGAAGCCGTCGCTGGCAAATCGTCGTCTGGCGTTCAACCGCCTGCGCGATCGTGACTCGGTCACGAAGCTGTTCGAAGTGCTGGGCCCGCGCTACGCAACCCGTCCGGGTGGCTACCTGCGTATCCTGAAGTTCGGTTTCCGCGTTGGCGATAACGCACCGATGGCACTGGTTGAACTGCTCGACCGTCCGGAAGTTGAAGAAACTGAAGTGCAAGAAGCTGAATAAGCTTTGATGCGCGAATGAAAAAGCCAGGCAAATGCCTGGCTTTTTTGTTTTCTGCGCGTCCAGCCTAGGCCGTTTGGCTAGCCTGCGGGGCAACACGTGCAGGTGATACGATTACGGCATCTGAAATGGATTCGCTGGAGCCGTCGTTGTACCTGAACGTGACCTTGATGTTGACGACGGTCCCCGACGCCGACACGGCCAAAGCGCTCGCTGCGGCCGCACTGAACGCTCGCCTGGCCGCCTGTGTTACGGAGTTGGGCGCAGTGCACTCCAGTTACCATTGGCAAGGCAAGATCGAATCCGGTGACGAGATTCAATTGCTGTTCAAAACAAGCGTCGCGCGGGCGTCCGAACTCGAGCAGTTCATTCAAACCCAGCATCCGTACGACACGCCTGAAATCCTCTCCTGGCAAGCCACGGCTTCGGCGGCGTATGCCCAGTGGATTACCGTCGAAACTCAACGTCCTATCCATGTTTAACCGTCCAGATCGGCGCGTATTCGCCATGCTGCGTGCCGTTGCCATTCTCCTGTCCAGCGTATTCGTGATGCTGGCCGCCACCGGCGTCGCTCGCGCGGCGGATGATTTTCTCGATCCGTCGGATGCATTCAAGTTCAGCGCGAGTGAGCAGCCTGGCGAAGTGCTGATCCACTACAAGATCGCGGACGGCTACTACATGTATCGCGAGCGCTTTGCGTTCGAGACGCGGAACGGCACGGCGACCGTTGGCGATCCGCAAATCCCGCCCGGGCACGTGAAGTTCGACGATACGTTCCAGAAGAACGTCGAGACGTATCGCGGTGACCTGACAATTCGTGTGCCGGTCAAGCAGGCTGCCGGTCCGTTCGATATCGCGGTGACGTCGCAAGGCTGCGCGGACGCGGGCATCTGCTATCCGCCGATGGAGCGCGTGTACCACGTGACCGGCGCGGCGCTGCACGCGGCGTCGGCGGCTCCGGCCCCGGCTCCGGCAACGCAATCGCCGAAAGCATCCACGCCGTCGGCCAACACCGCAGCCCCTTGGTATGAGCGTGCCACGAGCGCGGATTACGCGCAGTCGTTGCTCGAAGGCGGCGGCTTTTTCGCGATTGTCGGCTTGTACTTCGTCGCCGGCATGGTGCTTAGCTTGCTGCCGTGTTCGTATCCGATGATCCCGATCCTGTCGGCGATCATCATCGGTGAAGGTGCTCGGGTCACACGTGTCCGGGGTTTCACGCTGTCGCTGGCGTACGTGGTCGGGATGGCGCTCGTCTATACCGCGCTGGGCGTGGCGGCGGCGCTGGTCGGACAAAGCCTCGGCGCATGGTTACAGAACCCGTGGGTGCTCGGCGTGTTCGCCGTGTTGCTTACCGCTTTCGCGATCACGTTGATCGCCGGGATGGACCTGGCGTTGCCGCAACGTTGGCAGGACGGCGTGTCGCGCGCATCGCAAGGCCGTTCCGGCGGCAAGTTCGTGGCGGTGGCTGTGATGGGCGCGCTGTCGGCGCTGGTGGTCGGTGCGTGTATGACGGCGCCGTTGTTCGCCGTGCTCGCGTTTATCGCGCACACCGGCAATGCGTGGCTCGGCGGTGCAGCGCTGTTCTCGATGGGCATCGGGCTTGGCGTGCCGCTACTGATCATCGGCTTGGGCGCGGGCACGTTGTTGCCGCGCGCAGGCGTCTGGATGGACGGTGTGAAGGTGTTTTTCGGCGTCGTGCTGCTGGCGGCCGCGCTGTGGATCGTGTGGCCCGTGCTTGGAGCGGCCGCGCAAATGCTGTTGAGTGCGCTCTGGCTGTTGGTTGCGGCGGCCGGGCTTGGCCTGTTCTCGACCAACGCGACGGCGATCTCGATCTCGCGACGCCTCGGTCGCGGTTTGGGCGCAGCATTCGCTATCTGGGCCGCGGTACTGCTGGTCGGGCTTGCGGCCGGATCGTCGGATCCATTGCGTCCGTTGGCCGTGCTTGCCGCGTCGCGGGGCGACGCGGCGGGTGCCGGGAACGCGTCCACGGGCGCGTCAGCCAATGATTTGACCTTTGCTCCGGTACGCTCATCGAGTCAGCTCGACCAGGCCGTCAAAACGGCGGCGAAACCCGGCTTGCTCGATTTCTATGCAGACTGGTGCGTCAGCTGTAAAGAGATGGAGAAGTTCACCTTCAGCGACCCGCGTGTGCATGCGCGCTTGCAAGCGCTCAACCTGCTTCGCGCGGATGTGACAGCGAACAACCCGGACGATCAGGCGCTCCTGAAGCGATTCAAGCTGTTCGGGCCGCCAGGCATCATCTTCTTCGATCACAGCGGCAACGAGGTATTGCGTGTGGTCGGGTATGAATCGGCGGACACGTTCCTGCGCACGCTCGATCGCGCGGTCGCGACGGCGCCGTCATCGACTTCGACACCCGTGCCTCAGTCGTAACCCGCGCCGGCTATCCGCGCGGAAATAAAAAAACGGAGGAGCCGTTACCGGCCCTCCGTTTTTTTATGCGCATGTCGAAGCGGCACGTGGCCGCCTGGCCAATGCCTACTTTTGCGAACGCAACAACCGGGCGGCGTCGAGTGCGAAATAGGTCAGCACGCCATCGGCGCCGGCGCGCTTGAACGCGAGCAGCGATTCCATCATCACCTTGTCGTGATCCAGCCAGCCGTTTTGCGCGGCCGCCTTCAGCATCGCGTATTCGCCGCTGACCTGATACACGTAGGTCGGGAAACGGAATTCGTCCTTCACGCGACGCACGATGTCCAGATACGGCATGCCCGGCTTGACCATCACCATGTCCGCGCCTTCTTCGATGTCGGCGGCGACTTCGCGCAGCGCTTCGTCCGAGTTCGACGGGTCCATCTGATACGTCATCTTGTTGCTCTTGCCGAGGTTCGTCGCCGACCCTACCGCGTCGCGGAACGGGCCGTAGAACGCCGATGCGAACTTCGCCGCGTACGCCATGATCCGCGTGTGGATCAAGCCGTCGCTCTCGAATGCCTCGCGGATCGCGCCGATGCGGCCGTCCATCATGTCCGACGGCGCCACGATGTCCACGCCCGCTTCCGCCTGTACGCGCGCCTGGTCGACCAGAATCTCGACCGTCACATCGTTGATCACGTAACCGGTTTCGTCGAGCACGCCGTCCTGGCCGTGGCTCGTGTACGGATCGAGCGCGACATCGGTCAGCACGCCGAGATCGGGGAAATGCTTCTTCAGCTCGCGAACGGCGCGCGGAATCAGACCGGCTTCATTGGTCGCTTCGCGGCCGTCCGGGGTTTTCAGCGAAGGTTCGATAGCGGGAAACAGCGAGATCACCGGCACGCCGAGTTCGACGCATTGCGCGGCAACGCCCATCAACAGATCCACCGACACGCGCTCGACGCCCGGCATCGACGGCACGGCTTGCCGCACATTCGTGCGTTCGACGACGAAAACCGGGTAAATCAGGTCGTTGGTAGTGAGAATATTTTCCCGCATCAGGCGACGCGAGAAGTCGTCGCGGCGCATGCGGCGCGGACGGTAATGAGGATAGATGCTCATGGTCGATATTCGTGGAGATGAGAAAAAAACGCCTGCCTCCGCCTCCCAAAAAAACTTTTCGAGACAATGGTATATCATACCGATCGAGCAAGGCGCTCTGCGCTGACCTCCCCGCTTCTCCTCCCTGAGCGGGTGCCTGTCGTTTTTCGATTAGGCTGTTTGGCCCGCCGTCATAAGCGGCGGGTTTTTTTATGCGCGTTCGAAACGCATGTTTCGGCTTTTGAGAGTCGGTAAATTTGACCGGTTCCAGATTTACTGCGCTTCGTCCGAATCCGCTGCCTCGCCCGCGTCTTTGGGGATCAACCAGCCTTCGATCAACGCGTGTGCGTCGTCGAGCCCGACGCGCTTGAGTGCCGAAAACAGCTGCGCCGTCAGTTCGCCCTGGTATCCAGCCGCGCGATATTCCGCCAAACCCTTCTGCGTCGTGCGCAACGCGTTGATGCTTTCTTGCCGCGTCAATTTGTCGCTTTTGGTCAGCAGCGTGTGGATCGGTTTGCCTGTCGGCGCAAACCATTCGATCATCCGGCGATCCAGATCCGTCAGCGGGCGACGCGAATCCATCATCAGGATCATGCCGCGCAGCTGCGAACGCGTTTGCAGGTAACTAGACAGCAGCGCTTCCCAGTGGGCCTTCGCGGCGCCAGGGACTTCCGCGTAGCCGTATCCCGGCAGGTCGACCAGATGCGCGACCGGTTCCGCTTCGGGGCCGACGGAAAAATAATTGATGTGCTGCGTGCGACCCGGCGTCTTACTCGCGAACGCGAGGCGTTTCTGGTTACACAGAATATTGATCGCCGTCGACTTGCCTGCATTCGAGCGTCCGGCGAATGCAATCTCGGGTTGGGGCAGACCGGGCAAATCACGAAGGTGATTGACGGTCGTAAAAAAGCGCGCTTGGTGGAGCAGGAAGGACATGGGGAGACCAGGAGATGAGGCGCCGGGGAACCCGGAGTGGGGACGGGTCAAGCCCGACTGGCGCCTAAGCGATTAGCGAGTTATTGTACAATACGATGGTTTACTGAAGACCTGAGCGGGCCGTCGAGCTTGCTTCTGCGGTAGATCGGTCGCCGTCGTTTTTTGCAGAACCTCTAATTCCCACAAGACGAAACAGGGTGTGCGAATGAATCGACTGTGCAAGTCTCTGATGGTGCTTTCTACAGCGGCGGGTCTTTCAGGTTTGGCAGTTCAGGCACGAGCAGCAGATCCGGCAAAGCCGGACATGAACCGGGGGCAGGCAATCGCGGCGCAGGTCTGCGCGTCATGCCACGGTGCAGACGGCAATAGCGCCGGCGGCGCTTATCCGAAGCTGGCGGGACAGCATCCCGAATACCTCGTCAAGCAACTCAAGGATTTCAAAACCCAGCCCGGCGCGAAGCAGCCCGCTCGCAATAATGCGATCATGGCGGGCATGGTCGCCGCGCTGTCGGATCAGGACATGGTCAATGTCGCTGCCTATTTCGCTTCGCAAACCCCGAAGCCGGGTTACGCGCACAACAAAGATACCGTACCGTTAGGCCAGAAGATTTATCGCGCGGGCGTCGCTGATAAGGGCGTGCCGGCGTGTGCTAGTTGCCACGGTCCGACCGGTCAGGGTATTCCGTCGCAGTACCCGCGGCTGTCGGGGCAATGGGCGGATTACACGGTCGCGCAATTGCTCGCGTTCACGCAAGGGCCGGGCGCACGTAACAACAACGACGCAATGCATATGATCGCGACGCGTCTGTCGGACAGCGAGATCAAGGCTGTAGCCGATTACATCGCGGGCTTGCATTAACGTCCGCGCGCACGTTCAACCGGTTCGTCGAAGCCGGTGAAAAACAAGAAAAGGGTGGGGGCATCGCGCACCGCGATCGCCCTCCACCCTTTTTTGCTGTTCAGTCGGAGTTTGAATGAGCGTCACCACATCGGGTTTGCAGTCGAAGTCAGGTCAACGGTTCACGCGCAGCAGCGTCGAATTGCTGAGTTCGATGCGTTTCGCCATTTCTCTGCTCGTGATCCTCGCGATCGCCAGCATCATCGGGACCGTTCTCACGCAGGACGATCCTTATCCGAACTACGTCAACCAGTTCGGCCCGTTCTGGGCCGACATCTTCCGCGCGCTGAGCCTGTACACGGTGTACAGCGCGTGGTGGTTCATGCTGATTCTCGGTTTCCTGATGGTCTCGGTGTCGCTGTGCGTGATCCGCAACGCGCCCAAGATGATCGCCGACATGAAGAGCTGGAAAGACAAGGTCCGCGAAGCCAGCCTGCGCGCGTTCCATCACAAAGGCGAGTTCGAGGTGACCGGTTCGCGTGTCGACGCTACCGCCGTGCTCGCGAAGCTGTCGGCGAAACTCGGCTACAAGTTCGTCACGCGTGAGTCCGACGGCGCGACGCTGATCGCGGCGAAGCGCGGCGCGCTCACCAAGCTCGGCTATATCTCCGCGCACGTCGCGATCGTCGTGATCTGTATCGGCGGTCTGCTCGACAGCAATCTGCCGATCAAGCTGCAAATGTGGCTGTTCGACAAAACCCCGATCCGCGGCAACACGGTCATCAACGAGATCGGTCCCGAGCATCGTCTGACGCAGGGCAATCCGACCTTTCGCGGTTACGCCTGGGTGCCGGAAGGTCAGCATGTCTCCACCGCCATCCTCAACCAGCCCGATGGCTCGTTGATCCAGGATCTGCCGTTTTCGATCGAACTGAACAAGTTCATCGTCGACTACTACTCGACCGGCATGCCGAAGCTGTTCGCGAGCGACATCGTCGTGATCGATCACAAGACCGGCGCCCGTGTGCCGGCGCGCGTCGAAGTGAACAAGCCGTTCACGTACGACGGCGTGTCGATCTATCAGTCGAGCTTCCAGGACGGCGGCTCGCAAATGCAGATGACCGCGTTCCCGATGACGGGCACGGGCGCGACCGGCACGCCGTTCGGCGGCACGATCGGCGGTACCGCGCCGTTGGGCAAGACCGGCCAGACCGTCGAATTCGCCGATTTCCGCGCGATCAACGTCGAGAACATCTCGAACGGAAGCGGCCAGAACGATGCGCGCGGCGTGGCCGCGCATCAGACGCTGAAGGAAGCGTTCGACGAACGCCTCGGCTCCGGCGCGAAAACCTCGAAGCCGCTCGACCTGCACAACGTCGGGCCGTCGGTGCAATACAAGGTGCGCGACAAGGACGGCCAGGCGCGCGAGTACAACAACTACATGTTGCCGGTGGACGTCGCCGGCGAACGCATGTTCCTCGCGGGCATGCGGATGAATCCGGACGACCCGTTCCGTTACCTGCGCATTCCCGCCGACAGCGGCGGCACCGTCAAGGAATGGATGAACCTGCGCGCGGCGCTCGAAAATCCGCAGATGCGCGCCGCGGCCGCACACAGCTTCGCGCTGCGCTCGGTGCCGGATTCGAATGCCGATCTCCAGCAGCATCTCGAAGAAAGCGCGCTGCGCGTGATGACGCTGTTCGCGGGCGCCGATCCTTCGCTGAGCCAGCCGCCTGCCGGTCAACCGGCCGGCATGGGCCCGGTGGGCGGGTTCCAGGCAGTCGCGTCGTTCATCGATAAATCGGTGCCGAAGAGCGAGCAGGAAAAGGCCGCCGGTCTGCTGTTGCGCATGCTCGAAGGCGCGACGTGGGACCTGTGGCAACTGTCGCGCGCGCAGCAGGGCGAGCCGCAGGCACAGCCCGACGCCGACAACTCGCGCTTCGTCCAAAGCGCAATCAACGCGATATCTGACAGCTTTCTGTATGGATCGCCGGTCTATCTGCAGCTTGACGGCTTCAAACAGATCCAGGCGTCGGTGTTCCAGCTGACACGCGCACCGGGCAAAAAAGTCGTGTATCTTGGCAGCCTGTTACTCGTGTTAGGCATCTTCTCGATGTTCTATGTGCGTGAACGGCGCCTCTGGTTCTGGCTCAAGGACAGTCCGCACGGCAGTCATGTCGTGATGGCGATGTCCAGCGCCCGCAAAACGCTCGATTTCGAAAAAGAGTTCGCTCAAACGCGCGACGCGGTCGGTGGGGCGCTCGACGCTTCGCTGGGCGTGACGCACGGCATGGACGGCCAGGACAGCGCGGCGTCCGACGCCCCGCACGCCGCATCGTCCGCTGGCTCACACGATACAAACCGGTAAGAACATGGACTTGACCTCATCCTCTCCCCGCCCGAAGAACGCGCACGCCGCGTCGGCTTCGGGCGCGTCGCAAGCACCGCAATCCACTCAACCGTCGAATCAGGGTTCGATTCCATCGGACCGCTTCGCGCTGCTCGACGAGCGGCCGTTCCTGAAGCGCCTCGGCGTATTCGACTGGCTGTTCGCGCTCGCGATGGTCGCCGGGGCGGGTTTTGCGCTGTCGCGCTACCACCCGTTCATGAACTACTACGACAAACTGGTGCTGGTGTGCGCAGTGCCGGTGTTCGTGGTGCTCGGCTGGCGCTGGAAACCGGCGCGTCTGCTGATCGCGGGCATCGCGGTGCTGTCGCTGCTGGCCATCCAGATCTATCACGGTGACCTCACGCGCGCCGATCAGGCGTTCTTCCTCAAGTATTTCCTGTCCAGCCAGTCCGCCATTCTCTGGATGAGCGCGCTGTTCGTGCTCGCCACGATGTTCTACTGGATCGGCTTGCTGACGCGTTCGGCGACCGGCGGCTCGATCGGCTCGAAGATGACGTGGGCGGCCGTGCTGATGGGCTTTGTCGGGCTGATGGTGCGCTGGTACGAGTCGTACCTGATCGGCGCCGATGTCGGTCATATCCCGATCTCGAACCTGTACGAAGTGTTCGTGCTGTTCAGCCTGATCACCGCGCTGTTCTATCTGTATTACGAGAAGCACTACAACACCCGTTCGCTCGGCGCATTCGTGTTGCTGGTGATCAGCGCCGCGGTCGGCTTTCTGATGTGGTACTCGATCTCCCGCGACGCGCAGCAGATCCAGCCGCTGGTGCCGGCGCTGCAAAGCTGGTGGATGAAGATCCACGTGCCGGCGAATTTCATCGGTTACGGCAGTTTCGCGTTGTCGGCGATGGTCGGCGTGGCTTATCTGGTGAAGGAGCGCGGCATTCTCGCCGACCGTCTCCCGGCGCTCGATGTGCTCGACGACGTCATGTACAAGTCGATCGCCGTCGGTTTCGCGTTCTTCACGGTCGCGACGATTCTCGGCGCGCTGTGGGCCGCCGAAGCGTGGGGCGGCTACTGGAGCTGGGATCCGAAAGAAACCTGGGCGCTGATCGTCTGGCTGAACTACGCGGCGTGGCTGCATATGCGTCTGATGAAGGGCCTGCGCGGCTCGGTGGCCGCCTGGTGGGCGCTGACCGGTCTGCTGGTGACGACCTTCGCGTTCCTCGGCGTCAACATGTTCCTGTCGGGCTTGCATAGCTACGGCAAGCTGTAACTCCGGTCGCCTCCAACTGTCCGGAAGCAGCACAAAACCGCCGCGTGCGTCGCACCGGCGGTTTTTTTATTGGGCGCGGGAATATTCGTGCATCCATCGTGTTTGCTGAACAGTACCTATGTTCGTCGGTCGAACTGCCATCAACCTCGCAAGGAGCACGCTCATGTGGATCAAGCGCAACGACAGGATCGCGCTGTACGGCGACGATATCGCGCGCAGCGAAATCACGCCGCAACCGGTTTTCGAGAACCGTCGGCGGATTCTGCAAGCGGCCGGCGCGGCTGCAATGGGTAGCCTGATCGGCGCGAGTGACGACGCGCTAGCTGAGATGAGTTCGCCGGACGCGAAGGGCCAGAAGCTCGCCGCCCGCACCAATCCGAAGTTCGTCGCGACGGACAAGGTCACGCCGTTCAAGGACATCACGACCTACAACAATTTCTACGAATTCGGCACCGACAAGAGCGACCCCGCGCAGAACGCGGGCACGTTGCGACCGCGTCCGTGGCGCATCAATGTCGAAGGCGAGGTGAAAAACCCGAAGACTTACGACATCGACGATCTGCTGAAACTCGCGCCGCTCGAGGAGCGCGTGTACCGTCATCGCTGTGTCGAAGGCTGGTCGATGGTGATGCCGTGGATCGGCTTTTCGCTGTCGGAGTTGATCAAGCGCGCACAACCCACGGCCAACGCGAAATACGTGCAGTTCATCACGCTCAACGATCCGTCGCAAATGCCCGGTCTCGCCGATCCGATCCTTCAGTGGCCGTATTCCGAAGGCTTGCGGATGGACGAGGCGATGAATCCGCTGACGCTGCTGACGGTCGGTCTGTACGGCCAGGTGTTGCCGAACCAGAACGGCGCGCCGATCCGGATCATCGTGCCGTGGAAATATGGCTTCAAGAGCGCGAAATCGCTGGTGAAAATCCGCTTCGTCGAGAAGCAGCCGCAGACGAGCTGGAATACGTACGCAACGAGCGAGTACGGTTTCTATTCGAACGTGAATCCGAACGTCGATCATCCGCGCTGGAGTCAGGCCACGGAGCGGCGGATCGGCGAGGACGGTTTCTTCCAGCCCAAGCGCAAAACGCTGATGTACAACGGCTACGGCGATCAGGTCGCGTCGCTGTATCAGGGCATGGACCTGAAAAAGAACTTCTGAGCGACAACGATGGCTTCGAACACGCCTGATACTTCGGATGCGCAACGCCCGTCGCTTGCGCCGGACGGCGCGGGCGCGTCGGCGCATCGGCAACCCGCCAGGGTGACGTCAACGGCGGCATCGGCGGCACGCGTTGCGGCGGGCGGCAATCGCTGGATCGTGCCCGCGAAAATCGCGGTGTTCGTGGCGGCGTGGTATCCGCTCGCGCGCATCGTGCTGTTCGGACTGACCGACCGGCTCGGCGCCAACCCGATCGAGTTCATCACGCGTTCCACCGGTCTGTGGACGCTGGTGTTTCTGTGCATCACGCTCGCCGTGACGCCGTTGCGGCGGCTGACGGGCGTGAGCGCGCTGCTGCGATTCCGGCGCATGCTCGGGCTGTACGCGTTCTTCTACGCGGTGCTGCACTTCACGACGTACATCTGGTTCGACAAATGGTTCGACGTTGCCGCGATGCTGAAGGACATCGGCAAGCGGCCGTTCATCACGGTCGGATTTGCGGCGTTCGTGCTGTTGATTCCGCTCGCCGCGACCTCGCCGCGCGCGATGGTCCGCAAGCTCGGACGACGCTGGCAAAGCCTGCATCGGGCCATCTACGCAGTCGGCGTGCTCGCGATCCTGCATTTCTGGTGGATGAAAGCGGGCAAACACGATCTGCTGCTGCCGAAAATCTACGGCGCGATCATGATCGCGTTGCTCGGCTGGCGTGTGATTGCGTGGCTACGCGAGCGCCGGGCGGCGCGGGCAAGGGCTGCTGGCCGTTGAGCGGGAAGACCGGCGCAAGCGCGCGCGGCCAAACAAAAAAAGGCGATGCTTTTAACGGCATCGCCTTTTTCGTTTCACGGGTTCATCGCGTGAATCGCGATGAATGCCGCGTTTATTCCGGCAACAATGCTTCGCCCGCGAACAGCGCCTTGATCTCTTCGCGCGCGCGGATCACGTGCGCGGTGTCGCCGTCGACCATGATTTCGGCCGGACGCGGACGCGTGTTGTAGTTCGACGTCATCGTGAAGCTGTACGCGCCCGCCGAGCGGATCGCCAGCAAATCGCCGGGTTCGACCGCCAGTTGACGCTCGCGACCGAGCCAGTCGCCGCTTTCGCACACCGGACCGACGACGTCGTAAGTCTGCGCGGGGATCTCGCGCTTCACGACCGGTTCGATGCCGTGATACGCCGAATACATCGCCGGACGCGCCAGATCGTTCATGCCTGCATCGACGATGGCGAAGTTCTTTTCTGCGCCCGGCTTCAGGAACTCGACGCGCGTGAGCAGAATGCCCGCGTTGCCGACCAGCGAGCGGCCCGGCTCGAAATAGACTTCACGATGACCGTGGCCGCGCGACTCGATCCGGTCGAGCAAGGTGGTCACGAACGCGCCGATTTCCGGCGGCGTTTCATCGTCGTACGTGATCCCGAGGCCGCCGCCGACGTCGATATGGCGAATCTTCACGCCGTCGGATTCGATCTGTTCGACCAGTTCCAGCAGCTTGTCGACCGCGTCGAGGTAGGGCGAGACTTCGGTGATCTGCGAGCCGATATGGCAGTCGATACCCACCACGTCGAGATTCGGCATTGCCGCGGCGGCGCGGTACGTTGCGCGCGCGTCGTCGAACGCGACGCCGAACTTGTTCGACTTCAGGCCGGTGGAGATATACGGATGCGTCTTCGCGTCGACGTCGGGGTTCACGCGCAGCGAAACCGGCGCTTTCTTGCCCATCGAGCCCGCCACGTCGTTCAGACGGTCCAGCTCGGGAATCGATTCGACGTTGAAGCATTTGACGCCCGCTTCCAGCGCGATGCGCATTTCGTCGGCCGTCTTGCCGACGCCCGAGAACACGGTGTTTTCCGCTTTGCCGCCCGCGGCCAGCACACGCGCCAGTTCACCTGCCGACACGATGTCGAAGCCCGCGCCGAGACGCGCGAACACGTTCAGCACGCCGAGATTGCTGTTCGCTTTCACTGCAACGTGGACGGTGGCGCGCCGGCCTTTGCAGGCGTTCGCGTAGGCGTTCCATGCGTCGGTCAGCGCGGCGCGCGAGTAGACGTAGAGCGGGGTGCCGAACTGTTCGGCCAGCGTGACGGCGGATACGCCTTCGGCATGCAAAATGCCGTCGACGCTCGCAAATGCGGATTGAGTCATACCTGAGTGTGCTGCTTTTATTGAGCCTGGGCAGTGCCCGAAGCGGGTTGTTGCGGCGCCGACGCGGCGCTGTCCGGTGTAGCGTGCAATTCTGATTCCGGTGCCAGCGACAGCGGTGTGCCCGTCGTATCCGGCACGCTGCCTTGTTCGGCACTGGAAGCGGCCGACGCGGGTTGCGCGGTGGGCACAGGTGTTTCGGTTACGTCGCTGGGTTTGGCCGGCATGGGAGGCACGGTGGGCAGATAGAGCGAACCGCGTTGCCCGCAGCCGCCGAGCGCGCTGCCTGCGAGAATAGCTAAAGCCGCTACAATCGCCCGGGGCGCCGCCGCGCGCATCTGAAAAACGACTCGCATGACTGTCCCTGAATAATTAATCGCTGGAGTTTAGCATGTCCGATAGTGAATACCTGAGCCGTGCCGAGGCCGTTCTTGCGTCGATTGAACGCGCTGTGGACGACATCGAAGCCGATATCGAACTCGAACGCAGCGGCAATGTGCTGACGCTCGAATTCGAGAACAAATCGAAGATCATCGTGAACCTGCAACCGCCGATGCGCGAGATCTGGATCGCGGCGAAAGCGGGCGGTTTCCACTACCGTTTCCTCGACGGTGAATGGCGCGACACGCGCGGCAGCACGGAATTCTTCAGCGCGCTGTCGGAGTACGCAACGCAACAGGCAGGCGAGCCCGTCAGCTTCACGCCCGACGCGTAAAAAAACCGCCTGGCGCTGTGCGCGAGGCGGTTTTCAGCACGCATGAGCCGGATTTCCCGGCTCAGTGCCCCTTGAACAGATCCATGATGTTCTGCTTTTCCTGCTCGCCGACCACCGGCGCCGAGCCCGCTCCGCCGCTTGCTTCTTCGTCGAGCATGGCCTGACTGACGCCCACGGTTGAAACGAAGCCGTGACCCGGCGTGAAGTCGGTGAAATACGGCTCGTCGCCGAGCATCACGATACCGTCGGGCACCGGCATCTTGTACTCCGGCACCCCTTTCAACGCCCGCGCCATGTAGTCGACCCAGACCGGCAACGACAGGCCGCCACCGGTTTCCTTGTCGCCGAGACTGCGCGGATTGTCATAGCCGATCCACGCAATCGCCGTGAGCGTGTGCTGATAACCGGCGAACCACGCGTCGCGCGAATCGTTGGTCGTGCCGGTCTTGCCCGCCAGATCCGTACGCTTGAGCACGTTGGTTTTTGCGCCGGTTCCGCGTTGCGCGACGCTCAGCAACAGGCTGTTCATGATGTACGCGTTGCGCGCGTCGATAGCGTGCGGCGCGCTCCTTCCTGCCACCAGCGGCTGCACGTTCGACACCACGATGCCGCGTTGATCCGTGACTTCCGCTATCAGATACGGATTGATCCGGTAGCCGCCGTTCGCGAATACCGAGAACGCGCCCGCCATCTGCAACGGCGTGACGAGACCCGCGCCGAGCGCCATCGGCAGATAGGCCGGATGACGGTCGGCGTCGAATCCGAAGCGCGTGATGTACTGCTGCGCGTACTTCGTGCCGATCTGGTTCAGGATGCGGATCGACACCAGGTTCTTCGACTTCTGCAACGCGGTGCGCATGGTCATCGGACCGTCGAAACCGCCGCCGTAGTTCTTCGGTTCCCACGGCTGCCCGCCGGTTTCGGCAGCGCTGAAGAACAGCGGCGCGTCGTTGATGATGGTGGCCGGTCCCAGACCTTTTTCCAGCGACGCCGAGTAGATGAACGGCTTGAAGCTCGAACCCGGCTGACGCCACGCCTGGGTGACGTGATTGAACTTGTTCTTGTTGAAGTCGAACCCGCCGACCAGCGCGCGAATCGCGCCGTCCTGCGGCACGACCGAGATAAACGCGCCTTCGACCTGCGGCAACTGCGTGATCGACCAGTTGCCATCGTCGTTTTTCACGACCCGCACGATCGCGCCCGGCCGGATCCGTTGATTCGGTTGGGCGCGCGGTCCGAGCGCCGCGGTTGCGAAGCGCAGGCCGTCGCCCTGAAGGGTGGCTACATTGCCGTCGATGAAACGCGCCTGCACCTGCTTCGGCGACGCCGACGTGACGACCGCCGCGACGATCTCGCCGTTGTCCGGATGTTCGATCAGCGCGTCGTCGATGGCCTGGTCGCGGTCGTCGGCGTCGGCGGGGAGATCGATGAATGCTTCCGGGCCGCGATAGCCGTGGCGCCGCTCATAGTCCATCAGCCCTTTGCGCAGTGCGCGATAGGCGACGTCCTGATCGGCGGAGTCGATGGTGGTGACCACGTTCAGGCCGCGCGTATACGCCTCTTCGCGGTATTGCGCGTACATCATCTGACGGACCATTTCCGCCACGTACTCGGCGTGGACGCTGAACTCCTTGCCCGCGCCCTTGACGACGAGCGGCTGCTGGCTCGCTTCGTTGTACTGCGCCGGCGTGATGTAGCGCAGTTCGAGCATCCGCTGGAGGATGTATTCCTGGCGGATTTTCGCGCGCTTCGGATTGACCACCGGGTTGTACGCGGACGGCGCCTTCGGCAAGCCCGCGAGCATCGCCGATTCGGCGAGCGTCAGGTCCTTCATGTCCTTGCCGAAATAGACCCGCGCCGCGCTCGCAAAACCGTAGGCGCGCTGACCGAGATAGATCTGATTCATGTACACCTCGAGAATCTGATCCTTGCTCAGCTTCGACTCGATCTTGTAGGCGAGCAGCATTTCGTAGATCTTGCGCGTGTAGGTCTTCTCGCTGGACAGGAAGAAGTTGCGCGCGACCTGCATGGTGATGGTGCTTGCGCCTTGCGTCGCATGGCCGGCCGTCACCGCGACGAAACCCGCCCGCGCGATGCCGGTCAGATCGACGCCGCCGTGATCGTAGAAGCGCGCGTCTTCAATCGCCAGCACCGCTTTTTTCAGACTGTCGGGTACGTCCTGAATCCGCACGATGTCGCGACGTTCCTCACCGAACTCGCCGATCAGCACGTGGTCCGCCGTGTAGATCCGCAGCGGCACTTTCGGGCGGTAGTCGGTCAGCGCTTCGAGCGACGGCAGGTTCGGCATGGCCACCACGACTGCGTAGCCGAGCATCAGACCGGCACACACGATGGCGGCGACGATCAGGCCCACGAAGCCCAACAGAAGCTTGAGCCAGAGCGGGCGTTTGCGCCTGGGCGGCGCGGGCGGTGAAGACGTAGGGGACGGTGATTGCATATGGATACCAAAAAACGGTCCCGCGATTATAGCCGTCACGCTTGTCAGCTTTCGGCATGCTTACTGTCCTGCAACACATTTGACGGCCGCTTCAAACCCAGCGCCGCGACGATCCTACTGTAGCCGCTTTGCATTGCGATGCGGCGTAGCGCACGTCGCGTTAGCCATTCGGCTGAATATCGCGCGGACCATCTGCTCAGCACAATCACTTCCACTAAAGCGCGATGTCCGGGGCGAATGGTCGCCCGGAGGATCGCCTTTGCCGGGAGAAAAAACATGATGGCGTTGAGAGCTTCATTGCCGATGACCGTGCGGCGTTTCGCTGCCGGAATCGATGTGTCCGCACAGACGGTGCGGCTGGTTGTATTGAGTCAGCGGTGGCGCGCGCGTGGGCCGGTCCGGATCGAGCATATCGCTGCCGGGCCATTGCCGGAAGGCGCGATGGCAGGTGCCGAGATTCTCGACCGGCGCGCGGTCAGTCAGGCGTTGCGCGATGTGTTTAGCGGTATGCCGCATCTGGTCGCGAATCACGCGCTGCATTGCGCGATGGCGTTGCCGGCATCGGCGACGCTGTTCAGCAAAATGCCGTTGGCGCGAATGATCGCCGCGCATGAAGTGGGCGACGTGGACCGGCGTTCGCTGGACGCGCTCGAGCCGCTGATGCTCGGCGAAGCGGAGCGGATTGCCGGGATCGAGCGGCATGCGCTGGCGGTGGACTGGTTCGTCGAGCGCTCGTCGGCGCATCCCGGCATGGTGACGATCGCGGCGACGGGGCGGCGTCATCTCGAAGCGCGGATCGAATGCGCGGCAACGGCGGGCATTTCGCTGTCCACCATCGACGGCGAGCCGCACGCGGCCCTGCGTGCGATCCGCCATGCCGCACTGCTCGAACTGGAGCTCAACGAATCGTATGTCGCGGTCTGGATCGGTCTGGAAGGCATATTCGGCTGGCGGATCACCGGTCAGATGCTGGCGGCCGAGATGCGTTATCCGTCGCCCGAACATGCGGATCTGATCGACGCGTTGCGCGATCTCACGCGGCATTCGCCGTCGGTGGATTGTGTGCTGGTCGGTGGCGAAATCGAACTGCTCGACGGGATCGGCGTGACGATCGCCGACATGGGCGAGGCGTTGGGCTGCACCGCGCTGCCGTTCGAATGTGCGCCGCTGGTCGAGTGCGACGGGCGTCCCGCCAGCGAGTCGATTCACGATCCGGCGTACGTGGTCGCGTTCGGCCTGGCGTTGCGCGGGGTGATGGAATGACGCGGATGATCGCACCGGAAACGACGGCGGACATGGCGTCCGACGCGACTGCGGACAGGTTGGCGGACAGAACGCCGCGCGACCGCGTGACGGCGGCGCGCGTCGCAAACGGGCGGCGCGCAGAGGTCGGGCCTATCGCGCATAGAGCGGCCGCCGCGCGCGTGGCCATCTGGATTGGTGGCTTCAATCTGTTGCCGCACCGTCAGCGCGACGCCCGACGCGCACGCAAGCGTTGCGTGGTCGAAGGGCTGGCTGCGGCGGCTTTGGGTGCCGTGCTCGCGCTGGGCATCGCCGGATGGCAGGCGGTCGAACGCATGAGGCTCGACGATGCACGCGCCGTCGCGGAACGCACGCTCGCGCAATGGCGCGCGCCACTGGCGGAGCACGCGCGGCTTCTGCTCGAAGCCGACGATCGCCGCACGCGTGCCGCACGTGCCGCATCGATGTCGTTGCCGCTGACGCATCTGCGCGATCTGCTCGACGCGCTGAGTTTCGAACCCGGCGACGGCGTCGTGCTTCAACAGATGCGGCATCGCGAACATGAGACGGCGCTGCTGGCGAAGTCTGCGGATCACGAGGAGCCGGCCGCGTGGCTTGCACGATTGAGCGGCGTTCACGGCGTGTCGGGCGCCGCCGTCGACGACGTGCATCGGGCCGTGGCGGCGACTCGACGCACGCCGCAAAAACCGTCTTTGCCGGTGGTCGCCAATCCGCCGCAAGACGCGGTCGAATTCGCCGCGCGGTTGAACTGGGACGACGCCAGAGACCGATCCAAAGACCGATCGAAAGACACAACCGGCACGACGCGCGCTGCGCACGGCACGCCGACGCGAGGACATCCATGACGACTACATTCGCCACTCAAGTTGGCCCCCGCTTTTCGCCGCATCGAACAGGTGTTTCCCAATGGTTCGCCGAGTTGCGCAAACCGCCCGAAACATGGAGCGGCCGACGGCGCGGGTTGACGGCCGGCGTGATCGCGCTGGCGATCTTCGCGCTCTGCGCGCGCGGCTGGATCGCCGCCGATCTGGGCGGCGTCGATGCGAGCCATGCGGCGCTGGACTCGGCGAACCGGCAGGTCGCGGACGCGCGCGCGTCGATCGCTGCGTTGCCTTCTTTGCGTCGCGACGCCGCGTCGTTTCCCACGCGACGCCCCGACGCGCATTGGACTTCCGCCGACGACGCGCGCGTCGTGTCGCAAGTCGCGGCGCAAAGCGGCATCGAATTGCTCGCGCTCGAACCGGGCGTGGCGAGCGGCATCGGCCTCGACGCGATGCGGCCCATCCAGTTTTCGGCGCGCACCGATTTCGCGCACCTGATGGCGTTCGCGCGCGCGTTGTCGATGAGCGCGCCGGTGCTCGCCGTGCCCGTCGATCTCACGGTGAAGCGCAATGGCGGCGCGCTTTCGGTGAACGGCACGCTGCATGTCTACAACGCGCTATCGCCGCTGGTGGTGACGTCGAGTCCCGCGTCCGGTGACATTGCGCTGGATGACGATCCGGACGAGGAACTGGTGTTTTTCGATCCGTTTTCGGCGCAACAGGCCGGGCCCGGCGAGTTTGTGTCGTCGCGGCTGATGGGTGTGCTGCGCGATCGCACGCGAAGCCTTGCGTTGCTCGAAACGCCGGAAGGCGGCGCGAGCGTCGATACCGGACAGGCGTTCGGCACGGAGCGGGTGGCGAGAATCGACGCGCAAAGCGTCACGCTGACCGGTCGCGACGGCGTGGGCGCGCGGACGCTGGCGCTCGCGGCGGGGGCGCTGTGATGCGGCGTCCGGTTCGACGTCATCCGACGTGGTTGCGGCTTGCGTTGGCGGGCGCGATGCTGGTTGCCGCGTGCGCCGCTCATGCTTCGATTCCGCCGTTGCCGTCGTTGGGCGCTTTGCCTGGCGGAGCACGGCCGATGCAACTGGCCGCGTTGCCGCCGTTGCCTGAGCGCATGCCGTCCGACGATTCGATTTCGCGCGACGAGACGCCCTTGCCGCTGCTCTCGACCTTGCCGCGCAATGTCGCCACGGACGTCGCCAATCCGTTTGTCGCAGCGGAAGAGGCCGCTCCCGCCGATGATGCCGATGCGCGTGTTCCGGTGACGGCATCGGCCGTCGGCGCAGGCGATCCGGTCGAAACGCCGGTTGTCGATGCCACGTCGGGAGTGCAAACCGGCAGTCGCCATGCGTCGCGTGAAGACGCTGTGTCGCCGGCGCTCGAAGGTCCACCGGTCCCGCTGGCGCCGCCGGTGCGTCTGAGCGGGGCGGCGAATGCCGCGTCCTTCGACGGTCTTTCGCCCGACAAGCCGATCACGCTGAACTTTCAGCGCGCGGAACTCGGCGCGGTGCTCGACGCGTTCGCGCGTTTCACCGGCATCAACGTGGTCGCGAGCGAGCGGGTGCGCGGCACCGTGTCGTTGCGGCTCGACAAGGTGCCGTGGCGAACCGCGTTCGATACGCTGCTCGACGTCAACGGACTGGCGATGGAGCGGCGCGGCAACCTGATCTGGGTCGCACCTGCCGCGGATCTGGCGGCGCGCGAGCGGCAACGTTTCGAGGCGCACGCGCGAGCCGCCGACCTGGAGCCGCTCGTCAGCCGCACGTTCGAAATGCGCTATGCGCGGGCCGAAGACGTCCGGAAACTGCTGACGGCGTCGGGAAATCAGCGCGTGCTGTCCAAACGCGGTGCGGCGATGGCCGATTCGCGGACCAATCTGCTGTTCGTCACCGACATCGACGGACGACTCGGACAGATCGCCACGTTGGTGACCGCGCTCGACCGGCCGACCCGCCAAGTGCTGATCGAGGCGCGCATCGTCGAAGGCGAGCAGGGCTTTTCGCGCAATCTCGGCGTGCGGATGTCGATGGCGGCCACCGCTACCGAAGGCACGCCGCGCGGTGTAACGGGCGGCGACGAAGGCGGCGTGTTCGATCTGTCGGCGGCGCCGATCTCCGGCTTCGACGCGGCAACGGCCGGTCTGACGCTGTTCGCTGCACGCGCGACGCGTCTGCTCAATATCCAGTTGAGCGCGCTGGAGGCCGAAGGCCACGGGCAAACCGTGTCCAGTCCGCGCGTCGTCACCGCCGACCGGATGAAGGCCGTGGTCGAGCAGGGCACCGAGCTGCCGTATCAGGCGAAGGTCGGGCAAGGCGTGTCGGGCGTGCAGTTCCGTCGCGCCAGCCTGAAACTGGAGGTCGAACCGCAAATCACGCCGGACGGCCGCGTCGTGCTCGACCTCGACGTCGCGAAAGACAGCGTCGGCGAACAGACGGCGGCCGGACCGGCGATCAACACGAAACACGTGCAGACGCGGGTGGAAGTGGAGGACGGCGGAACGGTGTCGATCGGCGGAATCTACGCAACCGATGACCGGGATGATGTGACGCGAGTGCCGGTTCTGGGCAAAATACCGGTTTTGGGGGCGCTTTTTCGCAACCGTGCGCATCGGGACAAGCGCAGCGAACTGGTGGTTTTCATCACGCCGCGCGTGGTGCGAAACGACTGAATTGCCGCCCGCGCGCCCGTCTGCACGCTCGACAAGGCAGCCGCTTTGCCAGTAAGCTGCGGCACGAACTATCACACCGGACTAGTCAGAGGATACCGTTGCAAGCGCGGGACGCACACGCCAATGTGTTTTTTGTTGGGCTCATGGGGGCAGGTAAGACCACCGTGGGCCGGGCGGTCGCGCGCCGGTTGGATCGTCCGTTCTTCGATTCCGACCACGAGATCGAAGTCCGCACGGGCGCCCGGATCCCGACCATTTTCGAACTGGAAGGCGAGGCTGGCTTTCGCGATCGCGAGGCTCAGGTCATCGCCGATCTGACCGGTCGGCCTGACATCGTGCTGGCAACCGGCGGCGGCGCGGTGCTTCGTCCGGAAAACCGCGAAGCGCTGCAGAATCGTGGTCTGGTCGTGTATCTGCGCGCCAATCCGCACGATTTGTGGCTGCGCACGCGGCGCGACAAAAACCGTCCGCTGCTGCAAACCGAAGACCCGAAAGGCCGGCTCGAACAGCTTTACGAAGTGCGAGACCCGCTGTACCGCGAGTGCGCGCATTTCGTCATCGAAACCGGCCGTCCGTCGGTCAATGGGCTCGTCAACATGGTGCTGATGCAGCTCGAGATGGCAGGCGTCGCCAAACATCCTGCGTCATAATGAGGGTTCGCCCCGCCCAATGCGGCGCCGGGCGATCCGTCTTCGCGGAGTTTTCGACTGCCGTTCGACGCGTACGCCGGCCTTGAGCGTTGGCTTCGAGCCTGCCCCTACGCTTCGCTCCCAAGCTTTGTTTCGACGAGCTTTGTTCCAAGTTACCCAGCGGTTGCCTCGTGATTACTGTTAACGTCGAACTGGGCGATCGAGCCTACCCCATCCATATCGGCGCCGACCTGATCGGCCAGACCGCGCTGTTCGCGCCGCACATTGCCGGCTCGTCGGTGACGATCGTCACCAACACCACGGTCGATCCGCTCTACGGCGATACCTTGCGCGCGGCGCTCGCGCCGCTCGGCAAGCAGGTATCGACGGTCGTGCTGCCCGACGGCGAAGCGCACAAGAACTGGGAAACGCTGAACCTGATTTTCGACGCGCTGCTGAACGCGCGCGCCGACCGCAAGACCACGCTGATCGCGCTGGGCGGCGGCGTGATCGGCGATATGACCGGCTTCGCGGCGGCCTGCTACATGCGCGGCGTGCCGTTCATCCAGGTGCCGACCACGCTGTTGTCGCAAGTGGATTCGTCGGTGGGCGGCAAGACCGGCATCAATCATCCGCTCGGCAAGAACATGATCGGCGCGTTCTACCAGCCGCAAGCCGTGATCGCAGATATCGGCGCGCTGAACACGTTGCCGCCGCGCGAACTGGCCGCCGGTCTCGCCGAAGTCATCAAGACCGGTGCCATCGCCGATGCTGCGTTTTTCGACTGGATCGAAGCCAATATCGGCGCACTGAACCGTCGCGAGCCGGATGCGCTCACTGAAGCGGTCAAGCGCTCGTGCGAGATCAAGGCGTCGGTCGTGGCGTCGGACGAGCGCGAAGGCGGTTTGCGCGCAATCCTCAATTTCGGCCACACGTTCGGCCATGCAATCGAAGCCGGTCTCGGCTACGGCGAGTGGCTGCACGGCGAGGCGGTCGGTTGCGGGATGGCCATGGCGGCGGATCTGTCGGTGCGCGTCGGTCAACTCGACGAAGCGTCGCGCAAGCGACTCGTCGATGTGATCGTCGCCGCGAAGCTGCCGGTCCGCGCGCCCGCGTTGGGCGAAGCGCGCTACGTCGATCTCATGCGCGTCGACAAGAAAGCCGAAGCCGGCGCGATCAAATTCATTCTGCTGAAGCGTTTCGGTGAGACGCTGATCACCCCGGCGCCCGACGCCGCCGTGCTCGACACGCTCGTCGCTGCTGTCTGAGCGTCGCTGACGGTAGTCGGCCCGCGCGAGCGGCCGTGCGTCGCCCATGATTCGGAGATTCCGGTGAGCGACAGGCCAAGTGACACCCTGAACGACCCTTCACGCGCGGCGTCCGGCGACGCCGCGTCGCATTCGCATCCGTTGTCGGCGCAGGTTTCATCTCAAGGTTCATCTCAAGCGGCCACGCATGTTTCGCCTGATCAGGCGTCGGCCGCGCTCGAATCCCATCTCGCACCGTATGCGGCGCACGCGTCGCAATCGCGCGGCCGCCGCTATCCGGAAACGCCGCCGAGCGCGCGCACCGAGTTTCAGCGCGACCGCGACCGGATCGTCCATTCCACCGCATTTCGCCGCCTCGAATACAAGACGCAGGTCTTCGTCAATCACGAAGGCGACCTGTTCCGCACGCGTCTGACGCACAGTCTCGAAGTGGCGCAAATCGCGCGCTCGGTGGCGCGAAATCTGCGCGTGAACGAAGATCTGGTCGAAGCGATTTCGCTTGCCCACGATCTCGGACACACGCCTTTCGGCCATGCCGGACAGGACGCGTTGAACGATTGCATGCGCGAGCACGGCGGCTTCGAGCACAACCTGCAAAGTCTCGCGGTGGTCGACGATCTGGAGGAGCACTACGGCGCGTTCGACGGCCTGAATCTGTGTTTCGAGACGCGCGAAGGCATCCTGAAGCACTGCTCGCGCGACAATGCGCGGCGTCTCGGCGCGTTGGGCGAGCGGTTTCTGGACGGGCGGCAACCGTCGATCGAGGCGCAGATCGCCAATGTCGCGGACGAAATCGCGTACAACAATCACGACGTGGACGACGGTTTGCGCTCCGGCCTGATCACCGTCGAGCAACTCGCCGACGTCGAATTGTGGCGTACCCATCACGCGTCGGCGCGCAGCGACTTTCCGCTGATCGACGGACGACGGCTGATTCACGAGACGGTGCGGCGAATCATCAACGCTCTGGTCGTGGATCTGATCGACACGACCACGCAAAATCTGGCACGTTACGCTCCGGGTTCGCTCGACGAGGTGCGCTCGGCACCGCCGATCGTCGCGCACAGCGAATCCATCGCCGCTCAGGCTGCGGCGCTCAAGCGCTTTCTGTTCAAGAACCTGTACCGGCATTACAAGGTGATGCGGATGGCGAACAAGGCACGGCGAGTCGTGACCGGCCTGTTCGACGCATTCACCGACGATCCGCGGCTGTTGCCGCCGCCCTATCAGACAGCCGACGCCGCGCAGCAGCCGCGGCTGATCGCGCATTACATCGCGGGCATGACCGACCGGTACGCGCTGAAGGAGTATCAGCGCCTGTTCGTGATCGCGGATAACTGAACGAGGTGGAGCGGCAAGGCGGCGCGCGCGTGCAACTCATAATCACGCCGCGCCGTCAGCCCGCTCGATCCGTATCCGTTAACCCGACACGCTGGCGTCAGCGCGCGCGAGCCAGAAACGCGCCGGCAACCAGCGCCAGTCCGCCAACGATCGCCAACGTGCGCCACGGGTTTTCATGCACGTACGAATCGGCGTCGGAGATCGCAGTGCCTGCGCGCTCGCGCACGGCGTCGCGCGTGTCGTTCAGACGCGCACGCGCCTGATCCAGCTTCTTGCGCATCTGGGCGCGCAGTGCCACGGCGTCGGCCTGCGTGCCGTCCGACAACGTGTCTTCGAGTTCCGACATCAGCGAGCGCAGCTCAGTGGCAATGTCTTCCGCGGCATGGCGGCTGTGGCGGGCAATACGGCGCGCACGGCGTCCGGTCGTGTTCCAGGAATCGCCGAGGGCGTCTCGCGTATTCGGTAGTGCGGTCATGGTCGCTCCGTCAAGTTCGAGTGGAAGAAGACCTCGCGCGTTGCCGCGAGGAAACGCCTTGTCACGCAACTTCGGTGCCACGGTCCCGAGCCTTTGAAAGCGTTGCCGCTATCGTCTGACTTCAGAAGAAATTGCACTGCAATACGGTGTCATTGGTCATATTTACAAGCGCGACACGCGTTTTGTACCGGATTTGCAGCGTTAAAAACAAAACGCCGTCACGAAATGTGACGGCGTTGTTCAAGCCGCGAAAACTCGACTAACCTTACGTTGAAAGATAAGGTTTCGTCGTGGATGACGGTGGGATGTGACTAGCGGTGAATCGCTGCTACGTCAGAAGCGATATCCGATATTGATGAACGTGACGATCGGGTTCAGCTTGATCTTGGTTTGCGTCTTCACGGTCAATGCAGTGGACGATGGCGTGGCGGCCTGCGTGGTCAGCTTGGCCGTGGTGCTCAAAGGCAGATAGGAGATCGAAAAACCTGCGAACCAGTGGTCGGTGATGGCATAGGTAAAACCCCCATTAAACACCGGCTCCCACGAACTATCCGTAGTCACGCTGGTCGGACCATGCAATGTGTTTTGCTCGAAAGCGCTGTTGGTGATCTTCTCGCCGGTGAACCAGATCCGGCTGACGCCAAGGCCCAGATACGGACGGAACTTCGATTGCGGAGAATTGAAGTAGTACTTGAAGAGTAGCGTCGGGCTCCATTGCTTCGCCTCGCCGAGCTTGCCGTAAGCAGACAGGACGCCGGTGCCGTTAAGATCGAACGAAGGCGGAATGCCGATGACGAATTCGGTGGCGATGTGGTCGGTGACGAAGTAGCCTGCTGTAAAGCCAACCGTATCGCCCTCGCTCAATTGGGCGCCGGTGTTGGGAACGGAATAATTGACGGGCGAGCCGCCCACGCTGGTAACGGTCAGCGGTTGACTGCTCGATTGCGGTGCTAGGTGAAGCCAGCCTGACGTAACGTAAAAGCTACCGGCCGATTGTGCGTGTGCGGCCGTCATGCAGGCGACTGCGGCGATCCCCGATATGCCCTGTTTTAATTTCATTTGTGCTCCTCCAAAAAAGGCCCGCTCATTATGACTATTACGTTTGAAACAAACCATACAAGGCGGTTAGAGCTTTCTCCCTAAGCGCCACGCGGTTTTCCGGCTTAGCCGCGTCGCGCGGAACCTTGCGTGCGGACAGCCTTTCGGACCTTCGGGTATATACCAACGCGACTATTGGATACTCCAGCATGGCACGGCTAGCACGTCTCTACGTCCCCGAACAGCCGCAGCACGTGATACTGCGCGGACTCGACCAGCAGCCCGCTTTCGTCGATGAACAGGATTACGACCTGTTCATCGATTGTCTGAAGGCGGCTTCGCGCGATCACCATCTGTCGATTCATGCTTACGCGCTGATGCCCGGCGCCGTTCAGCTTCTCGTCACGCCCACGGAGGAGTCGAGCCTGCCTAAAGCTATGCAGGCCGTCGGGCGTCGCTACGTCGCGCATTTCAACCGTCGCTATGCGCGGCGCGGCACGTTGTGGGAAGGCCGCTATCGCGCGACGGTCATCGAGGGCGAGCGTTACTTTCTGCTCGCCAGTCGCGTCGTCGAGATGTGTCCGGTGCGCACCGGGCTCGTGAATCTGCCCGAAGACTACCGGTGGTCGAGCTATCGCCATCACATCGGCCTGACGCTCGACAGCCTGATCACCGACCATCCGCTGTACTGGTCGCTCGGCAATACGCCGTTCGAGCGGCAGCGCGCGTATCGCGAACTGTGCGAGCAACCGCTCGACGAACGCGAAGCCAGCCAGCTTCAGCAAGCCACGCTCAAAGGCTGGGTGCTGGGCAGCGAAACCTATCGGGAATGGGCGTCGCGGGCGGCAAACCGGCGTGTATCGCCGTTGCCGCGTGGCCGTCCCAGGAAAGTGCGCGAGACGCCGCAGCAGCAATAAACGGTTTCCGATCAACGCTTTGCGTACAAACGGCATCTGCGGATGCCGTTTTTTGGGTCTTAAATTGATACGGCACCAATTAAATAGTGCGCAAATGCACCAATGCGATAATAGGTGCCAGAACACCACGATTTATTTGCTATTCCATTGATTCGTCGCGTATATTCCGAATTCCGGCGGTTTTTGAAATTGCGCTTTGTGTAGCGCCCGCCCGCACCGGTTGCAGTCGTGTACTGCGAGCGACAAGAAAATGGTTAAACGGCCGCCTCGGCCTCCTCACAGAGGGTGTCCCCATGAACGACCACCAGCAACCGACTCGCTCGGTTCCCGCCGCGCAAGGTCTCTACGACCCGCAAAACGAGCATGACGCCTGCGGCGTCGGCTTCGTCGCCCACATCAAGGGCAAGAAGAGCCACGAAATCGTTCAGCAAGGTCTGAAGATCCTCGAAAACCTCGATCACCGGGGCGCTGTCGGCGCCGATCCGCTGATGGGCGATGGCGCGGGCATCCTGATCCAGGTTCCGGATGGCTTCTATCGTGAGGAAATGGCGAAGCAGGGCGTGACGTTGCCGCCCAACGGCGAATACGGCGTCGGGATGATCTTCCTGCCGAAGGAACACGCATCGCGTCTCGCGTGCGAACAGGAACTGGAGCGCACGGTCAAGGCCGAAGGCCAGGTCGTGCTGGGCTGGCGCGACGTGCCGGTCGACCACACCATGCCGATCTCGCCGACGGTCAAGGCCACCGAGCCGCTGATCCGCCAGATCTTCATCGGTCGTGGCAAGGACATCATGGTGACGGACGCGCTGGAGCGGAAGCTGTACATCATCCGCAAGACCGCGAGCCACCGCATCCAGGCGCTGAAGCTGAAGCACGGCAGCGAATACTTCGTGCCGTCGATGTCCGCGCGCACGGTCGTCTACAAGGGTCTGCTGCTGGCCGGTCAGGTCGGCGTGTACTACCGCGATCTGCAGGACGAGCGCGTCGTGTCGGCGCTGGCGCTGGTGCACCAACGCTTCTCGACCAACACCTTCCCGGCATGGGAACTCGCTCACCCGTACCGCCTGATCGCGCACAACGGCGAAATCAACACGGTCAAGGGCAACGTCAACTGGCTGAACGCCCGTACCGGCGCAATCGCGTCGCACGTGCTCGGCGACGACCTGCCGAAGCTGTGGCCGCTGATCTACCCGGGCCAATCCGACACAGCATCGTTCGACAACTGTCTCGAATTGCTGGTGATGGCCGGCTATCCGCTCGTCCACGCAGTGATGATGATGATCCCGGAAGCGTGGGAACAGCACACGCTGATGGACGAAAACCGTCGCGCGTTCTACGAATATCACGCTGCGATGATGGAGCCGTGGGACGGCCCCGCCGCGATCGCCTTCACCGACGGTCGCCAGATCGGCGCGACGCTCGACCGTAACGGTCTGCGTCCGGCGCGCTACATCGTCACGGACGACGACCTCGTCATCATGGCGTCGGAAGCGGGCACGCTGCCCATTCCCGAATCGAAGATCGTCAAGAAGTGGCGTCTGCAGCCTGGCAAGATGTTCCTGATCGACATGGAACACGGCCGCATCATCGACGACAAGGAACTGAAGGACAACCTCGCGAACGCGAAGCCGTACAAGAGCTGGATCGACGCGGTGCGGATCAAGCTCGACGAAATCGAGCCGAAGGCGGAAGACGTCGTCACGGAACGCCGTGAGCCGGCGGCGCTGCTCGACCGTCAGCAGGCGTTCGGCTACACGCAGGAAGATCTGAAGTTCCTGATGGCGCCGATGGCGCAAGCCGGTGAAGAAGCCGTCGGTTCGATGGGCAACGACTCGCCGCTGGCCGTCATGTCCAACAAGAACAAGACGCTGTATCACTACTTCAAGCAGCTGTTCGCGCAAGTGACGAACCCGCCGATCGACCCGATCCGCGAAAACATGGTGATGTCGCTGGTGTCATTCGTCGGTCCGAAGCCGAACCTGCTGGACACGAACAACATCAACCCGCCGATGCGCCTCGAAGTGTCGCAGCCCGTGCTCGACTTCAAGGACATCGCGAAGATCCGCGCGATCGATCAGTTCACTGGCGGCAAGTTCAGTTCGTATGAACTGAACATCTGCTATCCGGTCGCCTGGGGCAAGGAAGGCATCGAAGCGCGCCTCGCGTCGCTGTGCGCGGAAGCGGTGGATGCCGTCAAGTCCGGCTACAACATGCTGATCGTGTCCGACCGTCGCACCGACCGCGACAACGTCGCGATTCCGGCGCTGCTGGCCACGGCCGCAATCCACACGCACCTCGTGCACCACGGTCTGCGCACCAGCGCGGGTCTGGTCGTGGAAACCGGCTCGGCGCGTGAAACGCACCACTTCGCGTTGCTCGCGGGCTACGGCGCGGAAGCCGTTCACCCGTACCTCGCGATGGAAACGCTCGCGCAGATGGCGTCGGGCCTGAAGGGCGACCTGTCGGCCGACAAGGCGATCTACAACTTCACGAAGGCAGTCGGCAAGGGCCTGCAGAAGGTCATGTCGAAGATGGGCATTTCGACGTACATGTCGTACACCGGCGCGCAGATTTTCGAAGCGGTCGGCCTGTCGAGCGATCTGGTCGGCAAGTACTTCCACGGCACGTCGTCGAAGGTCGGCGGTATCGGCCTGTTCGACGTCGCGGAAGAAGCCATCCGTCTGCATCGCGACGCGTTTGGCGACAACCCGATCCTCGCGAACATGCTCGACGCCGGCGGCGAATACGCGTACCGCGTGCGTGGCGAAGAACACATGTGGACGCCGGATGCGATCGCCAAGCTGCAACACTCGGCGCGCAGCAACTCGTATCAGACGTACAAGGAATACGCGCATCTGATCAACGACCAGACCAGGCGTCACATGACGTTCCGCGGTCTGTTCGAGTTCAAGCTCGATCCGTCGAAGGCGATTCCGCTCGACGAAGTCGAATCGGCAAAGGAAATCGTCAAGCGTTTCGCGACGGGCGCCATGTCGCTCGGCTCGATCTCGACGGAAGCGCACGCCACGCTGGCAGTCGCGATGAACCGGATCGGCGGCAAGTCGAACACCGGCGAAGGCGGCGAAGATTCGAACCGCTATCGCAACGAACTGCGCGGCATTCCGATCAAGAACGGCGACACGATGAAGTCCGTGATCGGCGACGAAGTGATCGTCGACATTCCGCTGAAGGATGGCGATTCGCTGCGCTCGAAGATCAAGCAGGTGGCGTCGGGCCGCTTCGGCGTGACGGCGGAGTACCTGTCGTCGGCCGACCAGATCCAGATCAAGATGGCGCAGGGCGCGAAGCCGGGCGAAGGCGGCCAGCTGCCGGGTCACAAGGTTTCCGAGTACATCGGCAAGCTGCGTTACTCGGTGCCGGGCGTGGGCCTGATCTCGCCGCCGCCGCACCACGACATCTACTCGATCGAAGATCTGGCGCAATTGATCCACGATCTGAAGAACGCGAACTCGGCCGCCAGCATCTCGGTGAAGCTGGTGTCGGAATCGGGCGTCGGCACGGTTGCCGCGGGTGTTGCGAAGGCGAAGGCCGATCACGTCGTGATCGCCGGCACCGACGGCGGCACGGGCGCATCGCCGCTGTCGTCGCTGAAGCACGCCGGCACGCCGTGGGAACTCGGCCTGGCCGAAACCCAGCAAACGCTGGTGCTGAACCGTCTGCGCGGCCGTATCCGCGTGCAGGCCGACGGCCAGATGAAGACCGGCCGCGACGTCGTGATCGGCGCGCTGCTGGGCGCGGATGAATTCGGCTTTGCGACGGCGCCGCTGGTCGTCGAAGGCTGCATCATGATGCGCAAGTGCCACCTGAACACGTGCCCGGTCGGCGTCGCGACGCAAGATCCGGTGCTGCGTGCGAAGTTCTCGGGTCAGCCGGAACACGTCGTGAACTTCTTCTTCTTCGTTGCCGAAGAAGCGCGCGAACTGATGGCGCAACTGGGTATCCGCAAGTTCGACGACCTGATCGGTCACGCCGAACTGCTCGACATGAAAAAGGGCATCGAGCACTGGAAGGCGAAGGGTCTGGACTTCTCGCGCGTGTTCTATCAGCCGCCCGTCACGCCGGACGTCGCGACGAAGCACGTCGACGTGCAGGATCACGGCCTCGACAAGGCGCTGGATCACGTGCTGATCGAGAAGTCGAAGAACGCAATCGAAAAGGGCGAACACGTTTCGTTCATCCAGCCGGTGCGCAACGTGAACCGTACGGTCGGCGCGATGCTGTCGGGCCTTATCGCGAAGAAGTACGGCCACGACGGTCTGCCGGACGACACGCTGCACATCCAGTTGAAGGGCACCGCAGGTCAGAGCTTCGCCGCGTTCCTCGCGAAGGGCGTGACGCTGGATCTGGTCGGCGACGGCAACGATTACGTCGGCAAGGGTTTGTCGGGCGGCCGCATCATCATCCGTCCCACCAACGACTTCCGCGGCAAGTCCGAAGAAAACATCATCTGCGGCAACACGGTGATGTACGGCGCGATCGAAGGTGAAGCCTTCTTCCGCGGCGTCGCGGGCGAGCGTTTCTGCGTGCGTAACTCGGGTGCGACGGCGGTTGTCGAAGGCACGGGCGACCACGGCTGCGAATACATGACGGGCGGCACGGTCGTCGTGCTGGGCGAAACCGGCCGTAACTTCGCCGCCGGTATGTCGGGCGGTCTGGCTTACGTGTACGACCCGGACAACTCGTTTGCCGGCAAGTGCAACAAGTCGATGGTCGCGCTCGACCCTGTGCTGCAACAGGCCGAACAGGAACGCACCGTGGATAAGGCCCTCTGGCACGCCGGTCAGACCGACGAAGTGTTGCTGAAGGGCTTGATCGAACGTCACTTCCAGTTCACCGGTTCGCCGCGCGCGAAAGCGCTGCTGGAAAACTGGGACGCCGCACGTCGTCAGTTCGTGAAGGTCTTCCCAACCGAATACAAGCGCGCGCTGGGCGAAATGGGCGCGAAGAAAGCGAACCAGACGGCGATGGCAGCCTGATTCCGGTCCGATCCCGGCTTCGACCGGGACGACATAAGAGACTGCATACCCGCCGCACCGCGTGCGGCGGGGAGCGATTCCCCACCTGTTCAAGATAGAGAAGAGAACCACATGGGCAAGGCAACCGGTTTTCTCGAGTACGAGCGCCGCCACGAGGCGTATGAAGCTCCGCTCACGCGTGTAAAGCACTACAAGGAATTCGTCGCGGCACTGACCGACGAAGACGCGAAGGTTCAAGGCGCACGTTGTATGGATTGCGGCATTCCGTTCTGCAACAACGGCTGCCCGGTCAACAACATCATCCCGGACTTCAACGACCTGGTATTTCATCAGGACTGGAAGAACGCGATCGAAGTGCTGCACTCGACCAACAACTTCCCGGAGTTCACGGGCCGCATCTGCCCGGCGCCGTGCGAAGCGGCATGCACGCTCGGTATCAATAACGACCCGGTCGGCATCAAGTCGATCGAGCACGCGATCATCGACAAAGCGTGGACCGAAGGCTGGGTTGCACCGCTGCCGCCGACCCACAAGACCGGCAAGAAGGTCGCCGTGGTCGGTTCCGGCCCCGCAGGCCTCGCAGTCGCGCAGCAACTGGCGCGCGCCGGCCACGACGTGACGGTGTTCGAGAAGAACGACCGGATCGGTGGCTTGCTGCGTTACGGCATTCCCGACTTCAAGCTCGAAAAGTGGCTGATCGATCGCCGGATGCGTCAGATGGAAGCCGAAGGCGTGACCTTCCGCGCCAACGTGTTCGTCGGCAAGGCGGGCACGCTGCCGGCCTACATCGGCAACACGGCGAAGGACACCATCACGCCGGACGAACTGAAGGAACAGTTCGACGCGGTCGTGATCGCGGGCGGTTCGGAAACGCCGCGCGATTTGCCGGTGCCGGGCCGCGAGCTGGAAGGCATCTATTACGCGATGGAATTCCTGCCGCAGCAAAACAAGGTCAACGCCGGCGACAAGGTTCCCGACCAGCTGCTGGCGAAGGGCAAGCATGTGGTCGTGATCGGTGGCGGCGACACGGGTTCCGACTGCGTCGGTACGTCGAACCGTCATGGCGCGAAGAGCGTCGTGCAGTTCGAACTGCTGCCGCAACCGCCGGAAGAAGAGAACAAGCCGCTGGTGTGGCCGTACTGGCCGATCAAGCTGCGCACGTCGTCGTCGCATGACGAAGGGTGCGAGCGCGATTGGGCGGTCGCGACCAAGCGTCTGGAAGGCAAGAACGGCAAGATCGAGAAGCTGATCGCCGCCCGGGTCGAATGGAAGGACGGCAAGATGCAGGAAGTGCCGGGCTCCGAGTTCGAAATGAAGGCCGATCTGGTGCTGCTGGCGATGGGCTTCACGCAACCGGTGTCGCCGGTGCTGGAAGCGTTCGGCGTCGACAAGGATGCGCGCGGCAACGTGCGTGCTTCGACCGAAGGCGACAAGGCGTATTACACGTCGGTGGACAAGGTGTTCACGGCGGGCGATATGCGCCGTGGTCAGTCGCTGGTGGTGTGGGCGATCCGCGAAGGCCGTCAGTGCGCACGCTCGGTCGATGCGTTCCTGATGGGTCATTCGGAGTTGCCGCGCTAAGCTCGGTTGTCCGCGTTACCGCGAACGCCGCATAGCCGTATCGAAGCCGGGCACCCGCAAGGGTCGCCCGGCTTTTTTCATGTGCGAGGCATAGTCATGAACGCCGAGCGCTGGCAGCGTTGCTTTATCGCGCTCTCACCGGATTCGCCGACACGCGAGCGGCTCGCCGCGTTGCCGGTGCCGCAGGCTGCACGACGCGTTCCGTCTGCGCAATTGCATCTGACGGTGGCGTTTATCGGCGAACTGTCCGCCGCCGGTGCCGACGCGCTTGCCGGTGCGCTGTCGGCGGTGCCGGTTCCGCACGTCCCACCAACGCATATCGAGCGCGTCGAACACTGGCCGAACCCGGCGCGGCCGCGCCTGACCGTCGCGCTGTTGCCGATGTCGGACGCGTTCGTCGCGCTCGACGGGCGTGTGCGTTCGGCGCTGCTCGCGCTCGGCTTGCCCGTGGACGCGCGAGCATTTCGCCCGCATCTCACGTTCGCGCGCTATCGTCGCGCGTCTGCTTCCGTGGCAGTCGAGACCGCCATCACGCCCGATCCGCCCACGCCCGTGCGTTTTAATTCGCTCGTTCTGTACGCCAGCACGCTGACCCGGCAAGGTGCCCGTTACCAGCCGCTGTTCACCGTGCCGTTCACGTAATACAAAACTCGCATCCCGCGCAATGAAAAAAATCCGGACTGATTAAAACGCTGCGACAACTTTGCAGCAAATGCTGGGTAAAACGTTTGCGGAGTAACTTTTATATGACATTTAAATAGTGCGATGAAAGCGGTAAAAACGACCATAAAATATCGGCTTATATTCGCGCCGATTTGAAAATTCAAACGTCGGATTGAAACCGGTTTTTGTTTAAATCAGACGAAAAGCGGCTTCCAGCTTGGCTTTTCGCTGAAAATCTTTTTTACATCTTCGTCGTTCGCGCCTGTTTAGGCGCTGCCTAGAATCGGAGTCCATTAAAGTCCAGAAACGCCACCGACAATGAATAAAAATGGGTTGATTCAGCATTTCGAGGTTGGGGGCAGCGTCACCGGAAAACCTGTCCCGGCATTGCCAAAACGATTAAAGCGTTCTCTCGCCGTCGGGATTTTTTCAGGCACGGCAATCGCGTCTGCATCGGTGTCGATCCATGACGCCACTTCCGCCATCGAAGTGCATTCCGGCTGAATTCGCCGCCTGCCGTTTCGCGCGTCCCGACGCGGCGCAGCAAGACGATTCGATCGCCACGCGCGCCAGCGTGTTCATCCTGCATTCACCGAGATTCCGCTTTGATCATCGACACCTCCCGGCTGCGCAATCCGCAGGTTCGCGCGGCAGTCCGCGTCGGCGCGCCACTGGCCGCTGCTTTCGTGCTGCTCCATGCAGGCGTCGCCGGGGCGGCGAGCGCCGACCTCGCGAGCGGATTCGCCCAACTCGGCCAGGGCGAACTGGAAACCCGCACCGCGACGCTGAAGCAACTCGGCCTGCTGCAAAGCGTCACGCTGACCGCGCCTGACACACGCCGCGAATTCTTCCTGCCGGTTCCCGCCGACATCCCCATCAGCGATGCCACGTTGCAATTCGACGGCGCCTATGTGCGCGGCGACGGCGGCCGCACGACCATGCTGCTGTCGCTGGACGGCTCGCCGGTGGCGTCGCGCTCGTTCACGCAGGACGAAGGCAATGTGTCGATGAATCTCGGCGTCGATGGCGCGCCGCGCGCCGCAGGGTTCGTGCGCGTCGGACTCGGCTATGCGTCGGTGATCAGCGATAACGTTTGCACCGACCAGACCGCAATCGGCAATGTGTTGCGGGTCGATCCGAGCACGCGTCTGTCGTATCGCTTCAATCCCGCCGACGTGAAGGATTTGCGCAGCGCGTGGAGCGCGTTGCCCTACGCGCCGGTGCTGACGATTGCCGGCACGCGTCTGGGCGCGGCGTCGCTCGACACCGCATGGCGCACGGATGCGCTGCTGCAACGCGACGGCAAACGCCCGGTCACGCAGGCGATCCCGGCGGTCGGTGCATCGGTGGATCTGGGCGGGCTCAACGTGCCTGCGTCGCTGCAAGGCGTGCCCGCGTTCGACGCGCTCGCCAGGGCCGCGAGCGCGGGCGGCAAGCTGACGATTGCGAATCCCGCCGAACTGGGTGCGCTGATCGCGCTCGCGCCGCGCCAGGCATTCGGGCCGGACGTGGTGGTGGCCGATGCGCCGTTGCGCGATACGCTGAACGGCGCGCTCGACGCGTTGCGCGCGCAGATCGCCAGCGCCGGCGCCGCCGACGCCACCAGCGCACTGGCCGCGTTCGACGCATGGCGCGCGCGTGCCGTCGCGCCGGTCACGACGCCGCTCGCGCGTGGCGAAGTGCGGGTTGCGCATCTCGGCGCGCGTGCGGTGATCGTGGTCGGCGACAACGACGGCGTCGCCGTGCTCGGACAAGGCTGGCGTCCGATCGACGTGTCGAACCGCGTGGTCGTCCATCAGATCGATCCGGGCGCGCGCACGCAGGGCGATGCGATCCTGCTGTCCGACCTCGGCGGCGATCCGCGCAGCGTCGATGTGCACGACACGTCGTCGTGGTCCGCGAGCTTCGATCTCGCCGCCGCGTCGGGCAAAGGTCAGCTGCCGGCTGAAGTCGTGCTCGACCTCGCGTCGTCGCCGACGCTGTCGGGTGGCGGCGCGACGGCGACCGTGTACTTCAACGACGTGATGATCGGCGCGAAGCTGCTGGACACGGGCGGCACGCGTCAACGACTGGCAATGGAGATTCCGCGCTACGCGCTGGCACGCACCAACGATCTTCGCGTGACCTTCCGCCGTCAGCCGGACGCCGGTTGTCAGGCGCGGCAGGCGTATCCGGTCGCGGTCCTGCCGAGCAGTTTTCTGCGTCTGTCGGACGGCACGCCGGACAACGACTTCGTCGGCATGGCGGCGCGCTATGCGAGCGCCGCGACGGTGATCGTGCCGCAAGCCTATCTCGACGACGCGGTGAACAGCATTCCGCGCCTCGCGACGCTGACCGGCGCAACCGGTGTCGCGCCGCTGCCGGCGAAATTCCAGGTGATGCCCAACGGTGAGACCGCGCATCCGGACACGCCGTTTCTGGCCGTCGATGTACCGGTTGCCGACGAAAAGAATCACGCGGGATTCTCGAAAGACCGGCTGACGCTGACCTCGGCGGCGGGCGACCGGCTGATCGACGTGTCCGGCTTGAGTCATCTGGCGGTGCTGAGCGTCGCGCAATCCGGCGACCAGAGCGGCATCGTGTTTCGCTCGACCGGGACGCCGCCGGTGCTGACCGACAAGCTGCAACTGTCGCGCGGCGATATCGTGGTGGTGGACAGCAGCGGTGTGCTGAAGCGTTTCGATACCGTGCATCCGGACGATCTGTCGGCGGGCGGCGGAAGCAGCACCGAATGGGTCACGCGACACTGGGCGCGCTGGGGCATTCCGGCTTTGTCGTTGCTGCTGCTGATTCTGCTGATCCTGCTGGCGCGCGCCGCGCGGCGCAAGGAACGCCGTCAGCGTGACGATGGCAGCGGGCCGGGCGGAGCGGGCGGCGGGTCCAACGGTTCGGTTGCACCGACCGGCGTGACCGGCAGCGGCACGAACGGCAGCGGCACGAACGGCGCCAGTGGCAAGAACGGGACGAACGCGCCGTGAGCGTCGTCATGGTCAAGTGGTACGGCGCCATCCTGCTCGCGGAGTATTACCAGTTGCTCGAACACATGGCCACGCTGGTGGCCACGATCATCCTGATTTCGAGTCTGGACGATCTGTTCATCGACCTCTGGTACTGGGTGCGCGAAGCGTATCGCCGTTTCGGACCGCCACGCCAGTACAAGCCGCTGACGATGGAGCAGCTGTACGCGCGCACCGAGCAACCGATCGCGATCATGGTGCCCGCGTGGCACGAGGACGACGTGATCGCCGCGATGCTGGAAGACATGGTGCGCGTGCTCGACTACCGGATGTACACGGTGTTCGTCGGCACGTATCAGAACGATCCGGCGACCATCGCCGAAGTGGAGCGGATGCGGCATCGCTACAAGCATCTGCATCGGGTCGAGGTGCCGCACGATGGACCGACGTGCAAGGCCGACTGCCTGAACTGGGTCGTGCAGGCCATCCTGCATTACGAGTTCGAAGCGGGGGTCGAATTCGCCGGGATCGTGATGCACGACAGCGAAGACGTGCTGCATCCGGCCGAGCTGAAGTTCTTCAACTATCTGTTGCCGCGCAAGGACATGATCCAGTTGCCGGTGGCGTCGCTGGAACGCGACTGGTACGAACTCGTCGCCGGCACGTACATGGACGAATTCGCCGAATGGCATGCGAAGGATCTGGTCGTGCGCGAAAGCCTGGTCGGGTCGGTGCCGTCGGCGGGTGTCGGCACCTGCTTCTCGCGACGCGCGATGCGCGCGCTCGTCCAGGAGACGCAAAGCCAGCCGTTCAACACCGAAAGTCTCACCGAAGACTACGACATCGCCACGCGTATCGCGCGGCTCGGTATGCAGTCGATCTTCCCGCGCTTTCCGGTGCAGTTCACCACGCGCCGGCGCGGGTGGTTCGGACTCGGACCCGAACGCGAAATCGTCGTGACGATGCCGCTGTGCGTGCGCGAGTTTTTCCCCGACACGTTGCGCACCGCGTATCGCCAGCGCGCACGCTGGACGCTCGGAATCGGTTTGCAAGGCTGGGCGCAAACCGGCTGGAGCGGCTCGATCGCCAACCGGTATCTGCTGCTGCGCGACCGCAAGGGCGTCGTCACGGCATTTATCGGCATGCTCGCGTATCTGCTGGTGTTGCAGTTTCTGATGTTCGCGCTGGCGTCGTTCGTCGGGTGGGCGCCGGAGCTGTTTCCATCGCCGTTTATCGATTCGCCGTGGACCCAGGCGCTGCTGGTCGCGAACTTCGTGTCGCTGACGCTGCGGGTGGTTCAGCGGGTGATTTTCACCACGCGTCTGTATGGCTGGGAGCATGGCGTGCTGGCCGTGCCGCGGATGGTGATCGGCAACTTCGTCAATTTTCTCGCGGTGTTTCGTGCATGGCGGCTATTCCTCGTGCATCTGGCGACGGGCCGTCCGCTGGTCTGGGACAAGACGATGCACGACTTTCCGAGCGAAAGCGGTTTGCGCGATACGCGTCAGAGTCTGGGGGAATTGCTGGTGTCGTGGCAGGCGATCGACGAAGAAAAACTCGAACTCGCGTTGCAGTCCGATCACGCGCGCGAAGCGCCGTTGGGGCGCGTGCTGATGGCGCGCGGCTGGCTCGACGAAGAGACGCTTGCCGAAGCGATTGCGTTTCAGGCAGACTTGCCGCGCGGCGCTTTCGACGAACTGCTGCTCGAAAACGATACGTCGGGCGTGCCAGTCGACATGCTGGTGCGGATGCGTGCGTTGCCGCAGGGCGTCGATGAAAGCGGGCATATGGTGTTCGTGGCAGCCAGCCAGATCGACGATCCCACGCTCGAACAACTCGGTGAACTGACCGGCGCGCCGGTTGCGGTGCAGATCGTGCGCGAAAGCGAAGTGACGGCGGGTTTGCGGATTCTCGGTTATGCCGACGAAGCCGATCGGGCGGCGGTCGAAAGCGTCGAGCCGGGCGAACCGGCGGAACGCCACGACGCGCGTGAGCGCAGCGGCAACGGCCGTGGCGACTGGCGGCATGCGGGCGAAGGCCGGGGCAGCGCGCGATTGTCCGGCCAGAACGCCGACAATCCCGACAGCCACGCCGCGCGTCAAGCCGACGGCACCGAGCCGCAGCAAGACGCGCCGCATCCCCGGCGTGGCGTGCCGCTGATCGGCGATCTGCTGATCGAAATGGGCCTCGTCACGCGCGAAGCGTTCGAAGCCGCGTTGCAGGATTACCGTCCGGATCGCGACGGACGAATTGGAGATTTCATGGTCGCGAGCAATGTCATCACCGCCGACGCGTTGAGTCGCGTCACGGCGGAGCAGCGTCGGTTGCGACGCGAACTGTCGGAGCATCGATGACGCGTGCGGTGATGGGTTCAGTGGGTTCATCTCCGCCGACGCGTCCGTTCGCGCGTGTCGCAAAAGCCGGTGCCGCGTGCGCGTTCACGTTGATGGTGTGCATCGCGCCGTCCGCCGCGCACGCCGACGAGACCTTGCCCTTGCCGTTGTCCGGTGCGGCCTATCGGGTCGCGCAGCAGGCCTATGCCGCGTACAACGCGCATCGTTACAGCGAGAGCATCGGCCTCGCGCGCGAAGCGATCCGTCAGCGTCCCGATGTTGCCAGCTTGCGTGTGTTGCTGGCGAATGCGCAGGCCGCGAGCGGTCAACGCACCGACGCGCGCCGCACGTTGTCGGATGCGATTGCGCAACTGGGCGCGCAGCGCGCGCTGGTCGAGCGGCGTCGGCAGATCGACGTGCTGATCGCGAGCGGCGCAAGCGGCGCGGGCGGCGAAGCCAGCGATCTGTCGCCCCGCGCGACGAAGTCGGCGCGCCGCGCGTATGCCGCGTATGCCGACAAAGACTACGACGCGGCCATCGAAGCAGCGCGCGAAGCGATTGCCGATGCGCCCGATGTCGAACGTCTGCGTTATCTGCTGATCGACGCGCTGGTCGCGAGCGGACAGGACGAACCGGCGTATGCAGCTGCGCGCGACAGCGCGGAGCGCTTCGGCGACAGCGAAGCATTGCGCACGCGGCGAACCTATATCGGCGCGCGACTCGGCCAGCAGGCGTCGATCGATGCGGCGGCGGCGCTTGAGCGCGGCGATCCGGGCGACGCGGCGCGGCTTGCGCAACAGGCCGTGACGTACGCGCCGGACCGCAGCGGTTTCCGGATGCAGTGGATCGATATCCTGTTTGCCGAAGGCGATATCGCAGGTGTCGAGGCGGCGGCGGGCGGCGCGATTGCGCAGAATCGCGACGATCCGCTCGCGTGGGCGTTGCGCGGCTATGCGCGCGCGGCGCAGGGCAAACCGGATGCAGACGCTGATTTCACGCAGGTGCTGGCGATGACGTCGGCGGCGTCGCAGGCGCAGGCCGCACCCGCGGCAACTGCCGACGCAAGCAGCGACGCCGACGCGACCGCGAAGCGCAAGACGCATGACGCACGCGAAGCGCGTCTGATCGTGGCCGATGTCTACCTCGCGCAGCATCGCACGGCCGACGCGCAGAACGCGCTTCAGCCGCTGACCGCGCAGCACGACGACACCGATGCCGCCATCGCGTTGCGTCGTCAGCGACTCGCGCGTCTGAACGGGCAACGCGACACGCAGAATCCGGCCGCCGGTCAGCTTGCAGCTTCGAGTACATCGGCGACCTCGCGCGCTTCCGCTGCTTCCACCACACTCGACCCGCACGCGCGTCCCGTTCTCGATTGCCGAAGCAGCGAGTACGGCGCCGCCTGCGATGTCTATGCCGCCGACCCCGGCTTCGCGCTCGCCCGCCAGTCGCGCGATGCGAGCCAGCGCGGCGACCGTCGCGCGGCCGTCGATTACGCGCGACAGGCATCGGCCGCAGTGCCTGACGATCCGCAATACCGGCTCGCCTTGATCGATGCGCTCGCGGCCAATCACGACGACGCCGAAGCCGCCCGCGAAGCGCACGCCCTGATCGACGCGGGCTTGCTCGACGGGATGAGCGATCTGCAAGCCGCGTTTATCGCGCAGCGCGCGGGAGACACGACGCTCGCGTTCGAACGCTTCCAGCAAGCGGACCGCAACGGCGAGTTGCCGCGCACGTCGCTGGCCGACGCGGGTTACGCAGGCATCCAGACGCATCACAACCGGGAAGGCGCCCGATACCTCGAACGAGCGATCGACGCCGGCACCGATCCGGTCGGCGACGAACCGGCGGTGTCGCCGGAAGCGCTTCATGACGAACGCGCCGCGCATTCGGAAGCGACCCGCAACTGGGGTGTCAGCGCATCGGTGAGTTACCGGAACGGCGGCGGCCAGCAGGCTGGCTTCGTGTCGAACCCGACGCCCGGCATCGCGAACAACTGGCAAGCCGGCACCGAAGCGTACTGGCGTCCGTTCGGCAGTCTCGGCGAGCGGATGTTCGAGGTCTACGCGCGCGGCTACGACAGCTTCGGCGTGAAGGGCGACAACCCGTCGGGCATCGAAACGCTGGAGGCGGCCATCGGCGCGCGGGTGAAACCGTTCCGGTCGGTGAATGCAGTTTTCGCGTTCGAACGCATCCTGCCGATCGGCTCGGCCGTGCAGGGCGACTGGCTCGCGCGCGCGGCGTGGTCGGGCGGTTTCGGCACCGAGCGCCGCCTCGATGTGCCAAGCTGGTGGACGGGCGTCGCCTATGGCGAAGCGGGGCACTATATCCAGCAATCGACGAATTACGCGACCGCCAATGTGCGGCTCGGACGCACGTACCGGCTCGATTCGGTGGACCCGAACCTGACCGTGTTTCCGCATCTGGTGGTGGGCGCCGACTACGATTCGACCATCAGTCACAGCGTGCCGGTCGGGATCGGCGTGGGCGTCGCAACGCGCTACTGGTTTCGTGGCGGCCCGTACGATACCGAGCGCTCGTATGTCGATCTGTCGGTGCAATACCGGCTGAAGGTCGCGGGCGACGATCGCGCGCGCGGCGTGTTCTTCGGCGCGGTGTTCTCATACTGACGGCACGCTTGCCTCACGTTCACACGACGTTTTCGCCACGTTCAGCCGTCCGCCGATGATCCGTCCTCCGCTCGATCCGGGTTCACGTCCGATCCGCCGATTCGCACTCGGCGCGGTGGCCGCGCTCGCGCTGACGTTCACGACATTCGCTGCATTCGCGACGGACGTGGCCCAAGCCGCTGACGTCACACAAGCCACGCAAGCCCCGCAAGCTGCGTCGGCGGTTCGCACGCGTCAGCCGCTCGCGGAAGGCGTCGTCTGGCAACCGGACAACGACCACGCCAATCCACACGGCATCTGGGATCAGCTCGGCGTGCGCGATCTGCTGGTGCAATGGACCGCGGTGGACGGCGTCGCTTTCGTGCCCGCGACCGGCATGCCACGCGCCGCGCGTCAGCCGGACTGGACGCGGATCGCGCGCGAGCCGTGGGCGCGCGATGTGATCGTCGGGCTGGCGGGCCGGTTCGACGAAGCGTCGGCGCGGGCGGGCGCGGCGCAGCTGATCGCGGAGTCGGTATCGCTCGCGGCGGCACGGCCGCCGGTTCATATCACCGGCTGGTATTTCCCGGTCGAAATCGACCCGACGTGGAAAGACGCCGACACGCTGCGCGCGCTGCTGGCGAGTTTGCCGCGTCCGTTGTGGATCAGCGTCTACGATCGCGCGAACGTCGGCGGCGCGGCGCTCGCGGATTGGCTCGATACGTGGTTGCCGCGCGATGTCGGCGTGTTCCTGCAGGACGGCTGCGGCGTCTATGCACGCGAGCCGCGAATCGCGCGTCAGTATGCGGACCAGCTATCGGCGAAGCTTGGGCGCAACCGCGTCAGGATCATCGCCGAAGCATTCCGGCCGAAGCAGGGCGGCGGCTTTCGCGCCGCGAGCGTCGATGAGCTGAAGCCGCAACTGGACACGTATGAAGGGTATCGCGTGTACCTGTTCGACGGACCGCACTACGTCTCCGACGATCTCGTGCATCAATTGCTGAACAGCCGCTAGGCGCGCGCAACCGCTAGCTGCGCCGCCGGTAACGTTCGACCGTCAGTCCGTCGAGATCGATTTCGGGCTTCCTGTGCGCGACCAGATCGGCGACGACCTTGCCCGAACCCATCGACATCGCCCAGCCGGTCGATCCGTGCCCGACGTTCAGCCACAGATTGCCGACACCCGATGCGCCGAGCAACGGCGCGCCGTCGGGCGTCATCGGGCGGCGGCCGACCCAGAAATGCGCGGACGACGACTGCGCCGCGTGAGGAAACCAGTCGGTCAACACCTTCAGCAGTGTCTGCAACGCCTGCTCGCGCAGCGTCGAGCGACGGTTGCCGAGTTCCGCCGTGCCCGCCACGCGCAGATTCGGACCGAAGCGCGTGATCGCCGTTTTCAGCGATTCGTCCATCAGCGCGGCGCGCGGCGCTTTCTCGTCATCGACGATCGGCAGCGTCGCCGAATAGCCCTTGACCGGATACAGCGGCACTTTCACGCCGAGCGGCGCGAGCAGGTCCGCGCTATCGACGCCGAGCGCGACGATCACCGCGTCGGCGGTCAACGTTTCTTCGGCGCGTGTGCTGTCCAGCGTGTCCTGCACCCGCACGCCGCGCACGGCGCCGCCTTCGATATCGAGCGCGGCGATGTGCGTGTCGAAGCGGAACTGCACGCCGTTGGTTTCGCAGATCGCGCGCAGCTCGCGGGTGAAGCGCGCGCAGTCGCCGGCTTCGTCGTCGGGCAGATACAGTCCGGCGAGCGGCGTCTGACGCGCCCAGCGCAAGCCGGGTTCGATCTCGACGCATTGCGCGGCGCTGACTTCGCGATGCGCGATGCCCGCGTCGCGCAACACCTCCAGCGCCGGTTGCGCGAGCTCGACGTCGTACTCGCTGCGAAACAGTTGCAGATAGCCTTTGCTGCGGCCGTAATCGAACGGATACCGGCCGCGGAACTCGTGCAGACACGAGCGGCTGTAATACGCGACGCGCTGCATCCGTTGCTTGTTGACGCGAAACCGTTCGAGATCGCATTCGCGCAGCCACCGCGAGATCCAGCGCCATTGCGCGGGATCGAAGGTGGGACGGAAGATCAGCGGCGAGGCCGGCTTGAACAGATATTTCAGGATCTTGGCGGGCATTCCCGGCGCAGCCCACGGCGTTACGTAGCCCGGCGCGATCACCCCGGCGTTGCCGAAGCTCGTGCCGAGCGCGACATCCGGTTCGCGCTCGATGACGGTCACGTCGCAGCCGTTCGCGCGCAGGTAGAAGGCGGTGGCGACGCCGATCACACCGCCGCCGAGAACGATCGTTTTCATGTGGGTACTGCCTCGGGTAGAGCCGCGAGTGCCGCGTGGATGACGGTATCGTCCGGCGCGCGTCGGAATGCGTGAATCAACCGTCGGACGAAAGCCCGCATTATTGCTGCTGACGCCCGTGCGTGCATCGAAGCGCGCATCGGCCCGCGCTCGCGACGCGGCGGCGTCACGACGCTTGCGCCGTCGCCGACAGCGATTTGCCCTTTGTCTCCGGCAGACATAAGGCCGCGACGATCACCAGCAGATATCCCGCGCCGGCCACGATCCCCATCGCCTTCACGAGCGCCATCTGCTGCGCGAAGGTGCCGACGAGAATCGGGAAGAACGAGCCGAGTCCACGCCCGAGGTTGTAGCAAAAGCCTTGCCCCGAGCCGCGAATCGCATTCGGATACAGCTCGGACAGATACGCGCCGACGCCCGCGAAAATACCCTGCACGACGATGCCGAGCGGAAAGCCGAGCAGCAGCATCGCGTTGTCGGTGATGGGCAGCATCGTGTAGGCCATGCCGAGGACGAACGACCCGATCGCGAACAGCATGAACGACGCGCGCCGGCCGATCTTGTCGCAGAGAATCGCGCCGACGATATAACCGGTGAACGACCCGACGATCAGCACGATCAGATAGCCGCTGGTGTTGAACACCGACAGGTGACGCACCGTCTTCAGATACGTGGGCAGCCAGGTGGTGATCGCGTAATAGCCGCCGAGCATCCCGGTGCACAACACGCTGCCGAGGATCGTCGTCTTCAGGTGCGGGCCGCTAAAGATCTGCAGGAAGTGCGAGGTGTCGAGGCCGCTGTCGCGGGCGCGGCGCGTAGTCAGATAAATCTCGGGATCGCTGACGTTGCGGCGGATATAGATGATCCACAGCGCGGGCAACAGGCCGATCCAGAAGCACGCGCGCCATGCGTATTGTTCGGGCAACAGCGCGAAGAACGCCCAGTACAGAATGGCCGCCGCCGCCCAGCCGACCGACCAGCTGCTCTGCACCGTGCCGACCGCCTTCGCGCGATGCTGCGGCGAACGGATCGTCTCGGCCATCATGATCGTCACCACCGACCACTCTCCGCCGAAACCGATCCCTTGCAGCGTGCGGGTGGTCAGCAATTGCCAGAACGAATGGGTGAAGCCGGACAGACAGGTGAAGAGGGCGAAGGTGGCGATGGTCCATTGCAGCACGCGGACCCGGCCGTAACGGTCGGCGAGAATGCCGGCCAGCCATCCGCCGATCGCCGACGAGATCAGCGAACTGGTGGCGATCATCCCGGCTTCGCTCCTGGTCATTCCCCACGTGGCGATTAGCGTAGGAATCAGAAACGAGTAGATCATGAAGTCGAACGCGTCGACTGCGTAACCGCCAAAGCCTGCGTAGAGCGTGCGGCGCTCGCGGGTTGTCAACTCCGTGAACCACTGAAATGACGCCATCCTGTCTCCGGGGATCGTGTTACGACGCTCGCGCGGTGTCTAGTTCGTGTAAGAAATATTGAGTAGTCGTGCGGCGCTCGACGCGCCGGATACTGGCCCGTATTTTACGGGTGGCACAGGGCATCGAACCAGCCCGAAAAAAACGTGGAAAACAGCCCGAAACGGCTTGCGGATGCTCTGACGCGGTCCGCTGGAAAATTCAAAAAACTCAATGAAATCATCAGTAGAATGGGTATGCCCAAAGGCGGGGCAATCGATTTCTGTTCCTTACTGATTACTACCGTGTAACCCCGTAAAAATTATCGTCCGTTACACTCGCGCGGTCGCGCTTCGTCGTCGACGCCCGAGCCGCCCCAGTGGGGCCGCCTCCACGCAATTTAGTGCCATCCCGCGCGGTGGGCGCCTTACCAAGACACTCAATGAATTTCACCGAGAAAATCAGTTTGCCTTTCGGCGGTGCCCGTAGTGCGGCATCGGTCGCAAACCTGCACGGAAATGTGCACGTGGATGCACCCCGTGCGGTTTCGGGTTCGCGTCGCGCGTTCCTGAAAGGCTCGGCGAGCGTCATGCTGATGTCGGGTCTGGGCAGCAGTTTGCTGTCCGCATGCGGCGGCGGTGTCGGCTCCGATGCGAAGCCGACGGCAAGACTGTCGTCGGTGGATAACTTCCGCGATATCGGCGGCGCGGCAGCCGGTTATCCGACCGTCGACGGCAAGCAGGTGGTGCGCGGCGCGTTCTATCGCTCGAACGTGCTGACCTTGAGCCAGGCCGACGAAGCCACGCTCAATGCGCTCGGCATCGCGATGATCTACGACCTGCGCACACCCGCCGAAGTCTCGCATACGCAAGACGTGATGCCGGTCGGCGCGGCTTATACGAACATCAACGTGACGGGCAGCGCCGATGCGCCGATGAGCTGTTACTTGAACGGCGACATGCAGGGCAACGTGATCGCGGCGATGGAAGAGCAGGAGCGGCACTACGTGACCGATCCGAAGCAGCGGGCCAACTTCGGCGCACTGCTGACGCAACTGGCGAACACGCCGGGTACGCAGCTGATTCACTCGCAGGCAGGAAAGGATCGCGCGGGCTGGGTGGCGGCGGTGCTGCTGAGCATCGCCAACGTGCCGTTCGAAGTGATCATGCAGGACTATCTGCTGACGAATGTCTATTCGTCGCAATCCATCAAGGCGCACGTCGCGGAGATCGAGGCGCAACGCGGCGAAGCCGCCGCGCAAGCCACAGCGCCGATCTTCGGCGTGCAGGACAGCATTCTTCAGGCGGGTTTCGATCAGGTGCAGGCCAGCTTCGGCACGATGCAAAGCTATCTGACCGACGGACTCGGTCTGTCCCAATCTACCATCGACACGCTGCGCGCGCGACTGGTCGGCTGATACCCGTTTGCGCCCCGTTCGGGCGCCCCAAAAAAAAACAGTCCGCCCCACATTTGCAGGCGGACCAGAAAGGGCGGCATCGAGGTTGCCGAGACGAACTATAGGTCGTCTCATCCGATAAAAATCGAGCTGTAAGGTAGCGTAAGTGCGCGCGATGCGTCATCGCGTCGCGGCGCGTTACGCCTTTTGCGTAGTCGGGAAGAGAAGGCGCGGCCGGACGTGGCCGCGCCGCAATCAGTCGGCGCGCGCGACCGGCAACGCGATCCGGATTCGCAAACCGCCATCCGGATGATTGTCGACGTCGCAGCGTCCGCCGCGATCGTGTGCAAGACGCGCGACGATCGCGAGTCCCAGTCCGCAGTGTCCTTCGCCGCCACGCGCCGCATCGAGCCGCACGAACGGTTTCATCGCCGCGGCGATCCGGTCGGGCGGAATGCCGCCGCCGTGATCGCGCACGCAGATCACCCAGTGATCGTCGTCGCGCAACGTGGTGATGTCGACGGGCGGCGCGCCGTGTTCGAGCGCGTTATCCACCAGATTCGTCACCAGCCGGTCGAGCAACGTGCGGGGCAATGTGAATTGCGGCCCGGCTCGAAGATCGAGCGTGAACAGCGGCGGTTCGTCGGCGTCGGGGAGCGGCGCGTCGGCGGGCATCGCGTGTTCGTCCGACACTTCCAGCGACGACGAAAACTGCTCGCGCAGAAACTCTTCCACTTCGACGGGCGCACCGGCATCGGCGGCCTGTCCGGCGAATTCGAGAAACTGCTGGACGATATTGGTCAACGAATCGACGTCGCGAATCAGCCCGGCGCGTTCGTTTTCCGCGACCAGCACGGTCGCCCGCAATTTCATCCGCGTCAGCGGCGCTTTCAGATCGTGTGCGACGCCGGCCAGCATCACCGCCTGGTCGTCGCCGGCTTCGTTGATGCGCCGCATCATGTCGTTGAACGAACCGATCAGATCGCGCAACTCGCGCGGCCCGTGGACGTCCACCGGTTCCGGACGCGCGCCCGAACCGAACGCGCGCGCGGCATCGGCGACGCGCGAAAGCGGTCGCTGCATTTGCCAGACGGCAAATAGCGAGAGGATCAGCGCAGCGGCGAGCATCGACACGGCTTCGATGATGAAGCGCGGGCGCGGCGGCACATCGACCGGCACCACGACCCACATCGACTTGCCCGGATACAACACCCAAAGCCGTGGAGGACGCGAATCGTCCACGGAGATGCGGGTGCCGGGCGGCAGGTTGTTGGCGAGCTGACGCGTCAATTCGATCAGCGGTTTGTCGATCGGCGGGCGCAGACGGATCGTGGACGGCATGTTCCACGTCGGCACGAGATGCACGCGCAACGCGGGTGCGAGTTCGGTGCCTCTGACCGGCTCTCCGTTCACGGCTTGCAGCGCGAGCATCACGCCGCGCGCAAAGCCGTCGACTTCATGACGCGGCGGTTGCACCACCACCATCACGAACCAGCCTGCCTGAATCGCGAACAGCACGGCCGTCGACAGCAACGCCATTCTGCCGAACAGCGTGTTCAACGGATTCCTCATGCGTCGGGCGCGGCTCCGGGCGTGAAGGGCGTGCCGTCGGCGTCGGGGACGAACACGTAACCCTTGCCGCGCACCGTCTGCACGTAACACGGATTGGACGGATCGTCCTCGATCACGCGGCGCAGACGCCAGATCGGCACGTCGAGGCTACGGTCGCGGAAGGCGAGATTGTCGCGATGCACGAGATCGTGAATCAGCACGCGCGACAGCACCTTGTACGGGTTATTGACGAAGATCTTCAGCAGCGCGAATTCGCTATCGCGCAACGCCAGACGCGTGTCGTCGCGCGACAGCGTGCGGGTTGCGAAGTCGAGTTCGAACGGACCGAACTTGTACGGCTTGCGCGCTTCGGGCGCGCTCGTCGTCGACGGACCACGCCGGCGAAGCACCGTCTGGATGCGCGCGAGCAACTCGCGCGGATCGAACGGCTTCGTCAGGTAGTCGTCTGCGCCGAGCGACAGACCGACGATGCGATCCGCCACCGTACCGCGTGCGGTAACGAAGATGACCGGGATGTCGTCACCGGCGGCGCGCAACGCGGTGAGCGCGCGCAGGCCGTCGGTGTTCGGCATCATGATGTCGAGCACAACAACCGACGGACGTTCGCGTTCGAGCCGGCGTTGCAAGTGTGTGCCGTCGTGCAGCACGGACGCATCGAAGCCGTTCGATTGCAAAAACCTGCAAAGCAGATCGCGCACGACCGGGTCGTCGTCAACGATTAGGACCTGTGGATTCATGTCCAAATTTTAGACTGGGGTCTCTGAAGCTCGCCTATCCGTTTTCTTACTATTACTTACGCATCCATACATCGCGGCCGCCGATTTTTGGCGGGTCGCCCGGAGAGGCTTATTGCGTAAGGCGATGCGACAGAGGGTCGTTGCTATCTTTCGCAATACAAACCATTAATGCCTTACCGGGATGCCACCCTCTTTGTTACCGCGCAACACCCAGGGCAAGAAGTCTCACCAAAAAGAAATGCCTCGAAACTCCTCGTAAGCACTGTAGAAAAGCGCGCTTTGCTTCGTGCATCGCAGCGAACAGGGGAGCGCGAAGATTCGTCATGTTGTAGCCGTTCTCGTATTCCGCACGAACTTTCCGCTGTCCTGACGAAGCGAAATATCTGTCACGCGGCGACGGCGGCAACTTTTCGAAACAGCGTCAAACGAGGCTCACATGACGATTCAGAACCCCGTGGGTTCGGTCCCTACGCCGAATACCAGTCTTAACACGCCGCTCGGCCGTTCGTATCCCGGCGCATCCATGCCCGGGATCCCCGATTCGCGGACCGAACCCGAGCCGAAGCCGATTAGCCCGATGATCGGCAATCGCATCAATACCACTGCCTGACTAGAAGAGACCGTCGTGTCGAATTCGCGTTTTGTTACTCGCCTGCTTCGTGCTGCCGCATGGCTGACGTTGGGCGCAGCGTTGCTGCCGCTGGATGGCTGCGCGCTCGCAGCGTTGCCGTGCCGGATTACGTCCGCCGCCGTGAAGATCGTGCCGGTCGTTGGGCACGCAGCCTCGGCGCCGTTCGACGCCTGCGCCGACATCATCGATTAAAGCATTTGCGCCATCCGGAGCACTGGATATGAAACCGCACCTGATCGTCCGTTCGCTGGCCTTGCTATCCGGCCTTTGCGCCGCGCTTGCGCCAGTTGCCGCGACAGCCGGATCGTCCGCGACCGGCGCGGCGGCTTCGTCCAGTGCGTCGAATACAGCGAATGCGCCGTATGCGTTTCGCGGCATTCCGCTGGGCATCACGCTCGACGAATTCCGCGCTGGTTCGACCGTGCGCGCGACGCCGCTGGGCAGCGTGCCGGTCTGCGAAACCGACCTGCTGGCCGGTTCGCTCGGCATGCGTCTGAAGGCGCGCGAAAGCATGGTCGTCGCGTGTCGCTGGGCCCATCGCGGGTCGGATGGCTGGGCGGTCTCGCAAGCCGTCGTGGACGGAACGCCGGCACAGGATCACGTGCTGCGTTTCGCCCGCAAAGACGGTCAGAGCGCGTTGCGGCTCTACGAGATTTCGTTCGTGATCGACGAGGTCACGGCCGAGGATCTGCGCGACGCACTCGGCGAACGCTACGGGCCGCCGCACCTCGTGCGACAGAGCGCGCAAGCGTCGCAGACGGCCGATCACGCTTCGCCGGCGCTGGGCACCTTGCCGGTCTACGTGTGGGAGAACGCGGTCAGTTCGATCACGCTGTGTTTCCTGCCCGCCAGCCGCACCGGCACGTTGACGTATCTGATGAAAGACCCGGACGCCTGGGTCAAATCCGTCGTCAGGCAATGGCAAGGCACCCCGCCCGAAGCGGGTTGAGTGCGGGCCGGCGCCTGCGTCGACGGATTCACGTTTTACCTGCTTTATCTCTTTTAACGCTTTTCTACTATCTGATTCAGGCCGAGGACACCATGACGCCGCTTCGTTTGATTGCCGCGCTCACAGGCGCGATTTTTATCGCCGGCGGGCTCGGTGCGTGCGCCACTCATCAGGATTCGATCGTCGATACGCCGATGCTGCCGCCGCTCTCCGCGATGCCGCTCAACGTCAACACGCAAGGCTCGATCTATCAGGCGGGCGTGTCGGTGGCGTTGTATGAGACGCCGCGTGCGCAGCATATCGGCGATGTGCTGACCATCATCCTGTCGGAGTCGTACACGGGATCGAATGCGGCGACCGCGAACGCGAGTCGCGCGAGCGAGATTTCGGCGGAAGCGGCGGACAAATCCACCGGCGCGGCCGCACGGCTCGCACGGCTGTTCAACATCGGCTCGTCGAGCACGACCTTCAAGGGCTCGGGCAACCTGACCGACACCAACGCGATGAGCGGCACGCTCGCGGTGATGGTGATCGGCACGATGCCGGGCGGCAACCTGATGGTGTCGGGCGAAAAGGTAATTTCGATGAACGGCAACCGCGACCGTCTGCGACTGTCGGGCGTGGTGAATCCGCGCGATATCGGTCTGAACAATTACGTCGAATCGGGCAAGGTCGCGAATGCGCGAATCGAGCAGGCCGGCGTCGGCATGCTCGCCGACTCGACGACGCTCGGCTGGCTTCAGAAGATGTTCCTGAGCGTGCTGACGTTCTAGGTGGTAGAGGGATTCCGGTGGCCGGAATCCCGGTTCCGGCGACGGCGGCGAAGTTGCCGCGCGCCGGATATAGATCGGACGAGAATCAGGCTTCCTGCGACGGCAGCGGCGTGGACACACGTTCCGCCGCGCCGATCTCGCCATCCGGCACGAACACGTAGCCGCGTCCCCAAACCGTCTGCACATAACGCGGTTCCGACGGATCGACCTCGATCAGCCGTCGCAAGCGCCAGATCGACACGTCGAGACTGCGATTGCGGTGCGCCTCGCTATTGCCGTGCAGCTTTTCGAGCAATTGCGCGCGCGTCAGCACCGTCATCGCATGCGTGACGAACACCTTCAGCATCGCGAATTCGCTCGAACGCAGCGCAATCCGCTCACCGTCGCGGCGCAGTTCGCGCGCGGGGAAATTCACTTCGAAACGGCCAAAGCGATACGGCGCGCGCTGTTCCGGTGCGCCCGGCGCGATCGTGCCGCGACGGCGCAGCACGGTGCGGATACGCGCGACCAGTTCGCTCGGCTCGAACGGCTTGCCGAGATAATCGTCGGCGCCGAGTTCGAGTCCGATCACGCGGTCGATCACATCGGCGCGCGCGGTCAGCAGGATCACGGGAATGTCGTTGCCGGCGAGGCGCAGCGCGCGCAACGCGCTGATGCCGTCTAGCTCCGGCATCATGATGTCGAGCACGATCAGCGCGGGACGCTCGGTTTCGAGCGCGCGTTGAAGCGCCATGCCGTGTTCGACTACTGCCACGGTATAGCCACGGCCTTGCAGATATTCGCGCACGAGATCGCGCACGACGGGGTCGTCGTCGACGACCAGAATGGATTGGTTCATGCAGCCGATGGTAAGAGATAGCCCTTACCGCCGGAAGCGGGGGGATGCTTTCTATTCCTTTCCGGAGTAACGGACGGCAAGCTCGCGCCATCGGCTGCGGGCGTGCCGCGATAACGGGGCAGGATAGAAAGCGTGTGCGCTGTAAGGAAGTCGGAGAAGACGCTTACGGGCCAGGAACCGGCTCGATCATCACGTTGGCTTGCGTGGTCTGGATCGGCTGCATGGGAGCGGGTTTCAGTTCGAGCTGATTGACCACCATCTTGTCGATCAGCCCGCCGAGTTTTACCGACGAACTGGAGAACCGGTCGTGGCCGAGGCCGCCGGTCTGATAGCGCGCGGTCACGGCGATCCGGCCTTCCTGGATCAGCGTCAGGTCGATTACCGAAAGGTAAGGCGTCGGTTCCTCGCTGAACGCACGCCGGCCGTACTCGACCGCAGCGTTATACACGATCCGTGCTTCGCATGCGACCGGCGCGGTGCCGGGGTTGTACACGTCGGAGCGTACGCCGCGACGGTACAGCGCCAGTTGAAGCGCAGGCACGAAGTCGCTGACGGACACGTTCTGGTTGACCTCGATACACACCGAATGCACCGACGCCGCCTGTCCGTTGATGAAGGTCGGCGACGAATAGTTCGACGCGATCGCGTAACCGGCCTGGATGACCGAGCCGGTGGCGTCGGCGACCGAAACCAGCGTCCACGCGCAGCCGTTCAGCCCAAGTGTGAGCGATGCGACGGCGGCGAGCCGGGCGCAACGGCGCGGCAGCGCGGCCCACCGGGGACGGTGGCGCGGGGCGGCGCGCGATGAAGGGCGAAAGGCTGTCGAGTGGCTCACGATCGGTTCACAGTGGATCACGGTTAATTCACAACACAGGCGTGCCCGGCCGAAAGCTGGGTCAAGCTGAAAACGGGTGTTGTATTGGACGTCGGACGGCCGACGGGGTTATGAGGTGATCCGGGAGCGCGGATGCCAGATGAACCGAACGGATGAGTCCACATGGCAATCGTCGCCTCGAAGCCGTGTTTTCAAATCGCGGAACAGCCTGCGGGCTTCGAAACTGATTTCAAGGTGTTCAAAAGTCTTAACGCGCGTTTCCGTAAGTAATAATTAGTGAGGATATCGGCGCGAAAACGGGTGGAACCCGGCAAGAATTGCCGGACTCGCGAAGTGGGATTGTTGCATTTGCGCCACCGGAAAACGGGGTGGCATGAGGCTGCGATGCGATGGGACGACGGCGTCAGCCGAGCGTCAGTCCGCCGTCGATATGAATCACCTGACCGGTGATATGACGGGCGTCGTCGGACAGCAGAAACGCGATCAGCGCGGCGATGTCGGCGGGTTCGGCGACGTGGCCGAGCGGCGTGGCGTCGGCGGCGCGGGCCCACGCGGGCGCGTTGTCGGCGCTGGGGCCGCGATCCTTGCGGGTGTAACCGGGCGCGACGCAATTGACGGTGACGCCGTGCCGCGCGAATTCGGCTGCGGCGGTTTTCGCCAGCGATTCGACCGCCGCCTTGACCGCCGACGTCGCGGCGAACGGTGCGTCGGCGCGATAGCGGTGCGCGACGAACGAGCTGAGCGCCACCACCCGGCCGCGCGATGAGGCTTCGAGCAGCGGCGCGGCGCGCGTCAACAAGGCCGCGAACGCGCCGGGCATCGCGGCGAAAGCGGCGTCGAAGGTATCGGCATCGAGTGTTTCGAGGGTCTGGCGTTGCGCGTGTCCGGCGTTTGCAACCAGTTGATCCAGCGCGCCAAACGCGGCGTGCGTCGCGTCGACGATCCGTGCTGCCGAACCGCGTTCCGCCAGGTCGGCGAACACCGTGGCGCACGCCGCGCCGAGTGCGCTGCATTCGCTGGCGACGGCCGCGAGCCGCTCACGCGACGCGTCGTCGGCGCCGCGCGCGTGCAGCATCAACGCGACGCCCGGCGCGGCGAGCCGCCGGGCGAGCGCCGCGCCGATGCCCGAGCCGGCGCCGGTAATCAGCACGACGCGCGAGCGCGACGCGCCGTCCGGACGGTCAGTCTGCCGGACGTCGTTCACGCTTCGAGCGCCTCGTCGGCGCGATCGACTTCGAGCGTTTCGCCGTGGAACGCCGCCACCGACTCCCGATGCGCGACGCTGACGATCGCCGCGTTCGGCAACCGGTCGAGCAGCAGCCGATACAGATGCTCTTCGTTGACCGGGTCGAGCGCGCTGGTGGCTTCGTCGAGGAACAGGAAATCGGGCTTCGCGAGCAACACGCGCGCGGCGGCGAGGCGTTGCTGTTCGCCCGGCGACAACACGCGCGCCCAATGCGCCGATTCGTCGAGCTGGTCCACGTAGCCTTCGAGGCGCGCGGCGCGCAGCACGTCGCGGCACAGCTCGTCGCTGAATGCTTCGGCGGCGGCGGGGTAGGTCAGCGCGGCTTTCAGCGTGCCGATCGGCATGTAGCTTTGCTGCGGCACGAACATCATTTTCGCGCCGACCGGCGCGTCGATCGAGCCGCTACCGAACGGCCACAAGCCGGCCATCGCGCGCATCAGCGTGCTTTTTCCGGAGCCGGACGCGCCACGAATCAGCCAGCGCGAACCCGGTTCGATCGACACATCGCGGATCGCCGACAGCGGCGTGCCGTTCGGCAGCGCGAGTTGCAGGCTTTGCGTGGTGAGCTTGGGGGAATCGACGAAACGCAGATTGACGCCGCCATGCTCGGTGCCCGGCGACATCGATTCCTTCAGACGCGGCGCGCTCATCACACGACGGAATTCGCGCAGACGATTCACCGTAGCGCGCCATTCGACCAACGTGCTGTAACTGTTGATGAACCACGAGAACGAATCGCTGACCGTGCCGAACGCGCTGGAGATCTGCATCAGCGTGCCGAAACTGAACGCTCCCGCGAAATAACGCGGCGACGCGACGAACAGCGGAAAGACGATGGCGACCTGACTGTAGAAATTCAGCGCGATGTTGTAGCGCGCCGTGTACTTCATGAACTGCCACCAGTTGTCGCGAATCCGGCCGAACAGCGTGTGCGCGTGCGTGTTCTCGGTTTTCATGCCGTCGTACAGCGCGATCTGCTCGGCGTTTTCACGCACGCGGATCAGTCCGAAGCGGAAATCCGCCTCGACTTTCTGCATCTGATAGCTGATCGGCACCAGCTTGCGGCCGACGCGCTGGATCACGAACGAACCGACCAGCGCGTACAACGCGGCGGTCCACACCATATAGCCGGGAATCGTGACCGGCGTGCCGCCGAGACTGAAGGTGAGGGCGCCGGCGAGTGTCCAGAGAATCGTGATGAAGGACACCAGCGTGACCAGCGTCGACATCAGGTCGAGTGTCAGCGCGAGCGTGGTGTTCGCGAACGATTGCAGGTCGTCGCTGATCCGCTGGTCGGGGTTGTCTGCGAGACGGTCGCGCTCGATCCGGTAGAACGCGCCCTTGCCGAGCCATTCGTTCAGATAGCGCGTGGTCAGCCATTGTCGCCAGCGGAACCCGAGCATCTGCCGCAGATAGCGCCCCGCCACCGCGAGGATGATGAACGCGAACGCGATGCCGGTGAAGAACAGCATCAGACGCGGGAATTCCTCGACGTTCTTTGCTTGCAGCGCGTTGTAGAAGTCGCGGTTCCACGAGTTCAGGCGCACGTTGATCCAGACCAGCGCGAGATTGATGAGGATCGTCGCGATGAACAGCGACCACGCGGTACCGCGTTCCTCGGAGACCCAGTACGGTTTGATCAGGCTCCAGGTCGAGATCCTGTCGTCGGGATCGAGGGGCTTTTGCGGCGTGCTGCCAGGTGAAATATCGGGTGTCATGAGCATCCTGATGAAGTGCCGGCCCACGGCGTATAGCTGTGTGTGCGACGAATTGGCGAAGCAGACGGCTGTGCCGGCTGCACTGCTGACGCAGCCGTGGCGCGAAGTCTGCCGCCGGTGTCTTAAGCCTGAATTAAGTCGAAACCGCGTGAAGACCCGTCGCGGCGGCCTTCCGGCTGTGTCATTGTGCCAGAGCGATGCGGCACTCCGGCATCGGAACCCATCGCGCCGGATCGCGCTCCCAAACTCGCGCGACACCGCGTCCTGATCTCGCGCTAACAATAGAGAGATAACGACGCCGTCGGTCAGCCCCGCGTTTGCGGGCCGCGCGGCTTTTATGGTCTAATGACCTACGACGAAACAGGGGTGCTTCGCGCACAAATGCAGATCAACGCAGGCGTGTCGGCGAGGCTGAGAGAGACCCTTTGCACCCGATCCGGGTAATACCGGCGCGGGAAGTTTCTGGAATCGCTGGCAGTGTCAGTGGCCAGGTTTCCCTGTCCCCACCGGGCAGCATCCATACCGGATGCACACACGCCCGGCCGGCCTCGCCCGCCGGTTTCGTCCTTGGGTACGTGCGCTTTTCGCCGTACGGAAAGGATTCGATGACCGCCTATTCTTCAGCTTATTGTGCCGGACGTATTCCGTCGATTGTCGCGGAGGCTGCGCGATGACGTCCCACGTCCGTCTCTCCCAACCGGATTTCGCCGTGCTCGGCGGTGGCCTGTGCGGCCGGCTGGTCGCGTGGCAACTCGCCGGCGCGGGCCATCGCGTCGCGTTGTATGAGCGCGGTCCCGCCGACGGCTCGCAAGCGGCGGCGTGGGTCGCCGCCGCGATGCTCGCGCCGCTCGCCGAAGCCGCCAGCGCCGAATTGCTGATCACGCGTCTGGGCGCGGCGTCGCTGGATGCGTGGCCGCGACTGCTCGCCGATCTGCCCGAACCGGTGTTTTTTCAACGTAACGGCACGCTGGTCGTCTGGCATCACGCGGATCGCACGGAAGCGCCGCTGTTCGAGCGTCGCGTGCGTTCCAATGCACCGGACGACCTGCTCGACGGCGGCTTCGTGACGCTCGCGGGCGCGCAACTCGGTGCGGCCGAACCGGCGCTGGCCGGGCGTTTCGCGCAAGGCTGGCTGTTGCCGCGCGAAGGTCAGCTCGACAACCGGCAAGTGCTGAACGCGCTGGCGGCCGGTCTCGCGCAACGCGGCGTCGAAACGCACTGGAACACGGCGATCGGTGAAGGCAGCGTGCCGCCCGCGCGGATCGTGATCGATTGCCGAGGGCTGGGCGCAAAGGCCGTGATGCCGACATTGCGCGGCATTCGCGGCGAAGTCGCCCGCGTGCGCGCGCCGGGAATCGGCCTGACGCGGCCGGTCCGCTTGCTGCATCCGCGCTATCCGCTCTATATCGCGCCGAAGCAGGACGATCTGTACGTGATCGGCGCGACGGAAGTCGAAGGCGAGGATATGTCGCCCGTCAGCGTGCGCTCGGCGCTCGAACTGCTGAGCGCGGCGTTTTCGGTGCATCCGGGATTCGGCGAAGCACGCATCCTCGAACTGAATTCGCAGTGCCGTCCGACCTTGCCGGATCATCGTCCGGCGCTGGTGTGGGACGGGGCGCAAACCTTGCGCGTGAACGGCTTGTACCGCCACGGCTACATGATCGCGCCGGAAGTCGCCGACGAAGCCGTGCGCTTCGCGTCGGCGCTGCTCGATGGCCGGATCGCCGATGCCGACGCTTTCGACGGCTGGCGTCAGGACGCGCGCTGGCGCGAACTGTTCCGGCTCGACGCGGCGCGCGAGCCGGCGTGACACGAACGCAGCCGGGCCGGATCGACACGCGGTCACCGCGCAAGCGACACCGGCTGCACTGAGACAAAAACACGAGACACACACCGAACACCATGAATATCCAGATCAACCAGAAACCGTTGACCTTGCCGGAAGGCGCGACCGTCGCCGATGCGCTGACCGAGTTCGGCGCGCGTCCGCCGTTCGCGGTGGCGTTGAACGGCGATTTCGTCGCGCGTGGTCAGCATGCGGCGCGCGCGCTGCAAGCCGGCGACAAACTCGATGTCGTATCGCCGGTCGCAGGCGGCTAGCAGGCAACTAGCAGACAACTAGCAGACAACTAGCAGACAACTAGCAGGCGGTTCAGGCGATTAATCCGCCTCGGCCCACGCGGCCCGGTCGTGGGCGCAACACGGGCCGCAACGACCTGGCTCCAGTAACAGGCTTCAATCCAGTCGCAAGGATTCAACGATGACTTCTCCCGCACCCGCCGACGCGCTCACGCTGTACGGCCAAACCTTCCAGAGCCGCGTGCTGCTCGGCACGTCGCGCTATCCGTCGCTGCAATCGCTGTCCGATTCGATCGATGCGGCGCGGCCCGGCATGGTCACCGTCGCGCTGCGTCGGCAGATGAACGAGGGCGGCGCGGAAGCCGGCTTCTTCGACCTGCTGAAGCGTCACGGCGTGCCGCTGCTGCCGAACACGGCCGGTTGCCAGAGCGTGGCGGAAGCCGTCACCACCGCGCACATGGCGCGCGAAGTCTTCGACACCGACTGGATCAAGCTCGAACTGATCGGCGACGACTACACGCTGCAGCCCGACCCGGTCGGGCTGATCGAAGCGGCCGCGCGTCTGGTCAAGGACGGCTTCAAGGTGTTGCCGTATTGCACCGAAGATCTCGTGATCGGGCGTCGGCTGCTGGACGCCGGTTGCGAAGCGTTGATGCCGTGGGGCGCACCGATCGGCACGGGCAAGGGCGTGATCAATCCGTACGGACTGCGCGTGTTGCGCGAACGCCTGCCGGACGTGCCGCTGATCGTCGATGCCGGGCTCGGCGTGCCGTCGCACGCGGCGCAGGTGATGGAATGGGGCTTCGACGGCGTGCTGCTGAATACGGCCGTGTCGCAGGCCACGCACCCGGACGCAATGGCGCGCGCCTTTGCGCTCGGCGCGGAGGCCGGTCGTCAGGCGTATCTGGCGGGACCGATGGCGGAACGTGAAACCGCCCACGCGAGCACGCCGGTGGTCGGCATGCCGTTTTGGCATCAAGACGGGAGCGCAGCATGACGGATACCTTGAACCTGAACGGCCGCGATCTGTTCTGGCCGCCCGCCGACGAACTGACGGAAGCCGTCGAGCGGATCCGCGCGAGTCTCGGCGACTGGCCGCCAAGCCACGTGACGTGGCGGATCTGCCTGACCGCGCCGGACGACGTCAACGGCGGCGATCTGATCGTGCTGGCCGACGCGCACGCAGCAACAGAACCCGGCCAGCACGGCGACGACAGCAACGCCGAGCGGATTGCGCGCTGGCAGACGCAGGGCGCGGGCGTCATCGAAGCATTCGACAATCGCGCGACGCTGCACCTGGGCGGCGTGCGTTATTCGCTCGAAGGACATCTCGCGGAAGACTGGATTGCCGCGCTCGCGGCGTTCCTCGATTGCGGTTTCGAGCCGCACAACGCGTTGACGCTGGCGCTCGCCTGGCGCGACGGCGACGAGCGCGATCACACCGGCGAAGACGCGTGGCCGGTCGATCTTGCGCGTTTCCCGCGCGTGACCGGTTTGCCGGACGCGCCCGCGCAGCCGTTCGCGCGCTGCCCGGAACAGTTGGGCCTGTACGCCGTGCTGCCGACCGCCGATTGGGTCGGGCGAGTGGTCGAGCTGGGCGTGAAGACCGTGCAACTGCGGCTGAAGCGCGCGGAGCCGGCGCTGCTGAACAGCGAAATCGCGCACTGTGTCGCGGCAGGACGCGAACACGATGCTCAGGTTTTCATCAACGATCACTGGCAAGCCGCGGTCGAAGCCGGCGCTTACGGCGTGCATCTGGGTCAGGAAGATCTGACCACCGCGAATCTGTCCGCGATTGCCGCGGCGGGCGTGCGGCTCGGTCTTTCGACGCACGGCTATTACGAATTGCTCACGGCATTGCATTTCCGGCCGAGTTACGTCGCCTTCGGCGCACTCTTTCCGACGACTACCAAAGTAATGCCGACCGCGCCGCAAGGTCTGCATCGGCTCGCGCGTTTTGTCAGGTTGTTGCAAGGAAAGGTGCCGCTCGTGGCGATCGGCGGGATCGACCTGCAGGCGTTGCCGCGCGTGCTCGAAACGGGTGTCGGCAGCGCGGCGGTGGTGCGCGCGATCACCGAAGCCACGGACCCGGCGGCCGCTGTATCTGCGTTGCAGCAGGCATTTCAGCGATAATGGTCAAATCAAGTTAAGGGACAGGTCGGCAGAGAGCAGCTTTTGCACGATGACCCTATAATTCGGCCTTCCGTGTAAAAGGACTGTCAGTTTCGTGCCTTCCTCCTCCGAGACCCTTCTCGAGCTGCGTGACGTCGATTTCGGCTATGGCGACCGGCTCGTTCTGACCCATCTGAACATGCGTTTTGCGCGTGGTCAGGTGGTGGCGGTCATGGGCGGCTCGGGCTGCGGCAAGACCACGGTGATGCGACTGATCGGCGGTCTGGTGCGTGCAAATCGCGGCCAGGTGCTGTTTCAAGGGCAGGACGTCGGCGCGCAAACGCGTGACGGCCTGTACGCGCTGCGTCGCAAGATGGGCATGCTGTTTCAGTTCGGCGCGCTGTTTACCGACATGTCGGTGTTCGACAACGTGGCGTTCGCGCTGCGCGAGCACACCGACCTCCCCGAAGAACTGATCCGCGACCTCGTGCTGATGAAGCTCAACGCGGTCGGTCTGCGCGGCGCGCGCGACCTCGCGCCGTCCGAGATTTCGGGCGGCATGGCCCGCCGTGTCGCGCTGGCCCGTGCCATCGCGCTCGATCCCGAACTGATGATGTACGACGAACCGTTCGCCGGTCTCGATCCGATCTCGCTCGGCATCACCGCCAATCTGATTCGCGCGCTGAATCAGGCGCTTGGCGCCACGTCGATTCTCGTCACGCACGACGTGCCGGAGTCGTTCGCGATCGCCGACTACGTGTATTTCCTCGCCAATGGCGGGGTTCATGCGGAAGGCACGCCCGCCGAGTTGCGCGCATCGACCGATCCCACCGTACGTCAGTTCATCGACGGCGCGCCCGACGGTCCGTTCAAATTCCATTACCCCACGCAAACGCCGCTCGCGGCGGATTTCGGCATTGGCGGAGGTCAGGCATGATCAGCTCGCTTGGACGCTCGGTGCTGGGCGGTCTCGGAACCGCCGGCTATGCGACGCGCATGCTGTTGCGCCTCGTGCTCGAACTGTTTCCGTTGCTGCGCCGTCCGCGTCTTGTCACGAAGCAGATCCACTTCGTCGGTAATTATTCGCTGGTGATCATCGCGGTGTCGGGACTGTTCGTCGGTTTCGTGCTCGGCCTGCAGGGTTATTACACGCTGAACCGCTACGGCTCCGAACAGGCGCTCGGCCTGCTGGTCGCGCTGTCGCTGGTGCGCGAACTCGGGCCGGTCGTGACCGCGCTGCTGTTCGCGGGCCGCGCCGGCACGTCGTTGACCGCCGAAATCGGTCTGATGAAAGCCGGCGAGCAACTCACCGCGATGGAAATGATGGCGGTCGATCCGATCAAGGTCGTCGTCGCGCCGCGTCTGTGGGCGGGCGTGATCTCGATGCCTATCCTCGCCGCTATTTTCAGCGCGGTCGGGATCATCGGCGGTTACGTGGTGGGCGTGCTGATGATCGGCGTCGACTCCGGCGCGTTCTGGTCGCAGATGCAAGGCGGCGTGGACGCATGGCGCGACGTCGGCGCGGGCGTGATCAAGAGCATCGTGTTCGGTATCGCGGTGACGTTCATCGCGCTTTACCAGGGTTATGAAGCCAAGCCGACCCCGGAAGGCGTGTCGCGCGCCACGACCAAAACGGTTGTGTACGCGTCGCTGACGGTGCTCGGCCTCGACTTCATTCTGACCGCGTTGATGTTCAGCTAGGCGGTCGATCACCTATCCGGCACGGCGCTTCGGTCTGCGGTGTCCGGTCCGGTATCAGGCCTGTTATATCGCCGTAACCGCACGGCCTGTTTCGCAGCGCGCACGACGCCGCGCGAGACAGCCGGCGCGTAGGTTTCTCTTTGGGATGACGATGAAAAAGACTGCTCTCGACTTTTGGGTCGGCCTGTTCGTGGTGCTCGGTTTCGTGGCGCTGCTGTTTCTTGCGCTGAAGGCCGGCAACATGAGCGCGTTGTCGTTTCAGGCAACGTATCCGGTCAAGCTGAAGTTCGACAATATCGGCGGCCTGAAGGCGCGCGCGCCGGTGAAAAGCGCGGGTGTGACGGTGGGCCGCGTCGCGTCGATCGGCTTCGACAGCAATGCGTATCAGGCCGTCGTCACGATCGATCTCGACAAGGAATACCAGTTTCCGAAAGATTCCTCGGCGAAGATCCTCACGTCCGGCTTGCTGGGCGAGCAGTACATCGGCCTGGAGCCGGGCGGCGACAGCGAAATGCTGAAAGCCGGCGACACGATCGCGATGACGCAATCGGCGATCGTGCTTGAAAACCTGATCAGTCAGTTCTTGTACAGCAAGGCTGCCGATTCGGGCGCATCGAAAACCGGCGCAGCGGCGGGCACCCCCGACGCGACGCCCGCGCCGGCTGCGCCGGCACCTGCTGTGCCTGCCGTTGCTGCGTCATCCGCAGCGTCGGCGGCCGGTCAATAAGGAGAACAACAATGCAGACCATGCGCGTCGGCGGCGTACGTATCGCCACAATGGCGCTGGCGGCGACGCTGCTCGTCGGTTGCTCGACGGTGCAGACCCCCACGAAAGAAGATCCTCTCGAAGGTCTCAACCGTACCGTCTTCAAGTTCAACGACACGGTCGACCAGTACGCGTTGAAGCCGGTTGCGAAGGGCTACGTGTGGATCACGCCGCAGCCGGTTCGGGACAGCGTGACCAACTTTTTCTCGAATATCGGCGATGTCTACATCGCGGCGAACAACCTGCTTCAGCTGAAGATCACCGACGGTGTCGAAGACATCATGCGGATCGTGATCAATACGGTGTTCGGCGTGGGCGGTCTGTTCGACGTCGCGACGCTCGCGAAGCTGCCGAAGCATGAAAACGATCTTGGCCTGACGCTCGGCCATTACGGCGTGCCGGCCGGTCCGTATCTGGTGCTGCCGCTGTTCGGTCCGAGCACGGTGCGCGACGCGGTGGGTTCGATCGGTAATTACTACGTCAATCCGCTGACCTATATCGATCCGCCGGGTCTGAGCTGGGCGCTGTACGGGCTGAACGTGGTCAACGTGCGCGCGAACCTGCTGAATGCGGGCGACGTGCTGGAAGGCGCAGCGCTCGACAAGTATTCGTTCATTCGTAACGCGTATCTGCAACGCCGCCGTTATCTGCTGTCGGAGGGCAAGCCCAACGCGCTGCCGGATTACGGCGACACGCCTCCGCCGAATTACGACGACGCGGAAAGCGCGTCGGGTGCGGCAACCGCAGCGGCGCCGGCCGCGGCCAGCGGCGCTTCGGCACCGCAGGCGGCATCGGCGGCGTCGGCCTCCGACGCCGCTACGACGCCGCCGCTGGATCTGAACGGTGGCCCCGAAACCACCACGGTTCCGGCGAATTCGCTGGTGCCGCCGGGGCGCTTGAACTTCCCTGCGCTGAAGATTCGTTAAAATTTTTGGACCGTAACACCTGGAAACGACTCTCGCAGTTTGAGCATGGATTGCCGCTGAACTCGCGTGCTATCGTCCGCTCCAATGTGTGCACTATTTCTATTGCAGGGTTCGAAATGAAAAAATTCTTCCTCATCCCGTTTATTGCAGCACTGTTTTCGTTTGGTGGCGCGGCGTCGGCTCAGACTGTCGATACCAACTCGCCGGACGGCATGATCAAGACCGTCACGCAGCAGGTGATCGACGCGGTCCGTAGCGACGCATCCATCCAGCAAGGCGACATCAGCCACATCACGCAGCTCGTCAACGAGAAGATCCTGCCGTACACGGACTTCCGCCGCACGACGCAGCTGGCGATGGGCCGCAACTGGCGCACGGCCACGCCGGAACAGCAGCAACAGGTGGTCGAGCAGTTCAAGATGCTGCTGATCCGCACGTATTCGGGCGCGCTGGCGCAGGTTCGCGACCAGCAGATCCAGTACAAGCCGTTCCGCGCGAATCCTGACGACACCGACGTCGTGGTGCGCTCGGTCGTGATGAACAACGGCTCGCCGATCGAACTCGACTACCGTCTGTACAAGACGCCGCAAGGCTGGCGCGTGTATGACATCAACGTGCTCGGCGCATGGCTGATCCAGGCGTATCAGCAGCAGTTCAACGAGCAGATCCAGCAGCACGGCGTCGACGGACTGATCCAGTTCCTGACGCAGCGCAACCAGCAACTCGCGGCAGGCAAGAAGTCGTGAGCACGGTGTCGGTTGAGTCCGCCGCGCGTTCGGTGAACCGGTTCGAAACCGGCACGACGCTGACCCACGCGAGCGCGAAAGTCACGCTCGCGGCCGGTCTGCAACGCATCGCGGCTGGCGCGACCGGCGTCGATTGCGCGCCGCTCGCGCAATTCGATTCGTCGGCGCTTGCGGTGCTGCTCGCGTGGCAACGCGCGGCTGTCGCCCGCGGCGCCGCGCTCGATATCGTCAATCTGCCGGCTGGTCTCGCCAGTCTCGCGCAGGCGTATGGCGTCGACACGCTGCTGTCGGCACGACATTGACGGTTCTCTGAAGTCCTTCCCCAACGCGCCGCTCGACTGAGGTTTCGACCTCGCAACACGGTCCCGCAGCGAGCCGCGCGTGTCACGTCCGGATATCCCGAAGCCAGCTGACGAATCCGGTTCCGCTTCGGTTTGCCCTATAATCAAACACTTTTTGGGGCATCAAACGCCCCAAATTCTGTTTACTTTCGGCACATTTCGCCCCTTTTCGGCGCCGCGCGTCCCCGCGGCGCACTGTCATGCCAGCCATAGAAATCCGTAACGTCAAGAAGCGCTACAAGGAGCTTGCAGGCGCTCAAAGGCGTCAGCTTCACGGTCGAAGAAGGCGAGTTCTTCGGGCTACTCGGTCCGAACGGCGCGGGCAAGACAACGCTCATCAGCATTCTCGCCGGCCTCGCGCGCGCCAATGAAGGCAGCATCGCGGTGCGCGGCCACGACGTGGTCGACGACTTCCGCCTCGCGCGCCGCGCGCTCGGCGTGGTGCCGCAGGAGCTCGTGTTCGATCCGTTCTTCACGGTTCGTGAATCGCTGCGTATCCAGTCCGGCTATTACGGTCTGCGCAAGAACGACGCGTGGATCGACGAAGTGATGGCGAATCTCGACCTCACCGAAAAAGCCGACACCAATATGCGCGCGCTGTCCGGCGGGATGAAGCGTCGCGTGCTGGTCGCGCAGGCGCTGGTACACCGTCCGCCGGTCATCGTGCTGGACGAGCCCACTGCGGGCGTCGACGTCGAGTTGCGTCAGACCTTGTGGAAGTTCATCTCGCGTCTGAATCGCGAAGGTCACACCATCGTGCTGACCACGCACTATCTGGAAGAAGCGGAATCGCTGTGCGACCGGATCGCGATGCTCCGTCGCGGCGAAGTGGTGGCGCTCGAACGCACCAGCACGCTGCTGCAACGCTTTGCCGGCATGCAGTTGTTCCTGCGTTTCGCGCAAGGCGTGTTGCCGGTGGCGCTGCGTCCGCTCGAGGTCGAAAGCGGCAAGCTGAACGGCAATGGCCGTCAGCATCTGTTGCGTCTGTCTAATTACGACGAAGTCGAAACGATCCTCGCGCAATGCCGCGCGGCGGGTTGTACATTCGACGAAATCGAGGTCCGCAAAGCCGATCTCGAAGACGTGTTCGTTCAGGTGATGAACGGTCCGGAAGTGATCGAGGGGCTTGCATGAGCAGTTTCAGCGGGTTTCGCACCCTGTTTTACAAGGAAATGCTGCGGTTCTGGAAAGTCGCTTTCCAGACGGTGCTCGCACCGATCATCACCGCGCTGCTGTATCTGACCATTTTCGGCCACGCGCTGCGCGGTCATGTGCAGGTGTATCCGGGCGTCGAATACACGAGCTTCCTGATTCCGGGTCTGGTGATGATGAGCGTGTTGCAGAACGCGTTCGCCAACAGTTCGTCGTCGCTGATCCAGTCGAAAATCACTGGCAATCTGGTGTTCGTGCTGTTGCCGCCGCTGTCGCACTACGAGATGTTTTCCGCTTATGTGCTGGCGTCGTTGGTGCGCGGGCTGGCGGTTGGTTTCGGCGTGTTCATCGTGACGATCTGGTTCGTGCCGGTGAGCTTCGCGGCGCCGTTGTTCATCGTCGCGTTCGCGATTCTCGGTGCGGCGATTCTCGGCACGCTCGGTTTGATCGCGGGTATCGTCGCGGAAAAATTCGACCAGCTCGCCGCGTTCCAGAATTTCCTGATCATGCCGCTCACGTTCCTGTCGGGCGTGTTCTATTCGACGCACACGCTGCCGCCGGTGTGGCGCGAAGTGTCGCGGCTCAATCCTTTTTTCTACATGATCGACGGCTTTCGCTTCGGTTTCTTCGGGATGTCGGATATCGACCCGCTCGTGAGCCTCGCGATTGTCACCGGTTTCTTCGTGGTGCTGGCCGTGCTGGCGATGCGTTTGCTCGCGTCCGGCTACAAGCTGCGCCACTGACCAGGAGCATTACATGTTGCCCACTCCCGAACAGGTCAAAGCGTATATCGCCGCAGGACTCGCCTGCGAACATCTCGAAGTCGAAGGCGACGGTCAGCATTTCTTCGCGACCATCGTGGCACCCAGCTTCGAAGGCAAGCGCCTGATCCAGCGCCATCAGCTGGTTTATGCGGCGCTCGGCGACCGGATGAAGCAGGAAATCCACGCGCTCAGCATGAAAACGCTGACGCCCGCCGAATGGCAAAACGCGTAATCTGGAAAGTTAGTGCGAATTACACAAGATGGACACGCCGTCGCGAATGGCGCGTCGAATTCAGGCAATCGTGGCACGGCTGACAGCCGGGCCGATCAGGAAATGTCAGGCATGGACAAACTCGTCATTGAAGGGGGCCACCCGCTCGCGGGTGACGTCGTGATTTCCGGCGCGAAGAACGCGGCGCTGCCCATCCTTTGCGCCGGCTTGCTGAGCGCGGAACCGGTGCATCTGGACAACGTGCCCGATCTGCAAGACGTCCGCACGATGATCAAACTGCTCGAGCAGATTGGCGTGCGCGCGGAAAGCGCGAACGGCCGCGTGTCGCTGGACGCGTCGAAGGTGGATAACCTCGTCGCGCCGTACGAACTCGTGAAGACGATGCGCGCGTCGATTCTCGTGCTCGGTCCGCTGGTCGCGCGTTTCGGCCACGCGCGGGTGTCGCTGCCGGGCGGTTGCGCGATCGGTGCGCGTCCGGTGGATCAGCACATCAAGGGCCTGCAGGCGATGGGCGCGGAAATCACGATCGACCACGGCTTCATCGAAGCCCGCGCGAAGCGCCTGAAGGGCGCGCGCATCGTGACCGACATGATCACCGTCACCGGTACGGAAAACCTGCTGATGGCGGCGGTGCTGGCCGAAGGCGAAACCATCATCGAAAACGCCGCGCGCGAACCGGAAGTGGGCGATCTCGCGCATCTGCTGGTCGCGATGGGCGCGAAGATCGATGGCATCGGCACGGATCGTCTCGTGATCCAGGGTGTCGATGCGCTGCACGGCGCGAAGCACACGGTCATTCCCGATCGCATCGAAGCTGGCACGTTCCTGTGCGCGGTCGCGGCGGCGGGCGGCGACGTCACGCTGCGCAACGTGCGTCCGCAGATTCTCGAAGCGGTGACGGACAAGCTGCGCGAAGCCGGCGTGACGATCGAGGAAGGCAACGACTGGATGCGCGTGCATATGGATCGCCGTCCGAAAGCGGTGAGCTTCCGCACGTCGGAATATCCGGCGTTCCCGACCGACATGCAGGCGCAGTTCATGGCGCTCAACGCGATTGCCGACGGCACGTCGCAATGCGTCGAAACGATCTTCGAAAACCGCTACATGCACGTTCAGGAACTGAACCGGCTGGGCGCGAACATCACGATCGACGGCAAGACCGCGCTCGTGACGGGCGTCGGCGCGCTGTCCGGCGCGAAGGTCATGGCGACCGATCTGCGCGCGTCCGCGAGCCTCGTGATCGCCGGTTTGCGTGCCGAAGGCGAAACCATGATCGACCGCATCTATCACCTGGATCGCGGCTACGACCGGATGGAAACCAAGCTGACCGGCCTCGGCGCGAAGGTGCGCCGCGTGAGCGGGAGCCAGGCATGAACGCGATGGCGCAAACCTCGTCCGCACCTGAAGTGAACGCGCCGCTGACGCTGGCGTTGTCGAAGGGCCGGATCTTCGAAGAAACGCTGCCGCTGCTGGCCGCGGCCGGCATCGAAGTGTCGGAAGACCCGGAAACGTCGCGCAAGCTGATCTTGCCGACCACCAGCCCGAACCTGCGCGTGATCATCGTGCGCGCAACCGACGTCCCCACCTACGTCGAATACGGCGCGGCGGATTTCGGCGTGGCCGGTAAAGACGTGCTGCTCGAACACGGCGGCAGCGGCCTGTATCAACCGGTCGATCTCGACATCGCGCGCTGCCGGTTGTCGGTGGCGGTAAAGTCGGGTTTCGACTACGCGAATGCGGTGCGCCAGGGCGCGCGTCTGCGGGTCGCCACCAAATACGTCGAGGCGGCGCGCGAGCATTTCGCGTCGAAAGGCGTGCACGTCGATCTGATCAAGCTGTACGGTTCGATGGAACTCGCGCCGCTGGTGGGCCTCGCCGACGCGATCGTCGACCTGGTCAGCTCGGGCGGCACGTTGCGCGCGAACAACCTGGTCGAGGTCGAGGAGATCATGCAGATCTCGTCGCGCCTCGTCGTGAATCAGGCAGCGCTGAAGCTCAAGCGCGCGGCGCTGCGGCCGATTCTCGACGCGTTCGAACGCGCGTCGCAACACGGCAACGTGGCGGCCTGACCGTCATCTGAAGCAGGCAGCATTCACGAGATTCTGCTTTAAGCGCGCTTTACCGAAACGGATACCCGTATGTCTATCAAGATTCGCAAACTCGATTCCAGCGCCGTCGGTTTTCAAAAGGCGCTGCACGCGGTGCTCGCGTTCGAGGCGAGCGAGGATGAAGCGATCGAACGCTCGGTCGCGCAGATTCTGGCCGACGTGAAGACGCGCGGCGACGCGGCCGTGCTCGATTACACGAACCGCTTCGACCGTCTGGGCGCGTCGAGCGTGTCGGCGCTCGAATTGCCGATGTCGGAACTCGAAGCCGCGCTCGAAGGACTGGAGCCGAAGCGCCGCGCGGCGCTCGAAGCGGCGGCTGCGCGCGTGCGCGGCTATCACGAAAAGCAGAAGATCGAATGCGGCAGCCATAGCTGGCAATACACGGAAGCCGACGGCACGGTGCTCGGCCAGAAGGTCACGCCGCTGGATCGCGCGGGCATTTACGTGCCGGGCGGCAAGGCGGCGTATCCGTCGTCGGTGCTGATGAACGCGATTCCGGCGCGGGTCGCCGGTGTGCGCGAAATCGTGATGGTCGTGCCGACGCCCGACGGCGTGAAGAATCCGCTGGTGCTGGCGGCCGCGTTACTGGGCGGCGTGGATCGCGTATTTACGATTGGCGGCGCGCAAGCGGTCGCCGCGCTCGCGTACGGCACCGAAAGCGTGCCGCCGGTCGACAAGATCTGCGGACCGGGCAACGCGTACGTGGCATCGGCGAAGCGCCGCGTGTTCGGCACGGTCGGCATCGACATGATTGCCGGACCGTCCGAAATCCTCGTGCTGTGCGACGGCACGACCGATCCGCGCTGGGTCGCGATGGACCTGTTCTCGCAAGCGGAACACGACGAACTCGCGCAATCCATCCTTTTGTGCCCGGACGACGCGTTTATCGCGCGGGTGCAGGATGCGATCGACGAACTGCTACCCACCATGCCGCGCCGTGACGTGATTCAGGCGTCGCTGGAAGGGCGGGGCGCGCTGATCAAGGTGCGCGACATGACCGAGGCCTGCGCGATCGCCAACGACATCGCACCGGAGCATCTGGAAATTTCCGCGCTGGAACCGCATCAATGGGGTCAGCTGATCCGTCACGCGGGCGCGATCTTCCTGGGCCGTTACACCAGCGAAAGCCTCGGCGACTACTGCGCGGGGCCGAATCACGTGCTGCCTACGTCGCGTACCGCACGTTTCTCGTCGCCGCTCGGCGTTTATGATTTCTTCAAGCGTTCGAGCGTGATCGAAGTCAGCAGCGAAGGCGCGCAGACGCTCGGCGAGATCGCGGCGGAACTCGCGTACGGCGAAGGCTTGCCGGCGCACGCGCGCAGCGCCGAATACCGGATGAAGCACAGCCACTGATTGCGTTGATCGTGCGCGGCGGTGCCGGGCAATGCGGCGCGCGCGATCAGCGTCGCCGCATGCAAGCCGTGCACGGCCATGCATGCGCGCGCACCATAACTACACTGACCAACACTCCGGGCGGCCGAGTGCCGTTCGAGTCTGTCGCGATCGCGGCCGGGCTCAAGAACTATGACCACACCTCAAGACATCATCCGCCGCGACGTGCTCGCCATGACGAGCTATCCCGTACCGGATTCGACGGGCTTCGTGAAGCTCGACGCGATGGAAAACCCGTTCACGCTGCCCGCGCCGCTCGCTGCCGAACTCGGCGAGCATCTGGCCGGCGTCGCGCTGAACCGCTACCCGCAACCGCGCCCGAACGCACTGCTCGACAAGATCAAGCGGGTGATGAACGTGCCCGCATGCTGCGACGTGCTGCTCGGCAACGGCTCCGATGAAATCATCAGCATGGTGTCGATGGCGGTGGCGAAGCCGGGCGCGAAAGTGCTCGCGCCCGTGCCGGGCTTCGTCATGTACGCGCTGTCGGCCAAACTCGCGAATCTCGCGTTCGTCGGCGTGCCGCTCAAGGCCGATCTGACGCTTGATACCGACGCGATGCTGGCCGCAATCGCCGAACACGAACCGGCGGTGATTTATCTCGCGTATCCGAACAATCCGACCGGCACGCTGTACGACGACGCCGACATCGAGCGCATCATCGCCGCGGCCGGCAAGAGCCTCGTCGTGATCGACGAGGCGTATCAGCCGTTCGCGGGAAAAAGCTGGATGCCGCGCGCCGACGAATTCGACAACGTGGTCGTGATGCGCACCGTGTCGAAGCTCGGCCTGGCCGGAATCCGCCTCGGTTATCTGGCGGGCCGCGCGACGTGGCTCACCGAGTTCGACAAGGTGCGTCCGCCGTACAACATCAACGTGCTGACGCAGGCGGCCGCCGATTTCCTGCTGGATCGCGTCGATGTGCTTGATGCGCAGGCCGCGCAACTGCGCGACGAGCGCACCCGACTCGCCGAAGCCGTTGCCGCATTGCCGGGCACCGAAGTGTTCCCGAGCGCCGGAAACTTCCTGCTGGTGCGGGTTCCGGACGCGTCCGCGTTATTCGAAACGCTTCTGGCGGCGCGGGTTCTGATCAAAAACGTGAGTAAAATGCACCCATTGCTCGACAATTGCGTGCGTCTGACCGTCGGTTCCCCCGAAGAAAACGCGCAATTGCTGGCCGCACTGAAACTCGTGCTGCATTGAACGGCGTGCCGTGCAGCGGCGCCTCGCATGGTTCGACCATGTAGGCGCGGCGCGCGGCGTTCCCAACCACCCCCATCTAATACTGCTTTAATTCGAGGAATTACCATGCGCCTTGCGGAAGTCGTTCGCAACACCAGCGAAACGCAGATCCGTGTGAAGATCGATCTGGACGGCACGGGTCAGCAAAAGCTGAAAACCGGCGTGCCGTTCCTGGATCACATGCTGGATCAGATTGCCCGGCATGGCTTGATCGATCTGGATGTCGAGGCGCATGGCGACCTGGAAATCGACGACCACCATACGGTCGAAGATGTCGGCATCACGCTGGGTCAGGCGGTCGCGAAGGCGATCGGCGACAAAAAAGGCATTCGTCGCTATGGCCACGCGTACGTTCCGCTGGACGAAGCGCTGTCGCGCGTCGTGATCGACTTTTCCGGCCGTCCGGGCCTCGAATTCCACGTGCCGTTCACGCGCGCCCGGATCGGCACGTTCGACGTCGATCTCTCCATCGAATTTTTCCGCGGCTTCGTGAATCACGCCGGCGTAACGCTGCATATCGACAACCTGCGCGGCCTGAACGCCCATCACCAGATGGAAACCGTGTTCAAGGCGTTCGGGCGCGCGATCCGCATGGCCGTCGAACTCGACGACCGCGCGGCCGGGCAGATTCCGTCCACCAAGGGCAGCCTGTAACGTCGCAGCGCGAGCTGCGCCGGTTACGCGCAACCTGACGAGCGCCGGGTGATTACCCGGCAACTACAGGTCCGAACCGCAGACCTGTCCCGATGGATAGTCTGCCCGACTCGCGATGTCGCGGGCATCGGCCGTTCGGCCAGGTTCACAGCGTGGGGCCGTCCGGGTTAGTCTTGTCGTTGTCGGTCTGGATGCGGATTCGCGTCCGATGGTTTCGATGTAGCCGACGCTCGTGTTTCAAACGCGGCGTCGGCGGTCTGAAGGCTTTGCAGCCTAACTTGAAATGAAAACTTCGATAGCGATTGTGGATTACGGAATGGGCAACCTGCGCTCGGTGGCGCAGGCATTGCGCAAGGCTGCGCCGGAAGCGGACGTGGCGATCGTCGATCGTCCGGAAGCGATTCGCGCGGCCGACCGCGTCGTGTTGCCCGGCCAGGGCGCGATGCCCGACTGCATGCGCAGTCTCGCCGAGTCCGGCTTGCAGGAAGCGGTGGTCGAAGCGTCGCGCAGCAAGCCGCTGATGGGCGTGTGCGTCGGCGAGCAGATGCTGTTCGACTGGAGCGCGGAAGGCAACACGCCGGGCCTCGGCTTGCTGCCGGGCAAGGTGCTGCGCTTCGACCTCGAAGGCCAGGTGCAGGACGACGGCTCGCGTTTCAAGGTCCCGCAAATGGGCTGGAACCGGGTCCGTCAGACGCAGGCTCACGCGTTGTGGGAAGGTGTCGCTGACAACAGCTTCTTCTACTTCGTGCATAGCTACTACGTGGCCCCGGCCGACGCCGCAGTTACCTCGGGCGAGACCGTGTACGGCGGACCGTTCACGTCGGCGGTCGCGCGCGACAACATCTTTGCCACCCAGTTTCACCCGGAGAAAAGTGCCGAAACCGGTTTGCGCGTCTACCGCAACTTCGTCCACTGGAATCCGTAAAGCGGCACTTCTGTACCGGTTCCTGCGCGCTGCCGTACGTTCCACGCGGCAAGGCAGCAAGGGCACCGAAAGACTTGTACTAAACTAGCGGAACGGCGCGGCGCCGTAGCGGCTTTGTCCGATGGCCCGAGCCTGACCTTCAACCCCTTCCCAGACAACACCCGATTGCTATGCTGCTGATCCCCGCCATCGACCTGAAAGATGGTCAGTGTGTACGCCTCAAACAGGGCGATATGGACCAGGCGACGATTTTCTCCGAAGACCCGGCTGCAATGGCTCGACATTGGGTCGAGCGCGGCGCGCGGCGTCTGCACCTCGTCGACCTGAATGGCGCGTTCGCCGGCAAGCCGAAGAACGAAGACGCGATCCGTTCGATCATCCAGGAAGTCGGCAGCGAGATTCCCGTGCAGTTGGGCGGCGGTATCCGCGACCTGAACACCATCGAACGCTATCTCGACGACGGCCTGTCGTACGTCATCATCGGTACGGCGGCGGTGAAGAACCCCGGTTTCCTGCAAGACGCGTGTACCGCGTTCGGCGGCCACATCATCGTCGGTCTGGATGCGAAAGACGGCAAGGTCGCAACCGACGGCTGGAGCAAGCTGACCGGTCACGAAGTCGTGGATCTCGCGCGCAAGTTCGAAGATTACGGCTGCGAGTCGATCATCTACACGGACATCGGCCGCGACGGCATGCTGCAAGGCATCAATATCGAAGCCACCGTGCGCCTTGCGCGCGCGGTCAAGATTCCGGTGATCGCGAGCGGCGGCCTGTCGAATCTGGCAGATATCGAATCGCTGTGCGAAGTCGAAGATGAAGGCATCGAAGGCGTCATTTGCGGCCGCGCCATCTACTCGGGCGACCTCGATTTCACCGCCGCGCAAAGCCACGCGGACCGTCTGCGCGAATCGGACGACGCTTAATCCGCCCGACGCGCCGCTCCGGTCGCTCGCCCGGAGCGTTGTTCGCGCGGCATGGCCGCGCGAAACCGGCATCGTGCCGCTTTCGAAACCATCCACCGATGCGACGAAAGCGGCCTCATCAGCGGTATTGGCAAGAAACGCAAGATCATGGCTCTAGCTAAACGCATCATCCCCTGTCTGGACGTCACCGCAGGACGCGTGGTCAAAGGCGTCAATTTCGTCGAACTGCGCGACGCGGGCGACCCCGTGGAAATCGCGCGCCGCTACGACGATCAGGGCGCCGACGAACTCACCTTCCTCGACATCACCGCCACGTCCGACCAACGCGACCTGATCCTCCCGATCATCGAAGCGGTCGCGTCGCAAGTGTTCATCCCGCTGACGGTCGGCGGCGGCGTGCGCGCGGTCGAAGACGTGCGACGCCTGCTGAACGCGGGCGCGGACAAGATCAGCATGAACTCGTCGGCGGTTGCGAATCCGCAGCTGGTGCGCGACGCGACGGACAAATACGGCTCGCAGTGCATCGTCGTGGCAATCGACGCGAAGCGCGTCTCGGCCGACGGCGAACCGCCGCGCTGGGAAGTGTTCACGCACGGCGGCCGCAAGGCAACCGGCCTCGAAGCGGTCGAATGGGCGCGCAAGATGGCCGAACTCGGCGCGGGCGAAATCCTGCTGACCAGCATGGATCGCGACGGCACCAAGAGCGGTTTCGACCTCGCGCTGACGCGCGCCGTGTCCGATGCGGTGCCGATTCCCGTGATCGCCTCCGGCGGCGTCGGCTCGCTGCAACATCTGGCCGACGGCATCACCGGCGGTCACGCGGACGCCGTGCTGGCCGCGAGCATCTTCCACTACGGCGAACACACGGTCGGCGAAGCGAAGCGCTTCATGGCCGATCAAGGCATTTCGGTGAGGTTGTAACGTGGTGAATCCCTCCGGCGTCAACTGGCTCGACAAGGTGAAATGGGACGCGAACGGCCTCGTGCCGGTGATCGCGCAGGAAGCGTCGACCAACGACGTGCTGATGTTCGCGTGGATGAACCGCGAAGCGCTCGTCAAGACCATCGAGCTGAAGCGCGCGGTGTACTTCTCGCGCTCGCGCCAGCGGCTGTGGTTCAAGGGTGAGGAGTCCGGCCACGTTCAGCACGTCCATGAAGTGCGGCTCGATTGCGACGAAGACGTCGTGTTGCTGAAGATCGAGCAGGTATCGGGCATCGCCTGTCATACCGGCCGTCACTCGTGCTTTTTCCAGAAATTCGAAGGCGCGGCAGACGATGGCGACTGGGTCGCCGTCGATCCCGTGCTGAAAGACCCCGAACACATCTACAAATGACGCAATCCGCTGATTCCACGCAAACCACGCCTTCGACGACCGACACGCTGATGCGCCTCGCGGCCATCATCGACAGCCGCCGTGGCGGCGATCCCGACGTGTCGTACGTGTCGCGCCTGTTCCACAAGGGCGACGACGCGATCCTGAAGAAGATCGGCGAAGAAGCCACCGAAGTCGTGCTGGCCGCGAAAGACGCGCGTCATGGCGGCGCGCCGGCACCGCTGGTCGGCGAAGTGGCCGATCTGTGGTTTCACTGCCTCGTGATGCTGTCGCACTTCGAGCTCAGTCCCGCCGACGTGCTCGCCGAACTCGAACGCCGCGAAGGCTTGTCGGGAATCGAGGAAAAGGCGCTGCGCAAGGTGCGCGAGCGTGAGCAGAACGGCGGCTGACAGAGCCGGTTTCGCCGTCATCCGGAGCCGTTTTCCAACGCCCATTCGTTGCAACCCACGGGAGCACGCCAGCATGGAACAGCCGCAAGGCGGATATCCGCCGCCTGCCTATCGCAATGCCCTTGGCGGCGATCACGAGCGCGAGCGCGGTCTGCGCACGCTGACGCACGTTCTGTACGCGCTGTACGCGTTTCACTGGCTGACGGGCGGCGTGGCAATGCTGGTGGCGATCATCATCAACTACGTGAAGCGGGCCGATGTGGCCGGCACGCCGTTCGAAGCGCATTTCGAATGGCAGATCCGCACGTTCTGGTGGTGTCTGCTGGGTTATCTGATCGGCGGCGCGTTGTTCTTCGTGCTGATCGGCATTCCCATTCTGTGGGTCGTCAGTATCTGGATGCTGTACCGTATCATCAAGGGCTGGCTGTATCTGTACGATAACAAGCCGCTGCTGACCCCGCGCGCGTGGTTCTGACCACCGCACGCTTGCGCTTCAGGAACATCATGAGCCACGATCCGAACTGCCTTTTCTGCAAGATCGCCAAAGGCGAAATTCCGTCGACGAAAGTCCACGAAGACGACGAGTTCGTCGCGTTTCGCGACATCCGCCCAGCAGCCGAAACCCATGTGCTCGTGATTCCCCGAAAGCACATCCCCACATTGTCGAACTGCACCGAAAGCGATGCGCCGCTGCTTGGTAGAATGCTTGTTCTGACGGCGCGACTGGCGGAACAACTGGGCGTCGCCTACACGGGCGGCGAGACGGGTTTCCGCACGGTCATCAACACCGGGCCGGGCGGCGGGCAGGAGGTGTATCACCTGCATGCGCATATCCTGGCCGGGCCGCGTCCGTGGCAGCGAATGGGCTGACGTCGTAGTGTGCCGCTGTGGTGCATAGGCGACGCATATCGTCACGACATGCTTCGGCCATTTTGGCTATGCACAATGGCAGTCGCGTTGCGTGCTTCAATTCAGGCCGAAAGGCATAAGATGTTCGTCACGTCCGATACGTGGCGGCGGGGTCAAGGAGAGTAGTCATGGGTTCGTTGAGTATCTGGCACTGGCTGATCGTGCTGTTGATCGTCGCTCTGGTGTTCGGCACGAAGAAGCTGCGCAATATCGGTGGCGATCTGGGTGGCGCGGTCAAGGGTTTCAAGGAAGGCATGCGGGAAGCCGAAACGCCGGCCGACGCATCGAAGCACGAACTGCCGCGTAACGGCGCAGTCGACGTCGAAGCCAAGGAAAAGACGCCGAACTCCAGCGATTTCCGTTAAACCGGCATTCGCTTGCGATAGAAGGCGCGGAATCCGTCGCGCCTTCGCGTCGCCTGTTTCGCGTCCCAACCGGCGCTCGTGGTGGCTGGTTGGCACTCAGCCCGCTTTAATCGCGCACTGACGGAAATCCCTCATGCTGGACCTCGGTCTCACCAAGATGGCGCTTATCGGCGTCGTCGCGCTTGTCGTGCTCGGGCCGGAGCGGTTGCCGCGCGTCGCGCGTACGGCCGGCGCGCTGTTCGGCCGTGCGCAGCGCTACATCAACGACGTCAAGTCCGAAGTCACGCGCGAAATCGAACTCGACGAACTGCGTCGCATGAAGACCGAGTTCGCGTCGGCGGCGAGCAATGTCGAAAACACCATCCACGACAATCTGAACAAGCACGAGTCCGAGCTGAACGACGCGTGGAATTCGGGTACGTCGGTGTCGCCGAGCATCGCCGGCGGTACGGTCACCGAAGCCGACGCGGGCGGCATCACAGATTCATCCTGGCAAAGCATTTACAGCGGCAACGCCGGTCCGGTCGGCACGACCCCGGCGAAGCGCAAGAACTGGCGCGTCAAGCAGGCGGCAATGCCGGCGTGGTACAAGCGCGCCACATTGCGTCGCACGCGGGTCCAGTCGGGCGCCGCGCGCGTCGCGCGTCACACGCCGGCCACCTTGCGCCGGCCTACGCGCTTCTTCTGATGTTCCTGGCATTCATCTCTTACCGAGGGCCGGTGTGAGCGACCCGCAGCAAACCCCCCAGAGCGAAGGCACTGAAGAGACCTTCATTTCACATCTCGTCGAATTGCGCGATCGCATCATCCGCGCGGGCATCGCCGTGATCGTCGTGTTCGTGTCGCTGGTGTATTGGGCGCCCGATATCTTCCGGTTGCTCGCGCGACCGCTGATGGCGAATCTGCCCAAAGACGGCAAGATGATCGTCACCGACGTCACCGGTTCGTTTTTCGTGCCGATGAAAGTGACGATGCTCGTCGCGTTCGTGATCGCGTTGCCTATCGTGCTGTATCAGATCTGGGCGTTCGTCGCGCCGGGCCTGTATCAGCATGAAAAGAAGCTGGTCGTGCCGCTCGTCGGCAGCAGCTACGTGCTGTTCCTGTGCGGGATGGCATTCGCGTATTTCGTCGTGTTTCCGACCATTTTCCGGGTGATGGCGCATTACAACGCGCCGTTGGGCGCGGAAATGACCACGGACATCGACAATTACCTGAGCTTCGTGCTGACCATGTTTTTGGCCTTCGGCGTGACGTTCGAAGTACCGATCGTCGTCGTGCTGCTGGTCCGCATGAACATTCTGACGGTGAAGAAGCTGCGCGAAATCCGGCCGTACGTGATCGTTGGCGCATTCGTGATTTCGGCGGTGGTGACGCCGCCGGACGTGTTCTCGCAACTGATCCTCGCGGTTCCGCTGATCGTGTTGTACGAGGCGGGCATCATCGCGGCGCGTCTGATCGTCGGCAAGCAGCCGGCGGTTGCGAAGGAAGACGGCGCACCTGGTTGACGGGTGCGCGCAGCGCGTTATCCGCATGACGCTGGAAAAGCAAAAGGGGCAGTCCGCGAGGACTGCCCCTTTTGCTTTTCCACGCCGTTCGCGAACGACGTTGCCTGATCTTACCGCTCGACTGAAGCCACTCAACTCAATCGCTTCAACCGCCGTCGTCGCTATCGTCGCTTTGCTCGGCCGGTTGCTTCGGCGGCGGCGGGCGCTTGCCGATCGTCACATTCAGATCGAGTTCGCGATTCTTGCGCACCAGATGCACCTTCGCGTCGGTGCCCGGCTTGATCTGCGCGATCACGTTCAGAAGACGCGTGGTGTCGGTGATGTCCTGACCGTTCACGCTCAGCAGGATATCGCCCGGCTTGATGCCCGCGCGGTCGGCCGGGCCGTTCTTCAGCACGCCCGCGACGATCGCGCCGCTCTTCTGGTCGAGCCCGAACGATTCCGCAATCTCCGGCGTCACATCTTGCGGCTCGACGCCGATCCAGCCGCGCGTCACCGAACCGGTCGTGATGATGCTTTCGAGCACGCTGCGCGCCGTCGAAACCGGAATCGCGAAACCGATACCCAGCGAGCCGCCGGAACGGGAGTAGATCGCGGTGTTGATGCCGAGCAGATTGCCGTTCACGTCGACCAGTGCGCCACCCGAGTTGCCGGGATTGATCGCCGCGTCGGTCTGGATGAAGTTTTCGAACGTATTGATGCCGAGGTGATTGCGGCCAAGCGCGCTGACGATACCCATGGTCACCGTCTGGCCGACGCCGAACGGATTGCCGATTGCCAGCACGACATCGCCGACGTGCGTCTGATCCATCCGGCCGAGCGTGATGGTAGGCAGGTTGGTCATGTTGACCTTCAGCACGGCGAGATCGGTTTCCGGATCGACGCCGATCACTTTCGCGTTGGTCGTGCGACCATCGGCCAGCGCGATTTCAATCTGATCGGCGCCGTCGACGACGTGCTGGTTCGTTAGAATGTAACCTTCCGAACTCACGATCACACCTGAGCCGAGATTGGCCGCAGGTTGTTCCTGTTGTCGGCGGTTGTTGTTCTTGTCGCCGAAGAAGTAGCGGAACAGCGGGTCTTTGGCGCGCGGGTCGGGCGGCAACGAACCGTCTTTGCTGGAGAACACGTTGACGACCGCGGGCATCGCCTTTTGTGCGGCGTCTGCGTAAGAGGCCTGGGCAGGACCGTTGCCAATGCCAGGTGCGACTTCCCGCAGTGCGACGATCGGCTCCGCGAGCTGCTTGCCGAACTGCCCCTGGCGTTGCAGCCATTGCGGTTTGAGGGTGGCGACAATGAACATGAGCGCCAACAGCACGGTCACCGCTTGGGCAAAGAACAGCCAAAAGCGTCTAAGCATCTGAAGAGATTAGAGGTCTACATGGATCGGATCGAACTTGAATTGTACTTGAACAATCTTCTGCAAACCGCCAGGTTCAAGGACTACTGTCCGAACGGTTTGCAGGTTGAAGGGCGCCGCCGCGTCAACAAGATCGCGACCGGCGTGACGGCATCGCTGGCTTTTCTGGAAGCGGCGCTGGAGTGGGGCGCGGATGCCGTGCTCGTGCATCACGGCTACTTCTGGCGCAACGAAGCACCGCAGATCACCGGCCGCAAATACGCACGTCTCAAGACGCTGCTGTCGAACGATCTGAATCTGTTCGCGTATCACCTGCCGCTCGACGACCATTCCGAGTACGGCAACAACGCGCAACTCGGTGCGAAGCTCGGACTGAGCGGCGACACCCGTTTCGGCGATAACGATCTCGGCTGGATGAGCGTGCTGCAAACGCCGGTTTCGCTCGCCCACTTCATCGCGCAGGTCGAACAGACGCTCGGCCGCACGCCGCTCGTACTCGGCGACACCGACATCGAGCTGCGCCGGATCGCGTGGTGCACCGGCGGCGCGCAGAACTACTTCGACGCGGCAATCGACGCCGGCGCCGACGTCTATCTGACCGGCGAAGTCTCCGAGCACAATCTGCATACCGCCGAGGAGAGCGGCGTCGCGTTTATCGCGGCCGGCCATCACGCCACCGAACGCTACGGCGTGCAGGCGTTGGGCACGCATCTGTCCGAGCACTTCAACCTCGAACACGTATTTATCGATATTCACAATCCGGTTTGAAAACGCATACTCAAACCGCCGCTCGGAAATACCAATAGTCACCGCTTAATCCGAAGAGAACACTTAATAGAAGAGCACGAATAGTTTGCGCGTGGTGCGGGGAAACCCTGATTTATCAATGACTTCGAACGCTTTTTAGTATTCGGGCCTTGTAAATGCCAACTCCATTCGAGCAAACTAGCAGCGGTAGAGACGACGTGAAGGAAAATCCAACTCAGAAGTGGGGCGTGTGATGCGAGACAAAGAAGAGGTGCTCGTCGATGGAAGCCGGCGTACCTGGCTGATCGCGACGACCGTAGCAGGTGGCATCGGAGGCGTGGCCACTGTCGTACCCTTTGTAAGTTCGTTTGCACCATCCGAGAAAGCCAAAGCGGCGGGCGCGCCCGTCGAAGTGGATATCAGTTCGTTGAAGCCGGGCGACATGATGACGGTCGCGTGGCGCGGCAAGCCGGTGTGGATCATCAACCGCACTGAAAAGATGCTGGCCGACGTCAAGAAGGCGGACGGCGAAGTCGCCGACCCCGACAGCAAGAAGACGTTCACGATGCCGCTGCCGGAATACTGCAACAACGAATTCCGTTCGCGCGCCGATCACAAGAACCTGCTGGTCGCCGTCGCGGTGTGCACGCATCTGGGCTGCACGCCGACGCCGCGCTTCCAGGAAGGCGCACAGCCCAATCTGCCCGACGACTGGCCCGGCGGCTTTCTATGTCCGTGCCACGGCTCGACCTACGACATGGCCGGTCGCGTGTTCAAGAACAAACCCGCGCCGCAAAATCTCGATATCCCGCCTTACATTTTCACGTCGGCGACCCAGCTCGTCATTGGTAAAGACGAGAAAGGAGAAGCCTGATGGCGATCGACCACGAAGTAGAGACGACCGGGCTGGTCGGCTGGATCGACCGTCGCTTTCCGCTGACGTCCACGTGGAAAAAACACGTCTCCGAGTACTACGCACCGAAAAACTTCAACTTCTGGTACTTCTTCGGCTCGCTGGCGATGCTGGTGCTGGTGCTTCAGATCGTCACCGGCATCTTTCTGGTGATGAACTACAAGCCCGACGCGACGCTCGCGTTCGCGTCGGTCGAGTACATCATGCGCGAAGTGCCGTGGGGCTGGCTGATCCGCTACATGCACTCCACCGGCGCGTCGATGTTCTTCGTCGTCGTGTATCTGCATATGTTCCGCGGGCTGCTGTACGGGTCGTATCGCAAGCCGCGCGAGCTGGTGTGGATCTTCGGCTGCGCGATTTTCCTGTGCCTGATGGCCGAAGCGTTCTTCGGTTATCTGCTGCCGTGGGGCCAGATGTCGTTCTGGGGCGCGCAGGTGATCGTCAACCTGTTCTCGGCAATCCCGTTTATCGGCCCGGATCTGTCGCTGTGGATTCGCGGCGATTACGTCGTGTCGGACGTCACGCTGAACCGCTTCTTCGCGTTTCACGTGATCGCCATTCCGCTGGTGCTGATCGGGCTGGTGGTCGCGCATCTGGTGGCGCTGCACGAAGTCGGGTCGAACAATCCGGACGGCATCGAAATCAAGGCGAAGAAAGACGCGAACGGCATTCCGCTCGACGGCATTCCGTTCCACCCGTATTACTCGGTGCACGATTTCATGGGCGTGTGCATTTTCCTGTTCGTTTTCTCGGCGATCGTCTTTTTTGCGCCCGAAATGGGCGGTTATTTCCTCGAATCGAACAATTTCGTGCCGGCGAACCCGTTGCAGACGCCGCCTGAAATCGCCCCGGTCTGGTATTTCACCGCTTTCTACGCGATGCTGCGCGCCACGACCGATCCGTTCAAGATCGTGCTGATGGTGATCATCGGCTTGCTCGGGCTGTTCGCGATCATTCGCGCGCGCGGGAAATGGAAGGGCATTCTGCCGTTGGCGGCGATCCTCGTGATTCTCGCCATGGCGTTCACCGAGTCGAAGTTCTGGGGCGTGGTGGTGATGGGCAGCGCGGTAGTGTCGCTGTTCTTTCTGCCGTGGCTCGACCGCTCGCCGGTGCGCTCCATCCGCTACCGGCCGTTCTTCCACAAGGTGTTCTACGGCATTTTCGTGGCCGCGTTCCTGACGCTGGCGTTTCTCGGCACGAAGCCGCCGTCGCCCGCCGCGACGTTGATCGCGCAGGTTTGCGCGCTGATCTATTTTGCATTTTTCCTCGGCATGCCGTTCTGGACAAGGCTCGGCACGTTCAAACAGCCACCTGAACGTGTGCGGTTCAAGCCCCATTAATCGCGAGCCAGGAGAACCCCACAATGAGAAAAATACTGACGACACTCGCGCTGATCGGCGCGACTGCGCTCGCGCTGCTTGCCGTTCCCGCGCACGCGGACGAGAATTTCCCGCTCGACCGCGCGCCCGATAACGCGGACAATTTCGCTTCTTTGCAGCACGGCGCGCAAATATTTGTAAACTACTGCCTGAATTGCCATAGCGCGAACCTGATGCGCTATAACCGTTTGACCGATATCGGAATTTCGCCGAAGGAAATCCAGGCGAATCTGCTGTTCAGCACCGATAAAATCGGCAACACGATGTCGGTGTCGATGCGCCCGGAAGACGCGAAAGCGTGGTTCGGCGCGGCGCCGCCGGATCTGTCCGTCGAGGCGCGGGCACGCAACAAGGATTGGCTGTACACGTATCTCCGCACGTTCTACCGCGACGATACCCGGCCCACCGGCTGGAACAATCTGGTGTATGAAAATGTAAGCATGCCCCACGTGCTGTGGCAGCTTCAAGGGCAACGTACCGCGAAGTTCGAAGACGAAACCGACGAAAAATCGGGGGAAAAGGTACACAAATTCGTGGGCTTCCAGCAGGTCACGCCGGGGACGATGTCGCCGGTGGATTATGATTCTACTGTGGCCGACCTGGTGTCGTACCTGTCATGGATGTCGGAACCGACGCAGAACACCCGCCGGCAACTTGGCGTCTGGGTGCTGCTGTTTCTTGGCGTCCTGAGCTTTTTCGCCTGGCGATTGAACGCCGCGTACTGGAAAGATATCAAATAATCACGCCGTCACCGGCGTGGGGCCGGCGCCAGGAAAAACCTGCTGAACGGTTTTTCCGCGCGCTGGCCCTTCAGCTTTTTGAGGAAACGTAAACATGATGGTTCTGTATTCCGGCACAACTTGCCCGTTCTCCCAGCGCTGCCGGCTGGTGTTGTTCGAAAAGGGCATGGACTTCGAGATTCGCGACGTCGATCTGTTCAACAAACCGGAAGACATCGCCGTGATGAATCCGTACGGTCAGGTGCCTATCCTGGTCGAACGTGACCTGATTCTGTACGAATCGAACATCATCAACGAGTACATCGACGAGCGCTTCCCGCACCCGCAACTGATGCCGGCCGATCCGGTTCAGCGCGCGCGTGCCCGCCTGTTCCTGTTGAACTTCGAGAAAGAACTGTTCGTGCACGTCGGCACGCTCGAAAACGAAAAGGGCAAGGCTGCAGAGAAGAATCACGAGAAGGCGCGTCTGGCCATCCGTGATCGTCTGACGCAACTCGCGCCGATCTTCCTGAAGAACAAGTACATGCTGGGCGAAGAGTTCTCGATGCTCGACGTCGCGATCGCGCCGCTGCTGTGGCGTCTGGATCACTACGGCATCGAACTGTCGAAGAACGCAGCGCCGTTGATGAAGTACGCCGAGCGTATTTTCAGCCGTCCGGCTTACATCGAAGCACTGACGCCGTCGGAAAAGGTCATGCGCCGTTGATGTGAGTCGTTGCCGTTTCGTGTGAGTCGCGTGCCAGGCGCGCGGCTCGCATGCAGCGGTCTGGTTTTCAGCTTTCAGGATGAAACGTGGCGCGACGTCGGCATCGACGTCGCGCCACGCCGCATCCGGCATGAGGACAGTTGATGCAAGAAATCTCCACCAAGCCGTATCTGTTGCGCGCTCTGTACGAGTGGTGCACCGATAACGGCTACACGCCCCACATCGCGGTCCGGGTCGATAACCAGACGCGCGTGCCGCGTCAGTTCGTGCGCGACAACGAAATTGTGCTGAACATCAGCTTCGAGGCGACCAGCCAGTTGCAGATGGGCAATGAGTGGATCGAGTTCAGCGCGCGTTTTTCGGGCAAGTCGCACAAGCTCGAAGTACCCGTCGCGAACGTGCTCGCCATTTACGCGCGCGAAAACGGCCAGGGTATGGCGTTCCCGGTCGAGTCCGTGGGTGGCGAAGCGAATGACTCCGGCGCCGATGCGTTGTCGGCGGACGAAGAGGACGACGTGAAGGCGTCCGGGCCGGTCGCGGTGAAAACCGCCGAACCCGCCGCAACCGAACCCTCTCCGGATGACGATGGTTCGAAAGGTGGCGGACGAGCTCACCTCAAAGTCGTGAAATGAGATAAAATCCCGCTCTCATTGCCGGCTTAGCTCATCAGGTAGAGCGCTTGACTTGTAATCATGAGGTGGCGGGTTCGAGTCCTGCAGCCGGCACCAGTTGTACGCAAAAGGCCCACGCACACAATGCGTGGGCCTTTTGTCTTTTCGGCGCGCCGTCTTTGCCGTAACCGTGTTTCGTTCGGTGCAACGACTCGCGCCCACGGGTCAAACCGTGGCGAAGCACGCATCGAGCACGTTCAAACCGTGTTCGAGATGCGCAAGCTCCAGCGTCAGTGGCGGCAGAAGTCGCAACACGTTGCCGTCCATCCCGCCCGCAAGCAACAGCAGACCGCGTTCGCGCGCGGCCGCGACGATCGCCTTCGTGTATTCCGCCGCGCTTCGCCCCGGCGCGTGATCCGCGCTCCCGGCACCACTCACTCCGTCGTCGCATACCGCCTGCAACTCCACGCCGATCATCGCGCCTAAGCCGCGCACGTCGGCAATCGCCGGATAGCGACGTTGCATCGACAGCAACGCGCCGCGCATCGTTTCACCGATCTGCCGTGCGCGCTCGACCAGCCGTTCGCGTTCGATCACATCGAGCACGGCCAGCGCCGCCGCACACGCGACCGGGCTTCCGGCGAAGGTCCCGCCGAGGCCGCCCGGCGCCACCGAATCGACCAGCGCCGCGCGCCCGACGACGCCCGACAACGGCATGCCCGCCGCCACCGATTTTCCGAACACCACCAGATCCGCCGACGCACCCATCTGCTCGATCGCGAAGAACGAGCCGGTTCGCGCCGCGCCGGTCTGCACTTCGTCGGCGATCAGCACGATGCCGTGCCGGTCGCACAGCGCGCGCAATCGCTGCACGAACGACGCCGGCGCGACCTGTGCGCCGCCTTCGCCCTGCACCGGTTCGAACACGATCGCGGCGATATCGTCGGGTGCGGCGTCGCTCCGGAAAATGCGCTCGATGCTGTCGATCGCCTCGTCCACGTCGACGCCGTGACGTGCGTCCGGAAACCGCGCGCGATACACGTGACCCGGCATCAGCCCCATCGCGCTCGCGTATGGCGCCACCTTCGCAGTCAACGCGAGCGTCATCAGCGTGCGGCCGTGATACGCGCCGGTGAATGCGATCACGCCGCTGCGCCGCGTGTGCGCGCGGGCGATTTTCAGCGCGCTTTCGACCGCTTCGGAACCCGTCGTGAACAACGCCGTTTTCATCGGGCCATCGCCCGGCATCAAGCCGTTGATCCGCTCGCACAGCGCGATGTACGGCTCGTACGGCAACGCCGCGAAGCAGGTGTGCGTGAACGCCGCCAGTTGCCGGTCGATCGCCGCCATCACGTGCGGATGACGGTGCCCGGTATTGAGCGCGGCAATGCCGCTGGTGAAGTCGATGTACGGCTTGCCGTCGGTGTCCCAGACGCGGTCGTTGACGGCGCACGCGGCGTAGATCGGGTGAGCCTGATTGACGCCGCGTGCCACCGCGTCGCGTCGCCGCTGCTGGAGATCGTCGTAAGTGGAAGACATCGCGGCGCTCACTTCATCGCGGTTTCGGGCGTCATCGCCGCTGCGAGCAGCGCATCGGCGCGCGACGCAAGCGCAAGACGGTCGCCGTATCGATACGCGTCGAGGAAATCGAACGGCTTCGTGTTCGGCCCGCGCGCGAGCTTCGCGGCGAGACCGTCGGGCGCCTGATTCGCCCAATCGACCAGCGACTTCGCAAACTCGACCGTCGGTCGCGACACGTAGCGATTGGTGAAATTCGAGAAGTCGATCGGCAGATGCGCGCGGTTCTCGACATACAGCCCGTGCAGCGTATCGATGGTGTCGCGCTCGGTGATCTCGCCGGACCCGAAGCGCTCCATCGTCGCGCACGCCGTGTCGAACATCGTTTCGTAGCGGCGACTTTCGATCGACAGATGGCCCGGATACGTGGCGTTTTCGAACTCGGCGCGCAACGCGTCGTCGTCGTGTGTCTTGTGATACTCCGCGAGAATCTTGCGCAGCCGCAACACGCCGATATAGCTGCCGCTCAGCCAGATCCGGAACCACGCGTTCCACAGCGGAAACGACTTGAAGGCCGTGTACGAATTCGCGACGAGCCGGTCGTTGATGCGGACGACTTCGAGGCTATAGCGTTCCAGCGACATCAGATTGCCGCGCTGCCATACGTCGGTTTTCAGCGCGTCGAGCAAGGTCGGCACCACGCGCACGATCGATTCGAACGTGTTCACGAGGCCGCGCGAAAACAGCGGATCGACGAAACCGACCGCGTGTCCGAGCAGGCAATAGCGGTCGCCGACCGTTTCGCGGCTCGTGTAATTCAGACGTGGCGCGACGGTCCATTCACGCACGCGCGACGCGTTCCTGAAATGCTTTGCCGTGGACGGATGGTCGAGCAGGAATTGCTGGAATTCGGCTTCCGGATCGCGCGTCGCCGGACCGTGTTTGCCGATGTCGAACTGCAAGCCGACGCTGCACAGCGGGTTCGTGCTGAACGGCTGGTTGTTGAACGGAATGATCCACAACCAGCCGCAATCGAACATGTGATGCAGCGTGGTTTGCGACAACGCGGTCGGCGAGCCGTGGCGTTCGACCGGCGCAATCGCGTCTTCGTACAGATCGACGCCGACCATATGCGTGAACAGCGAGCGCGTGTTCGCCTGCATCGGACGCGCGTCGTCGCGCAACTTCAGCGCGTCGGCGAGCGGCGCGCGAAAACCGGCCGCATCGACGACGAAGCGCGTGCGCAGCGTGGTGCCGTCCGCGAGCGATAAAGTCACGCCGTCATCGGCGATGTCGAGTTGCTGGATGCGCGCCTGCTGTCTGATCGTCGCGCCGAAGCGGGCGGCCAGCGCCACGTAGTACGCGTCGATATCCTGGCGGAACAGATGCGCTTCCGGCGTCAGCACCGGCGTGGATACGACGTCGGCGAGGTCGTGCTCCTTGCCGAAGCCATTCCACGCGAAGCTGAACGCGAGCTTGACGCCCGCGGCCGAGGTGCCGATGTGCCGGTTGATTTGCGCGATATTGCCGGGATACGCGAGTTCGGGAATGCCGTAGCGTTCGGCCAGCAATTCGAGCAGCACGGCGCTTTCCGGCACCATCGATTCGCCGACGGCGAAACGCGGATGCGTGCCCGCATCGATGACGATCACGTTCGCGCCGTGTTTCGCGAGAATGGCGGCGAGCATCGCGCCGGAAATGCCGGATCCGATGATGGCGATATCGTGGTCATACGTCATGGTGGTGTACTCCGGTGATTGCAGTTGAAAGTGGGAGATGCGCGCCAGTCGCGTGGATCAGGCGGACGGTTACGGCGATGTCGGCGTCGATGGCTGCGTCCGGCGCGTCATCCGCTTCGATCAGAAACAGGTACTGCGCGTCGCGTTGCGCGAGCCAGCGCGCGGCCAGCGCATCGACCATCGCGCGCGCTCGCGTCGATGGCATCGTCAGGTTCAGCGTCGGGCCGCGTAGTCCGAAGCGGGTGCAGCAGATCGATAGCGCCGCGCCCGCATTCGCGTTGATAAAGGCGACCGGCGACACGCGGCCGCTGCGCGCGATATCCGCGATCACGCGTTGCGCGGTCGCTTTTGGAAACGCGCTGCCGCTCTGAATCACGCCGGTTGCGTCGCCGTGCGCGTCGAGTTCGCGGCGATGCGCGCGATACACGCGTCCCACCGCTTCGAGCACGGGCCAGACGGCGGGGTCGGCGTTTTTCATGCCGCTGCGCACGTCGTCGTGAAGGTGTTCGTATCCGATGCCGCGCAGCGCGCAGCGTTCGATCACATCGAAGGACCGCGTCGTCATCGTGCGTCAGCCGTGGAAAAAATCAGACTCGTATTGAATCCGCCGAAACCGATGGTCAGGCTCAGCGCACAGGCCGCGTCCACCGCGCGCGGTTCGCGAACCGGCAAGGGCAAGTCGAACCCTTCCAGCGGTGTGTCGAGTCCGCAGATCGGCGGGACGACGCGGTGCTGTAACGCGAGGATCGTCGCGATCGCTTCGAGCGCGCCGGTCGCGCCGAGCGTGTGGCCGAACGCGCCCTTGGTCGCGAAGACGGTCGGCGGCGTCGGCGAGCCGCCGAACAACGCCTGGTAGGCGGTGCTTTCGATCCGGTCATTGGTCAGCGTTCCCGAGCCGTGCGCGTTGATCAGCCCGATATCCGCGTGACGCAAACCCGCGCACGTCAGCGAGCGTTCGACCGCGAGCCGGATGCCGTTGCCTTCGCTGTCAGGCGCGGTGAGTCCGGCTGCGTCATTCGACGATCCCGCGCCGCGCAACACGGCAAGCGGTGTCGCCGACGGTCGCGCGCCGCGTCTTTCGAGCACCAGAAAGCCGACGCCTTCGCCGAGTATCGTGCCGTCGTGACGCTGGTCGAAGCTGCGCAAGATCGTCGCCGACATTGTGCCGAGCGCGCTGTGCGCGAGCCGTTTCGAGTCCGCGAGCACGTCGGCGCCGCCGCAGATGCAGCGGTCCGCGAGACCTGCGCGGATCAGTTCGGCACCGAGCAGCAGCGCGTCCGAACCCGACGAACACGCAGTGGACAACGCCACGGTTTCGAGACCGGATTCCGCGCCGATCGCATCGATCCAGCGTTCGAGCGGTTCGGCCGCAGAGCGCGCATCGTCGAGCCGCGCGCCGAAACTCGTACCGACGATCAGCAGCGTGCGCGCGGCGTCGCGTGATCGTGCGCGAGATAAATCGAGTTGCGCATGGTCGGCTGCCGCCGCGAGCGTCCGGCGCGTCAGATGGTCGAGCGTGTCGCGCACATCCGGCGGCGTGGTTCGGTTCGTCAGCGCGACGCGTGCCGCCCGGTCGTTTTTCAGCGGATACGTCGAGGCGACGGGCGCAATCCCGCTGTCGCCGTCGAGCAGTCGCCGCCACACGCCGGGCAACGTATGGCCGAGCGCGGTGTGCCACGCCATGCCGGTCACGACTATGTCGGTCATCGTCGGGTCCATAATTTAGCCTGAGTGAGCGAAATGCGGTGCGGGCGCGTAGACGCGCAGGTAGTCGTCGGTGGCGGGTTTGCGGGTCGCATTGACGGTGGGCTGCGGGGTGAAGCTGTCGCGAATCGTGTCGCCGTCGAGCGTGATGGCGCGTTGGACCGGTTCGCTTTGCAGCCAGCGTTCACTGACGACGAAGCGCGGTTCGATGTCCGCGTAGTCGAAACCTTGCAGCGCTTCCGGACGCATGAATTTGCGGCGCGACGGATCGAACACCTGCGCGTAGGCGGATGCATCGAAATAGCGAATGCGCGCGCTGCTGCGGCCGCGCTCGACCAGCGCGTTGATGCAATGCCAGCGCTGCGGCAGGTACAGATAGTTCACGTAGATCTGGCGAATCGCGTAGACCGGCTGGTCGAGCAGACTGCTGACGATCGCCCCGGCGACGTCGCTCATCTCCGAACAGAAACACGGCAGACGCGGTGCGTCCGGATCGTCGAGAAACGCTCGCAGATAGTCGGTCAGACTCAACGACGCGATCACGTCGTCGCGATAGTGCGCATAGACCGCGTCGTGTTTCGCCCATTCGTCGCGGGGATAACTCAGTCGCACGATGCCCGGCATATACGTGTGGAACACGTCGGGTTCCTGCGTGACGTGACACATGCGCGTCGGCATCATCGCGAGCACATCGTCGATCGTCGTCAATGCGTGCCGTTCGATGATCTGCTGCGTCAGGCTGCCGATCGCGTCGCTGTGGTCGTTCTGATCGCTATCGTTGTTCATGGCGGTCGTCCTCATTTGTAGAATTCGTGTTGCTGACGGCTCACGGCGGTCAGCGTCAGCGTGGTCGGGCGCTCGTAGTGCTTGAGGCCTTTCAGGATGCGTGCGCGAATCGCGTCGGCTTCGTGCGGACCGACCAGCAGATCGTCGACGGTTACTTCGAGGAAATAGCCGTTCACCGTTTCCGCGCGTCGCAGCGATTTCGTCTTGCAGGTCAGCACGCCGGGGAGCGACCGGCAAAATTGTTTGATCGCGGCGAGGTTCACTTTTTCGTCGTTCAGCACGATGAAATCGGAGCGGCGATGCTTGAAGTACAAATAGCCGTCGAGGTCGATTTCGAAGATGTCGCCGGTTTTTAGCCACGCTTTGCCGTCGAGATGGATCAGCGGGTCTTGCGCACTACGGCCGATCTTGCGTTTGAGCAGCGTGTCCGAATGCACCAGCAATTCGCCTTCGCGCGACGCGTGCCATGCGTGGCCGTAATCGCGCGTGGCGGCATGGACATGCGTGGACGCGTGGGCTTGACCGGCATCGAGCAGACGCACTTCGACGCCCTGCATCGGTTTGCCGACCGAGGCGAATCGCCGCGAGTCGCGCGCGCCATCGTGCGCCAGACCGGTTGCGACGCGCGGGCCTGCTTCCGTGATGCCGTAGGTCAGATAAAGCTGCTTGTCCGGATAACGTTCGACGAACGCCGCCGCGTGTTCCGCCTGCAGAAAATCGCCGCCGACCGTGAGTGCGCGCACGCAATCGGGCAACGCGACGTGCGGTTGCGGGTTCGCATGTAAGTCCGCATGCGGGTGCCGATGCGTGTTTCCGTGCGCGAGCAGATCGCGCATCAACACGGGCGTCACCGAACTCACCGTGACGCGATGCGCGTCGAGATCCGCGAGATAGCGCGCGCCGAGGAACGGCGGCCCGCTGATGACCAGCCTTGCGCCGCATTGCAGGCTCGCCAGTGCCTGCGCGACCAGCGCGAACGAGTAGTAGAGCGGCAGGTTGACGAGCACGGTATCGCTCGCGCTCAGGCCGATATCCGCCGCGTGTTTGCGCGCGTTTTCCCGCAACGATGCGAAGGCGTGCACACAACCGCTGCTGAAATCCGACGACGTGCCGGACGTGGTCAGGATCACGTCGCCGGGTTCGGTCAGCGGCGTGGTGTCCCACTGGCCGTCGGCGTCGAAACGGCCGGTTTCCCACGTCGCGTCGTCTCCGCTTTCGACACGGCCGATGCACAGTTCACGGCGCAACGCGTCGCCGATGCGCGGCTTTACGAGCGCGGCCGCGTGGAAGTCTTCGGCCATGTGCCGGATGCGTTGCGCGGGTGTGGTCGGCGACAGCATCGCAGGCACGTAGCCGGCGTCGATCAACGCAAAGAACTGTTGCAGCAACGTGCGGCCGTTCGGCATGCACATGAGCACGACACTGCCCGGCGGCAAGCGCATCGCACGCCACGTGGCGACGCGCTGCGCGTGGGTCGTGCGGGACGCTGCCGCGTCGGCGGGCGCGGCCGGCGAACGCAGCGCGGCGGTTTCGGTAATCAGATGAGCGAACGCGGCGTCGAGGTCGATACCGCGATTCGGGTTGAAATCAGTCAGGCGCATGGCAATGTCCGTCGTCACCGTGGAATGGCCGCGCGTCAATGCGCGCTCAGCCGGGCGAGCAGGAAATCGGACAACGTGTCGCAATTCAGGAAGTTGTCCGGCACGAAGTCGTCTTCGTCGATCTTGATGCCGAAGCTTTCTTCGCACTGGTAGCGCAGCTCGATAAAGCCGATCGAATCGACGCCGACGACGGACTGAAAGCCATCGGTTAGGCCGATCCGTTCCGGCGCAATGTCGAGATCGAGTCGGGTCGCGATGATGTCGCGGATCGTCTCGACGATGCGTTGCTTGTTCAGCGGTTGAAGGGCGGTAGTGGACATGAGGCGCTCCGAAGTTGAGGTGGACGGTGATGCCGGTGGAGGTGTTGCAGGTGCGATAGCCATTGCAATGGCGATTGCGTGGCCGTTGCGGCGCAATGTCTTAGCGCTGGGGATCGGGCAGCGGCGCATGGGCCGCACGGAAGTGATGTCGCAAGTGATGGCGCACGAGCGGCGTCGTCATCGCGGTGGTGACGAGCGCGAAAAGCACGAGAATCGTGTAGACGCGCGTGGGCAAGATGCCGAGTTGCAAACCGATCGACAGCACGATCAGCTCCATCAGGCCGCGCGCGTTCATCAGCGACGCGATCACCGACGCGTCGTTCGACGGCAAGCCGCACACCCGCGACGCGAGATAGGCGCCGCCGTATTTGCCCGCGAAGCCGGCGACGAGGAACGCGCCGAACCACAGCCACGCGTCGTAACCATCGACGGATGCGATCGACGTATGCAGACCGGCATACGAAAAGAACACCGGCATCAGCACGATTCGCACGAAGCCGCCGAGCGTGCGTTCCCACTGTTCGCGCACGACGTCGACGTCGCGCAGCAAGATGCCTGGCAGCAGTGCGCCGAACGCGCTGTGAAAACCGAGGTGACTCGTCGTCCACGCCGACAGCAGCACGCAACAGGTGACGAGCGTGAACACGGCTTGCGTGTCCTGCCGCGCGGCGGCGCGCATCAGCCACGGCTTGACGAGGTAACGCACGCCCGCGATGCAGCCGAGCGCATACAGCACGATCGACGCGAGCGGCCGCAGCAATCCGGCCGCGCCGTCGCCGCCATGCTCCGCACCGGCAATCGACGCGATCGCGGCCAGCATCAACCAGCCGGCGATGTCGGTGAGCATCGCGGCGGACATCGCGGCGGTCGCGAGCGGATGACGGGCGAGTTTCAGATCGACGACGATGCGCGCCATCACCGGCACGGCGGACACGGCCAGCGCGACGCCGCAAAAGAGCAGATAGGGCGTCGCGGCTTGCGCGGGCGCCAGCGTGCTTTTCGAGCAGAACGCGACGATGACGCCGAGCGCGAACGGCAGCAGCAAACCGAAAACCGCGACGAGTGCGGGCAGCTTCGCGCTGATCGGGGCGCGCTTGAGGTAGCCGCTGTTGTTGCGATTTCCGCCGGATTGCATATGCAGTCCGATCTCGAACATCAACAAAACGAGTCCGATTTCGCCTAGCTGAGACATACCGGCAGTCGCGGCCGATGCAAACATCGTGGTGTGAAATTCCGGCAAAACAGCACCCAGCACCGACGGTCCGAGCACGATTCCGGCGCTGATCTCACCGACCACCCGGCATTGCCCGACACGTTCCGCCACATAACCGCACACATGGCACGCCGCGATAATCAGCACGAGTTGTAATAGCCACATAATCAAGAACCGGTTTGAAATGAATCGATTGCGGTGTAAATCGATCGGGTTGGTTTGATGCGGATTCACGACATCACGCTGAATCCGGTTTCGCAGGATTGATTCGAATCTTGAGACGAAAAATAGCGCGGGCGCCAATGTCGCAACAAGCTCCAGGAAATGAGAGGGGTGTCGGCCGGTAATCTTAAAAACCGGCCGTTTCTGGTGAAAATTCAACGGTTCAATGCGTCACGCAATCAATCCGAGTACGGCGGCGCGTGTGGCGGCTTGTGTTTTGTTGACGCCGCCGAGTTTGCGGGTTGCATTGCCGATATGAAAAATGCACGTGGTTTCTGCAATGCCGAGCAATAAGCCGATTTCGGCGGCGGTTTTGCCTTCGGCGGTCCAGCGCATCACTTCCCGCTCGCGCGGCGACAGACGCGGAATTCCGCCGGCGAGTAAGCCTGGCAACAAGAAGGCGCTCATCCGCGCATGCGCCAGATGCGCGAGCCAGATCATCGTGTATTCGTTGATTGCCAGTTCGTCCGCGCCGATCGCCGATGAATTGCGCGCGAGCGTGAACCAGGTCAACGCGCCGGCCGGGCCGCGCATCGACATTGACCAGCCGAAGCGCGCGGTCCACGAGAGCGGGGTCTTGCGATTCCGGCTGCCCGGCCGATGCGGTTCATTCGCCCAAACCAGCGGCACCGTCGAATTCAGGCAATGGTGGAAAATCGGATCGACTTCGAGATTGTCGGGTTTCGGACAGTCGTCGAGATAGTTCGCGGGAAAATTGCTGCGAATCGCCGTGAGCGGCCGCGATATCGGGATCGGTAAGCGGATGCCGAACATCCAGTATTTAAAATCGAGAATGTCCGCACACGTGCTTATTTCCGCGTGAAGCTCGCCCTCCGAAAGTTCACGTTTCGCGAGCCTTTCGATTTTTTCCTCGTGCCACTTGCGCATTTGATTTTTCTCCGAAAATAATCGGGTCGGAGAATGCGTCGAAAGGCGGTTTGGCCATCCGGTAAATACCTGCTGCGTTAAAGCGCGGGAACGCTTTAATCGACGCACGGTTTATCGACGAATGCGCGCCATTTCCGGCGTTTTGCGGGATGGCGGAGAACAGGCTCGGCAAGTCGGGGGCGTCCGTTCGGCCTAAGAAACGGCAAAGCCCGCGCTCGGCGGGGACGAGGTGGCACGCGCATCGATGCGTGCGCCACGAAGGGACAGGGGGATGCCGGCCGGTTGACGGAAAGCCGGTCTGGAAACGGGCTCGCCGGGTGGCGGCCCAGATGCGCGTCGAACGCGCGGAAGTGCGATGCGCCGTGTCACCGGAGCGGGGCCACGCGTGACGCACGGGTGCGTTGGCGTGGCGAGCAACGGTGTTCGGTCCGGCGTCTGCTTATGCGGCGTGCTGCGGTGCGCTGTGGTCTAAAGCGGGGTGTTGCGGTTGGTGCGGGTGTTGCCGATGTTGCGGTTGTTACGGCTCACGTTGCTGCGTGTGGTTTCTGTGTCGTTTTGCACGACTCGACGATCGCTCAGCGACTGTCGCGGCCATGCCCGGACAGGCGCGCCTGATGCGGGAGCGGGGCGTGTCGCGAAACCGGCCGGCTGGACCTGCGCGACGCGAGATGCCGCGCGACGGTGATCAGCAATCCGGCGACGGCGATCGCTGCCGCGAGCTGACACACCGTTTGCCAGCCGAAATGCGCCAGAATCAGCGGCCCGACGATCGAACCGGCTGCGCCCGCCGCGTAATACGCGAACATGTAGACGCTGTAGATACGGCTGCGCGCGTCGGCATCGATTGCGAGCAGGCGGGTCTGATTGGCGACCTGCGCCGAGAAGCAACCGATATCGAACAGCACGACACCAACGGCCGTACCCGCAATCGACGACGGCGCGACCAGCAGCACCGCCACGCCGGCAATCACGATGACGAAACCGGTGGCGATCACCTGCCGCGAACCGAACCGATCCGATGCGCGACCGGCCACGCGCGTGGCGAGCAGGCCGAGCGCACCGGCGAAACCGAACATCCCGGCTTGCGCCGGGTTGAGGTTCAGCGGCGCTTGCGACACGCTGATCACCAGCGTCACCCACAACATGCTGAAAACGAAGTACCAGCACGCGCCGACTGCGATCCCTTCGCGCAGCAGCGGATAACGCCGCACCAGCGCGGGCAGCGATGCCAGCAGCTGCAGATAACGGGTTTCGTTGCGCGTGCGGTCGATGGGCAGAAGGCGCCAGCACAGAAACGCGAGCACTAGCGCACCGACGCTGGACGCGATCAGCATCACTCGCCACCCGGCCTGCTGCGACAGCAGACCGCCGACGAACCGGCTCAGCAGAATGCCCGCGACGATGCCCGTGCCGACTGTGCCGACCGCCCGGCCGCGCGCATCGGGCGGCGCCGAACGAAACGCGACCGTGGACAGATGCACGGCATTGGTGGCGGCCGCGCCTATCACGCAACCGGTGGCGATCAGCACGGGAAGCGTGGGCGAACAGGCGGCGAGCGTCAGCGCGAACGCGAGCGCGAGAAATTGCCAGAAGACGAGGCGGGTAGGCGAGAGTTTGTCGCCGAGCGGCACCAGCAGCAGGATGCCGAGCATGTAGCCGACCTGCATGCTGCCGGCGACGAGCCCGACCGCGGTCAGCGACGCCCCGAAGGTTTGCGCGACGGCGGGCAGCGCGGGTTGCAGCGTGTAGTTATTGGAAATAGCCACACCGGCCGCGGTCGCAAGAAACGCGATCAGCCAGTTTTTAGGCTTGGGCTGCGACGCGACCGATGGTTCGGCGTTGGCGTCGCGCGGTGTGCTTTCCATGATGGTTGGCGGAGGGGCGGGCGGTCAGGCGTTGTTTTCGCGCTTGACGGCGGTGATTTCCATTTCGATCAGGATCTTCGGATCGACGAAGGGCGCAACGTGCAACAGCGTGAGTGCCGGGCGAATGTCGCCGAACACTTCGCCGTGCGCACGGCCGGCTTCTTTCCATTCCGCGACGTCGGTGACATACAGGCGGCTTTGCACGACGTCTCTGAAATCGAAACCGGCGTCGCCGAGTACGCTGCCGAGTTTTTCCAGAATGGTTTTGGTCTGCGAGTACAGGTCTTCACCGACGATCGAGCCGTCCGGGCCGCTGGATGCGGTTGCCGATACGTAGAGCGTGTTGCCCGCCTGAATGGCGCGCGAATAACCGATGGTCGATTCCCACGTGGAACCTGACGAAAACCGCTTGTGCATGATGCTCTCCTGACGTTCTGCGACGGCGCGCCCCACGGACGACCTGTTCCCCGCCGGCTACCCTACCGGTGTAGTGAATATATACACTACCGATGTAGTGTAGCTCGATCAAGTGAGTTGTGCTAGTCTCTGCGCATGACGACACAAATCCCCGACGACCTCATTGCAGCGTTGATTCGCTTAGGTTTTTCCCAATACGAAGCACAGGCTTACTGCGCTTTGTTGCAGCGTTCGCCGATGAACGGTCACGAGGTGGGCAAGCTCTCCCACGTGCCGCCATCCAAGATCTACGAAACCTTGCAACGCCTCGACGCGAAGGGTGCGATCCTCGCGCACCGCTCTGAACCCGTGCGCTATGCGGCAGTGCCTTATGTCGAAGTGCTCGCGCGAATTCGCGCGCGTTTCGAGGGCGATCTCAACCTGATCGACAAGGGTTTGTCGTCGTTGCCGGCGGCGCGCGAGCCCGGTCTGGTCTGGTCGTTACGCGATCAGACGGCCATCGTCACCGCTTTCAACTCCACGATCGAATCCGCCAAGACGTCGCTGTTCGCGGCGGTCTGGGACGAGGAAATGCCGCTCGTGCGCAACGCACTTGAAGCGGCGGCGAATCGTGGTGTCGACGTGCATGTCGCGATTTACGGCATGGCCACGCTGGCCGGTCCGCGTTGCTACGACTTGCGCGAGTGCGGCGAGAGTGCGCGGCGTCGGTTGGGCGGGCGGCGGCTGTCGGTCGTGGTAGCCGACGAACAGGACGCGATCACCGCCGAATTCGGCGCGCTGTCCATCGACGAAGCCGTGATCACCAACAATTCCGTGATCAGCCTGCTCGCAATCGAATACGTGAAGGCCGACGTGATGGGTCGTCTGCTGATCAACTCGATGGGCAAAGTGGCGTTCGAGAAAGTGCTGGCCGGCGAAGAAATGCGCGCGTTGCTCGGTTTGCTGCCGCAAACGCCGCTGCCCATGAGCGTCGGTTCCACCACGTTGACCGCGACGACGCTGCGTCGGCATCAGTCGTAAGGCTTCAGCAACACGCCGCGTCCGGCTACTGTCCGACGCGGCGAGTTTTACCATCAGTAAAGCCGCACGGTGACATCGCTCGCCGCGCCCGGCGGTCCCAGATTCCCTCCGTTTGCTCTCCGCCGCCACGCGCGCCCTGGCGCGAATATTCTGTACACACGCGGCGCCCGCTGCCACACTTTCCCTTTCCCGATATTCAACGCATAGACCGCAACCCGGCGCGAACCGGCGACCGTTGCGGTGTGTGCGCTTCTATCCGTTCCTGGCCGGCCGGGCCGTCGTCGTCGTCGTGACCTGTGTGATTCGTGTGAATCCCGTGATTCGCAGATTGCCGACCTCGCACCGCAAGCCCGCGCAGCCGTCCATTTCGAAAGCCCGATTGCCTCATCGATGACCACGCCTCCCACTTTGACCTGGCCCGAAGCCGACGGCCCACGCACCGCTCGCTGGCGTTCCGAAGCCGCCGTGCCGCCGCCGAAACGCGTCGTGCAAGCCGACGACACGATCACCGCCGACGCCGCCTACCGGCTCGCATGCGAAGGCACAGCGCTGCTGTGGCGCGGCGATTTCCAGAATGCGCGGCAACTGCTGCAGGCCGTCACGCGACGCGCCGAGCGCAAGCCCCGCAAACCACCCACGACGCCGCTCGACGCGTTCAACCAGCATCGTCTGACGCAATCGCAGAAGGCGCGCGTGCTCGGCATGATCCTGATTCCGCTCGACGCCGATTACACGATCCCGCTGCGCCGCGCGCCCGACGTCCGTGACGCCTGCGTCGAAACATACGGGCTGCCGGGCGACGATACGTCGGCGGTGTCGTTGCGGGAATTGCTGGGGTTGATCGGCGCGCACGAGTGGCGCAAGAAGGGTGTCGAGATTCCGGCGCTCGGCGACCGGATTCACCCGCACTACGGCGTGTTCTCGCCGGTTCGCGGCGAATATGTCGATCTGGTCGCGAGGGCGCCGCTGCCGTCGACGGAACTGGCGTTCGATATCGGCACCGGCACCGGCGTGCTGGCCGCATTGCTCGCGAAGCGCGGCGTCAAACGCATCGTCGCGACGGATCAGGACCCGCGTGCGCTCGAATGCGCGCGCGAAAATCTGACGCGGCTCGGCGTGCAATCCCAGGTTGAAATCGTCAAGGCGGATCTGTTTCCGGAAGGCCGTGCGCCGCTGGTGATCTGCAATCCGCCGTGGGTGCCGGCCCGGCCCGCGTCGCCGATCGAATACGCCGTCTACGATCCGGACAGCCGGATGCTGCTCGGTTTCCTGGCCGGACTGGCCGCGCATCTGACGCCGGACGGCGAAGGCTGGCTGATTCTGTCCGACTTCGCCGAACACCTCGGCTTGCGCAGCCGCGACATGCTGATGAAGGCAATCGAAGAAAGCGGCCTGACGGTAGCAGGTCGCGACGACATCCGTCCGCGTCACCCGAAAGCCGCTGATCCGTCCGATCCGCTGCACGCGCCACGCGCAGCGGAAATCACGTCGCTGTGGCGTCTTAAAGCGCGTTAACTTCGTACTAACGTCGCGCTTCAGCGCTTCAGCGCTTCAGCGTTCCAGATACGGGCAACGTCGGCTCAGGCGTTCGCCCGTTCGAGATAGGCCGCGGCGCCACGTCCCGCAACTAGCCCGCTCGCGAAGCACGCGGTCAGCAGATAGCCGCCGGTCGGCGCTTCCCAATCCAGCATTTCTCCCGCGCAAAACACGCCCGGCACGCGCGCGACCATCAGCTGCGCGTCCAGCGCTTCGAACGGAACGCCACCCGCCGAACTGATCGCCTCTTCGACGGGCCGCGCGCGCGTCAGACGCAACGGCAGCGCCTTGATCGCATGCGCGAGTTGCACCGGGTCCATGAAAGCGTCTTTCGACAGACACTCGTGCAATAAACCCGCTTTTACCCCGCCTAAACCGATCCGGCTCTGAAGATGACTCGACATCGAGCGCGAGCCGCGCGGACGCGTCACTTCGTCGATCACACGCGTGAGCGGCAAGCCTGGCGCCAGATCCAGCGAAATCGTCACGTCGCCGTCGGCCAGCAAACGGTCACGGATCGACGACGAAAGCGCGTACACCAGACTGCCTTCGACCCCGGTTTCCGTCACAACACACTCACCTTGTCGATTGTGGACTTTTCCGTCTACATCGACGACGGAAATGGCGACTGGCTTCAGCGGATGACCAGCGTAGCGGGCGCGGAAATGCTCGCTCCAGTCCGCTTCGAAGCCGCAGTTGGACGGCAACAGCGGCGCGACCGGCACCTCGCGCGCCGTCAGCAGCGGTACCCACGCGGCATCGGAGCCGAGGCGCGGCCAGCTTGCGCCGCCCAACGCGAGCACGATCGCGTCGCAGGTGAGGTCGCGCTCGCCGTCGGGCGTCGTGAAGCGCAGCGAGTGCGACGCGGTGGCGACGTCGTCGGTGACGGGCGACCAGCCGGTCCACTTGTGGCGCATGTGAAAGCGCACGCCCGCTTCCTTCAGCCGATGCAACCACGCGCGCAGCATCGGCGCAGCTTTCATGTCGGACGGGAACACGCGGCCCGAACTACCGACGAAGGTTTCGACGCCGAGACCGGTCAACCATGCGCGCAACGCGTCGGGACCGAACGCGTCGAGCAGCGGCGCGATCTGCGGCGCGCGCGCGCCGTAGCGTCCGGTGAACGGTTCGAGCGGTTCCGAATGGGTGATGTTCATGCCGCCTTTGCCGGCCATCAGGAATTTGCGCCCCACCGACGGCATCGCGTCGTACACGTCCACGGCCAGTCCGCGCGCCGCGAGCGCTTCGGCGGCCATCAGTCCCGCGGGACCGCCGCCGATGACGGCAACGCGGGCGGAACGGGCAAACTCGGCAGGGGAGGAAGTAGGCATTCGGGGCGATCGACGGATGACGGCGGCCGTGACGCGCGCGAGGACGTTGCGCGGCGGCGCTGGCGGATGGGAAGGGCGCTATTTTCACACTCTGCGATGGACGGGGCAAACTTTGAAAAGCCAGGCTGCGTCCTATGCTTTTTAAATCCCCTCCTGTGAACCGAACGCAGCTCGCGTCCGCCGCCGCGCAAAAAGCAACAAGCCGCGCTGAACTGGATGCTCCCGTCTACTCAGGAAGCGCCCGGCCCATCGCGGCCTGTCGTCGGTACAGCGTATTCGATCCGATCCGGCTTTGTTAGCCCGGATATGCCTCGTCCACTTTCAGCCCGGCGAGCTTGAAAATGACGCGTAAAGTTTGCGGCTTGATGTCCCGTCGCGACGCGAGCGTCGTCATCACGAAGTCGAGTACTTTGGCGTACTTGAGCATCATGAGACAGGTTTCGATATCGACGCTGCCGTCGCGTATCTGTTCGGCAAGCCGCAGCATCTCGACCGAGATGTCGCGCGCCATTTCCAGTTCGATCTGCTGCTTTTCGGACCAGGCTGGTGTTGCTGTCAGTTTTGCGAGCAATTCCTGAAACTTTTGCTCTGCGTTTCCGTTGGGTATCGTATCCATTGCCGCCTCATCATCGTCTGCGCGCGCTTCGTTGACATCGCGGCGCACTGCAGGTTACGTAACGTTCGTCCCAATGTTCCGGGCCGACCTCCCCACACGCTGACCTGTCCGGTTTCGATCAATCGTCCCGGCAGGCCCATATTTGTTGTCGCTCGCGGCGTGCCCTCACCATTCCACCGCACGCGTTGCCCGGCTGTCGTTACATTACCGCGGTGCTGCCACCTGCTTTTGCCGCCTGCTATCGTCCGATAGCGCATCGTTACTGCAAGTTCACGCTGCGCTGAAGTTTCCGTGCACTGCGCCCTGTGATGCATGAAGCGTTCCAGGTTGGCGGTCGCACGGAGCGTTGCCACGCTGCCGTTTTGCGTCGATCGCAAAGTCCTGTCGGTCAGGTCTTCGCGCTTTCGGTAAACTGGCAGCAACTTTTCCTTTTTTCCGTCATCTGTCGCACGTTCGCGCTGAAATGGATGGCGGTTCCCACGATGTCTAGCAAAACTCACGAAATCCGCCCGAATCAATCCGTCGAACTGTTGAAGGAACTGCATATCCTCACGCGCGACGGCAAGATGAACCAGGACAGCCGACGCAAGCTGAAACAGGTCTATCACCTGTTCCAGTTCATCGAGCCGTTGCTCCAGGACCTGAAGGACACGCAGGGCAGCGTGACGCTCGTCGATCACGGCGCAGGCAAGTCTTATCTGGGCTTTATTCTCTACGACCTGTTCATCAAGGAACAGCGCGATGCCTCACACATTTATGGCATTGAGACGCGCGAAGAGCTGGTGACGAAGTCGGAAGCGCTGGCGGCGCGGTTGGGATTCGGCGGCATGTCGTTCCTGAACCTGTCGGTGGCGGACTCGATCACGTCCGACAAACTTCCGCCGCAGGTGGATATCGTCACGGCGCTGCACGCCTGCAACACCGCAACGGACGACGCGATCCGCTTCGCGCTGCAAAAGCACGCGAAGTACATCGTCGTGGTGCCGTGTTGCCAGGCGGAAGTGGCGGGCGTGCTGAAGCGCAACAAGAGTCAGTCGCTGGGGAATGCGCTGACGGAAATCTGGCGTCACCCGCTGCATACGCGCGAATTCGGTAGCCAGATCACCAACGTGCTGCGCTGCCTGCAACTGGAGGCGCACGGCTATCAGGTGAACGTGACGGAACTGGTCGGCTGGGAGCACTCGATGAAAAACGAGCTGATCATCGCGCACTACAAGGATTTGCCCCGTCGTCGTCCGACCGAGCGGCTCAACGAGGTGATGGAGAGCCTCGGTCTGACTGAATTGCGCGAGCGGTTCGCGGTCGCGGCCTAAGCGTCAGCCGGAAAAGCGGCCGTCCGCTTAATCGTCCGACGGCCGGCTCATCCAGTCCTGCCAGCCTTTCAGACCCATCTTGCGCAAGGTTTCCTGATTTCGCTCGTAGATATCGGCAGCGTCGGGAAAGGCATCGACCGCGCGCTCGATGCTCGCTTCGCGCAGCAGATGCAGGATCGGATAGGGCGCACGATTCGTGTAGTTCTCGATATCGTCGGCGGCGGAGCCTTCGAACTGGTAATCCGGATGAAAGCTGGCGATCTGCACGTCGCCTGCGACGCGCAATTGCTTGAGCATCCGGTCCGCGAAAAACAGGCAGTCGTTGTAATCGAGGAAATCGGCGAGCGCGTGCGGGAGGATCAGCAGCGTGGTGTCGAGAATGGCGGGATCGGTCGCCGTGAGCGTGTGCAATTCCGCTTCGAGATCGGTCAGCACGCCTTCCATGTCGGTCGCGTCGCTGACGGCGTAGCGGATCTGTTGTTTCACGTGCACCGCTTTCGCGAACGGGCACAGATTCAGGCCGATCACCGCGCGCGTCAGCCAGTGACGGGTGGCCGCGACGATGGTGTCGTGGGAGGCGGTGTCGTGAGAAGCGGCAGACGGCATAGGAAGAGACAGCAAGCGCGGACGGGTGAAAGAGACCGCTATTTTAACGATGCGCGGCGGCGCGTCGTTTGATCGCGATTGCGCCGCGCGTCATTCCGGCGTCGCCGGGTTCGAAGCCGCCGCCGGACACGCTGACCGGATCAGCAGCGCCGCTACTTTCGGCGCGGCGAGAATCGGCCCGCAACCCGGCCCGTAAGTCTGGCTCGCGGCATACACGCCCTCGATCACCAACCCCAGCGCATTGGCGAGCGCAACCGGGTCGTCCGCGCCGGCCTGAGTGGAAAGCTCCGTGAGACGCGCCATCAGACGCGCCTTGTTATCCGCGACGAACACGCGCGCCGCGTGCGACGCGTCCGGAAATTCCACTGCCACGTTGACGAACGGACATCCCCGGTAATCGTCGATCGACGCGCGTCGTGCGAGGTCGTCGAAATATTGCAGGAGCTGTTTGGCCGGTTCGCCCGGATGCTTGTCGAAACTCTTCTCGACGTAGCCGAAAAACTGGCGGTCCTTGCGTTCCAGATAGCCGAGCACAAGTTCGTCCTTCGACGAAAACTGGCGGTACAGGCTCATCTTGTTGACGCCCGCCCGCTCGACCACGGCATCGACGCCGACCGCGCGCACGCCTTCCCGATAAAACAGCTCCGACGCCGCATTCAGCAGATTCTCCTGCGCCTGCGGCCCGGCCGTTTGCGTGCGCGCGCGCGGCGGCGTGCGGCGCGCGCGCTTGTCCGGCGCAGCGGTTTCGGCCGTGGCGCTGGCCGGGACTGTTTCAGCGGGATCGGCGGTATCTGACATGGACGTGCCTCGCGGAATTTCTGTGAATCTCTCGATCAATCAATACCTTGACATGTTACCGACCGGTCACTAACATCGCAACTCAAATTGTGACAGACTAGTCACAAGTCTTTTACGACAACTGTAATAACGCAGCGACGCTGGACGGTTTGCACCGCGCGTCGACGGGAGATCCGATGAACTGGGCAGCGAAATGGATTGGCGGGCGCTTTCACTACGGGTGGCTGACCGTGGCCGTGGTGTTCCTGGTATTGCTGGCGGCGGCCGGAACGCGCGCCACACCGAGCGTGATGATGGTGCCGCTCGAACATCAGTTTGGCTGGAGCCGCGCGACGATCTCGCTGGCTATTTCTGTGAACATCGCGCTTTACGGTCTGATGGGCCCATTCGCGGCGGCGGCGATGCAGCGTTTCGGCGTGCGTCCCACGTTGCTGATCGCGCTGGCGATGCTGGCGGCGGGCGTCGGCTTGTCGTCGTTGATGACGCAACCGTGGCAGATGATTCTGGTGTGGGGCGTGATGGTCGGCAGTTCGACGGGCGTGGCGGCGCTGTCGCTGTCCGCAACGGTGGTGAACCGCTGGTTCACCACGCATCGTGGGCTCGTGATGGGCATTCTGACGGCGAGTTCGGCGACGGGACAACTCGTGTTCCTGCCGCTGCTCGCAGCGATTGCGCAGAATCACGGCTGGCGGCCGGTCGTGTGGACGGTCGCGATTGCCGCCGCGATCACGTTGCCGCTGGTCGCGTTTTTGCTGCCCGAGCGTCCCGCGGACATGAATCTGCGTCCGTTCGGCGAACCCGCCGACGCGCCGTTGAATACCACGGTCACCAAACAGAATCCGCTCGCGATCGCGTTCGGCACGCTGGCGATGGCCAGCAAGACGCGCGATTTCTGGCTGCTGTTTTTCAGCTTCTTCATTTGCGGCGCGAGCACCAACGGCTATGTCGGCACGCATCTGATCGCCATGTGCGGCGATTACGGGATGACGGAAGTGCAGGGCGCGTCGCTGCTCGCCGCGATGGGCATTTTCGATCTGTTCGGCACCACGCTGTCGGGCTGGTTGTCGGACCGGTTCAATAGTCGTGTGCTGCTGTTCTGGTATTACGGACTGCGCGGCCTGTCGTTGATGTATCTGCCGCATGCGTTCGGCATCGACTTTTTCGGCTTGCCGCTGTTCGCCGTGTTTTACGGTCTCGACTGGATCGCCACCGTTCCGCCGACCGTCCGTCTCGCCACCGACGTCTACGGCAAGGAAAGCGCGCCGGTGGTGTTCGGCTGGGTGGTCGCCGGCCACCAGCTGGGCGCGGCGTTCGCGGCGCTCGGCGCCGGCATGTTGCGCGCGAGCCTGGGCACGTACACGGTCGCGTCGATGATTTCGGGCGGCTTGTGTCTGGTCGCGGCGGTGATCGTGTTGCGCATCAATCGCGGCGCGCGAAGCACGTCGGCGCAACCGGCTTGATGCCGCTCCGGCTTCGCGTGGTCTGAGCGGAGACGGCGCGAAGACGGCGCGGGAACGGCGCGAAGGCCGCCGGACCGACGACGCGGCGCGATGTGGCGCAATGCGGCGCGTCGTCGCCGGAGTTCGCATTCTTTGCGAACGCACGCAAGTCGAACCCCGGTTATGCTATGTGGCCGCGGGCACTCGCCCGACGATCATGAATTTCGACCGAGAGAAGCGCATGACCAACAAACCCGCCCCTACCGCAGTTGCCATCCACGAATTGATCGCCGGCCGGTGGAGCCCGCGCGCCTATTCGAGCGAGCCGGTGAGCCGCGAGCAATTGCATTCGGTCCTCGAAGCCGCCCGCTGGGCGCCGTCGTCGTATAACGCGCAACCGTGGCGCTTCGTAGTGTTCGACCGTAGCGTCGACGAAGTGTCGTTCAAGCAGGCGTTCGCGACCCTCGTGCCGTTCAATCAAGGCTGGAACGCACCGGCGCCGGTGTTGATCGCCGTCACCACGCAAACGCTGACGAACAAGGGCGAAGTGAACCGCTGCGCGCCGTACGACGCGGGCGCTGCCGCGCTGGCGCTGGTGTTGCAGGCGCATGCACTGGGTCTCGCCGCGCATCAGATGAGCGGCTTCGACGTCAACGCGTTCCGCAGCACGTTCGCCGTTCCGAACGACGTCGAAGTGATCGCGATGATTTCGATCGGCCATTTCGGCGATGTCGACAAGCTCGACCCGGTGTTGCGCGAACGTGAGAAGTCGGTCCGCACGCGCCTGCCGCTCGGCGACATCGCCTTCGCCGGCGCATGGAAGAAGCCGTTTTAAAGCTGTTCCGGCCGCAACGGATTAAAAAACGCGTGACCTCATCGCTGAGGCACGCGTTTTTTATCGTGCGTACGCCGTCGGTTACGAAGTCATTCGTCCGCACTCACCGCCGACAATGGCGCGGCCACACTTTCCAGCGATTTCCGTTCTGCATCGACGCCCCAGATCGCGGCGACGACCGCCGCAAAAATCATCAGCGCAGAACCGACCAGATAGCCGGTGAACACCTCGCTGCGCTGATGCGTGTCGATCAGCCGCCCGAAGAACGCCGGCCCGGCAATGCCGCCCAGCGCCGTTCCAAACGCGTAAAAAACCGCGATCGCCAGCGCGCGAATTTCCAGCGGAAACGATTCGCTGACGGTCAGATACGCCGAACTCGCCGCCGCCGACGCAAAGAAGAAGATCACCATCCACGCGATGGTTTGCTGCGTCACGTTCAGCCATTGCTGTTCGAAGGCGTAACCGCTGACGGTCAGCAATATGCCGGAAAGCGCATAAGTCGTCGCGATCATCTTGCGTCGTCCGATCACGTCGAACAGACGGCCGAGCAGCAACGGTCCGAGGAAATTGCCGAGCGCGAACGGCAGCAGATACCAGCCGATATGGTCGCCGGGCACCTGATAGAAATCGGTCAGCACCAGCGCGTAGGTGAAAAAGATCGCGTTGTAGAAAAACGCCTGCGCGGTCATCAGCGACAAACCGACCAGCGCGCGGCGCCGGTGCACGACGAACAGCGCGCGAAACACTTCACCGAGCGGCGTGTGGTCGCGCGCGCGCAGTTTCAGGCTGGTGTCCGGATCGTCCGTCAGCGTATGGCCTTCGTTGCGAAAGCGCGTTTCGATCGCCTCGACGATGCCGCGCGCTTCGTCGTGATCGCCGTGTGTGATCAGCCAGCGCGGACTTTCGGGCACCCAGACGCGCATCGGCAGAATGGCCAGCGCGAGCACCGCGCCGATAAAAAAGCACGCGCGCCAGCCGTAATCGGGCGGCAGCAGGTTCGGATCGAGCAACACCAGCGAACCGCCCGCGCCGAGCGCCGCGCCCACCCAGAACGTGCCGTTGATACCGAGATCGGTCCAGCCGCGCACGCGCGCCGGTGTAAATTCCTGAATGGTGGAGTTGATGGCCGTGTATTCGCCGCCGATTCCCGCGCCCGTCAAAAAGCGAAACATCAGGAAGCTGGCCAGATTCCACGACAGTGCGGTGGCCGCGGTCGCCGCCAGATACAACGCGAGCGTGATGAAGAACAGCTTGCGACGGCCGAGCCGGTCGGTGAGCCAGCCGAATCCGAGTGCGCCCAATACCGCTCCAGCAATGTAAGCGCTACCGGCGAGACCGACATCGGCGTTGCTGAAGTGCAGCGTCGGACTGGATTTCAGCGCGCTCGCCACCGATCCCGCCAGCGTGACTTCGAGCCCGTCGAGCAGCCATGTCACACCGAGCGCGACGACGATCAGCGAATGGAAACGGCCCCACGGCAAGCGGTCGAGCCGCGCGGGCAGGTTGGTTTCGACGATGGCCGCCTTCGTTGCGGCGGCGTCGGTGGTGACGTGAGCGTGGGCGTCCGCGGCGGCGGGTTCGATCATTGCTGCCTGTCTCCTGTTCGTTTAAGTACAATTTGGCGACATATGCTGCGCAAATGAGCAAATTCTGTTCCGTCCGTCGACCGCGTCCGAGCGCCGTCGACGTTGTTGATACCCGGCGCGCTTTCGTGTTACAAAGCCGCTCCCCTTTCTGTGCGCGCCAGCCCTCAGCGGCGATCCCCTGCCATGACTTATTGCGCGATTGACTTCGGCACCTCGAATTCGGCCGTCGCCGTGCCTGATGGCGCTGCGCTGCGCCTTGCGCCCGTCGAAGGCGCGTACACGACGCTGCCCACTTCCGTCTTTTTCAACACCGACGAGAACACGCGCGAGTACGGCCGTGCCGCGCTCGAAGCGTATATAGACGGCTTCGACGGCCGTTTGATGCGCTCGATGAAGAGCATTCTCGGTTCGCCGCTGGCGGAAAACTCGACGGATCTCGGTGACGGATCTGCGATCAAATACACCGATGTAATCGCTATCTTCGTCGATCATTTGAAAAAATCGGCAGAGAAGAGCGCTGGAAGCGCGATTTCGCGCGCGGTGCTCGGCCGTCCGGTGTTCTTCGTCGATGAAGATCCGCGCGCCGACGCGATGGCGCAGTCGCAGCTGGAAGCGGCGGCGCGGTCGGTCGGATTTCGCGAGATTCATTTTCAGTATGAGCCGATCGCAGCTGCGTTCGATTACGAATCGCATCTGACGGAAGAAGGTCTCGTGCTGGTCGCCGATATTGGCGGTGGTACGTCGGACTTCTCGCTGGTGCGCGTGGGGCCGGAGCGGATGCATCGGATCGAGCGCAAGGACGATGTGCTGGCGCATCACGGCGTGCACGTTGCGGGAACCGATTTCGACCGGCGCGTCGAACTCGCGACGGTTCTGCGTGAACTGGGTTACCAGTCGCTCGATCCCAACGGCCGCGAAATCCCGAACCGCATCTACTTCGACCTCGCGACGTGGCATCTGATTAACACGGTCTACGGACCGAAGCGCGTCAACGAACTGAGCCTGATGCGTCATCTGTTCACGCAAACGCGTCATCACGACCGTCTGATGCGGGTGGTCGAGCAACGTCTGGGTCACGCGCTGGCCGCGCGCGCGGAAGAGGCGAAGATCGGCGTGGCGGCGGGCGGGGAAACGATCATCGATCTGGATCAGGTCGAAGACGATTTGCGCCTGGCTTTTGACGAAGCGCAACTGATCAAGTCGGGTCAGGACGAAACCTTGCGCATCGTTCAGGCGGCGCGGGATACGGTCCAGGCAGCGGGCGTCGCGCCGCGCGATGTCAGCGCGGTGTACTTTACCGGCGGTTCGACCGGACTTGCGTTCTTGTCGGGTGCGCTCGCGGGTGCATTTCCGGATGCGCGACCGGTATTCGGCGACCGACTTGCCAGTGTCGCGACTGGACTCGGTATTCACGCACGACGGATCTTTCAATAACCGTCCAAATCAAATCAATTGAAAGCGCTTCACGTAAAAAATACGTATTGATTCATCTGCGGTGCGTGTGTTTCATGATTGGTTCAAATGAATCAATCATTCATAACGTGAATGCGCTTTGCAATTGCAATAGACATAAAAAAACCCCGCCGAGGCGGGGTTTTTAGCGTCCAGAAGGAAGCTGCGCGCTTACACCGGCTTGATGTTAGCGGCTTGCTTGCCCTTCGGGCCCGTCTTGACTTCAAACGTAACCTTTTGGTTTTCTTGCAGCGTCTTGAAGCCTTCCGTGCGGATTTCCGAGAAATGCGCGAACAGATCTTCGCCACCGCCGTCCGGCGTGATGAAGCCAAAGCCCTTTGCGTCATTGAACCACTTGACGGTACCGGTTTCCATATTACTTGTTCCTAAAGATGGTGAATAAGGCCGAAGCCCAATGGGTGCATGAAAATCAAGGAAGGGGGTAATGGGACCAACCGGAGTACCGTTGATGGGCGAACTACGAAAGACCAATTCACTCGCCGCTTGAAATCCTGCCCGAACGTTATACGGCCATTTCGAGAGAAGGTCAACAGTGCCCGCAAATCTTTACAAGATCGGCCATGCCAAGTGGATTGCTTGCTTACAAATCTTGCTGTTCGCCGGGATTTTTACTTAGGGAGAACCCTCGGTTTCACCGCATTGCGCCGGTGCAACCGTTAAACTACGCGCCGCGCGGGGATGGGTTGCACTGGAAGGTGCCCATGCCGTGCTCGTCACCGTCCTCACCGCCATAAGCGATGCCACGCGGTGCCGACATGGTTTTGATACAGGAGAAGACGTGAAAAGTTCTATTCAACGGAACATCGGGCCGTTCGCGCTATTGCTGACAGGACTCGGTTCGATCATCGGATCGGGCTGGCTGTTCGGTGCGTGGAAGGCCGCAAAAATTGCAGGACCCGCGGCAATCTGCGCGTGGGTCATTGGCGCGGTCGTGATTCTGGCGATTGCGTTGACCTATGCCGAACTCGGCGCGATGTTCCCCGAGTCCGGCGGCATGGTGCGTTACGCGCGCTATTCGCACGGCGCGCTGGTCGGGTTTATCAGCGCGTGGGCCAACTGGATCGCGATCGTTTCCGTGATCCCGATTGAGGCCGAAGCCTCGATTCAATATATGAGCACGTGGCCGTATCAGTGGGCGCACGACCTGTACATCGACGGATCACTCACCAGAAACGGGCTGTTCCTGTCCGCGGGGCTGGTGATCATCTATTTCGTGCTGAACTACTGGGGCGTCAAGCTGTTCGCGCGCGCCAATTCGGCAATCACGGTCTTCAAGTTCATCATTCCGGGCGCGACGATCGCCGGTTTGATGCTGACGGGCTTCCACCACGAAAACTTCGGCGAGGCGAGCACGTTCGCGCCGTACGGCTGGTCGGCGGTGTTCACGGCGGTCGCGACGAGCGGCATCGTGTTCGCGTTCAACGGTTTCCAGAGCCCGATCAACCTGGCCGGCGAAGCGCGCAATCCGTCCAAAAGCGTGCCGTTCGCGGTGATCGGCTCGATCTTGCTGGCGCTCGTCATCTATGTGCTGCTGCAAATCGCGTATATCGGCGCCGTGAATCCGGCTGACGTGATGAAGGGCTGGAGCCACTTCAATTTCGCGTCGCCGTTCGCGGAACTGGCGATCGCGCTGAACCTGAACTGGCTGGCCATCCTGTTGTACGTGGATGCCTTCGTCAGCCCGAGCGGTACCGGCACGACCTACATGGCCACCACGACCCGCATGATCTACGCAATGGAACGCAATAACACGATGCCGAAGATGTTCGGCAACGTGCATCCGTTCTACGGCGTGCCGCGTCAGGCCATGTGGTTCAACCTGCTGGTGTCGTTCATTTTCATGTTCTTCTTCCGCGGCTGGAGCTCGCTGGCGGCGGTGATTTCGGTTGCGACGGTGATTTCCTACCTGACCGGCCCGATCAGCCTGATGGCGCTGCGCCGCACGGCAACGGACCTCGAACGTCCGCTGACGATTCCCGGCATGAAGGCCATCGCGCCGTTCGCGTTCGTCTGCGCGTCGCTGATCCTGTACTGGGCGAAATGGCCGCTGACGGGCGAAATCATCCTGTTGATGGTCGTCGCGCTGCCGGTCTACTTCTATTTCCAGGCGAAGTCGGGCTTCTCCGGCTGGGGCCGCGATCTGAAGGCCGCGTGGTGGCTGGTCGCGTATTTGCCGGTGATGGCGATCCTGTCGTTGATCGGCAGCAAGGAGTTCGGCGGTCACAACGTGATTCCCTACGGCTGGGATATGGGCGTCGTGATCGTGTTCGCGCTGGTGTTCTACTACTGGGGCGTGCACACCGGCTATCGTTCGGAATATCTGGACGAGCGCCTGACGCACGACGAAGTGCTCGACGGCATCGGTTCGCACTGAACGTCCGCGCGGTCGATCCGCGCAACGCGTAGAAAAGCCCGCCTGAACGGATGTTCAGGCGGGCTTTTTGTTGGGCGCTCGAGCTCAGGCCGTGCCGAACACGTAGTTCGTCATTGCCAGCGACTTCTGATACGTCCCCAACGATTGAATCCCCAGCGTGTAATCGTCGTCGGCGGCACCGAGTGCGGCGAAAACCGGCAACAGATGCTCGTCGGTCGGGTGCATCAGCACGGCATGCGGCGCCTGGCGTCGATAGTCGAGCAACGCGTCGATATCGCGCTCGGCGAGGCGCGCTTCGAACCAGCCGGTAAATTCATCGACACGCGGATCGGCGTCTTCCGGACGCGCGGAGAAATCGGCGGCGCGCAGATTGTGCGTGATCTGGCCCGAACCGATCACCATCACGCCGTCGTCGCGCAGCGCACGCAACGCCCGTCCGATCCGGAAATGGTGCGCGGCATCCATCCGCGGCTGAATCGACAACTGCGCGACCGGCACATCGGCTTGCGGGAATAGCAGCAGCATCGGTACCCAGGCGCCGTGATCGAGCCCGTACGGATGCGTGGCGGTCGCGATGCCTTGCTCGCCGAGCAGCGCGGCGGCGCGCTCCGCGACCTGCGGCGCGCCGGGCGCCGGATACTGGATCTCGTACAGCGCGCGCGGAAAGCCGTAGAAGTCGTGGATGGTTTCTGGCTGCGTCGAAATGCTCGCGACCGGTTGCGCGGTGCCCCAATGCGCGGACAGCATCAACACGGATTCAGGACGCGGAATATGTTGCGACAGCGTCGCGAATTCGACGGACGGCAACGAAGGATCGATCGGCAGCGTCGGCGCGCCGTGGGACAGATACAGCGACGGAACACGGTTCATGGCAGCAGGCTCGCGGATGAGCGCGGCAAAAAGTGTGGGTTACTGCCAATATAGAGCCGCACTCCCGTTTGATAAACGGCCGGAAGTGGAATTGATTGTGTCGCCGGTGTTCGCAATCGCGTATAGCGACGCGGCCGCTCAATCTTGAGGCTGGTTCAATCCCGCCCAAGCGGGCGACAAAGCCGGACCCAGCGCAAACAGATCGAGCACGCGCGCGACGGTATGGTCGACCAGTTCGTCGATCGACGCGGGTTTCTGGTAGAACGCCGGCAGCGGCGGGAAGATGATGCCGCCCATTTCGGTGACGGCGGTCATATTGCGCAGATGCGCGAGATTGAATGGCGTTTCGCGCACCATCAGGACGAGGCGGCGGCGCTCTTTCAGCGTGACATCGGCGGCGCGGGCTATCAGGTTATCCGACATGCCGTGCGCGATGCTCGCCAGCGTTTTCATCGAGCACGGCGCGACGATCATGCCGTCGGTCGCGAACGAACCCGATGCGATGCTCGCGCCGACATCGCGTACCGAATGCACGACGTCCGCGAGCGCGTGGACGTCGTCTTTATTCATCTGGAGTTCGTGCTGGATATTGAGCCAGCCTGCGCTCGAAATCAGCAAATGGCTTTCGACGCCGCCGAGCCGCTTCAGCGTCTCGATCAGGCGAATGCCATAAATGGCACCGGTCGCGCCGGTGATCGCGATGATCAGCCGGCGGGGCGCCGCGGCGCGCGGTTGCATGGCGTGCGGCGTCCTTGCGACGGTATCGGTCAAACGCGTTTAGGCCGCAGCGAACAGTTGTTGCAGTTCGCCGGACTGGTACATCTCCATCATGATGTCCGAGCCGCCGATGAACTCGCCCTTCACGTAAAGCTGCGGAATGGTCGGCCAGTTCGAGAATTCCTTGATGCCGCTACGGACTTCTTCGTCTTCCAGCACATTGACCGTCTTGATCTCGCCGGCGTTGCACGCCTTCAGGATCTGGATGGCGCGGCCCGAGAAGCCGCACATCGGGAATTGCGCGGTGCCCTTCATGAAGAGCACGACATCGCTGCCGTCGACGATTTGTTTGATGCGTTGTTGCGTATCCATGATTGCCCTTGCGGTGCGCAAAATGTTGGGTAGATAGAACGAAATGATAGCGGATTTCGTTACGACTGACCGGACGCGGCGACGCGTCAGGTGCGACGCGGCAGCCGTCCGCCGCTGATCCGTTCGATGCCGGCCAGGTCACGCTCGGAGCGGACGTCGCTGAAACCGTGCGCGGTCAGCAACGCGCGGACGTCGGCAGCCTGGTCGTAGCCGTGCTCCATCCACAAGACGCCGCCGGTCGATGCGTCGAAGCGGGCCGCCGCGCCCGCGACAATCAAGCGGATCGCGCTGAGACCGTCGGCTCCGTCGGTGAGCGCGCCGCGCGGTTCGAAGCGCAAATCGCCTTCGGCCAGATGCGGATCGCCGTTCGCGATATACGGCGGATTGCTGACGATCACGTCGAAACGCAGCGCGGGATCGAGGGCGGCGTACCAGTCGCTTGCGGTGAAGTGCAGCGGGCCGCCCGGGCGCGGCGCGTCGAGCAAGGCCGCCGCGTTACGCTGCGCCACCTGCAACGCCGCGTCCGACCGGTCGAGCGCCCACACCGACGCATCCGGCCGCATCGATGCAATCGCAACCGCGATCGCACCGGTTCCGGTGCCGAGATCCAGCACGCGCGGCCGCGACAGGCCCGCCAGCGCATTCAGCGCAGTTTCGACCAGCAATTCGGTCTCCGGACGCGGAATCAGCACGTCGGGCGTGACTTCGAACGTCAAGCCGAAAAATTCCCGCGCGCCGACCAGTTGCGCAACCGGTTCGCCGGCCACGCGGCGCGCCTCCAGCGCACGAAAACGCGCGATGTCGGCGGCGTCGAGCGGGCGGTCGCTGCGCGTGATCAGCTCGGTGCGGCTCCAGCCGAGCGTGTGCCCGAGCAGAATCCGCGCTTCGAGCAGCGGCAGCGGCGACGCGCGCAGCAAGGTTTCGGCGGTTTGAACGTCGGATGTCATCGTGGCGGCGATCAGTCGGCGTCGCCGAGCGACGCCAGCAATTCGGCCTGGTGCTCGCTGACCAACGCCGCGATCAGTTCGTCGAGATCGCCGTCCATCAGTGCGTCGAGGCGATACAGCGTCAGATTGATCCGGTGATCCGTCAGACGTCCTTGTGGGAAGTTGTAGGTGCGAATCCGTTCGGAACGGTCGCCCGAGCCGATCAGACTTTTCCGCGTGGCGGCTTCCTTCAGATGCTGCTCGTGTTCCTGCTTGTCCTTGATTCGCGCGGCGAGAACCTTCAGCGCGCGATCTTTATTCTTATGCTGCGAGCGATCGTCCTGACATTCGACGACGATCCCGGTCGGCAAGTGCGTGACGCGCACCGCCGAATCGGTCTTGTTGATGTGCTGTCCGCCCGCGCCGGACGCGCGGAACGTGTCGATTCGCAGATCGGCGGGATTGATTTCCACTTCGCCGATTTCGTCCGCTTCCGGCATCACCGCGACCGTGCACGCGGACGTGTGGATCCGGCCCTGCGTTTCCGTCGCGGGCACGCGCTGCACGCGATGTCCGCCGGATTCGAACTTCAGCTTCGAATAGGCGGCTTCGCCGGCGATCCGCACGATCACTTCCTTGTAGCCGCCCAGATCGGATTCGCTGGCGGACATCATTTCGACGGTCCAGCGACTGCGTTCCGCGAAGCGCAAATACATCCGCAGCAGGTCGCCCGCGAACAGCGCGGATTCGTCGCCGCCCGTGCCCGCGCGAATTTCGAGGAAGATATTGCGTTCGTCGTTCGGGTCTTTCGGCAGCAGCATTTTCTGCAGTTGCGCGCCGAGTTGCTCCATCCGGTCGCGCGCCGCGCGAATCTCTTCTTCCGCGAAGTCTTTCATCGACGCGTCCGACAACAGTTCCTGCGCGGTCGCGGCGTCGTTCGCGGCTTGTCGCCACAGTGCATATTGCTCGACGAGCGGTCCCAACTCCGCGTGTTCGCGCGTCAGTTTCCGGTATTGATCGAGATTCGCGGTGATGTCCTCGCGGCTCAACAGGTCGTTCAGTTCGGCCAGCCGGATTGTCAGCTGGTCGAGCTTGCTTTGCATGCTCGTTTTCATCGGGGCGGTACGGAGCGGGCTCCGGAAAAGACGACGGGACGGTGAGAAAAGCGGGCGAGTGCCCTGTGCGTGATGGGCGGCAGTCCGTCGTTCGAACGACGTGAAGCGAACCGCGCCGCAGCGGCAACGCCGCTAACGCTCCGAAGAACCGGAGTGTCTGTAGAAGCCGCTCATCATTTCGATCAGCGTATCGCGCTTGTCGCTGCTGGCGTGATTCAGCGCGTGTGTCGGACCGTGGATCAGCTTGTTGGTCAGCGCCTGCGACAGCGCTTCGAGCACGGCGGCGGGATCGTCGCCGCGCGCGAGCATCTTTTGCGCGCGTTCGAGTTCCGAGCGGCGCAGCGCGTCGGCCTGCGTGTGCATATGACGGATGACCGGCACGATGCTGCGCGCGTCGATCCATTGCATGAAATTCTGCACGCGCGTTTCGATGATGCCTTCGGCTTGCGCAACGGCGGCTTGCCGCGATGCATTGCCTTCGCGGACGATCGCGCCGAGATCGTCGACGGTGTACAGGAACACGTCTTCGAGTTGCCCGACTTCCGGCTCGATGTCGCGCGGCACGGCCAGATCCACCATGAAAATAGGTCGGTGACGACGCGCTTTCACCGCGCGTTCGACGGCGCCAAGACCGATGATCGGCAACGTGGACGCCGTGCACGACACGATGATGTCGAACTCGTGCATCCGCGTGGGGCAGGTCGGACAGCGGAATGGCGCGGCCGTTGAAGCGTTCCGCGAGCCGCGTGCCGCGCTCGGCGGTGCGGTTCGCGACGACCAGTTCCTTGGGCTGCTGCGCGGCGAAGTGAGTCGCGCAAAGCTCGATCATTTCGCCCGCGCCGATAAACAGCACGCGCTGATTCGACACCTTGTCGAAGATGCGTTGTGCGAGCCGAACCGCCGCCGCCGCCATCGACACCGATTGCGCACCAATTTCCGTCGTGCTGCGGACTTCTTTCGCGACCGCGAACGTGCGCTGGAACAGCTGGTTCAGGTACGTGCCGAGCGCGCCGGCTTCGGACGCAGTGCGAACTGCGTCCTTCATCTGTCCGACGATTTGCGTTTCGCCGAGCACCATCGAATCGAGCCCCGACGCGACGCGAAACGCGTGGCGCACCGCTTCCGATTGCGGCAGCGCGTACACGTGCGGCGCAAGCTGGTCGATGGGGACGTTGTGATAGCGGGACAGCCACTGGATCGCGGCTTCGCGGGCCGTCTGGTCGTCGGTCGCGCAGTAGAGTTCGGTGCGGTTGCAGGTAGAAAGAATCGCCGCTTCCGGTGCTGAACGGGCCGTGCGCCCCATCCAGACGCCTTTGAAGGTGTCCAGTGCAGGTTTGATCTGTTCGAGCGGAAACGCCACGCGTTCGCGCAAGGCGACGGGCGCGGTGTGGTGATTGATTCCGATCGTTAGAAGCTGCATAAGGGGGGCTATGGTTTAGCCGAATATTATAGCGTTTTCGCGATTCTTACATTCAGCCCGGCATATTCCCGTCAATCGGACTTTGCCTGGTTTCATGCTGAATAGGATCCAGCTGATAGCCGAAACCGTACAGCGATGTCAGGCAATAACCGTATTCCGGCCGCAGTTTGAGCTTGCTGCGGACCCGCGATGCATGCGTGTCGAGCGATCGCGACTTAACGTCGCGGCGACGCGTCCACACCGTTTCGAGAATATGCGCCCGCGAGACCGGGCGCGACAGGTTGGTAAACAGCAATAACGCAAAGATGAACTCTTTCGGCGTGAGGATGACGCGCTCGCCGCGAAACGTGACGCTGAAGTTGGCGGCGTCGAACGCGTATTCGCCGAAGATATTGCGCCGCCGATGTTCCGGCCGACGCAAACCGACGCGCCGCAGCAGCGCATCGACCCGCGCGAGCATTTCGGGGCCGCGCACCGGCTTGGTCAGGCAGTCGTCGGCGCCGGCGTGCAGCGCTGCGACAATCTCGCTTTCGCGCGGCGTGGCCATCATCACGATGACCGGCAAGCCCGGCAGGATGTCGCGCGCGCGGGGAATCACGTCTTCGGCGGGGCGGTCGCCGGCCCAGTTGTCGGTGAGCAGGAGGTCGAAGTACTGCTCGTCCGCCTGGGTGAGGAAGGGCGCGCTCGACACGAAGTTCCAGCACATGTGGCCCCCGGCAAACATCAGCCGGTCGACCAGTTCGGCGTGGCGTAGGTCGGGATCGATAAGGGCGATTCGCATGTCGGGAGTTCAACGGGCGGACGACTCGGCGAAGCGATGTGATCAGTCGTGGGCCCGGTTTACCGGCGAGTGCCATAGGCCCGCCTCGCGGCTTGCCATACGCTACCCTGGCCCCTAAACTCAACCGCTACGCGGAAAAGCGCCGTGCTGACCTTTCTGGTTAAAGAGATAAAAATGCTAGTGATCCCCACTCCGACCGCCTATCAGACCAATCCGACTTTTGCTTTTTCGTGCGAGGCGCGTCGCTGATGGGCTGGGCTGGCGTCGTGATACTGGGCGCGGTCGTCGGTGTGGCGGGATGGTGGCTGCACCCGCTGCGGCGCTCGGGCCGCGCACGTCTGTGGATGGCGCTGCTGGCCGGTGTGGCCGGATCGTCGTTGGCGTTGATGGCAGGCAATGTGATCGGCCTGTTTCACGATGGTGATACGCTCGAATGGCCGGTTTGCACGGCGGTCGCGTTGATCGCCGTGACCGTGACGGCCGGCTTGCTGTCACGCCGTTAGCGTGTTTGATGGCCGCTGCTGCGCCAGACCATCGCCAATCCGCTGCCAGTCGGTTGCCAGATGGCCGCAAAGCCGCACAATCGCTGCAAAATCCGCAAAGAAATCGCCGCTGAACTGCTCGCTGAATATTCCAGGTGAATCCGATGAATGCCCGTCTCCCCGATACCACTTCCATCCCCGAACGTCTGAGCCAGTTGCGCGCCGCGATGCAGCGCGAAGGCGTCGCCGCGTATCTGGTGCCGTCCGCCGATCCGCATCTGTCCGAATATCTGCCGGGTCGCTGGCAGGGCCGCGAATGGCTGTCGGGCTTTACCGGCTCGGCCGGCACGCTGATCGTCTCCGGCGATTTCGCCGGCTTGTGGGCCGACAGCCGCTACTGGGAACAGGCCGAAGCGCAACTCGCCGGCACCGGCGTCCAGTTGATGAAAATGCTGGGCGGCCAGCAATCGCTGCCGCATTTCGACTGGCTTGCGCAGAACGTGCCGGCCGGCGGCGTGGTCGGGGTTGACGGCGCGGTGCTCGGGGTGGCGTCGGCACGCGCGCTGAACCACGTGCTCGGCACGCGCGGCGTGAATCTGCGCAGCGACCTCGACCTGTTCGACACGGTCTGGACGCAACGTCCGCCGCTGCCGACGGACACCGTCTTCGAGCACAACGCGCCGCACGCCAGCGTGTCGCGCGCGGAAAAGCTCGCGCAGGTGCGTCGTGCAATGCAGGATCACGGCGCGCAATGGCACTTCATTTCGACGCTCGACGACCTCGCGTGGCTGCTGAATCTGCGCGGCGCCGACGTCAGCTACAACCCCGTATTCGTCGCGCACGCGTTGATCGGGCCGGACGGCGTGTCGCTGTTCACGTCGGACGGCAAGGTGAGCGCCGCGCTCGCTGATGTGCTGGCCCAGGACGGCGTGCGCGTCGAACCGTACGCGAAGGCTGCCGACGCGCTCGCCGCGTTGCCCGCCGGCGCGACGTTGCTGATCGACCCGCGCCGCATCACGTTCGGTTCGCTGCGGGTGGTGCCGGCGGGCGTGAAGATCGTCGAGGCGGTGAATCCGTCAACCTTCCTGAAGTCGCGCAAGAGCGAAGCCGACGCCGTGAATATCCGCGCGACGATGGAGCAGGACGGCGCGGCGCTCGCCGAATTCTTCGCGTGGTTCGAGGGCGCGCTGGGCCGCGAAACCATCACCGAAATCACCATCGACGAAAAACTGTCGGCGGCGCGCGCGCGTCGGCCGGGTTTCGTGTCGCTGAGTTTCGGCACGATCGCCGGTTTCAACGCGAACGGCGCGATGCCGCATTACCGCGCAACGCCGGAGTCGCATTCGGTGATCGAAGGAAACGGCCTGCTGCTGATCGATTCCGGCGCGCAATATCTGGGCGGCACCACCGACATCACGCGCGTCGTGCCGATCGGCACCGTCAGCGATGCGCAGCGCCGCGACTACACGCTGGTGCTGAAGGGCATGATCGCGCTGTCGCGCGCGCACTTTCCGCGCGGCGTCCGCTCACCGATGCTCGACGCCATCGCCCGCGCGCCGATCTGGGAAGCGGGCGCCGATTACGGCCACGGCACCGGTCACGGCGTCGGCTATTTCCTGAACGTCCACGAAGGCCCGCAGGTGATCTCGCACTACGCGCCCGCCGAACCGTGGACGGCGATGGAAGAAGGCATGATCACGTCGAACGAGCCGGGCATTTACCGGCCGGGCCGGTGGGGCGTGCGGATCGAAAATCTGGTGATGAATCGCGTGGCGGAAAAAACCGAACTCGGCGATTTCCTCAAGTTCGAAACGCTGACGCTGTGCCCGATCGACACGCGCTGCATCGACATGTCGCTGTTGCGCGACGACGAACGCGCGTGGCTGAACGGCTATCACGAGACCGTGCGGGCGCGTCTGTCGCCGCTCGTGACGGGCGACGCGGCCGCGTGGCTGAACACGCGCACGCAACCGGTTTGAGCCGGATCGCGCGGATGCGGCAACGCATCGCCTGATTCCGACGGCGCGGCATGACGCTCGAACGCGTGATGCCGCGCCGTTTTCATGTTGGACACAGCGGAGGCTTCGATGGGCATCAAGGCAGTGGTGTTCGATTTCGGCGGCGTGCTGATCGACTGGAATCCGCAATATCTGTATCGCGAGCTGATCCCGAACGACGATGAGCGTCGGTGGTTTCTGACGCATGTGTGCAATATGGCGTGGGTGATCCGTCAGGACGGCGGTCAGCCGATCGCGGAAGGCACCGCTCAACTGATCGAGCGATTTCCGGATCACGAAGCGCTGATCCGCGCGTTCTACGAGCGCTGGCACGAGATGGTGGCGGGCGTGCTGGAAGACGGCGTGAAGACGCTCGACAAACTCGACGCCGCCGGCGTGCCACTGTTCGGACTCACCAACTGGTCGGCTGAGACGTTTCCGTATGCATGGGACACCTTCCCGGTGCTGCACCGGTTTCGCGACATCGTCGTATCGGGACGCGTGCAACTGGCCAAACCCGATCCGGCGATTTACCGCGAGATGCACGACCGGATCGCCGCGCACTTTCCGGGCATCCGGACCGAAGAACTGGTCTTTATCGACGACAACTTTGCGAACGCCGACGCCGCGACCGCGCTCGGCTGGCACGGCGTGCATCACACCGACGCCGCGCAAACCGAAGCGCGATTGCGCGAACTTGGTCTGCCGGTTTAACGCTCGCACGCGGCGCGACCACCGCGTGCCGCGCGTTATTGCCCGAGCAGGTTTTTCAACGCGTTGCCGATTCCCTTCACGGTTTCGTTCGCGCCTTTCGCGACGCCCTCGGCGCTGACGCCCAATGCGTTCGCCAGTCCCGCGCCGATGCGCGTCATCAGGCTGTCGCGCACCGAAAATTTCGGGTCGCGCAAATTGCCGTCCAGTACGAAATGCAAGGTGATGTCGTCGCCGTGCGACTTCATCGCGGCGATCGCGGCGCGCGTCGGAATCGACATGAAGGTGTCGAGCGGATTCCCGGAGTCGGCGAGCTGAAGATGATGCAGCGTCAACGTGCCGGGCGCGTGCAACTGATAATTCTTCACCGTCGATTGCACCGACAGGTCGATCGTGCCGCCGGTGATCTGCGCTTTCGCGCCGGCTTTTTTCAGCAGATACGGGTCGATCGTTTCGATGTCCACGCCGCGTAGCGTGCAGGTCGTTTGCGAATCCTTGTTCGAGACGCGGATCCAGCCGCCGAATGCGACCGTGCCGGTATGCTGCGGTCCCTTGATCGCGCCGGTGACGGACAGCGTGGTGGGTTCGTCGAGTGCGGGCAGATGCAGATGATCGACGGTCGCGTTGGCGCTGCTGATGACGATCCGGTAAGCCGGATTGCTGACCGTCAGGTCGTAGAACTCGAAATTGCCGTTTTCCAGGCTGATGTGATCGATCAGCTTTTCGCGTTTCGCTTCGTCGGCGTCGGCGTCGGTGCCCGACGCGGCGGCGCGCTGTCCGGCGATCGACTGGCGCAGATTCGGAAGAATGCGGATGGTGCCGTCGGCGCTGCGCACCACGGCCATATCGAAGCCGCGCACGGTGACGTCGCGGATATGGATGCGTCGCGCGATCATGTCGCGCACATCCGGCGTGATGATGATTTCGTCGGCGCGTAGCGGATCGGAGCCGATCCAGCCGGGCGGCGGTTTCAGGCGAACGTGGGTGAGGCGGATCGACGTAAGACCGACATCGATCGTTTCGGCGCTGCCGAGCGGACCGAGTGCGTCGATCAGACGTGACCTGATTTCGCGTTGCGCGTATTGCAAGCCGATGAACGCGATCACGGCGAGCGTCACGATGACGCCCACGATAGCAATGGACACGCGTTTGCCTAACGACATCGCCATGCTGATGCTCCCTCGTGGCCACGCGCGCCGGGTGACGGCGCGCGCGGCGTGGCCTGTGCGGTTGCGCGTTCCGCGAACAGCGTGCGCAACCGTCGCTCTTTCTAGTATTACCGCGCGATCGGTTTGTAACGCAGACGCTTCGGACGTGCCGCTTCTTCACCGAGGCGGGCGCGCTTGTCCGCTTCGTATTCCTGGTAGTTGCCGTCGAAGAGCGTCACTTGCGATTCGCCTTCGAAAGCGAGAATGTGCGTCGCGATCCGGTCCAGGAACCAGCGATCGTGCGAAATCACCATCACGGAGCCGGCGAATTCGAGCAGTGCATCTTCCAGCGCGCGCAGCGTTTCGACGTCCAGATCGTTCGACGGTTCGTCCAGCAGCAACACGTTGCCGCCCGCGATCAGCGTTTTGGCCAGATGCAGCCGGCCGCGTTCACCGCCCGACAGATTGCCGACAACCTTTTGCTGATCGCCGCCCTTGAAGTTGAAGCGCCCGATATACGCACGCGACGGCGTTTCGTAACGGCCCACCGTCAGCACGTCGGCGCCGCCCGAAATTTCTTCGAACACGGTCTTCGTGCCGTCCAGCGCGTCGCGGCTTTGATCGACATACGCGAGCTTGACCGTCGGTCCCTTGACGATTTCGCCCGAGTCCGGCTGTTCGCGGTCGGTCAGCATGCGGAACAGCGTGGACTTACCCGCGCCGTTCGGCCCGATGATCCCGACGATCGCGCCGGCCGGAATCTTGAAGCTGACGTTGTCGAGCAGCAAACGGTCGCCATACGACTTCGTGACGTTCTTGAACTCGATCACTTCGTTGCCCAGACGTTCGCCGACCGGGATGAAGATTTCCGAGGTTTCGTTGCGCTTCTGGTAATCCTGGCTGTTCAGTTCTTCAAAGCGCGCAATCCGTGCCTTCGACTTCGCCTGACGGCCCTTCGGGTTCTGGCGCACCCACTCCAGTTCCTTCTTGATCGCCTTCTGACGCGCGGATTCCGACGACTCTTCCTGCTTCAGGCGCTCTTCCTTCTGGTCGAGCCAGCTGCTGTAGTTGCCCTTCCACGGAATGCCGTGGCCGCGGTCGAGTTCGAGAATCCACTCGGCGGCGTTATCGAGGAAGTAGCGATCGTGAGTGACAGCAACAACGGTGCCCGGGAAACGCGTCAGGAACTGTTCGAGCCATTCGACCGATTCCGCGTCCAGGTGGTTGGTCGGTTCGTCGAGCAGCAGCATGTCCGGCTTTTCGAGCAGCAGCTTGCACAGTGCGACGCGGCGCTTTTCACCGCCCGACAGATGCTCGATCTTCGCGTCCCATGCGGGCAGACGCAGCGCGTCGGCGGCGATTTCGATCTGTTGCTCGGCGCTGCCGTCGGTGGTGGCGAGGATCGCTTCGTACTTCGCCTGTTCGGCGGCCAGCGCGTCGAAGTCGGCGTCTTCTTCGGCGTACGCCGCGTAGATTTCGTCGAGCTTCTTTTGCGCGTTGAACACGTCGCCGAGACCTTCTTCGACGGCTTCGCGGACGGTTTTCTGCGGATCGAGTTGCGGTTCCTGCGGCAGATAGCCGATGTTCAGGTTCGGCATCGGCGTCGCTTCGCCTTCGATGTCTTTATCGACGCCGGCCATGATGCGGATCAGCGTGGATTTACCCGACCCGTTCAGGCCGAGAAGACCGATCTTCGCGCCGGGGAAGAACGACAGCGAAATGTCTTTCAGGATTTGACGCTTGGGCGGCACGATCTTGCCGACCCGGTTCATGGTGAAGACGTATTGGGCCATTTGCTCGCAATAGGACGTTGACGCCGCCGGCCGCGCACGGGGCGGGCGACGTGGGTGAATGGGTATGGGTGTTATGACCGGGGCGGATGCGATGCCCGGTTTCCGGCCCGGCGCGGCGGTCAGGCACGTGCGGGCGGGTCGAGGCGTCATTGTACTTCGGGCGTGCCGGGGAGGGCAGAGGCCGCGTGCGGGCGCGCGAACCGGGTGACGGGCGCGCGCCCGAAGGCGATGCTCAGTTCGCGCGCAGTCCCGTCGACGGATCGAAGAAATGCAGGTGTTGCGCAGCCAAGGCCACTTCCAGCGCGTCGCCGCGCATCGGCCGGTGCGTGTGCGGCAAACGCACGGTCACATCGTGCGCGCCCCATTGACCATGCGCGAGATTGTCCGCGCCGAGCAGTTCGCAGGAATCGACGGTGAGCGTATGGGTCGCGCCCGGTTGGCCCGGCGTCATGTGTTCCGGCCGGATCCCGAGCGTCCATTCGCGACCGCGCGCGACCTCGCGGCCGATGCACGGCACACCCGCCAGCGACAGCCGCGGACCGTTGCCGGCGACGTCGAACGTCGCGCCGTCGTCGGAGACCCGGCCTTTGAGCAGGTTCATCCCCGGCGAGCCGATAAAGCTCGCCACGAAAACCGTCGCCGGACGTTCGTAGACATCGGTCGGTGCGCCGATCTGTTCGGCGTGACCCTTGTTCATCACGATCACGCGTTGCGCGAGCGTCATCGCCTCGATCTGGTCGTGCGTGACGTACAGGCTGGTGGTCGCGAGACGCGCATGCAGGCGCTGGATTTCCAGCCGCATCTGCACGCGCAGCCGCGCGTCGAGGTTCGACAGCGGTTCGTCGAACAGAAACACGGCCGGCTCGCGGACGATCGCCCGGCCCATCGCGACCCGCTGCCGCTGTCCGCCCGACAGTTCGCGCGGCTTGCGCGCGAGCAGCGGCCCGAGTTCGAGAATGTCGGCGGCGGTCTGCACGCGTTCGTCGATCAGCGCGCGGCTCACGCCCGCGATTTTCAGCGCGTAGCCCATGTTTTCCGCGACGCTCATATGCGGATACAGCGCGTAGTTCTGGAACACCATCGCGATATTGCGATCTTTCGGTTCCAGTTCGTTGACGACCTTGCCCGCGATCCAGATCTTGCCGTCGGAGATGCGTTCGAGCCCGGCAACCATCCGCAGCAGCGTGGATTTTCCGCAGCCCGACGGGCCGACCATCACGACGAATTCGCCGTCCGCGACTTCGACGTCGATGCCGTGCAGCACGAACTGTTTGCCGTCGTAGCTTTTTTTCACGCCTTGCAGGGTCAGTGCAGCCATTCCGTTATGCCTTTGTTTGCCTTGATCATTTTTCCGCGTCGACCAGACCGCGCACGAACCAGCGTTGCATCGTCAGCACGACGACCAGCGGCGGGAGCATCGCGAGCAGCGTCGCGGTCATCACCAGATGCCATTCGGTCGCGGTGTCGCCGGACGCGATCATGCTTTTGATACCGACCACGGCGGTCGTCAGCGATTGCTGGCTGGTGATCAGGATCGGCCACAGATACTGGTTCCAGCCGTAGATGAAGGTGATCACGAACAGCGCCGCGATATTGGTGCGGGACAGCGGCAACACCACGTCCCAGAAGAAGCGCATCGCGCCCGCGCCGTCGATCCGCGCCGCTTCGATCAGTTCGTCGGGCAGCGTCATGAAGAACTGGCGAAACAGGAACGTGGCGGTGGCCGACGCGATCAGCGGCAACGTGAGTCCGGCGTACGTGTTGGTCAGATGCATCGACGCCACGACTTGCACGGTCGGGAAAATCCGCACTTCGACCGGCAGCATCAGCGTGATGAAGATCAGCCAGAAAGACAGCATCCGCAGCGGAAAGCGGAAGAACACGATCGCGTAAGCGGAAATCATCGACACGGCGATCTTTCCGATCGCGATCACCAGCGCCATCACGAGACTGTTCAGCAACATCCGTCCGAACGGCGCGGCCGCGTTGCCGCTGCCCTGGTTCCACACGGTCGCGATGTTGTCGAGCAGGTGCGTGCTGGGCACGAGCGACAGCGGCACGCTGAACACCTCGTGTTCGTTCATCGTCGCCGCGCAAAACGCGACGTAGACCGGGAACACGACCAGCACGACGCCGAGTATCAGCACCGCGTGACAGAAGAGGTCGAAACCGCGACGGTTTTCGATCATGAGTATTGAACCCTGCGCTCGATAAAGCGAAATTGCACGACGGTCAGCGCGACGACGATCGCCATCAGCACCACCGATTGCGCGCCCGAACTGCCGATATCCAGTCCCTGGAAACCTTCCGTGAAAATCTTGTAGATCAGCGTCTTGGTGGATTGCGCGGGACCGCCGCCGGTGGCCGCGTCGATCACCGGGAAGGTGTCGAAAAAGGCGTAGGTGAGGTTGATCACCAGCAGAAAGAAGCTGGTCGGCGACAGCAGCGGCAACGCGATGCCGAAGAACCGGCGCACCGGACCGGCGCCGTCGATCGCCGCGGCTTCGATCAGCGAGCGCGGAATGGCTTGCAGACCGGCGTAGAAAAACAGGAAGTTGTAGCTGACCTGTTTCCACACCGACGCAAGCACGACGAGAAACATGGCCTGGCCGGGATTCAGCGCGTGATTCCAGACGATCCCGAGCTTGCCGAGCGCGAACGTGACGAGGCCGATGCTCGGATTGAACAGGAACGACCACAGCACCGCCGCAATCGCCGGCGCGACCGCGTACGGCCAGATCAGCAGCGTCTGATAGGTTTTCGCGCCGCGCGTCACGCGGTCCGCGCAGACCGCGAGCAACAGCGCGATCGCGAGACCCGACACCGTGACCAGCAGGCAGAAGACGATCGTCGTATTGAACGACGACAGATAGAGCGGATCGGTGAAAAGCTGCTTGAAGTTCGCCAGACCGACGAACTCGCTCGACGTGCCGAACGCGTCCTGCGTCTGCGTGGATTGCCACAGCGCTTCACCGGCCGGCCACAGAAAGAACAGCAGCGTGATCGCGAGTTGCGGTGCGACCAGCAGATAGGGCAGCAGGCTGGTGCCGAACCGGGAGCGCTTGTCGGTCATGCCGTGCTCAGCTTCCGGCTTTTTCGAAGCGGCGCAGCAGCTCGTTGCCGCGTGTCACCGACGAATCCAGTGCGTCTTTCGGCGACTTCTGTTGCGTCCAGACCTGTTCGAGTTCTTCGTCGATCACGGTGCGGATCTGCGGCATGTTGCCGAGCCGCAAGCCCTTCGTGTACGGCAGCGGCGGTTTGTTCAGCATCTGTTTGATGGCTGTGTCGCTGCCCGGGTTTTTCTCGTAGAAGCCTTGCTTCTGCGTCAGCTGATACGCGGCGGTCGTGATGGGCAGATAGCCCGTGTCCTGATGCCACTTCGCCGCGACGGGCGCCGACGAAAGGTATGCCAGGAATGTCGCGACACCCTTGTAGACGGCCGGATCCTTGCCCGACAGGACCCACAGGCTCGCCCCGCCGATGATCGCGTTCTGCGGCGCACCCTTCACGCTGGCGTCGTAAGGCATCATCCCCGTGCCGAAGCTGAACTTCGCGAACTTCTTGATGGTGGCGAGCGAGCCCGACGAATTGGTGATGATCCCGCAGTCGCCGCTATAGAACTTCGACACCGGTTCATCCTTGCGGCCGGCGTAGGTGAAGGTGCCGTCCTTCACCATGTTTTGCAGGAACTGGATGTGCGCGATCTGCAAAGGCTTGTTGAATTCGAGTTGCGCGTCGGCGCCGTCGAAGCCGTTGTTCTTCGTCGCGAACGGCGCACCGTGCCACGCGCTGTAGTTTTCGAGCTGGATCCAGCTTTGCCAGCCGGACGAGTAGCCGCACGCCATGCCCGATGCCTTCAGCTTCTGCGCGTCGATCTGCAGTTCGGCCCAGGTTTTGGGCGGCTGGTTCGGGTCGAGGCCGGCTTTCTTGAACGCGTCCTTGTTGTAGTACAGCACCGGCGTCGAGCTGTTGAACGGCATCGAGATCAGATGGTTGGTCTTCGCGTCGCTGTAGTAGCTGGCGATGGTCGGCACGAACGCTTTTTCGTCGAGCGGCAGGCCGGCCTGCTTGAACACGTCGGAGACCGGGATCACCGCTTTCTTCGCCTGCATCATTGTCGCGGTGCCGACTTCATAGACCTGCAGAATGGCGGGCGCGTTGCCGCTGCGGTACGCGGCGATACCGGCGGCCAGCGTCTGGTCGTAGGTGCCTTTGAAGACCGGAACGATCTTGTAGTCGCTTTGCGATGCGTTGAAGTCGTTTGCGATCACGTTCAGGCGTTCGCCGAGCGCGGCTTCCATTGCATGCCAGAACTGGATTTCGGTCGCGGCGTGCGCGCTCTGGCAGATGCCGGCGCCGAGCAGCGCAGCGACGGAAAGCGAACGGAAAAGCGGCTTGCAATGCATCGAATGTCTCCTGACGGAAGGGGCGCGGTGCTCCGGCTGATCGCCGACGTGCTCGTCGGCGATACGGCCGGTGAGGGCCGCGCGATTCTAGTTGTGTTCGATGACGATCTGACGTCGGTGGCCTTACATACGTGTCAGGCAATGCACACGTGGGCAATGCGTGGCGCATTGCGGGATCGGTGGCGGCGGTCGTCGGCGCGTCAAGAGCCGCAATTTAACATTGGTGTCACAGAAACTGAAACAGAAGCGCCCGGTGTGCGGGTTTTGCCGGACGCGAACACGTTGGACGCCTTTAACTTTTCAAACAGGGATGGCAGACGCGATGGTGGCTGGATTCAGGTCGGTCGGTTGGATGTGCGGCGTCGCGATGATCGCGACGGTCATCACGGGTTGCGGGGGCATGCAGGGCGGTCCGGAGATCCCGGACGATGCGCAAACGGCAGCGTTGCCGAAGATCGTCGCGCATCGCGGCGGCACCGGCGACGCGCCGGAAAACACGCTCGAAGCGATCCGCCTTGCGTTGGCGAATCGCGCGGATGTCGTGTGGCTGACGGTTCAGTTGAGCGGCGACGGCGTGCCGGTGTTGTATCGACCGACCGATCTGTCGGCTCTCACCGATGCGAGCGGTCCGGTGTCGGCGCGCAGCGCGGCGGAGCTTGCGCAGGTCAACGCCGGATGGACGTTCCGGCGTGCGGCCGATGCGGGAGGTTCGGGCGGTTCGGCGAATGGCCCGGCGGGCGGCGATGCGTATCCGTATCGGGCGCATCCGGTCGGGATTCCCAGGCTGCGGGACGCGTTGCGCGCGATCCCCGCCAGCATTCCGGTGATTCTCGATATGAAGGCGTTGCCTGCGGAACCGCAGGCCGCAGCGGTCGCGCAGGTGTTGACGGAAGAAAACGCGTGGTCGCGCGTCACGCTGTACTCGACCGAGGCGGATTATCAGCGCGCGTTCGCGGCATATCCGCAGGCGAGGCTGTTCGAATCGCGCGACGCCACGCGCACGCGTCTCGTGCGCGTGCTGCTGAATGAGGGATGCGTGGAGCCGCCCGCGTCGGGCACGTCGGCGGCGTTCGAGATGCACCGCGCGGTCACGGTGGTCGAGAAGTTCACGCTGGGCGAAGGCCAGTCCGGCGTCAACGCGACGCTGTGGACGCCGGAAACGGTGGCCTGTTTCCGACGGCATCCGGACGTGCACATTGTCGCGATCGCGGTCAACGACGCAGCGGATTACCGGCGCGCGGCGTGCCTCGGTATCGATGCTGTGCTGGCGGATTCGCCGCAGAAGATGACGGCGGTGCGCCGCGCGGCGTTGCCGTTGCGGTGCGAGGTGGGCGGGTGAGGGGTTATTGTTTTTGAGCCGATATCTCGCTCAAAAAAAATGCCGGGGCATCGCCCCGGCATTTTCGTCAAACCTTCAAAGCGCATTTCAACGCGCTGAGCCCACTGAGCCCGCTTAGACGTTGAACAGGAAGTTCAGCACGTCGCCGTCGTGGACGACGTATTCCTTGCCTTCCGCACGCATCTTGCCGGCTTCCTTCGCGCCTTGCTCGCCCTTGTACGTGACGTAGTCGTTGAAGCTGATCGTCTGCGCACGGATGAAGCCGCGCTCGAAGTCGGTGTGGATCACGCCTGCCGCTTGCGGTGCGGTGTCGCCGATGTGGATGGTCCACGCGCGCACTTCCTTCACGCCCGCCGTGAAGTACGTATGCAGGCCGAGCAGCTTGAAACCGGCGCGGATCACGCGGTTCAGGCCAGGCTCCTGCATGCCGAGGTCGGCGAGGAACACTTCCTTGTCGGCGTCGTCGAGGTCGGCGATTTCGGCTTCGATGGCCGCGCAGACTGCCACGACCGGCGCGCCTTCCGCGTCGGCGAACGCGCGCACGGCGTCGAGATACGGATTGTTCTCGAAGCCGTCTTCCTTCACGTTGGCGACGTACATCGTCGGCTTCGCGGTGATCAGGCAGAACGGCTTCAACAGCACGATTTCTTCATCCGACAGATCCAGCGCACGGACCGGCTTGGCCTGGTCGAGTTGCGCGCGGACCTTTTCGAGGACGGCGGCCAGCTTGCCCGCTTCCTTGTCGTTGCCCGATTTCGCTGCCTTCGAATAGCGCGTCAGCGACTTTTCGACCGTGGCGAGGTCGGCCAGCGCGAGTTCGGTATTGATGACTTCGATGTCCGACAGCGGATCGACCTTGCCCGCGACGTGGATCACGTTCTCGTCGTCGAAGCAGCGCACGACGTGCGTGATCGCGTCGGTTTCGCGGATGTTCGCAAGAAACTGGTTGCCCAGCCCTTCGCCCTTGCTCGCGCCCGCCACCAGACCGGCGATGTCGACGAACTCGACGACGGCCGGCAGGATGCGTTCCGGTTTGACGATTTCGGCCAGCGCCGTCAGCCGCGCGTCCGGCACTTCGACGATGCCGACATTCGGCTCGATCGTGCAGAACGGATAGTTTTCGGCGGCGATGCCCGCCTTGGTCAGCGCATTGAACAGGGTGGACTTGCCGACGTTAGGCAGGCCGACGATGCCGCATTTGAGGCTCATGGAGTGTCTCTAGAAATTCAGGAGGCGACCGGAATCGCCGAAAAGCGTAATTGTAACCCTGTCCGGCAGCCGCTTTGCGCGACGCTTATCTCGTCAATCGACCGGCAACCCGTGTCGCGCGGCACAGCGCCGGTCGCCGTGTCGCAAAATCATCGGGTGGGGTCGCCCGGCCGCCCCGCACGACGCGCATCAAAGCACCGTCAAATAGCGTGTCCGCGTCGATCCGGCCCCGCTGTGACCCACGGCTATAATGCGCGCATGAACGCTCAACACCAGACTTTCGATGTCGCCGTGATCGGCGGCGGGCTCGTCGGCAAGACCGCGGCGCTCGCGCTGACCCAAGGCGGCAAGCGCGTGGCGCTGCTCGCGCAACCCTGTGCGCCGCTGCCGCCCGGCGCCACGTTCGACGCGCGCGTCTATGCGCTGTCGGCGAGTTCGCAGGCGCTGCTGGAGCGCTTGCGGGTCTGGCAGGCGCTCGATCTGAACCGCCTCGGGCCGGTCTACGACATGCGCGTGTTCGGCGACGCGCACGCCGAACTGCACTTCTCGGCGTTTCAGGCGTCGGTGCCGCAACTGGCGTGGATCGTCGAATCGTCGGTGATCGAGCGGGCGCTCGACGCCGCGTTACGGTTCCAGCCCAACCTCAGCTGGTTCGACACGCGCGCGCAATCGCTCGACGTCCAAGCGTCCGGCGCGAGCGTCGGTCTGGCGAACGGCGTCGTGGTCGATGCGGATCTGGTGGTCGGCGCCGATGGCGCGCATTCGTGGGTTCGCGCGCAAATCGGCTCGACGATGACGCGTACCGAATATCGGCAGACCGGCGTGGTCGCGAATTTCAAGGCCGAGCGTCCGCACGGCGAAACCGCGTGGCAATGGTTCAAGGACGGCGAAATCGTCGCATTGCTGCCGATGCCCGACGGTCATGTGTCGCTGGTCTGGTCGGCGCGCACCGAACACGCGGACACACTGCTCGCGCTCGATCCCGCGCAACTGGCCGCCGAAGTCGAACGCGTGACGCTCGGCCAGTTCGGCGCGCTCGAATGCGTGACGCCCGCGCAAGGTTTCCCGCTCGCGCTGCAAACGGTGGACCGGCTGGTCGCGCCGCGCGTCGCGCTGGTCGGCGATGCCGCGCATCTGATTCATCCGCTGGCGGGCCAGGGCATGAATCTCGGTCTGCGCGACGTCGCTGCGCTGGCCGAAACGGTCGCGGGCAAGGAAGCGTTCCGCGACCTCGGCGATACCGTGCTGCTGCGTCGTTATGAGCGCTCGCGTCGCGAGGATATTCGCGCGCTGATGCTCGCCACGGATGGTTTGCAAAAGCTGTTTTCCGTGCCCGGTCCGTTGGCGCGGATCGTCCGCAATACCGGCATGGCGATGGTCGGCGCGCAACCGCTGCTGAAGCGCTGGCTGGTGTCGGCGGCGCTTGGCTGAATTCGGCTGAACGCGCGCCGGGCGTTCGCGCGCGGCCGCGAATCAACCGGCTGTCGAGCAGGTATCATGAACGGATTACGAAGCGCGCCTGTCTGACAAAAGTCACGCCGAAGCAGACGGAAAACACGGCAATCCAGTCACTCCGCGAAAGCGTCGGCACAGACAGCGCCCTTCGCGACGCGCGCCGCAATCAGCCCGAACCAGGAATTCCAGCATGAAAAAGCTTCTCCGACTCGCCACCGTCGCGGCAGCGATGACCATGACACTCGCGTGCACCGCGCAGGCCGATCAAACCACCGACAAACTGAAATCGACGCTCGAAGCGCGCCTCGGCGCATCGTCGATCAAAAGCATCACGAAGTCGCCGATCGCCGGTCTGTATGAAGTCAACATGGGCAGCCAGATTCTGTACAGCGACCCGACCGGCGACTACGTCGTGCTCGGCGATATCGTCGATACCAAGACCCGCCAGAATCTGACCGACGCGCGTCTGTCCGAAACCAACAAGATCGACTTCGCGAGCTTGCCGTTCGCGAACGCGGTGAAGGTGGTCAAGGGCAACGGCAGCCGCAAGATCGCGGTGTTCTCCGATCCGAACTGCCCGTATTGCAAACAGCTCGAAACCACGCTGAAGTCGATCGATAACGTCACCGTGTACACGTTCCTGTACCCGGTTCTGTCGCCGGATTCGACCGCGAAGTCGAAGTCGATCTGGTGCTCGACCGATCGCGCGAAGGCGTGGGAATCGTGGATGGTCGACCACCGCGCGCCGACCGCGGCCGGCACCTGCGACACCGCCGCGCTCGACAAGAACCTGGCGCTCGGCCACGCGATGAACGTCGAAGGCACGCCTACCGTGTTCCTCGCCGATGGCCGCCGTCTGCCGGGCGCCGTGCCCGCCGACCGCCTCGACAAGGAACTGTCGTCGGTGCACTAAGGTCGCACTCAGATCAAACGGGAGGCGCTTTGTGCGCCTCCTGCCGTTTCAGGCTCCGAAAAACTCATACACGTCCCGATGAAGCCGATCCGCTACACCATCGTTCCGAAGCAACCCGCCGCCCATCTTTTCGAAGTCACCGTCACGGTCGAGAATCCCGATCCGGCCGGTCAGCGTTTCATGCTGCCGGTGTGGATTCCGGGCAGTTACATGATCCGCGAGTTCGCGCGCAACATCGTCACGCTGCGCGCGTTCAACGAAGCCGGACGCAAGGTGCGCGTGCAGAAAACCGACAAGCACGCGTGGCAGGCCGCGCCCGTCACCGGTTCGCTGACGCTGCGCTACGAGGTCTACGCGTGGGACATGTCGGTGCGCGCCGCGCATCTCGACGACACCACCGGCTTCTTCAACGGCACGAGCGTGTTTCTGTCCGTGGCCGGCCACGAAGACGCGCCGTGCGAAGTGGAGATTCAAAAGCCTGCCGGTCCGGCTTATCGCGGCTGGCGCGTCGCGACCGCGTTGCGCGAATCGCGTGGCACGAAGCGCTATGGTTTCGGCGCGTATGAAGCAGCGAACTACGACGAACTGATCGATCATCCGGTGACGCTCGGCGAATTCGCGTTAACCACGTTCGACGCGCACGGCATGCCGCACGATATCGTGATCGCCGGACGCGTGACGTCGCTGGATATGCCGCGTCTCGCCGCGGATCTGAAGCGGGTCTGCGAAGCGCAAATCGCGCTGTTCGAACCGAAGTCGAAGAAGGCGCCGGTCGATCGCTATGTCTTCATGACGCAAGCGGTCGGCGATGGTTACGGCGGCCTCGAGCATCGCGCGTCGACCGCGCTGATCTGCAATCGTGCCGATCTGCCCGTCATGGGCCGTCCGCAAACCACCGACGGTTATCGTACGTACCTCGGTTTGTGCAGCCACGAGTACTTCCACACGTGGAACGTCAAGCGGATCAAGCCCGCCGCGTTTGCGCCGTACGATCTGACGCAGGAAAACTATACGTCGCTGCTGTGGCTGTTCGAAGGTTTCACGTCGTACTACGACGACCTGATGCTGGTGCGCAGCGGCCTGATCTCGCAGGACGACTATTTCGGCTTGCTCGGCAAGGTGGTGGCGGGCGTGCAGCGCGGCAGCGGCCGGTTGAAGCAGACCGTCGCGGAAAGCTCGTTCGACGCGTGGGTCAAGTACTACCGTCAGGACGAAAACGCGCCGAACGCGATCGTCAGCTATTACACGAAAGGCTCGCTGGTCGCGCTCGCGTTCGATCTGACGATTCGCGCCAGCACCGGCAACCGCAAGTCGCTCGACGACGTGATGCGTTTGCTGTGGCAGCGCTTCGGCCGCGATTTCTATCGCGGCAAGCCGGTCGGCATCGCTGAAGACGAAGTCGAGGCGCTGTTCACCGAAGCAACCGGCGTGGATCTGAGCGCCGTGTTCACGCATGGAGTCCACGGCACCCGCGACATTCCGCTCGAAGAACTGCTTCAGCCTGCGGGCATCGCGCTCGCGCCGGAAGCGGACAAGAGCGGCAAGCCGTCGCTCGGCGCGCGCGTGCGCGGCGGCGCGGATTGCACGCTGGCGGCAGTGCACGACGGCAGCGCCGCGCAGAAAGCGGGTCTGTCGGCGGGCGACGTGCTGATCGCCATCGACGGGTTGCGCGTCAACGGCTCGAATCTCGATACGCTGTTGTCGCGCTATGTGCCGGGCGCGAAGGTCGAAGTGCATGCGTTCCGTCGCGATGAACTGCGCGTTTCGCAAGTCAAACTGGACGGCCCGGAAACGTCGCGCTACACGCTGACGGTGTCCGACGGGCGCGCAGCCGCACGCAACTGGCGCGCGCGCTGGCTGACGAACTGATCGTTTTGTTCGGGCCGGATCGGCTCGCTGAAACACCGTCTACGGCCCGCGCAAGCGGGCCGTACGCCTTTTCGGCGGGCCTTCTTCGCTTAAATCCGCGATTTCGACGGTCGATTGTTCTACCGTTGCAACAATCCTTCGCCGCGGCACCCCTTTTTCAGTCGCGTGTAAAAAAACACAATGGCTCCACTCGCGCAAAACACAGCGCGCCCCAACTCTGGAGTCAACCATGACCACGATTCTGCAAATCAACTCGGCCGCCCGCTCGCAAGGTGCAAATTCGACGATGCTCGCCAACGAGCTGACCGCCAAGCTGCAACAATCGAATCCGGGCGCGCAAGTCGTCGTCCGTAATCTGCAGGCTGAGCCGCTGCCCCACCTGGACGACGCGATCCTCGGCGCGTTCTTCACGCCGGGCGACCAACGCACGCCGGAACAGAACGAAATCGCTGCACGCAGCGAAGCGCTGATCGCCGAACTGCAAGCCGCCGACACCATCGTGATCGCCGCGCCGCTGTACAACTTCGGTATCTCGTCGCAACTGAAGACGTACTTCGACTTCATCGCTCGCGCTGGCATCACGTTCAAGTACGGTGCGAACGGCCCCGAAGGTCTGGTCACGGGCAAGAAGGTGTTCGTCGTGTCGGCTCGCGGCGGCAAGTTCGTCGGCACGCCGGCCGATAGCCAGACGCCGTACCTGACGACGTTCCTCGGCTTCCTCGGCATGACCGACGTGAACTTCATCTTCGCCGAAGGCCTCGCCATGGGCCCGGACGCCGCCAACGCAGCACTGGCAAGCGCACGCGAAGCCATCGCCGCAGCCTGAGTATCGCGGCCCGGTTCGCCGGGTCGGCCGCTGTCGTCGCGGCCAGCCGGTTGAAAACAAAAACGCCACGAAGTGTGAACTTCGTGGCGTTTTTGTTTTTACCGCTGTTTGCGGATCGGGCGTCGGACGCCCGCGATCGACGATCAGGCCAGCATCTGCGCTTCTTCCGGCAAACGCCAGTCGATCGGCTGACGATCATGCGTGGTCAGATACGCATTGGCCATGGCGAAGTGCCCGCAACCGAGAAAGCCGCGATGCGCCGACAACGGCGATGGATGCGGCGCTTCCAGCACGTAGTGCGACTTGCCGCCGAGCAACGCCCGCTTGGCCTGCGCATGCGCGCCCCACAGCATGAACACGAGCCCGTCGTGACGCGCGGCGAGTTCGCGGATCAAGGTATCGGTGCACTGTTCCCAGCCGCGTTTCGCGTGACTTGCCGCCGCGTTCTGCTCGACCGTCAGCACGGTGTTGAGCAGTAGCACGCCTTGCTTCGCCCACGCGTCGAGACAGCCGTGACGCGGCGGTTCGTAGCCGAGACTCGCGGCGATTTCCTTGAAAATATTGCGCAGCGACGGCGGCGGACGCACCGACGGCGGCACCGAAAACGCGAGGCCATGCGCCTGCGGCGTGCCGCGATCTTCGCCGTGATACGGGTCCTGGCCGAGAATCACCACTTTCACGTCGTCGGGGCTGGTGAGGCGCAGCGCGCGAAACACATCGGCGGGATAGACGGTTTTGCCGGCAGCGCGCTCGCCGTCGACGAAACGGCACAACGGCGCGTAGGCGTCGCTATCCGTGAACGGGCGCAGATGCGCGCGCCAGGCCGGCGGCAATGCGTCGAACTGGCTGTCGAGCGAGTGGGGCGCGGTGATATCGGATGGCGTTGCCGTCACGAGTGCGGCTTTGGCAGTGTCGGCGTTCGCGGCCGGGTCGTCGAACAGCGACGCTTGCGGCGATTTCGCGCGGGAACGGGAAGCGGAAGACGCCATCGTCAAGCCTCGCGCAGCATGTAGCCGCGTTGTGCCTTGCTGATGTCGTCAGGTTTGACGTCCGGCAATGCGGCGCGCAGTTCCGCCGCCAGCGTGTGCAGCGCGGCTTCGTCGCCCGATTTCAGTTCGAGTTCGACTTCGCAGATCGGCGTGCGGCGCGATTCCCCGTTGACGTCGGCGAGCACGTCGCCCTGGTCGATCGCGGCTTCGATCGTCGCGCCGTCGACGGTGACGGTCCACAGCGTGCGCGTGAAATTGGTGCTGAACAGTTCGATCAGGTCGGGCGCGGCCTCGCGCAACGCGTCGGCGGCGGCCGGATCGTCGCAGGCGCGCAGCAACGCGCCGATCTCCAGCGCTTCGCCCGCGACCGGCATTTCCCATTCGTGACGGTTATGCAGACCGCCGTTCGACGTGCCCACCGTCTTGTACGTCTGCAACCAGCCGTCCGGCGTGTGACGCAGACGCAGCGCCGATCTGGAACGGGCCAGTTGCAGTTGCGGCGTGTCGAAATAGAGATTGGCGAGGGCGATGGAATGCCCTTGTTCGCCTGCACGCGCGATAAACCACGCGCTCGCGCGGCCGACGTCGCCGAGCGGCAAAGCCAGCTTGATTTCCTTTTCGATCGCCATCAGAAGAACATCCGTGCGAGTTCAACGCCCGGTTCGTCCGCGCGCATGAACGCTTCGCCGACGAGGAACGTATGCACGTCTTTCGCGCGCAAGCGTTCGACGTCCGCGCGCGACAGAATGCCGGATTCGGTGACGACGATGCGGTCGTCGGGAATCGCATCGAGCATCCCGATGGTCGTTTCGATTGACGTTTCGAACGTGCGCAGGTTGCGGTTGTTGATGCCGATCGAGCGGCGTTTTCAGCGTCAGCGCTTCTTGCAGTTCGTGGCTGTCATGCACTTCGACCAGCACCGCGAGTCCGAGCGAATGCGCGAGCGCTTCGAATTCCTGCATCTCCGGCGTTTCGAGCGCGGCGGCGATCAGCAAGATAGCGTCGGCGCCCATCGCGCGCGCTTCGACGATCTGATACGGATCGACGATGAAATCCTTGCGGATCACAGGCAGGTCGCAGGCCGCGCGCGCTTCTTCGAGATACGCGACGCTGCCCTGGAAAAATTGCACGTCGGTCAGTACCGACAGACACGCCGCGCCGTGATGCGCATACGAACGGGCGATCTCGGCAGGAACGAAGTGCTCGCGCAGCACGCCTTTCGACGGACTCGCTTTCTTCACTTCGGAGATCACCGCGGCGAGACCGGCCGCGTGCTTCGCGCGCAATGCGCCGACGAAATCGCGCAGATCGCGGGTGGACGCCTGAAGGCGCAATTCTTCGAGCGGGGCGCTCAGTTCGGCGGCGCGGACTTCATCGCGCTTGACCGCGATGATTCGGTCGAGAATGTCGCTCATAAGTTTTCCGATACAGAGATGGGTAGCAGGCGTCAGCGCTTGAACTGCTGCGTGAAGCGCACGAGTTCGTCGACTTTCGCGCGGGCGCGGCCGCTGGCGATCGATTCGCGCGCCAGTTCGATGCCGTGCGCGATCGAGGTCGCGACATTCGCCGAATACAGCGCCGTGCCCGCATTCAACACGACGATTTCGCGCGCGACGCCCGGTGTGTTGTCGAGTGCTTCGAGCAGCATCGCCTTCGATTCGGTCGCGTCTTCGACCTTCAGCGAACGGTTCGACACCATTTGCATGCCGAAGTCTTCCGGATGAATCTCGTACTCGCGCACCACGCCGTCGCGCAACTCGCCGACCAGCGTTGCCGCGCCGAGCGAGACTTCGTCCATGCCGTCTTTACCGTACACCACCAGCACGTGTTTTGCGCCGAGACGCTGCATCACGCGCACCTGAATCCCGACCAGGTCGGCGTGGAACACGCCCATCAGCTGATTCGGCGCGCCGGCCGGATTGGTCAGCGGACCGAGAATGTTAAAGATGGTGCGCACGCCAAGTTCGCGTCGGACCGCCGCGATGTTTTTCATTGCCGGGTGATGGTTCGGCGCGAACATGAAGCCCATGCCGGTTTCGGCAATCGACGCCGCCACCTGCTCCGGCTTCAGGTCGATATTCACGCCGAGTGCGTCGAGCACGTCGGCGCTGCCCGATTTGCTCGACACGCCGCGATTGCCGTGTTTCGCGACCTTCGCGCCGGCCGCCGCCGTGACGAACATCGTCGCCGTGGAAATGTTGAACGTGTGCGAACCGTCGCCACCGGTGCCGACGATGTCGACGAAATTCGAGTTGTCTTCCACATCGACATGCAGCGCGAATTCACGCATCACGGTTGCGGCTGCGGTGATCTCGCCGATGGTTTCTTTCTTGACGCGCAACCCCGTGATGATTGCCGCCGCCATCACCGGCGACAACTCGCCGCGCATGATGAGCCGCATCAGGTGCAGCATTTCGTCGTGGAAAATCTCGCGGTGCTCGATGGTGCGTTGCAGCGCTTCGTGCGGTGTAATGGACATTTTTTCGGCTCCGCTCATCGGGTGTTGCGCTGGCTTGGTGTCTGGCCGCGCGCGAGTTTCGACTGTTTGACGAAGTTTTCGAGCAGCGCGTGACCGTGTTCGGACAGGATCGATTCGGGGTGGAACTGCACGCCTTCGACGGCCAGTTCCTTATGACGCACGCCCATGATCTCGCCGTCGTCGGTCCAGGCGGTGACCTCGAGGCAATCCGGCAGCGATTCGCGCTCGATGGCGAGCGAGTGATAGCGCGTCACGGTGAAATGCTTCGGCAGGTCGGCGAACACGCCTTTGCAGTCGGTTTCGATCTGGCTGACCTTGCCGTGCATGATGGTCTGCGCGCGCACGACGCGACCGCCGAACGCTTCGCCGATGGCCTGATGGCCAAGGCAGACGCCGAGAATCGGCGTTTTGCCGGCGAATTCGCGCAGCACGTCGAGCGTGATGCCCGCGTGTTGCGGATTGCTCGGGCCCGGCGACAGACAGATGCGCTCGGGGTTGAGCTTCGCGATGTCGTCGAGCGTGATCTCGTCGTTGCGATAGGTCCGTACTTCTTCGCCGAGTTCGCCGAAGTACTGGACCAGGTTATAGGTGAACGAATCGTAGTTGTCGATCATCAGCAGCATGGTCTGTCTCCGGTCAGAAGTCGCTATCGAGGCCGTCTTGCACCTGCTCGGCGGCGCGCAACACCGCGCGCGCCTTGTTCTCGGTTTCTTGCCATTCGGATTCGGGCACCGAATCCGCGACAACGCCCGCTGCCGCTTGCACATACAGATTGCCCTTGTGGATCACGCCGGTGCGGATCGTGATGGCCAGATCCATCTCACCGGTGAACGACAGATATCCGACTGCTCCGCCGTACAGGCCGCGCTTCACCGGTTCGAGTTCGTCGATCAGTTCCATCGCGCGGACCTTCGGCGCGCCCGACAGCGTGCCGGCCGGGAAGGTGGCGCGCAGCACGTCGAAATTGGTGATGCCCGGCTTCAGCTTGCCTTCGACTGAACTCACGATGTGCTGAACGTGCGAGTACTTTTCGATCACCATCTTGTCGGTCACGTCCACCGAGCCGATTTGTGCGATGCGGCCCACGTCGTTGCGCGCGAGGTCGATCAGCATTACGTGTTCGGCAACTTCCTTCGGGTCGTTGAGCAGTTCGGTGGCGAGTTCGGCGTCGCGTTCCGGCGTGTTGCCGCGCGGACGCGTGCCTGCCAGCGGACGGATCGTCACGATCCGGTCTTCGCCGCGCTTTTCCTGGCGCACCAGAATTTCCGGCGATGCGCCGACGACGTGGAAATCGCCGAAATTGTAGTAGTACATATACGGCGACGGATTCAGCGAACGCAGCGCGCGATACAGCGACAGCGGATTGTCGCGATACGGCTTGGTCAGCCGCTGGCCGACCTGCACCTGCATCAGTTCGCCGGCCGCGATGTATTCCTTCGCCTTGCGCACGGCGGCGAGGTAATCGTCTTTGGCGAACTCGCGATAGGTTTCCGTGCGCACGCTCGCCGACGTTACCGGCGGCTGAACGGTGTTATGCAGACGCTGCTTCAGTTCACGCAGACGTTGTTTGGCGCGCGGATAGGCTTCGGCTTTGGTCGGATCGGCGTAGATCACGAGATAGAGCTTGCCTGCCAGGTTGTCGATCACCGCGACTTCTTCGGTCAGCAGCAATTGAATGTCGGGCAGATTCAGATCGTCTTTCGGTGCGCTGTGCGCGAGCTTTTTCTCGATATAACGCACGGCGTCGTAGCCGAAATAACCGGCGAGACCGCCCGCGAAACGCGGCAGGCCGGGGCGCTGCGCAACCTTGAAACGCGCCTGGAACTGCTGGATGAATTCGAGCGGATCGCCGTCGTGAGTCTCGACGACCTTGCCGTCCGTCACGACTTCGGACACGCCGTTGCTGGTGCGGAGCAGCGTGTGCGCGGGCAGGCCGATGAACGAGTAGCGCCCGAACCGTTCGCCACCCACCACCGACTCCAGCAGGAACGAGTTCGCACCGTTGCGCTCCGGTTGCGCGAGCTTCAGGTATAGCGACAGCGGCGTTTCGAGGTCGGCGAGCGCCTCGGCGATCAACGGAATGCGATTGAAGCCCTCGTTCGCGAGGGACTGGAATTCGAGTTCGGTCATGTTCCGATCCTGTAGAGAGGTCCGGCGGCAGCGTGCGTCGGACAAAGCGGGGCATTGCGCTGCCGGTTGGCGTCACTGTGACACGTGTAGGACGGACCGGCGCGGGCTTTCCGCGCGAACGCATGCGGGTTGTCAGGCGCACGAAAGTACTGACGATACTGCACAGTACGTACGGCAGCCGGATAAACCGACGCAGCGAAAACTTGCGGGAAAGGCGCGTGAGCGCAGTGAAACAAAAAACGGTGCTGAAGACGAACTTCAGCGCACCTCAGGCGAGGTTAGCGCGACCAGCGACGCCAGGGCCAGGCTCCCCGGTCGATGCTGCTCAGACTCCGTTTTTTGTTCAGAAACATGAGGATGATGGACGTATTAAGTCGGTGATTGGTGCGCTGCGATTGCCTTTGCGGCATCGAGCAGCGAGGCAACTATACCATCCGATTTGATTTTTTGTACAGACTGCCCATGGTTGTAACCGTAGGGTACGGTGAGGGTCGCCATGCCCGCTGCGCGGCCTGCCAGCGCGTCGTTTTCCGAGTCGCCGATTGCCACTGCAGCGCCCGGCGCGACGTTCAGCTTTTCGCACGCGGTGAGCATCGGCAACGGGTCGGGCTTCTTCTTCGGCAGGCTGTCGCCGCCGAGCACGACGCTGAAGTAATCGAACAATCCGTATTGCTTGAGCAGTTGCACCGCGAACCGGTGCGGCTTGTTGGTCACGCATGCCAGTTGCAACCCGGCCGCGCGCATCGCCTTCAGGCCTTCCTCGACTTCAGGAAACAGGCGCGCGTGAATGCCGTTGATCTTCGCGTATTCCTGCTGGTACAGCGCGAACGCTTCGTCGAAACGGTCTTGCGCCTGCTGCGCGTCGAAGCGCGGCGCGAGCACGCTGCGGATCAGATGCTCCGAGCCCTTGCCGACGTAGTTGATCACCTCTTCGCGGGAGGTTTCGTCGGCGTCGAGCTGGGCCAGCATGCCGTTCAGCCCGACGGTGAAGTCGTCGGCGGTGTCGATCATCGTGCCGTCGAGGTCGATGATCGCCGCTTCCAGACGCGGGCCGCTGAACGTGGGCGCCGGCCAGGAAGGCTGGTCCGGGTGATTCGGCTGATCGGGTGTGGCAGCGTGGTCGTTCATGCTGTGGTCCGCGTCGGGTTGAGAGGGCTTAGTGTTCGCTGGTAGCCAGTTTGCCGCGCATCTGGTCGATCACCGCCTTGTAATCCGGATGGCCGAACACCGCAGAACCTGCGACGAAGGTATCCGCGCCGGCCGCCGCGATTTCTGCGATGTTGTCGATTTTCACCCCACCGTCGACTTCGAGGTGAATCTCACGGCCGGTCTTTTCCTTGTACGCGTCGATACGCGCGCGTGCTTCGCGCAGCTTGTTGAGCGCTTCGGGAATGAACGACTGGCCGCCGAAACCCGGATTCACCGACATGATCAGCACCAGATCGACGCGGTCCATCACGTGATCCAGGTAGTTCAACGACGTAGCCGGATTGAACACCAGACCCGCCTTGCAACCGTGATCGCGGATCAGCGACAGCGTGCGGTCGATGTGGTCCGAGCCTTCCGGGTGAAAGCTGATCACGTTCGCGCCGGCCTTGGCGAAGTCGGGCACGATGCGGTCGACCGGGCGCACCATCAGATGCACGTCGATCGGCACGTTCACGTGCGGACGGATCGCTTCGCAGACGAGCGGCCCGATGGTCAGGTTCGGCACGTAATGGTTGTCCATCACGTCGAAGTGGATCCAGTCGGCGCCGGCGGCGACCACGTTACGGACTTCTTCTCCGAGCCGCGAAAAGTCGGCGGAGAGAATGCTGGGCGCGATGCGGAATGGGGTCATGGCGGGGGACGGTGGGTAGGCGGAAACCGTTATTTTACCGTCGGAGCGCGTCGGCTGTGACGGCGAAAGCCCTCGGCCGGATGGGATAGGCCGGTTGCGGGGTACACCCGCATCAAGCAGAATGCGAGACATCACAGGGCCGTCGTCAGCGCCCGCGATCTCATCGATGAGTGGGCGTCGCGCCGTTGTCCTTCTTTGTATCAGCACCGGGATCAGGATGAGCCAGTACGAATTCAGCGTAGCGTCGCAGGTGCATTACCTGCCCGACGAGTCAGATCCGGAGCGTCGTCAGTACGCATTCGCTTACACGCTGACAATCCGCAACAGCGGACAGGTGCCTGCGCAACTGATTGCGCGTCATTGGGTCATTACCGACAGCGACGACGTCGTGCAGGAAGTGAAAGGGCTCGGCGTGGTCGGTCATCAGCCGTTGCTCAAGCCGGGCGAGCAGTTCGAATATACGAGTTGGGCGGTGATCGCCACGCCGGTCGGCACGATGCGCGGCGCGTATTTTTGCGTCGCCGAAGACGGCGAGCGCTTCGACGCGCCGGTGGCGGAATTCGTGTTGCAGATGCCGCGCACGTTGCATTGATGCTGCGCCGATGCACGCATAGCATCGGGCGGGCGCGGCGCGCGTAACCCGCCAGGGTGCGGAACAAACGGAACCGGTTGCGGCGCGATTGAACCGTCGCCGCACCGCGCGGTCTGTCAGCTGCCTTGACGGTGTTTGTCGCGCGCGGCGCCTTGTTGCGCCGCTTTCTTCTTGCCGGATGTAGTCCAGACCACGATGAAGATCAGCAGGGACAGCGCCAGGAGCGACTCCAGCGCGAAGATAAGCATTGGGTATTCGTCGAACAGATCAGACATGGCGGTTTCCATCAAGAACGAACATTGTATGCGTATTGTCCGCGACGTCGCGGGCTGGCTCGGGGCGTTGTCGGTTGCGGTAATGCTGGCTTCGTGCGGCGGCGGCGGGGCGATTCGCCATCCGGTTCAACCGCCTACCGGCGCGGCGATCGTGCCCGGACAGATTGCTGCGACGCGCCTCACGGCGGTGGGCTGGCAACAGGTGCCGGGCTGGCAGGACGACTCGCTGATCGGTGCGACGGCCGCATTGCGTCAGAACTGCACGCGGCTTGGCCGTCAGCCGAACTGGCAGCGCGCCTGCGCAGCGGCCGCGCGAATCGACGATCTGGACATGGCCGGCGCGCGCACCTTCTTCGAAACCTACTTCACGCCTTTCCAGTTCTCGAATACCGACGGCACGCTCGACGGTCTGGTGACCGGCTATTACGAGCCGCTGTTGCGCGGTTCGCGCACGCGTCACGGCGTCTATCAGACTGCGCTGTATCGCTGGCCCGAGGGCTATCGGGCGGGCTCGGCATTGCCGTCGCGAGCCCAACTGGAGCGTTCGGGCGCGTTGAACGGCAACGAACTCGTGTGGGTCGACGATCCGATCGAGGCGTTCTTTCTGCAGGTGCAGGGTTCGGGACGTGTCGTGATGGAAGACGGTAGCGTGATGCGCGTGGGTTTCGGCGGCACGAACAATCAGCCGTACCGGTCGATCGGCCGCTGGTTGCTCGACCGTGGCGAACTGACGCCCGCGCAGGCGACGATGCAAGGCATCAAGGCGTGGGCGAAGGCGAATCCGTCGCGCGTCGACGGTCTGCTGGATACGAACCCGCGCTTCGTGTTTTTTCGTGAGATGCCGGCAACCGAAGCCTTGCCCACCGGCGATTCCGACGGTCCGATCGGCGCATTGGGCGTGCCGTTGACGCCGGAGCGGTCGATCGCCGTCGATCCGTCGTCGATCCCGCTCGGCACGCCGGTCTTCCTGCAGACCACGCGCCCGCTGACCAACGCCCCGATGAACCGTCTGGTATTCGCACAGGACACCGGTTCGGCGATCAAGGGCGGCGTGCGCGCCGATTACTTCTGGGGTTTGGGCGATGAAGCCGGCGACCTGGCCGGCAAGATGAAGCAGGGCGGCCGGATGTGGCTGCTGCTGCCGAACTCCTGAGCGTTTGTTGCTGTCTTTTGCGGGCCGACCAAGTCGGTCGGCCAGATCGCCAAATCCGCCGGGAAACCAGCGAATCACGGACGTTGCCTGCTGTCGAACAGCAGACAACGCCCGTTCACCTTCCAGCGTGCGGCCTTACGCCGAGCGCTTGTCCACGACGCGACGCGCCTTTCCGACCGAACGCTCGATGCCGTTCACCCCAAGCACATTCACCGTTGCGGTTACGCCGATCAGTGCCTTGATGTCGTAGGCCAGCGCCTGCTTTGCCGTCGTCAACGCACCGGTATCCGGCGCGGTTTCCGGACACGGCTCGACATTCAGCGTGAGCACGTCCAGCGGCCCTTCCTTCGTCAGCACGATCTGATAATGCGGCGCGAGCGCGTGCTGTTTCAGCAGCAGTTCCTCGATTTGCGTCGGAAACACGTTCACCCCGCGCACGATCATCATGTCGTCGGAACGGCCGGTGATCTTTTCCATCCGCCGCATCGTGCGCGCGGTGCCCGGCAGCAGCCGCGTCAGATCGCGAGTGCGATAACGGATGATCGGCAGCGCTTCTTTCGTCAGCGACGTGAAGACCAGTTCGCCGAGTTCGCCGTCAGGCAGCACTTCGCCGGTTTCGGGATCGATGATTTCCGGATAGAAATGGTCTTCCCAGATGGTCGGGCCGTCTTTCGTTTCGACGCATTCGCACGCCACGCCCGGGCCCATCACTTCCGACAGGCCGTAAATATCGACTGCGTCGATGCCCATGCGCTTCTCGATTGCGGAGCGCATGTCATTGGTCCACGGCTCCGCGCCGAAAATACCGAGTCGCAGCGAACATTGCACCGGGTCGATGCCTTGACGTTCGAGTTCGTCGGCGATCGACAGCATGTAGCTCGGCGTCACCATGATGATGTCGGGACGGAAGTCCTGGATCAGTTGCACCTGCTTTTCAGTCTGACCGCCGCCGAACGGAATCACGGTCAGGCCGGCGCGCTCCGCACCATAGTGCGCACCGAGGCCGCCGGTGAACAGGCCGTAGCCGTAGCTCACATGCACCTTGTCGCCGCGCTTTGCACCGGCCGCGCGGATCGATCGTGCGACGAGGTTGGCCCAAGTGTCGATGTCGCGCGCGGTGTAGCCGACCACGGTGGGCTTGCCGGTCGTGCCGGACGATGCGTGAATGCGCGACACCTGTTCCTGCGGGACGGCGAACATCCCGAACGGATAGTTGTCGCGCAGATCTTTCTTGGTGGTGAACGGAAAACGCGCAAGGTCGGCCAGCGTCTTGACTTCGTCCGGATGAACGCCCGCTTCGTCGAACTTGCGGCGATAGACCGGCGAGTTCTCGTAAGCGTGCTTCAGCGACCATTTCAGCCGCTCGATCTGCAATGCGGCGAGTTCGTCGCGACTCGCTTTTTCAATTGCATCGAGTGGGAGCGAGGTGTTCATCGGGTGTCTCCTTACTTCTTAAGAATGATCTGTGCCTGGTAAATGTGGGTGCGACCGGCGCGGCGCAAGAACGACACGCCGTACTGCGCGCTAACTTTGAACCGGAACGAGGTTGCCTTTGATCTGCGCCGATTTCCCTCTGAACATAGCAACCGTTTCGCCCGCGCGATTCGTGACGCGAATGTCGTAGATGCCGGTGCGGCCGCTCGACACCTGCTCGACGGCTTCGGCGGTCAACGCGTCGTCTGCATGAACCGGGCGCAGGAATTCGATCGAGCAACCGGAAGCGACGGTGTTGATGTTGTAGCTGTTGCACGCGAACGCGAAGGTCGAGTCGGCGAGCGTGAAAATCAGGCCGCCGTGACAGATCTTGTGACCGTTGAGGAAGTCTTCGCGGACGGCCATGCGCAAACGCGCATAGCCAGCACGCACTTCGAGCAGTTCGATGCCGAGCGCCTTGCTGCAGGCATCGGAGGCGTACATAGCGTCGGCGGTGGCGCGCGCGAGTTCGTCGGGTGTCATCGTGGCAATCTCGCTAGATGGATTCGCTTGTGTCGACATATCAACGGCCCTCGAAGCGCGGCGCGCGTTTTTCGATAAACGCCTGCACGCCTTCCGCGTAATCGTGCGACGCGCCGAGTTCGCGTTGACGGTCGCGTTCCAGATCGAGTTGCTGGTCGAGCGTGTTAGTGGCGCCCGCGCGCAGCGCCAGACGCGTTTCGACGATCGCGCGAGTCGGCATTTGCGCGAACTGGGTTGCAAGTTTCGTTGCGGCTGCCAGCAGTTCGGCGTCATCGACGACTTGCCACACCAGCCCCCAGCTTTCTGCTTTCTCCGCGCCGAGTTTGTCGCCGGTCAGCGCTAGCCCTAGCGCGCGCGCCATGCCGACGCGGCGCGGCAGAAACCACGTGCCGCCCGAATCCGGCACGAGGCCGATCTTGACGAACGCCTGAATGAAACTCGCCGAGCGTGCCGCGATCACGAGGTCGCATGCCATCGCGAGATTGGCGCCGGCACCGGCGGCCGTTCCGTTGACGGCGGCAATCACCGGCATCGGAAAATCCTGCAATCGACGAATCAGCGGATTGAAATACTCATCGATCAAACCGCCGAGATCGGTCATCGCGCCAGGTGTGAAATCGAGGTCGGCGAGGTCTTGCCCCGCGCAAAACCCACGACCGGCGCCGGTCAGGATCAGCGCCCGCGCGCCGGATGCCTTGACTTCGTCCAGCGCGGCGCCGAGTTCCCGGTGCATCTTGCGCGTGAAGCTGTTGAGCTTGTCAGGGCGATTCAGCGTCAAGGTGGCGACGTGACTCGACGTATCGAACTCGAGTCGGATCGCTTCGTATGTCATGCGTGTCTCCTGTCAGTCTCGATGCGCGCGCTTCCGCTTTGTCGGAAACGTGCGTCAGATGCATGGTTCAGGGGCCTGCTGCGTCAGCGCTTTGGCAGCGCTTTTTTATATGCTTTCCGATGCGTTTTCTGATGTGTTCTCAGATGCGTTCGATCGCCAGCGCAATGCCCTGACCAACGCCGATACACATCGTGCACAGCGCGAAACGTCCGTTCGTGCGTTCGAGCTGGTAAAGCGCTGTCGTAATCAGCCGGGCGCCCGATGCGCCGAGCGGATGACCGAGCGCGATAGCGCCGCCGTTCGGATTGACGCGCGGATCGTCGTCGCGCAAACCGAGCGTGCGCATCACGGCGAGTCCTTGCGACGCGAATGCTTCATTCAATTCGATCACGTCGAATTGCGCCAGCGACATGTTCAATTGCTTCAGCAGCTTTTGAGTGGCGGGCGCGGGGCCGATACCCATGATGCGCGGCTCGACGCCGGCTGTCGCCATGCCGATCACGCGCGCCCGGCGACGCAAACCGTATTGGTCGGCGGCGGCCTGATTCGCGAGCAACAGCGCGCACGCGCCGTCGTTGACGCCGGACGCATTGCCCGCCGTCACACTGCCGTCCGGCCGAACCACGCCCTTGAGTTTGCCGAGCGATTCCAGCGAGGTTTCGCGCGGATGCTCGTCGAGCGTGACGCGGACCGGATCGCCTTTCTTCTGCGCAATGTCGACCGCGACAATTTCTGCTGCGAGCGTGCCGTTCTTTTGCGCGGCTGCCGCTTTTTGCTGGCTACGCATCGCGAACGCGTCCTGATCGGTGCGGCTCACGTTGAATTGAACCGCGACGTTTTCCGCCGTTTCCGGCATCGAATCCACGCCGTAGTCGCGCTTCATCAGCGCATTGACGAAACGCCAGCCGATCGTGGTGTCGTAAATATCAGCCTGACGCGAAAACGCGCTGGACGCTTTACCCATCACGAACGGTGCACGCGTCATGCTTTCGACGCCGCCCGCGATCATCAGGCGCGCTTCACCCGCCTTGATCGCGCGCGCGGCCGTGCCGACGGCGTCCATTCCCGAACCGCACAAACGGTTGATCGTCGCGCCGGGTGCCTGAACAGGCAGACCGGCCAGCAACGCCGACATGCGCGCGACGTTGCGGTTGTCTTCTCCGGCCTGGTTCGCGCAACCGTAGATGACGTCGTCGAGTGCTTGCCAGTCGACGCCGGGATTACGTTCGATCAGCGCCTTGATGGGCACGGCGCCGAGATCGTCGGCGCGGACGTCTTTCAGGGCGCCGCCGTAACGGCCGAAGGGAGTGCGGATCGCGTCGCAAATGTAAGCGTCGAAGGCGTCGTTCATGAGAATCTCTACGGTTGACGAGACGGCGAGTGGGGCCTCGCCGGCTGGCTTCAATTCAAGCTTTCAATCATGTTAGTTGGCGTGCGCGGGCCGGTCTATTCGGCCAAACGGCATAGGCCGCGCGCACTGTCCTATGCCGTTCAGCCGACTGCCACTGGCGCGGCTTTCGGTTCAACATGGACCCGGCTTTGAACAACGCGGAATCGATTCGCGACGAAGGCGGCGTCGGCGAGCGCCGCGTTGGCTGCGGGGTTGGCGCCCGTGCCGTGATAGTCGGAGAACGCGGCGGACTGATTGACGAATACCGCGCCCGTCAGATTGATGGACAGCGCGACGCCGCCACGAATCGACGCTTCGTGTGCGGCTTCGATCACAGCGTCGTCCGCGCTGTAGACGGACAGCGTAAGTGCGCCGTGTTCGGCGGCAATCGACCCGGCCAGATCGAGCGACTGCGCGGTCGAGTCGGTTGCGATCACGAACGAGATCGGGCCGAACCATTCCTTGGTGAGTTGCGCAGCGTCTTGGGTTGCATCGAGTTGAAGAACGAGCGGCGTGCGCACGCGAGCGCCGGCGAACGCCGGATGGTCGAGCGCGACGCTGTCGGCCAGCACCGTGCCGAGCTTGCGGGCGTCGGCAATGCGGTGTTCGACGCCATCGTTCTGGATTGCGCCGAGCAGTTCGACTGCGCGCGCGGGATCGCCGACGAGTTTCTGCACGGCTGTGGCGATGGCCTGAGCAACCGCGTCGAAGCCCAGCGTGCCTTCGGACGTGCGGATGCCGTGGCGGGGCACGTAGATGTTTTGCGGCGCGGTGCACATTTGGCCCGAATACAACGTGAGCGAGAAGGCAATGTTGCGGGCAGCGGCCTTAATGTCGTCCACCGAGTCGATCACAATCTGATTGACGCCTGCTTTTTCGGTGAAGACTTGAGCCTGATGCGCATTGCGTTCGAGCCAGGTGCCGTTTTGCGTGCTGCCGGTGAAATCGATCAGCTTGATCTCGGGACGCAGCGCGAGGTCCTGGACGAGCGGGCCGTCGTTCGGGTCCGTCGCGAGCAAGGTGACGACGTTCGAATCGAATCCAGCTTCGCGCAACACGTCACGGGCAATGCGGACGGTCAGCGCCAGCGGCAGGATTGCGCCCGGATGCGGCTTGACGATGACGGTATTGCCGGTTGCGAGATCGGCGAACAGGCCGGGGTAGCCGTTCCATGTCGGGAAAGTGCAGCAACCGAGTACCAGCCCAGTTCCGCGCGGCACGACGGTGAAGCGCTTTTGCATTGCGAGCGGCGGGTTTTTGCCTTGAGGTTTTTCCCAGTGAGCCTCAGACGGAATGCGGCGCAGTTGATCCCATGCGTAGACGACTGCTTCGAGGGCGCGGTCCTGGGCGTGCGGGCCGCCGGCCTGGAACGCCATCATGAAAGCCTGGCCTGTGGTGTGCATCACGCTGTAGCCGATCTCGAAGCTGGCGCGATTCACGCGCGCCAGGATTTCGAGACTGACGCCGACCCATGCTTGCGGACCGGCGGCGCGCCAGTCGCGTTGGGCGACGGCTGCGGCTGCGATCAACGCGTCCGGCGCGGCTTTCGGGTAGCGAATGCCGAGCGGAAAGCCGAACGGCGACACTTCCGAACCGACGGTTTCGCCCGTCGACGGCTGGTCCAGTTCGAAGGTCGAGTTCAGCAGCGCCTTGAACGCGGCCTCGCCATCGGCGCTCGCTGTTTCACCGTACACTTTCGGACTGGGCATTTCGGAGAACGGGCTCCAGTAGCCGCGAGTCTCAATGGCGGAAAGTGCTTTTTGCAGCGTGTCTTCGTGCTTCGCAAATAGAGGATGGGTCATGGCGAAAAGGCGTGCTGAGCGTTAGAGGGATCTGGCCGAATAATTAACCGACCGGTTGGTTGGTGAATGTTAGCATTATTGAGACGGTGGCGCGAAGCGTTTTCGCGCGCTCTTACAACCTGAGAATCTTTGGAGGCGGCATGACGTACGAGAACATTCTGGTAGAGACGCGGGGGCGGGTTGGGCTGGTGACGTTGAATCGTCCGAAGGCGCTGAATGCGTTGAACGATGCGTTGATGGACGAACTCGGCGTGGCGCTCCGCGCGTTCGACGCTGATGAAGGGATCGGCGCGATCGTGATTACCGGAAGCGAGAAAGCGTTCGCCGCGGGCGCCGACATCGGGATGATGGCGACGTATACCTATATGGATGTGTACAAGGGCGACTACATCACCCGGAACTGGGAGACGGTCCGCACGATCCGCAAGCCGATCATTGCGGCGGTCGCGGGATTCGCGTTGGGTGGCGGTTGCGAGCTGGCGATGATGTGCGACATCATCCTCGCCGCCGACACGGCAAAGTTCGGTCAGCCGGAGATCAAGCTCGGCGTAATGCCTGGGGCGGGCGGCACGCAACGTCTGCCGCGCGCAGTATCCAAGGCGAAAGCGATGGATATGTGTCTCACGGCAAGATTCATGGACGCGGATGAAGCTGAGCGTGCGGGTCTCGTGTCGCGGGTGATCCCGGCGGCGTCGTTACTCGACGAAGCAATTGCTGCGGCAACGACGATCTCGGAATTCCCGCTGCCGGCCGTGATGATGGTGAAGGAGTCGGTCAACGCGGCATACGAAACAACGCTAGCCGAAGGCGTCCATTTCGAACGCCGGTTGTTCCATTCGTTGTTCGCCACTGAAGATCAGAAGGAAGGCATGGCCGCGTTTCTGGAGAAGCGCAAACCGGTTTTCAAGCATCGTTGAACGATTGCGGAAATAACGCTTGCTTCGGCCGGGATGCATCGCTAGAATCCCGGTCTTTCGCGCTTTCGGTAGGAAGCGCGGGAAGCGGGAGAGCCTTTAGGGGCGAGGGTTTCCGGCGGTGTCAGCGGGTGGCGAAGTTAAAAAACCTGTTGACGCTGTAGCGAAAGTTCTTCATAATCTCGTTTCTCTGCTGCAGATGCAGCGACGCAGAACGAAGCGGTGCCGGGTAGTTTGAAGTGCGGCGACTGCGAGTGACGCGAATTGATCTTTAAAAATTAACAGTCGATAAGTGTGGGCGCTTGATGGCGACGCTGGCCGGTTCTTCGGAGTCTGGCGTAAAAGCGAAAGTATCAAGTCTCACACAGTAATGAAAGGAAGGTTTGGCCGTCGCAAGATGGCTGGATCATTCGTCAGTACGTTGAGTGAGCGACCGGTTCTTAACGGAACCGAAAAACAGTAACAGGTTTGAACTGAAGAGTTTGATCCTGGCTCAGATTGAACGCTGGCGGCATGCCTTACACATGCAAGTCGAACGGCAGCACGGGAGTAATCCTGGTGGCGAGTGGCGAACGGGTGAGTAATACATCGGAACGTGTCCTGGAGTGGGGGATAGCCCGGCGAAAGCCGGATTAATACCGCATACGCTCTACTGAGGAAGGGGGGATCTTCGGACCTCGCGCTCAAGGGGCGGCCGATGGCAGATTAGCTAGTTGGTGGGGTAAAGGCCTACCAAGGCGACGATCTGTAGCTGGTCTGAGAGGACGACCAGCCACACTGGGACTGAGACACGGCCCAGACTCCTACGGGAGGCAGCAGTGGGGAATTTTGGACAATGGGCGCAAGCCTGATCCAGCAATGCCGCGTGTGTGAAGAAGGCCTTCGGGTTGTAAAGCACTTTTGTCCGGAAAGAAAACCATCTGGTTAATACCTGGGTGGGATGACGGTACCGGAAGAATAAGCACCGGCTAACTACGTGCCAGCAGCCGCGGTAATACGTAGGGTGCAAGCGTTAATCGGAATTACTGGGCGTAAAGCGTGCGCAGGCGGTCCGCTAAGACAGATGTGAAATCCCCGGGCTTAACCTGGGAACTGCATTTGTGACTGGCGGGCTAGAGTATGGCAGAGGGGGGTAGAATTCCACGTGTAGCAGTGAAATGCGTAGAGATGTGGAGGAATACCGATGGCGAAGGCAGCCCCTGGGCCAATACTGACGCTCATGCACGAAAGCGTGGGGAGCAAACAGGATTAGATACCCTGGTAGTCCACGCCCTAAACGATGTCAACTAGTTGTTGGGGATTCATTTCCTTAGTAACGTAGCTAACGCGTGAAGTTGACCGCCTGGGGAGTACGGTCGCAAGATTAAAACTCAAAGGAATTGACGGGGACCCGCACAAGCGGTGGATGATGTGGATTAATTCGATGCAACGCGAAAAACCTTACCTACCCTTGACATGTACGGAACCTGGCTGAGAGGTCGGGGTGCCCGAAAGGGAGCCGTAACACAGGTGCTGCATGGCTGTCGTCAGCTCGTGTCGTGAGATGTTGGGTTAAGTCCCGCAACGAGCGCAACCCTTGTCCCTAGTTGCTACGCAAGAGCACTCTAGGGAGACTGCCGGTGACAAACCGGAGGAAGGTGGGGATGACGTCAAGTCCTCATGGCCCTTATGGGTAGGGCTTCACACGTCATACAATGGTCGGAACAGAGGGTCGCCAACCCGCGAGGGGGAGCCAATCCCAGAAAACCGATCGTAGTCCGGATCGCACTCTGCAACTCGAGTGCGTGAAGCTGGAATCGCTAGTAATCGCGGATCAGCATGCCGCGGTGAATACGTTCCCGGGTCTTGTACACACCGCCCGTCACACCATGGGAGTGGGTTTCACCAGAAGTAGGTAGCCTAACCGCAAGGAGGGCGCTTACCACGGTGGGATTCATGACTGGGGTGAAGTCGTAACAAGGTAGCCGTATCGGAAGGTGCGGCTGGATCACCTCCTTTCCAGAGCTTCAGCATCAAAGTTGAGCGCTCACGCTTATCGGCTGTGAATTTGAAAGACAGACTCAGGGGTCTGTAGCTCAGTCGGTTAGAGCACCGTCTTGATAAGGCGGGGGTCGATGGTTCGAATCCATCCAGACCCACCAATGTCTTGTCTGGTGTGGCTGATCGGCGAAGTTGCCCTGGGTGATGTATGTGACTGGGGGATTAGCTCAGCTGGGAGAGCACCTGCTTTGCAAGCAGGGGGTCGTCGGTTCGATCCCGTCATCCTCCACCAATCTTCAATGCTGGTTTATCTGGCGCAGGCATTTAAACGTGCTGGCGGTTCAGTGAAACAAGCATTGGCGATTGAGCCAGTGAGTAGAGATAGGCGGTTATAGCAACCGCATTATCGGCTGTCGTTCTTTAACAATCAGGAAGAAGTAGTAAAGAGATTCTCGAAAGGACATCTAGAGATGGGTGGCCGAGTAGGTGAATCAGGGTTGTGATTGTATCAATGTATGAAAAGGTGATCGAAAGATTGCCTTGGAATACGGCGCAACACGAATACTCAACCTGTAACGATGTGGCTCGCGCGGTCTTCCCAGTGAAGACGGCCAGAGACACACCCGTTATAGGGTCAAGCGAACAAGTGCATGTGGTGGATGCCTTGGCGATCACAGGCGATGAAGGACGCGGTAGCCTGCGAAAAGCTACGGGGAGCTGGCAAACGAGCTTTGATCCGTAGATGTCCGAATGGGGAAACCCACTCCGAATGGAGTATCCATGACTGAATACATAGGTCATGCGAAGCGAACGCGGTGAACTGAAACATCTAAGTAACCGCAGGAAAAGAAATCAACCGAGATTCCCAGAGTAGTGGCGAGCGAAATGGGACCAGCCTGTACTCTTTATCTTCATTGTTAGTTGAACGCTCTGGAAAGTGCGGCCATAGCAGGTGATAGCCCTGTAGACGAAAACAGCGAGGAAGAACTAGGTGTACGACAAGTAGGGCGGGACACGTGAAATCCTGTCTGAAGATGGGGGGACCATCCTCCAAGGCTAAATACTCGTGATCGACCGATAGTGAACCAGTACCGTGAGGGAAAGGCGAAAAGAACCCCGGGAGGGGAGTGAAATAGATCCTGAAACCGCATGCATACAAACAGTAGGAGCCTCCTTGTGGGGTGACTGCGTACCTTTTGTATAATGGGTCAGCGACTTACATTCAGTGGCAAGCTTAACTGATTAAGGCAGGCGTAGCGAAAGCGAGTCCGAATAGGGCGTTCAGTTGCTGGGCGTAGACCCGAAACCAAGTGATCTATCCATGGCCAGGTTGAAGGTGCGGTAACACGTACTGGAGGACCGAACCCACTAACGTTGAAAAGTTAGGGGATGAGCTGTGGATAGGGGTGAAAGACTAAACAAACCTGGGGGAAATAGCTGGTTCTCTCCCGAAAAACTATTTAGGTAGTGCCTCGTGTCTCACCTTCGGGGGTAGAGCACTGTCATGGTTGGGGGGTCTATTGCGGATTACTTCGCCATAGCAAACTCCGAATACCGAAGAGTGCAATCACGGGAGACAGACATCGGGTGCTAACGTCCGGTGTCAAGAGGGAAACAACCCAGACCGCCAGCTAAGGTCCCCAAATATTGCTAAGTGGGAAACGAAGTGGGAAGGCTAAAACAGTCAGGAGGTTGGCTTAGAAGCAGCCCCCCTTTAAAGAAAGCGTAATAGCTCACTGATCGAGTCGTCCTGCGCGGAAGATGTAACGGGGCTAAGCAATATACCGAAGCTGCGGATGCACATTTATGTGCATGGTGGGAGAGCGTTCCGTAAGCCTGCGAAGGTGCATTGAAAAGTGCGCTGGAGGTATCGGAAGTGCGAATGCTGACATGAGTAGCGATAAAGGGGGTGAAAAGTCCCCTCGCCGTAAGCCAAAAGGTTTCCTGCGCAACGTTCATCGGCGCAGGGTGAGTCGGCCCCTAAGGCGAGGCAGAAATGCGTAGCTGATGGGAAACAGGTCAATATTCCTGTACCAGTGTGAAATGCGATGGGGGGACGGATCGCGGAAGGTTGTCCGGGTGTTGGAAGTCCCGGTCCTTGCATTGGAGAAGGCGCTTAGGCAAATCCGGGCGCGGAATTCAAGGGTGTGAGGCCATTCACCTAGGTGAAGAAGCAACTGGAAGTGGTTCCAAGAAAAAGCCTCTAAGCTTCAGTTTAACAAGACCGTACCGCAAACCGACACAGGTGGGCGAGATGAGTATTCTAAGGCGCTTGAGAGAACTCGGGAGAAGGAACTCGGCAAATTGGTACCGTAACTTCGGGATAAGGTACGCCCCTGTAGCTTGACTGGCCTGCGCCAGGAGGGTGAAGGGGTTGCAATAAACTGGTGGCTGCGACTGTTTAATAAAAACACAGCACTCTGCAAACACGAAAGTGGACGTATAGGGGTGTGACGCCTGCCCGGTGCCGGAAGATTAAATGATGATCTGCAGCTCTTGATTGAAGTCCCGGTAAAACGGCGGCCGTAACTATAACGGTCCTAAGGTAGCGAAATTCCTTGTCGGGTAAGTTCCGGCCTGCACGAATGGCGTAACGATGGCCACCGTGTCTCCTCCCGAGACTCAGCGAAGTTGAAGTGTTTGTGATGATGCAATCTCCCCGCGGCTAGACTGGAAAGACCCCACCGAACCTTCACTGTAAGCCCAGCATTGGACTTTGAACCGATCTGTGTAGGATAGGTGGGAGGCTATGAAGCGTGGACGCCAGTCTGCGTGGAGCCGTCCTTGAAATACCACCGTTTTGGTTTGTTTGAGGTTCTAACCTTGGTCCGTAATCCGGATCGGGGACAGTGCATGGTAGGCAGTTTGACTGGGGCGGTCTCCTCCCAAAGTGTAACGGAGGAGTACGAAGGTACGCTAGGTGGGGTTTGAAATCGTGCTGATAGTGCAATGGCATAAGCGTGCTTAACTGCGAGACCGACAAGTCGAGCAGGGTGCGAAAGCAGGTCATAGTGA
>NZ_JAPWKB010000006.1 GCF_028283785.1 Paraburkholderia sp. | reverse complement strand
TCAATGTAAAATTCCGCGCAAGCATCTATCAGACAATTCCGATGAGCTTGGCGGGTTCGGGGGGTTCACGCCATTTCCCCGACACGGTCTGCGGGATGTTCCTCGACACAAAGCAGAAAAGCCTAGAGGCGCGCGTGAAACAACTGACCATCCGGAAACGGATTCTTTACAGCTTCGGGACCGTTCTGGTCGTGATGCTGACGATGGCGGCGATTACCCTGTTTCAGCTGGGCGGCATCGGCCGCGACGCGAAGGTCAGCAGCAAGACTCCGTGCCGGGCCTCGGCCAACGACCGCGATGCGCGCGGCGTGGTTCGAGAACTACACCGTCACCCAGCGACTGATCTATGTCGATAGCGATCCGGCTTCGGTCAAACGCGACAGCGCACGTCTGGTCGAAACCCAGAACACGCTCGAAAAACTGCTGAACGATTACGGCTCGACGATCTTCCAGACCGCCGACCGCGATCTGTTCAACGACTTCAAGCAGCAGCGCGCGCTGTATCTGCCCGCACAGGCCACTTTGCTGAACGTGCTGCCGACGTCGAAAGACGACGCCGCGCGAATCTTCAACGCGCAAATCACCCCGATCTGGAAACCGGCCGCCTGTCGATGCAGCTGGTCGATAACAACAAGGGTTACGCCGACGAAGCCGCCGACCGCATCCGCAGTTCGGTCGAGACACGCGAGTCGTGCTGGTCATCGCGCTGATGATCGCCGCGGCGGTCGCCGCGATGGCCGGTTACTGGCTGTTGCGCGCCGTCTACGCCGATGGCGCGCGTGCTCGAAGTGGTCGATGTGATGCGCACCGGCGATCTGACGCAGCGCCTTCAACTGAACCGCAACGACGAAATCGGCGCGCTCGAAAACGGCTTCAACCGGATGACCGACGGGCTGGCCATGCTGGTTGGACAGGTGCAGAAATCGGCGCATCCAGGTGACCACCTCTGTCACCGCATCGAGCAGATGGTCAAGGAAATCCAGTCGGCGGTGTCGGCCAGCGTGATGGGCATGGACAAATTCGCCGAGGAGGTACGGCGCGGTATCCTCGAAGTGCAACACGTCGGCGGGCATCTGACGCAGATCATCCAGCAGGTGCAGGCGCTCGCCCCCCGGTTTCGATCGGTCAACGAAGGCATGCAGGCCGAGGCCACCGGCGCGGAGCAGATCAGCCAGGCTCTGTCGCAACTGTCTGAGGCCGCGCAGCAGACCGTCGAATCGCTGCGGCAATCCGACCCTGGCGATCGACGACCTGACGCACGTGGCGAACAGTCTGCGGACCGGCGTGTCGCGCTTCAAAGGTGTTGACGTGAGCCACGACGGCCCGGCGCTCGCGGTCACCCATCCGCCGCGCGCGTAAGCGATGCTGTTCGTCCTGTTCACGCTCGACACCGACCGCTATGTGATCGACGCATCGCAGGTCGAGCGCATGTTGCCGCTTGCGCGCGACACGCCGCCGAAGTCGATTCCCGGCGCGCCGTCGTGGGTCGCGGGCGTGATCGACCACGAGGGCACGCCGCTGCCGGTGATCGATCTGCCGGCACTGACGCTCGGCCGTCCCGCGCCGCCGCCATCATGTCCACCCGGATGGTGCTGGTGCAGTATCCGCCCGCTCGCCGCGCCAGCCACGATTTCCGCGTGCTCGCCGTGATCCTCGAAGGCGCGACGCTGCAAAGTCCGGCTGGATGCCGGCGCATTTCACGAAACCGGCATCGACACGCCGCACGCCCGCTTTCTCGGCCCGGTCGCCAACCACGCGGACGGCATCGTGCAATGGGTCAAGATCGACCAACTGCTGACGGACGACGTGAAAGCATTGCTGTTTCCGGAGACGCACGCATGAACGCGTACCGGCGCTTCACCGAGCTGCTGCACCGGACGGTCGGACTCGATGCCGCGTCGTTGGGCGATCACGCGATCGAACGTGCGGTCGATCAGCGCGCCGCCGACTGGTTCGCCGACGGTCACGCCGACGCAACGCTCGCCGATTACTGGGAAGCGCTGCACGTGTCGGCCCTCGCGCGCGAACCTGATGCAACTCGATGCGGCGGCGCTCGGGGTCTACGACTTCGTGTTCTGCCGCAATCTGCTGATCTATTTCGACCGCGCTACCCAGCACACGGCACTGCGCGCGCTCGACAACGTGCTCGACGAGCGCGGCACGCTGTTCGTCGGTCCGGCCGAAACCGGCTTGCTGATGCGCTACGGCATGCAGTCCGCGAAAATTCCGCTCGCATTCGCGTTCCATCGCGCGACGCCCAACGACGCCGACGCGTGCGCCGCGCAGTCGGTTGCGCCCGCGCCGGTCGCGCAAGCCGCCGCGCTGGCGCTCACCTACCCGTTCGCAGCGACGCCAGCGCCGACGTTCGCGGCGTCGCGTGCCATTTCGTCCGACGCCGCCCGCCAATGCCGGCATTCACCACCCGCCCGCCCGCTTTCGTCGCCGCGCCCGCTGCGCTGTCCGCGTCGGCCTTGCCCGCCGTCGGCACGGTGACGGCGAACCCGCTGCACGCCGCGCGTTCGCTCGCCGACGCCGGACGACTGGACGAAGCGCTCGCGGTCGTCGAGACGCATCTGAAACATCACGAACCGGACCCGGATGCGTTCTATCTGCTCGGCATGCTCGCCGACGCGCGAGGCGACGCGGCGCAGGCGCGCACGCAATATCGCCGTGCGCTGTACCTCGATCCGCAGCACACGGAAGTGCTCACGCACCTCGCCGCGCTGCTCGAACTCGAGGGCGACCGTCACGGCGCGCGGCTGCTGATGCAACGCGCGGATCGCTGGTTCTAAACGGAGCACGACGTGAACGACGCGCCCGTGACGATCATCGACGATTGCTGGAACCGCATCGGCGTAGCATAGCGGCAGCTCGTGCCCTGAACGCCTCGCCGACTACGTGCGCTGCCTGAACTGCCCGGTTTTCGAAACGGCCGCCGCGAAGCTGCTCGAACGTCCGATTCCGGATGTGCAGTTGCCGCGCCACGAAATCGCGCCAAGCCGCCATCTGCGTCCCGAAGGACAAGGCGCGACGGAATCGTTCGTCGTGTTCCGGATCGACGACGAATGGCTGGCGCTGCCGACGCACGTGCTTCAGCGGATCGTGCCGGTGCGCCCGATCCATACGTTGCCGCATCGCAAGCATCGCGCGGTGCTGGGGATCGTCAACGTGCAGGGCGAGGTGCTCGTGTGTCTGTCGCTGGCGTTGCTGCTCGGTTTCGAGCCCGCGAAGCGGAATCGCGCGACACGAATGACCGGAACGACCGGCGCGGTCAGCCCGCGCCTGCTGGTGGTCGCGCGCGGCGACGAACATGCGGTGCTGCCGGTGCGTCAGGTGGACGGCGTGCATCGTCTCGCGATCGCCGGTTTCCAGCCGCCGCCCGCGACGCTATCGGAAACCGCCGCGCGGCGCACGCGCGCGATTGCGCCTGGCGCGGCGTCACGGTCGGCCTGCTCGACGCCGACTGCCTGTTCGACACCCTGAACCGGAGCCTTGGATGACCCCGGATTCCGGACGCCCATCACTGATCGATCTGTTCCGCGAAGAGGTGCGCACGCAGGCGCGCGTGCTGAACGACGGCCTGCTCGCGCTCGAACGCACGCCGCGCGATGCCGCTGCGCTCGAAGCGTGCATGCGCGCCGCGCATTCGCTCAAGGGCGCGGCGCGGATCGTCGGCGTGCAGGTCGGCGTGTCGCTCGCGCATGCGATGGAAGATGGCTTCGTCGCCGCGCAGGAAGGCCGCGCGCTGCTCGACGCCGTGCGTGGATCGACGAACTGCTGCGCGCGGTCGATCTGATCGGCCGCGTCGGCGATCACGACAACGATGCCGCCCGCGCCGAAGTCAGCGCGTGCGTCGCCGCATTGCAGCGCCGGATGGATGGGGTGTCGCCGCATCACGCGTCGGACACGCATGCCACGCTGGCGGGACTGCGTCTGAATCCCACGCCGCCGAACCCGCCCGATGCAACACAGGCGGCACACGCTGCGCCGCCAGTGCCGACGCAGCCGACGCAGTCGAATTCATCGCCCGACGAAGACGCGTTCAACCGTCTCGCGGATGCGTTGCGCGCCGAGGCGCCAGCGGCGTCTGCGTCCGTGTCCGCGCCGCCGTCATCGAGCCCGTCATCGAGCCCGTCGTCGCCTCCCTTGTCGAGCCCGCTGCCGACGCCGAAACCGCCGCCTGTCGGCCACGTCCCGGCCAACGTCCCCGCCAGCCCGACCCATCAGCCCGCCACGCCCGACCGGATGCTGCGCGTGCGCGCCGACAATCTCGACCGGCTGCTGTCGCTTTCGGGCGCATCGCTGGTCGAATCGCGCTGGCTGAAACCGTTCGCGCAATCGATGCAGCGGATTCGCCGCGTGCAGCGCGACAGCACGCACGCGCTCGACCGCTTGCAGGAAGCGCTCGCAGATACGCGTCTCGATCCGCGCGCGCAAGCCGCGCTCGACGGATTGCGCCGCGTCGCGACTGAATCGCGATCGCTGATCGGCCAGCGTCTGACCGAACTCGAAAACTTCGATCTGCGTTCGACGCATCTGTCGCAGCAACTGTACGACGCCGCGCTGCGCTGCCGGATGCGTCCGTTCGGCGACGGCGGCGGCGGACTTGCGCGGATGGTGCGCGACGTCGCGCGTTCGCTCGGCAAGAAAGTGCACTGGCAACTGGTCGGCGAATCGACCGGGGTGGACCGCGACATTCTCGATCTGCTCGAAGCGCCGCTCGGCCATATGCTGCGCAACGCCATCGATCACGGCATCGAAGCGCCCGCCGTGCGGCTCGCGCGCGGCAAGCCGGAAGAGGGCACGGTCACGCTCGACGTGCGCCATACGGCCGGCAATCTGCTGATCACCGTATCCGACGACGGCGCGGGCGTCGATCTCGACGGTTTGCGCAGCTCGATCGTCAAAAAGCAACTGGCCAGCGCCGACACCGCCGCGCGTCTGTCCGAGACCGAACTGCTCGAATTCCTGTTCCTTCCGGGCTTCTCGTTGCGCGACCGCGTGACCGACGTGTCGGGACGCGGCGTCGGTCTCGACGCGGTCCACGATATCGTCAAGCGGGTCCGCGGCACCGCGCGGATTTCGCACGAAGCCGGTCTCGGCATGCGCGTGCAATTGCAGTTGCCGCTGACGCTGTCCGTGATTCGCAGCCTGCTGGTCGAAGTGGCGGGCGAGCCTTACGCGATGCCGCTCGCGCACGTGAATCGCACGCTGCACGTGCATCGCGCCGACATCGAACTGCTCGAAGGACATCAGCACGTCGCGTTCGACGGACGGCGGATCGGCGTCGTCACCGCGCATCAGATTCTCGACACCGCGCCGCCCACCTTCGAGGACGATACCGTGAGCCTGATGGTGATCGGCGAAGGCACGCAGACCTTCGGCGTGGTGGTGGACCGCTTTCTCGGCGAACGGATGCTCGTGATGCAACCGCTCGATCCGCGCCTGGGCAAAGTGCGCAACATCACCATCCGGCGCGCTGATGGAAAACGGCGACCCGGTGTTGATCGCCGACGTGGACGACTGGCTGCGCTCGGTCGAAAAACTGATCGCGGCGGGCGATCTGCGTCACACCGAACGCGGCGCGACCCAGGCGGCCAAACGCGCGGCGCGGCGGGTGCTGGTGGTCGACGATTCGCTGACCGTGCGCGAACTCGAACGCAAGCTGCTGGCCACGCGCGGTTACGACGTGACGATCGCCGTGGATGGGATGGATGGCTGGAACGCGGTGCGCAGCGAGCGTTTCGATCTGGTGATTACGGATATCGACATGCCGCGCATGGACGGCATCGAACTGGTCACGCTGATCAAGCGCGATCCGCAATTGCAGTCTGATGGCGGTGATGATCGTGTCGTATAAAGACCGCGAGGAAGATCGTCGCGCGGGTCTCGACGCCGGCGCGGATTATTATCTGGCAAAAGGCAGTTTCCAGGACGCAGCGCTACTCGATGCGGTGCGCGACCTGATCGGCGGCGCGTTCGACTAGCACGCGAATCCGGGCAGACGCGCGCCGGGCGCGCGTAAACCACGCAGATCCCGCGTCAACCCGAGCGGGTAAAAAGACGAATGAGGCACGTATGAAAATCGGCATCGTCAACGTTGTACCGCTTGCCGTCGAAGCATTGCGCCGTGCGCTCGCGTCGCGGCCGGACTATAACGTGTTGTGGGTCGCGCAGGACGGCCAGCAGGCGCTGGACTTCTGCAGCGTGCAGCGGCCGATGTCGTGTTGATGGACCTGGTGATGCCGAACGTGGACGGGATCGAGGCGACCCGCCGGATCATGGAGCGCGCGCCGTGCGCGATCCTGGTCGTGACGGTCGATGTCGGCGCGAACGCGTGGCGCGTGTACGAAGCGATGGGCGCAGGCGCGCTCGACGCGGTCGATACGCCCGCGCTCGCCGGTCCCGACGCCGCGAAAGGCATCGCGATGCTGTTCGCGAAGATCGACCGGATCGGCGCGCTGGTGCGGGAGCGCACGCCGCAGCGGGTGACGCCCGCCGCGCCGCCGCCCGCGCCCGCCCGATCGCGCGACGCCGCTGGTGGCGATCGGCGCGTCGGCGGGCGGCCCGGCCGCGCTGGCGACGCTGCTCGCGGGCTTGCCGAAGCATTTTGCCGCCGCTATCGTGATCGTCCAGCACGTCGATGCCGCATTCGCGCCCGGCATGGCCGACTGGCTGAACCAGCAATCGGCGTTGCCGGTGCGGGTCGCGCGAGGGCGACCGGCCGCAGGCGGGCATCGTGCTGCTCGCCTCGACCGACGATCATCTGCATCTGAAAACGGCCCACGCGCTCGGCTATACCGACGTGCCGCGCGATACGCCGTACCGGCCTTCGGTGGATGTGTTCTTTCAGAGCGTGGTGGCGCGCTGGACCGCGCCCGCGATCGGATTGCTGCTGACCGGCATGGGCCGCGACGGTGCGATCGGCCTGAAAGCGATGCGCACGAAGGGCTATCACACGATCGCGCAAGACCAGGCGACCAGCGCGGTCTACGGCATGCCGAAAGCGGCCGCCGCCGTCGATGCCGCGGTCGCGATCCTGCCGCTGCCGCGCATCGCCGATGCGCTGGTGGTCGCGCTTGGCGCGCCATGACAAGACTTTGACATCGCCCGACCCGCGATTGCCGCGATACCTGCAGCGTCCCGGGCATGACGACGGGCACCGCAAACATGCACCGTATGCTTTCACCGACACCCAGTTGAACACCATGAACCTTTACAACCCGGAACTTGACACCTCGACGCCGAAGCACGCCGAGTCGCGCATCGACACGGCCGACGCGCCGGACCACGCGGTCGAGCAGGCGTTGTCGCGGATCCTGAACAACCCGCCCGCGGCCGAGTGTCCGATCATGGTGTTGCTGGTCGACGATCAGGCCATCATCGGTGAAGCGGTGCGGCTCGCGCTGGTCGGTGAAGCAGGCGTCGATTTCCACTATTGCGCGTCGCCGGAAGAAGCGGTGGCCTGCGCCGAGCAGACCCGCGCGACCGTGATCCTGCAAGACCTCGTGATGCCCGGCACCGACGGCCTCACGCTGGTTCGTCTGTACCGGCAAAACCCGGCCACCCGCGATATTCCGATCATCGTGCTGTCCACCAAGGAAGAGCCGCTGGTCAAGAGCGCGGCGTTCGCTGCCGGCGCCAACGACTATCTGGTGAAACTGCCGGACCGGCTCGAACTGATCGCGCGGATTCGCTACCACTCGCGCTCGTATATGAACCTGTTGCAGCGCGACGAGGCTTATCAGGCGCTGCGTCAATCGCAGCAGCAACTGCTCGCGACCAACCTGGAACTGCAACGGCTGACGCACTCGGACGGCCTGACGGGCCTGTCGAACCGTCGTTATCTGGATCAATATCTGGCGGCCGAGTGGCGACGCGGCACGCGCGATCAGACCGGTCTCGGCTTCCTGATGATCGACGTCGATAATTTCAAGGCTTACAACGACACCTACGGTCACGTCGCCGGCGATGTCGTGCTGCAACGTATCGCGCATACGGTCGCGACCTGCCTCGGCCGCACGCCCGATCTCGCGGCGCGTTTCGGCGGCGAGGAATTCGCGGTGGTGTTGCCGGGCATGTCGGCGGGCGGCTTGCGTCTGCTCGCGGAAAAGATCCGCCTCGCGATCGAAGCGCTCGGTATCGAGCATTCGGGGTCGGGGACCGGTTGGGTCACCATCAGCATCGGCGCGGCGATGGTCGTGCCGACGCTCGACGCGCCCGTGACGAGCCTGATCGAAGCCGCCGACGCCGGACTGTATCGCGCCAAACGCGACGGCAAGAATCGCGTCGCGATCAGCGAGTAACGCCGGATGGCGTCCACCTGATGCGCACCGATGCGCAACCGGCCGACATGGCTTCCACACACAACGCCGTCGCGCCGCGCAAACGTCTGCTGCTGCCTTTCATCGAACCTTACGACAGTGCGCGCGTGCTGCGTTTCTTTAGCGGCCGCGCGACGCCCGGCGTCGAAACCGTCGAAGACGGCGCGTATATCCGCGCAATCGAATGGGCCGGCGATGCGGGCACGATCAGCGTCAAACCGCACGCCAGCAAACCGTGCGTCGTCGTGCAGATCGACGGCGCGGCGAGCCGTCATGGCACCGCGATCGGGCGGCATGTCGCGCGCATGTTCGATCTGCAAGCCGACGCGCCCGCGATTGCCGCGCATCTCGCCCGCGATCCGTGGTTTGCGCCGTTGACGCGCGCGGTGCCCGGCTTGCGCGTGCCGGGCGCGTGGTCCGGTTTCGAACTCGTGGTACGCGCGATCGTTGGTCAGCAGGTCAGCGTCAAGGGCGCGACGACGATCATCGGACGCCTCGTGCAACGCGCAGGTCTGCCGATCACCGATCATCCGCATCCCGATACCGCGTGGCGTTTTCCGACACCCGACGCACTCGCCCACGCAGATCTCGACAAGATCGGCATGCCCGGCAAGCGGATTGCTGCACTGCAAAATTTTGCGCATGAAGTGGCGACCGGCGCGATGCCGCTCGACGATCCGGACGTCGATCACGCGTCATTGCGCGCGGCGATGCTGGCGATGCCCGGCATCGGGCCGTGGACCGTCGAATACGTGGCGATGCGTGCGTTGCGCGATGCCGACGCATGGCCCGGCACCGATCTGGTCTTGCTGCAGGCGCTGGTCGCGCGCGATCCGTCGATGGCGAACAAGGCCGCACTGCGCGCGCGGGCCGACCACTGGCGGCCGTATCGCGCGTATGCGGCACTGCATCTATGGAATGAAATCGCGGACTGCGCGGGCGCGGCGAAAGGCGGCTAGCGCGTCACGTCCGAGCTGCGCAAAGTGGGCGACATGCCCGCGCGTGACCCGGGCAGCTCGGCTACCATGAATGCAATCCGATCGTTCAGATCGGTCACCCACCACCGTGAGTTGCTCATGTCCCGCTCCATCGCTGAAAAGCGCGCGGCTTTCCGCGCGCTGCACGACCAGGGCTGTTTCGTGTTGCCGAATCCGTGGGATACCGGCAGCGCGGTCTATCTGCAAAGCCTTGGTTTCAAGGCGCTCGCCACCACCAGTTCCGGCCTCGCGTGGTCGCTCGGTCATGCGGACAACAGCGTGTCGCGCGACGCGGTGCTGGCGCATCTGCGCGACATCGTCATCGCGACCGATCTACCCGTCAACGCCGACTTCGAAAACGGCTTCGCGACCGACGCCGACGGTGTCGCGGAAAGCGTCCGGCTTGCGGTGCAAACCGGCGTCGCGGGATTGTCGATCGAAGACTCGACGGGCGACGCCGCCGCGCCGCAGTTCGGCATCGACGTCGCGGTCGAACGGATCCGTGCCGCGCGTCGCGCGATCGATCAATACGGCAGCGACACGATGCTGATCGGACGCGCGGAGAATTTCTTCTGCGGCAATCCCGATCTCGACGACACCATCGCGCGGCTCAAAGCCTATTCGGACGCGGGCGCGGATTGTCTGTACGCACCGGGTATCGGCACGCGCGACGAGATTGCGGCCGTGGTCGCGGCGGTCGCGTCGAAGCCGGTGAATCTGCTGGTGGGATCGGCCAGCACGCTGACCGTGGACGAGATCGCCGCGCTGGGCGTCAGACGGATCAGCGTGGGCGGCGCATTGGCACGCGCCGCGTGGGGCGGCTTTATGCGCGGCGCGCAGGCTCTCGCGCAAGGACGATTCGACGGCTTCGCGGATGCCGCGTCGGGTCAGCAACTCAACGCGCTGTTTCGCGATTCCGGGTCGTAAGCGTAAGCGTCGCGCAGCGGGTTACAGCTCACACGCCGAGTGCGTCCGTTGTCTGTTCGACATCGGAAACAGCCGGTATGTCGAGCGGCTGCGCGCACGCGAAATTGCACAACTCGGCTTTATCGTTGTCGAGCACGACCGGCAGATACTCGCGCAAAAACTCCACCCACGTCCGCACTTTTGAATCGACATACTGACGCGACGGATAGAGCGCATGAATCGTCATGCGTTGCGATACGTAGTCGGGAAGAATGCGCACCAGTTCGCCGCTACGCAGACCGGCGATCGCCGAATAGATCGGCACCACGCCGACGCCCATCCCTTTGCTGACCGCTACCGCCAGCGCTTCCGCGTTGTTGATCCTGAACGCAGTGTTACTGGGCGAAAACGTTTCTTCGCCGTTCGGACCGTCGAAGCGCCAGGTATCGGCGGCGAATACGGTCGTCACCATCTGAAGACACGTGTGCTCGCGCAATTCGGCGGGCGTCAACGGCACGCCACGCGCGCGAAGATAGTCCGGCGACGCGCACGCGATGCTGAAACCGCTGCCCAGTTGCTGCGACACCAGCGACGAATCCGGCAAGCCCGCCGCCACCGTCAACGAAATATCGAAGCCTTCCTCGATCAGGTCGGGCAGATGATGCGACAGCGTCAGTTCCACGCGCACATCCGGATAGCGCTGCTGGTACGCGTTGATCGCGGGAATCAGATAGTGCTGGCCGAAGCTCGTCATCGCATGCACCTTCAGCTTGCCCGACGGGCGCGCATGCGAATCGGCGGCCTCGCCCTCGGCCTGATCGACACACGCGAGAATCTGCTCGCAGCGATGCAGATAGCGCTCGCCGGCTTCTGTCAGCGCGAGACGGCGCGTCGTGCGATTGAGCAGACGCGTGCGCAGATGCGACTCCAGATCGGACACCGAGCGCGAGACCTGTGCGGTGGTCGAGTGAAGACGCTGCGCGGCACCCGTAAAGCTGCCCGCATCGACGACGCGGAGAAAGACCCGCATGTTGTGAAACGTATCCATGTCACCCCTCGAATTACCAGAAGATTGTTTCATGGATCGCAGCCGCGATTACTTCAATGTGCGTAAAACGCCTTTGCAGATCACGTGAAGCCGCGCTTTGACGTCGCGTTAGCGCGTGATCCGCTCAGATACCGCCAGCCGCTAAAGCACTCCGCACGTGACGCATCTCCGATCGCTTTCAGCGTATCGGGCTCGGTGCGTTCGCTCACCCAACGAAGCTTTCATTTGCCTTTTAGCTGCTATTTGCACGCATTTTCGTGCTCGCAAACGTTTCACAATTATTTCTTGAAAGATCTGCAGAATGCACTCGCTATCAAGAACACAGGTTGCGAACATGAGAAGAGACACCGTATTGGCAAGCGTCCTGACGCTTGCCTGCGTTGCCATGCTCAGTGCATGCGGCGCCGACGACAATGCTTCCGCCAGCGCATCGAACGCCGTCACGGCGAACGACACCACGCAGGACGCAGCGATTGCATCACCGCAAACCGGCACGTCCAACGTACCGTCCGACGCGGACGCATTCGCCCGCGCGAACGCGCCCGGTATCGCGCAAGACATGCAGGCGACGCTCGCCGCCGACAGCCAGCAAGTCGCCCCCGTCATCCACTACGCGCCCGGCGACTCCGCCGCGAACACCAGCAACTGACCGGATTCCCCCGGCGCGCGTCGCGCGCTACTCTTCCTCCCCGCAGAAGGTGATATTCGATGACATCAACTAGCCGTCGCCGTTTCCTGCAGACCGTCGCATCGTCTGCCGGCGCTGCCGCCGCCCTCACCGCGCTTCCCGAGTCGATCCGCAATGCGCTCGCGGTGCCCGCGAATTCGCGCACCGGTACGATTCGCGACGTCGAGCATATCGTCGTGTTCATGCAGGAAAACCGCTCGTTCGACCATTATTTCGGTCACCTGCGCGGTGTGCGCGGCTACAACGACCGCTTTCCGGTGCCGCTGCCCAGCGGCAAACCGGTCTGGTATCAGCCGTCGAAAGAAGATGCGACGACGCCGGTGCTGCCGTTCCATCTGAACACCGCGACCACCAGCGCGCAGTGCGTCGGCGATCTCGATCACAGCTGGTATGCGACGCATGCCGCGATCGACGCGGGCCGTTACGATCAGTGGCCGGCGAACAAGACCGACATGACGATGGGCTATCACCTTCGCAGCGATATCCCGTTTCACTACGCACTGGCCGATGCGTTCACCGTCTGCGACGCGTACTTCTGTTCGCTGCCGGGACCGACGCATCCGAACCGCTCGTATCTGATGACGGGCACGGTCGATCCGACCGGCACGTTCGGCGGTCCGCTGCTCGACAACAACGATTACGTCGACGGCGACGGTCCGCCGAACTATCAGTTGCTGTCGTGGACGACGTATCCGGAACGCCTTCAGACCGCGGGCATCTCGTGGCAGATCTATCAGCAGGGCCTGACGGGTGCCGATCCGCTGAACGGCAATTACGGCACCAATATCCTGCAAAACTTCACGAACTTCATCAACGCGCAACCGGGCTCGCCGCTGTATGAACGCGCGCAAACAGTCCGCACGATCGACGACCTGAAGGCCGACGTGCTGGCGAACCGGTTGCCGCAAGTGTCGTGGCTCTGCCCGCCCGCCGCGTACTCCGAGCATCCGAAATACACGCCCGCTTACGGCGCGGAATACACGTCGCAGATTCTCGACGCGCTGACGTCGAATCCGGACGTGTGGAGCAAGACCGTGCTGTTCATCATGTACGACGAGAACGACGGCTTCTTCGATCACATGGTGCCGCCGCAACCGGCCACGACGGCCGCGCAAGGCAAGTCCACCGTCAGCACCGACGGCGAAATTCATACGGTGGTGAACCCGGCGCGCGGCGGCAGCTATACCGCCGACGGCCTGCCTTACGGGCTCGGACCGCGCGTGCCGATGACGATCGTGTCGCCGTGGAGCAAGGGCGGTTTCGTGTGCTCGCAGGTGTTCGATCACACGTCGGTGATCCGCTTTATCGAAGCGCGTTTCGGCGTGCAGGAGCCGAATATCACGGCATGGCGACGCGCGGTGTGCGGCGATCTGACGACCGCGTTCGACTTCCGCACGCCCGACTCCAAGATGCCGCCGCTGCCGGACACGAGCAACTACAAAAGTCTCGCCGACAACCAGTGCGCCACGCAGCCCGCACCGACCGTTCCCGCCACGCCCGGCGCGATCGATCCGCAGGAAAGCGGCATTCGCTTCGCACGCGCGTTGCCGTATGAGTTGCATGTGAACGGTCACGCGGACGTGAAGCAGAACACCTTCACGATCGACCTCGCGAACAGCGGCGACCAGGGTGCGCACTTCTACGTGTACGCGACCAATCGCACCGACGGCCCGTGGCGCTATACCGTCGAAGCCGGCAAGTCGCTCAGCGAAAGCTTCGACCTGACGACCACCAGCGGTGTCTATGCATTCGACGTGTTCGGTCCGAACGGATTCGTCCGCAAATTCGCGGGCAATGCGCGCGTGACGACGCACACGCAAACGGCCGGTCTGGCCGGTCGCAACGGTCCTGCGGTGCCGGAAATCAAGGCGCAATACGACGTCGCGAACGGCAACGTGTTCCTGAAGTTCAGCAATGCGGGCGGCGGCATTGCCCGTCTGACGGTCACGGACAACGCGTATGGAGCGCGCTCGCGTGCCGTGCTGGTGCCGGCGGGCGGCGTGCTGGAGGAAGCGTGGGTGCTGGCGTCGAGCCATCACTGGTACGACCTGAGCGTGACCAGCCGCGACGACGACAGTTTTGTGCGCCGACTCGCCGGTCACGTCGAAAACGGCCGTCCGAGCATCAGCGACCCGGCGGCGGTTGCGCCGGTGACGGTCTCGATCTGACGCAGGTTGTCAGGTGAAGGAGCCGCGCGGCAAGCGATGCGCGCGGCGACCTTGCCATGTAGATGGCGCGACGGTCAGCCCGGCAGTTCGGCCCTGACCGTGTACTCGCCTGGCTCGCCGGCAACCTTGCGAGTCAGGTGCCCCCCCGACGAATAGAAGTCGTCGGGCAGCGGTTCCAGCGGATAACCGCGCTTCTCCCACGCATCGAGTCCGCCCTTCAGCGCGCGGACATGGTGAATGCCCTTGCGATGCAACTGACCGACGATGCGCTTCGCAGTCGCCTCGTTCGGACAGACGCAATACACGACGATCGGATGCGCGAGCAAGGCCGGATCGAGTTGCCCCGGCGAGTCGAGATCGAGCGGATACGCACCGGCGATCCGGTACGCTTCCTTGTCGCGGACACTGCGCGGCCGCGCGTCGAAAATCAGCGGCGGCGCGTTCGAACGCATCATTTCGTCAAGCTGATCGGGGTTGATGCGCGTCTGCGCGAGCCAGCGCCGGAATTGCAGCCGGCGTATCCATCGATACAGCAACACCACCGCGCCGATCACCGCGAACGCATCGAAAATCGTGCCGCCGTTCTGGCGCACCAGCAGCATCAACTGGACGATCTGATCGTGCAGCGCCGCCCCGCCGATCAGCCACACGCCTGCCCATAGCGTTGCGCCGACGGCGTCCCACAGCAGGAATACACCGACCGCGATACCGGTCGTACCCAGCAGCGGCGCCGAGATCAGACCGAGCCCCGGCAGAAACTTCGCGACGGTCAGAATCGGCGCGCCGTGACGTTCGAACACGTTACGCGCGACCCGCACGGTCGTATCGAGCGACAACGAAAAACGCACCAGATAGTTGAGCAGACGCCGCCCGCGCACACGCCCGACGAAGAACCACGACGAATCCGCGATCAACGCCGCGCCGATCGCGGCGCAAAACACCGACACCCACGACACCTGACCCATTGCGGCCATCGTCCCGGCCAGCATCAGCATCGGCGCGGCGGGGACGGGCACGCCGAGTTGCGTGACGAGCACGCTGAAAAACACGGCCCATGCGCCGAGCGATGCGGGAACTGCGGTCGGAAAGTGCCACACGTCAGTGATCCTGAAAAGCGGGGAAAGCGGGCAACGGCGCGAGCCGGATTGACCGGGAACAGCGCGTTCCTGCATGTCGCGTGCCTGCTGGCGTCGTCGGGACGGTGCGGACATCGCGGGTCGGATTCTAGACGGAATCGACGAAAACCGCCGCCGCGTTGACAGGCGGGCAACACGGCAGACGGCTCGCGGCTGCGTCCGGCTCGGGTGCGAAATGTTGTCGCAGCCCGGAGCACGTCAGGCACCCCCGATTTTTATATCAAATTCGGTAACTATTCTTACTAAAAAGCGCGATTTATCGCCATCCATTGCAAAGATAGAATTCAATCACTGGCTGCGAACACACACCAACGCGGCCCAATAAACACATTCGAGGTCGCTATCATGAAGTCGCTCATTCAAGCTGTTGTCGTTGCTGTTGCATTTGCCGCTCCGGTCGCCGTGTTTGCCCAATCGAACCAGCCGCTGACCCGCGCCGAAGTGCGCGCCCAGCTGGTCCAACTGGAAAAGGCCGGTTACAACCCCGGCATCAGCGACCCGCATTACCCGCAAAACCTGCAAGCCGCGCAAGCGCGCGTCGATGCGCAACAGGGCGCGAACGTCGCCGTAGGCGGTGTCAACAGCGGTACGTCGGCATCGGGTTCGCGTGCACCGCTGAATGACGGTGGCGTGCGTCCGGTCTATTTCGGTCAGTAAGCGCCCGGCGCGCTACACCGACGAAAGCGTAGCGAAGCACGGCTTCGCTACGCAATAAAAAGCGGGCCTGCTATCGCGAGATAGCAGGCCCGCTTTTTCGTGGCGATTCGAATGTCTTAAGCGTCTGCGACGTTCGACGCATGCGCTTGATCCACAGCGTCCTGCCGTTGACCTCTGCGGCAGCCGAGCTATAACAGACTTGCAGCGCAGCCCTTTTTGCGTGGCATTTCAGGCACGCGGAGTGCGGCTCGTTCGATGTAGTGGATTCAAGGAGTACGGAAATGAAAAGCTATCTGTCGTCTTCACTGGCAAGCGCTTTACTCGTAGTTGGAATGATCCAGGTTCAGGTGGTTCAGGCGCAGGATATGGGCGCCGATCCCCAGCAATCGTCGCGAGCGAGAATGGCCGAACACGCAAACGCGTCGGCGCAATCCGCCACCGACATCTCGTATGGGGAAACACAACCGGCTAACGGCATTGCTTCGCAACCGCTCAACGACACCTCGTATGGCGGCGTTCCGGACATGACCAGCCAATCCGGCGGACCGCGCACGACACCCTGCGTGCCGGCGACGCACTGCGATATCTACTTCGGCCGCTAACCCACGCCGACACATTTTGGTGTTTCGTAAGCCGGTCGGTGCATCCGTCGATGTACTTACCGGCATTTCACGCTCCCGCCCGCACACCAATGCGACCGTATGACGCACAACGTATTTGATACGTTGCAAGCGGCCTGATCGAACGGAATAGCCCTTGTTTTACAGGCTGAATCGCATTCTTCGACTCGCATTGCCGGTTTATTTTTCCAACCATTTCCTTTCGTTATATCCGTTAATATACGGCGCTTTTCCGCTCTGCCACGTGTGTGCAGTGCCGCCGCGTTCGCGTGGCGCCTGTGCATGCCGTCATTCATGTCGATATCCCACACGCAAGCACGCTACGCGTTGCCTGGCGCAATTGCGATGCTTGCATGCACCGCGTTGCTGGCACTGTGTGCCGGACGCTATCCGGTGTCGCTCGCGGACGTGGTCCGCACTGTGGCGGTCACCGCGCATCTGCACGCCGAACCCGCTCACTACGCGTTGCTGCATGCGGTGATCGTCGATGCGCGGCTGCCGCGTCTGCTCGCGGCGGCACTCGTCGGCGCGGCGTTGTCGACGGCCGGCGCCACCTATCAAGCCGTGTTTCGCAACCCGCTGGTGTCGCCTGGACTTCTCGGCGTATTGAGCGGATCGGCGTTCGGCGCGGCGCTTGGCATCGTGCTCGGCGCGCACGGCGCGTGGGTCCAGGTGTCCGCATTCGTGGCCGGGATGATGTCGGTCGCGGTTGGCCTCGCGGTGGCGCGAATGCTAGGCGGTGGCGGCGTATTGATGCTGGTGCTCGGCGGACTCGTCAGCAATGCGCTGTTTTCGTCGTTGCTATCGCTGATCAAATACGTCGCGGACCCGATGAACCAGTTGCCTGCGATCGTCTACTGGCTGCTCGGCAGTCTCGCGCAAACCGGCTGGACCGATCTCGCCCGGCTTGCCGTGCCGTTGATCGTCGGGATTGCGGTGTTATGTGTGTCATCGCGGATTCTCGATGCGCTCACACTGGGCGACGACGAAGCACGCAGCCTCGGCGTGCCGGTAAGTGCGATTCGCGTCATCGTGATCGGCGTCGCGACGCTGATTTCCGCACTGACGGTATCGCTCGCGGGCGTAATCGGATGGATCGGGCTTCTGGTGCCGCATATTGCGCGCGCATGGGTCGGCGCGTCGAACCGGCGCGTGGTTCCGCTCAGCGCCTTGCTCGGCGCGACCGGTCTGCTGCTCGCGGATACCTGCGCACGCAGCGTGTCCACCGACGAAATACCGCTTGGCATCATCACCGAACTATTTGGTGCGCTCGCCTTCGTCGTCGTGTTGCGCCGTCTGCGGCAAGGCGGTCTGGAATGAGCGCGCGATTCGCTAACGTGACGACGCTCGCGTGCAAGGACATCGTGTTTCGACGCGCGCATGCGACGATTCTCGACCGTGTGGACCTATCGGTCAGCACCGGCGAAGTGGTGTCGCTGCTCGGCGTGAACGGCGCGGGAAAGAGCACGCTACTGCGGATTCTGCTGGGATTGCTGCAACCGGAATCGGGTGTCGTCACGCTCGACGGACGGCCACTGAGCCGCTATCGACGCAAGGACATTGCACGACTGGTCGCGTATGTGCCGCAAGCGCACGTCGCGACTTTCCCGTTCACGGTGGCGCAAATCGTCGCGCTCGGTCGGGTGCCGCATGCGGGTCTCGGCCGCGCGCTCCGTGCGCACGATTACGCTGCGATCGACGCCGCGCTCGCGCGTCTCGACATCGTCGGACTCGCGAATCGCAATTACATGGCGTTGTCCGGCGGCGAGCGTCAACGGGTACTGCTGGCGCGCGCACTCGCGCAACACGCGCCGGTTCTCGTCATGGACGAACCGTTGACGGGACTCGACTACGGGCATCAGTTGCGGATGCTGTCGCTGCTGGCCGGACTCGCTGCCGACGGTTACGCGATCCTGAACACCACCCATCGACCCGAAGACGCATTCAGCGGCGCAACCCGCGCCGTGCTGCTCGAAAAAGGCCGCGTGATTGCGAACGGCCCGCCGTACGACGTCATCGACGCGCGTTCGATCGGCGCGCTCTACGACGTGTCCGTCGATCAGATCGACGTCGACCGTTACCGCTTTTTCATTCCCGATTCATCCTCCCCTTCTCCCGATCCGTCCTCGTGCTAAACACCTTCACCCGATGCGCGCTCAACAGCGCACTCGTCGCGGCCGCCGTCGTCGCGCCGACCCACCACGCGTTTGCACAAGCCGCACCCGTCGCGGCCAGCGACACCGCCACGGTATTGCCCGCCGTCACCGTCACCGCCAACGCGCCGCCGGCCGACACGCTGCGCGTCGATAAAGCCAGCGTCGGACCGCTCGCACGCTCGACCGGCTCGATACGCCATATACGGTCAACGTCGTTCCGCAGCATCTGATCCAGAACCAGCAGATCAAGAGCATCGCCGATGCGTTGCGCTATCTGCCGTCCGTGCAGGGTGACGGCGCGCGTCCGCAAACACGCGGCATTCAGGGGAGCGTGGTGCAAAACAGCCGCATGGACGGTCTGAACGTCGTGTCGACGACCGACTATCCGCTCGAGGAATTCGACAGTATCGAAGTGCTCAACGGTCTTGCCGGTTCGCTGTACGGTCCCGCCAATCCGGCCGGTACGTTCAACTACATCCAGAAGCGTCCGACCGACGATCGCCTGCTGCGCTTCACGCTCGGATACAGCACGCAAAGCCGCTTTCTGCGCAGCGTCGATCTGTCCGACCGGGTCGGGCCGTCGAAAGCGATCGGCTACCGCTTGACCTTGCTCGACGAAACCGGCACCGGCTACACGGATCACAGCACCGTGCGCCGTCAGTTAGGCAGTCTCGCGCTCGACTTTCATCTGTCGCCCAGCACGGTCGTCGAAACCAACTTCAGTCACTATCACTACGTGTCCAAGGGCTTCCCGGCGACGTTCGCGCTCGCGAGCGGCGTGCATTTCCCGGCCGCGCTCGACCCGACCCGCTCCGCTTACGGCTCGACCAACGGCGGCAGCGACAACACCACCGACACCGGCTCGATCCGTCTGCGTCACGACTTCTCCGCTGACTGGCATCTGACCGCGGCCGTGTTGCGGCAGATTGCCGATCGCGAATCGACCGGTCCGACCAACACGTTGACGGACAACGCAGGCGACTACACAACGACCATCGGCACCGCGACCGCCAGCCGTTTTACGATCACGAGCAACCTGCTGTACCTGAACGGTCACGTCAAGACCGGTTCGATCGATCACGCGATCAGCGTCGGCACGAGCGGCTTCGTGTGGGACAACTTCAATCCGGTTGCGGGCGCAACCACCACGCTCGGTTCGGCCAGTCTGTCGAATCCGCAGTCGTTCGCGCTGACGGGCGTGCCGGACTTCACGCATCGCTACGAGTCAGCGCAAAGCACGCAGCAGTCGTTCATGGCGGGTGACGACATCACGTTGACGCAACACTGGTCGGTGCTGCTGACCGGCAGTCAAAGCTGGCTTTCGACGCACAACTACAGCAGCAAAGGTGTGCAGACCAGCGAATCCGCCAACCAGGGTTTGTCGGGCGCGGCCAGCCTGATTTTCAAACCGCAGGACAACCAGAGCCTCTACGTCACGTACGCGGACAGTCTGCAGCAAGGCGACACTGCGCCGACCGGTTCGACCAATGCGGGCAATATTCTCGACCCGTATCGCAGCAAGCAATGGGAAGTGGGCTACAAGCTTGCGATGGGCGGCGTGAATGCGTCGCTGGCGGCGTTCCGGATTACGCGTCCGTACGCATACACGCTCGCCGACGGCACGTACGGCACCGCCGGCGAGCAGCGCAATCGCGGCATCGAACTGATGATGGACGGCAATGTCACGCGCGATCTGTCGCTGTTCGGCGGCGTGACATGGCTCGATCCGCGTCTGTTCGACACGGGTACGGCATCGACGGAAGGCAAGCGGATCGTCGGCTTGCCGGAATTCGCGCTGAATCTGCTGGCCGAATACAAGGTGCCGCAAGTGCCCGGCCTCTTCACCGACTTCAACGCGCATTACATCGGCGCTCGCCCGACCGACAACGCGAACACGTATTCGGTCGGTTCGTATGCGACGTTCGATGTCGGCGTCGGCTATCTGACGCGCATCTATCGCCGGCCGGTCACGTTCCGCTTCGCGCTCGACAACCTCACCAATCGTCGCTACTGGACCAACATCGTGCCGGGCGGCTTGAACGGCTACTCCGGATCGGGCAATGCCAGCGCGAGCCTCGGCGCGCCGCGCACGATTTCGGCGTCGGTCACCTTCGACCTCTAACGCGCGGGAACACCATGAAGCTCGTGAATCGATGGACACGCAACACGGTCGCAACCGTGCTGCTCGGATGCACGGCAGCGCTTGCGCACGCAGCACCCAAAACGCGAATTGCCGATGCGTGGTACGCGCATAACGCCGTGCTGCTGATGTTGGGCGCCGCCGATAACATCGTCGCGACGGTCGCGCGTGCGCGCGCGTTTCCGTGGATGTATCGCGTCGCGCCCGGCCTCGCGCGTGCGCAACGCGTAGACGGCGCGACGATGAACGCCGAAGCGTTGTTGCAATTGAATGCGGATATCGTCTTCACGACGGCGTCCGATCCCGCGATTGTCGCGTTGCGCCGCACCGGGCTCGACGTCGTGCCGGTGAGCTTCACCGATTTCGACTCGATGCTCGCGTGTATCGATCTCACGGCGAAGACGCTCGATACACCGCTCGCATCGCAACGCGCGCAGGCGTACCGGCGCTATCTGGACCGCACCGTGAGCGACGCGGCGCGCGAATTTGCGAACGTGCCGCTGGATCAGCGGCCGCGCGTGCTGCATGTCGCGTCGGTCGATCCGCTGAAGGTGGACGGTGCCGATACGATTGTCGATCAATGGATTCGCGCCGCGGGAGGCCGCAATGCCGCCGACGGACTGACCGGCAATCTGAAAACCGTGTCGATCGAGCAGGTGCTGGCATGGCATCCGGATGCGATCGTTCTGGCCGCGAATGCAGGTTCGCTCGACGCATCGCCGCACCGCGCGTTGTGGGAATCGCTCGATGCGGTGCGCGCGAAGCGCGTCTATCGCAATCCCGCAGGCGTGTTTCCGTGGGAACGTTACGGGCCCGAAGTCGCACTCGAAGTGCGGTGGGCCGCGCAGGTCCTGCATCCTGAGCGCGCCCAACACGACGACCTCGTTGCCGCGACCCGTGACTTCTATGCGACGTTCTTCGGCTACCCGCTTTCCGACGCGGATGCGCAACGCATTCTCGCCGGATTGCCACCTGACGGATCACGCTAACGGGCGTTATCCGCGCGACATCACAGTGCCACTTCCGGCGGTGCAACGCGGAACAGGCGCGTGATCCAGCACAGATACACGATGCCGATCGCGAACCACACCGCGCCGAGTACGAGCGCGGTTTTCTCCAGACTCGCCAGCAGCCAGATATCGGCAACCGCGCCGATCAACGGAAAAACCAGCCCGCCGATCACACCCATTTTCCGGTCGCCATGATTGCCGGACAGATAGATGCGAATCACGCACAAATTGACTGCGGTGAACGCGAGAAACGCGCCGAAGTTGATAAACGACGTGGACGTGGCGACATCCAGTTTCAACGCGATCAGCCCGACGATACCCGCGATCGCGATATTGATCGCGGGTGTCTTGAACTTCGGATGCACGAAACCGAAGATACGTTTAGGCAGGATTTCATCGCGGCCCATCGCGTACAGCAAACGTCCGACGCTCGCTTGTGCAGAGATGCCCGATGCGAATTGCGCCAGGATCAGACCGGCGAGAAAGACCGATACGAAAATATCGCCGCCGACCATTTTCGCCACTTCGAACGCAGCGGAATCCGTGTCCTTGAATTCGACGCCCGGATGCGCAAGTTGCATCGTCCACGCCGCGACCACGAAGATCGCGCCGCCGATCAGCGCAATCCACAGAATGGCGCGCGGCATATTCTTCTTCGGATCGATGGTTTCTTCGGTCAGTGTCGAGACGGCGTCGAAGCCGAGATACGAATAAGCGGCGATCGCGGCACCTGCCATCGTCGACGAAAGCGGCACATGGGCCTTGAAAAACGGTTCCGCCATCGCAATCCCGCCGACACCCGCAGCCGCCGACGCATAGTGCCAGCAGAGCGCGACGAACAGCCCGACGATACCGAGTTGCACCACCATCAGCACGATATTGAAGCGCGCCGCGAGTTCGATGCCGACGATATTCAGCGCACTCGTCAACACGATAAACCCGACGATCCAGATCCATGTCGGCACATGCGGAAATGCGGCATTCAGATACGCCGCACCGATCAGCCAGATCACCATCGGCAGGAAAAAATAATCGAGCAACGTTGCCCAGCCGATCAGAAAGCCGAGATGCGCATTAAAGGTCTTACGCGTGTACGTATACGCGGAACCTGCGACCGGGAACAGACGCGCAAGCTTGCCGTAGCTGAGTGCTGTAAACGCAATCGCGATCAATGCGAGCAGATAAGCAAGCGCGGCCGTGTCGTCGCTCGCCTTGGCGAGCACGCCGTAGGTGCCGTACACGATCAACGGCGCCATATAGGCAAGGCCGAACAGCAAGACGGACGGCAAACCGAGTGTGCGTTTTAGATGGGACTGCGGTTCTACGGACGACGCTTGCATGGTATCTCCAGAACTTTCGACAGACGTGAGGGGACCCACGCGAAGCACGGGCTTCGCGTGACGAACAGCAAAAACGGTTGCGGAAAACGGGTCAGTCGATACGGCGGCGGCGCGCTTCGATCACCAGTGCGTGCGATCCATCCGGGTTGTCGACGCGCGCGAGTCCGAGTGGAACCCGCGCATCGTGCAGATAGCGATAATGTTCGCGGCTCGCTTCGAGTCGGGTTGGATCGATCCGTGTTTTAAGCACTATTTCGTTCGAACCGGCATCCGCGACGATCTCGCCGAACGGATCGACCAGTGCGGATTCGCCGGGAAACACGAGGTCGTCGTCGCCGGTGCCGACGCGGTTCACCATCAGCGCGAACATCTGGTTTTCCATCGCGCGCGCGGTGATTGCGCGTCGATGCACAGGACCGAACGGGTCCATATTGCCGTTGGTCACGATCAGCAGATCCGCGTCGAGCGCGCCGAGCGCACGGGCCGTTTCCGGGAACTCGATGTCGTAACAGATCAGCAGGCCGACGGTGAGGCCGTTCCACCGGCAGGTTTCGAAACGGTCGCCAGGCGTGAACACGCCGACATCCGACGCCCACAAATGCGTCTTGCGATAGCGCAGCGCGATCTCGCCGGCTGCATCGATCAGGACGGTGGTGTTATAGAAGGCCGCACCCTCGCGTTCCGCGAGTCCGACCGCCACGGCCACGCCCGCGTGGCGCGCGGCGTCGCGCACCGTCGTCAGCGCCGGGCCGTCGATGGTCTGCGCGATGTCGGCGACGTTCTCGCGGGTCGGAAAGCCCGACAGCGTGGTTTCGGGAAACACCACCAGTTGCGTGCCGCCCGCCACATCGGCGCGAGCGATCGTCTCGACGACACGCGCCGTGTTGTGCGCGACGTCACTGTCGATCAGCGCGAGTTGCGCGAGTTCTACCTGCATTGCGTTATCTCCTTCCAGATGCCTTTCAGCGCGAGATTTCAGTCAACCGCGCTTTTTGCTTGAGGCCATTATCGGGGTATTATTTTTGACCAGAAATTACCCATGAGGGGTAACCCAGTGGAGAAGAGCATGGAGTTCGACTGGCGCGATCTCGCGTTTCATCGGGAGATCGGTTCGGCCATCGACGCGCTCGACGGCCCGCATTTCTGGGCACGCCTGACGCGCGTGCTGGAACGGCATATCGGTTTCGACAGTTGGGTCGCCTTGCGTTTTGCGCGCAATGCGCCGCCGCATGTGTGCGCCGAACAGGCCATGCCCGACGGCAAGATCGATGCGATGTTTCAGGACTATCTCGCAGCGCTCTATCAACTCGATCCGTTCTATCTGGCTGCGTTCGAACAACCCATGTCGGGGTTTTACACGCTCGCCGATGTGGCACCGGACAACTTCCGGATGACCGAGTACTACCAGCGCTACTTCCGGAAAAATATCGTCGGCGATGAAGTGCATTTCAATGTCGTGATAGATGGCGATCACACATTGGGCTTCTCGCTGGGCAATACGCGCCGTTACGACGATCGTGAGATTGCGTTGCTGACGCTGTTCTCGCCCTGGGTGTTGTCGTTGATGCAGCAACGCTTGCGATTCGAGGATTTCGCGGTGGCGATACACAGCACGCCCGATGTGGAAAGCGGCCAGACCGATCTGCATGCGCGTCTCGGGATGGTGGCGGGTAAAGGCGGCCGTAGTGCGTTGACGGCGCGGGAGATCGAAGTGGCGATGCTGTCGCTGAGTGGTTTCTCATCGCGCGCGATTGCTGAGAAACTGGCCATTTCCTTTGAAACGGTGCGCGCGCACAAGAAGCATATCTACGCGAAACTCGGCGTGGGCTCGCAGTCGGAATTGTTCGCGATGTTCTACGACGCGGGGCGGATCGAGCATGATGCGGGGTTGTAAATCACCCCGCTTCGTACCCGCTCGGATACGAGACCCCACTCCCGAGCACGAAATCACCACTCTCGTACCCGCTCGGATACGAAAACCGATCACACCTCGCGCGGCAACACCAGAATCGCCTCCAGCCCTTCGACCGCGCCATTGCGAAGCGTGAGCGTTCCGCCGTGCGCGGCGGCGACACTGCGCGCGATCGTCAGGCCGAGTCCGGTTCCGCGGTTCGCGCCGCCGCGTGATGTGGACACGCGAAAGTACGGCTCGAAAACGCGTTCGAGCATCGCCGGATCGGCAATGCCGGGACCCCTGTCGCAGATTGCGATCCGCACGGTGTCGCCGTCGTCGGTGACGTTGATCGCCGCCGTATTGCCGTAGCGGATCGCGTTATCCAGCAGGTTCTGCAGGCAACGTTTCAGATTGCGCGGATAGCCGCTTAGCGGACGGCTCGCGCCGCCTTCGACGCGCACATCGTGACCGGCTTCCTGGGCGTCGTCGGCGAGACCGGCGAGCATCGAATCGATATCGATATCGCGGCGCGTTTCGGTGATTTCCACGCCTTGCACCGCGTCGAGCGTGGTGCTCACCATCGCTTCCATTTCGTCGAGATCGCCGCGCAAACGCTCACGCCACGCAGGATCGGGCAGCATCTCCGTGCGCAACCGCAGACGCGTCAACGGCGAGCGCAAATCATGCGACACCGCCGTCAAAAACCGCGTGCGCGCCGCGATGCTGTCCGTCAGTTGACGCTGCATCGAATTGAACGACTGCGCGGCCGAACGCACTTCGAGCGGCCCGGTTTCCGGCAACGGCGGACGATACATATTGCGCCCGAGCGCGTCGGCCGCCCGGGTCAGTTGACGCAGCGGCTTCACCGCGAAACGCACCGCAAACAGCGCGAGAAAAAACACGGCCGCGAACCGCACCACGTAAATCCGCAACAGATAATCGATCACCAGCGGCGCGGGCTCGAACTGCATGCCGGCCTGCCCTTCATTGGCGTACACGTCGAGCCAGCGCTCGGGTGTGATCTGCAATTGCACATGAAAATCGCCCGACGGCATCCGCGAATCGAACAGACTCAGAATGCCGCGATGCCGTCCCTGATCGTCACGCAATTGCACGTTGATCAGGCGCAGATCGACGGGTTCGCCGAGCCGCCGGCGAATCACGCCGGACAGCAGATCGTTGACCGTGCGATGCGCGAGCCGCTCCGAATCGCGATCGGCGTCCGGCGGCACGACTTCCGATGCCGCGATCCATTTCAACCGGTAACGCGCGTCGCCGAGTTGCGCGGCGATCGCATCGCGTGTCGCGTCGTCGGGCGCATGCCGAAGCAGACGCACGGTGTCGGCGAGACGGCTGGCGAACAGCCGCGCGGGAATTTCCAGCGTGCGGTTGTCGTGCGTCTCGAACCAGATCGTGCTGGTGAATAGCTGCCCCGCGAACATCCCGACCACGAGAATCAGCACGAGACGGCCATAGAGCGAATCGGGCCACAGGCGGAATTTCATCGACGCGCACCGCGCACGTGGGTGCTCATGCTTCGTGCTCCACATCGGCGACCAGCATATAACCCTCGTTGCGTACGGTGCGGATCAGCGCGGCACTGCGCGCCGCATCGCCGAGATGCTGACGCAACCGGCTGATGCACACGTCGATCGAACGATCGAGCGGCGTGCGCTCCTTGCCGAACACACGGTCCAGCAAAAACTCGCGCGACAGCGGCCGGTTCGGATGATCGAGCAAGGTGCGCAACGCGCGATAGTCCGAGCCGCCGAGCGAAATCACGAGACCGTCGGGCGACAGCATCTGCTTCATCCGCGTGTCGAGTTTCCAGCCGGCAAAACCGATGGATGCCGACGCGTCGCCGAGACGTTCGCCCGGCATGCTGCGCGTGCGCCGCAATACGACCTTGATCTTCGCGACCAGTTCGCGCGGGTCGAACGGCTTGGGTAAATAGTCGTCGGCGCCCATTTCGAGGCCGAGGATACGGTCGAGCAACCCGCCGCGCGCACTCAGGATGATGATCGGCACGCCGTGCTCGCGCCTCAGGTCGCGCGTCAGGTCGAGTCCGTCTTCGGCTTCGAGCATCAGGTCGAGCACGACCAGATCGATCTGCGACGTCGCGATGGCCTGCTTCATCTGCGCGCCGTTTTCGACGGCCGTGGCGACATAGCCCATCTCGCGCAGATAGTCGCGCAGCAAATGGCGGATGTTGGGATCGTCGTCGACGACGAGTATGTGGTCCATCGTGAAGCTCTTCTGTGCCGCTTGCGCCGGAAAAAATCGTCGGGACGAACTGAAAAGACGTCAGCGTAACAAATGCGTCCCTCTTTTTGCGCGCCAACACATTCCATTACAAAACGGCCGTGTTTCAACACATTGCCATTACATTGCGCCGCTACAGTTTAGCCCGCAAATGGCAATCATTCTCATTACCAACTATACCATGTCGATTTTCCGGTCTTCGCCTGTCCGTCGTCCGTTCGCGGTTGTTGCCGGCGCTTTCGCCGCCGTCGCGGCATTGTGTTGCGCCACGCTCGCAACCAGCACTGTCGCGCAGGCCGCGACGGTTTCCAACGTCGCGCAAGCGCAAACCGTCACGGACCTCGCCGGCCGCACGGTCGCGATTCCGCCGAATCCGCATCGCATTCTGCTCGGCGAAAGCCGTCTGCTGCTGGCGACCGCTCTGCTCGAAGGCAAGCATCCGCTGGACCGGATCGTCGGATGGCAGGGCGACCTGCCGACGATGGACCCGCAAACCTTCGACGACTACGCAAAAACCTTCCCGCAGGTCCGCCAGGTTCCGCTGATCGGCAAAGCGACCGAAGACAGCATCAGCGACGAAAAAGCGCTAAGCCTGAAACCCGATCTGGCGATTTTCAGTCTCGGCGGACATGGCCCGAGTCGCTACAACGCGCTCGTGAAGCAACTCGAAGCGACCGGCACGACCGTCGTGTTCGTCGACTTCCGGCTGCATCCGATGCAGAACACGCTGCCGAGCATCGCGCTGCTCGGCAAGGTGATGCACCGCGAGAAAGAAGCTGACGCCTATGCGCAGTTCTATCAGGACCATCTGGCGCGCGTCCAGGCGGTCGTCGCCACGATTCCGGAGCAGCAACGTCCGAAGGTGTTCGTCGATATGCTGGCGGGCGTCTGGGATGCGGGTTGCTGCCACACGGCCGGCAACGGCAATTTCGGCGAATTCATCCACGCGGCGGGCGGCCGCAATATCGCGGCGGGCCTGTTGCCCGGCGTGCTCGGCGACCTGAGCATGGAGCAGATCATCGCGTCGCAGCCGGATGTCTATATCGCCACCGGTGCCCGCTCGAAACCGGGCCTCGCGTCGCTGCGCGTCGGCGCACTGACCAGCCAGCACGATGCACAAGCCAGCCTCGCCACGCTGGTCGCGCGTCCGGGTTTCGACACGATCAAGGCGATCCACGATGGCCGCGTGCACGGCATCTCGCACAACTACTACGACTCGCCGTACAACATCGTCGCGATCGAAGCGTTTGCGAAGTGGTTCTATCCGCAGCAGTTCAAGGACCTCGATGTGAACGCCACCGAGTCGCAACTGTACAGCCGCTTCCTCGCAGTGCCGCCGGACGGTACGTACTGGGTCGATACGGCACTCGCGTCGCACTGAGCGTGACGGTCCGGTTCCCGCTTCAAGGTTAAGGCTTCAATGGCTACGCCCGATCATTTCGCCACATCCGCCACGTCCGCCGAACCCAGCGTTCGGCGCTACCGGCGCCTCACGCGGACTCGCGTGATGTGGCTGTTCGTCGTGCTCGCGCTGATCGCGGGCTCGATGCTATTCGACCTGCGCACCGGTCCGTCCGGGATGCCGGTCGCCACGCTGTTGCGGACCCTCTTCGATCGCAGCGCCGCCGATCCTGCATCGGCGGTGATCGTCTGGCAGATCCGGCTGCCGTACGCGGTCATGGCGGTGCTCGTAGGCGCCGCGTTGGGTCTGTCCGGGGCGGAGATGCAAACGATCCTGAACAACCCGCTGGCGAGCCCGTACACGCTCGGCGTGTCGGCCGCAGCGGCATTCGGCGCATCGCTGGCGATCGTGCTCGACGTGACGATTCCGGGCGTATCGCAGACGTGGGTGATCTCGGCCAACGCGTTTATTTTCGCGTTGCTGTCCGCGCTGCTGCTCGACGCGGTGGCACGCTGGCGCGGCATGAGCACGGCAGGCGTCGTGCTGATGGGCATCGCGCTGGTCTTCGCGTTTCATGCGCTGGTGTCGCTGATGCAGTTCATCGCGTCCGCCGACGCATTGCAAGGCCTGGTGTTCTGGACGCTCGGCTCGCTCGCGCGCGCGGACTGGACCAAGATCGGCGTGCTGGCGATCGCACTTGCGCTCGCATTGCCGCTATCGATGCGCAACGCATGGACGCTGACCGCACTGCGTCTCGGCGAAGATCGCGCCGCGAGTTTCGGCGTCGATGTGCGACGTCTGCGGCTGGGCACGCTGTTGCGCGTGTCGGTGCTGTCGGCGCTGGCTGTGTCGTTCGTCGGCACCATCGGCTTTGTCGGACTGATCGCGCCGCATATCTCGCGCACGCTGTTCGGCGAGGACCATCGCTTCTATCTGCCCGGCAGTCTGCTGCTCGGCGCGCTGATGCTGTCGCTCGCATCGATCGCGTCGAAGCTGCTCATTCCGGGCGTGCTGATTCCGGTCGGCATCGTCACGGCGCTGGTCGGCATTCCGCTGTTTCTCGGCATCGTCGTGCGCTCGCAGGGAGAACTCTGATGAGCGGACTGACGATTCACGATCTCTGCGTCGACTACGGCAAGCGGCGCATTCTCGATTCGCTGAGCGCCGGTCCGTTGCCGCGCGGACAGATCACCGCGCTGCTCGGCCCGAACGGCAGCGGCAAATCGACGTTGCTGCGCGCGCTCGCGGGTCTGACGCGTGCGCAATCGGGCACGCTGTCGCTGGACGGCGAACCGCTGGCGTTGTCGGCGGCGAGCGCGCGCTCGCATAGCGTCGTGTATCTGCCGCAGAGCTTGCCTGCGGGCGTGCGCCTGCAAGTGCTGGAATCGGTGGTGGTGGCGTGCCGCGCGACACGCAGCAACGGCGGCTTCGGCGCGCGTCGGAACGGCGTGTCGCAAGCCGACGATCTCGCCCATGCGCATGCGGTGCTGCGCCGTCTGGATATCGACGATCTCGCGTCCCGCTCGCTCGACGAACTGTCCGGCGGTCAGCGTCAACTGGTCGGCATCGCGCAGGCGCTGGTGCGCAATCCGCACGTGCTGCTGCTCGACGAACCGCTGTCCGCGCTCGACCTGAATCACCAGTTTCACGTGATGCATGTGCTGCGCGACGTCACACGCGAAAGCGGCATCGTCACCGTCGTCGTGCTGCACGACATCAATGCAGCGATGCGCGCGTGCGAATGCGCGATGTTGCTGCACGAAGGCCGGATTGTCCGGTTCGGTTCGCCACCCGAGGTCGTCACACCCGCGACGCTCGGCCAGGTTTTCGGTGTCGTCGCGCGAATCGAGGCCTGTTCGCGCGGCCACCATCAGGTTCTGATCGACGGTCTCGCCGGTCAACCGGGCATCGCCAGCCGGCCGCCGCAATAGTCGCATTTGTTGCGCTAGCGGTCCGTCCCAGCCAGCCCACTCTTTCACGCCGTTTTCGCGTCACGCGACCGGCGCCCGTGTTCGGGCGTCGCGTCGTCGCGCGCGTCGCCGGCGCATCGACAACGTATCGACACACTACCGACAACACAGGGGAATCCATGAAAAAGGCATTAATCGTAGCCGCGTGCGCGGCCGTTTACGCGTGCGGCGCACACGCACAATCGAGCGTCTCGCTGTACGGCGTGATCGACGCGGGCCTGTCGTACACCAACAATTCGAAAGGCAGCAGCGCATGGGCAGCGGGCAGCGGCAACGTTACGGGCAGCCACTGGGGCTTTCTCGGTCGAGAAGATCTGGGCGGCGGCACCAAGGCGATTTTCCAGCTGGAAAGCGGCTTTAGCGTGATGAACGGCACGCTGCGCCAGGGCGGACGGATGTTCGGCTATCAGGCGTACGCGGGTCTGTCGAACAACCGCTTCGGCACGGTGACGCTGGGTCGCCAGTACGATTCCGTGGTCGACTATCTGGCGCCGCTGAGCTTCACCGGCCATCACCCCGGCGGCAACAATTTCTCCGCGCATCCGTTCGACAACGACAACCTGAACAACTCGTTCCGCGTGAACAACGCGGTGAAGTACGCAAGCAACACGTATAACGGTCTGCGTTTCGGTGCGTTGTACGGCTTCTCGAACGAAGCAGGCGGCTTCGACGACAACCGTCTGTACAGCTTCGGCGCAGCGTACGACATGGGCCCGCTGAGCCTCGGCGCGGGTTACTTCCAGGCGAACAACGGTGGCGGCAGCAACACCAGCGGCGCGATCACCCTCACCGACCGCACCTTTATCGCAGCAAGCCAGCGCACTTACGGCGCGGGCGCCAACTACACGATCGGCCACGCGAAATTCGGCTTCGTGTGGACCCGCACGCAACTCGGCGGGCTCGACACGATCAACGGCGCGAACAGTCTCGGTCTCGTCGCGAACGGCCAGGGAATGGACTTCAGCAACTACGAAGTCAACGCCAGCTACGCGCTGACGCCGGAGTTGAGCCTGAACGGCGAGTACACGTACACCGGCGCGTCGATGTCGAACGCGAGCGGCGCGCACCATCCGAAGTGGCATGAAGTGTCGGTGCAGGCCGACTACTTCCTGTCCAAGCGCACGGACGTCTATCTGCAGGCGAGCTATCAGCATATCAATGCGAACGGCTCGGGCCTGACCGCGGACATCAGCGGACAAAGCGCGTCGTCGTCGGACCAGCAAGTGGTCGTGGGCGCCGGGTTGCGTCACCGCTTCTAAGCGGTCAGTCGCTGCTCCTTACGCAAAAAGGCCGCTTCGTGCGGCCTTTTTTAATGTTCGGAAGCCGACAGTTCGCAAAACGTACTCCGTGCAAAACTTGACGAAAACGGGCAAGTTACGCAATCACGGGGACCGGACATGACACAAGCTCGCGAACACGCGGTGGGATGGCGCTATCCAGCGCGTGCCGGCTCGACTGGCGAAAAGCTGCGCCGGGCCGTGCGGCCCGCATTTTCATTATCGCTTTCGTTTGCGCTCGCACTTGCGCTGGGCTTACTCGGCGCACAGCCGTCGTTCGCGGACGACAGCGCGACCGTTCTACGCCCGCAAGGCGGCAGGCAATGGCTGAGTCCGCGAGGCGTGGTGCCTGGATTGAAAACCGGCGCGGTCGATCCCGTCACGGTGCGGGTCGATAAACCCGCTTACGTGGACCTGTATTTCGTGGTCCGCTATCTTGCTATGAACGGCCAGTGCAACCGTGTGAACCCTGATCCGAATGCGAAGCCCGCGAACGCGCGCGTTCCACAAGAGTTCTTCGAAGTTTACCGCTTGCCATCGGGACAAACGGCTCAGACCGTCAGGATTCCCGTCGATAAATACACGCCGGGCCGGTGCGCGTGGCGTGTCGAAATGCTCGGCACGCAAGCCATCGACTCGCGTTATCAGACGTGGAAACTCGCATGGACCACCGGTCAATTTTTCGCCGCCGACGGCGCGCCCGCGAACTACGTCGAGCGGACCTGCCGTAACTTTCCGGTGGGCACGACCGCCGGCAAGCCCGACGTGATGTTGTCGTGCATGCTGACCGATCCGCTCACGCCGACACATCTGATCAAGCCGTCGGGCTCCCTGCTGACACTGAAGTACGCGATGGCCGACAGCGAGCGGATTCAGGTCGGCGCACAACCCGGTTCCCTCACGAACGTGAACCTGAATCCGGCGACGCGCCCCGGCGCGGGCGCGATCCCGGCGACCCTCGATCACGCTATGCGCGCGCCCAATCGCTGACGTACGACGGTTCGTCGATCTGCACGCCGTTTGCGGAAGCGGCCGGACGCGCAGCTTGCGGCGTCAACGCGAGCGGTAACACGCCTGCCCACACCGCCAGATCAAGATCGGCTTCGTCGTCGTTGGGACCGCCTGTGCTGACCTTGCAGGCGTACTCGTCGAGCGCAATGCTCAGTACGGTAGTGGCCGCAAGTTCCTTCGCATTGGCGCGACGCGCTTCGGCGGAACGTCCGTGCGCGATCTTCTCGACCAGCGCATCGAGTACTTCGCCCTTGCGCGCTTCGTCCACTTTTTCGGCGACGCCGTAGATCACCGCGGCGCGGTAGTTCATCGAATGATTGAATGCGGAGCGGGCGAGCACGAGTCCGTCCAGATGCGTGATCGTCACGCAAAGCTGCGCGCCGTCCACCGCCGCTTTCAGCATCTGGCTGCCATTCGACCCGTGGATATACAGATGATCGCCAATGCGCCAGCATGCGGTCGGAATGCAATGCGTGCCGCGCTGATCCACGAAAGCGACGTGACAGACATACGCTGCATCGACGATCGCGTCGAGCGTCGCGCGTTCGTAGTCGGCGCGCTCGGCGAGACGCTTGACGCGGGATCGGGGGGACAGTGGACCGTGTGGTGCGTTCATGGAGGCTCTCTTTGTGTGGCCGGTTTCGATATGCCGACAGCTTAGAGATTCCGTCACGATTCCAGTAGACCCACGTTCAATCGACGATCTGGAGCCAGCGCAGCCTAGCGCTGCACTTCCACGCAATCGATCAGGCGAGTACTGCCCAGGCGGGCCGCACCCAGCACCACGAGTTGATCGGCGCGACTGGCGGGCGTGGGTAACGCGAGGTCGGCACGCTGACGGATTGCGATGTACTGGCAATCCCAGCCGCGTCCGACCAGCGTATCGGCCGCAGTCTGCTCCAGCTCGCGAAAATCCCGATAACCGGTGCGCAACTCCGATTCGATCTGCTTGATCACCTTGAACAGAAACGGGGCTTCTTCGCGAGCTTCCGCGCTCAGATAACGGTTGCGCGAGCTCAGCGCAAGACCGTCCGCGTCGCGTACGGTGTCGCCCGCGACGATCTCGATCGGCAACGCAAACTGCTCGCACATCCGTCGCACGATCATCAGTTGCTGATAATCCTTCTTGCCGAATACCGCCACTGCCGGTTGTACGCATGCAAACAGTTTGGTCAGCACCGTGCAGACGCCCGCAAACGTACCCGGCCGGGATTCGCCTTCCAGCATCGCACCGAGCGACTCCGGCGGATTCACCCGATACGCTTGCGGCTCCGGATACAGATCAGGCTCGGTCGGTGCGAACAACGCATACACGCCTTCGCGTTCCAGTTTGCGAATATCGTCCTCCAGCGTGCGCGGATAGCTGTCGTAGTCCTCTCCCGCACCGAACTGCAGGCGATTGACGAATATGCTGACCACCACCGGATCGCCAAGCTGGCGCGCGCGACGGATCAGCGACAGATGACCCTCGTGCAGATTCCCCATGGTCGGAACGAATGCCGTCCGGTTATGGCCGCGCAATTGATCGCGCAGGTCCTGGATGGAGCTGATAACTTTCATGTAACGCTGATTCTCCGGTTTGGCACACGACGAAACCTGACGATGCATCGTGCGCGCGGATTATACGGAGCGACTTCATTCGATGCGCTGACGGCGGCATGCCGCGACACCATGAGCACGCACGACCACGCGTAGTCCATCGCGGCAAGCGAGCGCAAGTGAGTGAAAGAAGCGCGGCTTGTGCGGGTAAAATCGCGGATGTTAGGATCAGAAGCGATATCAGACGCTCACGCGCGTCGATTCAATCCGCGAATCGCGCGGTAAGCTTGAGTAAAAACAGGTAAGTCAACGGAAGCAATATGAGTGCACAGCTAGACGACCAGCAACATCGCGATCAATCGATGTGTGAAACCATGACCTCGCTCGCGCTTGCCGCTGGCGTCGAAATCATGCGTTTCTTCGGGCCGTCGTGCGCACGGTCCACCAAAGACGACGGATCGCCGGTTACGGTCGCGGATCAGGCCGCCGAAGCCGTGATCGTGCGCGGACTCAAACAGAGTTTTCCCGACATCGCGATCGTCGCCGAGGAGCAGATGGCCGACGGTATCGCGCATGGCGAGTTGGGCCGCGAATTCTTCCTGGTCGATCCGCTCGACGGCACGCGCGAATTCATCGCCGGCCGCGACGAATTCACTGTGAATATCGCACTGATTCGCGACTGCGAGCCGGTGATCGGCGTGGTGTACGTGCCGGTCAAGCGGCAGCTTTTCACGGGTATTCGTGGCGATGCAAAAGAGTGCACGCTCGACGAAAACATGAACGTCACCACGACCCAGAACCTGCAGGTGCGGGCAATGCCGGGCGCCCCGACGATCGTCGCGAGCCGCTCGCATCGCACTGCAGATACCGACGCGTTCATCGGCAAGTTCGAAGGCGCGCAGATCCTTTCGGTCGGATCGTCGCTGAAGTTCTGCATGGTGGCACGCGGAAGCGCCGATCTCTATCCGTGCTTCGGCCGCACGATGGAATGGGACACGGCAGCCGGACAAGCGGTACTCGCAGCGGCCGGCGGCCGGATGCGGCGCGCGGACGGATCGCCGTTTGTCTACGGCAAAACCGTATCTGACGACGCCCCGTTTGCGAACCCGTGGTTTATCGCGGACAGCGGAGACCGCGCATTCCTTCACGCGTCGGGCACGCCATCCTGAACGCGTATTCCGGCTTAAAGATGTCTTGAGAAAATCGTCGTGCCGCACAGCGCGCCGTCCGGCATCAACGCGTAGTCCGGAATCGTCCCCACGCGATTCCAGCCTGCGCGTTCATAGAGCCGCTCGGCATCGCCGCCTGTAACGGTATCGAGTACCAGCACATTCTTGCGTTCGTCGCGCGCTACCGCATCGATGGCCGACATCAAGCGTTGCGCGACGCCCTGACGCCGTGCGTCGCGATGCACCAGCATCTTTGCGACGTCGGCACGATGCGGCTGATTGTCGGGTTGCGCGGTGATCAGTTGCACCGTGCCGACGATCCGGCCATTGCCGTCTTCCGCGATCAGCAAGACACGATTGCCGCGCACGACGTCTTCGGCGACACCTCGCCAGAATGCCGATGCCTGATCGCGCGATAGCGTCTGCATAAAACTCACCGACGCGCCGCCTTTCACGCAGTCGAGCAACACATCGGTCAAGCCGTCGATGCACTGCATGACTTCATGCGCCGCGACACGGCGCACGCGCAATTCCGCGCCACAATATTCACTCATGCCCATTTCCTTTGAGTCGAGCCAAGCGTTGTCAGCGCGACGAGATAGCGCGCGTTCTTGCGGCCTGGATTGCTAAACACGATCGGACAATCAAGGCGCATCGCGAGACAGTCGCCGGCTTTTAATTGCCACGATTGCGTCCCGACCAGCAGATCCATTGCGCCGTCGATCACCCAGATTTGCTGATGCGTTTCGTTCTCTCGCGCATCGGTTTCATACGCGACCCGCTTGCCTGGTGGGAACACGACCTCGACCAGCTGGATAGGCGACACGCCGTCAGGCGACAGATTGCGACGCACGTAACCGGAAACCGGGTCAGTCCACACAGGTTGGTCCGAACTGCGTGCGAGCGGCGAAGGCGGCTCGTCAGATGCGCTCTCTTCGAACAACGACGCGAGCGTGACGCCGAGTGCCGCCGACAGCTTGTCGAGTACCGAAGCCGTCGGACTGCTCTGCCCGCGCTCGATCAGCGAGATATGAGAACGGCTCACCTGGCTGCGCTCGGCGAGCGCGTCCAGCGAGTAGCCTTCGGCTTCGCGAAGCTCCTTCACGCGTTTGGCGATACGGCGATTGATGTCCATGAATCCAGTATATGACGACAAAATTCCAGTAAACTGGAAATTGAAGTTTGCGTTGGCGGGTGTGTTCGTAGGTTCTACTCGTGCACCCGATCCGGTTACACTCCGCTTACGCTCACTCATTCAACACCGCGTCACCGCAGACGTCGCCGCTTTCCGATGATTACCTTTCGAAATGAATTGCTCGAGCTTGGCAGCGTCCGCGTCTCTACGGGCCGCTTCCCCAAACACACGCACGACGAGTTCGTCATCAGCGCCAACGTGAACGGACACGAGCGGGTGTGGATCGACGGCAAGACCTTCGAAGCCGACACCAGTACGCTGACGACCTATAACCCCGGCGAGTTGCAATCGAGCGAGATCGCCGGTGCCGACGTCTGGCTTTGCGCGTCCTTATACGTTCGGCCCGACGCATTCGAGCGCTATTTTCACGCTACTTTCGAGTTCGACGCACCGTATGCGGTGCGCCCCGACTTCACGCGCGAACTGATTTCGATGGTCTCCATGTCGTCCGATGCGGATATCGAAGAGCGCTGTGTGTCGCTATTGCACCGGCTTATCGCGCCGACGTCGCGCGCCGCCGCTGCCGAGAATCGTGCCGGCGCGCAATCGCGCATCAAACGTGTCCAGACGTATTTGCTGAGCGACCTGAGCGTGGTCCCCGATCTTCAAAGCCTCGCGGCATCGGAAGGCATTTCGGCCGCGCATCTGGTGCGCTCGTTTCATCGCGAGACAGGCTTGCCGCCGCTCGCGTGGCAGATGCAGCAACGCATCGCGCATGCGCGCACGCTGTTGCGATCCGGCCATCCTATCGCCATGGTCGCGCTCGACGCCGGCTTTGCCGATCAAGCCCACTTCACCAAAGCCTTCGTCCGGTTCATGGGCATGACGCCCGGACAGTTCAGACAGATCAATTCTTGACAAGACCACCGCGCGCGCCGTCGCTAAGCTGAGTGCTTCTTAGGCTACTCAATTGACTGAAATGCGCGTCGCAGCAGTGTGTTTTTACGTTCTCTCGCAGCGGGCTTCGACATGATCGCCGCTGTCAGCCTCAAAGGCTTTCTGATTTCGCTGTCACTTTGCATGGACATCGGTATCGTCAACACGGCCTTGATCAATGCGGGGATTCGGGTCGGTGTGCGTCCCGCCTTTATGATCGGACTCGGTTCGTGTTTCGGCGATCTCGCTTACGCGATCCTCTGCCTGCTCGGCATGGCGGTCGTGCTGCACATTCCGGCAGTGCGGTGGGTGATGTGGATCGGTGGCGGCGCAACCTTATTGTGGCTTGCGTTTGCAATGACTCGCGCGGCATGGCGGCAACTGGGCGGTGCGCGTGTCGTCGGGACGGCCTCGGATGGCGAATCCGGCATGCGATTGTCGTCATGGCGGGAATTCACACGCGGCGTCGGCATGGCGATGGCGTCGCCCAGTTCGATCGTCTGGTTTGCGGCGGTCGGCGGATCGGTGATCGCGCAATCCACCGATGGCAGCGCGTCGAGCAATGCCGGATTTCTCGCGGGGTTCTTTGTCGGCGGCGTCGCATGGTCCGCGTTTCTCGCGCTGCTGGCGGGTGCCGGGCGTCGATGGATCGGCGATAAGCTGAAGTTCTATTGCAGTGCTTTTTCTGCGGTGCTGTTTGCGTATCTCGCAGTCGATGTGATTGCAACCGGTTATCGGACCTTGCTTTAGCGAGTGCCGTTAAAGCCCGGACGCGCGACTGCGCAGTCCGGGATTCGCCGATCTAGTGATAGAACTCCGTGGCTAACGATCCGCGATCCGTGTCTGCCGACGTCACCGGCGGCACGCGTTTCAGCATCGCGTACAAACCGCCCGCCGAGATCAACGCGGGAATCGCAAGCAGGCTGAACACCGCGCCAAACTGCCAGCCCAGTCCCATCAACGCGCCGCCGACCAACGCACCGGCCACACCGCCGATCCGCCCGATTCCAAGCATCCACGCAACGCCGGTTGCCCGTCCGCTAGTCGGATAGAAACTCGCCGCGAGTGCCGACATCGACGTGACTGCACTCGTCACGACCGTGCCGGTCAGAAAGATCAGAGTCCCGAGCAGCCACTGATTGCCGAGCCCGCGTCCCACCAGCATCACCAGCACACCGACCAGCACATACGTGAATGCAATGACGCGATTGCCGTTGACGCGATCCATCACCCAGCCGACGCACAGATTGCCGACGATGCCGCCCAACGGAAACAGCGACGTCATCAATGCCGCCTTCTCGCCGGAAAAGCCGGTATCGCGGAACAAGGTGGGCAGCCAGTTGGTCAGCAGATAGTAGATCAGCAAGCCCATGAAATACGCGAGCCATAACATCAGCGTGCCAAAGCGGTAGCGCGACGACAGCACGACCGCGAGTGGCGATTGCGCATTGCCTGCGGCAGCGCGTGGGTCCGCCGTGCGTACTTCCGCAGCGACGAACCGGCAGCCGTCGAAGCGGTGCGCAGGTGCGATCCGCTTGAGAATCTGCCGGACACGTTGATCCGCGCGTTTTCTCAGGACAAGAAATTGCACCGATTCCGGCAGCATCAGGATCAGCAGTGCGGTAAGCACGAGCGGCCCGATCCCACCTGCAACCAGCACGCTCTGCCAGCCGAAATGCGGAATCAGCCATGCCGACGCAAAGCCGCCCAACGCCAGACCGCACGAGAAGCCGCAGAACATCGCATTGACGGCCACTGCGCGAATCCGCGCCGGCGCATATTCCGACATCAGCGTGACCGCGTTCGGCATCGCGGCACCGAGACCGAGACCGGTCAGTAAGCGCAACACCGTCAGCGACTCGATCGACGTTGCGCGCGCGGCCGCGAGACTCCAGACACCGAAGAAAAATACCGACAGCACCAACACTGTTTTTCGTCCCAACCGGTCCGCGCACGGACCGGCGGCCAATGCGCCGATCCCGAGTCCGACCAGTGCCGCACTCATCACCGGTCCGAGCGACGCGCGCGTCACGCCCCACTGCGTCAGCAACGACGGCGCGATAAAGCCGACTGCTGCGGTATCGAAGCCGTCGGCGGCGACGACCAGAAAGCACAGCACCAGAATGATCCATTGAAACGGCGAGAAACGTTGACTGTCGATAAAAGCCTGAACATCGACATTGCGGTTAGCGGTTGTCATCGTGCGTCTCCTCGCTCGTCCCGTGGACGGTTGACGCGACGCGGTCGGGTTGGTTCATTGCAGTGTCTCCTGAGAACATAGAGGAATTTTTTTATTTTTTTGCTAAACGTCGAGGCGCTATGCGCCTCGACGCGTGGATGCGATTAACGCATCATTGCCAGCGTCTTGAACTCGACGCGTTTGACGATGCGGTTTTCCTGCGCAACGATCAGATGTGCGGACGCCTGCAAATAAGCGGGCCATTCAGGATCGGTATCGCGGGCGGTGCGGCGCTGGTCGTAATCCGCGATACTTTCGTAGCCCCAAAGATGAACCACCTGATTGAGCGCGCCGATATCGCTGACATAAAACCCAACGGGCGCGCCCAGATACTTCAATTGAATCGGCATCGCGAGACGATCGAATACGTCGATGAATTCCGCCATGCCGCGCGGGCGGATCGTGTAGATACGATGATCGATAAAAGGCTTGGTGCTACTCATGTGCCGGTCCTCAATACAGTTTCAGACAGGGACCCGTCGTGTCCCTCGTGCGCATCTTTCCTGATGTCCTGCTCACTCACGCCCGCGAGATGACGTCCGAGGATGTAGCCGAATGTCATGATCGGGCCGAGCGTAATGCCCGCGCCCGGATAGTTGCCGCCCATCACGCTCGCGCGGTCGTTGCCGACTGCGTACAAGCCGGGAATCGCTGCGCCCGCCTGATCGAGCACTTCGCCGGTGATCTTTGTCTGAATGCCGTCGAACGTACCGAGGTCGCCCATCACCACTTTCAACGCGTAATACGGACCGTCGCCAATCGGTGCGACGCAAGGATTCGGCTGTTGCGCCGGGTCCGCGAGATAGCGGTTGAACGACGTCGTGCCGCGTCCGAATTCGCTATCGACGCCGCGCTTCGCATCGACGTTGTAGCGTGAGACGGTCGCTTCCAGACTTGCGGCGTCGAGTCCTGCGTGACGCGCCAGTTCCGTCAACGTGCGGCCCGTGCTCAGATAGCCGTTGCGCAGCAGCCCGCCCAGCGGCACCGGCGCGGGCTTCGCATAACCGAGCCCGTACTTGCGGATCGTCGCGTGATCGCAGATCAGCCACATCGCAGTTTCACGATCGTGTTTGCACGCGTCGATCATCGCCGCACCGACGTCATGGTACGAATTCGATTCGTTCGTAAAGCGCCGGCCATTACGCGTGACGCCGATAATCCCCGGCTTGTAGCGGTCCAGCAGATGCGGAAAAACACCGAACGTCCCGTCTTTTTGCGGTACACGCGACACCGGCATCCATGCGGCCGCTTGCGGATAGCGCAGCGCAACCTTGGCGCCAAGCCGTTCGGCCATCTTCGCGCCGTCGCCGGTATTGCCGGTCGGCACGGGCGACACATGTTCGCCGCCGCGACGCACATGCGGATACGCGTTCGCAATCCGCTCGACGTCATGTGAAAAACCACCGCATGCGAGCACCACGCCGCGTCGCGCCGCAATTCGAATCTCGCCATCCGGACCGCTGACGAGTGCGCCCGTCACGCGTTTGCCGGACACGGTCAACTCACGCGCAGCCGTATTCGTGTGAATCGCAATGCCGAGATCGAGTGCCGACTTGGCGAGTCGCGCCGCGAGTGCATTGCCGCTCGTCACCTGTACGCCGCGCCGATAGAGCGCGAGATCTTTAAGATGACTCGCGAGTCGTTTTGCGACGTAGATCGCGGATGTCAGCGAGCGCGTGGCATTGAAGAAATGCTTGAGATCCGCATTCGACGAGTTGAACATCATGCCGATAAACGTGATCGTCTTCAGCGGCGGCCGGAGTCTGTCGATATCCTTGCCGAGATTGCGCGCATCGTAGGGCGCAGCCACGATCGACCGGCCGATATCAACGCCGCCCGCCACGTCCGGGTGATAGTCCGGATACAAGGTCGGCACGAACTTAACGTCCGTTTCGCGCTCGAAGAACTCGAGCATCGCGGGGCCGGTATCCAGAAACGCAGTGACCGCAGCTTCGTCGAAGAATGCACCGGTCTCGTTGCGCATATAAGTCATCGCCGCTTCACGCGTGTCGCTGACGTGATTGGCTTTCGCGTGACGGTTGCCTGGAATCCACAGCACGCCGCCCGAATACGCGGTCGTGCCGCCAAAGAAGGTTTCTTTCTCGATCACCACGACGTTGAGACCTTGTTTGCGCGCGGTAATCGCCGTCGATAACCCGCCTGCGCCCGAACCGATTACCAGCACATCGCACGTCAGTGCCGGTGCCTGAATGAGGCTTTTCATCATATGTCTCCTGGTTGCCTGTGTGTGCGTGACGCTTAGGCTTTAACGCCGCTCGCATCGAAACCCGGACGCGGCACCAGGTCCATCAGCATGCTGTCCAGTCCACCGTCGACGATCAATTCGGCGCCGTTCACATAACTCGCGCGACGGCTGGCCAGAAACGCGACGACGTCCGCGATATCGTCCGGCTTACCGATGCGCCGGCTTGCGGTCATCGCACTGCGCCGGCGCTCGATATCGCCTTGCGCATAGAACGACTCGGACAGCGGCGTGCGGATCATGCCGGGACACACCGCATTGCTGCGTACACCGCGCCCGCCCCACTCGGCGGCGATCTGCCGCGACAGCATCGAAACGGCCGCCTTGCCGGGGCTATACGCGCCGCTCCACGTCTGCGGATGATGGGCGGCAATCGACGCCACGTGGACGATGCTGCCCGCGCCTCGTTCGAGCATCCCGCGACCGAACTTCTGCGAACACAGCATGTAGCCGGTCAGATTCACGCGCAGCATCGCGTTCCACGCGTCGAGCGCGATCTCTTCGATGCCGCCCGGACGCAGCAGACCCGCGTTGTTCACGAGCACATCGGCGGCGCCGAACGCGGCATCGACCGATTCGACCGCGCCCTGCACGCTGTCGATATCGCCGATATCGCATGCCACTGCAATCGCTTCGATGCCGCGCGCGTCGAGCGACTGCGCAAGTGCCACGCATTTCTCTTCATCGCGATCCAGCAGTGCCAGACGTGCACCCGCGCTGCCGAGCACCGCTGCAATCGCACTGCCGATACCGCCGGCCGCACCGGTCACCACACACACGTCGCCGTCAAGCGCGAGCCAGTGTCCGGCGCGATCTTCATATGCGTTTTGATTAGCCATCCGAATCTCCATTTTTTCGCTGAACCGCTCTTTTGGCCAAGCGGCCCGCGTGCCTATCCGATGAAAAAAGTATAGCGACGGCGGTGCGGATGAAATTGGACAAAGGCGGCGCATCGCAGGACAATCCGTACACAGGAGACAGGCACGTATGAGGAAAATCCCTAACTACGACCTCTATGGCGAGTCGGCGCGACCCGCGTGGTACGACGCTTTCAACTTCGAGTGGATTGCGGAACGCAGTGCGCCGAACGACTGGCATATCGGCGCGCATCGGCACGACGCGCTTCTGCAGATTCTGTATATCCGCAGCGGCAGCGGTCACGTGGTGATCGAAAGCGACAAGGTCGCATTCGATCCGCCTTGCGTGGTGCTGCTTCCGGCACAGACGGTGCATGGTTTCGTGTTTTCGCCGGATATCGACGGTCTGGTGATTACCGCCGCTCAGCGCGCGCTGGAGTCGATCTCGAAGGTCGTGTCGCCGGGGCTGTTGCCGGTCTTGCAGCGTGCGTCCGTCATACCCGTGCGCGCATCGGCGGACGATGACGCATTGATGCCTTTATTCAGGCTTCTGGAACAGGAATTTCGCGGCAGTGCGCGCGGGCATATCGCGGCGGGCATGTCGCTGATGATTGCACTTTTCGTGCAGGTGGCGCGGCTCGGCGAAGCGTCGAGTGTTGCAGGCGCAACCGCGAATGCCGCTACCGCCGACCGCCGCAGTGCGCAGATCAAGCGCTTGCGCGAACTGGTCGCCGCGCATTATCGCGAGCATCGGCCGGTGGAGTTTTATGCGGAAAAGCTCGGCATGACGGCCGCGCAATTGAGCCGGATCTGCCGCGACCAGTTGGGTCATTCACCGATGTCGCTGGTCAACGAGCATCTGATTCGGGAAGCACAGCGCGATCTGATCTATTCCGGCTTGACGGTCAAACAGATCGCGCATGCGCTGGGTTTCGACGATACTGCTTATTTCAGCCGCTATTTTCGCAAACAGACCGGTGTGACGCCGACCGAATTTCAGGCCGCCGCGCACAACGATCTGTCGCTGGGCTGAATGCGAAACCTGTTGCGCGCTTAAACGGCCACTACACCCACGTAGTTTTCCGCCATCGCCGTTGCGGCGGCGCGCGACGTTGTCACGTGTTCGAGTTCGGCCACCTGGAGCTGTTGCTCGAACGGCGATGCGTCGTCCAGACGATGCATCATCCGCGTCATCCAGTAAGAGAAATGCTCGGCGCGCCAGATTCGCTTCAACGCGGTTTCGCTATACGTGTCGAGCAGATCGCTGCGATTCTCGACGTAGAACGCCTGTAATGCCTTCGTCAGCACGCGCACGTCGGCCACCGCGAGATTCAGACCTTTCGCGCCGGTGGGCGGCACGATATGCGCGGCGTCGCCCGCGAGAAACAGGCGTCCGTGCTGCATCGTCGTGGACACGAAGCTGCGCATGCCGACGATATTCTTCTGGAAAATTTTGCCGTCGATCACCTTCTGACCGTCCGACGAATCGACACGCGCGTGCATTTCCGCCCAGATGCGATCGTCCGACCAGTTCTCCACCGTGTCTTTCGGATCGCACTGGAAGTACATGCGCTGAACGTTCGGCGAGCGTGTGCTGACCAGTGCAAAGCCGCGTTCGTGGCGCGCGTAGATCAGTTCGTCGGACGACGGCGGCCCTTCGCACAGAATGCCGAACCAGCCGAACGGATACACGCGCTCGAAATCCTTGCGCAACGCTTCGGGAATCGATTTTCGCGCGACGCCTTGCGAACCGTCGCAGCCGATCACGAAGTCGCACTGCAATTGCTGGTCTTCGCCGTTGTGGCGATAGCGGATCGACGGCGTCGCGGTGTCGATGTCATGAATCGACGTGTCGGAAACGCTGAAATGGATCGCGCCGCCCGCGTCGATGCGCGCGGCCACCAGATCCTTGATCACTTCGTGTTGTGCGTAGACGGTGATTGCGTGGCCCGTCAAACCCGTCAGATCGATCCGGCGACGCTTGCCTTCGAAAGCCAGCTCGAAGCCGTGATGCAGCGCGCCCTCGGCTTTCATCCGCGCACCCACGCCCGATTCCGTCAACAGATCCATCGTGCCCTGCTCGAGCACGCCCGCGCGGATCGTCGATTCGATCTGCTCGCGACTACGCGATTCGAGCACGACGGATTCGATACCGCGGAGATGGAGAAGATGGGAAAGAAGCAGGCCGGCGGGGCCGGCACCGATGATGCCAACTTGAGTGCGCATGAGTTGTCTCCTGATGCGGGGAATTGAATTTGTCCGTCAAGTGTGCCGACCAACCACCCTATCGCGCAACGCGATAACAGAGATATGCACTATTCGAATTTGAGATACAGATTAGATGGCCGATAGATGGCAAACGTGCCATGTAAGCAACGAAATTAACTATCCTGTGCAAAAAAGAGACAGCGCAAAGCCTTATCCAGAGCCACTTCGGGTTATCCCGCGTTGCTCCCCTATAGCAAACTTATTACAGTCCGCCCGTTCGTAATGTGAAACGAAGTTCGCAATACGAACCAGAAACATCAATCAAGAACATTTCGACCGGTGTCGCCAACGACACGCTCGCAGGTCGGCCCTGGAGGACACACCCACATGAAGAACACCATCAAACTGACCCGCGTCGCTGGCGCTGTCATGGCCCTGTCGTGCGCTCCCGCTTTTGCACAAAGCAGCGTGACGCTGTACGGGATCGTCGATAACGGCATTGGGTATCAATCCAGCTCGGCTTCGCTCGGCGCGACGGCGAACGGCCATTCCGCCGTCAAGATGGTGACCGGTGTATGGGCGGGCAGCCGCTTCGGCCTGAAAGGCGCGGAAGACCTCGGTGCGGGCACCAAGGCGATCTTCCAGCTGGAGTCGGGCTTCAATGCCGCGAGCGGTGCGCAGCAATACACCAATGCGATGTTCGGTCGTCAGGCATGGGTCGGTGTGACGAACCCGACCTACGGTACGTTCCAGGCCGGTCGTCAATACACCGCCTATTACACGCTGCTGTCGCCGTATAGCCCGACCACGTGGCTGACCGGTTTCTACGGCGCGCACGCAGGCGACATCGACGCACTCGACACGATCTACCGCGCCAACAATTCGCTGGTCTACACGTCGCCGAAAATGTACGGCTTCACGGCAAGCGGTTCGTATTCGGTCGGCGGCGTGCCGGGCAGCCTGAATCGCGGCTCGACGTGGAGCGGCGCGCTCCAGTACCTGAACGGCCCGGTCGGACTCGCGGTCGGCTTCATGCGCATCAACAACTCGACGCTCGGCGGCGGCGCATGGGGTGCGGATTCGACGACGTCGAACAACGGCGCGCAATCGGGCGTGTCGGCTGTCACCAACGGCTATGCGACGGCACAGGCGCAACAACGTTTCGCGGTGACGGGCGGCTATAACTTCGGTAACGGCTTCGACGTGTCGGCGGCCTACTCGAACGTGCAGTACATTCCGGGTACGGGTTCGTTCTACCGCAACACGGCGATCTTCAACACGGGCGGCGTCGTGCTGCACTGGAAGGCGTCGGTGGCATGGGACTTCGCGACGGGCTACAGCATCACGCGCGCGACCAAGGCGAACGGCATCACCAGCTCGGCGCAGTATCAGCAGTTCAACCTGTCCGAGTACTACTCGCTGTCCAAGCGCACCGGCCTCTACGCGTTGCAGGCATTCCAGCGCACGAACGGCCAGACGCTCGCACCGACATCGACCGGCGGCACGCGTATCATCGACGCAACGGCCGTGATCGGCGACGGCTTCCAGAGCACGCCGTCTTCGTCGCGTAGCCAGTTCGCGGCAGGCGTCGGTATCGTTCACCGGTTCTAAGCGCCGGGTTCGCGCTTAACGCCTTAAGAAGCAGAAAAAAGACGGCGCGCCTCGGCGCGCCGTTTGCAGTCAGGAGACCAGACATGAGCCGTAGTAACACTGTCAACGTACAGACCTTCATCAATGAGCATCCGTTCTCCGGATTTCAGTGGCTCATTTTCTTCATGTGCTTCGTCATCGTCCTGCTGGACGGCTTCGACACGGCCGCAATCGGATTTATCGCTCCGTCGCTGATCGGCGAATGGAACATTAGCCGGCCCGCGCTCGCGCCGGTGCTGAGCGCGGCGCTGTTCGGCCTCGCGTGCGGCGCGCTGGGTTCGGGTCCGCTGTCCGACCGTCTCGGCCGACGCTCGCTGCTGCTCGCATCGGTTGCGCTGTTCGGCGTGGCCTGTCTCGGTTCCGCGTTTTCCACCAGCATCGGACAACTGACGGTGCTGCGCTTTATCACGGGCGTCGGTCTCGGCGCCGCGATGCCGAACGCCGTCACGATGATGGGCGAATACTGCCCGGATCGCCGTCGCGCGACCGTCATCAACCTGATGTTCTGCGGCTTCCCGCTCGGCGCGGCCTTCGGCGGTTTTCTCGCCGCATGGCTGATTCCGCATTTCGGCTGGCGCAGCGTGCTAATGCTCGGCGGTGTTACGCCGTTGCTGCTGCTGGTCGTGCTGCTGCTGAAAATGCCGGAGTCGGTGCGCTACATGGTGGCGAACAACCAGCCGGTGGCACGGATTCGCGCTGCGCTGTCGCGCATCTCCGCAGACGCATCGCAAGCCGCTTCGTTCGCGATGACCGAAAGCGCGCCGCAAACCGGCGGCAAAGGTCTGGGCGTCGTGTTGTCGCGTTCGTACATCGTCGGCTCGGTGATGCTGTGGATCGCTTACTTCATGGGCCTCGTGATCTTCTACGCGTCGATCAACTGGATGCCGATCCTGCTGAAGGACGCCGGTCTCGCGCCGCAACGCGCGACGCTGATCTCCGCGCTGTTCCCGCTCGGCGGCGTCGGTGCGGTGCTGTGCGGCGTGCTGATGGACCGCTTCAACGCGAACCGGATCATCGCGGCATGCTATGCGCTGACCGCCGTCAGCGTGTATCTGATCGGTCAGGCCGTGGGCAATGTCGGCATGCTGGTGTTCACGGTGTTCGTCGCCGGCGTGTTGATGAATACCGCGCAATCGTCGTTGCCCGCACTCGCCGCTGCGTTCTACCCGACTGAAGGTCGTGGCACCGGCGTGGCGTGGATGCTGGGTATCGGCCGTTTTGGCGGGATCGCCGGATCGTTCCTCGTCGCGGAGCTGACGCGCCGTCACTTCACGTTCGGCGGGATTTTCGCGATGGTTGCGATTGCCGGCGTGCTCGCGTGCATTGCACTGCTGATCAAGCAGGCCGCGCGTCCGCATGCGGCCACCGGCGCGCCGCTCGAAACGAAGTCGTTCGGTCACTGATCCGACGATTTTCGCGTGGCACAATGCCCGCATGACCGGCAGCAACACTGCCGGGCATGCGGGCTTTTTCTTTGCGCGTCATCCTCCTGATCCCGACATCATCCACGTCCCGAGGATGCGGCCATGACCGGCACTTCGCATTTGATGGTGGTAGTAGTCGTACTCGCGGTGGCTGCCGCCGCCGTCGCCGCCGTGGCACTCGCACTGATCAAAGGCGGCCCGAAGCAACCCAAACCGGTCGCGTCGATCAACGATCCTTTCCGTTCCGTCGATCTGTCCGGCTTGCCCGCAATCCAGTACGTTCAGGCCCGCGACAACACCGCGCTCGCATACCGGTTCTATCCGTCACGTGTGGCGCAAACGCGCGGCAGCGCCGTGCTGATTCACGGCTCGTCCGCGAGCGGCAAGAGTCTGCATTCGCTTGCGATGCGGCTCGCCGAAGCGGGCTATGCGAGTTACACGCTGGACATGCGCGGTCACGGCGAATCGGGCGCGCGCGGCACGATTGCGTATATCGGCCAGCTCGAAGACGATCTCGAAGATTGTCTCGCCGCACTCGATCCCGCCACGCCGCGCACGTTGATCGGTTTTTCCGCAGGCGGCGGATTCGCGCTGCGCTTCGCGGCCGACCGGCGCAAAAACGCGTTCGCGCGCTATGTGTTGCTGTCGCCGTTTCTCCATCATCGCTCACCGACCACACGCCCCGCAGCGGGCGGATGGGCGCATGTCGGCATGCCGCGCATCGTCGTCCTGGTCACGCTCAATGCTGTCAGGATCAAGGTGTTCAATCATCTGCGCACCATCGCGTATGCATTGACGCCCGAAGCGCAAAAGATGCTGACGCCGCAGTACTCGTTCAACCTGATGCAAAACTTCAGGCCGAACGCCGACTATCGTGCGGATATTCGACACGCCACGCAACCGATGCATGTACTGATCGGCTCCGATGACGAAGCCTTTTTCGCGGACGCATTCGCAGCGGAATTCACGAAGCCTTCGACGAACGTAACGATCGTCGAAGGCGTCGGTCATATCGGACTCACGCTCGCGCCGGAAGCACTCGACGCGATCGTCGCCTCACTCGATGCAACGCCGTTTGCGCATCGCACCGGATAAGCGTCAGCCGATCAGCTTCGTCAACGCAGGCACGCTCAACACCGCCGTGTAATAGCCCATAAACTGCACGCCGGTATTGAACCCGAAGCGCCGCGACAGCAAGCCACCCACGAGTCCCACGGTCACGATCACGAGGAAGCCGAGCAGTTGCCCTTCCCACACGCTGATCACGACGATCAGCCCGGCAAAGGTCGCGATGATCGACTCGTGACTGACCTTGCGCGCAACGAACGACGCCGCCCGGTGCGCGTAATTCATCGCCAGCGGATAGGCGACCAGTGCCGCCAGCACCACCGCGAGCAAGCCGTAGCCGAGGAATTGCCAGCTCGACATCAGCGTGTGCAGATTGTTGATATGACCGCTCGCGGTATCGACGAAAAAGCGCGGCGGCGCATTGAACAGCGGCGCAGCCGGACCCGCCGCCACCGGACTCAACGGCAGACCGAACGCAATCAGCGGAATCAGCGCTTCGGCGATATACGTCGCCTCCGTCACACCGTTTCGTGCGGCGATCACCGTCGTCAGACGGTGATACGCATGACGGATTCGCGAGCCGACCAGTTCGCCCATCACGACCGTCATCGCCACCGGACTGAACACGAAGGTCGCGCTCGAAATCGCCGCGGTCGCGACCGTCCAGTTACGCTGCTGGGCATCGAGCACCCGCAACGGATTCGGGAAGTAGCCGCTCCAGCCTTTGACGTCGGGCGCAAGCGAAAATGTTTTCACGCGTTCGCGGCGCATCCGGTTGCGGTCCGCCGGCGACAGGATCGAGAACAGATCGGCGATCAGCGGTCCGATTGCAATGCCCAGAAAATAGCTGACGCTCAGTTTCACGCCATATTTGCCGGTCAACGTCTGCAATCCGACGATCAGCAACACGAACGGCACCAGCAACAACACCGACGCCCAGCGTCCCGCCGAAAAATAGGCAATCGCGATTGCAGCCGCGAGAAACACCCACGGCGCCGCTTTCGAAATCGACGTGCCGAACGGGGCGAGCAAGACCGCAAACAGCACGGCCAGCGGCACCGCGATAAACGCCGCGACGATCGCGCCGGAAATCATCTTGCGCAACGCGATATGCGGCACGCCGAGATTGCGCAGCATCGTCGCTTGCGGCAACAGCGGCGCGGCCATCGTGTCGCCGGGAATGCCGAGCAACGCGGTCGGAATCGCGTGCGTCATATGCTTCGCGACCGCACCCGCCATAAAGAACGTGAACACGCCGACGGGCGGCACGCCGAGCAACGCGACGAGCAGTGTCAGCGGTGCGATCGTGGTGGTTTCGTCCGTGCCGGAAATCAGGCCCACGCCGGCGAATACCACCGCGCCGATCAAACCCATCGACAGCGCGACGAGCAATTGCTGGAGAAACGCGTCCATCAGAATGCCTCCTTGCCGCCAGCGAGCGTGACCGTGCCGTCCGCCTTCGATCCCGCATCCGGCGCACGAGCCGCGCGCCGTTCGTAGGCAGCGAACACGTCGTAGATGCCGAGTTCTTTCATTTCCGCCGCGACCGCCGGCGGCAGGTCGGCGACCGTGCCGAGACCGCCCGCTTCCGCCGCGAGCTGGTCGAGCACGGCGTCGCGGCTCGCCAGATCCGACGCTTCCTCGACCACTTCGCGCTTCGGCCGGAACAGTTTCGCGCAGACCACACCGGCGATCAGGCAACCGGCCAGACCGACCAGCATCGCGTAGGCGCGGCCCATCGCGGCATCGTGGACATAGGCGGCGAGTACGCGATTCGCGCCGTAAAACGCACCGAGGCTGATCGCGACGCCGAGCGCCACGGACCAGCCGAGATGACGGATATCGACCGTATCGCCCCACACTTCGACGATCGGACTGCTTGACGACGGGATGCGCGCGTGTCGATCCGGCGACGCGCGATCGGGGATGGGATGCTTCATGTCTCCTCCGTTGATGGAGTGTTCAGGCGGAGCCGCCATCGGATGGCGCGGACCGCGTTTGTCGTTCTGTGATGGGCACGGCATCGAATGCGCGTGCAATGCGTGCAATGCTTGCTGCTTTTACAGAACCGCCTTTATACCGGCGTCGCTTCACGACGCCTGCGTTTGCCGTCGAGCGCACGTGCGACCCGCGACGACGTCCGCCGCTCCAGCGCATCCGAAATAAACCCGCCGGCATGGGCGAGTTTCGCGAGGTCGATACCGGTTTCAATGCCGAGTTCGTCGCACAGATACACGACGTCTTCCGATGCCACGTTGCCCGTCGCGCCCGGCGAATACGGACAGCCGCCGATGCCCGACACCGAACTGTCGAAGGTCGAGACGCCGGATTGCAGCGCCGCGTACACGTTGGCGATCGCCATCCCGTAGGTATCGTGGAAGTGCCCCGCCAGCGCGCTGACCGGCACACGCTGCGCGCACGCGTCGAGCATCGCGCGGGTCTTGTTCGGCGTGCCTGCGCCGATCGTATCGCCAAGACTGATCTCATAGCAACCGAGCCGGTACAGACGCTCCGCGACGCTCGCGACCTGCCCGGGCGCAATCGCGCCTTCGAACGGACAGCCGAGCACGCACGACACGTAACCGCGCACCCGCAAGCCCGCCGCCGTCGCGCGTGCGATCACCGGCGCGAAACGCTCGATGCTCTCCGCAATCGAACAGTTGATGTTCTTCTGCGAGAAACGCTCCGACGCCGCCGCGAACACCGCGACTTCTTCGCAATTCGCCGCGATCGCCGCGTCGAGTCCGGTCAGGTTCGGCACCAGCGCCGCCAGCGTGACGCCGTCGCGGCGACCGACGCGCGTCAGCACGTCCGCGCCGTCGGCCATTTGAGGCACCCATTTCGGCGACACGAACGACGCCGCTTCGATGTAGCTGACGCCCGCGTCGATCAGGCGCTCGATCAGTTCGACCTTCGTCCCGGTCGATACGAACGACGGCTCGTTCTGCAAGCCATCGCGCGGACCGACTTCGACGATCCGCACGCGCGCCGGCAACGACGGATCGCTCACGATGGATGCGTCACGCATCGCGCGGACCGGCGAGCAAGGCCATCGCGTAGTCGGTGCGCACGTCTTTCGCCGCGACCATTTTCTTGACCACCCAGTCGACATCGCTGCCCCGCGCGCCCGCCGACATCGCGATATTGCGCGCGTGCAACGCCATATGGCCGCGCTGGATGCCTTCGGTGGAGAGGGCGCGCAACGCGCCCATGTTCTGCGCCAGTCCGACGGCCACCGCGATTTCGCCGAGATCCTGCGCCGACCGGACGTCCATGATCTTCAGCGCGAGACGCGCGAGCGGATGCGTTTTCGTCGCGCCGCCGACCAGACCGACCGGCATCGGCATTTCGATGGTGCCGACCAGATCGCCGTTGTTCGCGACTTCCCATGTCGTCAGCGACGTATAGCGGCCGCTGCGCGAAGCGAACGCATGCGCGCCCGCTTCGACCGCGCGCCAGTCGTTGCCGGTCGCGACGATCACCGGATCGATGCCGTTCATGATGCCCTTGTTGTGCGTGGCCGCGCGATACGGATCGATCGCCGCGAACTGGTATGCCTCGACCACGCCGCGAATCACTTCCTCGCCGGTGTATTCCTTCGTCGTCAGCGTGTCCGCCGAGTAGCGGACCTGCGCGCGGGCGAGCCGCAGATCGGCGAGGTTCGACAGGATTCGCAGACGCACCTTGCCGCCGGTAATCTCCTCGACCCGTCCCGCGACCGATTCCGCCATCGTGTTGACGGTGTTCGCCCCCATCGCATCGCGCACATCGACGATCAGATGCGCGACGATCATCGCGCCGCTCGGCGTGTCCGGAAACACGTGCACCTCGATGTCCTTGCAACCGCCGCCCAGGCCGATCAGCACCTTGTCGCGGCTGTTGGCGAGTTCGATCAGTTCTTCCTTGTGTTTGAGCATCGACAGCCGCGCGCCGTACGGATCGCTGACGGCCAGCACCTGAACCTGCGCGCGCATCAGCGGCCCCGTGCTCGACGTGCGGAAACCGCCCGCTTCGCGCGCCATCTTCGCCATGAACGATGCCGCCGCGACGATCGACGGCTCTTCGACCGCCATCGGCACCAGCACGTCGCGACCGTTGATCTGGAAGTACCCGGCCACCGCCATAGGCAACTCGAAGGTGCCGATCACGTTTTCGATCATGCCGTCCGCGATGTCGAGCGGCAGCGCGCCCGGCCTGTTCAGCAACGCGTATTCCGCATCGTCGAGGTTCGCGGCTTCGGCAATGTGCTTTAGACGTTGAGCCGGCGACAACGCGCGGAAATTGGGCAGTTTCGAATCGATTTGCATGAGTGTGTTCCTTCGCTTTTCTGTGATTCCGCGAGCCGTGTCGGGCTTGCGGGCGTCTCGTGAATGAGCGAATAATAGGCGGGCTGTACCCTTTTAAAAGGCACAATTCCTTGCGACAGCGATCAGACTGTACCCAGTACAGCGCCAACTGAGAGACACGGGACACGACAATGAAACGCCAGAAGACGAGCCTGCCGGGTTCAATCGCGGACAATTTGACCAGACAGATCGACGAAGGTCTGCTGAAAGCGGGCGATCGTTTGCCGTCTATTAGGGAATATGCCGAGGGGAACGGTTACTCGAAAAACACCGTCATCAGCGCGTTCGACATCCTGACGGCCAACGGCTTGATCGAGCCACGGCGCGGCGCGGGCTTTTTCGTCACGCGTTCGGGCAGCGCGCCGTCGAGCGAGGAAGAGACCACCACGCTCGATCGCGCGATGGACGTGGTGTGGCTGATGCGCGAACAGTTGCAGACCAGAAACGACATCCTGAATCTGGGCGAAGGTTTTCCGCCCGTCGAATGGCTGGAGGAAACCCGGCTCGACCAGTTCCATCAACGCGTGGTGCGCACTGGCGTCGGCTCGCTGTTTCGTTATGGCAGCCGCTACGGCTACCTGCCGCTGCGACAGCATTTGCAGCACAAACTCGCCAGCTACGAGATCGAAGCCGCGCCGACGCAGATCGTGCTCACGCACGGCGCGAATCAGGCAATGGACATGGTGCTGCGTTATTTCGTGCGTCCCGGCGATACCGTGCTGGTCGACGATCCCGGCTATTACCCGCTATTCGGCAAGCTGAAGCTGAGCGGCGCGAATATGGTCGGCGTGCCGCGCGGAATCGACGGGCCGGACATCGCCGCGCTCGAAGAACGGTTGAAGGCGCATCGGCCGAAGCTGTTTTTCACGCAGTCAGTCGGACACAATCCGACCGCGACCGACACCAGCGCCGCGAAGGCGCATCGCATTCTGCAACTGGCGGAAACCTACGATCTGATCGTGGTCGAAAACGACGCGCTGGCCGATCTGAAACCGCGCTCGATGACACGCATTTCGACGCTCGACCAGTTGCGCCGCACGATCTATATCGGCAGCTTTGCGAAGTCGGTGTCGGCGGCGTTGCGGGTGGGATTTATCGCCTGCGACGTGGGCCTCGCGAGCGATCTGGCCGACGTGAAAATGCTCACGCATGTGAGCAGCTCCGAGTATTGCGAGCGCACGCTCGAAGCGATTCTCAGCGACGGTCATTTCCTGCGTCATACCAACCACATGCAGGAGCGCTTGCGACGCGCGACCGACGCGGGCATTGCATCGCTGACGCGGCTCGGTGCGACGATCTACAAGGCCAGCGAACAGAGTCTGTATCTGTGGGCCGCATTGCCGGGCCATGACGATTCGATCGCGTTCGCTCACGCGATGTTCGAACACAACGTGATTCTCGCGCCGGGCACGGTGTTCTCGCCGCATCCGGACAGCGCGTCGCCGTATTGCCGGTACAACGTCGCGTATCTGTCCGATCCGCGCTTCGCGGCCGTGCTTCAGTCCATGACGTGAGCGGCTTCGTCAGACGACGTCGGCATCCTGCGCCATCACGAGATCGAGCGACGAAGCGATGATCGACTTCGCGAGCTCGTCGTCGTCCACCGCACGCGCCAACGTCACCGCACCGACGATCGTCGCGACGATCGCGAGCGCCGGGCCGTCGGTATCGCTCGCCATCGCGCCCGCGATCCGCGACGCGAGCACCTGCACGTAGCGCGTCAGCAGCGCACGCACGTCGGGAATCGCATGTCGCGCATCGCCCGCGAGCGCACACAATGCACAGCCTTCGCCCGGATTGCGCACATGACGCTCATTTAGAAACGCGTCGGCCAGTAGCGCGAGCGGCGTCTTGTCCTGCGCGTCCGGATTCGCCGCGCGTGCCGCCATCCGCTTTTCGCTTTGCTGTACCGCATGTTCGAGCGCCTCGACGATCAGCGCATCGCGCGACGAAAAATGCCCGTAAAACGCGCCGTGCGTGAGGCCCGCGCTCCGCATGCAATCGGCCACGCCAAGCGCGTCGATGCCGTTTTCGCGGATCTGCCGCGACGCGTTCTCCAGCACACGCTGCCGGCTTTCCGCTTTCTGCGCCTGCGAATAACCCATTTTTTTCGCCTTCTCAAGACTTGACAATCTGCATGACGAGCATAATACTGAAAATCTGCATGATGCTCAACCTGCAGAATTTCAGATCGAGCATCACGTGTCCGGTCTGATCCGGTTGCTTCGATTTATCCGATTTTCATCAGGAGAAGGTTTATGCGTTTCACGGGAAAAACAGCGCTGATTACCGGCGGCAACAGCGGCATTGGTTTTGCAGCGGCAAAGATTCTGATCGCCGAAGGCGCGCGGGTCGCGATCACGGGGCGCGATGGCGCGAAGCTGGATCAAGCGGTTGCCGAACTCGGCGAGAACGCGCTGGGCATCCGCGCGAATCTCGACAACGAAGCCGAGGTCGATTCGATGGCCGCGCAGATCAAGGCGAAATTCGGCTCGCTCGACGTCGTGTTCGCCAACGCGGGCATTTCCGGTCCGACACCACTCGGCGGCACGACCGCGGCCGCATTCGACGCGATCCTGCGCACCAATCTGACGGCCGTGTTCCTGACGGTGCAAGCAGCGTTGCCATTGATGAGCGCGGGCGGCGCGATCGTGCTGAACGGCTCGGTGATGCGCGAACTCGGCGCGTCGGGAACGGCGGCTTATTCGGCGACGAAAGCAGGCATTACGGAGATGGCGAAAGTGTTCGCGTCCGAGTTGATCGAGCGTGGGATTCGCGTGAACACGGTGATTCCGGGCGGCACGCGCACGCCGATCTGGACCCGCGGCGCGCGCGCCGGCGCCACCATCGACGGCACGGAACAGGCGTTCGCGCCGCGCATTCCGATGGCGCGTCTCGCGACGCCGGAAGAAGTCGCGACGGCGGCCGTGTTCCTCGCATCGACGGATGCGTCGGGGATTACCGCAGCGGAAATCGTGGTGGACGGCGGGACGATCGGCGCGCCGTGGGGCGGGCCGATGTTCAGGAAAGGGTGATGACCTCCGGGCCGACGATGGACGCGTGTCCCTCTATCGATCCGGCCCGGAAACCACCGTCGAGCGTGGCATCCACTGCATCGCGCGCTTCAGATTCTGTATGACGACCCGCTTGTGAAAAGGCGTGATCAGCGCGAGATACGCGCGGCCGGTGAGGTTGTGACAGTGCACGACCGTCGTGGCCACAAGCTGGCGTGCGGCATTGTCACTCGATGCGCGGAGCAACAGCGACAATCTGAAGTCGAGATGGCTATCATCCTCGCCAAGCACGATCTCGTTCGGGGAACGGGACCGCACCTGAAAGAAGTCCATATGCTCGACCGCGCGGTTTCGCAACGACGTGCGCAACGCGCGTGAGGTCTTGAGGCCCAACGGTGCGACCAGCGTGTCCCGCAACGTGAGCAAGCCACGCAGCATCGGTGACGGATGATCGAGCACCGCATGCGCCCAATCGTCGACCGACGACTTGTCCGCATTTGGGATCGTCAAGACGAAAGCATCGGCCAGATCGGCGCGCGCGAACGTGGGTGCGAGTGTGCTTTCCAGTGGCAGTGACGTGGACTGGACACGGCTTGAAATTTTCATGCGGCAAGCTCCGAAGGAGCAGCGATTGAACGGGGCGTCGATGTCGACGCCCATATGTTCATGATCGTACTATTCCGCCGCCTGGTCTGCAGTCGCGCCCATAATCGAAAAAGCGCGACGTCCCGGTTCGGGGACGTCGCGCTGCTGGGTTCCGGTTCGGGTCCGGATTTTTACACTTCCCGATTCGCCTCGATCACCGTCAACGCCGTCATATTCACAATCCGGCGCACCGTCGAACTCGACGTCAGGATATTGACCGGGCCATTCACGCCCAACAGGAACGGACCCACGGCGACATTACTGCCTGCGCCGGTTTTCAGCAGGTTATAAGCGATATTCCCCGAATCGACATTCGGGCATACCAGCAGATTCGCCGCGCCCTTCAATGGCGACATCGGCAGGATGCGCAGGCGCAACGCCTCGTCCAGCGCGCAATCGCCATGCATTTCGCCGTCGATTTCAAGGTCGGGTGCGAGTTCCTTGACGATCTCCAGCGCGCGCCTCATTTTCGCGCCCGACGCCGCACTGCCCGAGCCGAAGTTCGAACGCGACAGCAACGCCGCTTTCGGCGCGAGATTCAGCCATGCCATCTGCTTCGCGGCGGCAATCGTGAATTCCGCAATCTGCTCTGCGGTCGGATCGTCGTTGATGTGCGTGTCGACCAGCGCCACCGTGCGTTGATCCAGCAACAGGATATTCATCGCCGCATACGTCTTCGCGCCGCGCTTCTTGCCGATCACCTGATCGACGAACCGCAGATGGTCGTGATACGCGCCGACCGTGCCGCACACCATGCCGTCCGCATCGCCCAGGCGCACCATCATCGCGCCGATCAGCGTCAAACGACGCCGCATTTCCACGCGCGCCATTTCCTTCGTGATGCCGTCGCGGCACATCAATTCCCAGTACGTCGTCCAGTATTGCGGGAAGCGTTCGTCGTATTCCGGATTCGTCACTTCGACATCCTGACCGAGCTTCAGGCGCAAGCCGAATTTCTCGATGCGCGCCAACAGCACTTCCGGACGCCCGACCAGAATCGGCCGTGCGAGTTTTTCATCGACGATCACCTGGACCGCGCGCAGCACGCGTTCGTCTTCGCCTTCGGTGAACACGATGCGCGACTTGCCGCCATCGCGCACGAACTGACGCGCCGTCGAAAACAACGGCTTCATAAACGCGCCCGAGTGATACACGAACTGCTGCAACTGCTCGACGTACGCATCCAGATCCGGCAGCGGACGCGTCGCCACACCGCCTTCCATCGCCGCCTTCGCGACGGCCGGCGCGATCCGCACGATCAGGCGCGGGTCGAACGGCTTCGGAATCAGGTATTGCGGACCGAATGCGACGTCGTACGCGCCATAGGCCGCCGCGACGACTTCGTTCTGCTCTTCTTCGGCGAGACCGGCGATCGCGTGGACCGCGGCAATTTCCATTTCCCGCGTGATCGTGACCGCGCCGACATCGAGCGCGCCACGGAAAATGTACGGAAAGCACAGCACGTTATTGACCTGATTCGGGAAGTCCGAACGGCCGGTTGCAATCACGACGTCGTCGCGGGTAGCGTGCGCGAGTTCCGGGAAAATCTCCGGCGTCGGATTGGCGAGTGCGAGAATCAGCGGACGCGGCGCCATCTCGCGCAACATCTCCGCGCTCAGAATGCCGCCCACCGACAACCCCAGAAACACGTCCGCGCCGCCGATCACTTCGGCCAGCGTGCGCGCATCGGTGTCCTGCGCGAAGCGCGCCTTGTGCGGGTCCATCAGCTTCTCGCGGCCACGATAGACCACGCCTTCGATATCCGTCGCCCAGACGTTTTCGAGCGGCAACCCCAGATCGACCATCAGATCGAGACAGGCCAGCGCCGCCGCGCCCGCGCCCGACGTGACCACTTTCACGTCCTTGATCGACTTGCCGACCACTTTCAGGCCGTTGATAAACGCGGCGGACACGGTGATCGCGGTGCCGTGCTGATCGTCGTGGAAAACCGGAATCTTCATCCGTTCGCGCAGTTTGCTTTCAACCGTGAAGCATTCCGGCGCCTTGATGTCTTCGAGGTTGATCCCGCCGAAGGTCGGTTCGAGACCCGCGATGATCTCGACCAGCTTGTCCGGATCGGTTTCGTTGATTTCGATGTCGAACACGTCGATTCCGGCGAACTTCTTGAACAGCACCGCCTTGCCTTCCATCACCGGCTTCGACGCCAGCGCGCCGATATTGCCCAGACCCAGCACCGCCGTGCCGTTCGAAATCACGCCGACCAGGTTGCCGCGCGCCGTGAAACGGAACGCCTGCAGCGGATCGGCCGCAATCGCTTCGCACACGCTCGCGACGCCCGGCGTGTACGCCAGCGACAGATCGCGTTGCGTGACGAGCGGCTTGCTCGCCGTCACCGAAAGCTTTCCGGGGGTCGGAAACTCGTGATAGTCGAAAGCGGCTTGCTGATCGGTCTTGTTCATGTCCGTAGGTCTCTGAAAGTCAGTTGTGACGGCGATTCTAGGGACACGCCATAACGCGATCATTTTGTTTTAGTATTGCCCCATCACTTTTTTCTAATGATGCGACGAGTTTTCGATGACATTCGAGTTGAACGGGCTGGTCAGGCGGTTGACCGCACGCTTAAAAATGCGGCACCTGATGCTGTTGCTGCAGATCGAGCAGCATGGTTCGCTGACGCGCGTGGCCGAGCAGATGGCGAGCAGCCAGCCCGCCGTCACCAACGCGCTCGCCGAACTCGAAAGCATGTTCGGCACGCCGCTGTTCGAGCGGACCTCGCGCGGCATGCTGCCCACGGCCCTCGGCGCGGTCGTGCTGGCGCGCGCGCGAGCGATGATCCACGACCTCGATCACCTCGCGCGCAACATGGAAGCGGTCGCGTCGGGGCATGCCGCGCATCTGCATATCGGCGTCATTCCGTTTATTTCCGGGCAGATGCTGTCGGCGGCATTGCGGCGCACGCAGCCTGACATGGCGCGGCTGACCGCGACCATCCACGAAGGCACCAGCGACCAGCTGCTGCATCAGTTGCGCGACCATACGGTGGATATCGTGATCGGCCGTGCGTCGTCGGCGGTGGATCTGACGCAGGTGCGCTTCGAAGTGCTGTACCGGCAGCAGCCGCGCCTGATCGCGAGCCGGCGTCTGGCCGCGCAACTCGGTCGCGTGAAGCTCGACTGGAGCACGCTGGTCACGCTCGACTGGATTCTCGGTGCGCCGCATACGCCGATGCGCGAACAGGTGTCGGACCTGTTCCTGGCGGCGGGAACCGTGCCGCCGGTGCCGTTCGTCGAAAGCTATTCGTCGAAGCTGATCGGCGAAATGATCGCGACCAGCGAAGCGGCCGTGTCGATCGTGCCTGCGGATATCGCCGAAGAACTGGTGCGGATCGCGGGTGTCGCGATCGTTCCGTATTCGTTCGGCTGGACGCTGCCGCCGATCGCGATGTTCACGCGCGCGGACGCGCCGCGTTCGGCGGCACAAGACGCGTTCGCGGCATCGCTACGGCAGATTTGCCGCGCCACGCACGCAGACCCGGCGACGTGATTCAGCGGCGGCGGAGCAGCGACGCCGCCCCGCCATGCGTGGTCAGACGCTGTCCATCGACGGTACGCCACTCGCCGATGTCGCCGGTTGCGCGATCCGCCCGCTCAGCGACTTCAGCCCGAAGGTCGCGAAGAACGTCAGCAATGCGCACACGACCATGAAATAGCCGGGCGCGGCGAGATCGCCGGTACGGCCGATCAACCAGGTGCCGATCAGCGGCGCGGTCCCGCTGAAAATCGTAAAGCTCAGATTGAACGCCAGCGCGACGCCGCTGAACCGTACACGGGTCGGAAACATGTCGGCGATGATGCAGGCGAAGGTGCCGTTGATCAGCGCCGCGCCCAGACCGCCGAGCAGCATCAGCACGATCAGGTCCATCCGGTGACTGACGGCCGCGTGATAGAACGGCATCGTCAGCACGATCAGCAGCAGCGCGCCCGCGCGCATCAGATGCCGACGCGGCATGCTGTCGCCCAGACGCCCGATCAGCAGAATGCCCAGCGACGCCGTCGCCAGCGCGACGTTCTGGCCGAGCGCGACCTGATGCGCATCGTAGTGCAGCACCTTGTCGAGATACGCGGGCATGTGCGCGAACAGCAAGCCGTTGTAACCCGCTGTCGCCGCCGTCGTCAGGATGCCGAGCACCACCGGCCGCCAGTGTTCGCGCATCAGTTCGGCAAACGGATGCTTCGCGGCGATGTGCTTCATATGCGCGAATTCCGGCGTTTCCTCCAGCTTTCGACGCAGCCAGAACCCGAGCAGGCCGATCACCCCGCCGAAGATAAACGCGAACCGCCAGCCGTAGGCCGCAACGCCGTCGGGCGTCAGCACCGCGTGCACGCCGAGATTCACGGCGGCGGCGAGCAGCACGCCCGAGTTCACGCAAAAGAACACGATCCCGCAGACGAAGCCCGCGCGACGCGGCACGGTTTCGACGACATAGGTAATCGAGCCGGGCAGTTCGCCGCCCAGACAGAAGCCCTGAACGAGCCGCAGCAACACCATCGTCACGGTCGCGGCGATGCCCCAGCTGGCGTATGTCGGCACCAGTCCCATACCGATCGTCGACAGCGATACGACGATCACCGACACGATAAACACCCGCCGCCGTCCATAGCGGTCGCCGAACCAGCTCAGCACCGCGCCACCGATCGGCCGCGACAGATAGCCGATCGCAAACACCGCGAACGACAACACCAGCGCAGTCATCGGATCGAGCATCGAGAAAAAGGCGCGGCCGATAAACTGCGCGAAAACGCCGTACACGACGAAGTCGTAAAACTCCAGCGCGCCGCCGAGGCTCGCGAGAATGATCAGCCGCCACTGGCTGGCGGTGAGGCTGTCGAACGGCGTGCCGCGCGCGTTCGCGGATTCGAGGGTTGGCATCGTGTCTCCTGACGCATGGCGTATCTATGGATCCGGCGCGTCCGCCATGCCGCGACGCCCGGTGTGCGTTCGATACCGCTTACGACATCTCCACCGACACGATCTGCGAAATATCCGCGTCGCCGAGGCCCTGCTCGACCGCCTGCGCGAGCCAGCGGCGCACCAGTGACGCCACCGGCATCGCCGTGCCGCTGTCGTGCGCCAGCGCTTCGACGGCGTCGAGGTCTTTCAGCATGGTGCGGATCGTGCCCGACGCGTGCATCGGCGGCGCGATCATCCGGGGCATCAGCGTTTGCAGCAGGACCGAGTCGGCCCAGCCGCCCTGCAACGCGGCGGGAATCCGCGTCGCATCGATCCCGGCGCGGCGCGCGAGCCGCGTCGACTCCGCGAGCGCGGCGATCGTCGTCATCACGATGGTCTGGTTCGCGAGCTTGGTGGCTTGACCGGCGCCGCTGTCGCCCATGCGTGTGACGCGCGCGGCGTAGGCGGCGAGGATCGGGCCGAGCGAGCCGATCAGCGCCGCGTCGCCGCCCGCCATGATCGCGAGCGTACCGGCCGACGCGCCCGCCGTGCCGCCGGACACCGGCGCGTCGATCCATCGGCCGCCGGTGCGTTCGTGCCAGCGCTGCGCGAATTCGATCGTCTGCGACGGCGCGAGCGTCGAATGATCGACCAGCGTCGTGCCTGGCCGCGCAAAGCTCGCCAGACCGTTGACGCCGAACGCGACCGCTTCGACGGCGGCGGCATCCGCGAGACACAGCATCACGATGTCCGCGTCGGCGGCGACGTTGGCCGGCGAATCGCACGCGACGCAATTCGCCGCCGACGCCTGCAACGCATTCGCTTTCTCCATCGACCGGTTCCACACCCGCACGGGATAACCGGCATCGACCAGACGTTGCGCCATCGGCAATCCCATCTTGCCGAGGCCGCAAAAACCGACACGTGCGCGCGTCATGCGGCGGCTCCGTCGTCGCCGTGAGTCGGCGCGTCGTAAGGCCAATCGACCGCGCCCGAATGCGTGACCGCGCCCAGATGCGCGGGACGCACCAGCGCCTCGTATTTTTCGAGCACGCCCGCGAGGCGTCGCGATGCGCGCGGCGGCGCATCGGCGCGGCGCCGGGCGAGTTCGTCGTCGGAAAGTTCGACCCGCAGGATGCCTTCGCGCGCGTCGATATGCACGCGGTCGCCGTTGCGCAACAGACCGATCGGGCCGCCCGCCGCCGCCTCCGGTCCGACGTATCCGATGCACAGGCCGCGCGTCGCGCCGGAGAAACGGCCGTCCGTCAGCAACGCGACTTTTTCGCCCATGCCCTGCCCGTAAATCGCCGCCGTCACGCTCAGCATTTCCCGCATGCCGGGACCGCCCTTCGGTCCTTCGTTGCGAATGACCAGCACATCGCCCTCGCGATAATCGCGCGCGGCAACTACCGCCATGCAATCCTCTTCGCATTCGAAAATCCGCACCGCGCCGGTGAAAGTCAGCGACTTCAGTCCGGCGACTTTCAGGCACGCGCCATCCGGTGCGAGATTGCCGCGCAGGATCACGAGGCCGCCATTCTCGCCGAGCGGCGCATCGCATGGACGCACCACCGTGCCGTCGGGTCCGGCGAACGCGCTCAGCGCTTCGGCCAGCGTGCCGCCGCCGAGCGCCGGTGCATCGCCGTGCAGAAAACCGCCCGCCAGCAGCGCATTGAGCACCGCCGGCACGCCGCCCGCGTGGTGCAGATCCTGCGCGAGATAGCGGCCGCCCGGTTGCAGATCGCCGATCAGCGGAATCTTCGCGAACACGCGCTGCACGTCGTCGAGCGTGAAACGGATGCCCGCTTCGTTGGCGATCGCCGGAATATGCAGCGCGGCATTAGTCGAGCCGCCCGTCGCCGCGACCGCCGCACACGCGTTTTCGAGGCTCTGCACAGTGACGAGATCGCGCGGCAATGGGCCGCCCGCCTTCAGGATCCGCATCACGGTTTCGCCCGCGCGACGCGCGATCGCAATCCGCTCGCTGTAGACCGCAGGCACCATCGCGGAACCGAGCGGCGCGAGGCCGAGCGTTTCCGCGACCATCGCCATCGTGTTCGCGGTGAACTGGCCGGGACAGGAACCGGCCGTCGGCGTGCACTGCTTTTCGATCGCGTCGAGTTGCGCGCGTGTGATGTCGCCGCGCTGCGCGGTGCCGACCGCTTCGATCGTGCTGAGGATGGTCGCCTGACGTTGCAGGCCGGTGCCCGCGCCGCCCGGCAGTTGACCCGGCGCGACGCCCGGCAGCATCGCGCCGCCGAACAGGAACACGCCCGGCACATTGACGCGCACCATGCCCATCAGGATGCCGGGCAAGGTCTTGTCGCAACCGGCGACGCCGATCAGCGCGTCGTAGCCGTGCGCGCGCACGAACAGCTCGACGCTGTCGGCGACCACTTCGCGCGACACGAGGCTCATGCGCATGCCCGAATGGTTCATCGACGTGCCGTCCGACACCGAGATCGCCGAGCCGCGAATCGGCACGCCGCCGCCCGCCGCGATGCCGAGCCGCGCATTGTCCGACACCTGATTCAGCGACATCGAACAGGGCGTGTTTTCGCCGAAGGTATCGACGATCGCGACGAACGGCTTTTGCATCGACTCGTCGTCGAGACCGGTGGCGCGCAGAAACGCGCGATGCGGCGCGCGCGTGACGCCGTCGGTCACCATGCGCGAGCGATGCTTGTGAAGATTGGTCATGTAGGGAAATCCGTGTTCTTTTGAAGGTCGATCCAGTGTGCGTCCGGTCCGGCGTTCAGCCGCCGTTCAGCAGCAGTCCGTTTTCCGCCGCGATCACCTGACCGGTAATCGCCGGTGCCTGCGCGGCGAGAAACCACGCGAGATCGGCGATTTCCGATGGCATCGACACGCGTTTCAGCGGCGCGGCGTCGGTCATCCTGGCGAGCACGCCGTCATACGCGTGCGGCTCCAGCACGCGCAGCAACAGGCCTTCGTCGACCATGCCGGGCGCAATCGCGTTGACGCGGATATGCGGCGCGAGATTGCGCGCGAGCGACACCGTCAGCGTGTTGACCGCGCCTTTCGACGCCGCATACGCAATCGACGAACCCGTGCCGTTCAAACCCGCCAGCGACGAAATATTGACCACGCTGGTGCTACGTTTCGCGCCCGACGCGTGCGCCATCGTCGCGGATTCGCGCAGCAGCGGAACGGCCGCGCGCGTCATCTGATACAGCCCGATCAGGTTCACGCGATACACGCGCTCGAATTCGAGATCGTCGATCTGATCGAAGGCGTTGTGCGGAATCACGCGCGTCGTGCCCGCGCAATTGATCAGCGCGTCGATCCGTTGCCAGCGGCTCGCAACCGCATCCATCGCGCGGCGGCAATGCGCGTCGTTACCGACGTCCGCATCGAACACCAGCGTTTGCGCGCCCGCGTCGCGGCAGGCGGCTTCGACCGCGTGCGCCGCGTCGCGCGTGCTGTCGTCGAAGTTGCCGATCGCGACGGACCAGCCCGCCTGCGCGAAACGCAGCGCACTCGCCGCACCGATCCCGGAAGCCGAACCCGTCACCACACAGACAGGCGTGCTCGATTGCGTCATGTTCAAGTCCTTTGAGGAATGCTGGAACCGTTGGAACCACTAGCTCCGGTGGAAACCTGCGAAGCGCGTTTGAGCGGCATGCACAGCACGATCACCGCGCCGGTCAGCAGCGCCGCGCCGATCGCGAGCATGCCGGGCAGCAGCTTGCCGCCGCTCAGATCGGCCAGCCGGCCGACGACGAACGGGCTGACGAAACCGGCCAGATTGCCGGTGCAATTGATTACGGCGATTCCCGCCGCCGCGCCCGCGCCGCCGAGCAACGCCGTCGGAATTCCCCAGAACACCGGCGCAATCGAATTGATGCCGATCGCCGCGACGATCAGCGCCACGATCGACACCGCGACATTCGACGCAAACAGCACCGACGCCAGCAAACCGACCGCGCCGATCGCGCAGCAGACGGCCACATGCACGCGGCGCTCGTCGTGACGGTCGGCGTGGCGCGCGATCAGCACCATCGCGACCGCGCTGATCAGCGACGGCACCGCCGACAGCCAGCCGATATTCCCCACGCTCGCGACACCGCTCGCCTTGATGATGGTCGGCACCCAGAACGCCAGTCCGTAATTGCCCATCGCGATGCAGAAGTACAGCAGGCCGAGCAGCCACACGCGACCGCTCGCGAACGCACCGCGCGCCGAGGTTTCGGTGCGGGTGACGGCGTCGCGGGCGAGGTCGGCGGCGAGGCGCGCTTTTTCGTCGGCATTGAGCCAGCGCACGGAGTCGATGCGATCGTGCAACACGAAGAACGCCGCGATACCGACCGCCAGCGAGCCGATCCCTTCGACCAGAAACAGCCAGCGCCAACCGGCCACGCCGTAGCTGCCGCCGAAATGCGCCATCAGCCAGCCCGACAACGGACCGCCGATCGCGCCGGACACCGGAATCGCGGTCATGAACAGCGCGATGATCTGCGAGCGCCGCGCCGACGGAAACCAGTTCGACAGATAGAGCAGCACGCCCGGAAAGAATCCGGCTTCGGCGACGCCCAGCAGAAAGCGCATCACATAGAACGACGTCGGACCGCTGACGAACATCGTCAGGCTCGACACGACCGCCCACGTCACCATGATCCGCGCGATCCAGCGACGCGCGCCGACCCGGTTCAGGATCAGGTTGCTCGGCACTTCGAAGAAGAAATAGCCGACAAAGAAAATGCCCGCGCCCGCGCCGTAGACCGTCTCGCTCAGCGACAGGTCGCTGAGCATTTGCAGCTTCGCGAAGCTGACGTTGACGCGGTCGATATACGCGACCACGAAGGCCAGAAACAGAAAAGGCACGATGCGCCGGGTGAGCTTTTTGTACAGCGCGGCGTTGTGAGGATCGGCGGAACGGGACGCGTCGTCGCCGGGGGCGACATCGGGTCCGTATGAATGGACGCTCATGTTCTGTCTCCAGTGCGCGCGGTGGGCGCGCGGTCTCTTCTGTTGTATGGGATCGCGGCCGACGACGCGTGGCGCGTCGTCGTGGGGTGTGTTGCGTGCGAACCGTTGCCTTCTTGCGGCAGTGTCGAAAGATTAGCCGCGTCGTGCGCGTTGCCGCAAATCACGATTTCGGCGAAAGTTATAACTACTCAGTTATGCCGACACGTATTTTCGGGAAAACCCTTGCCATGCAAAACAGCGATCCGATCGAGCGTTTCTTTCGTAGCGGACTGAAGCTGCCGCATCTGCGCATCCTCGTAAGCCTTGCCGAGCTTGGCCAGGTGACGCGCGTCGCGGCTGCGTTCCATGTCACGCAGCCCGCCATTTCGAAGCAGATCGCGGAGATCGAGGACGCGCTGGGCGTGCCGGTCGTGAACCGGGTCGGTAATGCGCTGGAGTTGACCGGAATCGGTCAGGTGATCGTCGCGTGCGGTCGCGAAGTGCTGCGCCATATCGAACTGGCGCGGCGCGACGTCAGCGCGCTCGCGTCGGGAACCGGCGGTCACGTGCGGGTCGGCGCGGTGGTGACGATCCCGGAACCGCTGATCGCGAACTCGGTGCAACTGTTTATGCGGCGCGCGCCGTCGGCGTCGCTTTCGTTCGCGGAAGCGACGCTCGACCGCCTGATCAAGATGCTCGACGACGGCGACCTCGACATTGCGCTCGGCCGCAACCGGATTCCCGCCACGCAGACCGCGCTGCGGCAGGAAGTCGTGCATCGGGAGCCGTTCGTGTTCGTGGTCGGCGCGCACCATCCGTCAGGCGATCCCGACCGGCAGGTCACATGGAGCGACCTGCGCGCGTGCCGCTGGATCACGCCGATGCACGGCTCGCCCGCCTATGCGACGTTGATCGACACGCTCGCCGCGAACGATATTTCGGTCGGCGGCGGCGCGGTCGAATCGAGTTCACTTGCGTTGAATATCGCGCTGATCCGCAGCGGCGATTTCGTATCGATCCTGCCGATGTCGATTGCGCGACCGCACGTGATGCGCGGCAGCATGCGCGTGCTGCCGTTGCCGCCGCTCGAACCGCTCGGCGAGATCGTCGTGTATTGGCGGCTCGATTCGAGCTTGCCCGCCGCGCAGCTGTTCAGTGCGTGTCTGCGCGAAGTGGCGGGCGAGTTGATGCTCGATCAGGCGGGTGGATCGGGAGGATCGGGCGGTTAACGTTTGCCTGTCATGACGCGCCGTCGCCGGACATCGCGACGTCCTTCTGCGCGTCGAGCGCACGCAGACGTTCGGCCAGCGCGTGCTGATCGACGCATAGGCGGTGCTGCCGAGCGTCAGGCGAAATGCCGGGTGCGCGTGGCTCGACGATGGGCGTCTGGTGACGGTGCTGGACGAATGGTGCCCGGTGATTCCCGGACTGCTTCTGTATTACCCCGGACATCGCCACGTGCCGGCTGGATTGCGCGGCTTTATCGACGTCATTCGCGAAAGCCGGGAAGCCGGCGATGCATCGGGCCGGGCGACGGTCTAACGCATCGGCGCGCTTATCTGAGCAGCCCGCTCACCAGTTCACGCGACACATAATGCGGACCGTCGAACAGATAGGTCCGGTAGCCGCGATAGGCGTCGAGTTGCGGCTTCAGTTCCGCCGCCGTCGCCGCGCGAAACGGCTTGCCGACATCCGGACGAAACGCCTCGGCGATGATCCGCACACGCGACGGCCCGAGTCTGGCGGCCAGCGCGTCGGCATACGCGCGGGCCGCTTCGGGACCACGCGCATACACGCCGACGCCGTCCTGGAACAGCACGCCGACATCGTGCGGCAACCAGTCGTCCAACCAGTTCGCAAGCGCCGCACCGCCGATGTTCGAGCGGTCGTAGACGCTGATCCACAACGGCTTCGGCAAGCGCGCGAGCAACGGTGCGAGGCGCGCCGCGTCCTGCCATGTCGGGTCGACTTCGACCGGAAAGTACCAGCCTTCGATTTGCAGCGGCGGCGCCGCAGCCGCCAGCCGGATCGATTCGTCGACGAGTTGGGCGGCGTGCGCGCGCGCATCGGCTTCGTCGAACCGGCCGGACAGACCGACCAGCACATGTTGCGCCCACGGTTCGCGCGCGATGCGCGGCCAGTCCGGCAGATGCGGCGCTTGCGGCAAGCCGCTGCCCGCCACGAATGCGGTGCCGTCCACCGCCGTCCACTGAATCAGCAAGTCGGTAGCGCCGAGCGCCTGCCAGTCGCCGTGCGGCTCCAGATGCGCGTTATCGACCTGCCATGCGACACCCTGCACCAGCGGTGTCGGCTGACACGCGGATAGCGCCGCGGTCAACACCACGGCCGCCAGCCGCGCGACGCAGCGCCCCATCGACACACGCGTCACGGCGCCGCCACGCCATGTTCCCGGGCGCGGCTTTGCATCGCCATCGCCTCGTTCAGCGCGTCGCCGGTAATCACGCCGCGCGCCATCATGAAATCGCCGATCCGGCCGTCGCGGTCCGGCCGGTACAACTGCAGCGCCTGATCGAAACGCTCGCGCGTCACGTGACCGAGTTCGATCAGCAGATCGCCGATCAACGGCACACGCGCCGAACCCGGCGTCACCGCGTCGTCGGCGCCGCGCAGCAGACGCAGGCCATTGGCAATCTCGCTTTCGCGGACGATTTGCGCCGTCACCGGTTGACCGGCGGCCGCCGCGAGTTCGGTCATCGCTTCGGCGGACAGTGGGCTGGCGCTCAGCAGAATCATGCGTCCGGCCGCGTCGGCGCCGTGCGCGAGCACGCGAAAACGGATCGCGACATCGAGCGGCAGACGCGCGCTATCGGAACGCAGACGCTGCGGATCGAGCGACGCGCGCGGCAGGTCCGACTGGAACGCGATCGCTTCGGCGAGCGTTTCTTCGTCGAGCCAGCCTTTGGCCATCAGCACGCGGCCGAGCGGCGCCTCGCGCGCGTGATCGTCGTCGAGCGCCATCGCGAGTTGGTGTTCGTCGATCGCCTGCCACGACAGCAACACTTCGCCGAGCCGCTGCCGACGGTCGCCCGCAAAGCCGTCAGCCGACGGAAAATCGTGCATCGTCTTGTCCCACGCGAGCCGTTTGCCGGTCAGCAGATGCGCGAGAAACTGCCGCCACGCGCGCGACACCGCGAGAAAGTTGATGAAGTTCCCGACCACCATCCGTGGAATCGCAATCAGCCCCTGTTCCCAGCCGTACAACCGCGTGACGAAGTAGCAGCGCTGCACGACCCGCAGCGTCACCGCGACGACGTTCGCCCACAACACCACGCGCATCCACGTCGAATCGATGAACGGCGACGGCAGCATCGTCTGGATCAGCCCCCGCGCGTCCGCGATCATGAACAGCAGGAACTGGATCAGCAGCACGTACGCGATCATGCCGACAAACGCGGTGAACACGCCCTTGCGGTCGCGCGCGAGCAGATAGCGGTTCGCCAGCGAGCCGCTCCAGCCCGTATGCTGCCAGCCTTGCAGGCCGATGCCGAGCGCCCAGCGCGCCCGTTGCCGGTACGCGGTCCGGATCGTGTCGGGGAAAAATTCGCGAACGCACAGCGGCATCGTGACGATCACTTCGCGCGGCTTGCCGAGCCCGAACCAGCTCGCGCGACGGGTACGGAACTGCACCGGGAAGCGCGCGAAAATGGACTGCATGCCGAGCTTGCCGAGTCGCGCGCCGACGTCGTAGTCCTCGGTGAGACTGTCGGTATTGAACGGCTGGTTGCCGGTGGTTTCGGACAACGCCACCAGCGCGCGCCGCGAAAAACACGTGCCCACGCCCGCCGACGGCACCGAGCCCACCAGACTCTCGCGCACGACGAGATCTTTCGCGTGCCATTCCGCGAACTCGTCCATATACGTGCCCGCGACGAGTTCGTACCACTGCCGCTCCAGCGACGCGACCGGCAACTGGATCATGTCCTTGCGCGGCAACAGATAGTTGAAGAACTTCAGTTCCACCGGATGCAGCACGTCTTCGCTGTCGTGCAGCACGACGCCCGCGAACTCCACCGAAGTTTCGCGCTCGTCGTTGAAAATGGCCTGGATCACCCAGTTCAGACAATCGGCTTTACAGGTCGGGCCATCGTGCGGCACCTCGACGCGCCGAAGCTGCTTGTAGCGGCGGCGCATCCGCTCGACTTCCGCGATCGTGTCCGGATCGTTCGGGTAAGTGCCGACGAACACCACGTAGTTGCGATAGTCGAGTACCCGCACCATGTCTTCGATCATCGCCGCGATCACGTCGTGTTCGCGCCATGCCGGCACCATGATCGCGATAGGCTGCTCCTCGCGCGTACGCAACTGCTCGACCGTCAACGGACGATGCACGCGCCGCACCGTGTATGCGCGATAACTCTCGCGAATCCAGTACCAGCCGTCGATAAACAGATCGTCGAGACTCGACAGCAGGATCAGCACGGCGATCAGTCCCGCGCAATATTGCAGGACGTTGTAGTACTGCGTCGCGTAATACGCGACGTAAATCGGCGCAGGCACGAGATCCGTCGCGTTCACGGTTAACCGGCGTCCCGATCGCGTTGACGGCGACGGCGCACCACGACGGTCAGCAGCACGAAGCCCGCGAACAGCGCGACCACGGCGGCCGGCACGACCCAGGTCAGCCATTGACGCGTCCACGGCGTGCCCGACGTATCGGTTTCGACGCCGTCGGCGTGCAGCGTGTCGAGCAGTTTCAGCACGCCGGACGAATCGATCACCGCGACATCGCCGCGCGCGAGTTGCAGCCCGGCGGGCAACACCGGCGCGTTCGGCCCGATGTGCCGGTACACCACGCCGGTCGCGCCGCCCGACTGCTGGACGTCGATCACGCCGATCCCTCTGAGATTCGCAACGCCGCCGACGTCGTACAGCGTCGCGCCGTCCGGACCGAGAATCGTCAGCCCGGTCCCGGCGATCCGCACATGGGATTTCGCATCGACCAGCGGCACGTCGATCGCGAGGAACGGACCGCCCGGCGCCGCCGGCTGGCCGTCCGGTGCGACGCTCAGCGACGCGCGCTGCGGCGCGACGCCTGCCGCATCCGCGAGACGGGCCACACCCAGCACGGTGCCCGTCGCGTTCGACAGATACGCGGCCGGCACGATCAGGTTCGCGCTCGCCGCGAAACGCCCGACCAGGCCCGTGAAGTTCGCCTCGCCGTCGGCGTGCGCGAGCGTCAGATGGCTATCGGGCAGCACCGCGACCGGATAGCCTTGCGCGGTCGCGCAGCCCGCATCGGACTGACGCTGGAACGACACGCGCAACTGGTTGCGCGCGGCCAGCGCGTAGCGCGGAATATGCGCGGCGACGCGTTGCGGATGGCCGTCGGTATCGAGCAGTTTCGCGCCGATCAGCACGTCGTTGACGAAGATCGACGCGACCACGCCCGCGCCGCGCGTGTTCGGCGTGCCGGCCAGATCGAGCACGACGCTGTCGGGCAGACGTCCCGCGCCGCCCACCGCGCCGAGATCGAAATTCGCGCCCCACGACGCGTCGCGCAGCACGTCGATGGTGCCCGGCTGGCCGCCGAGCGCGGCCAGCGCGACGCGGTCCGACTTGCCGTTGGCGGCGCTGTCGATGTCGTGGACGATCAGTTGATCCGACACATTGACCGGCCGCCACGCCTGCGCGAGCACGCCGGTCGCGCGGGTATCGCCGAGCACGATCACCGCTTGTCCGGCGAGATGCGCGAGCCGGGTTTCGCCCGGCGCCAGCGGCGCGAGCAACGGCGCGACCGTGCGTTTGTGCCACACATCGAATGCGTCGGCGGCGTCGGACGACAGATGGGCCGCCTGCTCGCGCAATGCGTCGAACGATGCGGCAAGCGACGCGCGCCACGCGTCGTCGGCGACGATCACGCTGACCGGCCACGTGCTTTCATTGCCTGCGACCAGCAGCGCGGCGACTTCCGCCGGATTTGCCAGCCGGTGCTTGCCGGCAGGCGCGCCGGCCGTCGCGGTGGCGAGTGCCGCGAACGCGGGCAACGCGCGCAACGCGGCGGGCACGTTCAGCGTCGCGAGATCGACGGTATCGCCGACGGCCGGCCACGCGCGCACCACCGGCTCGCGCCCGTCGCGCTGCATCAAGGCAGCGACGCGCCACGCGGTGTCGTAATGCGCCGCGTCGATGCGATTGGCGGAGATCGCGATAGTGGGTGCGGGCGGCAAGCCGGACCACGCGGTGCGCAGGTCCTTGACGTCGCGACTGTCGTAGCGATAGCTCAGGCGCGTGGTCGGCGCGACGTGCATCAGATTGCCGATCGCCGTCTGGTCCGCGCACACAGCATCGCTGATCAGCGATGCCCACGCGAGACCGACCCGCACGTAGCCGCCCGGCCGCGCGTCGCCGCTGACGCCGACGCTCGTTGCGGTGTCGCCTTGCGGCTGCGTCAGTGCGCGCGCAAGCGACGGCGAACCGTCGATCGACACCAGCAGGGTCGTGCGACCGCCATCGGCGCGCAGATAGTCGGCGTCGAGTTGCAGTTGCGCGTTGGTCAGCGGCACGTCGGCCGGTACGGGAAAATAGTATTCGCGGGCGCTGCGCGGCGAATCGAGCGTCACGACGTCGTGCACGCCGAGGCTGCGCAGCGTGACGATCCGCGCAATGCCGCTGTTGCCCGGATTGAACAGCGCGTCGGCGAACGCGGTGCGGGGATTCGACGCGTCCGCGTTCGTGCCTGCGCTGACGTTCGACGCAGGCCCAGCCGACGGTTTGGGATGCGGCGCCGGTGCGGCGTGCGCATACGCAAGCCAGCCTGCGGTCGCGCCGCAAAGCACTAGCGTGCGGAAAATCGTTGTCATCCGAGCGGACATATTCTGCTTTTGCGATTGTTGTCACGGCTGCGGCAAGCCCGTCGCCGTCGCGGGCGATCGGGGCAGCGCAAACGCGAGAATGTCCGGATAGTCGTCGGGCGTTTGTAAACGCATTGACGAGGTCCGGCACACGTCATTCGGCATTTATTACGGCACCTTTCCGATTTTCTGAAGGGGTGCGGCAAAATTGGCGCTAAATAAGCGGCAGGCGCGCGAGGGGGTGATTGTCGCGCAGTTGGGAAAAGCAGATGGGTTATTTGTACCGGAAGTAGTAGCGGCCGAAGTTTGGCAGGGTATTTTCCCGTCGATTCTCTCGCGAGGTTTTGCGGAGATCGATGTTTTAGACGTCGTCCCAGTCGTACGCGTGAAAATCGTCACGCTTTACCGCATAGGCGACGAACTGCCTTCGAATTTCATTCGAACACGTATTCACTTCGATTTATCGCATCCATTCGCGAATTCAAACGGTGATCGCACCCGCCCATTATCGTGCGGTGCCAAATACCGATTCAATCTCCGATTTGCATTGCATTAGCGCCGCTTGCAACGCGTCGAACTGGTCTTTGAAACGCAATGCGGGAACCGCAAGCGCGATTGCATAATCGTCTGCGAGTCCGGTCCGAACGAACACGCCGATCCCGCACACGCCGAGCGCATGTTCCTGATCGTCCACCGCGAAGCCGCAAGTGCGCGCGTAGTCGAGTTGCGCGATCAACGCGTCCAGTGTGTCCAGCGTGTTCGGCGTGCGCTTCGGAAGCTGCGCGCCGAGCACGGCGCGCACGTCGTCGTTCGATCTGGCGGCCAGCAGCATCTTGCCGTGCGCAGTGCAATGCACCGGAAACCCCGTGCCGACCGCCGACACGACCCGCAACTCATGATCCGACGCGTACTGATCCACCGATACCGCGAACTGTCCGCGAAACACGCAAACGTCTACCGTTTCGCGGGTTCGACGTCCCAAGGCCTCGACGAACGGCCGCGCCACCGCGATCACGTCCGTATGCGCCGACGCCGCCAGCCGGACGATGGCCGGCCCGAGCCTGATGCCCTTGTCGCCGCTCATCACCATTTGCTGCGCTTCGAGCGCCGCGACGATCCGGTGAACGGTGGTGCGCGGCAATCCCGATGCCTTCGAGATCTGCGACAGACTCAGGCCCGCCGACTGGTTTTCGAGCGCGCGCAACACGGCGGCCGCGCGCGCGATCACCTGTTTTCCGGCACTGCTGTCCGCGTCGGGATTCGTCTCGTTCACAGGAAGGTCTGTCATGTCGTTGCTGGATGAATTCACGCGGGTTCTCCGATGGCCGCACGCGGCCACGCCTTGACTTTGGCTCGCATTCGCCTTTAGCCTATATCCATATAACGGGTTACTGTTCCACTGTACGGACAGTGTAGAACGATCCGGACTCAGGATCAAGGAGCCTTGCATGAACCCGCCTTCCCGCGCGACCGCATTCACCCTGCTCGCCGTCGCGTGCCTGACCATCATGGTCGGGTGCGTGATCGTGCCCGGCCTGCCGGCCATTGCGCCGCAACTCGGCGTCGAGCGTTTTGCCAGCGCGCTGGTGACGGTGCCGTCGCTCGGCGTCGTCGTGCTCGGACCTCTGGCCGGATGGCTGACCGCCCGCACCGGCCTGTACCGGACCTTGTGCATCGGTCTGTTTTCGTATGGATTGCTCGGCGTCGGCGGTGCGTGGTTGCACGGCCCGGTCGCGGTCTTTGCCGACCGCTTTCTGCTCGGCGGCGCGACCGCGCTGGTGATGACGTCCGGCACCGGCCTGATTTCCGTGTTCTACGACGGCCACGCGCGACTCGCGATGATCGCGAAGCAAGGCATGTCGATCGAACTGGGCGGCGTGGTGTTTCTGTTCGCGGGCGGACTGCTCGCGGCGCACGGATGGCGCTGGCCCTTCGCGCTGTATCTGTTCGCGTGGTTGATGCTCGCGCTAGTGCTCGCCGTGGTGCCCGCGCCTTCGCCGGTCGCTGGTTCCACGCATCCCGCACATCACGCCGGGGATCACGCGCGCGATGCGCGGACGCCGGTTTCGAACGCGCTCAGGACGATCTACGTCGTCGCGATATTTTCGATGGTGTCGTTCTTTACCGGCGTGATCGTTTTACCCATGCGCTTCCACGAACTCGGCATCGGCGAGGCGCAGACCGGCTACTTCCTGTCGTTCGTGTCGCTGGTCGCGGTCGGCGCGGCCGCGTCGATGCCGCGCGCGACGGCACGAATCGGCGAAAGTGGCGTACTGGTCGGCGCTTTTGTGTTCTATGCGGCCGCGCATCTGTGCTTCGCGCTGGCCGACAGCGTGCCGGTTTTCGTCGTCGGCGGCGTGTGCATGGGATGCGGCTTCGGACTGTCGGTGCCGCTCGTCAACCATATGACCGTGGAAAAAAGCCATCCACGACAACGCGGACGCAATCTCGCCTATCTGTCGATGGCGATCTTTTTCGGGCAGTTCGCGTCGTCGTTCATGGCTTACATGCCGGGCAACGCCGCGCGAATCTTCAGCGTGGCGGCGGTCATGGCGCTGGTGCTGGCCTGTGTGCCTGCAGCGATGCGACGGACCTTGGCCAGCGACGCCACGACGCGAGCGCTTGCCGAAACAACGCACGTGGCGTGACGAAGCTTGCGCGGGCGATCGACCGGCCGTTGCGGCCGGTCGCCGGACGCCTAGCGCTGATCCCAAACGGGAATATGCCCGGTGCCGGTCGGAATATGATTCGCCGCGCGGAACACCTGCGCCGACACCCACGGATTGCTCATCGCCGCGCGAATCGTCATCGTGCGCACCTCGTCGGGCAGATTCGCGACCTCACCGTACAGGCACGACCACTTCTGGCAATGATCGACCAGCGGCCGCTCCTGCGTTTCCCACGCGACGAGCGCGGCCGGAATATCGCGCGCGTCGGCGACGTCCGCGAGCGCGACCGACAGCGCCAACGCACTTTGCATCGCCATGCCGCCGCCCTGGCCGAGATTCGGCGGTTGCGCGAATGCCGCGTCGCCGAGAATCGCCGTGCGCCCCGCCGACCACGACGTGACCTTCGTGACGCTATACACGCCCCACGACACGTCCGCGCCAACCCGATCGATCAGATGACGCCACGCGGGGAACGCATCGCCCCACAACGCCTTGTCGAGCGTCGTCGATTTCGCGCGGGCGTTGGTCGCCGGACAGGTCAACGCAAGATAGATTTCCCGATCGTTGACCGGCGTGATCAGAAGCCGCAGCGGACCGTTCCAGTTCTCGATGTACTTGCCCGCATCGGCGGTCGGAATGTCGCCGGGCATCGCTTCGATAACCGTGCGCAGCGCGCCTTCCTGCGCCTGCTCGTGCAGCACTTCGAGCCCCAGCGATTGCCGCACGCGCGACCACACGCCGTCGACGCCCAACGCAAGATCGCCCGACACACGACGACCGTCCGACAACAGCAATTCGCCGCGCGCGGTCGCGCCCGTCACTTCGCAACCGGTCACGATCTTCGCGCCATACCGGCGCGCGGCGTCCGCCAGCGCGGCCAGAAGCTGCGGACGGCGCACCGTCATCAGCCGTTTGTCGGCGCGGATCGGCGCGCTTTCGATAATGCCGCCGAGGTTGTCGCGCTGCTCGAAGTAGTGCCCGCGAAATGCGTGTTGCGTGGCCGCTTCCGCCGCGCCCAACGCTTCGAGCACCCGCAGGCCATTTTCCCAGATGTAGATGCCGGAGCCGGATGCCCGCAGCGCGTCCTGCCGCTCGAACAGCGTGACGTCCCAGCCGCGCATGCCGAGCGCCGCCGCAGCGGCCAGCCCGCCAATTCCCCCGCCCGCGATCACCGCAGTCAGCTTCTGTTTCATGTTGGTTCCTTCCTCAAGATGCGATGCTAAAAACGATGCGTGATCCCTAACTGCACACCTGCCTGACTCAATCCGCCCGGCGACGAGAAGTCGTACGTATTGAGCGTGAACGACTTGCCGCCCCGATTGTCGAGATAACCGGCAAACGCGTAAAGGTCGGTGCGCTTCGACAGCGAATAAATGCTGCCGAGAACAAACCAGAGCGGCGTGCCTTCGTGATTACGCGTGCGATAGTGAATCACTTCGGTGACGAGATTCAGTTGCGCCGTCGCGCTATAGATTGCGCCGAGGTTGAAGATGCTACCCGGCGGCGACAGTTCCAGATCGCCGCGCACATAGTGATAGCCGCCTTCGAGCGTCACGTCGCCGAGCCGGTATTTCATCGCGACGCCCATCCGCTGGTCCTTGAGCCCGGACTCGTCGATACCGTCGGCGGACGAGCCTTGCGTCTGCTCGAACAGGACCCGCGCACTCAGACCGCCGTTCGCATACGCGAGCGCGCCGCCCATGTATTTTCCGGCGCGAAAATTCCCCGCGATCTGCTGGCCGAAACCGTACATCGCTTCCACGGACAATCCACGATAGGTCGGACTCAACCATTTGATCGAGTTGTTCAACTGCTCGATGCTCGACGGAATCAGGTTCGACGACATCAACGAAAATTGCGCGAGATAGGTCGGGTCGTACATCAGCGTCTGGTCGAACATCACGCCGTATTGACGACCCATCGTCACCGTGCCGAACGGACCTTGCAGTCCCACGTACGCCGCGCGATTCAGCGGCGTCGCCGGAATTACGTTCTTGCCCGTGCTGACGTCGATGCCTTCTTCGAGCCGGAACAACGCGCTGTATCCGCCGCCAAGGTCCTCTTTACCGGTGATCCCGAAGTTCGACGGCCACTGGTTTCCCGATTGCAAACCGACCACTTTCCCGCCGGAAGACGACGCACCGGACAGATATTGCACGCCTTCATCCACGACGCCGTATAAGGTCACGGACGATTGCGCGAACGAAGGGTGCGCGGCCACACACAGTGTCAGCGCGACGGCGCACTGCAAGTTCTTTTTCATATTGTTATCGCTTAAACGAAGCACCTGGAAGAGAGACGATGTTGCCGGCCGACCGCCCATCACAGCGGTTGGGCACCGACGGCGTGACGCGTGACGGCGGCGTGCGTGGCACGCGACTCGTTTTTGCACAGCATCAGCACCACGAAGATCAGGCCTTCGACCAGCAGAAACCCCCAGAACGCGGCCGCATACGAACCGGTTGTCTGGAGAATCCCGCCAAGGAGCGGCGGCGCGATAAACGACGACGAAATGCCGACCATCTCCGCATAACCGATCGCGCTTCCGGCCAGTGCATCGCCGCACTTCTCGCTGATCAACGCGAAGATCGCGCCGCCTGCCGCCACCACCACGCCGCAAAAGATCGAGATTGCAATGAGCGCGCTAAACGGCAACGCGATTTTCGCGGACACGATCAACAGCGCCGCAGCGATCACCGACAGCAACGCGGCAACCTTCATCGCGGCAATGCGTTTCGCGTAGTGATCGCTCATAAAGCCACCCACAATCAGAAACACGACTTGCGACAGACCCATCACCGTTCCGATCAATGCAGCCGACGGCGGCGGCATATGCTGCGTCGTGATGAACGCGGGCACCACCCACGTCGCGGTCGCGGAGATGCCGAACATCGCGCCGAAGATCGCCAGCGACGCAATGTAGAAGTACTTCATCCTGAAGATGTCCCGCAGACGCGCGCCGGACGAAACGGCGGTCGTGTCGTCCCAGCTGAACTGCGCAATGCCGAGTTGTGTCGCGACGTCGCGCACCAGGAACACGCTTGCAACACCAACGATCAGCGTGCCGACACCGAGCAACGCAAAGAAACTGCGCCAGCCGAGACTCGCGGACAACGGAATGCCGATCGCGAAATCGAGCGTGATCGCAAGACTGAACGCTGCCAGCAACGCACCCAACGCGCGGCCGCGCTGTTCAGGCGGAAACCAGCCGACAATCAGTTTCGCCGCACCGATCCATACGGCGGAATCGAAGAAGCCGATGGCGAGCCGGTAAGCGATCAACGCCGGATACGACTCGACGCGTGACTGCATCAACACGCATCAGACCCGTCATCACGAGGCCGCACACGATCAGCGAACGCGCGGAAAAACGATGACCGACGCCGCCCCAGAAGATCATGCCGAGCGCGTACGTAATCGAGAAAACGCCTTGCGCAAAGCCGATTTGCGTCGGCGTCATATCGATCGATTTCGTAATGAACGGAATGATCGCCGCGAATCCGTACCAGTCGCCCGCAAGAAAAATCTGCGCGGCAAGTCCAAGGATCAGGCTGACGACTTTCCACCGGTGCAGGGTCGCCAGTTGTGGCGGCGAGAGCAGCTTATAGTTCATGGTCTCTTTGTCGGACAGTAAGGGGACTGTGCATGCCACGCGCGACGCGAGACTCGCGCGCATCACATGGCATGGCCGTTGTTGTTTTCAGTGCATCACGTCAGTGCTTTGCTTCAGTGCTTCAGGTCGGCGCAAGATGGGCGAGAATCGCGGCGGCAACCTGCGGGCCGTTTTCCAACGACGGAAAATGCGTTTCTCCAGCGATATAAACCGGCGTGAACCACGGATTCAGTTTCGCGAAGTCGGCCTGCATGTCGCGATATGCCTGTGCCAGCGGTTGCGAAAAGATATGCGCGACGGCCGGTTTGCGTTCCAGCGCGGACATGCGTTCGAGCGGACTGCCCCACTTCGCATAACCCTTCGCGATTTCGCGGCATGCACGACGCCACATCGCGCCGCCGAACGACGGCATTTCGTTATAGATGTGGTTGAGCACGTCCTCGTTATCGGTCTTCGATGCCCACTCGTCGGCCATGCTCTTGCGGCCTGCCGCATACAGCTCGATATCCTGACCGTCGGCGAGTTGCCTGTCGAAGCCAGGATGCGGCTCCATCAACCAGTCGATCAGCACGGTCTTGTCGAGCGTCGCGTAACCAAGCCGTTCGCAGATTTCGATATTCACCCAGCATCCGTGCGAGTGCGACACCAGATGAAATTTCGTGAGCTCAAGACGCTTCACCAGTTCGACGATGTCGCTGGCGAGGTCGTCGGACGTGAAGTCGGCGCACAGCAGCATGTCCGGGTTGTGGCCGCGATAGTCCGGACAGATCACGTAGTACGACTCGGCGAGAATCGGCGCGACGTTCTTGAACAACCGATAGTCTTGCGCCCAACCCGACAGCATGATGATCGCCGGCGATGCGGGATTGCCGTAGTCGGTATACGTCAGCAGTTCACCGTTGATCTGCAATGATTTCATTTAAAGACTCCTTTGAATGGATGCGAGTGCAAGACGCTGTCGTCAAAGCGCTAACGTCATGAGTGCGGTCAATTCGCTGTGCGAGTCCGACAGCGGATCGAGCAACGTGAAGTGATTCATGTCCGGGTACTCGTAGATTTGCGTCGGCACACCGAAGCCGAACCACATATCGCCGAGCAGCCGGTTCTGGCGACGAAATTCGGCGAGTTCCGCCGCGCCGCACGCACAGACCAGATCGAATCCGCCACCCGGCGCACGCAGTACCGGACTCAGTTCATGCGCGGTATCCGGATCGAGCTTGAGTGCGGCGTTGAGTACTGTTGCGCGGATCAACGGACGCAAATCGTGCAGACCACTCAGCGATACGACCCGCGTGATCGCACGCAATGCATCCGCCGACACGCCGCTTTGCGCGCTGGTGAGATACGTTGCAAGCTGGCCGCCTGCGGAATGGCCGGACAGCACGATCGGTCCGTCGTGCCAGCGCGACGCAATCGTTTCGAGCGCGGGTATCAAGCCCGACGCGATCTCGCCAATCGATACGTCCGGGCACAACGGATATTCAGGCAACACGACACGCCAGCCGCGAGCCAGCGCGCCCGCCGCCAGATAGCGATAGTCTTCCTTCGCGCTGGCCACCCAATAGCCGCCGTGGATAAACACCAGCGTGCCGGTCGCGGGTGTCTGCGGTTCGTACACGTCGAAGGTATTGCGGGCATGCGGCCCGTGCGGTACGTCGATGCTTGCGCGATCCGCGTGGTCGCGATGAAACTGCTCCGACTTCTCCCGCGCATTCGCCAGCCATTTCGGAAACGACGGCACCGCAATGCGATTGGAGTAAGCGATCTCCCAGTCGTCGATCGGGTTGGGAATCGACTTGAAGTTCGAACGGTGCGTCAATTGCATGAAACCTCCTGCGTGTTGCGTCATCAGTGAGGGGAATTTTTCGGCGCCAGAATACGTGTAGCTATCCGAAAAACACGTCGTGCAGCTGACACTATCCAGAAATCGCCGCTGATTTTTTCGGTGGGCGAATTTACGTTTTGATGCATACAGGTAGCGCGAAACGCGCGTGACGGGTCATCGGGCGTCCGCGTGGGACAGCTCGACGCGCCCCGTCGGCGGGGCCTTCAATTCAGGTGGTGTTCTAGAGACGGTGACGGCTTAGCGTCGCGAACGGCGTTTCGCCGAACCGCTCCCGGTATGCGATCGAAAAGCGGCCAAGATGAAAGAACCCGCAGTCGTAAGCGATCGCCGTCACCTGATCGCTGGACGACGCGCCGCACAAGCGTTCGCGCGCCAGTTCCAGACGATACGAACGCAGGTACTGCATCGGCGAACAGTGCTTGAACTTCTTGAACGACTCCAGCAGCGTGCGTGCGGGAATGCCGGTCGCGATCGCGATGTCGCCCAGCGAAATCGCGGACGCGGCGTTCTCGCGAATGAAGTCTTCCGCGCGCTTGACGATGCCCGGCGCGACCGACGCACGCACACCTTGCGACGGTGTTTCATTGCGTGCATGAAGCAGCAGCGCGACGAACAGACGTTCCATTTCGAGCGCGATGATCGGATTGGTCTGCGCCGATTTGACCAGCGCCGGCGAACCTAAGAAACTCGCCAGCATTTCATTGAACGGACGCGCATCCAGCCGATCGAGTGCGATCTCGTTGGGAAACGCGACCCGACTCATGCCGGTGTGCGCGTTGACAGCATCGAGTCCGATTCGCAGCACCAGTTGCTCGCAATCAGGCGAGAGATCGGCGACGAACTGCTGGCCGCTTCGACAAAACACGCCCTGGGTCGCACTGGCGCGCGCGGCCACCGAGTCGATCTGCGTTTGCGCGGTGCCCGACACGCAATACATAAACAGGTGGTAGTTCGACAAGCCCTGAACGGTCACCTGCGTGGCCCGCGAAAACGCAATCGTGCCGACGCCGAGACGTCCGCATTGCACGTAATCCATATGCGATTTCGGACGGTCGCCCGGATGGGCCTTGCCGCCCGCCAACCCATGCGGCTGCATCACAGACGAAATCAATGCCCTCGCCTCGTCCAGGTCGGGCGTCTCGAACAGCCGGTTGTCCCGCAACGCAGAAATATCGGTGGCCACCATCCATCCTCCCTCCAAGCGACCGCTGGCACGCTGCCCGCGCTGTCCATATGGACGTTCATAGCTCGGGCATGGCTATCGTCGACAGCCAAAACTACTTTGTCAATCAGGATAGATTGTTAATCTTAGAATAGTTTATTTGTCTGTGAGACAATTTGAGCATCGAAAAGCCGGGGAGCAAAGAGCGATGCGTACTGAGAGGGCGAACGGGGCGGCCAAGGTCAATCTGGTCGAGGTGATCCGGGCGGATATCGTTCGTGGGCGGCTGCGCCCGGGCGAAAAACTGAGTGCGGCGGCATTGGCGGAAACCCACGAGGCGAGTCTGACCGTCGTGCGTGAAGCGCTGAACCGGCTGGCCGGCGAGCAGCTCGTCAACTTCGAGCCGCAGATCGGTTTTTCGGTGCGCCCGGTTTCCTATGAAGATTTTGTCGATCTGATGGATCAGCGGATATTGCTGGAGAACGTCGCGTTGCGACGCTGCATGGCGACGGCGAGCGTCGACTGGCAGGCGGAAGTGCTGGCGTCGCATCACAAGCTGTCGTGTACGCCGATGATCGATCCCGACGACGCGACCGAACTGAATCCGTTGTGGCTCGAACGGCACGACGCTTTTCACAGCACGGTGCTGCAAGGGTGCGGCAGCCGGCGTCTGTATCAGGCGGTGCTGCGTCTGTCGCACGAGGCCGAGGTCTATTACCGGGCGCTGTTGCCGGTATCCGGCCGTGACGACGGCATGGTCGCGGAACACGAGAAGCTTGTCGCGGCCATTCTGGGCGGCGACGTGGACGAGGCGATTGCGCTGCTGACCGCGCACCAGGAGAAAACGCGCGACGAGCTATTGCCGCTCCTCGCCTTACTCGAAGCCGACGCCTGAGCCTCAGTCCGAACCGTCAGCCTGCGTTTTTCAGCGTCAACCGCGCTTCCAGGCCGCCGCCTTCTCGCTGATGCAAGCTCAGCGTCGCGTCCATCGACAGCGCGAGTTGACGCGCGATGGCCAGCCCGAGTCCGGTGCCGCCGGTGTCGCGGTTGCGTGAGCTTTCGAGCCGGTAAAACGGCTCGAAAACCGCATCGAGCGATTCGGCGGGAATGCCTGGTCCGCGATCCAGCACCGACACCGTCATCAGTCCGCTGGCGGAATGCGTGACGGCGATTTCGGCGGCGCCGGCAAATTTCAGCGCGTTGTCGATCAGGTTGCCGAGAATGCGGCGCAACGCCTGCGGACGCGTGACCAGCGACGCAGCCAGATGGCCGTGCAACGACACGTTCTTCCCTGCATCGACGTAGTCGCACACCAGACTGTCGAACAGCGCGTCCGGATCGATCCGGCACGGCGCTTCGGTCGAGCCCTGCATGGTGCGCGCATACGTGACGCCCTCCTTCACGAGCAACTCCATCTCCTGCAAATCCTGCCGCAGCTTCGCGCCCTGCGTGTCGTCGTCCATCACATCGACGCGCAGACGCATTCGCGTGATCGGCGTTTGCAGGTCGTGCGAAATCGCGGCGAGAATCTGCATCCGCTCGGTCATATACGTCGCAATGCGGTCTTGCATCGCGTTGAACGCACGCGCGGCGCGCGTCACTTCGGACGGCCCGTCTTCCGGCAAACGCGCGGCTTTCAGATCGGGGCCGAGCGTGTCGGCGGCGACGGCCAGCTGATGCAGCGGCCGCGTCGCGATCCGCACGGCCAGCCAGCAACATCCGGCCAGCACCGCCAGTTGCAACACCAGCACCCACGGCAACCAGTGCGAGACGGGCGCGCCGGACATCGGCCGCAGATCGATGGTCAGCGGCGTGCCGTCGCTCAGTTGCAGATGGACCTGCACCCGTTCGGCGTCGCCGGGCACCGCGTTCGCCGTCAAACGGTAATGCTCGCCGATGCCGTCCGCGATCGATGCCGCGACCCGCTCCGACAAACGCGCGTCGGGCGGCGTGCCGGTCACGCCGGGTCCGAGCACGAATTCGTAACTGCGTCGCGCGAGACGCGGCAACCACGCGGCGCGCTCGCCGGCGGGCAGATGATCGAGCAGCGCAACCGAACTGGCGACTTCGCGTTCGATATACCCGACCATCACATTGGTCATGGTCTGATCGCGCTCGGTCAGCGTGATCCAGAACGACAGCGCCTGCGCCGCCGCCAGCCCGACGAACAGAATCACCGCGAGCCGCGCGAACAGCGTGCGCGGCCAGTGCAACCACGCGCGCGGATTCATTGCGGATCCTCGCTCTCCGTCACGGTCGCCGAAAATACGTAACCCTCGCTGCGCAAGGTCTTGATGTAGCGCGGTTCGCGCGCGACATCGCGCAGCCGCTGACGCAGGCGGCTCACCAGCAGATCGATCGAGCGGTCGAATGCGTCGGCGGCCCGGCCCTGGGTCAGATTGAGCAACTGGTCGCGCGTCAACACACGTTGCGGATGATCGAGGAACACACGCAACAGCCGGTACTCCGCGCCGCTCAGCGCGACCATCGTGCCTTCCGCGTCGAGCAGATGGCGCGCGGTGGTGTCGAGCCGCCAGTCGCCGAACACGAGCATGCCCGCCGATTCCTTGACCTCCATGCCGGGCGGCAACATCCGCGTGCGCCGCAACACCGAGCGGATTCGCGCAAGCAGTTCGCGCACGGCGAACGGTTTGGGCAGATAGTCGTCGGCGCCCATTTCGAGGCCGACGATACGATCCGCTTCTTCGTTACGCGCGGTCAGCATCAACACCGGCACCGCGCGAAACTTGCCCGCGCGCAATTCGCGGCACAACGTCAGGCCGTCTTCGCCGGGCATCATCAGATCCAGCACGATCAGATCGGGCGCGCCGTTATCGAGTGCGGCGCGCATCTGACGTCCGTTGGACGCGAGCGAAACCCGCATGCCGTTTTTCTCCAGATAGCCCGCGAGCAGTTCGCGAATGCCGCGATCGTCGTCGACGATCAATACGTGGTCGGGATTGTCCATCTCTACCTTAGTGCTTGCGACGTTTCACATTGACGCTGCTGCCGGCGAGCAGCGAACACTGAAGCGGATACACGCATTCCGTGGCGATACCGCCCGCGATCAGCGCGAGGATCGCGATCAGCCGTTTCATGCGTCCTCCATCACCGAAAGACTCGCGCCATCCGCCACGCTGGCTTCGAGCGCATAGGGATCGACACCGTCGAGACAGCCGATATTCACGCGCCATTGATTCGGGTCGCGACGCGTCTGATGAAACGGATAAATACCGCAGTGCCTGCAGAAATAGTGCTTCGCGACGCGGGTGTTGAACTGGTAAAGCGTCAACGCATCCTCGCCTTGCGTGATGGTCAGTTCGCCGGCGTCGAACGCCGGCGTCATCAACGCGCCCTTGCGGCGACACAGGCTGCAATTGCAACGGCCGGCCGGCGTAACGGCAGTGCGCACCTGGAACCTGACCGCACCGCAATGGCAGGAACCGTGAAAGAGGTCGGTGCTCATACGTGTCTCCATGACGTGGATGCGCAGGCAGATGCGCAATGGACGCCATCATCGCGCAACGCTCCGGTCGATGTGTATCGCAGTGTATCCAGACGCGTCACCGACACACAAGCTTTCAACATGCGCGGTATTCGGATGATTCTCGCGCGGTTCGGACCATTACGCCGGTCCCCGCACCGGTGCCTTCGGCACTCATCGAGTGCGCCGACGCCGCGCATTCCCTTCGACGGTGCAGATCGACGGCGCGCCGGGCACGGAAAAACGGTGTTTTCCGGCTGGCACACTTCATGCATATTGAAGATAATTCAAGTCACTTGAATATAATTCACACGAATTTCTTAACAGCATCGCACTGCTCGGGAGCAACATGCATCAGCCTTTCCGCACTCTGGTACTGTCCTTAACCGGCGCACTCGCGCTCTGCGCATCGGTCCCTGGCTGGGCGCAGAACACCGATCTGCTGTCCCGCATCAAATCCAGCAAAGAGATCACGATCGCCACCGAGGCGCGCTACGCGCCGTTCGAATACATCGACAACGGCAAGATCGTCGGCTACGACGCAGACCTGATGCAGTACGTGCTGAAGTCGTTGCCCGACGTCAAGGTCAAGCAGCTCGACCTGCCGTTCCAGGGCTTGCTGCCCGGCCTCGACGCGAAGCGTTTCGACATGGTCGTCACCGCCGTCACGGTCAACAAGGACCGCGCCAGCCACTTCGCGTTCACGCTGCCCGTGGCCGACGCTACCACTGGCGTGCTGCTGCGCACCAACGAAACCGCAATCAAATCCCCTGACGACCTGAACGGCAAGATCGTCGGTTCGCAAACCGGCTCCGCGCAGCTTCAGGCACTCGTCGCGCTCGACAAGAAACTGAAGGACGCAGGCGGCCCCGGCCTCAAGCAGATCAAGCAATACGTCGCCTTCGACGAAGCCTACGCCGATCTCGCAGTGGGACGACTCGACGCGGTCGCGCAATCGGTGGCGAATCTCGGACCGTTGATGAAGGCGCGCCCCGGCGTGTTCGTGGTGATGCCGCAAACCATCGGACCGAAGAGCTATTTCGCCTGGGTCGCCCGCAAGGACGCCGACAGCGCGGCGCTCGCCAAGCTGTTCAGCGACGGCATCGCCCGCGCGAACAAGGACGGCACGATGAAGAAGCTTCAGCAGAAGTGGTTCGGCACGACCATGGACGTCCCGTCCGACGCGTTGCCCGAGCCGACGATGTAAAGCCGCACGGCCCGTAATCCGATCATCGAGACGACATGAACACGCCTGATCTTTTGACCCGTTGCCTCGGCTATCTGCCGCAGTTGATGGATGGCGCGCTGACCACGTTGTGGCTGTCGGCAGTCGCCGTGCTGTGCGGCTTCTTCGCCGGAATTTTCATCTACACGATGTCGGCCAGCGACAGCGCGTTGCTGTCGCGCGCGGCGCGGGTCTACGTCAGCGTGTTTCGCGGCACACCAGTGCTAGCGCAACTGCTGGTGTTCTATTACGTGCCGTCCGCGATCGGACTGACGCTGCCGGGCGTGCTCGCGGCGGCGATCGGCTTGTCGCTGAATACCGCGGCCTATCAATCGCAGATTCTCGGCGCTGGTTTCCGCGCGATTCCGCGTGGACAGATCGAAGCGGCGCGCACCTTCAATCTCACGCGCCGTCAGACGCTGTGGCATATCGAAGTGCCGCAGGTGGTGGCGGTGACGTTGCCTGCGCTGGTGTCCGAGATGATCGATATCGTGAAGGCGTCGGCGGTGATTTCCGTGATCGCGGTGACGGATCTGATGCGCGTCGGCCAGCAACTGTCGTCGTCCAGTTACCGGCCGCTCGAAGTCTATACGCTCGCCGCGCTGTTCTATCTGGCGATCACGACGCTGCTTTCGCTCGCCGCATATGGCTACGAGCGGCGTCTCGCGAAGCGAATCTGATCCGGGACAAGGCCGACTCCTATGAACGCATTTCTCTCTCTGGTCCCGCGCTTTGCCGCTGCAATGCTCGTGACGCTCGAAGTCAGCCTGCTTGCCGCGTTGCTCGGCATGATCGGCGGCTTCGTACTCAACGCGCTGCGGATGCGCTTTAGCAACGCGCTGACCGTTCCGTACAAAACCTACGTGTGGCTGGTGCGCGGCATGCCGTATCTGTCGCAACTGGTGATCGTCTATTTCGGACTGCCGGTGCTCGGACTGACGATGACCGCCGTGCAAGCCACTGTGGTGTCGCTGTCCATTTACGCCGCCGCGTATTTCGCGGAAATTTTCCGCGCCGGCTGGTCGAGCATTCCGCACGGACAGATCGAAGCGGCGCGCGCATTCGGCATCGGCCGTTGGGCCGCGTTCCGCGCGATCGAACTGCCGCAAGCCCTCGCCTTCGCAGTGCCACTGCTGGCCAATCAGGTGATCCTCGTGATCAAGGAAAGCGCGGTCGCATCGATCATCACCGTACCCGAACTCACGATGACCGCGAGCGACATCGTTGCGTCCACGTACACGTATATCGGCCCGTACGCGATGCTGATCGTCTGCTACTGGCTGCTGACCCAAGCTGTCGCGCTGGTCGCCGCACGCGCCACCGCGTTGATTCCCTTTTTGCAGAAGACGTCATGAGCGCACTCCCCATTCTTCAACTCAAGGCGGTCGGCAAGTCTTACGGCGCGACCCGCGTGCTCAAAGGCATCGACCTCGACGTGATGCGCGGCGAGATCGTCACGCTGATCGGTCCGTCCGGCTCCGGCAAGACCACCGCGCTGCGCTGCATGAATTTTCTCGAAGCGTACGACGAAGGCGAAGTCTGGATCAAAGGCCAGCTTCTCGGCTATCGCTCGAACGGCCGCACCGAACGCGATCGCGACAGCGACGCGAGCATCGCCGACGTGCGCCGCCCGGTCGCGATGGTGTTCCAGCAGTTCAACCTGTGGCCGCATATGACGGTGCTCGCGAACGTCGCCGCGCCGCTGGTGCTGTCGAAGAAAATCGGCAAGGACGAAGCGCGCCGCAAGGCGCTCACCGCGTTGCAGCGCGTCGGCCTCGAACACAAGGCCGATGCGTATCCGGCCCGTTTGAGCGGCGGTCAACAGCAGCGGGTCGGGATTGCGCGCGCACTCGCAATCGAACCCGAAGTGATGCTGCTCGACGAACCCACCTCCGCGCTCGATCCCGAACTGGTCGAAGAAGTGCTGAGCGTGATCCGCTCGCTCGCGCAGGACGGCATGACGATGGTGATGGTCACGCACGAAATGAGTTTCGCCGCGAAGATTTCGGACAAGGTGGTGTTTATGGAAGCCGGAAAAATCGTCGAGGCGGGACCGCCCGCGCAACTGTTCGGCAATACGCGCACGCCGCGTCTGCAACAGTTTCTGAAGCCGTGGTTCGACCGCAGCCTGTCGCCGGGACTCGCCTCTTCATCCGACGCTGCCAACGCCGCCACGACCGCTGCAAAAGCACCGCAAGCCGATCCGGTCGCGGCATCCACGCGGGGAATCGCATGACGCAACAGGAACAAAAAGATCACGGCGCGCTGCGCGTCACGGCCACGCAGGCCGCGGCTCACGTCGATCCCGCGCGTCTGCTGCACGCGATCGCGGCGCTCGCCCGTTTCGGCGCACGCGACGACGGCGGTGTCGATCGCCCTGCGTTGTCCGGACGCGATCTCGACGCACGCCGCTATCTGATCGAACGTGCGCACGCACTCGGCTGCACCGTCACCACCGATCACTGCGCGAACCTGTTCATCCGGTGCGCGGGCACCGAAGATCTGCCGCCCGTGATGACCGGCAGTCACGCCGACACGCAACCGAGCGGCGGCAAACTCGACGGCTGCTACGGCGTGCTGGCCGGTCTCGAATGTATCGAAGCGCTCAACGACGCGGGAATTCGCACCCGTCGTCCGCTCGACGTGGTGGTCTGGACCAACGAAGAAGGCACGCGCTTTCAACCCGGCGCGATGGGATCGAGCGCGTTCGTCGAACCCGCGCTGATCGACCGGTATCGCGCGGTCAGCGACGCGTCGGGCGTCACGCTCGCCGATGCGTTGAGCGCGCATTCGGATGCGTTTCCATCGCTCGCGACGCGCAATGAAACACAGGCCGCTCATGCGTTTATCGAACTGCATATCGAACAAGGTCCGCAGCTCGAAATCGCCGGCAGGCCGCTGGGCATCGTCAGCGGGATTCAGGGCGTGCGCTGGTACGCCGTGACCTGCACCGGCGTCGCCGCGCATGCGGGCACCACGCCGATGCCTGCTCGCCGCGATGCGATGACCCTCGCGATCGACGTGCGCGCCGATATCGACGCGTTCGCGAAAGCATTGGGCCAGCACGACACCCGCGTCACGTTCGGACGCTGGAGCGTGGTGCCGAATTCAATCAACACGATTGCATCGTCGGTCACGTTCACCGTCGATTTCCGGCATCCGGACGAAGCGGTGCTGGCCGCGTTCGACCAGCAGATCGCGCAATGCGCGGCACGCCCCGACGTGATGCTGGAAGCCCTGTTTTCCCATGAGCCGGTCGGCTTCGATGCTGCCCTTCTGACGCGACTCGGCGAAGCCGCCGACGCGCTGGAAGCGCCTACGTTGACGCTGACTTCGGGCGCATTTCACGACGCGATGTATCTGGCCCAACACTGCCCGACCGCGATGCTGTTCGTACCGAGCCGGGACGGCATCAGCCACAACCCGCTCGAACACACCGACGACGATCACCTCGTGCTAGGCACACGCGCACTCGCGCATTGCCTCGCCACGCTTTGCAACGAACCTTGATGAAGGAGTCACGATGAGCACCATTCACGCACACGACCATACGCACGACAACGGCACCGAAACCGGCCTGAACGCGACCTTGAACGAACCGATCTCCGCGGACGGCTCGCCCGAACTGGGCAAGACGTATACGGTGCCCGCACGCTGCGGCCGCGCGGTGCGCGTCAAGGCCGGACAGACGATCCGGATTGCGAATCCGCACGGCACGCAGGTTTGCGACACGTGGATTTTCAACGCCGAACATCTGAACGAGTTCCTGTCGTTCGAACATACCCGCGCGTTTATCGACAAGGTGATTCCGCAACCGGGCGACCCGCTGGTGACGAACCATCGCCGCCCGATCGCTGAACTGGTGGCCGATACGTCGCCGGGCGTGCACGATACGATGATCGCCGCGTGCGACCTGTACCGCTACAAGAACCTCGGTGTAGAGGGTTACCACGACAATTGCGCGGACAACATGCGTCTCGCGCTGAAGGCGATCGGCCTGCGTGCGCGCGAAGTGCCGCAACCGTTCAACCTGTGGATGAACATTCCGATCAAGTCCGATTACTCGATCGACTGGCTGCCGCCGGTGTCGAAAGCCGGCGATCACGTGGATATCAAGGCGGTGATGGATTGCGTCGTGGTGATGTCGGCGTGTCCGCAAGATATCATTCCGATCAACGCATTGAACCCGCTCGAAGTCGAATTCACGGTGATGGCGTAACCGCTCTCTCAACCTTTCCGATAGTGCTACGGTGGCAACCAGAAAATCGACCTCCCCCACGGGCAGCGGCCGCGGCCGCACCCCTTCCGGCACTGCCGCCGCGCCGTCGCACGCCACGCCGGGCGATTCGCTCGGCGTGCGGCTCAAACACGCGCGGATGGTGCGTCAACTCACGCTGAAGGCGCTCGCCGAGCAGGCAGGCTGCTCGGAAAGCCTGCTGTCGAAAGTGGAAGGCGGTCACGCTACGCCTTCGCTCGCCACGCTGCACCGGCTCGCGCTGGCGCTGTCCACCAACATCGCGGCGCTGGTGTCCGGGCCGGATATCAACACGTCGCCCGTGCAACGCGCGAACGAGCGGCCGTCGGTCAGCTTTCCGACTGCGGGCAAGCGCGGATCGATCGTACTGGAACGGGTCGTCGTGCCCGCGCCCGGACAGTTGCTGCAAGGCGATATTCACGTGATCGAACCGCTTTCGAGCAGCGACGAGCAGATTTCGCACGTCGGCGAAGAGCTGGGTTATGTGATCGAAGGCGAACTCGAGCTCACACTCGACGCCGAACGCTATCTGCTGCTACCCGGCGATTCGTTCTACTTTCCCAGCAGCGTGCCGCACAGTTACCGCAATCCCGGCAAAGTCGTTACGCGCGTGCTGTGGATCAACACGCCGCCCACCTTCTAGTAAGCTTGCGCGAGGCTTCCCGCTTCGGCTCGCGGCATCCCGCAAGCCGACTCGTTCGCACTGGGGTATGCTCTTGGGCACTTCTTACAGGAGAGCACCGTGGTACTCGAAAACGCATATCTCGAAGTGATTCCCGGCAAGGAAGCCGAGTTCGAAGCGGGCGTCAAGCAGGCGCTTCCGCTGTTCCATCGCGCGCATGGTTGCACGGGTGTCGAGTTGCAACGCGTGGTCGAATATCCGACGCGCTACGTGCTGGTCGTCCAGTGGAATACGGTCGAAGACCACATGGTGCGCTTTCGCGAATCCGACGACTTCCAGGAATGGCGTCGTCTGGTCGGCCCGTATTTCCAGAAGCCGCCCGAAGTGGTTCACACCGAACTCGCGGTCAAGTAAGGTAAGCACTCGAAGCGCTTGATTCACGCATGAAAAGACGAAGCGCCGGTTAGAAACCGGCGCTTCGGCACACGTGCTTTCGCACGACCCAAACTTAGTGGTGACCGAAATCCTTGCGTGCGACCGGCGTGGCGCGCACATGCGAGTATTCGAATTTCGGCGTGGCCTTGACCGCATCGCGCGTTGCACCGGCCCAAACCAGTTTGCCGCTCGTGTAGTCGAGCTGGCTCATCGGCACGGCAACGTCGTGTTGCGATACGCCCAGAAACTGATGCGCGGCCACGACCGCGAACGACGCGGAGTTGTCCGGCGAAATGATGATGTCGTGCAGAATGCCCACCTTCTGACCTTCGTCGTTATAGACCGGCTTGCCGAGCAAGCCCTTCTTCACGCTCCAGCCGTTGACGATCAATACCGACTCTTCGACAGTCACGCCCAGCGTCTGTGCGCCGGCGACTTGCGCGTTTGCCTGCTGGCACGCGATGCCCATCAGTGATGCCGTTGCCAATGCGAGTGCCCATTTTGCTTTCACGCTCGATCTCCGGAAGTTGAGTGCGTGGCCGCCCGCACAACGCGATGCAGCCACGAACAGTGTCGCCGGATTCGCTCTTAAAAGTCCTGAAAAATACATATAAGAAAACGCACACGGGCGATTCGCACGCGAAAGGTGCATGGCTCACGCGGTCTCAAGCGCTAAAGCCATGCCCATGACATCGCGCTAAAGCCTAGAAGAAGTGCCGCATGCCGACACGCAATGCCGTCTGGTTGCCGCTCGACGACGGACCTGCGGTGTCGAGAATCCACGCGGTCGCCGTGTTGCCGTCGCCGCTCGCGTGCTGGTATGCGGCGCTAATGTAGACATCGGTGGTTTTCGACAACGTGTAGTCGAGCGTCAGGTTCACCTGGTGCGCCTTGTTGTTTTCGAGCACGTCGTTACCCTTCATGTACTCGTAAGCCAGTGCAAGCGTCGTATTTACCATCAGCGGATACGTACCGCCGATTTCGAATGCGTTGATCGCAGCGCCCGTGAACGTGTTGTGCGTATTCGTGTACAGCACGTCGGCCCAGCCCTTGAGCACCGCGATCCGTCCGCCGACACCGAAGTTGCGGATGCCGTCGTTGCCGTTGTTGATCGCCGCGTATTTGACCATCGTGTACGCAGCGTCGATCGAGAACGTGCTCTGCTGATAATCCGCGCCGAAGCTATACGCGCTCTGGTTGCCGAATGCGCCCGCCTGATTGCCGAATCCGTACATGCCGCCGAACGACAGACCGTCGATGACCGGCGACTGATACTTGACCGAATTCGACACGCGCTGCGCGCCCGCCGTGCGGTCGAAGTCGAAATCGCCGCTAGGCGCGAGCGGTTTGCCGAGCGCGTCGAACGGACCTTGCCGCAGATTCGTCAACGACACGAACGGCATTTCCGGTCCAAGCCGTTTCGCCGACAACGACGTGAACATGAAGTCGTACTGGTTGCCTGCGGTCAGCGTGCCCAGACGATCGCTGTCGAGTCCGACCCACGCCTGACGCCCGAACAGATTGCCGATCGACGCGCCGGTCGCCATTTCGAACTGACCTTCGAGGTCGAAGATCGCCTTGACGCCGCCGCCGAGGTCTTCCGTGCCGCGCAATCCGAACAGGTTCGGCACCAGCACGCCCGTGTCCATCACGATGTTGCGATGACCGCTCTGATTGGACAGCGCGGTCACGCCGACATCGAGCAGACCGTATAACGTGACCGAGCTTTGCGCATGCGCGGCCGTTGTCCAGCACGCCGCGCACAGCGCGCTCAAAAGCAGTTTCTTCATTGAAATCTCCAGGTGGCGGATTGGGTATTCACAGGAATGGGGAAACGTGACACTGCGCGCTCAACGCGCGACGAATGCGAGCACCGCGAGAATCGCAATCTCGACGGCGGCGAATAAGGTGAAAGCGAGCGTGAACGAGTGCGTCGCGCCGATCACCGCGCCCATCAACGCAGGCGCCACGAAGGTCGAGACAATGCCGCCGAGCTCCGCGAAACCAATGGCCGTCGCGGCCAGCGACTCGCCGTATTTCTCGCTGACGAGGCTGAAGATCGCGCCGCCGCTCAACACGACGACGCCGCTGAAGGCCGCGATCGCAAGCATTGCCGGCCAGCCCAGATGCGTCAGCGTCGCGCCGACGAAGCTCAGCGCGGACACCACGCAGAACGCGGCGCCGACCTTCAGCATCGTGGTGCGCGCCATCCTGTCGGACAGCCAGCCGCCGATCAGCAGCACGATCACTTGCGCGAGTCCCATCGCGGTGCCGATCACCGCCGCCGACGCAACCGGCATCTGCTGGATCTCGATGAACGCGGGCACGACCCACGTGGTCACGGCGGAAATCGCGAACATGTCGCCGAAAATCGCAAGACCGCCGACGTACACCCATTTCGAGCGCAACACCGACCACGACGATTGCGCCGATTGCGCCGCAGCGTGGTCGGGCGTGGACGCATGATCGTCCCACTGGAAATCGCGGATGCCGAGATCGCGCGGACTGCCCTTGATCGTCAGCGCGCCGAACAGACCGACCACACACGTGGCCACGCCCATCCATTCGAAGAACACGCGCCAGCCGTAAGTGGCCGACACCGGAATGCCGATCGCGAAGTCGAGCGTGATCGCGAGGCTGAACGCGGCGAGCAGCACGCTCATCGTCAGACCGTGACGTTTGACGGGAAACCAGCCGACGATCAGCTTCATCGTGCCGACCCAGACGGCCGCGTCGAAAAAACCGATCACGAGTCGCATCGCGATCAACGCGGCGTACGACTGCACGCTCGCCTGCAACACCATCGCGACGCCCGCGCCGATCAGGCCGACCGCGAACAGCGTGCGCGCCGGCCATTTGCGGCCAAGCGGCGACCACACCACCATGCCGACCGCGTACGTGATCGCGAATGCGCCTTGTGCGAAACCGGCTTCGCCGGGCGTCAACGTCAACGACTTCATCACGAACGGCATCACGGCGGCGAAACCGTACCAGTCGCCGGCAAGAAAGAGCTCGCCGAGCACGCCGAGCAGCAGCGCGAACGCCTGCCAGCCGCGCAGTCTCTGCTGCACGAGCGAAGGAGATTGGACCATGTCCATAGGAGTGACTCGCAAGGGGGAGCGTGAGGAAATGACCGGAGTCCGGCCGACCTGCCCCGCCGCCTTGGTTCTGTGTCATCGCGTCAGGGCAAGCGGATTCTTTGGGGGCCGAAATTCCCGATCTATCCACTACGCGCAGTAGCGCAAAAAAACATGGCCACTTCTGGCAAGCGCCTGCAATCGGTCAAAGTCCCGTTTTTTGACCTGGATCACAAAAAGGTAAAGTGATAGTCATCATCGGGACAGTTGCGCAAAAGACCGTAAATTTGCCCACGCCTCGCTCCCCGCAACCTGTTGACGAGTGCCCATCTGATGCTGCCAGTCTCCTTACAGATCGCGCCGACGGCCCTTCGGAAGTACCGCTATTTCGAATCCACGGATGTCGACGACACCCGCCAGCGCATCGCGACCGTGCTGCAACCGCACCGGCTGACGCCGGGCCCGGCGCAGCCCGGTCATTCGGCTTACATGAATTACGTGCGGCTCGAAAACCTCGCGTTCGGCTCGCTCGGTTACGCGGGCGCGATGAGCGTCGAAGCGGGCGAGATCGAGGATTACTACCTCGTGATCCTGAGTCTGAGCGGCTACGCGGACGTGTCGGTCGGCTCGCGGCGCACCATCATCGGGCAATCGCAAGGCGTCGTGGTCGGACCGTCGACCCGCTTCGGCGGCACGTTTTCGGGCGATTGCGAGCAGTTTTTCGTGCGCGTCGACAAGCAGGCCATCCTCGCGCACTCGGGCTTCGAGCATCTTCAGATGGAGCCGACCATCGACCTGTCACGGCCGGAACTTGCGCCGTGGCTCTCGCAATTGCAGTGGCTGACGTCGTCGCCGGAAACGGTGGCGCTGGCGCAGCGCGACCGGCGCGTCGCGGTCGAGATCGAACGGCTGCTGGTGATGCTGCTGCTGGCCGGACAGCCGCATCACAGTCAGGAGCGCGCGCAGTCGGCGGTGCTGCTGCCGCGCACGGTGCGCCGCGCCGAGACCTATATCAGCGAGCACGCGTGCGAACCGCTGACGCTGTCGGACATCGCCGAAGCCGCGGGCGTGCCGGTGCGCACGCTGCTGCACAGCTTCCGGCGGTTTCGCGATGTCAGCCCGATGCAACTGGTCCGTGAAGCGCGCATCGAGCGTTCGCGCGAAATGCTGATGCGCGCGAGCGACACCGATCGCGTCGCGGATATCGCGCTGAGCTGCGGCTTCGTCAATCTCGGCCGTTTCGCGAACGCCTATCGCGAGAAGTTCGGCGAAGCGCCGTCCGATACGCTGCGCGCGTCGCGTCAACGCGGCGTGTAGGCCGCCCGGGCGTTTTCGCCCGAACCTTCTTTCTGCCCGATCCGCACGCTTTTTGCATGGATCGCGGCGCGTCTCCGCGCATTCTCCCGCCCCTTTCAAAACGCTTCCGCCGACGCCGCGCCGCCCGGCGCGCGTCGGCGTGCGCGCCCGACGCACCGCGCTCCGCGACAAACCTGCGCATTCTGGATAACGGCTGCGATCAACGGCTATAGGCCAAAAAAACGCTGTCTTACAGTCGATTCGACTGACCCGCAATGCAATCAAAGGAGTTTCCCGGATGACAACGCTGCGCATGCGCGTTGGGCGTATCGACGCCTTGACGCCGACCATACGGCGTTTGCTGCTCGTCCCCGCCGACGGCGCGCCGCTTCCCGCTTTCAGCGCGGGTGCGCATATCGGCCTGCAGGTACCGATCGACGGCCGCACGCAACGTCGCGCGTATTCGCTCGTCAACGCACCCGATCACACCGATCACTACGAAATCGCCGTGCAACTGGAAGCGGCGAGCAGCGGCGGCTCGCGCTGGGTGCATCGGCTCGAAACCGGCGCGGAGCTGGACGTCAGCGTGCCGCGCAACGATTTTCCGCTCGACGCCGCCACCCGGCACGCGCTGCTGATCGCGGGCGGTATCGGCATCACGCCGATTCTCGCGATGGCCCGCGCGCTCGATGCCGCAGGGACCGCGTATGCGCTTCACTACGCGGCGCGCGAAGCGGTGTCGATGGCGTATCGCGACGACGTGCTGACGATGCCCGCCGCGACCTGCTGGCTCGACGGCGGCGATCCGCGCAACGGCATGCCGCTCGCCGACACGATCGGCGCGCCGCAGGACGGTCGTCATCTGTACGTGTGCGGTCCGCGTCCGCTGATCGAAGCCGTGCTTGCGCAAGCGAAGACGCTCGGCTGGCCGGACGCGCAGGTGCATAGCGAACTGTTCGCCGCGGCGCAGGACAGCACCGGCGACACCGCGTTCGAAGTCGTGCTGAAAGCGAGCAACGTGACGCTGAACGTCGCCGCCGACAAGACCATTCTCGACGCGATGATCGATGCGGGACTCGATCCGCTCTACGACTGCCGACGCGGCGATTGCGGCGTCTGCACGACTCAGGTGATCGACGGCACGCCGGATCACCGCGATATCTGTCTGTCGGGTCAGGACCGCGCGCGCGGCGACTTTTGTCCGTGCGTGTCGCGCGCGAACTCGTCGCGACTCGTGCTCGACCTATAAAACATCCCCCGTTCAAGGAAGCCGAATGAGCCTTACCAACGAGACCCTCGCGAGCCTGGTGCGTCCGGACAGCGTGCATAAAAGCGTCTACACCGACCCGCAGATTTTCGAGCTCGAAATGAAGCGCATCTATGGCCAGGCGTGGATTTACGTCGGCCACGAAAGCCAGGTGAAAAACCCCGGCGACTATCACACGACCCGTCTCGGCGATCAGGACGTCGTGATGGTGCGCGCCAGCGACGGCCAGATTCACGTCGTGTACAACCGCTGCCCGCACAAAGGCGCGAAAGTCGTTCCCGACGGCGACGGCACGACCGGCAAGTTCTTTCGCTGCCCGTATCACGCATGGACCTTCAAACTCGACGGCACACATCTGTCCGCGCCGCTGAAAAACGGCTTGCAAAACACCTGTTTCGATCCGAAACATCCGGATTTTTCGATGCGCAAAGTGGCACGCGTCGGCGTGTATCGCGGTTTCGTGTTCGCCAGCCAGTCGGCGGAAGGACAAACGCTGGAGACGTTCCTGAACGGCGTCGCATCGTCGATCGACAACCTGTGCGACCGCTCGCCGGTCGGCGAAATCGAAGTGGCCGGCGGCGTATTCCGCGTCCTGCAACGCTCGAACTGGAAAGTGTTCTACGAGAACCTGCACGACACGATGCACGCGCCCGTCACGCATGAATCGTCGGTGGTGTCCGCGCGCTCGCAAGCCGAGGCGGAAGGCTCGCTGCCGTTCGAACTGTTGATCATGGAAGGCAACGGCGAACCCTACGAGTTCTGGGAGAAGCTCGAATTGCGCGCGTATGAGAACGGCCACGGCTATATGGAAGGCATTTTCGATCCGGCCGCCGCCGAACGCGATCCAGTGTCGAGCGCGCATTTCGCCGCATTGACCGAAGCGTACGGCGAGACGCGTGCGCGCGAAATTCTCGGCATGAACCGCCATAACACGGTGATTTACGGCAGTGGTTCGCCGCACACGGTGTTCCAGCAATTCCGCGTGATCCGTCCGTTGTCGGTGGATCGCACGCTGGTCGAAATCCAGCTGTTCAAGCTCAAAGGTGCGCCCGAATCCGTCTTCGAACGCGCGATGACCTACGCGAACGTCATCAATTCGCCGTCGTCGAACGTGATGCCGGACGATGTCGAAGTCTATGCGCGTTGCCAGGAAGGCAACATGACCAACGGCGGCGACTGGATCAGCATGCACCGTTATGCAGGCACCGATCTCGCCGTCGAAAACGGCATGGTGTCGATCAACGGCACCAGCGAGTTGCCGATGCGCAATCAGTTCGCGGCGTGGAAGCGCTTCATGCTCAACGAAACCGTCGCTGAACAAGGAGCGCGCTGATGCTGTTCGACACTCGCTTCGATCTCTCCACCGAGGTTGCCCGTCCGGTTCGCGTCACCGACGCGTTGCGCGTCGATGTCGAGCAGTTTCTGTTTCGCGAGGCGCGCCTGCTCGACACTCGCGCATTCGACGGCTGGCTCGATCTATGGACGCCGGACGGTATGTACTGGATGCCGCACGAGCCGGGTCAAACCAGCACGCGCGACCATATTTCGCTGTTCTGGGAAGACGCGACGTTGCGCGAAGTGCGCGTGCGACGCATCACGAATCCGCGCAACTGGTCGCAGCAACCGGCGACGCGCACCGCGCGCGTGATCGGCAATGTGATGATCGACGGCACCGATGATGCCGGCCGCCTGATCGTCCATTCGACCTTCATGCTTGCGGAATGGCGCAACGGTCAGCGCCAGCTCGCCGGCCTCACGACGCACAAACTGGTCGCGCAGGAATCGGGCGGTTGGCAAATCTATCTGAAGCGCGTCGATCTGATCAACGCCGCCGACGTGTTCGCGAACCTGGAAGTGTTCGTGTGATGCCCACGTCGCCCGCGTCTACTTCATTGCTCCCGTTGCAGCGCACTGCCGTGCTTGCGCTGCATTATCAGAACGACGTGCTGCATCCGGACGGCAAGATTCGCGTCGGCCTGTCCGCGTCCGACCCGGCGCGCGACCGCGTGATCGCGGCTGCGGCGAAGCTGATCGCGGGCGCCCGGCACGCCGCGTTGCCGTTGATCCACGTGCGTATCGCGTTTCGTCCCGACTATGCGGATCTGGTGCAGAACTGCTGGATTTTCCGCAAGACGGCCGAACTCGGCGCCGTGCAGGAAAACACGTGGGGCGCTGCGTTTTACGATGCGCTTCAGCCCGACGAAACACGCGCCAACGAACTGGTGATCCGGCATCAGCGGACCAGTGCATTTATCGGCACACCGCTCGAACAGATCCTGATGAAGCTCGGCGTGCGTCATCTGATCGTGGCCGGCGTGGCGACGCATTCGGTGGTGGAAATGACTGTGCGTCATGCAGTCGATCTCGGCTACGAAGTCACGGTTGCCGCCGACGCATGCGCCGCCGCCGATCCGGCCATCCACGCTGCGTCGCTCGACAGCATGCGTTTGCTGGCGGACATCGCGACGGTCGATACCGCACTCGCGCAACGGGAGATCCAACGATGAGCACGCCCCATTCCACGCGTCTACATGGCCGCCTCGCCGGCAAGGTCGCGATTGTCAGCGGCAGTACGCAGGGACTCGGCGCGGACATCGCGAGAGGTCTCGTTGCGGCTGGCGCGTGCGTGATGACGCTCGGACTCGACGCAAAAGCGGGCCGCGACGTTGCGGACTCGCTCGGCGACGCGGCCCGATTCATCGAAACCGATATCACCGACGACGCGCAGATCGACCACGTGATCGACGCAACGCTGGAGCACTTCGGCCGCATCGACTTTCTGGTCAACAACGCCTGCACCTATGCGGATTCCGGTCTTGCATCGACGCGCGAGCAGTGGGCGCATCTGCTGAACGTGAATCTGGTTTCCGCCGCGATCTTCGCGCAGAAAGCCGCGCCGCATCTGGCCCGTGGCGGCGTGATCGTCAATCTGGGCAGCACCGGCGGCAAGTTCGGCGCGGCCGGTCGCGCGCTGTATCCGGCGTCCAAGGCAGCGTTGCAGCAGTTCACCCGCAACCTCGCCGTCACGCTTGCGCCCGACGGCATCCGCGCGGTCACGGTGTCGCCCGCGTGGACGTGGTCGCCTTCGCTCGAACAGCTTGCACACGGCTCGATCGAGGCCGCGGATCGCGTCGGCCATGCGTTGCATCCGCTTGGGCGGGTCGGACGCGGCCATGAGATTGCGCAGGTCGTCGCGTTCCTGTGTTCCGCCGATGCATCATGGATTACCGGCGTCGATATTCCGGTCGACGGCGGCTTTTCGATTCTCGGACCCGACCAGGGCGTGTCGCCGCGCGACTGGTTCAGCCGCATCGGCCAGGCCGACTGATACACGGCATTCCCCACATTTTCCACTTTCGATCCACGAAGGAAATCCTCATGTCGAAGCAGATCAAGATCACGTCGAACGGATCGGCATTCGATGCGTATCTCGCGTTGCCGGAATCGGGCAGCGGCCCAGTCGTCGTGTTGTTGCAGGAGATTTTCGGCGTCAACGCGGAGATGCGCGAGGTCGCCGACCTCTACGCGAGCGAAGGTTACGTCGTGCTTGCGCCGGACCTGTTCCATCAGTTCGAACCGAACATCGAGCTCGGTTATACCGAAGCGGATCACGCACGCGCATTCGACTACTACCAGCGTTTCGATGTCGCGCGCGCGCTCGACGATATTCGCGCAACGGTTCAATACGCGCGCTCGATGCCGGAATCGACCGGCAAAGTAGGCGCACTCGGCTTCTGTCTGGGCGGCAAGCTCGCGTATCTGGCAGCGGCGGAATGCGGTGTGGATTGCGCGGTCGGTTATTACGGCGTCGGCATTCAGGACGCGCTCGAACTCGCGGCGAAGATCACGTGTCCCATCGCGTTGCACTTCGGCGAAACCGATCCGATGAATCCGCCCGAAGCGGTCGAAGCGATCAAGACCGCGCTCGCGGGCAAGCCGAGCGTGAAGCTCTACGTGTACCCGGATGCCGGTCACGCGTTCAATCGCAGCGGCCCGACCTTCGTCAAGACCGCCGCGATGCCCGCGCATACGCGCAGCCTCGATATTTTCCGCAAGACGATGGGCCCGGACTACGATCTGAGTGCGCTGGCCGACCATCACTTCTACCTCGAATTCGCCGCGCGCGACCCCGAAGCGACGATGCAAACGATGGTGCCGCAGCCCTACGTTAACCACGTCCCGACGATGACGGGCGGCACCGGCTACACCGAACTCAAGCGCTTCTACACGAACCATTTCATCCACAACAATCCCGCCGACACGAAGATGGTGCCGATCTCGCGCGTGGTCGGCGTGGACCGGATGGTCGATGAATTCATCCTGTGCTTCACGCACGATTGCGAAATCGACTGGCTGTTGCCCGGTGTCGCGCCGACCGGCAAGTACGTCGAAATCCCGATGCTGGTGGTAGTCGGATTTCGCGGACCGAAGCTCTACAACGAGCACATCTACTGGGATCAGGCGAGCGTACTCACGCAGATCGGCCTGCTCGATCCGACCGGCCTGCCGGTTTCGGGTATCGAGGCCGCACGCAAGCTGATGGATGAAAAGATGCCGTCGAACACGTTGATGGCACGCTGGAAAGACAGCGCGCCGGCTTGACGCAGTACCACCGCACGACCCTTCCGCACTTCAAACGACCTATCCTTTCAGGAGTCGCATCACCATGACAACCGATCTCGCCGCCGCGCGCGTCGTTCGCGAAGGCAAACTGTTTATCGACGGCCAGTGGGTCGCCGGGTCCGACGGTCAGACCCTTCCCGACTACAACCCGGCCACCGGCGAGCAGTTCGCCGACGTGCATCAGGCGACCCGCGCCGACGCGATGCGGGCGGTCGATGCCGCGCACCGCGCGAAAGACATGTGGGCCAATATGGTCGTGTCGAAGCGTGCCGACATCCTGCTCGCGTGCGCGGACGCGCTGGCCGCGATGGCCGACGATGTGCGCGACGTGCTGATCGAGGAATCCGGCTCGACCTATCCGAAAGCGATGTTCGAAGTGATGAGCGGGATCGATCTGTTGCGCAGCGCGGCGGGCGACGCGCGGCATGTGTTCGGCGAAACCTTGCCGCATAGCATGCAAGGGCAACTCGGCTTCACGCTGCGTCGTCCGCTCGGCGTGATCGCCGGTATTGCGCCGTTCAATGCGCCGTTCTGGCTCGCGATGAAGAAGGTCGTGCTGGCGATCGCCGCGGGCAATACCTTCGTGCTGAAGCCGTCGGAAGAGACGCCGGTGACCGGTCTGAAGATCGCTGAACTGTTCGAGCGTGGCGGCCTGCCCGCCGGCGTGCTGAACGTGGTGCCCGGCCCGGCCAGCGAAGTCGGCGACGTGCTGTTGACCGATCCGCGCGTGCGCATGCTGACCTTCACCGGATCGACACGCGTGGGCCGTTACCTCGCCGTCGAAGCCGCGAAGCACATGAAGAAGGTCACGCTGGAACTCGGCGGCAAGAATCCGTTGATCGTGTTGCGCGACGCCGATCTCGACTACGCGGTGCGTGCCGCGTGTTTCGGCATCTTCTTCCACCAGGGCCAGGTGTGCATGGCAAATTCGCGGATCATCGTCGAAGCGCCGGTCTACGATGCGTTCGCGGAGGCGTTCATTGCACGCGCGAAAACGTATCAGGTCGGCGATCCGCGCGACCCGAAAACGGTGATCGGACCGCTGATCCGTCGTTCGCAATGCGGCGTGATCGACAGCCAGGTCGAGGATGCGGTTGCGAAAGGCGCGCGTCTGCTGATGGGCGGCACGCATCGCGACAATTTCTACGAGCCGACCGTGCTGGCCGACGTCACATCGGCGATGAAAATTTACGACGAAGAAAGCTTCGGGCCGGTGACGTCGCTGATTCGCGTCGAAGATTCGGAAGAAGCGCTGCACGTAGCCAACGACACGTCGTATGGGCTGTCGTCGGGCGTCATCACGAACGACCTGCAAAAAGCGTTCGATCTCGCGCTGCGCATCGAGGCGGGCATGGTGCATATCAACGACACGACCGTGTCCGATGAGGCGCACGTGCCGTTCGGCGGCACGAAGATGAGCGGCAGCGGACGCGAAGGCGGACGGTACTCGATGGAAGAAATGACCGAACTGAAGTGGATCACCGTGCAGATGGGACAGCGGCAGTTTCCGTTCTAACGGTTGAGCGCGGCGGTCGGCTACGTTCAGACAGGTAGCCTCCATCGCCAAAGCCTTAAGCTGAAAACACAACGGGAACGTGAAGTTCCCGTTGTGCGTCACCTTAAGCTACGTCACGACGCGCGGCGCAAGCGGCGTTTCCGGTGTCGGATATCCCGCGTCCCTGAAGGTTTGAATGATCGCGCGATTGGTGTCGAAATACACTTGCCAGTAGTGGTCGGTATGCGAATAAGGCCGCACGCATAGTAGCGGACCTTCCGGCGTAAACGACAGGACTTCGATGTCCGGCGCAGGCGTTTCCGCGACGTTCGGAATCTGCGTGACGGCCGCGCGCAAGCGGTTCATCGCGTCGGTTGGATCGACACCGTTGGCGATCTTCGCGGTCAGCTCGACGCGCCGCACCGGCAGTGCGCTGTAGTTCGAAATCGTATCGGAGAAGATCTTGTTGTTGCCGACGATCGTCGTCACGTTGTCCGGCGTGATGATCGTCGTGCCGAACAATCCCAATTCCTGAACCGTGCCGGTCACACCACCCGCCGATACGTAATCGCCGACCTTGAACGGGCGCAACACCTGCATGAAGATGCCCGCAGCGAAGTGCGCGAGCAAGCCGCCCCACGCGGTTCCGATCGCGAGTCCGAGACCCGCCAGCAGCGCCGCGAACGACGTCGTCTGTACGCCAAACACCTGCAGGATCGCGAGGATCAGCAGCAGGTTCAGCAGTGCGCCGAGTATCGAGCCGAGATAGTGCGCAAGCGTGGGATCGACCTTGCCATTGCGCGACAACACCTTGCGCAACAGGCCGATGATCAACCCGATCAACCACCGGCCGACGATCCACAGCACGATCGCGCCGATCACCTTCGTGCCGAGGTCGATGCCTCGGGTCATCAGAAATACGCGGACGGTTTCGAGATCCACGATGCCCTCGCGTGAGTCGTTTGAGTTGGAGTGATTGTTTCGATTCAGCTAACGACAGCAATGATGAATTCACAACCGGACGCAATGACGCGCCCGGTCTTCGCAAGTTATAGGCGACGGCCCGGCCATTCGCAAGGACCATTCCTGTCATTGTTTTAAACTCATGTGGGAAAAGAAAAAACGCGCTTGCGGTTAGCAAAGCGCGTTTTTAATGTGCCTTTACGACGGCTAGACAATCATTTCATTTAAAGCATCGAACGCAGTGTAATGGCGGGATTGGCGAGACTCGCCGCGTCGAGTACCTTGCCCGCCGCCATCAGTCGCTTGCATGCGCCGATATCGCGTCCGGCATTCACGGCGGCCACTGCCTGCAACTCGCCCGACTCGCCCAACGCCATCAGCGTGAACGTGCCGTCGCCCGGCACGCCGCGCGTGACGAGTGTCTGCGTGTCGGTGAAGACACCGAGCGTTTGCAGATTGCAGTCGAACTGATCGGACCATAACCACGGAATCTCCGCGTACGTTTGCGCGTCGCCCAGCATGTTCGCAGCCGCAATCGCCGGTTGATTTTCGGCGACCTGCCACGACTCGATGCGGACCTGACGCGCGAGTAGCGGATTGAAATGTTGCGTGACTTCGCCCGCCGCGAAGATCGCCGGATCGCTGGTGCGGCATTGCGCATCGACGACGATGCCGTTGTCGATGTCGAGTCCGGCTTCCATCGCAAGCTCGACGTTCGGCACCACGCCGATGCCGATCACCACGACGTCAGCGTCGATCTCGCCGCGATCCGTTTCCACGATCGCGCACTCGCCATCGCCGCTCGCGCGACGACGGATGCCGAGCGGCTTCGTATTCAGCTGCACGTCCACGCCCTTCGACGCGTGCATCGCGAGAATGAACTCGCCGATCGCGCGAGGCATCGCGCGTTGCAGCAGCGCGGCAGCCGGTTCGATCACGACAGCCGTACATCCGAGCGTCGCCGCCGATGCCGCCACTTCGAGACCGATAAAGCCGCCGCCCAACACCACGACGCGCTTACCCGGCGCAAGCGCTGCGCGCAACGCGCGAGCGTCGGCGACAGTGCGAACATAGTGCAGCGTCACACCGTCGTCGACGGGGCCGGTGAAACGCCGCACGCGCGACCCGGTCGCCAGCAGCAAACGCGCGTAGCCGAGCGTGCTGCCGTCGTCGAGCTGCACGACCTGTTGCGCGCGATCGATCGACACGACGCTTACGCCGAGTCGCAATTCGATGCGTTGCGCGTCGTAATACGCGGCGTCGCGAATAAACGCGCGATGCTCGCCGTCGTGATTCATCAGCGCGTCTTTCGACAGCACCGGCCGGTCGTACGGCAACTCCGGCTCCGCGCCGATCATCACGATGCGCACGTCGGCGTCGCGCTCGCGCAGCGACTCGGCCGCGCGACGCGCCGCGTGTCCCGCGCCGACGATCACGAACGGCTTACTCGACATGAATCTCAACCTGTCCGTCGACGATCCGGATCGGGAAACTGCGCACGGCTTCCGTCACCGGCGCGCATCGCGGCGCACCGCTGCGAATGTCGAAAAGCCCTTGATGCAGCGGACATTCGACGCAGCCGTCTTCGACGTAGCCTTCCGACAGACGTGCATGACCGTGCGTGCACAGATCGTTCAGCGCAAAGACTTCGTCGCCGAGACGGAAAATCGCAATCTGCTTAGAGCCCGACACGATCGCGACCGGCTCGCCTTCCGTATAGTCGTCGAGCGCGCCGAGCGTCTGCCAACCGTTGATGACCTGATCCATTGCCTGCTCCTCAGATCGGCGTCGCGAGCAGGGTCTGCACGCGCGAAGTGTCGTAAATCACGCGCTTGGCCTTGTAGCGCAAACCGTCCGGCGTGCGCACGACGCGGTCGTAGTACTTGCCGGCCTGATACACGTTCGACTCGCCGTTGGAACGCGTCTGGATCACCACGTAGTTGCTTTCCGTTTCGATCACGCCGTCTTTTTCGCTGACGACCGCGAGGCCCGACGTCATGTGACGGTAGCTATGCTCTTCGTAAATGTTCGCGTTGCGCAGCGACACGACGCGATCGCGCAACATGCGTTGATTCGTGCAGTAGATGATGCCGATCGGCAAACCCATGTCCGCGTTTTCTTTCGGCACGATTTCGTACAGGCAGTCTTCGGTGAACAGCGTCGGCCACGCTTCGAGACGGTCGTTGTCGAGGTTGTTGATGTACTGGTCCTGCAGCATGTGCAGTTCGAACCACAGCTTCATTGCTTCCATGATTTTTTCCTCGACGTTCAGTAGCCCATCAACTTCTGATAACCGACCCAGAACTTGCGGATCAGGCTCTCGGTGATGACGGTGTCTTGCTGGTCCGGGTTGCCGCGCGACATTTCGATCACCGACGTCGCATCTGCGTCGCGAATCGTGCCGCGTTGCACCAGTTCGGTCGCTTCCGTGTCTTCCATCGAGATATAGCCTGCCGGGCCCACCAGGTTGGCCTGTTTGATACGCAGTTCGCGCAACTCGGGCGTGTCGTCGGTATAGCCGAAGAAGTGGAAAATCAGTTCGAAGCTGTTCGGGCCTTTCGGCAACAACTGACGCGCGACCAGCGTGTTGTGAATCTGCTGGATCACCAGTTGCGGGAAGATCGGCTGGATGTGATTGGTGGTGTCTTCTTCGTACTCGGAGACCAGACCGAGAATCGAGTCGTCTTCCAGCGCGAAGCCTTCGTCGAAAGAACGGATATTCTGCTGCTTATACGCGGCGGACGTGTCTTCACCCGTCTTCGTCACGGTGATGATGCTGTGCAGACCGTGCGTGGCGTCGGGAATCGAACGCGCCTTCATGCCGACGCGGAAGATGTTGAAGGTGGTGTGAAACAGATGCAGCATGCTCGCGTGATACGGATCCTTCACGTTCTCGAAGTAAAGCTTCCAGTTCGACTTCGAAAATTGACGCGTGCAGCCGAGATACTCGATCGGCTTATGGAAAATACGGTCGATCCACGGACGCATTTCCGCGCCGAGGTATTCGGGCAACGGGCCGACTTCTTCGCTGAAGGTGGCGAACACCAGGCCGCGATAGCTGTCCACGCGCAGCTTCTTCAGGCTGTGGTTCTTCGGATCGAAATCCGCCGGCATGCCGGTCATGCCCTTCTGCCCGCGACGGAACGGCACGCCGAGCAGGTTGCCGCTATTGTCGAAACTCCACTGGTGATACACGCAGGTGTGCGAGGTCGCGTTGCCGCGCGACTTGCGGCACACCGATGCGCCACGGTGCGCGCAGCGGTTCACCCACGCCGACAGGCTGCCGTCTTCGAGACGCGTGACGACCACCGGCGTATCGCCGACGAAGGTGCTCTTGTAGTCGCCGGCATTCGGGATTTCCGCTTCGAGCGCGACGAAATTCCAGGTCGGGCCACGATAGATGCGTTCCTGCTCGCGGTCGTAAACGGCTTGCGAACTGAACACCTTGTACGGCACGCGCGAGCCGTCTTCGTGCGGGAACTTGACGTAGTCCGACTCGGGCATGCTCATTGGGCGCAAGGGTGACTCGACCATTTCCATGGCGTTTTCTCCGATTGGGGGATTTCGGTAGGCCGTTTCAACGGCTTTCGACATGGGTTGATTTTTGAAAGGTCAAAATGATGCGTCTATCCAGTTTCGGTGCCGGCGCTGCGCGGCTATCCGTTTCTGGCAGATTTCCACGGCTCACCGCGTGTAAGCTGCGGAATGCGCCTGCGTTTTCCCCCATGATCGACGGCTATGTCCGAACGTGCTTTTTTTCGTCCCGATGCGTTGCGCGGTCACCGGCTCTTCGAGTCGAGCGACCTCGATGAGACGCGCGAACTGATTTCGCGCGTGATGCAACCGCATTCGCTGACCCCGTCGGGAACGGGACGCGGGCGTTCGCATATGGATTTCGTGAAGCTCGGGCGGCTCGGGATGGGCACGATCGCGTTCGGGGACGCGATGCGGGTGGACGTCGAAGCGGTCGACGGTTACTACCTGATGATGTTTTGCGTCGCGGGCGAAGCGCAGGTCCGGACGATGGATTGCTCGGTGATCGTCAACACCGAGCGAGGCGTGCTGTGCGCGCCCGGCGAGCACTTCGACGCGGTGCTGTCACCCGGTTGCGAGCAATTCATCCTGCGGATCGATCCTGCGGCCTTCGTCGCGCGGCGCTTGATGGAAGAACGGCGGTTTTCGCCGGTCGTGCCGCTCGCCAATGCGCCGTTACGCGGCTGGATGCAGCAGTTGCAGGCAGTGGCGGGATCGACGGATCTGCTGGACAGCGCGCGCGACAATCCGCAAATCGCGGCGCACGTGGAAGGTTTGCTGATCGATCTGCTGGCGCTCGGGCATCTGGAGACGCCCGGCGGCACGAGATCGAACGTGCTGGCGCCTGCTTTCGTGCGTCGCGCGGAAGATTTCGTGCTGGCCAATCTGGCCGGACGGCTTCAACTGACGGACATTGCGACGGCGATCGGCGTTCCCGTGCGCACCCTCACCGACGGTTTTCAGCACTTTCGCGGCATCACACCGATGCAGTACGTGCGCCAGGCGCGCCTCGAGCGCGCGCGCGAAGCACTGCGGCTCGCGGGACCGGATGCGCGCGTTGCGGAAATCGCGCTGGATTGCGGTTTCACGCATCTTGGGCGCTTTGCGCTCGAATATAAGCGGAAGTTTGGCGAATCGCCGTCGGAGACCCAGCGAAAACGGTAACTGTGACGCGCGACTTGAGACGTCACGGTAAAAATGACGATTCGCAGGCAAAAAAATAGCTCGCCGAAGCGAGCTTATTTTCTTGCGCTAGCGCGAGAACTTACAGCGGCGTGATGTTAGCCGCTTGCTTGCCCTTCGGGCCTTGCTTTTCTTCGAAGTTCACCTTCTGACCTTCTTGCAGGGACTTGAAGCCGCTGCCTTGAACTTCCGAGAAATGCGCGAACAGATCTTCGCCACCGTTGTCCGGCGTGATGAAACCGAAGCCCTTCGCATCATTGAACCACTTCACAATACCTGTTGCCATTTTTAATCCAGTAAGTGTTAGGTGCTGCATTCATGACAATCACGCCTCAACGCGTGATCAATCACAAGATAGCGTTGTACCACGCGATATCAAAAATGCCAATTAGCATCTGCACCGAGATGCGTCCCCGACGCTTAATAAAGCTCGCGAACCCAGGGTCCCCACGCTTCGCCGTCGAGTTTCTGGCGAGTATAGGTAGCGCTATGACCGGTGGGGGTTTCAGAGGTGTCGTCCGCTGCTTTTGCATCGGTGACGTGGAGCGCGAAGGCCTGTTTTTCGGCCGTATCGGTGATCATTCGGCCAATCGGCTCGATTGTGTCCGTTTGTGCGGATTCCACCAAAGCGAGATAAGGGGTCATACGCCCCCAAAGCGAAGTCAACTCTTCCTGCGGATAGTGCGTCATGTCGTTCCTGGGAGAGTGAGGGCTGAGTTTACCCTACGTTACGCGCGATCCGTCCGCGCAATCGCACGTTGTCACATTCGGTTACCCGCTCAACCGCCCACCCGCCGACAACGTTTTCTCAGTGTATACCCTTACTTCACCGTCTGAATCACCTCGAAACCCTCGAACTCCGGATGCCCGAGGTACAGCGAGCGCGTGCCGCCGCCCGCGTTCCGGTGCGCGGCCCGAAAGGCTTCGGATTGGGTCCACGCTTCGAACGCGGCATGATTCGACCAGATCGTGTGGCTCGAATAGAGCACGTGGTCGTCGCGGGTTGGGCCTTTCAGCAGATGAAACTCGACGAAGCCCGGCACTTCCTTCAGATGCGTGTCGCGGCTGGTCCAGAGCTCTTCGAAATCGGCCTCGGAACCCAGCGCCACCTTGAAGCGATTCATTGCGATATACATGCTCGACGTCCTCGTCACGGTGCGTTGCGGGCGCCTGGCGCGTGCTGGACACGTGCATGACGGCCGCCGGTTGGATGCGAACCGCCAGTATAGGACGCCGCTCCGATCGCCGCGCTCAGGCCCGCTGCATCACACGCGCGCCACCCGAAACACCGCAACCGCGTCTTTCATCGATTGCGCCTGATGTTCGAGCGCGCCAGCCGCTGCCGCCGCTTCTTCGACCAGCGCCGCATTCTGCTGCGTCACCTGATCCATCTGGCTGACGGCCAGTCCGACCTGTTCGATACCCGAACTCTGCTCGACAGTCGCCGACGTAATCTCCGACATGATGGCCGCGACGCTGCGCACCGCGCCGACGATCTCGTCCATCGTGTCGCCGGCCTGCACCACCAGACTGCTGCCGTTGCGCACGTCCTCGACCGACACGCCGATCAGTTCCTTGATCTCGCGCGCGGCGCCCGCGCTGCGTTGCGCCAGCGTGCGCACTTCGCCCGCGACCACCGCGAAACCGCGCCCCTGCTCGCCCGCGCGCGCCGATTCGACCGCCGCGTTGAGCGCCAGGATATTGGTCTGGAACGCAATGCTGTCGATCATGCCGGTGATCTCGGCGATCTTGTGCGAACTCGCCTGAATCGCTGTCATCGTCTGGACCGCGCGCTGTACGACGTCGCCGCCGCGCTGTGCCACGGCCGCCGCGTTGGTGGCGAGCTTGCTGGCCTGAACCGCGTTCTCGGCGTTCTGTTTGACCGTCGACGTCAGTTGCTCCATGCTCGCCGCCGTTTCTTCGAGCGACGCCGATTGCTGCTCGGTACGGCTCGACAGATCGAGGTTGCCCGATGCGATCTCCTGCGCGCCGCCGTAGATCGCCTCGCAGCTATCGCGGACGCTCGACACGGTCCGCGACAAGCCCGATTGCATCCGGCTCATCGCGCTGAACAACTGGCCGATCTCGTTGCGTCCGGCCTCGGGAATCCGCACGGTCAGATCGTTCGACGCGATCTGGTCGAGCAGACGCGCCGCTTCGCCGAGCGGACCGGTGACGATCCGGCGCAACACGAAGTACGTGACGACGATCAGGCCGAGCGCCATGCCGACACCCACCACGACCATGCTGACGACCCAGTTGTATTCGGTATTGCCGCGCGCGACCGCGTCGTTGGACAGGTCGGTGGCGACGCGCTGAAACTGCTCCACGGCCGTCGAGTAAGCCGCGCCCGCTGCGGTGATGTCGCGGTCGTTGATCTGGGCGTAAGCGGCCGTGTCGCCGCTGCGCAGCGCGTCGGACGCGCTTTGCAGCAGCTTCGCCAGCCGGTTCGACGATTCGACCAGTTGCTGCTTGAGCGCGTCGTCCTGACCGTCGAAACGCGGCGCGCCACGAAATGCTTCGGTGTCGCGCGCGGCCGCGGCGATCGACTTCGATGCGCTGTCGAGCGCGGCGTCGCGCGACGCCGCGTCGTTACGTTCCTTCAGCGCCGAATACGCGCGCGCCAACGCAGCGCGGGTGCGCGCGGTGTCCTTGTAGCCATCGTTCGCGAGCACTTCCTGTGTGGCGATCTGGTGCAGACGCTGCGCGCTGTCGTTCGCGCGTCCCAGCGCAAACACCCCGACGATGCCGCCGAACAGGATCATCGTCGCGAAAATCACGAGGACGCCGAGGAGACTGCTCCGAACCGTTATGTTGCGCATGCCGCGTCAAATCCGAGTTGTACGATCTCTCAATTAACGGCCGGCTTCGTCGGAGCTTGAGGACAAAGTGCCAAATCATTCGACGTGGATCAAACTCCCGGCGCGACGCGGCTCGGCGCGTCGCGCCGGGCTTCGGATCAGCGGCCGTCGACCGGATCCATGCCCGTCGATCTGACGACCGGCTGCACGCCCGGCGACGACAGATAGTCGAGCAGCGCTTTCGCTTCCGCGGGATGCGGCGCGTTGACGGGAATCCCGGCCGCGTAACGCGTGACCGATTGCATCGGTTCCGGAATCCGCCCGACCAGCGTGATGCCCTGGATCGGCATCAGTTCCGCGACCTGCTGGAAGCCGATTTCGTAGTCGCCGCTCGCCACGACGCTGCCCACCGGCACGCGCTGGATGCGCTTTGCCTTGCCCTTCATCTGGTCTTCGATACCGAGCTTGGCGAACATTTCTTTCTCGATGTACACGCCGCTTGCGCTGTCGGAATACGCGACGGATTTCGCGTGAAGCAGCGTCTGCCGGAATGCGTCGACGCTGCTGATATCGGGCGTCGGCGCGCCACGCTTGACGGCCATTGCAATGCGCGAATCGCCGAGTTCGACGCGCGACGCGGGAACCACGACGCCGCGTTTGATCAGGTCGTCGAGCGCATAGCCGACCATGATGACGACATCGGCGGATTCGCCGCGACTCAAACGGTTCGGAATCGCTTCGGCCGATTGCCCCATCGACGGACCGAGGATCGTAACCAGCGTATTGCCGGTTGCACTTTCGAAACCCGGCCCGAGCTTTTTGTACGCGGCGGTGAATCCGCCCGACGTCATCACGCGCACTTCGGTCGCGCGAACCGTGCTGAACGCCGACGCTGCGATCATCAACGCGACTGCTGTTCCCTTAACGAATGCTTTCATCTTGCTGGCTTGTCTCCGGTTATGTTCCGTTGCGCGTTGGCGGCACAACGTGGGATGAGCCGACAATCTTGTCTTAAGCCGTGCGTCGAGGGAAGTGCCTTTCGTGGGTTGTTGTGATTGCTCGCGATGTTTCAGCCGCTATGCGCGTGACGACGCCGTTACGGACAGGCGCCCGTCTACGACGCCGGAAACGTCGTCTGCCAGCCCCCGCCCAGCGCCTTGAACAACGTCACCAGCGACACCGCGACATCCGTGGTACTCGCGGCCAGTGCCTGCTGCGTGCCGAGCAGATCCTTCTGCACCGTCAACACATTCAGGAAATCCGTTGCACCTGCAACGTATTGACGCTGCGCGTTTTCGAGCGCGATGGTGTTCTGTGCAACCGCGTCGGCGAGCCGGTCGCGATGCGTCTGGCGAGCGTCGTAATCGCTCATCGCGTCGTCCACTTCGTGCCATGCGTTGAGCACTGTGCGCTGAAATCCGATCGCCGCTTCCTGCTGTTCGGCGTTGCGCAGCGCGAGCTGTCCCTTCAGACGTCCACCGTCGAAAAGCGGAACGGTCAACGCCGGACCGATACCGAACATCCGCGCGCCCCATGTGTCCAGATCGCCGACATGCAGCGCCTGCAAACTGAAATCCGCGGACAACGTGACGCGCGGATAGAAGTCGCCGACCGCAACGCCGATCCCCGCCGTCGCTGCATGCAGACGCGCTTCGGCCGCGCGGATGTCGGGCCGGCGCTCCGCCAGTCCGGACGGCAAACCGGCCGGCACGCGCGCGGGCATCGACGGCACCGGCGCCGCCTCGCGCAACTCGCTTTCGAGTGCGCGCGGCGGTGCGCCCATCAGGAGACTCAGTGCATTGACGAGACGCACGCGCTGGTTGTCGAGTAACGGCAATTGCGCGTCGATCGCACTCACCTGCGCCGACGCTTCCGCCATATCCAGATGCGTCGCGACGCCGTCGGTGAAACGGATGCGCGTCAATGCAAGGCTATGCCGCGCAATCTCCAGATTTTGCGCGACGATTCGCTGCTGCGCCTGCACGCCACGCAACTGCATATAGTCGTTCGCGGTTTCGGCCAGCGTCGCCAGCAACACGTCACGACGCAGGTCCGCGCTCGCTTCGACCGTTGCGTCGGCGGATTCGATTTCGCGTCGCACGCGGCCCCACAAGTCGAGTTCCCACGACGCATCGAAACCGGGTTGCCATACGTTGTAATCGTGTTTGCCGTCGAGTCCGGAAATATCGAGCACGCCTTTCTGGCTGGATCGCGCATGTTGATACGACGCGTTGCCGTCGACCGAAGGCGCGGCATCCGCGCCCGTCACGCGACGCGCGGCGCGCGCCTGCATCAGCCGCGCGCTCGCGGCCTTGACATCGAGATTCGACGTCGCGACGCGTTCGATCAACGACGACAGTTCGGCGTCGTTGAATGCGTTCCACCATTGCGGATCGAGCGCGCCGTCCACAATCTGCGACGGGTTTTTGTCGTCCGGTTTCGCGTCTGTTTGCGTGGTTTCGGCCGTGTTCCAGCGATCGGGCAAGCTCGCCGCCGGACGCTGAAAATCCGGACCGACGGTACACGCCGCAAGTCCCAGCACACTCAGCGCGCACACGCTCGAAACGATTCGTGAAGTCAGCAGGTTCATCGTGCGGCGACCTCGGCGGCGTTGGCGGCGTGAGGGGTGTCGGTGGTGTCGGTCACCTTTGATGCGTGCATGCTCGCGCCGGTACGGATCGTCGCGTCCACGGACATCCCCACGCGCAATTTATCCAGCGACGCCTGCCCTTCGCGCAATACGATCTTGACCGGAATCCGCTGGACCACTTTCGTGAAATTGCCGGTCGCGTTGTCGGGCGCGATGGCCGCGAAGGTCACGCCGGTCGCGGGCGCAAAACTCTCGACCGTGCCGTCGAACACGACGCCCGGATACGTATCGACGCTCACTTGCGCAGCCTGGCCGGGCCGCACGTCGGTCAGCTGCGTTTCCTGAAAATTCGCCACCACGTAGGCTTGCTGCAGCGGCACGACTGCCAGCATCGGCGTGCCCGGCGTCACGTATGCGCCGACCCGCACGGCACGCTGCCCGACCACGCCGTCGATCGGCGCGACGATCTGCGTCCACGACAGATTCAGCCGCGCCGTATCGAGCGCGGCTTTCGCCTGCAACAGCGATGCTTCGGCACGCGCGCGCTGCGTCGTCAGCACCGCAACCTGCTGTCTGGCGGCCTTCAGTCCGGCATCGTTGCGCGAGACGTCGGCGAATGCCGTGTCGGTGCGTGAGCGCGCCTGCTGCGCGTTCTGCATGCTGCCCGCACCGTGTTGCGCGAGATCGGTGTAGCGGTCGTAATCGGCGCGGGCGAACACGTAACCGGCGTGCGCGGCCGTCAATGCGGCGGCGGCCTGATCGATCAGCGACTGCTGCTGGACGATGCTCGCGGCCACGTTATCGATGGTGGCCTGCGCGACCGCGACGTTCGCTTCGGCCGCCGCGACGGCGGCCGAATAATCGCGGTCGTCGATCTGTGCGAGCACCTGACCTTTGTGGACGATCTGGTTATCGTCGACGCTCAAGGTCGCAATCTGACCGGCGACGCGCGGCGCGACCACGGTGAAATCGGCGCTGACGTAGGCGTCCTGGGTGCTTTGTCCGGACGGCTTCATCACGCGGTAAGCCAGCACGGCGCATAGTCCGATCAGCACGATGACCAGCGTCCCGCCGATGTAGATTTTCTTGTTCGATTTCGACTCAGACATGGGTCAACCTTTTCAATTCCTGGAGGGTTTCAATGCTCAATTTTTGACAGACGACGCCGACGGCATCGGCGCGGCGGGCGCACCGGCGCGTGGCGGATAGACGCGAGTCGGCATGAACGGAATCAGCGCAATCAGCACGAGCGCAATCACCGCCATCAGACGAAACACGTCCGCCGATGCCAGCACCAGCGCCTGCTCGCGAATCCGCTGATCGAGCAACCCGAGCACGGCGTGCGGGTCGAGATTCAGACGTGTGGCGAGATCGTGTTGCGCGAGGGCGAATGCTTGCGGCCGGTTGCCGAGCTGATCGATCAGCAGATTCGAATGGAAACGCTCACGCATCGCCATCAAACCTTCGGTGACGCCTGCGCCGACCACGGCGGCGAAGCCTTTGACCGTGTTGAACCACGCCGACGCGAACGGCCCTTCCATCGGCGTCATGCCGTTGGTCGCCAGCAGCAGCAACGGAATCACCGCCATCGGCTGCGCGACGATCTGCATGATCTGAAGCACGTAGAAGTTGTCGCGAATCCAGTCGGACGTCATATAGCTGCCCGCAACGCACGACAGCGCGATCAGCCCCAGCCCGGTCGCCAGCACCCAACGGCAATCGACGCGGCGCAGATTGCACAGCGCGGCCACCGCCGGCAACGCGAGCAACTGCGGCAGCGCGACGAACAGCGCGAGCGGCGCCGTCTGCAACGGCCGGTAGCCGCGCACTTCCGCCAGATAACCGGCGGGCACGCCCGGCACCGCGACCAGGATCAGCAGCACGCCGCCCAGCGTGATCAGCGCGTGCGACAGATTGCGTCGCGCGAGCAATTGCATCTTGAAGAACGGCAACGGATGGAACCATTCGTTGACGAGAAACAGCGCCATCGTCGCGACGCCGCCCGCGAACAGCGCGACGATCCACGGCGCGTCGGTCCAACCGGCCCGCGTGCCCTGCTGTAACGCGACGACCAGCATCGCCATGGCGGGAAAGCCGAGCAGCACGCCGCGCCAGTCGAACTGGCGAAACCGTTCGAGACGCAGCGGATCTTGCGGCAATCCCCACGCGACCATCCCGATCGAGACCAGGGCGAGCGGCACGATCTGCCAGAACAGGAAATGCCAGCCGACGTACTCGGTCCACATCGCCGCCAGCGGCGTGCCGAGGTTCGGTGCGAAGGTCGCTGTCAACGCATAAGCGGCGAGGCCGTACAGCTTGATCTGAGGCGGCAGGAACCGCAGCGCGACGGTCATCAGCATCGGCGGCAGGCAGCCGCCCGCGAGACCTTGCAACGCGCGCAGCGTCAGCAGCGCGCCGAAGCTCGGGGCGAACGGGAACACGATGCCGAGCAGCGCGAACGCAACCACCGCGCCGATCGTGAAGCGTCGCAACGAGAAGGTTGCGGAGCACCAGGGCGCAAACATCATCGCCGACACCTGCGTCACCTGATACACCGTGCCGAGCCACGACGCGCCGTCGCGGCTGATACCCATCGCGCCGCGAATATCGGGCATCGCGACATCGGTTACGTGGTCGTTGAGTTGGGCGATTACGACGGCGATCAGCACGCCCAGCAGCCCGACGATCACACGCCCGTTGAACGCGGGCGCGGCCGGCTGGGTCCGAGCCTGGGCGGGTGCGGATCGCGCGTGACCGGTCGCGCCGGACGCGGACGCGGCCGCCGCACCGACGACGGCGCTCACGCCGACCGCCGCTCGCGACGCCGCGCACAGTGCGTTGAAGCGGCCCGACAGGCCGTATCGAAAAAAGACATGAAACCGGCTCCCCGGGTTGGAATGGAGCCAGTCTACGAATCACCGATCGATTCGAAAATTGCAATGTTTGCAACCGAGCAGTGCGTCAGACGCACTCTTGGTGACGCGCGTTACGCCGGATCGGACGCCGATCCGCCGCACACATCGCGGATCACGCGGCGCAGCCATTGATGCGCGGGATCGCTCTGGAAACGCGGATGCCACGCCTGGATCACGACGATCGTTTCGAGCGGAATCGGGATCTCGAACGAGCGCACGCGCATGCCCAGTTTCTTCGCGGTCGCGGCGACATGTTCGGGCAAACCGACGATCAGATCCGAGCGGCCCAACGCGAACACGCCCGAATGAAACGACGGCACCACCATCGACACCGTGCGGCGCAAGCCGAGCGCGTCGAGTGCGGTATCGATCGGGCCAGTGTTCCGGCCGCGCCGCGATACGCTGATATGGTCGTAAGACGCGAAACGCTCGGGTGTGATTTCGTCGTCGAAGATCGGATGATCGTCGCGCGCGAGGCCGACGAAGGTGGTCGTGAACAGCCGCTGCACGTGCACGTCCGGGCCCATCGGACGCAGCGCGCTGATAAAGAGGTCGGTTTTGCCGTCCAGCACGACGTGCGCTTCGATGTCGCTTTCGGGCTGAAACCGCAGCACCGAACGCGGCGCGTCGCGGCGCACGCGATCCAGCAACTCGCCGCCGAAGGAACCCGTGAAGGTGTCGTTCGCGTGCAGGTTGAAGTGACGTTCGAGCGTCGCCAGATCGACTTCGCGCTCGGGTTGCAGCAGCCGCACGGCGCTTTCGACGGAATCGCGCACCTGATCGCGCAGCGCGAGCGCACGCGGCGTCGGCACCATCCGCCGGCCGATCTTCACGAGAATCGGATCGCCGATCACGTCGCGAATCCGCGCGAGCGTACGGCTCATCGCGGGCGCGCTCAGATTCATCCGATGCGCCGCGCCGACCACGGAGCCTTCTTCGAGCAAGGCGTCGAGCGCGACGAGGAGATTGAGGTCAGGTGGCTGCATGGCACGCAATGATCAGAATGAATCGATACAGTTTGCAGCAAGACTGAAAACCGTGCGCGCCAGCCGGGCTTAGGGCACGGCGAACGCGGCGCTCGACTCAAGGGTGCGTGGCGTCACGTGCGGCCAGATTACCCGCCGCGCCGGTAGTGAATGCGCGCGGGCACCCGCATCGATTCGGGCGCGTCGCTGTCGCCGTCGAGCATCGCCATCACGCTGCGCAGACTCTGTTCGGCCAGTTGATGGCTATCCTGCACGATCGCGTCGATCGTCAGCGGCAGACAGTCGAGCAATTGATGATCGTCGAAGGTCATCAGCCGCTCGGGCGCTTGCGTCAGCTTGTGGGTCTGGCTGATAAACGACAGCACGCCTTCCAGCAGCGTGATCGATCCCGCGAACAGCGCCTGCGGATAGCGGCCGTGCGCATCGAACCAGGCTTGCATCAACGCATGTCCGGAATCGCGCTGATAATCGCGCTCGAATACCCAGTCTTCGTGTTCTTTCAAACCGTGCGCGGCCAGCGCCTGCCGGTAGCCCGCAAGCCGGTCGCGACTGGCCGACAATTCGCGTTGACCGCCGAAGTACACCACTTCGCGAATGCCCTGCCGCAACGCATCGCCGACCAGCGTGGCGACAGTTTCCGTGGCGTCGGTCACGACGTAGGGAATCGCGCTGCCGTCGACACGGCGATCCGCGAACACGACCGGCAAACGCTTGATCCACTTGTCGTAGCGCTTCGCGTCCGCGGTGCACGGCACGACGATCATCCCGTCCACCTGATGCGCGACCAGATGCGCGATGCCTTCGGTTTCGCGGGACGGATCTTCGTCGCTGGTGACGGTCACCAGTTGATAGCCATACTGCGCGCGACACAACGATTCCATCGCCTGCGCGAGCGCCGCGTGCGCGGAGTTGGTCAGATCGGGAATCACGAGGCCGATCGTGTTGCTGCGTCGCGAGCGCAACGCGCGCGCCGATTGCGACGGCGTGAAGTGGTTGTCGCGCGCGACCTGCAACACGCGCTCGACCGTCGCGGCGGAAATGCGGTAGCGCTCCGCGTAACCGTTGAGCACCATGCTGGCCGTCGTGCGCGACACGTTCGCCAGCCGGGCGATGTCGTCGATAGTCAGGCGCTCGAACTGGGACACGCTATATTCCTGGAGTCAAAAATGTGAACGCCCCCGAGGGCGGGGGCGTTTTCACCGGCCCTGAAAGCCGGATGGTACTACGCGTTCGAGACGCTGCGAAGTCGGTCGATACCGGACGCGCGTCCGGCTCGCGACGATCCGCGTTACTGCTTGAACAGGTTCAGCGGCACCGGGATCGACTTGTCGACGGTCTGGCCGTCGGCGAGTTTCTTCGCGGTCTGAACGCCGTACTGGCCGATCAGTTCCGGTTGCTGCTGCACCGTCGCCGACATCGTGCCCGCCTTGACCGCCGCCATCGCGTCTTCGGTCGCGTCGAAACCGACCACCACGACGTCTTTCAGACCCGCCGCCTGCAGCGCCTTGACCGCGCCGAGCGCCATCTCGTCGTTCTGCGCGAACACGCCCTGAATGTCCTTGTTGCTCTGGATGATGTTTTCCATCACCGACAGACCCTTCGCGCGGTCGAAGTCGGCCGGCTGCTTCGTGACGATCTTCACGCCGCCCTTTGCCTGCGCTTCGTCGTCGAAACCCGCGCCGCGTTCACGCGCCGCCGACGAACCCGGAATGCCTTGCAGTTCGACGATATTGCCCTTGCCGCCGAGCTTTTCGACGATGAAATCCGCCGCCATCTTGCCGCCTGCCGCGTTATCCGACGCGATATGCGAGCTGACTTCCGCGCCGTTCACGCTGCGGTCAAGCGAGATCACCTTGATGCCCTTGCTGGTCGCTTCCTTCACCACGTTCGCGACCGCCGACGAATCCGTCGGGTTGATCAGGATCACGTTGACCTTTTTCTGGATCAGGTCTTCGACGCTCGCCTGCTGCTTCGCCGGATCGTTCTGCGCATCCACGGTGATCAGCGTCACGCCTTCCTTCTTCGCCTCGTCTTCCGCGCCCTTGCGAAGCGACACGAAGAACGGATTGTTCAGCGTCGAGATCGACAGACCGATCTTTACCGCGCCGCCCGCAGCAGCGTCCGATGCCGGTGCCGACGAAGCGGCCGTATCCGGACCCTGCTTCGAGCAACCGACCAGACCGGCGATCAGCAATGCGCCGATCAACGGCGTCACGATCTTTTTCATCCTTATCTCCTCAAACCTGCAAGTAGTAAAAAAACCTGGAATATCGTTATTTTTTATTGCCGCGGTCGATCAGCACGGCCAGCAGGATCACGCCGCCCTTGATGACCTGCTGATAGAACGACGACACGTCGAGCAGATTCAGGCCGTTGTTCAGCACGCCGATCAGCAGTGCGCCCATCAACGTGCCGAAGATCCAGCCACGGCCGCCCGTCAGACTGGTGCCGCCGAGCACGACCGCCGCGATCGCGTCGAGTTCGTAGCCGGTGCCCGCCGTGGGTTGCGCGGAGTTCAGGCGCGAGGTCAGCACCACGCCCGCGATCGCGGCCATCACGCCGGAGATCGTGTACACCCACAACTGGATGCGATCCACTTTCACGCCCGACAGCTTCGACGATTCCGCGTTGCCGCCCGTCGCGTACACGTGACGGCCGAACACCGTCTTCTTCAGCACAAACCAGAACACCGCGAACATGATCAGCATCAGCACGACGGGAATCGGCACGAGCCGGGCCACGTAACCGCCGCCGAGCATCGAGAAAAAGTCGCTGTTGAAATCGCTGATCGGGCTGCCGTTCGACACCACCAGCGCGAGTCCGCGCAGCACCGTCATCGAGCCGAGCGTCGCGATAAACGGCGCGACCTTGCCTTTGCTGATCACGATGCCGTTGACGAGACCCATCAGCGCGCCGGAAGCGAGACCCGCGAGCGTCGCGAGCACGGCGGGCGTGCCGTTGTGCATCAAGCTCGCGATGATCACCGACGACAGCGCGAGCACCGATCCCGCCGACAGATCGATCCCGCCGAGCAGAATCACCAGCGTCATGCCGAACGCGATCAGTGCATTGATCGACGCCTGGCGCATTACGTTGAGCAGGTTGTCGAGCGTCAGGAAGTCGGGGCTGACGATCGCCAGCCCGACCGACACGATCAGCAACGCGATGAACGGCCCGAGCTTTTGCAGCGTGGCCCTGGTAGTCGGAGTCATGGTTAATTGCGCCATCTCGGTTCTCGGTGCGCGGCGGCATCGGCCGCCTTCGGATTGATTGAATCAGGCTGCCGCTGCGTCGCCGGCCGCTGTCACGTCGCCGCCCGTCGCGGCGGTCATGATCAGTTCCTGGGTCGCGCCGTCGGCGGGGAAAATGCCGTTCTGACGGCCTTGATGCATCACCAGCACGCGGTCGCTCATCGCCAGCACTTCGGGCAGTTCGGACGACACCATCACGATCGCGACGCCTTGCGACGCCAGTTGATTGACGATGGTGTAGATCTCCGCCTTGCCGCCCACATCGACGCCGCGCGTCGGTTCATCGAGCAGCAGCACTTTCGGCGGCGACGCGAGCCACTTCGCGAACACCACTTTCTGCTGGTTGCCGCCCGACAGCGACTTCACGTCGAGTTCGGCATCGCGGGTGCGGATGCGCAACTGCTTGATAAGCTGATCGACGGCGTCGCGTTCGGCGGCCGTATCGACGACGCCCAGACGCGCGTAGTTGTCGAGGTGAACCAGCGTCGCGTTTTCGCGGACCGACATGCCGAGCACGAGGCCCTGATTCTTGCGGTCTTCAGTGACGAAACCGATGCCCGCGTCGATCGCGCTGGTCGCGTCACGCACGTCGAGCGGCTTGCCGTCGAGCGTGACCGTGCCCGCCGTCTTGCGGTTCACGCCGAACAGCGTGCGGAGAATTTCGCTGCGGCCCGCGCCCATCAATCCGGCGATGCCCAGCACTTCGCCCGCGCGCACGTCGAACGTGATGCCGGACACGTTGCCGTCGTCCGCGAGGTCCGACACGTGCAGACGGACCGCGCCCGGTGTCGTGCTGCGCTTCGGAAAACGCTCGCCGAGTTCGCGTCCCACCATCAGGCGGACGATATCGTCGAAACTGGTCTCGCGCGTCACGCGTTCGCCGACGAACTGGCCGTCGCGCAACACGCTGACCTTGTCGCAAATGCGGAAGATTTCTTCCATCCGGTGCGACACGTACACCAGCGCGACGCCGCGCGATTTCAGCGCGAGCATGATCTCGAAGAGGGTGTCGATTTCATGATGCGTCAGCGCGGCGGTCGGTTCGTCCATCACCAGCACGCGCGCGTCGAGCGACAGCGCCTTGGCGATTTCCACCAGTTGCTGCTGACCGATCGACAGACGACCGGCTTCCATGTCCGGATCGATCCGTTGCGCGCCGACCGTATCGAGCCACTTGCGCGACTGCGCGCGCATCGCCTTGCGATCGACCACGCCGAAGCGGCTCGGCTCGCGCCCGAGGAACATGTTTTCCATCACCGACAACTGCGGGATCAGGTTCAGTTCCTGGTGAATGATCGCGATGCCCGCGCGTTCCGCATCGACGGTATCGCGAATCTGCACCGGCTTGCCGTCCACCAGAATCTCGCCGCGATCCGGCAGATAGACGCCGCTGAGGATCTTCATCAGCGTCGATTTTCCTGCGCCGTTTTCACCCATCAGCGCGTGGATTTCGCCGCCGCCGATGTTGAAATGCACGCTGTCGAGCACGCGAACCGGGCCGAATGCCTTGTCGATGCCGCGCATTGTCACTTGCATGACAGACCTCTTAGAAGATCACGCCGGAATGGAGAATCACGTTAGCGTACGGACTGCATTCGCCGGTGCGAATCACGACTTTCGCGTGCTGGCACAGACGCTTGAATTCATCGTGCGGGACATCGTCCGTGACCAAGCCGTCCACCGCGAACTGCGCAATGCGCTCGGCGACCGTGGCGTTTTGCGTCAGCGCTTCGGTGGCGAACACCACGCGTTCGGCCTTGAAGTCGGCCAGCACGCTGTCGAGCACGTCGAAGAAACCCGGCACGCCGAGCTTCAGCGACACATCGATGCATTCGACTCCGTCAGGAATCGGCAAGCCGCAATCGGCGATCACGAGGCAGTCGGTGTGGCCCATGGCGGCCATCACACGCGCGATATCGCGATTCAGATGTCCGAGCTTTTTCACGATGCTTTCTCCAGAAACCGTTCGAGTTCGGCCAGCGTCGGCATGCCGCCCTGCGCGCCCGCGCGCGTGACGGACAACGCGCCCGCCGCATTCGCGCGACGCATCGCTTCGGCGGCGCCGAGATGCCAGAACGCGGCCAATGCGCCGTTGAAGGTGTCGCCCGCGCCGGTCGTATCGACGGCATTCACGGCGAAACCCGGCTGATGCGTCAGTTCGCCCGCGGCGTCGGTGTAGTACGCGCCTTCCTTGCCGTGCGTCATCGCGATCCGGCCGGGCATCGTGGCGAGCGTGGCTTGCCAGTCGGCGTGGCCGGTCTGGAGCGCGGTGGCGAGCTCGTGCTCGTTGGGCGTCAGCAGCGTGGTCAGCGCGATCAGTTCGTCGGACAGCGCGACGGCCGGCGCGGGATTCAGAAAGAACGGCTTGCCGAGCGACTTCGCGACCCGGGCCGCGTGCAGCACGGTGGCGAGCGGCACTTCGAGTTGGGCCAGCACGATGTCGGCGTCGCGGATTGCATCGCGCGCGCGGTCCACGTCGTCCGCCGACAGCTCGTGATTCGCGCCGGGCACGATGACGATCGCGTTATCGCCGCCCGACAGCGTGATCGATGCGATGCCGGTCGGACCGCGTCCCGTGGACACGAACTGCGTATCGACGCCTTCGCGCGCCAGCGTCGCCTTCAATTGCGCGCCGAACGCGTCGTCGCCGACGCAACCGATCATCGTGACGTCGGCGCCCAGTCGCGCGGCGGCGACCGCCTGGTTCGCGCCCTTGCCACCGGGATGGGTCGAAAAACCGTTGCCGAACAGGGTTTCACCCAGACGGGGAAACACGTCCGTTTCGACCACCATGTCCATGTTGATACTGCCCACCACTACGACGCGCGCCATACGGCTTCCTCTCGACGGCATGATCTCGTTATCGGCACGAGATCAATTTAAACGCTGCTAAAACGTAATCAGCTTGGGGACGGATTTATAGCAGAGCCGCGACGGCGGTGGAAGCCATCCTAGGGTATTACCTGATGAAGAGAGGGGTGCAACCGCGTGGGTTGTAAGGTGGCGGGAAGGAAAAGCGTGGGAGCGACGGCGAAACGGGGCTATTCCTCGTTATTCTGAGTCGCCTTGGTATTTATCGTTTTCCCCTTCGACTTTCGGGTCACGTATTACCAGCGGTTTCTCGTACAGCGACTCTCTATAGTCGCCGTGCTCGGGCATGGGCGCGACGCCTACCCGGATAAAACCGAGCGACTCATAATAGGCGCACAGCCTCGCGTTTCTCGCATCACACCCAAGCCGAATAAAACGTCTTTTCTGCGTGATTACCTGATTGGCGCACCAACTAATCATGAAACTGCCAAGCCCAAGGCCGTTAAAGCCTTTTCGTACGGAAAGGCCATGCACGTAGCCCCCGACCGGCTCTTGCGGCCCCCGGTACGCATCATCGCTCCAATCCAGAGAGAACGTGCCGACCGGTAAGCCGTCCTGCTCGACAACATAGACAGCTCTTCGTGACAGACTGTTTAGCACCCATCGTTCCGAAAATCCTTCCCCTTCCCTGCCCCACGCATAGTCACCGTAGGTGACCTTCTTTGCGTGCGCGTCGTTCCGGATTTGTGTAATTACCGCTACATCTTCTGCGGTTGCCCGGCGGATGTTTCTGGAGATCATCACTTATCTCTGCGTTGAGTGGATCGGCGAGGGAACAATGCAGATTAGCAATGTGCGCTTACGGTACGCCCACATGATTCGATCGAGCGACTGCCCCGTTCAGGCGACTGCCCAATGGCATCGAAAAGCCGCGCGTCGATCCGTCCGGATAGCAGCTCGCCTGAAGCACCGTATGTCGGCAGCGTTCCAACACAAGCAACGAATGCGGATGGTGCACTCCCGTCAGGTAACGGGTCCAGGCACCCGACGCAGGTCACGAGCCCGCACCCAGCAAGCCTTCGCGCGACTGGCATGGTGCGTGCAATTCGTTGGATGAGCCCGGCGTCGCCGAGCGCTCGTTACCTATCCATTGCCGGGAGAATCATCATGCACGTTGTACAAGTCCACGATCTGCCTCATGCCGACGCGCTCGACCGCAAGGCCCTGAAATCCATCCGCGGTGGTGAAGCCGTCCCGCTCAACTACAACGCCACCAACCCCAATCCGGTGGTGCCGCCATTTCCGGCAATGCCGACGGTGCCGAAGTTCAGCGACTACTTTCCGATCGTGCCGGTTCACTGCGGACCGACATCGTCGCCGCCGATCATCAAGCCGTATTCGAGTCCTGATCCACGCCTGGTGTGAGCCGTAAACGACAAACCGGCGACGCATGCGCCGCCGGTTTCTGTCGTCTGCCGCGAGCGGTCAGACGTTAGCCCGCGAGCAATCCACGCTTGCGCAACATCGGCGCGGCTTGCGGATCGCGTCCGCGAAATGCGCGGAATGCGGTGCGCTGATCGCGGCTGTCGCCGGCGCTATAGACGTAGCGTTGCAGCTTGTCGGCAAGCGCGGGATCGAACGCGTTACCCGCTTCTTCGAACGCATCGAACGCTTCGGCTTCGAGCACTTCCGCCCACATGTAGACGTAATATCCGGCCGCGTAATACGCGCTGCCGAAGATATGCCCGAAGTGCGGCAAGCGATGCCGCATGCCGACTTCGCGCGGTACGCCCAGGCGCTTGCACTCGTCGGCCTCGAACCGCGCGATGTCGATATTCGCCGCGTCTTTCTGCAGATGCAGCGCCATATCGATCAACGTCGACGACGTATACGCCACCGTCGAAAAGCCCTGATTGAAGGTTTGCGATGCGCGAATCCGCTCGATCAGCGCAGCCGGAATCGGCTCGCCCGTCGTCACGTGACGCGCATGCTTCGCCAGCACTTCCGGGACCGTCGCCCAGTTCTCCAGCAATTGCGACGGCAACTCCACGTAGTCCTGCGGCACGAACGTGCCGGATAGACGCGTGTAGTTCACGTTCGACAGCAAGCCGTGCAGACCGTGGCCGAATTCATGGAACAGCGTGCGCACGTCGTCGAAACTCAACAAGGTTGCGCCATTGCCGCCGCGCGCGAAGTTGTTGTTATTGACGACCACCGGAATCACGTCGCCGCCGTTGCGGGTCTGCTTGCGATACACGTGCATCCACGCGCCGCCCTGCTTGTTCGGTCGCGCGTAGTTGTCGCCGAGAAAAACGCCGGCCAGCCGGTCGCCGCGACGCACTTCCCAGACACGCACGTCGGGGTGATAAAGCGGCACGCCGGTCTGCTCGACGAAGCGCACGCCGAACAGACGCTCGGCACAATCGAACATCGCGCCCAGCATCGCGTCGAGGCTGAAGTACGGTTTGACTTCGGCATCGTCGAGCGCGTAGCGGGCCGCGCGCACTTTCTCGGACAGGTAATACCAGTCCCACGGTTCGATATCGCCCGGTTCGCCGATCTCGACGGCTTGCGCGGCGAGTGCCTGGCGTTCGCGTTCGGCGCTGGCCTTCGCCGGTTCCCACACCTGACTCAGCAAGTCGTACACCGCCGACGGCGTCGCGGCCATCCGGTCGGCAAGCGCGTAATCCGCGAAACTGTCATAGCCGAGCAACTGCGCCTGCTCCTGACGCAACGCGAGAATCTGCGCGGCCAGCGGACGGTTATCACGTGCGGCCGATTCACCGCGCCCCGTCCACGCGCGCCACGCACGTTCGCGCAGATCGCGACGCGTGGACCACGTCAGAAACGGCTCGACCAGCGAACGCGACAACGTGATCACATAGCCATCGACGCCCCGCTCCTGCGCGGCGCTACGCGTGGCACTCCGCAGAAAATCCGGCAAACCGGCGAGGTCGGCTTCGCCCGTCAGCGGTAACTGGTAGCTCGATTCGTCGGCGAGAATGTTTTGCGCGAACTGGGTATGAAGATTCGCGAGACGCTCGGCGATCGCGGCGAAACGATCGCGCGCGTCGCCTTGCAGCGTTGCGCCGGTCCGGACGAAATCGGTGTGAAGACGATCTAGCAGACGACCCTGCTCCTCGGTCAAACCAAGTGTGTCCTTCTGCCCGTACACCGCATTCAGACGCGCGAAGAAACCGGCATGCATCGACACCTTGCTGTCGTGCGCGGCGAGCAACGGCGCCATCTCGCGCTCGACCGCCTGCAACGCGGGCGGCGACGCCGACGCGCAGAGATTCTCGAAGGTCAGACGCACGCGATCCAGCAGTGCGCCGCTCGCATCGAACCCAGCGACCGTGTTGCCGAAATCCGGCGCGGCGGCATTCGCGGCAAGCGCGTCGATCTCCGCGAGATGGGCGTCGAATGCGACTGCGAAAGCCGGCGCGAAGTGCGCGGGCTCGATCTGCGCGAACGGCGGCAACTGGTACGGGGTCTGCCAGTCTTGCAACAGCGGATTGGTCGATCCGGTGGTATCGGTCATGTCGATCCGCCTCGTGGGCGGTCAGCGTGGAGGATCGAACATGATACGGCAGACCAGAATAGCCCGGTGCCGTCGAAACAACGCGGTGCCTGTGACTTGATCCACTTGCGCGATCGACCGTATGAAAACCAGTCGTTTCTATAGCAATCAATATTTTTTATCTCCACACTGGAGCCTGCGCGGCGAGCGGCTCGCGCATCTTCGAGTGGATCGACCATGAAACTTCATCAGCTTCGCTCACTGATCGCCGTCGCTGAAAACGGCAGCATTCACGAGGCGTCACGTGCATTGCATATCACGCAGCCGGCCGTCAGCAAGTCGCTGTCCGATCTCGAAACCGAACTCGGCGCGCCCTTGTTCGTGCGCTCGGCGAAAGGCGCGCAACTGACGCCGTACGGTCAAAGCCTGATCCGGCATGCACGCGCAATCGAGCAGGAATTGCGGCATGCGCACGAAGATATCGCGACCTTGCTCGGAGTGGCGCGCGGCACGGTCACCGTCGGCGTGACGCCGGTGTCGTCCACCGGGCCGTTCGCCGCTGCATTGCGCGCATTTTCCGGCGACTACCCGCAAGTCAACGTCAACGTATTCGAGTTGCGGCCCGCGCAGATTCAGGAAGGTCTCGCGGATGGATCGCTGGATTTCGGCCTCGTTTCGCGAATCGGACAACCCAGCGACACGCGCTTCTATTGGGAAACGCTTTATACGGTTCCGACCACGCTCGCCGTGCGCAAAGATCATCCGATGCGCGGCGCGCGCTCGCTCAGGACACTTACGGACGCGCGCTGGCTGAGCTGGGACGCGCTCGACGACACGACGAGCCTGATCGGTTCGATGTTCAGCGTGCAGGACATCGCGCCGCCAAAACACGTTTTACGCTGCACGTCCACGTCGCTGTATGCGGAAATGGCCACTACAACCGACGTCGTCAGCCTGTGGTCCGAGTTGCCGTTTCATATGCCGGAGTACCGCACGCGTCTGCGCAAGATCGCGCTGCACGAGCCCTTGCCCGATATGACGATCGGCCTGATCTGCCGCGATATCGACCTGATGACGACGATGGCGACGACGTTGATCGGACTGATCCGCGACGCCGGCACCGAATTCAGCGGCCTGTTTCAGCGTGCCGGCGCGCGCCCGAAAAAGCACGCGAAACCGGACGACGCGGAGCGAGCCGGTTAAGCCCAGATCGCACGCGCGGCGAACCTGCGGGCGCGCCGCGCGTGGACGGGTGAACGCGTCAGCTTATGCAAGCGCGATCGCGCGACCGGCGGCATGTGAGCTCGACCTCGTCGCCTGCATCTCGCCGTGCACGTAGAACTCCAGTTGATCGATCGCGAACTGTTGCTCCGCGATCAGGTTCTTCACCAGATCGCCGATCGACACCAACCCGACCAGTACGCCACGCTCGATCACCGGCAGATAACGGATGTGATGCGCCGCCATCAACGCCATGCATTCGTCGGACGTCTGCTGCGGATTCACATAGCGCACCGCGCGCGACATGATTTCGTCCACTTGCGTGCTGCGCGACGACCTGTCCTGCAAGATCACCTTGCGCGCATAGTCGCGCTCCGTGACGATCCCGCACACCTCCGCACCGCGCGTGACGACCAGCGCGCCGATACCGTTGCGCGACATCGAAGCAATGGCTTCGAACACGCTCGCGGCTGCGTCGATAGTATGAAACGCGCTGTCGGCTTTCGATTTCAAGAGTTGCGCTACGGTGGTCATCGTCGATCTCCAGTGTGAAGGTGTCGCTCGTTTCTTTCAAAACGCCTACGACATGACTCAATGTAGCGGACCTGCCCGTGATATAAAACTCGTATTTTCGATGCAATCGATTCGAAAAAACCGAATGATCGACGGCACCCGGGAGCGCGTGTGAACTTCAAGCATCTGTACTATTTCTGGGTCGCGGCTCGTGCCGGCAGCCTGGTGCGTGCGGGCACGCAATTGCACATCACGCCGCAAACGCTGAGCGGTCAGATCAAGCTGCTCGAAGACGCGCTCGACAAGAAGCTCTTCCGGAAAAGCGGCCGGAATCTCGAAGTGACCGACGCCGGTCGTCTCGCGCTCGACTATGCCGACGAGATCTTTTCGCTCGGTGCGGAACTGGAAAGCGCGGTTCGACGCGAGCAGGAAGTCGCGCAAACGCAATTGCGCGTCGGCATTGCCGATTCGGTGCCGAAAACGGTTGCGTATCGACTGCTCGAACCGGCGCTGAATCAGTCCGACTCGCTGCGCCTGATCTGTCAGGAAGGCAAACTGCATTCGTTGCTTTCGCAACTGGCGGTGCATCGGCTCGACCTGATCATCGCCGATGCGCCGATTCCGTCCGACGTGAACGTGAAGGCGTTCAACCATTCGCTCGGCCGCTCGACGCTCAGTTGTTTTGCGCCGAAAGCACTTGCTGCAAGGGCTAAAAGCAATTTCCCGGCATCGCTCGACGAAATGCCCACGCTCTTGCCCGGCACTGAATCCGCTGTGCGCAGGAAGCTCGATCACTGGTTGAAGTCGCGCAGCATCGGGCCGCGTATCGTCGGTGAATTCGACGACAGCGCGTTGACGCTCGCGTTCGGTCGCGAGGGACGCGGCGTGCTGTTCGCGCCCGGCGTGCTGGCCGCACAACTGAAACGCGAACATGCGCTGATCGAAGTCGGCCAGATCGACACGATCGTCGAAGAGTTTTTCGCCATTTCGATCGAGCGCCGCATCAGCCATCCGGCGATTGCGTCGATCATGAGCGCCGCGCGCAGCGAACTGTTCGGCGGTTGAGGTGCTGCGGAAGTGCCGGTTGCCGGCAGCGGTTTTGTTATACGACGTCTTATCTTTAACTCGGCGAACCAGTCGTTTCGTCAGACGCTAAAAGTCCGCAATATCGGCGTCAACCGCGACAATACGTCGCAATATGTTATATGATGACTAACGACAAAAACTGCCATTCAGCCGCGCTGGATGCACCGACGACAACGATAAGACACCGCCAATGAACCACTCAATCCGGCTCCGCCACGCGCTGGCGGCAGGCGCCGTCGCACTCGGCACACTCGCCTCGACCGCTCACGCAAAGACTTTCGTCTACGTCTCCAATGCCGATAGCGAAGACATCTCCGCATTCCAGCTCGACGACGGCAACGGCACGCTGACGCCGATCCAGACCTTGCACGTCGGCGGCACGGCTATGCCAATGGCGCTGTCGCCGGATCACCATCATCTGTATGCGGGATTGCGTTCGAAGCCGTACCGCGTGCTGAGCCTTGCGATCAATCCGCTCGACGGTCAGTTGATTCCGCTCGGTTCCGCACCGCTGCCGGAAAGCATGGCGTATCTGTCGGTCGATAACACCGGCCGCTATCTGTTCGGCGCGTCGTATGGCGGCAACATGCTGTCCGCGAGCCACATAGACGCAACGGGCATTGCCCGCGACGCGTACCAGACGTTTCCGACCGGCCCGATGGCCCACGCGATCCGCAGCGCGCCCGATAACCGCTACGTGTTCGCATCGGTGCTCGGTTCCGACGTGTGGTTGCGCTTCAAGTTCGACGCATCGACCGGCGAGTTGACTCAGGACGCCGCACCGGGTTATCGCTTGCCGGCCAATTCCGGTCCGCGTCACTTCGTGTTTTCTGCCGACGGCAAGCGCGTTTACCTGATCGATGAACTCGACGGCAAGCTGCACGTTCTCGCATTCGATCAATCGACCGACACCGTCAAGCCCATCCAGACCGTCTCGATCGTGCCGCCCGACTTCGGTACGCGCAAACCGTGGGGCGCGGATCTTCATCTGACGCCGGACGGCCGCTTCCTCTATACGTCCGAGCGCACTTCGAGCACGCTGAACGGCTTTAGCGTCGAGGCACACTCTGGCAAGCTGACGCGCATCGGCACATGGGCCACGGAAACGCAGCCACGCGGTTTCGATATCGATCCGTCCGGGCATTATCTGTTCGCAGTCGGACAGTTGTCGAACCATCTGAGCGCTTACCGGATCGATCCGGCGAGCGGCGCACTCAAGGCGTCCGGTCAGTACGAAACCGGCAAGAATCCGAATTGGGTCACGACGGTCAAGTTCGATTAAACGACACACAAAACAAAGGGCCGGGGATGCATTCCCGGCCCTGTGTGCCACCCAACGATATCCAGCCTTGCACGATTGCATGCGCTGTCATGCGGTTGAGTCAACCCGTCACGTCAGTGCATGCGCGTGCTGGCTTCAGGTCTTCTTTTCTTTCTTGTCGGACTTCGCCGGCGGTGCACTCTTGCCGGGTGCCGCGCCATGCGCGCCAGGCGCATTGCCCGCCATTGCGTGATGATCGCCGTTCATGCCGCCGTGTTCCGCACCACCCGCATGACCGCCCGCATCATGCGCGGCAATTGCGTGTTCCGGCAAATGGCCACCATGTTCCGCCATCACCGAATGCAGTTGATCGCGTCGATGGAACACGTCCGAGCGATGATCGCCGTGGGCGTAGAACTGACGATGGCGTTGGCCGTTCGGCCCGACAACCCAGATAAACGTATCGCCGCCGATAAACACCACGTCACGATCTGCGATACCCGCGACGTATACGTCGGTCGGGACCGGCTGGTAAGCGGTCTCGACGATTACGGGCGGCGGCGGTGCCAGCACGGCCGCGACGACTGCCGTGACCTTGTTCGGATCGACAACGAGCAGGCCCTGATCGTTGGTCGCGCATCCTGCCAGACCTGCAATACTGCCTGCGCATGCGATCCACGTCGCAAGCGCGCTTAAAGTCATTTTCAAACTAAATCCCCGGTTCATTTCAATTTTTATTGGGCAGCCTGTCGAGTAACGGCAAGCCGTCCGTATTCTTGATGGTTGAACGCGAAACGGGATATTTCCTGGCGTTACGGAAATAGCAAAGTGGAGAAAGAGCGTAACGTTATGCGCGGTAGAGAAAGATCGAAAGCCGCACCGAAACGACACCCGATCATTGCGCGCACAACATAAAACCCAGACTCAAGCTTACTGATTCGAAAGCCAGTCGACGAGATCGCGCAACGCACTCTCACTGATCTGATGCTCCATGCCGGGATAGACGTGAAGCGCCGGCTTGATCCCAAAGCGGGTCAACCACAGCGACGCACTTTGCGCATACGCGACGGGAATCCGGCTATCGGCATCGCCGTGGGAAATAAATACGTGGAGATGCGACAGCGCGAAAGATGCCTTGATTTGCGGCACCAACGATTCGTAGATCGCGCCGCTCATCACGCCAATTCCTTTGACAAGGCCTTGATTTGTCAGCGCCACTTCATAACTCATAATCGCGCCCTGGCTAAAGCCGACCAGATAAACCTCGCGCGAATCGAAGCCATAACGACTCACCAGCTGATCGACGAGCTTTGCGATTTTCACGCGCGACGCATCGAGTTGCGCCGGGTCGCCATCGAGCCGTCCATGGACCTGCGTGCTTCGATACCACTGATAACTGTCGTCGCCCAACGTGTACGGCGCGCGTGCGGATGCAATGGCAAAGCGCGCCGGAAAGGCTGCTTTCAATGCGTAAAGATCGCGCTCGTTACTACCCATGCCGTGAAGCAGCACGATCAGCGGTGCGCCCTTCGTACCGGATTGCGGCACATGCAGAAGGTAAGGAAGCGAAAGGTCGTCGTGCAATACATCGTCTGCGCCCGGCGGATTCTGATCGGCCAATGCCGATACCGCGACCATCCACAACAACGAAACAAGCGCGAGCTTTTGCAAAATTCTCATAGCGTGTCCAGCAACTCCAGATCCGGTTAGCGTTAGTCGTTCTCACGCGAACGTATCACGACTTCGCGTACCGCGCATCGGCTGCGGACATAAAACGGGATCGAGGCGAGCGTTAAAAAGACGTCCTTTATTCCATGTGAAATATTTGGTCGAAGCGCGCTGTGGCACGACCCGCATTGTTATAATTCTCTCACCCCATGACTCTAATCTAACGTTCGTGGCCGCCCTTTCCACGCAGCCCGCACGCCTTGCCAGATGGCCAAAATCGATCGCTTGCGGCTTCTTGCCGACACCCTGAAAAAGCAGGGTGTGATGCATCTGCGCGATGCCGCCACGCTGCTACAGGTATCGGAAATGACGGTGCGCCGCGATATTGCGGCTACACCCACGCAGTTCACGTATCTCGGCGGCTATATCGTCAGCGCAGCCGACGTCCCCAATGGCGCCGGCTACACCATCGAAGACGAAAAAGATCATTTCGCGCAGGCCAAGGCAGAAGCATCCGCCGTCGCATCGTCGCTGCTCGCTAACGACGAAACCATCTTTATCGACTGCGGCACCACGCTCGTTGCTTTGGCGCGGCTGATTCCCACTGAAATGCATCTGACCGTGGTGTGCTATTCGCTGAACGTCGCGGAGATTTTGCGTCGCAAGCCTAACGTGCGCATGATCCTGCTCGGCGGCGTTTATATGTCGTCGTCGGATTCGTTCGCGAGCGACGAGAGCGTCGAGACGCTGCGGCGCATGGGCATCAACAAGGCGTTTTTATCGGCAGGCGGTGTCGATGAAGCACGGGGCGTGACCTGCTGGAACTTCCACGAAGTCGCGATCAAACAGGCCGCGATGGAGAGCGCCGTCGAGTCGCATCTGGTCGTCGATCAAAGCAAACTCGGCAAGGTCAAGGCCGTTCGCTTCTCTCAACTCGATGCGTTTAATTCGGTAATCACCGAACTCGGTCAGACAATACGCAAGAAGTAATGCGCGAGGTGTGACCGGCAAGTGGCTTAAGTCACACGCAAAACAAAAGCGGTGTAGCGACTCACAGTCGCTACACCGCTTTTTTGCTGTCTGCGACGCCATGAAACGCGTCGGGTCTAGCGTGCGTTAGTTACGTCGTCCAAGTGCGAACAGCGTACCGGCAATCAGAATAAACGCGCCGATAATCGCCTTTTGCCACGTGCTCGGCACGCCGATCAGGATCAGCACGCTATTGATCAACGTCACCAGCGCAACGCCTAGCAAAGTGCCCATTACCGTACCCGTGCCGCCCGTGATCCGCGCGCCGCCAAGAATCACCGCAGCGATCACATCGAGTTCCGTGCCTACCAGATCGAACGGATTCGCGAGCCGGTTCGTCGATACATGGAGAATGCCGGCAACGCCTGCAAGCATTCCCGTGTAGCCGAACACGAACAACTGGATCGCACGCGCGTTGTAGCCGAGCCGTTCGGCAATCGGCAAGCTGCCGCCGATCGCGTAGACGCCGCGCCCCATCATCGTACGATTCAACAACCACCACGTCAGCACGGCCGTGACGACAAGCGCGATCACCGAAACCGGCAACACCGCGCGCAGCCCGTCGGCGGTCGTGTAGAAGAACAACGGCAGTTGGCCGAAACGGTCCATGCTATGCGGAATGTTCATAAAGAACTGCGTGCCGACGAATGTCAGCAACACGCCGCGAAACAGGTATTGCGTGCCGATCGTCACGATCAGCGAAGGCGCTTTCAGACGATGCACCAGCATGCCGTTGACGACGCCCAGCAAAGTGCCGCCAATCGCGCCCGCCAGCAGGATCAGCGCGAACGGCGCATCGGGCCACCATGCGAACACGGCTTTCGTCAGCGAGTACATCGTCAACGCGGCAATTGCCGTGAACGACACGTCGATGCCGCCCGACGCGAGCACGACGAGCGTGCCCATTGCGAAGATCCCCATCGTGGTTGCCGAGTGCAACAGGTCGAACGCCGTCGCGTACTGGAAGAAACGCGGGTTGAGTGCGCCGACAATCAAACACGTCAGCACGATCAGCGCGACCGTGAACCACTCGGGATTGCGCATCAACCGCGCGCGCATATCGAGGTTGCGCACGCGCGGCGGAATGGTCTCCACGGCGGGATTGACTGTGGCGCCCGTGTCGGAACGCGGCGCGGTACGAATCGATTCGTTCATGAGATTGCTGTTCACCTAAGTCAGGCCGCCTCGGAAAGAAGTGCGTGATACAGGCCGGCTTCGTCGAGTTCGTCGGCGCGATATTCGGCGGCGACGCGGCCTTTTTTCATCATCAGGATACGGTCGCTGTTTTGCAGCAGTTCCGGCAAGTCGTCGCTGATCAGGATGATCCCGATACTTTGCGCCGACAGGCGCTGCATGATCCGGTAAATGATGTCTTTCGATCCCACATCGACGCCGACGGTCGGGCCGTGCAGGATCAGCACGCGCGGGTCGATCGCGAGCCAGCGGCCGATCAGCACGCGCTGCTGATTTCCCCCCGACAGCGATTGCACCGGCTTGTCGACATCGGGTGTCGCGATCTGCAAATCTTTGACCGTGCTTTCCGCGAGCGCGTGCGCGCGTCGCCGGTCGATCTGGCCGAAGCGGTCGCGCAGCGTCGAAATCATCGCGGTGACGACGTTGTCGCGAATCGATTTGTCGAGAAAAAGCCCTTCGTTCAGGCGGTCTTCCGGCACGTAGCCGATTCGTTGCAGCTTCGCATCGGACGGCGTATGCAGACGCACGCGCTGACCGTCGAGCGTCACGGTGCCGCTATCGGCCGGACTCACGCCCGCGAGTGCGCGTGCGAGTTCGTTGCGGCCCGAGTCGAGCAAGCCGGTCACGCCGAGAATTTCGCCGCGATACAACGAGAACGACACGTCCGAAAACTGGTTACGGCGTCCCAGCGATTTGACGTCGAGAATCACGCTGTTCGCATCGCCGCCGCTCACCTGACGATAGCGTTCGGTAGACAGATGCTTGCCCGTCATCAGTTCGCTGATCTGCGCCTTGGTGAAATTCTGGATCGGGCCTTGCGCCATTTTCTGACCGTCGCGCAATACGATCACTTCGCCGCCGATCGTAAAGCACTCGTCGAGCTTGTGACTCACGAACAGCACGGCGACACCGTCCGCGCGCAACTTCGCAAGCACGGCGATCAGGTTGTCCACTTCCTTCTGCGTCAGCGATGTCGTCGGCTCGTCCATGATGACGAAACGCGCTTCGCTGGCGATCGCACGCGCAATCGCCACCAGTTGGCGCGTCGCGAGCGGCAACTGTTCGATCAATGTGCGTTGAAATTCGGCGTTACCGGGCAAGCCGACCGCTTCGAGCGCGCGCGCGGCGTTTTGCGCGAGCGCCTTGCGATCGAAAGTACGCGCGAGCTTGCCGTGATGGGCGGCGAGTTCGACGGTCAGGCCGACGTTTTCCGCGACGCTCATGTTCGGCAGCAACGACAGATCCTGGTACACCGTTTCGACGCCCGCGCCGAGTGCCTCCAGCGGCGACAGACGCGCATGACGCACGCCCTCGATCACGAGTTCGCCCTGATCGGGCGGTTGCGCGCCCGAGATGATCTTGATCAGCGTGCTCTTGCCGCAGCCGTTCTCGCCGAGCAGATGGTAGATCTGTCCGCGTTCGAACGTGAGGCTCACGCCGCGTAGCGCATACACGCCGGTAAAGCGTTTATGAATATCGACGACTTCGAGAAGCGGTGCCTGACTCATGTTCACCTGCTACGTTGAAGGCCGCGCGATCCGTGCATGAAGCGCGGCGCGCTTCACACGATTCGCGCGGCCAGACATCAGAACGGATATTGTTTGTAGTTCGACTTGTCGACGTCCACCCAGCCCGCGCCGCGCACGATGATGCCCTTGCCCGGACCTTTGCTCACCGTCACCTTGTTATAGCCGACGATGCCAAGGTCCGCGCCGTTCTCGACCGTCTTGCCCGCCACCAGCATTTGCGCGACCTTGTTCATCGCGATGCCGGCCAGCTTCGGATCCCAGAACGCGATGCCGTTGATCGCGCCGCTTTCGAGGAACTTGCCCGCTTCCGTAGGCAGACCCGTGCCGTACACGCAGATCTTGCCGACCTTGCCGGCCTCTTCGACCGCGCGTCCGATACCGATCACATCCAATGACGACGAGCCCTGGAAGCCGTTCAGATCCGGATGCTTGCGCAGCACTTCCTTCGCGACCTTATAAGCCTGTTCGCCGTCGTTGTTGGTTTCGAGTTTCGGCTCGACCAGGTCCATCTTCGGATACTTGGCCTTTGCGTTGCCGATGCCGCCGTCGGCCCATTGAACCTGCGAGCGGCTGCCCAGCGAGCCGACCAGTACTGCCCATTTGCCCTGCTGCCCCATGCACTTCGCGAGACGCTCGTTCAGACCCGCGCCGTATGCGGTGTTATCGAACGCTTCGATATCGACCATCGTGTTCTTCGCGTTGTCCGCTTCGTGCGTGACCACCTTGATGCCGCGATCCATCGCCTTCTTCAGTGCGGGTTCGAGCGTCGGCGGATCGAACGGAACGACCGCAATGGCCGACACTTTCTTCGCGATCAGGTCTTCGATGATCTTCAGTTGTTGCGCGGCGTCGGCGCGGCCGGGGCCGGTCTGATAGACCTTGATGTTCGGATTTTCCTTGCCGAATTCCTTGACGCCTTCGTCCATCCGGTTGAACCAGTTGATGCCGGTCACCTTGACGACCGTGACGATGGTTTCGTCGGTTGCGGCCTGAGCGGTGAAAATCGCGCCCGCCGTCAGCGCGACGCCCGCCACAGCGAGTGCGAGTTTATTCAGTTTCATGCGATGTCTCCTATTTGGTTCGAATGTGCTACACATGAATGACGCATCGATTTGCGCGACTGTCGTTCCCGTCCTAACGTCCAGTCGTCGCAGAAGTTTTCGCGCCGATCCCGAAGATCGTGCGCACTTTCTCGCCGCCTGCAAACGCCAGCGACGCGAGCAGCAGAAATCCCCATGCACAGTCGCCGAAGAACTGCGACACGCCGAGCAGATTGAACAGGCTCGACAGAAATTGCAGCGCGGTCGCGGCCAGAAACACGCATACGATCCGACCATAACCGCCAGCCGGATTCACGCCGCCCATCACGGCGATCAGAATCGCGATCAGCAGATACGAGTTGCCGTAGTCCCATTTCGCGCTGGACGTATGCGACGCGCTGATCAATCCCGCGAGCGACGCGAGCACGCCGCACACACAATACGTGACGATCAGCATCCGGCTACGCGGAATACCTGCGTAGAACGCGGCTTTCGGATTGGTGCCCATCAGGAACAGCCGCAAGCCGAACGGCGTGCGCTTCAGGACCCAGCCGAGCACCAGCACCGTGACGACGAAGATCGCGAACGAGACCGGAATCTGGAACCACGTGCCGTTGCCGATCGCCGACAACGGATCGACGTATTCGACCCGCACCGACGCGCCGTTGCTCAACACCACGGCAATGCCGGTGAACAGCAGCGACGTGCCGAGCGTGGCGAGAATCGGCGTGAGACGCAGCCGCGCGATCACGACACCGTTCAACGCGCCGCCGAGTGCGCCCATCGTGACCACGACCGCGATGAATACGGCCGTATACAGCGCAGGCGAATCGTCGGCGGAGACGAGATGCGGGAGCAGCATCGCGGCGATCATGCCGGACAGATTCGCCAGGCCGACGCCGGACAGATCGATGCCGCCGTTACCCGATACCATCGACAGCATGATGCCGAGTGCCAGCAGCCCGAGTTCGGGCAACTGGCCACCCATCGATTGCAGGTTGTCGATATCGACGAACTGTCCGTGCGACATCACGGTAGCGACAATCACGATCAGCAGATTCACGCCGACCAGAAAATTCAGTTGCCGGTCCTTGAGCCAGGTTTGCATCGTCGTGCCGCTCATGATTGATGCGCGAGCGCGCGTTGCGCGTCGAGCACTGCATTGATCTCGTCGAGGGTCGGCATCGACGGCGCGGTTCCCGCGCGCGTCACCGACAGACTCGCCAGCGCGCAACCGAAACGCACCGCGTCGAGCGGAGAATCGCCGCGCGCCAGCGCTGCCGCGAAGCCGCCTGCAAAACCGTCGCCCGCGCCGGCCGTTTCGACTACACGCCCACATCTGAACGCCGGAACATGCTCGGACAACTCGCGCGTGTGCAGCAACGCACCCGCTTCGCCGAGCGTCACGATCACCGCTTTCACGCCCCGCGACAGCAGCACATCGGCGGCGTGACGGGCATCGTCGATGCTCTCGACCGGCACGCCGGTCAGTGTCGCCGCTTCGGTTTCATTCGGTGTGATGTAGTCGCACAGCGGATACATGTCGTCGTCGAACGGGATCGCGGGCGCGGGATTGAACACCGTCGTCACGCCGTGTTTGCGTGCGAGTTCGAGGCCACGTTTCGCGGCCGGAACCGGCTGTTCGAGTTGCGTGACGAATACGCTGGCTTTCGCAATGTCCGCCTCGATCGCTTCGACGTCGGACGGTCCGAGCGTGCCTGCCGCGCCCGCCGCGACGATGATCGCATTGCTGCCGGTGACGTCGTCGACGTAGATATGCGCGGCGCCGGTCGGCATGTTGTCCAGCACGGTCGCGCGTGACGTGATGCCTTCGGCGGCCCACGTCGCGCGTGCAATTTCACCGAACGCATCGCCGCCGATCCGCGTGCAGAACACCACGTCGGCACCGGCGCGCGCGGCGGCGACAGCCTGATTCGAGCCTTTGCCGCCGGGCCCCATCGCAAACGCACTGCCCGCGATCGTCTCGCCGAGTGCGGGCATGCGGGCTGCGCGAAAACTCAGATCGGTCACGTAGATGCCGAGGATCACGACGCTCATTGCGAGGCCTCCGCAGACGGCGCATCGGGTGCCAGCTCGGCGCCTTTCTTGAAGATGAAGCAACCGTAGCCGCGACCTTCGCCAGTCGCGATCACGCAGTACGCTTTTTTCGCGCGCTCGTAGAACGCGAAACGTTCGACCGGCGCGAACGGCACCGCGCGGCCTTCCGCATGATCGACTTCGCGCTGCGCTTCGCGCTGCACGGCCGGCAGCGTCGTGGCGTCGCCCACGATTTCCATCCGCTCAGCCGGATGATCGACGAAACTGTCGAGCGGCAACACGGACAGCACCGCGCGAATCGCACGCGGCGCGCTGGCGCCGTCGATGCGCAGCAGCTTGCCGAGCACGGTCTGACGCGCGACGGAATCCGCCGGGAAATTCGCGTCGCAGATCACGACTTCGTCGCCGTGGCCCATCGCGCAGAGTGCGTACAACACATCGGCGTTAAGCAACGGATCGATATTCTTCAGCATGTGTCTCCTCCATCATGCGGGTGCCTGTTATCAGGTCTGAGCCCGCGCCTGCGTCATTGGGAATCAGGCGATCCAGCCGGTAAGGTCAATCGCCGTACGGTATCCAGATGTTCTTCACCTGCACCGCCTGCCGCAGGAACGGCAAGCCTTCGGTCGATGCGTCGTGCCAGTCGAACACACGCCCGTAATCGACGAACGTTCGCTTCAGATTGCCGACCGACTCACGCTCGACCATCGCCGACAGCGCCGCGCCGCCGAAGCTCCAGACCGCGTCCACGTCGTCGTGCTGCGCAAGCGTTCTGGCCAGCGACGCCTGCTCGCCGGTGACGATATTCAACGCGCCCGCCGGCACGTCCGAGGTCTCGACGACCTGATAAAAATCCGTCGCCATCAGCGGACATGTCTCGGCCGGCACCGCCACCACGCGATTGCCCATCGCCAGCGCGGGCGCAATCAACGACACGAAGCCGAGCAGCGGCGCTTCGTCCGGCGCGATTACGCCCACCACGCCGAGCGGCTCGTTCATCGCCAGCGCGACACCGCGCAGCGGCGGCGTATGCACCGCGCCGTCGAACTTGTCGGCCCATGCACCGTAAGTGAACAGACGCGTGATCGACGCCTCGACTTCGCGCTTCGCGTCGGACGCGTCGGCGCCGGCACGCAGCATCAGTTGACGCGTGAATTCGTCCGCTCGCGCCGACAGGTTTTCCGCGAGGTAGTACAGCACTTGCGCGCGGTTATGCGTGCTCGCCTGCGACCACTTTGCCGCGTTGCGCGCAGCCGCGACGGCATTGCGAATGTCCTTGCGCGTACCGTCGCCCACTTCCCCGACGATCACGCCCGACGGCGAACGCACCACCCGCGACGCACCGTTGTCGGGGCGCGCCTGCTTGCCGCCGATAAAGAGCTTTGCCGTACGATCCATCGTGCTCGCGAACACGTCGGCGCCTGCATCTGTTTCCGCGTGCTTCGCATCGCCGCGCGAGTTCGAACGCAGCGGCAGATTAGTCCACGCGCGCGGCTTCAGGTACTCGTATATGCCCTCACGTCCGCCTTCGCGGCCGAAGCCCGACTCGCGATAGCCGCCGAAACCCACGCCCGCGTCGAACAGATTGGTTGCGTTGATCCACACGACGCCGCATTCGAGGCGCGGCGCGATATCGAGCGCGCGGCCGATGGTCTCGCTCCACACGCTCGCGGCGAGGCCATAGCGCGAATGATTCGCCAGCGCGACCGCTTCGTCGGGCGTGCGAAAGCTCATTGCGATCAGCACCGGTCCGAAGATTTCTTCCTGCGCCAGCGTCGATGCGGGCGCAACTTTGGTCACGAGCGTCGGCGGGAAAAACACGCCGCCTTCGGGCATCGTCAGATTCGACGGTTGATAGACTTCGCAACCTTCCCGCTCGCCTTGCGCGACCAGCGACGCGATCCGTTCCAGCTGCACTTCGTCGACGATCGCGCCCATGTCGATGCTCTTGTCGAGCGAATTGCCGACCCGCAGCGTCGCCATCCGGCGTTTGAGCTTGTCGATAAAACGCGCCTCGACGCCTTCCTGCACCAGCAGACGCGAACCCGCGCAGCACACCTGTCCCTGGTTGAACCAGATCGCATCGACGACGCCTTCGACCGCGCCGTCGAGATCCGCATCGTCGAACACGATGAACGGCGACTTGCCGCCGAGTTCGAGCGTCAGCGACTTGCCCGAGCCCGCCGTGGCCGCGCGAATCTGACGACCCACGCTGGTCGAACCGGTAAACGCGATCTTCGCGACCTTCGGATGCTCGACCAGCGCCGCGCCGGTGCGGCCGTCACCGGTCACGACATTCAGCACGCCTGCGGGCAAACCGGCGCGGTGCGCGAGTTCGGCGAACAGCAACGCGGTCAGCGGCGTGAATTCGGCCGGTTTCAGCACGACGCAATTGCCGGTCGCCAATGCGGGCGCGATCTTCCACGCGAGCATCAGCAGCGGGAAATTCCACGGCACGATCTGACCGATCACGCCAAGCGATTGCCATCCGGACAACTCGCTGTCCTGCAGTTGCGCCCAACCGGCGTGATGCAGAAAATGTCGGGCCACGAGCGGAATATCGATGTCGCGGGTTTCGCGGATCGGCTTGCCGTTATCGAGCGATTCCAGCACCGCAAACAGCCGGCTGTGCCGCTGCACCATCCGCGCCAATGCATAGAGGTGCCGCGCACGTCCCGGGCCGCCCAGCGCCTGCCATGCAGGCAACGCATCGCGCGCCGCCGACACAGCGGCATCGACGTCTTTCGCTCCGCCTTGCGCAATCGTCGCGAGGACGCGGCCGGTTGCGGGTTCGCGCGTCTCGAAGGTCTCCGCGGACTCGCCGTCACCCGCTGACGAGACCGACGCCGACGCATGAAACGCGCCGCCGATGAAATGGCCGAAGCCGTTGGCGTGGGTGTCGAGCCACGCGCGCGCGGCCTTGTCGTCTTCCGGGGCGGGACCGTATTCCATCGAAGAAAAGTATTCAGCTACGCTCATTTGGGGTCTTCGTTAATGCGAGGTCACGCAACCGGGTGACGGTGGAAAGCGGAGTAACGTCCGCTCACGTGGTGTTCGAGCTGGCGTTCGATATCGGCCAGCAGGCTCGATGCGCCGATCCGGAACAGATCCGGTTCGAGCCACTGACGCCCGAGTTCTTCTTTCATCAGGATCTGGTAGTCGAGCACCGACTTCGCGGTGGATACGCCGCCGGCCGGTTTGAAGCCGATCTCGATGCCGGTGCGCTCGAAGTATTCGCGGATCATCCGCACCATCACCAGCGACACGGCCAGCGTGGCGTTGACGCTTTCCTTGCCGGTGGACGTCTTGATGAAATCGGCGCCCGCCATCATGCAAACCATCGAAGCCTTGGCGACGTTCGACAGCGTGCGAATGTCGCCGGTCGCGAGAATTGCCTTTACGTGCGCGTCGCCGCACGCCGCGCGGAAATCGCGCATCTCGTCGTACAGCGCTTGCCAGTTGCCGGTCAGCACGTGTTCGCGCGTGACGACGATATCGATTTCCGCCGCGCCGTCCGCCACCGATGCCTCGACTTCCTTCAGCTTCAGCGGATGCGGAATCAATCCGGCCGGAAAACCCGTCGAGACCGCCGCGACCGGAACGCCGCTGCCCGCAAGCGCCGCGACCGCTGTACCGACGAACCGGTGGTAGACGCAGACCGCGCCGGTGGTGATGGCGTGATCCTGCATGCCGAGCGCTTCGAGCAGATCGTCGCGCACCGGCCGCCGCGCTTTCGCGCACAAACGCTCGACGCGCCCCGCCGTGTCGTCGCCGGCAAGCGTCGTCAGGTCGATGCAGGTGATGGCCTTGAGCAGCCAGCCGGCCTGGGCGTCTTTCTTCACCGAGCGGCGCGTGCCGAGTGTGGCAACACGCTGCTCGACCGCCGAACGGTTCACGCGCAGCGTGTCGAGCCAGCCGAGATCGAACGGAACGCCAGGATTGCGGGCACGCGCCGTCGAAGCGGGTGCGCGACCAGGCCAGGCAATGACAGAACGAGATGCTTCATCGTACATAGAGGGTCTTCCGTTGCGCGTCGCACAACATTGATTGATAACTTGATATCAGATTACACCATTTTTGTTACGATCATCACATAGGGAAAACCTGCATCGCGGACGTGGCCCTGAAAGCCGCACCAAAGCTTGCTGGCAAAAGGCTTTCAGCCGCGCGGAACAGTATGTGGGATGGCGATTCGACGCGCGCGTTGCAACGCGAAACGAAGTCAAACAGGAGGCGGGCTTCGGCGAAATGTGAATATCTTCACATTTTCTGGAAGTCGTGTGACGGCGTGGAGCGGGCCTGCGATCTATCGGCGTAGCGCGGCGCGCATGCAAGGTGTTGAATATGGATTCGCGCCCGCTGCGACTGCGCTCCGTATTACGAACCCTTTCGGATCGAACTTCGCTTTAGCGGCAACTTGCCTGCGGTTCGGTTCAATTCGCGCGATATGCGTCCGAAGCCGGACGCCGGGCTGCCGGAAGCGCGTGGCCGCACGCTCGACTTCTGTACCGGATCTATTTTGCTGGCTTAAGATTCTGGATTTTGCCGACAGCTTGATCGGCGATGCGTGCGCGCTACTCAGGCGAGGCAGTCGTCGGAAGTTGGACCTGGAATCGATAGGACCTGGTTGTGCTCAAGCCGAAAAATCCGTTCAGCCGCGTGAAACTTGTTAGCGCTCTGGCTTGCCTCCCACTTTGCGTGGCGTCGGTCGCGCACGCCGACATCCTGACGGGCGCGGCCGCGGTCGCGCACAAGGTCACGCATGCCGTGTCCGAAGCGACCGGCACCGAAGCGCCCGAATCGATCCCGTCGCTCGCGACCAAACCCATGAAGGGCGACGATCCGGTCGCGATTCGCGACGCGCTCGCGACGCAAGCGCCGGTGGCCGACAAGCCTTCGCTGACCGATCGCGTGCGCAAGCTGATTCGCGTGCCGACGCATGCCGCGCAGCACGACCCCGATCTCGCGAAAGCCGGCCTCGATCACGAGATCGCCTTCGTCGTGCAGGCGCCCTACGGGATCCTGTACCGTCCCAAAGCGCGCTCGTTGTCGGTAAACGTCGATCTTTCCGGTGACGGCACGCCGGGTTTGATCCTGTTGAAAAAGACCATTACCGGGCCGCGCGGACGCGGACTGGTGGTGGCGCCGGAAGCGAAAGCGAAGGGCTATATCCAGCATATCGACGTGATCCAGCTCGACTCGGGCCAGGTGAACAAGGCGCAGATTCAAGGGCGCGTGCCGCTGACGCATACCGCCTTCGACGAAGCCAACGGCGACTTCGCGGTGGTGCTGGTGGGACGGCTTGCGCCGCCGTATCTGACCGACAGCGTCGAGCACACCGATCCGACCAACGACGAACCGACCGACATCACCACCCGTACATCGACATTGCATGTGGACGTGCAAGCGGTGTGGCTGGTGAGTCCGGCGAAGGGAATCGTGTTGTCGCGAAAGCTGCGGCTGTCGAAGTAACAACGCATAAAACGCCATACATTACCCCTGATTCTCATCCACCAACGCAGTATGGGCGCCTCGATGCGCCTCCCACGAGAGACCTCGACATGAGCGTGCGGGAATATGCAGTGAAGACGAGCCACGGATCGATCGCAGTGCGCGAGAGCGGGGGTCGAGGCGTTCCGGTCATCCTGATTCACGGCAATTCGAGCGCCGGTGCGATCTTCCGCAATCAACTCGAAGGCAGCCTCGGCGACACGTGGCGTCTGATCGCGCCGGATCTGCCCGGCCACGGCAACTCGTCCGACGCGCTCGACCCCGTGCGCAGCTACAGCATGGACGGCTACGCGGACGCGATGACCGAAGTGCTCGAACGGCTGGAGATTCGCCAGGCCGTGGTGTTCGGCTGGTCGTTGGGTGGACACATCGGGCTGGAAATGATTTCGCGCTTTCCCGGCATGCTCGGCCTGATGATTACCGGCACGCCGCCCGTCGATGCGGAGAACGTCGGCAACGCGTTTATCGCGAGCGGCGATCTCGGACTCGCGGGCCAGGAACATTTCTCGGCCGCCGACGTGCAAGCCTACGGCAAGAGCACTTGCGGCGAGCCGTTCGAACCGTTTCTGTTCGACGCGGTTGCGCGCACCGACGGCCGCGCGCGCCGGCTGATGTTCGAGAGTTTCGCGGCGGGCAAAGGCGCGAATCAGGCGCTGATCGCCGCCAACGCTACGCTGCCGCTGGCGGTCGTCAACGGGATCGACGAGCCGTTCGTGAACCTCGATTTCATGTCCGGCGTGAAGATCGGCAATCTGTGGCGCGGCGAAAAACTGACGATCGAACGCTCGGGACACGCGCCGTTCTGGGATCGTCCGGACGCATTCGATCCGCTACTCGCCGCGTTCATCACAGATGTATCGAAGCCTGCCTGAAGTGCGCGGCCGTCGGCGTGCTATCGCGCATCCCGACGGTTATCGCTGCACTTGAACGCGTCAACCCTCCGACGTCAGCGCCACGCGATGCTGGGTCTTTTGCAGATGCGCGACCGCGTCGTTGTCTTTGGCAAGGTCGTACATCTCGTCGATTCCGACCGTCACCAGCACCTGCCCTTCGTTATCGAGAATCTGTAGCGGGCCGTGGAAAATCGCCAGCATCAGCGCGCCTTCGTCCGAACCGGGCGCATGCGTGACGCCACCGGCTTCGAGCATGAAATCGTCGGCGAACACCTGGCCGTTATCGTAGAAGAACGAGCCCGACAACATAAAGATTTCCACCGCGCCGAGATGCTTGTGAGGCGCAAAACGCGAGCCGGGATCGAACGTATTGAGCACCACCATATAGCTGCGGTTCTCGTCGAAATTCAGGATCTTGTACTGAATCCCTTCGAGTCCGGGTTTGTTCAGCCGCGTCCACGGAATCAGTGCCGAGCGCGTGATGAATCCGCCGTCGTTCAGGCGGCAGTGTGTCGATCGGTCTTTCGTGTCGGCCGCGTCCAGCGATCCGTTTTGTGTGGAGGCGTTCATGGTTTCCGTGTGTCGATGCGGCCCGGCGGACCGCTAGACGGAAACTTAATGCGCCACTTTTAGCGCCTCAATCCCGCCGAAAGAGGGGGTTGACCGGCCGGTGAGATGCGCGCACAAACTGGTGCGGTTGTGTACGCCGAAGCGTCGGCACAAGCCCTGCACGTGGTCCTTGACCGTGTACTCGGAGATATCCAGAGCGCGGGCAATCGCCTTGTTCGACGCACCGGTACAGATCAGACGCGCGACGGCCGCGGCACGCGGCGGCAACTGCGCGATGGCGTCGTCGCGATCGCGGACGGCTGCGCGTTCGGCGTGTTGCGCCGAGACCGCACCGCTATCCAGCGCAACCGATACCGCGCGGCACACCCAGCCGAATCGCTCGACATTCGCGACGCTGAAAGCCTCGCGATCGCCGGACACCGCGACGTTCAACGTGCCGATCACCGTCCCGCCGACCACCAGCGGGCCTTGCATGTTGTGCGCGAAACCCCAGCGCAGCAGATGCGTGCCGACCGTCGAGCGGCGCCAGTTCGCGCCGAACAGCGATTCACCGGCGACCACACATTGCGCGCGCAGCAAATAGCGCAACACCGGATCGCGCCGGCGCACCGATGCTTCGTATTCGTCGAGAAAGCCGTCGGGGACGTCGCGCGTGTGGCGACTCAACGGCGCGCCACCGCCATCGAGCAGATACAGACCCAGCGCCGGTTCGCGAAACCATTCCGAAAGACGATCGAAACAGCGGTCGCGAATCGCATCGAACGGACCGCCGCGCGCCAGATCGAGCAGCGCGGAAACGGTCGCGCCATCGAGCGGCAGCGGCGCGGCGAGCTCAGCGGTGATTGGCTTCATGTCCGTGCTCCTCAGGGATCGACCGCAAGCGCATTGAAAGTCTGCTGGCGCGCCGCGTCGGGCACGCGCTGCGCCGAGTATGGCGGCGGAAAAAAAACCCGCCAAGGGCGTTTTGACAGTCAGCGTCGCCAGTGGGGTTCCCGATCGACGTCGATGACAATATCATGTCGGAATTCCAATGATTGCGTCGAATGTGCGCGACATCCGCGCACAACGCGATGTCCGTCGCGAGCAGCGGCGTACCGAGAAGTTCAGATGAGCAAGGATTCAAGCCATACCGCGTTGTTGTGGATCGTCGCCGCAGGCTTTTTCATGCAGGCGCTCGACACGACGATCGTCAACACCGCGCTGCCCTCCATCGCGCACAGCCTCGGCGTCAAGCCGCTGGTGATGCAACCGGTCATCGTCGCGTACACGCTGACGATGGCAATGCTGACGCCCGCTTCCGGCTGGCTCGCCGACCGTTTCGGCACACGCCGCGTGTACTTCGCGGCGATCCTGATCTTCGTGCTGGGCTCGCTGTGCTGCGCAAGCGCGCACAGCCTGGGGCAACTGGTGATCGCGCGCGTGCTGCAAGGCGTCGGCGGGTCGATGCTGATGCCGATCGGCCGCCTTGCCGTGCTGCGCAGCGTGACCGGCGAACAATACGTGTCCGCGCTGGCACTCATTTCGGTCGCGGGACAGGTCGGGCCGATCATCGGACCGACGCTCGGCGGCTGGTTCGTCGAAGCCGCGACGTGGCACTGGATTTTCCTGATCAACGTGCCGATCGGCGTGATTGGAATGTTCGCGGTGCAGCGCTATCTGCCGCGCTCGAACGGCAGCGCGGCACCGCCGTTCGATCTGGCCGGTTGCGCGCTGGTGTCGCTGTGCATGATCGCGTTTTCGCTGGCGGTCGACGCGCCGGTCCATGCACATCGCGGCGCATGGTCGGCCGGCCTGTTCGTGTTGGGTCTCGCCTCCGCGCTCGCGTACGTGCCGTATGCACGGCGTCGCCGCAATCCCCTGTTCAAACTCGCGTTGTTCAGCGAGCCGAATTTCAGCGTCGGGCTGATCGGCAATCTGGTGTGCCGGATTGGATCGAGCGCGGTGCCGTTTCTCGTACCGCTGTTGATGCAACTCGAACTCGGCTATACGCCGCTGCATTCCGGCCTGTTGATGTTGCCCGCGGCGATTGCCGGCATCATCGCCAAGCGCGCGATCGCGCCGCTGATTCGCCGCTACGGCTACGACACGTTCCTGCTGGTGAATACGTTGATCGTGGGTGCGTCGATCGTTGCGTTTGCATTGATCACGCGCGGCACACCGATCGCAGTCGAGATCGTCGTGCTCGCTATCTTCGGCGCGTCCAATTCGATGCAGTTCGCGGCGATGAACAGCGTCACGCTAAAAGGGCTTTCGCACGAAGACGCAGGCAGCGGCAACAGCCTGTTTTCGATGGTGCAAATGCTGGCGATGGGTCTGGGCGTGTCGATCGGCGGCGGACTCGTCAGCCTGTTCTCCGATCAATGGGGATCGGCGGCGCTCGGGTTTCGCATGAGCTTCGTATGCGTCGGCGTGATTACGCTGGTGTCCGCGCTGATCTTCCGGCGGATCGAGGTGACGCCTGCGGTGGCGGCTTCGGTGAAACCGGCCGCGGCAGGCGGCCGGTAATGCAATACAACGGGTAGAACGATCAGTTCTTGACCGGGAAGTACCAGAGATTGCGGTCGGTGTAGCCGAAGTTCTTGACGATCTGCGACAGCGTGCCATCGGCGCGAATTTCGTCCAGCGCACGCGACACCGCGTAGTTCAGATCGACGTCGGCCGGACGCAGCGCGTAACGGGCATAGCCGTACTCTTCCGGCAGCGGCTTATAGTCCGTCACCATTTCCATCGCCACGTTCGGATGCTGCTTGAGGAACTGGCCGATTTTCACGTCGTCTTCCATCGCGACGTCGATACGTCCTGCGATCAGATCCGAAAACTCCGCTTCATTGCTCGTGTAGAGCTTCAGTTCCTTCAGGTCCTTACGGTCTGCCAGCAACTGGTGATTGACCGTGCCGCGCAGCGTGCCGATCGTCTTGCCGCCAAAATCCTTCCAGCCGTGAATGTTCTTCGGATTGCCGCGCGGCACCGCGATGCCGGAGCCGTACCAGTACGCCGGACTCGTGAATTGCACGACCTGGAGGCGCTTTTCGTTCTCGTGCAGGTTGTCGACGATCACATCCGCGCGACCGGCGAGCAGCGTCGGGATCATCGCGTCGAACGGTACGATATTCCACGTGACCTTGCTAATGCCGAGTCGTTTCGTGATTTCCTTGAACACGCGCACGTCGGTGCCGTCGAATTCTTTGGTCTTTTCGTCCTGGAACGTGGAAGGCGGATCCGCCGCGATCACCAGCGTGATGCCTTTTTCAACCGCGCGTTTGTAGGAGCCGTCGCCGCCGTTGAAACTGACGCCCGGAATACCGGCCGTCGTGGCGGACAACGCCGGTTGGGCGAACATCGACAGTAATCCAAGCGCGACAAAAACCCCGACCAACGATTTCATAGTTGACTCCCGTTTAGATGTGGATATTTCATGGTTCTTTAGATTACGGCCGTACCCAACTCCCGATTCCTCACCATCACCGAGCGGAGAAAATTCTGGGTCCGTTCCTGTGTCGGCGATTGAAATAACGCCGACGGTGCGCCTTCTTCGACAATCCGGCCATCGGCCATGAACACCACGCGGTCCGCGACTTCCCGCGCAAAACCCATTTCATGCGTGACGACGATCATCGTCATGCCGTCGGCCGCCAGCGAGCGCATCACCTGCAGCACTTCGCCGACCAGTTCGGGATCGAGCGCGGAGGTGACTTCATCGAACAGCATGACTTTCGGCCGCATCGCGAGCGCGCGCGCAATTGCGACCCGTTGCTGCTGACCGCCGCTCAATTCGTGCGGATACGCATCGGCTTTGTGCGCGAGCCCGACGCGCTCGAGTAACGCATGCGCATCCTGTTTTGCTTGCGCGGCCGGCAGGTTCAATACGTGAACCGGCCCGACCGTGATGTTCTTCTCGACGCTCAGATGCGGAAACAGATTGAACGACTGAAACACCATCCCGACTTTCGCGCGAATTGCCTCGATCTGCTTTTCGCTATCGACGACGGTTTTGCCGTTCCGCTGATGGCGATATACCGGCCGTCCTTCGATCGAGATCGTGCCGTCCGCAATATCTTCCATCTTGTTGATACAGCGAAGCATCGTCGATTTTCCGGAACCCGACGGACCGATCACGCACACCACCTCGCCCTCGTCGACGGTCAACGACAGGTCTTTCAGGACATGGTGATGTCCAAAATACTTATTGATGTGATCGAGGCGAATCATTGGGCATTGACTCCTGCTTCGGGATTGCGCCGAGCCTTGGCTCCCACCGCCATCTTTCGCTCCAGCCATCTGACGATCAGCGCACCGGGATAGGAGAATGCCAGATAAATCGCGCCAATGATCGTGAATACCGTGAAATATTGAAAATTGGTCGATGAGATGATCTGACCGGTGAAGATCAACTCGCGAACGGTGACAATTGACACAAGCGAGGTATCTTTGAAAAGCGAAATACAATAATTGCCGAGCGGCGGTACGACGATCCGGATCGCTTGCGGCAGGATAATCAGCCGAAGCATCTTTACGCGTGACATGCCGAGCGCTTTAGCGGCTTCGATCTGCCCTTTCGGCACCGACACGATACCGGCGCGATAAACTTCGGAAAGGTACGCCGAGTAATTAATTGAAAGACCAATTACACCCGCCGTAAACGGATCGAAACGCACACCAAATGCCGGCAACACGAAATAGATATAAAAAAGCTGAAGCAACGCGGGCGTGCCGCGGATCACCTCGATATAAAACGACGCGAGCGTCGCCAGCAATCGGGAACGGCCGATTTTCATCAGGCACAGCACCAGACCGAATGGCAAACTGATCACCATCACGCATAAGGTGAGTTCGATACTGATTAGCGCGCCGCGCAGCAAGTCCGGCAGATAATCGGACACGCCCTGAAAATTGAACAGGTCGAGAAACGGCTTGAACATAAAAATCCCCAGCGTCGGCGGCACAGTCGAAACCCGCCGACGGAAGGTTCGCGAGACGCCGCATGTCTAACCACATCCGATCAAAGTACGTTTACTGTTCTGCTTGGCCGAACGACGTTCTGCGATGCCCATACTATTCATTCATATATAGGGTGTCAATCGGCGGAAAAAGCGCGGCGAGACAATGCGCGGCGTGAGCGGCGCGCTCGTCCGGACAGACATCGATAAAGCGTGTATCAGTCGCCTGCGGTGGCGCCGAGCAACGCGCTGACGCGGTCGGCATAGTCGCGCACGGTGCGCCCCAACGCATTCAGGTCGTCTTGCGAGCGACCGCTTTTCATGCACGTGACGCTGATCGCCGCGACGCCGTCGCCATTGCGATCGCTAATGGACGCGGCCACGCAGACCACGCCGAGATGGTCCTCTTCGTCGTCGAACGCATAACCGCGCTCGACCACTTGCACGAGATCCTTCATCAGATCGGTCGGCACGACGATGGTGTGTTCGGTGCGACGCGGCATGCCGATGCGCTTGAGCAGTTTGAGCACGCGCCCCGGCGGCAACAGTGCGAGCAGCGACTTGCCAAGTGCCGAACAGTGCGGCAATTCGCGTTGACCGAGCGAGGTGGCGATACGAAAGATGCCCGGACCGTCGACACGGTTGAGTGCCACCGCGTAACCGTCGTCGAGAATGGCGAGACGCGATGTCAGACCGGTTGCTTCGGTCAGTTGCTGGAGCACCGGCGTGGCGAGCTGCGAGATCGCAACGCCGGCTGCCGCGCGATCGCCGAGCGGCACCAGCGCGAGCCCGAGTTTGTAGCGACGCGAGCCACCGAGCCGCACATCGGACACGAAGTTTTGTGCGAGCAGCGCCTGGAGCAACGCGAATGCGGTGCTCTTCGATACACCCACTTCCTTTGCGATTTCCGCGACGGCCATGCCGTCTTTATCGCCCCGCCCCAAGGTCAACAACACCTCCAGCGCGCGACTCACGCTACGAAGCGTTTGCGCGCCGTCAGCGGTCTTTTCAGCGGTTTTGGCTGGTTCTGTCACTGAGTGACCTCCGGTGGCATGGACGAGCGCGCGCACGCGCCAAGCTTGCGCAATAGAAAGTGATGTGGCAATCTGGATCATATTCACGGAACGCCGTTCCGTCAAGCCGAACAAATAGAGAATCTTGCATCCTCAGGATCGCAACCAGATTCCAGCCAGAGCGGCTTGCCTAAACGGAACGCACGATTCGCCGGTCTCGCACAGCGCGAGGAGACCAACCGGCATTCCTGTCGACCCATCAACCATTGGAGTTTCGATGCGCCTCATCCAGTTCATGACCTCGCAGGGCGAACGCCGCGTCGGCGCAATCGACGACGACGGCGCGTTGCGCGTCGTAACCGGCGATCACACGGTCTACGAACTGGCGAATCGCGCAATCGCAGCAGGTACGACGCTGGATGAGACCGTTCGCGCACAACTCGGCGACGAGCTGGCGGACTACGATGCGATCCTTCGCGAGCGGCGCATTCTCGCACCGCTCGATCATCCGGAGCCTGCGCGCTTCCTGATTACCGGCACCGGTCTGACTCATCTCGGCAGTGCCGACGCACGTGACAAGATGCACGAGCTCGCGCATGGCGCCGACGAAGACCTGACCGACTCGATGAAAATCTTCCGCATGGGACTCGACGGCGGCAAGCCCGACGCCGACGCCATCGGCGTGCAACCCGAGTGGTTCTTCAAAGGCGTCGGCACTTGCGTAGTGCCTCCGGAAGTACCGCTTCCGTCGCCTTCGTTCGCACTCGCAGGCGGAGAAGAAGCCGAGGTAGTCGGCTTCTACATCATCGCGGAAGACGGTACGCCATTTCGTATCGGCTTTGCGATCGGCAACGAGTTCTCGGATCAAGTCACCGAAGCACTCAACTATCTATACCTCGCGCACTCCAAGCTGCGCCCGTGCTCGTTCGGTCCGGAGTTGTTGCTGGGTCCGCTCCCTCAAGATCTCAAAGGCAGTGTGCGCGTCGTACGCGACGGCGCACCGATCTGGGAAGGCGAGTTCCTCAGCGGCGAGAGCAACATGTCGCACTCGGTTCGCAATCTCGAGCACTACCACTTTCGCTACGACATGTTCCGTCGTCCGGGCGATTTGCATGCGTACTTCTTTGGTGCACCTATTCTCAGTTGCGCAAACGGCGTCACGACGACTGACGGCGATGTCTTCGAAATAGACGTGCCGGCATTCGGCCGTCCGCTGCGCAATAGCATGGCTGTGTCGCAAGCATCTGCAGTAGTAGTGAAAGCACTCTAAAAACGGGCGTGCCCGCTGCACCGTGCGCGCCCTATCGGGCGCGCGTGCGTTTGCAGCAGCGCTGCGAGGCTTTCGGAACTCCTGCTCCGCACACCGAAAAAGCACTCCCCACGATTAATATTGGAGTGTGAGACTGACGGTATAGTCATCGTCGCGCAACGCGATATGCTTAATATCCGTCGGTGATGCATGATTCCGGTTAGAGTCCAGGACTGAATGCCTGGCACACGACGGCGTGTTTTCTCCGCCCGTTATGCACTTCAGCGCCCAAGCTGAACGTCACAGCACGACCCTACCATCAAAACAGATCGGACCGATCCGGCAGCGTTAAAGGCTTGCGAAAGTTCTAGCACACTTCGGCTCTCGGCATTAGCCGTCGATCGGGAACACGCTTGAATTTTTAATTGCCCGGTCTCTGCACTTGCACTTTGTCTTCGTAAAACGTTTGCGCCAATTAATCTTAAATAACATTGGCGCTTCTGGTAAAGCGGCTATAAGATCGCCGCCCTTGCGGACATGAACCACGTAGCCGGCTAAGGCTTAGATCAAGACGCAACCACGTCTTTATGCATTTTCTTTGTCAACGTCTCACATACCTAGCATCTTTTAGTCATCCCGAGCACTTACGCGATGTTTCAATCCTGCTAAAACGAGGACATGCCAGCCCGTCGGCTTAGCCCAAGAATTTAGACCGCTTCGGCCAACATGTTGGCGTATTCAGACACCAGTTAATGACGCGCGAGATACGCATGTAGCATCAAGTCAAAACAATAAACGGCTAGGAGAGAGCCTAAGCGAGTCACACTATTACCGGGGAAGTACGATGACGTTTCTTTGCAGTGTGCAGCAACAAAATGCACGTCAATCAGTCGTTTTGCCACAAATCGGCAACGTCAAACATATCGATATCGCGCTGTTCAACGGCTTTGCGTTACCCGACGCCGCGTCCATCATCGAGATCTTTCAATCGGCGAATGCGTTGAACGACGCCGGTCACATCAGCAGTACGCACTACGAGGTGTCTCTGCTGTCGGCATCGGGCGGACGCATTGCGAGTTCGTCGTCAGTGTTCGTGTGGACAGAGAGCGTCGAGTCGCGTCGACATATCCATAACCCGCACGCGCTGTTTATTGCGGGCGGTGCGGGCGCGCATCAAGCGTTTCGCGACGACCGTCTGCTGGTATGGCTGCGTGGTGCATATCCGCTTAGCGAGATCGTTCATCCCATCGCTGAGGGCCGACTGTTGCTTGAGGCCGCGGGCTTTTCGCAAGCGAACAATAGCTTCATGCAACACGATGGTGCAGCACGCCAGGCGTTCCCGCCCAAACCGTATGGTGATTCGCTAAGCCCGTTGCGGACTGCACTGCGTATCGTCGAAGAAGATCTCGGACCGGATCTCGCGCAACAGTTGGCCGACTCCATCGTGCCGCAAGAGGAAACGCAATTCAGCGCACTGGTTCGCACCAGTTCCACCGCGCATGTCAGCGAGAAGATTCTGGCCTCGGCAAAGTGGCTGGAAGCGAATGTGGACCGCACCGTGTCGATCGATGAAGCCGCACAAGTCGCGACCATGAGCGAGCGTAATTTCTTGCGTCGCTTCAAAAGCGAAATGGGCGTTACGCCGTCGGACTATCTACTTTATATGCGGCTCGACATGAGCTGCCGCCTGCTGATCGAGACCAACCTGCCCGTCGACAAGATCGCACGGCGTTGCGGCATCGGCAGTGGCGGTCGTCTCTCGAAACTGTTTCGCAAGCATCTTTCCACCACGCCGACCGAGTACCGCACGCGCCAGCACGGTCCACAAAGCAACGCTTAAGCGAGAGGCGCTGCATCAATCCTGTTGTTCTGCACCTGCTGTTCTGCAACTCAACGCGCGCTCCACGATAGAGCGGCGTTGAGTCGTGTTTTCTACGCTTCGAAACCACGCGGATTCATCGACTGCCAGCGCCAGTGGTCCGCACACATCCGCTCGATGCCGAATGCAGCGCGCCATCCAAGCACACGTTCAGCCGCAGCCGGATTCGCAAAACATTGCGCGATATCGCCCGGCCGCGGCGGTGCGAATTCATATGGAATCGCCTTGCCCGATGCACGTTCGAAAGACCGCACCACGTCCAGCACGCTATACCCTTGTCCGGTGCCCAGATTCACGACGAAACTCGCGTCGTGTTTCGCGAGTGCGTTCAGTGCAAGCAGATGGCCGCGCGCCAGATCGACGACGTGAATGTAGTCGCGTACACCCGTGCCGTCCGGCGTCGGATAGTCGTCGCCGAACACCCGCAACTTTTCGAGTTTTCCCACTGCAACCTGTGCGACGTACGGCATCAGGTTGTTCGGCACGCCTGTCGGATCCTCGCCAATCAAGCCGCTCTCATGTGCGCCGACCGGATTGAAGTAGCGTAGCGTCGCGATGCGCCACGACGGGTCCGCTATTTCGACGTCGCGCAAAATCTGCTCGGCAATCAGCTTCGACTGACCGTACGGATTGGTTGCGGACAACGGGAACGATTCGTCGATCGGCGAGCTTTCGGGCACGCCATACACCGTCGCCGACGAACTGAACACGAATTGCCTGACGTTGCGTGAGCGCATCACGTCGAGCAGTGCAAGCAGACTACCGACGTTGTTCCGATAGTACTCGACCGGTTTTTGCACCGATTCGCCCACGGCCTTGAGCGCCGCGAAGTGAATGGCGCCTGTAATCGGATGCGCGTCGAAAATGCGTTGCAACGCGTTCGCATCCGTTGCGTCGGCCTGATAAAACGGCACGGTCTTGCCGGTGATCCGTTCGACGCGCTTCAGCGATTCGCGATTGCTATTGATCAGATTGTCGACAACCACTACGTCGTAGCCACCATCGAGCAATTCAACACACGTGTGCGAGCCGATAAAGCCCGCACCGCCGGTCACCAGTATCGTGCCTTTGCTGGTCATGCATGATTCCGTCAAAAACGTGATTAGATCCACAGTAGGCAACCCGGCCGCGTCACGCGCGGCCCGGGGCGTTCTCCGCGCGCAACTGGCAAACCAGATCCGAGCTGTCCGACAGCGCCTCGATCTCCGCCACCGTCAGCGACATAATGCGATTTGCCATCGAGTCGGACACACCCAGCATCCGCTTGCCCTGCTCGCGGTCGTTCTTGAGCATTCGCTGGGCAAGCAGCAGATAGGACTTATTGAATTCGAAGATCGCATCGAGGATGTCTTTCTTCTCTGCCATGATGGTTCCCGATCGGAGGTCAATGTCTTTCTTGTCCGGAAGCGATATCCGCATCTGCTACCTTTTTTGCGCGTGGTTTGAGCTGGTTCTTCGACCAACCCCTGAAGCGTAGTCTTTAGCGACTGCCAATCCGTGACAAACTCTTGATTAATTCCGCCAAATCGATGCGCTCGCATTTATTTTTTAGTGCTTGCCCGACGACGAAACATCGCATTTGAACAGCCGGTGTGATCCGTAAAAGCGCATTGTTGTACCGTTCGGTCAATAGCTAAGCGTGATCCGACACATATTCACCAGCCTGATGCATTGACGTCGATACTGTCCTTGGGCCGTCCCCAACGGCGGACCCTTTGAAACCTCGGTTTAGCCTGCCCGTCGGTTACGTTGTGCGGGCAGGTCCTTTTTCATTCCGATCAGCGCAAGACAATCCCGCTATGGTACTGACCTCCCATGCTTAAAGTGACGAAAGCCGTATTTCCCGTTGCCGGCCTCGGCACCCGTTTTCTGCCTGCGACCAAAGCGAGTCCAAAGGAAATGCTTCCGGTCGTGGATAAACCGCTGATTCAATATGCAGTGGAAGAAGCCATTGCAGCGGGCATCACAGAAATGATTTTCGTCACGGGACGCAGCAAGCGTGCGATCGAAGATCATTTCGACAAGTCGTATGAGATCGAAGCCGAACTCGAAGCGCGCGGAAAAGAAAAGCTGCTGTCGCTGGTCCGCAACATCAAGCCGAGCCATGTCGATTGTTTTTATGTCCGCCAGGCAGAGGCGTTAGGCTTGGGTCATGCCGTGCTGTGCGCGGAAAAACTGGTTGGCGACAGCCCGTTCGCCGTCATTCTTGCCGACGACCTGCTTTATGGAAAGCCGCCCGTTCTGCGTCAGATGATCGACGTATTCGATCACTACCACACGTCGGTGCTCGGCGTAGAAGAGATCGCGCCGGAAGACTCGAAGTCGTATGGCGTGATCGACGGCAAGCAGTGGGAAGATAATATTTTCAAGCTGTCCGGTATCATTGAAAAGCCAGAACCCGCAAACGCGCCGTCCCATTTCGGCGTCGTGGGTCGTTACGTGCTCAAGCCGCGCATTTTCAAGCACCTTCGCGCGTTGCGACCTGGCAGCGGCGGCGAGTTGCAACTGACCGACGCGTTGCAGGCCTTGCTGACCGATGAGCAGGTGCTCGCATACCGGTACGACGGTACGCGTTTCGATTGCGGCAGCAAACTCGGTTATCTGAAGGCGACCGTCGAGTTCGCATTACGTCATCCTGAGGTTGCGGCTGACTTCGAGCAGTATCTTCAGTCGCGGGTTGCCGAAACACACCTATAAGATTGGCCAACGGGGGCCACGTCTTGCAGAGAAAGAGGATTTCAGATGTGGTCTGCGCTTAGCAACCTGGGCGACGCGGCTCTCACCATGCCGCTCGCCGTGACCTGCGCTGTCTGGCTTGCCATGTCGTTGCTTGGCTGGCGTTCGGCCACCTCGTGGCTGATGCTGCTTGCCGCCGGTGCATTGATGGTCGGCGTCACGAAAATTCTGTACGCCGGCTGCGGCGTGCAGATTCGTGCAATCGACTTTCGCGTGATCAGCGGACATACCATGCTCGCGTCAGCCGTTTGGCCGATGGCACTGATGTTGTGCTTGCCCGCGAATGCTAACCGGCAACCGCGCGTTGCCCTCGCAATGGGACTCGCGCTGGCGGCCGTGATCGGCACCGCACGGGTCTTCGACGATGCGCATACGGTATCGGAAGTTATTGCCGGCTGGGGCGTCGGATCGCTGGTGACGCTTTTCTATGTACGGTGGAAAAACGCACCTGTTTTGCCAGCTAAACTCAGGCCTTTGGCGGTTGCGTCGCTGCTGACGGTATCGACGCTCGCGTATGGGCACCATGCGCCGATTCAGGCTGCGATCGAGATGTATTCGCCGTTTCTGTGTGGGCGGGGCGTATAACGCAAGCAAAGTCTAAGCACTCAGATTCGCTCGCCGTGAAATCACAGCGAGCGAATCGCTAAAGCATTACTTCTTCAACACCCCCACCACATCCTCACCATCGAACACCAGCAGCGCATTGATCCGTCTATCCGCCATCAGGATCAACGCGTCTTCCACGCGCGTCCCAACCGGCACCATCGCCGGATCGTTCGACATCAACTCCAGCGCCGCCTTTTGAAATAGCGTGTCGCCGTGCGTCTCGATTGCGCGACGGATATCGCCATCGGTAATCAATCCCCAGCCCGCTTCGCGTCGTACGATCGCGAGGCCAAGGCGGCCACGCGTCATCGTCTGCAATACCTCGATCATCGGCGCGTCTTCCGCTAGAAACGGCAGCTTCACGCGCACCATTTCATCTTCGACCTTGCACAGCAGCCGACGTCCCAGCGAGCCGCCCGGATGGAAGCGCGCGAAGTTCTCCGGTTGAAAGCCGCGTGCCTTCATCAACGTGATCGCGAGTGCATCGCCCATCGCCAACGCGGCAGTCGTAGACGACGTAGGCGCGAGTTGCAGCGGACACGCTTCCTGTTCGACACTGATATCGAGGTGTCGATGCGCGGCTTTGGCAAGCGTCGATTTCGCGTTACCCGTCAATGCGACGAGATAGTTGCGATTACTCCGCAGAAACGGAATCAGCTTGACGACTTCATCGGTTTCGCCGGAATTCGAAATAGCAAGAAACGTATCCGCTGGCGTCACCATGCCGAGGTCGCCGTGATACGCCTCTCCCGGATGCATAAAGAAGCTCGGGGTGCCCGTGCTCGCCAGGGTCGCCGCAATCTTTCGTCCAATGATGCCGGACTTCCCCATTCCGCAGACAACCACACGTCCGGTCGATTTCAGTATCCAGTCGATCGATTCCGCAAAATTGTCGTCGAGCCGTTCGGACAGATTGGATAGCGCGCGAGACTCGATACGGAATACTTCTCTGGCCGAGTCGATATAGTTAAGAGCGTTCATTGCTTGCCTGCCTGAATAAATTTGAAACCCGCGCCACGTCCTCGGGTGTATCGACGCCTGCCGGCGGCGCTTCCGCCCAGGGCATCACCAGAATCGGCACGCCGAGCCAAAGGGCGCGCAACTGTTCGAGTTGCTCCCTGCGTTCGATTTCGCAAGGCCCGCTTGCCGTCAACGTCTGCAGCACGGCATTGCGATAGGCGTACATGCCGATATGTCGCATAAACACCGGCAATTCCTGATCGTCCTGGCGTGTGTCGCGACAGACGGGAATCGCGGCGCGCGAAAAATAGAGCGCGCGATTCATCTGGTCCGTCACGACCTTAACGATATTCACATCGCGAACCAGCGCGACGTCGGACACCGGACTCGCGACCGTCGCGACGGACAGTGCTTGCGCCGACGCGCAATAGTCCGCGAAACTCCGTAATAACGCGTCGGGTACGAGCGGCTCATCGCCCTGCACGTTCAACACGACATCGTCTTCCCGCCAGCCGCAACGCCGTGCGACTTCCGCGGCCCGATCGGTACCCGACGCGTGCGCAGGATCGGTCATCACGCACCGAATATCTCGTGCGGCAAGCACATCGACGATACGTTGATCGTCGGTGGCGACGATCACGCTCGATTCGGGAAGCGCATGCGTCACGCGGTCGTAGACCCGAACGATCATAGGACGGCCGCCCAGATCGATTAAAGGCTTCCCAGGCAGGCGCGTCGATCCGTACCGGGCCGGAATGACTACCCGCACTGGCGAACGGTTACTGGACGACATGGTGATGACTCCATTGCGCAAGCAGAGGCGCGTAAATATCGTCGATCGACAAGCCTGACCGCAGCAACAGATGCTCGACAACCGCTCGCGCCACCCCCGCGCCGCCGACGCAACCGACCACGTGATCGACCTGCTGACGGACCAGTGCATGCGCATCGGCCGGCGCATACGACAGTCCCACCACGTCGATCACGGGAAGATCGTTGATGTCGTCGCCCACATAGGCGATCTGGCAATCGAGCAGACCTTGATCCGCCTTGATCTGCTCGTATGCGACGCGTTTGTCGTGGCGGCCGGTGGAGAGCACATCCATGCCCAGCGACTCCGCCCGATACTGCAACGCATCGCTATGCTTGCCGGACAGAATCCCGCTTCGAACGCCATGCGCTCGCAGCAATGCAATCGCGACACCGTCTTTCGCGTGAAAGCTCTTCATGAATTCGCCGTGGCCCGTCATATGCAAACGGCCGTCGGTCAGCACGCCATCGACGTCGAAGAGCACGAGTTGAATCCCCGGTTTCGTGTCGGCCGTGCTCATCGGATGTCGAGTACCGGCATGCTTTTGACCAGGTCGTCGATTGCCTTGACCTGTGCAAGAAAGCTCTCCAGCATCCGCAACGGCAACGCGCTCGGACCATCGCAGCGTGCGTTGTCCGGGTCCGGATGCGCTTCGAGGAACAGACCGGCCAGGCCTGCTGCCATCCCGCATCGCGCAAGATCGAGTACCTGCTTGCGGCGCCCGCCCGATGCTTCGCCAAGCGGATCGCGGCATTGCAAGCTATGCGTCACGTCGAAAATCACCGGACATCCATCGCTGACTTCGCTCATCTGGCGAAATCCCAACATATCGACAACCAGGTTGTCGTATCCGAACGAGCTGCCGCGCTCGCACAGAATCACTTGTGTGTTACCAACCTCGTTGCACTTCTTGACTACATGCTTCATTTGCCCCGGGCTCATAAACTGCGGCTTCTTCACGTTCACGACCTTACCCGTCTTCGCGATCGCGACCACGAGGTCCGTCTGGCGCGCGAGAAACGCCGGAATCTGAAGCACGTCCGCAACTTCGGCGACCGGTGCCGCCTGCTCGATCTCGTGCACGTCGGTAATCACCGGAACGCCAAAACGCGACTTCACCGCTTGAAGGATCTCGAGACCGTCATCGAGTCCCACACCACGATACGAACTCACCGACGAGCGATTCGCCTTGTCGAACGATGCCTTGAACACGAACGGAATATTCAGCTTCTCCGTTACCGATACATACGTCGCGCAGACATCCAGCGTGAAGTCGAGGCTTTCGAGTACATTCAGCCCGCCGAACAGCACGAACGGGAGCGTGTTGCCGACGGTGACCTTCGGCGCGATAGTAATGTTCATGGGATTCTCCTGATCTTCTAGTCGTATTCAGTTCGGCGCGCGATGCGCGCTTATCGCACCGCGTAAGTCCGCGGCATTCTGTTGGTAAAACGGTGTCAGTTGCTCAAAGAAACGGGCTTCGCAGAAACGCTCTTGCGCCTCTCTGCGCGCCTCGGACGCGAATGCCGCACGCAATCCGTTGTCGGCCAGCAGCGAATTGATCGCGTCGATCGCCTCGCCGGAAGTCGTGAATAGCGATCCGGTCTGCGCGTTTCGCACGATATCCACATTGCCCGCACACGCCGACACGACCACGGGCAGATCGGCGAGCATCGCCTCGATAACCGACACCGGCATGCCTTCCCACGACGACGTGGACAGGTAGACGTGAGCCTGCGCGAGCCGCCGGCTGACCTCGTCGCGCGCCAGCCATCCGGTCACTTCGACACCCGCACGCGTCAATTCATCTTTTAGCGCGGGATCGCCATCGCCAATCCAGATGAAGCGCACGCCGGCTGCACGTACGCCACGCGCGATCTGCGCAAAGAGTTGCGGATTCTTTTGCGGACGAATGCCGCCGACGGTGACTACGCAGCGGGAGCCGCTCGCCGTGGTACATGCCGGCGTTTCTTCTGCGGGCCGCATATCGCCCACGGCGTTTTCGACCACCACCACCGGTTGCCGGAGATACGCCCGGACAGCCCTTCCCTCGCTTTCCGAGCACGCAACATAGAGACATTTTCGTACTGTTGCCATCCATTCCAGGGCGACGAAGACCGCTCTCTTCAGCGACGAGATGTCTTTGCGCATAAACGAAATGCAGTGCGGGCTATAGAGCACAGTCGAGCGACGCAGTGAAAAGAGCACGGCGATGCGCCCTAAAAATCCCGCTACCGATGAATGCAAATGAACGACGTCCGGCTCGATGTCTTTGAGCGCCGCTCGCAAGCGTCCAAGCGCCGGCAACAGCGGGACGTCCTTCATCTGGATGTGCTGCAGATTCACCCGCTTGTCGAACAGCGCGCCGAGTTCGGGCGGAGTTTCCTCGCGAATCGAATAAATGACGTGGACGTCATGCCCTTCCTGCGCAAATCGATTCGCGATCAGACACACCATTGAAAGCGTGCCCGTCGCGCTCGACTCCATTACCTGAACAATCTTCATGTTCTTCGCTCCGATTCGTTCAACCGTAGGCGCGCATCGAGATTGCCGCCTGGATATGCGACATCACGCCCGACTGCGCAATCACGGACGTCCATTCGAGACCTCTCAGCTTGTCGGGATCGTTACCCGAGACCGTGCTTCTCGCAACTGCCGGCAAGTCGTCGAAAATCGTCTTGCCGGTGATGAACGACTGAATGCCCAGTTCTTCAGATGCATGCACGTTGGAAGGTGCGTCGTTGCAGATGATCTTCTTGCCCAAAGCCGCATATTCCAGCAGCTTGGTCGGCGTCTGAAAGCAATGCGGCCGGTGATAGGGGAAGTAGCAGACCGCATATTCCGAACGCCGGACGATTCTCAGTGCATCGATCTGCGGCACGCGTCCGACGAACTGAATGCCGGGCGTATTCTTGAATGCGTCATAGATCTCGCGCTCCGGATTGCCGACCAGCACCAATGTGTCAGTCGGCTTTTTGGCTGCGTCACGATAGGCCGCCAGTACTTTGTCGAAGCCGCGCTCGCGACTCATCTCGCCGATATAGCAAAACTTTCCGGATGGCGTCGCTTTCGTGTCGTCGTCGCGGATATTGAAGATCCAGTCGGGCACGCCCATAGGCAGCAATAGCGAAGGAATGCTGTCGCGAAAGCCCATTGCCTCGCGCATCCGTTCATTCTGGAAAATGCGTACGTTCGAGCGCGCATTGAGTACGCGCTTGATGCCATCCTTCACGAATGCCAGCTTGCCCAGCGAGAGCGAGCGGTAGTCGTGGATGACCAGACGCTCACCTGCATGCGACGGGTAGAAACCCATGATGCACCACAGTACGCACTCGCGTTTGTACTGGAAGTTCGCGTACACCGCGCTATCGCCGTCGAACACTTCGAAACCATGCGCGGTCAGAAAGCCCGAATAGGCGGATATCTCCGGGTAGTTTGCTTTACCCGGATGGAGAATGAACACTTTCATCGTCTTAACGACCTCGTTCTAGAACGCGAGCTGGAACACCGACCGCGACACCGCCTTCGGGAACATCGCTCAACAGAACAGCGCCGGCACCAATGCGCGCGCCATCACCAATATGGATATCGCCCAGCGCGACACTGTGCGCGCCGAACTCGACGCGATCACCGATCACGGGAACGCCGCTATTCGTGCCATCCGAGCGGATCGTATTTCCGATCGTCACGCCATGACGGAAGACGCAGTAGTCGCCGATCGTGCAAAAGCCGTTAATCACCAGACCCATGCCGTGATACACCGTGAGCCCCTTTCCAATGCGTGTCTTAACCGGTATTTCGATGCCCATGATCCATTCGCTAACGAAGATATAGAGCAGGATCACCGGCGCCCCAAGCAGCAAGGTCAAACGGCTTCGGCACGCAAGATAGTTCGCGATACGGTAGAAGATCACCACGCAACGCGGCTTGAGAAATGCATTGCAGCGATAATCTTCCGCAATCGCCCGTGCGGTTTCTTTCAACGTCACAGTCATCGTCTAGCTCTGTACCGCGAGAACCTTTCTCGCTGCTTTGGCGGGAATATCGCCCGCACCGAAGTAGTCGATGCCGTCCACCAGAAAACCGTGGATGTATTTCATCAAGCGATTACGGTCGAACTCTTTGTAGAAGCACCGGCCAAGCGAGACCACCTTCTTTCCGTAAAGCAGTGCTTCCAGGCCGACGGTCGAATTGATCGTCACCACCGAGTCCGCATACTTGATCAGTTCGACGGTGGGCGACGTCGCAATGTCGAAGTGGTAAACCTCGCGAAGCCGGACGATTTCCTCGATCACGCTCGTATCATTTTCGGCTGGATGAATTTTCACGATCAATTCGGAGCTCGCATTCGACGCATACTCGAACGCAATCTGGATCGCTTCAATATTTCCCACATCCGAATGCAGCTTGATCTGCGTATCGCCCGACACTTGCAATGGCAGAAAGACGAACTGCCGGTACGCGAGGTCATCCGCTGTCAGCGCCTTCGCCTCGCGAGGCACCGTCGCGCCATTGGTCGCCTTGACCGTATCGATCGCCTTGCGTCCAACACCGCGCGTCGAAAACTTCAATCCGTAGTTGATCGCCGAAACGAACTTGCGCTTGTACGAGGTTTGCGACTGCGGCAAGGGCCGCAACTTGTACTGCTCGTACTGACGCAACCATTTTTTATGGTCGTCTTCGCTCGGCATCGGCAAGCGGTCGATCAAGGCCGGCTCGCGGCTGATCGAAGACAACGCGTTCACACCCATGCTGTCGACGAACAGCTTGTCCGGCAAATTCGACAGTTCGACAAAACGGGTCGGCACGCCGAAGATCGCGCACACATGGCTGATCGTTCGGCAAATCAGTTGCTGGCCGTTCCACATCAGACAGCGCGACACCTTATGGCGCCGGAAGATGGCCGACACCATGCCGAATACCGCCGCCGAATCGAGCTTTGCACGCTCGACGCTAATCTGCCCGTTCAGGACTTCAATGGCCGAGTCGTAAGGTGTCGTGTCGGCGAGTCCGTCGAAAGCCGCCCGATACGGTGTGTTGCGATTCAGATAGATGGACTTATAGCCCATCGCTTTAAGGCCCAGATGTGCAACAGGCTCACTTGTCAGGAACAAGAACCTGAACTCCGATCGCACGGCTCTCACAAGCCGTTTGACAAAGTAATAGCGTTCCATCGAATCAATTACGATCACAATCATTGCAAGCGCTCCCTCAAGCAATCTAAGCCTTTCACGCGACCGCACGCAGGCGGATTGCGTTGACACTCATCACTCTGTACGTCAGCGTGACACCCAAAATCATCAAAGCCGCACCTGCAAGCGAAAACATCTGCACGCTCGACTGAACGCTGAGATTCATTGCTTTCGCGGCCGACAACACACCGATCAACACCACGCCGCACGTCAACTGGAAAGCGAAATCGATGCGCTGCTCGCGGGTTGCCAGGAAAATCTGCGACAACGGTACGTAAATCATCTGGAATGCAAAGAGCGGAATCAGGTCGTAGAAAAACGTGCTTGCACCATGCCAGCGACCGCCAAAGAAAATCTGAACGAGAGGCGCGAATAGCAATCCGCCGCATACCGCGTAGAACAGGCCGAGAATTGCCAGCGATTTCGCATACGCGACAAATACTTTAGGCAAAGCCGTATCCGCGTCGTCTCGCGCAATTGCACCAATCGCATCGCGACGAAATACACCGCCGAGGCTTTGACCGATCAGTGATACCGGAAAGAATCCGAGCCGGTAAGCGGCCGCGAAATACCCGGCACTTTCTGCGTCGAACCAGCGCGGAATGATGATCGCGAGCGAATACGTAAGAACCGATCCGCATAACGTCGAAGGCAAGATGTACTTTGCAAACCGTGCGTTCTCGAAGAAGAAGTGTCGCGACAGGTTGAACGGATAGTCATGTCGCCGTCCGTGCACGACCACCGCAACCAGCATTACCGCCGACACCGCACAATTCACGATCGTGTAGGTTTCGAATACATCGACCAGACCGATTGCATGATTCAGATTTGCGACCACGAGACTCACGAGAAACGATCCGTTCACCACGACGCGACTTGCCGCGATCCATCCATAGCGTCGAAGACTGTTCAGATACGAACCCGTTGCCTGCTGGATAAAGCACGCAAATGCATACGCTTCGACAGCGTAGAGATCGGCGTGGCCGCTCGCCGATGTCGCCACCACCGCTACGATCATCACCGCCGAACTCAGCGCCATCACATTCGCCAACGCGCTGAACGACTGGCGTGGACTGTCGGTCACGCACGCGAGTTCGAAACGAAACGCGAGCAAGGTTCCGGCGAACGTGCCCAGCGCGAGCAGATAGTTGAACTGCCCGAGCGCTTCCGGGCCTCGCAAACGGCCGATCAACGAGATGCAGAGAAACAGCGCAATCTGACCCGTCACCACACCAGCCATCGACACCACCGAATCCTTGACGCGAATCATCTCAAGCCTCGCTATCACTACGCTTCATGGTTGTCGCCGTATTCGTAGGCAACGTAGCGGTACCCGCCGTACTTCGAGCCGTAACCGTACTGACCCAGACGCGGATTCACGCCGTTGAACACCACACCATTCAAACGAATGCCGTTTTGCGTGAGTCGTTTGACGGACTCGCTGATCTCGCCGAGTTTGGTGATGCCCGCGAACGCGACGAGAAATGCCGTGCCGGCCAGCGTCGCGAGAATGCCGGTGTCGGTGACGGCCAGAACCGGCGACGAGTCGATGATCACGATGTCGTAGTCTCGCGATAGTTGCTCGATCAACATCGGTACGCGCGAATTGAGCAAAAGCTCCGAAGGATTCTTCGGGATCGCGCCTGTCGAGATAAAGTCCAACCCTTCGATCACGTCGCGATGGATCACGTCACGCAACTCCGACGTCCCCGCAATCAGTTCGGAGAAGCCGCCCGTCCGCGAAAAACCGAGGTACTCGTTCAAACGGCCCTTTCGAATGTCGCCGTCCAGCAGCAGCACGCGCTTGCCCGCCATCGCCAGCACGGCAGCAAGGTTGGCCGACACAAAGGTCTTGCCCACGCCCGGCGCCGGACCCGCGATGACCACCACGTTGTTCTTCGCTTCGAGCATCGCGAACTGCAATGCGGTACGCAAGCTGCGCAGACTTTCGACCGCAGGCTCACCCGGCGACGACACCGCAAGCAGCGACAGTGCGTGCTCCTTGCGCGCCGCTTTCTCCGCGAGTGCTTTTTGTTGCTCACTCAACGGTACAGTCGCGTAGACGCTCAGACCCAGACGGCGTTCGATGTCGGCGGGATCGGAAATGCCCTTGAACAGGATCGAACGTGCGATCACCGCACCGCAACCCACCAGCACACCCAATAGCAACGAGGCAAACACCACCAGCGGCTTCTTCGGACGAACCGGAATCTCCGGCACAGCCGCCGTATCGACGAGTCGCACATTGCCGACCTTGCCCGCACGCACGAGTTGCAATTGCTGCATGTTGTCGAGCAACGCGGTATAGAGATCGGTACTGACCTTGACGTCCAGCATCATTCTCACGGCATCCTGCTGAAGATCCGGCAAGCGATGAATCTGCGCCTCGGCCGACTCGCGATAGCTGCCAAGCGCTGCAATCTGCTGATCGATTGCGGCGATGCTCGGATGCTTGCCGGTGAAGTGCGTCAGCAACTCCTGGCGCTTCTCTTGCAATTCGAGCAAACGGGTCTTCGCATCGGCGGTTTGCGCGAGCGCGAGCTTGGCCTCTTCAGTCAGATCCACGGTTCCATGCTCGTCGCGCATCTTCGTCAGACGCGCCTCGGCATCGGTCAATTGATCTTTCAGCTTGGGCAACTGGCCATTGAGAAAATCGAGCGATTGCGCAGCCTCCGCCGATTTGCGTTCGATGTTCTGGCGGATGTACTGCGCACCGACTTCATTCAACGCAGCAGCGACCAGTTGCGGATCGGTATCGCGCAGGCTTGCCACCACGACGTCGGACTGCTTGATCTTCTCCTGAACGTTCAGATGGTCTTGCAGTGCTTCGATGGTTTGCAGACGCGAATTGCGTATCAGACGAAACACCGCGCCCGGGCGTGCGGAAATCGCCGCGACGCGCAACTCGATGAGCCCTTTTGCGCTATGGAAATGCTCGACGGTTCCGATCGTGCCTTCTACCGGCGTGTCGAAATCGCCGCCGCTCACGCTATAGCGATTGCCATTTAGCATCGTCAGCTTGAAAGCGTCGCCTTCGTAAGCGACCGGCACGTCGAACTGCGGCACATCGATCGTTTCGGTGCCCCACGTATAGCCGCCAAAGCCCAGAAAGCCGGGCGCCGACAGACCGTCGCTTCTCGCGGCGATCCAGTTTCCAATCAACGGGAACCGCTTCGGCTTCGCGTCGATAAACAGATTGAGCTGGTCCACCGCACGCGAAACGACCAGCCGCGACGCAAGAATCTGCGACTCCGCGGCAGCCGACGACTTCACGTCGAACAACGATGACACGTCACCGAGCAGGCTCTTCGCCGCGGACGTGTCAGGGCTGTCTTCGACCTGAACCATGATGTCCGCTTCGTACACTGGCTTAGCTAGAATTGCATAAGCGGTGCCGAGTAAGAGAAAGACGAAGACGATAGCGACGATCGTCCACCTGCTTTCCATCAGGATATCCAGAATGGCGACGAAATCGCCATCTCCCGCAGCTTCATCAGGCTGCTGCACGTTGGGGTTCTTTAGGTTCATGAATGCAATTCGGTTCCATGTTGTCGACACGACACTGAGTGCGGACCGGCTTAAACACGCCGTAACCGCTCAAGCCAGTCACCTACGCCAAGTTCGATGAGCCGCGCACAGCGCTCGAATACGAACCGCGGTTGACGATAAGGGTCGTGAATGTCGAAGTTCTTGTATTCACCAAGACGAAAAATCTTCCCGCGTGCGAACGGATACTGTTCTTCGAGAAGCGTTCGTTGAATCCGGTCCATCACCAGAATCAGGTCCGCTTCCACGCAGGCAGCCCGGCTCAGCTGGCGGCCACGATGCGCGTCGAGTTGCAAGCCGCGCGTGCGCATCACTTCCTGCGCGAACTGCATTGCGGGCACGCCCACCAGCGCATTAAAGCCAGCCGACGCCACCGACCGTCCCGGCAGCGCAACGGCAAGCAAGGCCGCCGCCATCGGACTACGACAGACGTTGCCTTCGCACACGACGAGAATGTTCCCGATCATTTGGTGACGATGGCTGCGGTCAGGCCTGCATTGATCGCGGGAAGCAACAGGCTAAGCACGCGGCTAAAGCGCACAAGACCATTGCCGTCTACATAGACGATGTCTTTAGGTTGGAGATCGAATTGATTGGCAAGCACCATGGCAACCGGCGAGCTTGCGTCTAGATGAAAAACTTCTGGAACCGAAGTCGTATTGCCGCGAATCACATAGAGTTGCGCGGCATCTGCGGTGGTGTTGCTGAGGCTGCCCGCTTGCGACAGTGCATCGCTCAGGGTCAGCTTGCCGCTGCGCATCGGTAGCGCTGTCACGGGCTTGTTCACCTCGCCCATTACGAACACACCGCTTTCGTCGCGCGCGGGAACGCGCAGCAAATCGCCGTCTTTAAGAATGATGCGCGACGGGCTCATGCCTTTCGCGGTCATCTCGGTGAGGTCGAGTTCCCGTTGAACGCCGCCGCGTACCAGTACGACGCGACTCTGGTCCGCGCTCGAATCGAAACCGCCCGCGCGACTGACCGCGTCGTACAAGGTCATCGGAATATCGTTGATCGGTTGCGATCCGGGCGTATGCACCTCGCCTTCGATAAACACCTGTTTGGCGCGAAACGACGCCATGCGAACCGTGACCTGCGGGTCCTGAAACGTTTTAGCCAGCACTTTCGTCAGTTGCGCCTGAATCTGCTGGGTTTGAAGCCCGGCGACATGCATGCGCCCCACGTACGGGAATTGCAACGTGCCGTCCTGATCGACGACGAAGCCTGCCGGTGCGTCGGCGGTACGGGTGCCCGTCATCGACTGCGCGCCGAGCGCCGCCGCCAGTTCCGGGTGATCCCACACGGTAACCTGCAGCACGTCGCCCGGTCCGACCGAATAGGCGCCGGGCGTCGCCGTCAGATCCGACCAGCTCGGTTGCGCGTCGCGTTCACTCTGGTTCAGTCGTGCGATCAGCGCAAGGTTGATATCCGTGATCGGTACTTGCAGCTGAACGTTGCTGTCGGGCGTTTTACCGCTCTCCAGCGGGATGGTTGCCGGTTGGTGCATCCGCATCCCCGGCGCGACGCCGCAGGCGCCTAGCGCCGCACAAAGCGGTGCAACGGCGATCAACCGCCGCAAACGACTCTTCCGGAAGGGCCGAAGAAAATCGGCCCGACTGTATTGTTCCAACGTATTCATTCAAAACCTCGTTATATGTTTTTGTTTGACCTGCTCACATCGCCTGCTCCGGCGTTCGCATTCCGCATGCGAACGCCGCTCGGCACCCGCGCTCAATACGCGCCGGAACCGCGAAAAACCACGCTCACTGTCTTCAGCAGAATGCTCATGTCGCGGCGCAGCGACCATTCCTTCACGTACGAGACGTCGAGCGACACGCGGGTCGCGTAGTCCGTATCGTTGCGGCCGCTCACCTGCCACAAGCCCGTCATGCCCGGTTTCGCCATCAGGTAGTAGCTGACGTTGTCGCCGTAGCGCTCCAGCTCTTGCTGCACGATCGGTCGCGGTCCGACCAGGCTCATCTCGCCCTTGACCACGTTGAAGAGTTGCGGCAACTCGTCGAGACTCGTGCGTCGCAAGATGCGTCCGATCGGCGTGATGCGAACGTCGTCCTTCAGCTTGAATTCGCGTTCCCACTCCGCACGTGCTTCGGGATCACTTTCGAGCAATGCCTTTAGCACCACGTCCGCATTCATCACCATCGAGCGGAACTTCAGGCACTTGAACTTCTCGCCGTTACGGCCGATGCGCGTGTGACCGAACATCGCCGGACCGCCATCGCGTTTGACGAGAACCGCGAGCGCGATCAGTACTGGCGAGAGCATCAGGATCAGACACGACGCAGCGAACAGGTCGAAACCACGCTTGACGACGTTGCGGGCCCAACCCGACGCCGTCATCGAGCGCGCGACCGAGCGTCCGTATTGATTGACCTGGTCGATCGTCGCGGCCTGAACCTGACGACCGGCCCGTTCGATCAGTTCGAAAATCGCCAGCGTGACCGCACGGAAAATCAGCAAACCGATCCCACTGGTAATGGTCCAGTAGACAAACCACAGACTCGACAGGATTTCGCCGCGCCGAAGTGCGTAAAGAAGCAACGTGCTGCCGCCCTGAACCACGATCCATGCAATCGCGGTTCGACCGATCTGATAAAACGGCGATCGCTTCCTCGCCGTTTCATAAATGCCGCAAGCAGGAAATACCGATAAAGCAAGCGCCGCCGCGAATGCGACAAGCGATCCGTCGAAAATATGCGAATGAACCTCGCCGGACGAATGAATTAAAAAGGGAATAAATGCACCGGACACAATCAATCCGATATCGACAATTCTTGGCAGTATCTTTTCCATTTAGGATTCCTCAGCCCGATACACACAAGACATTTCGCTCGATTGACCCAATCCAGCGGTTTGTAATGCGGGTCATCAACGAAACAAAACTAGATCTATCGACCAGCCCCGAACAGGCGTCGATGCTCAAGCTATTGACAGGGTGACTAGCAGTTGAATCGCGAAACTACGCGGGTCCAGCAGTCAGTATTGCTATGCGTTACGAGACGGAACGGCGCACACGCTTGACGACATCGCTACCCGGCGTACCGTTATCGGCGAGTCGGCCGCGTTCGAGATTGCGGTATTCGGTCGGCGACATCGACAGATGCTGACGGAACAGTTTTGCCAGACGATCGCCACTCCCCAAGCCGGTACGACGCGCAATCTTGTCCGCGGGAAGATCGGTATCGACCAGCATGTAGCACGCTTTCTCAAGCCGAACGCGCAATACGAATTCAGTCGGCGTCACGCCAATTTCCTGCTTGAAGCGACGCAGAAAATTGCGCTCGCTCATTGCCGCGGATTGCGCAGCGTCCGCAATCGAAATACGGTTCTCGCTACCGATGCGCAGTTGATGCGCTGCGGCACGAATCAGATCGCTGGCGCGCGCTTCACGCGAATCGAATACCGAACGCGCAAACTGATGCGACGATGTCGGCAGCAAATCTTCTGCGACTTCACGTGCCGTTTCATAGCCGCAATCGCGCTTGACCACTGACAAGGCACTCGCTAGCGCATCGTCTTCACCCGCCTCCGAGGACGACGCACGCGCAGCCGAACGCGAAAGCGCAATACCCGCAGGCATTTCGACACTCGAAACGTCTTTACGGGCCAGACCTGCCAGCTCAAGAATCTTGTGTCCACCGCCTACGCCCTGCACGACTTTGGTGTGCGGATGCGCATGGCGCAGCCACGCAAGCAAACGCTCATCGCGCTCTGCCGGCATTCCCGCGCCGCCGAGCACGAACAGTGCATGCACGTCCTTGGCGTAGTGCGCCTCGACCGCATCGGTCCAGATCAGCACACCTGACGACGAGCGCATAGCACCGCCTTTTGCAGACACCAACAACAGATCGTAGTACTCGCGGACGCCCGCATCCTGACGGTTCGCCCGATTCGCGAGATTGAAGATTTCAGCTAGACGCCCCATATGAATCAGCGAAAAGCCTTCGATAAGAAGAACGACGACTTGTCGTCGGCGGCGCGTCACCCCGATGCTTCCGCCCATGATTAAGTGAATTGCTTTCCTTGTTAAATCGGCTGCATATTCCATACCGCTGGCCCCCGGCGTTAATGCGAAATTGGCTTTTCTGCGGTGCATCATATTCGCCGGAATCTCATTCTTATTATTAGTCGTCCGATTTGACCATGCTATTGGCGGAATCGATCAAGGAAGCATGCCGCGCTAGCGCCGACGCGCTTGAGCGCGCGTGTCATGCGTTAGAAATGGCGGAATACGCCATACGTGGCGGAACAATTGACGGTTAGCAAACTGTAAGTCATTGGTTTAGTGGCCAATCACGCGCGTGCGATATAACCGATGACGAATTTATTTCCAAACGCTTTTTATTTCCAATTCCGTCGACGCGTATATAGCATTTATCAAGTCATTTGCAATCGCGGCGATAACACTTTGCGTGAACGCGCGGACGTGACGGCGCGCTGCCGGTCGATGCCAGGCGGCGAGCGAAGTGCGTAAGGGGCGGAAATGGGTGCGGTTAGAATAGTGGCGAAATGCGCGACAGGACCCGACTGAGTGCACGCGTGCGCGCAGTGCGTCCCGGCGCGACATCAACCACAGATAACGGAACTTCGTATGGACCGCCTACAGGCGATGGAAGTCTTCACGCGCGTCGTGGAGACGAACAGCTTCTCGAAAGCTGCCGAGCTGATGGATTTGCCGCGTGGCTCGGTGAGTAATCTCGTGCAGGCGCTGGAGTTGCATGTGGGCGTGCGGTTGCTCAATCGCACGACGCGCCAGGTGAGTGTGACGGAAGACGGTGCGCTTTACTATGAGCGTTGCGTGCAGATTCTCGGGGAGATCGCAGACGCCGATGCATCGTTATCGAACAAGTTGCAGAACCCGACGGGAACGATCCGGATCGATACGTCGGGCACTTTAGCGCGCGCACTTCTTCTGCCCGCGCTTGCGGACTTCTATCAGAAGTATCCGCACATACAGGTTCGCCTCGGTCTCGCGGATAGAAATATCGATCTGATTCAGGATGGCGTCGATTGCGTGATCCGGATGGGACCGGTTGAAGAATCGAGCATGGTGGCGCGCGCGATCGGCAATGCGCGGCTCACGACGTGCGCGTCGCCCGCGTATCTGGACACGCACGGCACGCCTGCCACGATAGACGATCTGCGCGAACACAATACGGTTAACTATGTATCGTCGCGCACGGGAAAGACGTTTCCGTTCGAGTTCATCGCGGATGGCGAGACGCAGCGACTCCCGCTGACCGGCGTGCTGTCAGTCAACGACGGTGCGACCTACATCACCGCAGGCGCACTCGGCCACGGCATCATCCAGCCGTCGCGTTTCATGGTGTCGGAATTGATCGAACGAGGCGAGCTTGTCGAGATATTGACGCAATACACGATTCCAACGACGTCGCTGTCGTTGATCTATCCGCATCGTCGCGGACTGAGTTCGCGCGTGCGTGCATTTTCGGAATGGTTTGCGGATCTTGCGCGGCAGCATCCGGATTTGCAGTAGCTGAAGTCGAGCGGCGGCGTCGCGCGTATCACGACGCCGCTTTATCGCGGTACTACGTTACTTCTCCGCAATCCCCCCAGCCAACGCATCAAACGCCCCAACCCAATTCGCGCGCCACTCCGCTTTAGTCGCATCATCGACCCACGCACCCTCGACACCGTTCAGCATGAACTGTCGCAAGTCGTCCACGCCGAACCCGAAGTGATCGAACATCAGCGCCCACGCCTCGCTCGGATTCACTTTGTGCAGCGTCGGATCGTCGGTATTCGGATGAATGCGCAAGCCCAGCGACGGCATCCGTCGCATCGGATGAAGCTCGGCCCATTGTTCCGGCGGCAGTGTGCGCAAGTAATACGAGTTAGTCGGCACGACGGTAAAGACAATGCCGCGTTCCGCATAGCGCGCTGCGAGTTCCGGGTTGTCGACGATCGTATAACCGTGATCCACGCGATCCACCTGTAGCAGGTCCACAGCGGTCTCGACGTTGCGCCACGGCATACCGAACTCACCCGCATGCGCGGTCGTCCGGAAGCCGGCATTGCGGGCGTTACGATAGGCCTTCCAGAACAACTCGGGCGGACGATCGTTCTCGCGGTAATCGATGCCGATACCCGCGACTTCGTCCGCGCGATGAGCCTTCATCCACTCCACCATTTCAACCGCCTCGTCCGGGTCGGCTTCGCGGTCGATACTCGGAATCAGTCGTGCGCTAATCCCGAAGTCATGCGACGCATCGCGAATCGCCGCGACGATCGCCGCTTGCGCATCCGGATAGGCGATCTTCGATACGCGCACCGTGCCGGTCGGATTCCAGAAGAACTCGCTATGCCGCACGTTATGCGCGGCCGCGTCTTCGAGATATTCGTACGTGAGCCGATGCAGATCGGCGGCATCGGTGAGCAGGTATTGGTCGAGTGCGCGCAGAATCCGCAATACGCCAACCGGCTTTTCGCCGCGCGTGTAGAACGCCTCGATTTCGTCGCGTTCGATCGGCGCGCGCGTGCGCTCGGCAAGCGCGATAAAGGTCTCGCGACGCACGGCGCCAAGCAGATGGCAATGCAGTTCCACCTTCGGAATGCCTTGGAAAAAGGCGCGATGTGCGGGCGTAATCACTACGCCCGTGCGCGATGCGGGAACGTTGCCGGGTGTCTCGTTCATGTCAGTCTCGTTATGGGCAGTGCCAAAGCAGATGCAGGGAATACAGTTCGAATGCGCACGCTCAGTGCGGTTTCACCACGGTCCAGAAGTAGTAGCCAAGCGGAATCGCCAGCACGATCAAACCCCACGGCACTTCGCGAATCCGGCCGGCCAGCAGTTTGACCAGCACGTAACACAGCAGACCACCCGCGATACCGGTGCCGAAACTGTTCGACATCAGCGTCAGCAATACCATCGACAACACCGGCAGTGAATCGGTGAAATCGTCGAAATGCGTGTGACGGATCGTGCTGAACATCGACAGTCCGATCAGGATCAACGCGGGCGCAGTCGCTTCTTTCGGAATGGCCAACGCAACCGGCACGAACAGCAGCATCAGTGCGAACATCGCCGCCGCCGCGAGCGACGACAGGCCGCTGCGGCCGCCTGCTTCCACGCCCGCAGCCGACTCGACCAGCGCGGTCAGTGCCGGAATACCGAACACCGGCCCGAGCGTCGCTGCGATCGAATCGACCAGGAACGGCCGGTTGATATTCGGCAGATTCGCGTTTTCGTCGAGCAGATTCGCTTTGGCGCCGACCGCGAGCGTCGTACCGAGGGTCGAGAAGAATTCGGCGGCGAAAAACACGAACAGATACGGCACGGCCGCGACGGTCAGCGCGCTGCCGATATCGAGTTTGAATGCGATCGGTGCGATGCTATGCGGCCACGTCATGAACGAAGCGGGCAGATGCGTAACGCCCAGCGGCACGCCTGCGCCCGCTGCGATCAGGATCGCCCACAGGATCGCGCCCGGCACTTTTCGCCCTTGCAACGCGACGGCGGCGCCCAGTCCGATCAGCGCGACCAGCGTGCCCGGTCGTGAGAAATCGCCCAGCGCAAGCGCGTTGGTCTTTGCATTGGCGATGACCATGCCCGCATTGCGAAAACCCAGTACCGCGATAAACAGGCCGATCGACGCGCCGAGTCCGAGCTTGATCTGTGCGGGGATCAACTGTACGACGAGACTGCGCGCGCCGATCAGCGTGAGAATCAGGAACAGCACGCCGGAGATAAAGGCAATGCCGAGTCCGGTCTGCCACGCGACGTGTTCGGTAGCGGCCAGCGTCACGCCGAGAATCACCGAACCGCCGATTCCCGGTCCGACGATAAACGGCAGGTTTGCATACAAGCCCATCAACACCGTGCTCAATACGAACACGACGATGGTTGCGGTGGTCGCTGCGCCGCGATCCATGCCGCCCGTCGCGAGCAACGACGGAATCACGACCAGCAGATACGCTGCGGCCAGAAACGACGTGATACCCGCGAGCGCTTCGATGCGCACCGTGGTTTTGCGTGCGCTCAACGCGAAGCGCCGTTCGAGCCAGCCACCGTTCGCCTGAGCGAGAGCGGGTTCTGAAGATGACATCGCGCTTCCCTTGTCCATGCTTGCCATGATTTATTTAATCCCTGTATCCGGTGTGCCGCACCGCTTTATACTGCGGCGCATTGCGTCCAATTCCACTCGCCACGCACCATGTCGACCGATCGATCGTCCCTGTTGCCCGCGCTCACCTTGCGGCAAGTCCAGTACTTCGTCGTGCTCGCCCATGCGCGCAGCTTCACGCAGGCCGCACAGTCGCTGTCGCTGACGCAACCGGCGCTGACGGCGTCGATCCGGCAGATCGAGTTTCTGCTGGGCGGCCCGCTGTTCGCGCGCTCCGCGCATCGGTTGACGCTGACGGCTGCGGGCGCCAGCATCCTGCCGCTCGCCGAGCGTCTGCTGAACCAGGCACGCGGCACGTTCGACGACATGACCCGCACCTTCAGCGAGCGCGTGCAAACCGTGCGTATCTCGTTCATCCCGTCCGCCGCGGGACGCCTGCTGCCCGCGCTCAGCACGTTGCGCGAGCGGCATCCCGCGTTGCGCTTCACGCTGACCGATCTGCCGAACAGCGCGTTGATCGATGCGGTACGCGAAGGCGTCGCGGATCTCGGCGTCGGCGTGCATGAACCGGACGAGAACGACGGACTGCTGCGCTACGACGCGCTGTTCGAAGACGAAATCGTCGTCGTATTGCGGCGCGACGATCCGCTCGCGACACGCAAGTCCGTGCCGTGGGCGAAGCTCGTCGGACGCGAACTCGGTGTGTTCGTGCGCGGCAGTGTCAGCGACACCTTGCAGCGCACCGGTGGCGCGGAGAACCTGCGGCTCAACGTGACCTACCGGATGGAATACACCGAACCGCTCTACGCGCTCGCGCGTAACGGACTCGCCATCGCCGTGCTGCCGAGTCTCTACACGATGCATCTGCACGACCCGGAACTGATCGCGCTACGTCTGGAGAAGCCGCGCGTCACGCGCTCGGTCGCGCTGATTTCGCTCGCCGGCGACGATCGCGGCCCGCACGTGCGAACCTGTCGAGACTGGATTACGACCCATATCTGAACAATCCGACGCGCGAGCCGCTTAAAGCGACGCTTTAAATCACGCTTAAGGCAGCGTCGAAATACTCGCGTGAAGTGCGGCGTAAAACGCGTCCGCATCCACTTCGGTGATCCACGTCGCATTCGGCGCGCGTCCGCTGCGGCCGTTCCAGTCCACCACGGTTTCGCCGAGCGTCCATTGTCCCGTCGTCTCGACGACGACATTCACCAGACGCCCCTTGAACATCGACGGATCGACCAGATAACCCGCTGCCGACGGGTCGTACATCGGCGCGTCCTCGACACCGCGACGGCCTTTGTTATAGGCCACTTCCGCAGCCATGATGTCGGCGACGACCGCGCCGCACCGGTTGCCGATCGCGCGGAAAGGCTCGATGCGCGCGGGCGTGATCGGTGCTTTCACCGCGACGTCGCGCGGCAACACGACGATCGGCACGCCGCTCGAAAACACGATCTGCGCAGCTTGCGGATCGACGTAGATATTGAATTCCGCAGCGGGCGTGATATTGCCGCGCTCGAAAAACGCGCCGCCCATCATCACGATTTCGCGCAAACGGTCGCGAATCTGCGGCGCTTCGGTCAACGCAGTCGCGAGGTTGGTCAACGGGCCGAGTGCGCAGATCGTCACACTCTTCGGCGCTGCCGCGCTGAGCGTGTCGATCAGATACGCGACTGCATGCTGAGGCGCGACAGGTGCGAGCGGATCGTGCAATTGCACGCCTTCGAGGCCTGTATTGCCGTGCACGTTCGCGGCGGTAATCAGTTCGCGCATCAACGGACGCGGACAGCCTGCATAGACCGGCAGCGTTTTGGTGCGACCCGCCCAGTCACGAATGATCCGGGCGTTGCGTTCGGTCAGGCTGAGCGGCACGTTGCCCGCCACGGCGGTAATCGCGCGCACGTCGAGCCGGTCTTTCGCGCCGAGCGCGAACAGAATGGCGATGGCGTCGTCCTGACCCGGATCGCAATCGATGATGACGGTACGGCGTTCGTTCATCGCAAAGCTCCTGAGTGGAAACAGCGTGCCGGTGGCAAGCGCCGCCGAGGTCTTGAGAAACGTGCGGCGCGTCTGAGTGCTGTTCTTGTTCATATTAGAAGAGGTGGCGCATGCCAAGCGTGGCGATCATCTGACGATTGCTCGTCGAACGGCTGTACGCAAAGATCTGCGCGTGGTCGGCATCGCCGGCGGCCTGCTGGACGATCACCGTCAGCGCGACGTCGGTGCGTTTCGACAGGAAGTAGTCGGCCTGCAAGTTGACCTGATGCCACTTCGGGTCTTTGTTGATCACGTCGTACTTGCCGCTGGTGTAGCCGTATGCGGCACCGAGCAGGAACGACGGCGTCACCGTATAGACGACGTTGATGCCGTAGTTCTGCAAGTGCAGATGCGAATTGTCGAGGTAGTCGTAGTGGACGTCGGTAAACAGCGCAGCGAATTGTGCGTGTCCGACCGTATAGAAACCGCCCGTGCCGGCAATGCGCTGCTTCTTCGCATAAGCGGCTGCGCTGGTCGCGCTCTTGTCGAAAATCAGCAGCGACGAAGCGTAGTCGTTCGAGATCGCGCCGTCCTGATTGGTGCTGCTATACGGGTGGTTGTATTGCGCATACACCGCGCTCCAGCGCAATGGGCCGTGTTCGTAACCCACGCCGAAGCTATACGCGTTGTTGTCGTTGAAACCGGTCGCGTTGCTGAAGCCGTATTGCGCGGTTGCCTTGAGGCCGCGGTAATCGGGGCTCACGTACTTGACCGAGTTCTGCACCCGGATGTCGTTATAGCCGTTGTCGTTGTCGCCGATATTCACGCCGTTGCTGGCGATAATCACCGGGCCGAGATAGTCGTGAATCGCGTCGTACTGACGACCCATCGTCAACGTGCCGTAATGCTTGTCCGACAAACCGACATACGCCTGACGCCCGAATTCGCGGCCGTTTTGCGACGCGGTGCCGGTCATCACGTTGAAGCCATTTTCCAGCTGGAAAATGGCGCTCAGGCCACCGCCGAGATCTTCCTTGCCCTTCAAACCCCAACGCGGATTCTGGTTGGTTCCCGACAGCGCCTGCCATGCATTCTTGCCGCTCTGATTGGTCGCGTAGCCGACACCGGCGGAGATCAGGCCGTACAGCGTGACGCTGCTTTGCGCGGATGCGTGGGTCGCGAATGCGCCGAGCAGCGCAAGGGGGATAAGCTTGTGGAAGGTTTTCATTCGGGTCGTGGTCGAAGGTTATCGGACGCTTTGTTCTTCTGCGAGATGACCGTGACTATACGAACCCGTGACAAATAAAAAAAGTTTGGTATTTTTATGGAAGTATAAATTTTATCTATTCAAGCGGACGCACTCCGGCACGCCCGCGCGAATCGCCGCGCGACACGCAACCGGCGCGCGTGCCGCACCCGCAGCACCCGCAGCACCGATCCGCTCACCCAGCGGTCGCCGCGTTTGCCAGCAACTCGCTGAAGCGCGCGAGATCGACGTTGCCGCCGCTGATCATCACGCCGATCCGCTTGCCCTGGAGTTGCGCTTTCATCTGGCGCGCGGCCGCGAACGCGAGGCAACCGGTCGGTTCGACCAGCAGTTTCATCCGCGACGCAAAAAAGCCCATGCAATCGACCAGTTCCGCGTCGCTGGCGGTCAGCACATCGTCGACGTCACGACGGATGACCGGAAACGTGTAATGGCCGAGATGCTGTGTCTGCGCGCCGTCAGCGATCGTTTTAGGCGTGTCGATATGCACGATGGCTCCCGTGCGGAACGATTGCTGGCCGTCGTTGCCCGCTTCCGGCTCGACGCCGTACAAGCGGCAATCCGGCGACAGCGCGCGCGTGGACAACGCCGAGCCGGACAGCAAACCGCCCCCGCCCAGTTGCACGAAGAACGCATCCAGCGGCCCGACTTCGTCGAACAGTTCTTTCGCGGCCGTGCCCTGCCCGGCGATCACATCGGGATGGTCGTAAGGCGGGATCAGGGTCAAGCCGTGCTTGTCGGCGAGATCGCGTCCGATCTGCTCGCGATCGTCCTTATAACGGTCGTAGATCACCACGTTCGCGCCATAACCGCACGTCGCTGCGACCTTCGCCGCCGGTGCGTCGTGCGGCATCACGATGGTTGCGGGCATCTCCAGCAGCTTTGCCGACAGCGCAATGGCCTGCGCGTGATTGCCGGACGAGAACGCCACCACGCCGGCCCGTCGCTGCGCCGCATCGAACTTCGACAATGCGTTGAACGCGCCGCGAAACTTGAATGCGCCGATCCGTTGCAGGTTCTCGCATTTGAAGAAAACCTCGGCGCCGAAGGCCTCGTTGACGGTTCGCGACGTCATCACGGGCGTGCGATGCGCGTGTCCTTCGATACGCGCCGCAGCGGCGACGACGTCGTCGAAAGTGGGAAGTGTCAGTGTATTCATTGGACGATTGACCCCAGTATGAGTGCGTTTTAAGACATTTTGTATATATCGAGACAAAATGTCAAATCAGCGGAAATAGACGGCGAACGAGTCGATCCGGCTTACTTCGTGTCGTTGTAGACGGTGGCGCGGGACACGCCCAGATGCTGCGCGATGACTTCCATCGATCGACGCACTTCCAGATAACCGGCGTCTTTCAGGCTTTGCATCAGCGCGCGGCGCTGCTCGGTTTTGAGTGCTTGCGGCGTCGTGGCGAGGCCGGTCGCATAACGGTCGATGCGCTCGCGGATCGCTTCCGCGTGGGTCGGGTCGAGCGTCTCCTTCATCGCCGGGCCGCCGGCCGTGCAGAACTGGTCGAGCATATTCTGGATGCCGCGAAACAGCGTTACATCCACGTTCAGGCACAGCGCCGCGACGTAGTTGCCCGCCGAATCCTTGATGCCGACCGACGTGCTTTTCGCGCGCCGTCCATCGGGAAACTGGTTCGCGTAGTTGGCGAGCACTTGCGGATAGGCGTTGTCCGCGATGCGCGCAAGGCCGAGTTCCGTCGTCGGATCGCCGACCGCTCGTCCGGACAGGCTGTTGTGAATCTCGAGAATCGCGTGCGTCGGCGTGCGCAGGTCGTGCACCACGACCTCGCAGAAGGGCGCGAAGGTTTCGCCGAGGCCTTGTGCGATCTGCCGGACCTGATCGATCAGGTTTTCGTGTTCCGGGTTCGGCTTCAATGACTTTTTCCGCATGCTAGACATTTTATCCAAGTTTGCGATCATTGTATAACCGGTTGGGCGGAGTGACGATCCACGGTGCTCGTTCGTTTCGGGCGATTTGGTGGACTGTTCGGGCCTGTCTCCAATCTGGCGATCTTTCGTAACGATTTCCCCATTTTTCCCGGGAAGAATTGAGCCCCATCGAGCATTTCGAAAAGTGTTTGCTTTTTGGAAAGACTTTCCAATATCATGACTCGAACGTCGAATGACTCAAGTCGGGAATCATCATGAGCGCTGTAGCTGATCGCATCCTCCGTGTACTGGAAGAACTCGCCAGTGCGCCAGAAGGCAAAACGCTTTCCGAACTTTCCGCCAAGCTCGAAATGCCGGTCAGCGCGACGCATCGCCTTCTTGCGGATCTGGTCGAGCAGGGTTACGTGCGCAAAGACGAGCGGCGCGGCGAATTTTCGCTGACGATGAAACTTCCATCGCTGGGACTGCGATTTCTCAGCGCAGGCGGGGTCGTCGACGTCGCCCAACCCATTCTGGAACGACTTGCGACTACCTCGGGGGAATTGGTCCGGCTTGCAATCGTCGACGGCGAGCAACTGATCTATGTCGCCAAGGCGCAAGGCGCGCGACAAGGTATCCGCTACGACCCTGAGATGGGCCGGGCGGTAACGCTTTCATGCAGCGCAGCGGGAATGATCTGGCTCGCTGGCAAGAGCGAAGAAGATGCGATCCGGCTTGTGTCGAAACAGGGCTTTGGCATGCCATCAGACTTTGGTCCGCTTGCTCCGACCACGTTCAAAGCGCTACTTCCTATGATCGAGCTTGCGTGCAAGAACGGGTACGCAACGACGCAAGATATGTTTCTACCGGCCATGAGTTCTATGGCTTCGCCTGTGCATATGAGCAATGGCGACGTGCGCGCAATCCTCATCATCGCAGGACCGATGTCACGGTTGACAGAAGAAAGAATGAAAGAGCTTGCTCCGGCGCTCATGGCGACGGCGACTGAATTGTCCGATGCAAGCGGTGTGTCACCCATGCTTAAGCAAGCGCTGCAAGGCACCCACCGCACAGCACGCGCTGAGCGCTAGGGCGAAGCGTCCAATGCGGGATGTTATCCGTTCGTGACCTGATGTAGTGACATGGCGAATTGAAATTTCGCCCATGCTTCACACCATATAGTTAGTAATAGAAATCAAAATAAGCGATTGACGCAAGAGCGGCACAGACTCTTTTTAGACAGCAGGAGACACGCATGAACCATGTTTCAGAGCAACCTTCGTCACAGTCGATGGCGAACCGGGCAGTAAGCGCTGCCACGCTTGGCACTGCGCTTGAATGGTTTGACTTCACGCTTTACGGATCAGTCGCAGCCACTGTGTTACCAAAGTTGTTCTTCCCGGCGATGGATTCGAGTTCCGCCATGCTTGCCTCGTTGGCCACATTCAGCGTCGGACTGGCCGCGCGTCCACTCGGTGCGATCATCTGCGGATACTTCGGCGACAAGATTGGACGCCGCAATCTCATGCTCGGCACGGTGTCGGTGATGGGTCTGACGTCGGTGCTGATGGGTTTGATGCCGACGTATGCGCAGATTGGTGTTTATGCGCCTCTGCTGCTGGTTATTCTCCGTATCATTCAGGGCTTCGCACTTGGCGGCGAATCGACGGGTGGCCAACTGATGGCACTAGAGCATGCTCCAGCAGACCGCCGAGGCAAATACTCCGGGCTGATCGGCATGTGCGCGCCGCTAAGCCAGATAGTGGCTAACGCGGTGCTTCTGCTACTGTCTTCAACGATGAGCGCGAGCGCTTTCATCAGCTATGGCTGGCGAATTCCGTTTGTGCTGAGCTTCGTGCTGGTGTTCGTCGGCATATACATCCGGCTGCGCGTGGCCGAGACGCCGGCCTTCGTCAAGATGCAGCAGTCCGCTGTTGCCAAGGTTGGAAGCCCCTTAAGGGATGCGTTCCGTCTTCACTACAAGACGATCATTCGCATGATGCTGTTCTTCTGCGGACCGACCGCCCTTTTCTATCTTGCAGTCGTGTTCACGTTGAGCTATCTGACCAATACGCTCGGCGTGCCGAAGCAGACTGGCTTCATGTTGCTGATGATCGCCAATGCGTGTGCCATCGCAGGTTCGATCTTCGGTGGTCTGCTGAGTGACCGGATTGGCCGTAAGCGCGCATTGCTGTTCGCGTCCGCCGCGACCTTTGTGATCATGCTGTTCTATTTTCAGATCCTGGCGACTCGAAGCTTCGTACCGATGGCGATAGCCATGGGGCTTTTCATGGCATTCACGCAGGTCCAGACGGGGATTCAACCGGTAGCGTTCGCTGAGGCGTTCCCAACCAATGTTCGCTATTCCGGTTCGGCCCTTGCATTCACCGGCGCAAGCCTGTTTGCTGGCGGGCCGATTCCGGTGGTCGCTGCGTGGTTGTTGCACCTTGCCAACGGCTCCCCGTGGCCACTCGTCGCACTGGTCGGCGCGCTAAACATTCTGTCGTTCTGCATGATTGCCATCGGACCGGAGACCGCCGGCATCGACATGAACCGCCTCGACTCGGCGGCCGAGATCACCGGTGAGCATCACCCTGTCTCCGGGCAGGCGACTTACTGACCTCGCGCCGTGCCTTCGCATTGCACTGGAAGAAGCACGGCCTCAAAGCACTCGACAGTAGATGGAGCGAACACGCATGAACAACGAAAATACGGGCCTACTCGCGATCTGGAGCACGATCGCTGCCGAATCGGAAACCGACTACATGCATTGGCTCACCCGGGAGCACATTTTTGAACGTGTCGGCGTACCGGGTTTTCGGTCAGGGCGAGTCTTCAAGCGACGCAACAGTCGCCCCTCTGAGTACATGATTCTGTACGAACTCGACAGCGCGGACGTGATGGCGAGTTCTGGCTATCTGGAGCGGTTGAATAACCCGACAGCATGGACACGCCGGATCATGCCGACGCTCGAGCAGTTTCGCCGAGGCGGCGGAACCATCCTCGCCCAAGGTGCGAACCCGGACGGACACGGCGGTCACCTCGCCATCGCACGATTTGAAGACGCATTACCGGAATGCCTGACGGCCCTGCAAGGGCAGGCGATCGTCGATGCGCTCGCGAAAGAAGACTGGGTTGTGAACGCGCAGATCATGGCGGTGAAAAACGACGCGACAGCGATTGCCACGCAGGAAAAGTCGATGCGGAGAAGTTCGGAAGGTGAATTCGCAGGACTGCTTCTCGTGGAATCGCTCGATAATCGCGCGCTCGACCGGGCGATCGCGCAGGCAAGCAAGGCGACCGGCGCCAGTCCCGATCTGTTCGATTCATACGACCTCGTCTTCGTCTGCCAATCCAGCTAGGCGACAGCATCCGGGCGTCTGATGCGTTACCTGCCGTATGGCCGCCAACATCCAACGGCAGGCCCCCACCGCTCTTGTCGCCTTTTGTAAAGCGACCGATGCCAGTCAAATCGCTTGTCATTGTCTGACCCGGCGAAGTATTGTTCACACGACACCGCGTTTCAAACGCGACGCGGCACCGGAAGCGGCCGCTGCAGTTCCCGAATCACGGCACGCCTTGACACCGACCGAACAGGACGACCATGAGCGAATCCGGACAGCAGGCCGACACGTCGCCGAACCACACGGACGCCGCGAGCGACCCGCTTGCACGCATCGAAATGTCACTGGTGCGCGACGACGTCCCGTTTCACATCCAGCGCCGTGTCGGCCTGATTCCCGCCACCGGCATGGGCACGATGCGCCGGGCGATCCTGTTCGCGATGGTGACGTGGCTGCCGCTCGCCGTCTGGGCGTTGCTCACCCATCGCGCCATGGACACCGCCGACGAACAGGCGCTGCTCGGACATTTCGCCGTGCATGTCCGCTGCCTGATCGCAATTCCGTTGCTGGTGGTCGCGGAAGCCGTTGCGCAACAAACCCTCCCCCGGTTTCTCCGCTATTTCGTCAGCGCCGGGCTCGTGCGTCCCGACGACATTCCCCGCTTCGCCTCCTTGATCGCGGGCGTCGCGAACCTGCGCGACAAGGTATTGCCGTGGGTTTTCATTTTCAGCGTCGCGATTGCGTGGGCGACTGCGGGCGCGATATGGCACGAACTCGGCGATACATCGCGGCTGCCCGATCCCGGCACATCCGACGACGCGATGACCTTCGGCGGATGGTGGCTGGTGCTGGTGGTGCGCCCGCTCTTCACCGCGCTGCTGCTCGGGTGGTTGTGGCGTGTCGTCGTCGCGTTCATCCTGTTCTACCGGATTGCGAAGTTTCCACTTTCGATCGTGCCCACGCATCCGGACCGGGCGGGCGGCCTGGGTTTCGTCGAGCGTATAACGTTCATGTTCAGCCCGGTCGCGCTCGCGGTTTCCGCGGTCGTCGCTGCGTCGTTCGCGCACGACATCGCGTATCACGGCGTCAGCATCAACGACATCAAGGGCGAGATGCTCGTGGTCGTCGTGCTGGTCTGCGTCGTTTTCCTTGCACCCTTTTTTCCGCTCGGCAAGCTGCTGGGACGCGTGAAGCGCGACGCATTGTTCGACTACGGAAGCCTCTGCGGGCGTCATGGACGCCTGGTTCACCGGCGCTGGATTCTCGGCGAGGAGATCGGCGACGAGGCACTGCTCGACGCGCCCGAGCTTGGACCCGTCGCCGACGTTCAGGCGGTCTATCAGGCAGTCCAGCAGATGAGGCGCAGCGTGATCGGCAAGCTGGGGATCGCAAGTATCGCGCTGCCCGCCGTCTTGCCGTTTCTGATCGTCGCAGCGATGCAGGTGCCGATCATCGGCATTCTCAAAACGGTGATGAAAGCGCTGGTTTGAGCATTGCGCGGGCCTGCCGGCCCCGACTCAGACTCAGGCCGACGCGAACAACGTGCTCACCCATTCGACGAACACGCTGACCTTCGTGCTGTAGCGCCGGCTTGGCGGATAGGCGACGTACACATCGAGCGGCGCGCGCCGCCACGCGGCGAGAACCGGCACGAGCTTTTTCTGCCGGATAGATGGACGCACCATGAAATCCAGCGTGTGCACGAGTCCCAGACCGCTGAGCGCCGTCGCGAGGTGCGCATTGCTTTCGCTGACGAGCACGTCGTTGCGCACGCGGTCGAGCGTGATCGTCTCGTCGCCCCGGCAAAACACGAGCGGATGCGTGAGCCCGGTGCTCGCGGAAAAATACCCGACCACAGGCATGTTCTTGTCGACGATCTCGTTCGGGTGCGCGGGCGTGCCGAACCTGTCCAGATACGCAGGCGTGGCGCAGGTGGTCCACGCGAGCGTGCCGATGCAACGTGCCACCAGCGCGGGATCGTCGGCCGAACTCCGGATCGCGCAGTCGATATTTTCCGCGATCAGATCGACGGTGCGGTCAGTCACGCTGAGCTGCAGCTGAATGTCCGGATAGCGCTCGCAGAACGCCGGCAACGCGGGAATGATGATGCCGCTCGCAGTCGATCCGCCGGTATCGATCCGCAACGCCCCGCGCGGATTGGTCTGGCCGCGCCCGATCGTGGCTTCGATATCGTCCAGTTCGCTAAGTAGATGGCGGGTGCGCTCATAGTACGCAGCGCCATCCGTCGTCACGCTGACCCGCCGCGTGCTGCGCTCCAGCAACTTCACGCCGAGATGGTCTTCCAGCGACTTCACCCACTTGCTCACGGTGGCATTCGGCATCTGCAGCGACAGCGCCGCCCGCCCGAAGCCACCTGTCTCGACGACGCGCGCAAAAATTCGGATGGCCTGCAAATGGTCCATGAGATGAGTTCGTTCCTGTTCCAGTTGGTCCCGATCGACGAACGGGTCGTCCATCGACATTATCCACAACGGCGGATAAAGAAACCACGAATACCATATTTATCTCTGAGGCGAATTTATCTACGCTTGTGGAACTGACACACCACCTTAAAGGACACAGCGATGACTTCCTCTCTCTACTCGAACATTCACGCCACCAAACACGCCGGCAAGCTTGCGCTGATCACCGGCGGCAGCACGGGGATCGGCCTTGCCACCGCCAAACGGCTTGCCCGCGAAGGCGCAACGGTGTTTATCACCGGACGGCGTCAGGCCGAACTGGACGCCGCGGTCGAGGAAATTGGACATGGCGCACGCGCGATCCGTAGCGATATTTCGTCGTCGGCCGATCTTCAGAATGTGATCGACACCGTGTCGGCGACCGACAGGAAGATCGACATTCTGTTCGCCAACGCGGGCGGCGGCGAGTTCGCGCCGCTCGGCAGCATCACGGAAGCGCAATTCGACAAGTACGTCGGTATCAATATGAAGGGCACGTTGTTCACGGTGCAAGCGGCGTTGCCCTTGATGGCCGCAGGCAGCGCGATCGTGATTACCGGCTCGATCACCGCGATTCAGGGCACGCCCGCATTCGGCGTCTACGCGGCGACCAAGGCGGCGCTGCGTTCGTTCACACGCACCTGGGCATCGGACCTCAAAGGCCGTGATATCCGCGTGAACGTGGTTGCGCCCGGCGTCGTGGTGACACCCGCGTACAAGTCGGAACTCAAGATGACCGACGAGCAGATCGACGCATACAGCAACGAAGTGTCGAAAACGACGCCGTTAGGACGCGTCGGCACGCCGGACGAAATCGCCAAAGCCGTGTCGTTCCTCGCGTCGGACGATGCCAGCTATATCACCGGCACCGAACTGTTCGTCGATGGTGGACTCGCGCAGGTTTGACGTGACGCGTGTGCAGCGCATGCGATGCGTGGACGGGATCGTTCCAGCAAACCCACCGACGTCTACGTGGTGGCGAGCTATCAACGGACCATCGGCAGCGACAGCGGAACCGCGCTGGACATGGCTTATACCGGCGGCGCCGACGACAGCGCGTCGAGCCAGCGGCAATTCGTCGGGCGGCCTGGATTGCGGCACAAGTTCTGACCGTCGCAGGGTCTGACCGTCGCGCCGGACATCACGCGCAACTTGAGGCGCGGCGCACGGTCAGCCATACTGATGACATCCGACTGGCACAACGGAGTCGTTCACGATGACCACGAACACGATCTGCGTCTGGTACGAACACGATGCCGAAGAAGCCGCGCGCTTCTACGCAAAGACCTTTCCGCAAAGCAGCATCGGCGCGGTGATTCCTGCGCCGGGCGACTATCCCGACGGCAAGACCGGCGACGCGCTGGTCGTCGAGTTTACGGTCGTCGGCATACCGTGTATCGGTCTGAACGGCGGTGCGCAGTTCAAGCACAGTGAAGCCTTTTCCTTCCAGATCGCCACCGCCGATCAGGAAGAAACCGACCGCTACTGGAACGCGATCGTCGGCAATGGCGGACAGGAAAGTCAGTGCGGCTGGTGCAAGGACAAATGGGGGATCAGCTGGCAGATTACCCCGCGCGTGCTGACCGATGCACTCGCCAAAGGCGGCGACGCCGCTAGACGCGCATTCGCGGCGATGATGCCAATGAGAAAGATCGACGTCGCCGCAATCGAAGCCGCTGTGCGCGGCTAGGCGACTCCGCTCAGACTTCGGCCTGTTCCCGATAGGCTGCGAACTTCGACGTCTTGCCGATACCGGGATTGAAGCAGTTGCACGGATCGAGCGTGCGGTAGAAATCCGCGAGTTGCGGCTTCGCATCGTAGAGATGCCCGACGTTGTGTTCGGCCGGATACTCCGCGCCGCGAACGTCGAGCAGTTCGAGCATCTCGTGTTCCAGCGCCATGCAGTCATTGCCCTTGATGACGATATAGTCCTGGTGAAACACGTGACACAAAAAATGCCCGTAATACAGCTTCAGCGAAATGGCGCTTTCGATCTTCTGCGGCAAGCGCTCGTACCAGTCGCGGTCGTTGCGGCGTAGCGCGATATCCAGCGCAACGATATCTTCGACATCGCGATGATGAACCGCGCGATACCTGACCGCCGCACTCGCCGCAGCAAAGCGGTGCAGAAACGCCTTGCGTCCCTCTTCGTCGGTGCATTCGAAATACGCGCCTTCCGCATCCGCAAAACGCGTCGATAAAAAAGCGCGCGCTTCGTCCACGCCCGCCGCCGGCACTTTCAGCATCAGATGATGCGCGTAGCGTTCACGATAGGCCGTCAGACGCGCGGGCAGATGCTCCGGCAAACGCTCGCTGAACCACTGCAGCATGCGATCGGTCAGATGCCTGGGCAAAAACCCCAAGCGATCGAACAACGCATCGCAGCGTGTCTTCAGATTGAAAAACGCGGGAAGTCGGCCCGTGCCGAACCGGTCGATGATGACGAACAGATCTTTGCCGTACTTCTGCGCGACATCGAATGCGTCGCGATGAATGTATTCGCCGGCAATCGGCAAGTGCGTGAAGTTGGCCAGCGCGTGACGGCGGATACCGGTCAGCACGTCCGTATCGTTCGTGCCGATATAGAACACTTTCGCGCCCTGCTCCGCCGCGAAAGTGTCGAGGCGCACCGCGAACACCATCAGCTTGCCGGCTGAGCCGGACGCTTCGAACAGGCGTCGCGGATCGGCGTTGTAGCGCGCGGGCGTCTGCGCATCGACGTCGCGAACGTGGCTCGCATAGTCGTGATCCGACGCCGCCGCGCCGCCGCGAACATCCGCGTCGGTGAACGTACCGTTTTCGATGTGCGACAGAATCTCTTCGGGCGTGCTGCCGAGTTCGATACCCAGATGATTCACCAGGCGCAGTTTGCCCGACGCATCGACGGCCGCAAAGACCGCCATTTCCGTATACGCGGGCCCGCGATGCACGAGCGAGCCGCCCGAGTTGTTACTGATACCGCCCAGCACCGACGCGCCGATACACGACGAGCCGATCACCGAATGCGGTTCGCGGCCGAGCGGCTTTAGCGTGCGTTCGAGTTGATCGAGCGTGGTCCCGCCGATGCACACCACCTGACGTCCACCGTCGAGCAGATGGACGCGCCGGATACGCGTCGTGCTGACGATCACGATATCGCGGTCGTAGTCGTCGCCATCGGGTGTCGATCCGCCGGTCAGTCCGGTATTGGATGCCTGCGTGATGACGATCGCGCGCGCGGCCACGCATGCGGCCAGCGCATGCCATTGTTCGAGCAGTGTGCCGGGACGCACGACGGCCAGCACGCGACCTGATCCGAACCGGTAGCCGGTGCGATAGCGACGCGTTTGCGCGTCGCCGGTAAGGACGTTGCGGGCACCGACGATGTCGCCGAGCGACGCGACCAGCGTGTGGCCTGCGTCACCGGGCGGCAGGGTGGAATGGGCAGTATCGGACATGACAGCCTTGAACGCGTGTGAACAGAAGACAGCGTCAGGCGCGACGCTGCCCCGATGCCGGCAACGAAGGCGACGCCGAAGCCGACGACGCGCGCTGCGTCAGTGCCAGAACCGCCCCCACGCACAATGCGGCCGCGACGACGATCAGGCCTGCGTTGGTGCTGTGCGTCACGTCCTTCATCCAGCCGATGATCGACGGGCTGACGAAACCGGCGAGATTGCCGATCGAGTTGATCATCGCGATGCCCGCAGCGGCGGCCGTGCCGGTCAGCACGCTGCTCGGATAGGTCCAGAACACCGGCATCATCGACAGCACGCCTGCCGTGCCGACCGACAGCGTAATCATCACGAGCAGCAGATTGCCCGTGTAGAACGTGCTCGCGTAGAGCCCTGCGGCCGCGGCGACGCTCGCCATCGCGAGATGCCACCGGCGTTCGTTGCGACGGTCGGAACTGCGAGCGACCAGGATCATCGACACGATCGCGACCGCATAAGGAATTGCCGTCAGCAAACCGATGTCGAGTGCGTTCTTCACGCCGGTCGTCTTGATCAGCGTGGGCAGATAGAAGCTCACGCCGTAGAGGCCCATCATGCAGCAGAAGTAGATTGCCGCGAGACGCCACACCCGGCCGTTCGACACGATGCTTTTCAGCGATGCCTCCGCACCCGCATGTTCGTCGCGCGCGATGTTGTCTTCGAGCAGGCGCTTTTGCTGCTCGTCGAGCCAGGAGGCGGCGCGAATGCCGTTCGGCAGCACGAACAGCGTGACGATACCGAGCACCGCCGACGGAACCGCTTCGAGCAGAAACAGCCATTGCCAGTTCGACAGTCCGTGCACGCCGTTGAACGCCTGCATGATCCAGCCCGACAGCGGACCGCCGAGCACGCCCGCGATCGGAATACCGATCATGAACAGCGCGTTAATCCGGCCACGGCGCGTCGACGGATACCAGTACGTCAGATACAGCACGATGCCTGGAAAGAAGCCCGCTTCCGCGACGCCGAGCAGAAAGCGCATCGTGTAAAACGCGGCGGGCGTCGTGACGAACAGCGATGCCGCCGACACGAGCGCCCACGTCACCATGATGCGGCTGATCCACACGCGCGCACCCACGCGATGCAGCAGGATATTGCTCGGCACTTCGAACACGAAATAACCGATAAAGAAAATCCCCGCACCGAGCCCATACACCGACTCGCTGAACTTCAGATCGCTGAGCATTTGCAGCTTCGCGAAACCCACGTTGACGCGATCCAGATACGCCGCGACATAGCAGATAAACAGAAACGGCAGCAGACGCCAGGTCACCTTCGCGTAGATCGCGGTTTCGAACTGGGTCGTGGCTGTGGGAGCGTGGGTCGCGGGCCGGTTGGCCGCACCTGTCGGGTTGTGCTGCTTCATCGCGGGTCTCCTGATTCGTCTGCGGCTTCTCGCCGCAGTTGCGTTTTGCTAGCCCGCATTGTTCCGCGCCAGTACGCGGCTGTCGAGACGCCGTGGCACTGGTCATACCAGTTCTTGTTGCCGTGCCGGCCGCGATTTTTCGCGAGAGTCAATCGTGGCGCGGTCGCGCGCGTGCCCGAACGAACCGGTCCGGCGTCGCCGTGTGCGTCATTCCCAACCTTCGAGACGCAGGGTTGCGCGCACCAGACGCTGCTCTTCCGCCTCGATTTCCCGCATGCCGGCGCACGCGGTGGCGAGATGCGCGCTCGCCACCTTGCGCGCCTGCTCGGGCTGTTTGCCGATCACGGCCTTGTACAGACGCGCATGCTGCTGGTCGATCACGCGCTTCTGTTCGGCGCGGTGATACAGGTTGTTGACGGACGCCAGCACCGAACTCAAAAGCAGGTCGGTGAGCGAACTCAGTGTGTGCACCAGCACGGGATTATGCGAAGCCTCGCAGATCGCGAGATGGAACGCGTAGTCGAGCCGCGCGCGAGTCGATGCGCTGGCGTCGGTTGTGTTCGCGGCGATCATTTCGTCGTAGCGCCGCGTAATTAGCGCGAAATCCGCCTGCGTGCCACGCAACGCCGCCAGACGCGCCGATTCGGCCTCCAGCAGCTCGCGCACTTCGAACAGGTCGTACAGGGTTCTGGGTTGCGAGCCGAGCAGATGCATCATCGGCGTGAGTGCGGGTTGCGCAGTCAGACCGGCGACGAACGAGCCGCGACCGTGCGCGGTTTCGATAATGCCGCGCGCCCGCAGCAGCTTCAGCCCTTCCCGCAGCGCGGAGCGCGACACGCCCAGCTTGACCGTGAGGCGTCGCTCGGACGGCAGTGCCTGCCCCGCCCTCAATACGCCATCGACGATCAAGCGTTCGATACGTCGCGCCACCACATCGGCGATCTGCTGCGCGCCTTCCGGATTGTCTTCCTGCATCGTCTTCCTCACTGGTCCGACCACTTTGCCATCCAGTCTTCCATTCGAGGATGCTAGCACTCCGGCACCGGCGCGCGCCGTTTGCAGATGGCGCTACCTTAGCAATGCCACGTGCTGCAACAGCAGGATGGTCTTGCCGTCGACGATCTCGCCGCGACGGATCGCGTCGAGCGCGTCGGCAAGCGACCACTCGATCACTTCGATATCCTCGCCCTCCGCCGCGACACCACCGCCGTGACCGACCCGTATCGACGGGTCGTATTCGGCGATAAAGAAATGGAGCTTCTCCGTGACCGAACCCGGACTCATAAAGGCTTCGAAGACCTTCGTGACGTCCTGGACGCGATAGCCGGTTTCCTCCTCGACCTCGGCGCGAATGCGTTCTTCCGGCGACGCATTGTCGAGCAGCCCCGCAGCCGCCTCGATCAGCATGCCGTCGTGTCCGTTGACGAATGCGGGCAAACGGAACTGACGCGTCAGCACGACCGTTTGCCGCGCACGATTGAACAGCAGCACAGTGGCGCCGTTACCGCGGTCGTAAGTCTCACGGCTTTGGCGTTGCCACACGCCATCGGAGCGCAAAAAGTCGAACGTGGTCTTTTTCAGCACGTACCAGTCATCGGACAGAACCTGCGTCTCGACGATCCGTACCCGCTCTTTCGTTGCCGTCATTGCCTGTACTCCGTGGTGTTGGGAATACGTTCATGGTATCGTGCATATTCGTGTAACATCAAGAAGAAACGTGCAAACCATGCTGACGACCCAACGCAAACGAACCATCCTCGACTGGCTGACGCGGGACGGCGAGGTTCAGGCCACCGCGCTCGCGGACGCGTTCGGCGTATCCGAAGATACGATCCGGCGCGACCTGCGCGAACTGGCGGCGGAAGGTTTGCTGCAACGGGTTCATGGCGGCGCACTGCCCGCATCGCAGGCGGTCGCGCCGTTTGCCGAGCGGCGTGTGCTGGAGACAGCCGGCAAGCGTGCAATCGGTAAAGCTGCGGCGGCGATGATCGCGCCCGGACAGATCGTGATGATCGATGGCGGAACGACGTCGGCGGAACTGGTGCGGCATATTCCGCATTCGCTGTCGGCTACGGTCGTCACGCACAGTCCGAGCGTGGCGGTGGCCCTGGTCGATCACCCGTCGATCGACGTAATCGTGATCGGCGGCAAGCTGTACAAGCACTCCATCGTGACCGTCGGCGCGGCCGCCATCGAGGCGTTGTCGCATATCAACGCCGACCTGTATTTCATGGGCGTCACGGGCGTGCACGCAACGGCCGGACTCAGCACAGGCGATCTCGAAGAGGCTTACGTCAAGCGAGCACTGGCGGCACGATCGGCTGAAACGGTCGTGCTTGCCACGAACGAGAAACTGAACGCGGCGTCCGCGTATGCGATCGGCGACGTGACGCTGGCGCAGACGGTAATCGTCGAGCGATCGGCCGATGCGGCGTTGACGGATGGAATTGCGAAACGCGGGGTGGAGATCGTGCGGGCGTGAGCGGTGTGAAAGGCCGCGTTGTGAAAGGCCGCGTTGTCGGCCTAAGCGACCTCATGCTTCACTCTCGTAAAGCAAACCATAGCGCGCACCCGTTCGCCTGATTCGCGCAAAACCAGGCTCCCCAAAATGCATCCCTGCGATCACCAGTCCCTCTGAACTGACCATATCCAGAAGCCGTGATCGGGTCGTGGCCGCCCGCGACGGGTCCTGGTCGAATGCGATCGATACGTCCGGCCGTTCAATCTGGATGTGCGGAAAATGAACGACATCGCCCCAAACCAGCACGCTCCGCTCGCGTGATTCGAACAGAAATCCTGTGTGTCCGTCTGTGTGTCCCGGTAACGGCATCGCCTTGATACCGGGGAGCACGTCTTCTTGATCGAAGGTGCGCAGCGTGTCGCGGTAGCCGTCGAACACGCGCCGCGCAATCACGAAGTTACCGCGCGCACGATCGCTTGCACGACTGAGATTTCCGTCGTCCTGCCAGAATGCGACCTCTCGCTGATGAACGACAAGCTCCGCATTCGGAAAGACACGCTGTCCACTCGGGTCCATCGCGTCCATCGCGTCCATTAACCCTCCGACGTGGTCAGGATGGGCGTGGGTAAGCAGGACCGTGTCGATGTCGGACGGTTCGACGCCAGCAAGCGACAAGTTGGCGCTCAGGCGGCCACCCCATTGCCTGATGCCGCCAGCTCCACTGTCGATGAGTATGGTGCGCCCCGCTCCGCGCACCACGTAGCAGTTGATATGCACGGCGGACGGCTCCTTCTGCCCTGCGTCGCGTTGCATTCTGCAGGCGTCGGATGCATCGATATTGGACAGGAAGTCGAGGCTGGCGGTGAGGTAGCCATCGCTGATTGCGGTGATCGTGAAATCGCCGGCTTGCTGACTCGGAAACGTGAAGGTAGACACAACGCTTCTCCAGAAGACACCCTAATTGCGGGCGTGAATGTTCGACGCGGCATGTCCAAAACACCGGATGCGCGCGGTGAGACCCGTGCGGCATCCAATGGCATCGCCCAGCGCGTCGATGAACCGGTTCATGACCGGAGCCGTCCGATGCGTATCAAGCCGATACTGGACTTCCGCGAAAACGGGATGTCCGTGGCCATGCCGTGCTTCAACGTAAATGACATGAACGTTGTCGAGTGACGCCTCAAGGACACGCGTACACAGCTCGACGCAGTCGCGGGAAAGCTCGGCGAGCCGCTCATCCGACGGCATGTGCCCCGCGGAAATATAGAAAGTGAGGTTGGGCATCGCCGAGCTATTTTTCCTGCCCGTTCGAGACGGAGCGGGAACGTGTCAGTTGCGCCGTCATCGGCGCATAGATATGCATACTTTCAGACAGACGCTCGACACGATGAGCACTTCGCCGTGACATGACTGCGAGCCAACGGTGCTCCGGAAACTTCTCTAGCGCGATTGCTTGCATGCTCAACGGTGTGACGCCCATCTCGATCAGCGCGTCGGGGCCGCTTGCGCTTAGTACCAGGCATTCGTCGGCATTGACCGCTGGCGCAAGGCCGATATCGCTGTAGAGGTTCCGGTGCCAGTCGGTGATGTGTTGCTGCCACCTTGCGAAATTGCCGCCGCCTTTCTCGCGATATTCGTCTCCCGTCAAAACATCGAAACCGTCGATCGTGTGGACGGCCAGATAGACGGGGCAACCGTCGCTTATCGCCTTGAAGCGCTGCGACGTGTGAAAGCCCGTCACCGAGATAAGGGCTGGCAGCTTTTCAAGGCTGTAGAAGTCGTTCCATTCGGCTTCGCTGTCGGGATCGGCGAAGCTGCATTCCACGGTGTAGATCATCGGATTATCCTTCGTGACGGCTGGGCTTACCGCAGCGAACGAACCCTGTTCGGTGCAGTAACGTAATGCTAATCTGATGTTTTCCGCGTGTATAACGATATAAAGTCAGCCTTCAGTGACATTTACTCAAGCTGGCGTTGAACGCATAGCTACCGGCGAGACTTCATGCGACGTAAGATCCCAAGCAATTCCGCGCTATTGGCTTTCGAGGCCGCAGCCCGCCACGGCAGCTTCGCCCGCGCGGCCGAGGAACTGGCGTTGACCGAAGGCGCCGTCAGTCGTCAGATCGGACGCCTGGAGGTGTTTTTGGGTGTCGCGCTATTCGAGCGCGTCGGCAATCGGGTGAGGCTCGCGCCCAGCGGCACGCGATACGCGGTGCAGGTTCGCGAGACGCTGGATAGACTGGAACGGGACAGCCTCTATCTGATGGGACAGCCCATCGAGGGCGCGAGCATCGATATCGCCGCCATTCCGACCTTCGCCACACGTTGGCTTATCCCTCGCCTGAAACGCTTTCAACATCTGCATCCGAACGTTACCGTCCATATCGCCGAGCGCATGGAGCCGTTCATTCTTGCCAGTAGCGGTTTCGATGCAGCAATCCATTTCGAGCATCCCGCGTGGGCGGGTATGCATCGACATCCACTGCTGGAAGAGGTGCTGGTACCCGTCTGTAGTCCGGCGCTCCTCGCGGATGCCGGCGCGAGCCGCTCGCTAGACGCGCTACCGCGCCTTCACAGGCGGCAAAATCCGGACGCATGGCAGCTTTACGCACAAGAGACCGGCATCGTGCTGACCAATTCGGCGGTGGGCGCACGTTACGATCTCCATTCGATGCTGATCGAGGCGGCAATAGCGGGCCTGGGTGTCGCGTTGGTGCCGCGTCTTTATATCGGCCGCGAGCTTGAACAAGGCCGTCTGGTTGCGCCCTGGCCGGACGGCAAAGCGATTACCAAAAACTTCTGCCTCGTGCTTCCTGAGCCGATCGAATTGAGTGAAGCGCCCGTACAGGCTTTTGCGAAATGGATCGTTCATGAAGCGCGGACGACGACGCTATCCTGAGATTTTTCACACCATGTGATTGGCCCAATACTCACCGTGGAAAAGCACTATGCGAGATTTACCCCCCACCGCCACATTGCGCGCGTTTGAAGTTGCGACGCGACACACGACATTTACTTCCGCGTCGGAAGAACTGCACGTCACCCAAAGCGCAGTCAGCCATCAGTTGAAGAGCCTCGAAGCGCTCTGGGGATTGCAGCTATTTCAGCGGGGCAAATCACTCAGCCTGACGCCTGCCGGCGCGGCGCTCGCACCGATCGTGCGTGAGTTCTTCATGAATCTGGATGCAACGCTATCCGACCTGCGAGAGCAAAATGGCCGGACCCGACTCCGGGTCAGCACGACCTACTCGTTTGCACTGAAATGGTTGCTTCCCAAGCTGCCGAGCTTGTCCCGGCAGCATCCGGAAATTCTGGTCACGCTCGATACAACCGACAAAGCCATCCATTTTTCTAACAACGAGCCAGACGTCGCCATCCGTTTAGGCACCGGAAATTATCCCGCGCTGCATTCGGAATTCATGTTCAGGGAACAGATATTTCCGGTTGCCAGTCCTGAGCTTTTGAATCGCTTTGGTGCGCCGCACGAACCTTCTGAATTACTGCGTTACCCGCTGCTGACACGGGACGGCGCGGATCTCGTGCCGAAATGGGAGTTCTGGTTTCAACAGGTCGGTGTCGCCATTTCCTCGCTCAACGAGAGCGTGAGGTTCGCTGACACCAACATGACTATCGAGGCGGCTCTGCTGGGTCAAGGAATTGCGTTGGCTCGAAGCGGACATGTCGAAGCCGAACTCAAAGATGGCCGTCTCATCAGGCTGTTCGACGTGCAGTTTCCGTCTCCGGTCGCCTACTACTTTGTCTGTCCAAAGGGAATCGAATCGCAGCCGCACATCATCAGCTTTCGTAACTGGCTGCTGACGGAATCGAGCAACGCCCAACAAGCGTATCGATAGCCCATGAGGATTTACTCATCCGGAGATGAGCAGACTTCGCTTAACTAAAAGCACGGAGTTGCTTAGTATGACGCATGCCTATTTCTATCATTTTGCTAGTGCTTGCAGCCGCTGTGCTGCACGCAAGCTGGAACGCGCTGCTGCGCGGCGGGACCGACAGACTGTGGTCGATGACGGTCATGTGCGTCGCGGTCGCGATCACCAGCATCGTCATCGCCGTGTTCCTCGATCCTCCCGCCAAAGCCAGCTGGATGTACGCGGTGCTTTCAGCCGGGCTGCATGTTGGCTATAACCTGTTTCTTGTCAGGAGCTATCGGTCGGGAGACCTCGGCGAAACCTATCCGATTGCGCGTGGCTCCTCTCCAATCCTGATCACCTTCGCGGCGTCGGTTTTTGCGGGAGAGAAAATAGGGCTGAGCTCTCTGCTCGGCATTGCACTGGTGTCGGGTGGCATTATTGCCCTCGCTTTCAAAGGGCGTCGGCTTGCGGTGGCAAGCCTGCCGTATGCGCTGGGAACCGGGTGCTTTATTGCCGCTTATAGCGTCGCCGACGGCGTCGGCGTGCGGCTGTCCAATGCACCGCTGGCCTATACAGTGTGGATGTGCGCGTTGTGGGGCGTCATGATGCCTTTGGCATATATCGGCCTGCGCGACGCGAGCAGCCTGTTTACTTTCCGACCGGGTTTCGTCACGGCGTTCGTCGGTGGACTCGTTTCGTTGCTGGCTTACGGCATCGTCATCTTCGCAATGTGCCATGCGCCGATGGGCGCGGTATCGGCACTACGCGAAACCAGCGTGCTGTTTGCGGTATTGATCGGTTATCTGTTCCTTGGCGAAACCCTCACTATGCAAAAGATGCTAGCGGGCGCAGTGATCGCTATCGGCACGATCATTATCGGCTGAGCGCCCTGTGGGCGCGCCGGGTTGATCGATCGTGCGAAGCTGTATCGAATGACGAGCGCTGGCACGATGCGCGTGGCTGTCGTGCCAGCAAGTGACAATCAGGAAAGGACGATAACGATGGCTGAAAATCCAACCGTTGCCCTCATCGGCCCGGGCGCAATCGGTACGACCGTGGCCGCAGCACTGCATGAAGTCGGGCGCACGCCGACCATTTGCGGCCGCACGGCGCACGAGCGTCTGGAACTGCGCTTCGACGGCGGTCGTGTCGTGCTGCCCGGCCCCGTACAGACCGATCCGGCCCAGATCAAGAACACGTACGATCTGGTTTTCGTCGCAGTCAAATCGACGCAAATCGACGCGATTGCACCCTGGCTTTCTGCTTTGTGTAGTGCGAGCACGGTTGTCTGCGTGCTGCAAAACGGCGTCGAGCAGAAAGCGCACTTCGCGCCGTACCTGCCCGGCAGTCCCGTGTTGCCGTCGGTTGTGTGGTTTCCCGCTCAACGCGAACCCGACGCGTCGGTGTGGCTGCGCGCCAAACCGCGTCTCACGTTGCCCGACACACCGGAAACCAGCCTGGTGCTTTCGGTTCTGCATGGCACGCGATGTACGGTCGACGTCGCAGCGGATTTCACCTCCGTCGCGTGGCGCAAACTCCTCCAGAACGCCGTCGCGGGTTTGATGGTTCTGGCAGGTCGCCGTGCCGGGATGTTCTCTCGCGACGACGTTGCCACGCTGTCGCTCGCCTATCTTCGGGAATGTCTCGCAGTGGCGCGTGCGGAAGGCGCGACGCTGGGCGACGACGTCCCGCAAGAGATCATCGACGGATTGCGTCGTGCCCCGCCCGACTTGGGCACGTCGATTCTCGCCGACCGGCAAGCGGGCCGCCCGCTCGAATGGGACCTCCGCAACGGCGTGGTGCAGCGCTGCGGTCGCTCTCACGGCCTGGCTACGCCGATTAGCGATCTGGTCGTGCCGCTTTTAGCCGCTGCCAGCGACGGACCAGGCTAGCACGGATCACTTTTCACGTCCGAAAGCCCTATACTGCCCCGGACTGTCCGCGATGTGCCGGACAGTCGCATGCTTCGAGGGCTGAGCCATCGGCTTGCCCGTCTTCTTCGCGACGCGGGCGAGCGGCAATTCGAGGACCGCGTCTGACCTCTATTGGCTGTCTGGACAAACCATGCTGACAATCGACGACATCCGCGCGTTTCCACTGTTTGCGTCACTTCCGGACGACGACCTGGCGCACCTCGCGCACTCGTCCGCAGACCTCCATCTGTGCGCAGGCGAGTTCGCCGTTCATGAAGGTGGAGAACGCGCGTTGTATGCCGTTCTGACCGGCAAGATGGAAGTCATCAAGACATTCGACGGCGTCGAGCGCACGCTGGGCTGGCGTCTGCCTGGCACCATTTTCGGCGAAGTCCCGCTCGCGCTAAGCTCACCGTTTCCGGGCGCGTATCGGGCGTCCGAGCCGTCGCGTGTGATGCGGGTGGACGCTCAACACTACTATCAGCTGGCCGCCGCATCGCCGGACATTGCGTTCAAGATGGGCACGCTCGCGCGTGAGCGTATCGGCGGTTTGCAAGGGCTTTCCGCCGAGCCGCCCAAGCCGCGCGTGACCATGATCGGCAGTCGCTGGGACGACGCGTGTACTGCGCTACGGCAGTTTCTCGCCCGTAACCAGATCAGCTATGACTGGATGACGCCAGATGCGCCCGAACTCCCGGCGCGCTGGCCCGGTGCGAGTCCGCCTGAGCAGGATTGCCCGGCATTGCGGCTCGCGGACGGTACCGTGCTGAGCCGCCCCGCGACACGCGAACTCGCCGGCTTGCTCGGTCTGCAGACTCAGCCGCGCCTCGAAGAGTACGACACGATGATCATCGGCGGCGGACCGGCCGGTCTTGCCGCCGCCGTGTACGGTGCGTCGGAAGGCTTGCGTACTGTCGTGCTGGAGCGCGAAGCGCCAGGCGGACAGGCCGGAACCTCTTCGCGTATCGAGAACTACCTCGGCTTCCCCAACGGCGTCTCCGGCGATGAACTCGCGAGCCGTGCACTGCAGCAGGCGAGGCGGCTCGGCGCGGAGATTCTGGTGACACGGTCGGTGGACCGGATCGACGTCGAAGGACGAAGCATCCACCTCGACGGCGGCGGCATCATCCGGACACGAACGATCATTCTCGCGACGGGCGTCACGTGGCGCCGCCTGTCGATCGACGGCTTCGACCGGTTTATCGGCAAAGGCATCTACTACGGCGCGTCACGCAGCGAAGCGAGCGGTACGCATGGACTCGACGTTTTTCTGATTGGCGGGGGAAATTCGGCCGGCCAGGCCGCTCTGTACTTCGCGAATCATGCGCGCAGGGTCACGCTTGTCCTGCGCGGCGACTCGCTTGAGAAAAGCATGTCGCGCTATCTCGTCGAGCAGCTTCGCGGCAAGTCGAACGTCGCGTTGCAACTGCGCTCGGAAGTCACCGGCGCATACGGCGACACCCATCTGACCGCAATCGACGTGCGCGACGACATCAGTGGAGAAGTGCAGCGGCACGACTGCGGCGCACTGTTCGTGTTCATTGGCGCCGACGCGGAGACCGCGTGGTTACCGCCTGAAATCGCCCGCGATGCACGCGGCTACGTGCTCACCGGCGACGACGTCGTGAAGGCCGGACGCTGGTCCCATAGCCGCGATCCTTACCTTCTCGAATCGAGTGTTCCTGGCGTGTTTGCGTGCGGGGACGTGCGATTGAGCCCGGTCAAACGCGTCGCTTCCGCTGTCGGTGAGGGCAGCATGGCGATCGCGTTCGCGCACAAATATCTTCAGCAGGACGCCCGATAACGCCGCGCGACACGGCGTGCGATCGAATCAGAACGAATGCGAAATCCCGACCCGCGCGACCATCTGGTGCGAGTTCGACGACACGTCCGCCGATCCGGTGATGTAGGCGGTATCGAACACCGTGCCCGTCGTGCCACCGGATAGTTTCTGGTAGACGAACTGCGTGTACAACGCGGTTCGTTTCGACAACAGGTATTCGGCCATCAGACCGGCCTGATTCCAGTGCAACGAAGCGCGTCCACCGTTTTGATCCAGATGTGCGCGCGTGTACGTATACATGCCGCCAACGAAAAAGTCCGGCGCGATGTCGTACTTCACATTCAGTTCGAAGTTGTCGAATTTCAGCGCGGCATCGCTTAAGCCCAGCTCACCCAGATACGCGGACGAGGTGGGCCGTTCGATATTCACGCGCGTGTAGACCGCACCGAAGGTCGCCGCGCCGATTCCATAGCTTGCCGCGAGCCCGTACGTCTTCTGGTTTGCTGCGACGAAGCCCGCATCGCCGGACGCGATCGCGCCGCCCGAATTGCTGCCCGGCGCGGACAGGTTCTCATAGACCGCGCCCACCGACAGCGTCGAATATGTGTACTTCAGTCCGGCGCTGAAAACACGGTTCTGCGCGAAGCCGCCCGCCTGATTGCTGAAGCCATAGAGTGCCGTGCCCGACACGCCTGCGTAGTCGTTGCTCGTGAACTTGACCGCGTTGCTCGCGTGAAAGGTCGCGTCCGTGTTGTCGTTATCGAATGGATGCGAGAACAACCATCCGCCCCAATTGCCGTTTGCCGTCATCAGACCGATCACATCGGTGATCGAATCGAACTGGCGTCCGAACGTCAACGTCCCCAGCGTATCCGATTGCAGTCCGACGTAGGACTGGTAGCCGAACAGTCGTCCGTCGTATGCCGCCTTGCCGCTTTCAATATTGAAGCCGCTTTCGAGGTCGAAGATGGCATGCAGCCCTCCGCCGAGGTCTTCGGTGCCTTTCAGTCCCCAGCGACTCGTCACGAGATCGACACTCGTAAGCTGGTAGGCCTTCTTGCCGCCCGCATTGCTGGTGAAGTTCAAGCCTTCGTCCAGCAGGCCAAACAGCGTCACGCTACTTTGCGCATACGCACCGGCCGACGCGAACAACAGGGCCACTGCAACGCCAATCTTCATATTCATGTTGCTTCTCCAGGTTTTGAATTACCGCAAGCGAATCAAGGTGGATTTCAGCTCCGTGTATTTCTCGAGCGCGTGCAGCGACTTGTCGCGGCCATTGCCGGACTGCTTGTAGCCGCCGAATGGAAAGTTCATGTCGCCGCCTTCGTCGTAGCAATTGACCCAGACGGTGCCCGCTCGCAGCGCGCGCGAGACCTCGTGCGCGGTCGTCAGGTTCGACGTCCACACCGCTGCGGCCAGCCCGTATTCGCTGTCGTTGGCGATGCGGATCGCTTCATCGATGGTGTCGAACGTGATCACGGACAGCACCGGGCCGAAGATCTCTTCGCGCGCAATGCGCGCCTGTGCGTCGGGAACATCGAAGATGGTCGGCTCGATATAAAAGCCGCCCGATTCGCGCTTCACGCGTGCACCGCCGGTCAGTAATCTCGCTTCGTCGCGACCGGCGTCGATATAGCCGAGCACGCGTTCCATCTGCGCCTGATCGACGATCGCACCCATCGACGTTGTCGGGTCGAGCGGATTGCCTGGGGAGTATTTGCGCGCGGCGACGAGCAGTTTGTCGAGAAACGCATCCTTGATGTCGCGATGCACGAGCAGACGCGAACCGGCGGTGCACATCTCGCCCATGTTGTAGAAGATCGCGCTTGCGGCGGCCTGCGCCGCGCGGCCCAGATCGGCACAATCGGCCAGCACGATATTCGGCGATTTACCGCCGAGTTCCAGCCACACGCGCTTCAGGTTCGACTGACCCGCGTACTGCATGATTTGCTTGCCGACGTTGGTCGAGCCGGTAAAGGCCAGACAGTCCACATCGTGATGCAATGCGAGCAGCTTGCCCGCCTCGCCTGCGCCTGGCAGCACGTTGAACACGCCCGCTGGAATACCCGATTCGAGCGCGAGTTGCGCGATGCGTATTGCCGTCAGCGGCGACTTCTCCGACGGCTTCAGCACGACGCTGTTGCCTGCCGCGAGCGCCGGGGCAAACTTCCATGCCGCCATCAGTAGCGGGAAATTCCACGGCACGACTGCCGCGACGATACCAATTGCTTCACGCGTGACGAGTCCCACCAGATGATGATCTGCCGCAGCGACTTCCCCTCCGGCCTTGTCGATCGCTTCGGCAAACCATTCGACGCAATACGCGGCGCCGGGCACATCCACGGTCGTCGTATCGGCAATCGGCTTGCCCGCGTCGAGTGTTTCGAGCAACGCGAGTTCGTCCTGATGCGCACGCATCAGCGCGCCCCAGCGCAGCATTACCGCTTTGCGTTGACGTGGATTCAAGCCGCGCCATACGCCCCGATCGAATGCGCGGCGCGCGCAGGCCACTGCCGCGTTCACATCGGCTTCGCCGCATTCGGCGATTTGCGCGAGCGACGCGCCGTCGATCGGGCTGATGCAATCGAAACGTTTTCCGCTTGCCGCGTCACGATATGCACCGTCGATAAATGCGCGGCCTTCGATGCGCAAGGTCGCGCGTCGTTGCAGCCAGTCGTTCAGGTCTTTGCTTTTCGCTTCCATGATGTCCATGCCCAGAACGGGCCCAGCAGTTCCGTGTTGAATCGCAGCAAGACGCGCAGTTCCATCGCGTCAGGCGCCCGTGACGAGTGACGCGGCATCGAGCGCCGCGCTGCCCAGCCGTTCGTCTTTCAGACGTCGCCGTTCGCGGCACGCATCGCCGAACGCGCGGAAAATCGCCGTAGACAGCGGGTTATCCGCGTGCCGCCATTCCGGGTGCCATTGCAGGCCGAGCGCGAAGCTGCGGCCGCCCTTCACACTGATCGCTTCGATCAGGCCATCGGGCGCGCGTGCTTCGATCTGCAAGCCGTCACCGAGACGGTCGATGCCTTGCCCATGCAACGAATTCACCATCGCTTCGAGCACACCGCTGCATCGATGCAGCACGCCATCGCGCTCGATACGCAATGCATGCGCGGGCGCGTATTGAACGTCGATCGGATCCACCTTGTTTTCGCGATGATCCGCATAGCCTTCGACGTCGTGCACCGCCTGATGCAGCGTTCCGCCGAACACCACGTTCATCTCCTGGAATCCGCGGCAGATCGCGAGCATCGGCACGCCCCGTTCGATCGCGGCGCGCATCAGCGGCAAGGTCGTCGCATCGCGATACGGGTCGTGCAGCGTGCCGGGCGCGCTCGCAGCGCCGCCGTATCGATGCGGCTCGACATTCGAATAGCTGCCCGTGAACAGCAGGCCATCCACACACTGAAAGATCGCGTCCGCCGATTGACGGTCGCCAAGCGCAGGCACGACAACGGCAAGCGCATGCGCGCCGTCCACGACCGGATCGAGATACTTCTCACCCACTGCATGCGACGCGTGAAGCCCGATCTTCATCCGGTCCGCGCTGACGCCTACGACGATTTGTGTTCGCATCGCTGACTATTCATCCGTATTCAATGTCGAGAAGACGACGGCATCGTGCGCGCCGCCTTCGTTAAAAGACGCTAGAGATCGAGCGTGATCGTGGGTGTCAATGCGCGCGATACGCAGACCATCATCACGTCGCCGCGCTGACGTTCACCTTCGGTCAGCAGCATGTCGCGATGATCCGGCACGCCGTCGATCACCCGCGTCTCGCACATTCCGCAGATACCCTGTTCGCACGACGACGGCACGCAATGCCCCGCTTCGCGCAGCGCCGTCATCACCGACACATCGGCGGCGACGTCCACCGCGCCGCCACTGCGCGCGAGCATCACGCGGAATGCACCCGCTTGCTGCGCCGTCTTCGGCGAGGCTGCGCTGAATCGTTCGATATGCAGGCTGTCGGTGAGATCGTTTGCAGCGAACCGTTCGGTCAGCGCATCGAGCAATGCGGCCGGGCCGCAGCTATAGACCTGCGCGCCCGCTTTGGCGCGCGTCACCACGTCGTCCAGATCGATGAGACCGGTCTCGTCCGCGGGCATGATCCGCACGTTGTCGCCACCGATGCGTTCCAGTTCCGGAATAAACGCCATCGATGCCCGCGAACGTCCGCCGTAGATCAGCGTCCACGTTGCGTTCGCGCGCTGCGCGGTGCGGATCATCGGCAGAATCGGCGTAATGCCGATGCCGCCCGCAACGAATACGAACGAGTCCGCGGGTTGCAGTTCGAACGCATTGCGCGGCCCACGAATCGTCACGCTCTGACCGAGACGCAGACCGCCATGCACTTCACGCGAACCGCCTCGCCCGTTCGATTCGAGCAGCACGGCAATCCGCAGGCGCAGCGTGTCGTCGATATCGCCGCACAACGAGTACTGGCGCGTCAAACCCGACGGCAAGACCAGGTCGATATGCGCGCCGGCGTGCCAGCGCGGCAACGCCGAACGATCCGGCGCCTGCAACTCCAGCGAGATCACCCCCGCGGCTTCGAGCCGCATTCCCGTGATCTGCACGTCGCGTTCCGCACCGCCGGCGCTCATACGACCGCCACTACGTCGACCGGAAACGCGGGCGCAGTGGTCTTCGCGCGCTCCATGAATTCCCGGAACGCGCGACGATAGTTCAGCGTGAACAGATCGGCAGGCACCGAATGCTCGATATACGTACCGTCCCAGTCGATTTCGCGCGGCTGGATGCCTGCGGCGATGGGCATGTCTTCGCGGTACACCAGTTCTTCGATGCGCAGACATTCTTCGAGATCGGCGCCGCGATAACTGCGTTCGTTCGCAACGCCCCAGAAAATGCGGACGTGGTCGTAAGCAACCGGCGACGGAAAGCCCACGACAATCCGCTTGCCGAGCTTCTCGTAGTTGTAGGTGATCGAAGCGAGACCCGGCGCGGCGCAGTGATAGAACATCATGCAATCGCCGTCGTTGGCCCAGTCGCCGTCACCGGCATCGAGCGGGCGCTCCATCCACACGTCCAGCCCTTCGCGACGCACGCTCAGCGGCTCGACGATATGCTTCGTCGGGCCCATCGAGACTTCGTGCACGAACGGAAAATGCGCGACGTCGCGGAAGTTTTCGATTGCGACAGCTACCCCGGTCGGCGATTCAAGCGGCGTCGCGGCCAGCCAGTCGAGTTCGAGATCGCGCCATTGCGCCGGGTCGTACATTCCGTTCACCGGCGTTTCGAGCGCGGTCCACACATGCGCAAAGCGCTCGATCACCGGATACGTGCGGATTTTGGCTTGCGGCGGAATCTTGCATTGATCCTCCAGCGAAGGAACATGCGAGCATTTGCCGTTTTCCGCCGAGAACTGCCAGCCGTGATACGGACACGCGATGTTCTCGCCGTGCACCTTGCCGAGTGAGAAATCCGCGCCGCGATGCGGACAGCGCGCATCCTGCACGACCGCCTTGCCGGATTCGGTGCGATAGACGACGAGCCGCTGGCCGAGCAGCGTCGCGCTTTGCGGCGTGTCCAGATCGATCGAGCGCGCGACCGGAAACCACTGGCGACGCATCGCCTGTTCAGCCAGATTACGAAGAGGAAGTTGCGTGGACATAGATACCTCGAATGCTTGTGTGTTGTTCGATGCGGTCTGCGTAAAAGCCGTCAGATGCCGACGACCAGTGCGCCGCCGTTGACCGGAATCGACTGACCGGCGATAAACGCGGCTTCGTCGGACGCGAGAAAGCCCACCGTGCTCGCGATCTCTTCCGGATGCGCGAGACGTCCCAGCGGAATCGCCTTCTGCTCGCCCGCGATGTACGCGTCGGGCACCATCCGCGTGAGAATCGCGCCCGGCGTCACTGCGTTGACGAGAATGCCTTCGCTAACGAACTCCTTCGCCATCGTTTTCATCAGGCCCAGTTGCGCGGCTTTGCCGACCATGTAGCCGTAGGAATGCCCGTCGGGCACCTGCCCCCACTGCGAATTGATAAAGATGACGCGCGGCGCGCGGCTCTTGCGCAGATACGGCAATGCAGCGCGTGTGAGAAACAGCGGCGCATGCACGTTAATCGACAGCAGACGGTCGAAATCGGCGTCGTCGGTGGCTTCGAGGCCGGTCAGCGAATACATCATTCCCGCGTTATGCACGACGATGTCCAGACCGCCGAGGCATTCGGCGACGTCGTGAATCACGCGCTCCGCAAGCGGGCGCTGCGTGATATCGGCCGCGAACGCGATCGCGCGTCCGCCTGACCGCTCGATCTCGGCGGCGGTTTCCTGTGCGACGGCGTCGTCGAGATCGACGATCGCCACAGCCGCGCCACGCGCCGCGAGCAGGCGCGCATGGGCACGACCCGCGCCGCGTGCGCCGCCCGTCACGAGCGCGACGCGCCCGCTCAAACGTCGCGCATCCGGCGACAGGTCGAGCACCGTTTCCGGTGCGCGGCATGCAGCGTTGCGAGGGATTGTTTGGGTCATGACTAAACTCCAGTAGTACCTGATACGGGTGCAGCGAATTGCGGATTCAGCGTGGATTCGGCGCGATGTCAACGCGAAATCAGGCAGCGACCTTATGCGGCTCGGTGACGTAGAACATGTTGCCGTCCGGGTCGAACATCGGCCGATAGCGGTAATGCGTGCCGTTCGGGTGCTGCCATTCGATCGGTTCTTCCGTGACCCATTGCACCTTGCCGTCGAGGAACGCCATCGCGTCGTCGAGGTTCTCGACTTCGAACGCGAACGAGTCGAAACCCGGCTTGTCCTTCAGGTTCACGGCGGTACGACGTTCGACGGGGGTGGCATCTTCCGTACGGAAAATGTAGAGCGTGACGTTGCCCATTTCGATCGCCGCCCAGTGCTCGTCCGCCTGATACGGCAGGAAGAAGCCGAGGCCAAGCGTGCCGTGATAGAAATCGACCAGACGCTGGACGTTCGGCGTCAGGATGTCCATGTTGTCGACGCGTTTGAGCTTGAGCATTGTTTGAGTCCTTTAACGATGTAGTTGAGTAATCCGCGCGAGTTATGCGGCGGCGGCCATAAGCTGCGAATGGAGATGCGCGCACGGACCGCCGCGCAACGCGTCGAGCGTGCCGTGCGCCACGTCGATCACAATGGTTGCAAGCGTCGCGTACTGGCCGCTTTCGGGCTGCGTGCGGTCCGGGTGGCAACACACGGCGGCGGTCGTGCCGAGGTGAGAGTTCATCGCGCCAAGCACGTGAGCGGCGCTGAGATCCGCGCGATTCGACAGCCGCCGCGTCAGCAGGTCGTAGCGCACCAGCGTGTCCGGGTACTGGCGCGGCTCGGTATCGCCGTCGCGCGCGGGAGACGACACGAAGTGATTGGTGTGAACGAGCAGACCGTCCGCATTCGGAAACACGAGACCCGGGCCGCCCGGATGCAGTTCGACGGACACCGCCGTGCTGCTGT
>NZ_JAPWKB010000002.1 GCF_028283785.1 Paraburkholderia sp. | reverse complement strand
CTCGCGATCGCTCGCGTGGCAGGTCAGTACGTAATGGGTCCGTTCACGTTCGGCGCGGGCTACAGCAACGCGCAATACCGCCGCGATGCGAGCTCGCTGTTCACGGAGAACGAGAAGTACAACACGGGACAAGGCTTCCTGAACTATCAACTGACCCCGGCGATGCTGCTCGGCGTTGGCTATAGCTACACGAAGTCGAGCGGCGATACGTCGGCGACTTACCATCAGGTGTCGCTGGGCGCGGACTACACGCTGTCCAAGCGCACCGACCTGTACATGACGGCGGCATACCAGCACGCCAGCGGCCAGACCGGCGACGGTGCCGGCGGCTCGACGGCGGCGCAAGCGTCGATCGGTTCGTACGGCTATGCGGGCACGAGCAGGCAGGAGATGGTCAATCTGGGTATCCGTCACCGCTTCTAAAGCGGCGTTCGACACGCGTCGCGATTCGTCGCGATGCGTGCGAGACCCGAAGCAAAACGGCCGCGAGACGTCAGTCTCGCGGCCGTTTTTTCATCTACCGGTAATCGACCGGATCGCGATACGTGTCTTCGTCGTGAATCGCCCAGTAGGCGTCGTGCAGACGCGTCGTCACCGGACCGGGAAACGACGGCAACGGCACGCCGTCGAGCTTCGCGATCGGCAGAATGCCGCCGCCTGTCGACGTCAGGAACACTTCGTCGGCGGCGCGCATTGCGTCGGCGTGAAACGGTGCAAGCTGCACCGTGATGCCGAGCCGCTCGCACAGTTCGATCGCCGTGCGCCGCGAAATGCCTTCGAGCACGCCGCGATCGGTTGTGTGCACCACGCCGTCCTTGACCACGAACACGTTGAAGCCGGGGCCTTCGGTGATATTGCCGTCGGCATCGACGACACAACTGGTGTCGGCGCCGCGATCGTACGCATCGAACATCGATTGCACGAGGTCGAGCCAGTGATAGTTTTTCACGGTCGGATCGACCGACGCAGCGCCGATCCGCACGCGCCCGCTGATATGCAGATCGATCCCTTCGCGCTGCTTGTCGCGCGACGCGATCCATACATACGGCAACGCGTACGCATAAAAACGGTTCTGCGCGAGACGCGGATCGCGTGCGCCGCGTGGCGGCACGCCGCGCGTGCAGACCATTGCCACGTACGCGTCCTGCAGATTTCCGGCACGCACGCAGTTATGCAGGATGTCGCGCACTTGCGCGCGGTCGTACGGAATTTTCATCCGCAGTGTGTCGAGGCTATTGAAGAAGCGCTCGATATGCGCGTCGAGCCGGAAAAACGCACCTTGCCACACGCTGCCGACGTCGTAGGTGACGTCCGAACGGGTGAAACCCCAGTCGAACATCGAAATTTTCGCTTCGGATAACGGCACGACTTCGCCGTCCACGAACGCTGCGCCGCCTTCGAACTGTCCTACCGCCGCTTTTTCCATGCTGGTGTGCTCCCATGAGGTCGTTCCGATCTGCAAATAATTGTACGGCGTTCAATTTAATTCGATCAACATAAATTGAACGGCGCTCAATTAGCTACAATCCTGGAATGACGAATCCCACCGACACCGTTGCCATCAAGAAGCCGCGTGCAGGCCGCCCAAAACGGACCGCGCCCGGCGATGACGAAAACCGCCTCGCCGCGAACCGCATTTTCGAGGCGGCACTCGCGTTGATCGATGCGAAAGGCGTGGCCGAATTCACGATCCGCGAACTGGCGACCGCGCTCGGCGTCGCGCCTGCGGCAATCTACTGGCACGTGCCGAATCGCGACGCGCTGCTGGCGGGCGCGGTGAATCTCGCGATGCGCGGCGTGGCCGACGCGGTGCCGTTACGAGGCGTGTGGCAGAACCGTCTGCGTAAGCTATTGGGGGCGTTTCGGGCGGCGTTGCGCGCACATCCGAAACTCGCGCCGGCGGTCGCGAGTGAAATGTCGTACAACGCGTCGTTCGACGAAGCCTTGCTCGAACGGATTGTCGGGATGCTGGAGGATGCGGGGTTCGACGGGGCGGCCTTAGTGGACGCCTTCAATGTCGTGGTCGCGGCGATGTGCGGTTTCGCGACGCTCGAACTGTCGAGCGCGCCTGTTACCGCGGACTGGCAGACGGCGTGTCGCCAACATGTGTCGGCTGTCGACAAACACCGCTACAAAAAGCTCGGACGGCATTTGCCCGCGCTGGAGGACAACGCGTTTCTGGTGCGCTGGACGGACGGCACGGAGAAGCCGCTGGATAGCGGGTTCGACGCGTGGGTCGACGTGATCGTATTGGGATTGGAAAGGAAGGCGGCGAACGTCGCGGGTGTCGGCAGTGTGGGGACCGTCGCGACGTTGCCGGGGCAAGCAGCGCGCGCTGAGTAGACCGCTCAGCGCGCGGGCGGGATTATGCCCAAAGTTGCGAATTAATGCAGCGTGCCGAAAATACTCAGCGCAGCGTCGCCCGGCGTCAGGCCGAATTTGTACAGCGAAAACGCGCGATCGAGAACCGCGTGTTCGACCTGATACGGCGCGGCGATAAAGCCTGCGGTGGTCGCTTCGGCGAGCCAGGATTGAACCCATGCGCGAAGGTCGTCGGCCATTTGGCCGGAAATTTCTGGGACGTTCATTTTCTACTCCTGCACATACGGTGCCACTCAATTTGACGCGATTACCGCGATACCTGTACCTGGCCGCTGCGCCGATTGGTCAGCGTTTGATGTCAAACACGTGACCGCCTAGTTAATTGCATTAACGGAATCGCGCCAGCCGAATTGGATAAGGGTAAACCCTATGATACCTTTCCTAAAATTTTCGCGCCGACCGCTGATGTAACGCTATGCAAGACGCGTGCTAGTCCAGCGGATTGGGTGTGTCGAACGGGAGTTCGGCCTGTTCGCCGCGAATCACCTGCGCCACGGCGTTGGCCGGTTCGAGCGCGCTGACGCGCACACCGAGCAGGCGCAGCCGCTGATCCAGCGTGATGCGTTTCAGGCATTCGGTGGCGGCGCGCCTTATTTCGACGGCGTCGGCGGTGGGCGCGGGCAACGTGAGATCGCGGGTGACGGTCCGGAAATCGGCGTAGCGCAGCTTGATGCCGATGGTCCGGCCGACATAGCCTTTTCGAACCAGATCGTCGGCGACGCGCGTACACAAGCCCGTAAACGCCGCCGACAACGCCGGCCGGTCGCCACGCGGGTGCAAATCGCGTTCGAAAGTCGTCTCGCGACTCATCGATTTGGGTTCCGAACTCACCACAACGGTGCGTTCGTCGTGTCCGCGTGCGATCCGCGCGAGCCATTCGGCATACGAAAGACCGAAATGCTCCTGCAACAGACTGGGTTCCGCCGCAGCCAGTTCGCCGACGGTGTTGATCGCGAGCGATGCGAGCCGTTCGGTCGCTTTCGGCCCGATCCCGTTGACCTTGCGCACCGGCAGCGGCCAGATTCGCGCGGGGATATCGGCGGGCGTCAGCAAGGTCAGGCCGTCGGGTTTGTCGAGTTCGGAGCCGATTTTCGCCAGCAACTTGTTCGGCGCGACGCAAATCGAGCAGGTCAGTTGCGTGGCGTCACGCACGGCCTGCTTGATCGCCGCCGCGATGTCGCGGGTGTCGCCGGGCACATCGGTGAGATCGATATAGATTTCGTCGATCCCGCGATCCTCGATCTGGTCCGTGAAGTTAGCCACCGCCGACTTGAACAGCCGCGAGTAATGGCGATAAGAATCGAAATCGGTGGGCAAAAGCACCGCGTCGGGCGCGAGTTGCGCGGCCTTCATCATCCCCATCGCGGAAAAAACGCCGAGCGCGCGGGCCTCGTAGGTGGATGTCGTGACGACGCCGCGCCCCGCGTAATCCCGCAACCGACGGAAACGTCGCGTGCCGTCCGCGAGCATTTCAGGAATCGCATTGCGTCCGCCGCCGATCACGACGGCTTCGCCGCGCAATTCCGGATAACGCAACAGTTCGACGGACGCGTAAAACGCGTCCATGTCGAGATGGGCGATGCGTCGGGCGGGCGTAGTCATCGGGCCGACCCGGCCGGTGTGCCGTCGATCGATGCGGGGTTCCGGCCGGTCCGATTCGACCGGTCGTCATAAGCGCGAAATTCCATCCCGATATGTTACCGGGCGGGCTGAAAGGGTGCCATCGCAGGCTGGAACGGCCGTCGTTTTGCGGCGTGCGCGTTATTTCGAGACGAGACATTTTTGTCTGGAATCTGCGGTCTGACGATTCAGTAAAAACGCGTTCCGGGTGCATTTTTAGCGGTCAGGACTACGTAATTCGCGGGGACGGATCAAGCATTCTCCATATCGTCTGTAGGGATAGCTGAGCGGAAAATACTTCGCGCTTCGCGAACGCATCTTGCGACCCTAAAGAGCGATTGTCTGTCAACGTGCTGCTAAGAGTGGTTAATTATCGGTAAGACGGTGAAACAATGTTCCGTTTTAGCGGTAAGTCAGTTTTACCGGAAAAAACATGAATATTCGAAAAACGGTCCAGAACATACTGGTTTATACTTCATCTGTACGTCACGCAGTTCAGAGGCAACGCCCCAACAAGACCTCATGGCGCAAAACGCTCGGCGCCGCAGATAGATTTCCGAGTCGCTTCGGCGACCAATTTGTCAGCGATTCCGTCGGGCAGTGCCGTGCATCAGCGGACTGACGTTTGGCTTGCCAACGTTAGGTCAACTAAGGCGCGCAGCTCGCGCGCACTTCCCATGTTTATCGCGCGTCGCAAACAAACCTGCGTTTGTTTGTGCCGTGTCGACCGTAAGAGGACCGTAATGAATTTGTTTCAAACGATAAAGCTATCGTTGTGCGTCAGCGCGACACTCGCCGTCTCACTGCTTGGCGCTCCGCATATTGCCGACGCCTCGGATACCGTGACCGCCAGCGCAGCAGTTCAACAAGAAACCGATTGGGCCAAACGTTTGCGCGAAACATCAGTCCAGCAAAATCAACCCGTTTTGCTGGTCGTGCATACCGCAACCGACTGTAGTTACTGCAAGCGCTGGGACTCCACGTTCGGCGGCAAGGGCGAATTCGTGAAGTACGCGAAGTCGCATCCTGGCGTGCAAATGGCCGTGGTCGAGCGTCCGGCCATCACCACGCCGGAACGGTCGAACGACTATCCGGAGAACGTCCGCTGGCTTTACAGCGCGAACGAGCAGCGCGACGCGCTGCGTCCGGGCACGCCGCTGTTCGAGGTCTTCGTCGGACAGAAGCTGGTGTACAAGTCGTACGGCACCGCATCGTGGGACAGCGCGGTGCTGCCGGCCGTCAAGGAACTCGACAGCCGCCGTGGCGTGACCTCGGTGTCGTCGCTGAACTGATCGGGCAAACCGGCGAATCAGCCGGTTTCACCAGACGAAAAAAAGCCGCGGAGCATTGCTCCGCGGCTTTTTTATTGGGCCGATGCTTTCGCCCGCGTCGTGTTGCCGACTTAGCGAAAGCGCCGCGCGACCGTTAAACCGCCATCACCGACACGGCCTTCGTCACCAGATACGCTTCCATGGCTTCCGGACCGCCTTCCGAGCCGTAGCCCGAATCCTTCACGCCGCCGAACGGCATTTCCGGCGACGGCGTAGCCGGCTGGTTGATCCACAGCATGCCGACTTCGAGTCGCTGCGACAGCAGATGCACGTTGCGGAACGACTGCGTGAACGCATAACCGGCGAGGCCGTACGGCAGACGGTTCGCTTCGGCGATCGCGTCTTCGAGCGTGTCGAAACCGCGGATTGCCGCGATCGGGCCGAACGGCTCGTTGTTGAACACGTCGGCTTCGAGCGACACGTCCGTCAACACGGTCGGTGCAAAGAAGTTGCCCGACGAGCCGACGCGTTCGCCGCCCGTCGCGACCGTCGCGCCGGTTTTGCGCGCGTCGTCGACCACCTTAGCCATTGCCCACAGGCGGCGCGCATTGGCGAGCGGCCCGAGCGTCGTGCCTTCGGTCAGGCCGTCGCCGAGCTTCAGGCTTTCGGCGTGCTTGACCAGCGCGTTCGCGAATTCGTCCTTGATGCTGTTGTGGACGAGGAAACGCGTCGGCGAAATGCAGACCTGGCCGGCATTGCGGAACTTGGCGCCGCCCGCTGCCTTCACCGCGACCGCGACGTCGGCGTCTTCCGCGACGATCACCGGCGCGTGACCGCCGAGTTCCATCGTCGCGCGCTTCATATGCAGACCCGCCAGCGACGCCAGTTGCTTGCCGACCGGCGTTGAACCCGTGAACGTGACCTTGCGGATCACCGGATGCGGAATCAGATAGCTCGAAATTTCAGCCGGATCGCCGAACACGAGACCCACGGTGCCCGGCGGCACGCCTGCATCGACGAAGGCCTGAAGCAGACCGGCCGGCGACGCCGGGGTTTCTTCCGGCGCTTTCACGAGGAACGAGCAGCCGCTCGCGAGCGCCGCGCTCAGCTTGCGCACGATCTGGTTGACCGGGAAATTCCACGGCGTGAACGCGGCGACCGGGCCGATCGGCTCTTTCAGCACCTGTTGTTGCGCGTTCAGATTGCGCGACGGCACGATCCGGCCATACACACGACGGCCTTCGTCTGCGAACCATTCGATGATGTCGGCGGCGGCCAGCACCTCTCCGCGCGCTTCGACGTACGGCTTGCCCTGTTCCTGCGTCATCAGACGCGCGATGCTCTCAGCGCGCTCGCGCACCAGCGACGCGGCCTTGCGCATCGTCGTCGCACGTTCGTTGGCGGGAATCTTGCGCCATGCCGCGAAACCGCGTTGCGCTGCGTCGAGCGCGCGGTCCAGATCGGCGATGCCTGCGTGCGCCACCTTGCCGATGGCGAGACCGGTAGCCGGGTTGATCACGTCGAGGGTTTTGCCGCTTGCAGCGTCGCACCATTCGCCGTTGATCAAGAGTCGGGTATCGGTATAGCTTGATGTGACCATGCTGTGTTCCTGATGATTGGAGGATGACCGGATGCGATCGGGCGCGCAGTCGCGAATGGACTGCGGAAAGCAACGATCTTAGCCGATTGCGGGCGTTCTCACAGACGCGACGCCGCGCCCGCGCGCTTTCGCGAGGCGTTTCCCGGTATGTGAGCGATCGGGCGAAGACGCCGTCGCGCGGACGATGCCGCCGCGCGACGCGCGCGCGGCGGTGTCCATCGCGACAGGATCAGGCGGCGTGCCCGATCGTTTGCGCGACGCTTTCGGCCGTGGCTGCCGACAGCGTCCAGCCGAGGTGACCGTGGCCGGTGTTATAGAACACGCCGCGTCGCTTGCCCTGACCGACCTTGGGCAACATGCTGGGCAGCATCGGCCGCAAACCGGCCCACGGAATCACGCGCGAAGTCGACACTTCGGGGAAATGCTGACGCGTCCATTCGATCAACGGCGCAACCCGGTCCGCGCGGATATCGCGATTGAAACCGTTGATTTCCGCCGTGCCGGCCACGCGGAAACGGTCCGGTCCGAGGCGGCTCGTGACGATCTTCGCGCTGTCGTCGAGCAGGCTGACCCAAGGCGCGCTGTTCCGGCTGAGTTCGTCGTCGAGATTGACGGTGATCGAATAGCCTTTCACCGGATACACGTTCACGTGGTCGCCGAGCATCGCCGCGAACTCGCGGCTCCTGACGCCCGCGCACACGACGATCTGGTCGAAACCGAACGTGTGCGATTGTCCAGCGGTGTTCGCGGCGATCGTAAAGCGGCCGTCGCCGTCCTGGCGAATCGTATCGATCGCGCTGTCGTAGTGGAATTCGACACCGTTGCGCGCGCAGGCTTGCGCGAGGCCGCGGGTGAACTTGTGGATGTCGCCGGTCGCGTCGGAGGGCGTGAAAAAGCCGCCGTGAAATGCGCCATGCAAGGTCGGTTCGAGGCTGCGGATCTCGTCGGGCGTCACCGCATTGCGTTCGAGACCGCCTTCGCGCAGCAGTTCATTGACCTTCGATGCCGCGTCGAAGTCTTTGCGATTCTTGTAGAAATGCAGAATGCCGCGACGCTCCAGATCGAAGTCGATCCCTTCGCGTTCTGCGATGGAAAACAGATGCTGGCGCGCGGCAATGGCAATCCGCACGGTCTCGACGGTGTTCGCGCGATAGTGCGGAATCTGGCGCAGGAATTCGCCCATCCACGAATACTTGTGCCATGTCGGCGTGGGATTCAGCAGCAAGGGCGCGTCGCGCGTGAGCATCCATTTGAGGCCCTTGATCACGGTAGCGGCGCTGTTCCAGACTTCGGCGTTGCTGGCGGATAACTGGCCGCCGTTCGCAAACGACGTTTCCATCGCCGAGTAGCGATGACGTTCGAACACAGTGACCTGAAAACCGCGTTGTGCAAGAGCGTAAGCGGTCGTGACGCCGGTGATCCCGGCGCCGATGATGGCGATTCGTGACATGACAAGTCCAGATTGAGTTGAGCATCGCCGGAACTGCGTTCCGTTGCCTGATTCCGGCGTCGATGCCCCATCTGTCCATGTACCTGAGAGTTTCTTCCGTGCCACCGCGTGTGCATGAAGCGCAGCCTTGCGTGGACGGAATCCCCTTCGGTGGGCGCGCGTAGCGCCGCTCTCCAGATGTTCCTGCCGCGCGGTCCTTTTGCCTGAGAGTTTCCGGGGCGGTTGCTCCGTCGGCGTCGTCACGGCTTCTGACGATCTCTCCCGCGCTGCGTTGTAGAACGCCCCGACGATAACCGGCAAAAAACGCCGCCGCAAGTGTTTCGTTCACGACGGCGTTCCCGGACGACGCACGAGCCGTAATAACGGGTGATAACCACAGGTGATCGAGATAAAAACAAACGATTTGCGCGGTGAAATTGTCCATCGCACTGTTCGATCGACGTCGGCGTGTGCGCGGCGGAGCCCCTTTCATCGGACATGTGATGGCCAATATGCACTCTTCCGCAGTGAACGCGAGCCTGAATGCGAGCTCAGGCGCCACCGTCGGCGCACCGTCTACGGCGCGTCCGTCGAAATTCAAGGTGATTGCCGCGACCACGCTCGGCAACGGTCTGGAAATGTTCGACTTCACGATCTACAGCTTTTTCGCGGTGCTGATCGGCAAGCTGTATTTCCCGTCGAACACTGCGTTCGGTTCGCTGCTGATGGCGGTCGCGACCTTCGGCATCGGCTTCGTGATGCGTCCGCTGGGCGGCATCGTGATCGGCAATTACGCGGATCGCAGCGGCCGCAAATCGGCGATGTCGCTGACCATCGGGCTGATGGCTGCCGGCACCGCGCTGATCGGCCTTGCGCCCACCTATGCGCAGATCGGCGTGTTCGCGCCGTTGCTGATCGTCGCCGGACGCTTGCTGCAAGGCTTTTCGGCGGGCGGCGAGATCGGCGCTTCGACCACCTTTCTGATGGAGTCGGCGTCGTCGTCGTCGCGCGGGTTTCTGGTGAGCTGGCAGCTTGCGAGCCAGGGCGGCGCAGCGCTGATCGGCGCGTTGAGCGGCTTTCTGCTGTCGCACTTCCTGTCGCCCGCCGACCTGCAAAGCTGGGGCTGGCGCGTGCCGTTTCTGTGCGGTTTGCTGATCGGTCCGGTGGGCTTGTATATCCGTCGCGCGCTCGACGAAACGCACGTGGCCGCACCGCGTGAAGCGAGCGCCTTTCGCGAAGTGCTGAAGTCGCACCGACGCGACCTGTGTGTCGGAATCCTGATGATCGTCGGCGGCACGGCGTCGATGTATATCGTCGTCTTCTATATGCCGACGTATCTGATCCGCGTACTGCATATGCCGGCCACCACAGCCTTTCTGGCGGGCTGCGTCGCGGGTGCGGTGCTGCTGATCGGCTCGCCGCTGGCCGGCCTGCTGTCGGACCGTTTGCCGCGTCGCAAGCCGTTGATGGTGGTATCGACCGTGCTCGGCGCATTGCTGATCTATCCGGCGTTCTGGATGCTGAATCACACTGCGCAACTCGGCGTTGCATTGACGGTGATCGCCGCACTGGTCGCGTGTCTCGCGTTCGGTTCGGGCCCGGGCTTTCTGTTGCTGATGCAAGGATTTCCCAAACACGTTCGCGCGACCGGCATGTCGGTCGTGTACAGCGTCGGCGTATCGGTGTTCGGCGGCTTCGCGCAATTCATCGTGACGTGGCTGATCAGCACGACCGGCAATCCGATGTCGCCGGCCTGGTACATGGTCGCGTGCAGCGTGGTGTCGCTCGGCGCGTTGTTCGCGTTGCAGGAAAAGCGCGCCGATTAAGTCCACAAAAACAGCTATCCCCAATCAGGAGAGAATCGTATGTCTGAAGATGCAGTGCTCGAAGCCGACACGACATCCGCGCAACTCGTCGAGGCGATCGTCGCCGACGCGCCACGCTTCACCGAGATCCGTCGCCGGATCCACGCGCATCCGGAGACGGGTTTCGATGTCGTGAACACCGCCGGACTCGTCGCTGGTTTGCTGCGCGAATGGGGCTACGACGTGCATACCGGAATCGGCGGAACGGGTGTGGTCGGACAGCTTCGCGCGGGTAGCGGCACGCGCAGCATCGGCATTCGCGCGGACATGGATGCGTTGCCGATCCACGAGCAGACGCAATTGCCGTATGCGAGCAAGATTGCCGGCAAGATGCATGCATGCGGTCACGACGGTCACACCGCGATCCTGCTTGCGGCAGCCAAATATCTCGCCGAAACCCGTGCATTCGACGGCACCTTGAACCTGATTTTCCAGCCCGACGAAGAGAACCTGTGCGGTGCGCGGCGGATGATCGAAGACGGCCTGTTCGAGCGCTTTCCGTGTGATGCGGTGTACGCATTGCACAACGGCCCCGGCATTCCGGTCGGGCAGGTCGTGGTCAAGACGGGCGGCGTGACGGCCGCATCGGATGTGGCGACGGTGACGCTGAAAGGTGTCGGCGGACACGGTGCGATGCCGGACAAGGCACGTGACCCGATCGTCGCGGCGGGCTCGCTGATCATGGCCTTGCAGACCATCGTGTCGCGCAATCTGCCCGCCAGCGAAGTAGGTGTCGTCAGTATCGGCGGCATTCACGCGGGCGCGACCCACAACGTGATTCCCGATACCGTTCAGCTTCTGCTGAACATGCGTTCGACGAATCCCGAGATCCGCGAACGGATCGAGCGCCGTGTGCAGGAGATCGTCACGCTGCAGGCACAATGCTTCGGTGTCGAAGCGACGATCGAGTACAAGCGGCTGGTGCCGGTGGTGGTCAACGCCGAAGAGCCCACCGCGATCGCGCGCGATGTACTGACGGAGATCGTCGGTTCGCCGAACGTGCTGACCGACAGCAAGGCCGTGATGGGCAGCGAAGATTTCGCGTGGATGTCGGAAGCGGTGCCGGGTTGTTACGTGATGATCGGCAATGGCGTGGGCGAGTGGGGCGGCTGCATGGTCCACAACCCAAAATACGATTTCAACGACCGCATCATCAGTCTCGGCGCAAGCTATTGGGTCAAGCTGGTTGAAAAGTATCTGAATTAAAGACTGGCAGTAACATGCAATGCCGGCCGGATGCACCCGCGGCATCCGGCGCTTCGTTTTACCGCGCCATGCGCGCATTTCCTTCTAAAGACAGTCGTCTTTGTTCTAAAGAAACCGTCGCGAACGCGTCGCCTTTCAGCGAAGTCCGCGCTTAAGAAACGGCCTTAGCCTTCAGTTTCCTTAAAGCGTCAGTCAGGACTTACAGAGATATTAACAACAATTAACGAGGTAATCGCGAGGCGCCTGGCTAACATGATTGACGAGCCGCCAAGCGAATCGTCAAGCCCGGAGCGTGAAGCCCGATCACTGGCCGAGTCGCTAGAACGCGCTATCCGACAGCGTTCCGTCAGATTACCGAACTCCGGTTAGCGTAAGCAATTGCTGTCGTGCGGCATCGCGCAGTCATGCGTCCACCTGTCCATGTCGGGTTTCGCCCCCGGAGGGAACATGCAACCGGATACACAGTACGAAACGGCATTGTGGCGGCAAATCGTCGACGCTTTGAGTGGCGCATCGCGCGCGGAAGACATCGTCTCGGCATGCGTCACGCGGGCATTCCGGCAACGCCCGCCGCGCGAGCGCGCCGCGCCCGCCAGCAACGACGTGTCGATGATCAGCGCAATCGAATTGCAGGACGAATCGCTCGCGCTGGTGTCGTGGTGCGATCCGACCAGATGCCGCTATATCGACCAGGTGTGGATCGGCGTCACCGCGCGCAACGGCGGGTATTGTGCATTGACCGGCCGCCGTATCCGACGCGGCGATCCGGTATTCAAGCCACGCGTGCGCGGTGCGCGGCACCCGTCGAACATCCACGAAATGATTCTCGCCGACGCGGTGGTCAGTCAGCAGCAGGCCGCGTAACTGGCGCGATCAACGCGGCAGTTCGCGCGTGCCGCCAGATTCGCGCGCGTCACGACACATCGTCGCCAGAATTTCGTCTGCTGATTATCCGCGCGCCCGCGCCCGCGTCCACTTAGCGTGACGTGGACAACCTTGCGCCGAGCGCGGCAAAAACCTGCTGGTCGGTGCGGTCGAAATTGAGCGGCGTCACCGACACACGGCCGGAGCGGACAACTGCGGTCTCGCTGTCCGGCGCGTTTTCACGGGTGCCGCGCTGAAACCGCAACCAGTGATACGGCAGCCCGCGCGGATCGATTTCCGGCAACACGTCGATACCTTCGACGAGTCCGGTGCCTTGTCGCGTGGGCGTCAGCGGACCCGCATCGGCAGCGTCGACGTCCGGAAAATTGACGTTCAGGCAGGTGGGCGCGTCGTGTGAAACGGCCAGCAACTGACGGATCACGCCCGGCGCAAGTGCGCGCGCGGTATCCCAGCGGACGTTCTCGCGATCGGTGAAAACCTGGCTGAGCGCGATCGACGGCAGGCCGAGCAGCAGCCCCGTCATTGCCGCGCCGACCGTACCGGAGAACATGGTTTCGACGCCGAGATTGCCGCCGCGATTAATGCCCGACAGCACCAGCGTGGGCGGCGCGGCCATCAGATGGCGCACCGCCATCACGACGCAATCGCCCGGCGTGCCGGTCACGCCGAAGCGGCGTTCGCCCTGCCGGCTGAAGCGCAACGGCGAGTGCAGGCTGACCGAATGCGAGGTGCCGCTCTGATCGTGCTCGGGCGCGACGACCCACACTTCGTGCGCGAGTTCGGCCGCGACCGCTTCCAGTACCGCGAGCCCCGGCGCATCGATGCCGTCGTCGTTGGTCAGCAGCACGCGGGGAATCTTGTTGTCGCTGATGGACATGGCGGGCGGTTCTCCTGGTAGCGATGGTCGATGTCTGATTATTCCAGAGTCTCCCGATTTCGACTCGCCGCCGCGCACCAAGTCGATGCGTGTGCGGCGTTTTTCGCGTCGTACCTTAAACAGTTGACGCTTCGATGTATGAACTTGTGCCAAGCTTCTGCTAAAGTCTGTTACAGAACATTCGGATGGCGAATCTTGGTCACGTGACTGCTCTCTGCGAGGTATTTCATGGAAATTGCCGAGTTCAAACCTCATGTGTCGTCCGATGGCCGGACCGTCAACTTCGTGTTGTCTTCTCGCGGCCGCGAAATCGAGTGCGCAATAACTTGCGAAGCACTCCATCAATATTTCTGGCTACAAAGCGACGCTGCCGAAGCGTGCGTTCTACGCACCTTCGAAGACGGCCGTAAGCGCATCACCGCGATGGCCGAAAGAAAACTGCTCGGCCGTCCCGACGGTCGCGTGCTGCTAACCGCAAGCGACTTCGCAATACGCGCTTAGCGTTTATCCGCCTGGCAGGCGTCGACGTCATGCATCCACGCGGCTTGTCCCGGTCTCACGGGCGTCGTCGCGCCGGCACACGCCCGCGTATCCCTCATCTTTCACACTCGCCTGAACCGTCTTTATTCACGCCGTCTGTCACGCGGATGACTTGAGCCCCGATTAAATTCGGCTCTGCCGCGAATTCCGCGTGGGCCGCTACTCACGGCCGTCGATGCGCACGTGTGCAACGACGACGCGCACCGGTACGACATCTACAGCGCATTGAAAGGGAACAGGATGAAAGTGACAAGCAGGCTCTTCGCGTGGAGCATCGCGGCGGCACTGTCGATTGCGGCGAATGTCGCGACGGCGGCCGATCTCGTGATCGTCGGACGTGACGACGTGTACGGCAAAGGCCTCGCCGATGCGGTCGACGGTTTTCGCAAGCAGCACGGCAATCTCGACATCGAATTGTTGAAGCTGCCGGGCGGCAATCTCTATCAGAAGCTCAAGCTGTCGATGCGCGAAGGTGCGGGCAGCTACGACCTCGTGATGCTCGACGATACGTGGGCGCCCGAGTTCATGGCGAACGGCTGGCTCAAGGCGTTGCCCAACACGATGGCCGATAGCGACATGGTGGCCTCGACCGTCGCCTTGGGTCGTTATCCGGCACAAGCCGGTGCGTTGTACGCATTGCCGGTGGTCGGCAATGTCGAGATGTTCGCGTACCGTCGCGATCTGCTGGCCAAGTACCATTTGCAGGCACCGCGTAACTGGGACGACGTGCTGAAGAACGCGCAGACCATCGGCACCGCGGACAAAAGCGTGTCCGGCGTGGTGTTTCGCGGCACCAAGGGCAACCCCGTCGTAACGGGCTTCCTGCCGATCTTGTGGGCGTATGGCGGCGATGTCGTCGATCGTGCGGGCAAAGTATCCATCGACTCGCCGCAGGCGCGCGCGGCGCTCAAGACGTTTCTCGCACTGAAGGCTTACGCACCGAAGGACGTGGACGTATACGGCGCAGCAGAAGTGCGCGACGCGTTGCAGAAGGGCGCGGCCGCGCAGGCGATCGAAGTGTGGCCCGCGTGGATTCCATCGCTCGACGATGCGAGCGTGTCGCGCGTCGCCGGGCAGGTTGCATTGCAGGCGCCGCCGGGACAGGTCGAGGGTCCGGCGCCGATGCTCGGCATCTGGCAGATGGGCATCCCGAGAGATGCGCCGCATGCGAAGCTCGCACAAGACTTTCTCGCGTATCTGACCGCGCGCGATACGCAAACGCGACTGGCTGTGATCGGCATTCCGCCGACGCGTAAAAGCGTGTTCCAGGACCCGCAACTCGTGCAGCGTTTCCGCTGGTATCCCGACCAGTTGAAGGCGCTCGAAATGGGTCGTCCGCGACCGCGCGTAAAAGACTGGCAGGAAGTGGAGAGCATTCTCGGCGACTACCTGCAACTCGCGTTGACGCATCAGCTGGAACCGGACGCCGCACTCACGCAGGCATCGCAGAAAATTTCAAAATCACTCGAAAAATAAGGGCTGCGCGCGCGAGCATCGTGTTCGCGCGCAAACGAAGTCATGTGATGAAAGCTCTCAAGCCGCATCTTGCGCTGATTGCGTTGATGAGTCCGGCGCTGCTCGTGCTGGGCGTACTCGCGCTGTATCCGGTTGCACAGGTGATCTTCGATTCGTTTTTCGATGTGGATTACGCGGCGCATCGCCGGCATTTCACCGGTCTCGCGAATTACCGTGGCCTGTTCGACGACGGTGTATTCGCGACGAGTTTCTTCAATACGCTGCATTTCACGGTTGCGGCGTCGTTCGCCGAAGTCTTGCTCGGACTCGGACTCGCATTGCTGTTTAGCCGTAGTTTTCCAGGGCGTCGGATCGCATTGCCGTTGCTGCTGCTACCGATGATGCTGTCCACGCTCGTGTGTTCGGCGATCTGGCGAAACTGGCTTGCATATAGCGGTTTTCTCAACAACCTGCTGGCCCTTGCCGGCGTCGCGCCGGTGGAGTGGCTGTCCAGTCCGCATCTTGCGATGTGGTCGTTGATACTCGTCGATATCTGGCAATGGACGCCGATGGCGTTCGTGATCGTGCTCGCCGGTTTGCAGTCGATCCCGCCGGAACTCTTCGAAGCCGCACGTACCGATGGCGCCAGCGAGTGGCAATGCTTCCGTCACATCACGTTGCCGCTGATCGCGCGGCAAATCGTGGTGGCGCTACTGTTGCGCTCGATCGATACCTTCAAGCTGTTCGACAAGGTCTACGCATTGACCGGCGGCGGTCCCGGTAACGCGACGCAAACCCTCTCGACGTTTATCTACGATCAGGGCTTCCGCTTTTTCAACGTGGGACCGGCGAGTGCGGCATCGGTATTGATGCTGTGCGCGGCGGCATTCCTGGTCGCAACCTACGCGCGCGAAACCATGCGCAAGCCGGTGGATCGATGAGTGTGAATCGTGTGTCATTGCCATTCTTGCCGGTGCGCGCGTCGCTTGCGCGCATCGTGTTCTACGCGCTCGTCATCGTCGCGCTGGTCTTCTTCGTCACGCCGTGCGTATGGATGATCGGTGCGGCGCTGACGTCGTCGGGCGCACGACTGTCGCATCCGCTTGCGCTCTGGCCATCGGCGCCGACCTTCGAACACTTTGAATCAGTATGGAGTAATGGGCTCGCGCGACAACTCTGCAATTCGCTACTGGTGGCGAGCGGCACGACCTTGCTGTCGCTGGCGTTCGCATTTCCGGCCGCATATGCACTGGTGCGAAAGCACTTCCCCGCGCGACTCGATATCGTCTTTCTACTGATGGTGCTGGTCATCAAACTGATGCCGCCCATCACCGTCGCCGTGCCGTTGTTTGCACTCGCCAAGCGCCTGCATTTGCTCGACAGCAGCATTGGGCTGATCCTCGTCTATCAGATCTATACATTGCCGTTTTCGATCTGGATGCTGCTCGGCTTTGTCCGCGAGGTGCCGATCACGTACGAAGAAGCCGCGAGTCTCGATGGCGCGGGACTCTTGCAAAGGCTTTGGCATATCGTCTTGCCCTTGTGCGCGCCGGGACTCGTCGCAACGGCGATATTCGCATTGATCGCCGCGTGGAACGAGTTCCTGCTTGCCTTACTGTTCCTCTCCACGCCAAGCCGCTTTACGTTACCGCTGGTGGTCGCGAACTACGTGACGGAGAACGGCATAGAGTGGGGCGATCTGATGAGCGTCGGACTGATCTCCGCAGTGCCGACACTCGCACTGGCAGGCTATACGCAGCGTCATCTATTGCGTGGGTTCTCAGGCGGCATCAAATAAAGACGCACTGAAACCGCTTTATTCTTGGCGATAAAAGTGCACTCGCTCGCACTAAGAAATTTCAAAATATCACTCGAAGAAAATAAATAAAAATAGTTAGAAAGGCTAATCGAGTAGCTTTCATCTGAATTGCATTTATCTGTCATGGCCGATTCATCTACGCCACCGATACTGCCGCCAGACCCGAAACAGCGGGTCGTCAAAAACCGTGTTGCAACATCGAAACAGAGAGTCTGGGATTCGCCAGCCTCTTTTTTTCGGCGCGATGTTGCACACGGGTGCAACGGCGGATCGTTGCCAGTCAAGGCTTTGCGGCACGTTGCACGATGCGGCGGGTCGATGGGCGGCAACGGTACGCATCATTCTTAAATGTCTGGAACACGAGAACAACGATGAAAAAGTCACTTTTCGCTCTGCTCGCACTCAGCACGTTCGGCGCGGCAGCGCACGCTCAGGGGAGCGTCACGCTGTACGGTATCGTCGATGCGGGATTGGGCTACACGAGCGATCAGCGCGTGTCGCAAGTCACCGGTGCAGCGGGTCGCCCGACGACGTATCGCGGCGAATCGAACTATGCATTCGCAAGCGGCACGTGGTCCGGTAGCCGTTGGGGTCTGAAAGGCAGCGAAGACCTCGGCGACGGACTGTCGGCGATTTTCCAGATCGAAAACGGCTTTAGCATCGCCAACGGCACATTGGGTCAAAGCAGCCGCGAATTCGGTCGTCAGGCATTTATGGGTCTGTCGAGCACGCACTACGGCAAGGTGACGATGGGTCGTCAGTACGACCCGATCGTGGACTTCGTTGGCGCGATCGGACCGAGCAGTTTCCTGACCGGCATGGGCGCACATCCGGGCGACCTCGACAACATCGACAACCAGTCGCGTGAAAACAATTCGGTGAAGTACACGAGCCCGTCGTTCTCCGGCTTCCAGTTCGGCGCACTGTACGGCTTCGGCGGTCAGGCGGGCAGCGTCAAGAACCAGAATACGTGGAGCGTCGGCGCGCAGTACGCAAACGGCCCGCTCGCGGTCGGCGTGGCGTACATGCAGGCGACCAACAACTACGGCGCGACGAGTTCGTGGAGCGGCGCATACGACGGTACGTTCGCGTCGTCGATCAACGAAGGCTTCGCCAGCGCGCGGAACCAGCAGATCATCGCCGCAGCCGCGACGTATCTGGTCGGACCGGTGACGCTCGGCGTGTCGTATAGCAACACGCAATACAAGGCGGGCAGCACCTCGACCTTCACGGGCACGGAAACCTTCAATTCGGCAGGCGTCACGGCGTCGTGGCAAGCGACGACCGCGCTGCGTATCGCCGCCGGTTACGACTACACGCGCGGCACGGCAATCGGTTCGAACAGCGCGCCGAAGTACAACCAGTTCAACCTGTCGTCGTTCTTCTCGCTGACCAAGCGCACCGCACTGTACGGCCTCGTCGGCTATCAGAAGGCCAGCGGCAAGACGCTCGACACGTACGGCAACGTGGTCGATGCAACTGCTTCGGTCGGCGACGTCGGCAACGGCATCTCGGCCGCCGGCGATACGCAGGCACTGGTGCGCGTCGGTATCCGTCACACCTTCTAAGCGCGCGGTCACTTACGCAAGCAGTCATGCCGGACGCACGCGCATCGTCGATACGCGCGTGCGTCCGCGAGATTTGAATCCGGATTGGGATAGAACATGTTGAAAACGAAATGGCTGCGCTATGCGACGGCCGCGATGCTGGCATTCGGCGCGATGCAAACAGCGCACGCTGCAACTGAAATCCAGTTCTGGCACGCAATGGAAGCCGTGCTCGGCGAACGTGTCAATGCGATCGCAAACGACTTCAATGCTTCGCAAAGCGATTACCGGATCGTGCCTGTTTTCAAGGGCAATTACGATCAGACGCTGGCAGCGGGCATTGCTGCCTATCGCAGCGGCGACGCGCCCGCGATCCTGCAAGTGTATGAAGTCGGCACCGCGACGATGATCAGCGCGAAGAAAGCGGTCGTGCCGGTATGGAAGGTGTTCCAGGACGCAGGCGTGCCGCTCGACAAGAACGCGTTCGTGCCGACCATTGCCAGTTACTACAGCGAGTCGCATGGCGGGCGTCTGATCTCGATGCCGTTCAACAGCTCGACGCCAATCCTGTTCTACAACAAGGATGCATTCCGCAAGGCGGGTCTCGATCCGAACCGTGCGCCCGTGACATGGGACGAACTCGCCGCCGACGCCGCGAAGCTGAAGGCAAGCGGCATGCATTGCGGATTCTCGACTGGCTGGCAAAGCTGGATCCAGCTCGAAAACTACAGCGCATGGCACGCTGCACCGTTCGCGACGAAGAACAACGGTTTCGACGGCGCCGATGCGCAACTCGAATTCAACACGCCGCTGCAAGTCCATCACATCGAGTTTCTCGCGAACATGGTCAAGCAGGGACTGTTCACGTATGCGGGACGCAAGGACGAATCGTCCGCGCAGTTCTATGCCGGTGAGTGCGGCATCATCACCGCTTCGTCCGGCGCACTCGCGACGATTCGCAAGACCGCGAAATTCGATTACGGCACCGGCATGATGCCGTACGACGCCAGCGTAAAGGGCGCACCGCAAAACGCGATGATCGGCGGCGCGAGTTTGTGGGTGCTGGCAGGCAAAAATCCTCAGGTCTACAAGGGCGTCGCGAAGTTCCTCGCGTATCTTGCGACGCCTGCGGTGGCGGCCAAATGGCATGAAGACACGGGCTATCTGCCAGTGACGAAAGCCGCGTACGAACTCGCGCGTCAACAGGGCTACTACGAACGCAATCCGGGCTCGGACACGGCAATCAGGCAAATGCTGAACAAGCCGCCGCTGCCGTTCACGCAAGGTCTGCGACTCGGCAACATGCCGCAGATCCGCACGATCGTCGACGAAGAACTCGAGCAGGTGTGGGCGGAAAAGAAAACGCCGCAACAAGGACTCGATGCGAGCGTCGCGCGCGGCAATGAACTGTTGCGCCGCTTCGAGCAGCAACAGAACTAAACCAGGCATTCTCCTTTGGCGGCCGCGCGCAAGCGTGGCCGCCGCTTTTTGCCTCTATCCGAGACTGCACTGTTTTCATGCAAGCCAGTTCCCGCTTCGGCACGAGTCCGCTGCCTTATCTGCTGCTCGCGCCACAACTGATCGTTACGCTCGTATTTTTCGTTTGGCCCGCGGGCGAAGCGCTTTGGCAATCCACGCAAATGCAGGACGCGTTCGGCACGTCGAGTGAATTCGTCGGGCTCAAGAATTTCGTGGACCTGTTTCACGACCCTCTGTATCTCGCGTCTTTCGGCACGACCTTGTGGTTTTCCGCCTGCGTGACGTTCGGCGGACTCGCGATTGCATTGGTGCTGGCCGGGGCTGCCAATCACGTGACACGCGGCGTGCGCATTTATCAGGCGCTGCTGATCTGGCCGTATGCGGTAGCGCCCGCGATTGCCGCCGTATTGTGGGGATTCATGTTCAACCCGAGCATTGGCCTCGTCACGTATGCGCTCGGCCGGTTCGGGATCGTGTGGAACCATGCGCTCAATCCGTCGCAGGCGATGACGCTGGTTGTGGTCGCATCGATCTGGAAACAGGTCAGCTACAACTTCCTGTTCTTCTATGCGGGATTGCAAGCGGTGCCGCGTTCGCTGATCGAAGCCGCCGCAATCGACGGCGCGGGTCCCGTGCGGCGCTTTTCGAATATCGCATGGCCGTTGTTGTCGCCGACGTCGTTCTTTCTGCTGGTCGTGAATCTGCTGTACGCATTTTTCGACACCTTCCCGGTGATCGACGCGGCGACTGCCGGCGGCCCTGGTCAATCGACGCGAACGCTGATCTACAAGATTTACGACGAAGGATTCAAAGGTCTGGACCTGGGCAGTTCGGGTGCGCAATCCGTCGTGTTGATGGTGATCGTGGTGGGGTTGAGCGTGATCCAGTTTCGTTTCATCGAGCGCAAGGTGCAGTACGCATGATCGAAAACCGGAAGTTCCTGAGCGTGCTGTGTCACGCGGTGTTGCTCGTAGGTGTGGTGGTCACCGTGTTTCCGGTGTATCTGGCGTTCTGCGCGGCAACCTTGTCCGCTGACGACGTGATGCGTGTGCCGATGCCGCTGATTCCCGGCCATCATCTGTTCGACAACATCGCGACGGTGCTGCGCAAAGGCACGAATTACGCGTCGCAACCCTTCGGCCTGATGCTGTTGAACAGCCTCGCAATGGCGCTCGCGATTTCGTTCGGCAAGATTGCCGTGTCGATCGTGTCGGCTTATGCGGTGGTGTTTTTCCGATTTCCATTCAGGCAGACGGCGTTCTGGCTGATCTTCGCCACGCTGATGCTGCCCGTCGAAGTGCGGATCTTTCCGACCGTGCAGGTGGTCGCGTCGTTGCATCTGACGAACACGTATACGGGACTGACGTTGCCGCTGATTGCATCGGCGACGGCGACGTTTCTGTTTCGCCAGTTCTTCATGACCTTGCCCGGCGAATTGCTCGAAGCAGCGCGTATCGACGGCGCGGGCGCGTGGCGGTTTCTTATCGACGTCGTATTGCCGCTGTCGAAAACCAATCTTGCCGCGTTGTTCGTCATCACCTTTATCTACGGCTGGAATCAGTACCTGTGCCGATCCTCGTCACCAGTGTCGCTTCGATGGGGACGGCGGTGGCAGGCATCAAGAGCATGATCGGCAGCGGCGACATCGCCACGGAATGGCAACTCGTGATGAGCGCGGCCTTGCTCACGATGTTGCCGCCACTGCTGGTGATCGTTGCGATGCAACGCTGGTTCGTCAAAGGTCTGGTCGATGCGGAGAAGTAAGGTTTGACGCATCGTCGGCGCAATTGAAACTCATTGGATATTTTCTGTGGCAACTCTTACGTTTCGCTCGGTCAACAAAGCTTATCAACATCAACCCGCAGTCTTGCACGACATCGACCTCGATGTGCGCGACGGCGAATTCGTCGTGCTCGTCGGTCCGTCGGGTTGCGGAAAATCGACGCTGTTGCGAATGGTCGCGGGTCTGGAGAGCGTGAGTTCCGGCGATATCTCGATCGGCGCGCGCGTCGTCAACCGGCTCGAACCGAAAGACCGCGATGTCGCGATGGTGTTTCAGAACTACGCGCTGTACCCGCACATGAGCGTCGAAGAAAACATCGCGTATGGACTGAAGATTCGCGGGCTTCCGCAGACGCTGATTCGCGAACGCGTCGCGTCGGCGGCGGCGATGCTCGAACTCGGGCCGTTACTCGCGCGCAAGCCGCGCGAACTGTCCGGCGGTCAGCGTCAGCGCGTTGCCATGGGACGTGCGATGGTGCGCGAGCCTGCGCTATTTCTGTTCGACGAACCGTTATCGAACCTCGATGCAAAGTTGCGCGGACAGATGCGCATCGAAATTCGAAAACTGCATGCGCGGCTCGGCACGACGAGTCTTTACGTGACGCACGATCAGGTCGAAGCGATGACGCTTGCGCAACGCGTCGTCATCCTGAATCGTGGACGCATCGAACAGGTTGGGACACCCGGCGAAATCTATGAACGGCCGGCGAGCACGTTCGTCGCGAGCTTCATGGGCGCGCCTGCGATGAATCTGTTGCGCGGACACGTGAGCGCCGACGCGCGGACGTTTGTTGTCAGTGATGGCCCGACGCTATCGCTGGCGGATTGCGCCGCGACGGCGTCGAATGCACTGGTGGCAGAACGCGAGTACGTGATGGGAATCCGGCCGGAACATATGCAGCTCGCGGCCGAATCCGACAATGCGACAGATGAGCAGGTAAGGCTTCAGGTGGATGTCTGCGAGATGCTCGGCGCGGACAATCTCGTGCACGGGCAGTGGAATTCGCAACGTGTCGTGGCGCGCTTACCGCACGACAGACAACCGTCGGCAGGTTCGACGATCGGATTGGTCTTGCCGTCCACGCGGATGCATTTCTTCGATGCGGAAAACGGCCGACGGGTCGCTTAAGCGCACGTGTGTCGCACGACGCTCGATACCGGCACGACACGCACGCGCGACTTGCCGCGAAACGCATTCATGCGTTCGATCAGCAGACTGACCGCGACGTCGGCGAGTTGCGACGTGTCTTGCTGGATCGTCGTCAACCGGTAGTTCTCGTACGCGGCGGCCGGAATGTCGTCATAACCGACCACCGTCAGATCTTCCGGCACGCGCAAGTTGAAGCGGTTGCGTGCCGCGTCGATCAAACCCAATGCGAGCAGGTCGGACGAGCAGAACACGCCGTCGGGACGGTCGGCGCGCGCGAGTAGATCGAGCGCGGCTTCGATGCCCGACGCGTAGTCGTCGGTGGGCGTGTTGAGCTGCATCGGCGTTTTCATTCCGGGCATATCACCGACAGCCTGAATAAACGCGTCGAGGCGCGCACGGCCGTTGTAACTCGTCAGCGATGGTCCGACAAACGCGGGCCGTTTGACACCCGCATCGCGCAGCAGGCGTGCGGCCAGTGTCGCGCCGGCAGGGTTGTCGCTGATGACGACGTCGGTGCCGTCGAGTTCGGGCGTGCGGTTGATCATCGTCACCGGCACTTTCAGCTTTAGGTATTGACGGGCGAGATCGAGCGGCGGCGACGCCGACGTCATGATGACGCCCGCGATCCGGTAACTCAGCAGCATTTCGAGCGAGCGCTTGATTTGCGCGGGCTCTTCCGCATTCATCACGAGCGGCGACAGGTTGTTGCGCACCAGCGCGGTGGTGAGGTTCGAAAGCAGCTTGGTGCGGAATGGATTGTCGAACCCCGCCGTGACGACGCCGACCAGGCTACTGCGCTGCGAGATCATTTCGCGCGCGATCATGTTCACCTGATAACCCATTGCATTCGCCGCTTTCATCACGCGTTCGCGGGTTTCTGGGGCAATGCTTGCACCGGGTGTAAAGGCGCGCGATACGGCGGAACGCGAAACGCCGGCACGGCGTGCAACTTCAAAGGCAGTGACCCAAGGCGTTCGTTTCTCTGGCATGTCTAAGCGAATAAAGGGAACTCCGAACTAGCTTAACGCAACTCTTACGTGGAAAGTTCGAAGTAAACGAACGTGACAAAAACTTCATGTTGCGAAAACGATTTCATTAGTGAAGTCGCTTCGCTGCATGAAGTTTTTGTCATTCGGCAGGCAAATGAAAGCGGGCGTCGGCGTTATGTATGGCGTCGTGATTTGGACAGCGGGCACATATGTCTGCCATATTGAACGGGTATAAGTGGCCGGCTTACCTGGACGTTCTTTAATGATGAACATGCACTTCGCAGAAGAATCGCTGCAACGCTGGATGACCGCGCTCGACGACGCATTGCCGCTCAGCGCGCTGACGCTCGCGGGCAGTCACGACACCTGCGCGTACACGGTGGACGACGCGCTCGCCAGAACGCAAAACGCGACGCTGGCCGATCAACTCGATCACGGCGTGCGAGTGCTCGATATCCGCTGTCGTCATCAGGACGACGTGTTCCATATCAATCACGCGGGAATTGCGCTCGGACTGATGTTCGACGATGTGATCGCGACGTGCGCAGCGTTTCTCGCGCAGCATCCCGGCGAGTGCATCGTGATGTCGGTGAAAGATGAATGTGGCACGCGCAATTGCACACGAGGTTTCGATGAGACGTTCAGCGCCTACGTGCGGGAATCGCATGACGTGCGTTGGTATCTGAACGAAGCGATTCCGCGTCTCGGCGAAGTACGCGGGTCGATCGTGCTGTTGCGTCGCTTTAGCAGCGACACGACGCTCGGCATCGATCTGTCCGCGTGGCCCGATAACACGAGCTTCGATCTCGACGACAGTGGCGCGGCGTTCGCGATTCAGGACGAGTTTCGCGTGCCGGTGCGGGCGTCGATCGAATACAAATGGCATGCGGTGAACGCGCTGCTCGAACGGACGTCATCGCTGAATGGCGCGCGCTGGGCCGTCAACTTTTGTAGCGGCACCGGCATGGCGGCGAATCCGGCATGGGTCGCGTGGGGCGATGCACAGACGCAGGGCATCAACGCGAGATTGATCGAATGGCTCGCAGGACACGACCGCGGATGCGGGACGATGATGCTCGACTTCTGCGAAAGACACGATTGGTCGGTCGTGCGCGCGCTGGTGACGCGCAATCGCGTTTAGCGGTTTTTAGCGCGATGTGCTGGCGTTCTTTAAGGCGTCTTTAGCGCGTGCCTTTAGATGCTCTGCTAAAGCGCTGTTCGGTCACTGCGGTGCCCCATTGAGCGCCTTCGGCTTCATCGGTCAGCGTGAAGCCGAACGACTCGTACAGATGACGCGCGGTGTCGAGTCCCTTAAAGGTCCAGAGATAGGTTTCGTCGTAGTGTTCATCGACGAATGCCATGGCTCGGGTCAATAACGCCCGTCCGATGCCCGATCCGCGCAACGATCCATCGACGATAAACCAGCGCAAATGCGCGACACGTCGAGTCGTTTCATCGTCACCATCTATCACCACCGATGCCAGCGTGCGATCGCCTTCGACGCACACCCATAGTGCTTTTCCCGCTGCGGGCAAGCTGCCTGCAAACGCGGCCAGTTCTGTCGCGACCTTCTTTTCGAAGTACACGCCGAAGCCCGAGGTCTTCGCATAGAACCGCGCGTGCAACGCGGCAATGTCGCCGATACAACCGGGCACGTAACCTTCGACAATCTGCGCCACCGGCGCTCCGGACGCGTCGTTCGACGCGGCTGGAATAGGCGGGTTGATTGCGTTGTCCTGTGCCAAAGCGTCCGCATACAGCGACAGCGAGCGCACCAGCGTTTGCTGATCTGTCGGCACCAGGCGGCGCAGCGCGTGCGAGACCTGATCGGTCGCGAACCGGTCGATCTTTCGATGCAGTGCGTCGCCTTCGGGCGTCAGATAGAGCTTCGACGAACGCGCGTCGTCGGCGGCGGTTTCGCGCGTCAACAGTCCCATCGATTCGAGCCGCGCGAGCTGGCGGCTGGTGTTCGACTTATCGAGCCGAAGGATATCGGCGAGATTGCGCGCCTGAATGCCGGGCAACAGGCCGATTTCGATGATCGCGTGAACGGCGGAGGGCGCGAGATCGCTATCGGCGAGCGTGCTTCGCATAAAGCCAAGCTCGCGGACCAGCTTTCGCGAAAATTCGCGCAGTTCGAGAATGGTCTCTTCGCGAGACTCCGGCAGCGGATCGACGATATCCATTTCACACCCGGCACGTTAAAGAAGTTGCGACATGCAACTAATATACTTGCGAGTCGCAACTTGTTCAAGCGGTCGATGTGACGCAATGCGGCGTGGCGCGCCGTGTGTCAGGCGGGAACCGCTTCGGGCCATGTGATGCCCGTCAACTCGGCGGACACCGTCCACAGCCGCTGCGCCACGTCGAGATCGAGCGCGGGCGCAGCGATCCGTGCATCGCCGACCGCGCCCTTCATCTCCATCCAGCCTTGCGGTCCGTAATAGCCCGCAGGCTTGGCGAGCGGCGACGTCGCGGCGAATAGCGTCGGCAACGCACCGCTCGCCGCCGATTGCCCCGCGACCGGGCCGAACAGTTCACCGAGCCGTTCGGTGATCGACGGATTCGACCGACCGAGGCCGGGTCCGGCGCTTTGCAAGCCGGTGCGCGCGTAGCCGGGATGCGCGGCGTTGCTGATCAGTTGCCAGCCGCACGCGTCGCTGCGCCGTTGCAGTTCGAACGCGAACATCAGCATCGCGAGTTTCGACTGCGCATAAGTGGGCCACGGACGGTAATTGTGCTGCCATTGCAGATCGTCGAAGTGGATGGCGCCACGCATCCGGTGCGCGATGCTGCTGAGGTTGACGACGCGCGCGGGATGGCCGCTTCGGCGATGCGCATCGCGCAGAAGCGGCAACAGATGCGCGGTAAGCGCGAAATGCGCGAGATAGTTGGTGCCGAATTGCAGTTCGAAGCCGTCTTTCGTCAGGTGACGCGTGGGCGGCATCATGACGCCCGCGTTGTTGATCAACAGATCCAGCGACGAATGCGCCGTGCAAAACCGCTCGGCGAAATCAGCCACCGACGCCAGGCTCGACAGATCGAGATCCGCGTAACGGACGTCGGCGTGCGGCACGGCCGCGCGAATCCGTTCGAGCGCGGCGTCGCCCTTGGCGGCGTTACGGCCCGTCAGCACCACCTGCGCGCCGGCCGTAGCGAGCGCGAGTGCGGTCTCGTAACCGAGGCCGCCGGTGGCGCCGGTGATGACGGCGCAGCGGCCGCGTTGGGAGGGCATATCCCGTGTGGTCCACGAATTCATTGCGGTAACTCCCGGTTGATTGCGGTGATGTCCGCTGGTTTAGATGAGTGTGCACTCAATCATAACGATGACCGGGAATGTACGCAAGACGCCTCTTCTGTATGAAGAGGCGTCTTTGGGACTGCGCGATTGATCTGTTACATCCGATCCTGCAGGTCAGGGTGTGGCTGGCGGATGCGTGGGAGAAGGGGCGGGCGCGTCGGCGTCCTGCGCGGGGATCTCGCTTTTCGGCGGCAGTGGTTGATCCAGTCCGGGTTCGACGGGCGTTGGAATGGCGTCGCCGATCGGCTTGGAAGTCTCGGTGGGTTCGTGGCCGGGTTGATCCGGCGTGGCGTCGTCGTCTGGGATGGTGACGTCGGCTGTCATGGTGCGCTCCTGTGGCATCGACACACGGAAGTGCGCAAAGCCCGTTCCCGACGTTCGACGGCCGGGATCTGAAGCTCCGTTTTCGTTGTCGGAAGAATGTCAGCCGTGTGTCAAAAGCGTGATCGCGCGGCCGAAAAACAAGCTGTTACACGCGCCGGCAAATGTAACTACAGATCCTTACATTCTCGCTTTCCGTTCCTTCCGCAGCAGTCTGCTAAACAAGGCGGTACAAATTACCTTTCATCAGGCTGTCTGAGTTCGAGGAAATCGACTTCGACGCACTATGAATAGACTTTACTCCTCGGGTAGTTATGTCGTTGCTGACGAAAATAAAAACTAATAAAAACAGCCAGATATGATTTATTGATGAATTCGTCATTTCGAATTTCGGGTCGCGCTAATCGAGTCGGTAAAAAATGCTGCAACCTCAGCGCAACGTACGAAAATATTTTTGAGAAAACGATTGCGCAACCGTTTCACAGTTCATACAATCCCTCTCAATGCGTTACCAAATGTAACGACATGTATCAAATGTGTTGCGGCTCTGACCAGGCTGCAACCTGTCGCCGAAGAAGTGAAGCGTCGGCGAGGCATAACAGATAAACGGCACAAAGCCGACATGTAATTCGGGGCTTCGGAATTCTTTAGAAATGGACCGTAGCAGCGAGACGCTGGATTCAATCCGCGAAATCAATCTGTCGTACATCATGCTCGCGCAGCGCATGCTGCGTGAGGACAAGCCGGTCGGGATGTTCCGTCTGGGCTTGTCGCTGGAACTGGCCGACCTGCTGGCGGGGCTGTCGCTCGCGCAGATCGTCAAGCTCGCAGCCTCCGATCAGCTGTTGTGCTTCTTCCGCTTTAACGATCACGCGATGCTGTCCGCGTTGACCCAAAGCGCCAAGAACGCAGATGTGGCGCCGACCCACGCCGCCATCCTGCTTGCCGGCCAGCCGGCCGAGCAGTTCGCCTGACGCGCCCGGAGATGACCATGCTCAAACGCAGCCTCACCGAAGACGCGCAGGAAGTGTTTCGCGCAATCGCACTGATCGAACTCGGCGCACGCATGCAGGTGCTCGAAAGCGAGCTGACGCTGTCGCGCGACCGGATGATCCGGCTGTATCGCGAAGTGAAGGGCAATTCGCCGCCCAAGGGCATGCTGCCGTTTTCGGCGGACTGGTACATGACGTGGCTCGCGAACATCCACGCATCGCTGTTCTACAACACGTACCTGTTTCTGAAGAACGAAGCGAAGTGCTCGCATCTGGACGCGCTGACCAAGGGCTACCGGCTGTATCTGGAGCACTGCCGTCACAGCGACACCGAACCGGTGCTCGACCTGACGCGTGCATGGACGCTGGTGCGTTTCTTCGACGCCAACATCCTTCAGATGACGAAATGCTGCCGCTGCACGGGCAAGTTCGTCGCGCACAAGCATGATCTGCAGCACAACGTGGTGTGTGGCGCGTGCCAGCCGCCGTCGCGTGCGGGCAAGACGAAGAAGGCTGCGGCCGCTGCGAAGCAGCAGCGCGCGGAAGCGGCGGAAACAATGCCGCAAGCTGCATGATTGCGACGGCTCAGGCCGTTGCGTGTAACAGATAAAAGCTTATTGTCCTGACACCGGATCCGGCGGATCCGGTCGTGTCACCCGCCGCAATCCGGCGTTCCCCAAGCTTCAGTCCAGCGTCCAGTCAGCCTTCGGCCAGATCCGGACGGACAAACCCCCGCGCATCAAACGAGCGAAGCAAGCAAACCGCTCAACGCATCCCGATACATCGACGGCGCGAAGCAATCGCGCAACACGCTCGTATCCGGCAACGCCGATTCCAGTTGCACCGAACCCGTCATCCTGTCCGCCAGCGAAAACAGCAGCGCGTGCTGATCCTGCGTCACCGGCGTGAGCACGGCGGCGAGCCGGCAGCATGCCGCGTACGCTTCGCGCCGGAACGGATTGACGCGTGCCGGATCGTCGGGTGCGGGGTGCGTGCCGGCCGTCGTCGCGATGTGTTCCCGCGCGGCCGCCGTTACCATTCGCTCGGTCGCGCGCGCGATTTCCGTCAGACCCGGCGCATGTCCGGTCTTCACGACGATCTGAAACGCCCGCGTATACAACACGTCGCCGAGCAACACACCCGCCGGCGTGCCGAGCGACAACAGCGGACTCGACACTTCGCCTTCGCCTTCGTTCTGCGCCTGCGCTGCGTCGCCCGAACGCTGATTGCCGAGCCGCGCGTGCGCTTCGAGCGACAACACCATCAGCTCCATCGCCGCTGCGAACGCGTGCAAGGTCGGCGCATCGCGGTCGTCGTCACTGGCTGCGCCGGCTGCGCGCGCCGACAGCATCAACACACTGCTCGCAATCAGATGTTCGTTCGCGATTGCGGCGTTGATGAACGGCTTCGCGAACGTCAGATGCGCACTCTGTTCCTGGCTCAACACGTTCAGGATCGCGGCGAGATCGGCTGAAATCGGGGCTTGGGACTGCTGCAAAATTTCTGGGGTCATCGTTGATTCGGTTGAGGCGGATCAGGATCCGGCCAGCGTGCGCTGGAGCGACGCCGCGACCGGATGGCCGGCGTTGGTCAGGATGCGGCCCAGCATGCGTTTGAGCAAAGCGACTTCGTTGGGAGTGAAGTCGGTCAGGATCTGGTTCAGCATGTCGGTGAAGATGCGCGGCACCTGAATGGCGATGCGCTCGCCTTGTGCTGTGAGCGACAGATGGACGACCCGGCGGTCTGCCGAACTCCGGTGACGCTCGATCAAACCGAGATCGGCGAGTTTATCGACCAGCCGCGTAACCGCGCTCGCATCGATGCCCTGTTCGCGCGCGAGATCGGCCGACGTGCTGCCGGTGCCGTTCGCGATCGACAGGAGGATCGACGCCTGCGAGGTCGTGATGCCCAGCTCGGCTTGCGTGCGTTGCGTGCAAAGTTCCCACATAACCGCGCGCGTGCGCGTGATCAGGTCGCCGAAGCCTCCGGCCGACATCGTGCCGTCGCAAACGGGACGCGGGCCGGACGCGATGGTCGGCCCGCAAGGTTCGGGATGTTGCATGAGAGAGCGTCGCGGTTGACGCACCGCGAAGTGCGTTCAGGAGTAGGTGACTTCACCGCGTCATTGTATCAACAGACAACACAATCACGCGCCGGAGATGTCGCTGGCGGCGGGTTGTGCGCATGTTACGCCGTTCTTCGGCGACGATCGTTTCAAAACCGGGAAGAGTGCGTCACCAGACAGCGAACCTTCGGCAACATTCGCGGGACGACGCAATCGCGCGCCGTCTTGCACGCTCAAGGCGTCCACCGGTACATCAGGATTTTCGCGCGCGCGTCGTCTTCGAGCAGGATCACGTATTCGCCGGTATCGCGCTGGACCGCGCTGATACCGAGATACACATCGACCCAGCCGCTGGTGCTGCCGACGCTCGCGCCCGGCGTCATATAGCCGACGGCCTGGCCCGTCCGCGCGTCGTACACATCGACCTTCGCGGTGTACAACTCGGCGACGAAAATATAGTTGCCCGCCACCGCGATGCCGACGGTCGTGCGCTGCGGATTGCTCGACGTATCCCACGGCAGCGCGATCGTGTATTGCTGCGACGGCGCGCCCGAACGCCAGTTGTCGTAACGCGCGAGCACCGGTCCCGCTTCTTTCCAGTGCGTCGTATCGTACGGGATCGCCGCGGTGAAACCGGACAGATACATCGTGTCCGTATCGGCGAGATAGATCACGCGCGCGACGCGCGTGAACGGCGCGGGCATCGCGAACATCGTCGAACTGGCATACGTGTAGATCGGATTGCCGGCCGCATCGAGACCTTGCAACGGCATTTCGCGGATACCGCTGATGGGCGTCGCGAGCCACACGTTGGCGGCGCTGTCGACCCACCAGAAACCGTTGCCCACGGTGCTGCCGGTCGATGCATTGCCGCTGATCTCGCTGGCGTCTACGGTACCGTTACCGTTCGTGTCGCGCCACAACCATTCGCCGTACGTGGGTTGCGCGGCGGGCCACGTGCCGGGAATCGGATTCTGCGCGAGCAGGCCGGATGGAATCGCGATCTCGCCCATCGTCGCGCTATTGAAGCGGTAGACGTTCAGATAATGCGCGCCCGTGTCGAGCGTATAGAGAAACGGCTGCCCGTTGATTCGCCGCACCATCGGTTCGCCGCGCACGCCGCGCGGCTCGTGAAACGCCGGGTCGTCCGGATACGTGAAGCGGTCGAGCGTGAAGGCCGCGTACGACCATTCCTGTCCGGCCGGCTGGCTGTAATCGAGCGTGAAGCGCTTCGAACCGGTGTAGACGTTGGTCGGCGTGGCCGGATCGAATGCGGCGCTGTCGACGAACAGCAGACCGTAAAGCCGCCAGTTGAGCGCCGGTCGCGCGAAGTTATAGCTTTCGAGCACCGCGCCCTGACCGACCGTCGCCGATCCGGTCGGACGCGGTCCTTCGTTGTTTTGCGCGACGTACAGATTGCCCGATGCATCGACGCCGATGCCGGTGATGCCGTCGAAGCGCCGCTCGCCCGGCACGCCGCGCGTGACGTGAAACAGACCGTTGCGCGTGCCGTAACTCGACGTCAGTTGCGGCGCGGCATTCGCGCTCTTCGTGTAGACCAGAATTTGCTGCTTCGCGCCGTTGTCGGCGATCAGGATCTGGCCGGACGGCCCCATCGCGATGTCGGTGGGAATCGCGTCGGACGGTAGCGCGACGGAAGTCAGCGCGGCGCCCGTCGCGCTGGTGTGAAGCACGCTCTGGTCGGCCGCGCCGGGCGCACCGCTGAGCACCCACAGTGTGCCGTCGGTGTCGATCGCGATGCGCGTCGGCGACGGCACGCTCCACGAGCGCAATTGCTGCATCGAGTTTGCGTCGAACACCAGCACGCGGCTGTTGGATGTGTCGGCGACGTAGAGCTCGGTGTCGGTGGCGGCGAGTCCGCGAATACTCGCGTCGGTGCCGGTCGTCACGCTGTCGAGCATCAGGAAACTGTTCTTGGTGGCGTTCGCGCTATTGCCGATCCCGGCCGTAAACGGCGCGCCGGTCGCGATATTCGCGAGCGTGCGGCGTGTAATCCCATACCAGGTCAGATTGGCGGCCGGATAATCGGCGCCGACCAGCGCATTGCTCTCGTTGCCAATCGACATCGCCGCATACAGATACGTCCGGTTGGTCGCGATCGCGTCGCCGCCGGCCGCGCCCCAGCCGTGCGTATTGCCTGCGACCGCGAGTTTGTCGCCCGCGCGATACGCGGCGATTTCGCTGCCGCTTTCGTCCCACGGCGCATTGGTATAAACCGTGCCGTCGGTGCCGACGCTAATGGCCTGAATATCCTGCTGCATCCATTTGCCGTCACCGAAACCAAAGCTATTGCCGATCCACGACGTCGTGTAAGTCAATTGAGACTGGGCGAACGCGGAAAGGGGACACAGCGCATCGACGACCAGCAAGGCCGCGACAAGACGAATAACGGGTTTCACGACAAAAATCCTTGCGAGGTTAAAGCGCGTTTTAATCCTCACACAAATGCATCGGAAATTTAATCGTAAATAATTCGCACAATGCGAATTTTCGATTGCATCGCCGTTAAATAAATCCCGATAAAACAAAAACCGAAACGACGAACCGGAGGCAACTAACTGTCAGGTCCGCGCGGCGTCCGCCGATTGAAAATGTCCGCGCGAAAATGACGCGTCGTGCCACATCGAGGTCAGGCAGACGATGTCGCGACACGACCAGCGGTTGCGCGAAGTGCGCATACGGCGATATGATTGAGCACATACTCAACTATAGACACGTATCGTGGCCAGGCCTCTCAGTGATGAAAAACGCAGCGCGATCCTGCTGGCCGCTGCGCAGGTGATTGCGGAACACGGAACCGGCGGACCGATTTCGAAGATCGCAAAGCAGGCAGGCGTCGCGGAAGGGACGATCTTCACGTACTTCGACGACAAGGACGCGTTGCTGAACGCGCTCTATCTCGCGCTGAAAGCCGATCTGGCGGTCGCGTTCCGGCACGGCCGTCCGGCGTCGAAAACGTTGAAGGCGCGCGTGCAGCACGCGTGGGAGCGCTACATCCAGTGGGGCGCGACGCATCCGGCGCAGCGTCGCGCGATGAGCCAGTTGAGCGTGTCCGACCGCATCACCGACGACACCCGCCAGCTCGGCGCGAAAGCGTTCGAAGAGATCGGCGCGACGCTCGATGAAGTCGTAACGACGGGCAACCTGAAAGGGCAGTCGCCCTTGTTCGTCGCGGCGATCATGGAATCCATCGCGGAGACCACGTTGTCGTTTATCGCGCGCGAGCCGGATGCCGCCGACAACTACACGCGCGCCGGATTCGACGCGTTCTGGAACGCGGTGTCGAAGTCGTGATGAACCGTCGCCCGAGCGTCGTCGCAGGTCCACACGCGTCTGCATCAGCGCCCACACAAGCATCCGCACCCGCACCCGCAAGGAAATCCGCATGAAAGTTCTGCTGTTCGGCGCCACCGGCATGGTCGGTCAAGGCGTGTTGCGCGAATGCCTGCTCGCGCCCGACGTCTCCGAAGTGCGCACCGTCGGTCGCTCGGCGACGCCGCAGCGCGACCCGAAACTGAGCGGCGTCGTGCACGCCGATCTGATGGACTGCGCCGCGATCGCCGACGATCTGCGCGGTTTCGACGCGTGTTTTTTCTGCCTCGGCGTGTCGTCGTTCAGGATGAGCGAGGCCGACTACACGCGTCTGACTTACGATCTGACGCTGGCCATCGCCAAACTGCTCGCGCAACTGAACCCCGGCATGACCTTCACGTACGTATCCGGCTCGGGCACGGATAGCACCGAACGCGGCCGCAGCATGTGGGCGCGTGTGAAAGGCCGCACTGAAAACGCATTGCTGCGCCTGCCGTTCCGGTCCGCGTATCTGTTCCGTCCGGGCGTGATCGTGCCGCTCGACGGTATCCGTTCGAAAACGCGCGCGTATCAGTCGATCTACTGGATCCTGAAACCTGTGCTGTCGCTCGCGAAGGCGCTGTTTCCCAAACAGGTGGCGACCACGCGCAGTGTCGGCCTGGCGATGCTCGAAGTCGTGCGCAAGCAGCCGCCCGGACGCCACATCGAAGCGGCGGACATCGAAGCCCTCAGTCTCGCCGCAACGCGCCCGGATTGAGCGGCCCGCCGGATCGCGCACGACAGATCGCGTAATCGAGCCTGCGCACTACAGCGGTCGTATCGGCTTTTGCTATATTTCTGGCTTCAGCGGGCGTTCTTCCGGTTCGCCCGCATCCCGCGCGACACACCCGTTGTCGCGACGATCACTCGCAAGGAACCATAGCGTCATGGCTGTCACACCTACTCAGTTCGATCAGGTTTCCGTCGTCAAGAAAGCCAATATCTATTTCGACGGCAAATGCGTGTCGCACACGGTCGTTTTCCCCGACGGCAGCCGCAAGACGCTGGGCGTGATTTTCCCGGCCACGCTGAAGTTCGGCACGGACGCGCCGGAAGTGATGGACGTACAGGCCGGTCATTGCAAGATCCGCCTGACCGGCAGCGATACGTGGCAGGAATACCGCACGGGCGACAGCTTCTCGGTGCCGGGCAACAGCAGCTTCGATATCGAAGTGCTGGAAACGATGGACTACGTGTGCCACTACGGCTAAACGCGAGTCGCGTCACAGCATGAAAAAACCGGCGACATCGCCGGTTTTTTTATTTGCGCGGACGCGTTGCGCAATGGCTCGCGCCATCCGTCGCGCATGCCCGATTCAACCAGCGTGCTGGATCGTCGCGCTGGTTTGCGTCGCGTGTGCGGCGGGCAGACAATCGTGCCGGAAATCGACCTGCAATTTCGCTTCGGCGCGTTCGAGATCGTACGGATATTGCGAGGCGTCGTCGCCGGGACTGTAGCCGCGCGATTCGAGTTCGCCCAGTTCGCGTTGCAACTGCGCGTGCGACACCTCGTTCTTCGTATGCGTGAACGGATAGTCGCTGCACTGCTGCTGCGTCAGATGCGGCGCGGCCATCGCCGATGCGCTGGAAATCAGGAGTGCGGCGAGTGCCAGCGTCTTCGTTGCGAGTGTCATTTTCAAGGTCCAAGGTCCGGTTTTATTGGCCGCTTTGTTCGCGGCATGGACACAGCGTAGGGGATCGATCGAAGCGCCAGCGCGTCGTAAAGATGAAAGAACTTTTATCTTCGCGAGGCCCGATCCGCGAACCCGTTGTACGACCGTGATCACGCTGAAAAAACAAGCCAATAAGCGCGACCGAATGACTCACCGCGCGAGGCCGCCATCGGCGAGCCGCCGACCTTAAATTAAGTTTCATCCAGCCCGCGCGGCCGTGGCTCGCTGTCGTCAAAGCCCTGAAAACAGGCGCTTTCGGCGATTTTCGGCAGTGTGGAAAACGCTCCGGACGAACGTCCGTGCGATTTCGCCGAAGGTTGGATATGGCATTATTGAGACCTGTTTGGTAACCGGTCGCGCCCACTGTCGACGCGCCAGAAGCGCGCCGTCTCAGGCGAAAAATCATGTCGCGAGTGCTGACAATAGAAGACGATGAAATCACCGCGAGCGAGATCGTCGGTGAACTGAAAAACCGCGGTTATTCCGTCGATTGGGTCGCGAATGGCCGCGACGGCATGGCCCGCGCGATCAGCGACGATTACGACGTGATCACGCTCGACCGGATGCTGCCCGGCATCGACGGTCTGACGATTCTCACGACGATGCGCAGTGTCGGCATCCAGACGCCGGTGCTGATGCTGAGCGCGCTCGGCGATGTCGACGAACGCGTGCGCGGTCTGCGCGCGGGCGGCGACGATTATCTGACCAAGCCGTTCGATCCCGAAGAGATGACCGCGCGGCTCGAAGTGCTGCTGCGCCGCAGTCAGGCACCCGTCGTGCCGACGGAAACCACGCTGCGCGTCGGCGTGCTCGAACTCGATCTGATCTCGCGCAAGGTACACCGCGACGGCGAAGAAATCGTGCTGCTGCCCACCGAATATCGCGTGCTCGAATTCATGATGCGACACGCTGGGCAGACCATCACGCGCACCATGCTGTTCGAAGCGGTGTGGGGCTATCACTTCGATCCCGGCACCAATCTGATCGACGTGCATATGGGCCGGCTTCGCAAGAAGGTCGATCCGCCTGGCGTCAAGCCGATGATCCAGACCGTGCGCGGCTCCGGTTATATCCTCGCGTGAGTACTGCATCTTGACGGACACACCTTTCCCGGGGCAAAGCGCGCTCGGACGTCGCTGGCATTCGACCACCTTCCGGCTGCTGTCGATCTACGCGGTGATCTTCTCTCTGTCGGTGATGTTGCTGCTGGGGTTTATCGGTTGCGTGGTGACGGGCGACATGGAGCGCGACACCGACGTCATCATGGACTGGCAGTTGATCTATTTCGATTCGCTGCCCGATGTCGATCTGTCGAAAGCCATCCACCGTCGGATGGAACACGAGCGGATGCACACCAACTATTACGGCCTGTTCGCGCCCGACGGCCGTCTGCTGGCCGGCGACGTGCTCGAAGATCCGGTCGAACTCGGCGCCGATCGTCAGGGCCGCACGCTCGATCTGAAGCTCGCCGTGCCGGGCGATGTCGCCGCGCCCGTCGTACGTGCGATGGCCGAGCGCCGCGCCGACGGCTCGACGCTGGTGGTCGCGCGCGATCTCACGCATATCTTGCGGATCCGCGAGCGCATCATCAACGCGCTGATTTTCGGCGGCATCCTGAGTCTCGCGGCGGGCGTCGCGGGCGGACTTGCGCTGAGCATCTGGCAGATGCGGCGGCTGAAGGCGATCCGCCGCGTGACACTGCTGATCGCGCAAGGCGATCTCGGTCAGCGCTTGCCGGTCGGCGGTCGCGACGAAGTGGATATGCTCGCGCATCTGGTCAATCACATGCTGGCCGAAGTCGAGCGTCTGATGAACGAAGTGAAGGGCGCGTGCGACGGCATCGCGCACGACTTGCGCACGCCGCTCGCGCACGTTCGCACGCTGCTCGCGCATGTCGCCGAACGCACCGATACGCTCGGCGACGATGCCGTCAATAGTCTCGTCGTGCGTGCGCGCACCGAGACCGATGCGCTGCTCGACCGGTTTCGCGCGATGCTGCGCATTTCGGAAATCGGCACGCTGCATCGGCGCGGCGGTTTCGGCGAAGTCGAACTCGAATCCTTGCTCGAAGAAGTCGGCGAACTGTACGAGCCGCTCGCCGAAAGTCGTGATATCCGCTTCGATGTGCGCGTGCAGCCAGTCGAGCCGATTCACGGCGATCGCGCATTGCTGTTCGAGGCGATCAGCAATCTCGTCGATAACGCGATCAAGTTTTGCGCTGCGGGCGGCGCGGTGCGGATCGAACTGACCGACACGATGGCCGGTCCGCAAATCGAAATCGTCGACAACGGGCCGGGCATCGCGGTTGCCGAACGCGAAGCGGTCTTGCAGCGTTTTTATCGCGGCGAAGCGACACGTCATCTGGCCGGTTCCGGGCTGGGGCTGAGCATCGTGTCGGCGGTGATGCGCGTGCACGATTTCACGTTGAAGATCGGCGATGCGCAACCGGGCGCGCGCGTGACGGTCGAATGCTGGTCGCGCACGCTTGCGTGACGCCCGGCTATTCCGGATGACGTCGTGCCGTGTAATGCGGTGTCGTCGTGTTGTGATTGTCCCGCTGGACTGATGGATTCATGCGCGTTCTGCTCGTTTCACCTGATCATCCTGAAGCCCTCTGGCTGCTGAAGGCGCTGCAAGAAAGCGCGCACAGCCTGCAACGCACGACCGATCTGCGCGACGGCGTGTTTCTCGCCGCACAGGAACCGTTCGACGTGATCGTCGTGATGTCGCCGGAGCGCGCGATGTGCGATGCCGCGCTCGATGCGTTGCCGCAGTTCGTATCGGCTGCGGGCGGCGCGTCGATCGTCGCCGTGCTCGGCGCGACGACGCCGCACGATCGCGCGCTGATGCTACGCGCCGGTGCCGATGCGTGTTTCGGTCTGCCCTATTCGTTTATCGAACTGCACGAACGGATGCAGGCGCTGCGGCGCTTCGCGGCATCGAGGCTCGCGCGCGTGCCGGACGGACACGGAACGACCGGCGCGGATAGCGTCGATACGCAGCGTGCCGCGTCCGGCCTCACGCTCGATGCGGCGACACGCGAACTGGTCGAAGGCGAGCAACGGATGGGCGTCACGCGACGCGAATATCTGTTGCTCGAATGCCTGCTGCGTCAGCCGAATGCGCCGGTGCCGCGCGAGCAGTTGATCCGTTACGCGTGGCCCGAAAGCGACGAGGTCGATCCGTCGAGCGTCAATCTGGTGGTGTCGCGTCTGCGGCGGAAACTGCTCGAACGGATGCCGCGCGTGCAGATCGAAACGGTCAGCCGCTACGGCTATCAGATCAACGCGTTGCCGCATTGATAATCCGTTGACCGACGCGCTGGATGCGTAGCTGCCGGCAAGCGTAGAAAGGCCCGCGTCTCGTCGAGAGCGCGGGCCTTTTTCATGTGTCACGAGCCGAAATACGGTGTGCAGAAGCTGGGCGGACCGACGCAGCCGTCGGGCGTATTCGGACCCGCCGACGCGCAACCGGACAACAGCATTCCGGCCGCGAGCGCGACGGTGGCATAAGCAAGCGATCGGCGGATCGCGGTACGGATCGTCATGGGGCGTTCAGTGATTCAGTGAGTCAGTCATTCAACGAAGTGGTCAGCGATACAGGTGATTCAGATAATTCATCTGGCCGTCCTGTTCGGCCTGCGGTTTGATTCATGGCGGAATGTGTCGATGAGTTTCGGTTGACAGGCAGGATAACGAACGGGATTTAGCGGTTCGGTGGTAGGAAGGTGAAAAGAGTTTTAGTCGGGAAGGCGAGGGAATCGGCATGGGAGACGGAATGAGGCATCCGCCGATTGTTTCGACAATATCGGAACAATCGCTGTAAACCCATCGAATAGCCCGATTGTTCTGATATTGTCGAAATAAAGCCGCGTTAATCACGTTCGACGGCTTAATTCTGATATTATCGAAACTATCCGCTTTATCTGCGGATATCTCCGATTATTCCTGGTATATAGGAACTATGGCTCGTCGCTTGCCCAGTCCCGACGCCGATCTGCAACCATTGGCCGCAGATATGGCTGCGCTCGGCCTGCTGGTGCGTAACCGGCGCGCGCACAGTCAACTTCGTATCGACGACGCGGCGGCGCAAGTCGGCGTCTCCACGGATGTCCTTTCGCGACTCGAAAACGGCAGGGCAGTCAGTCTCGACAAGGTATTCAAGGTCCTGGACGGCTTTGGGTTGACCCTTCTCGTGATGACGAAAGACGAAGCGGCGAACGCGCTGGAGACGCGTCCATCGCGCCCGGGCGGGTCGGAGGGCGGCTGATGGCGCACACACTTCGGGTATCGACGCAAAACGCGGCCGTCGGACATCTCGGCTTCGACGTGTCGCATGACGAGTACAGCTTCCAATACGACGCCGGCTGGCTCGCGAGCCAAGGCCGATTCCCGCTTTCACCGCATATCCCGCTTTCCGGCGACGCGCCGGCGCGGGGCGTCGTGCATCGGTTTATCGCCAACCTGTTGCCGGAAGGACGCGCGCTCGAAGTCGCGTCCGTCATGTATCAAATCTCGAAAGACAATGCGTATGGCCTGATTCGGATGCTGGGCAAAGAGCCGGTCGGCGCGCTGAGTTTTCTGCCCGACGCGCAGCGCGACGGCGTGGACGAACCGCAACCGCAACCGCAACCGCAACCGGACGCGGAGCCGATCCGCCGCGTGATTTCCGAAGCTGAACTGAGCGAGCGAATCCGTGAGCGTGACGTGATTCCGTTTCCGGTTTGGGATCGAAAAGTGCGTCTGTCCGTTGCGGGTTATCAGGACAAGCTGCAGGTGATGATCGAAGGCGACACGCTGTCGCTGGCCGATGGGTCGCTCAGTTCGACTCACATCCTGAAGCCGGAGACACGCAATCCGTCGACGCCATTCATGGTGGCCAACGAGCACTACTGCATGACGCTCGCGGCCGGACTGGGTTTGCCCGTCGCGCCGGTGACGATCCGCCGCATTCCCGAACCGATCTTGCTGATCGAGCGCTTCGACCGCAGCGTGACGCTGGACGCCGACGGCATTGCGATCCAGGCGGTGCGCCGTCTGCATATCATCGACGGCTGCCAGGCGCTCGACCTGCCGGTGTCGGCCAAATACGAGCGCAACTTCGGCAACTCGCCCGACGTCGCGAATATCCGCGAAGGCGTGAGTTTCGAGAAGCTCTTTACGCTGACGCCGCATCTGGATAACCCGGCCGCGGCGCGTACGCTCATGATCCGGTGGGCGTTGCTGCAACTGCTGATCGGCAACAGCGACGCGCACGGCAAGAACATCTCGTTCTTCGTGAATCGGGCGGGACTCGTGCCGGCGCCGCTCTACGATCTGGTCTCTGTCAACGCATACGGCGAGAACGTCGAGCAGGACATGGCGATGGGCTACGGCGATGCCTTTCGGCTGGAAGACATCGGTGCTTTTTCGCTTGCGGATTTTGCCTTCCGGACCGGAACGCAACGCGCTTTGCTGGTGCGCGAGATGACGCGGATGTCGAATGCCGCGTTGAGGCTCGCGCCCGCGCTCGTCCACTCGCCAAGCTACGCCGACGACGAGCGCGAGTTGGTGCAACGCGTATCCGACTTCATCTGCGCGCAGGCGGCCCGGCTTCTCCGCGTCGCCCCGATGGTGGTCGAAGTCGACGCGGACCTGCTGTAGCCCGTCCGCCAGCGACGTCGCTCACACCGCCTTCGCGACCGGCGTAACCGGCACAACCGCACCAACCGGCCCGGCCTTAGCCATCCACCCGCCGCCCAGTGCCTGAATCAATCCCACCGACGCCAGCAGCCTGCGCGTTTTCAAATTCAGCGCCACGACCTCCGTATCCAACTCCGTCGTCTGCGCCGTCACCACATCGAGATAGCTGACCACGCCGTCGCGATACCGCGACATCGACAGCTGCAAGGTCCGTTTCGCCGCGTCGAGCGCCTGATCCTGATTCACCGCTTCGTCACCCAGATGATGCAGTTGCGCGAGGTTGTCTTCGACCTGCTGGAACGCGAGCAATACCGTCGCCTTGTACGTCGCACCGTTCTCCGCGAGCTTCGCCTGCGCCTGATGCGTGATCGCGGCGCGCTTGCCGCCGTCGAAAATCGTCATGAACAGACTCGGTCCCATCGACCAGATTTCGTTCGGCGCCATGATCCACGGCGACAGCGTGTCGCTCTGGAAACCGCCGTCCAGCCCCAGCGACAGATCCGGAAAATACGCGGCCTTCGCCACGCCGATCTGCGCATTCGCCTGTGCGACGCGACGCTCCGCTGCCGCCACATCCGGGCGACGCTGCAACAGCGAAGCCGGCACGCCGGCCGGGATCGACGGCAGATAGTCCGGCGCGGTGTCGGCGGCCAGCGAGAAGCTCGACGCCGGGACGCCCGTGAGACTGGCGATCGCGTGCTCGTACAGCGCGCGGCGCGCTGTCACGTCGTCGGCGGCGGCGCGCGCGGACGCGAGTTGCGTCTGCGCCCGCGAGACATCGAGGTCCGACGCAATGCCGCCGGCGTGACGACTGAGCGTCAGCTTCAACGCGCGCTGATACGTGTCGATCGTGTCCGTCAACAGTTGCTGCTGCTGATCGAGACCGCGCAGATTGAAATACGCGTTCGCCAGACTCGCCTGCAAGCTCAGCCGCACCGACGCGAGATCGGCGGCACTGGCTTCGGCGGCGGCCCGGCCCGCGCTCACTTCGTTGCGCACCTTGCCCCACAGATCGAGGTCGTAGCTGATGCCGACATCGACCGTCGCGGTGTTGTACGTGGACGGCTGGTCCGAGCCGCGCAACGGTCGCGTGTCCGATTGCCGCTGACGGGACACGCTCGCGCCCGCGCCGATGGTCGGCAGGAAACCGGAGCGCGCCTGCGCGAGATACGCGTTCGCCTCGTCGTGACGCGCGACTGCGGCGTCGAGATCGGGATTGTTCGCGGCCACTTGCGTTTCGAGTGCGTTCAACCGCGAATCGCGATACGCCTGCCACCACGCGTCACGCGGAATGTCGTCGGCGGGACGGGCGCGTTGCCATGCGCCGCCTTCCTTGAACGCGGTCGGAATCGACGTGGCGGGCGCGTGATAGGGCGGCGCGAACGAGCAGCCGCTGACCAGCGCCGCGCCGGCCAGCGCGATGCATAGACGGCGTTTATCCATGAGCGCGCTCCGCATCGTGCGAGGCCGGACGGCTCAATTCGGCAGCTTGCACCGGTGCGGCCTGCTGCACGCGCACCGGATCGCCCGACACCAGCGAATCCGGCGGATTGTCGATCACACGATCGGTGGCGCGGATGCCGGAGGCGATCTCGACACGCTGGCCAAGATCGGTTTGCACCGTCACGTCGTGCAGCACCGCGCGATCGTCGGGCCCGACCACGGCCACTTGCAGACCCTGTTCGCGGAAGATCAGCGAGCTTGCGGGAATGGACAGCGCGTGCGAATCGGCGTGAGTCGCGAAATGGACTTCGGTGTACTCGCCCGGAATCAGCACACCATCGGCGTTATCGACGGACAGTTGAACCAGCAAGGTGCCGGACGCCTGCGCGATCGAATCGTCGGTGTTGACCAGAGTGGCGTCGAAGGTTTTGCCGGGACGCTCCGGCACGGTCAGCGTCGCGGTCATGCCGGGCTTGATCGCGGCGGCCTGATCCTGCGGCACGCTGACATACACCCGCAAACGGTGCGCATCCGACACATTGAACAGCTCCGGTCCGCTGCCGCCGCCCGCGTTGATCAGCGCGCCGACATCCGTGGTGCGCGCGGTCACGACGCCGTCGAACGGCGCGGTGATCCGCTTGAACGATTCGAGCGCTTCGAGGCGTCGCACGTTCGCTTGCGCGGCATCGACGGTCGCGCGCTTCGCGATCAGATCGCTGGATTTTTCGTCGGCGTCCTGCTGCGACACCGAATCCTGTTGCAGCATTTCCGACCAGCGGTGTGCGGTCGTCGCCGCGAGCTTTTCGTTCGCGACGGCGTTCTGCAAATCGGCACGCGCCTGCATCAACTGCTGGTCCAGATCCGGCGTATCGATCTGGCCGAGCAACTGGCCGGCCTTCACGTGCGTGCCGATATCGGCGTACCACGCATGCAGATAACCGGACACGCGCGCGTAGATCGGCGCGTTCACATACGCGGACAGATGGCCGGGCAGCACCAGCGACCCCGCCGCATCGGCCTGCTTCGGCGTATACGCGGCGACGGTCGGCACGGCCTGATCGGCGGACCAGGTGGTCATGGTCTGCTTCGCATGCACGCGGCTGATAATGCCGCTCGACACGATGCCGGCCGCCACCAGAATGGCGATCACGCCGACCAGTTTCAGATGACGTAGACGCTTGGGCGAGTTGATCTCGATCTCAGTGGACATGGAGAACTCCGGGTTCGGTAGAAGAGTGATCCTGCGACGCGCCGTGAGCGGCGTTGTCGCGTCGGTGGACGAGGCTGAAGACGACGGGCACGAACAGCAGCGTCGCGAAGGTGGCGCAGATCAAACCGCCGATCACCGCGCGGCCGAGCGGCGCGTTCTGTTCGCCGCCGTCGCCCATGCCGAGCGCCATCGGCGCCATGCCGATAATCATGGCCAGCGCGGTCATCAGCACCGGCCGGAAACGCGTGAAACCCGCTTCCATGGCCGCGACCAGCGCGTTGCCGTTGATCGCGAGCCGCTCGCGCGCGAAGCTGACCACCAGAATGCTGTTCGCGGTCGCGACGCCCATGCAGAGAATCGCGCCCGTCAACGCGGGAACCGAGAGCGGCGTATGCGTGGTGAACAGCATCCAGACAATCCCCGCGAGCGCTGCGGGCAACGCGGTGACGATCACGAACGCGTCGCTCCACGAGTGGAAGTTCACGACGATCAGCAGATAGATCAGCACGATCGCGCCGGCCAGACCGAGCAGCAGGCCGGTGAACGAACTGTTCATGGTCTGCACCTGGCCGCGCAGCGTGACGATCGATCCCTTCGGCACGTCGTTCGCGGTGTCCTTGACGATCTTGTCGATATCCGACGCGACCGCGCCGAGATCGCGGCCTTGCGGCGTCGCGTAGATGTCGTACAGCGGCTCGATGTTGTAGTGCGACACCACCGCATTGCCGACGCCGCGCGTGACCGTCGCGATACCGCCGAGAATCTGCGACTGTCCGGTCTTGCTGGTGACCGGCAGGTTGAACAGGTTCGACAGCGACGTCATCCGGTATTGCGGCGTCTGCGCGACGATCGGATACGACACGCCGTTGTTCGGATTCAGCCAGTACGTCGGCGACACCTGACTCGTGCCGGACAGGCTGGCCACGACCGAATTCGTCACGTCCTGTTCGGTGATACCGAGTTCGTCGGCGCGCGCGCGATCCACGTTGACGGTGAGTTGCGGATACGTCGATGCCTGCTGGATTCGCGTATCGGCAATGCCGGGAATCAGGCGCATCCTGCGCATGACTTCGTTCGCGTATCGACGGTTGCCCGCGCGGTCCGGACCGGCCACCTGCAAATCGATCGGTGCGGGCGCGCCGAAGTTCAGTATCTGACTGACGATGTCCGCAGGCAGAAACGCGAAGGTCGTGCCGGGAAACGCGCGCGGCAACAGTTCGCGCAGCGTGCGCACGTAGCGCGCGGTCGGGCTGTGATTCCGGTTCAGCGAAATCAGGATATCGCCGTCCTGCGGCCCGATCGTGCCGCTATTGTTGTATGTCAGGTTGATCCCGCTGTTCGGCAGACCGATGTTGTCGACGATGCTCGCCATCTGGTCGGGCGGAATCTGACGACGAATCACGTTCTCGATACGGTCGAGCGTTTCGGCGGTATCTTCGGTACGCGTGCCGATCGGCGCGCGCACGTGAATCGCGATTGCACCGGCGTCGATGTCCGGGAAGAAGTTGCGGCCGAGCCACGGCACCAGCAGAAACGACAGCGCGACCACCGCCAGAAAGCCGGTGACGAAGCGCTTGCGATGCGTCAGCGCGAGGCCGAGCACGATCCGGTAGACCGCGCGCACGCGCTCGAAGCGATGCTCGAAACCGCGCTGGAACCGCACCAGCGGATTGCGCGAAGGCGGCGCAGCGTGGCCGCCGTGCGGGTCCATCAATGCCGCGAGTTCGCCGGACGCGTGGCCGCCCGATGCATGCGGCTTCAGCAGATACTGCGCCATCATCGGCACGAACGTGCGCGACAGGATGAACGACGCGATCATCGCGAAGATCACGGCTTCGGCCATCGGCACGAACAGGAATCGCGCGATACCGTTGAGCAGCAGCATCGGCACGAACACGATACAGATACACAGCAGCGACACGAAGGCCGGCGCCACGATCTGCGCGGCACCGTCGAGAATCGCCGCGCGCACGTCCTTGCCTTGCTCCAGATGCCAGTTGATGTTTTCGATCGTGACGGTGGCGTCGTCCACCAGAATCCCGACCGCGAGCGCGAGTCCGCCGAGCGTCATCACGTTGAGCGTTTCGCCCATCGCGGCGAGACCGGCAATCGCCGCGAGCACGGCGAGCGGAATCGACGCAGCGATGATAAGCGTCGAGCGCCAGCTGCCGAGGAACAGCAGGATCATCAGCGAAGTCAACGCCGCCGCGATCACGCCTTCACGCGCCACACCGCTGACAGCACCCTTCACGAAGGTGGACTGATCGCCCATCGCGACCAGTTTCAGACTGGGCGGCAACGTCGATTCGATGCGCGGCAGTTGCGCCTTGATGCCCGAAATGATGTCGAGCGTCGATGCCGAGCCGTTCTTCAGAATGCTCATCAGCACCGCGCGATGCCCGTCCACGCGCACGATATTGCCCTGCGGCGGATAGCCGTCGCGAACGTGCGCGACGTCGCGGATAAAGATCGTCGCGCCATCGACGGTTTTGATCGGCAGGTCGTTCAGTTCGTCGAGTGCGAGCGGGCTGTTGTTCAGCTTGACGTTGTATTCGAACCGGCCGATCTTCTCCGTGCCTGCGGGAATGATCTGGTTCTGCGCCGCGAGCGCCGTCGCGACATCCTGCGCGGACAGCTTCTTCGCTTGCAACGCCTGCGGGTTCAGGTCGATCTGTACTTCACGCGTCTTGCCGCCATACGGCGTCGGAATCGCGACGCCCGGCACGCTCAGCAATTGCGGACGGATAAAGTTGGTCGCGTAGTCGCCGAGTTGCTGTTCGTTCAGCGTATTGCTGGTCAGCGCCAGTTGCAGCACCGGCACCGTCGACGCGTTGTAGTTCAGGATCTGCGGCGGCGTGGTGCCGGGCGGCATCTGCTTGAGCACCGTCTGCGAAACCGACGTGACCTGCGCGGTCGCCGTGCGGATATCGACAGTCGGCTGGAAGAACACCTTGACGATCCCGTAACTGCGGAACGATTGCGACTCGATATGCGCGACGTCGTTGACGGTCGTGCCGAGACTGCGCTCGTAGTACGTGACGATCCGGCCGGACATGTCGTCCGGCTGAAGGCCGCTGTAACTCCAGACGACGCTGATCACGGGAATCCGGATATCGGGAAAGATATCCGTCGGGGTACGCATCGCGGAAAGCGGGCCGATCAGCAGGATCAGCAACGCCAGCACGATAAACGTGTAGGGCCGGGTCAAAGCAAGCCGGACTATTTTTAACATCGGAAGCAGCTCCGTTCAGAGGCGCGAATGAATCTGCGCGGGCGTGTGTCGGCAGGACAGTCGAAGGGTGGACTGTCCGTGCGTGCATTCTGGAGAGCGGTGCTTAACAGCCCACGACTAGAAAAATGAAACAAGTTTTAGTCGCGTCGCGGGTTATGGCGTGTGGGGGACACACACCCGCACCCGGCGCGACGCTGCGGTCGCCGCCGGGTCAAACTGTCGCAAGGGATGGAGGTGCGATGGACGTATGCGTGAAAAGCGATCGACGTGGCGGATCAGGCGACCGCGCGCAACGCCACGGGCCGCTCCGGCGCGCGATATTGCGCGACCACGAAGTCGATGAAACTGCGCACGCGCGCGGACAGATAATTGCGGCCCGAGTAGAGAATCGACACTTCACGCGGACCGCCGTTGATGCCGAACTGTTCGAGCACGGCGACGAGACGTCCCTGGCTCAGGTCGTCGGCGATCAGCGGTAACGGCAGCAGCGCGATGCCCATGTGATTCAGCGCGGCGGCGCGGACCATCGCGTTGCTGGTCGCGGTCAGTGGCGAGCCGGTGCTGACGCGATGCACGCCGCCGCGCGCGTCCGTGAATTCCCAGGTCCGGGTGCTGCCGTCGGAGACGGTCAGCAAACCGTGCCGGCCGAGCGCGGCGGGATCGCGCGGTGCGCCGTGGCGCGCCAGATAGGCCGGCGACGCGACCATCACGTCGTCGATTCTCGCGAGCGAGCGGCTGACGAGGTTCGCCGCCGGCAGGCGGCGATCGTCGGAGAAACACACGTCGAAACCGCCTTCCACCATGTCGATATGCGTGTCGTACGTCGTCACGTCGAACGCGACGCGCGGATGCTGCGTCCGATACGCGGCGAGGATCGCGCCCATGCCGCAGGTGGCGAACGTGGTGGGCGCGGCGATGCGCAACGTACCGCACGGATCGCAGGTGGTTTCGGCGAGATCGGATTCGAGTGCGTCGAGTTTTTCGATGATCGCGCGGCATCCGTCGAGATACTGACGTCCCACATCGGTCAGCGACAGGCTGCGCGTGGTCCGGTTCAGCAGGCGCAGATTCAGATGCGCTTCGAGCATGCCGACGCTGCGCGTGACCGCAGCGGCCGACATCCCCAGTTGCCGCGCAGCGAGCGTGAAGCTCGCGAGATCGACTACACGGGTGAAAACACGCATCGATTGGAGCTGGTTCATGGTCGGTCACGCCGTAATGACAATGCGTGCATGATCGTCCTTCGCGGATAAATCCGCGCTGCTCCGATTATTAAGTCTTTTTTAAGGTGTTGACAGTTTGACGACCCACTCGCGCTCAGTTCGGCAAGCCGGGTGCTTCGTGCAGTGCGTCGAGATGAGCGCTCAGCGCGTCCTTGAGGCGGACCAGACTCGGCGTCGGCAATGCGAATCCGGTCCAGCCGAAACCCGCATGACGAAACAGCAGCACCGCGCCTTCGTATAGCGGATGTTTCTCCGAGTGCCAGCACGGATCGACTTCCATCAGATATTGATGCGTGCGCGACGGCACGGCGGGGACTTCGGGGCGCATCGACGCGCGGACCGCGGCGAGGTGTTCGATCAGCCGATCGACGTCGTCGGCGGCGAGCAGCACCGAATGCTGCTCGATGCCGACCCGCACCGACGGCGTGCCGTACTGGTTGATGATTTCGACGGACATCGGATGGGACATGGTGCAGCCTCTCTCGTAATCTCGATGAGAGGAGTATCGACCCGCCCGCTGCGATGACGTTTTAAAGAACGCCATCGCAGGATGAAAGATTGTTTAAGAAGCGCGTGGCACCGCGTTAGAGCGGCTTGAGCTTCAGCATGTCGCGCGCCTGTTTCGGCGTTGCGACCGGACGGCCGTATTCGCCGCACAGCTTCGCGACGCGCTCGACCAGTTGCGCATTGCTCGTCGCGAGCGTGTCCTTGTCCCAGCGGACGTTGTCTTCGAGACCGGTGCGGCAATGGCCGCCCATTTCCAGCGTCCAGTGATTCACTTCGAGTTGCGTGCGGCCGATGCCCGCCGCCGTCCACGTTGCGTCCGGCAGCAATGCTTTCAACTGCTTGACCTCGAACTCCAGAATCTCGCGCCGTGCGGGCAGCGCGTTCTTGATGCCGAATACGAACTGCACGTGCACCGGCGATTTCAGCAAACCTTCCTGAACCAGATTCGCCGTTGCATACAGCATGGCCAGATCGAAGATTTCGATTTCGGCTTTTACGTCGTAATCGAGCATCGACTTCGCGAGCGCGCGCACGAAGTCGGGCGGATTCTCGTAGACGGTGGTCGGGAAATTCACCGAGCCCGTTGCCAGCGATGCCATGTCGGGACGCAAATCGAGCATCGCGCCGCGCTGTTCGAACGAGCGGCCGCGACCGCCCGTCGAAAACTGGATGATGATGTCCGGGCAATGCTTGCGAATGCCGTCCTGCAGTTTCTCGAAGCTCGACCGGTCGGAACTGGAATTTTCGTTTTCGTCGCGAACGTGCAGGTGCACCAGTGTCGCGCCGGCTTCATACGCTTCGTGCGTGCTTTCGACCTGCTCGGCGATGGTCACCGGCACCGCCGGGTTGTCCTTCTTGCGGGGCACGGACCCGGTAATTGCAACGGAAATGATGCACGGCGTGGTCATGGTGTGATTCCCTCAGAAGGTTGACTGGTAAAAGCCGGCGAAAACCCGCTTCGCCCACAATCTCAACGCGTTTTCATCTTTGCCGCAACCAGGACAGACAGCAGGCAGCCGATCGCCAGATAGGCCGCCACCGGATGCCACGAGCCGCCCGCGCCGTTGACCAGCGCGACCGCGATAAACGGCGTGAAACCGCCGCCGACCACGCTCGCCACCTGATAGCCGACGCCCGCGCCGCTGTAGCGGAACTCGGTGCCGAACAGTTCGGTGAACATCGGTTGCTGGACGCTGACGACCATGTCGTGCGCGATGTTCGCGAGCATCACCGAGAACACGACGATCCACACCGTCGAACGGGCATCGAGCGCGACGAAGAACGGCACCGCGCTGAACAGGCCGATCAGCGCGCCGGCGATATACACGTTGCGGCGGCCGAAGCGGTCCGCGAGCATCGCGAAGCACGGAATCGTCACGATGCTGACCGCGCCGACCAGCAGGCCGATGTTCAGGAAGAACTGGCGCGGCATGCCGAGATTCGACGTCGAGTAACTGAGCGCGAAGGCGGTCACGATGTACATCGTGAAGAGTTCGGCCAGTCGCAGCGCGATGATCAGCAAGAACGCCTTCGGGTTTTGACGCAATGCCTCGACGATCGGCAGGCGTGCGCGTCGTTGCGCCGCGTGCGCGCGTTGTTGCGGCTTCTCGACCTTCTCGACGAATTCCTTCGACTCGTCCATGCTGGCGCGCACCCACAGCCCGATCAGCACCAGCACCACGCTGAAAATAAACGGAATGCGCCAGCCCCAGACCCTGAACGCTTCGTTGTCCATCACCTGATTGAGCAGCGACACGATGCCCGTCGCGAGCACCAGTCCGACGCCGTAACCGATCTGCACGCCGCTGCTGTAGAACGCTTTCTTCTTTTCAGGCGCGCTTTCGACGGCCATCAATGCCGCGCCGCCCCATTCGCCGCCGACTGCAAAACCCTGGATCGCGCGCAGCGTGACCAGCAGCGCCGGCGCCCACCAGCCGATCGACGCGTAGCTCGGCAACAGGCCGATCAGCGCGGTCGACAGACCCATCATCAGCACGGTCAGCACGAGCATGCGCTTGCGTCCGAGGCGATCGCCGTAGTGGCCGAACACGAAGCCGCCGAGCGGACGGAACAGGAAGCCCACGCCGAACGTGCCGAACGCGGCGAGCGTGCCCATCGCCGGGCTGACCTTCGGGAAAAATTCGCTATTGAAGACGAGTGCGGCAACGATGCCGTACAGCAGGAAGTCGTACCAGTCGACGACCGCGCCGACGAAGCTGCCAAGCGCCGCTTTGCGCGCCCGGTCTTTTTCGTGGCTGGTTCGGGCGGCGTGGGCGTCGGACGTAGGGATTGCAAATGTCATTGAGCGTGTCTCTGATGTCTGATCTTGTGATGTTCTGCGCGGGGATGATGCGGGTGGCGGGCTCAAGAATAGGGACGCGCCGTCGATCGAACAAGGTTTTTGCGCCGCCGAACGTTCGATGATCGAGCGGCGCTGTGCGATTATCGTGCGTTTTTCGGGTTTGCACCGAGCACGCGGGCAATCCGGCTGACAACGCTTTCAATGATTTCCGTCAGCATTTCGCGAGGTTTTTCCGGATGCGACACGGTTACGCGTGGGTCAGTTCGGCCGGAAACAGCAGCGTTCGCAGATACGTATCGTCGGCGCGCACGGCGTCGGCGAGTTCCGGATAGCCGAAGAATTCGAGGTACAGCGGTGTCTGCTGGATCAGCATGTCGAAGCCCGGCTCCGCAGCGAGACTGCGCGCGCGGGCGGCGCGTATCAGCGGCGTCGGCTGATTCTTCATCAGGATGTCGCAGACAGCCGCGTGCGCGTCGATTGCCGCGACCTCGACCGGGACGGGATCGTCCGCTTTCAGACCGAGCGGCGTCGCGTTGACGATCAGATCGAAGCCGCGCGGATCGTTATTGGCGGCGGCATTCGCCTTGATGCCGAAGCTCCGTTCGAGCACCGCCGCGAGCGCATGCGCTTTCGGATGATCCGGGTCGTACAGGCTGATCTGCGCGGCGCCGCGCGCGGCCATCGCGGTCGATACCGCCGCCGCCGCGCCACCCGCACCGATGATCAGCACGCGACGCCCGACATACGCGATATTCGCGCGATCGAGCAAACCGGTGAATCCCGCGCCGTCGAACAGATCGCCTTCGATTTCGCCCGCCGCATTGCGACGCACCGCGTTGACCGCGTTCGCCGCGGTCGCGACCTGCGAGCAGCGATCGAGCGTCGAGACCGCCATCGATTTATGCGGAATAGACAGCGAAATGCCGCCGACGCTCGGCGAATCGAGCAACGCCCGCAACGTCGTGTCGAGCCGCGCGGCGCTCACGCGCAACGGCACCATCGCCGCGTCGATGCCGTGTCGCGCGAACACGGCGTTGAACACTTCAGGCGCGCGCACCTGATCGATAGGGTCGGCAATGCAGAAGAACACACGCGTCGAACCGGTTACGTTCATCACAACTCCAAGGCTGGCAAGCTACAGGACGAGGGGCAAGGACCGCGAACCGGCAAACCGGCAGCGAATCCAGTGGCGCCCAGTGTAGGAGCAATTCACACACCTTCCCAACCAGCAAGCTCGTGAAATGCGCGATAATCGCCCGTCTTGATCCGTTAAACGCGCCAAACAAGGGTTTTTGCTATGAGCCGACCGCCGCTGGATAAGCGCGACTGGATCGCCGGTCTGGAGAAAGGCCTGTCGGTTCTGGAATCGTTCGACAACGAGCACGCGCGGATGACGCCGAGTCAGGCCGCGACCCGCACCGGCATGACGCGCACCGCCGCGCGCCGTTATCTGTTGACGCTCGAACATCTCGGCTACGTGCAGGGCGACGGCAAGATGTTCTGGCTGACGCCGCGTGTGTTGCGGGTCGGCTGGTCGTATTTCGATTCCGCGCGTCTGCCGAAAACGGTGCAACCATACTTGCAGCAACTGAGCGCGACGATCAACGAATCGGTCTATGTCAGCGTGCTCGACGAATGGGAACTGGTGTTTATCGCCCGCAACGGCACGTCGCGCGTGATGACGACCGGCTTCGTGCTCGGCGCGCGGATGCCGGCGCCGCTGACGTCGCCGGGGATCGTTCTGCTCGCGCACGAACCCGACGGCGACGCCGTGCGCGACTGGCTCGAACGCGCGGATCTGCCGCCGTTCACGCCGCATACGCTGACCAACAAGGAGCGGTTGTTCGAGAAGATCCGGCGCGCGCAGGCCGACGGGTTCGCGGTGATCGAACAGCAGTTGCAGATCGGCGTGCGCGGCGTCGCCGTGCCGGTGAAGAACCGTCATGGCGAAGTGGTCGCCGCGTTGAGCACCAATATGCCGCTCGGCACCGAAACCACCGAAGCCGCGCTCAATCGCGTGTTGCGTCCGCTTCAGGAAACCGCGCTGGCGATGCTGAACGCGCTTTGAGCGCGAATGTGAATGTGAATGTGCATGTGCGCGCGATGTGCGTCTGAGGCCGCGCGCAGGCGCTTAGAACAGCCGTGTCTGTCGGCTCGTCAGCGTCTGAAAATCGTCGTTGAGCAGCGGCAGGATCGCGTCCGCGACCGGCTGCAATTGCCGCGTCAGATAGTGCTCGTAGTCGATCTCGGCGCGCAACGTTTCGAGCGGCTCCGGGCCCGCCGTCGTCATCACGTAACTGATCCAGCCGCCGCTCTGATATTGCAGCGAACGCCCCTGTTTGCGATTGAATTCGTCGGCGGTGCGCGCGGCGCGCACATGCGGCGGCACGTTGCGTTCGTAGTCGCCGAGCGGACGGCGCAGGCGCTTGCGATACACCAGCAGATCGTCGAACTCGCCGTCGAGCGTACGGTTCACGTAATCGCGGATGTAATCCTGATACGGCTCTTCGTTGAAGATGCGCCGGTACAACTCCTGCTGAAAGCGCTGCGCGAGCGGCGTCCAGTCGGTGCGCACGGTTTCGAGTCCTTTGTAGACGACTTCGTCGCTGCCGTCGGGCAGGCGCGTGAGTCCCGCGTAGCGCTTCTTGCTGCCTTCGTCGGTGCCGCGAATGGTCGGCATGAAGAAGCGCCGGTAATGCCGCTCGAATTGCAGTTCGAGCGCGCTGTCGAGCCCGAACCGTTCGCGCACATGCGCCTGCCACCAGCGGTTGATGTGCGCGACCAGCGCGCGGCCGATCTGCGCGGCGTCGTCCTCGCTGCGCGCGTGCTTGAGCCAGACGAAGGTGGAGTCGGTGTCACCGTAGATCACTTCGTAGCCTTGCGCTTCGATCAGTTCGCGAGTCCGGTGCATGATTTCATGGCCGCGCATCGTGATCGACGACGCGAGGCGCGGATCGAAAAAGCGGCAACCGGTGGAGCCGAGCACGCCGTAAAACGCGTTCATGATGATTTTCAGCGCCTGCGACAACGGCGCGTTCTTCTGACGCTTCGCGGCTTCGCGTCCTTCCCAGACCTTGCCGACGATCGCGGGCAGACAATGCGTGGTCCGCGAAAAGCGCGCGCCCAGAAAACCCGGCACGGAATCGGCGTCGTCCGGATGGCGCAGGCCTTCGATCAGTCCGACCGGGTCGATCAGAAACGTGCGGATGATCGACGGATACAGGCTTTTATAGTCGAGCACGAGCACCGAATCGTAGAGGCCCGGCCGCGAATTCATCACGAAGCCGCCGGGGCTGTTCGCGCCCGTCACGTCGCCGAGATTCGGCGCGACGAAACCTGCCCGATGCATGCGCGGCAAATACAGATGCGTGAACGCCGCCACCGATCCGCCGCTGCGATCCGCGGGCAAGCCGGTGACGGTCGCACGTTCGAGCAGGAACGACAGCAACTCGGTTTTCTCGAAGATGCGCGTGACCAGTTCGCAGTCTTTCAGGTTGTAGATCGCGAGCGCGGGCTTGTCTTCGTCGAAGCGCCGCTGGATTTCGTCCATCCGCTGATACGGATTGCCGATCGCCTTGCCTTCGCCGAGCACTGCCTGCGCGACGTATTCGAGGCTGAACGACGGAAAGCTCCACGTCGCCGATCGCAAGGCCTCGATCCCGTCGATGATCAGACGGCCCGGCGCGCTCGCGAAGAAGTGGTTCTGCTGCATGCCGTGCTCGCGCCATTCCATCACGCTGCCGCCCCGGCCGATCCGCAACGGCACCCGATATTTCTCCGAATGCTCGCGCAGCACGCGCAAGTCGAACTGCACGACGTTCCAGCCGATCAGCGCGTCCGGGTCGTGCCGCGCGAACCAGTCGTTGAGCCGTTCGAGCATCTGCGCGCGGGTGTCGCAATATTCGAAGTCGAAATCGATGCCGGGGTGCTGCGGGTCGCCGTTGGGCGGACCGAGCATATAAACCTGCCGCTGTCCGCAGCCTTCGAGCGCGATCGAATACAGGTCGCCGCGCTCGCTGGTTTCGATGTCGAGCGACACGAGTTTCAGCGTCGGGCGATAGCCGTCGGCGGGTTTCATATCGGCGTTGTGGAGCGTCGCGGCGGGGTCGTCGTCGTTGCCGGAAAGCTCGCCGCTGAACATGACCGGCGCGGTGATGAAGCGCTCCATCATGTAGCGGTCGGGCGGAAAAATATCGGCCTCGTAGACATCCACGCCCGCGCGCCGCAAGCGCTTGTCGAGCGCGGTCAACTGACGATAGTGCGGGCAATACAAGCCCAGCACCGGCCGGTGATGAAAGTCAGTCAGGCCGAGCGGGCGCAGTTCCGCGTGCGATTCGCGTCGCAAGATCGTCTCGGCCAGCGGCCGGTGTTCAGCCGGAATAAACGCCACCGACGGCTGCGCGCGCAGACGCAGATGACGCGGTCCGCGTGCGGTCGCCAGCCAGAACTCGACTTCCGTGCCGTCGCCGGTGTCGCGCCATTGCCGGGTCAAGATGAATCCCTGTTCCCACTCGGTCAAGCCAGATCCTTCGTTCGATTCGATTCGTATCGTCGCGATTTTACTGGCTGCGCGGCTTCGCGACCGCGCATGACAACGACCACGCCCGCGACCACGCGCAATAGGGCCATTGCGCCGCGCGTGCGACGTGCGCGCGATAATCCGCCCTTTAGCGTTTTATCGAACCGGAGAATCACGATGCAACTGGCGAAACAGTGGGTGCTGGTGACGGGCGGCGCGCGCGGCCTTGGCGCGCATATCACGCGGGCGTTGGCACGCGAAGGCGCGGGCGTGATCGTCAACTATCTGCGCAGCGACGCCGAAGCGCGCCGTCTCGCGGACGAACTCGGCCCGCGCGTGTTGCCGCTGCAAGCCGACGTCACCGACCCGGACGCGGTGCGCCGCCTGTTCGATGCCGCGCAGGCGCAGACCGGCGAACCGGTTGTGTCGGTGGTGAACAATGCGCTGGTCGAGTTCAGCTTCGACGGCGACGCGCGCCCGAAGATCGGCGATATCGCGTGGGCGCGTTTTCAACAGCAGATCGACGGCGCGCTCAAGGGTGCGCTGAACACCACGCAGGCCGCGTTGCCGGGTATGCGCTCGCGCGGCTTCGGGCGGATCGTCAATGTCGGCACGAACCTGTTCCAGAATCCCGTCGTTCCTTATCACGATTACACTGCGGCGAAGGCTGCGTTGCTGTCGTTGACGCGCACCGCGTCGAACGATCTCGGACCGGACGGCATCACCGTCAATATGGTCTCGGGCGGATTGCTGCGGACCACCGACGCCAGCGCCGCCACGCCGGAAGCCGTGTTCGATATGGTGGCGGGTTTCACACCGTTGCGACGCGTGACGACGCCGGAAGAATTCGCCGATGCCGTGCTGTTTTTCCTGTCGCCGTGGGCGCGCGCGGTGACGGGGCAAAACCTGATTGTCGATGGTGGGTTGGTGAAGGGCTGAACACCGTTGCAATTCGTGGCGCCGCGATGATGCGGCGCCACGTCGATCCCCACGGTTCCGATTGCGAAAATCGGGCTGCTATTTTTTGCGAATACGGAATCGATCGGGGAATACGAGGTAAGTGCCTACCGGAGTACAGGTTTAATTGCGGATGGATTAACCCGGGATTCATATAAAAAATGCGGCGTTAAATCAATCCGATTCTCGCGGCATCTCGCGGCACGATGGTGCGCTGGCGCACAAAGATGCTGCGCCCCCGCTCGGCACACTGGATGCCCACGTGATCCGACAGCCGTTTTAAACCATCACGTTTAGAAGATCGCGCATGCGCGACAGTCGAGCCGTGCGCGTCGATTAAATCCAGGAGTGCGGACGAGACAAACGGAGGCTTGACGATGCCTTTTCTGAACGTAGATCCCGATTCATATCACCCGATTATCTATATTCGCGGTTTCGCGATGAATCAGGCCGATATCGATGAAACCACGGCCGATCCTTTTTGCGGATTCAACGTAGGTTCGACGGTTTATCGCGCGCGTCCGAGTCCGGCTGCGCCCGCGCGTTTCGTATTCGAGTCGCCGGTGATGCGGCTTGTCACCGAGCATAACTATGCGAATGTGATCAGCCAGGGGCTGGATCTGAGTAGCGCGACGTTCAATGCAGATATTCCGCGTCGCTCGATTATCGTGCATCACTACTACGACCAGGCGTCGGAACTGCTCGGCGATGGCAAGACGCCGTCGATTACCCAATTCGCGGAAGACCTCGATATGCTGATCGCCCGGCTATACGACCGGGTCATAACCGGTCTGGACGGCTATCAGGATAAAGATCGGGATTTCCGCTGCTATCTGGTTGCGCATTCGATGGGCGGTCTGGTTGCGCGGACGTTTCTGCAAAATCCAGGTCTCAGGCGCGACCCACGTAATATGCGCGGTCGCGTGCTGAAACTGTTCACCTACGCGACGCCGCACAACGGCATCGACTTCGGTGGTTTCAACGTTCCGTCGTTTCTTCGAAGCCACGAAATCGATACGTTCAATCGCGACGAAATGGCGGACTATCTCGATCTCGACGCACGCTTTCACGCGACGAAATCGGTGGCATGGATACCGCAATCCAGTCTGGCCGCCAGCCAGATATTTACGTTGATTGGCACCAACCGGCAAGACTATGAGGTTGCGCTAGGACTGTCGCGAACCTTCGTCGGAAAAGGGAGCGATGGGCTCGTGAAAATCGAGAATGCCAGCCTGACCGGTTTCAATAACGAGAATGCGATCGAAGAGCCGTGCGCGAAGGCGTTCGTATTCAGAAGCCATTCGGGGTTCTTCGGCATCGTCAATAGCGAAGAGGGGTATCAGAATCTTCAACGCTTTTTGTTCGGCGATTACCGCGTGGATATCTGGCTCGATGTCAATGACGTCACACTGCCGCCAGGCGATCTGGCGACGGCCGATGCAGCGGGCACGCTAGACGGTAGTTATCCGGTCGAACTGATCGTGTCGATCAGAAACAAGCCGTGGTTCCTGACGCGCCGTGTTGCTGTCGAAGACTCCGCCGCTGTATTCGAACATCACGATCTCCGGGTTGACCCCAAGCCGACGCCACCTGTTTCGAAAGCGCTATCGACGGTATTTCTCGCCAATTGGGGGAAAAAAGACCCCGACAATCCGACGGTTGCGTACCGGATGCAACTCAGTGTGCTGATGCCCGATTATCAGATCGACAAGCGCGACGCATCCGACAACCAGTATGAGGGCAGCAAGATATTCAGCGGCGCGGCAATCATCGAACTGAAAACCGATGTCGTGCCGTGGACCGCGACGTACTGGTGGGAAAGCGAAGCGCCGGGGTCGAGTGCGCCGCCGGTCGTGCGGCCGCTGACGCTCACGCCGGCGCCGACCGGCAACACACTGATAGCGACGATTCCGGTGCAGAGCGGCGGCGCGGTGAAGATCGACGCGACCATCAGGCTGATTGCCAGCAAGTGGAGTTGACAGCGCACGGTGCGCTGAAGTTACGCTGACCTCGTCTCGAGAGCGGCGAAGCAGGGCTGACTCAAGCTGCGATCAAAGCCCCGCTTCGCTGCCCCGTTCGGGCGGCGATCAACGCCTCCGTCATTCGCACAACTCCTCCAGCCTGCGCCCGTTCGTCTTCGGCCCGAAACCGCCGATCGAAACCATCACCACCAGCATGCAGACCGTGATGCCGGTGAACACGCCCACCACGCCGAATTCGCGCAGCAGATGGGCGATGATGAAGCCCGACATCATCGCGCCGATCCGGCTTGCCGAGTACACGATACCGTTCGCGCGACAGCGCACGCCGGTCGGGAACAACTCGGCCTGATACGCGTGATAGCACACCGAAATGGTCTGTCCCGCGAGGCTGATCAGCACGCCGAAGACGATCAGCGGCACGACCGCTTTCATCTGCGCGAACAGCACGCCGAATACGATCACCGCCAGCGCCGCCGACACGATCAGCCACTTGCGCTGGATCTTGTCCGCATAGAGCAGCGCGAGCATCGGCCCGACCGGCAATGCAATCGCAATCACGAACGAATACAGCAGGCTTTTGGTCACGGTGATGCCCTGACCGATCAGCAAGGTCGGCACCCAGTTGGCGAAGCCGTAATAGCCGATCGCCTGACAGAAGTTGAACACGATCAGCATGATCAGCCGCGACCGGTAAGGCGGTTGCAGCAATTCCGCAAACGATGCGCGACGGTGCGCGGGTTGCTCGACGCCCGGTTGCGGCGGCGGCAACGGCCGGCCGGATTCGCGCTCCGCATACGCTTCCATCGACTGCACGACGCTTTCGGCCTGTTTGACGCGGTCGTGCGTGGCGAGCCAGCGCGGACTTTCCGGCACCGCGCGACGCACGAACCACACGACGATCGCACCGGCCGACCCCGCCAGCACCACCCAGCGCCAGCCGTCGATGCCGAACAGCGTGGTCGGCACCAGCCAGTACGACAGGATCGCGGCGACCGGCGCGGCGGCGAACATCACCATCTGGTTGAACGCCATCGCGCGGCCGCGCATGTGTTGCGGCACGAGTTCGGTCACGTAGCTGTCGATCGTGACGATCTCGATGCCGACGCCGATGCCGGTGATGAAGCGCCACAGGATCACGCTTTCCGGCGTGGTCTGAAACGCCATGATCGCCGAGCCGATCGAATACCACAGCAGCGAAAACGTGAAGACGACACGGCGTCCGTAACGGTCCGGCAACCAGCCGAATCCGAAGGTGCCGACGAACAGCCCGGCGAAGGTCGCGGCGATAAAACCGGCCATGCCCTGAAAGCCGAAGAACGCGGCCGTCGTGGTTTTCAGCAGACCGCTTTTGGCCATGCCGGGCGCGATGTAGCCGGTAAAGATCAGGTCATAGACTTCGAAGAAACCGCCGAGCGATATCAGCAGGACGAGTATCCACAGATGCCGCGTGCCGGGCAGACGGTCCATGCGCGCGGACAGCGCCGCAGCCGCGCTGTTGCCCGCAAGCTGGGCGGGCGCATCGAGCGGACGAAGCGCCGCCGTGACGGAAGATTGCATCGTTGTCTCCTAAGTGATGCGTCGGGTCTGGTTTTTTATCGCCCGATGGCGCGGTGCTGTGTACGCGGGTCGGAATGCGCGTGCTGCGCAGCCGCTACGTGGTCACGCGGCTTTTCAGACGCGCGAGGATTTCCTGCGTGTGCTCGCCGACTTTCGCCAGCGCGTGACGCACGCCGGGCCGGCGGCCGCCCATCGTCAGCGGCAACAGCACGACATCGGTGATGCTGCCGTCGTCGGTTTCCATCGGCACGAGGCCGCCGCTCGCTTTCAGATGCGGATCGTCGAGCAGTTGATCGGGACGCACGATCGGTGCATACGGAATGCCGTTCTGTTCGAGCTTCGCCGACAGCTGATCCGCGCGATGGTCCTTCAGGATTTCGGCGAGGCGCGCGAGCAGTTCGGGTCGCAGCGCGACCCGCAGCGCGTTGTTCGCGAAGCGCGGCTCGGCGGCGAGGTCGGGGCGCTGCAACACGTCGCACAGCGTGACGAACTGCTTGTCGCTGACCGCGCCGATAAACAGCTGTTCGCCGCCCGCCAGCGTGAACACGTCGTAGACGCTCCACGCCGACACGCGCGACGGCATCGGCGGCGGCGGCTCGTGCGTCATCGCGTATTGCTGCATATGCTGCGCGCTGAGAAACACGCAGTTTTCGAACAGCGCGCTTTGCACTTCCTGGCCGCAGCCGGTCGCCTCGCGTTCGCGCAGCGCCGCGAGCACGCCGATCGCGCCGAACATCCCACCCATGATGTCGTTGACGGAGGTGCCCGCGCGCAGCGGACGGCCTTCCGGTCCGGTCATGTACGACAGGCCGCCCATCATCTGCACGACTTCGTCGAGCGCGAGACGCTTTTCATACGGACCGGGCAGGAAGCCCTTGTGCGACACGTAGATCAGACGCGGATATTTCTCCGACAGACTGGCGTAGTCGAGCCCGAGCCGGTTCATCAGGCCAGGGCGGAAATTTTCCAGCATCACGTCGCACTGGCCGATCAGTTCATCGGCGGCGGCGAGTCCGTCCGGCGTGTTGATGTCGAGCACGACGCTCTTTTTGTTGCGATTGAACGACCGGAAAAAACCAATGCCGAGGCCCGGCAGCGTGCGGGTCTTGTCGCCGCCGGGCGGCTCGACCTTGATGACTTCCGCGCCGAGATCCGCGAGGATCATCCCGCAGGTCGGGCCCATCACCATGTGCGTGAATTCGACGACGCGCACGCCATCGAGCGGGAGACGGTTGCTTGTGCTCATGTGAAACCTCAGGCGTTGACAGCGGAATGGAGGGGCGCGACGTCCGGCGACGCGGCGAGGGTGCGCGCGGGAAAAGTCCTTGGCAGTCCGGCAAGCGACAACGTGCCGTGCAGGTTCTCGCCGTCGAGCCATTGCGCGACCTTCGCGCGCAATGCCAGCAAGCGTTCGATATCGATGCCGGTGTCGATGCCCATATCGGCGAGCATGAATGCGAGGTCTTCGCTCGATGCGTTGCCGCTCGCGCCCGGCGCATGCGGACAGCCGCCGATGCCCGCGAGCGTGGCATCGAAACGGGCCACGCCGGTGTCGAGCGCCGCATAGACGTTGGCGAGCGCGAGGCCGCGCGTGTCGTGAAAGTGGCCGCACCAGAAGCGTTCGCCGGCGAGCGCACGGGCCTTGTCGAACAGCTCGCGGACAGCGGCGGGATTCGCATAACCGACGGTATCGGCGATGCTGACGCGATCGGCGCCTGCGTCGAGCAAGGCCTGCATGCAGCGCAGCACTTCGCGCTGATCGACCGCACCTTGCAGCGTGCAGCCGAAGGCCGTGCCGATACCGCCTTCGATCAGCGTGGTCGAACCGGCGGCGTCGCGTGCCGCGCGAATCCGCGCGACTTCGGCGATGACTTCGTCCGGCGTTTTACGGAGATTGGCGAGACTGTGCGCGTGACTCGCGGACAGCGGCACGAGCAGAAGATCGGCGTGTGCGTCGATCGCGCGTTCGGCGCCTTTCAGATTCGGCACCAGCACCGACACGAACAGGCCGGGCAGCGTCTTCGCGAAATCGAGTAGTTCGGCGGTGTCCGCGAGTTGCGGCAGCAGACGGGCGGGGACGAACGAACCGACTTCGATTTCGCGTTGCCCGGCGTCGTACGCATCGCGGATCCATTCGATCTTGCGCGCGGTGGGCAACGTGGTCTGAATGCTTTGCAGGCCGTCGCGCAAACCGACTTCCCGGATGACGACCTTCGTGGGGAACGAGGGCATAAGTCTGTCTCCTGATGATTCCGCCAGTCGTTTCGATGCTGGCGTGGAGTGACTTTAGACTTTCCGGGAAGTTGTTAAAGCGGTATTTCGGAACGTCGACGATTCCAGGTGGGAAACGCTGGGATGGTCGGACGACGTGGCGATCAGCCGTTCGACGGCTCGGCCGGCATGCGCGCGGCGCCTTCCAGGAAGCGGCGGGTCGCTTCGAACGATTGCAGCATCTGGTCGGGCCACGGCGTTTGCAGCATCACCGCCTGATGGTTTTCGAAGGCGGACGTCAGGGTTTTTGCGAGTTCGGGCGATTGCAGGTGACGCAGCACGACGCTTAGCGCGATGGCGGTCGCCTGGCTGGCGCCCGCGGTTTGCAATTCCGACGTGGTGAGGGCGGCGAGTTGCTTCGAGATGTCCATGGTTTCTCCGTGTGGATGCGAGGATGTGGGGGGCGAGCGGAGCGGGCGAGTCGAAGAAGCGACGGGCTGGCGGGCCTTGGCCGTCGCCGCCCGCTTCGCGAAAAACCGGGATTTTGACACGAGCGACGCTTTCTCCGGCGCGCGCCGTGTGCGTTGTCACTGGATTGCGCCGGATTGGGCCGGATTGGGCCGGATTGCGCGGGATCGAGCCAATCGCATTGCATCGGCGCTAGTGCGGAAAGATTACGGCTTGTATGATTTCGCGATACGGTCGGCTGCCCGATCGACGCTCGACTGCCCCTGCCTCGCAAGGAGACCGATGCCGCGCCCGCTGCCTTTACAAAAATTCTTCCCGTGGCCGGCGGACAGCGCGGAGGCCGGCATCGCGCTGATGCTGCTGACGACCGCGACCTTCGCGGGCAGCGATTCGATCGTCAAAGGCATCGGTTCGGCGGTGCCGATCGTCGCGCTGTTGTGGGTGCGCTATCTGTTTCAGGCGGTCGTGCTCGGCGTCTGGCAGGTCCGGCGCGGTCTCGACGCATTCCGCAACGCGCGTCCGGTGAAACTGCAAATCCTGCGCGCGTTTCTGTTGCTGCTCAATTCGGCCAGCACCTTCGCCGGTCTGCGCTATCTGCCGTTGCCCGTCACCACGTCGCTCGCGATGATGGCGCCGCTGATCACGACCCTGCTCGCCGCGACCATCCTCAACGAAGCCGTGCCGCGCAGCAAATGGGCGCTGGTGATTCTCGGCTTTATCGGCATGTTGATGGTGGTGCGGCCCGGCAGCGGCGAATTCACGTGGACGGTCGTGTTCCCGATTGCCGCCGCGACGACCTTCGCGTGCTTCCAGGTCGTGTCGAGCAAACTGTCGAAAACCGGCGATCCGGTCACCACCAACTTCATCACCGCGCTGGTCGCCACGGTCGCGCTGACCGTGCTGGTGTGGGCCGATCAGAACAGCGTGCTGCCCGAAATCGGCAACGTGCGGTTCGGTAGCTGGATGGCCGTGCTCGCGATGGCGTCGGTGGCGACTTTCGGTCAGATGATGATGTTGCAGGCGTTGCGCCGCACGCCGCTCGCGGTGCTGACGCCGTTCGGCTACGCGCAGCTCGCGTTCGCGACGCTTTATAGCTGGATGTTTTTCGGGCAGGTGCCGGACTTCTGGATGGCGGCGGGTATGTGCGTGATCGCGATCAGCGGGATCGGCACGGTGATGCTGCACGGGCGTTCGCGCACGAGTCCGGGCGCATCGCCCGCGACGGGCGAAGTGGATTGACGTAACGCCACTCAGCGCGCGTCGAGCTGCGCAACGCAGCTTTGCAGCCGCATCAACGCGGCATCCAGCATCGGCGCATCCATATGGCCATATGCGAGCAGCACGCCGCGCGCGTCGATGTCGCCAGTGGCGAAATCGACGACCCGATCGAACACCACGCCACTGTCACGCAACGCGGTCTGCAAGCGCAGATCGAAGTCGTGCGTGCGGCCGCGAATCACGACATGCACGCCGCCGTCGTCGCCGAGCAGTTCGAGCCGGGCGTCGTCCAGCGCGTCGAACCGCGCGCGGATCGACGCGCGCAAGGACGCGTAGTGACGGCGGATCCGCCGCAGATGCCGGTCCAGTTCGCCGGACACCAGCAACGCCTCGACGATCTTTTGCGCGGGCCACGAGACATGCATACGCTCGCGTTCGACACAGGCCGCCAGCGCGTCGGCGGCGTCGGGCGGCGCGGCGATAAAGCCGAGCCGTAACGACGGGCTCACCGCTTTCGCGAACGTGCTCAGCAGCAAGGTGCTGTCGGGCGCGTGGCTGAACAGCGGCGGATGGTCGGTGCCCGCGTAGTTGAACTCGCAGTCGTACTCGTTCTCCAGAATCAACGTGCCGCCCGCGCGCGCGGCGTCGATCAGCGTGCGGCGGCGCGGTCCGGACAGACGTGCGCCCATCGGATACTGATGAGTCGGCGTGACGTGCAGCATCACCGGCGACACGTCGCCATCAAAGGCCGGTTCGACGCACAAGCCGTGCGCATCGACGGGCACATGGACGGTCGATGCGTCCGCGCTGTCGAACGCAAGCGTCGCGCCCGCGTAACCGGGGTTCTCGGCGACGCAGCGGTCGCCGCTTTGCAGCAGCGTGCGCGCGATCAGGTGCAGCGCCTGGCCGGTGCCGTGCGTGACGACGATCTGCGCGGCCGTCACGCGCACCGACCGATGCTGCTGCAACCAGTCGGCAATCGCCTGACGCAACGACGCGTCGCCGCGCGGATCGCCATAGCCTTGCGGCGGTAACGTGCGGCCCGCCTCGCGACACGCGGCGCGCCACGCATCGATCGGTAACGCGCGCGCGTTGGCCTGACCAGGCCGCCAGTCGAACGCGGCGTGCGTCGGCGCATCGGCTGGCTGCGCTGCGTCAGGTCGATTCCGCCGCACGGAATGACGCTGCAACGCGGTCGGCGGCGGTGTTTCGCGCGGTGCGTTCGTGACCGGCGACGCTGCGCCCGGCGTCGCGTCGCCGGTCACGAACGTGCCGCGCCGTCCGCGTCCTTCGAGCAGACCGTCGGCGATCAGTTCGTCGTAAGCATCGACGATGCTGTTGCGCGCGACGCCGAGCCGTCGGGCCAGTTCGCGCGTCGGCGGCAGCCGCGTGCCGCGCCGCAGTGCGCCGCTGTCGATGCGCGCTTTCAACTGCCGGGCGATGCGCCGGAATGCCGGGCCGTCGCTGTGACCGCTGCTGGCGGCGAGGTCGGTGTCGATGTCGAGGAGGGCGGCGGGATGCGTACGCGAATCCATAAGCGGTCGAAAATCGTCGAGTTTTGGTTCTTCAAAAATGGCTGGAAAAGCCCAGAATTCAGAGACCAAAATAACACAGGACGAATATGCGCTCATCGACCGGGCATCCCCCGAAGTTGATCGCCGTGACGATGGGCGATGCCGCCGGGATCGGGCCGGAGATCGTCGTCAAGACGTTCGCGGACGCGGCTTTTATGCGCGCGCATCCGTCGTTCGTGATCGGCGATGCGGGCGTCTTGCGCCGTCAGGCGGACGCGCTCGCGTTGCCGCTGGCCATCCGCACGATCGATACGATCGCCGCCATCGAACCGCCGACGTCATCCGGCGCGCCGGACGGCGCGAACATATTGCACGTGCTGGACGTCAGTCGCTTGCCCGCCGATCTGCCGGTCGGCGCGGTCAGTGCGCTGGCCGGACAGGCCGCGTTCGACGCGATCCGCATCGCGATCGATCTCGCGATGCGCGGCGAGATCGGCGGTCTGTGCACGGCGCCGATCAACAAGGCCGCGCTGGCGGCGGCACGCGTGCGCTATCCCGGCCACACCGAAATGCTCGCCGACCTGAGCGGCACGCACGACTACGCGATGATGTTGATGAACCCGACGCTGCGCACGATCCTCGTGACGGTGCATTGCGCGATGCGCGCCGCGCTCGCACGGCTGACCGTAGACAGCGAATTGCGCACGATCCGGCTCGCGCATCGCGCAATGCGCGAACTCGGCATCGAACGGCCGCGCGTCGCGGTGGCGGGGCTCAATCCGCATGCGGGCGAGGGCGGTCTGTTCGGCCGTGAAGAACTCGACGTGATCGCGCCGGCAATCCGTCTCGCCCAGCACGAAGGCATCGACGCGAGCGGCCCGTGGCCCGGCGACACCGTGTTCATGCACGCGCGCCGTGGGCGCTTCGATATCGTCGTCGCGCAATATCACGATCAGGGGCTGATTCCAGTCAAGCTGGCGGGCGTCGAGGACGGCGTCAACGTGACGGTCGGCTTGCCGTTCGTGCGCACGAGCCCGGATCACGGCACGGCGTTCGACATCGCCGGTCAGGGCATCGCCGATCCTGCAAGTCTGCGCACGGCACTGGCCACCGCGCATCGATTGATCCACCGGAGCGCGCCATGCGCCATTTCATCGTGATGCTGACCGAGCATGACCAGACCGTGCCCGACGCGCTGCGCGTCTACGACAGCCTGCGCACCAGCCCGATCCGCCATGTCGGCTTCAAGGACGTCGGTTTGCCGGTCGAGGCGCTGAAGGAGCTCGCGGCGCGGATTCGCGCGGACGGCCGCGCCGTGCTGCTCGAAGTGGTCGCGACCAGCGAGGCGAGCGAACTGGCGTCGGTCGCGGCGGCGCTGGAGATCGGCGTCGATTATCTGCTGGGCGGCCGTCATGCCGACGCGGCGTCGCCGCTGCTGCGCGGCTCGGCGGTCCGGTACTTTCCGTTTGCCGGACATACGCGCGGCCATCCGACCGTGCTCGACGGCCCGATCGACGCAATCGTCGACGACGCGCGACGGATCGCCGCGTTGCCGGGCGTCCACGGGCTGGATCTGCTCGCGTACCGTTTCGCGGGCGACGGCGATCCGGCGTGTCTGACGCGGCGCGTCGTCGATGCGGTCGGGTTGCCGGTGATCGCGGCGGGGAGTATCGACAGCACGGCGCGTGTGCGGGCGACGATCGGCGCGGGCGCGTGGGGTTTTACGGTCGGCAGCGCGCTGTTTCAGGGCGCGTTCGGCAGCCGTGCGCTCGCGCCGCAACTCGACGCGATCCTGCAAATCGACGGCGTGAGCGCCTGAACGTGCAACGGGCAGGCGCCCGGCGAACGTTTGCGCATGCTGCGCGACGGTGCAATTTGAATCGGTTATAGTCAGCCGGAAACCCCGTCCGCCACCGCGTGCCATCGCGAAAAGCGGGCTTATCCGCTACTGGTGGGCTTCAGCGGCGATCACGACATCTCGTAATGATCCGTTCGACGCTTGCCCGCGATCCGCACCCGCACGCGCGGACGTGTGCCCGCCCGGTTCACCCACGCCTTCTACCGACGATGATCCAGATCGGCCCACTCGACGTGCTGCCCGACCTTCGCGAACTCCGCCTGAACGGCGAGGCGATCCGCATCGGTAGCCGGGCGTTCGAGATTTTGCTGCTGCTGGCCGAAGCGAACGGCACGCTGGTCTCGAAGGACGACATCATGCGGCGCGTGTGGCCCGATACGATCGTCGAAGAGAACAATCTTCAGGTGCATATATCGGCGCTGCGCCGCGCGCTCGGCGACGAACGCGACCGGATCAGGACCGTGCCCGGTCGCGGCTATCTGCTGATTCGCGCGTCGGGCGCCGAACGCGATGCGTCGCCGGACGTAGGCGCGTCCGCGCATGCGTCGCTACCGGCTGACGCCGCGCTGTGGTCCGCGATGCACGCGGCCAACGGCACGGTTGCCGCCGCTGTCACTTCCGCCGCCTCTAACACCTCTAACGCCTCTAACGCCGCCGCAGTTGCCGAAGCGCCGCATCGCCTGTCGCATCTGCAAAAGCTTCCGCCCGACACCACGCCGCTGATCGGTCGCGACGACGAACTCGCCGCACTGACCGCCGCGTTGTCGGTGTCGCAGACTGTCACGCTGGTCGGCGCGGGCGGGATCGGCAAGACGCGTCTGGCAATCGAAGTCGCGCGCACGCTGTCGTCGCAATTCCCCGACGGCGTCGCATTCGTATCGTTCGCGGCCGTGTCCGAACCGCAATCCGCGCTCGACGCGCTGGCGATCGCGCTCGGCAACAAGTTGTCGCCCGCGCATGTCGTGCTCGAACAGATCGCCGTCGAATGGCGCAACCGGCGCGCGCTGATCGTGCTCGACAACTGCGAGCAGGTGTTGCCCGTCACCGCGCAGATCGCCGAAGCGCTGGTCGGCGCGAGCCGCGACATCCGCGTGCTGGCGACCAGTCGCGAATCGCTGCGGGTGCGCGACGAAGTGGTGCATCAGGTGCCGCCGCTGGCGGTACCGTCGCAGGACGATGCGGGTTCGGCGGTGTTGCTGACGAGCGCCGTCCAGTTGTTCCTCGCGCGCTCGCGGGCGGTCGATCCGCGCTTTTCGTCGGACGACGTCAGCGTGCGCCTGATCGGCGAAGTGTGCCGTCGTCTCGACGGCATTCCGCTCGCGCTCGAACTCGCCGCCGCGCGCGCGGCCGTGCTCGGCATCGGCTTGCTGGCCGCGAACCTCGACGACCGCTTCCGGATTCTCACGGGCGGCCGGCGTACGGCGCTGCCGCGTCACCAGACGCTGAAGGCGACGCTCGACTGGAGCTACCGGTTGCTCGACACCACCGAGCGCAAGGTGTTGCGCTGGCTCGGCGTGTTCGTCAACGGCTTTACGTTCGATGGCGCGTCGCAGTTGCTTGCGGCGGCCGGTCTGAGTCCGATGCAGGTGCTCGACGCAGTCGGCGGTCTCGTGTCGAAATCGTTGCTGACGCGCGAACTCGACGGTCCTGCGTCGCGCTACCGTTTTCTGGAGACGACCCGCGCGTATGCGTTGCAGCAACTCGACGCGAACGGCGAACGCGCGGCGGCGGCCTCCGCGCACGCGGGATATTTTCATGGGCTGTTCGATCGCGCGAAGCAGAACTGGACCGCGCGTCCGATCGGCGAATGGCTCGCGGATTTTCGCGGCGAACTGGAGAATCTGCGTTCCGCGCTCGACTGGACCTTGTCCGGGCATGGCGATCCGGCGGCGGGGATCGAACTGGCGTCGGTGGCGGTGCCGTATCTGTTCGATCTGTCGCTGGTCGAGGAATGCGCGGCGCGGGCGCGCGATGCGTTGCGCGCCATCGATGTCGTGGAATCGCATGGAGACGCGAGCGCGTCGTCGCCGGTGTCGCTCGACACGCGCTTGCGGCTAGTGTCGGCGCTCGCGGCGGCGCTGGTCTACACCGAAGGTCCGTCGCACGCGACCCGCGACGCGTGGCAGGACGTGCTGGATCGCGCGCTCGCAGCCGGGCACGGCGAGTACGAATCGCGCGCACTGTGGGGGCTGTGGAACTGGCATCAGTACGCGGGCGAACCGGTCGTCGCGCTCGCTTATGCGCGGCGCTTCCGCGAGCAGGCGATCGCATCGGGCAACGCGACCCATACCGTGATCGCGAGCCGCATCGAAGGTATCGCGCTTCATTACACCGGCGACCAGCGCGCCGCGCGCGAACGGCTCGAATCGATGATCGATGCGTATGCGCAGCCGCTGCATCGGTGGAATGCGATCGGCTTCCGGATCGAGCACGGCATCGTCGCGCAGGCGACGCTCGCGCGCGTGGTGTGGGCGCAGGGCCGCCACGAGGAAGCGCTGGCGCTGGCGGTGCAGTGCTTCGACGCCGCCGTCCGTTACGATCACGAGATGGTCACCTGCTACGTGCTGGTCGAAGCGCTGGTGCCGATCGCGCTGTTCAACGGCGACGACCTGCTTGCCCGGCAGGGCATCGATCTGCTGTCGCAGGTGTCGTCGCGATTCAACTTCGCGATCTGGGTGGCGAGCGGCAGTTGCTATCGCGCGTGTCTGGACACGATCCGCGAACCCACGCCGGCCGCGCTCGAACGCTTCGGTCTGGCGCTCGCCGGGTTGCGCGACACGCATTTCGTCGAACCGATGACGGCGTTGCAATGCCAGTACGCGCTGGCGGCGCTGGAACTGGGACGGCACGACGAGGCGCTTGCCAGCATCGACGACGCGATCCATCGTTGCGACGCGACCGGCGAGCGCTGGTATTACGCGGAGTTGTGCCGGGTCAAGGGCGAGGTGCTGCGCGCGATGGACCGTCACGCCGACGCGCAACACTGGTTGATCGCCGCACTCGAACACGCGGAGCGCAACGACACGCGCGCGTTCGAACTGCGCGCGGCGACCAGCGTGTCCCGGCTGCCGCTCGACACCATGCCGATCCAGGGGCATGCCTGAGCGGGCTGCGGCTCCGCGCACGAACGCATAAGGGCCGTCACGCGACGGCCCTTATGCGTTGGCGTCAAGGGCCTGGTTTCATCGTTCGCTGCAATGATCGCTTTGTCTGGGGTAAAGTCCTGAGGCGAGGTCTGCGCGCCCGTCGGCGATGCATGCATGGTCAATCTTGAATACGGTGCCTTGTGCGATACCCCGACAACCTGGAACTCGGTTTACCGCTGCCCTCACGCAATTTTCAGCTGACGCGCCGCATCCTGCGCATCGTGCTGATTGCGTCCATCCTGTTTCCCGCCGGGAGTCTGTGCGTCTACGAGTACTTCGACTATCAAAGCCGGCTGGCGGACGCCAACGAAGCCATCGACCGGCTCGATCGCGTCGCGGAAGAACATGCGGTCAAGGTGCTGGATCTGAACCAGCAGATGAGCGCGCGGATCATCGAACTGCTCGGCGACGATGACGACGAACTGATCCGCAAGCACGAGCAGCAGTTGCATAACCGGCTGCAACTGATCGGCGGCGATTTCCCGCAGGTGTCGGGCGTCGGCATTTTCAATGCAGAAGGGCGTCTGCTGGCGGGTAGCCGTACGTATCCGGTGCCGCCCATTTACGTCGCGAATCGCGAAGATTTCAACAGCGCGAAGAGCGCGCTCCCCGATCCGTATTTCTCGCTGCCGATGCACGGCCGCATGTCGCAAGCCGAAGTGTTCAACACCACGATCGCGCGCAGCGCCTCCGACGGCCGTTTTCTCGGTGTCGTGTCGATCTCGCTGCGCAACAGCTATTTCTCGAAGTTCTATCGCGATCTGATCGCGGGCAATCCTGCGCTCGCCATTGGCTTGTACCGGCAAGACGGCAGTCTGCTGGTCCGCTATCCGAACTGGGCGCCCGGCACGCATTCGGCGGTGAATTCGCCGTTTTCCGAGGCGTTGCGCAATCACCAGCAATTCGGCCGCGTGAGGCTCACATCGAGCGTCGACGGCACCGAACGGCTGCTGTCGTTTCGTCGCGTCGGCGACTATCCGCTGTACGTGGCGAGCGGTTACGCGGCGTCGGCGGTGGTCGCGCAATGGTTCCGGCATCTGATGATCGTCGCGATGGTCATCATGCTGCCGTGCGCGGCGATCTGGTGTCTGATCCTGTTCTCGCTGCGTCAACTGGATGCCGAACGGCTGTCGTGGGAACGCTGGCAAGCGGAACAGAAGCGCCGGCTGTCGGCGGAAGAATCGAGCCGCGCGCTGCACCGGATGGGCGCGCTCGGCAATCTGGTCGCCAACGTCGCGCACGATTTCAACAACCTGCTGATGGTCGTCGCCGCAAATACCGACATCGCGCGCACCAAGAATTTCAACGGACTCGAACGCGAAGTGATGGCGGTCGAGCGCGCGGCGTCGGGCGCGCAATCGCTCGCGCGCCGACTGTTGAGCGTGGCGCGCAAGCAGCCGTTGAAGCCGGAAGTCGTGATGCCGCTCGCATGGTTGCCGGCCATCGCAACATTCGCGAAAGCCGCGCTCGGCGACAACGTGCAACTGCTGGTCGATGTCGCGGACGACGCGTGGCCGGTCTACGTCGATGCGAAAGAGCTGGAGTTTTCGATCATGAACATCGCGGTCAATGCGCGCGACGCGATGAACGGTCGCGGCCGGTTCGCGATCCGTTGCCAGAACGTGCGGTATTCGGCGGCGGATGTCGGCATGCCGGTCGGCGAGTTCGTGATGCTGGCGTTCTCCGACGACGGCGTCGGCATGCGCGAGGACGTCGCGCGTCGCGCGTTCGAACCGCTGTTCACAACCAAGGCGCATGGCTCGGGCACGGGCCTGGGTCTCGCGCAAGTCCAGGCGATGTGCGAGGACGCGGGCGGCTCCGCCGCCATCGAAACCGTCGAGGGACACGGTACGACCGTGCGTCTGTATCTGCCGCGCAGCCGTGTTGCCGCAGCCGCTTCGCATGCGCATCCGCCGCCGGAAGCCGCGCGCGAAAGCACGCAGGGCACGGTGCTGGTGGTCGAAGACAACGAGGAAGTCGCGGCGGGCGTCGCGGCGGTCCTCGAAACCTTCGGGCTGGACGTGCGCGTCGCGGCGACCGCCGACGAAGCGTCGGACCGGCTCGAACACGGCGAAACTTTCGAACTGGTGCTGTCCGATATCCAGATGCCCGGCGAGCAGAACGGCCTCGATCTCGCCGAGCAGATTCGCGTGCGCTGGCCTGCGCAGAACGTTGCGCTGATGACCGGTTTCTCCGAGGATCTGGATCGCGCGGCGGCGATCGGCGTGACCGTGCTGTCGAAACCGTTCGATATCGCGACGCTTCACGAGGTCGTGATGGACGCCTGCCAGCGGCGCGCGCAGGCGTCGTGAACGCGGGCTGACCGGCCGGGGTTGCCGCGCTTACGCCGGTTCGGGGATGTAATCGACCTGTTGCATGAACGACGCGCGGTCCGCGTCGAACACGCTGCGATGCACGACGGGATTCGCGCCGGTCGCGCGATCGAACGACAGCACGCCGTCGAGATGATCGATTTCATGCTGGATCAGTTCGGATTCGGCACGACCGAGATGCGTCTTGCAACAGATGTCGCCGTCGAGCGTCATGTACTGGATCGACACCGACGCATGGCGCGCCACTCTCACCAGCATGTCCGGAAAGCACATGCAATCGTCCCACAGCGTCATCTGCGCGTCGCTTTTCCATATCACTTCCGGATTGAGCACGACGTTCGGCCAATCCGGCAACGCCAGTCCGATCATCCGTTTGCCGATACCGATTTGCGGCGCCGCGATCGCGCGTCCGAAGCCATGTTCCGCGCGAAATGCGCGGATCGCTTCGCCGAGCGCCTCGGCCTCGCGCAACACGTCCGGCGCGCGCACGTCGGTGATCGGAGCGGCGATTTCGCGCAATGAGGGCGAGCCGATCGGCAAAATCCTGGACGTCATGGGTGTACCTCGAAAAAGGGCGCGGCACGCGGGCGTGCCGCCGTTCATGCACCGATCAGCTTCAGGCCTGCGGGCAGCGATTCGCCGAACACGCGAACCGAATCGGCGTCGTCGAGCGAGACGACCTGACGCACCATCTCGATCCACGTCGATGCCGCGCCCGCCGATTGCAGCCGGTGGATCACCGTATCGCGTACGTCGGGTGCGAGATCGCGCGAACGGTCGCCCGTCATCTGTGCGATCTGCACGGCTGCGAATGCGGCCGGTTCGACCTTCTTCCAGTCGAGCGCGAGAATCGCGTCGAGCCAGCGCGTCGCGATATCGGGCGGCACGACGCTATGCGCGCTGCCGTAAAACGGCTGGCGCGCGCCGATCCGGCCGACCGCCCACCAGCTCTGCTGATTCTCCGACGACGCCTTCTTTTGCAGCTTCGCCAGCAGGCCTTCCGCGAGTTCGATCTTGCGTTCGATCGCAATCCGCTCCAGCGACGCCGACACCCGCATCATGTCCGCGTGACCGACTTTGGCCGGGTCGAACGGCACTTTGCGGCGCTTCATGCTGGCCGGTTCGAGCCACGCCATCGCATCGAGCAACTGGAGTTGCGCGGCTTCGTCGAGACCGCCCGCCGCGCGTCGCCACAGCGTCCACCATTCGGACCAGACCTGCGCGTCGTTGATGTACTGAATGCCGTCGTCGAACAGCGACCATAGCTGTTCGACACGCCATTCGTCGAGCGGATAGCCGAAGCCGGGCCGCACGCAATAGCCGGCCAGATTCAGCCACAGACGCTCGTGATCCGCCGAACGCCGCCGACGCCGAGCGCGTTCCCACAGCGCGCCGAACATATCGCGCAGCAACGCGCTGTCCCAGCTTTGTCGCGGGCCGAGCAACTGTTCGAGTTGCGCGCGCAGCCGCCGCGTTTCCTTCGGATCGATCTGCGCCGAGCGCGCGCCGAACACGCGGTCGATCAGTTCGATCGCGCGGTCGAGCAACGGGTGGCTGGGCGCGCCGTCTTGCGTCGTGGCGTTGGCTTCGTCGCGCCGCAACTGGAATTCGAGCGACCAGCGCTGCGCGGGATCGTCGGTGGCGATGCAATGCATGTCGAGCGTGCCGACTTCCGTCAGCGACGTCGTCAGCCTGACCGGCGTTTCGCGAGCGCGGTCGCGCGAATCGGCGGCGCTTTGCGCGTGCACGACGGTTGCGATCGGCGGGAGGCGGACGAAATCGCCTTCGCCGATATCGGCGATTTCACCGGGACGATACGGTGTGTCGGCGACCGTCGAGGCCAGATGGAAGCGCACCGGATGACCGAGCCGCAACGCGAACACGCGGTCGTGCAGATGAACTTCGACGCCTTCTTCGGTGCCGCGCGGCAACAGACACACGCCGCGCGACGGCCCGGCATCGTCGAGCGCGAGGAAGTAGCTGCGCGCCGAGCCGCCGCCGATCTTCGGCGCATGACCCGCGCGCGCCAGTCCGTACGCGACCGCGCCGCGTGCGACCGCGATATCCGGATGATCGTTTTGCAGCACGTTGACCGGCTGGCCGCGCCAGTCGCTCAACGTTCCGGCGAGACGCGCGGTGAGTGCCTGCGCGCGAAACACGCCGCCGTTGAGCAGCAGCGTATCGGGCATGTGCGTCGGCGATGGATTTTCCGTACCTGAGTCGCTGCCGCTGCCGCTGTCCGTGCTTGCCGCGTGGCGCTGCAGGAACGCCGCGACGTGACGCGTGACGGCCGGGTCCGACGCATAGGGCAAGCCGAATTCGACGATCGCGGCGCGCGCGCGTTTGGGCAGATCGCCCGCCGATACGGCCGGGAAAAACCCATCGACGACGATCTGTTCGATTTCGGCGCGCGTGAGTTGTGCACTGCGCGCGCCGCCGATCAGCTTCGAACCCGAGCCGAGCAGCGTCACCGCGACCGATTCCGGCGGCTGCGGTCCCAGCAACTGTTCTTTGGCGATACGGCAGCGTTCGACCAGTTGCGACAGGTTCGCCGCCGACAGTCGCGTGTTCCCGCTTGCCAGACGCGTTTCGACGAGCCGCGCAAGCGCGAGGTCCATGTTGTCGCCGCCGAGCATCAGGTGATTGCCGACGCCGATACGCGTCAACTGCGGCTCGCCATCGACGAACGCGACCTCGATTAGCGTGAGATCGGTCGTGCCGCCGCCGACGTCGCAGATCAGCACGCGTTGCGTATTCGCGAGGTCGGCGGCGAGCGTGGCGCGATGCTGGAACAGCCAGTCGTAAAACGCGGCTTGCGGTTCTTCGAGCAGCCGCACGCGTGGCAACCCGGCGATGCGCGCGGCTTCGAGCGTCAGTGCGCGCGCGCCTTCGTCGAACGACGCGGGAACCGTCAGCACGACGTCCTGACCGGCGAGCGGCGCGTCCGGAAAACGCGCGTTCCACGCGGCGTGAACATGCGCGAGATAGCTGGCGCTCGCGGTAACGGGCGAGACTTTTTCGACGTCGTCCGGTGCGCCCCACGGCAGGATCGGCGCGAGCCGGTCCACCGACGCATGCGACAGCCAGCTTTTCGCGCTGGCGACCAGCCGGCCCGGCACCTGCGCGCCGAGCACGCGCGCCAGCCGACCGATTACGGGCGGCGGCGCGTCGGCGTTTGCCCGGCTTTTCGCTGAGGACCCGGCCTGCACCGGATCCCACGGCAAACGCAGATCGCCCGCGTCGAATTCGCCGGGCGCGGGGTGATAACGTACCGACGGCAGCAACGGCCGCGCGCCGGTTTCGCCCGGACTGAGCAACTGGTCGATATCGAACACCTGCACCTGATCCGACCCGGCCGCCACATACGCGACGACCGTGTTGCTGGTGCCGAGATCGATCCCGACGATGTAGCGCGTCATCGAACTTAGTTCGCGCCGCCGCGCACGTCGAACTGAACCTTCCAGCGTTCGTTCGTGCCGCGCGGGATCGCTTCGAGTTCGAGCGTGCCGGCTTCGGTGACGTGCGCATGCAGCTTCACCGCGACCACTTCGCCGGCGGTGCGGCCTTCGGCCGGCAGCGTCGCTTCGATTTCTTCGAGCTCTTGCAATTCGTCCGGCGTCCAGAAGTCGAGCAGCGTGCCGACCGTATCCTGACGACGCACCGACGAACCGAAGAAACGGAAGTTCACCGGCTCACCGACGACAAGGCCGAATTCCATTTCCGGCAATGCCGCGTCGGAGCCTTCCTCGATACCGAACGGTGCGACGCACAGCGCCTGGATCGGCGGTTCCATGCCGGGCACGGCGGGCATCGCGGATTCGACCGCGACGTAGTACGCGCGTGCCGTGCCGCCGCGAATCCGCACGCCCTTGCCGCGCTTCACGTAGCCGTAGTAGGCCGCGCCGCGCGCGACCGCGAGGTCGAGGTCGGCGCCTTCGAGCAGACGCGCGGCCGGCGCATTGTCGGCGGCGAGCCACGCGTTCAGCGTATCGACGATCCGCGATACCAGCAGCGGCGACTTGAACACGCCGCCGTTGAACAATACGGCGGTCGGATGCAGGAACGTCGCGTTGCCGGCCTGCGCCTGTTGCATGCCGTCGAGTTCCGCGAGCGCGCCGACCTGACGGGCGAGGAACGCCGCCAGATGGCGCGTGATGCCCGCGTCCTGCGCGTACGGCAAACCGAGTTGCGTGAGACCGACACGCGCTCGGCTGACCGGCCGCGCGGCCGCATCGACTTGCGGGAAAAAACCGTCGAGAATGGTTTGCGTCAGTTCCGCGCGCGTCAGTTCGGTACGGATCGAACCGCCGATCAGCTTCGAACCGCGGCTCGGCACGACGAGCGGCGCGGTGTCGAGCGATGCGTCGTTCAGCAGCAATTCCTTTGCCGAACGGCACGCGTAAGTCAGCGCGCGCAATTGCCACGGATCGGCCTGGGTGCCTTGCGAAGCGAGCTTGCGTGCGACCACGTGTGCGAGCGCGAGATCCATGTTGTCGCCGCCGAGCAGGATGTGTTCGCCGACCGCGACGCGATGCAGTTCGAGATTGCCGTCGCGCTCGATCACCGCCATCAGCGAAAGGTCGGTAGTGCCTCCGCCGACATCCACCACGAGGATGATGTCGCCGACCTTGACCTGTTTGCGCCACGCGCCGTCGCTTTTCTGGATCCAGCTATACAGTGCGGCTTGCGGCTCTTCGAGCAGCGTCATCCGCGTATAACCGGCGGCGTTCGCGGCTTCGGCGGTCAGTTCGCGCGCGGCGGGATCGAACGAGGCCGGAATCGTCACGGTGACGTCCTGCTCCGCGAACGGCGCGTCCGGATGCGCGTGATCCCACGCTTCGCGCAGATGCGTCAGATAACGCGCCGACGTTTCCAGCGGCGATACGCGCGCGACTTCCGGCGGCGCGTCGTTCGGCAAGATGGCCGCGCGGCGGTCCACGCCCGGATGACACAGCCAGCTTTTCGCGCTCGACACGAGGCGGATCGGCGTGCCCGCGCCACGGCTGCGGGCCATTTCACCGACCACGAAATCGCGCTCGGCGGTCCACGGCAGCCACAGGTCGCCCTTGGTCAGTTCGCTGGCGTGCGGCAGATACAGGAACGACGGCAGCAGGCTCGGCGATTCGATTGCGCCGGGTGCGGTCAGTTGCGACACGGGCAGCACGCCCTGGCTGGTCTTTTCGCCGTCGCTGGCGGCGAGATCGACGTACGACAGCGCGCAATGCGTGGTGCCCAGATCGATACCGATCGAATAACGTGGATCGCTCACAGTTCCACCTCCGCCGGCGCAATCACGGACGCGTCATGGCTGTCGGTCAGGCGCGGCAGGCGGACGTCGTCCACTTTCCAGCCGCGATGGCTCAGGTTGCCGCTGAAAGGCGCCTTGCCGACGACGTTGCCGGTCAGGCGTACCTGCGTCGCGTCGAAGCCTTCCGGCAGCGTCACGCGGCTGTTTTCGGCTTCGCTGCGCACCGGGCGGATCGTGAAGTGCTCGCGCAAGGTCGCGCGGCAGCCTTCGTGGACGAGGCGCGCGGCCGCGCCGATGTCGGCGTCGGAATAGGCGGCGATGTCTTCTTCGACGAAATCGACGAAGCGCGCGTCGCGCTGCAGCAGGCCGAGCAGTTGCAGCGCGGCGTCGGGCGTCGCTTCCTTGATTACGACCGGCGCGGGTGCGGGCGCCGGAGCGGGCGCGGGTGCGGGGGTGGCAACGGGCGCGGCGAACGGCGCGTCGCCGCGACGCAGGCGCTGGACGTCGGCGGCAAGTTTGCCGTCGCCGAGGATGGAGAAAAATGTGCCGACGGCAACAGAAATCCTGCCGAGGAAAGACACGTTCGATTCGGGCATGACACTAGGCTCCAATGGGCTCGCGGTGTTCCGCGAGCTGGCTTGCTGGACGCGAGGCGCCGCGCGCGACGGCCACCCGGCGAACGGATTCGCGGGTTCGTCACAGCGCTGCGCGCGTCCTGAAAACCCGTATTTTGCCTTGATGTGGGGCCAGGCCGGGCAATATCGGCGTTGCGACGCGCGTAACGATGGCGGTCGCGCTTCTATAATCGAGCAACGAGGCCATCGTAAAACCTGCGGAAGAACAGCAAAAAACCCCGCTAAAACAGACACAAAACCGGTTTTTTGCCGACCCGCATCGCATTGCGGCGAACGGCGCGGGAATCCGGTTTGCTGGTCAGGTGCATGACCCGATCCAGGACGTGACATGAAACATGACACAGATGCACCGGCCTCGCCCGATTCGGCGGAAGCGCATTTTTCATCGTATGCGACGCCGCTCGTGGATGACGCCATCGCCCACGCCGCCTCGCTCGACGCCGACCCCGACGCGGAAGTGCTGCACCGGTTGCGGGTCACGCTACGGCGCTTGCGCTCGTTGCTGTGGGCTTACCGGCCGCTGCTCGATCGCGGATTCGACGACACGCAACGGCTGATGTTCAAGTTTCTCGCCGACGCCGCGGGCAAGACGCGCGACTGGGACATCCTGATCGAACTGCTCGACCAGACGCTCGATCGCGGCGAGGCGGCGCCTGCCAGCCTGCGCGCCGCGCGCGCGGAAGCGCTGGGCAGCAGCCGCGAGACTCTGTCGCAAGCGGAAATCAAGGCCACGCTGCGCGACGCGCTCAAACAGGCCAACGTGGCGTTGAATACCGCGCATCAGCGCACGCCGTTGCGCAAGTTCGCGTGCAAACGGCTGGCGCTGGCGGAAAAATCGCTGGACCGGCGGATGCGCACGGCGTCGCGGGCAAAACGCGGCGACTACGCGTCGTTTCACGAGGTTCGCAAGGCGGCCAAAAAGGTCCGTTATCTGCTCGAATTCTTCGAGCCGCTGCTGACGAAAAAGCAGTTGAAGCGCACGAAGCCGCTCAAGAAAATCCATCAGCGCTTCGGCGCGCTCAACGACGTGGTCGCCAGTGAAGCGTTGCTGCAAAGCGCGCATGGCGTGTTTCCGGACGACGCATCGGGCGACGCGGCGATGGCTGCGCTGAAAAAAGAGCGCAAACGCCGCGCGAAGTCGGCGGCGAAATTGCTGTAGCGGGAAATGCTCGGGTACATAAACGCGGCGCCTATTGATTTTATTTATTCGGGAAACCAGGTTTATTCGGAAGACCATTGATTGCGCCGAAAATGCGCGCAATCAACCGGCTTTCCGGGTTGCGAATGCGGTCGGTTTATATAGGATGAAAATCCGGAGTCAGCGTCCGGCATTTTCCGCATTCCCAATCCTGCGAGCCGCCATGATGAATAAACTTCACGTTGCGTGTGGTGTTGCATTGATTTTATCCGGTAGTTCACCCGCGCATACCGAACCGATTCTCAAAGAGGGCAATGCGAACGTTATCTGCAATTATTCGCACACACTACCCGATGACCCGATTGTGTATCCAAATCGTGCGAACGTTGCGATGTCGCATGATTTTTTCGGAAACAGGAACGCGAATGCCAGTTCGACCGCTGCGACTCTGCTCGCGCAAGCCGATACGACCTGTCAGAATCCGGCGGACAGCACCGCATATTGGGCGCCGTCATTGCGTCTGAAAGACGGCACGATTATCCGGCCGGATTACCAGAAAACGTATTACACCAACGCCGCGCCGCCTTCGAACAATCGCTATCCGGTGATTGCCATTCCGCCCGGCATGAAGATGCTGGCGGGCAATCACGAGGGCAGCGCGCCGAACCCGAACGTGACGTTTCTGTGCACCGGCAGCCCGTCCGGCTACACCAATACGATTCCGACCGATTGCGTGCCCGATCCCGCCAGCGGGACGCAGTTCAATATCGGCATCAGTTACGCGACCTGCTGGGACGGCGTGAATCTCGCGCCGGTCATGGATACCAACATGATGCGCGGCAAAATCAGGAACAAACCGCTGAGCGCGATGATGAAGCACAACAACATCGCGTATGCGGACGCGTCCGGCCAGTGCCCGAGCGGTTATCCGAAGCGGATTCCGCATTTAAGCTATAACCTGGCGTATCAGATTGGTAACGTGACCGATCTCACCGGCGCGCAATTGTCGCTCGATCCGACGCTCGACGCGCAAGGGAATGTCGTTGCGCTGAACTGGGGATCGCTTTATACCGCGCATGGCGATTTCTTTTCCGGATGGCAGCCGCAGGCACTCGATTACATGGCGAATTATTGCCTGAATAAAGAGCGCGATTGCAGCACGGAAGTGGCTTATAGCTATGCCGAACCTTCCGCCGACAGTTACGTACGCGGCGGCAGCGATGCCGATAATAATTACGGCGCACGACCGACGCTGGCTATTTCCAGTAACGACGACGCGAATTATGCGGTATTGCGTTTCGCGATTCCAACGGGCGGCGACAGGATTCCCGCCAGTTACCGGCCGATCTATCAATTGATGATAGCGGGTGGAAACGTCACCAATACGTCCGCGAGTACGGTTTACGGCTATGTGATGGACAACGACTGGGATCAGAAAACCGTGACCGGCAAAAATGCGCCCGCGTGCGTCACCAGCGGCGATTATGTGGGCTGGTATCTGGACAATGCACGCAATTACCGTCCCGTCGATGTCTCGCGGATGGTGAACGCGGCGATTGCCAAAGGGCAGACGGAGATTTCGTTTTGCATCCAGGCGTGGCACACCACGCCGACGCTCGACTACACGTTCGATAGCGCCGAGGGCGCCAACCGGCCGGTGCTGTTCCTGTCAGGCTACGACGACCATCCGCACTGAGCCGCGGCGGCGCAACACGCGCGGAAACGACAGGCAAAAAAAAGCCCGCTCATGTGGCGGGCGTAATCCATATCAGTTGGAGACATGGAGGAGACAGGCCTAGTATAAACCCGAATGCAGTTCGTGCAACAATCTTTTTTGCGATACGTCGTGCACGTGCAACGAGTGCCAGATGGCGGGTTCGCGGGAAATCGGGATAACGCGGTGGCACTTTGCCGCCGCGCGAGGCCGCTGGATGAAGGCTGGCGGCGGGGCGGATACAATTCGGCTGCGCCAGCGCGTGCCCGTCCGGACGCGCTCGACCCATCCTCACCATTCTCATTCATGCGTAACTCTTCCCGCGCCTTCCTGCTTGGTCCGTTGTTGAAGGGCGTTTCCCGCTCGTTTTACCTCACGTTGCGCGTACTGCCCGCCGGCATGCGCGATCCCGTCGGGCTCGCGTATCTGCTGGCGCGCGCCGCCGATACGATCGCCGATACATCGCTGATTCCGCCCGCGCAGCGGCTCGCGTTGCTGCTGTCGCTGCGCGATCAGGTGAACGGCGCGGCGAACCCGCAGGCGCTCCGGCAGATTGCGCAGGAAGTGGCCGCGCAGCAGATGCAGTCGGATGAGAAGACGCTGCTCGAGTCGCTCGGACCCGCGCTCGCGGTGCTCGATCAACTGGACGCCGCCGACCGTGCGGCGGTCCGCGAGATCGTCACGACGCTGACCGCCGGCATGGAATTCGATCTGCGCACATTCCCGGACGAATCGTCCGGGCAGATCGTCGGCTTGCGCGAGTACGCCGAACTGGATCGCTACACGTATCTGGTGGCCGGATGCGTCGGTGAATTCTGGACGAAGATGACGCACGCGCATGCGCCGCGCGCGCTGATTCGCGATATGCCGACGATGCTCGATCGCGGCGTGCGTTTCGGCAAGGCCTTGCAGATGACCAACGTGTTGCGCGACTGCGGCAAGGACTTCCGGATCGGCCGCTGCTATCTGCCCGCCACGGCGCTCGAACGCGTCGGGCTGACGCCGCAGGACCTGCTGCAACCGGCCAATGCGTCGCGCGCGCAACCGATGCTGTTCGACCTCGTCAGCGTCAGCCTCGATCATTTCCGCGCGGCGCTCGACTACACACTCGGTATTTCGCGGTTTTCGATGCGGTTGCGGCTCGCGTGCGTCTGGCCGATCGTGATCGGGCTGGAAACGCTGTTGCTGCTGGTCGATAACGCCGACTGGCTCGACCCCGCGAAGGTGTCGAAAATCCAGCGCGGCAAAGTGTACGAAGTGATCGCGTATTCGTTGCCGGCGGTGTCGTCGAATACGCTGTTGCGCGGTTGGATCGAAGGGCTGATCGAACGGATCGAAGCGCGCATCGGACGCTGATTCGCGTTACCAGAGCTTCCGGAATGTTCCAGATTCAGCGAAATATGTTTCATCGGTAAGCGCTTCGCTTTCGTCCACTTACAGACCATCAACCAACAGATCGACGGACCCGATAACCGGTTCGTGAACGTTTGCCCGATTGAAGCGACGACCGGGATGATCGGCGTCGTACGGTGCATGGTGCTTTAAACAAGGAGAAAAGCATGTCGCGCGATTCGTTTGACCCGGCGATTGCCGCGGTTTCGGCGTCACCGCCGTCGCCGCCCGCGCCACCCGATGGCCCGCCGCCGCCCAAGCCGCGTATCAAGCCAGCCTCGTCGATCGACAGTAATTCGGATCCGCTGATGGCGGCGCTGCGTCAGACCTTGCATAACCTCGGAATCGACGCATCGACCGGCGTGGCCGATTCGACGTGGCCGGACGACGACTCGGACCCGATCGCGGCGTCGCGCAAGGTGTCGGCGTCGGGCGCGCAGTTGATCGCGGCGATGTATCAGGCGCTCGCGTTGCAACAGTCGATCGCGATTGCGAACGGCTTGCCCGCCGACGACGCGGAAACCTCGATCACGCCCGCCGGCGGCCCGCCGCCGCCCGCGCCGGTGTCGAGTCTGGGCGTCTATCAGGATCTCGGGTCGCGACTGTCGGCACTCGCGGAAAACGCACCCGACACGTCGGGATCGTCGGACGCGTCGTCGGTCGATAACTGGGATCTGGATTTCGGCGATCTCGTGATGCCGTCGAGCAGCGCGGACCTGTCCGCGTACACCACGACCAGCGATGACGACGACCCGATGGCTGCGGCGCTGTCGCGCGTGGACGATGCATTGCAGGCGCACGTCGCGGCGCTTCAGCAAAATCCGGATGCGCGCGCGTCGTTGAAGGCGGTGCTGGACGGCATGGCCGGAAATACGACCGGTGTGTACTGGCAACCGGTCGGCGTGCTGGTGGACGTGGAGATCTAGTTCGCCACGCGGGTTCTATCGTTGCAGCAGCAGAAACACTGATAAGAAACGCATCACAATCACACACGCGATCCATTGAAAACGGCCGTGTCTGTCATCCGGCAGACACGGCCGTTCCGTTTTGCGGCAGACGGTAGGTAGCGTAGCCGTGGACGATCAGCTTTTGAGGTCGTCCGGTACCTTGCCGCCGTTTTGCGCGAGCTTGTCCATCACGGCCTTGTGCAGCCAGATATTCATCGACGCGGAATCGTCGGTGTTGCCGGAGTAGTGCAATTCGCCGGCGAGTTCCTTGCGTGCGCTGAGGCTGCTGTCGATATCGAGCAGTTTCAGCAGATCGACAATCGACGTTCGCCAGTTCAGTTGCTGGCTGTTGCCTGCCTGCATTTGCGTCAACACCGCTTCGACATCCACCTCGGGCATCGGCGCGGCGGCCGGTGCGGACGCAGCCGGAGCAGCCGCGTCGGGCGCGGGTCCGGCAGCGTCGGGCGTGGCTGCGGCGGCCGGATGGTCATGCGGGAAAATCTTGTTCAGGATTGTCGAGAAAATACCCATCAGTTTCTCCTTTGCGGATCGCGTTGCAGCGTGACGGGTTGTCATCTGTCTGCGATCCCGGTGTCGCCGTGACGGCTCGTTTCGCGTGACGTGCACGCCGCGCGACGAGTCGTGCCGCGAACTTGCACTCTACACGCGCGGGTATGACGAATCGTGAAAGTTCGTTGAAGTTGTCCGACACCGGCGCGGCTTTGTCGTGGTGCTTTCGACGTGCCGGATGCGTCGTTGCGTAACGACCGCCGAGCGCCTATCGCAGCGGTGGCGCAGGCACGCGCTCATTCAGCGGAACGCTCGGTCAGGCTTCAGGCGGCACCAAAACCGAACAGCGTGCGCGGTGTTTCGTACAGCACCTGGTGGCGTTGCCCGGCATCCGGAATCTGACGTTCGACGAGTGTCAGCAGCGTGCCGTAATCGATGCGTTCGGGCGCGCGCAAGAACGGCCAGTCGGAACCCCACATGCAGCGCTCCGCGCCGAACGCGTCGAGCAGCGCGGCCAGATACGGTTGCGTGTCCGGATACGGATACGGCGTCTTCGCGAACTTCGAAAAACCCGACAGCTTGACCGTGGTGCGACCGGTTCCGGCGAGATCGAGCAACGCCTGAAACCCCGCCTGACCGATGCCTGCCGCAACGTCCGGCCGCCCGCAATGATCGACGATCAGTTGAACGCCGCTCGATTCGAGCACCGGCTTGAGCGGCGCGAGCTGATCCGCTTCGACCTGAATCTGGACGAACATGCCGAGCGCGTTCAGCTTGTCGTAGAACGGTTGCGCCGACAGCACGTAGTCGGCGCCGCACATCGGCACGTTCAGCGCCACGCCGACCACGCCTTGCGCCTTCAGATCGGCGAGCTGGTCGACGCTCGCGTCGGTCGGCATCATCGCGATGCCGCGAAAGCGGCCCTTGCCTTGCGCGAGTGCGTCGAGCAGGCACGCGTTGTCGTTGCCGTAGCCGGACACCGGTCCGACCAGCAGTGCATTCGTCACGCCGTACGCGTCCATCAGATGCTGAAACTGCGCAACGGTCGCGACTTCCTGACCGGACGGACGATAAACCGTGTCGGCCGCATACGGAAAACGCGCCGGGTCGAAGATATGCAGATGACAGTCGATCTTCGGTTCGTCGTAGCGGTTCATGGCGTTCCTTGTTGTTGGCGAGGCAGGTGACGACGCGATGCGCCGGTCGGGCTCGGGCGGGTCTTTTTTATCACAGGCGGTATGATGCGCGGAGCCTGTTTTTCAACTGCGAGGAGCGTTTTGGATATCGATGCAGTGATCTTTGACTCCGACGGCACACTCGTCGACAGCGAGACTTTGTCGGCGGCGGTGATTGTCGATATGTTCGCGGAAGCCGGTATCGACACGACGCCGGCCGAAGTGCTGAACCAGTATCGCGGACGCCAGTTCGCGGCTTACGTCGCCGAGATTTGCGCAACGCACGCGTGTCTCGACGCCGACCGTTTCACCGCTTCGTTTCGCGAGCGCAGTGAGTTGCGCTATCGCGAATCGCTGCAGCCGATGCCAGGCGCATTCGACTTCGTCAGCCGCCTGCCGCTCGAAAAATGCGTGGCGTCGAACGGGCCGCGCGCGAAAATCGAAGCCTGTCTCGCAGCGACCGGTTTGCTGCCGTACTTCGAAAACCGCATTGCCAGCGCGTACGAAGTGGGCGCCTGGAAACCCGATCCGCGCCTGATTCTCGAAGCGGTGCGCATGACGAACGTCGCGCCATCTCGTTGCGTGCTGATCGAAGACAGCGCGCCAGGCGTCGAAGCGGGTCTGGCGGCCGGCGTGCACGTGATCGGCTATGCGCTCGAACCGGATGTGCAACAGCGGTTTCGCGGCCGTATCCTGATGGCCCGCGACTACGCCGAAGTCGCCGCGCTGATCCAGCACTGATTCAACGCCGCCGCACCGCTTATTCCGCCGCGTCCCATTGCGGCGCGAACTCGGGGCTGACCATCCGCTGATTCTTCGGCAGCGCGGCGATCGTCGCGCGATCGTCGTCGTCGAGATTCACGTCGAGCGACGCGAGGTTGGCCAACTGGTTGGTCTTGCTGCTCGCTTTCGGAATCGCGGCGACATTCGGTTGATCGAGCAACCACTTCAGCGCCACCTGGGTCGGCAGCACGCCGTGCTTTTCAGCGATCCGTTTGATCTCGGGAATCTCCGACACCTTGTTGCGCGCGAGCGGGCTGTACGCCGTCAACGCCATGTCGTGTTCGCGCGCGAACGCCAGCAGATCGCGCTGACCGAGCGTCACGTGATATTCGACCTGAATCGCGGACAACGGCGCGCCCATCGTTTCGACCACTTCGCGCAGCAACGGCAACGGAAAGTTGGCGACGCCGATGTTGCGCGCGCGTCCGCTTTCCTTCAACGACACCAGCGTGTCGATCGTGCGCGCGAGGTCCCAGTCTTTGGTCGGCCAGTGAATCATGAACAGGTCGATGTAGTCGCTTTGCAGCGCCTTCAGCGTGTTGTCGAACGACGCGCGCATGTCCTGCGGGCTCAGCTTGTCCCACCAGACTTTGCTCGTCACGTGAATCTGTTCGCGCGGCACGTTCGTCGCCGCCAGCGCGTCGCCGACGGCCGCTTCGTTGTTGTAGGCCGCAGCGGTGTCGATATGGCGATAGCCGACGTCGAGCGCCTGAAGCACCGCGCGTGTGCACTCGTCACCGAGCATCGGCCATGTGCCGAGGCCGAGCTTCGGCATGTTCAGGTTGTGACGATTCACGATGGTCTGCATGGTCGTTGTTCCGTGATTGAGTGGATGGGAATGCGGCGCGAACGCGAGCGCGCTCGCGATGTCATGCGCGATCTTATTCGTATTCGGTGACGCCTGCCATGTGACGCGCAGCGATGTATCCGAAGGTCGTCGCCGGTCCGAGATTGATGCCGCCGGCCGGATAGTAGCCGCCCATCATGCTCGCCATATCGGTGCCTGCCGCGTACAGTCCGCCGATCGGCGCGCCGCCCGCATCGAGCACCTGTGCATGCGCGTTGGTCTTCAGACCGGCGAACGTGCCGAAGCTGCCGGGCTGCACCTTGACCGCGTAGAACGGCGCGCGTTCGATCGGCGCGACGCATGGGTTGGGCCGATGCAGCGCGTCGCCCTGCTTGCGGTTATAGGGCGTCGAGCCGCGTCCGAATTGCGGGTCTTCGCCATTGCGTGCATGCCGGTTGAAGTCGTCGACGGTCTTGCACAATGCGTCGTGGTCGATCCCGCACGCGCGCGCGAGCGCGTCGATGGTATCGCCGGTTTTCAGATAGCCGGAGCGCACGAACGGCCCGACCGGCAACGGAAACGGTCGCGAGATGCCGAGGCCGTAACGGCGCTGAAACGTGTGGTCGCAGATCAGCCACGATGCGACGTCGTCGCCGGGCGCGGCATCGAGCATCGCTTTCGCGTAGTCGTAGTAGCCGTTCGCTTCGTTGACGAAGCGGCGACCATCGGCCAGCACACCGATGATGCCGGGCTTGCCGCGTTCAATGATGTGCGGGAAGTGACCGGCGGTGCCGTCCTTGTAGGGCACTGTCGACACCGGGCACCACGCGGCGGGCGTGACGAGATCGTCCGCCACCTTGCCGCCGACACTTTCGCCGAGCCGCAAGCCGTCGCCGCTTGCGCCCAGCGGCGGCAGCGCCAGATGCTCGTGGCCGGTCGGCGTGCGCGGGAACATCGCCTTGCGTCGCGCGATGTCGTTCGGAAAACCGCCTGCCGCGAGCACGACGCCCTTCGTTGCGTGAATCGTCACGGGTCCGTTCGGCGTGTCCACCACGGCGCCCGTGACACGTGCGGTATCGCCGGGTGTGTCATCGTGAATCAGGCTGCGGGCCGGCGACGATTCCCACAACTGCACGCCCAGATCGTCCGCCGATTTCGCGAGTCGCGCGATCAGCGCGACGCCGTTGACGAGATGCATCGCGCGGCCATGCAAGGCCAGATCGAGCAGATGTTTGCCGACGCGCCGCGTGACGTGCCACAGCGACCGCCACGAACGGGTCATCGTGAGGAAGGCGCTCAGGTCGGCGCCGGCCATGATCGGCATGCCGATGAACGAGGTTTCGCGCATGGTCTTGCGCAGCCGGCCGAGCAGCGCGCCGAGCTTGCGCGCGTCGTAGGGCGCGGCGATCACCGAGCGGCCGCCGGTGCCCGCGCCGGGCGTGTCGCCGTGAATGTCGGCGATGGCGTTGCCGTCGGAGAATTGCAGCGACGTGTGCGTGTCGAAGAAGGCGACCATGTTCGGCGCGGCGTCGAGAAACGCATCGACGATGGCGGCATCGAAGCGGTCGCCCAGTTCGTGTTCGAGATACGTGCGCGGCAGCGCGCGGTCTTCGACGATTCCCGCACGCCGCGCGAGCGGGTTGCACGGCACCCACATCCAGCCGCCCGACCACGCGGTGGCGCCGCCGAACACCGCGTCTTTCTCGACCACGATCACCTTCAGCCCGTGCCACGCGGCCGTCACCGCCGCGGATAAACCCGCCGCGCCCGAACCGATCACCAGTACGTCGCAGTCTGCGGTGGAAGTAGGCGCGGGGTTGGCGGGCATCGAACGGATTTCCTGGTGGCAAGGCTGAAGAATGAGTGTGGCGAATCTCCGGAGAATGATATTTGAAATTTGAACAGAATTCCACTTTTGAAATTCTGTCCGGTTCCGACGATGAGCCGGCTAGTCTGCGAAGCGGTCCGTTGCAGCGATCAGCGCCTTCAGGATGCCGGGCTCGTTGAACGCGTGACCCGCATCCGCGACGATCTCGAACGACGCGCGCGGCCACGCTTTCGACAGTTCCCACGCCGTGCGCGCGGGCGTCGCGACGTCGTAGCGCCCTTGCACGATCACGCCCGGAATGTCCGCCAGCCGATGCGCGTCGCGCAGCAACTGTCCTTCGTCGAAAAAGCCCTGATGCACGAAATAGTGGTTTTCGATTCGCGCAAACGCGAGCGCGTAATCGTCTTCGCCGAAGCGTGCTTCGAGATGCGGGTCAGGCAACAGCGTGATCGTGCGGCCTTCCCACAAACTCCACGCGCGCGCTGCCTGACGCTTCGCGGCTTCGTCGTCGCCGGTCAGACGGCGGCGGTAGGCGGCCATCAGATCGCCTTGCTCGGCCACGGGAATCGGCGCGAGGTATTGTTCCCACAGATCCGGAAATAACCACGAGGCGCCTTCCTGGTAGTACCACAGCAATTCGGCGCGCCGCACCGTGAAGATGCCGCGCACGATCAATGCGCTGACGCGTTGCGGGTGCGCTTGCGCATATGCGAGCGCGAGCGTGCTGCCCCACGAGCCGCCGAACACCAGCCACTGTTCGGCACCGATGTGCTCGCGCAGCCGCTCGATATCGGCGACCAGATGCCAGGTCGTGTTGTTGTCGAGACTGGCGTTCGGTGTCGAGCGGCCGCAGCCGCGCTGATCGAACAGCACGATCTTGTAGCGGGCCGGATCGAACAGCCGCCGATGCTCGGGACTGCATCCGCCGCCGGGGCCGCCGTGCAGAAACACAGCCGGTTTGCCGTCGGGATTGCCGCACACTTCCCAATAGACCTGATGACCGTCGCCGGTGTCGAGAAAACCGCTGTCGTACGGTTCGATGGATGGATACATGGACTTGTCCCTGGCGATAAGTGTCGAAAGATGACCACGCTGAAAACAACGCTGCGGCGAGCATAACCCAGCCGGTTACGGCCTGTGTTTCTTCCCCATCGTTGCAAGCTGGAGTGCTGGCCGGGAATGTGGGTAGGTTCGTGCTGTGCATTTTTGCGCCGACGTTGCACGAAAAATGCGGGTCACGATTTTGCGATCTTTGAAGGGTCGCGCCGGTTTGTGTCAAACTTTTCGACATTCGGCTATCAGTCGGTTTCGCCGGTGATTCGCGCAACGCGGATTTCCCGGGCCCGGTTCGCTGTCGCGACGTGGCCCGTGACCACCTGGACAGACACGGGAGCGCCATGCAACGAGTTGGAAAAACGTCAGGAAAGCCGTTTGGGACGGCGTTTGCGGATAAGTCCGGTCATGACGATGCGGGAGTGGCGCTGTCGGCCGCGTTCGACGGCGGCGCGCTGCTGGTCGCCATCTACGGCCCCGACGACACCTTGCGTTACGCGAGCGCGCGTTTCAAGGCGCTGTTCAGGCTCGACGACGTCGACGGAACGATGACGTTCGCGGACCTGATCGAGCGCGGCGCGTTGCACGGCTGCGGCCCGCGTATCGACAGCGCGGATGTCGCGACGTTTATCGAGCAGACGCAAAGTCGTCGCCGACGCGCGCCCGGACAGCGTTACTTCGCGTCCGACATGCTCGACGGCAGCTGGTACTGGATGACGGAAACGCTGCTGGAAAACGGCTGGATCGTGCTCGTCGGCGCGGAGATTTCTCCGCTCAAGCAACTCGAACTCGAACTGACGCAGGCGCACGACCGCGCGATGCAGGAAGCGAAAACCGATTTTCTGACCGGTCTGCCGAATCGCCGCAACGTGCTGTCTTATCTCGACGTCGCCATTTCGACGTTGCGCGGTCCGCAGACGCCGCTGTGCATTGCGCTGATCGATCTCGACCGCTTCAAGGCCATCAACGACGAATTCGGCCACCTAGCCGGGGACGAAGTCCTGCGCGATTTCGCGCAACGCATTCGCGCGACGACGCGCCGGTCGGACGTGCTGGGACGTATCGGCGGTGAAGAATTTGTCGTCGTGATGCCGGGCACGACGTCGGACGAAGCGGTGATGGTGATCGAACGCGTCAGGCAAACCGTCGCGACGACGCCCGTGCGTGTCACCGGTGGCCGCGAGATCCGCTACTCGCTGTCCGCGGGCATTGCGCTGGTCTCGCCGGTCGATACGGTCGAGCGCGTATTTGCTCGCGCCGACGCCGCGCTCTATCAGTCGAAACGCCTCGGACGGAATCGCGTATCGACGGATGCGCTGACGGAAGCGTCGCCGGTCGTGACGGTGGAGGGGCCGTTATCGGGCACGCAATCGCTCGACGTCGGCACGGTCGCCACGTCGGGGCCCGGCATCAGTTTCAGCTTGAGACGAAAGCTGTTTGAGGACGATTCGTCCGACACGTCGATGGTCATGCCGGACGCGAGCACGAGCGAGCGTTCCGTCGAGCCGGACCACACGCGCACGGGCCTGACGATCCGTGTCGCGGAAGATCGCGCGTCGCTGATCGTGGAACCCGCGCAGACGCCGGACGGGGCGAATCCGGTCGCGCTGGCGGGCGCTGCGGTCGATGCGCTGATGCGTGAGCTCGCGGAATCGCGCGCGCTATTGTCCGATCCGGTTCCACCGGAGCCCGAAGGCACCGGCGATTTTTTCGGCCAGATCGATCCCGCATGGCGGATCCATCCGGTGACGCAGGGCGATGCGCACGGCTTCGCGCTGTTCCTGCGCCACGTCGGCTACGGCTGGCAAAGCTTCCTGCTGCCGCAGAACGAAGCCGGGACGATGGCGGACTACATCGCCGCAAGCCTGAGCGGTCCGTCACGGCAGGAAGGCTCAAGCTAGCGCGTAACAGCGCGTCAGCCGGGCGATTCCATGCCGGATTGCTGGTAGTTCTGGATCCCGACCTTGTCGATCAGATCGAGGTTGGTTTCGAGCCAGTCGATGTGGTCTTCGGTTTCGTCGAGAATATGAGTCAGAATCTCGCGCGAAATAAAATCGCGGACGGTCTCGCAATACGCGATTCCTTCCTTGCAGGTTGCTTGCGATATCAGTTCGAGCTTCAGATCGCATTCGAGAATTTCCTTTGTTTCCTCGCCGATCAGCAACTTGTGTAGATCCTGCAGATTCGGCAGTCCGTCGAGCATGAAAATCCGTTCGATCAGAAGATCCGCATGCTTCATCTCGCCGATCGATTCATCGTATTCATGCTTGCCGAGTTTCTCCAAACCCCAATGCCGATACATTCGCGCGTGCAAAAAATACTGGTTGATCGCGCTCAGTTCGTTCTTCAATTGCGCATTCAGATATTCAAGGACTTTCTTGTCTGATTGCATGGTGCCCCCTTCGATAGAGTCCAACGACTGTCAGTCTGTCCAGCATAGAGCATGGTTTGAAGGACATATCGAATGAGACTTGCACTCGTTACCGATCGCGTTAGCACTGAAATACATCGGCGCGGACCGTTTTTTGCTCACATCAAAGCCACTCCTCAGAAATGAAGGTGCGACGATGGAAAACAGGTTCGACATAACCGACCCGCGCGACGATCCGCGCGGGGGCTATCTGAGCTTCACGATTCTGGATGGTGCAACGGAGATTCCGGGCCGGATCTCGACACCGGCCATGCGGATTCTGGCCGACGATTCCAATAATTCACCCACTGGCGTGTTCGCCGCCAACAAAGCGAAGATTCGCGCGGCGGCTTACAAATTCCGCCGCTTCAATCCTGGCTTGCCGATGATCGTGCTCGGCGCGCGCGACTTCAGCTGAGCGTGCCGCCGCTCGCCAACGCCGCCCATCCCACCCACACTAGGCGGCTTCGGCGAGAACCTGCTCGATGATCCGTTCGAACGCTTCGACCGGCTGGCCGCCCGTGACCAGGTAACGTCCGTTGAAAATGATCGACGGCACGGACTGAATGCCCATTGCCTGATATTCCCGTTCCTCCGCGCGTACATCGTCGGCATATGCGTCGCTTTGAAGGACATCGCGCGCCTGTGCCGCGTCGAGTCCGACCGATTGCGCCGCTTCGATCAGGACGTCGCGATTGCTGGGGTCTTTGCCATCCGAATGATAGGCACGCAGCAGCGCCATTTTGAGGGCAAGCTGCTTGCCTTCGATTGCGGCCCAATGCATCAGACGATGCGCATCGAAAGTATTGAAGACCCGCGTGCGCGGACCGAAGTTGAAGCCGACGTCTGCGCCGCGCTCGCGGATCATTGCCTGTGTTTCTTCGATCTGCGCCGGTGTGCGCCCATATTTTTTGCCGAGATACGCGACGATCGATTCGCCGTTCGGGCCCATCTCGGGATTCAGTTCGTACGGGTGCATGACGATCTGCGCGTCGACCGTATCGCCGAGTTTCGATAGCGCGAGCTGGAGCGAGGATAAACCGATTGCACACCACGGGCAGGCAATATCGGAGACGAAATCGATGCTGAGTGCTTGAGTCATTGCAGTCCTGGCGGATGAAGTCTGTCGTGCGCCGGAAGCGTGGGTTGCCGGTCGGCGCAAAACCCGATTGTGGCGCAATCCATCAAACCGTGTGATCGTGACCGCTTCCCGGCGACGCGCGGCACGGCCTGCACGCGCCGCCCGTGATACTGTCGCGAAGCGCTATCCGGCAGCCATCGCGTGGTCCCGAACGGACCCGGCGCGCGATGTCGCGCGAATCGGGTTTGCCCGCCGGATAGCCTTTCTCGCGTCCTTTTCGTCAGGTATCGACAACCCAGAAAGGAATTGCACGATGGCCAAGATCTCTCCAGGTGTGGGTCCGCGGTTTCCGCAAGTCGTCGTTCTGTTTGGCGCCACGGGCGATCTCGCAAGGCGCAAGCTGTTACCCGGCTTGTTCCATCTGTCGAGCGCGGGGTTCATTCCAGGTTGCAGGATCATCGCCGTCGCACTCGACGACATTTCGCTCGACGACTTTCGCCGCACCGCGCGCGAAGCGCTCGACGAGTTCGCGATGCGCAAGGTCGCGCAGCCGGAATGGGAGACGTTCGCCGCGAATCTCGACTATCTGCCGCTGACGGCCGGTGCCGAAGCGCTGAAGCTCGCGGTGCAACGCGCCGAAGAGGGCTTCGAGGGCGAGTGCCGGCGGCTGCATTACCTGAGCGTGCCGCCCAACGCGGCGTTGTCGGCGGTTGGGCTGTTGAAGGAAGCGGGACTCGTCGAGCGTTCGCGGATCATCATGGAAAAGCCGTTCGGCACCAACCTGGCGAGTTCGGTGTCGCTGAATGCGCGTCTGCACGAGGTGTTCGAGGAAGAGCAGATATTCCGGATCGATCACTTTCTCGGCAAGGAGCCTGCGCAGAACATTCTCGCTTTCCGTTTTGCGAACGGCCTGTTCGAGCCGATCTGGAATCGCAACTTTATCGACCACGTTCAGATCGACGTGCCCGAAACCCTGGGCCTCGGCAAGCGGGCCGGTTTCTACGAGCAGACCGGAGCGTTCCGCGACATGGTCGTCACGCATCTGTTCCAGATTCTCGCGTTCATGGCGATGGAACCGCCGACGTCGCTGGAACCGTCACCGATCAGCGAAGAGAAGAACAAGGTGTTTCGCAGCATGTTGCCGATCCAGCCGTCCGACGTCGTGCGCGGCCAGTACACCGGTTATCGCGGCGAGGAAGGCGTGGGTCCGGAATCGGAAACGGAGACGTTCATCGCGCTGAAGTGCTCGATCGACAACTGGCGCTGGGCCGGCGTGCCGTTTTATCTGCGCACCGGCAAGCGGCTGGCCGAAGGGCAGCGGATCATCTCCATCGCGTTCCGTGAACCGCCGAAGAGCATGTTTCCGGCCGGGTCGGGCGTCGGCTCGCAAGGCCCGGATCACCTGACCTTCGACCTCGCGGATGCGTCGAAGATGTCGCTGTCGTTTTACGGCAAGCGGCCAGGTCCTGGGATGCGCCTCGACAAGCTGAGCCTGCAATTCGCGATGCGCGATACCGGGCTGATCGGCGATGTGCTCGAAGCGTACGAGCGCCTGATTCTCGACGCGATGCGCGGCGATCGTACGCTGTTCACGACGGCCGAAGGGATCGAGCGCTTGTGGGAAGTGTCGTCGGCATTGCTGGAATCGCCGCCGCCGGTTCGCTTTTACGCGCCGGGTTCGTGGGGGCCGAATGCGATTCATCAACTGGTCGCGCCGCGTGCGTGGCGGCTACCGTTCGAGCGCGCGTGGCGCGACCCGAACACGCTCGGCAGTTGATGTGAGTTGCGTGTCGTGCGTCGATCCGGCGCAGAAAAAAGGCTGCCTGCCGCGGGGGAAGCGGCAGGCGACAAATCCGGGAGACTGTCTGAGAGTGGCATTCCCCCGGAGGACCAGGCCAGAGGATAGTCCGGGGATTGCGCTTGCGGACGCGTCCGTCCGATTGAGCCACGATTTTGACGGCCGCCGCTAGTCTCGCACCGCGTTTTCCACCTGTTCAGGCTGTGGCGAACCCGGCAACGCTCGACGTGTGGGCGCTTACGCTCGACGCAGAACCGGCGTGGTCGGTGCTGGCCGAAGTGCCGCCCGGACATATGACGATGGTGTTTCTGCCTTCGCGCGTCCGTCGCCGTTGCCGCCTCAATCGATCCGCTGCGAACCGGTCCGCGCAACGACCAGCACCACGCATCCTTCCGCCGACCTGCTCGCGTGGCTGGACCCGGCCGCGTAAGTGAGCACGTCGCCGGTCCGGAAGTGCGCGCCGTCGCTGTCGGTGAAGACGCCTTGCGCGACGACGATCAGCTCGGTCGTGTCGTGCCGATGCATCGGCCCCTGCGCGCCGGCGTCGATCTTCATCCAGTAACTGGACCAGCCACCGCCTTCGTCGTCCGACAACGGAATCCACGCGTAACCGGTCATCTCCGTTTCGCCCAGGCGCAGCGGCCGCCAGTCTTCGTCACGGATCGTGTAACTGCGTCGGGCGGTGTCGGTGAAAATCATTGGGCTCCTCTCTGATGCCCGCCAGGGGCATTCGCGATGTCGTGCGCACGCGTGTCGCTGATAGAGCGGCCTGCGCTGTGAGCCGATCATATTCGAAAAGATTTCGCTCGCAAGCGCCTCCACCGACTCCCGCTCGGGAGTTTCCCCAATGCGCAACGGGCGGCCGATCCGCGCGCAATCTCGCGCCACGCGACTCGACGCCATGCCTGGCGAGGCTTTGCGGCAGGTTCGCGCGTACCGCCGCAAACGCCGCTGAGACGACCCATTACCAAAAGTAGGGGAAAGGGCGCAGAAAATGTAGCTGGTTCGTTCTATTTGGCGGGGTACGCTGTCATCACCGCAACAAACATTGCATATACGCAATTAATCGGCGAGATATTTTAATGTTGTTGAGAAAAGTCGATGTTTGTTCGATAGAACGAGCTTGACTGTCTCTGCTTGCGAAACTGGCTCTCGGCGCCTGTGCGTTCGACAGCCGCAATGCTCATCCCTGACCCGCGACGACGATGCGACTGTGCGTGCCTGCTGCGCATGTCCTGTGTCGCCCGTCGGACGCCAGGTTTTTGAACTTGCCAGCCGGAACGACAGAATGTCCTCACATCTCACCTTCGCATCGGAACAGGCGGTCTATCCGGGCGTAGCCAGCGCCGCGCCGTCGATCGCCACGTCCACGTCGGCGGCCGCGAATGAAATCCTGACGGTCCAGCATCTGTCGAAGATCTTCGGACCGAAACCGGAGCGCGCCGCCGAGCTGCTTCGCCAGGGTCTCGGCCGCAACGAAATCTTCCAGAAAACCGGCAACATGGTGGCGGTCGACGACGTCAGTCTGGGCGTTCGGGCCGGTGAGATCTTCGTGATCATGGGACTGTCCGGCTCGGGCAAATCCACGCTGGTTCGACTGTTGAATCGCCTGATCGAGCCGACTTCCGGCAAGGTCGTGCTCGAAGGTCACGACATCGCGCCGATGTCCACGCCGGCGCTGCGCGACGTGCGCCGCAAGAAAATGGCGATGGTCTTTCAATCGTTCGCGCTGCTGCCGAATCGCACCGTGATCGATAACGTCGCTTACGGCCTCGAAGTGGCCGGGCACAAGAAAGCCGAGCGTTACGCGCTTGCCCGCAAATCGCTGGTTCGCGTCGGTCTCGGTTCGTACGAAAAACTCTATCCCGGCGAATTGTCCGGCGGCATGCAGCAGCGGGTCGGTCTCGCACGCGCACTGGCCGTGAATCCGTCGGTCCTGCTGATGGACGAAGCGTTCTCCGCGCTCGACCCGCTGATCCGCTTCGAAATGCAAAACGAACTGTTGCGTCTTCAGAAGGAAGAGCAGCGCACGGTTGTCTTTATTTCGCACGACATCGAAGAGGCGATCAAGATCGGCGGCCGTGTGGGCGTGATGAAGGATGGCCGGCTGGTCCAGGTCGGCACGCCGGCCGAACTGATTCAGTCGCCCGCCGACGACTACGTGCGCGACTTCTTCCGCAACGTCGATATTTCTCGCTTCCAGAAAGCGTCGAGTCTGCTTTCGAAGGTCGAGCGCGGCGTGATCCGGTGCGACGCGAGCGCGCCGGCGGATCGCTACATGAATGCGCTGATCGACGCGGGCGTCGAGTCCGGCTACGTCTGCGACGAAGCCGGCCGCTATCAGGGCTGCGTTACGTCGGCGTCGTTGCGCAAGTGCGGCAACGCGCCGATTCGCGACGCACTGCTTCGCGACATCGCCGCCGTTCCGATCGACACCGATCTGCACGAACTCTCGACCATCGCGCTCGGACAGGAACACGACGTGCCCGTCGTCGATGGTGCGGGGATGCTGGCCGGCGTGGTGTCGTGCCGCACGATTCTGAAACAGGTGATGCAACGGAGGGCGGCATGAACTCGTCATTTATCGGGCTGGCGGCGGAGCACGCGGTCAACTTTCTTTTCCTGCATTTTCGCGGCGGATTCGACGCTTTTTCGGCGGCGCTGGATGCGGTGGTCAAGCTGCTTCAGGACGGCCTCGCCGCGGTGCCGTTCGTCGTGATGCTGGTGGGCTTTATGGCCATCGCGTTGTGGCGCAAGGGCGTCGTGTTCGCCGCCTTCGTCGGCATCGCGATCATGACGATTCACTACATGGGACTGTGGGCGCAAACCGTATCGACGCTGGCGCTCGTGATCGCCGCGACGTTCTTCAGTTTGCTGGTCGGTATTCCGCTCGGCATCTGGGGCGCCCGCAACGGTCGCGCCGAAGTCGTGCTCCGTTCGCTGCTCGATTTCATGCAGACGATGCCCGCGTTCGTGTACCTGATTCCGGCCGTCATCCTGTTTGGACTTGGACGCGTGCCCGCCGTCCTCGCAACCATCGTCTTCGCGATGCCGCCGGTGGTTCGGCTGACCACGCTCGGTATCAGGCAGGTCCGCGAAGAACTGATGGAAGCGGGGCGCTCGTTCGGCAGCACCGACGCGCAACTGCTGTGGAAGATCCAGCTTCCCAACGCGCTGCCGTCGATCATGGCGGGCGTCAACCAGACCATCATGATGGCGCTATCGATGGTCGTGGTCGCCTCGATGATCGGCGCGGGCGGGCTGGGCGAATACGTGCTGAGCGGGATTCAACGGCTCGATATCGGAATCGGATTCGAGGGCGGTCTCGGCGTCGTTCTGCTGGCGATCATCCTCGATCGTCTGACCGAGAGCTTCGGCGTCAAGTCCAGAAAAAAGAGCAAGGCGCGGCTACCGAAGCGCGCCGCTCGCGAAACGGCAGCCGCGCAGCCCTAGCGCATTGCTCGATCCATCCAGCCGCAAAACCCGCAGCTACGGCAGAAAAACAAGTCACTTTCGATAATCAAGGAGCACTAGATGAACACCGGCATGCTCAAGTCCTATGTTGTGAAAATTGCCGCCTCGGCCTTCTGTGCAGTCGGCCTTTACGGCGGCGGCGCGGTCGCGGCGGAACCGCTGAAGATCACCATCACGAACTGGGCCGATGTGCTGGCGGTGGCCAATGTGGCGAAGTACGTGATGGAGACGAAACTGCAGCAGCCCGTCAAGTTCGTGCAGGCGGATATCGGTATTCAGTATCAGGGTGTCGCGCGTGGCGATGTCGATCTGATGGTGGGCGGCTGGCTGCCGGTGACGCACGCCACCTATTACGCGCGCTACAAGAACGATATGGATGACGTCGGCATCATCTATACGGGCGGCAAAAATGGCTGGGCGGTTCCCGCGTATGTGCCCGAGTCGGAACTGTCGTCGATTGCCGATCTGAACAAGCCCGATGTCAAAAGCAAGCTGAACGGCACGATTCAGGGCATCGAGCCGGGCGGCGGACTGATGCAGGCATCCGAAAAAACCGTCAAGGACTATGGCCTTGCGGGCTACAACCTGCAGTCGTCGAGCGAGGCGGGCATGCTGGCTTCGGTGCAGCGCGCGTACCAGTCCAAACAGTGGATCGTCGCGACGGTCTGGAGCCCTCACTGGCTGTTCCAGAAGTGGCCGATGCGTTATCTGAAAGACCCGAAAGGCACGCTCGGCGGCGAGGAGCAGATTCACGCATTCGGCTCGAAGCAGTTTGCCGGAAAGTTCCCGCGCGCCGATGTGTTCATGCAGCATTTCAAGCTGACGCTCGCCGATGTGGAAGCGATCGAATTCGCGGGCAACAGCACGAACGATTACGCCACGGCGGCGAAGAAGTTCGTCGATTCGCATCCGGAAAAGTTACAGGCCTGGCTCGCGCAGTAATGCGCATCACGGACGCGACGGGAGCGGCTCCCGTCGCGTTGGATTCGACGGCCGCGCGCGAGCGGACCTGACAGCGGCGCGGCGTATCTGAAGGCATGAAGTGGAACGTGTTCGTGAATATCCCGGAGTCGCTCGTGAACGATAAGCTTCGATTTTTCTGCGAGTCCCTGCAAGACCGCGACCCGGTGATCTCGTCCGAGATCACGCTGGAGTTGCGTCGCCAGCAATCCCAGATCGAACTGATCGCGTCGGAGAATCTCGTGTCGGCGGCGGTGATGGACGCGCAGGGCACGGTACTGACGAACAAGTACGCGGGCGGTTATCCGTCGAAGCGTCATGACGGCGGCTGCGAGCATGTCGATCGTATCGAGGCACTGGCGATCGACCGCGTGAAAGCGTTGTTCGACTGCGAGTACGCGAACGTGCAGCCGCATTCCGGCGCACAGGCGAACGGCGCGGTGATGCTCGCGCTGCTGAAACCGGGCGACATCGTGCTCGGCATGTCGCTGGACGCGGGCGGGCGCCTGACACATGGCGCGCATCCCGCGTTGTCCGGCAAGTGGTTCGACGCGGTTCCGTACGGCGTCGATCCGCAGACGCTTCGCATCGACTACGACGAGGTGCGCCGGCTTGCCGAACTGCATCGTCCGGCATTGCTGATTGCCGGTTATCCGGCCTATCCGCGCGCACTCGATTTCGCCGCGTTCCGTGACATCGCCGACAGCGTCGGCGCGATGCTGATGGTGGACATGGCCGATATCGCGGGTCTCGTCGCGGCGGGGCGACATGCCAATCCGCTGCGCTTCGCCGACGTCGTCACATCCACCACGCACAAGACACTGCGTGGGCCGCGCGGCGGCGTCATTCTCACCACGCACGCCGACATCGCGAAGCAGATCGACGCAGCGGTATTCCCCGGCTTGCAGGGCGGTCCGCTGATGCATGTGATCGCGGGCAAGGCGGTCGCGTTCGGCGAAGCATTGCGGCCTGAATTCACCCAGTACATCGACCAGGTTCTGAAGAACGCGCAGGCACTCGGCGAGGTGTTGAAGCTCGGCGGCACGACGCTCGTGACGGGTGGCACCGACAACCATCTGCTGCTGGCCGATCTCCGGCCAAAAGGGCTGACGGGATCGCAGGTCGAAAAGGCGCTCGAACGCGCCGGCATAACCAGCAACAGGAACGCCATTCCGTTCGACACCGCGAGCGCGGCCGTCACGTCCGGTATCCGGATCGGCACGGCCGCCGGCACCACGCGCGGCTTCGGCACGCCGGAGTTCGACGAGATCGGCGTGTTGATACTCGAAGTGCTGTCGGCGCTGGAAAAAAGGCCTGACGGCGACGAACGCGTCGAACGCGCGGTGCGCAGTCAGGTGCGGGAAATGTGCAGCCGCTTTCCAATTTATTCACACGCGGACGCACTGGTCTGATCGCCATTTACGCGTCGCTGGACAACAGCGCCGCGTGACCCGGCACACGGATTTTTAACGCGACGTCACTGCATCACACGACCCCGCACGCCTTCACTTTCGCTTCGGCAAGGGCGCAGGGATCGGCAGTGTGCGTCTGAACAGGGAGAAGGTTGATGAGCTTCGAAGGAGTACACGCACCGCTGGTCACGCCGTTCAAAGCCGACGGCGAGATCGACCATGAACTGCTGGCGCAACACGCGATCGACCTGGCCGGGCGCGGCCTGTCCGGTCTCGGCGTGGGCGGCACGACGGGCGAATACTACGCGCTCAGTTTCGACGAGCGCGTGCGCACGTTCGACACTGTGGCGCAGGCGGCGGGCGGAAAGACGTATCTGACGGCAGGGATCAACGCAACGACGACCCGCGAAGTGATCCGGCTTGGGCAGGCCGCGAAACGCGCCGGTCTTTCCGCGTTGCTGGTCGCCGCGCCTTACTACGCGCAGCCGACCCAGGACGAACTGCTGCAACACATGCTCGCGATCGACGACGCGCTCGACATGCCGGTCATGCTCTACAACTTCCCCGCACGCACCGGCACGGAAATCAGCGACCGCGTGCTGGAGGAACTGCTCGCGCGACCGAACTTCATCGCGATGAAAGAGAGCACCGGCGACATCGCGCATCTGCATCATCTGGCCACGCACTTCAGGAGCAAGCTCGTGCTCAGTTGCGGCATGGACGACCAGGCGCTCGAGTTCTTTGTCTGGGGCGCACGAAGCTGGGTTGCGGGCGCGGCCAACTTTTTGCCTGAAGTTCACGTTGCGTTGCTCGATGCATGCGTCAAGCGTGGCGATTTCGTCAGCGGTCGCGCGTTGATGACGCAACTGCTGCCGGTGCTGGAACTGCTCGAACGAAGCGGCAAGTTTATTCAGTATGTCCGCTACGGATGCGAGCTGGCCGGCAAGGCGGTGGGCAATGCGCGGGCGCCGCTGGGCGTGCTCACGGACGACGAACGGCGCGCGTTTGCGACGCTCGTGCAACCGCTGCTTCGCAACGGACGCTGACTTGCATGAGCTCGAAACTCGAATTCGCCAGGTTACCTGCGGCTGACGGCGTCAACGGCTGGTGGGAGAGTCTGCCGCCGCCGTCGGCCGTGAAAACGTTGCGGGGCAACAGGCAGTTTGATTATGTCGTGGTCGGCGGCGGAATCACCGGACTGTGCGCCGCCCGGCGTCTCGCGGAACTGGCGCCGCAGGCGTCGGTGGCGCTGGTCGAGGCCGACCGGATCGGTCGCTCGACGGCAGGGCGCAATTCGGGTTTCTTCGTCGATTTGCCGCACGACATCAGCAGCGAAAGCTACTCGCGAAGCGTCGAAGCCGACAAGGCCGATATCCGGATGCAGCGTCACGGCATCGATTACGTGAGGTCGGTGGTGCGCGCGCAGGGTATCGAGTGCGACTGGCGGGACGACGGCAAGTACCACGCATCGGTCAACCGGCGCGGCAAGGATGCGCTCACGCATTTCGCGGACGGCTTGCGCCGCATCGACGAACCGTTCGAATGGCTCGACGAAACCGCAATCGCAACAGTCACGGGAACGTCGTTCTATCACGGTGCGATCTTTACGCCCGGATGCAGCACGGTGCAGCCCGCCGCGTTGATGCGCGGCCTTGCGGGCACCATGCCGTCGAACGTCGAGGTGTTCGAACTGAGTCCCGTCAAACGGCTGGAGCACGGCGGGTCCGCGAAAGTGCTGTCGTTCGCCGAAGGCACGATCGCGGCGGGCAAGGTGGTCCTGTGCACCAACGCGTATGCGGCGACGTTCGGCGAGCATCCGAACGGTCTGCTGCCGGTGTACACGTTTGCTTCGTTGAGCCGGAAGCTGACACCGGCGGAAGTCGATGCGCTCGGCGGCATCGATTCGTGGGCGCTGATTCCCGCCGATCCGATGGGCACGACGGTGCGCCGTCTTTGCACCGATCGCATCTGCATCCGCAACCACTTCGCGTTCCGGCCCGGCCTCGAAGTGTCGTCGGCGGATTTGCGCAAGGCGAAGTCGCTGCATCAACGGTCGTTCGAGCGCCGCTTTCCGATGCTCGGCGACGTCACGCTCGAATACACGTGGGGCGGCGCGCTCTGTCTGTCGGCGAATAGCGGCGCGCTGTTCGGACGGCGCGACGACGGGCTGTATCAGGCGATCGGATGCAACGGTTTGGGACTCAGCCGGGGTTCGGCATCGGGCAAGGTGATCGCCGAGTACGCGCTGGGTCTGTCGAACGACATGATCGATCAGCTTCAGCATCAACCGCAGCCTCGCCCGTTGCCGATGCGTCCGATCGCCGATGTGGCGGTGTCCGCTGCGATCTGGGTGAAGGAGTTTTCGGCAGGCGTCGAACTTTAATCGATTGAGGATACGAAATGACGACTTTTCAGGCATGGCAACAGAAAGCCGACGCGTTGACACTCGACGGGCGCGCGTTTATCGGCGGCACGCGATGCCCGGCGGCGTCCAGCGAGACGTTTCCGACCTTGAATCCGGCGAACGGCAAGGTGCTGGCTGAGATTGCCCGCTGCGACGCGAAGGATGTCGATCAGGCCGTGCTCGCCGCGCGTGAAGCGTTCGACGCGGGCGTGTGGTCGAAGGCCGCGCCGTCGCATCGCAAGGCCGTGCTGTTGAAGCTGGCGCGCCTGATCGACGACAACACCGACGAACTGGCGATACTTGAAGCGCTCGAAGCGGGCAAGCCCGTGTCCGAGTGCGTCGGGCTGGATATTCCCGAGTCGGCCGCGTGTATCCGCTGGCACGCGGAAGTCACCGACAAGCGTTACGACGCGTTGTCGCCTTCGGGCGCGGACGTCGTCAGCATGATTACGCGTGAACCGATCGGCGTCGTCGGCGCGGTGCTGCCGTGGAATTTTCCGGCGCTGATGCTCGCATGGAAGATCGGTCCGGCGTTGTCGGTCGGCAATAGCGTGATCGTCAAGCCCGCCGAGCAGACATCGCTCGCAACCTTACGCATCGCGGATCTCGCGCTGGAAGCCGGCGTACCGGCCGGCGTGTTCAGCGTCGTAACGGGTTTCGGCGAAAGCGCGGGTCAGGCGCTCGGCCTGCACCCCGACGTCGATCTGATCGCGTTCACCGGTTCGACCGAAACCGGCAAGCGCTTTCTGCGCTATTCCGCAGACACCAACCTGAAACGGGTGATTCTCGAATGCGGCGGCAAGAATCCGCAAGTCGTGTTGCCGGACGTCGCCGATCTCGACGCCGTCGCGGAGCAGGCCGTCGCCGCGGCATTCTGGAACATGGGCGAAAACTGTAGCGCGGGCTCGCGTCTGCTGGTTCCTGCCAGCATCAAGGACGCGCTGATCGGCAAGATCAAAACGGTTCTGGAAGGCTGGAAAACCGGCGATCCGCTGGACCCCGAGATGAAACTCGGCGCGTTGATCGAGCAGAAGCACTACGAGAAAGTGCTTGCGCATATCGATGCGGCGAAGGCCGAGGGCGCGCGGCTTGTGCACGGCGGAAACGCGGTGTGCGTCGAAAGCGGCGGCTGGTTCGTCGAACCGACGATCTTCGACGATGTCACGCCGGAGATGCGGATCGCGAAAGACGAGGTGTTCGGCCCGGTGCTGTGCGTGATCACGTACCGCGACATCGACGAAGCCGTCGAGATCGCCAACGACACATGCTACGGTCTCGCGGCGTCGCTGTGGACCGACAACGTGAACCACGCGCACAAGGTCGCGTCCCGGATCCGCGCAGGCACGGTCACCGTGAACTGCTTCGGCGAAGGCGACCTGTCGACGCCGTTCGGCGGTTTCAAGCAATCGGGCTTCGGCGGGCGGGACAAGTCGGTGTATGCACACGACCAGTATTGCGAACTGAAGACCACCTGGATCAAGCTGGGCTGATCCGGTCGGGTCGTTCCCCGCCGCGCCGCGCGCGGCGATTCCTTCTCTTCTGCGCGAGGTCGATCGGGTCGGCCTCGCGCACTTCGTGTTTTCAGACCATGCAAATCGGATTCATTGGAACCGGCACGATTACGCACGCAATCGTGACCGGGCTGCTCCACACCGGCGCGCCGTTCGAGCATCTCTATCTGTCGCCGCGCAACGCCGGGATTGCGGCGTCGCTCGCTGCACGCGATCCGCGCATTTCGGTGTGCGAGACCAACCAGCAGGTCCTCGATTCGAGCGACGTCGTGTGTCTGGCGGTCGTGCCGCAGATCGCGCCGGACGTGCTGCGCGCGCTCGACTTCGCCGCGCGCCATCACGTGATCAGCTTTATCGCCGGTCTGCCGATTCAGGAACTCACGCAGATGCTCGGACCGGTCGAAGCGATCGTGCGCGCGATACCGTTGCCCGCCGTTGCCGCGGGCAAGGGCAGCACCGCGATCTGTCCGCCGGACGGGATCGCGAGCCGGCTGTTTTCGCCGCTCGGCGCGGCCGTCGAAGTCGCGGACGAGCATCGATTCGATGCGTTGTCCGCCGTGACGGCGACCATGGCAAGTTTCTACGCGGTCCTCGACACGCAGGCCGCGTGGCTGGTCCGGCAAGGCCTCGACGACGCGTCGGCGCGTGCGTATCTGGCGGCCTACTGCGTCGGGCTTGCGCATCGGACCACGGAAAGCGACGCACCATTTTGCGCGCTGGTTCAGGAATCGATGACGCCGGGCGGCATCAACGAGCAGTTGCATCGGGCGCTATCGGACAAGGGCGCGTATGCGCACTACGCCGACGCACTCGACGACGTGCTCGTGCGTGTCGAAGGACGTTAGCCGGATTGTTCGCGGGACGGCTTCGACGACGTCCGCGTTATCGAACGCAAGGAGAATAGCTATTTGTCGGTGTACAGTTTGAGTCGCCGCCTGCCGCTGGTTTGCGGTCTTTCCGAGTTCGACCGCCTTGAAGGTGAGGACCATGCAGAAGAAGCAACTGTTCGCCGATAGACTGCTCGCGCAAATGCCGTCGCTGCGGGCATTGCGCTGTTTCGTCACGGCGGCCCGCTATGAGAGTTTCACTCAGGCGGCGGAGGTGCTTTGCGTGACGCAGGCGGCCATCAGCAGACAAATCAAGGAACTCGAAGATGCGCTCGACGTCCCGCTGTTCGAGCGCACCGGGCGGCACATTGCGCTGACCGATTCGGGCCGCATCCTGTACAACGCGTCGTACCTGTCGATCATGAACATCGCCGAGGCGGCCGAGGCGGTGCGGCGCTCGGACAGGCAGGCGTTGAACATCTGCATTTCGCACACGTTTTCCGCGCTGTGGCTGTCGTCCAGGCTGCCGCGTTTTCGCAAGCGCTTCCCCGAAATCAGGCTCAACGTCACCGTCACCGAGCACTTCATGGAGCTCGACGAGTTGATGCAGCCGGATCTCATCATCACGAAGAATCCGCCACGCGAACTCGAATACGACGTCGAGCCGCTGTTTCACGATGTCGTGTATCCGGTTTGCAGTCCCGCGTTCTTCGACGGTCATTTCAAGGGCAAGACGCTCAAGCCGCTGGACCCATTGAGCCACTCCACGCTGCATCTGTCGCTGCTCGGGCGCGGCCAGGTCTGCGAACACGTGGACTGGCGGGTCTGGAGCAACTGGTTCCAGCAAGGCGACGGTTCCGACCGTTACGCGCCGGGCGACCATTTCGAGAGCAACGATTACCGGCTGCTCGTGTCGCTGGCGGAAGCAGGGGAAGGCACGTTGCTCGGCTGGCATCATCTGGTTCACCGGCAGGTCGAACAGGGCACGCTGGTGCGTCCGGTGCGCGACGCGATCGTTTTCCACGACCGGCATCATTACGTGATCACGCATAAAAACGCGCGCGCCCGGCCTGAATATTTGCAGTTCAGACAATGGATCGCGGAAGAGGTCGACGCGATGATGAAAGACTGGCCGACCGCCGCAACCTGAGTTCGATATGCAAAGCCTCACAGCGACACCGCGCGGCGAGTTCCGGGACGGGCAGCCTGCGCCGGTCCGGTTCGGCATCGTGCTGCTGCCCAATTTCACGTTGACGGCCTTCTCCGGCTTCGTCGATCTGCTGCGTCTGGCCAGCGACGAAGGCGATTTCAGTCGCCCGGTTCGTTGCGCGTGGAGCATCCTCGGCGAATCGCTTGCGCCGATCCGCGCCAGTTGCGGTATCCAGATCACGCCGTGGGCCACGTTCGACGAAGCCGGCGAGCTGGATTACGTCGTCGTGGTCGGCGGACTGCTGCACGCGGGCGCGTCGGCCAGCAAGGCGACCTTGCAGTTCATCCGCGATTCGGCAGGGACGTCGGCGACGCTGGTCGGCATCTGCACGGGCGCGTTCGCGTTGATGCAGGCAGAAGTGATGACGGGTTACCGGCTGTGCGTCAGCTGGTTTCACTACTGGGATTTCATCGAGCGATTCCCGCAGACCGACGAACGCAACCTCGTCGCCGACCGGCTCTTCGTGATCGACCGGCGACGCATCACCTGCTCCGGCGGCCGCGCGTCGATCGATGTCGCGGCGGCCATTCTGCTGCGGCATTTCGATGCGACCATCGTGCAGAAAGCGCTTCGAATCCTGCTGGTCGACGATGCGCAAAAAGGCAATGCGCCGCAACCGCATCCGCCCGGCCTGCGACCCGCGACGCATCCGAAGGTGAAGCGCGCCATTCTGCTGATGGAACAGCATATCGGGCAGCCGCTCAGCCTCAGCGAAATGGCGGCCCGTCTGGAGATGTCGGTGCGGCAACTCGAACGGCTCTTCAACAGCGAAATGGCGACGACACCGCTGACCTACGGCCGTCTGCTGCGCCTGCGAACGGCGGCGTGGCTGTTGACCAGTTCGGATCGTACGGTGACTGAAATCGCATCGTCCTGCGGTTTTTCGGATGCATCGCATCTGGGCCGCGAGTTCAGGAAAGAGTACGGCGAACCACCGAACGCGTTTCGCGCGCACGGTGTGCAGCCCGAGCCTGGCGCGGCGATGCCCGCGTAGACGCTCACACAGTCTGCGTGTGCGCAGGCCTGGCCATTGCCGCGTACTCGCGGGTCGCCGGGGCGGTGCCGTAAGAATCCGCCGGGTTTCCGGGAAGCCCGTCTGGATCATCACGTCTTATGAAGATGCTAACCGGCAGTGATGGAAAAGCACACCCCTTCAAAGCGCTTTGGCCAGCGCATCCCACGCCCTTGTCGTAATCCTTCTAGCTGAAAGCGGCCGGTGCCGATGGAATGGCGGTTCGGAACAACCCCTCACCTCAAGGCCGTCGATGAACGTCAGCGTGTTCGATATCTTCAAGATTGGCGTCGGTCCGTCCAGCTCGCATACGGTCGGGCCGATGCTTGCCGCACAGACCTTTGCGCGGCATCTCGGCGAAGCCGGTCATCTCGATCGCGTGGCATCGGTCAAGGTCGAGTTGTATGGATCGCTCGGCGCTACCGGCAAAGGTCACGGCACCGACAAGGCGGTGATGCTCGGTCTCGAAGGTCATGTACCGACCTCGATCGATCCCGACATCGTCGATCCTGCATTGATTGCGATTCGCGCCGGCAAAACGCTGCGGATTCAGGGCACCCATGCCGTGCGCTTCGACGAGCGCGAGCACATCGCGTTCTATCGCCGGCTGATGACGGGGACGGCGGTGCTTCATTCGAACGGCATGCGTTTTCAGGCGTTCGACGCGGATCACACGCTGATCGTCGAGAAGGCTTTTTATTCGATCGGCGGCGGCTTCGTCGTGAATCCGGACGGCGAGCGGGTGAACGGCGTGGCGACGACCACGCCGGTCCGGTATCCGTTTCGCACCGGCGACGATCTGCTGCGCGTCTGTCACGAGAGCGGTCTGTCGATTGCGGAAGTGGCGTTCGAGAACGAATGCGCGAGCCGTTCACCGTCCGACGTCAGCGAAGGGATGCTCGAAATCTGGAGTGCGATGGCGGCGTGTGTCGAGCGGGGCTGTCGCGTCGAAGGCTCGTTGCCGGGGCCGATGAGCGTCAGGCGGCGAGCGCCCGAACTGGTGCGCCAGTTGCGCGAGCGTGGCGAAGAGTCGTTGCGCGATCCGCTGTCCATGCTCGATTGGGTCAACCTGTATGCGATGGCAGTCAACGAAGAAAACGCCGCCGGCGGCCGCGTCGTGACCGCGCCGACGAACGGCGCGGCGGGCGTGATCCCGGCCGTGCTGCATTACTACGTCAAGTTCGTGCCCGGCTCGAACCAGAAGGGCATCGTCGATTTCCTGCTGACGGCGGCGGCGATCGGCATCATCTACAAGGAAACCGCGTCGATCTCGGGCGCCGAAGTCGGCTGCCAGGGCGAAGTCGGCGTCGCGTGTTCGATGGCGGCAGCGGCGATTGCGGCGGTCATGGGCGGCACGCCGTTGCAGGTCGAGAACGCCGCGGAAATCGGCATGGAACATAACCTCGGCATGACTTGCGACCCGGTCGGCGGACTGGTGCAGATTCCGTGCATCGAGCGAAATGCGATGGGCGCGGTCAAGGCGATCAACGCAGCCCGCATGGCGCTCAAAGGCAACGGCAAACACTACGTGACGCTCGATAACGTCATCAAGACGATGCGCGAGACCGGCGCCGACATGAAGACCAAATACAAGGAGACGTCTCGCGGCGGGCTCGCCGTCAACGTGGTCGAGTGCTGAGCGAGCGCCCGACGTGAAGTAACCGTGGCATGGCGCTGCATCTGCAATGTCATTTCCGCTGTCATTCCCGCTGTCATCTGAAACCCTCTTTCTTCGTTTACTCGTCAACTCATCATGTTCAACCGCGCCACCAGCATCATCGCCAACGTCGATCCCGAACTCTGGGCGGTGATCGAGCAGGAAAACCGCCGTCAGGAAGAGCACATCGAACTGATCGCGTCGGAAAACTACACGAGCCCGGCCGTGATGGCCGCACAGGGCTCGCAGCTCACCAACAAATACGCCGAAGGTTATCCGGGCAAGCGCTACTACGGCGGTTGCGAATTCGTGGACATCGCCGAGCAGCTGGCGATCGATCGCGTGAAGGCACTGTTCGGCGCGGAAGCCGCCAACGTGCAGCCGAACTCCGGCTCGCAGGCCAACCAGGGCGTGTTCTTCGCGATGCTCAAGCCGGGCGACACGATCATGGGCATGAGCCTCGCGCACGGCGGTCACCTGACGCACGGCTCGCCGGTCAACATGTCGGGCAAGTGGTTCAACGTGGTCAGCTACGGCCTGAACGAAGCCGAAGACATCGACTACGAAGCCGCGGAAAAGCTCGCACAGGAACACAAGCCGAAGCTGATCGTCGCAGGCGCGTCGGCGTTTGCGCTGCGCATCGATTTCGAACGTCTGTCGAAGATCGCGAAGTCGGTGGGTGCGTATTTCATGGTCGACATGGCGCATTACGCCGGTCTGATCGCGGCGGGTGTGTATCCGAACCCGGTGCCGTTCGCCGACTTCGTCACGACCACCACGCACAAGAGCCTGCGCGGCCCGCGCGGCGGCGTGATCCTGATGAAGGCCGAGTTCGAGAAGCAGATCAACTCGGCAATCTTCCCGGGCATTCAGGGCGGTCCGCTGATGCATGTGATCGCCGGCAAGGCGGTGGCGTTCAAGGAAGCATTGTCGCCGGAATTCAAGGAATACCAGCAACAGGTCGTCGAAAACGCACGCGTGCTGGCTGAAACGCTGGTCAAGCGCGGTCTGCGGATCGTCTCGGGCCGCACCGAAAGCCACGTGATGCTGGTCGATCTGCGCGCGAAGAACATCACCGGCAAGGCAGCGGAAGCAGCACTGGGCGCGGCGCATATCACGGTCAACAAGAACGCGATCCCGAATGATCCGGAAAAGCCGTTCGTCACGAGCGGCGTGCGTCTGGGCTCGCCGGCAATGACCACGCGCGGTTTCGGCGTGAAGGAAGCGGAGATCGTGGGCAACCTGATCGCCGACGTGCTGGAGAGTCCCGCGGACGAAGCCAGTCTTGCGCGGGTGCGCGCCCGCGTCCACGAACTGACGCAGCGCTTTCCGGTGTACGGTTGACGCGCTGCGCGTGAGCGCGGCCGTGCGAGGTGTCGGGCTTCGACGTGCTGGTTTCGAGATGCCATTACAATCCAGCACTTCGATCCGACAACCTTGATTGGCGCCATGAAACACCTTCTTGCATCGACATTCGCAGCACTCATCGCGACCGCGAGCATGACCGCGAACGCGCAGACATCGGGCGCCAGCGAGATGTCCACGCCGCAGTGCGGGATCGGCTATGTCACGGGGATCGGCGGGTCGGCGCAAAGCCTGCAGGACTATCGGGCGCTGCCCAGCCGCGATCAGTATCGCTACCTCGCGGATAACCCGATCCAGTGCAAGGTCTCCGACGAGGGACGTGCGTCGGCCTGTACCGGTCTGACCAGTCTTCGCAACGAGGAAGTCAGCGTGTACGACGATATCGACAGCACGACGATGGCGGTCGTGGCGCGCGTCGAACTCGATCATGGAACCTATCCTGTGATCATTTACGTGCCGAAGCAGGCAGTGCGCTGTAAGGAATAGTCGCGCGGACGGTTGAGGCGCGACGCGTGCGCGACACCGCGCCGAGGCCTGACGGGCGGGCTGTTCGCGTTGGGATTGACCGTCCCGAAGCGATTTGATATTGGTCGAGGCATCGAATCACGTACGGCGGTCGACATGCCCCGATGCACAAGTGCCGATGTGTTCAACCGTTGTTCCCGCAACGGCTCGCGACGTGCAGTCGACTGGATCTGCGTCGCGCTCGCGTCGATCGTGCTGGGCGCGTGTCACACGGCAGCCACCGTCGATCCCGCGCAGCAGGCCGCCGCGCCGCCAGTCACCGCGAGCACCGCACAGATTCGCGCCATCGCGAAAGAAGCGTATGTCTACGGTACGCCGATGGTCGCGACCTATACGACGATGTACGCGTTTTCGGTGGACACGGCGAATCCGCAGTACAAGGGGCCGTTCAATACCATTCTGAATATCGCGCGCGTGTTCACGCCCGACGACACCGCCTTCGTCACGCCGAACTCCGACACGCCGTATTCGTTCGCCGGGCTCGACCTGCGTGCCGAGCCGGTCGTGATCACCATTCCGCCGATGGAACCGAAACGTTATTTCGTGTTCCAGTTGATGGATCTGTACACCTTCAATTTCGCTTATATCGGCAGCCGTACCACCGGAAATGGCGGCGGCAATTACCTGATTGCCGGTCCGCGCTGGAACGGCAGCGCGCCGGTGGGTATCACGCAGGTGATCCGCGCCGAGACCGATCTCGTGAACGTGGTCGGACGGACGCAACTGATGAATCCGGGCGACCTCGAAAACGTGAAGCGGATTCAGGCCGGTTATAAAGTGCAGACGCTTTCCGCGTTCACCGGCAACGCTGCGGCGCCGGTCACGCCGGTTCGGTGGATCAAGCCGTTGCGGCCCGACATGATGCGCACGTCGCTGGAATTCTTCAATCAGCTCGCATTCGAGTTGCAATTCGCACCGGTCAATCCGGCCGAAGCCGACTTGCGCAGCCGTTTCGCGACGATCGGCATCGTGCCGGGCGCGCGCTTCGATGCCGATGCGTTGTCCGCCGACCAGAAAGCTGCGTTCGTCGCCGGTATGCAAGACGGACAGCAAGCGATCGATTCGAAACGTGCGTCGCTCGGCGGCAAGACCGATTCGCTGTTCGGCACGCGCGCCTATCTGAAGAACGATTACGTTGCGCGCGCAACCGGTACGCAGGTCGGGATCGGCGCCAATTCACGCGAGGAAGCGCTGTACCCGATCCTCGAAAAGGATGCGTCCGGCGTGCCGTTCGACGGCAGCCAGCATCGCTATACGCTTCACTTCAGAAAAGGGCAGTTGCCGCCTGTCAACGCGTTCTGGTCGATGACGATGTATGCGTTGCCGAGCCAGTTGCTGGTGAAAAATCCAATCGATCGCTATCTGATCAATGCGCCGATGCTGCCCGGTCTGAAGACCGATCGCGATGGCGGTATCACGATCTATATCCAGAGCGAGTCGCCGGGCAGCGCGCGTGAAGCGAACTGGTTGCCTGCCCCGGCTGGACCGTTCATGGTGACGATGCGCTATTACTGGCCCAAAGCGGCACTGCTGAACAACCAGTGGCATACGCCGGAAATTCGCCGCACGCGGTGACGCCCGGTACGACTGCGCAGCAACCCGCGGCGGCAAGCCGGACGCGCACCCGGAGTACTTCGATTCCGGGTGCGCCTGCTTCAATACGAGAGTCCATACAAGTCCCACGAACGACGGCGAGCTCGACGACACACCGTTCATGCAGTTGGCGTCGCAATCCGGGGCGATCATCGTCGCAAAGCGCATTCACGCGCTGGTTCCGGAGCCGGCGCGCGGTGCGCGCCTGTCGTCACGGCGCCGGGTTCTGTTCCGTTGCGCCCGGCATCGGCACCGGCACCGGCGGCGCGCTGGTCGCGGACGACTGCGCGCGCCAGATGACTTCCTCGTAGATCGACAGGTACTCGCGATTCACCCGGCTGATGTCGAGCCATCCGAGATTCGTTCTGGCGCGCTGCTTCCATGCTTCGCGCGCGGCATCGTCGGACAGCATGCATTGCAACGCGTCCGACAACGCATGCGGATTGCCCGCTTGCACGAGCACACCGGCGGCACCGAACTCCAATGCTTCCGGAATGCCGTCCACTTCCGACGCGACGATCGCGCAGCCCGCTTCGCGCGCTTCGATCACCACGAGCGGGAACGGGTCGCGCAGCGACGCCAGCGTGAACACGTCGGCTTGAGCGAGAAACCCGGCGACGTCCGGCTGAAATCCGACGAAGTGAGTGCGATCCGCGATACCGAGCGTGGCGGCATACGCTTCGAATACGGCGCGATCCGGGCCGTCGCCGACCAGATACAGATGCGCGGGTCGCGCGTCGGTTCTGATCTGCGAGAACGCATCGAGCAACACGCCGATACCCTTGCGGTGATACATGCCCGCCACCGTCACGATGTTGGGATGCCGAAGCGCGGGCGCGGGCAGCGACGCGTGCGCGTCGATCGTGCGGCGCGGCGAACCGATCGTGCCGTTGGCGACAGTGCGCAGGCGGGTCGCGGGCACGCCGCGCGCCGCCATCGAGGTCGCCACCGCCGCGCCGACCGCGACCACGCGATCGGCAAGACTCATGACTTTCGCGGTGCGCTGAAATTCGTTATGGACCGTGCTGACAAGACGATACGGTCTTCCGACGCGAACCAGCCTTGCGACCAGCATGCCCGTCATCATGTGCGCGTGAACGATGTCCGGTTGCTCGCGCGTGACGACGCGGTTGAAGGCCACGGACATCGGCAGCAGCTTCGACGGTTTGGGTTGCTGTGCGAGGTGGAGATGCGCGACGCCATGTCGGGCGAGCAGCGCCTCGTATTCGCCGCCAGCGCTGGCGACCATCACCGTGTGTCCCGCGTTCGCCTGACTGCACGCGAGGTCCACCATGAAGTTGACGATGCCGTTGCCGATCTCCCGGACATGATTGGCGAGATGGATGATTTTCAGCGGCGCAGTGTTCCGGTCGACACTCAGGCCGACGTTGAGATCCGATTTCACCCGTTCGTCCTCCGTTGTTCTCGTTAGTGCGTCAGAAACCGGTGAACGTGGACTGTAATCGTCAGACGGGACGCGTAATGTCCGCTATCAGACAGAGCGTCGCGCTCGCGCGGATGATTTTTCTTTCGATAACTTTCGGCATGCTTGCGGAGGCGTTGGCGTTGGCGTTGGCGTTGGCGGTCGCGACCGGAATCTATAATCGGGAAGGCGACAGCCGATGAGGAGTGGCACATGGAAGGTCAACTACGCAAACTTCGAACCCTGCTCTTGCTGACGCTGTCGTGCTGGATGACCTTGGCGTTTGCCGCAAGAGAACCGGCCTCGGCCGAAGCCACTCAAGCCACCCAGGCCGCGCCGAAGGCTGCATCGCAAGCGGCGCTCGACAGGACCGGCAAGACGCGCAAGGGCAAGGCCTCTTACTACGGCCACAAGTTCTACAAGAAGAAGATGGCGGACGGCACGCCGATGAACCCGCAGTCGAATGCGGCGGCGAGCAAGACGCTGCCGCTCGGCACCAAGGCGCGGGTCACGAATCTGGAGAACGGGAGCAGCGAAGTGGTCGAGATCCGGGATCGCGGTCCTTATGTCGGAGACCGGATCGTCGATGTATCGCCGAAGACCGCCGACAAGCTCGGCTTGAAGAAAGACGGCACCGCGCCCGTTGCCGTGACGCCCACGGAAGTGCCGCAAGCCGATGGCAGTGTCAAACCCGGCGCAGCGGCATCGAAGCGCTGAGCCTTGCACCGGATGCAAGGAGTCCGGCCTTCAGTCGGAAGCCTGATAAACTCAAGGTCGGGACGCCACGGCCAGTGACGCGATCAGTCCGCGCGACACGTCCAGTTCGATCAGGGCAGCAACATCAAGCAGCACCACAGCGTATTCGGGGGAAGCGCTGCGGTAAGCCGCTTCGCAAGTGTGCCGACGCCGACCACCCCCTCGTTTATTCGTCGCATTGCGATCAGGGTCGGGCAGTGGCCCGCGAAAAGGTGTTGCTCGTGCAAAGCACTCAAACAATCTATTCTTTGCCACGTGGCCGGTTGGCCCGATGGCTGACAGCGCCAGGTCCGGAAACACCACACGACATTCGCGTCGCCCTGGTCGGCACACTGTTCGGCACCTTACCTATTTTCTTCGGCGGCGTACTCAACACGATCGCCGTCGCGTGGGTCCTCGCGCATCGCCATCCCACCTTACCTTTCCAGCTTTGGCTTGCCGCGGAAATTGCCGTGTGCACGATCCGGTTGTGCGTGCTCGTCGTGTCGCGGCGCCGGGCGGCGCAGGCGCTCTCGACACCCAGCGACCTCTATATTCTGCTGGCGCCGCTCTGGGGCGCGACGGTCGGCTACGGCGCATTCGTCAGCGCGGTCAGCGGCGACTGGGTGGCTGCGACGCTGTCGTTTCTGTCGGCGGCGGCGATGGTCGGCGGGATCTGTTTCCGCAACTTCGCCGCGCCGCGTCTCGTCGCGGTGATGATCTTCTGTTCGCTGGGACCGTGTTGTATCGGCGCGCTGCTCGGTGGCCAGCCGGTACTTCTGCTGACGCTGCTGCAGATTCCGTTCTACATGTTTGCGATGAGCGTCGCGGCCAGGCGGCTCAACGGCATGCTGATCTCGACGATGAAAGCCGAACGCGAGAACAGCCACCGTGCGCGTCACGATGCGCTGACCGGACTCCTCAACCGCGAAGGTCTTTTCAAGGCCGCAGCGCAGCGAGACACACCGCTCGTGCGTGCCGGCATGACGCTGCTCTATCTCGACCTCGACGGTTTCAAGGCGGTCAACGATGCGTATGGTCACGGTGCCGGCGACATGCTGCTGATTCAGGTTGCGTTGCGTCTGCGCGCGCTGTCGGGCGAGCAGGCGCTGGTGGCGCGCATGGGCGGCGACGAATTCGTGATCATCGATACCGTCGCCGGCGGTCAGACGCCGCAGGAACTGGCCGTGGCGATTGCGCGCGCGATCGAGCAGCCGTTCGAGCTATCGCAGGGCCTCGTGGTGACGATCGGCGCGAGCGTCGGGATTGCGAACGTGCGGGCGGAAGACACCGATATCGACGCCGTGTTGCGTCTCGCGGACACCGCGATGTACGACGCGAAGCGCAACAAGAAGAACGGCGCAAGGATCGATCACCGGACCGCGCAGCCGATGGGCTTCGCCGGCCACGCCGATATGTCGTCGCGCGTCGCCGGCTGACGCGTGCTGCGGCACGCGCGTGCCGGCGCAGCGATCAACGCAGGCGTTCGACCCACAGCGACACCTCGTCGCCGCTGCTCAGTTTCGGATCGACGATGCCATCGACCATAAACGTCGGCGATGCATGAATGCCGTTCTGCCGCGCGTACCGGGTGTGCCATTTGATCTCGCGATCGAGCTCGGGATTGGCGAACGCGTCGCGCAGTGCCACGCCGCTATAACCCTCCAGCCGCGCGATGATGTCGTTGGGCGTGGCATCCATATTCGGTCCACCGCTGTGCTTCGCGAATTCGAATTCTTCCCGATGCGCCGCGACGGCCGCCATCACCGACTTCGCCGTTTCCTTCCCGCCCGGCAACGTCGATGCCGCCAGGATAGCGCGCACGATCACGCCGGAAAACATATGCCACGGTTGCGAGTGCAGGCGCAGCTTCACCGTGATCCGGTCCGCGCCGGCCTGTTGCAACAGCGCGTCGAGCTTGCCGAACGCCCTGACGGAAAATGGACAGGTCGGTTCGAGAAAGATTTCGAACACGCGCGGGCCGTGTCCCCAGGTGAGGGGATCTGCATTCCACGTCGCGAGTGCCGGGTCGGTGTTACTCATCTTGTCGAGTCCTCAAAACAGGTCAGGGTTTGATAGAAGCGCTGCTGCCAGCGTGTCGATACGCGCAATGAGTGTGCCATAGCGCTGCGTACGACGCGCTTGGGCCGCGCACGCCGTTCTCGCTATCATGGCGGCGACCAGGGTTCGTCTCAGGCGGTGACACTCGATGAAAATTCAGCATTTGCGGTGCTTCGCGTATATCGCGGAGAAAGGCAGCATGCGGGCAGCGGCCGAACAGCTCGGCCTGTCGGCGACGGCGGTGAGCCTTGCGTTGCGCGAACTGGAGCGTCACGCGGGCGCGCCGCTGTTCACACGTCAACCGCAAGGCGTCGCGCTGACCTACGCGGGCCGGCGGTTGCTCGCGCATGCGCGCCTGATTCTCGCGCAGGTCGATCGCGCGGAAGAAGAGATCGAACAGATTCGCGGCCTGAAGGGCGGCGCGGTGACGGTCGGCGTCACGCCGTGGGTCAGTCAGACCATCCTGCCGCGCGCGCTGATGGATTTTCAGCGTTTGCGCCCGGATGTGCGGCTGGACTTCACCGAGGCCATCGGCACGTCGCACGCGGGTTTGCGCGACGGCACGCTCGATTTCTCGCTGGGTTTGGCGCCCCCCAAAAACCAGAGCGCAAACTTCATTTCGCGTCATCTGTTTTCGTGCGGACTGGCGATCGTCGGACGCGTCGGACATCCGCTCGCCGGTTGCACGTCGTTGCGCGCGCTTGCCGATCAGCGTTGGGTGATGACGATGCGCGAAGACATGCATGAACAGCGGCACAGCACGATGCTCGCGCGTCACGGTCTGGCCTTGTCGCCGGATCAGGTGCATTACGCGCGCTCGACGCTGGTGTCGATCGCGATGATGGAAGGCAGCGACATGCTGACGGTCTGTCCGTGGCCGCTGGTCGAATCGCCGCTGATGCGAAAGCGGCTCGCGGCACTGCCAATCCAGGACGAACTGCCTGAGATGACCACCAGTCTCGTGATGCGGCGCGCCGACACGCCCAGTTCCGCCGCACAGTTGATGATCGAATGTTTCGTCGACGCGGCGAGGGCGTGCCGCGATAGCACCGAACCCGCAATCCGGCGAATGATGACGTCGGTGGATTTTCTCGAAGCGGACTGAGAGAGAGGCTGAGCAGCGGGCTGAGAAGAAGGCTGCGCCGTGCGCCCGCGTGTAAAGAAAAACTTTACACCGAATTGTTTCGTTGGCTAGGACCGGTTGCGCGGCCAGTCTACGATCGTGACATGGATTCCCAACCGGGTCCGACATTCGAATTCAAGTCACGAGGCGTCAATGACAATGCAAGAGACACCATCATCGACGATCGCACCTGGCGCACGCCGCCGCGCGATCGTGTCGTCGGTGATCGGGAACGGGCTGGAGTGGTTCGACTTCGGCATCTTCAGCAGCTTCTCGATCATCATTTCGCGGCTGATGTTTCCGGCCCAAAGCGGCACCGCGATGTTGATGGTCGCATTTGCAACCTTCGGTATCGCGTTCGTCGTCCGACCGTTCGGCGGCATTCTGCTCGGCATGTATGCGGATCGCGCGGGTCGCAAGGCGGCGCTGTCCGCGATCATCCTGATGATGTCGGCAGGGACGTTGCTGATCGGACTGACGCCGGTTTACGCGTCGATCGGTATCGCGGCGTCGGTGCTGATCGTGTTTGCGCGGATGTTGCAGGGCTTTTCCGCGGGCGGCGAATTCGCCAGCGCAACCGCGATGCTGCTCGAATATTCACCTGCGGGCCGTCGCAATCTGATCGGCAGCTTCCAGGCCTGTTCGCAGGCGCTGTCGTTCGCGCTCGGCGGCGCGGTCGCGTATCTGCTGCTGCACAATCTGTCGCCGGCGTCGTTGCACGAATGGGGATGGCGCCTGCCGTTCGTGTTCGGCTCGCTGATCGGGCCGGTTGGCTACTACATCCGCTCTCGCGTCGATGAATCGCCGGAGTTCGTCGCGTTCGTCAACCAGAAGCGTCATGTGCCGGGCGAGCGTCTGTCGCTGGCCGGCATCGTGCGCCGCTATCCACGGCAATTGCTGGCGACGCTCGGCATCGTCGCGGTCTGTACGACGTCCTCGTATGTCGGGCTCATCTATATCCCGCTGTTCGCGAGCGGTCAGCTTGGAATCGATGCGGGCACGGGCCAACTCGGCATGCTGGCCGGCGCGCTCGTGCTGCTCGTCATGTGCCCGCTGACGGGCTATCTCGCCGACCGTTACGGCCGCCGCCGTGTCATGGTTCTACCGATGGTGCTGTACGGCGTGCTCGCGTATCCGTTGCTCGCGAATCTGATGAGTGCGCCCGGCGCGGCAAGCCTGATGCGCTTCGAAGTGGTCGCCGCTTTCCTGACCAGCTTTTTCTGGGGACCGTCCGCGGCAGCGCTGGCCGAAGCTTTTCCGGTGCAGATCCGCTCGACCGGCATGGCGATCGTGTACAACCTCGGCGCGATGTGTTTCGGCGGTCTCGCACCGCTGATCAATACGTGGCTGACGCGCGTCACCGGCGATCGCCTGGCACCCGCCTGGTACATCGCGGCGAGCGTCGTGCTCGGCACCCTCGGCGTGCTTGTCATGACGCAGCGCGAATCGCTTGCCCGGGACGCGCGCCAGCACGCCTGACCGGCGCTTCCGTCTCCGTTTCCCCGTCGTTTTCCCCATAAGACCCACAGAAGGTTGCCGGCTCGCCAGCCGGCCGACCGGGGCGGCTTCGCGCCGACGATTTCGATCGACCGCATCACCACACTGGAGACCTTCCTCGTGAAACGCGTTATTGCAGCGACCTGCGTACTTTCTCTCGCGAGCGCGACCGCCGCCGCGCAATCGACGGTTACGTTGTTCGGCAGCATCGACAACGGCTTGACCTACGTGAACAACTACGGCGGTCATTCGCTCATGAAGATGCAGGACGGCATCAACAAGTCCAATTCGCTCGGCTTTCTAGGCTCCGAAGATCTCGGCGGCGGGATGCGCGCGTTCTTCAAGCTGGAAAACGGCTTCTCGGCGAATACGGGGGCGTTGGGTCAGGGCGGATTGATGTTCGGCAAGCAGGCCTACGTAGGACTCGGCGACAAGGCGATCGGCGAAGTGACGATGGGTCGCCAGTACGACTATACGGTGCTGCTGGAACGCTATCTGCCGTGCCTGAATTGCGGGCTGTTCGGCGTGCAGAACGCCGATCTCGATCGCGTATCCGGTGAGCGTCTGAACAATGCGGTGCAATTTACGAGCGCGACCGTCGCGGGCTTCAAGGCCGGCGCGATGTACGCGTTCGGCCAGAACGCCGGTACGTCGTCGACGAATCTGGGCCGTGCGATCAGTGCGAATCTGCAATACGCGTACGGCGGCTTTTCCGCCGGTGTGGTGTTGACCGACATCGACAAGGCGCCGGTGTTCGCGGGCCTGACCGGCGCGGCGACGGTACTCGGCCGCACGGTGACGCCGACCACGACGCTGATCGTCGATAACCAGCGGATTCTCGGCGCGGGTGCGACATACGTATTCGGCGCGTGGAGTGCCGCCGCGCTGTACACCAACACGCATCTGAAGCTGGCAGGCCGCGCCGCCACCGACCAGGTGCTGCACGTCGGCGGCGACTGGCATGTGCGGCCCGATTTCGTGCTGGCGGGCAAGGTGTCGTTCGATCGCTTCGAGTCATCGCGCTGGTACACGCTGACCGCAGGCGTCGATTACCTGCTGTCGCGGCGCACGGACATCTATATCGATATCGACGCGCAAAAGGCGAGCGGCGCGGGCACGGTGGCATCGATTGCACTGACGGCGCCATCGTCCACCGACCGTCAGATCGTGTCGCGCGTGGGTATCCGTCATCTGTTTTAACGCGCCATTTCAAGGAACTTCATGATGGGAAGCATGCAATCCGGGATCGCAGAAACGACCTTGCCGACCGACCTCTGGCGGTGGGACGCATGGCAGCTTGCGGACGCCATCGCGCGCGGCACGATTTCGAGTCGCGAGGCGGTGACGAGTTGTCTCGCGCGCATCGACGCGGAGAATCCGCGCATCAACGCGCTCACGCATGTCACGCGCGAGTCCGCGCTGCGCGCCGCCGACGAGGCCGATGCGCAGCGCGCATCGAACGCACCGTGCGGTCTGCTGCATGGCGTGCCGGTGACGATCAAATGCAATGTGGACGTCGTCGGTGAACCGACTACGCATGGCGTCGTCGCGAAACGCGATTTGATTGCGCAGACGCACAGTCCGGTGGTGACGAATCTGCTGAAGGCAGGCGCGGTGATTGTCGGGCGCACCAACACGCCCGCGTTTTCGATGCGCTGGTTTACCGACAACGCGTTACACGGCCGCACCCTGAACCCGTGGAACGACACGCTCACGCCGGGCGGTTCGTCGGGCGGCGCGTCGGCGGCGGTCGCAGCCGGTATGTGTCCGGTCGCGCACGGCAATGACCTCGCCGGTTCGGTCCGCTATCCGGCCTACGCATGTGGTGTAACGGGCTTGCGTCCGACGGCCGGGCGTATTCCATCGTTCACGCCGAGTTCGGGCGAATTGCGCACGTTCGCCGCGCAATTCTTCGCAGTTCAAGGGCCGATTGCGCGATCGGTACGGGACCTTCAACTGAGTCTCGCCGCCATGTCCGCAGCGGACGCGCGCGATCCGAACTGGGTGCCCGCGCCGCTGACCGGTCCGGCGCCCGACGCGCCGATCAAGGTGGCGCTGGTCGACGAATTCGACGGCTTGCCGCTCGACCCAACCGTGCGCGACGCTTTGCATCAGGCCGCGCGGTGGCTGACCGACGCGGGTTACGTCGTCGAGCGGGCGGCCCCGCCGGATATGCGCGAGGGCTTCGATATCTGGATGACGATCGCGATGACTGAAATCTCGACGGGCTTCGCGCACGCGATCGAAGCCGACGGCGACGACGCGGCGCGCCACGCGTTGCGCGGCATGCAGGCCCGTTTCGGCAGCGCAACGCTCGAAGGCTACATTCAGGGGCTGGCGCGCCGGGATCGTCTACGTCGCCGATGGAATGGGTTCCTCGAACAGTATCCGGTCGTGCTGATGCCGACCTCGCTCGATATGCCGTTTCGCTACGGTATGGATCAGGAAGGCGACGCCGCGATGTCGCGCATCCTCGATGCACAGTTGCCGCTGAAACTGATCGCCGCGCTGAATTATCCGGGCCTGAGTGTGCCGACGGGCGTTCACGAGGGCGTGCCGGTCGGGGTGCAGATCGTCGCCGGTGCGTTCCGCGAAGATCTGTGTCTCGCAGCCGGTGCCGCGATCGAGCAGCGCGCGCGTATGCCGTTCGCGTTTTGACGGAGACGCCATGAATCATCCGTTGATCGGCGCAATGCAGGCGCAGGCGGAGCGCTTCATCGCGTTGCGCCGCGACCTGCATCGTCATCCCGAACTGGGCCTCGCCGAAACGCGTACGTCCGACGTGATCGCGGCGCAGCTCACCGCGCTCGGCTACGCGGTGACGCGGGGCATCGCGCAGACCGGCGTGGTTGCCACGCTCACGCGCGGCAGCGGACGCAAGCGGCTTGGCTTGCGCGCCGACCTCGATGCATTGCCGATCCAGGAAAGCACCGGGCATCCGTGGCAGAGCGTTCACGACGGCGTGATGCACGCGTGCGGCCACGACGGCCACACGGCGATGCTGATGGCCGCCGCGCACTATCTGGCGACCGATGGCACGTTCTCCGGCACCTTGCATCTGATTTTCCAGCCTGCCGAAGAGCATCCCGGCGGCGCGAAGATCATGGTCGAAGAAGGGCTGTTCGAGCGCTTTCCGTGCGATGCGGTCTTTGCGATGCACAACATGCCGGGTGTGCCGCAAGGTCATCTGGTGTTTCGCGAAGGACCGGCGATGGCGTCCAGCGACGACGTGACGATCGTCATCACGGGGCGCGGCGGACACGGCGCCATGCCGCATCGCGCATCGGATCCGGTGGTGGCGGCGGCGAGCATCGTCATGGCCTTGCAGAGCATCGTGTCGCGCAACGTCGATCCGCAGCAGACGGCCGTGGTGACCGTCGGCGCGCTGATCGCGGGCAGCGCGAACAACGTGATTCCGGACAGCGCGCGGCTCGAACTGAGCGTGCGTGCGCTCGATCGCGACGTGCGCGATCTGCTGGAGTCGCGGATTCGCTCGCTGGTGACGGCGCAGGCCGACAGCTTCGGCGTGCGTGCCGACATCCGGTACACGCGCGACTATCCGGTGCTGGTCAACGCGGCGGCTGAGACTGCGTTCGCACGATCGGTCGGGCTCGACTTGCTCGGTGCGGATCGGGTGACGCTGCAAGGCGCGGCGCTGACCGGCAGCGAGGACTTCGCGGTCATGCTGGAGCATTGCCCGGGCAGCTATCTGCTGATCGGTAACGGCGCGGGCGACGGCGGCTGCATGGTGCACAACCCCGGCTACGACTTCAACGACGACAACATCGCGATCGGCAGCGCCTATTGGGCGTTGCTGGCCGAACGTTATCTGACCGACTGAGGAAGGTGAAGCCGCCGCTGTCCGCATGGACGGCGGCGGCTTCGATACATGAGATGGACGATATCGATAGAAAACTGATTGCGCTGATGCGTGCCGACGCGCGGATGAGTGTCGCGACCCTGGCCGCAAAACTCGGCGTCGCGCGCGGCACGATCACGCACCGGTTGCGCCGTCTGGAAGACGCGCAGGTAATCGTGGGTTATACGATCAAGCTTCGCCCCGAAGCCGAGCCCGATCAGATTCGCGCGTGGATGGGCGTTCAGGTGGAAGGCAATCAGACTCACGAAGTGATTGCGAGCCTGCTGGGCGAACCCGCTGCGGTCGCATTGCACGACACCAACGGGCGCTGGGATCTGTGGGCGGAATTGCGCGCGAGTTCGCCCGCCGAATTGTCGAAAGTGCTTGAACGGGTGCGCTTGATCAAAGGTATCCGGCATACCGAAACGAGCATTCTGCTCAAGAGCTTTCGCTAGGAACGGCCGCCTATGCGCGGCCGTTTCCATCGATGCCGTTTTATGCAAACACGGCGGGTCCGGTGTTCGTCGTGTGCCTGTCGAGCACGCCGAACAGGTTCTTCGGATCGTCGCTGTGCGGAATCAGTTCGACGACGTCGCCGATTCCGAGTTCGGCAGCTGTGTCGCGAATAAAGGTCAGCGCCGAGTAATCCTCCAGCGCAAAGCCGACCGAATCGAACACGGTCACTTCCGCGTCGCCGCTGCGTCCCGGCGCCGTTCCCGCCAGCACCTGCCAGAGTTCCGTGACGGGAAAGTCGGCCGCCATCTGCTGGATATCGCCTTCGATACGCGTTTGCGGTTCGTACTCGACGAACACGTTGCCGCGCGTCAGGACGTCCGCGTGCAGTTCCGTCTTGCCCGGACAATCGCCGCCGACCGCATTGATATGCATGCCGGGCGCGATCATGTCGGCGCGCAGGATCGTCGCGTTGGTCTTGTCGGCGGTGACGGTGGTGACGATGTCCGCGCCTTGCGCCGCGTCGGCCGCGCTATTGCATACGACGATGTCGAGGCGCTGATCCACGAGATTCGCGACGAGTTTCGCGGTAGCGGCGGGATCGACGTCGTACACGCGCAGCGTACGAATGCCGACGAGATCGCGGAACGCGATCGCCTGGAACTCGCTTTGCGCGCCGTTGCCGATCAACGCCATCACGCGGCATTCGGGGCGCGCGAGCGTGCGGGCCGCGAGCGCCGACATCGCCGCCGTGCGGATCGCGGTCGTCAGTGTCAGTTCCGATAGCAGACGCGGTGCGCCGGTGTCGACATCGGCGAGGACGCCGAATGCCATGACGGTCGGCAAGCCGGCGCGCGTGTTGGACGGATGACCGTTGACGTATTTGAACGCGAATTCGTGTGCGTCGGCGATCGGCATCAGTTCGATCACGCCGTCGCGCGAATGACAGGCGACGCGCGCGCTTTTATCGAATTCGGGCCAGCGTAGAAAGTCACGCTCGATGCGCGCGGCGACACCGGCGATGCAGCGTGAAAGACCGACGCGCTGCACGATCCGGATGACGTCGTCGGCGCTCAGATAAACGGTAGTGGGAAGGCGGGACTGCATTGGACACTCCTGACATCGTTGAACAATGAGAAGAGTTTCCCAAAGTCGCGCGTCAGTCGATAGCATCGACAATGCTGCATGGAGAGAGGATTGCTGTCGAAACGCCAGGCTTCGCTTACAGAATGATCGATCGCGTTGCGCGGGCCCGTCGGCAACGTGCGGACCGCAGAGTTTCTCCCGCCGTTCCGCTCAGCCCTCGCTTTCGTCCTGACCGGGCTGGCGGTCGAACACCCATCCAAAGGCTTCGATTTCCGACTTATGCAGCGACGCAAGCCGCGCCAGACACTGCTCGCCTTTGGCGGTCAGATGAACTTCCACCTGGCGGCGATCCGCACGGCTCGCGCGGCGCTCGACGAGACCGCTTGTCTCGCAACGCGAAACCAGCGCCACCGTGCCGTGCGGTGCGGCCTGAAGCCGCTCCGCGAGTTCGCCGACAGTCGCCCATTCGCGGCCTTCGAAACCGCGCACATGCAGCATCAACTGATACTGCAAGGTGGTCACGCCTTCGTCGCGCACGACCTCTTCGGAGAATCGCAGAAACCGGCGCAACTGATACCGGAAGATCGACATCGCTTCCAGATCTTCCTTGGCCGGCATGCCTGCCGACGATTTGCCGCGTGCTGCCATTGCGTTGTCGTCCCGCTTTCGAAAGTGACGTGCGGATGCATCGTCAGCGCGATCATATATCGGGCCGACGCTCACGGCTCGCGCCACGCAAGCGCTTAGCGCTTAGTGCTTCGGGTGCGCGGGCGCGTGGTAGCGCGTGGATAGCGCTTCGTAGAGCGGCGGCGCGAAAATGCGCGACACGCGGCTTGCGATCAACGCGGTCGCCATCAGCGAAATAACGAGCGCGTGGCCGTTGATCATTTCGATCACGATCACGAACGCCGTGATCGGACTTTGCGTGACGGCCGCCAGATAGCCGACCATGCCGAGCGCGATCAGCATCGGCAACTGCATCTGCGAGAACACCAGATGCAGCACGTTGCCGATCCCCGCGCCGATCGCCAGCGACGGCGCGAACAGGCCGCCCGGCGCGCCCGGCAGATACGAGCCGACCATCGACGCCATCTTCAGCAGCGGATACAGCACGGTGATATGCGCCTGACCTTCGAGCATGTTGCGCGCTTCGAGGTAGCCGCTGCCGAACGTATGACCGCCCGACGCCACACCGACGATCGCGATCAGCAGGCCGCACACCGCGCCGAATACGACCGGACGCTCGCCGCGCAACTTCAGCACGGGCGCGGGCATCCAGCGTTTGGTGTTGAGCAGCAGCCAGCAGAAGATGCCGCCCGCGACGCCCGACATCACGCCGATCAGCACGACCGCGACGGCCAGCAGGTTCGGAAAATGTCCGGCGACTTCGATCGTGCCGAAGTATGTGTAGTTGCCTTGCAGACTGAGCGCCACCACGCCCGCGAAGATGATCGCGGTAATCAGCACGCCGCTGGTGCGCGACTCGAAGCTGCGCGTCAGTTCCTCGATGGCGAACACGACGCCGGCCAGCGGCGCGTTGAAGGCCGCGGACAGACCGGCGGCGGCGCCTGCCAGAGCGAGGCGTCGTTCGAGTCCCGCGCCTTGAATGGTGCGGAAGCGCTTCGGATAGAACCGGCGCAGGTTGTACATCAGCGCCGCGCCGACGTGGATGGTCGGTCCTTCGCGCCCGATCGTGAAGCCACCGAGAATCGCCACGAACGACAGCAGGATCTTGCCGATCAGAATGCGGATGGTCAGCAGCTTTCCGGCGATTTCGGCGGGGCCGTGCAGTGCCGCGATCACTTGCGGAATGCCGCTGCCTTCCGCGCCGCGAAAGAACCTCAGCGTCGCCCAGACGCAGATCGCGCTAACGGCGGGTGTCGTCAGCAGCGGCAACCACGGATAGCGCGATTCGTAACTCAGAAACGCCGCGTAGCCGAAGTCGATCAGCCGTGCATAAGCAACCGCGATCAGGCCGACCGCGACCGCGCCGAGCCAGAACACGCCGTAGTCGAGCCATAGACGGCGCGCGCGCAGCATCGTGCGCCGGCTCGCGCCGCGCCGGACGATATTAATCATTGTGACCATAGCCGCAAATATATCATGGCATGAGGTAATAGCCATTGGCACAGCGGCATGAACAAGAACGGATCGTGACGTGGCGCTTGCGGAGGATCGCTTCAGGCGGCGCAGATCGGTTGCACGGGTCAGGCGGGCGGCGGGTCCAGCAGTCCTTGTGCGTACTGGGTTGGCGGCAAGCCGACATGGCGCGTGAAGGCGACGCTGAACGCGCTCGCCGACCTGTAGCCGACCCGTTCGGCCACTTTCGCGACGCCGACGGCTTTCTGGCGCAGCAGATTTTTGGCGAGCGCCATGCGCCAGGACAACAGGTATTCCATCGGGGCGACGCCGACGGCGCGGCTGAAGCGCTCGAAAAACGCGGACCGCGACAGCGCCGCCGCCTGCGCCAGTTGCGCCACCGTCCACGGTATCTGCGGACTTTCGTGCATCTGACGTAGCGCGATGGCGAGCCGCGCGTCGGTGAGTCCGCGCACGAGACCGGGCGACGCGGCGGTTGTCGTCGAGCGAAGCGCTTCGATGAAAAGCACTTCGAGCAGATGCGCGAGCACGACGTCGCGCGCGGGCCGTTGCTCCAGCGACTCTTCCCGGACCAGTTTGACGAGGGTGGTCAGTCTGCGCTCGCCGCGAATATGCACGAGTTGCGGAAGCAGCGACACGAGCAGCGCCGCATCCGGCGAGCCGAACGCGCAATGTCCGACCAGAAGCTGCACGTCGGGCGGTCCGTCGGGATCGCCGAGCCTGACGCCGCCGCCGGGCTGCGCGACCGGTGCGGGGTCGCTGTCTGCCGGTTCGGGTGGTTCGAGGCTCGACATCGTGAAGTCGAACGTCTCCGGAATCAGCACGAAGTCGTCTTGCTGGAGCTGAACCGGCGCCTGTCCGTTCGCGACGAGCCGCGACGAACCGCTGAGGATCACACCGTAGAACGGTTGTCCTGCATCGCTGCGGCGAACCCGCCAGCGACCCTTGCCGCTCACCACCTTCGACGTCGTGGGAACCGGCTGGAGCAGCGTGACGATTTCCGCGAGTGGGTCGACCATAGCCGGACTCCTGCAAATGAAAAGTGGACGGTTGATTATAGCGAGTCCGGATTCAGTCGCTTATCGTGGAGGGGCGTCAAACACTAAAGGAGTTGTGATGAAAACCGTTTTGATCACCGGATGCTCATCCGGATTCGGCCTCGAAACCGCCCGATATTTTCTCGAACGCGATTGGCACGTCGTTGCGACGATGCGCACGCCGCGCGAAGTCGAGCTGCCGCACGCGGACCGGCTGCGCGTGATCGCGCTCGACGTCACCGATCCCGACAGCATTCGCCAGGCCGTCGATGCGGCCGGACCGATCGATGCGCTGGTCAACAATGCGGGCATCGGCTATCTGAATGCGCTGGAAGGCACGTCGATGGACGTTGCGCGCGAGGTCTTCGAAACCAATACGCTCGGGACGATCGCGATGACGCAGGCGGTGCTGCCGCAGTTTCGCGAGCGGAAAGCGGGCGTGGTCGTCAACGTCACGTCGAGCGTCACGTTGAAGCCGTTGCATCTGCTGTCCGTGTACACCGCCAGCAAGGCCGCGGTCAACGCGTTTTCCGAATCCGTCGCGCTGGAACTCGAACCATTCGGCGTCAGGATGCGGGTGGTGTTGCCGGGACGTGCGCCGGAAACGCGCTTCGGTGAAAACGCGCGGTCAAGAATGCAGGGCGGTTTTCCAGACGCGTACGCCGGGCTCGTGCAGCAGGTCTTTGCTCAATGGCAGCAGGAGTCGGCGATCACGCATTCGATCGACGTGGCGGAAGCCGTGTGGCGCGCGGTGAACGATGCGTCCAGCCCGCTTCGTATCGCGGCCGGTGCCGACGCGGTTGCGCTGGCCGGCGCGTAGTGAGCTGAATCGATACGGGCCGGTGAAATTTCTTGAACCGGCCACAATATTCCCGATTCTGAAACGTCTTCAGATCCATGGAACCGCCGCCCACCCCACACACGATGAGTGAACGAGACAGCGATATTGCCGCGACCGTCGTGCGTGAGCGCTCGAAGCTGGTGAATTTTATCCGGCGTCGGGTTCGCGATCCGTTCGAGGCCGAGGACATTCTTCAGGACGTGTTTCACGAGTTCGTGCAGGCGTACCGGCTTCCAGCACCGATCGAACAGGCCGGTGCCTGGTTGTTTCGGGCCGCCCGCAACCGGATCATCGACCGGTTTCGCAAGAAGAAGGAAGTGTCGCTCGCGACACTTGCCGACGACGGCGATGACCCCGGCGACGACTACCGGCTCGATCTCGAACTGCCGTCCGACGATGCCGGTCCCGATGCACTTTACGCACGCGCCGTATTACTGGAAGCGTTGCAGGAGGCGCTCGATGCGTTGCCGGCGAATCAGCGCGAGGTGTTTATCGCGCATGAACTGGAAGGCCGCACGTTCAAGGCAATGGCCATCGAGAGTGGAGTGACGGTGAATACGTTGCTCGCGCGCAAACGGTACGCGGTGTTGCATCTGCGGGCCCGGTTGCAAGTGGTGTACGACGAACTGGATATCTAAAGGAGTCGAGGAAACATGTATCGAATCAGATGTGCCGGCAAGCTGTTGCTGGTGGTGGTCGGTGTCGCCGTGCTCGGTTGGGCGGTGATGACATTGTGGAACTGGGTGGTGCCTGCGTTGTTCGTCGGCGCGCTGCGGATCGATTTCGCCCATGCGCTCGGGTTGCTGGTGCTGAGCCGGATTTTGTTCGGCGGTTTTCGCGGACACGGTCGCTGGCGCGGACGGCGTGACTGGCGCAAGTGGGAAGCGATGACGCCGGAAGAGCGGGAACGTTTCCGCAGTGCATGCCGGTCGCGCTTCGGCCGACGCGCGCAAGACTGAATCGCCATCGCTGGATTGTCATCGCGTGAACGCCGGTTCGTCCGGCGTTCGTGTCGTCATGGCCCCGTGCCACCGGCGCCGCCAAAAATACCCCTTGCTGCACTGCGCAACGTCGCCTATACCAATAGGGCACCGCAATTTGTGAAGTCAGTCGCGACGTCGATGAGAGAAATAAGCGTGTCATAAATTGCCCTGGCGTTCTATCGCGAGGCGGCATGGCTGTTCTGTTCAAACGGGGGCTTTCCAATGAAAAGCGACACCAGTTCGAAGATCGTGCCACTCGGCACTTACAACGTTCAGAAGGGCGACAGTTCGATTTCCGGACTTTCTTCGGGCGCGTTCATGACGGTTCAGTTGCATCTCGCGCACTCCGCGAGTTTTTCGGGTGTCGGCGTGATTGCGGGCGGACCGTTCCGGTGCGCCGAGTCGTTTCGTGACGCCGCGCCGCTCGCAGAAGACGCGTATGTTCAAAACGCCGAATACATCTGCATGAGTCCATTGACGGCGCAGACCGGTCCGAACGCGCTGAAACTCGTGCAACTCGCCCGCGATACCGAACGCGACAGAATGATCGATCCGCTATCGAATCTGAAAGGCGACCGCGTCTATCTGTTCACGGGTACGCACGACACTGTCGTCTATTCCGATGTCGTCAAATGCACGCGACGGTTTTACGAGTTGCTGGGCGTGGCGTCGGAAGACATCGCATTCGACGACACCGTCGCGGCCGGCCATTCGATCGTCACGGAGAATCCGGAAGACTCGATGCTCGGCGCGAATCAGCCGCCGTATATCAATTGCGGCAAGTTCGTGCAGTCTCACCGGATTCTGAATCACATCTACGACGACCTTGCGCCGCCGTCGGCGAATCTGAAGGGACGCTTGATCCGCTTCGATCAAACCGAGTTCTTCGATGGTCCACGCGCGAGCATGAGCGAATTCGGCTATGCGTACGTGCCGTTCGAGGTCGAGCAGGGCTCCCCGGCGCGTGTGCATATCGTGTTGCACGGCTGCAAGCAGGGATACGGTTACGTGAATTTTGTCTACGGCCGCGCCGATCAGGCCAATCAGGCGCCGTATGGAAACCGCTATATCACGACGACCGGCTACAACGAAATCGCGGACAGCAACAACATCATCGTGCTCTATCCGCAAGCCACCGGCGCCGATGGCGGCGGTCTGCAAAATCCGGACGGATGCTGGGACTGGTGGGGTTACACGAGCGAGCAGCCGAACCAGCCGGATTACTACTCGCGCGATGCAATCCAGATCAAGGCGCTTCACGGAATGCTCGACCGGCTTGGCGGCTGAAGAGCTGACCGTCGTACACGAGGAGACAGGCATGAACGAGATGACGGTAACGCCCGCGTCACCGATATCGCCGGTGTCGCTGATACCGGCCACGAACGCGGTGCAGGCCACCGCGCCCGCAGCCCACGCCGCGGCGATGCAGGACGCGATGAAGACGCCCGCGTTGCTGGGCGGTTGGGCGGTGCGCGGCGCGACCAACGGCCTGAACACCGCGAAGCTGTTCGCGGTCGGCATGGATATGCAGCGCTGCAACGAGTTGCTGGAGATGCAGACGGCGATCGTGAAACGGCTGATGTTGCAGCAGCAAACCTGGCTGGAAGGATGGGCTGGCCTGAACCGCGAGCGTGCGCAGATCAAGGGCGCCAATACGGTGTCGAAACTGGTCGAGCAGGAGTTCAATCTCGTCGCGCAAGTAGGCCAGCTGTTCATCGATCAGACCACAGCGCTCGTCGCCCTTCAGGAGAACATCGAAATCTCCTATTCGTACTGGCTGAGCGAAAAGCTCGGACCGCTGTTCTCGTCCGCAAGAGCGACCTGAACTCGCGCATCGCGGCGACGGGCGCTGCATGCCCGCGCCGCGAGCGGAATCGCATTGCGGATTCACATTGCGCTTACTTCACGCCGCACGCCCGCGCATAACTGCGGATCACCTCGCGCACCTTGCTGCGCACGATACTCTCCGGCGAACCGTCGATCACACCGCGCCGCAGTTCCCAATACTGGGTCGGCAAAAACTGGCTCAGCAGATTTTCGGGGATCGTCACGCGCGCGAGATTGGTCAACAGCTTGCGCGCGGCCGCGTCGATATCCGCGTCGGCCCAGTAGTAGCGGACGCGGTCGCTATAGCTATAGGTTCGCAGCAGGCGCGTTGTGCGTGCGTCGCCGTGATAGTACTTTTCCCAGTTACCCGGACGACGCAACATCACGGACTCAACGACGTCGCGCAATGCCGACTGCTCGTCGTGCGGCAGCAGATCCGGCAACAGCGCGGCTTCGATATCGGCGAGCGCGTAGAGTGCCTCGCGCAATGCAAACGTGACGCCCGGACCCACTTTCAGAATCGCGAAACCGTCACGCACCAGCGCGTCGAGTGCGTCGGGCGTTTGATAATCGGTCGAGTGCGCTTCGAAGACCATCCCCGGCATGTCTTTCAATGCATCCGACAGACCGGTCGCGAGCGCCGGTCGATAGTCGATCACTTTCGTGTGGTCGAATTCGACACCCGGCTGCACGACCAGCGCGATCACCCGTTGCCACGCGTCGTCCAGATTGCGCGCGCGCCATGCGTCGCAATGCACGGCGACGGTTTCGAGCGCCGCCTGGCGGCTCGTGACATCGACGGTATTCAAGGTTTCGCTGGCGCCGCCCGGCACCGGCACCTCGGTGCCGACCACGTAGACGGGCGGCTTGCCGTTGCCGAGCCGGGCCGCGGCTGCTTCGGCGACCGCGCACAAACGCGACGCGCGCGCGGCAACCACGCTGTCCGATAACCGCTCGGGATCGCCGCCGCAGGCCATGCTGGTATCGAGGTGGATTTTCGTGAAACCGGCGGACACGTACGCGTCGATCAACGCATCGGCGCGTGTCATCGCTTCGTCGGCGGGCAGGGCGCGCCACGCGTTCGGTCCGAGATGGTCGCCGCCGAGGATCAGGTGATCGCGCGGAAAGCCGGTGTCGTCGGCGATCTGGTGGACGAAGCGGACGAAGTCGGCCGGCTTCATGCCGGTGTAACCGCCGAACTGATCGACCTGGTTAGACGTCGATTCGATCAGCAACGGCGTGCCGTCGTCGCGCGCCTGTTCCATCGCGGCGGCCAGCACCCACGGATGAGCGGAACAGATCGAATAGATTCCCTTTAGCGAGGCCGCGGCCGGATGGCCGTTCGACAGACGCGCGACGATGTCAGACATGATGAATCTCCGTATTCGCGATGAATGCTTCGAGTTCCGCGCGTGTCGCGGTGCCTTCCATCGGGCCGCGCACGGTGACGGCGCGCGCGCCGCTCGCGCACGCGTAGCGCAACGACTGTTCGACGCTCATGCCCTGCGACCAGCACGCGATATAAGTCGCGCCGAAGCAGTCGCCCGCGCCGGTCGGATCGATTTCGTCCACCGCGAATGCAGGCAGGTGAATCTCGCGCGTGCCGTCGTAAAAGCTGCATCCGTCCTTGCCGCGCTTGACGACCACTTCGCGTACGCCGCGTTCGAGCAGTTCGTCGATCGCGCCGCGTTCCGAACTCGCGCTCGCCAGCAGCGTCACTTCATGGCCGCTCGGCAGAAACACATCGGTGTAGTCGAGAATAAAATCGAGCGCCTCGCGCATCTCCGGAATCCGCAGCATTTCCTTGCGGATGTTCGGATCGAAGCTGACCGTGCCGCCTTGTCCCTTGACCGTTTCGATCATCTTCTTCATCGCTTCGATAATGCGAAACGAGAACAGCGACGAACCCATCACGTGAAAATGGCGGCAATCCTTCAGTTGTTCGTCGCGGATATTGGCGACCGAAAAACGCGCCGATGCGCTGTTGGTGATGTTGAAGATGAAGTCGCGCTCGCCGTCTTCGCGATAGGTGACGAACGCGCTGCCCGTCGTCGCGCCCTTGATGACGGCGATCCCGGATACATCCACGCCGTCGTCGCGCAGACGGTCGACATTCAGCGTGCCGAAATCGTCGTCGCCGACGCAACCGATCATCGCGCAGCGGCTGCCCATATGCGCGACCTGGTCGATGAAAATGGCGGGCGCTCCGCTGGCGTACGGACCGATCAGCGTGCCGGGACGGCGAAACGACTGGCCCCGTTCGGTGGCCATGATCTCGACGAGAATTTCGCCCATCGTCAGGATGGCGCCGTCCGCTTTGGCGGAAGTTTTTTCCAGATCACGCATGGCGTTTCTTCGTTTGAACATCGATACAGACGGCGACCAGAATCACCACGCCTTTCACGATGAGTTGGTAGAAATAGGGGACGCTCAACAGGTTCATGCCGTTGTTGATCACGCCGATGATCAGCGCGCCGATCAAGGTGCCGACGATGGTTCCATAGCCGCCGCTCAGGCTGGTGCCGCCGAGCACGGCCGCGGCGATCGCGTCGAGTTCGTAGCCCATGCCGGCGTTCGGTTGCGCGGAGTAGAGACGCGACGTCATCAGCACACCGCCGATGCTCGCCATCAGCCCCGAGATCATGAAAATGCCGATCCGCAACCGGTTCACGTTGATGCCCGAATACAGCGCCGCTTCACGATTGCCGCCCGCGAGATACGCCTTGCGGCCGAACACGGTGCGCGACAGCACGAAGTGGTTGATCAGCAGCAGCGCGGCGAGCACCCAGATCGGAAACGCAACGCCGAGCAAGGTGCCGTTGCCGAGTGCCGCGAACCGGTCGTCGTCGACGGAAATCGGCAGGCCGTCCGACGTGATGTAGGCGAAGCCGCGAAACACGCCCATCGTCGCCACGGTGACGATAAACGACGGAATGGTCAGCATCGCGGACAACGCGCCGTTGATCCAGCCGAGGACGAGTCCGGCGAGCATCGCCGCACACACCGCGACGACAGGATGCAGGCCGTGCTGCATCGCATACGCGGCAATGCTGCCGACCAGCGCCATGACCGCACCGACCGACAGATCGATATCGCCGAGCAGCAGCACGTAGGTCATGCCGAAGCCGAGAATCGCGATGATCGACACCTGCATCACGATGTTCAGCAGGTTGTTCATCGCGAGAAAGTTCGACGACAGCAGCGCGAACAGCACGCATAGCGCAATTAACCCGCAGACGATCCCGCCGTAATGACGCAACAGCCGCGAGATCGCGCCATGCGCGGGCGACGCGCTGCGTTTGGCGGTTTGCGGGTCCGCTTGAAGAGAGGTGGATTTCATGACTGCATGGCTCCCGTTGCGTACGACATCACGGTTTCGGGCGTCAGGCCGGCCGTGTCGAACTGTTTGACGATCCGTTTTTCGCGCATCACCGCGAGGCGGTCGCTCATCGCGAGCGCCTCGGGCAATTCCGACGAGACCAGCACGATGGCCGTGCCCGCTGCGGCGAGTTCGCGAATCACACGATAGATTTCGAATTTCGCGCCGACATCGACGCCGCGTGTGGGCTCATCGAGAATCAGCAGCTTCGGCTTCAGCGCGAGCCATTTCGAAAACACGACTTTCTGCTGGTTGCCGCCGCTCAGATCGCCGACCCGTTGATACGGACCGTGCGCCTTGATGTTCATCTGCGTGATCGCGGCGGCGGTTTCGTCGTCGTCGAAACGGCTGCGCAAGATTCCGAAGCGCGAGCCTTTGCGCTCGAAGCTCGCCATCGTCACGTTCTGCGCGATCGAGTGCATCAGCACCAGACCCTGGTGTTTGCGGTCTTCGGTGACGTACGCGATGCCGGCCGAAATCGCATTCTCGGGCGAGCGCAGTTTCACGCGTTTGCCGTGCATGACGACGTCGCCCTGCGGTCGTCCGATACCGAACAGCGCGTTCATCACGTCCGAGCGTCCCGCACCGATCAAGCCGAAAAAGCCGACGATCTCTCCGGGATGCACATCGAACGAAATGTCGTGGAATTTGCCGTCGAGCGTCAGGTTGCGCACGTCGAGCAGCGGCGCGTCGCCCCTGACGAACGGCGTGGCGCGGCGCGGATACACGTCGTTCATTTCACGGCCCACCATCAACGCGATCAGTGCGCCGATGGTCGTGCCGGCCTTGTCTTCGGTGGTGATATAGCGGCCGTCGCGCATCACCGAAATGTCGTCGGAGATGCGCATGATCTCGTCCATCCGGTGCGAGATGTAGACGATCGCCTTGCCGCGCGCCTTCAGCTTCATCACGATATCGAACAGCACGTCCGCGTCGCGGTCCGACAGCGACGAAGTCGGTTCGTCCATGATCACAATATCGGCGTCGCGGCTGAGCGCCTTCGCGATTTCGACCAGTTGCCGCTGTGCCATCGACAGGCGCGATACGGGCGCGGCGGGATCGACGGGAATGCCGAGTTCGTCGAGCAGCTCGCGCGTGCGGCGCATCAGCTGACGGAAATCGACGATGCCGAAGCGGCGCGGCTCGTGTCCCGCGAAGATGTTCTCCGCGACGCTCAGGTTCGCGGCGAGGCTGAGTTCCTGATAGATGATCGACACGCCGGCCTGCTGCGCGTCGGCCGGGCGGCTGAACGACACGGGCGTGCCGTTCATCAGCAGTTCGCCGCGGGTCGGCTGATACACGCCCGCGAGGATTTTCATCAGCGTGGACTTGCCCGCGCCGTTCTCGCCGAGCAGCGTGTGAACGCGGCCGCGCCGCAGTTTGAGCGACACGTCCTTGATCGCTTCGACCGGCCCGAACGACTTGGCGATACCGCGCAGTTCGAGCAGCGGCGCGACCGGGCTTGCGCCCGATGCGCCGGCCGGCGGCAATGGCGAGGCCGGGACGGCCCGGCGGGCATCGGCGCGCGCGTTCATTTCGCGGCTTGCGTCGCGTTTTCGTGCAGATAGACGCCCGGCGTCACCGGAATCGTCTTCGCGACGGTTTGTTTGGCCGCGACCTTGACGGCGGTATCGACCGCGAGCGCGCCCATCTTTTCCGGATACTGACGAATCACGCCAACGAAGTTCGGATTCTTGTCGACGGCGGCGCGCGCTTCGGGCATCCCGTCGAAGCCGATCACCTTGACATGGTTGCCCGCCGATTTTCCGGCTACTGCCGCCGCCATCGCCGCATCGTCGCCGAAACCGAAAATGCCGTCGAGATCAGGATGCGCCTGCAGCATGTTCTGCGCCGCGCTCAACGCGTCGGCGCGCGTGATGCCCGGCTGCACGGCGACGACCTGCACGCCCGGACACGCGCCGAGCGCCTTCTTGAAGCCGTTCACGCGATCGATCACCGACTGGATCGTCGGATAGTCGATGATGCCGACCTTGCCTTTGCCGCCCAGCACCTTGCACATCAACTGGCCCGCGCTCTGACCGCCTGCATAGTTGTCCGTGGCGATATGCGACGCGACTTCGACGCCTTGCGCCTGAATATCGACGGTGATTACCGGAATGCCTGCGTGTTCGGCGGTCAGCACGGCGGCCTTGACGCCTTTCGAATCGACCGGCGACAACACGATCACATCGACCTTGCGCGTCACGAAGTCCTGCACGTCGGCGATCTGCTTGCTCAGGTCCTGATTGGCAATCGAAATATCGAGCTGTGCGTGATCTTTCGCCGCTTCCTGTTTCATCGCGTCGGCGAGCGCGACGTAGAACGGATGCTGCTGGGTCAGCAGCGACACGCCGATTTTCACGTCGGCAGCGTGGGCGGCGGGCGATGCCGCCATCAGCGTGGCGGTCGCGATGGTGGACAGCATCGCCGTCAATGAAGTGCGCTTCGTCATGGTGTCTCTTCCTTTGAATGGATCAGTGCGCGGCTTGCCGGAATTCGAGAATTCCGTTTTCGCGTCGATGTAGGTGAAGCTGCTTGCTGGGAAACAGGTCCATCGTCGGCGGGTCGATGCCGTCGTCGATCACGACGCGGTCGAGGTCGGCGAGATTGCAGAACACATGGCCGTCGCGTTCGGACAGACGCGGCTGCCACGCGACCACCACGCTGCGCGTCGCGGTCGCGATAGCGGCCTGGAACACGCGTGCGAGGCCGGGATCGGCGCACAACAGATTGCCGTCGGCGTCCAGTCCGGACGCTTCGAGGATGCATAGATCGAGCGAGCGCGCGCTGACCGAGCGTTCGGCGTCGGGGCCGGTCAGCACGGTGTTGTTCAGGTCGAGGTGGCCGCCCGTCAGTTGCAGTTCGCAATGGATGAAGCGCTGCGCGGTCTGCGCCATCGCGATGTCGTTGAGCAGCAGCGCAAGATTCGCGCAGTCCGACAGCAGCGGCAGCAGCTTGTGGACGATCTCGCCCGCGCCGAGAAACACCGACGCGTAATCGCCGACCGAATCCGCCGCGAGCCGCGCGACCGCCATTTCGCCGGCTTTCCGCGTTGCGAAATCCGATAGCGGCGTCAGCACGCTTTCATCGGCACGTTGCGCGAGATAGCGGGCCTTGCCGAACGAGCGCACCAGATAGCGCTGCTCTTCCAGATACGTCAGATCGCTGCGGATCGTCACGCTGGAGACGTCGAACGCCTGGCTCAGTTCCTCGACCGAGACTTCGCCGCGCTTGCGAACCATCTCGACGATTTGCAGCCGCCGCTTCAGTGAACTCTTGCTTGCCAGCATGTCTCCGCTCTTTCCAAAGGTGCTTTCGTTTCGAAGGAGTTTAGTTTCGAAAAGAAAGTCGGTCAAAGGAATTGGGCCGGGCGGGTCTCAAGGTTTTCCCTGGCGGCGAATCAGGCGCGGGGACGCACGGAAATTGCAAGCCGCTACGCAAAACCCGGCCGTCGGCGAACGGCTCGACCCGAACCGCAACCCAAAACGAACCCGCGAACATGTCACGATTGCGCCGCACACTCGTCCTGCTGGCAGTCGGTTGCAGCGTCGTCATCGCGGCGCTTGACGTGCGCGCGGAAGATGTCGGACAGGTCGCGCACGCCGTTGCGCCGGGCGGTCCGTTGCATTCGATCGCGATTCCCGATTGCACGCTGATCGACGACAACGCGGCCTATAACGACGCCGACACCACGCGCACGCAGGCTGTCCGGATCGGGATGATCAGCGGCGAACTGCGGGCGCAACTGGCCAGCCGCGGGTTGTATCGCGTCGCCGACAACACGCCGGCCGCGCCGCTGATCGCGCGGCTGCAATCGTCGCAAGACCTGAATGCCTGCAATGGGTGTGAGCGCGAGATCGGTCGTGCGCTCGGCGTCGAGCGTGTCGGTCTGTGCTGGGTCCAGAAGATCAGCAACCTGATCCTCAATATCAACCTGCGTGTCGAGGATGTCGCCAGCGGAAAGACGCTGTTTCAGCGCTCGGTCGATATGCGCGGCAATACCGATCAGTCATGGCGTCGTGCGTCGAAGTCGTTGCTCGATCTGCTCGAAGCCGACAAGGATGCACAGTCACGATGACGGCGCCGTCTCCGGATCGCTTCGCGTCCGCGTTATCCGCGTTATCCGCGTTATCCGCGTTGTCCGCATGTGCGTCGCGCCGCAATTCGGGAGATTCTCCCGACGCGCTCCATTGTCAAGCGCTCCTCCGATGCGCTAATTTGAGCGTTGACCTGCGGACAGGCCAAACCGGTACGCCATACAACGTCGAAAAACACGCTGGAGACAACCATGCATTTCAAGTATTCGGCTACGCATCTCGCGCTGCTGTCCGTCGTCGTCGCTTACGCGGGCATCGCGCAGGCCGCGCCGACCGCATACGTGACGAGCGAGACGGCCGGGGTCGGCGTGATCGATCTGGATCAGATGACGCTCACCCGAACCGTTTCGCTAGGCGATGACGGTCCTCGCGGACTCAGCCTGAATGCGGACGGTACGCGGCTCTACGTTGCGAACAAGAAGACGGCCGATCTCGCGGAAATCGATACGGCGTCGGGCAAGGTCACGCGCCGCGTGAAGATCGGTCAGAACCCCGAGTTCGTGCGCGTGCGCGGCAAGTACGCGTATGTGACCTACGAGCCCGGCGAAACCGGCGGGCCGCCGGGAGCAGGCGGCAAGGACGATGACGACGACGCGAACAAACCGCCGGCCGAAATCGCGGTGGTGGATCTGAAGACCTTGAAGGTCTTGCACTCGGTCAAGAGCGGACACGAAACCGAAGGTGTCGAGTTCTCGCCGGACGGCACGATGCTGCTGGTCACCAACGAGGGCGACGACACGGTGTCCGTCTATCACAGCGGAACCGGCAAGCCGCTTCGCACGATCAAGCTCGACAAAGGCTCACGGCCTCGCGGCATTCGCGCGACGCCCGACGGCAAGCAGTATGTCGTCACGCTCGAAAACACCAATAAATTCGTCGTGCTCGACGGCAAGAGCCTGAAAACCGTGAAGACCGTCGATACGAAAATGGGACCGTACGGCCTCGCGTTCGATCCGACCGGCAAGCGTCTGCTGATCGCGGCGTCGCGCGACAAGACGCTGCAGGTTTTCGATGCGAAGACGTACGAGCACATCAGCGATGCGCCGGTCGGCCAGCGTTGCTGGCATTTCAGCTTTACGCCGGACGGCTCGAAGCTGCTGATGGCGTGCGGACGCTCGAACGCGGTCTATGTGCTCGACGCAACCAGCTACCAGACGCTGAAGCAGATCGGCGATTTGCCGCTTGCGTGGGGCATCGTCACGTATCCGCGCAGCGCGGGCTCGATCGACACGCGCTGAACGCGCCGGAAAAACCGCACCAGGACCGCGCTGCAGCCTCGCAGCGCGGCCGCTTTACTTCCATGCATACCGCATGCCGATCCATGCGCCGCGCGGCGCGCCAAGGCCGAGAAACTGTTCGTTGACCGGATTCGCGCCGTCGAAGGTATGGTTCGGTCCATTGAAGAAGTTCTCGCCGAGAATGCCGAAGTTCGCGTACTTCTTGTTCAGCAGATTCTTGACGGTCGCAAACACCTGAAGCTGTTTCGTGATGTTGTACGTGGTGTCCAGATCGATCAGGAAATAGCCGGCGATCCTGCCGTTCACGTCCTGATTGTTCTCGTCGCCGCGCGCGAAAATACTGCCGCGATACGTCAGGTTGGTGCCGATATTCCACTTCGCGAACGGCGTGTAGTCGAGCCGCAGCTTGACCGTGTTGGCGGGAATGCCGGGAATCCGGTCGCCGGATTTCACGCTGATGTTGCCATTGCCGTCCGCGCTCGAATTGCTCGCGCTGCTTTCATCCCACGACGACCGGTAGGTCGCATTCACGTAGCTATAGCTGGCCGCGATGGCGACCGGTCCGAAACGGCTGCGCCCGGCCAGTTCCAGACCTTGCCTGCGGGTCTTGCCTACGTTCATGAAATAACCGAGCGTGCTCGCCGCGCCTTCGCTGCTGACGAACTGGATATCGTCGTCGAGCGTGGTGCTATAGACCGCCGCGCTCCATGTCGTCGATGCGCCGATCCTCCCGCGCGCGCCGACTTCGAAGGTCTTCGAAATCACCGGCTTGAGTGACGGGTCGGCGATGAAATCGTTGGGCAGCGAGCAGGGCGCGGCGGGGTCGGCGCACGCGAGTTCGATCGCGGTCGGCGAGCGCATGCCTTCGTTGTACGTCGCGTACGCGGTCAGGTACGCGGTCGGATTCCAGTTGACGCCGATCGCCGGATTGAAGCGCGAGAACGTGTGATTACCGTCGAGCAGCGGTTGCACGCCGCTCTCGTCGGCGATCACGGCTTTCGACCAGTTGTAGCGACCGGCCAGCGTCATCGACCATTGCTCGTTGAATGCCAGCGTATTCTCGAAGTACACGCCATAGGTCTGGTTGCGGGTTTTCGCGTCCGTTTGCGGCTCGAAGTCGCCGATCCCGACGGTCGCGCGCGTATCGGTGAATTCCGCATCCTGCGAGGTTTGCGTGAAATGCGAATTCGCGAAGTCGCCCGCCGCGCCGATGATCAACTGGTTGTCCATCCCGGCCAGCCGGTTGAGCAACGTGAGTTGCAGACTCGCGCCGTAGCTGTCAGTGAGAATCACCGACTTGTCGTTGGTGGCCTGGGTCGTGTTGATATTGCCGTCGTCGTCGACTTCGCCGAAATCGTCGTTCACGTTACTGCTGATATTCGTGTTCCGGTAATGGCGGTAATACACGTTGCCGCTCAGTTCGACATTCGGCGAGAAATAATGCTCGCCGGCAATCGTCAGATATCCGACGCTGTTCTGGTTCGTGTCCGGAAACGTATACGCCTGGCTGCGATTGTCGAGAAACGAGCGCGGAATGGTTTGCGAGCCATTCAGATGGTTGTCCGCACCGCCCATCGACACCGAGATCGTGGTGTCTGCATCGTGGTAGCGCAGTTTGCCGAATGCCTGACGCAACTGGCTCGAATTGTGATCGGCCCAGCCGTTGTCGTTGGTTACGTTCGCGGTGAAGTAGTAGTCGAGATTGGACCCGATCGTGCCACCTTGCTGGATCTGCGCGGTCTTGCGACCGAACGAGCCGAAACTGACCTCCGCTTCGCCGCCCGGGTTCGCACTGCCGTTCCTGGTCGTGATCGCGAGCGCGCCGCCCAGCGTATTCAGCCCGAAGCTCGGATTCGAGCCTGGAATCAACTGGATCGTATCGATCGCGGCCTGCGGAATCAGATCCCAGTTCACGACGTCGCCGAACGGCTCGTTGATCCGCACGCCGTCGAGAAACACCGACAGACCTTGCGGCGTGCCGAGCAACGGCGATGCGGTGAAGCCGCGATAGTTGATATCCGGTTGCGACGGATTTCCCTGCGCATCGGCGATATCCACGCCCGGCAGGTTTTGCGCGAAGTAATCGCCGAGCGTCGCGGGATGCTGCTGCTCGATATCGCGGCCCCGAAACGTCTGCACGTTGGCGGGCACGCGTTCGAGCGGTGTGCCCACGCCGACCAGCGGCGTGGTGCCGATCACGAGGATGGACGGCAACTCCTGCGACGCCGCCGCCGTGGCCGACGCCGGCGATGCGGGTGGTGTGGCCGGTGAGTTATCCGCCGCGGCTGCGCCGCTCTGCTGGGCCCATGCGGACACGCTCATGCTCGCGATGGCGGTCGCGACGCACAGCCGGATTGCACGGGGTTTAAACGGATGCCTGGCGGGCGTTTTGCGCGGCATGCTCTTCATCGTTGTCTCCTGCCGATACTGTCGCTATCGTTATGGTGCGATCGTCGTCGGATGCGTGTACGTCATGCATGCGTGTGGCGCATGCGACGCATGAGATAGCGTCGCACAGGGCAGTCGAAAGTGAGCCGGGAAGTTCTCCCGATCGCACAGGGAAGCTTTCCCAAACGCCGATTCATTCCCGCCGCGCATGCGATTCTGGCGGACCGATGCGAACGACAGGTGCCGCAATGCGACCGGATTCCGTGACTGGTTCTGATGTTCAGGCGAGACCCCCGACCGTGCTGCGCGACCTGCTGGTCGTGGCCGGGTCCACGCTGGGCGCGGCGGCGGCCTGCATCACGTTCGACTTCGGCGAACTCGCGTACCAGGTGACACGCGGCGCGGAACGTTTTCAGCTCGACGAGTTGCCGCCCACTTTATGCGTGCTGGCCAGCGGCCTCGCGTGGTTCGCGTGGCGGCGTTATCGGGAATCGCAACGGGAAGTAGTGCGCCGCCGCGCGCTGGAGCAGCAGGCCGAACGCCTGCTCGCGGAAAACCGCCGTCTCGCGACGCAACTGATCGACGCGCAGGAAAATGAGCGGCGGCACCTCGCGCGCGAATTGCATGATGAGTTGGGGCAGTACCTGAATGCGATGTCGCTCGACGCTGCCCGTATTCGCGATCTGTCCGCAAGCGATGCGCCGGAAGTGCATCGCCTGTCGCTTGCGCTGATGCAGTGCGCGCAGCATGTGTATCGGGCGATCGGCGGGATGATCCGGCGGCTTCGTCCGAGCGGACTCGACGAGTTCGGTTTGCCGGGCGCGCTCGAACATTGCGTCGATGGCTGGCGTGAGCGTTTGCCGCATGCAAGCTTCGCGCTGAATGTGGATGGCGATTTCTCGACGCTCACCGACGCGCAAAACATCACGCTGTATCGTCTGGTGCAGGAAGGCCTGACCAACATTTCCAAATTCGCGCGGCAGGCGCGCGTCGAAATCTATCTGGTGCGGGCGCGCGACGAGTCGGGCGAACCCGGCGAGATCGTCGTCACGATGACCGACGACGGCCCCGGCGTCGATCTGGCGCAGCCGCGCGAGGGTTTGGGTTTGATCGGAATGCGCGAACGCGTCGAGGCGCTGGGCGGCGAATTTCACATCGCAAGCGAGCCCGGTCGCGGGTTTCTGTTCTGCGCGCGCGTACCGACACGCAGGTTGGGCACGGCCGCTACGCCGGGCTTCCCGTCCCCAGCGAGCCAAACGGTGTGAACCCCTCGTTGGGCGTCGTAGTGCCCGAATCGCCAGAATGCAGGCCGAGCCGATTGGCCATCTGCGCGAGTTGAACTCCGTTGTCCGCACCGAACTTCTGACGGATCACCGACTGGTGATTGGCGACGGTTTTCTGGCTGAGGCCAAGCCGTTCCGCGATGCTGGGCAACGTATAGCCTTGCACCAGTAGCCTCAACACTTCGAATTCCCGCGCCGACAGTTGCCGTCCGGGCGGCCCTTCCTGGAAACTCGCCCGCAGCGCGAGCGCCTGCGAAACATCGGGGCTGAGATAGCACATCCGCTTCGCCACCGAGCGCACCGCTTCGACCAGAACATCGGGCGCGCTCGCTTTGGTCACATAGCCGCGCGCGCCCGCATCGAGCGCCCGCCGCACGAAAATCGTTTCCTCGTGAACGCTGAAAATCAGCACGTGCGCGTCGGGTTCACGCGCCAGCATCCGCCGCATCGCTTCGATGCCGCTCGCGCCGGGCAGTGCGAGATCCATCACCACCACATCGGGTTGCAGCGCGCAAAAGCGCTGATACGCCTGCGCCGCATCGCCGGCTTCGCCCGCGACGCGCACATCCGGGCTCAGTTCGAGCAGGCGACGATAACCTTCGCGTACGACCGCATGATCGTCGACGAGCAGGACGGAGATATCGGCCGTGGTCATATGCGTACTCCTGGTCCGTTCCGCAGCGGTTCTTCGGTGGCGGGCTGGCCGGGTTGCGCGATGAAGCGACGTGAGTTCGCGTCGCTGCGAAACAGCACCGGGTGTTCGGTGGTTCGGTCGTCGGTTCGTTCGGCGGCGGCGCGTACGACCTGAATCACACGTTCATGCTCCGGCGATTTGTCGCATACCGGGTCCGCGTTCGCGGGGTCGCCGGTCAGCAGATACGCCTGGCATCGACAGCCGCCGAGGTCGTTGAAGCGCTCATCGCAACTGCGGCAAGGCTCTTTCATCCAGCTATGACCGCGAAACCGGTTGAATGCGTCGCTGTCGTACCAGATCTCGCGCAGCGGCGTATCGATCACATTCGGAAAGGTCAGGCCGGGCAGCGAGCGCGCGGTGTGACACGGCAGCGCCGCGCCATCCGGTGCGATGCCGAGGAACACCGATCCCCAACCGTTCATGCAACGCTTGGGTCGCGTTTCGAAGTAATCGGGCACCACGAAATAGATCGTGCAGCGATTGCCGATGCGCTGACGGTACTGGTTCACGACCGATTCCGCTTCACGCAGCTGATCGGCGGTCGGCATCAGTTGTGCGCGATTCGCATGCGCCCAGCCGTAGTACTGCGTGTTCGCGAGTTCCAGATATTCAGCGCCCATGTCGAGCGCCATGTCGATGATCTTGTCGACATGCGGCAGGTTGTATCGATGCAGCACGCAATTGAGCACCATCGGAAAGCCATGCGAGCGGATCGATGCCGCAACGCGTTTTTTCAGGTCGAATGTGCGTGTGCTGCTGAGAAAGTCGTTGAGTTCCTGCGTCGAGTCCTGAAACGAGAGCTGGATATGATCGAGTCCGGCGGCCTGCAATGCGTCGAGTCGCGTATCGGTCAAGCCGATCCCCGACGTGATCAGGTTCGTGTAAAAACCGAGTTTCCGCGCGTGTGCGACCAGCGTTTCGAGGTCGTCGCGCAGCAGCGGTTCTCCGCCTGAAAATCCGAGTTGCGCCGCGCCGAGTGCGCGCGCCTGTTGCAACGCCGCGATCCATTGCGCGGTGGTCAACTCGTTCTTGTGCGCGGCGTAGTTGGTCGGGTTGTAGCAGAACACGCAGTGCAACGGACACCGATACGTCAATTCCGCGAGTAACCACAATGGCGGGGCGACCGTCGGCAGCGTCCCGTCGGGGCGGCCGTGCGTCGCTGCGGAAGTGGGAATCGGTGTCGAATCGTTCACGGTGGCCGCCTGTTCATGCGCCGAAGTCGAATGCCATGCCATCGTATGCAACCTCGATGCCATGTTCCGCGAGCATGCGTCGCTCGGGCCCGTCCTCGACGAGAATCGGGTTCGTATTGTTGATGTGAATAAGCACTTTGCGCACGCCGGGCCGCGTCAGTGAGTCGAGCATTTCGATCATGCCGCCAGCGCCGGTTTGCGCGAGATGCCCCATATCCGCAGCGGTTTTCTGCGACAGGCCGAGCCCGATCATTTCGTCGTCGGTCCAGCAGGTGCCGTCGATCAGCAGGAGATCGGCACTTTTCATCGCAGCAAGCACGTCCGGCTCGATTGCACCGAGTCCGGGCGCGTAGAACGCGCGCGTGCCGGACGCTGGGTCGATAAACACCAGGCCGAGGTTATCGCCCCTTTGCGGCGCATGACGATGCGGCGAATAGGGGGGTGCCTTGCTCGTCAGCGGCACGGCTTCGACCTGCACGCCGTTCAATGCGGAAATCGCAAACGGTTCGCCGTTCAGCGGCACGCCGTGACGTTCGACGCCGCAGTAATGCGACAGGATCGACGTGACGGGAAATCCGCTGCTCAGATCGTCCCAGACGACGTCGGTGGTGTAGAGCGGTAGCGGCGTACTGCGCTCGCGCAGCATCAACAGACCGGTGACGTGGTCGATCTGCGCATCGATCGTCAGCACGGCGGCGATGCCGCTGTCCCGCACGCGCCGTGCCGGTTGAAGCACCGGGTGCGCGGCGATCTGCGCGAGAATGTCCGGCGACGCGTTGACCAGAAGCCAGTCCTCGCCATTGCCGCTGACCACAATCGACGACTGCGTGCGCGGCGTCGCTTTCAGCGTGCCGCGCCGGACGCCGTCGCAATTGCGGCAGTTGCAGTTCCACTGCGGAAAACCGCCGCCCGCCGCCGATCCCAGCACACGAATTTTCATCGACGCTCTCCGTAACTGGCCGCGTTGCCGGTCGGGATCATGTGATCCTCGACAACAATCCGTCGCGATCGATCAACTGGTGCTTCAACGCGCCCGCCACGTGCAACGCAACCAGTGCGATCATGATCCATGCGCAAATTTCATGGATGCCGAAAAACAGTTCGCGCAGCCCTTTATCGTCCCATCCCCACTTGGGCAGCAATACGCCCCAGAAACGCGTGCCGTAGGTGTTGAACGACGAACCGAGATAGCCGGTCAGCGGCATCGCAATCATCGCGACGTATAAAAGAACCTGCGTGATGCGCGCGGCGGCGCGTTGCCACGCTCGCATCGGCGGCATGGCGGGTCTACCGACGACCAGGCGCACCACAATGCGGACAAGCACCAGCAGGAAAACCGTCATTCCAAGCGACTTGTGGAAGTTGATCAGCGCGGCCTTGAACGGCAAACCTCTAGGCAATCCGACCATATAAAGACCGATGCCGAGCATCGCGAGGATCGCGAGGGCGATCACCCAGTGCAACAGGATCAGCGATGGCGCGAAACGCTGCTGCGCGTCGGTGACATGAGACGCGGCCCGGTGTGTTTGCACGGTATTCATGTTCGTCTCCTTGTGTCTTCCCGACGCGGATGACACGTTGCCGCGCGGACTACCGGTTTCCTGTTTGATCCTGTCGACGCGATCAAGCTATCCGGTATTACCCAGGGGCTTTTCGCGATCCATGCGTTTCGCGCATGCATGCACGACACGCATGGATCGCATGAATCGCCTCAGCCGACGATGAACAACTCGCCGCGGCCATCGACGGCGAGATCGCCCGCAAGGCGGCGCGGCAGCAGATCGCGACGCAAGGCCGAAAAGGGCGCGATTTCAGCGGAAAACGAGCGCAGCAGGAGCGACCAGAACACGCCGAACCCACGACCGCCCTCGGCGAACGAAACCGGAATCTCGTCGGGCGGTTGCAGCAGCAGCACGCTGCCGCGCCGCATGCCGTATCCGTAGTTCGGACCGACCCGTCCCGCGATGCCGATGGTGCCGGCAACAACGCGCGACGCCGCGCATTCACCGGCATCACCACCCACCAGCACGAGGCCGCGCCGCATCCTGTCGCCAAGCCGGGCGCCGACGTTGCCATGCACCGTCAGCGTGCCGCCTGTCATGCCTTCCATATTGCCGGGCAGTGCGCCCGCGACGAAATCGCCGCTCGCACCTCTGACCGTGAGCCGCCCGCCGCGCATTTCGCAGCCGGTAAAGCGTCCCGCGTTGCCCGTGACGTCGAGCGTGCCGCCTGACATCTGGAACCCGCAGTAATCGCCGCACGATCCGCGTACGACGATGCTGCCTTCGGCGAGTTGCGCGCCGATATGGTCGAGCCATCGCACGTCGCCGTCGATGGTCAGTGCCGGGACGGCGCTGTCGTCGCGCGATACGTCGAAGATGTCGGCCAGCGCGCATATTTCGTTGCCTGCGGGCAGCAGAATACGATCGACGCTGGCGAGATCGAGCGCCGCGAGTGCCGCCGGTTGCAGGCGCGCCGCGTCCACCCGGAAACCCGGTGTGTGTCTGACGGTCAATGTCAGCGCGCTCATGTCGGGACCGGCTTTGCGCCGTCGGCAAGATCGCGAAGATGAAAGTGATACGGACCGAGTTTGCCGCCGTAATTTCCCGCTGAAATGCGCAACACGCCCGCTGCATGACCGCGCGCCGTGGCCGCCGCGATACCGGCTCGCATCGCAGCGCCGACGTCGTCGCCGGTCAATCCGTCGATCACGATTTCCAGCACGCAACCCACCTCCGCAGTCAGTTCGCTGTTGCGCGACAGCCCGGTGAGCGTCGGACAGAAAGCATCGTTGGTCGATGCCGTTGCGCCTGCATATTTCGAGCCGATCTTCGATCCTGAGCGCACGACACCGCCCGGAAACGGCATGATCACATTCGGCAGCGCGCGCATCGCGGTCGCGGCGGCTTCGGCGACGGCGAGCGCGGAATCGGTGTCGCGCGCGAGCAGCAGCAGGTTGCCGCCGCCCACCGCTTTCACCGTCAGCGCAGTGTCTTCGCAAACAAACTCGCCGTCCATGACCGGGACGCGCCAGTAGCGCGTCTCTCCGAGCATCTTCGAAATCTGCCAGCCGTCGCCGAAAAACCGCAGGCTTGCGCCCATGCGCGCGCGGTCGGAGAGCGGCGCACGGCTCGTCTGCGCGTCGATACCGCCATAGATTGCGGTGGTCGGGCATGTCAGCACGCACTGGCCGACGCGACGCTCGATCTGCTTCGCCAGTTCTTTCGACGACACCGCAAACAGCAACACGGCCACGCCGGGCCGTCCGTCCGGTGTTTCGTCCGCGCTCAAGATACGTTCGATGCCGGCCTCGCAGCCGCAACCGATCACCGAAGTCGCGAACCCGGTCATCGACGATGCAGCGTGATTTGCCCACACGGGCGTGTGCGCGGTGATCAGCAGCCGCGTCGCTTTCATCGGAAAGGCCTCGGCGAACGTATCGTCGATCACCGTGCCGTTGATTTGCATCGGCGGTTCGCTAGGGTTCATGGCGCGAAATTTTCATGGCGTGGGCGCTGTCATGCGCGGACGGAATGGCAAGCCACGGGCAGCAGTTTTCCGCCGCGGCAGCAGGCGCAAATTTCATCGTTGCTGATCGGCACATGCAGCGGATTGCCGACGAGGTTCGAATCGCTATACGCACGAACCGTTTTTTCGATGCTGCGATCGAAATCCGGCGAAACGAAGTGGATACCGCCAGTCGGCGTGGCGACGAGCATGCCGTCGCGCGCGACGAGTTCGCCATCCTTGAACACGTAGGCCGGTGTGGTGAACATTTTTTCGCGATTCGGATCGTCCCGGTACACGGCGATATCGGCGGCCGCGCCTGCGCCGAGATGCCCGCGATCCGTCAATCCGAGCAGGCGCGCCGGACCGGCGCGCGTGAGGATCGCCACCTCGTACAACGACAGTTCGCGTTGTATGCCGGCCAGTCCGCTGACGGCTTGCGCGTCGGAATGCAACGTTGCCAGTTGCTCGTCGCGGAACGTTTTGTCCATCAGCAACCGGATCAGATGAGGGTAACTGGTGAACGGTCCGCCGTTCGGATGATCCGTGGTCATCGATACGCGCCACGGATCGTCAATCAGCAGAAAAATTTCGAGCCCGATGATCCATTGCAGCGCATTCACATAACTTTGTTCGCGATACCGGAACGGTACGATCCCGCAACCCGCGTCACATTCGATATCGCCGACGATCCATTTTCTGGGCTGCGCAAGCGGTGTGTTCCGGAACTGCATCATCGTGTCGCCGGATGCCGTGACGGTTTGTCCGAAGATGATCTGTCCCACATCGACCGACACGTTCGGCCGCGCGTTGACTGCCTCGGCGATTTGCGCCGCGCCCGATGAGAACTTGCGCTGCCCCTCTGTGCCGTAGCTATGAAACTGGATATGGGTCAAATGGATCGGCAGGCCTTCCGCCGCATCCATCGTGGCGATGGTCGATGCGATATTGCCCGGCACGCCGAGATTGCTCGCATGCACATGCAACGGATGCGGCACGCGCAACTCGGTCAACGCGTGCGTCAGCGAGCGCAGTACGTCGCGCGGCGTGATGCCGTAATGCACGTGCGCTTCGTCGATATCGAGCGAGCGCTGATTGAATTTGAACGCCGAAATGCCGCCCGGATTGACCACTTTCACGCCGAGCGCCTTGCTGGCATGAATCGTCCAGCCGACGTAATCGCGCAACCGTTCTTCACTATCGCGCGCCGCGAGCATCTGCAGAAAGAGTTCGTCGTTGCCGAGCATCACGTATGCGCCGTGATCGATGATCGGCGTGTCGCCCATTTCGAGGTGCGCATGTCGCGCATTCGACGCGATCATCGCGGGCTCGAACGCTGCGGTGTAGCCCATTTCCGCGTAACGGTAGCCGGTCGCGAGCGTGCCGGGCGTACAGACGCCGCACGAGGGCAGCCGGAGATAACGGCCCTGCGCATCCTGTACGGCTTCATAGCGGGCATCGCGGAGCGGATCCGCGCGGTGGTCCTCGGGCAAGAGCAGCCGCGACAGGTTGGTCTTGCCGCCGCCAATATGCGAGTGCAAATCGATGCCGCCGGCCATGACGATCATCCCGCTCGCGTCGTAGTCGCGATCGGCGGCGGGCGGCGCGTCATCCGGGCGCTGCGCGACCAGCCGGCCGTCGCGGATATAGAGATCGCGCCGTTCGCCATTCACACCGTTGGCGGGGTCGTAGACGATGCCGCCCCTGAGCCGCGCGATGCTCATTGCGGGCCCCGCAACGCACTTTCCACCCGTCCGGCAAGCAACGCGGCGACGCGCGCCACGGTAGGCAGTGCAGTCGCGCGAGCCGCACGGAGCGGCGCGACGACCGACGCATCGAGCCGGAACAGGTGGCCATCGCTATCGACGCCGGGCGTTGCGACGGGGATGTACACCGTCGGCGCCGCGCGGCCGCCCGACGCACCCGCCGACATCGCCGGATGGCCCAGGATGATCGCAGGCACGTCGGCGTCGAGCGAAGACGGCAACGGCTGCGCGCCGAAACTGCTCACCCACAGCAGCGCATCCGACTCATGCGCTGCAAGCATGCGAGCGGTCGCATATCGATACGGGTCGTATTCCAGCGGCGGTTGGTCTGCCGGGCGTGCCGCACGCGCGACTCGCGTGCGTAGCGGAAAACCCGATAGCCACGTGATGGTCTGGTTGACGCTCAACGCGCCATCGTCGCCGCCGAGCGCGAGGCCGCCCGCGCGAGTAGTTCGGTTCACGGCCTTGATGATCCGGTTCAGCGCTTCGATCAACAGCGCCGCTTGTGAGCCGGGAAATGTGGCCGGTTCGTAGACGAAGGCGGTATAGCGCGCTGCGTCGATGGCGGCGTTCAGGCGCACGAGTTCCGGCTCGATGAGTTTGTCTACGCGACGGCCGTCGAGCAGCATCGACCATGACGCGAGCAGATCGAACAGGTTTGCATGCGTCGCCAAGGTCTCGCATTCCGTGGACGCATGCGACGGTTGCGACGCCTGAGATATGTGCGACGTGGAGATTGCCGGATCGGTCTCGCATCCGACGAAGCAGACCTTCCGCTTTTGGCCATTACCGCTAAAAAGCCGCTCGTAAACGCGGGGATAGCGCGCCGACGGCCGACAGCCGATCACGATGATCAGATCGGCGCGTGAACGCGCCTCGGATAGCGTCGTGAAGAACGCGCCACGGTCTTGCAGCGCGAGCGTCGATGCAGCCAGCGTGTCGCCATGCAGATGATCGAGCACCGCGCCGCAGGCGGCGGCGAGCGGATAAAGCGCCCGCGCCGCGGCGATGTCCATGCACAGCCCGCTGAACAACGGCCTGCGTGATTGCGCGAGTAAGTCGGCCGCACGCGAGAGCGCCGCGTCGAGATCGACGGCATTGCCGTCGATCGACGGCAGCGCGCCGGAATCACCGACGCCACACTGGATCAGCGCAGCGCGCAGGCGAGGGCAGTCTACGTCGGGCGCACTGACCGCGTCGCGGGTGTCGATGTGAGCCGCGATGTCGTCGCACAGGAGCGGACAGAATGGACAGGTCCAGTCGTCCGTGATGGATACGGGCGAGTCGGTGTCGGTCGTGCTGGATGACTGGGTGGATGCGCTGTGCATGCGCGGCGTTTGAGCAAGGACCATGCCGGTCTGCATGCGAGAGGCGCAGCAAGGCTGTGCCTCTCGCATGCGTCTCGCGCATGCATGGCAACCCGCGATGAACCGCGAAAACGCAGCACAGAATGTGCGTCGCGCTGAAACACTGTGTCACTTGCCAGCACCGACCCATGCCCGACGTGTCCCTGAATCACGAGTCGCACACGACGGGGTACGTTGGCATGGATATTGTGTTCAGCCGGACTGGGCAAGCCGCAGCGCGTCACGATCCGGCAGACAGGTTGAGGCGGCCGTCGTGGACGGCGGATGCGACGAGCCACGCGGTCGCGCCGCTTTGCGTGGCGCGGTGAAGATCGTCGTCGTTGCGGATACCGCCGGCGCCGATCACGGACCGGTTGCCGGCGCGTGCGCGCAGTGTGGAGAGCAGAGCGAGATCCGGTCCTTCGTACGCGCCGACCTGATCGAGTGTCATTGCAATCAACCGGGACGGCCACGCGTGAGTGGAATCGAGGAGTGCGGCACGATGCGCGACGTCAGTAGCGAGCAGTTGACCGCCCCGGTGATCGAGCGACAGTACCGGGCGCAAGCCCGACGATTCGGCGGCGCGCGGTGCGTCGATGTCGTCGAGCGACTCCGAGCCGAACACCGGCACGAGCGAGGCCGCCCGACAGTCCGGCGTGGCGATGCGGTCGCGCATGCGCTGCTGCACGCGATCTGCGACGCATGCGAAAAGCGCATGCATGGATGCGAGATCGGCGAACCCGGCGTCGAGCCAGATTTCAACGGGCGTCGTGGGCGACGCGGCGGGTTCGCCGAGCGCGATGCACAGTCGGGCAAGCACGTCGATATGCGCGCGCCGTTCGACGATCGCGCCGAGGTCCGCGATATAGAGCATCCGCGCACCGGTTGCTGCAAGGAGCGCACGAGCGACGACGAGCGGATCGCTGGTCGCGCAGAGGCTCGACTGGATAGGTCGGTAACTAGCGCGCTCGCCGCGCACGGCCCTGACGGCGTGATTGTCGAGCAGATCGAGAACCGGTATCACCTGCATGGATGACTTTCCTTGATCAAGCTATTCGTCTACGAGTATCTATCCGGCGGCGGCATCGATCCCGAGGTGGCGGGGATCGGCAGTCTGGCCGACCTGAGCGCGTTGATCGTCGAAGGACGCGCGATGCGCGACGCGCTGACCGCCGATCTCTGCGAACTGGACGGCGTGCAGGTCACGTACGCGAGTTCGCGTTTCGAGCGCTCGCCTGCCATGCGCGCAGCGCATGCGACCACGGTTCCGGTGCAATCCGTTGCGCGTCCCGGCGAGATCCTGAGTGCGTTTGTCGCGCGCATCGCGCATGAGCATGATTACACATGCGTGATTGCGCCGGAGTGCGACGGCTTGCTGTTGCAACTGCACGATGTCGTCGGCGATGTGTGCTGGCTCGGCTGCCGGCGCGATGCGATTCGCATTGCATCCAGCAAGCGCGCGACGGCCGCCTGCCTGGCCGCGCATGGCATTGCGGTGACGCCTGCATTGCCGCCGGGCATTTGCGTGTCCAGCGCGGCCGCAGACGACGCGACGCGCTGGGTCGTCAAGCCGGACGACGGCGCGGGTGGCCTCGATACGTTCGTCTACGAGCGGCTCGACGATGCGTGCGCGGAGTACACCGCGCGCGAAGCGGCCGGGCGCGACCCGGTATTGCAGGCGTGGGTGGAGGGCGAACCGCTGAGCTTGTCGCTGATCGCGGGCTACGGGCAGGCTGAACTCGTCAGCATCAATCGCCAGCGGATAGGCATTCCCGACGCAGCCGGTTCGTCGCGTCCAGCGCACGTCGTTGAATTCAGTGGCGTCGATGTCGACCAGATTTCACGTGATAGTGACCAGGGCCGGGTGCTCGAAACGTTGACGCAGGATATCGTCGCGGCACTGCCGGGCTTGCGTGGCTTCGTGGGCGTCGATCTGGTCTGGCATCCGCGACGCGGCCCGGTCGTGATCGAAGTCAATCCTCGCTTGACCGCAGCCTATGTGGAGCTTTCAGCACGGCTTGGCCGTAATCTCGCGTCCTCGTTGCTGACCGCGCACGGCGTTTCCGGCTTCGGCGCGCGGCCCCATGTGCCGAAGCCGTCCGGCGATTGCTTGAGCGGCGGAGCGTTGCCATGACGTCAACGCATGGATCGGCTGTCACGCATGCGTCGGGAATGTCAGGCACGGATGTCGGCATGCCCGTCTTCGGCTGGGACGTGGGCGGCGCGCATCTGAAGGTGTCGAAGGTCGATCGCACCGGCGCGCTGATCGATGTCGCGCAGTGGCCGTGTCGCTTGTGGCAAGGTCTCGATCAGTTGCATCAGTCGATAGATGCGGTGCTCGATCGCTGGCCCGACGCGCGCAGCGCAGGCGCGTCTCATGCCGTCACGATGACCGGCGAAATGGTCGATCTGTTCGCCGATCGCGCCGACGGTGTGCGCGCTATCGCAAACGCGCTTGCATCGAAACTGCACGGACGTTTGATGTTTTTCGGCGGCGGACGCTGGTTCGACGCGTCGGCTTGCGCAGCCGCGTGGCACGAGATCGCGTCCGCGAACTGGCTTGCGACCGCCAGCTGGGTGGCAAGCTGCGTCCACGATGCATTGCTGATCGATATCGGCAGCACGACCACGGACATCATTCCCATCGTAAGAGGGTGGGTCGCGGCAATTGGCGGTAACGACGCGGATCGGTTGATCCACGGCGAACTCGTTTATCAAGGCGTGGTGCGAACGCCGCTATGCGGTGTCGCACACCGTATCGTGTTTCGTAACCGCACGACCAATGTGATGAACGAGTGGTTTGCAACCACGGCCGACGTCTATCGGCTCACGGGCGAATTGTGGCCGCCGCACGACCAGCATCCCAGCGCGGACAACGGACCGAAGACGATGGCGGCGAGCTGCGCGCGGCTGGCACGCATGATTGGACGCGATGCCGCCGACGCGAGCGAAGTCGAGTGGCGGAATTTTGCACGTCATTGGCGTGCGGTCCAACTCGACACGCTGTACATGAATCTCGCGCGCGTGCGGCATGCACATCCATCGCTCGTGGGTGCGCCGCTCGTCGCTGCGGGTTGTGGACGCTTTCTCGTCACCCATCTTGCGCAGCACGATCGCTGCGCGATGATCGATATTTCGTCGCTGGGCGAGATGTCCCTGTGCGGCGAAGAAACGTTGGCTGATCCGCAATGCGCGGAATGGATTGCAACGTGTGCGCCTGCCGTCGCCGTGGCGATGCTGGCCGCACACACGCCACGGGCGCATCTTTATCGGGCTGCATGAGCGGCGCGCATGAGTCAGTCATGCGTACCGCTCATGCATGAATACGCGGCGGCCGTCGAGAGTATGGATGCCTGACGCGCGTCCTCGCGCACAGGTCGATCGCGTCACACTTAAATGAGGGCGACTGTCATGTGGGTGGTGAAGATCGGTGGCAGTCTCAGTCACGATCCGTTGCTGCGTGCGTGGTTGACGCAGCTTTGGGAACTGGGCGGCGGACGCGTGGTGATCGTCCCCGGCGGCGGCGATTTCGCCGACGACGTCCGGCAATATCAACGGGAATGGCGCTTTAACGACCTCGCGGCCCATAACATGTGTCTGCTCGCGATGACCCAATACGCGATTCTGATGCAGGGGCTGTTGCCGAACCTCGTCCTTGCCGCGAGCGAGGCCCGGATTCGCACCGCGTTACGCGACGGACAGGTTGCGGTGTGGGTGCCGACGGGATTGATGCGCGACACGCCGGATCAAATGAGCAACTGGGACACGAGCTCCGACAGTCTCGCCGCATGGTTGTCCAGTACGTTAAACGCGGAACGGCTCACGGTCGTCAAATCGTGCCCGCTCGATGCGGACGCGCCACTCGCCGATCTTACGTCGGCCGGCGTGCTCGACGCGCGATTTGCAGACAGTGTCAGAGACGCGAACTACGTGGTCGAACTGCTGAACAAGGAAGACGTTGCGTTGATGCGCGACCGACTGATGCACGTGCCGGTCGCGTAGCGAACGGCGCGAGTTACCGGCAACGTCGAGTCACCCAAGCCCCGCCACCGATGTTTCTTCGGGCGCGCGATGCAGTGCTTCCACCCAACGCGCGACACGCTCCGGATCGAGTTGTGCCGTTCGCCCGCCTGCACAGAGCGCGGTACGAAACCCCGCAAAATCCGGCGAAAGCGAACGGATTTGATCGAGGTGTTGCCAGCCGAGCGATCCCGCGACTCCGCTCATCGCACCGGACGCGCGAATCTGCGCAAGGCTCTCCGAGAGCGTGCCGACATCGACGCAATCGAATAGCGTGCCGCCGTCCTTGGTCGCGGTATCGAACATGATCCCGGCAAATCCCAACCCGGCCGCGTACGCGGCCAGCGACGGATCGAGACCGTCGTCGCATAGCAAAACCGGTACGACAGCGCCGGGCAGGCTCGCGAGATGCACAAGGCAGCGTCGCGCTGCCGGGCCGGGCGTGACGCCTACCTTGATGTAGTCCACCCCGGCATCGCCGACGCTGATCACCCGCGCGGCGATTTCGTCCAATGCATCGGAGGCCACATCGCCGATTGTCGCGCTGATCGGTTTGACTGGAAAACGTGCGCGCAATGCCAGTACGATGCGCGCAATTTCATCGACGCGAACACCGCCGAGTGCGCCGTGATCCGGTTCTTTCAGATCGATCAGTTCGGCGCCCGCTTGCGCGGCGTCGAATGCTTCGCCGGATGAACGGACGCTTGCGAGCATGGCGGTCATCGAAAGTCTCCCGGTAGATACGTGACGACAATGTCGGGTCGAGCGGATTTACGCATGCGAAGTGTTCGATGAAACGACCGCCGCGCGATGTCGTGCGATTGCTTCGGTGAGCCAGCTCCATGCGAGCCGCTCGGCGTCGCCGGCTGTTTTGTCGATAGCAATCTGCAGATAAGCCATTTCACGATCCACCTTGTCGGCGGGTAGCATGAACAGACGGCTGACGAGAATCGCGCCTTCGAGTACCGCGGCCTGCGCGCGGTTGAATCCGCCAAACGGCGCATGCGTCTCGCTGTGCACGCAACGCATCCGTAGCACCGGGCGCTCACCGTCGTCCTGAACTTCGTCGAGGGCGAGTTCGGTGTGAGCCAGTGCACCGTCGAGTCTGACACTCGATACGTGGCTTGCCGGCAGCGTGGGCCAATCCCAATGCAGACCCGTTACGCATCCCGCGAAGACGCGCACGTCGGTGGTGAAATTAATCACGGCCACGCGAGTGGCGAGAATATTGTCCAGTGTCGCGGAAGGCCGGAACGGCGCGAGGATCGCACGCTCCTGTTCGAAGCGCACGCCCATCGGTGCAATGTGGGGCCGGCCATCGCGCGCCGCAGTGGTGACGATCGTTTCGTGAATCATGGCGGGGAACGCTGGTCTCTGCGGCGTACTACGAGCCGGCGAAATGCTAACGGACATCAATGACGACGCGCGCCAAAGCCGCTAAAAAGCGGCCTGTGCAGCGCGATGCGTCATTAACGGGTGGCGATATACATCGTGATTTCGAAACCAAGACGCATATCGGTGTAACTCGGTGTTGTCCATTCCATAGTCATGTCTCCACTGTTGTAACAACGGTTGGCGCCTCTGCAGTGCGGTTGCCAAAAACCCGGATTCCACCTTGCGTCGGCATCTGTCTGCCATGCAAGCGTCGTGCCACCAGCGCCGGAAGGAAGCGCACTACACGTCCTTAAGCAGACACAGGATACTTTGCCGGTTTGCCACTGCGACTGTCGCAGAAACGCAGCAAAGTGTTCCACCATCATACGAGCTTCAGATTTCAATGCACGATCGTTTTCGATCGACAGCTAAAGAATCGCTTAGGGATGGCAAAGAAATTCGTGAATTACGTTTCATTGGGTACGGGCCTAGAGTTGATCTCACCGCAGCGTGTTTTTCCACTCTTGAGGAAAACCCCAATGAACGACTTCAGTAAGGCCGCCATCGAACCGGCAACGACCCTTCGCAACCCCGCCGATCCGCGTTCCCGCTATTCGGCGGGCGTGATGAAGTACCGCGAAATGGGCTACTGGCAGCCGGATTACACGCCGTCGGATACCGATGTGATTGCGCTGTTCCGGATCACGCCGCAACCGGGTGTCGAGCCCGAAGAAGCTGCGGCTGCAGTCGCGGGAGAATCGTCGACGGCGACGTGGACGGTGGTGTGGACGGACCGGTTGACCGCATGCGACCGTTATCGCGCGAAGGCGTACCGCGTTGAGCCCGTGCCGGCCTCCAACGCAGCGGAGCCGCAATTTTTCGCGTACATCGCTTACGAACTGGATCTGTTCGAAGAAGGATCGGTCGCCAATCTCACTGCGTCGATCATCGGCAATGTGTTCGGTTTCAAGCCGCTAAAAGCGCTGCGCCTCGAAGACATGCGTATTCCCGTCGCCTATCTGAAGACGTTTCAGGGGCCGCCGACCGGCATCATCGTCGAGCGCGAGCGTCTGGATAAATACGGGCGTCCTTTGCTCGGCGCGACGGTCAAGCCGAAGCTCGGTCTATCGGGAAAGAACTACGGGCGCGTCGTCTACGAAGGCCTCAAAGGCGGACTCGATTTTCTGAAGGACGACGAGAACATCAACTCGCAGGCGTTCATGCATTGGCGGGACCGGTATCTGTTTGCGATGGAAGCGGTGAACCGCGCGCAGGCCGAAACCGGTGAGATCAAAGGACACTATCTGAACGTAACCGCCGGCACGATGGAAGACATGTATGAGCGCGCGGAATTCGCAAAACAGTTGGGCTCGTGCATCGTGATGATCGACCTCGTGATCGGATGGACGGCGATCCAGTCGATGTCGAAATGGGCCCGGCGCAACGACATGATTCTGCATCTGCATCGCGCCGGGCACGGCACCTACACGCGGCAACGCAATCATGGCATCTCGTTTCGCGTGATCGCGAAGTGGTTGCGCATGGCTGGCGTAGATCATGCACATGCGGGCACGGCGGTCGGCAAGCTCGAAGGCGATCCACTTTCGGTACAAGGCTATTACAACGTGTGCCGCGAAGCGCACAACCCTGTCGATCTGTCGCGCGGTCTGTTCTTCGACCAACCTTGGGCGAGTCTGCGCAAGGTCATGCCGGTCGCGTCAGGGGGCATTCATGCCGGACAGATGCACCAGTTGATCGATCTCTTCGGCGACGACGCGATCCTTCAGTTCGGCGGCGGCACGATCGGACATCCGGGAGGCATTCAGGCCGGTGCGCAGGCGAATCGCGTGGCACTCGAAACCATTGTCAAAGCGCGCAACGAGGGCCGGGACATTGTGAACGAAGGGGCCGACATGCTCGAAAACGCCGCACGTGGGTGCAAACCGTTGAAGCAGGCGCTGGATACGTGGCGCGACGTGACGTTTAACTATGCGCCCACCGACACGCCGGATTTTGCCGCCACGCCGACCGCGGCTTAGTGAGCGGCCGCAGTAGTCTCGGAATATCACCCCCTGCAAGGAGCGCCGACATGCGTATTACTCAAGGCACGTTTTCGTTTTTACCGGAACTGACCGACGCCGAGATCACGTTGCAGATCGACTACGCGTTGCAACAAGGTTGGGCCTGTTCGGTCGAGTACACGGACGACCCGCATCCTCGCAACACGTATTGGGAAATGTGGGGATTGCCGATGTTCGATCTGCACGACGCGGCCGGTGTGCTTCAGGAAGTCAACGCATGCCGTGACGCGAATCCGCAGCACTACATCAAGGTGAATGCGTTCGACGCGGTACGCGGTTTCGAAACGATGAGGTTGTCGTTCATCGTCAACCGGCCCGATGTCGAGCCGGGCTTCAGGCTCGAAAGACAGGACGGCGAGGGCAGGATTCAGCGTTATAGCATCAGGAGTTACGCGAGCGACAGACCGTCCGGCCAGCGGTATACGCACGGTGGTTGAACGGGAGACACACCTTGAACGGCGAGGAGCGAAGCCATGCGCGACGATGCGATACTCGATATTCCGGCCGCCACGGACGCTCGCATGCAAGATTCGCATGCGAGCATGGCAACCGATGCGCGCGTCGATCTGATGCGGCTGTTTCGCGAGTCGGGTATCGGCGACGTACTGGCCGAGCTCGATCGTGATCTCGTCGGGCTGATTCCGGTCAAAACGCGGATCCGCGAGATTGCGGCTCACCTGCTGGTTGAACGGGCTCGCGATACCTTGGGTATCGCGAGCGGCGCACCCACGCTCCACATGTGTTTCTCGGGCAATCCAGGCACTGGGAAAACGACGGTCGCGCTCCGTATGGCGGAAGTGCTGCACCGGCTTGGTTATATCCGCCGTAATCATCTCGTGTCGGTCACGCGCGACGACCTGGTCGGGCAATACATCGGCCATACGGCGCCGAAAACGCGAGAGGTGCTGAAGCGCGCGATGGGCGGCGTGTTGTTTATCGACGAAGCGTATTACCTGTATCGCCCGGAAAACGAGCGTGACTACGGTCAGGAAGCGATCGAAATCCTGCTGCAGATCATGGAAAACCAGCGTGACGATCTGGTCGTGATCCTCGCGGGCTATGAAGCGCGGATGGATACGCTTTTCGAGAGCAATCCGGGCTTTCGTTCGCGCATTGCGCATCACATCACTTTCCCCGACTACGGTGCCGCCGAACTGCTCGACATCGCGGAGCGGATGCTCGACTCGATGCATTACCGTTTCGACGACGATGCGCGCGGCGTTTTCGCTCACTATCTGTCGCGCCGCATTCAACTCCCGAATTTTGCCAACGCGCGTTCGGTGCGAAATGCACTCGACCGCGCGCGGTTGCGCCAGGCGAGCCGTCTGTTCGACGACGCATTGAACGGCGCCATGCCCACCGACGCAGCTGCGCTGACGCTGCTGTCCGCCATCGATATTCGCGCGAGCCGTGTGTTCAACGACACGCCGCCGCCAGACCCGATTCGATAGTCATCTCAGGAGACCGCCATGCAGGACGGACGCACCACCCTCTCGAAGTTTCTGATCGACACACTCGATCGTCAGCCCTCTACCGTATCGACGAGCGGCCTGTCTGCACTGCTGGTCGATGTGGCGGCATCGATCAAGACGATCTCCGCCGCACTGACCAAAGGCGCGCTCGGCGGTCACTACGGCTCGGCGCACACCGTCAATACGCACGGCGAGGAACAGAAGACGCTCGATATCGTGACCAACGATATCTTCGTGCAGCATTGCGAGTGGGATGGCTTGCTGGCGGGCATGGTGTCGGAAGAGATGGACGATGTCTACGCGATTCCGGCCGCTTACCCGCGCGGTGATTACCTGCTTGCCTTCGACCCGCTCGACGGCTCGTCGAATATCGACATCAACGGCGTGGTCGGATCGATCTTCTCCGTGCTGCGCGTGAATCGTGACGCGCCCGACGCAGCGAGCGTCGACACGGCATTCCTGCGGGCCGGGCACGAGCAGGTCGCGGCCGGTTATGCGATCTATGGCCCGGCGACGATGCTGGTGCTGTCGGTCGGAAACGGCACGCATGGCTTTACGCTGGAACGTGACGTCGGCAACTTCGTGCTGACGCATTCCGATATCCGCATTCCCGAAGACAGTGGCGAGTTCGCAATCAACGCATCGAACGAGCGTTTCTGGGAGCCGCCGGTGCGGCGTTACGTGCAGGAGTGCAAGGACGGCCGCAGCGGGTGCCGCGCGCGCGACTTCAATATGCGCTGGATCGCATCGATGGTTGCGGAAGTACATCGCATCCTGATGCGCGGCGGCGTCTTTATGTATCCACGCGACTTCAAGACGCCGGAAATGGAAGGGAGACTGCGTCTGCTGTACGAAGCGAGCCCGATGAGCTTTCTGATCGAACAGGCGGGCGGATGTGCGATCACGGGTCGTGAGCGGATTCTCGATGTCGTGCCCGAGCGTTTGCACCAGCGTGTACCGGTGATTCTCGGATCGAAGAACGAAGTGGTGCGGATTCGCCGTTATCACGACGAATACGATCGCGGCGCGGACAAGCCGTATACGTCGCCGCTTTTCAACGAGCGCTCGCTGTTTTTGCCGGAGGCGCCGGTCTGACGGATTCGATCCATGCTCGCATGACTAAAACGCATGCATGCGCACACCGGGAATAATTATTCAGGGAGACACGCGTATGTCAGTCAAACACCCGATCGTTGCCGTCACGGGTTCCAGCGGCGCTGGCACGACGACGGTCATGAAAAGTTTCACGCATATCTTTCGTCGAGAACGGATCAATGCGCAAATCGTCGAAGGCGATGCGTTTCATCGCTTCGACCGTAAAGGGATGCGCGAAGCGTTGCAGCAAACCGAACGCGACGGCATCCGCAACTTCAGTCACTTTGGTCCCGAAGCGAATCTGCTGGTCGAACTGGAAACCTTGTTTCGCAACTACGGCGATAACGGTACCGGGCAGTTTCGTCGCTATGTGCATGACGACGCGGACGCGCTCACGTACCAACAGGATGCGGGCACCTTCACGCCGTGGAGCGACGTGGATGGCGGCACCGATCTGCTGTTTTACGAAGGCCTTCACGGTGCCGCCGTGACCGATACGGTGGACATTGCACGGCATGCCGATCTGCTGGTGGGCGTGGTGCCCATCATCAACCTGGAATGGATTCAAAAGCTGCATCGCGACCAGACCATGCGGGGCTATTCGCACGAGGCCGTGGTCGATACGATCTTGCGACGCATGCCGGACTACGTGAACTACATTTGCCCTCAGTTTTCACGCACGCACGTGAATTTTCAACGTGTACCAACGGTCGATACGTCGAATCCCTTCACGGCACGCGAGATTCCGCAGCCGGACGAAAGCTTTGTCGTGATCCGCTTCGCGCGCCCGAAAGCCATCGATTTCCCCTATCTGCTGACGATGCTGCACGACTCCTTCATGTCGCGTCCGAACGTGATCGTGGTGCCCGGCGGCAAGATGGGACTCGCGATGCAGTTGATTTTCACGCCGATGATCCTGCAACTGATCGACCGCCGCGCGCGGAGTTGACGCAGGGTTCGTCTCGCTCGTCTTTCCTGATTCCAGTGCTTGAAAGGAGGCTTTCCTATGAACGCCACGGTAGAGTGTTTGCCCGAGAATGCAATACATGCGGATTCGCGATCGATGGCTAACGCGTTGCGCATGCTGGCGATCGATGCGGTACAGCACGCGAATTCCGGTCATCCCGGCATGCCGATGGGCATGGCGGAAATCGCAGTCGCGTTGTGGAGTCGCCATCTGAAACACAATCCGCGCGATCCCGGTTGGGTAGATCGCGACCGATTCGTGCTGTCGAACGGACACGGTTCGATGCTGCTGTACGGGCTGCTTCATCTGACCGGCTACCATTTGCCGCTGGACGAACTGAAGCGGTTTCGTCAATTGCACAGCAAGACGCCGGGGCATCCGGAAGTGGGTATCACGCCGGGTGTGGAAACGACCACCGGCCCGTTGGGACAAGGGCTCGCGAATGCAGTCGGGATGGCGATGGCCGAAGCACTACTGGCGCAAGAGTTCAACCGGCCGGGTCATCGGATCGTCGATCATCGGACCTACGTGTTCGCAGGCGATGGCTGTCTGATGGAAGGCATCTCTCATGAAGCCGCGTCGCTCGCGGGCACCTTGGGCCTCGGGAAACTGGTCGTGCTGTACGACGACAACGGCATCTCGATCGACGGTCACGTCGAGCAATGGTTTGCGGACGACACGCCGGCACGCTTCGCCGCATACGGTTGGCATGTGATCCGCGATATCGACGGGCATGACGTGGCGGAAGTGGATCGTGCACTGCGGCTAGCACGGAGCGCCAATCGGCCGACGCTGATCTGCTGCAAGACCGTGATCGGGCAGGGCGCGGCGTCGATGGCGGGGTCGCATACGGTACATGGCGCGCCGCTCGGTGCCGCCGAAATCGAAGCGACGCGCGAAGCACTGGATTGGCCTTATGCGCCGTTCGAAATTCCCGCATCGATTCGCCGCTTGTGGGATGCGCGTGACGCGGGCGACACAAGCCAGCTGGATTGGTCGCGGCGCTTCGATGCGTACCGTCGCGAGTATCCGCACGAGGCAGCGGAATTCGTGCGCAGAACCCGTGGTGCGTTGCCGACGCGTTGGCGCGATGCCGCGCAGCAGATCGTCGCCGAAGCGAATCGTGCGTCGCAATCCATCGCGACGCGCAAGGCGTCGCAGAACACGCTGGATGGACTCGCTCGTGCGTTACCCGAACTGCTTGGCGGATCGGCGGACCTGACAGGGTCCAACCTGACGCGATGGTCCGGTGCGAAATCGGTGTGCGTGGATCGTTCCGACGGCGGCGGCCTGCGCGGCGGTAACTACATTCATTTCGGCGTCCGCGAATTCGGCATGAGTGCCGCGTTGAACGGAATCGCACTACATGGTGGCTATATTCCGTTCGGCGGGACGTTTCTGACGTTCTCCGATTATTCGCGCAACGCGCTTCGCATGGCCGCATTGATGCGGATCCGTACGGTGTTCGTATTCACGCACGATTCGATTGGCCTCGGCGAAGACGGGCCAACGCATCAATCGATCGAACACGCTGCAAGCTTGCGGCTGATTCCCGGTCTCGACGTCTGGCGGCCGTGCGATGCGGTGGAAACCGCGCAGGCGTGGATCTGCGCGATCGAACGCGACGCGCCGTCGTGTTTGTTGTTGAGCCGGCAGAACCTGCCGTTCGTCGAACGCGACGAAGCACAGATCGATGCGATCGAGCGTGGCGGCTACGTACTTCGGGACTGGCCGGCGCAGTCCACCGCGAACGCGCGGCATGTGGTGCTGATCGCGACGGGCTCGGAGGTGGAGCTGGCATTGAAGGCTGCGAGCGTGCTGTGCGACGAGGGCATACTGGCACGCGTGGTGTCGATGCCGTGCTCGAACGTGTTCGACCGGCAATCGAGTACGTGGCGTTCGCGCGTGCTGCCGTCGGGCGTGCCGCGTGTTGCGGTCGAAGCGGGAGTGACGGGATTCTGGCGACAGTACGTCGGACTCGAAGGCGGCGTGGTCGGCATCGACCGGTTTGGTGAATCGGCCCCCGCCGATGCGTTATTCGACCATTTCAGCGTGACCGCGCAGGCGGTCGCCGACGAAGCGCGGCGCGTGTGCGGCGTCGATGCGCGTCAGTCCGAAGCATGAACCGGAAGGAGACCGATGATGCCATTTATCGCATTGCGTCAATTGCTGGACCACGCAGCGGAGCACGGCTACGGCGTGCCCGCGTTCAACGTCAACAACATGGAGCAGATCCAGGCCATCATGCAGGCCGCCGACGCGACGCAGAGTCCGGTGATTCTTCAGGCGTCGGCGGGCGCGCGCAAATACGCGGGCGAGGCCTATCTGCGGCATCTGGTTCTGGCTGCCGTCGAAGCGCATCCCGACTTGCCGGTCGTGCTGCATCAGGATCACGGCGCGAGTCCGTCCGTGTGTCAGCAGGCGATACGTTCGGGCTTTACGTCGGTGATGATGGACGGCTCGCTATTGCCCGATCAAAAGACGCCGGCGGCATACGACTACAACGTCGATGTCAGTCGGCGTGTGGTCGAAGCGGCGCATGCGGTGGGCGTCTCCGTCGAAGGCGAACTGGGATGCCTCGGGTCGCTCGAAACGGGGACGGCGGGCGATGAGGATGGTGTAGGCGCGCAAGGCAAGCTGTCGCGTGATGATCTACTGACGGACCCGGACGAAGCGCATGCGTTCGTCGATGCGACCGGTGTGGATGCATTGGCGATCGCAATCGGCACATCGCACGGCGCATATAAATTCAGTCGCGCGCCGACGGGGGACATTCTCGCGATCGACCGGATCGTGGCGATACATCGGCGCTTGCCGAATACGCATCTGGTCATGCATGGATCGTCGTCCGTGCCGCAAGAATGGCTGGCGACGATCCGCGAGTACGGCGGCGACATTCCAGCGACGTGGGGCGTGCCCGTGGAAGAGATACAACGCGGTATCGCGAATGGCGTCCGCAAGGTCAACATCGATACCGATATCCGGCTTGCGATGAGCGGCGCGATGCGACGCGCGATGGCATCGTCGCGTTCCGAATTCGATCCGCGTCACGCGTTGAAGGCGGCGACCGCGGCTGCACGCGATCTTTGCATCGCACGCTTCGATGCGTTCGGATGCGCGGGCCACGCCGCGCGAATCAAGCCGTTGCCGCTCGACGCGATGGCGCAGCGCTATCACTGAGCCGCAACCGGACAGCGGGCGTATCCTGTTGTCTGGCCACCGCGCGATGTGATCGCCTGCGCGGACTGACATGAAGAGGGCGCAATGGCGACGGAGTCTCCTGCTGGCGAACTGGGCGCGCCCGCGCCCGATTTTTCTTTAATTGCCACAAACGGTCAGAGCTGTTCACTCGGCGAATTACGCGGCGAGCGGGGCCTCGTCGTGGTGTTCATGTGCAATCACTGTCCTTATGTGCAGGCAGCTTTGCTTGGCCTGATGCGCGACGCGCGCGAACTCGTTGCTGCGGGCGTCAATGTCGTCGCGATCAATGCGAACGACGCGGTCGCGTATCCGGAAGACTCGTTCGACGCGATGATCCATTTCGCGGAGAAGTGGCAATTGCCGTTTCCGTATCTGTACGACGAGTCACAGGCGGTCGCCCAGGCGTACGGTGCGGTCTGCACGCCCGAGTGCTTCGGCTTCGATGCGGAATTGCTGTTGCGCTATCGGGGGCGTGTCGATGCGTCGCGCAAGGAGCCGCTCGTCGATGTGCCGCGCGACCTGTTCGACGCGATGCAGATGATTGCGCGCACAGGCGAAGGTCCACACAAGCAGTGGCCTGCGCTGGGGTGTTCGGTGAAATGGAAGGCGGACGTGGACTAGCGTTTCTTCGTCGCGCCGGGCGCACACCAGACGTCGAGATTTTCAGCCGGTCGATCTACTTCGCAACCCCAGTCGAGCGCTTGGTCCTGATCGAAGCGTTTGCCGAGTTGCCATGCGATTTCCGCGCGCGCGAGTTGCACGCCCATGTAAAACGCGTGGCCGCCGTCGTGTTCGAGTTTCAGACCCGCATAGAGCGCGAAGGGATCGGCGGCGGTCTGGTGGCCATCGCGGTTGTAGACGTGGATGCCGTCCTGCGCGACCTGAACGCGGAAGTTCGGGTCGCGAACCGCGCGCGCGAACGCGTCTATTTCCTCGGCGTTATAGGGAAACGGCCGCTTGGCATGCAACGCGGATAAGTCCGTGGATATCCCTTTAGGAAGCACTTGCGCCTCGTGTGCGGCATGCATCACGCGTCGTGCGACGTCGGCTTCGCGCACTGCGCGCCGGGCATGCAAACTGACCGACGTGGTCAACACGGCATTGATCCGCAATTCCGCTGCCATGCCGAGCAGCACCGCGTGCATGCCGGTCGTGTCGGCTTCGGTCAATTCGGTCACGTTGCCGATTCCCATCATGATGCCGATCAACGGATACCGCTCGCGCAACGACACATAGCGAGCGATAGACCCGGCGAGACCGAACGGAATCGGATCGAGAATCGGGTCCGCGAGAAACGGGCGGCCACGTTGCGTCATTGCATCGATTGCCGCATCGAGCGACGCGACGTCACGCGGTTCGCGAGCAACGAGAATCGGTGTGGACGATACTTCGTCCGCCACCCACAGTGTGTCGGCGTTCAGGCTCATCAGATAGTCGGCGCCCGCGCGTCCGCCACGCACGAGCTCCGCGGTCTGCATCGAATCCACGCTGACGCGATAGCCGCTCGCCTTCAACATCGCGACGGCGTCTTCAAGATGGGCGAACGGCGTCTCCGGCAAACAGCCGAGATCGATGACGTCCGCACCATCGTCCTTATAGCGTTTTGCGCGCGCTGCAATCTGGTCGAGATCGAGACGTGGCGCATCGACTATTTCCGCGAAAATCTCGGTTTCGTAGCGGGATAGATCGAAATGCCTGGCCTCGCGTCCGAAGAACTGCGGCAGATCTTTTACCTCTTCGGGGCCGCGGTCGAACCGGACGCCATAGTGAGCGCTCAATGCGTCGAGGTCGCCGCGACAGCGGCCGGGAACGACTACACGGTTGACGTGCGGTGCGAGTTCGACGCGTCGGCGGATCATATCGGCCGTCATCAGGCCGGCAACCTGCAAGCCGATTTCGCGTACTTCCCATGTGAACGGCGTGGGCGTGCCAGCCGAATTTCCGTCTGGAGGCGCAATGCCTTCGAGCACCTGCGTCAGGCTCTTTTCGGCGAGTCTGCCGGTCAGGAAGACGATGTGTTCCATGCAAGCCTGAGTGTCGCGATCCGTTGATCGAGTGCGGTTTCGAGTTCGTCGAGCGAGCGCGCCACGGTCGTATAGTCGAAGCGTGAAAGCCGTTCGACGTTGTCGAATTCGATCGAACGCGGCCTTACTTCGACCCATTCCCGTGGCGCATGCGTAATCACGCTCGGTTCGGTGTCGCATGCGAAAACGATGCCCGGCACGCATTGCTTGCCCGCTTGCGCATAGAGATTCGTCGGCAACGTATCGGAGATGCCGAGCGCGCACTTCGCCACGGTATTGCTGGTTGCAGGCGCGATGACCACGGTGTGATATTCGCCGGTGTACAGCATGCCGACCGGCACGCTGCTCGCACTGTTGTCCCGCATCACGCGAAAATGACCGCGCAGTTTCTCGATGGTCCAGCCGTACAGCGGCAATACTTCTTCGCCCGCTGCGGACAGAAATACGTCGACGCCAGGCAGTCGCAGCGCGAGTGCAATCGATTCATCGAGCATATGTCCCGAGCCCGTTACGCACCATGCGAAGCGCGCATCGGCTTTGAATTCGTCGAGCCGACGGGCTGGCGTCGGGGCATTCATGCGTCGGCGGGTGCGGACGATCCGTCGTGTGACAGACGGATATGCAGTCTGTGCATCTTCCGGTACAACGTGTTGCGGCTGATGCCCAGTCCCTTCGCGACGTTGCTCACATTCCATCGATGCTCGTCGAGCAGACCCAGTACGGTCTCGCGCTCTTTGAGTTGAATCGCGTTGAGCCCGGACGTATCCGCTTCGTCGGCGAGATGGGCGGGCGCACTGTGTGCCGTGCCCGTCGCATAGGCAGACGTCGTGGCCGGCGCACCGGGCGCGCCGACGGCGCGCGCGGCCGCTGCGCCGGCGCCGTTGAGGATGTCGCTGGGCAAATGCGAGCAGCGGATTTCGCTGCCGTCGCACAGTGCAATCGCCATCTGCAATACGTGCCGTAACTGGCGGATGTTGCCGGGCCACGGATAACTCAACAACGCATGCTGCGCCTCCGCACTCAGCGAAGGCGGATCGTCCGATTCGCTTTCGAGAATATGGCGGATCAATGCGAGCGTATCCGCGCGGTCGCGCAGCGCGGGCAGATTCAGTTCGATGCCATTGAGCCGGTAGTAGAGGTCTTCGCGAAACTGTCCGCTCTGAACGAGTTCCATCAGATTGCGGTGACTCGCACTGATCAGTTGAAAATCCACGGCGACGACATTCTCGCTGCCTAGTGGGGTCACCTTCCGTTCTTCGAGCACACGTAGCAAACGCGCCTGCAACGCGAGCGGCATATCGCCGATTTCATCGAGAAACAGGGTGCCGTTATTGGCCTGAACGATCTTTCCGCGACGTCCTTCGCGTTGCGCGCCAGTGAACGCGCCCGCGCGATAACCGAACAGCTCGCTCTCGATCAGGTTCTCAGGCAACGACGCACAATTCACCGCGACGAAAGCGCCATTGCAATTCGGACTGATGCTGTGCAATGCATTCGCGAAGACCTCTTTGCCGGTGCCGGTCTGGCCACGCAGAATGATCGGAATTTTTCGCTGAATGACGCGCGCGGCAAGCTGTATCTGCGACGCCATACTCGGATCGCCGAACTCCAGATGCGCGAGTTTGTCGAGCCGCCCGGCCTGTTCGCGGGCCTCGCGTCCGTCGCGTCCTTTGGCCGACGCGCCGCTTGAACGTCGCGCGCCGCCATCCCGCGTGATGTCACGCACGCTGTTCGGATCGGTCACGAGGAAGCGCGTGCTGCCCGATGCCGCGTCGCGCGGCGTTTGCGCAATCAGAAAGAAGCGGTTATTCGCGTTCGCGCTGTACACGGTGACCGGATGGAACGAGCCGCGAATGCTGCGCGCAATCATATCTTCGAGCGACGAATTGAATGCATCTTCGACGCGGCGACCGATCAGTTCCGCATGCGAGCGGAAGTCGAGCTGGAACAGCGCGCTACGACTTGCCGCGAGCACGACGCCGTCGTCGCTGACGGCGAGCTTGCCGGCATGCAGCGTACCGACGAATTCCGGCCGGCTATGAAAATGGATCATGTTCGCATGGCGATACCGTGCGTCGATCAGCCGGTTTTCGATCATCTGGCGCGACATGCCCACCAGCACGAGCGAGTGTTGTTGCAGCAATTTCGAGCGGCTCGTCACGTCGAGCACGCCGGCTATTTCGCCGTGGTCGTCGAAGATCGGCGCGGCCGAGCAGGTGAGCGACGTATAGCGTGGATAGAAGTGCTCATGCTGGTACACCGCGATACATTCGCGTTCCACAAGGCAGGTGCCCATCCCGTTGGTGCCGGCTTCGCGCTCGCTCCACAACGCGCCGACCCGCAAGCCGTCGGCCGCAACGGCTTCGCCGAACGGCACCGACGACACCTGATGCACGATCACGCCATCGGCATTGACCAGCACGACCGCGAGCTCCGGGTCGGCGAGTTGCTGATACAACGTGGTCATTTCCAGCTTCGAACACGCAATCAGATCGCTCGCCGCATCCCGGCAACTCGCGAGTTCCTGCTGCGTCAAAATGGGCGGCATTACGAATCGAGCGGGGTCGAGTCTGAACTCGTTGAGGCAACGGGTCCAGGACTGCGCAACGGAATCGCTGGTAGGACGCGTCGCCAGTTGATGATTGACGGTGCTGAGGACTTCCCGGACGTGCGTATCGATGTCTACAAGCGACGACATGGGGCGTTGTCTCCTGGCGCTCGCTCGCTGCCCGAACTGGCAGGGCGCTGCGGCGCGTATCTGTCTATATGGCCCTGCGGCGCGCTGCACGTCTCCGCGTGCGTGCGCATGATGTCAGATTGCGCCTGTTGTCCCGATGGATTTCCGGCGTGAGCGGCCTGAGGAAAATCCCGAGAGTGCGCCTGACGCGCTGACTTTCAAAACTCTACAACCGATAGCGCGTGTATTCAATCAATAGTCCCACCAATAAGACGCCTTTTTTACAGGTGTTTTAGCAATGCGCCCGGAATTTGCTTAGGAAGCCAGCACGATTTACGGGAGGAACCCTGATGGAACGTTTCGATACCTTAAGTCCCGACAACACATCTGCCGGGTCATTCGCGCATGGCTATTCCAGTTCGACTGCATTCGATGCGGCGATGCAACATGCGCCCGGCGACGCGGCGCACCGACACGCGGGCCCGGTACCGATGGACATTGTGTATATCGAAGGTTTCACAGGCCGGACGGTGATCGGCATCGACCCGAGCGAACTCCACGTTCCGCAAATCGTGAAGATGAGCCTCGCGATCGGCGTGCCGACGATTCGCGCGTGCACATCGGACCGGATCGACGACACGGTTAACTACGCGGCGGTTCGCGACGCATTGCACGCCTTGCTTGCGAGCCACGGCACGCAGTTGCTTGAAGCGCTTGCCGAAAAGGTCGCGCAGTTGCTGATTGGCCAGTTCGGCGCGCACTGGGTTCGGGTGTCGCTGGCGAAGCCCGCGAAATTCGACGACGTGGAATCAGTGGGCGTGTTGATCGAACGGCGGCGGGTTCGCGCATCGCCGCATACGGCCTACGCGACCTGCGCGGCGCTCGGCGAGGGCTTGATACCTAATTGATGTTCATGGCGCCGCGCGGATGCCGGCGGCGCCGCAGAGCCTCAAACCACGCGTGTGTGAGAGGCGCTATGTGGACGGTTATTTGGGTGGAATCGCCGGGGTGGCCGCTGCCGCCTGCTTGACGACGCCGCATGCGCGATACGCATCCGCCTGGATCGACAGAAACTTTTTGGTCTGCGCCTTTGCCCGGTCGACGCGAAACTCGGCGCCGCCTTCGCCGCCCAGGGTCGCATATTTGGCGAAGGTCGACTGTTCGACGAAGTCGTCGTAGGGCAGCGCTTGCGCAATACGATCGATCGCGCACGAGCATTTGTAGACGTTCGAGAAGTCGTGGCCGTTGTCGTCCATGCAGCCCAGCACGTATTCGACGCGCCCTTGCGTCGGATAGTCGTGTCCTTGCGCCGGATTTCCATCCGCGGCCGGATCTGCCGCCAGTGCAAGCGGGGAAGCCAGCGCGAGGCCGGCAACCAGCAGCCAGGCGCGACATCGTAGAGTCATACTGTTTCCTCAAAGATCATGGGTTGCCATGCGATGTGCGCATGGATGACGCAGGGCGGAATATTTCCGCCCTGCGGGGCCGCAATGAGCGAACAGAGAGAAGGCTCGTCAGTTAGCCGCAAACGGATGCGCGACAGAAGCCTTCTTCGACACGACCTCGGCAGCGCTCGGCTCGCCTGCCACCGCGCGCTGGATCGCTTCGCGGGTTGCCTTGTAGTTGAACTCCTGAATCTTCTTGTCGTCGTCGGCTTCCCAGTGAATGAACACGCCGACGCAGACGAACAGATCGTCCGCTTCGTCCTTTGGAATGGTGCCGTCTTCGACGCTATCCGCGACGGCCAGTGCTACCGCATGTTGCGCGGGTCCGAACATCTGTACGGCCTGCTTTGCTCCCTTGATCGTCACCTTGTTGAACATCACGGTATTCGGCTTGGTCAGCAGATTCGGCGCGACGACGGCGAGGAGCGACGTGAAGCCGTCCTTGTTGTTGGTCAGCGCGTGACAGAAGGCCGATTCGGCGGCCGATCCTCGCGGTCCGATCAGCAGATCGATATGCGCGACTTCATTGCCTTCGCCGATAAGCGATTCCCCTACCATGACGCGGTTGATCTTGGCCATGCTGTTCCTCCAGTGAATGGTGTTCGATATGTCGGACTGCGATTAGCGCGCGCCGCAAGGCCGGCGGCTCCAGACGGAAACTCATGTGGGTTAAGCGAGGTATTCCTAACATGTTCCGTGCCAATTTCCGGCTCGCGACGCAGATAGATACGCCGCCGCGTGGCGATTCGAATTGCGGGCGCTTCAGCCGTTTGACGCGGAGGTCAAACATCGGCTGACGAACAGCGTGGCGACCGTCAGATCGGCGCTCGTGCCGGGATTGATGCCGCGTGATTTGAGCGCCAGGTCCCATTCGGCGAGGTCCGATGGATACGCATGCTGGCATGCGTCACGCGCATGGATCGCATCGGCGCGCCATCGCGCATGCCGCAAACCCGCGTCTTGCGTGACACTTTGCGCCACGTGCTCGCCATGCTTGCGCACAATGTGCGAATCGGGCCAGCGGCTTAGATACGTCAGGTACAGGTCGAGGGTGACGGTGGTGTCGGGCGTAGTGCCGGGCGCGGCGTCGGCGGACCACGACTCGATCGCGGCGAGGCCGGTGAAAAACACGTCGTGGAAGCCTTTTGCGTACTGGCGGGCAATGCTGTCGCGCGATGCCGCCAGTCGCATCGCTTCGCGCAGGGTGACGGTCGGTAAGGCGTGCACCGATTGCTCGGGCGCGTCGCCGAGTCCTCCCGGATTGGCGAGTGCGATAGCGTGGTATGCGTGGCGCGCATCGTCGATGGTGAGGGCGGCCAGCACGCATTCCGTAGCGGCATGCCATGCGTGCGCGCTTGCATGTGCATCGGGCTTGTCGAGCGCGGCGGCCAGCGGTGCGACCAGCAGCAAAATGCCAAGGTTCGTATTACAGCCGACAGCCTGCCGGGTGCGGATCACCGCGTCGAGAATCCGCTCGCCCACGGGCTTGCCGTGCGCAAACAGCGCGTCCACCGACGCTTCGGCGCTCGCAATGAACTGCGAAGCGCTCATTCCATGACCCGCGCGATCGACGCTGACATTGCCGGGCTTCGCTGTTTCGACGTCGAGACGACACGCATCGAGGAACGCCTTGCGCGCGAGATCGGGGCGGTGCATATCAGCGCCCCGCATGTCCCGATCGACGCAGCGCGTCGAGCGATGAAACCGATGGCGCATCGCACCAACCGGCTTTGCGGTCGATCAGATCGTCGACCAGCGCGGCGGCAATATCGGTTGGCGTCACCGATTGCAAGCCGCGCCATGCGGCTACGCCATTGACTTCGAGCACGAGTGGACAGTGCGCATGCTCAGGGTCGGGAATCAGATCGACGCCTGCGTAGTCGAGGCCAAGCGCTGCGCACGCACGAATCGAATGATCGATCAGTGCGGCGTGCAACGGGTCCGACGCATCGAGCAGCAGGGGTTCGCATCGGGCGCCTTGCGCGACGTTGTGAATCCAGCCACGGCCACCGACGCGCCGCATTGCCGCAATCGCACGCGTGCCGATGACCAGAACCCGCCAGTCGAAGCCGATGCGATCATTGCCGGGAATATATCGCTGCAAATAGGCGACGTTTTGATAGGCGCGCAGCGGCGGTAGTGGTTTCAGCGTGCCGGGATTCGTTCGCGCGGTGCTTGCGCCGAGCCGCTTCAAGCCCTTTCCCTGCGATCCGAACAGTGGTTTCAGCACCAACTGGCGGCCGGCGGCCGCTTCGCGCATCAGCATGCGCTGCGCGCATGCGACCGATTCGCCGGCCCACGCGTGCGGGGTTGGTATGCCGTGACGGTGTAACAGAAAGCTCGTCATCGATTTGTCGACGCTGCGTTCGATCGCGCGCGCGTCGTTGTAGACCGGTACGCCGCATTCGCGCAGCGCATGCAGGATACCGAGGCGCAGCGTGACCTGCTCGAAGCTTCCACCCGCTATCCCGCGTACGAAAACCGCATCGGGCAAGGTGCGACCGAAGCCAGGCAGGATCAGGCCGTGCGGCGCCCATTGGGTATCGATCCGGCAATCGGCGAGGTCGATGCAGCGCGCATCGACGCCGCGCGCGCGAAACGCTTTTCTCAGGCGCGAGGTGTGCCAGCCGGTTTCGTCGGCCATGATCGCGACGCGTCGCGGGCCCTTGTGCAACGCGTCGCTCATGCCTGCACTTCTCCGGGTTCGTGCGGAGGTTCGGCGGGGTTGGCCGAACGCCATTGCGCATGGAGCAGCTCGCTGTTCACGTGTCCGCCGTGGTAGGTCGCACCGCTTTCGAGACTGCTGATCCACACTTCCGCCGGTGCGAACAAGGCCGCATCGATCTGATAGAAATCGAAGTTGAACGCCGTGAAAATATCGGCGAACGGTCGTCCGTAATCGCGCGCATTCGACGATGGCAATTCCGCCGCAAGACGCTGCGCGAGGATGTCGTGCGTCACGGTCAGATGCACCCGGCCGCCGTACAGGATGGCGTCGTTGGTGCGGCCCATCGCCTGAATGCCGTTGGGTGCGGGGGGCGGTAACGGCGCGCAGCCGCTCGCTTCGACGATATCATGCAGTTCCACGCCGATCACATGCGCCTTGTGCAGCGCGACCTCGACTACGCGCGCGACGACTTGCACCGTGCCCGCGACAGAGTGTGTCGGCGTGACGATCAGCGTGAGGTGCTCGGGCGCGAGACCGCAATCGCGCAACACCTTGTCGATCACGATTTGCGGCGGCAGGCGGTCCACTTCCATCACGAGGACGCCCCGGTCATGTCGTTCGTGATAGCCGAGTTCATCGAATAACGCTTCCTTGCCGGCGAGCGCGCGTGCAGGGCCCGATCCAAGCGAAAAGAACTTCTTTCCGCCGGTTTCTTCCTTGGTGGCGGCAAGACTCCAACCGGCGTACTGGCTGCCGAGGCATGCAATGACAGGCGTGGAGGTGCGTACGTCGATCATCACCGGCCACAACGGCGCAGCATCGGAACTCATGCGGGTGCTGACGTGGCCGAGACCGCCCATGCAGATCCGCGCGATCAGCACGCCCGCGTCGATGCTTCCGGGCGCGGCCACGCCTGCATCGACAATCGTGGTGCCGTCGTTCGTGCGCGACAGCGCGACGCGGAAGCGCGCGGCGTCGTCGATCAGACGTGCAACGAGCGGTGCACTCAGCGCGTTAACCCCTGGCACGGATGCTTGTGCGTCAGTTTGACAGAGCGATGAAGTCATGGGAAAGCTCATGGCAGGTTGCAATGCGTTGCAGAATTCGCGCATGTTGCGCGCCCAGTGCGTCACGCGCGGCGGCGATTGTCGACGCGATCACGACGGCGGTGCAAACCGGTTGTCCGGCTTCGATCAGCGTGCCGGATTGCGGAATGTCGCGACAAGCCGGGTCGTCGAAACAGGTCTGACTGAAGCGCGCCGATGCGACGAATGCGTGTGGCGCATAGATCACTTTCTGCGCCGCCCGCCAGCGCGGCGGCAATCGCGACGACGGTTCCCGAGGGAGACGGCCGTTCAGGCACGCATCGATATGGCAGTCGAGCAGGCCACGTGGCCACGTGCGCGGTGAGGCCGCCTCGTAAAGCGCCATCGTCGCGGAAGGGCGGGCATTGATTTCCAGCACGCGAACCGTATCGCCATCCAGCAGAAAATCGAGGCTGTTCAGGCCGCTCAGAGGCGTGCATGCAACGATCGCATGGATTGACGTTTCGACCTGATCGACGATATGAGCGGGCAGATCGACGGGACCGAGCGATCCCGAATGCACGTAGCGCAGAGTGCCGACGCTCGTCACGTGCTGCTCCGCAAAGCCGATCACGCAGGCTTCGCGACGAGCCGCGACGAACAGTGCAGAGAACGGTTGGCCTGCGCAAACGCGCTGAAAATACGTGGACTGCGTAGTGGCGGACATGGCCGCGCCCGATATGACATTCGCTGCGACGATATGCGTGCCGCCGCAGCCGTTCGCGTCCTTGATGAGCCATTGTGCGGAATCGTCGGGCATCGCGCGCGCGATCTCGGGATGGGCGATGCCCATCGTGTCGAGCATTGCGAAGAAGCGTTCGGGGTTGCGCACGGCGGCGGCTTCGTCGGCGGTGTTGCCGATGATGCGAGGCAATCCCGGTGTATTCGACAGGCGCGTTGCAAGCCCTTCTAGCCCGCTCGCCGTGACGAAACCGAGCAGATTGGGCAAACGGGCGGCCCGTTGCAGTGCGGCGACCAGACGATCGGGATCGACGGACAGTGCGCCGTCGCCGATATCGAACCAGTGTTGCGCATCGCGTTGCGTATCGCGGTCACCAAACAGATCGAGCGCGACGATATTCAATCCGGCACGCGTCGCCGATTCCGCCAGCATGCGCGCCGACAGCCCGACTACCGCGACGAACGGCATGCATGCGTGTGACGCATGCATCGATGAGCGGCGCATGCGAGCGACGCGTCGCATGATAGTCACGCATTGCCCGAGACGATTGCGCGCGCTTCGTCGAATGCTTCGGGAAAACCGATATACATCGGCTTTCCTGCGGTCCGCATCTTCACGAACAACCGGTGCTCGACCTGATACTTGACGTTGCCGATCGCGAGCGCGCCGATGCCAATTGAGTTATGACGCACCGCACCAACCAGCGGCTTGCCGTCATCCATCACGTTCACGCCGGCAATGCCTTCGGGTGGCACGGCGTTGACATCCGCGGCGATCAACATATGTTTCGCATGCGACAGATCGGGCCGGGTCACGACTTGCACGCCCGCGACAGCGGTGGCGAACACGATCTCGGCCTTTGCGAGCGCGGCGTGCAATTCGGCGGGCGTTCCGGTGGCGACGCCATGGGTCGCCACGTCGAAGCGGCGGTTGATTTCATCGCTCACGTGCGTGGCGCGATTCCGGTCGCTATGGCTGGCAACCACCACGTCTGCGCCCAGCGACGCCGCCATCGCCGCCGCGACTCGTCCGACTGCGCCGGTGCCACCCAGAATAAGCACGCGCTTTCCATCCATTTCCGCTGCGTGTTCGCGTCTCAGATGCGATTCGACGAGCGCGACAAGTGCGGCGGCGGTGGTGTATGAGCCGCTCGGGTCGGCGAAAACCGAGACTTCGAAGGGCGGCACCATTGCCTGACGCGCGAGATCGAGCATGTCGGCGGCAAGCATCACGTCGCGCCCGCCGATGAAAATGCCGGTCCGCGAAACGCCTTTTGGTCCGCGCGAAAAGATCGCATCCTGTGTCAGCTGGACGACGCTCTCCTTGCCGACGTTGCAGTACGGAACGACGATCTGATAGCCGGCATCGGCTGCCATGTTGACGTCGAACGGACTCATCTGCGGCGTCGCTGTGAACATGTGCAGGATATAGGGCCTTTCGGTGCTTTCAGGCATGGTAGTAGGCTCGTTTCAGGTTGATGTCCGGCTGCCGGTTCGTCGTGCGGTGGACGCATCGCGTGCGGCGGAATCCGATGCGCGATGCGCCGGGCACGTGAGCGTGCGCCGCTGTTACCCGGCGTCGACGCCGCATTGCTGTAGATCGACCGCGCGCAACGTGGCGCCGCGATTGCGTCCGGTGACGACCGAACAGACGATTCCCGGCATGCCGCGCGTGGCGTCCTGTGCAGCGCCAAGGGCGCGGGACGCATCGTCCTGGTCGCGTAGAAACGCGAATCCTGTCGGTCCCCACGAGGTCTGGCCGATGCCCGCGGCCTGGGTGAGTGCGACGGCGTCGAGGGCGGTCGCAACCGCCGGGCTGGCGAACACGCCGCCTTGTACCGGTGCGAAATATTCGCCGATCGTTTGCTGCAATTCGGTGATGCCGCCAGCGAATGCATCGAAATCGCCTTCGGCAATGCCCGGCAACACGCGCAGCAACACCAGATGACACAGATGCGCGGCCAACGTCTCCGGAAATGGCGACAGCGCAGCGAGTCCGCGACGCTCGCTGTCGCCATGCAAGCCTTCACGATGTGTGTCGTCGATGAGCAGAATGCGCCATGCGTCGGGGAACGGCTGTCTGAATAGAAGCGGCGGCACGTGAGGCTCGGCGAGTCCGGCACCGTCTGAATGAGAGTGCGGACCGGGGCCGCCGTCTACGATCAGGCCGCCGTGATCGAAGCCCAGAATGCCGATGCCGGATCGCGCACCCCGACCCAACAGATGGGCCAGCTCGGCGGTGCTCGCGGCTTTTCCGGCGAGCCGCGCATACGCGGTGCCGATTGCCAGCGCGAGTTGCGTGCCGGAGCCGAGCCCCGTGTGCGCACGCGGCGCGCGCAGGAGTTCGACAGCGATCTGCGGGCCGTTCCATTGCGCGCGCAACAGCGCGAGATACTGTTCGATGCGCGCGAGTTCCGCATCGCTGCGTGCGCCTTCGATCCGGGTTTGCGCCGCCCGGCGCATGGTCAGACGCGTGCCGCGTCCATCGACGGTCACGCCGATGCTGCCGAACGGACGCCCCAGCGTGCCGTTCGGGTCGAGAAATCCGAGGTGTAGCCGAGCCGGTGCATCGACCGTCACGGCCGGAAGCGGCGCGAGGTTACCGGTAGGAATCTGCATCGCGAAGGTTCCCCGCTGGCTGGTTCATGGTCTCGAGACGGATCGTGACGCTGCGTCGAACCGGCATCGCAACGCCTCGCCGCTCACGGGCGGCGCCGCCGTGATCCAAGGCAAGAGCCGTACCAGCGACCGGACCGATGCGCGTCGCGCATCGTGGATTCATGCGCGCAACGCATGCATGCTTTACGCGCATGCGTCACGATTTCGGCGCGTCGTACTTGATATAGCGGAAGCGTTGGTCGTCGGTCGGTGTGCCTTCCAGCGGTCCCGCTTCATGGCCCGGCTGCCACTGGATCACGTCCTCGATTTTCGTCGCGAGCGCGAAGTCTTTATCGGTGATGCCTTTCGCCGAATGCGTCTTGAGTTTGACCACCACGAATGCGTACGAGACCGTCAGATCCGGGTGGTGCCATGCCGCCTCGGCGAGATGTCCGACCGTATTGACGACCATCAGCGTGCCTTTCCAGCTTTCGGTTTTGTATTTGCGCCGCAGCCAGCCATCCTCGACGTACCAGTGTTGCAGTGCACCGTTCAGACGCTGCTGGATCTCGTCGTCGGTATAGGTTTTTTCGGGGGAGTTCATCGCGTTGCCTCTGTGGAGTGGATCGGTTGAAGAGCCCGGTGAGACGGCCTGCAAACGATGCGCCATTGGCCCTGTGTGGCGATGCATCGCGTATTTGACACAGTATGTATCGCTAAAGCGCGCGGCGTGTCGCAGATCGGCCAGAGGCTGGTGCAACCGGCACCGGCATCCGGATGACGCGTACGACCACTGTCCACGGTATCGCAAGGCGGTGACCGGCGAAGTGCATCGCGTGCGGCATACCGGCATGGAATATGCAAATGCCGTTCTCACGCATGAAGCCTGGCGATGAATCAGGCGCGGCGTGGTCGTTACCCGCATACGAGCAGGCGCGTTCGGTGCATTAGAGGTAGCGCGGTCATTCCCGAGTCGGACGGCATCATCCAATCTGGAGGAGACATGAACTTACGCACCCTGGTTCTCGGACTGGCGGTGGTAGCGGCGACGGCCCTGAATTCACTGCTTGCACAGGCCGATTCGCAGCTCGACACCGCCATCAAGAACCCATCGAACTGGGCAGCACAAGCGGGCGACTACGCGAATCATCGCTATAGCCCGCTCAAGCAGATCAACGAGAGCAACGTCAACAAGCTTCAGGTTGCATGGACGATGTCGACTGGCGTATTACGCGGCCATGAAGGCTCGCCGCTCGTCATCGGCGACACGATGTATATCCACTCTCCGTTCCCCAACAAGGTCATCGCAATCAATCTGAAGGACCAGACGTTCAAGTGGCAATACGAGCCCAAGCAGGACAGTCAGGTGATTTCGGTGATGTGCTGCGACACCGTCAACCGTGGACTCGCGTACGGCGACGGCAAGATCTTCCTTCAACAGGCGGACACCAAACTGGTTGCGTTGAATGCGCAAACCGGCGAAGTGGTCTGGAGTGCGCAGAACGGCAATCCGAAAGCCGGTGAAACCAACACCAACGCGCCGCATGTGTTTGGCGACAAGGTGTTGACGGGCATTTCGGGCGGCGAATTCGGCGTGCGCGGACGACTGATCGCTTACGACATCAAGACCGGCAAGGAAGCCTGGAAGGCCTTTAGCACGGGCCCCGACAACGAAATGCTGATCGATCCGCAGCAGACGATGACCTGGACGGACGGCAAGATGGTGCCGGTCGGGACGGACTCGTCGTTGAAGAGCTGGAAGGGGGACCAGTGGAAATCGGGCGGCGGCACGACCTGGGGCTGGTATGCATGGGATCCGAAGCTGAATCTTGTGTACTACGGCACCGGCAATCCGGGCACATGGAACCCGTCGCAACGTCCGGGTGACAACAAGTGGTCGATGTCGATTTTCGCGCGCGATCTGAACACAGGTAAGGCGAAGTGGGTGTATCAGATGACCCCTCACGACGAATGGGACTATGACGGCGTCAACGAGATGATCCTGGTGGATCTGCCGATGAACGGCAAGACCACACCTGCAATCGTCCACTTCGACCGTAACGGTTTCGGCTATACGCTCAATCGTCAAACGGGTGAACTGCTGGTGGCCGACAAGTACGACCCGGCCGTCAACTGGGCGGACAAGGTCGATGTGAAGTCGGGTCTGCCGGTTCGCAATGCGAGTTATTCGACGCAGAAAGCCGGTGCGGATCACAACGTGAAAGGCATCTGTCCTGCCGCACTCGGTTCGAAAGACCAGCAACCTGCCGCGTTCGACCCCGCATCGAAACTGTTCCTCGTGCCGACTAATCACGTCTGCATGGACTACGAGCCGTTCGAGGTCGAATACGTGTCCGGCCAGCCGTTCGTCGGTGCGACCCTGTCGATGTATCCGGGTCCGAACGAGAACGGCGCGATGGGCAATTTCATCGCGTGGGATGCGGCCAAGGGCAAGGTGGCATGGTCGAAGCCGGAGAAGTTCTCGGTATGGTCGGGCGCGCTCGCAACCGCAGGCGGCATCGCGTTCTACGGCACGCTGGAAGGCTATATCAAGGCAGTGCGTATCAAGGATGGCAAGGAGTTGTGGAAGTTCAAGACCCCGTCCGGGATTATCGGCAACGTGTTCACGTACACCTTCCAGGGCAAGCAGTACGTGGGCGTGTATTCGGGGATTGGCGGCTGGGCCGGGATCGGCATGGCAGCGGGCCTCGAAAAGTCGAATGAAGGTCTGGGCGCAGTGGGCGGTTATCGCGAACTTGCGAAGTACACGGCGCTCGGCGGCACGCTGTTCGTGTTCGCCATTCCCGGCGGAAATGGCTGAACGCGGCCACTCCCGCATCTGAAAACGCAGTAAGTGGTGTTGCGCATGGCGCCGCAGGAGCGGCGCGTGCGCAACCTGAAAAATCGATGGAGACGAACGCATGAAAGGCCAATCACTCTTGCCGCTCGCACTAGTACTGTTCATGTTGCCCGCGTCGTTCGCGCAGACGTCCGGTGGTGCGATGAAGCCGGTCGCATACAAGGTCGTCGATGGCAACAAGGTCGATGGCGACACGTTGCAGGGCTGGAAAACGTGGCGTGCGCTGGCCTGCGAACGCTGTCACGGCGCGAAGCAGGAAGGGATGGTCGGGCCTTCGCTGATCGAAGCCTTCAAGACGCTCGACAAGAACGAGTTTCATCGCACGGTGTTTGGTGGACGCGTCGAGAAGGGCATGCCCGATTTCAGCACCAGCACGATGATGCAGAAGAACTGGGAGAATCTGTACGCGTATCTGAAAGGACGCTCCGACGGCAAGATCAATCCGGGCGATCTGCAATCGATGGATCCGAAGTAAGGACACATGTCCCGCTTTCGTCGAGATGCAGCGTCTGTTTTGTCCACCGCGCGTGCGGGTTGTTTTCCGGAGGATTCGATGTCCGACCGCAATACCGTTTCAGCTGCTGCATTCACATTCCGAAAATTCATGCGAGCATGGGTGGTGCTGGGCGGCGCGATGCTTGCCATGCATGCCGCGCATGCCGACCCGACGTTGCCCAACAACGACGGCGCCGACGGCGTATTGCGGGTCTGCGCAGATCCGAACAATATGCCGCTGTCGAACAACAAGGGCGAAGGCTATGAGAACCGGATCGCGAGCCAGATGGCCAGCGACTTCGGCTACAAGCTGGAATACACGTATTTTCCGCAGCGCATGGGCTTCGTGCGACGCACGTTGCGCGACAAGGTGCCCGACACGGAAAACTTCAAATGCGACCTGATCATCGGTGTGCCGAAGGGTTACGACCTGACCGCCACGACGCGGCCGTATCTGCATTCCACCTATGCGATGGTGTTCGCGAAGCGCCCTGAATTTTCCACTATCAACACGCCATCCGACCTGCTGAAGCTGCCGCCCGATCAACTCAGGAAACTGCGGCTCGGCATTTTTTCGCAGACGCCGGCGGTGGACTGGCTGCTCGGCAACAACCTGATCGAACAGGCTGTGTCCTATCAGGCGCAAAGCGGCGATCCCGCCGCGTTTCCCGGCGAGATGATCGAGCACGATCTTGTCGCGGGCAACGTGGATGTCGTGTTCCTGTGGGGCCCAATCGCGGGCTATTTCACGAAGCGCGCGGGCGACACGATGAAGCTCGTACCGTTTCCGCCCACACCCGGCATCCGCTTCGACTACGAGATTTCGATGGGTACGCGTTACGGCGAGAAAGCGTGGAATACGAAGGTCGATCAATGGATCGGGTCGAACCAGAGCAAGATCGACAAGATTCTCGCGAGTTACGAAGTGCCGCTGTTACCGGTCGCCAGTGCACCGGTCGTGTCGAAATGATTGGACAGAAACGGGTTCGCGCGGCCGTGGCCGCGCTTGGGCACGCGGCTGTCGTCGTGTGGGTTGGCATCACGTACGCGCATGCGAGCAATGAGATCGCCCCCGCCGAAAAGTTGCTGTTCATGACAACACACATGACCGGCGTGGGACCGCAAACGGAGCTCGACTATGCGCTGGCGTTGTCCGGTCCGAAGCAAAAGCAGAACGACACGGTTCGCGTGCTGGTGGTCAGCGACGGCAATGCAAAAAGCGATGCGCACGTGACCGATCACAGCGGCAATGTGGATGTGCCGGACACCGGCCTGCCATGCAACCCGGTGATCCTCTATTTTCTGGAGCATGACATAGCCGAAATGGAGCAGTTGACGGGCGGACAGCGGCGCTATTTCCAGCGGCGCGTGAGGCTCGCGCTTGCCGCGAACCCACCTATCGCGCACGTGACGATGAAGGCCGACGGCAAGGAGATCAAGGCGCAAAAGATCGTGATTCAACCGTTTCTGGGCGATCCTAACGGCGAGCGTTTCGCACAGTATGTCGGCAAGCGCTATACCTTCGTGATTGCCGATCAGGACGTGCCAGGACGCGTGATGCAGATTCGCACCGAGGTTCCCGGTGCGGGCAACGACTTCGCGCATCCGTTGCAGACGGAGACGCTGACCTTTTCCGGCTCGATGCATACGCTGACGCCGCCGCCCGGCGCACCGGGGAAAGGCGCCAAGCCCGGACCCAACTCACCGATGGCACCGGTCAAGGCGGTGCGTCCGGCCACATCGCCCTGATCGCGCGGTGCTGACGCGTGAACTTCATCCGTTCGCTGACTTTGCGCCAGTTGCAGATCTTCGTGGTCGCGAGTCATTCGCCGAGCTTCGCGCGCGCGGCCGAGGAACTGCATCTGACGCAACCGGCGGTGTCGATGCAAATCCGCCAGCTTGAGGATGCGATCGGTCTTGCGCTATTCGAGCGCGTTGCGCGCAAGCTTTCGCTGACCGAGGCCGGCGAACGGTTCTCGCATCATGCCAGCCGCATACTCGGTGAGATCAAGGATGCCGAAGACGCGATGATGTCGCTCACTCAGGCCGATAGCGGATCGATCGCGGTCAGCATCGTCAGTTCGGCGACGTACTTCGCACCGAAACTACTCGCGCTGTATTCGCAGCGCTATCCGAAGGTCGACGTGAAGTTTTCGGTCGGAAATCGCGAGACCTTGCTGCGTCTGCTCGCGGACAATGCCACCGATCTCGCGATCATGGGGCGCCCGCCGCCTGAACTCGGCACGACGGCCGAGCCGCTTGCCTATCATCCTCACGTGATCGTCGCGCCGTTGTCGCATCCGCTGTGCAACGCGCGCGGCTTCGATCTGCAGGAACTCGCGGGTGATACGTTCCTGCTGCGCGAACCGGGCTCCGGCACGCGCGCGGTCGTCGAACATATGTTCCGGCAAAACCTGTTCGTTCCAGCACGCAGCGTCACGCTAGGCAGCAACGAGACCATCAAGCAGGCGGTGATGGCGGGAATGGGCGTCAGCCTGATTTCGCTGCATACGTTGGCGCTCGAATTGCGAACCGGTGAAATCGCGTTGCTCGACGTGAACGGCACACCGATCGAGCGGACGTGGCAACTCGTGCACGCGGGTTCGAAACAACTATCGCCGACCTGTCTGGCCTTCCGTCGATTTCTGCTCGAACATGCCGAGCCGTTCCTCGAAAGCGAATATGCGCGCTTCGCGTTGCGCCCTTCGAGACGCGCCGCGATGCGCGCCGCAGACACCGTACTGCAACGAGGCGACACGGATCTCGCCCGATGAGATACCGGACCGGATTCTGTCATGCGCTGTGCGCATGCGTGATGATTGCCGCGCAGGACGTACATGCGGCGGGAACACCATCGCCGTTACCGGTGACGATGTTCGTCCCCGGCATTTACGTGCATCGTGGGCATGACGACGTCGCGACACGCGCAAACGGTGGCGATATCGCCAATGTCGGTTTTATCGTCGGGACGCGCTGCGTTGCGGTGATCGATACGGGCGGCACGGCACACGAGGGGCGCGCGCTCCGTGCGTCGATTCGCGCGGTGACACCGTTGCCGGTGTGTTATGTCATCAATACGCATATGCATCCCGACCATATTCTCGGCAACGCCGCTTTCAAGGCGGATCGACCGCAATTCGTCGGCAGCAGTACATTGGGCGAAGCGGAGGCGTCGCACGCAGACAGCTATCTGCGCGTATTGCATCGCGAACTCGGGGCGCTCGCCGACGGCAGCGAAATCATCGGGCCGACGCTCACCGTCGACGATGAAACGACACTCGATCTGGGCGCGCGCAAACTTGTACTCAAGCGCTGGAAAACAGCGCATACGAACAGCGACCTGACGGTCTACGATGAGAGTAGTCACACGCTGTGGGCGGCCGATCTGCTGTTCGTCCGATGCATTCCGGTGATCGACGGCAGTCTGACCGGCTGGCTCGATGCGATAGCGGCGATTCGGCAGATGAATCCGCGTCACATCGTGCCCGGACACGGCCCGTTCGACGGCCGCTGGCAAGTCGGGCTGGACGCGGAGCAGGCTTATCTCGCGGCGCTGGCGCGCGATGTGCGTGCAGCGATCAAGGCGGGCAAAACGATGCAGCAGGCGGTCGATACGATCGGTCGCGATCAGCGTCGCAAGTGGCTGCTGTTCGATCAATACCATGCGCGCAATGTGACGGCCGCATATGCGGAGCTGGAGTGGGAACAGTAAGCACGCAGCAGGCAGGAGGAACACCATGATGACGATAACGCGAACCACGCTGGGCGGTGTGCTGACCGCGAGCGCATTGATGACCGTACTCGCGGCGCCGCCCGTTCGTGCGGCGCAACCCAACGACAATCCGTCGAAGAATGCGCGCTGGCAGGACTTCAAGGAAGGCATGTTCAAGGACCGGCCGGTCGAGATGCACGGCGACGCCGTGATCAAACTCGATGCGCCTGCGCGTGCGGCGGATGCGTCCGTCGTGCCGATTGCGATTACCGCGCAATTCCCGCAAACGCCGTCGCGCTACATTCGAAAGATCTATCTGTTTATCGACGAAAACCCCGAACCCTATGCGGGTTCGTTCGAATTCACGCCCGACTCGGGGCTGGCGAGTATCGAAACGCGGGTACGGGTCGAGGATTACACCTTCATGCGCGTGGTAGCCGAAACCAACGACGGCCATCTGTACAGCGCTGTGCGCTTCGTGAAGGCGTCCGGCGGGTGTTCCGCACCTGTGGGTAAGGACGATGCGGCGGCGGAGGCAAGCGCGGGATCCGTGCGTTTGCAAGCGGAAGGAAAGACGGTGGCGGACAAGCCGCAACTGGTCCAGTTGATGGTCCGGCATCCGAACCGCACCGGAATGGCGATGAATCAGGTGACGCGGCTGTATGCGTCGGCGTATTTCGTGCGCAAGGTGATGGTTTCCTATGCGGATAAACCGGTGATGACCGCCGATGTGAATTTCTCGATCAGCGAGAACCCGAACTTTCGTTTCTACTTCGTGCCGCACGCAAGTGGCGTGTTGAAAGTGCGTGTCCAGGATACGAAAAACAAGGAGTTCGACAGTCAGGTGGCGGTGAATACCGGCTCGGGATCGCCGTCGAGCACGCAACAGACCTCGTCGACCACACCCTGATGCGAGCCTGGCGGAGACTGACGCGGGCTCATCCTTGGCATGTGCGCAGCGCATGGATGCTCGTGGCGCTGTGGCTCATGACGCTGCATGCTGGCATGCGTGCAGCGCATGCCAGCGATGAGCGGCCGGTCGCGATGCCGTCGGCGCTGCATGTTCCGGTTCCACGCGCGGTCGCGCAAGGCGTGTATGTGATGCAGGGCAGTGGCGATGCGGTGACACCCGCCAACCGGGGCGTCGTTGCGAACAATGGTTTTGTGGTGGGGCCGAGCGGCGTTACGGTTATCGACACCGGCGCGTCGTATCGCTACGGCCGCGCGATGATCGACGCGATCCGGCAGATCACGCCGCTGCCCGTCCAGCTCGTCATTCTCACGCATCAGGCACCGGAGTTCGTGTTCGGCGCATCGGCGTTTCGCGATCGGGATGTGCCGATTCTCGCGCACCGTCGTGCCGCCACCCTGATTCGCGAGCGCTGCGCGATCTGCCTGAAAAACCTGCAACGCACGCTCGGCGACGACGAAATGGCTGGGTCGCGGGTGACGGTGCCCGAGCGTACCGTCGATGAAACCACGCATATCGAAGTGGGTGGACGGCAACTCGACCTGCTGTATTTCGGTCCGGCCAGCACACCTGGCGATCTTGCGGTGCTCGACTCATCCAGCGGCGTGCTGTTTGCGGGTGCGCTGGTGAATGCCGGGCGCATTCCCGAATTGCGCAACGAAAACATTCCCGGTTGGCTCGATGCGCTCGACACACTCCGCACCGTGTCGCCGCGCGTGATCGTGCCGGGGTTCGGACCGCTGGTGACGCTGGACCCGACCGGGCGCAATGACGACGTCGCGCGCACGGGCATCTATCTGCGTGAGCTGGATGCGGCCGTGCGGCAGGCGTACGGCGCGGGAACCGGCTTGACGGACGCGATGCACGGTATCGATCTGCCGGAGTTTCGTCGCGACAAGCTGTACCCGGTCGTACAAGCGCAAAACGTGCAGCGTCTGTATCTGCAACTGGAGAAGCAATGACTCCGGATGCGCTTCGAATTTCTGTTGATGCGGTATCCATCAATTCTCAAGGAGGCCATCATGGCAAAACTCGTCGTTCTCTATAAAAACCCCAGCGACCCCAACGCTTTCGACGATCACTATTTCACGACCCACGTTCAGCTTGCAAAGAAGCTGCCCGGACTCGAACGGTATGAAGTCAGTGCCGGGCCGATCAAACCCGTAGGCGGCCAATCCGAGTACTACCTGATCGCGACGCTGCATTTCGCGTCCACCGACGCGATCGCGCAGGCGCTCAATTCGCCTGCGGGAAAGGCGGCGGCCGCAGACCTCGGGAATTTCGCGCAAGCCGGCGCGGAGTTGCTGATGTTCGAAACCAAGGACGTGTGACGACGCGATCGGGCGGCGGCTGTTCAGCTCGCAGCGGGGCGCGCGGTCTTGCCGCGCGCAATCGAACTTAAGCGCCTCGTGCGGAAAGGTAACAGTCCCCACAGCCGAAAACCGACACATTACAATCGCCTTTCTATTTCCGGATTGGAGGTGCGTAATGGTTCTGTTCCACCGTGGTGCAGCGATTCAGGCATCGGCCGTCAGGTACGGCAACATATTCATTGCCCGCGCCTGCGTCCTGAAGGAAGACGGCGACTCGACGTCGTTGGGCGATCTCGGCCAGTTCGCCAGCCACGCGTGCGCGTACGAGTTCGCAGTGCGCTGTGCGAGCGCATTTGTCGACGGTGCGCCGATGCCGCGCTCTCCGGTGCAGGCAATCGTTCATAGCGAACGCGCTGCCAGGTAGTGGCTGCCGCCGCGCGCCGCTGAATACAAACCGCGCGCGATAACCTCTTGGGTAATTGAAACACCGCGCACGATGCCTATGATGGAAGCTTCACCATCGAGGCCATCACGTGAACACAGACACCTCAGCGCGACCCGACGCGACGCGCGCCGCGTCGTCCAGAGCCACGGGCGGCGATCTCGGCGCGCTGCTGCGCCACTGGCGCGATGTACGCGGACGCAGCCAGTTCGACCTGTCGCTCGACGCAGGCGTGTCGCAGCGCCACATCAGCTTTATCGAGAGCGGGCGCAGCGCGCCCGGCCGTCAAACATTGATGGATCTCGCTCAGGCGCTCGACATTCCGTTTCGCGAGCGCAATACGCTGCTGCTCGCCGCCGGCTACGCGCCGCTGTATCCGGATGGCGCGTGGGACGCGCAGGCGATACCGGGCGTCACGCGCGCGCTCGGCCGGATGCTGCGGCAGCACGAGCCGTTTCCGGCGGTCGTGATGGACCGCTACTGGAACGTGCTGATGGCGAACGACGCCGCGCCGCGTCTGTTCAACCGTTTCATCGACATGTCGGCGCGCAAGGGGCCGCGCAACATGCTTCATCTGATGTTCGATCCCGACGGCATGCGCCCCTTCATCGCGAATTGGGACACGCTGGCAAAAAGCTTGATCCAGCGGGTTTACCGCGAGTCCATCGGACGCGTGATCGATGATAAAACCAGAGAACTGCTCGACACGCTGCTCGCGTATCCGGACGTCGAACCCGCATGGAAATCGTTAGACACGGGCGATGTCACGGCCGAGTCGGCGACGCCGATGGCGCCGTCCGCGATGCCGGTGATTCCGATGACGTTCGTCAAGGACGGCGCCGCGTTGAACTATTTTTCGATGGTGACGACGGTCGGCACGCCGCAAACCGTCGTCGCGCAGGAACTGCGGATCGAATCCATGTTCCCCGCCGACGATGTCACCGAACGCCGCCATCTGGCGATGTCCGGCAACGGTTAGCGCGGGTCGGTCAGGTCGGCAGCCGGCACAGACACACCTCGCGCATCAGGCGCCATGCATCGGATGTAAGCACGGGAGATCACCATGATCAACGGCAGCACTTCGCTCATCGCGCATATCGGCTTCCCGACCCACGCCTTCAAGTCGCCGATGATCTACAACCCGTATTTCGAGCACGTCGGCGTCAACGCGGTGGTCGTGCCGATGGGCTGCCGGCCGGAACATTTTCCGGGCTTCCTGAAGTCGGTTTTCACGCTCGACAACATCGCCGGCGCGCTGATCACGATGCCGCATAAAGTCGTCACTGCCGGACTCGTCGATGTCGCGACGCCGACCGTCGCGATTGCCGGTTCGTGCAATGCGGTCCGGCGCGGCGAAGACGGACGCCTGAGGGGCGATATGTTCGACGGCGAGGGCTTCGTGCGCGGCGTGTGCCGCAAAGGCTGCACGCTCGACGGCGCACGCGTGCTGGTGGTCGGTTGCGGCGGCGTCGGCTCGGCGATCGCGGCGTCGCTCGCGGCGGCGGGTGTCGCCGCGTTGAGTCTGTTCGACGCGCACACGGCGTCGGCGGAAGGGCTCGGACAGCGGCTGATGCAGCACTATCCGGCGTTGCAGGTTTCGACCGGCAGCAACGACCCGGCCGGCCACGACGTGGTCGTCAACGCAACGCCGATGGGCATGAACGACGGCGATCCGTTGCCGGTGGATGTCGCGCGCATCGCGCCGGATACGTTCGTCGGCGAAGTGGTGATGAAAAGCGAAATGACGGCCTTCCTCAAAGCCGTGCAGGCGCGCGGTTGCCGCTTTCAGGTCGGCTCGGACATGCTGTTCGAACAGATTCCGGCCTATCTGGAGTTCTTCGGCTTTCCGGCGACCACGCCCGACGTGCTGCGCTCGGTGGCGAAGCTCAGTTACTGAGCCTGCACGGCTCAGCCGCGCGCCAGCGTCTGACGTTTCGTTTCGAGTTGCGTGACGACGCGTTGCAGCACGCGTTCCGCCGCGCCCGACAACCCGACGAAGCGGCAACCGAGCACGTAGCGCACGTCGCCTTTGGGTGTCGTCGATTGACGCGGCGCGACGATTTCCAGATCGACGCTCAACGAGCCGAAATGGCCGAGTTGCAGCACCACGCTGGTCAGCACGCGGCCGTTTTCGGCGTCGGCAAAGCGTGCGTCGTAGCTGCGCAATGCGATGCCGCCCAGCGACAGATCCTGCAGTTCGAGCCGGAAGCGTCCACCGTCCGCATACACGCCGAGTGCGACGAAGGGATCGAGCACCGGTGTCTGGACACGGAAAAACTCGCGACGTTGCACGTAATACAGCACCGCCGGGAATTGCGCCTCGAACGCAGGCCGCTCGTCGTAACGCACCTTGCTCGCCGCGCCTGTCGTGAAGCGCGTCTGAATGCCGCCCGGCAGGCTGCGGAACGTCAGTTCTCCGGCGTCGAGCAATGCCGCATTGTCGCTTTCGATATTGCCGAGGTCGAAAGTGAACGTGCCGTTGCGCGAATCGACATCGAGCACCTGCGTGACGATCTGCCGACGGCCGAATTCGACGGTGACGAAATCGCCGCGCGTCGTCAGGTTGCGCAGACACATCGCGATCTGCAACGGATGGCGCTGCCCAAAATCCGGGCCCGATTCTTGGGTTTGGGTGGAGGCGTCGGCTTCCAGCAGGAGGGCGGTTGTCATCGTGTTATCCGTGTGTCGTGATCAGGCTGTCGTTCGTGGCCGTGGTGCGTCGCTGCGGTTCGTAGCGCTCAAGCGGCCCCGTTTGTTTCCCCGGTGAGGCCAGTCGCGCTTTCGTTACTGCAGCAATCGTGCCAATCGCAAACTTGCCGCGCACGTCGCCGGCCGGCGATCTGCGTGACGCGCCGTGAGCCTTCTGGAATGGGCATTCGCAGGATTCGACGAGAAATCGGCACGACGCAAACGTGTGTTCCGGAACACGCGGCGCTACGTAACGTCAGCGGCTTCGTTACGGCACACACGCACGTCGCGCAGGCTACACATCGCACGTGTCGAAACGCCTGCTTCAAAAATTCTGCGACGTGCGTGTCGATCCGCACGCGCGCCGGTCGTCGTCAGGGAAAGACGCCTGTTACTCACGTTTGCGCCGGAGGTGGCCACGATGTCGTTGACGCTCTACGCTCACCCGTTTTCGTCGTATTGCCAGAAGGTATTGATTGCGCTCTATGAGAACGGCACGCCGTTCGAGATGCGCGCGCTGTCGCACGACGACCCTCGCACGATGGACGAATTCGCCACGCTGTGGCCGTTGAAGCGGTTTCCGTTGCTGGTCGATGGCGGGCGCACGGTGATCGAATCGACGGTCATCATCGAGCATCTCGCACTGCATCATCCGGGGCCGGTGCCGATGATTCCCGCCGATCCGCGCGCCGCGCTAGAAGCCCGCAAGATGGACCGGTTTTTCGACAACTATCTGTCCACGCCGCAGCAAAAGATCGTGTTCGACAGCATGCGGCCGGAAACGGTGCGCGATGGCTACGGCGTCGCCGAGGCACGCGCCATGCTCGACACCGCTTACGCGTGGCTGGATCGGACCATCGCGGACCGCGAATGGGCCGCGGGCGACACCTTCGGCCTCGCCGATTGCGCGGCTGCGCCGTCGCTGTTCTATGCGGACTGGACACATCGCATCGCGCCGTCGTTCGGCAACGTGATCGCTTATCGCAAGCGCTTGCTGGCGCGCCCGTCGTTTGCTCGTGCCGTCGATGAGGCGCGGCCATACCGGCCGCTGTTTCCGCTCGGCGCGCCCGATCGCGACTGACTAGCGCTGCGCGGCGCGCGCAACACGCACCTTGGTTGGACGTACACAGGAGAGCCATATGACTCAAGCACAGTCACTGACACCCGCCGTCGAACTGGCAAAGCGCAACGGCGTCACGTTTCCGAACGAAAGCGACGCGTACCGTCGTGCGCGCGACGCGTTGCTGGTCGAGGAAATCGAATTGCGCCGGCATATCGAACGGGTTGCGGAACTCCGCCGCGCGTTGCCGCCCGGCGGCGAAGTGGGCGGCGATTACCGCTTCGAAGGCGAACACGGTCCGCTCGATTTCGCGGGCCTGTTCGGCGACCGGCAGACGCTGGTGATCTACAGCTACATGTTCGGCCCGAACAGCGAGCGGCCGTGTCCGATGTGCACGTCGCTGCTTGGTGCATGGAATGGCGAAGCGCGCGATATCGAACAGCGCGTCGCGCTCGCGGTCGTGGCGCGTTCGCCGGTCGAGCGGTTGACGGCGTTCGCAAAAGAGCGCGGCTGGCGCGACCTGAAGCTGTACACCGATCTCAACGGCGAATTCAGCCGCGACTATCACGCGATCGGCGACGACGATTTCGACTTGCCGGCGATCAACGTATTCACGCGACGCGACGGCACGATCCGTCATTTCTGGAGCGGTGAAATGGGCGCCGTCACGGCCGATCCTGGGCAAGATCCACGCGGCGCACCCGATCCGATGCCGATCTGGATGATCCTCGACATGACGCCGGAAGGGCGCGGCGGCAACTGGTATCCGCGGCTCGACTATCCGGCGAACGCGACACCCGCCACCTGAAGCAGCAGAACGCCGTTTAGCGCCAGCACGGCCACCGTCCCGGCGACCGCCGCGGCGGTGGTCGAGCGACGGTTCCTGTAGCGGCCCATCAGCGCGCTGCGCGACGTGAACCACACCAGCGCGACCATCGGCACCGGCAGCGCGATGCTCAGGACGACCTGGCTCACGATCAGCGCGCGCGTCGCATCGACTCCGTATGCGACCACGATGAAGGCCGGCACCATCGTGACCAGGCGCCGTACCCACGTCGGAATATGAAAGCCGACGAAGCCTTGCATGATCATCTGTCCGGCCATCGTGCCGACCACGGAGCTCGACACGCCCGACGCGATCAACGCCGCGAGAAACAGGCCCGCCGCCGCGCTGCCGAGCAACGGCTCCAGCGTGCGCCATGCGCTTTCGATGCTGGCAATCGCCGGGTGCGACAGATGAAACGCGCTGGCGGCCATGATCACCATCGCCATGTTGATCAATCCGGCAACGCCGAGCGCGACCGCGACTTCGATATTCGAAAACGTCAGCAGCCGATCGCGTTCGCGATCGTTGCGGGGCGTCACGCGATGCTGCGTCAGTCCCGAATGCAGGAACAACGCATGCGGCATCACGGTTGCGCCGACGATCCCGACGGCGATCGTCAGCGCGGCGTTATCGGGAATCGACGGCGTAAACACATGCTTCGCCACCGACGGCCAGTGCACCGGCGCAATCAGCAGTTCGGCCAGATACGACAGACCGATCACGCCGACCAGTGCGGCAATTGCCAGTTCGAGCGGACGAAAGCCGCGTCGTTCGAATTGCAGCAGCCCATACGTGACGGCTGCCGTGATCAGCATGCCCGGCAACATCGGTAGATGGGTGAGTAGCGACACGCCGATCGCACCGCCGACGAATTCCGCGAGATCGGTTGCCATCGCCGCGATTTCGCTGATGAGCCACATCGCGATCACGTAGCGTCGCGGTAGCGATTCGCGGCACAACTCCGCGAGATTGCGGCCGGTCACGAGCCCGAGTTTCGCCGACAGCGACTGGAACAGCATCGCGACGATATTCGCAATCGCCACGACCCAGAGCAGCGTGTAGCCGTAACCCGCGCCCGCCTGGATATTGGTCGCGAAGTTGCCGGGGTCCATATACGCAATCGACGCGACCACGGCCGGGCCCGCGAACGGCAGCATCGCGCGCAAACCGCGTCGCCGGCCGGCCAGCGTCTCGCGGATATCGACGCAGGTTTGTTCGGTCAACGTCTGCGGGACCGCCGACGTGCTGATCGCTTCGTTCATGCTGGCTCCTTCGCAAGCTCGAATACCGGTTCCCGCCGCTAATCGCGACGGGAACCGGGCGACGCGTCACGCGCTCATATGCAGCGTGCCGTTGACGCCGTTCGGGAAGAAGCCGCCCTTGACCGCCGCCGTACTCGTCAGATACACGATGTTCAGCACGTTCGCGTAGTTGCGGCTGTACGCAAGCCCGTTGCTGTCGAGCGGAACGATGTTCGAGATGTCCGTCGTCGCACCGGTGATGCCCTGATCGTCGTGACCGTTGTTGTCGAGCGCGGCACGCGCGGCGGAGATGGCGTTGGCCGCGCTCGCGATGCTCGACGTGTCGATTCCTTTTGCGTACAGCACGGTGCGGACCAGACCCGCGTGATAGGCCTCGGCGGCGAGAATCCCGGCAGCGGCTTCGAGGAAGGTCTTGTTGCTGATCAGCGGCGACGCGCCTTTATAGGCCGTCACGCCGACGTCTTCGAAGATGAACGCGCCGAGCAGAAAGTTGTTGTCGCTCTCGTACGGATTGAACGCGACGCCCGAGCCGACCAGTCCGGCGGCGCGTGCCGCATTCGAGAATGCGCCGTTCGGATCGGTGCCGCCGATGTCGATCGACGGTTGCGCAACGGCCGACGAACCCAACGCGCTGCGCAGGAACGTCACGTGCTCCAGCTCGTCCTTCGCGATCTCGTTTGCATAGGCTTTGACGACTGCATCCTGAAACGGCACTTGCGTGCCCGCGATCACCGTGCCTGCTGTTCCGACGCCGGTGGTCATGCTGGCGGGCAATCCGGCGCCGGTCGTCGCATACGCGTAGAACTGCGATTCGAGGTATTCGAGGTTGAGCGCGAAGTTGAGAATCTCCGCGTCGGTGGGGCCGCTCGCGGCCGATGCGTTATCGCCGGAACCGCCGCCGCATGCGCTGATGAGTGTGCCGCCAACCAGACCGAGGCCGAGACCACCGGCGTTCCTGAAAAATTGTCTGCGCTGCAAACGCCGTTCGACGCGGCGATCGAAAACATCGATTAGGGATTCTGACTGTGTTTTGGATTCGGACATGACCGTGCTCCTCAGAGGAATCGCAGGGAGACCGCGGATTCGCGACACTGACGTGGAGACAACCGAACGGCACGTGGAGTGCGACGACGCGAATGGCGGACACAAAGGCTCCCCTCCGCTCAGTCGTGAACGAATTCGTATCGCTGCGTAGAAGCGAGTCTCCAACCGCACTTACGGCATCGGGAGAACGGTGGATGCAATAAATGGAAAGATATTTTTTCGGCGGCGCGCGTGGGCGCAGTCTTTTGCGCGCGGTGTGATTTGCAGATGGTTGAACGTGCAACGAGTGAAGCACGTCGTCAGGCGTGAATTACCGTGCTTTCAAATTTCTGACAAATGCGTGGCGTCCACCTTACCAATTATTTTGTCGACTTTATAATCGCCGGGTTCGGGCATTCCGGCGGCACGTCCGCAGCCGGTCGCGCCGCCCGATCGTGCTGTTCATGCGTCCGCTTCCCAACTTCGGAGAACCGCCAGATGAACGTGATTGCACAGTCGACATCCCCGCACGTCAGCCATTCCCGCCACGCCCACGATTCCCGTGATTCCCCGCGTTCGCGCCGCGTCCGCTCTCCGGCACGCGTGATCGCGCGCAGTCTGGTCGCGCTCGCAGCGACGATTGCGTTCGGCGCATGTTCGTCCACCTTCGCGCAAGACTCGGACGACTCCTCGCGCGGCAACAGTCACGGCGGCGGCCGCGATGTGAAGGTGATGATCATTTCGATGTTCGGACCGGAAGGGCAGGTGTGGCTCGACCGCCTCGGGCCGTGGAAAGAGATCAAGGTGCCGGGTCTGTCGCCCGACTATCCGGTCGTGCATTGCAATCGGCAGGACGTCTGTGTGATGACGACGGGGATGGGACACAGCAATGCATCGGCATCGCTGATGGCGCTCACGTTCTCCGATAAATTCGATTTGCGCCACACCTATTTCATGATTGCCGGCATCGCCGGGATCGACCCGATGCAAGGAACGATCGGATCGGCGGCATGGGCGAAGTACCTGGTGGATTTCGGTATCCAATGGGAAATCGACGCACGTGAAAAGCCCGATAGCTGGCCGAGCGGTTTTCTTGGCATCAATACCAAATCGCCGACCGAAAAGCCACCGCTCGATTACCGGACGGAAACGTTCACGCTGAATCCCGCTCTTGCGGATGCCGCGTTTGCGTTGTCGCGCAACGTTGCATTGATGGACAGCGCGGACGCGCAGACGGCGCGCGCGAAATACAGCTATGCGCCTGCGAACCTGCCGCCGAAAGTGATCCAGTGCGATACGCTGGCGGGCGACACGTGGTGGTCCGGCAAGTACATCGGCGAGCGCGCGCGTGTCTGGACCAAACAGATGACGGACAACAAGGGCACGTATTGCACGACGCAACAGGAAGACAACGCGACGTACGAAGCGTTGAAGCGCGCCGCGAGTACGGGGCGTGTCGATCTCGATCGTGTGGCGGCATTGCGCTCGGGTTCGGATTTCGACCGGCCTTATGACGGACAGTCCGCGTCGGACAATCTCGTCAACTACGCGACGCAAGGTGGCTTCGCACCGGCAATCGAGAATCTGTATCGCGCCGGGAATCCTCTTGTGCAGGATATCGCCACGCATTGGGGCGAGTGGCGGGAAGGCGTGCCGACTCGCTGACGCATGCTTATCGCGGTGACGTGACTCGCGATACATGCGTTACCACCCGTTACACCCGCGACAGACTCGTATCACCTTGGCCTTTCATGGGCACCTAGAATGCAACCGCTGGTGTCGTCAGAGGATTGACGGCACCGACTGCTCTAAGCCCATGAAAGGAGTCCGCATGTCCCGTTTCTCTTTCGCTTCGCTGAAGTCGATTCCGTCACTCAAGTCGCTCGGTTCGGTTGCGTGTGCATCGGCCGCAAGCTTGCTGCTGCTGGCTAACGTAGCGCATGCGCAAACCGCACAACCGGCCGCTTCGGCCGACACGAAATTGCATGCCGCCGACGAAGCGTTCGTGGCCGACGCGACCAAAGCCGTATCGACGCAACGCGATGCCGCGCGTCTCGCGACGTCGCGTTCGACGGATCGCGATGTGAAAGCCTTCGCCGAAAAAGTCGCTGCCGATAACACGAAGCTGACCGCGAGTTTGCGCGCTGCAAGCCCGCGCGGCGTGGATGTGCCGCGCGACGATCCCGACACCGCGACCATCGACAGCATCAAGGATTTGCGCGGCGATGCATTCGACAAGCTCTATATCCAGCAGGTCGCGCTCGCCGACGAACAGAAAGCACTGTCCGCATTCCAGGCGGAAATTGCGTCCGGACGAAACGAACAGTTGAAGGACGCCGCACGCAAAGCGTTGCCGACGATTCAGGCGCATTACGCGGAAGCGCAGGAACTCGCGAAGCGCAAGCATCTGCAGTAAGCATGATGCGTTGATGTGTCGACACGTTGACGTGTGTACCGTCAACGCAAAACCGCGCGCCATGCTTGACCCATGGCGCGCGGTTTTTCTTGTGTCGAAGCCGTTTGTTTCATCGTCTGCGCGTGACGCGCTTCAGGCCGACGCGAGCGCGCCTTCCGCCGACGGCGGACGTTTGCTGGCCATCACCATGACCAGGCCGGCAATCGCGAGCACACCGCCGGCCGGGGCGATCCACGCATAGCTCAGACCCGCCGCAAGCACGACGCCGCCCGCTGCCGCGCCGAGCGCATTCCCCAGATTGAACGCACCGATATTCACCGACGACGCGAGCCCAGGCGCGTCGTGCGCGGCCTGCATCACGCGCATCTGCAACGGCGGCACGACGGCGAAGGTGGCCGCGCCCCACAGCAGCAACGCGAAGATCGCGCCCGGATCGGTCTGCGCGAGCCACGGGAACACGAACATGATCACCGCGAGCATCGCGAAGCAACCGATCAACGTGCCGCGCAACGAGTGGTCGGTCAGCTTGCCGCTGACGAAATTGCCGATCGTGAAGCCCACGCCGATCACGATCAAAGCCAGCGTGACGAAGTGCGGCGACGCCTGCGTGACGTGTTCCAGCACGGCCGCGACATAGGTGTAGAGCGTGAACATCGCGCCCGCGCCCAGCACCGTGGTGGCGAGTGCGCGCAGCACGGGCGGGCGCATCAGCACGCGCAGTTCGCGGCGTACCTCGGGCATCTCGCCTTTCTCGCCGCGCGGCAGCGCGAATGCGATTGCGATCATGGCGACCACGCCGAGCCCCGCCGTGCCGGCGAACGCGACGCGCCAGCCCACCAGTTGACCGATCCACGTCGCGGCCGGTACGCCGCCGATATTGGCGATGGTCAGGCCCATGAACATGGTCGAGACGGCGGCCGCGCGTTTCTCCTTAGGCGCGATATTCGCCGCGACGAGTGAGCCTAGACCGAAGAACGCGCCATGCGCGAGGCTCGTGACGACGCGTGCGATCAGCAGAGACGTATAGCCCGGTGCCACCGCCGACAGCAGATTGCCGACCGTGAAGATCGCCATCAAACCGATCAGCGCCGATTTGCGGCTGATCGGACTGAGTGCGAGCGTCATCACCGGCGCACCGATCATCACGCCGACTGCGTACGCGCTGACCAGCATGCCCGCAGTGGGAATCGACACGCCGACGCCGGTGGCGATCACCGGCAACAGGCCCATCGGCGCGAACTCCGTGGTGCCGATCGCGAATGCCGCGAGTGCGAGCGCAAATAAAACGATTCTCATGGAGGTTACTAAAAAGTAATGTTTGGGCGCAATGGTACGTGCCGCTCAAGTTACTGGCAAGTAATAAAAATGATGGAACGACGGCCCCGGACGCGGGTTAAAGCGGGGTCTCGCGCGGGTTATCCGGTGGTAACATGCCGTTCCACACGAGACACGATGCCTTGGCCAGGACATGACCCGCGCTGCGAAACAGATCGAGCCGATACCGTCGAAAGGGGAAAGAACCCGTGCAAAACTGCTGGCCGTCGCGGCCGCGGAGTTTGCGCGGCTCGGCTATCACAACACCAAAGTCGGCGATATCGTCAGCAGTGCCGGCTTGAGCCAACCGAGTTTCTATATCTACTTCGACAGCAAGGAAGCGGCATACGAAGAACTGGTCGCTGAATTTCGACGCCGTTTGCAGGCGTTGACCGTCACGCTGCTGATCGAGCGCGACGTGGCCGCAGCCGAACTGCTCGATCTCGTTACGCTGAGCTTTTTGAAGTTTCTGCACTTTCTGGCTGAAGATCTCGACCTCACCGAGATCGGTTTTTTTCAGCCGCCCGGCTGCACGGAAACCAAGAAAGGGCTGGCATCGTGGATCGCATCGAATATCGCTAAAGAACAGAAAAGCGGTATTTTTCGCGCCGATATTTCGGCAAAACAGATCGGCAAGATTTTTGTCGGCATGATCGATCAGATGGCGCGCGACTCCGGCAGCCGCGCAAAACGAACCCAGGCCGCGCGCGATTGCGCGCGCGTGCTGTGCGAAGGGCTCGGTCTGCGTCATCAGGCCGGGATGCAGCACACGTCCACGTAGTGAATGATGAAATCAGGTAGCAGCAATACGTTTTCCACGTCTTCGACAGACGCCGTCCTCGATGCGTCGTTCGACGTGCCGGAGGCGCTGGCCGAACGCGGTTTCTCCGCCGATCGCGAGCAGACGCACGTCGGCCGCACGCAGGTCGATACGATCCGCGCCGCGTTCGCCGACACCGGGCGCGACGGCGTGCGCGGCGCATACGTCTACGGTCCGCCGGGACGCGGCAAAACCTTGATGGCAGGCGTGATCTTCGATGCGCTTGCGTGCGAAAAACGCCGCGTCCACTTCCACGAGTTCCAGCGCGATATCGGCAGGTTGCTGGTCAGCGTGCCGACGGGATCGACCGACCGCATGAGCGCCGCATTGACCGAATGGCTCGGCGCGACGCGGTATCTGTGGTTCGAGGAGTTCCATGTTCACGATATCGCCGATGCGCTGATTCTCGCGCGGCTGGTCGAGTTTCTAGCGAGTCATCGCATCTTCCTGCTGGTCACGTCGAACTATCGTCCGGACGGATTGTTGCCCGATCCGGAGTTGCATCCCCGCTTCGTGCCGACCATCGAAAGGATCGAGCGCACTTTTGCGGTCATCGAACTCGATGCGCAGATCGACTACCGGCAAGCGCCGGCGTCGTCGAATGCGAGCGGCGAGGGCGGCAAGAACGGAAGTACGCTGCTGAGTGCTGCCGAACTCGCCGACGCCACCACGCACCGCGATCTCTCGGCCGTATTCGCGTCTTTCGAAGATGCGCCGCCGCAACCGCAGCGCATCGAATTACGCTACCGGCCGCTTCAGGTTGCGGGCGCGGGCAAGTCCGCGGTGTGGTGCAATTTCGACGAGATGTGCGTCGCGAGCCGTTCGTACCTCGATTATCTGGACGTGGCGGGGCGGTACGACACGATTCTGCTCGACCGGCTTCACGTGGCGCGATTGCGCGAACCGTTCGTCGTGCAGCGGCTTATCTGGCTCGTGGATATTGTCTACGACCGCGAGTTGAACCTGTTTCTGTCGTCCGATGCGCCGGTCTTGCCCGCGCTCGAACAGTCGGCGAAGAACCTGATCGACGTGGGCCGGGTGATCTCGCGGCTGACGCAGATATTTTCGCGGACGTCGTTGCCCGTACGCTAACGCACGGACACGCTTACGCACTTGCACGTTAGCGAGCGTATCGACCGGTGCATCCGCCGGTTCCACGCGCCCGAATCCGCAGTTTCCGAAGTTCGCCACGCGACGCGGCACGTCAATTGCTGGAACGCACAGGCTGTCGCGTTGGTCAAACCGTTCGCATACCTGGCGACACTCTCGGAGGATTCTATGGAACCCGTCTCACACGGCATTATCTTTTGGTTGATCATCGGCGGTATTGCGGGCGCGTTGGCAGGACGAATCGTCGACGGCGGCGGCTTCGGGATCATTATCGATATCGTGGTCGGCATCATCGGCGCGTTTATCGGCGGATGGCTGGGCGGCGCGCTGGGGCTGCACCTGGGCAGCGGCATCATCGGTTCGCTGATTACCGCATTGATCGGCGCGGTCATCCTGCTTGCAATCGTTCGGCTTTTCAGTCGCGGACGAGCGGGGTCGCTCTGACGGGAGGTCGCGTTGGTGCAATAAAAAAACCGGCTTGCGAGCCGGTTTTTTTACGTCTTTCGCGCGTCGCTGCCGGCGATCACGAGGACAGCGCGCGGCGGATCACGCGCAACAATTCCTTGGCGGGAAACGGCTTGCGCAAAAACGCATAGACCGACGCGTTCGGCGCGCTCGCAATCGCCGATGTCATCACGAACGGAATCGCCTGCAACGCGGGCATCGATTTCATTTCGCGTAGTAATTCCACGCCGTCCATCAGCGGCATCATGCAGTCCGAAACGACCACGTCGGGTCGTTCCGCCCGCGCCACCGACAGCGCATCGACACCGTTGACAGCAGTTCTGACCGCATGGCCATCGGTGCTGACGAGTGTTTCCAGCGCTCGCAGCAGATTCGCATCGTCTTCGACCAGCAGAACAAGGGCCATTTATGCGCTTCCTCCTGCGAAGACGGGTCGCAACAACCGTTCCCACGCGCGACGCGGCGAGCACTGTGCGGTCGGGACGTGCGCGGATTCGCGGTCGTTGTGAGTGGGTCGATTCATCGCGTCAGTGCTGGCCGGCGTTCAGCATCATCCAGATCTGGCGCGGCGCCGGTCCCGTCAGGATTCGCGCGAATACGCCGCCGCAACGGGCGCAGGTGAAGTGCTGTTCGGCCGTCGCATCCTTGACGAAACCGACGCCGTTGAGCGTCAGCTTTTCATGCGGCTCGGTGCTGGCCGGTTCGCCGTACAGTTGCGCGCAGGCGTCGCAGGGTTGGATCCAGAGTTTCATCGACGCTCCGGATTCGTCGCCCGAGGATTCCCGGCACTGCGCACATGGTTTTGCGCACGCGGCGCGCGTGGCTGATTTATCGATGCCGTGTTCATGTCTATGCCGGTTCAGATCAATCGGGAATCGTAGCATGCGAATTCCGCATGCCAACCGGCTGACCGCGCGCGAGAAAACGGTGATCGGCGTTTTGAGCCCGGACGGGCTTAAGCGGGCGACATATCCGGCGCGCCGCATGCACTGTCAACAATTGCCGACGCCGCTCCATGACCCGACAGAACGTCGTTGCACGCATCCGTGGTAAAACGGTGGCAATTCGAAAAGCACGACCCTTCCGTTTGCCGCATGTTTCCAGTCTCCACCCTGATCGCTTTCGGGCTCGGCATTGCCGTGATCCTGAGCGTGCCCGGCCCGACCAATACCTTGCTTGCCGCTGCCGGCGCACAGCAGGGCGTGGCGCGTTCGGTGCGCCTGACGCTCGTCGAGCTGGCCGGCTATGTCATTGCCGTTTCGGTTTGGGGCCTGTGTTTCACGCGCGTTGGCGATACGATGCCGTGGCTGTCGATGACCGTTCGAATCGCGAGCGGCCTGTACATTGCGTGGCTCGCGATCCGGATGTGGCGTGCGACGCTGGCGGTTTTTTCGTCGGATCGACACGCGGTAAGGCCTTTTACGCTGTTTATCGCGACATTGCTGAATCCAAAAGGTATCCTGTTCGGAAGTACGATTTTCCCCGCCGCCGCATTCGCGACTCCCGCTTGTTTTATCGAGGCAATGACGCTTTTCGCGGCGTTGCTGGTGCCGATCGGCACAGGCTGGATTGCGCTCGGCGCGGCATTGGGCAGCGGCAGATTACCGTGGCTCGATCCGGTTGGCGTCCAGCGCTCGGCGTCGGTCGTACTTGCTGTATTCTCTTTGACGATTGCATGGACGGCGTTTCATTAAAAACGCGTGTATGCAGCGGGCGCTTCATCCCCTGCCACGCGATTCCCGAAACTGATCTCGACAGTTGCCTCTTTTCGCCAGATTGACCGGCCCTCTCCGGTCATAGACTGAATTTACGGGAACACTCCGTATTCCCGCAGTCTATCGAGGGCGATGCGATGCAACTGAACAACTGGATTGTCGTACTGGCAAGCGCTTATATGGAGTACACCTCGTGGCGCGGGCAACACATTTACCGTCGTACTGTCGGTTATGACCGCGTTGTCTGGTGTTAATCCTGTAAACTCTTCTGCACTTGCCACACATGCATGGCCGTTATTGCCGTATTGACCGTAGGTTCGCAGACTGATTGACGACACACATGACAAACAAGCATTTTGACGGTGAAGCGCGAGACCGTCTTATCGTCTGGATTCGCCGGCGCATGGAAGAATTCGGCATTTCATACGACGACCTCGCCACCGCGATCAACGCCGATCAGGCGCATCGCCCGGTCTACCAGGATGCCAAGGGAAACCAGTGGAACGGCAGCGGCGACATGCCGGACTGGCTGAAAGCGGCGAAGCACGCCGGGGTCGATCCGGAGTTTTTCCGCGTCGATTCAACGGCCTCCGCCGCGTCGCACGACGACCGCGAAGCCCCCGCTTTCTTTTTCAGCCGGTAATTGCACGCGGCACCTGCGCGGCTCGTGCGGCTTGAGCGGCTGGTGCGTGCATTTTATTAAAAGCATTCAGGCTTTTATTGCCGCATTCCGCAGTGCATCCGCGGGCACTATGTCGCGTTGCAGGAAAGCATTCACCAGCTCATGCGCCTGGTGTTTATGCGCGGCTTGCCAGGCATCGTCGAGCATTTCCGTTTCGAACATCCGCGACAGCGTATAAGCGTTCGACTTGTGAAAGTAAGCAAGACTGACCAGCGTGACATAAAGATGTAAGGGATCGATGCCGGTACGTAATGTTCCGGCTGCTTCGCCACGCGTAATCAGCGTGCGCAGCTTGTCGAGCACCGGCGACGACATCGCCGGAATGGTCCGCGACTGCTTCATATAGCGCGCGCGATTCAGGTTTTCCCACGACAGCAGACACAGCAGTTCCGGATGCCGCGCGAAGTGTCCTTCGGTGAAATCGTACAGTTGCAGAATGCCGCTGGCCGGATCGATTTTTTCGACGTCGAGCGTGACGGCGAGTTCGGCTTCGCGCAGTCGGCCGAGCACGTGTTCGAGTACTTCCACATACAGTTTTTCTTTACCACCGAAGTAGTGGTAGATCATTCGTATATTGACTTTGGAACGGCTCGCAATCGTTTCGACGCGCGCACCGCTAAAGCCTTTATCCGCGAATTCGCGAATCGCGATTTTGAGCAGACGGTCGCGGGTTTTCGCGGCAAGCTGCGCGCGCCTGGTCGGCGGTGCGGCGGTTCCGGTTGCGGCGGCGATTTTCTTCGACGTGCGGACGGCGCGTGCCGGCGTATTTCGAAGCGGTTTCGCGGGTGACGACGTCTTGCTGGGCATGGACAAGTTCGGTATTGAAATCGGAATGTGAGCGGAAGGGTAGCAGAGCCGTCGCGATCAACGCCGGAACGGCTGGGTCAACGCCGGCGGCGCGGTCTGCCGTCCGATCAGTCCCGCCACCGCGATCAGCGCCAGCAGATACGGCAGCATGATCAGCAATGCGGTCGGCACATGAATGCCGAACATCGGCAACTGGAATTGCATCGCCGTGGCCGCGCCGAACAGCAGACACGCAAACGCGGTACGGCCGATTTTCCAGTTACCGAAAATGATCGCGGCAATCGCCAGATAACCGGTGCCGTTGGTCATGCCTTCGGTGAACGTGTGGATGTCGCCGATCGAAATAAAACATCCCGCCGCCGCAGACATCACGCCCGAAAACACCACTGCACCGTAACGGATGCGCGTGACCGGCAAGCCGGATTGATCGACCGCGCGCGGCGCGACGCCGCTCGCGTGCAACGCGATCCCGAGCGAGGTTTTACGCATCACCATCGACGTGCCGATCAGCACGACCAATCCCGCATACAGCAGCCATACCTGATGAAACACCGGCTCGCCGATCACCGGCAAGCTGCCGAGACCGGGCGGCGACCAGCGCGCGAGGCCAGGAATCACCGCGCTGGAGCGCTCGCCGAAAACCTCGCGATATGCGAGCGTCGTGCCGCCCAGCGCCAGAATGTTGATGCCGATTCCGGTCACGATCTGGTTTGCGCGCAACGTGATGCTGAGAAACGCCTGCAACAGCGCGAGCGGCACGATGCCGATCATCGCGCAGACGAGACCCACGGCCGGATGTCCGGTCAGCCACGAAAACAGCGCGCCGAGAAACGCGCCCGTCAGCATCATCCCTTCGACGCTCATGTTCAGCACGCCCGCGCGTTCGCTGATCAACTCGCCGGTCGATGCGAGCATCATCGGTGCGGCGAGCCGGATCGATGCGCCGCCGAATACCGCCAGAAGCTCAAGATTCATTGTGGTTCTCCGTCAATCCGAAATCACGCGCGACCGCGTTCGAGCCAGATCGCGCCGCCCGCCAGCGCGACCGTCACGATGCCCTGAACGATCAGCACCAGCGCCGAGGGCACCGACGCGACCATTTCCATATTGATGCCGCCCGAGCGCAGGAAGCCGAACAGCAACGCGGCCGCGAACACGCCCGTGATCGACCCGCGCGCCAGCAGACCGACCACCAGTCCGTCGAAGCCGTAGCCCGACGAAAAACCCGCTTTCAACGAGTACTGGTCGCCTTGCAGCATCAACGCACCGGCGAGTCCGCTGAACGCGCCCGCGAGCGCGAGCGCGCCGACCAGCGCGGAGGTCATCGGCAAACCGGCGCGGCGCGCGGCGACCGGGTTCAGACCGGCCGCTTGCAGACACAGGCCGAAGCGCGTGCGACGCAGCATGATCGCGGCCGCGACGGCGAGCACCAGCGTGACCGGCAAGCCGATATGCAGATTCATCCCGCTCGCGACGAAGATGCCGGGCAGTTTGGTCGGATCGGGAATCTCCAGCGATTCGGGCAAGGTCGCGCCGCTGGTCATCGGCTGGCGCAGCAGCACTTCGCTTTGCACGCACCAGTAAAGCAGCCATACCGCGATAAACGACAGCAGCAGCGTGCTGATCACTTCGTTGGTGCCGGCCTTTGCCTTCAGCACGCCCGGCACGCCGCCCCACAGCGCGCCAGCGGCGGCGGCCGTCAGCATCGGTACCACGAACGACAGCCCGAACGGCAAGCCCGCGCAGCCGCCGTAAAGGCTCATCGCGGTGGCCGCAATGCCGCCGATCGCGAGTTGTCCTTCGCCGCCTACGTTGGTGAGCCGCGCGCGATTCGCGATCACGAAGCCGGTACCGACCAGCGCGAACGCGAGACTGCGATTGACCGAGGCGCCGATCGCATACGGCGAACCCCACGCGCCGTCGGCGAACGCGGCGAGCGCATCGCGGATCGGCACGCCGACGAGCGCGATCAGCGCCAGCGCCGCGAGCATCGCCAGCGCAACCGACGCGCCGATCACCAGCGCCACGCGCAGTTGCGGCGAGTTTTCGCTGACGGCGCGCCAGTCGCGCAGCCGTGCGAAGGCACCGTGAGAACGATGCAGTTTCAGATCGGGGTTCATGCAGTGTCTCCAGCGCCGGCCATCCATGCACCGATACGCGCGCGATTGGCCGCTTCGGGCGTGCAACTGCCCATGATGCGGCCGCGATATAGCACGACGATGCGGTCGGCGACGCTCATCAGTTCGTCGAGTTCGGAAGAAATCAGCAACACGCCGACGCCGCGATCGCGGGCCGCGCGGATATGGCCGTAGACTGCCGCGACCGCACCGACGTCGAGACCTCGGGTGGGTTGCGCGGCGAGCAGAAACAGCAGCGGATCGAGCGTCAGTTCGCGCGCGAGCACGGCCTTTTGCTGGTTGCCGCCCGACAGCCCGCCGAACAGCGCATCGGGGCCGCTCGCGCGCACGTCGAAGCGTGTCATCAGTTCGAGCGCGGCATCGCGCATCGCGCGTCGGCGCAAAAAACCGCCGCGCGTGTAGCGGTCGAGGTGATTGAGCAGCAGGTTGTCGGCGAGGCTCATGCCGGTCACGCAACCCACCGCGTGACGGTCTTCCGGCACGATGCCGACGCCCGCCTGGGTCAACGCGCGCGGACTGGCTTGCGTCATGTCGTTGCCCGCGATGAAGAAGCGCCCGCCGGCGGCCGGCATCATCCCGGCGAGCACCGCGCCGAGTTCGCTCTGGCCGTTGCCTTCGACGCCCGCAATCCCGACGATCTCGCCGCGATTGACGACCAGCGTGCAGTCCGAGAGGCGGGTGACGCCGTCGGCGTCGGTGGCGCTGAGCGCGTCGATCTGCAACACCTCGTCGTTGAGCGGCCGCGAATACGGCGACGGACTCGCGGCCTCGACCAGCGACAGTCGGTTCATCGTGTTCGCTTCGTTCGCCTCCGGCGTATCGTGCGACGCGCGATGGATCATCGCGTGAACCAGCCGGTCGATGTCGGTCGAAGGCGCATCCGATCGCGCGACCACGCGCCCCGATTGCAGCACGGTGGCGTGCGACGCGATCCGCGAGATTTCCTTCAGTTTATGCGTAACCAGCACGACCGCGCAGCCGCGCGCGGCGACCCGCGCGCAGGTGTCGAGCAGCGCATCGATCTGCGCGGGCAGCAGCACGGCGGTCGGTTCGTCGAGCAGCAGCAGACGCGGCTCGCGCATCAGGCATTTGACGATTTCGACCCGTTGCCGCTCACCGACCGACAGATCCGCAATCCGCGCGTCGAGCGGCAGTTCGAGCCCGACGCTGTCGAGCACGGCCTGGATGCGCTTCGCATGCGCCGTACGATCGAGCCAGCCGCGTGCCTGGCCGAGCAGCAGATTGTCGAGCACGGTCGCATCGTCGACGAGGCTGAAATGCTGGTGGACCATCGCGATGCCGTGCGTCAGCGCCTCGCGCGGATTGCGCGGCTGGTACGGCGCGCCATCGACACGCATCGAACCCGCATCCGGCTGATGCACGCCGAAGATCACGTTGCACAGCGTGGATTTGCCTGCACCGTTTTCGCCGAGCAGGCAATGGACATCGCCCGGCATCAGGTCGAGCGACACATCGTCGAGCGCCTGAAACGTGCCGAAGCGTTTGCCGATCCCCGTCAACGACAGGATCGGCGCCGCGTCTGCGCGCGGCGCGGCGTGAGCAGAAGCGGCGGCGGGACTCATCCTTCCGACACCTTGATCTTGCCGCTCAGGATGTCCTGCTCGATCTGCTTGATCTTCGCATCCATCGCAGGTGTCGGCTGGCAGACGACCATGCCGGACGCCTTCGGTCCCATCGCGAGGCCGAACGCCTTGTAGCCCGGTTGCCACGTGCCTTTTTCCAGTTGCTCGATCGCGTATTGCGCCTGATAGCCGACGCCCGTGATGCTGTACGCGACGTACAGCGGATCGCTGCCGCAACGGTCCGTGTAGCTGCCGATCACGTGCGTGTTCTTTTCCTTGGCGGCCTGTTCGAGTCCGCGCAAGCCGAGGTTGAGAATGTGATAGTGGATGTCGGCGCCCTGGGCGATCGCGGCAGCGGTGGCTTCGCGCGCTTTCGCGACGTTGTCGAAGTCGCCGGTGTAGCTCTCGAAGTACTTGATCTTCGGATTGATGTAGCGCGCGCCGTTGCCGAATTCCTTGCCCGCGTTCACGATCGACGGAATCTCCATGCCGCCCACGTAGCTCACCGCATTGGTCTTCGTCAGCATCGCTGCCGCCGCGCCCGCGACGAACGCGATTTCGGCCTGCTTCACGTCGTATCCGGCGACGTTCGGCGGCATCGTCTCACCCTTGCTGCCGCCAACGATCGAGAACTTCACGTTCGGAAAACGCTTGGCTATCTTGATCACCGCCGCCTGCGTCTGTCCACCGACACCGATCACCAGCTGGTTCTTCGACGCGAGATTGGTCAGCGCCTGTTCCATGTCCGCGTAGTTGATGTTTTCGATGATCTGCGTCTTCAGCTTCGGGCCGAATTCCTTCTGCGCGGCGACCACGCCGTCATAGCCCGATTCCATCCAGCCCTTGTCCGTCTTCGAACCGGGAATCAGCACGCCGACCCGCATTGCGTCGTCCGCGTGCGCAGCGCTCATGAAGAACGCGGGCGCACCGACGGCGACGAGCGTGGCCGCGACGAGCGTGCGCGACACCAGACGGCGAGCGCCGATACGTGACGGGAGCGGCTTGGTGGGTTTCATCACTGGCATTCCTTTTGCGTTGAGTTTGGGTAAGTAGGTTATTCATGAACGAAACGCACAACGCAACTTTGATGCCATCTGCGAGCGGGAACGTGCAGGCGGTATGCGATATGCAATGTGATCGGGGTGAATGCCACGGATTGCGAAGCGACGCGAAAAAGGCGTCGCGCGCCACGCGTCATAACGGTCGTCACGACTCAGGAGAAAACTTTGGATACAGCGCTGAAACCCGATGCCGCAACGCTTTCCGGCCCGCTCGGCCGGTCCGCGCAGACCCGCTGGACGGCCACGCCCGCGCTTGTCGATATGGCGCCGCCGACACCCGCGCCGCGTCTGACGACACTCGATTCGGCGCCGCAACAGGTGCGTTTCGACCTCGGGAAAGCGGCGATCGTGGTGATCGATATGCAGAATGACTTCTGCACCAAAGGAGGTTGGGTTGCCCATCTTGGGGGCGACTACGACGCGGACCGCGCGCCGATTGCACCATTGCAGCGCGTGCTGCCGATCGCGCGGCAAGCGGGCGTGCCGGTGATCTGGGTCAACTGGGGCAACCGGCCCGACCTCGCGAACATGCCGCCGAACCAGCTGCATCTGTACAAGCCGACCGGCACGGGAATCGGTCTCGGCGAGCCGTTGCCGGAGCATGGCGCGCATGTGCTGGAGAAGGATTCGTGGGCCGCGGCGGTGGTCGATGAACTCGCGCCCGAGCCCAACGATATCTGCGTCGACAAATACCGGATCAGCGGGTTCTGGGACACGCCGCTCGACAGCATCCTGCGCAATCTGGGCGTGCGCACGGTGTTCTTCGCGGGCGTCAACACCGATCAATGCGTGCTGCACACGTTGACCGACGCGAATTTTCTCGGCTACGGCTGCGTGTTGCTGGAAGACTGCTGCGCGACGTCGTCGCCGGCGTTCTGTACGGAAGCCACGGTATGGAACGTGAAGAAGTGCTTTGGTTTCGTGGCGAATTCGACGCAACTGGCGGACGCGCTGCAACGCGACGCCTGAGGAGAATGGCGATGAACGCATTCATGCCCGGTCCCCGGCTTCATGTCGCGGCAACCGGCAGCGGTCTGCTCGACGGCTTGCGCTTCGGCGTGAAAGATCTGATCGACGTCGAAGGCGTGGTGACGGGTGGCGGCAATCCCGACTGGCTCGCCACGCACCAACCGGCCAGCCGCCACGCGCCGAGCGTGTCGGCGTTGCTGGCGGCGGGGGCGTCGGTGGATGGCAAGACCATTACCGACGAACTCGCGTACAGCCTCGAAGGCGTCAACCATCACTACGGCACGCCGCTCAATCCGCGCTGGCCGCATGCGTTGCCGGGCGGGTCGTCGAGCGGATCGGCGTCGGCGGTGGCGAGCGGCGCCGTGGATTTCGCGCTCGGCACCGACACCGGCGGATCGGTGCGCGTGCCCGCCGCGTTCTGCGGACTGTGGGGGTTTCGTCCGACACACGACGCGATCAGTGCCGATGGCGTGCTGCCGTTCGCGCCGTGCTTCGATACCGTCGGCTGGTTTGCACGCACCGGCGAGATGCTGGCGCGCGTGGCGAACGTGCTGCTCGCCGATTCGTACGCGGACACGCCGAAAGCGCTCGCGCGCTGCACCGAAGCGTTCGGCGCGCGCGCGGTCAACGAACCGGACGACGCGGGCGCACTGCGCACGATGTCGATGGACGCCGGCGCCGCCGACGCGATCAGCGTATTCGACGGCGACGAAGCGGGCTGGCTGCGGTGCTATCAACTGCTTCAGGACGACGCGATTCGTGCGTCGCTGGGCGCGTGGATCGGCGAGACCGGGCCGAGGTTCGGTCCGGCTATCGCACCGCGTTTCGCCCGTCTGCAAACTCTCGACGACGACGAAGTCGCGCAAGCGAAAGCGTTATACGCGACGCTCGCACGCAATATCGAACTGCTGGTCAAGACGACCGTGATTCTGCAGCCGACCACGCCGCTCGCGTTGATCGGCAAGGGCGCGTCGCCGGAAAGCATCAACGCGTTTTATCGCGACGCGCTGACGATGAACGCGATTGCCGCGTTCGCGGGATTGCCGCAAGTCACCGTGCCGCTCGCCGACGGTCTCGACCGGCCGCTGGCTTTGTCGTTGATCGGACCGCGCGGCAGCGACCGCGCATTGATTGCGCTCGCGCGCAGTCTGTTTCCCACACTCCAGTAAAGGTGCTGCCTATGTCCGATGGTTCGCAGGTTTCCCAACCGTCTCACGCCGCGTATATCGACGCGGCGCTCGACCTTCATTTTCCCGCGTTGCCTGCCGACGCCGTCGCGCGGGTTCACGAACAGTTCGCGCGGGTCGCCTCGCTGGCGGCCGTCGTGCTCGACTTTCCGCTGAATGCCGACGACGAACCCGCACCGGTGTATCGCCCATGACGACACCCCGTTTCCCCACCGGCGCGCTCGATATCGCGCGCGCCTTTGCGCAACATGAATTCACGTCGCGCGAGCTGATCGAAGCCACGTTGAGCCGGATCGACGCGCACGATGCCAAAGTGAATGCGTTCACCGCGCTGACTGCTGGGCGCGCACTCGCCGACGCGGACCGGCTCGATGCGCTGCGCGCGCAAGGTGCGAAGCTGCCGCCGCTGGCAGGCGTGCCGTTCGCCGTCAAAAACCTGTTCGATATCGAAGGCGTGACGACGCTCGCCGGTTCGCGCGTGCTGGCGGATCGCGCGCCCGCCAGTGCCGATTCGACGCTGGTGCGGCAGATGCGCGAGCATGGCGCGATCCTCGTGGGCGCGCTGAATATGGACGAATTCGCGTATGGCTTCACCACCGAGAATTCGCATGTCGGCGTGTGCCGCAATCCGCACGATCTGACGCGAATCGCAGGCGGTTCGTCGGGCGGCAGCGCGGCCGCGGTCGCTGCCGGTTTCGTACCGTTGACGCTCGGCACCGACACCAACGGCTCGGTGCGCGTGCCCGCTTCGTTGTGCGGCGTGTTCGGCGTGAAGCCCACGTACGGGCGTCTGTCGCGGCATGGCACGTATCCGTTCGTCGCGAGCATCGATCATATGGGCGCGTTCGCGCGCAGCGTCGACGATCTCGCCGCCACCTACGACGCGTTGCAGTATCTCGATCCGTACGATCCGGCGTGCTCGGCGCGCGCGCTTGAACCCGTCAGCGCGAGCACGCTCGGGCGGCCGTTGCGGGTCGCGCGTCTGGGCGGTTATTTCGACGACAACGCCGGTGTCGATGCACGCGAGATGGCGTTGACGGCATCGCGTGCATTGAACGTCACCGAGACCGTCGATTTCGCCGATGCGGCGGCGGCGCGCGGCGCGGCGTTCCTGATTACCGCAGCCGAGGGCGGTCAGCTTCATATGCCGACCTTGCGCACGCGCTACGACGAGCACGAACCGCTGTCGCGCGACCGTCTGATTTCCGGCGCGTTGCTGCCTGCCGCGTGGGTGTTGCAGGCGCAGCGCGTGCGCGCGGTGTTGCGCAAGCGGATGCTCGAACTGTTCGAGCGTTACGACGTGCTGGTCGCACCCGCGACGCCGGTGGTCGCGCCGAGGATCGGCGACGAGTTCATGGACGTGAACGGTCAGCGTCTCGCGATGCGGCCGAATCTCGGCCTGCTGACGCAACCGATCTCGTGCCTGGGCCTGCCGGTGGTCGCGGTGCCGATGCGCACGGCATCCGGCTTGCCGCTCGCGGTACAACTGATCGCGCCGCCGTGGCGCGAAGACCTCGCCTTCGACGCCGCGCGTCGTCTCGAACAGGCGCAACTGGCCTGGTGCCCGCCCGCGCCGTGCTTCGATGCAGCGACAACGCAAACCGTCTCTAGCGGAAACGACTGATGACCGATACCTACGCGATGAACACAACGGAACCCACCCCCGAGATCAACCGACCGGACGTGCTTGCGCAAGTGAACGCCGCGTTCGATGCGTACGAGCAGGCGCTCGTCACGAACGACGTCGCGGTGCTGGACGCATTGTTCTTCGATTCGCCGCACACGCTGCGTTACGGCGCGACTGAAAACCTCTACGGGTACGACGCGATCCGGGAGTTTCGAGCGTCGCGGCCGTCGGCGGGGCTGGCGCGTAGCGTGACTGCGCGGGTCGTCACGACTTACGGCGATGCGTTCGCGGTCGCGAACATCGAGTTTCAGCGCGATGGTGATCCGCGGATTGGTCGGCAGAGTCAGACCTGGGTGAAGACGGCGGGTGGCTGGCGCGTGGTTGCGGCGCATGTGAGTTTGATGCGGGGGTGAGGGGGGAGATGTGTGTCGTTCGGGGCAGATACGCCATTGGAGTGAGTCGGCGGTCTTCCTGGCTTGGCGCTGCGGAAGTTGCAAATCGAGCCACATGAGACACTCTTGCTTACGGAAAGCGGTCGGTCAGATTGGCCAAAGCACGGCGGATAGAAGCCGAATCCCAGTTTGGATTTCGGACTGGGAGAGCCCCATATCATGTTCAACACTCCCTCCGTGTCAGAACCGGATTCGGCGACGTTGCGCAGGCCCGTAGAGCCGCAATTGGGGCTAGACATTAGCTACCAAGGGACGCGCTGTTGCCAAGCAGTGCTCGACCGTCGGATTTCCAGTCGGTCGCGCGCACCAAGAAATAAGCGGTGTCTTGGTCTGCCGTCAGAACATCCTCAGTCAAGAGATGGCGGGCCGCCTTGGTGAGCCTTTCGACGTATGAACGTTCGCGATCATCGTTCCCGTATAGACGCCACAGAAACGAGCTGTGTCGAAAAAGGCTAAGAAGATTCCTCGTGTCGTTGTGCGCTTCAAACGACTGCCAAAGGGATTTGTGAGCCGCCAGAAAGAGGGTGCCTGATCTCTCTCCGTAAAAGTACTGATATGCGCGGATGAGGTTGTTCAGATCCGAACGGCTCATCGTACCCGCTTCCTTTAAGATAATTGCACCCAATTTCACCGCCGCACGGGCTGCGTTATATGCGTCGCCCGCAGCGGTCGCCGTCATATGAACTTCTCGGAGAGCCGAAATCAAGTCGGAGTCACCGTCCAACTTGGCAGCGCGAGCCAATACAAGGTTGTTCGCTACTACGTTTGCGCCTTTTTTCCGTGCTTCCGCCTCGAGTTTCAGTAGTTGACTCTCCTTGTCAGCCTCGTCCTCGACCTCCAGAATAATAGATCGCGCTTGCAAAGCCTCATAGGATTTGGGTGTCAACACAATGATCTCCTTCGCGACCCGTAGCGCATCTGGATCATTCAGCGACTGAAGACAGAGAGCGTAATCAAGCAGCGTGGACGCTCGAACTTCTTTCGATCTCTTGCGGGCCAGAAGGCGTTCCAGAAGAATTTTGGCGTCGCCATGCTCCCCCATCATCCGAGTGCTCGTCGCGAGAAGCAACTCTAGGGTGTCTCGATCGTCGTCGTAACCGACGTCGGGGACGACTGACAACACGTCGCGGCAGACCGTGGCACAGTTTCTATACGATTTGCCCTTCATTAGCGCGCCGCAGTAGATTCGGCAAAGATTCAAGATTGGTCCAGCTTTATCTGCACTGCGCCAAGTAGCGGCGTTGGTTAGCATACTTAAAACCAACGAATGGGGATTTCGCAGGAGGGTGCCATCGTCCGATGTCAACGCGCCGTCAAGTTTTTGCAACCGTGCACGGCCGGTACGCCACTCTTCTCCAAAATACAATGAAGTTGCCTTTCGGGTTAACGCATCGATCTCGCGCTCTGTCATCAACGAAAGAACGTAATCTCGCACAGGGCGCGGCGCAACGAGCACCTTCAGCCGCTCCTCATCTCCGCCCGATGCTTGCAAGAGAATACTGGTAGTTCGAACGTCAAGCAGCCCTCGATCCAGCAGTTCAATGGCTTGTTTCGCATGGAACGGTGACTGATTCTCGAAATATTTCAAGCGTTGCAGTGATTCCCCGTGCGGCAAAATTGCCATCACTTTTAGCAGGAGAAATGCGCGCTTGACAAATTGGTGCGGAGAATTCGACAGCTCAGCAACAGTGTTCACCAATGACTGAGGGACCGTTTCGCTGGCGACGACGATAGCGTTGGGGACGCCGGCCGTCACGGACCCCAGTTCCGACAAGTTGACGATCCGAAGGGCCTTCAGCGCTTCGTCAATCTTTCCCGGAACTCCGTCGGTATGTCGAAAAATCTCGCTAACCGCTCGCGGTGTCCTGATCTCGGGCGTTGACCTCGGGTGGCCTACGATATAGGCGCGTGTATCCGGTTCGTCCAACGTATGGAGCTCGATTGGCTCGAGACTTCGGGCACGCGGCATGGCGCGGCTAACCATGAAAACCATGACCTCTGGGCAGAAGTCTTGAACCATCCTTGCGAGGGCTTCAACGTCGTGTTCGATTTGCGTCGCCGCGTCGCCCATGCCAACAGGAGCTTCATCGAAAATCAACGTCGCTTTCCCGGTGTTGGCCAAGGCCTTGCAAAACTCTGAGAATGCGCAACCCGCTTGCGTTGCGAACTGCTCTAAAAAGTCCGCACGGGAAGCGTAGCTCCCCAGATTTACCTTAAAGACTGGGTGCGCATCGTGCGATGAACGCTTGGCTACCGACCAAAGGAAGCCATCGATTCCAAGCCCCCAGTCTGCGCAGATCCAAGCCATCTTGTTCTTGCGCAGGCTTTCGATGCAAGCTTTCTGTTGTAGCGGCCGGACAGCGAGGTGCTGAGCTTGTTCCGGAAGAGGATATAGCGTGGTAGAGAGAGCTTCGTCCCAAAGTGCGGTGCTTTGGGAAACGGCGTCGGCTAGGTCGACGGTCGGCAATGCGGCGACAACAACGGCCTTCGACACAGCAGTTCGGCTGATGAGCATTCGCTCTGTTAAAAACTCGGTACCTGGCGAGAGCGGGAAATCATAGTCAGGAACGATCAATCGATCGCCGGCACGGTTGACGCGCGCGATCCGCGGCCATAACTGCCAAGTGCCTTCTCCTTGGTCAAACAGAATTTTGCCGACTGAATAGCCGTGCACGCGTTCGATGCTCTCGTTTTTGAAATGTTGTAGCCCAAAGAGGGACGTACTCTGTACGTATTTGCGTACTGATTCTCCGCCGCGATAGTGGGTTACAGCATCGGCTTCATGCATATGGCCGTATAGATGAGCGGTGAATCTGCCTGAAGCGTAGATTTCCGACTGAAAGTCCCGATGCGCCTTTTCGTGCAACCAGGTCGACGGATGGTGAGTTACAAGGAAATTGACGTCGTGGCGCGAACACCATGCCGAAGGATCGTCGCCCGTGACAGCGTTTAGTTGGCGGGGGTCAAGCGCCAACTTTCTTTCGTAATCTTCACTGCCGATCTGGAGGAAGGCAGAGTTCAGTCCAATCACGCCAACAGATACACCATCAGCTAGGACGGACGCGGACGCATCTCCGGGCAACAAGCCTTGGTTTAGAGGGAGGGCTGTAATCCCTGATTTTTGAATGTCCTCGTGCCACGCGGTGTAGTTCGCAAACGCGTTTTGGATTGTGTTCCGATATCCATTTGTGTCATTCTCCCAAAACTCTCTCATCACCTCTGGTTCGTCCCACCATCGCTTTAGCACCCGGACGTGCGCATCAGTCGACGGTGGCCGCACCAAATCGTGATTCCCCGGGACACAGAAAAGCGGCGGATTTTGACCGAGCTTGTCAAGGCGTTCCCAAATGTCCGCTAGGATATTGCTCAAGGCGACATATTCTTCGGCCTTACCGGACTGAGTTAGATCCCCCGAGAAAACCACCAAATTCAGCGGGCCTGCAACTTCAGCGAGTCGGACAAGGTCGTCAAGGAAGATCGCTTTGAATGAAGGCCAGAGCCAACCAGATGAATGCTGACCGACGTGAAGATCGCTGATGTGAAGCCAAGAGAATTGATCGGACGTCATGTTTTAGTTTTTTGGAACCAGTAGGTAAGTGAACCAGCATCATCCATTAGAGATGGTCGGCTATCAGCATGCGATATCCAGAAGCCACGTACCAATTGTCGACGATCCCGCGAATGATGTCGAATGGCCGCTTTTGGCAGAAACCGGCCCACGCGCCCAGCCCCCCCTAAACAAAACAACCCCATCCACACCCACGCTCACACCCCTTCATCCCGCGGCCCCACCCATTCTTCACGCGCTTCCGCACCCACAACCGACATGGAAGCGCCAGCCGTCTTTCGCGTAGGGACCAACGACGGATCGAACCCTTCGAGGCAATACACGTTCACCCCAAAATGATCGGGCGCAGCCCTCTTTCTATGGAACGTATAAATCCCACAACGCGAACAAAAGTAATGCTTGGCTCGTCCCGTGTTCCATTGATAAAGCGTGAGGAATTCTTCGCCCTCGGTGATGTGCAACTCGCGTTCACTGACCTTGGTCATCAACGCATTTTTTCTGGCACATATCGAGCAATCGCATGTGGTTAGCTCACGCACATCTGCGGTGATGGTGAATTTCACCGCACCGCAATGGCAGGAGCCAAGGTAGTTTCGCATCGATGATTGCATTCTTCAGACTGTCCCAGCGGTTGTGCCCGACAGATCGTCGAGAATTGGAGCGTCCGCGTCGAACGACGCACCGCACCCTGCGCGATTGGCGGCGAGATAACGAACAACAGGACCAACCCACGTCACTAAGATAGCCGGCCCATCGCGCCGCATCGTCACCCCTTCCGGCCCGCAACTTCAGCAACTTCATGCTCCCCGACGCCAGCGCGCCGCCACCGTCATCGACCGTCACCGCCGCCAGATTCGCGATCTGCAACAGCAACGGCACCGGGTGACGGATAATAGCGGCTACGTCATTTTGAGCACCAGTTTAGGATTCTCCCATGGAAATTAAAGTCAACTTCCTCGACAAGCTCCGTCTTGAAGCCAAGTTCGATGACTTCACGGTCGTGGCCGACCAGCCTATCCGCTATAAGGGCGATGGCTCGGCGCCGGGCCCGTTCGATTATTTTCTGGCTTCATCGGCCTTGTGTGCAGCTTACTTCGTGAAGTTGTATTGCGTGAATCGCAATATTCCTACGGAAAATATCCGGCTGTCGCAGAACAATATCGTCGATCCGGAAAATCGGTATCAGCAGATTTTCAAGATTCAGGTCGAATTGCCGCCGGATATGTCGGAAGTCGATCGCCGGGGTATTTTGCGTTTTATCGACCGGTGTACGGTCAAAAAAGTGGTGCAAGCCGGCCCCGAGTTTATTATCGAAGAAGTAGAAAACCTCGATGCCGATGCCCAGTCGTTGCTGACGTTAAAGCCGGCTTCCGACGTCAGCACCTACATTGCAGGCAAAGATCTGCCGCTGGAACAAACCATCGCCAATATGTCGGGCATTCTGGCGGGTTTGGGCATGAAGATCGAAATTGCTTCGTGGCGCAATATCGTGCCCAATGTGTGGTCGCTGCATATTCGCGATGCGCACTCGCCGATGTGCTTCACCAACGGCAAGGGCGCGACCAAAGAAAGCGCATTGGCTTCGGCGTTGGGCGAGTTTATCGAACGTCTGAACTGCAACCATTTCTATGGCGGCGCGTATTGGGGTGAAGAGATCGCCAATGCACCGTTCGTGCATTATCCGGACGAGCGCTGGTTTAAACCTGGCCGCAAGGATGCGTTGCCGGCTGAGATTCTGGATGCATACTGCCGGGAAATTTATAATCCCGATGGCGAGTTGCGCGGTTCGCATCTGTACGACACCAACTCGGGCAACGTCGAGCGTGGTATCTGCTCGCTGCCGTTTGTGCGGAAGTCGGATGGTGAAGTCGTGTACTTTCCGTCCAACCTGATCGAGAACCTGTTCGTTAGCAACGGCATGAGTGCCGGTAATACGCTGGCCGAAGCGCAGGTGCAATGTCTGTCCGAAATCTTCGAGCGTGCGGTCAAGCGTGAAATTCTGGAAGGCGAAATCGCGCTGCCCGATGTGCCGCAGGAGGTGCTGGCGAAGTATCCGGGCATCCTGGCCGGGATTCGTGGGCTGGAAGAGCAGGGCTTCCCTGTGCTGGTCAAAGACGCGTCGCTGGGCGGGGTTTATCCGTTGATGTGCGTTACGTTGATGAATCCGCGAACCGGCGGTGTCTTTGCCTCGTTCGGCGCACATCCGAGCTTCGAGGTGGCGCTGGAGCGCAGTCTTACGGAATTGCTGCAAGGGCGCAGTTTTGAAGGGCTGAACGATTTGCCGCCGCCCACCTTTGTCAGTAATGCGGTGACTGAATCGAATAACTTTGTCGAGCATTTCATCGATTCCAGCGGTGTGGTGTCGTGGCGCTTTTTCAGCGCGAAAGCGAATTACGAGTTTGTCGAATGGGATTTCTCCGGCCACGGTGAAAACTCCAATGTCGAAGAAGCGGAAACATTGTTCGGCATTCTCGAAGAGATGGGCAAAGAGGTCTACACGGCGGTGTATGACCAGCTGGGTGCAGTAGCGTGCCGGATTCTCGTGCCGGATTATTCGGAAGTTTATCCGGTAGAAGATCTGATCTGGGATAACACGAATAAATCGCTGTTGTTCCGCGCCGATATTCTGAATTTGCATCGTCTGGACGATGCGGCGCTGGAAGCAATGCTCGAGCGACTGGATAACAGCGAGCTGGACGAATACTCCGATATCGCCACGCTGATCGGCATCGAATTCGACGAGAATACGGACTGGGGCCAACTGACCGTTGTCGAGTTGAAGCTGCTTATCAATCTCGCGTTGCAGAAATTCGAAGAGACCCAGGAACTGGTGGGCGCCTTCCTGCAATACAACGACAACACGGTCGAGCGCGGATTGTTTTATCAGGCGCTGAACGTGGTGCTGGAAGTGATGCTCGATGACGAGCTCGATCTGGACGACTACGTGGTCAACTTCCGCCGGATGTTTGGCGACGCCCGGATGGATGCGGTTTTGGGGTCAGTGGACGGCAGCGTGCGTTTCTACGGTCTCACGCCGACGAGTACGAAACTGGAAGGCCTCGAAAGGCACCACCGCCTGATCGACAGTTACACGAAACTGCATAAGGCGCGAGCCGAAGCGGCGGCTGCCGCGAAGTAACGCGCGCGGCGCATCGCAGAACGAGGGCCTTCGGTGGCCCTCGTTTTTAACCACCTACAGCAGTCAAGATTCCCGCTTCGGGCAACCCGGCCTGAACCCATCCCGCCTGACCACCCACCGCTTTACATCCTGCCTTTCCACGGCGTCAGCGCGCGCTCCATTTGCCGCATCAGCAGATCGAAGCAATACGCGAGCACGCCGATCACCACGATGCCCATGATGACGATATCGGTGCGCAGGAAGTTCGACGCGTTCAGCACCATCTGACCGAGTCCGGCCGTGGCCGCGACCATTTCCGCGGCGACCAGCGTGGTCCAGCCGAAGCCGATCGCGATCCGCATGCCGGTCAGGATTTCCGGCAACGCGGCGGGGAACACCACGAGCCGAATCACTTGCCAGCGTGTCGCGCCGAGCGAGCGCGCGGCGTTGATCTGTTCGATGGCGACCGAGCGTACGCCTGCTTTCGATGCCATGGCGAGCGGCGCGAAACACGCCAGAAAAATCAGCGTGATCTTCGCGCTTTCGTCGATGCCGAGCCAGATCACGATCAGCGGCAGATACGCGAGCGGCGGCAGCGGCCGGTAGAACTCGATCACCGGGTCGAAGATGCCGCGCGCGATCCGCGAGGTACCCATCGCGATCCCGACCGGCACGGCGGTGACGACCGCCAGCGCGAATGCCGCGAGCACGCGGATCACGCTGATCGTGATGTGCTGGACGAGCAGGGTGCCGCCTTGCGTGTCGCCCCGGATCGCGCCGATCAACGCGTCGAACGTCGCGCCCGGCGACGGCAGGAACAGCGGCTTGATCCAGCCGAAGCGCGTACTGGTCCACCACAACGCCACCAGCACGAGCGTGGTCGCGAGACTGATCGGGAACGTGTTGCCCTGGCCCAACGCGCCATAACTGGCGGCGCGCTTGCGTCGCGCGCGGGGCTTGAGCGCGGCGGGCTGTGGTTTGACGGGCGGCTCGATCAGCACGTCGGTACGTGAATTCGACATCAGTGGATCCCTCCCGACGACGTTTGATGCACCAGCGACAGCACCTGTTCGCGCATCGCGATAAACGCGGCGCTTGCCTTGGTGGCGCGAGCGTCGCGTGTCTCCAGAAATTGCCGCGCGAACGGCAGTTCGAGTTCGTGGACGATCCGTCCGGGATGCGGCGCCATGATGATCAGCCGCGTCGCGAGAAACAGCGCTTCCTCGACATCGTGCGTGATGAAGAAGAACACGCCTTTCGAATCGTTCCACAAGTCGAGCAGCAGTTCCTGAATCGACTCGCGCGTGAACGCGTCGAGTGCGCCGAGCGGTTCGTCGAGCAGCATCACGTGCGGCGACGACGCGATTGCACGCGCGACGCCCACCCGTTGCTGCATCCCGCCCGACAGCTCGTACACGGGCCGCTGCGCGACCTGCGACAGGCCGACCCGGCGCAGACACTCCATGCCGATCCGGCGGCGCTCGTTGAGCGGCATATGACGCAGCCGCAGACCGAACTCGACGTTTTCGATCACGTTCATCCACGGCATCAGCGCGTGCTTCTGAAACACCACGCCGCGTTCGAAACCCGGCCCTTCGACCGGCTTGCCGTCCAGCACCACCTCGCCGCGCGTGGGCGGAATGAAGCCCGCGATCGTATTGAGCAAGGTCGTCTTGCCGCAACCCGACGCACCCAGCGCGACGACGAATTCGCCTGCTTCGATGGTCAGCGACACATTGTCGAGCGCGAGCGCGGGCGGTCCCTTGCGGGCCGGATATTCAATCGAAAGATCCCTGATTTCAAGCATGATCGATGTCCGTGGATGAACGATGGTCGCTGACTGCGTCGCTTACTTCGCGGCCAGTGCCGACTTGATGTACTGATCCGTCACGCCGGTCGAATAATCCGGCAGCGTGCTTTGCAGCGTCTTCTGTTCCTTCAGGAAGTTCGCGGTGGCGAGCAGCGACTTCGCCGCGCCCGACGTCTTGCCGCCGCCCAGCCATTCCGCCGACATCTGTTGTTGCGGCGTCGGGAACTGGTACAGCGCGAGCGATTCCTTCACTTCGGCCGGCGCGCCGCCGCTGACTTCCGCCACCGCCTTGCCTTGCGGCGTGGTGCCGACCCATTGATCCGGATGCGCACGGTAATCCGCATCGCCCTTCGCGAGAATCTTCACGAAGCTCGTCATGAATTGCGGATTCGCCTTCGCCCAGTCGCTATTGACCACGAAGCCGTCGAAGGTGGCGAGGCCGGTTTGCGACGCGATCTTGCCCGACGTGGTGATGACCTTGCCGTTCGCTTCGATCTTCGACAGCACCGGGTTCCATACGTAGGCCGAGTCGATATCGCCGCGAGCCCACGCTGCCGCGATTTCAGCGGGGCGCATGTTCAGCACCTTGACGTCGCTATCGCTGAGACCGGCTTTCTTGAGCGCGAGCAGCGCGTGGAAATGGCTGGTCGATACGAACGGCACGCCGAGGCGCTTGCCCTTCAGTTGCGCGACCGACGCCCCGTCACGCCGCTGCCGTCACGCGCGACCATCGCTTCGGCGTCGTTGATGTTGTCGAGAATCCAGAACAACTGGATCGGCAAGCCCTGGCTCAGACCGGCCGCAACCGGGCTCGAACCGGCTTCGCCGAGCTGCACGTTGCCCGACGCCATCGCGCGGATCACGTCGCCGCCGCCGCCGAATTTGCGGTAGTTGACCTTGTAGCCGGTTGCCTTGCCCGCTTCGTCGAGCTGTTGCGCGTAGCGCCATGGCACCATCATGTCCTGATAGGCGATCGTGACTTCCTTGTCGGCAGCAAACGCGCTCGTCACCAGAGCAGCTGCGCAGATCGCAGCAACCGTGCGAAGCAGACGGGGAAGGGAAACACGCTTCGCATTGGGGAACGGGGCAAACGCTTTCATGCGGTGATCCTCTTTGGTCTTGGATGATTGAGTCGATGACGCCCGCGCATGCCCGCGCAGGGTTCGTATTGTGTTGATGCACGTTCCTGACCAGCCGATGGGGCCAGCGAGGGTTTTCGATTGGGCCAGCAACGCACTCGCAGCCGACGTCGCGAATCTCACCGCGAATGTCGTCGCGCATCGCCCGTTCGCGTCGCGCGACTCGTGCTGGATGTGTCGTGCGTAGCCCCGTTGTAGTGCGATACGGTGCCGCTCGTTGTGCGTCGCTGCACAACGCTGGGTCGCGAAGAATGCGACCGCGCCTGCTAAGACGCCGACGCGAGTGCCGTACGACGCGAGCCGTTGCGCCGCGTATAACGCTCCACCAGCTTCGCGAGTTCGCGCACGCCGGGTTCGATCCGCTCCACCGGTATCGACGAGTAACCGAGCCGGATATAAGGCTCGCGCATCGTGTCGTAAAAGAACGGTTCGCCTGGATCGAACAGCACGCCTTGCGCGATGCACGCCGCGCGCAGCGCCGACATGTCCGGATGGCCCGGCAGCTTGACCCACGCCGACGACCCGCCGTGCGGATCGCAAAAGACCGCGTCGGGCAGATAACGCCGAACCGCGTCGATCAATGCGGCGGCGCGCTTGCTCAAGGTTTGCCGTGTCTGGTTCAGCAGACGGTCGTAATGGCCCTGCTCGATAAACAGCGCGGCGGCGACCTGATTGTTGCCGGGCGCGTGACGGATCATCAGGCGGCGAATCACGCGCAGCCTGTCGATCACCGGTGCGGGGCCGACCACGTAGCCGAGCCGCAAACCCGGCGACAGCAGCTTCGACAGGCTGCTCAGATAGATCACGCGATCGCATCTGTCGATGGCTTTGAGCGCGGGCAGCGGCTGGCCGACGTACTGCGTTTCCGGATCGTAGTCGTCTTCGAAAATCACCTGATCGTGACGCGCGGCATGGTCGAGCAGCGCGAGGCGGCGGTCGGTGCTCATCGTCACGCCGGTCGGGCATTGGTGGCTCGGCGTGCAGTAGATGTAGTCGCAGTGCGCCAGTTCCGGCGACCGCTCGACGCCGAATTCATCGACCGGCAACGGCGCGACCCGCGCGCCGCTGCGCGCGAAGATATTGCGCGCATCCATATAGCCGGGGTTCTCGACGCCGAACACCGTGCCCGGTTTTGCAAACAGCTCGGACAACAGATACAGCCCGTGCTGCGTGCCCATCGTCAGCAGGATCTGATCGGGCGTCGCGGCGATCCCGCGACGCGGCAGCACGCGACGGATCAACTGCTCGATCAGCCGTGCGGAATCGCCGTGCGCGCCGTCCTGCGCCCAGCTTTCGACGGACGCCACATCGAGCGCCTGACGGCTGCATTCGCGCCAGTCGGATAACGGAAACAGCTTTGGATCGAACTGCCCGTAGACGAACGGATAGCGGAATTTCTGCCAGCCGGCAGGGCGGTCGAGCCAGCGCAACGCGTCGCCGGTGGGGGCGGTGCGCGCGTGCCAGTCGGGTTGATGCGGAGTGCCGCTGCCGACGACCGGCGCGACCTCCGCGCGGCCGATCGCATCGCACACGTAGAAGCCGTCGCGCGCCCGCGCTTCCAGATAGCCGTCGGCGACCAGCCGCTCGTAGACGAGCACGGCGGTGTTGCGCGACACGTCGGCGAGCACGGCCAGTTCACGCCCCGATGGCAGGCGCAAACCTGCCGGCAGGCGCCCGTCGAGAATCGCGTTGACGAGTGCGGTGCGCAATTGCACTTGCAGCGGCGCGCTGCCGCGCTCGGGAACGGGCAGCAATTGCCGCCACATCAGATCGTGTTCGCTGCGATGCACGTTCATTCCTTGCTGGCACCATCGAATGATTCTGTTGGCATTATGCTGGCGCCAAAAAAATTGCAATGATGGTGACACTCTTCGAGGAACCGCCACCATGAGCACTACGCTAAACGCCGCGTCATCCGTCACTTCTTCCGCTGTACCGTCGATGCAGCATCAATGGCTGCCCTTCACGCCGAACCGGGAATTCAAGGAAGATCCGAAACTGTTCGCGCGCGCCAAAGACCAGTATTTCTACGACCTCGACGGCCGCGCGATTCTCGATGCGGGCTCCGGTCTGTTCACGACACCCGCCGGCCATTGCCGCACCGAAATAGCCGATGCCGTGCACGCGCAACTGCTCGAACTCGATTTCACGCCGAGCTTTCTGCGCGCGCATCCGAAGTCGTTCGAACTGTCGAACCGTCTCGCGGACTTGCTGCCCGACGGCCTCGACAAGCTGTTCTTCGTCGGTTCGGGGTCCGAAGCCGTCGATACCGCGATGAAGATCTGTCTCGCGTATCAACGGGCGAAAGGCGCGCCGGGACGCACCATGTTCGTGTCGCGCGAACGCGCGTATCACGGCGTGAATTTCGGTGGAATCGCGTTGTCGGGGATGGTCAACAACCGGCGCGCATACGGCAATCTGGTGCACGGCGTCGTGCATATGCGCGATACCTGGCTCGAAGAAAATCGCTTCCAGATGGGGCAACCGCAACATGGCCGCGAACTCGCCGACGACCTGCTGCGCCTGATCAATCTGCATGGCGCGGAAAATATCGCCGGGTGTTTCGTCGAGCCGATCGCCGGTTCGACGGGCGTGCTCGTGCCACCGGTCGGATATCTGGAACGGCTGCGCGAAATCTGCACGGCGCACGGTATTCTGCTGGTGTTCGACGAAGTGATCTGCGGTTTCGGCCGGACCGGCCACGCGTTTGCCGCGCAGAGCTTCAACGTGACGCCCGACCTCATCACGATGGCGAAGGCGCTGACCAACGGCGCGGTGCCGATGGCGGCCGTCGCGGTGGCGAAGCACGTTCACGATGCGATCGTCGATACCGCGCCCGAAGGCGCGATCGAATTTTTCCACGGCTATACGTGGTCCGCGCATCCGGTCGCCTGCGCGGCCGCGCTGGCAGCGCTCGATATCTACCGCGACGAAAAGCTGTTCGAACGCGCGCACGATCTGTCCGGCTATTTCCTCGAACAGGTGGCGAGCCTGCGCGATATTTCGATCGTCACCGACATTCGCGGTTACGGCATGGTCGCGGGCGTCGATGTGAAATCGGACGGCAAGCCGGGGCGTCGTGGTCATCTGCTGCAAAAGATGCTGTTCGACGCGGGCGTGCATCTGAAAACCACCGGCGATTGCGCGATTCTCTCGCCGCAATTCGTGTTCGATCGCGAGCATATCGACCGTACCGTGGCCGTGCTGCGCGACACGCTGAAGTCGCTCGAACTGTCCGGATCGTGATGCTGGTCGCGCCGCTCGCGAGTGTTGGATGGCTTGCGGCAATCGCATTCGCGGCGGGCGCGGCGAAAGGATTGACGGGCTTTGGCGGCGCGCTGGTGATGGCGCCGTTGTTCGGCCTGCTGATCAGCGCACCCGACGCCGGCGCGCTGATCGTGCTGGTGCATTGCGCGACGTCGCTGCAAGGCGTGCGCGAGTGGGGCGGTGCGGTGCGATGGCGGTCGGTGATTCCGCTGGCGCTGGTCGCGCTGGTCTGTACGGCGCTGACCTCGCACTGGATTGCGCACGGCAACGCACTCGGCTTGCGTCAGCTGGTGGCGTGCGCAGTGTTGCTCGCGACCGCGCTGCATATGGGCGGATGGCGCTGGCAGCACAGCGGATCGTGGCGCCCGACGCTTGCGGCCGGTGTCGTCAGCGGCGCATTGACGGCGCTTGCCGGGCTCGGCGGTCCGCCCGCCGTGTTCTATTTTTCGGCGATGGCGAAGGGTTCGGCATTGCGCGCGAACCTGCTCGGCTATTTCACTGTGCTGTTCGGCGGCGCGACGCTGCTGCTGATGGCCAATCATCAGATCCGGTTGCCGCAGCTCTACACGGCCGCCGTGCTGACGCCGGTGTTCGCACTCGGCGTCTGTGCGGGCGAGCGCGCGTGCGGACTGCTCGCGCCCGTCTGGTTCGACCGGATCGTGTGCGGCTTGCTGTTGTCGTCGGGCGTGCTTGCGTTGCTGACGTAAGCCTCTTTTTCAATGCGGTAAAGATGATGTCGGAGTATCACGGATGAATATTCTCGTAACCGGCGCAAGTGCCGGTTTTGGCGAAGCGATCAGCGAACGCCTGTGCAGCGAAGGACATCGCGTCTTTGCCACCGCGCGGCGTCTGGATCGCCTGAGCGCGCTCGCCGGAAAATGCGGCCCGCAACTGGTGCCGAAAACGCTCGACGTGCGCGACGGCGCGCGCGTCGCCGCGCTGTTCGCGGAGATCGAAAGCGAATACGGACCGATCGACGTGCTGGTCAACAATGCGGGTCTCGCGCTGAATGCGGACCCCGCGTACGACGTGCCGCTCGCCGATTGGGAAGCGATGGTCGACACCAATATCAAGGGCTTGATGTATTGCACGCACGCGGCGTTGCCGGGCATGGTGGCGCGCAATCGCGGCTGGATTTTCAATCTTGGCTCGATTGCGGGCACGTATCCGTATCCGGGCGGCAATGTGTACGGCGCGACCAAGGCATTCGTTCATCAGTTCAGCCTGAACCTGCGCGCGGATCTCGCCGGCAAGCAGGTGCGCGTGACGTCGATCGAGCCGGGTCTGTGCGGCGGCACCGAGTTTTCGGTGACGCGTTTTCACGGCGATGCGGAACGCGCGGCACGGGTCTACGAAGACGCGACTCCGCTGACCGCCGTGGATATCGCGCACACGATCTCGTGGCTGCTGGCGCTGCCGCCGCACGTCAATATCAACGCAATCGAAATGATGCCGACGAGTCAGGCATCGGGCAATTTCAATATCGTGCGGCAGGCCGCACCGGCTTGACGCTGTCCGAAAACACACTGGCCCGCATCGGCGGGCCAGTGTGTTGCATCACGTCGCGCTTCGGCGCACAGACTACGCGCGCGACAACACCGCCTGCAAAAACGCCTGCGTGCGCGGCTGTTTCGGCGCCGAGAAAATCTCCGACGGCGGCGCGGCTTCGACGATCACGCCGCCGTCCATCACCACGACCACATCCGCGACGTCCTTCGCAAAGCCCATTTCATGCGTGACGACCACCATCGTCATGCCTTCGCTGGCCAGCAGTTTCATCACCTGCAACACTTCACCGACCAGTTCGGGATCGAGTGCGGACGTCGGCTCGTCGAACAGCATCACGCGCGGTTTCATCGCCAGCGCACGCGCAATCGCGACACGTTGCTTCTGTCCGCCCGACAGACTCGCGGGCATCACGTTCGCCTTGTGCGCGAGCCCCACTTTGTCGAGCAGCGCGAGCGCCGCCTGTTCGGCTTCGGCTTTCGCCGCGCCGCGCAACATGCGCGGACCGACCGTGATGTTATGCAGCACCGACAGATGCGGAAACAGGTTGAACGACTGAAACACCATGCCGACTTCGGTGCGCAGTGCGTTGAGCGAACGCTCTTTGAGCATCACGCCCTGATCGACCAGACGATGACCACAGATATCGACGGTGCCGCCTTCGGCCTGTTCGAGACCGTTGCAGCAGCGCAGGAAGGTGCTTTTTCCCGAGCCGCTCGGACCGATAACGACCACCACCTGTTGCGGCTGGATATCGAAGTCGATGCCGTTGAGCACGACGTGTTCACCGAACGATTTGGTCAGCCCGCGAATCCTGACGATGGGTTCGGCGGCGGGCAATGTGTTATCCGTGACGCTCATTGCACCATCCCTCCTGCGCGCAAACGCCGCTCGACCCGATGCAGCGCGAAGTTGGTCGCTTGCGTCAGCACCAGATACACCAGCGCGATCACGATATAGACCTCGAGCGACCGGTACGACACGCTGATGATTTTCTGACCTTCGTGCATCAGGTCGTTGATGGTCAGCAGCGACACCAGCGCCGAGTTCTTGATCAAGGCGATGAACTCGTTACCGAGCGGGGGAATCATCCGCACCACGGCTTGCGGCAGGATGATCGCGCGCATCGCCTGACCCGACGACATGCCGATAGACCGCGCCGCTTCCATCTGCCCGCGATCCACCGACTGGATCGCGCCGCGCACGATCTCCGACACATAAGCGGCCGAATACAAGCCTAATCCGAGCACGCCGCAGACGAATGCAGGTAGCAGGATATTGAATTGCGGCAAACCGAAGAACAGCAAAAAGAGTTGCACCAGCAGCGGCGTGCCGCGAAAGAAGGTCAGATAGACCGTGCAGAAACCATAGATGAAGCGGTTCTTCGGCGTGAGCCGGCCGATACCGATCAACAGCCCGAGAATGCAGCTGAGAACCAGCGCCGCGGCGGTCACTTCGACCGTGACGACGGCGCCGTGCAGTATGTCGTGCCAGCCCGCGATTGCCGGCGAAAAGTCGAGATCCATCGTGAGCGTCCGTGCCGTTTGCGCTTATTGCGCGCTGCCGCCAAACCACTTCTTGACGATCGCGGCATAGGTGCCGTCGGCCTTGATTTTCGCCAGTGCCGCGTTCAGGTCGGTGCGCAGTTGCGGTTCGTCCTTACGCACGGCGATGCCGTACGCTTCGGTGGTCAGCGCCTTGTCGAGCACGCGGAAACCGGGGCGCGTGCGCGCCAGTTGATACGCGGCCGGCTTGCCGGTCACGGCAGCATCGGCACGGCCGATCCCGACCAGATCGAACATTTCCTGGTTCTTTTCCACTTCGACGCGGTTGATCTGCGGATAGTTGTCGCGCAGGAAACTGACCGACTTCGTGCCGACCTGCACCGACACTTTCTTGCCGTTCAGATCGGCGATCGATTTATACGGCGAGTCGCTTTTCACCAGCGCGACCAGGCCGCCCGCGAAGTACGGGTCGGTGAAATCGACCACTTTCGCGCGTTCGTCGGTGATGTAGATCGCGGAGATCGCGACGTCGAACCGATGCGCGATCACACCGGGAATCAAGCCCTTGAAGTCGATATCGGTCCATTGAACCTGGCGGTTCATCGCCTTCGCGAGCGCGTTCATGATGTCCACGTCGAAGCCGGTGCGTGCGCCGTTTTCGGAAAACTCCATCGGCGGGAAGGTGGCGTCGGTGGCGACGTTCAGCGCGGCGGGCGTTTGTGCGGACGCGGCGGTGGACATGCCCGTCAACGTCACGGCAAGCGTCACGCAGGCGAGGGACAGCAGTCGGTTCAACTTCATGGGTAAGGCTCCTTGCGGGGAAAGTGGGTGCAAAGCCCGGCCGGGCAGGCGTTCGGTCGACGACGTGTCAGCCGGTCTGCATATGCGTTGAAATGGTTCGGGCCGCGCGCAGCGTCCCGTCGATAAACTGGGTTTCGCGGCCGGTCGCGCGGGTCGAAGGCGCCATCAGCGTGATCGATGCGGTGCTGCCCGCGCCACGGCCATGCCGCCGGAAGATCGGTGCGCTGACGCCCCACACGCCGGAATCGACCTCGCTGTCGCTGACGGCGTAGCCTTGCGTGCGGATCGTTTCGAGTTCGGCTTCGAGCGCGGCGCATCCGGCGGGATCGGTTGCGAACACGCGTTCGAGCGCTTCCGCGCGGTCCCTGGCGGACATGAAGGCAAGCAGCGATTTCGCCGACGCGCCCGCCTTGAGCGGCACCGCGCGGCCTTTTTCGAACGAGCAGCGCAACGCGTGCTCGCTATCGACCATCTCGATGCACATCACCTGAGCCTTGACGGCGACCACCAGCCCGACGCTTTCGCCGGACGCGCGCGCGAGTTCGTGCATTGCGTTGCGGCTCGCTTCGACCAGCAGCGAGTTCATGTCGAAGCCGAGTGCGAGTTGCAGGCTGATCGGACCGGGCGCGTAATGTCCGGCGTTTTCCGCGACGAAGCCCCAGCGCTTGAGCAGCGCAATCTGCCGGTACAAGGTACTTTGCGCGAGGCCGGTCACGGCTAACAGATCCTTGACGGCAATCGCCTTGCCGTGGCCCGCCAGCGCGGATAGCACCAGCAGCACACGTTCGGCGCCGGTGACGTTCTCGTTCGAATTCACGGCAAAGCCAGAGTGATGAATGACGGAGTCAGCATGCCAGAAGCTTCCCGGTTTTCAAAAATCACTTTCCCGGCGAGTGGGAATTTTTTGACGGGTTGCAGCGGCAATCGATTGCGGCGCGCTGGCGGGGGCGGCAACTGCGGCCGTCCGGCCGTCGAGCGACGCGCGCAGTTTTCCGGGCGTCACGCCATACACCTGTTTGAAATCGCGAATGAAATGCGCGGCATCGGCGAAACCGCATTCGTAGGCAATCACGGTGATCTGCTTCGCGGAATTCAGCAGTAACCAGCGCGCGTAACGAAGCCGCATCGACCGGTAAAACTCTTTCGGCGACACGCCCATCTCAGCGAGGAAATTGCGTTCCAGTTGCCGCACGCTGCTGCCGGTCATCCGGGCGATGCCTGCAATCGTCAGCGGTGCTTCGAGGTTTTCTTCCATCAGCACCAGCGCGTGCCGGACGACGAGATCGCCGACCGCGAGATAACCCAACGCCTTGCGACGCTCGACGAACGACGTGCCGTGCTGGCGGTTGACCGTCATCTGGTGAATCACCTTCGACGCGCGATCGGGGCCGCAATGCAACGTGATCAGCCGTGTCGCGAGTTCGATCACCGATACGCCGCCCGCGCAGGTCGTGCGCGCACCGTCGATCAGATAGTCGGTGTGCGTGACGGCGCGCAGTCCGGGGAAGCGCGTCTTGTAGTCCTCGAAATGAAACGCGTGCACGCATGCGACGTGGTCGCGCATCAAGCCCGCTTTCGCAAGCACGAAACTGCCGGTGCACAGGCCGACCAGCGGCACGCCGGCCGCGTCGGCTTCGTGGAGATAGTCCCAGTAGCGGCGATCGACGTGATCGAGATTGGGCAGCAAGCCGCCGATCACGACCAGATAGTCGAACTGGCGCGGCGAACCTTGCACGGGCTCGACCGGTACGGCGATGCCGCAACTCGCTTCGACCGCGCGGGTGCCGATCCCGAGCAGCGTCCACGCGCACCGCAACGGGCGGCTTTGATCGCCGAGGTCGGCGGCGTGGCGCAATGCGTCGCAAAAGCCCGCCAGCGACAGCATCGGAAAGCTCGGCCACAGCAGAAAGCCGATATTCAGTTCGTGTTTCGCGCCCGGCTTCGGCCCGGACGCGGCGCGGTCCAGCTGCGCGACGATGCCGCGTCCGGCGTGCGGATCGGCGTCTTCGGATGAACGGGGCGGTGCTGTGCGGGTGGTCATGGCGGTCATCGCGGGTTCGCGAAGCGGCGATGCAACGAGTATAGCCACGCAAAAAAGTCGCGGATCCGCGATGTCGCATTTCTTCTATTTTTTAGCGAAGCGCTGCAATGCGGCGGTTTTTTGCGGACCTAAATTGGCGCCAGTGCCCAGTCTTCGACGACACCGACCCTACAGGAGAATCCCATGTCCGCTACGTTTCATCGCACGCTTTGCGTGAGCATCGGCAGCAGTTTGATGGTGCTCGGCACCACGGCGGCCATCGCCGGCGAAATTGTCAAAATTGGCCATGCCGCACCGCTGACCGGCCCGAATGCGCATCTCGGCAAAGACACCGAAAACGGCGCGCGCCTCGCGATCGAAGAGATCAACGCGCGCGGTCTGGTCATCAATGGCCAGGCCGTCACGCTCGAACTCGACGCGCAGGACGATGCGTCCGATCCGCGCCAAGGCACGCAGGTCGCACAAAAACTGGTGGACGATCACGTGGTGGCGGTCGTCGGTCATATGAATTCGGGCACCAGCATTCCGGCGTCGAAAATCTATAGCGACGCGGGGATCGTGCAGATTTCACCGTCCGCGACGAATCCGGCGTACACGCAGCAGGGCTTCAGGACCGCTTACCGTGTGGTTGCGACCGACGCGCAGCAAGGTCCGGCGTTGGCGAATTATGCAAAGGCGACGTTGAAAGCGAAGTCGGTGGCGATCGTCGACGATGCGACCGCTTACGGGCAGGGTCTCGCCAACGAGTTCGAAAAGCAGGCGAAAGCCGACGGCCTGACCGTGCTGTCGCACGATGCAACGACGGATAAAGCCGTCGATTTCCGCGCGATTCTCACGAAGATCAAGGGTGAGCATCCGGACATCATCATGTACGGCGGCATGGACGCGACCGGCGGTCCGTTCGCGAAGCAGGCGCGGCAACTGGCGATCGGCGCGCGCGTGCTGGGCGGCGACGGGCTGTGCGCGGATTCGTTGGTCACGCTCGCGGGCGACGCGACCGATAACGTCGTCTGTTCGATTGCCGGGATGCCGCTCGCGAAAATGCCGAATGGTCCGGCGTTCGAGAAACGCTACGAAGCGCGCTTCAACCAGCGTGTGCAGCTGAATGCGCCGTTCGCATACGATGCGGTGTATATCGTCGTCGATGCGATGAAGCGCGCAAAATCGATCCGTGCCGCCGATATTCTCGCAGCGATGCCCGGCACCGATTTCATGGGCGTGCTCGGCAAGACGCAGTTCGACGCGAAAGGCGACCTGAAGCAGGGCGCGATTTCACTGTACGACTACCGCAGCGGAAAGCAGAACCTGCTCGACGTCGTGAAGATGTGAGGGAAGCATGGAAGTTCTTGTTCTCGGCGCGGGCGTGATCGGCTTGACCAGCGCGTGGTTTCTGCACGCGGCGGGTCATTCGGTCACGGTCGTCGATCGTCATCCGTCGGTTGCGAGAGAGACGAGCTTTGCGAATGGCGCGCAACTGTCGTACAGCTATGTCGCGCCGCTCGCGGGGCCCGGCGTGCTCGCGAAGATTCCCGGCTGGCTGATGGACGGCGACGCGCCGATGCGGTTTCGTCCGGCGCTGGATATCGATCAATGGCGCTGGTGCATGCAGTTCATGCGCGCGTGTACGACGGAGCAGAGTGCGCGCTCCACGCGTGCGCTGCTCGAACTGTCGTTTCTGAGCCGCAGCTTGATGCACGGCTTGATCGACTCGGAGCCGTCGCTGGATTTCGACTTCGTGCGCTCGGGCAAACTGGTCGTGCATCGTGACGGCGCGGCGTTCGAATCGGCGGTCGGGCAACTCGCGTTTCAGCGCACGCTCGGTTGCGATCAGGTCGCGCTCGACGCCGACGCGTGCATCGACGTCGAACCGGCGCTCGGCCATCTGCGCGACCAGTTCGCGGGCGGCATTTACACCGCCAGCGAAGACACCGCCGATTGCTATCGCTTTTGCACGAGTCTCGAACGGTTGCTGAGGGCGCGCGGTGTGTCGTTCGAACTCGGTACGCCGGTGACCGCGCTGACGTCGCGCGCGGGCGGCCGGGCCGAAGCGTGGTCGGGTGCGCGACGTCTGCCGGGCGAGCAGATCGTGATCGCGCTCGGTTGCGAAAGCACCGGCTTGCTGAAGCCGCTTGGAATCGACGTGCCGGTTTATCCGTTGAAGGGGTATAGCCTGACCGTCCCGGTCGAAACCGCCTCGAAAACGCCGTCGATCAGCGTCACCGATTTCGCGCGCAAGGTCGTCTATGCGCGACTCGGCGATCGGCTGCGGGTGGCGGGCATGGCCGATATCGTCGGCTATTCGCGTCAGTTGAACCGTCGCCGCCTTGCCACCTTGCGCCGCGAATCCGAAGCGATGTTTCCCGATGCAGGCGACTACTCGGCCGCCGAAGCATGGGCGGGCTTGCGACCCGCGACGCCGCGCGGCACGCCGCTCGTCGGCGCTACGCACGTGCGCAATCTGTGGCTGAATATCGGACACGGCGCGCTCGGGTTCACGCTCGCGGCGGGGGCGGCGCAATTGCTGGGGGAACGCATCGGCGGTCGCGCGACATCGATCGACGCGACGCTGTTCGAACCGGGCGGGCGCGCATGACCGCGCACACCGGAAAGGCGCGTCTGGTGCTGATCGGCACCGGCGGCACGATTGCAGGGCGCGGCGGCTCCGCGGTGAATACGTCGGCGTACGATTGTTCGGTGCTCGGTATCGACGAGATTCTGACCGGCTTGCCCGCTGCAGCGGAGATCGCCGATATCCGCACCGAGCAGCTGTTCCAGATCGGCTCGGAAAATTTCGGCACCGCGCATCTGTTGCAACTCGGCAAGCGCGTTGCGGCGCTGTTGCAGCGTGACGACGTGGACGGCGTCGTGATTACGCACGGCACCGATACCCTCGACGAAACCGCGTATTTCCTGCATCTCACGCTGAAGAGCGCGAAGCCGGTCGTGGTGGTGGGCGCGATGCGGCCGCCGTCCGCGCTGAGTTCGGACGGGCCGCTAAATCTGTACCACGCAATTGTGGTCGCGGCGAGCCGCGATGCGCACGGCAAGGGCACACTGGTCGTCGCGAACGATGAAATTCACACCGCGCGCGATGTCGTCAAGACGAACACGTTCAAGCAGGAAGCGTTCAGATCGCCGTATGGTCCGCTCGGTTATATCGTCGAAGGCGTGCCGCGTTTTTACCGGCTTGCGGCGCGCCGTCATACGGTGCAAACCGAGTGGTCGATCGCGGAGATACACGACTTGCCCGAGGTGGGCATCGTCTACGCGCATGGCGGGATGACCGATCACGGCGTGCGCGCGATGCTCGATACCGGTGTGCGGGCCATCGTGTATGCGGCGACCGGCAACGGCAATGTCGCGGCGTCGGTGGTGGCGGCGTTGCGCGATGCGCGTTCGCGCGCGGTGCATGTGGTGCGTGCATCGCGCACGGGCGGCGGCGTGGTGATCCGCAACGCCGCGCAACCCGACGACCGCTACGACTGGCTCGCCGCCGACGATCATGTCCCGCACAAGGCGCGCATCCTGACGATGCTCGCACTCACCGGCGCATGCGACGCGGATGCGCTGCAACGCGCGTTTCTGACCTACTGAACCCGGCCGTCGCAACGTTCGGCGTACGCCGACGCGTGCGCCGAACCGCGTTATTGCGGCTTGATCTTCTTCGGCTTGGTGGCTTTTTCCAGCTTGTTGTACTGGAACTCCGGCACGGCCTTCAGCGCATCTTTGGTGGCGCCCGCCAGATAGAGATTGCCGTCGTGAATCTGGAAGTGATCGATGGGAATCGCGACATAGTGCTTGCCCATGCCGAGGAAACCGCCAACCGACAGAATCGCGTACGTCGCCTTGCGGTCGGGCGCGATGATGATGTCGTAGATGCTGCCTACTTTCTCGTTGGTATCGTTGTAGACCGGTTCATCGACAAGCGCCTTGCGCACGCTCCAGCCTTGCAGTAAACCGGTTGCCTGTTCGACGGTCGCGCCGAGCGGTTGCACGCCCGCGATCTGTGCGAAGGCCGTTTGCGAAACGCAGGCCGTGGCGAGTGCGACGGTGCAGATCAGTGTCCTGGCTTTCAATGGATTCTCCTCGTCGACGATTGGGACGAACGGAGCAGCACACTTCATGCCTGGGAGTGTGGACGTCGAAACGTGTCGCGTGGTTTGACGCAGCGTGCGGCGCGAGAAAAGCGCTTATTTGCGCGAATCGATTGCATTACAATCAGGATGACTGCAATGCGATTTCTTCCAATCTCGATACGACCATGTCAACTCGCGCGACAGACCCGGCCCGCAAGCCCACCGAGCGTGATCCCGACGCGCCGCGTTCGTCGCTGTTCGTTGGATCGACCGAAAAAGCATTTCAGGTGCTGCATGCGTTCGACGGTCCCACGCGACACATGACACTCGGCGATATCGCCCGCGTCTCCGGGCTCGATCGCAGTGCCACGCAGCGGCTCGTCCACACGCTGGAAGTGCTGGGTTATCTGTCGCGTGTGCCCGATACGCGCAGCTACGGCCTGACCACCAAGGTGCTGCAGTTTTCCTACAACTACGTGCGCGCGAACGAGTTGATCGACAAGGCGTCGCCGTATCTGCTCGACATCAGCAGACGGCTCGGCGAAACCACCAATCTGCTCGAACTCGACGGGCGCGAGATCGTGTTCGTTGCGCGCTTTCCGGGCCAGCATCTGGTGAATATCGACATCGTCGTCGGTGCGCGTTTGCCGGCGTTGTTCACGGCGGCGGGCATCGCGATCCTGTCGCGTCTGTCCGATGAACGCGTGCGCGAAATCCTTGCGCAAACGCCGCTCGATCCACTCACGCATTACACCGAAACCCATCCCGACAAACTGCTGGAGCGCGTGCGCAAAGTCGCGCGGCGCGGCTACGCGGTCATCGAAAACGAAACCGTGCTCGGCGATATTTCGGTGGCGGCGCCGGTCACGGATCATGGCGGGATCGGCGTTGCCGCGATCAATATTTCAGTGCCGACTTCGCGCTGGTCGCGCGAGCGCGTCGAAGCCGAACTCGCGCAACATGTGCAGGTCGCGGCCACGTCGATTTCGAAAGCGCGGCTGTCCGGCTATCCGCGCTGACGCGACACCGCACCCGCCGCGCGAAACCGCTTAGGCTCGGCGCTCGAATACGTCGAGTTGCTTGTCGAGTTCGACCCGCAGTTTCGCCGACACATCCGGCGCGGCCTGCACCAGCGGCGCGAGCATGTCCGGCGCATGCACGCCGATCAGATCCATCACCGACTTCATCGGCCCCGGATTGGTTTCGGCGAATGCGAGGTTCATCAACGGAATCAGCGTGCGATGCAGCGCGAGTGCTTCCTGGGTCTTGCCGTCGGCGGCGAGCTGATAAATGGTGCGCCACGCGGTCGGCAGCAACGACGCGGTGACGACGATTCCGCCGCGCGCACCGGCCGCGATATGCAACGGAAACAGCGTGTCTTCGCCGCTCAACACCGCGAACGATTCATCGACGCCTGCCACCGTGCGCAGAAAATGCCACATGTCGGTATTGCACGCCTTCATGCCGATGATCCGTTCATGGCGCGACAGTTCGTGCAGCACCTCGGGCGCAATCGCGATCCGCGTGCGATACGGAATCTCGTACAGCAGGATCGGCAGCGGCGATTCATCGGCATAGCGCATGAAGTAATCGCGAATGCCCGCTTGCGTCGGGTTCGTGTAGTAGGGCGTCAGCACCAGCAAGCCGTCCGTGCCTGCGGCCGCGAAATCGCGCGCGGCCTGCATCGCGTCGTGATAGCCGGGGTCGAGCACGCCCGCGATCACCGGCACGCGTCCGGCCGCTTCTTTCACGGTGATTTCGGCCATCCTGATCCGTTCGGCGCGCGACAACGCACCGTATTCGCCGGTGCCGCCAAGCGGCACGATACCGTCGATACCCTGTTTGAGCAGATACGAGATCAACGCGCGCGCGGCGTCGACGTTGATCGTGTCGTCGGCGTGGACGGGGGTCGGAATCGCCGGCATCACGCCGTGCAGTTGTCGTGCTGAAAGCATGGAAATGTCTCGGTTTGAGATGAGTTCAGGAGGCGAGGCTGCGTCGACGGAAGCGGTCGGCGGTCCAGATCAACACAGCGATAAATGCGAACAGGCAGGTCGACACGGCGGCGATCACCGGCGAAATCTGCATCGTGATTTCGTCCCAGAACTGCTTGGGCAAGGTCGTGCTCAGGCCGCCCGACGTGAACAGCGCAATCGTCAGTTCGTCGAACGAGGTGGCGAACGCGAACAGGAACGACGACATCAACCCCGCGCCGAGAATCGGGAACGTGACGCGGCGCAGCGTCGCCCACGGCCGCGCGCCCATGCTTTGCGCGGCGAGATCGAGGCGGGTGTCGTAGTTGCGCAGCACGGCCATCATCGTGATCACCACATACGGCACCGCGACCATCGTGTGCGCCAGCACCAGCCCCAACGACGAACCGACCAGACCGATCTTCGCGAAGAAATAGAACACGCCGACCGCGACGATCATCCGTGGCACGACGATCGGCGCGAGCACGAAGGCGAGCATCGCCGCCTTGCCGCGCATGCCGCCGCGCACCATCAGGAAGGCCGCGGGCGTGCCGATCAGCATCGACAGCACGCCGGTGCCGACACCGATCAGCATCGAGCGCGTAATGGCCTGCATCCACAACGGCGAGTCGAACATCTGCCGGTACCACTGCAACGAGAAACCGTGCGGCGGCCAAGCGAGGCCCGAAGCCGAATCGAACGACAGCGGAATCATCAGGAATGCGGGCGCGCTGAGGAACACCAGCAGCAACACCACGACCACGCGAAGGCCGACGCTTTCGCCGTTCGCCGCGCGCCTGCGGCGTTTCGGCAGAATGCCGATCACGAGATCCGTCGCATTGCCGAGCAGCGTCAGGATCGTATCGCCGAGCTTGCGGCTCCAGCCGCCGGGCTTGCGCGATGCGGCCGCGGTCGATGCGCCGCCGGCCATCGTCGACAGTCCGACCATCCGGTCGTAGACGAGAAACACGACCAGCACGACGGCCAGCAGCAGTACCGAGATCGCACCGGCGAAGCCCCAGTTCATCGCCTGCATCACCTGATCGATGATGAGTTGCGTAATCATGGTTTGATGGCGGCCGCCGAGCAGCGTCGGCGTAATGAAGAAGCCGATCGCGGTGACGAACACCATCAGCGCGCCTGCCGCGACGCCCGGCAACGACAGCGGGAAATACACTTTCCAGAACACCGTGCCGGGACGCGCGCCGAGTGTCGCCGCTGCGCTCGGCAAGCGGCGGTCGATGTTTTCCATCACGGAGAGCATCGTCAGCACGGCCAGCGGCATCAGTGCATGCACCATCCCGACGATCACGCTCCAGAAGTTGTAGAGCAGGTTGAGCGGCTGATCGATGATGCCGAGATGCATCAGCAGCGAGTTGATCACGCCGTTGCGTCCGAGGAGCACGACCCACGCAAAGGTGCGCACCAGAAAGCTGGTCCAGAACGACAGCAGCACCCAGAACAGCAAACGGTTCTTGCGCTCGCGCGTCAGCGACGAAATCAGATACGCAATCGGATAGCCGGTCAGCACGGAAAAGAACGTCGTCCATAGCGACACTTTCAGCGTGATCAGCAGCACTTCGACATACACCGACGACGCGAACAGGCGGCGATATTCGACCAGCGAAAAGCCGTTGCCGTTGTTCACGCTGAGCATCAGCAACTGGCCGACCGGGTAGATCAGCATCACCAGCAGCAGGATCACGATCGGCGCGCCCATCGCGGTCGGGCGCAGCCACGCGCGCCATGCCGCTGGACGGTGCGAAGGGCCGGGATGCGGAGCGCTGGCGAGATCGGAATCGGAATCGGGATGGGCGGTCATGGCGGATTGAGCGGTCATGGCTTACCCCGCGATGGCGACGGCGTCGTCGGCGACCCACGACAGGCCGAGCGTCTGTCCGATTGCATACTGACTGCCGAAACGGTTGGTCGGAAACGCGGCGACCAGCGGCGCGGCATCGGCCGCGTGCGGTTGCAGATAGAGGCGCGTCATGCTGCCCGTCACCATGATGTCGGTGAGCTTCGCCGACAGCGTGCCGCCGTCGCCGGTCGCGCTGTGTTGCGCGGCGTCGTGGACGCGCAGATTCTGTGGACGCAGCATCAGCTTGACCGGCTTGCCGTTCGCGATCACCGGGTCGTAGACGGTTGCGCTGCCGTGTGCGACGCCGTCCATGCTGACCTGCACCTGATCGCCGCTGCGCGCGGTGACGACCGCGTCGAGCAGATTCGATTCGCCGAGGAAGTCCGCGACGAACACGCTTTTCGGCCGGAAATAAAGGTCCGCAGGCGTGCCGAGTTGCGCGATCGAACCCGCGTTCATCAGGCAGATGCGATCCGACATCGTCATCGCTTCTTCCTGATCGTGCGTGACGTACACGATGGTGGTGCCGAGTTCGCGGTGAATCCGCTTGATCTCGAGTTGCATGTGGTCGCGCAGCTTTTTATCGAGCGCGCCGAGTGGTTCGTCCATCAGGATGATCGACGGACGATAGACCATGCAACGCGCGAGCGCGATCCGCTGTTGCTGTCCGCCGGACAACTCGCGCGGATAGCGTTGCGCGACATGCGGCAGATGCACCATGTCGAGCGCTTGCATCACCTTGTCGCGGGTCGCTTTCGCATCGGTCTTGCGCATTTGCAGCGGAAACGCGATGTTTTCCGCGACCGTCATATGCGGGAACAGCGCGTAGTTCTGGAACACCATGCCGATGTCCCGCTCGTACGGCGCGCCGTACGTCACATCGACGCCGTTGATGCGAATCTGGCCTGCATCCGGTTGCGCAAGACCGGCGATCAGACTCAGCAGCGTGGTCTTGCCGGAGCCGCTCGGTCCGAGCAGCGTCAGGAATTCGCCTTGGGCGACGTCGAGATCGGTCGGGGCAAGCGCGACGAAATCGCCATAGCGTTTGCACAGTCCGGTGACTTGAAGGTTCGAGGCAGGCATGGGATCGGCTTCCGTGAAAAGTGACAGCGAGACGTCAGGTCAGGATCCAGCGGTTGAAGCGTTCGAGCGCGACGCTCTGTTTTTCCTGCCAGAATTTCGCGTCGATATGCAGGCCGGTCTTGATGTTCGCTTCGAATGTGGGCGAGTTCTTCGCGATTTCCGGCTTCACGTAGTTGAACGCTTCCGGTTGCGTCATGCCGGCCGGGAAATATTCGACCAGCGCGGCCTGGCGTTTCGGGTCGGACGCGAACTTGATGAATTCGCGGCAGGCGTCGGCATTCGGCGTGCCTTTGAGGATCGACCAGTTATCGCAGCCCCAGATGTTCTGGTTCCACACGATGCCGACCGGCGCGCCGTTCGCGATCGCCGATTGCGCGCGCGAGACCCACGTGCTGATCATGTCCACTTCGCCGGAGCCGAGCATTTGCTCGACCTGCGCGCCGGTATTCCACCAGACGTCGACGTGTTTCGAGATCTTGTCGAGGCTCGCGAAGCCGCGATCGAGGTTGCACGGATAGACCTGGCCGGTCGGCACGCCGTCGGCCATCAACGCCTGCTCGATCGTATCGAACGGATATTTGCGCAGGCCGCGACGGGCGGGAAAATCCTTCACGTTCCACATGTCGGCCCACGAGGTCGGCGCCTTGCGGCCCTTGAACGCGTCGGTGCGATACGCGAGCACGGTGGTGTAGACATTGGTGCCGACGCCGTACGGCGACATGTATTGCGACGGAATCTTCGCGACCATCGGATCGGCTTCGAGACCGTGTTTCTCCAGATAGTCCTTGCCGCCGCCCGTCAGCAGCAGGATCGCGGGCTGGCTGATCTTCGCCATGTCCCACGTGTAGCTGCCGGTATCGACCATGCTCTTGATCAGCGCGGTCGGTTCCGCGTTGGCCTGCACGCCGACCACTTCGATGCCGGTCTTTTCGGTGAACGGCCGGTAGAACACCGCGCCGTAGGCCTTCGTATAGATGCCGCCGTCATCGCGGATCACGATGCGCTTGCTTGCCGCGCGCGACGGCGTCCACACGAACGGGAACGCGACCGCTGCCGCGCCCGCGAGCGCGGACTTGATGACGGTGCGGCGGCCAGGCTGTTGAATCTGATCGCGTGCGGGCTGCTTTTTCATGTCGGCTCCAGAAAGAAAAGAAGGCGTGTTACGTGAACGGCCGGTAATGCGATAGGACGCCGCGTCAGGCGGTCAGGATGTGGGTGATGGCGAGGCGGCCGAGGCCGGTAGCAGGCGTCCCGGATTGAGCAGCGCGTGCGGATCGAGCGCGTGCTTGACGGCGCGCATCAACGTCAGTTCGACGGACGACTTGTAGTGCGCCATTTCGCTCAGGCCGGTTTGTCCGACGCCGTGCTCGGCGCTGAACGTGCCGTGCAATTCGTGCGCGACGTCGTTGACGCAGCGCTTCAGCGCGGCGCCGGTCGATCCGGCGTCCGACAGCGATTCCCACGCGCCGAACGTGAAGAACGGGATGAAGTGCGCGTTGCCGTCGCCGAGATGCGCGACCACCAGCACGTCGAGGCCGGGCACGATCGCATGGACGGCGCGCGTCGCCTGCGCGATAAATGCGGGGACGGCGGAAACCGGCACCGCGCAATCGGTCGTCAGGCCGACGCCGGCTTTCTTGTTCGCCTCCGACACGCTATGGCGAATCTCCCACAGCGCGGCGCGTTGCGATTCGTTGCTGGCCAGCACCGCATCGACGATCAGCCCGGCTTCGGCGGCTTGTTCGAGCGTGTGCTGCATCGCGGCGGCCAACTCGTCGCTGCCCTGCATATCCGCGAGTTCGACCAGCACGTGCCAGTCGTGCAGGTCGCCGAGCGGATTGCGGCGGTCGGGCACGTGTTCGATCACCAGTTCGAGCTGTCGACGGTTGATCATTTCGAATGCATTGAGTTTCGATCCGCATGCGGCCTGGAACATGCCGAGCACGGCCAGCGCGGCGGCGGGATCGACCGGCGCGAACCAGCCGAGCGCGTGATGGGTCGGCAGCGGGTGCAGCTTCAGCACCGCTGCGGTGATGATGCCGAGCGTGCCTTCCGTGCCGATAAACAGATGCTTGAGATCGAGCCCGGTGTTGTCCTTGCGCAGCGCGCGCAAGCCGTTCCAGACCGTGCCGTCGGCGAGCACGACTTCGACGCCGAGCACGTTGTCGCGCGTATTGCCGTAGCGCAGCACGCCGGTGCCACCCGCGTTGGTGGAGAGATTGCCGCCGATCTGGCACGAACCTTCCGCGCCGAGGCTGATGGGATAAAGACGCTGTTCGGCAGCGGCGGCGTCCTGGATGGTTTTCAGCACGCAACCGGCTTCGACTTCCATCGAGCCGTTGGCGGCGTCGATATGACGGATGCGGCGCATCCGCGCCAGGTTGACGATCACGGGCGCGATGCCGTCGGCGGCGGGCACGGCGCCGCCGCACAGACTGGTGTTGCCGCCTTGCGCGAGAACCGGCACGCCGTGCGCCGCGCACAAGCGGACCACCGCCGCGACCTGCGCTGTGTTCGACGGCTGCACGACGCAGGTGGCGCGTCCCTTGAAGCGGCCGCGCCAGTCTTCGGTGAAGCCGTCGACATCGGGCGCTTCGGTCAGCACTGCGCCCGAACCCAGCTCGGATTTCAGCGCAGCGATCAACGGCAAAACCTCTTTCATCTCGGACTCCACGGGGCGGGCTTCGATACGAATGCAGCGTGCTTGAAAAAAGAATAGGAGCACAAAAATCGCATTGAAATGCGTTTAATCGCAATGCGATTAAAGTGCGTGTATTTACTGAGGGAGAAGAGGGGGGCAGCGCGGAGAGGGTTGTGGGGTGGGGATGAACGGATGGCTGGTCTGAGGTTTGGGCTCAAGCGTCTTCCGCGAACGCGCTTGCTACGACCTTCGTCCCACTAAATAATGTCCGCACTCTTTCACCGATTCACTCACGGGACAGAACAATCGTGGATAACCTCGGCGACATCCGGCTGTTCGTCGAAGCGGCCAATGTGGGCGGGTTGTCGGCGGCGGGGCGCAAGCTCGGTTTGTCGCCGGCAGCGGCGAGTGCGCGGCTGGTCAAACTCGAAGGCGCGTTGCGCACGCAACTGTTCGAGCGCACCACGCGCTCGCTGCGTCTGACCGAAGAAGGGCGCATGTATCTCGCCCATTGTCAGCACGCATTGCAGACGCTCGACGATGCGCACGCCGCGCTGCATGCCGGACACAGCATGGTGAGCGGCAAGATCCGCGTGTCGGCGACTTCGGATTTCGGTCGCCATGTCGTCAAGCGCTGGCTCGACGAATTCAACGCCGCGCATCCCGATGTGAGCTTCGCGCTGATGCTGTCGGACTCGCTATCGCACCTGTTGCACGACGATATCGATCTGGCGATCCGCTTCGGCGTGCCCGCCGACAGTTCGATGGTCGCGCGGCGTCTTGCGCCGAACCGGCGCGTGTTGTGCGCGTCGCCGTCGTATATCGACGCGCATGGCGAGCCGCATCATCCGGAGGATCTGGCGCGCTTCGACCCGATCGTGCTGTCGTCGGCGGCGGGTGTCGCGAACGAATGGCGTTTCACCAACGGCGACGACACGGCCGCGTTTCAGGTGTCGCTGGCGAAAGCGCGCGAAACCAACGACGGCGCGCTCGCGCGCGATTGGGCCGTCGAAGGCGCGGGAATCGTGATGAAGTCGATCTGGGATGTCGGCGAGGATTTGCAGGCCGGACGGCTACAGATCGTGATGCCGGCATGGCGCGGTCCCGATGTGCCGGTTCACGCGCTGTATCAGCGCACGCAATACATGGCGCCGCGCGTGCGCGCATTGCTCGATTTCCTCGTCGAACGCTTCGCCGAGGCATCGCAAACGCTGGACGCGTATCTGAAGTGAACGCGCGGCCATTCGGGCACGGTGCCGCGAATCGTCAGCGCGGCCACACGCCCGAACTGCCCCGACGATGACTGTCGAGCAGATGCGTATCGACAATCCCCACCGCCTCCATCAGCGCATACATCGTGGTCGGACCGACGAACGCGAAGCCCTTCTTGCGCAACGCCTGGCTCAACGCAAGAGATTCCGCCGATTGCGTCGGAATTTCGCCGACCGTGCGCGGCTCGGGCGTGCGCGCGGGCTGGAACGACCAGACGAACTCGACGAGGCCGCCTTCATTGCGAAGCGCGATGGTCGCGCGCGCGTTGGTGATCGCCGCGACGATTTTCGCGCGGTTACGGATGATGGCCGGTTCGGCGAGCAGCCGGGCGATGTCGGTGTCGTCGAAAGCGGCGACGGTGTCGGGATCGAACTGGCGGAACGCATCGCGAAATGCGGGGCGTTTGGCCAGCACGGTCGCCCATGACAAACCCGCCTGGAATGCTTCGAGCGCAATCCGCTCGTACAGGCCGCGCTCGTCGCGTACGGGCATGCCCCATTCGGTGTCGTAGTACGCCTGGAGCAACGGGCTGTCCATCGCCCAGGGCGGTCGTGCAAGGCCGTCCGGACCGATGACGACGGTGGTCGGGCGTGGAGCGGAAGGGGGAGCGGTGCGTGCCAAGATAATCGTTCGGGTCGGAGTGCCGAAGCGCACGATACCCGATCCTGGCGTGCCCAGGTTGCGCTTACGTTGGCGGACGACGACGGCGCTCTGACGGCTAGGGGCGCATTGACGGCGGATATCCGTGGCTACAATGCGTGACCGGTTCGGATTTCCCGCACGCGCCCCGTGCGCCCGCTTTTTCAGGAGACATTCTTGGTCACACTCGACGCGCACGGTCGTCGTCCGTTTTCGTTACGCGGCCCTCGGGCGGCCCGGGCGACGCAAGCGGTGGTGTCGGTGGCAGTGTCGGTGCTGGTCGCGCATGCGCTTGGCCTCGCCGATACCTGGTGGGTCGCGATCACCGCATTCACGGTGACGCAGGCCAATCTCGCGAGTTCATCGCGGCGCGCGCTGTTGCGGATCGCCGGGACGCTGGCGGGCGCCGCGCTCGGCGCGCTGCTCGGTCCGTGGCTGGCCGGACATCCGGCGCTGTGGGCGACCGCTCTGGCGGTCGCGACCTGGGCGGGACTGTGGGCCGCGCTCACGCAGCGCCAGAGCTATGCGTGGGTGCTCGGCACGGTCACGTTCCTGATGGTGACGCTCGCCGCCGTTCATCAGCACGACACGCTGAACGCGTTCGCGCTGGCGCGTATCGTGGACGTCGCGGTGGGGTGCGGCGTCTGCACGATGGTCGCGGCAATCTGCGATCCGGTGTTTCGCGTCGTGCTGTTTCGCTCGCCTCGGGGCAAGCACGATCCGGCATCGGCGGCCAGCGGCGCGGCTGGTTTGACCAGTTCGGCCAGTGCGGCCAGCACGGTCGTGCCGGATGCTATCGCGGTGGAACGGCGCATTGCCGCGCTGCACGCACTCGACGGCGCGATCTGCGTCGGCTTGCTGGCGCTGGTCAGTCACGCGATGGACTGGCGCGTATTCCCTCAGGCGATGGTCACGACGCTCGCCGTGCTGGTCGTGCCGCTCGGCGCGGACCGTTTCGCCGCGCGCGCGGCCGTGTTCGACCGGATGACGCAGCGGCTCGCCGGCTGCCTGCTCGCGGGTGGACTGGCCGCCGCGCTGCTGCCGCTGGTGGGCGGCGTGCCGGTGATGTGCCAACTGGTGCTGTGCGTCGGCGTGTGGGCGGGCGCTTACGGCCAGGGCGGCGGGCCGCGATTCGGCTACTTGTCCACGCAGTTCGTGGTCGCGTTCATCATGGTTTTCGTTCAGGACCGCGGCTGGACGGCGGATTATCTGCGCGTCGCGGAACGGCTCGGCGGCGTCGCGGCGGGCGTCGCCGGACTGTATGCGGTGTGCTGGATCACACGATACGTCCAGATCCGCTGGCGGGTTCGCGCACGCCAATAACGACGCGGCGGTCCCGCACGGCGTGGCCCGCGCAAACGGACGAAGGCGTCACCCGAAACCGGCGCGACGCCTTCGAACGGTCATGCTGGCATCACGCGACCGTCATCGCGCATTCACACGCTTTCTTCGATCGAATCGACGCGATCCGCATAGAACGCGAGGTGATCCTTGATCTCGACCACCGCCGTGTACGGGCTTTCGTACGTCCACACCGCATTCACCGAGCGCTCGCCGCCGACGCCGATCGAGTAATACGCGCAATCGCCCTTGTACGGACAATAGGTGGCGTGGTCGGTGCGCGTCAGCAGCGACATGTCCGCATCCTTGCGCGGGATGTAGAGCACTGCCGGATATGTCGCTTCGCGAAGCGACAACGCGTCGCGCGTATCGGCGATCACGCGTCCCGCGACCGTGACCACCACCCGCGCGGGATGACGCTCGATCGTGATCGGATGATCGGGGCCGGGCACCTTCACCGTACGGGTTGCGCCGACAGCATTCGCAGTCTGACTGGACATGCTCGTTCTCCTTGCAGGAATCGCGTGATTACAGCCGTGGTTCGAGGCCTCGCTTCGATGTCACGCGTCAAGGCCGTGTTTGTGACACCGTCGCCGTTCAGCGATTCGAGCCGCCATCGATGCAGCATACGCCGACAGCGCGCTAACAGCGCGCTAACGGAATGCCCAGCCGTAATATAAGGCGACTATCGCAACGTATCCGGACATAAAGCCAGGCGGTGATGGTCCGAAGCAACCGGACACGACGCCGGGCGTGATCCAGACGCCACGAGGGTAGCGGCCGCAAAACCTGTTCGCTTCGGCCGCATCCGCTCAGCCACTGACAATCAGGATTGCGTCGGCTTCAGCAGATCGCGCATGGCTTCGCCCACGGCCGTCGCGGATTGCGGATTCTGACCGGTCACGAGCTTGCCATCGACCGCGACCGTGCGGGTCCATTCGGCGCCCGGCTGCATGTCGGCGCCGCGTTGCGCGAGCGTGCTGGACAGCAGGAACGGCACGACTTGCGTCAAGCCGACCGCTTCTTCTTCCGCATCGGTGAAAGCGGCGACTTTTCGCCCCGCAACGAGGTAGCTGCCGTCGTCGAGCGTCACATTGACCAAGGCCGCAGGACCGTGGCAGACCGCGCCCACGACGCCGCCTGCGTTCCACACGTCACGGGTTTTCGCGGTCACGGCCGCGCTCGTCGGGAAGTCCCACATCGCGCCGTGGCCGCCTGCAAAAAAGATCCCGGAATAAGCGCTTGCGTCGATATCGGCAAGGGCTTTCGACTGCGCAATCGCAGCGCGAAATTGCGCGTCGTTCCAGTAGCGTGCATTGGTCTGATCGTCGAGATCCAGACCATCGACAGGCGGCTCACCGCCCTGGATCGATGCGAACTCGACGGGTATGCCGGCTTCGTCGAGTACGGCGAGCGGATGCGTGACTTCGGACAGGTAGAAGCCCGTCGGTTCCCCGCTTTCGCCTTGGGTGCCGTGGCTGGTCATGACAAAAAGTACAGGTTTCATTCTGATGCTCGCGAGAGAGAAGAAAGGTTCGTGGATCGGTGAAGGGTCCGGACGGCGACGACGGTGTTTCAGACCGTTTCTGCGCCCGTGTAATGCGGGTAGTCGGTGTAGCCGTGCGCGGTGCCGCCGTAGTACGTGCTTTGATCGACCTTCGCGATCGACCAGCCGTGACGGAACCGTTCGACGAGGTCCGGATTGGCGATATACGGCGCGCCGAATGCCGCGAGGTCGATGGTGCCGTTGCCGATAAGGTCGCTGGCCTTCCGGAAATCGAGCCCGCCCGCGAGGATCAGCGTGCCGGAAAACGCTTCGCGGAACCGTTCGAGAAAGCCCTCGGGCATCGCGGGCGCGCCGCGGCTCGCCTGATCCATGATGTGCACATAAGCGACGCCGCGCGCGCCGAGTTCGCGGGCGAGATAGATAAACGTCTCGTCTTCGCCTGCGAAGTCGCCGAGTTCGTGAAGCCGCCCGAAAGGCGACAGCCGGATGCCCACACGCTCGGGTCCGATTCGCGCGATGCAGGCGTCCACCACGTCGAGCGCGAAGCGCGCGCGATTCTCCACGGTGTCGCCGCCGTACGCATCCGTGCGGTCGTTCACCGCGCCGTTGATGAACTGCTCGACCAGATAGCCGTTCGCGCCGTGGATTTCCACGCCGTCGAAGCCTGCGGCCACGGCGTTCTGCGCTGCATTGGCGAAGTCTTCGACGACGCGCGGAATCTCGTCGAGTGTGAGCGCGTGCGGCTTGCTCGCGGTCACGAAAGCCGGTTTGCCGGTCTCGTCGTAGCCGAATGCCGAGCTTTTCGCCGCTTGCACGGACGTCGAGCTGACCGGCGCGGCGCCGCCCGGCTGCAGCGACACATGACTCATCCGGCCGACGTGCCAGATCTGCGTGAAGATCGTGCCGCCGAGGTCGTGAACCGCGTCGGTGACGGTTCGCCATGCCGTGACCTGCGCATCGTTCCAGAGCCCGGGGCAATCGACGAAACCGTTGCCTTCGGGGCTGATCGGCGTGCCCTCGGTGACGATCAGGCCTGCGCTGGCGCGCTGCGCGTAATAGCGCGCCGTTTCGTCGTTGGGCAAATGGCCCGGCGCGCGGGCGCGCGTCATCGGCGCCATCACGACGCGGTTCCTGAGCATCCGGCCAGAGAGATCGTAAGCGTCAAAAAGTGTCGTCATTTCGTTTCCTGTTCGGTTTGCAACGGCGTTCGCGCGCAAGCGCGGCGGCACGTCTTCCAGCCATAAATTGCGAGACCCTCCGATTCCTTTTCCTAGCCGGTGCAATGGAATATCATTTGTGAATTATTTTCTCGAATGAGTGTATGGACAGTCGAAGCGGCGAAATGCGGGTGTTCACGCGGGTGGTCGAAACCGGCAGTTTTTCGTCGGCCGGCAGGACGCTGGAGTTGACCGCGTCGGCGGTCAGCAAGGTGATCAGCCGGCTTGAAGAGCGGCTTGGCGTGCTGTTGTTTCAGCGTTCGACGCGCCACCTCGCGATGACTGACGAGGGCAGGCTCTTTTACGACAGCTGCGTGCGCATCCTCGACGACATCGACGAAGCCGAGCACGGCATTTCCGACGGCATGACTGCGCCGCACGGCGCGCTGCGCATCAACGTGTCGATTCCGATGGGAACGCATTACATCGTGCCGCTGATGCCGCTGTTTACCGCGCGCTATCCGGGCATCAGGGTGGATCTGTCGTTGACGGACGCGGTGGTGGATCTTCAGCGCGAAGGCGTCGACGTGGCGGTGCGCACGGGTCCGCTGTCCGACGCGAATTTCCACGCCCGCAAGCTGGGGTCGACAGGGCGCGCGGTGGTGGCCTCGCCGGGCTATCTGGAGGCACACGGAACACCGCACAAGCCCGACGATCTCGAACAACACCGCTGCTTCAACTTCAATTTCAGGCGATCGCTGGACGAGTGGCCGTTCCGGATCGACGGGCGGACTTTTCACTTTCCGGTGCGCGGCGACATCCTGACGAACAACGGCGCGACCATGCGCCAGTTGACCCTCGCCGGACTCGGCATCAGCCGCCTTGGGCTGTTTCACATCAAGGACGATCTGGCGTCGGGACGGCTCGTCGAACTGCTGCCTTCGTACAATCCGGGCGACATCGAAGATATCCACGTGATTTTCAGCAGCCAGCGTCATATGACGGCGCGGGTGCGCGTGTTTATCGATTTTCTCGTGGAGACGTTGAGCCCGGCGTTGGCGTCCGGTTAGTCGACCCAAGACTCGACCTACAACGCGACAATCACCTTGCCGTCGTTCTTCCCGCCCAGCATCCCGATAAAAGTGCCAGGCGCGGATTCGAGACCGACCGATATATCCTCGCGATATCTGATCGTGCCGGCGCGTATCCATGCGCTCATCGCTTCTTCGAACTCCGCCTTGCGATGCGCAAAGTCGTAGACGATAAAGCCGCGCATCGTCACGCGATGCGTCAGTAGCGCCCGTACGAACGACGGTCTGCGGTCCGGTCCCGGAGGCGACGCGGGCAGCGTGTAGTCGGCAATCGTGCCGCACAGCGGGATCCGGCTGAAATCGTTCAGCATCGATGTCGCGACGGTGAGAGGGTGCCCGCCCACGCTATCGAAGTACACGTCGATTCCATTTGGGCACGCGTGACGCAATTGCGCTTCGAAGTCGGGGGCGCGATGGTCGACCGCTGCGTCGAAACCGTAGTCGTCGATCAGGCGCTTGCATTTCGTTGCACCGCCCGCTATTCCCACGGCACGCGCACCTTGAATCCGCGCGATCTGGCCGACCGCCGATCCGACGGGACCACTCGCAGCCGGCACCACGACGGTTTCGCCTGCCTGAGGTTTTCCGATCTCCGCGAGGCCGGTATAGGCGGTCATGCCGGGCATCCCCAGCACGCCCAGAAATGTCGACGGTGGCACATCGGCATACGGCAGAAGACGAAGATCCGAGCCGTCCGAGATCGCGTACTCCTGCCATCCGACCCAACTCAAAACCCGATCGCCGGGACCGAATGCGGAATGCCTGGACGCGACGACCTCGGCAACCGTTTCGCCGATCACGACATCCCCGATCGACAATCCCTTCGCATACGACTGCGCGTTCGTCATCCGGTTACGCACGTAGGGATCGAGCGAAAGGAACACAGATTTCAGCAGGACTTCCCCGTCGCCCAGTTCTCGCATTGGAGTCTGTTCGATCCGGAAGTGGCTGTCGCTGGGCTCGCCCTCAAGATATTTCGCCAGCACGATACGCCGGTTGATGATGGGATCCGCCATTGTCTTTTCTCCGTGAAGCGTTACGGTGAATGAGGGTTGAGTGCCCGGTCCGCACGTGACATGAATTGACATGTTTTTCCGATTTCTCGCGAAAAAGAACTCCGCTACATTCGGCGTCCTCGAATCTCGAAACGGCGTTCGACGTCATCGTGTCTGATTTCGCGGCCCTGTCATACCGCGACGCGGGCGTTGGCAATCGACGCATCTTCGCATGCCTATTCTGAACCGATGCCGACTCACCTTCTTGTCGTAGACGAAGACGCCGAACTGGGCCACGCGCTTCGCCGCTATCTGACCAACCCGGCGCTCGAAGTCCATGTGCTGCACGATGTGCGTGCGCTAGCTTATCGCGTCGAACGCGACCGGCCGGACATGATCGTGCTGACGCCGATGCCGAAAACCGGTGTCGGCGGTTTGTCCGCGTTGCGCAGGTTGCGCGAATCCGGCGACGAAACGCCGGTCGTCCTGCTGACCGGCACGGCGAACGACGACGAACGCATCGTCGGACTGGACAGCGGCGCGGACGATTGTGTGGCGAAGACATGCGATCCACGGGAATTGCTGGCGCGCATTCAGGCGGTGTTGCGACGGAACCGCCCGGCGCCGCCCGCGTCCGTGCCGCAAGTTCGTCTGCCGTTCAGGTTCGGCCGTTTCACGCTGGATTTCCAGGCGCGCGCGCTGACGCTCGACAATCAACCGATGGCCTTGTCTGCCGGTGAATTTGCTTTGCTGACGATTTTCGTCAATGCACCGATGTGCACGCTCAGCCGCGACCGTCTGCTGAAAACGATGCTCGGCCCGGAATACGACGTCAGCGATCGCGGCGTCGACGTGCGGGTCTGGCGTCTGCGCCGCATCCTCGAACGTGACCCGTCGTCACCGCGCTTGATTCAGACCGTCCGTGGACGCGGTTATATGTTCGTGCCGGACGGCGAGCGCGGTCTGGCGTCGATCGCTTGAGGATTAAGGTTTGTGCCGGGACGCAAGCCACGCGTCGGCCCGCTGCCGCGCATTGCGACGAAGGCTCTCATAGAAAATTCCGTAGTCGTTCAGATGGTAGCTGCCGGTGAGGACGCTCAACCTGTCGTGAAAGCCCGGCGGCGACGATGCCGGAATATCGACTTCCAGCAGCCCGTTGCGGCAAACGGCACCCGTTAAATTCGCAGCGAGATCGAGCGGGCCCGGCTTCTGTTCGACTGGGCGTCGCAGCAACGGCAGACTGCCCGGATTCGCCGCCGCAGGTGCGGACCCGCTCTCGTTCCACGTCAACGGATTCACGCAAATGGCCGGTTGCTGCGCGCGCGGTGTGTTTTCGCCGCGCCACCAATACGTCTTGCTATCGATCAAAAACCGCGCGCCCGAACGGCCGGTCTGACTCGTGTTGTAAGAGAGGACGCATCCGGTCTGGGTTGCACTATCGCAAGTCGGCAAGCCCAGGTCTCCGAAGTTGTCGGGAACGTATCCTCCGATCAGATACGCTGCCACCATTCTGCTTTGCAAAGGCGTGCCCAGGATCGCTTCCTGGAGAAGCCGGACCGCGTGCGTCGTCCCCTGACTATGCGACGCGATGATGAATGGGCGACCGTGATTCTCGTGAGCGATGTAGTAGCGGAACGCACGCAAGACATCGGAGTAGGCGAGTTCAACCGCCTGGTCGTCATTCAATGCGCGCAAGGTGGCTTGCCGGTATTGCGGAGCGAAGAGGCGGCAGCAACTGTTGAAGACGCTGACCTGTTGCACCAGAACCGCTGCGTTGAACGGCGCAACCGCGTCATAGCGGGCGTTGGTGATGCCGCCGCCCATGACCGTGGTGGGGTGAATGAAAAATACGTCCACACGCGCCAGATGGTCATTTACGGGCGCTTCGCCTGTCGGCGCGGCGTGTTCGAGACCCGGCCGGCCAGGAAATGCCAGCCACGCGTCGGGACGGCTGTAGTCGGGTAAAGGCGGCACGTTCGACGGGTCGAACGATTGCGCGTTGCTCATCAACGAACAACTGCCAAGCATGAACACGATCGCCAGAACGACGGCTCTCTGTACGCGTACAAACGGCATAACGGAACGCTCTCTAAAAGGTATCGGCGGATGTCGGCCACGCGGATACGCGGGACATTCAGGTGGACGCCCATATTCCGCCGCTTGATGGCGTCTGGCACGCCGTGACATGGATTGACATCAACGCTTACGTCGTCGAAATCTGTGGGATCGTTTCGCGTCCGTGCCGTGATCCGCTGAGGGTGTTCCTGGCCGCAGCCCGATCCGGTGCCAGGCAGTTGCGGTGACGCGAGCTTTCACTCCGGTGCGGCAGCACGGACGGCGCCGTTGCTGTCGTTCGAACTGGTTATTCCATCAATCTGCAAGCCGCGGGCGCCCAACGAATAGATCATCCGGATTCCCCGGTATCCGACGGCAATCGGTTGCTGATACGTGCGTCGCAGACTGATCGACGACGAGGTGGCCGTCCAAAGCGTCACGGCGACGCCCGATGCGGCCGATGCGGCAGCGCTAGTCGCCGCCGCTATTGCGTCGCTGGCCGCGCCCGACGCGGCCGCGACGCCGGCGGTGACGGGCAAGGTCGCGGTCTGAAGGGTTGCTCGCTGGATCGACGCGCTTAATGCGGCAGCGGCCTCTTCATTCAGCGTGACGTCGAACACGCGGCCATAGAACACTTCGTTAATTAATGTGACGACGAGTTTGCCGCTGCATGGTCGTCGTTTATCAGTCTGGCTTGCGAGAAATAATTTCGACGGCAATAGCGACGATTCATGAGATTCGAAAATCTTCAATAATGGCCCGGCTGGCATCGAATAAGAGTCGGCGACGCTAATATTGACGTTCGCGGATGCATTTTGTGTAAAGCTGGCGCCCATTGGCACCGGAAGTCCGGCAAGAGGAAATAGTGCGGAGATTTCTGCGCCACGCGCTGTGACATTGACGAAACCCGGAAATGCCACTTGTGATAACGGCAATTCATTTGAACCCGATTTCGGCGCAGTTGCCGGGACAAAGGTCGTCGCCGCGTCACTTGCGCCCGAGGCGGGCTGCGGATAGTCGGGGAATGCCGCGCGGTGGGTGTTGCGATCGACCAGCGTCTGGCTGAGAGCCGGGGTAGCAGCCAGGTCCGTGCTGGAAGCCGTTAGCAGGAACGGTTCGATCGATCCAGCCAGCAAGCCGATTCCCTGATATTTACTCGTGCGGTCGTCGAATTCGCACAGTGGAATAGTACGGATATCGCCGACGCGATAATCGGCGCTGGGTGGAAAAACCGGATAGATGCCAAGCTCGCGCATTGTGCTCGACCAGTTTCGACTGACATCGCCGGTCGTCGAGCATCCCGTAAACAGTAAACCGACGCACAGCATATGACCCGCCGCGGTAAGCAGTTTCATAAATTATCGGTTCCGTGGTTCGATGTTTATAAAAATATACTTAGTTTAAACATTGAGTCGAATCGATAATAAACGCGGAAAAACGGCTTTGTCACCTTTTTAATCTGCACGTTTCGCGAACTCGGGATAAACCCACTATCAATGCCACGCGCGCGATCTATTGTTAATCAGATATTTGAATCGCGGCCTGGCCGGATCGCATTCTGGACAGGTTTGGGGCTTTTTCCGGACGGCTTCTGTTTCACTGACTGATGAAGCCGCTTACGACCTGTCGCAGGAGCGTGCCATGAGATTTTTGGTGCAGTGGACTGGAGAACCGACGCGAGAACGCGAAACCACCGAGCGTTTTCTGAAAACCGGTGGACGGCCGCCCGAAGGCGTGCGAATGCTGGGGCGCTGGCATGCGATCGGTGAATCGCGTGGCGTGGCCATCGCCGAGACCGACGACCTCACCGCGCTTTCCCTTTGGGTGCTTCAGTGGAACGACTTGCTGACGTTCAAGATTTCACCGGCGCTGACCGATGAAGAGGCGGGGGCGGCGCTGGCCGCGAATCGCGCGGCAGCGCCTTGAGTCGCGCGGCGGTGCGCACGGTCCGACGGCTCACGCCGTTACGGTTTCCCCGAGCCATGTCGCGCACGCCGCTTTCATCCTGATCACCACGTCCGCCCACGTTTCGCCGCGAGCCTGCCGGAACAGCCGCATCGTTTCCGGATACCACGGCGAATCGTCGCGGTCGTGCATCCAGCGCCAGTCGATATCGCGCGCGGGCAACAGCAGCCAGCACGGCTTTCCCAGCGACGCCGCCAGATGCGCCATCGACGTATCGACGCAAATCAGCAGGTCGAGTTGTGCGATCACCGCTGCGCTGTCCGCAAAATCCGTCACTGTCGAGCCCAGATGCAGCAGTGGCATGCCGCCCGGCGCCGCGAGCGCTTCGTCCTCGCCCTGGCCTTTTTGCAGACTCACGAACTGCGCGTCCGGCAGCTCCCACAGCGGCGCGAGTGTTGATAGCGACGGCAGCGAACGATTCGCGTCGTTGTGATGCTTCGGGTTGCCTTTCCACACCAGACCGATCCTGACGCCGTCGGGCAACGCATCGAGCGAGGCTTGCCACGGCGCGTGCAGCGCCGGATCGTGCGGCACGTGCAGCGGCGCGGGAATCGCGTCGAAGCGGGTGCGCAGATGCAGCGGCGCGCTCAGCAGACTGGTCCAGTAATCGTGGCCGGACGCCTGTGCCTGCGCGGTGTCGTGATCGAGCACCGCATCGACGCCTTCGACGTTCGCCATCAACCGATGCAACGCCGGCACGCACGCGAGCGTGATATGGCGCGCCCCGGCCGCCTTCAGCAGCGGCAGATAACGGCCGAACTGGATCATGTCGCCGAGACCGTCTTCCTGCCACACCAGCACCGATTTTCCCGCCAGCGATTCGCCGCGCCATTGCGCGCAGTGCAGCAGGGCCCGCGTTTGTCCGTGGATGAATAGCGGATTGTCGTAGCGCGATTCGTAACGCTGCCAGCCTTCGTCGAAACGGCCGGTGCTGATCAGCAGCGTCGCGAGACCGAATTGCGCATCGCGATAGTCGGGACGCAACGCGAGCGCCTGACGGTACGCCGCTTCGGCCTCGTCGAGGCGGCCGCCTTCGCGCGTGACGCTGCCGAGGTTGTAATGCGCTTCGGCCAGACCGGGTTGCAGCCCGATCGCCATCCGGTAATGCACTTCAGCGTCCGACAGGTGGTTGAGCACCTGACGCAGATTGCCGAGATTGTTGTGCGCTTCGGCGGCGTCCGGGCGAAGCCGCAGCACCTGACGGTATTCGACTTCGGCTTCGGTCAGTCGGTCGGCGTGGAACAGCAGCAGCGCGAGGTTGTAGCGCGCGTCGGCATAACCGTCGCGCAGCAAAATGGCATGACGGTATGCGCGTTCGGCTTCCGGTACCCGTTTCAGCGCATACAGCACGGTGCCGAGATTGTTGTGCGCCTCGACGATGTCCGGACGCTGCATCAGCAACTGACGAAACAGCGCTTCGGCTTCGGCGAAACGGCCGAGACCTTTCAGCATGATGCCGAGGTTGTTGTACGAATCGATGAAATCGGGCTCGATTTCGATCGCGCGGCGCCAGTAGGTTTCGGCATCGGCCATTTCACCGACGCCAAGCGAGCAGACGGCGGCGATGTCCAGCGACTTGACGCGTTCGGCGTGTGCCGTGTCGGGCGACGCAAGCAGCGGCGCGAGCAACGCCAGCGCATCGGCGAAGCGACCGGACAGACAAAGCGACTGTGCTTGAACCAGAACTGCCATAACCCCGAATACCCACATGTTGAAGTCGATTGGGTTGCAGGATAAGGGACGCGCGGACGGTCCAAGCGCCAGATATGCGCGGATTTTTTTGGGTTATTCGTGAGATGGCGGTTACAAGTCTTTCATCGGCCGACGCGCGGATGTGCGGCGTGTGCGCCGCACATCCGCGAAACCCCCGTCAGTCCATGATGCTGACGCCGCCGTCGACGAAAACCGTGTTGCCGGTCATGCGCCGCGCGTAAGGCGTTGCAAGAAATGCGCAGGCGTAGCCGACGTCCATGATGTCGACCATTTCGCCGATCGGCGCGCGCGATGCGGCGTCGGTCAGCAGCAGATCGAAATCTTTCAGACCCGATGCCGCGCGCGTTTTCAGCGGTCCCGGCGAGATCGGATGCACGCGGATCCGGCGCGGGCCGAGTTCGTGCGCGAGGTAGCGGCAACTGGCTTCGAGCGCGGCCTTGACCGGGCCCATCAGATCGTAGTTCGGCACCACGCGCGTGGCGCCGAGATAGCTCATCGCGAACATCGAGCCGCCGTCGGTCATCAGCGGCGCGGCGAGCCGCGCCATCCGGATAAACGAATGGCACGAGATGTCCATCGCGGTCGCGAAGCCTTCGGCGGAACTGTTCAGCAGGCCGCCTTGTAGATCGGCTTTCGGTGCGAACGCGATCGAATGCACGGCGACGTCGAGCTTGCCCCATTTCGTGCGGATCGCGTCGAATACCGCTTCGAGCTCGCCGGGATTCGACACGTCGAGCGGCAGGAAGATCGACGCACCGACCGATTCCGCGAGCGGCGCGACATACGGTTTCGCCTTGTCGTTCAGATACGTGATGGCGAGCTCCGCGCCGAGTTCGTGAAACGCGCGCGCGCAACCCCAGGCGATCGAATGCTCGTTTGCCACGCCGACGATCAGCACCTTGTGGCCGTTGAACGGCTGGCCGGTCAGCTTGTCCATATTCAGCGCTCCAGTCGGTGGAAGGTGTGTAACGCGATCATCAGTTCCTCGTTGGTGGGAATCACCCAGACATCGACGCGGCTGTCGGCGGTGCTGATGCGCGGCCCGTGACGCGCGTTCGCGGCGGGGTCGATCGACACGCCGAGCCAGCTCGCCAGCTTGCCGACGCGCTCGCGCACCGCGGCGGCGCGCTCGCCGATGCCCGCCGTGAACACGATCGCGTCGAGCCCGCCGAGCGCCGCCGCCAGCGAGCCGAGTTCGCGCGAAATGCGATAGCAGAACAGATCGACCGCTTCGGCGGCGCGGGGGTCGTCGCTGTCGAGCAACGTGCGCATATCGCTCGAAATGCCGGATACGCCGAGCAGCCCTGAACGCTTGTAGAGCAGGGCGCTGATCGCATTCGCATCCATCTGCGCCTCTTCCATCATCCACAGCACGACGCCGGGATCGAGGCTGCCCGAACGCGTGCCCATCGGCAGTCCTTCGACGGCGGTAAAGCCCATCGTGCTCGCGACGCTCTTGCTCGCGGACATCGCCGTCATGCTCGCGCCGTTGCCCAGATGCAGCACCACGGTTTTACCGAGCGCAGCGCGCGCGTCGTAATCCGGCAGCGTGCGCGCGATGTACTCGTACGACAGACCGTGAAAGCCGTAACGCCGCACCCCGCGCCCGGTGATTTCCGGCGGTAACGCAAAGCGCGTGGCGAGGTTGGGCTGCGTGTGATGAAACGCGGTGTCGAAACAGGCGACTTGCGGCAGATCGGGATCGTGCGAGGCGATCGCGTCGATTGCCGCGAGATTGTGCGGCTGATGCAGCGGCGCGAGCGGAATCAGCGCTTCGAGTTGCGTCATCACCGCGGGCGTGATGCGCACCGGCTCCGTGTAGCGGCTGCCGCCGTGAACGATGCGGTGACCGACCGCGAGCAGATTCGCCCCTTGCGAATGGTCGCCGAGCCACGCGAGCAGGAACTTGATCGCCGCGTCGTGACCGAGACGCTCGCCTTCGGGCCAGCGCTTGTCTTCGATGGTTTCGCCGGATTGGCGTTTGACCTGAAAACGCGGATTCGTATAGATCTCTTCGAGCTTGCCGGCGGCCAGCGGCGTCAGCGTGTCGCCCGACACCGAAAACGCTGAAAACTTGATGCTCGACGAGCCCGCGTTGATCACCAGAATGACGTCCATCGCGGCTCCTCAGTTGACGATGGCGGCAGGCGTCGCGCGACGCGCCAGCGCCACCATCGACGCCACCGCGCACGACGCCAGCCGCGTGATGATCGAATCCGCGCGACTGGTCAGGATGATCGGCACGCGCGCGCCGAGCACGATGCCCGCGGCGTCCGCACCGGCCAGAAACGACAGGCTTTTCGCGAGCAGATTGCCGGCTTCGAGGTCGGGCACGACGAGGATGTTGGCGCGCCCGGCGACCGGCGACACGATGTGCTTGATCTGCGCGGCCTGCGGGCTGATCGCGTTGTCGAGCGCGAGCGGACCGTCCACCAGACCGCCGGTGATCTGGCCACGGTCGGCCATCTTGCACAACGCAGCGGCTTCGATGGTGGACGGCACTTTCGGATTGACGGTTTCCATCGCGGACAGAATCGCGACGCGCGCTTCGGGAAAGCGCAGCGCGAGCGCGAGGTCGATGGCGTTCTGGACGATATGGCGCTTGTCTTCGAGCGTGGGCGCGATGTTGATCGCGGCGTCGCTGATGATCAGCGCTTCTTCGTGACCGGGCACGTCCATCACGAAGCAATGCGTGATGCGCCGCTCGGTGCGCAAACCCGTGTCGCGCGCGACCACCGCGCCCATCAGTTCGTCGGTATGCAGCGAGCCTTTCATCAGCGCCTGCGCTTTGCCTTCATGCACGAGACGCACGGCGGTTTCGGCGGCGGCGTGGCTGTGCGGCGCATCGACGATCGGCAGCTTGCCGAGGTCGAGGCCGTGTTGCGCGGCAACGGCCTGGATTTTTTCGGTCGGACCGACGAGGATCGGCGCGATCAGACCGAGTTTCGCGGCTTCGATCGCGGCTTCCAGCGACTCGTAATCGCACGGATGTGCGACGGCGGTGGGCGTGGGCGGCAAGGTCGCCGCGAAGCTGACCAGACGTTCGTATTTTTCGCGTGCGTGCGGCTGTGGCTGCGTCGGTTGCATAGAGATGTCCTGACGGGTTCCGGTCGGTGTGAACTTGACGATGCGCGCCGGTGCGGACACCGGCGCGCGCCAGCCGGCGTGTCATTCCACCGGGCGTTCGCGGGTCGTGCGCTTCGCGCTGGGCTTCGTGACGGGTTTGGTGACAGGCTTGGCCGCCGCTTTCGTCGCGGGTTTGGGTGCGGCCTTGGGGGCAGGCCTGGTCGCGGGTTTCGCCGACGTCTTCGGTGGTTCCTTCGCGTTCGCGGCGGCGTCGAAAATGGCCAACACTTGCGCCAATGCGTGGCCTTCCGCGTCGCTCAGCGGCGTCGTGCCGCACAGCTTTTCCATATCGCGGGCGACCCCGCGAATGTCGTCGTCCGGTGCGCCGGCCAGCATCGACGGCAACGCGGCGAGGGCGGCATCGGTGTCGAGATGCAGCAACGCGGCCTGTTGGCGGACCACCGGTTTGAACGACAGGATGCCGCGATCCGACACGGTTTCGAGCAAGGTCCGCGCGAGATTGAAGCGTCGCTCGTCGGCTTCGCCGCCCGAGTGGCGCACGTACAGCAACGCCCGCACGGCGGCATCGACGAGACCGCCGTTGGCCATTTCGCCGCGTAACCGCTCCTGTTCGAGCATGGCTTGCGCGTGTTCCTGCGGCGACGTGCCCGGATGCGGCCGCGGACTGGCGGTATGACCTTCACGATCCACGCCGAAACCGGCCAGCGCCTGAAGCCACGGCATGCTGTAGACCGTCTCGAAGGTTTTCTCGCTGAGGTCGTCGCGAATATCGCGGTAAAAATTCAGCGACGCCTCGATCGCGTCCGATACCACGCGCTGCATCTGCAGGAACGGGTTGTCCGCATCGACCGGCGTGCGGCTTTCGCGAATCCGCTCCGCCTGCTGCTCGACCACGCCGGCAAGCGGATGACGGTCGGACCATGTTTCGTAAGAAACCCGCAGCGGATGCAGCATGGTCATCGCGTAACTGGCGTTCGGCGTCACGCACGCGCGCACCCACGGTTGCAGAAAGCTGCGATACAGGCCGAGATTCACGTTGGACAGCCACGCGGCGGTTGCAAAGCGGCGGTCGCTGTCGGCGTCGGGCGTGACGATCGTGCGGACGTCGTCGATCGTGCGGCGCGCGATGGACAGCACGTGATCGCCTTCGACCAGTTCCGAGTGCTCGGTGGCGGCGGTCTTGTCGCCCATTTGCGCTTCGTAGAGACCCGGCGGCAGCAGATCGATCAGATCGATATTGCTGATGAACTCGCGATGTTCCTTACGGCCGGTGCTGCTCGACACGAAAATGCCGAGATGGCCGATGCTCTCGTGGGTCGCGTAGACGATGGTTTGATCGTGCGCGTGCAGGTCCGTGTCGTCAGCATAGAGGTCCGTGATCCAGCCGAGCGCTTGCGGCGGCGGCGTGATGTTGTCGCCGTACGAGCAGAACACGACGATCGGCGAGCGGATCTTGCGCAGGTCGAGGCGCGTGCCGTCGGCGGTGACGATCTCGCTGCTGCTGAGCCGGTTGCCGACGAACAGGTTATCGACGATGTACTGCATTTCGCCCGCGTTCAGAAATACATGGCCGCCCCAGTATTTCTCGAAACCGAGGTAGCGCGGCGCTTCGGTGTCGATGTTCGCGTAGAGCGCGTAGTTCTTGTGCCAGAGCGTGTTGGCCGGGTTCAGGTTCTCGAAGTTCTGCACCAGCCACGCGCCGTCGAAACGCCCGCTGCCGAGATCGCCCGTCAGCGCGGTCAGCCACGAACCGCCGAGCAGACCGCCCGAATAGCGCATCGGATTCTTGCCGCGCCAGCCGGCCCAGTACGACACCGGCGCGCCCGCGACGATGATCGGGCCGAACAGTTCCGGGCGCATCGCCGCCGTTATCAGGATTTGCCAGCCCGCCTGGCAGTTGCCGATGACCGCCGGTTTGCCGGGACTGTCCGGATGCAGCGCAATGACTTTTTCGAGGAACGCGGCTTCGGCGTGCATCACGTCTTCGACGGTCTGGCCGGGCACCGGATCGGGCAGAAAGCCGATGAAATAGCACGGATGACCGGCCCGCAACGCGGCGCCGATCTCGCTGTCGCGCTTGAAGCCGCCGATGCCGGGACCATGCCCCGCGCGCGGATCGACCACCACGAACGGACGCAGGCGGCCGGGGTCGGCGGTGACGCGCTCCGACGGCGGCGCGAGATCGTCGGGGGCGACGATGCGCACCAGCCCGTAATTCACCGGACGCGGCAAATCGCGGCCGTCCATCACGAGGGTTGCTTCGAAGTCCAGTACGTTGGGCGTGAGTTCCGCGAGATGCGTCTGGTACTGGTTGCCGCGCTGACGCATCACGTCGGCGTACAGCACGAAGCGCTGCCACGCGTCGATCGAATACCCGGCCGCCGACGTGGCGAGCCAGCGGCGCGCGGGCATCAGCGCGGTGACATCGAAAGGAATCTGCGGCGTGGCGGCGTCGCCGGAAAGCGGGAACGCGCTGAAGAAATTGAATCCGGACTGCAGGGGAGGCTGAACCATAGCTGCTGTGAACTCCCTGAAAGATGAACAATCGACAAGGCATCGCAAAAACGCTTGCTGCATTGCGGCACGAAATCAGTCTAGGAGCCGCTAATCCTTAAAGCAACGCAAAATGTTTGAAACAAAGTGCGTACTGCGTTGCATCAACTGAAAAAGCTTTCAGCATCGCGAATCAGGCCGTGAATCATGCGGAAAACAGATACGTAAATCGAAACGTGTGGCGCGACCGGAATTGATTTTCTAAATATTGTGTGAAAGTTTGGCGGGTATGGCGCTTGCGCGATTCGAATGCACCATTTTTCTCAAGGAGGTGAATCATGGGCTCGATCAATCCGCTAGGCGACACACAACGCGGCGCGAACATCGTAGGCGGCGGCATGGGCGACGGTCCGGGGCCGGACATCATGGCCGCAGCGACGCTCGACGGTAATAAAGTGATGTCGTCGGATGGCGAAGACGTGGGTAAAATTTCTGACATCATGCTCGATGTGCGCAGCGGCAGAATTGCATATGCGGTATTGTCCGAAGGCGGCTTTCTCGGAATGGGATCGACGCTGCACGCGATTCCCTGGACTGCGCTGACGCTCGATACGGATCAGAAATGCTTCCACGTGGATATTCTCGCGCAACGTCTGAAAGACGATCCGGGTTTCGACAAGGATCATTGGCCGTCGATGGCCGATACGCAGTGGGGACTCTCCACGCACACGTATTACAACCGTCAGCCGTACTGGTCCGCTACGCGTGACGTCGTCGAAAGCGACCCGGCAACCCGGCCCCTCGAACATTGACGGCGATACGCCGCATCCAGCGCGCATAGCGGTCGATGCGCGCCGGTAGGGGAGTTTTCATCACGCCATCGCAGGGCATCGCGATGGCGTGATGCTGTATGCCCGCGTCACCGTTACATCCCGGCAGACGTTGTCACAAGCCGTTTATCGACGCGCTGCTACAATCTCGTTTCTTCTCTATTGGCTGTCGGATATGGGTTTCGAACAACTCGCTGAATTAAAGAAACAACTCGCAAAGCAGGCTGAAGCAGCAAAGCCGAAGGCGAAGCCGCGGCCGCAGCAGGCGCGTCGCCCCGCGCCCGCGGCAAATGCACAGCCCGCCGATGCACAATCGGCGAACTCGAAGCCGGTTCAGGCGAAGCCCGCGGGCCCGAAGCCCACGCATGCAAAACATGCAAACGGCAAGCCCGCGCACGCGAAGCCTGCCAATGCGAAGCCGGTTGACCCGACAGTCCGGACCATCGGCCGCCTGCAAAAGCGCTTCCCGACGGTGTTCCCGAAAAGCCCGGCACCCAAGCTGCCGCTGAAGGTCGGTATCTTCGAAGACCTGAAGGCGCACGTCGCCGAGTTGTCGCTGACGGAAGCTGAACTGCGCGACGCAATCAAGACGTGGTGCCGTGGCGCGCGTTACTGGACGAGCCTCGTCGAAAACGCGATCCGCGTCGATCTGTCGGGTGCCGAAGCCGGTCGTGTTTCGCCGACGGAAGCTGCCGGCGCGCAACGTCTGCAAGCGCATCGCGCCGCACGCGCGGCTGCGCGCACGCCCGCAGTCGACGGCGCGGCAACGCCCGCAGCGGCAGGCGCGGAAGCATCCGCCGAAGCCGTGACGCAAGGCGACGCCGCAGCACCGGCTGCACAGGCCGAAGCGACGCCCGACGCGGATGCGGCAGCGAACGTTGAAACCAACGTCGCCGCGAACACCGAAGCAAGCGCCGAAGCAACCCCCGCTCCGGCCGCAGAAGCAACCCCCGCACCGGCGTCCACGCCGAGCCCGGCTGCCTGATCTGTCTCGTTGCGCGGCAATCGGGCCACCGCTAGACGTGGCCCGACTGCCGCGCCGTCGCGCTCAGCCGCGATCGCACGAACCCGACATGTTCGCGTAATACGTACAACGCATCCGCGTGTGCGAGCGGCATCCGCAAGCGGTTCAGCGACTCCTCGATCCCATCCAGTTCCTCGAACAGCGCCCGCCGTTCGCTTTCCGTCGTGTCCTTGCTCAACGCGCCGCGTTCGATCGCGATCAGCGCGCCGTAATACCGGTAGATTCGCGATCTCACGCGCCATCGGTACAGCGCCGGTATCAGCCGCATCGCCGGGAACAGCAGCACGGCCATCGGCAGCAACAGCACCAGCGTGCGGTCGCCCGCGCTCGCGAGCCAGAACGGCAAGGTCCGGTACAGAAAACTCTTGCCGGTCCGGTAATAGCGCTGTGCGTCCTCGCTGACCGGATATTCGCGCGGAATCGGACTCGGAAACTGGCCGGCGTGTTGCAACAGACCCGGCAAACCGTGCACTTCCTGCGCGGCCTCGACCAGCAGGTCGGAAATCGCCGGATGCAGATTCGGCCGTGCGACGAGCTCCACGGTCGGGCTGATCAAATGCACCGTTTCAGGCGGAATACGCCGCTTCAGATCGAGCACGCCCGGCGGCAGATCGATCTCGTCGAGAAACGGAAAGAGCCGTGTATATGCGCTCGCCTCGTCGAAATTCATCACCGAAATGCCCGGCACCTTGAGCAGCCGCAGCATCAACGCGCGCGTCGCCGAATCGCCGTTCAGGATCGCCGCATCGACCTCGCCCGACACCAGCGCGGTCGCCGCCTGAATGCCGTCGATCGGCACGAGCGTGGTGTTGCCGTTCGCCTCGATTCCGTTCGCGTCCAGCAGCTTGAGCGCCAGCACGCGCGTGCCGCTGCCTTCGCGGCCGATCGCAACCCGCTTGCCTTCCAGTGCCGACAGCTGCGTCAGCCCGCGGCCGCGATAAAACACGATCACGGGCGCATAGAACACGCTACCGAGTGACATCAGCGACGACGTCGCCAGCCCGTCCGACACGCCGCCCTGAACCAGCGCGAGATCGACATGCTGTTTCGGATCGAGCAGCCGCTGAAGATTTTGCAGCGAGCCGTCCGACTCCAGCACGTCGAGCGTGACGCCGTTGCGCGCGAGAATCTTTTTGTAGTCTTGCGCGGCCGCGAAGAACGAACTGTCGCGCGGCCCCGCGCTCATCGTGATGGTGTGCGGCGGCGCGGGATCGACCAGCCACACCACCAGCGACACCGCCACGACGATCAGCAGCGCGACCGGCACGAACGTCAGCAGGAACACGCGCCATTCGGCCGGGCCGTGATGATCGCCATGAGGATGAAGCAGATGCGATGACTGCGGGCGCTGACGTTTCATCGTGACTCCGGCGGGGTCGCAAAAGCAGGCGGTTGAGCGCGTCGATTATCTCGTCAATAACCTAAGCCGGGTCCGAGATCAACCGGCATGTCGCGACCGGCGCCACGTCCGTTCCCGCCGGGCGTCGATTCCGGCAGCGGTCTGCGCGTGCGATGCCCCCTGTCCGATGCGCGTCAGCACGCGGTGACTCCAACCCACTTGCCCATACAGAGCCGTGTCCACGAAGAATCCGCTTTGGGCTTCAATCACGGTGCTGTCCTGCTGCCTGCCGGCGGACTCGCCGTCAATGTCGTGCTCTGCTAGCCGATCGCACCACGGACGTATGGCGTCACGCGCGGCCGCTGTCGTCGAATTGCACCGACACAAACACCTTCCGGCACGATTCGACGACTTCCCAGGTGCCTTTGAACCCGGCCGGAATCAGGAAGCGGTCGCCGGTGCGAACCGTGCGTGCCGCGCCGTCTTCGTCCCGTAACACCGACACGCCCGCGAGAATCTCGCAGTATTCGTTCTCCGTGAAATTCACTCGCCATGTGCCGGGCGCGCCTTCCCAGACGCCGGACTGCAACTGGCCGCACGGGCTCGTAAAGTGCGTATGAACGATTTGCTGCGGGTCGCCCGCGACGATCGCGTCGGGCTGCGGGCGATAAGCGGCAATTTCTTCGGCGGGCTGATTGAGATCGACAAGATTCGATATGCGCATGACGTGACTTCTAGTTGAATGACACAGTGACAAAGAAACAACGTGAAACCGGCGACAGCGCGCACGGCATGACGATTACGTCACGCCGTGCGCGTCAGCGAACATCCAGGCAAGTTGCGACGACGCTCAGCCGCCTGCCTTCAACTGCGCCCACAGACGGTTTTCAAGGCGCATGATCGCGGTCGGTTGCGGACGCATCAACGTCATCTTGCTCAACACCGGTTCCGGCGGATAGACATTCACATCCTGCTCGATCGCGGGCGTAACGAACTTGCGCGCAGTGCGGTTGACGGTCGGATAGAACACTTCGTTGGTGATGGCGGCGCTGACCTTCGGGTCTTCGATATAGTTCATCCACTTCATCGCGGCTTCCGGATGCGGCGCGTCTTTCGGAATCACCATCACGTCCATCCACAATAGCCCGGCATCCTTGATGTTCGAGAAGCGCACTTCATACGAGCGCTTCGCTTCCGATGCACGGCGGCGCGCAATCCCGACGTCGCCGGAAAAACCGAATGCGACGCAGATATCGTTGTTCGCGAGGTCGTTGATATAGCCGGACGAGTTGAACTGCGTGATGTACGGACGTACTTTTTTCAACACGTCGTAAGCGGCCTGATAGTCGCCGGGATTGATGCTGTTCGGGTCTTTGTGCATGTATTGCAGCACTGCGGGAAACACGTCGGCGGCCGAGTCGAGAAACGAGACGCCGCAACTCTTTTCCTTCGCCATATAGGTCGGGTCGAACAGCAGCGACCAGTTATCGACGGGCGCGTCGGCACCGAGTGCTTTTTGCACGGCTTGCACGTTGAAACCGATACCGTCGGTGCCCCACGCCCACGGTACGCCGTACTGGTTGCCGGGGTCGGCATCGGCGATCAGTTTCATCAGCGCGGGGTCGAGGTTGGCGAGGTTCGGCATCTTCGATTTATCGATCTTCTGATACACGCCGGCTTCGATCTGCCGCGCCATATAGCTCGATGTCGGCACCACGATGTCATAACCCGAACTGCCTGCCAGCAATTTCGCCTGAAGCGTGTCGTCGCTATCGTAACTGTCGTACTTCACTTCAATACCGGTTTGCTTCTCGAAGTCGGACACGGTGTCTTTCGCGATGTAATCCGACCAGTTGTACACGTTCAGCGCGGTGTCGGCTGCGTGCGCCGGATGCGTGGCGGTCAGTGCGGCGGTGGCGCCGAGTGCACAGATCGACCGGATCAAAGCGCTGGTGCGCTTGAATGAAAAACGTTGGGATGCCTGACGGGTCTTCATTGAACGATCTCCTGGGGTTTGCGTTTTCAACGTATCGATGCAACGGCCGCGCTGCGATTCGTGCAGACGTGACGCGTCGTTTGCCGGCGCGGATGCGAACGGCAAGTCAAGGGAAGCGAAGGAATGCAAGGCGCCGGACAGCAGGCGGCGACGCGCGACTGTCGTGCAGTCGAACGCGAACGACGCTATGCAACCGGTGCGTTGGCGGAAACGGAGAGAGGCGGGCTAGGGCAGAAGCGACGCGATTTCGTCGGTGCGCACGGCGAGCATGTCGGGTGCGCAAACGGCATTGTGTCGTCGCACCGAGCGGCGCGACAGGACGGTATCGATTGACAGGGGACGCGACGGCGCGGCGTGGCCCGCGCCCTGTCGAGCGATCGGATAGCCGAACAGGATCGTTCTTTCCCGACCGCGCTGGTATCTCACCAATGGACCACGGACTTTCACGATTGAACCCGAAACGACGTTTGAAGAAGCGCCTTCGATGTCACGCTAACCGATGCTAGCGAGTGAGTAAGGCGCCGCCGGAATGCAAACCAAGCATAGCCGAGTCAATATTGCCGTCAAAGGATTTTTAGTCGCGCGCGCCAAGGCGGTGATGAGTGTCGCGCCCGACTCAACGCCGCTTCGCAAGCAGCCACAGCAGATACGGCGCGCCGATCAGCGTCGCGACCAGTCCGGCGGGCAATTCGCGCGGCATCAACAGCACACGGCCCAGCCAGTCGGCGACGAGGATCGTCAATGCGCCAATCGGTGCGGCCAGCATCGCCTGATGCAACGGGCGTCGCGCGCCGGCAAGCCGCGCGAAATGCGGCGCGGTCAGCCCGACGAACGACAACGGTCCAACGCTCAACGTGGCGGCCGCGGTGAGCAGCGCGATCAGCCCGAGCAACACGAGCCGCGCCCGTCCCGTCTGGACGCCGATAGCCTGCGCGGACGCATCGCCGAGCGGCAGGATTTGCAGCCAGCGATTGCACAACGGCGTCAGCGCACAGAGGAGCACACCGATGCCGAGCGTAAGCGCGGCGTCGCGTGGCGTGATCGTGTAGGTCGAACCGGCCAGCCATTGCAGTAAGGTCGTCGCATGTTCGCCGCCGCTTGCGATCGCCACGGCAACCACTGCCTGAAACAACGCGCCGATCGCAATGCCGGCCAGCAGGACGCGGTCCGGCGCGAAGCGCGAACGGCTCGAAAACCACAGGATCGCAAGCAGTGCGCTCAACGCGCCGAGCGTGGTCGCGGCAAGCCGTGTGGCCGGTCCTGCGTCGCCCATGCCGACCACCACGACGATCAGCCCCAACGCCGCGCCTGCGCTGACGCCGAGCACTTCGGGACTCGCCAGCGGATTGCCGGTCACGCGCTGCATCAACGCGCCCGCGACCGCGAGCATCGCGCCGGCCGCGAGCGCGGCGACTGCGCGCGGCGCGCGCCAGATCGCGACGCGCGACCATTCTTCGAGGCCGCTGAAGTGCCAGCCGTGCGCGCCGCGACCGAAGTCGAGCGCAATCGCGAGCGTCGCGACGCACAGCAGCGCAATCGCGACGAAGCGCCAGCGCATCGTGACGCGCGACACCGGATGCGCGGGAAAACCGTCGTCGCGCGTGACGGGCAGTGGCGACGCGCGACGCATTCGCGCGAGCAGCATCAGCATCAACGGCGCGCCGGCCAGCGCGGTGGCCGCGCCGGTCGGAATCAGGTCGCCCATGAGGCCGGACATCTGCTGGACGGCCTGATCGGTGAGCCACAACAGTAGCGCGCCGCATAAGGGCGCGGCCCACAGCCGTTGCGACAGACGTCGCGCGCCGGCCATGCTGGCGAGCGCGGGCGCAGCCAGTCCGACAAAGCCGATCACGCCGACTGCACTCACCACGGCCGCGCTCAGCACGACGGCGAGCGCGAGCGCAGCGAGCCGCATCCGTCGCAACGACAGGCCGAGGCTGTGCGCGTTCGCGTCGTCGAGGCCGAACAGCGTCATGGGCTTGAGCAGCGCGAACGCAAGCGCGCCGCCGATCGCGAGGCGCGCGCCGAGCATCGTCACCGTGTGCCAGTCCTGCTGGACCAATGAGCCGCCGCCCCAGATAAACAGCCCGCGCAGATACGGCGCGTAGAACAGTTGCAGCGCCACGCCGATCGAGCCGCAATACAGCGTCACGACCAGCCCTGCAACGGCCACGGTGACGGGCGCAAGCTGGCTGCGCCACGACAGCGCGAACACGAGCGCCGCGCTGATCGTCGCGCCGGCGAGCGCGACCCACGGCTGCATGTCGCCGAGCAATGCAGGCGCCCACAACGTGGCGAGCGTCAGCGCGAGTTGCGCGCCGGCGGACACGCCGAGCGTCATCGGTTCGGCGAGCGGATTGCGCAACACTTGCTGGAAGACGGTCCCCGCCAGACCGAGCAGCGCGCCGCACAGCCAGCTGACGACGAGACGCGGCAACCAGCTGTCGTGCGCGATGATCTGCTGGATGTCGTGCGGATCGGGCGAATGTAGCGCGTGCCACCACAGCGACGGCGGCAGGATCGCGGACAGACTCGCGATACTCAGCGCGCTCGCGGTGGCGAAAGCGAGCAGGGTCAGCGCGGCGGGCAGCCATGCACGCGCGCCGGCCTGGAGAGCGTGAATGCGCATCACGGTCATAACGGCGCTCGCGCGACGGCGGCTTGGGCGGACGAGCCATCCGCTAACACCGCGGACAACGCGTCGGCGAAACGCGCCGCCGACGGCAACATGCCGAAGCCCCAGAACGGCGGCATCGCCGCGACGCGGCCTGCCGCGACTGCGGGCAATGCGTGCCAGAGGCGGTTGGTCGCGAGTGTGCGCGCGACGCCGCCGGGCAGCGGGTCGAAGTACAGCACGTCGGCGTCGGGCGCGGCCGCCAGCGCTTCGATTCCGGTCACGCCGATGCCCCAGTAATCGGTCTGGCCGCGCCATGCATTCGATGCGTCGAGCGCATCGAGCACGTCCTGAAACAGGCTGTGCGCGCCGTAGACGCCGATATGCCGCGCATCGAAAAAGCGGATCAGATACAGCGGCCGGGTGGCGTGAGCCGTGCCGCGTTGTGTTGCGCGTTGGGTGGCGATATGCGCACGCGCCGTCGTCAGCCGCTGTTGTGTCGAAGCGATCAGGTCGCGCGCGGCAGCTTCGCATGCGCACAGGCGACCGAGCTGTAGCGTGACCGCCTGCGAGCGCTGATACGGCGCACCGGCATCGGTGTAGATCGCGAATGCATCGACGGGCGCGATGCGTTCGAGCATCGCGCGTTGCGATTCCTGGCTGGAGTTGATCAGGATGCGATCGGGCGCGATCTGTTGCAGCAGTTCGAGACTCGGCGCAAGACGCAAGCCGACGTCCGCCACGCTGGACGGCACGTCGGGCGACACCACGCTGTCACGATAACTGTCGATTTCCGCTGCGCCCACGGGCACGACGCCCATCGCCAGCAAGGTTTCGAGCACGCCCCAGTCGAGCACGACGACGCGCGGCACAACCGGCGCGCGAGCCGGTTGCGCCGCGCGTGACACGGCCGCACTCGCGCCGAAACACGGCGCGAGTGCGGCGGCCTGCAAAAACTGTCGTCTCAGCATGTCACTCCGCGATGCGTCCTGTCGAGATTGCCCATCACCACCGATACCGCGCCGATGCCAGCACTTCGACGCCGTCGCCGAAATTGCAGATGCCGCCGCTCTGGCACGCGGCCACGTATTGCCGGTTGAACAGGTTGGTGCCGTTCACCGAGAACAACCAGTGCTTGCCGGTGTCGTAATGCACGGCCGCGTCGATCAGCGTGCGCGAGCCGACATGGATCGTGTTGGTCTGATCGTAGCTCGCGCCGACATAGCGCACGCCGCCGCCGAATCCGAGGCCGCGGAATGTGCCTGCGTGCAGCGTGTAATCGAGCCACGCGGATGCGGAGTGACGCGGAATACCCCACGGTTGCAGGCCTTGCAGCGATACCGTCGCGCCGTCGATCGTGGTGCCGGTGAGGTTGCTCTGTGTCGTCACGTTGTTCAGATACGTGTACGACGCGACGAGGTCGAGATTGTCGCTCAGGCTCGCATGTCCTTCCAGTTCGAGTCCGCGCGCGCGCACCTGGCCGATCTGTACGCTGTATCCGGAGTGGTCCGCATCGCTGCTCGCCACATTGCGTTCGCGCAGGTCGAACAGCGACGCGGTGATAAAGCTGTTGTAGCCGCGCGGCTGATACTTGATGCCGATTTCATACTGTTCGGCGGTGGTCGGTTTCAGCGGCGCGCCGGTGTAGGTCGAGCCGATCTGCGGGTCGAACGACTTCGAATAGCTCGCGTACGGCGCGAGTCCGTTGTCGAATAGATAGACGAGGCCGGTGCGCCACGTGAACGCGCGTTGCGATTGCGTCAACGCATAGCCTTGTAGCGGATTGGTGTCGTCGGCGGCGGCCCAGTCTTCCCGCACGCCCATCAGGAAGCGCCATTTTCCATAGGCGATCTGATCTTGCGCGTACGCGCCGAACTGCTTCATCCGCACCATGTCGTTGGACGTGGCGGTGGTGCCGGTGATCGGCAGATAGACCGGATTGAACAGGTTCAGCGTCGGCTCGACGAAGTTCGATCCGACTGTCTGCTTGAACCAGACGCGCTGAAAATCGAAACCGAACAGCGCCGTATGAGCGAGCGGACCGGTCGTGAATTTCGCTTGCGCCTGGTTGTCGACGGTGAAGAATTTCGCGGTTTCGTCGTTGGTGAACGCGTAGCGGTTGATGGTGGTCGTGGAGCCGGTCGCATAGCCGTTCGGATATGGGAACACGTTGGCGAGATCGTCGCTGACGACCGTATAGCGCAGGTTCTGACGCACGGTCCAGACCGGATTGAAGCGATGTTCGAACTCGTAGCCGACCGAATACTGGGTCCGCGTGTGGTGATCGTAATTCTCGTCGCCGACGTTCGTATGACTCGAAATCTGACCGTTCGGGTTGTCCAGAATGCTGCCGATCGCGGGCACATAGTTGTAGTAACCGACATCCGGATCGCGCTGATATTTGGCCATCACGGTCAGCGTGGTGTTGTCGTCGGGCTTCCACGTAACGGCGGGTGCGATATAGATGCGTTTCTGCTTCACGCCGTCGACCTGCGTGCCGGTATCGAGCCCAAGACCGGTCAACCGGTACGACAGTTTGCCGTCGGCGGTCAGCGCGCCGCCCAGATCGAAACCGAATTCGGCGCGATTGTGGCTGCCGGTGGTCACGAACACTTCGTGGATCGGCGTGGTGGTCGGGCGCTTGCTGACCAGGTTCGCGACCCCGCCGGGATTCGCCTGTCCATACAGCACCGACGACGGGCCATGCAGCACGTCGATCCGTTCGAGTCCGTAAGGGTCGAAGTTCGGCACGGCGTAGCCGAAGCTGGTGTCGCTCGGCATCCGCGTGCCGTCCATGAACTGTTCGAGCACGAAGCCGCGGCTATACAGATACGGTGCGCCGTCGGTCGATGCGCCGCGCAATTCGGGCAGCACGCTCGACGTGTAACGCAGCGCTGCGGCCACGCTGGTCGCCGCTTGAGCCGTCATTTGCGCCTGCGTGACGACGGAAACCGATTGCGGCGTCTCGATCAGCGGCGTGTCGGTTTTGGTGGCGGTGGTAGCCGTAACCGGCACATAACCGTCAGCGACGCCGGTATGCGAGTCGGCGTCGGCGGCGTTGACTTTGACGGTCGGCAACTGCGCGCCGTCGGCTGTCGCGGCGGACTGCGTGGTCGATGTCTGTGCATAGACCGCCGACGTTCCGCCCAATAGACACAACAGCAAGCTCAGCGCGGTCGAGCCGCGCACCCCGGTATTCATGTGGATATCCCCAATCGACAGTAAACGTCGTCGCGAAGTGCTCGCGGCGGACGAAGAAAAAGCGGTTACGACGGGCTCTTGATGGCCATCGATAAAGTGTTTGAGCGATTGGGGACCGCAGAGGAGAGAGTCGGTCTGTGCCGAACTGGCGACACTATAATGGTTGGCCTTGTGCACAGTCAGGACAACTTTGGCATAAAACAGGACATGCGTGTCTCAATCCATGTATTTAACAAAAATAACGTTCTAAAGCGGTCATGCATAAACCGAAATTGCAGACTTACGGCGACACGATGGCCGCCCGGAAAGTGATTGCGCAGGAAATCGAGTACAGCGACGGCGCGCACGAAATCGCCCATCTTCATCACCGGATGCAACTGATCTACGCCACCACCGGCATCGTGCGAGTGGTGACGCCGCTTGGGCTGTGGATGCTGACGCCGGGTCACGCGTTGCTGATCGGCTCGCAGGTCGAGCACGAGTTGCATATGGTCGGCGAAGTGTCGATGCGCACGCTCTATATCGAGCCGGATTCGTTGCCGCAGCAGACACACGATTGCCGTGTGATCGCGGTCGGCGAACTGTTGCGCGCGACGATTCTCGGCATGTTCGATCCTGGTCTCGACGATCCCGCCGACAGTCGCAATGCGCTGATCGTGCCGCTGATCTTGCGGCTGCTGCAGGACGCGGACAATCGCGACGAAGCCGCGCAGGACACGCACGATGCGCGCTTGCCGTTGCCGGTCAGTCCGCGTTTGCGCAGCATCTGCGATAGCCTCGTCGCGCAGCCGTCGAGCAGCGATACGCTCGAGCGTTGGGCGGAGCGTGTCGGCGCGAGTTCGCGTACGCTCGCGCGGATGTTTCGCGACGAAACCGGAATGACCTTCGGGCAGTGGCGCGAACAGTTGCGGCTGGCCGAAGCGATGTCGAAGTTGTCGGTGGGGCATGCCGTCGCGCAGGTTGCGCAGGATCTCGGCTATGCGGATGTCCGCACGTTCACGGTGATGTTCCGGCGTGCATTCGGCAGCACACCGCAGCAGTTCCGGCAGCGGTTTCGGTGAGCCCGGACGGACGCTGAAAAGAAGGCGGCGCGAAGCGGGTAGGCGTCGCTTCGCGTTATCTGTCGCCCCAGCCGAACGCGGTCACGCGCCGCACCGGATACGTCACGGCGGCGGCCGCGTAGATCGCGCCGGGCATCGGCAGATCGAGCACTTGCCAGTGTCCAGCGTGCGGCGTGTCGATCCGCACGATCGGGTCGTCGATGCTCAGGGTGTGGCTGTCGGCGGCGACGATCGCGAGGCCACCCGGTGTACCTGCTGCATCGACGAGGCTCGCGTGGCGCACCTGACTACGCAGTTCGACATGCCGCTCGATACTGTCGATCTCGTCGACAGTTGGCGGATTGACGCCCGGCATCGACGCGGCGAGTCCGAGCGGACGCGTGCTGATGCCGGCGAGGATCCAGATGCCCGCATACGCAATCGATATCGACAGCGGCGCATGATCGCCCGTCAGTTTCAGCCGTCCACCCACGCCTTCGCTCAACGCAATATCACTCGCGGGACAGCCTTCGATGCCCGCCAGAATCTCGCGCAACACCGCGCGGCCGACTGCGAAACGTTTGCCTAAAACCGGATTCGGCGTGTTGCGGATCCGTGCGAGTTCCGCTTTCGACAAACAGTCGTAACCGGCTTCGCGCGACATCGCGCGCCACTCCGGCCGGAACCGCCACAGTTGCAATTCGGTTGGCGCGGGACGCGCGAGGCCGCTCGGAATACGTGTCTGGAAACGTCGCGACACGAATTCGAGTTCCGGCGAATCAAGCAGTGTGCGCGGGGCGAGCGGCTTCATCGCGATGCGGTTCTCCACGCGCGGGACGCTGCCGGTCGAGATCGAAACGGCGGATTTCATCGGCATTCGATGGTCCTTTTTTAGTGCAGATAGGTCACCCGACGCGCGCGCACGCGAATCACGAGACCGGCGTCGAGTAGCGCGAGCGCCACCCAGCGCAGATTCTTGATGACCGTGCTGACGGTCGGATGCGGCAACCACGCGTCGAGCAATTGCGTCGCTTCGGCGTCGCAGGTGATTTGCAGCAGCGCGACGGTCTGCAACAGCGATGCTTCGTCTTTCGCGAGATCGGTCGCGCAGCGGCAGCGCATATCGAGCGGTTTGCCGGATGCATGGCTAAGCGAACACATCAGCATGTCGAAGCAATTGATGCCGAGCGAACTGATGCCGGCTTCGGTCAGGATGTCGCGCCAGTCTTCGCCGCGACGCACTGCGCCGCAGGTCGGGCGTAACCACGTCCGCACCGCCGTCAGAACCATCTGTTCCGCGACGTGGGGATAATGCGCAAACGATTCCTCGTACAGCGAGTGTTCGCGCGGGGAAGGGTTGTCGATATTCATGCAGCCTCCGGCTGACGATGGATTGCTATCGGTGGGATCGGTGCGCGCGCAACGGGCGGCACGCGGATCGGGGGCCGGCGCGACTAGCGATTCGCCGGTCCGAGCCATTCGCGTACATACGCGGCGTGGTCCGGTCGTGCGACGGGACGCGCTGCCGATTGCGCTTGCGGCGTCCCGACGAACAGAAAGCCGAGCAGCTGTTCGTTGTCCGCGAAACCGAGCGCGGCGTGCATCGCGGGTTCGTACGAGTCCGCGCCGGTCGCCCAGAATCCGCCGTAACCGAGCGCGTGGATCGCGTTCAGTAGATTCATCGTGGCGGCGCCGACCGCCATCAACTGTTCGATCTCCGGCACGTTCGAGCGACGCTCGACAGCGGCCGCCAGCGCGATGATCAGCGGCGCGGCCAGCGCGCGCTGGCTTCGGTGCGCGTGGGCCGTACGCGGATCCTCCGGCGAGCGCGCGCTGGCCGTGTCGACCAGCACTTCGCCGAGCGCGAGACGCGCATCGCCGCGAATCGTCACGAAACGCCACGGGCGCAGCTTGCCGTGATCCGGCGCGCGCATCGCGGTGTCGAAAATCTGCGCGAGTTCGTCGGGATTCGGCGCGGGCTCGTTCAGCGGCCAGTGCGACTGCCGCGACAGCAGCGCGTCGAGGACGGTTTGCGCGGACTCGGGCGTTGCGGCGTGGCGGGTTTGCAGCAGGGCGGCGGTCGGAATCGAGGAGTTCATGGTGACCTGCGGTCGATGATCAATATTCGTATGATGCGAGACTTTTTCTGCGAATGCAAATCATTCGCATTTGAGGATTATGAAATTTAGGGTTTACAGGGATGCGACGGAGGCCGCAACGCCTTGTTGCATAAGGGTTTTGAAAGATTCGGAGGTCGTGGCGGTTTTTCTTGCCGAATGGGAATGCGTTTCCCCAGCGGATCAGCGGGCGCTGACGCAAAAACGGCGTGTCCGCGGAAATCCGCGTCACGCCGTTGGGCAGGAGACTGCGCGAAGCTGGTTAGATCAGCACACGATTCGCGTTGAGAATGCCTTGTGGATCGAGCAGGGACTTGAGTTGCTTCATCAACGTCAACTCCGCGTCCGAACGGCTCAGCGGCAGGAACGACTGCTTGATCACGCCGATGCCGTGCTCGGCGGAAATGCAGCCGCCGGCCTCGCTGACAGCCTGATACACGACTTCCTCGACGTGCAGCAGCGCGTCGGCGTCCGCATACGGACCCGACAGCAGATGCAGGTTGCCGTCGCCGAGATGGCCGAAAAACAGATGCGTCTGCGCAGGAAAGCGCGCGCCGAGCGTGTCGTGGACGCGATTGACGAGCGCATCCATCGCGTCCATCGGCACGCCGACGTCGAACGCGGCGTGCGGCTTGAGCTTCGACAGCAACTCGCCGACGGTCTCGCGATACGCCCACAACTGCCGCGAATGATCGATCGATTGCGCGACGATCACGTCCTGAACGAGGCCTGCATCGAGCGCACGTTCGAGCGCGCGTTCGAGTGCGAGCCGGTCGTCTTCGGCCGAGTCGCCGAGCGTTTCGACCAGCACGTAGACCGGATACGCGTCGCCGAACGGCGCTTTCAACGCGGCGATATCCATCGCCGCGCGCATGAAGCCGTCCCACATCAGTTCGAACGACGACAAACCCGGCAACTGCACGCGCAACGCTTTCAGCAGATGCGTCGCGTCGTCGAACGATCCGAGCGCGCACAGCGCCGTATTGGCTGCGGCGGGTTTCGGTTCGAGCTTCAGCACCAGCCGCGTGATGACACCGAGCACGCCTTCGGAGCCGATAAACATCTGTTTCAGGTCGATGCCGGTGGTGTTTTTCGTGACCTTGTTCATCATCGACAGCACGGTGCCGTCGGGCAGCGCGACTTCCATGCCGAGGATCAACTCGCGCATCGTGCCGAAACGTACGACGCGATTGCCGCCCGCGTTGGTCGCGGCGTTGCCGCCGATCTGGCAGGTGCCGCGCGCGCCGAGGTCGAGCGGAAAAAACCAGCCTTCCGCTTCGACTGCGTTCTGCAACTGTTCGAGCGCCAGTCCGGCTTGCACGCTGATCGTGCCGCCGAGCCGGTCGAACGCTTCGATCGCGGTCAGCCGCGACAGCGACAGCGCGACTTCGCCGGGCTGCGGCGTCGCGCCGCCCGCGAGGCCGGTCAGTCCGCCTTGCACCACGACGCTTTGTCCAAAGCTCGCGAGGATGCCGAGTGCGCGCGCGACGTCGGCGGGCGTGCGCGGCATCACGACCATGCCAGGGCGCACGCGCGGCGCGTCGCTCCAGTCGCCCGCGTGCGCATCGAACACGGATGGATCCATGGAGACACAGTCCGCGCCGAGTCGCTCGACCAGAGCGCGATGCAGATCCGCCGACGAAACCGGCGTTGCCGTTGCGACGAAACCAGGTGCGTGATCGTTCATATGCTTAAGCTTGCGACAGCGCGCGATTGACGTGTCCGCTGACGCGCCGGACGCCCGCGCCCGCGATCAGCGCGATCAACGCCACGCCGGTCAGAAAGAGGCCGGGCGCGGCGAGCGAGCCGGTCCGGTGCAGCAGTTGCGTGACGAGCAGCGGCGTGATGCCGGTGAACAGGACGGTCGCCAGATTCAGCGACAGCGCGATACCGCTGAAGCGCACCTGGGTCGGGAACAGGTCGGCGAGCAGGAACGCGTACGCGCCGTTCACGAAGCCGCCGACCGCGCCCATGATCGCAAACGCGGCGAGCGGATCGATGCCGTGCGTGGCGACCAGCCGGTAGAACGGATAGCTGCCGAACACCATCACCAGTGCGCCGACGCGATGCCAGTGACGCGCGGGCACATGATCGCCGAGCCACGCGAAAAACAGCAGCGACGCCGACATCGTCGCGATGCCGAGGTTTTGCCCCGCGCTGGTCGCGCCGGGCGCGTAGTGCAGCACCGTCGTCATATACGACGGCATCACGACGAACAGCAGGCTGTTCGACGCGTTGACGATGCCCGCCACGCCGACGCCGATCGCAATCTGTTTCGGAAACCCGGTCAACACCGTGCGGAACGGCCGCTTCACTTTGTGACTGCGCAGCCGCTGGAATTCGGTGGATTCTTCGAGCGACGTGCGCAACCAGTACGACAGCAGGCCGATCACGCCGCCGAACATGAACGCGATGCGCCAGCCGTAGGTGACGACGTCGACGGGGCTCAGGCTTGCGTGCAGCACCAGACTGATCAGCGTCGCGGTCAGCACGCCGGAGTTCAGGCAAAAGATCACCAGACCGCTGACGAGACTCGCGCGCGCCGGAATTTCCTCGACCACGTAGGTGATCGAGCAGGGCAATTCGCCCGCGAGAAAGAAGCCCTGCGCGAGCCGCAGCAGGATCAGCAGAACCGGCGCGAATACGCCGATGCTCGCGTACGACGGAATCAGCCCGATGCCGATCGTCGATGCGGACATGGCCAGCACGGAGACCAGAAAGATCACGCGACGCCCGTAGCGGTCGCCGAGACTGCTCAACACGATCCCGCCGAGCGGCCGCGACACGTAGCCGATCGCGAACACGCTGAAGGTGCTGATCAGCGACGCAACCGGATCGGACGCAGGGAAAAACTGCCGGGCGATTTCACGCGCGAACACGCCGTAGATAATGAAATCGTAGATTTCCAGCGAGCCGCCCAGGCTCGCGAGAATCACCGTTTTCCACTTGTTTCTGAGTGCGGGCCGCTGAGAGACCGCCGCGATGTCGGCTGAGGCCATGTCTGTCTCCGTCAATATTTTTTATGTGTCGGTGTTACTTCACGATGCCGCTTCTGTTGCGCGTTGAGCCTGCTTTGAGCCTGCTTCGCTGTCACGTTCGCCGGCTATTCGACCGGCACCGGCGTCGCCGCGGGCGTGCCGGTTTTCAGCGCCGCCTCGCGTCCGCCGAACGCTTCGATCAACGCGTCCTGATCGGCTTTCGCGGCGGCGTCGGTGGCTTCGGGATCGAGCAGCGCGTGCAGTTTCGCATCGAACCACGCCAGAATCTCCGCATAGTCCGGATCGGCGGCGACATCGTTCAGTTCTTCCGGATCGACTCGCAGGTCGAACAGTTCCGGCCGCATGCCGACGTAATAGTGGTACTTGAAATCGCGGCTCGCAAGCATGTACGCCGCCGCGTCCGAACCGACCGCATGGTATTCGCTGAACGCGAGACGTTCGGGCTGGTCGGGCAGATTGGCGAGTTTCGCCAGCGATTCGCCCGGTCCGGATTGCAGCGCGGCGTCGCAGCCGGTGAGATCGAGAATCGTGTTCTGGATGTCGATCAGCGAGACCGGCGTGTCGCTCACCTTGCCGACAGGAATGCCCGGTCCCGCGACGATCATCGGCACGCCGGTCGATTCGCGATACATCAGGCATTTGTTCCACATGCCGCGCTTGCCGAGGTTGTCGCCGTGATCGCTGCCGTAGATCACGGTGGTGGTGTCCGCGAGGCCGTGGCGTTCGAGCGCGGCGAGCATCTTGCCGACCTGCGCGTCCATGAACGTGACCAGCGCGAAGTAGCACGCCACCGCGAGACGCCGCCGTTCGTCGCTGCCGATCGCCGCGTCGTGATCCATGTGACGCGCCTGCCGTTCGACCCACGGATGACGCACATAGCCGCTCGACGGATGCAGCAGCGGCATCGGAATATCGCGCGGGTCGTACAGATCCAGATACTGCTGCGGCACGACCAGCGGAAAGTGCGGCGCGACCAGGCCGACGAACAGCGTCCACGGTGTGCTGTCGTCGGTGTGCTGGCCGAGCCAGTCCACGGCGGTATCGGCGACGCGTGCATCGAAGCGGTTGTAGTCGGACGTGCCCGCACCGATCTTGTCGTACAGCGGCGAGCGGCCCATCGTCTCGGGCATCGGATTGCGCACCGAACCCCAGACCTGGCCGATGCCGTCGAGAATATGCACCACGTGTTGTTGCCGCCGAAACCCGACCGGCGCCGCTTCCGACTGGTAATGCAGCTTGCCGATCGATTCCGTCAGCAAGCCGCTTTGCGTCAGATATTGCGCCCAACCGGGCGACGCGCCGTCGTACGCAATCGCATTGTCCCAACAGCGGATATCGTGCACGTAGCGGCCGGTCGCGAGACTCGCGCGCGCCGGCACGCAGATCGGCGAAGGCGTATACGCGTTGCGAAAACGCGTGCCGCGCGCCGCGAGCGCGTCGAGATTCGGTGTCTGGATAAACGGATGGCCCGCGCATCGCATCAGGTCGTGCTGATGTTCGTCGGACAGAATGAAGAGGACGTTGGTGGTTTTCATGTCTGTATCGTGGGCGGCATCTGCAATGCGCCGCGTCTCCTGAAGTCATAGTGGTAGCTGAACGCATGAGAAGCAATTGACATTTTTTGCTGTGCGCATAACCATGAGTTATGTGCGTGTCGCGCGCCACGCTGCACGTTCCGCTTTCCCGCAACCGCTTCTGGACCGCATTCATGGACCCCGTCGAGCGATTCTTCCAGGCCGGGCTGAAGCTCAGCCATCTGCGTCTGTTGACGCTGTTCGACAGCCTCGGACAGATCCGTCTGGTCGCCGAGCGACTCAACGTGACGCAGCCGGCCGTGTCGAAGCAACTGGCCGAACTAGAAGCCGGGCTCGGCGTGCCGGTGCTGGCGCGCAGCGGCAACCGGCTGTATTTCACTGCGGTCGGCGAGACGCTGATGAAGCGCGCCCGCGAGGTGTTTCACCAGCTCGAACAGGCGCGCTACGAGGTCGATTCGCTTAGCAGCGGAATCTCCGGAAAGATTGCGGTCGGGGCGGTGGCGACCGTGATGCCGGTGTTTGCGCCCGAACTGGTGGTGGAACTGAAAAAGCGCGCGCCGCATGTGAACGTGTCGTTTTTCGAGGCCACCAGCGACCGGCTGTTTCCCATGCTGGCTACGGGTGCGCTGGATTTCGTGTTGAGCCGGACCGGGCCGTCGAACCCGGATGCGGCCGGATTTGCGTCGCAAGTGATCGTCGACGATCCGATCGTGATCGTGTGCGGGCGCGATCATCCGCTGGCGACCCGGCGCCATGTCGTCGCCACCGATCTCGCCGGCTTGCCGTGGATACTGCCGCCGCGCGAGGCGCCGACCTGCCTCGCGCTCGAAAGCTGGCTGCGCGAGGCCGGGCTCGCTTTTCCCGACGGCTGCGTTCAATCGATCTCGCTGCAAGCCAACGAAGCAATGCTCGCCAGCTATCCGTTTCTGGCGCTGATGCCGTTGACCGTCGCGCGACGTGGCGCGAATCGCGCGGCACTGACCATCCTGCCGCTGCCGGGCGCGCGTTTTCTCGAAACCGTCCAGCTGTTTTATAACGGCGCGTCGGCGAACCGGGTGGTGCCGGCTGCGTTGGGATGCGTCGCGAGCGTGCAGGAACGGCTTGCGAGTGCGTTGCACGCGTGACACACATCGGCTTTCAATTCCATCTGTTGGGACATGACCGCGCGTTCGGTAAAACGGGTGACAGATCCATCTATCGATCCCGTTCGTCGTCCAAGATCGGCTAAATATCTGTCAAATCTTCGTATCAGGAGTCGTTCTGCCTGATTTTCTGCGCCCGGAAATATCTTTCCAAGCGCTGACGATGCCTTCCCATTTCCTTGCTTTGTTAAATTTTCATAGGTATAAACACCAATCTTTCGCCTAGATAGGAATGATTCGCGTTTGCTTTTGACCGGTCGTTCGCCGTCCGGGCCGTCCTTTGTCTACCTGTACCGATGTCCTATGAATAAGGCTTCAAGCCGCCAGCGCCGCACCACGAAACGCCAACCGCGCTATCGCGCCGTTCGATGCCGACTGACCGTCAGCGCATTGCTGGCGATGATTTCGCCCGCCTTCGCGTATGCCGCCAGCGACGCTGCCGCAAGCGCGGCGGTCGCGGACGGTGCGTCGTCCGTGCCGGCGAATTCCGCGCACGACGGCGGCACGCTCGCACCGGTGACGGTGAAGGGCGCCAACGCGCAAGCCGCCAGTCCGTACGCAGCGAAAACCGTGCAGACCGGCCAGTATCGCGGCCTCGACGCGCTCGACGTGCCCGCGACGGTCAACGTCGTCACGAGCGAGGTGTTGCAGGCGCAGGCCGCCACCGGTCTGTTCGACGCGTTGCGCAATGTCGCGGGGGTCACGCGTCAGCAGTTGAGCGGCATCTCGTACGACCAGTTGTCGATTCGCGGGATTGCGCTCGATAACCGTCAAAGCTATTACCTCGACGGCGTGCTGCCCATCGACAACAATATCTGGATGCCGATGGAGGACAAGGAGCGCGTCGAAGTATTGAAGGGCGCGTCGGCGCTGTATTACGGCTTCACGGTGCCAGCCGGGATCGTCAACATGGTGATGAAGCGGGCGGGCGATACGCCGGTGACGTCGGCGTCGCTGCTGGTCGATTCACACGGCTCCGTGGGCGTGCACGCGGATCTCGCGCGCCGCTTCGGCGCGGACAACCAGTTCGGCATTCGCGTCAACGCGATGGACGAACACGTCGAAACGCCGATCGACGGCGATCGCGGTTATCGCAAGTTCGAAAGCGTCGCGCTCGACTGGAAACCGACCCGCAAGCTGAGCTTCAAGTACGACCTCGAACATATCGATCAACGCGTGGTCGAGCAGGCGGGCATTACGCCGCTGGCTGCGGTGAACGGCGTGATCACGTTGCCGCATCTGCCGGACGCGTCGACGCTGCTGTCGCCGAACGACAAGAAAACCACGTCGACGGCGACCAGCCAGGTGTTACGCGCGGATTACCTGATCAGTGACAACTGGAGCGCGAACGTGTCGATCGGGCAGTCGATCACGCAACGCAACCGGTGGCTGTGGATTCTGCAAAAGTACAACGTCAATACGGGCGTCGGCACCTTGCAAGGCAGCAAGCAGAACGGCCAGTTCTACGAGAACAAGAACGTGCGCGCGGAAATCAACGGCGCGTTCGACACCGGCCGCATTTCGCACGACGTGACGTTCGGCGTGGTCGAGAACTGGCTGTACCAGCCTGATTTCACGACGTACTACTACACCGCAACGCAAAACCTGTATTCGCCGGTCAGCATCACGAACCTGACGGCGGCGGGTTCGAAGGCGTTCTACGCGCAGCACATCAGTAACCGCGGCGCGTACGTTTTCGACCGGATCGGGCTGACCCGGGATCTGCAATTCACCGCAGGCGTGCGCTACTCGGACTACCACGCGACCCAGGCCAATACCGTTACGCAGGACGTGAATCGCACGTCGCCGTCGGCGAGCCTGTTGTACAAACTGACGCCGCAAACCAGCATTTACGCGAGTTATATCGAAGGTCTGGAATCGGGCGGCAGCGCGCCCGCCACGGCATCGAACGCGTATCAGGTGTTGCCGGCCGCGGTCAGCAAGCAGGAAGAAATCGGTATCCGGCATCGTTTCAATAACGACTCGCTGGCATCGATTGCGGTGTTCCAGATCCGTCAGCCTTCGGCTGGCACCGACGCGGACAACGTCTACGCGCTCAACGGTGTCGGACGGTATCGCGGCATCGAGTTCTCGTATCAGGGCGACATCACGCGCGATCTGTCGATCGTGACGACCGGCATGTGGCTGAACGCGGAAATCGTCGACAGCACCGACGCGACCACGCTCGGCAAGCGTCCGGAAAACACGCCGAGTTATACCGGCAGTGTGTTCCTGAACTACCGTGTGCCGCACGTCACGGGGCTTTCGGTGAATGGCGGTGCGTATTTCATCGGCGCGCGTCCGATCAACGATGCGAATCAGGCGACGATTCCCGGCTACACGTTGTTCTCCGCAGGCGCGCGTTACGCGACCCGCATTCTCGGCCGCAACGCCACGTTCCAGCTGAACGTCGAGAACGCGTTCAACAAGCATTACTGGGCGTCGGCGGGTTCGAGCCAGTTGGGGATTGGCCTGGAGCGGACCGTGTCGCTGACCTCGACGTTCGACTTCTGACGAAGCGCACGCACCGGCGATGGTTTGCACGCGTCCGTAAACTGTAACTGCAACAGGAACACAATCCGTATGTTCAGCAAGATGTCGAAATCCGTTCAATCCGTCGGCGCGCGCGCTGCGCTCACGTTGCTGGCAACTGCGGTCGCGATGGCGAGTTCGGGTGCCGCCGCCGCGCCGCCCGATGCGAGCACGCAGCAGGTGACGAATCACAAGAATGTGCTGTACGTGACGCGTCTCACGCATCGCGACCGCGAAGAAGACGACAAGGTGCGCGCCCATCTCGAACAGCGCGGGATGACTGTCACGATGGTCGATCAAAGTGCGCCCGTCAGCGCTTCCGAGGGCGAGGATCTGGTGATTATCTCGTCGGTGGTCAGCGCCCGCGATATGGTCGGCACGGCCTTTCGCGACGTGCCCGTGCCGCTGCTGACGTGGGAATCGGATCTGTTCGATTCGCTACGTTTTACCGGCCAGAAGAAGGGCGAGGATTTCGGCGAAGTGTCGAAAGAGCACTACGTGAATGTCGTCAATGCACCGAGTCCGCTCGCGGGCGGCGTCGCGGCAGGCAAGCGCTGGGTCTATCCGCGTGACGACGAAATGGGTTGGGGCCGACCCGCGCCGGGCGCAACCGTGATCGCGACGATTTGCGGCGAGCCGACGCATGCCGTGCTGTTCGGCTACGAAAAAGGCGCAACGATGGATTACGACTTTATTGCGCCCGCACGACGCGTCGCGGTGTTTCTGGGCAACCGCTCATTCGAAAAGCTGAGTCCGGACGGCGCCGCGATGTTCGACGCCGCGCTCGACTGGGCCGTGACGCCGCCGCAGAAGTAACCGAACGGTTTCGTCCCGCGCATGCACGCGCATGCGCGGGCGTCACTCGCTCGTCGAGTCTACGGGTTCGTTTGCATCGCGCGCATCCGGGGTGTCGCGTTTCGGGCGACGTACCGCTCTGAATCTGCCACTGGTGCCACCGCCGCAAAAGAAGCGCTCGCCACCATCCGATTCAAGTCCCGAAACGGCCACACCGTCGGGCATTGCCACGCTCTCCAGCACCTTGCCCGTCTGCGCATCGATGCGGCGCAATTCGCTCGCCTCGTCTTCCCATGTGCCGTGCCACAGTTCACCATCGACCCACGTGACGCCCGTCACGAAACGGTCCGACGTAATGCTGCGGAGAATTTCACCGGTCTCGGGATCGATCTGATAAATCTTCCGTTCGCGATTCTGCCCGACCCACAGCGTGCCTTCGGCCCACGTCAGTCCCGAATCGTTGCCGCCGCCTGGGGCGGGAATCGTTGCGAGCACGTCGCCCGTTTGCGGATCGAGTTTCTGGATGCGGCCGTCTGAAATCTGGAAGAGGTGTCGGCCGTCGAACGCGGTGCCCGCTTGCGCGATCGCGTCGAATGAGCGCAATTGGGCACCGCTTTCCGGATCGACCGCGTTCAGCTTGTCGCCGGACGCGAACCACACGCGCTCGCCGTCGAAGGTGAGCCCATGCACACTGTCGATACCCGGAAAGGGTCCATATTCACGGACGATTTCGGCTTTTGATCGTTTCATGATGCCATCCTAATCATCCTGAAGAGATGCGGGGAGTAACAACGTCGTCGCGAATCCGGGCAATGGCGGACTGGTCCAGCGGCGCGCGCGTCCGCCGCCGAACGATTGCACCTTGCCGGCCGTGGCCAGCGCGTCGAGCGCGCGCTGCACGCTGCGCTGGCTTGCGCCGAGCGCGAGCGCGAGGCCGGAACTCGACCACGATTCGCCGTCGGCGAGAAACGCGAGCAAGGCCGCGTGTTTTTCATCGACCGGCCGCGCGAGCACGACGACCTCGCGTGCATCATGCGGGTCGAGCGCAAAGCCGTGGCGGGTTGCGACGACGCCGCAGATCGACGCGAGGGCCGTGCGCAGCCGTCCTATTTCGACACGCAACCGCACGCGATGCGATTCGTCGATCTGCCGGATGCCGAACGCGCGCTCGACCAGCGCGCCGCGCGACACATCGGCGGGCCACGCTTCGCCCAACACACGCGCGAGCGTGAACAGCACCGGACGCCGCGCCAGCGACACCGTCGCGCGCGGATCGCGGACCACGTGACGGCATGCATCGACCACCAGCGCCTTCGACGCCAGCAAGGCCTCCACTTCATCGAGCAGAAGCGGACGCGCCTCGCCACGCGCGATCAGGCGAGCCGCAGGCATATCGAGCAGCGTGAAGGCCTGCTCGACCTCCGCCGACAGCGCCGGAATGCGCGCCTGTTGCGCCGCACGCCGGGCGTGTTCGAGCGCGGCGCGCGCGGCATGCGCCTGCACGCGGCGCATTGCGATCCCGGCCACGGCCAGTTGATGCGCGGTTCGCGATGCAGGCGGCAATGACGCCGGATCGAGGTGGGCGAGCCGGGTTTCGGCGTCGTCGAGGCGGCCGGTCAGCAGCAACCGGCGAATCTCCAGATAGCGCGCGTGCGCCGCGTTTGCGAAGTCGCCGTGGGCTTCCAGCGTGACGCGCGCGGCTTCGAGGTGGTGCGCCGGCCAGTTCAGGTCGCGCGATGCGAGCGCAATCTCCGCTTCCGCGACCACGCATCGGGCGCGGGCTGCGGCGTGCTTCGGGCCGAACGCGCGCGCGGCGCTGCGCACTAGCGTTTTGGCGCGCGCGAGATCGCCGAGTTGCGCCATCGCGATACCGCGCAGCGCGAGCGCGGACGCGTCGTCGCGCAATGCGACGCGGTCGAGCGCGCCGAGCGGATCACCCGCCGCGAGTGCACGCGCGGCGGCTGCGATCAGCGTGTCCATCGTGTATCCAATCCCGCCACACTTGTCACTCCCGCAGGCTTAAACCCGGTACTAATCTATCACGACGATCAACCCAGACGTCGCGCCGGATTCGACGTCTGACACGCCCGATGGAGGCATAGATGACGACGCACACAACCGGAACCCGTGAAGACTGGCTCGCCGCGCGGATCGATCTGCTCGCAGCGGAAAAAGAATTGACGCAGCGCAGCGATGTACTCGCGCGGCAGCGGCAGGCGCTGCCGTGGGTACGGATCGACAAGACGTATCGCTTCGAAACGGAAGCGGGCAGCGCGACGCTCGCCGATCTGTTTCGCGGGCGCTCGCAACTGCTGGTCTACCACTTTATGTTCGGACCCGACTACAAGGCGGGATGCCCGTCGTGCTCGTCGATTGCGGATAGTTTCGACGGCTTCGCGATCCATCTGGCGAATCACGACGTAACCTTGTCGGCCGTATCGCGTGCGCCGTTCGCGAAGTTGCAGGCTTACCGGCAACGGATGGGCTGGACGTTTCCGTGGGCGTCGTCATCGGAAGGCGACTTCAATTTCGACTTCGACGTGGCCTTCACCGATGCACAGCAACGTGGCGGCGAAGTCGCCTACAACTATCAGCGCGGTGGTCACGCGATGGATGAGGCTACCGTGCCCGAACCCGTTCGCCAGTTCGCCGCCACCTGCGGCACCGATGCGGCAACCTACACGCTCGACCGCCCAGGCATGAGCGCGTTCGTGCGGGAAGACGGCATGATCTATCACACCTATTCGACGTATGCGCGCGGACTGGACGCACTGTGGGGCATGTATCAGTGGCTCGATCGTGCGCCGAAGGGGCGCAACGAGAGCGACGGCCCGTGGTGGCGTCGTCATGACGAATACGGGCCGCGTTGAGGCGCGCCGTGTCGCGATCGATGTATACCGGCGCGTTCGTGCTGATATTCGCAGCGAGCGCCGGGCTGACGCTGCGATGGTGCGCGTCGATGTCGTCGATGGGCGACATGCCGATGCCCGGCGGCTGGGGTATGTCGATGGCGTGGATGCGCACGTGCGGACAGACCTGGTTGGGCGTCGCTGTATCGTTCATCGCGATGTGGGCATCGATGATGGTCGCGATGATGACGCCTTCGCTCGGACCCGCGCTGTGGCGCTATCGGCGGGCGCAACGGGACATGGCGCATACGGATGCGCGCGTGGCATGCGCGGGCGTCGCTTACTGCTGCGTGTGGATCGCGTTGGGCATCGTAGTGTTTCCGCTCGGCGCAATAGTCTCGGCACTGACGATGCAGTTTTCTTCGCTTGCCTGCGCCGTGCCGTTTGCGACTGGGAGTGTGGTCGCGATCGCGGGTGCGCTGCAATTGACTCTATGGAAAACGCGGCGCCTCGCGTGCTGTCGGACCGTGGCGACGCGCTGCTGCGCAGCGGCTTCGGATGAACGTCGCGCAGCGAGTGCGTGGCGCGACGGATGGCGGTTCGGCGTGCGGTGTTGTGCGTGCTGCGCGCCGCTGACGGCGGTTCTGCTGATGCTCGGCGTGATGAATGTGCGTGCAATGATCGGCGTGACGATACTGATTACCGCCGAGCGTCTCGCGCCGAGCGGTTCGCGTGTTGCGAAAGCGGCGGGTGTGATCGTCATGGCAGCGGGCGGCGTATTGATCGCGCGAGCTGTCATATTGAACGTCGCCTAGAAAACTAGAAAACCCAAAATGCGAATCATCGTTTAACAGTCTGCAAGACAATTATTACGACTGTGATTTACCTATCACCGCACATCACCACGCAGCGCGGTTCTCGCGCACGCAATATCACCGCCAGTAATGGATGAAAGGAGCGGCAAGACAGCCGAAACCTCAAGAAATCCCTCGGCTGGCATCATGCGCTCACTGTTATTCAGGTCGTCACCGCATAAAACCAGATGGACGCTGACTGCGAGTTTGCGCGGTTCCTGGTATCACCCGCGCCGTAGTTCGCCGGAATCCGGCATGCGTGCTGCGATATTCTTCTCACGGAAGTAAATGGTTCGGATCACTGACAGCGTGAATGCGCGATGTCAGGTGTCGACGCACGCCTGTACGTTCGGCTGCCCGATGTGTCCGATATTCAAAGGTGCAAGAATGAAATCGACGCTGCAACGCGCCCGATCGGTCGCGGTCGTCACGCCCACTGCAATCGGCGATTCGTTGCTGATGATGGTGCTGGTGAATAACCTGATTCGCAATGGTTATCGGCCGGTTGTCGTGAGCTGGGTCGTTGCGGATCTCGCCGCGTGGTTTCCCGGCGTCGTTGTCCATGCCGGTCACGAATGCGCCGCCCAGTTCGATCTGGTAATCCAGTTACGCGCAACGGATGCCGGGCGCGCACTGTCGATCGACGGCACGGTTTGCGAACTGGTGCAATTGCCGTCGTTCAATGAGCCCGAACATATGATCGACAAGCTCGTCGGCGTCGCGCAACACGCATTCGGTCTGTCATATCTCACGCGTCATAACGGCATTGCGTTGCCGCCGCATATCCGCTTCCGGCTCTTCGAACATCGCGTCGCGATTCATCCCACCGGCAGTCATGCCGAGAAAATCTGGCCACGCAAAAAATTTGCAGGACTGGCGGAAAAGCTCTTGCAACAAGGGCTGAACGCATCGTTTCTGGTGGCGCCAGCAGAGAAGTCCGAGTGGCTGGCCGACGACGCAGTCGCTTCGTCGGTGCAATCGTTTGCAAAGCTAGGTGACGTCGCGCAGTGGATCGCGGAGTCCGGCTGGTTTATCGGCAACGACTCGGGACTCGGTCATCTCGCATCGGCACTCGACGTGCCGACTGTTTCGCTTTTCATGCGTCGCGGACTCGCTCGAACATGGCGACCCGCGTGGGGACGTGGCGCGGTCGTGTTGCCGCGCAACGTCTTTGTTTCGGCCTATCTCAAGGAGCGGTTCTGGAAACTGGGCCTCTCCGTGCAACGGGTCGTGCAGTCGTTCGAGCGTCTCAAAACCGACAAGGCGGCAAGTAAGGCGAGTTGATCATAGCCGCGTATTTGCGTCGTCGAGACCCTCGCGTTCTCCCAGACTCTCACCAGATAGAAGTGTCCAGTGTCCAATCCGACTTATGTTCAGCCCGCGATTCCGGGCAATATTGTGCTGACCGCCCAGACGCTCAAGAATAGCGGCGGTGCGGAACGCTATGCGCGCGATGTGATTGCCGGTTTTCACCGGATCGGTTTGCGTCCGACCTTGTTTGCGCGCGAGATCGACCGAACGTTGCCTGAAGCCGCATGGATCGATCCGCAACGCATGGATGTCTGGTGGGTGCCACGCAAACTGCGCAATCTCGCGTTTAACTGGCGAGTCAGCCGGCAGTTGCATAAACATCGACCCGCATGCGTCTTCTCGATCAACCATCTGACGCAGGCGGATCTCGTGCTGTGCGGCGGAACGCATCCCGGTTCGCTGGAGGCGCTGGGACGGCCGCCGCGTCGCAGCGACGCGTGGCAGATCGAACTGGAGCGCCGCAGCTACACGAACGCGACCGCGATCATCGCGCATTCGATGCTGATGAAGCAGGAGTTGCAGCGCTTCTACGATATTCCTGCGGCACGCATCGACGTGATCTATCCGCCGGTGGACACGAAACGCTTCAAGGTACTGTCGCCGGAAGAGCGCAAGCGCGTGCGACGTCAATTGGGCTTGCCGGAGGACCGCGTGGTGTTCGCGTTTGCGTCGATGAACCATGAGCGCAAGGGTTACGAACTGATCGAGAAGTTCTTTTCGAAGACGAACTTGCCGGTATGTCTGGCGGTGGCCGGTCGGCCGGTGCCGCGCACGGGCGACACGATCCGCTATATCGGCTACTGCCGCGAAATCGAATCGCTATTCGGCGCCGCCGACTATACGATCGTTGCGTCGACGTATGAACCTTTCGGACTGGTCGGTGTGGAGTCGGTGATGTGTGGCACGCCGCTCGTGATTGCCGATAACGTGGGCTCAGCCGAAACCGTAACGGGCGACGCGAAGATCGCGTTTTCGCGGCGCTCCGAAGCCAGCTTCGAGCAGGCGATTCATACCGCTGTCGCGCGCGCGCAGAACGGCTGTCAGATTACCGACCCACTGTCGCATCTCGCTTACGACCCAAGTGTCGAAACGCATATGGAAGCGCTGTGCCGTCTGATTTCGGCGATCTCCGCGACGCCCGCCTATATGAAGCGGAATGCCGGAAACGCGTGAAGCCCCGATCGGGACAAGCCTCAAGCGTCATCTCATCAAGGCAGGCTGGCTATCGGGACGTCTGACACGACAGATTCCGATAGCCTTTCAAACGCCACTCAACTCAAGCTGCGCGATTTTCTTTAGCGGTAAATAGCTTGCGCACTTTCTTCTTAAGACGCGACAACGGCGCGCGCTTGAACTTCGCCAGCTGACTGCGCGCGTCGTTTAGTGCAGTGCGCGTCGCGGCCAACTCGCTGATCATTGCACCGTCCATACCGATTCCATCGATAAGCGCAATATCCACCACACGTGTCGCGCGATGCATCGGCGCATTCGCTTGCGGCCAGTTGACGTCCGGCCCAAACGCCAGCACCTGGGTTGCCTGAGCGAGTTTGCTTGCCCATAGCGACAGGGTGCCGTTATCGATCGCACCGTCGGCGGTAAGCGCCTTGGCGAGATCGAAGGCCTGGAGGTGAATATCCAGACCCTGTGCGGCGTTGAACCCGCAATCGCGTTGCTTCGAACTGGTTTGGCGCATGCTGCCGAACGACGGTTCAAGTCCCGACATCTTCGCGATCCAGTGCTCGGCCGCTTCGGCATACGCGGATGACCGCGCAGCGAGATCGCAATCGAAAATTGCGTCGCTGTGGGCAGTGGCATGCTGCAACGTGAGAAGCCAGTGCGCCAGAAACGCGCGATACGCGGTCTCGGGTGCAATCGTTTTGACGTGCTGCTTGTAAAAGTCGACACACTGGTCGAGCGTGGTGTCTTTAAACGTACGCGAAGCGTCCGGCAATTCCACGTGCAGTGCTTCGAGTACCCGCTTCACCATCGGCGCATTGCGATTCATATCAAGCACGGCAAATGGAATCGCGACAAAGTGCGCATTGTCGTGCTTCGCCAGCAACTCCCAGCATGACTGCCACTGCGAGATTGGATTTTTCATCACGACGATATGCACTGCGTCGGGAAAGGTACTGTGAAACCAGTGAAGCCGTCCCAACGAGCGGCAGAACTTGAATACCGGCACGCGACCCGCTTCGTTGGCCGTCCGCGTGAGATGGTTGACGTAGGCCGCGAGCCGGTCGGCGGATTCGGGCGTTTTACCGTTCAGGCTGTCGATCGAAAACCGTTCGTCGAAACCGTCAATACCGGGCGCGTCGTCCCGCAACAGATGCGCAAACTCGGCGAAATACGGCGCTTCCAGCGTCGGATGACCTGAGCGCCAACTGTCGGCCGTACTCTTTGCCAGTGCCGTCGGATCGATCTTTGCGAGCATTTCATGCAAAGGCTCGTAATAGCCGGTGACCTGATCCAGTGAGCGAAAACACGACCATAACCAGGTGCCCGCAGTTCGGTATCCCGTATGCAGGAACACGGCTTTCGGTTGGGATTTCATGTGACCTCGGTAATCGGTATTTGAATAAGGCGGTGACGGCGCGATATGCGTTAATCGTCCGTTGATGCGGCTGGAGTCTAGGCCGCTCTTAAAGATGCCGGGTTACAAAAGCCGTTACGTGCGATTACGACGGGCTTATCGAACGCCTCGCATCACGTGTGACGCTAGTGCGCACGGCCTCTTGCGCGATGTTGCGCTGGAAATGAAATGCAAGATTACGGTAACCGTCGTCGGACAGGCGTGTGTCACGATGAGACACCGCCATTCGCCTTTCAGAACCGTATGCAACACGCTGTCGCGCCACAACAGAATCTCTCCGGTCAGTCATTGAACGCAGGGCGGAACGCGCGGACCGTGGCATGTGTGATGTCGCCGGCATTGGGCGACACGTTGATTCTGCTGGTGGTCGCACACAATCTCCGGCGCGCGGGCTGGAAGGTGCACGTGTTTGGCGACCACGCATGGTCGCTTGCCGAGTGGTTCGCGCATCTGGAAATTTCACCTGCGCTCAAGGCCGAAGAAGCGGAAGCCGCACTCGCGCCGTATGCGGTCGTCTTGCAGTTGCATCGCGACAGGCCGCTGGCAAATCTCGCGGAAAAGCACTCGGGCTTTATCGATCTTCACGATGTCGAGTATGCGAACAGCACGCAGTGCATGGCGCAGCGCTGCGCGGATTTCGTCGGATCGCATTTCGGTTTGCGCGACGTGGTGGTGTCGAACGGTATCAAGGCGCCGACGCACTTGCGGTTTCGTCGTCATCACGCCCGTGTCGCGATGCACCCGGAAGCGAGTACCGACGACAAGCGTTGGCTTGCGAATCGCTTTATCCAGCTCTCGCGCCGGTTGACGTCGAAAGGCATGTCGGCAGAGTTCGCGATTGCGCCGGGCGAGCGCGGACGGTGGGACGGCTTGCGGCGCGAAACGCCGCCGCTATGCTCGTTCACCTCCACGGCGGCATTGGCGGAGTGGCTATACGAATCGGGATGGTTTATCGGCAACGATTCGGGCGTGGGTCATCTGGCGTCGTCACTCGGCGTGCCGACACTCACGGTGTTTCGCCGTCGCCGGATAGCCGAGCGCTGGCGTCCCGGCTTTGCTGCCGGGTCGGTTGTACTGCCGCCGTGGTGGTTGCCGACGGCGAAGCTCAAGGAGCGATTCTGGCGCGAATCGATTACGGTACGCCGCGTTTTCGCATCGTTTGAAGCGTTGCGTTCAAACGCGCCATCGCGGCGCTAGACCCCTCAATTCCAACCGTATTGCGTCGCGCTTTCTTCGATCCGCTGCTGCGAGTCGTCAACCGTCCACACGTCGTCGGGCGTCAGGCAACGCAATAGACGGTAGTCGGTATCGAGCGCCCATTTCGCGGGCGTTCCATTCGCAGGGCAAGGATCGCCGAGGCGCGCGAACGGTAACCCGGCTTGCGCCCAGATCATTGCGTGAACACTGCGCGGGCTGCCGGCCGTTGGGCCAGTTGGGGCAGTTGCGCCGCTATCCGTCGTATCGTTCGACGGTGACGGTGCCGCCTGGGCAATGAGCGAACCCGTGCCCGCCAACGCGGCGGCAACGAGTAGGACATCGGCTATTCGCATGGTTTGCTCTCCGTGTAACAGGGCCTACTCCTGGGTTTACGACCGCGCGCAGCGAAACTGAATTACCTGCGTGTAAGGGAAGCGACCGGGCGACAAACTGGATGCGCCCACACGCTTTTAAACGCTAAAGAAAACAGTACTGTCTTAAGACGCCTGTTTAAATTGCACGGTACGCGCACGCATGACGACACCGTAGATCCACGAGGTGAGGAACGCTTCTTGCAACCGCGGCGTAGTTGTTTGCCCTGTCGTTGACTTACTGGAGCGTTATGCCGATTCACCACGCCATCACTGTCCGTCGAAGCTGGGCCGCTGTCATAGCGGCGGCCTTGTTGTCTTTTCAGTCGCTCACCTGCGCCGCCCAATCCACAGCAGACCATGCCCCCGCCGACGCACCCGCTGCGGCTTCGGCGGCATCGCCCGTCGTTCCGGTGCCGCCGTCCGAACAGTTCGGCGCGCTCTATCGCGATGTCGAGCTTGCGCATCTGTATCCGGATAGCAAGACCTTCGCGGACATGGTGCCGAATGCCGCGCCTTCGCAGATCGTCGCGGATTACCAGAAACGGAAGGGTGACGCGCAATTCGATCTCAAGCAGTTCGTCGGGTCGCACTTCACGTTGCCCGCGCGTCAGACGAAGGACTACGTGTCCGATCCGAACCAGAGCGTGACCTCGCACATCGACACGTTGTGGACAGTGCTGCGACGCGATCCGGACAGCGCGCCGAACGCGTGGTCGTCGTTACTGCCTTTGCCGAATCCGTACATCGTGCCGGGCGATCGCTTCGATGAAATCTACTATTGGGACTCGTATTTCATCATGCTCGGTCTCAAGCAGAGCGGGCGCGACGATCTGCTTAAAGACGAACTGAATAACTTCGCGACCTTGATCGATCGCTATGGTCATATCCCGAATGGCAATCGCACTTATTACCTGAGCCGTTCGCAACCGCCGTTCTTCGCGCAGATGGTCAGGCTCGCGGCAGATCAGGATGGCGATCAGGTCTACGCGCACTACTTGCCCGAGTTACGTAAGGAGTACGCGTACTGGATGGACGGTGAAGACCGTATCAAGGCGGGCGAGTCGTATCGTCATCTGGTGCGTCTGCGTGACGGCACGTTGCTCAACCGCTATTGGGATGCGCGCGACACGCCGCGCGACGAGTCGTACCGCGAAGATGTCGCGACCGCGCAGCAGACGCCGCAACGCAATCAGCAGGACCTGTGGCGCAATCTGCGCGCGGCGGGTGAAACCGGTTGGGACTTCAGTTCGCGCTGGTTCGGCGACGGCAAGACGCTAGCAACGGTCGAGGTGACGTCGCTCGCGCCGGTCGATCTGAACAGCCTGATGGTCGATCTCGAACGGACGCTGGCGAAAGCGTATCGGGTGCAGGGCGATGCGGCGCAAGCGGAAAACTTCGAGCAGCGTGCGACAGTGCGTGCCGACGCGATCCGTCGTGTGCTGTGGGATCCGCAACTGCATGCGTTCGGCGACTACGATATGCGTACGCATCGGCTCACGCATCGCCTCAGCGCGGCGACGGTGTATCCGCTGTACAGCGGCATCGCAACCCGGGCGCAAGCCAAAGCGGTCGCCGCGACCGTGCGCGCGAAGCTGCTGCGGCCTGGCGGCATCGCGACGACCACGGTGCAAAGCGGTCAGCAATGGGACGAGCCGAACGGTTGGGCGCCGCTGCAATATCTCGCGGTAGTCGGCTTGCGGCGCTATAGCGAACCGGCGCTTGCGCAGCAGATCGCGACCCGCTGGATCCAGACCAACGTCAGCTATTACCAGCACACCGGCAAGCTCGTCGAAAAGTACGACGTCGATGCGAAGGCGGGTTCGACCGCAGCGGGCGGCGGCGAATATCCGCTGCAGGACGGCTTCGGCTGGACCAACGGCGTACTGCGCACGTTGATGACGATGTACCCGGACGCAGCCGGCACATCGACTCGTCCGACCGATGTGCCGGCGGGTGCGCGCGGCGTATCGGAAGCGGCTGCATCGGCGGCTGCGGCGTCGAAAAACACCCATCGCCTGCAGGCGACGCCTTCGGGCAACTAGCCCCATCACGGTCGGATAGCCGCTCCGCGCGCGCGGAGCGGTGCGCCATTCGCCGTCGATTCCCCGGAAAAGTCAGTGCAAGGTCGCGAATCCGCCCGCCTCGCTGAGCCAAATCGCGCGCGATGATAAGGTTTAGCATCAACGGTTTAGCGGCATGCGCCACCGTTGCGCGAACCACGGCGCTTTACGCATCGTCGCGATTACAGCAGTATTCCGGGCAGGCGCCACCGTCGGACGCAGCCGCTTCGGGTTTCCGGAGTGCGGCAGAACGGCGGGCGGCCTGTAAAAAAGGACTGGCGACACCTGCGCATCCGCGCCGGAAGCGCGCCATCACGACGATTCCGACCATGACCCAATCGTTTTTCAACCTCTACAGTCACGGCTTCGCGCGGGTCGCCGTCGCGGTGCCGGTGTGCCGCGTCGCCGATCCGGCGTTCAACGCGGAGCAGACGCTCGCGCTGGCTCGCGAGTCCGCGCAGAACGGGGCGATCCTGATCGCGTTTCCCGAACTGGGCATCTCGGCGTACACCTGCGACGACCTGTTCCATCAGCGCGCGTTACTCGACGCCTGCGAAAACGCGGTCGCGCAGATCGTCGCGGCTTCGGTGGACATTCCGGCTGCGCTGGTGATCGGCGCGCCGCTGCAGATCGACCACAAGCTGTTCAACTGCGCGATCGTGATCTCGCGCGGCAAGATCTGCGGGATCGTACCGAAGAGCTATCTGCCGAATTACGGGGAGTTCTACGAGGCGCGCCAGTTCAGCGCGGCGGAGAACGCGTCGGTCGGTCAGGTCGCGCTGTGCGGACAGGACGTGCCGTTCGGCGCATCGCTGCTGTTCGATATTCCCGCCGTGCCGAACCTGCGTTTTCATGTCGAAATCTGCGAGGACGTGTGGGTGCCGATTCCCCCGTCGTCGTTCGCGGCGCTTGCCGGTGCGACGGTTCTGGTGAATCTGTCGGCATCGAATATCGTGGTCGGCAAGTCCGGTTATCGTCATCAACTGGTCGGCCAGCAATCGGCGCGTTGCGTCGCGGCGTATCTCTATACGTCGGCCGGACGCGGCGAATCGACCACGGATCTCGCGTGGGACGGTCAGGCGCTGATCTATGAAAACGGCGAGCTGCTATCCGAATCAGGGCGGTTCCTCGATACGTCGCATGTGATTTACGCGGATGTCGACGTCGAGCGTCTGTCGCGCGAACGGATGCGTCAGACCACCTTCGGCCAATCGACCCGCCGACATGCCGACGAAGTCGCGAAGTTCGACGTGATCCCGGTTTCGCTGGATGTTCCGGATGCCGCGCATCTGCCGCTCGACCGCGCGGTCAGCCGCTTCCCGTACGTGCCGTCCACCGCTGCAAGCCGCGACGAACGATGCGCGGAGGTCTACAACATCCAGGTGCAAGGGCTGTTGCAACGGCTCGGTTCGTCGAAGATTTCGAAGGTGGTGATCGGCATTTCCGGCGGTCTGGATTCTACGCATGCGCTGCTCGTCTGCGCGAAGGCGATGGACCGCCTCGGCTTGCCGCGCTCGAATATTCTCGGCTATACGATGCCTGGTTTCGCGACCAGCAACCGCACCTTGCAGCAGGCCAAGGATCTCGCGAAAGCGGTGGGTTGCTCGATGCAGGAAATCGATATTCGCCCGAGCTGCGTGCAGATGCTGAAGGATCTCGGCCATCCGTATGCGTCGGGTGTCGAGCAATACGACATCACCTTCGAAAACGTGCAGGCGGGCGAGCGCACCAATCATCTGTTCCGGCTCGCGAACTTCAACAACGCCATCGTGATCGGCACCGGCGATCTGAGCGAACTGGCGCTAGGCTGGTGCACGTATGGCGTCGGCGATCACATGTCGCATTACAACGTGAATGCGAGCGTGCCAAAGACGCTGATCGCGCATCTGGTGCGTTGGGTCGCGGCGTCGGGCGAGATCACGCGCGAAGGCGCCGACGTGCTGTTGCAAGTGCTCGCAACCGATATCAGTCCCGAACTGGTGCCGGGCAAGAGCGGCGCGGTCGAACAGAAGACCGAGCACTTTATCGGTCCGTACGAGTTACAGGATTTCAACCTGTATCACATCTTGCGATTCGGCTTTACGCCGTCGAAAGTCGCGTTTCTCGCGCTGTCGGCGTGGGGCGATCGCGAGCATGGCATATGGCCGGCCGGCGGCGATGCGGCGCGCAATCAATACGCGTTGTCCGATATCAAACGCAATCTGCGGATTTTCGTCGATCGTTTTTTTCGGACCAGCCAGTTCAAGCGCTCGTGCATTCCGAACGCGCCGAAGGTGGGCACGGGCGGTTCGCTGTCGCCACGCGGCGACTGGCGCGCGCCGAGCGACAGCGAAGCGACGGTGTGGCTCGAGGATCTCGACACCGTGCCGGACGACGCGCAAAGCTGACGCGCCCGTCAGCAGCCGGTATCCGGTTTCAGTGCCGCAGTGATGGTGGCGGTGGTGGCTGGGTCGGTTCCGGCGGCATCGTCGAGGCCGATCATCTGGCCAATCAGCCGTTCGAGCTGACTCGGATCGGCGGGTTTGAGACAGACGGCGTCGAAACCCGCCAGCTTCAGTTCTCGCAACTGGTCGGCGGTGTCGTAAGCGGTGTAGGCGAGCAGCGGGATTCTCGCGGTCATATCGTGTTGACGCAGCATCGCCGCCACACCAATCCCCGACAAACCGGGCATCGCGACATCGAGCACGATGCAATCCGGTTCCCATTCCTTCGCTGCCTTCAGCGCGTCCGAGCCGTGATAAACGGTCCGCACCGAGAGTCCGGATGCCTGAAGATAGGCCGACAGCGCGTCGGCGGATTCGGTGTGATCGTCGACGACCAGCACGCGCGGCACCGCCACCGGTCGCGTCGGCGCGCCCCGGTTTGCCCAAATCTGATAGCGCGTCTGGGCGTTGCTGGAAAAGGCGGCCATGAGTGTCCCGGAAGTGGCGGTCGTGCCGACGCGATGGATTCGCGTCGCCATCACGCTGCTTCGCAAGCGGCGTTCCTGCCGATGCAGCGGCTGTCTGTCGACGTTGCCGCGCCGCGCGTCAGGACGCGCTCAGCGAATCGCCGGAGACGTGCACGCGCTCGCCGATTTGCATTTGCGGTTGCGTCGTGTAGTTGAAGTTGCGATAGCTGCCGTCCTGCATCTTCACCTGCACCTGATAGTTGGTGGTTTTGCGCACCGCATGTTCGATGCCGTTGCCAGCGAGTCCGCCGCCGACCGCGCCGACGATGGTCGTCAGTACGCGGCCGCGTCCGGCGCCGAACTGGTTGCCGAGCAGGCCGCCCGCCACCGCACCGCCGACCGCGCCAATTCCGCTGGTCGGCTCAGGCGTCTGAACTGTGTTGATCGCGACGACTTCGCCGGCGCCCGGGTCGATCGCGACCGGACGCGTGGCCGGTTGGGCGACGCTCTGGTAACCGTTGTCGCCGGCATAGCTGGACGGCGGCGCGACCGGCGCGCTGCGGCGATGATAAACGCGCGGTTGCGCCGGAGCCTGTTGCGCGACCGTCGGCGCTTGAGTGGTTGGAGCAGCTACGACGGCCTGTGTCGCAACCGGCGCGACCGCGACCGGTGCAGCAACCGGCGCGGTGAGCGCGCGCGAACTCGGCAGCAGGCCGGTCATTGCGGCGACCGCGGTGACGCTGGCGAGAATCACCGCCACCGACGCCCCAGCGATCAACGGGTGAATGCGTCCGCGCTGCTGGGAAGGAGAAGTCAGGTTCGTGCTCATGTCGCGCTCCGGTGGATGTGACTGCAAAAACGCCGCAGACCATCGACCGGACGACACACCAATCGCAAGTTTTGTAAGCAGTTGTAGCGCGCTTTGATACGACGTTTAGCTCGCGCTATGGATCTTCCAATTGCCGCCGCGACTCGATTTTTCGAGGATACGTGAGTCGAAATCCGATGCAGTTCAGGATGCGATCTTTGCCTTCCGTTCATTGCCGGAAACCGCGCGAACCGGCCCTCAGGAAAGCCGCTCGGCGTACTGTAGGAAGCTAGTCGATCATTGCGTCAATCGAGCCCGTTTTAAATGCGAATTACGGATTTTCTGCACACGGTGTGATCCGGTCTAGCATGCCCTTTTGAAGGCAACGAAAAAAATAGCGGCCCCATGCCCGCTTACCCGACTTTTTCCGTCATAAGCGTTTGCGTGGACTGAAATGCGAGTGCGAGACGCCGATCGGCCGGCAATGCGGGATAGGGCATTTCGACACTCACCTCGCATTCCGGCGGCGCATGCAGCAATAACGCACGCAGCGGCAAGCTTCCAGTGCCGGGTGGCAGACGTCCTTCGCGTGCTTCGGCAATCGTCGCCGCATCGCCGACGGGTGCAAGCGCGGGTGCATCGCATAACTGCATCGCGCGAATCCAGTGTGGCGGGAGTGCGGCAATCGCGTCCGGTTGCGATCCCGAGCGTGCCAGATGCAGCGCATCGACGAGTATCGCGCCATTGCTGCGGTCCGCTTGCGCGACCACCGCGCACGCCTGCTGCAGATTTCCCACTTCGCGCCAGCGCATGAATTCGATATCGATGCGCAAGCCGTATTGCGCGCCGAGATCGCACAACGCAGCGTAGTGTGCGCACAGTCGTCCGAAGTCGGGATCGTCGCCGGAGACGGTGACGGATTTCGCACCCAGCTCCGACGCCGAATCGAACATCGCCGCATACGACGGTACATCGATCTCCGCGACGATCGGGATGAACTCGACGTCGCGCACGATCACACCTTCGTCGCGCAAGACAGTGCGCAATTCGCGATGCGCGTGCGTGCCGGTTCTGTCCGGATACGCGAGCGCGCCTCGCGCGACCGGATTCACGCGCAAACCCACTGCGCCGAATCCTGCACGACGCGCGGCCTTGACCAGCGACACGCTATCGAGTTCGAGCGCAGTGAGGTGCGCGACGCCAGTGACGGAGTTCAATACGTTGCCCTCCCGCCGGTCAGATCGAATGTGAAGCCGGTCGTGAAGCTGCACGCAGGGCTCGCAATCCAGCTCACCATTGCACCGACTTCTTCGATTTGCAGGAAACGTCCCATCGGGATTTTGGCCTTGCTCGCGTCGATATGCGCGTCGGACATTTCGGCGAACAGTTCCGTTTCCACCATTGCAGGCGCAACGCAGTTGATCAGTACCTTGTCTTTGGCCAACTCCTTGGCTGCGGACTTGGTGAATGCAATCACGCCCGCCTTGGCCGCGGAATAGCCGGAGATAAACTGCACGCCTTCCTTGCCCGCGATCGATGCGACATTGACGATGCGTCCGCCGCCACGCGCGCGCATGTGCGGAATCGCGACGCGGCAGCCGTAGAACACGCTATTCAGATCCACCGCGAGTACTGTGTGCCACGCGTCCACCGGATACTCCCAGCATGGCGCAACGGGGCCGTTGATGCCGGCGTTGTTGACGAGAATATCGACGTGGCCGAGTGCTTCGACGGTGCGCGCAAAACCGTGCTCCACCGATTCGAGCGAGGCGACGTCCACGCGTTCGACGTGATCCGGAGAAAACCCGGCGTCGCGCAGACTCGTCGCGTTGACGTCGAGGTCCCAGATCGCGACGCGTGCGCCGTCGCGTTGCAACGCCTGCGCGATGCCCAGACCGATTCCGCGTGCGCCGCCCGTGACGATGGCGACTTGTCCGGCAAGAGGCAGATTCATGGCTACATTCCTTCGTGTTGTGATGTCAGGCAGTGATGTCAGGCAGTGAGGTCCGACAGTTCGATCCGGCGAATATCGCCGACCACGAACAGGTAGCAGAGCGCGCCGACCAGCGTGACCGCCGAGATAAACGCGAGTGCGTAGACGAACGATCCGGTTGCATTCACGATCAATCCGATGACCAGCGGCGTGACGATGCCCGCCGCATTCGCGAACAGATTGAAGAGACCGCCGCTCAGTCCGAGCAAGCCCTTGGGCGCGATATCCGACACGATCATCCATGCCAGCGCCGACATGCCTTGCGAGAAATACGCAACGCACAGGATCGCGATCACGGCGGCCGTCGAATCGACGTAGTTCGCCAGCACGATGCTCGACGCGGCGAGCAGACCGGTGATCACCGGCAGTTTGCGCGACCAGTTCAGCGAGATGCCACGACGCAGCATCGCATCCGAAATCCAGCCACCCGCGAGCGTGCCGACCGACGCTGCGATAAACGGCAGTACCGCGATCAGACCGACTTTCAGCCACGGCATATGGCGCTCGGTGACGAGGTAAGTCGGGAACCACGTCAAGAAGAACACGTTGGTGGAGTTGCAGGCGAACTGGCCGAAACAGATGCCGAGCATGCTGCGCTTTTTCAGCAGCGCGCCGATCTGCGACCACGCGAATTGCGTCGCGTCCTTGCTGCCGTCCACGACGCCGCCGCCTGCCTTGATGTAATCGAGTTCAGCCTGATTTGCGCGCTTCGCCTGGTGCGGCTCGCGAAAGCGCGTGAGCCATACACCGCCGAACACCACACCCACCGCGCCGACGATGCCGAACAGCGCGCGCCATCCATAACGGTGCTCAAGCCAGAACAGCAGCGGACTCAGAAACGCGAGTCCGACGTATTCGGCGAAGGTATAGATGCCGGTGGCACGCGCGCGCTCGCTTTGCGGAAACCACATGGCGACGACGCGGCTATTCGTTGGAAAGCACGGCGCTTCCGCGATCCCGATCAGAAGCCGCATGATCAGCAACGAGACGAAGCCGAGTGCGAGTCCCTGCAAACCGGTGAACAACGACCACAGCGTCAGCGCAAAAAAGTACGTCCAGCGCGTACCGACGCGGTCGAGCAGGATGCCGCCCGGTATTTGCGATGCCGTGTAGGTCCACGAGAACGCCGAGAAAATCACGCCCATCAACGCCGGCGTCAGGCCGAGTTCGTGACTCATGCTGGGCGCGGCGATCCCCGCGACGCTACGGTCCAGATAGTTGATCATCGTGCCGCCCGCGAGCAGCGCGAGAATGCCGAAGCGTGCGCGGGTGCGGTGCGCGGTTGCGCTGGATGAGGCGGCTTGATCCGCTTGAGCGGCCTGAGCGGCCGCCGGGAAGTGTGCGTGATTCATCGTGTCTCCAGATGTAATCGGGCCTGGCGCGAGCGTGCTGCGCGAGGGGACGGGCGCCTTGTCTGTGTAGGGTCGCGACGGTCATTCGGATGGTAGGGACTCTCGCCGGTTTTGTCGTATGCCGGGATTCGGGTACGCTATAACTTTTGGTTAATCGCGCCACGCCGCGTCCGTTCAGCCATGCGCTTCAAGCTCCGTCAGATGGAAGTATTTCGCGCCGTGATGCTGACCGGTTCGATCAATGCGGCCGCGAAAATGCTATACGTGTCGCAGCCTGCGGTAAGCAAGCTCGTGTCGCATATGGAGACCACGCTGGGCTTGCGATTGTTCGAGCGGGCCAGCAACCGGCTGATTCCATCGGCGGAAGCGCATGCGCTGTTCAGGGAAGTCGAGCAGGTGTATCAGGCGGCAGTGCGGGTCGATGAATTCGCGCGCGCGCTGGCGCTCGGGCCGTCGAGTCTGTTGCGCGTGTCGTGCAGCGCGTCGCTGGCGATGTCCGTGATTGCGCCCGCACTGATCGACGTGAAGTCGCGTTTACCCGCGTTGAACGTAGATTGGCGCACGGCACTGATGGCCGACATGCCGATGGACGTGTTGAGTAAAACCGTCGAGGTCGCCGTCGCCGCGATGCCGATCAAGCACGAGCATCTCGAACTCGTGCCGTTCATGCGTGGCCGGATGGTCTGCGCATTGCCCGACGGACATCGTCTTGCGCAGCAGGAGCAGGTGTCGATCATCGATCTCGTCGGCGAGCCGACCATTCTCTTCAAACGCGACATCCCATTCGGCACGATGATCGCGCGTGCATGCCAGCAGGTCGATGTCGAACTCACCTCTACCGTCGAGATCACGCGCGCGGATCAGGCCATCGCGCTGGTCAAGGGCGGGCTGGGCGTCGCGATTCTCGACGACTTCGCCACCGAAGGCGCAGGCGTCACGCTGCGTCCTTTGACGGAAGTGATCGAGTTGACGGCCAGCTTCGTCTATTCGAAATTCGCGCCGCCTTCGCGCAATGCATCGATCTTTATGCAAGCCGTCTACGCGCAAGCGCAAAAGATGGGACGTCATATACCGGACGCGCAGATCCCGGCATAGGCGGCCACTCGCCCGAATCCATCAAAGCGGCAATCCCTGTGCGCGCCTCAACCGTTCGCGACTGTTGATCAGGTGCAGTCGCATGGCGGTACGTGCCGAGTCGGCGTCGCCGCGTTCTATCGCATCGGCAATCTGTTCGTGTTCGCGATTCACGCGCGTCAGATAGTCCGCGTAGTCGTCGACGGCAATCGGCGTCGCGGTGAGCCGCGTGCGCGGAATCATTCTTAAACCAAGGTGTTCCATGATCTCGACGAAATAACGATTCCCGGTTGCGTGCGCGATTTCCAGGTGAAAACGGAAGTCGGGCGATACGGTTCCGGCGGGCGCGGTCATATGCGATGCGAAGTCGTTCAGCGCACGACGCATCGACGCGAGTCGCGCGGCATCGCATCGCGTCGCGGCGAGTCCGGCACTTTCCGTTTCGAGGCTGATGCGCAATTCGAGCACCGCAAGCGCGTCGATCGAGCCGGCTACATCGGCGGGATCGAGTTGCAATAGCGAATTCGCCGGCGCTTCGCAGACGAACGTGCCGATGCCATGCCGCGTCTCGACCAGACCGGCCGCCTGCAATCGCGATAGTGCTTCACGCACGACCGTTCGGCTCACGCCGAAGCGCTGAACCATCTCGGCTTCAGTCGAGAGCCGGCTGCCAGTCTCCATGGCTTTCGACTCGATCTGATGCCGCAAGGTGTCCACAAGTTGCGCGGTGAGGCTGCGACGTGCGCCCGGCAGCGCGCTTGAACCAGACAACGTGGGTAAAGACGACAAAACGGACGATGCCGCTGACGATGAAGCACTTGAAGCATCACGAGAATCGGCAGACGTTGCAGCGGTGCTGTCGGGTCTGGACGGATCACGAGGTGTGTCGGGCGATGTGGGCACGTTGTTCTCGATTGAAATATGTTGACGCACATTGACAAACCGATCGGTAAATGATTTTATGCACCTCAGCGTTATATGACAACGTACAAGAACGCATTTGCGGCCGGGGTATTCCCTTAGCCGCCGCAAATTGCCGGAGACAGCATTCATGGAAAATCAGTTGAACCGATCGTCGTTTCGCCGTCTGTTGCTGACGGGTGCGGCGGGTGGCATTGGCCGCGCGATCCGTTCGCGGGTCGCGGGGTTCGCGGAATGCGTGCGCGTATCCGATCTGCATGGCGCACTCGATCAGACTGCGGCGCCCAACGAAGAAGTCGTCGCGTGCGATCTCGCCGATCGAATTGCAGTCGATGCGCTCGTCGACGGTTGCGATGCAATCATTCATCTCGGCGGCGTATCGGTCGAACGTCCATTCGAAGAGATTCTCGAAGCCAACATCAAGGGCGTGTTCAACCTGTACGAAGCCGCTCGCCGTCACGACGTGAAGCGCGTGATCTTTGCGAGTTCGAATCACGTGACCGGCTTCTATCGTCAGGACGAAAAAATCGACGCGCATGCGCCAAAACGGCCAGACGGGTACTACGGATTGTCGAAATCGTTCGGTGAAGATACTGCGCAGTTTTACTTCGACCGCTACGGCATCGAGACCGTCAGCATTCGCATCGGCTCGGTTTTTCCGGAACCGAAAGATCGCCGGATGATGGCCAGCTGGTTCAGCTACGACGACCTGCTCGACCTGCTGCGTCGCGGGCTCTTCACACCGGAAGTCGGTCATACGATCGTATTCGGCGCGTCGGCCAACGCGGTCACGTGGTGGGACAACCGTTACGCCGCGAAGCTCGGCTTCGTGCCGCGCGACTCGTCCGAACCCTTCCGAGCGAAGATCGAAACGACGCCCGCGCCTGCACCGGACGATCCCGTCGCGGTGTTGCAGGGCGGCGCATTCACGAAGGCTGGCCCGTTCGATCCGCTGTGAGCGAAACGGTAGCGGCGACGCGCAGCGCAAGCCGCTGTGACGCCGCGCGGACGTCATAACTACATCGGTTGTCGTACCTCATTGCGACGGTAAACACCGCAAGCGAGAAACGACTGCCGAAGCATCGGAGACATGGCTGCGATGAGTTTCTCTCCTGATTTCGGTCCGCTCCTTCCGTACTGGCCCACGTTTCTGAAGGGCGCGTGGCTCACGCTGAAGATGACGACCGTGGCGGTATTTTTCGGTTTAATCGTCGGCATGCTGGTCGCATTCGCGAAGCGCGCGAAGGTGCCGGTGTTGTCGCGCGCGTGCATCATTTATATCGAGTCGGTGCGCAATACGCCGTTTCTCGTGCAGATTTTCCTGCTGTATTTCGGCCTTGCGAGCATCGGTCTGCGAATGCCGACTTTCGCCGCAGCGACGCTTGCGATGACGATCAATATCGGCGCGTATGCAGCGGAAATCATTCGCGCCGGACTCGAATCGGTGCCGCGTGGGCAGATCGAAGCGGCGGAGTGCCTTGGGCTATCGCGTTGGCGAATCGGCTGGCACGTGATGCTGCAACCGTCGATCGAAAAGGTCTATCCGGCGCTGACGAGCCAGTTTCTGCTGATGATGCAGGCATCCGCGATCGCCTCGCAAATCTCGGCAGAAGAACTCACGGCCGTGGCCAATACCGTGCAGTCCGACACGTTCCGTTCGCTGGAAACCTATATCGTCGTCGCCGCGCTGTACCTCGCGCTGTCGCTGCTGATCAAGCTGATTGCGTGGGCGGTTGGCGAGCATGTGTTCAAGCGGCGTCGGGCGATCCGGCTGGCGGCGCGACGTGCGGGAAAAGAGCCGCCCGAGCAGACCCGCATCGACACCGTGATTCCCGGAGGTGCAGCATGAGCGGCGGCTTTACGGTGGCGCATCTGCTGTATCTGGTGCAGTCGATCTGGTGGACGCTGGTGCTGTCGGCGCTGGCCTTCGTGCTGGGCGGCATCGGCGGTTTCGGTGTGATGCTCGCGCGGATTTCGCCGCGTCGCTGGCTCGCGCGAATCGCGATGGTCTATATCGAAGCGATTCAAGGCATTCCGCTGCTGATCCTGCTGTTTATCGTCTACTTCGGCTTGTCGGTGTACGGTTTTCAGGTGCCCGCGCTGGTCGCGGCGGGCCTTGCGCTGATGGTCTATTCGAGCGCGTATCTCGGCGACATCTGGCGCGGTTGTGTCGAAGCCATGCCCAAACCGCAATGGGAAGCGGCCGAGTGCCTGTCTCTGACGCGCTGGCAGAGCTTGCGCCTCGTGATCATCCCGCAGGCGATGCGGCTGGCGTTGCCGCCCACCGTCGGCTTTCTGGTGCAGGTGATCAAGATGACGTCGCTGGCGTCGGTGATCGGATTTATCGAATTGACGCGCGCCGGGCAAATTATCAATAACTCGATTTTTCAACCGTTCCTCGTGTTCGGACTGGTTGGCGCTTTCTATTTCGTGTTGTGTTATCCGCTCTCGCGCTGGAGCCAATCGATGGAGAACAAGCTCAATGTCGGCAATCGTTAAGGTAGGCGAGATCTACAAGCGCTTCGGCTCGAATCAGGTGCTCAAAGGCGTGTCGTTCGACGTGATGAAAGGCGAAATGATCGCGGTGATCGGCGCGAGCGGGTCGGGCAAGAGCACGGCATTGCGCTGCATCGACCGGCTCGAAACCATCGATCAGGGCGAGATCGAAGTGTGCGGCATTCGCGTCGACGACCCGAAAGTGGATCTGCACAAACTGCGTCGCGAAGTGGGCATCGTGTTTCAGAGCTACAACCTGTTTCCGCATCTCACCGTGGAAGAGAACATCATGCTCGCGCTGCGGCACGTCAAGAAGTGCTCACGCGTCGAAGCGCGGCGCATTGCGTTGAAGGTGCTGGAGCAGGTCGGACTCGCGCCGAAAGCGGATGCGTATCCCGAGCAATTGTCGGGCGGCCAGCAACAGCGTGTGGCGATTGCACGCTCTCTGGCGATGTCGCCGAAAGTGATGCTGTTCGACGAAGTGACGTCCGCGCTCGATCCGCAATTGACGGGCGAAGTGCTGCGCGTCATGGAAGATCTCGCCGCCGACGGCATGACGATGTTGCTCGTCACGCACGAAATGGCATTCGCCAAGCGCGTCGCGGATCGCATCATTTATATGCATCAGGGAAAAGTGTGGGAAGTCGGCGACGGCAGCATGCTCGATGCGCCGCGAACCCCTGAATTAAAGGCTTTTCTCGATAACGGTCTTTAGGCCGGCTTGAGTCCGGAAGATTTAAACGTTGGATCGCCCATAAAAAACGGAGACAAACATGAAAGCAAACCGATTCATTGCACGCAGTTGCCTGGGCGCGATGTTGCTCGCTGGTGTGGTGCACAATGCGATGGCCGATCAACTCGACGACATCAAGAAGGCCGGTGTCGTGCGCGTGGCGATTGCGATGGGCACGCCGCTGTTCAGCTATGCGGACAGCAATCTCAAGCCCGCCGGATCCGACGTGGATACGGCCGCGGCGCTCGCCAAAGACCTGGGCGTCAAACTCGAACTCGTGCAGATCACCAATGCTGCCCGCGTGCCGACCTTGCAGGCGCAAGCGCGCCGATCTGGTGATCGCCGACCTGTCGATTACGCCGGAACGTGCGAAGGTCGTGGATTTCTCGATACCGTATGCTGTGATCACGATCATCGTGGGCGGTGTGAATACGATCAAGGTCAAGGACTACGCCGACCTCGACGGCAAGACCATCGGTCTCACGCGCGCGACGGTCAACGATTCGCTGACCACACCGCTCGCGAAGGGCGCGCAGATCCAGCGTTATGAGGACGATGCGACATTGATCACGTCGATGGTGACGGGGCAGATCGACCTGTTCTCCAGCACGCCGTCGAACATGGCCGAGATGATCAAGCGCGCGCCCGATCGTCATATCGAACTGAAGTTCGAACAGAAGAATTTCGACCTGGGCATCGCGATGAACCAGGGCGAGCCGAAGCTGAAAGCGTGGGTCAACAACTGGGTCAGCACGAATCAGAAGAATGGCAATCTGAACACGATCTACAAGAAGTATCACGGACGCGATCTGCCTGCGACCGTCACTAAAGGCTGAGGTCTGCGCACGACGTGGCGTGGCATGGCGCGCGGCGATGCACGTGCTGTGCGCCACGCGTCGTTTCTCCGTGGTCGTCATGAACGGCCGGTGCAGGAATGACCCTTGCTCGCCAGTGGGCCATAACTGCCCGACAAGGAGCGGCCGTGCCTATCAATCGCATCCTGCTGGTCTCGTTGCCGGCGCTGACAGCGTGTGTCGCCGCTTGCTCTTTCGGACCAACCGCGACGGGCGACAACGGCTACGGTCCGAATCCGGAGTTGCCCGCGCCGCGCACGTCGATGATGCCCAACGTCAACATCGCGCCGGTCGAGTCGCGCACCGCGCAAAGCGTGCCGAACGCACCGCCCGGTTTCACCGTCACCGCATTCGCGACGGGACTGTCGCATCCTCGCTGGCTGTATCCGTTGCCCGATGGCAGCCTGCTGGTCGCGGAGAGCAATGCACCGGCACAGCACGACGAGAATAAAGGCATTGCCGGATGGATCACCGGTCAGGTGATGAAGCGCGCGGGTGCGGGCGTGCCGAGTGCCGACCGCATTGTCCTTCTGCGTAGCGACGGCACGAATGCGAGTCCGGAGCGTAGCGGCTTTGCGCAAACGAAAACGGTGTTGCTGTCGGGATTGCATTCGCCGTTCGGCATGGCCTTGGTGGGCGACCAGTTGTATGTTGCCGACACCGACGCTTTGCTGCGCTTTCCGTACAAAACCGGCGATACGCAGATTACCGCGCAAGGCGAGAAAGTGACCGATTTGCCCGCTGGTCTGATCAATCACCACTGGACAAAGAACGTCATTGCGAGCCGTGACGGCAAGCGGCTTTACGTGACGGTCGGATCGAATAGCAATGTCGGAGAGAACGGCCTGGACGCGGAAACGGGCCGCGCGCAAATCATTGAAATCACGCTGGCGACCGGCGAAAAACGCGTGTTCGCATCCGGTCTGCGAAATCCGAACGGCATGGCGTGGCAACCCGATACTGGCGCGCTGTGGACGGCAGTGAACGAGCGCGACGAGCTGGGCAACAATCTCGTGCCCGATTACATGACGGCCGTTAAAGACGGCGCGTTCTACGGCTTTCCGTATAGCTATTACGGACAACACGTGGACACTCGCGTCAAGGAGCAACGTCCGGATAGGGTCGCAAAAGCCATTGCGCCGGATTACGCACTTGGCAATCACACTGCGTCGCTCGGACTCGCGTTCTATTCGGCGCAGACGTTTCCCAAGCACTACCACGGCGGTGCTTTCGTCGGACAGCATGGTTCATGGAATCGCAAGCCGCACAGCGGCTACAAGGTGATTTTCGTGCCGTTTGCGGATGGAAAACCGTCCGGTCCACCCGAAGATTTTCTGACCGGCTTTCTGACATCCGACGGTCACGCGGTCGGTAGACCCGTCGGTGTCGTGATGGACAACGCAGGCGCGCTGTATGTGGCCGACGATGTCGGCAATACGGTCTGGAAAGTGGTCTACAACGGTGCCGGACCGTGAGCCTCAACGACCGCGATTAAACAGCGGCGATGCGTGACTCGCAGCGGCGAGTTCGAGTGCTGCCGCAAGCAATGTCGAACCAAGGTTCGCGATGCGCTTCTCGTCGAGTCGAACAGCGGGTCCGGCAATGCTGATCACGCCCATTGCCGGATAGCCGCGACGTTGCACCGGCGCGGCCATTGCCGTCATGCCCGGCGCGAAGACTTCGTTGATGGTGGCATAACCGCGCGTGCGCGCCGCATGCACGAATGCAAGCAGGCCACCGATGGTAGTGGGCGCGTTCGGTCCGTATTGCTTCGGTTGTCCGAAACCCTGGCGCGACACCAGTTCCAATGCGCGTTCGTCGGTCATCGTCATCATCCACGCGTGGCCGGTAGCGCTGCATGACAGGATCGTATCCATCCCCATGTCCGGGTCGTAACGCAGCCCTTTAAGCGCGCCTTGCGCTTTAGCGACCCACGTTAGCCGGTCGCCATCGACGATGGCCAGACGCACCAGTTCTCCCGATGTTTCCGCGAGCCGGTCGAGAACAGTCTGCGCGATATCGACGATACCGGACGTCGCGAGAAAGCCCAGACCGAGTCCGACGAGTTTGGTGGTGAGCACGTAATCGCCGTGCTCGCGCAACTGCCGAACATAGCCGCATTGCTTGAGATCGACCAGCAGACGATGACACGCGCTACGCGGTATATCGAGTTCGTCGGCGATCTGCGCGAGCGGCGTGCCTTCCATTTGCGTTGCGAGAAACTCGAGAACGGCTAAGGTGCGTTCGGTCACGCCAGGCATTGGGGTCTCCGTTTTATCGTTGCGTGACGCCGGTTTCGCGCGTCACGAGCGCCGATCATTGCACATTGCGGGATGAAATTCCACCCTGGAACGGTGTCCCATGCACCGGTGATAAATTCCTTTCCACGGTGAGTGGCACTGCCGCGAAGCCCGAAAAATCGATGAGACGACTAAAAAAGCAAGCCAGGTGGAAATCAATGAGTTGCTAAGGCTCTTAGGGACTTCCCTGACATTGCAAACAGCTTTGAAAGGTTAAGGAGACGACATGACTCAGGATGCATTGCAGGGGAGCGGCGCGGCGATGCGCATGCGCGCCGTGACCGCCGCGGCAATCGGCACGGCGCTCGAATGGTTCGATTTCACGCTATACGGCGCATTGGCCGCGACGGTTTTGCCGAAGCTCTTTTTTCCAAAGATGGACCCGACGTCCGCGTTGCTGGCTTCGCTTGCGACCTTCGGCGTGGGCCTCGCCGCGCGTCCGCTCGGCGCTGTTATTTGCGGCCATCTCGGAGACAAACTCGGTCGCCGTAATCTGATGCTCGGCACGGTGACGGTGATGGGAATGTCGTCGATGCTGATGGGTTTGCTGCCTACTTACGCGAGCATCGGCGTATGGGCGCCGATGTTGCTGGTAATGCTGCGCATTCTGCAAGGCTTCGCGCTTGGCGGAGAATCGACGGGCGCGCAACTGATGGCCATCGAACACGCGAGTGCCGACCGGCGCGGCAAGTACTCGGGTCTGTTGGGTCTGTGCTCGCCGCTGAGCCAGATCATGGCGAACGGTGTACTGCTATTGCTGTCATCGACGATGTCGGCGAGTGCGTTCGACGAATACGGCTGGCGTATTCCGTTCGTGTTGAGTTTCGTGCTGGTGATTGTCGGCGTGTATATCCGGCTCAAGGTTAGCGAGACGCCGTCGTTCGTGGAGATGCGCAAGACGGAAGTGGTGCATGTCGGCAGTCCGCTGCGCGATGCACTGCGCCTGCACTGGCGCACGGTATTGCGCTGGATGCTGTTTTTCTGCGGCCCGGCGGCGATTTTCTATCTGATCGTGGTGTTTTCGCTGAGCTACATCACCAAGACGCTGGCGGTTCCAAAACAGACCGGATACCTGCTGCTGATGGGCGCGAATGTCTGTGCAATCGTCGGGGCATTGGCGGGCGGCATGTTGAGCGACAAGATCGGGCGCAAGAAAGCCCTTGCCATCGGTTCGATCGCCACGTTGCTGATGTTGTTCGTCTACTTCCAGATTCTCGACACTAAAGCCTTTATTCCGATGCTGGCAGCAATGGGGCTGTTCCTCGGCTTTACGCAATTCCAGAGTGGAATTCAGCCGGTCGCATTCGCCGAAGCATTTCCCACCAACGTTCGATACTCCGGCTCCGCACTCGCTTATACCGGCGCCAATCTGATCGCAGGCGGTCCGATGCCGGTGCTCGCAGTGTGGCTGTTCGCGGTGTGCAACGGTTCGCCGTGGGGTGTCGTGGCAGTGTGCGTCGGATTCAACCTGATCTCGCTGATCATGATCCTGACGGCGCGCGAAACGCGCGGTATCGATATGAATCGTACGGATTCGGCGGCTGCACTCGCCGGCGACGACGGCTTTACACCGGCCATGAATAACGGCCATCGCATGTGACGGACTCTGTAACCAGGCGAATGACAATGACTGATCTTGTGTATGTATTGAACGGTTCGAATCTGAACATGTTAGGCAAGCGTGAACCGCACCTGTATGGCACGACGACGCTCGCGCAGGTGCGCGAGCATGTCGAGGCGTTGGCGGTGAAGCTGGAGCTCGGCTGTGAATTCCGGCAGACCAACAGCGAAGCGACGATGGTGGACTGGTTGCAGGAAGCATTCGAACGCGACGCGGCCGTGATCATCAACCCGGCGGGTTTTTCGTTCGCGTCGGTGCCGGTGTTCGATGCGGTCAAGCTGATCCAGCGTCCGCTGATCGAATTGCATATCACCAACATCCACAAACGCGATGAAACGTACCGGCATTCACTGGTGTCGCGTGCCGCGATGGGTGTGATCTGCGGACTCGGTGTGAACGGCTATCTGGTCGCGATGCAGGCGATGGCGATGGCATTGCGCGGCAATTCACCGTTCGGCGCTTGACGAACGACCGCATGCGTAGCGTGTGCCGCGCGACGCATGCGGCTCTCCATTCAATCCGGCTTAGTGTTTGACCTGACCTGCGCGGGACAGCATCGCGTGCAGTAACACGTCCGCGCCACGCGACACGTCTTCCGGGAGTGCGTCTTCGGCTTCGTTATGGCTCAAGCCGTCGACGCATGGAATGAAGATCATCGCCGTAGGGCAGTACTTCGCGAGGTTGATCGCGTCGTGTCCGGCACCGCTGACGATGCGTTGATTGGGATAGCCCAACGCCTGAACCGCCTCGGCGACTGCGGTAATGCACGCAGGATCGAACGGCGTGGACGGGCTGATCCAGTGCGGCGAAATCTCGACACTCAAGCCGCGTTTCGCGGCAATCGCTTCAAAACGCTCGCACAGCAATGCGTGCATCGACGCGATCTGCGCGTCGTCGGGATGACGCAGATCAACCGTGAACGTCAAGTCTGCTGCAATCGTATTGCGCGATGCGTTCCTGATGTGCCACTCGCCAATCGTGACGAGTCCGCGCGGCGCAAAATCTTTAGCGAGGTGTTCGAGTGCCGATGCCATATCGGCACTCGCAAAGAGCGCGTCACGCCGATACTTCATCGGGGTCGTGCCCGCATGCGCAGCCTGACCACGCACCCGTACGTCGAGCCAGCGGATCGCCTGGCCGCCGGTCACCACACCGATTGGAATGCCGCTTTCTTCGAGTACCGGACCTTGTTCGATATGTGCCTCGAAATAAGCGTCGAAAGCGATGCCCGGCACCGCGCGTGCGCCGTCGTATCCGGTCGCGGAGAGCGCGTCGGCAACGGTGACGTTCGCGGCGTCGCGGGTTTGCAGTGCTGTTTCAAGCGGTATCGCGCCGGTGAAAGTGGCCGAGCCGAGCATGGCGGGCGTAAAGCGCGCACCTTCCTCGTTGGTCCACACCACGATCTCGATCGGCTTGCGCGTGCGGATGTTCGCATCGTTTAGCGTGCGGACCACTTCGAGCGCGGCCAGTACACCATATACGCCATCGAAGCGTCCGCCTTCGGGTTGGGTATCGAGGTGACTGCCGCTTGCGACAGCCGGCGCGTCGTCATCCAGACCCGCGCGCCGGGCGAACAGATTGCCGATCCGATCGACCGACACGGTCATCCCCGCCGCCACGCACCACTGCGAGAAAAGCGCGCGACCCGCCGCGTCTTCTTTGGTGAGCGCAAGCCGACGGCAACCGCCCGCCGGCGTGCCGCCCACTTTCGCCATCTCCATCAAACTTGCCCACAACCGTTGTCCATCAATTTTCAGCATCGCGCAGATTCCAGTGTTCGTGGCCGGCTTTCGTTATCGCCACGATGGTTCGTCGTGATGCCTTTATCCGAGATTCAAAACGATTAGTCCAATTTCTAATCCTTATCCCGAGTATAAATCTGGTGGATAGTGAGCGATGCGACCGCGCTTACATCATCGGCATATGCAGATGATGCGGATCGTCGAGCGTGTCGGCGACACGTTGCAGCGCATCGCGGCAATCGTCCCGGCTTTGTGGCCCACCAAGGCACACGCGGATCGCGTTCGGCGGATTACCGTCGGTGGAAAACGCTGCGCCTGCGACAGCGGCGATGCCCTGATTGCGCAATTGCAGCGCGAGTTCCGACGCGCTCCAGTCGCATTGTTGCGGGATCGGCAGCCACAAATGAAAGCCGTCGCGATGCGCGTCGTACTGCCAGCCGGACAGCACTTGCGTGGCGATATCCTGACGCGCATTCGCTTCCGCGCGAATGGCACGCAGCATGTCGGTAGCGGTGCCGTCGTTGATCCATTGCGTGGCGAGCAGCATCGTGTACGGATTCGGCATTACGGTCGTGGCCCGTAACGCACCCGCGATGCGCTGCGTTTGCCGCACGGTTGGCGCGCAAAGATAGGCGACGCGCAAGCCCGCACCGAAACTCTTCGACAGGCCCGTTACGTAGTAAGTCAATTCGGGGGCGAGTGCCGCTAAAGACATGGGTGCATCTTGCGGCAACATCGCATACGCATCGTCTTCGATGATCGGCACGCTATAACGCAACGCGATATCGGCGAGTGCTTCACGTCGCTGCACGGAGAGTGTCAGTGTGCTTGGATTCTGCAGCGTCGGATTGCAATAGAACGCACGCGGCGGTTCGGCTTTGCAGAGTGCTTCGAGTGCATGTGGCAATGGGCCTTCATCGTCGCGTGGGAGCGCCTGAAGTCGCACGCCAAGTTGCGATGCAATTGCCTTGATGCCGGGATATGCCAGACCATCGAGGCAGATCGTTTCGCCAGGACGCGCGAGTTGCGACACGAGTGCCACCAGTACGCTATGAATGCCGGGACACACGAGCGTGCGATCGTCTTCGCAGTCGGGCACACGCTGACGCAACCAGTTGCGACCCGCTGCGCGATCCGCTGGCCCACCGCCGAAATCCTGATAGCGCAGCAGGCGATACGGGTCGGCGTTGAGCAGCATGGTGGCCGACGACTCGCGCAAACGCGCGGCAAGTTCCGGTGGTTCGGGCGGCATGTTCATCGACATTTCGACGCTGCTGCCCGCCGTTAGCGGCAAGGTCGGCGTGCGGCCGCGCACGAAGGTGCCGCTGCCCGCACGCGCATCGAGCAGTCCGCGTTTGCGCGCTTCCGCATAGGCACGCGCCACGGTCGTGTAGTTCAGTTGCAATGCGCCGGCGAGATCGCGTAAGCCCGGCAAGCGATCGCGCGGACGCAAGCGGCCGCTTGCGACATCTTCTTCGATCAGATCGGGGATAACGAGGTACGCCGGCTTGCGGCTCTCTTCGAGCCGCTTGAGCCAGTGGTGCGTGAGCATGTCCATGATGACGGATCCGTTGCAGAACTTCATTTGACAGTACCACGCGCGATACGCCAAAAGTAATCACGATCGCATTCAAATGTGTGACTTGATTGCATTGATCGAATCAATGCACTCTTTCTGTGTGCGCGCACCGCACGGACGCGCGTCGTGCCCAAATTGCGTGCGCAATCCACGCGTTAGCGATCAATCGAATTTCGTCAAAACGGCCACCTGGTACGGCTTTACGAAAAATTTTCGGGCGTCGCGGACAAATTCGCTTTGCTTGATTGCAACTTGATTGCATTTTCCGGACCGGTGAATGGCATAGCCGTTGCGTTAATGCCATCACCGATCACCTGATTGATCGGCAACTCAATCAACTGATGCGATAAACCGGAGAGTGCCATGCCTGCAGTGAATCAACCCCTTCATAAGAGCGGCGATTATCTGGTTGACTACGAAGAGAAAGTCTTCGAAGACGTGAAGGCCGAACCGGGCGAGAAAGCACTGGTCACGTTCCACACGGTCGCGTTCGAAGGCTCGATCGGCTTCGTCAACCTGCTTCAGGCAACGCGTCTGAAGCGCAAAGGCTTCGACACATCGGTACTGCTTTACGGCCCGGGCGTCACGCTCGGTTTGCAGCGCGGCTTTCCGACGCTCGGCGACGAAGCATTTCCGGGTCACCTGAACTTCAACAAGCAACTGATCAAGTTTATGGAAGAAGGCGGCAAGGTGTATGCATGCCGCTTTGCATTGCAGGCGTTGTACGGTCACGGCGAGGCGTCGCTGATCGAAGGCATTCGTCCGATCAGTCCGCTCGACGTACTGGATATCCAGCTTCTCCATCGCAAGGACAACGCGCTGGTGATTCACACCTGGACTGTTTAAACCGAGTACGGAAAGCCATCATGTCCGATAAACGCGTCATTCGCGCCGCAGCGGTTCAGATCGCGCCCGACCTCGAACGTTCGGGCGGCACGCTCGACAAAGTCTGTGCCGCGATCGACGAAGCGGCCGGCAAGGGTGTGCAGCTGATCGTCTTTCCCGAGACCTTCGTGCCGTATTACCCGTACTTTTCGTTCGTGCGGCCGCCGGTTGCGTCCGGTGCGGACCATATGCGGCTCTACGACGAAGCCGTCGTCGTACCGGGCCCGGTCACGCATGCGGTGGCAGAGCGCGCGCGAATGCACGCGATGGTGGTCGTGCTCGGCATCAACGAGCGCGACCACGGCAGCCTGTACAACACGCAGTTGATCTTTGACGTCGATGGTCGCATGGTGCTGAAGCGCCGCAAGATCACGCCCACTTTCCATGAGCGGATGATCTGGGGGCAAGGCGATGCCGCCGGACTGAAGGTCGCGCAAACGGGCGTCGGACGGGTTGGCGCGCTGGCGTGCTGGGAACACTACAACCCGCTCGCGCGCTACGCATTGATGACGCAGCACGAGGAAATTCATTGTGCGCAATTCCCGGGATCGATGGTCGGGCCGATCTTCGCGGAGCAGATGGAAGTGACGATCCGGCATCACGCGCTGGAGTCGGGTTGCTTCGTGGTGAACTCGACGGGCTGGTTGACGGACGCGCAGATCGAATCGGTGACGCCAGACCCGAAATTGCAAAAAGCCCTTCGTGGAGGGTGTTTTACTGCAATCGTGTCGCCGGAAGGTCAGCATCTCGCCGAGCCGTTGCGCGAAGGCGAGGGCATGGTGATCGCCGACCTCGACATGTCGTTGATCACCAAACGCAAACGCATGATGGACTCGGTCGGTCACTACGCGCGGCCCGAATTGCTGCGCCTCGCCATCAACGACGCACCCGCGTTGCCCGTTACGTCGATGGTTCCCGCCGACGATGCTTTCCACGCCAATTCAGGAGCTTTCCATGAACGCACTCGAGAACCTGTCGGCGTCGAGCCGGCAATTGATGACTGAGTTGCAATCGACGGGACTGCGTCTCGTCGATCCGCACGCGGGTGCCGCGAGCCGTCGCGGCGGCGCGGGGCCATCGGATCATAAAGCCGTCACTGTGGACGGTGTGACGATCATGGTACCCGTGCATACGAGCACTGCATGGAGCTCGCCGTTCGTCGCCGCGCAACCGGACAACACCGGCACGAGCGCACTGATGCGCGGCACGATTCCGATCGCGAACATCAGCTTTCCGAAGCCACCACGCTTCTATGCATTGCAAACATTCGACGGCGTGCCTTACTCGCATATCGCCACCTTGCATAGCAAGGACGTACTGGCGACGACCGTGCTGCAAACCTGCATCCGTTACGAAAGCCGTCGCAAGTCATGCAAGTTTTGCGCGATCGGGCAGTCGCTCGCAGCGGGGCGCACGATTGCGCGCAAGACGCCCGAACAGCTCGCGGAAGTGGCGCGTGCCGCCGTGTTGCTCGACGGTGTCAAGCATATGGTCCTGACCACCGGTACGCCCGCCACGCCCGATCGCGGCGCGCAGATTCTGTGTGATAGCGCGTTCGCGATCAAGGCGGCGGTCGATCTGCCGATCCAGGCACAATGCGAACCGCCCGACGACGACCGCTGGTTCGAGCGGATGAAAGCAAGCGGTATCGACACGCTCGGCATGCATCTCGAAGTGGTAACGCCGGAAGTCCGGGAACGGGTGATGCCGGGCAAGGCAAGCGTGCCGCTCAGCCGCTATATGGAGGCCTTCAAGGCGGCCGTGGCGGTGTTCGGCAGGGGGCAGGTCAGCACCTACATTCTCGCGGGTTTAGGCGACTCCGCAGAGGCGATTGTCGATATGGCGCGCGAGCTGATCGATATCGGCGTCTATCCGTTCGTCGTGCCGTTCGTGCCGATCAGCGGCACGCCGCTCGAAGATCATCCGGCACCGTCGCCTGAATTCATGCGCTCGGTACTCGCGCCGATCGGTTCGATGCTCGGCGTCGCCGCAATGCGCTCGGCGGATATCAAGGCCGGTTGCGGCAAATGCGGTGCGTGTTCGTCGCTGTCGTCTTACGAGGAATAAGCCATGTTTTGCGACGCAATCGATACGTTGACGCTGGATGCCGTCTACAGTCCCAGCGAATTCCGCGTCAAATGGACGACGCTGCCGTGGGAAGCGAATGAAGCGTACAAGCTGCGCCGTGCGGTGTTTTGCGTCGAGCAGGGCATTTTCGTCGGCGACGATTACGACGATATCGATCCGCATGCGCATCTGCTCGTCGCACTGAGTTGTGTCGCGGGTATGCCGGAGCAGGTGGTCGGCACCGTGCGAATTCACGAAACGGCGCCGCGCGTATGGGTCGGCTCGCGACTCGCGGTGCATGCGGCGTTCCGCTCTTACGGAAAGATCGGTTCGACCTTGATTCGTCTCGCTGTCAGCAGCGCGCACGCGCTTGGTTGCGAGACCTTTCTCGCGCATGTGCAAAGTCAGAATGTGCCGCTTTTCAAGCGTCTTCGCTGGGATACGCTCGAACAGGAAGTGCTGTTCGGGCGTCCGCATCATCTGATGCGCGCGCAACTGGATGCGTATCCACCTTGCACGACTCCGCTAAGCGGTTTCGTGACGCCCGCGCGGAGGCCCGCATGAGTGGGTCCGAACTCGACGCGCTGGTGCAGACGCTCCGCGAAAGCCGCGGGTTCCAGCACAAGAACGATATTGCCGGTGTCGTGGCGTCGCTCGCGAGTCGCATGCCGCGCGGCGCCGACGATCTCGCGCAGGCTGTCGGTGTGGGCGACGATTGTGCGGCGATACCGGACGGTGACGGATATCTGCTGTTCGCTATCGAAGGCATGGTTGCGGATTTTGTGTCGGCGATGCCGTGGTTCGCGGGCTACAGCAGCGTGATGGTCAATGTCAGCGATATCTATGCAATGGGCGGCCGTCCGATCGCTGTCGTCGATGCACTGTGGAGCGACGGCATCGCCGCGGCGGATCAGGTGCTAGCGGGCATGGCGGCGGCGTCGGTTGCGTATCGTGTGCCGGTGGTCGGCGGACACAGCAACACGCGCAGCACGAGCTCGCAACTCGCGGTGGCGATCGTCGGACGGGCGAACGCGCTGTTGTCGAGTTTCGCCGCAAAACCCGGTGACCGGCTGCTGATGGCGGTGGATGTGCGCGGGCGTTTCGAAGATCCGCATCCGTTCTGGAATGCGTCGGTGGGCGCGCCTGCGGAACGCTTGCGCGACGATCTGGAGATGTTGCCGTTACTCGCGGAAAGCGGGTTATGCGATGCGGCAAAAGACATTAGCATGGCCGGCACGCTCGGCACTGCACTGATGCTGCTCGAATGTTCGAACGTGGGCGCACGCATTGACCTCGACGCGATTCCGCGTCCTGACGGCGTTGATTTCCAGCGCTGGTTGAGTGCGTTTCCGAGTTTCGGCTTTCTATTGTCGGTACGTGAGAAGCATGTCGATGAGGTAATCGCGCGATTCGCCGCGCGGTCGTTGTCATGTGCGGAGATCGGCACCGTCGACGCATCGCGGGAAGTCGTGGTTCGGCAACGCAATGAAGCCGCATTGCTGTGGGACTTTCGTGACGCGCCTTTTATCGGGGCGCCGGTGGGGCGGGCGACATGAGTGCGTCGAGCGAAACGCCGCTTCGTATCGCGCTATTCACGCATTCGATCAATCCGCGTGGCGGCGTCGTGCACACCTTGGAACTCGGCAAAGCGTTGCACGAGCAGGGTCATCGCGTGACGATTTTCGCCCCCGCCTCGACCGACGATGTGATGTTTCGGGAATCGCCTTGTCACGTCGTGCTGGCGCGAGTCACGGCGCCCGAACGCAATACCGTCGAGATGGTCAGCGCGCGAATCGAAGCGCTGAAGCGGGCAATGTTCGATGCGATCGGCGAAGCTAACGGCGATGCGTTCGATATCGTTCACGCGCAGGACAGCATTAGCGGCAATGCGTTAGCCGAGCTAAAACACGACGGTGCGATCCGTGGCTTCATACGAACGGTTCACCATCTCGATCACTTCGATAATCCGCAACTCGCGCATTGGCAACGACGTGCGTGGCGCGATGCGGATCGGGTGTTATGCGTCAGCGAAACGTGGACGCGAAAAATGCATGACGTACATGGCGTTTCTGCGCAGACGGTATCGAATGGCGTCGATGCGGCACGCTACGGTGCGATCGCGTCGGGCGATGGCATCGACACGCTCGACACCCTCGGCCTGAACGGTAAGCCTTTGGTGCTTGCAGTAGGCGGTGTCGAAGCGCGTAAGAATACGATCGTGCTGCTCGACGCTTTCGCGGAACTCCGTCGCGAGTATGGCGATGCGCAACTGGTGATTGCGGGCGGAGCGAGCCTGCTCGATCACAACGAATACGCACGACAGTTCGTCGCGCGAGCCGCCACGTTGGGCTTATCCATCGGCGCGAATCAACCGGTGCTCGTTACCGGCTCGCTCGACGACGCAGTAATGCCGTCGCTTTTCCAGTGCGCGGACGTGGTTGCAATGGTGTCGTTACGCGAAGGCTTCGGACTCGTCGTGCTGGAAGCGCTTGCGGCAGGAAAGCCCGTGGTGGCGTCGCGTATCGAGCCTTTCACAGAGTATCTGGACGACGATCTGTGCTATTGGGCCGATCCGCACGACGCGGGATCGATTACCGATGCGCTGACGTCGGCGTTGTCCGACGGCCGAATCGACTTCGATCATGCGGTTCCGGCTTTGCTGGGCCGCTTTAGCTGGTCCGCAAGCGCAACGCGGCATGTCGATCTTTATCGGGAATGGCTGACAAGCAACGTCGGCTGCCATAGCAATGTTATCGAGGAACTTTAAATGCCTGTCATGCACTTCCGGATCCAATGGCCCGACGGCACCGAGGCGAACTGCTATTCGCCGTCCACGGTGGTCAGCGATTTCTTTACGCCCGGTACGCGCTATCCCGTCGATGACTTTCTCGAACGCTCTCGCGAAGCGTTGCATATCGGCTCCGAACGCGTGCGCGAAAAATTTGGCTTTGCGTGCTCCGCCGCGATGGATCAACTGGCACAGATCGAACTCGACGCGAAGCGCTATAGCGAACAACCGGACGCAATGGTGACGGTTATCGAACTCGGTTGATTTACAAATTCAAAGGTTCACAGCGTCACGGATTCACGCCCGCGCCGACCAACGCATTGCATGGAGAATCGATCATGTCGAGCACAGACAAGCCAGATCATGAATCGCGCCCGCAAGACGGACACTATGGCGCGCTCGTTATCGGTGCTGGTCAGGCGGGACTCTCCGCCAGCTACTTTCTGAAGCAGGCCGGTATCGATCATCTCGTGTTCGAAAAAAATACCGTCACGCATACGTGGCGCAGTCAGCGCTGGGATGCGTTTTGTCTGGTGACGCCGAACTGGCAATGCGCATTGCCGGGTCATGCTTATGAAGGCGACGACCCGCATGGCTTTATGAAGAAAGACGAGATCATCGCGTATCTGGACGGCTTTATCGCGAAGCTCGATGCGCCGGTTATCGAGCACACCGCCGTGCATCGCGTGACGCGCGACTCACACGGCCGGTATGTGGTCGATACCGCGTCCGGAACGTTTACGGCGGATCACATGATTGTCGCATCGGGCGGCTATCACACGCCTATCGTGCCACGTATGGCGGAACGTCTGCCCGCGCATATCGTGCAGATTCAGTCGTCCGCCTATCGCAATCCCGACGCATTGCCGGAAGGCGCGGTGCTGGTAGTCGGCTCAGGGCAATCGGGCGCACAGATCGCGGAAGACCTGCATCTGGCCGGCAGAAAAGTCGTGCTTGCGGTGGGCGAGGCGCCACGCTGCGCGCGCTTTTATCGCGGGCGCGACGTGGTCGATTGGCTTGCGGAGATGCGCTATTACGACATGCCCGTCGAACAGCATCCGTTGCGCGAAGGCGTGCGTGACAATACCAATCACTACGTCACCGGTCGCGACGGCGGACGGGATATCGATTTGCGAAAATTCGCGCAGGAGGGGATGGCGCTATACGGACGTCTCGACGATCTACGCGATGGCGTATTGCACTTCAAGCCGAATCTCACCGCCAATCTCGACGACGCCGACGAAACCTATAACCGTATCAACGCAAGCATCGACAGCTTTATCGAAAGAAATGGCATCGATGCGCCGGCAGGTGAACGTTATGAACCGGTGTGGAATCCGCCGCATGAGCGCAGCACGCTCGCGCTCGATGCAAGTGGCATTACGTCGGTAGTCTGGTGCATCGGTTTTACGCCTGACTTCCACTGGCTCGATGCACCCGTCTTTAACGGGCGCGGCTATCCGGCGCATACGCGCGGCATCACCAACTTGCCGGGGCTCTACTTCGTTGGCTTGCCGTGGCTGCACACGTGGGGTTCCGGGCGCTTCTCCGGCGTTGCGCGCGATGCGCAATTCATCGTGGATGCAATCGTCGCGGCGCGCGTCAACGCGGCCGCGAGTGTCGAGTCGGTTGCCGCGTAGCGGGTGAGGTCCGCCACGCGTATTTAAGCGTGCTTAAGCGGCTACCGGTTCATGCGCGATCTTAAGCGCGCCGCGATGCTTTTTGATCAACCGGTACACGGTTTCGCCCGGCACCGTTTCCTGTTCGAGCAACTGATCGGCAATCGCCTTGAGCACCGGCGCGTATTCGTCGAGCAACTGGTAGCACTCGTCGTTCAATTCCTTGAGCAGCACGTTTGCATGCTCGATCGATGCTTTCATCTGCAAGCCCGCATGTTGCGCAGGCAATGCGGCAAGGCTGAACAGATTGCCGTCGCGGTTGAAGCCGAACTTCGAAACCATGTCGAGGCTGATCCGCGATGCTTCCTGCAAATCCTGAGCAGCGCCGCTCGACGCTTCCGAGAACGTAAGCAGTTCGGCATTGCGTCCGCCAAGCAACACCTGAATCTCGTTGCGCATTTCGGATTCGCGATACAGGTGCTTGTCCTGCATCTTCGTGATCAACGCAACACCGAGTGCGCCGCCGCGCGGCAGAATCGTGACTTCTTCCAGCACCCCGGTTTCCAGCAACGCGGCGACGAGCCCATGACCGGCTTCATGCACGGCAATACGCGTGCGCTCGTCTTCGTTTAGCGCACGCTCCGCGCCGCTGACATCGCCGATCCGCGCAATCTTGATCGCTTCGAGAAAGTGCTTCGATGCGACGATCGTATCGCCGGATTTTCGTGCGACCAGTCCGGCCTGATTCACGACCATCGACAGCGTAGCGGGCGACAGTCCGGTGGTCAGGCGTGCAAGCTGGTGATAGTCGACATCCTTCGCTTTCGATTTCAGCTTGTCGGCATAGAAGCGGAAAATCTTCGCGCGATCTTCGACATCGGGCAGACGCACTTGGACCGTGCGGTCGAAACGTCCCGGACGGCGCAATGCTTCGTCGAGGTTGTCAGGGTGATTGGTCGCCGCGACGATGATCACGCCTTCGTTCGATTCGAAGCCGTCCATTTCCGCCAGCAACTGGTTGATGATGCGGTTGCTCTCGGCCTCGACCGGTCCGCCACCGGTGTCGGTGCGCTTCGCGAGCCCGTCGGCTTCGTCGATAAAGATCACCGTGGGCGCATTCTTGCGCGCCAGTTCGAACAGATGTTTGACCTTCTGAATACCGACGCCGTAGTACTTCGCGCTGAAATAGCTGCCGGTAATCGAAATGAAGTTAGCGCCGCATTCGCCTGCGAGTGCTTGCGCGAGGCGCGTTTTACCGACGCCGGGTCCGCCGACCATCAAGATCCCGCAAGGTGCGCGCACACCCATTTCGGAGAACTGTTTCGGGTCCGTCAGATAGGACTGGATATCCGCCAGCGCGGCCTTCGCTTCGCCTGCGCCGATCACGTCGTCGAAACAGAATGCGGGCGATTTACTCAACAGTTTTGCGCCGCCTTTCATTTCGCGTCGCATGAACCAGAACAGTCCGCCGATCAGAAGCAGCGGGAACAGCAGACTGACGAGGTCGCGAATCCGTTCGAATAACGACATCCATTTCGAGCCGCTTGCAGGCAGATCGGTATTCGGCAACCATACGAGTTGATATGCGGCGCGCTTGTCCGCGCGCACATCGCCCAGCAGCAGCGCATGCGAAAACGTCGCGTTGCTGTCGGTGACGAAGTACTTCGAGCCGTCGCGCGTGGAAACCAGAATCGCGTTCGGACTGACACCGATCGCAGTCACTTTCGCGTCGCGCATGTCGCGCATCATGCCCGACGCGTCCTTTTCCTGATGGGTCCACGGCGTTGCGTCGCTGCGCATTTCGCTGGCAATGCCGGTCAATTCCGGCGCGACTTGCGCGTTGGCCTGCTCGTAATGCCACATCGCAAATCCACTCAATGCGATGACGGCCGTAGCGAGTACACCTACCGCTAGCGAGCGGCCGTGTCTGGCCCAAAACGTTTTCTTTCCCGGTTTCATCAGCGACTTCCAAAAGCAGGCCGGATCCCGGCCAAGATATGCGCGGACTCGGTGAGAACACTGGACCATGCGTCCCCTTTTTTACCGCTCCGTCGATGATGAAATTATCGGTGCGCGCATTGCATTTCTAAGCGACGGACAACATGGTTTTTGCCCGTCAATCCCGCGTTTTGAGTAGCGCATTTTTTACCTGGGTTTTGGCGTAATCGAGCGACAACCGAGGAACAGAATTCTTACGACGCATTTCTTTCGACCCCCGGCTAAAGATCGAGGCTGGAAAGCCGTTAAGCGAAGCATGGGCGCGAGACCAGAACTACCGCGCCGAGCCCTTCGAAGGGGCGACAGACGATGGCAAGCACGGCAGAGAAGGGTTGATGAATAGAACCCCCGCCGGACGCTGCCTGATACAAGGGGCATCATGGGGAATCGTTTTTCAACTACGCGATTTGTTGCGTACCTGTCGGCTTTCGTGGCGCTACTCGTGCTTCGGATTTCGCTTGCGCCAACCGGGCACTCGTCGCCGTGGCGCTTCTTTCTGAGCGTCGCCGTGCTCGCGAGCGGATACATGATTTACTTCGTCGCGTCGGAAGGACATTTGCGGCGCGGCATCGGCAGTGCACTCGCGACGCTGGCGCTGGCTTCCGTGGTCGCCGTATTTCCGCCGTTCGTGATTGCGCTCGCGCTGTGGCTGCTCTACAACGTGCTGTACGCGAAACGACTCATCACGCAACTGGTGCCTTATGCACTCGCGAGCGTGGTTCTCTACGCGTTGATCTTCCCGATGCCGGTTGCGCGATTCATCGGCGCGGAAGATCTCGCCGACGCGCCCGCAGGTTTCGCGTATCTGATCTTCGCCGTGACGTATTCGGCGTGGGCGTCGAAAGCACCGCTCAAAACCGGCATGTTCAAATTCGCGACGATGTTGCTGTCGTTGCCGATGCTGGGCGTGTTGCTGGCGTCGGTCGAGGCGCGCGGGCGTCAGGTGCCGGTATGGACTGCCGCATCGAGCGATCATCGGCGCGCGCGCGCTGCGCGGCGCACTCGCGAACGTGCGAATGTGCGCGACGATGTGAACGCGATTGCCTTTATGCGAGCGATGCCGGAAGTGGCACGCGAAGTACACGCCGCCGACGTCATCGACGTGTTGCCAGTCGAGATCGCAACGACCGGGCCGCACGCATTGACGATAGACAGCATGCTCTCGCCCGCGAGCGCGCGAAGCGGTAGCGCTTCCATCGCGCATGCGAGTGCGGGCAACACCGTGCAAGACGTAACTTTTTCCGTCAGGCCACGTTAGCGTTAACCGCGTGTAAGCGATTCTCGACGACGGTGTTGACACGCCAAGAGTAAAATCCGCGCTCCTTTGTTTTATAGCGCGAGCGTGCCCACCTCCTGGCGGGGCTCGAAGAAGTTGCAAGTGGACACGAAACTAAAGATTCTTGTAGTAGACGATTTTCCGACGATGCGGCAGATCATCATCAGCCTGTTGCGCCAGTTGGGTTTCAATAACATAGGCGAAGCAAGCGACGGCGCTGAAGCATTGCAGCATCTGAACGAAGGGCAATACGGTTTCGTGCTGAGCGACTGGAACATGCCCAATATGGACGGGCTGGCACTGCTGAAGGCAATTCGCGCGGACGATCAGTTGAAGTCGTTGCCGGTGTTGATGGTGACGGCGGAAGCCAAGAAAGAGAACGTCGTGGCAGCGGCGCAAGCGGGTGCGAACGGTTACATCGTCAAGCCTTTTACAGCAGAAACGTTAAGCGAGAAGATCACTCGCATCCTTCAAAAGGTCGCGCCGTCAGGAGGCTAATGTGAGCGATGTCAAGCAGACGTCCTTAGCAAAAGAAAGTGTGGAGCCGGAGAGCACGGAGCAATCCGCGTTGTCCGCGCCGGACGAAAACGAAGTGCTTGCCAAAGTGGCGCTTATTACGCGCTCGCTTTATGAATCGTTGCAGGCGCTCGGTCTGGATAGCGAAATTCGCGCAACGCTCGCAGCGGTGCCCGATCTCGCGAGTCGCCTCGAATATGTCGAGAAGGTCTCCGAAGATGCGGCCACGCGTACGCTCAATGCCGTGGACACGGCCCGTCCGGCACTCGATCAACTCGGCAAGCGCTCGGATGCACTGACGCAGCGCTGGGATGCGGTCGAGCACGACGGTTTTACGCGCGAATCGTTGGCGGGTTTGCTGACGGATACGCGGCGCTTCGTGCGGGCCATGCCGGATGAAACCGGCGCGGCGAACGCGCAGTTGACGGAAGTGCTGGTGGCGCAGAGCTTCCAGGATTTGACGGGACAGGTGTTGCGCAAAGTGTCGGAGCTGGTGCAGTCGCTCGAGCGTCAACTTGCGGATCTGTTGACCGATAGCGTGACGCCTGAACGTCGTGCGCTGTTCGCGCAGCGTGTCGCAACGGAATTCGCGGAAATCGCCGCACCTGTGGTCGTGGTCGCCGCGGAAGAGGATGCACCGGCTGTGGTGACCGATCAGGCCGAAGTCGACGATCTGTTGTCCAGTCTCGGTTTCTAAGGGCCCATCGTTCGACAATGCCGGCGCCAGGTTTCCTGGCGCCGGCATTTTTTATTGGGCGTGCATCGGGTCGCGCTAGTGTTTAACAAAGCTTAAAGAAACTACTTCGTCGATTTCGACAAACGGTCGCCGAGTCCGAGGTTGGTGACGATCTGCCACGTGTGAACCCGCGAATAGTGTGCACCGAAGCGTGTCGCGATCAGCTCGCGGACTCGCGCGTTGGTCCACGCGTCGGACGGATAGCCGTGCTCGCGGGCCGAGCCGCGCAACGCGGCGGCGAGCCACTGAAGCGCGGTGTCGTCAAGTGCAGATGCGCGTCCGCCCACGCTCATCTGCTTGAGCGCGTCGAGCCCGCCTTGATCGACGATCACCTTGTAGCGTCGTACGGTCTGCATCGACAACCTGAGCGCGTCGGCCACTTCGGCAACGCTCGCGCCATCCGCGAGCATCCGTCCGGCGGACATTCGGCGCACGACGCTCGGCAGTTCGTCTGTTCGAGGTGGCATGGTTTTACCCGTCAGTCTGTCGGACGACCAGGCCGATTTAACGGTGCGCAGCGAATCGATGCGTACCGGATTCGAAAGGCGAGGGGTAAGCGTTACTAATAAATGTTTTTTTCGAAAATGTGAATTTACGTCACTAAAAAAACGGACTTGATTTGAAAGCATCCGTGAACTATGGCGTGGCGCCGTGTCGTCGTATCGTGTGTCGATTCGGGAAATAATCAAATTCGCCGTTGCGATCCTTTCTGCGCGATGACGGTTCGCTTGATTTTTGTTTGTATGTTATCTATCGTCTGTAATGTTCTGTAATCGTCTGTTTGAAACGACGATATTTGCTGCGACCCAATCCGGTCGCGCCCCTTGAAACCGAACGAAACCTGTTCGTGTCGGCCGTCTCGCTAAAGCGACACGGCTACGGGACAGTCGCGTCATCACGTGACTCGCATCAATCGTTTCACCGTTGGTCCATGCGCCTGAATGAGGATTGTCCGTTTGAATATGGCGGGAGAGTGACGTGCTCAGAGTGGTTTTAATTAAGCAGACGATTATCAGTGCCGTGTTGACATCGATAATTTACGAGAATGCGCATGCGCAGAGTGCCGCTGAAAATGCCAATAAAAGTAATAACCCGTTGAATCTCGCTGCATCATTTAATGTGCAGAATTATTTCGTTCCGGACGTATTCGGCGCGAGCGCGCACACCAACGATTTCCTGTTGCGACCGACCATTCCGGTCGGTCCGGGCCTCGTGCCGGTGCCGCAAATCGTGCGGGGCACGTTGCCGGTGAGCACGCGGCCCGATCCGGCCGGCGGTTACACGACCGGGCTCGGCGACATCAACCTGTTCGATATTTTCCTGTTGAGCGACAGTGGCACGCAGATCGGCATCGGTCCGCTGGTGACGCTCCCCACCGCGACCGATCCCGCGCTGGGTACGGGCAAGTGGCAGGCCGGCCTCGCGGCCGTGCTGGTCAACGCGAACAAGGCGCGGTTGATCGGCGCGCTGGTGCAATGGCAACACTCGTTTGCGGGGCAAAGCAGCCGCCCCACCGTGCAGTCGTTGACGGCGCAACCGTTCGGCATCTTCAACCTGCCCGACGGCTGGTACATCCGTTCGACCGGCATCTGGACCTTCGATCTGCAACGCGGCAATTACTACATTCCCGTCGGGCTCGGCGCAGGCAAGGCATGGAAGGGCGGTTCGACGATCTACAACGCGTTTATCGAACCGCAGTATTCGGTCGCGCATTCCGGTGCGGGCGTGCCGCGCTGGCAGATTTTCGCTGGGCTGAACATGACGTTCGGCAAATAACGTCATGCCACCGCGAGCGTAGGGACATCCACGCTGCATTCGGGAGCGCTACTCATGAATTTCCGCATCGCCACCTGTGCCGTCTCGCTGCTGCTGGGCACCGTCGTGTACCACGCTACTCCACCGTTGCTCGCACAAACGGCTAGCGGCGCTGCGCCGGATGCGATCGCCGCGACGCCCGACGAAGCGCGCGGCATCGCGAAAGACGCGTTTATCTACGCGTATCCGATGCTGTTCAACTACAAGACGCTCTACGAGCAGGTGGTCGATTCGAAGTCGAAATCGTATGTGGGCGGCTTTGGCAAATTCCGCCATTACTCGCAGCCGTACGGCCCGGAAAACAAGGAAATCGTCACGCCGAACAACGACACGCCGTATTCGTGGGCGTGGCTCGATTTGCGGCGCGAACCGTGGGTATTGAGCGTGCCGGCGATCAAGGACAAGCGCTACTACGTGATGCAATGGATCGATCTGTTCACGTACAACTTCGCGTATGTCGGTTCGCGTTCGACCGGTGACGGCGCGGGTCATTACCTGTTCGCCGGACCGCACTGGCACGGCGAGACGCCGAAGGGCATCGACAAGGTATTCCGGTCCGAAACCGACCTGATCGTGACCTTGGGACGCACCGCGCTCGACGGACAATCCGACGTCAGGAACGTGCAGGCAATCCAAAAAGGCTACAGGTTGCAGCCTTTGTCGGCGTACGCCCATCGCGCGCCGCCTGCTGCGTTGCCGCCGCTGCATTTTCCGAAGTGGGACGAAGCGCGCGCAACGTCGATCGACTTCATCGGATATCTGAATTTCCTGTTGCAGTTTGCGCAACCGCCGGTGCCGTCGGAGACGGAATTGATGCAGCGCTTCGCGAAGATCGGCATTGCGCCGGGCAAGCCGTTCGATGCGGCGGCGCTGTCGCCGGCGCAGCGTGAAGCGCTCGAAGGCGGGGTCGCCGATGCAAAGGCGGCGCTCGCCGAAGCGGTCAAGCACACCACCAGTTCATACGATCTGTTCGGCTCGCGGCAAGACCTGAAAGACAACTATCTGACGCGCGCGGTTGCGGCGGCGATGGGCATTTACGGCAACACGAAAGACGAGGCGGTCTATGTCGGGACGCGCGTCGATGCGCAGCACCAGCCACTGACCGGCGCGCAGTCGTACGTGATTCACTTCGACAAGAAAGACCTGCCGCCCGCGAAATTCTTCTGGTCGATGACGATGTACGACTTGCCCGCGCGTCATCTGGTAGCCAATCCGATCAACCGGTATTCGATCGGCGACCGGACCAGGGGCCTCAAATATGCCGCCGACGGATCGCTCGATATCTACGTGCAGCACGCGTCGCCGGGCGCGGACAAAGTGTCGAACTGGTTGCCCGCACCCGAAGGCGCTTACGACGTGATCGCGCGTATCTATGGGCCGGAACCGTCGGTATTCGATGGGTCGTGGCATTTTCCCGAGCCGCAGAAACGGTGACATCCCGTGGCGCGTGGGTCGGTTTGGTTGTGCGCGGTTTCACTCAGTCGCGCTGAGCCGCACCGGACGCATTCAGCGAGCCGCTTTTCAGAGGAGTACCCGAAATGTTGCGCAAGATTCTGGTGATTGGATTGGCGGGCGTCGGCGTGATGGGTGTGCCCGGCGGCATCGCGTGGGCGCAAAAGCCCGCGATTTATCCGTCCCACGGACAAAGCCCGGAGCGCCAGGCGTCCGACGACGGCGCGTGCTACGCGTGGGCGAAGCAGAACACCGGCGTCGATCCGGCGGTGGTCGCCGCGGCGCCGCCACCGCCGATGGGACCGACCGGCGCACGCGTCGGCGGTGCGGCTCGCGGCGCGGCGGCGGGCGCGATTATCGGCGACGTGAGCCACAACGATGCGGGTCACGGCGCGGCGGTCGGCGCCACGGCGGGCGCGCTGGCGGGCGGCGCGCGCAGCCGCAGGCAACACGCCGCGCAGGCGGAATCGGCGCAGGTCAGCCAGCAATCGACGATGAACCTCTATTGGCGCGCGTACGGCGCGTGCATGCAGGGCAAAGGGTATTCGGTGCAATAACGATCAATCGCGGGCGTGAAGGCCGCAGGGCCGCGTCAGCGAAATCCGATGGAGGGCGTCGTGGGCAAAGCGAATCGCAGGGTGCAGGCGTCGGTGGTGGGCGGCGCGGTATGGGGCGGCGTCGTCCTGATTGCCGTGCCGCAACTGGCAGCGGCGACGGAAGGCGGCGTCGGCAGGCCGATCACCGGTCAGCAGGCGATGCCGTACGGCGGGATCGTGCCGCCCACTTCGGACTGGATCGCGTCGTTCTCGACGATCTATTACCAGGGGTCGATCGGCGCGTCGAAAGTGCTGCCGGTGGCGGGACGCGTGACCGCAGGTCTGAACGAGCAGGTGGTCTACAACATCGCGAATCTGGTGAGGACCTGGGGCATCACGGCGGGCGGCTGGAATTTCGCATCGAGTTTCGGCGTGCCGGTGCAATACACCAACGCGTCGAGTTTCAATGGTCTGCTGCGGGACGATCACGGCATCCAGTTCGCCGATATTTTCTTCTCGCCGGTCGTGGCCGGTTATCACTTTTCGAAAACCGATCACGTTGCGTTGAGCGTGCAGATCTACGCGCCGACCGGCGCATACAGCAGCGGCCGTCTCGCCAACGCGGGGCAGAACACGTGGACGTTCACGCCGACCATCGCGTTTACACACCTGATTCCGTCGCAGGGAATCGAGTTGACGCTGAACTACGGGCTCGAGTTCTACACCGCGAACGACAAGACGCAATACCACAACGCACCGGTCAGCGTGCTCGATCTGCTGGCGCTGAAGCGCTTTACGAACGGTTGGGGCGTCGGTGTGGTCGGTGGGTATATCCAGCAGATCAGCGAAGATTCGGGCGGCATCGCCGACGTCACCGGCGGCGCGAAAGGGCACTCGGTCGGCATCGGACCGATGGTCACGTGGTCCGGCAAGATCAGCAAGACGCCGGTGTCGGCGGCGCTGCGATGGGTCAACGAATTCGAAGCGAGCCGTCGTCCGAAAGGCAATGCGGTGCAGTTATCGATCAGCGCGACATTCGAGTGACGGGAGACGCCGTGAAGCCATTTTCACCGTATTGGCCGTGTTCGCCGTGTTCTCCGGATGACCGCAGACGCCGGGGCGCGTGGCGGCTCGCGTCCGCGATTCGCGCATCTGGGAGACTGGCCGTGACGTTGGCAGTCGCGTCGGGTGCGTTCTGCGCCACCGATGCGATCGCGCAGACGGCGGCGCCGGCGGTCGGCGCGGCATCGTCGGCGATGGCTGCGTCGGCGACACCCGCGACACCCGCGCCCGAACGGCAAAAGCAGGCGCTCGATGCGTTAAATGCGATGGGCGTCTATCTGCGCTCGATGGCGCGCTTCGAAGTCGATGCGAACAGCGCCACCGACGCGGTGCTCGACAGCGGACAGACCGTCAGCTTCCTGCACCGGACCGTGCTGAAAGTCGCGCGGCCCGATCGTCTGCACGCGGAAATCTACGGCGCGCGCGGCGCGCGAGGCCTGGTGTACGACGGTCGCGCGTTCACGATCTTCAATACCGGCAATCGCTATTACTCGAGAAATCCGGCACCGCCGACACTCGACGGACTGGTTCGCGAACTATCGACCGTCTACAACATCGAGGTGCCGCTGGCCGATCTGTTCTATTGGGGCAACGGCAAGGTCGACGATGCGGCGTTGACGTCGGCGCTGTTTATCGGCCTCGAAAAAATCGACTCACGCTGGTGCAATCACTACGCGTTCCAGCAGAACGGCGTGGACTGGGAACTGTGGTTGCAAAGCGGCACGCATCCGTTGCCGTGCCGGATGGCGATCGTGGATACGACACAGGACGCGCGACCGCGCCATGTCGTCACGTATCACTGGAAGGTGAATCCGGATTTCGCGGCTTCGACGTTCTCCTATCGCCCGCCCGCGGATGCGCATGCGGTTCCGATGCGGCCCGTGGCGCAGTCGCCGTATCAGCAGGGGGAATGATGAAGCGAGTCAACAGAATCGCGGTGGCGGGCATGGTCGGCGCGTTGCTGGTCGTATCGACCGATGCCGATGCATTCGGCTTTCGTGGCGGCGCGCGTACTAGCGTGCACGGCGCGGGCGGCGGCGGTGGCGGGTTTCGCGGCGGCGGCGGAGGCGGCGGCCCGCAAGGCTTTCGCGGCGGTGGCGGTGGCGTCGGCGGCGCGCAGGGCGGGCAGCATCCGGGCGGTTTTTCCGGCGGCGCGCCGGGCGGCAGTCATGGCGGCGCACCGGGCTCGGTAGGACATAGCAACGGATCGGGCGGTGGCGGTGGCGGTGGCGGCGATCACAGCCACGATGGCGGTGGCGGTGGCAGTCATAACGGCGGTGGTGGTCAGAACGGCGGTGGTGGCGGCAGTCACAACGGCGGAGGCGACCACAACGGCGGAGGCGACCACAACGGCGGCGACGATCACCACGGCGGCGACGACCACCACGGCGGCGACGATCATCACGACGACGGTCACCACGACGACCATCACGACGACGATCACCATCACCACGACGACGACCACGGCTGGTACGTCGATCCGGTCGCGGTCGGCGTGGCGGTCGGTGTGACGACGGCGGTGGTGATCGGCTCGACGGTCGCGATGCTGCCGACAGGCTGTTCGAGCATCGTCGTCAACGGCGTCGCGTACCAGCAATGCGGCACGTACTGGTACATGCCGCAATACGTCGGCACGACGGTGCAGTACGTCGTCGTGTCGCCGCCGCGTTGATGCAACACCCAGTTCAGGACGGCCGGAAACCAGCGGACGGCACAGGCCGCCGCATCGTTCACTCACCGGGAGAACGCAAATGGACGAACAATTGACAGCGCGACTGACCGGATTGCTTCTGCATGCAGCAAGAAGCCGGCACGTGCTGCCGTACACCCGCTTTCACGCGATCTTTCCACGCACGATGGCGCTCACGCATCGTTACGCGCTGCTCGACGCGGTGCTCGAACACCTGCCGGGGGGACACGACGCCGATTACGGCGCGTTGCTGTCGCGCGATAACGGCTTGCCGGGGCCGGAATTCTTCCGGCGTTTCAAGCGGCATCATCTGGCCGAATACACGGCGATTGCCGGCGATCCGCGCTACCGCAACGCAAGCCTGAAAGAGCAACGGTTGCTGGTGGATATCGCGCGCACGCGCGTCTACGAACAGGCGGCGCGACATGCGCCCGACACGCCGCCGGAACGGCATCACAACGACATCGAACATGCGGCGGGCAAGCGCCTCGTCGCGCAGGCGGGCCGCTGACCGGCACGCTACACCCGACGCACTGGAGAAACGCATGAACCGATTCGACACCGTAAAACGCGCGATCGTCGGGGTGACCGTCGCGACCAGCTTGAGTCTCGCGAGCATCCCCGGCGCGCACGCACAGCAACCGCTCGCGCGAGCGATGCTGATGCACATCCAGGCGCAGATCGTCGGCGTCGATGCCGCGACCAACAGCGTCACGCTACGCGGTCCGCGCGGCAATGTCGCGGTGATGGAAGTGCGGCCGGAAGTCGCCGACGTATCGAAGCTGCGCGTCGGCGATACCGTCGATATCGCGTATCAGAACGCGATTCTCGTGCGCGCGGAGAAGATCCAGACGAGCGGCATCCGTTCGCGTGTCGAAACCGAAGTGACGCGGCCCGCGTCCGACGGTGTGGTGACGACGGCACGCAAGGTCGAAGTGGTCGCGACGGTGCAGAAGATCGACCGCAAACATCACAAGGTGACGCTGCGCGGGCCCGATCGCACCGAGGAATTCGACGTCGTGCCGGACGTGTCGCTCGACGGGCTGAAAGTCGGCGATTCGATCAACGCGGTGTTCCTTGCCGCCGCAGCCGCCGCCGTGACGCGCGATGGCGTCGAAGTGAAGTGACGCGATGAAACCGTCCACGCGAAGGGTGCGCCGTGGCGCGGGCATCGTGCTGATAGCGGGATGCGGTCTCGCGACACACGTGGCGTCGGCCGCGACCGTCGATCTGCCGACGACGCTGCCGAATCTGGTCGGCGGCGGGATCGGCTCGACGTCCAGTTACGCGGGCGCGTCGGACCGGATGCTGGGCGCGGTGCCGGGCATGCGCTACGTCACGTCGACCGGTCATCTGCTCGAATGGTACGGGCCGTATGTGCAGTACGACTTCGGCGCGCTGACCGGACTGCAATGGGGCCCGGCGCTGTCGTTGCGGCTCGGGCGCAAGCATGTGGACGATCCCGTCGTCTCGCAGATTCACGACGTCAGCACGACCGTCGAAGGCGGCGGCTACGTCGGCTACGAATACGATCATGGCGGCGCGTTGCCGTTCCGGCTGCGCGCGGCGCTGACCGTGTTGACCAACGCGGGCGCGGTGTATACGGGCGCGCATGTCGCGCTGAACGGCAGCGCATGGGTGCCGCTCGGCATGCGCGTGTTCGCCGGTGCGGGACTCGGCGCAACCTGGGTCAGCAGCGGTTTCAACCAGACCTACTTCGGCGTCACCGCCGACGATTCCGCGCGTAGCGGACTGCCCGCGTTCAGCCCCGGCGGCGGGCTCGAACAGGTGACGAGCTGGCTGGCGCTCGTGTACCGGATCGACCGCAGCTGGTTCGGCGGTGCGATGATCTACTACCAGCGTCTGACGGGCGCCGCCGCCGACAGTCCGATCGTGTCTCAGCGCGGTACGCGCAACCAGATCACGTATGGCGTCGGCATCGCTTACGCGTTTCGCTAGGCGTGCGGCGTGCGATGTTCCGCGCGGCAATATCGAAGCGGTTTATCTGGAAGTGGGATCGCGTCAGCCGCTCGATCTGACCACCTGCACCGACGGTCGCCTCGTTCACAACGACGGCTCACCTTTTCCAGCGTGAGCGGCCCGCGCCCGATTGCACACTTAAGCGACCCGTCCGCACATTGCGCTTTACAGTCTCGAAAGCAGGATCGCGTCGCTGGAACGGCCAGCCGCGTTCGCAATTTTTGAGCGCTCTTCAATGAATCACATCGTATTTTTCCAGGACCTGCTGCTTGTCCTGCTGGGCGCGTGCGTGTTGTCGCTGATCGCGAGCCGGTTCAATCTGCCGTCCGCTGCGGTATTGCTGGTTGGCGGCGCGGCGATCGGTTTCGCGACCGACGCGCCTGTCGTCGAACTCGATCCCGACGTCATCATGGTCGTGCTGATTCCGCCGCTGCTGATGTCGGGCGCGTTCTATACGGCATGGCGCGATTTTCGTCGCGAGACCGCGCCGATTGCATCGCTGGCGCTAGGCTCGGTGATCTTCACCACGGCGAGCGTCGCGTGCGTCGCGCACTGGATCGATCCGCAACTGTCGTGGGCCGCGTGCGCCGCGCTCGGCGCAATCGTGTCGCCGCCCGACGCAGTGGCCGCGAAAGCGCTGCTCGGCAAATTGCCGCTACCCGAACGGCTGATTACCGTGCTCGAAGGCGAGAGTCTCGTCAACGACGCGTCGGGCCTCGTGATCTATCGCTTCGCGGTGGCCGCGCTGGCAGCCGGCACTTTCAGCGCGAGCGATGCCGCCGTCACGTTTTCGATGCTGTCGTTGATCGGCGTGGTGACGGGCGGCGTCACCGGCTGGGTGACGATCCGTCTGGTGACGTGGCTCGAAGATACGCATCTGGCCGTCGTGCTGACCTTCCTCGCCGCGTGGGCTGCCTATCTGCTCGGCGAGCGGCTGCATGGTTCGGGCGTGCTGTCGGTGGTGGTGTGCGGACTGATCGTCGGACTGTGTCAGCACAAGACCTTCGACGCGACCACTCGGCTGAAAATCACCGGCACATGGGACGTGGTGGTGTTCGTGCTCGAAGCGCTGGTGTTTATCCTGATCGGCCTGTCGCTGCGCGGCACGCTGGCGAGTCTCGGCGCCGGGCACACGTTCACGTGGTGGCTGCCCGAACAGGTATGGCAGGTGGCCGGCGCGACCGTCGCGGTAGTGATCGTCGCGCGGATCGTCTGGGTGATGGCGGCAATCCTGTTACCCGAGCAACTGCTCGCACGGGTGCGCGGCACGCATGCGCGAACCGACCTGAAACAGGCGACGATTCTCGGTTGGGCGGGCATGCGCGGGGTCGTGAGTCTCGCGGCGGCGCTGGCATTGCCCGAGTCGCTGGCCGACCGCCACCTGCTGATTTTCTCGACCTTCGCGGTGATCTTCGTGACGGTCGTGGTGCAAGGATTGACGCTCGCGCCGCTGGCGCGTCGCGTCGGATTTCGCGATGTCCGCACGGCGGGCGAGTCGAAATACATGACGCAATATCAGGCGCGTTCGTACACGTTCCAGGCCGCGCTCGACGCGTTGCGGCAGATCGATCTCGCGCAATGCAAGGGTAACGAAGACGTCGTGCTGCGGCTGATCGACGAATACACGTACCGCGTCGACAGTAACGCGCGGGCGCATTCGGGCGGCGAGAACCTCGTGCATCTGCGGCTGACGCGGCTCAATCTGGGACTGCGTGCGGTACAGGCGGCGCGTACCGCGCTGCTGCAACTGCACGAGGACAATCGCATCAAGGACAAGGTATTGCACCGGATCGAATCGGAACTCGATCTCGAAGAGGCGCGACTCAAGCGACTGTTGGGCGCGTGAGTCGCGTGGCGTGTGACGCGTGATGACGCGTGGCGCGTTACGACTTGCGACGCAGCAAGCTCGGGTTGCGCGGCGCGCCGACATGCACGCGAATCCGGCCCGGCCCGGCAATCGCGATGGTGCCGAACAGGATCAGCAGCATCCATGCGAACTGACCGTCGGCCAGTGACCAGTCGCGATGCACGACGGTCAACGCGATGACCGTGACCATCAGGATCGGCAGCGCGGCGAAGCGCGTGAAAATGCCGAGGATCATCAGCGGCGGACAGACGACTTCGGCGAAGATCGCAAAGACCATCGACAGCGTTTTGCCGAGGTGAAACGGATCTTCGATCGCGGCCGCCTGGCTCGCGTAGTGCATCGCCTTCGGCAAGCCATGAACCGCCAGCACGAGCAGGCTCGCGCTGACCCGCAAATACAACAAGCCGATATCGACGCTCGACGCTCTGGATTCCATCCTTGCCTCCTTCCCGATGTTTGATCGTTGACCGGTTCGGCGCCGCGTACGGCACATCGTCGCGGCATCGTCAGCGATCATAGGCAAGGGTGATGGTTAACGTCCTTTTAGAGTTCTTAAGCGTTGTTAACCGGAGGTGTGTCGTGCGTGTTCCCTGAACAGCGCGACCGCGCAGAAACTCACGAAGCACGCGGGCGCGACGTACCACGCGGCGGCCATCGGATTGCCGGTCATCCTGATCAAGCCGGTGACGGCAAACTGGGCCGTCGCGCCGAACAGCGCGACATGCACCGCGTGCGAAATCGCGATGCCGCTCGCGCGCACGTGCGCGGGGAACGCCTCCAGCACCAGCAACGCGACGACGCCCGCGCCCATCGCCACCAGCGCGCTGATCAGCGCGACGCCACCCAGCACCGGCCATACGGTGGTGGCGCGCGTGATCATCAGAAACACCGGGTAGACCAGCACCGCCGTACATCCCGACGAGAACAGCGCGAGCGGCTTGCGGCGCGGCAACCGGTCCGCGAGCAGGCCGGCGAGCGGCGGAATCGCCATCAGCAGCAACGCGGACAGCGCGGACGCTTCGAAGCCGGTAAGCGCGGGCATATGCATCACGCGACTCATATAACTCGGCATGTAGAAGACCAGCGCATAGACGGGGATGGTTTGCCCCATCATCATCAGCATCGCGAGCAGCATCGTTTTGCGGTGATCGCGTAGCAGTTCCGCGAGCAGCGTGCGCCCGGTGCGTGACGTGGCGATGCGGCGCGGCGCGGTCGCGCCGTCGATCAGTCGGCGGCGAATCCACCAGCCGGCCGGCGCGATCAGCAAACCGGCGACAAACGGAATCCGCCAGCCCCACGATGCTAGCGACGGCGCAGGCATCGTGACGGTCAGCAGCACGCCGAGCGATGCGCCGAGCAGCGCGGCGGTGCCCTGGCTGGTGAATTGCCAGCTGATCAGGAAACCGCGTCGCGATACCGGTCCGGTTTCCATCACGAGGGTCGCCGAGACGCCGAGGTCGCCGCCTAGCGCAAAGCCCTGCAACGATCGTCCGATCACGAGAATCACGGGCGCGGCCACGCCGATCGTCGCGAACGACGGACACAGTCCGACGGCGGCCGTGCCGAGCGCCATCAACGCTGTGGTGCGGATCATCGCGGCACGACGGCCGACACGATCGGCATAGCTGCCGATCATCGCCGCGCCGAGCGGCCGCATGAAAAAGCCGACACCGAACGTGCCGACCGCGAGCAGCAGTGACGTCATCGGATCGTGCGAAGGGAAGAACCGGTCGCCGATCAACGCTGCGAAATAGCCGAACACCGTGAAGTCGAACATCTCGAGACCGGTGACGAGCGATGCGCTGATCACGGTGGCGAGCAGTTGCCGGCGATCACCGGATGGGGCGACCAGCGGCGTACCTGCCGCGCGTTGGGTCGTGCTCATCGTTTTCCTGATTGGTGCGTGGTGCGACGGGTGGGCGGAGAGGGCGATCGTTGCGGGTTCGCCGCGCGCGAATTGTATCGACAAGCCCGTCTGTCGATCCAGATTGCAAAAAACGGGAAGCGACGCGCGTGGCAGGACGACGCACTGTGGCCCCGTCTTCGGCGTCAGGGTTAACCCCGAATCCGATAACAATGCCTTGCAGCGGGCGTCGTTAATCTTAAGTGTCTGCCTACCTATACTCGGTTCACTGCGTTACGAACAGGGCTGTTCGTAACAGGAAACCGGAGGTAAAACACCATGAAGTCGCTCGTTCAAGCCGTTATCGTCGCCGCTGCTTTCGTCGCTCCCGTTGCGTCGTTCGCGCAATCCAGTTCGCATGTCACGCGCGCTCAGGTTCGCGCCGAGCTGGTCCAGCTCGAAAACGCCGGATACCGCGTCGGTGATGGCGACAACACCCACTATCCCGAAGCGATTCAGGCCGCCGAAGCCAAAGTAGCCGCGCAAAACGGCGCGACCAGCGGATACGGCGGCGTCGCCGGTGCATCGTCGCAGTCGGGTCGTCAGAAGGCGGTGTCGCCGTCGGTGTCGGCTGCGGATTGGGATGCGATGTACGGCCGTCCGTAATCGAACGACCGCATGCCGGAGGTCGCGAGTCGCATCGATCGCGGCGTGCCGGTAGCGGTCGGAGAATGCAAAAAGCCGGGCTTCGACGAAGCCCGGCTTTACAAAACGAAGCGGTCGATACCGGTCGTCACACGGCCGGATCGGCCGCTTCGCTCATTTCGTCGAGTTCCGCGGCCGAGATCATCGCGTCGGCGTTGGCGGGACGCGTCGACGATCGCGTGGACGGGCTGTAGACCCAGTCGCCGCGCGTGATGGTCTTGCCGGACACGAGGCACACGCCCCGGCTCCGCGCGATTTTCTTTTCCCACGGTTGTTCGCCGTAATGGCAGCCGGTCGCATCGTGCCAGCGAATCGAAACGGTGCGTTCGTTCAGACGTTCGATCAACGTCAGTTCGACGTTGGCCGTGTCGTGCTCGAAGCGCGCCGACGCGATACCTTGCACGTCGAGCCAGTCGAGCGACGGCCGCGCCGGCTGCTTGCTGGACGCGGCATTGCCTTCGTGACCGGCATCGTCGAACGGGGTGGTGACGGCTGCCCGTTCGAGCATGGCCAGGGTTCCCCGCCAGGGGTCCGACCGAAGCTGCGCACTCGCTCGCGAATAATCTGCGCGGGTTGCGACAGCGGGGCGCCGGACGGCGATCTGACGAAGGAGGTGACGGGTGTGGTCCATTCTGACCTCCTGAAATGAGCGTGATGGAACTGCGGCGGCGCCATCGAACAGCATCGACTTCATGCTTTGGATGATCCGCACCGATCATGGGATGCTATCTGCCGACGCGCTCCGGATAAACCAGCGCGCACTGAAATGACAATTTGGCTTTTCTGAACAATGCGGAAGGTTCGCGCTGCAACCGTCCGAAATCTGACGGATTTGCATCCGCGCGCAAACCTGAGACAGAATCGCCGGGCAGCACAGCGCGATGCGCTGTTTATCCCCACTGACCGGAAGGTTTCTCATGACGCTGGTTCCTCCTGCCGCCGCGCGCGTCGGCGATTCGCTGGCGACGGTCGGCACGCCGTCGTTGCTGATCGATCTCGATGCGTTCGACGCGAATCTTCAATCGATGGCGACGTTCGCCGCGGCGCACGGCGTCGCGTTGCGGCCGCATGCGAAGGCGCACAAGTCGAGCGCGATTGCGCGGCAGCAGGTCGCCGCGGGCGCGGTCGGGGTGTGCTGCCAGAAACTCAGCGAGGCGTATCCGTTCGCCGCGGCCGGCATCGCGAGCATCCATATCAGCAACGAATTCGTCGGCGCGGACAAGATTGCGATGGCCGTCGAACTCGCGTCGGCGGTGCGATTGAGCGTATGCGTCGATGCGCCGGGCCAGATCGACGCGCTCGGGCGCGCCGCCGCCGCGCACGGCGTGACGATCGATGTCTTGCCGGAAGTGGATGTCGGTCAGCATCGATGCGGGGTCGCGGAACCGGACGCGTTGCTGAAACTGGTCGATGCGATCGCCGCGCACGCGGCGCTGCGCTTTACCGGCGTGCAGGCCTATCACGGCGGCGCGCAGCATATCCGCGACTGGACCGCGCGCAAGACCGAAGCGGCCCGCACCGCCGCGCGCGCCGCGCAGTTCGTGCAGGCGCTCGATGCGCGCGGGATTCGGTGCGGCGTGGTGACGGGCGGCGGCACCGGCACCGTCGAGTTCGATGCGACGAGTGGCGTCTATACGGAATTGCAGCCCGGCTCGTATCTGTTTATGGACGGCGATTACGGCGACAACGCGTGGCAGGATCCGGCGCGCTCGCGTCACAGTCTGTTCGTGCTGTCGACGGTGATGAGCGCGACGCGGCGCGGAATGGCGGTCTGCGACGTCGGTCTGAAAGGACTCGCGGTGGATTCCGGTTTGCCGCGCAGCGCGACGTGGGCGCGTGGATCGTCCGGGCCGCGCCTGACCTATGTGTCGGCCAACGACGAGCACGGCATGCTCGAAGCGCGTGAAACGCCGGAAGCAGCGGAGCTGGATACGACGAACCTGGTCGGTGGGCGTCTGCTCTTGCCGCCCGGTCATTGCGATCCGACGGTCAACCTTTACGACGAATATGTGTGTTTCCGCGACGATCGCGTCGAGGCGATCTGGCCGATCGATGCGCGCGGTCTGTCGAGATAGCGGGCGGGGAACGGGTGGCGTCGTCCGGTGCGGCGTGCAAACCGCGCGGGGCCGGACGACGGCCGGTCGGATCGCGTCAGCCGAGAACTTCGATCACGCTGATCACCAGCGTGAAAATGCCGATGCAACTGCCCAGCGTGACAGCGCTTTTCATGAACGGAGACATATCGGCCTTGTGGTAAGTGAGGGGTATCTCATTTGACCTGAGCCGAAATAAAAATGAAAGGTTGGTGAAGGTTTTTGTTGGGGATGGGCGCGGCCAGTTCAATGCGCGTCGTTCGATGCGGCCCGCTCAGGCGCCGCGCCAGTTTGACCGGCCTTCGCGGCCAGCCGTTGTCGTCGTTCGCGTATCCGCATCAGTGCCGCCTGTTCGCCGTTCGCTTTGCCGCTCCATCCGGATTCAACCGTTCCGCATCAAGGCCGCGTAGCCCGCGCCGCTTCATCAATCATGTCTAGCGAGGATTGGATGACGTATTTCGTGAAGTCGGCAGGATCGAAGCATCCGTTCATCAGGTTCCCGTCGATTTTCCGCACGCTCCGGTTCCGGCTCTCACGCATCCTGCCGACATTCGCTGCGACATTCGCCGCGACGCTGATCGCAGCATGCACGACGCCCACCGACCACACCGGCCAAACCGACCACACCAACCACCCGTCGCGACTCGTCTGGGCCGCCTGTCCGTCCGTCGCGCCCGCGCCGTTCGAATGCGCGACGGCGACGGTGCCGCTAGATTACGCAAAACCCGACGGCCGGACGATCCAGCTCGCTGTGATCCGCCGACCGGCATCGAACCCCGCGCGCCGACTCGGCGCAATCTTCTTCAATCCGGGCGGCCCCGGTGGCAAGGGCACCGACGACATGCCATCGTGGATCGGCCTGTTTCCGGCCGCGTTGCTCGAACGCTTCGATCTGGTCAGCTGGGACCCGCGCGGCGTCGGTCGCAGCACGGCGGTGCGCTGCTTCGACAGCGACGCCGACGAAACCGCGTTCAAAAAGACAATGGCGGACGGCTATCCGGTCGGTGCGGCGCAGGTGCAGTCGCAGGCGCGGCTTCAGACGCAGTTCAACGAAGCCTGCGAGCGACGCGCGGGTGCGCTGCTCGCACATGTCTCGACCGCCGACACCGCGCGCGACCTCGACGCGCTGCGGCGCGCGAGCGGCGAATCGCAGATGAATTACCTCGGCATTTCGTATGGCACGCTGATCGGCGCAACCTACGCGAACCTGTTCCCCGGCAAGCTGCGCGCGATGGTGCTCGACGGCAATGTCGAGCCGACCGGCTACTTCGCCGACGCGACGCTGCAAGGCACCAGCGAGCGCATCGATAACGACCTCGGGACGAGTCAGACGCTCGCGCAGTTTTTCCGCGCGTGCGCGTCGGCGGGCCGTGCGAAATGCGCGTTCGCCGATCCCGGCGCGGATGCCGCTGCGCTCACCGCCAAATTCGACACGCTGACGCAGCGGCTGACCGCACATCCGGCGCGCTTGCCGGACGTTCAGGACGCGCCGTTCACCGCGCCGGTGATGCTCAATCTGGTGTCGGGATGGATCTTCACCGTGCAGCAGGTCGACAAGTTTCCCGGTTGGAGCGCGCTCGCGGATGTGCTCGAAAATCTGTGGGACGCGAGCGATCCTGCGGGCAGCGGTTCGCCGGTCGCGCATACGAAAAGTCCCGCTCCGTCCACCGCCAATGCGAGCGCCGACCCGCAATACGACAGCGACGGCGCCGGCAGCGCGATCCAGTGCGGTGAGAGTCCGAATCCGCGCGATCTGACGCTGTTCCCGCAGGTCGCCGCGTGGTCGGTGGCGCGTGCGGGTCCGATCGCTGCGCCGGTCGCGTGGTCCGATGCGCCGTGTGCGAGCTGGTCCGTGAAAGCCGCCGCGCCGTACACCGGCCCGTGGAATGCATCGACGACGCCGATCCTGGTGATCGGCAATCGCTACGATCCATCGACCGCGTATGCGTCGTCGCAGAAGATGGCCGCGTTGTTGCACGACGCCCGGCTGCTGACGGTCGATGGTTTCGGCCATACCGCGCTGCTCAATGCCAGCCGATGCGCGGCCGATGCCGAGTCCGCGTATTTCATCGACGGCACGTTGCCGCCTGCGGGCACGGTCTGCAAACAGGATCGCGCGCCGTTCGGTTGAACGCGCGGCGACAGGCGTCATAAAAAACGGGCGGCATCGTCGCCGCCCGTCGAAGCTTCCGCTCCCGCTACGAACGCTGTTACCGCACGCGACCTTCCTTCCACGCGGTCAGCAACTGGTCGTACTTGACCGTTTCGCCCTTCGGCTTTTCGTTGGCGAGTTTCTTCCACGGCGCGTGCTGATCCGACAGCCATTTCGCGGGATCGCTTTCCGGGTTCAACTCCGGTGCGCACACCTTCATCCCCGCGCGCTGCAAGCGGGCCAGCACCTGATCCATTTCCTTGGCCAGGTTGTCCATTGCGGCTTGCGGCGTCTTTTCGCCGGCGACGGCGGTCGCGACGTTCTTCCACCACAACTGCGCCATCTTCGGATAATCCGGCACGTTGTTGCCGGTCGGCGTCCACGCGACGCGCGCCGGGCTCCGGTAAAACTCGATCAGGCCGCCGTATTTGTCGGCGTTCTTCGTGAAGTACTCGCTATGAATATCGGAATCGCGGATAAACGTGAGACCGGTAATCGATTTTTTCAGCGACACCGTTTTCGACGTGACGAACTGCGCGTACAGCCATGCGGCGGCGCGCTGGTTCGGCGGCGTCGATTTGAAGAACGTCCACGAGCCGACATCCTGATAGCCGTTCTGCATGCCGTCTTTCCAGTACGGACCGTGCGGCGACGGCGCCATCCGCCACTTCGGCGTGCCGTCCGAATTCGTCACGTTGCCCGGCTTCAGCATCGACGCGGTGAACGCGCTGTACCAGAAGATCTGCTGCGCGATCTTGCCTTGCGCGGGCACCGGACCGGCCTCGTTGAAGGTCATCCCGGACGCTTCGGGCGGCGCGTACTTTTTCAGCCAGTCGATATATTTGGTGGTGGCGAACACGGCGGGCGGGCTGTTCGTGCCGCCGCCGCGCGTGACCGACGCGCCGACCGCATGGCAGCCGTCCGGCGTCACGCGAACGCCCCATTCGTCGACCGGCATGCCGTTCGGAATGCCCTTGTCCGCTTCGCCCGCCATCGACAGCCACGCATCCGTGAAGCGCCATCCGAGCGACGGATCTTTCTTGCCGTAGTCCATATGACCGTAGACCTTGTCGCCGTCGATCGTCTTCACGTCGTTCGTGAAGAATTCGGCGATGTCTTCATACGCGGACCAGTTGACCGGCACGCCAAGCTCGTAGCCGTACTTCGCCTTGAACTTGTCCTGCAAGTCCTTGCGCGCGAACCAGTCGGCGCGGAACCAGTACAGATTCGCGAACTGCTGGTCGGGTAGCTGATAGAGCTTCTTGTCGGGCGCGGTCGTGAAACTCGTGCCGATGAAGTCCTTGATATCGAGTCCGGGATTCGTATATTGCTTGCCTTCGCCCGCCATGTAATCGGACAACGGCATGATTACGCCATAGCGATAATGCGTGCCGATCAGGTCGGAATCCGAAATCCAGCCGTCGTAGATACTCTGGCCGGACTGCATCGACGTCTGCAATTTCTCGACGACGTCGCCTTCCTGGATGATGTCGTGCTTGACCGAAATGCCGGTGATTTCGGTGAACGCCTTGGCCAGCGTTTTCGATTCGTACATGTGCGTGTCGAGCGTTTCCGACACGACGTGCACTTCCTTGACGCCCGCCGATTTCAGCTTCGCGGCGGTGTCGATGAACCATTTCATCTCGTCCATCTGCTGCTGTCTGGACAGCGTGCTCGGCTGGAATTCGCTATCCACCCACTTTTGCGCTTCGGGCGCGCCAGCCATCGCAGCGTGGCTCGTAAAGCCCGCCGCGACGACGCCGGCCACCGCTAGCGCGACGCTCCGTCTCCTGAGTTGCATGGTCTTCTCCTGTGTCTCCGCACCCCTTGGATCCTCTGCCGGCCCCGCCCGGGGCATCAACGGAACCGGTCTGTCCAGATACGCAAACCTTCAGGACTCAACGCTGTGAATCCGCCAGACGTGATCAGCCTTTCCACATCACGATCAGCAATACGATCATCGACGCCGCAAAACCGGGCCAAGCGCTGGCGTTTTCCGCGCTGACGCCGACCCATGCGAGATTGAGATACGCGGCGACCAGCAGGCCGATAAACAGCCGGTCGCCGCGTGTGGTGGCGATCGGCAGGAAACCTTTGCGCTCGACGGTCGGCGAGCGCAGTTCCCACACGGTCATGCCGGCCAGCATCGCCACGACGCAGCCGAAAAAGATCGCCACTTCAGGGGTCCAGTACATCCACGTGAGCATCAGACTCTCCCCATCGCAAAGCCCTTCGCGATGTAATTGCGCACGAAGTAGATGACGAGCGCGCCGGGCACGATGGTCAGCACGCCCGCCGCCGACAGCACGCCCCAATCCATCCCGGCGGCCGACACGGTGCGCGTCATCACGGCGGCAATCGGCTTCGCGTTGACGGTGGTGAGCGTGCGCGCGAGCAGCAGTTCGACCCAGCTGAACATGAAGCAGAAGAACGCCGTCACGCCGACGCCCGACTTGATCAGCGGCAGAAAAATCTTCACGAAGAACGCCGGAAACGTATAGCCGTCGATGTACGCGGTTTCGTCGATTTCGCGCGGCACGCCCGACATGAAGCCTTCGAGGATCCACACCGCGAGCGGCACGTTGAACAGCATGTGCGCGAGCGCAACCGCGATATACGTGTCCATCAGCCCGACGCTCGAATAGAGCTGGAAAAACGGCAGCAGGAACACGGCGGGCGGCGTCATCCGGTTGGTGAGCAGCCAGAAGAACATGTGCTTGTCGCCGAGAAAGCGGTAGCGGGAAAATCCGTACGCGGCGGGCAGCGCGACCAGCACCGACATCACCGTGTTCATCAGCACGTAGATGATCGAGTTGATATAGCCCCAGTACCACGACGGATCGGTGAAGATCACCTTGTAGTTATCGAAGGTGACGTGATGCGGCCAGATCGCGAACGCCGACATCGTTTCTTCGTTCGTGCGCAGCGAGATCGACAGCATCCAGTACAGCGGAATCAGCGCGAACAGGATATACACCGACAGCACCACGACGCGCATCCAGCGGTTATTACGCATGGGCGTCTCCGGTGTCGGCCGGCGCGGGAGACGGCGCGTCGGCGGTCGTCGCCGGGCCGCCTTTGCCCACGCGTTCCATCCAGTTGTAGAGGATGAAACACAGCAGCAGGATGATCAGGAAGTAGATCAGCGAGAACGCTGCCGCCGGTCCGAGATCGAACTGGCCGACCGCTTTTTGCGTCAGGTATTGCGACAGGAACGTGGTGGAGTCGCCGGGGCCGCCGCCTGTCAGCACGAACGGCTCGGTATAGATCATGAAGCTGTCCATGAAGCGCAGCAGCACCGCGATCATCAGCACGCCGCGCATCTTCGGCAGCTCGATATAACGGAACACCGCGAAACGGCTCGCGCCGTCGATTTCCGCGGCCTGATAGAACGCATCGGGAATCGCGCGCAACCCGGCGTAGCAGAGCAGTGCGACGAGCGGGGTCCAGTGCCAGATATCCATCACCAGCACCGTCACCCACGCGGCGGTCGGGCTGGCCGTGTAGTTGTATTCGATGCCCGCCGCGTTCAGCGTATAGCCGAGCAGACCGATATCCGGCCGCCCGAAAATCTGCCAGATCGTCCCGACGACGTTCCACGGAATCAGCAACGGCATGGCCAGCACGACCAGCGACGCGGACGCGCGCCAGCCCGACGCGGGCATTGCCAGCGCGAGCCCGACGCCGAGCGGAATCTCGAACAGCAGCACGCAGGCCGAGAACACGATTTGCCGCCCCAGCGCGCCGCGCAGGTCGCTGTCGTTGATGATCGCGCGAAACCATTCGGTGCCGACGAACACATGCTGGGTCGGACTAATGATGTCCTGCACCGAATAGTTGACGACCGTCATCAGCGGCAGAATCGCCGAAAACGCGACGCAGATAAACACCGGCACGACCAGCAGCCACGCTTTCTGGTTCACTGGCTTGTTCATCGCGCGATCCTTTCGTCGTTGCTGAAAAAGACCGTTTCAGCGGTCGCGAGCTTCAACCAGACCGGGCCGTCGCCGACCCGCAGATGCGGTTCGATCTTGGCGGTGAACACGTGGCCGTCGCATTGCGCGGTGAGCAACTGGTAGTTGCCGAGTTGCTGTACGCGCACCAGGTCGGCCTTGACTGCACCGGCTTCGCCGTCGGCGGCGACGCGCACGAATTCCGGACGGATGCCGAGCGTCAGCGTGCCGTTTGCGTGTCTGAGCGTGTCGAGCGTGCGGGCGTCGAGCGGTACGCGTTGCGCGCCGATCGTCACGCCGTCGTCGTCGAGATCGACGGGACACAGATTCATTCCCGGACTGCCGATGAAATAGCCGACGAACGCGTGATCGGGCCGCAGGAACAACGCTTCCGGGTCGCCTTTCTGCACCACGCGACCGTTGGTCATCACGACCACTTCGTCGGCGAAGGTCAGCGCTTCGACCTGATCGTGCGTCACGTAGATCAGCGTCAGTTTGAGCTGCTGATGAATTTTCTTGAGCTGACGCCGCAGGATCCATTTCATATGCGGATCGATCACGGTCAGCGGTTCGTCGAACAGGATCGCGGCGACGTCCTTGCGCACCAGACCGCGTCCGAGCGAGATTTTCTGTTTCGCGTCCGCCGACAGATTGCTCGCCTTGCGCGGCAATTCGCGCGTCATGTCCAGTATTTCGGCGACTTCGTGCACGCGCCGCTTCACGTCAACCGGCGACATCTTGCGATTGCGCAGCGGGAACGCGAGGTTGTCGTACACGCTCATCGTGTCGTAGATCACGGGGAACTGGAACACCTGCGCGATATTGCGTTCGCGCGGACTCATCGCAGTGACGTCGCGGCCGTCGAACAGCACCCGGCCTTCCGATGGCCTGACGAGTCCCGAGACGATATTGAGCAACGTGGATTTTCCGCATCCCGACGGCCCGAGCAGCGCGTACGCGCCGCCGTCTTCCCAGACCATGCTCATCGGTTGCAGCGCGTAATCGTCGAGCGTAGCGGGGTTCGGCGCGTAAGCGTGCGCGAGATTCTCAAACTCAATGCGCGCCATGACTCGCCTCCGGGCCGGACAGCAACGCCGTGTCCGCGTCGAATACGAACAGCTCGTCGGGGTCGATAAACACGTCGAGTTGCGTGCCCAGATCGATCTGATGGACGCCTTGCAATTGCGCGACGAGGTCGATGCCGCCGTCGCGCGTGTGCAGATGCAGATAGGTTTCGGAGCCGCTCAGTTCGGCCAGTTCCAGCCGGCACGGCACCGCGACCGAGCGCGGCGTGCGCGGCGCGAGTCGCAGATGACCGGGCCGGATACCGATCCGGCAGGTACCGCCAGCGCCGGGTCTGGCGGCGTCGCCGGTGCGGATTGCGTTACTTGCGTCAATTGCGCGGACCCGTTCGAGCGGCACGTCGATGCCGATCGGCAGGCGCGCGGTGCCGTCGGTGCCGAGCTGGCTAACCAGCATGTTCATCGGCGGATCGTTGAAGACGGCGGCGACATCGACGTTGGCGGGCGCGTTGTAGACGTCGAGCGTCGGACCGTGTTGCAGCACGCGGCCGCGATCGACGATGGCCGTATAGCCGCCGAGCAGCAACGCTTCGAGCGGCTCCGTGGTCGCGTAGACGACAGTGGTTTTGCCGTCCGCGAACAGCGTGGCGAGTTCGACGCGCAATTCCTCGCGCAGCTTGTAGTCGAGATTGACCAGCGGTTCGTCGAGCAGCACCAGCGACGAGCGTTTGACCAGCGCCCGCGCGAGCGCGCAACGCTGTTGCTGGCCGCCTGAGAGTTCGCCCGGACGGCGTTTCAGCAGATGATCGATATGGAGTTTGGCGGCGACGTCCTGAACGCGGCGTCTGATTTCGGCGGCGGGGGTTTTTTGCAGCTTTAGCGGCGACGCGATGTTGTCGAACACGGTCATCGCCGGATAGTTGATGAACTGCTGGTAGACCATCGCGAGGTTGCGCCGCCGGACGCTCACGCCGGTGACGTCGACGCCGTCGGCAAGCACCCGACCGGACGCCGGACGATCGAGTCCGGCCATCACCCGCATCAACGTGGTTTTGCCCGCTTGCGTGGGCCCGAGCAGCACGTTGATCGCGCCGGGAACCAGTTGTAGATCCACGCCATACAGATGCGTTTGAGCGCCCGAAACGACCGTCACCCGCTCCAGTTCCAAGACCAAATCGCTCTCCTTTGTTCTAGTGCGTCTCCGGTGCTGCGCTGTTTTGGTGCGAATACGGACTGCGGATGCGGCAACTGGCGAGGCGTGTCCCTTATTTTCTGAAAGGAATCAAAACAACAGATTCGATGTTCCTTTTTGTTCGTTTACGTATAAATCGGTGTTAACCATACAAACAGTAGACGATGTGATTGTAAGCGTCTTACCGAATACGAAATGGGCGCTTACGGTATAGGCGGTAATTGCTTACCGTTAGAAAGATGGTGGTCAGCGTAGCAGAAAGGTCGCGCGCCGGACATCGCGAACGACGCGAGGTTCGGCGCGTATGTCGATGCGTGTTTCGTGGCGACGAAAGCGAGCTGTCTACGCCCTGCACGAGATCGCCATTTTCAACTTGTCGGCGATGATCTTGTTGTAGAACACGCTCGTGTGCAGCATCGACGCGGCCAGTTGCGAGTCGCCGCCGCATTTCGACATGTCGGTGTCCCAGCCGAAACCGTACGGCCCTTATGAGCAGATTTTTCTTGGGCGATGACGTGCCGCACGGCTCCCGCGCGGCAAGACGACAGGCGCCTGACGAACAGCCGCCGCGTGTAAGCTGGACAAAAAAATTGGCTCCACGGATCATCGGCATTGCATCTGGCGGATGCGTGACGCGCCTCTAAAGCAAGTGTCTTACATGCCGTTAACACGTAAGGGACGGTGTGAGCCGAGCGCGCCGGTCGCGCTGGCCGCGCCGGCGAGTTATCAAAGAACAGTGCCCGGAAGTGCCTATGCGATGCATACGCGACGCATACGCGACGCGTGCGAGCACGCGCGGGCAATGCCGGTCGAATACAACTGCGCACGCTGCATCCGTTTGGAGATCCGATGAATATCTCGTTGGCTGCGATGTCGGCCGATGCGAAAGACGACGCGTGCGTGCCTGCCGAGCCTGCCGCCGCGCGCCGGCCGCAACAACCAGCCGATGCGCTGTCGCGCGCGCAGAACACGCAGCGCGTGCTGTACGAGATCGCCTATCTGGCGAGTTCGATCCGCAATCGCTCCGAATTTCTGAAGCGCGTGCACGGTCTGCTCGCGACGCTGATCGATGCGGAGAACTTCTATCTCGCGCTGTACGATCCCGCCGACGGAAAAATCACGTATCCGTACTACGTCGACGTGATCGACGTGCAGGCGCTCGAATCCGAAGACTTCGACATCCTGAATCCCGCGCGTCTGTCGTTGACGGCGAGGGTATTGACGAGCGGCGAGCCGTTGCTGATCGACGCTGCCGGCATGCTCGACGCCGAAGCGAAAGGGCATTTTTATTGCGTCGGCGACCGGCCCGAGTTCTGGATGGGCGCGCCGCTCAAAAACGCGTCCGACGAAGTGTTCGGCATGCTCGCGATGCAGGTCTACGATGTCTCGCGCATCTATAGCGCGGAAGATCGCGCGCTGTTTCTGGTGGTGGCGCGTCATGTCGCGATGGCGCTCGACCGGATTCTGCACCGCGCGAATCTCGAAGATATCGTGTCGCGCCGTACCGCCGAGTTGTCCGAACTGAACGCGACGCTGCGCCAGGAAGTGGCCGAGCGCAAGCGCGCCGAACGCTTGCAGGCCGCGCTGTTTCACATCGCTGAGTTGTCGAGCGGCAGCGGCGACATGCTGGCGTTTTTCCGGAGCTTGCACGACATCGTCGGCGAGTTGCTGTTTGCGCGTAACTTTTATATTGCACTCGTCGATCATCAGACGCAGATGGTGGCGTTTCCGTATTACGTCGACGGCATGAAGCGCACCCAACCGTCGCCGCGTCGCGGCACGCGCGGGCTGACCGAATACGTGATCGCGCAACAGCGGCCGTGCCTGATCGATCTGGCGGAAGCGCAGCGTCTCGTTCTGACCGGTGAAATTCATCTCGACGAGCAGATCAATCTGCGTTCGTGGCTCGGCATTCCGCTGTTCGAAGACGACGTCGTGCGTGGCGTGCTGGCCGTGCAAAGTTATTCGGATCACGTTCACTACACCGCGCGCGATCAGGAATTGCTGACTTTCGTGTCGCGTCATATCGATACCGCGCTGTCGCGCCGCAGCGCCGCCGATGCGTTGCATGCGGCGAATCTCGAACTCGAAGAGCGGGTGCGCGACCGCACGCGTCAACTCGATCTCGCGAACGCGAAACTGCTGCACGAGAACTTTCACGATTCGCTGACCGGCTTGCCGAACCGCAGCCATCTGCTGACGCGCCTCGAAGCGGCGTGGTGCGACCATCGCGATGCCGACCGGCCGCTCGCCGTGATGTTTCTCGACCTCGACCGTTTCAAGGTCGTCAACGACAGTCTTGGCCATCATTTCGGCGACCAGTTGCTGGTGCAGGCGGCCAACCGGCTGCGCGGCTGTCTGCGCGAGACCGACATGCTGGCGCGACTCGGCGGCGACGAATTCGCGATCCTGTCGCCGGATGCGTCGGCGGAGACGGCGGCGGGTGTCGCCGAGCGGATTTTGCACGCGTTCGATCTGCCGTTTCATATCGACGATCACGTGGTGTTTTCGTCGTGCAGCATTGGCATCGTCACGGCGGAGCAGCAGTTTCATACGGATTCCGCCGACCTGCTGCGCGACGCCGATCTGGCGATGTATCGCGCGAAGAACGGCGGGCGCGATAGTTTCGTCGTGTTCAATCAGGAGTTGCGCGGGCAGGTGCTGACGCAGATGCGCCGTGAAGGCGCGCTGCGCAGCGCACTCAAGCGCAGCGACGAACTCGTCCCGTTTTTTCAACCGCTGATCAGCATGCAGACCGGGCGTTTGACCGCGCTCGAAGCGTTGATCCGCTGGCGTCAGCCGGACGGCCGGATGCTTGCGCCCGGCGAGTTTCTTTCGTCGATGGAAGGCTTGCGGCTGATCGGCCGGCTCGATCTGTACATGGTGGAGCGGGTCGCGAATATTCTCGCGCAACCGGCACACGCGGACTGGCCGACGGTGCATGTCAACTGTTCGAGCTACAGCATGACGCGCACCGATTTCGCCGACGACGTGCTGGCGTTGCTGCGCGAATATGGCGTGCCGCCGTCGCGCTTGTGTCTGGAGTTGACGGAAGGCGCGCTGGTCGCGGAACCGGCGATCGCGCGGCAAACCATGCAACGGCTGACCGATCACGGTATTTCAGTCGTGCTGGATGACTTCGGCACGGGATTTTCGTCGCTGAGTTATGTGCATCAGTATCACTTCAGCGGATTGAAAATCGACAAGTCGTTCATCCTCGGACTGACGACGAGTTCGCGAACCAAGGCGATCGTGCGGGCCATCGTGCGGATGGCGGAATCGCTGGATCTGTCGGTGGTCGCCGAAGGCGTCGAGGATGTAGAGACGCTTGACGCGTTGCGCGAGATTGGCGCGGGACAGGCTCAGGGGTATTACATCGCGCGACCGATGCCGCTGGAGGATGTGGTGCGGGGGTTCGCGCAGGGGGCGGGGTGGTTGGCGGGTGGGGTGGGGACGCTGTCGGGCGGGGCGAATTTTTGAAGGGGACGAGGGGATTGTGGTTGGGTTGTCTTTAGTCGGGTCTATTGGCGTTGGGTTATCTGCTTTTCGGCGATTACCGGCTGTGATGAAACCACAACTGTCCTTCAATCCTGCATACCATTGGCGGAGGCTTCCAAAAAGTACAGCGGCCATTCGCGCCGTCGTGCGGCGCTACCACTACCGCCCGATTCCGCGTATCGAATCCCCCACCTCAAACCGCAACCACCTCCCCACTACCAGCCCCACCGCGCAAATGCCCCATCAGCGCCTGCGTATCCGGATCCTGCAAATCGGAGACATGCGCGATATCGCGAAGGGTAGCCAGCAATGCCGCCCACGAAGCGCGCCACCGCGTCTTCTGCACCCGTGACGTCACAGCGTCCGTGATCCGGAGATCACCCGTGTCCGGATGAAAATAAAGCGTGACGGCGCGGCCGTCGATCACACAAGTCGTGGTGCAAGGTTTTGTGCTTAGCATTGTTGTTGTCGTATCGAGTGGTGGCAAAAACTGGCGCACCCGTTGGTGCGGGCGCGGACGCCTTAGCGCTTTAGCACGCAGCGTGCCTGGCAATCCGCCCCACTTTCGACGACTCCAGGCCACCCGCAATCAGATCGTCCGATGCCGTTGCGACTTCGAAATGATCCAGTCCATCCCCGCCAGCAGCACGGCAGAGAGCACGAAGGTCATATGCACGGCCATCCCCCAGATGACGGTTTGAAGTCCGACCTTTTCGATCGACAGGAAACCCTTCAGTACTTCGATAGCCGAAATCGCGACGATCGACGCCATCAGTTTCAACTTGATGTCGCTAAAGCCGACATGCCCGATCCATTCGGGCGTGTCTTCGTGGCCGCCGAGTTCGAGCTTCGAGACGAAGTTCTGATAACCGCCGAAGATGATCATCAGCAGCAGATTCGCCATCAGCGACAGGTCGATCAACGACAGAATGCCGAGAATCACATCTTCGACACTGTTGTCGATCAGATGCACGGCCATGTGCCAGAATTCCTGGCCGAACTTCACGAGCAGCATCAGCAGTCCGAGCGCGAGTCCGACGTAGATCGGCGCGAGAATCCACCGGCTGGCGAAGATACCTTGCTCGACGATCCGTTCACCAAGATTCGACGCGTGCCCACTGGTTTTCTCTCTCGGATTCATTGCTTTCCCTTCAAAAATTGCACATTCAAAAAGTCGTACTGTCCACGCCGGCGCGCGCGCATGTCCGCAGCGGCGTGGCTGGCGCTCCGCGCATCTTACCAATTGTAAGCTCGCGAATGGCGCGCCCGGAGCGATCTGCGAGTCGACACTTTGTCGCAGACACTTCAGAATGACACGCAGTGCGTGACGCCCCGAAACGTGAATAAACACGGCTCTGTGCGAGTGACGGACCCACGTCAAGGAGACGCTTCGTGCGTTCGATCGCTTTATCGATGCTGTTGGGGACGACGCTGCTTGTCAGCGGATGCGCGCAGACCGGTTCGCAGAGTGGGGCGCTCGCGCGGCAAACCGGCGCGCAATTGCTGCCGCCCGGTTTCACGCAAGGTCCGGAGTCGGTGGATTTCGTGGCGTCGGCTTTTGTGCCGCCCACGCATGGCGTGATCATCGCGCACGGCGCTTTCCTGACGCGACACGCGACGTGGGTCGTCGTCGATTACGATGCCAAAACCCTATCGCGAATGGTGACGACCAAGGAATCCGATCCGAAAACGGAATTCCGCCTGACGCTCGACAGTCGCCGCGACGCGTCGCTAAGCGACGAAGAAGTCGAGACGATTCGCGCAAGCGCGGACACGGTCTGGCCGTTGCGCGGCTCGATCGGTTCTCGCCTCGTGTTCGACGTGACGTGGCATATCTATCTGATCGACGGTAAGACCGTGCGTCGCGATTCGGGTCCGGGATTTCCGACTGGCAACGGTCTCGCGTTGGAAACGACGATCGAGAACATCGCGAGCGCGCATCCGCAGGTCGCCGCCAGCGTGCGATAACACACGGTATCGCGCCACACCTCACCGAATCACGCGGGCTCGACCAGAAACGCCGAGATCGCCGAGCGCAGCGTTTGCGCCTGTTCGCGCAGCTTGCCGGACGCGAGCGCGACGCCTTTCACGTGTTCGACGTTGCCGCCGAGCGCGGTGTCCATGTCTTCCATGCCTTGACTGAAACGATCGACGTCGTGACTTTGCGCAGTCCCGGCTGCGCTGATCTGTTCGATCAGTTGCGCCACGCTTTCGACATGGCCGACCACGTGGCGCATCGCGTCGCCCGCTTGCGACGCGAGCGTCGAACCGTGTTCGACACGTTGCCGCGAATCGGCGATCAGCATGCGGATTTCGCGCGCCGCGTTTGCGCTGCGCTGCGCGAGTTTGCGCACTTCGTCGGCGACGACCGCGAAGCCGCGCCCATGATCGCCCGCGCGGGCGGCTTCGACCGACGCGTTGAGCGCGAGGATATTGGTCTGAAACGCAATGCCTTCGATGGTCGCGATCATCTCGCTCATCCGGTTCACGGCTTCGTCGATTTCGGTCATCTTGCCGACCACTTCGCCGACCGTCACACCGCTGCGTTGCGCGACGTCGGAGGTCTGTTTCGCGAGGTCGTCGGCGGTGGCGGCGTGAGTCGCGCTTTCGCGCAGACGTTCGGCCATCTGCGCCATCGCGAGATTGGTGGCGCGCAAACTGTCGGCTTGCGCGGCGATCTCGTGCAGCAACGCCTGGTTCTGTACCGCGATATCGTCCGATGAAACCGCCATCCGGTCGATGGTCCCGGTGATCTGCTGAAGCGCGCGATGAATCGCATCGAGCGTGCCTTTGAACGTGCGGCTGCTCGCGCCTTTGAGCGTCATCGGCGGAAAGCGCAAATCGAAACGGCCTGCTTCGCGCGACAAGGTTTCACCGAGCATTACCAGTTCGCGTCCGGTCTGCGCATCGGTTTTCATATGCAGCGCGATGAATACGAGTAACGCGGTTTGCGCGATCACGTAAGCGGCGTGCAATAGCACCATCGGCAATGACGGTTGCGTGAAGCAATACACGTCGAAGCCGCCGAGTTGCAGGTAGTTGAACGTGAAGTGATGCACGGCGATCACGACCGCCGCGCAGACGATGGGTCGCCAGTCGCGATACGCGAGCAGAAACGACATCAACGCGAAAATGCCGAAATGCAGTTCGGTGAGTCCGTGCGCCTGATGGATCTGCAAGGCCGCGAGCGTCATCAGGCTCGCAGCGAGAAACAGACGGGTGACGAGTGTGCCGGTGGCCCAATGCGCGAGCGCCGAGCCAATCAGCGCAACGGGTAACGCGACCCAGAAGACGGCGGGCCAGGTGTCGGTGCGAACGGCGAGCAGACATGAAATGGCGACGAGTCCCCAGACCACGAGGATCATCAACCGGTCGGCTCTTGAATAGAGTGCATATAGCAATGCATCTGTGGATTTCATCACGGCCCCGTGTACGCGTTCAGTCTTTTTAGTTTTAGCGAATGGCGCGACGCCATTTTCTGGTCTCTCATCCAGCTTTGCTGCGCGACGCGGATTGATCATACGAACAATCAAATTTCGAAGCAAGCCGTGTCGAGGCGGATGCCTAACTACCCGGTTCGCACGGATGCGTGACACATTGACGGCCATCTGAACCGGCACAATAAACTTTCCCGCCGCGCGGCCGATATCCAGACGTACGCTGCCATCAACCGGATGGCCTCTACCTTTGGAGTGCCTGCTAAATCATGTTTTCCCGTCTCTCGATCAAGACCCGCATCTCGATGACGGTCGGCTTGCTCGTCGTCCTGTTGCTCGGTGTCGGCGCGCTCGGCCAGTTCGGCACCAGTGCCGGCAAGACCGCGCTGCATGCGACGTATTCGGTGCAACTCGCGTCGGCCGTCGCGATGGGCGACAGCAAGTACAACCTCGCGATTGCGCGCGTGTCGCTGGATCGCGCACTGCTGCATCCGGAGTCGCCGGATGTGAATGCGCTGATCACCAAGACGCGCGGCTATCTGAAGACGTCGAAAGACGCGTTGGCGCGCTATCTCGCACAACCGCACGACGCCGACGAACAGCGCCTCGCCGATACCGTATCGGCCAATTTCGACAAGCTGCTGAACGACGCAATCGAGCCGACGATGCAGGCGCTGGAGCATGGCGACCCGAAAACCGCCGACACGCTGACGATGACCGTGACGCCGGTGTTGTCGCTTGCGTTGACCAAAAGCACCGAGCAGCTGAACAGTTATCTGCTGAGCCGGGGCGCGGCGAACTACGAAGGTTTCGACGCGACGCTGAAAACCTTGAGCGTGCTGTCGGGCGCGCTGGCCTTGCTTGGCGTGGCACTCGCGATTGCATGCGCGATCGGCTTGAAACGCGCGATTTCGGTGCCGCTCGGGCATGCGTTGCGTGCGTGTTCGGCGATTGCGCGCGGCGATCTCGCGCATCGCGTCGAAGTCGGCGGTCACGATGAAATGGGCGAACTGATGCGCGGTCTCGCATCGATGAAAGATGGTCTGGCGCTTACGGTGTCGTCGGTGCGGGACAGCAGCCAGACGATGGTCATTGCCACGCAGGAAATCGCGACCGGCAACGCGGATCTCTCGCGTCGCACCGAATCGCAAGCCGCCGCGCTCGAACAGACTGCGGCGAGCATGGAAGAACTGACCGCGACCGTCAAACAGAACAACGCGAACGCGAGCCATGCAAGCGAGCTTGCAAAAGCGGCGTCGGGTATTGCGGCGACTGGCGGCGGCGTGATGGATCGCGTCGTGCAGACGATGGCCGACATCAACCGGGAGTCGGTACAGATGTCGACGATCATCGGCGCGATCGAAGCCATTGCTTTTCAGACCAATATTCTCGCGCTGAACGCGGCTGTCGAAGCGGCACGCGCAGGCGAACAGGGACGCGGATTCGCGGTCGTCGCAAGCGAAGTCCGGATGCTGGCGCAACGTTCGGCCAGCGCCGCGCGCGAGATCAAGGAGCTGATTCAGGCGGCCGCCACGCGCGTCAACGACGGCACGGGACTGGTCGAAAGCGCGGGCTCGACGATGCTCGAAATCGTCCGTTCGATCCAGCGTGTCAGCGACATCATGAGCGAAGTCGCAGCGGCCTCCGGCGAGCAGAGCGACGGCATCGAGCAGGTGAATCGCGCGGTCGCGCAGATGGATGAAGTCACCCAACAGAACGCCGCGCTGGTCGAGCAGACGACAGCCGCCGCGCTATCGCTCGACGAGCAGGCGCGCGTGCTGCAAAAGGCGGTGGCGCGCTTCGAAGTCTGATCGAAGCGGGATTCACCCGCGTAAGTCACGGAAAGAAAAGCCGCGAACGTCGATACCCGACGTTCGCGGCTTTTTGTTTGGGCGCGGGATGGACCGCTGCCGCTAACAAGTCGCGTAGTGCCGGATGCGTTTTGTGATCGTGTCTTTGCAGAAAGCTTGCAATTTTGCTTTCAAACGAGAATAATTCGCATTTGCATCGTGTCGTGCGTCGGGCCGACAATTCTCTGCGGCTGAGCGCAAAACCGTGCCTATTCAAAACAGTCTCGCCAGTGCATTCGTGATGCACTACCAGTCGCTGATCGCGTTCGCGCGGCGTCGCGCAGCGTCGGCCGAGGCTGCGGCGGATATCGTGCACGACGCGTTCGTGCGGATCGCGACACTGGATGCGCCGGAACGCGTACTGCAACCGCAGGCGTTCTTTGTCAGGATGGTCGAGAACCTGGTGATCGACCGGTTTCGCGAGCAGCGTGCCGCGGACACGGTGATCGTCGCCGGCTTCGCGAGCACCGACGAGCCGCCCGATTATCCGAGCGACGCCGCGCGTCCCGATCTGCTCGCTCAAGCTTCCCAGACTGCACATCGGATCGACATGATCGTCGCTGCGTTGCCACCGCGTTGCCGCGAAGTTTTCCTGTTGCGCAAGATCGACGGCCTGTCGCACGACGATATCGCCGCGCGTCTGAATATCAGTCGCAATATGGTCGAAAAACATTTGCGCCGCGCGCTGCTCGCGTTTCAAAACGAGACCGGCGACGCTCAGCCAAACGACGACGCTTCGTCGGGCACGGCTAGAATAGCGGACCCCCAGCCCTCGGCTTCACGACCCCGCCACGATGACGCTTCGCACCATGACGCCTGAACGACGCGACGCGACATCGCCGGTGAATCCGGACGCAAAGAGCCCGGCGCGGCTCAAGGCGGAAGCCGCTGTGTGGATCGTCAGGCTCGACTCCGGCCGCGTGACTCGCGACGATAGCCGGCTGGTGCGCTGGCTCGCGCGCTCGGATTCACACCGGCTTGCGTTCGATGCCGCGTTGACGACATGGCGCGCGGCCGTCGAACAACAGGCCGACGTAACCGCGCTCGCGCCCGACGCGTCGCGCAAGCCGACGCCCGCCCGCAGTCACGCGCGCGCGTGGTGGCGGCCTCGCGCGTTCGTGTCGGGATTTCGCATTCCGGTCATGGCGTCGGTCGGGGTCGCGGCGCTGGCCGTCACGGTCGTGACGGTCGTGCGTCAACCGGATTGGGCGACGTCCACCGGCGAGCAGCGTCTCGTCGCGCTCGACGACGGCAGCACGGTCAAGCTCGACGCGCAAAGCGCGATCGACGTCAGATACACCGACGGCGAACGACGCATCGTGTTGCGCCAGGGCCGCGCCGCGTTCGTCGTCGCGCACGGCGACTCGCGGCCGTTCGTGGTCGCCGCGCGCGACGGCACGACCCGCGACATCGGCACTGCGTTCCAGATCGATCGTCTGGACCCGGGCAGCGACACGCTCGCGCCGGTCGTCAGCGTCGTCGTGACGGGCGGCCGGGTGCAGGTCGCGACAGCCGGCGGCAGCGAAACGCTGGGTATCGGCGAGGCCGCGCAGTATCGCGGCAGTGCCGCGCCCGCGCCGCTGCAACAGACCGACCTCGCCGCATTGACCGCCTGGCAGAAAGGGCGACTGCGTTTCGACGACGTGCCGTTGCGCGACGTACTGCAATCGCTGAATCGCTACTATCCGCAGCACTATCTGGTCGCGCGCGGACCGGCGGCCGCGTTGCGGGTGTCGGGCAACTTCAATCTCGCCGATCCGGCCGCCGCGCTCAACACGCTGTGCGACGCGTTCGGACTCGACCGTCTGACGGTCGTCGATCGCCTGATCGTCCTGACCAGAAAATAATTTCTAAAACGACCTCCTGTTTTTGAAGGCTGCTTCGTCTAGCAGACATAAGGCCTTCAATTACACGGGGAAACCATCTTGTCGAAGTTGCATTTACAACCGTCAGAACCGTCGCGCCACGCGCTGCAATCGCATACCGGCGCTCACGCCACACGCCGTTTGCGTCATCGCCTGATCTATCGCGCCGTACTCGCGACGCTGATGCTCGCGCCGGTGGCGCACGCGCAAACGAGCGCGGCGGAGGGTGCCGGTTCGTCGGTGCTGGCCGCCGGCGTGCACGACTTCCAGATCGCGCCGGGCTCGCTCAATAGCGTGTTGAACGCGTTCGCGGATGTGAGCGGCGTGCAGATCGCCTACGCCGCGGAGTTGACGGTCGGTCGTCAGTCGCCGGGCGTCAAAGGACGGATGACGAGCGCGAACGCACTCGATTCGCTGCTCGCCGGAACGGGTTTGACGGCGCGTCAAGGCGCGCACGGCAGCATCGTGCTGACCGCGAAAACGGCTGATGCCGCAGCTTCCGACGAGGTGTTGCCCGAGGGAAAGACCTTGCGGCCGGTCGTGGTCAAATCGACAGCGCTGGCCGCTGCTGATGCGACCGTGAGCCGCGCCGGAACCAAGACGACGACCGCGCTCAAGGACACGCCGCAAGCGGTGTCGGTGATCGAGCGCGCGCAGATGGATGCGCAAGGCGTGCAAAGCGTCGCGCAGGCGCTGCGCTATTCGGCGGGCGTGGTCGCGGAAGCGCGCGGTGTGGGCGAGCGCTACGACAGCGTGATGTTGCGCGGTTTCGGCGGCTTCGGCGGCAGCGCGAGCTATGTGAATTTTCTCGATGGACTGAAGCTCGGACGCGGTCTGTCGTACGCCGTGCCGCAAATCGAGCAATACGGCTTGCAACGGCTCGAAGTGTTGCGCGGACCGAGTTCGATTCTTTACGGTCAGGCGAGTCCAGGTGGCGTGATCGTGATGGAAAGCAAAGTGCCGGAAGCCAATCACGTCAACGAAGTGGACGTGGCGGCGGGAACCCGCAATCTGTGGCAAGGCTCGTTCGACCTGGGCGGCAAGCTCGACGACGGCAAGGTCATGTACCGCTTCGTCGGTCTTGCGCGCGACGCCGATACGCAAGTGTCCGGCACGAAAGAGCGCCGGATCTACTTCGCGCCTTCGGTGACGATCAAGCCCGACGCGAACACGTCGCTGACGATTCTGGCCAGCTATCAGTACGATCCGGAAAACGGCTACTACGGCTTTCTGCCGCGCTACGGCACGGTATCGGCCAATGCGAACCGGATGCTCGGCAGCAGCTTCAACGACGGCGATCCGAACTTCGATACGTACAAGCGGATGCAGGCGTCGGTCGGTTACCAGTTCGAACACCGCTTCGACGACGTGTGGACCGTGCGTCAGAACGTGCGTTACATGCACATGTGGTCGAACTATAAGACCGTGTATTCGAGCGGCTATACCGACTCCACGCAGCGTTATCTGAATCGGCTGACGAGTGCGTCTTACGAGCACGTCGATAGCCTGTCGGTCGACAATCAGGCCGAAGCGCATTTTCATACCGGCGCGCTGGAACACACCGTGCTGTTCGGCGTCGATTATCAGTTGACGATGGCCGATCGCACGCTCGCATCGGGTAAAGCCGCGTCGCTCGACATCCTGAATCCGGACTACAGCGTCGCGATCGCCGATCCGAAGACAGCCAGCTATACGCGCCAGCGCACCGACCAGCTCGGTCTGTATGCGCAGGATCAGGTGCGTCTGGGAAAGTGGTCGTTCGTGATTGGCGGTCGTGAAGACTGGGCGTCCACCGATGCGAACGAGCTGATCAAATCCACCAGCACGCATCAATACGATCGCGCGTTCACGTGGCGTGGCGGCGTGCTCTATTCGTTCGACAGCGGGATCACGCCGTACTTCAGCTATTCGCGTTCGTTCCAGCCGACGACCTCCGGCACGACCTCGGACGGTGCGGCACTCAAACCGTCGACGGGCGCGCAATACGAAGTCGGCGTCAAGTATCAACGGCCGGGCAGCGCGAGTTTCACGACCGTGTCGCTGTTCGATCTGCGTCAACGCAATGTCTCCACCGTCGATCCGGACAACAGCAGTTACCGCGTGCAAACCGGGCAGGTGAACAGTCGCGGCGTGGAAGTCGAAACGCATCTTGCGTTGACCGACTCGCTGAATGCGATTCTCGCGTACACGTACACGAGCGCGTATGTCGCGTCGGCTAACGACACGTCGCTCGGTCATACGCCTGCGGCCGTGCCGCGTCAGATGGCGTCGGCTTGGCTCGATTACACGCTGCAAGGCGGTCCGTTGCGCGGTCTCGGTTTCGGCGGCGGAGTTCGCTTTATCGGCAATACGTATGGCGCCGCGGACAATTCGTTCAAGGTCAGTTCGTACACGCTATTCGACCTCGGCGCGCATTACGACTGGCGCAACTGGCGCTTCTCGGTCAGCGCATCCAATCTGTTCGACCGCGAATACGTCGCTGCCTGCGCAAGCGCGACGCAGTGCTTCTACGGGCTGCGACGCACGGTGATCGGCCATGCGCGTTATCAATGGTAAGCGCGCTCATGCGGATTAATCGTAACGGTACGCGCGTGAAATCGCGACGCGTCGCGGGCTGGTTGCGCGGCGTGGGCGTGGGTATGGGTATGGGTATGGGCGTTGGTGTGGGCGTCGCGCTCGGCGCGATGTCCGCGCCGTCGACCGCGCATGCCGCGCCTTTGCAGTGTCCGGCCGCGGAATCGCCCGCGCCGGATTCCGGTCTCGCGGTGATGCCGGGCGTGCTCGGCTACACGATGCAATCGGCGGTGAACGGACAGCGTTACCGGATCTGGATTCATCGGCCGTCCGCGACGGTTCAGGCGCCGCCGGGCGGTTTTCCTGTGCTCTACGTGCTGGATGGCAACGCGACCTTCGTGCTGGCCGCGCAGGCGGCGCGCTTGCAGGAACGCGTGACGGGCGGCCTGATCGTGGTCGGCGTCGATGCGCCGGGCAATGCGCTGTTCGATCTACCGTCGCGGTATCGCGATCTGACAAGCCTGGCCCCGCCCGATGCATGGGGCGTTCCGCGCGGCAAGGACGGCGCGCCGCTCAAGACCGGTGGCGCCGATGCGTTTCGCGAAGTCCTCGTCGATGAAGTGCCTGCCGTGGTCGATGCGTGCGCGCATGCGGACAGACAGCGAACCACGTTGTTCGGACACTCGCTGGCGGGGTACTTCGTGTTGCATACGATGTTCACGCATCCGGACAGCTTCGGACGCTATATCGCCGCGAGCCCTTCGATCTGGTGGAACGATCGAGCCGTACTCAAGGACCTGTTGTCGTTCGGAAGCGACACGAAAAAATCGCTTCATCTGATGGTGGGCGGCAGCGAGCAGACGCTTGCGGACACTGCTACGGCAGCGCGGGTGGAACGCGTCACGCACGCGGCAATGAACGACAACGTGCAAGCGATGTATGCACGGCTCAAGCAGACGCACGGCAACGACGTCGATGTATCGCTCGATGTGTTCAGCGGCGCGAATCACGTGTCGTATCTTCCTGCCGCATTGAGTGAGGCCGTGACGGAAGCGGCCGCGCAGCACTGACGACGGAGGTCGAACGTCGAACGTCGAACGGTAGCGCGGGACCGGTTGTTTAACGGACGGTCCCGCTGGTTCGCCAGTTTATGTTCCCGCACAGACTCTCGCGCTTAAACCAGCCCGAAGAGATGCAGCGCGATAAACAGCGACGCGCCCGCGGCGATCAGGATCAATGCATTGATGCGCGTCGTCATCACGACGACGGTTGCGACGAGCGCGGTCAGTCGCGCAATCCAGCCGCCGTCCAGGCCTTTGAGCAGCACATAGACGGCGGCCAGAATCAGACCTGCGGCGACCGGGCGCAAACCCGCCTGCAATGCCTGGGTCCAGCGCGCATCCTGATGCGTCTTCCAGAGATGCGCAATGCCGACCATCAGGAAGGCGGTCGGTCCGAACAGGGCGAGTGTCGCGACGATCGCACCGGTGGCGCCGCCGACCTGCCAGCCGATCAACGTCGCGAGCAGCGATCCCGGACCCGGCGCGACGCGTGCAATCGCGAAGTCGCTGACGAATTGCGCATGCGTCATCCAGTGGTGCACATCCACGACCTGCCGTTGAATCTCGGCAACGATCGCCTGTCCGCCGCCAATCGTCACGATCGACAGCGGTGCAAATACGGAGAACAGCGCGGCGAGTGTTTTCGACATGACCGTCACTCTTCCGCTGATTGCGCGGCGGTGGTTTTCGGCAGACGGCCGAGTCGTACGTATTCGTATGCGATGTTCGCGCCGCCGGCAATCAGCACGGTCCAGACCAGCGGCCAGCGCAAGATCGCGACTGCGCCGAAAGTCACGGCAAACACCGCGAACGTTACGATGCGACGCGGCAATCTGCGCACCGCCGTAATCGCCATGAATCCGGACAGGCCGATTGCGGCCGCGGCGGCGCCCGCAAGCGCGACATGCGTGAGCGGATATCCGGCAATCGATGTAAAGAACACGCCGAGCATCACGATCACCACGGCGGGCGGAAAGATGATTCCGCAAAAACCGGCGAGCGCGCCGCGCCAGCCAAGCAGTTTGTAGCCGATCCAGATCGCGAGGTTCTTGACGTTGACGCCGGGCAGCGCCTGCGATAGCGCGAGTCCGTCGAGAAACTCTTCTTCCGTCAGCCAGCGTCGTTGCTGGACGAATTCGCGCAGGAACCAGCCGCTCAAACCGCCGCCGAAACTCGTCAGCCCGATTCGCGCGCAAATCAGAAACAGCTTGAATGAGGTGAGTGGCGGCGAAAGCGCTGTGTCCGCGTGTGTGTCGTCGGTGAGGCGTGGCTCGCGGCTTTCTTTCATTCCCGATACCGTTGCGTGTCGATGTGAATGTCTCGAGGCGCAATTGTAGGGTATCGCGGAGCGTGCGCGCGGCGGGGCGCTATGCACGTGCGAACGCGACGGTTCGCACGTGGATCCTGCGGTGACGCTGCGGGTTAAACACAGGCGCGACCGCGGATGAGACTACGGACGAAATCCGCTTACTTCGGGCCGTCGTCGTGGTGGTCCTGATGCGGTGCGGGCGCGTGCTTCTTGTGCACCGGAGGCGGCGGCGGACGACGCTTGTGCGTCACGTGATGCGGGGGCGGCGCGTCCTGACCAAACGATGCAGTCGCGAACAGTCCTGCCGAAACAGCCAGCAGCGTACCGATAACCAGTGACTTCATGCAAACTCCTTGAGGGACCCGGCCGTCAGAAATCGGCCGGCGACCGGCAATTAGGCCAAATTCCTTCGCAGCGCGGATTACCGTTTCTTTCCAATGCACACGACGTTTTGCACGATGCGACGCGCTGCTGTGCGTGAGCGGCCCGTGTCGGTGGAAACCCGAACTTCATCGCTGCGGAATCCCCACTTCAGCGAAAACAAATTGTTACCTGCGCGACGCTGACCGACACTGGCGTCGAGCTTCGGCACACGCATCGTGCCGGACATACATCGATGAATCGGCCGCCACGACGGTCGATCGACACCTCGGTGCAGGAGACACGACATATGTCATCGAACAGACGCCGGCTTCTCGCCGCGTGGTTGCTGTTCGCCGGTACGGTTCTCAACGTGCGTGCGCACGCAGACGACGGCGAGTTGAAGATCGGCGCGTTGTTGCCGATGAGCGGTCCCAATGCCGAATACGGCCAGACGTTCGGGTCCGGCGCGGATCTGTCGGTCGCGCATGTGAACGCCGACCATCTGCTCGCGCAAAAGCTCGTGTTGACCTACGAAGACAGTCAGGCGCTGCCGATGCAAGGCGTGCTCGGCATGAACAAACTGGTCAACGTGTACGAGACGCCATTCGTGCTGACCGGCTTCACCGGCATATCGAAAGCGATCGCGCCACTGGCGCGCCGCAATCAGACCGTCGCGGTCAACGGCGGCGGCGTCGGTCCCGATCTCGCGCAACTCGGTCCATATTTCTGGAACGTGATCCCGCTTGCGAACTCGGAAGTGCGCGCGATCGTTCCGTATCTCGTCAACGAGCGAAAGCTCAAGCGCTTCGTGCTGATCTACGTGGACGACCCGCTCGGACAATCGATCAGTCAGGAACTCACGCAGGATTTGCCGCCCGCGGGCGGAGAACTGGCCGCATCGTTCGCGGTGCCGGCGGGCGCGCAACAATTCGGCGGCGTGGTGGCGCGCGTGCGCGACGCCAAACCTGATTTGATCTTTATCGCCTCTTACGGCGCGCAGCAATCGCAGATCGTCAAGCAGTTGCGCGATAACGGCGTGCCGCAACAGATTGCCAGCTACTCGGCATTCAGCATTCCCGCGATCAACGCACTGCCCGAAGCGAAGGGCGCGTTGTATACGACGCAGCGTTTCGACTGGAACGCGCCGGACCGTCTGACGCAGCGTTTCGTGTCCGATTACCGGCAGAAATACGGTCGCAAACCGACTGCGTACGCAGCGAACTACTACAACGCGGTGCGTCTGTTTGCGATTCTCGCCGCGCAACTGGAGCACGACAACAAACCCGTCACGGGACGCAACCTGCTCGACGAGCGGCAGCGTTTGCAGCATTTCGATCTGGTCGGCGGAAGCGTGTCGTTCGATGCGAACGGCACGGTGCGCGCACCGATCCAGGTCAATGAAATCGACGGCGCCGGTGGCACGGTCGTTTCCACTACGCGCTGACGGAGGCGATATGTTGCTGCTACAACTGTTTGTCAACGGAATCGCACTCGGCGCGCTGTATGCGCTGACGGCGGGCGGCTTCTCGCTGATCTTCGGCGCGACGCGGATTTTCCACTTTGCGCATGGCGCGGCGTTCATGGTGGCCGGTTACGGGTTCTACGAAATCTACGCGAAGCTGCACTGGCCGTGGTACGTCGCGCTACTGATCGCGGCGGTGGCGACCGTCGCCTTCGGCGTGCTGCTCGACCGGCTCGTCTACACGCCGATCAAACGCCACGACAACTCGTTTTTCACGCTATTTGCGGGCGCGTTCGGCGTCGGCATCATCGTGCAGAACCTGATCGCGTTCTTCTTCGGACGCGGCTTCGTCGCGATTCCGACGCCGCTGTCGAAAGGCGTCGAACTGCTCGACGGTCTGTATGTCGCGCCGCTTGCAGGGATTGCCGTGATCGTCGCGCTGGTCGCGTTCGGCGCGCTGCATGCGTTCCTGTCGCGTAGCCACACCGGCATCGCATTGCGCGCGCTTGCCGACAGTCCCGATCTCGTGCGCGCGTACGGCATGTCGCCGCAACGGTTGTCGCAGGTCGCGTTCGCGCTCGGCTCGCTGCTGGTCGTGCCGGCCGCGATCCTGAGCGGATCGAGTGCGGGCCTCAATCCGTCGGTCGGCAGTCACGTGATGCTGATCAGTCTGGCGGCCACCATCGTCGGCGGTGTCGGCAGCCTGCGCGGTGCCGCGTGCGCGGGCTTTCTGCTTGGACTCGCGGAAAGTCTCGCGCTCGCGTGGTTCAGCTCACAGTGGAGCGAAGCGGTGGTGTTCGTCGTGTTGTTCCTGTTCATCCTGTTCCGTCCGTTCGGCTTCTTCGGACGTGCGATGGTTCACTAGGCGAGGGCGTTCCATGCTGGCTTATTTGCAGAATCTCGCGGTGCTGATCTGCGTGAACGCGATCCTCGCGATGACGCTGAACTTCCTGATGGGCTACGCGGGCATTTTCTCGCTCGCGCATGCCGTGTTCTTCGGCGTCGGGGCGTACACGGCTGCGTTTGTCGCGATGCACGTCAGTCCGTCGCTGTTCGTCTGCACGTTCGCGGCGATGGCGCTCGCGGGTGCGCTATCGCTCGCGCTTGCGTTGCCAGCGCTGCGGGTGCGCGGCGAGTATTTCGTCGCGGCTTCTCTCGGCTTGCAGATGCTTGCCGTGACGGTGTTTTCCGAATGGCGCTCGGTGACGGGCGGGCTCGGCGGCATCACAAATATTCCGGCCGTCGAAGTGTTCGGCGTGCCGGTCGAAACGGCGAACGGTTTTTTCGCGCTGGCCGTGGGCTTTCTGATCGCGGTCGGGCTGGCGATCGCCGTGCTCGTGCGCTCCAGTTTCGGCCGCAACCTTCAGGCGATCCGCGATAGCGAATCGGCGGCGCTCGCGCTCGGCAAGAACGTGTCGGCGATCAAGACGCTGTCGGTGGTGGTGGCCGCGGCGCTCGCAGCGACGGCCGGTGTCGTCTACACGTTCTATCTGAGCTTTATCAATGTCGAAGGCTTCACGCTCGATCTGTCGGTGTTGCTGATGGCGATGGTGATTATCGGCGGTACCGGCTCGCTGTTCGGGCCGGTGGTCGGCGCGGCCCTGCTGATGTTGCTGCCCGCCGCGCTGAGTTTCGTGCCGGGGCTGCCGCAGGCGGAGGTCGGACTGGTCCAGCAAGCGGTGTACGGGCTCGTGATGGTGTTGCTGATGATCTACCGGCCCGGTGGCATCGTCGGTAAAGGGAAACGGCGTCTGACGTCGCGGGAGGCTGCGCAATGAGCACGCTTTCGAATCCGGCAACGCTCGACCCGGCCGCCACGCCCGATGCGCGTCCGGTGCTGCTCGCGGTGCGCAATCTCGGCAAGCGCTTCGGCGGCTTGCAGGCGGTGTCGGATGTGTCGCTCGAATTGCGCGCGGGTATCGTCACGACGCTGATCGGCCCGAACGGCGCGGGCAAAACCACGCTGTTCAACCTGATCACCGGCCACCTGACACCCACTTCCGGCGACGTGCTGTATCAGGGGCGCTCGATACTCGGCCGGCAGCCGTGGCAGATCGCACGGGAAGGCGTGGGCCGCACGTTTCAGGATCTGCGGCTGTTTTCGCGAATGACGGTCGAAGAGAACATCCTGACCGCGATGGAGCACAGCGCGTGGCTGTGGCAACCGGGTGGCCGCGCGGCGGCGCGTGAGCGTGCCGACAAGGTCGCGCGGATTCTCGACGCGACCCATCTCGCGCCGCTCGCGCAGTCGCGTGCGATCGACCTCGCGTATGCGGAGCGCAAGTTTCTGAGCGTTGCACGGCTAATCGCCAGCCACGCAAAAATCTGGCTGCTCGACGAACCGGCATCGGGCCTCGATCCGCGTTCGTACGACCGCTTCGTCGCGTTGTTGCGCGCGCAAGTCGCGGGCGGCGTAACGGTCTGCATCATCGAACACAACCTCGATGTGGTGTCGAACGTATCCGACCGCGTCGCGTTTCTCGATCAGGGCCGATTGCTCGCCGAAGGCACGCCGCGCGACGTGCTCGACGATCCGCGCCTCGCATCGATCTATTTTGGGGAGACCGCATGAGCACGCCGATTCTTCAGACGCGCGGCCTGAAAGCGGGTTACGGCGGACGCGCGGTGCTCAACGGCATCGATCTCGAACTGCGCGACAACGAAGTGCTGTGTCTGCTCGGTCACAACGGTGCAGGCAAATCGACGCTGGTGAAGGCGCTATTCGGGCTGATGGCGCCGAGTGCCGGCGATGTGCTGGTGGACGGCGCAAAGCGTGCGCAACAGGGTGTGCGCGCATCGACGGCGGCGGGTATCGCACTCGTCCCCGAAGGACGCGGCGTGTTCCCGAGCCTGAGTGTCGCGGAGGTACTGCGGCTGGGCTTGTGGGCGGCGAACGTGCCGCAGGCCGAACAGTCCGCGCGGATCGACTGGGTCATCTCGGTGTTGCCTGCCATCGGGACGTTCTACAGGCAGCGTGCCGGCTCGCTGTCAGGCGGTCAGCAGCAGATGGTGTCGATCGGACGCGCGTTGCTGTCGCGACCCCGTTGCCTGCTAATGGACGAACCGTCGATCGGTCTTGCGCCGAAACTGTTTCAGGATCTGCTCGGCCCGATCCGTCAATTGCAGCAGGACACGCGCATGTCGATCCTGCTGGTCGAACAGAACGTGCGGGAAGCGCTGAAAGTCAGCGACCGCGTCGCGGTGATGAAGTCCGGCGCGCTGATTCGCGAAGCGTTGCCGTCCGATCTCGATACCAACGCCAAACTGATGGAGCTTTACTGATGACCGCGCTTCCGACGCTCAATGCGTTGCTCGATGCGAATCTGGCCGCGCATCCGGCGCGCACCGCTTTCATCGACGGCGACGCGACGCTCAGCTACGCGCAATTCGACGCGCTCGCCGAACAGGGCGCACGCTGGCTCGAAGCGCAAGGTATCGGCGCGGGCGATCGCGTCGCGGTGTGGCTGGTCAACCGGATCGAATGGCTCACGCTGCTGTTCGGCGCGGCGCGGATCGGCGCGACGGTCGTTGCGGTGAACACGCGTTATCGCCGGCTTGAAGTGCAGCATATTCTGGCGAAGTCGCGTGCAAAGCTGCTGGTTTTGCAGCTCAATTTTCGCAAGATCGATTTTCCGGCGGAGTTGCAGGGCGTGTCGCCCGACGCGCTGGCGGCACTGGAGACGATCGCGGTGATCGACAGCGATCACGCGACGCCTCGCTCGCTGCTCGGCAAGCCGGTCGTCGCGTGCGACTCGCGGCGTTTTCCCGCGACGCGAATTCGCCGCGATGCCGAGCGCGCGGACGCGCCGCTGATTCTGTTCACCACGTCCGGCACGACGAAGGCGCCGAAGCTGGTGATTCATCCGCAGCACACGGTGGCGGGGCACAGCCGGCGCGCGGCGCAAGCATACGGTTTCGACGCGCCGGGCGCGGCGATGCTGGCGGCGTTGCCGTTCTGCGGCGTGTTCGGTCTGAACGGCGCGCTGGCTGCGTTCGCGGGCGCGGCGCCGGTCGTGCTGATCGATACGTTCGACGGTCCCGAGGCCGCGCGGCTGATTCAAACCCATCGGGTCACGCATACGTTCGGCAGCGACGAAATGTATCGCCGTCTGTCCGACGCGGCGCATGGCGATCGGCCGTTTCCGTCGGCGCGCGTGTTCGGCTTTGCCGCTTTTCAGCCGGGCGTTTCGCACCTTGCGTTGCAACTCGCCGCACGCGGCATTCCGCTGATCGGGCTGTATGGATCGAGCGAAGTGCAGGCGTTGTTCGCATTGCAGAAGCCGGAATCGCCGTTCGAACACCGGATCGAAGGTGGCGGCGTGCCAGCGGCGAGCGCCGCTCGCGTGCGCATTCGCGATATCGAAACGGGCGAGTTGCTGCCGGTCGGCAAAAGCGGCGAGATCGAGATCGCGTCGCCGGGGAATTTCACTGGTTATCTGGACAACCCCGACGCGACTGCCGACGCGTTGACCGACGATGGTTTCTTTCGCACCGGGGATATCGGCCGCTTGCGCGAGGACGGCAGCTTCGTCTACGAAACCCGCAAGGGCGACGCGATCCGGCTCGCCGGTTTTCTCGTGAACCCCGTGGAGATCGAAGACGAACTCAAGTCGCTCGACGGCGTGGACGACGCGCAGGTTGTCAGTATCGAACTGGACGGGCAACCGCGACCGGTTGCATTCGTGATCGCGCACGCGGGCCAAACCGTGCACGCGACGGAAGTCGCCGATGCGCTGAAGCCGCGCATGGCGCTATTCAAGGTGCCGGTTCGGGTCTGGAGCATCGATGCGTTTCCGGTCACGCAAAGTTCGAATGGCGTGAAGATCCAGCGCGCGCGGTTGCGTGAAATGGCGGTGGAGCGTGTCCAGGCCGAATGCGCGGCCGGCCATTGATGATCCGCTCAACCTGTGAAGGAGACTGACCGATGACGCATTCGCTTTTCTTCGAAGATTTCGAAGTGGGACAACATTTTGAAAGCGGCGGACGAACCATCACCGAAGCCGATCTGACCATGTTCTCGATGCTGTCCGGCGACTGGAATCCGATTCACGCCGACGCCGAATTCGCGCGCACGACGCGCTACGCGCAACGCGTTGTACACGGCACGCTCGGTATTGCGATTGCGACCGGCATGCTGCATCAACTCGGCATTTTTCACGACAGCGCGGTCGCGATGATGTCGTTGAACGACTGGAAGTTCGTCGCGCCGATCTTCGTCGGCGATACGCTGCGGTTGAGACTCGAGATCACCGCGCTCGACGGCGGCAGGAGTCTGCGCGTCGGCAAACTCGGTCGCCGCTTCGTGATGTTGAACCAGCGCGACGAGATCGTTCAGGACGGTCATAGCGATCTGCTGATCGCGAAACGCGGCGCGTAGCGGCCATGCTTCAGCGGGCGAGCGCGCTTGCGACGGTACGCGCGAGCCGCCGGATCGCTGCGTCGATCTGCGCCGGATCGACGCTCGAAAAACTCAGTCGCAAGGTCGCGGTGTCGCGCCCGTCCACGTCGAATTCCGAACCCGGCACATACGCGACGCCGTTTTCGATTGCGTCGAGCAACAGACGCGTTGTATCGATCGCCGCGTTCAGACGCACCCAGATGAAGAATCCGCCTTCGGGTGCATTCCACGTCGCATACGGCGCGAGATGCGCGTGCAACGCGTCGAGCATCGCATCGCGACGCGCGGCGTAACGCCGCCGTACTTGCCCAATATGTGGATCGATTCCGCGCGCCAGCAATCCCGCGACGATCGCTTGCGACAGCGTGGACGGTTGAAGATCGCTTCCCTGACGCAGCAAGGTCAGCAGAGAAACGATATGCGCCGGACCGACGACCCAACCCACCCGCAAACCCGGTGCAATTACTTTCGAAAACGATCCGGTGTACAGCACGCGGCGCGCGTCGTCTGCTGCGTGCTCGCTGTCGAGTTGAAGCAGTGTGGGCGGTAACGCACGTTCGGAAAACGCGATCTCGCGATACGGGCTGTCTTCGACGACGAATAGATCGCGTCGACGCGCAGTCGCGAGCAGCGCTTTGCGCGCGTCGATGTCGAGGACATCGCCGGTCGGGTTCTGGAAGTCGGCCATTGCATAGATAAACTTCGCGCGATGCGACGCGTCGTCATTCGATGCGTTTTCAACTGTTTCGTCCAGCGCCATCACGTTCGCACCGCGCGCACGGAATGCCTGCAATGCGCCCGGATAGGTCGGCGTTTGCACGAGCACCGTGTCGCCATCATCGGCAAGCAACTGACAGATCAGATCGAGCGCCTGTTGCGCGCCGGCGGTAATCAGGATGTTCGACGCGTCGCACGCGACGCCGCGCTCACGCATATACGACACGAGTAATTCGATCAGCGCCGGATCGCCTTGCGAGGCTCCATATTGAAGCGCGTGCGCACCCTTCATCGAATCGTCAAATGTCGCGCCGATCATGCTTGCAATCTCCGTTGCCGGAAACAGACTGGAATCGGGCTGGCCGGGTCCGAGCGAAATCAGACCGGGTGTGGCGCTCGCGAGCGCTTCGAGCTTGCGGATGCCGGACGGCGATAACCGCGCGGAGACGCGTGACAGCATGGGATGTTCTGACATGACGAGGACGTTGGCGGGTGGGTGAATGGCTGCACTTTGCCGTCGGCACAGTGCGATAAGTCTGTAAAGTAATGGAATGACATGTGGAACTGGTGCTATTCAGTATTGTTTGTGATAAAACGCGGTGAAATAGCGCAATAACCGACTTTATCGCAAGGAAAAGCCCGTGATCGACGACCGTGATCGACGAATTCTCGCCGCGCTTGCCGCCAACAGCCGGATCAGTTTCCGCGACCTCGGCGAAGCGGCAAGTCTGAGCGCCAATGCCACTGCGGAGCGGGTGCAACGTCTGATCGAAAGCGGCGTGATCTCGAAGTTCTCGATCGAGATTCCGGCTGCACTATTAGGACGGCCGTTGCAGGCGTTTATCGATGTCAGGCTGCAACCCGGCACGACCATGGCTGCGTTTGAAAAGGCCCTCCAACGCATGGAGGCCGTGATGGAAGCCACCGTGCTGACAGGCACGTTCGACGCGCGCTTGCGCATCGCCTGCATCGACCCGGAGCATCTGAACCGGATCATCGAAGAGTTGCGCGGCGCGTGCGGCGTGATGGAAACCAATAGCGCGATCATCTGCCGTCAACTGCAACTCGACTCGCGCACGCACGGCGTGGCCCGTTTGCCACTCAAATAACGCGCTTCCCTTACGATATTTTTGGCGCATTATTATTTTTCGCCACCCCGATATTATAAAAAATATGCAAAACGCGTATTTTATTTTGCAATGATCGCATTTTGTTATTTTTGGGTGTTTCGATATTTATCGTATGAATTTTAATTCGCGATTCGTATTATCTTAATTTTTGCGTTTGAATATTCGCGGTTTGCGAGTTTTAATGTGTGGCAGACAACATTATTTTAACGGTGTCTCGGAACATCAAAAAGCATCAAAAGGCGGTTGGTGATATTCGTATTTCGCGAATTTAAGTGGATTATCTCGGTGATTTTCTGGATTAGCGAGTTCGCAATAAAAGAATAAATGTCGAAATAATACTCGCTGTTGTCTGGAGGACAGGTAAAGTATGCCGTAGCCTTCAACCAGGCTCGCGCCTCCTGGTGGTCAGGAGACGGAGGCAAAGGCCTGAGGCGGGAAGTCATTTTTACCGCATCGAAGTCGTTCATGGCTGGGCGAAGCTTGTCCCCGTATCGTCGATAGCGCGCGCTTTGCCGGAATCGTTCATTCCCATCGAGACAGCCCCTTTATGAGGCGTGGAGGATCCTTGCGTTGTGGTGAAAGAGAACGTCTCGCGTGAGTGCGCCAGCACACATATTAAACCTGATTTTCGCTAGTTTGTTTTGTCTGGCCCAACTACGTAAGCCGTGTAATTTATAAAAGGCGAACTTTCAGTCCCAAGGATGGAAGTGAAATGACCTATAAATACCCAGTCTATCGTCCCTATTTCAATGGACGAGAGAAAGATCTGGTGATGGACTGCATCGAGTCAACCTGGATTTCATCGAGAGGCCGTTACATATCCGAGTTTGAAACGCGATTTGCCAACTGGCTCGGCGTACGCCGGGCGACAACCGTCAGCAATGGCACGGTGGCGCTGCACGTGGCGCTCCATGCCCTTGGTATCGGACCCGGCGACGAAGTGCTGGTGCCGGCCTTGACCTATGTCGCTACCGCGAATGCCGTCCGCTACACCGGCGCGACTGTCGTACTTGTCGATAGTGAACCTAACTACTGGCAAATGGACATTCGCGACGCGGAGTCGAAAATCACGGCTCGGACCAAGGCCATCATTCCGGTGCATCTGTACGGGCACGCAACGGACATGACGGCGCTGATGGCGCTCGCAAGACGGAAGTCGCTGTTTGTGATCGAAGACTGTGCCGAGGCGATCGGGACGCGCATCGAGGGCCGCAATGTGGGCACTTTCGGCGATCTCGCGTGCTTCAGCTTCTTCGCGAACAAAACGATTACGACGGGCGAGGGCGGGATGGTCGTCAGCAATGACGACCGGTTGGCGGATCGCGTGGCGCAGCTGAAGTCGCAGGCTGTGTCGACGAGCCGCGAGTACTGGCACGACGAGATCGGCTTCAACTACCGGATGACCAACATGTGTGCGGCGATTGGCTGCGCGCAGATGGACATGGTCGACGAACTGATTGCCCGGAAGCAGCGTATCGCCGACTGGTACAAGGAGTTCCTCGAAGGCGTGCCGGTGCATGTACATGAAACCCAGCCCGACACTTTCCATAGTTTCTGGATGGTGTCGATCCTGACCCAGGATGCGAAGGATAGAGATCCGTTGCGCGACATGCTGAAAGAATTCGGCGTCGAAACGCGGCCGCTTTTCCATCCGATTCATCATCTGGACATGTACAAGGAGGCGCATGCGCGATTCCCGGTTGCGGAAGATCTGTCGTCGCGCGGTGTGAACCTGCCGAGTTATCCGGCCCTGATGCGAGGCGATGTGGCAACGATCTGTGCACCGATCCGCGCGTACTTCGAAAGAATGGGCAATGTGCGCGAAACCGTTTCCGCACTGCGCGACGCGTTCGAGGTGAAAGCGAGCGCCTGAGTGTCTCTGTAGCGCTGGAAGCGGACCGGCTCGAACGGTTCGCTTCCAGAAAGCTTCTGCTGTTCCCGTGCTGTTGTCTTGAGCTTTCCCCGCAGTTGTCTTGAGTTTTCCTTGAAGCCGCTCGCCGACGATGTCAGTCCCGTGACATCGAATACATCGTGGCGTGGAATGCATTTGCGTGAAATGGTAGTGGATTTGGAATAGTTAGGATTACGAGGCGAGACATTTTAAGCGCTTCGAAAGGTACTTTCGTATTGATCTATCCATCGAATTTCTAACCTGCGATCACCGGCAACGGCTGAGCAAGGAGATGTCAATGTCCCGCTTCATCGCCCGCTCGCGCGCGCCTCTCCGTTTGGGTTTAGCCGGAGGTGGCACCGACGTACCCCCTTATTCGGACCGTTATGGCGGTCTGGCGCTCAATGTGACGATCGGCAAGTTTGCGTATGCGTCGATCGTGCCGCGCGATGACGCGAAGATCGAACTGGTCGCATCCGACAACAAGGCACGCTGGATCGGCGAAGTGCGCAGCGAATTGCCGGTGATGGATGGCCTCGCACTGCATGCGGGCGTCTATAACCGGATCGTCCGGCAGTTCAACGGCGGACATCCGCTGGCGGTTTCGGTGACGACGCATTCTGAAACGCCGCCCGGCTCGGGACTCGGATCGTCATCGACGATCGTAGTTGCACTCGTGCGCGCATTTTGCGAACTGCTGTCGTTGCCGCTCGGCGAATACGACGTCGCGCAACTCGCGCACGACATCGAACGTGTCGATCTGGCGCTGGCCGGCGGCAAGCAGGACCAGTACGCGGCGACCTTTGGCGGCCTGAACTTCATGGAGTTCTACGGCGACCGCGTGATCGTCAATCCGTTGCGCATCAAGCAGGACACGAAGGCGGAACTGGAGGCGTCGCTGGTGCTGTATTACACCGGCGTGTCGCGAGAGTCCGCGAACATCATCAAGGAACAGAGTGCCAACGTGGTCAGCAATGTGACCGACGCGGTCGCCGCGTTGCATGAAGTGAAAGAAGAGGCGACACGCATGAAAGAGGCGGTTTTAAAGGCCGATTTCACCGGATTCGCCAATTCGATGCGTGACTCGTGGGATGCGAAGAAGCGCATGGCCAAGAATATTTCGAACTCGTCGATCGACCATGTCTACGGCATTGCGCTGGCTGCGGGCGCGAAGGCGGGCAAGGTCTCGGGTGCGGGAGGCGGCGGATTCATGATGTTCTTCGTCGATCCCATTCATCGCTCGCGTGTGATGCAGGCGCTTCAGGGCTGCAACGGCGAGGTTTACTCATGCACGTTCACCGATGTGGGCGCGCATTCCTGGAGAGTGATGTGACGATTACGGTGCAAAACGAACTGGCGCGCACGCTATCGGTACTGAGTGCACTGGCCGCCGACTCACATCTGACCGGCGAACTCGAACGGCTCGCGGTGCAGATCACGCGGGCATTCAAAAGCGGCAGCAAGGTCTTGCTGGCCGGTAATGGCGGCAGTGCGGCCGACGCGCAGCATATTGCAGGCGAGTTCGTCAGCCGCTTCAATTTCGACCGGCCCGGCTTACCGGCGTTTGCATTGACGGTCGATTCGTCGGTGATGACGGCAATCGGCAACGACTACGGTTATGAGCGGCTATTCGCGCGGCAGGTCGAAGCGACGGGCAAGCCGGGCGACATCCTGTGGACCTATTCGACGTCTGGCCGCTCGCCGAATATCTTGCGCGGACTGGAAGCCGCGCACGCGATCGGCATGTTTACCGTGGGCTTTACCGGAACGGGACCGGGCGCGGCGGAAATGCTGTCGCGCACCGACCTGTGCATCCAGATTCCGTCACCGGATACGCCGAAGATTCAGGAAGGGCATCTGGTGTGCGGCCATATCGTGTGCGGCCTCGTCGAACAGAGCATGTTTGCATGAGCGCGCTGCCACCGTGCCTCGTTCTTGCAGGGGGTCTGGGTACGCGGTTGCGCTCCGTACTTG
>NZ_JAPWKB010000005.1 GCF_028283785.1 Paraburkholderia sp. | reverse complement strand
GGGTGGGGTTTCTGTTGCTGCTGGGGAGCCTGACGATTACCTACTTTCACACGGGAATCCGCACTATCATCGGCGTGGAGTCGTTTCACGGTCCTGTTCGGGATGGGAAGGGGTGGTACCGACTCGCTATGGTCATCAGGCATGACTTGTTGTCGTGTCGCCTGTGGGCGGCACAACCAATCTGGAAGAAGTAGTTGAGAGGATGCCTCTCGGTATTACTTTGGGCTGTGCTTGTAGTGCACAACACTGATCTCAACCTGTGTGCTCTCGTCGAGACCCTGCGCTTGGCGCAGGATGGGGCATCCATAAGTGCTAAAGCACTAACGGCTGCCGACACACACCTGTTATAGGATCAAGCCTTACGGGCAATTAGTATCAGTTAGCTTAACGCATTACTGCGCTTCCACACCTGACCTATCAACGTCCTGGTCTTTAACGACCCTTCCAAGGGGCTCGAAGCCCCGGGGATATCTCATCTTAAGGCGAGTTTCCCGCTTGGAGCTAAGCCAGCGGTTATCTCTTCCGAACACTGCTTACCCGGCGATGCCACTGGCGTGACAACCGGTACACCAGAGGTTCGTCCACTCGGTCCTCTCGTACTAGGAGCAGCCCCCTTCAAATATCCAGCGCCCACGGCAGATAGGGACCAAACTGTCTCACGACGTTTTAAACCCAGCTCACGTACCTCCCTTTAGACTGGCGAACAGCCATACCCTTGGGACCGGCTACAGCCCCGGGATGAGAATGAGCCGACATCGAGGTGCCAAACACCGCCGTCGATATGAACTCTTGGGCGGTATCAGCCTGTTATCCCTAGAGTACCTTTTATCCGTTGAGCGATGGCCCTTCCACACAGAACCACCGGATCACTATGACCTGCTTTCGCACCTGCTCGACTTGTCGGTCTCGGCAGTTAAGCACGCTTATGCCATTGCACTATCAGCACGATTTCCGACCGTACCTAGCGTACCTTCGTACTCCTCCGTTACACTTTGGGAGGAGACCGCCCCGGCGTCAAACTGCCTACCATGCACTGTCCCCGATCCGGATTACGGACCAAGGTTAGAACCTCAAACAAACAAGGGTGGTATTTCAAGGACGGCTCCACGCAGACTGGCGTCCACGCTTCATAGCCTCCCACCTATCCTACACAGATCGGTTCAAAGTCCAATGCAAAGCTACAGTAAAGGTTCATGGGGTCTTTCCGTCTAGCCGCGGGGAGATTGCATCATCACAAACACTTCAACTTCGCAGAGTCTCTGGAGGAGACAGTGTGGCCATAGTTACGCCATTCGAGCAGGTCGGACTTACCCGACAAGGAATTTCGCTACCTTAGGACCGTTATAGTTACGGCCGCCGTTTACCGGGACTTCAATCAAGAGCTTGCACCCCATCATTTAATCTTCAGGCACCGGGCAGGCCTCACACCCTATACGTCCACTTTCTTGTTTGCAGAGTGCTGTTTTTTTATTAAACAGTCGAATCCACCAGATTATTGTAACCCCCTTCACCCTCCTGGCGCAGGCCAGTCAAGCTACAGGGGCGTACCTTATCCCGAAGTTACGGTACCAATTTGCCGAGTTCCTTCTCCCGAGTTCTCTCAAGCGCCTTAGAATACTCATCTCGCCCACCTGTGTCGGTTTGCGGTACGGTCTTGTTAAACTGAAGCTTAGAGGCTTTTCTTGGAACCACTTCCAGTTGCTTCTTCACCTAGGTGAATGGCCTCACACCCTTGAATTCCGCGCCCGGATTTGCCTAAGCGCCTTCTCCAATGCAAGGACCGGGACTTCCCAACACCCGGACAACCTTCCGCGATCCGTCCCCCCATCGCATTTAACAATGGTGCAGGAATATTAACCTGCTTCCCATCAGCTACGCATTTCTGCCTCGCCTTAGGGGCCGACTCACCCTACGCCGATGAACGTTGCGTAGGAAACCTTGGGCTTACGGCGAGGGGGCCTTTCACCCCCTTTATCGCTACTCATGTCAGCATTCGCACTTCCGATACCTCCAGCGCACTTTTCAATGCACCTTCGCAGGCTTACGGAACGCTCTCCTACCATGCACATAAATGTGCATCCGCAGCTTCGGTATATTGCTTAGCCCCGTTACATCTTCCGCGCAGGACGACTCGATCAGTGAGCTATTACGCTTTCTTTAAAGGATGGCTGCTTCTAAGCCAACCTCCTGACTGTTTTAGCCTTCCCACTTCGTTTCCCACTTAGCAATATTTGGGGACCTTAGCTGGCGGTCTGGGTTGTTTCCCTCTTGACACCGGACGTTAGCACCCGATGTCTGTCTCCCGTGATTGCACTCTTCGGTATTCGGAGTTTGCTATGGCGAAGTAATCCGCAATGGACCCTTCAACCATGACAGTGCTCTACCCCCGAAGGTGATACACGAGGCACTACCTAAATAGTTTTCGGAGAGAACCAGCTATTTCCAGGTTTGTTTAGCCTTTCACCCCTATCCACAGCTCATCCCTAACTTTTCAACGTTAGTGGGTTCGGACCTCCAGTACGTGTTACCGCACCTTCATCCTGGCCATGGATAGATCACCTGGTTTCGGGTCTACACCCAGCGACTGAATCGCCCTGTTCGGACTCGCTTTCGCTACGCCTGCCCTAATCGGTTAAGCTTGCCACTGAATGTAAGTCGCTGACCCATTATACAAAAGGTACGCAGTCACCCCACAAGGAGGCTCCTACTGTTTGTATGCATGCGGTTTCAGGATCTATTTCACTCCCCTCCCGGGGTTCTTTTCGCCTTTCCCTCACGGTACTGGTTCACTATCGGTCGATCACGAGTATTTAGCCTTGGAGGATGGTCCCCCCATCTTCAGACAGGATTTCACGTGTCCCGCCCTACTTGTCGTACACCTAGTTCTTCCTCGCTGTTTTCGTCTACAGGGCTATCACCTGCTATGGCCGCACTTTCCAGAGCGTTCAACTAACAATGAAGATAAAGAGTACAGGCTGGTCCCATTTCGCTCGCCACTACTCTGGGAATCTCGGTTGATTTCTTTTCCTGCGGTTACTTAGATGTTTCAGTTCACCGCGTTCGCTTCGCATGACCTATGTATTCAGTCATGGATACTCCATTCGGAGTGGGTTTCCCCATTCGGACATCTACGGATCAAAGCTCGTTTGCCAGCTCCCCGTAGCTTTTCGCAGGCTACCGCGTCCTTCATCGCCTGTGATCGCCAAGGCATCCACCACATGCACTTGTTCGCTTGACCCTATAACGGGTGCGTCTCTGGCCGTCTTCACTGGGAAGACCGCGCGAGCCACATCGTTACAGGTTGAGTATTCGTGTTGCGCCGTATTCCAAGGCAATCTTTCGATCACCTTTTCATACATTGATACAATCACAACCCTGATTCACCTACTCGGCCACCCATCTCTAGATGTCCTTTCGTGAATCTCTTTACTACTTCTTCCTGATTGTTAAAGAACGACAGCCGATAATGCGGTTGCTATAACCGCCTATCTTTACTGACTGGCTCAATCGCCAATGCTTGTTTCACTGAACCGCCAGCACGTTTAAATGCCTGCGCCAGATAAACCAGCATTGAAGATTGGTGGAGGATGACGGGATCGAACCGACGACCCCCTGCTTGCAAAGCAGGTGCTCTCCCAGCTGAGCTAATCCCCCAGTCACATACATCACACAGGGGAACTTCGCCGATCAGCCACACCAGACAAGACATTGGTGGGTCTGGATGGATTCGAACCATCGACCCCCGCCTTATCAAGACGGTGCTCTAACCGACTGAGCTACAGACCCCTGAGTCTGTCTTTCAAATTCACAGCCGATAAGCGTGAGCGCTCAACTTTGATGCTGAAGCTCTGGAAAGGAGGTGATCCAGCCGCACCTTCCGATACGGCTACCTTGTTACGACTTCACCCCAGTCATGAATCCCACCGTGGTAAGCGCCCTCCTTGCGGTTAGGCTACCTACTTCTGGTGAAACCCACTCCCATGGTGTGACGGGCGGTGTGTACAAGACCCGGGAACGTATTCACCGCGGCATGCTGATCCGCGATTACTAGCGATTCCAGCTTCACGCACTCGAGTTGCAGAGTGCGATCCGGACTACGATCGGTTTTCTGGGATTGGCTCCCCCTCGCGGGTTGGCGACCCTCTGTTCCGACCATTGTATGACGTGTGAAGCCCTACCCATAAGGGCCATGAGGACTTGACGTCATCCCCACCTTCCTCCGGTTTGTCACCGGCAGTCTCCCTAGAGTGCTCTTGCGTAGCAACTAGGGACAAGGGTTGCGCTCGTTGCGGGACTTAACCCAACATCTCACGACACGAGCTGACGACAGCCATGCAGCACCTGTGTTACGGCTCCCTTTCGGGCACCCCGACCTCTCAGCCAGGTTCCGTACATGTCAAGGGTAGGTAAGGTTTTTCGCGTTGCATCGAATTAATCCACATCATCCACCGCTTGTGCGGGTCCCCGTCAATTCCTTTGAGTTTTAATCTTGCGACCGTACTCCCCAGGCGGTCAACTTCACGCGTTAGCTACGTTACTAAGGAAATGAATCCCCAACAACTAGTTGACATCGTTTAGGGCGTGGACTACCAGGGTATCTAATCCTGTTTGCTCCCCACGCTTTCGTGCATGAGCGTCAGTATTGGCCCAGGGGGCTGCCTTCGCCATCGGTATTCCTCCACATCTCTACGCATTTCACTGCTACACGTGGAATTCTACCCCCCTCTGCCATACTCTAGCCCGCCAGTCACAAATGCAGTTCCCAGGTTAAGCCCGGGGATTTCACATCTGTCTTAGCGGACCGCCTGCGCACGCTTTACGCCCAGTAATTCCGATTAACGCTTGCACCCTACGTATTACCGCGGCTGCTGGCACGTAGTTAGCCGGTGCTTATTCTTCCGGTACCGTCATCCCACCCAGGTATTAACCAGATGGTTTTCTTTCCGGACAAAAGTGCTTTACAACCCGAAGGCCTTCTTCACACACGCGGCATTGCTGGATCAGGCTTGCGCCCATTGTCCAAAATTCCCCACTGCTGCCTCCCGTAGGAGTCTGGGCCGTGTCTCAGTCCCAGTGTGGCTGGTCGTCCTCTCAGACCAGCTACAGATCGTCGCCTTGGTAGGCCTTTACCCCACCAACTAGCTAATCTGCCATCGGCCGCCCCTTGAGCGAGAGGTCCTAAGATCCCCCCCTTTCCTCCGTAGAGCGTATGCGGTATTAATCCGGCTTTCGCCGGGCTATCCCCCACTCCAGGACACGTTCCGATGTATTACTCACCCGTTCGCCACTCGCCACCAGGGTTGCCCCCGTGCTGCCGTTCGACTTGCATGTGTAAGGCATGCCGCCAGCGTTCAATCTGAGCCAGGATCAAACTCTTCAGTTCAAACCTGTTACTGTTTTTCGGTTCCGTTAAGAACCGGTCGCTCACTCAACGTACTGACGAATGATCCAGCCATCTTGCGATGACTAAACCTTCCTTTCATTACTGTGTGAGACTTGATACTTTCGCTTTTACGCCAGATTCCGAAGAACCCGACCAGCGTCGCCATCAAGCGCCCACACTTATCGACTGTTAATTTTTAAAGATCAATTCGCGTCACTCGCAGCCGCCGTACTTCAAACTACCCGGCACCGCTTCGTTCTGCGTCGCTGCATCTGCAGCAGAGAAGCGAGATTATGTCGGGGAAGCGACACGTGGTCAAGCACCTTCGTGAAAATAATTTGAATTCGTCGATAGAGATTTCGCAGCGGACTTCTTAAGCGTCGGTCGCAATGCAAACGCCAAGTCTGATCGCTAAGCGTCGCTAGTCCGGCAAGCGATCTTAAGCCGTTGTCGCTAAAGGAAAAAAGCAAGCACGACGGCGCGATTCATAGAAGCGCCGTCGTGCTTGTCTCAGTACTGCTCCAAGCGTCTTAAGGAAAACCACTCAGGCTGTCGTCACTACTTTGCGCACCATGAACCAGTAGAACAAGGCCGAACAACCGGCGATCACCCCGCCGCTCACCAGCGCAAGTTCGTACGATCCAGTGCGATCCACGATAAATCCTGCGACCACCGGCGAGAACGCGCCGCCGAAGTACCCGCCGAAGTTCTGGATCGCGCTGACCGACGCCACAGCCGACTTCGGCGCGACATCCGACGCCAGCGCCCACGCCGCGCCGATGATCGCCGCGAGGAACGCCAGCCCGAACGTCATCAACGTGACCGTCACCGCCAGCGACGACGAAAACGGCAGCGCCACCGCCGACACCGCCGCGCCGATCGCACAGACCACGATCATCAGACGTTTGGCGTCGATCGGTTGGGCGATGCCGCGATCGACCATCTTCTTCGTCACATACCCGACCACGATCTCGCCCACCGCGCCGCCGATCCACGGAATCGCCGCATAGACGCCGAGCGCCCCGAGCGAGATATGGAAACGGTCGAGCAAATACAGCGGCAGGAACACCAGAAACAGGTTCCACAGCCAGATCGCGCAGAAATAGCCAAGAATCATCCCCCACACGCTGCGGTGCGAGAACAGCGAAAGCCACTCGCGCTTCGAGCTGCCGATCGACATCTCGTGGCCGCCGCCGCCCGCTTCTATATAGGCGAACTCTTCCCTGGACAGCCGCTTGCTCTCTTTCGGGTTGCGGTACAGCAGCAAAAACAGCACCGCGAACACAATCCCGACCACGCCGGCAACGTGGAACAGCGAGCGCCATCCGAACGTCACCATCAACGCGACCAGCACGACCGGCGCCAGCGCCGGGCCCCACTTGGACGACGAATCCCAGATGCCGGTGACGAAACCGCGCTCCTTCGCCGGAAACCACGCGGCCGTGATCTTCGCCGCGGTCGGCCAGCACGGCGCTTCGCCGACGGCGAGCAGCGCGCGCATCACGATCAGCCCGGAAATCGTGCCGACCACGCCCGTCATATAAGTCGCGACGCTCCACCAGATCATCCCGATCGCGTACGCCTTTTTCGCGCCGAAGCGGTCGATGATCCAGCCTGCGGGCAATTGCATCACCGCGTAGGTCCACGCGAACACCGTGCCGAGCAGACCAATCTGCGTGCGCGACAACCCCAGCTCGCGAATCATTTCCGGCGCGGCGATCGACAGGCTCGCGCGGTCGATGTAATTGATCACGCCGCCAATCATCAGCCAGATCAGCACCTGCCAGCGCAGATTCATATGCGTCGCGGTTGCGGGCTGGCTTGCAGATGCGTTCGCCACGCCGGCGCCGCCTGTGAACTTGTCGGTCACGGGTTGTCTCCTCGCTTTTATCGCGTTTTCGCGGTCTATTTCTTACAAGATAGTCACACTATATGCCGCGACTTCACCGGAGAAACACGGCTGTTTACCCGAATTTGCCGGCAATTAGTCGGACTGCATCCCACATAATGAAGTGCATCGTCCATTGCCGGTCCTGCCGCCCGCCACCCGGTGGATCAGGGTTTTACCGGGGCAAAACCCGCTTGTATTATCAGGCCACCTGATATTAAATAAAGTCTGTTCACCCGATGTCGGCGCGCGGCGATGCGACGTCCGGGTGCATTCTCAAGACAATTTCAGGAACACGACGATGAGCAAGTACGAAGGTCGCTGGACAACGGTCGATGTGAAAGTCGAAGCCGGCATTGCATGGGTGATGTTCAACCGTCCGGAAAAGCGCAACGCGATGAGCCCGACGCTGAACACCGAAATGATTCAGGTGCTCGACGCCGTCGAACTCGACGCCGACGCGAGAGTCGTCGTGCTGACCGGCGCGGGCTCCGCGTGGACGGCCGGGATGGACCTGAAAGAGTATTTCCGCGAAATCGACGGCGGTCCGGAAATCCTGCAGGAACGGATTCGCCGCGACGCGTCCGACTGGCAATGGCGCCGTCTGCGGATGTACGCGAAGCCGACCATCGCGATGGTCAACGGCTGGTGCTTCGGCGGCGGTTTCTCGCCGCTGGTCGCGTGCGACCTCGCGATCGCCGCGGACGAAGCCGTATTCGGCCTGTCCGAGATCAACTGGGGCATTCCGCCGGGCAATCTCGTCAGCAAGGCCATGGCCGATACCGTCGGACATCGTCGCGCGCTGCACTACATCATGACCGGCGACACCTTCACCGGCGTCGAAGCGGCCGACATGGGCCTCGTCAACAAGAGCGTGCCGCTGTCGCAACTCCGCGAGGAAACCGTCGCGCTTGCTGCAAAATTGCTGGAAAAGAACCCGGTCGTGTTGCGCGCCGCGAAGCACGGCTTCAAGCGCGCCCGCGAACTGACGTGGGAACAGGGCGAAGATTATCTGTACGCGAAGCTCGACCAGGCGCAGTTGCGCGATCCGGAACACGGTCGCGAACAAGGCCTGAAGCAGTTCCTCGACGACAAGGCGATCAAGCCGGGCCTGCAAGCGTACAAACGGTGATGGCGCGGGCGAACCGTCGTCAATACGGAGACACACGATGATCGATGTACGGATGTTGATCGGTGGCGAATTGCGCGCTGCCGCCGATGGCGCGACTTACGAGCGGCGCGATCCGTCGACGGATGACGTCGCGTCGCGCGCGCCGGCCGCCGGTCTCGCCGACGCCGACGCGGCGGTGGCCGCCGCGCAGGCCGCGTTCCCCGCATGGGCCGCGCTGTCGCCCGGCGAGCGACGCAAACGCCTGTCGAAAGCCGCCGATCTGATGGATCAGCGCACCGCCGAGTTCATCGCGACCGGCGTCGCGGAAACCGGCGCGAAGCCCAACTGGCTGGGCTTCAACGTGATGCTGGCCGCCAACATGCTGCGCGAAGCCGCGGCAATGACCACGCAGATCGACGGCAGCGTGATTCCCACCGATGTGCCGAACAACCTCGCGATGGCCGTGCGCCAGCCGTGCGGCGTCGTGCTCGGCATCGCGCCGTGGAATGCGCCGGTGATCCTCGGCACGCGTGCCCTGGCGATGCCGCTCGCGTGCGGCAACACGGTCGTGCTGAAAGCGTCGGAGTTGTGCCCGGGCGTGCATGCGCTGATCGGCCAGGTGCTGAACGACGCCGGTCTCGGCGCGGGCGTCGTCAATGTCGTGACGAATGCGCCGGACGATGCGGCGGCGATCGTCGAGCGGCTGATCGCCAACCCAGCCGTGCGTCGCGTGAATTTCACCGGCTCGACGCATGTGGGACGCATCATCGCGCAGCTCGCGGCGGCGCATCTGAAGCCCGCGCTGCTCGAACTCGGCGGCAAGGCGCCGGTGCTCGTGCTCGACGATGCGGATCTCGACGCGGCCGTCGATGGCATCGCGTTCGGCGCGTTCTTCAATCAGGGGCAAATCTGCATGTCGACCGAGCGCGTGATCGTGGATCGGAAGATCGCCGATGCGTTCGTCGACAGGCTCGCAGCGAAGGCGCGCTCGCTGAAGGCCGGCAATCCGCGCGACGAAAACTGCCAGTTGGGCGCGATGGTCGGCGCGAACGCCGCCGCGCGCGTCGCTGCGCTGGTCGATGATGCGCGTGCGCACGGCGCGACGCTGCCGGTCGGTTGTCAGGTGGACGGCGCGATCATGCAGCCGTCCATCGTGGACGGCATCACGCCCGACATGCGGCTGTATCGAGAGGAATCGTTCGGACCGGTCGTCACCGTGCAACGCGTGGATAGCGACGACGAAGCCGTGCACGTCGCGAACGACAGCGAGTTCGGTTTGTCGTCGGCGATTTTCAGCCGTGACGTGTCGCGCGCGCTGGCGCTGTCGAAGCGGATCGAAGCGGGCATCTGTCATATCAACGGCCCGACCGTTCACGACGAAGCGCAAATGCCGTTCGGCGGCGTGAAGAACAGCGGCTACGGCCGCTTCGGCAGCAAGGCATCGATCGGCGAATTCACCGAACTGCGCTGGATCACGATTCAAACCGGCGAACGGCACTACCCGATCTGACCCGCACCGCACGAGGATGGCGCCGCGCCACGACGCGCGCCATGCGTGCGGGTCACGGAACACGCATCGCGCAGACGCGCGGTGCGTCGCTCGTATCAGAACAAGACAAGGAGACAGTGTGAACAGTATCGCCACGCAGGGCGAGGCCGCCGTCGCGCACGTCGGTCAGCCGCGCTACCGGCCCGTCGCACTCGGCAGCGCACCGCCCGCTATCACGCGGGACGGTGACGTCTGGTATCTGAAATCCACCGAAACGCTCGATCCGTATCCCGCGCGCATCACCGACCGGCTGATCGACGGCGCGAACGCGCATCCGGACCGCTGGCTCGCCGCACGCCGCAACGCGGACGGAAACTGGTTCGGCATCAGCTATGCGGAGATGCTGACGCGCGCCCGCGCGATCGGCCAGGCATTGCTGGCACGCAATCTCGGCGCGGACCGTCCGGTGATGGTGCTGTCCGGCAACGACCTCGATCATCTGCAACTGACGCTCGGCGCATTGATGGCGGGCGTGCCGTTTGCGCCGGTTTCGCCCGCTTACGCACTGGTGTCGTCCGATTTCGGCAAGCTGCGCCATGCGGTCGAGACGCTGACGCCGGGACTGGTGCTGGTGTCCGACCTCGCCGCGTATCGCGCGGCCTTGACGGCGACCACCGGCGCGGACGTCGAAATCGTCACGTCGGACGCCGATGCGACCACGCTCGACGACGGCCGCACGACCACGCCGTTCGCCGCGCTGCTTCAAACCGTGCCGACCACCATCGATGCGCATCACGCATCGCTCGGACCGGACACGCTGGCGAAATTCCTGTTTACGTCGGGCTCGACGCGCCTGCCGAAAGCCGTGCCGACTACGCAGCGGATGCTGTGCAGCAATCAGCAGATGCTGCGTCAGACCTTCCCGCAATTCGCGGTCGAGCCGCCGGTGCTGGTGGACTGGTTGCCGTGGAGCCATACGTTCGGCGGCAGTCATAACGTGGGCATCGTGCTTTACAACGGCGGCACGCTGTATATCGACGACGGCCGTCCGACGCCGCAGCAATTCCCCGAAACGCTGCGCAACTTGCGCGAGGTTGCGCCGACCGTGTACTTCAACGTGCCGAAAGGCTGGGAAGAACTCGCCGCCGCGCTCGAAACCGATCAGACCCTGCGCGACACGTTTTTCTCGAACGTAAAACTGTATTTCTTCGCGGGCGCGGGGTTGTCGCAAGCGGCATGGAACCGGCTCGAACGCGTGACCGAGCAATATTGCGGCACGCGGATTCGCATCATGGCCGGACTCGGCATGACCGAAACCTCGCCCAGCAGTCTGTTCACGACGGGTCCGCTGATGTGCGCCGGTTATCTCGGTCTGCCCGCGCCCGGTTGCGAGACGAAGCTGGTTCCGGTCGACGGCAAGCTCGAAATGCGTTTTCGCGGTCCGCACGTGATGGCCGGTTACTGGCGTCTGAAAGAAGGCGATCCGCGCGACGCCTTCGACGACGAAGGCTATTACCGCACCGGCGACGCCGCCACCTTCGCGAATCCCGAGCATCCGGAATGGGGCTTGATGTTCGACGGTCGCATCGCGGAAGACTTCAAGCTGAATACGGGCACGTTCGTCAGCGTCGGGCCGTTGCGCGCGCGCGTGGTGTCGGAAGGCGCGCCGTATGTGCAGGACGTCGTCGTCACCGGGCTGGACCGGGCGGATATCGGTTTGATGGTGTTTCCGCGTGTGGACGAATGTCGTGCGCTGGCCGGTTTGCCGCCGCAAGCCAGTGTCGCGGACGTGATACGCGCGCCTGCCGTAAAGGCGTTTTTCGCCGACCTGCTGACACGACTGAATCAGCGCGCAACCGGCAGCGCCACGTATGTCGCGCGGCTGTGTCTGCTCGAACAGCCGCCGTCGCTGGCAATCGGCGAGATCACAGATAAAGGCTCGATCAATCAGCGTGTCGTGCTGAAGCATCGTGCGCAACACGTGGATACCTTGCACGCAGCCGACGACGATCATCCCGACGTGCTGCACGCACCACGCTGATCGCGACGCGCTCAAACCCGGAGACCGGCTTGGACCTTCACAACCTGATCGCGATCGACACGCACGTTCACGCCGAAGTGTCGTGCTGCCAGCCTCCCGACCTGTTCGGCAAGGCATTCGACGATGCCGCCGACAAATACTTCGGCACCGTGCTGAAACTCGGCCGACGGCCCACGATTCCCGAAACCATCGACCATTACCGCGAGCGCAAGATCGGCTTCGTGATGTTCACGGTGGATTGCGAATCGAACCTCGGCCGACGCCGGATTCCGAACGAAGAAATTGCGGAATTCGCGCAGAACAACAGCGACATCATGATCGCGTTCGCCAGCATCGATCCGCACAAGGGCAAGATGGGCGCGCGCGAAGCCCGCAAGCTGATCGAGGAATACGGCGTACGCGGCTTCAAGTTTCATCCGACGATGCAAGGCTTTTTCGCCAACGATCCGCTTGCGTATCCGCTGTACGAAGTGATCGCCGAATACGGTTTGCCGGCGGTATTCCACAGCGGCCATTCGGGCATGGGCGCGGGCATGCCGGGCGGCGGCGGCTTGCGGCTGAAGTATTCGGAGCCGATCTATCTCGACGACGTCGCGGTCGATTTTCCGGCGATGAAGATCATCATCGCGCATCCGTCGTGGCCGTGGCAGGAACAGGCGCTGTCGATCGCGCTGCATAAGCCGAACGTGTATATCGATCTGTCCGGATGGTCGCCGAAATATTTCTCGCCGGAGCTGGTCAAGTACGCGAACACGCTGCTGAAACACAAAATGCTGTTCGCGTCGGACTTCCCGTTGATCCGGCCCGACCGGTGGCTCGAAGACTTCCAGACGGCCGGTTTCAAGCCGGACGTGCATCCGTTGATCCTCAAGCAGAACGCAATCGACGTGCTGGGCCTGGCGGCTTGAAGACCGTGGTTGCCGATGCGATTGCGGCCGTGCCGGTCAGCTATACAGCTTGATCAGCAGCCGGTTCAGCGTTTCGCATTCGGCTTCGTCGAGACGGTGGGTCGCATCGGCTTCCGCGTACATCACCGTCTTGGTCGCCTTCTGCAACAGACGCGATCCGGAGGCGGTCAGCTTGAGCGCCTGCACCCGTTTGTCGTCGCGATCCCGGTCGCGACGCAGCAGTTCGCGCTTTTCCAGCCGGTCGAGAATGGTCAGCAGGTTGGGCGGTGCAATGGCCAGCGCATCGGACAGCGCAGCCGGCGCGATCTTCGGATTGGCCTTCACGACCGCCATCACGCTGAATTCCGGCTGCGTCAGTTCATGCTCGGCCATCCGCCGCGCAAATGCGTCCTGAACGGCCAGCCAGCCGCGGCGGGCGTTGTAACTGATCAACTGCGACAACAGCGGATCGGCGATTGGCGCGGACGTGGCCGTGTCGTCGGCTTCGGCGTCGAAGTCGGAACCGGACGGCAACGCGGAAGGAAAGGAGGCGGATCGCATCGATGAGGGTGACTCGGTCGGCGGCGGCCGGATCGGACCGCCGCGTGGTTACGGTGCGCGTGACAGACAGACAGCCAGGCGTCACGCGCCGATGCTCACTGGATGGCGGACATCGCGGCGCGCAGGCCGAGCAGATAGCTGTCCACGCCGAAACCGCAGATTTGCCCCTTGACGACTTCCGCGAATACCGACGTATGGCGGAAGGTTTCGCGTGCATGCACGTTCGACATATGCACTTCGATGATCGGCACGGTGAGGATCGCGAGTGCGTCGCGGATGCCATAGCTGTAGTGCGTCCACGCACCCGCGTTGATCACGATCGCGTCGGCTTTTTCGGTGAACGCGCGATGAATACGCTCGCACATCTCGCCTTCGAGGTTGGTCTGATAGCTTTCCACGTCGGCGCCCAGTTCCTGACCGAGCGCTTTCAGTTGCGAGTCGATCTGGTCGAGCGTGGCGGTGCCGTATTGCTTCGGATCGCGCTTGCCGAACATGTTCAGGTTAACGCCGTGAAGCACAACAATCTTTTTCATGCAGGTCCTCGGTTAAACGGATAAACAGGTCGAAGCTAAACATCCATGCAGCGTAATCGGGCGCGGTTCCTGGCGCGATTCACGTCGGCGTCGTATCGACTATAGCGCCGCTCCTGGCCGCGGTCACGATTGCCTCGGTGATTCGCAGGTTCTGCAGGCCGTCGTCGAGGCTGACCAGCGGCATCGCTTCACCGCGCACCACCTCGCCGAAATGCTCGATCTGGCGCGCCAGCGGGTCGGCATGCGCAGTCTCGGCGACGGCAACGTCGAACGGTTTCCACCATGAACGATCTTCCGGCCGCGCATAGGTCTTGAGCCGCATCGTCGGCACCGACAGCGAGCCGAATGTCCCGGCGATCACGTAGCAATCTTCGTCGGGATAGCTCGGATACGCCGGATTTTCCCGCGACGTCTGCTCCCAGCTTCGCGCACACGCCGCCGTGTCCGACAACATGAAGCTGCCGAGCGCGCCGTTTGCGAAGCGCAAATTGATCGCCACCGTATCTTCGACCGGGAAGCCGCGCGCGGCGTGCGACGCGAACGCCTGCACCGCGACGATATCGCCGCACAGCATCCGCAGATTGTGCACTTCGTGAATCATGTTCAGCAAGACGGGACCGGCGCCGGGTTCCTTGCGCCACGGCGCGTCGATGTAATACGCATCGGGTTTGAAGAACACGGCGCTGCCCATCACCGCGACGATCTTGCCGATCTGGTCTTCGTCGATCAGCTGCTTTGCGCGCGCCATGATCGGGCTGTGCGCGCGATGATGGCCGATCAGGATCGTCGCGCCCGCGCGCGCCGCAGCGGCCGCGATGATCTGCGCGTCGGCCACCGTGGGCGCAACCGGCTTTTCCAGCAGGATCGGCAGCTTCGCGTCGATGCAGCGCAGCGCGTGGGCGACGTGCATCGGGTTCGGCGTCGCGAGCACGACGCCATCGGGACGATCGCGCGCGAACAGTTCGTCCAGCGACCGGTACAGCGGCACGCCCGCCTTTGCCGCGACGGCATCGGCGGAGGGCGACGGATCGACGATTGCGCTGAGCGTACAGGTCGGGCTGGTCTGCAATACGCCGATATGCGCAAGTCCGATGTAGCCCGCGCCGGCCACCGCGATGCGTGTCGTGTTCAAGTGCACTCCCCCGTCAGCCGCCGCGTGCGCAAGACGCGCAGGATCACATCGCCGATGCCCGCGCGGTCCGGTCGTCCTGGAAGGTTTGCGCGCGCAGTTGCTCGTACTCGGGTTTCGCCACCGGCACCGCGTTCGGATCGCCGAGATCGTCGAGCCTGACGCGATACGTCTCTCGCGCGAACGCCGCCGCGACCGCCGCGATGATCGTCACGCCGAACGTGATTGCGCCGATGGTCAGCGGAATATTCGACGATCCCGGCGGCGCCACCGTGGCGAACAACGCGGGCAGCAATGCGGTAATCGTCGTACCGATGTTCTGTGCGATCGCCATCGCCGACACGCGCATCCGGGTCGGGAACAGTTCCGGATAGAAGCTCGGGAAGATCGCGTTATAGCCCTGATAGACGACGCCCCACATCAGCAGCGACACGAAGATCGCAAGCGCCACGTTCTGAATGCTGATTGCATACAGATAGAAGTACGACAACGCGCCCGCGCCGAGTGCGCCGATGATGATCGGCGTCTTGCGCCCGATCTTGTCCGACAGATTGCCGACCAACGGAATCACCAGCACGGCGAGGATATTCCCCGCTACCGGTATCCACAGATACACCGATTTATGGAAGCCGATCCCGTACGACTTCTGCACCGCATACGCCGCGCCGAAAATCGTCGTGACGACCGGAATCACGTTCATCAGCGCGCAGCAGATGACGATCAGCATTTGCCGCCAGCTGTACTTGAAGGCATCGACGATCGGCGAGCGCGGCACGTCCTTGTGCTCGCCTTCGACGGCAAACGCGGGCGTTTCATGCACTTCGCGGCGGATGATGTAACCCGCGACCAGCACGAGGGCGCTCAGCAGGAACGGAATGCGCCAGCCCCACGCATTGAACGCGTCTTCCGGCATGTAATAGGCCAGCGGCAAGAAGATCGCAGCCGCGAAAATCTGACCGGCCTGCACGCCTTGCAAGGTAAAACTGGCGTAGTAGCCGCGTCGCCCGAACGGCGCGTGCTCGAGAATCATCGAACTCGCGCCCGAGATTTCGCCGGCGACCGCAAAGCCCTGGACCAGTCGCAGGACCACCAGCAATGTCGGCGCGAGCATGCCGACCTGGTGATAAGTGGGCAGCAGGCCGACGGCCATCGTCGAGAAACCCATCAGGAACATGCACAGCACGAGCACGGTTTTGCGGCCGTGCGTGTCGCCCCAGTGACCGAGCACGAATGCGCCGATCGGTCTCGCGACATAGCCGACACCGTAAGTCGCCAGCGACGCGACGATCGCCACTTTCGGATTGCCGGATGGGAAGAACAGCTGAGGGAAAATCAGTGCCGCGGCTTGCGCGTAGATGAAGAAGTCGTAGTACTCGAGCGCGGAGCCGATCCAGCCGCTGGCGGTCGCTTTTTTTGTCTGGGTGCGATGGTGCAGTGCGTCGGCACCTGCGGCATCGCTTGCACCGGTTGAATGCGGATTCGATTCCATGACGTCTCCTGACCTGGCTGGCGCACGGCTCTCGGGCCGCGTGTGCGACACATTGTTCGCGAGCGATGCCGGGCCGGCGGGTCAATCAGCCGTCAGACAACGACTCGCACCCTTTCCCTTGCGTGATATGTCCCGCTTAAACGCATTCGACGGAACTGGACAAAGCGGCACGAGGATCGCGCAATCACAGGAATGCGTCACGCCGCCGACGCTTGCAAACGTCTAACGGACATTCTTCAATACCCTGTCTCGCGGCGGTATGAGGTTAAACACCACCACGGAGACTGTCATGGGCACTGCGGTCTTACATCTCCGGATGCGCGAGATCACCGGCAACCAGTTGTTCGCCGTAGACCTGCGCGGCGGCAATGGCTTCGATGCGGGTTTCGAACGGGCCGAGTTCGGGCGCGCCGTCGAACGGGAACAGCAGGCGTCCGTCGGTGCGGCGCACGACCTTCAACACGCCGTAGTAACGGCGATAACCCGCGAGTTTCGACGCGGCGGACACATCGAAATCGTCTTCCGATTTCGCGGGAATACTGGGAATGAATCGGCTATTGGACATGGCTGGAACTGCTGGCCGCACGTGCGGCCGATGACGCGTAAGCGAAGGACGACGCGGATTTGCGCCGGAAAGACCTGACAGCATAGCGCGTTTTAGCGCGGTATGATTTCCGTATTGATGAGGAGACGCCATGCAGTTCGACTACAAGACCTATCACATCGATTGTCGCGCGCACCATGACGAAGACGGCCGTTATTGCGCACAAGCACGCATCACCGTCGTGCCGTCGGGCGAAGCGCATTTTCGTTGTCACGATTCCGGCGAGATCGACTCGTTCGTCAGCGAATCCGACGCCATTGCCTGTGCGCGAAGCTGGGCGATCGAATGGTGCGACGACCATTCAATGTGAGCACGGTTTCGTGAGCAGGTCGATAATGCCGCTTCCCTTCAAGAACACCTTCCATGTCTACACATCCAAAAACAAGACGCCCGCTTGTGATCGCATCGGTGATGGCGTCGATGGCAATGGTCGCAATCGAGGCGACGATCGTATCTACCGCGATGCCGCAAATCGTCACCCAGCTTGGCGGGTTGACGCTGTATAGCTGGGTTTTCTCGTCGTTCCTGCTTGCGCAGACCGCGATGACGGTGGTGTTCGGCAAACTAGCGGATCTCTATGGGCGCAAGCCGGTCATCCTGGCCGGCATTGCAATCTTTCTGGTGGGTTCGGTGCTGGCGGGCTTTGCGTGGTCGATGCCCGCGATGATCGTGTTCCGTCTGATTCAGGGCATTGGTGCGGGCGCGATCCAGCCGGTGACGCTGACCATCGTCGGCGATCTGTATCCGGCGAAGGAGCGCGGCAAGATCCAGGGCTATCTGGCGAGCGTGTGGGCGATTTCCGCAGTGGTGGGTCCAATGGCGGGTGGCCTGATCATTCGCGACCTGTCGTGGGCGTGGATTTTCTGGATCAACATACCGATCGGGCTGGCATCGGCGGCGGGGTTCATCTCGTTCCTGCACGAGCAGGAGCGCCATTCACAGCCGTCGATCGACATCCCCGGCGCGGCGTTGTTCACGCTTGCGATCGGCGCGTTGATGTTCGCGCTGACCGACATCGGCACCGCGCATCAGACGTCGGCATGGATTGCGTTCGGCGTGTTCGTGGTGTCGTCGGTGCTATTCGTGCTACAGGAGCGCCGCGCGCCCGACCCGATGATTTCGTTCTCGCTGTGGGGTCATCGTCCGATTGCCGCGGCCAATGCCGCGACCGTCTTTTCCGGCATGGCGTTGATGGGATTGACGACGTTTCTGCCGATGTACGTGCAGGGCGTGCTGCATCGCACGCCGGTGGTTGCCGGACTTGCGCTGACGATGATGATGGTCGGCTGGCCGCTTGGCGCGACGTTATCGGCGCGCAACTTCCATCGTTTCACATTGCGGCGCATTCTCGTGACCGGTAGCGGCGTGATCCCGGTTGCGGCGATTTTATTCGTGGTGCTGAATCCGGAGAGTTCGCCGGTGGTTGCGGCGATGGGATCGTTGTTCATGGGGCTTGGGATGGGGATGGCGAGCGTGAGTTCGCTGGTGCTGATTCAGGAGCTGGTCGATCCTTCGCAGCGAGGCAGCGCGACCGCGTCCAATCTTTTCTCGCGGAATCTGGGAAGCACGTTGGGGGCGACGGTGTTTGGCGCGGTGTTGAATTATGGGCTGACGCATTCGAAGCATCTTGGCGTTGTGACGCTCGATGAGTTGAAGCCGTTGCTGGAGGGGACGCCTGGCAGCGTTGCGGTTGCTGGCGCGGACGCGATCCGGTTGGCGTTGCATCAGTCGCTGCATGCGACGTTTGTGGCGATTTTTGTGGTCGCGGTGGCGGTGTTGGGGTCGGCGATGGTTATTCCGGCTTTGCCGTTGGGGAAGATGCGGAGGGTGGGGGTATAAAAGGTTTTTGCTTGGTTTTGGTTTTTTTGGTTTTTGGTTTTGGCTGGTTTGTTGTGGTTGTCCCGTTTTCACGGTGGTTTGCCTGGATCGTCCCTGTGCGGGACCGCACCTACTTTTCTTTGCTCGCGCAAAGAAAAGTAGGCAAAAGAAAGCGCGTTTACACCGCCACTCCGTAGCGAGTGGCGTCTAGTATTTTTCGGGTAGTGGTCCGCGCACGATTTGAGTTGCCGCACCGCATATCTTGGTGACAACGCAGTCATTCGTTCCGGCTGTTCGCTCCGCTACAGCCGACGGGCACAGCCCCGTCTTTTTCTCTCGGCGCCCTTCGCGCGCTGCACTCTGTCCGTCACAACACCCATTTCCCTGGCATGCGCTGGCCGGTTCTCGCGCGCAAAATTCCTGGCCACTCGGAACGTCGAAACCAGCGTCAAGCCGGTTGAATGCCGTGGCGCAAACCGGGCGTTGAGTCGGACTCTGGAACGGTCGTGAACGCGGGCGAATGGCGTGGCGAAAACCGGCCTTTGGTCCGGACACCGGAACCGTCGAAACGGTATGCAAGTGACGTGGCGAAAATGGGTTTTTGAAGCAGGCTACCGCCGCGAAGCGGGCGGGATGTGCGGGCGCGGACCACCACGAAAAACCGACCGACCACTCAAAACGTGCGCGGTCCACTACCCGTTAATTACTAGACGCCACTCGCTACGAAGCGCGAGGTAAACGCGCTTTCTTTTGCCTACTTTTCTTTGCGCGAGCAAAGAAAAGTAGGTGCGGTCCCGCACAGGGACGATCCAGGCAAACCACCGCGAAACCGGGACAACCACAACAAACCAAAACAAACCGCAACAAGAAACCCAAAACCAATCACTCCTCCAACCCCGCTATCAAATCATCCACCGCCCGATAAACCCTCTCCACAATCTCCACCCCAACCTTCTTCTCCAGCGCACGATAATGCGCCTCCAGCTCCCGCGAAATCACCCTCACCAACTCCCCGCTGCTCTGAGTCAACGACACCAACACCCGACGCTGATCCTCCGCGAACCGCTCCTTCGTCACGAGATCCATACTCTCCATCCTCGCCAGCACGCCCGCCATGCTCGGACTCGATATCGTACAAATATCGGAGATGTGACGCGGCTCCATCGGACCATGCTCGTTCAACGCGCGTATCACCCGCCACTGCTGCTCAGTCAAACCGTGCGCAGTAATCAACGGACGAAACCGCTCCATCATCTTCTCCCGCGCTCGCAGCAACAGCATCGGCAGATTGCGGTGTAACACTCGTGTGGCAGCTGGTGTAGACATGTCAAAACCAAAGTAACGTGGACCCATCGAAACGAAAACCCATCGGTAAAGCTTTTAGGGGATTACCCGCGATCCCACCGATGCACTCTTGACCGTGAATCTTCGACAGCGCAATACTACTCACATGTTAGTGATTTAGTCGAGCGTTGCCAAATTCATGTTTGCACTTGCCGATCACCTGATTCATCTCGAAGCCGAACCGTTGCCGCGCGATCTTTCCGCATCCGCTGCAAGCGCGTTGCTAACGTCCGGTGCCGCGTGCCGCGCGCCGGTTTCCGGCATGGTCTACGGCTGTCTGCTGAACGACCGCGCCGCGCTCGCCGCACTTGGCGATGCAGTCAACGCGCCACCGTATAAAGCCCCGCCGAAAGCCCCCATTCTCTACGTCAAACCACGCAACACGCTCGCGGGTCATCGCGCGCGTATCGACGTGCCGGACGATCGTGACGGCGTGCAGGTCGGCGCGTCACTGGGTATCGTTTTCGGACGCACGGCAACGCGCGTCAGCGTCGAACGCGCGCTCGATTTCGTCGCGGGCTTCACGATCGTCGCGGATCTCTGCGTGCCGCATGAAAGCGTCTATCGTCCGTCGGTGCGGTATCGCGCGAGGGACGGTTTTTGCGTCGTCGGACCGACGATCGTCGCGCGTCGTCATGTCGAACATCCGGACGATCTGCCCATCAACGTGCAGATCGCAGGTCGCGCGCCGTTCGATGCAAACACGTCCACGACGATGCGCAACGTCGCGCAACTGATCGCAGACGTCACCGACTTTATGACGCTCTCGGCAGGTGACGTGCTCACGCTCGGCGTGCCGCACGGCTCGCCGGTTGCTCACGTCGGCGATGAAGTTCGCATTGCAATCGGCACGTTCGAGCCGCTGCATATCTCGTTCGTCGGCACGGCAAAAACCGCAGGAGAAACACGATGATGCGCGCCCGCGTTGCCTGTTCCGGCGCGATCCACGAAGCCTATCCGGACCCGCGCGGCGTGCGTCTCGCCGACGGACGCCTCTATCGCGAAGAAGACGTCGTATGGCTCGCGCCGTTCGATCTCGGCACGATCTTCGCGCTCGGTCTGAACTACGCCGAACACGCCAAAGAACTGCAATTCTCGAAGCAGGAAGAACCGCTCGTCTTCCTCAAAGGCAGCGGTGCGGTGATCGGGCATCGCGGCGTCACGCGACGTCCCGCCGACGTGACCTTCATGCACTACGAATGCGAACTCGCCGTGGTGATCGGACGTCACGCGAAAGACGTTTCGCGTGACGACGCAATGTCATACGTCGCCGGCTACACGATCGCCAACGACTACGCGATTCGCGACTACCTCGAAAACTACTATCGCCCGAATCTGCGCGTGAAGAATCGCGACGGCGGCACCGTGCTCGGTCCGTGGTTCGTGGATGCATCGGATGTGGCCGATGTGACGCAACTCGAATTGCGCACCTTCGTGAACGGCACGCTGCATCAACACGGCAACACCCGCGATCTCGTCACCGACATCCCCGCCTTGATCGAATACCTGAGCAGCTTCATGACGCTCGCACCCGGCGACGTGATCCTCACCGGCACGCCCGAAGGCGTCGTCAACGTGAACGCCGGCGACGAAGTGGTCTGCGAGATCGACGGCCTCGGACGACTCGTCAACACCATCGGCACCGACGCGGATTTCGGACGCGCCTGACGACCCACGACTATCCGCGACCACCCCAACCGGATCGACACACCCCGATCACGGACGCGCTCAAACATCGGTAAAGGCACATGCAATGCGAATCGACCATCTGATCAACGGCAAATCCAGCGCGGCACGCGACTACTTCGAAACCGTCAACCCCGCGAACCAGGACGTGCTTGCAGAAGTCGCGCGCGGCACCGCCGACGACATCAACGAAGCCGTGCGCGCCGCGAAAGATGCATTCCCGGCGTGGGCCGCAACGCCCGCTGCGGACCGCGCAAAACGTATCCGCAAGCTCGGCGAGCTGATCGCGAAGCATGTACCGGAAATCTCCGAAGCCGAAACCAACGATACCGGTCAGACGATCTCGCAAACGCGCAAGCAACTCGTGCCGCGCGCCGCCGACAACTTCAGCTATTTCGCGGAAATGTGCACGCGCGTGGACGGTCACACGTATCCCACAGACACACATCTGAACTACACGCTGTTTCATCCGGTCGGCGTATGCGCGCTGATTTCGCCGTGGAACGTGCCGTTCATGACAGCCACATGGAAGGTCGCGCCGTGCCTCGCATTCGGCAATACGGCGGTGCTGAAGATGAGCGAACTGTCGCCGCTGACCGCATCGATGCTCGGCAATCTCGCGCTCGAAGCGGGCATTCCGGCAGGCGTGCTCAATGTCGTGCATGGCTTCGGCAAAGAAACCGGCGAACCGCTCGTCGCGCATCCGGATGTGCACGCGGTGTCGTTCACCGGATCCACGGCAACCGGCAATCGCATCGTGCAGACAGCCGGACTCAAAAAGTTTTCGATGGAACTGGGCGGTAAATCGCCGTTCGTGATCTTCGACGACGCCGACTTCGAACGCGCGCTCGACGCCGCCGTTTTCATGATCTTCTCGAACAACGGCGAGCGCTGCACGGCCGGTTCGCGGATCCTCGTCCAACGAACGATCTACGCACGATTCGCCGAGCGGTTCATCGCACGCGCTAAAAATCTGAGTGTCGGCGATCCATTGAGCGACAGCACGATCGTCGGCCCGATGATCAGCCGCGATCATCTCGCGAAAGTGCGCAGCTATATCGAACTCGGGCCGAAGGAAGGCGCGACCCTCGCGTGCGGCGGACTCGATATGCCCGCTTTGCCGGACGCATTGCGCAAAGGCAACTTCGTGACGCCGACCGTTTTCGTCAATGTGGACAACCGGATGCGCATCGCACAGGAAGAGATTTTCGGGCCAGTCGCCTGCCTGATTCCGTTCGACGACGAAGCCGACGCAATCAAACTCGCAAACGACATTTCATACGGTCTTTCCAGCTATATCTGGACCGAAAACACCGGTCGCGCGTTGCGTGTCGCCGCGGCGGTCGAGGCCGGCATGTGCTTCGTCAACAGCCAGAACGTGCGTGATCTGCGACAACCGTTCGGTGGCACGAAAGCCTCGGGTGTGGGACGCGAAGGCGGCACGTGGAGCTACGAAGTGTTTCTCGAACCGAAGAACGTCTGCGTGTCGATGGGCTCGCATCATATCCCGCGGTGGGGTGTCTGACCGCGGGCCCGACGCGCAGAAAACCCCTTCCGTAAGGAATCAAAACACTTCAGGAGACCGCGATGGGCACGCTCGCGCTGGCAGCAAAAATCACTCATGTGCCGTCGATGTATCTGTCCGAACTCGACGGTCCGCACAAAGGCTGCCGGCAAGCCGCCATCGACGGACACCGTGAAATCGGCCGGCGCTGCCGCGAACTCGGCGTCGATACGATCGTCGTTTTCGACGTGCACTGGCTCGTCAACAGCGAGTACCACATCAATTGCGCGCCGCATTTCGAAGGTGTCTACACCAGCAACGAACTGCCGCACTTCATCAAGAACATGCCGTATGCGTATCCCGGCAACGTCGGACTCGGACATCTGATCGCGGAAGTCGCGAATGAAATGGGTGTCAAAAGCCGCGCGCACAGCGAGACCACACTCGAACTCGAATACGGCACACTGGTGCCGATGCGCTACATGAACGCCGATCAGCACTTCAAGACGGTTTCGGTTTCCGGCTGGTGCATGTGGCACGACCTCGCAACCAGCGCGCGCTTCGGACTGGCAGTGCGCAAAGCGATCGAAGAACGTTACGACGGAACAGTCGCGATCTTCGCAAGCGGTTCGCTGAGTCATCACTTCGCCGATAACGGCACCGCCGAGCAATTCATGCACAAGGTCTGGAGCCCGTTTCTCGAACAGGTGGATCGCAAGGTCGTCGAATTGTGGGAAGCGGGCGACTGGTCCACGTTCTGCGAAATGCTGCCGCTGTATAACGAAAAATGTTGGGGCGAAGGCGGCATGCACGACACGGCGATGCTGCTCGGCGCGTTAGGCTGGGACCGTTATGAAGGAAAAGCCGAAGTCGTCACGCCGTATTTCGGCAGTTCGGGAACGGGCCAGATCAACGCCATTTTCCCGGTCACACCGCTGACCGTTTGAGTCTTTGACGATTTCCGGAGTACACACCGTGCCGCATATCACCCTTGAATACAGCGCCAATCTCGACGAAGGCGACAGCATCCAGCGCCTGTGCAACACGCTCGCGAAGTGTCTCGACGCCCAACGCGACGGCACCGGCGACAACGCGCAGCATGTGTTTCCGATTGGCGGCATTCGCGTGCGCGCAGTGCGCTGCGATGCGTACTGCATCGCCGACGGCCGCGCCGACGCCGCGTTCCTGCACGCGAACGTGAGGATCGCCGCAGGCCGCCCGGAAGCCGTCAAGACCGCGGCGGCCAACGCGCTATTCGATGCAATAAAGGCGCATTTTGCGGCGTATTTCGAAGCGAACGGTCTGGCGTTGTCGCTCGAAGTCAACGAGTTCAGCGACGCCGGTGCGTTGAAGCACAACAATCTGCATGCGCGTCTGAAGAAGGAAGGCTGATCATGCTCGACGAACAGATCATCCGCGATCTCGCCGCACAACTCGATCACGCCGAAAAAACCCGCAAGCAGCTACGGCATTTTTCGAAAGCGTATCCGCAGATGACGGTGCAGGACGGTTACGCGATCCAGCGTGAATGGGTCAAGCTGAAACTCGCCGAAGGACACGTGATCAAGGGGCGCAAGATCGGGCTGACGTCGCGCGCCATGCAGCGTTCGTCACAGATCGACGAACCCGATTACGCGCCGCTGCTGGACAGCATGTTTATCGAAGCCGGGCAGGATATTCGCGCGGATCGCTTTATCGCACCGCGTGTGGAAGTGGAGCTCGCGTTCGTGCTCGCGAAGCCGCTGAAAGGCCCGGGCGTGACATTGTTCGATGTGCTCGACGCGACCGCTTACGTGACGCCCGCCGTCGAAATCATCGACGCGCGAATCGAGCAGTTCGATCGCGAAACCAAAGCGCCGCGAAAAGTATTCGACACGATTTCGGACTTCGCGGCGAACGCGGGCATCGTGCTCGGCGGTCGGCCGGTGCGGCCGCATGACGTCGATTTGCGATGGGTCGGCGCGTTGCTCTACAAGAACGGCGCCGTCGAAGAAAGCGGTCTCGCGGCCGCCGTGCTGAATCATCCGGCAACGGGCGTCGCGTGGCTTGCGAACAAGATCGCGCCTTACGACGAATCGTTGAACGCGAAAGACGTGATTCTGAGCGGCTCGTTCACCGCGCCGATTCCCGCACGCGCCGGCGATACGTTCCACGTCGACTACGGACCGCTCGGCGGTATCGCGCTGAACTTCGTTTGAATCCCCCCGACACCACACGGACAACCCGATATGCCTACGCCGCGCAATCCTTTCAAACACGCGATCGCTGAGAATCGGCGGCAATTCGGCTTATGGGCCGCGCTGGCCGATCCGTATGTCACGGAACTGCTGGCCACAGCGGGCTTCGACTGGTTGCTGATCGACGGCGAACATGCGCCGAACGATGTCCGCAGCACGCTCGCGCAATTGCAAGCGGTCGCACCCTATCTGTCGCATCCGATCGTGCGGCCCGTCAAAAGCGATGCGGCGCTGATCAAGCAGTTGCTCGATATCGGCGCGCAAACGCTGCTGTTGCCGATGATCGATACCGTCGAACAGGCCATCGAAGCCGTCGCCGCTACGCGCTATCCGCCGCGCGGCATTCGCGGCGTCGGAAGCGGCCTCGCGCGGGCGTCGCGCTGGAACCGGATCGGCGATTATCTGACCACCGCCGAAGACGAATTGTGCGTGCTCGTGCAGGTCGAAAGTGCAATCGGGCTGGAGAATCTTGCAGGAATTACCGCAGTCGACGGCGTGGACGGCGTGTTTTTCGGGCCGTCCGATCTGAGTGCGTCGATGGGTTATCTGGGTCAGCCAGGCGCGCAAGTGGTCCGCGATGCAATCCGCGCAGGCATGGCGATCGTCCGCGATGCGGGCAAGGCGAGCGGCGTGCTCGCGCCCGATCTGGCCATCGCAAACGACTATCTGGCTGCGGGCGCCAGCTTTGTCGCGGTAGGCACCGATACCGGTCTGCTGAGTCGCGCCGCCGCCGACCTCGCCGCACGCGTCAAGGAACAGGCGGCATCCGTCCCAGTTGCACCCGCAGCACGCGGCGGGTATTGAGCGAATACGTAAGCGATTCAGTGCGCAAATAAGCACCCTGCGCGCGGGCAACGCACCGGCCATGCGCTGTGCGCATGCGAGCGTCGATGCATGCGCACAGCGCATGCAAAGTCACTAAGGCACGCAAAACCCGTTCCATCAGCATTGACGGGTCACGGCGGCACGCGTCCTGCTGGCACAGAGACATTCTCATTTGCCGGACGCTCTCACGATGGATGACTTTTTCAACCGTGTGCTTCACCTTCAACCATCGCTGCTCGCAACTGTCACGCATGACGTCGTGCATCTGGTCGTCGCTGCGCTGATTCTCGTTGTCGGCTGGTGGATTTCCAACAAGATCGGGATGCTGTTTGCCAGAACGCTGGCGCGGACGCACGCGGACCCGACGCTCGCACCGATGCTCGCCGCGTTCGGCGCATGGGCGGTGCGCGTGCTGGTGATCGTCGCAGCGCTGAGCGAGGTGGGTATCGCGACGGCGAGTGTGCTCGCGGCATTGGGCGCCGCCGGTCTCGCGATCGGACTCGCGTTGCAGGGCACGCTGCAAAATATCGCGGCGGGCATCATGCTGCTGATGCTTCGACCATTTCGTGCGGGCGATGTGATTGAAGGCAGCGGCGCGGCAGCGGGGATCGTCCGCGAAGTGGGCCTGTTCACGACGCGGATCGAACGCAGCGACGGCAATGCCGTGTTCGTGCCGAATAGCCAGATCTGGAGCAATCCGGTGATCAACTACAGCAGCGGCGGCACGCAGCGCGTCGAACTCGAAGTGGATATCTCGCAGCGCAAAGACGTGGATGCCGCGATTGCCGAACTGAAGAAAATGATCGCCGACGAGCCGCGCGTGCTGACGGGCAATACGCTGTCGCCGGTGGTGTCGGTGGCGGATTATCCGGGCGCGGGTGGTGTCCGGCTGCGGATTGCCGCATGGGTGCGCGAGCCGGATGCACCGCATGCGTCGAACGATCTTCGCAGCCATGCGCGCGATGCGCTCGCCAAGGCCGGGCTGGCGGTGCCCGGCAAACAGGCGGTCGTCGAACGCGAAGTCGAAACACAAACCTGAGCGAAGCGCGGGCGGCTAACGGTTCTCCCACCAGGCCCGCGTGCCGCGATACATCTTCGTCCACGGTGGATCGGCGAACAGAATCAACGCGCCGAGCGCGAGGCAACCGCAAAACAGAAACGTGCCTTTATAGCCGACACCTGCGACCAGCAAGCCGGACAACACGCCCGACAGGATCGAGCCGACCCGTGCCGAATTGAAAAACAGCGCGGTCGCGGCACCCGGCGCGCGCGGCATCAGATCTTGGATATAGACCATGCCGAGGCACGATGTCACCGCCACCACGAACGCGTTCAATGCCTGCATCGGGATCAGCACGTTGACGGAATTCACCGCCGCCACGCCGATGAAATACGCCATATGCACCGCCGCGCTCGCGGCGAGCCAGCGCGATTTCGTCAGCTGCGCGCCGCGTGCGCCGAGCGCCAGCATCATCGGAATTTCGAGGAAAGCGCCGAGGCCGAGCATGATCGATACGTCGATTCGCGTGCCTTGCAAGCCATGTACGACGTACAAGGGCAACACGATCATGGTTGCATTGGCCGCGAGGCCGAGCAGCGTCAACGCGGCAATCGCGCGCCAGATCAAACGCTGCGGCGTAGGCGTAGCGAGCGCCGGATGTGGAACCGGCGTTTCGGGTTCGGTGACGGTCGTCACTTCGAGCGGCGACGCGGGATCGCCGGCAACGTGGGTCGGCGCGCTGTGCATCGCGCCGCCCGGCGCTTCGTGCATGCGCCAGATGATCGCGCCGCATGCGGCGAAACTTGCCGCGGCGAACAGGAACAATCCGTAGAAGCCGGACGCGGCCAGCACCAGCGCACCGACCGACGGCCCGAACACCCACGCTACCGACAGCACCGTCCGCAACGACGCCGTCGCGAACGCGCGTTCCGCTTCGTCCTTGACGAGCAAGGCCGCACGTCCAAACGAAAACACCAGCGAGATCGCCGAGCCGCCCGCGCCGAGAAACAGCACGCCGATCACCAGCAGCAAACGGTAATCGCGGACAAAGCATAGACACACGAAGCCGAGCGCGGCCGCAATCAATGCGGCCAGCAATAGCGTGCGGTGATGGCCGTGCCGGTCGGACCATTTACCTGCCCACGCACTCGCGCCGACGCCGCTCGCGGCGATCAACGTCATGAAGAGCCCAAGCCGAAGCGGCGTCATGCCGGCCTGTTCGACGCCGAATAGTGAGAGATAGGGAGCCGTGAACGACATCGCGACACCTAGCATCAGGGTCGCGGCGGCCAGCGGCATGAACGACGGAATGCGCGAGAGACTGGCGAATCGAGAATTCATCGGGGCGCGAGAGGATGGCTGACTGCATGCATCGCGAGCGATTCGACGCGTATGCAGCGGCTGGCAACAGCGGCGTGCGATGCGCGCATGAGCGTCGACGGGTTCGACGAACGGCGCTGCGGCGAAGCACGGCAAGCTCGCAGTATGCCAAAGCTTCACTAAAAATGTCGCGGCGCCGGGCAGGCACACGACCTGCGCGTGTGTTTTGGACCACGTAGTTTCAGGCGTTTCACTATTTAGGAGATTCGTGATGAATGTGACTTCCGCGATGAGCAACGCTGCATCCGACGACGACATCAAACACGACGCGCCGCGCGAGCCCGTGCAACCGCAAAAGCCGTCGCAGAAAGACTTGCCAGAATTGCCCGATCCGACGGAAGTCGGCGAAGACGGCTAGGCGTCAGATGTGACTAGCGGCACACGTTGTACGGGCCCATGTCGAGATGAAAATGCGCGCGATGCAGCGCGTTGTAGTCCGGGCCGAGCACCGCGTGAAAAAGGCCGCACGCGCCGTCGCGCGTTTGTTCGAGAAAGCGGCCCGCGCGAGAATCGGCGGACCAGTCGCGCGCAATCGAGATGCGCGTGCCGTCTGTGAGCACGAAGGCTTCGATATCGATCGCGTTTGCAGACGCGTGCTGGCTCAGCGCGCCGTCCGACGAGTGATTGACGTTGCGACACGCGTAGCTGCCGACGTGATCGAGTTCACGTACGCGTTCGCCGTAGATGGATTGCGCGGTCGGTTGTAACGCGTGACGCTCGAACATCGCAAGGCCGAGTGCCAGCGGACAACTCGCGACAAAGCTGCTGCTCACGCGCATATCCGCGAAACGCTGCACGCGTACGGCATTGGTCAGCGCGCAATTGCCAGCGGCGTTGCTGTCGGGCACGTTCGTATAGGTGAGATCGGCGGTCTTCAGCGCGAGTTTGCACGCAGCCGGATCGCGGGTTACACGCCATAGTTTCCATGACGTCAACGGTCCCGGCGGCGCCTGCACGTCGAGCGGCGTGAAGGGATTCCATCGCTCGGGAATAGATACGCGTTCATTCGCGACCAGCCACGTGAATACGAGTGCCGCTGCAATCGTCGCGAGCAATACGATGCCGGACAGCCGACCTAGCATCGGCAGTCCGGCTGTTCAGGCATGAAACTCGGGCACGGCACGCGTACGGTCACCGCTTCGACGTATCGGTTTCGATCGGCGGTTTGAAGTCGGGGTCGATGCCTTGAGGCGCGGGCGGCGGGCGCGATTCCGGCTTGCTGTCGTCGCTGGCCGGCTTGGCCTGGGATGCATCCGGCCCGGTCTGTTCCGGGCCGCCGGGCTCATCCATCGTATTCTGGTTCGGGGTCATGGTCGCTCTCCTGACAGGTTCGTCAGGAGAGCAGCAACCGGTATTCCCGCTAGACCTGCCAGAGGTTCGCGCCTGCGACGATCAGCGTCCGAAGGTGGACGCATGACCCGCGCCGCTGCCGGCGACCGGGCCGTCGGCGTTGCGTAGCGTCTTGAGCGCGGGATCGTCGGTCAACGGGCGACGCTTCGCCGGCTTGACGCCTGCGCCCATGCCGGTACCGTTCGACTTCCGGCGAGCCGCATGACGTTCGATCACGCGTTGAAGCAGACAGAACGCACACAGCAACGCGCCGATCACGATCCGCGTCCACCAGGAACTGAGCGTGCCGTCGAAGGTAATCAGCGTCTGGATCGTGCCGAGAATGCCGACGCCGAACACCGATCCGATCACATACCCGACGCCGCCTGTCAGCAACGTCCCGCCGATCACCGTCGCGGCGATCGCGTCCAGTTCCATGCCCTGCCCTTGCAGACCGTATCCCGACAACACGTACAACGTGAACACGACGCCGCCGAGTGCCGAACAGAACCCGCTCAGCGCGTACACGCCGACTTTCGTCCGTGCGACCGGCAAACCCATCAGCAACGCCGACCGCTCGTTGCCGCCGACTGCGTACACGTTGCGCCCGAAGCGCGTGAAATGCGCGACGAAGATCGCGACGGCCAGCGTCAGCAGCGCGATCAACGACCCGGCGTTCAGCGTGCCGCCGCCCACCGGAATGCTGAACGCGGCGATCGCGTGAAACACCGGTTCGTTGATCGTGATGGATTGCGTGGTGATCAGAAAGCACGCGCCGCGGGCGAGGAACATTCCGGCCAGCGTGACGATGAACGGCTGCAGCCGGAAGAAGTGGATCAGCGCGCCCATCGCCGCGCCGTACAGCGCGCCGAACGCGAGCACCAGCGGCACGATCACCCAGACCGGCCAGTGCAGACGCTCCGCACCGACCGCGCACAGAATCGTGGTCAACGCCACCACCGACCCGACCGACAGATCGATCCCGCCGGATACGATCACGAAGGTCATCCCGATGGCGACGATCAGCAGGAACGCGTTGTCCACCAGCAAACCGATTGCCACCTGCAACGAAAAGAAGCCGGTGTACATCACCGAACCGAATCCGAACAACGCGGCGAACAGCACGACGGTGACGACGATCGGCAGCGTGCGAGGATCGACCAGACGGCCGAACAGGTTTCTCATTTGACAGCCCCGCTGAGTGACTTCGGATTCGCCGACGGCAACACCCGTTTCAGGTTGCGCATCAGCATGGCGCGCGCTGTCGCGGACTGGATCACGCTGACCAGCAACACCACGGCGGCTTTCACGACCAGCGTCGCTTCGGGCGGCACGCCGATCGAATACGTCGTGTACGTCAAGGTCTGGATGATCAGCGCGCCGAGCACCGTGCCCGCGAGACTGAAGCGTCCGCCGAGCAACGACGTGCCGCCGAGCGTGACGGCGAGAATCGCGTCGAGTTCGAGCAGCAGGCCAGCGTTGTTGCCGTCCGCGCTGCGCACGTTCGAACTGGCGAGCACGCCGGCAATCGACGCCGTGAAACCCGAGAACACATAGACGCTGAACACGATCGCGCTGGAGCGCAAGCCGACCAGCCGCGTCGCAACCGGATTGATCCCGATCGAGCGAATGAACAGGCCGAGCGCGGTTCGGTTCATCAGCAAGGCCGTCGCCAGCGCGACACCGGCCGCGACCCACACCGAACACGGAACCTTCGCAAGATAACCGCCGCCGACGAACAGATAGCCCGGCGAGCCGATCGGGATGATCTGGCCGCCCGTCAGCAACTGCGCGACGCCGCGTCCCGCGACCATCAGGATCAACGTCGCGATGATCGGCTGCATGCCGACGAACGCCACCAGCAAGCCATTCCACATGCCCGCCAGCACGCCGACACCTAACGCCGCGCCGATCGCCAGACCGACGTTCGACGGGTTGTCGGCGAGGATCGTCGCCGCTGCCGCGCCCGCAATCGCTACGATCGCGCCGACCGAAATATCGATGCCGCGCGTCGCAATCACCAGCGTCATGCCGAGCGACGCGAGCACCAGCGGCGCCGCGCGATTCAGGATGTCGATCGGCGCGCCGAACAGGTGGCCGTCGAGCGTGGTGATCGACAGAAAGTGCGGGTTGTGCGTGAGGTCGAGCAGGATCAGCAGAACCAGCGTCAGCGCCGGCCAGATCAACGGATGCTGCAACGCCGTTTTCAATGGCGACGGCGACAGCGCCTGAGTCGAATCGGTCGCTTCCGTTGTCATGGGCCGCCTCCCGCGATGAGCTTGTACACCTGATCTTCCGACGCCGCGTTGCCCGCCACTTCGGCCACTTTCCGACGGTCGCGCAAGACGGCGATCCGATGACTCACGCGCACCACTTCGCTGACTTCCGACGAAATGAACAGGATGCCGAGCCCTTTCGCGCACAGCGCGAGCACGCGGTCCATGATCTCGAACTTCGCGGCGACGTCGATGCCGCGCGTCGGTTCGTCGAGGATCAGCATTTTGGGTTCGGTCGCGAGCCAGCGCGCCAGCAATGCCTTCTGCTGATTGCCGCCGGACAGTAAGCCGATAGGCTGTTCGGCGTCGCGCGCCTTGATGCCGAGCAACTTGATATAGCTGTCGGCCATCTCGCGTTGCCGCGCCTTGCCGATCACGCGCCACCAGCCGCGCCGCGCCTGCAAGGCCAGAATGATGTTTTCGCGGATCGACAGATCGGCGACGATTCCTTCCTTCTTGCGGTCTTCCGGGCAATAACCGATGCCTTGCCGCACCGCGTCGCGCGGCGACCGCATCTTGACCGGCTTACCGTCGATCTGCATCGCGCCCTCGTCCGCGCGCTCCGCGCCGAACAGCAGACGCGCGGTTTCCGTGCGCCCCGAGCCGAGCAAACCGGCGAGGCCGAGAATCTGGCCCGGCTGCACGTCGATATCGACGGGATTCATCACGCCGCGCCGACCGACGCCGCGCATTTCCACGAACGGCGGCACCGCCGCTTTCTGCGCGGGCGGTTCGCTCGCCGCGCGCTTCAGACGCTCGGTCATCCGCTCATGACCGACCATCTTCGACACCAGCAATTCGACCGGCAAATCGTTGGCGAGATATTCGCCTTCGCGCTCGCCGTTGCGCATCACGGTGATCCGGTCCGACACGGCGTAGGTCTGTTCCAGAAAGTGCGTGACGAACAGGATTGCGATGCCGCGTGCCTTCAGGTTGCGCAGCACGTCGAACAGCCGCGCGACCTCGCCGTCGTCGAGGCTCGATGTCGGTTCGTCGAGGATCAGCACGCGTGCATCGACCGACACCGCACGGGCGATCGCGACCATTTGCTGGACCGCGATCGGATAGGCGTCGAGCGATTTCGTGACGTCGAGCGACACGTTCAGTTCGGCGAGCGCGTCGGCGGCTTTCGCGTGGATGGTTTTCCAGTCGATCGCGCCGCGCTTTTTGGGCTGTCGCCCGGCGAACACGTTCTCCGCGACCGACAGGTTCGGACACAGATTCACTTCCTGATACAGCGTGCGAATGCCGGCAGCTTCCGCATCGAGCGGCGCCGCGAAATTGACCGGCTCGCCGCCGAGACGGATCTCGCCGGCATCGTGCGTATGTACACCGGTCAGCACATTGATCAGCGTCGATTTACCCGCGCCGTTCTGCCCCATCAGCGTGTGGATTTCGCCCGGAAACAGCCGAAAATCCACGCGCTGAAGCGCATTGACGCCAGGAAACGATTTGCTGATACCGAGCGTTTCGAGGATCGGAGCGCCGCTCATGGGTCAGTATTTACGTTGCGGCAGCACTTGGGCCGCGACGCTCATCGGGAACACGGTTTCGTCGGTCACGATGCGCTTGGGCAGTTGCTTGCCGGCTACGACGTCCTTCACCGCGGTCATCAGTTGCGGTCCGAGCAACGGGCTGCATTCGACGTCCACATTGATCTTGCCCGCGACCATCGCTTCGAAGCCGCCCTTGGTTGCGTCGAACGACACCACGCTGACGTCCTTACCGGGCTTGATACCGGCTTCTTCCATAGCCTGGATCGCGCCGAGCGCCATATCGTCGTTATGCGCGTAGACCACGTTGATCTGCTTGCCGTAGGTCTTCGCGAACGCTTCCATCACCTGTTTGCCGCCAGCGAGCGTGAAGTCGCCGCTTTGCGACGCGATGATCTTGAACTTCGGGTCGTTCTTGATGACTTCCATCAGACCGCCGTGACGGTCGTTGGCGGGTGCCGAACCGACCGTGCCTTGCAGTTCGACGATATTGATCGGGCCTTTGTCGTTCTTGTAGTGATCTTCGAGCCACTTGCCCGCGCGACGGCCTTCTTCGAGGAAGTCCGAGCCGATCATGGTCACGTAAAGCGACTTGTCTTTCACGTCGATGTTGCGGTCCGTCAGGATCACGGGGATTTTGGCGTTTTTCGCTTCGGTCAAAACCGGTTCCCAACCCGACTCGACGACGGGCGAGAACGCGATTACATCCACCTTTTGTGCAATATATGAACGGATCGCCTTGATCTGGTTTTCCTGCTTTTGCTGCGCGTCCGAGAATTTCAGATTGATACCGGCATCTTTGGCAGCGCTTTTCACGGACACGGTATTCGCGGTACGCCAAGCGCTTTCCGCGCCGACCTGGGCAAACCCTAGCGTGATTTTCTTGTCCTCGGCATGTGCATTCATACCGAAAGCGACGAGTAGAGCGGAACCGACAATTGCACCGAGCGCCGTGCGTCGAGCGTTATTCATAACTGTCTCCTGTCTCATTGTCTGGCGCGGTTCGAAGTCCGCGCTCGGCTACGTCAATTGGGTGACGTATCGAACTGAAGACTAACGCGGCTTGGCATGCCGGTCCAATCAATAATTTCGGGCGGGTGATACCGTTCCTGGTATAGGTAATAACCCGCCACTCGACGCTTCGCAGTCCGGCGAATCAGGTGCTTCGCCTTTGCTTGCTTTCGCCGACCCGATTGCGTAGCGCTAATGCCGATATACACCGTGAACCGAATCCGCTAGTTTCGATACCAATTTCAATATCAGCGTGTTCCCTATGTCCGACGCGAGCCCGTGGTATATCCGGACGCGGTTGAAAACCCGTCAATTGCTGCTGCTCGTCGCATTGGCGGAAGAGGGCAATATTCACCGCGTCGCGGAACTGCTGAGCATGACGCAGCCGGCTGCGTCGCGCTTGCTGCGAGAGCTGGAGGAGATGCTCGACGTCTCGCTATTTGAGCGCCTGCCTCGCGGGATGCGTCCAACGCCGTACGGCCTGGCAATGATCCGGCACGCGCGCGCGGCGCTGGGAAGCCTCGATCAGGCGCGCGAAGAGGTACTGGCGATCCGGGCCGGGCGCGCGGGGCATGTGGCGATTGGCGCGATCACGTCGCCTGGCGTGAAGTTAGTGCCCGCTACGGTCGCGCAATTGAAGCTGGAGAATCCTGGATTGCGGGTTTCGGTAGAGATTGAGAACAGTAATGTTTTGCTGGAGCGACTTGCGCAAAACAAACTGGATCTCGTGATTGCCCGGTTATTCGCCGAGCATGACAAATTGCAATTGCGATATGAGCCGTTATCGGGCGAACCGGTTTGTGCGGTTGCGCGGCCGGGGCATCCGTTAATGAATATGCCGGGATTGACGTTACGCGATGTCGAGCATTCGGCGTGGATTGTGCCGCCGGCGGGCAGCGTGTTGCGGCATCGGTTTGATTTGATGTTTCAGCGTGAAAGTTTAATGCCACCGACTAATGTTGTTGAGACGGCGGCATTATTGGTGGTGACGCGGATGTTGACGCAAACGGATATGCTGGCAGTGCTGACTTCCGATGTTGCGCAGTATTACGCTTCGTATGGGATGGTGGCGGTTTTGCCGCTGCCGTTGCCCTGTCATATGGATGACTTTGGGATTATTACTCGTACGGACAGGTTGTTGTCGCCTGCGGCGATGTTGCTGGCGGATGCGATTCGGGTGGGGGGGAGGACTTTGTATCAGGGGAGATGAATGGGGTTTGGGTTTGCTTGGGTTTGCTTGGGTTGGGTTGTTGTGGTTTGTTGTGGTTGTCCCGTTTTCACGTCGGTCTGCCTGGATCGTCCCTGTGCGGGACCGCACCTACTTTTCTTTGCTCGCGCAAAGAAAAGTAGGCAAAAGAAAGCGCGTTTACCTCGCGCTTCGTAGCGAGTGGCGTCTAGTATTTTTCGGGTAGTGGACCGCGCACGATTTGAGTTGCCGCGCCGCTTGCCTTGGTGACAAGGCAGTCAGTCGTTCCGGCTGTTCGCTCCGCGACAGCCGTCGGGCACAGCCCCGTCTTTATCTCTTGGCGCTCTTCGCGCGCTGCACTCCGTTCGTCACAATACCCACTTTCCTGGCATGCGCCGGTCTGACCTTGCGCGCAAAACTCTAGATCACGCAGAGCGCCGAAACCATCGCGAAAGCGGATGAATGCCGCGACGGAAACCGGACTTTGACCCGACGCCGGAACGGTCGTACGGACAGGCGGAAGCTGTGGTGCAAACCGCGCTTTGGTCCGAACGTCAGAACCGTCCCAGGGACGGGCGGATGCTATGGCACAAACCGCACTTTGGGCCGGACGTCAGAACCGTCCCAGGAGCGGGCGGATGCTGTGGCGCAAGCCTCACATTGGACCGGGCGTCGGAACCGTCCCACGGACGAGCGGATGCTGTGACGTCAACCGCACTTCGGGCCGAACGTCGGAACCGTCGAAACGGCGAGCGAATGCCGTGGCGCAAACGAGGCTTTGAAGTAGGTTACCGCCGCGCAGCGGGCGGGATGTGCGGATGCGGGCCACCACGCCAAACCGACCGGTCGCTCAAAACGTGCGCGGTCCACTACCCGAAAAATACTAGACGCCACTCGCTACGAAGCGCGAGGTAAACGCGCTTTCTTTTGCCTACTTTTCTTTGCGCGAGCAAAGAAAAGTAGGTGCGGTCCCGCACAGGGACGATCCAGGCAGACCAGCATGAAAACGGGACAACCAGACCAAACCAACCCAACCACCCCGAAACCACCAAAAGCAAAATCAGCTAAAATACGCCCCCTCCCAATTAGCCGCCAGGCGACCCACACCCGCCTGGCGCGCAGCTCCGACCCTTATGGCTAAACTTCTGACCGATTCCGAATTCCAGCGTTTTTCTGAACTCCAACAGAAGCAGGCAAGCTTCACCATCACCACCGAAGAAGCCGACGAACTCCGCGATATCGTCGCCCGCGCGCAGCAAAAACGCGACGACCGCGCCGCCGCGATGCAATCCATCGAGACGCATATCCAGCAATTCGGTATCACGCCCGATGAGCTGTTCTCGTCGGAACAGATCGCCGAAGCCGCCCGCACGTTCGGCTTGATTCCCGCTGCCAAGAAAGAACGCGTGCTGCCCCCGTCGTTCACGTTCAACGGCAAGCCGTATCAATGGACCCGCGCGCTGCCCGACGATATCCGCGTGCCGCTGTTCGACGCGTTCACCGCCGGACAATCCGTCAAGTCGTTCATCGCGACGCCGAAAGACGCAATCCGCTGCGCTAATACGATCGCACGCCTCGAACGCGAAACGGGTACGGTCTACGCGGACGCGTGGCTCGAAGAACTGTCCCTCACGCGAACCATGGTCGAAGAAGCATTGGCAAAACTGCCGGCCTAAGGCCAGCCGCTACGCGCTATAGCGGCCACTGTCAGCGAAACGGCTTCGCCGTTCCGCTTTTGTGTCGGCGCACGCACATCCCGCATCGCGCCGACACGCAAATCCCCGTCCAACACCCACGCAAAAAACCGCCGTATTCTCTGCGACGCGCCCGAAGTCCGAGTCCGACGAAGTGCCCGCGACAACGCGCAAGCCTCGGCAACATCCTCACTCCGCCGACGCCTCCAGCGCCAACCTGAATCCGACCACGCCCGGGTCTTCCGTCGTACTGACCGTAAAGCCGCACAGTTTTGCGAGCGCAATCATTGGCGCGTTCTCGCGCAACGCCTCGCCAACCAGCCAGCGTGTGCCTCGCGCCCGCGCATAAGCGATGATCTTCTCCATCAACAGACGCCCCAATCGACGCCCCTTCTGATCCGACCGCACGGCGACCGCAAATTCGGCGGTGTCATTGTCAGGATCGGCAATCGCGCGGACGACGCCCAGCGTGCGCGTCGCGCCCTGCTCATCGACGGCGGTCGCGATCAGCGCCATCTCGCGGTCGTAATCGATCTGCGTCATCCGCGCCAGTTGCGAGTGATCGAACGCGCCGACTGCTCCGAAAAAACGCAAACGCAAATCTTCAGGCGTCATGGCGGTGACGAAATCGTGATGCGCGGTCTCGTCCTCGGGACGAATGGGACGCACCGTAATGCGTTGCCCGTGCCAGTCGAGCGTCTCTTCGAACCGTCGCGGATACGGCATGATCGCGAGACGGCTGCGATTCGCGCCGAGCGTCAAACGCGGCCCAACCAACGCGACGCGATCCCGCCACACACGCACGCTCAGCGACATGCCGACAATCTCGCGCACGTCACACACCACCTGCGAGAGCGCCGTCAACGCAGCCAGCGCCGGCTCAGGCTCGACACGCCGCGAATACGGCGAACTCGCGATAAGGTCGCGCGCGAGCATCGCATTCAGCGGCGGCAACCCGTAAAGGCGCAGCGGCGCAGCCACACCGTCGAATGACGGTGCCGTAAATCGAAACACGGGGCCGAAATTCTCATCGTCGTGTAACTCGACCGTGAAATCGACGACGGCGTCGGCAGCGTCTTCCAACGCCTGCTGTACATCGATCGTCGTCAGGCCGTAGTGCGCAAACAGTTGCGCCGCCGCGATGCCGGTGAGTTGCGACTCACCGGCGGCAAGTGCGGCGCGCGCTTGCGCCTGCGCGGCGTCGATCGATTCGGGCACGCGCGCCGGCAATCCCTCGGGCGTCTGCATCAGCAATTCGCGTCCGAGCCGGTAATCGACCAGGCGCGCGAATCCGCGTGCCAGCCGCTGCGGCGTCGTGTGGACGGGAATGCCGTGCGCGTGCAACGCGTCGCGCGTCGCCGAATCGACTCCGCCGAAGAAACACGCCAGCAAGCCGCGATACGCAAATCGCTGATGCGCGATCAGCGCTTGCGCGACTTCACCGACCGGGGCGTTGTGAGTGGACGCATGCACGACGAACGCCGTTCCCGTATCGCGATGCGCGGCCAGCGCTTGCAGCGCCGCGCCGAAATGCTCCGGTCTGGCGTCGTCGCCAAGCAGCAGCGGATTGCCCGGCACGGCGTGCGGTAACGCCTGCCCGATGCTCTCCACAGCCGCCTGCGGCCATTGCGCAAGCGTGCCGCCCGCTGCCGCGAACGCGTCGCAAGCCAACGTCGCCACACCACGATCGCTCGTGATCAATGTAGCGGTAGCCCCTGCCGCCACCCGACCGACGCCGAGCGTTTCGATCTCGTCGAGCAGGTCGTCCAAAGCGTCGACCCGGACCATCCCCGCGCGCCGGAAAGCCGCGGTGTAAAGCGCGTCGGCCGGATCGGCACGGTTCGAGCGCAACGCCAGCACCGGCTTGTTGCGCGCGGCCGCCCGCGCCGCCGACATAAATTTGCGCGCCGAACGCACCGTATCCAGCTCAAGCAAAATCGCCCGCGTACTGGGATCACCGGCGAGGTAATCCAGCACATCGCCGGCATCGACATCGGCTTCGTCGCCGAGCGCTATCGCATGCGAAAAACCGAGGCCGCGTGCGTGGGCCCATCCCAAAACCGCGTTCGTCAACGCGTTCGACTGCGACACCCACGCGACGCCGCCCGCCTTCACCGTGCACGACGGCGCGCCAAGATGGGCGTTCAGCGCCGGCGACACGACGCCAAGGCTGCCCGGCCCGACGATCCGCAGCAAATGCGGCCGGGCTGCCGACAACGCATGCCGCACATGCACGCGATCTTCGTCGCTCCGCACCTCACCGACGATGATCGCCGCGCGCGTTCCCAACCCGCCGAGCTTGTGGACGATGGACGGCCACGTGTCGGGCGGCGTGCAAATCACCGCGACGGTGGGCGCTTCCGGCAAGTCCCCCGGATCGCGGACTACCGCGTGGCCGTCGAGCACGTCGTATTTTGGGTTGACCGGATAGAGCGCGCCCTTGAAACCGCCTTCGCTGACCCGCGCCCAGACCATTGCGCCGATGCTGCCAGGACGCTTTGAAGCACCGACCACGGCGACGGATGTGGGGCGAAACAGCGCGTCGAGGTTGCGAACGGTCATGGTGGCTCCGTGGATGTGAGATGAGAAGTTCGGTAAATCAACGTGCCTTCGCAGAATAGACCACACCGGGTGGACATGACCGGCGCACGGACAACTCAATCGAAACACTGCACCACAATGCGTCTTCGATTTATTTCCAAAAACGTTCCACCTTTCAAGACTAGCGTTCGTGAATGAACGTGGCGTTCATCTTTTTCATTCGGGGAATCGCTTGCAATCAAGACGAGGAAATTCTGAATTCAATTCGGAATTTTCCGATTTAATCATGACAGCAACGACCCAATGATTGACAAAGTTTTACGTGAAAGTGGCACGAGCACTAGCCGCAACAACGTCGTTCTTTACGTACGTCGCAATACGACGGGACACAGAAATATTCGTCCTCGCGATGAACTGCTCTCCATTATTTCGCCCAGATACTTTCGAGCAACGGTTGTACAGACATGGTGAGAACCTCCATGAAAAAAACACTTCATACTCCGCAAACATCTTGCGTGGTTTGTGCTGCGCCAAGCTATCGCCGGTCATCAGTGCTCCAACCAAAACAGCAAAGTGACCGGTGCCATCTGTCACTCGTAGCTCGCGTCGTAATGCTGCTACTTGTTTTGATTCTGTTACCCGTCTCGGCACGTGCAAACTTGTCATGCACGACGTCCAACGTCAACAAAACGCTCACCGCCGCAACGATCTCAGTACCTGCGGCCGCTCAGGCGGGGACTACAGTCGCGACACTTCCCCCTGAGTCATTTCAGCTTCCCTGCTTCTTTCCAAACAGCGGCACTCACACAACGTCAGCCACGCTGTACAGCGACTTTGCAACAACAACAGCGCTCGCTCCTGGATTTAACGACGTCTACAAAACCAACATTGCGGGTCTCGGCATTCGCTATACCTTTAATTCATCGGGTTGCTCGGCAGCGAATGCCATTATGGCAAATGGTCTCATACGATTGAGTTGTCCGTACGCGGGTCCGTTGGGCGGCTCATACATCTATAGAGACGTGACCGTCACTGCAACTTTCGTCGTAACAGCCGCGATTGCAGCAGGAGCGTCGTCGTTAATCACAACGCCGAAAATCACGATCGGATATGCGACGTCGGATGGCGGATCAGGTTATTGGCAACAAGAACCGCTCTATACAGGCAGTGCGAGTGGAACACTGGTTCGCGCGACCTGCTCCGTCAATCAATCGAATATCGTTGTATCGCTTCCTACCGCCGACACACGCGCATTTCAATCCGGCATCGGAGCGGTCGCAGCGCCGCAAGCTTTCTCCCTGTCACTCAGTTGCGTGAGCGGAGCCAAAATTCTGATCACGCTCACCGACGCGGTCGATCCGTCAAACAGGACGGACCGGCTCACAGTGACACACGATTCAACGACCACTGGGATCGGCGTGCAGGTTCTAAACAGCACGGGTTCCCCCGTCTTATTCGGGGCGGACTCTGCGAATCCCAATAACGCAAATCATTGGGTGATCGGCGATGCACCGAACGGCACCATCGAAATCCCACTGACCGCAAGATATATCCGGACTGGCACTGTTTCCCCCGGACAAGTGAAAGTACTCGCGACATTCACCATGTCGTATCAGTAAGCATGCCGCGCTACCCCCGACTCGCCTGGTTCAGCGTCAGATGTTTCGTCTCTGGCGCCCAGGCGATCGACACCACCATCCCCACCAGCAACACGCCCGCCAACGCCATCATCGTCGAATGAAAGCCGATTCCGACGATGCCAAGTGGTAACAGAAACGTACCCACCGCCGAACCCAGCCGGCTGCATGCGATTGCCAAACCAACACCGCTCGCACGCACTTCCGTGGGAAAGCATTCCGGTGGAAACACGCCGACCAGATTCGAGAACGCAGACATGGTTAGCGTGAAAATGGCAAACGCTACGATGATCGGCATGACCGCCGAATCAGGAAGCATACTCAGCGCCACCAACGACAGACACGTCACCGCAAAAGAGCCGATCAGGAAAGTGCGACGCGGTAACTTGATGGTCAACCAGATACCAATCAGCGCACCCAACACCAGAAAGCCGTTCAGCAGAAAATCCGCGCCCGAACCATCGCTCAAATGGATCGCTTTGAGAATTGTCGGCAGGAAGGTGTAGATCGCAAAATAGGGAATCACGAGGCAGACAAAGAACAGGCAGTTGAACAATGTCCGCGTGATCAGATCCGGCTTAAACAGGCGGGCAAACCCACCTCGCTTCGAGTTTGCCACATGCTCGTCATCACCGCCCTCCAACGATACATTCGGCCCGAAGTGGCGCAGCACGATAGCCTTCGCCTCCGCAATTCGACCCTTGCCGTAAAGCCAGCGCGGCGATTCAGGTGTACCCACGCGCAGTAGCAAAACGACCAGCGCGGGCACGCCCGCCGACGCCAGCAACCAGCGCCACGCATCCGGCGACGCGCTACCGTAATGCATGCCGAGCAGGTTTGCGACGACATAGCCGACTGTCCAAACGACGCTGAACGAGCCGAGCAAGGTGCCGCGATGCTTACGTGGCGAAAACTCCGCGAGAATGGCATGCCCAACCGCAAAATCGCCACCCATCCCGACACCGATCAACACACGCAGCAGACATAGTTCAAACGGTGAGGTAATAAAAAATTGCGCGAAAGCCGCCAGCGTGATGATGACGAAGCTCAACAGGAAAATCTTCTGCCGCCCGAGGCGATCGGACAGGCACCCAAAAATCAGACTGCCGATAAAAATGCCCAACAACGCGGAACTGCCGACCATGCCCATCCAGAACGCGTCGAGCGGCATCTGCTGATTCAACGACGCGAGCGCGTAGCCAATCGTGCCGAGCGCATAACCCTCAGTGAAGTGCGCACCGAAAGTCAGCCCGGCAATCTTGATGTGAAACGCATTCAACGGAACGTCGTCCAAAGGAATCGGACCGTGGGCCGACGGCGCGCCGGTGCGCACGCCAGAAGGTGTCCGCGGCAACGCCAGCCGCAGCGCGGCGGTCTCGGTGTCCTGATTGTTCATGGTGTCTCCTCTGTCGCCAAGGCAGCGATTTGACGCTGTGCACTGGCTGTCTCGCCAGGTCGCACAGCGGCTGCTATACCCACGCCGCACATGCAGCGCGGATCACGTCAAACGATGGTCAGCACATCAACGCGCAAGGCCGGCCATCATCATGTATTTCATTTCGACATATTCATCAAGGCCGTACTTCGAGCCTTCACGTCCCAGCCCCGATTGTTTGACGCCGCCAAACGGCGCGACTTCTGTGGAGATAATTCCTTCGTTGATGCCGACCATGCCGCTCTCCAACGCGTCGGCGACGCGCCATGCTCGGCCCAGATCGCGCGTGTACAGATACGCGGACAGGCCGAAGGGCGTGTTGTTAGCGGCCAGAATCACGTCTTCTTCCGTTTTGAAGCGGAAGCAGGCGGCGACCGGCCCAAAGGTCTCCTCTTCTGCAATGTCCATTGCGCTTGTTGCGTTGCCAAGGACAGTCGGCTCGTAGAACGTGCCGCCCAACGCGTGCGGCTTGCCACCCGTCAGCACGGAAGCGCCCTTTTCGACGGCGTCCGCCACATGACGCTGTACCTTTTGCAACGCGGTCGCGTTGATCAACGGCCCTTGATCGACATCGCCGGTTAGCGCGTTGCCGACGCGCATCTTTTTAACCGCCTCCGTAAGCGCGGCGGTGAACGTGTCGTAGATACCGTCCTGGACGTAGAAACGATTCACGCAAACGCAGGTTTGCCCGGTGTTGCGGAACTTCGACGCCAGTGCACCCTGGACGGCCGCGTGGATATCTGCGTCGTCGAATACGATAAACGGCGCGTTTCCACCCAATTCCAACGACAGCTTTTTCAAGGTATCGGCGGATTGCTTCGCGAGCAATTTGCCCACTCGCGTGGATCCCGTGAAGGACAGCTTGCGCACGACGGGCGAGGCGGTCAACGCGTTGCCGATTGCCACCGCATCACCCGACACGACGTTGAACACGCCCGGAGGAATGCCCGCTTGCCCGGCAAGCACCGCCAGTGCAAACGCCGACAGCGGCGTCTCTTCCGATGGCTTCAGCACCATCGTGCAACCAGCGGCGAGCGCAGGTCCGGCTTTACGCGTGATCATGGCCAATGGGAAGTTCCACGGTGTAATGGCCGCCACCACACCAACCGGCTCGCGCGTCACGATGATCTTCGTATCCGGCTTGGGACTTGGAATCACATCGCCGTAGTTACGCTTTGCTTCTTCCGCAAACCATTCGAGGAAACTTGCCGCGTAGGCCACTTCCCCCCGCGCTTCGGCGAGCGGTTTGCCTTGCTCGCGGGTCAATAACTCGGCGAGTGCATCGCGGTTTTCGAGCATCAGTTCGCCCCACCGCCTGACCCGCGCGCTCCGTTCTTTCGCGGTCAACGCCCGCCACGCGGGGAAAGCGCGTGCGGCAGCGTCGATGGCGTGTGCGGCTTCCGCGTCGCCACCCTTTGCGACATTAGCGACGACCTCGCCCGTCGCCGGATTGACGACGGCATAGGTCTCGCCGCGCGAGTCTTCATACCACTCTCCGGCGATGTAATGTCCGGTGCGCAAGAATTCGCTCATGCTGCTTTTTCCAGGTTCATTTGGGGATCGACGAACACGCCTTGCGCCGCGCGAGCCTCACGGGCGACGCGCTTGCCCGATGTGTAGTCGTTGATCAAATCGCACGGCGTGTAGTTGCGCTCCAACTCGTGCATTTCGTCTTCGCTTAACCGCGTGCCCAGTGCGGCGAGGGCGCTATCGAACTGCGCCGGCGTATCCGCGCCGACCAGCATGCTGGCGACACCGCCGTGATTCAGCACCCACGCTTGCGCAATCTGGGCCGCGGACACGCCGCGTCGTGCTGCAACCCGCGCCACCGATGCCGCGATTTCATACGATGCCGCGTCGCCGTACATCTGCGCGGTGAAAACGTCGGTCTGGTTGCGCGTAGATTTGGGCTCGCAGGTCAACAACCCGCGCGCCAGCGGACTGAATACCGACACGCCAACGCCCTGATCCTGGCAATACGGAATCATTTCGCGTTCTTCTTCCCGATACGCGAGATTCAATTGAAGCTGCATGTTCACCGGTTTGTGCCAGCCGTTCCGCTCACAGACCTGGATGATCCTGGCGAACTGCCACGTGTACATCGTGGACACGGCGATATAACGCGCTTTGCCTGAACAGACGATGTCGTTGAGCGCGCCCATCGTTTCTTCGACCGGTGTGTTGACGTCGAAGAAATGCAGCATGTAGATATCGACGTAATCCATGCCCAGCCGCTTCAACGATGCGTCGATGCTGTCCATGACGTGTTTGCGCGAGTGACCGCCCGCGTTCTGATAAGCACCCATGTCGTAACCCACTTTGGTGGTGACGACGATTTCCTCCCGCCGCGCGAGCCGCTTCAGGATGCGCCCGACCACTTCCTCCCCGACGCCGGTCGAGTAGAAGTCGGCCAGGTCGATGAAATTGACACCGGCTTCCAGCGCATGGCGGACGATCGGCTCGCTTTGCGCCTCGTCGAAAATCCACGGCTTCCACTGCGGCGTGCCCATGTTCATCGTGCCGAGGCACAGTCGCGAAACCTTCAGACCGGATTGGCCGAGGCGAACGTATTCCATTGTGTTTGTCTCCTGATTGCGGCGCGGTTGATGTGCAGCGACGACGCTCAGCGTTGCTTCGGCGTGTAGAACGGGTTGAATACCTCGCGCGCGGCGGCAAACACTTCGTCGCGATGCGGCAGACCCTTCATGGCCGCGACGATGGCGTTCTTGCATGCGCGATAGTTATTCAGATAAACGGCGTCGAGGTTGTCGGTTTTGGGGTTGACCCAGTTGGCCGATACGACGACCCAATCGTTCTCCGCTTCAGGCGGCAAGGTGCCGTTTTCCAATGACTCCGCGACCGCTCTTGCAATGCCCGCTTGTGATGCGCCCCACGTTGCATTGCCGTGGAACTCGCCGTCGATCTGAGCCTTGTTCACGTAGAGGGTAAGCGGCTTGGTGGGCACGCCTGGCTGTGCGATCACGACGAACGGTGCATGACCGGTGGACGGCGTGGCCAGCGCTGTGGCGAACGCCTGACCGGCCGGACCGCTACGCGGACCGACCAGCACGTTGATATGCGCCAGATTCACACCCGGCCCTTCAAAACCTTCACCGATGAAAAGTTGCTTGCCTGACGAGTCGCTCATGGTCTGTTCCAGCTGGAGTTGAGAGTGGATGACCGATTGTGCAAGTTGGGATCCGAAAGGCAGAAACGACGATTCGTCATCTCGGGTATGAGTCCAGCTCAACTCCGGGTTTGCCTTTAAGCGTTTGCCCTAGGCCATCTGGCTAGCTGTTCAAACGCAGGGCAAATGCGACAATCGAAGCTCGCTCAAGTTAGAAATTCTGAAGGTAAAGATATGCGTCGCCTGCCATCGTTGATTGCATTGCGCTTCTTCGAAGAGGCGGCGAGACACATGAGTTTCAACCGCGCGGCGATCGCGCTGTGCGTGACGCAGGGCGCGGTCAGCCGACAGATCAGGATCCTCGAGGAAGCACTCGGCGCGAAGCTGTTCGAGCGCGACCACAAGGGCGTGCGGCTGACGCAGGCGGGTGCGCAGTTGCTGCCGTGTCTGTCGGACGCGCTGGACATGATCGAGCGCGGCACGCGGCAGATTGCCGCCTCGCATGGGCGTCGGCGGCTCGTGCTGGCCGTGCCGCCCACCTTCGCAACGCAATGGTTTTCGGCGCGGCTGGGCTCGCTGGCCATCGAGTTGCCGGATGTCGAGTTGTCGGTCCGCACGCTGTCCACCGAGGAATGTCATTGCACGGTTCGCTTCGGCCGGGAAGCGTTGACGGACGGACATTCGGAGCTGCTGATGATCGAGCGGCACACGCTCGTGGGTGCGCCGCGCCTGCGCGATCGTCCGCTGGACAACCTGCTCGAACGGATGCCCGCGTTGCACGTGCTGCATGACAACGCGCGGCTCGATCTGTGGCCGAACTGGCTCGCCACTGCCGGTCTGCCTGCCCGATACGCGGACAACGGCATCGAGTTCTCCACGCTCGAACAGGCTATCCATGCGGCGCGCAAAGGCGTCGGGCTGGCCGTGGTGGACCGCAACATGATCGTCGACGAACTGGCGGACGGCTCGCTGGCGAGAATGTCGGACATCGAGGTGACGGGGCCTTACGGCTACTGGCTCGACATCGCGCCGCGGCACGTCGCGTTCGAGCCGGTCCAGGCGCTCGCCGCGTGGTTGCGCGAAGAAGTGATGCGGATGACGGATGCGGTCGCGTTGACGGAGGCGTCGGCGGCATCGACGGAAGGCTGAATGGCGGGCGGATGCGTCTGCGGATGTCAGGTTGGAGAAACGCGCGACAGACGTAAGCCCGAAAACGCAAAAGGCCGCGTTTTTCAACGCGGCCTTTCGTCAAACACGATACGCACGGCGAGTCGCAGCTCGCGCGTCCTGTCGCTTACATGGCTTTCTTGAACGGCGCGCCGGAATGCTCGCGCAACTCGTTGAAGACGATCTTCGGCCACGCTTTCTGGGCGACTTCGATTTCCGAAACGTGCGACGCGAGGTACGTCGGCGCGTCGGACGCGTCGAACGCGATACGCGCGGCGTACGAGTTCAGGAAGCGGCGCAATTCGCCTGCGTCGTCGCAGGTGACCCAGCGCGACATGCGGTAGCGGGCGGACGCCATGCGCACGTCGACCTTGTATTCGGTCGAAAGCCGGTGCGACACGACTTCGAACTGCAGTTGACCGACTGCGCCGAGAATCGTCAGGCCGCCGCCGTCCGGGCGGAATACCTGAATCGCGCCTTCTTCGCCGAGTTGCTTCAGCGCTTCGCCGAGTTGCTTGGAGCGCATCGGATCGACCACTTCGACCGTCTGGAAAATTTCCGGCGCGAAGAACGGCAGACCGACGAATTGCAGCAGTTCGCCTTCGGTCAGCGTGTCGCCGAGGCTCAGCGTGCCGTGATTCGGAATACCGATGATGTCGCCCGGATACGCCTCGCTGACCGTTTCACGGCGCTGCGACAGGAACGTCACGACGTTGTTTGCGCGGAACGTCTTGTTCGAACGCGTGACTTTCAGCGCCATGCCGCGCTCGAAATGGCCCGAGCACACGCGGATAAACGCAACGCGGTCGCGGTGCGCGAGGTCCATGTTGGCCTGGACCTTGAACACGACGCCGGTGAATTTCGGCTCTTCCGGCAATACCGGACGCTGAACGGTCATGCGCGCCGACGGCGGCGGCGCGAGATCGACCAGCGCGTCGAGAATTTCCTTCACGCCGAAGTTGTTGATTGCCGAGCCGAACAGCACCGGCGATTGCTGACCCGCGAGGAACTGGTCGCGATCGAATGCCGGCGTGGCGCCCGTGATCAGGTCGATCTCTTCCTTCGCCTTGACCCAGGCCGGACCGAAACGGCGCTCGCCTTCCTCGTCGGTCAACGCGTGCAGCGTTTCGACCTCGCCGCCAGCGGTGTCCTGACCGGCGCGGAACACGCGAACCTGGTCGCGCTGGATGTCGTAGACGCCCTGGAAGTCCTTGCCCATGCCGATCGGCCACGTGAACGGAATCGCGGCCACGCCCAGATGCTGTTCGATTTCGTCGAGCAGATCGAGCGGTTCGCGCACTTCGCGGTCGAGCTTGTTGATGAAGGTGACGATCGGCGTCTTGCGGCTGCGGCACACTTCGAGCAGCTTGAGCGTTTGCGCTTCGACGCCGTTGCCGCCGTCGATCACCATCACGGCGGCATCGACCGCCGTCAACACGCGGTACGTGTCTTCGGAAAAGTCTTCGTGGCCCGGCGTGTCGAGCAGGTTGATCACCGCGTTGCCGTATTCGAACTGCATCACCGAACTGGCCACGGAAATGCCGCGCTGCTTTTCGATCTCCATCCAGTCGGACGTCGCGTAGCGGTTGCTCTTGCGGCCCTTCACGGTACCGGCGATCTGAATCGCGCCCGAGAACAGCAGCAGCTTTTCAGTAAGCGTGGTTTTGCCCGCGTCCGGGTGGGAAATGACCGCGAACGTGCGGCGGCGTTTGAGTTCGGAAACTGACATCGATACTGGCGGTCACGAATAGAGGATCGGGCGATCGGCGGAACGGCGTGTTCCAGTTGACCGCGCGTGGCGCGAAGCGACGGCGAATTGCAGGATCGCAACGTGAACCCGGCTGAGGCAGTGGCGGCGCCACGCGAGGAGCAGGTTACGCACAAGCGTTCGAAAAAGCGGGAATTGCCGGCGCAGAACAGCGCAGGACACGAATGATACACGTCATGGGGACAGTCGTCGGAAACCGTTGACCGTTGAATCCTGAGCAATCCCCGCTGCGCTCGGGCAATCCGGATCGCCGACGTACGGCGAAAAAGGTGGCGTCGGCGGCGGCGAGCCACTTCGAGCGGCACGCCTGGACCGACGCGTCGCGGCCCCTCCCCGTCCGCGCCCTAATTTGCGCGTGCCCGCGAAGCGTCATCAGCCTGGCTGGAACCTGCGGGGCTCACGGCGTGGGCGGCGTCGCCCGTCAGACAGTGTCCTTCAATCGACGTATAGACGTCGGCGGCGTTCGCGGCTTTCCGGGGCATCACGTAATCGATCCTGCATTGCTCCGACGCCGCCTCGCCCCACGTCACGAATAGCGAGCCCTTGTTTTCCAGCCCGCGCGCGAAGATCCGGCTATCCTGCGCGACCACGCCGACGGTATGACCCGCTTCGTCAGTCACGTCGGCGCCGAACGGCAGCGCCTGGTCGCCCAGCAACGGCGCGCGAACCAGCGCGGCGCGACCGCTCACCATTTTGTACTTGAGCAGCACCACCGAGCCGAGACGCGGCACGGCCTGCTCCGACGTCGACACGAACTCCACGTCCGTCGACGTGCCCTTGGGGTCGATGTCGACGGTATTCATCCCGTAAGGAGTCAGATAGGGCACTACCGCATAACCCCGGCCGTCCACCTTCACCCCCGCCGCGCTGCTGATCTTCGCGCCCGCTGCACCCGGCGCCTCCACGATGCCGAACGTATCGCCGACGGTCTGCGAGAAAGTCACGCCGCCCGGATGGGCGACTACGCTCCCGCTGACACCAACCGACACCTGGCTCGATCCCGAGCCGCCGCTTGCAGACGCGCTCAGTTGCGCATACGGCGATCGATACACGCCGCTCACACCCATATTGCCGCTATCGCCGCCGCTGTGCGCGTACGAGCCGTAGCCGTTGTAAGAGAACTGATTGTCGGCGCCGAGCGAACCGCTGACGTTTGCCTGAGCAGTGCTGCTGCCGTTCGTGCTGTGCGACAGAGTGGTCGTCAACAGCGGTGCGTGTTGGCTGTGGCCTAGCGGAATCGTCGTGCTGACGAAGTATTCGCTCGACGGCCGACCGTTCATGTCGCGCGTGCGGCTCGCGGTCAGGCTGTAAGTGCCGTATTTGAAACTGTTCGTGTACCCGGCCTGATAAAACGTGTCGCTCCCGCCGCGATTCCAGTACTGCCGTGTCGACGCGGACAGAAACACCGTTCCCGCGGATTTGAAGTTTTGATTGACCGTTATCTGAACGCGGGCACGCTCGCGAAACACGGAATCGATGTCGCCGCCGCGCTTCGCGATGTCGCGTACCGACGCCGCGTCCGCGAGGTTCAGGTAACCGGCCGTGGAGAACCGGTACGCAGCGATCGCCACGTTCGTATTGGTCGGATCGATGAACTTGCTGTAACCGATTCGCAGACTCGTACCGCGCATCGAGCCGTGTTCCGGCACTTGCGTTTGCGCGCCGGTCACGTCCGTCGAAAATGCGCCGTATCGTGTATTCAAGGCAACGCCGAGGTTGGCGGCCATGTAACCGTTCGCTGCGACCGCGCCGCCGTACCCTGTCAACAGATTGGTGAGGCCGCGCTGGATGGTGAACTGCGTGAAGTTTGGATTGTCTTCGAGGTTCTGATTGCGTAACTGACCGGCCGTCACCGAGAAACGGGTGGTGCCCGGGCGCAGCGACTGCGCCACCGACGCGTACGGTACGCTGAACGTCTTCGTGCGGCCATCCGCCTCGGTGATAGTGACGTTGAGGTTGCCGTTATAACCGGTTGCGTAAAGATCCTTGATTTCGAATGGACCCGGCGACACGCTCGTTTCGTAGATCACCTGGCCATTCTGACGAACCGTGACGCGTGCGTTCGATTCCGCGACGCCACGCACGATCGGTGCATAGCCACGCAACGACTCCGGCAGCATACGATCGTCGGTGGCAATCTGAGCACCGCGAAACGCCACGCTGTCGAAGACATCGCCGGTGGTGTTCGCATAGCCCAGCGTTGCCTGCGAACGCAGCTTCGTCAGATCGTGCTGGAGATACGTCGCGATATTGTCGGTCTGCGTCTTCTGGCCAGTCCCCGCCGACACCGACGATTGATGCCGAAAATGCCACGCGCCGAGATTCAGGCCCGCGTTCAAGCCGAGATAGCTGTTCGTCGAATGAACGCCGGCCCCTGCCGTACGATAGGCGTTCGCGTTGTAGCTGATAAAGCCCGCATTCACGCCGTCTTGCCACATTTCCGGCGGCACGTAACCACGGGCAGCCGTGGTCATGTACTTTTGCGGCACGCTGAGGTTGAGCTTCTGCTCGCCGAAGTCGAAGTCGACCGATGCGTCCGGCACAACCGAAGTCAGATCGACGCATGCGCTGCCGGCAAGGTCGGCATCGCGTCGGTTCGCCCCGTTTTCAACATCGTGGCGCGTCGTGCGATCTGCCGCCGCCTGCGGGCTGTCCAGCGATACTTTCGCGAAATCCACGCCGAGACGCCTCAGCAGCGCATCCGGCAAACAGGCCCGGGCGGATTCGCCTTCACGCGGCGCGACAAAGCGGATGTCCTCTTGCGCAACGCGCACGCCATTCAGCCAGATATCCACCGGATAGACACCCGGCGAGACGACATTCCCGCGTGCAAACCGCGCGAAATCGACGCTCCCCACGCCGCTGGTCTGCAAGAACGTCGTATTGAACGCAACAGGCGCCGTTTGTGGCGCGATCTCCGCCGCGTGCACACCGCCCATCGTGCCGAAAGCCGCCATGACAACGAGGGACACAGGACTCAGTCCGCACGATAAAGCCTGACTACTGGCTCGACGGTGCGTGAGGACTTCAGTTGAGCGTTTCATGATCCGACCGGTTTCTCGTGGACGAACAGCAGGCGCGACTTGGCCCAGCGCGTGGCGAAAGCGACGCGCGCGGGAGGGCGTTGAGGGAGAGACGGACAGGGCGCAGCGGCCCTGAAACTGACCCGTGAGGGTGTGTCCGCTATTGACCGAGAGGTGCGTCGCCGGCCAGTTGGCCGCCGTAGTCGCTGATGGCGGTGTAATGCACCGTCGCGCCTTGCGGGACGGTCGTCAATGTGGCGACCGGAATGATTTCCGTCGCGTGCGGCGCGACCATTCCACCCTTTTCGTTCCGGAATGTGTTCGCGCTACCGACTACATCGACTTCGCTAAACGAAACGTGATAAGCCGTGGGATTCGTTACGCTCAGCGCATGCCCGTTGCCGTCCGGCGACGGCACGATCTTCCAGCTGAGCCGCGACGGTGCCTCTTCAGGCTTGCCGGGCAACTTCGCCGGCCGCACGAATACTTTGATCCGCGTGCGAAACGCCATCTGCAGCGTGTTGACTTCAGCCTTTGCCGCAGCCTTCGGCGGAATGTCGAGCACGTTCAGCCAGTAAACCGATTCGCGATCCTGCGGTACGGCTTCGCCGCTGTAAATCACGCGCAATGTCTGCGATTTCTGCGCCTCCATTCGGAAAATCGGCGGCGTGATCACGAACGGCACCTTCACTTCGCCTGGCTTCGCATCGGCGTTGCCTTCGTCCATCCAGACCTGCACCAGCGACGGCTCCCGGCTATCGTTATTCAGTTTGATCGTCACTTCCCGCTGGTCGAGGGGGTAGACAACACGCGTTGCGCCGATCGTCACGCTTGCATGTGCGTTGCCGACCAGCAGCGCACATGCAAAACCAACACTTACCGCCATTCGTCCAAGCACCTTCATGACATCCACCTTTTATTCCATTCTAGAAATACGGCCGTTTAAGAGGCGTTCGCCCGAGCGAACGCCTCAGACTGCTGATTACTGGTATTGCATCGAGTATTGAGCCCATGTTTCGACTGCGCCGGCTTCGGCCTTGCCGGTTGCGTAGTACTGGGCAAAATATTTCACCTCAGCGGCGCCGCCGGTGATGGTCGCGCCGTTCGAAGCGAGGTCGTTGTTCTCGCCGGTCGCGATGTTGATCGGTCGCATCGACGCATTCAGCAAACTCACTTGCACATTCTTCGCGCCACCCGTCTCTGCCTGATTGTTCAGATAGCCCGATCCTTGATCGACAGTGGGACCGTTCTCGAAACGTGCAACGGCCTTGGTTGCCGAACCGGTACAGCCGCTTAGCGAAAACACGATATCGGATGGGCCCGACTTACCGGCAACCGCGCCAGCCGATGCCAGAGAACCAGCGGTAACCGTCGGCAGAACGACCGTCTTGTCGGAATGGTCACCGCTCGCTATGCCATTGATCGAGCACGTCGAATCCGACACCGTGCCAGTAATAGTGATCGTGCCGTCTGACGCATGCGCCGCAACCGACGCAAGGCTCATCAAACCAACGACAGCGATCGAGGGGAAAAGAGACTTCATAGTGATTGCTCCGTATCAAAAAAATGCTGTTCAATGTGGACGACGACTCGGTCAATTCACCGAACGTCGTGTGTCCGTGGCTATTCGAATGCCAGACGCATTCGATAACCAGTCGCCCGTTTCGAGAGGCTCATACAACGTTCAGGACACGCTTAAATACTAGTAACCCCATCTTCCGCGGTCCTTAGGATGAGTCTTAAATGCGTAGGGGTTTTCCGACTGCCATTGAGGATTTCGATTATCGAAATGAAGACCGATCTGGCGTTCGTCGGGAGCGCGCGGAAGCATGACCGGCACAGCATTGATGCTGTGCGGAATCAAAGGTGAGGGTTTTCAGGAGCAGGGTTTCAAATGCGCCGACGAGCCGAATACGCTCGCGCGTTCAGCCGTCGATGAACGGAAGCGGAAGGGCATCGATGCGTCGGGCAATGGATCGCGTCTGGTTCACGCGAGCGAACTAAAGGGGCTGACAGTCCGGCCCGCTGCGCAGCGCAGGCCTTGTCTACAAAGGGTTTTTCGATAACGCGGCAACCCCGTGGACGTCGCACCAGGTTGCGATGCCTCTGTCGGCGCAAGCGTCGGAAGGCATCTTCAGCGGATCTCGACAATCGAACCACTCACGACGGGGATCGGGCGCAACGAGCGATCCGAACGTCACGTTCGGCGTCAAAGGTGAGCATTTTCGGGAGCCCGGCCAACGGTGCCCAGCATCACATGCGCGGCATCACCGATACCCGGAACGACGCGCGTTGCACGCGCCGCCCAGCTACTCGATTCACTGCTCGCCCGAGCCATTGATCAGATACCGCTCGCGATTCTTGCCCGCCAGCCAGCCGGGCGCGCGGCCTCGCCCGCTCCATGTCTCGCCCGTTTTCGGATTCCGGTACTTCGGCGGCAACACCGCCCGGCGCGGCGCCGGACGTTTCTCGACAAAGCCGAGTTCTTCGGCCGTGATGCCGTATTCATCGATTTGCTGGCGAATGTCGGCGATCGCCTGCGCGACCTCGCGTTCGCGTGCCGACGCCATCTCCTTTTGCAGCTTTTCAAGCTGCGCGGTCAATTGCTTGTAAGTGGCCATAGATGGTGTCTCCAGGACAGTTTCGAAAAGTGCTGTGGGGACCGGCATGGGCTCGGAGATCGGTTGGGTGGTCTGATTCATTGCGGCCTAGTCGTCAATGGCATCGTATAGACGCCGTTCGAAATCGCGCGCCATCGGAAACGGTTCGATCGAGCGGCGCTGGATCATCATCAATCCGATCATCTGCTCGACCGGGTCCGCGAACCAGCTCGTGCCGAAGACGCCCGGCCATCCAAACGATCCCATCGACCGGTAACCGAGCGGCAACTGCTGCGCGGGATCGTCGACGATCGACAGTCCGAGTCCGAAACCCTGGCCGGCCCACACTCTGTACCCGAACGCCGGCACGCGGCGATGGCGGGCGCTCAGGAAGTTGGTGCGCATCAGGTCGACCGAGCGATGCGACAGCAATCGCGCCGCGCCGACCCGACCGCGCCCGAGCAACATCTGCGCAAATTGTAGATAGTCGTACGCCGTGGATACGAGTCCACCGCCGCCGCTTTGGAAGCGCGCCGGATTCGCCCAGCGACTCTGCGCGGGATGGTCTTCGATGACGCGCCGTTCGGTGCCGGGCGCGATGCCGTACGCGGTGGCCAGCCGCGAAAGATGCGTGGACGGCACCCAGAACGCGGTGTCGCGCATACCGAGCGGTTCGAAAATGCGCGTGCGGAAAAACTCGCCCAGCGACAATCCACTGACGCGCTCGATCAACAGACCGAGCACGTCGGTTGCAATGCCGTAGTGCCAGCGCGAACCGGGCTGGAACAACAGCGGCAACGCCGCGACGCGTTGCAGCCACGCGTCGTTGCCGCCGTCGGATTCGATGCCGTTGAAGGTCGCCGAATACGCTTCGGCGATCGGTCCGGTTGACGTGAAGTGGTAGGCGAAACCGGCGCGATGTGTGAGCAGATCGAGAATGGTCGGCGGCACGCGCACCGGCTCGGTTTGATCGAGCGGGCCGGCCGGCTCTTTCAGCACGCGCAACGACGCGAGTTCGGGCAGCCATTGTGCGATGGGCGTGTCGAGCGCGAGTTTGTCTGCCTCGATCAGCATCATCGTGGCGGCGCTGGTGACCGGCTTGGTCATCGACGCGATGCGAAACAGCGTGTCGCGCGCCATCGGCAGACGTTCGATATCGTCGCGCCAGCCGAGCGCGTCGAAATGGCCGATCTCGCCGCGCCGCCAGGCCAGCGTCACGACACCGGATACCGCGCCGCTATCGACATAGCGTTGCATTGCATGATTCAACGCGGTGAGCCGCGTCGGCGAGAAGCCTGCTGTCTGCATCGGTTGTCCTGAGGGTGGCGTGCAGGGTCCAGTCACGCCGACGAATGCCGGCTCGCAACACTCACGACCGCCGGCACCTGCCGACGGCCATAGACGACTTACGCGCAGCCCCAATACCACTAGCAGCGATGCTACGTAACGTGCGAACACTAAAGCCCGAACGTTACCGGACGCCCATGCTGACTGGACTACGACTGCGGGTGGCTTCGAGCGCCCGCAAAGCTTCATTCAGACGTTTGACGCGTTGCGCCTGCGACGGCACCAGACTCGCGCCTTGCACGGATTCAATCCGCCCACGCCAATACGACAAAGGAATACGGTCTTCAGCGCTGAGATGCGAGATTACGTGTTCCAGATGTTCAATATCTTTTTCCAGTTGATGGTGATTCATCAGTCTCCCCGGGAAACGCGCATTTGAGCTTGTTGAAAAGCATAAATCGTGCCGCTAATGTGCGGTCATTTTATTATGGGAAATTATTGCCTGCGCACTTGATTATAACTGTTGCTTCGGAAAATTTTTCATACTCCGATAAACTTAGTTACATCGCGAGTGACACGGTAAAGCCAGTGCAACATGCTGTCTGTGTGCCAGCGCACCGACAGGCCGCGCAGCCTTGCGCCACGGGGCTTTCAATTAAATAAACGGCGAGTACGATAAATCGTAAAACGCTGCAGCCATTTATCAAATACTGCGTGTCGTTTCATCAGATGAATTGCTGTTCAAACGCGCATCAAACGACGATCGGAAATGGGCATTTTCTGCGCGCGAGCTATGGAGCAGATGCACCACAAATAATAATGGCGTTCAGCAGAGCCGAACGCCATTTCTATTACGCTGACTATTTAGCCGATAATTCAGCCGGATAATCTTATTTTGCGCGGCAGGCGTAAATAAGACTGATCGTGCCATTTTCAGTCGATTGCTGAATAACGTCATAATCGCCGCCGCATTTGGCGCGCGCCTGTTGCTGACAGGAATCGGATCCGTTCGGGCACTGGACGAGCGTGGTCGCCCGGCCGTCCGGCAGAAACAGCGGCGGCGCACTGCTGCATGCACCCATTGCCGCCAGTGCGGCAACCGCGAAAGATCGCGCCACGAAGCCCGTGCGCAAGGCGAAGGAATAACTGCGTTTCATTGAATACCCCGATCGCTTTCTTGTTTTTTCGACGAAAGCGATTGTGCCACGCTCGCCTTACGGGCAGTCAACGGACGTACACGCGGCGTTTGAACGACCAAAGCAATAGCGCAGTCGCGCCGCGCTCAATCGGGCGCGGCCAGCGTTTTATAGGGCAGCGGCTTGCCGGCGCCGCCATGCGGATCGTCGGTGATGCGGATAAAAATCTGCTCGACGTCCGGAATCGCTTCGAGTTGACGGTGCAGTTCGGCCTGATCGAAGGCTTTGGGCGCGCAGCCTTCCACGTAGACGAATCGTCGCTGGATGGTGATCCATAGACTGGTGCCGGCGAATGCATGTTGTGCGTCGAAGTGCGCGCGGATCGCGTCGGCGATGGGCGCGTCGTACAGATACGAATTCGGCTTCGAGCACTCATGCGCGAGCCAGCACGTAGTGCCGCGTTCGACGCGATAGTGCGCGTCGTCGTCCATTTGCGCCTTGGTCATCAATGGCCCGAGCGGCACCGGACAACCCGCGATATCGCGCGACACAGCGAAGAATGGATCGTTGAACCAGTTCTTGCGCTCGACCGCCGTAGAAGCCGAAGCAGAAGCCGGAGCCGCCCCCGTCCCCGCCCCCGCCGCGAGTTGTTGCGCATAAACTCCCGCGCTCGCCACCAGCAGCACGCCCGCTATCGCCCAGGTTTTCATGCGTCGCCTCCGACGAAAACCGCGCCGCATCGCGAATCAGACTTCGATTCCGTATGCAGCGATCTTCTTATAAAGCGTCGCACGTCCCATGCCGATGCGCGCCGCCGCTTCGACAACGCGTCCGCCACACGCCCGCAACGCATCGTCGATAAAGCGTTTTTCGAACGCCGCCATCGCATCCGACCACGATTGCGGCGAATCGACCTCGACCGGTCTCGCATCGTCCAACGCCGCCGACGCGCTCATCGTCCCAGCGGGAGCGTGAGCGAAACTGGTAACGAGAGCGTCACCCTCTGCGCCGGGATTGAGCTCGCCGCGCCGCGCGGCCGCCAGCACCGCATCGCGCGCGGCGCCTCGCGTGGGTCCGATAAACGTGGCCAACGCCCTGGCGTCGATCCGCTCGCTATCGGACAACATCACCGCCCGTTCCAGCGTGTTACGCAACTCGCGGACGTTGCCCGGCCACGAATAGGCACACAGCAAACGCACCGCGTCATCCTGCAATTCGACATGACTGTTGACGCCGGAGCGCGCGGCCAGCTCTTCGAGCGTCGCGTAAGCGAGGGATTCGATATCGGCGAGGCGTTCGCGCAATGGCGGCGCGTGAATCGTCAACACATTCAAACGATAGAACAGATCCGCGCGAAAACGTCCGTCGGCGACGCGTGCGTGGAGATCGACGGTGGTGGCCGCGATGATCCGCACGTCCACGCGAACGCGCCGGTTCGAGTCCGGCAATTCGAATTCGCCGTCGTTCAGGACGCGCAGTAGTTTCCCTTGCAACGGCAACGACATGTCGGAGATTTCATCGATAAACAGCGTGCCGCCCGCTGCGCGTTCGAACTTGCCGATTCGCGCGGCACTGTCGAGCGCGCCCGACGCCGTGCCGAACAACTCCGCTTCGAGCGATGCCTCGGGAATCGTCCCGAGATTGACGACGACGAGCGGCTGCGTTGCGCGCGACGACGCGCCGTGAATCGCGTGTGCCAGCAATTCCTTGCCGGTGCCGGTTTCGCCCGATAGCAGGACCGGCGAATCGAGTTGCGCCGCGCGTCGCGCCTGGCGTTTTACTTCGAGGCTCGCTGCGCTGGTGCCGACGAAACTCGCGAACGATTTCCCCGGCCGACGCGCCTGCGCAAGCGATTGCCGCGTCGCGATCAATTCCTGCTGCACGCGCGAATAGTGGGAAAACAGCGGCGTCAGCGCTTTCAGTTCATCGAACAACGCGAAGCCGACCGCGCCGACCGTCGCGCCCGCATCGTCTTTCAGCGGCAGACGCGTGACGACCAGCGGTTCGCGATCCGTTTCCATGATGTCGAGCAAAATGGGCTTGCCGCTTTTGACGACTTCGCGCATCAGACTGTTTGGAATGACCGCTTCGCAATCTCGACCGATCGCCTGCTGCGGATCGGCGAAACCGAAACGCGCTGCATAGCGTTTATTGATCCACACGACGCGCGCATCCGCATCGACGATGAATGTGCCTTCGCTGAAATTCTCGAACGTTCGAAACAACGAATCCATCGCGCGCCGCAGCACGTCGCTGTAAGCGGCAGGCAGCCCCGCCCAGTCATTCATCATCCTGACTTCGTCTCCGTTTTATCGTTATGGTGTTGTCTCGTTTTGTAGACAGCTTATCTCAATGTGGAGACGTTCGACACGTCAAATCAGCCTTGAAACGTAGGGGTTTTCTCTAGTTATGATGGAATGCGAAGCGTCGCTCGTCCCGTTATTGAGACATTTATGTACAATCGTTCGCAGCGCGAGCTAAACATAAGACATGCCGCCGCAGCACTGCTGCAACGTAGGGACAACGTAGAACAACCAAGCATGGAGACTCAATGTCATTTGTCATCGTCCTCGCCGCCCTGGCGTTTCTAATGCTGGCCGCGTATCGCGGCTACAGCGTGATTCTGGTCGCGCCGCTCGCCGCGCTCGGCGCGGTGTTGCTCACGGAGCCGTCGGCGGTTGCGCCGGTGTTTTCCGGCATCTTCATGGACAAGATGGTCGGATTCGTGAAGCTGTATTTCCCGGTGTTTCTGCTCGGCGCGGTCTTCGGCAAGGTGATCGAACTGTCGGGCTTTTCCGAGTCGATCGTCGCGGCTGCGATCCGTTATATCGGACGCTCGCGGGCGAACGCGGTGATCGTCGCGGTGTGCGCGTTGCTGACCTACGGCGGCGTGTCGTTGTTCGTCGTGGTGTTCGCGGTATATCCGTTCGCTGCGGAGCTGTATCGCCAGAGCGGCATTCCGAAGCGGCTGATGCCGGGCGCGATCGCACTCGGCGCGTTCTCGTTCACGATGGATTCGTTGCCGGGCACGCCGCAAATCCAGAACATCATCCCGACGACGTTTTTCAAGACGACGTCATGGGCCGCGCCGTGGTTGGGCGTGATCGGTTCGGTGTTTATCATCGTGGTCGGCCTGACGTTTCTCGAATGGCGACGTCGCCGGGCGATGGCTACCGGTGAAGGCTACGGCACGTCGCTGGTGAACGAACCGGAGCGCGTCGCATCGACGAATCTGCCGCATCCGCTGCTGGCGGTCGCACCGTTGATTCTGGTCGGGGTCGCGAATTTCGTGCTGACCCGAATGATTCCCGTCTGGTACGGCGCGTCGTACACGGTATCGTCCGACGTCTTGCCCGGCATCCATGCGCCGGTCACGACGCCGATCAAAACCGTGGTCGCGATCTGGGCCGTCGAAGGCGCGTTGCTGCTCGGTATCGTGCTGGTGGTGCTGACGGCCTTCGGTCGTGTGCGCGAGCGTTTTGCCGTGGGCACGAAAGCGGCGGTCGGCGGCGCGTTGCTGGCGTCGCTGAATACGGCGTCGGAATATGGTTTTGGCGGCGTGATTGCCGCGCTGCCGGGCTTTATCGTCGTCAGCGATGCGTTGAAGAGCATTCCGAATCCGCTCGTCAATGCGGCTGTCTCGGTGAGCTCGCTCGCGGGGATTACCGGCTCGGCGTCGGGCGGCATGAGTATCGCGCTGGCGGCGATGTCGGACCTGTTCATCAAAGGCGCGGATGCCGCGCATATCCCGCTGGAAGTGCTGCACCGCGTGGTCGCGATGGCCAGCGGCGGGATGGATACGCTGCCGCACAACGGCGCGGTGATTACGTTGCTGGCGGTGACGGGATTGACGCACCGCGAGTCGTACCGCGATATTTTCGCGGTGACGGTGATCAAGACGATGGCGGTGTTCTTTGTGATTGGTGTGTATTACGCGACCGGGATTGTTTGACGCTGGTGACGTAACGAAGTGTTGAGCAGTCACGACGCGGCCCGGCTTTGGGATAAAAGCCGGGCCGCGTTACGTTTGGTCGTGCTCGAAGGCGGGTGCGAACGCGGCAAGCTGCCTGTGCGACATACCCACTTCGGGGCCCAACGCGACAGCACGCCAATTCCGGACCGCCTGCCGCACTTCGCCGAGGATCGCGCGCGCGGCTTCATTGGTGAGGCCGAAATACTGGGCATGGTCGAGCAACATGTCGACATCGGTGATCGGGCCGGTTTCCTCGGATAACCACGTCCTGGATTCCCGATCACGGTCGGGAAATGGATTGACGTCGAATGCGGGGGCGAGCCGCCACAGTCCATCTGCGACGTGCAGGAAACCCAGGTTATTCAGGTGGTCGTCCGTATTGGTGATCAGCAGATTGAACACCAACCGGCGCCATAGCTCCACGATGTCCTCTACGGGCCGGACGCCGCGTGCCCGGATAGCGTCGACGATTTCGAAATAACTATGCTCGTCATGGCGCGATGCCTGGAGCATCGAGCTCGCCGACAAATAGGGAATTCGTCCATTTTTGACGCCGCGATCGAAACGCGTGATAACCGCCACCGGCGTCGAATCGAGTTCGACGATCCGCGCCTCGGCCGTGGTGATGCTCGCCGCTTTCGCCAGCTTGAGCGCAAGCACTTCACCGCGGGTTACATCGCGCTCGTCCGTCACGCTCGGAAATTTGCCCAACGCGAGCGTGCCGTCGATATCCAGCAGCGTGCATTTGGGCCGCATTCCGCCGAGCGATGTGCCCTTGCCCATCAGATACTTGAGGTCCTGCTCGGACTCCTCGCCTTTCTCGACGGCTCGCGTGGCCACATACATTTTCTCCAGTTCGACGATGGGCGGTGTCTTGCGCCGGCCTTCCTCGATGGTCTGGTAGTAGCTGCCCTTGCCGTTGTGAAGCCGGAGCGCGCCGAGTCGGCTGAAGTCGTCGACCGCCAGCAGAAAATCAAGCGCGTTGAGCGCGGCAAGCGTCGCGTCTTTCTTGCGACGCTTCGCGTGCGCCCGCATGATGACCCGTCGCCCCCACGCATCGGGTTCGGTATCGGCGAGCGCGAATGGAAACGGGGAATCGGCTTTCGTCGGCGCTTTGCGAAACCGACGGTCCGGTGTGAGCGGCAAGTCGGGCGAAATCTCGAAGCGGCCGGTGTCGTTGAGCCACGTCGTCTCGTAGACGAAGCTCGTATGTTCACGCGCGTTCTGTTTGACGTACGAGAGCTGTCCCACCGGAATGCCCGCCTGCCCCAACGATACCGCCACCTGGACCGAGACTGCCCCTTGCGCGGCTCGCGTGGGCTTCGTCGCCGTCATAACGCACCTGGTGTGTCGTCGCCTTTGGGCTTCTTGCGACGTGCGCGCTTTGGAACCTGTTCGTCCATCAAGGTCAGTCCTATTTCGTCACGTGTCGTATCGAGTAAGCCCGCGAGGGAGTCGATTTCGCCAAGCACGTACAACGCGCGCGCGATGAAATGAACCGGGATACGCGGATCTCCCTTTTCCATCCGTCGGACCGTTGAAACCGAGGCCCCCATTCGGGCCGCCATCGACGCCTGCGAGATGCGGCGTCGCCGACGCGCGAGCGACAGATCAGCGCCAAGCTTGGACATAGCGCGAGCCACCGGCAGCGGCGCGTCGAACGAAGCACGCGTTTCAGGTTTCTGAACGGTCTGTTCAGCACGATTATCTGTTGATTTCGTTCCCATAAGAATGATTATAGGCAACATTTCAGGCAATCAATTAAATAAGCTCTAACCGGTCCGATTAGAACATTTAAATCTTAAAACCGTTCCCAACAGAACACTTAACCTGGCCCGAACATCCAGCAAACACCCCACCTCCACCTCTGCTACGATTAACCCAGCTCCCCCGGCATGCATCCCGCCGCCTCGCCACATCACAGCCTTCCGTCCGGAGCGGCCGCCGGCCAACGCCATGAAAAAACGCCTCCCCTCCACGCTCGCGGCGGCCGCGCTCATCGGCCTCGGCACGTGTCCTGCCGCTGCAGACGCCCAGGAACTCGACGCCCATCTCGATTGCAAATCCAACGCGCACACGTTCATTTCCTCGCTGCTGACCGACGCGGTGATCGAGCCCAAACCGATGCGCGTCGAAAAGAACTCGGTGAATGCATTCCGGCCGGTGCGCGGCACGAAGCTGACCGCGTTCGGATTTCGTGTGTATGCGGTCGTCGGTTACGAACAGGGCGACGACATGTTCAAACCCGGCTCGGGCGAGCCGCTCTCGCATCCGGTCTATGGCGTGGTGGTGTCGGGGTCGATGGACAAGGTGACGCAGCGGGTGAAATCAGCCGGCATCGATGCCGACACGCGCGAAGTCACCCCGCTTCTGATGACCGCAATCATTTGCAGCGGGCCGTCGCTTCAGCCGTCGAGCCAGTCGCCGTCGCAATAACGCCGATACCCGCAGCCGCGATCGTCACGCACAGCGCAACCGCAACCACGCACGCTACCGCGCATCGCCCGCGTCATCGCTCCCGATCCGCACGCAATTGCGCCCCGCGCGCTTCGCGTCGTACAGCGCGCGATCGGCGGCCGCCAGCATGCCTTCCACCGTCATCCGCTCGCCGCGCAGCGTCGACACGCCCGCGCTGATCGTCACCCGTTGCGGTCCCGCGGCCGTTTCGAACTGCGCATGGTGGATCGCCGCCCGCAGCCGTCCGGCGATCACCGCCGCCTCGCCGACCGTGGTGCCCGGCAGCAACAGCACGAACTCCTCGCCGCCCAGCCGCGCGACCATATCCGACGCGCGCAGCACGCCTTTCGCCTCGGCGACGATCCGCTTCAGCACGTCGTCGCCGGCTTGATGCCCGGCCGTGTCGTTGATGCGCTTGAAGTGGTCGGCGTCGAACATCACCACCGATAGCGGCCGGTCACGCCGCCGCGCACGCGCCACTTCGGCTTCGGCTGTCTCGAAGAAATGCGCGCGATTGCGCGCGCCGGTCAGATGATCGGTGCTCAACAGCCGCGCGAGGTTGTCGCTCGTGACCTTGCGCTCGGTGACATCGCGAATCACCACCGAATAACCGGAGAAATCGTCGTCGTCCTCGCTCAGCACCGACACGAGAATCTGCGCCCAGTAACGCCGTCCGCCTTTGGTTTCGCACCAGCATTCCTCGACGTGCCAGCCTTCGTCACGCGTCAGCGCCATATGCTCGGGCAACGGATGTTGCGCCGCCTCTTCCGGCACGTAAAACCGGTTCAGCGACTGGCCGATCACGTCGGCTTCGGTAAAGCCGGTCATCCGCGAGACAGACACGTTCCAGGTATCGATGCAGCCGTTCGCGTCGAGCGTGAAAAAGGCGAAATCGTTGACGGTCGCGTAGATGCCCGACAGCCACGATTCGGTCTGACGGGCGCGCCGCTCGGCCGCGACTTCTTCGGAAATATCGGTCAGCACCGTCATCAGCATGTCGGCGTTGATCTTGATGATCGAGCACGCGAGCACCGACACGCGACGCTCGTCCGGCGTCACATAGACGCGATGGTTCTGACAGATCCGGCCACGCGGCGCGCCGAAGCTATCGACGAGATTGCGCAATTCCGGCGCGACCGACGCCAGCCCGTCGAACAGGTTCAGGATGTTGCCGGCTCTTGCGATGGGCATCAGCAACTGCGCGGCGAGCGGATTCATCATGTCGATCTGACCCGCGCGGTTGCTGCGCACGATGCCGACCGGCGACAGATACATAAACGACAGCAGCGACTCGTAATCCGACTCGCCGTCGATGCCGTCCGCTTCGGCCGCCGACTCGCTCACCCTGCCACCCGCCGCTCGACCAGCACGTAGCGCGTGCCGGCGTCCGGTGCTTTCAGCAGACGCAGACGCACCGGCGTGGGTCGCATACGCAGCGTCAGCACGTACGGGATCACCGCGTCGATGGTGGGTTCGTCGTCGAAACGCTGGGCGACCATGAAGTTGTTCATGCAAGGCGCGACTTCGTCGAAGAAGTGCTTGCCGACCACGCGCGACTGACTCAAGCCCGCGTTCTTCGATTCCGTCGCGTTGTAGACGGTCACGATCGCGTCCGGTGCAAATCCGATCACGCCGAAAGGCAGTTCATCGAGTTGCGCAACGTCTGCGAGCATCAGTTGCTGAATCGAGACTGCATCAAAATCAGTGTTCATTGTCTGGCCATGCACGAAAGCCCGAGACGCCTTCCTGCTCACAGATCGCGCGTCGGGCCGGTTATCGGATCGCGGCATGCGCGTCGAATTGCCGCGCTTGCCGCAGTGACATCATAGCGGCTTCCTGTTTCGCGAACTTCGCTCACGCGCAGGCCGCGCCGCCGCAACGCCGCCTGTCCGGGCTCAATCCCGGCGCGTCAGCAGGCCCGCGTAATCGCGCGCGACGATCAGTTCGTCGAGATGCGCGGCCGGTTGCGGCCGGTTCAGCAGATAACCCTGCACATAGTCGCAATTTACCTTGCGCAAGATGTCGAGTTGCGCCTCTTCCTCGACGCCTTCGGCGATCACCTTGATCTCCAGACGGTGCGACAGTCCGACGATGCCTTCGACGATCGACTGGGTCGCCGCATCGTGCGCGACTTTCGACGTGAAATGCCGGTCGATCTTCAGCGTATGCGGCGCAAAATCCGCGAGATATTTGAGACTCGAATAGCCGGTGCCGAAATCGTCGATGGCGATCCGCACGCCAAGCCGTTTCAGCGCAACGATCGCCTTGCGCGCTTCCTGCGGGTTTTGCATCAGCGCCGTTTCGGTCAGTTCGATTTCCAGCTTGCCGGGCGGAATGCCGTGCTTGTGCAACGCACGTTCGACCTGTCGCACGATCATGTCGCCGCCGAGTTGCCGCGCCGACACGTTCACCGAAATGCCCAGTTCCATCGCGCCCGCGCGCCGCCACGCCGCCAGTTGCTGCAACGCGCTGTTCAGCACCCACACGCCCACATCCGCGACGAAGCCGGTCTCTTCGAGAATCGGAATGAACACGCCGGGCGGAATCAGCCCGCGAGTCGGATGATTCCAGCGGATCAGCGCCTCGGTGCCTTGCACGCACAGCGATCCGGTCTCGTGGATCGTCTGGAAGTGCAACAGGAACTGGTTCGAATTGAGCGCTTCCGGCAAGTCGCGTTCGAGTTCGAAATCGCCGATGGTTTCGGCCGCTTCCTTGCCCGCGAAACGAAAGCCGTTGCGGCCGTTTTTCTTCGCTGCGTACATCGCGACATCGGCGCTGCTCAGCAACGCTTCGTGATCGGCGCCGTGTTCCGGATATTGCGAAATCCCGATCGACGCCGTCATGTACACACCCGTCCGGTCTTCGAGACGGGTGCGCGCGAGTTCCGCGAGCAAGGTCTGCGCAATCTGCTCGAAGCCGGGCCGATCGGTCGCGGAATCGACCAGCACGGCGAATTCGTCGCCGCCGAGCCGTGCGATAAACGCATCGGCAGGCAGCGCGGCCTTGATCACGTCGCCGACCTTCCTCAGCAGATGATCGGCGGCCACGTGACCGAGCGTGTCGTTCAACACCTTGAAGCGGTCGAGATCGACGAACAGCAAACCGAACGGAATCCCGGCGGCGCAGCGCCGCTCGATATCGCGCAACAGCGCGGCGCGATTCGCCAGTCCTGTCAGCGAATCCGTATAGGCAAGCCGGTCCAGCTCGATGATCCGCTGCTGCTCGCCCGTCACGTCCTGCGTGATACCGACCACGCGCAGCACCTTGCCCGCTGCATCGCGAATCGGAAAACCCGTGCTGCGCAGACAGCGTTCCTCGCCGTCACGTTTGATCCAGTACTGCACCTTGCCGTCGGTGCCTTCCGCGACGATCCGGTGCATTTCGCGCAAAACCGGCGACACGCTGTCCGGCATCACCAGATCGAGCCACGCCGACGGCGTCGTTTGAAACACCTTTTGCGTGAGTCCGAACAGGCGCTCGCAGCCGGCGGTGATGTAGTGGAAGTGATCGTAGTTCGCGCTGTACGAATAGAACACCACCGGCATGTGCAATTCCATTTCGCACATCAACTCGCTTTTGGAGCGCAACTGGTCGATCAGCGCGGCCTGCGCCGACACATCCGACGACGCGCACACGACCGCGATCACCGTGCCGTTTTCGTCCTCGATCGGGCTCAGACGCGACTCCCACGTTTTGGCGGTGCCGCGCATGGTCTGACAGACGCCGCGAAACGCGGTGCGCTCGCCAGCCAGCGCGCCGTTGAACGCCGCGTGCGCGGCGACGCTGTCCACGCCGTGCCAGAAACCCAGCCAGTCGGCGCCCGTGATGTCTTGCGGCGACGCCACATCCATCAGCTTCGCGCCGTGCTCGGAAATGCGCAGCATCCGGCCGTCGAGATCGAGCAGCTTCATGCATTCGCGGTTGGTGTCGAGCAGCGCGCTCGCGAGCGTCATCGCGGCGGTACGACGAATCCGTTCGCCGACATGCCGGTAATAGGCCGCCAGAAAAGTGCCCGCTGCGAGCACCGCGATGCCGGTGACGCGCACGCCGTGCGGCACGGTCGATGGAAACTTCGTCCACAGTTGCAGCCAGACGCACAGCGCGCCCGCAACGAACGCGCCGGACGCCGTCAGCACCGCGCCGAGCGTGCCGATCGAACGGCCGCCCGCATACCAGTTGACGAAGAAAGCGAGGAAACGGCGATTGCGCGGCGCGTCGCGATTCGACGATCGCGCGCCGCCCGTCGACGCATCGTCGAACAGATGTTTGAGGCGCCCCAGGTTCATTTTCATGCTTTTGATCTTATGGAAGTCTTGGTTCGTCCGCTTCGTCCAACGCCTCCGACGATGCGAACCGGTAGGTGCCCTTTCCTGCCGCTTTTGCTGCATACAACGCTTCGTCGGCCCGCTTCAGCAGCGATTCGAACGACTCGCCGCGCGTCGCGAACGCAATCCCGATACTGACGCCGATTCGCGCCGTCGCGCCATCCGACAGCGTGTACGACGCCGACAACCGCGCGATGATCCGCTCGGCCAGCGCGATGCACGCCTGTCCGGTGGCCTGCTCCATCGCCACAGCGAGTTCGTCGCCACCGATCCGCGCGGCGGTCGTGTCCTTGCGCAATGTCTTCGCCAAACGCCCCGCGACGCTTTTCAGCACCTCGTCGCCGGCATAGTGGCCGAGTGTGTCGTTGACGTTCTTGAAGCCGTCGAGGTCGAGATACATCAACGCGAGTTGCGGATCGTAGTGCGCCGCCTCCAGCGACAACAAACGCTCGACGCGTCCCCTCAAGTCGCGCCGGTTCGGCAGGCCGGTCAGCGGATCGTGCCGTGCCCAGTGCAACATTTTCTGTTCTGCCCGCCGCCGCTCGGTGACATCCTCGATGATGATCACCGTGCTGCCGTCCGGCACCGGATTGCGCGTCATTTCCAGTTGGCGCTCGTCGTCGAGCTGCACGTCGAGCGGCGCGAACCGTCCGCTGAGCCAGGCCGCGCATCGCGCGACGAGTTGCAATCGCAGCGTACCGCCCAGTGTGGTCCGCGCGAGCTGTCCGATGAATTCGGGGAAACGCGTGTTCAGCCGCATCGCGTCGGATCTCGCGCCGAACAGTTCGGCCGTGCGCGAGTTGGCGATCTGCACGTAGCCGCTTTCGTCGACGGTGCACAAGCCTTGCGGCATATGCGTCAGCGCGGCGTCGAACTGCGCGGCGAGTCGCGCGTGCTTCTGCTCGGCGGTCATCAGCGCGACCAGGCTTTCGTAATGCCGTCGCACGATCGACACCATTCCGGCGACGTACAGAAACAACGGGGGCACCAGAATCCAGTAGGTGGTGTGCGGCGCGAACAGTGCGCCGAGCGCGATCGGGATCGCGCCGAGGCAAATCTGCGTCTTCGCGAGACGCGGCAACGCCGCGTTTTTCGACGCGATGCCGCCCAACGTGCCGGCCGCGACCATGATCGCGACCGTGTCGAGTCCGGAATCGCCGGACATCACGCACGCGCACGCACCCAGGCCCAGCAACACGGTTGCCGCCAGCGCGAGCGGCGCATAGCGCGCGGCACTCGTGGCCGCCTGCTCTGCGCCCGATTGCGCGCGTTGTTCCCAATACGCGTGCACGAGTCCGAGCCGCGCCGCCGTCAAGCCGACATCGATCGCGAACCACGCTGCCGCCCACGCTTGATGCAGACGGATCAGCGCGATCAGCGAGACGAACGCGCTCGCAGCCGCCGCCATGATCAGCGATTGCCGGTCTTCGAACAGCCGTGACAACAGCGACGCGCGGATAGCCGGCGTCATCCCGATGTCGCCGACAGCCGGCGTCGCGAGAATCGCGTGATGAAAAAAAGTCCTGCCGTTCATGTTGCCGCATGCGCCGGGGCGAAATTGTCCAAAGCGGTCCCACAGCGCTGCTTCATGGGTTTACGGACGATCAGCGGGTTTTGTTTATAGCGCAAGGCTTACCGATGCCTGGCGCAAACCCACAACGGGCGTGGCTTTTCGTATGAGCAATCAATCGAGCGACGCGGTGTCGATGCTGAAATGCGCGCGCAAGGCGTCGTGCAATCCGACCGCATCGGCTTCGATCGCGGTGCTCCATTGCGTGCTGGTCTGACTCAGGCGTTGCAGATCGCGGCACCGTCGCGCGAAATCCGGCTCATCGACGATCAGGAACGCGCCGCCCGCGCTGTGCGCCCAATCGCGTAACGCCGCACGGTCGTGCGCGTCGATGATGCCGGACAGCCTCGGCAGGTCGGTGGTCAGATGCGCTTTCAGCATCTCGACATAGCGCGCCTTGTCCGCGACGATCGGCGGCGCAGGTTTTGCGTCGGGCGCTTGCGCGGTGTTTTCCACGTTTTCCACGTCGCCTGGATCGCCGCTGTCGGCGTCGAGCGCGAGCGCGCCGAGCGCGTTCTCCAGTTCCTTCAGCGACGCCGGCTTCGCGACATAGCCGGAAAATCCCCGCTGACGCCATTCGCCCGGCTGAAGATGATCGCTGACGGCGCTATACGCGAACACGGGCAAACCGGGATGCGTGTCGCGCAATGCGTCGAGCAACGCGTAGCCGTTCATCACCGGCATGTGGACATCGGTCAGCACGAGATCCACTTCGATCCGTTCCAGCGCGACGAGCGCCTGCTGTCCATCGCCGACCACCGTGGATTCGCAACCGAGCGCCGCCAGTTGCTCGGCGATCAACGCCTGATTCAGCGGATTGTCCTCGGCGACCAGCACCGCGAGGCCGCGCAGCGGCAACGATGCGCTATCGTCGGTCGCGGCCGGGGTTGGGATGGCGGTTGCGTCGCTGCGCCGCTCGCTTTCCGGCAACGCTGCGGCCGTAGACGGACCCGCGCCCGACGCAGCCAGATCGACCGCAGACAGAATCGCGCGATGGCTGAATTCGCCGGTTTCCCACACGCCGTCGCGGCACGCCGCCGGACGCAGCGGTCCGTTGCGCGTGATCCAGACCGCGCCGACCGCGCCCGCTTCGCGCAAGCCGGTCACGACATCGAGCGGAAATTCGCCGGTGACGACCAACGCATCCGGACGGCCGACGCGCAACCGCTCCGATGCCGCGTCCGGCGTGCCGACGCCATCGACACGCCAGCCTGCGCGACTCAGCCACGCCGCGAGTATCTGACCCGATTCGCGCTCCTGACACAGCGCGAGCACACGACCGCGCGTCTGCGGCGACGATTCAAGCGGCGCAACGGAGGCGTCGGACGTGTTGTCCGAAGCGTTGTCCGAAGCGTTGTCTGACGCGCTGGCGAGATCGAGCGGAATCGACGCGATAAACGCGCTGCCGACACCCGCGACGCTCTCCACGTCGATCCGGCCGCCCATCAGTTCGCTCAATCGCGCGCAAATCGACAAGCCCAGTCCCGTGCCGCCGATTCGCGGCACAGCTTGCGCCGCATCGCCCGACGCATCGTCGCCGCTTTTGACGCTGTCGCCCTGCACGAAAGGCCGGAAGATGCGCGCGACCAGCGGCGGGTCCATCCCGATTCCCGTATCGCGCACCCGACACGTCAGCACGGCCCGTCCGCCAACGCCGGGCGCTAGCTCGGCGTTCAGCGTGATCTTGCCGGTCGGCGTGAATTTGAATGCGTTGCTCAACAGGTTGTTGACGATCTGCGCGATTCGCGTCCGGTCGCCGCGCACCGCACTGTCGAGCGTCGGCGACAAGTGCGCGTAGAACCGCACCGGCCGGTCCGCCGACATCGGCGCATACGACAGCGCGAGGTTTTCCAGTTCGTCGATCGGACGGAACGTCTCGTCGATCAGCTTCATTTCGCCCGCGTCGATCTTCGAAAAATCGAGTATGTCGTTGACGATGCGCCTCAGCGCATCCGCCGCAACGCCGAGCGAACGCAGCCGCGTTTCGTGCGCGTCGAGGCCGGGCGCGCGTTGCAGCAGTTCCAGATTGCCGAGCAGCGCGTTCAGCGGCGTGCGGATTTCATGGCTCATCGCCGCGAAAAACGTCGAGCGCACCCGGATCATCGTTTCCGCGCCCGCACGCGCATCGCGCAGGCTTTGCTCCAGCGCGTGCTGTGCGCTGATGTCGAGAATCGCGCAGAACAGCACGTCTTCGCCCGCATGACGCGCGACGGCGCAGGTCAGTTGCAGATATTGCGCATCGGCGATGGTGCTCGCGGCCTCGCGGGACGGAAGACCCGGAGTCTCTGCGACCGGCGAATCGGGCAGCGCACGCACGGTCGCCACCGCGATTTTCGCCAGCGCGGACGCGTCGTCGGCGGACGGCAACTGGCCTTCGAGCGCGCCCACGATATGCGCGGGAAGGCGTTGCGCGTCGGGCCCGAGATGCAACAGCGCACGGGCATTCGCGTTCGCGGTCAGCACCGAATAATCGCGCCGCCGCACGATGCACAAACCGATCGGCGTCGCGCTGACCAGCACATGATTGATCGTCTCGCTTTCGAGCGCGCGCGCGGTTTCGTCGTGGGTTCGATGCAGCAGACGCAACCCCCACACGCGCGCCATCACCACGATTGCCATCAGCAGACACAGCGCCAGCGCGCCGATCACCGCCAGCTGCCACGCGAGCGCGGCGAACAGCGCGGGCCACGGCAGCACGCCCGCCAGCGCGCCGAAACCGGGCGCGAGCGGAGCGATCTGCATGGCGCCGTCGCGCGTATAGCGATGACTGCGCGACTGACTCGTGGTGGCGTGCGCATCCAGCGCGTTGGCGAGCAAACGGCGTTCGACGTCGGGCGCGAGCGGCGGCGAACTCAGCGCAAGACGCTGCGACGGCGCGATCAACAACAGGCTCCCGCCCGATGCGGGGCGCGATAGCTGTGCGGCAAACACGCTGACCGGAATCGTCATCGCGACGAGCGCGAGCGGCTCGCCGTGGGCGACGGGTTGGCCATCAGGATTGCCGTCGTCGTTGCCGTAATCCGCAGTGACCGCCGTCATCACCGGCACCTTCAGCAGCGGATCGATATAAGGGCCCAGCGATACATATTCGCCGGGCCGGGGCACGCGTCGGCCGGTTTGCTTCAGGAACTCGCGCAGCAAGGTGCCGCGCAGGCTCTCGATGGTTTGCGCGGCGTCGAACGACATGCCCACCGACGGCGTCAACAGTGCGTAATCCTCGGTCAAGCCCACGATCGTCGCGCGATAGTTGAGATTGAACGCGCGCTGGGTTTCGACCGCCGACTCGCCGACGTCCACCAGCCGCTGCAACTGCGGTCGCAGCGACGGGCTCCACTCGCGCTGCGTGGACGGCCCGATCAGCAGATCGAAACGCGCCGCGCCGGTGGCCGTATCGACGCTGGCTGCGCCGGTCCGACGGATCGCGGCTTCAACGCTAGCAGGCGGCCAGCCGGTATCGCGCGACACGCCGCCGTGCTCGCGCTCGTGCGCGAGACTGAGCGCCGTGCGGCGCAGGAACGACACCTGGAGATTCAGCTTCAGCGCCACGTCGGACGCGTATTGATTGACCAGCGCGGCGCGATAGTCGAGATGAGTCGATGCGGTAAGCACGACAAGCAGCAGCGCCGCAATCGCGACGACCGCCATCAACGACGCGATGGTCACGAGATAAACGACGCGCTGCCGCCGGGTGTTCTCCGCGAGCGTCGCAAAAGCCTGAGACAGCGACGCCTGCGTGTGATCGAGAGGTGTCTGCATCGGTCGGCTTCGTTTTAAAAAGAAAGCGGCGATCGGCTCAGTGTAACGCCGTGAAATGCATCTTCCGACGCTGCGCCGACGCTTGCACCGCACATTTTTCGCATAGTCGCGCGGCGCGTTTTCCTTTGCTGAACAGTTATCGGGCGCGTCGGCAAAACTCTGCATTAACGGCAAATTGGACCGCAAACCTGAGTGGAATACTGGGGAAACCCTAAAGCTTTTTGATCTGGATGCCGTTATGCGTGGAGGAAATAGAGGGGCGCGCATCATTCGAGCGCCTGCCAGCAAGGAATGCCATGCGTAACAATCAGCCCGTTTCACAGCAGGAATACGAATATTCGTCGGCCCAGATGCTGGTGTCGGCGACCGATCTCACCGGCCGCATCCAGTACTGCAATCCGGCCTTCATCGCCGTGTCCGGCTTTTCGAAAGAAGAGCTGATCGGCCAGCCGCACAACGTGATCCGTCATCCGGATATGCCGCGTGAGGCGTTCGCCGACTTGTGGAACACGGTCCGCGAAGGTCGTCCGTGGACGGCGCTGGTGAAGAACCGGCGCAAGAACGGGGATCACTACTGGGTGCGTGCAAACGTGACGCCGGTCGTCGAACGCGGCACGGTGGTCGGTTATCTGAGCGTGCGCGTGAAGCCGTCGCGCGACGAAGTGCGCCACGCCGACGCGCTGTATGCGCAACTGCGTGAAGGCACGTCGCACGCGTACAAGTTGCGTCGCGGTGTGGTCGTGCGCACGGGTCTCGCCGGACGCTTGCAGGCTGTCATGCGTCTGCCGGTTGGGACGCGCGCGGCGTTCGGTTACGCGGCGACGCCGCTGGCGCTGCTGGCAACCGGTCTGGCTGCATGGGGCGGCACGCCGCCCGCGCCGTTCTGGCTCGCGTTCGGCGTCACCGCTGCGATCAGCGCGGTGTCGTGGGCGATGATGTCGCGTCAGATGGCCGGCCCGATCGGCGATATGTCGGCGTTCGCGACGCGAATGGCGGCCGGCGACCTGACCGCCGATCTCACGATCGTGCGTCACGACGATCTCGGCGACGTCTTGCAGGCGCTGAACCAACTGAAGGCGAATCTCGCCGCGATCGTCTCCGACGTGCGCTCGCAGATCACCGGCATGCTCGACGCAGCCCGCGAGATTTCGAGCGGCAACGTCGATCTGGCCCGCCGCACCGAAATGCAGGCGGCCTCGCTCGAAGAAACCGCCGCGACGATGGAAGAACTGACGACCACCGTGCAGGCCAACGCCGACGCATCGGTACGCGCGCTCGACCTCGCGAAAGACGCGCAGGAAGCGGCGGCGGTCGGCGGCAATATCGTCGGACAGGTCGAACAGACGATGGCCGGCATCACCACGGCATCGCGACGGATCACCGATATCGTCGGCGTGATCGACGGGATTGCTTTCCAGACCAATATCCTTGCGCTGAACGCAGCCGTCGAGGCTGCCCGCGCAGGCGAAGCCGGCCGCTCGTTCGCGGTGGTCGCGGGCGAAGTGCGGATGCTCGCGCAACGCTGCGCGGCGTCGGCGAAAGAGATCAAGACCGTGGTCGAGGCGACCGTCACCGAAGTGCAGCAAGGCACCGAACTCGTGTCGCGCACGACCGCGCAAATGCGTTCGATCGACGCTGCGGTGGGCCGCGTGTCGTCGATCATCGTCGAAGTGGCGAACGCCAGCAGCGAGCAGGCCGAAGGCATTCGCCAGGTGAATCAGGCGGTCTCGCATCTGGACGGCGCGACGCAGCAGAATGCGGCGCTGGTCGAGCAGGCCGCCGCCACGGCGCAACGCCTCGCCGAACAGGCCGATGTGCTCGACGAAGCCGTGCGTCTGTTCACGGTGGCGAACGGCGAACCGATGCGTCGCGCGAAGCCGGTTCGTGCGACCGCGCGTGTCGATGCGGGCGCGGCTGCCATTGCGCCGTCTTACGACACGCACAAGACGTCTGCCACCCAACGCGTCGAACGGGACAGCGAAGCCGAAGTCATCTGATCGTCAGATAAATCGGCGTTACTCCCACCTCGACAAAGCGGGCGCGTCAGCCCAACATAAATTCCGTCACCGCCCGTTTGTGTGGGCTGGCTGACCCGAGTAACAACGGCGTTTAGCAGCCCGGCCATTCTGATGGACGGGCTACTTTTTTGCAGCCCGCCGGGGACACGTCGCGCGACTTCCCTTGAAGCCGCGCGACGTGTGCAGTTTGCATTTCTTCCATCGTCATTCGACATCTGCCCTTCGCGGCAAAAAATACCTTGGTCGCTTCCAGTCACCGGTCAAAATAGCCTGTTTTTACGCACGATCGTGCGGCATAACGGGCATGCGGTACAGCGCATCGGCGTGACACGCCCATGACAACGCGTGGCGTCGGAAAGACACGACAAAAGTCGTGCGCGACGTGCGAAAAATGCCCTCGGCGAAACACTGACTCGCGTTAAACTGACTGATATCGGACGGCAAGGCTGGCGCTGCATGCGCCTCTCGGGCGAATGCCGCCGGTTCGCGTTGCGCGAAAACACGGCGCGCGCACTGCCCGTACAATGGTCATGAACAACGAAACGAGGACAACTTCGATGCGCACTACCGGGTCTTCCGGGTCAATGGCCCTGCTCACCGAATACGACGACGCAACGGCGCGCGAACTCCGCTCGCTGCGCCTCGAATCGACAGAAGACGGTAAAGGCATACTTCTGATCGAAGTCGATGAACGCAAGCCGGGGATTCACCGCGAAGTGCGTTACGAAATCACACCGGCCGAGCTGATCGCGGCAATCCGCGCGCACGGCGCAGAGCTGCCGGGTGAACAGCACAACCACAATCACACCACGCATACGCATCGCACCTGATGTGATGCCTCGAACCGGCGGCACGGCTTTCGTCCGTGGCCGCCGGTTCTGCTTTTGCGGCTCGCGGCGTCCATCGCCGTGCCTCACGTGGCCGCCCTGTCGAAGCACGATGTCCCAGATAGTCGCGCAAATGGCCCGCCGTTCGCGCGTTGCCGTTCGATCGGGTTCGACGCTTCGGCCGTCGTCCCAGCGTGGTCGCGCCGCAGCAGGTATCGTTAGGCATCCCGCGCTTCTACCTGGCGCTTGAAACCGCCGCGCCCGACACCATGTAAGCAGCTTCCGCGGCAGGCGGTGTCAACGCGTTCGATTCGTCGTCGCGAGGTGCCCCGCATCGCCTTTCCGGACGCTTGCACGTCTTGAAAATGCGTCCATAATCATTGACTTCCCTACCCGCTTGCCGCCGGAAACGGCTGCGCAAGTAAGCCGATGCTACATGATCTCGTCGCGCATTACGGGCCTGCGCTGATCTTCGCCAATGTGCTCGCCGCGTCGCTTGGGCTGCCGGTGCCGGCGCTGCCGTCGCTCGTACTGTTCGGCGCGATGGCCGCGATGCATCCGGGCTCGGTCGGCTCGCAGATTGCGCCGGTGCTGGTGCTGTCGGTATTCGCCACGTTGATCGGCGATAGCGCCTGGTATTTCGCCGGGCGCATATACGGCGGCAATACGCTGAAAACTATCTGCAAACTGTCGCTATCGCGCGATAGCTGCGTGAAAAAGACCGAGCGTTTTTTTGGGCGCTGGGGCGTGCGCGTGCTCGCCGTCGCCAAGTTCGTGCCGGGCCTGTCGATCGTCTCGATCCCGATGGCCGGCGCGATGCGCACGCCGTATCGCAACTTCCTCACTTACGACGGCATCGGCGCGGCGTTGTGGGCGGGCACCGGGCTGATCGTCGGCGCGCTGTTCGCGCAGCAGATCGACATGCTGTTCGCGGCCGCGAGCCGCCTCGGCCGCACGGCTGCCGTGGTGGTCGTCGCGCTGCTGTTGCTGTATGCGACGTATCGTTGGTATCGGCGTCGTCAACTGATCAAGAAGCTCGACACGGCGCGCATCGAAGTGGAAGAACTCGCGACGCTGATGGCCGAAAATCATTCGCCGGTCGTGTTTGACATCCGTTCGGACGAAAAGCGCAAGCTCGACCCCGAAGCCATTCCCGGCTCGATTTCCGCCGACGAACGGCAGCTCGACCAGATCATCGCGTCGTATCCGCCGACGCAAAAACTGGTGATTTACTGCTCGTGTCCGAACGAGATTTCGGCGGTATGGATGGCGGGCAAGCTCAGCGAAGCCGGTTTTGCCGATGTGCTGCCGTTGCGCGGCGGCCTCGATGCCTGGCGCGAAGCGGGGCGTCAGGTCGAAAAACTGCCGGTCGAATCCGGTCAGATCGTGGATATGGGCATTGCACCGAACGCGGTGTGATTGCGCGATGAATCGTCCACCGTCCGTTGAATGCGTGTTTTCCGCATCGCCGGACTGCCAGTTTCCGCATTGCCAGATTGCCGATTTTCGAATTGCAAGAAGGAGCGTGTAGATGGCTTCAACCCAGGATGTCGAAGGACAACAGCAGGTCATCGTGGCGGACGCGCCGTATTCGTCGCTCTCGACGCGGCAACATCAGATGTTCCCCGAACTGACGAAAGAGGAAATCGAACGGCTGCGCCGGTTCGGCGAGGTCCGCCAGTTCGAGGCCGGTGAGTTGCTGTTCCAGGCGGGCCGTCCCGGCCCGGGGATGTTCGTGACCTTGAAGGGACGCGTGCAGGTGTATCAGCGTGACGGCCTCGGTCGCGAGTTGCTGGTCGTCGAGCACGGCGCGGGGCATTTTCTGGCGGAGGTCGGGCAACTCTCCGGCCGGCCGGCGCTCGTGTCCGGCATGGCCATGGAAGCGGTCGAATCGCTGCTGATTCCGCCCGACCGGTTGCGTGCCTTGCTCGTCGCCGAAGCCGAACTGGGCGAGCGCATCATGCGCGCGCTGATTCTGCGGCGCGTCGGGCTGATCGAAAAGGGCGCGGGCGGCCCGATTCTGGTCGGCAAGAGCACGGATTCGCGGCTGGTTCGGCTGCAAGGGTTTTTGTCGCGAAATGGTCATCCTCATTCGGTGCTGGATGAACGTGACGAAGATATGTTGCGGGTGATCGAGCAGTTCAGCGCGAAGCCGGAAGACCTGCCGCTGGTGATCTGTCCGGACGGCACGGTACTGCGCCATCCGTGCGACGCCGAACTGGCGACCTGTCTCGGCTTGCTGCCCGATCTCGACGCGTCGCGCGTGTACGACATCGCGGTGGTCGGCGCGGGCCCGGCAGGTCTCGCGACGGCCGTGTATGCGGCGTCGGAAGGCTTGTCGGTGATCGTGCTCGATGCGCGCGCGCCTGGCGGTCAAGCGGGCGCGAGTTCGCGGATCGAAAACTATCTCGGCTTCCCGACCGGCATTTCCGGGCAGGCATTGGCGGGTCGCGCGTTCGTGCAGGCGCAAAAATTCGGCGCGCACGTCGCGATTCCGGTGAAGGTCAAGCGCCTGCATTGCGGCGAGTCGCCGAACCGGCTCGAACTGATGAACGGCGGCAGCGTCAGCGCACGGACCATCGTGATCGCCAGCGGCGCGGTCTACCGGCGTCCGGCAATTGAAGGACTCGACCGCTTCGATGGACGCGGCGTCTATTACTGGGCGTCTCCCGTCGAAGCCAAACTGTGCAAGAGCGAGGACATCGTGCTGGTCGGCGGCGGCAATTCTGCAGGCCAGGCCATCGTCTATCTCGCGACGCACGCGCGCAACGTTCACGTGCTGATCCGCCGAAGCGGCTTCGAATCGACGATGTCGCGCTATCTGATCGACCGGATCGCGTCGTTGCCCAATGTATTCGTGCATCCGCATTCGGAGATCAAACGCCTCGAAGGCGAAGACGGCGTGTTGTCGTCCGTCGTCCTGAAAGCGCCGTTACCGGATGGCACGACCAAGCTCGACGCGCGGCATCTGTTCCTGTTCACCGGCGCCGACCCGAACACCGGATGGCTCGACACATGCGGCGTCGAACTCGATTCAAAGGGTTTTGTGCTGACCGGTTCCGGAAGCGGTCATTCGTCGACATGCGACCTGGCCACGACGGTCGAAGGCGTATTCGCTATCGGCGACGCGAGAGCGGGTTCGACGAAGCGGGTTGCTGCGGCCGTTGGCGAAGGCGCTGCGGTGGTGTCGCAGATCCACCAGTTCATTGCCGAGCATGCCGACCACCCCGGCGAGGTGATGGCGCTGGGTGCGTGAGAGGTTTGGTTGAGACGAGTTTTGGATTCTGCATGAGCCCCTGTCGGTGAAAGTCTGACAGGGGCTTTTTTGTTTGATGTCGGGTGGGTCGTCGGCCTGAGCTGGAAAGGGTGGACCGGTATCGACTCATGATTTGAGTCGATTAGGCGGTGAATCGACTCACTGTCGAACGCCGTCGGCCTTCCCCCTCGCTTTCACCGATCGATCCGCGCCCGCAATTCCCGCGCGCTTTCGAGCAAACCCTCGTAGCCCGAGCGCGCATGTTCCGGCAAATCCGGATCACCGACGAATGCGCCCAGCGTCTCGATCAAGCTATACAGAATGCCCTTCGCGGCGCTTGTCGCGATGCTGCCGGACGTCACCATCTGATCGACGTGACTGACGGCTGCGTCCAGATGCGCAAGATCGGGACGGACACTGCCCGTCTCGCCAAATTGCTGCTCCGGTTCCTGCTTTTCCTGCGATACATCTCGCGTCATGATCGACAATCTCTCCGTGTGTAGCGGGTTGAAATCGTGTGGCCCGGTCAGGCCATGAATGAGACTGTAATGATGTTATATACCGATCGACACCGATCGTCCATGCGCCGGGTCGACCCATCGCAAGTCTCCCGAAAATCCTCACCTTACGGGCTAAAACGACGCGCCGCCTCGCTCGAATGATGTCGATCTATTACCTCACATCAACGCTCCGGCGCGCGGCAAACTTCCCGCGCAGCCTTATGTTTGCAGGCTTTTCCGTTTGACTGCCGGGTGTCGTTGCACGTTCAGTCCGGTCGATATGAGATGCGATCCAGGTGGCCAATTCCCATGCTCCCGAAAACACTCACCTTAACGGGCAGAAGTGGGCGGAATGGTTTCGGCGGCCCGAACAACAACAGTCCAAACGAGACAAATAAGTCTATAATGAAACACATTCGCTGACTAAGCGCTGGCTGGCTTTAGGCTCGTTGAGCGCGCTTTTGTGAGAGGTAGCTATGAAGATTCGGGAATTCGGCGTCGAGCGGTGGATGGATCTTTACGAGGACCATTGCGAGCTCAATCTCGCTGAAACATGCGTCGAGTCGTTGACGGTCGCGCAACTGCTCACGCTCGCAGGCCAGCAGGACACCATTCTCAGCGAGTTGTTGCCGATCAAACTGACCTACGGCGCGATCGATGGATCGGAGCGCCTTCGCGCGAACGTCGCGTCGCTCTATACCGCGCAAACGCCGGAGAACGTGCTGATCACGCACGGCGCCATCAGCGCGAATGCGCTCGTCTACGAAACGCTCGTCGAACCCGGCGACCACGTGGTTTCGGTGCTGCCCACCTATCAACAGCACTATTCGATTCCCGAAAGCTACGGCGCGAATGTCGATGTGCTGTGGTTGCGCGAACAGAACGGCTTCCTTCCCGATCTCGATGAACTCAAGCGAATCGTCACGGACAAAACTCACCTGATCGCGATCAACAATCCGAATAATCCAACCGGCTCGTTGATGGACAGCGCGTATCTCGCACGGCTCGTCGAGATTGCGCGCGCATGCGGCGCGTGGATTCTCTGCGACGAGGTGTATCGCGGCACCGATCAACACGGCGACGGCTTTACCGCGTCCGTCGCCGATCTCTACGAAAAAGGCATCAGCACGGGCAGCATGTCGAAGACGTGGTCGCTCGCCGGTTTGCGGGTCGGCTGGATCGTCGCGGCGGGCGAGTTGTTGCAACGGGTTCGCGTGCATCGCGACTACAACACCATCAGCGTCGGTCTGCTCAACGACCTGTTTGCGTCGCTGGCGCTCGAACATCGCGACGCCATCCTGCAACGCAACCACGGGATCCTCCGCACCAATCTCGCGCGCCTCGACGCATGGATTCAAAGCGAGCCCGCGCTGTCTTACGTCAAACCGGCGTCAGGGACCACCGCGCTCGTCCGCATCGACACAGCGGTCAGTTCCCGCGACTTTTGTGTCGCGTTGCTGGAAAAGACCGGCGTGATGTTCACGCCCGGCAGCGCGCTCGATATGGAAGGCTACGTTCGCATCGGCTACGCGAATAATCCCGACGTGCTCGATGCCGGGCTGATCCGCGTATCGGCGTTTTTGCGCAAATTCGGACAGTGAAATTGCGTTCGGGCATTCGCGCATCCCCGGTCTACGGCCCCGCCCGCAGACCGGTCACTTCGAGCGTATTGCCGCGTAGTTCTATCCGCACGGGGTCCGAGCTGCGCCACTGCTGACGCGGCACGACCACCTTCCATCCGTCCTGCGCCGGATCGCGGAAAAACGCGACTACGCCTACATAACTCGTCTCCCGCTCCATTGGCTGGCTGATGCTCGCGCGTTCGTCGGGGCGCAACACGGCGTCGAACGTTGCCAGCAGATCCGGCTTCAACGACGCCACGTCGTTGCGCTGAAGTTGCGCATAGTCGAGTTGATCGAATGTCTGCGTCGATTTCAGCTGATAGAGACGCACCACTGTGGAAAGCGATTGCCCCGAGCCGGTTGGATTCAACGACGCACGACCGGCAAGATCGATATTCATCGTCGAAACCGGCTTGATAAAAGTCCATCGCGCGACGTCGTTCGCGCTCTGTTTGATCGCATGCGCGACGCCGCATCCCGACACGCACACACATGCGACCAGTGCCACCAGCGCGCGCAGACGCGACGTCAACCGGATCGCCGCGATCATATCGAGTGACCGGATATGTCGTGACCGTTCCATGCGCCGATTCGCACGCGCACGTTGTGCGACCGCTTCGCCGTCCCGCTCACGTTCCGGTGGAATAAGACAGACGTCAGTCCAAGCCGTGTCTGCCCCGTGCGGAGAACGGGCGGCGGCATCAGATCGCGCCGCACACTCAACGCCAGACATGCGAACGCGCTATAGCCGAGATAAAAACGCAAGATCGACATCAGTTCGCCGTGCATCGACGCGCCTGGTAAAAGTTCGTTCAACTCTTCGCGCGTATCCGGCTTGATCACGACGCATACCGCGTGGCTTCGGTCGAAAAAGCCGCGCCCAAGCACGCAAGCGTCGCCCAACGGATTGCCGGACCCACCCGCGCGCAACCGCTGATCGGGATCGAGTCGAATCCACACGGGATAAAACTCGCTTACCTCGATGTGAGCGTCCGCCACGGCATGCCGCAACACACCGGCGAGACCTTCGGCCGTTCGTGTCTTCTGACTCACGAGACCCAGCATCGACAACACGCTTCGCGGACGCAACGCCCGTGTCGTCGCGCCGCCGCCGATTCCCAATCCCGCCAGGCTCAACAGATAGCGAGACATCGGGTCCGTTCCGTCAGCGCGAAAACCGACCGGATACCGGTATTTTCGCCAGACGCGGTAGTACTGCGTGACGGTTCGGTGATGGAACAGATCGAGAAACGCGGCCAGCGGCTCCGCGCCATCGCGGTGCTGCGCAATCTCATCTCCGAAATAGGATGGCAGACGTGCATCGACGCCATACAAGCCGAGAAATGCGGTGCGCACCGTCGGCGGTGTGCGCGGATGCCGTTGATCGTATTCGATCGCGCCAAGCTCGCGCGCCGGAAAACCCAGTTGCCCGGTCGAGCGAAAACGCAGCGGATCGTCGGCGTGCGAATCCGTCGAACCGAGCGGCGGACGCTCCGGCGAAGCCAGTTCGAGCAACTCGCAAAACCGGAAAAAATTGAAGTCCTGCGCCTCGTTGAGCAAAGCGGATAGCGTGGCGGTCAAAATGGCGCTCCTTCCGCTTTCGCTTCGGGCCACGCGATTCGCCTGCCGTCGGGCTGCGTGACGATGATCAGCTTCGTGTACACGTTCAACGTTGCGTACATGGCCATGAAGCGGTTCAACACCGCGCCGAATAACTCGATGTCACCGTCTCCGGCGAACTGCGTCGCGTCGAGCGTGACTTCGATCTCGACCCCTCGCAGCACGCAGCCTTTCGTCAGCGTTTTCACCGGACGATGCCGCACGCCGCGAATCGCGTCGATCTTCCGGCGGTTTAACAGGTCGTCGGTCCAGTCGTACAACGCGAGCGTGCCGCGCAAGATGTCGGCATCGAGCAAGGACAGATAATTGGGCGCAAGGTGCGACAGCACACGCCAGTGAAACCGGTCGCCGGTGGGTGGATAAACCGGCGAAGTCGGCGCGGTCAGATTGCGGATCGACGCGACGTTGGCGAAGCCGCTGCGCATTCGCGCGATCGACTGATCGCGCAACGCCTTTCGCGGCAGCATGCCGTGAGTGCCCGTCACCGTCAGCGACAACGTCTCGCGCGGGAGCGCGGCCGATGCGAACGCTTGATCTTCCGGATGCCGCGTTTGCGCTTGCGCCTGCGACGATTCCCAGCGCCGGCCGCCAAGCACCAGCCAGGTGTCGATCCGCCCGGACGGTCCACGCCGCGCTCGCGTATGAAAATAGCGCTCCGGCGTCTCATGACGCAGCATGCCGCCACGATGCCGGAACGCCGCGAACGGCACATACTCGAAACGCTTGCCGGTAGCCGACTCGAAGCCGTGCACCGCATCCACCGAATACGTTTCGAGCGCATGACCGCCATGCAAGCCAGTCTGCACGCGGTATTCCGTTTCGAATTGCGTGACGGAAACCGGATCGGCCTCCAATGCAAACAGGTTGATGACCGGCGTGCAGAACAGTCTCAAGTTGTCCGCGGAGATCTGCATGCCGTCGGGCAACGCGTGCGCCAGCGCAATTTCCACATCGAAGCGCGACACGCCCGGCGCAGCGGCTGCTATCTCGCGCAGATCGAGTCCGAGCAGATCGACGAACATAAACTTTTCGGCGAACGTGAAATATTCGAGCAACAGTTGATAGCCGCCGAACGCGTTATCGGGCTTGGGCCACAAGCGCTCATCGGCGGAGAAACCGGCAGGCTCGATCCGCAATCCGGACAACACCAGCGGCGCACTGGCGAGGTCCGGAGCGCTATCCGGCACCCGCACATGGATCGCAACCGGCGACGCCACCAGCGCCCCGTATAGCGCGCGCGAAACGGGGCGCTCGCCATGCAGATAGATCCGCAAACGCGGCACGTTCAGTTGCTCGCGACGCGCCTGCGGCTGCCACTGAAAACGGATTCGTAGCACCGGGCGACCGTCGTCACGAACAAAGACCTTCGCTTCGTCGAGGCTCAACGGATACAGATCGACCGGTTGCGTAGTCCGATAAACACATTCGATGTGCGCTTCGGCACGCTCGCCGCGAGTGGATCGCGGCGTCTCGCCGTGCGGCGCCGACAGCGCTTCCAGTCCGGCCGGCAAGCGTTCGTGGCACTGAAGCGCCCCGCTCGCCGGCGTGATTTCGAGGATCGAGAGTGACGGAATCATGCGCAAATAGTGCGGCCACAGCATGCTGACGACGCCTTCGGTCAACTCGGGCAATTCGTCGTCGAGTTTGTGCCGCAAACGCGCCATCAGAAACGCAAACCCTTCGAAACAACCGTTCGACGTGCGGATCGCGCTCGCCCGGGCCATTCATTCCAAGCCGACGCGCGCGATCGGGAAACGCGCGCGCGAATTCCTCACCCGCCTCGCTCAGATAGCGCATCTCGGCTTCGTAGTAACGAAGAATGTCGTTGTCACGTGTCGGTTGAGTCATCTGGCGTGTGCGGAATGGAGAAAGGGACACGTTTCGTCAGGACGCAGCGAGCGTGAACGCGCGCGTCGGGTCGAGCGAAGTCAGGTCGCATAACAAGCCGTCGATACGGACGGCGAGCGCCACGCGATCCGCATCCTTCCGACCGGCACGCCAGCGCAACAACCGCAGCAGTTGATGCCACGCCTCGAACGCGAGCGACGGCTCCCACGCGGCAAGGTCGAAGCGGCGGGCGTCGGAGTCGAGCCGCGTCAGCAGATGCAACGCGGTATCCGCGCGTCCGGCCCGCTCGGCGACACGCGCCATCAGCAGATACCGGACAAAGCGCTCACGCTCGCCATCGGGCACGGACAAGCGCTGAAGCCAGCCGAGCGCCGCGTCGATGCTGTCGTGCGTGGCCAATGCCTGCGCCTGCGCTTCGGCTTCCGCCCAATCCGTGACCGGCGACGCCACGGCAACCGGCGCCCATTCGGCACCGCGTTCGACATCGCGGACGCTGGCATGCGTGGCGATCCATTCGCGGGTAGCCGCGTCGGCGAACGGCGTACCGTCGCTGAACGACAGGCGATCGAGATCGGGCACGCGATCCATCAGCAATGCGCAGTCGTTGGCGAGCCGCTCGCACAACGCCCCCGCCGATTCAGCCTGCCACGCGAGAAATGCGTAACGTTGCAAATCCAGCCAGAAATGGTTTGCGCCCTCCGCGAACGCCGCTTCGACGCGCCCGGTCAATTCGGACCATTGCCGCTGCGCTGCCAGCCGCGATAACTGCGTGCGCAATTCGTCGCGCGGTGCAGCGAGCCGCGTGCGTCCGGTCGTGTCGTGCGGCGGCGGAACTGTCAACGTGTCCCAGCGGACGCAGCGCAGCAAGCGCGATGCGGCGAGCGTGCCATCGGGCCGTGAGCGCAAGTACTGCGCGAGTTGACGGCTGCGTTCGAGCAGGTCCGCATTCGACGCGATGGATTCCGACGCAGCCGCTTCCGCTTTCGCTTCTGCCGCAACAGATGCGCGGTTTTCATTTGCAGGTGACACACCGGACGCCGCGACGATCGATCCGTCGGCCGCTTGCTCGCGCAGATCAACGCGTCGAAAGAGTGCCGACATATCAGGCCGCGCGCTATCCGGCCACGTTTCGACGGCAGCGACGATTCTCGCGAGCGCCGCCCGCATTTGCGCCAGATGCTTCCCGGACTGATCCTGAACGGTTTCGAACCGCGCACCGAAAGTCGCGCCCGATAGCCATTCGAACGCGGCCTTGCGCGTCTCGGCACGCGCGGGCAGCAACGCGTCGCCAAACCGTTCGACCAGCGCAGCGAGTCTCTCGATTGCATCCGACACGCCCGCCGCGCCATCGCGACGCATGCGTCCATAGACGTAGTAGACCGCGACGCGCACGTCTTTCGTGACGTCACGCAGCAACCGGTCAGCCGTATCGATAATCAAGGTCTCGTCGATATCGGAAAGTTTGGCCACCTCGTCTTTCAACCCGAGAAAGTCGTCGTCGTACGAGCAATCGGCACCACACGGCGATTCCGTCGAAACAGGCGCACACCAATCCGACCAGTCTGACCTGATCGATTGCGGGTGGACGTTCAAGTCGGTTTCGCTCGCACGCGCGGGATCGACATGCGGCGTCAACACGGTGTTCAGGAATTCACTCAGCATGGGCGTCTGCGGTCGATCAAAGTGGCTGGCCTGCGGGAAGCGGCACATCGATGTGTCGCGCTGCGTCGATGACGGCTTTCGGCAGCGGCGGCGGCCCTGCTGTTTGCGTGCGCTCTCCTGGTCGCGCTTCCGACGCATTGGACCCGTTGGACGCGGTCGAAAAAATCCTCGACGGCATCACGAACCCCCTTAGCGCAAGCAATTCGAGCGGCCCTTGACCGACCTCGGTGCGCATCAGATAAGTCAACGGAAACGCTAGTTCAGTGGGCGCCGTCGCGAGTGGTCCGCGTGCAATCAATGGAACGTCGTCAGGCTCGGCGGATTCGATCTGGCCTTCAGTGGATTGCGGCGCGAGTTCGTCGTGGAAAGGGTGACCGGGCGTGTCCGGCGACGCTTGCCACGTAAGTTGATACGTCGCGCCGTCGATCGGCTCGACGCGCGCCCGTTCCAGCATCCGCACGAATGCCCAGCGCCCTGCGTATTCGACATTCTTGCTGGTGCCGGCGTGCTCGGTTTGCCACTGGAGCCGCGTGCCCGGCGTCTGAAGATCGCGCGATGGCCACGTCAGCGAATGCCATGTTTCCGGCTGGTTGTAGTGGTGAAGGGTTTGCCCATCGAGCGTCAGCAGCGTGTCGGTCACGCCGGGCGTCGGCACGGGCCGCAACTCGAAACGGTATATCGGCTCGCCTTGCGCGAGCAGATGCGCGGACACCCGTTGCAGCGTGTTGACGGCTTTCAGAAAAGCCGGATCGAACGCGAGCGTTGCGTCGCCAGCTACAGGTAGCCACTGATCGCCCTGCAATTCGATAACACCAGCCAACTGCGTGGCAAGAAACGTCGCAATCACGCCGCCTTGAGGACGAATGAAGCGCGCGAGCTCCGGTAGCGACGCATCGTTGGCTGTCGGCGAGAACGGATAGCGGCCGACGAACGCCCGGTTCCACGCGCTCAATATGGTGCGCCGCCACGCATCGTTCAGACTCGCCTGCGCGGGCTGAAGCGCCAGTTGCGCCGCGCGCGCGACGGGATGCACGAATAGCGCATCACCCATGCCCGACCATTGCGCACCCACGCTCGCAGCGACGAGTTGCGCGTAGGTTTGCGACTCGGCCAGCGGCGAGCTTCTGCCCTGAAACCACGCCTGCGCAATCCGACGCGCGTTCGCATCGGCGTCGGGACCGTCGGTGATCTGTTGCAGCGTCAACCGCAATGCAGTGACACGTTCGATGAAGCGAGACAAACTCACGTCGCCATTCGCGGACAAGGCCGCGTCGTCTTGTGCGATCAACCGCAAGACCGGCCCGAATGTTGCATCGAGCGGTCCACTGGTGGCATAGCGCGACGTCTCGGTCAAGCCGTCCGAGCGCCTCTGCTTCGCGCCGAACAGGTTTTGCGCCTTCGTCACGAGCGTGTCGGACAGCGATTCCCGCGAGCGCCCCGCGCCGCCCTGATACTCGAGCGACTTCAACAACGCAATCACCGGCGATTGTTGGGCGTCGGAAATCAGCTTGAGTTGAGCGATTGCGATGGGCAACGTAGCGGCCGCGTCCCATTGCAACGTGTTCATGAAGTGTTGCCAATGCTGCGCGTAGTCGGTGAAATAGCGCGCGGTCAGTACCGCCTGAATGGATTCCTGACCGGTCCGCATTTCGCTGGCGTTCGCGCGGCGTGTGCCGTTCAACACCCAATCCGTGACAGGCGCGTCGTGCCGCGACGCCGCTTCGATCGCCGTTGCGATCCGTTCTTCGTAGGCGCGCCGCGTGAAGTTTCCAGGCACCGTAGACGACGCGTGCAACACACCGCGCGGATCAGTGCCTGATGTCAAAGAGACGAGTGTTTCATCGGGATACTGCCCGTTGACCGAATCGAGGACGCGCGCATAAATCGTGTCCTCGGAAGTCTGCGCACCCATCGCGAGCAGCAAGGTTTGACGCGCCGTCGCGATCAGTGACGCGCGTGGTTCGATCCGAAGTTCTGCGTGAACCGACAGGTGATTCGCGTAAAAATCCGCAAGTCGATTCGCGATGTCGGCCTTTTCGCCATCCGTCAATTGCGCCTGGGTGCGCCAACGCGCTGCGAGAGATGAGGCGAGATAGGAAGCATCGACGCGCGCTGGCTCCGCCATCATCAAATACGACTTGAGCGTGTCGCGATTACCCGCGATACGTTGCACGGATTGGTTATCGGCCTGACGCGGTTGCGGCGAAATAAGCGCCGTCAGTTCGCGTTCAAGCGACTGCTGGATGGGCGCGATCACCTCGCGGCGACTCGTATTTGCATAGGCTGGCCATAACGCGGCCAGCGTTCGACGGTCGTGATTCAGTCCAACGTAATCCGACCATCTTGACGATCCGACGTTCGATTCGCCATGCACGATCTCGCGTTGTAACGCCAATAGCGAACGAATCCTGACAGTCGCGTTCGCTGCGGCCCGCAACTCACGCACGACACGAACAGAACGCGCCAGATCTCGCGTGGCCGCGATACCTGAAACAGACAGAAGCGTTGTCCACAATCCAACCACGAACAACGTGGCAATCAACATCACATGCAACGGATGACTGAGCATTCGACGGCTCGGCGCCAGCATCGACGCCACGCCAATATACCGCCATGCGCCGTGTCGCAACGCGATTGGAGACTGCGCGTCGAGTGCGCTGTCTGTGCGCGGCGGCGTTCCCGGCGCGAACAACACCGCGCTTAATGGCTGATGACTACGCCGCTTCGCGCACAACGGCGCAAGCCACGCAGAGAGCGATCGAATAGTTGGATCGAGCGAAGCCGATAGTTCGGCCGCGTAGCGGTTAGTTGTGTCACGCGCGAGATCTGCGACACCATAAGCCGCGAGGCGATCGCGCAAGCCTGCCAACGCGCGTTCGACGACGGCGACATCTGCGTGACAAGGCAATTCGCAACCAGCCAGTGGAGAATCGCGGAAAGCCCCGCAATCTGCCGCGCCCACCGTCAATACGAACAGCGGCGCCGCGTATCGAAGCGCATCGCCGATTCGCGCGAGGTCGAGAGTCGCGCTGGACATGTCACGGGAGACTTTTGTGGCGTCGCTTCGGCCGTTATGCAACCAGACCAACGCGTCAACGGGTTTCCGCCAGCGCAACCGACGCAGCGCCTTCATCCAAAGCGGGTTGTGTATTGCCTCTCCGCCGAGTCGATCCGTCAGCAACACAACATCAGGTGTAACGAGCCACGGTGTTTGGGCCAACGCGGGAAAGACCGACGCAATCGCGGCCATCGCCTTTGCGTCTCCGGTAAGCAGCAACCACGGACGATCGTAAGCCCAGCCGATGCGTCGCGTTTGACGTAACGTGTCACGCAGATCGTTCGCAAAGCCTCGCATGCTTGTCGACGAGGCGACGACGCTGTGCCAACGCCCCGGTTCCGGTGGCTCAAGGCCGTTCTCTTTCGATCCACGCTCGAACATCAGCCGCGCCTGCTTCCGAAATGGAACCATTAAAGCCATCGCAATCAAGAGCGCCAGTCCACCGCAGACAAGTGCAAAGCGATGCTCGATCGACCACTCACGCAGACGGCCGCTATCCACGGTCATAACGACGAAAGCGACGACTCCCGACAGAATGGCCACGACGATCAACCCATTAGCCCACGCTCGCGCTTTCACGTCGCCGCCTTTTCTGCCGGTGCGACGACGCAGACGTGATATTGCGAGGTTGAGGTTTCACGCCAGGCGACTATCTGCGACGTCGTGGCTTGCGCGGCATTTTCAATTGCAATAGCAAGCGCAATCCAGTGACTGACGGGTCCCGGCAAGCCGATCAGATGATCGATATCGCGCTCGATCAATCCGCGATGCGCGTCGCCATTGAATACCTGGAGGACGTCAAACGAAAACGCGTCGTCGCACCCCGTTAGCCAGATGTGGGACGGGTTATTCGCTGTAAGCTGCGTGTTTCGTAGCTGTATCAGGTTGCGCGCCACCGAGTCCCCGTCAAATGACAATGGCCGGTGAAGGGATGCGCGGGCTTTGGCCGGATCTTTCCCACCGAAGATGATGACAGCGGCGCATTCGCTGCTCGCTAGCAGTTCGTCTTGATCGTCTGCAATAACGCGAGTGTCGTCGGGTTGAAGTTGAACAGCGATAACCGCACACGCGTCACATCCTGAGGGCGAATCAGAATCGATGATCGATTCGACCCAAGTTGCGCTTTCTCGCGGACGACCCCCTATTATGTTGAACTTCAATTCCGGAGCCGCTGTTTTCAATGCGCGGTCCATCACCGATTTCCACGCCGCTTCGTCTGAAGACGACGTGGCGTCGATCACGAGCGCGATTTGCAAATAGCGTTCACCGACAACACCACTCGCAAGCCGCTCCGTGAGACGTTGTGCGATCCGCCCGCGCTTCGCGTCGAACGACATGTGATGGGCCCATTGAAACGTGAGCGATTGCTGTCTGCTAACCGGATGATCCAGACTGCTTTCAGCAAGCTCTACGGCGGAAATATCAATTGGCAAAAGCGCGAAAGCACTGGAAACAGAAACGCTGCGGCAACACCACGATTTCCAAAGCGCCTGGATTCGTCCTTTCTCACGTTCGCTTTCTTCGGCGATCACGCGTTGAGACGTCCAGCGTCGAATTCGCATGCCGATCAGTAGCGTGAAAATACCGATGGGCACACCGATCAGTTTTATCCAGAACCACATGACATGTGTGGATTGCTCCTTTGGCCAAGTTGTCAGAACGACAGCCGCGTTTGCTCCAACCAGAACCAGCAAGCCCGCGATCCATTTCCGAAATGAAATGGGATGCGGACGTGCGATGGTGGTTAGAGTCGGAATTGGCCACGGCATAGTAAGAGCGCTTTTTCAGTAGATAGGCAGGACAAGGCTAGGAGTCGTCACCGTCATCCCGTCACCATGTGTAAAAGTCGATACCGCCGCCCTCACCCTTTACACAGGAACCCGGAACAGGCTTCGGCGTATAAAAGCTCGCACCGGCGAATCCGGGTTTAGGCGAATCGGTGTCTATCTCAAGGATGACGGTGCCCACAGCGTTTGAATCTTTGAAAAGCGTGGTTTTCACAATTTTTCCATTTTGCAAATACGTTGAATCGGTCAGCTCTCCGCTTCTTTTGAAAAAATCGGCAAATCCCGTGAACGTGGAACGACACGTTGGCGATGACAGTTCGATCCGGTAAGCGTATTTCTTCATTCCGTGTCGATCTCTTCCGGCATCCGACAACGTTATGGACCCTTTCAGGTTTTTGCTGTGCGTGGTCAATGTGGCTCCGCCATCTACGGCCACCGCGCGCGAAACGGGAAAAAGGCACGCCGTCAATGCAACCCATGTAGACAAACGTCTTAAATAAACCGGCACTGCTTCTCCTTAATGTGGACAGGTATCTTCAATGTGTTGATCTGTGAGTCATCTGGGCGCCATCAACCACTACCCGTTTCAATGCGTAATCGTCGGCGACCTCTTCGTACTGCGCTGGAAAGCGGAAATGCGTCACCCATCCAATCGGAACCGAACTCCGGCTCACCTCGTGCCCATAACCCTGATTGCCGCCGAGTGTGGCCAGACGAGGAACCGATCCGTCATCGTCGAACGCCGCCGCGCCATTCACGAAAGTCACATGGAACCCGCCTCCCGGAAAACGCACGACCGCCACCGCACCGTACGCAGGCCGATTCCCCTCCGTTGGTCGCCCCCATGCAGCCAGGCTTCGGGCCATCGCGCTGTTGTTACCGCGATACCCCGCGCGCGTCAGGCACCAGTTCACGAAAGCCGCGCAGTACGCGAGTTGATCGGTGCTCTGTCGCCCGAGCGACGTCGCGCTGAAGTACTCCATCACATGCGCATCCGGATGCGCGCCGCCGTGCCGTTTCACGCCGGACCGAAACTCCCGCTCTGCCACGGTCATCCACGGCGCGTGCCCAACACTGTGAACGTCGGTCTGCGGATGATCGGCATCGTTGCGGAAACGGATCGCGTGCACGCCCGACTGCCGGGTTGCTGACGTGGGCGGCGGCGTTGACGCAGCATGCTGCGTCGGCGGCGGCTGAACACGCTGGTGTGTCGCGACTGCGCGATTGGATTGGCGCTTCGGGACGGCGATCACCTGACCAGGTTGAATAAAGTAAGGCGACGCAATGCCGTTCAGATGCGCAATTGCCTGGTAGTTCGTTCCATGTAGTCGGGCAATCCGGGATAGCGAATCGCCCTTCTTGATCGTGTAGGTATCTGCATTCATCCGCACCGACTGAACTGGCGTCGAAGTGCTTGAAGGTGGCGATACGTTCTCGTCATCTTGCACGCGGTGCAGCGTCGTCGAGCCATGGATCGACAACGTCGGTGCAATTAACGTGATGGCAACCGCTGGCAAAGCGGGCGTCACCTGATACGGAATAGCGATCCACCGGCGATCGTGCGCAGACCAGATCGACAGCGACACAGGCCCACGCGACAGCGCTGCCTGCACTTGCACATGCCCGTCGGCATCCGTCACCAGTTCAACCGTGGTCGCCGCCTGTGACGCTTTGACTTTGGCCCGCGCAAGCGGCACCCGTGCCGCGTCGAGCAGATATAAATTGGCGATCGGCAAGCATCCCTTGCAACCGTCCGCCTTTGCCTCGGCAATAGCACGTCGCATCGACTTCCCGTTGAATACGATCGCCAGATTGTCTGCGTAGTCTTCATCGGTCGCGTAGTGCGCGTCTTGCAACGCAAGCGCTTCCCTTACCAGGTTTCCCTTGACGTCGGCGCGGAACAATCCTGCCTTCGTGTATCGCGAATTGTCGCGAAGGAAGGCCTGACGGTCACGCAGACTGTCGAGCACGGAGTCGTACACACGAAACGCCGCATCCACCCACACTTTTTTCCCACCGACTTTCTCCCACACACGAAACACCTTAGATTCGCCGGTCCAACTCGCATCTGCCTTGATGTTGAAAACATTGTTCGTGCCTTGCAGGACTTTCTCGCCCCAACCGGTCTCTTGCGCGGCCTGAGCGAGGATCAATTCCCACGAACAACCGGATTCATCCGAAACCTGACGGGCCGGGCAATACAGGCCTTTGATGAATGCTATTTTCTGTTCGTAGCTATACGTCATCGCAGCCCCTTCAGCGTTCCGCGTCTAAAGGCAACGCCGCCGGTTTCGCTTTGCTGAATGCCCGCCCAGCCGTCCCCGTCGAAAGTTGGACTTTTGATGCCGCGTCCGATGGGCTGCGTTGAGACGACGCCTTTTTTCGCGACGTCGATCAATACCGCGACAACGAGTGAAGGGTCTTCACACGCCGCACCCAAGATACCGAACACGGAAGAATTGATCGTCACCGCGCTGACACGGCACATGGATTTTTCGATCGCGTAGCTGTCGGTCAGCGATCCGGCCGGATCGATATGTGAGATCACAAGATGAGCCGGGCCGACTGCAGCAACGTACGATGAACCATCTGGCGCGAACGCCGCCATGCTCGACCGCGCGTCGGCGGGCGGCGGATAGCTCGACCACACGTACTTGTCGCGGACAAGATCGATCTTCGACACGGCGAACGCCGCCCGGCCGCCCGAGCCATTCACGTTCGGCATGAATTGACCGCCGACAAGCAGGTAACCCCCATCGACTCGCGCTTGCGTCCCGGTCCAGAAGGCGCCTTGAGGCTGCCTCAGTGTTGCGGTGCGCGCCAAACTACGATCGAACTGCGCGACGAACGTACTGGAATGACCCGATCGGTCGAGTTCACTATTCGTTCCACCAACGATCGACACCGACGTTGCATTAGCGTCGATCTGATATGACCATTCGTCGAAGCCTACCGCCAACGGACGTTGCTTCACGAGCTTGCCGGTGGACGACAACCGCACCGCGACCACGCGGGTCTGATCGAGGCTGGCTTGTGTATGCGAGTGCTCTTGCAGTACCGCATAGATGTCGCCACCAATCGTGACGCAACGAATCGCGGTATTGCCCGCGTAGTCCGGAGACGGTTTGATCGGCGTCATCCACTCGAGCCGCGGTCGCCTCGTATCAACCATCATGACGACCGCCGTTTTCCTTGCGTCGTCATCTACAACAGCGCCCGCAATGCAATAACGCCCGTCGACCGGTCGACCAATCGAATTCGGAACGAATCCCTCCGCCGTGCGAAGCGGCACATCCGTGGCTTCGCGCGTGGTCCCGGCGCCCGATGAAGACGAGGACGCGGACGGTATTGCAAACACACCAAGCAACGCGAACAACGTGATTGAAACAACGCGTTGCCAGCTCATTCGCTCACCTCTTCGGTGATGTCGTTATGCGCTTCGTCGCGCGCATCATCGTCGGGACGCGAGTCGTGATCCGGATAATCGAAAACGCCCGCAAGGTCGTTGTTGCTGATGTTTCCTGTCATGCGATACGGCGCGTCGAAATGCAGCGCAGTCCACTTGCCCTCATGGAGATCAACCACCGTAGTGAGCGCTTCGGGCTTGTCGGTGAACGCCCGAAGCGTCTTGCCGCTGTCATCGAGCACGCCGCCGCCGATCCGCGTGCCACCTTCGCCCCAGACCTCGTAGCGAAGCGCCGAGCCGGCCTGCGCGGCGAGCGAATACAACGCCTCGTCAACGCGCACTTGCTCGCTGAATTCACGCTCGGCCTGACTCTCGAAAAATTTCTGTTGCTCGAGTTGGACGCTCGCCGGGCCCTGCTTCTGCATGGCTATCGTCTTTATCAACAGATTGCGCGGACCGCCAATCGTCACATTGCCGTCCGCGAGGCGGATAAAGGCACCGCCGCACTCGAGGACGAGTTCCCGGGCGGCCTTGACGCGCACGACACCGTTCTCGCTCGATACCGTTAAGTCTTTCGATGCACGCAGCGACATGCCGTCGTTATTTGCCCGCACGTCGATGGCGCCGCCACCCGCGACAATGCCAATGCCTTGCTTTCGAGCGAACAGCGATACCGCATCGCCCGCAGCCACCGTGAAGTCGTGGGCCGTCGTGATTTCAGCGCTGCCGCCAGCTACCGCAGAAATGCTGTCCCGAGCAGCGATTTGAACGCCATGCCCCGCGACAACACCTACCGACGCGGGCGCGCTGAAAAGCAGGGAAGCCGTCTCCAAACCCTTCAGTTCTTCGAGCGTTTTCCGCTGCGCTGCCGTGTCAATGGGAATACCTCGCGCCGTCTCCGCCGATGCAGCAAGCGAGCGCGCAAGCGCCAGCGCGTCTTCGAGTTGCGTGATGGTCGTCTGCATGTCGAGCTGGTCGCCTGCTGCTTGTGGCTGATCATGTGCAGAGATGAAAATGCCCTTGCCCGCGCGGATCGCCCCCTTGTCCGATGTTCGCAATTCGAAGCCTTCACCGCGTTTCCGCCGCTCTGCATCGACGAGGTAGCCGAGGTTCAACTGACTCTTGCTGGAATGACCGGTGGACAGCTTGATGCCCTCTTCTCCCGCCCAGTCCTCAAAACGAAGTTTGTTATTGCCCTGCGTCCGGACCACGTTGCGCGACAACCACCGCTGCTGGTTGTCGATCAGGTCGGGCTGCTGGCTGTTGTGATGAAACTGTGCAATATATGGCCGGTTCGGGTCACCGTTTTCAAACGCAATCACGGCCTCGGTACCGTCGAGAGCCGGAAAATGGAACCCCGTCTTGCCGCTTCCGGCAAAGGGTTTGGCGAGCCGCAGCGGCACACTCTCGCCACCGGGATTCCACGTGTCGAAATCAAGGTCGAAACGTACCGTGTAGCGTCCGTCACTTGTCAGATAGGCGTAGCGGTAACCGCCCGGCGACGTCACACGCGCACTCAACGTGCCGTTGACGCGCGGCCACGATTGATCGTCTATCGCCAACCGGAAGCGCCGGTTCGCGGGAATTGCCTTGAAATGGTTCTGGTACGGTTGGTCGCGCGCGCCACGATGCGTGACCTCGACAATGAGCAGACCGTCATCAGAGCCGTCAACTGGATCGTCTATGCGGAATACGCGGGCCGGCTTCAGTTCGCGAATACTGCTGGCACCCGCGTGAACCGTTTGCATGGCGACCGCAGCCTCGTGACGAAGCAACGCCTCCCACTGTGCGCCCTGTTGGTCCCGATGATGTGTGCCATACACATACGATGCGCCGTATCCGCTCGCATCGGACAACTCACCCGCCGCGCCTTTAATGCGTTCATGCGCAAAATCAGGATTGACATCCGCAACCACTTGCGACGCGGTGACCGTGCGACTCTGGGTCCGCAACGAGTGGATCGCCTCGACGTGCGCGTCGAGGCCAGACGGCTCACGATACGGTGCCGACAACGCAGGTTGATACAGGTAGTGATCGACATCGTCGGCGAAGGTGACGACATCGCCATCACCGACCGACTCACCCGGCACGATGTAACTGAACAGCCCTTCCTGTTGCATCAGAACGCGAATGTAGTCCCAGTCGGTGATCTGATACTGGAGCCGGAAAGCGTGCTGCGGATAGTCGCGTCGCAGCCGAAAGACGAACTGATGCCCGTTGAACCCGTGCCGACGCAAGATTGCCTCGATGATCTGCGGCGCGCTTTGATGCTGATAAATCCGGCTTGCGCGCGTGAGCGTCAGGCGAGCAAGGTGCGCTTCGATCACAAGTTCGTAGCGGCTTTCGTCCCGCGTGACCGCGGTTCTCGAAAATGAGGTGACGCAACCGGAAAATCGCCGTGGCCTATGCGAGACGTCGTCCAGCGGCGACGCGATAACGAATGCAGCGTCTTTACCAAGATAATCTTCACCGCGCAGAGCGTGCGAATGGCTCAACTGGATCGTGACGCGATACGGCTCACCTATTTTTTCGACAACCTCGAAAGAAATCACGGAACACGATTTAGCGGACTCATTGGACGGCATATCTACAAAATAAGATTGCCGACCATTTAGCTTGATGTGCTCAGTTTTTTCAGTCCGTCTATCGATAAAATATTCCATTGCCGCCAGCCTCTTCGCGATCCAATCGTTTCAACGACGAAGCCGCACAGTAAACATATTTTGGAGTGCTGTGAACTCCCCCAAACGGCCAATTTAAAAATAAGAGCAGATTAGGACGAAAACTAGAATCGTCTCATTCCATTCTCAATACCCTTCGTGATACTAATTGCATACGGCGTTCGTCATACCAATGTGCCGTCCCTGAAGAGGAAATCCACGATGTCCGAGAGCTTTCAAAACGAAGTGCCCAAGGCCCGGATCAACATAAAACTTGATCTACATACCGGTGGTGCACAGAAAAAGATAGAACTGCCTCTGAAACTGCTCGTCGTGGGCGACTATAGCAATGGTCGCGATACGCGTTTGGTGGGCGAACGAGAGAAGCTCAATATCAACCGGCACAATTTTGATTCAGTGTTGGCCGACTACCAGCCTACAGCCCGGCTCGCCGTTGAAAACACCTTGGCAGGCGATGGTAGCGAGCTCCCAGTGCATCTCGAATTCAAGTCAATGAGCGATTTCACGCCAGAGGCCATCGCGGCAGCTGTCCCGGAATTGCGTGCATTGGTGGCCGCACGCAATCTAATACGCGACCTGAAATCAAATCTGCTCGATAACGCAACTTTCCGTAGAGAACTTGAGAGCATTCTAAAAGACGCATTGCTGTCGAAGCGTCTCAGCGCCGATCTTCATTTATTAGAACAAGCCGCAGACACGTGTTCCGAAGTTTCCCGCAACGTTTGATCGCTATACACCGGATGCCAGCTTAATGACTAATAGTGAAATGCACATTGATGATTCATTCGAGAGTGACACGATGCTTGTCGATTCTCCGCCACACAGTGTCTATGAATCTTTATGCGCAAAAATTAACCTGACACCTGTTACGGTCGCACGGCCTGTCGCGTCATTTCAGAGTATCGATGCGCTCGCGGAGTCATCATTCAGCGAACGCGTGACTCAAGCAATGAACGTGTTTCTAAAGATGATTGGTGAATCATCGCAGCCGGTGGATCGACTCGATAAAAGCCTGCTCGACTTTCATATTGATCGGCTCGACCAGCAGATTAGTCGTCAGCTCGACGCAATCATGCATCACGAGACTTTTCAACAGATTGAATCGGCGTGGCGCGGACTGAAATTCCTTGTCGATCGCACCGATTTCCGTCAGAACGTGAGAATAGAGGTGCTCGACGTTTCTAAAGACGCATTGCGACAAGACTTCGACGACGCGCCCGAACTCATTCAAAGCGGTCTTTATCACCACACCTATATTCAGGAATACGACACGCCGGGCGGTCAACCCATCGGCGCAATCATTTCGAATTTCTGGTTCGATCGAGGTCCGCAAGACATCGCGCTGCTACGCAATCTCGCCAAGGTATCGGCGGCAGCGCATATGCCCTTTATTGGCGCTGTGTCGCCTGCGTTTTTTGGCAAGGAAACGATGGAGGAAGTCGCGAGCATCCGGGACATCGGCAACTACTTCGACCGTGCCGAATACCTGAAATGGAAGTCTTTCCGCAATACGGACGATGCCCGCTACATCGGCCTGACGTTGCCGCGCTTTCTGGCGCGCCTTCCGTACGGGCCGGAGACCACGCCCGTGCGCAGCTTCAACTACGTCGAAGCCGTCAAAGGTCCGGACCACAGCCGCTATTTATGGGCGAATGCGTCGTTTGCGTTCGCGGTGAACATCGTCCAGAGCTTTATTCGCAATGGTTGGTGCGTCCAGATTCGCGGACCGCAGGCGGGCGGTCTCGTCGAAGACATGCCAATCCATCTGTACGACCTTGGTACCGGCAATCAGGCAAAGATTCCGACCGAAGTGCTGATCCCCGAAACGCGTGAATTCGAGTTTGCCAATCTGGGATTCATACCGCTGTCCTACTACAAGAATCACGATTACGCGTGCTTCTTCTCCGCGCATTCGGCCCAAAAACCAGTGATGTTCGACACGAAAGAAGCGAGCGCGAACAGTCGGATCAACGCAAGGCTGCCGTACATATTTTTGCTTTCACGTGTTGCTCACTATCTAAAGTTGATTCAGCGCGAAAACATCGGCATGACGAAAGATCGTCGGCTGCTCGAACTTGAGTTGAACGGCTGGATCAAGTCGCTGGTCACGGAGATGACCGATCCTGGTGATGATCTCCAGGCATCGCATCCGTTGCGCGAAGCAAAGGTCACGGTTGAAGACATCAATGACAACCCCGGATTTTTTCGAATCAAGCTGTTCGTGGTGCCGCATTTTCAGGTGGAAGGAATGGACGTCAACCTGTCGCTGGTGTCGCAAATGCCTAAAGCGAAGAGCTAACACCTATCCGTCACTTTCATCCGTGAATCTCCAACCGTCCTAAACGCCGACACCATGAAAATTTCGAAGCCGCTATGGGCACAGGGCATTTTCATGACGCCCCAACACTTTCAACAGCAATCGCTCTGGGAGCGGTTTGCACGCGACCCTATTGCGCGAATCGGGAGTTCGGAGCCTTGGGGAATCAGTCGGGTGAGTTTCGACTTGTCGTCGCTATCAATCGGGCGTCTTCAACTGCTCGACCTGGCGATGGTTTTCGCAGACGGCACGCCAATCGACGCTCGCGTCGCCGACCGTCTCCCGCCCGCGCGCGATATGTCCAGCGCGGCACACATTGCTGACTCGCTAATCGTGCATATCGGCTTGCCGCTGATGGACGCACAAGGCGGCAATTGCGCGGAACCGGACGACTCGCCAACGCGGCCGCGGCGCTTTGTCCGGGAATATTCGAAGGTGACCGATCTGCTCGGGGAAGGCGAAGAAGAACTTAGCGTCGAACGACATGCGCTCATGCTGCTATTTGAGTTTGAAGACTTGAACGCTTTCGTGACATGCCCGATTGCGCGATTGGCCCGCAACGTTCAAGGACGCTTCGAGGTCGATCCGGAGTTCGTGCCACCGTGCCTGTTGCTCTCGGCCAGTGAAACGCTGATCGCCCAGATGGACCGTCTCACGAGCATTCTTGGCGCAAAGAGCACAAGCCTTGCCGCGCGCCGACGCGAGCGGGCCGACCAGATCGCCGACTACGCGGTGTCGGACGTCTCCTTGTTCTGGTTGTTGCACAGCGTCAATAGCGCATGGCCGGAGTTAGCGCACTTATGCAACGCGCCGGACCAGCACCCCGATCACTTGTACCGAGCGCTCTCGCGGCTGGCCGGCTCCCTGCTGACTTTCTCAACGACGGAAACGCTTCAGTCCATCCCCGCCTACGATCACGTATCGCCGGGACCTGTGTTCGCGGCGTTGGAAACGTTGATCAGGACGTTACTCGACACCGTGATTCCGTCCCGCGTCGTACCCGTCGCGCTCGAACGTGTGCGGCCGACGATGTGGCTGGGTCTCATCAACGACGAACGCCTCGCGGAAGGTGCGGACTTCTATCTGTCGGTCCGGGCATCGGTAACGGCGCAAACGTTGGCCGACCAATTGCCGCGACTGTGCAAAGCGGGCGCGCCCGACGACGTCGAACAAATCGTCAATTCCGCGCTACCCGGTATTCCACTGCGCGCACATCCTCGATTGCCGGCGGCTATCCCGGTTCGGGTCGAAGACCACTTCTTCGCGCTGGATAACACGCATGCCGCCTTCACACGGATGGTCGCGGCGCGAGCTTGTCAGATCTACGTGCCGGCGTCGATTGTCGATGCGTCGCTGGAACTTTACGCGGTGCTGCCGGAATGATGCCGCGCCTTCCGTGGTGGAATCGCAAGGCGACTGAGTCGCCTACTCGCTCGCGACGCGGAGCGGAACCGGTCGAGCTTCCGTTGGCGCTCCGCGACACCGCGCTGACCGTCGCCAGCCTCGCGACGAGCGCATCGCCCGCTGATTTCGACACGTTCCGACAGCAATGCGACGACCAGATCGTTCGCCTTCGTCGCGAGTTGGCAGCGGCCGGACATCCGCCCGACGTGATCGAAGACGCGGCCTACGCCCAATGTGCATTGCTCGACGAAGCAGCGCTTCAACATCTGACAGAGTTCGACCGCGCCGCGTGGGAGCACGAGCCGTTGCAGGTTTTGCATTTTCAAACACATAACGCGGGAGAAGAACTCATCGCGCGTATCGAGCGACGCGTCGCTGCATCGCGGCCTGTCGAGCCGCTGCTCGCGATCTTTTCCGCTGTGCTCGCGCTCGGGTTCAAAGGTAGGTTCGCTCTCGATGGACCCGCGCCGCGCATTGCCCTGATGCACGCGATCCAAAGCCGTCTCGGCATCGAACCAATCGCTGAAAACGCGCATCACAGCGTCCGTGGCACGCCGTGGCTGGTCACGCAAAAGTCGCAACATCGAAAGTGGTTCGATCCGACGCTGGCAGGATGGGTCGCGATTGCGAGCATCGTCTCGCTGCTCATCTATTGCGCGCTCGAATTATGGCTAGACGCGCAAATCGCTCAGTTAGAGCAGATCGCACACGTGATCTCCGTGGCGCATTGAGCAAAGGTGCGTATGACCCGATATCCCTATCGAACGCAATTGCTCTGGATCACGCTGCTCGCGTTGGCATGGCTTGGAGGGTGGTCGCCCTGGACGAGCGGGTGGAACGTCGTCGCCGCGCTGTTGACTGTGTTCGCCATATCGCTTGCATGGGTTTGCGCGACCCGGGCCATTCGCGCCGGTGAACGCGCATCGTTGAAAGTGTTGCCAGCTATCTCAAAGACGCTCGACGCCATTCCTGCGGCAGACCGTAGAAACACGCCGATGGTAATCGTCGTCGGCGATGGCACGGGCGAGCGTATCGCCGGTGGAAGCGATAACGCCTCGCCGCTGCCAGAGGCGATGTTCGGCACGGCATCGGCCACGGCCACCCATCACGCGATCTGGATTCGATATGACCACCCTGCCCGTCTGGCGCACCTCGCAGACGCGCTTCGGCGATGGCGCAACGGCTGCGGACCGGACGCGATCGTCTGCGCGATCGATGCCGATGCGAGTCCCGAGACGTTGCAAGCATCGCTGCAACACTGGCACTCGGCCATCCGCGAAACCAATCGCGCGCTCGGCTATACGGTGCCGGTGTGTGTTGCGATGCGAGTCGCGCAGGCGGGTCCATTTGCGTCAGTCGAGCGGTCGTCGGCGAGCATCGGCGGTGACGTTCCGCTTCGGCTCGACATGCTGCCGTCATCGATCGCAGCACACTTTGCACACTACGGTTTGCAGGCGGCATTTCTCGACGCGCTTACGCGATGGAGCCGTGATTCCGTGCTCCCGATCCTGCTGCGACCGGCGCACGGAAACACTCAGCCTTCCGTCTTGCTTCACGCATTCAGCGTCACACTGATAAACGAGTCACCGCCACTAACGTCCGCGTTCGCGCAGTTCGTCAGAACCACCACGGGGCTACACCAAACCCGCCAAGCCAAAATGCATTCACCGCACGCGCAGCCGCTGCCGCTGCCGTTATCGCTACCACTACCGCAGCACCTGCTCGACGGCATCCCGCTTCAAGCGCCGCCGCGCATTGGGGCGCGTGCAACCGGTCATGCGCTCGCGTTGCTTGCCGCGTTCCTCTGCGCGGCATCGGCGGCTTCCGCGATACAGAATCGCGCGCTCGTCGATCAGATCACGCGTCATATCCGGCGCATCGATACGCTCCCTGCGCTTCCACCCACGACGCGTGCCGATGCGCTTCGTGCCGTCCAGCGTGATCGCGACGAACTCGAACGGTATGCGGTGTCGGGCGTGCCGCCACGGCTCGGCATGGGCTTTTATCGCGGCGCAGCCTTGCTGCCGCCGCTCCATGCGGCAATCGCAAACTACCAACCGCCGGAAGCGCAAATGTCGACGATCGAACTCGACAGTCCATTGTTATTCGCGCCCGGCAGCGCAACGTTGAATCCGGGTTCCGCGCGCGGTCTCATCGAGGTATTGCGTCTGATCGACACCCATCCCGGCAAGCGCGTTGTGATCGCCGGTCACAGCGACACCACCGGCGACCCCGTCGCCAATCTGGCGCTGTCCACGACACGCGCAGAAGCGGTGCGGAACTGGCTCGTCCAGTCCGCTGGAATCGAGTCGGCACGGTTCGCCATTCAGGGTTACGGGGACACACGTCCGAAAGCATCCAACAACACAGTCGCGGGTCGCGCTGAAAACCGTCGGGTCGAGATCACGCTCGTACCCGACTGCCGCGTCGGACTCGACGGAACGTCCAGCGTCAACGTAGCCACTATTTCGCAGGGCCCGTCGCCCTGCTCATTCGAGTAAGCAGCGCTTTCAAGGAGCATCAGCATGGCAATTCCGGCTTATATGTGGATCAAGGACGACGGCGGCGCCGACATCAAAGGTTCGGTCACAGTGAACGGACGCGAGGGCAGCGTCGAAGTCATTGCGCTGGATCACGGCGTGAGCATCCCGACCGATGCCAACACCGGCAAACTGACGGGCGCGCGCGTGCACAAACCGATCACGTTCACCAAAGAGACCGACGCGTCCACGCCGTATCTGTACAAAGCGGTGACGAGCGGCCAGACGCTACAGTCGGTGGAAATTCGGTGGTACCGGATCGACGATGCCGGAAAGGAGAAGGAGTACTTCAACACGCGGCTCGACAACGTCAAGGTGGTCGCCGTCAAGCCGCGGATGCTCGATATCAAGAACCCCGCCTACGACCGGCACAACCATCTCGAAGAGATCGAACTGCGCTACGAAAAAATCACGTGGTCGTACAAGGACGGCAACATCATCCACGCGGATAGCTGGAACGAACGCGCGTGATCGATGCATTGCGAAGGTTTCAACAACCTGATTGCCGGAACTGGTTACGCGAGTCGCCACGCACCGGTTCTCCACGTGCAGTTCCGGTCGCTTCGCGTCACCCATCCGAGCGCGGTTTTCGCTGCATGGAGTGCGTCAAATGAACCGCGAGGCCTGTATGCATCACTCGCCTTTTTCCGATGACGCCGACTACGGTCCGGGTCTGTTCGAAGCCATCACCGGCCATTTTGCAAACGGCGCGTCGATCGATAGTTTCGATGCGGCTACGCAGATGTTTCTGTCCGTGCAGGACAATCTGCAACGCATTTTGAACAGCCGTCGGTGCGGGCTTGCGCATGTGCCCGACTACGGGCTCGGCGACCTGTCGGAGATTTATCGGCATTTGCCGTCGTCCGCCCATCAATTGCGACGCGAGATCGAGATGACATTGCTGAAGTACGAACCTCGCATCAAATCGATCGATATCGTCATCGAGGCCACTGAACCGGGCATGTTGCTGACATTCACGCTGGACTGCCAACTTTATCGCGCCGGGTTGGTGCGATTCGGCACGCATTTCATGCCTGACGGACGCACTCGCCTGACCTTGCTAAAAGCCGCGCGCGACCGCGCCTGAATGATGAAAATGCTCGCGATCAAAGGGAATCGAACCACAACGGGCGGCGTCGTTCTTGCCGGTGACATGTCGATGCTCGACGATGGCCAACCGCTCGCCCGCCATATGGACCGGGCATCGTGCGGACATTGCGGCAAAAATGGTCCGATTTTCGGTACCGCGCATGGTCTTGGATTCGGCAATGCGCGCGGCGTTTGCGACGGCGATATCGTGATGTGCGACTGTTCGAGCGGCACGAATCGCGTCATCGCCCGCTCGACCACTTACTTCAGCGAGTAGGTCGTCGCATGCCTGACATTAGCCACGCCGAATTCCTACAAAGCCTGCGCCAAAACCCGTGCGACATGCAGCGCTTCAACGGCCGCGCCATCGTGAATCTGATGTCGGCAACTCGTCCCGTCGGCCACCGTAATCGTTGTGTCGTCCGCTTTGCGCACGGCGGGCAGCAACGACAATTCCGCCATCGCTTGCGAGGTTGCGTAGTGCTCGGCTTCGTAGCCGAAACTCCCCGCCATCCCGCAACACGACGATTCGATCGTCGTGACCTGCAAATCCGGAATCCATCCGAGCACGGTTTGCACCGGTTTGAACGCGTCGAACGCCTTTTGATGACAGTGCCCGTGAACCAGCGCTTTTTGCGTCTTCAACGGTTTCAATGCGAGTGTCAGACGACCGGCCTTTTCCTCGCGCACCAGAAACTCTTCGAACAGAAATGTCTGCTTCGACACACGCAACGCGTCGTCGCCGAAGCCGTATTGCAAAAACTCGTCGCGCAACGTACAACAGACACGACGGCTCCAGGCCCACAATCGGCACACCGTTATCTACAAACGGTTTGAAAAACGCCAGCATCCGCCGCGCCTCGTGCTTCGCTTCGTCCACGAGACCGGCGGCGAGGAAAGTCCGTCCGCAACAGACCGGTCGCTCGCCCGAACGCGTATTGAAATGCACGGTGTAACCGGCCGCTTCGAGCACCCGCTGCGCGGCACGCGCGTTCTCGGGCTCCATATTGTTGTTGAAGGTATCGACAAACAGCAGCACGTGCCTGGCGTTCGCACTGGCGCTCAATCCCGAGCCGCTCTCCGGCTGTCTGACGCCGGACAAAAACGGCTTGTCGAATCGCGGCAACGATCGCTGCGGCGCGAATCCGACTGCGCGTTTGAACCACGCGGACACCATCGGCGTGCTGTCGACCCACGCGGCGAGGCCACGCCATCCCGGCACCCGTTCCACGATGGCGGCGTAGCGCGGCATGTAGGCCACCAAACGGTCACGCATCCGCAAGCCGTGCTTTTTCACGCGCGCCGCCCGCGCTTCGATCTTGAACTTCGCCATGTCAACGCCGGTCGGGCAATCGCGTTTGCAGCCCTTGCACGACACGCATAGATCCAGCGTGTTTTTCACGTCGTCGCTGGCGAGGCCTTCGTCGCCGAGTTGACCGGAGATCGCCAGCCGCAATGTGTTCGCGCGCCCTCGCGTGACGTGTTGTTCGTCTTTCGTCACCCGATAACTCGGGCACATCGTCCCTGCGTCGAACTTCCGGCAATGCCCGTTGTTGTTGCACATTTCGACGGCTTTCGCGAGACCGCCGCTCAGATCGTTACCCGAACCCGGCACGGTTTCGAGACCCGTCAACGGATCGCGCTCGACATTCCATGCCGACCAGTCGAGCGACGTTTCGACCGCGCGCTCCCGATAGCCCGGCGCAAACCGGAAGTTGCGCGTGTCGTCCATCTTCGGTGGCCGCACGATCTTGTCAGGGTTGAAGCGATTGTCCGGATCGAACAATGCCTTGATCTCACTGAACGCCTGATTCAGCCGCGGCCCGTACTGCCACGCAACCCACTCGCCGCGACACAATCCGTCACCATGTTCGCCCGAATACGCGCCTTTGTATTGCCGAACGAGCGCAGCCGCTTCTTCGGCAATCGCGCGCATTTTTTGCGCGCCGTCGCGACGCATATCCAGAATCGGCCGAACGTGCAGCGTGCCGACACTGGCGTGCGCGTACCAGGTGCCCTCGGTGCCGTGTCGATGAAACACCTCGGTGAGTTGGCTGGTGTACTCGGCCAGATGTTCGAGCGGCACCGCGCAATCTTCGATGAAGGACACCGGTTTCCCGTCGCCCTTCATGCTCATCATGATATTCAGACCGGCCTTCCGCACTTCCCACAACGCTTTCTGCTCGTTCGCATCCGGCATTTCGACGACGGAATCCGGCAAGCCGAGATCCGCCATCAGTTCACTCAGTTGCTTGAGCGCGCCGAGCGTCGCGTAGCGGTTGTCGCCGGCGAACTCGACCAGAAGAATCGCCTGCGGCGTGCCGACCAGCGCTTTCTCGATCACCGGTTTGAATGCGGGATTGCCGATCGCGAGATCGATCATCGTGCGATCGACCAGTTCCACCGCCACCGGCTTTAGCTTGACGATGTGCTGCGTCAGATCCATCGCCTGCCAGAAGGTCGGAAAGTTGACGACGCCCAAGGTCTTATGCGCGGGCAGCGGCGCGAGCTTCAGTGTCAACTGACGGCTAAACGCCAGCGTCCCTTCCGACCCAACCAGCAGATGCGCGAGATTCGCGCTGCCGTCGTCGGTATACGCGCGCGGATTCTGACAATCGAATAGATCGATGTTGTAACCGGCGACGCGCCGCAAGACTTTCGGAACGCGTTCGATGATCTGGTCGCGCTCGCGAAGCGCAATGCGCTTTACGCCATCGACGATATCGGTCAGCCGCTGATTCGAACCCGGCAACGCATTCGCGGTGACCAGCGAGCCGAAGCGCGCTTCGGTGCCGTCCGCAAGCGTCGCATCGATCGCGTCGACGTTGTGAACCATGTTGCCGTATTCGATCGACCGCGAGCCGCACGAATTGTTGCCCGCCATCCCGCCGATCGTGCACTGCGCCGCCGTCGAGACATCGACAGGAAACCACAGGCCGTGCGCTTTCAGCCACGCGTTCAGGTGATCGAGCACGACGCCGGGTTCGACCGTTACGGTCTGCGCGACCGGATCGAACGACACGATGTTGTTCAGCCATTTGCTCGTATCGACGATCAATGCGTCGCCGACCGTCTGCCCACACTGGCTGGTGCCCGCGCCGCGCGCGAGCAACGGCACGCGCTCGCTGCGTGCAACCTCCAGCGCAATGCGCAAATCATCCTGGTCGCGCGGCACGACGACGCCGATCGGCGTGATTTGATAGATCGACGCATCGGTCGCATAACGTCCGCGACTCGCCGCATCGAACAACACGTCGCCGCGTATTTCCCGACGCAATCGCTGCGCGAGCGGCGTCGCGAGTCGCGCGCCGGACGGCACCAGATGGATCGGTTTGACCAGCATCGCCGAACCACTCGCTGCATTCGCCATCTCGTCCACCTTCGAAGTGCTAGAACAGCGTCACGCTGACGGGCGCGAGGCCTTCAATCCGGCCGCTGGCCGTGCCGGCAGTCTGCGGGAAAAACATGCCGGTGTAGGAACCGGCCGTCACGATCAGATCGGGCGTCACGGCGATGCCGCAATACTGCGTGCAATGGTTCACGAACCAGGTCAACAAGCGGCGTGGATCGCCGGCAGGATTGGTCCCACGGCCGCTGGGTTCGGTCGGAGTGATGTCACGGCCGTCGAAGCTGAAACGCAACGCCGGTGCGACGAACGGAAACTCGCTGCGATACGGTGTGAACTCGCCGCAGATCAGCGCACCGTGGTTTTGCAGATCCGCGAGTTGCGCGCGTTTGTCGACGTCAGGCCATGCGGCATAGCGGCTCGCGACGATCTCGATGGTCGCGCCGATCGCATCGATCCCGGCAAACACGTCGGCTTCCAGATAAGGCTCGCTCGATGGCTCGAAGCGTCGGCCGAAGCGGAACGCGATCTCCAGTTCGAGACCCAGCGGCGAGAACACGTTGCGCGGCAAGCTGACGCCGTCCGCGTGAACGCCGCTCGCAGGCAACGGCGCGCCCTGGATCGGACCATCAGCCGATTTCGCGCCGATCTTCCAGCCGCCGATCTGCGCGCCGGACATCGTCAGGATTTCATGCTGGATCGCGTAGGCCGCGTCGCCGTCTGCGGGAATCTGTTCGGGCGGCAATGTGTCGAGCAACTGGTTCGTGCGTTGTGCGTCAACCAGACGGCGGCTCAGTTCGGAAGTGGCGCTAACGGTGTCGGTCATAGATCAATCAGCGAAAAAGCGGATGAACAGGCGGAATGGCGATGCGCAACGGCGCCGCCATCCGGACGCTCGCCGATGCGCGCGAGAGTTTATGCGCGAAAACTCGGCGCGGCGGCGGCGTCCGGCGTCTCGTCGAGAGCGAACTTGCTTTCGGGTTGCATGCGAAACGCGAGCACGACGCCAATGGCCATCAGGATCATGCTGCCGACGAACGGCAACTCCCAGCTACCGAAGTAATCGATCAGGAACCCGCCGACCACCGGCGACACGATCGCCGCCGCCGCCGAGCCGGTGTTCATCATGCCGCTCGCGGTGCCCGAGTATTCCGGCGCGATGTCCATCGGTATCGCCCACATCGGGCCGATCGTCATTTCGGCGAAGAAGAAGCCGGACGCGAGGCAGGCCATCGACAGATAGAGATTGTGCGTGAACATCAACGGAATCAGCGATGCGAGGCAGAACGCCATGCACACCGACACCATCCAGCTACGTGCGCGTTTCAGGCTGCGAGTGCGCGTGAAAATGCGATCCGTGACAATGCCGCCCAACGTATCGCCGATCACGCCGGCAAAGAAAACCACGGACGCGAACATCGCGGACTTCTGCAATTCGAGGTGATAGCTGTGCAAAAAGTATTGCGGAATCCAGCTGAGAAACAGCCACAACGTCCAGCCATAACAGAAGTAGACGATCGTGACCGGCCACATCCGGCGGAACAGCGGCTTCCACGGCACGTTCGCGACTTTGGGCTTCGGCGTGGGCAGCGATTCGAGTTCTTCGCGGGTAATGCGCGGATGGTCCTTCGGATTTTCAGTGAAGGTCAGCGACCAGATGCCGACCCAGACAAGGCTGAGCACGCCGCAGATATAAAACGATTCGCGCCAGCCCCAGGTCGCCATCACCAGCACGATCACGCCTGGCGCAACGGCATTGCCGATCCGCGACGCCGCGTGCGTGATGCCTTGCGCAAAACCACGCTGTTCTTTGGCGACCCAGCGCGACATGGCGGCGGTCGCAGCGGGGAACGTCGCGCCTTCGCCGAAACCGAGCAACACCCGCGCGGCGAGCAGCGAGAACAGGCCGCCCGCGAAGCCGGTCAGCAAGGTCGCAACGGCCCAGATCGCTCCGCATACGATCAGCGTGCGCTTCGCGCCGAACCGGTCGCTGACCCAGCCGCCAATAATTTGAAAAATCAGATACGGATAGGCAAAAGCGGAAAACACGAGTCCGATTTGCGTATGCGAAAGATGGAATTCCTTGCCGAATCCGGCCGCCGCTGTACTGACGTTGACGCGATCAAGATAGGTGATGAAGTACATGATGCACAGCATCACTAGGACGATACTGGTCGCACTGCTGATACGGAACCGCTTCATCGTGAGTCTCCGTTGCATGATGTCGCCGGCGTGCCAGCCGATGGCGCGTCGTGCGTCGCTACCTGGGCGTGTCTTCGTATGGTCGTGTGGCGTTTGTTGTATGTCGTTGTCGCTTGCCGCTACGTGTGTCTCCACCCGGCTCTACGTCGGGCTTTCTGCCTCGTTCCGCGTGATTCTGCGTGTCACGGTGATGCTTTTTGTCGTGCGCGAGATGCGCTGCGGCGTTCTTTGCGCCACTCACTTCGTCATCTAATTCGTTGCTTCCGCTGTTGCGGGTGTCGTCGCCGGTTTCAGCGCCGATCGGGGCGATCCGGTGTCGGGCGTCCGAGCCTGCAGCTGCGCACGAACGCTCGCACAACACCGGTCAAACATCGGCACAAACTCAGGCGGCCGCTTTCAGACCGGCTTCCGATGCCTGCGTTTTCAGGTGCGCCATAGCCGCCGGCAACCCGCTGCCGGCGAGCGGCACGCCCGCGAGTTGCAGTCCCATTTCGCAGCCGGCGAGCGTCGCGATCAAGGTCAGGTCGTTGCAATCGCCGAGGTGGCCGATGCGGAACATGCGCCCTTTCATCTTGCCGAGGCCCGTGCCGAGCGACATGTCGAAACGTTCGTAGATGACTTTGCGCACGGCGTCGGCATCGATGCCGTCGGGCATCATCACGCCGGTCAACACCGGGCTATAGACCGCCGGGTCCGCGCATTGAATCTCTAGTCCCCACGCGGTGACCGCGCGCCGGCATGCTTCGGCGAGTCGCTCGTGTCGGGCGAACACGTTGTCGAGCCCTTCTCCCAGGATCATCTCGAGCGCTTCGTGCAGACCGTAGAGCAGATTCGTATTCGGCGTGTACGGCCAGTAGCCGGTTTTGTTCATCTCGATGATGTCGGTCCAATCCCAGAACGCGCGCGGCAAGGTCGCCTGCTTGCTCGCCGCGATCGCCTTGGGCGAAATCGCGTTGAAGCTGATGCCCGGCGGCAGCATCAAGCCTTTTTGCGAGCCGGACACGGTTACGTCGACACCCCATTCGTCGTGGCGATAATCGGCGCACGCGAGTCCTGAAATCGTGTCGACCAGCAGCAGCGCCGGGTGACCCGCAGCGTCGATCGCGCGCCGCACGGCGGCGATGTCGGACGTCACGCCCGTCGATGTCTCGTTGTGGACCACGCAGACGGCTTTGATCGCGTGTTGGGTGTCGTCGCGCAGACGCGCTTCGATCATCTGCGGTTGAACGCCGCGCCGCCAGCCTTCGATGCCAGGCAAGCCGAGAAACTCGGGCTTCAGACCGAGGCTTTCCGCCATCTTCTTCCACAGCGTCGCGAAGTGGCCGGTTTCGAACATCAGCACCGCATCGCCGGGGCTGAGCGTGTTCGACAGCGCCGCTTCCCATGCGCCGGTTCCGGACGCCGGGTAAATCACGACGGGCTGCTGCGTCTTGAAGATCTTCTTGATGCCGTCGAGTACTTTCAGGCCGAGTTCGCCGAATTCGGGACCACGGTGATCGATGGTCGGATAGCTCATCGCTCGCAAAATTCGATCGGGCACCGGGCTCGGGCCGGGAATCTGCAGGAAGTGTCGGCCGGCGGGGTGAAAATCGAGTTTCAGCATTGCGCGTTCTCCGATTGAATTTTGCATGCAAAAAACTATATCAGCGAACGACGGCGATCCCAAGACCGAAAACGACCGGTGTTTACCCGCTCGTATTCACCCTACAGAGCCGGTCGTTTGGTCATCCGATAAACTCATTAGCGTGAGCTATGGAGGATTTTTGAATGCAAAATGCGGACTTCGACGCAGGTGCGCCGTCGACATTGATGCCGAAGGTCGAGCGTCAGCGGTTGCACGACACGGTGGTGGAACACATCCGGCGCTTTATCGTCGAGGGCGTGCTCGCGCCGGGCAAGAAGCTGAACGAGCGCGAGTTGTGCGAAACGCTCGGCATTTCGCGCACGCCGTTGCGTGAGGCGCTGAAAGTGCTCGCGGCGGAAGGATTGATCGATATCGAGCCGAATCGCGGCGCATCGGTATCGAAGATGTCGGAGGCGGAATTGCGCGAGACGTTCGAGTTGATGAGCGGCCTCGAAGCGTTCGCGGGCGAGCTGGCGTGCGAGCGCATCACGGCCGCTGAACTGGCCGACATCAAGGCGCTGCATTACGCAATGCTCGCGTGCCGCGTGCAACAGGATCTCGCCGGCTACTACAGCCGCAATCAGGCGATCCACGACAAGATCAACGAAGCAGCGCGCAATTCGGCGTTGCGGCAAACCTATATCGCCGTCAACCGACGCTTGCAGGCGCTGCGGTTCCGCTCGAACTTTCAGACGCCGAAGTGGGATCGCGCAGTCCACGATCACGAGGAAATGCTAAAAGCGCTGGAGGCACGCGACGGCAAACGGCTGTCGTCGATTCTGCGTCAGCATCTGCTCGATAAACGCGATGCTGTCCTGCAAGTGCAGGCGCGTGAAGATGCGTCGGCGGGAACGCTCGAGAGTTGAGCGTCAGCCCGAAAGTTGTCCCCAGTTTTTGGGACCAAGCCTGTGGAGAAGCTGCGCACAGACGCGGCAAGTCACTGACGCAGCACGGATTGTCGTGCGCGGTGCAGATAAAGGCGTTCGGCGAGATTTGCGCGCTTTCGACGCCCGCGAAATCCCGAGGTTATCCCCATATTTTGTGGTCAAGGCTGTGGACAACGATCGATCAAGCGGGATAAGTCATTGATCTGTTTGGTTTATGGGGTCGCGGTGCACGGCGATGCACGCATCGAGGCGCGACCTTGTTCCGGTTTCACAGGCTCGACTTATCCCCAGTTTTTGTTCGCAAGCCTGTTGATAAGCGGCTCACACGTTGGCCAAGTGCTTGAGCGCACACGCTTATCTTCGACGGGTGCACGTGCGGGCAACGATCTCGAACTTATCCCCAGTTTTTGTGCGAAAGCCTGTGGACAACCCGCTTGCACCTACCGCAAGTCATTGAGCCGACAGCGTTATGCAGCAAGGGTTTCGCGGCAGGCATCGCTGCCGTCTCATCGGACAGCCGATTCGAACCGTTTTAGTCGCGCGACTTATCCCCAGTTTTTGTTCGCAAGTCTGTGGACAACCACAGCAGATCTGCGGCAAGTGCTTGAAATAAAACGCATATACGACTGACGGCCGGAATTGGGCACGCACACGGTTAGTCGACGACGCTCGCATCACTCACCGTCTCGCACAATCCGTCACCCCCGAATATCCTCACCTTTCGGGCGCGCACTCGCGAAAAAGCACCGTCGCGAACCGCAAACCAGGCGGCGATCCTGGCGAAAACCGCCACTTTTGGCACGATTCTGGCTAAATCCGACGCCCCTCCCTAGCGCGACACAACCGATCCCGAAAACCCTCACCTTTCACGCAATTGCCGCCGCCCATGCAAAACGCCGGCTTTCGCCGGCGTCCGGATTGCGTCTCTGCGCCACGCAATGTTCTGGCTGCAATCGGCCCGGATCAGGCCGCCGCATCCTTCTGCCGCAACGCGGCCGGCAAGCCGTACAGCACGATCGCCGCGCAGATTAGGGTCGTGACGCCGATCGCGTACAGCGCCGGCGTCGTGCTGCCGGTGAGGTCGCGCACCCGCCCAACCATCACCGGACTGACGATGCCGCCCAGTTGCCCCAACGTGTTGATCAACGCAATGCCGCCCGCCGCACCGGCGCCCGTCACGAGTTTCGGCGGCAACGCCCAGAACGCCGGGATCGACGCGACCACGCCCGCCCCCATCACCGCCAGCGCGACGATCAGCAGCGTGGTTTGCTTGTCGAAGAAACCCGCCGCGAAGAAGCCGATCGCCGCCATCACCAGCAACCCGCAGACGAACTTGCGACGCTCACCCGTCGCATCCGACAGACGCCCGACGACAACCATGCAAATCGCGCCTGTGATGTAGGGAACCGCCGTCAGCAAACCGATCACCGTCGGATTCTGCGTGCCCGCGGCGCGAATCAGATGCGGCGCCCAGAAGTTGAGCCCGTACGACGCGACCTGGATCAGGAAGTACACCAGCCCGAGCGTCAGAAAACCCGGCGTTCTGATTGCGCCGAGCAGCGAATGACCATGCTCGGTGTGTTGCGTCTGACGGGTGATCTGACTGGCGAGCGTCGCTTTCTCGGTGCTCGTCAGCCAACCGGCGTCTTCGATGCGATCTTTCAGCACACGCAGCACCAGAATTCCCAGCAGCACGCACGGCAAGCCGCCGAGCAGAAACAGCCAGTGCCAGCCGGGCATGCCCATCACGCCGTTCATATGACCGAGCACGAGACCCGACAGCGGCGCACCGACCAAGCCCGAGAACGCCGACGCGAGAAACAGCAGCGACGTCACCCGTCCGCGAAAACTGGCCGGGAACCACAGCGTCAGGTAATACAGCACGCCGGGCGCAAAGCCCGCTTCCATCGCGCCGATCACGAAGCGCAGCCCGTAGAACTGCCATTCGTTGTTGACGAACACCATCGCGGCCGTCGCGAGTCCCCACGAAATCATGATCCTCGCGATCCATCGACGCGCGCCGACCTTGTACAGAAACAGGTTGCTCGGCACCTCGAACAGCACGTAGCCGATCACGAACAGACTCGCGCCGAGTCCGTACGCGGTATCGGAAAATCCAAGGTCGCTTTGTAGCTGGAATTTCGCGAAGCTGATGTTGATCCGGTCGAAGAACGCGAACAGATAACACAGCATGATCAGCGGCATCAGCCGCCACGCGACCTTGCGAATGATCGCGCGCATATCGGCTTCGCCAGCTTCGGCAGGATTGGCGTGGCCGGTCGAATCCGGCGTGCTGCCTGCGACGGCGCTCAGGTTGCTCATGATTGTCTCCATGCCGGACTGGCGGTGCCGTCCGGTCGTATGTTTCGGTTTGAGGTTTAGACGCGATTCAGCACGCCTTGGGCATCACAGCGCGCGCACGTACCCGGGCACCGGATGCAGGTCGGCATTGCGCCCGGCCTTGGCGATCTGGCTCGGCAGTTCGTGACCGAGCAACGCGGGCAAGGTGCGCGACAGCGCGATCAGGCGCGCCAGATCAATGCCGGTCGGAATGCCCATTTCGTCGCACAGGTTGACGAGGTCTTCGGTGCAGATGTTGCCCGATGCGCCCGGCGCGAACGGGCAGCCGCCCAGTCCGCCGAGCGCGGCATCGAAGCGTCGCGCGCCTGCTTCGTAAGCGGCCAGCACGTTGGCGAGACCGAGGCCGCGCGTGTTGTGGAAGTGCAGCGTCAACGCGTTCGACGGCAGCCGCTCCAGCGTGCGCCTGACGAGCCGTGCGACCTGTCGCGGGTTCGCCATGCCGGTCGTGTCGGCGAGCGTGATGCCCTGAATTCCCGTTTCGAGATACGCATCGACGATCGCGATCACGCGGTCTTCTTCGATCGCGCCTTCGAACGGACAGCCGAACGCAGTCGCCACCGATGCATTCAACGTGACGGATTTTGCTACCGCGCCGTCGTGCGTCGAATCCCCGGCGTGCACGTGACGCACGATGTCGCCGAACGCCGCGAGCGACGCCTCGCAACTCATCCGCATATTTGCGCGGTTGTGGGTCTGACTGGCCGACATCACGAGATTCAACTCGTCGGCGCGCGACGCGAGCGCGCGTTCCGCGCCCTTCAGATTCGGCACGAGCGCGACGTAAATCACGCCCGGATCGCGCGCGATCTGCTGGAACACGGCTTCGCCGTCGCGCAGTGCGGGAATCGCTTTCGGCGACACGAACGAACCCGCTTCGATACGCGAAAAACCGAACGTCGACAGCTGATCGATCAGCGCGATCTTGTCGGCGGTTTCGACCCAGGTCGGTTCGATCTGCAAGCCGTCGCGCGGCGAGACTTCCTGAACGAGCAATGCGTCGTACGGCTGGGTTTGATCGAATACGCTCATTGCACGGCTCCTTCGCGGCGCAGCCGCGCGATATCGTCGGCGGCGAAACCGAGTTCGGTCAGCACGCTCGCCGTATGCGCGCCCAGTTCCGGTCCTTGCCACATCACTTGACCCGGCGTGTCCGACAGCTTCGGCACGATGCCCGGCATCTTCACCGACTTTCCGCCCGGCAAATCCGCGTTCAGCAACATGTCGCGCGCCTGGTAATGCGGATCGCCGACGATATCGGCAACCGAATAGATGCGTCCCGCAGGTACTTCCGCACGTTCGAGCGCGGCGAGCACGTCGTCGGTGGAATGATGCGAGGTCCACGCGGCAATCGCCGCGTCGAGCATCGCGCTTTGCGCGGCGCGGCCGTCGTTGCGGGCCAGCGCGGGATCGTCGGCGAGATCCGCGCGGCCGATCACCTGCATCAGGCGACGGAAGATCGGGTCGCTATTGCCCGCAATCACGACGTAGCCGTGATCCTCGGTCGGATAGGTGTTCGACGGCGCGATGCCCGGCAATGCGCCGCCGCTGCGTTCGCGCACGTGGCCGAGCAGGTCGTATTCGGGGACGAGGCTTTCCATCAGGTTGAAGACGCTTTCGACCAGCGACACGTCCACCACCTGACCGTCGCCTTGTCCGGTCTTGACGCGCAGCAGCGACATCAACGCGCCGATCACGCCGTGCAACGACGCAAGCGAATCGCCGAGGCTGACGCCGACGCGCGCCGGGGCGCCGTCCACTTCGCCGGTCGTGTAGCGAATCCCGCCCATCGCTTCGCCGATCGCGCCGAAGCCGGGCCGGTCGCGATACGGGCCGGACTGGCCGTAACCGGAGATGCGCACCATCGTCAGTTTGGGATTGATCGCGTGGAGGACGTCCCAGCCGATGCCGAGCTTTTCGAGCGCGCCGGGACGCAGATTTTCGATGACGACGTCGGCGTCGGCGGCGAGTTTCTTCACGATCTCCACGCCTTCCGGCGACTTCAGATTGATGCAGATCGACTTCTTGTTGCGCGATTGCAGATACCACCAGAGCGACGTGCCCTCGTGCAATTTGCGCCATTTGCGCAGCGGGTCGCCGGTTTCGGGCGCTTCGATCTTGATTACGTCGGCGCCGAACTCGGCCATCAGCCGCGCGGCGAACGGCGCGGCGATCAACGTGCCGATCTCGATCACGCGAATGCCCTGAAGAGGTCCACTCATGGTGCTGTCTCCATCTCTGTTTCGTATTGGAGACAGCTTATGAGGCGGGTCGGGGCAGCGTCCAACCGCAATTCGCCAACGGGCGTTCGCGTTTGACGAACGCTCGCCGGACGTCGGGTCTCGCGCTTTACGGCGTCGGCGAGACCGGCGATTCCGCGGCTTCAGCGGCTTCGGCCAGCCGCAAATGATCGTACAGAAGCCGGCTGACGGGCGACAACGCGTCGACGTCGCGCACCACGAGGATCAGGTCGCGCTGCGCCCAGTCGTCGCCGAGCGTGGCGGCCGTCAGTCCGAGCGGACGGCCCATCAACTGATAGACCTTGCGCGGCACCACGCCGACGCCCATCCCCGCCTGCACCATCCGGCAGACAGCGTCGAAACCGGGCACGTGGATGCGCAGGCGCAGCGAACGTCCGGCCTCGCGCGCGGCCAGGTGAATGCGCATGTTGATCGTGCTGGCCGCGTGCAAGCCGACGTGATCGCTATCGAGCGTGTCGGCGAACATCACATGCTCGCGCACGGCCAGCGGATCGTCGTCGCGCATCACGACGACGAGCGCGTCGCGACGGTAATGCGCGACGTGCAGATCGCGGGTGTCGGTATCGCCGGAGCAGATGCCGATGTCCGCGAGACTGTCGGCAATCGCCTCGACGACGCCGCCGCTCGGACGCTCTTCGAGATCGAGCTTCACGCGTTCGTTGTCGTGCTGGAACGCGCGCAAATCTTCGGGCAGAAATTCGACGATCGCGGACAGGTTCGCCATCATCCGCACGTAGCCGCGCACGCCGCTCGCGTGCCCGGCCAGTTCGATGCCGATGCTTTCGATATCGCGCAACACGCGCCGCGCGTGATGCAGCAACGTTTCACCGGCAGGCGTCAGCGTCATGCCGCGTGCGGTGCGCTGAAACAGCGTCGCGCCGACCGCCTGTTCGAGTTCGAGCAGCCGCTTGCTCGCCGCCGACACGGCAATCGCTTCGCGCTCGGCGGCGCGTGTCAGCGTGCCTTCCTCGTGAACCGCGAGGAACAGATGCAGCGTCGTCAGATCGAGTCGTCGCAGCAGGTTTTTCAGAACCATCGTGGACCGCCGGATGCCGGGTGGGCGAAGTCGGGAACGGCTATTTTTGCACGTCGTGCGAAAATGCCCGCCTCTTTCACACCCTTTCACGAGCTCATCGCCATGACCACGTCTACCACTCGCGTCATCGTTACCGGCCATTCGCGCGGCGTCGGCGCAGCGCTCGCCGAACAGTTCCTGTCGCAAGGCATCGCGGTGCTCGGACTCGGCCGCACCCGCAATCCCGCGCTCGCCGAACGTTTCGCCGACACGTTGACAGAGACCGAACTCGATCTCGCCGACACCGCCAGCCTCGCGCAATGGATCGCCACCGATGCGCTGAGCCGCTTCGTCGGCGGCGCGGCGACGGTCGTGCTGTTCAACAATGCGGGCATCGTGCAACCAGTCGGTCCGCTCGAGATCCAGGACGCGGTTGCGATCGCAAGCGCGGTCGCGCTCAACGTCGCTGCGCCGCTGATGCTGGCCAGCGCCGTAACACAAGCCGCCGTCGATGCTACCGACCGCCGCATCGTGCATATTTCGAGCGGCGCGGCCCGCAACGCAATGGCCGGCTGGAGCATCTATTGCGCGACCAAGGCCGCGCTCGATCATCACGCGCGTGCCGTGGCGCTCGACGCCAATCGCGCGTTGCGCATCTGCAGCCTCGCGCCGGGCGTCATCGATACGGGCATGCAGGCGGAAATTCGCGGCAGCGGCATCGACGCGTTTCCGATGCGCGAACGCTTCGAGCAACTTAAGCAGAACGGTCAGCTCGCGACTGCGGAACAGACCGCCGCGAACCTGATTGCGTATGCGATGAGCGACGCATTCGGCGACACGCCCGTTGCCGATATTCGGGAAGTCGTACCGGCGAAGTGATATCCGACACGTCGCGCGGCCGCCGTTCGACGCGTCGTCGCGCTTCCGAACCGCTCCCGAAAATCCTCACCTTTGAGACTTCGGGCGCGGCGCAATCCGGTCTTTTGGACATCGCTGGAAACCGCATCAGGACGTCGATCCGGCCAAATCAGCGGTAAAACACCCTGAAGGTGATGCGGTCTCTCACCAATCCAGCACCCGTCCGCACTCTCCTGAAAACCCTCACCTTTGATCGCGTGGGTCTGCGCGTGTGTTCACGGGCGTCGGTTATGCGCCTACGACATTCCATCTAAATCATTGATTTATATGGAACATATCCGCTTCAAATGAGCGGCGCAGTGGAACGGCACTGCTTCGGTGCGTGGACGTCGTGGTTGCGCATCACCGGTCCTGGCTCCCGAAAAACCTCACCTTTGGACGCGCAAAGCGGCGTGAATCGCCCACACGGCGGGCGGATTGCATCGACCCACCCGCCAACACCGATCTGGATGCTCCCGAATATCCTCACCTTACCCGGCGACGGGACGCACTTCTGGTGCAGTCCGGCAGCCGGTCGGTCGAAGTCGGTCGACAATAAAAAACGCCCGCGCAAGGCGGGCGTTTTGACAAGCGGCGAACAACCGGATCAGCGGTCGATCAGCCTTGAGCCGTGTTGTGCGGGACGACCACGTCGCCGCGCGGGCCACCGCCGGGGCCACCACCACCGCCACCACCGGGACCGCCGCCACCGCCACCACCGCCACCCCAACCCGGCGGCGGACCCCACCAGCATCCGCTCAACGTAGCACTCAGCGCGGCAAACACTGCCAGCATCGCGATCTTCTTCATGCATCCTCCTTCTCAGGTTTTGCAAACGGGCCATCGCCCGTTCGTTAGCGGCACCTTAGCAAGGGCTGACGATCGACGTTTAACTGGCTGGTTACAAAGACGACAAAAGTCGTAGCGGGCCGGATCGCGTTCGATGTACGCGAAGCCTTATCAGACGGGGATTACGGAGAATATGAGCGGCGCCGCGGCGTGCGCAAACCACACAAAGTGAAATGCACAGTAAGCGGTGGTAAGCGCTTTGCAAGCCAGAAACGGTCGACGGCGTCGCTCCCGCAAAAGCTCACCGTCGATGCGATATCAACGCGATCTGGCGTATTTGAAGGTGCCTTGCGCGCTGGCGATCAGCAACCGGCCGTCGATCCACGCTTCCCCCCGACAGAAGAACACCGACTTGCCCTGACGCTCGATAAAGCCTTTCGCGACCACCGTATCGCCGATCCCGCGATCCAGATAATTGACGGTCAGCGACAGCGTGAAGCCATGAATTTTTTCGTCCGACTCGCTGAACAGACCCGCGTAGCCGCATGCGGCATCGAGCAAGGTCGCGACGACGCCACCTTGCAGGATGCGCTGACGGTTCATATGCGATGGTTTGATCGGCAACGCGACTTCGGCGTAGCCCGCGCGCCATTCGGTCAGCGACGCGCCGAGGTCTTCGAGAAAGGGATTGTCGAGTTCGAGATTTGCCACGGAATCGGCTCCTTGGATGCGCATCGTCGGTAAAGGGATCGCAGGAAGGATACAAGTTGCGTGGCGACTGCGCAGTCTCCTGGAAACGCTCACCGCCCGCTGAGGTGAGTGCGTCTCCTGGAACGGCTCACCTTGCGAGCCCACGCAGAGTTCTCCTGGAACAACTCACCTTTGACGTAAACGGTGTCGTCTCCTGGATCACCTCACCTTCGAACCGGCGAGCGTGATCTCCTGGAATTCCTCACCATCCTGGGAAGGCTCACCTTGGACGGTCGGTGCGTGCGGCTAGAACTTGTACTTCACCTGAAAACCAATGGTGAACGGGAGATCGTCGGAAGGAATGGGCGGGATCACGATCAGGTTTGCACCGACGCGTTTGTATTCGAACATCACGATCGGCGCGGCAACGGGACCGATTGTGTGATTCTTGCCGAGTCCCCAGTTGCCGTAGTTGTAGCCCGAGATAATCCCGGCGATGGCCGCGATACGGATCACGCCGAAATGCGCGAATTCCGGTGCCCACACGCCACCGCCGTAGTACGACGGACGGTCGAGCGAATTGCGAAAGCCGCCGACTGTCAGCGCCCATTGCCCGTTGATCCAGCATTCGACACCGAGGCCCGGATTGAACTGGTTGAAGTGCTTATCGGCGTCGGCGTTGATGTGATACGACGCGAGCATCGCATCGCCCCAGACGCCGCCGTCGCACCATCCGGCCTGCGCAACCGGTGCGATGCTCATGCCGGCAACCAGCACTGCGCCGGCCGTCAACGCGCGCCGGATCGTCTTGTTCTGTTGTAAAGCCATGTCCGCTCCGTCACCGGTCGAGCGCCGGTGTAATGAATGACGATTGAATAGGCAGTGCCGCCCGTCGGGCACTGTACCTCAAGCGGCATCGTCATTGTGGAGCGCGTATCCGGGCTTTTGCGTGACACGGCGCGCGCGTGTTGTGCGCTTACAACCCCAGATCGGACAAGCCGGGATGATCGTCCGGACGACGACCCAACGGCCAGTGATACAACCGGTCAGATTCGTGGATCGGCAAGTCGTTGATGCTCGCGTGACGACGCGCCATCAGACCGTTTTCGTCGAACTCCCAGTTCTCGTTGCCATAGGAACGGAACCAGTGTCCCGAATCGTCGTGCCATTCATACGCAAAACGGACGGCGATGCGATTGTCGGTGAACGCCCAGAGTTCCTTGATCAGGCGGTAGTCGAGTTCGCGTGCCCACTTGCGCTGCAACAGACCGACGATCGCGTCGCGGCCCGTGACGAATTCCGCACGGTTGCGCCACACGCTTTGCGGCGTGTACGCGAGCGATACGCGCGCGGGATCGCGCGTGTTCCAGCCGTCTTCGGCGCCGCGCACTTTCTGGATCGCGGTTTCGCGCGTGAACGGCGGCAACGGCGGACGGGTTTCGACTGCATCGGTCATGGCAAGACTCCTAGGTTCGGCTTCGGGTGACGGCGCGGCGGGGTTTCACATGGCCCGCGTCTGGCGCGTGCGCCGGATGAGTGGACAGCAGCTGCTCGGCGGCATGGCGCGCGTCGTCGGCGGCATGCGCGTCGCCGCTGACCAGCGCAACGCCGATCGCGCCGTCGATCAGGATCAACCATTGCCGTGCAAGCCGTTCGGTGCGCGCCGGATTAACGCGCGTGGCTCCGCTCGTCGCGGCAAATTCCTTGCATTGCTCGAGCACGAACGCGAGCAACCGTTCCTTGTGATAACGCGCCACCGCGCGAACGGGATCGTTCGGATCGGCAATTTCACCGGACGCATTGAGAAATGCGCAGCCGTGAAAGTCGGCGGATTCGAACCATTCGCGCAGCGTGTCGAACATCGCCAGCAGACGCGTACGAGGTGTCTTGCCACGCGTGTGCGTGCCGTCGATAAACCAGTTCATCCAGCGTTCGTCGCGTCGTTCGAGCGCGGCTGCGATCAGCGCGTCTTTCGAACCGAAGTGCGTATAAAAGCTCTTGCGTGCCGTACCCGATTCGCGAACGATCGCATCGACGCCCGTTGCGTGAATCCCGCCTGCGTAGATCAGCGCCTCGGCTGCGTCGAGCAGACGTTCGCGCGCGCCGGCCGGCGACGACGTGTCAGTGGAGGAAGTCATCCGCCGATGGTAGAACGATCATTCTCCTCCGTCAAATTTATTTTCCAGGTGCATTGGCGCGCGCTCAAACGCGAACGTGCCGCCCGACGAAGCGGTTGTTCGTCCGGCACATGCGGTATCGTCTCGTCAATCGCGTTTATGGAGCCGTACATGAGGACAATTGCACTACATCGACGCGTCGCGCGCGCGGCGTGTTTGACGCTCGTGTTGACGGCGGCCGCGTGCACGCCGTTGCGCGTGGTCACGCATTCCGTCAACGCGAATGAAGCGCGCGTGCCGGCCGCGCGTTACACGCTCGATCCGCATCACTGGAGCATCGTGTTCGATGTCGATCATCTGAAGTATTCGCGCTTCACGATGCGCTTCGATCGCGCGACCGCACAACTCGGCTGGCAAGCGGGCGGCATGGAGAACAGCACGGTCACCGTCGCGATCGATGCCGCGAGCGTCGATACCAATGTGCCGATTCTCGACAAGCTGGTCAAAGGCGCGGACATGTTCGACGTCGAGCGCCATCCGCAAATGCGGTTTGTGAGTACCGGTTTTCAACGCACTGGCAACGCACGCGGCACGCTCACCGGCAATCTGACGATTCGCGACGTGACGCGGCCGGTCACGCTTGACGTGACCTTCAACGGTTTCGCACCCGATCCGTTGACGAAGCAGGACACCTTGGGCTTTTCCGCCGAAGGCACGTTTAGTCGCGCGAAATTTGGATTGTCGACGTGGTTTCCAGCGGTCGGCGACGACGTTCACGTCCGGATTCAAGCCGAATTCGTCAAGCCGCGCGCGGCCCAGTAATGTTCGCGATCGGCCAATAAAAAAGGCGAAGCATGCGCTTCGCCTTTTATTCCGACATCCTGATCAATTCGGATACGACCTGAATCAGACGGTCCAATCGAGAATCACCTTTCCGCTTTCGCCGGAAAGCATGGTTGCAAACGCAGCTTGATAATCGTCGACCTTGAAGTGGTGCGTGAGTATCGGCGACAAGTCCAACCCGCTTTGCAGCATGGCGACCATCTTGTACCAGGTCTCGAACATCTCGCGACCGTAAATCCCCTTGATTTCAAGGCCTTTGAAGATCACCTGAGTCCAGTCGATGGCGGTTTGCGACGGTGGAATACCGAGCAATGCAATCTTTCCGCCGTGATTCATCGCTTCGAGCATGCCGGTGAATGCGCTCGGTACGCCTGACATTTCAAGGCCCACATCGAAGCCTTCCGTCATGTGCAGATCGGCCATCACGTCGCGCAACGATTCGCGCGAGACGTTGACCGCCCGCGTCGCGCCCATCTTGCGCGCGAGTTCGAGGCGATAGTCGTTGACGTCGGTGATCACGACATTGCGCGCACCGACGTGTTTCGCGATCGCCACGGCCATGATGCCGATCGGTCCCGCGCCGGTAATCAACACGTCTTCGCCGACGAGGTTGAACGACAGCGCCGTATGCGTCGCGTTGCCGAACGGATCGAAAATCGCGGCGAGATCGTCGGAAATCTCGGGCGGAATCTTGAATGCGTTGAACGCGGGAATGACCAGATATTCGGCGAACGCGCCTTCGCGATTCACACCGACGCCGACGGTATTGCGGCACAAATGACGACGTCCCGCACGACAGTTGCGACAAAATCCGCAGGTGATGTGTCCTTCGCCGGACACGCGGTCGCCGATCGCAAAGCCACGCACTTCCTGGCCCATTTCGACGATCTCGCCGACGTATTCATGGCCGACATGCATCGGCACGGGAATGGTCTTTTGCGCCCAGTCGTCCCATTTCCAGATGTGGATATCGGTGCCGCAAATCGCGGTGCGCGTGATGCGGATCATCACGTCGTTATGGCCGACTTCCGGCTTCGGTACATCGGTCAGCGTGAGGCCGGGTGCACGTTCGAGTTTTGCCAATGCTTTCATCTGCGTCTCCGTTCAGATCACGCCAAGTGTTCGGCCGACGCGCGCAAACGCATCGACCGCGCGATCGATCTGCTCCGCGGTGTGCGCGGCGCTCATTTGCGTGCGAATACGCGCGCGGCCTTTAGGCACGACAGGGAACGAAAAACCGATCACGTAGACGCCTTCCGCAAGCAACGCGTCGGCCATTTTCGATGCAAGTTGCGCGTCGCCGAGCATCACCGGAATGATCGGATGCTCACCCGGAACCAGCGTGAAACCGAGCGCGCTCATCGCGTCGCGAAAGCGTGCGCCATTCTCGCGGACGCGAGTGCGCAATTGCGCGCCTTCGTCACTGGCGAGGAGTTCGAGCACTTTCAGCGTGGCCGCAGCAATGCTCGGGGCCAGCGTGTTCGAGAACAGATACGGACGCGAGCGCTGGCGCAGCAGCTCGATCACTTCCTTGCGAGCAGCGATATAACCGCCCGATGCGCCGCCGAGCGCCTTGCCGAGCGTGCCCGTCAGAATGTCGATGCGCGACAGCACGCCGCAATGTTCCGGCGTGCCGCGTCCGTGTTCGCCGATAAAACCCACCGCATGCGAATCGTCGACCATCACGAGCGCGCCGTAGCGGTCGGCGAGATCGCAGATGCCCGCGAGATTGGCGATGATGCCGTCCATCGAAAACACGCCGTCCGTGGCGATCAGCTTGAAGCGCGCGCCGGCTGCGTCCGCTTCCTTGAGCCTGGCTTCGAGATCGGCCAGATCGTTGTTCTTGTAGCGAAAACGCTTCGCTTTCGACAGCCGCACGCCGTCGATGATGCTGGCGTGATTCAGCTCGTCGCTGATGATGGCGTCGGCGTCGTCGAGCAAGGTTTCGAACAAACCGCCGTTCGCATCGAAACAGCTTGAATACAGAATGCAGTCTTCCATCTGAAGGAAGTCGGCCAACGCGGTTTCGAGTTGCTTGTGAACTGTCTGCGTGCCGCAGATGAAGCGCACCGACGCCATGCCGAATCCATCGCGATCGAGACCGTCTTTCGCGGCGTCGATCAGACGTCGATCGTCCGCGAGTCCGAGATAGTTGTTCGCGCAAAAGTTGAGCACGTTTGCACCGCTCGACAGTTGCACGCCAGCCGACTGCGGGCTCGCGATCACGCGTTCGGTCTTGTAGAAGCCGTCTGCGCGAATCTGGTCGAGCGTGCCGCGCAGATGAGCGAGGTAGGAATCACGCATGAATCACACTCCAGGTGAGTGACCGGCCCGCATGACGCCTCGCTTGGGGTGCGGCGGCCTGCTATAGTCGGCTGTCAGTTTTATTGAATTTATTCGATTTATCGAACGTTATTTCGATATAACGAACAACTCTAAACGATGGGTCGAGAAATGGCAAGTTCACAAAACCGGCGTGGCGCGGCAAGCGCTGCGTCTATCGTAACGCCGGCAGTGGCGGCGCCGCCGCGCGTGGGCGAGCAGATTCAACGCTTGCGTAGCGAACGCAAGATGACGCTCGACGATCTGTCGCGCGCGGCGGGCGTGTCCAAGTCGATGCTGTCCGAGATCGAACGTGACAAGGCGAACCCGACCATTGCGGTGGCATGGCGACTGACGAATGCGCTCGGCGTCAGTCTCGATTCGTTGTTCGCGCCGCAAAAGGCGCCGGAAGCGATTGCCGTCGCCGGGCCGCACGAAATTCCGACCTTGAGCGGACACGATGCCAAGTATCAGTTGCGCGTGTGGGGGCCGATCGAACTGGCGGGCAAGTTCGAATGGTACGAATTGACCTTGCAGGCGGGTGGCGCGCTGGTCTCCAACGCGCACGAGCCGGGCACGCGTGAACATCTGACGGTGCTGCAAGGATCGATCGAAGTCGAGGCGGCCGGCACGACGAAGCGTCTGAAAGCCGCGGACACCGCACGCTATGTCGCCGACGAGCCGCATGCGATCCGCAATGTGGGCAAAGGCGAAGCGCGGGCGTTACTGGTGGTGATTCACGGCTGAAGCGTCGATGAACGGCACGTAGGCCGAACGGACGAGGTTGCGTCAAACACTGTATGTTTGTACAGTATACGCAGATCAAAACCGGAGCCGAACGTGTACGAACCGACCCTCGACCGGGCGCTTGCCGCGCGGCGTTTCCAAACCGCTGCGCGCGATCTGCAGCAAATTGTCCGCGATATTGCCGGGCGTTATATCTCGCAGCAGGTTCCGCTGACCTGGCGTCTGCTGCACGCAATCGAGGCCGAAGCACTCGCGGATCTCGGCTTTGCCAGCCGCTACGAAGCGTCGATGCTCGGCCTGTTTCAGCGGCCTTCGGCGCTTCCTTATCCGGAAACGGACGAGCTCGTGGATTTCGGCGCGTCGAATGCGCTGCCTGCGGTTTTTTCGTTCGCGGCATCCGCATATGAAGATGCGCAGATTGCTGCTGCGGCCGCTGCGTCGCGCACGGCATCGGACGCTGCTTCGCGTCATCGCGGTGAACGTCGCCTGCGCGCCTGGGGCGGATAGTACAATCGTTAGTCGCAACTAACGGGGAAAATGCCGATGTCCACGTCCAATCCTGCCGGGCCCACTTCGACCGCTGGCGACCTGTTCGATCGCGAACGGGAAGACTGGCGACGCGATCCTCGCATCGCGTTCGACGCCTGGCTCTCGAAACAGAGTTTTCGTCAATCGTCCGCCGATGTCTATCGCGCGCAGTGGGGTCAGTTTCTCGATTGGCTAACCCTGAGAAACAAGCATCTGATCAGCGTCGACATGCCGACGATCGCCGATTTCGTCAGCGGACTGGAGATAAAAAAACCGCAACGGGTCAGATACTTGCGCTTGATCGAGCGGGTGCTCGATCACGTTCGCGAGATTGAACTTGCGTCGACGAATCCCGCGCGTTTTATCGCGCAAGACGGCGAAGCCGCGTGGCGCAACGCTCGCGATAATGAGCCAACCGGCTTTCTGACTAGCGCCGAACGCGCGTTGCTGGTCGCGCATCTGTTCTCGCCCGTGACGAATCTTTCGCCCGGCCAACGTTGGCGCGAACGTCGTGACCGTGCACTGATTGCTGTCTTTTTAGGCGGCGGTTTGAAAACCGGCGAAGCGGCGTCGATCTCGGTTAGTTGCTTGAATCCGGGTTCGGCTTGGGTGACGGTGGAATCGGCGAATCCCGCGTTGACGCGTCGGACCCGACTGTCGCAATTTGCGATTGCGATCATGGATGCATGGCTGGCCGAACGTCGTTTGACCGAACTGGCGGGCAATCTGGTTTTTCCCGCAGCGCCGTCCGGTCGTCCGATGCACAAGGCAACGATGCTTCGCTCAATCGACGCGCTCGTCGATGCAGCCGGTGTCACGAAATTGCGGGAATCTCGCGCCAGTCCGCAAACACTGCGCAACACATTTGCGGCCGAGTTGTTCGAGAACGGTGTCGAACCGGAACAGGTTGGACAGTGGTTGGGATTCGTTCAGCCCGTGTCGTCGAACCGCTTGCATCGGGCGTGGAAAACCTGGAACGATCAGCAGGATCTGACCGAGGAAGAAGATCTCAACGCTGGCATCGCGTAACCCGCACAGCGTTGACGGGCGGCAAACGCGATCAATTCACCCCCCGAAAACACTCACCTTCGTGATCCTGCATCGGCTCACCGCATTCTGTCTGATGATGCGGCAAGCCAAAACGTCTTTACGCTGTTGCAGACGCGGTCTGCGATGACAGGAAACGCGTGACAGCCTCCAGCCGTGATTGCCCGGCGCCCGACGAATGCTCGCATTCCGGACATTGCAATTCAAACTGGTGATCGACCGTCGATAGCTCCGGCTCACCTTCCTCACACTTCGGACACCGCAGCGGCAACGTGACATGGCCGTCGAGCGTCGTCCCGATCGCGGACAACTCGTCCGGTTTCAGGCGGCCAGATCCTGCCAACTCGCACAACAGCGTAGCGATGTCCGGATCGACGCCTTGTTGCTCGCGCAGTTCGACGACTTCCTTGCTCAGCGCGTCGAGTTCATCCGATTGCTCGCGGTTCAGCGCATCCAGACGATCGCCGCGCGCTTTCGCTGCGGCAAGTTGCTGAATAAAGTCGAATTCCTTGCGGCTCGCGTCACGCACGCCCGACTGATAGGTCGCGGCCATACCACGCAACGAATCCAGTTCGACAAGCATCGGCTTCACGCGCCGTTCGGCTTCGGCGACGGCGTCCTTGATCTGCTGCGCATAGTGTTCGGCGCCTTTGCGCATTTCCGTGTGCAAGCCGTCGATCCGGTCGCGCAGCGTCGCATTGGTCGCCTGTTCGGTATCCAAACGCTTGCGCAGCGCCTCGTTGTCGGCCTCGAGTCGACGAACGCTGGCTTGCAAGCCGTCGTGGTGCGCCGAACCGTGAGTCTGGATCGACGCAAGTTCGGTTTCCAGCTGGCGGACTTTTTCCCACGCAGCGTCGGCGCGCGCGTCGCTGCGCCGGATCGCTTCATCCGATGCTTCAAGACGGATCGCGGCTTCGCGTTTTTCTTCGTCGGCTGAGGCGACGAGTCTTTGCATATCCGACCGGTCGTCGTCGAAGGTCGTGCGCGCGTGGTTCAGCGCTTCCTCGAACAACGCACCCAGCAATTCGCCCGCGCGGTCTTCCAGTACTTTGGGAATATTTCCCGCGCCGATTCTTACGCGCGACGCGGTGCGGATCCGTTCCCAAAAATTGTCGATGTCTTTAGGAATGTCGCTCGCGCTACCGGTTTGGGTGAGATCGCGAACCGCAGCCATCGACGGACGAATACCGAGGTCGAAAAACAGGCGCTTGCACGCGTGTTGCGACAGTTCCTGTCGACGCGCGCCGTTTTCGCGCATGACTTCGAGTTCTTGCCGAATGGCGCGGCGTTCATCGTCCAGGTTCATTTTTCCCTCATACGGATCGTAGTTGGGCGAATCATAACAATTTACGTATCAAATACTACGTTTTATCGAAATCAGATGCGACGTGTTCTGGATTGATGCCGCATGGGGTGATTTCGTCGCTCGTAGCTGTTCAAAGCGACAAACGTTCGTGAAACAAAGCGAAGAATGGCACGTAAGTAACTGGTTGCAAAGCAGTTTTTGCTGGTGAGCAAATTTTGGCAGTTGTTTCACGAAGAGAGGTGGAGAGATGGGTGGGGGTGGAGAGCTTTTCTCGGAGAGCTCGCGGGGCGCGTGTAGAGAGTAGTAAAAGTAAACACCTTTGAACCTAGGTTAAAAACGTTAACGCCACCGCTCAGCCTTACCTGGTAAGGGATTCCGGGCGGTCAGGTGAAGGTTTACGGGAGGGGTGGTGAGATTGTGCGGGATGGTGCAGTGATGGGGTTCGGGGGCGTCGGTGAGTGGGTGCAGGACAGAACGTGAGCGGGTTCGGGAGCCGCTGAAAAAGTCCCTCCTGGCAAAGGTGAGGTTTTTCGGGGCTTCGCGTCGCGCTAAGCCCCGAGAACGCGGGATTTGGGGGACAGGCAATGAATCGGAGCGGGTGAGAGGGTTCGGGAAGGGCTTTTGAGGTGGTTTTGGCGGTCGGAGTGATGCTTTTTTGAGCATTGGTGAGCGATCTCGGGACGAAATGACATTCGAAGGTGAGGTTTTTCGGGGCACGAGTGCCGTTTTATCGACGTTTTGGCGATATCGATGGGTTGAGGTGAGGTTTTTCGGGAGCTGAGGTCTGTCTTGAGTGGCGCGCGGTAGCGGGTGCGGCGCGAGGGGTTGGCCCCGAAGTGATGAGGTGAGGGAATTCGGGAGATGCGGTTGCTGACGACGAATTCGGGCTTCGATGGGACATTTGAATGCCTCAGGTGAGCTTTTTCAGGAGCGTATTCGGAAGGTTTTTGGCAGCGTTTTGCGGGGTGAATTGGCGTTGGTTCAGCTTCCAGCTGCCCGGAAACGCCCGTGGTTAGGGCCGCTCCGCCCGAAGACACCAAATGGAACTGCGACTGAAGGTGAGGATATTCGGGAGAGTGCGAAACGCGTGTGAGGGACACTCACCTGACGATCGATCAGACATTAAGGTGAGAGAATTCGGGACATATCTTTTTGCGCACTGCTTGAGATGTGCCTTCCAAGTGGCTGAAACGATTGGATATTCTCATGTTGAATTCGAATGGTGAGGGTTTTCGGGAGGCGTTGGTCGCCCGTTGTGGACAGGATCTCGAGGCGGTTCGAGGGGTAAAGGTGAGGGTTTTCGGGAACGAAAAACGGGCGGATTTCGGGCTGGATTGGCTTGAGCAATGGTCGGACGGGCCTTGGTGGACGTCGAAGGTGAGACTTTTCGGGACCAATAGTGGCTTCAGCGGAACGGCGCGATGCGCCGGATGATCTCGGGTGACCGCGCTCATGTAGTTTGGTGGCGGCTCAGCGATCCCTTGGAACAGCGGCGAACTCGGATTCTGCAGATCGAGTGCCCCCAATGGGCGTGCGTGCGGAGGCGGTGTACCTGCCGGCGGCGGCTCGGCCCTGTTCGTGCCTTGTGGATCGTCATGCAAGAGGCTAGCGGGCTGGCTGTGGCCCTGATCTAGCCGATCCGAGCGTCGAAGGACCCGGCTGCCAGGAAAACGCTGTTGCGCGTAGTCGCCAGATCCCTGGTTTGGGATTGGGGCAATGTAGCAAGCGCCGATCGGCCCTTCGATGTTCCGTACGAGCAAAAATCGACATCGCGGACCACGTCGGGTCCTTTCGTCGATCAAACGTCCTGAAAATCGGAATTTTTAAGGTGAGGGAATTCGGGAGACTTAGCTCCCCGTTAACTGCGCCGTCAAAATCGGGGCATTTTGGGGTGTCCCGCGATGGGCAACGATGCCGCGAACCTGGCGTAAAACATGACGGGTGAGGGTTTTCGGGAGTCAGTGGAGGTGAGCTGGGATTCGTCAGTCGCAATCACCGGCGATGGTGAGATCCACGCTATAGACGCGCTTCACCGCAGCCGGTATCCTTTCGCGAAATCCATCCTCGACCTGACGCATGGCTACTAAACGCGCAAAGAAAACCGATGTGGTGACGCCAAGCACCGCTGAATTGCGCAAAGCCGTCGAGGCGATTGCGATTCAGCCGAAGAGCGGCAAAATCACATTGTTGACCCGGAAATTGTTCAACGTGCTGCTGGCGGTCGCGCAGCAGGCGGATGAATCCGGCGACACCTATAGAGCACTTCTGTCGGACATCGTCGCGAACTCCGCGTTCGATTCGAACGACACGGCCCTCGTCAAAGAACACTTGCGACGCATGGTGTCGGTCCAGGTGGAGTGGAGTACCGGCACGTCGAGCCAGAAACCCGGGCGCAAGTGGGGCATTTCCACGCTGATCGCCGACGCCGAAATTCTCGAAGATCCGACCACTCGCCGCGTTTGGGTGGAGTTTTCGTTCGCGCCGAAGATCAAAAAGAAGTTGCTCGATCCGGTCCAATACGCGCGGTTGAGCCTCCAGTTTCAAAGCCAGCTGCGCAGTAGCGCCGGCCTCGCGCTATACGAAATCTGCGTGCGATACCTGACCAATCCGAGTCATCTGACGATGCGCGAGGCGTGGGAATGGTGGCGCCCGATTCTGTCCGGCACGCCCGACACTGAAGCCGGCGACGAAGCGAAGCGCGAATATAAATATTTCAAGCGCGATTACTTGCGTCCGGCGATCGCCGAAGTGAACGCGGTGACGAATATTTTCGTCGAATTGATCGAGCATCGCGAAGGTCGACGTGTCGCTGAAATCCAGTTTCGCGTCACTGAGCGCAAGCAGCCGATGCTCGCCCTCGACGAGCATCCGAACGTGTTCGACAGCACGCTGGTCGACCGTATGGTCAAGATCGGCATTCCGCTGAAAGAGGCGCAGACGCTCTACGCGGACAGTGAGGAGAATCGCATCCGCGCGGCGCTGCAGATGACCGAGCAACGGATGCGCAGCACGTCGTTGCCGCCGGTCAGAAGCGCGCCGGCGTTGTTCAAGGACGCGCTGAAGAAGGGCTACGCACCGCCGGTCGAAGCGTTGCCTGCCGCACCGGGTGCCGCGCGAGTCGGTGCGCCGGCGGCGCCCGCCGACGATCTGAAAGCGCGGCTTTTGGGCGAGTACTCGGCGTATCGGCGCAAAGAGGCGCGCGCGTTGTATGAGGAACAGGGCGACGCAGAGCGCGATGTGGCGCGTCAATCGTTCGAAGAAGACGAACTGCCGGATCTGGGCGCGCATATGCGCGATGACTGGCGCCGTCGCGGGCTTGATTCGAAGTTGGCCGAAACGGCATTCTTCGACTGGCTGGCCCGGAAGACGTGGGGTGAACCGACTGACGGCGATCTGCTCTCGTTCACGTTGAGCCAGTCGCGCGCAGTCTGAATCGGTTGAAAGTCGGCGCCTGCAATGGGCGCCGACCTGTTTTGGCAACGTTACTTCGGCAAAAGCATCTTTTCGATCTGGCGCAGAATGTCGTCGCGTTTGTCGCGAGACAGTCCTTTCAACCGCAGTTCGATGCGGTCATCGCCGTAAGACTTCAAATCACCAACCGACACCCCTTCTATCTTGATGTCGAGGCGTTGGGCGTAACGCTGACGCCCAACCGGTTTGACGCTTTCCTGCGCGCTTACCCGGCCTTTGACGATATCGGCGACCTGGCGTGTGCTCAAATCGTCGGAGACGATCTTGTTGATCAGCCGTAGCGTGGCGTCGGCGCCGCGCGCCGAATGATAACGGCCCACCTGATACGCCATGTTCGAGCCGAATCGATCGGTGCGAGCGACCATTTCCTGCATCACCGTTTCAGGCAACTTCGCGATGGACATCGCAACGGCGACGGTCGATTCATCGAGGCCAAGGTGCTCGGCCAGTTCCTTCTGGCTCTGGAAATGGCGCTCCTCGAGGAATCGTTTCCAGACGACGGCGTTATCGAAAACCGTCTGCGAATCGCGCTGGACGTTCAGGTCGTAGCCGAGCTTGTAACTCTGAAGACCGATCGGAAGATCGATAACGATCGCCTTGACGGTTTCGTTGTTGGCTTCCTTCAACGCGCGGACACGTCGGCCGCCGTCGCTGACGAAGTAGGTGCCCGGGTTTTCGTAATCGGGAATGACGTGAATCGCCTGCTGCTGGCCTTGCTTCGCGAGGTTCACCGCGAGTTCGGCAATCGACGATTTCAGGTAAAAGTGGCGCGGATTGAACGGGCTTGCCTTAATGGTCTTCAGTGGAAGTTCGATCACCTGCCCGGGACGATATCCATGTTCGATACGCCACGCGCGATATTCAGCGGATTCGTTCGGCAGATCGAGCGCATCGCTTTCCGGTGCCGAGGTTTGCTCCGCCGGCTGACTGGAACGGCCGGTAGGCTCTGCGCGTGCGGGCGCATCTTTAACTAGTCCATCGATGGCATTCAGGCGGTCTAGCGCCGTGCGCTTCTCGCTACTCGTGGTGTCCGGACGCGCCTGGAAGCCTTTGGCAAATTGAGAGGGTTTCATTCAGGGGCCTATCTTTATGCGCATAAATTCATGGGAGCAAGGCTGCGATCTCTTCCGCGCACGCGCGAATTTCGAGACTCGCCAGCTTCGCGCCGCGATCGTTCATCTGCAAAACGGTCTGGCCGAGAGCCATCGCCTGCTTGTACGCTTCGCGCGTGGGAATCTGGGTTTTGAGAAGCGGGAAGCCGAGTTCTTCGAGGGCGCGCTTAAGTTCGCGTGTCAGCATGCGCTTCTCTTCCGTTTTGTTGAGAAGGAATACGGCCCGAAGGTCTTCGTTCATGACCTGTGCTTGCTGAACAAGTTTCACCAGTCCTATGCTCGACCAGTAGTCGGCGGGCGACGAGGACGTCGGAATCACGGCAACGGTTGCGGCGAGTAACACAACACCTGACACCTTCTCGGTGATAGACGGCGGGCAGTCGACGACGATGATGTCATAGTCCCCGACGAACTTCTTGATTTCGCGATGGATCTGGCCGCCAGCCTCGGAGAGATTGACGACAGGAAACGGAATCCCCGAATCTCCGTCCGACGACGCGCTGGCCCAATGTACCAAGGTGTTTTGGCCATCGGCGTCGACAACCAGAACGCGTTTTCCGCGCTCGTGAAAAGCGGCGCCGAGATGCATCGCGATCGTGCTCTTCCCTACCCCGCCCTTCTGTTGCGTTACCGCGATGATTTCTGCAGCCAAGTTTCACCTCCTCTTTTTATCCGCTGCTGGATTTTACCTTGCTGAATTTGAAATTCAATTGAATTGTCTTCTTTGCGTTTAAATTAGACCGTTCGGCTAAGGTTTATGCGCATAAAGGTGCTTGAGTGGTGAGCTGGGCGGGAGCGCAGGGGAAAGGAGATAAGGCGCGTGCGCGCTTATTGAGTCAGATGAGGATGCTGGCGATGAGCTCAATCCATTGAATGCTGACGGTGTGGTTCGCGGCAAGATGTGCGACGCGCTGTAACGTGGACTTGCCCTGCGTGCTATGCCTCGGGATTCGGCGAAGCGATCTCTTTCTTGGAAATCTGGGCTCGCCGAGTCTGGGCACCCGGTTTTTTTGAATTTTGGGACTTGGGGGTGACGGCGTGACCTGCGCTACATTCACTTCGCTGCCAACCGAAGGTGAGGTGGTCTTTATGCGCATAAACTGAGCGCCCCGCCCCGGGCGCGACCGGGCGCTCGAACAGCGGCAACAGCGGCAACAGCGGCAACAGCGGCAACAGCGGCAACAGCGGCAACAGCGGCAACAGCGGCAACAGCGGCAACAGCGGCAACAGCGGCAACAGCGGCAACAGCGGCAACAGCGGCAACAGCGGCAACAGCGGCAACAGCGGATCGCATTGGGACTCAGGCGTTCAAACGATCACAAGTTGATCTGATGCCGATTCGACAGTAGCGCGGCTACGATAGGACGCGGTGCCAGCTCATAAACCGTCCGTGCATTCGGCGTGCTTGCTTAACCGCACGCCTCCCGGCGCCGAGCCTCCGGTTCAATCTCCGCCTGCGACTTCGTTTAACGCTACCGCCGATCAGCACACCGATGCCACCTCGACCTCACACTGAAAACCCGGCAATCAAGAGACTACGTGATCGGGACCAACACAAGCTCCGAGGCACCCATCGGCATCGTCAACAACCCCGACCACACTCGCCCGCCTCATCGTTGACCCACCAAACTTGAGGTTTCGACAGGCGTTGGAACAGATCCTCACACTCCCCCGCGGGCGCCGAGCCCCACACCCGCTAAACCCACCAACACATCCTCTCCCCCACTCCCTTCATCAAAAAAACCATAAAAACCATCACAAAAAACAAAAATATATAAGAAACATCACCCCAGCCCCTCCCCCAATCAAACCGCACACCACATCCACCCTCCCCCGCCGCTACAATCCCCAAAACACCTCCAACCGCACCCACCAAAAAATGATCACCCTCTACCACAACCCCCGCTGCTCGAAATCGCGCGGGGCACTCGACGTCATCGCCTCACACAACAAGGCCAACGAGCCCGTCGAAGTCATCGAATACCTGAAGCATCCGCTGACCGTTACACAACTCGAAGCGTTGAACGCGCTTCTCGGCTGTTCCGTTCGCGAGATGGTGCGCGACACTGAAACCGTCTACGTGGAACTCGGCCTGTCGAATCCGAAACTCACCGACGCCGAAATCTACGAAGCCATCGCCAGTCATCCCATCCTGATGCAGCGACCGATCGTCGTGCGCAACGGACGTGCGGTGATCGGTCGGCCGCCGGAAAACGTCGACGCGCTCTTCGCGTAACGCACAAAGCAACGCATCAACGCGCCCGCGTCGTCAAAGGCGCGCGCGTAAAAACAGCCTCAAAAAAGCACCCTCACCCCTTCGCCACCAGCACCGCATCCTTCGTCACGATCTTCGCGGGGATGATCCGCAGATTCACGAACGCATCCGCGATTCGCTGCTGCTCCGCGAGCACGGTCGCATCGACCGGTTTGTAGATGTGCGCGTAATGTCGCAAGCCCGTCTCGATCACACTCGCGTCCAAACCCTGAATCGGCGCCAGTTGCGCGGCGGCTTCGCTGTAATGCCCGCGAACCCACGCCCCTTCCCTGCCGACCTCGTCGATCACCACAGCCAGCACGTCGCCATATTTTTCCGCGTACGGTCGCGCGCTCAGAAAGAACTGATGATGACTCGCGATACCCTCTGCGTCGGTCAGCAGCCGCGCCTGGGTCTGTCGTTTCGCCGCTTCGAGGAACGGATCCCACACGGCCCACGCATCGATCGATCCGCTTTCAAACGCCGCGCGCGCATCGGCCGGCGGCAAAAATACCGGATGAACGTCGGCGTATTGAACGCCGGCTTTTTCGAGCGCGGCGACCACGAACCAGTGCACATCCGATCCTCGGTTCAGCGCAATCTTCTTGCCCTTCAGATCGGCGACGCTTTTGATCGGCGAATTCTGTGGCACGAGGATGCCTTCGGCGTGCGGCGTCGGAATTTCATAGGCGGTGTAGACGAAATTCGCGCCGGCCGCCTGCGCGATCACCGGCGGTGCTTCGCCGACGTAGCCAAAATCGATCGCGCCGACATTCAGCCCTTCGAGCAATTGCGGACCAGCGGGAAACTCCGTCCACTTAACCGCGATCCCGAGCGGCGCAAGCCGCTTCTCCAGCGTGCCGTGCGCCTTCAGTAGAACCAGCGTGCTGGCGGCTTTCTGATACCCGATCCGCAATTCCTTCGGACGCGAAGTCGGATCGGACGCGGCAAATGCCGGCAGCGACGGCACCGCGAGCGCGGCGAATGAAGCACTCGCGAGCGCGAGGAACGAACGGCGATTCAACGTAAAAGTATCGGACATGGTGGCAGCTATAAAAGAAGATCGGTCGCTAGAGCGGACCGGTTGAATCGAACGATAAGCCGCTGCCACAGTGTCGCGAACCGATAAATTCGCATAAGCAAATCACGCTCGACTACGTTGTTTCGCGAGGCCGCTTGCTCATGTCGCTGCGCCGGAGCCGCCGCCACCGCTACAATCTGCCGCACCCGCGCGCGGGAGACGTGCGCTCGCCACCCGAACAGAACAGAAGGACCGAAACAACATCGTGCATCCAACCACCACACTCATGCCGTGGGCGCCCCACGACACGCAACTGATCCTGTCGTGCGTCCTCGGACTCGTGATCATCATCGTCGCGATCAGTGCGCTGAAACTTGCGCCGTTCCTGTCGATTCTGGTCGGCACGTTCGCCGCCGGGTTCGCTGCCGGATTGCCGCTCGAAGCGGTCGCGGGCGCATTCAGCAAAGGTGCGGGCGCGCTGCTGGGCGACGTCGGCATCATCATCGCGCTCGGCGCGATGCTCGGTGCGCTGATGGCCGAATCCGGCGCGGCCGACCGGCTCGTCTCGACCATCCTCGATCATTCGACGCCTCGCACCTTGCCGTGGATGATGGCGCTGGTCGCGATCATCATCGGCATGCCGCTGTTCTTCGAAGTGGGTCTGGTGATGATGGTGCCGATCATCTTCGTGATGGCGCGCCGCTCGAAACAGCCCATTTTGCGCATCGCGATTCCCGCGCTGGCCGGGATGACGACGCTGCATGCACTGCTGCCGCCGCATCCGGGTCCGCTGATCGCTGTCAGCGCATTGCATGCCGATCTCGGCCTGACGCTCGGACTCGGTTTGCTGGTCGCGATTCCCGCTGTGATTCTCGCCGGGCCGCTGTACGGCATGTGGTTGTCGAAGCGGATGCACGTGGTCGAACCGGAAGAAATGTCGAAGCTGTTTTCGACGCAAGACGACGCCGCCGAGCCGCCCGGCTTTGCCATTTCGTTGATTACGATTCTGCTGCCCGTCGTGTTGATGCTGGGTCGCACGGTCGCGAAACTGGCGCTGAAGCCGGAAACCTTCGCGTTCGACGCGCTCAACTTCCTCGGCGAACCGTTGATCGCACTGGGTTTGACCGTGTTGTTCGCGATCGTCGCGCTGGGCTGGTCGCGCGGGATGGCGCGCGATCGCGTCGGCGGCATTCTGCGCAAGAGCTTGCCGCCGATCGCCGCGCTGCTGCTGACGATCGGCGCGGGCGGCGGCCTGAAGCAGACGCTGGTGATCGCCGGCATCAGCGGCACCATCGGCAAGATCGCCGTCGGTTCGCATCTGCCGTTGATCCTGCTCGCCTGGCTGATCGCCGTCGCGTTGCGTCAGGCGACGGGTTCGGCAACGGTCGCCACCACCACGACCGCCGGTATCGTCGCGCCGGTCGTCGCCGGATTGAGCACGACGCATAACTCGCTGATGGCGCTCGCGATCGGCGCAGGCTCGGTGTTCTTCTGCCACGTCAACGACGCGGGCTTCTGGATGGTCCGCGAATACTTCGGGCTGCAACTGAAGCAGACGGTTTTCGTGTGGTCGATCTTGCAGACCATTGTTTCGGTCGTCGGACTTGGGCTGACGCTGGTGCTGTGGGGCATGCTCACCTGAGCGCCGCAGGTCGCAGCGGCGCGCTGGCACGGATTGATGCCAACCTGGCATCCCGGCGACGCGCCGTCTGATTACACTGGCTCAGCCGACGCGCGCATCCGCGCGCGTCACCCTGCACGGAGCCTGTGATGCTTGAACTGAGACCGTCGTGCGAAGCGTGCAGCAAGCCGCTTCCGCCGAACGCGCCCGACGCGATGATCTGCACGTACGAATGCACTTTTTGCGAGGTTTGCGCGCTGACGCGCTTGCGCAATGTGTGCCCGAATTGCGGCGGCAACTTCCAGTCACGCCCGATCCGCCCGCGAGCGCAACTCGCCAAACATCCCGCCAGTACCACGCCGCACGAGGGCGTCGACGATTCGTCGCACGCATCGTTTTTCGAGCGCTATCGTTCGACGCCGCCCGGCGAACGATAAACCGTACTCACGGCGATTAGCCGTGATTTGCGTAAATCATTATTGCGATTTTCGATATAGATGAAAAATTCGCCGATCGGCGGATATCGGGCAACGCTACTACGTACGTTCGCCCGTAGCGATCGAGGCAAAACTGGTGAGAAAACCATTATTGCGTCGATTGAGATGATGTCTTCCGCACTTCGCTATGTTTGTCAGCACATCGGATCGGTATTCTTCGCCCATCCGATCGACACCGATCGCAGACAAACGCCGAATTGAGGACAACACCATGAAACGCATTCTGACCGCCCTGATCGCTACCGCCGCCCTGTTTGCCGCTGTGTCGGGCGTCGCTCACGCCGCCGACTCGAACAAGTGCTCGGGCCCGGCTTCGTACTGCAACGTGTTTTTCGGTAACTAAGCAAACCGAATCAACAGCAGCGAAAGCATCATGAAAAAGGGCGCCTGAGGCGCCCTTTTTTGCTTTGGACTCCGGCGCAACGACCGGCGTCAAACGCGGTTGCGCGTGCTGAAAATCACGCGAAACCTCGCATCGTTACCGTCACTTCTTGCGCTCGTTCTCGCGACCGCCGCCGTCGAGTCCTGCACCTTTTCGCCAGACCTCCTTGCCACGCGCGGACAGTTCGCCCGAGCCGTGCGACGCGTCGGCTTGCGTACCTTCTTTCGCCATTTCTCCGCCGGGCGGCTCCAGCGAGCGCGGTGTTTCACCCGTGCGCGCGCCGAATCGTTCGTCCTGTGCCTTCCCGGCGTGGTCGGGCGTGCGTCCAGTGGTTTTCGGATCGTTCATCGTCACACCTCCTTCAGTGCAAAACCACGCATTGCGCGGAGCGCTTTCCGTCGTGGCTTTTGAGCGCTATCCAACAGACGATTGCTCACAATCTCGTAATTGCGACAACAGTGTTGATAGACAAGACAAATTTCCCACTTATCCACAAGGTTATTCAGAAAAATTGTGGATAACTTTGGCATCGGGCAAGTTATCCACCGTTCGGCCTCCGCGGCCCATGCATCAAGGCTCGCAGGCGCGTCACGAGCAGCGAACGGGCGCATTTGGTGTCGATTGCCTATGATGAACGGGCGGTACTTTCTGCGCGCCACGCGCCCAACCAGAGGACACGAACCATGGCTTATCACATCGCCGTCGTCGTCGGCAGCCTGCGCCGCGACTCGTTCAACCGGCAACTTGCCCAGGCGCTGATCTCGCTCGCGCCGGCGGATTTCTCGTTTGAGTTTCTCGACATCGGCAGCTTGCCGCTGTACAGCCAGGACTACGATGCCGACTATCCGGAAGTGGCGCTGAATTTCAAGGCGCGCATCGCCGCCGCCGACGGCCTGCTGTTCGTAACCCCCGAATACAACCGTTCGATGCCCGGCGTGCTGAAAAACGCGATCGATTGGGGTTCGCGTCCGTGGGGGCAAAGCGCATGGGGTGGCAAGCCCGGCGCGGTTGCGGGGACGTCGGTCGGCGCGGTCGGCACGGCGTTGTCGCAGTCGCATCTGCGCAACGTGCTCGCCTATCTCGATGTGCCGACGCTGGGTCAGCCCGAGATGTTCATCAAGCACAATCCCGACGCGATCGACGCGTCCGGCAAAATCATCAACGACGACACCCGCAAATTCCTGCAAGGTTTCGTCGACAAATACGTGGCCTGGGTCAAGATGCATACGGCGGCTTGAGTCCGAAGCAGTAAGCACGTGCCACGCGGCGGCTTCCGGTTTCAGTCGGACGCCGCCGCGTTTTCGTTACACGTGATGATGATGACCGGTCACGCGTTCCCAGCCGTGCTGAACGGCCAGCTTGAAGCGTTCCCACGACGAGCCTCCAGCCGTGCCCATTGCATCGCGGGTTTCCCAGTCGCGACGAGCATCCGATTCGACGTCGTCCCACGCGCGGTCGCTATAGCGTGCGTCGTGGCCCATCGATGCGCCGTAGTGATAGGCGGGCACGTAGTCTTCGTAACGCGAGCCTTCGGCGGCATACGCATCGTCGAAGTGGCCGCGGAAGTCTTCCTCGTATTCCAGATATTCATCCGGCAAGGTCGCGCCGCGTCCGCTCGGCGCGGTGCTGGCGGGCGGCATTGTGTCGGCGTTTGCCATCCGCGCGGCGCTCGCCGATCCCATCGACATCGAAGGACGATCTGTCTCGCGGACGGTTTCGACCGGCGGCGGCATCACCGCGCCGCCACCCAGCACGCTGCCGGCAGCAATTGCGTCGGCAGCGGGATTGTTGGTCGCCATCCGGGGCGCGTACGGGTCCACCAGCGGATCGCCGAGGGGCGACACAGGCGTGATGACCGGAGTGGCGTCGGGAACCGGCTCAGCGGGCCGTGAGGCGAGCGGTTCGGTCATCGGCGCCAGCGGATCGCGCAGCGGGTCGGCCATCAACGGCGACGTGGCCATCGGGTCGTCGATCCTCGACGGCGAGATCGGCTCGCTGGCTGTCATCGGACGCGATCCAAGACGGTCGCCGCTCAGCAGATCGTCATCGAGCATCGGATCTGCGTCCACGGGACGGCTGGCTTGCAGCGGTTCGTTCGGCACCACGCTCGGCGTGGCTGCACCCGGCACCGGCGTGACCGCACCCAAGCCCAGCTCATCGAGCAACGAATGCTCGCGTGTCGCTTCGACGGGCGCATCCCAGCCCGGCAGACGTTCGCCGATGTCCGATGCGCCGAGACGTTGCAGCGTGTCCCGCGCGAGCTCCGCGTGCGCTTCGCTGGTCGCGTTGACGCAGACCAGCACCGCACCGGCGCGCACGGCATCGGTATAACGGCGGGCATCGTCGACGCGCGTTTCACGTGCGAACAGACTGGAGATGAAACGCTCGATATTCGCCCAGACGCCGGCATGTTCGGCCGGATCGTGCATCGTCCCAGCGGCGTGCGCCGGGTTGGCCTGCAATTCAATGGTGTCGCGCCCGAAGCCGGTTTGAACCAGCGTGTCGCGCGCTTCGTCCGCTTGGGAGTACGTGTCGAAAAGACCGATTACGGTGTGTCGCATGGCTGTCTCCGTTGTGCTGGCCTGGCGGGGCACGGCGCGCCGCCTTCCATGCACAACACCCGCGCAACGATCGTGCCGCGTCGTCGAAAATCCGCGCGACGCCCGGCCGGACAGGGCTTGCCGCGAACGCCGCCAGTCAGCGCTTTCGTTGTAAAACAGGGTTTGTCGGACGTGCTTTCGCGTCGGAGACGCACCAGAACGGCGCACTTTTACAAAATGACGAGGGTTGCCGACGTGTGGAAAGCGTCGTTCAGCTCGCCGGATGCGTGCTGGCTTGCGAAAGATCGCGCTGGATGCCCTGCAATAACTTGTCGAGCAACGCGATATCGAACGGTTTGGACAGCACGCGCGCATCGACGTGGCGCGCGCGTTCCAGTTCTTCCGCATAACCGGTGACGAGAATCACCGGCAGCCGGTTTTCGAACGATTCGATCGCTTCCGCGAGATCGATGCCGTTCATCATGCCCGGCATGTGGATGTCGGAGATCACGAGGTCGAACCCCAGCGGCTCGCCGGTCAGCGCCTGCTTCGCGTGCGCGTCGTCGAAAATCCGCATCGCCGTGTCCGCGTTGAAGATGCACGTGACGTGATGGCCCATCATCTGCAACAACGCTTCGGTGCCCGCCGCGACTTCGTCGTTGTCCTCGACCAGCATGATGCGCAGGCCGTTCGGTTGCGCGTTGTCCTCGACGTTCGGTTCGGCGGGCAATTCGGCATCGGGCACGCCGGCCGCGCGCGGCAGATACATCCTCACTGACGTGCCCGCGCCGATCGCGCTGTCGATCGCGGCAAGGCCGCCGGAACGCTCGCAGAACGCAAACACCTGCGGCAAACCGAGGCCTGTGCCCATGCCCTTCGGCTTGGTCGTGAAAAGTGGCTCGAACGCTCGCGCCAGCACGTCCGGCGGCATGCCGACGCCGGTATCTTCGAGCGAAAGCTGGACGAAATCGCCCGTCAGCGGAAAGCCGTCTTCATGGCGGAACGTGATGTTGCTCGCGCGCACGGTGAAGCGGCCGCCGTTCGGCATCGCGTCGCGTGCGTTGACGGCGATGTTGATCAGCGACAGTTCGAGTTCGGCGACGTCGATCCGCATCGACCACATTTCGGTGCCGAGATCCATCACGAGCGAAATTTTTGCGCCGAGCGACGCGCGCAGCAATTCGCGGCAGCCCGGCAACCAGCGTTCGACCGCGACGGTTTCGTTGCGTAGCGGCTGTTTGCGCGCGACGCCAAGCAGTTGCCGCGTCAGCGACTGGCCGTTCTTCAGTGCCCGTTCGATTGCCGAGAGTTCGCGGTCGAGGCCGGGCGCGCCGCGCCGTCGCGCGATCTGCACGTTGGTCGAGACGATCATCAGCAGATTGTTGAAGTCGTGCGCGACGCTGCCGACCAGATTGCCGAGCGCTTCCATCTTGCGCGACTGGCGGTATGCGGATTCGATCGAGCGTCGCATCGACGCTTCCGCCTGCCAGCGTTCCCATGCTTCCTCTTCCGCGCCGAGACGGCGCATCGACAGCCAGATCACGCACCACAGGACGATCGACGGCGTGAACATGGAGAGAATCAGCACGCTCAGATGACGGTACCAGCCGGCCCAGATCGCCGACGTGCGATAACCCGTCGCGACGTAGACCGGATACGAACCGACACGCCGGAACGCGACGATCATGTTTTCGCCGTCGAATGTGGAGCGCTGCCTGACCACGCCCGCGCGACGCCCTTGCGCCAGCGCGTCGGCGAACGGCGAATGGGCGTCGACCATCGTAGGTTGATTGGGCGCGGACGGGTAATGCGCGAGAAACGCGCCGTCGGTGCGTGTCAGGCTCATCGTCATCGGCGACTCGGTGCCGCCGAGGAGTTCGCGATAGAACGCGTTGAAATAACTGGGACGCAGCGCGACCGACACGATGCCGTTGAACGAGCCGTCGTTCGCGCGACGCGGCACGCCGGTATTGAAGACGAGTTCGCCGGCGACGTGTCCGACCATCACTTTCGACACATGTTCGAGCACCTTGCCGTCGCGAATGCCCGTGAAGTCGTCGCGCTCCGCAATCGACACGGCGGGCGCCGGATAAAACCGGCTGCTGGCGATCAGCACGCCATCGTGACTGAACACGGACACCGCCGCGACCTGCGGATAGCCGCCGCCCATCTGCCGCAGCTTGTCGTGGATAAAGCCTTCCTGCGCGCGAATGCCGTCGTCGTCGTAGTTCTGGACCAGATCGACCACGCGCGCGTCGAGCGCTTCGTTCATGTCGAACACCTTGAGCGCGTGCTCTTCGGCGACGCGGACGGTGCGCAAGGTCATATCGGTGGCGTCGGCTTCGCGGGCGCGCAGATCGGTGAACGCCATCGCCGCGACGTACACGCAAGGCAACACGACCGCCGCGATCAGCAACGCGACCAGCGTGATGCGGCGCACGTGAAAGTTCTGTTCCGGCACGACCGGGAACAGCGCCTCGTCCTGGCGGGCGGAAGCAAGGCGGCTCGATTGGAGTGATTCGGACCGTTCAGGTGTCATTTAAATGCCGCTGCGATCGTCTGGAACGGAAAAAGCTGCGTTCGACCATCATACGACACGCCAGGGGCCGTAACGTTTGCGATGCGTGTGCGGCGGACTTCTCTCCTGCGGTAGTTATTCCCGTCAGTGGCGGCAAAGTAGCGACAAATCAGGTAGCGCAAACGTACACAAAAGGATAAAAACATAATTCGATCCAGATAGTTGGATTAAATTCTCTCGCTATGATTAACAATGAGGTGTTTTTTTATTCATCGATACAGTTTTGGCGGATTGCCTTTTCGATTGTTTGCTTTGAAAATCGCTCGCACGACAAATATTGCGTCCGCGATGCCCGGACGTATCTGCCGCGAGGGCCACCCAGTAACGCACGCGATGTGCGATGGAGTCGCCGTTCGCGGAATCGAGCCGCGGCGGCAGCAGACGTCACCAGCGTCATTGCCGCGCAGATTCACCTACGGGGTAGGTTTTGAATATGCCGGTCATCATCGTTCAACGGACACGCGCGCCGTCGCGCCCGTCCAGTGTTGTCATTGCTCGCACCGCAGTGCGCGCGCCGTCCGCTCGCCTGCAATACGCATTCCCGCCGATGCGGCTTTCCCCGCGCACATCGTCTCGTCAGCCGGTCGACCTGGCCGTTTCCACAATTCGCACGGAAAGTTGCTGACGCGCATTCAAGTTTCCAGAAACCCCGCCGTTAACCTGAACGAGACCACTCCGTTTACCGAATGCTCATGCCCCTGCCCATTGTGATCGCCGACGATTCGCTGCTTGCCCGCAAGGTGCTCACCAAAGCGCTGCCGGCCGATTGGGATGTCGAGATCTCGTATGCGCAGAACGGCAACGAGGCGCTTGCGCTGTACCGGCAAGGCAAGGCGTCGGTAATGTTCCTCGACCTGACGATGCCCGGCATGACCGGTTTTCAGGTCCTGGAAGCGATGCAGCACGAGGATCTCAACACGTTCGTGATCGTCGTGTCGGCGGATGTCCAGCCGATCGCGCAGGAGCGCGTGCGCGCGCTCGGCGCTGCCGCGTTTATCGGCAAGCCGGTCACTCCCGAGGCGGTACTGCCCATTCTCAAGGAGTACGGGTTGTATGTCTGAGGCAAATCTGACGGAAGATCAGCGCGACGCGCTCCAGGAAGTCGCGAATCTTGCGATGGGCCAGGCGGCGACGCGGCTTGCACAACTGCTCGATACTTTCATCGAACTGTCGGTGCCGCGCGTGCGGGTCGTGCCGGTGGACGGCGCGGCGCAGGCGCTGCGCGAAATGACCGGTATTCGCGAGAATGTCAGCGCGGTGCGACAGGGGTTTCGCTCGGATATCAAGGGCGAGGCGCTGGTGATCTGCCGCAGTGACGGCATCGGCCAGTTGTGCGCGCTCGTGAACGATCCGTATGCCGGTTCGGCTTACAACGCCGTCAACGAGCAGGAACTGATCTACGACGTCGCGAACATCCTGACCGGCGCGTGCGTGTCGTGCATTCTCGACCAGCTGGGCCGCACGCCGGTGTTTTCGGCGCCGGGTCTGCTGGGCTCGGAGATGTCGCTCGAAGAAGTGTTCCAGCCGGGCGTGCTTGCATGGGAAGTCGCGCTGCTGGTCGAAGTCAATTTTGCGCTGGAAGATCAAACCTTCCGCGCGCATCTCGTGATGCTGATGGCCGAGGAATCGATCCGCCATATGAACGGCGCGCTCGACGCGCTGCTCGCCAGCATCTGATGGAGAAGTAGTCAGCCTATGAATGTCGGTTCAGCGTCGTTGAGCGATCTGGTGGTCGAGCGGGTCGGTTTTGGGATTTTCGTGCTCGATCGCGATATGAACGTGGTGATGTGGAACCGCTTCATGCAGGATCACAGCGGCCTGTCGCCGGAACAGGTGGTCGGCAAGTCGATCTTCGCGAGTTTTCCGGAACTGCCGCGCGTGTGGTTGGCCCGCAAGATCGAGAGCGTGTTCACGCTGGGCAGCTTCGCGTTCAGTTCGTGGGAACAGCGTCCGTACCTGTTCAAGTTCGATCACGACCGGCCCATCACCGGCGGCGTCGATTTCATGCAGCAGGATTGCACCTTCATGCCGCTGACGCGCGAGCGCGAAGTAGTCGCCGTTTGCGTGACGATTTGCGACGTGACGCATGTCAGCATCGTTCAGCGCGAGCGTGAGGAAGCGGTCGCGAAGCTGCAGGAATACGCCGACCGCGACGGCCTGACCGGCATTGCGAACCGCCGATTTTTCGAAGCGCGACTGCGCGACGAATATATTCGCTGGGAGCGTTACGGCGGCGATCTGTCGGTTTTGCTGTTCGATCTCGACCATTTCAAGAAGATCAACGATCAATTCGGCCACCTGGTCGGCGATGCCGTGTTGCGCGTGATGGCGCAGCGGGTCGCGGAAGTGGTGCGCGCGCAGGATGTGTTCGGCCGCTTCGGCGGCGAGGAATTCGCGCTGCTGCTGCCGTGCACGCCGCTCGACGACGCGATGCTGGTGGCGGAAAAGATCCGTCAAACCATCGGCGGGCTGCCGGTCGAAGTGCAGGACGCGAAAGTGCCGGTGACGGCCAGCGTCGGCGCGGCGTCCGCGCGCACCGGCATGCCCGCCTACGACGTGCTCATCAACGAAGCCGACGCTGCGCTTTACAGCGCGAAACGGCAAGGGCGCAACCGCTCGGTCGCGTTTTCCTGAGTTTTCGCACCGCGTTTCGCCCGATCCGACGCCCGTCGCGATCGGGGCGAAACGCCGCTTAACGTCGACGGATCAGGCGCAGAACTGCCCCCAAATCGACGCTGTCTCGCAAAGATTGTTATACTTTTGGCCGTTTCCGGCATCCCTGCCGGTCTTTTCGCGCGTGCCGCGCGCGCGGGCGGCCTGCCTTGCGTAGGCATGACTCCAGACCGCTTCCCAACGCCTTAAGCGGAGATCGTCTTGGCTGTTCCCAATCTTGTCGTGGACGATACACATACCGACACCGACGCAGCTGCCGCCACTTCGGGCAGCTCGTTTTATCTCGCGATGCGCATTTTGCCGGCCGCGCAGCGCGATGCGATGTACGAGGTTTACGCGTTTTGCCGCGCTGTCGACGACATCGCCGACAGCGAGCTGCCGCGCGCCGAACGCCACGCTGCGCTCGATCGCTGGCGCGCCGACATCGACGCGTGCTACGCCGGTGCGCCGCGCGCGTCGCTGCGCGCGTTGACGCGGCACATTCACACGTTTCAGCTGAAGCGTGACGATTTCCACGCGATGATCGACGGCATGGCGATGGACGCCACCGAAGACATTTGCGCGCCCGACGAAGCCACGCTCGACCTGTATTGCGACCGCGTCGCGAGTTCGGCGGGCCGTCTGTCGGTGAGGATATTCGGGATGGAAGAGGCGCCGGGCATTGCGCTCGCGCATCATCTCGGTCGCGCGTTGCAACTGACCAATATCCTGCGCGATATCGACGAAGACGCCGGTATCAACCGCTGCTATCTGCCGCGCGAATTGCTGGCCCGCGAAGGCATCGCCACGACGAGTCCAACCGAAATCGCCGACGACCCGTCGCTGCCGCGCGTGTGCGCGACGCTGGTCGAACGGGCGCGCGAGCATTTCGCCGCCGCCGACCGGATCATGGACGCCGCCTCGCGTGCGCATGTGCGCGCGCCGCGCATCATGTCCGGCGTGTATCGCTGTCTGCTGGAGAAAACGGTCGATCGTGGCTTCGATCTGCCGCGCACGAAGGTCCGCAAGCCGCGCGTCCGGATGTTGTGGATCGTCGCCCGGCACGCGTTCTTCTGATGCCGCGCCGCGTCCACGTGATCGGCGCGGGACTGGCCGGCCTGTCCGCCGCAGTGCAACTGCAGCGGCGTGGCGCGCAGGTCGTGCTTCACGAGGCGGGTTCGCAGGCGGGTGGACGGTGCCGCACGTATTACGACCGCGCGCTCGGCGCGACGATCGATAGCGGCAATCATCTGATGTTGTCGGGCAATTCGGCGACGCTGAATTTCACGCGGATCATCGGATCGGGCGATGAACTGACCGGCCCGGATCAGGCGGTTTATCCGTTCGTGGATCTCGCCACGAACGCGCGCTGGACCATCAAGCTGTCGCCGGGGCGCTTTCCGTGGTGGATTTTCGATGCGTCGGTGCGCGTGCCGAATACGCTGCCCACGGATTACCTGGCGCTCGCGCCGTTGCCGTTCGCGAAAACCGGCCGCACGGTCGCCGAGACGATGCGCTGCAACGGGCCGGTGTGGGATCGTCTGCTGAGACCGTTTCTGCTCGCGCTGGTCAATGTCGAGCCGCGCGACGCGACGGCGGAATTGATCGCAGCGGTATTTCGCGACACGCTGTCGATGGGCGGCCAGGCGTGCCGGCCGCTGGTCGCGCGTAACGGCCTGAGCAGCGCTTTCATCGATCCCGCGTTGCGGCTGTTGCAGCACGGCGGCGCGGTGATCCGGCTCGAGTCGCCGCTGAAGCAGCTTGAATTCGCCGACAACGGCCGCGTCGCGGCCTTGCATGCCGGCGACGAACGGATCGTGCTGGAACCCGGCGAAGCGGTCGTGCTGGCCGTGCCGGGCGATGTCGCACAAACGCTGGTGCCGGGATTGACCGCGCCGAACCGATCGACAACCACCGTCAGCGCGCATTTCGCAATCGATCCGCCGATGGTCTTGCCGACGGTAACCGGCTTGCTGAACGGCACCGCCGACTGGCTGTTCTCGTTCGATGGACGGTTGTCGGCGACGGTCGGTGCGGCCGAACGGCTGATCGATACGCCGCGCGAAACACTCGCGAAAACGATCTGGGCCGACGTCGCGAAAGCGGCGAATCTGCCGGTCGAGCCGATGCCGTCATGGCAGATCGAGATCGACCGGCACGCCGGATTCGCGGCCGTGCCCGATCAGGAAATGCGCCGCCCCGGCACGCGCACGCGCTGGAACAACTTGATGCTCGCGGGAGACTGGACGGCCACCGGCCTGCCCGCAACGATTGAAGGCGCGATCCGCTCCGGCCAGAAGGCCGTCGACGCGCTGCTGAATGAACCGATGGAACGCTGATGAACGACTTATCCCATACCCCGCCGCTTGATGGCGTCACGCCGATCGCCACGCCCGCCGACCTGATCGATCGCGCTCAGGCCGATCTGCTGAACGCGATGTCGCCGGATGCCGCCGATGCTGCGCCGCAAGCCGCGCTCGACGCCGCCGTCGCGCGCGCAACCGAGGCGATTCTCGACGCGCAGCAGCCGGACGGTCACTGGGTGTACGAACTCGAAGCGGACGCCACGATTCCCGCCGAATACGTGCTGCTCGTGCATTACCTCGGTGAGGAGCCGAACCTCGAACTCGAACAGAAAATTGCGCGCTATCTGCGCCGCATCCAGTTGCCGGAAGGCGGCTGGCCGCTGTTCACCGACGGCGCGATGAACGTGTCGGCGAGCGTGAAGGCCTATTTCGCGCTGAAGATGATCGGCGATCCGGCCGACGCGCCGCACATGATCCGCGCGCGCGACGCCATTCTCGCGGTCGGCGGCGCGGAGAACGTCAACGTGTTCACGCGTATCCAGCTCGCGCTGTTCGGCGCGACCACGTGGCGCGCGGTGCCGATGATGCCGGTCGAAATCATGCTGCTGCCGCAGTGGTTCCCGTTCCATCTGTCGAAGGTGTCGTACTGGGCGCGCACGGTGATCGTGCCGCTGCTGGTGCTGAACGCGAAACGCCCGGTTGGGCGAAATCCGCGTCGCGTGCGGATCGACGAAGTATTCCGTGCCGCTCCGGTCAACATGGGCCTGAACGCGCGCGCCGAGCATCAGGACAAGAACTGGTTCGCGTTTTTCCGTGGTGTCGACGTGGTGCTGCGCGCAATCGACGGACTGTTCCCGAAAGCCACCCGCAAACGCGCGATCGATTCGGCGGTTGCGTTCGTCGATGAGCGTCTGAACGGCGAAGACGGTCTCGGCGCGATCTACCCGGCGATGGCGAACGCCGTGATGATGTACGACGTGCTCGGCTATCCGGCCGATCACCCGAACCGCGCAATCGCGCGTCAGTCGATCGAAAAGCTGCTGGTGATCGGTGACGACGAAGCCTATTGCCAGCCGTGTCTTTCGCCTGTCTGGGATACATCGCTGGCCGCGCACGCGTTGCTCGAAACCGGCGACCCGCGTGCGCAGGACGCGGCGGTGCGCGGTCTCGACTGGCTGCGTCCGTTGCAGATTCTCGATGTGCGCGGCGACTGGATCTCGCGTCGCCCGAACGTGCGTCCTGGCGGCTGGGCGTTCCAGTACGCAAACCCGCATTACCCGGACGTCGACGACACGGCTGTCGTCGCGATGGCGATGAACCGCGCGGCGGGCCTGACGCAGTCCACGGCCGATAGCGAGGCGATTGCCCGCGCGCGCGAATGGGTGGTCGGCATGCAGAGCAGCGACGGCGGCTGGGGCGCGTTCGAACCCGAAAACACCCAGTACTACCTGAACAACATTCCGTTCTCCGATCACGGCGCGTTGCTCGATCCGCCGACCGCCGACGTGTCCGGCCGGTGTCTGTCGATGCTCGCCCAACTGGGCGAAATGCCGTCGAACAGCGAACCAGCTCGCCGGGCGTTCGACTACATGCTGAAGGAACAGGAAGCCGACGGCAGCTGGTACGGCCGCTGGGGCATGAACTACGTGTACGGCACGTGGACGGCGGTGTGTTCGCTGAACGCCGCAGGTCTGCCGCATGACGATCCGCGTATGAAGCGCGCCGCGCAGTGGCTGCTGTCGATCCAGAACGTCGATGGCGGCTGGGGCGAAGCGGGCGAAAGCTACAAGCTCGAGTATCGCGGCTACGAGCAGGCGGCCAGCACGGCGTCGCAAACCGCATGGGCGTTGCTGGGTCTGATGGCGACCGGCGAAGTGAATCATCCGGCGGTCGCGCGGGGTGTCGCTTATCTTCAGCGGGAACAGAAAGAGCACGGTTTGTGGGACGAAACGCTGTTCACGGCAACCGGTTTTCCGCGCGTGTTCTATCTGCGCTACCACGGCTACCGCAAGTTCTTCCCGCTGTGGGCGCTTGCGCGCTACCGCAACATGACGCGTGACGGCGTGAAGCGCGTCACGGTCGGGATTTGACGTGAGCGACAGCGTGATGGCTGCATCCGGGCGTGGCACGACGGCGCGCGCGGACGGACGGCATCCGGTGATCTTCGTGACCGGGATGGCGTTCGAGGCGCGGATTGCAGCCGGCGAGGGCGCCGATCGTGACGGCGTCGAGACGGTTTTTGCGGCGCGTCGCGCGTTGCTCGAACCGGCGCTGCGTGCGCTGGCCGCGCGCGGCTGCGCGGGCATCGTCAGTTTCGGCACGGCGGGCGGTCTTGCGCCCGATCTGCTGCCGGGCGCGCTGATCGTCGCCGACGCGGTCGAGGGTCCCGCAGGACGCGTTCCGACCGATCCCGCATGGACCGAGCGGATCGCGAACGCCTGTTCGTCGTTTCCTGCGTTGAAGCCGAAGCTGCGACGCGGCGCGATCGCAGCGGTCGCCGTGCCGTTGACCGGCGCGGACGACAAGGCCGCGCTTCACCGCGCGACGGGCGCGCTGGCGGTCGATATGGAGTCGCATCTGGCCGCGACGGTTGCCGCTGAACTGGGCGTGCCGTTTGCCGTCTGCCGTGCGATCGTCGATCCGGCGTGGCGCTCGTTGCCGTCGGCGGCGACAGCGGGTTTGCAGGACGACGGCCGCACGGCGATCCTGCCAATTCTTCGCGAATTGCTGCGTCAGCCGTCGCAGATCGTGCCGCTGATCCAGCTTGCCGGCGACGCCCGCTCGGCTAACCAGACGCTGCTGGCGGCGCGCCGCGCGCTCGGCCGCGCAGGCGCTTTGCGTTTCTCCCCCGCTTAATTTCCTGAACTCCGTTCGAGATGCTCCGGACGCGCGTTGCGCGCCGGATGCATTGGCACGTCCGCCGTACCTAAAATTTTTGTGCGGTTGAAATATTGGGGAAAACCCTTATTTGGTACAATGTCAGCGTTAACCCTAGCTCTTATATAAGACTTCGGACCGCGCACACGCTCAAGGACATAACCAAAATGAACTTTCACACCAGAAAATGGGTTAAACCCGAAGATTTGAACCCGAATGGCACGTTATTTGGCGGCAGCCTGCTGCGCTGGATCGACGAAGAAGCGGCCATTTATGCAATTTGCCAGCTGGACAACCAGCGCGTGGTGACCAAGTTCATGTCGGAAATCAATTTCGTCAGCTCGGCGCGTCAGGGCGACATCATCGAGCTGGGCATGACCGCGACGCACTTCGGCCGTACGTCGATCACGCTGCGTTGCGAAGTCCGCAACAAGATCACGCGCAAGAGCATTCTGACGGTCGAGAAGATGGTGTTCGTCAATCTCGGACGCGAACGGCGAGCCGGCGCCGCATGGCCGCACGCGCATCCGTTACGCCGACGAAGCGTTCGAGCGTTATCGCGCAACGTCGTTGCCGGTGCCGCAAGCGGACGTCGTCAACGAAGAAGCCGACACGATGCACTGAGCTGCGTTGTCGGGCGTGTGTCGACATAGCGGGGAATGAAAAAGGCCCGGCAAGCGAAGCTTGCCGGGCCTTTTTTGCGTGAGCGCCTGGGCGCTCGCACGGACGGGTTTATTGCGCTGCCGGTGCCGAAGCGTCGGGCGCCGGCGCGGCTTTCGTGCCTTGCGCCGACGACGCGGGCGCTGCCGTTGCGGGAGCGGTCGTTGCCGCCGCCGTACCGCCTGCGGCGGCTGCGCCAGCCCCTGCGCCAGCCGGTGCCGGTGCCGCTGCCGCATCGCCCGGATCGGAGTAATCCGGCACGCCTGCCGCAGCCGCGCCGGACGCACCGGTTGCGCCCGACGGCGCGTTGTCGCCGTCGGCGCCCGGGTCGCCGTAATCCGGCAGCGGCGCGTTCGTGCCGCCGCTCTTGCCGCGCAACAGCGATTTACGCTGCTGGGTGTAAGCGTCACGCACGAACGAATACGGATCGAGCGCCGCCGCTTGCAACAGGTCGGTTGCGCCGAGCAAATCCGATCGCACGCTGACGAACTGCAACACGTACAACGGATTACGCCATGCCGGTTCGATGTAGTTCAGCGCGTTGAAACGCACGTCCACCACGCGTCCCAGTCCGTCGCGCACCGAACTCGGCCCGAACAGCGGCAATACCAGATACGGCCCTGCCGGCACACCCCAACGGCCCATCGTCAGACCGAAATCCTGATGGTGCTTCGGCAGCCCGGCCGGCGTCGCGAAGTCCAGCAAACCGCCGATCCCGAAGGTCGAATTCATCGCGAAGCGCATCAGGTCTTCGGTGGCGTCGGTGATGTTCAGTTGCAGCAGGTTGTTCGCGGCGTTGCCCAGATCGCCGAGGTTCGAGAAGAAGTTGCTGATCGCGGTGCGCAGCGGCTGCGGCGTCACCTTCTGATATCCCTTCGCGACCGGTACGGCGATCGTCCGGTCTACCGCATCGTTGAACTTGAAGATCGTGCGGTTCATCGGTTCCAGCGGATCGCCGGGTTTGCGGTCGGGTCCGCTCGCACAGCCGGAAACGAGGCTGGCGGTCACGAGTGCCAATGCGGCAGTTCGCTTGATCATCGGTCAATCCCTTGGATTTTCTTGTTAGCGCGCTTTGGGCGCGGCTTGCCCATTAGAACAGGTTGAAAAACGACTGCGCCGATCAGCGTGCAGAACAGCGCAAGCGCGAGCAGGCGTCCCATGCTGGACGTACCCGGATGATGCGACAGCCACAAACTGCCGAACGCGGTCGCGGTCGTTGCGGCGCTGAACATCACCGCGTGTGTGAGACTCGATTGCAGCAGGCCGGTCTGGCCGTTGCGCCACGCCATCACGAAGTAAATCTTGAACGCCACGCCGACGCCGAGCATCAGCGGCAGCGCGATGATATTCGCGAAGTTCAGCGGCATGCCGAAGACCACGCACAGTTCCAGCGTCACGACCGCCGACACCAGCAGCGGGATCAGCGTGCGCAACACGTCGCCGAAACGGCGCAGTGCAATCCACAGCAGAATCGTGATCGACAGCAGCGCCCAGCCTGCGGCTTGCAGGAACGCCTTGATGATCGTGTCGGCGGAATGGAGGATCGAAATCGGACCGCCGATCGCGCCGGGTTCGGCGGCTTTCACCGCGCGCGCGAAGTGGCGCAGCATCACGTCGTCGCCCGGATCGGCGCCCGGCGCGACCTTCGGCGAAATATCGACGAGTGCGTGGCCGTCCGGCGCGAGCCAGTCGCGGACCATGCCCGGCGGCAGCGACGCTTGCGTGATCTCGCCGGGTTGCAGCAGCGCGGCGAGCTGGCCGAGCGCGATGCGCAGCGTGGCCGACATCGCGGTTTCGGCGCGGTCGCGGGTCGCGACGTCGGCGCTGGCGAGCTTGTTCAGCGTGCCCGACAAGCGCTTCGCTTCGGCCGCGCCCGGTCCCGGATGATCTTCCGATGCCAGTTCCAGCTGGTTCGCGGCGCGCTTCAACGCAGCGACGCGGATCGCGTCGGTGGCGGCAGGTGCGGGTTCTTGCGTCAGCGCGGGCAGCAATTGCTGCGCGGCGCCGTTGATCAACACCAGCTTTTGCGTCTGATCGGCCGGAATCAGCGTGTTCAGCGTCGTGACGTCGCCCACTTCCGGCAAGGTCTTCAGATGCGTCGCGATTCGCTGCGCGTCCGCCGGGGACGATGCCAGCACGTGCACGTTATTCACGGCGGCGACCGGCGAGTCGTTCAGCGACATCAGCGTCGCCATCGACTCCGTATGCGGGTCTTTCAGATGCAGCGGATTGAAGTCGAAGCGCAGATGCGTCAACAGCGGCAGCGCGCCGACCACGATCACCAGCGTCGTGATCAGCACCGGCTTGCGATTGCGGTCGAGAAAATCGTCGACGGGTGCGAGTTGCTTGAAGCCCGGCGAGCTTGCTTCGCCCGGCGGGTTCAGCACCTTCAGCAGCGCCGGCAGCAGCGTCATGCTGGTGAAGTACGCGATGAACATGCCGACCCCGGCGATCTGGCCGAGTTCGGACACGCCCTTGTACGCGGTCGGCATGAACGAGAAGAAGCTTTCCGCGACAGCGACGGCGGCCAGCGTCAGCGGCACGCCGATGCTGTGCGCGGTGTTGACGAGCGCGGCGGCCAGACGGTCGTCGCGATGACGTTCCTCGCGATACTTGACGCCGAACTGCACGCCGAAATCGACGCCCAGCCCGACGAACAGCACCATGAACGCGACCGAAATCATGTTCAGCGCGCCGGTCATCATCAGGCCGAGCGCGGCAGTGATGGCGAGGCCGACGAACAGCGTGACGAACACCGCGAAGATCATCCGGCCGGAACGCAGCGCGAGCCACAGGATCACCAGCACGACGACGATCGTGCCGAGGCCGGTCCACGCGGCATCCTGCTTCACCGACGCGAATTCTTCGTCGGCGAGCGGTTGTTCGCCCGTCAGGCGCACGTCGGCGCCGAAGCGTCCGGCGATATCGAGTTTGACGGCTTCGTCGCGGATCGCCTGCGACGCACGCGCGCCCGGTTCGAGCGCGTTGTAATCGACCACCGGTTGCACGGTGACGAATGCGCGCGCGGGTTGCTTCGCGGCGTCCTTGTCGACCAGACCGCGCCACGAAAATGCCGCGGGTTTGTTGGCGAGCACTTGGTCGAGCGTGTCCGCGCTTTTCGTCAGCAGCTTGCTCATGTCGCCGAGCTTCACCTGACCGATCTGCAGCGGCAGCAGCAGACTCGTCGTCAACGTGCTGGACAGGCCGGTCAGGCTCGGATCTTTGGCGAGCGCGTTGACCAGCGGGCGCGACTGAACGAGTTGTCCGGTGGTGGACTGCACGCCGTCCAGCGACAGATACATCAGACCATTCTTCTCGAAGAATTCGCCGCCGGCCGGTTGCGTGACCCCGACGAATTCCTTCGGATCGGCTTGCAGACCTTTGGCCAGCGCGTTCGCGGCGGCGTCGGCGAATTCGGGCGCGCGTGCTTCGACGACCACCAGCACGGTTTGTCCGCGTTGCGGGAACGCACGATCCATCGCACTGGACAGCGACGACCATTTGGCGTCCGTCTCGATCAGGCGGCTGATATCGGTGTTGATCTTGAAATGGTGCGCGACGTAGTAGCCGCTCAACACGGCAAGCACGAGAGAAATCCCGATGACTTGCAATGGATGGCGCACTGAACGGGCGACGAGGCGGACGATAGATGACTTCAGCATGTACGCGGGGGAGCCCTTGTCACGAATGGCATTTTTGGGAGAAGACCGTGAGTATACCGACGCCGCGTGAACAGGCTCATTCCGCACGCACCGGCAGGCCGCCGGAGCCGCTCCGGGCGTGGTCCGGGCCACGCGGTCCACGGGGACAAAGCCGGTATACTGACCTTCAGCGTGGCCCCCGCGACATCTTCCCGCTCACCAGGTGGTTGTCTGTCGAGCGACTGGCGCGTGATCGGCGCAATTTTTGCGCCGGGTCCAATGTTGAAACTTTCTGTTTTGGTGAGCGTATGAAACGTTACTTGTCTGCTTTTATCGCGGCAGCCGTGGTGTCCACGGCCCTCTCCACGACGGCTTACGCGCAGAGCGCGCCGGACGCGATCGTGAAAAATGCCGTGGAAGGCACGGTCACCGCGATGAAGGCCGATCCGGCAGCACGCGGCGGCGATATGGCCAAGATTACCCAGGTGGTGGAAACGAAGTTCGTCCCCGCCACCGACTTCCAGCGCACCACGCGCATCGCGGTCGGCAAGGCGTGGACCACCGCCACGCCCGATCAGCAAAAGCAGCTGTACGAGCAGTTCCAGCTGTTGCTGGTAAAGACCTACGCGGCTTCGCTGTCGCAATTGCGCGATCAGGACGTCAAGTTCAAGTTCCTGCCGTCCGACGCCGCCGCAGGCGCGAAAGACGTGGTCGTGCAATCGCACGTGATCAGCAACGGCGGCGACGACGCGATCGGCTACCGGCTGACGAAGTCGGCGAACGGCTGGAAGATCTACGACATCAACATGATGGGCGCGTGGCTGATTCAGGTGTATCAGACGCAATTCGCCGACGTGCTGGCCAAGGGCGGCATCGACGGCCTGATCAAGTTCCTGACCGAGCACAATGCGCGTAGCTGATCGAGGCTGCGTTTAAGCGCGTGAATCGCGGGCACGTCGGCTCGCGTTTTACCCGCTTCTCCCGCTCTTTCCTGTTTGACCCGCGCGGCGCGATGGCTTTTTGCCATCGCGCCGCGTTGTCTTTTATCTGCGCCGATGTTCGACCGCGAACTTGATCAGTTCGGCCTGTCCTTCGATATCGAGTTTCCGCTTGATGTTCAGCCGGTGCGTCTCCACCGTCCGCACCGATAAGCCATTGCGTTGCGCGATCTGTTTGCTCGATAGACCTTCGGCGAGCGCGTCGAGCACGTCGCGTTCGCGTGGTGTCAGCCGTTCGATCGGCGCCTGAACCGTGGATGCGTGAACGATCCGCGCGCCGAGTCCCGCGCTGAAAAACGTGCGGCCGTCGAGCACGGCGGAAATGGCATGCACGATTTCCGCCGACGGCGAATCCTTCAGCACGTACCCGCTCGCGCCCGCGCGCACCGCTTGCGTCACGTATTCGATGTTGTCGTGCATCGACAGCATGAGGACGCGAATCGCCGGAAAACGTTCGTGAAACAGACCGGCGAGCGCGATGCCGTTCATCCCGTTCATGCCGACGTCCATCAGCGCGAGGTCGGGTTCGTGACGCGCGGCGAGATCGAGCGCTTCGTCCGCGTTACCCGCCTCGCCGACGACCGTCAGCCGCGGCACCGCTTCGAGCCGCGCGCGCAAACCGTCGCGCACCAACGGATGGTCGTCGACCAGAATCAGCCGGGCCGCGCCTGGCGTTATATCGTTCATCGTCCGCTTCCCTGCAATTTCGCCGCTTTCGTCACGTTTGCCGGTTGCGAGCCGGACGTCCTGACCGGCACACGCGCGGTGACGATCGTATGACCCGGCTGCGAGCTTAACGCCAGATCGCCGCCGAGGGTGTCGAGCCGCTCACGCATGTTGCGCAAGCCGACGCCCGCGCGCGGATCGGCCTGCACGCGCGCGACATCGAAGCCGCGTCCGTTGTCGGCGATGGCGAGCGTGACTTCGTTTTTCGACACTTCCAGCGACAACGCCGCGCGATCGGCCTGCGCGTGCCGGACGATGTTCGTCAGTGCTTCCTGCGCGATCCGGAACAGTACCGTGTTGACCGCGTCGGGCAGCGCGGCGGCATACGTGTGCGCGATCTGCGTAAAGCCGATTTCGATACCGGACTGCTCGCCCATTTCGCGCGACAGTTGTTCGAGCGCCGCCGCGAGACCGAGATCGTCGAGCATCGACGGACGCAGCGCGTGCGAGATGCGACGGACTTCGCGCAAGGTGTCGCCCAGCCGCGTGAGGCTGGTGGACAGCGCGGCTTCGGCGGCGGGCACACGGGTCTCGCCGCGTTCGAAGCGGGTCAGCGCCGATTCGAGCAGCAGCTTGACCGACACCATCATCTGACTGATGCCGTCGTGCAGTTCGCGCGACAAACGCGCGCGTTCGTTTTCCTGCGATTCCACCACTTGCTGCGCGAGACGTTTCAGCTTGGCGTCGGCGCTGCGATATTCGCTGACGTTCAGCACCAGCGCGCACAGTGCGATCACGCCCAACCCCGCCAGCGCGATGGCAGCGATCCACATCATCGTGCGATCGATGTTCGCGGAGGCACGCTGATCGATGCCGGCGAGCGCGGTATCGACGTCGTCGAGGTAGATGCCGGTGCCGATCATCCATCCCCACCGTCCGAGCGGCACGACATAGCCGAGCTTCGGCGCGAGCTTGCCCGTGGACGGCCGATGCCAGGTGTAGCGCACATAGCCGCCGCCGCGCGATGCCGCCGCGATCAGTTGCTGGATGGTCAGCGCGCCTTGCGGATCGCGCAGCGACCACAGATCCTGCCCAACCAGCGCAGGCTCGCGCGGATGCATCAGCGAGCGGCCATGCATGTCGTACACGAAGAAGTAGCCGTCTTTGCCGAAGTCCATTTTCTCCAGCATATCGAGCGCCTGTGCACGCAACGCGGCGTCGTCTTGCGGACGGTCGCGCGACGCGTCGTAAAGCGGCGCGATGGCGCTCGTGGCGAGATCGACGTAGTGGCGCAACTCCAGTTCCTTGCTGGCGAGATACGCGGCTTCCATCGTGGCGTGCTGCGTGTCGGCCAGCGCCTTGGCCTGTTCGCGCACGCCGATGCCGATGCCTGCGATCGCGACCAGAAACGGCACGATCGCGAGCAGGAATATCTTCGCCTTGAGTTTCATGGGGGAACGTTAGCCGGAGGATCGAATTCGATATCGTCCCGTGTAGATCGACGAGTGTTAACCGTTTTCGTCTTCTTCTGTCAGAAGGAGATCGATCTGGGCTTTGAGCCTGGTTTTGTCTGATGCGTAAAAGGGCGTCGGGATCAGGAGCCAGGCTCGACGCGAGCCGGGAAGTCGAACCGGAATGCGGTCCAGCTCGCGCTCGGTATTGTCAGCGCTGTCAGTCACAAAGGAAGCAGTCGGACGATTGTTATCGCTGGTGTTGGACTGCACGTCTGCCGGCATCGAACGGAATGTTGCGTCGGCATCCTCCACTGGGTCGAACGAAGTGTCTTCCGCCGCGATCTGATTGTCCTCTTTGAAATAATCAACGAAGTCTACGGACCGCTTGAAAACACTGATTGCGTTGTCCGCAGCCTGATCGATAAACCCGCGTTGGATCAAATCGTATTTGAGATTCGCGTCTGAAGGGAGACCTGACGCATATTTGTCTAGCAAGTCTGCGTAAAGGGACGGACAACGCAGAAAACGGATCAGAAGCGTGCGTCTTAGGGCTTCTTCCGGCGCGAATTTGTAGGACTCCACCTCTCTACTTACCGCCAACGAGCCTTCTTTGGGGCGCGCGAGTAGACCGTAGTAGCGCAGCGATGCAAGCGCGCTGAGCGCGGCTCCGCTGTTTGCGCTCTTGTAGCCGATATTTTGCGCGACGACGTCGGCCGGGGCGGCGTGCAACCGCTCCTTTCCATATGCTTTCAGTGCGCGGTCGAGCGCTTCGTCGAGAGCGAGTGACGGTGCCCGAGGGCTTTTTTTCCGTGGGACTTCGTTCATCAAGCCTCCGTAATGCGAAGTAGTCGGTTTGCAGAATCAGTTTAGCATGTGCTCGGTAGATGGAATTTAGCTTTCCGGAAAGCATAAATTTTTTGAGACCGAATTTACGTGCTCAAATGGCTAGAATCAATCTTTTCCAGATACTATTCACAATTCGCGAATTGCGAATGCATGGGGAATTTCTGCAAACGCGATAGAATTCTGGATTCGCGAATCACGAATGAAGGGTGATATGCCTAAAATTGGAGGACGGCAGCCTGTCCTTAAACCACAAGATGTCGTCTTGTGTGCAAAGCTGTCTGCAAACAGTGAGCGGTGGTACACGTTCGCGGAATTAGGGCGCGAGTTGTATATGTCGGCGTCTGAGGTCCATGCTGCCGCTCAGCGCGCGCGAAGCTCGCAACTTGTCATCAACGACGAGGAAGGCCTCGCGGTTTCACGCGCAGCTTTTGAAGAATTCCTGCTCTACGGAATCAAGTACGCATTCCCGGCGCAAACGGGACCGATGACGAGAGGAATGCCGACGGGCGTAGCCGCTCCTCCACTTGCCCAGCAATTCGATCAGACGGTGGACCTGGCACCCGTTTGGCCGGACGCGGACGGTACGGTCCGCGGTATCAGCTTCGTGCCGTTGTACCCGTCGGTTCCGGCCGCCGCACGTCTTGACCGGCGTCTATACGAAATACTTGCGTTGATCGACGCGTTAAGGGGCGGCGCCGCACGAGAGCGTGAAGCAGCTGCGGCGGCGTTGAAGGAATACATCTATGACGGGCACCTTTGATCCGAATGCGGTGATTCTCGAGCAGGCGGCGGACGCGCTTCGTCCGCTACTCGACGAACTGGTGCTGGTTGGCGGTTGCGCGGTTGGGCTGCTGATAACCGACCTTGCACGTCCTCCGATTCGTCAAACGATCGATGTTGACCTGGTGACGGAGGTCGCCCCAAAGACGAACTATTACCCGTTCTGCGACCGGTTGCGTGGTCTTGGTTTTCGCGAAAGCACAGACCTGATCTGCCGGTGGGAACGAGAGGGATTGATCATCGACGTCATGCCTGTCGATGAAACAGTACTTGGGTTTTCCAACCGCTGGTACGGCGTCGCCGTACAAACCGCGATGACGCGCTCACTGCGTAATGGCCTGGTCATTCGACACGTTTCTGCACCCGCTTTTCTCGCTACGAAACTGGAGTCGTTCTATGCACGAGGCGAAGGCGACTATTTGCATCACGATATCGAAGACATCGTCAATGTGATCGATGGCCGGGAGTCGCTTGCGGATGAGGTCGACGCCGTTCCGGCGCACCTGCGCGCGTTTCTGAGAGAGGAGTTCGATGATCTGCTTGCCGATCGACGTTTCGTCGATGCGTTACCCGGGCACTTCCGTCCTGATCCGATGGATCAAATCCGGGTTCCGCTCGTTGTCTCTCGCCTTCGGCGGCTGGCAGGCTTATGAAAACTAAAGCTGCGGCGAGAACCGTGGCGGCACCATAAACCCCCGCGCCATAAAAAAAGGGCAACGGTTTAACCCGTCGCCCTTTTTCCGTCGACCTCTACAGGATCACACCGCGCGTGCGGCGAGCGCCTGTGTCAGCTTTGCCGGCAGCTTGAATTCCACTTTCTCTTCACGGCCTGCCATGGTCGTGACGTCGACGGTTCCCAATGCGCGCAGCGCATCGATGACGTTCTTGACCATTTCTTCCGGTGCCGACGCACCCGCCGTGATGCCGATGGTTTCCGCATGCGCGACCCATTCCGGCTTCACTTCCGAACCATCGGCGACCAGATAACTCGGCACGCCCGTTTCGCCGCCGATTTCGCGCAGCCGGTTCGAGTTCGAGCTATTCGTCGCACCAACGACCAGCAGCACGTCGACCTGCTTGCTCAGTTCGCGCACGGCGGCCTGGCGATTTTGCGTTGCGTAACAGATGTCGCGCGTGTCAGGACCGACGATGTTGGTGAAGCGGCGCAGCAACGCATCGATGATGCCGCGCGTATCGTCCACCGACAACGTGGTCTGCGTGACGTACGCGAGCGGCGTATCGACGGGAAGGTCGAGCGTCGACACTTCGGCTTCGCTCTGAACCAGCAGCACTTTGCCCGGAATCTGGCCGATCGTGCCTTCGACTTCCGGATGGCCCGCGTGACCGATCAGGATCAGCGTGCGACCGGCGCCGACATACTGGCGACCTTGCACGTGAACCTTCGTGACCAGCGGACACGTCGCGTCGAGCACGTCGAGATCGCGCTGTTCGGCAGCACGTTCGACAGTCTGCGCAACGCCGTGGGCGCTGAAAATGGCCACCGCGCCGTGCGGGACTTCGTCGAGTTCTTCGACGAATTTAGCCCCTTTCTGGCGCAGATTCTCGACCACGTGACGATTGTGGACAATTTCGTGGCGCACATAAACCGGTGCACCGTGTTGTTGTAACGCTCGATCGACAATTTCGATCGCCCGGACAACCCCCGCACAAAAGCCACGAGGTTGAGCAAGGATGACTCGCATAGGTTGGCGAACTCCGACTGACGCGGTGTCGACGAAGCCGTATTGATACGACCTGACGCCGCGACTTGATATTAATTGATGTCTTTAATACCGACGTGAGCCGGCGCACCAAAACCAAACGCGCATTCTATCGCTATTGCGCGCCCTTTGCTTTCGTGCCGCACGCCCGCCGCCGCGGGGTGTCGCACATCATCCACGCTGCATCGGCGGGGCGGAACCCTTACACTATCTGGCCCTGCGGTGATTGCTTACAGCCGCATTACTGAATGAGTCCCGAGGCTTTGCACGTGAAAGTCGATCAGCAAAAATTTCCGATCCCCGATGCATCGCGACGTGATGCAAGCGTCCGCGCGCGGCGTCACCCATCGAATCCGCAGGTTGGCACGAATAATATTGTTGCGCACGCTTTGTCCGCACAGGAGTGCGCATGATCGCGGCATGTCTGTTTCTGGCCGGTTGCGTATCGCTGCTGATCTGGTGCGTTCTGCTGTTCGCACGCGGCGGTTTCTGGCGCGCGCGCCCGGCCGCGCCGTTGGCGCCCGCCTCGCGTGATGCATGGCCGGGCGTCGCGGTCGTCGTTCCCGCGCGCGACGAAGCAGACGCGATCGGCGAAGCGGTTGCCACGTTGCTGACGCAGGACTATCGCGGCGCGTTTCACGTGATCGTCGTCGACGATCACAGCACCGACGGCACCGCCGACGTCGCGCGCGCCGCCGCGTTGCAGCTTCAATGTCCGGACCGGCTGACGGTGCTGAGCGCCAAGCCGCTGCCGCCGGGCTGGTCGGGCAAGGTGTGGGCGCAATCGCAAGGCATCGAAGCGGTGCGCACGCTCGGTCTCGACGCCGGTTTCCTGCTGCTCACCGACGCCGATATCGGTCATCCCGCCGACGCCGTCACGCAACTCGTCACCCGCGCCGAAGCCGAACAGCGCGATCTGGTCTCGCTGATGGTGCGGCTGCGTTGCGATTCGTTCTGGGAAAAGGCGCTGATTCCGGCCTTCGTGTTTTTCTTCGCGAAGCTGTATCCGTTCTCGTGGGTCAACAATCCGCGCAACAAGACGGCGGCGGCGGCGGGCGGTTGCATGCTGGTGCGCCGCAGCGCGCTGGAAGAGGCGGGCGGCATCGAATCGATCCGCGCGGAACTGATCGACGATTGCAGTCTCGCCGCGCGCATCAAGCATCGTGGCACGGGCCGTCACGCCATTCGGCTCGACGTCGCGGCGCAGAGCGTTTCGCTGCGTCCGTACGACAGCTGGCGCGATATCTGGAACATGATCGCGCGCACCGCATTCACGCAGCTTCACTATTCGGCGTGGTTGCTGGCCGGCACCTTGCTCGGCATGACCATCATTTATCTGGTGCCGCCGGTCGTCGCGTTGCTGCTCGGACCGTTGGGCTGGCCGGCGTGGCTCGCGTGGGCGGCGATGTGCTGCGCCTATGCGCCGATGCTGCGCTACTACGGCCGTTCGCCGTTGTGGGCGCCGTTCCTGCCGCTGATCGCGCTGTTCTACGTCGGTGCGACGTTTGCGTCGGCGCTGCGGTACTGGCGCGGCAAGGGCGGTCAATGGAAAGCGCGGGTTCAGGCGCCGGTTCGCGAACAGTAAAACGCTCGCGCACATACGTTCACGCATGAAAAAAGCCGCGCTCGATGCGCGGCTTTTTTTCGTCGGTACGACGGCTGTCGGGCCGATCGTTCGCGTTCGCGTTAGCGTCCGCGGCTCAACCTTGCGTCAACAGCATGTACAACTGGACCGCGACTTCCGGCGACAGCGTGAACGGCACCCAGCCGTGGCCGGTGTGACGCAGGATCAGCAGACGATCGCCGTTCGCGCTTTTCTGCACGGCCATTGCGGGGTTTTTCGTCGACACGAACCGCCAGCCCGGCGGCACGTTCGGCGGCGGTTCCGGCTGCATCGATGCACGCGCGTTCGCGAGTTCTTCGATCAGTTGACCGATCTGCTCGGTATGCAGACGCACCGTCTGATCGCCGATCGTCATCGTGATTTCGTCTTGCGCCGGGCGCGCGATGGCCAGCGTGGGCATCGCGGCAGGCGCGGCCTCGACCGGTTCTTCCGGCAAAGCGGCGGCGGGCGATTCCACCGGCGGGTCGGCCGGCAGCGCTTCGGGATGGACTGCGGATTCCGGCTGTCGCGATGCGTCCGATGCGTCGATCAGTTGATCGATGCCCATCTCCAGCGCACCGATCTGTTCATTGAGATTCATGCGAGATTTCTTTTCTTGATAGCGTTAGCAGCGGGATTTTACCTGCTGCGCGCGGGCCTTCCGTTTTGTCGGACGTTCGACCTTGTAACAAAGTCTAGCGTTCGGCAAGAACCGGAAAGCCTTTTGCGCGAGATCATGCATGCGCGGCGGGTGCCGCGACGCGCACGGACCCGGCGCGTTACTTCGTCAGATAGCCGGCTTCGCGGAACCACGTGATCGCATCCGCGAGACCTTCGCGGTAGGGCCGCGCGCGATAACCGAGTTCGCGCTCTGCCTTCGCCGACGAAAAATACATCTTGTTGCGCGACATCTTCAGTCCGTCGACGGTGACGAACGGTTCCTTGCGCGTGAACCGCGCGACGAATTCCGCGCCCGCCGCGATCGGGTAGAGCGGCCAGCGCGGCAATGCGATGGTCGGCGGCTTGCGATTGGTCAGCGCTGCGATGTCGGCGAGCATCTGCTGTAGCGGCAGATTTTCGCCGCCGAGAATATAGCGCTCGCCGATCACGCCGCGCTCCAGCGCCAGAAAATGACCCATCGCGACGTCGTCGACGTGCGCGAGGTTCAGACCGGTATCGACGAACGCGGGAATCTTGCCGGTCGCGGCTTCGACGATGATGCGGCCGGTCGGCGTCGGCTTCACGTCGCGCGGACCGATCGGCGTGGACGGATTGACGATCACGGCGGGCAGGCCGTCCTGCGCGATCATCCGTTCCACGGCACGCTCGGCCAGCACCTTGCTGCGCTTGTAGACGCCGATCGCCTGATCGGCGGTCATCGGCGAGGTTTCATCGACCGGCTTGCCGGACGGCGTCACCTTCAACGTCGCGACGCTGCTCGTATAGACGATCCGTTCGACGCCTTCCTTCAACGCCGCGCGCATCGTGGCCTCGGTGCCTTCGAGATTCGCGCGCTCGATTTCGCCCGGATCGGGCGCCCACAGCCGGTAATCCGCGGCGACGTGCAGCAGATAGCGCACGCCGCGCAAGGCCGCGCGCATCGACGCTTCGTCGCGCATATCGCCGACCACAACCTCCGCGTCGAGCGCGTCCACGTTGGTCCGCGAACTGGTTGCGCGCACCAGCACGCGGACGGCGAATCCTTTCTGTTGCGCGATGCGCGCCACCGCCGAGCCGACAAAGCCGGACGCCCCGGTGACAAGTACGAGATCGCGAGATTGATCGGTCATTCTTTTCCTGATTTATCCTGGTTGCTGCATGACTATCGTCGAAGTCGTCGGATTGTACGTGGGCGCACGCGATGTCGCCGTCACGCGCCGCACGCTTCTTGCGAAGACGCGTCTAGAATGCCCGCTTGAAATATTGTCAGGAGAGGACGGCATGACTGGCCCAGATCTGGACTCGCGGATCGAAACGTATTACGTGCGTGTGCGCGGCGTCGTGCAAGGCGTCGGCTTTCGCCACGCGACCGTGCGTCAGGCGCACGCGCTCGGTATCAAGGGATGGGTGGCGAACCTCGAAGACGGTTCCGTCGAGGCGCTGCTGCAAGGTCCGGCCAATCAGGTCGACCGGATGCTGTCGTGGTTGCGCCACGGACCGCCCGCCGCGCGCGTGTCGGAAGTGACCGGCGAGGAGCGTTACACCGAAAAGCGCTACGAGCGATTCGAACAGCACTGAACGATCGCGGCGCCGCGCATCAAACGCGGCACCGCGAGGTCGTCCCGCGCTAGCGCGCGCTCAACGCGCTACCAGCAAACTTTCCGCAAAACCCCAGTCGCGCTCGATCCATTGATGGCTGCACGTGAAGCGCGCGTCGTACGCGATCGCGGGCACTTCGTCGGCGCGATATTTGTGGCTGCTTTCGGTCCAGATCGTTTCGCCCGCTTCGAGGCTGACCGTCAGCTGCGCGGCGCGAACCTGCGCCGTCACGGGTTCCTTCGCGCGAAGATGCATCTCGATACTGCGCGCGTCGCGATTGAATCGGGCGACGTGCTCGAACTTGTCGAGCGGGAAATTGCCGTCCAGTTCGCGATTGATCCGCGCCAGCAGGTTCAGGTTGAACGCCGCCGTCACGCCGACCGCGTCGTCGTAGGCGGCGATCAGCGTGTCCACCGGCTTGTCGAGGTCGGTGCCGAGCAGCAGCGCGTCGCCGGGCGCGAGCATCGTGCGGATATCGCGCAGAAAACGGGTCGCCGCGAGCCGCCCGAAGTTGCCGATCGTGCTACCGAGGAACAGCACCAGCAGGCGCTCGTTGGCGGCGCGGTTCTGGCTGACTTCCGCGAGACCGGCCAGATAATCGCGCTCGTAGCCGACAATCGAAATCCGTTCGATATCGCCGAGTTCGCGTCGGCACAACTGCAACGCACTGCGAGAAATTTCAATCGGGCAGTAAGAAGTCGGGCGCTTTTTACACAGCGCTTCCAGAATCCGGCGCGTTTTGCGGCCGCTGCCGCTGCCGAGTTCGGCAACAGTCACATCGTGCGGCAGATGCGCGACGATGTCGGCGGCGTGCTCGGTCAACAGACGCTCTTCGGCGCGCGTGACGCCGTATTCCGGCAATACCGTAATCACTTCGAACAACGCGGAACCGACTTCGTCATACAGATACTTCGACGGCAATTCTTTTTGCGGCGCCTTCGACAGACCGGCGCGGACGTCGGCAACAAAGTCGGCTTTGGCGCGGTTGCGTTCAAGCAGTTCATGCGACAGGGCAGGCTGAATCATGCTGTCTCCAGTGAATACGTGCGACGCTTCGGGGTCGGCACGGGTGGATGCAGACGCGTTAAACCACAGCGCGCCGGCAGCGAAGAGGGCGGACGGCAGGTCCGCAAGTCGGCGTCCAAGCCCGGCACGAAGATCGAGACCGGGCCAACTGTTTAGCAAGAACCGCGCTTGGGGCGCGCGTATCTGCGAAAGGGCGCGCTCGCAGCCGATCCGGCGGCGGCTGCACGCGTGCGCAGTGAAGTTATGTTCTAGACCATCGATCGTCGCTCTGCCGGAAAAAACGCCTGCTTCGCGTCGCGATGTGTGTCGAAACGTCTAGAATGCCGGCTTGATTTTGATCCGAACAACGAGCGCGCTGAAGGCATTGTGCGGTGCGGTGCATGACGTCAGCGTGACGTCGGCATGATCCGCGCCGGACCGAACCGGCCTGTGCAATGCGCGCCGAATCCATGAGACCTGTCCGTATGAAAGAAGCCAGCGCCGCGTCACGCGATTCCCGGCGGAACCGTCGATGAATCACTATCAGCCGGGACGCGGCATCGCGCTGTCGGTGGGCGCGTCGGCGATGTTTGCGTTGTTATCCGCATACGCCAGACTGCTTGCGCCGCTCACCGGACTCGACATCTTCGCGTGGCGCGTGATCTGGACCGTCCCATTTACCGTGTTGCTGCTCGCGCAGCGCAAGCGTTTGACGCTGCTGCGCGATCTGGTGATGCGCGCGCTGGCCGAACCGCGTCTCGGCGCGGCCGTGCTGGCGAGTGCCGCGATGCTCGGTTTGCAGTTATGGGTGTTTTTGTGGGCGCCGCTGCATGGGCGCATGCTCGAAGTGTCGCTCGGCTATTTTCTGTTGCCGCTGATCATGGTGCTGGTCGGGCGCTTCTACTATCGCGAGCGGATCGACGGCTTGCAGTGGCTTGCGGTCGGCTGCGCGGCGGTCGGCGTCGCGCATGAGCTGTGGGCGACCGGCGCGTTTTCGTGGCCGACGCTGCTGGTCGCGTGCGGCTATCCGCCGTATTTCGTGTTGCGCCGCAAAATCAACGCGGATTCGCTGACCGCGTTCGCGCTCGACATGCTGTTGCTGCTGCCGGTCGCGCTTGTGCAAGTCGGTTGGGGCGGTTCGCTGTCGTTGATCGGCGGGCGACTCGACATGTGGTTCGTGTTGTTGCCGGGACTCGGCGCGTTGAGCATGATCGCGCTGGGATCGTTTCTGAAAGCCAGCCGGTTGCTGCCGATCGCGCTGTTCGGCATTCTCGGTTATGTCGAACCGGTATTGCTGGTCGCGGTATCGGTGACGATGCTCGGTGAAACCTTGAGCTCGCAGCAACTGGCCACTTACGTGCCGATCTGGATCGCGGTCGCGTTGACGGCGCTGCACGGCGTGCGTTTGCTCGCGCCGCGTTGAGCAGGGCGGCGCGCGTCGGTCAAAGCGTTGCGCGCCGGTTGATTCGCGTCGGGCCGACTTGCGCATCGATCGATTCGCGCAGCGCCGGTCGCCAGCCGATTCCGAACAGCGCTTCGGCAAGCACGAACAGCGGCCCGATCGCGAGGCCGATCACATCGTCGACGAACGCGGGTTTGCGATGTTCGTACGCGACGTGTCCGACGAACTGAAACGCCCATCCGGTCACGAACAGGCCGATGCCCGTCGCCGCCCACGCAAGCGTGCCCTGCGCGGCGAGCCATTCCCCGAAACCGACGCATACCGCCGACACCACCGCCATCATCAGGCCGAGCGGCACATCGAGCGCGATGTAATAGACGGTCGCCGCGCCGAACAGCAGCCACGCGGGCGAGACCATCAGCGCCGACGCGCCCAGCGCGATCGACGGCCGGCTCAACAACACGGCGAGCGCGAGCACGATCATCGGAATGCCGACGAAATGCGTGGCGATATTGCGGCTGTCGCGATGGTAGGCCGCGTATTGGGTCAGGTGGTCGGTCAGCGTTCTCATGGATGTCGCTCCTTCTTCAAAGTCATCATAATCGCGGCCAATCGCTTTTCAGACTTTCGGGTAGCCGACAATCGAGCACGACGCCGTTATGACTTTTCCTCACGCAGTGCGCGCGACGCTCGACCGCAGCGGCTGGTTTCGCGCGTTGCCCGATGCGTTGCGCGAATCGCTGCTCGCGCATGGCAGGGTGCGTGCGCTCGCGGCGGGAGAGCGGCTGTTCATGCGCGGCGACGCGGACGACGGTCTTTACTGCGTGCTCGACGGGATCGTGCGGATCGGCGCGGCGAGCGTCGCCGGACGCGAGGCTTTGCTCGCGGTGATCGAACCCGTCAACTGGTTCGGCGAGATCGCGCTGTTCGACGGTCGTCCGCGCACGCACGACGCCTATGCCGAACGCGAATCGCGCGTGTTTCACGTGTCGCGCGCGGCGCTTGCCGCGTTGCTGGCGCGCGAGCCGCATCACTGGCATGCGTTCGGTTTGCTGGTGACGCACAAGCTGCGGCTTGCGTTCGATGCGATCGAGGAAACCGCGTTGTTGCCGGCGGCGCAGCGTGTTGCGCGCCGCCTGCTGCTGATGGCGCGTGGATTCGATGCGGGCGACGCCGACGATACGTCGCGCGATGCGCAACACGCACCGGCGTTTGTGTCGATGCGACGCGTATTGAAAGTGCCGCAGGAGGATCTGGCGATGATGCTCGCGTTATCGCGTCAGACCATCAATCAGGTGCTCAAGCAGTTCGAAGCGCAAGGCGCGCTCGCGCTGCGTTACGCCGAAATCGAAATCGTCGATCCGGACACGCTCGCGGCGCTCGGCGGTTTGCCGCGCGCATAAAAAAGGCGAGTCCTGAGACTCGCCCTCCCTAACGACACGGCCCGCTCTGACGGCGTTGTCGCGATACCGGTTGCAACGGCTCAACCCCGGTTTCGCGACGACGCGCGGCAGGCTCGCGCCCTCGACCGATCCACGTTATGGCATCTTCGTGGTGGCGATCGGCGCCGGCTGCGCGTTGGCTTCTTTGTCTACGCCATTGCTGGCTTGTTTGATCGCGTTGTGTGCCGGTTTCGTGTTGCCGACGTGGTTCGCCTGATGTGCCGCAGCCCTGTCGGGTTGCGCGGCTTCCGGCCTGGCGGCGTTGGTCTTCCTCGCGTGAAGATTCGTGTCAGCGTGATGCCCGATGGTGCGCGATGTGTCCAGCCCGGACGGTCCGGAGAGAGGCGAATTCGCCAGCCCGTTTTGCGCGCTCGTGCCAGCCTTCAGATTGGCTTGCCCGGCTGCCTGCGTCGACGGTTGAGCCTGCCATTGCAGCGCGGCGACCGACGGTGCGGCGATTTGCGCGAACGCGGTCGAAGCCAGCAACGTGCCGGCAAGCGTGGCGAAAATCATCTTCATGTGAAACTCCTCGTGGGACATCTGAATCGCACCGATATGCATCGGCGCTGCCGGTTTAACGTTGACCGGATGACACGAGTTGACCGGGCCACCTTACTAATACGTAACGGCGCGTAACGGCGGCAACAACTCGCCGCCACCGCACGCCGCTAGTTGAACGGATTGTCGACGACGCCGGGTTTGGCGTCCGGTTCGTCGGCGATCCGTTCGGGCAGGGCGGCTTGCCCCTGCAATTCCGCCACCACGCTGTCGAGCGCCTGTTTCAGCGCGAGCGCCGCCTTCAGCCCGCGCTTGTCGCGCGTGAGTTCGAGCGTGCCCGCGATCACCACGCGCGTCGTGCCGTTGGTGACCGTGAGCGCATCGCCCTGGACATTCAGTACGTCGTCGTCGTTCGAATAGGCTTTAAACACCTTTGAGTCCTCCTGGACGCTGATCTTTCAGCGAGTCGGGAATGCCGGGGAAGCGGATGCCGCTGGCTGCTTCGAGCTGGTGAATCGATTGCAGCGAGTAGTCGCTGGTGGACACATTGTCGACCACGATCGCGAATGCGAGTTTTTTCGACGGGATGTAGACGACCTTGAACAGTTGGGTCGGCACGAAGACGCGCGTCGGTCCGATGGTTTGCAACTGCTTGCCGTTGAACATCGGGCCGGTGACGACGTAGGTGTCGTCGTATTTCACCGCGAGTTTGCGCACCGCGCTTTCGATCCGCGACCACAGGCGCTGATTGTTCTCACGATCCTGCGGCACGATGTTCGCAAGCGAAAACGATTGTGCCATTGCCTGCGGGTTCCACCGGTTTCCGGCCGGACTCATATGACCGCGATCGAAGCCGCTGCGTTTGTAGTCGGCCAGCGTCGCGCCTTCGCCGTCGGGCAAACGCGCGTCTTCGAAGAACTTGTTGGTGCGCACCATCGCTTTGGCGGCTTCGATGTGATCGCGCGTCAGATGTTCAGCGGACCACAACGGTCCGTGCGTGACACCGGAATGCAGGACCGCGAAATCGGAATAGCAGAGCAGGCGCGTCTTCGGCGCCATTTTCGCGTTGCTGAGTTCCGGCCATTGGGCGTTGGGCGTGAAATCGGTGCAGGATGCGGCGGACGGCGCGGCGAATGCGTGCGTTGCCGATGCGGCTAACGCGACCAGCAGGGTGGCAAACCACTTCTTCATGTGAGGTGACGATGCGCGAGAACGAGGGGCGCAAAGTATAGCCGCGGCAAGCGAAGATCGCGGGCAAAAAAAGAGCCGCATTTCGCGGCCTCAAAACTACGTGGACGGTGCTGCGATGAACGGCGACGCGAGACGTTTGTCCGCTTTGCCTGACGCGCGGATCAACCGCGTTTCATCGAAAAACAGGGGTACGTTACCCCGAAAACGTGATGCGCTTCAATTGTCGAAGACCCGGTTTTCTGCCTCGATGGGCTGACGGTCTACGGCTTGCAGACGCCAGAAACCGTTGGTGGGCGAGCGTGCGGGCACGCAGTGCCACGCGGCCGGACCTTGCGACGACGTGACCCGCTGTTTGCGATCCACATGGAGACCGGCAAGCGTGCAAAGCGGTGCGTCATTAAGCGGCGCGCACAACGTGGTGACGCCGTTCGCGTCGCGCAATTCGCCCCACGGCGGCAAGTCGATTCCTTCGTGCGCTTCGCGCGACCAGCGATGCTCGTCGGTGTCGAGCCACAACACCGCGTAATCGTGATTTACAGTCGGGTCGGAACCGTTGATCAGAATGGTGAGACGCATGGCGTAATCCGTTGAACGCGCGGAATTTGCGCCTCTTTAGTCTACTTCGCAGTCCGCGTTATGCAAGCGAAACAACGTGACCAAACGCAACTGTTCCGCATTGGGCGCGCAATAAAAAGCGCAGCGCACCAACGGTATAAAAGACCGTTCGTGCGCTGCGCTGTTTTCCATTTTACCGCCTGTTTTACGGTGCTTTCTACATGCACCGTTTTGGCGAAACGCGCGTTAGCCGAGCCGCGCCGCCGCGAGTACTTCGCGTTTGGTTTCGAGAATATGCGCTTCGAGCAGCGCCACCACTTCGTCGACCGCGCGACGCTTGCATGCATCGACGATCTGATAGTGATCGCGCTGCACGTCGTCCTTTTGCGTGTCGAGCGACATCCGCAAATGCGGATAGCGGTTCGTCGTACTCAGGCAATACTCTTCGATCATCCGTTTGAGCCGTTCGTTGTTCGACGGCGCGCAGAGTGCCAGATGAAATTGCCGGTTGCATTCGGCCCATTCCGCTGGATTCGTCGCGACGTCGTACGACCCGAGAATGCGCTTCATCAATTCGATATCCGCAGCAACCATATTCGGCACCGCGAGTTTCGCCGCGTAACTTTCGAGCGCCGCGCGGATGTCGAGCAACTCGCAAATCTCGGCGGTGGACATCGCGATCACCACCGCGCCCCGATTCAACTGGTAGCTGACCAGTCCTTCCGCTTCGAGTTGGCGCAACGCCTCGCGCACCGGAATCCGGCTCGCACCGAAACGCTCCGCCAGATTTTCCTGCCGCAATTGCGTGCCGGGTGGCAGCGTGCCGCGCAGGATTTCGTCGCGAAGCTGGTCCCGGATGGTTTGCGGCAGCGAACGCTGATCTGCCTTGGACTGCACTGTGGTCATGAGTAAAAGCGTAAAAGCCGGACGAGTGTCGACCGACGAAAAAGGTTGTCGTCAAAAAAGCGGGCTGCTAGGATTGGATACAATCCGTTTTCGAATGGATATTTTCAGTGTCAATTGAATCCTAAAACAATCCGAACAGCGTGGTCTCTCCGATGCTCGATGCGCCCAAAAACGAAGCAATCTTAGCTTATTCACCCGGTTCTCCAGAACGCGCCGAAATTGAGCGCGCACTGGCGCGACAAGCCGCGGAAGTCGTGCAGATTCCGGTGGTTGCCGGTGGTCGGCGCCTCGCCGGTTCGGCCGTGCAGCCGGTCGTCGCGCCGCACGATCACCGTCATGTGCTGGCGCACGTGCAGCAGGCATCGGGCGCGCAAGTCGCGGCGGCGATCCATGCGGCGGTCGACGCGCAGCGCGACTGGTCGCAATGGTCGTTCGAAGACCGCGCGGCGGTCTTTCTGAAGGCGGCCGATCTGCTCGCCGGCCCGTGGCGCGCGAAGCTGAACGCCGCCACGATGCTCGGCCAGAGCAAGACGGTGTATCAGGCGGAAATCGATTCCGCCTGCGAACTGATCGATTTCCTGCGCTGGAACGTCGCTTTCGCGCGCGAGTTGCAGCAGCACCAGCCGGTGTCGCCGTCGGGTATGCGCAATTCGCTCGAATATCGGCCGCTCGAAGGGTTCGTATATGCGGTCACGCCGTTCAATTTCACGGCGATCGGCGGGAATCTCGCATGTGCGCCCGCGCTGATGGGCAACCCGGTGATCTGGAAACCGGCCGCGACCGCCGCGCTGTCCAATTACTTCGTGCTCGAACTGCTCGAAGCCGCGGGTTTGCCGCCGGGCGTCATCAATTTCGTGCCGGGCGATGCGCAAACTGTGTCGGCAGGCGTGTTTGCGTCACCGGATTTTGCGGGGTTGCATTTCACCGGCTCGACGGCCGTGTTCGACGCGCTGTGGCGCACCACCGCCGAGCATTTGCCGTCGTATCGCAACTATCCGCGTCTGGTCGGCGAGACCGGCGGCAAGGATTTCGTGCTCGCGCATCCGTCGGCGGATGTCGCGGCGCTGAGCACTGCATTGCTGCGCGGCGCGTTCGAGTATCAAGGGCAAAAGTGCAGCGCCGCCTCGCGTGCGTATGTGCCGGCGTCGTTGTGGCCTGCGGTCAAGGCCCGTCTGACCGACGATCTCGCCACCGTGAAAATGGGCGATGTCGCCGATCTGCGCAACTTCATGGGCGCGGTGATCGACCGCAAGGCGTTCGACCGGATCGCCGGATATATCAAGCTCGCGAAGGAATCGGATGGCGCGCAGATCGTTGCGGGCGGCCAGTGCGACGACCGCACCGGCTACTTCATCCAGCCCACCGTGATCGAAGTCACCGATCCCAACTTCGTCACGATGCGCGAAGAGATTTTCGGACCGGTGCTGTCCGTCTACGTGTACGCGGACCAGTACTGGCCCGACGTCCTCAAACTCGTCGATTCGACCAGCCCTTACGCGCTGACCGGCGCGGTTTTCGCGCAGGAGCGTGCGGCCGTGGTCGAAGCGAGCGCCACGCTGCGGTTTTCGGCGGGCAACTTCTATATCAACGACAAGCCGACCGGCGCGGTCGTCGGCCAGCAGCCGTTCGGCGGCGCGCGCCGCAGCGGCACCAACGACAAGGCTGGTTCCGCGCTGAACCTGATGCGCTGGATCTCGCCGCGCACAGTCAAGGAAACCTACGTGCCCGCCAGCGCCTATCCGTATCCGCACATGCGCTGAACATGGCCGCGAGCGGCGTCGCCCGGTGCCGCGTCCGTCGAATTACCCGTGTTGTCTGTAGAGACGAAACGAACGTCGCGTGAGATCACGCTGCCGGGGCCGTTTCGCGTCATTTTCACAATAAAGAGGAGCAGCAGATGAGCATGCGCATCAAACCTGTCGTCGCGGGTATCGCGGCGAGCGTGTTGGCACTTTCCGGCGCGAGCGCGTTCGCGCAGGCGCAGGACGTGAAGATCGGTTTCGCCGCGCCGTTGACGGGCGGCCAGGCGCACTACGGCGCGGACTTCCGCAGCGGCGTGACGCTCGCGATCGAAGACTTCAATGCGACGAAGCCGGTAATCGGCGGCAAGCCGGTGCATTTCGTGATCGATGCAGCGGACGATCAGGCCGACCCGCGCACCGGCACGACGGTCGCGCAAAAACTGGTCGACGACGGCGTGGTCGCGGTAATCGGTCACTTCAACTCGGGCACGAGTATTCCGGCTGCGCCGATCTACGCGAGGGCCGGCATTCCGGAACTCGCGACGGCCACGGCGCCGGCCTACACGGCGCAAGGTTTCCCGACCACGTTCCGTCTGGTGACGTCGGATGCGCAACAGGGCGGCGTGCTCGGCGAGTACGCGGTGAACGCGTTGAAGTTCAGGAAGTTCGCGATCGTCGATGACCGGACGGCCTACGGTCAGGGCGTCGCCGAAGAATTCGCGAAGGCGGTGAAAGCGGCGGGCGGCACGATCGTCGCGCAAGAATTCACCAACGACAAAGCGGTCGATTTCCGTTCGATCCTGACGCACATCAAGGCATCAGATCCGGACGCGATTTTCTACGGCGGCGCGGACACGCAAGCCGCACCGTTCCTGAAGCAGATGCGCACGCTGGCGGTGAAGGCGACGCTGATCGGACCGGACATGATTCACTCGGACGAACTGCTGAAGATCGCCGGACCGGCCGCCGAAGGTGCGCTGGCGTCGTCGGGCGGCAGTCCGCTCGACAAGATGCCGGGCGGTCAGGCGTATGTCGACCGCTACAAGAAGCGCTTCGACAAGGACGTGGAACTGTATTCGCCGTACGCGTACGACGGCACGATGGCCGTGTTCGCCGCGATGAAGAAAGCCAATTCGACCGATCCGCACGTGTATCTGCCGGTGTTGAAGGCGACCCAGATGAAAGGCGTCACCACTAACGAACTCGCCTACGACAGCAAGGGCGACCTGAAGTACGGCGGCGTCACGGTCTACAAGGTGACGAACGGCAAGTGGGCCGCGCTGCAAACGGTCGGCACGAAGTAAGCGGCATCGGTCATTCGCAATCAGGCGCCTGGGCGGCGCGCGGTGGGCGCGCGATCCGTCCGGTGCAAGATTGAAAGTATCCAGGTGGGCCTGCGGTCCCAGGCTCCGGCGTGGCAAGAGTCGGCTTCTCCTCTAACTTGATGCTGCGCCGCTTCGAAGAGCTTCATGGCGACATGAAGCTCTTTTTTTTACGTCCGGCGCGTGCGCGCGATCGTCGCCGGATCGTCGCCAACGCCTTAATGGACGGGCAACGCTTCGCGCTATCATGCTGACCTGGAGATATCTGAAAATTGGCTTGAGACATGGCAAACGAAGACCAACCGGACGTGAAGCGGAAGGCGGCGCGCGCGCGTGGCGCAGCGGGCGAGATGCCGGCGGCGGACGCGTCGGACAACGCCGATGACGACGCTGGCGGCGGCTCGACCTATCTGGTGCCGGGCCTCGAGCGCGGCCTGCGGATTCTCGCGGAGTTCAGCGGCCGCGAACCGGTGCTCGGCGCGCCGGAACTGTCCAAGCGGATCGGCATTCCGCGCACCACCACGTTCCGCCTGTTGCAAACGCTCGAAGCGCTCGGCTTCCTGGAGCGCGCCAACGGCGACCGCCACTTTCGCCTCGGCGTCGCGGTATTGCGCCTTGGCTTCGAATATCTGAGTTCACTCGAATTGACCGACATCGGCACGCCGGTGCTCGAACGTTTGCGCGACGCGACGGGCCTCAGCTCGCACCTGTTGATTCGCGATCAACGCGATGTCGTGTTCGTCGCGAAGGCGCAGACCCATACCGCGTCGATGTTCAGTTCGGTGAAGGTGCATGTCGGCACGCGCCTGCCCGCGCATGCGACGGTTCACGGTCAGGTATTGATGGGCGATCTGACCATCGAGGAATTGCGGCAGCTTTATCCGGAACCGCAACTGGAAAAATTCACCGAGCGCACGCCCGCCACCGTCGATGAACTGTTCGACAAGATTCGCGAAAGCGCCGAACTGGGTTATGCGGTCAGCGAGGCGTCGTTCGAACGCGGGATTTCGGTCGTGACCGCGCCGGTTCGCGATCAGACCGGACACATCGTCGCCGCGTTGACGGCGACCGTGCCGCGTTCGGATCTCGGCGAAGCCGAAGAGCGCGACCCATTGGTTTCGACCGTGTGCGCCGCCGCGCTGGAACTGTCGGAGCGGCTGAATTACCGTCCTTCGTTCGACGATCCCACATTGCAACAGGCAAAGAAAAAACCGGTCGCAGCGAACTGACGGGTTCGCCGCGACCGGTTCGAGGTCGCTACGCGTCGAGTCGCCTCGACGCGTCATGTCCGCATTAGAACGAGTGATGGATGCCGGTCAGAAACACCGTCTGATTCCGGCCGCTCGACACCCCTGCCGTGAAGAACGCCGCGCTCGTATTCGAGTTCGCGTGTTCGTACAGCGCATTCACGTAAATCTGCGTCGACTTCGACAGCGCGTAGATATCGCCGATTTCAAACTGCGTCCAGCGATGACCCGCAAGCGTCGTCGTCGCGGCGCCGCCTGCCACGCTGTTGGCGGGCGTGAACTGGTAGTTCGCGCCTGCATCGAACGATTGATACGTGTCCGAATGGCCGCGCGCCTCGAGTTTCACGTGCGTGTACAGGCCGTGCACCAGCAACTTGCCGAACTGATACGACGCACCGGCGCCCGCGTTGCGAACCGTGTCGGCGGTATAGCTTGCTGCGGCGACGCCCTGGAACGTCGCGAGACCTGTCGTCGTGATCGACGGCGTGCGATTGTGTTCGACCGCGTAGGTCGCGCCTGCCTTGAACGGACCGTTGTTGTAGGTCGCTGCGAAACTCAGCGTCTTGCCGGTCGAGAAGTTGGTGTCGTTGCCGAGACCCATCATCGCGCCGACCGTGAAGCCGCCGAACGACACCGAGCGGAATTTCACCGAGTTATTGAACGGCACAATGCCCGTATCCGCGAGTTCATCGAGGTTGCCCGGATGGAACGCGTACCAGCTCGCCGCGAGATACGCGGTGCTCAACGGCCCGAGCACATCGAACGCGAACGGCGTTTGATGGCCTAACGTGACCGTCCCGATCTTGTCCGAACTCAATCCGACGTACGCCTGACGATTGAACAGCGTGCCGGCATACGCAAAGTTGCCGGTTGCCGTCGAAAAGCCATTTTCAAGCTGGAAAATGGCCTTCATCCCGCCACCCAGATCTTCGACGCCCTTAAAGCCCCAGCGGTCCGGCTGCATGTTGCCCTGTTCTTCGATGTACTTCGCATGCCCGCCAGCATTGCTGATGTACGCGACGCCCGCATCGAGACTGCCATAGAGCGTGACACTGCTTTGCGCCCACACGCCGGTCGTGACGCAACTCGCCGCAAGCCCGGCTGCAATGATGTGTTTCACCGTTGGTTCTCCTGATCTATGACGAAATCTCGTCGTCACTGCTGCTATCCGTTGAGTGGGTAAGTAGTCCTGGTTTATGCGCCAAAACTTTTGCCCTAGTAGTGTTCCACCTATGGGCATTTGTGCCGCATGTGGAAAGTATAGAGATTTCAGAATCGGTCAAAAAAGTTTTTCGGACTCCGTGGAAACCCGCATCCAGCGTCGTTCCAGACGCTGAAAATCCCCCTCAAAGCCTTGCTGCAAAGGGCACCGATCGTCCCAGCGAGGTGTGTACGCGTCTTGCTCGCTGTATCTGCGACACCACATTTCAGTGTTTTCCCTAACCAGGCGAGATTTTTATTTTGGCGCCGAAAACTGACTCCTATAATGTCCATACACGAACTGATGTTCCTTCGGTGGAACATGATGCTTCAGGAGAAGGCAACAAATGACTGAACAATGGCGATGCGCCGGACATGCCGGCGACCTGTCCGAAGATGCGCCGATCGAGTTCAAGCTCGACGGCACCGAAATCGGTATCTACAAGGTGGGCGATGCGGTCTATGCGCTCGAAAACGTCTGTCCGCATGCGTATGCATTGCTGACGCAAGGCTTTGTCGACGGCGATACCGTCGAATGTCCGCTGCACGAAGCCGTGTTCCATATCCCGACCGGCAAGTGCCTGAAAGAGCCGGGCGGCCGCGACCTGAAGATGTACGCGGTGCGCCTCGCCGGTGAAGAAATCCAGATCAAGGTGGAATGACATGAAAGAGATCACCGTCAACTTCAATCCGAACCTGAAGCCGTGGCTGGCGCCGGAACCGAACAACGTCGCGGGCAAGGGCGTGATCGAGCAGCCGGGCCAGACTGAAAACTTCATCTGGCAAACCCGCAAGGCCGAACCCACTCAATACGAAAACGACTTCGGCGACGCGCTCGAAACCGTGTTCGACGCAGGCGCGCTGGAACTCGACGAAGTGGTCGAAGGGCTGAACCGCATCGGCTTTCGCACGCCGGAAGGCACGCCGTGGAACGCCGGGCGCCTCGCCGCCGAATTCCACCGTCTCGCTGAATAACGCGCGGCCCGAGCCTCACGCCTCACGCCGCCGTACCGAACCCCTGACCGGTTTCCCCGAATCTGCTTCATCGCATAGCACCCGGAGTCTTCACATGACGTCCCCCACTACGAATACGACGGCCCAAGCCGCTGATCCGCTTCAGGCCTATCTCGATCGCGGCCTGCGCAATTACTGGTATCCGGTCGCGCCGAGCTGGCAAGTCGCCAACGCGCCGATCGGCCTGACGCGCCTCGGCGACCAGATCGTGCTGTGGCGCGACAAGGAAGGCCTGGTTCACGCGCTCGAAGATCGCTGCCCGCACCGTGGCGCGCGTCTGTCGCTGGGCTGGAATCTGGGCGGTAGCGTCGCGTGCTGGTATCACGGCATCGAAGTCGACGGCAGCGGCACCGTGCAGCGCGTGCCGGCCGTGTCGGCGTGTCCGCTGGAAGGCACGAAGTGCGTGAAGTCGTATCCGGTGCAGGAAAAAGCCGGCGCGATCTTCCTGTGGTTCGGCGACGACGCGCACAAGGAACCGGCGCCGCTCGTGCTGCCGGAAGAACTGGTCGGTGACGAATACTCGAACTTCCTGTGCATGTCGCACTGGAAGTGCAATTACCAGTACGCGATCGACAACGTGATGGACCCGATGCACGGCGCGTATCTGCACGCGACGTCGCACTCGATGGCCGAAGGCGACAAGCAGGCAGACATGCGCGTGCGCAAGACGGACACCGGCCTGATGTTCGAAAAGGTCGGTCAGCGCGACGTGAATTTCGACTGGGTCGAACTCGGTGAAACCGGCACGCTGTGGATGCGTCTCGCGATTCCGTACCGCAAGAAGTTCGGTCCCGGCGGCAGCTTCGGCATCGTCGGCATCGCGGTTCCCGTCGATGAAGACAACTGCCAGGTGTACTTCTGGCGCACCCGCAAAGTCTCGGGCTGGCAGCGCGACGCATGGCGTTTCCTGTATCGCAACCGTCTCGAAGGTCTGCATTGGGCCGTGCTCGAACAAGACCGCTATGTGCTCGAAAGCATGGCGCCGAACGCACGCAATCACGAATTCCTCTATCAGCACGATGTCGGCATGACGCGCGTTCGCCGGATGCTGCGTCAGCGCGCGCAACAGGATGTCGCCGCGCTCGAAGCATTCAACGCAGAGAAAGCGCAAGCCGCTGCATCGCCGGACGCTGCTCATGCAGGCCATAGCCATGCATAACGCAACGGTTGCGGCACTCAACGGCAAGCGCGTGCTCGTCACGGGCGGCGCGCGCGGTCTGGGCGCGGCGTTTGTCCGCGCGCTGGCCGAAGCCGGTGCCCGCGTGACCTTCGGCGACGTACTCGACACCGAAGGCCGCGCGCTCGCCGCATCGCTGGCGACGGAAGGCCACGCTGTGACCTATCACCCGCTCGATCTCGCCGATCCGCTCAGCATCAACGCATTCGTCGACGCAGGCGCTACGCAGATGGGTGGCATCGACGCGCTGATCAACAACGCGGCCATCACCAATTCGGGCGGCAAGTTCGCGGACGAACTCTCGATCGATACATGGGACGCGGTGATGAACGTCAACGTGCGCGGCGTGTGGCTCGCCAGCACCGCAGCGCTGCCGCATCTGCGCGCGGCGGGCGGCGGTTCGATCGTCAACATCGCGTCGGATACGGCGATGTGGGGCGCGCCGAAGTTGCTCGCGTATGTCGCGAGCAAGGGCGCCGTGATTTCGATGACCCGTTCGCTGGCACGCGAATTCGGTCCGGATGGCGTGACCGTCAACGCGATCGCGCCGGGCCTGACTGAAGTCGAAGCGACCGCCTACGTGCCCGCCGAGCGTCACCAGTATTACTTGCAAGGCCGCGCGCTGCCGCGCGCACAGGTTCCCGGCGATGTCACCGGTCCGGTCCTGTTCCTGTTGTCCGATGCCGCGCGTTTCGTGACCGGGCAACTGCTGCCGGTCAACGGCGGCTTCGTGATGAATTGATCTTGTCGAACCGAAAGGAGATGGAAATGGCAGACGCCGATATCGAACGCAAATCGTGGGATCAACCCACCGACGCAAACTTCTCGCAGTGGATGGAATCGCGCGTCGCGCGCCTTGAAACGCGCCGCTACGACTGGGACGCGCTGAAGTTTCAGGCCGACTACGACCCGAAGTATCGCCGTGCGCAAATGCGCTACGTCGGCACCGGCGGCACCGGCGTCGCGACAGACATGAACACCGTGCCGTCGGGCGGCTTCACGTTTTCGACGATGGTGATTCCGGCAGGCAACATCGGCCCGAGCCACATTCATATGGATGTCGAAGAAATCTTCTTCGTGCTGCGCGGCAAGATGAAAGTGGTCTGCGAACGCGATGGCGAAACGTGGGAATCGGTGCTGGGCGAACGCGATCTGATCTCGGTGCCGCCCGGCGTGTATCGCACGGAAATCAATATCGGCGAGGAAGACGCGCTGATGTGCGTGATGCTCGGCGCAGCAAAGCCGATCACGCCGACGTATCCGCCGGATTCGCCGCTGGCCAAGCTCAAGCGCGAAGCGAAGTAATCCGGACCCGGCGTCACGAGTCCTGCGTCACGAATTCTTTATCCCACGCGAGTCAGAAACCATGTCGGCTGTTCCGTCCGTATCCGTTGAAGCTTCAAACACCACTTCGCTCGAAACGCGTGTCGCACGCTTTCCTTCGAAGCAGGTGGCGGCGAACGCACAGCGCATGGTGAGCTATCGCGAAGCGTCGCCCGACGCGCCGGCCGCCGACGCGTTGCCGGTCGTGCTGTTGCATGGCATCGGCTCGGGCGCGGCGTCGTGGGTTCAGCAATTCGAGGCGCTCGGCGCGACACGTCGCGTGCTCGCGTGGGATGCGCCCGGCTACGGCGCGTCCACCCCGGTCGCACCGGCATCGCCGGCTGCAATGGATTACGCCGACGTGGTAAGCGGCTGGCTCGACGCGCTGGGCATCGCGCGTTGTCTGCTGGTCGGCCATTCGCTCGGCGCCATTGTGGCCGGCGGGTTCGCCGCGGCGCATCCCGCGCGGGTCGCCGGATTGCTGTTGCTGTCGCCCGCGGGCGGATACGGCGCGGCATCCGCCGACGTGCGCGCGCAAAAGCGCGACCAGCGTCTCGCGATGCTGGCCGAACTCGGACCGTCGGGCCTCGCTGAAAAACGCAGCGCGAACATGCTGTCCGCGCATGCCGATCAGGCCTCGCGCGACTGGGTGCGCTGGAATATGGCGAGGGTGATTCCGCACGGCTATGCGCAGGCCACGCATCTGCTCGCAAACGCCGACCTCGCCGCCGATCTCGCGCGCTTCTCCGGCCGCGCGACCGTGGCGGTCGGTGCGGACGACACGATCACGCCGCCGTCCGCGTGCGAGCGCATCGCGGATGCCGCAGGCACGACCTTGCAGATCGTGCCGCGTGCAGGCCACGCCGGTTATATCGAATCGCCTTCCGCGTACACCGCAATCATCGACACGTTCTGTCGTGCACACGACACTCAACGGAGCCACTGAATGACGCCCGACACGATCATCGCCGAGCGCGAAGCGGACGACGAGCGCGCCGACACCTATAAGGTGCCGGGCCTCGAACGCGGTCTGAAGATCCTGACTGAATTCTCGCCGCGCGAGCCGGTGCTGGGCGCGCCGGAACTCTCGCGCCGGTTGAACATCCCGCGCACGACGGTGTTCCGTCTGCTGCAAACGCTGGAATCGCTCGGTTTTCTGGAGCGTGCCGACAAAGACCGCAACTATCGGCTCGGCGTGGCCGTGCTGCGGCTCGGCTTCGAATATCTGAGCTCGCTCGAATTGACCGATCTCGGTTTGCCGGTGATCGAAACGCTGCGCGACGACACCGGCCTGACCAGTCACATCCTGATCCGAGACGGCCGCGATGTCGTGTTCGTCGCGAAGGCGCAAAGTCATACACCGATTTTCAGTTCGGTGAAGGTCAACGTCGGCACGCGTCTGCCGGCGCATGCCACCACGCACGGTCAGGTGCTGATGGGCGATCTGTCGCTGTCGGACCTGCGCGCGCTGTATCCGGAACCGACGCTCGAACGCTTCACGCAACACACGCCCGAAACCATCGTCGATCTGTACGAGCGGATTCAGGACGACGCGCAACGCGGTTTCGCGATCAGCGAGTCGTCGTTCGAACGCGGTATTTCCGTGGTCACGGCACCGGTGCGCAACGACACGGGTCGCATCGTCGCGGTCATTACCACGACGATTCCGCGTCCGGAAATCGGCGCGTCGCTGCTCGACGGCGGTTTGATCGACAAGGTGCGCGGCGCCGCTGCCGAACTGTCGCAGCGGCTCAATTACCGGCCGCCCGCCTCTCGCAACCAGTACATGAAGGCATTGGGGATCTGATGATTCAAATCGACTTGACCGGCCAGGTGGCGGTGGTGACGGGCGGTTCGTCCGGCATCGGCCTCGCGACCGCCGAACTGTTTTTGCGCGCGGGCGCATCGGTGGCGATTTGCGGCCGCGATGCTGACCGTCTCGCTGCCGCCGAAGCCGCGCTGAACGCGCAATTTCCGGGCGCGCAACTGCTCGCGCAATCGTGCGACGTGCTCGATGCCGACGCCGTCGCCGGATTCGCGAAAGCGGTGCAGGACCGTTTCGGCCGCACCGACATGCTGGTGAACAACGCAGGCCAGGGCCGCGTCTCGACCTTCGCGGACACCACCGACGAAGCGTGGCGCGAAGAACTCGACCTGAAGTATTTCGGCGTGATCCGCCCGACCCGCGCGTTCCTGCCGATGCTGCGCGATGCGAAGCACGCGGCGATCGTCTGCGTGAACTCGCTGCTGGCGCTGCAACCGGAACCGCATATGGTGGCCACGTCGTCGGCGCGGGCGGGTTTGCTGAGTCTCGTGAAGTCGCTCGCGACCGAACTCGCGCCGCAGCACATCCGTGTCAACTCGATCCTGATCGGCATCGTCGAATCGGGTCAATGGCGTCGTCGTTACGCGACCCAGGCGAAGCCCGGCCAAAGCTGGGAAGACTGGACCGGCGAACTGGCGCGCTCGAAACACATTCCGCTCGGCCGCTTCGGTCTGCCCGAAGAGGCGGCTCAGGCGCTCTTTTATCTGGCTACACCCCTGTCGTCCTATACGACGGGCAGTCATATCGATGTTTCTGGAGGCGTTGCACGACATGTCTAATAAAACTACCGTCGGCGATCTGATTGCCGCGTTCCTCGAACAGTGCGGCGTCAGCACGACGTTTGGCGTGATCTCGATCCACAACATGCCGATCCTCGATGCGATCGCCCGTCGCGGCAATATCCGCTACGTCGGCGCACGCGGCGAAGCGGGCGCGCTGAACATGGCCGATGGCCTGGCGCGCGTGTCGGGCGGCCTCGGCGTCGCGTTCACGAGTACCGGCACCGCAGCGGGCAACGCAGCGGGCGCGATGGTCGAAGCGCTGACGGCAGGCACGGCCGTGCTGCACATCACCGGCCAGATCGAAACGCCTTACCTCGATCAGGACCTCGCCTATATCCACGAAGCGCCGGATCAACTGTCGATGCTGAAGTCGATCTCGAAGGCCGCGTATCGCGTGCGTTCGGTCGAAACCGCGCTGTCGACGGTGCGCGAAGCCGTGCGCGTCGCGCAAACCGCACCGAGCGGCCCGGTCAGCGTCGAAATTCCGATCGACATTCAAGCCGCCGAAATCGAGATTCCGTCGGACCTCGGCGCACCGAACATCACCACGCTGACGCATTCGGAAGACCGCGTCGCGAAGCTGGCCGACGCGCTGGCGACGGCGAAGCGTCCGTTGTTGTGGCTGGGCGGCGGCACGCGTCATGCGCGTGCGGCGGTCGAGCGTCTGGTGTCGCTGGGTTTTGGCGTCGTCACGAGCGTGCAGGGTCGCGGCGTGCTGCCGGAAGATCATCCGGCGACGCTCGGCGCATTCAACGTGCACGCCGAAGTCGAAGCGTTCTACAAGACCTGCGACGCGATGGTGGTGGTCGGTTCGCGTCTGCGTGGCAATGAGACGCTGAAGTACAAACTGGCGTTGCCGCAGCCGCTGTATCGCATCGATGCCGACGCACTGGCCGATAACCGTGGCTATCGCAACGAGCTGTTCGTGCATGGCGACGCTGCTGCCGTGCTCGACCAGCTGGCAACGCTGCTGGAAAGCCGCATCAAGATCGATCCGACCTTCGCTACCGATCTCGCCGCCGCTCGCGAAACCGCGACCGCCGATGTCGCGAAGGGTCTCGGACCGTACAAGCGTCTGGTCGAATCGATCCAGAAGGCAGTGGGCCGCGACTACAACTGGGTGCGCGACGTGACGATCTCGAACAGCACGTGGGGCAACCGCCTGCTGAAGATTTTCGAGCCGCGTGCGGGCGTTCATGCGCTGGGCGGCGGTATCGGCCAGGGCATGCAGATGGCGATCGGCGCAGCGCTCGCGAAGACTGCCGCGAAAACCGTGTGTCTGGTCGGCGACGGCGGCCTGATGGTCAACGTCGGCGAACTCGCGACGGCCGTGCAGGAAGACGCGAACCTGATGATCGTGCTGATGAACGACCAGTGCTACGGCGTGATCCGCAACATTCAGGACGCGCAATACGGCGGCCGTCGTCATTACGTGCAACTGCATCAGCCGGACTTCGCGGAGTTCTGCGCGAGCCTGAAACTGAAGCATTTCCGCATCACGTCGATGGATCAGGCGGACGCCATCGTCGCCGAAGGTCTTGCGCACAACGGTCCGGTGATGGTCGAAGTGGACATGCTGTCGGTCGGCTCGTTCACGACCGCGTTCGCGGGCCCGCCGGTCAAGAAGGCGGAGCCGGAACATGCCTAACCGGAACGGTCACATGAATCATCACGCGCCAGTGGATATCGCGATGATCGGCTTCGGCGCGATCGGCCAGGCGGTGTTCCGCTCGGTCGAGCACGATCCGCTGGTGCGCGTGTCGCATGTGATCACGTCCGAACGCAACGCGGCGCAGGTGCGCGAATTCGTCGGCGCGTCGGTGGACGTGGTGACGTCGGTGGACGCGCTGAGCAGCCACCCGCACTTCGCGCTCGAATGCGCCGGTCACAGCGCGCTCGTCGCTCACGTGGTGCCGCTGCTGAAGGCGGGCACGGACTGCGCGGTGGCGTCGATCGGCGCGCTGTCGGACGTCGGCTTGCTCGACGCGCTGTCGGCCGCCGCCGACGAAGGCGACGCGACGTTGACGCTGTTGTCCGGCGCGATCGGCGGTGTCGATGCGCTGGCGGCGGCGAAGCTCGGCGGCCTCGACGAGGTGCTGTACACGGGCCGCAAGCCGCCGTTGGGCTGGCTCGGCACGCCGGCGGAAAACGTCTGCGATCTGCGCGCGTTGACGGAAGAGAAGGTGATCTTTGAAGGCAGCGCGCGCGACGCCGCGCGTCTGTATCCGAAGAACGCGAACGTCGCGGCGACCGTGGCGCTGGCGGGTCTCGGCCTCGACCAGACAACCGTACGCCTGATCGCCGATCCGAACGTGACCCGCAACGTGCATCGCATCCTCGCGCGTGGCGCGTTCGGCGAAATGGCGCTGGAAATGAGCGGCAAGCCGTTGCCGGACAACCCGAAGACCTCCGCATTGACCGCGTACAGCGCGATCCGCGCACTGCGCAATCGTGCAGCGCGTTGCGTGATCTGACACGCGGCAGCACACGTAAATAGCATTCTGACTAGTTGAAGCAGTAAGACCGAACGGACGACCGACATGACTCACTTCGATACCAGCCTCGTGCCCACCGGCGATATTTTCATCGGCGGCGAATGGCGGCAAGGGCGTGGCAACCCGTACAAAAGCCTGTATCCGGCGGATCAGTCGGTCAATATGGAAATCTCGACAGCCAATGCCGACGATGCCCGCGACGCGGTGGAAGCCGCCGACGCCGCATGGCGCAAGCCGGATTGGGCGGGTCTGAAGCCGCATCAACGCGCGCTGGTTCTGTACCGGATTGCCGACCTGATCATGGCGCGTCACGAAGCGCTGGCGAACCTGCAACGCCGCGACAACGGCAAGCCGATCAGCGAAACGCGCGTGCTGGTGGCGAGCGCGGCGAACACGTTCCGCTATTTCGCGGCCTGCCTCGAAACGATGGACGAAGAAGTCACGCCGTCGCGCGGCGACTATCTGACGATGAGCATTCACGAACCGATCGGTGTGATCGCGGCGATCACGCCGTGGAATTCGCCGATCGCATCCGACGCGCAAAAACTGGCGCCGGCGCTGGCGGGCGGCAATGCCGTGGTGCTGAAGCCGGCCGAAGTGACGCCGCTGGCGTCGCTCGCACTGGCGCGCATCTGCGAAGAAGCGGGCGTGCCGAAGGGTGTCGTGAGCGTGTTGCCGGGCAAGGGTTCGGTGATCGGCGACGTGCTGGTGCGTCATCCGAAAGTGCGCAAGGTGTCGTTCACCGGCGGCACGGAAGTGGGTCGCGGTATCGCGCGTATCGCCGCCGACAAGCTGATGCCGGTGTCGCTGGAACTGGGCGGCAAATCGCCGACCATCGTATTCGACGACGCCGATCTCGACCATGCGGTCAACGGCGTGCTGTACGGCATTTTCAGTTCGTCGGGCGAGGCGTGCATTGCCGGTTCGCGTCTGTTCGTGCAACGCGGTATCTACGACGCGTTCATCAAACGTCTCACCGAAGGCGCGCGCAAGCTGCGCGTCGGCGATCCGTCGAATGCCGGTACGCAGATGGGTCCGCTGATTACGCCCGCGCATCGCGAATCCGTCGAACGTTACGTGGCGTTGGGTCTGGAAGAGGGCGGCCGTCTGCTGTGCGGCGGCGAACGACCGGTTGGCGACGCGCGCGAAGCAGGCAACTACTACCAGCCGACGATCCTCGACGGCCTGACCAACAGCGCGCGTATTTGCCAGGAAGAAATCTTCGGGCCGGTGCTGGTCGCGATGCCGTTCGACGACGAAGCGTCGTTGCTGAAAGAAGCGAACGACAGCGTGTTCGGTCTGGCCGCGGGCATCTGGACGAACGACTACAAGCGCGCGTACCGCGTCGCTCGCGCGCTTGAAGCGGGCACCATCTGGATCAACACGTACAAGCTGTTCTCGATCTCGACGCCGTTTAGCGGCTGGAAGGAAAGCGGCATGGGCCGCGAAAAGGGACGCCTCGGCATCCGCGAATACATGCAGCAAAAGAGCCTCTACTGGGGCTTGAACGAAGCGCCGCTCGCGTGGGCGAACTGATCGCCGGTCCGGCGGAATGATTTCACGCGCAGCACAGCACGACACGTTGACACGCAGCAGCAACCGCACAAGTTAAGAGGCACGTATGACGATTCTCGGCATTGAACAGATTACCTACGGCGTGACGGACCTTGAAACCAGCCGTCGCTTTTTCGCGGACTGGGGCATGAAGGAAACCGCGCACGACGAGACGCGCGCGCGCTTCGAAACGCTGAACGGTTGCACGGTGCTGGTCGTGGCCGCCGACGATCCGTCGCTGCCGCCCGCTTTCGAAGAAGGCTCGACGCTGCGCGAAGTGACGTGGGGCGTCGCGACCCGCGAGGAACTGGACGCACTGCGCGGCCGCTTCGCCGGTCAGCCGGGCCACTACGAAACCGACGATGCAGTCGGCTGTCTCGATCCGATCGGCATGGCGGTGCGCGTGGAAGTGACGCGCAAGCGCGCGCTCGACATCAAGGGTTCGCCGTCGAACGTGTGGGGCCAGACCTTGCGCGTCGATCAGCCGTCGCCGATCTACGACCGCGCGGAACCGGTCGAAGTCGGTCACGTGGTGTTCTTCACCGACCGCCTCGCGGAGCAGGAAAAGTTCTATCAGGAACTGCTCGGCTTCGAAATGTCGGACCGTTATCCGGGCCGTGGCGCGTTCATGCGCTGCGCGCCGCACGGCGGCCACCACGACATCTTTCTGCTCGCGTTGCCGGGCGGCAAACGCGGCCTGAACCACGTCGCGTTCACCGTGCGCGACATCCACGAGGTGTTCGGCGGCGGTTTGCATATCAGCCGTTGCGGCTGGAAAACGCAATTGGGACCGGGCCGTCATCCGGTGTCGTCGGCGTACTTCTGGTACTTCCAGAATCCGTCGGGCGGCTTGATCGAGTACTACGCGGACGAAGATCAACTGACGCCCGACTGGGAGCCGCGTGACTTCGAACCGGGTCCGACGGTATTCGCCGAATGGGCGATCGACGGCGGCATCGACGGCAATACGCGCCGTCAAACCCATGCGAAGGCGCCGGAAGGCAAGTTCATGACGGAGCGCAAAAATGGCTGACGCCGCTGCTGTGTCCGCCGCAGCGCACGCCGGGCTCGACGCGCCGCAAACCATCGTCGTGATCGGCGGTGGCCAGGCAGCCGGGTGGGTCGTGAAGACGCTGCGCAAGGAAGGTTTCGCGGGCCGTCTGGTGATGATCGCCGACGAAATCCATTTGCCGTACGAGCGCCCGCCGCTGTCGAAAGCGGTGCTGGCCGGCGAAGCGGATATCGACACGGTGCGTCTCGTCAAACCCGACGACTTCACCGCGTTGAACGTCGAAGCGTGGCAGCCGGATTGCGCGACGTCGATCGATCGCGACGCGCGCATCGTGCGCACGCAATCGGGCCGCGAAGTGCACTACGACCGTCTCGTGATCGCGACCGGCGGCGCGGCGCGCAAGTTGCCCGCGTCGATCGTGACGACTGCGCACGTCGCCTATCTGCGCACGCTCGACGAAGCGGTTGCGCTCGGTGAACGGCTGCGCAAAAGCGAACGCGTGCTGGTGATCGGCGGTGGCTGGATCGGGCTGGAAGTCGCGGCGACCGCGCGCAAGCTCGGCGTTGCGGCGACGGTGGTGGAAGGCGCGCCGCGTGTGTGCGCGCGTTCGGTGCCGCCCGCGATCTCCAGCTTCTTACTGAATCTGCATCAAACCAACGGCGTCGACGTACGCCTGAATGCAGCGCTGGTGTCGCTCGACGATCATCCCACGGACGCGAACCGCGTTCGCGCGACGCTCGCCGACGGCACCACGCTGGACGCCGATTTCGCGGTGGCCGGGATCGGCCTCACTCCGCACACGTCGCTCGCGGAAGCCGCGGGCGTCGCCGTCGCGGACGGAATCGTCGTCGATCACTTCGGTGCGACCGAAGACCCGCGCATCTTTGCTTGCGGTGACGTGGCGAATCATCCGAGCGCGTGGTTGAAGCGCCGGGTGCGCCTCGAATCGTGGGCGAATGCGCAAAACCAGGCCATCGTCACCGCGAAAGCCCTGCTCGGGACGTTCGAACCGTACGCGGAAATTCCGTGGTTCTGGTCGGACCAGTACGACGTGAATCTGCAGATTCTCGGCGACATCCCGACCGACGCCGAACTGGCCGTGCGAGGAGACCTGAGCGCGAAGCGCGCGACGCTCTTCCACGTCGAGAACGGCACGATTCGCGGTGTGATCGCCATCAATAGCGCGCGCGATCTGAAGATCGCACGCAAATGGATGAATCAGGGTCGCGCAGTCGACCTTGCCACACTGACTGACGCCTCAACGGCGCTTGCCTAACCACTACTACGGACGGCGATAAAGGCATGAGAACCATGGACAACACTTTGGGAGACCGCGCCAGCGCTGGTGTCTCAGGCCCTGTCACACAGGGCTCGATCATTGCGCGTCTGGAGCGGTTGCCGCGAAATTCGATGCAGGTGCGGGCGCGTCTGCTGATCGGTCTCGCAACGTTCTTCGACGGTTTCGACGTGATCGCGATTGCCGCGACACTGCCGATCCTGATCCAGAAATGGGGCCTCACGCCCTGGGAAATCGGCTTCCTGATCGCATCGGGTTCGGTCGGGCAACTGATCGGCGCGTTCGCGTTCCCGTGGTACGCGGAACGCAAGGGCCGCGTGCGCGCCATCGCGCTCAGCTCGGGGATTATCGGCATCACGAGTATCGCGTGTGGCTTTGCGCCGTCGTTTGCGGTGTTCGTTGCGTTGCGCGTGATTCAGGGTCTCGGACTGGGCGGCGAATTGCCGGTGGCGGCGACGTACATCAACGAGATCAGCCGTGCGCATGGCCGTGGCCGTTTCGTGCTGTTGTACGAAATCGTGTTCCCGGTCGGGCTGCTCGCATCGAATGCGCTGGGCGCGTGGCTCGTGCCGCGTTTCGGCTGGCAGGCGATGTATTTCATCGGCGGGGTGCCGTTGATCCTGTTCTTCGTGTTGCGCAAGCTGGTGCCGGAATCACCGCGCTGGCTGGCCGAGCGCGAACGGATGAACGACGCGGATCAGGCCGTGACGGCATTCGAACGGTCGGTGAAGGGACCGCTGGAACCGGTCGTGCATTCGGCTGAATTCGATGCGCTGACGCACCGTCATCCGAAGCGCAGCATGAAAGACCTGTTCGGTCCGGCGTATCTGAGGCGCACGATGGCCGTGGCGATGTTGTGGGTGACGTGCGGCTTTATCCAGTACGGTTTGTCCACCTGGCTGCCGACCATCTACCGCGCGGTGTATCACGCGCCGCTGCAACTGGCGCTGAATCTGGCGGTGGCGGCTTCGGTGCTGGGCGTGGTGGGATCGCTGACCTGCGCGTTGCTGGTCGACAAGGTGGGCCGCAAGCCGATCATCAACTGCTCGTTCATCCTGTGTGCGATCTCGCTGTTGCTGGCGGGTGTGTTCCACGACAGTTCGGTCTACGTGGTCGCGACCTGCTGTGCGTTCTCGCTGGGTTTCCTCGCGTGCGGCTTTATCACGGCCTATGTGTACACGCCGGAACTGTATCCGACCAGCATCCGCGCGATGGGTTGCGGCGTCGGCGGCGCGTGGCTGAAGATCGCGGCGATTTTCGCGCCGGCCATCGTGTCGAAGACGATGATCGGCGGTCATCTGGACGTGGCGTTTTATATCCTGGCGGCCGTGCCGTTCCTCGCTGCGATCGCCGTGCATATCCTCGGCATCGAAACGAAGGGCAAAGTGCTGGAGCAACTCGAAGCGTAAGTGTGAAGTCGGTAAGGCAGTAAAGACGTAGACGGTGGGAATGCGGAAGGGCGCACTGGGTGGTGCGCCCTTTTGCTTTTGCGATGCCGTCAGGACGTGCGTGCGGTCTACAACGCCTTGCGATAGACGATGAATCCCGACTTGTCCGCGACCTTGTCGTAGAGCGTTTGCGCGGTCTCATTGGTCTCGTGCGTTTGCCAGTACACGCGCGCGGCATTCGCCGTTTTCGCGGCCGCATACACGGCCTCGATCAACCCGCGCCCGACGCCCTTGCCGCGTTCGGATTCGAGCGTGTACAGGTCTTGCAGATAACAGATCGGACCGGCCAGCGTGGTGTGTCGGTGATACAGAAAATGCACGATGCCGACCAGTTTGCCGTCGCGTTCGGCGACCATCGCGTGCATCGGTTCATAGCCGTCGAAAAAGCGCGACCACGTCAGGTCCGTGATGTTGCGCGGCAATGCGGTGTCGCCGGCGCGGCCGTAGAACGCGTTGTACGCATCCCATAGCGGCAACCACGCGTCGAAGTCGGCGGGCGCGGCGGCGCGGATATTGACGGGAGACGTCACGGAAAGCTCCTTGTGCGGATCGGAAAGGTCGGGGAGCCGTCAGCATAGAAAATCTGTGGCACTATTGTTAGCTCCACCCACGCGCATATATTTGGAGCCACGGCTTGGACTACGGCTTGTTGATGTCGAACGTCGAGACGCAATTCGGTGAGCGCAAACTGACGCAGCAGGATCTGCTGTACGAAAGCCTGCGTCATGCCATTCTGAGCGGCGCGATTCGCGAAGGCAGCCGCTTGCTGGCGACGCGCGCGCTCGCCGAACAACTCGGCATTGCACGCAATTCGGTGCTGTACGCCTACGAGCGTCTCACCGACGAAGGCTTTATTTCGGCGAGCCGCCACGGTTCGATCGTCAGCGAAGTCAGCCGCGCGGCATCGCCGTCGTTGTCGGCGTGGCGTGAGCATGCGGCGACGCCCGCGTTCGGACTGTCGCGGCGCGTGACCGGTTTGCCGCACGAACGCGCGCGTCCCGACGACGCGTCACCGTTTCGGCCGGGCGTGCCCGCACTCGACGAATTCCCGCTCGGACAATGGCGCACCTGTGTCGAACGCGCATGGCGCGCGATCGATCCGCGCGAACTCGACTATCGCAATCACGCGGGTCATCCGTCGTTGCGCCGCGCGATTGCCGATTACGTGCGCGTGTCGCGCAGCGTCCGCTGCACGCCGGAACAGGTGTTCGTCACGTCAGGCACGCAGGCGAGCCTCGATCTCTGCGCGTGCCTGCTGGCCGACGTCGGCGATAGCGCGTGGGTGGAGAACCCCGGTTATCACGGCGCGAAGGCCGCATTCCGCACGGCGGGCCTGAATCTCGTCCCGATTCCCGTCGATGCCGCGGGCATGGCGCCGGAATCGGCACACTGGCAGGACAACCCGCCGAAGCTGATCTATCTGACGCCGTCGCATCAATATCCGTTGGGCAGCGTGCTGAGTCTGGAGCGGCGCTGGTCGATCATCGAAAACGCGACTGCGCGCGGCGCGTGGATCATCGAAGACGACTACGACAGCGAGTTGCGTCATAGCGGGCCGCCGTTACCGTCGATTCAAGGTCTCGCGGAAGAATCGCCGGTGATCTATCTCGGCACGTTCAGCAAGACGATGTTTCCCGCGTTGCGGATCGGCTTCATGGTCGTGCCCGCGCATCTGGCGACGGCGGTGGAGGGCGCGCTGGTCGAGTTGTCGCGGCAAGGGCGCGTGGCGGATCAGATCGCGCTGGCGGATTTCATCGACAGCGGCAAATATGCGCGGCATCTGCGCCGGATGCGGCGGCTTTACCAGCAACGCCGCGTCGCACTGGTCGGCGCGATCGAGCGACGTATGAGCGATCTGCTGACGGTGTCGTCCGATGGCGGCGGCATGCATCTGACGGTGCGACTCGACGCGCCGCTGAAGGATCGCGACGTCAGCGCGGCGATGCAGCGCGAAGGGCTGACGATCTCGCCGCTGAGCACGTTTTGTCTTTCCGGCAGCGAACGCGACACGCCACCGCCGGCGTCCGCAACCCCGGATGCCCGCTACAACGGCTTTATGGTCGGCTACGCGCGCGTGTTGCCGGATCAGGCCGATGCGCTGGTGGCACGACTCGAGCGCGTCATCCGGTCGATGCTGTGAGCATCCCGCGATCCGCGCGCAACGCGATTCGCCAGCGCTGCGGCGACGCTCAATGCGGCTTGTGCCGCAGCGTCTCGCGTACTTTCTTCGCGGTCAGCAAGGGCACGTAGTCGAACACACGCGCCTCGGTCCGCATCGTCGCAATCGTGTCCGCGTAGAGTTGCGACACGGTTTCCGCAGGGGTGTCGGTCTCGGCGGCAATCGCGTTGACAACTTCGTCGACGTTGGTCTGAGGCTGGGCCATGAAAAATCTCCGGATTAACGTGCGTGGCGAAACGGCAACGAGCATCCATTACAGGATGCGCGCAAGCGGGATGCCAATTGAATTGGCCTATGACGTTCGTCGTCGGCGGCCGCCCGGATTCGCGCAAAAAGCCGGTGCAACCCGTCGCCGCCTTAGCCAGAAACCGTCTCGAATGATGCGACCAATGGTGAAACCGCCCGCTTGACCGACGCGGTGCGACCGGTTGCGCCCGCATCCAAATTGCAAAAAGCTGCGTAAAGACTGCTATCGACCCGCCGTTCGAGGACCGCTATGCACCGCTTCGTCTGTATCGCCGCTGCCGTGTTGCTGCTGACGCTGGCCGGTTGCAGCAACAATCCGCCGAATCCGAATCCCCGTTCAAACCAGCCGCTCGCACCCATCGCGCTCGATTTGCCGCGCTATATGGGACGTTGGTATGTGATCGCTAACATTCCGTATTTCGCTGAGAAAGACTTCGTCGGCAGTCGCGCGGAGTGGCGTTTGCGGGACGACGGCAAGATTTCCGACTCGTTCTACGGCCGCAAGAAAACTTTCGACGCGCCGGAAAAGCACTACGAATTCACCGACACGGTCGTGCCCGGCAGCGGCAACGGTCAGTGGAGCGTGCAACCGTTCTGGCCGGTCCACATCACCCAATACACGCTCTACGTCGATCCCGACTACCGGTACACGCTGCTCGGCTGCGAAGGCAAAAACCTTGGCTGGATTTTTGCGCGTGAACCCGACATCAGCGACGACGCGTACAAGGCGCTGCTCGCCCGTTTCGACGCGCTGGGTTACGACACGACGCGCTTCCGGCGCGTTGCGCAGCGGCCCGACCAGTTGGGCAAGCCGGGATTCGCCTCACCGGAATAGCGCGCCGGAGCCGCGCGAGTGCGCCAGAAGGTTAGTACTTACTGCGGCGTGCATCCAATCCTGTCGTCATATCGTATGAATTGCTGAGATTGCCGATGTCTTTCGAACGAGGGTGTCATGTCGCTTGTGCTTGTCGTTGTGATCGCGCTCGCCGGACTGGTCGTGGTGTTCACGGCGGTCTGGGCGTGGCAGCTCAAGACCGCCAACGCGGGCATGGTCGATCCGGTCTGGGCGTATTCGCTGGGCGCGGTCGCGCTGCTGTACGGCGTGGCCGGCACCGGCGCGCCGTTGGGACGCGCGTTGAGCGCACTCGGCGGGCTCGTGTGGGGCGTGCGGCTCGGTGCGCATCTGTGGCGGCGTAACGCGGGCAAGCCGGAAGACGCGCGGTATCGGGCGTTGCGCGAAGAATGGGGCGACGCCGCCGCCGCGAAGATGTTCGGCTTTTTCCAGGTCCAGGTCGTCGTGTCGATGCTGTTGTCGATTGCGTTTCTGGTGCCGTCGTACCGCGACGAACCGCCTGCGACGGGCTGGGCGCTGACGGCGGTGGCGATCTGGATCGCGTCGGTGGTCGGTGAGGCGCTTGCCGACCGGCAGTTGCAGCGCTTCAAGGCCGATGCGTCGAATCACGGCAAGGTGTGCCGCGCCGGTCTGTGGCGATATTCGCGTCATCCGAATTACTTTTTCGAATGCCTGCATTGGGTTGCGTATCTCGCGCTGGCGATCGGCTCGTCGTGGGCGTGGTGGTCGATATTGCCGCCCGTGCTGATGGCGTGGCTGCTGCTGAAGCTGTCCGGTATTCCGATGGTCGAGGCGCGCATGGCCGAAACGCGCCCCGGTTATGCGGACTACATGCGCACGACCAGCGCGCTGATTCCCTGGCCGCCGCGCCGGGAATCGCAGTGACGTCGAACGCGCGTTTGAATTCAACGAGTGCCGATCGACCCGATCGCACGGCCGTCATACAAGGAGACCTGTCCATGAGCGCCCAGACCCACCGTCGGCCATTCGTGCCGTCCGCCGCTGCTTCCGCCGTGCCTGCCACCGTGGACACATCGACGCCGCAGCTATCCGGCGACGGCCGCGTGATCGATCTGTGCGAGCGCGGCTGGCTGCCGGATGCGCTGGTTCGCTTCGGGATGCGTCGTCTGATGGTCGAACGTCTGCGCGACGAAGCGCTCGACGATGGCGAAGCGCGCTCGCAACGGCTGAATCTGTTGCTCGACGATCTGCGCGCGAGTCCGATCGCGATCGAAACGCAAGCCGCGAATACCCAGCATTACGAAGTGCCGCCGGATTTTTTCGCCGCGCATCTCGGGCCGCATCTGAAGTATTCGTGTTGTCTGTACCCGACCGGTGACGAGACGCTCGCGCAGGCCGAAGTCGCGATGCTCGAACTGTACGCAAGCCGGGCCGAACTCGCGGACGGCCAGAGGATTCTCGATCTCGGTTGCGGCTGGGGTTCGCTGTCGCTATGGATGGCGGCGCGATATCCGCGCGCGAAGATTGTCGCGCTGTCGAATTCGCACGGGCAGCGCGCGTTTATCGAAGCGCGCGCGGCTGAACGCGGGCTGACGAATCTGTCGGTGGTGACAGGCAATATCGCCACCGTCGAGTTGAGCGACGCGCAACTCGACGGCGGCTTCGACCGCGTGCTGTCGATCGAAATGTTCGAGCATATGAAAAACTACGGGCTGCTGCTCGCGAAACTCGCGCACTGGATGCGCGACGATGCGAAGCTGTTCGTGCACATCTTCGCGCATCGCACGCTGGCGTATCACTTTCAGGTGCAGGACGGCAGCGACTGGATGTCGAAGTATTTCTTTACCGGCGGGACGATGCCGTCCGAAGCCTTGCTGCTCAACTTTCAGGACGATCTGCGGCTCGAACGGCAATGGTGGGTCAGCGGCACGCACTATCAGCGCACCGCGAACCAGTGGCTCGATGCGCTGGACGCCGTGCGCGAACGCGTGATGCCGACGCTCGTCGCCACCTACGGCGCACGCGACGCGGCGCGCTGGTTGCAGCGCTGGCGCATGTTCTACATGGCGGTCGCGGAACTGTTCGGCTACGCGAGCGGCAACGAATGGGGCGTCGCGCATTACCTTTTCGAGCGTCGCGCGTTCTGAAATAAACTGAAACCGTTTCGGCCGGGCGTCGTCGAATGAGATGGGAATAAAAACGCGCATCGACGCGTTATTCAAGGTGCGCATTCGCACTTTCCATTGCATATCGCGCGGCGCCGCCAGCGGCCTTCAGTCCGCTTTCGTACCGTCGCTTAAACGTAAGACACCCACACGCAACCGCATTCGACATGACCACGCCGGCCCACTTCGAGTCTTACGATCCCCCTTCGCGCTATACGCGCACCGCCGTTTCATTGCACTGGCTGATCGCCGTGCTGATGATCGCCAACGTGGTGCTTGGTTTGAGCGCCGATTCCCTGCCTGACGACTGGGTGCGTCCGGTGATCGATACGCACAAGTCGATCGGTATTACGGTGCTGGGCCTCGCGCTAATGCGCATACTCTGGCGCGTGTCGCACCGGCCGCCCGCGTTGCCCGCGGTGTTTCCAAAATGGGAGCGCGCGGCCGCGCATCTGGCGCATCTGTTGCTGTATGCATTGATGATCGGTTTGCCGCTGTCGGGCTGGCTGCACGACTCCGCATGGAAAGACGCGGCCACGCATCCGATGCGTCTGTTCGACCTTTTTCAATGGCCGCGTATCGGCTTCGTGATGCATCTCGATCCGGCGCTGAAAGAACGTCTGCACGACCGGTTCGGTGCGTTGCATACGTGGCTCGGCTATGGGCTTTATGCGCTGCTGGCGCTGCATATCGGCGGCGCGCTGAAGCATCAGTGGATCGATCGTCATTCGGTGCTGAAACGCATGATGCCGTGAGCGGTCGTCCGTGGTTGCGGTAGCTGTCGCTTCCCGAACGTGTTGGTGCATTCCACGTGTAGTCAACGCATAGTCAACGCGTATTCACCGTTACCCAGGTCATTTTGAAGAATTCTCTCGAACAGGCGCTCGCCGTTGCGTCGCCCCGCATCTTGCCGCGACGCGCATCGCCGGCCAGCGCGATCATCCACCTGAGCGTGGTCGTGCTATGGCTGCTGCTGTTCGCGCGCGCGTTCTTTTTGCAGGGCGTCGTCGCGTGGTCGACAGGGCTCGCCTACGTGATTTACGACACCTTGCTGCTCGCGTTCGTCACGTACAAGGCGTGGCCGTTGATGCGGATCGCGTCGGCGGTGGATTCGCATGCCGCGCTGCACGGGCGAAACGGCGTCGCGGACGACGGACGCACGCTGCCGTCGATGGGCGTGATCGTCGCGTCGCATAACGAGGCGGCGGTCTTGCCGGTGACGCTGGCCGCGCTGCTGCGTCAGGTCGACGGTCCGGCGCAAATCGTGATCGCCGACGATGGTTCCAGCGACGGCACCCACGCGTTGCTGACCGGCCGTTTCGGACTGACGCCCGCAGCCGACGGCGTGCTCAGCGCACCGAGTCCGCTGTATCCGAACCTCTACTGGTTGCGGGTGCCGCACGGCGGCAAGGCGCGCGCGCTGAACGCCGCGATCACCGTGATGACCACTCACACCGTGATGACCGTCGACGCCGACACGCTGCTCGACGACGACGCGACCCGCGCGATGCGCGTAGCGTTCGCGGACAGCGCGTCGCTGGTCGCGGCGGCCGGGATCATCGTGCCGGTGTGCGGCAAGAGCGTGTCCGGGCGCGTGTTCCAGTGGTTCCAGACCTACGAGTACATGCGCAATTTCATCGCGCGGTTCGCGTGGATGCGCGCCGACAGTTTGCTGCTGGTGTCGGGCGCGTTTGCATCGTTCCGGCGCGACGCGCTGGTGACCGTGGGCGGCTTCGATCCCGCGTGTCTGGTCGAAGATTACGAGCTGATTCACCGTTTGCGCCGCTACTCGGTCGATCACGGTCTGGGCTGGGACGTGCAGGTGATCGGCGACGCGCTCGCGCATACCGACGCGCCTGGCACGCTCGGCAGTTTTCTGCGGCAACGGCGTCGCTGGTTCGCGGGGTTCCTGCAAACGCAATACTGGAATCGCGACATGACGGGCAATCGCCGTTATGGCGCGCTCGGTTTGTTGATGTTGCCGGTCAAGGCGTTCGACACCATGCAACCGATCTACGGGCTGACCGCGTTTGGATTGCTGGTCGGCTTTCTGTTCGGTGGACACGGCGGCATCGTGATTTCGATCTTCAGTGTGATCGGGATCAAGACCGCAATCGATCTGGCGTTTTATCTGTGGAGCATTCACCTGTACCGGCGCTGGACCGGACAGCGCGATGCCGGTCTGTGGATGGCGGCCGCCGCCGCGATTGCCGAGCCATTCACGTTTCAGTTGCTGCGCCATCTCGGCGCCGCGCTTGGGTGGCTCTACTTCCTGCGCGGCGGTCGTGCATGGGGCGTGCAGCGTCGCGGCGGGCTGGTGGCGCGCGCGGAGGCGCAAGCCGCGCACGAGGCCCGCACGGCGACTCGCGACGCGTCGGCGCGGCCGGTGGCGCCATCGTCCGATGCGCCGGAAAGCCCCGCCAGGCCTGACGCAGACAAGGCGAGGGAAATTCACGAGCCACTGTGACGGATGCCGGCGGCGGCTTGCGGTTCCCGCCGCTTCGGTTAGACTGATTGCCGACGTTAATTTCCCTTACGCGCAGTCGCCCAACCAGGTTCCAGTAGCAAGGAGGCTCCACCCATGCACGTTGTTACCCCGCTGGACACTAGCGTCACTGAAAGACCGGGTGAACCGCATCCCGGCATTCATGCTCCCTTCGCGTCCGAGGCGCCGTTGCGCGACTTGCGGCGCGTGCCGATTCATCCCGATAACTGGTATCCGCTCGCGTGGTCGCACGAAGTGAAGCGCGGCAAGACGCACGGCGTGAAGTTCGCCGGCGAGCCGATCGTGCTGGTGCGTACCGAAAGCGGTTCCGTGTTCGCGCTCGAAGACCGCTGCGCGCATCGGCAGGTGCCGTTGCATCAAGGCGTGGTAGACGGCGAATCGATTCGCTGCTGTTATCACGGCTGGACTTACGACTGCAGCGGCAAGTGCATCGACGTGCCGTATCTCGGCAAGGAACGTCTGCCGAACGGCGTGCGCTCGTATCCGTGCAAGGAAGTCGAAGGCCTGATTTTCGTGTTTCCGGGCAGCGCCGTGCTCGCCGACGAAACGCCGTTGCCGCAACTCGGCTCGGTCGCCGACAAGGCGTACAAGACGCGTCGTTTCGGTCGCGAAGTGGCGTGCCATTACTCGTTCATGCACGAGAACCTGATGGACATGAACCATCAGTTTCTGCATCGGCGGCAAATGGGCCAGATGAAGGCGCGGTCGCTCGGCCGGCGTCGCGGCGACGGTTGGGTCGAAGTCGATTACACCTTTGCACGCGAGCAAGGTCAGCAGCCTATCGGCGAAGCGCTGGTGTTCGGGCAAAGCCGCAAGACCGGTGAAGACAACAATCACAAAGACGTGATGACGATCCGCACCGCGTATCCGTATCAGACGCTGAAAATCCGCACGTCGGACGACACGCTGGTGATGGATCTGTGGATCGTTTATGTGCCGCTCGACGCCGAGCAGCGCACCAATCGCACCTTCGGTCTGCTGTCCATCCGCAAGCCGAAAATCCCCGGCATTCTCGACCTCGCGTGGCCGTTGCTGGTGTGGTTCACCGAGCGCATTTTCAAGGAAGATCGCGAGATCGTCGAAATGGAACAGCAGGCGCACGACAAGCAGGGCGCCGACTGGAACCACGAGGTGTTCCCGGTCATCAACGAACTGCGTGCGTTGCTGCGCGACAGCGGCGCGGAAGAAGAAACCGAGCTGGTGCGCGTCTAGACGGCGTCCGGCGCCGTGTCGGCGCTGGCCCGTTCCGACCTCATTGCGGCGATCCGGCGGCGCGGCTCAGACGCCGCAGCCGTGCGCGATGCCGTCTTGCACTGAGTCGCTTCAACAGGCTGCGTGCATGCGGATCGCCGAAATGAAACAGCGCGGTGCTTCGCACGTGTTCCGGTTTGCACGCGCGGTTCGCGTGCAACGAACGCATTCCCCAGAAAAAGTAGATATGTCCCGGTTCCATCGGCACTGCACGTGCGGACAACCGGCGCTGGATCATGGGCATTCGCCACAACCAGCACGCAAGCGCGCTTTCGACGATCAGCTTTTCGATGATATTGACGATCGCGAGACGCCGTACGTTTCGCAGATTCGGATACACCACGAGTTCGCCGCGCGGATCGTTCGGGCCGTCCGGAATCAGCAGCGGCACGAGCGCGGTCACGACATAGGAATCGTAGTGAAACAGGTTCGAGTGACGCATACCGACCGTGCCCGCCAGCACGCGCAACGACGCGCGAACGTCGTCGGCGGGTGCGATGTTGTGCATCTGCCGTTCCCACAGCGAGCACAGGATTTCACGGAATGCGTCGGAGCGTGACAGCGCGTCGAGTGGACTCGCCGCGATCCATTCACGGCCGCTCAGCCCGAAGTACTGGTGATCGTGCAGCACCAGTTCGGCGGCGATATATTCGCGTGCTGCGGCGAGCATCGTGGCCGGAATCACGTCCTCCAGCACAGCGACGCCGGATGCGTCCATGTTGCGCGCCAACGCTTCGACGTCGGCATCGAAAAGTGCCGGTAGAGGCTCACGGGCTGTTAGATCGGGGTTCCCTGTCTGCATCGGTGGACCCATCTTCGTTGGCCGCGCGGGTGGGATACCCGGCGTGATTTTCAACGGATGGTAGTCCTCCTTATTTTCGTCCTATGCGAGCCAGCGAACATTACACCCTGGATACCCTTGACGTTCTGATGTAAGGGTGCGTAAGGGATTCGCGGGCCGTGAAGCATGGGCGAACATGGTGCGCGAAACTCATGCGGATTGCGAAGTTTCGGGTGTTATTCGACCGCGCAGCGCGTTGCGAACCGTCGCGCTGCGAGACTGTCAGACTTGAGCAGCGCGCTCTTTTCCAACGCGCCGGGAACCGCCTATGACCCGTATCGATTCTCCGTTTCAACCCGGTCGTCTCGACGACGAATGGCTCGAAGCCGACGCGTTCGGCGGCTTTGCTTCCGGCACGGTCGGCACGGCGCGCACGCGTCGCTATCACGCGTTGCTGCTGGCGGCGACGCGTCCGCCCGGCGGTCGCGTGGTGCTCGTCAACGGCGTCGAGGCATGGCTCGAAGTCAACGGCCAGCGCCTTTCGTTGACGATGCAACGTTATGCGCCCGACCTCATCTATCCGGACATCGCTGCAAATCTGGTGTCGTTCGAAACCGTGCCGTGGCCGACGTGGCGCTTCTCGTTCGGTGAATCGCTCACGGTCAGCGCGGAAGTGCTGGTCGCGAAGGCGAGCGGCGAAACGATGCTGCGCTGGCGTTTGCTGAACACGGACCCGTCGTCGCGCCCGGTCTCGTTGAAAGTGCGGCCGTTGTTGTCGGGTCGCGATTACCACGCGCTGCATCATGCCAACGACGCGTTCAACTTCAGCTTCACCGCCCATTCCAATCCCGACACCGACACCGCGCGGATCGCCTGGCAACCGTATGGCGACGTCCCCGTGATTCACGCGTCCACGAACGGCACGTACACGCATGCGCCCGACTGGTATCGCAATTTCTGCTACGTTCGCGAGCGCGAACGCGGGCTCGATTTCACCGAAGACCTCGCCACGCCCGGCGTCTTCACGTTCGATCTGTCCACGCAAAGCGCGGTGATGATCCTCAGTGCCGGCACCGCCGACGCCGCGTCCGCGCAGCAGCGCGCGCACACATTGACGGCTGTCGAGCACGCGCGTCGCGCGTCGTTCGGCTCGCGGTTGACGCGGTCGGCGGACGCGTATGTGGTCGGGCGCAATGAAGGCCGCACGCTGATCGCCGGTTTTCCGTGGTTCACCGACTGGGGACGCGACACCTTCATCGCAATGCGCGGTTTGCTGATCGCAACCGGGCGTCTCGACGAAGCCCGCGCAATTCTGCTCGAATGGGCGGGCACGTTGTCGGAAGGCATGTTGCCGAACCGCTTCCCCGATTACGGCGACGTGCCCGAGTTCAACGCCGTCGATGCGTCGTTGTGGTTCGCGGTCGCCGTTCACGATTACCTCGCCACGTCGCACGCGGATACCGACACGCGCGAGCGTTTGCAGCACACCGTCGTGGCGATTCTCGACGGCTATACGCGCGGCACGCGCTTCAATATCGGCGTCGATGCGGACGGTTTGCTGCGTGCCGGCGAACCTGGGGTGCAACTGACGTGGATGGACGCGAAAGTGGGCGATTGGGTCGTCACGCCACGAATCGGCAAACCGGTCGAAGTGCAGGCGTTGTGGTTCAACGCATTGCGCATTGCAGCAAACTGGGATGCGCGCTGGCATGAACCAGCCGTGCGCGTGCAGCAGGCGTTCGGCGCGCGCTTCGTCGATCCCGTCACACGCGGACTGTTCGACGTCGTGGATGTGGATCATGTCGCGGGGACGCTCGACCGTTCGGTGCGACCGAACCAGATTTTCGCGGTCGGTGGTTTGCCGTTTGCGTTGCTCGACGGCGCTGCGGCGCGTGCGGTCGTCGAACAGGTCGAAGCCTGGCTGCTGACGCCGCTCGGCTTGCGCACGCTTGCGCCGTTCGACCGCAATTACAAAGGGCGTTACACCGGCACGCCGCTCGAACGCGACGGCGCCTATCACCAGGGCACGGTATGGCCGTGGCTGCTCGGTCCATTCGTCGAAGCGTGGCTGCGCGTGCATTCCACCGACCCGTCGCAAAGCGCGCGCAGCGCGTTGCGCGCGAATGCACATAAGCGCTTCATTGCGCCGCTCGATGCGCATCTGGACCGCGCCGGACTCGATCATCTTTCCGAAGTCGCGGACGGCGACGCGCCGCACACGGCGGGCGGCACGCCGTTTCAGGCGTGGTCGCTCGGCGAGCGGTTGCGGATCGGCGCGTGGCTCGACCAGACCTGAACGCGTGCATCGCAAGTTTGCGACCGCGCTTCGCCACACGCGTTCGCAAACGGCGTTACGATGTGGCTCCGCTGTCAAGCTTCAAGTCAGGACGCATTTCATGCCACCGCTGCGCGCCGCGAATCTGCTTGCTACTGTAGAAGGAACCCGTCTTCATTCTTGCGATGTCAATCACTGGCAACGCTGGGGACCATACCTCAGCGAGCGTCAGTGGGGCACGGTTCGTGAGGATTACAGCGAGAACGGAACAGCGTGGGAGTACTTTCCGCACGATCACGCACGCAGCCGTGCGTATCGGTGGGGCGAGGACGGCATTGCCGGTTTCGGAGACGACACGCTGAGCTGGTGCGTATCGCTCGCGCTATGGAATCGTCACGATCCGATCATCAAGGAACGGCTGTTCGGTCTGACCAATTCGCAGGGCAATCATGGCGAGGACGTGAAGGAGTTGTACTTCTACGTCGACGGTACGCCGACGCATTCGTACATGCGCATGCTCTACAAATATCCGCATGCCGCCTTCCCCTACGACGATCTCGTGCAGGAGAACGCACGGCGCGGCGCCGACATGCCCGAGTACGAGATTCTCGATACCGGCGTGTTCGACGACAACCGCTTTTTCGACGTGACCGTCGAATATGCGAAGCACGAAGCGGACGACATCGTGATGCGCGTGACCGTCGAAAATCGCGCGGACCAGGCGGCGTCGATCGATGTGATGCCGCAAATTTTCGCGCGTAACAAGTGGTCGTGGAAAGCGTCGAAAGACAAGCCGTCGCTGGTCAAAACCACGCATCACGGCGACACGTATCTGCTCGGACGCCATCCGTCGCATGAAGCGATCGCGGTCAGTGCGTGGGTCAAATCCGCGCCGGGCGTGTCGGATGTGGAGTGGCTGTTCTGCGAGAACGAAACCAATGTGAAGCGTCTGTTCGGGATGGACGGCGCCGGTCCGTTCAAGGACGGCTTCAACGATTATCTCGTGCACGACGATGCGAACGCCGTGCGTCGCGATCAGGGCACGAAAGCGGGCGCGCGCGTGCCGGTGACACTCGCGGCTCACGGGCGCGCGGTGGTGTATTTGCGCTGGCATCCGGAGTCCACGCCGCGCGACGGCAAGTTCGACGCCGATGCGCTGTTCGCGCGACGCATCGCGGAAGCCGATGCGTACTACGCCGCGCTGCAAGCGGAGATCGACGATGCTGACAAGCGTCTGGTGCAACGCCAGGCGCTCGCGGGCATGTTGTGGTCGAAGCAGTATTACCAGTTCGATATCCAGCGCTGGCTCGACGGCGACGACGCGCAGCCGACCCCGCCCGCCAGCCGCAAGCGCGGCAGGAATGCCGAGTGGCGTCATCTGTGCAATGCCGACATCGTGTCGATGCCGGATAAATGGGAATACCCGTGGTACGCGTCGTGGGATCTGGCGTTTCACGCGACCGCGTTCGCGCTGATCGATCCGGCCTTCGCGAAGCGTCAGTTGCTGCTGCTGGTGAAGGATCGCTATATGCATCCGAACGGGCAGCTTCCCGCTTACGAATGGGCGTTCGGCGATGCGAATCCGCCGGTGCATGCGTGGGCGGCGTGGCGCGTCTACGAGATCGACCGGGCGCTGACGGGCAAGGCGGATCGCGATTTCCTCGAACTCGTGTTCCACAAGTTGCTGCTGAATTTCTCGTGGTGGGTCAATCGTAAAGACGCCGACGACCGCAATATTTTTCAGGGCGGTTTTCTCGGGCTCGACAACGTGGGCATCTTCGACCGGTCGTCGCCGTTACCCACCGGCGGCCATATCGACCAGGCCGACGGCACCGCGTGGATGGCCGCGTATGCGTTGGACCTGATGCGCATCGCGCTCGAACTCGCGGTGAAGAATCATGTGTTCGTCGATATTGCGGTGAAGTTCTTCGAGCACTTTCTGTATATCGCCGAAGCGGTCAGTTGCGAAGACAATTGCGATACCGGTCTATGGGATACCGCCGACGAATTCTTCTACGACAAACTGCGTTTGCCCGACGGCACCAACGTGCCGATGCGCGTGCGATCGATCGTCGGGCTGATTCCGCTGTTCGCGGTGCATGTGCTGGAGCAGCGTCTGCATGGCGACTTGCCGGGACTGCGCGACCGGCTGGTCTGGTTTCTCGAGCATCGGCCGGATCTCGCGCGGCTCGTGTCGCGCTGGAACGAACCGGGGCGCGGCAATAGTCTGCTGCTTTCCCTGTTGCGCGGTCATCGGATGAAAGCGCTGTTGCGGCGTACGCTCGACGAAAGCGAGTTTCTGTCCGATCACGGCGTGCGGGCGCTGTCGCGTGTGCATCGCGACGAGCCTTTCGTGTACACGCATAACGGCAACAGCTTCGGCGTGAAGTATCTGCCGGCGGAATCGGATTCGCGCGTGTTCGGCGGTAATTCGAACTGGCGCGGTCCGGTGTGGATGCCGGTCAACTATCTGCTGATCGAATCCTTATACGAGTTTCATCGCTATTACGGCGACGATTTTCGCGTCGAATATCCGACGGGTTCCGGCGCGATGTTCTCGCTGAGCGAGATCGCCGACGAACTGGCGCGTCGTACCACCACGCTGTTTCTGAAGGACGCGAACGGCAATCGTCCGGTGATGGGCGCGTATCCGCAGTTGCAGGCCGATCCGCGTTCGCGCGATCTGGTGTTGTTCCATGAGTATTTTCATGGCGATAACGGGCGCGGCGTGGGCGCATCGCATCAGACCGGATGGAGCGGACTGGTGGCGCTGCTGTTGCAGCCGCGCGCGATGAGCGTGTCGGGAAGCGTGCCGGCAGCGGGCGAAGAAATGGAAGCGATGGCCAAGTGAGCGGCGACTGGCCGTTCCGCTTTCGTTCAGGGCTGAAAGACAACAGAAACCTTGAACTGTGCAAGCGGTGACGGGGTCAGTAAAGGTATTGCCGCGCGTCCAGGCGGCTTTCAAAAGGCGAACGCTCATGTCCACTTCTTCGAACGCAGCAGGCTCCGACGCGTCAGACACCACGGCGACCACCGCGAAGCTGAACCCCGGTCCGCATTCCGTCGCGCCGGGCCCGGCCGGCAAACGCCCGGCGCCGCCGTGTACGCTGGTGATCTTCGGCGCAGGCGGCGATCTCACCAAGCGTCTGCTGATGCCCGCGCTGTACAACCTGACGCTCGACGGCCTGCTCGACGACGGCATGCAGATCATCGGCGTCAATCATGGCGCGCGTGAAACGCAGGCGTGGCGCGACGATCTGCACGGCGCGCTGCAGCAGTTCGCCGCCGACAAAGCCAGCACCTTTCACGCCGGCAAACTCGACGACACCGCGTGGAACTCGCTCGCGAAACGCCTCGAATACATGGGCGGCGAATTCGAGGACGACGCCACCTTCGCCGCGCTCAAGCAGAAGCTCGACAAGGCGCCTGGCGGCAACGTGATTTTTTATCTCGCCGTCACCGCGCGCTTCTTCAAACCCATCGTCGAACATCTGGGAAAAGCGGGACTGCTGAAGGAAAGCGACGCCAGCGAAAGCGACGGCAAAAGCGCCAAAAGTGGCTTCCGCCGGCTCGTGATCGAAAAGCCGTTCGGCACCGACCTCGCATCGGCGCGCGATCTGAACGCGCACATTCTGAATTACGTGCAGGAATCGCAGGTCTACCGGATCGATCACTTTCTCGGCAAGGACACGGTGCAGAGCATTCTCGCCGTGCGCTTCGCGAACGCGCTGTTCGAGCCGATCTGGCGTCGCGAGTACATCGACAGCGTCCAGATCACGGCGGCTGAAACGATTGGTGTCGAAGGGCGCGGCAAGTTCTACGAACAGACCGGCGCGTTTCGCGACATGCTGCCGAATCACCTGTTCCAGCTGCTCGAAATGGTCGCAATGGAACCGCCCAATTCGTTCGATGCCGAAGCGGTTCGCGACAAGAAAGCGGAAATCGCCGACGCGATCAAGCCGCTGACGCCGTCCGATGTCGTGTTCGGTCAATACGAAAAGGGCCCGTCAGGCGTCGCGTATCGTAACGAGCCAGACGTCGCCGCCGAAAGCACGACTGAAACCTATGCGGCCGCGCGCGTGTTCGTCGATAACTGGCGCTGGGCCGGCGTGCCGTTCTATCTCCGTACCGGCAAGCGCCTCGCGGTGCGTCGCACGGAGATCGCCGTGCAACTGAAAGCCGTGCCGTTTCTGCTGTTCCGCGACACGCCCGTCGAGGCGCTGACGCCGAACGTGCTGACCATGCGTATCGATCCCGCACACGGCACGAGCTTCGATTTCAACGTGAAAGTGCCCGGACCGCTGATGCAGATCGGCGCGGTTCAGTCGTCATTCGATTACGCGGATTTCTTCGCGGAACGCGCGAACGTCGGATACGAAACGCTGCTTTACGACTGCATGCTCGGCGACGAAACGCTGTTCCAGCGTGCCGACAGTATCGAGACGAGCTGGGCCGCGGTCGATGACGTGCTGCATCCGAAACAGGGTGCGGTGAAGGTGTGCGGTTATCCGGCGGGCAGCACCGGGCCGAAAGAAGCCGACGAACTGCTCGCACGCGACGGGCGCACGTGGCGTCCGCTGCAAACCACGCCGGACGCGAAAAAGTAAGCCAACCATTGACGGGGAACGACATGACCAGGAAAGCGAGCGATAAGGCCACCCACGCGATCGAACCGGCGGCCACGGTAACGCCGGATGCGGTGCCAGCCAAAGCCGCGAAGACTGTCGCAACGAAGGCGGCAAGGAGAACCGCGCCGCGCGCGGCCAGGGGCGCAACCGCCGCAAGCGCCGAGCGGATTCTCGCGATCGATGTCGGCGGGACGGGACTGAAGGCGGCCGTCATCGACGGCAACGGCGCGATGAAAACCGAGCGTGTGCGAGTCGCGACGCCGCATCCGTGCACGCCGGATCAACTGGTCGATGCGCTTGCACAACTGGTCGAGCCGCTGATGTCGGAACGGCCGGGCTGTATCTCGATCGGCTTTCCGGGCGTCGTGCGCGATAACCTGATTCTGACCGCGCCGCATTTCGGCGACGAAGGCTGGCACGGCATTCCGCTTGCGGCTTCGCTGGCGAAAAGACTCGGCGGTCTGCCGGTCCGCATGATCAACGATGCCGAAATGCAGGGCTTTGCCGCGATCGAAGGACACGGGCTGGAGTTCGTGCTGACGCTCGGAACGGGCGCGGGCACGGCGATGTTCCGCGATGGCGAACTGATGCCGCATCTGGAGCTGGCGCACCATCCGGTCAGCAAGGACCGCGCTTACGACGAATATATCGGCGACGCCGCGCGCGAGAAAGCGGGCAACAAGAAGTGGAACCGGCGGGTCGGGAAGATCATCGGCATCCTCGCGTCGCTGGTGAATTACGACAAGCTGTGGATCGGCGGCGGCAATGCCGCGCGTCTGACAATCGATCTACCGCCGAACGTCGCGATCGTATCGAACGACGCGGGCATCGAAGGCGGCGCGAAGCTGTGGCATCCGCGCTCGTTGCGTGAATCGCGGCAGTTGCCCGAAGCGAATCAGTGCATCGGCAAGTTCGTCTGACGCGCGGCGCAGGCGTCGGCGATTCCGTCAGCGAGCGGCGTCGCCCCAGCGGTACTCGACGGTCGCATCGTCGAGTACCGCTTTCAGTTCGTCACCGAGTGTCAGATCGACGGCGGCCAGCGTGTCGCTCAATTGTTCCGGTTTGCTCGCACCGATGATCGCCGATGAGATCGACGGATTCGCGAGCACCCACGCCAACGCGGTTTGCGTCAACGAGTGGCCGCTTTGCGCGGCGATACCGCGCAGCTTTTCGATGGTATCGAACTCGCGCTGGTGCCAGTAGCGCGCCTGATACATCGCGCCCGCCTTGCCGACCGATGCCGTAAAGCGGCCCTCGGCGGGCGCGGTGTCGTGACGATGTTTGCCGGTCAGCAGACCGCCCGCGAGCGGGTTGTACGGCATGACCGCGAGACCTTCTTCGTCGGCGAGCGGCAGCAGTTCACGCTCGATTTGCCGGAACAGCAGGTTGTAGCGCGGCTGGACCGACACGAACCGCGCGGTGCGCAGCACGTCCGCGCGACCCAATGCGCGGGCGAGCCGATACGCGAGAAAGTTCGACACGCCGATATACCGCGCGCGGCCCGACCGCACGATGGTATCGAGCGCTTCGAGGGTTTCGTCGAGCGGCGTGTTGCGGTCGTCCGAATGGAGTTGATAGAGATCGACGTAATCGGTGTCGAGGCGCTTCAGCGACGCGTCGATCGCATCGAGCAGATGCTTGCGCGACGCGCCCTGATCCCACGCCGACGGCCCCACCTGGCCGACCGCCTTGGTCGCGACGATATACCGGGCGCGCTTGCCCTTGAGCCAGCGTCCGACGATCTCTTCGGTACGTCCCGCCAGTTCGATGCCGCCGCCGAGCGGATAGACGTCGGCGGTGTCGATGAAGTTCACGCCGGCGTCGGCGGCCGTGTCGAGAATGCCGTGCGACACGCGTTCTTCGGTTTGCAAACCGAAGGTCATCGTGCCAAGACAGAGACGGGAAACAGTCAGGCCGGTGCGGCCGAATGCGCGGTATTCCATGATCGACTCCGCTGGGTGAACGCGCTGCGATAACTGACAGGCGAGAGGTTCAAGCCGATCAGGATAGCCGCAATTCCCAACGCGTGCCGTGTCGGCATTCTGTCAGCGAGGCTCAGTCGCCTTCGATCGATTCGAATGGCGCGAACGAGTCGAACAGTGTGTCATCGGGAAATCCGCGCGTGCGATAGCGCACCGGATACATCGACGTGTCGTCGAGCAGATCCGCGGATGTTTGCATCAACCGGTCCCACGGCACGATGCGCGTCTGCTGCGTGTCGAGCCGCGCCAGCACCACGCGGTCTGTCTTCGGCAGCAAGGTCTCGACGCCCGCCGTCCACGTCGCGACCGACACCGACCCCGCACGTGCGTCGGCGGCTCCGGATTCGACGGCCTTGTCGTAGAGCAGATAGTTCGCGACGAACAGGTCGCGCCGTTCCTGCTGATGCAGGCGGTCGAGCGCGGCCTTCTGCGCGTCGTATTCGTCTTTGCGATAACGTCGTTCGAGATGGCCGACGCGTTGCGCGACGTCGTCGTGCGGCGGCGTGAAGCGTCTCAGGCCGTCGTCGTAGCAATACATCAACGGCGACACGTGACGACCGGTCAGCGACGCCTGAAGACTCAGTTCGATCATCGACGCGAGGCCGTCGTCGTGCTTGTCGCCGGTGACGAGCAAGGTGTCGCGTGTCGGGATCATGAACACCGGACGGCCGTGTACCGGCGCGCGATGCAGCAGATCGGGCAGCAACACGCGGCTGGCATCGTAACCGTCGTGCCAGTCGCCGCGAAAGACCCCGCGCGCGACCTCGACGAATGCGTCGGCGGTGATGTCGCGCAGGTTGTCGCACGCAATCGCGAGCGCCTGTTCCAGCGTGAGTTGCCACGACGCGAGCGGACCGCTCACCAGCGTCGAAGTCGATTCCGGGTAATCGAGCGCGAGCAGTACCGCGCAATCGTCGCCGAACGCGCGCCATGCCGGATCGAACGCGGCGTCGCGCCCGGACGTGCGCCACTGATGCAGCCGCACGTCTTCGATCACCGTGCGTGCGCGCACCAGCGGGCGCAGCATCGCGCGCGCGTCGGCGAGCGAGTCGGGCGCCGTCACGCGACACGCACTCAGCGTCGCGACGAAACCGCGCAACGCGAGATCACGTTCGTTGCGCTGATTCTCGCAATACGCGCGATACGCGTGATGCAGATTGAACACGGCATTGTGGCTGTGTTCGAGACGGAATTCGGCGCGGTTGTAATGCAGCGGCTCGACGAAACCATCGCGTTTCGCGGCCGCGATAAACAGCGCGGCGAACGCGTCGGGCGAAGGCTTGCGGCGAAACAGCGAATCGATGAATCCCATAGCGGTGATGCGCGTTGAACGCCGGAGCAACGGTCGGTGCGTCGTGTTGAACTGGAAAATCCGGACAGGGCGGCCGGGCTGTCGAACCTGTCAGGATTAACGGCGCGAACGGCCGATTCCTGAAGGGCGGCGCGATCGACGCGCGGCTGCGCGCCGTGTTGCGGCGCAGCGAGGCGCGTGATCTGCGTTGGGGCGGGCTGCGCGTCCGGACGCACGGTGTGGGGGTTTTGATGCAGTATGAGCGCACAGGCTCAAGCCATCAAAAACACTCAACCCCACTTTAGATTGTTCGCCATGAAAACATCACGTCGCGGTTTTTTGCTGTTCAGCGTAGGCGTCGGCTCGTCGCTGGCGTTGTCCGGCCGCGCGTTCGCCGACAGCGCGCATCTGTCCGAAACCGATCCCAAAGCCGTCGAGCTGGGCTACAAGGCCGACGCCACGCACGCCGACAAAGCGAAGTTTCCGAACTACGCCGCCGGTCAGGCCTGCAATAACTGCTCGCTGTTTCAGGGCAAGGACAGCGATGCATGGGGCGGCTGCATGCTGTTCGGCGACAAGCAGGTCGCCGCGCACGGCTGGTGCGCGTCGTACACGAATATGTAAGCGTTCAGCCGCCGAGCGCGGCAAGCCGCAGCGTATGCGAGCGGCCGATCCACACGGCGGCGTCGCGATGGTCGCTCAGCGCGTCACCGGTATTCGGATGGAGAAAGACGTCGAGCGCGCCGTGATTCAGCGTCAACCATTCGACGATGCCCGCGAACTGCTCGCGCCCGAACGCGAGTTGATACGACCACATCGGATGCGGTCCGACCGGCCGCTCGTGAAAGCGACCGAGCACCAACGTGTCGCCGAAATGCGCATCGATGCGCTCGCGCAGCGCCCATGCGGCGTCACGGCTCGACGCATCGAAATAGATGTGCGCGTGCCAGCTTTCCACCACGCGCGGCGTGTCGGTCGAGGGTGTATTCAGGATCATCCGGTAGCTCCGTTCGGTGCGTTCGATCACGGTAAAGCCGAGCCGGTCGTATAACCGTTTGGCAGGATTGTTGTGCAGCACCGACAGCATGACCGGCAAGCCATCCGCCTGCGCCGCTTGCAGGACGGTGCGCAACGCGCGTTCGCCGAGCCCGCGACGCTGAAACGCCGGCGCGATCTGCAATTGCGACACATACCACGACACCGCCGGCACCGACGCGGCATCGGCGAATTCCGGGTCGTCGGACTTGTGTTTGATATAGGCCTTCAGCAAGCCCGCGGATTCCCCTTCGACGCAAATCACCTGCGCCGCTTCGTAGTGATCGAGCAGGCGCGCCCAATGCTGCGCGTCGTCCATCGGCTCGCCGGCTTCCGCGAGATACGCGGTCATCGTGATTTTGCGCAGATCGAGCAGAAACGCGTGATCGGCTTCGGTGGCGGCGCGCAGTGAGAAGGCGGGAAGGGTCATCGTGACGCTCGGCGGTGGCGTGCGCGGCTGTCGGCGGCAGCGTGCAGCAGTGTGCGGACTACGCGGAAATCAGTTCGGTTCTCGCGTGCGGTTGATCGGATCGGCGGGTTGATCGCCATTGGACAGCGCGGCGACCACGCGGTTGCGGCCCATCGCCTTCGCCGAGTACAGCGCGGCGTCGGCGCGCGCCATCAGGCTGGCGAGCCCGTCGCCCGGTTGCAGTTCATCGACGCCCGCGCTGAACGTGCAGCAGACGGCGCCGCCGGGAATAGCCAGCGTGGACGCGGCGATCTGCGCGCGCAAACGGTCGATCAATCCGACAGCGTCCGCCTTCGACGTCGACGGTAGCAGCACCGCGAATTCTTCGCCGCCGAGACGCCCGAACAGGTCGCCGCGACGGATGCCACCCGCGACGATGGATGCGAAATGCGACAACGCGCGATCGCCGGCCGCATGGCCGAAATTATCGTTGATCGCTTTGAAGTTATCGATATCGAGAATCGCGATCGCGATTCTCGTGGCGTCCGCGCCGTCGGGTTTGGCGCGCTTCGCTCGCGCAAGGTTCGCGTCGGCCCGCGCGACGAATTCCCGTCGCATCAACGCGCCGGTCAGTTCGTCGATGGTGGCGAGCCGCTCCATTCTTTCGGCCATCCGGTCGTACGCGAGCATGATCGCGCCGATCGAAAGACAGGGCAGCGTCAGCACGCCGAGCGCGAGAAACGCGACGTTCATCGGCGTGGGCTGAAGGAATTGCGTGTGATGTTCCCAGCCGGACAGGATCGACACGGCACGCGCCAGATGGACCAGCCCGCCGAGCACGGCGAGCGACGCGACGAACTGATAGCTGTAAGCCGGACGGTTGGGCGGACGCATCGTGATGACGGTCCATGCGACCAGCAGCCGGACGTAGATGATAAAGCCGGACATCAGCAGCACGCGGGCATCGACGTTGGGCGCGACGTAGGTCCAGTAGACGAGGCCGACGAGCAGCGCCACGAATGCCACCGACTCATAAGCACGCGATGCGCGCAGCCCGAAGAACAGCCGACTGCCGTGCAGCACCGCCAGCGATGCCGCCGCGATCAAACCGCTCGCCGCCACCACCGACAGGCGCGTCGGCGCGTCGCCGTCCATCGCGAGAAACACCAGCGCGGCGACGATCGCCGCGTTTGCGGCGATCCAGCGGCTCAGGCCGGGAATACCGGAGCTCAGCAGCGAGCCGAATACGACCATGCTGATCGCGCCCGACAGGATCCCCACGATGTAAAGCGCGACTGGACTGAACATAGGTTTGCAGTGGGAAACACGACCGTGGCATGGCGGGAACGCACAGCCGCGATGATACGCTGTGGCCCTTGTTTTGATAAAAAAATGGAGGGTGAGCGTGGAGCCCCTCCCCGCAAAGTTATCCACCGTTTTTGTGACCAAGCCTGTGAACAACTCGCCGGGATTCGCGCTAACCGACTGACGCAAAAGGGAAAGCGCGTCGTGTCCCAGATCGCGGCGGTGCGCCACGCCTGAGCGGAGGCGCGTTGTACACTTCATTGGGTGTAGAAAACCTCGGCCGACCGAGGCGCCTTTTAACTTACCGGCAACCGGCCGGTCGCTTTCACCTTGAAACCTGCGCCCTATGTTGCATAGACCCGCTCCGTTTCCACCGAACGAATCCGCGCGGCTCGACGCGCTGTCGCGGCTCGAAATCCTCGATACGTTGCCGGAAACCGTGTTCGACGACATCGTGACACTGGCGACGTCGATCTGCGAGACGCCGATCGGGCTGGTGTCGCTGATCGACGCGGAACGTCAGTGGTTCAAGGCGTGTATCGGCCTCGACGTGCGCGAGACGCATCGCGACCAGGCGTTCTGCGCGCACGCAATCCTCGCGCCGGACGAACTGCTGATCGTCGAAGACGCGACGCGAGATTCCCGTTTCAGCGCCAATCCGCTGGTGCTCGGAGCGCCGCATATCCGCTTCTATGCCGGCGCGCCGATTCTCACGCCGGCGGGCTTCGCGCTCGGTACGGTGTGCGTGATCGATACGGTGCCGCGCACGCTCGACGCATCGCAGCGCAACGCGCTCGAAGCGCTCGCGCGTCAGACCGGCGCGCTGCTCGAACTGCGCGAACTCGGTTCGCTCAAAGAGCGGCAGACACGCGAGCTGAGCAAGAAAATCATCCAGGCGCTCGCGGACGACAGCGGCGAACATGCCGCTCTGCGACAGAATCAGCGCGTGGCGACGGTCGGTCAGTTGACCAGCGGCGTCGCGCATGACTTCAACAATCTGCTGCAGGCGTTGAGCACATCGCTGGAACTGATCAACCGCTGGACCGCCAGCGTCGACGACGTCCAACGATGGTCGTCGAACGGGCTTCAGGTCGTGCGGCGCGGCGCAAGTCTGGTCGCGCAACTGCTGGCGTTCTCGCGTGGCGAAAGCCTCAAGGCGGAGCCGTTGCCGGTGTGCGCGTGGCTCGGTCAGATGAAGGAACTGTTGCCGCGCGTACTCGGACCCGAAGTCGAACTGGAGTTCGACCTGAAGGACGACGATGTGAAAGTGTCGTGCAACGGCACGCAACTCGAAGCGGCCGTGATGAACATGGTCGTCAATGCACGCGATGCGATGCACAACGTCGGGCGCATCCGGATTTCGACGAGCCGTGCGGCAGTCGTCGACGATGGCGAATTGCCCGACGGCAATTACTTCGTGCTGCAAGTCAGCGACAACGGACCGGGCATGACGTCCGACGTCGCGCAGCGTGCGTTCGAGCCGTTTTTCACGACCAAGGACAACGGCAAAGGCACGGGCCTCGGCTTGTCGCAGGTGATGGGATTTGCGCGCGAACTCGGCGGCGCGGCGCGGGTCGAGACCGCGCTCGGTGTCGGGACGTGCGTGTCGCTGTATCTGAAGGCGTTGTCGGGTCAGGCGGGAAACCTTCCGGTTCACGCGCCCGGACAGGAATCGCGGGCGGTATCGGCGGGGACCGAGATTTTGCTGGTCGACGACGACGCCGATGTGCGCGACACGTGGCAGGCGTTGCTGTCGGCGGTGGGGTATCGCGTGAACGCGGTCGCGTCGGGTTTCGCGGCCGTGTACGCGTTCGAACACTCGGCTCCGCGCCTCGTCATCACCGATTGCGCAATGCCCGGACTCGGCGGCCCGGGGCTCGCGCGCGTGTTGCACGAACTCCGCCCCGGTCTGCCGATCATCTTCGTGACCGGTCACAGCGATCTCGACGCGTTGCGCTGCCAGCTCGAACCGGATGCCACGCTACTGCGAAAACCGGTCGCGCTGGACGTGCTGATTGCCAGCATCGAAAGTCTGCTCGCGCACGCCGACCCAAGCTGACTGCATCGCCGGTCAACGAAAAACGCCCCTTTTTTAGGGGCGTTTCTTTATCTGCGCCGTTTGACGAATACGATCAACCCGATCGCGAGCAGCGCCACCAGCGCGAGCAAACCGACGAGGCCCAGCGCGCCGATGCCGGACGTGCCGCGTGGACCCGATGCCGCATCGGACACGCCCGCAGGCGACGATGCCGCCGATGCGACCGGCTGGGGTAGCGCGACGCCGGCCGCGCTGCCCTGACGAACCAGCGACGCTCCCGATGTCGCCGATGCGACGGCGGCACTCACGGCGTCGGTGGCGCTGGCGGCGGCCGTGGATATGGCATCGGACGTGGGACCGACCGGCGCGAATTCGGTGGACGACGCCATCACCGGTGGCACGCTCGCGAGACTGCTGGCGGAGCGGGTCATCGCTTTCCACTGCGCGAATACGACGTCGATGCAGTGGACGTCGGTGCAGGCGTTACGCGATTGCCGCCACTGCGCGACTTGCGGCGACGAGAGTTTTCCCGCGCTCAGAAGCGCCTGTTGCTGCGCGAAAATATCGTCGTACTCGTTGCTCAGGATCGCGTGGTCGCAGATCACGCGCTCGGCCGGTTGTCGCGTGCTTGCGCATTGAATATCGCTCGCCCATGCCTGGGTCGAACCCAACGCTGCGATCGTCAGCAGCAATGCCAGATAACGTCTCAGATGCACCCGCACTCCTTAAAGGTATTGCCTCGGTTGAACGGCGGCCGCCAGGCGGCTTTCGACGCATGATCCATCCGGGTATTCCGGAGTTCCGCCAGATTCAATGTCAGGCAATCCGGCTCACGGATAGTTCATGGAGGGTTCATGCGTCCAGCGTCGTGCCGGATGGCCCGAGGGTCATCGTAGCAGGCTGCCCCGGTTCGCCGTGCCGGGCGTCATGCAACCTTCAGTACGACTCTGAACCGGGCGGCGCCGCTCATCATCCGGTCATACGCTTCGGCGGCGCGCGCGAGCGGGAATTCCTCGATCATCGGTTTGACGCCGGACAGCGCGCTGAACGCGAGCGTGTCCTGCGAATCGGCGGAGGTGCCCGACGGCCATCCCTGAATCGAGTGGCGTCCCATGATGAACTGGGCAACCGGAATTTCGACGGGTTCCTCCGAAATGCCGACCATGATCAGCTTGCCGTTCAAGCCAAGCCCGCCTACCGCCGCGCTCATCGCCTTGCCGCTCGTGACCGTCGCGAGAATGACCTTGGCGCCGCCGAGCCGGGTCAGCTCGTCGGGGATGCTTTGCGTGGTGCTGTCGATGTAGTGATGCGCGCCGAGCTGTTTCGCGAGCGGCGCCTTGTCCTGTCCACGGGCGATCGCCACGGTGTTGAAACCCATCTTGCGCGCGAACTGCACGCCCAGATGTCCCAACCCGCCGATCCCCAGCACGGCAACCACGTCGCCGGCCCGCGCACCGCTGTTGCGCAACGCGTTGTAGGTCGTAATGCCCGCGCAGAGCAACGGTGCGGCGTCGGCGTCGGACAGGTCGTCCGGGATGCTGGCGAGCGCTTCCACCGGCGCCACCACGAACTCCGCATAACCGCCGTCGTAACTGATTCCCGGCACCTGCGCCTTTTCGCACAGAACGAAATCGCCCTGACGACACCGCGTACACCGGCCGCAATGACCGCCGTGCCAACCCACACCGACCCGCTGTCCGACCGGCCATCCTTCGACGCCGGTTCCGACGGCATCGATCACACCGGCAATTTCATGGCCGGGCACCCGGGGAAAGGTCAGACCGGGCCAGAGCCCTTCTTTGGTCAACGAGTCGCTGTGACATATTCCACACGCCTGAACCTTGATACGAACCTGTCCTTCGCCCGGTTCCGGCACGTCGCGTTCGACGAGCGTCAATGGGCCGCCCGCTGCTTCCACCTGTACCGCCTTCATTCTGGCCATGGGATTCACCTCGCTGATGATCGATAGGTCGATGGGTGAATGCGTCGATGTGGTCGGCGCGCAGCGAGGCGACGCGCTGCGCGCGTCCCGTGGCGTCGAATCGGCATTCGGAATGTTGTCCGGCGCAACACGCACGGAGACAGCGCTCCGGCGTAAAACGCGGCTCATAGACCATAGTTGAAATTACAACGAAATCCAACCTGGCCGGCTCGCGTCGGGCGCGCGGGGCGGTCTCGTGATGGCGCACGGCGGCGCATGGCGGCGCGCGGCCATGCCCGGAAGCGGACGCGGGAAGACGCTAGCTGCGCTTCACATGCGGCGGATGTTCTTCAGCCGCTCGAATTCCGCCGGCCGCGTGTACGAACGATACAGCTCGCCGATAGAACCGAACGCCAGCGCCGGTTTGAGCGTCGCACCGGGAAGTGCTTGCGACAGCCACTCGTACGCGTTCATATCGCGCCGTTGTTCGCGCATTGCGAGTGTGAGCGCTTCGAGCGCTTTGTCGGGCGAGTGACTGCCCAGGTCGACAAACATGTTTTCGAAGGGGTGCCTCGTAGGAATCGAGGCGCGCGAGATGGTCAACATCCTTCTCCTGCACGGTTGGCTCATTCCGCTTATACCAGTGTTATGTGACACGCCGAAATCTTCCGTACCCGGCACACCCCGAAAACATGAAAAATTTCACAACGTGAACCCGCGGCCCATTTTTCGAAATCTCATGGTGCATGGCATCACCCGCATCTCGCACATTGGAAAAGCGCGTTTCTCAATGTGGGACGAATTTCATAGGTAATTGATTTATATGCATTTTTATTTTTACGACGCGCGTTTTTTCCGGCGCGTGAAGGCCGGCTTCCCTGTGTAGTCTCTTATACAAGAGGTCGATGTCCGTGAGCTTGCTTGTGATGAATGGTGAGTTGATGCGGACTGCCGGAAGTTTTTTAAACGTGGGAGGTGTCGTATGTACGTCTATGTGGAGCCGTCGCCCAAGGGCCAGTGGGGACCAATCGATGGATATACCCTGGAATTCGAGGATGGCATCAAGCTGACGGAGGAGCGCTTTCCGTCCGAAAAGCTTGCCGTCAGCGAGATCAAACTGCGCGGCTATATGCCGTTGCTTCCGAAAGTACGCATCACCGACAAAACCGACACGGCGCACTGGCAAGCCGCCGAGGCGGCGGTCTAGCCGCACCGGCCGCGGCCGGCAGATGCCGGATACCGATGACTGGCCAGAAAAAAACGTCCCTCGCAGCGTGTTCGTGCGAGGGACGTTTTTGCGTTTGGCGCGCGTGATCGTCGAGGCTAGTCGTTGTAGTTCGTGATGTCGTAATACGCGATACCGTCGCGAACCGCGCGCAACTGAACCGCGCGCGACGCACCGGCCGTCAGCGCGGCGAACTGGCAGTTCACGCACGACACCACACCCGACGCGTTCAGACCGGCGTAGACGGTGGTCTGGTACTGCCCGATCGTGGTGTTGTTGGGCGTGCCGGTCGAGAAGCCGTTCACTTGCTGCGTCGTACCGGTCGCGGTGCCGGGCGTGGTCTGGATCTGGACCGAGCTGACCGGCAACGCGACATCCAGCCCATCGACGAGGCTCGACCACGTGACGCTCATCGCGTACTGGGACGCAGTGAGCGCGCCGGTCGGCGACAGGAAATCGGCTTCGAAGCTCGGCAACAGCGTCGGCCACGCGACCGATGCACCCGCCGATGCGCTGAGCGGCGCATCGGTATTGATGAGCGTGGACTGACCGATTCGGGTACCCGTGCTGTCGAAAAACGTCACCAGATAGGCTGAATACAGCGGCACGCTGGTCGTGTCGATCGACGTGGCCGCGTAGACGCCGCTCGTGGACGGCATCGTGTATGACGCGCCGGTCAGACGCACGCCCGACCAGCGGTAGAGGTCGGTGTTGCTCGACGTCGTTGCGGGCGATACCGGCGCCGTGCTCAACGGCGTCGTGGACAGCGCGAGCGTGCTGTTGCCGACCGCGTCGCGCGGCATCAGCCAGACCGGCGAAGCGAGCCCAGGGCCCGTGACTTCGACGGAATAGACGGACGGATTCGACGTCGTGGGGATCGAGATTTCGAGGCCGGATTCATAGCGGTCGATATCGGCGGCATTCGAATCGAGGAACGTGCGGCGAATCAGATGCGAGCCGATCGTCGCATCGAACAACGACTGGTTGCCGATCAGATCCCACGCGAGTTGCGTGCCGTTGGCGAGCGTGACCGGCGTGTCGAGTTGTTGCGCGATCGTGACGAGGTTGCCGGTGTCGCCGTCGGCGAGCGTGTACGGCAGCGATATCAGCGCCAGTTGCCTGCCGTTGCTCGTCAGGAATTCGAGGGTCTTCGGATAACTGAAGGATGCGCCCGCGAAGGTCGTCGCGCTGAGGCCGTGCGCCGTGAGCAGATTGGTCGAACCGTTATCGACGAAGGTGGAGTCGATGGCGGGCGAGCATGACGTATCGAGCGTACCGCTCGTCGCGCACGCGTTGAGGAGGGCGGGCAGCGCATCGAGATACGTGGTGGCGATGGTCGGCGTGGCGAGTTCGGTGGTCGCGGTGGTTTTTGTATTGAGCGCGAGCAGGGTGCCGGGCGCCGCGTTCGACACGATGGACAGACCGCCGCTTGCCGACTGCACCAGCGACACGGAGTCGATGACCGCATCGAGGCCCGTACGATTCGCGACGAAGGCGGCCGTGGTCGGATCGAAGTTAGTCGGATTGAGACCATTCTGGGTCAGCAGGCCGGCGAGGATCTCATCGAACGTGAGCGTGGCGACGAGGATGCTTTTGGCGGTGATCTTCGCGAGTGCCGTCGCGGACGTCAGGTCGGACGGGTTGCCCGATTGCGTGAGCATCGCGACGATCGCGGTGGTCAGCGTGGTGATATTGGCGACGCCGGTTGCGGTGGACGCGTTGAGCGTGCCGAGGATCGCGTACAGCGGCGTGGACTGATTGCCGGCGGGCGTAGCGACCAGCAGGACCGGCGCGGTCATCCCTTTGACGGACAACGAGTAAGTGCCGTTGGCGTCGGTGGTGGTGGACGCCTGGGCGCCGGTCGAGTCGGTGAGGGTGACCGTGGCATTGGCGACCGGGTTGCCGGTCGCGACTGTACCGGTGAGGGTTTGTGCGACGACGATCGGGGTGACGGCGGTGGATGACGGTGTGGATCCGTTGCCGCCACCGCAGCCTGCGAGGCCGAGGACGGTGATCGTGAGGGTCGTGGCGATGGCCGTCGCGAGGCAACGGCGGGTGAGGCGGTTGTTCATTGTGTTCCCCGAGGCTTGGTTTTTTGGTTTTGCTTTTTGCTTCTTCTTTTTGCTTTTGGCTTTTTGCTTTTTGCTTTTGACTGGTCTGGTACGGCCGGTGCTTTTATTCGTGCGTTGGGAGAATACTGCAAAGTGATGGTTTTGGTTTTGGTTTGCTTGTTGGTTTGGTTTGATATTGCTGTGGTTTTTGCCTGGGTTGTCTGGTTTGCTTTGGTTGTCCCGGTTTCGCGGTGGTTTGCCTGGATCGTCCCTGTGCGGGACCGCACCTACTTTTCTTTGCTCGCGCAAAGAAAAGTAGGCAAAAGAAAGCGCGTTTACACCGATGCTTCGTAGCGACTGGCGTCTAGTGTTTTTCGGGTAGTGGACCGCGCACGTTTGGAGTTGCCGCGCCGCCTGGCGTGGTGGTCCGCGCCCGCACATCCCGCCCGCTGCGCGGCGGTAGCCCACTTCAAAAATCCATTTTCGCCACGTCATTTGCTCGCCGTTTCGACGGTTCCGGCGTTCGGATTAAAGCCCGGTTTTCGCCACACCACTCGCCCGCCGTTTCGACGGTTCCGGCGTCCCGGCCAAAGCGCGGTTTGCACTGGGCTATTTTGTCCGTTTTCACGATGGTTTCGACGGCCTGATTGGCTTGGAATTTTGCGCGTGAGACCAGCCCGGCGCATGCCAGGAAAGTGGGTTTTGTGACGGACGAAGTGAAGCGCGCGAAGAGCGCCAAGAGAAAAAGACGGGGCTGTGCCCAACGGCTGTTGCGGAGCGAACAGCCGGAACGAATGACTGCCTTTATATGGACGCCTCCCGTTTGCCAAGGGATTTCGTGTGTGTTGGTAGACAGGAAGGCTGCGGCTTTATATCCGGCCTTGTTGCAGGTCGAACCCGCTGGCCTCGATGGAATCCGCTGGCTCACGCCTCACTTGACACACGGGCTGTTAGCCCGCAAGGCAGTTCAGGTTTGGTGAGTCCCGGTCTGACCTGTGTGCCATCACACTCAATTACCTTGCGCAACCTTTGACATCCCATCTCCTGCAAAACCGGTTTATTCAGTCATTGCAGCGCTTACGCCGCTCGCGTACTCACATAGCCTTTCTCGTACGTACGCCCGTGCGCCAGCAGCGCCCAAATCGTTCGGGCCATCTTGTTGGCCAACGCAACGATTACCACGTTATGCGGGCGCCGCCGGCCCAACTGCTCGATCCACGGGCCTGGCTCTTTCGCGCGCGCGAGCACCGATCGTGCACCGTGGATCAGCAGTGTGCGCAGATACACATCACCGCGTTTGCTGATCCCATGCAGTCTGATCCGGCCGCCGGTGCCGGTCTGTCTGGGCACCAGACCCAGCCAGGCCGCAAACTCACGTCCTGAATGAAACGCTTTGGGGTCGCCCATCGTCGCCACAGCAGCGGTCGCTGTCAGCAGCCCGACGCCTGGAATGTCGGCGATCTGCTAAGCAGGCACGCTCTTCCTTCATCCAGTCCGAGAGCCGGCGTTCGATTCGCGCAATCTGCTCATCGAGAACGTCAAGCCGCTGCCACTGCTCACGCAGCGTGTCCACCAGCATCGTGGGCAAACGCGCCTCCAGGCGCGCCAGCACATCAGCCATCGCCCGGTTCAGCGCGGCGCGGCCTACCGCCATCACTTCACCGTATTCCGTCAGCAGCCCACGCAATCCATTGATCTGCATCGTGCGAAACCTGATCAGTTGCTGGCGCATCCGGTGCAATGCCAGCACGGCCTGCTGCGATTCAGTCTTGACCGTCACGGACCTCACGCCCGACTGCTGTACCGCGGTCCAGATTGCCCGTGCATCAGCCACGTCGCTCTTGTTACCGCTCACAAACGCCTTGACCGCCTGGCCCGGCATCAACTTCACCTGATGACCCATCTGCTCCAGATGACGCGCCCAGTGCTGGGAACCGCCACACGCTTCCATGCCGATCAGGCACGGCGCGCGATTTGCAAAGTGCGACAGAAACGTGGCGCGTCGGATCTGCCGGCTGACGACATCGCCTGTTTGCGGATCAACCCAGTGGACCTGGAACACCTGCTTCGCAATATCGACACCAACCGGAGTAAGCTTCATTTGGGTTCTCCTTCCTCAAGTGGTACGTTGCCCAACTTCCACTCTGGCACATCTGAGGCCGTCGGTTGCGAGAACCCACCTTCCTGGTCGCGCCCCGACCATTCGATCAGCAGCCCTCGCGAGGGGGAGGCGTCCATACCATTTGTCACCAAGGCAAGCGGTGCGACAACTCAAATCGTGCGCGGTCCACTACCCGTTAAATACTAGACGCCACTCGCTACGGAGCGAGAGGTAAACGCGCTTTCTTTTGCCTACTTTTCTTTGCGCGAGCAAAGAAAAGTAGGTGCGGTCCCGCACAGGGACGATCCAGGCAAACCAGCGTGAAAACAGGCCGCGTACGAAAGCATAAAACCAACCAACCCAGCGTAAAAACAGGCCACACGCCAACCCAAACCCACCCCAAAAACCCAAAAAAATCACTTCCCTAATTCATGTCCAATAACCCCGCCGGCAACGGCCCCACCCACCGTCCCGACCGCACTATGATTAGTGGCCTCATTCCCGATGACGCCGCCCGCAGCGGCGCCACCTACAGTACAACCGGCAGCACACCAAACCACTGCCACCAACCCGAATAATTTCCACATAACAGACCTCCGGCAATAAACCTGCGATCAGAGCATCTCTGAAGCAAGCCGCATGCCGCGAGGCAAAAAACGGGGCACTTCCCTACAGCCGTCCCCTTGACTAGACTCCCCAGCGGGCCTACCAAATCCCCAGCGGGCCAACAAAACCCCCAGCGGGCCAACAAAACCGCCAGCGGGACCACCACAACCCCAGCGGGAACAAAACCGAGGAGTCAAGCCACCATGCCCTACATGCTGCTAATCGTCGAACCGGTCGAACAACGTCAGACACGCGATGAAGCCACCGGCCGCGCACTCTACGACCGCATGCTCGGCTTCGCCGAAAACCTCAAATCGCGCGGCGTCCTGCTGGGAAGTAATTCGCTCAGCGCATCGAGCGAAGGCGTGCGCGTGGAAGTCAGAAACGGCGAACCCCGTCTGGTCGATGGTCCGTTCGCGGAGGCAAAGGAAATGATCGGTGGCTACTTCCTGCTCGATTGCGCAACCCGCGAACAAGCGGTCGCAATCGCGGCCGAGTGCCCGGCCGCCGAGTGGTGCACGGTAGAGGTCCGCGAGGTCGCGCCGTGCTATCGGTAATATCGGTAAGCGCGAGAGACCATGCCGGACGACACCGCTAATCCGCTGAAATAGACCGGAATCGCGCCACGCTGGCAAGCTCTACACCACGACCCGAATCGTCGCCGACACCGGGCAATGGCATAACACCGCATCGCGCTGGTTAACGCGTTACCTGAAGTACAACCAGTTCAACCGATGGCGCCGGTGCCATCACCTGCAAGTGCAACACGCCCGGCGTCCCAACGGTCCTGTCGATCATGGTCAGGTCCTCGTGGGTTGCGTCGATCCGGTATCGCGTGATCATATAAGGCGCATTGCCCCATGGCATGTTTCGTAGCGTCAGGTCATAGCCGTTCCGCACGCTGGTGGAAATGGGCTGATACGGCGGATAGTAGAACGCGGGAAATGCACCGGCCAGCGTGCCCGTATTCAGGTTGTTCACCCGCGTGGGATTCTCGAAGCCGAAAAACGGTCGCGCCAGCAACGAGTCGTATGGCAACGCGGTGCTCAGGTGCGCCTCGCGTGGCGTGGTCGCGAGCGGCTCGCTCTCGTAGTCCGGATCGCGAACGAAATTCGTGATCAACACGTTCACGGTCGTTCCGGCATCGTTGCGTCCGGCCAGCGCGGTGTAGCCTTGTGCGTTGCTTCCGGTGGCCTGTAGCCGGATCGGTGTGAGCGCCATCAGATGATGCGCACGGAAAGCCGCAACGACCGGCGTTGCTCGCCTGCCTGCATACATGCCGTCGTAAAGCGCATCGCCGCGATAGTAGAACGCGGAATCGACGGACCCGTTCTGCATATACGTCATCGCGCTCGATACGAATGCGGCCTTATACACGGTCTGCGTCTTCGCAACGTCGTACCACGCCGAACTGCCGTTCCATTCGCTGAGATAACTCAGCGTCTGGGAAAAACCGTAGTCGTTCAAAAGCTTGCGTTGCTGGCTCGCTAGCAAAAAGTACTGATACGTATCATTCAGATACGCGTAAAAATGCCATGAGAAGAAGTCGAGCGGCAAGTTGTTGTCGCGCAGGTAACGGAGAAATCCTTCTTCGTAGGCGGCGGCATTGGTCTGTGTCTCACCACTACCGTAAAAGTAGTTGGAGTTGAACGCCATGCCGGGGCCGCCCACCTTCTGGCCGGGATCGACCGCTTTGATTGCGAGCACGACCTTTTTGTAAAACGTGTAGTACTGGTCACTGGTGCCGGGCCAGAGCGTGAGTCCGAGATCGGGCTCGTTCCAGATCTCCCAGGCGTCGATTGCATTGATCATTCCGCGGTCCCAGCCCTGCACATAGTGCATCGCGACATGACGCGTAATGGCCGCCCACCTGTCGGACCAACGCTCGAAATCCGGCGCAGGCGGCGGATGGTCGAGGCCGTTCAGTCCATAGCTTCGACCGACCCGGAACATGATCTTCGTTCCCGCTGCGCGCATCGATGCGATGTAGATGTCCGTCGGTGCAAAGTTATAGCTGGCAGGATTTTCCGGGTCGGCATTCGGGTCCGGAAAAATGACCCGTGGGTTCACGTAGTTCGCAGCGGTCTGCGCGGCTTCGGGTCCTGTTCCGCTTTGGTCGCCGCCAAACAGGATGGTGGCGAGGTCGGAGTCGCCGCCAGCGTTGGCGGGATCGAGATGAAGATCGTAATCGCCGACACCGAACAGATCGTGCATCCGCGCGTAATCGATTCCCGCGTCGCGCCATTGCTGGATCAGGCTCGGGAAGCCGGGAAATAACGGAAACGGCGAACCGTCTACGCCCGTCAACGATCTGATTTGCCCTGTGGATGTCGATGCGTCAACCGTGACGAGGCGATAACCATTGACGTTGTTGGCGGGGTCGGCGTCGGGTGCGTGGACATACGAGTTGTCGGGAATCACATCGCCGGTGTGCGAATACTGCGGCTGCTGTGATTGACTCGACGCACCGGACGGCACGAGCAGACCCGCGACGACAACAGAAAGAGACACGCAGACACTGCGTGACAAAGAGTCGAAGTGGAGCATGCTGTCCCCCTTGTTCGCACATGCGAAGACGTTCGCGGCCACGTCACTAATAAAGCACGTAACCCGATGTGCCGCAAGCAAGGATTCAACGACGATTTGTAGAACTATTGGTCGATCGTGCGTTGAATTGACGTCAGACGATTGATCGATTTAGCACGCATTGCTTGCTAAGATCGGAGTCACGGTGTCGCGACTTTTACGCTGACTTTTTCGTATGACCGGAATGTCGAAATGGGTACATCTCGTTCGTCGTGTGAGTAAGGCGCTGTCGAATGGCGCAACGTCAGGCGCGACCCGCTGCGCGATTTCCACCATCAGGAGAACGGCCATGCGATTCATGATCATCGTCAAGGCAACTGCCGACAGCGAAGCCGGCATCTTGCCCAGTGAGCCGTTGATGGATGCGATGGGCACGTATCACGAAGCGCTTGCGAATGCCGGCGTATTGCTCGACGCCAGCGGTCTTCGACCGACCGCCAGCGGCTGGCGGATTCGCTATGCACACGGCAAACGCGAGGTCATCGACGGCCCGTTCACCGAATCCAGAGAACTGATCGCGGGCTATACGCTGATCCAGGTTCGCTCGCGCGAAGAAGCGATGGAATGGGCGCGCCGCTTTCCCGCGCCATCGGGCGAGCACGCTGACGGCGAGATCGAAGTGCGCCAACTCTATGAACTCGACGACTTCGATTCCGGCCCGGCAGCCGATCGATTCCGCGACCTGAACATGTCGAAATCCTGAACGCATCGTCCCTGCAAAAAAACAGGTCCACCAGGAAGCCATCATGCATAAACAGATCTACGTGAACCTCGCCGTCGATAACCTCGACCGCTCGACTCGCTTCTTCGGCGCGCTCGGCTTTACCTTCAACCCGCAGTTCACCAACGATCAGGCGACGTGCATGGTGATCGGCGACAACATTTACGCGATGTTGCTGGTCAAGCCGTTCTTCAGCACCTTCACGCACAAGACGCTGTGCGATCCGGCGCACAGCACCGAGACGTTGCTGTGTCTGTCGTGCGAAAGTCGTGCGGAAGTGGATGCGCTGGTCGCGAAGGCGCTCGAAGCGGGCGGCACGGCGCCGCGCGTACCGCAAGATCATGGCTTTATGTACGGCCACGGTTTTGAAGATCCGGACGGCCATATCTGGGAGTTGGTGTACATGGACCCGAATGCGGTCATCCCTTCCTGAGGACGGCGTGGACGCCGCCGCTACCCATCGTGCGATCGAAGCCGTCTGGCGGATCGAATCCGCGAAAGTCATCGCGCATGCGGCGCGTATCGTGCGCGACGTGGGTGTTGCGGAAGAACTCGCGCAGGACGCGCTGGTGTCCGCGCTCGAACACTGGCCGCGCGACGGCGTGCCGGACAATCCCGGTGCGTGGTTGATGGCCGCCGTCAGAAACCGCGCGCTTGATCGCTTTCGCCAGGACGCGCTGCACGCGCGCAAACGCGAGGCGCTCGGTCTCGATATGGATGCGCTCGAAGCGCATCTGGTGCCCGATTTCGTCGATGCACTCGACGCCGCGCGCACCGACGACATCGGCGACGATCTGCTGCGGTTGATGTTCACGGCCTGTCATCCGGTGCTATCGGCGGATGCACGCGTCGCGCTCACGTTGCGTCTGCTCGGCGGCCTCACGACCGTCGAGATCGCGCGCGCGTTTCTGGTGCCGGAGGCGACCATCGCGCAACGCATCGTCCGCGCAAAACGGGCGTTGACGGCCGCCAAAGTCCCGTTCGACGTGCCGCGCGCGGAAGAGCGTGCGCCGCGTCTTGCATCGGTGCTCGAAGCGATCTATCTGATCTTCAACGAAGGCTATACCGCCACCGCCGGCGACGACTGGATGCGTCCCGCGCTATGCGACGAAGCATTGCGACTCGGTCGCGTGCTGGCCGGCTTGATGGCTGACGAAAGCGAAGTGCTCGGACTGGTCGCGTTGATGGAAATTCAGGCGTCGCGCACGCATGCCCGCACCGACGCGCAAGGTCGGCCGGTGCTGTTGCCCGATCAGGATCGTAGCCGCTGGGATCCGTTGCTGATACGGCGCGGTCTGGTCGCGCTGGAACGGGCGCAGAGCCTGCGTGACGGCGCGGGCGCGAGCGGCCCGTATGCGTTGCAGGCGGCGCTCGCGGCGTGTCACGCGCGCGCCCGTACCGCAGAGCAAACCGACTGGGCGCAGATCGTCGCGCTGTACGACGTGCTCGCGCACGTGTCGCCGTCGCCGGTCGTCGAACTGAATCGCGCGGTGGCCGTGGGGATGGCGTTCGGACCGGCCGCGGGACTCGACATTGTCGATGCGCTGGCCGACGATCCATCGCTGGCTGCGTATCACTGGTTGCCGTGCGTGCGCGCCGATCTGCTCGCCAGACTCGATCGCATCGATGAAGCGCGCGCGGAACTCGAACGCGCCGCACAGATGACACGCAATGCGCGCGAACAGGCGTTGTTGCTCGAACGGGCGCGCGCGCTGTCGAACGGTCACTGACGTGGCTGATGCGGCGCACGCACCGTATCGGCTCAACCGCTCAACCGCTCAACCGCTCAACCGCTCAACCGCTCAACCCGAGAAGAACGCGAAGACCCCAAGCGCGACACCACCGGCCGCCACGGCCATCGACAGATTCCGCAGCCAGTTCTTGCGCGTCAGCAACGTAATCGCCGTCAGCGAGATCGCGACCTGAATCAGCGTCGTCGCTTGCGCCCAGCGATGGTGGCCATGCAGCAGCGCTTCGCTTTGCGCGTCGGCTTGCGTCACGTCCTTTTCGATCGCTTCGGCTTTCGCGCGGATCGGCTCTTTCTGCTGCTTGTACTTATCGACGTCGGCGGCGAACTTGTCGTGCGACTCCGAATTCGCCGGTGACAACGCAAGCCCGATCTCCGCGAGGTTCTGTTTCTCGCCCTTTGCCTGGTAGTAATTCCATTGATTCGACGCTTCGGTTTTCTTGATCGCCGCTTCGTTCTTGTAGTACAGCGCGAGGTTTTCGCTGTTGCCGCTCTGATACGCGCAGACCGCACCGACGGTCGCGAGCACGGCGGTCATTACCGCCATCCGGCTCGCGAACGGATCGGCGTCGCGGTGATGCGCTGCATGCCCCGATGCCGCGTGCTCGACAGCATGGTCGTGCGGACCATGCACCTCATATTCTTCAGACATGCCACTCTCCAGACAACGCTTTTAATTTTTGCAGGCGATCTTCAGCACGGGTCGAATGCCGGTGAAACCGCCGCTCCCAACGAGGGGGTCAATCTTAGCGTGGATAAATGGCGCGTCATTGAATGAAAGCTTACGTTTTTCGTTCAGTTTCCTGACGGTCGTCGGGCGATGTGGGGTGATCTGCGCGACGTTCACTCTGACGCCGCCGGAAGTTCGCAACCTTGTTGCGATTCCCGCACGTCGCCATGCTGCACCAGCGCCGCCGATGCGATTTGGTGCGGTCGTAAAAGCACAGCGTGCACTCGCGATCCTCGCACTTGCGCACCAGATCGAAGTTGCCGTTGACGATCAGATCCGCAGCGGCGGCCGCGATCGGCATCAGCACTTGCTCCGCGCTACGGCGCTCGTAGCGATGCGCAATCTGCAAACCGTCGGGCTTCGGCGTCAACTGGATCTGATAGTGCCCGCGCGACAGAAACGCGTTGAGCGCGCGGACGTCGAGAGACGGCGACGGCGCGGCGGCGGCCTTGCGTGCATCGATCAGCGTGCGCAACGTGTCGCGCAGACTGTGCGCGGCATCGCGCAACGCGTCGGGTTTGAACGGGAAGGATTCGTCGGGCGCGGCGTAGCCGGTCTGGATCAGCCAGCGCAGCACGTCGTCGTCGGATTGGAGAAAGTCCACCATCTGGCCGTCGATCGGCGCGATGGTGTTGATGAGATCGAGCGCCGGATGATCGCCGACCAGAACCGGCGACGCGCCGGGCGCATCGTGGGGCTCGGTGATTCCGGACGCATGAGATCCGATCGGGTCGGTCGAAGACGGCGTGGCAGAACTGGTGGACGCAACGGACGGTGTCATGGCGCTCTCCCCGGCAATGACGTCGATGGACCTGGCAGGATCGTCTTTCTAAGGTAACCCTTGAAATTACGGCTGACAAGTTACATCGACGCGTGTGGGGGCATTGTGTCCGTACGGCGCCGCGACTTAGCCGCCGTGCCGTACGTACAGCAGGAAAAGCGACAGCGTGACGAGCGATCCGAGCGTCGAAAGCAGGATGGTGCGCGACGTGATGTGCGCCTCGCGTCGATAAAACTCCGCGAGCATGAACGGGCCGGTGCCGGTCGGCAATGCGGCGAGCACGACCGCCATATCCACCAGCGCCGTCGACAAACCGAACACGCGCGCGGCCAGCCACCACGTCAACGCGGGCTGCGCGATCAGCTTCAGGCCGGTCAACACCAGCGCGCTGCGCGCACTGTGGGCGCTTTGCGGCGTGTCGTCGGTGTCCGGCGAACCGGCGTCGGCGGCTTTCGACGCGGCGCTGCCGCGCTTTTCCGCGAGAAACAGACCGAGGCTGACCAGCGCGCATGGACTCGCCGCGCCGCCCAGCAGTTTCAGAAAGGTCTCCGCGCTTTGCGGCATCGTCACGTGGATGGACGCGAACAGCGCACCCGCGATCGGCGACACGATCAGCGGATTGCGCGCCAGCGACTTCAACACTTTCAAGCCGAGTTTGTGCGGCGCGCGCTCTGTTTGCAGACCAATTTCGATCAACACGATGGCGAACGCGAACAGCACGCAGGCCACGAGGATCGTCGCGATCGTGGTCGGTGTCTGACTGGCCGGGCCGAATGCGATCAGGCACAACGGAAAGCCGATATAGCCGGTGTTCGGATACCCGGCCGCAATCGCGTCGATGCTGGCGTCGGCGAGATGGCGGCCGCTCATCAGGCGCGCGATCAGCGTGAGTCCGAATACGAAAACACAGCCGAGCGAAAACGCGGCGGCGAATCCCGGTTGATACAACTGATGCCAGGTCGCGTGCGCCATGATGTCGAACAGCAGCGCGGGCAATGCCAGCCACACCACGAACCGGTTCAGTTCCGATGCGGAATTCGGGCCGAGCACATTGCGCCGTCGGCAGAAAAAGCCCGCGAAGATCAGGCCAAAAACGGGAAGCAGGATTTCAAGGGTAGACAGCATCGGACCGAACGGAAGGCGAGAAAGGACGCATTGGAGGTTGACAGAACGGCATTCTGAAAACGAAGACTGGCCGCCAGCGTAGTTGTTTCCGTTGATACAATCCAATACTGTTTTCTGGCGTCGACAATACTTTTTTTGCATCGTCGGTGAGCGAGCGTGCACCGCCGAATCCGGCAGACGGAATCCTCATGATCGACATCAAGCCGTTGCGTTACTTCGTGACGCTCGCCGAAACGCGGCATTTCGGCCGCGCGGCGGCGCGTCTGAACCTGTCGCAACCGCCGTTGAGCCGTCAGCTTGCGGCGCTCGAAGCGAATCTCGGCGTCAAGCTGATCGAACGCAGTCCGCGTAGCGTGACCTTGACGGCGGCGGGCGAGCGCTTCCACGCCGACGCCGTGGCCATTCTCGCGTCCGTCGATCAGGCCGTCCACAACGCGCAGGCCGCCGCGCGCGGCGATGCCGGGCGACTGTCGATCGGTTTTACGATGTGCGCCGCGTACAGCGTGATGCCGAGCTACGCGCGCAGTTTCGGCGCGGCTTTTCCGGATGTCGCGCTGAATCTGCGCGAGGTCGTGTCGAACGATCTGGCCGCGCAAGTGCTGGCCGGTCAGATCGACGCCGCGATCATGTTCCCCGGCACGCCGAACCCGGCGCTGAGTTCGCGCATCATCGTCAGCGAGCCGTTGTGCGTGGCGCTGTCGCGCCGGCATCCGCGCGCGCGGGCGCGGCAACTGAAGATCGGGCAACTGAAAGGCGAGTCGTTCGTGCTCGCATCGGAAGACGTCGCGCCCACGTTGCGCGCCGCCATTCTGGACTGTTGCCGCCAGGGCGGTTTCGCGCCGGACATCCGCTTCGAAGTGCAGTTGCAGCAGACGGTGTTGAGTCTCGTCGACGAAGGCGTGGGGATTGCGCTGGTGCCCGCGTCGATGCGCCGGGCGCAGCTGGCGGGCGTGGTGTTCCGGCCGCTCGCCGACGCACCGACCATCGAACAGGTGCTGGTGTGGTCGACGGCGAATCGCAATCCGTGTCTGACGCGGTTTCTCGAACTGGCCTGATGCGGGCCTGATACGGGCCCGATGCCGGACCAACGCGGTTACGGCCCGTTTTCGCGGCGCATGCGTTCGTGTTGTTCGCCTTCCTGCTTGATGCGTCGGCGGTAGCAGAAGGTCCAGAGCGTCAGCGCGCCGTAGACCGAGTATTGAACCGCGGACGACGCGATTCGGGCGGTTTCGGTGTCGTCGAGCGACCAGACGAGCGCGATTCGCACGAGGTTTTCGCCGACCGATCCCACGCCCCACACCAGTGTCAGCGCACGGATCGATGCCGCGAGCGCCGGACGTTCGCGCCATTGCTGTTCGAACTCGGCGCCGCGCACGGGATTTTCACGGGTGATCGTCGAGCGGGCCAGGTAGAACACCAGCGGGCGCGACGTCGCCAGCGACACCAGGAACGTCGCGCCGATCATCCCCGACACGAGTGGCGCTTCGAAGATCAGCAGATGCGGACCGCCGAACGCGAGCACGGTGACGAGCGACATGATCACGCCCACCAGCACGACCGCGCTCAATGCATCGAAATGCCGATGCCGCGCAAGATCCCAGCTCATCCACGCAATCAACGGCAGCGCCGACGCCGCCAGCGCGCCCGCGACGCCGCCGTGCGGCAGCACGAGCCGGTACGCCAGCCACGGCAGCAGCAGGTTCACGACCATCGCGGACAGCCATCTGAACCGGTGGATCATGCTCGCTGGGGCGCGCGCGGCGCCGCGGGAGTTGGGCTTACGCCGGATGCGTGTCGCGTTGCGCGGCGATCAGGTCGCCGAGTTTCGCGATCTGCGTGCCGTTTGCGTCGAAGTTTCCGTCGGCCAGCCAGTTCGCGTAGGCGGCGCGCAGCGCGGGCCATTCGGCGTCGATCACGGAATACCAGGCAGTGTCGCGATTGCGGCCGCGCGTGACGATGGCTTGCCGGAAGATGCCTTCGAACGTGAAACCGTAGCGCAGCGCGGCCTCGCGCGACGGCGCGTTCAGCGAATCGCATTTCCATTCGAAGCGGCGATAGCCGAGCGTCTCGAACACATAGTGCATCAGCACGCACATCGCGTCGGTTGCGATGCGGGTGCGTTGCAGGCGCGGGGAATACGTGACGTGGCCGACTTCGATGACGCCGTTCGGCGGGTCGATCCGCATCAGTGCAAGCGTGCCGACGGCCTTGCCGGTCGCGAGATCGATCACCGTGTGATGGAACGGATCGGCGGAAGCCGCCATCTTCGTCAGGTGGTCACGAAATACTTCGAGACTGTCGAACGGCCCGACCGCCAGATAGGTCCACGCGCGGTTGTCGGGCGCTGACCGGTACGCGTCGAACAGGTCGTTCGCATCGCGTTCGACGTCGACCCGTTCGATCCGGCAATAGCGGCCCGTGAGCGGCGCGCGGCCGGGCGTGTGCGCCGGCTTCCAGTCGGGCAATGCTGCGCCGATGGGTTGCTGATACTCGTTGAGGCGTGGTTCCACCGGATCTCCTGTGCGTGTAAGGCGTCTGTAGCGTGCTGTTGGTACGGGCCGATGTTGCGTTGCGAAATGCGAAACCCGATGACACACGATACGTCAAACGAAGGGGCGGAAAAAGATCCACTGGAGGGCGGATTCGATGGGACCACGAAGCGTGCCGGGCGGCCTTGTGGGGCGGGCGTCCACGGAAAGCCGACGCCGTGGCGCGGTGGTATTGCGCGACAAAACTTACGTTTGGCGGCTTGCGTCACGGCGACGGATCGCGCACGCTGGAGGGGTTCGGAAGTGCGACGGCGGAGCTTCGGGGAAGTTGCGTGAGTGCCGTTGCGGTGACGATCGAACTTAACCGCATGACATCACGATCTGACGATCATCGAGGACATGATGGATATACAACCGACTGACTGGTATGAGCTGGCGCTTTACGCACCGGTTCGCGACGGCTGGTACGAGGTGAAGCTGGTAAGCGACGACACGGCGTTTTCGAAGTATGGCGATGGCGAGTGGACGGAGAAGCCGTTGCTGGTGTTCACGCATTGGCGTGGTTTGTCCGCCGATCCGGCGGAGGTCGCGGATGCCCCGACGGCAACTGCCGAAGCCGCTGCCGCGGAAGGAGTCCGGGCAGCGTGGAATGCTTTTTTTCCTGGGCTTGGGGGGGAGCAGCATAAAGGGAAGTGAGTTGTCCAACGGTTGGGTTTTGGGTTGGTGTTGGTTTGGTTGTCCCGGTTTCGCGGTGGGTCGCCTGGTTTTTGTTTCGGTTGTCCCGTTTTCGCGTCGGTTTGCCTGGATCGTCCCTGTGCGGGACCGCACCTACTTTTCTTTGCTCGCGCAAAGAAAAGTAGGCAAAAGAAAGCGCGTTTACCTCGCACTTCGTAGCGAGTGGCGTCTATCAATTTTCGGGTAGTGGACCGCGCACGTTTTGAGTTGCCGGTCCGTTTTTCCCGGTGGTCCGCGCCCGCACATCCCGCCCGCTGCGCGGCGGTCGCCCACTTCAAAAACCCGTTTGCGTCACGCTATTTTTCGGCGTTCTCGACGGTTCGGGCGTCCGGCCCAAAGCGCGGTTTGCGCTATTGCATCCGGCCTCTTTAGGACGCTTCCGGCGTCGGCTCAAAGCCCAGTTCGCGCCGCACGATTTGCCAGCCTTCACGACCGTTCCAGCGTCCAGTCCAAAGCCCGGTTTGCGCCACGGCGTTCACCCGTCTTCACGATGGTTTCGACGCTCTGCGTAGCCAGGATTTTTGCGCGCGCGAACCGGCCGGCGCATGCCAGGAAAATGGGTGTTGTGACGGACGAAGTGCTGCGCGCGAATGGCGCCGAGAGAAAAAGACGGGGCTGTGCCCAACGGCTGTCGCGGAGCGAACAGCCGGAACTAATGACTGCCTTGTCACCAAGACATGCGGTGCGGCAACTCAAATCGTGCGCGGTCCACTACCGGTAAATGAACCGACGCCACTCGCTACGAAGCGTTGGTGTAAACGCGGCGGATTCAACCGGTCGTTGCAACATATCTGTTCCAATGCGGAATTGGAGAGTGGAACACTATGGAACGGCAGAGGAAACACTGGCTAAGCGCACAGCAGAAGACCGACATCTGGAAGATGTGGCGCCAGGGCGAGTCGCTGAGCGAGATCGGGCGCGCACTTGGACGTCATCCAAGTGGGCCTTTCCGGGTGATCTCTAAAGGGGGTGGAATATCCCCGGTCACTCGCACCCGTTCTGGGCGGGCGCTGACACTGGCCGAACGCGAGGATATCTCACGCTCGCTGGCGGCGGGCATATCGATGCGTCAGATTGCCGTGCAACTGGGGCGCCCGACCTCGACCGTTACACGGGAAGTCGCGCGCAATGGCGGCAGCCAAAGGTATCGGGCCCATGAGGCCGACGCCAGCACCTGGGAGCGGGCACTGCGACCCAAGGCGTGTGCACTGTCGAACAATGCCCGGCTGCGTCGCCTGGTGGCCGCCCGGCTCAAACTACAATGGGCGCCTGTACAGATAGCCGGGTGGCTGCGGCGCGAGTTCCCGGGCAACAAGGACATGCAGATATCTCACGAAACCATTTATCGCAGCCTGTTCATCCAGACACGTGGCGTGCTTAAAAAGGAACTGGTCGCCCATCTGCGAACAAACCGGACGATGCGTCAGGCGAAGAGCGCTTCGGAGCGCGGCCAGGGCAGAGGCCGGATATGCGGGGCGGTGTCGATCAGCGAGCGGCCCGCCGAGGCGGACGACCGGGCGGTACCGGGGCACTGGGAAGGGGACCTGCTGGCAGGCGCGGACAATACCTACATTGCCACACTGGTGGAGCGGCACTCGCGCTATGTCATGCTGGTCAAGGTGGCGGGCAAGGACGCGCAAAGCGTGGCGTCCGCACTGATCAGGCAGGTGAACAAACTGCCGGCGCAACTACGCCGGTCACTGACGTGGGACCGCGGCACGGAGATGGCGAGCCACAGGGCCTTCACGGTGGCCACGCAGGTGCAGGTGTATTTTTGCGACCCGCAGAGTCCGTGGCAGCGAGGCAGCAACGAGAACACGAATGGACTTCTGCGCCAGTACTTTCCGAAAGGAACGCGGCTCGATGGCTATACACAGGCTGAGCTGAACAAGGTTGCCGCGCGCCTGAACGGTCGCCCCCGCCTGACCCTTCAGTTTATGAATCCTGCTGAAAAACTGGCGGAAACGTTGGCGTTGCATTGACCGGTTGAATCCGCCGCGCTTTCTTTTGCCTACTTTTCTTTGCGCGAGCAAAGAAAAGTAGGTGCGGTCCCGCACAGGGACGATCCAGGCAGACCAGCGTGAATACAGGACGCGCACGCCAACGCAAAACCAACCAAACCAGCGTGAAAACAGGCCACGCACGGCAACGCAAAACCAACCAAACCAACGCGAAACCGGGCCGCGCCCGCCAACGCAAAACCAACAAAACCCCCGCGAAACCCCCGCAGGTCGACCCGATTTCAACTCGCGTAGTCGTACTTCCCGCCGCGCTCCAACGCGCGCTGATACGCTGGCCTCGCATGAATGCGCTGCAAAAACGCCATCACCGAAGGCAGTTTGTCGTTCTGTCCGCCGCGCGACGCCGCGGCTTCGAGCGGAAAACTCATCTGGATATCCGCTGCGCTGAACGTATCCCCGACGAACCAGCCTGTCTTCGATAACGTCGATTCGATATAGCCAAGATGCAACGCCAGCTGCGGATCGATAAACGACGATTGCAGCGTCGATGCAATCTTGCGCGCGATCGGCTTCGCGAAAAACGGCATCGGCGCGGTCGCGATCCGCGATGCAATCAGCTTCAGCAACAACGGCGGCATCGCCGAACCTTCCGCGTAATGCAGCCAGTACGTGTATTGCAAACGCGCGGGCGTGCCCGGCGCGGGCGCCAGCTGCCCGTGTCCGTAACGATCGATCAGATACTCGATGATCGCGCCGGATTCGGCGATCGTCAGGCCGTCGTCGGTGATGACGGGCGACTTGCCGAGCGGATGAACCGCGCGCAGTTCGGGCGGCGCGAGCATCGTCTTCGGATCGCGCTGGTAGCGTTTCAGCTCGTATGGCACGCCCAGTTCTTCAAGCAGCCACAGGACGCGCTGCGAGCGCGAGTTGTTCAAGTGATGGACTGTCAGCATAGGCAATAGCACTCGGAGAAAAATGTAAAAACGCGTCGGACGACGCGCGAATGACGAAAGTGAGATCGCGCTGCAATTGCCATGCCGCATCCCGGTCAGGCAGCTTGCTTTTCGTCCCGTAATGCCCGTCGCAAGATCTTGCCGACGTTGGTTTTCGGCAGCGAATCGCGGAACTCGATGAAGCGAGGTTTCTTGTACGCGGTCAGGTTGTCCTTGCAATACGCCAGCAACTGATCGGCGGTCAGCGCCGGGTCTTTCCTGACGACGAACAGTTTCACCGCTTCGCCCGAATTCTCGTCCGGCACACCGACGCACGCGCATTCGAGCACGCCCGGATGCGCGGCCACCACGCCTTCCACCTCGTTCGGATAGACGTTGAAACCGGACACCAGGATCATGTCCTTCTTGCGGTCGATGATCTTCACGTAGCCGCGCTCGTCCATCACGCCGATATCGCCGGATTTGAAGAAGCCGTCCGGCGTCATCACCTTCGCGGTTTCGTCGGGACGGTTCCAGTAGCCGGACATCACCTGCGGTCCGCGAATCGCGATCTCGCCCGCTTCGCCGAGCGGCACCGGCGCATTGCTTTCATCGAGAATCGCGATGTCGGTCGAGGGCACGGGCAGGCCGATCGTGCCGGTAAACGCGGTCAGCGTGGCGGGGTTCAGCGTCGCGTTCGGCGAGGTTTCCGACAAGCCGTAGCCTTCGAGAATCGGCGAACCCGTCAATTTCAGCCACTTCGCGCTGACGACTTCCTGTACGGCCATCCCGCCGCCAAGCGAGATCCGCAAGCCGGAAAAGTCGAGCTTCGCGAACTCGGGATTGTTCAGCAACGCATTGAACAGCGTATTCACGCCGGGGAAAAAGTTGATCCTGAATCCCGAAAGCGCTTTGACGAAGCCGGGAATATCGCGCGGATTCGGAATCAGGATATTCATCGCGCCCCAGCGTGCGCCCATCAACATGCACGCGCTCAACGCGAGGATGTGATACAGCGGCAACGCGCACACGGTGACGGGTGCGTCGAGCGCGGGCGGCTGCTTCAGACACGGTTGACTCCACGCGTCGCCTTGCAGGATGTTCGCGATGATGTTGCCGTGGCTCAGCACCGCGCCTTTCGATACACCGGTCGTGCCGCCGGTGTATTGCAGGAACGCGATGTCGTCGTGGGTCGCGGTGACGGGCGCGAGGCCCTGGCGCGCGCCGTCGCGCAGCGCGGTGTTGAAGCGGGTCGCGTCGGGCAGATGGAATGCCGGAACCATCTTCTTCACGTTGCGCACCACGAAGTTGACGATCTGGCCTTTGACCGCGCCGAGCATGTCGCCCATGCTCGCGACGATCACATGCCTGATCTTCGATGTGCCGATCACCTTTTCGAGGGTGGTCGCGAAGTTTTCGAGGATCACGATCGCTTCCGCGCCGGAGTCGTTCAACTGATGTTCGAGTTCGCGCGGCGTGTACAGCGGGTTCACGTTGACGACCGTCAGTCCGGCACGCAGGATCGCCGCGACAGCCACCGGATATTGCAGCACGTTGGGCATCATGACCGCGACCCGCGCGCCCGGCGCGAGGCCTCTGGATTGCAGCCAGGCGGCCAGATGATGCGAGTGGGTGTCGAGTTCGCCGTAGGTCAGGAAGCGGCCCATGCAGACGTACGCATTGCGCGCGGAGAACGCGCTGAACGACTCTTCGAGCAGATGCACGAGCGACCGGTATTGCGACGCGTCGATGGTTGCGGGCACGCCTTCCGGGTACGACTTCAGCCAGATCCTGTCCATCCTGTTCTCTCTGTTGTCTCCGCACCCGCTTGCTCGCTCAATCCGGCAGGGCTTGTTGGGTAACCGATCTTATTAGATCACTTTTTTAATACAAGCCCTTTATTAGAGGCGCGGGCCTGGCGGCCGTATCAGCCGGGCGATGGACGCGGATGCGCGCGTGTCGCAAAGCGGTCGGACAGATCGTTTCGGGCTGCGTCGGCAGGGCGCTGAAAGTTTGCTAGACGACTGGTCTAGTTTCGTTGAACATACCGGCCATGAGATCGACGCGACCGGCACCGCTCAATGCGTTATCCGATGCAGTCCGGTGCCGCGCTCGTGACGAAAAACGAAATACCGAGATCGAGGTGCAATGTGCGTAGCGCTGTGTTTTTGTCGTTCGGCAACCCGGCCGAAGTCCTGAGTTGCGGCGAGCGTCCCGTCCCCACGCCGGGCGCGGGACAGGTGCGGATCAAGGCCACGCTCGCGCCGATCCACAATCACGACCTGTGGACGATTCGCGGGCAATACGGTTATAAGCCGACGCTGCCTGCGGTCGGCGGTACGGAAGTCGCGGGTGTGATCGACGCGGTCGGCGACGGCGTGACCCACGTGATGCCCGGTCAGCGGGTCGTGGTGGCCGGCATTTACGAAGCATGGGCCGAGTTCGTGCTCGCGCCCGCTGTGGCTGTCGTGCCGCTGCCCGACGCGATCGACGATGAAACCGGCTGCCAACTGCTCGCGATGCCGCTGAGCGCGGTGATGTTGCTCGAATACCTGAAGCTCGAAGCGGGGCAGTGGTTTATCCAGAACACCGCGAACGGCGCGGTCGGCAAGACGCTGGCGATGCTGGCGGCGTCGCGCGGGATTCACGTCGTCAACGTCGTGCGACGCGATGCCGGGATTGCCGAACTCGCGGAAGTCGGTCTCGGCAACGCCGTATCGACGCAGACAGCGGACTGGAAAGATCAGGCGCGCGCGTTGACCGGTGGCGCACCGTTGCTGGCGGCCGTCGATTCGGTCGGCGGCGAGGCCAGCGGCGATCTGTTCGGACTGTTGGGCGAAGGCGGCACGCTGGTGTCGTTCGGCGCGATGTCCGGCGAGCCGATGCGCCTCAATTCCGGTGATGCGATCTTCAAGCAGGCCGTCGTCAAAGGCTTCTGGGCGACCAAAGTATCGGCTGCGACGTCGGGCGCGGACAAGGTGCGGATGATCGGCGAATTGATCCGGCTGGCCGCGAGCGGCGCGCTGAAGCTGCCGGTCGAAGCCGTGTTCGATCTCGCGGATGTCGCGAAAGCCGCAGCGGCCAGCGATGTTCCCGGACGCAAGGGCAAGGTGCTGTTGCGGATCGGCGGCGCGGCCTGAGTCGTGGCCTGAGTCTCGGCCTGAGACGCGCGCCTAGCGGCGCTGGCCGCCGCCGCTCATGCCGAATCCACCGGATTGCGCGCCGGATTGCGCACCGGATTGATACGCGGATTGATACGCGGATTGCGCGGAGCCGGACGTGCCGGTGTCGGTATCGTCGGACGTGGATGGCGTCAGTTCGCCGTTGCGCGTCCGCATGCCGCGCGATCGACTGATCGACACCATGCCGGGAATCGCAGCAGCTTTTGCCGGGACGGCCGCGCCATGCGCGACGGCGATCGCGCTTCGCCCGCCGCGACCGTACAGATAGCCGGTTTCGAGTCCGATCACCGCGCTGACGTTCGGGTTGCAGCCGGTGCCGATCACGACGCTTTCCTGCGAGAACGCGCCCATCGTGCCAACGCCCATCGATACCGCACCGCCGACCGTCACCGGCGCGCACTGAAGCGCGCTGAACACGATGCCGTCGGGCGGCGTGGCCACGTTCACCATCTCGGCACCGCCGATCGTCACGCTGACCAGTTTTCCCGCTGCGAGCACGCCGTCCTGCACGGGGCCGGTCTTGACGAATTCCGCATCGACGGCAACGCCCGTCAGACGATCCGCGTGCGCGGGCAGCGACACTTTGTACGGTGCGGCGCGCGGGCCGTCGTCGATGCCGGCGAAACTGCCGCCGCGCACGATCAGCCGAACGCCGATCCCGTGCACATTGGTCGCATAGACGTTGGCGAGACCCGCGACGCTGACCGGTTGCGCGAGGACGCGCACGTCGCGCGCATTGCCGGCACCGGTGCAGGTGAACGGCAGGTCGGACGGCACCATCGCGTGCACGGCGCCGACGGTCGTACCGACTTCGGCGTTGAATGGAATGGTGATGTGCGCGGCAGGCAGTGTCAGTTCCGACGCGCGATGGCCGTCGGCGGGAAGGCAGTCTGCATGCGCGAGCGTGATGCGGCACAAGCCGAGCGCCGCCAGTGCGAGTGCGAAACAGCTGGCAGGCCAGCGCGGGCGCGATCCGTCGAATGCGTTCATTGAATCAGGGCGGTAGTTGAAGGTCGCGCACCGATTCTACGATTGCCCGCACGGCGTCGTATCGCCTCGCGTCTTACTGCCGGTTACGCTGAAAGTCGCGGATTCGTAAGCTTCACCGCCGCGTGCCGTCGCACGCGACGTCTCACGCCAGCCACGCGGCAATCTTCACTTGCGCGTAGTGATCGACAAGTAAGGCGGCGAACAGCAGCGCGAGATAAATGATCGAATGCTGAAAGGCTTTGCGGGCGAAGGCGTCCGAGTATTCGCGATAAATCTTCCACGCATACGCGACGAAAACCGCACCCAGCGACACCGCCGACACCAGATACACGACGTCGCTCATGCCGGTGATAAACGGCATCATCGTCACGATAAACAGCACGATCGAATACAGCAGGATATGCAGGCGCGTGTATTTCTCGCCGTGCGTGTTGGGCAGCATCGGCAAACCCGATTTCGCGTATTCCTTGCGGCGATACAGCGCGAGCGCCCAGAAATGCGGCGGCGTCCACGCGAAGATGATCAGCACGAGAATCCACGCGTCGCCGGGCACGTGACCGGTGACGGCGGCCCAACCGAGCGCGGGCGGCATCGCGCCCGACGCGCCGCCGATCACGATGTTTTGCGGCGTCGCGGGCTTCAGGAAGATCGTGTAGATCACCGCATAACCGACGAAGGTCGCGAGCGTCAGCCACATCGTGAGCGCGTTGGTGAACGTGCACAGCGTCCACATGCCGAGCGCGCCCAGGCCGAGCGAAAACATCAGGATGCGCGGTCGCGAGATGTCGCCGCGCGCCGAGGGCCGCGATGCCGTGCGTTGCATTTTGGCGTCGATGTTCTGCTCGATCAGGCAATTCAGTGCGAACGCTGCGCCGGACAGCAGCCAGATACCGACCGTGCCGCCGATCAGCACCGGCCACGGCACCATGCCCGGCGTGGACAGGAACATGCCGATCACCGCGCAAAACACCGCGAGGTACGTCACGCGCGGTTTCGTCAGCGCGAGATATTGGGAGAACTGGGAGCCGGAAGGGGCGGGAAGAGCGGTGGTGTTCATGGGTGAAGGAACAACTGGATGCGCGGGATCAACGGGGTAATCCTGCAATGAAGCCGTGGATGAAGTTGTCGAGCGGGCCGACGCTTTTGATCAGTCGCGCGCGCAGAACCGCACCTTCCCAACCGATCCAGAAGAACGACGCGAGCGCGTCGCAGTCGGCCTGCGCGGACAGTTCGGCGTGATGTTGCGCGTCGCGCAGACAGACGGCGACGCGTACCTGCCAGCCTTCGAGAATCTCCGACAGCCGTTCGCGATAGCCGCTCGGCAACATGCCGATCTCGTGCCCGAGATTCCCGACCGGACAGCCACGCGCGAATGCCTGTTGCGTCATGTCCGCTTTCATGTCGTCGACGAAACGGTGCAGACGGTCGAGCGGGGTAGCGCGGTCGTCGAGTAGCCAGCGGTCGAGCTTGCCGCAGAAATACGCGTCGTACGCGCCGATCAACTCGCGGCCGAACGCTTCCTTGTTCTCGAAGTAGTGATAGAACGAGCCCTTCGGCACGTTCGCGCGGCGCAGCAGCGAGTCGAGCCCGGTGGCGGCGAAACCTTGTTCGCTCAACCATTCCACGCCGAACCGGATCAGCGTCCGGCGCGTTTCCGCATAAGCCGGCGATCGACCGGGTGGACGGCCGCGACGCGGTTTAACCGGGGACGTCTGCATGGGATAGCCAGTCATGCTCGATCGCGCTCAGATTAATTTAGAGATGCCCACGATAACGCCGCGAGACGGCGTCGTGAAAGAGCCGATCTGACGAGTCTTTGTCATAGAACAAAGAGACGTGCAACCGATGCTGCACCAGACAGCGTGAAATCGGGTCAACTGTTTCTCTCTCTTCAACCAGGCGCGTTCAACCGCGTTGATCGTTTCGCGGATTCGCCGGGTTTTTCGCCTGGGTAAGCGCCATCCTCGCAGTGTTCACCTATCTGTGACCGAATGCCGCATATGCGTTCGGTCTTCACGATTCATTGACGTTTCGCAAGGTTCCCCTATCTCCAAAACCCCTAACATTCGTCCGTTGTTGGGGCACGACCAACTGATTTGAAGGAGAGAGAAGTGGGGTCTAGGGACATGAAGAACCGAATCCTTCATAGGGCATCGAGCCTGATTCACTTTGCACCGTTGATGTTGCTGTCGGGGTGCAAGCTGGAGCTGCTCGATCCGAAGGGCAGTATCGGCATGGCGGAAAAGCAGCTGATCGCGACATCGACGTGGGCGATGCTGATCGTCGTGATTCCGGTGATTGCGCTCACGCTGCTGTTTGCGTGGCGTTATCGATCGGGCAATGCCGGGGCCGATTACCGGCCGAAGTGGGCCCACTCTACCGCGATCGAAGTGGTGATCTGGACGATTCCGAGCCTGATCATCCTGTTCCTCGCGGTGCTGACGTGGAAGACGACGCACGAGCTTGACCCGTACAAGCCGCTTGCATCGGAAGTCAAACCGATCAACGTCGAAGTCGTGGCGCTCGACTGGAAATGGCTGTTCATCTATCCGGATCTCGGTATCGCGACGGTCAACCAGATCGCGTTTCCGGTCGGCACGCCGGTCAACTTCACGTCATCACGTCCGACTCGGTGATGAACTCGTTTTTCGTTCCGCAACTGGGCAGTCAGGTCTATGCAATGGCCGGGATGCAAACGCGTCTGCACCTGATCGCGGACGAAGCGGGCGACTACGCCGGGATGTCGGCGAACTTCAGCGGCAAGGGCTTCTCGGACATGAAATTCCGCGCGCTGGCGAAGTCGCCGGAAGCATTCGACGCGTGGGTCGCCGAGGTTCGTGCATCGAAGGACAACCTCGACATGAATCGCTACAACGTCGTGTCGAAGCCGCAAGAAAAGGCGCCGGTCGGCTATTTCTCGTCGGTGGATCCGAAGCTGTTTCATAACATCATCGCCCGCTACAACAATGGTCACGTCCTGGATCCGAAGGACGCCAATTGTGGGGTGAAGGGGTAACGTATGTTTGGAAAACTCTCACTCGACTCGATCCCGTATCACGAGCCGATCATCATGATTACGGCCGCGGTGATTGCCATCGTCGGTGCGACGGTGTTCGGTCTGATCACGTATTTCGGAAAGTGGCGGTATTTGTGGACCGAATGGCTCACCTCGGTCGATCACAAGCGCATCGGCGTGATGTATATCGTCGTCGCGCTCATCATGCTGGTACGCGGTTTCGCCGATGCGGTGATGATGCGAACCCAGCTTGCGGTCGCGATGGATGCGCCCGGTTACCTGCCGCCGCATCACTACGACCAGATTTTCACAGCGCACGGCGTCATCATGATTTTCTTCATGGCGATGGCGTTCATGGTCGGCCTGTTCAACCTGATCGTGCCGTTGCAGATCGGCTCACGCGACCTCGCGTTTCCGTTTCTCAATTCGTTGAGTTTCTGGATGACGGCGATCAGCGCGATTCTGATCAACATCTCGCTGGTGATCGGTGAATTCGCGCAGGTGGGTTGGCTCGCGTATCCGCCGCTGTCGGAATTGCAGTTCAGTCCAGGCGTGGGCGTCGATTACTACCTGTGGAGCTTGCAGCTGTCCGGTGTCGGCACGCTGCTGACGGGTATCAACTTCTTCGTCACGATCGTCAAGATGCGCGCGCCCGGCATGACGTGGATGAAGCTGCCGGTGTTCACGTGGACCGCGCTGTGCTCGAACGTGCTGATCATGGCAACGTTCCCGATTCTCGCATTGACGCTCGCGTTGCTCGGACTCGACCGTTACCTCGGCATGCACTTCTTCACGAACGATGCCGGCGGCAACGCGATGCTGTACCTGAACCTGATCTGGGCGTGGGGCCATCCGGAGGTGTATATCCTGGTGCTGCCTGCATTCGGTATCTACTCGGAAGTGATTTCGACGTTCGCGAAGAAGCCGCTGTTCGGCTACAAGACGATGGTGTACGCATCGTGCGCGATCATGGTTCTGTCGCTGCTGGTGTGGCTGCACCACTTCTTCACGATGGGTTCGGGCGCCGACGTCAATGCGTTCTTCGGTATTGCGACGATGATCATCGCCATTCCGACCGGTGTGAAGGTGTTCAACTGGCTGTTCACGATCTACAAGGGCCGCCTGCAATTCACGCCGCCCGTGCTGTGGACGATCGGCTTCATGGTCACTTTCGTGATCGGCGGTATGACGGGCGTGATGATGGCGATTCCCGGCGCCGACTTCGTGCTGCACAACTCGCTGTTCCTGATTGCCCACTTCCACAACGTGATTATCGGCGGCGTGGTGTTCGGGTATCTGGCCGGTTTCGTGTTCTGGTTCCCGAAGGTGTTCGGTTTCAAGCTGAACGAAAAGCTCGGCAAGCGTGCATTCTGGTTCTGGTTCGTCGGCTTCTACTTCGCATTCATGCCGCTGTACGTGCTGGGCTTCATGGGCGCGACCCGTCGTCTGAATCACTACGACAATCCGAGCTGGCAGCCGTACATGATCGTGGCCGCTTGCGGTGCGGCACTGATCGCCGTCGGCGTGGTGTTCCAGGTGCTGCAACTGATCGTCAGTATCCGCGATCGCAACAAGCCCGAAAACCGCGATTTCACCGGCGATCCGTGGGACGGCCGGACGCTGGAGTGGGCGACCAGCTCGCCGCCGCCGCCGTATAACTTCGCCATCATTCCGCACGTGCACGCGCTGGATGCGTTCGCCGATATGAAAGAGCGTGCAGGTCTGGGCGAAAAGCCGCCGGTCTATCGCGACATCCATATGCCGTCGAATACCAGCGCGGGCTTCTGGATTGGCGTGTTCAGTCTGGTGCTGGGTTTCGCTGCGGTGTGGCACATCTGGTGGCTGGCGATCCTCGGCGTGATCGGTGTCTTTGCGACGGTCATCGGCTATGGCTTCCGCAAGAACGAGGGTTACTACATTCCGGCCGATACAGTTCAGATGATCGAAGAACGGCATGCGGCAGTGATCGCTGCTGCGCTGGAGAAGAACTGATGCTACAGAAGACTATCGTTGCTGATCCGCACCACCACGACTCGGACCACGTCCCGTCGCATTCGGTGTTCGGATTCTGGCTGTACCTGATGACCGACTGCGTGATTTTCGCGTCGTTGTTCGCCGTGTTCGCGGTGATGAGCCATCAGTTCGCGGGCGGTCCGTCGGGCAAGGACCTGTTCGAAATCCCGGGCGTCGCGCTCGAAACCGCCGTGCTGCTGCTGAGCAGTATCACGTACGGCTTCGCGATGATCGGCGCGCACAAGGGCAAGAAGGGCGTGCTGCTGGGCTGGCTGGCCCTGACGTTCCTGCTGGGCGTGTCGTTCCTGGTGATGGAAATGCGCGAGTTTGCGCACCTGATCGCCGAAGGCGCCGGCCCGGATCGCAGCGCGTTCCTGTCGTCGTTCTTCACGCTGGTCGGCACCCACGGCCTGCACGTGACGCTGGGTCTGATCTGGATGGTGGTGCTGGCCGTGCAAGCGATCCGCGCCCCGGAACTGGGCGAACGCGAACTGCGTCGCCTGACGTGCCTGAGCCTGTTCTGGCACTTTCTGGACATCGTCTGGATCGGCGTGTTTACCTTTGTCTACCTTGCGAGTGTGATTTAAATGGCACAACACCATTCTTCTCACGCAGGCGAGAGCCACGGCAGCGCCGGCAGCTACATGGTCGGTTTCATCCTGTCGGTGATCCTGACGGCAGGCGCATTCGGCCTCGTGATGGCCGGCGTGCTGACCGGTGAAAACGCGTTGCTCGCGATCTCCGGCCTCGCGCTGGTGCAGATCGTCGTGCATCTGGTGTTCTTCCTGCACATGAACACGTCGTCGGAACAGCGCTGGAACGTGCTGGCCTTTGCCTTCACGGTGATGACGGCGGTCATTCTGATCGGCGGCACGCTGTGGGTTCTGCACAACGTCGCGATGAACATGATGTCGCGTTAAAGCCGGTTCGCCGGTCGCACGGCGCAGTTCAGCGCGCCGCGCACTCTACGAAAAGCCCCGCGAGAAGCGATTCTCGCGGGGCTTTTTGTCGCGAATTTTGGCGCGCTTCCCAACATGATTGCGCTCGAAGCAGCTATGCTCGGCAGTTCGGAAAAGCGGCGCGACGCGTCGCCGCGGGTCCGCCGGATCGTTCGACGAAGCGATCGGTGGCACCGCTGCACGCGTCGCGCCGGAACACAGTGACTCGCGTTCGACGACGTTGCGAGACGTCCGGCGCACTTACGCTTAGATCGAATATGAATGCATTTGACGTGATCATCGTCGGCGCCGGCCATGCCGGCACACACTGCGCGCTCGCGCTGCGCAAGGCGAAGTTCGAAGGCAGCATCGCAGTCGTCTCCGAAGAGAGCGACCTGCCGTATCAGCGCCCGCCGCTGAGCAAGGAATATCTCGCGGCCGAGCGCTCGTTCGACGAGATGCGGTTTCATCCTCAAGACGCGTGGCAGGAACGCGAGATCACGCTGATTCGCGGCCAGAAAGTGCAATCGGTCGATGCCGGCGCGCATCGCATCGGCCTCGAAAACGGCGATTCGCTGAGCTACGGCAAGCTGGTCTGGGCTGCGGGCGGAGACGCGCGTCGTCTGGGTTGCGAAGGCGCGGCGCTGGCCGGCATTCACGTCGTCAGAAAGAAGACCGATGTGGACGCAATCAAATCGGAACTGGCCGACGCGCAGCGCGTGGTCGTGGTCGGTGGCGGTTATATCGGTCTGGAAACGGCGGCCGTGCTGCGCAAAGCCGGCAAGCACGTGACCGTGGTCGAGGCGCTGGACCGTCTGCTCGCGCGCGTCGCTGGACACGCGCTGTCGGCGTTCATGGCCGACGAGCATCGCGCGCAAGGCGTCGAGTTGGTGCTGGGCGGTGTGGTCGAATCGTTTGTCGGTGAGAACGGTCGCGTCAACGCTGTCAAACTCGCGGATGGCTGCGAAATCGCGGCGGATCTGGTGATCGTCGGGATCGGCATTGCGCCGTCGGTGGCGCCGCTGCGCGAAGCCGGCGCGAAAGGCGACAACGGCGTGGACGTCGATGCGCTTTGCCGCACGAGTCTCGCGGATGTCTACGCGATCGGCGATTGCGCACGCCGCGCCAACCCGTTCGCATCGGGCGACGCGGTGCGCGTCGAAAGCGTGCAAAACGCGGTCGAACAGGCCGGCATCGTGGCCTGCGACATCACCGGCGCCGCGATCCCGGCAACGGCCGTGCCGTGGTTCTGGTCGGTGCAATACGACTTGCGAATCCAGATGGCCGGTTTGTCGAACGGTCACGACGACGTCATCGTTCGCGGCGACACGACCAGCCGGTCGTTTTCGATTGCCTACCTGAAGGGCCAGCGCCTGATCGGGCTCGATTGCATCAACGCCACCAAAGACTTCGTGCAAGGCCGGATGCTGGTCGGTGGCGAACTGATCGCGGACCGCAGCGGCCTCGCCGATCCTGCCATCGCGCTGAAAGACCTCGTGTCGAAGGTGTAAGCAGTACATCGCGTCGGCGACGGCTTGTCCTGGCCGGTTCGCCGACGCGCATGCCGCCAGGACCCCAACCTGTGCGGCAGGAACGGCAGGCGTTATCGATTGGCAGTGGATCGGCGATTCCTTGTCCTGATCCGCCAATACCATGATCGATTCGGACGTCGAGAGCTTGCGCCCGTGTGAGATCGCTACGCTTCAAAGCTGCACCTGAAGCCGCGACAGCGCACACCGGCTGCCATCACTACCTCGACTCCTTCATGTCCGAACAACTGCCGCCAACCCTGCGCGCTGGTGCCTCCAGCGTCCTGTTCCCCGTCTCCCGGCGTTCGGGCGATACACACTGCGCGTCGCGCTGTGTGCCCCGCATCCGACGATGCGCACGATGAGAACGCTGACTGTCGGCAACGCGACGTTGCCCGTTCCCGTGCCGTTCGCGGTTGCATTGGTGGTGACGGTCGGGCTCGGCCTGGCGTTTCCGTTCGGCGCGTTTTATCTGTATCTGCTGCTGGTTTGCGTGATGGGCTGCATGCACCGGCCCGGACGGTTTTCGGTCGCGCTGTTGTGTATCGGCGCGGTCGTGGTGCTGGGTCCGCTGGTGGCACTCAAACTGCCCATACAAGACGGCGGCAACGACAAGCTGCAGTACTTCGACTTCATGCAAACCATGCACGCGGTCGGCATCTCGCAGTACATGGCGCGTCAGCCGGAAATTCTGTCGTTCTCGTCGCTGTACATCGCTTCGGCGCTGGGTGGTATCACCGACCTCGCTTTCCTGCTGTTGTTCGTCGTGTACTTTTCGGCGCTGCTGGTCGCGATCTGGCGTGAGCGCTACGATGCGATTCCGCTGTTTCTGGTGTTGCTGATTTCATCGTCGTCGTTTTTCGGTACATACGGCAACGTGATCCGCCAGGCGATGGCATTCCCGTTCATCTTCCTGATGATCTTCTCGAAGACGCGTTTGCGTAGCACCCTGTTCGCGATGGTGGCGGGCGCGGCGCATATTCCGTCGCTGATCATTTGCGTGCCGTACCTGCTGTATCGCTATATCGGCAAACGTGCGATCTGGGCCGCGAGCGGTGTCGCCGCGCTGGTATTTGTCGCGTCGAAAGCGAACCCGAACCTGCTCGCGTCGTTCGGTAATGACGACTCGTATCTGTCCACCAAACTGAACATCTATAGCAACTGGGACGCCTTTAGCGTGGCAGGCGTCGCCACGCTCGCCGCGGGCATTTTCGCGCTAAGCAATGTGCTGTGGATTCGCAGCGCCAAAACGCGGCAACTGGCGGGTGCGCACGCATATCGCGCCGCGCATGCCTGTCTGGTGACGCTGAATTTCGGCGCGTTGGCGTTGATTGCGACGTACAACTTCGCGAAGGTGTTCGAGCGGATCTACATCTACTTCTTCGTGGTCGCGCTGATGTACCTGTCGCTGATGATCATGCAGATGCGGCGCGGCTCGACCAAGGCACTCGTGCTGTTTGTCGCGGTGGCGTATGGCGTGTACGGCCTTGCCAAAAACCTCGGCATTCAGCCGCTGCTGTACGAAGGCGATCCGGTCGGTTATCTGACGGCGAGCCTTCTGGATATGTACCGTCACTTCATGTAAGCGCATGCCGATCGAGTTGCGCGTCGATAAGCCGAATTCAACCCGGGGCCCATCCGCAGGATGTTCTGAATGATGAAATTTACCGCTCGCCGGCTCGCCGTCAAGTACACCACCGCGTTGCTGATCGGGGCCGGCCTGATCGGCGGCGCGATTCTGCATTCGTCCGATGCCGTTGCCGTCATCGAAGCGCCGCCCGGCGTGGTGATCGCGCACAGTCCCGCCTCCAGCAAGGTCTATCTCGGATCGCCCGCGATCGCGATTCTCCCCGATGGTACGTACATCGTCGCGCACGATACGTTCGGCGCCGGTTCGACGCAGAACGTCGAGACACTCTATGAGTCGCACGATTCCGGCCGGTCTTGGCAAAAGCTCGGCGAGCTCAAAGGTCAGTACTGGTCGTCGCTGTTCGTCGACAACGGCGCGTTGTATATCGTCGGCACCAGCGGCTTCAACGGCTTGCCGACCATTCGCCGCTCGATCGACGACGGCCACACCTGGTCGGTGCCGCACGACTCGACAAGCGGCGTACTGACGGACAAGGGCAAGTACTTTTCGGCGGCCGTGCCGGTCGTCGTAACCAAAGGGCGCATCTGGCGCACGATGGAATCGGTGGAGAGCACGGGCATCTGGACGTTCATGATGTCGGCGCCGGTCGGCAGCGATCTGCTCGACGCAAAGAACTGGACCTTCAGCAATCGGCTTGCGCCGAATCCGGCGTGGCTCAACGGCAAGTTCGGCGGCTGGCTGGAAGGCAACGCGGTGGTCGCGCCGAACGGCGACGCGGTGAACGTGCTGCGCGTCTACTACGACGCACTGCCGGAACACGCTGCACTCGTCACAGCCAACGGCGACGGAACGGCGGTGACGTTCGATCCGCAGCACGACTTCGTCGATATGCCGGGTGCGGGCAAGAAATTCACGATTCGCTTCGACCCGAAGAGCGGACTCTACTGGTCGTTGACGAATGCCGTGACGTCGAGCTACGGCGGCAACAACTACGAACGCGCGCGAAATACGCTGGCCTTGATTTCATCGCCGGATCTGCATGCGTGGACCGTGCGACGCGTCGTGCTGCATCACGCGGACTGGAATACGCATGGCTTCCAGTATGTCGACTGGCAGTTCGACGGCAACGATCTGGTCGCAGCAGTGCGGACCTCGTTCGACGATGCGGAAGGCGGCGCACATTCGCAGCACGATTCGAACTACATCACGTTTAGTCGGGTCGCTAACTTCAGGGACAACACCGCAGTCGCACAGTGAGACGACGGGAAGTCTTTGCCGGAACTATTTCAGACGGCCGCATCGCAACGCGATGCGGCCGTTTTTTTATGGCCTTGCCACACCCTGAAGTTCGTCGTCGGCGCGACGCGCCTGCGGAATATCGCCGCCGAACCAGCGGTTCGACAGCTTGCGAGCGAAGTCGCGGCCGGGCGCTTCGATAAAGCGGAACGTCTGCGTGGAAATCGCAATCACCAACGCAAGATAACCGGCGAGCACCGCGAACTTGACGACGAGCGGTAGCGGCTTCATCGTCAGATGACCGATGAAAACCAGCGGTGCGTGGACCAGATACATCGAGTACGAGATCTTGCCGAGAAACTGGCAGACACGCGTTTTGAGCAGCATCGCGAGCGGCCCGATATCGCTCGCCAGCGTCAGTACGACGATAAAAAATGCGAAGACGCCAAAGAACGCATACGACGGAATCGAAATCGACTTCCACATGATAAAGAGCGCAAGTGCCGCTGCGCCGACTTGCGCGAGCGACAGCGCGCGTTCACCGGCAAGCGCCACACGCGGCGCCAGCCGGTCTGCGATCGCACCGAGAAAGAAGCCGCCGAGGCAGCGCGGGAACGCGTACTCAAGATGGGAGTCGAGGCAATGTCCGGTTTGCAGGCACGCGTCGGCATGAACGGAGCCGTAGAACGCAAGCGCAAGCCCGACCGCCGCGATGACGGAAAACGCAATCATGCGCACGCGTCCCTTAAGGAAGTACACACCGAGTGCAAGCACGATATACGTATAGAACTCGGTACTGATACTCCAGCTTGGCCCGTTGATCTCGTAGTGCGAAAACGGACCGATGCCTTGAAGCAGGAACAGATTACTCAGAATCTCCGGTACGCCCGGCAAGTCGAATGCATGCGAGCCCGGCGCGCTAAGCGCAGCACCGAGTCCGAGATGCGTCATCACGACCTTGAGCATCCGCGATGAACACGTAACCGCGACGAAGAACAGTGCCGCGAATGCGTGTAACGGATACAGCCGTCCGAACCGTCGCACCATGAAGCGACCGAGTTGACGCGGCGTCGAAAGACCGTCTTGATACGCGCGGAAAATGACGAATCCGCTCAGGATAAAGAACAGATCGACCAGCAGATAGAAGCTGTCGACAATCGATCCCGGTCGCAGAAAACCGTTGAAGTGATACACGGCAACGAGCAAAGCCGCGACGCCGCGTAGTCCTTCAAACGATTTTATCGTTGTGTCGCTTTTCATTTTAAAAACCTGACTGAACCACTTACCCCGTTAGCCCGCTGCACGCGTCGCGTTTAGCTAGGTCCATCGTTAAGGGTAGCCGGACTCGGCAAACCGGTTCAGACAAAGTTTGGCTGAACCGGGGGGGCATTTGCTTGTGGATCACCGATTGTTTTCCTTTAGCATGAGGACTCGTTTTCTTAGCGGCACAATCGGGATTTTGAATTGCAAGGCACTCGATTTTTCAAGACTCAATGCAGGCCCTGGCGTGTGGTGCGCCGTACTGTCGTCGCGTTGACGTTCAGCGCGTCGGCAAGCCTGGTCGCCACGCAAGCGCATGCAAATGCGTTCTTTCTGCATGCGGGCGACACCGTGGTGTTTCTCGGCGACAGCATCACGGAAGGCGGCGCGTACACGGTGCCGGTCGAAGATTACGTGGTGACCCGATACCCGCACATGCCGGTGAGATTCATCAATTCCGGCGTCGGCAAAGACAAGATTTCCGGCGGACTGGCTGGAGACATGCGCGAACGGCTCGACCGTGACGTTGCCGCTTTTCACCCAACCGTGGTGACGATGATGTTCGGCATGAACGACGGCGGTTTCCGGTCGTTCGATCCACACGCGCTCGATACATTTACGACTGGCTACACCGCGGCATTGACGACGCTAAAAACAGTCGCACCGCACGCCCGGCTCACGTTGATCCGTCCATCGCCGTACGATGACTTCACGCGCGCGCAGTGGACGGGCGGCGACTATAACGATGTGTTGATCCGCTACGGCGATCAGGTAACGCATCTCGCATCGCAATCGGACGCAACGGTTGCCGATCTGAATGCGCCGGTCGTGTCCGATCTGCGGCGGCTCGCTGCGGTTCAACCGGACGTCGCGAGCAAGCTGTTCCCGGACCGCACGCACCCGGTGCCTGCTGGCGGTCTTCTGCTGGCGAAGGCGTTGCTGGAGGCGTGGGGCGCGACAGCGCTGGTGTCGTCGGTGGATATCGATGCACGCGGCGGCGTGGCCATGTCCACGGCCAATGCGCAATTGCGCGCAATCGCGCGAGGACCGGCGTTATCGTGGGATCAACTCGACGCCGCATTACCGATGCCGCTTCCGGACGACGCGATGTCGAAAGTCGTCGCTTCGACAACGGATTTCACGGCGTCGTTGAACCAGCAAATCCTGAAGGTGACGGGTTTGCCCGAACGCCGCATCCAGCTGTCGATAGACGGCAAGGCGGTTGCGGTACTCGATGCCGCCGATCTCGCCGACGGCGTGAATCTGGCCGCGTTGGCAACGCCGATGACGGCGCAAGCCGCCGACGTCCACACGCTGACGCTCGCCCACAACTCACTGCGCATGACGCGCTGGCGTCGGGTGCAACTCGTCAAAACCGCAGCGGGCGTAGCCGGGTACAAGCAAGCTCTTTCCGCAATCGATCTCGCCGAGGCGTCGATCGTGTCGCTGCAGCGCGAGATCGCGCAGCCGCAATGGCATCACTTCGAGCTGAAGCCGTTGTAAGGGCGTTCTCGCAACGCCCGCCATTCGTCTAAAGAAATAGTAAGGGTTATCCCTTAATTTCTGTCATTCATCTGACGATAACCAGAAGTGGACCCGGCATGCCGGACCACGCACTCACCGGCGTGCGCGTGCGCAGATTCGCCGCGCCGGGTTTCCGGGGTTATCAGCGCGAAAGGCAGACTAAGGCAGACTCTCATGACTATCATTCAACGCGTAATCATTACGTTGTCCGTGGCGCTTTTGGGGCTGATCGCGGTCGGTTCGGGCGGCCTCGCGCAACTGGCGCGCTCGCAGGCCCGTTTCGAACGGGTCGAAGCCGACACCATTCCGAGCATTCAGGATCTCGATACAGCCAAAGGCTATCTCGCCGATCTGCGGCTGGCCGCCTATCGACTGGCGGTGTTCTCGAATAGTCCGGACAAGTCGGCGCTGGACGAAGCGGTCGCGACGGCAAACCGTCAGCTCGACGACACGTTGACGCATTACAAGCAGGCCGATGTGTCCGACGACACCGACATGCGCATGGCTCAAGCCGACGAAGCAGCAATCGCCAGCTATCGCACCACGCTGCAACCGTTTATCGAACACGCGCACGCGGGCGATCTCGACGGCATCCGCGCGTCACTCGCCGCTGGTGCGCCGCTCGCGTTGGCCGCAGCCGCCGTCAAGACGCGCATCGACGAGCATATTGCGTACAACATGAAAGCGGCCGCCGATGTCCGCGACCAGAACGCGTCCGCGTACCGGATCGCTTTCTGGACCATGCTCGCCGTCACGCTCGGCGCGTTGCTGCTGTCGGCGGTGATGGCGACCCGGCTGGTCGCGGTGATTCGCAGCAGCCTGAACGGCATTCGCTCGACGCTCGAACGGGTCAGCGAATCGCTCGATCTGACGTTGCGCGCGCCGGTCGCGCGCATGGACGAAATCGGCCGTACCGGCACCGCGTTCAACGCGTTGATCGTGCGCATCGCCGACGTGATGACATCGGTGCGCACCGCGACCGAATCGGTCGGACTCGCCGCGAAAGAAATCGCCGCCGGCAATATCGATCTGTCCGCGCGCACCGAGCAGCAGGCGGCGTCGCTGGAGCAGAGCGCGTCGAGCATGCAGCAATTGACCGCGACCGTGAAGAACAACGCCGATAACGCGCGCCAGGCGAGTTCGCTGGCGGCGACGGCGTCGGAAGTCGCGCAGCGCGGCAACCTGGTCGTCGGCCGCGTCGTTGACACGATGAGCGATATCAACGGCAGTTCGACGCGAATCGCGGATATCACCGGCATCATCGAAGGCATCGCTTTCCAGACCAATATTCTGGCGCTCAACGCCGCGGTCGAAGCCGCCCGCGCGGGGGAGCAGGGACGCGGCTTCGCCGTGGTCGCGAGCGAAGTACGCAGCCTCGCGCAGCGCTCGTCGACGGCCGCGAAGGAGATCAAGGACCTGATCGCCGATTCGGTCCAGCAGGTTCGCAGCGGTTCGACGCTCGTGGAAGATGCCGGCCGCACGATGACCGACGTGATGCAGGCGGTGCAGCGCGTGACCGACATCATGGGCGAAATCGCGTCGGCGTCCGACGAGCAGTCGCGCGGACTCGAACAGGTCAATCAGGCGATCACGCAAATGGACGAAGTCACGCAGCAGAACGCTGCGCTCGTCGAGGAATCGGCGGCAGCGGCGCAGGCGCTGGAAAGCCAGGGCGACCGGTTGCGCGATACCGTCGGCGTGTTCAAGGTGGCGGCGTCGGCAGGTTTTGCGACGGGCACCGTGGCGCGCGTCGCGTCCGCGCAAAACGCGGCGACCCGAAGCGCGCCAGTCGCAAAGACGGCAACGAAGGCCGCACCGAAAGCGACGACGCCGCCGCGCAAGGACAGCACGCGCGACGCACACCGTCCGTCCGTATCCGAAGTCAAACCGGCCGCGACCAAGCCCGCATCGAGCCACGCTGCGCCCGCCGCGAAAACCGCCACCGTCGACGAATCCGCCGACTGGGAAACCTTCTAGCCGTCGCCGCGTCGCCGTTGCAAGGACGGCGACCGTTCGAGCTTTCTGGAAGGCAAAAGCCCGCCGGATTTCCCAACCGATCACTTCGAAGTCGATTTCAACGGCCGTGCGACCAGCGACGACCTGACGCCGCTCGGGCGCGCGCAACTCGGATTCGATCTGTAGCGGCATCGGAAACGCGCGCGGACATGCGACGCGGTGACATCGGGAAGGGCGCGAACCAGCGTTTATACTGCGCGCCTCTTTCCCGCTTTACTCTGGAACCCGCTATGTCGACTATCCCGGCCTGCCCGCAATGCACGATGGAAAACACGTATCCGGATAGCGAGCATTACGTTTGCGCGGATTGCGGACACGAATGGCCGATGGTCGCCGCCGCCACGGAAGACGACGCCGACGCGGCCGTCGTCAAAGACGTCAACGGCACCGTGCTCGCCGGTGGCGATTCCGTGGTGCTGATAAAAGACCTGAAAGTCAAAGGCTCGTCGATCACGCTGAAAATGGGCACCAAGGTCAAAAGCATCCGGCTGGTCGGCGGCGATCACGAAGTGGATTGCCGGATGGATGCCGGGAATTTCATGCTCAAAGCCTGCTATCTGAAGAAAAGTTGATTCCCGAATATCGCCGCGATTAATCGAATCCGGCGATATTTTTAAAATCGGGGTGAATTGTCCGTTTCAAACGGAACGTATATTAAACAGAGCCATAATAAACGTGGCGACATGCGCGGAATAAAATACCGGTTTATGCCGGGGTTTCATCATATAAAGATCAGAGAAAACCCCGAGTAAATAAGCGTAAGGTCTTGTGAGTTTCTGCCGTTAATCTTTTCAAGAACCCCCGTTTTTAAAGTCATCGGTAGAAGTTCCGCGCATCGGCTTTACGGGATTCCGGCCGGGCTCCATTCGAGCACCGCACGGTGGAGTTCTGTGGCATCAGCCGGGTATCGTGCCCATCAAAAAATCTATTGAACCGCGAAGCACTGAGAGATTCGCGGTATCGATAAAAGCACGCGCCAGCCGATGTCCACGGACTCGCACTGATAACTATCCGAGTTCCGAGAAGCACATGAATCAGTCCTTGAAACGGGTCATCCCGGTAATCGCCATTCTGCCCGCGTCGGCAGTGCCGCGTATCAATCCATTTACGATCTGCGTGTGTGTCATGGCCGGCCTTAAGCGCGATTAATCGCGCCGGGGTTTAAGTCGCTCGCGGATACCCACGCCGGCCAACGGCGTGCGGTAACGCTCGTCCGCGAAAAAATCTGGATGCGGAATGTCCGCCATCGAAGCGGCATCCGGGAATCAAAACGTGCAAACCTGAGAGAAACCATGACGAATCAAATCTATAGCGAAGTCATTCGCAAAACCGCCGTCGCAACGGCCGCCGCAGCGTTGTTGGCACTCGCCGCGTGCGGCGGTTCCGGCACGACGAGTAAATCCACCGACAGCGGCAGCAATGGCGGCGCCATTGCCACTGAAGGCAGCACCGGCCTGAGCGCGAGCGCGGGCACCAGCACCGATGTCGGCACCGTGGCGACGGCCGGGGTCGGCGCGACGTCGGCGGTCAGCCACTCGGGCGGATCGGGCGGTGGCGGTGGCAGCGGCGGCAACGGTGGCAATGGCGGCGGCACGGGCGGCAACGATCCGGCCAATCCGTTGCCGATTGCGGCGGTCGCGGCGAAATCGGGCAACGTCGTCACCGCAGCGGGCGACACGGTGTCCGCGGTCGGTACGGCGCTCGGCGCGGCGAATCTGCCGCTGCTGGGCACGGCAACCACCAACGCGCTGGGCGGCGTGGTGACGAACCTGGGCGGTGCGGTTTCCACGCTCGGCGACGGCGTTGCGGCGGGCCTCGGCTCGATCGGCTCGACGGCGAATCCGCTCGGCACGACCGCGAACAGCCTTGGCGGCGTGGTCGAAAAGACCGGCGACGCGGTCGGCAGCGCGGGCACCGCAGTCAGCAGCCTCGGCAGCGGTCCGTTGTCGGCGCTGGGCGTGGTCACGAATCCCGCAGGCCAGGTGGTCAGCACGATCGGCGGCGCGGTGACGGATACCGGCAGCGGACTCGGCACGGCGATCTCCAGCGCGCCAGTCCAGCAACTGACGCAGCAGGTCAGCAGCGCGATCACGCCGATCACCACGTTCGCGAGCACGACGACGCAAACCGTCGGCAGCGCGACCGGCCTCGGCACGCCGGTGAACGGGCTGGTGAGCACGCTCGGCAACGGCGTATCGGGTGTCGGCTCGAAGCTGTCCGGCGCGAGCGGCAATGCGGTGACGGCGAGCGTCGGCAATCTGGTCTCGACGACCGGCGCCGCGTTGGCATCGACCGGCGGACTCGTGACGGGCGGCAGCAGCGTGAGCCTCGCATCGTTGACGGGCGGCCTGAGCGGATCGGGCTCGACGACCGGTTCGACATCGCCGCTGTCCGCTGTCAGCAGCCTGGTCGGCGGGACGTTGGGCGTATCGACCAGCGGCACCGCAGGCACGCTCGTCTCATCGACGGTGAACGTGGTGGGCGCGGTAACGGGCGCGGTCGGCGTGAAGACCGGCACTACCTCGACGACCGCCGCTCCGGCGCAAACCGTCAGCGTCGGCGCGGGTGTCGGCTTGTCGGGCAGCACCGGTTCGTCGGCATCGAGCGCGACGACGGGTGGCTTGCTGAGCGGCGTGACATCGACACTCGGCAGCGTGCTCGGCGTGAAGAAGTAAGCGCGGCGGTTCGCGCTTCAGGTCGCAAACGGCGAAAAAAACGGCATGACGCGTGACGCGCATGCCGTTTTTCCGTTTGACCGGGACGATCAGAACTGGTGACGCAAGCCCACGGCGACCGCCAGTTGCGAACCCGTCGACGACGGCGACAGCGTGTTCACCATCGCATCGCCGAGCACCGAACCGGCGGGCGCGCCATGCACGTGCTGATAGACGCTTTCGAGGTAGACGTCGGTGCGTTTGCTGAGCGCGTAATCCGTTTGCAGCATCACCGAATTCCACACCGGCGACGCGTTGGTCGAGCCGTTGCTGTATGCGCCGTCGGTGAACGTGTACGCGCCGGACACGGTCCATGCGGGCGTGATCGCGTACTTCGCGTTGAGTTCGTAGTTATCCAGACGCAGCGTGCCGCCCAGCGGCATGTAGCTGCCGAGGCCAAGCGCGATGACGCTCGACATATCGTCGATCTGCGTATGGCTCCACACCAGCCCCACCGTTGCGGGACCGAACGAATAGTTACCACCGACGCCCCATACCCGTTGACGTTGCGCGATGAAGTTCGCACTGCCGTCGGTTTCCGACACTGCGCCGCTGCTGGTGTTGGTGCCGAGCGTGCCGCCGCCCGGATTGTTCATCTGCAGATAACCTGCCGCGAGATTCAACGGGCCTTGCGCATACGATGCGCTGAAGCCGTACGCGCGATTGTTCGAGAAGCCGCCCGCCTTGTTGCTCATTGCATACATGGTCTCGACGGTCACGCCGCGAATCGTCGGGCTCACGTATTTGACGGCATTGTTGATCACGACCGAATCGGCGGCCAGGTTGTCGTTCTCGAACGGATGCGCGGCGAGACTGCCGCCCCACGCATTGCTGCCCGCCGTCAACGGACCAAGCAGATCGTTGAGCACGTCGAACTGGCGACCCAACGTGACCGTGCCGTATTGATCGCTTTGCAAACCGACCCATGCCTGCGAACCGAATCCGTCGCCGGAAAATGCCTGGCTGCCGTTGTTCAGATTGAAGCCTTGCTCGAGCTTGAAAATCGCATGCAGACCGCCGCCCAAATCTTCCGAACCTTTAAGGCCGAACACCGTGTTCTGGGTCGTGCTGCTCGATTGTTGCCAGTTGCTGTGGCCGCTTTGATTGTTGGTATAGACCAGACCCGTATCGATCAGGCCATACAGCGTGACGCTATTTTGCGCATGTGCGGACAGCGCGAAAGTGCCTGACAGGGCAATCGCCAGCAAAGACTTCTTCATACTCGTAAGCTCCGTGATAAAGCGTGAATCGCGCGAGTGACGTCGCGATCCTGCAATGCCAGCCGCCGGAAGCGCATTCGATTTCGCGGCTTCCGGTGCGACTGGACTTGGTGTGATTCGGGGTGCGGCAGGACGCGTGCTTTCGAGTGACTTACATCGCCAGGGCCACGTCGAAAACAGCGAGGCCGAGATACTAGAGCTTTAATCGTGGAGCGTCAAAAGAGAACGTGCGACACGTGAGATTCCAGCTGCGCGGGCAGCGTTCGATAAAGCCGACACCTCGCTTAAGGACGCGGAATCCGCGGTGCGGATAAAGACGCGCAGCGATTCGTCCGTGTCGCCGGGACGTGCGCCTGACCAGAACAGGCGCCAGGTGCCTGCCGGTGCTTCCGGATGCGAGCGACGATCCTGGACGATCAGCCACGTGCACGCCGTCGAAGCGACGGCGCGAGCGGACAGCACCGGCCGATGTTCGATGCCGGTGAAGTAAAGAAGCATCGGCGCTTCCGACTCGCCGAGTTTGCGGCTCGCCATGCAGTCGCCCGCGATCCATTCGTTACGCAAACGTGTGTCGAGATCCTCGAATACCGAACGATAGCTCTTTGCATGGTCGAGCCAGGGCAACAGCAAGGTGCCGACCAATCCCCACGCGAGCGTCGCGCCGAGCGTCCAGCTCAACGCGCCGCGCCATGCGTGCGTGGATCTGAGGCGTGGCAGCAGCCATAACCATCCGAGTGTCAGTGCGACCGCCGACGCGAGCAGCATCGGGTGGATCGGCATGATCCAGTCGAGCGGAAGCCATCGGCCGAGCCAGTGAAAACGCGCGTGCGATTCGGCCGGTCCGATCATCGTGGACCAGCAGAACCAGACGAGCAGCGCAAAGCTGCCGAACAGCAGACGGCTCGCGATATCCCAAACCGTATGCAGCCGTTGCGGCAATCGTTCGACGCCTTGCGTGGCAAGTATCGACAAGGGTGCGATGAACGGCAGGATATAGAGTTGTCGCGACGTCGCGGCCATTTGCAGCACGGCGAAACCGATCATCGCGAAGATCGTGGGCAGCGCGACGCGTGGATCTTTCAAACGAGTCCAGCACGAAACGCGACGATGTTTTGCGCGCACGCACGCGAATGCAATCGACGCGAGCGTGACGCACGCAAGCGGCACGACCGGAAAACCGACCGACAAAGCCGCGCGCACGATAAAGAGCGGCTGGTCGTTTTCCGCGCCGAGTTGCGGCACGGAGAAGCCGAAGAAGCGGCCGACGTTGTTGTCCCAGAACCAGACCCTGAACAACGATTCCGAGCGTCGATACAGCGCGATGGGCCAGATCGTCGCGAACGGCAACGTCGCCGATGCCGCGACGGCCAGTGCACGAACGAAGCGCTGGGAGCGACAACCCGCGTACAGCACCAGCACGACGCAGACCGTTGCGCCGAACACGAGTGGCACGAAGAGTCCTTTGGACATCAGCGCGATACCGACACCCGCACCGAATCGAAGTGCGGAGGCGGTGTCGTTCGACGATCGGCTGGATGGGTGTGTCGTATTCGCCAGCACGAGTTCGAACAGGCCGCAGAAGCCGAGCGCCGTGCCCGCCATCAGCGCAACGTCGGTCATCAGGTCATGCGAGTGTTTGATGACGACGAGTGTGCCCGCGAACAGCGCGAGCGTGCCGATCACGCGGATGTGCTCGCCTTGCGAGGCAATGGTTGTGCGACGTGCGATGCGTGCGATGCAGTAGAGCGTGAGTGCGGCGAACAGGGTGCTGGCGAGGCGCGCTGCATCGTGGAGTGGGAGCCAGCCATCGAGCAACCATGCGATGGCGGCGGCGATCCAGTCGTAGAAGGGCGGCTTTTCCATGAACGGTTGACCGGCGTTGGTCGGGACGATGAAGTCGCCGGTCGTCAGCATGTGGCTGATGATGCCGAAGGTGTAGGTTTCGTCCTGTTTCCAGGGGTCATGGGGGAGGGTGCCTGGCAGGAGCCAGGCGGTGAGGAGGAGGATTGCTTGCAGCGTTTGGGGGAAGGTTCGGTTTTGGTTTTGGTTTTGATTTTGGTTTTGGTTTTGGTGCTTTTGCTGCTGCGGGGTGTGGTTGGGTGACATCTCGCTTCTCCAGTCCGTTGCGGCTCGAAAGGTACTGAGTCGCACCCCAGTGCGGCGGATCAGCTTGCTTTCGATGACCGCAGATTGGAGCGGGCGGATTGTCAGGGATCAGGGAGAGGGGGGTGTTGAGATTTGTTGATGTTTGGGTTTGGGGGTGGGTTGGGTTGGGTTGGTTTGGTTGGTCCCGTTTTCACGTCGGTTTGCCTGGATCGTCCCTGTGCGGGACCGCACCTACTTTTCTTTGCTCGCGCAAAGAAAAGTAGGCAAAAGAAAGCGCGTTTACACCGCCGCTTCGTAGCGAGTGGCGTCTAGTATTTTTCGGGTAGTGGACCGCGCACGTTTTGAGTGGTCGGTTGGCTTTTCGTGGTGGTCCGCGCCCGCACATCCCGCCCGCTTCGCGGCGGTAGCCCACTTCAAAAACCCGTTCTCGCCACGCTAATTGAGCGCCGTTTCGACGGTTCCGGCGTCGGCTCAAAGCCCGGTTCGCGCCGCGCCATTCGCCCGCCTTCACGACCATTCCAGCGTCCGACTCAAGGCCCAGTTTGCGCCACGGCATTCACCCGCCTTCACGATGGTTTCGGCATTCTGATTGGCCTGGAATTTTGCGCGCGCGACCAACCCGGCGCATGCCAGGAAAGTGGGTTTTGTGACGGACGGAGTGCAGCGCGCGAATGGCGCTAAGAGATAAAGACGGGGCTGTGCCCGTCGGCTGTCGCGGAGCGAACAGCCGGAACGAATGACTGCCTTGTCACCAAGTTAAGCGGTGCGGAAACTCAAATCGTGCGCGGTCCACTACCCGATAATTACTAGGCGCCACTCGCTACGAAGCGCGAGGTAAACGCGCTTTCTTTTGCCTAGGAAGGTCTGAATAACCCATTTTCTGCTTCGGATTTCTAACCGGTGCGCTCAGCGTGAAGATCGCGTCATCCTTCACGCCGGCCGAAGCGCTACCGAGCGTGCGTCTTACTGGCACGCGCGCCGGGTTTCCTTGCTTTATTGTGCTGTCAGCTTCCTGCGCGCCATCCAGAGATTGACCAGCGCGAACTGCGTTTCGATTTGCGCCGTGTTTTTCGCCAGTCCCCGATACCGCGCCTTCACATATCCAAACTGACATTTCAGTACCCGGAACGGGTGCTCCACCTTCGCTCTCACGCCCGCCTTGAGCCGCTCGATCTCGTCGTAAATCCTGTCGAGCCGCTGGCTTCTGTCCAGCTTTCGCCGCTTGCTCAGCCTCATCGCGACGTGCCACTCAACCGCACCTGTTTCGCCCCGCTTGCCGATGCCCACATAACCCGCATCGGCGAAGGCAACCGTCTCCTTGCCGTGCAGCAGCGCGTGCGCCACCGTGACGTCGTGGACGTTCGCCGGCGTGCATTTGACCGTATGCACCAGACCCGATTCGGCATCGACTCCGATATGCGCCTTCATCCCGAAGTGCCAGCTGCCGCCCTTTTGCGTCTGCTTCATCTCGGGGTCTCGCGTGCCGGGCTTCTTCGTTGAATTGGGCGCGGCAATCAACGTCGCGTCGACGGCCGAGCCCACCTTGAGCATCAGGCCTTTCGCCTCCAGCAGTTCGTTGACCGTCGCCAGCATCCTGGCCGACAGTTGATGTTCCTCAAGCAGGTGCCGGAACCGCAGGATCGTGCTCTCGTCGGGCAGGCGCGTCATGCCAGCGTCCAGCAACGCGAACTCCCGATACAGCGGAATGTCATGCAACGCCTCCTCCATGGCCGGGTCCGAGAGACTGAACCACTGTTGCATGAAGTGAATGCGCAGCATCGTCGCAAGCGCAAACGGCGGACGGCCAGTGCGGCCTTTAGGGTAGTGCGGCTCAATGAGCGCAATCAGCTTCTGCCATGGCACCACGCGTGTCATCTCGTCGAGAAATTCGCGCTTGCGGGTGCGCTTCGTCGAAAGATCCAGACCCAGACCAAGTTGCGTCATCACGTCACTCCCTGAATTCCCCTGAGCCCAGGATAGTCCATGCTCGCGTCAATGTCAGGACTTTTGCAGACCTTCCCCTACTTTTCTTTGCGCGAGCAAAGAAAAGTAGGTGCGGTCCCGCACAGGGACGATCCAGGCGTACCAGCGTGAAAACAGGCCACGCACGCAAGCGCAAAACCAACCAACCCAACACCCGCAGAACCCAAAAAAACCCAAAACCCCAAAAACCCCAAAAATGAAAAAACCAAAAAAAATGCGTACCAACTACTTCACCGCCCCCAACGCCAACCCCTTAACCAGATACCTCTGCAACCAGGCAAAAACAACCGACACCGGCAACGTCGCACACAACGTAGCGGCCATCACCAGATGCCACTCCACCACATATTTCCCCGCCACCATATCCGTCACCTGAACCGTCAACGTCTTGTTCTCAGGGGACCGGATCAACGTATAAACAACCGCAAACTCATTCCACGCATTAATAAAAGTAAAGATCGCGGTAACGACGATCGCCGGCACGGCCAATGGCAAAAACACCTTGAACACGGCCCGCGTCCGGCTACATCCCTCCAGCCACGCCGACTCCTCAAGATCTCGCGGAACGGTCGCGAAGTAAGACGACAACATCCACACCGCAAACGCAATATTGAACGCGGCATACGAGACGATCACGCCAATCTTCGAATCCACCAGATTGCCATCGCCGTAAGGAATCATCGCGGCAAGACGGAATAGTCCAACCACCAGCAAGATCGGCGACAACATCTGCGTGACCAGCAAAAACTGACGGTAAAAACCGCGTCCGCGAAACGGAAAACGCGCCAGCGCATAAGCCGCCGGCAAACTCACGGCCAGTGCCAGTGCGGTCGACAACAAACTGATCACCGTGCTGTTGCGTAACGCCACGCCGAAATTCGCAGCCACCCACATGTCGATAAAGTTCTGCCAGCGCCAATGCACCGGCAACCATCGCGCGGGATAAACAAATACTTCGGTCGATGGCTTCAGCGCGGTGAAAAACATCACCGCAAACGGAAACAGCACGACCACGATCAACGGCGATAGCGCCAGCCAGCACCACACCGTCCGCCTCATCTTCAGGTTCATGCGGTGTCCCCTTCCTTCGACGGCTGCAAACGCAAATACGCAATCGAAAATACAAACAGCATCACCAGCATGATCAGCGAGACGGCGGCCGCCTGGCCGGGACGGCCAAGCCTGAAACCAAGCTCGTACAGATACGTCACCAGAATGTGCGTGCCGTTGTCCGGACCGCCTTGCGTCATCACCCAGATAATCGGAAACGAATTGAACACGTAAATCACATTCAACAAAATCGCCATGTTGATGAACGGCTTTAGCAGCGGCAAGGTCAGCTTCACGAATTGCTGCCATGCACTCGCACCGTCGATGCGCGCGGCTTCGTAAATGTCGCCCGGCACCGACGACAAACCGCCCAGCAAGATCGTCACCGTAAATGGGATCGACACCAGAATGCCCACGGCGATTTCCACCGGAAACGCAAGCTCAGGGGTCGCGAGCCAATGGATCGGCCCACTGATCAAACCGAGCCGTTGCAATGTCACGTTCACCATCCCATAGTCGTCGTTGAACGACCAGCGCCATACCACGGCGGTCATCGTCAATGACACCGACCACGGCAGCATCACGATCGTGCGTGCAATGCCGCGTCCGTAAAAGTCCTGATTCAGGATCAGCGCGACCGGCACCGAACTCACCACCGTGCCGATCACGACGCACGCGGTCCACACGAGCGTGCGACGCGCGGCTTCGAGAAACACCGGGTCGTCGAACACGTCGATGAAATTCTGGAAGCCGGTGAAATCGCGAATCGCGCCGAAGCGTGACACCTCGTGAAGCGACTGCCACACGATGTTGAAAATTGGATAACTGATGATGAACAGCGCGAGTATCAGACTCGGCGCAATCAGCAGCCAGGGCGTGGACACGCGCGGCGATACGCGCGTGGTAGTGGGCGGGGATGCGGAACGGCTCATGCGTGCTCGATCGTAAGACACGCGATGCCGCAATAGCTCGCGAGTCGGAATGGGCCGGTGAAGCGTGGCGAAAACACAGGGGAACTGACAGCGGCGACACGGTTGCAAACTGACCGCAACGAACCTCGAAAGCCGTCGCGCGCCACCCGGTCAAGTGGCGCGCGACGTGTCCGCATCAACCCGCATGCGTCGACAGAAAAGCCCTTATTTACCGAGCGATTTGTTCGCTTCGGTTGCTGCGGCGTTCAGCGCGTCGGCCGGTTTGGCCTTGCCCAGATACACCGATTGCATCGCGTTCGTCACGGCCTTCGCGGTGTCTTCCCAACCCGTCACCGTCGGCGCGAATTTGGCGGTAGGCAGCAACGCGACAAATGCCTTCGTGTCCGGATCGGCAAATGCGGGATCGGTCGATTCGGCCTTCGTGGTCGGCAGGAAACCTTCGGTGCTGGTGAACTCGACACGCGGCTCCTTCGTGAACAGATAGTCGAGGAACTTCCACGCGTCTTTCTTCACCTTCGAATTCTTGAACATCACGATCGAATCGGTGACGGCATAGGTCGCCGCATTCGTTCCTTGCGGAATCGGATCGATGCCGTATTTCAGGTTCGGCGCTTCCTTCTTGATCTGCTTGGCAAGGAACGGCGCGGAAATCACCATCGCGACACGTCCCTGCTTGAACAGGTTTTGCACGTCCTCGCGGCTATAGCCGGTCACGCCCGGTTGCGTCAGACCTTCGTCGATCATCTGCTTGTACATCGTTGCGGCCTTCACGCCGGCCGGCGAGTTGAACGCGGCCTTGCCGTTCTTGCCGATCGGGTCGCCGCCGTTGGTCCACAGCGCGTAGTAGTAATACACGTCGGTTTCGATTTCCTTGCCTTGCAGCCCGAAACCGGCCACGCCCTTCGCCTTCAGCTTTTTCGACGCGTCGATCACATCGGTCCACGTCTTGGGACCGTTCGGATAACCGACCGATGCGAGCAGATCCTTGTTGTAGTACAGCGCGCGCGCGGAAGCGGCGATCGGCAAGCCATAGGTCTTGCCGTTGATCTGGCCCGGTGCGAGGAACGGGCTGATGAAGCGGCCCTTGAAGTTCGCGTCCATGTAGCCGTCGAGCGGCTCGGCGACGTCGTCCTTCACGAAGTCGAGCAACCAGCGCGTGCCGACAATCGCGAGGTCGGCGTTCGCATTGCCGGAAATGTCCGTTTGCAGCTTCTGTTGCAGCGTGTCCCAGTTCACGTCTTCGATCTTGATCGTCGTGCCGGGGTTGGCCTTCTCGAAAGCGCGGGCCATTTTTTCGAAGTACGGCGCGGTGGCGTCGCTGTAGTGGGCGACGGTGACGCGGACCGTGTCGGCGTGCGCCGCTACGGCGAGACCTGCAAACGCGAGCGCAGCGGCAAGCTTGCCGAGCGTTAGGGAAGCACGGGCATGCAACGACATTTCTCTCTCCTGGGGTGGTCCGCCGCCGTCGCCGGCCGCTGGGTTAGTGTTTGTTTGAAAAAATCCTACAGGACGAAAAAAATGTTGTCACGTAGGGCTGACCATATTTTTTTATCCGTGCAAACTTGCATAAGATGCTGTTACGAAGGGCTTTCTGTGTCGGCATCGGCCAGGATTCCGAACTGTCGATATTCAGCGCAGCAGACTGTCTTTATCCCGCATGTTGGAAATTTACATAGCCGTTGTGTGAAGCGGCGAAGGACGGTCATGGATCGCATCGTGTTGGTTACAGGCGCATGCGGCGGTATCGGACGCGCGTTGTGCCGTCGGTTCGTCGCGGAAGGCGACACCGTGTTCGCGCTCGATCTCGACGCCGCGGCACTCGATGCGCTGGCGGCTGAGCAGCATCGCGCATCGTCCGGTTCGGGTGGGTCGCCGGACACGGTGACGCGGCTGATACCGCTCGTCGCCGATCTCGGCGATCCGGTTGCGGTCAAAGCGGCGGTCGATCGCGCCGTCGCCGCGCATGGTCCGGTGGACGTGCTGGTTGCGAACGCGGGCGCAGCCGAAGGTCTGACGCTCGCCACCACCGACGCCGCTGCATGGCAGCGCGACGTCCATCTGAACCTGAACGGCACGTACCACACGGTCGAGGCCGTGCGCGCGTCGATGGTCGAACGGCAGCGCGGCGTGCTGGTGCTGATCGGCTCGGTCAATGGCATGACGGCGCTCGGGCATCCGGCATACAGCGCGGCCAAGGCCGGTCTGATCAGCTATACGAAAGCGCTGGCGATGGAACTCGGCCGCTATGGCATTCGCGCGAATATCGTCTGTCCGGGCACGGTGAAAACACCGGCGTGGCAGGCGCGCGTGGACAAGAATCCGCAGGTGTTCGACGCACTGAAGAAGTGGTATCCGCTGCGCGATTTCGCAACGCCCGACGACATCGCCGACGCCGTGCTGTTTCTCGCCTCGCCGATGGCGCGCGTGATTACCGGCGTCGCTTTGCCGGTCGACGGCGGCTTGATGGCGGGCAACCGGCTGATGGCCGAAGAGCTGACGCTCGAATCGATCTAGTCCTTTAAACAAGCTATATAACGCGATTCACGACGATGAGGACAGCATGGCAGCAGTGCAACTGAACGGCATTTTCAAGCGTTACGGCGATACGCAGGTCGTGCACGGCATCGACCTGAATATCGACGACGGCGAATTCGTCGTGCTGGTCGGTCCGTCGGGTTGCGGCAAAAGCACCTTGATGCGGATGGTCGCCGGGCTGGAGGAAATCAGCGGCGGCGATCTGATGATCGGCGGTACGCGCGCCAATTCGCTTGCGCCGCAGCAGCGCAATATCTCGATGGTGTTCCAGAGCTATGCGCTGTATCCGCATCTGTCGGTCTACGAAAATATCGCTTTCGGCCCGCGCATCCGCAAGGAGTCCGCGTCGAGTTTCAAACCGCGCATCGAGGCCGCCGCGAAGATGCTGAACCTCAGCGGCTATCTCGACCGTTTGCCGCGCGCGTTGTCCGGCGGCCAGCGTCAACGGGTTGCGATGGGCCGTGCGGTGGTGCGCGAGCCGTCGCTGTTTCTGTTCGACGAGCCGCTGTCGAACCTCGACGCGAAGCTGCGCGTGCAGATGCGCACGGAAATCAAGGCGCTGCATCAACGCCTGAAAAACACGGTGATTTACGTCACGCACGACCAGATCGAAGCCATGACGATGGCCGACCGGATCGTGGTGATGAACGCGGGGCGCATCGAGCAGATGGGTCGTCCGCTCGAACTCTACGACCGTCCGGCCAACCTGTTCGTCGCGAGTTTTCTCGGTTCGCCGTCGATGAATTTTGCCGAAGGCGTGATCGTCGATGGCGCGCAAGGGCTCGCGCTGAAACTCGAAGACGGCAGCGAAATCGCAGTGCCGCGCGACGCCGCGCAGTCGTCGATGGCGAAGGCGGGCGCAAAGATCACGCTCGGCGTGCGGCCCGAACATATCGCGATCTTCGGCGGCGAAGGCGTGCCGATGGAAATCGACGTCACCGAACCGACCGGAGCGGAAACGCATCTGTACGGCAAGATCGGCGGCAACGTGTGGTGCGTGACGACGCGTCAGCGCGCGCAATTCGAACCCGGTCAGCGCGTGATGCTGGATTTGCCGGCCGCGCATATGCATCTGTTCGACACCGCAAGTGGTCGAAGGCTCGCGTGAAACTGACCCGGCGCATCCACGCCGTGACGTGACGCGGATTCCCGACCCTGAACTGACAAGGACGTCCCTGTTGTCCGCACCGAACCTGATTCCTCATTTGCGTAGCGCGCTGGACAGCTTGCGTCCGGCCGAGCGCAAGGTTGCCGAAATGGTGCTGAGCGACGTCGATTTCGCGATGCGCGCGAGCATTACCGAGATCGCGCAGCGCGCCGATGTGTCGGAGCCGTCGGTGACGCGCTTTTGCCGTGCGGTCGGCGCGCACGGTCTGCGCGATTTCAAGGTGCAACTGGCGCAGAGCGTGGCGGGCGGCATGCCGTATGCATCGACGGCGATCGCCCGTGACGACGACGTGCAGACGCTGTTCGACAAGGTCGGCGAGGCGGCGATCGACGGCATCACGCATGCGCGCAGCGCGTTGGACCCGGCAGTTGTCGAGACCGCGATTGCGGCGTTGGCGACCGCGCGGCGCGTGGTGTTTTTCGGTGTGGGCTCGGGTTCGGGGCTGGTCGCGCAAGACGCGGCGCTGCGCTTTTTGCGGCTCGATATTCCGACCAGCGCATTCACCGACGCGCATCTTCAGCGCCTGTACGCGGGTTTGATGGAACCGGGCGATGTCGCGTTTGCGATCTCGCATGCGGGGCGCAGCGTCGAGGTGAACGAGAGCATCCAGATTGCGAAAGAGCGTGGCGCGACGACGATCGCGCTGACCAACGTCGGTTCGCGTCTTGCGTGGCTGGTGGATATTCCGCTGCTGCTGCGCGTGCCGAGCGCGATCGATCCGCATACGCCGGGCGTGTCGCGGCTCGTGCATCTGTGCATCATGGACGCGCTGGCGATCGGCGTCGCGTTACGTCTGGGACCGAAGACGCTGGAGAAAATGCGCGTGGCGAAGGCGCGGTTGTCGCATGACGACGGCGTCGGCTAGACGTTGTCGAGCGCCTCGTTGAGCCGCGTCAGCGTGTCGAGCGCGCCTGCTGCAAATCCGACGCCGCGATGCGCGGCGATACCCGAGTCTTTCGGGTTGATGCGGATCACGCGCGGCCCGGCCCGTTCACTGAAATTCCGGACGGTCGGAATGGTTTTCCCCGCGCCGATCTCGACCACGACGGGGCGTTGCACCGACGCAAGCCACGCGTTCAGACGCGATTCCTGCGCTTCCGTGCGCAGCGCGATCCAGTCGTAGTCGCCGAACATCAGGATATTGGGCCGCGCGACCGCGCCGCAATGCGGGCAGGTCGGTAGCGCGTTGAGCAGGCGGCACTCGGCTTCGTCCACGACGGGATCGAAACTCGCCGCCGACCACAGCGCGTCCGTACAGACTTCCGAGCACTGCATCATGTGGATGGAGCCGTGACATTCGGCGACGGCATCGTCGGGAAACCCCGCGCGCTGAAACTGTCCATCGACATTGCTGGTGAAGACGGCCGCGCGACGCGATGTGCGCGCTGCCCATTGGAGCAAGATCTGAAATCCGGCGTGAGGCACGGTCTTCCGATACAACTGAAGGCGGTGACCGTAGAAGCCCCACGACAGCGTCGGCGACTTGACCAGCGTGCGCGGATTCGCCATGTCCTGAAACGTGAGCTGATGCCTGCGTAACGCCGGATACGACCGCCAGAAGCCTTCTGCGCCGCGAAAATCGGGAAGGCCCGAATCGACGCCCATCCCCGCGCCCGCCGTGATGAGCACACCGTCGGCATCCCGGAGCCATGACACCGCGCGCTTCAATTTATCGACTTCGTCCATAGGTCTTCGTTCAGGATCGGGTCACCGTGTCGACGGCGTCGAACACGCCAGCCGGCGTCCACGATCATCATGATCGGGCGCGGCGATCGATCGGGCAAGCGTGTCAAATTTCGGGCTGGCCGCGCGGTGCCGGCGTTGCGCCCATCCAGCCAAACCGCCGTGATAAGCGTTGCGTCGCGGCGGTCAGCGTCGTCGCGGGATCGCCGTTCAGCGCGCTGTCGAAACTTCCTGCCGGTCCCATCAACGCGACCACGAGGCAGACATTGCCGGTGTGATCGAACACCGGCGCGGCCAGCGTGTCGATACCGGGAATCGGCTTGCTCAACGCGGTATCGATACCGCGCGCGCGAACCGCGTCGAGCCGTTGCGCGTAACGCGGCAGCAACGCGCCGGCCGGTGCGGCCCCTGACGGCGGCGCCACGAAAATCTCCGGCGACTGCGCGCCGGCGAGACGCAGCGCGTCGTCGGCAAGCAGGCCGTCGCGGACTTCGTGCGCGACCGTCGCGGCAAACACGCGGCCGATCGCCGTATTGACCATCGACATCACGGTGCCGACCCGCAAGCTCACATGCGTCGGCCGGGCCGATTCTTCGAGCCGTACGACGGTCGGCCCGAGCGGTCCCAACACCGCCAGCGCGACGCTCATCGCGGTCGTCGCCGCGAGTTCGACGATCTCCGGTTCGGCTTCGCGCGTCGGCGACAAACGCTGCAATCCGATCAATCCCAACGACAGCGCGAGCGGCCCCGCCTCGTAACATCCGGCGGCATCGCGAGCGAGCAACCCGATTTTCTGCAAGCTCACCAGATGCGCGAACGCCTTCGCCGACGGCATGCCCGCGGCGGCGGCCAGATCGCGCAGATTCAGCGGCCGTCCCGCCGCCACGAGTGCCGCGAGCAGGTCGCCGGTGCTGTCGAGCGACTGGATGCCGCGCTGTTGCCGCGCGTCGGAATCGGCGTTCGCGTCGGGTTCGGGATTGAAGGTGGATTTCACGGTATCGATCACGATGGGAGGTCCGCTGCGCGGGAGGATGGATCGAAGGATGCACCCGACGCGGCACCCAGCGCCGCGCCGATATCCCGCGTCGCATCCAGCAGCGCGCGCGCGACGGGTCCGTTCCATTTGACGTCGATCGCGCCGGTCGAGCCGATCACCGTCAACGCGAGCCGAAGCGCGCCGTTCGCGTCGAGAACCGGCGCGCTCAGACTGCTGATGCCGGGACTCGGCGCATCGACGCTGCGCTCCAGTCCGCGTGTGCGGATCGCGTCGAGCGTGGCGTCGAAGGCGGATCGTTCGGCGTCCGGCACCAGCGGCTGATCGGTCGCACCCGACTGGTTCACCCACATCGCGCGAATCGCGTCATCGTCGAGAAAAGCGCAGAACACACGCCCGGTCGATGTCGCCGGCAGCGACATCACGGTGCCGACATGCAGGTTCACATGCAGCGGAAAGCCGGCGTTTTCATAGCGCACGATGGTCGGCCCTTGCGGCCCGGCAATGCAGATCGCGACGCTGAAGCCGACGGTTTCGGCCAGCGCGGCCGCGCTCGGCACGGCGGCGCGAAACGCCGGTTGCTGTTCGAGATGCAACAGGCCCAGCCGCAGCGCGAGCGGTCCCGGTTCGTAGCGTCCGGATAGCGCGTCGCGCTTCAGCAAACCGAGCCGCGTCAGGCTGACCATATACGCGTGAGCCTGCCCCGGCGCGAGTTGAGCACTCGCGGCCAGATCCGACAGCGCCAGCGGCCCGCGCGCGTGCGCGAGCGCCTGCAGCAAACGGCCGCCCACTTCGACGCTCTGGATGCCGCGCTGCGTCTTGCCCTCGCTCACGGCCGTGGCGGCGGTGCTGTCGGTGGCGTCGGCCTTGACGACGCTTGCCTTGCTGCCGCCGCGCCTGCCCGGTTTTGCTGCTGTCGTCACGCGTATCGCTCTGGTCGAAAAAAGGTCCATGTTAAACGAAGCCAGGGCTTTCCCCGAGCATCGTCCGTGGATGCGTTGAATTTGCGTATAGCAACACAATTCGCTATTGACAAATATAACGCCGGGATTAAGATGAGCTCACCCCGATACACCGGTGCATCAACAGAGTAAAAAATTCGGGGCGAGACATTCCTCCCAATGCTTGGTCGGCGTCGCACGTTGCGCGCCGCGCAGACGGCCGTCTCGCCTCACATCTCACTCATGATGGAGACAACGATGGCCAAAGCATTCGCATCCCAAGCCGACCTCGAAGAAAAGAAGGTCACGTGGACCCAGCTCTCCGAAAACGCGTACGCGTACACCACGGAAGGCGATCCGAACTCGGGTGTGATCATCGGCGATGACGGTGTGCTGATCGTCGATACGACGGCGACGCCCGCGATGGCGCAAGACCTGATCGCGAGAATCCGCAGCGTCACCGACAAGCCGATCAAATACGTAGTGTTGTCGCACTATCACGCGGTGCGGGTGCTGGGCGCGTCCGCGTACTTCGAAGAAGGCGCGCAGCAGGTCATCGCGAGTCGCGGCACGTACGAAATGATCGTCGAGCGCGGCGAAGCCGATATGAAGTCGGAAATCGAGCGCTTTCCGCGTCTGTTCGCGGGCGTCGAAACGGTGCCGGGCCTGACGTGGCCGACGCTGGTGTTCGAGAAGGAAATCACGCTATATCTGGGTAAGCTGGAAGTGCGCATCGCGCATCTCGGCGCTGGACATACGAAGGGCGACACGATCGTGTGGCTGCCGTCGCAAAAGGTGTTGTTCTCCGGCGACCTGGTCGAATACGACGCGGCCTGCTATTGCGGCGACGCACAACTCGAACAATGGCCGGCCACGCTCGAAGCGTTGCGCGCGCTGGAACCGCAACAGCTCGTGCCGGGACGCGGCCCCGCGCTGACCACGCCGGAACTGGTCAACAAAGGCCTCGATTACACGAAGGATTTCGTCACCACGTTGCTTCAGCAAGGCCGCGAAGCCGTCGAGATGAAGCTCGACCTGAAGGACGCGATGGCGCACACGCGCAAGGCGATGGACCCGAAGTTCGGCCACGTGTTTATCTACGAGCATTGCCTGCCGTTCGATGTGTCGCGCGCCTTCGACGAAGCGAGCGGCATCACGCATCCGCGCATCTGGACAGCGCAGCGCGACAAGGACATGTGGGACGCGTTGCAAGCCTGACGGCTTCGGCGCCACGCGCACGCAGTACGTAGCACGCAGAAAGCGGCACGCACGAAAGAGACAGAAGGAGACACACGGTGGACATCAACTATCAGACGCTGTCGTTCGACTATCGGCGGTGCCGCGAGCAGGATCACGGTCCCGGCGATGCGCAAACGGAGTATCCGGTGATCGTGGTCGGCGCGGGGCCGGTCGGCCTCGCGACTGCGATCGATCTCGCGCAACAGAACGTGCCGGTCGTGCTGCTCGACGACGATTGCTCGCTGTCGACGGGCTCGCGCGCAATCTGCTTTTCGAAGCGCTCGCTGGATATCTTCGATCGCCTCGGATGCGGTCAGCGAATGGTGGACAAAGGCATCAGCTGGAACGTCGGCAAGGTATTCCTGCAAGACGAACTGGTCTACACGTTCAATCTGCAACCGGAAGCCGGGCATCATCGGCCGGCGTTCATCAATCTTCAACAGTATTACGTCGAAGGCTTTCTGTTCGACCGCGCGCGCGAATTGCCGAACCTGGAGATTCGCTGGAAGAACAAGGTCACGGGCATTTGCCAGCAAGGCACGCCGGGTCGTGCCGATGCGTCGGTCACGCTGACCGTCGAAACGCCGGATGGACCGTACGCGCTGCAAGGCCGCTACGTGATCGCCGCCGACGGTTCGCGCAGCCCGATCCGTCAGTTGATGGGCCTCGACTCGCGCGGCCGCACGTTCAAGGATCGTTTCCTGATCGCGGACGTGAAGATGGAAGCCGATTTCCCGACCGAGCGCTGGTTCTGGTTCGATCCGCCGTTTCATCCGAATCAGTCGGTGTTGCTGCATCGTCAGCCGGACAACGTGTGGCGGATCGATTTTCAGCTGGGCTGGGATGCCGATCCCGTGCTCGAAAAAACACCGGAGCGCGTGATTCCGCGTGTGCGCGCATTGCTCGGCGCCGACGCCAAATTCGAACTGGAATGGGTCAGCGTCTACACGTTTTCGTGCATGCGCATGGACCAGTTCCGCCATGGCAATGTGCTGTTCGCGGGCGATTCCGCCCATGGCGTCTCGCCGTTCGGCGCGCGCGGCGCGAACAGCGGCGTGCAGGACGCGGAAAACCTGGCGTGGAAGCTCGCGATGGTGCTCGACGGCCATGCGCCCGACAGTTTGCTCGACACGTATGCGAGCGAACGCGAATTCGCCGCCGACGAAAACATCCGCAACTCCACCCGTTCCACCGATTTCATCACGCCGAAAAGCGCGGCCAGTCGCGTGTTCCGCGACGCCGTGCTGATGCTCGCACGCGAGCACGCTTTTGCGCGTCAACTGACCAACAGCGGCCGTCTGTCGGTGCCTGCGGTGCTGCATGACTCGACGCTGAATACGCCGGACCGCGATGCGTTCGACGGACAGATGGTGCCGGGCGCGTCGTGCGCCGATGCGCCCGTGGAACTGAACGGCCAGGCGGCGTGGTTGCTCGGACAGATCGGCCAGCGCTTTACCGGCGTGGTGTTCTGCGACGCGAACGGTCTCGACGACGTCACGCGAAACTTGCTCGCCGGCCTGCGCGGCTCGGCGATTCCGCTCGCGCTGACCGTCGTGGTCGCGCCAGGCGATGCGATGCACATCGACGGCGTAACCGTACTGACCGATACCGACGGCCTCGTCGCGAAACGTTACGACGCGACGCCCGGTACGTGCTACCTGATTCGCCCGGATCAGCATGTCTGCGCGCGCTGGCGCAACCCACGGAACGGCGACGTCGAAGCCGCGTTGCAGCGCGCGCTCGGTGTGGCAGGCAGCGCGTGACGCCGCATCGGACCGGATGGAACAGATAAAGAGCACGGAGACAGCCATGACACTGAACACGCAACCCAACCTGACACGTCCCGATGATTTCTACGAAGCGCTGATCGATATGCATCGTGATTTCGACGATGCGCAGAGTCAGTCGGCCAACGCGCAGTTGATTTTGCTGCTGGCCAATCACATCGGCGACCACGCGGTGTTGCTCGAAGCGATGCAACACGCCCGCGACGGCGCAGCGCGGATGAAAACGATGCGCCACGGTTGCACGCACGCGAACGCGTCGGCGCCGCTCGCGGCGTAAAGCACGCGCGTCGGGCAGCGATCAGCCGACAAGCGCAATCACGCATCAGGCGGACCTTCGGTCCGACATATCGAGGCGCGTCAGACGCCGTAGACAGCACGCGAGCCCGTTCACGCGAACGGGTTCGTCGGCCCCTTCCTGTTTGGAGACTCAGATGAATTCCACACTCGCGCCAGCCGCCGGGTCGGATGCGCACGCGTCCAGCTACGACGATCGGATTTATCGCAAGGTCGCCTTGCGCATCGTGCCGTTTCTGTTCGTCTGTTATGTCGTGTCGTTTCTCGACCGGATCAATATCGGCTTTGCGCAATTGCAGATGAAGCACGATCTCGGTTTCAGCGATGCGATGTACGGGCTCGGCGCGGCGGTGTTCTATATCGGCTACGTGTTGTGCGAAGTGCCGAGCAATATGCTGCTCGCGCGTTTCGGCGCGCGTCGCACGTTCATGCGGATCATGCTGCTGTGGGGCATCGCATCGGTCGGCATGATGCTGGTGTCGAAACCCGCGCATTTCTATGCGCTGCGCTTCATGCTCGGCGTGTTCGAGGCGGGCTTTTTCCCCGGCATCGTGCTGTATCTGACGTACTGGTTCCCGGCGCGTCGGCGTGCGGCGGTGCTGTCGCTGTTCTTCGCGGGCGTCGCGGTAGCGGGTGTGCTCGGCGGTCTGGTGTCGGGCTGGATCATGCGCGACATGCAAGGCGTGCTCGGCATGTACGGCTGGCAATGGATGTTCGTGATCGAAGGCGCGCCTGCCATTGTGCTGGGCGTGCTGGCGGGCGTGTGGCTGGTCGATGGGCCGCAGGATGCGAAGTGGCTGAGCCGCGACGAAAAAGACTATCTGGACGCGCAACGCGCCGCGGACCGCGCCAACGCGGACAGCCAGCGCGGTCATCACGAGCACGCGCATTCGTCGCGGGCACTGTCGGCTGCGCTGCGCGATCCGCGTGTTTATCTGTTCGCGTTCATCTATTTTTCGCTGACGTGCGCGTCGTTGACGCTGAGTTTCTGGATGCCGCTGATGATCCGCGACTTCGGCATTCGCGATGTGCTGTCGATCAGCCTGTATTCGGCGATTCCGAATGCCGTCGGTGCAGTCGGGCTGATTCTGATCGCGCGGCATTCCGACCGGCGCGCCGAGCGTCGCAAGCACTTCGCGGTGTGCACGATCGGCGGCGGTGTCGCGTTGTCGTTGCTGACCTTGCATCCGGGCAGTTTCGCCGTCGTGCTCGCGTTGCTGTCGATCGCCGCTGTGTTGATTTTTGCTGCATTGCCGATCTTCTGGACCGTGCCGTCCGCGTTCCTGCCCAGTTCGACGGCGGCGGCCGGGATCGCGTTGATCAGCAGTATCGGCATCACGAGCGGCATCGTCAGTCCGTGGGTGATCGGTCAGATCAAGACGCATACGGGCAGCATGGATAACGCGCTATACGTGCTGACTGCGTTGCTGGTGGTGAGTGCTGTGGCATTGCTGATGGGCGTGCCGAAAGGCGCGGCGGCACACGCAAGGGCACGCTGACGATTGCTCGCGGCCGGCGAAGCATGCGGAGCCGGCTGGGACATCGCGTCATCGCGGCACGGATTCACGTATGCTTTCGCGAATCTTCCCGTGACCGCCTGGCGCCGATTGCTTTGTCCATGAACCGCGTAAGAACTGTTTCCTTGCCGCACGGCGGCCCGTCCGATCTCGACGTCGTGCGCGTCGAGATCGACTTCGACGCTACGCTCGACGACGCGGCATTCGCCGCGCTCTCCACCGACGAACGTGCGCGCGCCCAACGTTTCTATCGTCACGAAGACACGCTGCGATTTGCGTCGGTGCGTGCGGCGTTACGCGATCTGCTGTCCGCGCGACTCGGCATCGCAGCACGCGATGTGCGCTTCGCGTCGGGCGAAAACGGCCGGCCTTGCGTGACGCAGTCTGCGCATGGCGCCGTGTGTGCGCCCGATTTCAACGTCTCGCATTCGGGCGCTTACGGATTGATCGCGTTGTCGGATCAGCGGCGCGTGGGCGTGGATATCGAGCAGCATAGCGAGCGCGTCGAGTGGCGCTCGCTGTCGCGCGCAACGCTGACCGGCAGCGAGATCGCGTGGATCGACAGCCTGGACGCGGATGCGCAGTTGCGTGCCTTTTACGATGCGTGGTCGGCGAAAGAGGCGTTGCTGAAAGCGATCGGCGTGGGTATCGCGGGCGGGTTACCGCGGCTCGCCGTGTTGCCGCGCGACGGGATGCACGTCGTCGCGCGCCACTGGACGCTCGATCATCCGCCGACACTCGAAGCCGCCTGGCTCGACGCGCCCGCAGCGTATGCCGCGTGTGTCGCGTGGTCGACGGCTTGACGCGGTAGATGCCGGCGGCCGCTGCTCGCCTGGCGCTTGACGCCATGCGTTCAACCGCGCGTCGTCATTTATCCCGATCGGCCGCTGCACTTTGCACGGCAACACTGCGATACGCGGCTGGACCAAAGTGGATCTTCGTCGAACCGAGCGAGCCGTTCAGCGGCACGCGGGTGCCGTTGGTCGCCTGAATCGGCACGGCCTTCGGCGGCGGCGCGGGATTGAACACCGACGCATCCACTGCCATCGGATTATTCCGGTCCGCGCGCATGATGCCGATACCCGTAATCGACAACGCCACGCATGGATCGGGCACCTGCCCGCCGTGCGTCGCCGACACGTTGAAGTTGATGTTGAGACACCAGCATCCTTCGTGAATATCCTGATGCGTGATGACCGCTTTTACGATGTCGATGTGCGACAACATCAGTTCGCCGTTTGCCATCGGTACCGCCTTTTATTCAGTGTCGTGTGTGGTTTGGATGCTGCGAAATCGGGCGAAGGTCTGATGAATCGCAAGCCGCTGCGTGCATCGGGCTTCGTCATACTGGTGCCATTGTAGAAGGCGGCAAATCGCATCAAAGTGCGACCGCGCACACTGCCGCGAGTGAAGCGTGTCGAATGGGCGATTTGTTGAAACACGGGGGACGTGGTGCGCGTTTGAAGCGGGCTTGCGTCAGATTTACACGCCGTGGTTCACACGCATGGGCCGCGTTTGCAACGCGCGTATGACGCGTGATGCGAAGTAGCGATGTCTATCGCAGCCCGCTCGCGTGCCGGACGTAAAAAAGGACGCCGTGCGAACGGCGTCCTTCGTGCGCGCCGGGCTATCGGAAGCGCGGCGCGCCATGTTTCAGCGCAGCGTAGGCCGGGTGCACCGGCTAAGCGGTCACGTACTGGCGTGCCGGTAACGTGTGCATCGCGAGCGTGTCAGTGGAAGATCAGATACAGGATCACGAGCACGATGACCGGGACGCCGAGAAGCCAACCGAGTAGATAAGGCATGGTGATTCTCCTTCTGTTGTTTGGTTTGTGTCCCAGTCAACAGAGCATCCCGCATGCCTGACGCAGGTATTGGGTTCGATCAAGCCGGCATCTTGCGGAACGCGATTGCGAGGCGGTTCCATGCGTTGATCGCCGAAACCAGCAAGGTCAGATCGACCAGTTCCGCTTCGCTGAAGTGCGGCTTGACGGCTTCCCACACCGCGTCAGGCACGTGCGCTTCGGAAACCAGCGTGACCGCTTCCGTCCATTCGAGCGCGGCGCGTTCGCGGTCGGTGAAGAAGGGCGTTTCGCGCCAGACCACCACGGTGGCCAGACGCCGCTCGGTTTCGCCGCCCTTGCGCGCGTCGGTGGTGTGCATGTCGACGCAGAAGGCGCAGCCGTTGATCTGCGATGCGCGCAACCGTACCAGTTCCGCCAGCGACTTTTCGATGTCGCTATGCGCGATGCGTTCTTCGAGCGAAAGCATCGCCTTGATTGCGTGCGGATTGGCTTTGTAGAAGTCGAGACGGGCTTGCATGGTGTACTCCTTGGCTATCTGTGTGATGTCGGGTGGTGTGCGCAACAGCGCGCGACAACACACAGATTAGGCCTCCGAGTGGCGTTCTGAAATGACCAGTTTTCTGATTTATCAGGTAGCCAGTTCGGCGCGCGCCGTCTGCGGCTTGCCGACCCGTCGCACGATCAGATCGGCGACGAACGCGATCGTCAGCGCAGTCGCGCCGCACAGGAAGATCAACGCGTAGTCGTTGTGCGAATGCGAGAACAGGTACGAGTATCCGTAGCCGCCGAGCGCCTGAAACAGCGCGAATGCGGTGGTGGCGCGACTCCACGATGCACGTTGCTCGTGATGATCGTGCGGCACCAGTTCCTGGATCCGGCCAAGCACCAGCGTGACGATGCCCGGCGTGAAGATCCCCAGCACCACGGTCGCGACGCCGATCAGCACCGCATTGCCCGACAGCGCGAGCGTGGCGACCGCCAGCGCCTGCAAGGCCAGACCGATCCGGTAGGCTGTCGCATAACCGGTCCGGTCCGCGATATTGCCGCACAGCACCGGTCCGATAATCGCCGCGGCGCCGTACAGCACCCAGTAATGCGCGCCCGTCACCGCGCCGCGATCCAGACCGCGCGCCACGTAATCGACCAGCAACACCATCGCGGGAACGAGTCCGAGCGCATTCGCCGCGTATTGCGCGTAGAGCACGCGCATCGTCAGCCGTTGCTGCTTCGCGAGATGCGCGACGTGAGCGTGATGCGCGGCGGTATGCGTCGTCGATTGCGCGGCAGATTGCGGATCGGCGGCGGGCGCAGTCGTCGGCACCGGCGGATTGTTCGCGGGCCAGCCGAACCACGTGAGCGCGGTCAGGACGAGCGCAACCACGCCGAGTCCGATCCACGTGTCATGCAGACCGAATTGCAGCAACTCCGGAATCAGCGTGCCGGATGCGGCAATGCCCAGTCCGAGACCCAGAAAGATCATGCCGCTGACGAAGCCGCGTCGCGCGACGGGAATGTGCGGCAGGATCGACGTGGCGACCAGCACCATGATCGCGCCGCCGGAAATGCCGGACAGCAGCCGCCAGCCGAAGAACCACGCGACCGAGACCGGCACCGAACACGCGAAAAACGCGGCGGTGACGACCACCATCAGCAGTCGCAACGCGGTGCGGTTCGTCAGTCTGGCCGCGAGCGGACGGCCGAGCAGCGCGCCGATCAGATAGCCGGCGAAGTTGGCCGCGCCGAGCGTGACCGCTTGCGACGACGTGAACCAGTGCGCCTGAATCAGCGACGGAATCAGTGGCGTGTACGCGAAGCGCGCCAGACCGATCGCGACAAGGCTGCCGCACATGCCGGCGAGCGTTGCGTAAAGAAGGCGGGCATCGAGCGACGGCGCGCGATGAGTCGGAAGGGCGGTTGAATCGGATGACATGATGCGTTCCTCGGGGCGAAGCGCGCCGCATCGCGGCGCAGAGTGGACTTCGGGTCTATCAGACGTGTTCGAGCCCGGTACGTAACGTGTACCGGTTTGGAATGCATTGGAGCGATGACGTGCGGCGGCGCGCTAGCCGGAATCGGCAACCGCTGGCGCGGCGGTGTCGGGCGGCGCGGATAGTGTGGATTGCGCGGATAGCGGCGGCAGACCGAGCAGCGCGAGCGCGGAACCGAGCGCCGCCGTCAACACTGCGCGGCCCGGATCGAGACGCGCGAGCACGCGCGTGCCGAGCATTGTGGCCAGCAGATGCGTGGCGGCGTCTTCGACGGGAATCGTCGGTGCGATGTCGCCGGCTTGCTGCGCGGCGCTCAGGCATCGCACGAAAAAGTCTCGGATCATCGTGAACGAACCGGCGACCGTTTCGCGGAATTCGGCGTGGTCGGGCGTGATTTCGAGCGTCGCGTTGACGAGCAGGCAGCCGCGCTTTTGCGGATCGGCAAGCGACAGTTCGACGATCTCGCCGAGATACGACGACAACGCCTGCGCAGGCGGCAATGCGGTTTCGATGCGCGTGATGCGCTCGCGCGCCGTCTGGTCGAGATAGCGTTCGAGCGCCGCGTGGAACAGACCGCGCTTGTCGCCGAACGCGTTGTACAGGCTTGGCTGCGACAGGCCGGTTGCCTTCACCAGATCGCGCGTGGACGTGCCCTCGTAACCGCGCGACCAGAATGCCTGGCCAGCGGCTTCGAGCACGTCCTGCTCGTCGAATGCACGGGGTCTTGCCATGATCCGCTCCGTTCCGGGCCCATGCCCAGAGGTTCTGTATCAAGTGATACAGAACGGATTATATGGCAAGTGATACAGAATGCAAGCGGGATGGGTTGACGGACTGTTCCGCTGGCGACAACGACGGACAGCCATACGGTTCGGGCTTTGCTCAGCGTTTCGGATGCGACAGGAAGAAGTGCAGCATCGCCTCGCTGGCGTCGGGGCCGTCGGGATCGGTGTACGAACCTGACGGGCTGCCGCCTGCCCACGCGTGGCCCGCGCCGTGGATCAGCCAGTATTCGGCATCGACGCCGTCGGCGGTGCGTAGCCGTTTGACCGTGCTGCCGCGCCGGACGGTGCCGCCGCCGGGCGCGTCGACTTGCGGCGCTTCGGTGGCTGGGTGCGGCGCGGCGTCGAAAGCTTGCACCAGCGCGCTGCCGTTCGATGGATGGACGGTCGCGTCGGCGTCGCCGTGAAACACGATGACCGGTCGCGACGCGCGGTGGTGCGTCGCCGGTCGCGCGCGTTTGCCGCCCTTCATCGCAGCCAGTGCCGACGGTAGATCGGATGCGCTGCCCACCGGCAAGCCCGAATGGACGCCCGCCGCTGCGTAGAGATCGGGCCAGGTATCGAGCATGACCGCGGCCATCGCTCCACCCGCCGACAAGCCCGCCACATACACGCGGGCGGGATCGATCCGGTACAGGCCCATCACTTCGCGCGTGATTCCGGCGATCACGGCGGGCTCGCCGCCGTCGCGATGCTGGTCGCCCGGTTTGAACCAGTTCCAGCATTTCGACGGATTCGCCGATTGCGCCTGGTTCGGATAGACGACGATCAACCGATGCTGTTCCGCCAGCGCGTTCATCCGCGTGCCTGCGGCGAAATCGTCGGCGTTCTGGGTGCAGCCGTGCAGCATCACCACGAGCGGCAGCGGCGCGCCGGTTTCGTCGTACGACGTGGGCACATAGAGCTTGTAGCCGCGCTGTCCCGCCGCGTTCGAAAACGCATGCGTGCTGAAGGTGCCTCCGGGGGCGGTCGCGTCGGCGGTGCGGGCGTGTGCGGTGCCTGCTCCGGGCGACGAGCCGGTGCGGGCGGACGCGTGATCGAGCCACTCGCGCAGCTTCGCGCCGAGATGATGCCCGGCCACATGCGGCGACGCCGAGTCGTGCGCGGCGTCGGGCTCAACGGGTTTCGGCGATGCGCCGTGCAGCGCGCGTTGCACTTCGGCGGTCGCTTCGCGCGGACCTTGCGTGCGCAACAGGTCGAACGCGTGCTTCATCGAGCGCAAAAAGTCTTCGTTCATGGTGTGTGCTGCCTGTTCAGAAGTGGAGGCGAGGCGTCGCGGCGCGTCGTGCGCCCGACAGTCGTGCAGCGGATCGTTCGGCAGACGGTATCGGCGATGGCTCAGCGGATACGGCCCGCCAGCGCGGCCTTGACGGCGGCCGGCGCGTGAAAGGCGCCCAGCACCGACACCGACGCGATGGTCGCCGCCGCCAGTTCGGGCGGCACGTCCGGCGCGATGCTGGCGAGGCCGAGCACGTGAATATCGAGTTGCTCGTGGGCCGCAGCGACGGCTTCCAGATCGTGCCGCGAAAAGTGTTGCAGTCCAAGCACCATCTCGCGCCGCGTCACCGTCTCCGTGACGACCTGCGCGTGGACCGCGAGCTGATTGCGGATCGCGGTGCGGATCAGATCGGTGCGGTTCGAATAAAACCCTTCCTCGACCAGCAGATCGATCTGGCCCAGATCGATCGGGCCGAGATTGATCGTGATTTTTTCGGTCTCGCCGCCTTTCGGCCGCGACGGGTCCACCAGTTTCAATGTGCTCATGCTATGCGTCCTTGCAAATCCGGAAAGCCCGGCGGCCTCCGGAAACCATCCTATAACCATCCCATGAGATGGTTATAGGCGTCTGGATGACGCATTGCAACACGAAAATTGAGGGCCGAATGTGTGGAAACCACGGACCTCGATTCAGCAACCGGCCGCGTCGGACAACGTGTCCGACGATTCGCCGCGCATCGCGTGGCGTTTCCGGTTTGCGTCTCTCAGCGCGGTGCGCAAGCCTTCCTCGACGACCGGGTGATAGAACGGCAAGCCGAGCATCACGTCCACGGTCAGTCCGAGTTGCACGCTCCACGCGAGCAGGTGGCCGAGGTGTTCGGCGTCGGGGCTGCATAACTCCGCGCCGAGCAGACGGCCATCGGATGCGTCGACGTAAACGTGCAACAGACCGTGCGGCTGTCCCTTGACGCGACTGCGTCCCTGATCCGCGAACGACACGGTGCCGGTGACGATGGTTTGCGAACCGAGTTCGCTGTAGCGCGCGCCGATCATCGCGACCTGCGGTTCGCAGAACACCACGGCGAACGGCACTTTGCGTTCGACGTGGACGATCTCGTCGCCTGCGGCGAAACGTGCGGCGTTGTCGCCGGCGATCTTGCCTTCGTCGTTGGCGTCGGACAGCCACGGACGCGAGCCGTCGCAATCGCCTGCGATGAAAATCCCGCTGTCGCCGCATTGCATCGACGACGGATCGAAGCGCGGCGTGCCGGTGTCGTCGAGTTCGATCTTTGCGTGTTCGAGGGCGAGCGGCTTGAGATCCGGCTTGCGGCCCGTCGCGACGAGGACGGCATCGAACGATTCGCGACGTGGCGTGCCGTCGGGTGTCCGGAATGCAATGGTCGGGACGCCGTTGTCGAGCGACATGCCGTCGATCGTCGCATCGGGATCGAAGTAAAACTCCTTCGACAGACAGTCCGCGAGCGTGTCGCGCACCGTGACGTCGTCAAGGCCGCCGACATCGTTGTCCTTGCCGAACATGAACACCTGTACGCCGAGGCGCGCGAGTCCCTGGCCCAACTCCAGCGCGATCGGGCCCGCGCCGAATACGGCAAGACGCGCGGGCAGCGTGTCGAGTTCGAATAACGCGTCGCTGGTGAATGCGCAGTCGCCGAAGACGCGGAATTGCTCCGGCATCGCGGGTGTCGCGCCGGTGGCGATGACGACGCTGCGCGCATGGATCTGGCGGTTGTCGTCGGTGAGCAGTGTGTGGCGGGTCGTCTGCGACGCGGGTTGCGCGTGGGCCGAGAATTCCGCGAACGTCGCGCGGGCTTCGATCAACGCGTCTTTAGGGAATGCGGAAAGCGCTTTCAGCACGCCGGAAACGAAATGGTCACGCTCTTTGCGAACATATTCGAGCACGTGATGCCAGTTCGCTGCGAGCTGCGATGTCCCTTCGACTCCGCGTTCTTTTAACTGACGCGCATCGTGAAGCGTGTGAGCGGCGGCGAGCAGCAGCTTGGACGGCATACAACCGACGCGCGCGCAGGTCGTGCCGAGCGGTCCGGGGTCGAGAAGAATCGCGTGAGCGCCTTGCGCGCGTGCCGCCCGATAGGCGGCCATGCCGGATGTACCTGCGCCGATGATCGCGACATCGACGTCTAGCGAAGTGGAATGTGAGGTCATGCCTTGCCGGAGCAATTTGCGCGCCTGTCGCGGGAAATGGCTGGCGCGTCGCTCGTGCGGTATGACTTTGGTGTGGGTGACACCGTGCATGGAAAAAGCCCGTCGCGAGCGATCGCGACGGGCTTCTGTCGAGCGTGTTGCAGGTGTTGCGGGTATTGCGGATCTTGCGTGAGTCTTAGCGGACGCCGCCGCTCGCGATCAGATGTTCACCCGTTAGCCAGCGCGAATCGTCGGAAGCGAGGAAGGTCACGACGGCTGCGATATCGTCCGGTTGGCCGAGGCGACCCAGCGGCGTTTGAGCGAGGACGCCTGCGGCGAGGTCGGAACCGATGATGCCCGCCGTGTGCGTACCTTCGGTTTCGATCATGCCCGGATTCACCGCGTTGACACGAATCTGACGCGAGCCGAGCTCTTTGGCCAACGCGCTCGTCACTGCATCGACAGCGCCCTTGGTGCCGCTATAGACGGCGCTCGCAGGCGGCGTGATACGGCTTACCACCGAGCTGACGTTGACGATGCTCGCGCCCGCGCTCATGTGTTTGACCGCAGCCTGAGTCGTCAGCAGAACACCGAGCACGTTCACGTTGAACTGCTTATGGAAATGTTCTTCCGTGATGTCTTCGATCGCGCCGAATTCGTAGATGCCCGAGTTGTTCACGAGAATATCCAAGCTTCCGAAGCTCTCGACCGCGCTGGCGATGATGCCTTGCGCATCGGCGGCCTTCGACACGTCGCCGCGTACGGCGATCGCCTTGCCGCCCGCTTTGGTGATGTCCGCGACGACCGCGTCCGCGCCTGCCTGGCTCGATGCGTAGTTCACCACCACCGACGCGCCTTCGGCCGCCAGCGAACGTGCGATTGCCGCGCCAATGCCCTTCGATGCGCCCGTCACGACCGCAACTTTTCCTGTGAGCTTGCTCATTTCAGTTCCTTTGAGATGTGATCTATCGCATTGACGGCCACACGGTCGTGTCGCCCGGTCAATCAGCGCGGTGTGTCTTGTGCGCTGCGAATGACGGTCAGAGTATGCGGCTACGACGATGGGATAAAGCGGCTCAGCGCGAATTGATTCGCCGGATCGAACGAACAATCGGAATGTTGGAGGCGGGGCGGTTTTCTGCGAGTGTTTCAGACAGCATCGGATCGCGCGTTGCGCGATCCGACAGATGACTATTGCGCGCCAGCGGTATCGAAGCCGACGCGTTTCAGTAAACGGGCGTTACGGTCCGACAGGTTCTTGAAATGCAACTGTTTGCCGGCTTTTGCATAGCGTTGATAGAGACCTTCGATCGCGGCGATCGCCGAGTGATCGGCGAGATGCAGATGGCGGCAATCGAGGGTGACGCGCGCCGGGTCTTGCGACGGATCGAACAGGCCATGAAAGCGCGTCGTGGATGCAAAGAACAGCGTGCCGCGCGGCGCGTAGGTTTTATCGTCGGCGTGATCCGAATCGACATCCGCGTGGATTTCATGCGCGTGCTGCCACGCGAAGTTCAATGCGGCGATCACGATGCCGCACAACACGGCGATCGCGAGATCCGAGAACACGGTGATGACCGTTACCGCGACGATCACGAGCGCATCGTTGCGCGGCACCTTGCCGAGCACGCGCAACGAACCCCATGCGAAGGTTTGTTGCGCGACGACGAACATCACGCCGACCAGCGCCGCGAGCGGAATGCGTTCGATCAGCGGCGACAGGAACAGGATGAACAGCAGGATCATCACGCCGCTGACGACGCCGGACACGCGCGAGCGTCCGCCCGAGCTGAGGTTGATCATGGTCTGGCCGATCATCGCGCAGCCGCCCATGCCGCCGAACAGGCTCGACACGACGTTCGCGACGCCGAGCGCGACGCATTCGCGATTCGGCTGACCTTGGGTTTCGGTGATGTCGTCGGTCAGGTTGAAGGTCAGCAGCGTTTCGAGCAAGCCGACGATCGCCATCAATACGGCGTACGGAAAGACGATGTGAAGCGTTTCGAGCGTGAACGGCACAGCCGGAAACGCGAAGGTGGGCAGACCGCCCGCGATATGCGCCATATCGCCGAGCGTGCGCGTGGGCAGATGCAGGCATTGCGCGAGTACGCCGACGCCGAGAATCGCCACCAGTGCCGGCGGCACGGCGCGCGTGAAGCGCGGTAGCACGTAGACGATCAGCATCGTCAGTGCAGCGAGTGCGGACATGACGAGCAGCGGCGTGCCGTGCAGCCATTCGGTGCCGGTTGCGGTGGTTTGCTTGAAGTGTTCGAGCTGCGCCATGGCGATGATGATCGCGAGGCCGTTGACGAAGCCGAGCATGACCGGATGCGGGACCATGCGAATCAGCTTGCCGAGTTTGAGTGCGCCGAACAGGACCATGATGAGGCCGCTCAGCGCGACCGTCGCGAGCAGATATTGCGGACCATGCTGAACCACCAGCGCGACGATGACGACCGCCATCGAGCCCGCCGCACCCGAGATCATCGCCGGACGACCGCCGAATAGCGCGGTGATCGTGCAGATGATGAACGCGCCGTAGAGGCCCATCAGCGGGTTGACGTGCGCGACGAGCGCGAACGCGATGCATTCGGGGACGAGTGCGAACGACGAGGTGAGCCCCGCGAGGGTGTTGGAACGGAGTGAGGAGAGGTTGGGCATCATGGGGCCTGCGGCGCTTTGGTTTTGTGGGTGGTGTTGGGGTTTTGCTGTGGTTTGCCTGGTTTGTCTTCGTTGCGTTGGTTCCGTTTTGGTCCCGTTTTGGTCCCGTTTTCACGCTGGTTTGCCTGGATCGTCCCTGTGCGGGACCGCACCTACTTGTATATTGAGGACGTGGCGCTGACCTGATCAGTCTTCGTCACAGAGGCAGTCAGTTCGTTTCGCCTACAGGGTCTTCGAACCCGTAGAAAAGCCTGGAACGGCTGCCTCTTTCATCCCCTGAACCCGAACAGTTGACTGAGCTCAAAGCTCGAATTCACGCAAGTATGGGTGCCGCGATGACTATGCAAAACACGTCTTCTACCTTCCACGTCGGTATCGATGTCAGTGGCAAGTTCCTCGATATCGCCGTCCTCGAAACCGCTGAAACCTTCCGCGTCGATAACCAGCCCCACGCCATCGACGAACTCGTCGCGCGCATGCTCACGCTCGACCCCGCCCTGATCGTCATGGAAGCCACCGGCAAGCTCGAACTCGCCGTCCTGTCCGCCATGCTGATGGCCGGCCTGCCCGCCGTCGCAGTCAATCCCCGCAACGTTCGCGCCTTTGCCCACGCCACCGGCCAGCGCGCCAAGACCGACCGGATCGACTCGCTGCTCATCGCCCGCTACGCCCAGGCCGTCAAGCCGCCTGTGCGCCCCCTCACCGACGGGCACACCCAGCAGTTGCAGGCCTTGCTGCTGCGACGCCTGCAACTGCTCGAGATGCTCAATGCCGAGGTAGCGCGCCTGCGACGCGCCCATCCCGCCACGCGCCCCAGTCTGCGCGAGAACATCAAGTGGCTCAGCCAGCAGGTCCATATCGCTGACCTCGATATCGGCGCCTTCGTGCGCGCCTGTCCCGCCTGGCAGGACAAGGAGGCCCTGCTGCGCTCCGTGCCCGGTGTCGGCCCGACCATCTCCGCCACGCTGCTCGCATTTCTGCCCGAACTGGGCTCGCTCGATAACCGCGAAATCGCTTCGCTCGCCGGACTCGCGCCGTTCAATTGCGACAGCGGCGCACGCAAGGGCAAACGCCGTATCGCGGGCGGGCGCATCGCCGTGCGACGCGTCCTCTACATGGCCTGCATCAGCGGCCAGCGGTGGAACGCCACCATCAAGGCGCTGAACACGCGCCTGCTCGCCGCCGGCAAACCCTTCAAGGTCGCCATCACCGCCTGCATGCGCCGTCTGCTCGTCATGCTCAATGCCATGGTGCGCGATTCCGCACCCTGGAATCCCATTGCCGCTTGACGTTCAATACAGTTGCTTTTCTTTGCTCGCGCAAAGAAAAGTAGGCAAAAGAAAGCGCGTTTACACCGACACTCCGTAGCGAGTGGCGTCTACTGACTAACGGGTAGTGGACCGCGCACGATTTGAGTTGTCGCACCGCTTAACCTGGTGACAAGGCAGTCATTCGTTCCGGCTGTTCGCTCCGCGACAGCCGTTGGGCACAGCCCCGTCTTTTTCTCTTGGCGCTCTTCGTGCGCTCCACTTCGTCCGTCACAAAACCCATTTTCCTGGCATGCGTAGGGTGGTTCTCGCGCGCAAAATTCCCAGCTACGCGAAACGACGAAACCATCGGGAAGGTGGGCGAATGGTGTGGCGCAAACCGGGCTGTGAGCCGACGCCGGAACCGTCCTAAGGACAGGCGGATGCTGTGCAAACCGGGCTTTTAGCCAACGCCGGAACCGTCGAAAAAGCGGGCGAATGACGTGGCGAAAATGGGTTTTTGAAGCAGGCTACCGCCGCGAAGCGGGCGGGATGTGCGGGCGCGGACCACCGAGAAAAACGGACCGGCAACTCAAAACGTGCGCGGTCCACTACACGAAAAATACTAGACGCCACTCGCTACGAAGCGCGAGGTAAACGCGCTTTCTTTTGCCTACTTTTCTTTGCGCGAGCAAAGAAAAGTAGGTGCGGTCCCGCACAGGGACGATCCAGGCAAACCGGCGCGAAACCGGGACAACCAACGCAACCCAAGCCACTGCAAAACCGACCAACCCCGACAACCGAACCAAACCGAACCCCACTCCCACCCAGGGAAAACCAGAATTTTACAGCACCTCGGCCCGCAGCGCCCGACCTCCGGCCGGCCCGCACCCGGCCTACGCCAGGCCTACGCCCGGCCGCCGCCAGGCCACCCCCCCATACCCTGTCCCCCAAAAATCCCCCAAAAAGAAAAACCAGAAACCAAAAAGAATTACCCCCATTCCCCCCGCCTATTCCCCAGATACCTCACTCAAAAAAAACAGCAAACTCCCCCCACGTAATTGAAATGGAAACCCCAAGATGTCCACCCAAACCGCGCTACCCAGCGACACATCCCGCCTCGCCGACCGCCTGGCCCAGGCGCTCCGCGAAGAGCTAGGCCCGTCGCCGGAGCCAACCGCCCGCGACCGTCTCGACGACCTGCTTCGCATGTCCGAAGCGGAACTGATGCATGCGCTCGAATACGTCTCCGACGACGTCCTCCGCCCGATCGGCGCGCCGTACACGGCGGCGGTCAAAAGCCCGCGCACCCGCTATCGACAGGCGTCCGAAGCGCAGCAAATGGCGATGGAAGAAGCACTGATCGACCGCTTGCTGGCGTTCTCGATGGCAAAAGCCTGAAGCCGCCGGCACCGGCAACCCCACCCCCACCACGCCGTCCCCAATATTCCGCTACGCTTGCCGGGTTGCCCTCACTGACAACCCGCCGATGCCCGTGCTCCGTCCGCCTCGTGGTCCCGTCCGCCGTTCCACGCTCAGCGCGATCCGCGCATCCTGTGCCGCGCTCGTGCTGGCGGGCGCGTCCGGCGCCGTAACATCGGCGGCGCAAGAGCCGGCGGCGTCGGTCGAGCCATATCATCACGCGCGTCACACGCCCGATGGCTTCGAGAACAACTACGCGCAACTGCCCCACGAATCGCTGCTCAAATGGCGCTGGGAACGCCTGATCCACGGTCTGCCGAAGCCGCCTGAAAACGGCTATCGCTTCCCCATCGATCATCCGGATATCGCGTTCCTCAAGACCAACCGCAGCGTCGATACGTTGACGTGGATCGGCCACGCAAGCGCGCTGCTTCAGGTCAACGGCGTCAATATCCTTACCGATCCGGTGTTCTCGAAACGCGCGTCGCCGTTTTCGTTTATCGGCCCGCAACGCAAGGTGCCGCCGGGTTTGACGATTCCCGAATTGCCGCATATCGATGTCGTGCTGATCTCGCACAATCACTACGATCACCTGGATACCGCCAGCGTCGAAGCCCTGAACCGGCAGCAAGGCGGCCCGCCGCTGTTCCTCGTGCCGCTCGGCGTGAAGCTCTGGATGGAACGCAAAGGCATCGTCAATGTGCAGGAACTCGACTGGTGGGACGAAACCCACGCCAACGGCCTCGATATCTGGTTCGTGCCGAGCCAGCACTGGTCCGCACGCAGCCTCACCGATCGCGCGGAAACGCTGTGGGGCGGCTGGGTCGTCAAGACGGCCGCGCAAGCGCCGCATCCGTTTTCGTTCTACTTCGCGGGCGATACCGGCTACTCGAAAGACTTCGCACAGATCGGCGCGCGCTTCGGCAGTTTCGATCTCGCGCTGATCCCGATCGGCGCGTACGCGCCGCGCTGGTTCATGCATGCGCAACACGTCGATCCCGCCGAAGCGGTGCAGATCTACAAGGACGTCCACGCGAGAAAAGCCATCGGGATTCACTGGGGAACGTTCGAACTGGCCGATGAACCGCTCGACGAACCGCCGCGACTGCTGCTCGACGCGACACGCGCGGCCGGTATGCCGGACGACGCGTTCACCGTGCTGCGTCACGGCCAGATGATCCGCGCCGACGCCGACGGCCAATTTTGACGCGCGGCCACTCCGCTATAGTGGATAGCTCCGCCGATCCCATCGACGTCCATGTCCCTGTCCCTCCGTAGCGTCCGCTATTTTCTGGCCGTCGCCGAAGCCGAGTCGATTACCGGCGCGACCCAATCGCTGAACATTTCGCAATCGGTGATCACCGACGCAATCAAGGGACTCGAAACCGAAGTCGGCGCGCAACTGTTCGTGCGCCACGCACGCGGCATGGTGCTGACCCACGCGGGACACCAGTTCCTGCGTCACGCCCATCAGATTCTCGCCGCCGTGCGCAACGCACAGCAGGCGATGTCGTCGCGGCCCGATACCGTCAGCGGACGCCTGAACATCGGCGTGACGACGATGATGACGGGCTACTTCCTGCCGTATCTGCTCGATCACTACCGTCGCGTGTTTCCCAAAGTCCAGGTCAACGTGATCGAAGACCAGCGCGCGTATATCGAGCATCTGCTCGTCAACGGCGAACTCGATGTCGCGGTGTTGATCGTGTCGAATGTCGAAAACACCCAGGCGCTCGAAGTCGAATCGCTGGTGACGGCCGCGTGGCGTTTGTGGCTGCCCGCGAATCACGCATTGCGCGGACTGGGCAGCATCTCGCTGCGCGAGATCGCCGACGAATCGATGATCATGCTGAAGGCCGACGAACTCGAAGACGCCACCACCGCTTACTGGCGCGCGGCCGGGCTCCGGCCGAACGTCGCGATGCGCACCGCGTCGGTCGAAGCGGTGCGCAGCCTGGTCGCCACCGGCGCGGGACTCGCGATCCTGCCCGACGTGCTCTACCGCCCGTGGTCGCTCGACGGCGACCGGCTCGAAGTCCGCCACATCATGGAAGACATGCCGAAGGTCGATATCGGCATCGCGTGGCGGCGCGGACTGACGCAATCGGAGACCGCGCAGAACTTCCTCGTCGTCGCGCGCGAACACACGCGCGGTCACGCAAAATCTTCAATCTAGTTTCACGATAGTTCTCTCGATGCGTTCTGTTTTTCCGAAAACAGACGCTGTGGAGTCGCGTGCGACGCGGGCTGAAAGGCGTTTGTCGACTGGCAACCGGCGCATGCATGCGTAACGGAACCGGTGGCACGCGGAGCGTTCTGCTTTGCCGATAGCTCGTATCTGCGATCCGCACTAGCGGTCAAAAAAATCACAACCCTAGAATCGGTACGACGTCGGCATGTATCCGCCGATGCATCGACAGACAACAGAACCTGGGAGAGACCGATGGAGCACACCGTGCAAACGCGCCTGCTGATTGGCGGCGAATTCATCGCGGGACAGGGCGATGTGGAAGACGTGCTGAATCCCGCCACGGGCGAACCGATCGCGCGTGTCGCCGAAGCATCCGTCGAGCAGGTGCAGATGGCTGTCGAAGCTGCGAGCCGCGCGTTTCCGTCGTGGGCGAAGACCGTCCCGAAAGATCGCGCGACGCTGCTGCTGAAACTCGCGGACGCGATCGAATCGCGCGCGGCGGAATTCGCGCGGCTCGAATCGCTGAATTGCGGCAAGCCGTATCTGGCCGCGCTCAACGACGAAATCCCCGCCGTCGCCGACGTGTTCCGCTTTTTTGCGGGCGCGTGCCGCACGCAGCACGGGCAGCTTGCAGGCGAATATTTGCCGGGTTATACCAGCATGATCCGGCGCGACCCGCTCGGCGTGGTGGCATCGATCGCGCCGTGGAACTATCCGTTGATGATGGCTGCGTGGAAGCTCGCGCCCGCCGTCGCGGCAGGCAATACGGTCGTATTGAAGCCGTCGGAACAGACGCCGTTGACGACGTTGAAGCTCGCGGAACTGATCGCCGGCATCTTCCCGGCAGGCGTGATCAATATCGTCACCGGACGCGGCGACACGGTCGGCTCACCGCTGATCTCGCAGCCCGACGTCCGAATGATTTCCATCACCGGCGACGTATCGACCGGGCAAAAGATTCTCGAAGCCGCTTCACGCAGCGTGAAGCGCACGCATCTCGAACTGGGCGGCAAGGCGCCCGTGATCGTGTTCGACGATGCGGATCTCGAACAGGTCGTCGAAGGCTTGCGGACGTTCGGTTACTACAACGCGGGACAGGATTGCACGGCGGCATGTCGCGTGTACGCGGCGCCGCGCATTTACGACAAGCTGGTCGCGGATCTATCGAGCGCGGTCAGCACGATCCGCTTCGGCGAGCAGCACATGGAAGGCGTCGAGATGGGGCCGCTGATCTCCGAGCGGCAACGCAATCGCGTCGCGAGTTTCGTCGAACGCGCGGCGAGCCAGTCTCATATCGAAGTCACGGCGGGCGGCAAGGCGAGCGGATCGCGCGGGTTTTTCTACGAACCGACGGTGATCGCGGGCGCGCGGCAGACCGATGAAATCGTGCGTCGCGAAGTGTTCGGACCAGTGGTGTCGGTCACGCGTTTCGACGACACGGATCAGGCGATCGCATGGGCCAACGATTCCGACTTCGGCCTGGCGAGTTCGGTCTGGACCCGCGATGTGAGCCGCGCATTCAAGGTGGCGTCGCAACTGCAATACGGCTGCACGTGGATCAATTCGCACTTCATGCTGGTTAGCGAAATGCCGCACGGCGGGATGAAACGCTCCGGTTACGGCAAGGACATGTCGGTCTACGCGCTCGAGGACTACACCTGCGCGCGTCATGTGATGGCGAAATTCGAATAAGACGAGCCGGCCTGAAGCGGCTCCGTATCTGCAGTTCGTTAGTGCCGTTCTTATCCGTTGGTCAACCTTTGCAGTCCACCGAGCGAGAGGAACATCATGGAACCAGGTCTGAAAACCGGCACGCCAGGCGTGCCGGAACACGACGACGCCAAGCTACTGCAAAGCATGGGTTACAAGCAGGAACTGGCGCGTCGCATGAGCGGCTTCTCCAACTTCGCGATTTCGTTTTCGATCATCTGTATTCTGGCCGGCGGCATCACTGCGTTTCCTCAGGCGTTGAGCGCGGCGGGCGGCGCATCGATCGGTCTGGGCTGGCCGGTCGGCGCGCTGTTCGCGATCGTGGTCGCGGCGTCGATGGCGCAGATCGCGTCGTCGTATCCGACTGCGGGCGGTCTGTACCACTGGAGCTCGATTCTCGGCAATAAAGGCTGGGGCTGGGCGACGGCCTGGTTCAACCTGCTCGGGCTGATCTTCGTGGTCGCGTCGGTGAATTTCGGCGTCTACGATCCGTTCTTCAAGACGCTGATCGCGCCGCTGTTCGGCATCAATCCGGACGGTCTCGGCTTCTGGCATCAGACGGCGTTCATCGCTGCCGTGACGTTGAGTCAGGCGTGGCTCAACCATAGCGGCATCAAGGTCACGACCCGTCTGACCGATCTGTCCGGTTATCTGATCTTCGCGATCGCGGTGCTGCTGACCATTTCGCTGCTCGGCTTTTCGAAGACGCCGTTCGATTTCTCGCGTCTGGTGCAATTCACGAACTTCACCGGCGTCGATGGCGGCGCGTGGCCGAAGCAGGGGATGATCGCGGCGTTCCTGTCGGGCCTGCTGCTGACGATCTACACGATCACCGGCTTCGATGCGTCGGCGCATACGTCGGAAGAGACTCACGACGCCGCGCGCAACGTGCCGAAGGGCATGCTTCGCGCGGTCGGCTGGTCGGCGCTGTTCGGCTACATCATGGTCTGCACGTTCCTGCTGGCGATGCCGGACATCGGCGACAGCGTGAAGGCGGGCGGCGGCTTCTTCGGCGCGTTGCTCGGCACCTTGCCGACATGGCTGCGCGTGCCGCTCGGTATCGGCATTTTCCTGTCGAACTATCTGTGCGGCCTCGCGTGCCTGACGTCGTGCTCGCGGATGATGTACGCGTTTGCGCGCGACGGCGGTTTGCCCGCATCGAACTGGCTGAAGAAGGTCAACGAAACGCATCGCACGCCGGGCGCGGCGATCTGGGTATCGGCCGTGCTGAGCATCGCGGCGACGCTTTACGGCGACGCGTTCGCCGTGCTGTCGACCGGATGTGCGGTGTTCCTGTACGTGTCGTACGTGATGCCGATTGCCGCGGGCCTGAACGCCGAAGGCAAGACGTGGCTCCGCAAGGGACCGTTCAATCTCGGTGTCTGGTCCAAGCCGATCGCGACGCTGGCGATTCTCGGCGGCGCGGTGCTGGTGTATGTCGGCATCCAGCCGCCGAACCAGAAAGTGCTGTACATCAGTCTCGCGCTGATCGTCGTGATGGCGGTGTTCTGGTACGGCCTCGGCGTGCGCACGCGCTTCGCCGGTCCGCCGGAAGTGAAGGAAGAGATGAAGGCGGCGGTGGAAATCGGCACGTCGCGGCCGGCCTGATGCATCGCGCCGGCGCGCGCAATGACGCGGCGGCGATGCAAAACCGGCGGTAAGACATGCTCTGAAACAGGCTGGTCCGGCGGTCTCCCTGTAAGGGGGGAAGTGGAGCGACCCGTGGCAAATGCGCGACAATGAGCGAGGGCAGGGAGCGGCATGCGGATTGCTGTGCCGCTCGATTGCCAGTCCTCATTCTTCGAGCGCGGCCGCCACGGGCCCGCCAACCGGAATCTATATAACGATGAAAATCTCGTTGCCGCCTCACGGGCGGCCGAATCGGGTGTATCCGCCAGGCACGCCGGGCCTGCATGGACTTGCTTCGGTCGTGACCGGAATCGCGGTGGTCTGCGGCCTGTACTTCGGTCGCGCGGTGCTCGTGCCGATCACGCTGTCGGTGCTGCTGAGCTTTCTGCTCGCGCCGCTCGTCAATCTGTTGCGCCGGATGAAGATGGGGCAATTGCCGCCCATCTTTATCGCGGTGGGTTTTGCGCTGACCGCGTTGCTCGGCGTGGGCATGCTGATCGGCGCGCAGATGATCCAGCTCGCCGGTGACTTGCCGCAGTATCAGGTGGCGATCGAACGGAAGATCGAGACGGTCCAGGAAAAGACCGTCGGTCGCGCCGACATATTGATGAGCCGGGCCGCCGCGACCTTGCAACGGGTTGCGCCGTCGCGTCCCGCGCCACGTCCGACCGGTCGCGCCGCGCGCAACGCACCCCCCGCACCGACGCCGGTGGAAGTGCACGAACCCGCGCCGACGCCGCTGCAGCTCGCGCAACGCGCGTTCTCTCCCGCAGTCGCCCCGCTCGAAACGACCTTTATCGTGCTGGTCGTGACCATCTTTATCCTGTTGCAACGCGAGGATCTGCGCGATCGTCTGATCAGTCTGTTCGGCTCGCACGACCTGCATCGCACGACCACCGCGATCAACGACGCAGCCGTGCGCCTGAGCCGATATTTCGTCGCGCAACTGGGCGTGAATCTCGCGACGGGCGGCGTGATCGCGATCGGTCTCGCGGTGATCGGCGTGCCGGGCGCGTTGCTGTTCGGCGTGATCGCGGCGTTGCTGCGTTTCGTGCCGTATATCGGCATCTGGATTGCCGCGCTGGTCGCGACGATTCTCGCGGCCGCGATCCAGCCGCAATGGACGATGGCGGTGTGGACGCTGGTGCTGTTCGTGGTCGTCGACGTGGCTGCCGGGCAGGTCGTCGAGCCGTTGCTGTACGGACACCGCTCGGGGTTGTCGCCGCTCGCGGTGGTGGTCGCGGCGATTTTCTGGAGCTGGCTCTGGGGGCCGGTCGGACTGGTGCTGTCGACGCCGCTGACGCTGTGCGTCGTCACGCTTGGCCGTTACGCTGACCGGCTGAACTTTCTGACCGTGCTGCTCGGCGATCAACCCGCGTTGACGCCCGCGCAGAATTTCTATCAGCGGCTTCTCGCCGACGACACGCACGAGGCGATCGTGCAGGCGGACCGTCTGCTGAGCGACATGCCGGTGATCGATTACTACGATCAGGTCGTGCTGCAAGGCTTGCGGCTGGCGCGCAACGATGCGCTGCGCGGCGTGCTCGGGCCGGAGCAGCTGGCGCGGATCAACGAAGCGCTGGTCGATATCATCGAGAACCTCGAAACGGTCGAAGGGGCCGCGGACCGGCGTCTCGCCGAGGCAGGGGCGGCGCAGATCGTGACGGCGCCGCCCGCGCCGGTTCATCACGCACCGTTCGAGCCGCCGGTCGGGCCCGAGACGGAACCGGCGTTTGCGGATGCGGGCAGCAAGGCGGCATCGAGATCGGGCGCGGACGGAGAGTCGGCGGCGCGGGCGAGGGCGCGTGCGGAAGCGGTCGCGGCTGGGGCGTCGTCGTCGATGTTGTCGGCGTCTGTGTCTGTGTCTGGTTCTACGTCTGTGGATGACGGGAAGGGTGCTGCTGCGAGTGGTGAGCCGGCTGCATCGGCGGTGTTGTGCGTGCCTGGGCGCGGCGCGTTCGATGCGGTCGCCGCGTCGATCGTGATGCAGTTGCTGGCGCGTCAGGCGATCGCCGCAACCGCGACGACGTATGAGCGCGTGCGCAGCGGCGGCGCCGACGAAGCGGATTTCGCGAAGGCGTCGGTGGTGTGCGTGGTGTCGCTCGATGCATCGGAGTCGCCGCCGTATCTGCGCAATCTGCTGCGCCGGATTCGCGACCGGCAGTTGCCGGCGACGCTCGTGGTGGGTATCGGCGGACAGGCGTTGGACGGCGCCGGCGCACGCGATGCCGAGACGGGCACGGCGAACACGGTGCATCCCGTGCATACCGCGACGACGTTCCGCGCGCTGATCGAGGAATGCGGGACGGCCGTGATCGGACGGCGGGCCGCGTGACGGTGGACGCATCGGTTTCGATGCGGGTCGTGTGAGGGTGGTGTTTTGGTGATGTCCACGCGGACGGGCGTGGGATTGTCGGGGTTGGGGTTTGGGGTTCTAGTATCCTGGTTTCCGGTTTCCGGTTTCCGGTTTCCGGTTTCCGGTTTCCGGTTTCCGGTTTCCGGTTTCCGGTTTCCGGGTTCCGGGTTCCGGGTTCCGGGTTCCGGGTTCCGGGTTCCGGGTTCGCTTGGGTTGTCCGGTTTCGGTTTTGGTTCCGCTTCCGGTTACGCCTGAGGTCAGGTCGGTGAGGCGTTCCATGCGAACGCAGCGGTCCGCGCAATGCGGATCGTCGAACGCCGTCGCGGTGTTCGACAATCGCTGCCGGTTCTTATTACCTGAGTGTTCATTTTGTCGTCCGCAAAAGACAACGCGGCGCTGCCATGTCTGGTCAGCGCCGCGCTGGATGGTTGCCGCGTGGGCAATTCGACGGGATACGCGTTTTGTGAGGGCGCGTATCCCGTGATTTGATACCCGGTCGGCGATACATCCACCGATCGGTTTGCCGCGTTGCGGGGTGGTTTAGTGGCTGCCGCCGCCGTGACCGCCGCCACTGCCGCCGTTACCGCCCGAGCCGTAACCGCCGCCGTGACCGCCGCCGAAGCCGCCGCCCTTACCACCACCGAAGCCGCCGCCCTTACCACCACCGAAGCCGCCACCGAAGCCGCCACCAGGACCGCCGGGGCCGCCCTTGCCGCCGTTGCCTGCGCCTGCGCCGTTTCCAGAGCCTGCGCCGTTGCCTGCACCTGCGCCGTTGCCGGAACCTGCGCCGCCGCCAGCACCTGCGCCGTTGCCAGAGCCAGCACCGCCGCCAGAGCCAGCACCGCTGCCATGGCCGCCACCGCTGGAGCCGCCGCCGCTACCACCGCCGGAGCCGCCACCGCTACCGCCGCCGGAACCGCCGCCGCTACCACCGCCGGAACTGCCGCCGCTACCACCACCGGAGCCGCCGCCGCTACCGCCGCCGGAGCCGCCGCCGCTACCACCGCCATGGCCGCCACCGCTACCACCACCGGAGCCGCCGCCGCTACCGCTACCGCCGCTACCGCCACCGCTACCGCCGCCATGGCCGCCACCACTACCGCCGGAGCCGCCACCGCTACCGCCGCCGGAGCCGCCACCGCTACCACCGCCGGAGCCGCCACCACTACCGCCGCCGGAGCCGCCACCACTACCGCCGCCGGAGCCGCCACCACTACCGCCGCCGGAGCCGCCACCACTACCGCCGCCGGAGCCGCCACCGCTACCGCCGCCGGAGCCGCCACCGCTACCGCCGCCGGAGCCGCCACCGCTACCGCCGCCGGAGCCGCCACCGCTACCGCCGCCGGAGCCGCCACCACTACCGCCGGAACCGCTGCCTCCGCCATGGCCGCCACCACTGCCAGCACCGCCGCTTCCACTTCCGGAACCGCCACCGTGACCAGTTCCACCGTTGGAGCCGCTGCTGCCACCGCTCTTGCCGCCTTCGCCGCCGCTGTGGCCGGTTCCACCACTGGAGCCGCCGCTGCTGTGGCCGCCTTCGCCACTGCTGCTGTGACCGCCTTCACCGCCGCTGCTATGGCCGCCTTCGCCGCCGCTGTTGTGACCACCTTCGCCGCCACTGCTGCTGTGACCGCCTTCACCGCCGCTGCTGTGACCGCCTTCACCGCCGCTGCTATGGCCGCCTTCGCCGCCGCTGTTGTGACCACCTTCGCCGCCACTGCTATGGCCGCCTTCACCGCCGCTGCTGTGACCGCCTTCGCCACTGCTGCTGTGACCGCCTTCACCGCCGCTGCTGTGACCGCCTTCGCCGCCGCTGCTGTGACCGCCTTCGCCGCCGCTGCTATGGCCGCCTTCACCGCCACTGCTGCTGTGACCGCCTTCGCCGCCGCTGCTATGGCCGCCTTCACCGCCACCGCTGCTGTGACCGCCTTCGCCACCGCTGCTGTGACCGCCTTCGCCACCGCTGCTATGGCCGCCTTCGCCACCGCTGCTATGGCCGCCTTCACCGCCACCGCTGCTGTGACCACCGTCGCCACCGCTGCTGTGGCCGCCTTCGCCACCGCTGCTGTGACCGCCTTCGCCACCGCTGCTGTGACCGCCTTCGCCACCGCTGCTATGGCCGCCTTCGCCGCCACCGCTGCTGTGACCGCCTTCACCGCCGCTGCTGTGGCCGCCTTCGCCACCGCTGCTGTGACCGCCTTCACCCCCGCTGCTGTGGCCGCCTTCGCCACCGCTGCTATGGCCGCCTTCACCGCCACCGCTGTGGCCGCCTTCGCCGCCACCGCTGTGACCACCTTCGCCGCCACCGCTGTGACCGCCTTCACCGCCACCGCTATGGCCGCCTTCACCGCCACCGCTATGACCACCTTCGCCGCCACCGCTGTGACCACCTTCGCCGCCACCGCTATGGCCGCCTTCGCCGCCGCCGCTGTGACCGCCCGAGCCACCACCGTGACCGCCTTCGCCACCGCCGCTATGACCGCCCGAGCCACCACCGTGACCGCCTTCGCCACCGCCGCTATGACCGCCCGAGCCACCGCCGTGACCGCCTTCGCCACCGCCGCTATGACCGCCTTCACCGCCACCGCTGTGACCGCCTTCACCGCCACCGCTGTGACCGCCTTCACCGCCACCGCTGTGACCGCCTTCGCCGCCACCGCTATGGCCGCCACCGCTATGGCCGCCTTCGCCGCCACCGCTGTGGCCGCCTTCGCCGCCACCGCTGTGACCACCTTCGCCGCCACCGCTGTGACCGCCTTCACCGCCACCGCTATGGCCGCCTTCACCGCCACCGCTATGACCACCTTCGCCGCCACCGCTGTGACCACCTTCGCCGCCACCGCTGTGGCCGCCTTCGCCGCCACCGCTGTGACCGCCTTCACCGCCACCGCTATGACCGCCTTCGCCGCCACCGCTGTGACCGCCCGAGCCACCGCCGTGACCGCCTTCGCCGCCACCGCTGTGACCGCCCGAGCCACCGCCGTGACCGCCTTCGCCGCCGCCGCTGTGACCGCCCGAGCCACCACCGTGACCACCTTCGCCACCGCCGCTGTGACCGCCCGAGCCACCGCCGTGACCACCTTCGCCACCGCCGCTGTGACCGCCCGAGCCACCGCCGTGACCACCTTCGCCACCGCCGCTGTGACCGCCCGAGCCACCGCCGTGACCACCTTCGCCGCCGCCGCTGTGACCGCCCGAGCCACCACCGTGACCGCCTTCGCCACCGCCGCTGTGACCGCCCGAGCCACCACCGTGACCGCCAGAGCCGCCACTGCTGTGACCGCCCGAGCCGCCACCGTGACCGCCATGACCGCCGCCGCCGTTGTCGCCACCACCGCCGTTGTTACCGCCGCCGCCGTTGTCGCCACCACCGCCGTTGTTACCGCCGCCGCCGTTGTTACCGCCGCCGCCGTTGTCGCCACCGCCGCCGTTGCTACCACCACCGCCGTTGCTACCACCACCGCCGTTGCTACCACCGCCGCCGTTGCTACCACCGCCGCCGCTATTACCGCCGCCGCTATTACCACCACCGCTATTACCACCACCGCTATTACCACCACCGCTATTACCACCACCGCTATTACCGCCACCGCCGCTGTCACCAGCGCCAGTGTTCCCACCCGCGCCCGCGCCACCGGTGCCGCTTCCGTCGCCACCGGACGCGCCGCTGCCCGTGCCACCGTTCGAGCCGCCAGGCGTGCTGATCGCGCCGCCTGCGCCGGACGAGCCATTCGAGGGTGGGGTGGATACGCCGCTTTGTGAATTCGCTGCGCCGGTTGCGTTTCTGCCCGAGCCGCCAGCATCGCCAAGACAGCCAAGTGAACCGGCCGAAGGACAGTCGCCGACAGCCGACTGAGCCAGTACCAGAATCTCCGGCAGCATTGCGCTGCTCGTGGTGGGGGTCGGCTGCGCAGAGAATGCGCCGTCGGGTGTGTTCAAGTTCGGTTGAGCCCAAGCTGCCGTTGCGCACAAACCTACGGCAACTGCCAACACTGCCCTACGCGGTCCATTTGTCCGATCTTTGCGATTCTGTTTCACATTGTTCTCCTAACTATCTATTTTCAATTGCTGAAATAGCTAGGCAATTTCCGTTTTGCGGCGAATGGGGAAGTCCACAGGCCATCACGGTATTTGCTTGAACGCAGGTTATGCAACGACGCAAGTGATTACCGTTCGTTACCCCACTCATCAGAAGTTTGGCAAGCTGATTCAAGGGTTAATCAGCAGAGAGAGCCTGTAAAAACGGGTAAAAAATCACCTGCCGATCACGTGATTCGGAATTTGCGTCCATTAAATTCGGATCACGAATTAAACGTGACAAAAAAAATATTCAAAAAAATGACTATTTTTATGGGCTCTTAGCGTGTTTTTGAATTTTTATGGTGACTTCAAAACAACAGGTCGAGTCGATGCAATAGCGCATCGACATGCATTGCACCTGAGGGATTTCCCCAAGTTTTTCATTCGATAGCGAAGGCTTTCTTCATATGCTTCGAAGTACAGATCGTATTTCGTGAGGTGCGTTATGTGTGTGAAAGAAAACTCGCTTCAATCAACATCAGCATCTTAAGCATGCGGGAATCACGCAGCCGGACATCATCGTGATGCGTCCAGGTACGACGATTGAAACATGCTGGTTCAACCACGTATCGGCGGTAACGAACGCAACAGGGCAAATGGGAACGGACGGAACGAGCAGGGACAACAACGACGTGACCACGACGCATGCATCGACATCGAACGACACACGCGTATTGCACGCACGACGCACGACGCATCGCGAGACGCGCATCGAACAACGCGCATCAAACAACGCGTATCAAACGCAGATCGCGAAACACACACGTCGCGAAGCACGCGCATCGCGAATCGAGCGTCGCGAATCGCGTAGCGAAAATCGACTTCAGGGGAGGAGTACCGAAACGCAGGCGAAACTTTAATCGCTGCGCGGTATCGCGCAATGTGGGCTACGCCACACTGCGCGATCGAATGGTCAGACGAGGGCGACAGCCGCAGCGGAGTCTTCGGATTCCGCTGGCGCACGAAGGCCGTGCGTGGTCAACAAACGGTACAACGTGACGCGTGAAATGCCGAGTTCCTGTGCCGTGTCGCCGAGGCGTCCACGATGCCGTAGCAACGCGAGTTCGATCGCGTGACGTTCGGCTGCGCCACGTGCCTGCGCAAGCGACACCGGCTCGATCTCGACATAGCCCGCAAGGTCGAGATCGCGTGCGCTGATCGCGCGTCCTTCCGACATCACGATCGCGCGACGCACGCGGTTGATCAACTCGCGAACGTTGCCCGGCCAGCTGTAGTTATGCAGAGCCGCAATCGCATCCGGCGAGAAGCCGCGCAAGCTACGTCCCGCATCTTTCTTGAAGCGTTCGAGTGTGTGATGCGCGAGCAGTTCGATGTCCTTGCCGCGTGCGCGCAAAGGTGGCTCGTCGAGTTGCAGTACGCATAAACGGTGATACAGGTCGGCACGGAAACGACCTTCGAGCATCGCCGAATGCATATCGACGTGCGTCGCGGAGATGATGCGCACATCGACCGGCGTCGTCGTATGACCGCCGAGTCGCTCGACCTGACCTTCCTGCAAAAAGCGCAGCAAGCTCGCCTGACTTTCGAGCGGCAGGTCACCGATTTCATCGAGAAACAGCGTGCCGCCATTGGCCGATTCGACGCGACCGATCTTGCGTTGATTCGCGCCCGTGAACGCACCGCGTTCATAACCGAACAGTTCGGATTGCAACAGGTGCGGCGGAATTGCGCCGCAGTTGATCGGCACGAACGGCTGGTTGCGTCGCGGCGAACGTGCGTGAATGGCCTGCGCCGTCAACTCTTTCCCGGTGCCCGATTCGCCCGAGACGAAGACCGGCGCGTCGGTGGTCGCAACCTTGCGGATCGAGCGGAACAGCGCAAGCATCGCTTCGCACGAACCGATGATTTCGCCTTCGCCATGCGCATCGGACGATGCCGGTGCGCGCGTCGCGTTCGGCTCGCCGAGCGACACCATGCCATACGCATGACCGACGGCATCGACGATGCGATCGTCGGAGACCGGCAGCGTCACGTAGTCGAAGCAGTAGTCGCGGATCAGGCGTCGCACATGCGGGTCGTCAGTCTGTCCGATGCTGACGATCGCCACCCAACCGACCTGCGAACCCGACAGAAACTCTTCGAGCGTGCGCAGATGTTGCGGCAGCACGAACGTCGAAAAATCGAGCACGCCTGCGCAAGCCGGCCGCGATTGCAGCGCGCCCTTGCGCGCGAGCGTCGGCTGCATGTATTCGACGTCCCAGTTGCAGGCTTCCAACCGGGCACGAAGCGTAGGCGAAGCGGTGTGTGCCGCATAGATCAATTTTCTGATCGGGTACATGTGTCTTCTCAATGAGCGCACGAATCAGAAAACCCGAAACATAAGGTTAGGCGCGCGCGTTATTACGAATCGAAAATCAGTCTGGAACGCAGTATGAGGGCTTTAGAAAAAAGGCGATAGCACCGCAAACGTTTGGCGACGGATGAATTGTGTCGATGACACAAGGAAACCAATTGAAGAAATTTAGGAAATAAGAACTTCGTTCGGCCAGGTCGAACAAATTACGGAAATTTGTTCTGATCGCCCGCCTGGCGGGCGTTTGCGGCCGGTCCGGCGTTTAAATCGGGCGCGTCGTCCGGTTTATGTTTTGCGGAAGCTAATATATTACTTATTAGAGAATTATTTACGTCCAAAACATACGCAATTCTGACCGAATAATCCTGGGTAACTGTGTAGATACTGAATTGTCATACTGTCGCCAGCCGCGTTAATTTCGCGGCGGTCGTCCCAGTTCGCAAAAAGCGCACTGGGACGACGCATTAACCGGCGGGATTGTCGTCGTCGGGTGGAACGGGTGTCGTGCCGTCGGGTGCACCGAGAATGCTGACCTGGAAGATCCGCGTACCTGCCAGCGATTCGAGCGCCGGGTCTTCCGGCATTTGCGCGAGCAGCGGCAGGATCACCGAGCCGCCGATGATCGCGCGACGGCTGTTGTCCGCCGGGCGCATGCCCCAGACGTCCTGATAGACGACCGGCACGGTGCGACCGTCGCGGGTCGTCGTGCCGATATACAGCATCACATGACCGCCGATGTAGATCAGCGAGCGCATCGGCTTGCCGTGCTCGACCAGCCAGTCGAGCCGTTGCCCGACGCTCGACGCGGACAGGTCGGTCATCTGGCCGGCGCTCATCTGCGTGGACGAATGGCGCGGCAACCACACGCCGAACGCAGCGAAAATGCTCTGCAATTCCGACGAGCAGTCGTTATAGAAACCCGTATTGCCCCAACCGTAAGGCCGCCCGATCAAGCCGGTCATCAGCATGGCGAGGTGGTGCGGCGTCGCGCGCCACGGCAACGTCGCGAGTTGCGAAGCGTCGGGTTGCGCGCGGCGGATCACTGCGTTGCCGTCGATGTCGCGCGCGGGAATCAGCACCGTCCTCGCGTTTTGCGAGGTGGCGGACTCACGGGCGGCGTTTGCCGATGCCGACGCGAGCGGTAGCAGCGTGCCCGCGGGTGCATCGAACCGGAACGTGCCGCGCGTGTCGCGGATCGATGCAGATGCAACGATCACGGCAGCGAGTCCGTGGTTCGCGGCGTCGCGCCATTGCGTGACGAACGCTTCGTCGACGGCGGCGATCTCGTCGCTACGAACCCAACCTTGTACTTCCGGCGTCTGCACATAGCGCCAGCCGCCGTCGAGGCTGCTGCCCAGCACGTACAGCGGCGTGCCCGGCCGCAGCGCGGAAATCTGCAGGTTGTCGAACGGATAGCCTTCGCCTGCCAGCCGGTGACTGTAGAACGACGGATCGAACGTCGGCAGTTCGCGAACCAGCACGTTGTCCGTCGAGATTGCGCGCCGCGCGGGCAGATAGCGCGCGTCGCGTTCGAACTGGCCGACATCCATATTGCGCGCGATCGCGTCGATCCACGCCTGCGTGTGCGGCCGGAAATTCTGTCCGTAACCGATGTCGTGCGGCGCTTTGCCGGTGTTGTCGAACCACGCGATCCGGCGGCGCTGCAACGCGGCGATATCCGCGCCAGCATGCGAATAGACGCGCGTGACGACATACGCGGGATTCCACGGCGACGGATCTTTCGCCGACGTGCCGAAGTAGCGCGCCCGCAACGCGGCGAAGTGCGCGTGCTGATCGGCATCGCCGAGAAACGGCTGGTCGTAGTTGGGATCGGCGGGATCGAGCCAGTGATCGACGTTCTGATCGTAGGCCGACATCGGGAACAACCCGACTGGATCGACAGGTGCAACCGAACTCATGGGTGTCGGCGTGCTGCATGCCGTCAGCGCGATGCACAGCGCCGCGAGCGGCGCGAGATAGCGCGCCCGGGCAGGCTCCGGATGGTGCAGGTGACGGCTGGCTGAAGCGGAGCCGCTCAGCGGACGAACGACGGCGCGGTACAAAAAGCGGCGAACGGCAAGAGGCATGATGCTCGGCGAGAAAGGTCAGGCCACGATGATAAGGCCTTCCGCGTCGCCGGATTGCGACGTGTTCGCGTCGCGCGGAAACGCGCAGGGCCAGCCGCGCCCGAAAGCGCGGCTGGCCCCACGATGCTGCTACGGACGATGCGTCGAACGACGCGCCGTCGTTTTTATTCCGGCGTGCCCGGCGGCGGCGCGGGCGGCGTGCCGTGTGCGCCGGCTTCCGGTGCGGGACCGTGCGGATGACCCGGACCACCGTCCTTCGGCATCCTGTTCGACGCGACCAGGTCTTCAGCCAGGCTGGTGCGCAACGTCGCGATGGCCTGATCCGGATTGGTCGGCTTCAATTGTTCGCGCGCCAGCGAATCGTAGACGTAGTGGCGCAGGAACGGATCCTGGGTCTTGTTCAGCACGTCGTGATACACCGCGACGATCTGCTCGGGATGACCGGTCATCGAATACAGGCGGCGCAGTTGCTCCAGGTCGTTGACGACAGCGAAGCCCGGGCCCATCGGCGGATGCGGCGGAGGCGCTTCCTGAGCAAAGGCGGACGACATGGATGCAACGGACAGGACGGCGGCGGCGAGCGCGGCGGCCGTTGCCGCGTTCGGAAAGGCCAGTTTCATGGTGGAAGCCTCATCGGATCAAACGCCGGCGCAACGTTGCGCCAGCACCCCATGAAGTTAGACGACAAAACGCAGCAACGGGTTACGGTTTCCTCACGCTGCCTTACATCGGTTTGCGGCGAAATCGTGACAGCCGCGCGGGTGGCCCGGCACGCGCCGGTCCGGCAAGGCGCGGCGTCGGCGGACGGGTTTGCCCAGGGTGGGTGCGCTGGCGGAACGCGGTAAGAAAGCGCATGATTGTTGAGGATGCCGCGATGCCCCGCAGCATGACAAAGCGGGAAATCCAGCTCACACGCGACCGGCCGCACGGTCCGCTGCGCGGCTTTTGCGCGGCGCGCACCGGCAGTTCACGCAGCCGGCACCATTGTCATCATGATAGGGAGACTGGGTATGCTACGACCTGACGCCGCCAATCCGTTTGGCGATTTCACCAAAATGCTCGAGCAGTTCAAATTGCCGGGCTTCGATGTCCCCGCCATCATGGAAGCGCGACGCAAGGACGTGGAAGCGCTCGTCACGGCCAATCAGGCGGCCTTCAGCGGAATGCAGTCGCTTGCGCAGAAACAGGCGGACATGCTGCGTACCACGCTCACCGAACTGCAAACGCTGGCGGGGCAGTTGACCACGTCTGGCGGCACGCCGTCGCCGCAGGCGGCGGAACTGGTGCAGCAGACCTTGCACAAGGCGCTCGCCGACATGCAGCAACTCGCGCAGGCGGCGTACCAGACGCAAGCGGAGTCGTACGCGGTGATCGCGAAGCGCGTCGAGGAAAATGTCCAGGAACTGAAAACGCTGCTTCAGCAGAAAAAGGTCTGAGTTTTAATCAGGCGTTTTAAATATTCGCGAATTGCGGAGAGTTGACGATACAGAATGCCGGTCCACCGAAAGGTTGGCGACCGGCATTTTTTTCGCCATCGTTTTGAAGGTTGGGCTGAAAGTTACCGTTTATGCGAAGTTTTTCCTCGGGATTACCCGAGATTTAATCATCAGATAAAAGTAACAGTGCAGTGTTATTAGTATGATGAAATAACAAAAATACCGATCATTTTGAAGCGTATCCTTAATAAATCCGGGTGAATATCAGCGCTTACGAAAAATTTATTTGCCCGGACAAAATACGCACATCTGTTCGCTTCAAACATCGCGAATTGCAAAAAAATCCGTGCAAGCCGCGACCCTTGGTAATCCTTCTCTTCAGATCAAACGGCTATCCGGCGCACAGGCGATTGACCGCTTAAGTGCCGGATCGCAAACGATTGCAACACACGTATCGGACCGCTAAAGTTTCGGCCCGCCACTCCGTAGATGCACTCACGCAGCTTCTTGAGTGATCGACGTGCCGGCTCTCGCCGGATGAGGGGAGTGCGCTCCGTGTTTGTCGCGTGTGATCGGACTGGTTAGTCACCGCGTTTCATCTCGAAGGAATTCACTTGAAATCGATGCTTTACACAGGCATTGCTTGCGCAATGCTGGGGGCGACTTTTGTCTGTCCGCTTCCCGCTTTCGCCGCGCTGGGCCAGACCGTCGGATCGATCGATACCGATGCGTCCCAACTGAAAGCGACCGCGCATAGCGCCACGCAGCAATCGGGTTACACCGTCCATCTTCTGACGCTGCCGACCGGCGGCACGGTCCGCGAATTCGTATCGGCCGGCGGCGTGGTGTTCGGCGTCGCGTGGCAGGGTCCGACCTTGCCCGACCTGAAGACGCTGCTCGGCGCGTCGTTCGAGCCGTATGTCGCCGCGACCGCGACCCGCACGGCGATTCCCGGTGTCTCGACCGACGACCTCGTGGTCGAGTCGGGAGGCCATCTGCGTGCCTTTGCCGGTCATGCGTATCTGCCGAAATCGGTGCCGTCCGGCGTCGATACCGGCGCGATCCAGTAAGAGGCCCGCATGCGCAAGATTCATTCATTCGCGATGCTGCTGCTGAGTGCCTGCCTGGCCGCGCTGCTGATGTCCGCGTGCGGCGGTGGCGGCGGTGGCGACAGCAGCGGCAGCAGTGCCAGCACGTCGTCGAATTCGACGTCCAGTTCGGTCAGCACGCCGTCCACATCCACCACCACCTCGCTGAAGGTGTTGTCCGCGAACGCGGCCGCCGTGACGATCGACAACGGCATCAACAACGTGCCGAACATGCCGTTCGTCAGCGTCACCGTGTGCGCGCCGGGCACGACCAACTGCACGACCATCGATCACGTGCTGGTCGATACGGGTTCGTGGGGCTTGCGGGTGTTTGCGTCGCAATTGCCGTCGTCGATGGCGTTGCCGCAGGAACAGGACGGCTCGGGCCATTCGCTGGCCGAATGCATGCAGTTTTTCGACGGCTACACGTGGGGTTCCGTGCGTCTCGCGGACATGCAGATTGCCGGCGAGAAAGCGTCGTCGCTGCCGGTCCAGGTAATCGATCCGAGCTACAAGTCCGTGCCGACCGATTGCCAGAGCGTCGGCTCGTCGCGTAGCGCTGCGTCGGCGCTGGGCGCGAACGGCATCCTCGGGATCGGCGTGTTCAAGCACGATTGCGGCGCGGCGTGCGTGTCGACCGCAGTGCCGGCCACGTATTACGACTGCACATCGACCTGCACGTCGATTGCGCTGGCCGAGCAATATCAGGTGGCGAATCCGGTTCCTTACTTCGCGACCGATAACAACGGCTCGCTGCTGGTATTACCGTCGATCGCGACCGAAGCCGCGTCGTCGTTGACGGGACAACTGATCTTCGGGATCGGCACGCAGAGCAATAACGGGCTGGGCAGTGCGCAGGTGATCGGCGTGAACGCCAACGACGGCCGCTTCACGACGATGTTCAACGGCGTCACGTATTCGAACAGTCTGATCGACAGCGGCTCGACCGGCCTGTTCTTCAAGACGACCGCGATGTCGGCCTGTAGCGGCGGCAACAGTTCCTATTACTGCCCGACCTCGACGCAGCAGTTCAGCGCCACGATTATTGGCGCGAACGGCACGACGAGCGCGGTGAACTTCAGCGTTGGCAATGCGGCGACGCTGGCGACGACCTACAACGGCGACCCGGTTCAACCGTTGCTGGCCGGTCCGGCCTTCGTCGACAACTCGATCTTCGACTGGGGTTTGCCGTTCTTCTACGGCCGTAGCGTGTATGCCGCGATCGAGCAGCAAAGCACGCCGGGCGGCAATGGCCCGTACGTCGCGTATTGAACGGTTGCAGGTGATCTGACTTCGAGAGAGTGGACGTGCGAAGGTTGATCCGACGCATCGGTCACGTTGAATGCCCCCGCTTGCGGGGGCTTTTTTTATGCGCGAGCGTTTCGTGCGTCGAAGGGTGACTAGACGACCGGCGTGTTCGAGACTGCCTGCGGCGGCGTCAGATTCGGCTGTTCCGGCGCGGGTTCGGTGGGTGTCGATACCGGCGCGGGCGCGGCGATGGGCGGCTCCGCCGACGGAGCGATCCCCGGTGCGCTTCCAACCGGCGCCGTCGTCACAGGATCGACCACGGCAGGCGCGGTCCCGCCCGGCGCCACTGGCGCCATTGGCGCAACCCCCGGCTCCACCCCAGCCGCCGCCACTGTCGTCCGTCTGCCCGCCGCATCCGCGATCACCCGATGCACGAAGCGCAGCTTCTCGATCACCGGCGGCGCGAGCGTGAACGGATATCCGTCCGCCATCCCCAGACTGCGGTTCAGGCTGTTCAACGCGTAAGTCAGCGGAAACCAGCGCTTCATCAGATTATCGAAGCTCGCATCCTCGACCGGCGTCTGGTCGGTCAGCGTCGGCTCGGTCGGATCGTGCGGGATCAGCGCGACGCCGTAAGACGTCGACGTATCCAGCACGTCCACGATCAAAAGATAATGCGCCCAGGTTTCGGCCCAGTCCTCCCACGGATGCATCGTTGCGTACGCACTGATGTACGACTTCGCCCAGTCGGCCGGCGCGCCGTCGCGGTAGTACTCGTCGAGCGCCTCGCCGTAGTCCTTGCGCTCGTCGCCGAACAGCGCGCGGAACGGCTCGTTCCAGCGCGTGCCGCTCACCAGACGATCGAAATAGAAGTGCCCGGTTTCATGCCGGAAATGGCCGAGCAGCGTCCGGTACGGCTCGCCCATCGCGGTACGGACTTTCTCGCGATGCGCGTCGTCCGCTTCGGCGATGTTCAGCGTAATCAGACCGTTATCGTGACCGGTCATCACCTTGCCGCCCTCGCCGGTATCTTCGAGGAAGACGAACTCCAGGCCGTGTTCCGGATCGGCCGCGCGCGATACGACTTCGAGATCCAGCGACCCAAGCGTGTACAACAGCCGCCGCTTCGCCGCTTCCAACCGGTACCAGTACAGCCGGTTGGCGGGCTCGCTGAGGTTCGGGATGGTCCGGGTCAACTGGCAGGAGGCACAGAGGTCGTCAGTCGAGTCGGCGGGAATCATCCAGTTGCAGACGTTTTCGACCGCGTAGTTATGACATTGCCGGAACAGCGCGCCGTCCGCCTGGGAATGCAGACTGCGCCAGCGACCGTCGCCTGCGTCTTCGAATGCGCTGATCTCGCCGAGCGCCGGCACATAGCCCAGCAGCGCGTTGCAGCGCTCGCACTGCACGTTTTCGAAAAACACGAGATGCTCGCAGCGATTGCAGTGGAAGGTTTTCATCGGTTTCAACGTGCCAGAAAGAAGTGAGTCACGGAAATTCAGGCGGGCTCGACACGGCGATCGGCCTGGATTAAAAACGCATTCGAATCAAGCCGCTAACCGGCCTGAAGCCGCGCCATCGCGATGATGGCAACCGGAGTGTCGACGCAAACTTCGTGCCGCATAATTTTGGCGGGTCACCGGATTAACGCATAGTACGTGCATGATGGGGCATGCTGGATGCGCCGCCGTGGTGCGGCCGCTGTCGGCCACGCGCGACGCCGGAAACGCGGTGAAATACAAACACTCGCGCAACGACCGCCGATGGCACTATGCTGGCGCGCACGGATCGCGCGCAGCCCGGGCCCAGGTCGCGTCCGACCGCGTCGGGACGGGCTTGCGGCGGGCTGGCAGCGCCGAGCGCAATCCGGCAGCAACGGGAACACAGCACGCAACACAGCAGGCAACGAATCAGCAGCAACCACACGATAGATAAGCCGCATTTTTCGAAGTCAACGGCATAAAGCTTGCTTTTTGGCGGGCTGCCACTCTTTGTGAAGGAGTTCATGTGTCGATCCGCGTCGCGTTGAACCACGTCACCCACTACCGGTATGACCGGCTCGTCGGGCTGTCGCCGCAGGTGGTCCGTTTGCGCCCGGCGCCGCACTGCCGTACACCGATCCTGTCGTATTCAATGCGGGTTGAGCCCGAAAACCACTTCATCAACTGGCAGCAGGACGCGTTCGCCAACTACCAGGCGCGCCTCGTGTTTCCGGAGAAGACCCGCGAGTTCAAGATCACGATCGATCTGGTCGCCGAAATGGCGGTCTACAACCCGTTCGACTTCTTCCTCGAACCGTCCGCGGAAAAATTCCCGTTCGACTACGCGCCGGGCCTCGCCGACGAACTCGCGCCGTACATGATCAAGCGCGAAATGACGCCGCTGTTCGCCGCGTTCGTCGCCAGCATCGACCTGACACCGATGGTGACCGCCGACTTCCTGGTCGCGCTGAACCAGCGTCTGCAACGCGATATCGGTTATCTGATCCGGATGGAACCGGGCGTGCAGACGCCCGAGGAAACGCTGACCAGCAAGTCCGGCTCGTGCCGCGATTCCGGCTGGCTGCTGGTCGAAACGCTGCGTCAGCTCGGTCTCGCCGCGCGCTTCGTGTCCGGCTATCTGCTGCAACTCGCGCCCGATACGAAATCGCTCGACGGCCCGAGCGGCACCGAAGTCGACTTCACCGACCTGCACGCGTGGTGCGAAGTCTATCTGCCGGGCGCGGGCTGGATCGGCCTCGATCCGACGTCGGGTCTGCTGGCCGGCGAAGGCCATATTCCGGTCGCGTGCACGCCGGAACCGGGCAGCGCCGCGCCGATCTCCGGCGCCGTCGATGAATCGGAAGTCGAGTTCGAACACACGATGTCGATCGAGCGGGTGCTCGAAACGCCGCGCGTGACCAAGCCCTACACCGAAGAAGTCTGGGCCGACGTGCTCAAGATGGGCGAGAAGGTCGATCACGACCTCGCGGCGATGGACGTGCGTCTGACGATGGGCGGCGAACCGACCTTCGTCGCGGTGCGCGATCGCGACGCCGCCGAATGGAATACCGACGCGCTCGGACCGACCAAGCGCGGCTACGCGCTGTCGCTGATGGACAAGCTGCGTGCCGAATACGGCGCGAACGGTTTCCTGCATATCGGCCAGGGCAAGTGGTATCCGGGCGAGCAACTGCCGCGCTGGGCGCTGTCGCTTTACTGGCGCGCGGACGGCCAGCCGTGCTGGAACGACCCGTCGCGTTTCGCCGACGACCGCGAGCCGGGCGAGTACACCGCCGCCGACGCGCAGCGTTTCCTCGCGCATCTGGCGGGCAAGCTGACGCTCGATCCGTCGTTTATCCAGCCCGGCTACGAAGACGCGTGGTACTACCTGTGGCGCGAGCGTCGCTTGCCGGTCAATGTCGATCCGTTCGACACGCGCCTCGACGACGAACTCGAACGGATGCGTCTGCGTCGCGTGTTCGACGCGGGGCTCGCCGCGCCGACCGGCTATGTGCTGCCGATCGCGCGTTCCGAAGCGAAGTCGCTGAATCCGTCGAAGTGGGTCAGCGGACCGTGGTTCTTCCGCGACGAACGGATGTATCTGATTCCGGGCGATTCGCCGATGGGTTATCGCTTGCCGCTCGATTCGTTGCCGTGGGTATCGGCGAGCGACTATCCGTATCAGCATGCGCATGATCCGTTCGCGCCTGCCGCGCCGCTGCGTGGCGCCGCCCAACTGCGCTCGCAATACGAAGGCGTATCGACGGCGTACCGGAGCGGTGAACTCGGTCCGAATGGCGAGCCGCTGGGCACGCCGGGCGGCGACGCGTTCGCGACCGGTAACGGCCCGCACGGCGCGGCGGCTTTCGGCACCGCGGACGGTCGCGGCCCGGGTAGCGGCAACGGTTACGGTCCGCACGGACGCGGCCCGTCGCTGGCCGCGCGCGTGCCGGAGCACGGCGAATCGGCGGGCTGGCTGACGCGCACTGCGTTGTGCGTCGAGGCGCGTGACCCGGCGCGTGCGGCGGGCCCGAAAGTCGAAGAGGACAAGTTCGGCAGCGGTCTGAAACTGTTGCACGTGTTCATGCCGCCGTTGACCGAGCTCGACGACTATCTCGACCTGCTCGCCGCGATCGAAGTCACGGCCGCCGATCTGAACATGAAGATCGTGATCGAAGGCTATCCGCCGCCGCGCGATCCCCGTCTGAAGATGTTGCAGGTGACGCCCGATCCGGGCGTGATCGAAGTGAACATCCATCCGGCGTCGAACTGGAAGCAACTGGTCGATCACACCGAGTTTCTGTATCAGGCGTCGCACGAAACCTATCTGTCCACCGAGAAGTTCATGACCGACGGCCGCCATACGGGCACCGGCGGTGGCAATCACTTCGTGCTCGGCGGCGCGACGCCCGCCGACAGTCCGTTCCTGCGACGTCCGGATCTGCTGGCGAGTCTGGTCGCATACTGGCTGAATCATCCGTCGTTGTCGTATCTGTTCTCGGGGATGTTTCTCGGACCGACCAGTCAGGCGCCGCGCGTCGACGAAGCACGCAACGACCAGGTGTACGAGCTGGAAATTGCATTCCGCGAACTGCAATATCAGATCGACCGGCTCGGCGGACGCGATAGCGCGACATTGCCGGCGTGGCTGATCGACCGGTCGCTGCGCAATATCCTGATCGACGTGACGGGCAATACGCACCGTTCAGAGTTCTGTATAGACAAACTCTATTCGCCCGATGGTCCGACCGGTCGTCTCGGTCTGCTGGAACTGCGCGGTTTCGAAATGCCGCCGCACGCGCGCATGAGCCTCGCGCAGCAACTGCTGCTGCGCGCGCTGGTGGCGCGCTTCTGGCACACGCCGTACACCGGACGCCTGACGCGCTGGGGCACGGAACTGCATGACCGGTTCCTGCTCGGCACCTTCATCGAGATGGATTTCGACGACGTGCTGGCCGATCTGAACGAATCCGGCTACGCCATCGACGCCGAATGGTTCGCGCCGCACTTCGAGTTCCGGTTCCCGCTGGTCGGCGAAATGAACGCGAACGGGATTGCGCTGACGGTCCGCACCGCGCTCGAACCGTGGCATGTGATGGGCGAGGAAGGGTCGCCGGGTGGCACGGTGCGTTACGTGGATTCGTCGGTGGAACGGCTGGAAGTGCGGGTGCTGGGTCTGAACGACAACCGTCACCGGATCACCGTGAACGGCATCACGTTGCCGTTGCAACCCACCGGCCGCGTCAGCGAATACGTCGCGGCCGTGCGCTTCCGGGCATGGGCGCAACCGTCGGCGCTGCACCCCACCATCGGCGTCGATGCGCCGCTGACGTTCGACGTCGTCGATACGTGGAGTGGCCGCTCGATCGGCGGATGCCAGTATCATGTCGCACATCCGGGCGGGCGCAATTACCAGACGTTCCCGGTCAACGCTTACGAGGCCGAAAGCCGGCGTCGTTCGCGTTTCTTCACGACCGGCCACACGCCCGGACCGCTGACGGCCGAACCGCCGCAGCGCAGTCTGGAGTTCCCGTTCACGCTGGACTTGCGCTACCGGTGACCGCCAAACCCTATAACCGATACTAATCTTGGCATTTCAATCGACTCTGCCCTTCGAAGCGTCCGCACTCAACGCGGACGCGGATGCCATGCTGCGGTTCTTGCGGCCCTTGCCGGTCCGCGAAGGGCATTGGGACGAACTGCGCGACGCAGCCGGTGTGCTGCGCGATCCGTGGCGGCAGTTTTTCGAGCGTCTGGGAGAGGACGGCGTCGCCGATCTCGAACGCAAGAGCGCCGCGGTCGCGCAGCAGATCCGCGACAACGACATCAGCTACAACGTCTACGCCGACAACGGCGAACCACGCCCGTGGTCGCTGGATCTGTTGCCGCTGCTGATCGGCGAGGCCGAGTGGGCTGAACTGGCGCGTGGCATCGAACAGCGTGCGCATCTTCTGAACGCGATCGTCGCGGATATTTACGGCCCGCAAACGCTGCTGCAACGGGGATTGTTGCCGCCTGCGCTGGTGTTCGGGCATCCTGGCTATCTGCGCTCGGTGAGGGGTTTCACGCCGCCGGGCGGTCAGTATTTACAAGTTGTCGCACTCGATCTCGCGCGTGCGCCGAACGGCGGCTGGACCGTGATGTCGCAGCGGACCGGCGCGCCGTCGGGACTTGGTTACGCGCTCGAAAACCGGTTGATCGTGTCGAGCCTGTTCGCCGATCCGTTCCGTTCGTTGCATGTGCATCGTCTTGCACCCACGTATTCGCAACTGATCGCGACGCTCGCACAATCCGCGCGCGCGACGATGGGCACCAAGGACGGCGCCGGATTGCAAGGCTCGCCGCATATCGCGTTGCTGACGCCGGGGCCGTTTGCCGAAACCTATTTCGAACATGTTTTTCTCGCGCGCTATCTGGGTGTAACGCTGGTCGAAGGTAAAGACCTGACAGTGCGCGGCGACATGCTGTACCTGAAGACGCTCGCCGGACTCGAGCGGGTTCACGTGGTGTTGCGCCGTCTCGACGACGCGTTCTGCGACCCGGTCGAACTGCGCGCGGATTCGTCGATCGGCGTGCCGGGCCTGTTGCAGGTGATGCGCGCGGGCAATGTGATCGTGTCGAACGTGCCGGGTTCGGGCTTCGTCGAATCGCCGGCGTTGCATGGTTTCATGCCGGGCATCGCGCATGCGCTGCTCGAAGAAGAGTTGCTGCTGCCCGGCGTGCCGACCTGGTGGTGCGGCGAGGAAGCCGCGCGCGAGCACGCGTTCGCGCATCTCGACGACGCGTTTATCGAACCGACCTGGCCGAATCCGCCGGTCTCGCCGGCGCTGCCCGCAGCACAACGCGACGTCGCGCCCGGTTTGTCCGAAGGGCTGCAACGGCTATCGACCTGGCGTAAGCGGATCGAAGCGCAGCCCGACGGTTTCACGATTCAATTGCCGTTGCCGTTTGCAAGCACGCCGCGCTATGAAGACGGCGTGCTCGGCAACCGGCCGTCGGTGCTGCGCGTGTATGCGATCGCGAATTCGAACGGCGGCTGGCATGTGATGCCGGGCGGCTTCACGCGGCTCGCGGGCGAGCGTCAAGCCACGGTGTCGATGCAGTTTGGCGGCAGCAGCATCGACACGTGGGTGTTGTCGAGCGCGCCGACGTCGAATTTCTCGATGCTGCCTTCGCCGATGCAGCCGTCCGACCTCGCGCGCAAACATCGCACGGTGTCGAGTCGCGCGGCGGAAAATCTGTTTTGGTCCGGACGTTACGGTGAGCGCGCCGAAAACAACGTGCGCCTGATGCGGCTGATTCTCGGCTCGCTCGACGGCACCGACGCCGATCCGATGTTCACAACGCTGGTCGAACTGGCCGTGCAGGGCGGCCTCGTGCAGATGGGCGATCTGCCCGCGCAGCAGTCGCTTCAGGCATTCGAGCGCACGCTCGTCGCGAACCTGAACGAGACCGCCGGCGCAACCAGCATCGGCCAGAATCTGGCGTGGCAGGCGCGCGCGAACGGCGAGATTCGCGGCCGTCTGTCGAACGATCACTGGCGCACGATTCTCGCCGCGCGTAACGATTTCCGCGATGCGTTGCGACGCCTCGCGCCGTCGTCGGCGGCGTCGAGCGGTCCGCTGTTCGGTGGCATGGAGAGCGCCGCCAGCACCACGAACGGCGCCGCGGAACCGGCGCGCAACGGCGTCAGCCGTGGCAGCGCGACCGGCAAACCGATGCAGAACCGCTACGACCGGGTGGCGCTGACCAATGCACTGGAGCACCTCGCGACGCAATTGTCGGCGATCAGCGGCGCACAAGGCGACCGGATGACGCGCGACGAAGCGTGGCGTCTGCTGTTCGCCGGACGGCACATCGAGCGTGTCGCGGCGATGACGTCGATTCTTCGCGTGGTCGCGGAGAAAGGCCAACTCGCGAGCCCGGCCGGATTCGATCTGCTGCTGCAACTGTTCGACAGCACGCTGACGTACCGGCAGTTGTATCCGGGGCGCTTCGAAGTGCCCGCGCTGATCGACCTGCTGGTAATCGAACCGACCAATCCACGCGGTCTGTATGGCGTGTACGGACGTCTGTGCCGCAAACTCGACGAAATCGCGGCGGCGGCGGGCGGTGGTATCGCGCGACGTCGGCCTTTCGCCGAATGGTTGCCGCGCGTCGAGACGCTGCCGTCGCTCGAACGGCTGTGCGCCACTTCGCCGGGTGGCAAGTACACCGCGCTGATCGATCTGTGCGACACGCTCGGCGCGGCGGTGGGGTTGGCGGCCAATGAAATCAGCGCCCGTTATTTCAGTCACGCGACGACGTTCGCATCGCAGGTGTCGTCATGACTCAAACTGCTGCACCGGCGAGCGCGCCGGCCGCTCCCACCGTGCTGTCCGTGTCGCATCGGACCACGTATCACTACTCGACTTACGTTGAAACCGCGCAGCATCTCGCGACGATCCGGCCGCTCAACAGCGCGTGGCAGCGGGTCGTGTCGCACGACGAGCGCATCGAGCCGAAGCCGTCGTACGTGCATAGCCGGGTCGATGCATTCGGCAACGACGTGCTGTATTTCGCGCTCGACGCGCCGCACGAGCGCTTGCAGATGGTCAGCGAAACCACGGTTGCTCTGACTTCGCGCTGGACCCGCCTCGATGCCGCCGGCACGCCCGCGTGGGAAACCGTCGCCGATGCGTTTCGCTACAGTGTGGGCGGCGAGTTCAGGCCTGAAGCGGAGTTCTGCTTTGCGTCGCCGAACATCGTGATACGGCCCGCGTTTCGCGCGTATGCGTTGCACAGTTTTACGCACGGGATGCCGGTCGCCGTCGGCGCAATCGACCTGATGCACCGGATTCACGCCGACTTCGCGTACCGTCCGTCCGCGACGATGTTCGATACGCCCGCCGAACGCGCGTTCGAGTTGAAAAGCGGCGTCTGCCAGGATTTCGCGCAGGTGATGATCGGCTGTCTGCGCGCGCTCGGGTTGCCCGCGCGTTACGTCAGCGGCTATCTGCGCAACGATCCGCCGCCGGGTCAACCGAGGCTGATCGGCGCCGACGCGTCGCATGCGTGGGTATCGGTGTATTGCCCGGGCAGCGGCTGGATCGACCTCGATCCGACCAACGACGTCCTCGCGGATCGCGATCACATCACGCTGGCGATCGGTCGCGATTACAGCGACGTGTCGCTGCTGCGCGGGATGATCCTCGGCGGCGGCGCGCATCGCGTCGAAGTCGGCGTAACCGTGCTCGCGCTGTAGTTATCTAATCGTCGGTATCGGCGTGTCGCACAAATTTTCAGCGCGGCACTTGCATGTGTGCTTATGCACACCTATACTCGTTTCCATGACTCGACCCCTCTCTTACGACGAATGCAACTGTTTCGCGCTGCGGCAAGCGGCGCGTTACGTCACGCAAATCTATGAACGCCATCTTGGCGCGGTCGGCGTGACGGCGGCGCAATTCACGATTCTCGCGAAGCTCGCGCGCAAGCCGAACCTCACGATGGCCGATCTCGCGGATTCGATGGTGATGGAGCGCACCACACTTGTGCGCGCACTCAAACCGCTGCAACGCGACGGTCTGGTCACGACAGATTCCGCAGATCACGACGCACGCACCTACGTATTTAGTCTGACCGAAGCGGGTGAATCGCTGTTCGATCAGGCGGCGGTCGCGTGGCGCAATGCGCAGGATGAGTTCGAAGCGAAGTTCGGCCCCGCGCGCGCCAAGGCGCTACGTGGCGAACTGTTCGAAGTCAGCACCGAATAACGCGGGCGTCGGCGCTCCAAAATTTTTTATCGCTAAATGTGCATATGCACCCAGACACGATGCATGCAGAAGACGACTGTTTTGCGATTCGCCAGGCGGCGCGCTATGTCTCGCAACTGTACGACCGGCATCTTGGGCGGGTCGGTATTACCACGACGCAATTCTCGATCATGTACAAGCTGCAACGCGGCGTGTCGATGACCATGAGGCAGCTTGCCGATGCGATGGTGATGGACCGGACCACGCTGGTCCGCGCGATCCAGCCACTGCAGCGCGACGGCTTCATCGCCATGGATGATCGCGCCGCGCCGGATTGCAAGGCGCGCACGCTGAAGCTGACAGACGCAGGACTGACGAAGCTCGATCACGCGCACGACCATTGGCATGCCGCGCAGCGTGATTTCGAGCAACAGTTCGGCGCGGAACGGGCGGCGTCGTTGCGACGCGAGCTGTTCGCGATGACGCACTATCCGGTGCGCAACCAGACTGCGCCAACCGCCCCGCACACGCACGATTCCGAAGACAACGCCCAACCGCAATCCGCATAAAACCCGCAGCAGATCGACCGGCGCGACCATCCGATGTTTCGCGCTTTTTTTCACGGCTAACAGTGCATACGCACACACAAAACATGTCCACTACCCCTTCGACTCTCGCGCCAGCCGGCGCGTCTGATAGTGCCCGGCCCGCGCGACGGATTCCCTGGATGTTGCTCGGCACCGTGGCGGTTCTGATCGCGATTGCGGCGGCGTCGACGTACTGGTTCGTGATCGGACGCACGATCGAGACGACCGACGACGCGTACGTGGGCGGCGACGTGACGGTGATGTCGCCGAAGGTCAACGGCTTCGTGACCCAGGTGCTGGTACGCGACAACCAGTTCGTGCACGCGGGTCAGGTGCTGGTGCAACTCGACGCGCGCGATTACGACGCGCGGCTCGCGCAGGCGAATGCCGATTTGCAGGGCGCGCAGGCGGCGGTGATCGAATTGCAGGCGCGCAAGTCGCTGCAACTCGCGACGATCAACGAACAGGCAGCGGAGGTGAAGTCGTCGAACGCGGAAGTCACGCGCAGCGCCGCCGATCAACTGCGCTATCGCGAACTCGTCAAAGACGACGCGGTATCGAATCAGGTCGTCGAACGCGCCGACGCCGATCTCGTGAAAGCGCACGCCGCACTCGATCGCAGCGGCGCGGGCCTGATCGCCGCGCAGCGTCAGTTGAACGTACTCGACGCGCAGGTCGGCGATGCGCAGGCGCATGTCGCGACTGCGCAAGCAGCGGTGCGCGTCGCCGCACTGAACGTCGAATACACGACGATCCGCGCGCCGATCGACGGTTATATCGGCAATCGGACCGCGCGCGTCGGCTTGCTCGCGAATACGGGCGTGTCGTTGCTGACGGTGGTGCCGTCGAGCGGCTTGTGGATCGACGCGAACTTCAAGGAAGACCAGTTGAAGAAGATGCGCGTGGGCGATACCGCGGAGGTCGCGCTCGATGCGTCGAGCCGCACCTTGCATGGCGTGGTCGACAGTCTCGCGCCGGCAACTGGCGCGACGTTCAGCGTATTGCCAGCGGAAAACGCGACCGGCAACTTCACGAAGATCGTGCAGCGCGTGCCCGTGCGTATTCATCTGAGCGTGCCGCAGGAGATGCAGGGCGTGTTGCGCCCGGGCTTGTCGGCGACGGTGAAAGTGCATGTCCAAGGCGACAACGCCAACACGAACGGCTAGTCAGACAAGGCGATCGCGATGACACAGACCCTTTCCGCGCCGATGAACCCGGCCGATCTCCCGACCCGTACGAAGGTGTTCGCATTCGTGCTGATGTGCGTCGGTTTCTTTATGGCGACACTCGATATCCAGATCGTCGCATCGTCGTTGCGTGACATCGGCGGCGGATTGTCCGCGAGTCAGGACGAATTGTCGTGGGTGCAGACCTCGTATCTGATCGCCGAGATCATCGTGATTCCGATGTCCGGTTGGCTCACGCGGGTGTTTTCGACGCGCTGGCTATTCGCGTTCTCGTCGCTCGGATTCACGATCACCAGCATGTTGTGCGGCCTCGCGTGGGACATCAATTCGATGATCGTGTTTCGCGCGCTGCAAGGCGCGCTCGGCGCCGCGATGATTCCGACCGTGTTTACGACGGCTTTCGTGCTGTTCCCCGGCAGACAGCGGCTGATCGCCTCGACGACGATCGGTGCGCTGGCCTCGCTGGCACCGACCGTCGGTCCGGTGATCGGCGGATGGATTACGTCGCAATGGTCGTGGCATTGGCTGTTCTATCTGAACCTGATTCCCGGCATCTTCGTGACGGTGCTGGTGCCGAAGTTCGTGCGCGTCGATGAGGCGGACGTGTCGCTGCTCAAACGCGGCGACTATCTCGGCATCGTGCTGATGTCGGTGTTTCTGGGTTGCCTCGAATACGTGCTCGAAGAAGGACCGCGCAAGAACTGGTTCGGCGACGACGTGATCGTGCTCTGCACGTGGGCGTCGGCGGTGTGCGGGTTTCTGTTCCTGATTCACGCGTTCACCGCGAAAGAGCCGATCGTCGATCTGAAAGCGCTTGCGGTTCGCAACTTCGGTATCGGCAGCTTGCTGTCGTTTATCACCGGGATCGGCATCTTCTGCACCGTGTTTCTGACGCCGGTTTTTCTCGCGCGCGTGCGCGGTTTCGATTCGCTGCAAATCGGTCTGGCGTTGCTGTCGGTCGGGTGTTTCCAGTTGATCGCGCTGGTCGTCTATTCGACGCTCGCGCGCTGGATCAACCTGCGCGTGCTGATGGTGTTCGGCCTGGTCTGCTTCGGTGTCGGCTGTTATCTGTATGTGCCGCTGACGAGTCAGTGGGGATGGCAACAACTGCTGCTGCCGCAAGCGTTGCGCGGTATCGGCCAGCAGTTTTGCATTGCGCCCATCGTCACGATGGCGCTCGGTTCGCTGCCGCCGTCGCGGCTTCGTTCGGCAAGCGGACTCTTCAACCTGATGCGTAACCTGGGCGGCGCGATCGGCATTGCGGTCGCCAGCACGATGCTGAACGATCGCCTCAACTTTCACTACGAACGTCTCGACGAACATCTGAGCACGGGACGGCCGGTCGTCGAGTCGCTGTTGCAACAACAGGGCGCGCATCTCGCGGCAATCGGCGGCGACGCGATCAACGCGGCCAGCGCCGGGCTCGGGTTGCTGCATTCCGTGCTGATGCGCGAAGCGCTCGTGCTGACGTTCTCCGATGCATTTCTCGCGGTCGCGTTGTGCTTCGTCGTCGCGGTGATCAGCGTCGCGTTTTCCCGTCCGTTCGGATTCGGCGCACCGCCGCCCGACGCGCATTGATCGCCGCCGCTTCCCGCGCCACGCCAACCGACGCCACGTCTATCGACGCATTCGCAAGCAAAGGTCCAACATGAAACCGTCCATCACGCCCTTACTCAAAGTCATGGCCGCAGGCGCATTGCTGGCGCTCGCCGCGTGCGCCGTGCAACCCGAATCGCACGCCGATCTGCCGCACACGGTACAGACCATCGCGCCCGACGCGTGGCACGTCGATGCACCGCAAGACAGCATCGACGCCGACGCATGGTGGTCGCAGTTCGGCGATCCGGTGCTGCATCGGCTGGTCGAATCCGTGCTGAAAGGCAACCTCGACGTGCAGGCTGCCGCCGAGCGCGTCAAGCAGGCGCAAGCCGTCACCGTGCAGCAGCGTTCGGCATTGCTGCCGGAACTCAACGCCACCGCGACCGCTGCGTATCAGCGACAAAACACGCCACCGCCGCTCGGTTATGTGCGTGAAGCGGGCATCGGTCTCGCGGCCAGCTGGACGCCGGACGTGTTCGGCGGCGAGCGCCTCGCGGTGCTTGCGGCGCAAGCGCAGGTATCGGGAAAGCAAGCCGCGCTCGACGAATTGCGGCTCGCGCTCGCGGCCAATGCGGCGGCCGCGTATATCGACCTGCGCTGGGCGCAGTCGGAGTTGCAGATTCTCGACGACAACCGGCAGATTCGTAGCCGCGCGCTGAACCTGACGCAGCGTCGGCTGCATTACGGCTTGTCGACGCAACTCGACGTCGCGCGTGCGCAGAATCAACTGGACGATATCGACGCGCAAATCCCGCAAGTGCAATCGACGATCCAGCATCAGCTCAGTCTGATCGCGGTCTATTCCGGCCGCACGCCTGAAAGCATCGACGGCCTGCTGCTCGCACAACCCGACCCGTTGCCGGTGCCGTCGCAACACGTCCCGCAGACCTTGCCGTCTGAAGCGTTGTTGCGTCGTCCGGACGTTCGGACCGCGTACGCACAGGTCGAACAGCGCGCGGCGGAAGTGGGCGCGTCGAAAGCGCAGCGTTACCCGCAATTCAGGCTGAATCTCGCGGACGGTCTGCTCGCATCGTCGTATCTCGGCTTGCCGACGCTGACCGACAACCTGTTTAGCGCCGCGTTGAACGCGGCCAGTCCGATCTTCAACGCGGGACGCATCACGGCCGGTATCGACGCGAGCGAAAGCCGGATGCGCGAGTCGCAACTCGGTTTGCAACAGACCATGCTGCAAGCGCTGAAAGAGATCGAGGACAGTCGCAGCGATCTGACACACGGCGCGGTTCAGGTGGATCGTCTGGGCAGCGCGCTCGATGCGTCCAATCATGCGCTGCGTCTTTCCGACGAGTTGTACAAGGGCGGCGCGTCGAGCTTTCTCGATGTGCTCGCCGCGCAGGAGGCGTATCTGCGCGACGACGAGGCGCTCAACCAGGCGAAGCGCTCGCATGCGCTGGCAGCGGTGGCGTTGTACCGGTCGCTCGGCGGTGGCTGGAATGCACCGTCGGACAGTCTTTCATCCACGGAGAAATAAAGATGACCACGAGAGAAGTCGTACTGTGCAATCCCGTCAGAACGCCGATCGGCGCATTCAACGGCGCATTGAAAGAGATGCCCGCCACCGATCTCGGCGCGCTGGCCGTGCGCGAGACCTTGCAGCGCAGCGGGCTCGATGCGTCGTTGCTGGGCTCGGTCGTGCTCGGCAACGTGATTCAGGCGGGCAACCGGATGAATCCGGCCCGGCAGGCGTCGGTTGGCGGCGGCGTGCCGGTCGATGTGCCTGCGTTGACGGTGAATCGCGTGTGCGGATCGGGCGCGCAGGCGATTGCGTCGGCCGCGCATGAAATCTGGCTCGGCTTCGGCGACGCAGCGGTGGCCGGCGGCATGGAAAACATGGACCGCGCGCCGTATCTGCTCGACAACGGCCGGTGGGGCTACCGGATGGGTGCCGCGCAGATCCACGACAGCATGTTGCGCGACGGCCTCGTCGATGCATTTTCCGGCGAGCATTCCGGCTGGCATACCGAAGACCTCGTCACGCAACTCGACCTGACACGCGACGCGCAAGATCGCTGGGCCGCGCGCTCGCAACAACGCTTCACCGACGCGCAGCAGCGCGGCGCATTCGACGCGGAAATCGTCGCGGTGGACGTGCCCGGCCGCAAACAGTCCGTGCGTTTCGCGCGCGACGAAGCACCGCGCGCGGACACGACTGTCGAAACGCTCGCGCGACTGCGTCCCGCGTTTCGTCCCGACGGCACGATCACGGCGGGCAACGCGCCCGGACTGAACAGCGGAGCGGCGGCGATGATCGTCGCCGAGCGCGGCTTCGCGGAAACGCATCGTCTCGAACCGTTTGCGCGGCTGGTTGCGTACGGCGTCGCCGCAGTCGAGCCGGGCATGTTCGGACTCGGGCCGGTGCCCGCGGTCAGGATGGCACTGGTGCGCGCCGGATGGCGGCTGCAGGACGTCGATCGCTTCGAGATCAACGAGGCGTTCGCGGCGGTGCCGCTCGCGGTGATCCGTCAGCTCGGCATTGCGGAAGATGTCGTCAATGTCGAAGGCGGCGCGATCGCGCACGGTCATCCGATCGGCGCGACCGGCGCCGTGCTGACCACGCGCCTGCTGCATTCGATGCGTCGTGACGGACTGAAGCGCGGGATCGTGACGCTGTGCATCGGCGGCGGCCAAGGCATCGCACTGGCGCTCGAAACCGTGTGATGCGGGAGCCGTAGGAAGACGCGGCGCGCCGTGCCGCGCCGCGTCCGCCGATGCTCGCGGCGAATCTTTGCTACAGTCTGCGCACGCATGCATGCGCGTGGCGCATGCATGCATCCACGTATTCATATAACGCATGCATCGACGCCTGAACGGACAGCCGGCGCGTGCGGCGGCAGCAATCATTACGGAGACGGTTATGCGAATTCTGGTCGTAGGCGCGGGCGCAGTGGGCGGATATTTCGGTGGCAGACTGGCTGCCGCCGGGCGCGACGTAAGTTTTCTCGTGCGGCCCGCGCGCGCCCAGGCGCTGCAACGCGACGGCCTGATCATCAAGAGTTCGCAGGGCGATCTCACGCTGCGCGAACCCAAAACCGTGCAATCGACCGACACCGTCGAACCCTTCGATCTGATTTTGCTGAGCTGCAAGGCTTACAGTCTCGACGACGCAATCGAATCGGTCGCGCCGTTCGTCGGCGACGGCACGGTGATTCTGCCGATGCTCAACGGCATGCGCCATATCGACGTGCTGACCGCGCGGTTCGGCGCGCAACGCGTGCTCGGCGGCCTGTGCGTGATCGCCGCGACGCTCGACGCGCAGCAACGCATCGTGCATCTGAACGACACATGCAGCATGACGTTTGGCGAACTGGCGGGCGGCGAATCGGCGCGGTCGAAAGCGATTGCGGAGACGCTGTCCGGCGTGGGTTTCGACGTCGCATCGAGCGACGAGATCGCGTTGCGCATGTGGGAGAAGTGGGTATTTCTCGCGACGCTCGCGGCCGGCACCTGCCTGTTCCGGGCTTCGGTCGGCGATATTCTGCGTGCGCCGGACGGCAAGCGCGCGATCGAAGGACTGCTCGGCGAGTGTCGTGCGGTGGCGCAGCATAACGGCTTCACGATGGGGCCGAATTTCGATGCGCGCGCGAACCAGAATCTGTTCACGCCTTCCACGCTGACCGCGTCGATGCTTCGCGATGTCGAAAATCACGCCCGCACCGAAGCGGATCACGTGATCGGCGATCTGATTGCACGCGGTGGCGCGGCGCAGCATCGCGATCATGGCTTGTCGCTGTTGCAGCTCGCGTACAACCATCTGAAGGCCTACGAAGCACGCGAAGCCCGCAGTCAGCCGGCCTGAACGCCGCTGCACACGTCGTCCGGGCGTTCATCTTCATCGCAGTACAATCGCCGCAGCGCACTCGCGCTGTCCATGCTTTTCCGTGCGATGGAGGTGGAGCATGCCAAGTCCCGAGGGAACGGTTGCGGCGTTGAGTTCGGCGTCGTCGACGGTGTTTTCGATTGGTATCGTGTTCCTCGGATATTGGGGCGTGCATCAGTCCACTGCATGGACGCTTTCCGATACGCTGGTGACGGCTTTCGCACTGGCCGGATTCGCATTGCTTGGCGCGGTGCCGTGGATGGTCACCACGCCCGTCGAAGTCCGCCACGAAGATCGCTATGTGCGTATTGCACGCCGGCTGTTTCTGGCCGGCGTCGCCTCGATCTGGTGCGCAGTCGCGATCTCCGTGATTGCGTGAAGCGCCTTCCTATTGCGTGCTATCCGCATTGCGAATCCGCAATGCTTTATGATTGCGCCCGTTTGATGTGAGCCGCCGCGCGATACCGCGCAAATCGCGGTGCATTCCGCGATCCCGCTCATCTGATCAAAACATGCCGAAGCGCACCGCGCGATATCTCGCGTTGCGTCGGCGCAGGGCTATTCCCCAGGTTTTCGCCACGCGTCGGACCGGGCGCACGACGCGTCCGTCCAGGCGGCTCTTTCCCGAACTGCATCAAGCGGCACATGCTGCGCATTCGTGCGCTGTTCCGCTGCATTAATACGAGGTCACGATGAATTCACCGGCCATTACGCGCCCTTCACAAAGCCGTTCGTTCTCGACGGTATTCCTGATCGAGATGTGGGAGCGTTTCGGTTACTACGGGATGGCGTCGCTGCTCGTGCTGTTTATGATCGAGAAACTCGGCTTCACCGACAGCAACGCGAACCTGACATGGGGCGCGTTTTCGGCGATGGTGTATGCGTCGCCGTCGATTGGCGGCTGGATCGGCGACCGCGTGCTGGGTGCGCGACGCACGATGATTTTCGGCGCGCTGGTGCTGTGCGTCGGGTATCTGATGCTCGCGTTGCCGGACGAGCGATTGAGTTATCTGTATCTATCGCTCGGCGCGATCGTGGTTGGCAACGGTCTGTTCAAGGCGAACGCCGCGAATCTCGTACGACGTATTTACGAAGGTGACGAGACACGGCTCGACAGTGCGTTCACGATCTACTACATGGCCGTCAATATCGGTTCGACCGTGTCGATTCTGGCTACACCGTGGATCAAGGATCACTGGGGCTGGCACGCGGCATTTGCCGTGTGTTGCGCGGGGATGCTGGTGGCGGTGGTGAATTATTTTCTGATGTTCCGCACGTTGTCGCATATCGGATCCGCGCCGGACGAGGCACCGATCCGCTGGCGTCGAGTCGCCGCGATTGCGTTGGGCGGACTCGCGCTGGCCAGTGCGACGATGTTCATCTTGCAGCACAAGGCGTTGGCAGTGGCTTGCGTGTATGGCGCGGGGATTACGATTCTGGCGATCTTTGCTTACATGCTGGTGAAGTGCGATCGCTCGGAGCGGTCGGGTTTGACCGCCGCGTTGATACTGACATTGCAGGTGATTCTGTTTTTCGTGTTTTATCAGCAGATGTCGACGTCGCTGACCTTGTTTGCATTGCGCAATGTCGATCCGCGATTCGTGGTGTTTGGGCAGACCTTGTTTTCGTGGAGTGCGGGACAGTTTCAGGCATTGAATCCGATCTGGATCATGGTGTTGAGTCCGATTCTCGCGACGTTGTATACGCGTTTGGCGCGACGCGGCAGCGATGCGTCGGTGGCGTTGAAGTATGCGATCGGTTTCGCGGTGGTCGCGGCGGGGTTCTTTATCTATGCATTGAGCGGCCGCTATGCCGTCGACGGCCGGGTGTCGTCGTGGTTCATGGTGGCGGGGTATGGGTTGTATTCGTTGGGTGAGTTACTGGTTAGCGGTTTGGGTCTGGCGATGATTGCGCGGTTCGTGCCGGCGCGGATGGGCGGTTTTATGATGGGTGCTTATTTTGTTGCGGTGGGGGTGTCGCAGTATCTGGGTAGCGTGGTGGCGAATTTTGCGCAGATGCCGGGGGGGGATCTTGATCCTGTGGTGTCGTTGCCGTTGTATACGCGGTTGTTTGGTGGGTTAGGGTGGGTGGCTGCCGGCGGGGCGGTTGTGGCGGTGGGGTTGTTGCCGGTGATGAGGCGGTTGGCCAGGGGGCATGGAGGGGGGTGATTTGCTTTTTTTGGTTTTTTTTTGTGTTGGGTTGGTGGGCGTTTGGTAGCGTGTGTGGCCGGTTTTTACGCTGGGTTGGTTGGTTTTGTGTTGGCGTGCGTGGCCTGTTTTTACGCTGGGTTGGTTGGTTTTATGTTGGCGTGCGTGGCCTGTTTTTACGCTGGTTTTGGCTGGTTTTATGTTGGCGTACGCGGCCTGTTTTCACGTCGGTTTGCCTGGATCGTCCCTGTGCGGGACCGCACCTACTTTTCTTTGCTCGCGCAAAGAAAAGTAGGCAAAAGAAAGCGCGTTTACACCGCCGCTTCGTAGCGAGTGGCGTCCTTCCAGAACGGGTAGTGGACCGCGCACGATTTGAGTTGCCGCACCGCTTAAGCTAGTGACAAGGCAGTCATTCGTTCCGGCTGTTCGCTCCGCGACAGCCGTTGGGCACAGCCCCGTCTTTAACTCTCGGCGAGCCTGTCAGAAATTTTGTGTGCGAGTCATGGTACTCATGGCCCGACAGTAAAGCGGTCTTCAAACTGGATGGCGAACTCCGTTCGCGCCGCGCTCCAGCACAGGGGCCGGTTGGTCCACTTGCCGACGATGTAGCGCAGGCTCAGCCAGATGAGTTTGAGCGCGGCTTCGTCGGATGGAAAGTGGCCCTTGTTGCGGATCGATTTGCGCACCTGGCTGTGCAGGCTCTCGATCGCGTTGGTCGTGTAGATCAGCGTGCGCACCGGCGCGGTGAACGCAAAGAACGGCACGACCTCTTCCCACTGCCGTCGCCACATCGGCACGATCGCCCGGTAGCGCTGGCCCCACTCGCCGGCCTCGAAGCGCGCCAGTTCCTGTTCGGCCGCCTCGGCGCCCGTTGCGGTGTAGACCGGCCTGAGCGCGGCGGCCAGCGCGGCGCGCTCCTTCCAGGTGGCGAACTGCATCGAGTTGCGCAGCAGGTGCACGATGCAGGTCTGGACCACCGTCTGCGGGAACACCGACACGATCGCCTCCGGAAACCCCTTGAGCCCGTCGACCACCGCGATCAGGATGTCGCGCGTGCCGCGCGCCTTCAGCTCGCTCATCACCCTGAGCCAGAACCGGGCGCCCTCGGTGTGCTCGATCCAGATGCCCAGCACGTCGCGGTAGCCCTCACAGTTCACGCCGATGGCCAGATACACGGCCTTGTTGCGCACCAGCCCCTCATCGCGGATCTTCACGCGCAGCGCATCGAAATAGACCAGCGCATACACCGGATCGAGCGGGCGCTCCTGCCAGGCCCGGACCTCGTCGAGCACCGCGTCGGTGACCGCCGACACCAGCTCGGGCGAGATCTCCAGGCCGTAGAGTTCGGCCACGTGGGCCTGGATATCGCGCGTACTCATGCCGCGCGCGTACAGCGCGATGATCTTCTGGTCGAAGCCGGGAAAGCGGCGCTGGTATTTGCCGATGAGCGCCGGATCAAAGCGGCCGTGGCGATCGCGGGGAATCGCCAGCTCCAGCGGGCCGTCCTCGCTGAGCACGGTCTTCGCGCTCGATCCGTTGCGGTGGTTGCCCGCGTCGTGCTCGAGCGGCTGGTCCAGATGCACGTCCATCTCGGCGTTGAGCATGCGCTCGGCCAGCGCCTTCTTGAGTTCGCCGAGCAGGCCCTGCGAACGCAGGACCGTCTGCGGATCCTGCCCCTTGAGCAGTTCGTCCAGCACCGCCGGATCGAACCGGCTCCTCGTCTTGCGCGTTGCCATATGACTCTCCTTGGCCCGTTACGGGCAATCATATGACTCGCAGACACAAAATCGCTTACAGGCTCCTCTCGGCGCCCTTCGCGCGCCGAACTCCGTCCGTCACAACACCCATTTTCCTTGCATGCGCCGGTCCGTTCTCGCGCGCAAAATTCCTTGCAACCCGGAACGTCGAAACCGTCGTGAATGCGGATGAATGCCATGGCGCAAACCGGGCCTTGAGTCGGACGCTGGAACGGGCGTGAACGCGGGCGACGGGCGTGGCGAAAACCGGCCTTTGGTCCGGGCGCCGGAACCGTCGAAGAGGTGGACGAGCGGCGTAGCGAAAACGGGTTTTTGAAGCAGGCTACCGCCGCGAAGCGGGCGGGATGTGCGGTCGCGGACCACCGGGAAAAACGGACCGGCAACTCCAAACGTGCGCGGACCACTACCCGTTCTGGAAGGACGCCACTCGCTACGAAGTGTCGGTGCAAACGCGCTTTCTTTTGCCTACTTTTCTTTGCGCGAGCAAAGAAAAGTAGGTGCGGTCCCGCACAGGGACGATCCAGGAGGACCAGCGCGAAACCGGGACAACCAGACACAAACCGGGCAACCCACCGCGAAACCGGGACAACCAAACCGACCCAGGCAACCGACCACGAACCCCCCCCAACCCAACCCAAAATTCCCGTACCCTATCCCAACCCGCAGGGGGAACCCCCCAATAAAAACCCCAAACAGCAATCAATGGACATCCACCTGGCCATAGAAGGCCGCCAAGACCTCGCTGGGCAGATCTACCGGCAGCTCCGCGCCGGCATCGTCGAAGGCCGCCTGACAGGCGGAACACGTCTCCCATCGACACGCGAACTCGCCACGCAACTAGGCGTTTCCCGCAAGACCACCCTCGATGCCTTCGACCGTCTGCTGTCGGAGGGCTACCTCACGGCGCGCCCCGGCGCCGGTACCTTCGTCGCCGATGGCCTGCACCGCCTTCCGTCACAATCCGCCCCGCGGCAAAAATCGCAGCAAACATCCCACGAGCCACCCCAGCCACCCCAGCCGCATCACGACCCTCACCCACAACCGCTGTGGGAACAGATGCCCGACACCGTGACACTACCCGGCTCGGTGCTGGGTCCACACGACACCTCGCCATTCGATTTTCAGGGCGGCGTCATCGATAAATCGCTGTTCCCCTTCGACGTCTGGCGCACCTGCGTCAACCACGCACTGCGCAGCCAGGCCCGCAGCCGCGGCACCTATCGCGCTGTCGCGGGCGAACAGGAACTTCGGCTGGCGGTGGCTCGCTACCTCGCGTTCAATCGCGCTGTCCCCAGCAACTGGGACGATGTCATCGTGACGCAAGGCGCACAACACGCGCTCGATCTGCTCGCGCGCGTCACGCTGCGCCCCGGTGACGTCGCGGCCATCGAAGACCCCGGCTATCCACCCGCGCGGGCGTGCTTCTCGGCGGCGGGCGCGAAGGTCGTGCCGGTGCCCGTCGATGCACAAGGCCTGATCGTCAGCGCGCTGCCGGACGACGCGCGGCTGGTTTACGTGACGCCGTCGCATCAGTTTCCGCTCGGTATGCCGATGAGTCTTGAGCGCCGCGTCGAATTGCTCGAATGGGCGCAACAGCGCGGCGTCGTCGTCATCGAAGATGACTACGATTGCGAATACCGCTTCGAAGGTCGCCCGATGGAGCCGCTCAAAAGCCTCGATCGCGCTGGACTGGTCGCTTACGTCGGTACGTTCTCTAAAACAATTTTTCCGGAATTACGCGTCGGTTACATGGTGCCGCCTGTTTCGCTAATGGCAACGCTGTGCAAGGCACGTCAGGTGTGCGACTGGCATGGCTGCACGCTGACGCAAACGGCACTCGCGCGCTTCATGCTCGACGGCGACTTCGCAAAGCATTTGCGTCGCACGCACAAGGCGTATGCGGCGCGCCGCGAACGCTTGCTCGCGCATCTGCAAGGTCCGCTGTCGGCATGGCTCGATCCGATCGTGCCGAGCGCCGGCATCCATCTGGCGGCGCTGCTGAAGGCGCCGCTGACAGAAGCGGTAGTAATAGAAGCGGCGCGTAAAGCATCGATCGGTCTATACGGGTTGGGCACATTTCATCTGCGTGACAATGCGCCGCCAGGCCTGATCTTCGGCTATGGATCGATTCCGGTCGACCATATCGACACGGCGCTCGACACGCTTGCCAGGCTATTGCCGACGCTTTGAAATCGCTCTGGCAGCCGCGTCAGGTCCAGAAAAAGCCTTCCACGAAGGACTATTTCGACGCGCCGACATGGGCTTACGCTGCTCCTGCAGTCTTTCCGGTGTCCCGAAGCAGGCTTCCGCAAGGTTCGAAGCCCATCGGCGGAGATCACGTTTACCCCTGTAAACAAGCATCAAAATGCACGGCAGAGTCTGTGTCGCACAACATAGTCAACGTGTCACACACAAAAATATCGCGCGAAACTCAATACCGCTTGTAGAATCCGCGTTGAAGCGTTCGCATGCCGCGTGCGCTTCGTGCATTCACTGACCACAACAGGTAGGAGAAACATGCCGACTTCCGCAAAAAAGGTGGCCAAGAAGGCTGCCACGGTACCGACCAAAAAGGTTGCTGCAAAGAAAGTCCCTGCGAAGAAAGTCGTCGCAGCTAAGAAGGTCGCCGTGAAGGCGTCCAGCGCACCGTCGCCGATCAAGGACACCTTCACGAAGGCCTCGCTGGCTGCCCACGTCGCAGAGAAAGCAGCGGTTGAACCGAAGACGGCGAAGGCCGTGTTGGCCGCACTCGAGGACACCATCCTCGGCTCGGTGCACAAGAAGGGCGCTGGCGAATTCACGCTGTCGGGCCTTCTGAAGATCGTCGTCACGGCTGTGCCGGCGAAGAAGCGCCGCTTCGGCAAAGACCCGTTCACGGGCGAAGAGCGTTGGTTCCCGGCCAAGCCGGCTAGCGTGCGCATCAAGGCACGTCCGCTGAAGAAGCTGAAGGACGCAGCATCGGCCTAAGCCATCATGACGGTCCGTTGCATGTGCCCATGTCATCCACATCGAGCCCATCCAACATCCGTCATGCGCTGCAAGACAATGCAAGAAATCCCCGCAAGCCGTCCGGCTTGCGGGGATTTTTTTTGCCGCCCGATAGACGCCTCCAGCCTTCTAAGCGATCATTGAGAAGATGCGTTCGCATCGCCGCATTCACAACGCGCGGTGCAACTTACATTGATGGTTGCACCGCAGTAGCGCATAACTTAACGTCGCAGTAGGATGCCTTTGAACCTTGCATGCCATGCATGCGCTGTTTGAGTGCATCGGTTCCGGTTTGTGCAACGAAAGCGCAGTGGCATAGCGCTTGCTTAATTGCTTGTTGAACACCGAATGCGCAGCGCATTCGCCTTCCATCCGACAACAAGAGCGGGGCGTGACATGCGATGCTATGACGAGATGCGTCAGCACGACGATGCCGTGCGGCCACATTACGCGCGGTTCGAACGCTGGTTGACGCAACAGGGCGACGACGCTATCGCACGCAAGCGTGCGGAAGCTGATCTGCTGTTTCGCCGTGTCGGCATCACCTTTGCAGTGAACGGCGATCTGTCCGGCACGGAGCGGCTGATCCCGTTCGACCTGATTCCGCGCATCATTCCGCGGAGCGAATGGCAGACGCTCGAAGCAGGTCTGCGGCAGCGGGTACGTGCGCTGAATCTGTTTATCCACGACGTCTATCACGACCGCAACATCGTGCGCGCGGGCATCGTGCCGGCCGAGCAGGTCTATACCAACGCGCAGTACCGTCCGGAGATGCAAGGCGTCAACGTGCCGCTCGGCGTGTATGCGCATATCGCGGGCGTGGACGTGGTGCGGGCCGGTGACGCCGGCGACTTCTACGTGCTGGAAGACAATCTGCGGGTGCCGTCGGGCGTGTCGTACATGCTCGAAAACCGCAAGATGATGATGCGACTGTTCCCCGAACTGTTCGTGCAGAACCGCATTGCGCCGGTCGCGCATTACCCCGATCTGTTGCTCGACACCTTGCGTTCGGTCGCGCCCGAAGGCGTCGACGATCCGGTCGTGGTCGTGCTGACGCCGGGCATGTACAACTCCGCGTATTTCGAGCACACGTTCCTCGCGCAGCAGATGGGCGTGGAACTGGTCGAAGGCAAAGATCTGTTCGTCGACGACAACTACGTGTTCATGCGCACCACGCAAGGGCCGAAGCGCGTCGATGTGATCTATCGCCGGGTCGATGACGATTTCCTCGATCCGCTCGCGTTTCGCGGCGACTCCGCGCTCGGCGTGCCGGGACTGCTGACGTCGTACCGCGCGGGCCGCGTGGCGCTCGCAAACGCGATGGGCACCGGTATCGCCGACGATAAATCGATCTATCCGTATGTGCCGGAAATGATCGAGTTCTACCTGGGCGAAAAGCCGATCCTCAACAACGTCCCGACGTTCCAGTGCCGCAAGCCCGACGACCTCGCGTACACGCTCGCGCATCTGTCCGAGCTCGTGGTCAAGGAAGTGCACGGCGCGGGCGGCTACGGGATGCTGGTCGGTCCGGCGTCGACCAAAGCCGAAATCGAAGCGTTCCGCGCGCGGCTGATCGCGCGTCCGGACCGGGTATATCGCGCAGCCTACGCTGGCGCTGTCCGCGTGCCCGACCTTCGTGGAGTCCGGCGTTGCGCCGCGCCATATCGACTTGCGGCCGTTCGTGCTGTCCGGCAAGAACGTCACGATGGTGGCAGGCGGGCTGACCCGCGTTGCGTTGCAGGAAGGTTCGCTGGTGGTGAATTCGTCGCAGGGAGGCGGCACCAAGGATACCTGGATGGTCGATTGAACCGGATGCGCGCGCTTCGCATGCGTTGAGCGCATGCATGAATTGCCAGGGAAGCGCAGCGCCCCCGATCGGGACAGCCGGCCTTGCAAGCCGCCGGCGCGAACGGACAACCCGCGCGATGCATCGATGTATTGCGCGATCAAATACGGAAAGCCGTCATGCTAAGTCGCACCGCCGACCACCTTTTCTGGATGGCCCGTTATATGGAGCGTGCCGAGAATACCGCGCGTATGCTCGACATCAACCTGAAGACGATGCTGCTGCCGCAAACGCCCGAACAGGAGGCGCGCGCCCAACGTTCGGTGCTGCGCATCTCCGAACTCGAGGAGGCGTTCTCGCAGCGTTATGACGAGCCCACCCGCGAGCACGTACTCGACTTCATGGTCGCCGATCCGACCAATCCGTCGAGCATTTATTCGTGTCTGCAAGCGGCCCGCGAAAACGCGCGCGCCGTGCGCGGCACGCTCACCACCGAATGGTGGGAAACGATCAACGATACGTGGCTGCAATTCAGCGAGCGCACGGCGTCGGGTCAGGTCACCGAAAGTCCGGATGCGCTGTTCGAATGGGTCAAGTTCCGCTCGCATCTGTCGCGCGGCGTGACGATCGGCACCGCGCTGCAGGACGACGCGTTCTTCTTTACGCAACTCGGCACGTTTCTCGAACGCGCGGATAACACCGCGCGGATTCTCGACGTGCGCTTCGCCGACACGGAACCGAATTCGCGCGACGCCGCGCGTCAACTCGAAGATTTCTACTACTGGACATCCATTCTGAGTTCGGTGTCGGCGCTGGAAATCTACCGTAAGGTGTATCGCGATGTCGTGACGCCCGCGCGTGTCGTCGAGCTGATGATCCTGAATCCGCAGATGCCGCGCTCGTTGCTGGCGTCGCTGGAAGGTGTCTGCGCGAATCTCGCGATGCTGCGCACGCAAGGATCGAACGAGTGCGAGCGGTTCGCCGGCAAGCTGCGCGCTGAATTGCTGTACTCGGACATCCGGCAGATTTTCGAAAGCGGTTTGCACGCTTACCTGACGCAGTTTCTCGCCCGCGTATTCGAACTGGGCAACCTGGTCGCGCGCACTTATCTGATGCTGCCGGTCGCCTGACGGAGTTTCTTCATGTACCTGACGATTCGCCATGACACCTCGTATCGCTATGAAGCGACCGTTCATTATTCGATCCAGCAGCTGCGCCTGACACCGGCAAGCGGTGCGTCGCAAGTCGTGCGACGCTGGAGTATCGACGTGCCGGGCAAACTCGACGCCGCTTTCGACGCGTACGGCAACGTGCTGCACACGCTGGTGCTGAACAAGCCGCACAGCGAGATCCGCGTGCATGTCGGCGGCGAGGTCGATACCTTTCCGCTGATCGACGGTCAGCTGAACGATGCGCCCGGTCCCGTTCCGCTCGAACATTTCACGTGCGCGACACGCCTCACCGAAGCCGACGCGGGAATTCGCGAGCTCGCCGCGTCGGTGCCGACGTTGAACACGTCCGGTAGCCTGATCCAGCTCGCCGAAGCGATCGTGCAGCGCGTGAAGTACAAACCCGGCGTCACCGAAGTCACCAGCACCGCGTCGGAAGCACTCGAACTCGGTAGCGGCGTATGCCAGGATCACGCGCATCTGATGCTCGCATGCTGCCGCGCGCGCGGCGTGCCGGCGCGCTATGTCAGCGGCTACATCGAGCCGGGCGACGTGTCGCACGGCGCGAGTCATGCATGGGTCGACGTCTGGCTCGACAACGGCTGGGTATCGGTCGACGTCACGCATGCGGCGTTCGCGGGCGAGATCCATTGCCGCCTCGCTGTCGCGCGTGATTACGAAGCGGCTGCGCCGGTTCGCGGTCGCCGGATCGGCGGTCTGGAAGAGAAGCTGAATGTGTCGGTGACGGTCAATACGCCGGTGTTGCAGCAGTAGGGTTTTCCGTCCGGGCGCGTCATGTCGCGCCCGTCTATGCTTAAGTCCCGCTCGCCGCCGCCGTATACAGAAGATAGACGCAAGCAAGCCCACAGAAAAAGAGGCACGTCGCAACCCATTACAATGGCGGCATTCAGCTGTATTACGGACAAGAGTTATGACTTACTGTGTGGGTATGTGTGTAGACGATGGACTGGTATTCCTGTCCGACACACGCACGAACGCGGGTGTGGATCACATCAGCACCGCTCGCAAGATGACGGTTTTCGAGCAACCGGGCGACCGTGTGCTCGTGCTACTCGGCGCGGGCAATCTTTCGTTGACCCAGGCGGTCTTGCAGGATTTGTGTGACGAATCGCATGAGCCGGGTCGCGCCACGCTGTGGAACGCGGCCACGATGGCCGACGCCGCGCGCGTGGTCGGTCACGCGGTGCGCACCGTGCATCAGCGCGAAGCCGCGGCGTTGAACGAATTCGGCGTCGATTTCAATTGCAGTTTTATTCTCGGCGGACAGATTGCCTCGCCGGAAGGCAGCGGCAAGGCCGCGCATCGGCCGCGCCTGTTCATGGTGTACGCTGCCGGCAATTTCATCGAGGCGTCGAGCGTCAATCCTTACTTCCAGATTGGCGAGGCGAAGTATGGCAAGCCGATCATCGATCGCGTGCTGACGCCCGCCACGCCGCTCGACGAAGCCGCGAAATGCGCGTTGGTGTCGATGGATTCGACGTTGCGCTCGAATCTTTCGGTCGGATTGCCGCTCGATCTGCTGGTCTACGAGAAAGACTCGCTGCGGGTGACGCGTTTCGTCAACATCGACCAGAACAATACGTACTTCAACATGATCCACAACACGTGGGGCGAGCGGCTGCGCCAGGTGTTCGGCGAGATTCCCGATCCCGACTGGCAATCGGTCACTGAACTGCCCGCCCAGCGCGCAGAACGTGCGCCGGTTTTGCATCGGGCGCCGGGCGAAGCCGGGTCGCCGGGACATTCGACGCCGGCCCAAACGCTCGCGCAGTCGGATCGTCGCGACGCGCCGCGTTAACACGACGTCGCACCGATGGCGCGATGGTTTTGCGCGCAATCACGTCTGCAGCACGTCATACCGCCTGTCATGCCGGTAGACGTGCTGTTTTTATTCGTAGCGAATTTTCGCCGGACTGCGCGAAATATTGAGCATGTATTGAGTGCCGTATTTTAAGTCGTCGATAAAAGTATTAACGATTCAGTGATAATTTCATTGCTGATTGAAGATTCGTCAACGGTCGATAATCCTTGACGCTTGCGTTGGCGTAGCTCGACAATAACTTCCTTGAAGCCAGTCTGGAAGATGGCCCGCACATCCTCGATACACGCTCAATGCCCCGCCAGTTGGGCTTCGGAGCCTCGATGCGTCCTGATCTGAACAAACCCGGAAAACTGCGGAGCTTTGTTTTCCTGTCCGTCGCAATGGCGTTGCTATTAACTCTCTTGATCTTCGTGGTCGATGAATGCGCGGGGTGGCTTCACCGGATCATAATCGGTGGCTCGCCGGGTTGATTGAACGCACCGATTAAATGGCCGAATTGATTTCTGCGCATTGAACAAACCGGATCGAGATCGCATGCCGCGGCATTCACGAATAGAGAAATCGCGAATCAGCGCATCGACGAAACGCGTACACATCATGCGAAAAACAAAAAAGCCCGCCACCGGCTTTCGCCTGTGGCGGGCTTTAGACAGCGTGCTGCGCGAGCTGTCCGTCAGGTCCGGTTTAGAACTTGTGACGGATACCCAGGCTGACGATCTCTTGCGAGCTCGTGCCGCTCACGCCGTACGAACCGACCGACGCGCTTGCGCTTACCGATTGCAGGTACGTTGCGCTCGTCGTGTCGCCGTCACGCGTCGAACCGCTTGCGTGCGCCCATGCACCGACCAGGTACACGTCCGTACGCTTCGACAGGTTGTAGTCCGCACCCAGCGAAACCTGGTGGTACGTCGCGCCCGTGTCGCCGCTCGACTTCGTGTAGCTATAGCCAACGCCAACCAGCATTGCTGGCGTTGCCTGATAGTTGAAGAAGCCTTGTCCGGTGTTGTACTTCTCGGTCGAGCCGAATGCCGATTGTGCGTCAGCCTTGTACTGTGCGTTGCTGTAGCCCAGGCCCATCGTGAACGGACCTGCAACGTACTGAGCTGCAACGCGAGCGATGTTGATCGACTTCGCCGTGATGTAGCCCGAGTTCACGTTCGAACCGTCGAACGTGCCGTCCGACGTGCCGCCCCAGGTCGTGCGCAGACCGGTCGTCGGACGCGGGTTCTGTGCAACGAAGTAACCGGCAGCCAGCGACAGCGGGCCGTTGTTGTATGCAGCTGCAGCCGACCACGTCTGGCCTGCACCCGTCTGGCCGGCAACGCCGCCCAGCGCGTACATACCTTCGACCTGCAGGCCTGCGAAGACCGGCGAGACGTACTTGATGGCGTTGTTCGTGCGCGAGCTGTTGTCGTAGTTGTCGACGTCGCCGACCGTTGCGAACGTGCTACCGAAGTAGTTGTCAGCCGTGATGCCTTGAACCAGGTCAACCAGCGGGTCGTATTGGCGACCGATCGTTGCCGTACCCCAGCTGTCGCCCGTCAGGCCAACATAGGCTTGACGACCAAACATGCGCGAGCCTTGGCCCAGTTTGCCGCTGTTCGGATCAAAACCGTTTTCCAACTGGAAAATCGTCTTCAGGCCGCCGCCCAGATCTTCCGTGCCCTTCAAGCCCCAACGGCTACCGGACAGGTTGCCTGAAGCCATGGCGAACTGGTTTGCACCAGCCGTCGTGGCGTTGTGCGTGTACTGGATCGAGTCATCGATCAGGCCGTACAGGGTGACGCTGTTTTGTGCATGTGCTGCGCCGGCTGCGCCGAGCAGTGCAAGCGAGAGGGTAGACAGTGCGATTCGTTTCATCCAGTTCTCCACGCAGATGATTAGCTTTGTTGTTGCGGACCGGAGAATAGCGCGGCGTGTCTATCGGCAAGAACTGAAAAAAATGGATGTCTCCTAAAAGTGACGCAAGCCCTAAAGCCTGTTTCTAAATCTTCCTGGCAATTGTTGCCGATCTGGAAATAACGAACGGACGTTTCCCCAATATTGTTGTTTCGTTGATAGTCGAGATTTCAGCATTTGCAATCGACACGCTCAACTCAAGCGAAACGTAATTTAGTTGTCTGCAAAGTCAGCTGTTTCTTGCGCTGCTGGATAATTTTGCGGGCGCATTCAATCAAATTCAGGGGGTGGACAGCCGATTATTCTTGTGACTAATGGCTGCCCGGTCGTGTTTTTCCGGCGCGGCGAGCGTCACGCTGCGTCGTTGCCGGTATCCGCTGTTCCAGCGTGACTGGCGCTGCCTAAACCGCCGTTTGAATGTGCTTCGGATGGCTTGCCTTCGTCGTTCACCGGGCGACGCTTCGCGAAGGCGGTTACCGCGAGCGCCGCGCCGGCGGCGAGCAGCACCGAGCCCCACGGGTGACGCTTCACATAGGCGTCGGCAACCGTTGCCTTGCGGCTTGCCGCGATCAGACCGACCGCAGCGGCGTGCGTCGCCTGCGATTCGACGCGCGCCACCTTGCGTCCGATATCGATCACTTTCGCGGTGCGGCTCGCTTGCATGCTGGCGGCTTGCCGCACGGCCTGCGACGCTTGTGCGGCCGCGTGGCGGGACGCGGGCATCGGCGAGACGGCAGGTGCGCTGCGCGTACCGACGGCGCCTGTAAACGCCGCTCGCGCGATCTCAGCAACGGAAAGGTGACGCGGCTGGTCCGCCGCCGCAGGCGGCGACGTTCCGGTCGCGCCGTTGTCGAGTCGCGTGACGCTCGCCGCGCGGGGTTGTACCGGTGCGCCGACGTTGCTCATCGTCGATGCGGCCAGCACCGATGCGATCTTCGCGCGGCTACCCGCCGGCGCGTCGGACTGCATCATGCCCCACTGACCGCGCGGATCGTGCATGCGCCCGCGCGCCGCGGAAAATTCGGCGCCGAGCAGCAGCACCGCCGCCGAGAAGTACAGCCACATCAACAACACCGCCAGCGACCCGGCCGCGCCGAACGAGTTGGCCATCCCCGCATGCGCCAGGTACAACGCGAACAGTTTCTTGCCCGCCGAAAACAGCAAGGCCGCGACGATCCCGCCGACCATCGCGTCACGCCACAGCACGCGCGCGTCCGGCAGGAATTTGAGCAGTGCTGCAAACGCACATGCGAGCACCAGCAAGCCGACACCCAGTTGCAGCAGATTGCCGATGATCACGTATTGCGTATCGCCCCACAGCATGTTGCCGATAAAGGTGATCGCCGTATCGAGCACGAGCGACACGATCAGCAGAAACGCGACGCCGAGCACGAGGCCGAACGAGATCAGCCGGACCCGCACCAGTGCGATCACGCTGGAGGTGCGCGGCCCCGTCACCGGCCACACCATATTCAGCGCGCTGTTCAATGACGAGAAGGTTGCCGACGCACCGATCGCGAGCATCGTGAACGAAATGATCGCCGCGATGCCGCCCGCGTCGCCGCTACGGTGCGCGTTCTGCACGATGGTCTGCACGCCGGCCGCCGCTTCGTTGCCGAGCAATCCGTGGATATGGTCGAACAGTTCGCCGCGAGCCGCTTCCGCGCCGAAGAACCAGCCCGCCACCGCGATCACCATCACGAGCGTCGGCGCGAGCGAGAACGCCGCGTAAAACGCGATGCTCGCGGCCATTGCCGCGCATCGGTCTTCGGAAAATTTGGAAAACGCGCCCATCGCCCAGGACGCCTGCTTGCGGGCGACCCCTTCGATCTTGTCGGCGGACAGTGTGTCGATGTTCATGACGAGTGTTCCTGTTGAGAGGATTTACCGACCCGCGCAACGGCTGTCGGGTCTTCTTTCCGCAAGCTTGCGCAAGGGCCGTGCCCGTTGAAAAAAAGCGTTCGCGCAAGCGGCACGCGACGGATTGCAACGTTAAAGAACGTCATATACTTTCTCTTGTACCTGTTGTCCCCACATCACTACAAAACGACGAGGCGGTCATGCTGCAAATGTCTCGCCGCCAGTTTCTGAAGGTCACGGCATCCACGCTGGCCGGGTCGAGTCTAGCCCTGATGGGCTTTTCTCCGGACAACGCGCTTGCCGAAGTCCGGCAGTACAAACTGGCGCGCACCACTGAAACCCGCAACACGTGCCCGTATTGCTCGGTCGGTTGCGGGATCCTGATGTACGGCCTCGGCGACGGCGCGAAGAACGCCACGTCGAGCATCATCCACATCGAAGGCGACCCCGATCATCCGGTCAATCGCGGCACCTTGTGCCCGAAGGGTGCGAGCCTGATCGACTTCATCCACAGCCCGAGCCGTCTGACGATGCCCGAGTATCGCGCGCCGGGTTCGGACCACTGGCAGCCCATCGCGTGGGGCGACGCGCTCGACCGCATCGCGAAGCTGATGAAGGACGATCGCGACGCGAACTTCGTCGAGACTACCGAAGACGGCAAGAAGGTCAACCGATGGTTGACCACCGGCATGCTTGCCGCATCGGCCGGTAGTAACGAAGTGGGGTATCTGACGCACAAAACCATCCGCAGTATGGGGATGCTCGGTTTCGACAACCAGGCGCGTGTCTGACACGGTCCGACGGTGGCAGGTCTTGCCCCGACGTTTGGCCGTGGAGCGATGACGAACCATTGGGTCGACATCAAGAACGCGGACGTTATCCTGGTGATGGGCGGCAATGCGGCCGAGGCGCATCCGTGCGGTTTCAAGTGGGTCACCGAAGCGAAGGCGCACCGCAAGGCGCGCCTGATCGTTGTCGACCCGCGCTTTACCCGCACCGCTTCCGTCGCCGACTACTACGCGCCGATCCGCACCGGCAGCGATATCGTCTTCCTTGGCGGGGTGATCAATTACCTGCTGACGAACGACAAGATCCAGCACGAGTACGTGAAGAACTACACGGACTTCCCGTTTATCGTGCGCGCGGATTTCGCGTTCGACGACGGTCTGTACTCCGGCTATAACGCGGACAAGCACGGCTATCCCGACAAATCCACGTGGGACTACGAGCGCGGCGACGACGGCTATGTGAAGGTCGATCCGACCTTGCAGGATCCGCGTTGCGTGTACAACCTGCTGAAGCAGCACTACGCGCGCTACACGCCGGAAATGGTCGAAAAGAGTTGCGGCACGCCGAAGGAAAAATTCCTGAAGGTCTGCGAGATGCTGGCGACCACGGCGGTGCCCGGTCGTGCCGGCACGATTCTCTACGCACTCGGCTGGACGCATCACTCGGTCGGCGCGCAAATGATCCGCACCGGCGCAATGGTGCAATTGCTGCTCGGCAATATCGGCATCGCGGGCGGCGGGATGAACGCATTGCGCGGTCACTCGAACATCCAGGGATTGACCGATCTCGGTCTGATGTCGAACCTGCTGCCGGGCTACATGACCTTGCCGACCGAAGCCGAACAGGACTTCGACGCGTACATCAAGAAACGCGCGGCGCAGCCGTTACGGCCGAACCAGCTGAGCTACTGGAAGAACTATCGCGCGTTCCATGTCAGCTTCATGAAGTCGTGGTGGGGCGACAACGCCACCGCCGACAACAACTTCGGTTTCGACTATCTGCCGAAGCTCGACAAACCGTACGACCTGTTGCAGCAGTTCGAGCTGATGCATCAAGGCAAGATGAACGGCTACATCTGCCAGGGCTTCAATCCGCTCGCGGCCGCGCCTAACAAGGCGAAGTCCACGGCGAGCCTGGCGAAGCTGAAATGGCTCGTCATCATGGACCCGCTCGCCACCGAAACCTCCGAATTCTGGAAGAACTACGGCGAGTACAACGACGTCGATTCATCGAAAATCCAAACCGAAGTATTCCGGTTGCCCACCAGTTGTTTCGTGGAGGAACGCGGTTCGCTGGTGAGTTCGAGCCGTGTGCTGCAATGGCACTGGCAAGGCGCCGAGCCGCCCGGGCAGGCGAAAAGCGATCTGGAAATCATGTCGGGCATTTTTCTGCGGATGCGTAACGCGTATCAGGAACAGGGCGGCAAGTATCCCGATCCGATCGTCAAGCTGAGCTGGCCGTACGCGAATCCGCAGAGTCCGACGCCCGAAGAACTCGCAATGGAGTTCAACGGCCGCGCGCTTGCCGATCTGACCGACCCGAAAGATCCGACCAAGGTGCTGGTGAAGAAGGGCGATCAGTTGTCCGGTTTCGCGCAACTGAAGGACGACGGTTCGACCGCGAGCGGTTGCTGGATTTTCTGCGGTGCGTGGACCCAGGCGGGCAACCAGATGGGGCGTCGCGACAACGCCGACCCGACCGGTATCGGCCAGACGCTCGGCTGGGCGTGGGCGTGGCCCGCGAACCGGCGGATTCTGTATAACCGCGCGTCCGCGGATTTGCAGGGCAAGCCGTTCGATCCGACCCGCAAGCTGATCGGCTGGAACGGTTCAGCGTGGACCGGGCCGGACATTCCCGACTTTAAGGCCGACGAGCCACCGGAAAACGGAATGGGTCCGTTCATCATGAACCCCGAGGGCGTCGCGCGTTTCTTTGCTCGCGACGGCATGGCCGAAGGCCCGTTCCCCGAGCACTACGAGCCGTTTGAAACGCCGCTCGGCTACAACCCGCTGCATCCGCAGAACGCGAACGTGACCAGTAATCCGGCCGCGCGCGTGTTCCCGGACGACCGCGCCGCGTTCGGCAAGGCGGCGGATTTCCCGCACGCCGCGACCACATATCGTCTGACCGAGCACTTCCATTTCTGGACCAAGCACGCGCGGCTGAACGCGATCGTGCAGCCGCAGCAGTTCGTCGAGATCGGGGAAGACCTCGCGAAGGAGGTCGGCGTGGTGGCGGGCGATCGCGTGAAGGTGTCGAGCAATCGCGGACACATCATCGCGGTGGCGTTGGTGACCAAACGGATCAAGCCGCTGATGATCGACGGCAAGAAGGTGCAGCACGTCGGTATTCCGTTGCATTGGGGGTTCAAGGGCTTGACCAAGCCGGGCTACCTCGCCAATACGTTGACGCCGGTCGTGGGCGACGGGAATTCGCAGACACCGGAATTCAAGTCGTTCCTGGTGAAGGTCGAGAAGGCATAAAGGGAGGCTCATGGCACTGCAATCACTGGATATCAAGCGCCTGTCGGCCACCACCGTGCAACCGCCGGTTGCACGGACGCCGGTAACGGGAACCGTCGCCAAGCTGATCGACGTCACGAAGTGCATCGGTTGCAAGGCGTGTCAGACCGCGTGCATGGAGTGGAACGATCTGCGTGACGAGATCGGCGACACCATCGGCGTTTACGACAATCCGCGCGACCTGTCGCCGGAATCGTGGACGGTGATGCGTTTCTCCGAGCACGAGAACGACGCGGGCGATCTGTCGTGGCTGATCCGCAAGGACGGCTGCATGCACTGCGAGGACCCGGGCTGTCTGAAGGCGTGTCCGTCGCCGGGTGCGATCGTGCAGTACACGAATGGCATCGTCGATTTTCACGAGGAAAACTGCATTGGCTGCGGGTATTGCGTGACCGGCTGCCCGTTCAACGTGCCGCGCATTTCGAAGAAGGATCATCGGGCGTACAAGTGCACGCTGTGTTCGGACCGTGTCGCCGTCGGACAGGAGCCCGCGTGTGTGAAGACCTGTCCGACCGGCGCGATTGTCTTCGGCACGAAGGAGGACATGAAGGAGCACGCGGCCGAGCGCATCGAGGATCTGAAGGAACGGGGTTTCGCGAATGCGGGACTCTACGATCCGGCGGGCGTCGGCGGCACGCATGTGATGTATGTGCTGCATCACGCGGACAAGCCTTCGCTGTATCACGGCTTGCCGGACAATCCGCGGATCAGTCCAATGGTGCGGTTGTGGAAGGGCATCGCGAAGCCGCTGGCCGTTGCCGGGATAGCGCTGGCCGCGTTGAGCGGGTTCTTCCATTACACGCGGGTGGGACCGAACGAGGTCACGCCGGACGAAGAACTGGACGCGCAGGAAGAAGCGCGCCGTATCCGGGGCGAACGCAGGGAGTGGACAGATGAAGCATGAAGACCCGAACCCGAATCTGATCGTGCGTTATACGGCGAACGAGCGCACGAATCACTGGATCACCGCGATTACGTTTGTGTTGCTGGCGTTATCGGGGCTGGCGTTGTTTCATCCGTCGATGTTCTGGCTGACGAATCTATTTGGCGGCGGGCAGTGGACGCGGATCCTGCATCCGTTCGTCGGGGTGGTGATGTTCGTATCGTTCATGATTCTTGCGCTGCGGTTCTGGCATCACAATTATCTCGAACGCGAGGACATTCAATGGCTGAAACAGATCGACGATGTGCTTGCGAATCGGGAGGAGAATCTGCCGGAGATTGGGCGGTATAACGCCGGGCAGAAGCTGCTATTCTTTGTGATGGTGTTGTGTCTGGTGTTGCTGCTTTGCAGCGGTGTGGTGATCTGGCGTGCTTACTTCTCTTTCTACTTTCCTGTTGGTGTGATCCGGCTCGCTTCTGTTGTTCATGCGGTGGCGGCGTTTGTTTTGATTATGGGGATTGTGGTGCATGTTTATGCCGGGCTTTGGATTAAAGGTTCTATCGGGGCGATGACGAGGGGGACGGTGACGTTGGGGTGGGCTAGGAAGCATCATCCTAAGTGGTTTAAGGAGGTTGTTAAGTAGGGTTTTGGGTTTGTTGTTGTGGGTGTGGTTGTCCCGTTTTCACGGTGGTTTGCCTGGATCGTCCCTGTGCGGGACCGCACCTACTTTTCTTTGCTCGCGCAAAGAAAAGTAGGCAAAAGAAAGCGCGTTTACCTCGCGCTTCGTAGCGAGTGGCGTCTAGTAATTTTCGGGTAGTGGACCGCGCACGTTTGGAGTTGCCGCACCGCCTGGCGTGGTGGCCCGCGCCCGCACATCCCGCCCGCTTTGCGGCGGTCGCCCACTTCAAAAACCCATTTGCGCTACGTCACTTGCACGCCGTTTCGACGGTTCCGACGCCCGGACCAAAGGCCGGTTTTCGCCACGCCCATCGCCTGCGTTCACGCCCGTTCCAGCGTCCGACTCAAGGCCCGGTTTGCGCCACGGAATTCACCCGCATTCACGATGGTTTCGACGTTCCAGGTTGCCAGGAATTTTGCGCGCGAGAACGGACCGGCGCTTGCCAGGAAAATGGGTGTTATGACGGACGGAGTTCGGGGCGCGAAGAGCGCCAAGAGATAAAGACGGGGCTGTGCCCGTCGGCTGTCGCGGAGCGAACAGCCGGAACGAATGATTGCCTTGTCACCAAGACATGCGGTGCGGCAACTCCACTACCCGTTCTGAGAGGACGCCACTCGCTACGGAGTGTCGGTGTAAACGCGCTTTCTTTTGCCTACTTTTCTTTGCGCGAGCAAAGAAAAGTAGGTGCGGTCCCGCACAGGGACGAACCAGGCAAACCGACGCGAACACGGGACAACCACATCACCGCAAGCACACCCAGAAAAAACCAAAAAGCAAAAAACCCAAAACCTTATCCAGTTAAAAACCAGGAAAAAGCAAGTGCCCAACCGAATCCTCGACCCAGGCGAAATCGAATCCCTGGACCACACCGCCATTCCGCGCATCGCCCTCCCATCCCGCGCAACGACCTTCTCCGCGCGAGCAGCGCGCTTACGCACTCAATCCACCGGCAGTCCCATCGGCGGCTACATCCGCCTGATGTCGACAGTCGCCGATGCCCAGCATCAACTGCTAGCCGGCCTCGAAACGGAATTGCCGTCGGCAGACCAACTCGCCACCGCGCAACAGCACTCGATGCCGCTCATCCCCGCGCTCTCGCCATTTCGCGAAACGACCGGCTGGCAAACTGTCCTCCATCGTCTGCTGGATAAGGTAGAAGCGGGCGGCGCTGTCACGCCGGCACTCGCCCGCGTAATCGACTCGATCCGCGAAAAAACCGATCCGCAACTCGACGCGCAAGCCGACGCGATGCTCGCGCATCGCTACAACGAAATCGATCCGGCGACCGCGCCATTCATCATGGCCGCGTTGCAAGTGGTCTGGACCGACCTCGCGTGCTGCATCAACGCCCGCGACGTGCCCTACGTCGAACCCGGCGTCTGCCCGGTTTGCGGCAGCCTGCCCGTTGCAAGCGTCGTGCGCGTCGGTGGATCGCAAGCGGGATTGCGCTATCTGCAATGCGGCCTGTGCGCCAGCGAATGGCATATGGTCCGCGCCAAATGCTCGAATTGCGACTCGACCAAAGGGATCGCCTATCATGGCATCGACGGCGGTAATCCCGCGCTCAAAGCCGAGTCGTGCGATGAATGCCACACCTATCGTAAGATCGGCTATCAGGAAAAAGACTACGACTTCGAACCGCTCGCCGATGACCTCGCCAGCCTCACGCTCGATCTGTTGATGAACGAGGCCGGTTATCAGCGCGCCGCGCCCAATCCGCTGCTGTGGCCCGAAGTGCCGTCGGACGATGCATAAAACACGGAGAAACAGCGGGTGAGCGAAGTGTCGGGCAGTGAACTCAATGCGTTGCTGGCACGGGTGCCGGCTGTCGAAAAAGTCGTCGCGTCCGCGGCGGCGCGTCCGCTCGTCGAGCAATACGGACGCACGCAAGTAGTCGATGCGGTGCGCGCGGCACTCGATGCGCTAAGACGCTCGCTGCAAGCAGGCGCGTCCGGCACCGCCCCGCCCGCAGACGAAGCGCAGATCGTCGCGTCAGCCGCGAGCACGCTTGCCGCGCGCTCGCAAAGCCGTCTGCGCACGGTGTTCAACCTGACCGGCACGGTGCTGCATACAAACCTCGGTCGCGCGTTATTGCCCGACGAAGCCGTGCGCGCCGTCATCGATACGATGACGCGTCCCGCAAACCTCGAATTCGATCTCGCCACCGGCCGTCGCGGCGATCGTGACGACCTGATCGACGACCTCATCTGCGAACTTACGGGCGCCGAAGCCGCCACGGTCGTCAACAACAATGCGGCGGCGGTGTTGTTGACACTGTCCGCGCTCGCATCGAAGAAAGAAGTGATCGTGTCGCGCGGCGAACTCGTCGAGATCGGCGGCGCGTTCCGGATTCCCGACATCATGTCGCGCGCGGGCGCGAAGCTGCGCGAAGTCGGCACGACTAATCGCACGCATCTGAAAGACTACGAAGATGCGATCGATCCCCGTACCGCGTTGCTGATGAAAGTGCATTGCAGCAACTATGCGATTCACGGCTTTACGAAGAGCGTCGCGCTGGATGAACTCGCGCCGCTGGCGCGTGCGCGCGGCGTGCCGGTCGCGGTGGATCTCGGCAGCGGCACGCTGGTCGATCTGGCGCAGTGGGGTTTGCCTGGCGAGCCGACCGTGCGTCAAACCGTGGAAGCCGGTGCGGATCTCGTCACCTTTAGCGGCGACAAATTATTGGGCGGTCCGCAGGCCGGATTGATCGTCGGCAATGCGGAGTTGATCCGCAAAATCAAGAAGCATCCGTTGAAACGCGCGCTGCGGGTCGGCAAGTTGACGCTGGCCGCGCTCGAACCCGTGCTGCAGTTGTACCGCGCGCCGGAGTTGCTGCGCGAACGACTGACCACGCTCAGACTATTGACGCGTCCGATGGCGGACATGCAAGCTGCGGCGGATCGGCTGCGTCCGGTCGTGCACCAGGCGCTCGGCGACACTTTTAACGTGACGTCCGAACCGATGTTCAGCCAGATCGGCAGCGGCGCATTGCCCGTCGATCAACTGCCGAGTTACGGTCTGGTCGTGCGTGCTGCGACGGGAAAAAGAAATGGACGGATGTTGATGAAGCTCGAAAAAGCCCTGCGTGAATTGCCGCGCCCGGTCATCGGACGCATTGCGGACGATGCGTTGCGGCTCGACCTGCGCTGTCTCGAAGCCGCCGACGAAGCCGCATTCGCGGCGCAATTCGTCGCGCAATTCGCGAAGCAGGAAACGGAGTTGCGCGCATGATCGTCGGCACCGCCGGTCATATCGATCATGGCAAAACCACGCTGGTTCGCGCACTGACGGGCGTCGATACCGACCGTCTGAAGGAAGAGAAAGCGCGCGGCATTTCGATCGAACTCGGCTATGCGTACACGCCGTTGGCGAACGGCGAAGTGCTGGGCGTGATCGACGTCCCCGGCCACGAAAAGCTCGTGCATACGATGGCAGCAGGCGCATGCGGCATCGATTTCGCGCTGCTCGTGATCGCGGCCGACGACGGCATCATGCCGCAAACCCGCGAGCATCTCGCGATCCTGCAACTGCTCGGCGTGACGCGCGGCGCGATCGCGTTGACGAAGACCGACCGGGTCGACGCCGAACGTGTCGCGCAGGTACGCGCGGACATCGCCGCGTGGCTCGCGTCGACGCCGTTTGCCGATGCGCCGTGCTTCGACACCAACGCCACGCAAACCGGCGACGCCGGCGTCGCGCAATTGAACGCCTGTCTGCGCGACGCGGCCGCACATTGGCAAACGCGTCGCGACGACGGATTGTTCCGGCTCGCGGTGGATCGCGTGTTTACGCTTGCGGGACAAGGCACGATCGTCACCGGCACCGCGTTCGCCGGTCGCGTGAACAGCAACGACACGATGCTGCTCGCGCCCGCCGGTAAAGCGGTACGCGTGCGCAGCGTTCACGCGCAAGGCCGCGCCACCGAAACCGGTTGTGCAGGCGAGCGCTGTGCATTGAACCTCACCGGTATCGACAAGGAAGCGATTGCGCGTGGCGACTGGATCGTCGATCCGCGCCTTGCTGCGACGTCGGAGCGGCTCGATGTCGAGTTGAGCCTGCTCGACGATGCAGGACTCACGTTGCAGCACTGGAGCCCGCTGCACGTGCATCTCGGCACGACGCATCGGGTCGCGCATGTTGCGTTGCTCGATGGCGGCACGTTGGCGCCGGGTCAGTCGGCGCGCGTGCAACTGGTGTTCGACGCGCCCGTGTGCGCGGTGCCGGGCGATCGTTTTATCGTGCGCAATCCGCAGGCGACGCGTACCGTCGGCGGTGGACGTGTGCTCGATCCATTCGGCCCGCCGCGCAAGCGACGCACGCCCGAGCGACGGGCGTGGCTCGATGCGTTACGTGCGTGGCTCGATGCAGGCACGCTGGAGCCGCTGCTGGACACCGCGCCGCGCGGCTTGTTACGCTCGACGCTGCTGCATCTGACCGGCTTGCCGGCCGACGCGCTGAGCTTGCCGGAATCGGCGATTGCGATTCCATTGCACGGCAAGACTGCCGACGACGCGCTAGTGATTCTCAGCGCGCACTGGACGCGTTTGCAGACGCACGTCGCCGAGACGTTGCAGCAGTTTCACGCGCGCTGGCCCGACGAACAGGGACCGGACGTCGCGCGGTTGCGCCGGATTGCCGTGCCGCTGGTGCCGGACGCGTTGTGGCGAGCGTTGATCGATACGCTGGTCGCCGATGGTGTCGTCGTACGAAGCGGTCCGTGGCTGCATTTGCCCACTCACGCAGTGGCGCTCGACGCGACGGAAGAAGCGCTTGCGAAGGCAGTATTGCCGTTGAGTGCGGCCGGACGTTTCGATCCACCGTGGGTCCGCGATCTCGCGAAAACGACGAGCGCACCCGAAGAGAACGTGCGTGTACTGATGCGCAAACTCGCGCGGCAGGGTGCTGTTTATCAGGTGGTGCGCGATCTGTTTTACCACCGCGACGTGGTACACGAACTGGCTTCGATGGTTGCTGCGCTTGCGGGATCGCACGGCGGCGCGTTGGGCGCATCGACGTTCCGCGATGCAACCGGATTGGGACGCAAGCGCGCGATCCAGATTCTGGAGTTCTTCGATCGCGTTGGGTATACTCGATTTCAACGTGATCTGCATATGCTGCGTCCCGATAGCCGTCTCGCCGATCTGCTTTAAGCGAGCGCGCGTCAAGGTAGTGCCCGTTGTCCATGCATCGAAGGAAGGCATTCGTATCTGGTGGTGCGGCTGGGCTTCAAACCCAGTAAGGGGTGTCAGACACTCCTTGGTCGGTTCGACTCCGGCTGCCTTCCGCCACAAGGGCTTTCCGGGTCGTTCCAACTTCTTCCATCGGTGCCCTGTAGATCGATGATTTTAAAGCGGTTTATGGGTAGCGGCGTGCTTGCGACGACCGTTGACGTCCCGCACAATCTCCTCACGAAGCGGCCGCCCGCTCTTGGTGCGATCTCCAGGAATTGACCATGTGCGGGCGGAGAGGTCAAACTCCCCCGCCCGCGCAAAACGCACCTCATTCGTGCGGGTCGCCGTGAGGATGAGCCGATGCAACACGCGCGCAGCGCGCCGGGGACGTCGTGAACTTCACTGTCTTCGCTGCAGCGATCTGGATCTCCGCGCCGGTCTGCGGATTGCGACCCGTGCGCGCGGCGCGTGCGCCCGACGAAAACGCCCCGAAACCGGTTCGCTGCGCCGGCCGAACTGCTGGCGTCTGAGGATCGAGATCTCGTGGGTCAACTGGTCGATACGGGTCTGCCGGTAATGCAGCTCCCGTTGCCTCTCGTCGACCTCACGTGTCTTCTCCCGGATCTCGCGGTCCCTGTCCTCGACCTGGGCCATCAGTTGCACGGCGAGCGCGCGTAACTGTTTGCGCCCTTGCCGTCGTCATACGACGCGGATCACACCGTTCGGGCCGATGCGCTGCCACGGCAGACCCACCACCAGACCTGCGAGCTGCTCCTGCGTGAGTGCGCGTTGCTTCGGTTCGCTGTCTTCGCTAGTGTTCACGTGTCCACCTATTTAAGTGGACACGATGCTCCCAAGACCTTCAATGCAACTCAAGACGGGATGACCGGGCGCTTACGCAGGTTGGGCGAAAGAAGCGGTTGTGGAATTGCTTGCGGCCGACGACGTCAATTACGAAACAAGGCTGCTCGCAAACGTCATTGATGATTGTCGGCAAGCTTTGGTCTAGTGATAAACGGTCTGGGGACGGGGGTAGATGACGGACGAACGCGCGCCGAGACAACGAAAGAGCACGTTAAAACATCTGCTCATGGATTCGTTATTCGGGCAGCGCATTGCGGTCCGGCAACGGCTGGGTGGGCATCGGTGCAGTGATTACCGGCGTGCGCTCCGCGTGGCGCTCGCAGTGGCGGCATGCATAGTTGAAGCGCACGTGCTGAAGCACGGAGGCCTTTACTTCGATATGCAACTGTTCGCTGACATCTTCGCCCATGCGGTGCAGTGCGTGCGCGCAGCACGGACATACCTAAGCGCTCCCGGCTTACGTCCCGGCTTGCTTCCCTTGGGTGCCGGCGGATCCGGCAGACCCGTGTCGGGGAGCACAAACGCGTCCTCAGTAGCGCCGGCATCCATGTCGTCGCGAGAATCGCCCGACGACAGGCGTGCTGCAGAGCTAGTCGCTCTCAACGTGCTCGAAGGCTTCGAACGCCTACATGCTCGGATCGGCGAATTCCACACGATCGCGGCCGCCCCGTTTCGCCTTATACAACGCTGAGTCCGCCACTCCGTAAGCGGTGTCGAAATCGGTGCCGGCCGGATTGAAACTAACACCAAAGCTGGCTGTGATGCGACGGTCAACCGGTGCCGCGAAAACGAGGCTCGCAATCGCGATTCGCATTTCATCCGCTAGCTGAAGCGCACGGGCGAGTTCGTATCCCGGTAACAACACGGTAAATTCCTCACCACCAACACGCCCGATCACCCCTCGCTCGCCTACGATACGTCGCAAGCAGTCGACAATACCGAGGATTACCGCATCGCCAACTGGATGACCGAAATCGTCGTTGACGCGCTTGAACTCGTCGATGTCGAGGAGGATCATCACCGCCTGACCGGCGCGCAATGCCTTGCTCGTACGCTCGATCACCGCGCTGCGGTTCAGTACATCGGTCAACGCATCGTGCGTCGCACGATATTGCAACTGATGCGTGAGCGCCTGCATCTCTCGCTCTGCACGGTCGCTGCGTCCGATCAGCCGACGCGTCTCGCGCATCAGCCGCTCAAAATGGCCGATCAACTCACCTAGCGCCAGCCGGCATTCATTTGCGTCGATTTGTGCGTGGATCGTGCGCGCCTTCTCCAGCGCGTCGCTCTCGTTCTGGAATAGATCCGGCGCGTCGTTCGAAGGCGCGTTCATAGAGAAATTCAAACCCACTGTGGCCGTCCTTACGTTGCAACCGGACAATCGGAAAACTGGATCGCCGTAAAATCGGCCTGCAATTCCTCGCCAAATTCGAGAATGGTTTCGTCTTCGGCGTCCCGATACCAGTTCACCAGCACGCGATTTCCCGACGACGCCGCCTCGTCCAATGCATCGAACACACTAAACAGCATCTTGGTGCTTGAACTGTTGAAGTAAGTCAGCGTGACATCCACGGCAATAGCCGTATCGTCACAAGCAGCAAGGTAAGCGCGAAGCTGTTCGATGATCGGGGCATAGAACGCTGCCGCATTCTCCGGATAAGACTCGCCTCGAAGCGTGAGTACGTTCTGATCGAATCGAAAATCGACTTCCGGCGAGGTCGTCGTGGCCGCAATATAAAAATTATCCATGGCGCGTACTCGTCCCTCTCAGATTATGGTTTTGAGGCAAAACAGCGTGGTCTCCGGCGCATCGACACGCGGATGAAACGCAAATTCGAGCGGCGCGCTCGCATCGCGAGCCATCGTCAGAAACCCGAGTCCCGCACCTTTGCTTTCTTCTGGCGTCTCGGCACGCAGCGAGTGCTTGTACGCCTGCTTGATCTCTTCCAGCGACATGCTGCGCAACGGCTCCAGCCTCTCACGCAGTCCGTCGACCGCGGTCGTCGCCACGGGATTCACGCACAACATCAGATGACGCTCGTTCTCAGTGGTGATGCACACCGCGCCCTCACGGATCGCGCCGCCCTTGTCCCATCCTTCGACGAGCGCGTCGGAAGAATAGTGGACGATATTCTGCGAGATTTCGATAAAGGACGAGAACAATTTGCGGCGGGTCGGCGCGCTGATTCCGGCCACTTCAAGTTGAAGCTTCACGACTTCGCTCATCGCCGCGACAATGCTGTGGGAGAAATAACCCTTGTGATAGAAAATCAGGTTTCGCCGTCGAGCAAGTTCGAAGAATGCGCCGTCCTGATCGGAAAGTTCAAACATGTTCATTGACTACCTTATACGCGTGCAAAAAAGAGGGTGACGTCATCGCGACGCGACTGCGCGCCCTGCCAATCCGCCAGCGCGCGTTGCAGATTTGCCGATATCGCGGCGAGCGGTTGTGCACGGTGCTCGACGATAAGATCGAGTGCGCGTCGCTTCCCAAAAGCAATCTTTCGCGGACCGCCAATCTGGTCGATCAGTCCGTCCGTCGAGACGAATAGCAAGCTGCCTACAGGCAGCGCGACGGTATTCAACGCCCAGGTGTAATCGGCGAGGCTGTCGACGTAGCCGACGCCCACGCGATCGCCTGCAATGCTTTCGAAGTGACTTGCCTCGGGACGCAGTACGTGCAGCGCGATCCGTGCACCGGAGAAATGGAGTTGACGCTGCGCAGAGTCGAACCAGAAGAAGGCGGCATCGAGGCCGTCGTCGGATTGCGGCGACTCGCCCTCTTCGCCGTGCACCTGCCCCAGCAAGCCCTTGACGTTGCGATTGACGGCGGCAAGGAGCGCGGCGGGATCGCGCGGTCCGATCCGCTCGAGTGCCTGCGAGAGAGAGGCCGATGCAAGCAGCGTCATGAAGGCGCCCGGCACGCCGTGGCCGGTACAGTCGGCGGTCGCGCCGAACCATCCATCGTGGAACGACGCGAAGTGATAGAAGTCGCCGCCCACGACATCGCGCGGTTCCCAGATCAGTTCGGCATCCGGTAACGTCGTGGATAGCGTATCGCGCGAAGCACGCAGCATCGCCTGCTGGATCACACTCGCATATTCGATGCTCTGCATAATCTGCCGGTTTTTCTCCGCCTGCATTTCCGCGACGGCGCCCAACAGTTGCAACCCGCTCGCAAGTCCAACGAAGCTCCCTGAGCGCGTCACGATGAAGCCATCCGACAACGCCTTTTCACCTGCCTCGACCGTCTTGAACGTAAGCGCCTCAATGCTCATGTGTGCTTCGACGATCAGCGGCTCCTTGTCCATGAATGCGATGCAGCTTTTCTTGTTGTACAACTCGCGGTGAAACGGCTTGCTCATTTCCGACAGGAAAATGTCGCGATTAATTAGTCCGATGGGCCGCTCGCCTTCCACCACGGCGAGACTCACCATGTCACGACGCGCATAAAAGATTTCCATAGCCGCAGCGTTCGAATCGGCCGCGTCGATGGTCGGAACGTCCTGACACAAATCTCCGGCGCAACGTGGGCTTCCAGGGACACCGGGGCGACGAAACTGCGCGAGCGCGGGATGCATGACTAGACTGCCCGTTAAACAGGAAAACCAGCACGCTAATGCGTGTTTATGTCGTTTTCGTTAAAGTCATTAATTAAAGAAATCCCTCTAATGAAACATGTATGACGCAACCAGGCCGAAAGCCCCGTTGCAAACGTTTTCGTGTTTACCTCGGCGTCGCAAGCTTTTTCGACTCACTGACGCTCGTGACCAGTGGCGCTCATTGAACGCTTGAAAACAATCGGAGACGCGTTGGATGTATCTCGACAGAACATCGCTCGGTGCGACGACGTTAAGCAGCAATTCGAATAGCCCTATCGGGCCAAATACGTGATCGCAGGCGAACGACAAGTCGCCAGGCCTGGTCTCGCTCACTTCTCGGCGTTCTACAAGATTGGTATCGTATTTCGTCGCGCGCGGGCTGACTCGTCTATCACGCTCCACAAACCGGACTAGCTCAAACCCGTGGCACGGTCGATGGGCCATTTATGAGCGGCCGCTGGCTTTGGCTTCAGTTCGCACTCGGGCTTGGCGCTATCCTCTGCGCCAGGCTTTGACGTCCAGAAAAAGCTACTGGATAGTCGAAAAAACACCTTCGCGGTACGCCACTGGATACAAGTAGTCCAAGTGCATTTGATCCGCAGTGGGCTCCAGTCGCCCTCATCGGAATCGTCGTGCTAGCGATCCGGCTTGCGGTATGGCAGATGACCCCGTGCGTCAAATGCCGACGGCTTACGTTACGCGAGACTTCCGTATGATTGCCAGACTCGGGACGACTTCTCCAACGCAGGGCAATGAAATCTGTGGGCGCGGCGCCGTCATTTGAGTGCGCGCGATTTTCCGAAACGTGTCCAGAATCGCCTGCGTTCCGGTCTTTGGTCCGCTGCGCTACCGCTAGAATTTGTCTTGCCCCCTATCGCATCCCCCTCAAAGAAATCGACGAGTTTAAGCGTCGGGCAACCATTCACCGTTGGGTCTCTACGTCAAATAAGTCAAGCGTGTTCCCGCTCGCACGCCGGCACACGCGACCGCACGCGGTCCGCCGACGGTTCGTCGTCCGTGCGAACGCGGCTCAGAAACGCTAATACCGCAATCGCACAGAGCAGCGTGACGACAGTCAACCCTCCAAGCAGATGACCGAACGCGTCGGAATAAATGTGCTGCAGCGTGACTCGCGACAAGGCGGGGAGCAACACCGATGCTCGCTCGATATCGCCCGCAGCGAGTCGCGCGGCAGCTTCGGATACTGTGGCGGACATCGCCTCTGGCTTCATGGCCGACAACACGCGTGCCCGCGTGAGCGCCGCCAGAATTGCGTTCACCATGGCGAGTGCAATGCATTCTCCCGCGACGCGGGTGGTGCTGAATATGCCCGTCGCCATCCCGGCGCGCTCCTTCGGCACGACGCTCACTGACAGTCCGTCCATCAATCCCCAGGGCATCCCGGCGCCAATGCCAATCGTGAGCAATGGCGCGATCGCGGTCGGGCTCGCGCCGTCGCGTAATGCAACGCTCAGCCAATACAGGCCGACCGCGGCGATCAACAAGCCGATGCCCGAGATGACGCCAGCAGACATCCAGCGCGTTAGCAGCGCGGCGACAAGCGGCACAACGAGCATGGGAGCAGACAGCGCGAGCATCAGCAAGCCGGCGTCGATCTCGCTGTAGCCGTCGGCACCGATGAAACGCAGTGGCAGCACGACGAGCAGCACGATGTAGCAGTAGCAGGTCGCAATCGGTAGCACCTGCACGCCAACGAAACGCGGATAGCGGAACAGGGACAAATCGAGCATCGGCCGCGCGACTCGCATTTCGACCACCACGAACAGGGCGGCCAGCAGTGCAGCGCCCACAAGGGATGCGACGACAAGCGGGCTCGACCAACCGCTTTCGGGGGCCTGGATGACGCCAAAGGTGAAGCATGACAACGCGCCTGTGAACGTTGCCGTTCCCGCCCAATCGAGGCCCTGCGCGTTCGGGTCACGCGACTCGCGCATCTGCGACGCGCCTAACAGCAGCGAGATTGCGCCAGCCGCGGCACTAGTCACGAAGATCGCGCGCCATCCGAATCGCTCGATCAGGACGCCGGCAAGCACAGGTCCGAACGCGAGCCCGACCCCGAACGTGGTGCCGAGCAGACTGAATGCCTGGGTGCGCCTGGGGCCATCGAACTCCTGCGCGAGGGCCGCTGTCCCGCCCGCGAGCGTCGCCGCCGCCGTAACGCCCTGCACCGCGCGCAGTACATTGACGACAAAGATCGACGGCGCGAAGCCGAGTACCAGCGAGACCAACGTAAATCCACTCACGCCGAACGCAAACAACCGTTTGCGTCCGAACCGGTCGGCCAGCGCCCCTGCCGCCATCAACAGACTGCCAAAGGTGAGCATGAATACGTTCGTGATCCAGTTCAGGGCGATTGGGCCACCCGCAAGATCCCGCCCGATCGCGGGCGTTGCTACCGCACCGCCGGAAAAGCTGAGCGGTAACGCAAGCGCAGCCAGACAAACGGCCGCGAGGAGTGCGACTTGCCGCCTCGATGAAACGGGGGGAAAGGTCTTGTCCATCTTCGCTCTCCAAAGAAAGCCGGTGCGTGCAGCGCGACGTAGATATGCACTCCCGGTAGAGCGATGAACGATAATTCAGATTCAATCGAAGAAAAACAATGCAGTCTTCCGCAGATAGCGGAGTTGAATTCCTGAATTGAACAGGCCTTGGCGGCATCGGAGCGAGATGGATAACCTCAACGGAATCGTTGCATTTGTGCGCACGGCGGAGGCGCTCAGTTTCGTCGCCGCCGGCCGAAAACTCGGCATTTCGGCGTCGGCGGTCGGCAAGACCATTGCGAAACTGGAGCAATCGCTCGGCGTGCGCCTTTTTCACCGCACAACTCGCAAGGTCACGCTCACCGACGAAGGACGTCACTTTTTCGAGAGCTGCCATCGGATTCTGGACGATCTACATGACGCCCAGGCCGTCCTGTCGGAGGCGGCACAAATGCCACGCGGCAGGTTGCGCGTCAGCTTACCGGTAATCGGTTATCGATTCCTGATGCCCGTGCTGCCGGAATTCGCACGGCTCTATCCCGATGTTGAACTCGATCTGGATTTCAACGACCGGCTCGCCGACGTCGTCGAAGGCGGATTCGACGTAGTGATCCGCAGCGGCGTGCTGACGGATTCGAGTCTGATGTCGCGCGGTCTCGGTCCGTTCAGCTTTATGTTGTGCGCGGCGCCTAGCTATCTGGTGCAAGCTGGCGTACCCCGCACGCTGCGCGAGCTAGAAGCGCACGCATGCGTGCGCTACCGCTTTCTGACGACGGGCAAGCTCCAACCGTGGGCGCTGTCGGCGGACGACAGCGAGCCTCCAAACCTGCGCACAGCGATGACCTGCAACAACATGGAAGCCTTGCGCGAGGCGGTCATCGCGGGCTTTGGTATCGGGTACATGCCCGATTTTCTGGTACGCGACGCGCTCGCGACGGTGCTCGACGATCACCGGAAGCCCCCTGGACAATTCTCGATCCTATGGCCGTCGAGTCGGCAGCTATCGCCCAGACTCAGGGTGTTCGTCGACTTTATGTGCGCGCGGCTGTTCAAGGTCGTGTAAAACGGCAGTTCATGGCCGCGTACGGCCCGATGCGTTTTGGCTCAGTTCGACCCACTTCTGCCACTCACATTGCTCCGAAGCGGACGCTCTGGAAGCCATGTTAACTGACCGAACCTGTGCGTCAGCCGATCCAGCAACGCAGTGGTCATCTTCGCGTCGCCGAACACGCTGGACCATTCGGCGAAGTCCAGATTCGTTGTCACCGCAACGCTTGTGTGCTCGTACAGGCGACTCAGCAGGTGGAATAGCAACGCCCCGCCGGCCTGGCTGAAGGGCAGATATCCGGTCTGTCTGTCGTTGCGACTTACCACTACAACAGTGCCCACAAAGGCGATAAAAATATTAGAAGCACGTCGGGCATCCGCAAATGGCCACTGTAACGCGCTGAGAACTCTCAACGCGCCAAGCCGAACGCCCGCCGTCTTTGACCTTCCTGCTTTGCCTTACGCTTGGCCAGATACATCAGCACCCCGGAAAGAAACAGAATGGTCGGACATATTCCGGTGAGGAACCAGATCGCCCTGACGAGATAGTACGCAAATCCAGGCCCCCATTGGCCGAAGTGGACAAACATTATCCAGTTGGTGGCCCGGATATCCACTGGACTCTCTTGGGGAGTCAGCACCTTTTCGACGCGACCGCTACAGCCATTAACGGTGACGCTCGTAAGAAGCGGCGCAACCATATGTGGGTTGCGACTTCCCATTAGGACTACCGGGTTCGCCTGGCTAATATCTAACTCCAGTATCGAGAGAGATGACTCGGCATTCGCCGCATTTCTGGCAATCTCCTGATAAGTTGCGAGGCGTAGGGCGGGAATTTGCGAGGCGCAGGCATTGTTGGGAAATACATCACTCGCATCTACGTTGGCGTTGGCGTTCGATTCAGAAAGCAGCTTGACTGCCTGAGAAATAATGGCGGCTGCCTGCGTCGGCCAGAAATGAAGAGATGCCGTTGTCACGATAGCGAGAAGCACCACGAGAGCGTAAAACCCGGCCACGTTGTGAAGATCCACCATTATCCGCTTGATACTGGCACCGAATTTGATTCGGGTTCTCGCCTTGAATTGCTTCCCGAAGTTCTTCAGAGAAGGCCACCACAGCCATAGGCCTGATATAACCAGCGTTAGCAGAAACAGCACGCCGTATGTGTGGAATGTGTAGCCGATTCCCTCTAGCAGGAGGTGCGCGTGAAGATTGTGCAAGACGTAGAAAAATGTGCCGCCAACCAACTGCTCCCCCAATACTCTGGCCGAGTAGGGATCGATAAACCACTCGTGCCGGTCGTGTCGCCCCTGTACTACCGGCGGCGAAACGGGTGAATAGGGATTGATAACCGGACCGCGCCATCCGGGCGGATTCACCGGAACGTAGCTAAAGACCGTCGATGCATCTGGCTTGAGTGGCAGCCTGATCGAGAAAGTGCTTACCCCCGGGTGAGTGCTCCTGAATACACCAATCAACGTATCGAGCGGGACATAGGCCGGAATTCTGGGTACATCGACTCGATAGAGAGACGGCGTAAGTACCTCATGTATTTCGGTCTTGAATACGAGTGCGCTTCCGGTGAGCCCCATGAATGCAAAGTAGATGCCCAGAACGAGGCCAATCCAGAGGTGTGTCCAGTAGAGATACTTACGCACGGAACTGTAGTCCGGCAACGCGGGAGCAAAGCGTCGTGCGAGCGATTGTCTTCAGGTCTGGCTCAGTCGGATCGCCTGCGTACGGAAGTACGCAGGCGAGACAGATTCGTCGGAGGTCTTGAGAAGACCTGTCGAGGGAGTCTTGCGGCATTTTTCAGGTATCGGTCCGGTGTGCGAGGTCGATTGCGGCGACATCTCAAACTATCAGGCATCGAAGCGGGGGCCGAGGATACCATTCGGATCCGGGCAGAAACGTGGCGCGAAACTGGCAAAAAAGTTAAACACTTCCGACAATTCTTTTTCCAACGCTCCCGCATCGCACACACTTGCCTGATGCTCCGCTGCCGCCGCGACTCGAATCAACAACACGCGGATGGCGGTCACTGGCACTCGCTACCGATTTGTCCCAAACTGATTTAGCTCATACGTAGCGCGGCCCATAACCCCAACCAGAGCGCCACGCATAATCCGTCCATAAACGAGCAGCGCCACGCCACCGGGTATCCCAATCGCGCCCAGCACGACGAAACCGGACATACAGGTTCCCGCTGAGCGATACATCAGGCCAGCTTGTGGGATCGTCGCGAGTCAAGACAGTAATACAACCGTAGGTTGGGCTTTTCAAGGGCGATACCCCAATCGAGCCAGGATCGTGCCAACGCGGATCTGGTACCTCGAACCCCGACGCATGCCAAGCACCAGTTAATGAATGAGGAACACCACGAAACCTTGTCGTCGTAGCCAACGAGATTGGTTTGGTCGTTGTACTCGACTATCCGCGGGTTCGTCTCGCCAACCGCAAAACGTCTGATGCCACGTTTCGGCAATCGCCACAGGCATCCAGGCAGGTTCAGCGACGCTATCGCGGGCATTTATGATCATTCGCGTTGGAGGTTTTCTTGTGTGCTTACCTCGATTGTCGTCGATTCGGGCCAAGTCGTCGACCGTCTCATCTTGGCCGGTTCGTGCCCGTTGGGTGCCGACGCCGGCGGGCCTCAGGCGATGCTCGACAGACGCCGTCTGCGTACTCTTTCGCTGCCAATCGAGTCCGGTCCGTTGACAACTTAAATTCGCATCCGGGCCCCCCCCCAACATGCCTTCGAAACCTGCGACGTCTCACGATTACGCGAATTGACGAGGTTATAGTCGCAACGGTGACAATTTTATAGTCGCAAAATTGACGACTTTAATGCGTTCTACGGCACTGCAATCCATCTTGCAACATTGGTCGATCTTAGCGCTCGGTGAGTCTGCGCGCTGGACCGATCAATGCTCTATCGTGGACTCGAAGCGTTGTCTTTAATCCGTTCATGTACGAAACCCACATGATGATCATGCGCTTCTCGGGGCAGTCCGAGTATGTCTAGCAGATGAAGAGCGAGCTCGGTCGGAAGACGTCGTTGATTCATATTCTGCCCAATGATTTCTTAAATTTGACGTAATCGGTAGCAGTGGCATTTTGACTTTCAGAAAGGTGCGGTTGCCAATTTGAATACCCGCGTCATATTGCAGCCGAAGTGGTGGCGGGGAAGATGGCGATTCCCTGCATACAAAGCGAAGTCAATCGAGCCTTCTGGCAGCGATGGATCCGACACTCGGGCATGCAGTATGGCCGGAGCAGGCGCCCGTCAAGTAGTAGCTTCACAGTCCGGAGAATCGCGACCGTACCACCCCGGGCACCTTACTTGGCAGCATGACACTCCAGGCACTCGGATGCACGCGGTCCTCGATACGGTCATCTTCCCACGGGTCAAGCAGTCGGTCTCAAGGCGCGTGCATATTCCCAGTACCAACTGAAAAACCGCCGAGAACCCGAAATCAGTTCACCCGTCGGTTTCGCGTTTCACTCTCCCCGAAACCGCACTTCATGCGATGTGCTCGGGCCTTGAGTGGGCCGCGCAGTTACGGAGAGAAGTATTCATCGGCAAATGGCACCATTGTCCAGCGCCGCAAGGACGGGGCGGAGTATTGCGAGCGCCAGTACCTTGACGCGGACGGCCGACGACGGCTAGTCCAACTCAGCGGTCCTGTCGGCTCGCCGGATGCCGAAGAGCTGATGCCTTCCACGCTGGCCCGGATCGGGAAAGTCAAAGCTATGATTAGGACCGCCCGGCGAATCGACAAGCTCAACGCCGGGCTGACCGACACGACGACCGCAACCTCGCTCAATCATGAAGTAGTTGCCGCAGGCGGAACACTGATCGCGCTTGACCAAGAAGTACCGGCAGCCTAATGCTAGTCAAAACTTGACCGGATATTCGTTGGCGTTCCGTCCGCAAGAATCTAAGTCCGAATGATGGGGAGCTCGCCTGACTACTTTTCGTATCGGATAGCGTTCTTTGCCGTTCATAGCCCAAGGCGACGAAACGAATGCGCTAAAAAATATACGTGCTTCGCTGGCTCCGCATTCTGACTACACGGTCAGCGTGAAGGTCGCAAAACGTCCCAGCGGCAAGTCGTCCGAGTGCCACTGGATGCGGTAGTTGAACAGCAGATTTTCTTCCGCCGGACGTACTGCAAGCAATCGCATCCAACTAATATCACCGGTTTCAACCGGGACTTCAGTAACCTGGATGGTTCTCCTGTCCTGGTTTCGATCGCCGCGATGTCCGTATCAACTTGAGAAACGCTTGCAAGATCGGTGAGCTATCGCTGCGCCGATACAGGCAACTCAGTTCAATCTGGCGCAGTTGAGTTGACTTAAGCGGGCGGTACATCACGCCGGGTAAACGCAGGTTGACCGCCGATTCAGTCGTCACGCAAATGCCAAAGCGGCTCGCCACGAGCGCGATGCATGTCACCACGTCTTCGACTTCTTGTTCGACCCGCAAGCGGACGCCTTCGGCTCGAAACGCTGCCGCAACCTCTTGCGCCAGTCCGTGGACGGGCGCATTCGGGTACAGGATCATGCGTTCATTATCCAGGTCACGTAGTGTCACAGATTTCTTCCTGCACAACGGATGCCCTTCATAGAGCGCAACCAGGAACGACTCTCGCTGGACCCAGTCCACCGCGATATCCGCTTCGTTCGGAACCAGCCGATTGAAGCCGATGGTGATGCGTCGCTCCCGAAGCGCGGCGATCTGTTCAGCCTTTGACATGTTATGCAGCCCGATTTTTACCGCAGGCCGTTGGGTATGAAAATCTGCCATCAGACGTGGAATTACGTTCAGTATCCCCGAGCTGAAAATGCCGACGTCGAGCCGACCCGTATAACCCTTGCCGGCTAGCTGGGTCTGTTCTTCGGCACGTCGCGACAGCGCAAGAATGTTCGGTACTTCTTCGAGCAGCGCGCGCCCGGCTTCGGTCAGTTCGGCCCCTTTGCTCGTGCGGATAAACAACTGCGTGTCGAGTTCCGCCTCGAGCGCACGGATGTTGCGCGTGAGTGGTGGTTGCGCCATATGCAGGCGCTCGGCGGCCCGCCCGAAATTCAACTCCTCTGCCAATGCGAGGAAGTAGCGCATCTGCTTCAGTTCCATCTGTCTTTTCCTGTTTCAGCAATACCGAAACGGTATCAGATTCTAAAAAGAGGGTATTGGACAGTATGTAAAGCGAACGTAGATGATGGCGGCGATCGATAGGGCGGCCGATGCTTGACCGGGCCGTTCGTTCCGGATCAACCCTCGACCTGCTCATGCAAACAGGAAAGTCATGCCAATCATCCACATCTCGCTTGTAGAGGGACGCGACGACGACGCCATCAAGGCATGTGTCAAAGCCGTCGCGCACACCGTGCACCAATCGCTCGGCGCGCCGCTCAACTCGATTCGCGTCTATGCGACGGTTACGCCAGCTACGCATTGGGCCGTCGGCGATCAGACAAAAGACGAGATCGCCGCGCGGGAGGATGCCCGGTGACGCCGCAACTGATCGAAGAAGCGGCCCGAGCGCTTATTACGGCAGCGCACAACCGCACCTACATTGCTCCGCTGCGTGACACATATGAGCAGTTGACCGTTGATGACGCTTACGCGATTCAGCGTATCAACGTCGACCGGCGCGTCGCGGAAGGCCGGCGCATCGTCGGCTGCAAGATCGGCTGCACCTCGGTCGCCGTGCAGAAGCAGCTGGGCGTCGACAGCCCCGATTTCGGTATGTTGTTCGACGATATGGGCTACGGCGATGGCGAACCGATTCCCTCGTCTCTTCTCACGCAACCGAAGATCGAGGCCGAGGTGGCCTTCGTGATGGGGCGCGACCTGCGCATGCCGAACCCGGGTCAGGTCGACGTGCTGAACGCAATCGACTACGCGCTGCCCGCGCTGGAAATCGTCGGAAGCCGCATCGCGAACTGGAACATCCGGATAACCGACACGATCGCGGACAACGCGTCTGCCTCGGCGTACGTGCTTGGTGCCAGTCCGCGCAAGCTGTCCGAATTCGACGTGCATCTGTGCGGGATGGTCATGGAGCGGCGCGGCGAGCCGGTGTCGGTCGGCGCTGGCGCTGCCTGCCTCGGCAATCCGATCAATGCCGTCGTGTGGCTCGCGCGCACGATGGCCACGCTTGGCACCCCGCTGCGTGCGGGAGACCTCGTGTTGTCGGGCGCACTCGGCCCGATGGTTTCGGTGGCTCCCGGCGATATCGTCGACGCGCGTATCAACGGGCTGGGCTCGGTGCGAGCCGTGTTCGAAGCCGATTTCCCACAAGAACCGCGCGAGGCACGTCAATGAGCCCGATTTCCGAATACGCAACACTGCTCGACGACGCTGCGCGTACCGCCAGCGAAGTTTCCCAATTCGATCCCGAAGGGCGGCTTTCGCTCGATCTGGCATACGAGATCCAATCGGCGTCGATCAAGCGCCGCGTCGAACGCGGGGAGCGGCGTGTCGGTGTGAAGATGGGTTTCACGAGCCGCGCGAAGATGGTCCAGATGGGGCTTTCCGACGTCATCTGGGGGCGCCTCACTTCGGGAATGCAGATCGAGGAAGGAACGTCGATCGACTTCTCGAGATTCGTGCATCCGCGAGTGGAGCCTGAAATTGCATTCATTCTGAAGCGTTCGCTCGAAGGTGATGTCACCGGACCGCAAGCGCTTGCCGCTGTCGACGCTATCGCCCCCGCGCTCGAGATCATCGATTCGCGCTACAAAGACTTCAAGTTCACCCTGCCCGAAGTAATCGCGGATAACGCGTCATCGAGCGGCTTTGTGATCGGCGCATGGTGCGATCCCCGGACCGACTTCAGCAACCTCGGTCTCACGCTCAATATCGATGGCCGCGTTTCGCAAGTTGGCTCGACCGCTGCGCTGCTCGGTCATCCGCTGCGTTCATTGGTCGCTGCCGCACGGCTGTCGGCGCAGGCCGGCGAGCCGTTGCAAGCAGGCTGGATCGTGATGGCGGGCGGTGCAACGCCGGCCGAATGGATCAAGCCTGGACAGCACATATCTGTCGACATGGAGCGGCTCGGCCGGGTTGGTTTTCACATCACGGATTAAGGCATGGCAACAGGACGGTGCAGCCATCGTGATCGACACAAAAGGTCCCGGTGTCTGGGGCCGTGGTGGACTGCGCCCTGAGTCAACGAACGATGCATCGTTAAGCAGGAAACATGATTCCGGAGCGAATATGACTGGTAAGGTAAAAGTGGCGATCATCGGATCCGGCAATATCGGCACGGACCTGATGATCAAGGTGATGCGCAACAGCAAACGCCTCGAGATGAGCGCAATGGTTGGCGTCGATCCTAAATCGGAGGGCCTCGCGCGCGCGCAAAGGATGGGCGTGGCGACAACCGCGGAAGGCCTGGATGGCCTGCTAAAGCTCGACCTTTTCAAGGACATCGATATCGTGTTCGATGCCACGTCCGCGGGTGCACACAAGCGCCACAATGACGTGTTGCAGGCGCACGGCGTGCAGGTGATCGACCTGACGCCCGCGGCAATTGGTCCGTACGTCATTCCGGCGATTAACCTCGAAGCGGAAGACGCCACCAACATAAACATGGTGACATGTGGTGGGCAGGCAACCATTCCGATCGTCGCAGCGGTCTCACGCGTAGCCAAGGTGCACTATGCGGAGATCGTCGCGTCGATATCGAGCAAATCGGCAGGCCCGGGCACGCGCGCGAACATCGACGAATTCACTGAAACGACGCGTAGTGCAATCGAAATCTTGGGCGGCGCGACGCGCGGAAAAGCCATCATTGTGCTGAATCCGGCCGAGCCGCCGCTCATCATGCGCGACACCGTGTTCGTGTTGTCCGAACTTGCCGACCGGCAGGTCATTGAAGACAGCATCGCACGAATGGTGGCGAGCGTGCAGGTGTACGTGCCGGGTTATCGCCTGAAGCAGACGGTGCAGTTCGATGTGATCTCGCCGGAGCAGCCGCTGAACGTGCCGGGCATCGGTCCGACGCATGGCCTGAAAACGTCCGTGTTCCTCGAAGTGGAAGGCGCCGCTCACTATCTGCCTGCGTATGCGGGCAACCTCGACATCATGACGTCGGCCGCGCTCGCGTGTGCCGACATGATGGCGGACCGCCGGATGACGGCTGGCATCGCGCGTGGACACAAGGAGGCCGCGTAATGACATCGATCGAAAAAAAGCTGTATATCTCGGACGTCACACTGCGTGACGGTAGCCACGCGATTCGCCATCAATACAGTATTGCGCATGTGAAAGCGATTGCCTCGGCGCTAGATCTGGCAGGCGTCGACAGTATCGAAGTCGCGCACGGCGACGGCATCGAAGGCTCGAGCTTCAATTATGGTTTCGGCGCGCATAGCGACGTTGAATGGATCGCGGCCGCGGCAGAAAGCGTGAAGACAGCGAAGATCGCCACGCTACTGATTCCCGGCATTGGCACCATGCACGACCTCCGCAATGCTTACGACGCCGGTGCGCGGGTGGTGAGAGTCGCCACCCATTGCACGGAGGCCGACGTGTCGCGTCAGCATCTGGAGTTCGCGCGCAAACTCGGTATGGACCCGGTCGGCTTTCTGATGATGAGCCACATGACCACGCCGCAGAAGCTCGCCGACCAGGCGAAGCTGATGGAGAGCTACGGCGCGAGCTGTGTGTACGTCGTAGATTCCGGAGGCGCGCTCGGCATGAAGGACATCCGCGATCGTTTCCGCGCATTCAAGGACACGCTAAAGCCCGAGACCGGGACTGGTATGCATGCGCATCACAACCTGAGCCTCGGCGTTGCGAATTCGCTGGTCGCGGTCGAGGAAGGGTGCGATCGCATCGACGCGAGTCTCGCGGGAATGGGGGCCGGCGCGGGCAATGCGCCCCTGGAGGTGTTTATCGCAGCAGCGGAACGTCAGGGCTGGCAACACGGTTGTGATCTATACCGGCTGATGGATGCTGCCGACGATCTCGTGCGGCCATTGCAGGATCGTCCGGTTCGGGTGGACCGCGAGACGCTTGCGCTCGGTTATGCCGGCGTGTATTCGAGCTTTCTCCGCCACGCGGAGGTCGCGGCGAGCAAGTATGGCCTCAAGACGGTAGACATCCTGGTGGAGCTCGGCCGGCGCAAGATGGTCGGCGGTCAGGAAGACATGATTGTCGACGTCGCGCTCGATCTGCTTAAACAGGTCAGACACGCGGCAGCTGGGCCCGAATCCGTGACGAGCGCAGCAGACTGACAGGTACAACGCGATAAGCGGCGCCGTCGGCTAGCGCCACTTATCGCAAGCGGAGTGCAGTTGTTTTAAGGTATCGCTGTCGCTCGCGCAACGCGAGCGGCTCACTCAGATGTTCCCGATAAGCGCGATTGTTGCTTCGGACAGCACGCTAGCCGGATCGGCAAGCTCGTTGACGATATTGAAGTGATTCGAGTGCGTATTCGGCACGAGTGATACCGGCAAACGGCGATGGCTGACATCCTCGTGGAATTGCAAGGTCTGGTTCCGGAAGCCTGCCGTTTCCAGTCCGCCCACCGAAAGCAGCAGCGGTGGTGCTCTTTCCGGAAGACGTAGCGCCGGGCTCAACAATGTCGCCTGATCGGAATACAGACGCAGCCATTCGTTGACATTGATATCGCACAAAGGCCGTAGGTCGTATAACCCGCTAAGACCAATCACGCCTTTGATGACGTCGTGCGGAACATTGAAGTGCGGCTGCCAGTAATCTTGATACAGCATGCCGGCAAGATGCCCGCCGGCCGAGCTTCCGCACACGTGAATGCGTTGCGGATCGATGCCATAGGTACGGCCGTGCTTGTACAGCCAGGCGATCGCGCTGCGTACTTCGCGTACCACTTCCGCCAGCGTGGCCTCGGGCAACAGCGTGTATTCGATCATCGCGACGGCCACGCCCGCACCCGTCAGTGCCGCTACCATCGAGCATGCATCCTCCTTGCGTTGCGAGCGCCAGTAGCCGCCGTGAAGATAGACGAAAACAGGCGTCGGTTGTGCCGAGGCGGCGGTCGGGAAAATATCGAGACGCTCGGCGTGCCCCATGCCGTACTGGAGATCCAGTATTCCCGCGCAGCGCTGACGCGACGCCTGCGAAAGCGCCGCATACGTGCGCATCTCGGAATCGAAATTCGTCACCGAGGCACGGGCGTTGTATTGCACCGCACGTTCGTCGAGGTTCGGAAACGTCAGGTCAAACGGCATCAGTGCACCTCGTGGAAAACGTGTTATTCCGGATCACAGCCCGTTCAAATACTCAAATGCGTATGCAGCGTGTCCGCTTGAGCGCTCAGTTGCGCGGACGTGCCCTGCCAGACCACCGAGCCTTTCGACATTACGTAGTGATAGTCCGCGATTGCGAGTTGCGATGCCAGGTTCTTGTCGATACAAAGAATAGCCAGCCCGGTCCTCTTTAGTTCAGCGAGGCACTTCCAGATCTCTTCGCGGATCAACGGAGCGAGTCCTTCGGTCGCTTCGTCGAGAATCAGCAGGCGCGGGTTCGTCATCAGGGCGCGGCCAATCGCAAGCATTTGCTGCTCGCCGCCGGAGAGCGCGGAGCCGAGATTGCGCGCACGTTCCTCGAGGCGCGGAAACAGTTGATAGACACGCTGCAATGTCCATGCGCCGCCTGGGCGCTCGATGCTATTTGCGGTCGCGACCAGATTCTCGCGAACTGTCAGCGTAGGGAAGATGTGACGCCCTTCGGGTACGAGACCGAGGCCCGTGCGCGCGATTCGGTAAGACGGTGCATTGTCGATTGGCTGGCCCGCCATCCGGATCACGCCGCGTCGCGACTTCAGCAGCCCGGTGATCGACTTGACCGTGGTTGATTTGCCCATGCCGTTGCGGCCTAACATCGTGACGAACTGACCGTCGTCAATGGTTAGTTCGACGCCGAACAGCACCTGGCTGCGGCCATAGAATGCTTCGAGCGAAGCGACTTCCAGCAGGTGGCTCATGCAACACTCCGTGACAGGTTGGGCGCGGACTGCTCATCGCCCAGATAAGCGGCACGCACCGCCGGATTCGCGCGGATCTCGTCCGGGCTGCCAGTGATAAGCGCCTTGCCATAGACCAGTACCGTTATACGGTCGGCGAGTGCGAACACCGCGTCCATGTCGTGCTCCACGAGCAGCATCGCATGCGAGCCCTTGAGTGCCTGCAGTTGCGCCGTCATCTGCACGGTTTCGGTCTGGCTCATGCCGGCCATGGGCTCGTCGAGCAACAGCAGTCGCGGATGGGTCGCCAAAGCCATCGCCAATTCCAGTTGACGGTGTTCACCATGTGCCATTTCAGCGACGCAGGCGTCGGCGTGTCCGGCGAGGCCCGTCTGTTCAAGCAGCGCGAGCGCTTCGTCAAGCACGTCGTGTCGCGCGGCGAGTCGGGTCCAGCAGCCGAAACGTGACCCGCGCTGCGCATTCACCGCGAGCAGCACGTTTTCGAGCGCGGTGTATTCCGGCAGCACCGAGGTGATCTGATATGAACGCGCAAGCCCGAGGCGCGCCCGTTTCTCGACGCTCAATCGCGTTATGTCGTCGCCGGCGAAATAGATCTTGCCGTTGTCGGGTATCAGTTCTCCGGCAAGCTGGCCGATCAGTGTGCTCTTGCCCGCACCATTCGGGCCTATCACTGCGTGAATCTCGCCAGGTTCCACACTGACACTGAAATGATCGGTTGCGGTGAAGTTGCCGTAGCGCTTCACCAATCCGTCAACCTGCAGCAGGCTCATCGAACGCCTCCTTGAGCGCGGAGGCGTTGGCGGCGGGCTTCGAGTGCATACGCGACACCAATCAGACCGCGTCGGCTCGCCAGCACCGCGATGACGATCAACGGGCCCATCACGAGCATCCAATGTTCAGTGACGCTTTTGAGCCCTTCCTCCAGCAGCACGATCGCGAGTGTGCCGAGCAGCGGCCCGACAAAGCTGCCTGCACCGCCAATCACGACCATCACGATCAGATCGCCCGACATCGTCCATGACATGTATGACGGCGCGACGAATTGCGTAAGATTTGCGAACAGCACACCTGCCACGCTACACAACATCGCCGATACCACATAGACGGTGAGCTTGACGCGGGAGGCCCGCACGCCGAGCGCGCGCATGCGGCGCTCGTTGATGCGGATCCCGCCCAGCGTCATGCCGGCTGCGCTTTTCAGAAAGCGCCGACCGAATAGCAATACTGCAATCAGCACGGCGGCAGAGACATAGTAGAGAGTCGTCGGATCGGCCAGCGAGAAGTGGCCGAAGCGGCTGGCGGCGGCCAGCGGAAAGCCGTCGTCACCGCCGTATTCGCGCAAGCTGACAACGAAAAAATAGAACATCTGCGCGAAGGCGAGGGTGATCATGATGAACGCGATACCGCTTGTGCGTAGCGCGATCGCGCCAGTCACGAACGCGACCGGTGCGCATAGTGCGAGGGCTGCGGCCAGATGCAGTCCGGCGCCGACCACGCCGTGCTGCGCAAGTATTCCCGTGGCGTATGCACCTAGTCCGAAATACAACGCATGTCCCAAGCTGACGAGGCCGCCGACACCGAGCATCAGGTCGAGTGAAAGCGCGGCAATCGCGAGTATCGCAATCCGTGTAAATAACGTCACCAGAAATGGTTGGCCTGCGAGCGCGGCGTAAGCCGGGACGACCAGTAGCAGCAGGGCGATCAGCCAGCTTAGCCGGTCTGCGTAGCTCGGGCGGCTGCGCATACCCTGGTCGGTCAGGCTATGCGTACGCGCGGTGCGACTCGCGAAGAGAGGAGTGGGCATCATGTCGGCATCAGGAATGTTTGACGGGAAAGAGTCCCTGCGGACGCCACGCGAGTACGAGCGCCATCAGGATGTAGATGAGCATCGACGCTAGCGCGGGACCGGCCGTATCGGCGCTGCTGCGTTGCAGTACCTCGCGTAGCACGACGGGGAGCAATGTGCGCCCCAGCGTGTCGATCACGCCGACCAGCAACGCGCCGAGGAATGCGCCACGAACCGAACCAATACCACCGATCACGATGACAACCATCGTTAGAATCAGGACCGGCTCTCCCATACCGGGCTGTACTGACAAAACGGGCCCCGCGAGTAGACCCGCGATGCCCGCGAGCGCTGCCGCCACACCGAAGAGCACGGCGTTCAGCAGCACTACATTCACGCCGAGCGCGGCCACCATGTCGCGGTGTGTGGCGCCCGCGCGAACCAGCATACCGATGCGCGTGCGGTGAATCACCAGGTAACAGCCACCTGCCACGGCAAGGCCTACGACGACGATCAGCAGCCGATAAGCCGGATAGTGAATGCCGAACAGATCGACCGCGCCCGCCAACGCCTCGGGGACTTCCATGTAGTACGGCGACGGTCCCCAGATGGTGCGGGTCAGCTCGTTGAAAAAGAGAATTAACCCAAAGGTGGCCAGCACCTGATCGAGGTGATGCCGTTGATAAAGCCTCCGGAATACGAGTGACTCCAGCAGCATGCCAAGTGCCATCAAGGCGACGATCACAGCGAGCGCCGCCAGAGCGAACGATCCGCTCAGGTTATAGATCAATGCGCCGACGAATGCGCCGGTCATGTAGAGCGATCCGTGCGCGAGATTGACGAAATTCAGAATGCCAAATACGAGTGTCAGTCCGGCTGCCATCAGAAACAGCAATACGCCGAGCTGCAAACCGTTCAGGCACTGCATGACAAGCAACGTCAGGTTCATCATCGCGTTCGCTCAGTTCATCTTGCATTGCTGAGCAACGGGATTGTCGAACTTCGGCACGATCGGACCTTTAGCCTGGAACTGTGCGCCGTTGCCCGTGCGTACGACGTCGACCCGATAGAAACCTGAGCGCGGAAACTGATTCCCTTCGAAGCTGAATGCACCGCGCACCGACTCAAACTTCGCGCCGGCCAGCGAGCGGCGCAGTGCCTGCGTGTCCGAGACATTGCCTTTCACCGATGCGAGCGCTGTGTCGAGCAGATTGGCGGCGTCGTAGGACTGGGCGGCATACATTGACGCGACCCTGCCGTATTTCTTGCTGAAAGCAGCCACGAACTGGGTGTTCTGCGGATTCTGCAAGTCTGGCGAATAAGGTGCACTTGTGATTGCACCCACCGCAAGTTCCTTTAGCGCGGGCAGCGTGGTTCCGTCGATCGTCGAGACAGAGATGAGCGGAATCTTGCCAAGCAGGCCGGCCTGGCGATACTGCTTGACGAAGTTCACACCCATTCCGCCCGGATAGAACACGTACACCGCCTCCGGTTGCGCCGCTTGCAATTGCGAGAGTTCGGCGGAGTAGTCAAGTTGATTGACCTGCGTATAGACTTCATCGACGATCGAACCGTGGTAGTCGCGCTTGAACCCCGACACGGCATCGCGTCCTGCCTGATAGTTCGGCGCCATCACGTAGACGCGGTGGAAACCGAGATCGGTCACCAGTTGCCCGCCCGCTTCGTGCAGCTCATCGTTATTCCACGAAGTCGAGAAGAAGAGCGGAGAGCAGCCCGCGCCCGCCAGCTGTGTCGGCCCTGCATTCGAACCGATCAGGACGACGCCGGCGCTCGTTACCGGCTTGTGAATCGCCATCATCACGTTCGAGAACGTCACACCGGTGATGATTTTCACGCCGTCCCGACTTATCAATTGCTGGGCTTCCTGCAAGGCGAGATCGGGTTTGAGCTGGTCGTCCTCGCGCAGGACCTGTACCGGTACTCCACCGAGCTTGCCGCCCTTCTGTTCGACAGCGAGCATGAAGGCGTCGTATTGATCCTGACCGAGTGCGCCGCCAGGTCCCGACAAAGTGCCAATAAAGCCAATCTTCAGCGGAGCGGCATCGGCGGCCTGCACTGGCATTGACGGCAACGCGGCGGCGCTGGTCACTGCCGCCGTGGTAAGCACCGCGAATGCCGCACGCGTCTGACGAGCGGTTTCTGAAAAGCCGCGGTAGCGCAGCGATCGGCGAATGAGCGAAACGGTCATGACAATGTCCTGGCGAGCGGTTGGAATGGAGCGAGTGGTACAGGAGGGGTTGGCGCGCTGTGCACTACAGCGTGATGTCGATATCGAAGAAAGTGGCGGCATTGCCCGCACTGATGCGGCCGCGCTGCTGCTCATCGAGCCAGTCGCTTTCGGCCAGCATCGCGCCGATCTGTTGTTCGCCGAGCGGGAACGGATGGTCGGAACCCAGCATCACGCGCTCCGCACCCATCACTTCTACCAGCAGGCGTAACGCGCGCTGATCGAACACCGCGCTGTCGACGTAAAAGCGGTCCACGTATTCGGAAGGTGGCCGTGGGCAATCCTTTCGAACGATGTCACGGCATCGCCAGGCATTGTCGACGCGACCCAGCAAGAAAGCGAAACTGCCGCCGCCATGAGCGAATGCCAGCTTCAGCGAACGCGGAATCCGCTCGAACGCGCCGGACAGAATCAGAGAGAGAATTCCCAGTTGCGTCTCCGCCGGCATCGCGACGAGCCACGGCAGCATCCACTGCTTCATACGACCGTCTGTCATCATGTCCCACGGATGCACGAGCACGGGTATCGCCTCGTTAGCGCAATGGGTGAGAAATTCGACCAGGTGTTCGTCATCGAGATCGCGGGCGCCGAGGTGATTGCCGATTTGCACGCCAACATGGCCGGCCTTCCTGGCGCGGCTCGCTTCGATGCACGCCAGTTCGACGTCTTGCAATGGCACCTGCGCGAGCGCCTTCAGACGGGCAGGACGATACGCGCAGTGCTCCAGAGCGAGGTCGTTCATGCGTGCCGCCCATTCCGCCGCGGCACGCGCCTCATAGCGGTATCCGAACATGATCGGCGTCGCGCAGATGATCTGTGCCGCGACGCCGACGCGATCGAGTTCTTCGAGGCGTGCGGCGGGATTCCAGAGCGCCTCGCGCACCGGCCGAAAACTGCGGTCGCCCATCATGATGTTGCCGGTCTCGCCGCCCGAGTCAATCTGGAGCCACGGCGCTTGCGCGGCATCCAGCCGGGCTGCATCTTCCCGCCCGATGGGCGGAAAGAAGTGCGAGTGCATGTCTATTTTCTTCATGTCGTCATGTTCAGTCAGGTTTTATTGCGTACTAACCGATCGTGCTCAAGCCGCTTTGCCGCGATGCACCCGTCCGCAATGCGGACAGGTCCTAAGATGCTCGTCCCGGTAGAACGCGTCGAAAAGCGGCGGTAGATCGGTCACGATATTGATCAGTTGGACCTCGGCGCGATACACCAGTTGGCCGCAACCATCGTCGCTATCGCAGTACCATTCAAAGCCGTCCATCTGACCCAGGGGACGTTGCCGCTCAATCACGAGGCAGGCGCTGTTCGGCTCCGGACGTTGTGGCGAGTGCCGCACGTGGGGCGGCAGCAGCATCACGTCACCCTCGCGCAGATCGACCCGATCCTTCTTGCCGTCGATCCACAGATTCAGATAGGCGTTGCCCCGCAACTGATAGAAGAACTCTTCGCTGGGGTCGTCGTGATAATCGGTCCGATGATTCGGCCCCCCGACCACGGTGACGATAAAGTCATGGTCCTGCCAGATCTGCTGATTACCGACGGGTGGTTTGAGCAGATGTTCGTGGTCCTCGATCCAACGCGACAGGTTAAGCGGGGGCATGAAGCGGGACATCCAGATCTCCTGAGGCAGCAATGAGGTGTTGCAGGTCATGAAGCTGCGCGTGCTTAGCGCGGCTTGTAGGCGACCGCCTTGATTTCGATAGCGAGTTGCGGATGGGGTAACTGGTGTACGGCGACCGTGGTGCGAGCGGGGCCATCGGTGTCGAAGTAGTCGCCGTACACTGCGTTGTATCCAGCGAAGTCGTTCATGTTCACGAGGTAGGTGCAGATCTCGACTACATCCTTGAGCGTCGCGCCTTCGGTCGCGAGGATGTCGCCAATATTGTCGAGCACCGCGCGCGTCTGCTCGCGAATGTCGACGTCCATCGTCCCCATCAGGTCCACCTGTGCGCCTGCAATACTATTGTCCGCGCGACGGGAACTGGTGCCGGACACGAACAGAAAGTCGCCTGCGCGCTTGAGATGCGGATAGGCGCCACGGGGTCTGGCCTTCTCGTGTAGTAGTTGTGAAGAAACAGTCATAGAGCTCTCACAGTTTGATGCAGATTGTCGACAGTTCGGAGTAGAAGTCGAGCGAATGGCGGCCGCCTTCGCGGCCCAGCCCCGACAGCTTCGTGCCGCCGAAGGGGGTGCGCAGATCGCGGCTGAACCACGTGTTGACCCATACAAGGCCGGTATGCATCTGGCGCGACACGCGGTGCGCCCGCGCGAGACTTGTGGTCCACACACATGCAGCGAGCCCGTAAGCGCTGTCGTTGACGCGGCGTACCACTTCGTCTTCCGCGTCGAATGGTGCGATGTGGCATACGGGTCCGAAGATTTCTTCTGTCACGCAGCGTGCGCTATCGGGGAGGCCAGTCAGAATGGTCGGCTCGACGTAGGCGCCGCCGTCCCGTTCATCGCCGAATTGAGGTGTGCCGCCGCCCGTCACCACGGTTGCGCCTTCGTCAACCGCGAGCCGGTAGTAAGACAGCACCTTGTCGCGATGTCCGCGCGAGATCACGGGTCCCATGTCTACGTTTGCGTCATCCGGGAAGCCGATTTTCATTGCCTCGGTCTTCTGCTTCAACGCCGCGACGAAGCGCTCGAAGATAGGCCGTTCCACATACACGCGTTCCGAGCACAGACAGACTTGTCCCGCGTTCGTGAAGCTCGATCGACGGACGCCTTCGACGGCGGCTTCGAAATCGGCGTCGGCGAATACCACTGCTGCGTTCTTGCCACCGAGTTCGAAAGAGATCTCTTTTACGTCGTCGGCCACCGCCTTCATGATGGCGCTACCCGTACGCGATTCGCCGGTAAAGGTAATTGCGGCGACGTCTTTATGGCGAGTCAGCGCTTCTCCCGCGGAGCCTGGACCGAAACCGTGTACGAGATTGAATACGCCCCTCGGCACTCCCGCTTCGTGCATCACTTCGGCGAGTAGCGTCGCGGATGACGGCGTCTCTTCGGAAGGTTTGACGACGACGCAATTGCCCATTGCCAACGCGGGTGCGACTTTCCAGGTCAGCAGTAGCATTGGCAAATTCCACGGTGAGATGATCCCCACCACCCCGAGCGGCTTGCGCACCACATAACTGAACTGATCCGAGCCGTCAGCAGCGCGGCTTTCGAAGATCTCGCTGGATGCAGTAGAGATGAGCTGCGCAAAGGTACGAAAATTGGCGACTCCGCGAGCGATATCGAGCGTGCGCGCTTGATGTATCGGTCGCCCGGTATCGGCGACTTCGGCCGCAACGAACTCTTCGAAGCGTCGCTCGATGCCATCGGCAATCTTGACGAGCAGTGCGGCACGCTGCTGAACATCGAACTGGCCCCACGGACCCGTGAGCGCGGCGCGCGCTGCCGCTACGGCCTGGTTGACCTCGGTCGTGCCGGCCTCACTGACGAGTGCCAGCAGATCGCCGGTCACCGGGCTGCGATTCTCGAAGTGCGCGTCGCTCGCGACAAATTCTCCGCCGATGTAGTTGCGCAGCAAAGGCGGCGCATCGGCGCTTGGCGAAGAAGGAAGTGAAAACGGATAAGTCATCTGCATGAGTTCCTGCGTAGGACGGATGCGATGAGTCTAGGAGGCCGTTTCCATAAAAAATAATAACGATTCAGGCCGCCGATATTCCGTTTCTCTATAGCAGGGCCGGCGCTGCGTTGCGCGGCCGACGCGCCGTCAGTCGTCGATCAGCGCTGCGCTTTCGCGCAGGCATGCGATGAAGCGCGCACACGCGGGGCTGGCTTTCTTGTCGGCACGGACGGAAAAACCCACGGCGCCGAAATCGGCGGCTTCGCTGACCGGTACGATCGCGAGCAAACCCGCGTCGACGAACTGTTGCGCGGCTACGCGCGGCATCAGTGCAACGCACGCACGCTCTAGCAAAAGACCGATGTTGGTGAGCATCGACAGGGATTCGACACGGTCTACGGGTAGTGACAGACCGGCATCCTCAAACAGACGCTCGGCGCGCAGGCGGGTCGGCGAGTCGGCCAATGGCAGGATCCACGGCAGATCGACCAGGTCGGCCAGGCGAGGCCGTCTGGGTAACGCGAGCGCGTGGCGCGCGCCGACCACCAGACAGATTGATTCCTGGAAGAGCACTTCGTGATGTAACGGAAACGCATTGGCAAGCGGCAATTCCCGCTCGGGTAAACGACCGACCACTATGTCGAGGTCACCGGTCGACAGCGCGGGGAAAAGCTGCGTGGTCGAGCCTTCGCGCACCGTGACAAGCATGCCTGGTGCTTGATCCTTGAGTAGCCGGATCGCCACTGGCAGCAACCGGGCGGACGCAACGATCAAGGTGCCGACGATCAGATGGCCCGCGGTGCCGCCTTGCAGTGCGTTGATCTCATCGGTCAGGTAGCGCAGTTCAGTAGACATCGATTTCGCACGACGGCCCAGCAGTCGGCCCAGTTCGGTCGGCACTACCCCCCGGTTGGTGCGCTCGAAAAGAGGCGCGCTGAAGAAAGCTTCGAGTTCCTGCACCGCCTTGGAGATCGCCGGTTGCGTCATGCCCAGTTCTTTCGCGGCACGCAGCAGTGAGCCGCTGTCAATGACTTTTGCAATGAGGATCAGTTGCTGCAATTTCAGCTTGCGTGACAGCGAAACATGCGAAATCTCGGGAACACGCTCAGTCCGGATGCGTACATCTTTGTTCATGATCGTTCATCTCCAGTATTCGTGATCGTGGCGCCAATGCCGATGCGTGGACCGCCGCAGATATTACCGTTCTGACTAACAGAAGCGGTTTTTTTCATTATTCTTTCCGCGCCGGTCCTTCTAGATTGACTCTGCTTTACGCCCTGACTGTGCCAGCAGACAGGTAAGCCACCACGACATTGCCAGTCGTTACGCTCACGCGAGCAGACCATAATCAGGAAAACGGATGAAAAAAAGAAAGACGTTCGCCGCAGCCATCATGGCTGTTTCCGGCGCAACCGCGACGACCCATGCATTTGGACAGAGCAGCGTTACGCTGTACGGGATCGTTGAAGAGGGTCTCACTTATACGACCAATCAGGGCGGAGGGCACAACCTGCAGATGCAAAGTGGCGTGACCCAAGGATCACGCTGGGGTTTGCGCGGCGCGGAAGATCTGGGCGATAGCCTACGTGCGATCTTCGTGCTGGAAAACGGCTTCGATCCGTCGACCGGAAATCTCGGCCAGAATAGCCGTCTGTTCGGTCGCAACGCGTATGTTGGCATTGATTCACGCTTCGGTACGTTTACGCTCGGGCGGCAATACGAGTTCATGACCGACTACATGTCGCCGCTCAGCGCGCAGGGGCAGTGGGGCATTTATTTTGCGCACGCTGGCGACGTCGATAATCTGAACGGTACCTTTCGCGTGAACAACTCCGCCAAATACCAGAGTCCGGATTTCGGCGGACTTCACTTGGGCGCGATGTATTCGTTCGGCGGACAGGCCGGCTCATTCGGCAAGAACGGTGTGATCAGTGTGGGCGCAAACTACAAAAGTGGCCCGCTGTATGCAGCGGCTGCTTATACACACATCAATAGCCCCTACGCGGCTGTGTTCGATTCGTTGTCGAAGAACACGCTGTATACGCACTATCTGCCAAGCGCCACGAGCGAGGATATTTATGGTCTGGGTGCGAGTTACGTGATCGGTGCATTTAAATTCGGCCTGAACGCCACCCGAACCGTGTTTCACTCGGGACTCGACAGTGCCAATGTCGACTTCAACAACTATGAAGCATGGCTCGGATATAACATCTCGGCCGCGTTGCAGGTGGGTGGAGGCTATACGCTCAGCGACGTACGCGAACACGCGAGCGGGAACAAGCCCCGCTACCAGCAGGCCAACCTGATGGTCGACTACTTTCTGTCGAAGCGCACTGACGTCTATGCAATGGCCGCGTGTCTGACCGGCAGTAGCGGGACTCATGCGCAGATGGACTATGTTACTTCTGCTTCGTCCACCAATCGCCAATCGTTAGTCCGGGTCGGCATTCGACACAAGTTCTAAAGAGGCGGCGCCGACGAAGTTCTGAACTTCGTCGGTCCCGTCCACGCGGGAGGAGCCTTGCCGTTGGCGTTGGCATGGATCCGCCGAGATCGGGGAAACGATCGACGGCGGATTTTGTGTTTAAGTGCGTCAGTGATGACAATAGTGGAGACGCTCAACGAAGGGCGCCTCGGTGTTCAGATGGTTTTATATCAGACCGACGGTTTCGCGTCATCGCCGCAGGCGGATTGATGAAACCCTGCAACGAGCGTGTCGACGATGTGATTGAGTTCGTCGCGTTCCTTTGCTGAGAGCATCGAAGGCATTTCGGTTTCCAGCGAACCCCCAACTCGTCGCCGGCTGCGCGTTTCCGCTCGCCTGTCGCCGTGGCCCGTAGCTGAAAGTGCTGCGCGTCGACCGGATGAATGGTCCGGCGCACGATTTAGTTCTGGCCATCGCTTCTTGCCGAGTACTACCGCCAGCCCCTGAAAACGCATCTGTCCTCTTGGGATGCGAGGTCATCGAGTGGCCTTCCGATGTCGGTTCTCGGGACGGCCATTCGGACCATGCGCTATGCGGAAGCGAAAATAACATGGAATATGCTGCGACTGGCTCGACGTTTCAGTTGCGCCCTTGCCAGCGGCGAAGTACTCGAGTTACCGCAAGGGGGAAGCTCGAGGACTGCGTTGGTTCGGTTCCTATCCGAAGTTTTCTAGCCTCGAGGTCCCGCTTCCGGATGAAAAAAACCCGGTGGCTGACGGGATCAACTGATTATTGATTGCCCGCCAAGACCGATATCGAGCGGCCCCACATATGCATGTCTCGGGTCGTTCGAATGTCCGCGAGCGCGCTTCGGCCAATGACTGAAACTGGCTGAATTTTGTCTGATACTGCTTACTCAGGGGAACGCACAGCGGCCGATGAACTGGGCGGCAAGCAAACGTTCAGGCTGAATATCTGTCAAGCGATGGCGGCGCGGCACAAAAGCTCTGCTCGTTGTCTGAGGGGAGGCCAATCACTTGGCGCGCGTAGAACGAGTTTCCCTCCGCAGGTCACCTGCTCGCTGCACACGTCCCTTGAATTGACGACTCGCTCAGAGCGACACGATCTGGCGCAATAGCGCTAGCGCTTTCATTTCATCCAGCCGTCCAGTACGCGCCTTACCAGCGAGCGTCTTGATAAGTGCTTCCGCTATCGGGGCAATACCGATCAGGTCGCTTGCGCGCAGGCCGGTAGCGTAGCGTAGGAAAAATCGAGGACAGAACCTCTGTCGTTGTGCTGCCAGTGCGGCCCGATCATTCGACATTCGAGGCACTCCGCGACCGTACGAACTAGCGCCCATTCCCCGTCGCTGACCGCGTGCGAACGACCAGTATGACACCGCTCATTGGACAAGCTGCCCCGTCTCTCATGCCCACAACGCGGCGAGTTCATCGGGATCGGGAAAGGCTTGCGGGTCGCACCTCGTCGCCGGAATAATGAAGAAGCAGCCTTTCGCGGCATATTTGCTGGACAACGAATTTTCCGAAAAAACAGAGAAATTAAGATAGCGATAGTCATTTGGATAGTGCGGTTTGTGTCGAAGTTTATTGGTGCAACCCGGTGTGTGCAGATTTGCTTAAGGTCGCAGTGGTGTGAGCGCGGGATTCTGGAACGACCTGTCGATTACCACCGCTTGGATACGAGAGGGCTCGGATAACTGTCTCTGTTTTCTTGAGCAACATCGGAAAATACAGACGGGACGATCGATTCAATGTTGTTTGGGCATCTCTGGCAAAACCTTGGGATTGACCCGCATAACACGACTCAGACTTGGCTCATCGACAGTCGCTGCTTGCTGTACTGCTTGAGTTGCCCCGTGCTAAATGATGCGGACGAATCAGCCCTTCGTGGAAACTTATAACAATGGACATCACGTGGAACACGACGCGTTCAGTGGTTTCTCGCAACCTAGCCGAAACAGTCGCTTGTCGACCTGGTAGCCAAGCGATTCAAGTAGCGGCGTAACTGAGAGTTTGCTACGTCGCTGATAATGGCGGGGGAACCTACGGAGTTCCTCCGCGCTGCCAAAATAGACCACTGATCTTCCAGTCGGACTTAGTGCGTCAACTGTCGACCCAACGACAGCTCGATTTCATCTTCACTGGCCTGAGCATTGAACCGCTCGAGCTCTGTGCGCGCGATTGCTTCGCTGGCGGTTAGCGTTCGACTGGCCAACACGAGCGAGCCGACCGACACCGGCAAAACAGCCAGTGCACACAGGATTGCCAGACGTAGATCGCCGGTCGCATCACTGATCAAGCCAACGCTATACGGTCCCAGACCCAGTCCGAAAATGTTCGCTCCTAGCGAAAATGCTGCGAATGCCGTACCGCGCAGTCGCGGAATCACCAGATCCTGAGTGGTGGCTTGCAGTGGGCCAAACCACATCGGCACGAAGAAGGTCGCGACCGCGTAGGCGCAATAGAAAATAGTGATATCGCGCGTCAGATACTGAATCACGCTGGCGGCAGTGAACATGGTTGCCGTGAAACAGACGAAGTAAAGCCGTCCAAGCGGATGTCTGCGGCGCGCGCGATCAGACAGGTAGCCGCTGACGCTAATTCCAATCCCGCCCGCAATGATCGCGATGATGCCGAGATGCAAGCCCGCCTGGGCGGTCAGCCCCAGTTCACGGCTTGCATAGACGAACACGAATCCGTTCACCGCGTTCATCGCGAAGGCAAGAAAAGCCCCCGAGACCGTCAGCGCAAAAAAAGTCTTCGATCCGGTGATCAGGCGATGAGCGGTAGCATCGCCGAGTCGCGTCGCCTGGTACCAGTTCGAACAGACATAGACCGCAATAGCAATCGCGAGCCACTGAATCAGATTGCTTGTCACAGGCATGCCGAACAGCGTTCCGATTCGTGCGTTACGACTGGCGGAAAGCATGTGATTGGTTGCCGATGTGGCGAATACGACGACGCAGACCGCGATCAGAAGATAGACGGCATTGCGCAGGTACTCACGACGCGGTGCGCCGAGTGAACGCAGGGTCAGCCAGCTCCACGGTGGAACCATCGCGCCCAGGTCGCGGATAGCGTGCGCAAACGGGTGAGGGTCTTTCCTGGGTGCGACCGCATCGAGACGGCCCCGCGCGGGCTCGCGAATCGTCAAGAGGACAATCAACGCGAAGATCAGACCGGGTACGCCCACGCAGATAAACGAAGCCTGCCACCCCGACAAGCCGAGCGGCGCAGCCTGGCCGCCCTTACCGTACGCGTGCTCCCAGGCGGCGACAATCGATCCGCCAATCGCAAGCGACGCTCCCGCGCCGACGTAGACGCCCACCGAATACAGCGCCAGCACCGTACCGCGCTTTGCCCGCTCGAAATAGTCGCCGAGCAGCGACACGGCGGCGGGTGTCGCGCTGGCTTCGCCGACGCCCACCCCGATACGCGCCGTGCCGAGCTCCGCGAAATTCCGCGACAGGCCCGACATTGCCGTCATCAGCGACCAGAACGACAGTCCCAGCGCCAGCGTACGGACCCGGCTCCAGCCGTCCGCGAGACGCGCGAGCGGAATGCCGAATACGCAATAAAACAGTGCGAACGACGTGCCGTACAACAGGCCCAGTTGTGCATCGGAGATGCCCATGTCCCGCTTTAGATAAGGCGCAAGGATCGTGACGATCTGACGGTCGACGTAACTGAACGCATAGATCACGGTCAGGATAAACAGCACGTACCAGCGGTACCAGGGCCTTTCATGATTCGTATGCATATTCGCGTCTCCTTGGATTTTTCCTTGTCGGGCCACGGCTTGCGACGAGTCGAGGCTGGTCCACAGGATAGTCACGCGCGAACCGCTCGCACCAATACGATTTTCCGATCTACCCAGACGAAGAACCTTGCATCAGGTCATAGGGAAATCCTCTTAATCCCTTCGGAAACAGTATTGGCCTAACTAAACATCCGCCGGTTACATTGATTTCACATTGCAGGACCTTGAGTTCACTTTGACAGGCGCGACGCACAGTCAAGCCAACACGCAAAACGATGATGGAGCTTTCGACTATGGCGCAAAACAGCGAGATGGGGCGCACCCCTGTGGTGATCGTGGGAGCGGGGCCGGTTGGATTGGCGCTGGCCGGCGATCTCGGTTGGCGGGGCGTGCAGTGTGTATTGATCGAACGCGGTGACGGGCAGGTTTTCCAGCCGAAGATGGACATGGTCGGTATTCGCACGATGGAGTTCTGCCGCCGCTGGGGCATCGTCGACGACGTCGAAAACGCCGGCTATAACCGCGACTACTCACAGGACTATGCATGGGTGTCCCAACTGCATGGCGGTTACGAATTTGGGCGCGAGTCGTTCCCGACGGTACGTGACGAGCCGAAGCCGGAGCAAAGTCCGCAAAAGCGCGAGCGTTGCCCACAAAACTTTTTCGATCCCGTGCTCACGCGTTTCGCCGCGAAGACGGGCAATGTGCAGATCCGGTATAGCACCGAGTACGTGTCGCACACGGAGCGCAGCGATGGCGTCACCGTCACGGTACGCGACCTCGTCACGGGCGAAGAAAGCACGATCGAATGCCAGTACGTGGTGGGTTGCGACGGCGGCGCAAGCCGCGTGAAGGAAGCGCTCGGTATCAAGATGACGGGCACGCCGGCGCTCACGTACACGACGAACGCGATCATCGAGTGCGAAGGTCTCGAGAAGCTGCACGACAAAAAGCCCGGCTATCGCTATATCTTCATTGGGCCTGAAGGCACCTGGAGCACCGTCGTGGCGATCAACGGGGCCAACTGGTGGCGCTTTTCGATCGTCGGTGACGGCACCATGCGAACGCTGACGGAAGACGATGTCGCGGCAGCGTTCCGGCGTGCAGTTGGACGCGACGATGTCGAGTTCCGCATCATCTCCGTGATGCCGTGGATTCGCCGCCAGCTGGTGGCCGACAACTACGGTACACAGCGGGTCAAGATCGCCGGCGACGCGGCTCACCTCACGTCACCGACCGGCGGCTTCGGGATGAACATGGGCGTGCAGGACGCGGTCGATCTCGGCTGGAAATTGCAGGCAATGGTCGAGGGTTGGGGCGGTGCGCATCTGCTCGACACCTATGAATTCGAACGACGTCCGGTCGCGATTCGCAACGTCAACGAGGCGACCAGCAACCTGAAGCTGATGCTGACCCCACGCCAGACGCTGACGCCGGCTGTGTTCGAAACGGGACCGCAGGGCGACCAGGCGCGAAAGGTGTTCGGCGATGCGTACACGCAGATGATGAAGCGCGAGTGGTACACGATCGGCATTCATCTCGGCTTTCGCTACGAAGGCTCGTCGATCGTCGTGCCAGACGGCACGCCCGAACCGGAAGACACCGTCAGCACCTACGTACAGACGGCGCGGCCCGGACATCGCGCACCGCATGTCTGGCTGGCACCGGATCAATCGACGCTGGATCTGCTGGGACGCGAGTTCGTATTGATGCGCTTCGATCGGTCGATTCCGGTCGATGCGCTGACGGCGGCGGCTAGACAGGCCCGCGTACCGCTTCGCGTCGTGGATGTCGACAACGCGCAGGCTCGCGCGTTGTATGAGTGTGCGCTGGTACTCGTGCGTCCGGACGGGCACGTCACCTGGCGTGCGAACAGCGCACCGGACGACGCGGATGCACTGATCGACATCGCGCGAGGCGTGCAACCGCTCGGTGTAACCACGCGTGACGTCGAAGAGGTGGCCGTGCGATGAGACTCGTATCTTTCGATAACGGCCGCATCGGTGTGGTGCACGAAGGTCATGTATTCGATGTCAGTGACGTCGCCGGCGTGGTGCCCGGCACATGGCCGCCGGTCGGCATGGTGCGTGCCATCGCGCAATGGGAAACGTTGCGCCCCGCGTTGCTGGATGCCGTTCGATCGGGAACAGGCCTCGCATTGAGCGAGGTGCGCCTCGAGGCGCCGGTTCAATGGCCCAACAAGGTGATCGCGTTTCCGGCGAACTACCACGCGCACATCGATGAAATGAAAGGCGTCGGAACGGGCGTGATTTCATCGTTCAAGGCAAGCGGACAGGGATTTTTCCTCAAGGCGAATTCGAGCCTGAGTGGTCCCGCCGACGCAATCGTGTTGCCGCCGCTGGCAGGTCGCGAGATTCATCACGAGTGCGAGCTCGGCATCATCATCGGCAAGCGCGGCAGGGGCGTGTCGCACGCCGATAGCCGTTCGTACGTTTTCGGCTTCACCTGCCTGCTCGATATGGTGGTGCGCGGCAAGGAAGAGCGCGTGATGCGCAAATCGTACGACACCTTTTGCCCAACCGGTCCGTGGATCACCACAGCCGATGAGATCGCGGATTTCGACAACATCGAAATGCGTCTTCGGGTCAACGGCGAGGAACGGCAATCGGCATCCACGCGCAATCTGATCGTGAATATCCCCGACATGATCGCGATGTCCTCTGCGGTGATGACCCTCGAACCCGGCGACATCATCGCGAGCGGCACGCCGGCGGGTGTCGGGCCGGTCGAAGACGGCGATGTCATCGAGATCGAGATCGACGGCGTGGGATCGATGCGCTTGCCGGTCAGGCGAGGGACGGTTGGCGATCACGCCGTGTGGGACAACGAGAAAGTGGGCCTTGCCGTTTGACCCCGCTAGACGCTGCTCTCGCCAGGTCATGCCGTCTCGCAGGCGGCCGACTCACGACGACACATTAGTAGAGGACTGTGATGTCTGAAACCGTTACACCTAATCCGGTGGCCCCGGAAGGCTTTTTCGACTCGCTCCAGGCCCGCGCACTGTCGCCGGGTTGGGCGAAGAAAGTGCCGCAGATGTGGCCGGCGCCGCGCTCCAGGTTCGTTCCCGCAGTCTGGCGCTACGCCGATGCACGCGCCGCGCTCGACGACGCCTGTGCGTTCGTTTCGCCGGAACTCGCCGAGCGCCGGAACCTGATCATGGTAAATCCGATCGCCGACAACATCTATCCGACCTGCCGCAACCTGGTCGCAGCGTATCAACTGGTGCTTCCCGGCGAGACGGCACGCTCGCACCGCCACTCGCCGAATGCATTGAGGCTGATTCTCGACGCAGGCACGGATACGTTCACGATCGTGAACGGCGTGAAGGTCGACGTCGCACCGGGAGACGTGGTGTTGACGCCGTCGTGGCATTGGCACGGGCACAGCAATTTCGGGGACGAGCCCGCTTTCTGGATCGACTTCCTCGATGTGCCGCTCGTGCAAAACCTTGAATGCATGTTCTTCGAGGACCATCCGCGACGCGATGAGCCCGTGGTCGCTCACGAGCCGGATTCGCCATTGCGGCATAAAGGCGTCGATCTCGACCGCGACACGCGCAAGACGGGCACCGTGGATATCGCCCCGGGCGGACTCAAGACGATCGGACTGCAAGCGATCGGCATCGAACGTGGACAGACGCAGTCGCATGGCAAGCGGATCGACAACAACCTCTACGCGGTGACGCGCGGCAGCGTGCGCGTGACTGTCGAACAACTCGGCGTGGTCGATCTCGTCCGTGGCGATGTCATCGCGATTCCATGCTGGCACACCTTCGGGATCGAAGGTCTCGACGACAGCTCACAACTGATTCGCGTCAGCGACGAACCGGTGATGACAGCGCTTGGATTTCGCGAACCGACGTCCGGCTGAATTAGCTGACGAACTGTTTAGAGACGTTTGAAAACACGCGATGCAAGGAGACGGAAGTGAAATTCAGCGAAGAGCAGGAGATGCTGCGCGATATGGTGCGCAGAGTCGCAGAGGAAAAGGTTCGGCCCCTCGTCGCGGAAATGGAAGAGACCAAGGGCTTTCCTGAAGAACTGGTCGAGGTATTCGGCGATCTCGGACTACTGCAGATGTGGGTGCCTGACGCATACGGCGGCCCGGGCGGAGATCTGACATCGGTGTGCATCGCAAAGGAAGAGATCGGTAAGGTGTCGCTCGCCGCATCGACATTGTGTGCGAACAATTCTATCGGGCTGATATTGCCGTTACTGCATTTCGGCAGCGAGGCGCAAAAGCAGCGTTATCTGCCGGAGGCCGCTAAAGGCCGCACGATCTCAGCGGTGGCGATAACCGAACCGGAAGCTGGTTCCGACGTGTCGGCGATTCGCACCACGGCGAGACGCGACGGCGATTCGTATGTCGTCAACGGTCAGAAGAGCTGGATCACGTGGGCCGCTCAGGCGAACTACATGCTGTTGTTCGCTCGCACGGCGGAAGGGCGCGGTCACGATGGCATCAGCGTGTTTCTGGTCGACACGAAAACACCGGGGTTGAAGATCGGCCGCAAGGAAGTGAAGATGGGCCGCCACGGTTCGCCCACGTATCAGGTGTTTTTCGAAGACATGCGCATCGACGCCGATTGTCTGCTCGGCGAAGAAGGTAACGGCTTCAAGGCGTGCATGAAGATTCTCGATCTGAACCGGCCCTCCGTCGCGGCTTCGTCGCTCGGACTCGCGCAGGCGGCCATGGAAGAGTCGATCAACTACGCAAAGGATCGCCGTCAGTTTGGCAAACGGATCGGCGACTTTCAGGCGATCCAGTTCAAGCTCGCCGACATGGCGATCAAGATCGAGGCGGCGCGTACGTTGCTCTACTCGAGCACCCAGGAAATCGACGCGGGTGACAACAGCCGCCTGACGATGCTTTCGTCGATCGTGAAGTGCTACGTCACCGACGTCGCGATGGAAGTCGCACTCGAAGCGGTGCAGGTACATGGCTCCTATGGCTACTCGACCGAGTATCCGGTCGAGCGGTTCATGCGCGACGCAAAGCTCAATCAGATTCTCGAAGGCACGAACGAAATTCATCGCGTGATCATCGCCAGACAGTTGCTCGGCAAATGAACCGCGTCATCAAATCCATGACACAGGAAGGATACTGATATGACTTCGACGTTACATCCCGGACTCGGCGACGCGGCGCGCGGTTTCCTGTTGCGTACGCATCAATTGCTGATCGGCGGCCGGATGGAAGAGTCCGATTCCGGCCGCCGCACCGAGATCGTCGATCCTGGCACCGGCGCAGTCATCACCACCGCCGCCGAAGCATCGGCATCCGATGTCGATCGTGCGGTCGTGGCCGCGCGCCGCGCATTCGAGGGACCGTGGAGCAAGGTCTCGCCGGCGGAGCGCACCCGGATGATGCTGCGTTTCGCTACGTTGATCGAAGACAACGCGGACGAACTCGCGGAACTCGAATGCATCAACAGCGGCAAGCCGTTGCCGTTTTGCCGCAATGGCGATGTCGTGGGCATCGCGGAGATGCTGCGCTACATGGCGGGCTGGACCACCAAAATGGGCGGCGAAACGCCGAACGTGTCATTGCCGGGCGACTGGCATGCATACACGTTGCGCGAGCCGGTCGGTGTCGTCGGACAGATCATTCCGTGGAATTTCCCGCTGAATATGGCGATGTGGAAGATCGCGCCGGCGTTGGCCACTGGTTGCACGATCGTGATGAAACCGTCGGAGCAGACCCCGCTCACCGCATTGCGTCTTGGCGAACTCGCGCTCGAAGCGGGAATTCCTGCGGGCGTGCTGAATATTGTCACCGGCTTCGGCAATCCCGTCGGCGCAGCGATTGCCGCGCATCCGGGTATCGACAAGGTCGCGTTCACCGGCTCCGGTGAGACTGGCCGGCGCATCGTGCAGGCAGCGAGCGGCAATCTGAAACGGGTGTCGCTCGAATTGGGCGGAAAGTCACCCGTCATCGTTTTTCCCGATGCGAATCTCGATGCCGCAGCGGCGGGCGTCTGTTCGTCGATTTTCTTTCACGCTGGGCAGATTTGCGCCGCCGGCTCGCGTCTCTACGTGCACGAGCGGGCGTTCGACGAAGTGCTCGATGGCATTGCCAAGCGTGCGAATGCGATGAAGATGGGTCACGGCATGGATGCCGGCACGCAGATGGGCCCAGTGATCTCCCGACGTCAGTTGGACCGTGTCGCCGGGTATATCGACCGCGGGCAACAGGAGGGCGCGACCTTGTTCGCAGGTGGCGGATCGAGCGGCGAACACGGCTTCTTCGTGCAGCCGACCGTGCTGACGGGCGTGAAGCCTGGCATGTGTGTGCATGACGAAGAGATTTTCGGCCCCGTGCTCTGCGCCATGTCTTTCAGCGACGACGACCTCGACGGTATCGCCGCAACCGCGAATGCGACCACATACGGACTTGCCGCGAGCATCTGGACCCGGGACATCGGCCGTGCGCACAAGATGGCGCGCCGGATGCAGGCTGGAATCGTCAACGTCAACGCGCTGTCGTCACCGGACGCGACGCTTCCGTACGGTGGCTACAAGCAGTCGGGTTGGGGACGCGAGCGCGGCTACGACGCGATCAGGATGTACACCGAGGTCAAGGCCGTCGCGATCAACCTGAACAACTGACAACAGCGTCCGATGCGGATCGGGCGCGGAGGAGAACAGCATGACTGGCAGCATCGACTATGTCGCAAAAGATGGACGGGCTTACATCACGATCAATCGCCCGGAGAAGAAGAACGCCATGACCAGTGCAATGCTCGATCAGCTGATGACGGGCTACGACCGTGCCGAAGCCGATGACGACGTCCGTGTCGTCGTGCTGCAGGGCGGCGGCGACGATTTCACGACGGGCCACGATCTGGCCGAAGTCGGAACCGAATACGGCGCGACGACTTACGACGACAAGGGCCGCCCGCGCAAGCCGAGCCAGCGTGCACGGCTGCTGCATGACAAGCGGTATATCGAGCGCTTCGAGCGCATCTTCAAGTTCCTGAAGCCGACCCTTTCGCTGGTCAAGGGCTATTGCCTCGGCGGCGGCCTTTACCTCGCGGAAGCATCCGACCTCGTGATTGCCGCCGACACCGCGAAGATGGGCCACCCGGAGCAAAAACTCGGGCTGTCGGGCGCCGCCTATTTCGCGGCATGGGAAATGATGGCGCTCGGTCCGCGCAAAGCCCGCGAACTGTTGCTGATGGCGGACGTGTGGGATGCACAGACCTGTCTTGCGAATGGACTCGTCAACAAGGTCGTGCCGGTCGCATCGCTGACCGACGCCGGCGAGGAATGGGCTGAACGGATCGTGCGTTTGCCGCGCGACGGCATCGTCATGGGCAAAGCCGCGACCAGTCTCGCGATGAATGCGCTGGGCATCGACGCACAGTTTTCATATGGCCACGTGCTGCACGCGCTCGCCACGAATGTCCGTTACGAGGCCGACGAATACAACTTCATGAAGCAACGTCGTGACAAGGGTGTGCGCGCATCGAACCACGAGCGCGAGGAGTTTTACGTCGCAAAGGAAAAGGCATGAATACCGCGCTCAAAGGCCTGAAGGTTCTCGATTTCACGCAGATGATGACGGGACCGTTCGCTACCATGATGCTCGGCGACTCAGGCGCCGACGTCATCAAGATCGAGCAGCCGGAAGGCGATCCGTTCCGGCGCTCGGGCGAAACCATGCTCAATGGCGACGGTGCGTTTTTTCTGGGCGTCAATCGCAACAAGCGCGGAATCGTACTCGATCTGAAGAGCGAGGAAGGGCGTGCCGCGGCGCGTGCACTGGCCGTGGAAGCGGATGTCCTGGTTGAAAATTTCCGGCCGGGTCTGACTGACAAGGCGGGGCTCGGATACGACGCGCTGCGCGAACTGAACCCCCGCCTGGTCTATTGCTCGATCTCGGGATTCGGTCGCAACGGGCCGGACAGGAACCGGCCTGCGCTCGACATGGTGATCCAGGCGGTGTCCGGCGTCATGCAGGTGACCGGTACCGAAGAGTCGGGGCCGCTGAAAACGGGCTTTCCTTTCTCCGACCTCATTACCGCTTTGCTCGCCAATATCGGGATTCTGACCGCATTGCAGGCCCGGGAGCGAACGGGAGAAGGCCAGCGCGTCGATCTCTCGATGCTCGACGCGAGCATCTTCAGCCAGGTGCCACGCGATGTCTATTTCGACCTCACTGGCAAGACGCCCGGGCGGATGGGCAACCAGCACTGGGACATCGTGCCGAACAACACGTATGCCACTGCGGATGGTCGCGACATCATGATCATCACGATCAACGACAAGTTCTGGCATGTGCTCTGCGACGCGATGGAAGCCGGCGAACTGAAGACCGACCCGCGTTTCGCGACCAAAGCCGCGCGCCTCGAAAATCGTGCCGCCGTGGACGCCCGGCTCGCGGAGATTTTCGCGACTCGCAATCTCGTGGAATGGGAACGCGTGCTGTCGGCGGCTGGTGCTATCTACGGCGCGGTCCGCACCTGGCCAGAAGTGTTCAGCGACCCGCATGTGGTCGATACCTTGCTAAAGACCGTGCAGCATCCTAAAGGCGGTGAGTTCAAGGTGATCAACAATCCGTTGCAATTCTCCGGTACGCCGACGCACATTCGCGGCGCACCGCCGTTACTCGGACAGCACAACGACGAAGTACTGGGGCGGAGTACGAGCGGATGGCCGTCGATCGACGGTTGAGGATATCGAACGCAGCACCATAAGAGCGGGCAAGGAGACAAGTACGATGGAACGGACCTGCATCATCGTCGGCGCGAGCCACGCGGCAGCGCAACTCGCGCCGAGCCTTCGGCAGGAAGGCTGGGAGGGACGCATTGTCGTGATAGGCGACGAGCCGCGTTTGCCGTATCACAGGCCGCCGTTGTCGAAAGCCTATCTTCTCGGCGACAAACAGGCAGACGATCTGCTGATCCGTGCCGCCGACGTGTACACGCGCTTCAATATCGAGTTTCGTCTCGGCGAACGGGTCGAATCGATCGATCGGGGCGACCGGACGATCACGCTGCGCAGCGGCGAGAAACTGGCGTACGACAAGCTTGCGCTGTGTACCGGCACACGCGTGCGGACCGTGACGTTACCAGGTTCGACGTTGCCGGGCGTTCACTATCTGCGCAATATCGCCGATATCGATCGCATCAGGGGCGATGTCCGGACCGGTGGTCGAGCCGTGATCGTCGGCGGTGGCTATATCGGTCTGGAAACCGCCGCGGTGTTGACGAAGCTCGGTATGCACACGACGGTCCTCGAAATGGCGCCTCGTGTATTGGCGCGCGTGACGGCACCGCAAGTATCCACATTCTTCGAACGGGTGCATCGGGAAGAGGGCGTGGACGTGCGCACAGGAATTGCGGTGCGCGGTTTCGAAGGGACCTCGCGCGTCGAAAAAGTCGTGTGTGCGGACGGCAGTAGCTTCGATGCGGATCTCGTGATTATCGGCGTGGGTGTGATGCCAAACGTCGAACTCGCCGCGCATGCAAATCTCGCCACGGATAACGGCATTCTCGTCGACGCGTGCGCCCGAACGGCCGACCCGGACATTGTCGCCGCCGGCGATTGCACGATGCACCCGTCGCCTTATTACGGCTATATCCGGCTGGAATCCGTTCCCAACGCAACAGAACAGGCAAAAAGTGCGGCGGCCGCTCTGTGCGGAAAGGAAAAGCCCTATGCCGCGTTGCCGTGGTTCTGGTCGGATCAATACGACATCAAACTGCAGATCGCCGGACTGAATCAAGGCTATGACGAAGTGGTCGTGCGGGGCGATCTCCGCAGTGATCGGAGCTTCTGCGCGTTTTATCTGAAAGATGGTCGTCTGATTGCGGCGGACTGCGTCAATCGTCCGCAGGAGTTCATGTTCAGCAAGAAACTGATTGCCGGACAGATCGTGGTCAGTGCGACGCAACTCGCCGACGAAGCGGTGCCGCTCAAGTCGCTGACCGAAGTGGCCAAGGTCGAAAATTAAACGATGCAGGTTTAAGAGAGGTGTGTAATGCCAGTTATCAAATACGTGCAGTCGAATGGTGAGGTTGTCGAAGCCGATGTGCCGCTGGGCAGCTCGGTGATGCAGGGCGCGGTCGACAATATGGTCGAAGGTCTTGCCGCCGAATGTGGCGGCGCATGCAGTTGCGCGACCTGCGAAGTTCATGTGGATCAGGCATGGATGGACATCGTCGGTGAAGCGTGCGACATGGAGAAGGACATGCTTGCCGCATCGAGCTCGATGCGCAATAACAGTCGTCTGAGTTGCCAGATCGAGATCACGCCTGAACTCGATGGCCTCGTCGTCGCCATTCCGGCTTGAGCGGCTATCCATGACGCTGACGGTAAGCGGGTTGATCGATCTGTTGCGGGTCAGACGGGAGAGCGGCATGCGCTTTTCCGGCTGCTCGCCGCTCGACGGCGCGCGGCGCATCTATGGCGGGCAGATGCTGGCCCAGTCGATCATGGCGATGGGGCAAACGGTGCGCGAGCCGCATCGGTTGCATTCGATGCAGGGATACTTTCTGCAGCCCGGCGACGTGACGAAGCCGATCTCGTTCGAGGTGCGGCCACTTCGCGAAGGTCGGAACTTCAGCACGCGGCTGGTGACGGCCACGCAGGACGATCTGCCGATCTTCAGCGGTGCCGCGTCGTTTCAGGCACCCGAGGGCGAGTATCAGCGCTTCGACGCTATACCCGATGTCGCACCACCGGACCAGATGCAACCGGAAGACGCGTTCTACGCGGACCAGCTTCATCTGCTGGAAAATTGCCGGTCGCACGTGCCGATGATCATGCGGCTTTTCGAGCGGCGTAGCGAACGCTGGCGCGCATGGCTCGACCCTGGGCCATTGCCGCCTGTCAACGGCATCTGGTGTCGCCTGAGAGCGCCATGCGGCGACGATCCGCTGCTGTGTCAGGCGCTACTTGCTTACGTGTGCGATCTCGATCTGATGAATACCGCCATGCGCCCGCGCGGCCGCGGCTCGCTCGACAAAACCATGCAGGCGGCGAGCCTCGACCATGCCATGTGGTTTCATGCGCCTGTCAGTCCGGATCGCTGGTTTTATTACGATCTGGCTGGACCGTGCGCCACCGGCAATCGCGGTCTCGGACGCGGGGCGCTCTATCAGGACGGATTCCTCGTCAGCACGGCCATGCAGGAAGGACTATTGCGCGACCGTCACGATCGACGCGAGAACCATCAAAGGAATGAGACGTATGGGCCAATGGGACGATAAGTTCGAGCGCGCCGAACGCAAGTGGGCAAGCTGGACAATGCAGGAGTATGCGCAGACGGACCGCGTGATTGGCCGGATCATCGAGGACAAGGCGCGACGTCAACCTTATCGCGAAGTGCTCCAGTTTCGCGACCGGACATTGACATACGAGCAGTTGAACTTGTTGGTGAACCGTGTCGCAAACGGATTCATCGCGCTGGACATCCGTGCGGAAGACAAGGTCGCACTGATGCTATCGAATCGTGCGGAGTTTCTGCTCGCATGGTTTGCGCTGAACCGGATCGGGGCAGTCTGCGTGCCGATCAACACTGCACTCAAGGGAAGCGGTCTCGCGTATCAGATCGATCAGGCGGACTGCATCGCACTGGTTGCCGAGGACGGCTTCTTCGCGGCACTCGCCGCAGTCGCCGATCAGTTGCCCAAGCTCCGGCATTCGATCGTCGTCGCCGTCGACCAGGCCACGCGGCTCGATGCGTGGCCTGGTATTGAGAACCTGCGTTTCGACGATCTGCTGGCGCGCCCGGAATCGACGCCGGATATCGAAGTCGACTTCAGAAGTCTCGCGACGATTTCATACACGTCAGGAACCACCGGCGTATCTAAAGGCGTGATGATGAGTCATCACTACTGGTACGAGATATGGTCCGAGGCCGTGCGCTATGCGCGCTATACGGAAGACGATGTGTTGTACACCGGTCTGCCTTTTTTTCATACGAGCGCTCATGGCACGACCGGTCCTGCGATTCTGACCGGTGCGAAAGCGGTACTGGTCGAGCGGTTCTCCGCAAGCCGCATGCTCGACGACTGCCGGCGTTGGGAATGTACGTCGGCGAAGTATATCGGGGGCATGGTGTCGATCCTGATGAAGCAGCCGGCGTCGATAGAAGACGGCGACAACCCGTTGCGGCTGATGGTCGGCGCCGCTGCGCCAAAGCACCTGTGGCATGAATTCGAAAAGCGTTTCAACACGCGCCTGCTGGAACTGTACGGCATGACCGAGTGCAGCAGTTCTCTGGTCAATCCATTCGATGCGCGCAAGCCGGGCTCATGCGGCAAGGCGGGCACCGGCTACGACGTACAGCTGGTCGACGATCGCGACAATCCAGTCTCGCGGGGGCAGGTGGGCGAACTCGTCGTACGGCCACAACGCCCCCATCTAGGCACGACCGGCTACTACAGGAACGCAGACGCCACGCTGGAGTTGTTCCGCAATCTGTGGATCCATACCGGCGATCTGGCGACGCAGGACGAGGACGGCTATTTTTTCTTCGTGGATCGTAAGAAGCAGGCACTCAGGCGGCGTGGCGAGAACATCTCGTCGTTCGAGGTCGAGGCGGTAATCAATGCGCACCCTGCGGTCATCGAATCGTGCGTGGTGGGCGTGCCGTCCGAACTGGGCGAAGACGATGTGAAGGCGGTGGTCGTGCTCAAGGGTGGACACGTCGTGACGGAAATCGACCTGATCGACTGGTGCGAGCCGCGGCTCGCTTACTTTGCGATACCACGCTATATCGCCTTCCGTGCCGGCTTGCCCAAAACGCCGAGCGAGCGCGTCGAAAAATATCGCCTTCGCAACGAAGGCGTGACCGTGGATTGCTGGGATCGCGAGCAATCCGGGCACGTGATCAAACGGTGACTCGTCAACTTGCCGAACCGCTTCAAACGATAAGAAATTGGTCTCACGATCTCGCAAAACAGTATTGGACCCGATCCCGGTTTGAGTCGAATCTTGAGTCTGAGGCTTTGCAGAACGCACGGGCAAAGCACTGACGCAAAGATCGTTCCAAAACTATATCGTGAGATGAGGTGACATATGACGAACAAGGTTGCAGTAGTCACGGGTTCCAATGGACTGACCGGACAGGCGATTTGCAAGGATCTGACGGCACGAGGCTATACCGTCGTCGGGATGGACATTGCTGAGTCGGGTAAAGGCGAGTACGCGTATCACAAGTGCGATGTGACCGATTACGAGCAGATCCGAACGTCGGTCGAATCGATCGATTCCGAGTACGGCACGATCCGCGTGCTCGTGAATAACGCAGGCGTCTGGCATGGCAAGACCTTCTTCGACATCGCTCCGTCGGATTACGACTTTACGTATGGCGTGAATACGCGCGCGCCGTTCTTCCTGAGCCAGGAGGTCGCGAAGCGTCTGATCAAGGCCGGCGGCGGTGGCGTAATCGTCAATCTCGCATCTATTGTCGCGACGCTTGGCAGCGGCGTGACGGACTACGGCGGCTCGAAAGCTGCGATCGTGAACCTGACCAAGAGCCTCGCGAAGCCGTTGGGTCCGCATGGTATCCGTGTCGCCGCCGTTTCGCCCGGCACCATCAACACGGCGATGGGCGAGAAGGTGCCGAAGGAAGTCCGTGACCGGCTGATCGCCAGTTCGGGTCTGCAACGCGCGGCCGAGCCGGAAGAGATCGCTTCCGCGGTCGGATTTCTCGTTAGCGACGACGCGCGCTATGTCACGGGCGCGACACTCGATGTCAACGGCGGACTGTGACTTTCCTCCCGAAAAGACGCTCTCACTGATCAATGTGACTGGAGGAACGATGTCTGGATGTCCTTTCAGCAAGCCGGCATTTCCGATGCCGCGACAATGTCCGTTTCTTCCGCCGCAAGAGTACCGGGATTTCCAGCAGCAGCCGGGTCCGGGCAAGGTACAGATGTGGGACGGCAAGGACGCGTGGCTCTTCACCCGTTACGACGACGTGCGGGCCGTACTGGGTGACAACCGCTTTAGCGGCGACCCACATGTAACGGGCTTTCCGAGCCTGTCAGCCGCCAGAGACGCGGTGCTCGATCTGGAGCCGGCATTTATCCGCATGGACCCGCCTGAGCATGGCCGTTTCCGGCGCATGCTGACCAAGGAGTTCATGATCAAACGCGTCAGCGCGATGCGCCCGCGTATCGAATCGATCTTCGACCGTCTGCTTGATGAACTGCTCGAAAAGGGGCCGCCCGCAAATCTGGTGGAAGACCTTTTCCTTCCGTTGACGTCCGAGGTCATCGCAGGACTGCTCGACGTACCCGGCGAAGATCACGGCTTTTTCCAGGAACAAAGCCGCCTGAAGGTACTGCTCGATGTCGATCCTGCCATTCCGAAGGCGGCGTCGGATCGGATCCTCGGCTATCTCGACACGCTGATCACCGAGCGTGCGAAAGTTGCGGACGGTCGAGAAGACCTCCTGAGCCGGTTGATCGTAGAGCAGGTGAGACCGGGCCACCTGACACATCGTGAACTCGTGATCATGGCCGAACTGCTGCTGATGGCGGGTCACGAAACGACCGCCAATCAGATGGCACTCGGTGTGCATAGCTTTCTGACCAATCGGGATCAGCTCGAACTGCTGCGCAACGATCCTTCGTTGCTGCGTGGCGCCGTCGAAGAAATGCTGCGGTTCCATACCATCGTCCACTACAACGCATTCCGCGTCGCGCTGGAAGATGTGGAGGTCGCAGGTCAGATGATTCGCAAGGGCGAAGGCGTGGTCGCACTGATTTCGGGCGCCAATCACGATGCAAACGCGTTTGAGCAGCCGGAGAAATTCGACATCACGCGCAAGGCCGATCATCACGTGGCGTTCAGTTACGGCATTCATCAATGCCTCGGTCAGCCGCTCGCACGCGTCGAACTGCAGGTGGTGTTCGCGACATTGTTCCAGCGGATTCCGACACTGCGGTTTGCGGTTCCCCAAGATGAGATCAAGGGGAAGGGCGATCACTTCGTGCAGGGGCTGGAAACCTTACCCGTGGTCTGGTGAATATCAAACGACCCGGTACGTCCGGGCGGAGGAGATAGACATGTCGAATAACGGCTTCAAACTGCGGGTCTCCGTGGATCAGGATGTGTGCGTAGGCGCGGGATTGTGTGTGTTGTCGTCGAGCGAAGTGTTCGACCAGCGCGACGAAGACGGCGTCGTTAAATTGCTTCAGGCGTACCCGGACGAGTCGCTCTACGAGAAAGTGTTGGGCGCGTCGCGCAAGTGTCCGGCGAAAGCAATCAAGGTCGAGAAGATCGCGGACGATGTGGATCCGCAGGGGACACAGCCGTGAACACGATTCCGCGTGCCGTTGTGATCGTCGGTGCGGGCCAGGCCGGTGTGCAGGCAGCGAGCGCGTTGCGTGCCGAGGGCTATGGCGGCACGATCGATCTGCTCGGTAATGAACCGTGTCTGCCGTACCAGAGACCGCCGTTGTCCAAGTCGTATCTGTCCGGCGACGTGGCCGACGAAGATCTTCATCTGGAAACTGCCGCATGGTTCGCCGAACAACGGATCGAGCGCTTGCCCGATGCGCATGTCGATACGATCGAGCCTCGCCAAAAAAGGGTGAGGCTGTCGACAGGGCAGACCCTCGATTACGATCACCTGATTCTCGCAACGGGAGCCCGTAACCGGTCGTTACCGGCGCTGAGCGAACCCATGCGAGGCGTGATCTCATTGCGCACGGTCGCCGACGCTGCGGCGCTAACGTCGAGGTTGCGTGATGCGCGGCGCGTCGTGGTGATCGGCGCTGGCTTTCTCGGGCTCGAGGTGGCGAGCGTCGCAATTGCGCAGGGTTGCGATGTTCACGTCGTCGAGTCGGTCGATCGGGTGATGCAGCGCGCGATATCGGTGGACATGTCGCAGGCGTGTCTGCGGCATCATCGCGCAGCCGGTCTGACGGTTTCGTTCGATGCGCGCGTCGATGCGTTCTGTGCGCAAGACGGTAGTGTCAGCGCGGTCAAGCTCGCTGACGGACGCGTGATTCAGGCCGATCTCGTGCTGGTTGCAATCGGTGTCGTGCCGAATAGTGAACTCGGTTCGGCGTGCGGTCTCGAGATCTTCAACGGTTTTATCGTAGACGATCAACTGCGCACGTCTGACCCCGCGATTTCCGCGATCGGAGACTGTGCGGCGTTTCCGTATGCGTTCGACGATGGCGACCGGTTGCGACTCGAGTCGGTTCAAAACGCCGTCGATCAGGCGTGCTATGTCGCGCGTCGGATCATGGGTACGACCGACGGCCGACGTTATGACCAGGTGCCCGTGTTCTGGAGCGATCAGGGCGGCATGCGCTTGCAGATTGCGGGTGTTGCACGCAGGCTCGACGCGAGCGTGTTGCGGGGCGATCCCACAAGCGGAGCGTTCTCGATCTTCCGCTATCGCGACGACCGGCTCACGGCGGTCGAATCGTTCAACCGGCCGACCGATCACATGGTCGCCCGGCGCATGCTGCAACGGCGCATCAGCCCGTCGCGAGCCGAGGCGACCGACATGACGTTCGACCTCAAATCGCTGGTCAACGCGACCGTGACGACTTGATCACGGACCATAGCGCGCGCAACACGGCGCGCGAAAAGGCACACGGCAAATACCATGACGAAGGCTCCTCCGATACTCGACGGTATCCGCATACTCGACATGACCTCGGTAATCTTCGGCCCGTATTGCACGGCGACGCTCGCCGAAATGGGCGCCGACGTGATCAAGATCGAACCGTCTTCGGGCGATGAGATCCGTCGGGTGGGACGTCCCGTGGCGACGCGCGGGATGGGACCTGCTCACATGACGTTGAATCGCGGCAAGCGCTCCGTGGTGTGGGATCTGAAGCAACCGCGCGGAAAAGCGGCGCTGCGTCGTCTGCTGAAACGATGCGATGTCTTCATTCACAACCTGCGCGCCGATGCGATCGAGCGCCTGGGCCTGAGCTATGAGTCGGTCAAGGCGATTCGCTCCGATCTCGTCTACGTGCACTGCTCGGGGTTCGGCGCGGGCGGCCCGCTCGCGGGAAAGCCGGCTTATGACGATATCATCCAGGCCGCCTCGGGTGCGGCCAGCCTGTTGCCGCGGGCCGACGGCAATCCCGTGCCGCGTTTCCTGCCGATGGCGATGGCCGACAAGGTCGCGGGCCTGCATGCCACTTATGCGGTGCTCGGTGCATTGCTGCACCGCGAGCGGACTGGATCGGGGCAAGAAGTGGAAGTGCCGATGTTCGAAAGCTTCACGCACTTCCTGCTGCAGGATCATCTTTACGGACGCGCCTTCGTGCCGCCCAACGAGCCCGCCGGCTATCCGCGACAGCTGGACCCATTGCGCCAACCCGTGAAATGCGCAGACGGCTATCTGTCGATCGCCCCCTATACGGACGAGCGGTGGGTGCGCTTCTTCGACATCACTGGTCACGGCACGTTCCTGAAGCGCGAGGGCCTGACGAGCGCGAGAGACCGCTTCAATGCGCTCGACCGGTTGCAGACGGAACTGACGAGGATTGTCGCCGATCGGCCGGTACGCCACTGGCTGGCGCTTTTTGCGGAGCACGATATTCCCGCCGCGGAAGTCAAAGGGCTAGACGCAGTATTCGACGATCCGCACCTTCACGCGGTTGGCTTCTTCAGACGCAAAACTCATGCGACAGAAGGCGATTACCTGGAGATGCGTGCGCCGGTCCGCTTTCACGGCGTGGTCTCGAAAGATGTAGAGGCCGCGCCGTTACTGGGGCAACACAGTGAGGCGATCGAGCGTTGGCTCGACGATGAACAGTGACTCAGGCGGCCTGTTCGACCGGAACCGCTCGCGACGGGTCGAGGAAGTATTGTGGATGCCGGGCGGTCAGTTCTGCTGCGTTCGCACGGGCTGCTTCACGCCATGCGCCGAGCAAAGGCGGTACGCGATCCTTATGCCAGGCTAACGACAACGATACGCCCGGCGTATCCGCGTTCAACGGGCGGTAAGCGACACCGAGCGGTTGCATCAACTGCATCACCGCCGGTACGACCGCAACACCGGTGCCCGCTGCGACGAGACAGGCGGAGGTGTGCATGTCGTGGGCCTCCTTGGCGATGGTCGGCTTTAGGTTCGCATCTTCGAAGATGTCGAGGATGCGGTCGCCGTAGCCACGTTCCGTCGCTGTGCCGCGCGCGACCGCAATCAACGGCCACGTTGCGAGGTCGCTCAGACTGACCGGCCCCGGTACATCGTATTCGCTTCCCGCCGGCACCGCGACCACCAGCAGTTCGCGATAAAGCAGTTCGGTCACGATGTTGTGGTCGTAAACATGGCCGCGAATCAGGCCGACTTCGATCGCACCTTCCTTGAGCGCCGCGATTTGCTGGGAGATGGTCATTTCCTGCAGACTCACATCGGAAGCCGGTGCGAGAGAATTGAACAGACGCAGTGTGTTGGGCAAAAAGCAGTAGATCGCGGTATAGATCGACCCGACAATCAGATGAGCCCGCGCGCCGCGTCCTGATGCGCGTACCGCGGCAATTGCGGCCGACGCAGTGTTAAGCACGCGTTGAGCGTGTTCGACCAGGATGTCACCGGCGGGTGTCAGCAATACCTTGCGCTTTTCCCGTGTGAAAAGCGCAGTGCCAAGCTCATCCTCGAGTGAAATGATTTGTGCGCTCAACGCGGGCTGCGCAATGTTCACGCGCTCGGACGCCCGGGTGAAGTTCAATTCGGTCGCAACTGCCAGGAAATATTGAAGCTGGCGCATGTTCATGTCCGCACTCCTGTAACAAGGTCGTATCGATCGTGATTCGGCGTTTGAGTCGCGTCAGTAAGCTTTGTTTTCCTGAGCATCGGCTTGTGTGACGCGTACGGTGCCCCGACGGGCCGCTGCGATCGCCATCGCCCGACCCATGCGTTGCGCCGCGTAGGGGACGATCACCACTCTGTTCGTGAGCTTGTTCATGCTTGTCTCCATACTTTTGTGTGCCGGTTAGCGGCATTTCCTGGTCCGTTCAGCGCTGCGAATCACTGCGTCGCCGGATCGTGTTTCACACGGTATCGAATCGACGCAAGATGTTCCATAAGCAATCATCTCTTTAACTTTACGGATCGTCTCAATCCGACGGTCGGCCTCTATCGTCAGACCAGTTAGCGCGATACCGAAGTGCAGCGCCTATCGCGGCCGGATCGGCGCCAAACTCGCCCGAGCTATACGCCGATACGCTCGAATCATCGTTTTTTCGTATTTCCCCAATCGTCCGGCGGCACCGTATCTTCTACTCATCGAATGGCGCGAGCCGCGTCCAGCATGGGGGCGCTAGCGCCACACCTGTATCCCATGAGTTGCGAGTGAGACATCTATGCTGAAGGTATGTGTTTTCGGAGGCGGTGCGATCGGCGGATATATCGCCGGACATCTGGCTCGCGCGGGACAGTGCGAGGTCAGCGTGGTGGCGCGTGGCAAGACGCTCGATGCGATTCGCACCAATGGACTGCGTGTCGTCACCGCAACGGAAGACTTCACAGTGCGCGTGAACGCAGTTGACGATGCCCGCGAGCTCGGCGAGCAGGACTATGTTTTCGTGACGTTGAAAACACATCAGGTCAACGATGCGCTCGACCAGATACGTTCGCTGATGGGGGCGAACACGGTCGTGCTACCTCCGACTACCAGCATTCCGTATTACTTTTTTTCTAACCGTCAGATGCCCGCGCTCGATCCCGGCGCACGCCAATGGCATGCCATTCCGTCGGAGCAGGTTCTAGGTTGCGTGTACTGGATCGGTGCGCACGTCGTCGCGCCAGGCGTCGTGTCACAAGACGGCGCGAAGGCTGGCTGCCCGATTGGCGAGTTGGACGGACGTCGTTCGGAGCGGGTCGAGCGCCTGAGCGAGCTGCTGGGCGCGAGCGGTATTCCAGCTAAGGTCAACGACAACATCCGCGCGGCCATCTGGGTGAAATTCGTGAACAGCCTGTGCTGGAATCCAGTAGCGATGCTGACGCAAGGAACGCTTGGCGAAATCCGCGATGCTGCTGAAGTCGTCTCTATCGTCCGGACGATGATGCGCGAGGCGGATGCGCTTGCGGCGGCACTGAAACTCGATGTCGGTCCCGATCCCGACAAAAGGATCGCGCTGACGCTGAGTGCACCTCATCACAAGATGTCCATGCTGCAAGACCTCGAAGCGGGCCGCCCGCTCGAACTCGAACCGTTGCAGCGCTCGCTGGAAGCCGTTCGCGAACTCACCGGTCTGCACACCCCCACACTCGATACCGTTCTCGCAATGGCCCGTTTGCGCGAGGCTACTGCATCAAATAATGTTCGTACAAAGGAGTTGCATTCATGACATCTGCGTCCACTACCAACACGGCCGGTGTAGCCCGCGATTTTCGTCGTCCGCTCGAAGGTATCAAAGTAGTCGAGGCATGCAGCTACATCTCCGGCCCGTTCTGCGCGCAAATGTTGTCCGATCTAGGTGCAGACGTGATCAAGGTCGAGCCACCTTCCGGCGATCCGTACCGCAATTTCGGTCATAGTTGGGAAGGCGTCGGCACAGTCTGGACGAACTCCAACCGGGGCAAGGACAGCGTGGCGCTGGATCTGAAGTCACCCGACGATCTGGCGAAGTTCAAGACGCTTTTGCGCGACGCCGACATCTACATCGAGAACTGGCGACCGCATGTTTCGGCGTCGCTGGGTTTGAGTTTCGATCAGGTCAGTGCGTTGAATCCGCGCATCGTTCAGCTCTCCATCACGGGTTATGGGCCAGACGGTGCGCTGGCGAAAGAGCCCGCGTTCGATGCGTTGATCCAGGGTCGCACGGGCCTGTTGAGTTACGAGGCAGCGGGTGGCCCGCCCCGGGCGACTAACACGTTTCTTGCCGATAAGGTCGCTGCTGTATTTGCGGCGCAGATGGCACTGTCCGGGCTGATTTCCCGCGACCGGTCGCAGCAGGCGGTGCATCTCGAAACCTCGATGCTCGACATCATCGCGTACTACAACTTCCCCGACATGTTCCATAACCAGACCTTCGTCGACGACACGGCCGCTGCGACGCTGGCCCCGCAACCCGTCCTGGCGACGCGCGACGGGTATATGGTGCTGTCGCCGGTTTCGGGCAAGCAGTTGAGCCGTACGCTCGATGCGATCGGTCATCCGGAATGGAAAGACGAACTGAAGCAGATCAAGGACCGCAAGGAAATGACCCACACGTTTTTCGAACGCGTGGCCGCCCCATTGAAACTGAAGACCACCGCCGAATGGCTCGAGCGGTTTCGTGAACTCGATGTGCCGGCTGGGCCGGTCAACGAACCACGCGCCCATTTCAGTGATCCTCAGGTGATTCATAACGAACTCTATTCGGATCTGCAGACACCCGGTGGCACTGTTCGTGCAATTCGCTATCCGGCACGCTTCAATGGCCATTTGCTGAAGCCTGGCAAGCCGGCACCGCGGCTTGGCGAGGGCAATGAAGAAAGACTTGTCGCCAGCCATTCCAACGAATGACGCACCGTCTTGAAGCCGGCTTCCACGGGAGAGCAACATGCCGATACTGCTAAGAGGTATCGAAGGGATCAAGGCTTACTCGGGCTTTCGCCTCGGCAAAAGTAGCTGGATGGAAGTGAGTCAGGACATGATCAATGCCTTCGCATCGGCGACCGACGACTGGGATTGGCTATCTGTCGACGAAGGACGTGCGAGACGTGGGCCGTTCGGCAAGCCCGTCGCGCAGAACACGTTGATCCTGAGTCTGGTCGTGCCGTTGTTGAACGACGTGTGTGTCCTGGAGGAACTCGGGATGAATGTTATTCACGGTATCGACCGGTTGCGTTTTCTTGGGCCCGTGCCTGTCGACTCTAGCGTGCGTCTCGATGTGGCCGTCAAAAACGTCGATGTATCGGATGAGCGCGGCTACTGGGTGCTGGCTTGCAAGATGGAATGCGATCTCAGTGACATGCCGGTGCTCGAGGCCGAAATCGTGTATTGCGTCGGACCGGCTTTGCACGAGCCGAACAGGATCGCGGCAGTCGGATGATTCTGTGTCGCTACCAAAAAACAAAACGCAGGAGACAACGATGATTCGAACCGAATCCATCGACGTAGAGCAATTTATCGAGGCGAACGGACTGTCCGGTTTTCATGGCGTGATCATGGCGCTATGTTTTCTTGTCGTGCTGATCGAAGGTGTGGATATTGGCTTGATCGCGTATATCGCGCCGGCCGTTCGCCATGAGTGGGGATTTTCCCTTGTCGAATTATCGCCTGTCTTTGCGGCTGCGCTGATCGGCACCGCTATAGGATCATTCGTCTTCGGTCCGCTTGCCGACAGGTTCGGACGACGTCCGATCGTGATCGCGTCCGTGTTGTTCTTTGGGGTGGCTGCAATCGCAACGCTGTTCTGTCACAACGTACATCAGCTGGCGCTTGCGCGTCTGATTGGCGGACTTGGATTTGGCGGGGCGGGGCCGAGTGTCGTAGCGCTAGTCGCGGAGTTCGCTCCACCGAAGTGGAGAATGCAATCCGTCAGTGTGATGTTCACTGGACCCGCACTGGGCTCCGCACTTGGCGGACTGATCGCATCTCACCTCGTGCCGGCATACGGATGGCGCAGCATGCTGGTTCTTGGAGGCGGAGTACCACTCGTTCTCGTGCCGTTTCTGATCGCCTGTCTTCCCGAGTCGATGTACTTTCTCGCAGTCAAACACCGTAATGGTCAAGCGCGCATTCGTGCTATTGCGAAACGAATCTCCAAAATTGCCATAGGCGACTCTCTCGTGTTCAGCGCCCGTCAGGAGAAGAATCAAAAGGGCATTTCGATTCGCGAGCTGTTTGCACCGGAATTCGCATTTCGCACATTGTTGCTCTGGATAACCGCGTTCGCGGGCAATTTCGGGCTGTATCTTCTCTGGAACTGGTTGCCGATCATCCTGACGGCAGCGGGCGGCTCGATCAAGGCGGCGTCGGTTGTCACCGCGATGCATTCGATTGGTGGCGTCGTCGGCACGCTGTGTCTGGGTTATCTCGCGGGACGGGTGCGCTCACAGCGGTTTTCCTTGCTGCTTACCGGCACGTATGTGGTCGCTGGAGTAATGATCATTGCAGTTGGCCAGATCTATGCGATTGCATCATTGGCTGCCTGTACCACCTTTCTGGTCGGATTCTTTCTTACCGGGTCGAATTCCAGTGTCAACGGATTAGGTGCGTTGCTGTATCCGACTGCGATGCGCGCGACAGGGCTAGGTTGCGTTCTCGCGCTGGGAAGAATAGGCGCGATCTTTAGTACGCTCGCAGGTAGCTTCCTGTTATCGACAGGGTGGAGCTACGACCTGATATTCGAGGCGATCGCACTGCCGGCTTTTGTCGCCGCGATTGGAATCGGTGCGATGTATGCGGGCACGCGTTTGTTGCCTGCGGTGCGCGAAGGCGTACCAGAACGCGTTCACTGAGCTCGCCTCCAGACCATCGCCTCACTATCCGAAGACTGAAACGCGCGCGGCCGGTTCGCCTCGCGGCTTCACGTCGTCATCTACATTCATGTTTTTGGTCGCGCCGACTATTGTGCCAGCCCGCACGGAAAAAGCGCGCTGAAGCGTGTCGGTTCGCGCGCCACATTTTTAACGCGGAATCTTCTCCATGACCGGAATCGCGCGCCCAAAGAAGCGCACGCTGTTAGCGTGCCTGATCGCGTCGTCTGCGACGACGACCGCGCTGGCATCGTGCATACGGAAGATACCGACGGCGCGGGCGGATACGAAGCCATCGATGGCGGCGCCGCGTATCGGATATCAAAGGTGAAGCTCTCGTTCGACTACGAATACGACAAAAACAGCAGTAGTTACACCGCTAGCGGCGCCGCCGGGCAGGTCAAGCGCTACTCGCTTTACAACCTTGCCATGTCGTATTACCCCACGCCTGCAAGTCGAGTGGTCGCCGGGGTGACGAAACTTGTCAACACGTCCGACAATCTTCCGGAGTCGCAGAATACGTATATCTATTCTGTGGCTGCTTATTACTCGCTGTCGAAACGGACGACGTTATACGCGGACTTTGCCCAGCTAAAGAATAGAGGCGGCTCGGCGCTTTCTTTGGGCGGTGCGCTGTACACGGGAAGTATCGCCGCGCCCAACGCGACCAGCCGAACATTTCAGGTTGGCGTGAAAACCTATTTCTAGGCGCAATTAAACGGTTCCTTGAGAGGAACCCGAACACGCATTGCCAGCGACAGGGAGAAATCGATGCAAGGGAAAGTTGCGACCGCAGAATGCGCCGCCGACAGCGTTGCCAGTCGAGCGAACACATTGCGTGCGAGAGGAGTCGTGCTCGGCGCAGGACTCAATCTTTTCATGGGAACGGGACAGATACTGCTTTTCAGCTTCGGCGTTTTCGTCAAGCCAATCATTGCGGACACGGGATGGTCGAGATCCCAGATAAGTGCCGCGGTCCTTTGGGGACAATTGTTGATAGCGCTGCTGGCGCCGCTGACGGGACTCGCGGTGGACCGCTTCGGCGCAAGGCGGGTTGCGCTTTTCGCGGGTCCGTTGCTCGGCGTCGGCGTCATGCTGATCGGTTTGCTTGCCGACAGTGCTGCAAGTTTTGTGTTTCTGTTCGCGTTCGCGTTTCTACTCGGCGCGGCTCAGGTGCCGGTGCCCTACGTCAAGGCGGTGTCTAACTGGTACCGGAGACGGCTCGGGCTCGCATTGGGTTCGGCGATGATTCTAAGCGGTGCTGGCGTGGCACTTATTCCGCCGTTGGCTGCCGCGTTGATCGATGCGTTTGGATGGCGGATAGCTTACGTTGCACTGGCGGTCATCGTGTGGGTTGTGAGCATTCCGTCGGTTGCATTCCTGCTCCACGAACCACAGTCTGACGCGGTAACGTCAGATCACGAGGCGCGTCGGGTGCGCCCCGACGCGATGCAGGGAATGACCTTGGCGTGCGCGTTACGGACACGTACGTTCTGGTTGATTGCGATCAGCTTCTATCTGATTTCCGTCGTGGCGGGCGCGGGCACGCATGTGTTGCCAATCATCCTGTCCGATGCGGGCTTTCACGCACAACAAAGCGCGTTCGTGATGACGATCGTCGGCGTCGCGATGGTCGTTGCCCGTTTCGGCTTCGGCATGCTGCTCGACCGCTTTCACGCGCCGCGTCTTACTGCGGTCGTGTTCGCGGGTGCGGGAATCGGTTGTTTGTGTCTGACCACAGGTCTTTCCGTAACGACGGTATGTGCTGCGGCCATTCTGATCGGATTGGCATTGGGTGCGGAGGTCGATGCGCTAGCTTACCTCGCGTCCCGCGCATTTGGACTACGGCATCTAGGTGCGATCTACGGCGCACTGATGTTCTGCTTCAGTTTCGGTCTTGGCTGCGGCCCTGCGTTATTCGGTCAGGTCTTCAAGTACACGGGTAGTTACCGCGATGCCTTCTGGATGGCTGTCGCCGCTGCTTGCATGGCGACCGTGGCGATTCTCGCGGTACGGCGCAGCGACCTCGTGGACACGCACGATCGCACCGCTGAATGACATGAGTTCATTCGTATCGATGCGATCTTTCTGCGAACTCTAGGAGGCCGAGCCCGGCATGGCCCGCGCCAGCGTGGTCAGACATTCTGCCAGGCGCTCGATCGATGCTTCGTCGAGGGTCATGACCACGTCGATGAGGTCAACCGCGGCTTTTGCGAGCGCCGGTGTTCCTTCGCCGCGTGGGTCGAGGCCGATCATCGTATTGAACTTGCCGTAGATCTGCTCGTCGGAAAACCGGGTTGCCGTTGTCCATGGATCACCTTGTGAGTGATCGGCGGTGGCGCTGAAGACCTGTCCGCGTGCATGTATGTCGACGCCGCCCGGCACGCCGCGCCACTGACCACCCGTCATCCACTCGCCGATGTTCGCCGAGCTCGGTTCCGGCATGACCTCCACGCGTTTGCGAAAGGCGGCGATGCGCTCGTCGCTCATGGTCTTGCCGTCATACCATCGCGGGCCGGGGGGGACGTCGTATGCGACCGCGGCGACGGCGTGAGCATGGCTGAATTCTGCGCTGAGGGTATCGCGCGGTTGCTGTTCACGGAAGATAGACGTCAACGCAAAGGGATTGGCCCGCACGACGACCCGTTCGATTTCATCGGCTCTGAGCTCGTGACGCGCGCGCAATTGCGTGAATGCGGTGAGAGGATGATGGATCCAGCGGCAACATGGCCACGGCTTATAGGTTGTGTTGAGAATTTGCCAGTCGGTCCCGAGGCCAGCCAGCAGCGCGTCGTCGTCGTGCGTGGGGGAGCCGTAGAACTTCCAGAAAGCATTGGGGCCATCGAGAATGTCCTTGAAGCCTGTGCTTCCCAACCGTGCAAGCAACGCCGCGGATACGCCGGTCTCGGCGCACCAGCCGGCGTCGGCATATTTGTACATAGGCTGTTCGACGGATTCAGCCCATTTTCTGAGCGTTGGCTGGGGAGAATTGCTTCCGCCAATCCCGAACGCATGATTGGCCTCGTTCGCATCGAGACCGGCGATATGCGTCGAGGCGCCGATTGCGGCCCATGTGATGGTCGCGGCCGGACCGCCCAGTTCGTTCCACCCGATTACCTTGCCGTTATCGATCTGCATCGGCGCGCCCATCCAGCTGCCGATCCGTGCGCCGACGTCGAAGCCGACAGCGATGGCCGTCAGCAGATCGCGTCCGCTACGCCGGTATCGTTCGGCGAGCGCGAGCGCGGAAAAGACCGTAGCGTTGCCAAAGTGCGTGGACGTTGGAAACGTGTCGTCCGCATCCAGCACGTTGGCCAGTCGCGCGTTTGCATACGCGGCAGCGGTGACCGAACTGCGTTGGGTCTTGCCGAGAACCGTCGCGTCTGGATTGCCCCCGAGGGTAGCGACATATTCGAGCGCGATGCGTCCGCTCTCGGTGCCGACCGCACCCAGTGCGCAGCCTAAGGTATCGAGAAAGAGCCGCTTGCTCTCGGCGACAACGGCAGGCGGCAATTCGTCGAAGCGGGTGTTCACCGTGAAGTCGGCGAGTCTTTGCGTCAAGCTGGTCATGTCTCGTTCCTGTTTCGCTAAGCTCAAGGTGCTGCCGGGACCGACTCGCTCAAATCGCGCTTTCGAGTTGAGGCAAGACGTCGAAGAGATCGCCCACCAGACCGTAGTCCGATACCTGAAAGATGGGCGCGTCCGCGTCCTTGTTGATTGCAACGATGATTCGGGAGTCTTTCATGCCGGCCAGATGCTGGATTGCGCCGGAAATTCCGATCGCGATGTACAGCTGAGGTGCGACGATTTTTCCGGTCTGGCCGACTTGCAGGTCATTCGGCGCGAAGCCCGCGTCGACGGCTGCTCGCGATGCGCCGACGGCTGCGCCAAGCTTGTCCGCGAGAGGGTAAAGCAGACTGAAGTTTTCGCTGCTTTGCATACCGCGACCACCGGACACGACGATCTTCGCAGCGGTCAGTTCAGGACGATCACTCGCGGCGCGTTGCTCGTCGACAAGCACGGACAGGCCCAAGTCATCTGTACGCTCGACCCGTTCGATAGGCGCCGGCGCCTGGCCGGCATTCGCCGCATCGAAAGCAGTGCCGCGCACGGTGATCAGTTTGATCGCAGCAGACGACTGAACCGTTGCGATCGCATTGCCAGCGTAGATCGGTCGTTTGAATGTGTCGTCGCTGACGACTTCGATGACATCGGAGATCTGATCGGTGTTGAGCAGCGCGGCGACACGTGGCAACAGATTCTTGCCGTGACTGGTAGCGGCTGCGAGCACATGGCTATACGCGGGCGCGATTGTCGCGATCACCGGTGCGATGTTTTCCGGAAGTTGATCTGCGCAGGAATCGTGGTCTGCCAGCAGTACGCGTGACACTCCATCGATTTTCGCCGCGGCATGCGCGACTTCGCCGACGTTCCGACCCGCGACCAGCATGGTGACATCGGCGCCGATCTTACGCGCGGCAGTGACGGTGTTCAGTGTGGCAGTGCCTAACGTGCCGTCGTGGTGTTCGGCGATGACGAGAATAGTCATTGGATTACCCTGGCTTCGTGCTTGAGCTTTTCGATCAACTCGGCCACCGACGCGACCGTGACACCCGCAGTCCGCGTTGCAGGGGCTTCCACTTTGAGCGTCTTGACGGTTGACTTCATCGACACGCCGAGTGAGTCGGCACTGATTACATCGAGCGGCTTTTTCTTTGCTTTCATGATGCTCGGTAACGTCGTATAACGCGGCTCGTTCAGTCGCAGATCTGCGGTGACAATAGCCGGAAGATTTAGCGCAACGGTCTGCAAACCGCCATCGATCTCACGGGTGACGTTAATCTTGTCGCCGGCAATGTCGAGCTTCGATGCGAAGGTGCCTTGCGGATAACCCGTCAAACCCGCCAGCATCTGACCGGTTTGATTATTGTCGCTGTCGATCGCCTGCTTGCCGAGGATCGTGATGCGCGGTTGCTCTTTGTCGACGATCGCTTTTAGCAATCGCGCCACCGCTAATGATCCAGGCGCTTCGTCGCTCTCGATCAGAATCGCGCGATCGGCGCCGAGAGCGAGTGCGGTGCGCAACTGCTCCTGGGCTTGACTCGGGCCGATCGACACTACGACGACCTCGGTGGCGATATCTCTTTCCTTGAGCCGAACGGCCTCTTCCACGGCGATTTCGCAGAACGGGTTCATCGACATCTTGACGTTCGAGAGGTCCACGCCGCTGTTGTCTGGCTTGACGCGAACCTTGACGTTATAGTCGACCACGCGCTTGATAGGGACCAGAATTTTCATGCTATCAGCCTCATCTTCACCACTCCGTTTTCAACCTGGGACATAGCCCGAGTTGACCACTTATCATCGAGCGGCGCCAATAGCATTAAATGCTGATGTGATCGAAGAAACGTATGGAAGGGCGTGCGCAACCTTGCTGCGCAAGTCTATTGAGGCGCGACGCTGATCGCTTTCCACACCACTTTCGTTGCGATGCGAAATGCCGCGACGTCGAATCCACTCGGCCCCGAACGCCGCAGAAAAACGATCAGACCTTCCCAGTGCGAATAGAGCAGTGCGCCACGCAGACGGCATTCTTCGACAGGCAGCGTGTCGTTGATCTGTGCCACGAGCCCACTGAACAGCGCCTGAAATTCCTTGCTGACTTCGACCATCAGGTCCCGTACTGCCGGTTGATGTTCCGCCAGGCACCAGCACTCGAATGCAAAGGGGCTTACGACGTTATCGCTATCGGTCAAAGCATCGAATACGTCATCGAGTACGGCTTCGAGTCTCGCACTTGCGGAGAGTGATGCATCGCTGGAAATCGAGCGGTATTGCTCGAGGTATCGCCGTGCGACCTCTTCTATGGTCGCGATCAGCAGTGTGTCCCGGCTGCCGAAGTAATGCTGCAACGTACCGAGACGTATCTGCGCTTCAGCCGCTACGCGTCGCTGTGTAAATCCTACGTTTCCTTCGGAAGCGAACACGCGGATCGCCGCCTCGAGAATTTCCGGTACACGTGTCGAACGATTCCCGCGCTGGCGCGCGGGCGACTGCGAATCGTGCCCGCCGAGTTCCGCGGAGCTGAGGGACAGGTCTTTCATCTTCGACACTCGATGAGGTGAGCCGGGGTCGCCGCGGGCGATTGCCCGCCATCGCGATCGCATACCGTAGTGGTTGGTCACGTGTATTAGAAGCGCTTTTTGTTAATGCGGAAGATAGGTGAAAACACTTAAATTCCGGGTAAGCACTAGCGTTGAATTTCTTGATAATGGGTCAAGTGACCACTATTATTTGGTCAACGGACTAAATATGTAGCGTCACTTCCCACGAAGTCCCGGTCTTGATGGTGTGATTCAGCAGCACGGAGTTTGGCATGGACAGCGGCACAACCCCCTTACGTTGGTTAGTCGAAAAATGGCTTCAACCTACCGCGGCGACCCCCGCGCGGGTCAGTCGGGTGAAGTCTCCGCGGACGCGTGCAACGCGCTGTGTCCGTGTCGAAATCAACCGTTCGTCAGACGTATTCTCGGTCTTTTTCTTCCGGCATAACGACGGTTCGTGGTACGTCTTTCCGCCTCACGCGGATTGTCCCGCGATGAACGAATACCGCTTCGGAAACTGAACGAACGCCGACAGACGATCATAGTTAAAACACGAGATCTTTTTAGTGGGTCGTCTCAAGTGGATCTGTTGACCGATATCGTCAGACTGATGCGCCCTCAATCGGTCTTATGGCGCACGCTCGAAGAGCGGGGGCGCTGGGGCATGAGCGTGCCACAGCGCGACGAGCCGGTCTTTTGTCTCGTCGTCGCCGGACAATGCTGCCTGGTCCCGCCTAATGGCCCCTCAGTGCTGATGAAGCAAGGTGACTACGTGATGTTGAATGCGTCGTCACGATACAGTCTCGGCAGTGGAATGGACGTCATGCCGGTCGTCGCCGCTCTCGCCGCCGACGCGGGTCACACGGACTATGTCCGATGGAACGATGGCCAGGATGGAGAGGAGGTCAGGCTCGTCGGCGGCTATTTTCAGGTTGAACCCGAGCACACCGAGCTCCTTGCGAGTCTGCTACCAGATCTTCTCTACCTGCGGTCCTCCGACGAGGAAGCGGGACGTCTTACACGTATCGTCGAGTTGATCGGCGAGGAATCGCTATGCGAACTCGCAGGTCGTGAGCTCGTCATGGGACGGTTGGTCGAGATCATGCTGGTCGAGGTACTGCGGCGTCCGATGCTGAGAATCGAAGGTCAACGAACCGGTTGGTTGAGCGGAATGGCCGACCCGCAGATTGCGATGTCGTTGCAGAAGATGCATGCCGATGTCGCGCATCATTGGACTGTGGACATACTTGCAAAGCAGGTCGGCATGTCACGCGCGGTGTTCGCACGCCGCTTCTCCGAATGTGTGGGCCAGGCGCCCGCGACCTACCTCTCGAACTGGCGCATCGCGGTAGCAAAGGATGCGCTGCTAAACAGCGACCGGTCTGTGAACGAGATCGGACTAGCGATCGGATATCTGTCTGACAGTGCGTTTAGCACAGCGTTCAGCAGGATCGTCGGATGCTCTCCGGTTTCGTTTCGGCGAGAAGGGCGGAGGTCGCTCTAAGCGAGCTATCGTGCGATCTGCTCGATCAATCGTTTTTTAGTATTGTCCCTTCTTATCGGCACGCCTTATCTTTTGCACATCATCAGGTCTTGCGGTCACGCCCGATCTACGACCGGGAGTGACCCTGACGGACGGTTTAACGGATTTGCAAAGAGAGCGCGATATGCGGACTGCTTGCACTGTTTCGGACGACGCGATTTCCATGTCATGTCTCGGGCGAAAACTGCCGGGCGACCTGGCGGCGTGCGCCACTTTCCACGCTCATCATCGTTCTTTCCATATACCTCACCGCATCGTTGTCCCTGAAAACCCGGGAGTGTCAGGGTCTTGACCCGTTTCACCAGAACGAGTCCAAAAAAGGTACTGACAAGAGACAACGTCGACGATAAAAATAAAAGTCTTGCATAACCTGAGAGTTTTAGAGACCTATTAAATTAAATATGGAGACATGTATGAACTACCGGAGCTTGGTATTGGCGTCGGCCGCCCTGGTCGCGACCCAGGCGGCATCTGCCCAAAGCAGCGTCACGCTTTACGGCGTGATCGACTATGGATTGAACTTCGTCAACAACGCACAAAGCGTAGTGAATGGCGCTCGAGCGGGCCGCCATCAATACACGATGAGTAGCAGCATCATGCAAGGCAACCGGTGGGGGCTGCGCGGTACGGAAGATCTCGGCGGAGGATACAAGGCGATCTTCGTGCTGGAGAGCGGTTTCGATGTCGGTACTGGCAACTTTCAGCAAGGCGGCGATCTGTTCGGCCGGCAGGCGTATGTCGGCGTGTCCACCCCGTATGGTTCGATTACGCTTGGGCGCCAATACGACTCAGTCGTGGATTTTATCGGGCCGATTACCGGCGCTGTCGGGAACGGTACCTATTCATTGCATGGTAACGACATCAACAATTTCGGGAACACCTATCGCGTCAACAACGCGGTCAAGTTCACATCGAACACCTATGGCGGTTTCAGATTTGGCGGGCTCTACAGTTTTGGCGGCGTAGCGGGGTCGTTCGGCACCAACAGCGTGTTCTCGTTGGGCGGTTCTTATGGATTCGGCGGGCTCACGGTCGCCGCTGCATTTCTCCGTGCACGTGATCCCAATCGCTCGTTTTGGGGAAACAATGTCAATAGCTCGACGACTGCGAGCAATCTAGGCTCGATTTCCGGCGTGCAGGTGAACCCCGTATATGGCGGCTTTGCTTCTGCATCGACATATCAGGTCGCAGGCGCTGCCGTGCAATACGCGCTTTCCAATCTCGTCGTCGGGGCAACTTACTCTCATATCAGCTTTCGTGATCTGAACGACCCGGCATCGGGGAACCTCGCGCTCACGAATCCTCGTGGCTATACCGGCAATGCGTCGTTCAACAGCTATTCGGCCTTCGTGCGTTATGGGATTACACCGTTTCTGTGGGTCAACGGATCCTACGACTATCTGACCGGCGGTGCGATCGACGGGAGAGAAGGTGCGAAGTATCACCTGATCAACGCGGACATCGACTACTTCCTGTCGAAGCGCACGGATGTCTATTTCATGGCGGATTACCAGATCGCATCTGGCGTCAACTCGACGGGACAGCCGGCAGTGGCGTCCTATCTCACGATCACCCCATCCAATAGTGCCCGACAGCTGGTTCTGCGAGTTGGGATGAGACATCTCTTCTAAACCGCCGTGTCGTGTCTACCCGCCGGGAAGATGACTCGCGGGAATTGTCGCCTTTCATTGCGAGGTCGGAGCGGACTCGCCAAGTGATCACCCTATAAAGAGAGAGTGCCGAACATGTCTACTCAGGATGCAGAAATCAAGTGCCCCTTTGCGCATCAGACTTTTCCCTGGCCTCGCGACGCGCATGCACCACTCGATCCGCCGTCGCAATATGCCGCTGTACGTGATGAAGGACCGATGGCGAAAGTCGAACTCTGGGATGGAAGTTCGGCGTGGATCGTCACGGATATGGAACACTTTCGGGAGGTGTTGACCAACCCGAGTTTCAGTGCGTCTCCGCTTGTCGCGGGATTCCCTTTTGTCGCGCCGGCGCGCGCAGCGCAGTCGAAGTCGTATCAGACATTTATTACGATGGATCCACCTGAGCATGGTCACTATCGCCGCATGCTGACCAGAGAGTTCATGGCGAAGCGCATGCAGGAATTGCGGCCATTGGTGCAGCAGTCGCTCGACACGCTGCTCGATCAGATGGAAAAGAAAGGCGCGCCTGCCGATTTCATTAAAGACGTGGCGTTGCCGCTGCCGTCATTGGTGATTTCGATCATGCTCGGCGTGCCCTACGAGGATCACGCAAAGTTGCAAAAGTGGAGTGCCGATCGTATGGATCTGGCAATTGCACCGGAGGCCTTGACGCGTTCCGCGAAAGAAATGACGGACTATATCGATCAGCTTTTGCGCGAGAAAGAAGAGAACCCGGGCGATGGAAGCGATTTGCTGGGCAGGCTTGCGGCCGAATGGGTGAATCCCGGAAAGCTGCCGCATGCAGAAGCGGTTCGGATGGCGACCTTGTTGTATCTGGCCGGTCATGAGACGACGGCTAACCAGATCGGCTTGGGATTGCTGAGTCTATTCCAGCATCCTCAGCAGAAGGCAGATCTGATCGCGGATCCCTCGCTGGTGCGAGCGACAGTCGAAGAGATGCTTCGTTTCCATTCCATTACGCATATGAACTCGAACCGCGTCGCGACCGAAGACGTCACGATCGGAGGGCAACTGATTCGCAAGGGAGAGGGTGTGCTCGCGCTGTTGCATGCAGCGAATCACGATCCGGTCGCATTTCCGAATCCTGAGCGCTTCGATATTCACCGCGAGAACAACGGACAGTCTCATGTAGCGTTCTCGTTTGGAATCCACCAGTGTCTGGGTCAACCCCTGGCCCGACTCGAACTTCAGGTCGTGTTTGAAACCTTGTTCAAACGCTTTCCCAATTTGCGTTTGGCCGTCGAATTCGATGCGCTGCCATTCAAGAGTCAATCGTTCGTTTACGGTCTGCGGGAACTGCCGGTGAGTTGGTGAAACGACATGGCTGACGCTCGTACTCATTGAAACGATCTCGATCGGCGACGCGTTGTCGTGGCGCCGGTCGGACCCACGCATTCGACACCTGGAGTTGCTAGTCATGAACTGGAGAATTTTTGACGTGCTTCATTTGCGCGACGGCATCAGCATTCTTGTGGCGCTACTTGCAGACCTGGCGATCACGGCGTAGCCGCCAGGATACGTTGTGTCTTCCAGCGATCCGGGAAATGGCCCGTACTCCGTGCAATGCCATCCCAACGCATGAAGGAAAAGGCAGATGAGCAGGACATTCGATAAGAAGGTGGTACTCGTGACCGGCGGCGCATCGGGCATTGGTCGGGCGACCGCGATCGCCTTCGCGAAGCTCGGCGCAGCAGTGGTTGTCGCGGATGCGGATGCGCAACGCGGACCCGAGGTCGCGCATTACATTACCAGCGGCCTCGGTGAACAGTCATTGTTCGTAAGCGTGGATGTGACCGATCCCGACTCAGTGCAAAACATGGTCGAGAGCACGGTTAGCCGGTTTGGCAGGTTGGACTGCGCGTTCAACAATGCGGGCGTTCCCGATAAAGCGAGCAGTTTGCGGGTGTCGGATCAAGCAAACTGGGAGCGCGTGATGTCGGTCAATCTTGAAGGCGTATGGCATTGCATGAAGGCCGAACTCGACCACATGCTCGCTGCGGGAGGAGGGGCGATCGTCAACAATGCGTCGCGCTCGGGTCTCGTGGGCGTCCCCAGCGACGGCATCTATGGTGCGGCCAAGCATGGTGTGATCGGTCTGACGAAGGCTGCGGCCGTCGAATTTGCGTCCAGCGCGATCCGGGTCAATGCTGTTTGTCCGGGTCTCGTCGAGACGGCCCTCACGCAGGCGAGATTCGGTGACGAACTCGTGTCGCGCTCACGGCAGGCTAATCCGCTCGGACGGATGGCGCAACCCGAGGAGATCGCCGAAGCAGTTGTCTGGTTGTGCTCCGATGCGGCTTCCTTTGTTGTCGGCGTGGCGCTGCCGGTAGACGGCGGAGCGACGGCTCGATAACTACCCGGCTTTTCCGATTCGTTTGACCTGATTTCCGTGCATCGACGCTGAGCGCCGATGCACGCTTCGCGTCGTCCGCCGACGCGCGGCGGGCGACGCGATATCGCTGAACGCCTGCATTTCCCTTTTCGGGAATCCGCCCCCGGCCTGCTACGTGCTCGCCTGTCTGGACGCGTCCTTGCGTCGCCGTGCCTCCCACCACCTATATTGAAAACGCGCCAGCCCGGCTTCGTCCGGCGGTGATGTATTGGCACGTCCGGCGGAGATGCAAAAAACACCGATCTACTGTTGCGGATAACGTAATAGTTAATTTGTAAAAATCCGCTTAATCGAGTTCGTCCGTGTCGCTACACTGATTTGAAAGGTAGGTCCATTGAAGCAAATCTATTCGGGAGTTTCATCATGAAATCCACAATCCATCTCGTGGTCGCGAGCGTAGTCCTGTCGGTTCCGCTGCTGGCATCTGCGCAACAAGCTGACATGCAGCGTAGCCACGTCCGCAACGAACTGTTATCGCTCGAACAGGCGGGATATTCGCCCAGCTATCCAGCGAGTCTGACTGCTGCCGAGGTCCGTCTGTCTGGCGGGGCTGGGGCGGACCAATCGGCTGGTGGTTACGGGATGTCGGTGCACGGATCGACACAAGCGGGACGCGCTACGAACGTGAATACGGCGCAGTCGATCTATTTCGGTCTCTAAGCGCGCAAAGGCGAACCCGGTCGATGCAAAGATCATTTGAAAGCGAGTGCGGAGATAGTCTGGGATCCCAGGCGAAAAGTTCGCGCGCGAAGGCTTCCGGTTCACAGGTGTCGTCGCCACGAGTCGGCGACCGGATCCTGGACGATATCCGTCTCAGGTTGAGTACGGGTGAACTCGCTCCCGGCGACAAGTTGCCGAGCGAGCGCGACCTCGCGGAACAGTTGGGTGTCAGCAGAAACGCAGTCAGGGAGTCGCTGCGTGTGCTGGAAGCGAGCGGTGTTCTGACAATCCGGAAAGGGCACACGGGAGGCGCTTTCATCAGCAACGGCGATCTGAACGTCACCGTCTCCGGGTTAGGCGACGTTTTGCGGTTGCGCGGCGGCCAGGTGAGCGAAATATCGGAAGTCCGGCTCTGGATGGGCGACGTGGTTGCACGTGCCGCGTGCGAACGCCGCACGCCATCCGATCTCGAAAGGTTGCGCGCCAATCTGGAGCTGGTCGAGCGAAAACAGATGGCCGGCGATCTAAACGGCAGCCTCGCCGCCGCGGCGGCCTTTCACGTGATTCTGGCGGAGTGCAGCCACAATTCCCTTCTCGTTCTGATGATGGAAACGATCATGGGTATCACGTCGCAATTTGCGACCGACTACGGCATCAACGCGAGCGAGTTCGCCATGAACGAGCGGCGCGAAATCGTCGATGCAATCGAGGCGCGGAAAGTATCGAAGGCGAGTGCAGCGATCAAGGCCCATCTGGACAACGTCCACACACGCTATCGAAACGCGGTCGACCAGTTCTAGATAGGCGCGTTACGCTGAGTGTCCCGGAACTGCCGTGGTGAGCAGCCGACAGCGCGCTTGAAAGCCGTGCTGAATGCGCTATCGGAGAGATAACCGATCGCCAGGGCGATGTTCGCGACGGAGCGGTCGCTGTCCAGAAGCGCGTCTTTGGCAATCGCCAGACGCCAACTCGATACGTAGGCGCCGGGAGGAACCCCCACTTTTTCGCAGAACCGCTGAACAAACGCCGACCTGGACATCCCGACGTGTTGCGAAAGCGTCTCGAGCGTCCACTGTCTGGCGATGTCGGCGTGTATTGCTTGCAACGCCGTCGCGATTCTTGGGTCGGACAGACCGCCAAGCCAGCCTTTTTGCTCGGTGGCCATCCGTTGCATCGGGTGGCGAAGAATTTCCACCAGCATGAGCTCGATCAATCGCCCCATCACAAGGTTGTGGCCGGGGAGGGCGCAGCCGGCCTCGTTGGCGATCAGGCCGATCAGCGGATGCAACTGGCCAGCATCCTCGTCGCCAAAACGCACGTGGACCAGTTCGGGCAGCAGTGCAGAGGTGAGCGCAGCCTGCTCCGGCGCGACCTGAAAATAGCCGCCTACCAGGCGAGTCGTTTCTGCCAGAGGCTCGCCCTGCCAGCGTACATAGCCTTGCGGGTCTTCGGTCTGCGAACGCGTAGACAGATCGTCCAGATCACGGACCACGTCCATATCGCTCACCACGCGGTAGCGGTGGCCCTGCGTCAATAAAAGGTAATCACCCTGCCGCATGAAAAGCGGCGTGCCCACATCGGGAACGTACCAACAGGTTCCCGCCGTGACCAGGCTGAACCGCGGCAAATCAAGCGGGGGAACAATCATGCCCCAGCGCCGGTTCGATTCGATGGTCTTCCAGTCCAGAATCTCCGGTCGCAATAATCGAACGATATCTGCAAGCAGGTCCATTTAAACCACTCGGGTGAGGCCGGCTTTCGTCCGGACGTTTGCAGTCATGGGCATAGGACGCGCGAAACGGTTCCATGCGCGTGGCGATCTTGCCGCTCCAGGTCGCTCGGAACCGAGACTGCCATCGCAACGATTATATATGGACGATTGATAAAGTATTAGATACGTTTGACGATGGATCGTCCGTTTTCCATCCATTACTCTAGGCATCTGTCGATTCACACAAGGAGCCGGGAGTGAGTGATCTCAAGGATCGGATTGTTATCGTAACGGGAGCCGCTCAAGGAATGGGGCGGGCCATTGCCATTGAAGCGGCGCGACAGGGCGCGGCCTGGGTGACCGTGGCCGACCTCCAGGAGGAGCGTGGAAAGGCCGTTGAAGCAGAGGTCAAAGAGGCGGGTTCGAAGGCGCTATTCATCAAGACCGATCTGTCGGTGACAGAGTCCATCCGGAACATGATCGAACAAACCGCGCTGGAAGCGGGTGGTATCGACGTCCTGGTGAACAACGCGGGTGTGACAGACGACGCGCTGACCGGACGGCAGCCGGGCGTGGAAGACTTGCCCGAGGAAGTCTGGGACAAACTGATGTCGATCAACCTCAAGGCCATGTGGCTCGCAACCAAGTTTGCGGCGCCGTACCTGCGAAAGTCGACCCGTAGCCCCGCGATCGTCAATGGCGCGTCGGTCGCCTCGACGGTGGCTTACCCGGGGTTGCCCGCTTATGCTGCCAGCAAAGGTGGGGTGGTCATGCTAACGAAGGCGACCGCTGTCGATCTCGCTGACGGCGGAATCCGTTGCAACGCCTACGTGCCCGGCGCGATCGACACGCCGATGCTCAGTGCGAGTGCCGGAAATGCCAGTGACCGTGCTGCTGCGGAATCCCGACTCTGGGGACCGCACCTGATCCGCCGGTTGGGACGGCCTGAGGAAGTTGCGAAGCTGGTGTGCTTTCTCGCGTCGGACAGTGCCTCGTTCTCGACAGGTAGCACCTTCAACGTCGACGCGGGAACGTTGGCGTGGCGTGGCGTCCGGTAAATCGATGATGAAAGCCGTGAAGCTTCCTATCAGCATTCTGGACCTGGTGCATGTCGTCCAGGACTGCGATCTGAACGACGCACTGAGCGCTTCGATGGAGTTGGTGCAACTCGCCGATACGTTGGGGTTCAAGCGTGTGTGGTATGCGGAACACCACAACACGCCCCATCTTGGCGCCAGTGCCACGGCGATCCTGATCGCGCGTGCGGCCTCGCTGACGCGCAATGTGCGGCTGGGCGCCGGCGGCATCATGCTGCCCAATCACTCGCCGTTGCACGTCGCTGAAGCATTTGGCACGTTGGCGCGCTTCTTCCCTGATCGGATCGATCTGGGACTCGGGCGCGCCCCCGGCACTGATTCGATGACGGCGGGCGTTCTCGGGCGCTCCGGTTCTGATCCGGACAGTTTCATTCGCAATGTACGGGATCTGAACGGCTGGTTCAGCGATACGGGCGTGGCGCACAGTCTTCCCGTGAACGGCGGGGTCGCTGCCGGAACGCGCGTGCCTGTGTGGATACTGGGCTCCAGTTTTCAAGGGGCCGCCATCGCAGCGCGCATGGGTTTGCCATTTTCCGTTGCGTCCCATTTCGCCCCCGATGACCTTCATCGTGTGCTTGATATCTATCGCTCCCAGTTCAGGCCGGACGCGCCCACCGCTCAGGTGGATCGACCGTATGTCATGGCCGGGATCAACGTGATGATCGCGCCGTCGGACAACGAAGCCCAAAGTCTCTGGACCACGGCGCAGCAAATGATCTTCGATGTCCGCTCGGGCCAACGGCGACCGTTGCAGCCGCCGGTAGCGTCAGGCGCATTGCCGGCGCACGTGCATGCTTTCGCCGAGTCAATTCTCGGCATCAAGGCCGTCGGCTCCCCGCAGACAGCGGCCCGGGCGCTCGAGGATTTTGCCAAAGCGACCGGTGCCGATGAACTGATCGCGATGACGTATGCATACGACCCGGCCGACAGATGCCGGTCGATGCGTTATCTCGCCGGGCTTTGAACTGGCAGGCAGTCGAGCCAGCCAGACTTTCCGTCAACCGCGCGTCCTTCTACGGACACCCGCCGGCTAATCGATAGTTAGCTAGCAAAGAAAGTTTCGATTCTTAAAAACACATGTCCGATCTTCACTCCCTCCGCCTCGCTGTCGGGAGTGCCCTCGTCGTAGCCGCACGAAAGTGGCGGCGCACGGTTGACGGTGCACTGACCGCGTACAACATCTCGGAAGCGTGCGCTTCTCCATTGCTCATCACCGCACGCATCGGCGAGGGCATTCATCAGGTCGCCCTCGCGGAGCAGGCCGGCATCGAAGGCCCGTCGCTCGTGCGCCTGCTCGACCAGCTCTGCGCTGCCGGTCTCGTTCGTCGAAAGGAGGATCTCGATGATCGCCGCGCAAAAACGATCTGGCTCACAGAGGAGGGGCGGGCGCTCACAACGGAGATCGAAGAGAACTTGCTTGATCTGCGTGAGCGGATGCTCAAGGGTGCGAGCCGCGAAGACCTGGAAGCCACGATGCGCGTCCTCAATGCGGTGAATGCCCCGGATTTATCCGTCGGCGCAGGACCGCAAGCGACAGGGAAATCATGATCTACCCATCCTTGCGAGACTGGCTTTTCTCGGTCAAGACCTTTGCCGCGTCGATGCTCGCGCTCTATCTGGCGCTCATCTTCCAGTTGCCGCGCCCGTACTGGGCCATGGCCACGGTCTATATCGTCTCGAATCCGTTCGTTGGCGCAACGCGCTCGAAAGCGCTGTATCGGGCCCTAGGCACGGCGCTAGGCGCCGCAGCAGCAGTCTTACTGGTGCCCCCATTCGTCGAGACACCTCTGATTCTTAGCGTACTAGTTGCCACGTGGACCGGCACACTGCTTTACCTGGCGATCACGGACCGCACGGCGCGCAGCTATGTGTTCATGCTTGCGGGATACACCATGCCGATGATTGCGTTGCCTGCGGTGTCCGACCCAGGAACGGTGTTCGACGTGGCGATCGCACGTACCGAGGAAATCACGCTCGGGATCATCTGCGCGAGCCTGGTGGGTAGCAGCATCCTGCCAGGCCGCCTCGCGCCCACGCTAATCGAGCGTGCCGACGCGTGGTTTCGCGATGCTGCTTTTTACTGCCGCGAGATGCTTTCGGGGAATCTGTCTGGTGAGGCGATCTCTGCGTGTCGGCAGCGCATGGCGAGCGCGATCAATCAATTCGAGTTTTTGCTCAGTCAACTGGGTTACGACGACGCGCATCCGGAAACTGTCGCGCGCGCACAAGATCTGCGTGGCCGCATGCAGCTATTTCTGCTGATGATCCCGGCGCTCGCCGACCCGCTTTCTGCGATGTTCCGCGACGCTCACGTGCGCCCAGCGGGACTCGACGCGTTGCTGGCCGATGTCGTCCGCTGGTTCGATGACCTGCGGAGTTCGCCCGATGCCGACATGCCCGACGACGGGAGCGATCCGGTCGCCGGTGACTTGCGCGCGCGCATCGCCATACTTCAGCCCGCCGCTGATTCACTCGCTCACTGGGAAGACGCGCTGCTTTCGAACGCACTGTGGCGTCTGCGCCAGGTGATCGACGTGTGGCAGGACTGCTGTAGCTTGCGCGCGCAGGTTGTTCACCCGCGGCGCGCATGGCGGCCACGGTTCCGGCATTGGCGGTTAGGTGGCACGGATCGCTTCTACGATCGCGGCATGATGTTGTTTTCGTGTTTTCTGCCAGTCAGCGCGATTCTCGTCGCCTGCTGGTTGTGGATCGGCTCGGGCTGGCATGACGGGGCGGGTGCGGTGACGCTGGTGGCTGTGTCCTGCTGTTTCTTCGCCCCGCTCGACGAGCCCGCGCCGATGGTGTTCCGGATGTTCGTCGCGACGGTCGCGAGCTTGCTGCTCGCGGGGCTGTATCTGTTTGTCGTGCTTCCCACGGTTCACGACTTTCCGATACTCGTGCTGTTGTTCGCGGGTCCGTTCATTCTTATCGGAACACTGATTCCGCGGCCGCAGTTCAACATGGTGACGATGATCGTCGCGGCTAATCTGGCGACATACATCAGCATTCAGGGTGCCTACGATACTGACTTTCTGGCATTCGTGAATGGCAATGTCGCGGGTGTTGCAGGTCTGCTGTTTGCCTATATCTGGACTCGCATCACGCGCCCGTTTGGTGTCGAATTCGCAGTGCGGCGTCTGCTGCGCTCAAGCTGGGTCGATGTGGCACGGTCTGCCGCGCCCGGCCCGCTGGTCGATCCGCGCAACCTCACTTCGCGCATGCTCGACCGCTTGATGCAACTTGTGCCGCGTTTGCGGTCTCTGGATGGACAGACTCATCCGGCCACCGACAGCTTCCGTGATCTGCGCGTCGCGCTCAATTCACTCGACTTGCGCCGGTTACACCGCAAGCTCGATGGGGAACTGCCGACGGCGATCGACCGCGTGCTGGTGGGTCTCGCCAACTACTACATGCGCTGTGCCAACGGGAGCGAGCGGCAGCACGCGCCGCTCGCGTTGCTCGAGACTCTCGACGATGCGCTGCATTGCGTGACAGCGCGCGGGACCGGACACGCCGGGGAGGGTGGCGCATCCAGTGTAGAAGCGCCTATGGATGGCGTTTCAGCGCCGCGCATTCGCACTTCTCAGCGCTCGCTGCGCGACGCGTTACATGCACTGGTGGGATTACGTTTATCGCTGTTTCCGGCGTCTGCGGGACCGCGCCCGACCGATGACGTACCGGACACACGCGCATGAATCCGCAACCCTCAGGCCACACGCCTTTATCCGTCTAGTTTCGAGACCCGCACCATGATTGGCGAAATCGACGTCTTCGGCGTCTTCGTACCGGCCGTACTTGTATTGATGCTCGCGGCATACCTCATCAACGTCGTGATCGGCAAGGTGCTGACGCGGACTGGCTTTTACCGGCTCGTCTGGCACCGTTCCATTTTTGACCTTGGCCTTTATATTTTTGTGCTTGCGATCGTCGTAGTCGCATCGCATCGCTTTGTGAACTAACGTGAAAGTTAAAAACCCCCTGTTCTCCGCGGCGCAGATCCTGCTGACGCTTGTCGTTGTCGCCATCGCTTCAGTATTACTGTGGCGCATCGTCAACTACTACATGTTCTCGCCGTGGACCCGAGACGGCCACGTTCGCGCCGACGTCATCCAGGTAGCGCCCGATGTCTCCGGCCTCATCACCTCGGTGAACGTGACGGACAACCAGCAACTGAAACGCGGTGACGTACTGTTTGTCATAGACCAGGCTCGCTATACGCTCGCGCTTCGCCTCGCGGAGGCAAACCTCGAGCAACGCCGCGCGACGATCGATCAGGCGCGCCGCGAATATGCCCGCAATCTCAAGCTCGGCGATCTGGTCGCGAGCGAACTGCTGGAGGAAAGCCGCGCGAAGGTTGAGCAAGGCACAGGCTTGCTTGCCGATGCGCAGGTTCAGGTCGATACCGCCCGATTGAACCTCCAGCGCACGACGGTCAGAAGTCCGGTTGATGGTTATCTGAACGACCGCGCGCCACGTGTCGGGGAGTTTGTGAGTTCAGGTCGGCCCGTACTGGCCGTCGTCGACATGAATTCGTTTCGCGTCGACGGCTATTTCGAGGAAACGAAGCTGCGTAGCATCGCCGTCGGTCAGCCTGTTCTGATCGATGTGATGGGTGAGCCGATGAAATTGCATGGTCATGTGCAGAGCATTGTTGCCGCCATCGAGGATCGCGACCGGACACAAAGCCAGAACATGCTCCCTGATGTTAATCCCGCATTCAGCTGGGTCCGGCTCGCTCAACGTATTCCGGTTCGTATTTCACTCGACGAGGTGCCTGCTGACTTCCGGATGATCGCGGGGCGCACGGCGACGGTCTCGGTCGCCACAGGCAATGCCGTATCCCTCTCTGCTTTGGGGGCTGGACGATGAAGCTCATCGGCATATGTTCTGCAGTCATATCCGTGGTGTTGGGTGGTTGTATGACTGTCGGACCGGACTACAAAACACCGGACGGACCCTTGGTCAACGCACCGCTCGCGAATACATCGATCGTTGGCGCGACCGGCGCGCACGTCCAGCCGACGCCGGTGCCGGCGAACTGGTGGCGCCTGTACGATGACCCAGTGGTTAACCAGTTGGTCATCGACGCATTGAAGTCCAATACGGATCTGCGAGTGGCGGAAGCAAACCTGGCGCGATCGCGGGCGGCCTTCGATGTTTCGACGGCTCAAGGCGGCTTTTCGGGCAGTGTTTCCGCAGCGGTATCCCGGGTGCAGGATTCGGCCGAGCAGTATCTCGAAGAGAGCAAGCTGCCGGTCGCTAACGCGGGTGATGTCGGCATCAGCGTGTCATACGAACTCGACCTGTTTGGGAAGCTGAAACGCGGCGTGGAGGCTGCCCGTGCGGACAGTGACGCGGTTCAGGCAGCCAATGATCTGGCCCGGATCACGGTGGTCGCCGATGTCGTGCGTACATACGTCGATTCCTGCTCCGCTGCTCAGGACCTTGCAGTCGCGCGACAATCACTGAGTTTGCAACGGCAGCGCGCTGCCTTGTCCCGCAGACTGCGAGATCTTGGGCGAGGTAGTCAGCCCGATGTCACGCGCGACCAGACCCAAGCCGAAACGCTTGCTGCCGATATTCCTGCGCTGATCGGGCGTCGTAGTGCAGCACAGTACCGCCTTGCGATGCTGCTCGCGCGAGCGCCGTCGGATTTGCCTGCTGCTGTGCTGATGTGCCAGCGGCCACCCGTGTTAAGTGAACCAATCCCAGTCGGCGATGGACAGGCGCTCCTCAAACGACGTCCCGATGTTCGCGAGGCTGAGCGGCAACTGGCCGCGTCGACCGCACGTATAGGTGTAGCGACTGCCGCGTTGTATCCGTCAGTCAGCATCGGCGCGTCAACGGGCTTCACGGGCGTTCTGGACGACCTGGGTACGCAGCCAACGGCGCGCTGGGCTTTCGGTCCGCTGATTAGCTGGAATTTCCCGGTGAATGGCCAGCGGGCGCGCGTGCGGGAGGCGCAAGCCTCGACCGCCGGCGCGCTCGCGCGCTTCGATGGTGTCGTGCTCAATGCACTACGCGAGGTCGAAACGAGCCTGGCGACCTATGCCGCAGACCAGGCGCGTCTGGACTCGCTGCAGGCAGCATATCGATCAGCAACTCAGGCGACCGATGAAACGCATCGGCTGTATCTCGCTGGCCGCGAGTCGTTCCTCGCTGACCTCGATGCGACGCGTACGCTTACGGGCCTGAGCGCACGGGTTAGCGCTGCGGAAGGGCAGATCGCTACCGACCAGATCAACCTTTTTCTTGCGCTTGGCGGCGGTTGGTCGCAGGACGGTGGCGAGCAATCCGAACAACAAAAGGGTAGCCGTACTGTCCGATAGCCGGCTCGACGTGATGAGTGGCTATCAATTCTCGGGGGGACTACCAAACAAGCGCCCCATCGAACTTAACCGCGTAACCGTAGGCACGCTCCGTGAGCATCGATCGTGGCGGTTGAATATGGTCTGTCACCGCCACCGGGCGCAACAACTTATATCCTCGGTACCGCCGCAATCCCGATCCTGAAGTTACCGCGATCGTCGCCGCTTGCCTGATCGCGTGGCTGATAGCGCTCCTGCACCACGCCATTCTTGCCGAATCCGGGCACCAGTGAACGCGCGGATTTTCTCGACAGCCAGAGACGCAGCAGATGCCGACGGCGCTGCGGTTCCGGAAAATCGGTAAAACGCGTGCGCGAATGCAAGGCCGCGTAGTTCGATAGCCACTGAATGTCACCCGGGCGGAAATCCATCGCCAGCGACATGCCCGGCTCGTACGTGATGTCTTCGAACAGCTTCAGCACTTCGATCTGTTCCGGCGTCAGTCGCGGTACTTCCGGATATTCCTGCGCCGTCAGGATATACAGCGATCCCGCATACATGCTGAAGGTGCCGTTGGCCATGCTGACGATGGGCGACACGTAGGTGTTGGCGGGGGCATTGTGATCCTGACGACGCCAGTCCCAATGGAACGGTTCCAGCAGCAACGGCGCGAGGTCGGGACGGCGCTTGAGGATCTCGTTGTAGATTTCCGCGCCCGATACGATGATCGAGGCGCCGCCTTCCAGTGAGGGACGCAGGCACATCAACGCAACCACGTCGGAGCTGTCCGAATGGAAGGGCAGCAGGTCGCGAATCTTCGACGACAACGCATCGGGGTCGTCGAGCATCTTGTCCGATGTGGCGTACACGTGGTCGAGCAGATCGCCGAGTTCGTTCTGGCGGATCGGTTCGCCCACATGCAGGCCGAGGATGTAATAGATCGCCGCCGACAGCGCATCCGAATACAGGTCCGGGCGCAGTCCGCGAACCAGCACGAAACCGCGTCCTTCGTCGACGTCGTTGCACCATTCGACAAGCGCTTCGGCGCAGGCGACGAGCGGGTAATCGGCAGCCTTCACGAAACGCAGATCGGGATTGTCTTCGACGAAGCGGCGGCCCAGCGTCTCGAGCTCCGCGACCTGTTCCGCGCTGAGGTGATAGATCCAGTTCTGCTTGTCGAGAAGGGCGTCTCCCCGCCAGGCTGCGGTGCCTGTAACGGGTGACAGCGCTACGGATGTCGTCATGATGGTGTGGGAAGTAAGGACGTTAATGACTCATGGAGCGTGGTGCTTGATCGTCGACCACCACCGTATCATGGCGAAAATATCGACGGCGATCTTGTCTGATCGCGTATGCAGGCTTGTCACGACGGGCGCTGTCTCAAGGTGTCACGCGCGACGTCTTGCGCGCCAGCGCCGTGCTGGCGCGCCATAAGCAAAGCCCCAGTGCGACGGCGATTGCAAGGCCTTGCGCCATTCGCCACGGACTGTCGAAGACGAACGGCGGCGCGCAACCGGCCACCAGCGCGAAGATGAACATCTGCACGAAATTCTGCAACGATGCCACCATGCCGCGTAAGCCCGGCAACAAGCTCTGTGCGATTGCCGACATGCCGGGCATCGCGAGCGCCATGCCGGTGGCATAGACGAAAATCGGCACGACGGCCCACGGCAAAGCGGCCACGTAGACCGCGTTGTAGGCCAGATTCAGCAGCGCGCCGAACGCGGTGGTCGCGAGCCCCAGATAGACCGTCAGGATGCTGCCGAAGCGCGTGGCGCAGCGCGCGCTGCACGCCGAACCCACGACTACACCGCCGATCATCGGCACGAACAGCCACGCAAATGCGGTGTCCGGTTGATGCAGGATATGCATCACGAAGTTCGCCGAGCACGAGATGTAGAGCGCAAAGCCCGCAAACGCGAAGCCGTTGGCCAGAATCGCCAGCACGAATTGCCGGTGCCCGAGCGCGGCCATGTAGTTGCGCACGATCGCACGCAGATGAAACGGATGCCGGCCCGCGAGCGGCAGACTCTCCGGCAGCCAGCGCGCGCAGATCACCAGCAGCGCAGCGGCGAACACGGCCAGCAACGCGAAAATCGCGCGCCAGCCGAACGCTGCATTCAGTTGGCCGCCGATCACCGGTGCGACCGCCGGCGCGATCGCGAACATCATCATGATGTTCGCCAGCGTCCGCTGCACGGCCGGGCCGGTGAACGTGTCGCGCACGATCGCCTGGCCGACCACCATCCCCGCGCCCGCCGACAAACCTTGCAGCGCGCGAAACGCGAGCAACGCGGAAAAGCTTGGCGCGAGCGTCGCGCCGAGCGACGCAACCGCAAACATCGACAGCGCACCCACGATTACGGGACGCCGCCCGAACGAATCGGACAGCATGCCGTAGAACAGCGTCATCACCGAATAGCTGAAGAGATAGACGCTGAGCGTCATCTGCGCGAGTTCCGGGCTGATGTTGAACTGCCGTCCGACACCGGGCAGTGCGGGTAGATAGCTGTCGGTGGCGAACGGGCCGAGCATCGACAGCGCGGCAAGCAGGAGAACAAGCGGGCGCGTTTTCATCAGGGCTGGGCTCGCGCGTCAGACGGTCTGGTTGGTCGATGCGAGCATGATTTCGCGGATGCAGACGTTTTGCGGCATTTCATAGGCGAAACGGATTGTTTCCGCCACTTCCTCCGGCTGCAGGATCACGCCGCCAATCGATTCCTTCCACGCCTTGAAGCCATCCTTGATCGACTGGTTGGTCGTGATGGTCTGCAATTCCGTATTGCATGCGCCCGGCGCGATCAGCGTTACGCGCACGTTATGCGGCGCCACTTCTTCGCGAAGGTTTTCCGAAAGCGCATGCACAGCGTGCTTGGTGCCGACATAGGCGACGTGCGACGGATACGTCTTGCGTCCGGAGGTCGAACTGACGTTGATGATCGTGCCGTGACGGCGCGCCACCATGTTCCTGACGACCGCATGAATGCCGTTGAGCAAGCCTTTCACGTTGACATCGAGCATCCGGTCCCATTCATCCGGCGACTGTTCGGTCATGTCGCCGAGCAGCATCAGGCCAGCGTTGTTGACGATCGCGTCGGCGGGACCGTACTTCGCTTCGCCTTCGGCGACCGCCGCCAGCAATGCGATGCGGTCGGTGATGTCGACCTTGCGGCACATCGTATTGGGCAGGTCCAGCGCTTCGAGGCGATCCAGGCGCCGCGCCAGCAGCAACAGTGGATACCCGAGTCCCGACAGCAGCCGGGCGGTCGCTTCGCCGATGCCCGAACTGGCACCGGTAATGATGATCAATGGCTTCGACATGAACAGCTCTCCCTTAGCGGACCGATAGAAGACCGGTCGCAGACCGTGATTCGAACGTGTGACGCATGACGCGAGCGCCACGCAGCGATGCCGCAAGCGGGCGTGCGCACGCGCCCGTCGGGATCGACCCGCCGCCGAGCTTAAGCGCTTGCGACGGCGCCGGCTTGTCTGCATGCGCGCGAAGTCTTGAACTGATGCGCCCCAATATTGACGCGGAAACACCGGCATTTTTGACGGGGTATTAAACAAGTGCCCGAGCGTGCGCGGTCAAGTTTTGACGAATTTGCCTGGTTAGTTTTGAGCGTGCCGGCTGACACCGCCGGACGAAGCCGGATCAGGGTTTCGTTGACGGAATTTCAGTCCCCCTTTCTATCCAGGATAAACACATGAAGAAGTTACTGTTGTGCGCGGCGCTGCTGTCCACTGTCGGCGTCGCTCACGCGCAGAGTTCGATCACGCTTTACGGGGTCATCGATGCGGGTCTCACCTACATCAACAATCAGGGCGGCGGCCGACTGATCGAGTTCCAGGACGGCGCGAATTTCGGTAACCGGTTCGGCCTGAAGGGTTCCGAAGATCTCGGCGGCGGCATGAAGGCGATCTTTCAGCTCGAAAACGGCTTCAGTCTCGGCACCGGCGCGCTGCGCAACGGCGGTGCGCTGTTCGGCCGTCAATCGTTCGTCGGGCTGTCGACGCCTTACGGCACGATCACGGGCGGTAACCAGTACGACTTCGTCGCCGATTACATCAACCCTTACAACCTGAACGGCTATGCCAGCGTGTACGCGGGCCACATGGGCAACTTTGACCGCATCGCGGCGAACGAGATCACCAACTCCGTCAAGTTCAAGAGCGTCGACTACAACGGCTTCACGTTCGGCGGCATGTACGGCTTCGGCAACGTGGCCGGCAATTTCAACGAGAACAGTGCGTGGAGCGTCGGGATGGGCTACAAGCATGGCGGCTTCAACATGGCTGCGGTTTACCAGCGCCTGTACAACGTGCAGATCGACCCGTACGCGCAGATCGGCGTGACGACCTTTCTCGGCCAGACGGTCGCAACCCGCAACGCCGACGGCACCGTCACCGATCTCTACGCCGGCCCGTATTTCACGGTGGATCGCCAGTCGGAAACCGCGGTCGGCGCGAGTTACAGCGTGGGCGCCCTGACGATGGCAGCCAACTTCACATCGACCAACCTGCGCTACGGCGCCGACAGCGCGACGATGAACGTCTACGAAGCCGGTGCGATGTATTTCATCAAGCCCGATATCGCTGTGATCGGCGGCTACCAGTACACCACTTACGACGGCGCGCACTGGCATCAGCCGACCCTCGGCGCGCAGTACTACGTCTCGCGGCGCACCAACTTTTACGTGAACGTCTCGTATCTGCGGGCGTCGGCGGGCGTGGATGCGAATCAGGGCGCGGGCTTCTATTCGCTGCCGTCGAGCACGCGCACCCAGATCACCTCGCGGATCGCAATGATCCACACGTTTTGATGCACGGCGGGCGTCATGGACATTTGCAGACAGCTTTTTGTGCGTGCTCCGACAAGACGCCTGAAATTGACCCCTCTAACCTGAAGTCTCACCGTCACCCCGGCAGTCGCGCAGCGGATCCTTTTTTGAGCATCAGCCATCAGCACCTGTCATGAACACCTGTGATCAGCACCGTGAGCCGTCTTCATGCCGCGTAGAAGCAGCACAGCACGCGCGTGGAGCGGGCGGATGCGGGCTCCGGTGTCAGGTTGGATGGCCGGTGACAGCCGGTTCTGCTGCAGGCGCTCACCGGTATGTCGGCGGTGTGTGACGGAATGGCCTCGATTTGAAACGGCGTGCTGCGTCGACGCAGCACGCGATAACAGGATTTCCCCATGACAAGTCGCAGAAATTTCATCCAGATGCTGAGCGGCTCGCTGGCGGGCCTTGCGGTGCCCGGCGTGGCCGGTTCCGGCGGACTGAGCGCGCTCGGTGCGGTTAGTGCGGTAGGCGCACTCGGCGTGAGCGGCGCGGCCGAAGCCGCAGGCGCCCCGCTGACGATCGCCTTTCCGACCGATGTGCCGTCATGGGACCCGCTCGTGCGCGTCGCACCGAATCCGATCTCGATCTATCGCAGCGTGTTCGATGCGCCGATCGATATCGACGAAAAAGGCGTGTTGCGTCCGGGTGTCGTCACGGCCTGGCGCTGGAAAGACACCGACGGCAAGGTGCTGGAACTCGATTTGCGCAGCGACGTGCTGTTCCACAACGGCGACAAGCTCACCTCCGACGACTTCAAGTTCACCTTCTTCGATCGCTTGCAGGCCGACAAGTCGTTGCAGGTCGGCGGTATCTGGTGGGCGCTGGTGGGTATCGACACGCCGTCGCCGACGCGCGTGGTGATGCACTTCAAGGCGCCGATGGTCACCGCGCCCGCCTTCCTCGGCTACATGGGCGGCTATCTGCTGCCGCGCAAATATTTTGAGCAGGTCGGCAGCGCCGGTTTCATCGCGAAGCCGATCGGATCCGGTCCGTATCGGCTCGTCGACTATCAGCGCGACTCGCGGATCACATTGAGTGCGTTCGACCGTCACTGGCGCGGTCAGGCGAAGGTGCGCGACGTGGTGTTCCAGGTGGTCAAGGACCCGACCTCGCGGGTCTCGGCCGTGCAGGCCGGACAGGCCGATGTCTCCGGCATGCTGCCGTTGCGCGAAACGGTGCGTCTGGGCCAGAGCGGCGGTCTCGGCAGCAAGATCACGCCGACCATCGATTCGTACCTGATCCACATGGTCAACGACGGTCCGACCAAAGACCGCAACGTGCGTCTCGCGATGCATCATGCTATCGACAAGCAGGCGCTCACGCGCGCGTTCTTCAACAGCGTGCCAGCGCCCATGGCGACGCCGGCCGCGCCCGGCACGCCGGCCTTCGATCCCGATTTCAAGTTCGCCTACGACCCGGCGCAGGCGCAGCAACTGCTTGCCGCGAGCGGTTATTCGAAGGACAAGCCGGTACGCGTCAAATTCCTCGCGACCAACGGTGTCTACCCGAGCGACTACGACATGGCGCGCGCGATCGTGCAGATGTGGAAGAAGGTCGGCATCGAGGCTGAACTCACGCCGATCGAGACAGCGCAATTTTTCACCCAGGCCGTGGCCGGCACCTTGCCGGGCCCGACCTTGTGGATGTGGCAGAACGGCAGCGGCGACCCGGAGCTGTCGGCCGGCTCCTACCTGAATCCGAAAACCGGATTTTCGGTTTGGCGCAGCCCTGACGTGTCGCCGCGACTCGACCCGCTGCTGGTGCAGCTCGACGAAACCAAACGGATTGCCGGCTACAAGGAGTTTCATCGTTGGGCGGTCGGGGAGGGCTATGCCGTGCCGCTGATGCAAGGCATCGCGACCGCCGCCTATCGCAAGAACATCGGCTACACGCCATTTTCGAGCGGCTGGATGTTGCCCGACTACTGGAGCGTCTGAGACGCGCAGCGCGGCCAGATCGGCGCAGCCTCGCGGCGCGCCCCGACTCCAGAGATACCGAAGAACAGCAAGAGAACCAACACATGACCAAATTTCGTAACCCGCAACTCGACGACGCGTTTTTCGCGGCGCTCGACCGATCGGCCGCGCCGGTCGGACAGGCCGAAACCCTGCCGCCGGTGTGCTACACCGATCCCGATTTCTTCGAATTCGAAAAGGAAGCGGTCTTCAATCACGAGTGGCTGTGCGTCGGGCGTGAAGACTGGGTCCGCAATCCGGGCGACTACTTCACCACCTCGATCATCGGCGAGCCGCTGGTCATCACCCGCAACGCGCGACGCGAGATCAAGGCGATGTCGTCGGTCTGCCAGCATCGCGCGATGGTGGTGGCCGAAGGCTTCGGCAACGCACGCGCGCTGCTGTGTCCGTATCACCACTGGGCCTATTCGCTCGACGGTGAACTGATTGCCGCGCCCGCGATGGAGGCCACCGAAGGCTTCGACAAAAAGGATTTTTGCCTGCCGACGATGAAGGTCGAATGCTGGCAAGGCTTCATTTTCATCAACTTCGATCATGAAGCCGCGCCGCTGGCTCCGCGCCTCGTCGCCCTCGACGCGGTACTGGCGAACTTCGATCTGACCAACGCCGAAGGACCGCGTCCCGACAAGCCGTTCCACTTTTCGTGGAACTGGAAGGTGATGTTCGAGAACAACAACGATGGTTACCACGCAAACCGGCTTCATCACGGGCCGCTGCACGACTTCGTACCGAGTTCGCTGGCAACCTTCCCGGAGCAGTTGCCATCGGACACAGCCGGCTACTACCGTTTCAACGGCACACTGCACGCCGACGCCGCCTTCAACCCGACGCAAAAGGCGCTGTTCCCGATCTTCCCGAAGCTGACCGACGAGGAACGCAACCGCATGCTGTTCGCGAACCTGCCGCCGACACTATCGTTGGTGATGTCGGTGGATAGCGTGATCTTCATGATCCTGCGCGCGGATTCGGCGGGCACGCATTTCGTCGATCAGGGCGTGCTGTATGCGCCGGGCGCGATGAAAGATCCGCTGTTCGAGAAGCGTGTGGATATGAGCATGAGCGCCGTGTCCGACATCATCGCGCAGGATCTGCATGTCGACGAAATGGTGCAGATGGGCCTGCAATCGCGCTATGCGGTGCGCGGCCGTTACTCGTGGCAGGAACGCGCGCAGCAGGAGCTGAACGCGTGGCTGGTGCCGCGTTATCAGGCGGCGCATGACCGGGCCGGCGAGATCGCCAGCGGCGCACACGGCAAGCTGGCCTCGATCGACGTGGTTGTCGTGAGCTGACACGGAGACCGATATGGGCATGCCCTTCGAAGCGTCCGGCGTGCATGCCGGTTCGTCTGCAACCGGTGTCGCGGGTTTGCCCGGCGTGCCCGGCGAGTCGCGCGCCGCCCGCGTCAACCGGCGCGTCGTGCGGATGGCGTGGCGGCTCTGCCGCCGCATCGCGATCCTGCTGGCGGTGTCGGTGGTGATTTTCGGTGTGCTGCGGCTGTTGCGCGCCGATCCCGCCGCGATGATGCTCGCGCCGAACGCGAGCCTCGCCGAGATCGCCGCCGTGCGTCACGCGCTCGGCCTCGACCAGCCGCTCGCGGTGCAGTATCTGCGCTGGCTCGGCGGTGTGCTGCATGGCGATTTCGGCCGCTCGATGCAAAACGGCCTGCCGGTCGGCCAGTTGATCGCCGCCGCATTGCCGACCACGCTCGAACTGCTGTTCGGTGGTTTGCTGCTCGGCGTCTCGGCGGGGGTTGCGAGCGGCATCTACGCGTTCAGCCGACGCGGCCGCTTCGCCGAGAAACTCTGCGAACTGCTCAACGGCCTGGCGATGTCGGTGCCGGATTTTCTGTGGGGCATCCTGCTGATCCTGTCGTTCGGCATCCTGCTGAAGTGGCTGCCGTTTCTCGGCCCGATCGATAACGCGTACACGGTTGCCCGTCACACCGGTTTCCTGCTCATCGATACGCTGATCGACGGCCAGTTCGCGGCGTTCGGCAACGCGCTGCTGCATCTCGTGCTGCCGTGCGTCGCGCTGGGCATGGGTATCGCGCCGCCGCTGATGCGCATTCTGCGCTCCAGCCTGCTCGGCACCTACACCGAAGAATTCATCCTCGCCGCGCGTCTGCGCGGTCTGACCGAAGCGCAGATCCTGCGTCACCACGGCTGGCGAAATGCCGCGCTGCCCACGCTGAACATTCTCGCGATGCAGGTGAGCCTGCTGATCGGCGGCACGCTGCTGATCGAAAAAGTCTTCGGCATGCCGGGTATCGGCAGTCTGATGGTGAACGCGATCGGCGCGCGCGATCTGCCTGTTATTCAGGCCCTCGCGCTGGTGTATGCGGTTGTCGTGCAGGGCGCCAATGCGCTGACCGATGCGCTCGAAATGGTGCTGAACCCGCGTCTGAGGATTCAATCATGAGTACCCCACTGAGCGCGCCTCGTTCGTCATCGGCCCGGCCGCCCGCGCCTTGGCGCGCCGCGCTGTGGCGCGTGGCCTGCGAACCGCGTGTGCTGTTTGGTGCGTTCGTGCTGATCGCGCTGACGGCGATTTCCGTGCTGGCGCCCTGGCTCGCGCCGTTTCATCCGGACGACCAGGATTTGCTGAACACCTTGCTGCCGCCGGCCTGGATGGCGGGCGGTGCGCACGAGCATCTGTTCGGTACCGATTCGCTCGGACGCGATCTGTACAGCCTCGCGTTGTACGGCGCGCGCGTCGCGGTGCTGGTCGGCTTTGCGGCACCTGTCGGTGCGGCGCTGATCGGCGGCACGCTTGCGCTGGTGGCAGGCTGGTGCGGCGGCAAGGTCGACTGGGCGATCTTGCGGATCGTCGAAATCTGGATGTCGTTTCCGGCCGTGGTGCTGGCGCTGGTGCTGGTGGTGGCACTCTCGCCGAGCGTCGTCAACGTGATCATTGCGCTGGTGTTCGTCGACTGGACGCGATTTTGCCGGGTGCTGCGCGCCGAGGTCATCGTGATCCGGCGACGCGATTACGTCGCGGCGGCGCGTATCGCCGGAGCCAATCCGTTGCGCACGGTGCTGTTCGACGTGCTGCCCGGCGTCATGCCGACGCTGATCACGCTGATGAGTCTCGAAGTCGGCATCGCAGTGGTCGCGGAATGCAGTCTGTCGTTCGTGGGGTTGTCCGCGCAGGCTGGTCAACCCACGTGGGGCAGCATGACTGCGGATGGCCTCGCCAATGTGTTCAGCACGCCGTGGGGCTTGATCCTGCCGATCGCCTGCACCGTGCTGACTGTCCTCGGCACGACCTTCCTCGGTGAAGGTCTGCGCCGCACGACGGATTCCCGTCTGCTCGAACGCCAGGATAACCCGTGATGAATCTGCTTTTCCGTTCCCTGTCGGGTCGCGCGCCGGTCGCAACGCAAACCAGCACGGCGGACGACGACCTGTTGAAACTCGATGCGCTAAACGTCGAGCGGGATGGCGTCGCGTTGCTGCGCGACATTTCGATGTCGCTGCGCCGTGGCCGCACGTTGGGACTGGTCGGTGAATCGGGCGCGGGCAAGAGCATGCTCGGCCGGGTCCTCGCGCGGACAGTACCGGGCGGCTTCGCGGTGCGCGCAGACGTGCTGCGTTTCGGCGGCATCGATCTGCCGTCGGCCAGCGCTGCGAGCCATCGTGCGCTGCTCGGCCAGCGGATCGCCTTCATTCCGCAAGAGCCGATGAGCGCGCTCGATCCGACCTTGACCATCGGCCGGCAATTCGCGCTGCATCTCGACCGGCTCGGCGTGCCGTCGGGCGAGCGCCGCCAACGCAGCATCGATGCGCTCGCCGAAGTATTGCTGCACGATCCGGAAGGCATCCTGACGCGTTATCCGTTCCAGTTGTCGGGCGGTATGTGTCAGCGGGTCTGCATCGCCATGGCGTTCGCCAGCAATCCCGACCTCGTGATTTCCGACGAAGCCACCACGGCGCTCGACGTGACGACCCAGCGGCATGTCGTCGAGCTGATGCGCGCGATGCAGGCAAAGCGGCGCACCAGCGTGTTGTTCGTCACACACGATCTCGGCCTCGCGCTGCATGCATGCGACGACATCGCCGTGCTGTATGCGGGCGATCTGGTCGAAGTCGGCGAGGCGCGGCAGATCGTCGATATGCCGCGTCATCCATACACCCGTGCGCTGTTGCGCGCGAATCCGCCGCTCAAGGGCGAGCGCGTGCGGGTCGATCCGCTGAACGGGCATATGCCGGGCTTCGAGGAAATGGGCGCGATAGCCGGTTGCCGTTTCGCCGCCCGCTGTGCGTATGTCAGCGAGCCTTGCCAGGCCGCGCCCATTCCGATGCAGACCGTCGATGGCGTCGCGGTGCGCTGCGTGCTCGGCGGCACGTTGCCCGAGGCCGCGCCGCGTGCAACGCTCGCCGTGCCGTCGACGATGGCCGATGCGCCATTTCTGATACTGCGCGGCGTGGGCAAGCGTTATGCGCCGGTCGGCGGGGGCGGCGGCTTGGGCATTAAAGGTGGCAGGGGGGCGGGAAAGGCGCCGGTGCTCGCACTGAGTCCGCTTGACCTGTCGATCGCGCCGGGCGAATTCGTCGGTGTGGTCGGCGAGAGCGGCAGCGGCAAGAGCACGCTCGGCCGTCTGGTGATGGGTCTGGAAACGCCCAGCGAAGGCTCGATCCTGCTCGACGGCGAACAGCTCGACGCCAGCCGCGAGATGTGGCGCAAGCGTATCGACGCGATCCAGATGGTCTTTCAGGACGCCCGCGCCGCGCTGAATCCGCGGCGTCGGCTCGGCAGCATCGTCACCCAGCCGATGGAAAGCCGCACGCATATGCACGTCGACCGCGCGCGCCGCGCGCTCGATCTGCTCGATGAAGTCGGCCTCGCGCCGGAGATGGTCGCGCGCTTTCCAGCGCAACTCTCGGGCGGGCAGCGGCAGCGCGTGAATATCGCGCGAGCACTGTGCGACGTGCCGCGTCTGCTGGTCGCCGACGAGATCGTCTCGGGCCTCGACGTCTCCGTGCAGGCGCAGATCATGGAACTGCTGCTTGCGTTGCGCGAGTCGCACAAGATCGCGCTGATGCTGATTTCGCACGATCTCGCCGTGGTCCGTTACCTGTGTACCCGCGTGGTCGTGATGCAGCGCGGCGTGGTGGTCGAAGCTGGACCGACCGAAGCCGTGCTCAACGATCCGCAACATCCCTATACCCGCAGCCTGATCGACGCGGCGCCGCATATCGGGCCCGCACGCGTTGCGCCTTCTTCTTCCGCTCCCCATTCACTGTAATCATGCCTACTTCTTCCTCCGCCCGAATGCCCGTGATGTTCTTCGGTCACGGCAGCCCGATGAACGCGATTGACGACAACCGCGCCACCCAGGCCTGGACGGCGATGGGCGCGGCTGCCGGAATGCCGCGTGCGATCGTGATGATTTCCGCCCACTGGCTCACGCGCGGCACGGCCGTCACGGCCAATCAGAATCCGCGCACCATTCACGATTTCGGCGCGTTTCCTCGCGCGCTGTTCGAGCAGCGTTATCCGGCGCCGGGCGATCCGGCGCTGGCCGCGCGCGTCGCTGAACTGCTGGCGCCGCTGCCGGTGACGCTGGACGCCGCGTGGGGCTTCGATCACGGCACGTGGTCGGTGTTGCTCAAGGCGTTTCCGCACGCGAACATTCCCGTGATCCAGATCAGCATGGACCGCACGCGCGGCGCGCGTCATCACTACGAGATCGGCCGCGCGCTGCGCCCGCTGCGCGATGAAGGCGTGCTGATCGCCGCGAGCGGCAACGTCGTGCACAACCTGTCCGCGATGGATTGGGGTTCGCCGACAACGGGCTACGACTGGGCACAGCGCTTTCACGATCACGCGCTGAAAGCGATCATCGAAAACCGTCCGGACGACGTGATCGATTACGAGAGCGCCGGCGGCGACGCTGCGCGTTCGATTCCGTCGCCCGATCACTACTGGCCGTTTCTGTACGCGCTCGGCGCGCGTCACGAAGACGATCCGGTGCGGATCGAATCGAACTTTCTCGAATACGGCTCGCTCAGCATGTTGAGCTTTATCCTCGGTGAAACGGCCGACGCGCCTGCGTCGCTCGCCGCATGAGCGCGCGCGAGGCCATCACGATGGATACGGGGATTGGCTTGAGTTTGCGCGTGGCCCGTCGGTTCGAGGTCGCGCACGACATCGTCGCGTTCGATCTCGAAGCGGCCGACTATCTGCCGTTGCCGCCGTTCGAGGCGGGCGCGCATCTGGAAATTGACTGCAACGGCCAGCGGCGACATTACTCGCTGTGCAGCGATCCCGCCGATTCGTCGCGCTACACGATCGCGGTGCAACACGAGCGGAACGGTCGCGGCGGCTCGCGTTATCTGTGCGAGACGCTGCGCGTGAACGACACACTCGACGCGCTCGGCCCGCGCAACCACTTCGCGATGACGCCCGCGACGCGGCCGCCGCTCCTGATCGCGGGCGGGATCGGCATTACGCCGGTGATGTCGATGGCGTGGTCGCTGCATCACGCGGGCATCGGCTTCGAGATGCACGATTTTGCGTCGTCGGCGGCGCGCCAGGCTTTCGTCGATGAAATCGGCCGCGCGCCGTGGGCGGGCAAGGTCACGCGTCATCTGGGGCGTTGTACGGATTTCACGCTGCTAACGGGCGGTTTCGAACCCGGTCGGCATCTCTATGTGTGCGGCCCGTTCGCAATGATCGACGCGGTGCTCGGTGCGGCCCGCGCGATGGGTTGGCCCGAAGACCATCTGCATTGCGAGCGCTTTGCCGCGCCGTCGTCCGCCGATCGTAGCGATGCCGACAGCGACCAGGCCAACCAGCCCAACGACTTGCCATTCGAAGTCGAACTCGCATCGAGCGGCCGGCGCGTGCCGGTCGCGGTCGGCCAGAGCGTGTGTGCGGCGCTCGCCGGGATCGGCGTGCATGTGCCGATGTCGTGCGAGCAGGGCGTGTGCGGCTCCTGCACGACGCGCGTGCTGGCCGGCACGCCCGACCATCGCGACTGGATTCTGAGTGCCGACGAGCAGGCATCGGGCACGGTTTTCACGCCATGCTGCTCGCGCGCAAAAACACCGCTTCTCGTTCTAGACCTTTAAACTGGATTTCATCGCTCACATGGCATTCATTCCAAAGGGCGCGCCGCGCGCCAATCCCGAACCGTCCGCGCTGCATACCTTGCGCGCAACACCGGCCAACGTACATTGGGGCTACTTCGACGCCGCGCTGGCACCGGCGCTGACCGTGCGTAGCGGCGACCTGATTTTTGCGGAAGCTGTCACGCATCACGCCGGCGATGCGCCCGATCTCATGATGGACGACGCGCTGCACGCGCTGTGGAAAGCGATTCCCGAAGACGACCGCAATCCCGGCGTGCACATCATGACGGGTCCGATCTTCGTCGAAGGCGCGCAGCCGGGCGACATGCTTGAAGTTCGCTACATGCAGATGACGCCGCGCTGCCGGTACGGCTCGAACCTCGCCGCGAACTGGGGTTATCTGTACAAGGAAATGGGCGAGAAAGAACGCGTCACCATCTATGAACTGGACGAAGGCGCGAACCATGCGTCGGCGCTTTATGCGTACGATTTCAAGGGCAAATATCTGGTCCCCGGCACGATGACCGATTGTCCAGTCTGCGATCGGGAGCCCGCGCTGAACGGCGTGCGCATTCCGGCACGTCCGCATCTGGGCACGGCCGGCGTCGCGCCTGCGGTAGACGGCCGCGTCAGCACGATTCCACCCGGCCGTCACGGCGGCAATATCGACAACTGGCGCATCGGTGCGGGCGCGACGATGTACTACCCGGTGCAGGTCCCCGGCGCGCTGTTCTCGATCGGCGATCCGCACGTCTCGCAAGGCGACGGCGAGATCAGCGGCACTGCGATCGAATCGTCGCTGAACGTGACGATGCAGATTATCCTGCGCAAAGACTTTACCTTTCCGACCCCGCTGCTCGAAACGCCGGATAGCTGGATCGTCCACGGTTTCGATCCGCAACTGGACCGCGCGTTGCGCAATGCGTCGCTCGATACGATGACGCTGCTCGAAGAGCATGTCGGCCTGTCGCGCAACGATGCGTATTCGCTGATGAGCGTGGCGGGCGATGTCGGCATTACGCAGGTGGTCGATGCGACGCTCGGCGCGCATGTGCGAATTCCTCGCGGGATTTTCCCGAAGCTTGGGAAAAAATGAACCGCTTGCGCGAGATCGAAACCTTCGTTGGCGTGGTCGAATCGGGTGGCTTTGCCGCCGCCGCCGATGCGGAAGGTGTCTCGCGCGCGCTGACGTCGCGCACCGTGCAGGAACTGGAGCGACGGCTCGGCGCGCGGCTGTTGCACCGGACTACCCGCAAGGTCGCGCTAACCGCAGCGGGCGAAGCGTATTACCACGCCTGCCGCGATATTCTGCTGCAACTCGATTCCGCCGACCGCCTCGCGCAAAGCGAACGCGATCACGCGTCGGGCGAGTTGCGGATCAGCGCGCCGGTCAGTTTCGGGATCGCGCATCTCGCGCCTTTGTGGCCGGGTCTGCTGGAACGCGCGCCGCTGGTGCGGCCTGTCATCACGTTGTCGGATGCATTGGTCGATCTGGTCGCGGAAGGCTTCGATCTCGCGATCCGGATCGCGCGGCCGGCGGAATCGTCGCTGGTGCACCGTCGGCTCGCCAGCACGCCGCTTTATGTCTGTGGCTCGCCCGACTATCTGGCGCGGTATGGCACGCCGCAGACGCCAGCGGATCTCGCAGCGCATCAGTCGGTCGCCTACGGCTACTTCTCCGACAAGAGCGACTGGCGGCTGCTCGAACGCGCAACCGGCGTCGAACACATCGGACGGCCGCGTCCGGCAATGACCGCCAATAACGGCGAGACCTGTATCGCCGCGGCCGAGGCGGGCATCGGGCTGGTCCTGCAACCGGGCTTCCTCGTGATGCCTGCCATCGAGCGCGGCTCGCTCGTGCCGGTGCTGGACGCGTTCGCGCCTCCGCCAATCGGCATTTATGCCGTCTATCCCAGCCGGGAACAGCTTCCCGCCAAAATCCGCGTCGCCATCGACTATCTTGCCGGGCAATGGAGCGACGCACCATGGACGCGCCTCGTCGGGCGCTAGTCTTTCACAGCGGTGCAACGTGCACGACAACGGGCACGTTGCGCGTGAACGACCCGCTACAAGGCCCGTGAAAAGCAAATCGAGCACTTGGCGCGCCAATTGCATGTGTTGACTCAAGTCAATTGCTTGATCGGGGATCGCAGGTATGGCAATGAAATCCTGGCACTTTTCGACGCAGAAAAGTACGAGCCACGAACGACCGTATGTCTGGCAGGAAGCGATGGACGCGGTGTGTCTGCCGATGAGTCCCACGGCCATCGACGATAGTTTCGAAGGCGATGTCGTGGGTCTGGTATCGCCGACGGGTATCGAATTTTCGCGGGTCCGCGCCACGCCGCTGACCATCTCGGGCTGTTATCGCAACCAGCAGGCCGCCTTATGGCTGGCGTTGCTGCTCGACGGACAATCGGTGTTTCAGGGCGCGGGTACGCGGGTCGAAGTCTCGCGCGGTGACATGCTGTACGGCCCGAGCGGGCGCGATTCGACGCTCGAACTGCCGGCGGATTTTCGGCTGCTGTATGTGCGTGTGCCGCTGACCTTGCTGCATCCGGGGCTGGTCGATCCGCAGATGCTCGATTGCGGGCTGCTGCCCGCCAAGGCTGGTTTGACGCGCGTGCTGTCGGGCATGTTGCGCGCCGTCGGCGACGATCTCGAAGACTTCGATGCCAGTGACATTCATCCGGTCGAAGTGGCGCTGTCGGAGTTTCTGGTGGCGAGCCTGTCGAACGCGCATGCGACGCGCCGCTTTGGCGACCGCACGCGTGCAGCGCATTTCCTGCGGATCTGTCAATCGATCGATCAGCAGCTCGGCGACGCCGAGTTGTCACTGACGCGGGTGACCGAGCAGCAGCGGGTGTCATCGCGTTATCTGCAGAAACTATTCGAAGACGCGGGTTTGAGCTTCACTACCTACCTGCGCGACCGGCGTCTCGAACGCTGTCGGCAGGATCTGATGAGCCCTGCGCATCGCAGCCTGTCGGTGTCGGAAATCTGCTTTCGCTGGGGTTTCAACGACGCAGCGCATTTCAGCCGGAGTTTTCGCGCGAAGTACGACATGACGGCTCGCGAGTGCCGTGCGATGACCGGTGTGATCGCGCGTGTGGAGTCGGCACACGAGTTGAGTGCGTGATGGAAGCGGCGGCCATTGGTCGCCCGTTTGTGGCCGGTGTTGTTTCCGTCGTGCGAACGTTCGGCAAAGGTGAAGGGTCGATGACAGGATGGATGAAAAAAGGCCCGCCGCACGATGAGTGCGGCGGGCCTTTTTAAGGTTCTTCGCGCGACAAGATTAGCGCGTGATCCACGTCGGCGAGATTTGCGTGCCGAGGCCCGCACCATAACCGAGATAAATGTTCAGACCGGCGACGGCTTCCAGATAGCGGGCGTTCTTCAGACCGCCTGCGTCGATGGTTGAAAAGCCCATCGAGCCGGCCACTGCGACCACACGTTCTTTCGCGGCGGCGTCGTCCGAAGCGACGAACACCGACGCTGCCTGCGAGGGAAACACCGGACCTTCGCCGAGCACTTGCGCGAACAACGTATTGAACGCCTTCACCACGCTCGCGCCCGTCAGCTTCGCGATCTCTTCGGCGGCCGAGGTGGTGTGGCCGATCGTGAGGCCCATGTAGTCGCTGGTCAGCGGATTGGTGACATCCACGACTACCTTGCCGTCGAGGGTGCCGAGCGCGTCGAGTGCGGCAGCGACCGAATCGTAAGGCACTGCCAGCACAATCAGTTCTGCATTGTCCGAAGCTGAGGCGAGCGGTGCGCTTCGTGCGCCATATTGCGTCGCCACCTTTTCGGCGTTCTCCATCTGACGGCCCGTGACCGTTACCGAGTGACCTGCGGCCGACAGTTGCTTGACCATTCCCGCGCCGACGTTGCCGTATCCCACCACCGTAATTTGCATCACATTCTCCTTGTTTGCGTGAGCGTGAATTTACCGGATGGGGCGCGCGCGATAAATGCCGGAGAGGTTGACGGTGTGTCTACAGGAGGCGAGTACGAAACGACAGGACGGGCACGCGGTCAATGCGTTCTGTCTACTGACGTTCACTGCGTGCCCGAGAAAACCTCCTTGCGGATCGAGCCAGGCGTACATCAGTTCGCATCAACGATCTGTGCGGGGTTGAAATCGGTCGCCCGCGACATCATCGCGATTGCCTGGTCTGCGCTCAGTTCGTGGAAAGCCATTGAGACGCCACGCAGCGGTGTCGAGCTTTCAGAGCGCCACGAGCCGCTCACCGACGTTCGCCCTTTATAGGCATGGGAAGTTGCGTCACCCGAGCGGTCGTGACGAGCTAAGTGATTCGGCGGAACCCTTAACCGTGGACGCTGACGCAGATAGCAGCTTGCGGTAGTCAGCAACGTCGTACTTTTCGCGGGAGGGCGATCGCCAGTCTCGATGCTATCGTCGATGGTTGACCGGACTAAATTCTTCGTGGGTGCAATTTGATATGTCGATGACGTGCGGCTCACTTCGGCCACCAACGGTCAGTCGACGTAGACTCCGGAATCGTCGACAATCGATCTGTTTAGCTCGTCAACATCTTTACGCACCGCGATTTTCCACCATGCTCTGTATCCGCACGCTCTCTCATGAATCGGACAACGACCGGGCCGAGATACATCGCATTTTTCAAGAAGCTCCAACCTATACGCAGCTTGTCGAGGGGCGGCCACCGTCCGAGGAGGATGTTGAAGATTTTTTCTTTGGAAAACCGAGCAATAAAGAGGCGAAAGACAAAGCCATAGTCGGCTTCTCTGTCGGAACAAACATGATCGGTTGCGCCGACCTGATCCGAGGGAGTAGCGCCGATGATTGTCTGTGGATCGGTCTTTTATTGTTTTCGGAAAAGCATCAGGGGCAAGGATATGGAAGCGAAGCGGTCGTACTGATTGAAGCTATGGCGCGGGAATGGGCCTACAGGCGTCTGCAATTAGGAGCCGTTGCCACGAATCCGAGAGCGCTCGCATTCTGGCAGGGAGCCGGTTTTAAGGAGATCCGCCGCCTGAAAAATCCGAGATTCACGGGCGAACTGATCGTAATGGAACGGAAGCTTCGCGGTCCCTCACCTTGACCCGAAGCAGACGGTGAATGGCAGCTTTGGCCAAACCCAATAGTTCGTTTCAAGGTCAGCTTATGCTTGCTGCATGTAGGCAAGCCCGAGGGCACGAAGTCGACAGAGGCCGCCGACTCCGTGCGGCCATTTTGAGACATTCGACACGCCCCGACCAATAGTCGACAATCAACGCCCGTGAGGTTTCGATACAACTGGATGTAATCGAAAGGGCGTCGACATATGGGCAAAACTGTAGGAGAGCTAGTCGCCGAATTGGCCGAGCGAGGTATGCATCTCCCCGAAGGGTATGTTCGAATTGGTGGATTTGGAGATTCGGAAGCTCTTTCGGCGTCGCTTATTGCACTCATTCTTGCTGGCGTGAAGCGTGGTACATGCAGTCTGGTTTCGGCTTGGGACTTCGACGGCGAGTCGATTCCAGAGGTCGGTGACATGGAAATCGTGCTCGACTGGAATGATAAACCCGCGTTCGTTCTACGAGTCACCGAAGTGCAAATCGTCCCATTTGACCGCGTCGGTGCTGAATTCGCCGCTAGCGAAGGCGAAGGAGATCTTTCGCTGACGTATTGGCGAGCGGAGCATTGGCGCTTCTTCACGGATGAGTGCAGCCGAATTGGTCGGGTTGTTGACCATTCGATGCCTCTCGTATGCGAAAGTTTTGAGGTTCTTTACACGCTTACGTCCGTCCTGCGCCACGAATGACTGTTCTCGGACGGTACTGAACGTCTCTTCCGGGTCGATAGCGCCTATCCGATTCGTTCGCCAGTTGCCGATCGATGCGTGCGAAGCTGAGCGTGCGTATAGGTATCGCATCGGGCAGTGAGCGGCCATGAACGGTCATTCGGCAAGGCGGTGAGAATTGGCGACAATTTTCGTTCGACGTATTCTGGAGGATCGATGTTCTGACACTCTTGGTCAACGACCTGATAACCAAACCGATGCAATCACACCTCAGAATCGCCAGGCCTGTCAGCGACCTTTCGCGGGCAGAAAGCATGTATTGCGCAGCGCTCAGCCTCGTTGTGCTGGCAAAATTTCAAGACCATCAGGGGTTCGATGGGGTGATGCTTGGACGTCCCGGCATGGACTATCACTTCGAGTTCACGCAGTGCCACGAACATCCGGTAGCGCCAACACCGACACGTGAGGATTTGCTGGTGTTCTACGCCCCGGATCGAGTTGAGTGGCAGTCGACTTGCGATCGCCTCGCCGAGAGCGGATTTGTTTGCGTGACGTCGCTCAACCCTTATTGGGATGTGTCAGGTAGAACATTTGAGGATCACGATGGTTATCGAATCGTTTTGCAAAACTCGGCATGGTCCTGATGATGCATGCGTAATGCAATTGGACGCCAGTTCGATCGCTTTGCAGCAAGTCGCCCGATCGCGTAAAGGGCAAACTCCGGCCACAAACGGACGGTCAACGTCAGCGTGGAAATCGTTAGCAAACTATGATTTGAGCTCGCCTGCAGAACGAATAATTTCTCAAGATATCTTCCTAGATGCCGTAAAGGATGATTCAACGTGCTCGTATTTTTGAGCGTGATTGCGTGTGATTTTAATCAGCACATATCCCGAATCAATAACCATGAAATTTATTCGAACATTTATGCTAGGCGCATCCGCGCTCGCCATCACCGGTTGCGCGACAACCTATCAGGAACCGTCCCAGACAGACGCCGCCACTATCGTTTTTCGCAAAGCGGGCGATTTCACAGCACAAGCATTTATTTATGGAGGCGCGGCTGAATGCACCGAGCGGCATCATCTTCCCGTAATGGATGCTGCGAAGGAGATTGCGCGCAAAGTAACGCCAAACGCGCCGTTGTCTTTCTCAATGTTCTACACAAAGAATATGCTGGTAGCCGAGAAATTCTGCGTCGACACTCTTACGTTCACACCGGAAGCCACCCACCGCTATGTCGCTCTACTCTCGGTGACGGACGGTCGCTGTCATATCGATCTGAACGACACGGGTACTCCTGCCGCGCCATTCGCTTCCCCTGCGCCGGTTTCCAGCACTGAACACACCTGGAAGCGCGCGATGGGTGAGCAAGGCCCTTTCTGTGGGTCGTAGCTGCACGTAGTGTGGACAGCGAAGCGGTCTTTTGACTCCGGTGAGACTTTGAACGACCGCTTTGGAGAAATATGAACGGCGGCAACGGGTCGACTGCGGAAATTCGGCATGGCTGCGCGCTAAGCGATCGCCGGCAGCAGCTGGATTTCCAGGTTCGGCCATGAGCGGTCACTCGACCTCGGTTGCTAGATAGTCGACAATGCGGCGTTGGATAACGAACGCAAGTACAAACATAAAGCTATGGGATACGACGTCCACATCACCCGCAAAGAAAATTGGTTCGACGCGAGTGGACCCACGATCAGCATTGAGGAGTGGGAGGCGCTTATTCAGTCTAACCAAGATATGCGTCTTGATGGCTACGCGAGTGCGATCGTGGGCGACGGCAGTGTCTTGCGGATAAAAAACGCCGGGTTGGCAGTCTGGACGGCGGCCCACCCAGGAGGCGGCGTGAGTGGGAACACGGCTTGGTTTCATTTTCGGCAAGGCAATGTAGTAGTCAAAAATCCTGACAGTGAGATTCTCCGCAAGATGTGGCAGCTAGCGCAGTTGCTTGACTCGAAAGTGCAAGGCGACGAGTGCGAAGTTTACGGTGCGGATGGCATCGTTATGGGTTAGCTGACTACTACGGACTTTACGTTTCGCCCACAATGGAAAGAAGCACCAGCGAATATCTTCTTTAAATGAGGCTCGCTTTGTGGATTGTGATGACGGACGCTGAACTGCTATTTAAGATCGACAAGGCATTGTTGGCCATTGAACCCACGCTGACTGGAACGTGGCCGAACGTACACAGCATTCATCGCCAACTAACGTGGTGCCGCGCTCAAATTTCCGGTGAATCGTCGAGGCCTAAACAGGGACCGCTTACGATGGGACTGATTGCGACTCGGGAATTTGACATGTGGGGCGATAAACCAGAACTCGCGGCCCTAATCAACCAGATACAGCGTGCATTCGAGTGAGGCGAACGTCCGCTTTCGAGACGTCCGATTGTCCGTTCAGGGTCGATCAGAGACAGTGGCCACTATGCGACCTATCCCGACGCCACACCGATACTTCAGCATTGAATGACCCACAACCCGGATACTTCAAACCTGCGCGAACCGCGACTCCAACTTTGAACCAGCAAGCGTCGCATCAGACGTCGTCCGGCCAACCCGTTCGGCTCCAAGTCAACTAAACCTCTACAGCTTTCGCCCCCCGAAGCAGCAACCCCGCCACATCCTGGTTTCCCGGGACACTGCCACACTCAACCCAAATCCGCCGTATGCCTGGGACGTGCCTCGCGCTCCATATACCCTAAACAAAGCGACTCAAGTTGAGCGCGAAACTTGCGCAGCATCGACTGCGACGACTTGCTCTCAAGCAGCAGGCGGACGGGACCAACCAATGCTCCCGAAAACATGAACGTGGTCATGGCCAGGTCGTCGAAATGCACGTCTGATGCCGTCTTCAGCATCGCCTCTAGCGCAGCGCGGCTGCGAGCTTCGATTTCGCGAACGTAGCCGCGCGAGTCGAGTTCGAGCGCAACCGCGTATAGCGCACGCGATTCGTCCAGATTGGCGGTCTTCGCTTTCACGAACGCGGCGACAACAACCTTCACCATGGTCGACAAAGAGGCGTCGTGTACTGACGCCGCAGCATTCTCCATCGCGCCCACCACTCTCTCCAGATGCCGCTGCAACACCGCAAACAGCAGCGCCTGCTTTTGAGGAAAGTACTGGTAAAGCGTTCCGACCGATACGCCAGCTCTCGCAGCCACCCGGATCGTGGTGAGTCGTTGCAAACCCTCCGCCAGCAAAACCTGAATAGTCGCTTCAAAAATCGCGTCTACGGTAGCCTGGGAACGCGCCTGCTGTGGCTGTTTGCGGGCGTCCAGCCCTTGTCCGTTATCGATCGGCATATGCGAATTCACAATATGAATAATTATTCGTATTCTATTCCCACATCTTGCCGCAACGAAACGACAACCCGAATGGAGTACATCAATGACTGATGCAACGCGCGCTGGAAATTTTAAACTCGGTGATCTGGACGTTACACGCATGGGCTACGGCGCGATGCAGCTGGCAGGCCCTCACGTTTTCGGCCCACCGAAAGACCGTGCTGCAGCGATTGCCGTGCTGCGTGCTGCGGTCGAAAGTGGAATCACGCATATCGATACGAGCGATTTCTACGGTCCCCACGTGACAAACGAGCTCATCCGCGAAGCGCTTCATCCTTATGCCGACGCGCTGACGATCGTCACGAAAGTGGGCGCCACTAGAGGCAGCGATGCGTCGTGGAACGTTGCATCGACGGCCGCCGAACTGGAGTCGGCGGTGCATGACAATCTTCGCAATCTTGGGCTGGATGTGCTGGACGTCGTGAACTTTCGCGTGATGTTCAATGTTGTAGCACCGACCGAGGGCGACATCGAAGCGCCTTTGACCGCGCTCGCGGAGCTTCAGGCGAAGGGCTTGATCCGTCACATCGGGGTAAGCCATGTGACCGCGAATCAAGTGGCACAGGCTCGCGCGATCACGCAGATTGTGTGCGTGCAGAACATGTATAACCTCGCTCATCGGAACGATGATGCACTGATTGATAGTCTTGCACGAGATGGCATCGCGTATGTTCCATTCTTTCCACTCGGTCGCTTTTCCCCGTTGCAGGCCGATGCGCTCAGTCACGCTGCGGAGCAGTGCAATGCAACGCCGATGCAAGTCGCCCTTGCATGGCTGTTGCAGCGTTCGCCCAACGTGCTCCTGATACCCGGCACATCTTCCGTCGAGCATCTGAAGCAGAATGTCGAGAGCGTGAAGCTAGACCTGCCCGATGATGTTTTGGCGTCGCTGGACAAAATCGGTTCCGCGAAGACCGAAGACTAGAACGGTTTGCGATACGCTTCCTGCGACCGTTCGAGGCGAGCGCTTCACGCGTGTGAGTGGCTTCGCCAATGCGAAATCCGCCACAGCCGGGATGCCGTAACCCAGACCATCGCTTGCCGTAGTGAAATTGCAAGGAGAAGGCGCGGAATGCAGCGCCCATTCCCCACTAGTATGAAGAAACCCATCAAATCCCCCTCCGCTTTCACCACCCAATAAAACGGCCACATCAACCCGCCACTCGCCCTGCACAAATCCCGTTTCTACACTACCCTCAAATAAGCGCCGGCAACGGTCGGATCAGGCTCGCATGACCCGCATCGCCAACGCGCGTAGCGTGTACCCAGGGACGGAGAAAATCATGACCGGACAGCAAAGTGGCTTGAGTGAAGCATTTATCGCGCAACAGCGCGCACGCCTCGAAGCGATGCGTCAGCAATTGCTGGGCGGCGAACAAAGCACGATCGACGATGAGCGGACGGCGCAGGCGCAGCACGGCGATGAGGCCGAAGAGTACGAGGACGACGCGCAGAATATGGCGCAGGATGAAATCGACCAGTCGCTGCGTGACGTCAACAATCAACGTATCGGCGATGTCGCGCGTGCGCTGCAAAAGATCGAAGAAGGCACCTATGGCCTTTCCGACGAGAGTGGCGATCCGATTCCCCAAGGCCGCCTCGAAGCAATGCCCGAGGCGATTTTCACCGTCGCCGAGCAGAGCCGGCGCGAAGGGGGAACGTGACGGTCCGGGCGCGACGCAATCGGACCGCCATCGATCATTCCGCCGATGTCAGCGACACCGAGGCTTCGCTCGTCAACATCAGGAACGTCAGCGTTTCGCGCAGATACAGACGCACGACGCTGTCGGTATGGCTCGCATAACCGATCGACACGTCTTCGCCAAGATGCAGTTCGAAGTCGCCGCCGCGTGTGGACAGCACCGTGCCGCCCGCCAGCGCGGGCGCCCAGATGATGTCGCCGTTCACGATCCGCTTGATATGCTCGATCACCGGATAACCCTGATCGCGCGCTTCGGTGAGTGCCGTGTAGGCGTCCGCGCCGAGCAGCACGGAATAGGGGCCGTCGACGCCCGCAAGACGCAACTGTTCGAGCGCGTTGCCGATCGCGTTCGGGTAGTCGCTGATATCGGCGGGTAGCGCGAACGCTGGATTCGACGAATCTTCGCGCAGTCCGCCGATTGCCGCGGCCGGATAACCATCGAAAATCGCACGATCTTCGGCGTACGCGAGTTGCTTCGCCGCGTCTTTCGCGGGTTGCCAGTCGGCATCGTTCGCGCCGCGCAACACGCTGTCGATCGCATCGCGCTGTAACTCGAACGGCACGGTGAATTCGACCAGGTGCTTGACCTCGGCGAGCTTCGCCACCACGCCCGGTTGCGGCGCGGCAATCGTGCTCTGATGTCCGGTGCCGATGCCGGTCAGTTGCGTTCCACCCGGTCCCTTTACATCGACAACGCGACGCCCGGCGACGCTGCGCCGGAACGTGCGTGCCACTTCGTCCTCGATTTGCGACCAGGCGGCATGAGAGATGGGCGCAAGTTCGCGATGCAAGTTATTCATGCTGGGCGATTCCCTTGAGTGAGCCAATATTCAGCGAGCCGTCGTGGCGCGGCTCGACAGGCGTAGACGTGTCCGCTTGCGATTCGATTGCGGCCGTGACGGTGGGCGGATCGCGATCTGCCAATGCCTCCAGCAGTTCCGCCGACGGCACGAAAAAGAGTCCGCCCGTGACCGCGCGGCTATAGTCGAGCAGCCGGTCGTAGTTGCCCGGCGGCCGCCCGATAAACATGTTCTCCAGCATCTGCTCGATCGGATCGGGCGCACGCGCGTAACCGATAAAGTACGTACCGAACTCACCCGCGCCGAGGCGTCCGAACGGCATGTTGTCGCGCAGGATTTTGACTTCCTTGCCGTTCTCGGTGAGCGTGGTCAGCGAGCTATGGGAACGCGTCGGCTTGACGGCCTCGTCCAGTTCGACATCGGACAGTTTTGTCCGGCCGATGATGCGTTCCTGCGTCTCCACAGACAATGCATTCCAGCCGTCCATATCGTGCAGGTACTTCTGCACCATCACGTAACTGCCGCCCGCGAAGCCGGTGTCTTCGTCACCGATCAGCGTGAATTCGTCGGCGGCGCGACCGGTTGGATTCTCGGTGCCATCGACGAAACCGACCATGTCGCGCATATCGAAGTAGCGAAAGCCGTGTACTTCGTCCACCACCGTGACTGCGTCGCCGAGTGCGCCGAGCAACTGCGTCGCAAGCTCGAAACACAGGTCCATGTGATCGGCGCGGATATGCAGCAGAAAATCGCCGGGCGTGCCCAACGCGCGGCGCTCGCCCGCGACGACATCGCGGAATGGATGCAAACGTGCGGGACGCGGCGCGCCGAATAGCGTGTCCCACGCATCCGAACCGAATCCGCACACGCACGACAGTTTGCCCGACGGCGCACGCGTGCCGACCGAGCGCACGTGCGCGGCGATATCGGCGCACCACGCGCGCACCTTGGCTGCCTGATCGGCACCGTGGCCGATGGTCGCGACGATGAAAATCGCGCTGCGGGTGACGTCATGACTGATGGCCTGCGGTTCCGGGATATCGTTGTGCATCGGCTTGAGGATCGAGAGACTGTTATCGGTGAGGATCGAACGACGATTGAAAGACGTGTGCCGATGCGCTCACGTCATGCATCTGTCACGCTTCGTCTTGCAACCAGAAGAACGCAATACGCGCGACAGGATCGACCGTCGACACGCCCGTAAATGGTATACCGCGCGGATAATTCATGCGGACAGCGTGTGCAGAGAGGCGGAGCGGGAGAGCGGAGAAGCGGAGGGAAAGGCGGAAGAAAAGGAATACAGCGCAGAAACAACGGGAAAACAGCGGCAACGCGCCGGGCGCATCGGGACGCGAATCGCTCCGCGTCCCGACGATGTCCGTCGTTTAGCTCTGGAAGTAGTTCAGGCCGAGCGCGGCCTTCACTTCCGACACGGTCTGACCCGCCACTTCGCGTGCATGCATCGTGCCGCGACGCAGGATTTCCAGCACCGCGCCACGATCCGCTTCGTGTTCGCGGCGGCGTTCGCGGATCGGCGTGAGCATCGCTTGCAAACGTTCGTTGAGCGCGCGCTTGACGACGCTGTCGCCGAGACCGCCCTGACGATAATGCGCCTTCAACCCTTCGACCATCGCGACGTCCGGTTCGAACGCATCGAGGAACGCGAACACGACGTTGCCTTCCACCTGACCGGGATCGCTCACGCGCAGGTGATTCGGGTCCGTGTACATGTTGTTCACGGCTTTCGTGATTTCGTCCGGCGTCGCGCCCAATGCGATCGAGTTGCCGAGCGACTTGCTCATTTTCGCCTTACCGTCGATGCCCGGCAGACGCGCGGTCTTCGACAGCACGGCTTCGCATTCGACCAGCACCTGTTGATCGACCGTATTGTTGAAACGGCGCACGAGTTCGTTGGTTTGCTCGATCATCGGCAGCTGGTCGTCGCCGACGGGTACACGGGTCGCCTTGAACGCGGTGATGTCGGCGGCCTGGCTGACCGGGTAGGTCAGGAAACCGGCGGGAATGTCGCGCTCGAAACCGCGCAACACGATTTCGGACTTGATGGTGGGATTGCGTTCGAGACGCGCGACCGTCACCAGATTGAGCAGGTAATGGGACAGTTCCGCCAGTTCCGGCACTTGCGACTGAATGAAAATGGTCGATTTGCCCGGATCGATGCCGACCGCGAGGTAATCGAGCGCGACTTCCATCACGTTTTCGGTCACTTTCTGGTGACGTCCGACGTTGTCGGTCATTGCCTGAGCGTCGGCCAGCAGCAGAAACTGCTTCGCTTCGTGCTGAAGCTGCACGCGCGAGCGCAGCGAACCGATGTAATGCCCGAGGTGAAGCGGACCGGTCGTGCGGTCGCCGGTAAGGATGACGGGTTGCTGTTCAGTCTGGTTTGCTTGCGACATGGGCTCTGTTGTCCGTGTTTTGCCGACACCACCAGTCATCGGCGCGCAGAAACGACAATGCCGCCAGGACTGGCGGCATCACGTTTTCGATGAACGAGGGGAAACGGGCCGCCTGCTTCAGGCGTGCCACCATCGATGCAGATTCAGCAGGGTTGGGCTCGTATCCATCTGCGCGATTATAGCAATGGCGGCGTCGCGTCGTCTCTCCTTACCGTGGAAGCCGCACGAACCCGTGATACGCGTGCTAACCGTTCGCCTCCGCGAATTCGATGATCGCGTTGCCGGCGTCTTCGGGCGACACCATGATCCCGCACGGCGTCGTGTCGAACGCGACACCGTTTTGCGCGAGTACCTGCTTCGTCTGGGCGAGGTCGCGAACCCGTACCCGCAGCGCGATGCCGCGAGGCTTGTCGGTGTACGCGTGCGGCAGGCGGCCGTTGAACCGCGCGGTGGCTTGCGCCGGCGTCAGCGCGACCATGCTGCCGCAACCGGTGTCGGCTTCGACGCGGCCTTCGAAGTGGCGCACGGCCGCGTCGCCGAACAGCTTGCGCCAGCGCGTGTCGAGCGCATGGAGCGCTGCGGGGTCCGGCGCGAGATAGATCACTTCGTCCACCGCCACCGCGCCGTTCGGATGATGTTGCCAGTCCGGACGCCAGATGAATTCCGGACGATGCTGCTGACACAGGAAGTTGGAGATGTCGCCCGATTCCGTGTCCATCACCATGCCGAGCGAGACGACCGCCTCGTCCGGCGTGCCGTCGGCCCTGGTCAGCTTGCGACGGAACTCGACGCGTTGCTGCGTGGGCAAACCGGTCGCCTTGACGGCGGCGAAGTCGGCTTCGATGTCCTTGCTATGCAGCGCGACGAGGCCGAGCCCTTCCGAGCGCGCGAGAAAATCGCCCAGGGTCCGGCCATAGCAGAAGCCCTCCACCTCGCCGGTGCCGAACTTCGCGGGATCGTCGACGCCGATCAGTTCGATGAAGTTGTTTTCGAACATCATCAACGTCAACACCGAGCCCCACGGGTGATACGAAATCGGACTCGGCGCAAAACCGAGCCGCACGAACTGCGCGACGGCCGCGGGGTGATTCCGGACGGAGACGACCGGATGATCGATGCCGAGCCGGTGCTGGTTGGGTGGAATCATCCGTCAGTCCTCGTTGCGGGTGGGCGCCGTGATGGCGGCATACGTGCCGGAGACCGGCTTGATGACCTTGGCGGGCACGCCTGCGGCCACCATGCCGGCGGGAATCGAGGTGCGCACCACGCTGCCCGCCGCGATGACAGCGCCAGCGCCGATCTCGATGTTGCCGAGGATCGCCGCATGCGCCGCCAGCGTCGCGCCCCGGCGCACTTTCGGATGACGGTCGCCGGATTCGGAGAACGTGCTGCCGAGCGTCACGCCGTGCCACATGCTGACGTCGTCCTCGACAACCGCGGTCTCGCCGATGACGATGCCCATCGCATGATCGACGAACAGGCCTTTGCCGATGCGCGCGGCCGGATGGATATCGACGTTGTACGACTTCGCGCACCAGTTTTGCAGCAGCACCGCGAAGGTGGTTTCGCCCGCGCGCCAGTAGACGTGCGCGAGACGGTGAAAGTGCAGCGCCTGAATGCCGCGAAACGACAGAAGCGCGGCCAGTGCATTCGGGCAGGCGGGGTTCGACGACGAGATCTTGACGATATCGGCGGCGGTGCTGTCGCCGAGACGGTGTTCCTTGCCGAGCGCACCGAACTCCGCGGACAGGTCCGGCAAGCTCGCGTCGATCCGTACCAGTTCGGCGGCCACCAGCGACGCCAGCGCGTCGTCCATGCCGTCGTGCCGCAGCACGGACGAATCGAAATAACGCTGCAACATCGGCCGAACACGCGCCTCGCGTTCCGCCTCGCTACGAATGGTCTGCCACAGGATATGCGGGTCGATGGTCGTCAAGATTTGCCTCCTTTGGCGACAGTGTCCAATCGCCAAAAACAAAGGCGATTGCCGACGATGCGGAAGTTTGTTCTAAAAATCAGATCGCCGGTCACCCGCCCGCCGCGTCAGCGAAATGCCCGCATTTGCGAGGTCATCATCTGCAGCATCTTGTTCGAAGCCACCGACAGCTTGCGCCCCACCCGCGTGACGAGATGCGCTTCGGCGTTCTGAAGGATCGGATGGTCGATTTCGATCGCGTGGAGTTCGCCGGTTTCGATTTCGGTCGTCACGGCGAACGCTGGCAGCACGACCAGTCCGAGCCCCGATCGCGCGAACTGTTTCAGGATATTGATGGAGTTGGTGGTCACGACCGGGTCGAGGCGGATCTTCTCCGCGAATTCGACTGCCTGCAGCATTTGCCGCGTCCCGTACGCCGGATGCGTCGCCGCAAGCGGATAGGTGGCCAGTTCCTGGATGGTCATCGATTTCTGCTTGCCGGAACGCGGGAAATGCGGCCCGACGATGGCCATCATCGGCTGCTGCTTGAACGCGCGCGACACGATCTTCGGCTCGGCCGGCGGGTTGTAGACCAGACCGATTTCTCCTTCGTCTTCCGAGATGCGCCGCATCACGTCGTTGGTGCTGCCGAGGTCGAGATTCACCTTGATGCCCGGATAGAGCTTGCAGAACTGCTGCATCGGACCGGCCAGCACATCGGAGACGAAACCCTCGCCCAGCACGACGCTGACGTGCCCGGTACGCAGGCCGCGCAGTTCCTGCAAGCGCGAGATCAGATCGTCTTTATGCGCGAGTTGCTCGCGAAAGTATTCGATCAGGTATTCGCCGGCTTCGGTCGGTTTGACGCCGCGCGCGTGCCGCTCGACCAGCGTCACGTCGAGCTCCGACTCCAGCAGCCCGATCTGGCGGCTGACTGCCGACGGCGCGACGTTCAGCCAGTCGGCTGCCGCGCGAATGGTGCCGCATCGGACCGCTTCGAAAAAATAGACGATCCGGCTTTCGGTGAGGTTGTCTGCCATAGCTCCCTGTTCTAAAAAACAGAACGTTTCCAATATTGGCGTTGATTGATTATAGGGGACCAAAAGCCGAACATGACATCACCAGACACGCGAACGGCGACAGATAGAGCTCTCTATTCGGCCGAAGCGTCATCGCAACGGAGTGGACTTATGAAGACGGTTGGTGTCATCGGACTGGGAAACATGGGGCGCGGCATGGCGCTTTCGCTGAAGCGCGGCGGATACACCGTGCTCGGCTTCGACGCCGCGCCCGGCGTGGCGGACACGCTCGCGAAAGAAGGCGTCGCGGCGCGTGGATCGATCGCGGAGATCACGCGTGACGTCGATGTCCTGATCCTGTCGCTGCCGACTTCGGCCATCGTCGAAGAAGTGGTGCTGGGCAGCGGCGGCGTCGCCGCCAACGCGAAGCCCGGCCTGATCGTGGTGGACACCACCACCGCCGATCCGAACAGCACGCGCAAGGTCGCGGCGGCGCTCGGTGAAGTCAAGGTCGGTCTGGTCGATGGTCCGGTGAGCGGCGGCCCGAAGGGCGCGGCCACCGCGACGATGACGATGGTGCTCGGCGGTTCGGACGAAGACGTCGCCGCTGTCGAACCGATCCTCGCCGTGATGAGCGCGAAGCGCGTGCATGTCGGGCCGGTCGGCGCGGGCCATGTCACCAAGATCATCAACAACCTGCTCACCGGCATTCATCTGCTGGCAACCAGCGAAGCCGTGCGCGCCGCGGAGTCGGTCGGCGTCGATCCGGAAAAGCTGATCGAAGCGCTGAGCGGCGGTTCCGGCCGCAACAGCGCGACGCTGACGAATTACCCGACGTGGATTTTCAATGGCAAGTTCGATTCGGGCTTCACGATGAAGCTGATGCGCAAGGACGTCCGTCTTGCGATGGATCTGCTGGGCAGCCAGCACGTCGAAGCGCCGATCGCCGTCGAGGCGGGGCGTTTGTGGGCGGCCAGCGAGCAGTCGATCGGCGACGCCGAAGACTTCAACCGCATCGTCCAGTTCATCGAACCGAAGTAACCCGATCAAAGGAGTATCGCAATGGATAACCACGCAGACACGCTGTTGGCCGCATTCGCGCATTTTTTCCCGAACGCCAAAACGATCGGTTCGTATGTCGGCGGTGAGCTGGTCGAAGGCACGGGTGAGCCGATCCAGTTGTACGACGCCGCCACGGGCAAGCCGAGCCTCGCGTACAAGGATGGCGGCGCGGCGGTCGTCGAACTCGCGGCGGACGCGGCACAGCGCGCGCAAAAGCAGTGGTGGGCGCTGACCCACGCGGCGCGCGGCCGGGTGATGTTCGAGATTGCCCGCGAGTTGCGCAAGGACACCGAGAACCTGGCGAAGCTGGAGTCGCTCGGATCGGGCAAACCGATTCGCGATTGCCGTGGCGAAGTCGCCAAGGTCGCCGAGATGTTCGAGTACTACGGCGGCTGGACGGACAAATTTTACGGCGAGGTGATTCCGGTTCCGACCTCGCATCTGAATTACACGCGTCGCGAGCCGGCAGGAACGGTGCTGCAGATCACGCCGTGGAACGCGCCGGTGTTCACCTGCGGATGGCAACTGGCGCCCGCTATTTCGATGGGCAATGCGGTGTTGCTGAAGCCGTCCGAACTGACGCCGTTCACGTCGCTGGTAGTCGGGATGCTGGCCGAACGCGCCGGTGCGCCGAAGGGCTTGATCAACGTGCTGGCCGGCTTCGGTCACACCGTCGCTCAGGCAGCGATTGCGCACAAGGTCGTCAAGAAGGTCGTGTTCGTCGGCTCGCCTGCAACGGGCGTGCGGATCGCCGAAGCGGCGGCGAAGCGGGTATTGCCGTGCGTGCTGGAACTGGGCGGCAAGTCGGCCAACATCATTTTCGGCGACGCCGATCTCAAGCGTGCCGCGTTGACCGCGCAGGCCGCGATCTTCGCCGGTGCGGGACAAAGTTGCGTCGCGGGTTCGCGACTGCTGGTCCAGCGCTCGGTGTATGACGAATTCGTCGCGATGGTCGCGTCGGGTGCGAAGAAGATCAAGGTCGGTTTGCCGACCGACGACGCGACCGAAGTCGGTCCGATCAACAATCGCGCGCAGTACGAGCACGTGATGAAGATGATCGCGAGCGGTGTCGCGGCGGGCGCGACGCTCGCGGCAGGATCGGCCGAGCGCGCCGACGGCGGCTATTTCGTATCGCCGACCGTGCTCGCGAACGTGACGAACGAGATGGACGTCGCGCGTACCGAGATTTTCGGACCGGTGGTCGCCGCGATTCCGTTCGACACCGAGGAAGAAGCCATCGCCATCGCGAACGACACCGAATTCGGCCTTGCCGGCGCGGTCTGGACCAACGATGTCGGCCGCGCGCATCGCGTCGCTGCGCAGATCAATGCGGGCACGTTCTGGGTCAACGGCTACAAGACGATCAACGTCGCTTCGCCGTTCGGCGGCTACGGGTTGAGCGGCTACGGCCGGTCGAGCGGGGTCGAGGCGCTGTACGAATACACACAGACGAAAAGCGTGTGGGTTGAAACGGCTAAGGACCCCGCGACCGCTTTCGGGTACCTTTGACGTTTTAATGCCCTCGCCGCATGTCGCCGGCGAGGGCAAGTCTGGAGACGGGAAATGCAAGGCACGTTATACGCGGAACGCGGGGGCGACAGTACGCTGAGAAGCGTCAAGCTGTTTTTCTATGCGGCAATCATCCTGCTGATTGCCGAATTCATCGGTTCATTCGCTTTCAGGATCGGACCTGGCAAAGTTGTGTTGCTGCCGATGATCTGGGCGCTGCTGATGGGCGCGGCGCTGGGCCTCGCCAGCGATCGTTGGGGCGGCGTTGCGCGTCTCGACGTCAAGACCCAGTTTCTCGCAGCCGCGATCCTGCAACCCGCGCTGCTGCTGTTCGTCGCCAAGCTCGGACTGATGGTCGGCGGCGCGTTGCCGAAGCTCGCAGCCGCCGGTTGGGCGCTGGCGTTTCAGGAACTCGGTCACTTCGTCGGCACGATCCTGCTCGGCTTGCCGCTCGCGCTGCTGCTCGGCATCAAGCGGGAAGCGATCGGCGCGACGTTCTCGGTCGGCCGGGAACCGAGCCTTGCGATCATCGGTGAAAAGTACGGCATGGACTCCGCCGAAGGGCGCGGCGTGCTGGCCGAGTATCTGACGGGCACGGTGTTCGGCGCGGTGTTTATCGCGATCTTCGCCGGCTTCGTCGCGAGTCTGAATATCTTCGATCCGCTGGCGCTCGCGATGGGTTCCGGTGTGGGTTCTGGGTCGATGATGGCGGCGGCGTCGGGTGCGATCGCTGCGCAGCAGTCGCCGGAAGTCGCGAAGACCGTGATGACGTTTGCCGCCGCGAGCAATCTGATCACGACCACGGTCGGCACCTACTTCACGCTGTTTATTTCGCTGCCGATGGCCGTCTGGGGTTACCGGCTGCTCGAACCGCTGATCGGCCGGAACACGCGCGCGTCGGAGGCGACGAGCGCAGTCGAGGAAGCACGGCCGAAACTCGGCGACGTCGAAACCGCCGCGCCGGAATTGAGCTATCGCGGCAAGCTGCTGGCGTGGGGCATGACGGCGGTGTTCGCGCTGGTCTGCGACTGGATCACGCACGGCACGAGTCCCGTCGCTGCGTTGCCCGGCATGCTGATCATGGTGCTGGCGACCGTTGCGGGCGATGCGCTCGCCACCGCGACCGGCCGGAAAATCCCGGCGGTGTGCTGGGTGTCGATCGTCGCGATGTTCCTGACTTCGCCGCTTTGCCCGTGGGCCACGCAGATCGCGGCCTTCAGCTCGCAAAACGATTTTCTCGGCGTGACCACACCGATGCTCACGTTTGCCGGCCTGTCGATCGCCAAGGATATTCCGGCGTTCCGCAAGCTCGGCTGGCGCATCGTGCTGGTGTCGTTCGTCGCGAACGCGGGCACCTTTCTGGGCGCGAGCATAGTCGCCCAACTGTTCCACATCTGATTGTCAGCGATACACCGCACTATGAAATCCAACACGCAGCGCCACGCTGAACCCGACGTCTCGGCCACCGGCATGAACTGGGTCGAGACGTTGATGAAGATGGATACGACCAGCCGGAATTCGAATCTGGGTCTGATCGAAACCGTCCGCGACTATTGCGATGCGAACGGCCTCGTCACCACGCTGACCTACGACGCAAGCGGCAAAAAAGCGAATCTGTTCGCGACCGTGCCGGACGCGAACGGTGAGACCGACGGCGGTGTGGTTCTGTCCGGTCACACCGATGTCGTGCCCGTCGACGGTCAGCAATGGGACACCGATCCGTTCTCGCCGGTCGTCAAGGACGGCAAGCTCTATGGGCGCGGTGCATGCGACATGAAGGGCTTTATCGGCGTGGCGCTGGGTCTCGTGCCGACCATGCGCGGCGCCGCGCTGAAGAGTCCGCTTCATTTCGCGCTGTCCTACGACGAAGAAATCGGCTGCGCGGGCGCGCCGGTCATGCTGGCGGATCTGAAGAAACGCGGCATCCGGCTCGACGGTTGCATCGTCGGCGAGCCGAGCAGCATGCGGGTCGTGGTCGCGCACAAAGGCATCAACGCGTATCGATGCTGCGTGAATGGTCACGCGGCGCATTCGTCGCTGACGCCGAAAGGCGTCAATGCGATCGAATACGCGGCGCGGCTCATCTGTCATATCCAGACGCTGGCCGAACGGTTCCGCGCGAAAGGACCGTTCGACGACGCGTTCGACGTGCCGTTCACTACGGCGCAAACCGGCACGATTCGCGGTGGCATTGCGGTCAACACGGTGCCCGCGAATTGCGAGTTCGAGTTTGAATTCCGCAATCTGCCGGGTGTGAACGCGCAGGCCATCTACGATGAAATCCGTCACTACGCGCAGAACGAACTCGTCCCGCAGATGCGCGTGACACGCGAAGAAGCGGACATCACGTTCGAAACCATCTCGACGGCGCCGGCACTCGACGTCGCCGAGCAGGCCGCCATCAATGGTCTGGTGCGTGCATTGCAACGCGACACCGCAACCCGAAAGGTCGCGTACGCAACCGAAGCAGGTCTGTTTCAGACGGCGGGGATTCCGAGCATCGTGTGTGGGCCGGGCAACATCGAGCAGGCGCACAAGCCCAACGAGTTCGTCGAGCTGGAACAACTTGCCGCGTGCGAGCGGTTCCTGCAAAAGCTGATCGTCAGCGTGTCGAGCGACGCGGCATAAACCGCCTGAACATGGCTTCAACGCAAAAGCGCCCGATACGGGCGCTTTTTTTGTCTGGACGGATTCGCACGCGACCAGGCTCTCCTGGATATGTCCGCGCGTTCAAACCACGGCTTCGCCTTTGCGGCGTGGCACGCCCGCCGCGACGATCGTATCGACGGCGAGTTCGAAGCGGCGGAAACCTTCGTCGAGATCCGCGAACGGCACGATCAGCGACGGTGTCAGACGCAGCACGTTCGTGCCCGCGTTGAGCAGCATCACGCGCTGTTCGAGCGCGGCGGCCACGAAATCTTTTGCGCGTCCGGCGTAGGGCTCGCTCAGTTCCGCGCCGATCAGCAGTCCCATTCCGCGCAGTTCCTTGAAGATACCGTAACGGCCGTTGATCGCGCGAAGCGCGGCGAGGCAATGATCGGCGCGCTCGCGAACGCCGTTCAGCACGCCGCGCGTGGTCACCCGTTCCAGCACCTTGTCCGCGACGGCCGCCGCGAGCGGATTGCCGCCATACGTCGAGCCGTGCGTGCCCGGCGAGAAGTGCCGGGCCAACGGTTCGGTGGTCAGCATCGCTGCGATGGGAAAGCCGTTTCCGAGCGATTTCGCGGTGGTCAGGATATCGGGCGTCACCCCGTACTCCATGTACGCGTACAGCGAGCCGGACCGCCCGACGCCGGTTTGCACTTCGTCGAAGATGAGCAACGCATCGTGCTGGTCGCACAAGTGGCGCAGCGTCCGCAGAAACGCCGGGTTCGCGGGTCTGACGCCGCCTTCGCCTTGCACCGGTTCGACGATCACCGCGCAGGTGCGCGGGCCGATCGTGCTGGCCGCTGCGTCGAGGTCGTTGAACGGGATGTGCGTGATGCCGCCCGGCAGTGGACCGAAGCCTTCGGCATAGTCGGGCTGTCCGCCGACGCTCACGGTGAATAGGGTTCGTCCGTGGAACGACTGGTTGAACGAGACGATATCGACTTTATCGGTGCTCAGGCCGTGACGGTCGGTGGCGACCTTGCGCGCGAGTTTGAGCGCGGCCTCGTTGGCTTCGGCGCCGGAGTTCGCGAAGAAAACCCGCTCGGCGAACGTCGCGTCCGTCAGGCGTCGCGCGAGTCGCAGCGCGGGTTGGTTCGTGTAGACATTGCTGATGTGGCAGAGCCGTGCGGCCTGTTCCGTCAAGGCCGCGATCACGTCCGGATGTCCGTGACCCAGCGCCGTGACGGCGATCCCGCCCGCCAGATCGATGTACTCGCGATCTTCGCTGTCCCACACGCGCGATCCTTCGGCGCGTACCGGAACGAAGGGCGCGGGCGCATAGACGGGCACCATCACGTCGTCGAACGTGGCGCGCGTTACAGATTTGGAGCGGGTCATGGTGACGTCGACTGGGTTCGAAAGCGGGAGACGGTGTCCCGCGTGTGTCGCGGCCTACATCGCCTGCGCCTGGCCGTCGCGGCGCAGGTCCACGGCCGCCAGCCGCGCACCCGACTCCGGGTCCACGCCGATGATCGCGAGACTGCCGCGTGCTTTCCACGCGCCGATCCCTTCGACGTCGTGACCGCGCGCGGCGAGTCCTTCCACCAGCGACGTGTCGCCGTATCGCTGTTCGATGGTCAGTTGCTCATCGACCGCATGCGGATGGTTGGAGTAAGTGCCGTCCTGTTCGTGACACCAGCGCGGCGCCTGCGCGGCTTCCGCTTCGTTCAGCCCGTGATCGACCAGCGCCGAAATCACCTGGAAGTTGGTCTGCACCTGCGTGTCGCCGCCCGGCGTGCCGAGCACCCAGCGAAGCGGCCCGCCCGACTCCGCGCGATCGTCGAACACCATGACGGGGTTCATCGTGTGACGGGTGCGGGCGCCGGGGCGCAGGTAGTTCGGATGAGACGGATCGAGATGCCAGTAAGTCATCCGGTTGTTCAGGATGATGCCGGTGCCGGGCACGACGGCCTGCGAGCCGAACATCATGTTCAGGCTCTGCAACTGGCTGACCGCGTTGCCGTCCGAATCCACCACGCAAAAGTGCGTGGTGTCCTCGCGGGCATTGAGCACCTTGAACGAAGACGGCGCCTGACGGGCCGCCGCCGACGACGCGTCGTGTTGCCACGGGTCGCCCGGCGCAACGGACGCCGCCGCCGCGTCGGGGCGGATCAGCGCGGCGCGTTCTGCGGCGTACGACTTCGACAGCAAACCGGCGAGCGGGATATCGGTGTCGTCCGGGTCGGACAGGAACGCTTCGCGGTCGATATACGCGAGCCGCTTGGCCTCGACCATCAGATGAACGGCTTCCGGCGAAAGATAATCCATCGCGCCGATATCGAACTGTTCGAGCATGCTCAGTTGCTGAAGCAGAAGATGCCCGCTGGAGTTGGGGCCCGCCTCGTACACGTGCTTGCCGCGATAGGTCGTCGTGATCGGCGCTTCGACGCGCACCCGGTGACGCGCCATGTCTTCGCGTCGCAGCAGACCGTTCGCTGCAGCGGAGAACCGGTCGATCGCGTCGGCGACCGGCCCGTTGTAGAAGTAGTCGCGGCCGTGCGTGGCGATTTGCCGATAGGTCTGCGCGAGGTCCGCATTCCGGCGGATCGCGCCCGCCTTCAGCGGATGGCCGTTGGGCGCGAAAATTTTCGCGGCTTCCGGGTCCGAATGAAGCCGGTCGTATTTACGCGTCATGTCCGCCTGGAAATAGCTGACCGGCACGCCGTCGAGACACAGCGCGATCGCAGGCGCAATGCAGTCCATCAGCGACAGACGGCCCCAGCGTGCATGCGCTTCGAGCATCGCATCGACCATCCCCGGCACCGACGCCGAACGGATCCCGAAGCGGTCGAGACCGTGTTCGGGACGAGCCGCGAGCGGCGACGCGCCCGTGCCGTTCACCACATGGACGCTGCGGCTCGCGGCGTGGTGGACCATCAGGTAGCCGTCGCCGCCGATGCCCGAGCCGTTCGGTTCGGCCACGCCGATCGCAAAACCGACGGCGACCGCCGCATCCACCGCATTGCCGCCGTTGGCCAGGATCGTGATGCCGACCGACGTGGCGACCGGATGATTGCTGACGACGGCGGCGCGCGCGCCCATCCGGACCGTGTCGAAGCAGTCGCCGCGCTGGCCGTGAGGTGAAACGATACGAGGATTGAACGTCATGTTATCGATCAGTGGTGGAACAGTTGGGCAATGGCGGACGCACCGAGGAAGGTGCCGGCATTCGCGACCAGCGACACGACGATGATGCGCCAGCCGAGACGGCGGAACGCCGGCACGTCCTTGGCAATGGAAAGACCGGCGAACGTCAGCATCGGCGGGACGGCGGCGAGGAAGTTGATCTTGCCGCTCAACGCGACGATCGTCGGTGCCAGCGGACACCACGGCGAGGTCAGGAACATGGCGACCAGCGAGATGATGCAGACGGCGGGAACGACGCTCTTCATCAGACGGGTGATGTAATGGCCCACCACCACGCACGCGACCATGATGATCGTGCCGGGCAGTGCGTCGGCGATCGGGGTCTTGTAGAGAATCAGGTTGCTGACCAGCGACAGCACGGCCACCGCGATCCACGCGAACCAGCGCGCGGCGCTCGACAGCTCGGTTTCGGTTTCGGCCGGCGCATGGGCCGTGCCGGCGTTCATCGCAGCCGATTCGTTGACAGCGGCTTCGCGTGCGGCGGCGAAGCGGCGGCCCAGAACCGGTTCGAGAACACGATAGCCCCACACCGCGAGCGGCAGCGAAATAAACAGCGTGAAATACGTGCCCACCGTCGACGTAATCAGGTTGCTGGCGGCCGCGAAGGTCGCCACCGACTTCGCCACTTCCGGCGTCTGCTGGGCGGCGACGGCGCCCGCTGCAGCCGCCATGATGCTGCCGGAGCCGACGCCCGAGCCCATCGCGAGCGCGATCGGGTCGAAGATATGCAGGCTCGTGACGAAGCCCGCGAAAATCGCGATAAACACCGCACCGAAAATCGTGCCGGTCAGATATTCGGCGAGCACGCCGCGTCCTTCGGGCGAGTCCATCCCGTAGCGCTCGCCGATGATGGCGAGACTCGGTTCGCGACCCACCGAAAACGTCGCGCCGATCGCCTCGCGCTTGATGCCCAGCAGCAGCGCGAGCGGCATCCCGAGCAGGATCGTGCCGACGAAATGCCCCAGTTCCTGGAACGCCAGCGACCAGCCCGCACGGCCGATTTCCGGCAGCGAGTTACCGACCATCAGCCCCAGTTTGGCCGTGAACAGCAGCAGACCGGCTTGCAGGATCGCCGACGACTTGAACTGCAACGCCGTGTCGAGCTTCAGCGCGGACGGCAGGCGTTTGCTGGCGAGACCCAGCGCCGCGCCCATCAGGATGGCCCAGACCATCGGCAGCAACACGACCTGTCCGGGGCCGACCTTGAACGAAAACGGTCCGATAAAACTGGCGATCACGACGATGGCGAGCGCGAGTGCGTACAGCTTCACGTAGCCGCCGATATCCGTCCGGATGGGTGTCAAATCAATTGCCCTGGTGTTCATGGTCTCAGCTCGCTCGAGTTGGACTGCAGGTTGATGGATGACCCATGTAACGGTTCGCGACGCCATACAGAGGTTGAGACGAGTTTCAAACCGCCAAAAACAGTAAGGGCACCGTTTCAATTTGAATGTTGTTCGATTTTTTAGAACGCACGCCGTCCCGCCAGACCCTGCTAATTTTCAGAACGATGTCGTCGAAGCTTTCGATGTTGGCTTTCTTTGTCTGCGGCATGCTTGTCGGTAACCGGTGAACTTCATCCATGCTGCGCTGACCTCGACGCCTCACATGACCCACACGTTCGTTCCAGCTGCGTATCCCGTTCATCACTGGACGGTCAGAAAACCCGCCGTGGAATCGTCTGCGGGTATCGTCACGTCGCAGGCGCACGACGCGTCGGCGGCGGGCGTCGCGATTCTCGAAGCGGGCGGCAATGCGGTCGATGCGGCGGTCGCGACGGCCTTCGCGCTGGCGGCGGTCGAGCCGTGGAATTCGGGCCTCGGCGGCATCGGCTTTGCGCTGGTCCACAACCGTGGCGAGCGGGGTGACGCGCGCGCGCATTCGGTGCATTTCGGGCCGGTCGCGCCGTCGGCGATGTCGCCGGCGTTTTTTCCGCTGACGGGGCGGCCGGGCAGCGATCTGTTTCCGTGGCCTCAGGTCGAAGGCGACGCGAATGCGCACGGGCCGCTCTCGTTCTGTCTGCCGACGGCCGTGGCCGGTTACGGTTCGATGCTCGAACGATGGGGCACGATGCCGTTGCGCGAGGTGATGGCGCCCGCGATTGCGCTGGCGCGCCGTGGGCTCGCGCTCGACTGGTTCACGACGCTGATGCTTGCGCAGGCCGCGCCGGTGCTTCGCCGGTACGACACCAGCAGCCGGGTTTTCCTGCGCGACGGCCTGCCGCCGGTTCCGCCGTATCAGGGCGTGCCGGGATTCCTGCCGACCGGCCGGCTCGCGCAGACGCTGGAGCAACTGGCGACGGCCGGCTGGCGCGACTTCTATCACGGCGAGATCGCCGACAGCGTGGTGCGCGATATCCGCGAGATGGGCGGCGTGATCGGCGCCGACGAGATGAAACGGTATCGCCCCGAGTTCGCGGATTGCCTGTCGGTCGAATGGCGCGGCAGCCGGATTCAGGTGTCGTCGGGATTGAACGCCGGCCCGACGCTCGCCGACGTGTTTTCGCGGCTGGACGACACTGTTCCGCCGCCGGGCGGCAGCGGCGAACCGTCGGCCGGCTGGTATGCCGGGATTGCCCGCGCGATGACGGCCGCCTACCGTCAGCGCCTCGACACCGCGGGCGACGCCGAACCGAAGGAGCAGGGATGCACGTCGCATATCAACGTCTGCGACCGCGATGGATCGATGGTGTCGATGACGACCACGTTGTTATCGTCGATGGGCAGCCGGGCGACCTTGCCCGGCACCGGCTTCGTGATGAACAACGGCGTGCTGTGGTTCGATCCGCGACCGGGGCAGGCGAACTCGATCGGCGGCGGCAAACGTCCGCTGACCAACATGTGCCCGGCGATCGTCGTGCGCAACGGACGGCCGGTGATCGTGGCGGGCGGCGCGGGCGGCCGCCGCATCATGGCGGCGGTCGCGCAACTGCTGATGTTCGTGCACGACTTCGGAATGGACGTCGAGGATGCCGCGCACTGGCCGCGAATCGACGTGTCGGGTCCGGATCTGGTGAGCGCCGACCGTCGGTTGGACGCCGCCGTAATCGACGCGCTGCGAGCGGTCGGCGCAACGGAAATCGTCGATCACGATGTGCTGCCGATCAACTTCGCGCGCCCGGCTATCATCGACGCGCGCGAGCCGCTCGCCCGAGGCGTCAGCGATGCACTGTCGCCTTGGTCGATCGCGCTGGGCGCGGCGTAACGGGGCGCGCCGTGGCCGGTTGACACGCCATTCCGGCGATCTGAAAGCGGAAACGATCCTGCGCGATCCGATGCGACAATCGTGCTTCTTTGTCAGAATGTGCGGCATTGCACCGGCGCCACCTCAACGTTTCCCCATACCTCTATGACACACCGCACGCTCAAGACCGTTCATCGCGCCTATCGCGACGACATCGCGGACCTCGTCACCCGGCGACCGCTGCCCGGTCCGGCGTTGCCCGACCTGAATCCGTTTCTGTTCCTCAACCATCATGGTCCGCAGGTGTATCCGCCGCGCAACCACGGCTTGCCGTTCGGCCCGCATCCGCATCGCGGATTCGAGACCGTGACCTTCGTGCTCGAAGGCAGTCTCGCGCATTCGGATACCGGCGGCCATGAGAGCGTGATCGATGCGGGCGGCATGCAGTGGATGACGGCCGGCAGCGGCCTGATTCATGCGGAGCTGTCGCCGAAGTCGTTTATGGAGCGCGGCGGCGCGCTCGAAATTCTGCAACTGTGGCTGAACCTGCCTGCAAAGCTGAAGATGACGAAGCCGCGTTATATCGGACTTCAGGCGCCTGAATTGCCAGTCGTCGATGCGGCCGGTTCGGGCGCGCAAGTTCAACTGATTGCCGGCGAGTGGCAAGGGGTGGGTGGCCCGGTCGAATCGTTGACGAACGCGTTGATGTCGGTCGTGCGGATTCCTGCGGGCGACCGCGTGCAGTTCGACGGCTTGAACGGACGCGTGGTGTTTCTGTATGTGGTGCGTGGCGGGATTTCGATCGGTGGCGCGCAAGTCGCGCAGTGGCAACTCGCGGAGCTTCACGACGACGGCGATACGCTCGAACTGAACGCCGACGAAGCGTCGGTCGTTCTGTTCGGTCATGCCGATCCGATTCACGAACCGATCGCCGCGCGCGGTCCGTTCGTGATGAACACGCAAGTGGAACTGAATCAGGCGGTCGTCGATTTCCATGCGGGAAAATTCAACGTGGCGCCGGAGTAGACGCGTCGCCGGGTGCGCGGATTATCGGAAGAGTTGAAGATGTTCGGCGAGGATCGTGCATCCGATGCCGATCAGCACGAGCCCACCGACGAACTCCGCGCGCTTGCCCGCCACGTGACCGATCACGCGGCCGAGCATCACGCCGAGTGTGACCATGATCATCGTGGCCATGCCGATTGCGGCGGCGGTCGAAAAAATATCCACATCGACGAAAGCGAGACCCGCACCGACCGCCATCGCATCGATGCTCGTCGCGAAACCGGTGAGCGCCAGCACCCAGAACGAATGACTTGTCTGCGGTTTTTCTTCGGCCTTCGATGCGGTGAGGCTGTTGATCAGCATCCGGCCGCCGAGTACGGACAGCAGGCCGAACGCGATCCAGTGGTCCCACGCGGTGACGTATTGCGCGGCGGCCTTGCCGAGAAACCAGCCGATGAGCGGCGTGATCGCCTCGATGACACCGAAGATGAGTCCGGTTCTGACGGCCTCGCGCCAGTGCGGACGATTCAACGTAGCGCCTTTGCCGATTGCGGCTGCAAAGGCATCCGTGGACATCGCGAAAGCGAGGAAAGCGGTAGTGAGGATATTCATGGGGACGCTCGTGGTCGGGCGGAAAACCGCGACACACCCCACGCCCGACCGGTCGCACGGTGTGTCGATGGTCTTGCCAACCAAAGGGCTACCTGCACCACGGTCCGACAGACCGAGAATGTTGATGCAGGCGCTTCTGTGAAAGAAGCCGGCTACTCCCCAAAGACAGCGGGGAGATTAACACAATAGAAAGGCGTTCGTAATTGAATGTGGGCGTTCGCTGCGAACGCCCGTGCGCTAATCTTTTTCCACTTTGCGCACCTGGTCGTTGAGCGCACGCAGATGATCGAGTTTCTCGCCGATCTTGTGTTCGAGCCCACGCGGCACCGGTCGATACCAGCGCTGTTCCGGAACGTCGTCCGGAAAGTAATTTTCGCCTGCGGCGAAGGCGTCCGGTTCGTCGTGCGCGTAGCGGTAATCCTTCTTGTAGCCCAGGTCTTTCATCAGTTGCGTGGGCGCATTGCGCAGATGCAGCGGAACCGCGCGCGTGCGGTCATTGCGCACGAACGACAGCGCCTCGTGCCACGCCATGCTGACCGCATTCGACTTCGGTGCGACCGCGACATACACCAGTGCTTGCGCGAGCGCGAGTTCGCCTTCCGGCGAGCCCAGCCGTTCGTAGGCTTCGGCGGCGTTTAGTGCAACCTGCAGCGCACGCGGGTCGGCGTTGCCGACTTCCTCGCTGGCCAGAATCACGATCCGCCGCGCCAGATAGCGAACATCGACGCCGCCGTCGATCATGCGCGCCATCCAGTACAGCGCCGCGTCCGGGTCCGAGCCGCGCGCCGATTTGATCAACGCGGAAATCTGGTCGTAGAACGCTTCGCCGCCCTTGTCGAAGCGTCGCGTGGTGGCAGCGGATGCGCCGGCGACGAAGCCGCTGTCGATCCGCGTGATGCCGGCCGAGCTCGCGGCGTTCGCAAGCTGCTCGACGAGATTCAGAAACTTGCGGCCGTCGCCGTCGGCGAAACCGACGACGGCGTCGAGCGCGTCCGGCTCGAATGTCGACGCGCCCAGCACCGGTTGTGCGCGTGCGAACAGCGCGCGCAACTCGTCGTCCGACAACGGTTTCAGCACATACACCTGCGCGCGCGACAGCAACGCGCTGTTGACCTCGAAGCTGGGGTTTTCCGTCGTCGCGCCGATCAGGGTCAGCAGACCGACTTCGACATGCGGCAACAACGCGTCCTGCTGACTCTTGTTCAGCCGATGAATCTCGTCGAGAAACAGCACGGTCGAACGGCCGTGATGATCGAGCGTCTGCCGCGCGTGCGCCGCGGCTTCCCGCAACTCCTTCACGCCCGCGGCAACCGCCGATTCGGCGATGAAGTCGTAGTCGAAGGCTTGCGCGGCGAGACGCGCGATCGTGGTTTTGCCGACGCCCGGCGGTCCCCACAAAATCAGCGAATGCAGCTTTTTCGAATCGAGCGCGAGGCGCAACGGTTTGCCCGCGCCGAGCAGATGCGACTGCCCGACCACGTCGTCGAGCGACTGGGGTCGAAGCTGTTCGGCGAGCGGCGCGCGGGGGCGGGTAGTAAAGAGGTCGGTCATCTCGCGTAGTGCGTGTGGAGTGTCTGCCGGGGCGTGAGCGGGCGGCGGCGGGGGAACCGGAGCCGATTTTACGCGCTGCGTGCGAGGGGCCCGTCACGACGGCGCGGTGGGCTGGCGGAGAGCGCCAGCGCCGCAAACCGGCACCGGCACGGCCAGCGTATTTCTCGCGATCGCCGCGCATGCGCCCGACCGACGCTGCTAGACTCTTCGCAGCCGGCTGCGAAACGACGTGCATTCGACGGTCGTCGTCAATCGCAGTGACGCCCGCTGCTAGAATGGCGGCCCTTTTCTCTGGAGACGCACATGTCCTGGTTCATCTACGAAGTGCCCGAGTACAACGAAGACGCGGCACGCATCGAACCCTATACCGACTTGCGTAGCCGCGTTCTGAAAATCAGCGGCCAGGCGATGGCCGACGAACTGGAAAGCGTCCGCGAGAACGCGGCGACCACGGCGGATACGCCGGCGCATCCGCTGCGCGGCTCGGAAAATCCGCAGGTGTTTCCGATTCCCTATGCGGATTCGATGATCCTCGTCGGCTTTATCTTCGAACTGAAGCGCGAACTGCGGCATCTGGTGGTGTCGCCGGTGGAAATGCCCTGGCTGAAAGAGGCGTAAGCCTTCCGCTTTCTCCACGGGCATTTCATCCGCCTCGCGCCCGCTCAGGCTGTACGCGGATCCGGTTGCGGATTGCGAACCGACGGGTCGCCGAATTGCAGTGCGGCGAGTTCGGCGTAGAGCGGCGAACTCAGCAACAGATCGGCGTGACGGCCTTGCGCGACGATCCGGCCATGCTCCAGCACGACGATGCGGTCGGCTTGCTGGACAGTCGCGAGCCGGTGCGCGATCACCAGCGTCGTGCGGTTTTGCGCGGCGTTGTCGAGGGCGGTTTGCACGAGCCGTTCGCTGGCGGCGTCGAGCGCACTGGTGGCTTCGTCGAGTAGCAGGATCGGCGGGTCTTTCAGGATCGCGCGGGCAATCGCGATGCGTTGGCGCTGTCCGCCGGACAACCTCACGCCGCGTTCGCCGAGAAAGGTGTCGAAACCTTGCGGCAGCGCGTCGATAAAGCCGGCCGCAGCGGCCATTTCAGCCGCCTTGCGAACCTGCGCGAGGGTCGCGTCGGGTGCGCCATAGCGGATATTGTCGAGCACGCTGCCCGAGAAAATCACCGATTCCTGCAACACCACACCGATCTCGCTGCGCAATCCGGCCAGCGACACCTGCTGTGTCGGCACACCGTTGATCAGAATACGGCCTGACTGCGGATCGTAAAAGCGCAGCAGCAACTGGAACAGCGTGGTCTTGCCCGCGCCCGACGGCCCGACCAGCGCCACGTGCTCACCCGCACGAATCTCCAGCGACAAACCCGACAACGCGGCCGTGCCCGGCCGCGACGGATACGAAAAGCTCACGTCGTCGAAACGGATGCCTTCGCCATGCGTGGGCAGCGCGACGGCGCTCGCGGCCTCGATCACCGGCGAACGCGCGGCGAGCAATTGCAGCAGACGCTCGGTGGCGCCCGCCGCGCGCTGAAGATCGCCCCACACTTCGGCAACCGCGCCCACTGCGCCGGCCGTGAACACCGCATACAGAATGAACTGGGACAGCTGACCCGCCGTCATGCGGCCGTCGAGCACGGCTTGCGCGCCGAGCCACAACACGAACACGATCGCGCTGAATACCAGCACGATTACCACGGCGGTCAACCATGCGCGTGCGCGGATTCGCGTGAGCGCCGTATCGAATGCCAGTTCGACCGCGCCCGCAAAGCGCCGCGACTCGAACGGCTCCTGCGTGTACGACTGCACGGTCGGCATCGCATTCAGGATTTCGCCCGCCAGTCCGCTCGCATTCGCCACCTTGTCCTGGCTCGCGCGCGATAGACGCCGCACGCGTCGTCCGAAAATCACGATCGGCGCGATGACGATCACCAGCGTTGCGATGATGTAAGCCGACAGCACCGGACTCGTCACCGCCAGCATCGCGACGCCGCCGATCAGCAGGAACGCGTTGCGCAGCCCCATCGACAGACTGGTGCCGACGACGGTCTGGATCAACGTGGTGTCGGTCGTGAGTCGCGACAGCACTTCGCCGGACTGGGTGGTCTCGAAGAACTGCGGACTCATCTCGAGAATATGGTCGTACACCGAACGACGCAGATCGGCGGTCACGCGCTCGCCGAGCCACGACACGAGATAGAAGCGCAGCGCGGTGGCCGCGGCGAGGATCAGCGAGACGCAGAACAGCGCGACGAAGTAACGGTCGATATGCGTGCGATTGCCCGCCGCGAATCCGCGATCGATCAGATATTTGAACGCGACCGGCAACGCGAGCGTCGCGCTCGCCGAGGTGATCAGCGCCAGAAACGCGAGCGCCCAGCGTCCGGCGTAGGGTCGCAGAAATGGAAACAGCGCAAACAGTGGACCGATGCGCGGCGAACGCGCGGCTGCGTCAGGCATTGAAATTCCCAGGCGGATCGAAGATGCACCGGATTGTGCCAGTCTTGCGGGTTCGACGCCGCGCCGTCCGCGACTCACCGTGCGTCGAGGATCCTGCGATAAAACGCGTGTTCCGCATCGAGCGCATGCGCCTGATTGGCGGCCTGGCGAAAGCCGTGCCGTTCGTCGGCGTAGTAATGCGCTTCGGTTTCGATGCCGTTCGCGTCGAGCGCGGCGACCATCGAACGGGTTTGATCCGGCGTGACGACCGCGTCGAGTTCGCCCTGGAAGAAGATCACCGGCGCGGTGATCGTGTCCGCGTGCAACAGCGGCGTGCGTGACCGGTAGCGTTCGCGTTCCGCGACCGGATCGCCGATCAGCCAGTGCAGATAGCGCGCTTCGAACTTGTGGGTGGCGGCGTCGAGCGTCAGCGGATCGCTGACGCCGTACAGACTGGCGCCGCCGCGAAACGTGTCGCGAAACGCCAATGCGCACAGCGTCGTGTAGCCGCCCGAACTGTTGCCGCGAATAAACGCGCGTCGAGGATCGACCTGACCGTGCTGCGCGAGATACGCGACGGCGTTGCACGCGTCGTCCACATCGATGACGCCCCAGTTGCGGTGCAGCGCCTGACGATAGGCGCGACCGTAGCCGGTGCTGCCGCGATAGTTGAGTTGCGCGATCGCGAAGCCGCGCTGGGTCCAGAACTCGACGCGCGGATCGAACACCGGATAACACGCCGAGGTCGGGCCGCCGTGAACGAACACGACGACGGGCGGCGCGGCGGTTTCGGTGGCGAATGCGGGGGCGTCGGCGGGGGCGTAGAAATAGCCGTGGACGTCGGTGTCGCCGCTGCGATAGCGGATGATCTCCGGCCGACGGATCTGCGTCGCCGGCACGCTCGGCGCGACCTCGCCGAGCACGCTCACGCGATAGTCGCTGCGACGGATCGCCAGCACCGCAGCCGGACATTCGGGCGATGCGGCGATGCAGTAGAGATGCGCGCCGTCGGCGGCCAGATTGCGGAACCGGCTGTAGCCGCTCGCGAGCCGCTGCACGTTGCCGCCGGCGTCGCGATGGCCGAGCACGCCCCAACTGTCGTCGAACCAGCTTGCGACGCTTGCGCCGTCTTCGAGCGGAAGCCAACTGCGTCCGCCGAGTTGCCACGGCGCCGACGCGTGATCGGCTGCGGCGGCGGGCAGCGGTTCGAAACCGCTCGCGCCGTCGCGCCACGGCTGCCAGAAGTTCGCCCGATCGCTCAGACAGACCAGGTGTCCCGATGCGTCGAAACACGGCTGCTGCAACGCTTCGTCGTCATCGTGACCGGCGACGATGCGCGGCGTGGACCACGTGCCGTCGGCGGCGCGTTCCTGAAGCATCAGACGCGTCGCCGTCCACGGTTGATGCGGATGCTGCCATTCGATCCACGCGAGCCGTGTGCCGTCAGCATTCAGCGTCGGCGCAGCGTAGAAATCCGCGCCTTCGGCGAGCACGTCGCGCGCGCCGTCATCCAGATTGATCGCCACCAGCCGGTGCGTGTCGCCGTCCTGCTCGACCGCGAGCACGCGGCCCGGCGCAAAGCGCAGGTCGCCGTAACGCGGGCCGGGCGGCGTCAACGCGTGCGGCACGCCGCCGTCGATCGATTGCCGGTACAGCCGCTGATCGGCTTCGTTCGCGAAGACGAGCGTGTGACCGGCGATGCAAAACGAGCCGCCGCCATATTCGTACACGCGACCGCGCACGCTGAAGCCGTCCGGCGTCACGCAGGCAGGTTCGGCATGGGTGTCTGCGTGCCAGCGCCAGATCCGGCACGTGGCGTCGGCGGGCGCGTACGCGGTCCAGAACACACCGGACGGACTGGCAGCCAGTTCGACGAAATCGCGGCCGCTCGCGACGGCCTGTTCGGCTGTCAGCCGCTTATTTGCCGCTGAGGCGGCGTGATTGCTTGTCATTGCGGAAGATCAGCGGATGCTCGGTCACGCGGGGTTGTACGGCTTCGTCGCGGGCCTTCAGGATCACCGGATGGTACGGCGACTTGCTGCATACCGGATCGGCGTTCGACGCGTCGCCGGTCAGCATGAACGCCTGACAGCGACAGCCGCCGAAGTCCTTTTCCTTTTCGTCGCACGAACGGCACGGTTCGGGCATCCACGCGTTGCCGCGAAACCGGTTGAAACCGAACGACTCGTACCAGATGTGGCGCAGGTCGTGATCGCGCACGTTCGGGAACGTCACCGGCAATTGCCGCGCGCCGTGGCAGGGCAGTGCGGTGCCGTCCGGTGTCACGGTCAGGAACAGGCTGCCCCAGCCGCTCATGCAGGGCTTCGGCCGTTCTTCGTAGTAATCCGGCATCACGAAGATCAGTTTGCATGGATGGTTGGTCGCGGCGAGCTTGTCACGGTATTCGTTCGTGATGCGCTCGGCGCGCGCGAGCTGTTCGCGCGTCGGCAGCAGTTCGGCGCGGTTCAGATACGCCCAGCCGTAGAACTGGCAGGTCGCGAGTTCGACGAAATCGGCGTCGAGCGCGATGCACAGCTCGATGATCCGGTCGATATGGTCGATGTTGTAGCGATGCGTGACGAAGTTCAGCACCATCGGATAGCCGTGCGCCTTGACGGCACGCGCCATCGCCAGTTTTTGCGCGAACGCTTTCGGCGATCCGGCCAGCATGTTGTTGACCTGCTCATCGCTCGACTGGAAGCTGATCTGGATGTGATCGAGTCCGGCGCGCTCGAACGCGTCGAGTTTCGCTTCGCTCAGGCCGATGCCCGACGTGATCAGGTTCGTGTAATAACCCAGGCCGCGCGCATGTGCGATCAGCTCCGGCAGATCGGGGCGCACCAGCGGCTCGCCACCGGAAAAACCGATCTGCGCGGCGCCGAGTTCGCGCGCTTCGGACATCACGCGCAACCATTGATCGGTGCTGAGTTCCTCGCCCTGGCGCGCGAAATCCAGCGGGTTCGAACAGTACGGACATTGCAGCGGACAGCGGTACGTCACTTCGGCGAGCAGCCACAGCGGCAGTCCGACCGCAGGCGTCGCGCCGGCGTCGGATTGCGTGAGCGGCTGCGCTGTCGGACGCGTAATCAGATCGTCAGACAAGATCGATCCAGTGCTTGTCGCTGGCGACGAGCATGAACTGCTCGACGTCGGTGCCGAGTTCCGGCACGCCGGGGAATTGCGCATCGAGCGCCGCGATGATCGCGGTCACGCTGCGTTCACCGTCGATCAGCGTACCGATCGCGCTCGCGCTGCCGTTCAGCTTGACCATGCCTTCGGGATAGAGCAGCACGTGACTGTCCTGCGCGGGTTCGAACTGGAAGCGATAGCCGCGTCGCCACGTCGGCTTCAGGTTGCGGTCGAAACTCATAGTGCGATTCCTTTGTGCCACGCACGTTGGTCCGTCACCGTGTGATACGGCGGACGACCGAATTCATACGCCATCGACATTGCATCCAGCATCGTCCACAGGATGTCGAGCTTGAATTGCAGGATTTCCAGCATCCGCTGCTGGCCTTCGTAGGTAGTGTAGTGCTGCAACGTGATCTGCAAACCGTGTTCCACGTCGCGACGCGCCTGACCGAGCCGCGTGCGGAAATACGCATAGCCGGTGGGATCGATCCACGGATAGTGCTTCGGCCACGTGTCGAGTCGCGACTGATGGATTTGCGGCGCGAACAGTTCGGTCAGCGAACTGCTCGCGGCTTCCTGCCAGGTCGCGCGGCGCGCGAAGTTGACGTAGGCGTCCACGGCGAAGCGCACGCCGGGCAGCACCAGTTCCTGCGAGCGCAACTGGTCGGCGTCCAACCCGACCGCCTCGCCGAGGCGCAGCCATGCTTCGATCCCGCCATCCTCGCCCGGCGCGCCGTCGTGATCGAGCAGACGCTGGATCCACAGACGTCGCACTTCGCGATCCGGACAGTTCGCGAGGATCGCGGCGTCCTTCATCGGGATGTTGACCTGGTAGTAGAAGCGGTTCGCCACCCAGCCCTGAATCTGCTCGCGGGTCGCGCGGCCTTCATACATCGCCACGTGATACGGGTGATGGATGTGGTAGTACGCGCCTTTGGCGCGCAACGCCTGTTCGAACTGCTCGTGGGTGAGTGGACTCTGGGCGGCTTGGGCAGATGGGTTCATGGATGTCGCGTGACCTCAAATGATGCGGAAACGGAAGGCGCTCGCGATAGCGCGGCGCCGACGTCGAATCTACAACTCGATGCTCATACCGTCGAATGCGACTTCGACCTGACGCCGGGCCAGTTCGGCGCGTTCCGGCGAGTCTTCGTCGAGAATCGGATTCGTGTTGTTGATGTGCGTGAGGATCTTGCGTTGCGCGGGAAACGCTTCGAGCACTTCCAGCATGCCGCCGGCGCCGCTTTGCGCAAGATGCCCCATCTGACGGCCGGTACGCGTGCCGACGCCGCGACGGCTCATTTCGTCGTCGTGCCACAGCGTGCCGTCGACCAGCAGGCAATCGGCCGCGTGCATGCGCGCCAGCAACGCGTCATCGACCGCGCCGAGTCCCGGCGCATAGAACAGCTTGCCGCCAGTGCGCAGATCTTCGATCACCAGACCGATGTTGTCGCCCGGATGCGGATCGTGCCGATGCGGCGAATACGGCGGCGCGGCGCTGCGCAGCACGAACGGCGTAAAGCGCAGACCCGGACAGGCGGGAATCGCGAAGTCGCGCGAAGGTTCGATCGGGTTCCAGTGCAGTCCACCGTTCCAGTGACTCAGCATCGTGAACAGCGGAAAGCCGGTGCTCAGATCGTCGTGGACCATGTCGGTGCACCAGACGTCGAGCGGGCATCCTTCGCGCAAGCTCAGCAAGCCGGTGGTGTGATCGATCTGGCTGTCCATCAGGACAATCGCGGCGATGCCGGTGTCGCGCAGCGCGCGGCCCGGTTGCATGGGCGCGAAGTGATGAAGTTGCGAGCGGATGTCGGGGGATGCGTTACATAGCACCCAGTTCACGCCGTCGTCCGATACCGCAATCGACGATTGGGTGCGCGCGTGTGCGCGGATCGTGCCGCTACGAAAGCCTGCGCAATTCGCGCAGTTGCAGTTCCACTGAGGAAAGCCGCCTCCGGCCGCAGATCCAAGGATTTGAATATGCATACCTGTTTTCAGATGCCGGCCAACTGATTTGTGCGAACGGGCGTCCGCAGAAAAAATAGCCCCGGCGAGCCGAGGCTAGTGTGTGACCTGGGGTGAGGCCTGGTTCAGCGATTCGCGATGTACATCGTGATCTCAAAACCAAGGCGCAGATCGGTGTAAGCGGGTTTGGTCCACATGAGAAGTTCTCCTTTTAAAGCTAAACAGAGTGTCCGGCGATGCGTCGGACACGGGAAAGACCGACGCGGACGGAAGGGTGCGTGGACAACCTGTGTCGTGCCGTCACGCTTCCATCGCAAAATGATCTCAACGTGGATGCTACCACTTCCGATCGCGCTCCGACGTCAGGCCCGGCACCCCCCAGAACGGCCCAAAACCCGACCGGACGGTCGGTTTGACGATTTTTCGAGACTGCGGACGGCGTCATTTTTTCGCGACAACGTGCCGCATACGGCGCGACGGGCGGTCTGCTACTTTCGGCCGGAACCCGTCGGCAAGTTCGTTTTGTCGCACACACGATCCACCCTGATATGGAGCTTCGCGGATGAAGTACGAAGGCACGCTGCACAAACGCGTCAAGCGACTGCTTGAACAGGTGGTCGAAATGGCCGAACTGATCGGTCTGCTGGTGATCGGCATCGGCACCGCCCTCGCGATGGGGCATCTGATCTGGAAAATGGCCGATTCCGGCAGCGTCACGCTGACCGATCTGCTGCTGATGTTCCTGTACCTCGAAGTGTTCGCGATGGTCGGGCAGTATCTGAAAGCGGGGCAGTTGCCGGTGCGCTTTCCGCTGTATATCGCGATGGTGTCGATCGCGCGCGACCTGATCTTGCGGGCGGGCGCGAACACCGAGCTGCATCTGATCGCATCGGCTGTCGCGATCGTGCTGATCGCGCTGGGCGTGCTGCTGATCCGCTACGGCCAGACGCGTTATCCGAGCGACGCGCGCGAACATCAGGACGAGGCCGCGCGCTAGCGACGGTCCGCGCACCGGGAATCCTCGCGCACGAACGGGCAATTCATCGACAATACCGGCATCGTCGATGCATTTGACCCCGTTCGTCCCATCTGGAAAAGGAGCTACCGCCCATGGATAAACGCCAATTCCTGAGCAGCGCGGCTGTCCTCGGTGCCGTTGCCGCACCTGCGTTTGCGCGGAAACCCGTTTCGAATCAAGCGTGCGCGGCATCGCCCACGCTGTTGACGATTGCCGGCGACATCAAGCGCCACAACCGTGGCGCGCTCGATCCGGCGCTCGACCAGTTGATGAAGAAGCAACTGGTGAAATTCGACGAAGCCTATACGTTCGACTTCCAGTCGATTGCGAGCCTGCCGTCGGTCACGATCAAACCCACGCTCGAATACGACGGCCATCCGCACACGTTGTCCGGCCCGTTGCTGACCGATGTGCTCGCGCACGTCGGCGCGCCGGAGGCGGGCGACACGAAAGTGCTGCTGCGCGCCATCGACGGATACGTGGTGATGCTGACGCTCGACGCGGTGCGTGCGAATCGCTTTATCGTCGCCACGCAGCTTGACGGCAAGCCAATGCCGCTCGGCGGTCTCGGGCCGCTCTGGGCGGTCTACGACGCCGACCGCATTCCCGAACTCGCGGCGAAAGCGCTGAACGAACGTTTCGTCACGTGTCCGTGGGCGGTGTATCAGATTCAGGTGATCGCGGCGTGAGGCCGGCTGCGGATTGATCCGGATCGAACCCGGATTCAATCGGCCGTTTTTATTACCGGATTTGCAAAACACCTTTTCTGCGGTGCGGGTCGCACGGGCATATATCGCCAAACACGATGCGTCCGTGCCGCCGATTTTTCGCGATCTCCACCGTCCCGGTGCGTTTCGAGGCCCGTTTCCAGCGTTATCCGCGCAGATCGAACCGTGTTGCGACCCCTTTGCAAATCGGCCCTTTCAGGCCCGACATATAGCAATCCTCTACAGTCCGAAAATTTGTCCTAAACAGTTAAAATGCAGCATAATGCCGCAGTTTCTTGATGGAGAAAATAAGTCATGTCTAAGGATAAAGCCGGCCCGTCAGGGTTGCTGGCGATCTGGTGTTGGTTATTGGGCCTCGTCCTTCTGGCGACGGGTCTCTTCTTTGCGATCGGCGGCGGCAAGCTCGTGCTGCTGAGCGGTAGCTGGTACTTTCTTATCGCAGGCATCGTCACGCTGCTGGCCGCGATCCAGTTTTTCCGTCGCAAGTCCTCCGCAGTCGCACTCTTCGCGCTGGTCTTTATCGGCACGCTGATCTGGGCGCCGCTCGATGCCGGCATCGATTTCTGGCCGCTGGTATCGCGTCTGATGGTCCCGGCCGGCTTGATGCTGCTGTCGCTGATCACGTTGCCGGCACTGCGCCGCCGTGAGGGCAAGAGCCCGGCGGCGAAGCCGGCGTATGGCGCGTCGGTCGTGATCGTGGTCGCGATGCTCGCCACTTTCGTGCAGATGTTCCAGCCGCATCCGACGGTCGCCTCCAACGGCGAAGAGTTGCCGCTGGTGCCGGTCGATAAAGCCAATGCGCAAAAAGACTGGGCCAACTACGGCAATACGCCGGGCGGCAGCCGTTTCGTCGCACTGGACCAGATCACGCGCGATAACGTGAAGGATCTGAAGGTCGCGTGGACGTTCCATACGGGCGACGTGCCGATCAGCCCCGGCGGTAACGGCGCGGAAGATCAGCAAACGCCGCTGCAGATCGGCGACCGCATCTTTATGTGCACGCCGCACAACAACGTGATCGCCGTCGATGCCGACACCGGCAAGCAGATCTGGAAGCGCGAGATCAACGCGCAGGCACAGGTGTGGAACCGTTGCCGCGGTCTCGCTTACTTCGATGCGACCAAGCCGCTGGTGCAACCGACCATCGCAGGTTCGACGCCGGTTCCGGCGCCGGAACTCGCGACGGGCGACACCTGCCAGCGCCGTATCCTGATGAACACCATCGATGCGCGCCTCGTCGCAATCAACGCCGACAACGGCGAACTGTGCGACAAGTTCGGCAATAAAGGTTTCGTCGATCTGAAGGCCGGTCTCGGTGACGCGGCGGATCCGAAGTATCAGTTGACGTCGGCACCGACCCTGGCCGGTACGACGGTCGTGGTGGGCGGTCGGGTTGCGGATAACGTCCAGACCGACATGCCGGGCGGCGTGATTCGCGGCTTCGACGTAATCACGGGCGCAATGCGCTGGGCATTCGATCCGGGTCACAAGGATCCGAACGCGAAGCTCGAACCGGGTCAGACGTACGAACGCAGCACGCCGAACTCGTGGGCGCCGATGTCGTACGACCCGGCCATGAACACCGTGTTCATGCCGATGGGCAGCCCGTCGGTCGACTTGTGGGGTGCGAACCGCACGCGGCTGGATCACAAGTACGCCACCTCGATCCTCGCGGTCGATGCGACGACCGGTAAGGAAAAGTGGGTCTATCAGACGGTCCACAACGACCTGTGGGACTTCGACGTTCCGATGCAGCCGAGCCTGATCGACTTCCCGGAAAAGGACGGCACGACGAAGCCGGCCGTGGTGTTCGGTACCAAGTCGGGTCAGATTTTCGTGCTGGACCGTTACACCGGCAAGCCGTTGACCAAGGTCGAAGAAGTGCCGGTCAAGAAGGGCACGATTCCGAACGAGCAGTATCCGGATACGCAGCCGCTGTCGGTCGGCATGCCGCAGATCGGCAACGCGAAGATGACCGAATCGGATATGTGGGGTGCCACGCCGTTCGATCAGCTGGCCTGCCGTATCGCGTTCAAGTCGATGCGTTATGACGGCCTGTTCACGGTGCCGGATACGGATGTCTCGCTCAGCTTCCCGGGTTCGCTCGGTGGCATGAACTGGGGCAGTCTGTCGACGGACCCGAACAACCACTACATCTTCGTCAACGACATGCGCCTCGGTTTGTGGGTGCAGATGGTTCCGCAGAAGGTCGATGCCGGCGCGCCGACCAGCAACGGCGGCGAGTCGGTCAACACGGGGATGGGCGCGGTGCCGCTGAAGGGCACGCCGTACGCCGTCAACAAGAACCGCTTCATGTCGCCGCTGGGTATCCCTTGCCAGAAGCCGCCGTTCGGCACGCTGTCGGCAGTGGATCTGAAGACGCAGAAGATCGTGTGGCAGGTTCCGGTCGGCACGGTGCAGGATACTGGTCCGTTCGGCATCAAGATGCGCGCGCCGATGCCGGTCGGTATGCCGACGCTCGGCGGCACGCTGGCCACGCAAGGCGGCCTCGTGTTCATCGCCGGCACGCAGGATTACTACCTGCGCGCGTTCGACAGCTCGACGGGTAAGGAAGTGTGGAAAGCCCGTCTGCCGGTCGGCAGCCAGGGCGGTCCGATGAGCTTCGTGTCTACCAAGACGGGCAAGCAGTACATCCTGATCTCGGCAGGCGGCGCACGCCAGTCGCCGGATCGTGGTGACTACGTAATCGCCTACGCACTCCCGTAATCGCGGGTTTCCGGCGAAGCCAAGGGCTCGCCGGCGGTTTCCGGTCCAGATGGACCGGAGGCTGCCGGCGAGCCTTTTTTATGGCCGCGATTTCGGCCGACAGCGCGATGACGTCCGCCGCGCGACGTCATCCGGCGACACGTGGAATGACCGGCGACTGCCCAAAAAAAAAGCCGCCCGCCGATGTCGAACTCGACACCGGCGGGCGGCTTCATGCGAACCGAAGGGAACTCGGAATGCGGGGTGGACCCGGGCTGGCGTCCACTGGTTCGACGCGCCACGGCCTGCGGCCGTGACGGCGCGACGACGTTATTGCGCGGTCGTGACCGGCTTCGTCGATGCGACCGATGCGTCCTTCATGCGACGCACTGCGTCGGCAGCCGACGGTTCCAGATGCTGATCCTTCAACGATGCTTCGAACGCGTCGTGACGCGATTGCGTGGCTTGATGGAAGTCGGCGTTCAGCTCGGCGATACGGCGTTGATACCAGTCCGTCACGCACGCTTTGTCCGTGCAATTGTGTTGGCGCCACAGCCATTGATGCGTGCGAGCGGCTTCGAGCGCGACCGGATCGGTGCTCTCTTCTTTCGCGCGCTGATAAGAGGCAGCGAGGCGATCGTCGAGCGCGGAGAGTTGCGCGTCGTTACAGACGATCTTCTCCGATGCCGACGAATGCTTGGAGCACTGGAAGCTCGCCGCCGCAGCGTCGACGCTCGCGACCGTGCCAGCGGCCAGAAGGCCGATCGACACCAGCGTCGACGGCTTGAGGATAAGTCGTGCGACGCGCGCACTGGCCATTTTGAGGATGGACATGCTAGACCTTTTGCTTGACGTGAACCGGCTCTTAAGGTCTCGAGCGTCAAAGACGTTCAAGCCACGCGTCCGGCGAGTAAGTTGCGTGAAAGCAGGATATGACGACCCGGCCCAGTCTTATTTCCTGAGCACGACCCTCGAGTCACAAGTGCTTACCAGATGTTTCCGGTGTTACCCGTCACGTCAGTACGCGGACGATCGGCACCACGACAGCGTGACGCGCCTGCCGCCTTCACCGAAGCAGCGCGTCCACACTCTCCACCGCCGCGCGAGCGACCTCGACTAGCCGCGCTTCGCCCATCCCTTCGCGCGCGCTCGCGGACAAGCCCGACATCACGGTCGAGATCAGATCCGTCACCACATCGGCGCGTTCCGGATGCGTCACTGCGATAAACGCCCGAATCTCGTCCCGCCTGCCCGCCGTGGTCCGGCGCGCGATGACCGCGCTTTCGTTCGCACCGTGGCCACGCGCCGCCTCCAGCGCGAGGCAGCCCGTGCACTCCGGGTCCTGTGCATAGGTCCGGGCCGCGCGTTCGAGCAGATCGGCGAGCGCTTCGCCCGGCGGCCGCCCCGGCTGCAATACCGCTGCGAGCGGAATCACCGTGCGCGCATAGCGCTCCAGAATGCGCTCGAAGAACGCCGCCTTGCTGCCGAACGCCATGTAAAAGCTCGGCGGCTTGATGCCCAGCGCATCCGTCAGCGCGCTCAAGCCGACGCCATCGTAGCCGGCAGCGTGAAACAGCCGCTGACCAACGGCCAATGCCGCTTCGGGATCGAAAGCGCGCGGGCGACCGCGGCCCGGCTTCGTCCCGGCATTTAAATTAGTGACCACTATAAAATATCCTTGCGCCGTCGTTTTCGTAAATATATAGTGACCACTACTTTAATTCAAGGTGATCGATATGACGGTGCCGGATGGAGCTTTGTTTCGAGGTAAGTCGGTGATGGTCGTAGGTGGGAGTCGCGGCATCGGCGCTGCGATCGTGCGGTCGTTTGCGGGCGTCGGCGCGCGGGTCCGTTTCACGTATGCCGGGTCGCGCGACGCCGCCGAAGCGCTCGCAGCAGAGACGGGCTCGATTGCTGTCCAGGCGGATGCGGCGGATAGAGAGCAACTGCTCGCGTCGATTCGAGACGCAGGCGCACTCGATGTGTTCGTCTATAACGCGGCGCTTCTCGGCGGCGGCGATCCGCTGACGCTCGATCCGGATGCCGTCGATCGGCTGATCGACGTGAACGTACGGGGCGCATATCACGGCTCGGTCGAGGCCGCGCGCCGGATGACCGATGGCGGCCGGATTATCTCGATCGGATCCGTTCATGGCGACCGGATGCCGTTTGCCGGCCTCACCGCATACGGCATGAGCAAGTCGGCGTTGCAAGGACTGGCCAGAGGTCTGGCACGCGATTTCGGTCCGCGCGGGATCACGGTCAACGTCGTGCAGCCCGGCCCGACCGATACGGATATGAATCCGGCCGACGGTCCGCTCTCGCAGCAGATGCACGACGAGATGGCGCTCCGTCGGCACGGCACCGCCGACGAAGTGGCGAGTCTCGTGCTGTATCTGGCCGCGCCGCTCGCGCGTGGCATCACGGGTGCAATGCATACCATCGACGGCGGGTTTGGCGCTTGAACATCAGGAGACACGTATGACGCTCGAAATCGCAACGCCCGTCACGGTCTACGTGACCTATTCCGGATCGCCGCACGATCGTTTCGATCGCACCTGGTACGTCGAACGACACCTGCCGCTGGTGATGGCGAGTTGGGCCCGGTACGGGCTGGACAGCATCGCCGCCTTTTTCCCCGCCAGCCAACAAGCGGGAACGCTGGCTATCTGCGAATGCCAGTTCCGCGATCAGGCCGCCGTCGATGCGGCGTTCAACTCGCCGGAAGCAACGGCGGTCATGGCCGACGTGCCGCGATTCACCGACATCGCGCCCAGTCGTACCCGCGCCGTTTCACTCTAGACAGGACATTCCGATGACTCAAACTTTTGCTCCGTGGACAACGGCCCCGTCGCGCACGATCCGGCGCGGTCACTTCTGGATTCCGGGCGAGCGCGTCGCGATCGGCGACAAGACTTATCAACGTGGACCGATGTACGTGGAATGGGAAGCGCCGGAACAGATCACGCGAGAATGGCCGGTCGTGCTGATGCACGGCGGCGGTTTCCAGGGCACCGAGTGGTTCGACACGCCGGACGGACGACCCGGCTGGGCGCAACGGCTGGTCGAAGCGGGCTATGCCGTGCTCGTGATCGACCGGCCCGGACATGGCCGCTCGCCGTATCACATCGACACCCTGGGCAGCATGGGACCGCCGTTCTCGTACGAAGGCGGACGCCAGATTTACTTCCCCGGCGACGATCCACGTCATACCCAATGGCCGTTCGCATCGGATGACGAAGCGGAAATGGATGCGTTTATTGCCGGCTACGGACCGCTGCCCGCCGATCTCGAAGCATCCGAGACCATGGACGCGGACCGCACGGCGGCGCTGCTCGATCGCATCGGGCCGGCCATTCTCATCACGCATTCCGCGTCGGGACCGGACGGCTGGCTCGTCGCCGACCGTCGGCCGGATCTCGTCAAGGCAATCGCGGCGATCGAACCGATGGGGCCGCCATTTGCCGAGATTCCGAACATCGGGGCGATGCGATGGGGCCCGACGGCCGCGCCGTTGCGATTCGAACCACCGGCACGCGATCCCGACGCCGTGCGGCTCGCGCAACCCGGCTCGTACGCGTTGCCCGCGCTCGCCGATTTGCCGATCCTGATCGTGACCGCCGAGGCATCGGCGTTCGCTGCCGCCAGTCCGCCGACCGCCGCGTTCCTCAACGGGTGCGGCGCATCGGCCGAATTGATGGATCTCGCGGATCACGGCGTGCGTGGCAATGGGCACGGCCTGATCTATGAAAAGAACTCCGACGACGCACTCGCACCGGTACTCGCATGGTTGACGTCGAAGACGGAATTGCCGCGCGACGGCGCCGCACGCTGACATTGAATCGACACTCGGGAAGGAGGTAACAATGGATATCGGCGTAATCGGGCTCGGCGCAATGGGCCGGGCAATGGCGACGAATCTCGCGCAGGCAGGACATCGCGTCAACGCATGGAACCGTTCGGGTGGAGCGGTTGACGGCGTGACGATGGTGGCATCGCCCGTCGACGCATTCCAGAGCGACGTCGTGTTCACGATGCTGCCGGACGACAGCGTGATCCGTTCGACACTGCTTGAACCCGGCGTGCTAAAGCAGGCGAGACCCGGCCTCGTGCATGTCGTCACATCGACGATATCCGTGGCCTTCGCACGCGAACTCGCCGCGACGCACGACGCAGCGGGAATCGACTACGTGTCCGCGCCCGTGCTCGGCCGACCCGACGTGGCCGCGAAAGGCGAACTCAACGTGCTGGCAGGCGGCGCACCGCACGTGGTGGAGAAGGTCCGGCCGCTGCTCGATGTGATCGGCAAGCGTGTCTGGGACATGGGTGCCGATGCGCAGGCCGCGAATGCCGCGAAGATCGCCTGCAACATGATGATCACGATGGCGATCGAGGCGATGGCGGAAGCGGTGGTACTGACCGAAGCCAATGGACTGCCGCGCGAGCAGTTTTTCGATCTGATCCTGAACACGCTGTTCGGCAGCCGCTCGTATCAGGTTTACTCGGCGAATATCGCCGCCGGCCACTACGAGCCCGGTTTCAAGGCGTCACTCGGCCTGAAGGATCTGCGGCTCGCGTCCGAAGCATCCGAACAGGCGGGCCGTTTGCTGCCAATGCTCGCGGCCGTACACGACCGGATGGCGGCAACCGTCGCAGCGGGGATGGGCGATCGGGACTGGTCGGCAATGGCGGCGCTGACGATCGACCCGAGCATGGGCGCGCAAGCGGCGGTCGGCTCGTCTTAGTACGTGGATCGTTCGAGGCCCGGTTCGCGGCAAATGTGTCGCTGAGATTCGTCCGGGCCACGAGATGTGTATGCTTGCAACGAGCCGGACACGCCACGCAGGCAGACGGCCGGCCTTGCACGACATCTCATCGAACGACACATGAACGTCCCATCTGACGCACCAGCGGTGCGATATCACGCGTTACGTCCCCACGCATCATCCGTGCTGCCAGCGCGCCATTCGAGCACATGATGGCGACCCACGATTTCGCCTATTTCAAGCGGCCCTGGTGGGGCGTACTCGCACTGACGTTTGCGGCATTCGTATTCAATACGACGGAGTTCGTTCCGGTCGGCCTGCTGACGTCCATCGGCACCAGTCTCGACATGGAACCGACCGACGTCGGTTTGATGCTGACCATCTATGCGTGGACCGTCGCTGTCGCTTCGATGCCGCTGACGCTGCTCGTGCGCAACGTCGAGCGGCGCAAGCTGATGATGCAGGTGTTCGCGCTTTTCATCGTCAGCCATATCGTCACGGGTGTCGCGCCCAACTTCACGATCCTGATGATCGGGCGGATCGGAATTGCGTTTGCGCACGCGGTTTTCTGGTCCATTTCCGTGTCGATGGTGGTGCGCCTCGTTCCCGCCGACGACAAGAGTCGTGCGCTGGGTTTCCTGTCCATCGGAACATCGATTGCGATGGTGGCGGGCATCCCGATCGGCCGGGTGATCGGCGAAGCGTTGGGATGGCGCACGACGTTTCAGATCATCGGATGTGCGGCGGCAGTGGTGATGGCCGCGTTGTGGGTGACGCTTCCGGAACTGCCGAGCATGCGCGCGGGTTCATTGCGGAGTCTGCCTGGATTGCTGAAAACGCCGATGCTGATGGTGTTCTACGCGGTGACGGTGCTCACGGTGACGGCTCATTTTTCCGTCTACACGTACTTCGAACCGTTCGTCCATCTCGTGAATCATGCGAGCAACGGCCGCATCACGTATCTGCTAGTTCTGTTCGGTGTGGCCGGCGTACCGGCTGCGATCTGCTTCCATCGTCTATACCCAAGGCAACCGCGTCAGTTCGTGTTGGGTGCCGTGACCCTGGTGGCCGCGTGCCTGCTCCTGCTTTTTCCGTTCGCGTTGACGATCGGCACACTGTCCGTGCATGTTCTGCTGTGGGGTGGACTGATTATTTCCTTCGGGCTTGCGATGCAGGCGCAGGTACTGGAGCTCGCGCCCGACGCGACGGATCTTGCCGTGTCGCTTTTCTCGGGGCTCTATAACGTCGGCATCGGTGCGGGCGCGTTGCTTGGCAATTACATCGCGCACGAATTCGGGCTGCCTTGGGTGGGTAGTTTTGGCGGTGTGGTCGGGGTGGTCAGTGCGGTGTTTTGCTGGGTTTCGCTGGTGATTGCGCGGCGCGTGCGTGAGCGTCGGGAGTGATTGCACCAAACGCTCAGCGCTAAATAATTGACCTAACCGCATACCCCACGCCGCGCAATCCTCTGTCTCAACCTACCAACGCGCCACTCGACCACCCCAAAGAATCAAGCGGCACGCAACTCCATCCCATGTGTCTGGAAAATCGCGACCGCCTCGCGCAGCGTGCCCGTCTGATCCTTCAGCGATTGCGCCGCAGCGGCCGCTTCCTCGACCAGCGCCGCATTCTGCTGGGTGGTCTCGTCCATTTGCGACACCGCCAGCGCGACCTGATCGATACCGCCGCTCTGTTCCGACGACGCCGCCGCGATTTCGCCCATGATGTCCGTCACGCGCTGCACCGCCGACATGATCTCGCTCATGGTGCGACCGGCTTCGTCCACCAGCGCCGTACCTGACTGCACGCGCTCGACCGAGTTCTCGATCAGTGCCTTGATCTCCTTGGCCGCCGCCGACGAACGTTGCGCCAGGCTGCGCACTTCGCCCGCAACCACCGCGAAACCGCGTCCGTCTTCGCCGGCGCGTGCCGCTTCGACCGCTGCATTCAGCGCGAGGATATTGGTCTGGAACGCGATGCCCTCGATCGTCGAGATGATGTCGGCGATCTTCAGCGAACTGCGGTTGATGTCGCCCATCGTGCCGACCACTTCCGACACGACCGAATTGCCCTTGCTCGCAATCGTCGATGCTTTCTTCGCGAGCGCGCTCGCTTCTTTCGCGTTGTCGGCGTTCTGTTTGACCGTGCCCGTCAGCTCTTCCATGCTCGCGGCGGTTTGCTGGATCGCGGATGCCTGCGCTTCGGTGCGCGACGACAGATCGACGTTGCCCGCCGCAATCTGCTGCGTGGCCATCGCAATCGACTCGCAACCGGTACGCACGGTGGTGACGGTACCCGTCAGGCTCGCCTGCATTTGCGCGAGACCCTGCATCAACTGACCCATTTCATCGTCGCGGATGACCTCGACGCGCGTGCGCAGATCGCCACCGGCGATCGCATCGAAGTGACGAAGCGCCGCTTCCAGCGGCAGGCCGATCGCGCGGCCCAGCGAAATCCACGCATACACCGCGAGCGCGACGCCGGCCAGCAGCGCCAGCACGCTCAGCGTGCGCACGGTTTCGAACGTGGAGATGGCCCTGCCGTAGCCTTTGGTCGCCTTGCCCGACAGGAAGGTGGTCAGGTCGGTGTCGGACGCGATCAGGTCGTTGAAGCCGGAGGTCACTTCCTTGATGGAGCCGGCGCTCTTTGAGGCGTCTTGCGCACGGACGGCCGCATAGCCGCGATCCAGCGCATTTTGCAGCGCGAGACGCTTGACCTGGGTGGCGTCGGCAAGCGCTTTCGATTCCGTGGACTTCGGAATGGCCATGAACTTCTGCCACGCGTCGTCCGACTGCTTGCGCAGCGCAAGACCGGACTCGACGATCGCGTCCACCTGATTCGCGGCGGCGTCCGCGCCGCTGTTCAGCGCGATGATCTCGCGCGCTTCGAACAGCGCCGCGTCGCCGATATGGCGGGTCGCCGGCATCTGGTTCGCGTACGTGATGTGAAACGCATCGTTGGACTCGCTCATTCCGTACAAACCGAGACCACCGATCCCGATCAACATGATTGCGAGCAGACCCGACGTCAATCCGACGCGACCTTTGATAGACAGACTCATGTGCTTTAGCTCCGAAGCATGGCGTTATAGATGCGGTGTTCAGCCTGACGAACAGACTGTCGCTTTAACGGCATGCGTGAGCGTTTACCCGTGTGACGCAATGACGCGGCACGGGTCGCACAGCGTCGAAAATGCGTTACGCCGCCTTGACGACGTCGATGCGCAGCGCGGCGCTGCCGTCGACGATCGCCAGCAGACGATCGACGTTCGGGTGTGCGCCGGGACGGTTGCGGGCGTCGGCGGTGTGCTCCGCGAAGACCGCGAGGCCGTGTTCGGCCGCGTTGGCGTCGAGCGTGCCGAATGCCTGTTGCAGATAGTGGTAGACCGCCACCGAGCCTTGCTTGCCCGGCTGGTTTTCGATGCTGGCCACCACGTTGCCGCTGCCGTCGACCAGATCGATACGCGCGATACCGTCGATGGCGGGCAGTTGGGCGAGGTTGTCCTTGAATACGGTGGTCGGTTGAATCACTGAAAATACTCCGTTGGTTCGGTAAATGACTGGCGGCCCGTATCTTAGCCGATCGGGCCCGCGAACCCGCGCGGCCGATAGTGGTAAACCTGCATCAAAAGCCGTTCCCGCCGAAAGCAGGCAGAAGGGCTTCGCTCTTTATACTCGCCTCAATCGTTCAGACATTCAGAAAGAGCGTGACGTCGACGCGTACGCGGACGTCGCAAGGAGACACGCCATCATGGCAGCCTGGTTTCGCTTTCCCGTCCTGCTGGCCTGCGCGCTGACGCTGTGGGCGCCGTGCAGCCACGCGGAAAAGCTCACGCTGATGACCGGCGGCCCGTCGAAGATCGTCTATCTGCCGGTCGTGCTGGCCGCGCAACTCGGCTACTTCCGCGACGAAAACCTCGATGTCGAGATCCTCGCGCAACCGGCCGGCGTCGATACCGCGACCGAACTGATCGCGGGTGCGATCCAGGGCGCGGTCGGTTTTTACGATCACACCATCGATCTGCAAACGCGCGGTCAGGACGTGCAATCCATCGTGGTGTTTTCCCGTGCGGCGGGACTGGTCGTGCTGGCGTCGGCGCAAGCGTCCCGGCCGGATCAGACCGCGCCCGCGTTCCAGAGCATGGCCGACGCGCGCGGCCGTCGCCTGGGTGTGACCGGTTTCGGCGCTTCCACGTATTTCGTGACCCGCTATCTCGCGCAACGTGCGGGCGTGCCGCCGAACGCGTATAGCGTCGTCGCGCTCGGCTCGGAGCACGGCTTCGTCGATGCGATCGGCAGCGGCAAGGTCGATGCCGGCATGATCGAGGAGCCGACGGCGTCGGAACTGATCCAGAACCACGGCGCGCATGTGCTGGTCGATATGCGCAACGTCCGCGATAGCGATGCCGCGCTCGGCGGTCCGTATGCGGGCGCGTGTCTGTACGTGCAGGTCAAGTGGCTCGACGCGCATCGCGACGACGCGCAACGGCTGTCGCGCGCGCTGGTCCGAGCGTTGAATTTCATTGCGACGCACAGCGCCGGTCAGATTGCGGCGGTGGTGCCGCCGCAGTACATCGGCGTCGCGCGGCCGGTTTATCTGCGTGCGCTGGCGGCGGCGATTCCCACTTTCACGCGCGACGGCAAGATGCCCGACGGCGCGCCGGCGAACGTGCTGTCGGTGCTCGCCGCGACCAACCGCGCGATCGATCCGCAGCACGTCGATCTCGCCCGAACCTATACGGATACGTTCGTCGATCCGGCGAGCGCATCGCGATGACAACCACGACCGGTCGTCGAGACCGATCCCGAAGGATAAAGATGAGAGCAATCCGCATTGAAAGCTACGGTGGTCCGGAGGTGCTGGAGCGCGTGTCGATCGACGTGCCGTCGCCCGGTCCGGACGAGGTGCTGATTCGCGTGAAATGCGCGGGCATCAACTTCATGGACGTCCATACGCGTCAGGGCAAATACAAGGCGTCGCGCACGTATCCGGTGCGGATTCCGTGCACGCTCGGTATGGAAGGCGCGGGCGAAGTCGTCGAAACGGGCGCGGACGTGACGTCGTTCACGTCTGGCGATCGGGTGGCGTGGTGCATCTCGTGGGGCGCCTACGCCGAATACGCGGTCGTGCCGGCGTCGCGGGTTGCGCGAATTCCCGATGCGATTGGTTTCGATCTCGCCGCGGCGGCGATTTTCCAGGGATCGACTGCGCACTATCTGCTCGAAGACGTCGCGCAAGTCGGTCGCGGCAGCACGTGCCTGATTCACGCGGCATCGGGCGGCATCGGACAGTTGCTGGTGCAACTGGCGAAGCGGCGCGGCGCGACCGTGTTCGCGACGACCAGCAGCGACGAGAAAGCCGCCGTGGCGCGACAGCACGGCGCCGATCACGTGATGCTCTACGACGAAGGCCGCTTCGCCGACCGCGTGTGCGAGGCAACTGGCGGACGCGGTGTCGATGTGGTGTTCGATGCGGTCGGCCGGACCACGCTGCGCGACAGTTTCCGCGCGACGCGCACGCGCGGTCTGGTGGTCAATTACGGCGCGGTCGCGGGGTCGCTGAACGATCTCGATCCGTACGAACTCGGTGAAGCCGGATCGCTGTTTCTGACGCGTCCCCGTCTCGCGGATCATCTGGCCGACGGCGCAACCGTGCAGCGTCGCGCGGACGAAATCTTCGCCGCGCTGCTCGACGGCGCGTTGAAGATCGAGATCAGCGGCCGCTTCACGCTCGACAACGTCGAAATTGCGCACGAAGCGCTGGAGTCGCGACAGCAACTCGGCAAATCCGTGCTGATGATCGGGTGATCCGCAACCGGTCGTCAGCGCATTAGCAGACGTCGCCCCGGCGACATTCCATTTTCAATCACGCGAACCTGGTACAGCGGCCGACCGGCCGTTGGGGATACGTTCGCGCCTGTTTTTCGAGGTCATCATGACAGGTTCGTCGTCCAGCACCCTGCCGGCTTCCGGCGCTGCGGCACATGCGCCGGAATCGCGCGCGCGTTCCGTGTTCCGCGTCGTCAGCGGCAATTTTCTCGAGATGTACGACTTCACCGTCTACGGCTATTACGCGGCGGCGATTGCGGCGACGTTCTTCCCGTCGACGAGCGAATTCGCGTCGCTGATGCTTGCGCTGTCGGTGTTCGGCGCGGGCTTTCTGATGCGGCCGGTCGGCGCGCTGGTGCTCGGCGCGTATATCGACCAGCACGGTCGTCGCCAGGGGCTGATTCTGTCGTTGACGCTGATGGCGATCGGCACCGCATGCGTGGCGCTGGTGCCGGGCTACGCGACGATCGGACTGGCGGCGCCCGCCATCGTGCTGTTCGGGCGGCTGTTGCAAGGCTTCTCGGCGGGCGTGGAACTCGGTGGCGTGTCGGTGTATCTGTCCGAGATCGCGACCAGGGGCAATCGCGGCTTCTACTGCTCGTGGCAGTCGGCGAGCCAGCAGGTCGCCGTGGTGTTCGCCGCGTCGATCGGCGTGTTCCTGAACCGCGTCGTGCCCGCGCACGACATGAATGCGTGGGGCTGGCGGATTCCGTTTATCGTCGGTTGCCTGATCGTGCCGTTCCTGTTCTACGTGCGCCGTTCGCTGCGCGAAACCGACGAATTCGTCGCGCGCAAGCATCATCCGGCCATGGCAGAGATCATGCGTTCGATGGCGAAAAATGCGCGTCTGGTGCTGGCCGGCATGGGTCTCGTCATCATGACGACCGCGTCGTTCTATCTGATTACCGCGTACACGCCGACGTTCGGCAAGGTCGTGCTCAAACTGTCGTCGCTCGACGCGTTGATCGTGACGGCGTGCGTCGGTCTGTCGAACTTCGTCTGGCTGCCGATCGCCGGTGCCGTGTCCGACCGGATCGGCCGTCGTCCGGTATTGCTGACCTTCACCGTGCTGGCAATCCTCACTGCATATCCGGCCTTGCAATGGATGGTCGCCGCGCCGTCGTTCGAGCGTTTGCTGATCGTCGAATTGTGGCTGTCGGTGCTGTACGCCTGGTACAACGGCGCGATGGTCGTCGCGTTGACGGAACTGATGCCCGCCGATGTGCGGACCACCGGTTTCTCGATGGCATATAGTCTTGCTTCGATGCTCGGCGGCTTCACGCCCGCGATTTCGACGTGGCTGATCCACGCAACCGGCGACAAGGCGTCGCCGGGCATGTGGATGAGCTTCGCGGCATTGTGCGGCGTCGTATCGACGCTCGTGCTGTACCGGTCGAAGGCCGCCCGCACGCATTTCAAAACCGCATAGCGACGCTTCGGCGTCCATCGGCAACGCAAGGAACGATTGCAATGAGGCTGCTGCTGGTCGAGGACAACGATCAACTGGCTCACTGGCTGGGACGCATCCTGGAAGACGACGGCTTCACGCTCGACCGGGTGTGCGACGGCGCGGCCGCCGAAAGCGCGTTACGCACGATGCCGTACGACGTCGTGCTGCTCGACCTCAACATTCCGCAACTGTCCGGCAAACAGGTGTTGCGCCGGATGCGCGAGCGCGGCGACGCGACGCCGGTGCTGATTCTGACCGCCACCGGTTCGGTCGATGAAAAAGTGGTGTGCCTGAGCGCGGGCGCCGACGACTACGTCGTCAAGCCGTTCGACGCGCGCGAGCTGGTCGCGCGCGTCAAGGTGCTGGCGCGCCGGCAAGCGCCTTCGCGTTCGAACCGTCTGCGTTGCGGCGATCTGACGTACGACATGGATCGCCGGCAGTTTTCGGTGGGCGCCGAACCGTTGACGCTGACGCCGCGCGAACATGCGGTGCTCGAAGCGTTGATGTTGCGCGCTACCAAAACCGTGTCGAAGTCGATGCTCGCGGATTCGTTGAGCAACGCGAACGCCGCGACCAGCGAGGACGCGATCGAAATCTACGTGTCGCGTCTGCGCAAGAAGCTCGAAAAGAGCACGGCGACGATCATTACGCTGCGAGGGCTCGGCTATCTGATCGAAGACGGCGACGATGATGAATAGCCTGCGGCTGCGTCTGCTGCTATGGCTGCTGTTGCCGACCACGGTGTTCGTGATCGCCGCGGGTTTCATCACACGCAGCAACGCGCTGCACACCGCCGATCTGTTGCAGGACGGCGCGTTACTGTCGTCCGCGCGGGTCATGGCGGGCGACGTGGGCTGGCAGGACGGGCATCTGTACGCCGACGTCTCGCCAAGCGCCATCGAAATCCTCAGTTCGCCACACGCCGATCTCGTGTTCTACAGCGTGCGCGAAGCGGGCGGCGACATGATCGCGGGCACGTCCGACTTTCCGCGTCTCGAACCGAAAACGTCGCCCGAGTGGTACGACACGCATGTCGATGGCCGCGCGATTCGTGCGGTGTCGGTGGTCCGGCAGTTGTACGATGCGGGCGCATCGCGACGCGTGATCGTGTCGGTAGGGCGCACGACGCGCGAGCGCGACGCGATGGCCGCGCAGTTGTGGTGGCCGCAAATGCTGGTATTCGCGAGCATCGTCTGCATTTCGGCGATCGTCGTGTGTGTCGGGTTGACGTTCGAATTGCATCCGTTGATGCGGGTCGCGAAGGGCATGGTCGAAAGTCCGCCCGACGCGTCGGTGCGCCTGCACGCGGAACCGTTGCGCAACGAGCTACGGCCGATCGTCGATGCGTTCAACAAGAGTCTCGACGTGATCGCGCGGCAAACCGCGACGCAGCGCCGCTTTATCTCCGATGCCGCGCATCAGTTGCGCACGCCGCTGACGTTGCTCGGCACGCAGTTGCAATATGCGCGGCGTCAGCAGGACGTCGCGAGCATCAAGGAAACCTTGCTGGCGATGCAACGCAGCAACCGTTCGCTGGTGTCGCTGACGAATCAGTTGCTGCTGCTCGCGCAGGCCGAAGCCGCCGACTACGCGCACTTCGAGAATCGCCCGGTCGATCTGCGCGACGTCGCCACCGATGTGATCGAGCAGCTTGCGATGCTCGCGCAGCGACGGCAGATCGAACTCGCCGCGCAATTCGACGCGAACAGCGTCGTGATGGGCAGCGCGCAATTGCTGTCGGTGCTGCTGTTCAATCTCGTCGACAACGCGATCCGCTATACGAAGGCGGAAGGGCATGTGGTGGTGTCGATCGCGGGCGAACCGTCGGGCGTCACGCTGAGCGTCACCGACGACGGGCCGGGCATCGACGCGTCGTTGCGCGAGCGCGTGTTCGAACCGTTTTTCCGCGCGGCGGACGGCGAGGGCAGCGGACTGGGGCTGGCGATCGTCCGCGAAATCGCGCGCGCGCATCGTGCGGAAATCCAGGTTCGCAATCTCGACGGCGCGAGCGGACTGGCGGTGTCGGTGCGCTTCGCGCCGGAACGCGGTGGATGAGCGGCGCGCGTCGAATCCGCGCGTGAATAAAAAAACGGCCGTCTCTGTGAAGAGACGGCCGTTTTTGCGTCGCGTTGGGTTGTGATGCGCTTAACGCTTATCGATCGAATACTTGCCGGGACCCGTTACCACCAGCAACAGCAGACCGCCCATGATGCTGACGTTCTTGTAGAAGTTGATCATGTTGGCGTATTGCTCCATGCCGGTCATGTTCCAGTAGTGGTGACCGATGATGGCGGTGCCGAGCGTGTACAAGGCCAGCAGCAGCGCCAGCGGACGCGTATAGAAACCCACGCCGATCGCGATGCCGACCGCGAATTCCATCACCACGGCAATGATCGCGGAGAGCGTCGGAACCGGCGCGCCGGTCGATGCCATGTACGCGACCGTGCCGGAAAATCCCGTCAGCTTCGACCAGCCGAAGATCACGAACAACACGACGAGCAGCAGTCGGGCAACCAGAACGAGTTGGTCTTTGCGGTTTTCGAACAGTGTGTAGCGCATGATGTTTTTGACTCTCTGATTTAAAGGTTATTGCTGGATCGGTTGCGTCGCGCTGGCTGGGTTGCCGTGCGTTCGCCATCCATGAACACCAGTGTACGTCAATCAGAGAGGCTGTAATATACTAAAAAATGGAAAGACTGTCCCCGTTTGGTGGACAATTAAGCCCATAGCAAAAACGCCCGCGACGTGTCCGTCGCGGGCGTTTCGGGTGCTGCGCCGCGTCGAGCGGCGCGGCCGATGTCGCTTACTGCGCGCCGAGCTTCTTGATCAGCACGTCGAGCTGGCTCATTTCGTCGTCGGTCAGGTCGGTCAGCGGTGCGCGCACCGGACCTGCGTCGTGACCGACCAGCTTCGCGCCGGCCTTCACGATGCTGACCGCGTAGCCTGCACGGCGGTTGCGGATCGCCAGGTACGGCAGGAAGAACTCGTCGATCAGCTTGCCGACGGTCGCGTGATCGTCCGCCGCGATCGCGCGGTAGAAGTCCATCGCGGTCTTCGGGATGAAGTTGAACACCGCCGACGAATACACCGGCACGCCCAGCGCCTTGTACGCCGCTGCGTAGACTTCCGCGGTCGGCAGGCCGCCGAGATACGAGAAGCGGTCGCCCAGACGACGACGGATCGTCACCATGTTTTCGATCTCGCCCACGCCGTCCTTGAAGCCGATCAGGTTCGGGCAACGGTCCGCCAGACGCTCGAGCATGTCGGCGTTCAGCTTCGAATTGGCGCGGTTATAGATGATCACGCCCATGTTCGGCACCGACTTGCAGACTTCTTCTGCGTGCAGCGCGATCCCGTCCTGCGAGGCTTCGGTCAGGTAATGCGGCATCAGCAGGATGCCGTTTGCGCCGTTGCGCTCGGCTTCCTGCGCATAGGCAATCGCCACGCGCGTCGGGCCGCCGGCACCGGCGAGGATCGGCACCTTGCCCTTGCAGACTTCGGTCGCGGTGCGCACGACGTTGGTGTAGTCGCTATGCGTGAGCGAGAAGAATTCGCCCGTGCCGCCTGCCACGAACAGCGCCGACGCGCCGTACGGCGCGAGCCATTCGAGGCGCTGCGCATACGTATCGGCGCGGAAGTCGCCCTTCGCATCGAAGTCGGTCACGGGGAAAGACAGCAGGCCTTCGGAAACGATCTGCTTGAGTTCTTGCGGTGTCGTCATGTTGGGATAGTCCAGTGCAACGTGTTCGTTTTCGGTGATTGCTTATACGTCATCGTATAACAGTGTTTGGGTGCTATCAACGCAGTTTTAAGCACTTGTGGCGTTTCTAGGGTAAATACCGAAGTCGTTGCACTGCATCAATGTTGTAGGATGACGTATGAATTGATGCAATGAGATAAGCGTTTTTGCGTCGATCGCAATCACCGCGTCACGCGCGCAGCGTCAACTGTCTACACACCACACACAAAGCTTATGACTGATTCGAACCTTGACCGCCCGCAGTCCCAGAAACCGTTTCGCCGCCTGCTGCTGACGGGCGCGGCCGGCAATCTGGGGCGGCAATTGCGCGGCGTACTGGCCGCGTGGGCCGACGTCGTCCGCGTGACGGATATCGCGCCGCTGGGCGATGTCGCCGCGCATGAAGAGGCATCGTGCGTCGATCTCGCGGACGAAGCCGCGGTTCTCGCGCTGCTCGAAGGCGTCGATGCGGTCGTGCATCTCGGCGGCATTTCCGTCGAGGCGCCGTTCGCAGATCTGCTCGAAGCGAATATTCGCGGCTTGTACAACCTGTATTCGGCGGCGCAAAAGCAGGGCGTCAAGCGGATCGTGTACGCGAGCTCGAATCACGCGGTCGGCTTTCATCCGGTGACGTCGGTGGTGGATGTGGACGCGCCGCTGCGTCCGGACAGCCTGTATGGCGTGACGAAGTGCTTCGGCGAATCGCTGTCGCGCTATTACTTCGACCGCTTCGGTCTGGAGACGGTATGTCTGCGGATCGGTTCGTCGTTCGAGCAACCGAAAAATCCGCGCATGCTCGTCACGTATCTGAGCTATCGCGACTTCATCGAACTGGTGCGCTGCTCGCTGTTCACGAATCGGGTCGGGCACGCGGTCGCGTACGGCGTGTCGGATAACCGCGTCAAGTGGGTCGACAACACCAAGGCGGCGTTCCTCGGTTTCCGGCCGCAAGACAGTTCGATCGAATTCGAACATCTGTTCCCGGTCGGCGCACCGACCGCCGAACTCGACGATCCGACCCAACGCTATCAGGGCGGCCCGTTCGTGCTCGCCGGCCCGATGGAGCCGAAGCGTTGAGCGCCGCGTCGAATCCGCGCGTGGAGCGCGTCGAGGCTGCCGGGACGACGCCCGCGACGGTCGGCGAGTCCCCGGTATGGCGCGCGGCCGAACAGGCGCTCTACTGGGTCGACATTCCGGCGCAGAAGATCGTGCGCGTGCGTGCCGACACGGGCGAGCGCACCGACTGGCAGTTGCCGGAGAAAGTCGCATGCATCGCATTCGATGCGCGCGGCACGGTGCTGGCCGGTTGCGAAAGCGGCCTGTTTGCGGTGACGTTGCCGGAAGCTCAGCCGGGCGGCGCGGGCGCTGCCGAAGCCATGAGCGTCACGGGCCGCAAGCTGGCCGCGCCGGGTTTCGCATCGTCGAACATGCGGTTCAATGACGGCCGGTGCGATCGCCAGGGCCGCTTCTGGTCCGGCACGATGGTTCAGGATATGTCGCTCGCCGATCCTGCAGGCGCGTTGTATCGCTACGACACGGACGGCGTGCTGTCCGCGCCGGTGATCGATGCGCTGATCGTGCAGAACGGGCTGGCATGGTCGCCGGACGGCACGACGATGTATCTGTCCGATTCCCATCCGACGCGTCGCCTGATCTGGGCGTTCGATTACGACGTCGCATCGGGCGAGCCGCGCAACCGTCGCGTATTCGCGGATCTGCATCACTATGTGGGCCGCCCCGACGGCGCGGCAGTCGATGCCGATGGCTGCTACTGGATCTGCGCGAACGATGCCGGCGCGCTGCTGCGCTTCACACCGGAAGGCAAGCTCGACCGCCGCATCGACGTGCCGGCGATCAAACCGGCGATGTGTGCATTCGGCGGCCGCGATCTCGACACGCTGTTCGTTACGTCGATCCGTCCGGGCGAAGGCGCGACCGAACACGACGGTCATCTGTTCGCGTTGCGCCCGGGCGTCACCGGGCTGCCCGAACCGGAATACGCCGGCACGCTTCACGCGTAGCCGCGTCGCAAACGACCGGGCGCTGGCGTCCGGTCGTTATCTCCGTTTACCTGATTAATTCATCACTCGTCGTACAACAACGCGCTGGCACTACGTTGGCCTTCCGCGCTGATCCAGCGTGATGGAGCCAGTATGGCCACGCCGTTTATCGCGCGTGAAGCCTTTCTCGACGCTGATTTTCCCAGTATTTCAATCGGTATCTATGACGCCTTACAGTTGGCGTGCGGGTAAATACCGGCTGTACAACTTAGACCTCGTTTTATAAACTTTCATACGTTGTCGTACAACAGACGAGTTTAACGATACGCGATGGAGACAGCGTCATCGTTCATGCATTCCGCACGCACGCGGCGATGCATGTCAGCCAGGCCAAGGCTGGACGAGTCGGGTTGTCGGAGAGGATTGCCAACTGTTCGGGGGACGTAGAACCGGCGGCAAGTGATCCCTCTCAAGCCTCAGTGACGCATTAAAACTAAGCCGAAGCATCCGGATCGCCGGGTGATCCATCTTTCAAGGAATGTCACGATGAAAACGAAGTTCGCTTCTTCCCATGTTTCGATGTTCGTCGCGGCCGCTGCACTGGCATTCAGCACCGGCGCAGCGCACGCACGCACGTTCCGCGTCGCCGACGTGCACAGCGACACCTATCCGACCAATATGGCCGTGAAGTACATGGGTGAGGAGATCAACAAGGCAACCGGCGGCAAGGATTCGGTGAAGGTGTTCGGCAATAGCGCACTGGGTTCGGAAAACGACACGATCGACCAGGTTCGCATCGGCGCACTCGACATGACGCGCGCAAACGGCGCGGCGTTCAACGAAATCGTGCCGGAATCGATGATCCCGTCGCTGCCGTTCCTGTTCCGTGACATCGATCATTTCCGCAAGGTGATGTACGGCCCGGAAGGCCAGAAGATTCTCGACGCGTTCAAGGCCAAGGGCATGATCGCGCTGACGTTCTACGAGAGCGGCGCGCGTTCCATCTACACGAAGAAGGCGATCCATTCGCCGGCTGACATGAAAGGCCTGAAGGTGCGCGTGCAACCGTCCGACCTGATGGTCGACGAGATCAAGGCAATGGGCGGCACGCCTACGCCGATGCCGTTCGCCGAAGTCTATACGGGCCTGAAAACGGGTCTGGTGGACGCTGCTGAAAACAACCTGCCGTCTTACGAAGAAACCAAGCACTTCGAAGTCGCGCAGGTCTACTCCGAAACGCAGCATTCGATGACGCCGGAAGTGCTGGTGTTCTCGAAGAAGGTTTGGGACACGCTGACGCCGCAAGAGCAGGACATCATCAAGAAGGCCGCCGCCGACTCCGTGCCTTACTACCAGAAGCTGTGGACCGCGCGTGAAGCCGACGCGGCCAAGACGGTCACGAAGGGCGGCGCGACCATCCTCGCGTCGTCGCAGGTCGATCGTGCGGCATTCGTGAAGGCCATGCAGCCGGTGTGGACCAAGTACGAAAAGACGCCGCAAATGAAGCAGCTGGTCGACGAAATCCAGGCCGTCAAGTAAGCAGAAGCAACGCACTAGCAGCGACACGCCAGGCAGAGCAATTTGCCTGGCTTTCCGCGTGCGCGGCCGCCTCCGGGCGGTTGCGCAAAAAGAATCCTGAATATAAAAAAGTCCGTCTTACGCAAGGATGGGGTCAATGCGATTCATCAAACGTCCCAATGATTTTCTGTTTCGCCTGCTGATGATCGTGGCGTCGCTGAGTCTTGCCGGACTCAGTCTGATGGTGTTTTACAGCGTCGTGATGCGCTACGTATTCAGCGACGCACCCGACTACGTCGAGCCCATCGCCTTGCTGCTGGTGATCGTGATCGCGATGTTCGGCGCAGCGTTGAAAGTGCGCGAGAGCGGTCATATCGGACTCGATTCGCTGGTCAAGAGTCTGCCGCCCAAAGGCCGGGTCGTCGTCGAAGCGTTCCAGCATCTGTGCCTGATCGCATTCGCGGTGGCGATGCTGTTCGGCTGCCTGCAAATGGCCGAGACCACGATGGAAGACAAGATTCCCATTCTCGGTTTGCCCGAAGCGCTGCGTTACTGCATTCCGCTGATCGCCGGGGTTTGCATCATCCTGTTCTCGCTCGAACATCTGCTGAACCTTTTCGCACCGAAACACAAATAGAGCAATCATGGAACTTGCCATTCTCGCTGTTAGCTTCCTCGTCTTCCTCGTTCTCGGGGTTCCTGTTTCGTTTGCGTTGGGCCTCTCGTGCGTCATGACGTACCTGTACGAAGGCCTGCCTGCGGCAACCGCGATGCAGTCGATGATTTCGGGGATGAACGCATTCTCGTTTCTCGCGGTGCCGTTCTTCATCTTCTCCGGCGAACTGATGCTGCACGGCGGTATCGCCGATCGCATCCTGCGCTTCGCGCAAGCAACCGTCGGTCACTTTCGCGGTGGCCTCGGGATGGCCAACGTGGTCGCGTGCACGCTGTTCGGCGGCGTGTCCGGTTCGCCGACCGCCGATACGTCGGCGATGGGCGGCGTGGTGATTCCGTTGATGAAGCGCGAAGGGTATAGCGCGGCCTACGCGGTCAACGTGACGACGCACTCGTCGCTGGCCGGCGCGCTGATGCCGACGTCGACCAACATGATCATCTACGCGTTCGCCGCGCAGGGCATCACGGGAACGCTGAACGGTCATCAACTGAGCGGCGTGTCGATCGGCGACCTGCTGTTCTCGGGCTTGCTGCCGGTGCTGTGGGTGATGGGCTTCGTGCTGATCGCCGCGTACTGGCAAGCGGTGCGCTACGGCTATCCGCGTCGCCCCGACGGCTCGACGGCGGTGCAACGCTTCCCCGGCTGGTTCGCGGTGGGCCGCACGTTCCTCGGCGCGCTGCCTGGCCTGATGGTGATCGCGATCATTCTGGTGTGTGTGGCCAAAGGCATTGCGACGGCTACCGAAGCAGCCGCGATCGCGGTGATCTATTCGCTGGTGCTGACCATCGTCGTGTACCGGACCATGACCGCGAAGAAGCTGTTCGTCGCGCTGTCGCGGGCCGCGAAAACCACCGGCGTGGTGCTGCTGCTGATCGGCGTGTCGAACATGCTGCGTTACCAGATGGCGTATCTGGAGATTCCGGATGCAATCGAACGTTTGCTCGACGGCGCGACTTCGATTCCGTGGCTAATGCTGCTGTACATCAACCTGATCCAGATTTTCCTCGGCACCTTCGTCGATATGGCGGCGCACATCCTGATCACGACGCCGCTGTTCCTGCCGATGGCGATGCATAGCGGCGTGGGCCCGGTGCAGTTCGGCATCATGATCCTGCTGAATTGCGCGCTCGGTCTCGTTCACCCGCCGATCGGCTCGGTGCAGTTCATCGGTTGTGCGATCGGCAATGTGTCGATCGGCGAGACGACGAAAGTCGCGTGGCCGTATTACCTCGCGATTTTCAGTGCAATCAATATCGTTACGTACGTACCGATGTTCTCGACGTGGCTGCCGAGCATCATCAACGGCCACCCTGTTTATTGACCCCGCGAACCCGGACGCGGCTTCGATGCCGCGCCGAACCAGAGCAAGAATAATTTTTCACAGAGGAGCAGAAATGAAAAAGGCACTAGTAACCTCGGCCCTTGGGCTGGTCGCCCTCGGCGCGCATGCGCAGAGCAGCGTGACGCTGTACGGGATCGTGGATACAGGGATCGGCTATCAAAGCAGCCAGGCGTCGCTCGGCGCGACAGCCGGTGGCCGTTCGGTCGTGAAGATGGTCAACGGCATCTGGGCCGGTAGCCGCTTCGGCCTGAAGGGCAGCGAAGATCTCGGCGGCGGCACGCGGACGATCTTCCAGCTCGAAGAAGGTTTCAACAGCGCGACGGGTGCGCAATCGGTGTCAGGTCTCGCGTTCAACCGCCAGGCTTATGTCGGTATCGCCAACGCGAACTACGGTACGTTCACGGCCGGCCGTCAGTACACGTCGTATTACACGATGCTCGCACCGTATAGCCCAACCACGTGGCTGACGGGCGCATACGGCGCGCACCCGGGCGATATCGATTCGCTCGATACGCTGTACCGCGCGAACAACTCGCTGGTGTACACGTCGCCGAGCATGCACGGTCTGACGGTCAGCGGTTCGTACTCGCTGGGCGGTGTGGCCGGTCGTCTGAACGCAGGCTCGACGTGGAGCGCGGGGATCCAGTACCTGAACGGTCCGGTCGGCATCGCAGCCGGCTTCCAGCGCATCAACAACTCGACGTCGGGCGGCGGCGCGTGGGGTGCGGATTCGACCACGTCGAACGCAGGTGCCGAAGCGGGCGTGTCGGGCATCAACAACGGCTACTCGACGGCGCAGGCGCAACAGCGCGTGGCGGTGACGGGCGGCTACGCGTTCAACTCGCAGTGGGACGTGTCGTTCTCGTATTCGAACGTGCAGTACATCCCGGGCATCAACTCGAAGTTCCGCAACACGGCTATCTTCAACACCGGTGGCGCTGTGCTGCACTTCAAGCCGTTGACGGCGCTGGATCTGGCCGCGGGTTACAGCTACACGCGCGCAACGCAATCGAACGGCATCACGAGTTCGGCGCGCTACCAGCAGTTCAACCTGTCGCAGTACTACAGCCTCTCCAAGCGCACCGGCCTGTACGCGCTCGAGGCGTATCAACGTGCGGGCGGTCAGACGTTGGGTACGAACGGCGCGGGTAACATCATCAGCGCAACCGCCGACATCGGCGACGGCCAGAACAGTGCACCGTCGTCGTCGCGCAGCCAGTTTGCTGCAGGCGTCGGCATCATCCACAAGTTCTGATCGTGGCATGCCGTGGCGGCGTCGGGCGAGTCTGCCGACGCTGCCACGGCAGTCTGGCTAGCTGGTTTTCTCCGCAGCGCCGCCGTCCGGCGGTTCGCTGCATCGACATTGCGACAACGGCCTGATCCAGTCAGTCGCCTGGCTTTGCAACCGCTGCGCCCGCGATGTGATGGCGCGCCAGCGACGCTTCGACAAATCCCGAGCTTTTCATTTCTTCGACGAACGCCGACAGATAGGCCGCCGCGTCGTCGCCCTTTGCTTTCGGCACGCCCATCGCCTGGCGAATCACCATGAAGCGCTGATCGAGCAAGCGCAAGCCGCCGGCTTTCGATGCGTCCTGTTCGAGCTGCTGCCTGACGCCCGCGGCGACGCTCAGATGCTGGTCGAGAAAGCCCTGAACCACGGCGGGGGAAGTTGGAATCCGCACGATGGTGGCGCGATGCAGTTCGCGCGTGAGGAACAGATCGTACGCACTGCCTTTGCCGACCGCCACCGTGACGCCGGGTTGATCGACCTGCGCGTTGGTCTTGATCCGCGAGTCGTCGTGAACCAGATAGAACCCTTCGATCAGCACATACGGTTGCGTGAAGCCGATGTCCTGGCCGCGCTTCGGATCGACCGCGAAGAAGCCGATATCGGCCTTGTCCTGACTCACGTTTTCAACCGACGCCCCCGCCGATTTCACCGCGACCAGTTGCAGCGGCACGCCGAGCCGCCTGGCGAATTCGGTGGCGAGATCGACGGATACGCCGACTGGTTTGCCGGTCTGCGGATCGAGTGTCGCGAGCACCGGATTGCCGAGATTGATCGACGCGCGCAGTGTGCCGCTCGGCGCGAATACCGACGCCATCGATGCGCTGGCGTGCGCGGCCGGCGGGTTCGTGGTCTGTGCGAGTGCGGGTGTCTGACTGCCTGCTAACAACATCGACCATGCCGCGAAAAATGCGATCCGGCCTTTCGCCGTCGAAAGCTTGGTCATTGTATGGTGCCCGTGGTCCGTGATGTTTTTTGCCGGTCGGCTTTGGCGCGGCGCCGCAGATGGCACCGCATTCGCGACGACTTTAACGCATCGGCACGACGCGTTGCAGAACGCGTCGCAGAACTCGATTACGGACACGGCCCGGCCGGGCGACCGGGCGGCACGGATCAATGCGTCGAGTCGCGCATCCGGTCGATCTGATCGTTGAGGCGCGCCACCGACGTCGCCAGAAACGCGGCGCGCGCATCGAGTCGCGACAGCAGCAAGGTGACGATCAGAATCGCGAGCGCGAACGGAATCACGGCCGCCGCGAGCCATTGCGGTTTCACGGCGCTGGCCGCGCCGCATATCGAACCGGGCGCGAAGTCCGCCGCTGCCATGCCGGTGTAGTGCATGCCCGCGATCGCGATTCCCATCACGCATGCCGCGCCGATCCGCTTCGGCATCAGGTGCTGCTGATCCGTGCCGCGCAGCGTGTGCGCGAGCCACAACGCCGCTGTCGATGCGGCGATGGCAATCACGATGGACAGCGCGAACAGCGTCGGATCGTAGTGGATCGCCGGGTTCATCAGCAGCGCGGCCATGCCGACGTAATGCATGCCGGCGATACCCAGACCCATCAGCACGCCGCCCGCGACCAGATGCGACAGTTTCAGCCGCTCGCGCGTGACGATCTGCAGCGCGAACCACGAGACCAGAATGGCGATCGCGAGCGAGTAACAGGTGATCGCGAAGTCGTAGCCGACCGGGATGCTCATCGAAAACGAAAGCATGCCGATAAAGTGCATCGACCAGATACCGAAGCCCATCGCCAGTGCGCCGCCCGCGAGCCAGATCTGTCGCGAGCGCGCATAGGCGAGCAGCGAGAGCCGGTCAGCGAGATCGAGTGCGGTGTAGGAAGCAAGCGTCGCGACGATCAGCGAAAAGGCGACGAAGCCGAGGTTGTAGTGGCTTTGCATGGTCCGTGGCTTTCACAAAAGCTCGATTAATGGTTATTGGCAGCTTCGCGCGGTTTTCCGGTAGCGAAGTGACACACTATTCGCATTGGCCTGTGCGGTTATCGATTGATTTCGGGTTTTTATGTTGTCGTTGAATTAACCGGTTATTCGGCGAATTCCGGTCATCTGGATTCAATGCGAATAACGATAATGGAGTGCGCAGTTTAGAGCAAGCTGCGTGAAATACGATAAGGGAATGCGCGAGGTGGAATGTCGGCGGGCTTTGAGGTGTGCGCCTGCAGCTCGGCGGATCAGGCAACCGGCAAGCGGCTGGCAAGTAACCGAAGGAATAGTCGAGTGGACCGCGCACGCCAATTGCTGTGATATTGACGTGCTGAAGCGGATTGGGGTGTCGAATCGGAATGCGAACCTGAAAAGATAATTTTTTTCGGGCAGGCCTTCAGATCGAAAAAATATCGCCGTTGATACCGGTTGGCTTAAAGCCGTTTTAAGCGGGCGCGCGAATCCGGATTCGTCGCGCCGGTGTGGTTATTGCTGGCGCATTACCGTTCGGCCATCGCCGAGATCGACGCTTTCACCGATATTCAGTGTCTGAACCTGCTGAACCTGTTGCGCTGAAAACTGATGCGCCGGATCGAGAAAGACCGACATCGGATAAACGAACGTGCCGGTTTTCCAGAAGCGCCGGTCGAACGTCACCGCGAATTGCCGCTCCGCTTGCGTAACCGGCGTCAACGCCGCCAGCTTCGCGCGAACCCGCGTGACATCGCCGCGAACCAGTTCGCGTTGCGAATTCAGCAGCATCGAAATGTCGCTCGCCGGGTCGGTGTGCGCCGCGCAGTCTTCCGACGCCGCAATTGCCGCTTCACCGGCCTTGACCAGGTCCATCAACCAGCGATTCGTGCCGGACAGTGTGTTGTGTTCCGCCATGTGTGCGTTTCCATTCAGTTCAGACTCGTCCGGATTTTAGCGGTCATTCATGATGCGCTGCATGAATTCGACGAAGCCGCGCAGCGCGTCGGTTCGCGCGTTGCTCACGCCGTTTCTTGCGCCTTCAGGAAATCGACGAATGCGCGGAGTGGCGCGGGCAGATGACGCCGTCCGGGATAGTAGAGAAACGGCCCCGAAAACGGTTGCCACCACGGTTCGAGAATCGGCTCCAGCGCGCCGCTGTCGAGATGCGCGCGCAACATGTCCTCGAACAGATGAATCACGCCGACGCCCGCGACAGCCGCGCTGACCGCGAGATCGATCGCAGCGCCGGGACGCACCAGCAGCGGTCCCGATGGATCGAGCCGGACCACTTCGCCGTCGTGCTCGAAAATCCACGTGGGCATCGCGCCGCCTGCGAACTGGCCACGCAGGCACGCGTGATCCAGCAGGTCGCGTGGATGCCCGGGGCGGCCGCGTGCGTCGAGATACGCGGGCGACGCAGCGGTGGCGAAGCGTTGCAAGCGCGGACCGATCGGCAAAGCGATCATGTCCTGTTCGAGCTTCTCGTCGTAGCGGATTCCGGCGTCGCAACCGATCGACAGCACATCGACGAAGCCGTCTTCCACGACGACTTCGACGCGGATGTCCGGATAGGCTTTCAGAAACGGCGCGATCACGCCGGGCAGCACGATCCGCGCGGCGCTCGACGGTACGTTCAGCTTCAGCGTACCGGTCGGCGTTTCGCGGAAGCCGTTCAGCACGTCGAGCGCGGCTTCCATTTCGCTGAATAACGGCGTGAGCGTGTCCAGCAGGCGCGACCCGGCTTCGGTCGGCGCGACGCTGCGGGTGGTGCGGTTCAGCAAACGCAGTCCGAGCTTCGCTTCGAGCCGGCGCACGGCGATGCTCAGACTCGACGGCGACACCCCGCCGATTCGCGCCGCATCGCGAAAGCCGCCCGCGCGCGCAACCGAGACGAACGCGGCAAGATCGTTCAATTCCATCGTGATTGTTCAATTTGTTAAACAACCCGTGCAATCTAGATGGGATTTTTAAACAGCGCAATCCCCGCCATACTGGTTTCACGTTCACTGCACTGCGCAATGGCACGTTCAATCAAGGAGAACTGCAATGTCACCATCCAACGTCGCCGGATCCGGCTCGCCCGCTTCTTCGTATTTGCTCGGCGGACGGTCGGTCAATCGCCTCGGATACGGCGCGATGCAACTGGCCGGGCCGGGCGTGTTCGGACCGCCGAAAGATCGTGACGCGGCGCTCGCCGTATTGCGCGAAGCGGTCGCGCTGGGCGTCGATCATATCGACACCAGCGACTTCTACGGGCCGCACGTGACCAACCAGATCATTCGCGAAGCGCTGCATCCGTACCCGGACGCGCTGACCATCGTGACCAAGGTCGGTGCGATGCGCGGCAACGACGGCGCGTGGCTGCCCGCGTTCGAACCGGCGGATCTCGAACGCAGCGTCCACGACAATCTGCGCAATCTCGGCATCGAGTCGCTCGACGTCGTCAATCTGCGGATCATGGGCGACATCCACGCGCCGAGCGAAGGGCCGATCGCGAAACAGGTGACGGCGCTCGCCGAACTGCAACGCAAGGGCTTGATCCGGCATATCGGCCTGAGCAACGCCACGTCGAAGCAAGTGGCCGAAGCGCAGCAGATCGTGGAGATCGTGTGCGTGCAGAACCAGTACAACCTCGTGCAGCGCGGCGACGACGCACTGCTGGACGAACTCGCGGCGAAGGGCATTGCGTACGTGCCGTTCTTCCCGCTCGGCGGATTCACGCCGATCCAGTCGTCCGCGCTATCGACGCTGGCGCAGACGCTCGACGCCACGCCGATGCAGGTCGCGCTGGCGTGGCTGCTGCATCGCTCGCCGAATATCCTGCTGATTCCAGGCACGTCGTCGGTTGCGCATTTGCGGGAGAACATGCAGGCCGCGCAACTGCGGCTGTCCGATGCCGTGCTCGCGGAACTGAATGCGATCGGTGCGGGTGCGGGCGCAGGCGGTGCGCAGCATTGAGCGGATGCGGTGCATGACTGACCGGGCGTGTCGCACGGTCGGCGTTCCGCTCACGCTTAGCGAGGCAGCGCAATCCGGATTCGCGCTTCTGTCTCGGTGAAATTGCCGCTGAGTTCCGCGCCATGCCCTTTGACGATCGCGCTGGCGATATACAGGCCAAGTCCGAGCCCGCCGCGATTGTTCGGATTGCCTAGCGAGCCGCTCTTGAACGGATCGGTCAGACGTTCGAACGGCATCGCCGGTTTGGCGATCACGCGATTGCGCACTTCGATCGTAGTGGATGCGTCGTCGAGGTGCGCGATCAGCTCGATCGGATACTTCATGTCGCCATGTTGCCGCGCGTTGCTGATCAGGTTGCCGAGCGCCTGGTGGAAGCGGTCCTGATCGACGAACGCCTGACCGAGATCGTCGGCCCATTGCGTGGTGATCGTGATGCCGGGATGCGTCAGCCGGTTCTGTTCGACCGTCGATTCCAGCAGATCCTTTAGTCCGACCTGCTCGCGGCTCAGACCCAGACCCACGCCGGAGCGGATCCGGCTGACATCGAGAATGTAGTTGATCAGCGACTGCATGCGCCGCGTCGATCCCTCGACGCGCTTCGCCGTGTCGTTGCTGGTCGCGAGGCCGCGGCCCATCAGTTGCACGGCCATGTTGATCGCCTGCAACGGGTTGCGCAGATCGTGGCCGAGCGTGGCGAGCAAGGTGGTCCGCGCGCGTTCCGCCTCGCGCATCCGGTGAAGCGCGACATCCTGAAGAATCGCTTTCAACTCGCGTGCGGCGAACTGGTCCATTTCGGTCCATTCACGACTACGGCCGCGCACGGTCTGCTTCCACACTTCGAACGACCCGCGCGGCGTCAGGCGTACGCCGTTCGGCCCCCTGGCGATGACCTTGTCGGGCGGTCCTGCCCAGTTGATGGTTTCGACCAGTTCGTCGCGCAACCAGACGATCGTGATCCGCGCATCGCCGAGCATCTGGATCGCGAGGCAGCCTGCGGCGTCGCCGTCGAGCGTGCGGAGCGGACCGAGCGTCGGCAGATCGGCCGACAGCGACGACGTGGCGAGCAAGTCCTGCCGGGAGTTCGCCATATGCTCCGCGAGCGCCCACAGGCTGTCCTTGTCGGCCACGGGCGCACGGCCAAGGGCAATCACTTCCCGATCGACGATCGCCATCACTGCTTCGCTGGCGAGCAACGACGCGACTTCCGGCGCGGCGACCGCGAGTCCGGCGAGCGGATCGTCGGCCTGCATCAGTTCGGACGCGATCTGGGTGCGCAGTTCATGCACGCGCCGCTCGTTGAGCGCGCGTTGCCGGGCTTCGATCTGCGCGATCAGGATCGACACCACCTGGGTCAGCACGGTGCACGACAGCCGCACCGCATGCGAGGCGCGGTACGCCGTCATGTGATGGCACGCGAACAGTCCCCACAGCTTGCCGTTGACGATGATCGATACGCTCATCGACGCACCGACACCCATGTTCTTCAGGTACTCGATATGAATCGGCGACACGCTGCGCAACACCGAATAGCTGAGATCGTACGCACCGTTGGTGCGTGGATGCAGCGGCGGTTCGATCGGCACCGGCGGCGCATCGACCGATGCAATCTGGCGGATCGGATTGAGCACATACAGACGCCGCGCCTGCGCGGGAATGTCGCCCGCCGGATAGCGTTGATGCATGTACGGCGGTAGATCGTCGCGTCGCGCTTCGCCCAGCACTTCGCCGCTGCCGTCGAGCAGAAACCGGTAGCCCATCACGCGGTCGAAGCCGGTCATTGCACGGATCGCTTCGGCGGTGGCTTGCAGCAGCGAGGCGGGGTCGGCGTAATCGTTCGCTTGCAGACGCTGGATCGCGCGTTGTGCGTACAACGCGAATTGCGAGGCCGCGGGTGTGTTGAGGGCCAGTTGCTCGAACTCGGCAATCAGCATCTCGCCCGACCAGTGAAGAACGAGGTCGAAACGGTCGCCGCGCACGCCTTTGCATTCGACGCTTTCAAGCGGCATATGGGGATCGGCCAGCGCCGCCCGCAGCGTTTGCCGCGACAGCGGACTCAGATGCGCGTCGGTGACCGGTTCGCCGAGCTCCGGCAACGGTCCGAGCCATTCCGTCGCGTTCGCGCTCCTGGCGAGCAGGCGGCCGTCGCGGTCGAATCCGAGCAGCGCGCCGTGCGGCTGGATAAAGCCCAGCGCGTGAATCGGTTCCTGGTCGCAGTTGGCGACGATCTCCGGAAGTTGTTCGTTGTTGTCCATGGCGAAAATATAGCCTGGCTTGCGACGGAAGTTGAGCGTTCGCAGAAAATCGGCGCGACCGCGCGGGACCGGCTAGAAGCCGCCCGCCGCCCGCCCGTTAGCGACGAGGCGCAGCCGTGCGCGGCGCGCGGCCCGCTGTTCGGCGCAAAGTTGACCGACGGTCGAAAGAAACAGCGGCAGCGGACACGGCTTTTGCAGAAAGCGCGTCCATGTCGGATGCATGCTGTCGCCCAGTGGCACGGCGCTGTGCACCAGCACCGGAATGGTCGTGAGGCGCGGCTCCGCGCCGAGGCGCCTGCACAGTTCGGCGCCGTTCATCGTCGGCATGGTCCAGTCGGTGATGACCAGATCGGGCAGATGCACTTTCAGGGTATCGAGCGCTTCCGCGCCGTTGTGCGCGCAGCGCACGTCATAGCCCTCCGAGGTGAGGATGAATTGCCAGGCCGCAAGAATGTCCGGCTCATCGTCGACCAACAGAAGTGAATACATGTCATCTAGCCGCGGTAAGTTTTGCAAGTCGTTCTGATTTTTACGGCCTTCGCGGGCCTTTCCGGTTACACGCGCGATGCGCGCGTCAATCGGTTCAGGCAGCGCCGGCGGCGTTTTTAAGGCCATCGGCGTCGCCCGCTTAAAGGTTTTCTCCTCCGATGTAAGCAATTGGCGAGCCTGGCATGTTGCACTGCATCGCGTGACGCTGCCAGCATCGCTTCAGTTGGGCGAGCGGCATCGGCCGGCCGATCAGAAATCCCTGCAATTCCGAGCATCCTTGCGCAATCAGCGCGTCGCGCTGTTCGTCTTTTTCGACCCCTTCCGCGATGGTTGCAATCCCGAGGTCTTCGCACAGACCCGCGATGGCCCGAACGATCGCGTCGGATTTCGGATTTTGGCGAAGGCCCTGCACGAAGCTCCGGTCGATCTTGATACGCGTGAACGGAAACCCGTGCAACAGACTCAGCGACGAATAGCCGGTGCCGAAGTCGTCCATCGCCACGCCGACGCCGAGCGAGCGCAACGCGGTCAACACTTTGCGCGACGTGTCCGAGTGTTCGAGGAACGCCGTTTCGGTGATCTCCAGTTCCATCCGTTGCGCGGGCAAACCGGATTCACGCAACGCCGCCGCGACGATTTGCGCGAAGTCGTCGTAGATCAGTTGAGCGGGGGACACGTTCACGCTGACGCGAATCGGCGACGGCCAGTCGGCCGCATCGCGACACGCGCGCCGCAATACCCATTCACCGATTTCCGGCATCAGGCCGCGTTCTTCGGCAACCGGAATGAATTCGGCGGGCGACACGTTGCCGTAGTCCGCGTGACGCCAGCGCAACAGCGCCTCGCACGCCGTCGTCACGCCGGTTTTCGCATCGACGATAGGCTGGTAATGCAAGTCGAATTCGCCGTTCCGCAACGCGTGGCGCAGGTCGTCCTCCAGCTTGTTACGCATCCGCAGCGGGTCGTTCATCCCGTGTTCGTACAGACGATAACCGCTGCGGCCTTCGCGTTTGGCCTTGTACAGCGCGAGATCGGCTTGCTGCAGGATGGTGTCCACATCGGCGCTGCCGGGCGTGCACATCACGATGCCGATGCTCACGCCCACCGTCACTTCGTTGCCCGCGATCTCGAACGGCTGCGTCAGTTGACGCACGCACCGATCCGCGAGCGAGGACGCCTGCTCGACGTTCGCGCACGACGACAGCACGATGGTGAATTCGTCGCCGCTCAGGCGCGCGAGTTGATCGCCGCCGCGCAGGATGCCCGATAGCCGTCTCGCCACCGCGCGCAGCAGTTCGTCGCCGACGTGATGGCCGAGCGTGTCGTTGACGGCCTTGAAGCGGTCCAGGTCGAGATACATCAGCGCGCACGACGCATGCGGCGTGCGGCGTTCGAGCAGATGCCGCAGATGCTCGTGGAAGCTGGTCCGGTTCGGCAGGCCGGTCAGCGGATCGTGATGCGCGAGATAGGCGATGCGCCGTTCGCTGTCGCGGCGCTCGGTGATGTCCTCGATGGTGGACACCCAGCCGCCGTGCGACAGCATGCGCGTGACGATCAGCACATTGCGTTCGAGATGCGTGAATTCGACCGTGGTTTGACGTGAGTTCGGCGCGAGCGCGACCAGCAGATGACGCCGCAGCGCGCGCGCCGATTCCGCGTGATCGGACACCAGAGGCCGCGCAATCGCGCAGATTTCGCGCAGCACCGATTGCAGACGCGCGCCCGGATTCAACCGCTCGACGGGAATCGACAGGATCTGCGCGAACTGGTCGTTGCACAGCACCAGACGGCCGTGGCGATTGAACAGGCAGATGCCCTGCAACATGTTGTCGAGCGCGAGGTCGAGGTTGCGGGTGGTCTCGGCCAGCTTCAACGAATTCTTGCGTTGCTCGCTGCGGTCGCGGGTAATTTTTGCGTAACCGAACAGCTTCGCGGCGTCGTCGTAGATCGGCTGGATGATCACGTGCGCCCAGAAACGCGTGCCGTCCTTGCGCACGCGCCAGCCTTCCGTTTCGAAGCGGCCGGCAGCGCGCGCCGTGTCGAGACCGAGTTGCGGCAAGCCGCGCGTCTGGTCTTCGGGATCGTAGAAACACGAGAAGTGACGCCCGACGATCTCGCTCGCGGTATAGCCTTTCGCGCGTTGCGCGCCCGCATTCCAGTTCGACACGATGCCGTTCGTGTCGAGCATGTAGATCGCGTAATCGGTGACGCCTTCGACGAGCAGACGGAAGCGCCGTTCGTGGTCGCGGGTCAGTTGCTGGAGGTTGCGCGCTTCGGTGCGGTCGCGCGTGACTTTTGCGTAGCCGAACAGTTCGCCGTCGTCGTCGTAGATCGGATCGATCACGACGTGCGCCCAGAACCGCGTGCCGTCCTTGCGCACGCGCCAGCCTTCGGTTTCGTGTTTGCCCGCGCCGAGCGCGGTGGCAAGACTGCGGGCGGGCATACCGGCGGCGCGGTCTTCGGGCGTGTAGAAGCAACTGAAATGACGCCCGACGATCTCGCGCGCCTTGTAGCCTTTCGCGCGTTCGGCGCCCGCATTCCAGTTCGACACGATGCCGTTCGTGTCGAGCATGTAGATCGCGTAGTCGGTGACGCTTTGAACCAGATAGCGGAAGCGCCGTTCGTGCTCGCGCGATTTCTCCATCATCAGACGCTGTCCGGTGCAGTCGCGGGTGATCTTCGCGAAACCGAACAGCCGGCCGTCTTCATCGCGCAACGCGTCGAGCACCACGTGCGCCCAGAAGCGTCCGCCATCCTTGCGCACACGCCAGCCTTCGGACTCGTGCTTGCCGGTCCGTCGCGCGATGTCGAGATTCTCGCCGGGCAGATTGGCGAGCCGGTCCGCGGTCGAATAGAAGCACGAGAAATGCTTGCCGATGATTTCGGCGGCGGTATAGCCCTTCGCGTGCTGCGCGCCGGCATTCCACGTCGTGACGATACCGTCGACGTCGAGCATATAGATCGCGTAGTCGGTAATGCTTTGCACGAGGCGCTGATAGGTCGCCTCGTCTTGCGCAATGGCGTCGTCGGCGGCGTTCATCGGCGTCTCCGGCGCGTGCAGGACGACGACCGTGGATAACCATCGGCGCGACACATGGCGAGCGGGCACGCGAAGCCGTGCGGCAGCTTCGACTCGATCCAAAGGCGCTTCCCAACCATCAACGAAATTCCAGAACGCACGCCGCTTTTCGAAAAGCGATCGTTTGAACCCGTTCGGCTGGTCGCATGTTGTTGTGCTTCGACCCGCCGGCGGTGATTCCTCGGTCACTGCTTTACGGCAAAAATCCGGTGAGATTGATAGCGGACCGACATGCGGCTTTCAGCGCAAACGTTGGCGAGGCATCGTTTTTTTAAATTGAAATGATGATGTAATAGGGATGAGGCAGATCCGTCAGTGGATCCACGCAAACGCGGCCAGCGCCACCATCACGGTGACGGCGCCGCCGATGCGCGTCGCGATCTGCGCGAACGGCATCAGTTCCATCCGGTTCGCCGCCGTCAGGATCGCGACATCGCCGGTGCCGCCGAGTCCGCTATGTGTCGCGTTGACGATCGCGGCTTCCACCGGGTACATGCCGATCAACCGGCCGACGAAAAAGCCCGTCACCACCAGCGTCAGCACGGTCGAAACGGCGGTGACGATATTGACCCAGTGAAACGCGGTGACGATTTCGCCCCACGGCGTCATCGCGACGCTGATCGCGAACATCAGCGGATACGTGACGGCGGTCGAGAAAAAGCCGTACATGAAGCGCGCGCCGCCCCGCACGCGCGGCGACACGACGTGGAACAATTGCGCCGCGACCACCAGAATCAGCATCACGACCGGCGCGGGCCAGTCGAACAGTTGATGACTCAACACCCCGAGCAGATACAACGCGATGGCCGTCGCGCCCGCCGCCGCGACCGAACTGACGTCGAACTCGAACGCGAGCGGCGGCTTGTGCATGTCGGCATCGTCGGCATGGGTGGCGACGGTCAACTGGCCGTTGCCGGTCCACGACGGCTTGCGCGTGCCGAGGTAGCTCAACAGCCCCGCGCAGCAGATCGCCGCGATATTGCCGAGCATCACCGCGGACAACACCTGCGCGAACAGCGGCCCCTGCTCGACGCCCATGATCTGCGCGTAGCCCGCCGACAGCGGCAATGCGCCTTCGCCGACGCCGCCCGCCATGATCGGCACCACCACCAGAAACAGCGCGTGATGCAGATCCAGCCCGAGCGCAACGCCGACGCCGGTGCCGACGCACGCCGCTGCGATCGAGCCTGCCGCGACCGGAATGAAAATCCGCACGAAGCCTTTGATCAGCGTGCGGCGATCCATCCCCAGCACGCTGCCGACGATGATCGCGGCGATGAACAGATAGAGGAAGTTCGACTGTTTGGTGAAGTCGGTGACGGCCTTGACGACCGGCGACGGCATCAGCTTGTAGTACACCAGCATCGACGGAATGAATGCGGCGAAAATCGACGTCGCGCCGATATGGCGAATCCACGGAATCCGCTTTGCCAGTTCCGCGCAGGTAAAGCCGCCGACCGCGACCAGCGCGATGCCGGTCGGCAGGTCCGCGGCGAGTTTGCCGCGGATCGTCATCGCGGCCAGCACTGCCACCAGCACGAGATACACCGGCAGCGGCAACGAGCCGATCCGCAGATCGAACACGGCCCACCAGCGGTCCTTGAAGGTTCGCGCGGGCGCGGATTTGAGCGTCGCGGCGTCGGATGCAACGGCTGCTTTCATGGCTTTGTCTCCGTTCATTGTCTTGAGCAGGTCTGGCTAGACCAGCAGCACCAGCGCGACGCCGTAGACCACCGCGCCGACCAGGAAGGTCATCACCGTAAAGCCGAGCACGCGTTGCACGCCGATGCCGGCCATCGCGACGACCGGCGCGGCCCAGAACGGTTGCAGCATGTTCGACACCTGTTCGCCCATCGCGACGGCCATTGTCGTTGCGGGCACCGACGCGTGCAGCGCGACCGCCGCCGGCACTACGAACGGACCTTGCACGGCCCAGTGACCGCCGCCGCTCGGAATGAAGAACGTGACGATCAGCGAGCACACATAGCTCCAGAACGGCAGCGTGTGCGCATTCGATATCGTGATGAAGAAGTGCGAGATCACGTCGGGCAAACCGGTCGCGTCCATCATGCCCATGATGCCGCCGTACAACGGATACTGAAGCATCATCGAACCGGTCTGTTTCGCGGCGTTCTTGACGGCGTCGGCATAGGCGAGCGGATAGCCGTGCAGGATCACGCCTGCGATGAACATCACGAAGATCACCGCGTTGACGCCCGTGAACGCAATGTGTTCGCTGCGCGCCACAACCAGCACCGCGACACCGACCGCGCCGATAAACGCACTGCCGATCCACGAGTATTCGATCCAGCGCGCGAAGCTCAGCTTGCCCTGGGGTTTCACGCGCGGCGGCGCATCCGGATGTTTCTCCGTGTCGAGCACGACGGCGTCTTCGTCGCGCGGCTTGAGCCACGCGAACACGAACGGCATCGCGACCAGCATCACGATGGTCGGCACCAGATTGAAGCTGGTGAACACAGTCGAGCCGAACGGCAGCACCTGGCCCGTCAGCTTCTGCACGACGTTCATCGCGCTGCCCGGCGTGGATTGCGCAAGCGCGATCGAACTCGAAATGCCACTGGCCCACACGACCCATCCGGAGAAGCCGGCTGCGACGATCCACGCGAAATCCACGCGCATCCGCTTCGCCACTTCGCGCGCGAGCAACGCGCTGACCACGAGACCGAAACCCCAGTTCAGAAACGACGCGAGCGCGACCAGCACGAAAGTGAGCGCGGCCGCCTGAACAGGCGTACGCGCGATCGAAACCAGCGCCTTGAAGACGCGCTGCACCAGCGGCGCATGCGCGAACGCGTGACCTGTGACGAGGATCAGCGTGATCTGGAACGCGAAGGTCAGAATGTCGAAGAAGCCTTTGTACCAGCCGGAGATCAGCCGTCCCGCCGACGCATGCGGCGCGAAACACACCGACAGCGCCGCGACCACGACGGTAATCAGAATGGCGAGCACGAACGGATCGGGAATGGTCCGTTCGAAGAAAGCGATGGTCGCTTCCGTAAAGCGTGTCTTGCGGACGCGGGGTGCCGTGGCGGCGGTTTTCATACGTGTCTCCGGAGATTCATTGTGTTTCGCGCGTTCTTGGCGTGCGTCGATCAGGGGGATTCAGTGCGTGTCATTGCGCCGTGGCGAAGCCGTAGAGCGCGGCCGGGTTGTCGACCAGAATGCGTCGGCGGGTGGCGTCGTCACCCGTCCAGGTGCCGAGCAGATCGAGCAGATCGGCGTCGTCCGGCTTGTGGGTTTCGGTGACGTGAGGCCAGTCGCTGCCCCACACCACGCGCGTCGGCAACGCATCGATCCATGCACGCGCGGTCGGCGTCGTATCGGCGTAACCGTGGGTCAGGCCGAGTGCCGAGTCGAGATACGGACCGGACAGCTTGACCCACACGCGGCCGTTGTCGGCGAGTCGCCGCACCACGTCGTAGGCCGGATGCGACGTGCGTTCGGGCAACGGCAAGCGGGCCAGATGATCGAACACGATCGACGACGGCAGGCGCGCGAGCATCGCCTGATGCTCGACGATCTGCGCTGCGGTCCAATGCAGTTGCACGTGCCAGCCAAGCTCCGCGACACGGCGCGCCAGCGGCTCGACCATCTCGAAGGTGACGACTGCATGCGCGGGCGTGTACAGCGTGAAACGGATGCCGCGAATGCCGCCGTCATGCAGCGCGGCGAGTTGCGTATCGGTGACGGCGGGCGACAGCACCGCGACGCCGCGCGTGCGGTCATGACCCAGCTGGCGGATCGCGTCGAGCGTGACGGCGTTGTCGGTGCCGTAGATGCGCGGCGTCACGACGACGGTGCGCTGCGTGCCGATGCGGGTCTGTACCCGACGGTAATCGTCGACGCTCGCGCCTTCCTGGAAGCCCGCCAGCGACGCGCCGTCCGCGATAAAACGGCGATCGTAAATGTGCATGTGCGCATCGCACGCGCCGGCCGGTGCGGTCAATCGGGTCTGTGGCGTTGCCATCGTTCGTCTCCGTCCTGATGCGGTTGCCGTGCGCCGAAACCTGAACTCAGAGTACCGCGCGCGTTGCGCGCAGCGCGTCGATTTCGGCGTCGCTCCAGCCTTCGTCGCGCAGCACCTCGGTCGAATGCTGGCCGAAGGCGGGCGCGGCAACCGGCTCGGGGCCGGGCGTGGCGCTGAAACGGATCGGCTGCTTGAAACCGCGATACGTGCCGACGCCGGGATAGTGATACGTCGCGACCATGTCTTCGGCGAGCACTTGCGGATCGTCGAACATATCCTCGATGCTGCGCGCGGCGGCGCACGGCACGGCTTCGCCGAACAGCGCTTCCCATTCGGGCGCCGAGCGCGCCTGAAGCGCTGCGTGCAATTGCGGCACGATCTCGTCGCAATGCTGCGCGCGCTTGCGCACGGTGTCGTAGCGCTCGTTGGTGGCGAGCGCGTCGAGGCCGGTTTTCTCGCACAACGCCTGCCAGAAATGCGGCGTATTCGCGGAGATGTACAGGTAGCCGTCGCGGGTCGGATGAATGCCGGTGATGCCGCCGGAACGCATATCGCGGCCGACGTCTTTCGGTTCGCTGTCGGCCCAGATCATCCGTGCCGATTGCATCGTCAACGCGCTGCGCAGCAGCGACACGCCGACATACTGTCCGGCGCCGTTGCGTTCGCGCTCGAAGAGCGCCGACGACACGCCCGCGGCCACCATTGCCGCCGCGTAGTAATCGACCACCGACCCGTACAGGATCTCCGGCGGGCCGCCACGCTTGCCCTGCAACGTACACATGCCGCTCATCGTTTGCAGCACCTGGTCGTAACCGGCTTTTTCCTTGTTCGGACCGGTATCGCCATAACCGGTAACGGCGCAGTAGATCAGGCGCGGATTCACGTCGCGCAACTGCTCGTAGGCGATGCCCAGACGCGCGGGCACGTTCGGGCGGAAGTTGTGCACCAGCACGTCGGCGGATTTCACGAGCTTAATCAGGACCGCGAGCGCTTCCGGCTGCTTCAGGTCGAGCACGAGGCCGCGCTTGCCGCGATTCACGCCCAGAAACGCGCGGCTTTCGGCTTCGAGCGTGGACGGATACTTGCGCAGGTTGTCGCCAGTCGGCGGTTCGATCTTGATGACTTCCGCGCCTTGATCGGCGAGCAGCGTGCAGCCGTACGGGCCGGCAATATAGGCGCTCAGGTCGAGCACGCGAATCCCCGCCAACGGTCCCGTTGCTGCGGCTTCGGATGAGTGGGACGAACGTTCCATGAGAGGCTCCATCGGTATGGCTATGTCGGGGGATGCGGCGTGGCGCGGCGTGTCAGTCGCGCGCGATGCCGTCGGCCAGCGCGCTGCGTTGCGCATCGCTGAGCAGGCCGAGTCGCGCTGCGTCGCGCACCAGCGCGCGGGCACGTTCGACGAACGGCGGATCGATCATCTTGCCGTCCACCACGTAAGCGCCGATACCGTTGGCGTCGGCTTCGCGCGCGGCTTCGACGACGCGCACGGCATGCGCGATGTCGTCGTCGGACGGACGGAATACCTCGTTCGCCAACGCGATCTGCGCCGGATGAATGCAGCTCTTGCCGAGAAAGCCCATCGACCGCGCGAGCTGCGCTTCGGCGCGAAAACCGGCTTCATCCTTGATATTGGCGAACGCCGAGTCGTACGCGAACACGCCTGCTTCACCGGCGGCGATACGCAACGTGAACATCGCCTGCTGGATCGCCGCGACTTCGCGGCGCGCAATACCGAGCGGTTCGAACAGATCGCCGAGGCCGAGTTGCAGACCCGCCACGCGGGGATGCGCGGCGGCCAGTTCGGCGGCGTGGCGCAACGCTTTCGGCGATTCGACGTTGAGCAGCAGACGGATCGGCGTGGTCACGCCGTTGGCGGCTTCGGCCTTGTCGAGCGCGGCCGCGGCGGCGCGCACGTCGTCGGCGGTTTCGGGTTTCGGGAGATTGATCAGATCGACGCCGCGCTGCGCGACGGCGTCGATATCCGCGCTGAAATGCGGGGTGTCGATTGCGTTGACGCGCACGATCAGCACTTTGCGGCGGTCGGCCTGCCCGATGTCACCGGAACGGAACAACTCGCGCAACGCGGCGCGCGCTTGCGGTTTGCGCTCGGCGGCGACGCTGTCTTCAAGATCGAACGACAGCGCATCGGCGGCGCTGGCCAGCGCCTTCGCGAACAGTTCCGGTCGCGAGGCAGGCACGAACAGTTTGCTTCTCATGTCTCCGTTCCATTCTTTGATTTACTGGAAGCCAGTCTAAAACTCGTCTGGATTTAGATAAACTATCCAGACCTATCTTCAAACGACAGATAAACTATCGTTATGGACGTCGCCTTTCTCGCCAATCTGTTGCTCGTCGTCGATAGCGGTTCGATGGCGGAAGCCGCGCGCCGGATCGGCGTGACGCCGGCCGCGGTCGCACAGCAGGTTCAGTCGCTGGAGCGCGAACTGGGCGTCGAGTTGCTGGTGCGCTCCGGCCGCACGGTGATGCCGACCGAGGCGGGCTATCGCGTGATCGAACGGGCGCGCGGGCTGGTGCGCGAGTTCGGGGAACTGAAAGCGTTCGCGCTCGAAGGCGTGGCGGCTGGGGAACTGCGGATCGGCACGATCACCACCGCGTTGCTGAGCCTCGTGCCGGACGTGCTGGCGCGATTCGCGAGCGCGTTCCCGCAGGCGAACGTGCTGATTCGCGCCGGCACGTCGATGGAACTGTATGAAGCGCTGCAACGCGGCGATGTGGACGTCGCGGTGTGCCTGCATCCGGCTTTCGCGTTGCCGAAAGCGTACGACTGGCACCTGCTGCGCGAGGAGCCGATCGTCGTGCTCGCGCCGTCGCGACTCGCCGGCCGCGATCCGCACGATCTGCTCGCGCGCGAGCCGTTTATCCGCTACGACCGGTCGCTCGGCGGCGGCAAACAGGCCGACCAGTATCTGCGGGCGGCGAAGATCGTTCCGCACGAACTGTTCGAGCTGAACTCGCTGATGGCGATCGCGATGATGGTCGATCGCGGGCTGGGGGTGTCGCTGGTGCCGGATATCGTGTCGCCGCTGACCACGCATCTGGAGGTCGCGAAACTCGCGTTGCCGGTGCAGACCGAACCGCGCCGCTTCGGCGTGCTGTGGCATCGCGCGTCGCCGCGTGCCCGGCTGATCAAGGGTTTTCTGGCCTGCTCGGACCAGGTCTTGCTGCGGGAACGGACCGAAAGCCCGCGTGAGCGCCGGAAAGTGCCGGGCAAAAGTTGATGCGATAATTTTGTCCGGCGCGGTGCTTCGAACATGAAAGCCCCGGCTATCGCGGCATCGAATCACTGGCTTCGCAACACAGGACACGGTCAGCTGTGGACGACACACCCATTTCAGGTATCCCGATCTACGCGCGCGGCGCGATGGCCGACCGCGTCAGGACGCATCATTGGCACACGACGCCGCTCGGCCCGATCGAGCGGTGGCCGGCTTCGCTGCGCGTCGCGGCGAATATGGTGCTGGCGTCGAATTTTCCGGGGTGTCTCGCGGTCGGCCGCGAACTGACGATGATCTACAACGACGCTTTCGTGCCGATCCTCGGCCGCAAGCCGTTCGCGCTCGGCCGCTCGTTCCGCGATGTGTGGGCCGAAGCGTGGGACGTCATCGGGCCGATTGCCGAGCGCACGCTCGCGGGCGAGTCCACCTTCATCGAAGATTTTCCGCTCGAAGTGATCCGCTACGGCGTCGTCGAGCAGACTTACTTTACGTTTTGCTACAGCCCGGTTTTCGATGAACACGGCAACGTCACCGGTCTGCTCGACACGGTTGTCGAAACCACCGCGAAGGTGTTCGCCGAACGCAAGTTGCAGGCGTTCGCGGCGGCGCTCGAAGACGAAGTGAAAGCGCGCACGGCGGATCGCAACCGGATGTGGCGGCTGTCGGTGGATGCAATGGTCGTGATCGGTCCGGAAGGACGGCTCCAGTCGGTCAATCCGGCGTTTCTGAGCCTGCTCGGCTGGAGCGAGGCGGACGTGATCGAACGGCGCATCGTCGATCTCGTGCATCGGGACGACTGGCCGAAATTCGGTGCCGGACAGCTTTCCCGCAAGGACAACGAGGTGTCGTTTCGCGTCGAATCGCGGGTGTTGCGCAAGGACGGCGGCTATACGACGATCGACTGGACCGGCGCGCAACGCGACGGCGTGACGCTTGCGATCGGTCGCGATACGACGGCGGATCGCGAAACTGCCGAGGCGCTCCGGCAGGCGGAACTCGCGTTGCAGCAGGCGCAAAAAATGGAAGCGATCGGCCGTTTGACGGGTGGCGTCGCGCACGATTTCAACAATCTGCTTCAGGTCATTTCCGGCAACCTTCAACTGCTTCCGCGCGAAGTCGCAGGCAATGCGCGCGCGACGCAGCGGATGGACAACGCGCTGGTGGCCGTCGATCGCGGTGCGAAACTCGCCAGCTATCTGCTCGCGTTCAGCCGGCGTCAGGCGCTCGAACCGAAGGTCGTCAACGTCGGGCGCGCACTGACGGCGATGCACGACATGTTGGGACGCACGCTCGGCGAGGCGTTCGAGATCGAGATCCGTATCGCCGACGGCCTGTGGAATACCTTCGTGGATACCGCGCAGGTCGAGAACGCGGTGCTCAATCTGTGCATCAACGCGCGCGATGCGATGGACGGCAGCGGCACGCTTTCGATCCACGTCGACAACGTCGAACTCGACGCCGATTTCGCGCGCAACGAACAAGATGTGCTGCCGGGGCACTACGTGCGGCTGTCGGTGAGCGACACGGGCTGCGGGATGTCGCCCGACGTCGTCAGTCAGGCGTTCGAGCCGTTCTTTACGACCAAGCCGGAAGGCAAGGGCTCGGGCCTTGGACTGTCGATGGTGTTCGGCTTCGTCAAGCAATCCTGCGGGCACGTGACGATCGACAGCGACGTGGGCCGTGGCACCACCGTCAGCGTGTATCTGCCGCGTTCGCTCGATATCGAAGCGCAGGTCGCGCCGGGTGCGTTGCAAGCGGTGACGGGCGGCTCGGAAACCATTCTGGTGATCGAGGACGACGAAGGCGTGCAATCGGTCGTCGTCGAGATGTTGAAGGAACTCGGCTATCGCGTGCTGAAAGCCGGTAACGCGTCGAGCGGACTCGCGATCGTCGAAAGCGGCATTCCCGTCGATCTTCTCTTCACCGATGTCGTGATGCCCGGCCCGTTGCGCAGCACGGAGCTGGCGGCGCGCGCCCGCGAGCGGTTGCCCGAGATCGGCGTGCTGTTCACGTCCGGCTATACGCAAGAGGCCATCGTGCATGGCGGCCGGCTCGATCAAGGCGTCGAGTTGCTGGTCAAGCCCTATACGCGCGAGGCACTCGCGCGCAAGGTCCGCTTCGTTCTGGAAAACCGGCGCTGACGGCGCGCGGGGAATCCCGCCGCCCTCAATTTCCGGCGGTTCGTGCCGTAATACGCGGTAAGGCAGGCAATCGGCTTTTGCGCGATGTCTGTATCGACCGGGCATGCTCCAACCAGAACTCCTATGAACGCCACTGCGCCACCTGTGACGACGCGCTCGTTGCTGCCGTCTTTCGTCGGTTGCTTTCTGTACTTTTCCGCAGTGAGTTGCCTGCTTCTGCTGTATCGGGCGTATCACGCCGCGCATTCGATCGACGTTGCGCTGACACCGACATCGCGTCTGTCCGCGCCGCTGCAATGGATGTGGCTCGGCAGCGTCGCGCTGGCCAATCTCGGCATCGCGATTGCGCTGATGCGCGGGATGTCGCGCGCGAAACCCGTTCTGATCGGCGTCACGGCGGTCAATGCCGCCGTCGATCTGCTGACCACCACGACGTCGCTGGGTTCGACCGTGTGGGGTTTGCTGATCGCCTGCGTGCCGGCGGCGGTGCTGGTGCTGTCGCGGGTCGATATCGGTCCGGCCGCGTTCGAGCCGGACGGCGGCTGGCGTGCGGCGCGACTGGCTGCCGGACGCCTGTTATACGGTCTTGCGGCGTTCGTAATGCTCGTCACGCTCTATGGACTGTTCAACGGTCAGGCGCCCGCGCATGCCACTGCCACGCAATCGGGTGCGGGCGTCTTCATCCTGATTGGCTTGTCGCTGATGCTGGTGGGAGGCGAATTGACCGGGCAGCGCAAACGCGCGGTGCGCGAAGCGGGGATTCTGCTCGTCGCGCTCGCGTCGTACATGGTCGTGTCGTGCACGTCGAGCTATGTGTTTCTGAAGCTGTACTGGCCGCGCAATCCGTGGCACTTCTTCTGGGACGAGACCTTGATATGGCTGATCGTGATCGCGATGTGCGGATTCGCGTTGCTGGCGCTATCGGAGAAGCACCGCCCTGCGTGATGTGTGATGTGTGATGTGTGACGCGTGAAGGCTGAAAAAAAACCGGTGACGGCATGTGCCGTCACCGGTTTTTCGGGCAACCGCTCGAAGTGGCAGAAGCAGGCTTAGACGGAAACGGCCGCGCGTTTCGGCGTGACAGCCGACACGATAAACGTGACGACGATATTCGCCGCCAGCGCGATCAGACCGATATACAGCGGGTACGTTGCGTCGCCGAGATGCAGCGCGAACACCGGCTTCAGACCCTGGATGATCGCGAGGCTCGTGCCGATCACGATGCCGACCAGCCAGCCGAGAAACAGCCCCGGCGTGTTCAGTCGACGCGTGTACAGCGAGAACACGATTGCCGGGAAGATCTGCAGGATCCACACGCCGCCGAGCAACTGAAGGTCGATGGCGTATTGCGTCGGCAGGAACACGATGAACAGCAGCGCGCCGAACTTCACGACCAGCGACACGATCTTCGCGGTCGACGCTTCCTGAGCCGGACCCATCGACGGTGCGACCAGCGGACGCCACAGGTTACGCGTGAACAGGTTCGCTGCGCCGATCGACATGATGGCGGCAGGCACCAGCGCACTGATGGCAATCGCCGCCGCCGCGAAGCCGACGAACCACGACGGGAACAGCGTGTTGAACAGCGTCGGCACCATGTCCGAAGCCGATTTCACATGCACGCCCGCTGCGATGGCCATATAGCCGAGCAACGCGATCAGGCCGAGCAACAACGTGTACGCCGGCAGGAAAATCGCGTTCTTGCGCACCGTCTGCGCGGACGACGACGACAGCACGGCCGTCATCGTATGCGGATACATGAACGCCGCGAGCGCCGAGCCCAGTGCGAGCGATGCGTAGGCGGTGAATTGCGTCGGCTTCAGGATGATGCCGGTGGCGCCGCCCTTGGCCTTGAAATACGTATCGGCTGCATCGAACACGTGAGCGTAGCCGCCGAGCTTCGACGGGATCAGCCAGACGGCGGCGATCACGACGATGTAGATCATGATGTCCTTGACGAACGCGATCATCGCCGGCGCACGCAGGCCGCTCGTGTACGTGTACAGCGCGAGAATCACGAATGCGACGATCAGCGGCAATTCGCCGGTGACGCCGAGTCCCTTGATCACCACCTGCATACCGACCAGTTGGAGCGCGATATACGGCATCGTCGCGACGATACCCGTCAACGCGACCGCAGCCGGGAACCACTTGCCGCCGTATTCGCCGTGGACGTAATCGGCCGCCGTGATGTGGTCTCGCGCCTTCGCGATTTTCCACAGTTTAGGCATCACCGCGAACACGAACGGGTAGACGATGATCGTGTACGGCAACGCGAAGAAACCGTATGCGCCGACCGAGTAGACGAGTGCCGGAACCGCGATCACGGTATAGGCGGTATAGAAGTCGCCGCCGACCAGGAACCACGAAATGACGGTGCCGAACTGACGTCCGCCGAGACCCCATTCATGCAGTTGCGTCAGGTCGCCGCGCTTCCAGCGTGCCGCAAAGAAACCGACGACAGTGACGAGAACGAAGAAGGCGATGAAGACGGTCATCGCGACCGGATTGACTGGATTGATATCGTTCATTTAAGGCCCCGGTACACGACGTAGATCAGCACCGACGTGAGCGGAACCCACAGAAACTGATACCAGTAGAAGAACGGAAAACCCGCGAACGACGGTTGCGTGTCGTTATAGAACGGCAGCCAAAGCAGCGCGACATACGGGATCAGCAAGATTAACCAAAGCCAGGAACGGCCGGATTGTTCGGTTGATGGCACTACGGTCTCCTTCTGGGTTGCATTTTGAAACCAACGACTCGATTGCCGACGCGAGACCTTATGAGTCACGCATTCGCAATAGCTTACAAAACGCTTGGCATCATTTGGGTGCAAAGCGCGTGCTTCACTAACGTCAAAAGGCCCGCAAGGGCCTTTGAGTATTCTGTCGAGGCAAACATCCCTCTTCTAAGGCGGGTTCGAACCGGTTGAAGCTGACAGTTCGTAATGAAATGCAGCTGAATCAGCGTGATATGTAATTAATTTGAAAGCAGCGCGGGTCGAACACGCGGTATTCGGCATTTACCGGATTGACCGCGATCATACGCACACGAAAGAACGGTGTCATCCGTAAGCGCCTTAGCGAAATCGCCTACGTAAAGTTGCGTAGACAGCGCCATGCCGAGTGGAAAGTTCTTTAGCGATATTGAAATCGCTAAAGACATGATCGACGCTAAGCTTATTGAATAGCTTTGGCTAAAGCGGTGAGATTGCGGTGAGCCCGGACAGCCACGCGGACAGCCGCATCGTGATCGTATCGAATGACGGCCGCTCGTCAACCTGTTCGCTTAGACAGGCTTCGAGCAATGCATCGACGTCGCTTGCGCCAATGGCTGTTCTTACGTCGCTACGTTCGATCAGTTCTTCTAGCAGACAACCGAATGCGCGTACTTCGAGACGTTGCAACGCGCGGGCGAGTTCGTGATCGTCAGGCGCGAAAAACGATGCCGCGCCGAAGTCACCGAGCAACGCGCGGCCGTCGCCGCCATGCAGGATGTTGTGCGCGTACAGGTCGCCGTGCATCACGCCGCGTCGATGCAGATGACTCGCTGCCGACGCGATGCCATGCGCGATTCGCAACGCCGCAGCGTTGTCGAAGCGAAGGCCGTCGCGGTAGATATCGCGGGTACAGGATGCCATGCTCGGTGGTCCGGCGAGATTGTCGAACGCGGGATCGATCAGCGTCATCACCAGTCCATGCGTGCCGTCCGGATGATCTTTCACCTTGCCGATCACCGGGATCAGGTTCGGATGACGACTCGCATGAATGCACGCGGCCATTTCGCAGTCGGGCAGACCGTCGCTCGTGACTGCGCCTTTGAACAGCTTGAGCGCGACATGCTGCGCGGGACGCGGCTGGTCGCTGTCGTCTGCGCGCAGCGTCGCGCGATAGATCACGCCCGACGCGCCTTCACCGAGCGTGTGTTCGAGCGCAAGCGACGTCCACGCAATCTCCGCGACCGGCGTATCGATCGACGCGGTGTGTTCGAGTGCTTCGCTAAACGGATTGCCTGCGTAAGCGAGCCACGTCAATCGCGGCAAGCGCAATAGCCAGTCGGGTAGTGCGCTCAACTGGTTCGCCGCAAGACGCACGAGTTCGAGACGCGTGCATGCGGCCATCTCGGGCGGCAACGCGCGCAAGCGGTTGCCCGCGAGCATCAACTTCTGGAGTTGCGAACACGCGCCGATTTCCGCGGGCAATGCGTCGATATCGTTATCCGTCAGGATCAGCCAGCGAAGCTGCGGCCCGAGCGCAGCGCCGGGCACGGTGCGAATCCGGTTCGCCTTGAAGCCGACCATGCTGAGTTGCGGGAATTGCCCCAGCATCGCGGGCAATTCGGTAAAGCGGTTATTCGACGCGAACAGGATTCGCAGACGGCTAAGCCGCGGCAAATCGTCGGGCAGTGTCGACAGTGCATTGCCGGACAGGTCGAGGACTTCGAGCGTGTCGGCGAGATCGAAAATCTCGCGCGGGAATTCGGTCAACCCGCACGCGAGCTTCAGTTGCCGCGCACCGGCAAGTTGTCCCGCCTTCAGTTGTTCAAGTGTGGTCGTCACGATGGAAGCGTTATTCCGTTAGCCGGTCATTGATGATCGAACCGCATCAATTCTACGGGTTGCAGCAACATGTCTTGTGAATCGGCCGGTGTGAGCGGTGAAGCCGTGGCGGCGATCGCCGCGGCGCTAGTGTGGGCAAACCGTCGAAGCGTACCGACGTGTACCTGCTCGCGATCTGGCAGAAGGCATCGGGCAGCAACACGGTGTCGGGTCGTAGCGTGCCGGTGCAGGCTGAAATCGGTTCGAGCAGCAGTTTCCTCGGTAACTCGGGCACGGGCGCGAACAACCAGTTCGCGACGCGTATCACGCGTATGTCTATAAAAGGCCGACCTGTCCGCGAGATCACGAAAATGCGAGTCTGTAGGTAGAATCGTTCGATCATTCATCAACGCGGTTCACATTATGACCAGTACCGATCAGGTGTATTCGGAGCGTCTGTTTTCGTATGGCACGTTGCAACTCGAACAGGTTCAACTCGCCACGTTCGGCCGCAAGCTAGACGGCGACGCCGACCAGATGCCGGCTTACGCATTGACGATGCTGAAGATAGAAGACGCGGCGGTCGTGGCGACGAGCGGCAAGACGCATCATCCGGTGGTCACGTATAGCGGCAATCCGGCCGACTCGGTAAGCGGCATGGTGTTCGCCATCACGCCGGCGGAGTTGCAGCACGCGGACGACTACGAAGTCGATGCGTATCGACGCGACCGCGTGGTACTGGCCTCGGGCGTGTCGGCGTGGGTGTATGTCGATGCGCAGTCGGCGCGACCGGAATAATCACGCCAGCTCACGACGCCGACGCGTAGCACGCAAGAAACATATCGGCGGCTGACGCGGCCACGCGGCTGCGTTCGTCGTCGGTCAACGGCGGCTGGCCCATCGTTACCTGCGGCCAGAACGCAAAACCCTTCACCAGACCCTGCAACTGCTGCGACGCGAACACCGGGTCGTCGGCAGCGAGTCGCCCATCCATCGCGGCGGCACGAATCCATACCGTCAGATCTTCTTCGCGCTCGCCCATCCGCGCGACCATGTCGCGCGCTCGTTCCGGCGAATGAATGCCCGCGGCGATCGCCACCCGCGCCAACGACAAAAACGCGTCGTCGTTCATCAGACGCAGCTTGCGCGTCAGCAACGCCATCAGTTGCGGCCGCAACGGCTGGTCGCCGCGATACGCAGGCGCCTCGCCCTCATGACTCGCTTCCCATAACCGATGCAGGATCGCGGCGAACAGCGCTTCCTTGCTCGGGAAATGGTTATACACGGTGCGCTTCGACACGTTCGCGCGCGCGGCGATCCGGTCCATGCTGGTCGCGTCGAAACCGGCCGCGAGAAATTCTTCGATAGCGGCGGCGATGACGGCGACGCGCTTGCGATCGGTCAGACGTTGGGGCGTGAGGTCGGCGGTGCGGGTGTTCATGTTTAAATTTTACACCGTGCAGTTTACTTTTTTCTCGAATAAACTACACTGATCAGTCTACTTTCCGTGTCGGGACGCATCGTATGAATTCGGTCAGCGGTTTTTTGGGGCGCGCGTTGGGATTCACCGCCGCAAGGCGCGGGCGCGAACTGTCGCGCACGTCGGCGCAGCATGACGGCGAGCGTTTTCGCAACGCGCGGCCGCGTCCTGTCGAAGGCTTCGGCAAGACCTTGCGCATCATGTGGAACATGCTGTTCAGAAAGCCGGCGGACACGGTGCCGGGCGGCGCGCTGCCGGTCGATCCGCTGACGCGCGCGCAACTCGACGCCGCGCCGGATCGCAGCCTGTACCGGCTCGGCCATTCCACCATGTTGCTGAAATTGCGCGGTCAGTTCTGGTTGACCGATCCGGTGTTCGCGGAGCGTGCGTCGCCGTTTCGAAGCGTCGGTCCGAAGCGCTTTCATGCGCCGCCCATCGCGCTGGCCGATTTGCCGCCGTTGCGCGGCGTGATCCTGTCGCACGATCACTACGACCACCTGGACCGCGACACCGTGCTCGCGCTGGCCGCTACGACGGGCGTGTTTCTGACGCCGCTCGGCGTCGGTGACCGGTTGATCGAATGGGGCATCGATCCGGCCAAGGTCCGCCAGTTCGACTGGTGGCAAACCGACTCGATCGACGGCCTGACGCTGACCGCGACGCCCGCACAACATTTCTCCGGGCGCAGTCTGTTCGATTCGAACAGCACCTTGTGGGCATCATGGGTAATCGCCGACGACGACCTGCGCGTGTTCTTCAGCGGCGACACCGGTTATTTCGATGGCTTCAAGACCATCGGCGATCGGCTCGGGCCGTTCGACGTCACGCTGATCGAAACCGGCGCCTACGATGCACAGTGGCCGTATGTGCATATGCAACCGGACGACACCGTGCAGGCGCATGCCGATCTGCGCGGCCGCTGGCTGGTGCCGATTCACAACGGCACGTTCGATCTGGCGATGCACCAGTGGCAGGAACCGTTCGAGCGGGTGGTGGGACTGGCGGCGGCGCGCGGTATTCCGTTGTCGACGCCGCGGATGGGCGAGCGGGTCGATCTGGCCGCGCCGCATCGCGGCGAACGCTGGTGGCGCAACGTGCCCGATGTCGTCGATGCGAAAAAGCCGTCGCGCCGGTGGTTTTCGTGCCGTAGCGCAGGCGGCGCGAATTCGTAGCCCACGCCGGGCGCTCGCATGCGCGGCGCCACGGCTCGATTACGCCGGTGCTTTCGATGGTGCGCCGGACGCTATTTCCGACGGCTGCGCGAGTGCAGGCACTCCGTGTGACGCTTCTTCCGCTTGTGCCGCGTGAGCGCGAGCGGCAATCAAGCGTTCTATCGCGCGAACCTCGGCGGCGATGGTCGGTGTGAAGACGACGACGCTCAAGCCTTCCGCGTCCTCCACCGAATACGCCGAGTATTCGAGCGTGATCAATCCAAGCACCGGGTGACGCAGCCGCTTGATCCCGCCCGCGTGGTTGCGCACATCGTTCTCGGCCCATAGCCGACGAAACGCAGCGCTGCTCTCCTCCAGTTCCGCGACCAGTTCTGCCGCCTCGGGCAGGTTGCCCGCGCGCGCAACGTCGATCCGGAACACCGAAATCGCGAATCGCGCGACGTCTTCCCAATCGGGCATGGCGACCTGAGCGTGCGTGTCGCTGAAAATCCGCCTTAATACATTGCGCTCGCGCACCGGCAACGACGCGTAGTCGGCCAGCACGGCGGTCGCCGCCGCGTTCCACGCGACTACATCCCAGGTTGGTGTTTTGACCAGCGCGGGGCTGGTCGGCATGCCGTCGAGCACGCGTTGTACCGCAGGCGCGACGGGCGGCAGATCGACCGGAGCGAGGCGCGGTGGCGGACGCTGCTGCGCCAGCAGAAACATCATCTCGCGACTGGCGGCATCGAGTTCGAGCGCCCGTGCGAGACGCTCCAGCACCTCGTCCGACGGCGGACCGCCGCGACCCTGTTCCAGCCACGTGTACCACGCGACGCTGACGTTCGCGCGACTCGCCACTTCTTCGCGCCGCAAGCCGGGCGTCCGGCGTCGTCCCTGAACCTCGGGACCGGGTGCGAGACGCGAGCGGCGATCGCGCAAGAAAGCGCCGAGCGACGGCGTGGCCGTGTTCAGCATGCTGAGGGTGTTAACAGGCATCACGGTATACGCTCCCGGCTTTTACGGTCTCAAGCCACATACGAGAATCATGAATCCGATTCGAACATCACGAGGAGTTTGACATGCGAGTATTCGTCACCGGGGCGACGGGGTTTATCGGCGAAGCGACCGTTCATCAGCTTATCACCGCAGGACACACGGTCCTGGGGCTGGCCCGCAACGACGCCGCCGCCGACACGCTGAAAGCGTTCGGCGCCGACGTGCATCGCGGCGATCTATCGGACCCCGCCAGCCTTGCCGCCGGCGCGCGCGCATCGGATGGCGTGATTCATCTGGCCTACGTACACGACTTCTCCGCGATGGCCGCAGCCGCCGAAACCGACCGTCGCGCGATTACCGCGATGATCGACGCGCTCGAAGGCAGCGGCAAGCCGTTCGTGTCCACCTCGGGCACGGCACTGGTCGCGGGTAACCGCATCGCCACCGAAAACGACACGCCGCACGATGGCGGCACGGCGCACCCGCGCGCCGCGTCGGAAGCGCTGGTGATCGATGCGGCGGCGCGCGGCGTTCGCACCAGCGTCGTGCGGTTGTCGCCGACGGTTCACGGCGCCGGCGATCACGGTTTCGTGCCCGCGTTGATCGGCATCGCGCGGCGCACGGGCGTGGCGGCTTATGTCGGGGACGGCGCGAACCGATGGCCGGCCGTGCATCGCTTCGACGCTGCCGCGCTGTTCCGTCTTGCGCTCGAACGCGCGGCAGCGGGCTCGCGGCTGCACGGCGTCGCCGAAGAGGGCGTGCCGATGCGGTCGATTGCCGAGACCATCGGCGCGGGATTGGGCGTGCCCGCGCGCAGTCTCACACCGGACGAAGCGGCCGCGCATTTCGACTGGATCGCGCGATTCGTCGCGCTCGACAATCACGCTTCCAGCGCCATCACGCGCGAGACGCTGGGCTGGCAACCGGAGCATCCGGCGCTTTTGACCGATCTACGCGAAACCGATTACTTCGCGTGATGTGAATGCAACGCGCGGACTTTGGTCTGCGTCAAAAAGTCGTTGCAGATTGCTCTTCATTCCGCTGTCAGCATGCCGTAAACAAGTCGTAATCTCCTAAACGGCACGGCGACAGAGGATCAAGTGCAGATGAAAAACCTTAAGTTATCTACCCGGCTCATCTTTGGATTCGGATTGCTGACGTTGTTGCTGATCGCGCTTGCTTCGGTAGCGTTTTATGGCTTGTCCGACCTGAACGCGAAGCTCGACGAGATCTCTCGCGTCAACAATTCCGAAGCCCGCTTCGCAAACGAATTGCGCTCGTCGATTCAGGATCGCGCCATCGCCGTGCGCAACATGGCGCTGATGTCCGACAAGCAGGACATGAGCCGCGAGGCCGACCGGATCACGAAGCAGGATCAGATGTATGCGGACGCCTATTCGGCGCTCGACAAAATGTTCGCGTCGGAAGTCTCGACGACGCCGCGCGAACGCGCGTTGATTGCCGCGTTGAAGCAGGACGAAGCCGCTGCGCTGCCGCCGTTGCGCAAGGTCGCGCAGCTGGCCGTGTCGGACGATCCGGCGGGTGCCGGCCGCACCTTGTTGCAGGACGCCCGCGTGCCGCAGCGGATCTGGCTCGCGCGAGCGGTCGAACTGGCCGATCTCGAAGACGAACTCAACAAGGCATCGCAGAAGGAAGCGGTCGCGACGTATTCGAACGTGCGTGCGACGATCGCGACCATCGCCGCACTGTCGATCCTGCTCGCCATCGTGACGGCGTCGCTGATTACGCGCAGCATTCTTCGTCAACTGGGCGGCGAGCCGAGCGTCGCGCAGCAGATCGCGGGCGAGATCGCGGCGGGCAATCTGATGGTGCATATCGATGTCGCAGCGGCCGACACGTCGAGCCTGATGATGTCGCTGGAAGCGATGCGCGCGAAGTTGACGTCGATCGTGTCGGGCATCAAGGATTCGGCCGAATCGATCTCGGTGGCGGCGGGCGAAATCGCGCAAGGCAACGTCGATCTGTCGCAACGGACCGAGGAGCAGGCGGCGTCGCTCGAAGAAACGGCGGCCAGCATGGAAGAATTGACGTCGACGGTCCGACAGAACACCGATAACGCGCGTCAGGGCAGCACGCTGGCGTCGAGCGCGTCGCAAACGGCGGCGTCGGGCGGCGACGTGGTGCAGCAGGTGGTCGATACGATGCGCGACATCACGGCAAGCTCGTCGAAGGTCGCGGAAATCATTTCGGTTATCGAAGGGATTGCATTCCAGACCAATATCCTCGCGCTGAATGCGGCCGTCGAGGCGGCGCGGGCAGGCGAACAGGGACGCGGTTTCGCGGTGGTGGCGGGCGAAGTGCGCACGCTCGCGCAGCGCAGTGCTTCGGCGGCGAAGGAAATCAAGGATCTGATCGAGGCCTCGGTGACGCATGTCGCGAGCGGCTCGCAGCTGGTCGAAAACGCCGGTCAAACCATGGGCGAAGTGGTGCGTTCGGTTCAGCGCGTGACGGACATCATGGGCGAGATCGCGTCGGCGTCGGCGGAGCAGAGCACCGGCATCGAGCAGGTCAACGTGGCCGTCACGCAGATGGACGAAGTCACCCAGCAAAATGCGGCGCTGGTCGAGCAGGCAACCGCCGCCGCGCAGGCGATGGCCGATCAGGCGGCGAGCTTGAGATCGGCCGTGGCGATTTTCATCGTGAATGCACCGGCGGAGACGTCGCACGACGTTGGGTTGGTTTCGCGTGGGGCGACCCTGAACGGCTTCGCGCGGGCGTGACGCCGGCGCTCAGCGCCCGGCGGTCGGTCCGAGACGCGCGGCGATGTCCCTGCATGCGGCGAGCAGCGGCTCGATATAGCAGGTTCGCGCATCGGTCTGATGACGGAAGGTCGGCATGCTGATGCTGACGCAGCCGACCGTGTGTCCGTCGGTGCCGCGAATCGCCGCGCCGTAGCATGAGATGGCCATTTCGTTTTCTTCGCGGTCTTCGGCATAGCCGCGTTCGGCCGTGACCAGGAGTTCGGCGCGTAGCGCGTCGAGGTCGGTGATGGTGTTCGCGGTGTAGCGTTCGAGCGGCGCGTCCTTCAGCAGCGCCTCGCGGCCGGCCGCGTCGAGCGTCGACAGATACGCTTTGCCGACCGAGCTGGACGTCAGCGACACCCGCGTGCCGATTCGCGATGCCATTCGCACGGCATGCGGGCTTTCGAGCTTTTCGATGTACACCATCGCGCCTTGACTGGGCACGGCGAGGTGCACGGTTTCGGACGTCGTGTCGCGCAGCTTCATCAGCGCGTCGACTGCGGCAATGCGCAGGTCGGAGCGCTCCCAGCTGCGGCTCGCCAGATTGACGAGGCGCGGACCGAGGCCGAAGGTGTTGCCGCTGGCCGTGCCGACGATCAGCCCTTCGGCTTGCAATGCCGCGACGATCCGGTGAACGGTGGGGCGCGGATAGCCGCTGGCCGCGCTCAGTTTCGCGATGTTCGGCGGCGCGTCGGCGTCGGCGACCAGTTGCAGCACGGCGATGAACTTGGAGAACGCGGCAGCGCCGGCGACGGTCTTTGCGTCGGCGGACGCAGCGCCTGGCGGGAGCTTGGAATCGGAGGTCGACATCAGGCAATGGATGGGCGGAATGTAATCAATTATGCCCTTGTTTTTATGGCCCCGATATCGACTGCGAGATTGCGTACCGCCGAACGGTCAGACGTGCACTCAAGCCACCAGATAGCCACCATCGACCGGCACGATCGCGCCCGTCATGAACGACGCGGCGGGCGTGCACAGAAACGCCGCGACCTGCGCGACTTCTTCCGGCTGTCCCCAACGATGCATCGGCGTACGGTCGAGAATCGCCTGTGAGCGGCCGTCGTCGTCCTGCAACGCCTGCGTTAGCGGCGTGGCGATCCAGCCCGGCGCGATCGCGTTAACGCGAATGCCGTCGGCCGCATAGGCGATCGCGAGCGACTTCGTCAGCTGCGCAATCGCGCCCTTGCTCGCGCTGTACGCAGGCACCAGCCCGCCGCCGAAGAAGCTCAGCATCGAAGCCGTATTGACGATGCATCCCGACGACGCTTTCAACATCTCGCGCGCACCTGCGCACACCCGCATCGTGCCGTTCAGATTGATGTCCATCACGCGCTCGAACACGTCGAGCCGATGCTCTTCGATCCGGCTGATCACGCCCGCGCAATTGACGACGAAATCGAGCCGGTCGAAGGTTTTCAGCGTTGCCGCGACGTCGTCGGCGGAGCGCACGTCGAGTTCGCGTTGCCCGATCCTGGCGTTCAGCGTGTCGGGCGCGCCGTCCGGCAACGACAAACCGGCCGCGACGGTTTTCGCGCCGAGTTGCGCCAACTGGTTCGCGATGGCAGCCCCGATGCCGGACAGGCCGCCCGTCACGAGCGCCACTTTGCCTTCGAGAAGATTGTCTTTGAATGTCATGTGAATTCCGCTGGAGAAGAACTTAAGTCGGTTGTGTGGTCGCGGCGCGGGGCAGCGGCGCGGGGGCCACTTCCTTGACGACGAACAGGTAGACGAACGCGGCGGCGAATGCGACGCCTGCGCTGATCAGCAACGCATTGACGAACGAGTGTGTCTGATCGACCACGATGCCGGTGATGACCGGCGCAAACGAGCCGCCGAGATAACCACCGAAGTTCTGCATGCTGCCGAGCGACGCGACCAGATGTCGTGGCGCGGCGACGCTGACGAGCGCCCATGCGCTACCGCTGGCCAGATTGACGAAGAACATCGCGAGCGACACATAGGTGATCGCGAGCGCGGTGCTGGGCGTGTAGGCCGCAGGCACCGTGAACGCCGCCGCGCCGATCAGTCCGACGCAGACCGGCCACTTGCGGCTGCGGATCGGCGCCATGCCGCGCTTGAGCAGGTAATCGGCGATATAGCCGCTTCCCGCCATGCCGAAAGTGCCGAAGATGTACGGAATCGACACCAGCCAGCCGGTGCGCGCGATGCTCAGATGGCGCTCGTGTTCGAGGTAGCCGGGCAACCACGTCAGATACAGCCACACCATATAGATCACGCCCATGAAGCCGAAAATCATGCCCCACGTATTGCGCAGCTTGAACAGCGTGCCCCATTCGGCGAAGCTCAGGCCCTTCGGGCGTTCTTCGATCTGCACGCCGTCGTTCAGGTAAGCGGTTTCCGCTTCGGTGAGCGCGACTTCGTCGCGATTGCGATAGACCACGTACCAGCCGACCGACACCAGCACGCCGAGCACACCCATGATGACGAACATCGGACGCCAGCCGAACGAGAGCATCAGTACGGTCAGCAATGGCGGTGCGATCATCGGCGCGATCGTCGACGACGCGATGAAGGTGCCGGTCGGGCCACCGCGCTCGCGCACTGCGAACCATTCGTTGACGACTTTTGCGCCCGCCGGAAACAGTGGTGCTTCGGCGACGCCCAGCACGATCCGCGCGGCCAGAAAATGATTGAGCGTCTGGATAAAGCCGCCCGCCACCTGCGCCAGCGACCAGACCAGCATGCCGAGTCCCAGCATCGCGCGCGAGCCGAAGCGGTCGAGCATGGCGCCGACCGGCAACTGCGCGAACGCATACGCAAGCGAGAATGCCGACAGCAGCAAACCCATCTGCGCGCCGGACAGATGCAATTCCTGGCTAACCGAATGATTGGCGATCGACAGCGTGCTGCGGTCGAGGTAATTGACGACGCCGGCAATCGTCAGAAAGACGACCGCGATCACCTGCGTGCGCTTCAGGCGCTGTGATTTCTGGGGCATGTTTGTCTCCAACCGAATGTGATCTTGTAGTGTTTGAGCGTGTGCCGATCGAGCCTGTCGGCGAGTTCATCGCGGCATTGACGGAACTCAATACGTCGCGCGTCCGCCGGACAGATCGAAGATCGCGCCGGTGCTGAACGAGCACGAATCCGAGCAGAGCCACAACGCGAGACTCGCGACTTCGTCGGTGGTGCCGAGACGGCCCATCGGACTTTTGCCGATCATCGTTTGAACATGACCGGGCGACATCTGCGCGAGTAACGGTGTTTCCACCGCGGCGGGCGCGATCCCGTTGACGACGATGCCGGTCTGCGCGAGTTCCTTGCCGAGCGATTTCGTCATCGCGATCACGCCAGCTTTCGCTGCGCTGTACGCGGACGCGTTCGGCGTGCCTTCCTTGCCCGCCAGCGATGCGACGTTGACGATTCGCCCCGCATTCGCCCGCCGCATCACGGGTACGACGAAGCGGCTGACGTGATATGTGCCGAGCAGATTGACGTCGATCACCCGTTGCCATTCGAGCGGATCGTATTCGTCCAGCGGCAGTGTCGGACCCGCGAAACCCGCGTTGTTCACCAGACAATCGATGCGGCCGAATTCGGCGAGCGTCGCGTCGAGTGCGGCCAGGATCGAATCGGGCTGCGTGATATCGACGGCGAAATGACGTGGTGCGTCCGGCGTGTCCAGATTGCCCGCGACGCGATCCCAGTTGACCGTGCGGGCGCCGTTTTGCGCGAACGCGTCGCATACCGTGCGTCCGATGCCGCCCGCCGCGCCCGTCACAACCGCGACGCGTCCCGCAAAGTCGTATCCGGCGAATGTAGGGCGCGTGCTCATCGGATGAACTGGTCCACGTAGTCTTCGCCGAGACCGACTTCGGTGTAGTGCTTGCGGCACATATCGATCTTCGTGAAGACGTCTTCGTAACCGGTGTAATTGCCGTACGGGTCGCAATAGAACATCACGCCGTTGACCTGGAAATACGTGATCATTTCCTCGACGTCTTCGGGCACGTACAGCGTGTGCGTCTCGCCGGGCGGTTCGTAGACGTAGCTGCCCTCGGTGGCGATCCAGTCGTGTTCGAGGTAGCGCCAGCGGCCCTTCAACACCATGCCGTGCACGCCTTGCGGGTGACGGTGGCGACTGAGCACGCCCGACTTGCGCACGCGCAGCAGGTTCATCCAGTAACCCTGCGATGCGTTGAGGCAAAGCGGCCGGAACGACACGTTTTCGGCTTGCGGCACCCAGACCCGTTCATCTGTCGGGATGGCGAACGGGACGACGACTTCCTTTTGCGCTTCCTTGGGGAACGGAAGCTGGTACGGCGTCATGGCGGAGTAGGTCGTATCGGGCATTGAATTCCTCTTTTGTGTCCACAATATGGACGTACAGTCCACGATGTGGCTATTATCGGAAGTCGTTTGGCCTAGGTCAATCCTGGGGTAATCACGGACGATCTCGTCTCGCGGCTGACGTGAACGGGCCGCGCCATGCTTTTCCGGTATTACCGATTCCGGTTTCATGGCGTGAGTTGTATTCGGTTTTTAATTGATAAGATGTTATTAGCGATCCTGCTAATTTTGGACTTTCAAATATGGATTTAATTGAGGGACGGGTGTTTTAAAGCGTTGAAGAGGTTTAAACGATAATTGATTTTTTGAGGATGGCTGACTTCTGTCTGATAACTCACATTCTGCGAAAGTTTTTGACGTTTACTTATCGATCTTTCTCGCCTTACATCTAGCAGGCCGTTGAAATACTCCGCGAAGCTGTCATCGTCGACGGAGGCGTAAACGTTGAACGTATGTCATCAATGCTAGAGAGACGGACCCGATGCGTGGGGCAGATGGATTTACCGAGTCGATGTTCACAGTCCTGAAGCTGGACGATTTCGTGCCGAAGGACCATCCGTTGCGTCCGATTCGTGCCTGGCTAAACGATGCGCTCAAGCGCATGGACGGCGTGTTCATGGGGATGTACGAGGCAGACGCGAAAGGTGGACGGCCCAGCATTGCCCCGGAGAAGCTGGTGCGAGCCCTCTTGCTGCAGGTTCTGTATTCGATTCGCAGCGAGCGCATGCTGGTGGAACAGATTTCGTACAACATGTTGTTCCGTTGGTTCGTCGGGCTGCCGATGGACGGCACAGTGTGGGACCACTCGACGTTCAGCAAGAACCGCGAGCGGCTGCTCGAACATGACGTAATGGTGTTGTTGTTCAACGAGACAGTCGAAACCGCGCGTGAGCGCGGACATCTTTCCGGGGAACACTTCAGCGTCGACGGCACACTGATTCAGGCGTGGGCTGGACACAAGAGCTTTGTGCCGAAATCTGCTTCTGACGAAGACGACACACCGCCTGACGAACCTCCCGCGCCGAACGAGAACTGGCACGGTCAGAAGCGCAGTAACGAGACACACGCATCCACGACAGACGACCAGGCACGCCTGTTTCGAAAGAGCAAAGGCACGGGTGCGGTGCTCTGTTATATGGGCCATGTGCTGACCGACAACCGCCACGGACTCGTAGTCAACGCACAGGTGACGCTGGCTACGGGCACTGCCGAACGCGATGCCGCTGCGCAGATGCTTATTGATGCCGCGAGCGTTGCACCGCGAAGTATCACGGTGGGCGCGGACAAGAACTACGACACCGCCGGCTTCGTGGCCGCCTGTCGCGCACACCGCGTTACGCCACATGTTGCGCAAAACGATGGTCGTCCCGGCGGCTCAGCGATCGACGAGCGAACGACGCGCTGGAGCGGCTATGCCGTAAGCCAGAAAAAGCGAAAGCGCATTGAACAGGTGTTCGGCTGGGGCAAGACGGTTGGGCGAATCCGGCAAGCGATGTGTCGGGGACTTGAGCGCGTAGACCAACTCTTCGTGCTGACGCAGGTTGGCTACAACCTGACGCGTATGCGCACACTTGCCGGTTAAGGGGTTCGAAGCAATGAATCGCATCGATATAGTGAATCCGCTACGGCTCTCGAACGCCGACAAAGGTGTTTCATGTTTTAGAAATGCAAGCTCAGCATCCGTCGCAACGCACCTCAGCGCGTCAACGACGGATATTTCAACGGCCTGCTAGTTGTCTTTCATCTATCGAAAGACGAACGGTTTCCGGAGAGAGGCATGTAGCAACGCGTTGCGCCTGGCGGGAACCGGTCGTGCCAATTCCGGTCGCTTATCGTCCCATTGCCTGATACCGATGAGCGGCCCGCTCGAGCCCAATACACGCTGTACGATTTTCCCGGCGGCAGCGGCATTCAGGAGATTTTCGATGAGTACAACGTCCCCGCAAGCATTGCATTTAATCGACAAGCCTCTGTCGGAAGAAGATCTGGCTAATCAGATCGATAACCTGAGCGACCTGCAGGGCAATATCCTTAAAGGGCATGGGCGCGATCATTCCGCGCATATTTTCCTGAAGTTCAAGCCGGGTCGGATTGCAATGGTGAGAGCGTGGTTGCACGGTCCGTTGAAGGCCCGGATCACCAGTGCGCAAAAGCAGATCGACGATGCAGCGGCGTTCAAGGCGACCCAAAAGGATGGCGGCGTGTTTCAGATCTTCGTGGTCAGTGCGGCCGGGTACGCGTATCTCGGCAAGGACACGGCCGCGTTCGGCGATGCGAGCTTTCGTGCGGGCGCGCAGGCGAGCATCGATCCGTTGAACGACCCGAAAATTGCAGCTTGGGAGCCGGGGTTCGCTGACGAGATTCACGCGATGCTGTTGATTGCCGACGTGCAGCAGGCCAAAGTTGCGTTCATGGCCAGGGAAGTCGCAATCGAAGTGAGCGCCTTCGCGGATGTGCTTGTCTCGCAGCCGGGCGATCAGCAAAAGAATGAGCGGGGCAACGGCATCGAACACTTTGGTTATGTCGATGGCAGAAGCCAGCCGTTGATGCTGGAACGCGATCTCGCCGGGGAATCGGACGGCCGCACACTGTGGAACCCGATGGTCGGTCCCGCGCAGGTGCTGATCCATGATCCGTTTGGCGGCGCGGACTCCAGTGGCAGCTACTTCGTGTTTCGGAAGCTGGAGGAGAAGGTCAGGGCGTTCAAGACCCAGGAACAGGTGCTTGCGACCGCGATGGGCTTGACCGGCGACGCGCGTGAACTTGCGGGTGCGCTGGTGATCGGCCGGTTCGAGGACGGTACGCCGGTGGCGCTGTCCGACGAGCCGTTGATCGAAGATAGTCTTCCACCGAACGATGCCGCCGTACCGAACGACTTCGATTATCGGCACGATACCGACGGATCGCGCTGCCCGTTCATGTCGCATATTCGCAAGAGCAATCCTCGCGGCAGTGGGCCTGGTGGACTGGTCGACGAGATGACACGTCATATGGCGCGGCGCGGGATTACTTATGGCGAACGCGCGGCCGACACGTTCGAGGACATTTCAAAAATGCCCGTGGACGGTGTCGGATTGCTGTTCATGGCCTATCAGCGCAGCATCGTCGACCAGTTCGAATTCATTCAGACGCTATGGGTCGATAACGCGGGATTCCCCGGCGCCGGTTCCGGGATGGATCCCGTCATCGGTCAGCATGCGAACCCTGCACCGACCGCGCAAGTCTGGCCGAAAGTCTGGGGTCAGGCCGGCGCGACAGTCTCTTTCGACTTCCGCGACTTTGTCGTGATGAAAGGCGGCGAGTACTTTTTTTCGCCGAGTCTCTCGGGCATTGCCGCGCTTTAACCACCTGACCTCATCACGGAAAAACTTAAACTTCCCGGATCGCGATAGCGCAAAAAACACTGCGCTATCGCCGTCATTGACAGGTTCATTTTGCGGTCGAGACGCGTTCATGCGACAGTGGAGAGCACATCAGCGAGATCTGCGAGCTTTCCGTCATGAGTGTCAAATCGCCCTGTATCGACATCTGCAAATTCGACAGCAAGTCCGGCCTTTGCGTGGGATGTCTGCGCACGCGGACAGAGTGCAAAGAGTGGAAGAAAATGAAGAACAAGCACCGTCAGAAGATCATCGACGACAAGCCCAAACGCATCATCCTGATCAGGAAGTAAGGCCGGTTGCCACGGCGCCGCATACATGCGCCAACCGGTCGGAATATCCGCCGACACGACAATGCTTCGTGACCCGGCACACGCACGAACCCGACGTGCGAACCCTCCATCATCCGGCGCTCCATCCGCGCCGCTGCCTCCGCGATACGATATCGACCGTCCGAATTCGTGCAATGCGTAGTCGAATTGCAAGGATTCGCCACGTGTCGCGAAGTTATCACGGGGAGTGAAGATCCTATTTGACCCACGCGCGGCCGCATGGTGCAATCCGTGCCTCGCAAGGATAAGCCTGTTTTAAGGGTCTTTTGGCTCCTTACCATTGGTCGGGACACGGTGATTTCCTGATTCCACTGCGTTGGTTGATATTCTGGATCCACATTTGCTCTGCGTCGGCGTCGCGTGTTTCGCGGCTGGAATTCGGCGCTTTTCTAAAAATATGACAAGCATTAGACCTAAGCGGCTGACGCAGACCTTGCTCACGCCGTCCGCGCGGCAACTGAAGAAGACCACGATCGGCGTGGCGGTTGCGACCAGTTTGCTGACCACGCAGTCTGCGTACTCACAGACCAACGACGCCACGAGTTCCGCTGCCGCACCAGCGCCCGCGTCTTCAACACCGTCTACCGCCGACGGCACACAGCTGCCGACGGTCACCGTCAACGGCACGAACGGCGATACGTTTCGTGCGCGTACCGCGTCGGTGGCGGGCTACGACGATGCATTGTTACGCGACACGCCCGCTTCGGTCAGCGTCGTGAATCGCGCGCTGCTCGACGACCAGCAAGCCAGACTGCTGACCGATGTGGTGCGCAACGACGCGTCCGTCAATAACGCCTATGCGCCGGTCGGTTATTACCCAGGCTTGTCGATTCGCGGCTATCCGGTCGATCCGGCGAGCGCGATCCGGCTCGACGGCCTGAGCATTTCGGGCGAGCAGAACGTCGCGCTCGAAAACAAGGAACAGGTCGAAATCCTCAAAGGTCTCGCCGGCATCGACAGTGGCGTGATCGCGCCGGGCGGTGTGATCAACTTCGTGACCAAGCGCCCCGCGAACGTTGCGAGCGTAACGGCAGGCGTCGATAGTCGTGGTTCGACGTCGGCGGCGATGGACCTCGGCCGACGCTTCGGTGTCGACGATCAGTTCGGCATCCGGATCAATGCGGCGAAAGAGAATATCCACTCGTATGTGGACGGCACGAACGGACGGCGCACGTTCGGATCGATCGCCGCCGACTGGAACATCAGTCCGCGTGCATCGCTGCAATTCGACGCGGAATTCCAGCAACTGATCCAGCGTTCGCAATCGGGCTATCAACTGTTGGGCGGAACGGTGGTGCCGTCGGCGGCATCGGCATCGAGACTGCTCGGTGCGCAACCGTGGGCGAAGCCCGTCACGACTGACGCACTCAACCTGAACGCGCGCTTCGACTACCAGTTCGACGATAACTGGCGAGCGTATATCGCGGCCGGCCGCAGCCATACGATGATCGACGATAACGTCGCATTCGCGTACGGCTGCTATTACGTCGCGAGTTGCGGCGCGGGTGGCACGTCACCGTATTTCTTCAGTTCGAGTGGCGATTTCGACGTCTACGACTACCGCAGCCCCGGCGAATATCGACGTAACGATGAACTGAAAGCGGTCGTCACCGGCAAGTTCGCGACCGGTGCAATTCGCCACGAAGTCACGTTCGGCACGAGCGTGCAGCGCCGCGTGGTCGATCTGTCCGACTCCGTATACGACTACGTCGGCTCGGAGAATATTTACGGACCGGACGTGACGTTTTCACCGTCGCCGAATTCGCCGAGCGCGTCGTATCCGCATCTGGACGCGCGCCAGTATTCGCTGTTCGGCATGGATCGCGTGAGCTTCAACGATCACTGGCAAATTCTCGCGGGCGGCCGCGAAGTATTTCTGCGTCAGAAAAGCTGGTCGAGCATGGACGGTCCCGAAACCGGCACGGATAAAACTGTGTTCCTGCCGCAAGTCGCGCTGGTTTATAAACCGGTCGAGCCGCTGAGTCTGTACGCGTCGTATAGCAAGGCGCTGTCGCTCGGCGATCAGGCGCCGGTGCGCGCGAGCAATGCCTACGATTACCTGCCGCCGGTCGAATCGAATCAGGTGGAGGTCGGTGCGAAATACGACTGGCAAAACCGGTTGAGCCTGACGGCTGCAGTGTTTTCGATCAACAAACCGTTCGAATACGCGCAGCCCGATTCGTCGGATGCGGGTTATACGTTCGTGCAGCATGGCACCGAACGTCATCAGGGGATCGAACTCAGCGCCGCCGGCCGCGCCACCGAACGCCTGACGCTGACCGCGAGTCTCGCGGCGATTCGTGCGCGCGCGTATGACTCGGGATCGGCCGCTTACGAGGGGCATCAGGTCATCAACGTACCGCGCCTGAGCGCCGCCGTCTATGCGGATTACACGATGCCCGTGCTGGCCGGTTTGCATCTACTCGGCGGCGTGAATTACGTGGGCAGCAAAAATGCGAACGAGGAAGGCACTGCACGCGTGCCGTCGTACTTCGTGTTCAATCTGGGCGCGAGCTATACGACCAGGATCGGCAGTCACAAGACCGTAGTGCGCGTCGCCGTCGATAATCTGTTCAACAAGTATTACTGGCAGGACGCAGGCGAACTGCAAGGCGACGCGTACCTGTATCTCGGTGCACCGCGCACCGCGCGACTGTCGGTGACGTATGACTTCTGATCGGCTAAACACTGGGAGCATGCCGTTTTTGATGCTGCATACTGGCTTCGAATTCAGAACGGGAGAGTAAGAGGATGTCCGCACTTGAAATCGTCGGCGTGATCGTGAGCGCGCTGGCAATCTGGCTGACTGCGCGCCGGATGATGGCGTGCTGGCCCGTGGGACTCGCGTCGGTCGCGCTGTACGGCTGGATTTTCTACGACGCTAAACTCTATTCGGACATGCTGTTGCAAGGCGCGTTCGCGATTTTGCAGGTGTACGGCTGGTGGCGTTGGCTCGCGCAGCGCGAGTCCGGCAACACCCCTGACGGCAACGCATCCGGCGCTGTTCACGTGCGAGTCGTACCGTTGCGCGCGCTGTTGCCGGGGCTCGGATTCGCGGTCGTGTGCAGCGCGGCGCTCGGTTTCGCGATGGCGCGCTATACCGACGCCGCGTTGCCGTTCGTCGATGCGTCGCTGACCGCATTCAGCCTCGTTGCACAGTATTGGACCGCACGCCGCTATATTGCGTCGTGGTGGCTGTGGTCGGTCGTCAACGTGGTCTACGTGGGTATGTTTCTGTTCAAGGGTTTGTATCCCACGGCCGGTCTCTACGCGCTGTTTATCGGCCTGGCCGTGATCGGCTGGCGTGACTGGAGTCGCGCGATGGCCCGTGACGTAGACGCCGCCGCGCAACGCGAACCGGCGTCGGTTGCGTAACGGCGAACGTGCAAAGGGAAAGCTCGACTATGTCCGTTCAACACGGTGATTACGCATCGGACACGTTGCCGCTGTCTATCGCGCCGAAGCAGTTCGGTGTCGATGGTGTTCAGGAGGAACGCGACTGGCCGCTGATGACGCGCGATGAACTGAGCGGCGTGCTTGCGCGCTATCGGCGCGACGCGAATCACTCGCGTACGGACGCGGAAATCGGTCCGATCGCGACCGTGTCGTGGCACAGTCCGCGACCGTTTTCGGCGGCGGCAATCGTCAATACGGTGCGCGGCGATGTGCTGTTCGTGAAGCGTCATCACGTGACGATTCGCGACACCGAAGGCTTGCACGAAGAACATCGTTTTATCGCGCATCTGCGCTCGCGCGGGATGCCGGTTTCGGACGTGCTCGACACCTTCGACGGCGCAACGGCCGTCACGTCCGGCGACTGGACGTATGAAGTGCATGCACTGGCACCCGGCGTCGATGCGTATCGCGAGACGATGTCGTGGTTGCCGTTTTCGCATGCGTCGCACGCATACGCGGCGGGCCGGACGCTGGCGCGCATGCATCGCGCGGCGGCGGACTATGCGGCGCCCGCGCGCACGATCAGGCCGCTATTGCAGAGTTTTCGTGTGCTGGGTTCCGACGATTTCTCCGGTGCGCTCGAACGCTGGGTCGATGCACAACCCTTGATGCTCGAAGCACTCGGATCGCGTGCATGGCGCAGTGAGATCGTCGATGCGATCGGTCCGCATCACGCGCGATTCGCACCGTGCTTGCCGTCGCTCGAACCGTTGTGGACGCATGGCGACTGGCATGCTTCGAACCTGCTGTGGACTGATGTCGCTGCGGGCGCGCAAGTGCGCACTATCCTCGATTTCGGTTTGTCGGATCGCACCTGCGCGGTGTACGACCTCGCGCTGGCGATCGAACGCAATGCGATCGAGTGGATGTCGGCGGCGGAGAATCGTCGTGTGCATTTCTATCAGATCGATGCATTGCTGACCGGTTATGAATCGCTCAATCCGCTGTCCGGCGAAGCGTATTTTGCGCTGATCGCGTTACTGCCGATCGTGCATACGGAGTTCGCGCTGTCGGAAGTGGGTTATTTCGCGGGCATCGTGAAATCGCCGGAGAACGCGGACGTCGCGTATGACGGTTATCTGCTGGGTCATGCGCGCTGGTTCGAGACATCGGCGGGTCGCGCGGTGCTCGACTGGTTGCGTAAACGCGATCGTTCGCGGCGTTAAACCTGCTACGTCTGAACCCGCAATCACACGCCCGCGTGGCATAATTCGCCGGTTCCTCTCCTGACATTATTCTGGCGTATGCGCGGCCGCTTCTACCGGACGATTGGCAGCTTGCTGGGATTGCTCGCAATCCTGATGGCAACGCTCGCGCCGACGGTGTCGCAAGCACTCGCGGCCAGCCATCGCGACGACATGGCCACCGCGGCGATGATCGCGTCGATGGGTCCGCATTGCCCGATGTCGTCGATGGAGTCCGAGCCGCCGCAACACGTCGTCAGTCACGAATCCGCTGACAACGCCCCGTCGCATTCCGGCAAATCGATGTCCGACGGCCAGGCGTGCGGGTACTGCAACCTGCTTGCGCATATGCCCGTCGTTACCGGCGTACCCGTCACCTTCGCCGTCACTGCACGCGCCATCCAGCATCCGGTCGCCACCCGCTTCGAAAGCGTGCGTCTGGTCGAACCGCTGACCTCGGCGCAACCTCGCGCGCCTCCCGTTCTGTCCTGATTAGAGTCTTTCCGATGCGATGTCACAGCGTTTTGCTGCGGCATCGCGGGCTGCGCATTCGTGTGCGTATCGCGGCGCCTGCATGGGCATCGTCATACGCATGAACGTATGAACCAGCGACGGCCCGACGACGAACTGACGACTGAAACCCAGGACGTATCATGTTTTCCCAATCAATGTGTACCCGCGCGGTCTTCCGATGACCGCGCTACGAACCCGCATTCGCGTCACCGCATGGCTCGGTTTGTTCGCCATGTGGCTGCTCGTGTTCGCGCCGCTCGTCAGTCAACTGGTGGCGTCGAGCGAGGCGCACGAGCCGGTTGCCGAACTCTGTTCGGAAACGCAGTCGCACGATGCAGGCCGCCATCACGCGGACGATGCATTCGGCGCATGCGGCTATTGCCAGTTGCTTCAGCATCACGTCGCGATGCCCGATGTCGCGACTGCTTCGCCCTGTTTTACAGCGGTCGTCACAGCCGCGGCCGCGCCGGTTCTCTCCACCCGTTTTCAACCGCGCCAGGCGTTCCCGTCGGGCCGTCCGCGCGCGCCACCGTTCCTCGTCTGATCGTATCCGCTCGCTTTTGACGGGCAATTGATTGCCCGTTTACACGCCGCGTTGCAGGCGTGCGTGAGCGCTCGTCCCCTGAATTCGTCCTGTCCGGTTTCGCCTCGCGAATGCGACGTCGTCGCGCATTGCGCGCGGACGATCCGTCACGCCGGTTGCGAAGCCGACGACAGCGACTCATCTATCGATCGAGGAACATCGAATGTCCGCTCATCCTTCCCGACGCGCATTGCCGGCCGACGCCGATGTCGCCGACACCGCGTCGAATCAATCCGCGAATGCGAGTTATCGCGGCTATCGCACGCTATGGCGCTGGCATTTTTATGCCGGGCTGTTTGTGATGCCGTTTCTGGTGATCCTCGCGATCACCGGCACGCTGTACTGTTTTCAACCGCAAATCGAGTCGCTGCTTTACAGCCATCGATTCAACGTCGCGCCGCAAACATCGCCGCGCCTATCCGCCGACGCGCTGCTCGCGCGAGCACACACGGCAGTGCCTGCGGGTTCGGTTGCAAGCAGCGTCGCAGTGAAAACCGATCCGGCGCGTAGCGCGGAATTCGTGTTTCGTCTACCGGACGCGCAGATGGAAAGCGTCTATCTGAACCCCTACACGGGCGAAATCCTGGGAACGCTCAGCGTCGAAAACCGCTTTATGCGGATCGACCGGATGCTGCATCGCAAGCTGCTGCTCGGACGTCCCGGCGAATTGCTGATGGAACTCGCGTCGTGCTGGACGTTGGTGATGATCGGCACGGGCGTCGCACTGTGGTGGCCGCGAAAAAAGACCACCGCGCGCGATGCATTGCTGCCGCGTCTATCGTTGAAAGGGCGGCCGTTGTGGAAGAACCTGCACGCGGTGATGGGTATCTGGCTGGCGCTCGGCGCGCTCGCTTTCGTGTTGTCGGGATTGCCGTGGTCCGGTTTCTGGGGCCAGCAGTTCAAGGTACTCGCAACTCGCGCAAGCCTCGGCGATCCAGCGGGCGCGTGGGGCGACCTGCCGCTGCGTTCGACGCGGCCGGGCGCATCGAGCGGCGCGCTGGCGGCTTCCAGCGCCGATGCGAGTGTGGCAGGCACTTCCCATCATCACGAAGCCGCCAGGGAGGCCGCAACCGGCTCCCGTGCCGTGTCGAACGCAATGCCCGGCATGGTGATGGACGATCTGCCGATCGCGCAGACGCCGTGGGCCGTCGGCAAGGTGCCGGTGCCCGATTCGCAGTCCGCGTCGGGCGATGCGTTGTCGATTGCACGGGTGATCGACATTGCTGCCGCGCGCGGCGTGACGAGCGGCTACGACCTCGTGCTGCCCGCGACGCCTGAAGGCGTGTTCACCGTGTCGTGGTTCCCCGCCGACCCGAAGGCAGAACGAACGATCTACATCGATCAATACAGCGGTGCGGTGCTCAGGGATATCGGCTACGCCGATTACGGTGCCGTGTCGCAAGTCGTCTCCTATGGCACGGCCTTGCATATGGGCCGCTATTTCGGCGTGTGGAACCAGATTGCATGCGCGGCAATTTCGCTCGGACTCGCCGCGATGGCGCTCACGGGTGTCGTGATGTGGTGGACGCGCAGACCGCAACGATCGATCGGTGCGCCGTCGCGCGAACGTGCGGCGCCGCCGATGCGTCGCTGGAAGGCCGCGCTGATTCTGCTCGGCGTCGTGTTTCCGCTAATGGGCGCAACGATGGTGATGGTCTGGGTGTTCGACCGGTTCATCGTCGCGCGCGCCTCGCATCGAATCACATCGTGAACCGCGATCACGCCTCTCTGTCCAGCCGCGCGCGCGACGTCGCAGCGGCCGCTTACCCATCATACGAACGCGTAACAGCGCGCAATGCCATCATGATCCGCACACTCACACTTCTCGCCGCCGCCACGCTGACCGCTTTCGCTTCTGCGGCGTACGCGCAAAACGCGCCCGCCACACAGGACGCAAACGATGTTCCGGCTGCGCCGAACGACGCCGCGTCGAAACAGCTTCCGACGGTTCGCGTCACTGCCGCAAAAGCGAATCCACTCGAACGTCCGTTGACGACTGGCAGTCGTCTCGGACTGACTTCGCTCGAAACGCCGGCAAGCGTCGAGCAACTCGATCGCGCGACGCTCGAAGAACGAGGCGACGCAAGCATCGTCGATGCGGTCAGTCGCGCGACGGGCATCAGCGAATCGCCGCATCCGGGCAACGGCGGTTCGGAACTGTCCGCGCGCGGTTTCGTCGGCAGTTCGTCGGTGACGCAACTGTATGACGGCGTGCGCCCGTATGGCGCAATCGGCGTGACGTATCCGTTCGATACGTGGGCCGTCGATCATATCGACGTGCTGCGCGGACCGGCTTCGGTGATCTACGGCGAGGGCGCGATTGGCGGCGTCGTCAACGTCGTGCCGAAGAAACCGACCCGCACGCCGATCGAAAACGAAATCCAGCTGGGTGTCGGCACGGAACGGACCGCACGCATTGCATTCGGCAGCGGCGGCGCGATCAACGACCGGCTGTCGTATCGCTTCGACATCAGCGGCAACCGTTCGGCGAACTGGGTGGACGCGGGCAATTCGCGTGACCTGTCGGTGTCGGGTGCGATCCGTTACGACATCACGCCGGAACTCAACGTGACGGCGTCGTATGCGCAAGGCTTTCAGCATCCGATGCAGTATTTCGGCATCCCGCTGATCAATGGCAAACTCGACTCGTCGTTGTATTCGAAGAATTACAACGTCGGCGACAGCGTAATTTCGTATCGCGACAGATGGGCGACGGTGGCGGCAAACTGGCAACCCAGCGACAGCCTTAGCGTCACGAGCACGCTGTACCGGATGAAGAGTAACCGGCACTGGAAAGACGCCGAGTACTACACGTATATGCCTTCATCGGGATTGATCGAAAGAAGCAGTTATACCGAGATCTTTCACGATCAGGAGCAGTATGGAAACGTGACGTCCGCGACACTCGAAAGCGCGTTGCTTGGTATGAAAAACACCTTTTCCACCGGCTTCGAACTGAATCACACCACGTTTCAGCACGATAATAATTCGCCGTACTCGGGCACGTCATACGTCGATCCTTATAACTTCGACGCGGGCAGTTTTATCAATGTCGCGGGGACAGCGCCGAAGTACCGCTCGCAATCGAACCAGTACGCGCTGTTCGCCGAAGACCGGCTCGCGATCACATCGCGATGGTCGGTGGTGGGCGGCATTCGCTACGACCATGCGAGTGTGAATCGCGACGACCTCGTCAATGGCGGCGGCTTTACGAAGGTGTTTGCGAACACGGGCTGGCGCGTCGGTACGGTGTTCGACATTCAACCCGATCTCGCGGTCTATGGACAGTACTCGATCGCGGCAGATCCCGTCAGTTCGCTGCTGATGCTCAACGCGTCGAAAGCGAAATTCACACTGGCGACGGGCAAGCAGATCGAAGTCGGCATCAAGCAATCGTTTCTTGGCGGCAAGGCGGACTGGTCGCTCGCTGCGTACCGGATCGTCAAAAACAATCTCGTCACCGCCGATCCACTGAATCCGGATAACTCGATTCAGGTCGGGCAGCAGTCGTCGCGCGGACTCGAAGCGACACTCGGCGCGGAGGTCGCGCGCGACTGGCGCATCGATGCGAATGTGTCGATGCTGCGCGCGAAGTACGACGATTTCGTCGAAAGCTCAGGTGGGACGACAGTATCGCGCGCGGGCAATGTGCCGGTTTCGGTGCCGCAGCGTCTCGCGAATCTGTGGGTCAGCTGGCGTTTCGCTTCGGCATGGACAGGCATTGCGGGCGTCAAGTACGTCGGCAAGCGCTATGCGGATACGGCGAATCAACTGGTCATGCCGTCTTATACGACTGTCGATCTGGCGCTCGCATGGAAGCCGCGCAAAGACACGACGATCACCGCGCGTGCGTACAACGTGCTCAATCGCCACTACGTGCAAAGCGCGTACTACGACGAGACGCAATATCTGCTTGGCAACGACCGGCGCCTTGAACTGCTGCTGAACTACCGGTTTTAAACGCGAGTCCGTGCTGTGTTTTTCCTAAGCGGCGCGTCTTGACGTGTGTACTGCTCGTCGCACGTCCAATCTGTGCTCCATTGCAAGGCTATCGTCAGGATATCGGCGCAAAAGGTGCACAGATTGGACGTCGTGGCAGGAGTACAGTGAATTCAGGTCCTTAATCGAGACGTTTGGCTCCGTTTTGTAATGAATCTTGAGATGCGTCGATTTATCATACGCGCCAGTTTGTCGCACCATGAGTGAGACTAAGAATTCGGAAACACTGGAGTTGTGATGTACGCAGAAAGCATTGATAAATTCGCTAAGGTCGGGGCTCACAAGGCAGCGACTGTGTTGCGCTCGCCGTTGGCATTTCTCATCGGTGCAGCAATGGCCGGTGCTTATATTGGCTTCGGCGATATCCTGATGTACACGGTCGGCGCGCACGTCGATCCCGCTTACGCGCATCTGATCATGGGCGCTGTGTTTGCCTGTGCATTGACGATCGTGGTGTTCGCGGGCGCAGAACTGTTCACCGGTACAGCGATGTACATGCCGTTCGCCGTGTTGCGCGGTGAGACGGGAATGGGCGGGCTGGTGGTGGTTTGGGTCGTGTGCTGGATCGGCAATCTGATCGGCGCAACGGTGCTTGCGGAAATCCTGCATCTGGCGGGCGGCGGCGTGTTGTTGACCGACGGCTCCGATGCATTCTTCAAGTCGGTGTCGGTCAAGATGAGCACGCCGGGAACCGCACTGTTCGCGAAGGGACTGCTGTGCAACTGGCTGGTTTGCCTTGCAATCTGGATGGCTGCGCGCACGTCGAATGACAGCGCCAAGCTGGGTCTGATCTTCTGGCCGATCTTCGCTTTCGTCGCAAGCGGTTTCGAGCACAGCGTCGCCAACATGTTTGCATTTGCACTCGCACTGATCGGCGATCACCCGGCAAACATCACGCTCGAAGGCGCGATTCATAACGAGTTCTTCGTCACGCTCGGCAATATCGCCGGTGGTGCGATCTTCATGGGACTCGGCTACTGGTTGCAGGAAGGCGGTATCGGTCATCCGTCGAAGGCACGCATTCCCGCATCGGAAAATGGTCTACAACGTCGCTAAGCCGACGCGGTTGTACCGACTGCCAGTTGTGGTTGCTTAAGGTATTGAAGTACTCGGATCTTTAGCGCGCTTTGTTTGGCATGCGAGTCGTCAACGTCCGCCGTTCCTCTAGTCGAGGACGGCGGACGTTTTGCTTTTGGCGTTGGCCAGGTGTCGGTGCTTACCGTTTCTTTCGTATTTCGATAACAACTTCTTATCGAAATCGCGGCCGTAGTTTGCTTGATTCGATTGATTGCGCGGCGTCAAATGCTCGCTCTTCACAGGCCGAGTACCGGATACGTCGGGCGGACATGCAAGCGACCGAAGCGCGCGTTCAAGCAAAGAGCGCGACCGCGCAACTGGCGCACGCGAGCGCCTTGAATCCGGCAAGCGGTGTGGCAGTGCAATAGAACGTTGTCGGGAAGGCGAGTGCCGCAGAGAGGGGCACTCGCTTCGATGCATTGACGCGTTTAAGCGCCGGTGGGTTTCTGAGCGAATTCAAGCAACAGACGGGTCGTCGCGGACCGGTCGAATGCGCGGGTCGCGATGACGATTTCCGTAAAGCAGTTGGCCATCGGAATGGGTTTGAATACGGCGTCGTCGATACCGAATCGCGATAGCGAACGCGGCACCAGACCCACGCCCAAACCGGCCGATACCAGACTGACGATACTCACCGAATCTCCCGCGCGCAGCACATGCGCCGGCTCGAATCCCGCTTCCATGCACAGTTGCAGCACCCGATGTCCAATGCCGATGCCCGGTGGATCGTCGACGACGATAAAGCGCTCGTTGGCGAGATCGCGCAATGTCAGCGTGTCCGATTGCACCGCCGGATGATTGCGCGGGAGCACCACGTCGAGAGGTTGACGCGAGAACGCAGTGAGTTTGATCGAAGCAGGGAGTGGTCCTGGCGGCGAGCGTAAGAACGCTACGTCGATCCGTTCGTCGGCGAGTGCGCTGACCTGTTCCTGCACGGTGATATCGCGCAATTCCAGTTCGACGTCGGGCCGTGCTTCGGAGAAGCGTTTGAGCAGTGCAGGCAACTCCGGTTCGAGCATCGCCGAGTGCGCATACGCAATGCAGATCTTGCCGAGTTCGCCGCGACTCGCGCGTCGTCCGGCGAGAACGGCCGTTTCCGCTTTCGCGAGTGCCGCTTGCGCATGTTCCAGAAAAATCGCGCCGGCTTCTGTCAGTTCAATGCCGCGACGGACCCGATGAAACACCTTGAAGCCGAGCTGCGCTTCGAGTGATTTGATCTGTTGCGTGACGGCCGGTTGAGCGATGCCGAGTAATTCCGCCGTGCGTCCGAGATGCAGTTGCTCGGCCGCAATGACGAAGGTGCGGAATTGGCGGAAGTCCATACGCATTCCCATGTTGCAATCCGCGGATTTTATCAAACAAGCGTGTTACGCCGCATCGAGCGGCGCACGGATCGCTAGATTCGGGAAGGCGAAAAATAGAGAGGAAAGCGTAGGGATTTCGTGTTTCGCATCAGCCGCGCGCGCGGTTGATCGCGATGGTCGCCAGTTCGCGCGCGAGGTCGGCGTAGAGTTCGGCCCATTTGCCCATCAGGCTCGGGTCGTCGGTCAGGAACAGTGGATGTTCGGCCCATGCGCTCACGTTCGGGCCTTTCCAGGCTAGCTCGAAGATCCGCGTATCTTCGTCCTCGCTGACGCCGTTCTCGATCAGCTCGCGAAACGACGACAGGTTGTACAGATAGACCTCTTCGGTCGCGATGCCGTGAATCACCGACAACGCATCGGTCGCGCGTTTTTGCGCGGCTTCGCGGCTGGCAGCCATCAGGAACACGATGCTTTCTTCGTGCGAATGGCCGAACATCACGCGATACAACGAGGTCTTGCAGCGGTGGCTAAGTTGGGTGCCCATGATGGCCTCCGTTTCCGAAAACGGTGGGTGATTGCGCCGGGGCTGTCGCGCGCCGTCCGGCTGTGCGTCGGTCCGGCGCTTGCGTGCACGGTAGCCGTCGCTGCACCAGTACACGTAGACGCCGCACACGACCAGGCAGGTCAGCGCGAGCAATCCGACGCCGATGAGTACCGCCAGCTCGGTGCGCGCCATTGCAGGCTCCTTATAGACTCCGACCGGGGGACCGGACGACCGGTCGAGCGCGTCTCCTCGCTCTAGCCCGATCGACTCAACCGCTTGTTAAGACATTTCAGCAAACGTCAACCGATCTGGATATGAGGCGTAACCCGCGATACGAATGTCAAATGGATGTTGTAAACGGGCGACAGCCCTGCAGAAAATAGGTCGCGATTTAATTTGTCGGAAATATGATCGCACCCGTTACAAATTTTGAGCATGAATCGCCGCTGTCTCCGGATTGCGAGCGTTTCGCCTGGATAAATAGAAACGGGGAGTTCTCGATGAAAAAAACCATTTCCGCCCTTGGCGGCGCACTGCTCGCGATTGCCGCGCAGTCCGCATTTGCACAAAGCTCGGTCACGCTGTACGGCATCGTCGACACGAGCGTGCGTTATCTCACGAACGCGAACGCGAACAACGACAGCCAGGTGGCGATGGGCGTCGGCCCGATCACGGGCAGCCGTTGGGGCCTGAAGGGCAGCGAAGACCTGGGCGGCGGCCTGTCGACGGTGTTCCGCCTCGAAAACGGCTTCAACCTGTGGAACGGCGCGCTGGCAAGCAGCGGCACGCTGTTCAACCGGATGGCGTATGTCGGTCTGTCGAGCAACCAGTACGGTACGGTCACGTTCGGTCGTCAGAACACGCCGCTGTTCGATCAGCTCGGCAACCTCTATGACCCGCTGACGGTCGGCAACTACGATCAGGACGGCTGGATGCCGGGCGCGCTCGGCTACGGTCTGCGCCAGAACAACTCGGTCAAGTACAACGGCCAGTTCGGCGGCCTGAACGTCGAAGGCATGTACAGCTTTGGCGGCGTCGCGGGCAGCACCGGCGCGAGCAGCATGTACGGCCTGACGGCGTCGTACACGTACGGCCCGGTGTCGCTCGACGCTGGCTACCAGCAGAACAGCGACTCGCAAAACCGCAAATTCCGCGTTGCCAACGTCAGCGCGGTCTACGCGTTCAGCACGGTCAAGGCGTTCGCGGGCTGGATGCACGCGCAGGACAACACCGGCATGGTCGACGAGTACATGGCGGCGACGAGCTCGCCGGCGGCAAGCTGGGGCACGCCGGTCACCAACACCAACCGCATCGACGACGGTTTCTACGTCGGTTCGACGTGGCAAGTGACGGCGCCGTTGATGCTGACGGCTGCGGCGTACTACGACCACTCGCGTAACGCGTTGAACGCAGACGGCACGACGCTGGGTCGCGGCGTCCGTTACTCGGGCGTGTTGCTGGCCGAATACTCGCTGTCCAAGCGCACGGAAGTGTACGGCACGGTCGACTTCATCCACGGCACGGGCGCGGCAACCGCGGACTTCCCGGGTCGCAACAACCAGACCGGTGTCGCAATCGGTATGCGTAACGTGTTCTGATGACGATGGCCCGGCGTATCGCCGGGTATCGGCTTGAATGCGACGGCGCGCACTTCGGTGCGCGCCGTTTTTATTTGCTGGTGCGCCACGCGCGCGCGTCAGTCGAGCGTCGCCTCGCATGGCACCTGCGTCGCGTCGGCCATTTCGCGGACGTCGGCGCGCGCGCCGACGCTCACCAGCGCCGCCAGTCCGAGCAGCGCAAGCGACGCGCCGAGCAGGAAATCGGCCCGGATGCCGACCCGATCGACGACCGTTCCGCCCACCAGCGACCCCGCCGCAATCGCCACCTGAATGATGCTGACGAACAGCGCCGATCCGGCTTCCGGCTGATCCGGCGTCGCGCGCTGGATCCATACGCTGAAGCACAGCGGCAGCGCGCCGAACGCGACGCCCCAGATCAGCAGAACCGCAGTCACGCCGAGCGGAACATGTCGCAGGATAGGCATCAGCAGCAGCGCGAACATCAGCAGCGACACCATTGCCGCCGTCGTTAGTTTCAGGTTTTTCACGACCGTCGCCGATGCGACGAAGTTCGAGAAGAAGCCGATGATCCCGAAGCCGAGCAGCAGCCACGTGATGACGCTCATATCGAGTTGTGCGTCGCCGAGCAGGAACGGCGTCACGTAGGTGAAGCATGAGAAATGCGCGCCGAACACCAGCGCGACCATCACCAGACTTCGGCGCGAATGGGACTGGCGCAGCAGCGTCACGAAATCCGACGGGCGCAACGCCGCCGCGGACGGCAACGACGGCACGAAAAACAGTTGTGCCGCCAGCGCCACGGCAACCAGTCCGCCGGTGGCCATGAACGACACCCGCCACGACGCGAAACTGGCGATAAACGTGCCCAACGGCACGCCGATCACGGTCGCGCAGGTGACGCCGGTGAGGATCATCGCCATCGCTCTGGCGGCGTCGCGCGGTTCGACGAGGCGTTTCGCGGCCGACGTCGCGAGCGTCCAGAAACCGCCCAACGCCGCGCCGAGCAACGCGCGGCCGATCAGCATGACCGTGAAATTCGGCGCGAACGCGGACAGCAGATTCGAGCCGAGCAGCAGCGCCGTCAGCAGCAGGAACACCAGCCGCCGATCCATGCGGCCGGCGCCGAGCATCAGTCCAGGCGCGGAAATGGCCGCGATGACGCCCGGTGTCGTGACCATCAGCCCGGCGGTGCCCGGCGATACTCCCAGTTCGCGCGCGACATGCGGCAGCAGTCCGACCGGCAGGAATTCCGTCGTAACGAACGCGAACGCGCCGATCGTCACGGCAGCCACGGCCAGCCACTGACGCGTGGACGACGCAGTGTCGTCGTCCAGCAGGTCGCCGGTTTGCGGGGAGGGGTTTTCGGTCAGCATAAGGTCGAATGAAAGGGCAAAAGTGAGGCCGCGCTCGCGCGCGGGGGCGCGCGAAACGCGTAATGTTGCGCCGCAGCGCATCGTTCGCGGACCATACCATCGGAACACGATGCGCGCTCGCGGCACCATCGTGGTGCGGGGTTTTCCGGCGAGGGTAACGGCGACGCGTTAGCTTCGATAACGCAACGCGTCGATCAGCACCGCCAGCGCGCGCGACGACTGCCGGCGGCTCGGGTAGTACAGGTGATAGCCGGGAAACGTCGGGCACCAGTCCTTGAGCACCGCTTTCAGCCGTCCCTCCGCGATATGCGGCAACGCCAGATCTTCCGGTACGTACGCGAGTCCGCAGCCGGACAGCGCGGCGGTCAGCATCTGGTTCGTGCCGTTGAACACCAGTTGTCCTTCGACCCGCACGCGCAACTCATGACCGGCCTTTTCGAATTCCCATGCATACAGACCGCCATAGGTCGGCAGCCGCAGATTGATGCAGTTGTGATCGGTCAGATCCTGCGGCTTTTTGGGCCGCTTGCGACCGGCGAAATACGATGGCGCGCCGACCACGGTCATTCGCATATCCGGCGCGATACGCACGGCGATCATGTCTTTCGCGACCTGATCGCCGAGCCGCACGCCGACGTCGTATTGCTGCGCGACGATATCCGTCAATCCGAAATCGATCACCAGTTCGACCTTGATGTCCGGATACTCGGGCAGCAGTTGCGCGAGTTTCGGCTGGAGAATCGAACTGGCCGCGTGCTCGTCGGTGGTGATGCGGATCGTGCCCGCGGGCTTGTCGCGAAGCTCGCCGAGGGCCGCGAGTGCTTCGTCGATTTCATCCAGACGCGGACCGATGGTCGCGAGCAGCCGGTCGCCCGCAGGCGTCGGCGACACGCTGCGCGTGGTGCGGGTCAGCAGACGCAGGCCGAGCCGTGTTTCCAGCGCACGGATCGTATGACTGAGCGCCGATTGCGACACGCCGAGTTGCGCCGCCGCCCGCGTGAAACTGCGTTCGCGCGCGACCGCCAGAAAGGCGAGAAGGTCGTTCAGATTTTCGCGTGCCATTGATGAATTCTGCTCATGGGTGTTTGCCGATTCTACCGTCTAGTCACCTAACGCCATGCTCAGTACATTAGGCGAAGTGGACGCAACGCTTGCGCGCGTCGAATACGGAGAGCAGAAAATGGATTATCGGTATCTGGGCGGCAGCGCCCTCAAAGTGTCGCCGTTGTGCCTTGGCGCGATGATGTTCGGCGGTGAAACCGACGAAGCGACCTCGCAGCGGATCATCGCGAAAGCCTACGATCAGGGCGTCAATTTCATCGACACCGCCGACGTCTATCACGCGGGCCGTTCCGAAGAAATCGTCGGACGTGCGATTGCCGCGCATCGCGACGACTGGGTCATCGCGACCAAGTTCGGTTATCCCGGCTCGGGCGGGCAAGGTCCGAATCATCAGGGACAGTCGCGGAAGTGGATCATGCAATCGGTCGAGGCGAGCCTGAAGCGGCTCGGCACCGACTATATCGACGTGCTGTATTTCCATCGCGCGATCACCGATGCGCCGCTCGAAGAAGCGGTTCGCGCGATCGGCGACCTGATCCGTCAAGGTAAGGTCCGTTACTTCGGCGTGTCGAATTTCAAGGGCTGGCGCATCGCCGAGATCGTGCGACTCGCCGATCAGATGGGCATCGACCGGCCGGTGGCGAGCGAACCGCTGTACAACATCGTCGATCGCACGGCGGAAGTCGAGCAACTGCCGGCCGCCGCGCATTACGGCTTGGGCGCGGTGCCCTACAGCCCGTTGGCGCGTGGCGTGCTGAGCGGCAAGTATGCGGTCGATGCGCCGCCGCCCGCCGATTCGCGCGTCGCTCGCGGCGACAAGCGGATCCAGCAGACCGAGTGGCGTCCCGAGTCGCTGAAGATCGCGCAGACGATTGCCGGACACGCGAAAGCGCGCGGCACGACGTCGATTGCGTTCGCGCTGGCGTGGGTGTTGAACAACCGTTTCGTCAGTTCGGCGATTGCCGGTCCGCGCACCGAGGCGCAATGGGACAGTTATATCGACGCGTTGAGTCTGCAACTCGGCCCCGACGACGAAAAGCTCGTCGATAGTCTCGTGCCGCCCGGTCACGCATCGACGCCTGGTTACACCGATCCCGGCTATCCGGTCGAAGGCCGACGTATTGCGTGAGAGGCGGCGTGAGCGCTGGGTCCGGCGTCGCGATGCGCAGGCACTGCGCGGTCGGAAAGAGCCAGCTAGAATGGCTGTCTCTTCCGGTCGCCCGACACCATGATCACCTGCTATCTGCGCTACATCATCGACGCCCGCAAGCTGAAGGAATTCGAAGCGTACGGCAAGATGTGGATTCCACTCGTCGAGCGATTCGGCGGCACACATCATGGTTATTTTCTGCCGGGCGAAGGCGCAAACAACGTTGCGCTGGCGCTGTTTTCGTTTCCAGGTCTCGCCGCCTACGAAACGTATCGCACCGATTCGCTGACCGATCCCGAGTGTCAGGCGGCGTTTCGTTACGCGGAAGAAACCGGTTGCATCATCAGCTATGAACGCAGCTTCTTCCGGCCGGTTTTCGACTGAGCGCGCGCGATGAGCACGCCGTCCACGTCGCTGGCGACGCCACGTTTCTGGCGCGATGACGCGCTGCCGTTCATCGAAGCGCGCGCGATCGACGACGGTCGCAAGATCAGTTACGCATCGCATGCGCACGAGACGTTTTCGATCGGCGCGGTGACGGGCGGCGAAAGTGTTTACGTGAACGGCCGCGTGCGTCAGCGCGTCGGGCGCGGCGCGGTCGTGCTGATGAATCCGCATGACGTCCACGCCTGCAATCCGCTCGACGATCAGCCGTGGTCGTACCGGATGTTCTATCTCGACACTGCGTGGCTGACTGCGCTTCAGCATGAACTCGGTTTCAGCAGGAATCAGGGCTTCCGCGCGTTTTCGACGGCGGCAAGCCGCGATGCCGCGCTGTTCGCGCAACTCGACCAGCTGTACGACACGCTCGACGACGCGCGCATCGATACGTTGTACAAGCACAGCGCGATCGTCGAACTGTTCGAGCATGCGCATCGTTTGCTCAATCCGGCGCCCACGCAGCCCACCGAGGCGAATTACAAGCTCGCGCGCGCGGCGGACTTTATCCGCGCGCACTGCACGCAGCCGCTCAAGCTCGACGATATCTGCGCGGCGGCGGGGTTGTCGGCGTCGTATCTGATTCGCGCATTCAATGCACGTTACGGGATGACGCCGCATGCGTTCGTCGTCAATTGCCGGGTCGAATTCAGCCGTGCGCAACTGAAGCGCGGCCGGCCGATTGCGGCAGTCGCCGCCGATGCCGGCTTTGCCGATCAGGCGCATTTGCAACGCGCGTTTCTTCAACGCGTCGCGGCGACGCCGGGCCAATACCGCGGTTGAATGCAGCGGCCGGACGCGGTGTGCGGGCCGTTTGCAACCGTCAACTTTCCAGCAGATACAACGCGCTCGCAGCGAGTAGCGTGGCCATCGTCCGGTTGAATAGCCGCATCCGGGACGGTTCGTTCAGATGTCCGCGCAGCAGGGTTCCCGCAACCGCCCAGCACGACAGCGACGCGTAACAGATCACGAAGTAGAGCGCGGTGAAGCGCCACACCAGCAGCGTGTCGCCGTTCGACGCATACACGCCCATCCCCGCAATCGATGCCAGCCACGCTTTCGGGTTGAGCCACTGCATTGCCGCGCCGGACAGGAACGAAGGCGGGCGACGGCTTTTTTCGGGGCGGGGCGCGCCATCGTCGCTGGCGAGTTGCCATGCCATGTAGAACAGAAATGCGACGCCCGCCCACTGGATGCCGTGCGTGAGACCCGGCCAGCGGGCGAGGATCTTGTGCAAGCCCAAACCGGTCAGCAACAGCAGGAGCGTGAAGCCGAACGTTGCGCCGCTGACGTGGCGCATCGCGACGCCCAGGCCGCGTCGCGCGCCGGTGCTCAATGCGACCACGTTGACGGGGCCCGGCGTGATGGAACTGGCCAGCGCGAACGCGGCCATCGAGAGGAGCGGTGTCATGGGATGCCTTCGTGCTTCGAAAATGATCGAAGCGTGAAGGTAGGCAATCCCGTGTCACGCGTATTGAAGAAAATCACCCTCGACGGCCGCGCGTATCACGCGTGTGGCGTGCGTCGCGCGCGGGCGAATTGGCGTGGCTAGTCTGCGATGCGGAATTGTTCGAGGTTTTCGTCGCTCAGCCAGCGCGGACGCTTGCCGCGACCGCTCCATGTCGCGCCCGTGGCCGGATCGCGAAACTTCGGTGCTTGCGGACCGGTGCGGCGGTCGCTGGTCGAGCGGCGCTTGCCGAAGATGTCGTCGGCGGTGAAATTGAAATCCGCGACCGCCTGACGGACCTGCTCCAGCGCCGCAGTCCGTTCGACCGACTCCGCTTGGGCGATCTGTTCCTCGAGTGCGCGCTTTTGCTCCAGCAATTCCTTGTAGGTACTCACGATTTTTCCTTTTTAGTTGTAGGGATTTGACAATTTTACCTCGCTGTTTTGCGAATCAAGCGTGTCGGATAATGCTGATTTTTGCACGATCGCTGCCTGATTTTTGGCGTAAATGAGACAGCATCCTAGCGAGCGCGTGCTGGCGCGGGCTTTCGGCTGAATGGGCACAAACCCGATGTTGCAATGCAATATCGCTACGTCTATTCTAAAAACGGACTGGAACGAACTGGCGCCTGTTGGCGCGCCGGTTCTGGACCTACGGAGGCATTTATGGCGGATACGCGATGCTTGCCCGATCTGACGCTTCATGTATTCGAACAGGATGCCGGTTGGCACTGGGGATTGACGATCTCCAGAGCAAACGGAAACGGCAGCAAGGTCATCGCTTTCAATCAGGATGTGTTCGATTCCGAAGCGGCGGCTCGCGCGGATGGCGAAGAGGCATACCGGCTTGCACGCGCAGGCGGGATGCTGGAGTTGGCGATGGCTTAGGCGGCGTGCGCGGGGTGCGCGCGCCGGTTGAGTGGGTGTCCGGGCAGACGACGCGGCGATCAGCCGCCCTTGTGGTCTCGTTTCGTATCGCCTTTTACGTCCCGCAACGCGCGCTTGAACGCTTTCAGCGCTTTTGACGCGAACAACTGGTTTCGACCCATTTCACTCGATGCGGCGAGTTTTCCTGCGCCGACATAGCGCCGGAATGTCGACATCGACACTTCGAGATATTCCGCGGCTTCCGCCGACGTCAGTTCGGCATCGGCGAGATCACCAAACACTTCTTCATGCGTGAAATTGTCGTTATTGACCGTGGCTTCGCTCAGCAGCGAGAAGAACTTGATGCGCTCTTCGGTCGGCAGTTTCCGGAAGTCACCGTAGACGGCTTCGGCAGTAGGCAGGCTCATGGTGTTCTCACGATTTCAGGTAGTGCTTGAGGGCTTCGTAAAAGTTTTCGTGCGTCCCGGCCTGATAGAAATCGATCACGAGAAATTCGATATCGAAGCCTGTTTTCTTGCGCATGTCTGGCTCGGGCGGACGATAAGCGATCAGATATTGCTGGCGCCGAAACGTGAACTTGAGCACCCGGAAACCCGCAAGATCGCCCGTTTTTCGCTCGCCTATTTGCGGGTCGTTGCAGATGTCTTCGACGACATCTTCAATAGCGATGCGCAACGGCAACGATTGCTTCTTAAGAAACGACCGGAATGGAGCTTTGTAGTTTGCAATCATGTGGCACGTTATAAGCTCAAATGTGAGTCTATAACCTATCATGATTGTTATCAACTCAAAAATGAGCTGATAACATGCCTCGCTGGTCCGATGTCATGAAAGCGGGCTGCGGTGCGCCGCGTTACGCCCCCTAAATCACCATCTCCCGCGCCAACGCCGGTTTCTGCGCCAGCAGATTCGACAGCTTGCGCAACGCCGCGTCCAGCTGCCCGCGGCTCGGACACCCGCCCAGTGAAATCCGGATCGCGTTCGGCGGATTTGCGCCAGTGTGAAACGCGGTGGACGGCGTCACCACCAACCCTTCCGCCCGTGCCGCCGCCGACAGATCCTGCGCGCGCCAGTAACTCGGCAGCGTGTGCCACACGTGAATGCCCTCGCTCGCGGCCGCGCGCGTCGCGCCCGACAACGTGCCGGTCGCCATCCGCTGACGCACCCGTGATTCCGCCTGCACGCCGGCCAGCAACTGCGCCGCCGATCCGTCGTTGATCCATTGCGTGACGAGTGCCGTCGTCAGCGGCGACGTCAGCGAAAAGGTCCGCAGCGCCGCCAGAAACGCGTCCGCCCGTTCGCCGTCGGGCGCGACCAGAAACGCCGTCCGCAGACCCGGTGACAGACATTTCGATAGCGTCGACAGGTAATACACCTGCGACGGCATCAAGCGGGCAAGCGGCGGCGGCGCGTCGGCAGGAAATAGCCAGTACGGATCGTCTTCGACGATCTTCACGTTGCAACGCGCCGCCGTTTCGACGATAGCCGCGCGCCGCTGCGCCGGCATCGTGGACGTGGTCGGATTTTGCAGCGTCGGATTCAGATAGATCAGCCGCGCGTCGAAGCGGCGGCACGCGTCGTCGAGTGCATCGGGGCGCATGCCGTCCGCATCGACCGCGACGGTTTCGATCCGCCTGCCCAGTTGCTCGGCGGCCATCGGCAAACCCGGATAACCGAGCGGCTCCATCAGGATCACGTCGCCGGGTTGCGTGGTTGCGAGGATCAGCGCGGCGAGCGCGGCCTGCGCGCCCGGCGTCGCGACCACGCGCTCGCGATCGACGCGCCCGAGCATCGGCGTCAGCCATTGCGCACCCGCGTCGCGATCCGCGCGACTGCCGCCGCCGAGGTGATACGTCATCAACAGGTCGATGTTGGTGCGCATCAGCACTTGCGACATGCCTTGCCGCAGCAACGTCTCCATCTCCACACCATCCGGCGGCGGCGGAATATTCATGCTCAGATCGACGCTCTGCGTCAGTTCCACCTTCGGCGCGGCGATAAACGTGCCGAGCGTGCCGCGCGCTTCGATCAGCTGACGGCGGCGCGCCTCGGTAAAGCCGCGCGTCACCGTGGTCAGGTCGATGCCGAGCGCATCGGCCAACTGGCGCTGCGCCGGCAAGCGGTCGCCCGGCCGCAAGCTGCCGGTGGCGATCGCCGTTTCGAGAAATTTCACGATCTGAAGATAGCGCGGACCGCCGCCTGCGACGAATCCGCTGACCCAATCCGGCGCGTTGTATGGATCGTGTATGGCTGTCATTTTGCTTCCACTTCGCGGCATTCTGTCGCAGTTGTATGGATATTGTCTTTGTATACGATACCCGAAACGGTACGTAAATCCATACATTGTACTCTTGTAGGTAGATTGGGGAGAACCGCGTCCAAAGCCGCTTTCCGGGTCTGGCGGCGCGTCCTGATGCTCGCGAAAGGAATGGGTGCATGGATTGTGTGACCGGCAACCAAGGTACATGACATGCGGAATCCATCTTTAAGTAGAAGAACGCCCGCCAACGGGCCAGACGGGCTCACCCGTCCTCCGTCTTCCCCTGCCACTTTCGCGACCCTGCCGACACGCGGCCAGCGCGCGGCGCGCGTGCTGACGATCGGGGCGGCCAGTCTGCTCGGCGGTTGCAGCATGACGCTGTTCAATCCGAAGGGCGACATCGGCGCGCAGGAAAAGGACCTGATCCTGCTGGCATTGGGGCTGATGCTGCTGGTCGTGGTGCCGGTGATCCTGCTGACGCTTTACTTCGCGTGGCGGTATCGCGCGTCGAACACGAACGCCACCTACGCGCCGAAGTGGTCGCATTCCACGGCGATCGAAATCGTGGTGTGGGTGATTCCGTGCGTGATCGTGGCGATTCTCGCCGCCGTGATCTGGCGCACCACGCATAGCCTCGATCCGTCGCAACCCATCGAGTCGCAGAACAAGCCGCTGCACGTCGAAGTCGTCGCGCTGAACTGGAAGTGGCTGTTCATCTATCCGGACTACGGCGTCGCGTCGGTCAACCAGCTCGCGATTCCCGTGGACACGCCCGTCGTGTTCGACATCACCGCCGAATCGCTGATGAATTCGTTTTTCATCCCGCAACTCGGCGGACAGATCTACGCGATGTCGGGCATGAAGACACAACTGAACCTGATCGCCAACGTACCCGGCGTCTACGAAGGCCGATCGTCGGCGTATAGCGGACCGGGTTTCTCGGACATGCACTTCGACACGCTTGCCACCAGCCGCGCCGATTTCGACGCATGGATCGCGAGCGCGAAGCAGTCGCCGCTGTCGCTCGACACAGCCACCTATTCGTCGCTTGAAAAACCCAGTCAGAAAGATCCGGTGACGCGCTACGCGCACGTCTCGCCGGGTCTGTTCGACGACATCGTCGGTCAGTACATGCACGGCGCGGCGCGCGCCCCGATCTGCGGGACCGCCGCGACCGCCGCCGTTGCCATCGAACGTACCGGAGCCCAATCGCCAGCCGTCAAGGCTGTGGAGTAGTCATCATGTTTGGAAAACTTAACCTGGACGCGGTCCCGTACCACGAACCGATCATCATGGGCACGCTGGCGGTGGTCGTCGTGTTCGGCGCCGCGCTGCTGGCGGCGGTGACGTACGCGGGCAAATGGCCTTATCTGTGGCGCGAATGGTTCACGTCGGTGGATCACAAACGCATCGGCATGATGTACATCCTGCTCGCACTCGTGATGCTGCTGCGCGGCTTTGCCGACGCGATCATGATGCGCGCGCAACAGGCGCTCGCCTACAACGACGCGGCCGGCTATCTGCCGCCGCATCACTACGATCAGATCTTCACCGCACACGGCGTGATCATGATCTTCTTCGTCGCCACACCGCTGATTCTCGGACTGATGAACGTGGTCGTGCCGTTGCAGATCGGCGCGCGCGACGTCGCCTATCCGTTCGTCAATTCGCTGAGCTTCTGGATGGCGGCCGTCGGCGCGGTGCTGGTGATGATGTCGATGTTCGTCGGCGATTTCGCCGCGACCGGCTGGGTCGCGTATCCGCCGTTGTCGGAGCTCGGTTATAGCCCGACTGTCGGCGTCGATTACTACATATGGTCGCTGCAGATATCCGGGCTCGGCACTACGCTGACCGGTATCAACTTCATCGTGACGATCCTGCGCATGCGTGCGCCCGGTTTGACGCTGATGAAGATGCCGGTGTTCGTGTGGACTGCGCTGATCACCAATATCCTGATCGTCGCCGTGTTCCCGGTGTTGACCGGCACGCTCGCGCTGCTCGCCGCAGACCGCTATCTCGGCATGCACTTCTTCACGAACGAGCTGGGCGGCAACGCGATGATGTACATCAACCTGATCTGGGTGTGGGGCCATCCTGAGGTGTACATCCTGATCCTGCCGTGTTTCGGCGCGTTCTCCGAGATCATCTCGACGTTCTCCGGCAAGCCCTTGTTCGGCTACAAGTCGATGGTGTATGCAACGGCGTCGATCGGCATTCTGTCGTTCTTCGTGTGGCTGCATCACTTCTTCACGATGGGTTCGGGCGCGAACGTCAACGCGTTCTTCGGGATCATGACGTCGATCATCGCGATCCCGACCGGCGTAAAGCTGTTCAACTGGCTGTTCACGATGTTCCGTGGCCGCATCCGTTATCACACGTCCACGCTGTGGACGATCGGCTTTATGGTCACGTTTGCGGTGGGCGGTATGACGGGCGTGTTGCTGGCCGTGCCGGGCGCGGATTTCGTGCTGCATAACAGCCTGTTTCTGGTCGCGCACTTCCACAACGTGATCATCGGCGGCGTGGTGTTCGGCTGTCTCGCGGGCATCAGTTTCTGGTTCCCGAAAGTGTTCGGTTTCACGCTCGACGAATTCTGGGGGAAGGTGTCGTTCTGGTGCTGGCTGGTGGGCTACTGGCTCGCGTTCACGCCGCTGTATATCCTCGGTTTCGAAGGGATGACGCGTCGCATGAATCACTACGCGGTGCCGGAATGGCACAAGTGGCTGGTGATCGCGTTGATCGGCGCGCTGTTCATCGCAGCGGGTATCGCCGCGATGATCATCCAGTTCGTCGTCAGCATCCGCAATCGCGACGCCAATCGCGACGTGACCGGCGACCCGTGGAATGGCCGCAGCCTCGAATGGTCGACTGCATCGCCGGCGCCGTTCTACAACTTCGCGCATGTGCCGGTGATCTCGTCGCTCGAACAGCATTGGGACGACAAGGAAGCGGGCCGCGCATACGTCGCGCCCGACCCGGACAGCTACGAAGACATCCATATGCCGCGCAACACCGGCGCGGGCGTGATCATCTCGGCGTTCAGCCTGCTGCTGTGCTTCTCGCTGGTGTGGCACATGTGGCTGTTCGCGGCGGTCGGCCTCGTCGGCATGATCGCGACGTTCATCGTTCGCAGCTACAACCAGGATGTGGACTACTACGTGCCGGCGGCTGAAGTCGCCCGGATCGAAAGCGCGCGCTACGCGCAGATGAGCGAGGTCGCCTGACCATGACCCAACTTGCAACGCATCACGGCCACGGCGATGCCGCCGGGCCTCACGACTCACACCACGAACACGACGACGGCGCCAAAACCACGTTCGGGTTCTGGATCTACCTGATGAGCGACTGCCTGATCTTCGCGACGCTGTTCGCGACCTTCGGCGTGCTGGCGAATGCCACGGTCGATGGACCGACCGGCAAAGGACTGTTCGAGCTGCCGTACGTGCTCGGCGAAACGCTGTTGCTGCTGATCAGCAGCTTCACGTTCGGCGTGGCGATGCTGGCGATGCAGGCGCGTCGCCAGGCGCAGGTGATCGGCTGGCTGGCCGTGACCTTCGTGTTCGGCGCGGGCTTCATCGCGATGGAACTGGTGGAGTTCGCGAAGCTGATCGAAGAGGGCGCGGGGCCGCACGTCAGCGCGTTTCTGTCGTCGTATTTCGTACTGGTCGGCACACACGGCATTCACGTCACATGCGGCTTGCTGTGGATCGCCGTGATGATGCATCAGGTCTACACGTTCGGACTGACGGGCGTGACACGTCGCCGGCTGGCGTGTCTCAGTCTGTTCTGGCACTTCCTGGATCTGATCTGGATCTGCGTGTTCACCTTTGTCTATCTGCGCGAGTTTGTATGAGCAAGTCTTCTCAATCCGATGCTGCGCACGGCAGCCTGAAAAGTTATGTGGTCGGCGTGGTGTTGTCGCTGATACTGACGTTGGCGTCGTTCGGCGCGGTGATGACCGATCTCGTGCCGCGCGGTTACGGGCTGGCGGTGATCGTCGTGCTGTGCGTGACGCAACTGGTCGTGCAACTGGTGTTCTTCCTGCACATTGGTGCGTCGCGCGATCAACGCGCGAATACCGGCATCTTTATCTGCACCGCGTTTCTGATTGCGGTGATCGTCGGGCTGTCGTTGTGGGTGATGCACAACGCCAACCAGAACATGATGCCGACGCATATGACCGTCGAGCGCGCTATCGCCCGCGACTGATCGCGTCGTCGAAGTTCTCCGTCAAGTAAAAAAAGCCGTGCCGATGACCGGCACGGCTTTTTTAATACGCAAGGAGCGGCGTGAATCAGCCGCGAATCGCGCGTCGCCAGATGCCGGGCGGTGTCCCGACGATTTGCGAGAACGTGCGGGAGAAATGGCTTTGATCGGAGAAGCCGCACGTCATGGCGATGTCGGCCAGCGAACGGTCCGAATGCTTGAGCAGTTCGCGCGCGCTTTCGATCCGCTGTTCGAGCAACCACCGATGCGGCGTGCGGTGGGTTGTCTCGCGAAATGCGCGGATAAAGTAGCTGCGCGACAGATTGCATGCGGCGGCGATCTCACCGATGCTCAGCGCGCGTTGCGTGTTGCCGATCAGCATGTCTTTCGCGCGCGATTCCTGGAGGCTGGACAGCCGACGGGTTTTTCCGTCGGCCTGTGACGTGACGCCGCCGTATTGATCGATGATATGCGTGCCGATGGTCACGCCCAACTGCTCGACAAATAGCGGACTCGCCTCGCGCTGGTGTTCCAGCGTCAACGCGAGTACTTGCGCAAAATGGCCGAGCACCATGTCTTTGTGTCCGGTGGTTGCAGAAAACCCGCCGGATTGAGCGCTGCTACGTTCGTAACGGGTATTGGCGATAAATGCGCGCGACATTTCGATCAGGATGAAATCGAATGCGCCGTGCATGTCGGCTTTATAGTCGTCGGAGAAATCGCGGACGTAGACCGAGTCGCGTTCGAATTGATGCGCTTGCGAACGGTGACCGCTCACGATGCGGCGGCGATGCCCTGCGGCAAGCGAAACACCCACCAGCACGCCACGGTCGGAAGCCGGGGTTGCCACCGCACTCAAGCGGTCGTTATGCGTGCATTTGCGATAAAACCGGAACTCGCCGGTATGCAGTTCCTGGTCTTTATGGAGCTTGTTGGACAGACACCCCAACGAGTCTTGCGGACGTACTGTCCCGGCGGCCGGCGTGTCCGTGTCGTTCAACATGATTGGCAGCCTCCGGGTCAACGCGTGAGTCAGATCGTAGGCTATCTTACCGAAGATTGCCCGACCGTGAGCGACGCGCATTTGACCGGTTTTCACTGCACTCGCTTAATTCGCCGGGATGAACTCGCTGATAAGCCGTTGGATCAGGAAAATTCGCCCCAGAATCGGGCATCGGATTTTGTCTTGTCCGACGCCTGCCTGGCGCGACGGGCATGACCCGGGCGCCGGCAGGCGAAGCATCAGCTTTGCAGGAATGCCAGCAGGTCGGCGTTGACCTTGTCGGCTTCGGTCGTGCACATGCCGTGCGGTGCGCCCGGATAGACCTTCAGCGTGGCGTTTTTCACCAGCTTGGCCGACAGTCGGCCCGCGTCGTCGATCGGCACGATCTGGTCGTCGTCGCCGTGCAGGATCAGCGTCGGCACGTCGATCTTCTTCAGGTCGGCGGTGTAGTCCACTTCCGAAAACTGCTTGATGCACTCGTATTGTCCGAGGATCGATCCGAGCATGCCTTCGCGCCAGAATTCGTCGATCGTGCCTTGCGAGACTTTCGCGTTCGGACGGTTGAAGCCGTAGAACGGCATCGCCAGATCCTTGAAGAACTGCGAGCGGTTGTTCGCCACACCCGCGCGAATGCCGTCGAACACCGACATCGGCAGGCCGCCCGGGTTGCTCTCGGTCTTCAGCATGATCGGCGGCACCGCGCCGATCAGCACGGCCTTCGCCACCCGCGCGCTGCCATGACGGCCGATGTAATGCGCGACTTCGCCGCCGCCCGTCGAATGGCCGACCAGCGTCGCGCCCTTCAGGTCGAGCGCGTCGATCACGGTGGCGAGGTCGTCGGCGTAGGTATCCATGTCGTTGCCGTACGACGGTTGATCCGAGCGGCCATGACCGCGACGGTCATGCGCAATCACCCGATAGCCCTTCTGCACGAGGAACAGCATCTGCGCGTCCCACGCGTCGGCGTCGAGCGGCCAGCCGTGCGAGAACACCACCGGCTTGCCGGTGCCCCAGTCCTTGAAGAAAATCCGCGTGCCGTCTTTGGTCGTCACGCTGTTCATCGCGTGGCGCGTGCCATGCGGATGCTTGCCGCCATGCGCGGCGTCGTTGGACGACGCCGCTGCCATGGCGACGCCAGGGGCAGCCATCGCGGCGATTGCGGCACCTGCCGCGCCTGCGCCGGCAACCAGCAATTGACGGCGGTTCGCCGACGGAATTCCGGAATCGGTAGTCAAGTGATGCTCCATTCGTGTGATGTAGACGTGTGATATGGCGGCGCAGCGCATCTCGGGCACCGCGCGAGCGGATCGTAACGACGCGCGCTGTCGCGGCTGAACTTCAGAATGCTTAATTGTTGTTAACGTTTCTTTAGCGGCGGCCGGCTTCGAACAGGAACCACACGCGCTGCTCGGCCTGATCGATCCACTCTTCGAGCAGGCTGGCAGTCGCGACATCGCCGTATTCGTCGCACAACGCATGCGCTTCGCGCATATAACCGTCGATCGTCAGGTTGTCTTCACGCAGTTCGGCGAGCATGTCGTCCGGCGTCACATAGTCGGCGTCGTTGTCGAGCAGGCGTTGCAGGCGCTTGATGTGACCCGTCGAGCGCAGCGTCTTGCCGCCTATCTTGCGCACGCGTTCGGCGAGCGGATCGGTGATCGCGAAGATCTGTTCCGACTGGTCGTCGAGCAACAGGTGATAGTCGCGAAACGACGGCCCCGACATATGCCAGTGGAAATTCTTGGTCTTCATATAAAGCGCGAACATATCGGCCAGCAACGCGGTCAGCGCCGCGGAGAGGTCGCGCGTAGCGTCTTCCGACAATCGGGTCGGTGTCTTTAGCGGCGCTGCGCGATGCGCAACCGCATTCAATACTTCGCTCATGGTCGTTCCTTAAGGATCTATTAGAGATGACGGATTCCAGTGTAGAAACGCATCGCATCTAAAGTCCTGCAGAAAACATGAATTGTTCTGAAAAGACGCGGTGATGTATCGGCATACGGTTCAGATTCGGGTGGTTGATCGCACCGATTTTTTTTAAGAACTATTAAGCGCTTTAGCCAAGGACTGAGCGAAATCCCGTCGATAGAATGGCCTTCAGTTTTCATCGCCGACCGGGCGAGTGCGGCATCTCTGCCCACGACTGCTTGATCTATTCCACACGGAGCCTGCAATGCCGAAAGAACTGTTGACCCCCGATACCTGCGCCGTCGCCCTGATCGACTATCAGCCGCAAATGTTCTTCGGAACGATGTCGCATGAGCGGACTTCGATTCTGCATAACGTGCAGGCACTCGCTAAAGCGTCGAAGCTGTTCAAGGTGCCGACCATCCTGACGACGGTTGCCGCCAGGTCGTTTAGCGGCGACATGGTGCCGGAAGTGCAATCGGTGTTTCCCGAGTACACGCCGATCGACCGCACGTCGATGAACTCGTGGGAAGACGTCAACTTCCGCAAGGCCATCGAAGCGACTGGCCGCAAGAAGATCGTGATCGCCGGTCTGTGGACCGAAGTCTGCGTGTCGTTCCCGACCATCCAGATGATCAACGAAGGCTACGAAATCTACGTCCCGACCGACGCATGCGGCGACGTCAGCACGGAAGCGCACGAACGCGCCGTGCAGCGGATCATCCAGGCCGGCGCCGTGCCGATGACCTCGTTCCAGTACATGTTCGAACTGCAACGCGACTGGGCACGCAGCGAAACCTACGAAGGTTGCATGGACATCCTGAAGGCGCACAGCGCATACGGCATCGGTGTGCGTTACGCGAAGTCGATTCTCGGCGAGCACGCGAGCGAAGCGGGCTAAGCGTCCGGCTCGACGCGTCGAGTCGATACGTATCGCACAGACGACTGTTTGACGGGGAGTGCGCGCTCGCTGCGTGGCTCCCGTGACCGGCTTCGCGCCTGCAACGCGAAGCGCGCATTAAGAGGATCGCCATGAACACCAGTACTCCCGAAACGACGTCCGCCGATGTCGTGTTCTTCAACGGCAAGATCGCCACGCAGGACGACAGGCGCTCGTTCGTCGATGCGCTGGCGGTGACGGACGGCCGCGTCGTCGCTTCGGGTTCGCGTGATGTCGTGATGCGTCATGTGAATCAGCGTACCCGTCAGATCGACCTTCAGGGCCGCACGGTCATTCCCGGCCTGAACGACTCGCATCTTCACGTGATTCGTGGCGGTCTGAACTTCAATATGGAATTGCGCTGGGACGGCGTGCCGTCGCTGGCGGACGCGCTCGAGATGTTGCGCAAGCAGGTGGCGAGAACGCCTGCGCCGCAATGGGTGCGCGTGGTCGGTGGATGGAACGAATTCCAGTTTGCCGAGCGTCGCGGTCCGACACTCGAAGAGATCAACGCGATTGCACCGGACACGCCGGTGTTTATCCTGCATCTGTACGACAGCGCGTTGCTGAATGCCGCCGCGTTGCGCGCGGTCGGTTATACGAAGGACACGCCCGATCCCGCCGGCGGCGAGATCCAGCGCGACCGGCGCGGCAATCCGACCGGCATGCTGATCGCACGCCCGAACGCCGGCCTGTTGTACGCGACGCTCGCCAAAGGCCCGAAGCTCGCGCCCGAAGACCAGCGCAATTCGACGCGTCATTTCATGCGTGAACTGAACCGCCTCGGCGTGACGAGCGCGATCGACGCAGGCGGCGGCTACCAGGCGTATCCGGACGACTACGCGATCATCATGGATCTCGCGAAGCATAACGAACTGACGGTGCGCATCGCCTACAACCTGTTCACGCAAAACGCGAAAAAGGAAATCGACGACTTCGCGAAGTGGGTGAAGATGACGAAGCCGGGCGAGGGCGACGATTTCCTGCGCGTCAACGGCGCAGGCGAAATGCTGGTGTTTTCCGCCGCCGACTTCGAAGACTTTCTCGAACCGCGCCCGGACCTGCCGGACTCGCTGGAAGAAGAACTGGAAGCGGTGGTGCGCCTGCTGGTCGCGAACCGCTGGCCGTTCCGTCTGCATGCCACCTACGACGAATCGATCGACCGCTTCCTCAACGTGTTCGAACGCGTGAACGCGGACATTCCGTTCAACGGATTGCGCTGGTTCTTCGACCATTGCGAGACCATCACGCAGAAGAATATCGAGCGCGTGCGCGCGCTGGGCGGCGGGATCGCGATCCAGCACCGGATGGCGTTTCAGGGCGAATACTTCATTCATCGCTACGGCGAGGAAGCCGTCAAACATACGCCGCCGATCCGCAAGATGCTCGACGCCGGATTGCCGGTCGGCGCAGGCACCGATGCGACACGCGTCGCGAGTTTCAACCCGTTCGTGTCGCTGTACTGGATGGTGTCGGGCAAGACGGTGGGCGGCACGTCGATGTATTCGAGCGTGAATCGCCTCGACCGGATGGAAGCGCTGCGCCGCTATACGGTCGGCAGCGCGTGGTTTTCGAATGAAGACGACCGCAAGGGCGCACTCGTGCCCGGCCAGTTCGCCGATTTCGCGGTGCTGAGCGAAGACTATTTCACGATCGACGAAGACCGCATCAAATTCCTCGATTCGGTGATGACGGTGGTCGGCGGGAAAGTGGTCTACGCGGATGCGGAATTCAAGCCGCTCGCACCGCCCGATCTGCCGGTGAGTCCGGCATGGTCGCCGGTGGCGGAATTCGGCGGCTACAGCCGCTACAAGCCGACAGCAGTCGCCTGCGCCGACGGTTGCGCGAATCTGTGCGGCGTTCATGCGCATGCGCACGGCTGGGCATGGCGCAAGAACGTGCCGGTCAGCGATTCGAACGGCTTCTGGGGTGCATTGGGCTGTAGCTGCTTCGCGTTCTGACGAATGCCGGCAGTGCGACGGGGACGCAGGTCTGACACGGAGAAGTTCAGATGAAGAAAACCATTGCGGGAATCGACCTTCCCGACAGTGCGATGGCTCAGGATGCAACCATGCTGATCCGGGGTATGGAGTCTGAGTCGATGCTTCATCACTCGATCAGATCTTTTCTGTTTGGCGCGCTGACCGGACAGCGCGAACGCACCGCGTTCGATGCGGACCTGCTGTATGTCGGCGCGCTGTTCCACAACGTCGGATTGCATCCGCAGTACCGGCATTCGCCGAACCGTTTCGAGGTGGACAGCGCGAACGCCGCACGCGACTTCCTGAGTCGCTACAACGTGCCCGATGTTGCAACCCGCGAAGTCTGGGAAGCGATCGCGTTGCACACGACGCCGGGCATTTCCGAGCATATGCCGGCGCTCGTCGCGTTGATGAGCGCCGGTGTGCAGATGGACGTGCGCGGCGCGCGCTACGACGATTTCACCGCGCATCAACGCGATGAAATCGTGCAGGCCTATCCGCGCGAACGCGGCTTCAAGGAAGCGCTGATCGAGTCCTATGCGCTCGGCATGCAGTCGCGCCCGGAGACGACGTTCGGCACGGTGAATGCCGACGTGCTCGATCGTTGGGATCCGAATTATCTCCGCATGAATTTTTGCGGACTCGTGCTTGGCTCGGCATGGCCGACCTGACGTCGCGCGATGCGACGTCGGTGCGGTCCCGCCCGGCAATCAAAAGGAAACGCAGCATGGGCTACGTCATTTCATTGTCAGTGGGGTTCGGCGTCGGCCTGCTTTACTGGTTACTCAAGGTGCAGTCGCCGGCGCCGCCGCTGATCGCATTGGCCGGTCTGCTCGGCATGGTGCTGGGCGAGCACGCGATCCCGGTGGTCAAGGCGCAGTTTTTCGCGCAGTCCACGACGGTTCAGGTCGCCGCGCAAGACCCTGCACAAAACCCCACGCCCACCGTCCGGCCGCCGGCCGGGAAATCCGCCAATGGAGGCGGCTGATGCGCCGTTGCATCGAACGATCGGGAGGGACGCGTTGTGATCGAACATGAAGACTCGGTGCTGGCATGGGTTGCCGGCTACGTCGATACCTTGGGCTTTATCGCGCTGTTCGGCCTGTTCACCGCGCACGTGACTGGCAACTTCGTGCTGATCGGCGCGGAAGCGGCGGGCGTCGGGCAAGGCGTGCTGCTGAAGCTGCTCGCGTTTCCGTCGTTTATCGCGGGCATTGCGCTGTCCAGCGTGATGTTCAAGTTTATGGAACGCCGCTATGCGATGCATGCGCCGAGCGGTCTGTATGTGCTTCAGGCCGTGTTGCTGATCTCGTTTCTGGTGACCGGCGTGATCGCTACGCCGATCCAGGATTCGAGCGCGTCGATCGTGCTGCTGTGCGGCGTGCTGGGAACGATGGCGATGGGCGTGCAAAACGCGCGCGGCCGTCTGCTGCAAACCGTCGGACTGCCCAACACGGTGATGACGGGCAATGTCACGCAGACCGTGCTCGATCTGATCGAACTGATTCATCGCGGCACGGGCGGCGGACACGGCCAGCAGGTCATGGGACGCCTCAAATCGACGCTTGCCGCAATGGGCGGTTTCGCGATCGGCGCGATCTGCGGCGCGATGGCCTACGTCCGGTTTTCGTTCATTGCGATTTCATTGCCGGTTGCGGTGCTGCTCGTGCTTGCATGGAAGAGCCGCGCGGTCGCGCAAGGTGCGGCTCGCAGCGAATGATTCATCCATCGCATGCCGATTCAATTTTTGCTAACACTATCAGGTAACACGATGCTCACGTCGCTCAATCGATTCCGTTCAGTCGCACTGCTGTCCGCTGCGGTGCTTATCGGCCTGACGCCGCTGTCGTCGGCTTATGCCGACTCCGAAGGTCCGTCGGAGATTGCGCATGGCACAGTCGCGCATGCGACGAAACTGGCGGATGTGTCGGTCGGTCCGCAATACGATACGACGCACGTCTATGTCGCGTCCGCCGATCTCGACGCGTTCGTCAGCAGCTTTCTCGCGACCTTCGGCGGCAAGGCTTCGCCGCGCGCGGTGTTCACCGTGACGCCGACGCCGAGCAAGACCGCGTCGCAATACGTGCAGACGCCGGTGGGCATGCTGTCGGTGTTCGGCTTCGAAACGCCGGTGCCGTATCCGTTCGGCAATGAACGCACCGGCTATCTGGTGACGGACATCGATCAGGCGATCAAGGCCGCGCGCGCGGCAGGCGCCGATATTCTGGTCGATTCGTTCGACGATCCGATCGGCAAGGACGCGATCATCCAGTGGCCGGGCGGCCTGACGATGCAGCTTTACTGGCACACCAAGGCGCCGAACTACGCGCCGCTGCAAAGCGTGCCGGACAATCGCGTGTACGTGTCGCGCTTCGAAGCGGATAACTTCGTGCGTCGCTGGGTGCATTTCTCGCATGGCAAGGTCGTGTCCGACAACCGTCACGCGGACGCAGGTGCGATCGGCCGTTCGGGTCAGACGATGCGCGAGATCCGCATCGAATCCGGCTTTGGCCGCATGGTCGTGTTCGTCACCGACGGCAAGCTGCCGTTCCCGTTCGGCCGCGAAACGACCGGCTACGGCGTCGCGAATCTCGGCGAGACGCTCGACAAGGCGCAGGCGGCCGGCGCGAAAGTGCTGTACCCCGCGTACAGCACGGCGTCGGGCAAGACCGCAGTGCTCGAATTCCCCGGCGGCTATATCGCTGAAGTTCACGATGGCAAGTAAGGCGTCGATCAAAGTGCCGGTCGTGAAGGTGCGCGGGGCGTTGCGGCAATGCGTATCGCTGAAGGCCGCGCGCGCACTGGTAGTCACCACGGGCCTCGCCGCCGCGTGGCCCGCGTTCGCCGCCGACACCGCGCTCGGTAGCGCGGACGACACCACGACTGCAGCGTCGGCCGGGAGCGGCGCGTCGTGCGCGCGTCCCACGGTCATGTTCAACCGCTGGCAGGAAAACTGGTCGGCGCTGGCGAATCCCTGCGTGCCGAAACGGCCGTTCGACTCGCTGAAGTACATCCCGCTGTTCGGCAATCCCGATGCCTATATTTCGCTCGGCATGGTGTTGCGCGAGCGGCTGGAAATGAACGACGCGCCGTTGTTCGGGCTCGGCACCGGCCGCGACGACACGTATGTGCTGCAACGGCTCGAAGTGCATGCGGACGTCCGGCTCGGGCCGCACGTGCAGTTCTTCACGCAGTTCGAAGATGCGCGGCCGTACGGCAAGGACAACGTCGGCGTGGTCGATAAAAACCCGCTCGATCTGCGCCAGGCGTTCGTGGCGATCACGGAGCCGGTCGGTCCCGGCACGTTCAAGTTCCGGGTCGGGCGTCAGGAAATGGCATTCGACTTGCAGCGGTTTATTTCGGTGCGAGACGGTCCGAACGTGCGGCAGGCGTTCGACGCCATCTGGGCCGATTACGAAACCGGTCCGTGGCGCTGGATCGCGTACGCGACGCAGCCGGTCCAGTATCGCGACGACACGCAATTCGACGACGTGTCGAACCGTCATCTGACGTTTAGCGGCGTGCGGGTCGAGCGCCAGGGCGTGGGTCCGGGCGACCTGTCCGCGTATTACTCGCGCTATAACCGCAGCAACGCGCGCTTTCTCGACGCGTCCGGCGACGAGCATCGCGATGTGTTCGATGCGCGTTATGCCGGCAAGGCCGCGAATTTCGACTGGGACGTCGAAGCGATGTATCAGTCGGGGCGTGTCGGCAACAAGACCATCGGCGCGTGGGCGGTCGGCTCGCTGGCCGGCTATACGCTCGCGGCCGTGCCGTGGACGCCGCGCATCGGTGTCCAGATCGACGCCGCGTCCGGCGACAGTCATCCCGGCGATGGCCGCGTCGCGACCTTCAATCCGCTGTTTCCGAATGGCTACTACTTCGCGCTGGCCGGATACACCGGCTACACCAACGTGATCCACGTGAAGCCGTCGCTGATCATCAAGCCGACCAGCAAGCTCACGCTGCTGGCAGGCGTCGGTCTGCAATGGCGCGAAACCACGGCCGACGCGGTGTATGGACAAGGCTCGTCGGTGGTGCCGGGCACGGCGGGACACGGCGGTCGCTGGACCGGTTTTTACACGCAGTTGCGCGCCGATTACGCGGTGAACGCGAACGTCGCGGCCGCGCTGGAAGCGGTGCATTTTCAGGTCGGCGATTCGTTGCGCGAAGTCGGTGCCGCGAATGCCGATTACATCGGTGCCGAACTGAAATTCAGCTGGTAGCACGCATTGCGCGCGGATCAGCAGATCGTCACTCCGGTGACGCGTTAGACGAGGTCGAACGATGAATATCCCGGATCAATCTTCCGGCGTCAGAATGCCGTCGGAACTCGAATTGCCTTATTCGTCGCTGGAATTCCGGCAGCATCAGATGTTTCCCCAGCTGTCCGCCGCGGAGATCGAGAGCTTGCGGCGCTTTGCGACGCCGATGTCGTTCAAGGCCGGCGAACTGATCTTCGAAACCGGCCGGGTCGCGCTCGGCCTGTTCGTGTTGTTGCGCGGACGCGTGCGCATCTATTCGCGCGACAGTTTCGGACGCTCGACCTTGATCACCGAACACGAAGACGGTCATTTCATGGCGGAGATGGCGCAACTGTCCGGCAAGCCCGCGCTGATCGACGGCATTGCATTGACCGATGCGCAAACGCTGGTGATCGAGCCGGAGAAGCTGCGCGCGTTGATCGTCGCCGATGCGCAACTCGGCGAGCACATCATGCGTGCGCTGATTTTGCGGCGGCTCGGTCTGATCGAGCAGGGACTCGGCCCGATCATCGTCGGCAATGGCGACGATGCGCGCCTGATCGCGTTGCAAGGCTTCTTGCGCCGCAACGCTTACCCCGCGACGGTGATCGACGCGCGTACCGATCCCGAGGCGATTTCGCTGCTGTCCGGCATGACCGCCGGACCGGACGATTTTCCGCTGGTGTTCTGTCCGAGCGGCAACGTGCTGCGCGCGCCGGATGAAGTGCAACTGGCGTCGTGTCTCGGACTCGTGCCGAAGTTCGAGCCGTCGCATGTGTACGACGTCGCGATTGTCGGCGCGGGTCCGGCCGGACTGGCGGCGTCGGTTTACGCCGCGACCGAAGGTCTGTCGGTGGCGGTGTTCGATCAGCGCGCGCCGGGCGGTCAGGCGGGCGCGAGTTCACGGATCGAAAACTATCTGGGCTTTCCGACCGGCATTTCAGGCCAGGCACTGGCGGCGCGCGCGTTTCAGCAGGCGTTGAAATTCGGCGCGCATCTGGCGATTCCCGGCAAGGTGACGGAAGTGCGCCGGCACGATGGCATCTTCGCGCTCACCCTGTTCGACGGGCAGCGCATCAACGCGCGCACCGTGGTGATCGCGAGCGGTGCCGCGTACCGCAAACCGGTGGTGCCGGGCTTCGAGCGTTTCGAGTCGCGCGGCACCTTTTACTGGGCGTCCACGATCGAAGCGAAGCTGGTCAAAGGACAGGACATCGTGCTGATCGGCGGCGGCAATTCGGCCGGTCAGGCGGTGGTGTTCCTCGCGAATTTCGCGCGCAGTATTCGCGTGCTGATTCGCGGCGCGGACCTGAGCGCGAGTATGTCGAAGTATCTGATCGACCGGATCGGCTCGTTGCCGAACGTGTCGTTATGCAATCTGTGCAAGCTGCAATCGCTGGAAGGCGACGACGCCGGACTCACGCACGTGCGCATCCGGCGCGAAGGCGAGAGCGCGGACGAACGACTCCCGACGCGGCATCTGTTTCTGTTTATCGGCGCAGATCCGAAAACCGACTGGCTGTCGATGAGCGGCGTCGAACTCGACAATCGCGGTTTCGTGATGACTGGTTTTACGCAACACGGCCGAGACCGCGACGACGCGACTTCGTCTCGCGTGTCGCGTTTGCCGCGTGTCCACTATCCGCTGGAAACCAGCGTGCCCGGCATGTTCGCGGTCGGCGACGTGCGGTCCGAATCGGCGAAACGCGTCGCGGCAGCAGTCGGCGACGGCGCCGCGGTCGTCAGTCAGATTCACGCGTATCTCAGCCATATGAATGCGGTCGAACCGCTTGTCAGCGAGGAAAAAACAGCATGAACCCGCGTAGTTGGAGTGAGCGTTTCAGCCGGTCGTCGAGGCTGGTTGCGTGGTGTCTGATGACATTGGCGAGCGGTTTTATGGCGAACGCCGCATACGCGGCCGCGCCGCAGGTGAAGACTCAGGCACCCGGCTTTTATCGCGTAATGGTGGGTGATTTCGAAGTGACCGCATTGTCGGACGGCACGCATCCGTTTCCGATCGATACGGTCGTCGAAGGCGTATCGAAGCAGGAAATTGGCCGCGATCTCACGCGCGATTTTCTGCATGCGCCGGTGCAGGGATCGATCAACGCTTTCCTGGTCAACACCGGCACGAAGCTGATCCTGATCGACTCGGGTGCAGGCGTGCTCTACGGAAAATGCTGCGGACAGGTGCTCGCGAATTTACGCGCGGCCGGTTATCGACCGGAGCAGGTCGATGAAGTGCTGCTCACGCATCTGCACAAGGATCACGTCGGCGGCGTGATCGCCACCGACGGCCAGATGATGTTTCCGAATGCCGTGGTCAGGACCAGTCAGATCGAAGCCGACTACTGGCTCAACGCCGATAACAAAAAGACCGCGCCCGCTTTTCTGAGCACGTTTTTCGATTCGGCGATTGCGTCGGTTGCGCCGTATGTCGCGGCGGGGCGCTTCAAGCCGTTCAGCGGCGACGTCGAACTCGAACCGGGCATCCGCGCGATCGCGGTGCCGGGCCATACGCCGGGACATACCGCGTATCTTGTCGAGAGTGGAGCGAAAGACCTGCTGGTGTGGGGCGATATCGTCCACGTCGCGGCGATCCAGTTGCAGAACCCGAAGGCTTCCGTCGAATACGACACCGATGCGCAAGCCGCGCAACGCTCGCGGCGCTTCGCGTTGAAGCTGGCGGCGAGCCACCAGTATCTGGTCGGCGCAGCGCATATCGCGTATCCGGGTCTGGGACACATCCGCCAGAACGGCCGGACCTACGACTGGGTGCCGGTCAACTACGAAGCCGCGCCGGGTCGGTGACGGGTGAGCGACGCGGCGGGGCGCATTAAAGCCAGAACTTCCAGAAGAAATACGCGGTCATCAGCAGGCTGAAGCTGAGGATCATGATGCGCAACACGCGTGCGTCTATCTTCTGCGCGACGCGGGCGCCGACCAGACCGCCCGCGAGCGATCCCGCCATCATCAACGCCGCCGCGGTCCACGCAACCTGTCCACCGAGCGCCAGCGCCGCAATCGACGCGCCGGCGGCGACTGCGCCAAGCAGGTTCTTGAAGCCGTTGAGCAATTGCGTTTCGCGCATGCCGCACAGACTCAGCGCCGCCATCACGATGATGCCGCTGCCCGCATTGAAGTAACCGACCATGATGCTTGCGCACAACTGGATCAACGTGCGGCCGCGTGTTGCGCCAGCGTCCGTTCCATGTGCGTCGGCGCTATGTCGGCGCGCGGCACCGACCAGGCGCGGCGCGAGATAGAACAGCGTCGTGGCGATCAACATCAGCACGGGAATCGCCCGCGCGAACACGGAAGCGGGCGTCAGCAGTAACAGACTGCCGCCCGTCACACCGCCGATCAAACTCGCAATCGCATAGCGCAAGGTCGCGCGCGGATCGCCGAGCAGCTTGCGCCGATAGCCGTACGCGGCGGTCATCAGGCCGGGCCACGCGGCAATCGCGCTGGTCGCATTGGCGATGGTGGGCGGCACGTTGAAGAACATCAACGCAGGCAAGGTGACGAAACTGCCGCCGCCCGCGACGGCGTTGATGACGCCGCCGCACAGACCGGCGACGAGCAGAACGGTGAACTCAAATGGATGCATGGTGTGCCTTGGTCGAGGCACACAGTGTCAGGGTTATCCCCAGGCGGAATTTATTCTTTTGGACGCCGATTCCGCGTGTGACGAGAAGAATCTTCCTGCGAAGTTCAATAGTTGGGCAATCGACGGGTCTCCCGTGACACGCCGCGCGGTTCCGAAGGATATTTTTGCCCCGGCGATGAACGCAACATGAAACTTTCTTCACGTGACGTGGGTGTCGATTCTGGCAGCATCCCAGGGACCTATCGACCCGTCACGATTCATTAAAGAGAGGATTCACGATGCGCTTGAAAGAACCGGCCGCACGCAGCAGTGTCGTCAGGAAAACATGGACGTTTGCCGCCATCGCAACGGCCGTTGTTGCTGGTCTGACGGCGCACGCCGCGACAGTCGCGACCGCTGCGGATACATCGCAACCCGTCGCGCCGTTCGAGAATCTTGCGACACTGCACGTGAAGCATGCGGAACTGGCGTCGTTCGAGCAGGCGTTGCGTCGTAATGCGACGGACGCGAGACACGCGCCGGGCAATATCTCGTTCACCATTTTCCAGTCGCGCTCCGCGCCGGACACCTTGTATGTGCTGGAGCAATGGAAGGATGCGGCGGCGTACAACGTGCATATGGCGCAGCCCGCGTTGCTCGCGATGCACGAGGCCGCGAAAGCCGACCTCGACGGCCCGATCAGTCATATGCGGATCGTGTCCGCCACGCCGGGAGACGGCTTCCAGCCCAAGCAGGTGGATGGCGCCGCGCAAACCAGCAACGTGCTGGTGTTTCTGAGCGTCAAACCGGACGCGTCCGCGCAATTCCATTCGGACATCGCCGCCGTCACGCCGACCTTTCGTGCCGCGCCCGGCAATATCAGCTTCGACATCTACCAGAATGCCGACGACCCGAACCAGATGGTGCAACTGGAACGCTGGACCACGGACGCGACGCACGACGCCAATCTGAAGCGTCCGGTCATCTCGACGATTCGCGCCGACTACGCGCTCACGCTCGCAAAACCGATGATGAACGGACGCGTGCTGCTAAAAGACATCACCAGCCAATAGGCGTTTAATCCGCGTGCGTGGGCTGCGATCGCATCAGCAGTTGCAGCAGGACGGGCAACACCAGCAGCACCAGCGGCAACTGCACGATCAGCCCTGAAATAATCGCAATGGCCAGCGGTTGCTGCATCGCCGAACCCTGGCCCAATGCGAACGCCAGCGGCAATAGCGCGAGGATCGCGGCGATGGTGGTCATGGCGATCGGCCGCAAGCGATTGCGGCCCGCTTCGATCAGCGCGCGTTCGAACGGCATGCCTTCGTCGCGCACCAGCCCCTGCAATTCGGATACATAGAAAATAGCGACTTCCGTGACGATCCCGATGATCATCGTCATGCCCATCATCGCGGAAATATTGAGTTCGATGCCGGTGACCCACAGTCCGATAAAGACCGCGCCAGTCGCGAGCAAGGGCATCGCCATCACTGCGAGTGCGATGCGGAAACGTTCGTACAGGAACAGCAGCAGACCGAATACGAGCGCGACCGCCGCACCGAATACCGTCAGCAAGCCCTTGAACGCGATCTGCTGTTGCTGGTACAAACCGCCCAGTTCGTAGTACACGCCCTTCGGCAGAAGATTCGGCGCGGCCAGTGCTTTTTGCACATCGCCAATCGTCGAGCCGAGATCGCGCCCATCGATCCGCGCCGTCACCGCCACCATCCGTTTCAGGTTGTCGCGGCTGATTTCCGGTTGACCCGTCACCGTGACGCGATCGGCGACCCGATCGAGTGCGAACAGATGGCCATCGGGTGCGCGAATCTGTAAGCGTCCCAGTTGCGTATCGGTCAGCTTCAGTGCGCCTGCGACGTGAACCCGCACGCCGACCATCTTCGGTCCCGTCTGAAACTGCGTCGCCACATTACCCTCGAGCATATCCGACACCGCTTGCGCGATCGATTGCGGGTCCATGCCTTCGGCGGCTGCCGCGTCGGGACGGATATGCAGTTCGAGCGCATCGCCGGCCGGATTGATGCCGTCGTTGACATCGACGATGCCGTTGATCTTGCCGATTTGCGCGGCGACCTTGTGCGCGGTATCGTCGAGCACGGTCTGGTCGTCGGAGTAGATCTTGATCTGCACCGGCTGCGGAACGGCGGTCAGATCGCCGATCAGATCCTCCATCAACTGCGCAAGCTCGACGCTGACGCCCGGTACGGTGGTCTCGACCTTCGAGCGGATTTCCTCCATCACCACGTCGATCGACTCGCGGTTGCCCGACTTCAGCCGCACGAAGAAATCGCCTTTGTTCGGTTCGTTCAGATCGCCGCCGAGTCCTGCGCCCGTGCGCCGCGAATACGTGGAAACGTTCGGATTGGCGCGAATGATCGCCTCGACCTGTTTCATCAGCCGGTCGGTTTCGGTAATCGACGTACCCGGTTCCGTGTGATAGTCGAGCACGAAACCGCCTTCGTCCATGGTCGGCATAAAGCCGCTGCCGACTCGCGTGAAAGCGAATGCCGCGACGATCACGAGCGGCACGACGCCGAGCGTAACGAGAACCGGGCGCGCACTCACGCGCTCGACCAGCCACGCATACCGGTGGTTCATCCACGCCGCGAGTCGCGTCTCCTGATGCGCTTCCGCGTCTTTCGGCTTCAGCCAGCGGTCGCAGAGAATCGGCACGGCGAGCCACGTGACGAGAAACGAAATCAGCAACGCGCTGGCCATGGTCAACGAAAGTGCCTTGAAAAAGGCACCCGTTACACCCGAAAGAAACGCGAGCGGCACGAAAATAATCAGCGTCGCCGCCGACGATCCCGCCAACGGACGCGTGAATTCGAGTGCGGCACTCATCACGCGGCCATGAAACGCTTTCGATCCCGCTTCGCGCATGCGCCGCACGATATGCTCGATCATCACGATCGCGTCGTCGATCACAAGTCCGACCGCCGCCGCCATCCCGCCGAGCGTCATGATGTTGAAGCCCATGCCGAATACATCGAGCAGCAGAATGGTCGCCGCCATCACGACCGGCACCAGCGCGACCGCGATTGCGGTGATCTTCCAGTTCCGCAGAAACACGAACAGCGTCAACGCCGCCAGCACGACGCCGATCATGATCGCGTCGCGCACGCTGGTGGCGGACGCAATCACCAGTTCGCTCTGGTCGTACCAGTTCGCGAGCCGCACGCCCGCCGGCATTTGCGGCTGAAATGCAGCCAGTTTCGCGCGAATCGCTTTCGCCATCGCGACGCTGTTCGCGCCGGGTTGCTGATAGACATTCAGCAGCACGGCGTCCTGGCCGTCGGCAGTGACGCGCATCCATTGCGGCATGACGCCTTGACCGACGGTCGCGATGTCGCCCAGACGGATTGGCGTCGCGCCGTTGGTCGAGACGACGACGTTTTTCAGGTGCGCGATCTGCGTGATGGTGGTGTTCGCGATCACCAGATACAGCTTGTAGTGATCTTCGATACGGCCGTTGGCCATCAGCACATTGCTCGCGCCGATCGCCTTCGACACATCGGCCAGCGACAGCTTGTACGCGGCAAGCCGTGCGGGATCGACCGCGACTTCGAACTCGTCCTGTGCGCCGCCCGTCACATCGACGCGCGCCACGCCTTCCACCGACGACAACATCGGCCGCATCTGGAATTGCGCCAGATCGTGCAGTGCCGACAGCGATTGCCGGTTCGACGTCAGGCTATACGCGAGAACCGGGAACACGGTCGGGTCCATCCGGCGCACCTGCATCGACGTGCCCTGCGGCAACGTCGACAGGATTTCGCTGATCGCCGATTGTGCCTGCAACGTGGCTTGCGCCATGTCGGTGCCCCAATCGAAATTGATCGAGATTTCCGCCGAACCGCGGCTCGTTTTCGACTCGACGTCGCGCACGTTCGGCACCCGCCGCAACGCTTCCTCGACAGGCATCGTCACGAGCGTCGCCATCTGCTCGGCGGGACGATCGCCCGCATCGAGCGACACCACCGCGCGCGGAAACGCGACATTCGGAAACAGTGAGATCGGCAGCCGAAACGCGGTCAGTGCGCCCGCGATGGCGAGCAACGCAATCACGAACAGCAGCGAGCGCCGGTGCGCCTGCATCCATTGACCGAAATTCATTGTCCCGTGCTCCCGCCTGTGCGCACGGCCATGCCATCTTTCAGCTCGTAATTGCCGCTGACGACGAGCGGTAGCGCCGCATCCAGCGATCCGTCTACGCCATAGCGATCGCCGTCCTCCACCTGGGTCGAGACGGCGACGCGATGGGCGCGTTGTCCCGCCGCGATCTGGAACACGTACGCGCCTTTTTCGTCTTTCAGCACGGCGTCGCGCGGGACGATCCAGTGCGTGCCCGCATGCGTGGCGATGTCGGCGCTTACGCGCGTGCCAGGAATGAACGCGGTCTGTCCGAGCGGCACGTTCGCGCCGATATTCACGAGCTGACTTTGCGCATCCACCGACGCGCCGACCATCACGACGCGACCGTCGATCGCGCTTCTGGCGAGCGACGTCGACAGTCCATGCATGGTCAGCGTGTCGCCGACCTTCAACGCCGCGACGTCGGCGGGTTCGACGCCGAGCATCACGTTTGCGCGCATGTCGCGGCCGCTATTGGCGGCTGCGAGTTGCAGCAGTGGCGCGCCGGGCTGCACCTGATCGCCTTGCGCCGCGCTCAATTGCAGCACGACGCCGTCGATCGGTGCGAGGACCGTTCGGGTGCCGGTCGTAACGCCCATCTGATCTTGCGCGGCGAGCGCCTGCTGCGCATCGAGCGCCGCCTTTCTGGCGGTGGCGAGTTGCGTTTGCGTGGCGAGTTCCTTGTCGAACAGCGACTGCGTGCGCGCCAGTTCGCCTTGCGCGAGCGTCGCGGCGCTGCGTGCCTGACCGGCCGCGACGACGGCGGCGGGATCGGCCTGCACGACGAACAGCGGCATGCCGCGCGTGACGGTTTGTCCGGCCTGCACGCGCATCTGCACGATGCGTGCGGCGTAGGGCAGGTTGATCGTCGTTACGTTCGATGCCGACGCGGCAACGATGCCGTAGGCACGCACCGGTTGCGCAATGATCGCGCGTTCGACCCGCGTGGTTTGCACGGCGACGACAGCGGGATCGTCCGCAAAAGCGATAGGGCTCGTCACTGCCGTGAACGCGGCTGATGTCACGACGAAGCGTGCGGCGCGACGGGCGAGCATCGAAAGTCGGTTATCTGGCATGGGATTCCGTATCAGTCTGGTCTGCGGAGAAGGCGTCGGGAATCGCGCTGCCGAGCAGCGCCTGCAAGCCGACGCGTTGTTCGGCAAGCGATTCGCGCAACGTCGCCACGTCGATCCGCCGGGTCAGCGCGGCGCTTTGTGCATCCGTGTACGCGCCGAGTGCGAGGTTGTGTTCGGCGTAGGCGTCGCTTGCATGGCGAGCGGCGAGATCGAGATCCGGTAGTGCCGATTCGGTCTGTTCGACCTGGCTGACGAGAATGCCGTTGTCGGTGCGCAGATGCGCGACATCGGCATACGCCTGATTCAAGCGGTTCTGATATTCGTCGCGCAAGCGTTGACGGCTGGTCTGTTCGATTGCGACGTTGCCGCGATTGCGGTTGAAGACCGGCAGATTCAGATTGATCTGGAAGCCGCTGGTATAGATATTCGACGTATCGCGTGCGCGCACGAAGCCCACGCTCAATGCCGGAAACTGGTTCAGCACGGCGGCGCGGTACTTCTGTTCCTGCGCTTCATAGCCGGCTTCGAGTGCAAGCAGATCGGGGCGACGTCGCGGCAATGTTGCTAACGCCTGATCGATCGCGGCATCATCGAGTGACGACGCTGTGTCGTCTTCATGACCGGTCAATTGCAATTGCACGTCGGGCGCGAGGCCAAGCAGCGCATTCAGATCGTGATGCGTCTGTTCGGCGGCGCGCTGCGCGTCGGTGAACTGCTTGCGCGCATCGTTATAGGCGGTGAGCGCAGCGGTCGATGCGTCCTCGGTCAGATTGCCGTCGCGTTGTGCGTCGGCCATCCGTCGATAGCGCGTGCGTGACAGATCGAGTTGCCGTTGCAGCAACGGCAGCGTGTCTTCCTGAAAGCGGGCCTTGATAAACAGCTGTCTGGCCTGGGCGACGGTCTGCCATTCCTGCCACAGCAAACCGAGATCCGTTTTCGCGGCGCTCGCATCGGCGGAACGGCTGTTCGCGCCGCGCGTGACGATCGCCATCAGGTCGATACTCAAACCGTAGTTGAATGCGCGCGTCGTGCCTTGCATGCCGGAGTAATCGCTCGACACGCTCAACTGCGGATCGGGCAACAGGCCGGCGGAAAACGCTTGCGCACGCGCGATGCCGAGATCGTCGCGCGTCAGCTTCAGATCGGGGTTATTCGCGACCGCAAGCATCGCGACCTCTTCGATATCGAGTCCGTCGGACGGATCGAAGCGATGCGCGGCCAGCGACGGTAGCGGCATCGTCGCCGGATCGATCGTGATGCGATCGAGCGCGTGCAACGACGTCGCGGTATCGCGTGGCGCCAGCGGCTCGCGGTGATACCAGGTGCAGCCGGCCGTCAGCAGCGCACCGGCGAGCAACGCACACGCAGGCGCAATGGCGCGCACGGTCGCGCGACAAGCGGCATGAAAAGCGGGCAAGGTGCGGCCTCCTCAGTGAGAACGGCATGCACTCGCGGTGATCGCGTCGCATGCCGAATGAATAGGGGCCGATTCTGCTGGCGACGCGCTTAAGTCACGCTTAACGACATTAAGTGCGTAACGCATTGCTTAAGATTTCCTTCAGGTATCGCCGGTACGATCTTTTCGCCCCAATCGCGGGAAGGTCGCTTGCTGGAGATTCCATGAAGACACTGTTTTTGCAGGCGCCGTCGTACGACGGTTTCGATGGCGGCGCGGGTTCGCGCTATCAGGCGAAGCGCGAAGTGCGCTCTTTCTGGTATCCGACCTGGCTCGCGCAGCCCGCCGCATTGGTGCCCGACAGCCGCGTTCTCGACGCGCCTGCGGACGGCCTGTCGGTCGATGCGACACTCGACATCGCGCAGCACTACGCGCTGGTGATCATCCACACGAGCACGCCGTCGTTTCCCACCGACGCGATGTTCGCGGAAGACCTCAAGGCGCGTCATCCGTCGGTGCTGGTCGGCATGGTAGGCGCGAAAGTAGCGGTCGATCCGCACAATTCGCTGATCGCCTCCCAAGCGATCGATTTCGTCTGTCGCGAAGAGTTCGACTTCACGTGCCAGGAGATCGCGCAAGGCAAGCCATTCGCCGAGATCAAAGGCCTCAGCTATCGCACGGCCGCAGGCGAAATCGAACATAACGAAGCACGTCCGGTTCTCGAAGACATGGACGCGTTGCCGTTCGTCGCGCCGATCTACCAGCGCGATCTGAAGATCGACAACTATTTCATCGGCTATCTGAAGCACCCGTACGTGTCGATTTATACGGGACGCGGTTGCCGCTCGAAATGCACGTTCTGCCTGTGGCCGCAGACGGTCGGCGGGCATCGATACCGCACGCGCTCGGTGGACAACGTGCTGGCGGAAGTGAAGTGGATTCGCGACAACATGCCCGAGGTCAAGGAGATCATGTTCGACGACGACACGTTCACCGACTTCAAGCCGCGCGTCGAAGAAATCGCACGCGGACTCGGTCAGCTTGGCGTGACCTGGTCGTGCAATGCGAAAGCCAACGTGCCTTATTCGACGCTCAAGATCATGAAGGAAAACGGTCTGCGTCTGCTGCTGGTCGGCTATGAATCCGGCGACGACCAGATTTTGCTGAACATCAAGAAGGGTTTGCGTACCGACATTGCGCGTCGCTTTAGCGAAGATTGCCGCAAGCTCGGCATCAAGATTCACGGCACGTTTATTCTCGGCTTGCCGGGCGAAACGCAAGCGACCATCGAGAAAACCATCGAGTACGCGAAGGAAATCAATCCGCACACGATTCAGGTTTCGCTGGCCGCGCCGTATCCCGGCACGACGCTATACAAGCAGGCGATCGATAACGGCTGGCTCGAAGAGAACAAGGTGATCAATCTGGTCAGCGCGAAAGGCGTGCAACTGGCCGCGATCGGTTATCCGCATCTGTCGCGCGAAGAGATCTATCACAACCTCGAACGTTTCTATAAGCGCTTCTATTTCCGGCCGTCGAAGATCTGGGAAATCGTCCGCGAAATGCTGATGAGTTGGGACATGATGAAACGGCGCTTGCGTGAAGGCGTCGAATTCTTCCGGTTCCTGCGCGCGCACGAAGCGTGATCGCCGCGCTCGCCTGGCTGTGCGGGGCGGCGGCGTGTTTCGGAATCGGCTATGCGTTGTCGTCCGGCGTGATGGTGGGGCGCTTCTTTTCGCGTGGCGCCGCGCAGCCGGTCAGCTTTCCGCCTGTCACCATCGTCAAGCCGCTACATGGTAGCGAACGCAGTCTGCTCGACAATCTGTCGAGCTTCTGCGAGCAGAACTATCCGGGCGCCGTGCAATTTCTATTCGGCGTTCACGACTCCGCAGACGCCGCATTGTCCGCCGTCGACGACTTGCGCCGGCTTCATCCGGCCGCGAGCATCTCGGTGATCGTCGATGCGCGGCTCTACGGCCCGAATCGCAAGATCAGCAATATCCTGAACATGCTGCCGCATGCGCGGCACGAGATACTGGTCTTTGCCGATAGCGACGTCTGCGTGAAGCCGGACTATCTGCGCAACGTGATCGGTGCATTGCAGACGCCGGATGTCGGACTCGTCACCTGTCTCTATCGCGGTGCGCCCGATCCCGGCTTCTGGCCGCGACTCTCCGCCAAGGCCACCAACTATCACTTCCTGCCGGGCGTCGTGACGGGACTCGCACTGGGTCTCGCGCGTCCATGCTTCGGACAGACGATTGCGATGCGACGCGATACGCTCGACCGGATCGGCGGATTGATGCCGTTCGTGCATCATCTGGCCGAAGATCACGCGATCGGCGAGGCCGTGCGTATGCTGGGCGAGAAGGTCGTCGTGCCGCCGTTCGCGGTCGCGCATGCGTGCGTGGAGACGAGTGCGCGGAAGCTGTTCGCGCATGAGTTGCGCTGGTCGCGCACGATCCGGCGCATCGACCCGCTGGGACATTTCGGCTCTGCGCTGACGCATCCGGTGCCGTTCGCATCGATGGCCGCCGCGCTGTCGCATGGCGCGATCTGGGCGTGCTCGCTGGTGCTGGCCGCAGTCGGCGCGCGCGTCGCGCTGAAGTTGCTGACCGATCGCGCGTTGGATCAACCGCTTCGCGATTTATGGCTATTGCCGCTGTGGGACGTCGTCGCGTTTGCGATCTTCGTGGCCAGCTTTTTCTCGTCACGCGTGATCTGGCGCGGCTTCACGTTCAATGTGGATGGCGACGGCATGCTGTCGCCGGTGCAGGACGAGCCGCGATGAACACACCGCGGGAAGCGAGCCGTCCATGTTGAAGCATCTTGGACGCATTGCGGCATTGGTGGGACTCGTCATCGCGTGCTGGCTGGTGTGGCGCGAACATCCCGCGTCGGTATTCGCGCTACTGCGCACGGCGGGTGCGGGCCTCGTGATCGCGAGTCTCGCGCATGTGTTGTCGATGCTCGCGAACGGCCGCGACTGGCAGAGTCTCGTTTGCGGAACGGTCAGGCCTTCTCTCGCGCGCATGGTGCAACTTGCATGGATTCGCGAGTCGGTCAACAGCATGTTGCCGGTCGCGCGTGTCGGCGGTGAACTCGTGTCGTTCAGGTTGATGCGGAAGTGGGGCGTCGGTGCGTCGCCGGCTGTGGCGAGTCTGATCGTCGATATGCAATTGACGGTGATCAGCCAGTTGCTGTTCACGATGATCGGCATCGGCTTTCTGTTCGCGCATGCAGAGTCGGTGAGCTTGCGTGTCGCACGCGATCTCGCATGGGGCGTCGTCGTGTTGACGCCTTTGTTAATGCTGTTTGCGCTGGTCCAGCATGCGAGTCCATTCGAACGCATCACGCGGGCACTGAATCGCGTCACGAGCGGCAAGCTCGCGGCTCTGGTCGGCGAATCCGCACAGATCGATCAAGCCATCAAAGAGATCTGGCGGAAACGCGCGGTCGTGTTGCGCTATCTGTTTGTCTGGCAGCCGTTGCAGTGTCTCGCTTTGTCGCTCGAAATATGGCTCGCGCTGTATTTTCTGCACGCGCCGGTGAGCTTCGTCGACGCGGTCGTGATCGATTCGCTGATTCAGGCGCTGAGCAGCGCGGCGTTCTTCGTGCCGGGCGGACTCGGCGTGCAGGAGGGCGGCTTTATCGTGATCGGCGGCGCGCTGGGGCTCGATCCTGCGACCTGTCTCGCGCTTGCCGGCGCGCGACGCATCCGCGATCTGCTGATCTTCGTGCCGGGCTTGCTGGCCTGGCAGTACGCGGAGTCGTCACGCGTCGGCGGGCGTGCCGATGACCGAGTGGGTCGGGGAGAGGCCGGTCGCGTGACGAAACGCGATCTGCACCGCGAGGCCGCAACCGTCGATACCCACGCCAAGTGACAGATGCGCGCCGAAATGCTCGGCGATCCGCGCGACGATCGACAGGCCAAGGCCGCTTCCGCTCGCGTCGTTACCTGTCGCGCGAAAGAAGCGATGCGTCAGGCGCGTGAGATCGGCGGCGGCGACGCCTGGACCGTCGTCGCGCACAATCAGCAATACGTGCTCGATCGTGTGCTCGATTGCCACGTCGATCCGTCCGCCGTCCATGCCGTACTTGATCGCATTGTCGATCAGATTGTCGAGCAGAATCCCGGTCAAGACGGGCTCCGCGACGATCTCCGCGTGCATGTCGCCGGTGACGGCGACCCGCATGTTTTTCTGACGCGCGCTGTGTTCATTGGCCGCAACCGCATCGTTCGCAATCGACGCCGCGACGAGGCGCACGGCCGAAATCGTTTCGTGGGTGTCGAGTCGCGCAAGCAGCAGGAGCTGCGCAGCGAGTCTTGCGCTGCGATCCACGCCCTGTACGACACGCTGCATCGCAAGACGCTGCAACGAGACGTCCGTTTCCGCCAGTGCCACTTGCGCCTGCACCTTGATGGCCGCGAGCGGCGTTCGCAGTTCGTGTGCGGCGTCGGCTGTGAATGCGCGCTCGCGCTCGAACGAGTGCTGCAAACGCGACAGCACGTGATTGATCGCATCGACGAGCGGTCGCACTTCGGTCGGCGCGCGTTCGATCTCGATCGGATCGAGCCGGTGAATATGACGCGCACGGATCGCATTCGATAACGTGCGCAGCGGGGCGAGACTAAAGCCGATGCTGATCCACACGAGCAGCGCGAGAATCGGCAACGCAATCACGGTAGGACGTGCAATCCGGCTGGCCACGCCGCTGACGAGATCGCTGCGCGTATTCGCGGGTTCGAACACGCGCACATCATGCTTGAGCGCGGTGTTGCGCAAGGTGAAGGTATGCCACGACTGGCCGCCGAGCGTCATGTCCTGCGCGCCGCTTTCCGTCGGCAGCGGCAAATCCCACGCATTGAGCGCGACCAGTTGCGGACTGCCGGCCAGCACGCGATCGTTTTCGTCGCGCACCTGAAATAGCGCGTCGCGCGGCAACGTGTCGTCGTCGTCATCGGGACTTGCGCCGGGATCGCCGCCTTTCTCTTCTTCTCTCACGTCGATGCGCGCATTCGCGAGCGTGATCAGATCGGCTTGATCGAGTAACGCGAGAATCTGCGCGAGCTCGGCCAGTCGCGCATCTTCCCATTCGCTCACTTCACGCGTCGCCTGACGATAACTCGACGCGAGCGCAATCGCCCACACCAGCGAAATACTGACGAAAATCAGTAGCATCAACCGATGCCGGATCGATTCCGGCTTCATGCTTTCTCGACGACGTAGCCGATCCCGCGCACGGTCCGGATCAAGCTGGGTCCGAGCTTCTTGCGCAGATTGGAGATGTGGACTTCGATCGCATTGCTCTCGATTTCGCTCTGCCAGCCGTACAGGCTTTCTTCCAGACGCGAGCGCGATTGCGGAATGCCGATATGCGTGACCAGTTGCAGCAGGATCGCGAGTTCGCGTGATGTCAACGGCACGGGCACATCGCTCAGCGATACGCGTTGCTCGACCGGATTGACGGTGAGGTTGCGATGCCGGATCACGTCGATACCGCGCCCTTGCGAGCGACGCACCAGCGCCCTGCATCGTGCGATCAGTTCTGCCAGATCGAATGGCTTGCTGACGTAATCGTCGGCACCGGCTTCGAGTCCGTCGATCCGGTCGGCGACCGTGGCGCGTGCGGTCAGCACGAGGACAGGCACGTATTCGCCGGCGGCGCGCAACCGTCTTAGCAACTCGGTGCCCGGCAGTTTCGGCAAGCCGAGATCGAGCACGAGCAGTGCGTAGTCGGTGGTGGTGATGGCGAGTTCGGCGGACTGGCCGTCGCGCGCCCAATCGACGGTGAATCCGGCCTGACGCAAACCTGCTTCCACGCCATAGCCAATGAGGTCGTCGTCTTCAACCAGAAGTACGCGCATGGACCGGGCTCCGTTCAAATTGCATGGGATTGCGTTGGGGTGCAACGGGGGTTCGGGTCATCGCGTGTGCTTAATGTCTTCTTCAGATTGGCCCGGTACGATGACCGCAACGTCGTAGGGTCTTGCCATGAATCCGTCCACCTTGAACATGCTGCGCGCGCATCTGCTGGCCGCGTGCATCGCAGCAATGTGCATTCAGGTCGTTGCGCTGTTTGCATCGTTCGTTCTCGGCGTGGACGACGCGGTGTTCGCCACAGTGCAGTTTCGCGCGCTGGTGTTGATGCTGGTGGCGGGTGCGGTGTGGGCCACGCGCCGTGTCGCGGGTGTCGCCTATAGCCGGGCCGTCCTGACCCGCCATGCAACCGGTGCCGCACCACATGCATTTCCCGTTGCCGTTTCGCCGGATTGCCCGTTGCGCGAACTGGTCGTGCTGCATCTTCAGTTCAGCCGCACCGCTTTCTACATGCTCGAACGCTGACGCGCGTCACACTATCGGTGAAGCGCGCTTAAGGTACGCTTAAGGCGTTAGGAATGTATTGTTTGAAGGCTTTTTGAAAAGCGCGTGAAGCAGAGTTGAAGCCTTTATTTGCGGTGCGTTTGCAGCGCGTTTTTAATTCTTCGGCTTCGTTCCCGGTCTGTGTTTCCGGATGATGTCAGTGCATCGGATCACACACTTAAGCGAGTGCTTGCAGAGCGGAGAAATCGACGACCCGTGCATCGCAGGCATCGGCGAAATCCGGATCGTGCGTTGAAAACAGCACCACGCGTGTGTGGCCCAGTTCCCTGAATAGTTCGACCAGCACGCGACGCGCGGCCGCGTCGAGTCCGTTACTCGGCTCATCGGCGAGAATCACAGTCGGATTGCCGATCGAGATCGCAGCCAGATACATTTTCTTGCGCGTCCCCAACGACATCTGATCGAAACGCATGTCGAGACGCGACGTCAGACCGAAGCGTTCGGCGAGATCGTAGGTAGGACTTTCGACGCGCGTGCCCATCACCGATGCGACGCGTTCGAACAGCGCGCGTCCGCTGAGCGACGGGTGCGTCATGCAATCGTCGGGCACGTAGGCGAGTTTTTGCGCGGCTTGCGGTGTGCCGCAGGTGTGACCGTCGATTGAAATGACGCCGCTGTCGGCGGGCGTGGCGCCGGCGAGCATATCGATCAACGTCGATTTGCCGCTGCCGTTCGGCGCTTGCAGCGACACGCAGCCGGGACCGAAGCGATGCGTCAGTCCGCTAAAAACCACGTGATCGCCGTAGCGTTTTGCCAGATTCTCGAAGTGCAGCATCGGTAATGTTCGTCAGGTGACCGTTGTCAGATGGCGCTAGTTTACCTTGCTGCACCCACGGTCGATCACGCGGGAATGATCCGCTCGGCCTTCAGTCTGTCGAACAGCGCGAAGAACGCATCGGGTGTCGCCTGATAGTCGAGGAAGCCGGCCTGACGGCTCTTCGTCATGTCCGTCAGCACTTCCATCGGACGCCCGAGATCGGCGTCGGTGTGCCACCACGACGCCAGCCGGTTCACGTCGCTTTCCTGCAAACCGAACTTCGCCGCGATCGCCGCCCAGTGTTGCGGCGCGTTTTGCATGCGGCTTTCGAGCGGACGGACCACGCCGTCGAAAGGCACGGCCTCGATGCCGAAGTAAGCGGCGATGCGCGTCCACATCCACTTCCAGCGGAACACGTCGCCATTGACGACGTTGAACGCCTGGTCACGCGCATCCGGCGAGGTCGCGGCCCATTCGAGGTGACGCGCGAGCAGTCGCGCGTCCGTCATATCGGTCAGACATTCCCACTGCGCTTCGGAACCGGGGAACACGAACGGCTGACCGGTCTGCTTGCACAGCGTTGCATAGACGGCGAGCGTGACGCCCATGTTCATCGCATTGCCGACCGCAAATCCGATGATCGTATGCGGCCGATGCACGCTCCAGCTAAAGCCGTCACGTTGCGCGGCCTCGAACAACCGGTCTTCCTGCTCGTAGTAGAAATTGTCGACGTCCTGGCGGCCCTGTTCCTCGCGAAACGGCGTGATCGGCACGGCGCCGGTTGCATAGGCTTCGAACGGTCCGAGATAGTGCTTGAGTCCCGTGACGAGCGCCGCATGCTGAATTCCCGCCGACGACCCGAGTGCCGCGAGGACGTCGCGCACCATGCCGCCGTTCACGCGGATGTTGTCCTTTTCGTTGGCCTGACGCGACCACGCGGTAAAAAAGACGTGGCTGAAGGTCTTGCCATTCAACGCACGGTCGATCGATTCGCGCGAGGTGAGATCCGCGGTGATCGCGTCGATGTCCGGCAAAACGGCAGTACGGCCGCGCGACAGGCCCGACACGGTCCAGTCGTCCGACAGCAGTTGCGCCGCCAGATTGCTGCCGACGATGCCGCTTGCACCAATGATGAGAGCGTGTTTTTTCATGGGGAATGATCAGGTAAGAGAATCCGGCTGAAGCCGAGTGGGAGCCGCGGCGTGCGAGCCGGGCGCTTTATAATCGGCACCACGGCGGGCCGCATGCATGATCCACACGCATCGCCGATGCCTGAAATATGGCAGCAAACGCATCGGGCATCTAGCAATTGCTATTACTAGTAATGGCAGTAACAGGGAAGGGTTTCAGGGGCGCGTATGGACAAGCAGCAGCGGCTGGACGAACTGGCTGATTTTTTAAGGACGCGGCGCGCGCGCCTACGCCCCGCAGACATCGATTTTCCATCGGGACCGCGTCGCAAGACGCCGGGTTTGCGGCGCGAAGAAGTGGCCGAGCGCGCGGGCATCAGCGTGACGTGGTACGCGTGGCTCGAGCAGGGCCGCGAAGTCAACGTGTCGTTTAAGACGGTGGAAAGTCTCGCGAATGCATTGAAACTGACACCGCCCGAACGCACGCATCTGTTCGAACTCGCGAATCACTACACGCCGCCCGATCCGTATCCGGTTGAGCAAAACGTCACGGACACCGTGCGCCGGATGCTCGATCAACTCGGCAACATGCCGGCCTACGTGGTGGATGGAAACTGGAATTACGTGGCCTGGAACGACGCGGCGATTCGCGTGTTTGCCGACTTCCGCAAGATGCCGGTCGCGCGGCGCAATCTGCTCTGGTTTACGTTTCAGCACGACGGTGCGCGCGGGTTGTTTCGCGACTGGGACAGCTACGCGAAATGCGTGCTCGCGCAGTTTCGCGGCGACTATATCCTGCGTCCGCCGGGCGAAGTTTTCTTGCGCGATCTGGTCGATGAACTGCTCGATTCCGATGCGGATTTTTGTCGCTGGTGGGCCGAGCATGAAGTGCTGAAGCGCAGCGACTGGCGTAAGCGCGTCGAGCATCCGTTGGCGGGCACGCTGGAACTCGACGCGTTGTCGCTCGAAGTGCCGGACTCGCCCGGCATGCGCATCATGGTCTATACGCCCGCGCCGTCCACCGGCACCGCGCAGAAAATCGACGCGCTGATGAACGCGGCGACGACGCTCGCGGCAGGCGTAAACTATTGATCTATAGTTGAAGTATTTCCAACCGGAAGCCGGTTCGGCTTCTCTTCAGCAGTGACATAAATGACCGAGACGCCGCATTCCAACTCCTCTTCGCCGGTCGCCGATCCGGCGGCGAAGCCCGAAAAGCTCACGCTGGTGGTTCGCAATCTGCTGAGCGTGGCGGCGGGGTTCGTCGCGCTTGCCGCTGGCGGCGGTTATATCTACTCCGAAATCTCGGAAGGCAACGGCGTGCCGATGTTCGCGATTCCGCTGGTGATGACGGTGCCGGTGATCGCAGCCGTCGCGTTTCGCGTGTTGCTCGATGCGTGGAAGCCGATGAAGGACGAGCCGCGTCCCACCAGCCGCCCCGGCCGTTAACTCAGCGATCGCCGCGCGCCGGCGACAGCGCTTGCGCGAGGAATTCGCGCACCGCAGGCGCGCGTTCGTGCCGCCGATAAAGCATCGCCACTTCCGATAACACCGGTTTTCCCGCCAGCATCCGGTATTCGACACCGGGAACCGTCACGCACTCCATCAGCGACTGCGGCACGATCGCTGCGACGCGTCCGCCCATCGACACGACCGCCAGCACGGCGGCCAGCGTACCCGGCCGGGGTCCGAGATTCGGTGTGAAGCGGCCGCGCCGAGCGACTTCGAGCGTGCCGAACTCCTGCTCCGGCAACACGAAGGTTTCGTCGCGCAACTGTTTCGACGCCACGGATGCCAACTCGCACAGCGCGGATTCCGACGGCAACGCCAGCACGAACGCATCGCGAAACACCGTGGCGGTTTCGATGCCGTCGGGCAACTGCATCGGCGGACGCACGAATGCGACGTTCACCGCGCCGGTTTCGAGCAGATCGAACACCTGATCCATCACGATTTCTTTCGCGCCGATTTCGACGCGCGGATGACGCTCGCGAAACGCGCGCACCGTGTTTTGCAGCACGCCCGTATAAGCCGCCGACGCGACATAACCGATCTCGATGCGCCCGATTTCGCCCCGCTCCGCCGCATGGGCCGCCGTTTCGCCGCGCGCGAGCTGGTCGAGCGCGGCCAGCGCATGGGTCTGATAAGCGACGCCCGCTGCCGTCAGCGAAACCGAACGCTTGGTGCGGTGAAACAGCCGCGCGCCGAGCAGGCTTTCCGCTTCCTGAATCTGACGCGTGACGGAGGGCGGCGGCACGCCGAGTTCGTCGGCGGCGCGCGCGAAATGCAGGTGCCTCGCGACCGCGAGAAAGCAGCGGACATGCCGCAATTCGAGGGTAGACATAGTATTCACAGAATCGGCAATTATCTTGCGATTGTATGCGAATGACAGACAATTACCCGCTGGATAGGATTTCGGTTTTCCTATTACGCGGCATCGTCCGCCCGCCCCATGTCCGGAACCCAGGAATTCGCGCCGCGAACCGTATCGAATGCCGGCCTGTCGCGCGCGTCATCCGCGAATTTCGTGCTCGGCACCGCGTCCGCTACGTGTGCGCTGATCGTGCTGGACACGAATGTCGTCGCCGTATCGTTGCCGTCGATCGCGCGTAGTTTCCACGCCGGTTTCGCCGACGTCGAATGGGTCGTCAGCGCGTATATGGTTGCGTTCGCATCGTTGCTGTTGCCGTGCGGCGCGCTCGCCGATCGCGTCGGCCGCCGGAAAATGTGGCTTGCCGGGCTCGCGGTATTTTTCGTGGCGTCGCTCGGATGCGGTCTCGCGCCGTCTGCCGCGCTGCTGAACATCGCGCGCGCCGTCAAGGGCGGCGGCGCGGCGATGCTGCTCACAGCGGCGCTCGCGGTGATCGCCAATACCTTCGATGCCGGACCGGCCCGCGTCCGCGCGTGGGCCGTCTGGGGCACCTGCATGGGGCTCGCGACGACGGTGGCGCCGCTGGTCGGCGGTGTGATTACGCAGTGGTTCGGATGGCGCTGGGTGTTTCTGCTGAACCTGCCGGTTTGCGCGGTGCTCGCGGCGTGCGTATTGCGCTCGGTGCGAGAGTCGCGCAATCCCGATGCCGGGCCGCTCGATCTGTCCGGCAGTGCGTTGTTCGGCGTGGCGCTCGCGGTCGGAATCTGGGCGCTGATCGGCGCGCAGGCGGACGGTTGGGTCAGCGTCGCGACGCTCGGGAAGCTGGCCGTCAGTGCGGTCCTGATGGCCGCGTTTATCCGGCAGCAACGGCACCGCGACCACGCGATGGTCGATCTTTCGCTGTTCAGACAGGCGCGCTTCGTCGCGGCCGTGCTGGCGATGTTCGGCTACGCGGCATGCGCGCAAGTGATGATGACGTTCTTGCCGCTGTATTTGCAGAATGCGTTCGGTATGTCGGCGGTGGCGGCGGGCGTCGGCATGTTGCCGTTCGCGATCGCGATGATCGCTGGGCCGCGAATCGGTGCGGCGCTGTCGGCGCGGCTTTCCGCTACCGCGTTGCTGGTGCTCGGGCTGTCGATGGTCGGCGCGGGAAATCTGCTGACGGCCTGCCTCGCGGCGTTCCATGCGCCGTATGCGATGGTCGGAATCGGCATGATCGTGACCGGTTGCGGCGCGGGCGTACTGAACGGCGACACGCAAAAAGCGATCATGGCGTGCGTGCCGTCGAATCGAACCGGCATGGCATCCGGCATCAGCACGACCACGCGTTTCACCGCGATCGTGATGTCGGTCGGCGTGTTGGGCGCGGTGCTGGCAGCACGAACGCGAAGCGCGCTGCAAGCGGACCTCGGCGTGTTGCCCGCCGTGCGCCAGCACGTGAACGCGGATTTCATTTCCCGCGTGTTGTCCGGCGATGCGGCGCAAGCGACCGGCGCATTGCCCGAGCCGCTTCGCAGCGCACTCGCGCGCGTCGCCAGCGAGAGCTTTGCGAGCGGCTTCGGCGCATCGCTCGCGGTGGCGGGGTGTCTCGCCGTATCGATTGCCGCGATGGTCTGGATACTCGGCACGCGACCCGCGGAGGTATAGTTTCTGCACTCGACACGCGATTGAACGGAGACGAACCCGATGCGCGCAAACGACGACGATCTGACGAACTTCGAAGCGCAAGGCGCGATGCCGTTGCCCGCCGCAGACGAAAGCGGTGACGTCGACAATCGCGGCGCGCGGATCCACTATGCGAGTTATGGCACGGGCTCGCCGGTCATCCTGCTACACGGCGGTCTCGGACATAGCGGCAACTGGGGCAACCAGCTTGGCGCGCTGATGGATGCAGGTTATCGCGTCCTGTTGATCGACAGCCGCGGACACGGCCGCAGCACACGCGATACGCAGCCGTTCAGCTATGCGTTGATGGCCACCGATGTGCTCGCGGTGATGGATGCGGCGGGGATCGAACGTGCAGCGCTCGCGGGGTGGAGCGACGGCGCATGCACCGCGCTGATTGTCGGTGCGACCGCGCCGGAACGTGTCGCGGGCGTGTTTTTCTTCGGCTGCAATATGGACCCCGATGGTACGAAGCCATTCGTGCCTACGCCGGTTATCGATCGCTGTTTTGCGCGTCATCGCAAAGACTATGCGCGACTGTCCGCTACACCTGACGACTTCGATGCGTTCGTGGCCGCCGTCAGCGAAATGATGCGCACGCAACCGGATTACTCGGCAAGCGACCTCGCCGCGATTCGCGTGCCGGTGCTCATCGTGCAAAGCGAACACGACGAATTCATCAAGCCCGAGCATGCTGCCTATCTCGCGCAAAGTATTCGTGGCGCGAGTCTGGTCACGCTGCCGGGTGTCAGTCATTTTGCGCCGTTGCAAAGACCCGCGCTTTTCAACGACGCATTGCTGGATTTCCTGAAGCGGGTGGCATAAACCGTCGGGCGCGATGCCCGGCGTTAAAACCGGTGCGAGATGCCCAGCGCCGTCAGAATCTGCTTTGTGCCGGGTTCGCCGACAGACACGCCCGGCCAGCTGACCGTCGCGCTGCCGTTGTTCTTCAGATAGCCCGCGCGCAAATACACGCTGGTGCGCTTGGATAGCGAGTGATCCGCGCCCAACTGAATGCCCACGGTATTGTCATGCGTGCCGCGCACATTGCGCAGCACGCCGGCCACTTCGACGGTATCGGCGGGCGTCACCTGAACGGTCGCGCCGAGTTCCGTCGTGCTGAGCGAATGCGCGGAACCGAGTCGTGCCGCGAGCGAATTCGCGCGCGTATCCGCGGCATGCTGAAACGAATAATTGAGCTGTAAATTGACGATGCCGATCCGGTACGCCAGCGCGCCGATGAAGTGCTCGGTGGGGAGCAGGTCGAGCGGGCCGGGCAGCCCCGGAATGACGGATTGCCCGGCATGCTGGTTGACGTACGCGAAACCGGCGTACAGGTTGTAGCCGGTGTAGGTTGCCGCGACATTGAGCATATTGCCGGTCGTCGAAGGCACCGGATGCGATACGGTCGCCGAAAACGCATACATGCCGTAGAACTGGAGCCCTTTCAGGTTCGGCGATTGATAGAGAATCGAATTGCTCGCGCGGCCGCCGTCGTATTGCGTGGACAGTGTGTTGCGATCCACCGCGAGCACGGTCGCGGAAAACGGCGACATGATTTCATTCGCGCGAAACGGGTCGGACGGATAGATGACGCGGAAACTCGGTTCGTACTGCCGTCCGAAGGACAGCGTGCCGTAGGTCGAATGACTCAATCCAAGCCACGCCTGCCGGTAGAACAACGCGTCGGAATCGACAAAGAGTGTGCCGTTATTGGTGTTGAAGCCGGTTTCGACATCGAATTTGGCGGTCAATCCGTTGCCGAGATTCTCTTCGCCTTTCAGACCGAATAGCGAGCCGGTCGAACCGCCGCTGCGGCCCGAATACGAATGCGTGCCGCCGTTATCGAGGTATTGCACGAACGTGTCGGCGACGCCGTACAGCGTGACGCTTCCGTCCGTCGCAGCCGCGCTGCCGGCTGCTAGCGCGAGTGTGCTCCCAACGATGCCTCGACTGATCCACCGCATGCCTGTCTCCTCATTATCGTTTCCGTTTTCCACGGATGGTTTTGCACCACTGCGTTTTCCGGATCGTCTCGAAAACGCATGAGCGTGCTAATTTGAGGTCAAGTCAGGCTGCGAAGCCATTGCAATCTTTTCATGGGAAGCGTGCAGAACGCGCATGACTGCGCGGGAAGCGACAAGCGCTCAGCGCACGACGGCGGAGGACGGGGTGACGGCCCGCACGTTTGCATCGTTCAGCAGTTGCTCGGCAAGCGCGAGCGCGGCCTCGCCTGCCGGCGAGACGCTGCGCTCGGCAAGCGAAACGAGCGCGAGTTCGAGGCACATGCGCGGTCCGTTCTGGACCGCGAGCGGTTTGAGCGTGCCCGCAGCGAGTTCGTTGTGAACGCTGGAGTGCGTTGCGAACAGCAGCGCGTCGGTGTGTTCAACGTAGGATTTCAGCGTGCGCACGTCGCTGCATTGCAATTGCACCGGAATCTTTTCATGCGAGCGAACCGCCAGCAGACGATGCAGCGCGCTGCGCATGAACGGCGGCAGCGGCACCGACACGAACGGAAACGCGCGTAATTCATCCACGGCAACGGATTCGCGCGACAGAAGCGGATGACCGTTCCGCACATACCAGCCGCCGTCGTGACGACGCAGCGACTGCACGGCGAGCGCCGGGTTATCGGGCAACACGCGCCGGTCGATCACGAGAAAATCCAGTTTGTCCGCGAGCAGGCGCTCGATCATGTCGCGCGAGTGATTCAGTTCGAGCTTGATCTCGACTTTCGGATGACGCCGCGAAAATTCGATCAGCATATCGGGCAGCAAGACCACCGCCGGATACGGACCGAGGCCGATCCGCACTTCGCCCGCTTCATGCGTCTTCAGCAATTCGACGTCGCGCAGCAGACAACTCGATTCGAACAGCACGCGCCGCGCGCGTTCGACGATCAGCTTCCCGACCTGCGTTACCGCGACACCGCGCGCTGCACGATCGAACAGGCGCACGCCGAGTTCGTCTTCGATGGTCTGAATGCTGCGGCTGAGGGCGGGCTGACTCAAATGCACCCGTTCCGCCGCGCGCGCAAAGCTGCCTTCTTCGGCAAGCGCAACGACGTGACTCAAACGACGCATACTCAATTCATGCACAGCCTGCAAGCTCCCGATGAAAACAATGCATTTGTCCGGTGCGCAAGTTTAGACCGAAACTGCCGGAACGCAATCGCGGGAAACCGGTAGGACACCGCGTGAAAATGACTATATGAGGAGCCACATGAGCGTATGGGGATCTACTGCACGCCGCTTGAAAATGCTGGGCGCGACGGCGGTTGTGGGCATGTCTATCGGTAGTTGGGTATCCACAGCGATGGCCGCGAGTGACGTCGCAAATGTCGTCGCAAGCGATACGACGAAGTTCGACCCCGACGGCTCGCTGGACATATACGTACAGGCTGGTTCGCCGGGCAACGATCATCAATCGCACTGGCCGCCGGTCAAGCTCGAATGACGGTGCGCTCAGCGCATTCGCCGGAACGCAATTCTCCGTTCAATTCTTCTCAGACTGGAATACGTATGGCTCGACGCTTCATGTTCACGACCACGCTGCTGGCAGCGGCAATCGTGTCGAATCTTGCTGTGCCGGCGAATGCCGCGACATCGCCCGCGCCGGAAAGCCGCGTGCAATCGGTGCAGCTGTCGCCGGATGAAATGCGCTCTCTGGCGCGCGATCTTTACTACTACGCGTATCCGATCGTGCTGATGGACATCACGATGAAGCAGGCCACCAATGTGCCCGATTCCGTGTCGGCGCCGATGCGTGCGCCCGTCAATCAGTTCGCGCATTTCAGGGCGTTTCCCGACGCGTCCGCGAAAAGCGTGGTGCGCTTTAACTTCGACACCTTGTACTCGCTCGCGTGGCTCGATCTGAGCAAGGAACCGGTGATCCTCACCGTGCCGGATACGCAGGGACGCTATTACCTGGTGCCGTCGCTCGATATGTGGACGGATGTATTCGCCTCGGTCGGCTCGCGCACGACGGGCACGCATGCCGGTCTGTATGCGTATGTCGCGCCGGGCTGGCGCGGCGTATTGCCTGCCGGCGTGCAGCGGATCGACGCGCCAACCTCGACGTTGTGGATCATGGGTCGCACGCAGACCAACGGTGCGGCCGACTACGATAGCGTGCATCACATCCAGGACGGTTTGACGCTCACGCCATTGACGCAGTGGGGAAAACCGGCGTCGGCGCAAACGGCTGTGTCGGCGACGCCTGTCGATCCCACCGTCGACAATGTCACGCCGCCGCTGGTGCAGGCCGGAAAACTCAGCGGCGTCGAGATGCTGACGCGACTCGCGACGTTGATGAAGCGCTTTCCGGCCCACGTCAACGACTATCCGATCCTGCTGCGCGCCCGCGCGCTCGGTTTCGAACCGAGTCGCGAGTGGAACGCGGCGAGCGTCGATAGCGCCACGCGCGACGCGATCGACGCGGGTGCGAAAGACGCGCACGACGACATGGTGAAGGCGATCAAGACGGTTGGCCGTCACATCGACGGATGGTCGATTCTGGTCGACGATACCGGTACATACGGCACGTCGTACCGGCATCGCGCGGTGATCGCGCTGGGCGGACTCGGTGCGAATCTTCCCGCCGATTCGATCTATCCCACCGCGTTTCGCGACGCGGACAACACGCTGCTGAACGGCGAAAATCGCTACGTGCTGCACTTCGACAAAGACAGATTGCCACCGGCCAACGCGTTCTGGTCGCTGACGATGTACGACAATCAGGGCTTCCAGGTGCCGAACCCGCTGAACCGTTTTTCGCTCGGCAGTGTCGATCCACTCAAATACAACCCGGATGGTTCGCTCGATCTTTACGTGCAGCACGACTCGCCGGGCGCGGACAAGGAAGCGAACTGGGTACCGACGCCCGCGTCCGGTCAGTTGGGGCCGACCTTGCGCGTCTACGCGCCGCGTGCGATCGCATTGAACGGTGACTGGACGCCACCGGGCTTTCAGCGCGTGAAGTAACGTCCGGTTGACGGCACCCGCCGTAGAAACAAAAAAACGCGCAAGCGCTCAAAAATCGGATGCACATTTTTTGAGCGCTTGCGGCCGTATACCTAACATTCGCGTCGCGCATCTTTTCCTCAATATCGGCGTATGACAATCGCTCGCCGTGTGCAGGAGCGAGCGTCGTCGTCCGTTATCAACGTCCTTCACGTTGACGCTTTTTTCGCGTTATCCGGCATATCACCCCACCGTTATTCGAGCCGTCGTCATGCGCGCGACGGCTCTGCGTGCGCGTGCGACGCGCGCGCATCATGCGTATGGAGAACTGGATGAAAGCAACGATAAGCGTGAAGGCGTGGCTCGGCATACTGGTGGTCGCGTTCGCGGTGATGCTGGCCGTCACGGGCGGCTACGGCATCTACGCAGCACGATCGGCCGATGCGTCGATGCGCGCGCTCTATACCGAAGACACGCGCGGTCTCGATCTCCTCGCGAAAGACACGATCCGTCTGCTGATCGCGCGCACGGCATTGCAGGACTACGACACGCGCGCGGGCGCGGCGGAATCCGGCGCGCTGCTGAAAGACGCACGCGGCGCGATCAACGGCGCGAACGATGCGTGGCGCGCATTCGTCACGTTGACGGCCGGTAAGGTGGACGAAGCGCAGATGCGCAAGGCAGTGGCCGCGCGCACGCAACTCGTCGAACGGTCGCTATTGCCCGCAGTCGATGCACTCGAAACGCAGCAGATCAACGATGTGCGCGAGTTCAACGGCACGCAGATCAAGGACGATTTCAGCGCGTACGACACCGCGTTACAGCCGCTCGTGAAAATGGAGTTCGATAACGGACAGGCGCGTTTCGATGCATCGCAACGGCGCACGCAAACCGTCACCTGGATTTCGGGCGTGCTGCTGACGCTCGGCCTCTTGCTCGCGGTGTTCGCGCGCGTCGCGGTGATGCGCATCGTGATCGAACCGTTGAAAGCGGCCGTGACGGCTTGCACGCGGATCGCCGCCGGCGATCTGACCACGCCGCTGATTGTGCGTCGTCACGACGAAATCGGCAGCCTGATCGACGGACTCGCGAAGATGCAGCACGGCCTGGGCGCGATCGTCAGCGGTGTGCGCGACGGTACGGATCAGATGGCGCTCGGCACGCGCGAAATCGCGGCCGGCAATACGGACCTGTCGCAACGCACCGAACAACAGGCAGCAGCGCTCGAACAGACGTCGGCGAGCGTCGAGGAATTGACGGGCACGGTACGCCACAACGCGGACAACGCGCGCCAGGCTAGCGGACTCGCGCAGGCGGCCTCGACCACGGCGAATCATGGCGGCGCGGTGGTCGCGCAAGTCGTCACGACAATGGACGGCATCAACGAGAGTTCGCGGCAGATGGCCGAGATCATCGGCGTGATCGAGAGCATCGCGTTTCAGACCAATATTCTCGCGCTGAACGCAGCGGTCGAAGCGGCGCGCGCGGGCGAGCAGGGACGCGGCTTCGCCGTCGTCGCTAGCGAGGTGCGCGCGCTCGCGCAACGCTCGGCGAGCGCGGCAAAAGAGATTCGCACGTTGATCGGCACATCGGTCGAGCGGGTTGGTGCAGGCGCGACGCTCGTGCAGGATGCGGGTCGCGCGATGAATGAAATCATCGTCGCGGTTGCGCGTGTGACGGACATCATGCGTGAGATCGCGTCGGCGTCGGAGCAGCAGACAGTCGGCATCGAACAGGTCAACATTGCGATTGCGCAGATGGATCAGGTTACGCAGCAGAACGCGGCGCTCGTAGAGGAAGCGGCGGCGGCCGCGGCGTCGCTCGACACGCAGGCGTCGCAGATGAAGGCGCAGGTGGCGGTGTTCAGTCTCGTGTGACGATGCGGCGTATCACGCCAGCCAACGCGGTGTGACCGGAACGCTAAAAGCGCTAACGCGTGCGTGCGATTTTGGTGGAACTGCGCACCACGAGCTTCGGCGGCGACGCAATACACATGCGTGGCGTGGGCTGCGCTTCGGTGGTGACGGTCGGGTCGGCGCTGTCGCGCAGCGGCTCGCGCTGGCCGCGTTCGACCAGTTCGCGCAGCAACGACACCGCGAGTTCCGCGGCTTCGACCGTCGGCACGGCAACCGTGGTCAACGCGGGCCGCGATTCGCTCGCGAGTTGAATGTCGGTGATGCCGATCACGGACAGATCGTCGGGCACGTGCAGCCCGAGATCGGCGGCGGCATGCATCGCGCCGAGCGCGGGCAGATCGTTGGTGGCGAAGATTGCCGTCAGCGATGGATCGGCTTCGAGCATCGAGCGCGCGGCCTGATACCCGCCTTGCGTCGTGTCCGCGACCAGGCGCACGTTCGATTCGGGCGTATCGAGTCCGGCTTCGCGCAACGCATTGACGAAACCTTCGTAACGTACCGCGTGAATCCCCGATAATTTGCTGCCCACCACGGCGCCAATTCGCCGGTGCCCCAAATCCAGCAAATGCTGCGCGGCGAGTTCGCCCGCCAGCCGGAAATCCACCGCAACGCACGGCAAACCGGGCGGTTCGTCGGGGCGTTCCCACATGCACAACACGACTGGCGCGCCGCGCGCTTCGGTCTTGTGCAGATCCGCGAAATCGAGGTTGGCGTTCATCACGAGCACGCCTTCGGAAAGCGTGCCCGCAATCTGGTCGAGGTACGCGCGTCCCGCATGCGGATCACCGTTCGTATTGCAGATGATCACGAAGTGACCGCTGCTGCTCGCCGCGCGCTCGACGGCCAATGCGAACTCCGGATAGAACGGATTCGCGATGCTCGACACCATCAACGCGATGGTCGGCGCGCGGCCTTCGGCAAGCGCGCGTGCGGCAAGATGGGGACGATATCCGAGCGCGTCGACGGCTTCGAGCACACGTTGCCGCGTCGCCTCGCCGACCCGGCCGCGATTGCGCAGCACGTTCGACACGGTGGCCGGCGTCACGCCGGCATGGCGGGCGACTTCGGTAAGTGTGGGCATGATGTGTTCATTATTTGGGATGCGTGTTCAGGATTTGCGTCTCGAAAACACACACGGCACTATTTGCGGCACAGAAAGAACGAATCCGGAGACGAAGCAGACTGACGATCGCGATGCGGTCGATTTTTTCAGTCACCTGCTTAAGCGCTTAATCTCCGCCTTCGTGCTGATTACATCATGGAGTCGAGACGATGGCGAGCATTTCCTTGAAGGGCGTGCAGAAAGCGTATGGCAACGGCGCGCCGGTCATTCGCGATGTCGATCTGGAGATCGGGGAGAACGAGTTTTGCGTGTTCCTCGGCCCGTCCGGGTGCGGCAAATCCACCTTGCTGCGAATGATCGCGGGTCTCGAAGATCTGTCGGACGGCGAACTGTCGATCGGCGGTCGTTCGGTCACCGATGTACCCGCCGCGCAACGCGGCGTCGCGATGGTGTTTCAGAGCTACGCGCTGTTCCCGCATATGACCGTGTTCGAGAACATGGCGTTCGGCCTGAAGCTCGCCAAAACCCCCAAAGCCGAAATCGACCGCAAGGTCCGTGAAGCGGCCCGCATTCTTCAGCTCGAACCGCTGCTCGACCGTCATCCGAAAGCCTTGTCCGGCGGTCAGCGACAGCGCGTCGCGATCGGCCGCGCGATTGTGCGTGAACCCGGCGTGTTTCTGTTCGACGAGCCCTTGTCGAATCTCGATGCGACCTTGCGCGGTCAGACGCGAATCGAAATTGCGCGGCTGCACAAGCAGTTCGCGAAAGCGAGCGTCGTGTACGTCACGCACGATCAGGTCGAAGCGATGACGCTCGCCGACAAGATCGTGTTGCTGCACGCCGGAAAAGATACCGAACGTTACGGCAGCATCGCGCAAGTGGGCGCGCCGCTGACGCTGTATCACCGCCCGAACAGCCGCTTCGTCGCGGGATTCATCGGCTCGCCGCAGATGAATTTTATGGCGGCGCGCGTGACGTCGACCGATGCAGGCGGCGTCACCGTCACCCTCGACGGCACCGGCGAAACGATGCGTGCCGCCGTCGATGGTACGGCGCTTCAGACCGGCCAGGCCGTCACCTTCGGCGTGCGTCCCGAACATCTTCAGTTCGTCGCGCCCGGACTCGACAGCACGAACCCGTCGGACACGCCGGAACCGGATATCACCCGCACCGTTTCGCTTGTCGAGCAACTCGGCGAGCACAGCTACGTCCATCTGGATCAGCCCGGCGGCACGGGCCTGATTGCGAAAGCGCCCGGCAATACGCGCCTGAAACAGGGCGAGTCCGCGCGCTTCATCGCGCCGTCGGCTGCGTGTCATCTGTTTACCGACGACGGCTTCGCCGTCGCTTCGCTCAATCCCGTCGAACCCGTCGAACACTACGCGTAAAGGACAATCGGATGCGCCTTGGAGTCTGCTATTACCCGGAACACTGGCCGGAATCGATGTGGGAAGACGATGCCCGCCGGATGAAAGCGCTCGGCATCGAGCAGGTGCGGATCGCGGAATTCGCGTGGAGCCGGATCGAACCGTCGCCCGGCGAATACGATTGGGGCTGGCTCGACCGGTCGATCGACGTGCTCGGCGCAGCCGGCTTGCAAGTGGTGATGTGCACGCCGACCGCGACCCCGCCGAAGTGGCTGATCGATCGTCATCCTGACATTTTGCCGGTCGGCGCGGATGGCCGCGTGCGGACGTTCGGCTCGCGTCGTCATTACGATTTCTCGTCGCCGTCGTACTTCGACGCGTCGGAGAAAATCTGCAAGGCCGTCGCGCAGCGTTACGGTCAGCACCCGGCGGTCGCCTACTGGCAAACCGACAACGAATACGGCTGCCACAACACCGTGGTCAGTTATTCGCCGGCCGCGCTGACGCGGTTTCGCGAGTGGCTGAAGGCGCGCTATCAAACCGTCGACGCGTTGAACCGTGCGTGGGGCACGGTGTTCTGGAGCATGGAATACCGCAGTTTCGACGAGATCGATGCGCCGGTCGGCACGGTCACGGAAGCGCATCCGTCGCACCGTCTCGACTATCGCCGTTTCGCCTCCGACGAACTGGTGCGCTATAACCGGATGCAGGTCGACATCATCCGCGCGCATTCGCCGGGTCGTCCGGTTGCGCATAACTTCATGCAGCTGTTCAACGAGTTCGACCACTACAAGGTCGCCGCCGATCTCGACGTCGCCACGTGGGACAGCTATCCACTCGGCGCGCTGGAAGAACAGTGGTTTTCGCCGGACATCAAGGCGCGCTGGCTGCGCACCGGTCATCCGGATTTCGCGTCGTTCAATCACGACGTGTATCGCGGTATGTCGAAGCTGCCGTTCTGGGTGATGGAGCAGCAACCCGGTCCCGTCAACTGGGCGCACTGGAACCCGGCACCGCTGCCCGGCATGGTGCGTCTGTGGAGCTGGGAAGCGTTCGCGCACGGCGCTGGCTGTGTGTCGTACTTCCGGTGGCGTCAGGCGCCGTTTGCGCAGGAACAGATGCATGCCGGCCTGAACACGCCGGACAACCGGCTGGACATCGGCGGTAGCGAAGCGGAGCGTGTCGCGCACGAGATTCGCGACGTGCTGGCGTCGAACGCGAATGCCAACGCGGACGTTCGATCGTCGGTCGCGCTGGTCTACGACTACGAAGCGAAGTGGCTGTTCGAAGTGCAGCCGCAAGGCGCGGATTTCCACTACCCGCGTTTCGCGTTCGAGTATTACTCGGCGCTGCGCGCGCTCGGTCTGGACGTGGATATCGTGCCTGTCGATGCACCGCTCGACGGCTACGCGATGATCGTCGTGCCGCCGTTGCCGGTCGTACCGGATGATTTCGCCGCGCGGCTCGCCGCGTCGGGCGCGCAGGTGGTGTTCGGGCCGCGCACCGGATCGAAGACCCAAGACCTGCAAATCCCGGCCGATCTGCCGCCGGGCGCGTTGAAGCCGGTATTGCCGTTGCGGGTCTGGCGCGTCGAATCGATGCGGCCGGGCGTGACCGAAAGCGTGCATCTGAACGACGGTGATGCGGGCGTTGCAGGCGTTGCGCGTCACTGGCGCGACTTCGTCGAGGCGGAAGGCAGCGCGAGCGGCACACATGTTCACGCGCGCTTCGGCGACGGCCAACCGGCTCATCTGCAAAGCGGCGCGTTCCATTATTTCGCCAGCCTGTTCGACGATGCGTTGACGGAAAAACTGTTTGCGCGCGTCGCCGCCGAAGCGAAGATCGCGTTCACGCCGGTCGGCGACAGCATCCGGATCAGCCGGCGCGGCGCGTTGACTTACGTGTTCAATTACGGCAACGCCGATCACACGCTCGAAGGCCTGTCCGACGACGCGTTCGTGATCGGATCGCGAACCATCGAGCCGCAAGGCGTCGCCGCATACCGCACAAAATAGAGCCTAAATGAAGCACTAAAACGACGTAAAACCAAGGAGACACGCATGACATTCAAGCTTCGGAAGATAGTGCTCGCCGCCACGCTGGCTACCGCCGGTGCGATGACGGCGCTTGCGGGCAGCGCGCAGGCCGGCACGTTGACGATCAATATCGCGTTCAAGGGCGCGAGCCAGCGCGCGGTGTGGCAGCAGGTGATCGACGAGTTCAAGAAAGCGCATCCGGACGTGGACGTGAAGCCGTCGTTCGTCGATGAAGAAGCGTACAAGGTGCAACTGCCGGGCTGGCTGACGACGGTCGCGCCTGACGTGGTGAACTGGCACAACGGCGAGCGCATGGCGTATTACGCGAAGCGCGGCCTGTTCGAAGACCTGAGCGGCGACTGGTCGAAGAACGGCTGGAACACCACCTACGCATCGACGAAGGAAGCGTCGTCGTATAACGGCAAGCAGTACGCCGCACCGACCGTCTACTACTCGTGGGGCATGTTCTATCGCAAGGACCTGTTCACGAAGGCGGGTATCGGCGCCGAGCCGAAGACCTGGGACGAGTTTCTCGACGACTGCAAGAAGCTGAAAGCGGCCGGCATTACGCCGATCGCCGTGGCGGGCCGCGATGCGTGGACGCTGGCAGGCTGGTTCGATTATCTCGACCTGCGTCTGAACGGCAATGCATTCCATCAGAAGCTGATGGCGGGCGAAGTGCCGTACACCGACGCGCGCGTGAAGAAGGTATACACGACGTGGAAGCAGTTGATCGATAGCGGCTATTTCATCGACAACTCGCTGTCGTACGATCTGGATTCCGCGCAACCGTTCCTGTTCCAGGGCAAGGCCGCGATGATGCTGATGGGCACATTCATCACCAGCGGGTTCCCGGCCAGCGTGAAGCCGGAAATGGGCTACTTCCAGTTCCCGATCATCGACGCGAAGGTGCCGACCGCCGAAGACGGACCGGTCGAATCGCTGCATATTCCGTCGAAGGCGAAGAACAAGGCCGACGCGCATACGTTCCTCGCTTTCGTCGAAACGCCGGACATCGGCGCGCAACTCGCGAAGGGTCTCGGCTCGTTGTCGGCGAACAGCAAATCGCCGGAACCGGAAGATCCGATTTCGAAGATCGGCTTCAACATTCTCGCGAATACGAAGGGCGGCATTGCGCAGTTCTACGATCGCGACATGACGAAGGAAATGGCCGACGAAGGGATGAAGGGGATGCAGCAGTTCATCTCCGATCCGTCGAAGATCGACGATGTACTCGCGCAACTCGAGCAGACCCGCAAGCGGATCTACAAGAAGTAAGCGAGGAGGCGGCCGGCGCGTGCCGAACGTGATCGTCCGGACGTGCCGAAACCGCCTCGTTCGACCGGGAGAATAGTCTTGTCTCGTACTGTCAGTCATACCGTCAGCCGCCAGTCGATCGATCACCCCGCCGGGCCGGGTGCAGCGGACGGCGCATCGCGCTCGAATGCAACGCCGGGCGCGGCACGTCATCCCGGCAAGCGGCGGCGCTCGTCGCCGGCCTCGCGCCGTCAGCAGCGCGCCGCGTTCCTGTTTCTCGCGCCTGCCTGCGTGATGGTGGCGATCTACGTGATCTGGCCGATCCTGTCGACGATCCGGCTGAGCTTTTTCAACTGGGACGGCATGACCGACCCGAGCTTCGTGGGTCTCGCCAACTACGTCGAACTGTTCCATACGGCGGCGTTCTATACCGCGCTGAAGAACAACCTGATCTGGCTGTTCATGTTCCTGCTCGCCCCGCCGATGGGTCTCGCGGTCGCGCTGTACCTGAACCAGGCGGTGACCGGCATCCGTCTCGTGAAATCGCTGTTTTTCGCGCCTTTCGTGCTGTCGGGCGTGGTGGTCGGCCTGATCTTTTCGTGGTTCTACGACCCGACCTTCGGCCTGCTGAAACTGATTGTCGGACACGGCGTGCCGGTGCTCGGCGACCCGCACTACGCGACCTTCGGCATCGTGTTCGCCGCGCTCTGGCCGCAGACCGCGTATTGCATGATTCTGTATCTGACCGGGTTGACGTCGCTGAACTCGGAGCAGATCGAAGCCGCGCGGATGGAAGGCGCGCACGGCTGGTCGATGCTGTGGCACGTGGTGTTGCCGCAACTGCGGCCCACGACCTTCATGGCGATCGTCGTTACGGTAATCGGCGCATTGCGCAGCTTCGACCTGATCTCGGTGATGACGGGCGGCGGTCCGTTCGAAAGCTCGACCGTGCTCGCGTATTACATGTACGACCAGGCGATCAAGTACTACCGGATCGGGTATTCCGCGTCGGTGGCGGTGGTGCTGTTCGCGATCATGCTGGTCTACATCGTCTATCACCTGCGCCGCATGCTGCGCGCAGAGCAATAAAGGAGCCGCCATGTATCCGATGCCGATCGACAAATGGAAGCCGGTGTCGCGCCGTCTGTACAAGATGACGCTGCCGGTCGCGCTGCTGATCTGGCTGCTGCCGATAATCGCCGTGCTGGTCACGTCGGTGCGCTCGTCAGACGAATTGAGCGAGGGCAACTACTGGGGATGGCCGAAGCACTTCGCGATGTTCGACAACTATCGCGACGCGCTGACCACCTCGCCGATGCTGCATTACTTCTGGAACAGCGTGCTGATTACCGTGCCTGCGGTAGTCGGCTCGATCGCGCTCGCGGCGATGGCGGGTTTCGCGCTGGCGGTCTACCGTTTTCGCGGCAACACGTCGTTATTCGCGACGTTCGTAGCCGGCAATTTCGTGCCGGTGCAGGTGCTAATGATTCCGGTGCGCGATCTGTCGTTGCAACTCGGTCTGTTCAATACCGTCAGCGCGCTGATCCTGTTTCATGTGGCATTTCAGACCGGTTTTTGCGCGCTGTTCCTGCGCAACTTCATCAAACAGTTGCCGTTCGAACTGGTCGAGGCGGCGCGCATCGAAGGCGCGAACGAGTGGACGGTGTTCTTCAGGATCGTGTTGCCGCTGATCCGTCCGGCACTGGCCGCGCTCGGCATTCTGGTGTTCACCTTCGTCTGGAACGATTATTTCTGGGCCTTATGCCTGACGCAAGGCGACGACGCCGCGCCGATCACAGTGGGTGTCGCGGCGTTGAAAGGGCAGTGGACGACCGCATGGAATCTCGTGTCGGCGGGGTCGATTCTGGCGGCGCTGCCGTCGGTGGCGATGTTCTTCGCGATGCAGAAACACTTCATCGCGGGTCTGACGTTCGGCGCGACGAAGGGTTGACTGGTCTGGTCGCGATGCCTGATCCGGCTGGAGCGCCGGCAGAGGATCAGGCCGCGTCGAGCTTCCAGCGCGCGAGCAGCGCGGGCAGGTCGCCCATGCTCTGGAACACCTGCGCAACGCCCACCGCGCGCAGTGCCTGCGGGCCGCTGTGCCCCGCTTCCGCCGGGCTGTAGCCGAACACCGTCGCGCCCGCAGCGACACCCGCGGTCGCGCCCGTTACCGTATCTTCGACCACGGCGCATTGTCGCGGCTCGACGCCGAGCGCGTTCATCGCGGCCAGATACACATCCGGATACGGCTTGCTGCGCGGCATTTCATGGCCGCTGAAAATGCGTCCTTCGAAGCAGTCGAGCAAACCGACTTTCTCCAGCTGCAACTCCACCTTGCGCCGGTCCGCACCCGACGCCACCGCGATCCGCCCGTCGAGCAGCGCGTGCAATTCGCGTACTGCATCCGGCGCTCCGGCGATTTCGACCAGTTCGCGATCAAGCGCTTCGTTGCGACGCGCGCGAAACTGCATCAGCCAGTCGTCCGTGATGGCGAAGCCGGTCTTCGCTTCGATCAACGCGGCTTCGTCCTTGACGGCCTTGCCGACGAACACGCGCATCGTCTCCTCGATGCTGATCGGCCAGCCGAGTTCACCGAGCATTGTCGCAAGCAGCCGGTTCGTGATGGGTTCGGAATCGACCAGCACGCCGTCGCAATCGAAGATCACGGCGTCGAAGGGGAACTGGGAAGAAGGCATGGTGTGTGCTGTTGACGTGACGAAGCCGGAAAGGATACCGCACCGGCGTATGACCCGTGCTCGACCGCGCGCGCTTTCCGGTAGTATCCTGTGCCGGTCGAATTGCGTTGCGACGGCCCTGCGTTTTTTTTCCGGTTGTCGGCGGTGCCGCGCATCCGTCCGTATCGTCTTTTGTCCTTTTCCCTGCTCCTCATCCAATGACCATGAAGTTGGCGCGTTTGCGAAGCGAGGTTCCCGGCCTCGATACCATCCTGGGCGGCGGCCTCGTCGATGGATCGTCGTACATCATCCAGGGCCGTCCCGGTGCCGGGAAGACCATCCTCGCCAATCAGATCGCGTTCGCGCATGCGCGTCAGGGTCGCCGTGTCCTGTACATCACGCTGCTCGCGGAATCGCACGACCGTCTGTTTCAATCGCTGTCCACGCTCAGTTACTACGACGCGTCGCGGCTCGGGCACGAACTCACGTATCTGAGCCTGTTTCGCACATTGCGCGAGGAAGGGCTGTCCGCATTGGTGAGAACGCTGCGTCAGGAACTGCTGCGTCAGGGGTCGTCGTTGCTGGTGCTGGACGGACTGCTGAACGCGCGCGAAAGCGGCTCGACCAATCTGGATGTGAAGGCGTTCGTTGCGGAATTGCAGGCGCATGCGGCGTTTACCGGCTGCACCGTGCTGTTTCTGACCAGCGCGCGGATCGACGACTCGAGTCCCGAACATACGATGGTCGATGGCGTGATCGAGCTGCAGGAAGAGTTGATGGGCGTGCGCACGGTGCGCAATATGCGGGTCGCGAAATCGCGTGGCAGCAGCGCGCTCGGCGGCACGCATCAGTACGAAATCGGCGATGACGGTATCGTCATCTATCCGCGCCTGGAAGCTGAGTTCAACCGGCCGTCGGAGCCCGAAAGCCTCGATAGCCGACGTTTTCCGTCGGGCGTGCGCGCATTCGACGAAGTCGTGCACGGCGGTTTGCCGGAGGCGTCGATCACCGTGCTCGCCGGGCCGGCGGGCAGCGGCAAGACCACCTTCGGCCTGAACTATCTGCGGCTCGCCACTCCGGAGGCGCCCGCGCTGCATTTCGGTTTCTTCGAAACGCCCGCGCGCCTCGCGTTGAAGGCGCGCACGCTCGGCATCGACATCGCGGCGCTGGTCGAGTCGGGCGCGCTGCATATTCTCTGGAATCCGCCTACCGAAAACCTCGTCGATGGTCTTGCGCATCAGTTGCTGCATGCCGTTCGCGAGCTGCGCGTGCGGCGTCTGTTTCTCGACGGGCTGGCGGGCTTCGAGCGGTCGTCGCTGGATCGGTCGCGCATCACGGCATTTTTTGCGGCGTTGACCAACGAGTTGCGCGCGACCGGCGTCACCACCGTGGCCACCTGGGAAACCCGCGATGCGGGCGGTTTGCCGCCTACCGATCTGTCGCCGGTCATTCTGAGTCTGATGGACAACCTGGCGGTGTTGCGTCAGGTCGAGATCGACGGCGAGCTGCGCCGTGCGCTGTCGGTGATCAAGGTGCGCGACAGCGATTTCAAATCGTCGGTTCACGAGGTGCGGATCGTGCCGGGTGAGGGCATGACGGTTGTCGGCATCTTGCGTTCGGCGGGTGCAACCGCAGTTCCGGCCGGCGATAGCCTCGCCGGCGACGCACCGGCCTAGGTGGGTGGCGCGGCATGACTACCATCGTAGTGGTCGACGATGAGGCGCTCACGACCGACGTGCTGTCGTTCCTGCTCGAGCAGGAAGGCTATACCGTCTTCACCGCGCAAAACGGCAGGAAAGCGCTCGACGTGATCGCTTCCGTCGGACCTGCGCTGGTGATTACCGATTTCATGATGCCGACGATGTCCGGCCTCGAACTCGCGCAGGCGCTGAAGACGCACGACGAACTCAAATCGATCCCAATCATTCTGGCGAGTGCCGCGCAAGGCTCGATTGCGCGTCGTCACACGGATCTGTTCGCGGCCGTGCTCGACAAGCCGCTTTCGCCCGCGATGCTGATTGCGGCGGTAAAGCGTCTGCTGGATGGCGACGCGGGTGCCGCCATCGGCGCCGACGGCAACCTCACGACCTGACCCAAATACGGCTTCGCATGCGTGTAGCGCATGCATGCGTTTCTTGCATGCGTGGACCGACGCCCGGTCGATTTCAGGTCGCCGGACGTCGCACGAAGGCGAGCAGCAAGCCAAACGCCACCATTAGCGTGCCGCTGACACGATTGAACCACTGGAAGCCGCGAGCATTCGCGGTCATCGAGCCGAGGCGCGTGCCGATCGCCGCGTAAATCACGACAGCCACCAGTTCCAGCAGCAGGAAGGTGCCGCCCAGCAGCGTGAAGCTCGCCGCGTAATGCGCGCGGTCGACGAATTGCGGGAAAAACGCGGTGAAAACGAGGATTGCCTTCGGATTGCCTGCTGCGACGAGAAACTCCTGGCGCATCAGCCGCGACAGTTTCGCGCGCGGGTCGAGCGACGGCGGACTGCCTGCGTCGCGCGACAACGCGACCGGTCCGGCGCGAAACAGCTTGATGCCGATCCACACCAGATACGCGGCTCCCGCGAATTTCAGTGCAGTAAACAAGGTCCTGGAGGCGAGCAGCAATGCGCCGAGTCCGAACCCGGCAATCGCGATCATGATCGCGAACGCGACGATGCGTCCAAGCGCCGCGAGAATCGAATAGCGCGCACCATTCTTCGCGCCGTTCGACAGCGACAGCACGTTGTTCGGCCCGAACGCCATATTGATGGCGAAGCATGCGGGAAGAAACAGCCAGTAGTTTTGAAGGGACATGGCGGTCGTCGCGGTTGTCAGGCGTTCGATTGTGCGTTCAATGATAACGCGGCATCGGCCGGGCGCTGGTCAGATTGCGAGCCCGCTTGCGAGCTGCCCTAACTGACGCAGTGCGTGTTCCATCTCCTGATCGTACGGCTTCGGACAACTCAGCCGGATGAACCCGCTGAAGCGGCTCGAATTCGAAAAGATCGACCCCGGCGCGATACGGATGCCGTGCGGTAACGCGGCCTCGAACAGCTTCTCGGCGTCGCAGCCGTCGGGCAGTGCGATCCACAGCAGCATCCCGCCTGGCGGCGGACTCAGACGCGTGCCGCTCGGGAAGTAACGCGCAATCGCGTCGGACATTGCGTCGCGTTGAATCGCGAGGCGTTCCCTCAGTTGATGCAGATGGCGGTCGAACGCGCCGGAGCCGATAAACTCGGCGGCGATCACTTGCGGCAACGATTCGTTGAGCCGGCTTTGCGCGAACTTCAGCATGCGCACCCGTGCATGCCATCGACCCGCGGACATCCAGCCAAGCCGCATGCCGGGCGCCAGCACCTTGTTCAGCGACGGACAATAGATCACGCCGCCGTCGCGATCCCAGGCCTTCAGCGGACGCGCACACACGTCGCCGGCGATCAGTTCGCGATAGGGATCGTCTTCGATGATGGCGACGCCGCGCCGCGCGCACATCGCGACGAGTTCGGCCTTGCGGTCGTCGGGCATGATGCAGCCGAGCGGATTTTGCAGGTTCGGCACGACCACCAGCGCCTTTACGTTGTCGTATGCGTCCAGCGCGATATCGAGCGCTTCGAGCGACAGACCCGTGGTTGGGCTTGCGGGAATTTCGAGCGCGCGCAAGCCGAGACTTTCGAGGATTTGCAGCAGCCCGAAAAACGCCGGCGATTCGATCGCGATGGTGTCGCCCGGCTGCGCGACGGCGCGCAGCGCGAGGTTCACTGCATCGACGCCGCCGCTCGTCACCATCACGTCGTCGATCGACAGCGTGACGCCGCTCGACAGCGCACGACGCGCCACTGCTTGCCGGAATTCGGGCGATCCGCCTTCGGTACCCACCTCGGTCAACAGCGTCGGCCGATGACGCAGCAACCTGACGCCGAGCGTCTGCAGGCGCGTGGTCGGATAGAGCGCGGCAGCGGCGGTCGCACCGCCCAGATTCAACACATCGGGATACGCGTGCGCACGTTCGAGCACGCGCGAGATGCGCTCATGCAGACCGACGTACTGCGCTTCGTTCGGCCGCGATGCGATCTCGGGTTCGTGCACGGTCGCGAGCCTGGCGACCGGAGGACGGCGCACGAAATAGCCGGAGCGCGGCTTCGCAAGCAACCAGCCCGCGTCTTCGAGATGCCGGAACGTCTGGAGCGCGGTGGACAGGCTCACCTGATGCCGGGACATGAACGCGCGCACCGACGGCATGCGGTCGCCCGGCGCGAGCGTACCGGCGACGATCACGCGCCGATAGTGTTCGGCGAGGCGTTCGTAGAGCGGTTCGCCGGACATCGGCAGGCTTGCGCGGGAAGTGTCGGAAGAAGGAAGCATTGCGTGGATGGTGCCGGTTCGACGCGCGACGCGCCAGATACAGACGCACGGAATTCCGGCCGGAACAGATGCGCGAAACCGTGCGCTGTTACGCAACAGATTCTACCGCGCTGAGTCTGTCGCCTCGCGGCGTCGATCCGTACGCTGGATGGGTCGCATGCGTGTAGCGCATGCATCGAACCCGAGTGAGGAATCCACGATGAATACGATCAGACGTCGCTATGTGTCAGGACAGGTGAGTGCGCGAAGCTTCGCGCAAGGCACGCAACTCGTCGTGCTGGAAGGCGCACTGCGGATCCGGTATCGCGATGCGTCGCTCGACTGGCTGGCGGGTGACGCGCCGTACGTCGCGATCACGCTGAACGAAGGCGAACAGCATGTCGTGCCGTGTCGGGCATGGGTCGAGATTCGAACCGAAGGCGTCGATGCGGCGAGCGCCGCAATCGCGATTCCGGCCGATCTCACGCGACTTTTTATTCAACGTGCATTAGCACTTGTGCGGCCGCTACGAAGTCTCTATAATTCGCGTCCTCAGTAGGCTCGTAGCTCAGTTGGTTAGAGCACCACCTTGACATGGTGGGGGTCGTTGGTTCGAATCCAATCGAGCCTACCAACGAACAAGTAGTAGTAGTCAAGCAGACTCGACGTAGACGGAAGTGGTCGCCGTATTCGCTTCAAGGGCCGCCATTTTCGTCATTCGTTGCTTCGTCGGGTTTCGCGTCTTCAGTTGTTTTCTTCGTTGTTCATCTGCGCCGTCCGGCGCGACACTACCCAACTCGCTTCAATACATTCGTGTTATCGCTGCATGCGCGCATGCGTGTACGTCATGCGAAAACAGATCATGCATGCACGCATGCGTCCAGCGCATCCGTGCATGCAGAGGTCATGCTAAACGGGCAATTCAGCCCGTCATTCAGCTTAACGATGCGGCGACAGCAGGATGTTCGCGATCACGCCGGTCGCGACTGCGGCGAGCACGTAGTCGCCGTTCACGCCCACCCATTGATAGCCACGCGGCGGCGGTTGCAGACCTTGATCGCGCCAGTCGTCGACGACGTAGTTGCGGCCGCGATAGTCGGGCGGCAGACGGTCGCCGCGATGCCAGTCGCGATGCGGAATCGGATCGCCGCCGCGCGGGCCGTCGTCCGGGCCATGTTGCGCGTGACGCATCGGTTCATCACCGGGACCGCCATGACCGTCCGGGCCGCCAGGGCCTTCCTGCGCGAAAGTGGGAATCGACACCGCGCCGAGCATAGCGATCAGCACGGCAATAGCAGTTCGTTTATGGGTCATCGAATCTCTCCAAACGGGTAAAGATTCATTGAACCGCATCTGGCGCAATGCCGTGCTTACAGGCGCTTACTGGCCTCGACATTCTGTATCGACAAACCGCCGCTCGAACCGGGTCGCGCGGCGAAAAGTCCGCGCACGTTGCGCGTGTTTCAGTTGCCGTTGCGCGTGCCGCCGTTGCTCGCCGGAAACGTCATCGACACCTTGAAGCCACCGCCTTCCGCGTTTTCCGCCTTGAACGAGCCGCCGTTATAGCGCACCAGACGACGCACGATGGCGAGTCCGAGGCCGCAATGCGCGTCGCCGCTGCGCGCCTGATCGAGTCGTACAAACGGTTGCAATGCACGATCGAGCTGGTCGGGCGGAATACCCGCGCCGTGATCGCGCACCACCAGCACGAAGTTGCCTTCGCGCTTGAAGGTGGAGATGTCGACGGTGGGGTCGCCGTAGGTCAGCGCGTTCTCGATCAGGTTCGACAGAATGCGGTCGAGATCGACGAGCGGCAGCCGGAAGCCGTCACCCGCGTGCAGATCGAGTTCCACCAGCGGGTCTTCATCGAGCGTATCGCCGTAATTGCGCTTGCAATGCGCATCGACGCTGGCGTGCGGCGACGCGTCGGCGGTTTCGCGCGCGAAGTCGAGAAACTGCGTGACGATCCGCGACAGCGATTCCGAATCGCGCAGAAAGCCGCGACGGGTCGCTTCGTCGGGCAGCAGATCGGCGCGGACCTGCATCCGCGTGATCGGCGCGCGCAGATCGTGTGCGACACCGGCAAGCATCACCGCGCGCTCCTGATCGGCCTGCGCGAGATCGTGGACCATCTGGTTGAAGTCGACGATCAGTTCTTTCAGCTCGCGTGGACCGCTCGCTCTGACGACCGGCGCGCGATGGCCGACGCGAAACTCGCGCGCGGCCATTGCAAGCCGGTGCATCGGCCGTTGAATCTGCCACGCGCCGAACAGCGCGATCATCACCGCGAACACAAGCATCAACGCCGACGCGCTCAGAAAGCGCCGTGGCGTGAGCGCCGCGCTATCGAGCCTGAGCCAGGTGGATTCGGCGCCGTAGCGGATCCAGATCCGCCCGTGCTCTCCGTCGATCACGACATTGCTGCCGGGCGGCAGCGCGTTGCGCAGATCGCGGTCGAACGGACCGGTCGTGTTGATGCAGGGCGCGGGGCAACCTTCGGCGATGCGCTGCGAGGCCGGCACGATCGTCACGTCGAGGATCTTGCGGATATGTTCCGCGTCGAGCACGCCGGCGTGCTCCGCCTTGACTGCGACTTCGACGTTGCGCCTGACATGGCTCGCATCGACCGCGCCGCGCTCGTTGTCGACCACGAACATCGAGGTCAGGTGAACGATGACGATCAGACCGACCATCATCAGGGCAAGACGGCCAAACAGCGTATTGAGGGGGTTTTTCATCAAGCAGGTTCTTCTTCGTCACTGTCGCCAGGGACGAACATGTAGCCCACGCCGCGCATCGTCTGGATGCGGCGCGGGTTGGCGGGATCGTCTTCGAGCAGGCGGCGCAGACGCCACACCGGCACGTCGATGCCGCGCTCGGTCACGTCGGCGCCGGGACCGTGCAGCAGATCCACGAGCTTGGCGCGCGACAGCGTTTCCATCGGATGGGTCGCGAGCACTTCGAGCAGCGCATATTCGCTGCCCTTGAGCTTGAGCGGTTCTTCGTCGCGGAACAGCGTGCGCGTGGCGAAGTCGAGGCGGAAGCGGCCGAAACGGATCGCGTCGCGCTTTTCGGCGGGGACAGCAGCCGGCAACGCCGCATGACGGCGTAACACCGCATGAATCCGCGCGAGCAGTTCTTGCGGCATGAACGGCTTGCCGAGGTAATCGTCGGCGCCGAGTTCGAGACCGATCACGCGATCCACGCCGTCCGCACGCGCGGTCAGCATGATCACGGGAATCGTGTCGCCGCTCGAGCGCAATTGACGCAATGCGGTCAGGCCGTCCACGCCGGGCATCATCAGGTCTAGCACGATGATCGAAGGGCGTTCGCGTTCGAGACGGCGCGCGAGATGCGTCGCGTCGTGCAGGACGGAGATTTCGACGCCGCGTTGCTGGAAGAACGTTCGCAACAGATCGCGAAGAGCTTCGTCGTCGTCGACCAGAAGGACCTGGATAGGCGTGTCGGACATGATTGGGCGGCCGGAGTTGGGGGCGGACAAGTAGCGCTCACGAAAGCCCGCACGACGATGTTGCGCCGCACGGCGTAGGCTCCACGAAATGTAGCGTAAGACGGGGCGGAAGCGCTTCCGGCGTCTTAGGCGCCCTTACAGTTTATTACGGCTTGCGCTGCCGGGGCAGCCCGCGTTTCGGCGAGACAGCGGAACGCGGTGGAGACGATCTGATCGGCATCGAGATCGGCGCGCGCTTGTGCCGGCATCATCAGTCGCTTTCTAAAGAAGCCGGTGAGTACCGCGTGAATGAAATTCGCGGACTGCCGCGCGTCGAGATCGGCGGGCAACTGACCCAGCGCGACCGCGCGTTGCAACACGGCTTCGATCTGCGCTTCCGCGCGCATGCCCGCCATGTGAATCCGCTCGCAGAAGTCGGCGGTCTCCGGTGCGCTCTCGCATTTGGTGAACGCAATGCTGTACAGACGCCGCGCCTTGCCCGCGTGGAGCGCCTCGCGCAGGCGTCGATGCAGATCCGCGCGCAGGCATTGCAGCGGATCGCTTGCGTCGTTTTCGTCGCTCGTCGGCGCGATCGCGAAGGGATCGAGCGGCAGGTCCGAGCATTCGAACATCGCCAGAAACACCGCCTCTTTGTTCTTGAAGTGGCCATATACCGCGCCACGTGTGACGCCCGCTTCCCGGGCAATGTCGTCGAGCGACGTGCGGGTCGCGCCGCGCGAGAAGAACGCCCGCTCGGCCGCGTCGATGATTCTTGCGCGTGTGTCGAGCGCCTGCTGCCGTGTCCGTCTCATCCTTGCTTCCATCCTTCAGCGGCGTGCGACGAGAGGACTCTCGCGATACCGCTGACTTGATAACGGGCCGATCTTAGAGCGGTGATCTAAGCGGTTGCTTAACGAGTCTTACTGTTGATTGGTGGCGGTAACCCTCGCGTGCGTGATCTCTACTATCGTCGGCGGCTTAGTGTGTCGGCGTGCAATAAATTTTAATTTGTGCGCTGAGGCTCCCGTCCAATTTTCGTTCAGGTCGTCCATGCCAAGGCCCTCACATCCGCTTCCTTATCGCCTGATCGCGGCACTCGCCGCGCTGTCGTTCGTCGCTGCGTGCGGCGAAAAACAGGCGTCTCAAGCGCCGCAGATTCCCGAAGTCGGAATCGTCACCGTTAAACCGACCAGCGTGCCTGTCGTGACTGAACTGCCGGGTCGCGTCAACGCGTTTCTGGTGGCGGAAGTCCGTGCGCGTGCGGACGGCATCGTCCTGAAGCGCGAGTTCACGGAAGGCAGCCAGGTGAAAGCGGCCAGCGTCTGTATCAGATCGATCCGGCGCCGTACATCGCGTCGTTGAACAGCGCGAAGGCGACGCTCGCGAAGGCGCAGGCGACGCTGGTGTCGGCGCATGCGGAAGCAGAGCGCTACAAGGTGCTGGTCGCGGCCAACGCGATCTCGAAGCAGGATTACGACAACGCCGTGGCCACCGAAGGGCAGGACGCCGCCGACGTGCAAGCCGGCAAGGCGGCGGTCGATACCGCGCAGATCAACCTCGGTTACACCAGCGTGACCTCGCCGATCAGCGGCCAGATCGGCAAGTCGTCGGTGACGGAAGGCGCATACGTGCAGTCGAGCGCCGCAACCTTGCTCGCCACCGTGCAGCAGCTCGATCCGGTCTACGTCGATCTGACGCAATCGAGCCTCGCCGGTCTGAAACTGCGCCGCGACGCGCAGGAAGGCCGTCTGAAACTGAGCGGCCCGAATGCCGCGAAGGTCACGCTGATTCTCGAAGACGGCCAGCCGTACAGCGAACCGGGCAAGCTCGAATTCTCCGATGTCACCGTCGATCAGACGACCGGCTCGGTGACGGTGCGCGCCACCTTCAAGAACGACAAACGCGTGCTGCTGCCGGGCATGTTCGTGCGTGCGCGCATCGAGGAAGGCATCAACGAACAGGCGATCGTCGTGCCGCAGGTCGGCGTGACGCATGACCAGAAGGGCAACCCGACGGCGCTCGTGGTCGGTGCCGACGACAAGGTCGCATTGCGCACGCTGGTGACGTCCGGCACGCAGGACGCGAACTGGATCGTCGAAAGCGGCCTGAAGGAAGGCGACCGCGTGATCGTTCAGGGCACCAGCAAAGTGCAACCCGGCATGACGGTGAAGACGGTCGACGCACAGTTGCCGGCGACGCCTGCATCGGGTGCAGCCAGCGCGTCCAGCGCGCAATAAGCGGAGCGCCTGATGGCAAAATTCTTTATCGACCGCCCGATCTTTGCATGGGTGATCGCGATCATCCTGATGCTTGCGGGGGTCGCGTCCATTTTCAATCTGCCGGTCGCGCAGTATCCGACCATCGCGCCGCCGGCCGTGCAGATCAGCGCCACGTATCCGGGCGCATCGGCGAAGACGGTGGAAAACACCGTCACGCAGGTGATCGAACAGCAGATGAGCGGTCTCGACCACTTGCTGTATCTGTCGTCCACGTCCGATGACTCGGGCAGCGCGACCATTACGCTGACGTTCGCCGCCGGCACCAATCCGGACATCGCGCAGGTTCAGGTGCAGAACAAACTGCAACTGGCGACGCCGCTGTTGCCGGAAGCGGTGCAGCAGCAGGGCACCAAGGTGACGAAGTCGAGCAGCAGCTTCCTGATGGTGATGGCCTTCGTGTCCACCGACGGCAGCATGGACCGCTACGACCTCGCCAACTACGTCGCGTCGCATGTCGAAGATCCGGTCAGCCGGGTCGATGGCGTGGGCACGGTGCAGCTGTTCGGCACGCAGTTCGCGATGCGCGTGTGGCTCGATGCGAACAAGTTGAACAAGTACAGCCTGACGCCGGTCGATGTGCAGACCGCGCTGACCAACCAGAACGTCCAGGTGGCCGCAGGTTCGCTCGGCGGCACGCCGTCGGTGCCGGGCCAGGCGTTGCAGGCGACCATCACGCAGGCAACCTTGCTGCAGACGCCCGAGCAGTTCGAGAACGTGCTGCTGAAGGTGAATCAGGATGGTTCGCAGGTTCGCATCCGCGATGTGGCGCGGGTCGAACTCGGTGGCGAAAACTATAACTTCGACACCAAGTTCAACGGTCAGCCGACAGCCGGCTTCGGTATCCAGCTGGCGACCGGCGCGAATGCGCTGCAAACCGCGCAACTGGTGCGCGCGAAGATCGATTCGCTGTCGCAGAACTTCCCGCACGGGCTGAAGGTGAATTACCCGTACGACACGACGCCGTTCGTGAAGCAGTCGATCGAAGAAGTCGTGAAGACGCTGATCGAAGGCATCGTGCTGGTGTTCCTCGTGATGTACCTGTTCCTGCAAAACCTGCGTGCCACGCTGATCCCGACGATCGCGGTGCCGGTGGTGCTGCTCGGCACGTTCGCGATCATGTCGGCGGCGGGTTTCTCGATCAATACGCTGTCGATGTTCGGTCTCGTGCTGGCGATCGGCTTGCTGGTCGACGATGCGATCGTGGTGGTTGAAAACGTCGAGCGGGTGATGGCCGAAGAAGGCCTGTCGCCACGCGAGGCGACCCGCAAGGCAATGGACCAGATTACCGGCGCGCTGGTCGGCGTGGCGCTGGTGCTGTCGGCGGTGTTCGTGCCGGTGGCATTCTCGGGCGGCTCGGTCGGCGCGATCTACCGTCAGTTCTCGCTGACCATCGTCGCAGCCATGGTGCTCTCCGTGCTGTGCGCGCTGGTCCTGACGCCGGCGCTGTGCGCGACCATCCTGAAGCCGATTCCGCAAGGTCATCACGACGAGAAGAAGGGTTTCTTCGGCTGGTTCAATCGCAGCTTCGACAAGAGCCGCGACAAATATCACAGCGGCGTGCAGCACGTGATCCGGCGTGCCGGTCGCTGGCTGGTGATCTATCTGGCGGTGATCGTCGCGGTGGGCGTGCTGTTCGTGAAGCTGCCGAAGTCGTTCCTGCCGGATGAAGATCAGGGCACGATGTTCGTGATCGTTCAGACGCCGCCGGGTTCCACGCAGGAAACCACCGCGCGCACGCTGAAGAACGTGTCGGATTACCTGCTGAACGACGAGAAGGACGTGGTCGATTCCGTGTTCACGGTGAACGGCTTCAGCTTTGCCGGTCGCGGTCAGAACTCGGGTCTCGTGTTCGTGCGGCTGAAGGACTACAGCCAGCGTCAGCATTCGAACCAGAAGGTTCAGGCGCTGGTGGGCCGTGTGTTCGGGCACTACGCGGGCTACAAGGACGCGATGGTGATTCCGGTGAATCCGCCGTCGATTCCGGAACTGGGTACGGCGTCGGGCTTCGACTTCGAGTTGACCGACAACGCGGCGATGGGTCACGAAGCATTGATGAATGCGCGTAACCAGCTGCTCGGCATGGCCGCGAAAGATCCGTCGCTCGCACTCGTGCGTCCGAACGGCCTGAGCGACACGCCGCAGTTCAAGGTGGTCGTCGATCGCGAGAAAGCGGAGTCGCTGGGCGTGACCGTCGCCGATGTCGATCAGACGTTCTCGATTGCGTGGGCATCGGCGTACGTAAACAACTTCCTCGACACCGACGGCCGGATCAAGAAGGTGTACGTGCAGGCCGAGCCGCAGTTCCGGATGAATCCGGAAGACATCGCGAAATGGTATGTGCGCGGATCGAGCGGAACGATGGTGCCGTTCTCGGCCGTCGCATCGACCGAGTGGACGTACGGTTCGCCGAAGCTCGAACGCTACAACGGTATTTCGGCAATCGAAATCCAGGGTCAGGCGGCAGCGGGCAAGAGTACCGGCCAGGCGATGGACGCGATGCAGAAGCTGGTCGCGAAACTGCCGAAGGGAATTGGCTACGAATGGACCGGTCTGTCGTTCCAGGAGCGCCAGTCGGGTTCGCAGGCGCCGATTCTGTACGGCATCTCGATCCTCGTCGTGTTCCTGTGTCTCGCGGCACTGTACGAAAGCTGGTCGATTCCGTTCGCGGTGATCATGGTGGTGCCGCTCGGCGTGATCGGCGCACTGCTCGCGGTGACGATGCGCGGTCTGGAGAACGACGTGTTCTTCCAGGTCGGTCTGTTGACCACGGTGGGTCTGTCCGCGAAGAACGCGATTCTGATCGTCGAGTTCGCCCGTGAGCTGCAACGCGATCAGGGCATGTCGGCGATGGAAGCGGCGGTGGAAGCTGCGCGTCTGCGCCTGCGTCCGATCCTGATGACGTCGCTCGCGTTCATTCTCGGCGTGATGCCGCTCGCGATCAGCAACGGCGCGGGTTCGGCCAGCCAGCACGCAATCGGCACCGGTGTGATCGGCGGCATGTTGACCGCGACGTTCTTCGCTATTTTCCTGATCCCGATGTTCTACGTCGTGATCCGTTCCCGATTCACCCGTGACGATGCGCCGAAGGTGGACGACGCGCAGCACGAAGGACATTGACATGCAGAAACATGCACTGATCGTGCTTGCGGTTGCGGCACTCGCGAGCGGTTGTACGCTCGCGCCGAAGTACCAGCGTCCGGACGCGCCGGTCACCGCGAGCTTTCCGAAAGGCGGCGTCTACGAGACGCAACCGGCGTCGGGCGAGGCCGCGCGCAGCGCGAAAGGCCGCGCCGCGACCGATATCGGCTGGGACGAGTTCTTCGCCGATCCGCGTCTGAAGCGCGTGATCGAACTCGCGTTGCACAACAATCGCGACTTGCGTGTGTCGGTGCTGAACGTCGCGGAAGCGCGCGCGCAGTATCGCGTGCAACGCGCCGAACTGATGCCGACGCTGAGCGCGACCGGCACCGGCACGCGTACCCGCACGCCGGCCGACCTGTCGTACGTGGGTCGCTCGACCGTGGGCAGCGACTACCAGGTGGCCGGCAGCGCATCGTGGGAACTGGACTTCTTCGGCAAGGTTCAGAGCCTGTCGCAGAAGGCGTTGGACACGTATCTGTCCACCGCGCAGGCGCGCAAGGCCGCGGAAATCGCGCTGGTCTCGCAAGTGGCGGACCAGTATCTGACGATGGTGGCATACGACGAGATGCTGGCCGTCACGAAGAACACGCTCGATACCGCGACCAATTCGTACAAGCTGACCAAGCTGCAGTTCGATACCGGCACCGGTTCGGAACTGGATCTGCGTGAAGCGGCCGGTGTGATGCAGCAGGCGCAGGCGAACTACGAGAGCTATCAGCGCTCGCGCGCGCAAGCTGAAAACGCACTGGTGCTGCTGGTGGGCGAGCCGTTGCCCGACGATCTGCCGGCCGGTTTGCCGCTCGGCGATCAAGGGCTGCTGGTCGATGTTCCGGCCGGTTTGCCGTCCGATCTGCTGACACGCCGGCCGGACATCATCGAAGCCGAAGCGACGCTGAGAGGCGCGAATGCGAACATCGGCGCGGCGCGTGCAGCGTTCTTCCCGAGCATCTCACTGACCGGCAACATGGGTTATGCGAGCGCGAGTCTCGGCCAGCTGTTCAAGCCGGGTCAACTGGCATGGAGCTGGGGACCGTCGATCTCGGTGCCGATCTTCGCGGGCGGTGAAAACCGTGCGAACCTCGATCTCGCGCACCTCGAAAAGAACGTCGCGATCGCGCAGTACGAAAAGGCGATCCAGACGGCCTTCCGCGAAGTCGCGGACGGACTGGCGGCGCGCGGCACGTACGATCGCCAGATCTCGTCGTTGCAGGCCTATACGGGCTCGCAACAGCGTCGCTACGATCTGTCCAATCTCCGTTACAAGAACGGCGTGGACAGCTATCTGTCGGTGCTGACCGCGCAAACGGATCTGTACTCGGCGCAGCAGTCGCTGATTACCGCGTCGCTGGCGCGTCTGACGAACCTCGTGGATCTGTACCAGTATCTCGGCGGCGGTTGGGTCGAGCATACCGGCGACCAGCCGCGTCCGGCCGATGCACCGTTGTATGACGCGCCGGCCGCTGCGAACGCGGCATCCGGCGCGGTCGCGACGACCAAACCGGCGGCTTGAGATTCACCGTTGTTTTCACACTGTAATGTTTCGAAACGGGCAATAACGGTACGAAACCAACGCTTCGACAGGCGTTGATACATTAGGGTCAAGCGGTGGCGGCACGTTGTGATGACGTGCCGCCATTCTTTTTGCAGCGCGTCCGCGCTGTGTCATCTGCTTCGATACCTGCCCCGTTCAGCGCGTGAAACTCAATCGTTCGCCCCGTCGCCTTCTGATAATCGTCGCCATCGTGATCGCTGGCGTCATCGTATGGCAGGCTTTTGCCGCGATGCATAAACGGCCGCGGCCGCCGCAACCGGATACGCCGGTCACGATCGGCACCGCTTCGAACGCGGACATTCCACTGCAACTCGACGCGCTCGGCACCGTCACGCCGCGCGCCACCGTCACGGTCAAAACCCAGGTCAACGGCACGCTCGATGCGGTGCTCGTCAACGAAGGCCAGCAGGTCAAGGCCGGTCAGGTGATTGCGCGGATCGATGCGCGGGCGCTGCGCGCGCAACTGCTCGAAGCGCAAGGCACGCTCGAACACGATCAGGCGCTGCTCGCGAACGCACAGGCCGATCTTCAACGGTACCAAAGCCTGATCGAGGGCGGCTCGATTTCGCGTCAGACGCTCGACACGCAGCGCTCGACGATGCGCCAGTACGCAGGCACCGTGAAGGCCGATCAGGGCAGCGTCGCGAATCTGCAGGTGCAGGTGGGCTATTGCGACATCGTCGCGCCGATGGACGGCCGGATCGGGCTGTTGTCGGTCGATGCGGGCAACTACGTGACCACCAGCGACTCCACCGGGATCGCGACCATCACCACCGAAGCACCGACCGATATCGTCTATGCCGTGCCCGAAGACAAGATCGGCGACGTCGTGGACGCATTCCGCACGAGCGGCGCACTCGCCGTCGATATCCTCGCGCGCGACAAGACCACCTTGCTCGATCACGCCACGCTGAAGGCAATCGACAATCTCGCCGATACCAGCACCGGCACCGTCAAGCTGAAGGCGCTCGCGCCGAACCACGACGGCCGCCTGTTTCCGAACCGCTTCGTCAATGTGCGGATGACCGTCGGCACCTTGCACGATGCGCTGACCGTACCGACCGTCGCGATCCAGCACGGCGCGAACGGCGATTTCGTGTTGACCATCGCCGCCAGCGACGCGCAAAAGGGCGCGGGCAGAGTGACGCTGCGTCACGTGACGGCGGGCGTGGCTTACGGCAGTGTCACCGTGATCCAGAGCGGCGATCTGCGCAAGGGCGACACGGTGATCGTCGATGGCGCGGACAAACTCGACGACGGCAGCGCCGTCAAGATCGTCAAGTCATAACAGGCGCATACGTTCAGCATGGATATTTCGCGCCCGTTTATCCGTCGCCCGATCGCGACGGGGTTGATGACCCTCGCCTTTCTGCTGATCGGGCTGATCGCGTACCGGCTGATGCCGGTTTCCGCGTTGCCCGAAGTGGACTATCCGACGATCCAGGTCTACACGCAGTATCCGGGCGCATCGCCCGATGTGATCAGCACGTCGGTCACCGCGCCGCTCGAAAAATACTTCGGTCAGATGGCGGGACTGAAGCGGATGAATTCGACGAGTTCGCTCGGCGTGTCGCTGGTGACGCTGCAATTCCAGACCTCGACCGGGCTCGACGAAGCCGAGCAGGAAGTGCAGGCGGCGATCAACAGCGCGAACAGCACGCTACCTTCGTCGTTGCCGTATCCGCCTGTCTATAGCAAGGTCAATCCCGCCGACACCGCGATCCTGACGCTCGCCGTCACGTCCGATGCGTTGCCGCTCACGCGTGTCGAAGACCTGACGGACACGCGCCTCGCGCAGAAGTTGTCGCAGGTATCGGGTGTGGGTCTCGTCACGCTGTCGGGCGGCGCGCGGCCGTCGGTGCGGGTGCAGACCGATTCGCGCGCGCTGAATGCGAAAGGCCTGTCGCTCGAAGATATTCGCACGGCGGTGAGCGATGCCAACGTGAACAGCGCGAAGGGCACGATCGACGGGCCGAAGCAGGCGTTCACCATCGATGCGAACGATCAGCTCACGTCGCCGCAAGATTATGCGGATCTCGTGCTCGCGTACAAGAACGGCGCGCCGGTGCGTTTGTCCGATGTCGCGACCTTGTCGGAGACGGCTGAAAATCCGCGTCAGGCGGCATGGAGCGGCGCATCGCCCGCGATCATCATCAACGTGCAGCGTCAGCCGGGTGCGAACGTGATCGACGTGGTGGATCGCATCGAGGCGCAGTTGCCGCAATTGCGCGCGACGATGCCCGCCACCGTGAAGATCGCGGTGCTGAGCGACCGCACGCAGACCATTCGAGCGTCGGTGCATGACGTGATGCTCGAACTCGCGGCGGCGATTGCGCTCGTCGTGATGGTGATTTTCGTGTTTCTGCGGCGCATCGAATTCACCGTGATTCCGGCGGTGACGGTGCCGTTTGCATTGATCGGCACGGTCGCGGGCATCTACGCGCTCGGCTTCAGCATCAATAATCTGACCTTAATGGCGCTGACGGTGGCGACCGGTTTCGTCGTCGACGATGCGATCGTGATGCTCGAAAACGTGATGCGTCACATCGAAAGCGGCGAGACGCCGCTCGACGCCGCGTTGAAAGGCGCGCGGCAGATCGGCTTCACGATCCTGTCGATTTCGGTCGCGCTGGTCGCGGTGCTGATTCCGCTGTTCTTCATGCCTGATGTGATCGGGCGGCTGTTCCGCGAATTCGCGTTGACGCTCGCTATTGCCATCGTGATTTCCGCGTGGGTGTCGCTGACGCTGACACCGATGATGGCGGCGCGCATGCTGCGCGCGGATCACGCGGATACGTCGAACGAAAGCGCGAAAAACGGCTTTCTCGACCGCGTGAATCGCCGTTATCTCGACGGTCTCGACTGGGCCTTCGAACATCGCGCGATCGTGCTGATCGTGGTCGCGGTGACGTCGGCGCTGACCTTCGCGCTATTCGCCGCAATGCCGAAAGGCTTCTTTCCCGAGCAGGATACCGGCCTGATCGAAGGGATCTCGCAAGGCTCGCCGCGTATTTCGTTCGAACGGATGGCGACGCAGCAGCAGGCTTTGGGCAAACTGGTCGCGCAGGATCCGGGGGTGGCGAGCGTGTCGTCGTTCGTCGGGATCGATCAGAACAATTCGACGATGAACACCGGCCGCATGCTGATCACGCTGAAGAGCGGCGCGGCCGCGAGCCGCGACGTGATCGACCGGCTGAAACACGCCACCGACGGGCACGCGGGCATGCAGTTGTATCTGCATCCGGTGCAGGACCTGACGCTCGACGACCAGATCAACGCGAACACGTATCGCGTCGGCGTGCAGGCGATGGATCGCGCGGAACTCGCCGAGTGGACCAACCGGTTGCTGGTTGCATTGCGCGCCGATCCGCTGTTCACCGATGTGCAGAGTCAGGCGCAGCAGCAGGGCAACGTGCTGAAGTTCGATTTCGATCGCGCCACCGCATCGCGGCTCGGCATTACCGCGACCGACATGGATAACGTGTTGTACGACGCGTTCGGCGACCGTCAGATTTCGACCATCTACACCCACGTCAATCAATATCACGTGACGCTGGGCGCCGATCCGCGACTGGTCGGCGATTCGCCGCTGGCGATGCTCGACGGTCTGTTCGTACCGGCCACCAGTACGAGCAGCACATCGACTACGTCGAGCACATCGAGCACGTCGGGCAGCAGTTCGTCGAGCACCACGAGCAGCAGCTCGACATCGAGCAGCAGTTCGAGCAGCACGACGAGCTCGCTCGCGCCGTTCTCCAGCATCGCGACCGCTTCGCTGACGTCCGCGCCGCTGACGATCCAGCGTCAGGCGCAATTCCCGTATGCCGACGTGTCGTTCAACGTGGCGTCGGGCGTGACGCTCGGCACGGCGATCAGTCATCTGGAGAAGATCGAAGCGTCGCTCGATCTACCCGCCGACGTCCAGGTGAATCTCGAAGGTGCCGCGCAACTCTACAGTTCGTCGCTCGGCAATGAAGCGTTGTTGCTGATCGGCGCGCTGGTGGCCGTCTATATCCTGCTCGGCATCCTGTATGAAAGCCTGCTGCACCCGTTGACGATTCTGTCGACGCTGCCGTCGGCGGCATTCGGTGCGCTCGGCGCGTTGATGCTGTGCGGCGACCAGCTGGACATCATCGGTTTGATCGGCATCGTATTGCTGATCGGCATCGTGATGAAGAACGCGATCATGATGGTCGACTTCGCGCTCGAACAGGAACGCGAACAGCGTCTGATTGCCCGCGACGCGATCCGTCGCGCGTGCGAACTGCGCTTCCGCCCGATCCTGATGACGACCTGCGCGTCGCTGTTCGGCGCATTGCCGCTCGCGTTGGGCAGCGGTATGGGCCATGAATTGCGTCAACCGCTCGGCATCGCGATCATCGGCGGGCTGGTGGTCAGCCAGTTGCTGACGCTGTTCTCCACGCCGGTGATCTATCTCGCGCTGCATGGTCTCGCCGCGCGCGTGTCACGCCGGTTCGGGCCGCGTGCGTCCGGCAACGCGCAAGGCTGAGGCAACGGATGAACCTGTCTGCGATTTTCATCCGCCGTCCGATCGGCACGGTACTGCTGGCAATCGGCCTCGCGCTTTTCGGCGCGATGGCGTTCCGGCTGTTGCCGGTCGCGGCGTTGCCGTCGGTGGATTTTCCGGTCGTGATGGTCAGCGCGACGTTGTCGGGCGGCGACCCCGACACGATCGCGAAGACCGTCACCGCACCGCTCGAACGCGCGTTCGGCTCGATCTCCGGCTTGTCGCAGATGACCTCGCAAAGCTCGTCGGGGTCGTCGCAGATCGTGTTGCAGTTCGATCTCGATCGCGACATCGACGGTGCCGCGCGTGACGTGCAAGCGGCGATCAACGCCGCACGCAGCAACCTGCCGACCACGCTCACACAAACGCCGTCGTACCGGAAAATGAATCCGGCTGCCGCGCCCGTGCTGATTCTCGGTCTGACATCGGACACGGTCGGCGTCGCGCAGATGTACGACTACGCGTCGTCGGTATTGCAGCAAAAGCTGTTGCAGGTGTCGGGCGTCGGCGATGTATCGGTCGGCGGCGGCTCGCTGCCGGCTGTGCGCGTCGAACTGAATCCGGACCAGTTGAGCCACTACGGCGTGTCGCTCGAAACCGTGCGCACGGCCATCGCCGATGCGACCGTCGACAATCCGAAGGGCGCGGTAAGCGCGGGCGGCGAACACTATGTGGTCGGCGCGAACGATCAGTTGCACACGCCGAAAGACTACGAGCCGCTGGTGATCCGTCAAAGCAACGGCACGGTGGTGCGCGTGTCCGATGTGGGACGTGTCGTGCAATCCACCGAAGACCTGCGCAATTACGGGTTGTCGAACGGCAAGCCGGCGGTGTTGCTGATCGTATCGAAAGAGCCGAATGCGAACGTGATCAAGACCGTCGATGCGATCCGCGCCGCGTTGCCGGGTTTGTCGGCGAGCTTGCCTTCGACCGTCAATCTCGGCGTCGTGCTCGACGGTACGCAGACGATTCGCGCGTCGGTGTTCGACGTCGAAATGTCGTTGCTCGCGGCCGTGCTGCTCGTCACGATCGTCACGTATGCGTTTTTCCGCGACTGGCGCAGCACGCTGATTCCGGCCATCACCGTGCCGCTCGCGCTGGCGGGCACGTTCGCCGCGATGTATTTCCTCGGCTACAGCCTGAACAATCTGTCGCTGATGGCGCTGACCATCTCGACCGGCTTCGTCGTCGACGATGCGATCGTGGTCGTCGAAAACATCATGCGACATCTCGATTCCGGCAAGTCGCCGCTCGCCGCCGCGCTCGACGGCACGCGCGAAGTCGGCTTCACGGTGCTGACCATCAGCGCATCGCTGGTCGTGGTGTTTTTGCCGCTGATCCTGATGAGCGGGATCGTCGGCAGGTTATTCCGCGAGTTCTCGGTGTCGCTGGCGATCGCGATCATGATTTCGATGGTGGTGTCGCTCACGCTCGCGCCGACGCTCGGTCGTCTGTTGCTGAAAGGCCGCCCCGAAGGCGACGCGCACAAGAAAGACGGCTTCGAAGAAAAAGTGGTGAGCCGTTACGCGCGCAGCTTGCGCTGGGCGCTGCGCCATCCGCGTTCGATGCTCGCCGTCACGGTGCTGCTGCTGTTCGCGAACGTCGGGTTGATCATTGCAATGCCGAAGACGTTTTTCCCGCTCGAAGACACCGGCCGGTTGATGGGACGCATCCAGGCCACGCAAAGCATTTCGTTTCAGGCGATGAAGGCGAAGTTCGACGAAATCAACCGGCGCATCCTGCAAAACAACGAAGTCGAAAGCGTGTCCGGCTATGTGGGCGGACGCAATGCCGTCAGCGACAGCATGATGTTCATTACGCTGAAGCCGCTCGGTGAACGCAAACATAGCGCCGACCAGGTGATTGCCGATCTGAGCCGGCGCACCGCGGATATTCCGGGCACGCGTCTGTTGATGATGTCCGCGCAGGATCTGATGTTCGGTGCGCGGCAAAGTGCGGCGCAGTTCCAGTACACGGTGACCGCCGAAGATCAAACCACGCTCGATACCTGGTTGCCGCGCATCGAGGCGAAGCTGCGTGCGTTGCCGCAGTTGCGCGACGTGAATACCGACGTGCAGAGCGCCAGTCTCGCGATGAAATTGCAGGTGAATCGCGATGCGGCGGCGCGTTTGTCGGTGCCGTTTTCATCGATCGACGACACCTTGAACGATGCGTTCAGTCAGCGTCAGGTCGCGACGATTTACGGCCCGGTGAACCAGTATCACGTCGTGATGGAAGTCGCGCCCGAGTACTGGCAGGATCCGAAAACGCTCGACACCTTGTACGTTCCGGCCACGGCAGGCACGTCGTCTTCGTCCACGACGACGTCGACTTCGACGTCGTCCAGCACCGATAGCACGTCGGGCGCGACACTCGTGCCGTTGTCCGCATTGGCCACGCGCGCGCTCACGCGTGCGCCGGTGACGATTGCGCACGCCAACCAGTTTCCGGCGGTTACGCTGTCGTACAACCTGGTGGACGGCGTGGCGATGAGCGACGCGAATGCGGCCATCAGCGCGGCGGTGGCATCGCTACATCTGCCGAATTCGATCGTGCCTTCGTTTGCGGGCGCGGGCGCGCAGATGGGGCAGAGCGGCGGCAGCGAATTGCTGCTGGTGATCGGCGCGCTGATCGCTGTGTATATCGCGCTCGGCATCCTGTACGAGAACCTGATTCATCCGTTGACGATTCTCTCGACGCTGCCGTCGGCGGGACTCGGTGCGTTGCTGGCGCTGTATGTATCCGGTTTCGAACTGTCCATCATCGCGTTGATCGGGATCGTGCTGCTGATCGGCATCGTCAAGAAAAACGCCATCATGATGGTCGATTTCGCGATCACCTACGAACGGCAACACGATGCGAGCGCGGAAGAGTCGATCTATCAGGCGTGTCTGACGCGCTTCCGTCCGATCACGATGACCACGCTCGCCGCGTTGCTCGGCGCAGTGCCGTTGATCGTCAGTACCGGATATGGCCATGAATTCCGCCACCCGCTCGGCGTGGCGATTCTTGGCGGCCTCGTGGTCAGCCAGATGATTACGCTCTACACGACGCCGGTGATCTATCTCTGGCTCGACCGGTTCAACGGGCGCAACCGTAAGCGCCAGAATGGAGTTGCACGATGAAGTTAACACCGGTGCCTCGCGCGATCCGCCATGTGCGACGCGTATCGACGATCGCGCTCGCGACGCTGTGCGCCGCCTGCACGATCGGACCCGACTATGTGCGTCCGGCGATGACCGTTCCGGCGACGTACAAGGAACAGACCGCTTCGGGATTGTGGCAGCAGGCGACGCCGGACCCGGCCGGCGCGATCGACAGCCGCTGGTGGACGCTGTTCCATGACGACACGCTGAATGCGTTGTGCGAGCGCGCGCTCAAAGCGAACCAGACGATCGCCGAATACGAAGCCGCGTACCGTTCGGCGCGCGCGCAGGTGGCGGCGAGTCGCGCGAGCCTGTTCCCGACGGTATCGTTCGCGGGATCGGGCACGCGTTCGGGCGGCGGTGCATCGTCGTCGTCCACGTATTCGAGTTCGTCGGGCAGCGTCAGTAGTTACACGACCAAAAACGTGACGGGTGAGCTCGAAGCGAGCTGGGAGCCGGACCTGTGGGGCAGTGTGCGTCGTTCGGTCGAATCGAGCCGGGCCGCCGCCGACGCGTCCGACGCGCAACTCGCCGGCGAGCGCCTGAGCATCCTCGCGACGCTGACGGTCGATTATTTCACCTTGCGTCTCGCCGATGCGGACCTGGCGCTGCTCGTCGGGCAACGCCGGATCGATGCCGAACTGCTCGCGCTGACGGAAGCGAAATTCAGGAACGGCGTGTCGTCTTACGACGATGTGCGCACGGCGCACAACACGATGCAGGCGATCGACGAAAGCATCGCGACCGCGCAACTGACGCGTCGTCAGTACGAGCATGCGATTGCGGTGCTGGTCGGCGAAGCGCCCGCGACGTTCTCGTTGCCGGTGCAGGACGATTACCGTTTCGAGTTGCCGGTATTGCCCGCGACGGTGCCGTCGCTGCTGTTGCAGCGTCGTCCGGACGTGGTGCAGGCGGAGCGCACGGTGGCCGAGTACAACGCGAAGATCGGCGTGGCGAAAGCGGGCTACTTTCCGACGCTGACGCTGTCGGCCGACGGCGGCTACAGCGGCACGTCGCTCGCGCATCTGGTGTCGCTACCGACGCGTTTCTGGTCGCTCGGCCTGAACGTCGCGCAGACGATTTTCGATGCAGGCGCAACCAGTGCCGCAGTCGATCAGGCACGCGCGAATTACGATCAGCAGGTGGCGTCGTATCGTCAGACGGTGTTGAGCGCGTTCCAGGATGTCGAGGACTATCTGAGCGCAGTCCAGATCACGTCGCAACAGGCGGTGGCGGCGCAGGCGGTGGCCGTGCGTAGCGGCGAGTTGTCGGCGAGCCAGTTGCGCGGCTTCGACGCGGGAACGTCCAGCCGGATGGACGTGCTGGATACGCAGTTGACGGAGATGCAGGACCGGAAACTGTCGCTCGATTACAGCGGCCAGGCGCTTCAGGATGCGGTGTTGCTGGTGAAGGCGTTGGGTGGCGGCTGGCAGCCGTCGGAGGCGGCGGAAAAGACCGCCGCGCAGTAAGAAAGTAACGGGAGTCGAATCCGGCTCCCGCCATAGTCGGTCGCGGCGTTAGCGTGCGCGGCCGCGTCGGGCCATGCGGACCGGCACGTCGTCGTCTGTCAGCGAGAACTGCTGCACCACGCGATGCAGACGGTCGGCCTGTGCCGCGAGACTGCTGGCGGCCGCCGCGCTTTCTTCGACCAGCGCCGCATTTTGCTGCGTGACGGAATCGAGTTGCGAAACCGCGTCGGAAACCCGACCAATACCGGCCGACTGCCGTTCGGCCGAGTTCATCATCTGGCCGATCAACTGGCTCACGCGCGACGTCTGAACGACGATGCCCGTCATGACGCCTCCCGCCTTGCCGACCAGCGCGTTGCCCATTTTCACGCGCGACATGCTTTCCGCAAGCAACTGCTTGATCTCGCGCGCGGCTGACGCCGATCGTTGCGCGAGCGAGCGTACTTCTCCCGCGACCACCGCGAAACTCCGTCCCGCTTCACCCGCTCGCGCCGCTTCGACGGCGGCATTGAGCGCGAGAAGGTTGGTCTGAAACGCGATCGAATCGATCACGGACGTGATGTCGTTGATGCGGGTGGACGACTCGTCGATGCTCGACATCGTCTCGACCACGCGGTTCATCGCTTCGCTGCCGCTGCTTGCCGCAGTCGATGCCGAAACGGCTAGCGTGCCGGTCTGGCTGGTCGTGTCGGCGGTTTCGCGCACGCCGCCGTTGATCTGTTCGATCGATGCGGCGGTCTGTTGCAGGCTGATCGCCTGACGTTCGGTGCGTTGGCTCAGATCGAGCGTGCCGGACGCGATCTCGGCGGACGACTGCTTCACGGCGTCGGCGGCCTGGCTGACTTCGGCCATCGCGTGCTGCACCCGGGTCAGCGAATCTTTCAGCGAGCAGGCCAGAGCGGAGTTCACCGCGACCGACGACACATCGAGGCAGATCGCCGAACGCCGGTTCACGTGACGCACCAGACCGGCGAGCTCGGACGCCTCGATCGAGGACGAGCGCAGTCCGATCGCGAGATACACCTCGATCGAGGTTTGCACGATCACATACGCCGCGTGCAGCAGGATTCTCGGGAAGTTTGCTTCGGCGGTGCAGTAGACCCCGAAGTGCAGCGCCATCATGCGATCGAGGGCGATGTGCTGAACCGCGAACAGGGTTGCGCCCAGCACGATCGGGCGCCAGTCGCGATAGACCAGCATCAGGCCCAGCAGCACGAATACGCCGAAGTGCAATTCGGTGAGTCCACGGCTGAGTTGCATGTGCAAGGTCACGGCGGCGACGTTGCAGCTCACCAGTCCTGCCCAACCCCAGACGGTGCCGCGACCCATGAAGTAGAAGCCGCTGCCGATCACGAGGACCGCGCAGGCATAGGGGAGTCCGAGCGCGAGATCGTCGTAGACCAGACCTAGCGCAATGCAGGCCGCGAATGCCGCCACTAGCGTCACATACATCACCAGATCGCCGTTGCGGGCGATACGGGCGAGGTCTTCCTTTGGGCCGCGTGGCGCGGTTTGCCTGGTGTTTGCTTGATCCATGACTCGACTTCGAATGCTCTTGGTTACTTGCCGGTGCTGACGCACAGTGCCTGATTTCGCACCACGGTCGATAGGGCACGAGTTTTGGCGACAACGGGACATGTGCTCCCGTATGCGCATTAACGGCAGGTTGGGGGGATTCCTTTATGTAAATGTAAGGGGGCGGTATGGTACGTCGTTGCGCCTGGTCAGAACGGAGTCGGGAAGAGGCGGAGTAGACTTTCGGGCGCCGAACGGAACAGGGGGATCACAAAGCCGGTCAATTCAGCGGTGTCCTCAACCCTCGGCCGAGCAACTAGGTTACGAAGCCATGAAGACGAGCAAACTCGAAATTGCCTGGTCATCGGCAATGAACGAATACGAAAAGCCGACGTTGGAAATTCTGTTGGACCGCTTTCCGGTTGTGAGAGTGAATCAGGAAAACGGCGTCGAAAATCTGCTCGCCGAACTTGGCGGACCGGAGGACGACGGAAGGATGGCGCGCACGGTTCCGCTAGATGAACTGATCGAGGCGCTGATTGAAATCAGGAAAGCAATGCAAGCCGGGCGATAAGGCTGAGACGAGCGCGCAGCGTTCCGCATGGGTCTGTGTCAGTGACTCGACTGCGATAGATCTTTGATCTGGCGTGGAATCGAACTTTGCGCAAACCGGTTGGAGTCTCAACAGGCGGGTGTTCACGGGCGCATTCACAGGACTTCGAAAGCAATGATGGAAACGCTCTACTTCGAGGATGTCATTGATATAACGGTGCCGCATCCGTATGTGTTCGTCTACCGGGTGCCGGCTGGAGAGGTGTATTCCGTCGATCGATATTCGCCGTTCATGCGATTGGGCATGCACGAGGATACAACCCTTGTGTTTACGATCTTCGAATCCGCCACGCCCACGATGTTATTGATCGATCAATGGACGCAAATCCATGCAGCCGCTCAGGCTTACCGGCAGTACGTGCTGGACAATATTGCGGACGTCGAAAGGGTCGAGCGCCGCATCGAAGAGGAAGAGACGTCAGCCTCAAGAAAACAATCGTGACGTAGCACGTGACGTGATCGCAGCAGAAACGCAAACGCTTGCAACCCGACGTCGAGCCGACCCCCCCCCAACAAAAAAAGCCCGCTTTCGCGGGCTTTTTTCTTCATGCTCGGTACTCGGTACTGCCAGCCGCTTAGAAGCGGTGACGGATACCAACCGTGCCGACGATCTGCGAGTCGGTCGACGATGCGCTCACGCCGACGATCTCAGCCGTCACGCCCGAGTTGCCCGTGCCCGTCACGTGCTGGTATGCAGCTTCAGCATAGACGTCGGTACGCTTCGACAGCGCGTAGTCCGATTGCAGCGTGACTTGATGGTACTTCGGGCTCGCGCCGTTCAGGCTTGCGTCCGTGAACGTGTAAGCGCCCGACAGCGTCCATGCCGGCGTCATCGCGTAGTGGCCGTTGACTTCGTAGTTCGTGAAGCGAGCGCTGCCGCTGTTGATTGCCAGTGCGCCACCGACCGATGCGTTCGACGAGTTGATCGACGATGCGCCGTTCAGTTGCGTTTGCGTGACCACCAGGCCGACGTTAGCTGCGCCGAAAGCGTAGTTGATGCCTGCGCCGTACGAACGTTGACGTGCTGCCGTGAACGTCGAATCCGAGCTGGTCGCCACTGCGCCGCTCGTGTTCGTCGTCGAGCCTGCGCCGTTCAGTTGCAGGTAACCTGCAGCAACCTTCAGGCCGCCGAACTGGTACGAAGCGCCCAGGCTGTATGCGCGGCTGTCAGCAAAGCTGCCAGCTGCGTTCGAGAAGCCGTACAACGCGCCGAACTTGAAGCCGTCATAGTTCACGCTTTGGAACTTGACAGCGTTGTTGATACGAACCGAGTTGTTCAGGTTGTCGTTGTCGTACGGGTGCGATGCCAGCGTGCCACCGTTTTGCGTGCCGTTCAGCGACAGCGGTGCCACATTGTCCACCAGCGAGTCGTATTGACGACCCATCGTGACCGTACCGAACTGGTTGCTCGACAGACCGACAAATGCCTGACGACCGAACATGCGGCTGTTTTGACCCAGCTTGCCGTTCGACAGGTTGAAGCCGTTTTCCAGCACGAAGACTGCCTTCAGACCGTTGCCCAGATCTTCCGAGCCGCGCAGACCAAAACGGTTACCGTTCAGAATGCCGCTGGCTTGCTGGAAGTTGCTATGACCCGTCGAGTTGCTCGAGTAGGTCAGGCCCGTGTCGATCAGGCCGTACAGCGTGACCGAGCTTTGTGCGTGTGCTACACCTGCGGCGCCAAGGAGTGCGAGCGAGAGGCTCGACAGTGCGATCTTTTTCATTTATTTCTCTCCGTACACGAAAGCGAATGCTAACGAGTTGCGGAGAATATCTGAGGAGTCCGCGCATTGTGTTGATATAGGACTTGACGTTGCATTTTTGCTACGACACACGCATTTAACTTTCGATTTATTATTGTTGCCGCGATGCGCCGTCGTCACAAACGAAATGGGGCGTGCTCCTCTCGCGAGCACGCCCCAAGTACCTGATTTCAAGCCTTTCTCGGAGTCATCAAGTGCGCGAAGCGTATCACGCACCATTCACCCGGACAATCGCACGCGCATTTCAGGTCATTCCAATTTATTGCAACGGGAATGCCTTGTAATATATAGGCGGTTTAAATCGCCGCTTTTAGAGTTTTATCGGGGATTCTTTCGGAATCCGCAAATAGCTGTTGCGATTCCGGTCAATGGGCGTGGGACTTGCATTTGCATGCGGATTCCGTTCCACGCCGCATCGTCAGCGCACGATCTCTTCCGGTTGCAGACTCACGGAAACCACTTCGCTATCGGCAATTCCGCAGGTTGCGCGCACGGGCACCCAGCGGTACTTGTCGCGTACCTTCGCGAATGCGCGCAAGCCCACGGTCTTGTCGACCGGCGACGACGTATCGGCGTCGGCGAGTGCGATCACGGGTGCGGTGCCCGGTGTCGAGCCGGCCACGGTGGTCGCATTGAGCGCGCTGCGGTCGGGCACCATGAACGAGTCGTAGCGCGATGCGGTTCTGACCCAACGGTCGAACGCGGCCACGCAGTTCGCGACTGCGTCGGGCACATGCATGCGTCGCAGATAGTCGTATTCGTCGGGCATGTCGGTCTGGGGATCGGCGTAGGCCTGGTGGCAGGTCCAGCAGATCAGCAGGAGAGCGGATACAGCGGTGATAACCTTCATTCGCGAGTGCAGCCGCCTTGAGCGGTTCGTTGATGACAGCATAGAGAGACAAAAGTATACATGCAGGGTTCACGCAGCCCGGTCCAGACGGACAAAATGCCTGTCCGCAGCACACCGCGATCCACGACGTCACGTATCGCGGCACGATGAACAACAGCAAGGAACGAAGGGCATGACAGTTATCACGCGCGGCGGCCGGCACGCCGCAATCCGCCGCCAAGGAGGCGCGACAGCGCACGCAATCGCGGCATGTGTCGCTCGTACCGCTTGCGTCGTCGCGTCGCTTGCGATTGCATCGTCGGCGTATGCGGCCACGATCACGCCGGTGCTTCCGGCCGCGCCGGCCGGTGGCTGCGGGATGCTGAAAGGGCACGGCGCGACGACCGTGCCGAACAACGCGGCAAGTTTTCGCGAAGGCGCGTTCGCGCTGAACGACGGCGAAGCGATTGCGCTATACGACGCGCACGGCGGCCGGACGTTCGGCACGCTCGCGCTCGAACGCTTCGGCAGCGGCTACGAAGCGTTCTGGCGGCCGATGTCGAGCGACGCATCGTATCTGCTGATGCTGAACGGCAGCGACAGCGCCGCATTGACCGCGACGACCACGCGAAACCGCACGCACTGGACGATTCCGGTGCCGGTCGGCACGGTGGTCGGTCCGCTGGCCATCACCGCCTGCGCCGGTGTGAAAACGGGCACCCGTTAGCGCAAAAAACAAAAACCGATGCTTCGCGCCGACTGCTCAGGTAGCACGAAGCATCGGCGTGTGGCTGGGCACGGCGTCAGCGCGAGATCGCGGCTGACCGTGCTATCGCACGCTACCAGCGCGCGCGAAACGTCTGCCGCAATTCTTCGATCGCGGCTTCATCCAGCGGATCGGGACGCGGCGTCGTCATCAACCATAGCCGCGCGGTCTCTTCCAGTTCTTCGAGCACGTACGACGCGTGCGACACCGAACGCTCCCACGTCACCGGCCCAAGCCGTTCGAGCAACACCGCGCGCACGTCGGCGGCGAGTGCGGCGATCTGCGCGGCCGCTTGCGGATCGCCGGGGCGTCGATAGCGAATCAGCGGGACGTGTCCCACTTTCATCACATAGTAAGGCGTGATCGGCGGCAGGATGTCGTCCTCTTTCCAGACGCCTGCCAGCGTCAACGCGACCAGATGTGTGGAATGCGTATGGACGATGCCGCGTGCTTCGCTGTTCGCCGCGTAAATGCCGCGATGCAGTTCGAGCGTCTTCGAAGGCTTGCCGCCCGATACCGGTTGTCCGTCCAGACCGACTTTCGCGATGTCGGCCGGATCGAGCCGGCCCAGACACGCGTCGGTCGGCGTGATCAGCCAGCCGTCGTCGAGACGCGCGCTGATATTGCCCGCGCTGCCGACCGTGTAGCCGCGCGAATAGAGGTTCGCGCCGACCACGCAGATTTCTTCGCGCAAGCTGCTTTCGGCGCTGCCGTGAATCGACGCAGACAGGTTGCCGCTCATTGCGCGCCTCCAGCTAGATGACGCAAAGCCTTGTCGAAGAAATCGACGGTGCCGAAGTTGCCCGATTTCAATGCGAGCGCGAGCGGTGTGTCGCCGACACTCGCCGTCGCGGGAACGCCCGGATCGATCTGCGCGCCGATCCGCAGCATTTTCACGTCGAGCGCCTGGACGACCGCACCTGACGTCTCGCCGCCCGCGACCACGAACCGGCGCACGCCGCGTTCGCGCAACTGCCGCGCGACCGACGCCAGCGCGTCTTCCACCAGTTGTCCCGCGGCGGCCACGCCGAGTTCGCGTTGCACCGCTTTCACTTCATCGGGCGTGGCGGTCGCATAGATCAGCACGGTCTGCGGCGCGATGCCGGGTGCGGTGTCCGCGTGTTCGGCAAAGAACGCGAGCGCCCGTTCGACGACCGGTTCGCCGCGCGCGAGCGCAAGCGGATCGATCCGGAAGCCGGGACGCTGCTTCAACCATTCGGCGACCTGCGCATTGGTCGCTTTCGATGCGCTGCCCGCCAGCACGACCGACGCGCCGTCGATTGCACCGAGCTTGCCCGCCGTATCGTTCGCGTCGATCAGGCCGGCGCGCTGGAAATTGTCCGGCAAGCCGAGCGCGACGCCCGAGCCGCCGGTGATCAACGGCAAGTCCGCGCAGGCCGCGCCGAGCGTGTGCAGATCGGCGTCGGTCAACGCGTCCGCAATCGCGATCCGCACGCCGTCGGCGCGCAATCCCGCAATCGCGTCGCGCACGGCGTCGACGCCGCGCGCGATCGTGTCGTAACGGATCAGCCCGACTTTCGACGCGGTTTGACGTTGCAGCACGCGCACCAGATTCGGATCGGTCATCGGCGTCAACGGATGGTTTTCCATCCCCGATTCGCTCAGCAAGGTATCGCCGACGAACAGATGGCCGCGATACACGGTGCGGCCGTTCTCGGGAAATGCCGGGCAGGCGATTGTGAATCCGTGTGAATCCGCGTTCGAAATGCCCGACGCCGACGTGTCGAGCGCATCGAGCAATGCGTCCGCGACGGGGCCGATATTGCCCGCGTCGGTGGAGTCGAAGGTCGAGCAGTATTTGAAGAAGAACTGGCGGCAGCCTTGCGCGCGCAGCCAGTCGAGCGCGGCACGCGATTGCGCGACCGCATCCGCCGCGCCGATGGTGCGCGATTTCAGCGCGACGACCAGTGCGTCGGCTTCCAGCTGATCGGCGGAAGCAGGCACGCCGATGGTTTGAACCGTGCGCATGCCGCCGCGCACCAGCATGTTCGCGAGGTCGGTCGCGCCGGTGAAATCGTCGGCGATGCAGCCGAGCAGCGGCCGCGCGTTCGCGCGCGCCGAAGCGTTAAGGGTTTGGGACATGAGAGCCTCCTTTGACGACGATTGTAGCGACGTTCCGCGTGTCGGTGTGAATCGATGTTAAATTATTTGACGGTTGTGATAATAAAAGTTAAGGTTGCTGGCATTGCGCTGTGAGCGGCGCAGGCCTTTAGGGACGCTCCATGAATTTCGAGTTGCTGTTTCGCACGCAGTCTGCCGACGCAGCTGCATCGTCCGCACCGGTTCAGCCGGTCCGTTATGCGCTGACCGGCGCGAAGGGCGGTTTCTCCCGCACGCTGCTCGCGCAAACGCGCCTGATGCCGCGTCTCGCGGCGACACTATTGTGCGACCTCGACCTCGGCGGTCTGCGCGCGCTGTGCCTGGAGCTTGGCTTCGACGCGCAATCGCTGGTGGTGTGCGCGGATGCGGCGGCTGTCGCCGCGCTGCCCGCCGACGCGATCGGGCTGATCGCCGATGTCGCGCTGCTCGATCCGTCGCGTTACGACATCCTCGTCGAAGCGACCGGCAATCCGTCGATCGGCTATCGCGCCGCGCGTCGCGCGTTGAACGAAGGGCGTCACGTCGCGATGGTCAGCAAGGAAGTCGATGCGGTCGCGGGGATTTCGCTGTCGCAACTCGCCGCGCGTCAACGCGTGGTGTACACGACCGCCGACGGCGACCAGCCGTCGAACCTGATCGGTTGGGTGACGTGGGCGCGCACGCTCGGTCTCGACGTGGTCGCGGCCGGCAAGTCGAGCGAATACGACCTCGTGTTCGATCCGAAAACCGGCAACGTCACGCAACTCGACGAATCGTTCGCCGCGCCCGGTCTTGCGTCGTTGATGCAACTCGGCGACGACATTCCGGCAACGCTCGCGGCACGCCGCGCCGCGCTGAACGGACGCAAGACGTCGGCCACCGCCGATTACTGCGAGATGTCGGTGGTGGCGACCAATATCGGCTTCGTGCCGGATGTCGAACTGCTGCATTACCCGGTCGCGCGCACCACCGAACTCGCGGACGTCTACGCGATGCGCGAGGACGGCGGCGTGCTGAACACGAGCGGCGTGATCGACGTCTTCAATATGCTGCGTCTGCCGGAAGAAGCGAGTTTCGCGGGCGGCGTATTCGTCGTGGTGCGTACGCACGATGCACCGACGTGGGCACTGCTTCAGCAGAAAGGCCACGTGGTGAGCCGCAACGGCCGCTATGCGTGCATGTATCTGCCGTACCACTTCATGGGCGTCGAAACGCCGATCACGCTGCTCGACGCGGTGGTGCACGGCCGTCCTTCCGGCGCCGAAACGCCGACGCAATGCACGATCCTCGGCGGTCGCGCGAACGTCGATCTGCCGGCCGGCACGGTGCTGAAAATGGGCGGTCATCATCACGATGTGACCGGTGTACAAGCGGTGCTGGTGGCCGGAAAAACCGCACCGCGCGATATCGCACCGCTCTATCTCGCCGCGCATGCGACGCTCGCGCGCGACGTCAAGGCCGGCGACCTGCTGACGCTCGACGACCTGCAAGGCCACGATCCCGAGCTGCTCGCCGCATGGCGCGACGGCTACGCGGCCTGACGGTCCGGCCCACGTCAGTTACATCGAGATCGACTAGCAAAGACATCAAAGACATATAAGAGGGGAGACGACACATGCAGGGCGAAGCAGTCACTATTGCGATGGCGGTCGGTGCGATCGTCGTTCTGATCGTCATGATCGCGCGGTTCCGGTTGAGTCCGTTTCTCGCGCTGACCTTGACGGCGATCGGTTTGGGCATCGTCGCGGGCGTCACGCCCGAACATACGATCGACAGTTTTGCGAAGGGCTTCGGCGGCGCGCTGGCGCGCACCGGGCCGGTGGTCGGGCTCGGCGCATTGCTCGGCGGGATTCTGATCGGCACCGGCGGCGCCGATCGCATCGCGAACGCGTTCATCGGCAAGCGGCCGGTGCAATACGCGCCGTGGACCGTGTGCGCGGCGGCGTTGCTGATCGGCATGCCGCATCTGTTCGATGTCAGCTTCATCATGCTGGCGCCGCTGGTCTATACGGTCGCACGACGCACCGGCAGTCATCTGCTGTTTATCGGCTTGCCGCTCGCGGCGGGTCTGTATGTGTCGCACGGTTTGTTGCCGCCGCATCCGGCGCCGATGCTGGCCGTGGTCGCGTATCACGCGAATACCGGCCTGACGCTGTTCTACGGCTTGCTGATCGCGATTCCCACGGCGGTGATTTGCGGTCCGTTGTTCACGCGTGTGATGCAGCGCAGTTTCGGTCCTTCGCCGAATCTCGACGGCGGCCCGGTGGCCGCGCTTCAGGTCGATACCACGCGTCCGCCGGTTTCGCTGGTTGCGGCCGTGATTTCGGTGCTGATTCCGCCGGGACTGATGTTGATCGGCACGCTCGGCATGGCGAACACGGTCAAAGGCACGACGGCGTTCATCGTGTTTCAGGCCGTCAACGATCCGATCCTGTCGCTGCTCGCGGCCGTGCTGTTTGCGTTTTTCGCGCTCGGCGTGCGGCATGGTTTCTCGCTCGACCAGATGCAGAAGATGACCGCCAAAGGTCTGGCACCGCTCGGCGTGATCCTGCTGATTCTCGGCGCGGGCGGCGGCTTCAAGCAGATGCTGAGCTCGATCCATCTGGATACGATCATCGTGCATCACACGGCGGGCTGGCCGGTGAATCCGTTGATCCTCGCGTGGGCGATCGCCGCGTTGCTGCGAATTTGCGTCGGCTCGGCGACGGTTGCGACGGTCGCCGCGAGCGGCATCGTTGCGCCGCTGATTCTCGCGCATCCCGGCGTGTCGCCGGAACTGATGGTGCTCGCCACGGCGTCGGGCGCGGTGATGCTGTCGCATGTGAACGATTCGGGTTTCTGGCTGTTCAAGGAGTATTTCCAGTTGACCGTTTCGCAGACGTTGCGGACGTGGACGCTGATGCTGAGCTTGCAGTCGTTCGTCGGGCTGGCCGGCGTGCTGCTGATCGAAGCGGTGATCCGAAGCTGACCCGCGAAACCGATCCGATAAGATGACGGCGCATTGCGCGCGCGCATCCCAAGGACCCACTCATGCCAAATTCCACCCGAACCGACCCCGCCGACCGCGTCAATCAGGCCATCCAGACCGCAGGCGTCACGCCCGACGCCGACGTGAGCGATCCGCCCGCCGCGGTCGATGCGCCGATGATCCCGGATCAGCGGCGCGAATCGATGTTGCGTCAGTTGCGCCGCCACAAGGTGCTGAGCGTCCATCAGCTGATGGAGATTTTCAACTGCTCGCATATGACGGTGCGCCGCGATATCGCGGCGCTGGAGCAGGGCGGTCTGGTGTATTCGGTGCCGGGCGGTGTGCGGATCGCGAGCGAACTGAATACCGAGCCGAGCCATCAGTCGAAAGCGACCATCGAGCAGCCGCAGAAGCACGGCATCGCGCGCCGCGCGTCGCAGTTGCTGCGGCCGGGCATGACCGCCTATCTCGACGCCGGTACGACCACGCTGTCGATGGTGCCGCACATCGTCGCGCTGTCGGGCATGACGGTCGTGACCAACGACTTCGCGATCGTCCAGGCGCTGGCGGAATCGCCGGTCAACGTGATTCACACGGGCGGGCTGCTCGACCACGCAAATCTGTCGAGCGTCGGCGGGCTGGCGGCGGCGACGTTGCGCCATGTGTCGATCGACGTCGCGTTCATGTCGGCGAGTTCGTGGGACTTGCGACGCGGCGTGACCACGCCGTCGGCGCCGAAGGTCGAAGTGAAATGCGCGGCAATGGACGCCGCATCGCAAACGGTGCTGGTCGCGACGAGCTCGAAATACGGCACGTTCGGCTTGTACAAGGTTGCGGGACTGGAACAGTTCGATCTGGTCGTCACCGACGAAGGTCTCGCGTCGGCTGCGGCCGCCGGGATTCGCGAAGCCGGTGTCGATCTGGCGATTGCCGCGGCGGAACCGGCGCCCTGAATCGTGCGGCGCAGCCTTACAGCGGCTTTCATGTAGTAGCAGAAAAGGTCCGCCGCGCTTCCGACTACATTGCGTCAACATCCCCGGACGACCGGCTCTGAAGGCCTAACGTCGGTGATTAGCGGCGATTGTTACGTGCCAATCGTTTGCGAAATCATGAGAGCGCGCGTCAATCGGCAATTGTTCCTATTTGTCTAAAGATTCTTATGTAGTTGCCGTAAACGCAAGAGACTGTGTCGAGCACAGCAATTGTCTCCGGGGAGAATCGACGATGAGAGCAGGTAAGGCAGCGATGTCGCTGCAAGCGCGGATTGCGCTGACGATGGGTTTTCTGGCTGTGCTGATGGTGGCGATCGGTGTGCTTGGTTTGCTTGGCGCGAGCCGCGCGAACCGCGCCAATCGCGATACGTACGAAAATAAGCTGACCGCTGCGACGAATATCGGTAACGCGGAGATTTACATTGCGCGCACCCGTCTCGTGCTCGATCGCGTGGCGCTTCATCCGGACGATCCGAAGTCGGGCGAGCAGATCGATCGCGCGGTGGGCTTCTTCGCGAAGTCGGACGAATGGTGGAAGCAGTTCGTCGATCAGCAGCATGAGGAAAACGAAGCCGAACTGATCGGCGATGCGACGCAGCGCCGTCAGGCGATGCGCGGCGCGGTGTCCGCATTCATCGACGCGATCAAGGCGAACAATCGTGAAGACGTCGACAAGATCGCGATGACGCAACTCAGCGCGCTGTACAACGATATGAGCGCCGCGAACGAGAAGGTCAAGACCGCGCTGTACACCAACGCGAAGAACAACTACGACGCGGCGCAATCGAGCTTCAACACGTCGTTCTGGCTGTCGATCGGCATGATCTCGATCGGCGTGATCGCGGCGGGGTTGAGCTGGCTCGCACTGCGTCGCGCGATCATGAATCCGCTGAACCAGGCACTCGAACATTTCGACGCGATTGCCGCGGGCGACCTGAATCGCCGCATCGTGGTGGTCAACGAAGACGAAATGGGCACGCTGCTGCGCGGTGTCGGCAAGATGCAGGACAGTCTCGCGAAAACGGTGCGCTCGGTGCGTAACAGCAGCGAATCGATTGCGACGGCCACGCGCGAAATCGCGTCCGGCACGATGGATCTGTCGTCGCGAACGGAAGAGCAGGCGGCGTCGCTCGAAGAGACGGCGGCCAGCATGAGCCAGTTGACCGCGACCGTGAAGCAGAACGCCGAGAGCGCGCGCACCGCGAGTTCGCTCGCCGACAACGCATCGCTGGTCGCGACGCGCGGCAACGACGTGGTCGAACGCGTGGTCGGCACGATGGGCGGCATCGACGCCAGCTCGCGCAAGATTGCGGACATCACCGGCATCATCGAAGGCATCGCGTTCCAGACCAATATCCTGGCGCTGAATGCAGCCGTCGAAGCGGCGCGCGCAGGCGAACAGGGACGTGGCTTCGCGGTGGTCGCAAGCGAAGTGCGCAGCCTCGCGCAACGGTCGTCGACGGCCGCGAAGGAGATCAAGGATCTGATCGCGGACTCGGTCAACACCGTGACGGTCGGCACCGAACTGGTCGCCGATGCGGGCAAGACGATGCAGGAAGTGTTGATGGCGGTGCGTCAGGTGACCGACATCATGAATGAGATCGCCGCGGCTGCCGAAGAGCAGCGCGCGGGCATCGAACAGGTCGATACGGCGGTCAGCCAGATGGACTCGATCACGCAGCAGAACGCTGCGCTGGTCGAACAGGCAACCGCAGCGGCACAGGCGCTGAGCGAGCAATCGAGCAGCCTGCACAGTTTCGTCGAAGTGTTCAAGCTGGCCTGAACCCCGAACGAAACCGGCAAACAACGATTTCCCCACAACGACCTCTCGCAAGATATGACCTTACCTAACGATCGTGGTCGCCGGAGCTTTCTGAAAGGCTCGCTGGTGATTGCACCGATAGCCGTGGTCGGCATCTCGGGCGCTGTAGTAGCACAGTCGGGTGCGCAACCCGGCGCGCAGCCGCCGCTCAGTTCGCCGCCGCCGGACATTCCCACCGTCGACAAATACACGCCCGGCTATTTCACGCCGGAAGAGTGGGCGTTCGTGGTCGCCGCAACCGATGTGCTGATTCCGAAAGACAACGTCGGTCCGGGCGCCGTCGAACTCGGCGTGCCGCAATACATCGACCGTCAGATGCAAACGCCGTATGGCGACGCGACGCGCTGGTACATGCAGGGCCCGTTCCTGCCCGCCGAAGCGGAATTCGGCTACCAGTCGAAGCTGACGCCGAAAGAGCAGTTCCGGATCGGTATTCGCACGATCAACGCGTATTGCCGCGAGCACTTCGGCAACAAGACCTTCGCCGAACTGACGACCGCGCAGCAGACCGATTTCTTCAAGCAGGTCGAGTCCGGCAAGCTGACCGTGGAAGGCTTCAAGCTCAAAACGTTCTTCAGCGGCTTTCTGCTGAAACTCACCTACGAAGGCTACTTTTGCGACCCGTCTTACGGTGGCAACAAGGACATGGCCGCGTGGAAGATGATCGGCTATCCCGGCGTGCGCGCCGACTATCTGGAGTTCGTGGGTGAGGCCAAGCCTTATCCGTATGCACCGGTCAGCCTGTACGGCAAGCGAGGATAAGACGTGGCAACCATCAAGAAAAAGCCGGTCGACGCGGTTATCGTCGGCTTCGGCTGGACCGGCTCGATCATGGCGATCGAACTGGCCAACGCAGGTCTGAACGTGGTCGCGCTCGAACGCGGCGACGCGCGCGACACGATCCCCGATTTCGCGTATCCGCAGATCGTCGATGAGATCAAATACTCGGCACGGCAGGCGCTGTTGCAGAACCTGGCCAAAACCACGGTCACGAACCGCCACACGAAGAACGACACGGCGGTGCCGTATCGTCAGATCGGTTCGTTCAAACCGGGTGAAGGGGTGGGCGGCGCGGGTTCGCACTGGTCGGGCGTGCAGTCGCGCGTGATGCCGGACGAGTTGCGTCTGCAGAGCCACATCACCGAGCGCTACGGCGCGAAGTTCATTCCGGAAGGGATGAATCTTCAGGACTGGGGCGTGACCTACGACGAACTCGAATCGAGCTTCGATCGTTTTGAACGCGTGTGCGGCACGTCGGGCAAGGCGGGCAATATCGACGGCAAGCCGCTCGAAGGCGGCAATCCGTTCGAAGGCCGTCGCTCGAACCCGTATCCGCTGCCGCCGCTGGCCGACCATCCGACCGGCAAGATGTTTGCGAAAGCCGCGACGGAACTCGGCTACAAGCCGTTCGCGCTGCCCGCGGGTAACGCGTCGGGTCCGTACACGAACGAATACGGCTGCCAGTTGGGCCCGTGCAATTTCTGCGGTTTCTGCAGCGATTACGGTTGCCTGAACTACTCGAAAGCGTCGCCGAATACTGCGGTCATTCCGGCGCTGATGCGCAAGAAGAACTTCGAATTGCGGGTGAATTCGCACGTCGTCAAGGTCAATATGGATTCGACCGGCAAGCGCGCGACGGGCGTCACCTACATCGACGCGGAAGGCAACGAGGTCGAGCAACCGGCGGAGATGGTCGTGCTCGCGGCGTTCCAGTTGCACAACGTGCATCTGATGCTGCTGTCGAAGATCGGCACGCCGTACAACCCGGATACCAACGAAGGCACCGTGGGCCGCAACTTCTGCTACCAGTTGCTGAACAGCGTGAACATGTTCTGGGACAAGGACACGTACATCAACCAGTTCATGGGTGCGGGCGGCGGCGGTCAGGCCATCGAGGAATTCAACGCGGACAACTTCGATCACAGCAAGCTCGGCTTTATCGGCGGCGGGATCATCTGGGGTCGTCAGACGGGCAATGGTCCGGTTCGCGGCATTCCGTTGCCCAAGGGCACGCCGAAGTGGGGCACCGAGTGGAAGCAGGCGGTGAAGGACAACTTCCTGCACACCGGCCGCATCGAATCGCAGTGCAGCAACATGGCGTATCGCGCGAACTTCCTGGATCTGGATCCGAACTACAAGGATGCATACGGTTCGCCGCTGCTGCGTCTGACGCTCGACTGGCAGGACAACGATCTGCGGGCGTCGGAATACGTCGCGGGCAAGATGATGGAGATCGGCCAGAAGATGAATCCGAAGTCGATTTCCGGCCGGATTCTGAAGCCCGGCACGCACTGGGACACGCGCGCGTATCAGAGCACGCACATCAGCGGCGGCACGGCGATGGGCGCGGATCCGAAAACCAGCGTGGTCAACAAATATCTGCAGAGCTGGGATGTGCCGAACCTGTTCGTGCTCGGCGCGAACGTGTTCACGCACGGCATCGGCTACAACCCGACGGGTCTCGTGGGCGGTCTCGCATACTGGGCGGCGAAGAATGTCGTCTCGCAGTATCTGAAGAACCCCGGCGCCGCGATGGTGCAGGTCTGAGCGAGCGATAAGACATGAGGAAAATCATTACGGGTGTAGTGGCCGCCGCAGTGGTGGTCGTGGGCGCGGCATGGGCGTTTGCTTCGGTGAGCCCGACGGTGTCGATCGATCCGGCGGTTGCAAGCCGGGCCGGCGACGCGGTGCATGGCGCGTATCTCGCGAAGGTCGGCGATTGCGTGGCGTGTCATACCGCGAAGGGCGGTGCGCCGTTCGCGGGTGGCGTGCCGTTCAATACGCCGGTCGGTACGGTCTATTCGACCAATATCACGTCGGATCGCGAGCATGGGATCGGCGGATATACGTTCGAGGAGTTCGTGCTGACGATGCGCGAAGGCGTCGCGAAGGGCGGCAAGCGTCTGTATCCGGCCATGCCGTTCACGTCGTACGCGAAGGTATCGGATGCGGATTTGCGCGACCTGTACGCGTATTTCACGACGCAGGTGCCGGCTTCGGATCAACCGGAGCATGCATCGGGCATCGTGTGGCCGTTGAGCATTCGCTGGCCGCTGGCGTACTGGAGCCGCGCGTTCCATGACGACACGCGTTTCGTCAACGATCCGTCGAAGAGCGTCGAGTGGAATCGCGGCGCGTATCTGGTGCAAGGTCTCGCGCACTGCGGTACGTGTCACACGGCGCGCGGCGTCGGGATGGAAGAAGTGGATCTGAGCGGCAAGACCGACAAGTATCTGTCGGGTTCGTCGCTGGATCGCACGGCGCCGATCGATCTGCGTTCGGCAGCGGGCGCGGGTCTCGTCAACTGGTCGCACGACGACATCGTCGCCACGCTGAAGACGGGTCGCAATCCGCATTCGGCAGTGTCGGGTCCGATGGGCGAAGTGGTCGAGAACAGCACGCAGTACATGAGCGACGCCGATCTCGCTTCGATCGCGGTGTATCTGAAGAGTCTCGGTGCACCGGCCGGCACACCGTTCCATGCGGATGCGTCGACCGTGTCGTCGATTCTCGCGGGCACTGCGACCGGTCGCGGCGCGAGCGTGTATCTCGACAGCTGTTCGGCGTGTCACCGTGTGAACGGTCAGGGCGCGGCGCGAGTGTTTCCTTCGCTGGTCGACAATCCGGTCGTCACGCAAGACAACCCGGATTCGCTGGTTGCGGTGATCCTGAACGGCGCACGTTTGCCGTCGACGGAAAGCACGCCGTCGCGTCTTGCGATGCCGGGTTTCGCATGGCGTTACAGCGACGACGACGTGGCGCAACTCGCGACGTTCGTGCGTTCCAGCTGGGGCAATCACGGCGTCGCCGTGACGGCCGATCAGGTCGCGAAGGTACGTGCGCGACTCGCGCAGCAGTAATGTACTGAGCAGTCAACGCTCTGGGTTCCGGTAGCGATCCGGAACGCGGAAAAAACGATGCGCCGGTGGGCTCGACAAGCCACCGGCGCATTTTTTATGCCTTCAGCAAAGGCTTATTCTTTGACGATCTGCCCGAACGGTATCTCGACCGGCGACGGCGACGCATGCGTCTGACGATGCTTCTGACGCATCGGTTTCAGCACGAAGATGGCGAGCAGCGCGGACAGTGCCGCCATTCCCGATGCGAGCATGAAGACTGCGTGCCAGCTTCCGGTCATCGTGGTGATCACGCTGCTGAACGGCACGAGTAGCGCCGCCGTACCCTTCGCGGTGTACAGCAGACCGGCGTTGGTCGCGGCGAATTTCGAGCCGAACGTATCGCCGCACGTCGCGGGAAACAGGCTGTAGATTTCGCCCCACGCAAAGAACACGATGCCCGTCAGCACGACGAACGCGACTGGCGTATGACCGTATTTCGACAGCAGCAGAATGCCGATCGCCTCGACGCCGAACGCGATGAACATCGTGTTCTCACGACCGATCCGGTCCGACACCCAGCCGAAGAACGGACGCGTCAGACCGTTGAGCACGCGGTCGATAGTCAGCGCGAAGGTCAGCGCGGGCAAGGTCAGGCCGAGCAGCGACACGGGCGAATCGTGCAGACCGAAGTCTTTCGCGATCGGTCCGAGCTGCGCGGTCGCCATCAGGCCGCCGGCGGCCATCATCACGAACATCGCGTACATCACCCAGAAAATCGGCGAGCTGACGACCTCGCGCGGCGTCGCGTTGTAGACGGCGTTCTTCAGGTTGTTCGCCGCGTTTTTCACCGACGCGAGCAACTCGGTCGGCGGTGCGTACAAGGCCATGCCGAGCAGGAACACGATCGCGCCCTGGCCGAGCCCGAACCACAGGAACGTCGCTTCGTAGCCGCTGCTTTTGATCATGTGCGCAATCGGCACGACGGTCGCGGCGGAACCCGCGCCGAAGCCCGCTGCGGTGATCCCGGCCGCGAGTCCGCGACGGTTCGGGAACCACTTGAGCGCGTTGCCGACGCAGGTGCCGTAAACCGCGCCCGCACCGACACCACCGATGGCCGCCGCCACGTACAACAGCGGCAACGACGACGCGACGGAGTTGAGTGCCCACGCGACCGCGCAGAGCAAGCCGCCGCCCACCACCACCGGACGCGGACCGTACTTGTCGACCAGATAACCTTCGATCGGAACCAGCCACGTTTCGGTCACGACGAAGATCGTGAACGCGACCTGGATCGCCGCACGTCCCCAGTGATGCTTGTCGTCGATCGGGTTGACGAACAAGGTCCACCCGTATTGCATGTTCGCGATCATCGCCATGCAGACGACACCGAACACGAGTTGTACCCACGGCGATGCGAGAGGCGACCTGCCTCCTTGACGACTCATTTCCATCACTGTCTCCTTTGGCGTTTTGACGGGCTTTGCTGTTGGCTGTTTTGATAGGGATGGGTTGCCGCCTTCCCGTTTCGTTCGACGCATTCGTCGCGTGTCCTTCGCGAATCGCGACGCGTTTTCGACGGCGGCAATGGCTACAAGATATGTGATATATCAAGTAAGTCAAGTGAAAGAGACCGAGGGGTTTTCACCAGATCGGGTTAACGATGAAAGGTTTTTGAAGGGGAGCGTTTAAATCAGTTTGGGCAAAAAAAAGCCCGTCGGTGCGCGGCCGGCGGGCTGAGGCATGGTGCGTGACAAGGCTGCCCGCAACATGTTCGAGTGTTATAGATGAAAGGTTGATGTAATGTCAATCTCGCGTGTTCCCTCAAGTTTTCCCCACCCCGGCCGTCAATGACGGTGTGACCTCCTCTCGCGACGAGGTGATGTGAACCACGGGATGGAGATCCGCAGTGACCAGCCACGACAAGCACGACACGCACAACAAGCACGACGATCACGACACCATCGCGCTCGGCGCGGAATTCCTGCGCCACGACGACACCGACGCGCGCTACCTCGAACACGATGCGGACGTCTATCGCACGCTACTGGAATCGACGAAGGCGATCCCGTGGAAGATCGACTGGGCCACCATGCAGTTCACGTACATCGGTCCGCAGATCGAAGCGCTGCTCGGCTGGGCTCCGTCTACGTGGCGATCCGTCGAAGACTGGGCGACGCGAATGCATCCCGACGATCGCGACAAGGTCGTCGAATTCTGTGTGTCGCAATCGAAGGCGGGCACGGATCACGAAGCCGACTATCGCGCGCTGACCCGCGACGGCGGCTACGTGTGGTTGCGCGATGTGGTGCACGTGGTCCGCAATGCAGCCGGCGACGTCGAGTCGCTGGTCGGTTTCATGTTCGACATCAGCGAGCGCAAGAAAACCGAAGAGAAACTCGCGCAACTGCAACGCGAACTCGAAGCGTTGTCGTTCAAGGACGGACTCACGGGAGTCGGCAATCGCCGGATGGTCGACTCGGTGATCCAGCGCGAATGGGAGGCCGGAAAAGACAGCGGCTGGCCGCTGTCGGCGATCATGATCGACATCGACTTCTTCAAGTCCTATAACGATTACTACGGTCACGTTCAGGGCGATACGTGTCTGAAACGCGTCGCCACAGTGCTCGGCTCGGCATTGCGTCGCGATGATTTTCTCGGACGCTTCGGCGGCGAGGAATTCGTGCTCGTGTTGCCGAACACCACCGCCGATGCCGCGATGCGCGTCGCCGAACGATGCCGCAACCTGATCGCGTCGGAAGAGATCGCGCACGAACGCTCGCCGTTCCGGCAAGTCGTCACCGCAAGCTTCGGCGTCGGCACCATCGTGCCGTCCGCGCAGGAAGATCCGGTCGGCTTTATCAACCTCGTCGACACGCAGTTGTATCGCGCCAAAGACAACGGCCGCGACTGCATCGCGGCGATCGATCGAAGCGACGCGGCGCTCGTCGCCGGAAGCCGGTCGCGCTGATCCGTCTCGCCGGACAGCCAACGCACAGCGACGCCAGCGAGGCACAGGCGTGGTGCGACGCACCAGAAAATCGCGTTCGCGAATCGCAATGGGGCGCAGCCGCGATTCGTCGGACGTGTATCGCGCGCGTCGCCCGCGCTGAAAAAAGCCGTTGAAAACTGGCATCGCACTGTCCGGCGCGCTCATCTTCCGATGCCCCGTGCGCCTTGTCTGGAAAGGCGCGCGCCGTTCCTGAACGACCACCGCCTAATCGTTTCGCACGATGATTTCCAACTCGATCCTCCACCGTCAATTCACGATGGCATAGCTATTGCATTGACTCGTCCACGGCCAACGACGGCCGCAGCAATTCCATCACTTTGACGTGTCCGCGTGCCGGATGCGTCATCGGGACAACGGCGTCCCGAACTTCGATCGACGTGATCCGCGCAAGCGGGTTGCGCGGACGATGTTCGGGACGCTTTTTTTTTGCCGACGTGTTTTCAATCGCAATCGCACCTGTGAGAGTGCCCCATGAAAAACCTGCTGAACTCGCTGACTAGCGGTAACTGGCGCGCGCTACTCGCGTGCTTCCTGTACTTCGATACCGGCTTCACGGTGTGGGTGATGTTCGGGCCGCTCGCGCCGTTCATCAACAAGGACATCCACATGTCGCCGGCCGAACTCGGCTTTCTGGTCGCGGTTCCGGTGCTCGGCGCGGCGATTCTGCGCGTGACGCTCGGCAATCTGTATCAGGCGTATGACGGCCGGCGCGTGGCGCTGCTGGGCGTTGCGCTGTCGGCGTTGCCGTCGATCGTGCTGCTGCTGTTGCCGTCGACGCCGTCGTACACGATGCTGCTCGTGCTCGGCGTATTTCTCGGTGTCGGCGGCGCGAGCTTCGCGGTCGCATTGCCGATGGCGGGCAGCAACTATCCGCCGAAGGTGCAAGGTCTGGTGCTCGGCCTCGCGGCTGCGGGCAACATCGGTGCGGTGCTCGACGGCTTTATGTTCCCCGGTCTCGCCAATTCGTTCGGCTGGGCGAAAGCGGCGGGCGCGGCGTTGCCGTTGCTCGCACTCGCGGCCGTTGCGATCTTCTTCTGGGCAAAAGACCTCGGCACTAAATCCGGTAGCGCGCCGGCTGCATTACGCAGCTTCGTCGTGACGCTGGTGGGCTTGCTGGCGCTCGTGCTCGCCGTGCATGCGGGCGTGTTCGGCGCGGGCAAGACGGGCGTGCTGCTGCTGCCGCTGCTCGGCGCGTTGCTCGCGATCGCCGTGTTGCCGCGTCACTATCGCTCGGTGCTGGCGGAGCGCGACACATGGGTGGTCATGCTGGTGTACAGCATCACGTTCGGCGGCTTCGTCGGCATGTCGTCGTATGTGACGACGCTGCTGGTGTCGCTGTATCAGATGCCGAAGCTCGAAGCGGGTCTGTTCATGTCGCTGCTCGCGTTTATCGGCGCGCTGGTGCGTCCGATCGGCGGTCTGGTCGCGGATCGCATCTCCGGCGTGCGTGCGCTGGTGATCCTCCTGGCCGCGATCTCGGTCGCCGACTTCGCGTTCGCCGCATGGATGCCGCCGCTCGGCGGCGGGATCGCGCTGCTGGTGTTTACGTATCTGTGCTTCGGTCTCGGCAACGGCGCGACGTTTCAGCTCGTGCCGCAACGCTGGAAGGGCAAGACCGGGCTGATGTCGGGCATCGTCGGCGCGGCGGGCGGGATCGGCGGCTTCTATCTGCCGGTGATCATGGGCATGGCGAAGGAATCGACCGGCAGTTACCAGATGGGCTTCGCGACTTTCGGCGGCATCGCTGCAGTGGCATTCGTGCTGGTGGTCCTGCATCGCACGCGTTGGCTCGAATGGGCGCTGCCCAATGAAGTGTCGATGCCGCGCGAAGCGTTGCAAGGCGCAACCGTGCGCGCCGATGGCCGCGCGTGAGGCGCCGCACGATTCAACCATCTGGTGCACGCACGTAGTGCTGCGTCGCACCACCGTTGTGCCGCGATGCCTCGCCATGCATCGCAAGTCTGCAAGCGCGAGCTGAGCGGAATCGCGGAAACGCCGTACGTATAGGTGTTTTCGTGCTTTCCGGCAGAGTGGCACAGCCCTTGCATTAGATAGATCAAGCGGGCCAACGACGGTCCGGATGCCGTGCAGATCACCGCATGGCAGCATCAACGGTTTCCCCTACAGCATTCTGGACAATGGCGTCCCCTGAACCTGGTCTATGGCCGGGTTCTCGGGACGCTTTTTTATTTGCCGGACGGAAAAGATGCACTCCACACTCGCAACGGATGAGGTCTCCACCATGAACGTCATCGTCATCGGCCACGGGATGGTCGGCCACAAGTTGCTCGAAACCCTCGCGGCGAGCGAAACGCATGCGCTGCACGTTACCGTGTTGTGCGAGGAGCCGCGCCCGGCCTACGATCGCGTGCATCTGTCCGAATTCTTTTCGGGCAAGAGCGCGGACGATCTTTCGCTGGTTGCGCCGGGCTTCTTCGATCGCGACAACGTGCTGCTGCGCCTGAATGCGAAGGCGGTGTCGATCGATCGCGCGGCGCATACGGTGACGATTTCGACCGGCGAAACGCTGTCTTACGACAAGCTCGTGCTGGCCACCGGCTCGACACCATTCGTGCCGCCGATCGCGGGCAACGACCGCAAGAACTGCTTCGTCTACCGGACCATCGAAGACCTCGAAGCGATGCAGGCGGCGGGCGCGCAGTCGAAGACGGGCGTGGTGATCGGCGGCGGTCTGCTCGGTCTGGAGTGCGCGAAAGCGTTGCGCGACCTGGGCCTCGAAACGCACGTGGTCGAGTTCGCGCCGCGCCTGATGGCGGTGCAGGTCGACGACGGCGGCGGCCGCGTGTTGCGCGCGAAGATCGAAGAACTCGGCGTGACCGTGCATACGCAGAAGAACACGACAGCCATCGTCGATGGCGAGACCAGCGTGAACCGGATGGAATTTGCCGATGGCTCGCATCTTGACGCCGACATGATCGTGTTTTCGGCCGGCATTCGCCCGCGCGACGACATCGCGCGCGCGTGCGGACTCGAAACCGGTTCGCGCGGCGGCATCGTGATCGACGATGCCTGCCGCACCAGCGATCCCGACATCTACGCAATCGGCGAATGCGCACTGTGGAAAGGGCAGATTTTCGGTCTGGTCGCGCCGGGATACGACATGGCGCGCGTGACGGCGAAGCAGTTGCTCGGCGACGAAGCGGCATTCGGCGGCGCGGATATGAGCACCAAGCTGAAGCTGATGGGCGTGGATGTCGCGAGTATCGGCGATGCGCACGGCAAGGCCGAAGGCAGCCGCACCTATCAGTTCAGCGACGAGCGCAAACAGGTCTACAAGAAGCTGGTGGTGTCGGATTGCGGCAAGTATCTGCTCGGCGCGGTGATGGTGGGCGACGCGGCGGAGTACGGCACGTTGCTGCAAATGATGCTGAACCGGATCGAACTGCCGGCGTCGCCGGAATTCCTGATTCTGCCGCAGGCGGACGGCAAGTCGAAGCCGGGTCTCGGCGTCGAGGCATTGCCGGCGAGCGCGCAAATCTGTTCGTGCAACAGCGTGTCGAAAGAGCAGATCTGCAATGCGGTCTGCGCGGGCGCGACGACCATCGGCGCGGTGAAAAGCGCCACCTGCGCGGGAACGTCCTGCGGCGGTTGCGTCGCACTCGTCACGCAGGTGATGAAAGCCGAGATGAAGAAGCAAGGTCTCGCGGTCAACAATCACCTGTGCGAACACTTTCACTATTCGCGTCAGGCGCTGTATCACATCGTGCGTGTCGAAGGCGTCAAGACCTTCGGCGAACTGCTCGCGAAGCACGGTCACGGGATGGGTTGCGACATCTGCAAACCGGCTGTCGCCGGCATTCTCGCGTCGTGCTGGAATGAGTTCGTGCTGAAAAAAGAACACGCGAGCCTGCAGGATTCGAACGACTACTTCCTTGGCAATATCCAGCGCGACGGCACGTATTCCGTCGTGCCGCGCATGCCGGGCGGCGAAGTCACGCCGGAAGGATTGATCGCGGTCGGCCAGGTCGCAAAGAAGTACGGCCTCTACACGAAGATCACCGGCGGTCAGCGCGTTGATCTGTTCGGTGCGCGCGTCGAACAGTTGCCGTCCATCTGGGAAGAACTGATCGCGGCCGGTTTCGAGTCGGGTCACGCGTACGGCAAGTCGGTGCGCACGGTGAAATCGTGTGTCGGTTCGACGTGGTGCCGTTATGGCGTCGGCGATTCCGTCGGTCTCGCGGTCGAAGTGGAGAACCGCTACAAGGGCTTGCGCACGCCGCACAAGATCAAGTTCGGCGTATCGGGCTGCACCCGCGAATGCGCGGAAGCGCAGGGCAAGGATATCGGCATCATCGCGACGGAAAAGGGCTGGAATCTCTACGTCTGCGGCAATGGCGGGATGAAGCCGCGTCACGCGGAACTGATTGCGTCGGACCTCGATAAGGCCACGCTGATCCGCTATATCGACCGTTTCCTGATGTTCTATATCCGCACGGCAGACCGTCTGCAGCGTACCAGCGTGTGGCGCGACAACCTCGAAGGCGGGCTCGAGTATCTGGTCGATGTCGTCGTGAACGACTCGCTGCAGATCGCGGCCGAGCTCGAATCGGAAATGCAGCTGGTGGTCGATACCTACGAATGCGAATGGAAGAAGGCGGTCAACGATCCGGCGACGCGCCGCCGTTTCCGCCATTTCGTGAACAGCGACGAGCGCGACAGCAACGTGACCTTCGTCGAGGAGCGCGGTCAGATCCGTCCGGCGACGCCCGAGGAACGGCAGCAGGTCAAGCCGTTTCCGGTGCCGGTCGTGGCGGAAGCGGTGTGAGCAAACAGCGAATCAACCAGGAGAGCGCCATGAGCAACGACAGCAATCAGCAGATCTGGGTGCCGGTGTGCCGCCTCGACGACATCGTGCCGAATACGGGCGTGTGCGCACTCGTCAACGGTGAGCAGGTCGCGATCTTCCACGTCGACGACGGCACCGAACGGGTATTCGCGATCCACAACTTCGATCCGACTTCGCAGGCGGCGGTGTTGTCGCGGGGACTGGTCGGCAATCTCGGCGACCGGATCGTCGTCGCATCGCCGATCTACAAGCATCACTTCGATCTGACGACCGGCGAGTGCCTCGAAGAGCCGCAGCATTCGGTGAATGCGTTCGCGGCGCGCGTCGAAAACGGCGAAGTGTGGGTCGCGGCGGCTTGAGCGCCGGTTAAAGCGAATTCGACTATGTCCGGGAAAAGCGTCAACACGGTTTGTCCTTATTGCGGCGTCGGCTGCGGGATGACGCTGCACGTCGAAAACGGTCAGGTCGTGAAGATCGCCGGCGACAAGGAGCATCCGACCAACTTCGGACGGCTGTGCACCAAAGGTTCGTCGGCGCATGTGGCGCTGCGCAAGTCGGGTCGGCTGGAGCGCGCGTTCGTGCGCGGCGCGCGCAATCAGGACCCGTCGCCGGTGCCGGTCGATCAGGCCATTACCGATGCCGCCCGCCGTCTGCGCGCGACGCTCGATACGCACGGTCCGGATGCCGTGTCGTTCTACGTGTCGGGCCAGATGTCGATCGAGGCGCAGTACCTGATCAACAAGCTCGCGAAGGGCTTCGTCGGTACCAACAATATCGAGTCGAATTCGCGGCTGTGCATGGCGAGCGCGGGCAGCGGCTACAAGCTGTCGCTCGGCGCGGACGGCCCGCCAGGATCGTACGAAGACTTCGATAAAGCCGATCTGTTTTTCGTGATCGGCGCGAACATGGCCGACTGTCATCCGATCCTGTATCTGCGGATGATGGACCGCGTGAAGGCGGGCGCGAAACTGATCGTCGTCGATCCGCGCCGCAACACCACGGCTGAAAAAGCCGGCCTGTTCATGCAGATCGCGCCCGGCACCGATCTCGCGTTGCTGAACGGACTGCTGCATCTGCTGTACGAAAACGGCAAGACCGACGCCGCGTTCATCGCTGAATTCACCAAAGGCTGGGACGCGATGCCCGCGTTTCTCGCCGGCTACACGCCGGAGAACGTGTCGGCGATCACCGGCATTCCCGAAGCGCAAATCCGCGAGGCCGCGCGGTGGATCGGCGATGCGCCGAACTGGATCAGTTGCTGGACGATGGGCCTGAACCAGAGCACGCACGGCACGTGGAACACCAACGCAATCTGCAACCTGCATCTCGCGACCGGCGCAATCTGCAAACCGGGCAGCGGACCGTTTTCACTGACGGGCCAGCCGAATGCGATGGGCGGTCGTGAAATGGGCTACATGGGGCCGGGCTTGCCCGGACAGCGCTCGGTATTGGTCGAGAGCGACCGGGCCTTCGTAGAGGCGATCTGGGGCGTTCCCGAGGGTACGTTGACGACGTCGGTCGGGCAGGGCACGGTGGACATGTTCTCGCGGATGGCTGCGGGCGAGATCAAGGCCTGCTGGATCGTTTGCACGAATCCGGTGGCGAGCGTCGCCAATCGTCAGACGGTGGTGGCCGCGTTGCAGAACGCGGAACTGGTGATCGCGCAGGACGCGTTTCTCGACACCGAAACCAACCGCTACGCCGATATCCTGCTGCCGGGCGCGCTGTGGGCCGAAGCCGAAGGCGTGATGATCAACTCCGAGCGCAACCTGACGCTGATGCAGAAGGCGATCGATCCGCCCGGCGAAGCGTTGCCCGACTGGCAGATCATCGCGCGCGTCGCTTGTGAAATGGGATTCGCCGACGCGTTCGACTACGCGTCGGCGGAGGACGTGTTTGCGGAAATCACGCGCTTCCAGAATCCGAAAACCGGCTACGACCTGCGCGGCGCGAGTCACGCAAGGCTTCGCGATACGCCGCTGCAATGGCCGGTTGCCGCGGGCAGCACGAACGACCGCAACCCGGTCCGCTATCTGAACGATGGCGTGAGCCAGACGCTGCTCGAACGCGATGACGGTCATCGTCCGCGCCTCGTGTTTCCGACCGCGCACGGCAAGGCGGTTTTCTTTGCGCGGCCGCATACGTCGCCCGCCGAAATGCCGGACAACACGTTTCCGATCGTGTTCAACACCGGCCGTCTGCAACATCAATGGCACACGATGACCAAGACCGGCAAGGTGCCGATGCTCAACAAGCTGAACCCGGGTCCGTTCGTCGAGATTCATCCGGAAGATGCGAGCGCGCTCGGTATTGCGGCCAAAGACAGCGTCGAGATCCGCTCGCGTCGCGGACGCGCGGTGTTGCCTGCGGTCGTCACGGATCGCGTGCGCGCGGGCAACTGCTTTGCGCCGATGCACTGGAACGACGTATTCGGCGAGGAGTTGTGCGTGAACGCGGTCACCAGCGACGCAATCGATGCGATCTCGCAGCAGCCCGAACTGAAATTTTGCGCGGTGTCGCTGACGCGCGTCGCGAGCGCGCCCGCGCGCGATCCTTCCCATGCCACGCCGCAACACCAGGATAAGGATATGTCCCGTATCGATGCACTCGCCGCGTTGCTCAAACTGAGCAGCGACGCGCCACCTTCGTTGAGCGACAGCGAGCGGCTTTATCTATCCGGCTACGTCAGCGGATTGCGTCAGGGCGCGGCCGCGAACCCGGGTCGCGTGCCGGTCGTGCCGTCGGGCGCACCGCTGTCGGCCAACGCCAGACTGTGGCTCGGCGGCGCGCTGGACGGTCTGTTCGGTTGGGCCGACAGCGTGCCGTCCACATCAGAAAGCGGTGCGTCCGATCCGGCTGCGCCGGAGTCCGCGGCGACTGTGCGGATCGTCGGAGCACGGCCCAAAGTCACGTTGTTGTGGGCATCGCAGACCGGCAATATCGAGTCGTTGACGGAAGACTATGCGACCCGGTTGATGGAAGCGGGTTTCGAGATCCGCACCGCGTGCATGGCCGACTATCAACTGTCCACGCTGGCGAACGCGCAATACGTGTTGCTGATGTCGAGCACGTTCGGCGACGGCGACGCGCCCGATAACGGCGCGGATTTCTGGAACGCGTTGAGCGCGCCCGACGCGCCGCGACTCGACGGCGTGCGCTTCGCCGTGCTCGGATTCGGCGACCGCAACTACGATCAGTTTTGCGGACACGGTCGCAGGCTCGATGCGCGCCTCGCGGAGCAGGGCGCGACGCGGATGCTGGATCGCGTCGATTGCGATACCGGGTTTCAACCGGCGGCGAACGCGTGGCTCGACCGGATCGTCGCGCGTATCAAGGACGACGATGCGGCGCTGCGCGTGGTCGCGGCCGATGGAATGATTCCGGCGGTGCTGCCCGGCACGTTGCCGACCAAGGCGAATCCGGCGGCGTCGCGACTCGTGAAGAATCTGCGGCTGAACCAGAGCGGCGCGACCAAGGACACGCGGTATGTGTCGCTGGCGACCGGTGACTCCGGCCTCGATTACGAAGTGGGCGATGCGCTCGGCGTGTGGCCGACCAACTGTCCGGAACTCGTCGATGAAGTGATCGGGCTCGGTAAATTCGATCGCAATGCGCCGGTCGAGGTCGCGGGCGTCGGCGAAATGCGCCTCGCCGATGCGCTCGGCAAGCACTTCGAAATCGCGCGGCCGAGTCCGGAGGCGTTGTCGCTGATCGCGTCGCGCAGCAACGACGCGACATTGCGTGCGCTGCTCATCGACGATCGCAAGAGCGATCTGAAGAAATGGCTGTGGGGGCAACAGCTTGCGGACGTGCTGCACGAGTATCCGGTGGCGTTGTCCGCGAGCGATCTGGTCGGCGTGCTCAAGCGCATCCAGCCGCGTCTGTATTCGATCGCGTCGAGCCCGAAAACGCATGCGGGCGAGGTGCATCTGACGGTGTCGGCGGTGCGCTACAACAACGGCCGGCGACATCGCAAAGGCGTGTCGTCCACGTTCCTCGCGGATCGCGCCGGCGACGCGAATGTGCCTGTTTTCGTGCAGAAATCCGCGCATTTCCGGCCGCCGCGCAACGGTGACGCGCCGATGATCATGGTCGGACCGGGCACCGGCGTCGCGCCGTTTCGCGGCTTCCTGCACGAGCGTCTCGCACGCGGCGATACCGGGCGCAACTGGTTGTTCTTCGGCGAGCAGCATGCGGCGACAGATTTCTACTATCGCGACGAACTCGAAACGATGCGCGGCAAAGGTCTGCTGACGCAACTCGATCTCGCGTTTTCACGCGATCAGGCCGACAAGATTTACGTTCAGGACCGGATGCGCGAGCAGGGCGCGCAACTGTGGGACTGGCTCGAATCGGGCGCGCATTTCTACGTGTGCGGCGACGCGAGCCGGATGGCGAAAGACGTCGACGCCGCGTTGAAAGATGTCGTCGCGATGCACGGTGCGATGAGCGCCGAACAGGCGAATGCGTATGTCAGCCAGCTGGCGCGCGACAAGCGCTACGTTCGCGATGTCTATTGAAAATTTGATTGTTTGCGGCGCGTTTATTGGTCGTCTACCGTAAGGCCGACCTGAGAGTGCAGTGAAAACATCTAACGATTGGAGATGAAACAGATGGACTGGCTGACGTCATTTATTGCGGGTTTGGACCCGCGACGCGCGTTGCGTGATGGCAACGGCGGTGCGCAGCTCGACGGCGGCGCGACATACGACGACGAACGTGAAGTGCGCGACAGCGCCGACTGGCGACCGACGCGTTTGCGCGTCAGGAAAACGCGCGCGCATTCGCGACGCGCGATGCCGACGCGACGCGCAACCGTCGTCGCATGTCCGGCATTGCCCCGGACCGTACGATAGTTTTTCGGACCTTCGAGCCCGGATTTACCTTGAATTGACGCTGGTTTGCTGCGTCAATTTGTCTCTGGCGAGCTGCAACAGCGGGCTCGTTTCTGCCTGAAAACATTCCACATTGTGGGATTTTTCGTCAAAAGTGAGCGAAAAAATTTCGCTTTCTTCACCTTTCCGCCGCCCTGCAAAAGTTAGCACACGGAAATTGTGCGACGCAATGGTGGGCATTTTCCATGCCAACCACGTAAAATTGTCTGTTGCAACAATCTTTTGGGAAATCTTTCTAGAGTGTTTGCGGCGCTGCAAAATTTTTAAGACGCGGTTATCCTCGTTAACCCTCGACCTTTCGTCAAGGGTGGCATAACGTCGCAGCTTCCCGAAAGGCAGCCATTTTTCGCCAAAGCTTTCGATTCTGTAAGCGATGACCCTGTTCGTTTTTGTGTTTCACGAATAAGAACTTCAATGCAATCCGCACCGTTACTTAGCCTCCTGATCTGGATTCCCGTCGTGGCCGGCGTTGTCATGCTGCGCGTCGGTTCCGACCGCGCGGCAAACCGCACGCGCTGGCTGGCGCTGATCGGCTCGCTGGCCGGCCTCTTGCCGGTGATCCCGCTCGTCGCGACCTTCAACAAGAGTCTCGCGACGATGCAGTTCGTCGAAAACGTCAAATGGCTGCCGTCGTTCGACATCGCGTGGCACCTCGGCGTGGACGGCATCTCGCTGTGGCTCGTCGTGCTGACCGCGCTGACGACGGTGATCGTCGTGATCGCGTCGTGGGAATCGATCAACACGCGACTCGCGCAGTATTTCGGCTCGTTCCTGCTGCTGTCGGGGATGATGCAGGGCGTGTTCACGTCGATGGACGGGATGCTGTTCTTCATCTTCTTCGAAGCCACGCTGATCCCGCTGTACATCCTGATCGGCACGTGGGGCGGCAAGCGTCGCGCGTATGCGGCGGTGAAGTTCTTTTTCATGTCGCTGATCGGCTCGCTGCTGATGCTCGCGGCGATGCTGTACCTGTTCGGCCAGTCGCATAGCTTCGACATCGCGCGCTGGAGCCAGCTGCAACTGGGTATCTGGCCGCAGATGCTGCTGTTCGTCGGCTTCCTCGCGGCGTTCTCGGTCAAGGTGCCGATGTGGCCGGTGCACACCTGGTTGCCGGACGTCCACACCGACGGCCCGACCGGCGTCGCGGTGCTGCTGGGCATGCTGAAGATCGGCGGCTACGGGCTGTTGCGTTTCGCGCTGCCCATCACGCCGCACGCCAGCCACTTCTTCGCGCCCGCGATGATCACGCTGTCGCTGATCGCGATCGTCTACGCGAGCCTGCTCGCGCTGGTGCAAACCGACATGCGCCGCGTGCTCGCGTATTCGGCGGTGTCGCACATGGGCCTGGTCACGCTCGGCCTGTTCCTGTTCAACCGGATCGGCACCGAAGGCGCAGTCGTCCAGATGATGTCGTACGGCCTCGTGTCGGGCGCGATGCTGCTGTCCACCGGCATGCTCTACGACCGCACCAGGACCGCCTCTATCGATGCATACGGCGGCGTGGCGAACACGATGCCGAAGTTCGCCGCCTTCATGATGCTGTTCTCGATGGCGAACGTCGGTTTGCCGGGTACGTCGGGCTTCGTCGGCGAATTCATGGTCTTGATGGGCGCGATCAGCTTCAACTTCTGGATCGGCGCGATTGCGACCACCACGGTGATCCTGAGCGCGGCCTATACCTTGTGGATGTACAAGCGCGTGGTGTTCGGCGCAATCGCGAACGTACGTGTCGGCTCGCTGAAAGATCTGGGCCGCCGCGAATTCGCGCTGCTCGGCGTGCTCGCGCTGCTGGTGCTGGCAATCGGTATCAATCCCAAGCCGTTCACGGATGCCATAGACCCGTCGGCCGGAGCGCTTATTGCGCAAACGCAACGTTCGGGTTTGCCGGGCAGCACCGATGAACCGCCTGCGGACGCCGACCATCTGCAAGCACGCACCACCTTGAACACGATGCACTCGCCGGGCTGAGCGGGACGGCGCGAGCCTCCGCCGGATCGGCGCCAAGCCTTTACCTTCAAGGGTCGACAGCGCATCACGCTGAACGCACTGCATGCCTCGCGGCCTGTGGTGCGTCTCAACATGTGCAACTCGATTTTCAATTTCGGACTGACATCGCAATGAAATCAATGTCACAGGGTGCGACGACATGTCGCACGCATGGAAACTGCAAGAATCTTTTTCGAGACGACCACTTAACGAAACAGTTCAATGCCCTTATCATGCGTCCCGTTAATAACCGGGGGACCGTCCAATGAAGAGGTTCATTGCAGTAGCTAACGGTGGGCAGGGGAAATGAAATTGAAGACCCTGAAAGGATCGGTGAGCTTGCTCGCCATCGGTCTAACCTCACTGCTTTCGGGCTGTCAGCTCGACGTGCTGGATCCGAAGGGCAGCATCGGCATGGCGGAGAAGTCGCTGATCGCGACGTCGACGTGGGCGATGCTGATCGTCGTGATTCCGGTGATCGCACTGACGTTGCTGTTTGCATGGCGCTATCGCGCGAGCAACACCAAGGCCGATTACCAGCCTAAGTGGTCGCATTCGACCGCAATCGAAGTCGCGATCTGGACGATTCCGACGCTGATCATCATTTTCCTCGCCGTTCTGACGTGGAAGACGACGCACGAGCTGGATCCGTACAAGCCGCTCGAATCGAACGTCAAGCCGATCAACGTCGAAGTCGTCGCACTCGACTGGAAGTGGCTGTTCATCTATCCGGACCTCGGTATTGCAACGGTCAACCAGATCGCGTTCCCGGTGGGCACGCCGGTCAACTTCAACGATCACGTCCGATTCGGTGATGAACTCGTTCTTCATCCCGCAACTGGGCGGCCAGATCTACGCAATGGCCGGCATGCAGACGCGCCTGCACCTGATCGCGGACGAAGCGGGCGATTACGCCGGCACGTCGGCGAACTTCAGCGGCAAGGGCTTCTCGGACATGAAATTCCGCGCACTGGCGAAGTCGCCGGAAGAATTCAACGCGTGGGTTGCGCAGGTCCGTGCATCGAAGGACAGCCTCGACATGAACCGCTACAACGTCGTGTCGAAGCCGGAAGAAAAGGCGCCTGTCGGCTACTTCTCTTCGGTTGATCCGAAGCTGTTTCACAACATCATCGCCCGTTACAACAATGGTCACGTCATGGATCCCAAGGACGCGAATTGTGGGGTGAAGGGATAACGTATGTTTGGAAAACTCTCACTCGACTCGATTCCGTACCACGAGCCGATCATCATGGTCACGGCCGCGATGATTGCGATCGGTGGCGCCTCGGTGTTCGGTCTGATCACGTATTTCGGCAAGTGGCGCTACCTGTGGACTGAGTGGCTGACGTCGGTCGACCACAAGAAGCTCGGCGTGATGTACATCGTCGTCGCACTGATCATGCTGTTCCGCGGCTTCGCGGACGCGATCATGATGCGTACCCAGCTCGCGCTGTCGTACCACGCGCCCGGCTATCTGCCGCCGCACCACTACGACCAGATCTTTACCGCGCACGGCGTCATCATGATTTTCTTCATGGCGATGGCGTTCATGGTCGGCCTGATGAACATCATCGTGCCGCTGCAGATCGGTGCTCGCGACGTTGCGTACCCGTTCCTGAACTCGCTGAGTTTCTGGATGACGGCGATCAGCGCAATCCTGATCAACATCTCGCTGGTCGTGGGTGAATTCGCGCAAACCGGCTGGCTCGCGTATCCGCCGCTGTCGGAGCTGCAGTTCAGTCCGGGTGTCGGGGTCGATTACTACCTGTGGAGCTTGCAGCTGTCCGGTGTGGGCACGCTGCTGACGGGTATCAACTTCTTCGTCACGATCGTCAAGATGCGCGCGCCTGGCATGACGTGGATGAAGGTGCCGGTCTTCACGTGGACCGCGTTGTGCACGAACGTGCTGATCATGGCTGCGTTCCCGATCCTGACGGTCACGCTGGCGCTGCTCGGTCTCGACCGTTACCTCGGCATGCACTTCTTCACGAACGATGCCGGCGGCAACGCGATGCTGTACCTGAACCTGATCTGGGCATGGGGTCACCCTGAGGTGTACATCCTGATCCTGCCGGCGTTCGGTATTTTCTCGGAAGTGATCGCGACGTACGCGAAGAAGCCGCTGTTCGGCTACAAGACGATGGTCTACGCAACCTGCGCGATCATGGTCCTGTCGTTCCTGGTGTGGCTGCATCACTTCTTCACGATGGGTTCGGGCGCCGACGTCAACGCGTTCTTCGGTATCGCGACGATGATCATCGCCATTCCGACCGGCGTGAAGGTGTTCAACTGGCTGTTCACGATCTACAAGGGCCGTCTGCAATTCACGACGCCCGTGCTGTGGACGCTGGGCTTCATGGTCACGTTCACGATCGGCGGTATGACGGGCGTGATGATGGCAATCCCGGGCGCCGACTTCGTGCTGCACAACTCGCTGTTCCTGATTGCTCACTTCCACAACGTGATCATCGGTGGCGTGCTGTTCGGTTACCTGGCCGGTTTCAACTACTGGTTCCCGAAGGCATTCGGCTTCAAGCTGAACGAAAAGCTGGGCAAGGCTGCGTTCTGGTTCTGGCAGATCGGTTTCTGGGTTGCGTTCACGCCGCTGTACGTGCTGGGCTTCATGGGCATGACGCGTCGTCTGAACCACTACGACAATCCGGCATGGCATCCGTGGCTGCTGATCGCCGAAGTGGGCGCTGTGCTGGTCGCACTCGGCATCATCTGCCAGGTGCTGCAACTGGTGGTCAGCATCCGCGACCGCAACAAGCCGGAAAACCGCGATTTCTCGGGCGATCCGTGGGATGGCCGTACGCTGGAATGGGCAACGCACTCGCCGCCGCCGTCGTACAACTTCGCGATCATTCCGCATGTGCGTAGCCTCGACGAATTCAACGACATGAAGGAACGTGGCCAACACGACGCGGAAGTCGCGCCGGTCTACCGCGATATCCACATGCCGTCGAACACGAGCGCTGGCTTCTTCATCGGCGTGTTCAGCCTGGTGCTGGGCTTCGCTGCGATCTGGCACATCTGGTGGCTCGCGATTCTCGGTTTCGTCGGCGTCCTCGCGACGGCGATCGGCTATAGCTTCGCCAAAAACGAAGGCTTTTACATTCCGGCCGATACGGTTCAACTGATCGAAGAACGGCATGCGGCAGGGATCGCTGCTGCGCTGGAGAAGAACTGATGTTGCAGAAAACCACTGTTGCTGATCCGCACCACCACGACTCGGACCACGTCCCGTCGCATTCGGTGTTCGGATTCTGGCTGTACCTGATGACCGACTGCGTGATCTTCGCGTCGTTGTTCGCCGTGTTCGCGGTGATGAGCCATCAGTTCGCGGGCGGTCCGTCGGGCAAGGACCTGTTCGAAATCCCGGGCGTCGCGCTCGAAACCGCCGTGCTGCTGCTGAGCAGTATCACGTACGGCTTCGCGATGATCGGCGCGCACAAGGGCAAGAAGGGTGCGCTGCTGGGCTGGCTGGCCCTGACGTTCCTGCTGGGCGTGTCGTTCCTGGTGATGGAAATGCGCGAGTTTGCGCACCTGATCGCCGAAGGCGCCGGCCCGGATCGCAGCGCGTTCCTGTCGTCGTTCTTCACGCTGGTCGGCACCCACGGCCTGCACGTGACGCTGGGTCTGATCTGGATGGTGGTGCTGGCCGTGCAAGCGATCCGCGCCCCGGAACTGGGCGAACGCGAACTGCGTCGCCTGACGTGCCTGAGCCTGTTCTGGCACTTTCTGGACATCGTCTGGATCGGCGTGTTTACCTTTGTCTACCTTGCGAGTGTGATTTAAATGGCACAACACCATTCTTCTCACGCAGGCGAGAGCCACGGCAGCGCCGGCAGCTACATGGTCGGTTTCATCCTGTCGGTGATCCTGACGGCAGGCGCATTCGGCCTCGTGATGGCCGGCGTGCTGACCGGTGAAAACGCGTTGCTCGCGATCTCCGGCCTCGCGCTGGTGCAGATCGTCGTGCATCTGGTGTTCTTCCTGCACATGAACACGTCGTCGGAACAGCGCTGGAACGTGCTGGCCTTCGGCTTCACGGTGATGACGGCGGTCATTCTGATCGGCGGCACGCTGTGGGTTCTGCACAACGTCGCGATGAACATGATGTCGCGTTAAAACCGGTTCGCCGGTCGCACGGCGCAGTTCAGCGCGCCGCGCACTCCACGAAAAGCCCCGCGAGAAGCGATTCTCGCGGGGCTTTTTGTCGTCTGCGGGCTAAACGGACCTGGCCATCCGGCCAGTGACGTCATGCCACACGCCAACAAATTCGAAAAGTCTTTTTTGAACGGACGCGCATTAACAAATCCGCGTCGGGCCGCCATGATGCGCTCCACTGTTAATTGGGGGGCGTCGAATGAAAAGATGTGTGACAGAGGTTCAAGGCGGGCAACGGCCATGAGAGCGACGTCGCTGAAGAGAGCGGCGCTGGCGCCGGGCGTTGCCCTGACTTCGCTGCTGGGCGGCTGCACGCTCGATCTGCTCGATCCGAAGGGCAGCGTCGGCGCAGCCGAGAAGTCGCTGATCGTCACCGCGAGCTGGGCGATGCTGATCGTCGTGATTCCGGTGATCGTGTTGACGCTGCTGTTCGCATGGCGCTATCGCGAGCGTAATCACCGCGCCGAGTACCGGCCCAAATGGGCGCATTCCACAGCGATCGAAATCGTGATCTGGACCGTTCCGAGTCTGATCATCCTGTTTCTCGCGGTGCTGACGTGGAACACCACGCACGCGCTCGATCCATACAAGCCGCTCGAATCCGACGTCAAACCGATCACCGTGCAAGTGGTCGCGCTCGACTGGAAGTGGCTGTTCATCTATCCAGAACTGGGTATTGCGACGGTCAACCAGATTGCGTTTCCGGTCGATACACCCGTCAATTTCGTGATCACGTCCGACTCGGTGATGAACTCGTTTTTCATCCCGCAACTGGGCAGCCAGATTTATGCGATGGCCGGCATGCAGACGCGTCTGCATCTGATCGCCAACCAGACGGGCGACTACGCAGGCATGTCGGCGAACTACAGCGGCGCGGGCTTTTCCGATATGACATTCCGCACGCTGGCCACCACGCCCGACGCATTCGATGCGTGGGTGGCGAAGGTGCGCGCGTCTCCCGATCACCTGGATATGAACCGCTACAACGCGGTGTCGAAGCGCGAAGTGAAGGCGCCGGTCGGCTATTTCTCGTCGGTCGATCCGAACCTGTTCCGCAACGTCGTGGCCCGTTACAACAACGGCAACGTCCTCGATCTGACGGACGCCAACTGTGAGGTGAAAAAGTAACCATGTTCGGAAAACTCACGTTATCGGCGATTCCGTTCGATCAGCCGATCATCATGGGCGCGGCCGCGTTCATGGCGCTGATCGCGCTCGGCGTGCTGGGCGGCATCACGTATGCCGGCAAATGGCGTTATCTGTGGAACGAGTGGATCACGTCGGTCGATCACAAGAAGATCGGCGTGATGTATCTGATCGTCGCGTTCATCATGCTGGTGCGCGGTTTCGCCGACGCCGCGATGATGCGCGCCCAGCTCGCGCTCGCCTACGACGCGCCGGGCTTCCTGCCGCCGCATCACTATGACCAGATCTTTACCGCGCACGGCGTCATCATGATTTTCTTCATGGCGATGGCATTTATGGTGGGTCTGTTCAACCTGATGGTGCCGTTGCAGATCGGCGCCCGTGACGTCGCATTCCCGTTTCTCAATTCGTTGAGTTTCTGGATGACGGCGATCAGCGCAATCCTGATCAATATCTCGCTGGTGATCGGCGATTTCGCGGCCACCGGCTGGCTCGCGTATCCGCCGCTGTCGGAGCTCGAATTTAGTCCGGGCGTCGGCGTCGATTACTACCTGTGGAGCTTGCAGCTGTCCGGTGTGGGCACGCTGCTGACGGGTATCAACTTCTTCGTCACGATCGTCAAGATGCGCGCGCCCGGCATGACGTGGATGAAGATGCCGGTGTTCACGTGGACGGCCTTGTGCTCGAACGTGCTGATCATAGCGTCGTTCCCGATCCTGACCGTCACGCTGGCGCTGCTCGCGCTCGACCGTTACCTCGGCATGCACTTCTTCACGAACGACGCCGGCGGCAACGCGATGCTGTATCTGAACCTGATCTGGGCATGGGGTCACCCCGAGGTCTACATCCTGGTTCTGCCCGCGTTCGGCATCTATTCGGAAGTGGTCGCGACATTCGCGAAGAAGCCGCTGTTCGGCTACAAGACGATGGTCTACGCAACCTGCTCGATCATGGTCCTGTCGTTCCTGGTGTGGCTGCACCACTTCTTCACGATGGGCTCCGGCGCCGACGTCAACGCGTTCTTCGGCATCGCGACGATGATCATCGCCATTCCGACCGGCGTGAAAATTTTCAACTGGCTGTTCACGATGTACAAAGGCCGGATCGAATTTACCGCGCCGATGTACTGGACGCTCGGCTTCATGGTCACGTTTCCGATCGGCGGCATGACGGGCGTGATGATGGCGATTCCCGGCGCCGACTTCGTGCTGCACAACTCGCTGTTCCTGATCGCTCACTTCCACAACGTGATCATCGGCGGCGTGGTGTTCGGCTATCTGGCGGGTCTGCATTACTGGTTCCCGAAAGTGTTCGGATTCAAGCTCGACGAGAAGCTCGGCAAGCGCGCGTTCTGGTTCTGGCTGTCGGGCATGTGCGTCGCGTTCGCGCCGCTGTATGTGCTCGGTTTCATGGGCGCGACGCGTCGTCTGAATCACTACGACAACCCGGCGTGGCATCCGTGGATGATGCTCGCCGCGTGTGGCGTCGTGCTCGTCGCGCTCGGTGTCGTGCATCAGGTCGCACAACTGGCCGTCAGTATTCGCAACCGCAACAAGCCTGAAAACCGCGACCTCACCGGCGACCCGTGGAATGGCCGCACGCTCGAATGGGCGACGCATTCGCCGCCGCCGGCATACAACTTCGCGGTGATTCCGGACGTGCGCGCGCTCGATGCGTTCGCCGATATGAAAGCGCGCGGCACGTGGGGTCTCACGCCGACCTATCGCGACATTCATATGCCGTCGAATACCAGCGCGGGCTTCGTGATCGCGATGTTCAGTCTGGTGCTGGGTTTTGCCGCCGTCTGGCATATCGGTTGGCTGGCAATCGCGGCGCTGACCGGCGTAATCGCGACGGTAATCGTGCACGGTTTCGGTGATAACGACGGCTACATCATTCCGGCCGACACGGTTCAACTGATCGAAGAACGGCATGCGGCCAAGGTGACCGCGATGGAGACTGACTGATGTTGCAAAAGACGAGTGTTGCCCACGCGCACCACGGAGCGGACCACTTGCCGTCACAATCGGTATTTGGATTCTGGCTCTATCTGATGACCGATTGCATCATCTTCGCGACGCTGTTTGCGGTGTTCGCGGTGATGGGCACGCAGTTCGCGGGCGGCCCGAATCCGCGCGAGATGTTTGAAATTCCGGGCGTCGCGATGGAAACGGCGGTGCTGCTGTTCAGCAGCATCACGTATGGTTTCGCGATGATCGGCGCGCACAAGGGCAAGAAAGTCGCGTGCCTGACCTGGCTGGCGGTCACCTTCGTGCTGGGCGTCGTGTTTCTGGTGCTGGAGATGCGTGAGTTCGCGGTGCTGATCGCCGAAGGCAACGGACCCGACCGCAGCGCGTTCCTGTCGTCGTTCTTCACGCTGGTCGGCACGCACGGCTTGCACGTTGCGTTCGGGCTGCTGTGGATGGCGGTGATGGCCGCCCACGTGCTGCGTAGCCGTACGATCGACGCGCGCACGCTGCGTCGTCTGACGTGCCTGAGCCTGTTCTGGCACTTCCTGGACATCGTATGGATCGGTGTCTTTACCTTCGTCTATCTGGGGAGCGTACTGTAATGGCCGATGCCCATCATTCCCACGCGGGCGGCAGTCACGGCAGCGTGAGCAGTTACATGGTCGGCTTCGTGCTGTCGGTGATCCTGACGGCGGCGGCGTTCGGCGTCGTGCTGACCAACGCGCTCAGCGGTTTCAATGCCGTGCTCGCCATTTCCGGACTCGCGCTGGTGCAGATCGTCGTGCATCTGATGTACTTCCTGCATATGAACACATCGTCCGCGCAACGCTGGAATGTGATGGCGTTCGGCTTCACGGTGTTGACCGCGTTGATCCTGATCGGTGGATCGTTGTGGGTGATGCACAACGTCGGCGCGCACATGATGTCGCGATAGACCCACGCACTAAAAAAAGCCCCGCGAGAAGTGCTTGTCGCGGGGCTTTTTTGTGTGCAGCGTTAGTCAGAAACTGATCGCCATGCCGAGCATCGCCACGAACTGATTGCCCGTCGACGACGCCGTCGAGTTCTGCGAATCGCCGATCACCGCATTCGCGTCGATCACGTCGGATACGCCCGCCGCGCCGAGCGTCTTGCCGTTGGCGTGCTGATACGCCTGCAACGCGTAGAACGTGGTGCGCTTGGACATGTGATACGCCTCTTTCAGCGAGACCTGCTGGTAGCGCGCGGAATCGTCGATACCATTGGCTTTCGATGCACGCGTATAGCTGTAACCCGCCGCCACGTCGACATTCGAATCGAACGTATAGCGCGCCAACGCGCCGTAGGTATTGAACACGGCGGTATCGGTAAACAGCGATTCGCCGCCCGGCAGATACTTGACGTTCGAGTAGTTCAACCCGAGTTCGACTGCGCCGATACGATAGACGCCCACCGCCGCGACGTGCTGCACCGCGCGCGCCGACGTATAACCGGCATTCACCGCCGACGTCCCGTACGACGCGCTCGCGCTTTGGGTCGTCGTCGCCGTGTCCGACACGCTGTTCATCCGCAGATAGCCCGCCGCAACCGACAACGGACCACCGTCGTAACGCAGCGCCGCGCTGATCGTGCTGCCGCTTTCCATGCTGCCCGCCACGCCGCCGAAGCCGTATTGCGCGCTCGCTTGCCAGCCGCCGAGCGTCGGTGACGTGTACATCACCGAGTTGTTCGAGCGGATTGTCGTGTCGAGGCCGTCGATATCGCCCGGATGCGCGCCGGTGGCGCCGGTCAGAAAGTTGTTCGGTCCGAGCGAGCACAGCAACAGGTAATACGACGTGTACTGACGACCGGCCGTGACCGTGCCGTAGCGCGTGTCCTGCAAGCCGAAAAACGCCTGCCGGTTGAACGCGAGACCCGACGATCCCAGCGCGCCGTTATCGGGATCGAAGCCTTCCTGCAAATCGAAAATCGCGCTGAGCGTCGAACTCAGCGCTTCAGTGCCGCGCAAACCGAAGCGCGACGCCATCAGGTTGCCCTGACGCGTGTAGACGTTCGCGTGCCCGCTCTGGTTGTTCGAATACACGATCGACTCATCGACCATGCCGTACAGCGTCACGCTGTTCTGTGCGAAAACCGGTGTGCTGGCGGCGGTTGCGCACAACGCGAGAAACACGGTGCGCGACGGAAATTTCAGATTCAATGACAACTGGATATCTTCTACAAAAGCGGAACAGACAGGCGCGTGTCATGCACGCCCAAAAAGAAAAAGGCCGACCTGAACCGGTCGGCCTTTCTCGCTTACGACGGCAACAACCCAACTGGCGCGCATCGTAAGCGCGCGGTTCGACGCGCTTTAGCGCATCTTCGCGACGTCGGCAGCGGTGGTGGTGGCCGCCGGATTGCCGAACTGCGTCGTCGTGAAGTTGACGAGCTTCGCGACTTCGTCGTCGGTCAACTGGTCGGCGAACTGCGGCATCATCATGTGCTGATGATTCGTTTCACGGCTCACGCCATGCAGGATCACCATCGTCAGATTGTTCGCAGTCGATGCACCCACGGCCGAGTTGTTCAGCAGCGACGGATAGTTACCCGCTTCCTTGCCGCCGATACCCGCGCCGTTCCAGCCGTGACAGCTCGCGCAGTTGCCGTTGAACAGCGTGCGGCCGTTGGGCGTGGCACCGCCGCCCATTACGTCGAGCGCCTGATTGCGAATCTGCGCGACGCTCTGGATCGGCTCGCCGTACGCGAAGCGCGGCTTCGTCTCGCCGTTGTTCTGCGCAGGCACGTCACGCAGATACACGACCATCGCCTTCAGGTCGGCCGGGGTTAGAAAGCGCGTGCTGTTCTCGACCACTTCGGCCATCGGGCCGGCCGCGTTGGCTTTACCGGGCGCAGCGCCGTCGGCGAGATACGCGGTCAGCTCGTCGTCGCTCCAGCCGCCGATCCCCGCGATCTTGTCCGACGTGATGTTGTACGCCGTCCAGTTGCCGAGTTGCGCGCCCGCCAGCGATTTGCTGCCAAGACCCTGCATCACGTTACGCGGCGTATGGCATTCCTGGCAGTGTTCGAGCGCGCCGACCAGGTAGGCGCCGCGATTCCATTCGGCACTCTTCGTGGTGTCGGCGTGATACCGGCCCGACGAGAAGTTGAACAGATTCCAGAACATCATCGCCCAGCGCTGATTGAACGGGAACGGCAGTGCATTCGCGGGCGGCTGCTGCGCGATCGGCTTGACCGTCAGCAGGTACGCGCGGATCGCGCGCACGTCGTCGTCGGTCATCTGCGTGTACGACGTGTACGGCATGGCCGGATACAGACGCTTGCCGTCCTTCGACTTGCCTTCGCGCACGGCGCTGATGAAATCCGCTTCGCTCAGCGAGCCGATTCCGTTGACCGGGTCCGGCGTGATGTTGCTCGAATACATCGTGCCGAACGGCGTTTTGAACGGCACGCCACCGGCATACGGCTGCGCCTTGTTCGACGTGTGGCACGCGATACAGTCGGCGGCGCGGGCGAGATATTCGCCGTGCTTGATCAGGTCTGCATCGGTCGGATTCGCGGCATGCGCGGCGCTCGCCGCGCCGAACGTGCTGATCGCAAGCGCCGCGACCGGCAGCCATTTCGCGATGCCGGCGCGCACGCGGTGCTGGAGTGTGTTTTGCATCGTGGCTCCGTTACGCATGCTTCATTTCTTCGATGAGCTTGTCGGCAAGACGCATCGACAGCGCGGACAGCGTCAGCGTGCAGTTGACCGTGCCCGCGCTTGCCATCGTGCCGCTCGACGCGATGAACAGGTTGCGGTGATCGTGCGAACGCAGGTCTTTGTCGACCACGGAATCGCGCGGATCGTCGCCCATGATCAGCGTGCCCATGATGTGATTGTTGTTGAAGTACTTGTCGTCGTAACGGATATCCGTGCCGCCGAACAGGCTCGCGATCTTCGCGTAGTGATCGCGCGCGACCTTCGCCGCGCGGTCGATGTACGCGTCGATCCGGTAGTGCACTTCAGGACGCGCGATACCCAGCTTGTCCTTGAACTCGGTGCTCGCGGTAATGCGGTTTTCCGGGTCCGGCAGGATGTCGAAGAAGCTGTTCACGACCACCCAGCGCGACGCGTAGTCGCGAATCTTCTCGTCGAGTTCGGCGCCGTATACGCCTTTCGACAGCAGATAGTCGGTGACTGCGCGCATCGGCGAATAGTTGCCGACGTTGATCTTCATCGCCGAGTATTCCGAGCGGGTCGGGCCGTCGCGCAGATTGTTGATGCACGACAGACGCATCGGACCGCGGCCCGGCCACACCGGTTCGGCGGACAGGAACGTGACGCTGGTGCCCGGGTGGTCCATCAGGTTGCGGCCCACCTGGTCCGAGCTGTTGCCGATCCCGTTCGGATACTTGTCGCTTTGCGAGATCAGCATCAGCTTCGGCGTTTCGATCGCGTTCGCGGCGAGCACGAACAGCTTGCCGGTGACGCGCGTTTCCGTGCCGTTCGGGTCTTTGTAATGCACGGCCGCAATCTGGCCTTGCGCGTCGTGTTCGATCTTGTAGACCACGGCGTTCGGCAGCAGACGCGCCTTCGCGGCTTCGGCCTTGCGGATCGCGGTTTCGCCGGTGTATTGCGCTTCGATCGGGCAGATCGGCATGCAGTTGCTGTTACCGCAGCAGGCCGGACGGCCGTCGAACGGCGCGGTGTTGCGCGCGGCCGGTTCGGTCACGTGGTGATAACCGGCCGGTTCGACGAGTTCCTTGAAGCGGCGATCGAAATCCGACAACGGCAGCGGCGGATGCGGATACGGCTTCGAGCGCGGCGAACCGAGATCCTCCGGACCGCCCACGCCCATTTCCACTTCCGACTCGTAGTAATACGGTTCGAGGTCGTCATAGCTGATCGGCCAGTCGCGGCCCACGCCGTACAGGGTCTTCAGCTTCATGTCGCTGGGCAGCAGGCGCCACGATTGCGCGGACCAGTGCCAGGTCGTGCCGCCCACCACGCGCAGATAACCGGCCTTATACGGCTCGGGACCGCGTTGCACGAGGTAGTCGTTGCTCGGCGAATATTGCGGATGCGGCGCGTGTTCCGACGGCGGATACGGCGACTGGAAATCCGACTTGAACGCCGAATTCCGATAGTTTTCGACGACGCGCCAGCGCTCGATACGCGGACCCGCTTCGAGCATCAGTACATCGATGCCGGCTTTGGCGAGCTTCTGCGCGATCTGTCCGGCAGCAATACCCGCGCCGACGATCACGACGTCGGCAGATTGATTCGATGGCATGGATGACTCTGATCAGGAATGGGAGAATTTCGGCGGCTGCGCCCAGTAGCCGGGCACGCCACGGGCGTAGCTCGGCATCACGATCACGTCGGCGATCGGCGGATACATCAGCGCGTGCTCGTAAGCGACCGTGCGTGCCTTCGCGCCACGTCCCACCACGCCCAGATACCACGCGGGCATGATGCGTTTCGGAACGGTCGCGAGGTCGGCGTGCTGGTCGTCGAGAGTTTTTTGCAGGTCGCCTGCCGGGGTGGGCGTGGCGGCCAGCAGCGCATTCAATGCATTCAACTGGCTGACAAAGTTTGCGTCGTCGTCGATCAGACCGGTGTAGATCGCGTGACCGAGATCCGTGTCGAGCGACGTCTTGCCGGTCAGATACAGCGAGACCTTCATGAACGTGTCGAAGCCGGCATCGGTTGCCGCGCCGGGCGTGCCGTCCGCGAACGCTTTCGACAGCAACGGCGAACGCAGACCGGCGGCCGTCAGGCTCGCACCGAACGCAACGGCGACCGCCGCGCGCATCAGGAACTGACGCCGGGATGGCGCGCTCGGGGGCAAAGCCGGCGGCTCGCCTTGAGGAGTGTGGGTCATGGCTCTTGTGTGGGGACGTCGCGGGTTCAATCAGTGTAGGACAGCGGGCAGGTAAATGCCCTGACCGTGTGCGTGCATATGTCGAACAGGCGTTTGACCTGTTGGACCGGCGCGGCGGCATCTGTCCACTGCGGACCGCGAGTACATCGGATTTCTCAATGCGGCCGAAGCGCGCACTGCTCAAGCGCGACATTTTGCCCTGTACTCACCAGTTAGTTAAGGGTGTCGTTTGAGAATCGCCTTTGCAGGAAATAGAACAAATCCCTCTGCAAGCGGGTCGTCGGACATCGAACGTGCGTGCGATTTTTGAGCGGGCCTGCGGGAGCGCGGCGCGCATCGAGGACTGCGTCGAAGCATTGTTTCCGGCGTTGCGCCGTTGCCTGAAAACGCGTACTCTAACTTAGATAATTGAAGTCGGAGTTGAACATGTCGCATATCAGTTCGGGGGTCGAATACGGCCTGCATTGCCTGCTGTATCTGACGGAGCCGTCTGATGGCGCGCCCGAGGCGAGCGTGCGCGATCTCGCGGAATTGCAGGGCGTTCCCGCAGATTACGTCGCGAAGCTGTTTACGAAGCTGCACAAGGCGGGCCTCGTGATCGCAACGGAAGGCGCGAAGGGCGGCGTCGCGCTGGCGCGTCCCGCGAGCGAGATTTCGGTGCTCGACGTGGTGATCGCCATCGACGGCGACAAGCCGCTGTTCGAGTGCAAGGAAATTCGCGGGCGTTGCGCGGTATTCGGCGAGAGCGTGCCGGGTTGGGCGACGAGCGGTGTGTGTTCGATTCACGCGGTCATGCAGCAGGCCGACAAGCGCATGCGCGAATCGCTGGCAGCGCAGTCGCTGGCGGATCTATCGTCGCGCGTGACGGCCAAGGCGCCGCGCACGCACGGTCCGCAAGTGGTGAAGTGGCTGAAGGGCCGGTCGGCAAACCGGCGGCGCGATCGCGGCGCATCGGCTGATGCCGAATAGCGGTTCGCGGTGAGTGCGAGGTTTGAATCGCGGCGCATGCGCCGCTTTTTTTATGCCCGCACGGTCCAGACACGCTCCGCAAACACCCATAAAAAAGCGCCGCAATCTGCGGCGCGTTTTACTGATCGAAACGCGTATCACGCGTCGATCAATTCTTTTCCGGCAATCCGTTCGCGTTCCCAGACGGCCCATTGCGCGGCGACGTCGGCGAGTTCGTGCTGGGCGCGAACCAACGCTTCGGCACGCGATTGCGGGTCGGAGAATTGCAGCGGCTGCGCATCGACGAAGGTCGGTTCGCCGACGCCGATAAAACCGAACGACGCCTTCAGCGCAGGCGTCAACGCATCCATCGACGCGAACGGACTGCCCGCACGCAAGTCCGCGCCGCGCGTGGTCAGGAACAACACTTTCTGGCGGCTCAACTGACCGATGATCTGCCCGTCCGCCGAATACTTGTACGTGAGACCGGTACGCGTCACGTTGTCGATAAATGCCTTGAATACCGACGGCATCGACCAGTTGTACATCGGCATAGCGAACAGCAAAGCATCGGCTTCGAGCAGGCGCCGGCACAGCGCGTCGGAGGCGGCGAGCGTCGTTTTCATGTCGGCCGTTCGCTCGCTTTCCGCGCGGTAAGTCGCGATCGCGAATGCTTCGGTCACATGCGCCGGGGTATCGACGGTGACGTCGAGATAATCGACTTCCACATCGACCCCTTGCCGACGCAGAGTGTCGATGAACTGGCGCGACAACGCACGCGAATTGGAGTGCTCGCGCTTCGCGCTGGAGTCGACGTGAAACAGCTTCATGACATGCCTTTAAAAAATTGGAAGTGACCTCGTTCGGCGCATCGCGACATGCGAAATGCGACACGCGACGCGAATAGCGCTTACTTCTTGTCCCACATCACCAGGTCTTTGTCGCCGTCGTCCGCGACGAAGATGGCGAGCAGTTTTGCGGGCTGTGTCTTGCTGGCGTTTTCACTGACCATGTGATGCGCGCCCGGCGCTTCGGTCCACGATTCGCCGGCCTTGTAGACGCGCGATTCGCCGTTGTCGACCTGGCTGCGGATCGCGCCTTGCAGCACATAACCGACCACGAATGCCTGTCCATGACGATGCGACGGCGACACGCCGCCCGGCTTGTAATCCACGACAACCGCCGTCATGGTTTTGCCCGGCACGTTGACGATCGGCGTCTGGAACGCCGGCGTGATGTGCTCGCGCGCGCCTTCGACGCCATGCGCCCATGCGCCGGGTGTCGCGACGAGAACGGCAAGCGCTGCGGACGTTGCGACGAGGACTGACCTGAACGATTTCATTTCATCTCTCCAATGCGGTTTGCGTGGCGCACCGTGCGCCGTCTGAATTTCATTTGAACTACGACATTACATATCGTAGTTGAGAAGATAATCGGATTTCGGCGACGCTGCAAGCGGGGAAATTCGACCCGGAACGCGGATGCGGCAAATCGCATCGCGTATCGCGACGGGATGCGATTTGCGACGCGTTGTGGAAATCGATGGGGTGGCCTTTGAGTAAGGCTTGGGAAGCGCGGGAAAGTCGCGGAAAGCGCGTGCCCTCACGTGCTGCGACGGTTTGTCACAGCGCGTGAGGGCGGTCGGTAAATACAGCGTGAGCGCCGTCGGCGTCAAATGAAAACGACCCGCGCGTCATCGACGTCGCGGGTCGCAGTCAGGCAAAAAATCAGGCGGCGACGCTTATTTCGTCTGCTGATAACCGTCGGTCAGCGTGTTCAGGAAGGCCACCACGTCCTTGATTTCGGTTTCGTCCAGTGCGGGCTTGTCGCCCTTCTTGCGATCGAACGGCGGATCGGTATTCAGGTTCGTCCAGTATTGCTTCGGCAGATCGTCGTACTTTTGGACCTTGCCGTGCACGACGGGATAGAACTTCTCCGGATTCGTATCGCGCTCCACGTAGAAGCGAACCACTTCGTCGAGCGAGTGATAGATGCCGTTATGGAAGAACACCTTGCGCGTCGCGACGTTACGCAGCGACGGCGTGCGGAAAATCCCGCAATACTCGGCGTCGCCTTTCAGGTCCTGACGTTCAGGGCCGCATGCGCCGAGGTCGTAATACTTCGGATCCTTGTTGATCGGCAATGCGCGGTTGCGCGGCACGCCGATCGCGATCAGGCCGAAGTCGCTGAACTGCGGCGGCGTGCCGTCTTTCGCGCGCTGGCTGATGTGGCACGACGCGCAATTACCTTTGTTCTCGTCGTTGAACAGCTGAAGGCCGCGCATTTCGGCGGCGGTCAATTGCGTCTTGCCGGCAAGAAACGCGTCGTACTTGCTGGTGTACGGATAGAAGGCTTGCGGCGCCTGCTCGAACGCTTCGAGCGAGCGCAGGATCGCGTTGAATGCTTTCGCGTCGTCGTCGAAGATGTTTGCGCCGAAGGCTTCGCGCATCGAGTCGGCATACGGCGCGGCCTTCGCTGCGGCCACCACTTTCGCGGGCGTGCTGCCCATTTCGAACGACGAGGTCAGCGGAATCTTCGCCTGATCCGCGCCATGATCGACGCGACCGTCCCACGTCAGACCGCCGGTCGGACCGGCATCGATGCTTTCGTCGCCTTCGTCGTCGGAGTCGTGAAAGTGCTCGGTGAATTGCGGCACCGATTGCAGATACTTCAGCGACGGCACCGCGCGGAATCCGGCCCGACGCATATCCGAACCGCCGAGTTGCACCGACAGCGCGTTAGGCGGCCCGAACGCATGTTGCGGGCTATGGCACGACGCGCACGCGAGCTTGCCCGAACCGGACAGCGACGGATCGAAGAACAGCTTCTCGCCGAGTACCGTCATCTGTTTGACCTGCCTGAACACCTGCGCGCGCGTCTGGCCCGACACGGGTGCGGCGACCTGTTGAATCGCGGGCGGTTGCGTCGAGGCGGCAGGGCTCGATTGCGCGGCGCGCGAATCGCAGCCCGCGAGTTGGAGCAGCGCGATCGAGACCGCGCCGGTCATCAAGACCGACGCTGCGGCCGACCGGCGAACCGTGGGAGTGACGAAATGACGAGCGGGCATCAGCGATCGGGCAAAGCGCAGCATGAGCGTAAGGCCAGAGAAAGGAAGCCGAAGCGTAAGTCGAAAATGTGACTGCGACATGACATCGCCGCAAGCTTGCAAACATTTTACGAAACGGCACGAATGCTTACGCGATGAAAGGGACATTACATCGATCTGTCAAATGGCATTGCGATACTTCGCCACCGGTAATCCGATAGAAAGATTGATTCGGGCTATTTGTAAAACACCGGTTCCCCAACGACAGAGACCATTCGATGAATAACAGAACACTCGCGCTCGCCATTCCGCTTGCAGCGTCGATCGCTTTCGGACTGTACGCGTGCGGCGGCAACGCCGACAAGAAGACTGACCTGACGTCGGTGAAGAACATCGTCGTCATTTACGCCGAAAACCGCAGCTTCGACAATCTGTACGGCAATTTCCCGAACGCCAACGGCTTGCAGAGCGTGACGGCCGCGAGCGCGCAGCAACTCGATCGCGACGGAACGGTGCTGAGCACGTTGCCGAAGATCTGGGGCGGTCTGACCGCGACCGGCATCACGCCCGCCGTCACCGAAGCGATGACGGACAACCTTGCGAACGCAACCTTCGCGATCGACGACGCCGCGGGTTTCAACACGGCACTGTCGGTGACGACGCGCGATCTGTATCACCGGTTCTACGAGAACCAGATGCAGATTCACGGCGGCAAGAACGACATGTTCGCCGCGTGGGCCGATTCGGGCGGTCTCGTGATGGGCCACTACAACACCAACGCCGACAAGCTGCCGCTGTACAAGATCGCGCAGCAATTCACGCTGGCCGATAACTTCTTCATGGGCGCGTTCGGCGGTTCGTTCCTGAACCACCAATGGCTCGTGTGCGCGTGTACGCCGTTCTACGCGAACGCCGATACCAGCGTCGCGAAGGGTTCGATCTCGTCGGTGGATCCGGACGGCGTGTCGCTGACGCTGGCGTCGAATTCGCCGGCCTCGGCGATCACGGGCATTCCGAAGTTCAAGAATTCCGGCGCGCTGACGCCTGACTTCTACGCGATCAACACGATGCAGCCGCCGTATCAACCGAGCTCGGTGTCGCCGGCTTCGGGCGGCGACGCGACGCTGGCCGATCCGACGTCGGCGTCGGTGCTGCCGCCGCAAACGCAGCAGCATATCGGCGATCTGCTGAACAACGCGGGCGTGTCGTGGGCATGGTACGGCGGTTCGTGGGCGGCGGCGCTGGCCGATCGCGCGAACATGACCTATGGCGTGAACGTGTCGCCGAACTTCCAGACGCACCATCAGCCGTTCAACTACTTCGCCGACCTCGCACCGGGCACGACCAATCGGGCGACGCACCTGCTCGACGGCGGCAAGGACGGCGCGGAGTTCATCAAGACGATCGACGCCGGCACGCTGCCGTCCGTCAGCTTCTACAAGCCGCAGGGCAACCTGAACGAACACGCCGGTTATACGGACGTGGCGTCGGGCGACGCGCACATCGCGAACGTGATTGCGCATCTGCAAGCCAGCCCGCAGTGGAAGAACATGGTCGTGGTGGTGACGTACGACGAAAACGGCGGTTTCTGGGATCACGTGTCGCCGCCGAAGGGCGACCGTTGGGGTCCAGGCACGCGGATTCCGGCACTCGTGATTTCGCCGTACGCGAAGAAGGGCTTCGTCGATCACACGCAATACGACACGACGTCGATCCTGCGTCTGATCACGACGCGCTACGCGCTGCCGAAGCTGGCCGGCCTGGTCTCGCGCGACAACGCACTGGTCGCGGCAGGCGGCAAGTCGATGGGCGATCTGACCGCGGCGCTGGATTTCTCGCAGTAAGCGGGACGCCGGAAGCCTGTTTCAACGCAGTCGATAAAAACGGTGCGATGTGTTTATCACATCGCGCCGTTTTTTTATCCACCCGAACAAAAGCCCTTGTATCAAGGGCTAAAACTTACGATCCCAAGGCCGGATCGCTCATGCTGCTACGGCCCGTTTCGACGTGGCCGGCGATACGGCGCGTGAAATGCGCGTCGGTATCGACGGTGATCAGCAGGTCGTACCAGCCGTACGATTTGCGCAGGTCGAGATACACCTGATCGTCGTCGCCGCCGCGCACCGAATGCTGGATCGTCGCATTCGTGTCGTACGCGTTAGCGATCGTAAAGCGGCAACGGTCGCTGCCGGAGTTCGCGAGTCGCAACTGAAGATTGCCGTTCGCGACGTCGTAGCTTTCCGAGACGTCCGGACGCGCGGTGTCGTGTCCGAACCAGCTGGTCGCCACGAATTGACCGGCGAAGCGGCGCAGAAAACCGTTCGGCCCATGCACGGTGAAATCGTATGTGCCGTCCAGATTCAGCGTGAGTTGATCGTCGAGACGCTTGCCCGCTTCGACGGTATAGCTGCGCGGCGCTTGCAGGATATTGGCCGAATAGACGAGAAACACCGCGCCGAGTTTGCCGGTGTTGATCAGCCGGATCGGCAGCTTGCCTTGCGTCACCGCGCGAGCCTGCACGAACAGTTCGTAGTCGAGCGAGCGCGAAGGGCGCACGCCGGGTTCCTGTTTCGGCACCGCCTGAACTACCGGCGGCAGCGGAATGTAATCGGCGTGACGCGTCTGATCGGGCGGCGCGTACGCAGCGGTGGATGGCAGCGTCGGGAAGGCGTCGTTCGGGTTCTTGAAGTTGAACGCGGACGTCAGGTCGCCGCACACGGCACGACGCCACGGCGTGATGTTCGATTCCGCGAGCGCATGCTGCTTGCCGAAACGCGCGTCGATAAAGCGGATCACCGACGTGTGATCGAACACTTCCGAGCACACGTATCCGCCTTTCGACCACGGCGACACGACCAGCATCGGCACGCGCGGCCCGAGTCCGTACGGACCCGACGGATTGGCGGAATCGCCTGCGTAGATGTCGTGGGTGACGTCGACCGTAGACAGACCGTTTGCCGCCGACGCCGCTGCGAACGGCGGCGACAGGTGATCGAAGAAGCCGTCGTTTTCATCGAAGTTGATCAGCAGCACCGTCTTGCTCCAGATCTCCGGATTCGACGTCAGCACCTGCAACACCTGATCGACGTACCACGCGCCGTAGTTCGACGGCCAGTTCGGATGCTCGGAATACGCTTCCGGCGCGACGATCCACGACACCTGCGGCAGCGTGTTGTTTTGCACGTCCTTCTTCAGAATATCGAAGTACGTGCCGCCGGCCGATACATTGGTGCCGGTGCGCGCGTTGTCGTACAGCGGATTGCCCGGTTGCGCGTTGCGATACTGGTTGAAGTACAGCAGCGAGTTGTCGCCGTAATTGCCGATATACGCGTTCTGGGTCCAGCCCCACGAACCGTTCGCATCGAGACCGGTGCCCGCGTCCTGATAGATCTTCCACGTGATGCCCGCGTTCTGCAGCAGTTCGGGAAACGTCGACCAGCTATAACCGGCTTCCGCATTGTCGATCACGGGACCGCCGCCGTTGCCGTCGTTGCCGACCCAGCCGGTCCACATGTAGTAGCGGTTCGGGTCGGTCGGGCCCATCAGCGAGCAGTGATAGGCGTCGCAAATGGTGAATGCGTCGGCCAGCTGATAGTGGAACGGAATGTCGTCGCGGGTGAGGTAGGCCATCGTCGTGGTGCCTTTGGCGGGCACCCACTGATCGTAGCGGCCGCCGTTCCACGCAGCATGGGTCGAGGTCCAGTCGTGCGCGAGATCCTGCAGGAACTGCAGGCCGAGGTTCGGCGCGGTCGGACGAAACGGCAGCACGTAGCCAAGATCGGCGGCGAGCGGTTGATACCAGACCGGCTTGCCGTTGGGCAGCGAAATCGTCCGCGTGTCGCCGAAACCGCGCACGCCTTTGAGCGAGCCGAAGTAGTGGTCGAACGAACGGTTTTCCTGCATCAGGATCACGATGTGTTCGACATCGCGGATGCTGCCCGTCGCGTTGTTCGCGGGAATGGCAAGCGCGTTGCGGATGCCCACGGGCAGCATCGACAGCGCGGTGGCGGAACCCGCCAGCTGCGCGGCGTTACGCAAAAACTCACGGCGATTCTTCGAGGTCATGTCGGTTCAGTCCTTGTTGTGTGCAGCGGTTGACTTCGGTTGACGTCTGCTACCTTCAATCGGCGGTGTGAATCACGGGGGTGACGAGCGGCGGCAACGCGGACGCGGCATCGGCCGTGTCGGCGGCGATGCCGGATGCATCGGCCGGGGCGGTCGGGGACACAGCGGAAGACGTGATCGGCTGCGACGCCGCGTCCGGTGCGGACAGCGCGCGTTGTTGCGCTTCGGCGGCGGGCGTCAGGCGGACGGGCGGAGCGTCGTCGTGGCAGGCGGCGACGGACGCGCACAGCAACAGGCACGCGCAAAGCTGCGTGCCGTTTTCGACGCATGCGCCTTTCAACGGTGAAAGCAAACGTTTGCGCAGCGGCGCGCGGCAATGCGCTGGCCTGGCGAACATGGGTGCCTCGATCGGATCGTGGGAGTTTGCCGGGGTGACGTCGCATGATGCCGCGTGGAACGCGGCGCTCGCGACGCCCGGCTCGATGACGCCGAAGGATACCCAGCGACCTGTGTAATATTTATGAAGGTCGCGTAAGGGCCTGGCAGTGGATTGCCGCTAGCGGCCGCCGCGTCGGCGGAACACCCACCATCCGGCGAGCAGCGTGAAGCTGACGACGGTGGCCACCATCACCCAGAATCCGTGACGGCTTTCGGCGAGCGGAATCCCGCCGACGTTCATCCCGAACAGCCCGGCGATGATGTTGATCGGCAGCGCGAGCACGGTGACGAGCGTCAGCGTGAACAGCGTGCGGTTCGATTGCTCGGTGAGTCGCGCGGCGATCTCTTCCTGAAGCAGCTTGATGCGTTCGGCGAGCCCGGCCAGATCGCCGAGCACCAGCGAAAACTCTTCGGTCGAATCGCGCAGATGCTGGACATCCTGCGCGGACAGCCACGTGGGCGGGCGGATCAGCAGTCGGAAAATCGAGCCGGGTTCCGGCGCGAGCAGACGTTGCAGACGCACCAATACTCGCCGCATCGCGCCGAGATCGCGGCGGCTTTCGAAGTTGCGCGGCGACAGAAACTGATCCTCGATCCGGTCGACCTCGATGCTGCTGCGGCGCACGATCTGCACCAGCAGATCGGCCTGATCGCGAAACAGATGAATCAGCAGTTCGGCGGGGCTGGCGAACATCTCGCCTTCGCGCACGGCGGCGCGCAAACGGTCCACCGAGCGCAACTGCTTGAGCCGCGCGGTGACCATGATGCGTTCGTGCGTATAGACCCACAGCGTCGCGATTTCCGACGGCGTGTGCTCGAAATCGAACATCACGTCGTTGACCACGGCCAGCAGCGCACCGTGTTCATGCTCGATGCGCGTCGAGTGCGAGCCTTCGCGCAGCGCGTCGAAGAAGCTCTCCGGCAGATTCAGATGCGCGTGCATCCACCGCTCGCTGGATACATGCGCGAGGTTGAAGTGCAGCCACAGGAATTCGCCGTCGCGAGCGGGCGACGGCCGGCCGGTGGGTTCGAGATCGCGCGCGAGCCATTCGATCACCGACTCGGTGTCGAGCGGCGTGCCGGAGCGGCCCGGCGTAAACGCGAAGCCGCACACGAGCCCTGAGCGGTCGGCTCCGTAGGTTGCAGGCGCCAGATTCAGGTTCATCGGCGGCGTGTCGTCAGGCTTTCATATCGACCCAGATGCGTCCCCATGCCGTCGCATAGGCGAGCGCCTGCTCGCCGTCGTAAAAGAAGTCGAGGCCGCTGAAACTCTGTGCCGGGCGACCCGGCTTTTCGATCACGAGATCGGCGGCGTGCAGGCCGTCCGGCGTCGGCTCGGCGCTGGCTTTCAGGCGGAATCCGCGATGGGTGGTCAGAAGGGGCAGCATTGCGTCCATGAATATCAGTGCATTGGTGTCCGGCGTGGCAGCGAATGTCGGACATCGTCATTCGGCAGCAGCGCGGAAAACCCAGATTGTCTTGAATCTTGGTGACGATTCTGTGACTGTCACGAATGTTTCGCTTTTCGCGAACGGGGGCCGGAATGCACAACGCCGCGCCGGCCCTGTCGGGGCGGCGCGGCGTTGTAGCGTGCCGACAGCCGTGCAACCGGCCGTCTGACAGCTCAAGCGGAGCAGCGGGAGTTAGTCCGCTTTCACGCCTTCAACCTGAATTTGCAACTGCGTGGTCATGTTGAAACCGTAGCTCGCGCCGTAGTTCACGCCGAAGTCGGCGCGATTGAAGGTTGCGCTGGCTTCCGCGCCGCACACTTCACGCTTGAGCATCGGGTTGATGAAGCACTTGAACGAATCGAGCTTCAGCGTCAGCGGCTTGGTCACGCCGTGCAGCGTGAAATCGCCGTCCACTTCCGACGGCACGTCGCCGTTGAACTTGACGGTCTTGCTCTTGAACGTCGCGGTCGGGAATTTTTCGACGTCCAGGAACGCGTCCGACTTCACGTGCTTGTCGAGCGGCGCATTGCCGGTATCGATCGACGCTGCGTCGATCGTCACGTCGACCGTGCCGGTCTTCGCCGCGCGATCCAGCGTCACGACGCCGCTGCTCTTGGTGAACTTGCCGCGCCAGATCGACACGCCGCCGAAGTGGTCAGCCGCGAAGCTCGGGTACGTGTGCGTCGGGTCGAGGTTGTACGTGGTCGATGCGGCCATTGCCGAACCCGCGATCATGGCGAACACGCCTGCTGCAATCAGTTGCTTCTTCAATTCAGACTCCTTGGGAAATCACGTGATAGAGACGGGCGGCGCGATGCTGCCCGGGAATGCGGTGCGTGCCGGTGCGACGCTCAGTGGCCGTTCGACACGATGTGAAACTTGAGCTGGACGTCGTCGGCGACGATCGACGTGTCTTTCCAGTCGCCTTGGCCTATGCCGTATTGCAGGCGCTTGACCGGCAACGTGCCGTCGAATACCTGCGACGTGCCGTTCTTGTGGTACTGCACCGGCACGACGACCGCGCTGCTCTTGCCGCGAATCGTCAGCGTGCCGCTGACCGCGAAGCTGCCGTTCGCCGCCGGTTTGATCGACGTCGAAACGAAGGTCGCGTGCGGGAAATCCTTCGCATCGAACCAGTCCTTGCCCGCGACTTCCGCGTTGTAATCGGCGCTGCCGAGATCGAAGCTCGCGACGTCCACGTCGAGTTGCGCTTTCGAGGCCGCCAGATTGGCCGGGTCGAACTGGACGGTTGCGTTGACCTTGTTGAAGGTGCCGTCCACCGGCACGTTCATCTGTTTGAAGGTCGCGGTGACGGTGTTTTTGGCCGGGTCCGCGGCGCCGAACGACGGCGCGCTGAACGCGATGGCGGCAACCGTGGCGATGACGCCGACCGGCGCGAGCAGTGTGCGGATGCGTGGGGAAGACGACATGGTGAGCCTCGAAGAAAAAGGGTTCAGCGGCGCTCAGCGGCCAAACGGCAGCATTCGCGACAACAGCTTCTGACGGTCGATCACCTGATGCTTGACGACCGCCAGCAAGTGACCCGCGACCACCGCGAGCAGCGTGTAATTCAGATAGATGTGGGTTTTCTTCAGCACCAGCGCGATGGCCGGATCGGCGCCGATCAGCTTGGGCAGCGGCAACACGCCCAGATAGACCACCTGAATGCCGGCGGCCGAACTGTAGAAATAACCGGTGACGGGAATCGCCAGCATCAGCAGATAGAGCAGCGCGTGACCGGCGTGCGCGGCGCGCTTTTCCCAGTCGTGCATGCCTGCGGGCAGCGCGGGCGGGCGATTCAGCGCGCGCCAGACGACGCGCAGCACGGCCAGCACGAGGACGGTCACGCCGATCCACTTGTGCCAGGAAAAGTAGCGAAGCTTGGTCGGTGTGAAGCCCGGAATGTCGGTCATGATCCAGCCGAGCGCGAAACCCCACACGATCAACGCGGCGATCACCCAGTGCAGGCTCATCGCGATGCGCGTGTACCTGGGCGGGCTGGAAGCGGCGTCAGTCGCGGCAGAGGGCGTTGTCATAAAGGGTTTCCACTGAGTGTGCGTCGCACTATACGGACGCCAATTCGCAGAAACAATGGCTTAAACTTGATCGTTAATATCTAAATTTTCGATACTCATGCGTGATCGTTCCCCTACGCTGGACCAGTTGCGGGTCTTTCTGGCCGTTGCCGAAGCGGGCAGTTTTTCGCGCGCGGCCGAGACGCTCGACCGCGCGCAATCCGTTGTCAGCTATACGATCGCGACGCTGGAGACGCAGTTGGGTTGCGCGCTGTTCGAGCGCGCGCGGCGGCGTCCCGTGTTGACCGAAGCCGGGCGCGCGATGATGACCGACGCACGCCGCGTCGATCTGTTGATGCGCGGACTGACCGCGCGCGCGGCGGGTCTGACCGAAGGTCTGGAAGGCGAGGTGTCGCTGGCGGTGGACGTGATGTATCCGTCGGCGCAACTGGTGGCTGTGCTTCAGGCGTTCGCGCGGCAATTTCCGACGGTCGCGCTGAAGCTGCAAATGGAAGCGCTCGGCGGCGTGCTGAAACTGGTCGTCGACGAAGAAAGCGGTCTGGGCATTTCCGGCCCGCAGGAAAGCTGGCCGGATTCGATCGAAGCCGCCGCCGCCGGCGCGACGCGGCTCGAAGTGGTGGCCGCGCCGTGTCATCCGCTGGCGCAATTCGGCGACTCGATTCCGGTGTCCGCCGCGCGCGAGCACACCCAGCTGGTGCTGTCCGACCGCAGCCGGATGACCGAAGGCCGCAATTTCGGCGTGTACGCGACCCAAACCTGGCGGCTCGGCGATCTCGACGCCAAGCACCGTCTGTTGCTCGCCGGACTGGGTTGGGGCTCGATGCCCGCGCATATCGTCGAAGACGACCTGAAAACCGGCGCGCTGGTGCGTCTGCCGCTGGCCGACCGCACCCATCTGCGTTACCCGTTTTCGATGATCTACAAGCTCGAGTCGCGTAAAGGCCCGGCGACCCGCTGGCTGCTGGAACGCTTTATCGCGGAAGGGGTCAGCTCGGGCGCACAAGCGATGTCGTGACGCAGGCCCGTCTGCGGGTTGCCGCGAGATAGCAGCGGGAAGGGCGAAGTTTGGGGTGTCGCCCCTTAACTAAACGGTCCACTGTCAACCTTTTCTCAAAAAAACCGTTATCCCGTTGTAATCGTCAAAGAGTACGACGTCGCACGCACTCGATGCGCCTCTGGTCAGCGTCCCTGGCCAGCCCTCGCAGGACCCGCAAGAACACATGTCTGACCGAAACACCGACAACCGTAGCCGTGTCATCGCGTTGCTGGATCGCGCGTCGAAAGCCGCCTGCAATCAACGCCTCGTATCGCCGCTGCTCGCGCTGCTTGTCTGCGGATTGCTGCTGCTGGTGCTTCAGCATCTGTCCGAAGTCGTCAATTACCGCTCCGTGATGCGCGATCTGCGCAATCTGTCCGCACTCGAATGGGTCGGCTCGCTCGGCGCGACCGCGTTGAGCTACGTGGCGCTGGTCGGGCGCGACGCAGTCGGCTTGCGCTACGTCGGCACGACGGTATCGCGCGGCGCGCTGTGGATCGGTGCGACGACCGGTTCCGCGCTCGGCAACGCCACCGGCTTCGGCGCGCTGACAGGCGGCGCGGTGCGTGCGCGCGTGTACGGCGGCTCGGGCGTGACGCCCGCGCAGATCGGCCGGATGACGGTGTTCACCAGTGTTTCGCTGGCGCTCGCGCTGGTATTGATGACCGCGCTCGGCATGGTCTGCGCAAGCACGATGCTCGCGCCGCTGCTGCATTTGCCGCCGGTCGTGCTGAAGGTTGCCGGCATCGTGCTGCTCGCGTTGCTGGCGCTGGCGGCAGCCGGTTGCCGTCGCGAAACGCGCGAAATTCGCACCCGCTGGACGTGGCTTTCGTTCGATATTCCGGCGCGACGCGATCTCGTCGCGCAAGTCGCGCTGGCGGTGATCGACGTCGTCGCGGCCGGGCTCGCGCTGTGGGCGGTGATGCCGCACGTCGAAAACGTCAGCTTTATCACGTTTATCACCGTGTACGGCGCGGCCATGCTGCTCGGCATGATCGGCCATACGCCCGGCGGCGTCGGCGTGTTCGAAGCCGCGATGATGTTCACGCTCGGCGGCAGCTTGCAGACGCACGACATGGTCGCCGCGCTGCTGGCGTACCGCGCGATCTACTTCGGCGTGCCGCTGATCGTGTCGGCGGGTTTGCTGGCCGGTTTCGAAGGCCGCGCGCTGCACGACCGTCTGCAATTGCATCGGGCCGCGCGCGTGTCGTCGCTGGCGCCGCTGTTTCTCGGTCTCGTGACCTTCGTCGTCGGCGGGATGCTGGTGATTTCCAGCGCGACGCCCGCGTTCTGGCAACGGATCGCGATTCTGCGCGACATGCTGCCGTTGTGGGTGCTCGAAAGCTCGCAGATGCTGTGCAGTCTGGTCGGCGTGCTGCTGCTGTTCGTCGCGCGCGGGCTGATGCGCCGCCTCGACGCCGCGTGGTGGCTGACGCTCGCGCTGGCCGCGTTGAGCCTCGGCCTGTCGCTCGCGAAGGGTTTGGCGTTCGTCGAAGCGAGCGTGCTCGGCATGCTGATCGTGCTGTTGCTCGCGACGCGCGGCCGCTTCAACCGTCGCTCGTCGCTGTTCGCATGGCGCTTTACGCCGGGCTGGCTGGTGTCGGTCGCGATGGTGTTGATGCTGGCGGTGTGGGTGATGCTGTTCGCATTCCGCGATATTCCGTACACGCGCGACCTCTGGTGGCAATTCGCGTTCGACGAACGCGCGCCGCGCGCGTTGCGCGCGACGCTGGCCGCGACCGTGCTGGCGGCGATGCTGGCGTGCTGGCAGTTGCTGCGTCCCGCGCCGGGCCGTTTCGTGAAGCCCGCGCAGCAGGACTTGTGCGATGCCGCGCGGATCGTCCGCGCGCAGGAGCGCAGCGATGCCGGTCTCGCGCTGATGGGCGACAAGAGTTTCCTGTTTTCCGAGTCGCGCGAAGCGTTTCTGATGTACGCCAAGCATGGCCGCACGTGGGCCGCGCTGCACGATCCGGTCGGTCCGCGTTCGGAATGGGCGGCGTTGATCGCCCAGTTCGTCGCGATGGCGCATGCGCACGGCGGTCGCGCCGCGTTCTATCAGGTGCGCGCGAACGCGCTGCCGCTGTATCTGGACGCCGGTCTGACGCTGATGAAGCTCGGCGAGGAAGCGCATGTCGTGCTCGACGATTTCGACCTGAAGGGTTCGCACCGCGCGCATCTGCGTTATGCGTTGAAGCGCGGCGAGCGCGACGGTCTGACGGTCGAAGTGCTGCAACCGGCGCAGGTTCAGGACGCGTTGCCGACGCTGCGCGCCATTTCCGACGGCTGGCTCGGCACGCGCGACGCGCGCGAGAAGAGTTTCTCGGTCGCCGCGTTCACCGACGATTACCTGCTTGCGCAATCGGTGATGCTGGTGCGTCAGCAGGGTGTGCCGGTCGCGTTTCTGACCTTCATGACCACCGATATGAACACTGAAGCCACGGTCGGCGTGATGCGTCATCTGGCGGAAGCGTCGTCGGTGGCGATGGAGTATCTGTTCACGCAACTGGCGCTGCATCTGAAGGAAGCCGGATTCCGGTCGCTGAGTCTCGGCGTTGCGCCGTTGTCCGGCGTGGAACCGACGCCGCTGTCGTCGCGCTGGCATCAACTGGCGGGGATGATGTGGCGTTTCGGCGGCCGTTTTTATAATTTTCGCGGACTGCGGACTTTCAAAAGCAAGTTCCAGCCGCACTGGGAGCCGCGCTATCTGGCGGCTTCCGGCTCTGTCGGCGTGTTTTTTACCCTCGCCGATCTGTCGTTGCTGGCGGGAGGCCGGCGTTCATGAAATTGCATTGGATTGGTAAGCTCGCGGCGTCCGCGAGCGTGGTGGCGTGCGCTGTTGCAGGTGCGATCGGCACGATGGTCGCGGCAGATGCCGCACAGAACGTCGGGTCGGCATCGACGAAAAACGTCAAACCGGCCGCGCTCGCCGCACCGGTTGCGCAAGCCGCCGAAGCACCGAAATCCGCCGATGGCGCGACCACGGTGTCCGGCGGTCGATACGGCGATGTGTCGGTATGGAAACCGGCTGGTGCGATGCGCGGCTTCGTCGTGCTGTTTTCGCGCGAAACCGGCTGGGGCACGGCCGACCGGCAAACCGCCGATGCGCTCGCGCATGCCGGCGCGATGGTGGTCGGCGTGGACACGGCGCGTTATGCGGCGAATCTGGTGGCGAAGAAGGAAACCTGCCATCAACTGGTGGGCGATGCGGAAGCGGTGAGCCATCAACTGGAACGCCAGTCGCAATCGAGCCAGTATTTCGCGCCGATCGTCGCAGGCACCGGCCCTGGCGCCGCGCTGGCGATGCAGGTGCTGGCGCAGGCGCCGTCGAACACGATCGCGGGCGCGGTGTCGGTCGATGCCGCGCATGATGCCGATCCGCGTTTTCAGCCGTGCCCGCCCGATCCGACCGTGAGCCGCGGCAAGGGTTTGCCGGGTTTCGTCGAAACCGCCGCCAACATGGCCGCCGACGCCGAACCGGCGAAGCTGGTCGCGCTGATCACGCCGCATCTGCATCAGGCGACGTCGAACGAGGAAGACGTGTCGGACTTGCCGCTGGTCGAATTGCCGGCGTTGCATCCGGACGGCACGCTCGCCATCGTGATGTCCGGCGACGGCGGCTGGCGCGACCTCGACAAGACGATCGGCGAGAATTTGCGCAAGGACGGCGTGTCGGTGGTCGGCTGGGACAGCCTGCGGTATTTCTGGAGCGAGAAGACGCCCGCGCAGACCAGTCACGATCTGGCGCGCGTGATCCAGACGTATGCGTCGCGCTGGCATGCGAGCCGTGTCGCGCTGGTCGGTTATTCGTTCGGCGCCGACGTGATGCCGTTCGCGTACAACCGTCTGCCGGACGCGGTCCGCGACAAGGTTGCGCTGATTTCGCTGCTGGGCTTCGCGCCCGACGCCGACTTCCAGATACGCGTGGGCGGCTGGCTCGGCATGCCCGCCAGCGACAACGCGTTGCCGGTCAAACCGGAATTCTCGAAGCTGCCGGTCAAGATCGTGCAATGCTTCTACGGCGAAAACGAGAAGGAAACGCTGTGTCCGGCGTTGACGAATACCGGCGTGGACGTGATCAAGACGCAGGGCGATCATCACTTCGGCGGTGATTATTCGGCGCTGGAGAAGCGGATTCTGGCGGGCTTGCGGAAATAGGGAACCAAGGCGGCACATCCTCGCGGATGCGGCCGCTACCCCCTCGTTTGCCCCGCCACCAACCCGGCGACCACGCTTCCCGCCACCGGCAGATCGAAGCGGAACACCGTGCCCGGCCCCGGGCGATCGACCAGGTGAATCTCGCTGCGATGCAGTTGCAGCATCCGCTGCACGATCAACAGTCCGAGCCCGCCGCTGCGATGCGCGCCGGCCGAACTGAACGGCCGCTGGAACAACGCAGCGCGCCGCTCCGGCGGAATGCCCGAGCCGGTATCGCTGACGGTCACCGACACCCGGCCGTCGCGATGCGCCAGATCGACATTGATCACGCCGCCCGCCGGCGTATGACGAATCGCGTTATCGAGCAGGTTCGTCAGCACCCGTTCGATCATCCCCAGATCCGCCGTCACGTTCGGCAAGCGCTGCGGAATCCCCGCGCGCAGCTGGATGCCGCGCGCTTCGGCGGGGAGTTCGAACTTCTGGAAAATGTCCTGCAACAGATCGACCAGCGAGAAATCTTCCAGCGCCGGTTGCACGATCCCATGTTCGAGCCGCGCCAGTTCGAACAGCGCCTGCGCGAGACTGCCCACCTTGACGCTTTGCGCGAGCGCGATCGCCAGATAGCGCTTGCGATCGGTTTCTTCGAGCGTGTCCGACTTCAGCGACAGCGTCTCCAGATAGCCATGCAGCGACGTCAGCGGCGTGCGCAGATCGTGTGAAATATTGGCGACCAGCTCGCGGCGCTGCTGATCCTGCTGCGTCAACGCGCGCCATTGTTCGCCGATCCGCGTTGCCATTTGCGAGAACGTGTTTTCGAGCACCGCGATTTCGTCGCGCGATCCGGCCGCCGCGCTGCGCGGTACGCCCGGTTGACGGTCGGGCTCGCCGTTCGCGTCGAAACGGCGCATCGCATCGGTCAGACGGCGCAACGGCCGCGTGATGAAACCGAATGCCATCAACCCGGCCAGCAACCCCAGCACGGCGACCAGCGCCATCGACCACAACGTGTTGCGCAAGACCGAGCTGGCGGCCACGCGCGCGGCCAGTTCGTCGTGCGCTTCGCCGAGCAGCACCACGTAGATGTAGCCGGGGCGCGCGCCGTCCGGCGTGCGGATATACGCGGCGCTGAACACCTTCTTGCCGTCGGCGCTGCGCGGGTCGTCGCCGAGAATCGGCAATGCGTCACCGGCGATAAACTGGCGCAGCGGTTGAACGTCCACGTGTTCGCGCTTCAGATGACCGGCCGGCGCGTCGTGTCCCTTGATATTGCCCTGACTGTCGAGCAGATACACCTCGACGCTCGGATTCACCACCATCAATTGACCGAACAACCGCCGCACCGCGTCGGGCCGGAAACCGTTCGTGTCCATCAACGCCGAATTGCCCGCGATATGCGCGGCGAGATCGCGCGACAGATCCTGAATCACCTCTTTCTGATGCAGATCGCTGGAGCGGATTTGCAGCCACGCCGACGCGCCGCAGCACGCGAGCAGCAGCACGGAAAAGACGATCGACAGCCGTTGGGTCAGTGTCAGGTTCACGATGCGCCCCGATCGTGCGCTGCCGGTGCGCCGCCCGCGTGGCTGGCGAGCTTGTAGCCGTGACCCCAGACGGTCAGGATCCGGGCCGGTTGCGTCGGGTCGGCTTCGATCTTCGCGCGCAGCCGGTTGATATGCGTGTTGACGGTATGTTCGTAGCCTTCGTGCTGATAGCCCCACACCGCGTTCAGCAGGTCCATCCGCGAAAACACCTTGCCTGGATGCCGCGCGAAGTAATGCAGCAGATCGAACTCGCGCGGCGTCAGATCGAGCGGGTTGCCGTCCACCGACGCTTCGCGCCTGACCGGATCGATCGACAGGCCGTCGAGCTCGATACTGCCCGCATCCAGCCGCGAATCCTTCGCGAGCGCATCGACGCGCCGCAGCAACGCTTTCACGCGCGCCACCAGTTCGAGCACCGAGAACGGTTTGGCGAGGTAATCGTCCGCGCCGAGTTCGAGACCGAGGATGCGGTGCACTTCGCTCGACCGCGCGCTGGTGATGATGATCGGCGTGTAACGGGTCATTGCGCGCGCACGCCGGCAAATCTCCAGACCATCGACGCCCGGCAGCATCAGATCGAGGATCAGCGCGTCCCAGCCGCCCTGTTCCAGCAGGCGCAAGCCTTCGTTGCCGTCGGCGCTGTGCACGACTTCGTAGCGCTCGTCGCGCAGATGCAGACTGAGCACATTCGCAATATCGACGTCGTCTTCGACGATCAGAACGCGTTTCGGTTGATCCATACGGGTTTGGCGGGTTGGGCTCGCCCTATGCGGGCCGATGACGGGATTAGGGGCATTTTGCGCGATTCCGGCGGCGCGAGTTATCACATTTAATTTAAGTTTCCGTGAGGACTTCGACACCACGCGAGGACTACGATCGCCTCACTTTCCAACGCTTCTTCGAGGACACGATCATGGCAGGCCGCAGACAGTTTCTGTTCACGGGCGGCGCGGCACTCACCGCGCTTTCCGCCGCCGCCCTTACCGGCTGGCGCGCGCTGGCCGCCACGCCATCGGCCGCCGCCGATTCGAACGGTGCGACCGGTGACACCGGGAGCGCCGCAGCGGCGAAATTCGAGGTCAGCTACACCGACGCGCAATGGCGCAAAAGTCTGAGCTCCGCCCAGTATGAAGTGTTGCGCGAAGAAGGCACCGAGCGTCCCTACACCAGTCCGTTGAACGACGAGCACCGCGCGGGCGTGTTTGCATGCGCCGGCTGCACGCTCGACCTGTTCGCGTCGCGGACCAAATTCGACAGCCATACCGGCTGGCCCAGCTTCTACGCACCGCTCGACCACGCTGTCGCGACCCGCGAAGACGGCTCGTTCGCGATGGTCCGCACGGAAGTGCATTGCCGGCGCTGCGGCGGTCATCTCGGTCACGTTTTCGACGACGGCCCGAAACCGACCGGCCTGCGCTATTGCATGAACGGCCTCGCGATGACGTTCCGCCCGTCGGCCGCCTGAGCGCGCCGAACGTCCTGAAGGTCACGCACGCCCCGATTCCGACATCACGCCCATCCACGAACCCGACGCCATCATGCTTCTCCTTGTCCTTGCCTATCTCGGCGGCGCACTGACGATTCTCAGCCCGTGCATCCTGCCTGTGCTCCCGTTCGTCTTCTCGCGGGCCGATCAACCCTTCACGCGCAGCGGTTTGCCGCTGCTCGCGGGCATGGCGCTGACCTTCGCGCTGGTCGCGACGCTGGCCGCTGTCGGCGGCGGCTGGGTGACCCAGGCGAACGAGGTCGGACGCTGGGCCGCGATCGTGCTGCTCGCGGTGTTCGGGCTGACCTTGCTGCTGCCGCGCCTCGCCGATCATCTGATGAAGCCGTTCGTCAGCGCCGGCAACCGGCTGACCGAATTCGCGCAGGCCGACGGCCGACCGGCGCGCGCCGGGTCGTCGTTCGTGCTCGGCATCGCGACGGGCCTGCTGTGGGCGCCGTGCGCCGGACCGATCCTCGGTCTCGTGCTGACCGGCGCGGCATTGCGCGGCGCGAGCGTCGGCACGACGTTCCTGCTGATCGCGTATGCGGCCGGCGCGGCGACGTCGCTGGCGGTGGCGCTGCTGATCGGCGGCCGGGTGTTTGCCGCGATGAAGCGCTCGCTGGGCGCGGGCGAATGGGTCCGGCGCGGGATCGGCGCGGCGATGCTGTGCGGCGTGGCCGCGATCAGCCTCGGGCTCGATACCGGCGTGCTGGCCAAGGTCTCGACCGTCGCGACCGGCGGCATCGAGGAGAAACTCGTCGATAGGCTCTCCGGCCATGCGAGCGGTGCGCAGGATCCAGGTGGTCCGTCGATGAAAGCCGACACGGCCGCGATGACGGCCAATTCCGCCGTGCCGATCCCGACCGACAGCAACGCGACGATGAGCGCGTCGGGCGGCGCGATGATGCGCACTGCGCAGGCCGTCGGCGGCGCACCGGCCGCGCTGCCGGTCGAAGGCACGCTGCCCCCGTTGAGCGGCGCGGTGCAATGGCTGAATTCGCCGCCGCTGACCGCTCAGGCGTTGCGCGGCAAGGTCGTGCTGGTCGATTTCTGGACGTACTCGTGCATCAACTGTCTGCGTTCGCTGCCGTACGTGAATGCGTGGGCGCAAAAGTACAAGGATGACGGGCTGGTCGTGATCGGCGTGCATGCACCGGAATTTGCGTTCGAGCGGAATATCGACAACGTGAAAAAGGCGACGCACGACCTGGGCATCGATTACCCGGTCGCAATCGACAACAACTACGCGATTTGGCGCGCCTTCAACAATCAGTACTGGCCCGCGCACTATTTCATCGATGCGAAAGGACAGATCCGCTATCACCACTTCGGTGAAGGCGATTACGCGGAATCGGAGAAAGTGATCCAGCAACTGCTGGCCGAAGCCGGTCACGCGGACGTATCGAAAGTCCCGACCGGTCTGACGAATGCGACCGGCGGCGCGATGAAAGTCACCGGCGTGCAGGCCGCCGCCGATAACGCCGACATGCAGTCGCCGGAAACCTATATCGGCTATCAGCGCGCGGAGAATTTCGTGTCGCCGGGCGGTGAAGCGCAGGACAAGGCGCATGCGTATCGCGCGCCGCAACAGCCGTCGGTGAACGATTGGGGACTGGCCGGTACATGGAACGTGGGCGCCGAACACGCGACGCTCGCCGCCCGGAACGGCCAGATCGTCTACCGCTTTCATGCGCGCGATCTGCATCTGGTGCTCGGTCCGGGCGCCGACGGCAAGCCGGTGCGGTTTCGCGTGAGCATCGACGGCGCGGCGCCCGGCAACGCGCACGGCACCGACATCGCCGCCGACGGCAGCGGCACGGTCACGCAACAGCGGCTGTATCAACTGGTCCGTCAAACCGGCGACGTCGCGGATCACACGTTCGCCATCGAATTCCTGGATTCCGGCGTCGAGGCGTATGCGTTCACCTTCGGCTGACCGGCCGTGAATCCGGCCACGCGTGGCGCTACGTACATGAGCTTGATGTCGTGCATCGAGCGTCGCGCATCGATCATGCAGTAACGAATCAACGAACCTTTGAAGGACGGCAATCATGGCTCTATCGAATCACGGCACATCCGGCTGGACGCGATCATCGAAGGCAAAGCTGGCAGGCGTCGTCGTGCTCGCGCTGAGCGCGGCGGTGTGGCAGCGCGTCGCCAATTCGGCGGAAGACGCGACGAAAATTCCGGCGCCCGCGCAGGACGAGAAAGTGGTCGCGACGAAGCACAGCGAGACGGCGGTGTTCGCGGGCGGCTGTTTCTGGGGCGTGCAGGGCGTGTTCGAGCACGTTCGCGGCGTCAGGCAGGTGGCGTCCGGCTACAGCGGCGGATCGGCGGGAACGGCGCAGTACGAGACCGTCAGCGGCGGCGACACCGGACATGCGGAATCCGTGCAGATTACGTTCGATCCGACCCAGATCACGTATGGACGTCTGCTGCAGATTTTCTTTTCGGTCGCGCATAACCCGACCGAACTGGACTATCAGGGACCGGACCACGGCACGCAATATCGGTCGGCGATTTTCCCGATGAATCCAGAGCAGCGCACGGTCGCGCAGGCGTATATCGCGCAACTCGACAGCGCGCACGTGTTTCCGGCGAAAGTCGTCACGCGTGTCGAGGATTACAAGGGTTTCTATCCGGCTGAGGCGTATCACCAGAACTTCCTGGTGCTGCATCCCGACTATCCGTACATCGTCGTCAACGACATGCCGAAGGTCGATTATCTGAAGAAGATGTTCCCGGACGTCTGGCGCAACGATCCGGTGTTGCTGAAGGCGTCGTTGTAGGCGTTGGTGTAGGCGTCGTTATCCGCACGCGGCTCAACGCGTGCGCTTCGCGCCTAACGCGCTCATCTTCCGGTACAACGTGTTGCGCGAGACGCCCAGCATCCGCGCCGCCGCCGACACGTTGCCGCGATGCATTTCCAGCGCCGACGCCACCGCCGACAGCGCGAGTTCGTCGAGCCGCGCTGTCGCATTCTGCAAGACAGGCGACGCGGCCAGGTCCGGCGCGGTATCGCCGGCATCGACGTCCGTGCGACGAGCGCCCGGCGTGTCGAAGAAGTCTTGCGGCAGATGCTCGTCGCGTATCACGGTTTCGCCGTCGTCGAGCATTGCGCAGGCAGTCCGCAGCACGTTCGCGAGTTGACGCACGTTGCCCGGCCACCGATGTCGGACGAAAGCCGCCATCACCTCCGGCGACAACGTGACCGCCGCCGCGCCCGGCGTTTCGCCACTTCGCTCCGCGCGCAGGATCTTGTCGACGATCGCGGCGAGATCGGTGCGTTCGCGAAGCGGCGGCAAGGTCACGTTCATGCCGTTGATCCGGTAATACAGGTCTTCGCGAAACGCGCCGCGCTCGATGCCGTCGCGCAGATTGCGATTGGTCGCGCAAATCAGCGAGAACTCGACGGGAATCACGCGCGTGCTGCCGAGCGGCGTCACCGTGCGTTCCTGCAGCACCCGAAGCAGACGCGTTTGCAGCGATGGCGGCATATCGCCGATTTCGTCGAGGAACAGCGTGCCGCCGTCGGCTTGCAGGATCTTGCCGGGCGCGCCGCGTCGCGACGCGCCGGTGAACGCGCCTTCGTCGTAACCGAACAGTTCGGCTTCGATCAGCGAATCGGGAATCGCGGAGCAGTTGACGGCAATAAACGGGCCGTCCGCGCACGGCGAATCGCGATGGACCGCGCGCGCCAGCACGTCTTTGCCGGTGCCGGTTTCACCGCCGATCAACAGCGCGATGTCCTTGCCGATCACTTTGCGCACGCGTTCGACCAGCGTGGCGACCCGTTCGTCGCCTGTCATCAGATAGCGCAAGCCGGACAGCTTGACCGACGACGTAGCCGCAACCGCCGATCGTACCGGCGCAACCGGATGCGGCTCGCGCGGCGTGGCTTCGTCGAGCGTCACGGAAGTTGCGCGGCGCCACATCACGTTCGCGAATACGCTGACGCCGCTGTGCAGACACAGCGACATCGGCTGTTCGCGCGCTGCACGGTGACGCATCTGTGCGAGCAGTTCGCCGTGCGACAGATCGAATAGCGACGACATCGTATGCGCGCGCAACGCCGCCAGCGACAAACCCAACTGGAACTGCGCGCTACGGTTCGCCGAGACGAAGCGGCCGTCCGGCGTGAACGCGGCGATGCCTTCCATCAACGTGCCGAGAAACTCGGGCCGGCCGTGAAAATGAATGCATAACGCGTCGGGAAAGGCGCTCGTGAACAGATGATTTTCGATCATTTGCGCGGACATCTTCGCGAGCGCCATCGTGTGCTGATGATGGTTGCGGCTGTCGCCCGTCACATCGAGCACGCCGAGCAGTGCGCCGAACGGATCGAGGATCGGCACGCTCGAACACGCGAGAAAGCGGTTCACGCGCAGATAGTGTTGGTTGCCGAGTACGGTGGTGGCGAGACCGGCGGCAATCGTCGTGCCGATGGCGTTGGTGCCTTGATGCGCTTCGCTCCACAGCGCGCCGGGTTGCAGTGCCACGCGTTCGGCGCGCGCCAGGAAATCGTCGTCGCCGAGCGAGTGGAGGATCAGGCCGTCCGCGTCGGTCAACGCGACCATGCTGTGCGTGTTGGCGATCTGGCCATACAGCGTTTCCATCACCGGCAGCGCATGCGCGCACAGGCAGCGGTTCTGGTCGCGTTTGATGGCGAGGTCGGCGGTGTCGAGCAGACGATAATCCGGCCGCATGCCGTCCGACAGGCCGAAGCTGCGCGAACGCTCGTGCGATTGACGGATGACGTCGAGCGTCATGCTCGCGCCCGTACTCGCGCCCGATAGCGCAAGCGTGCGGCCCGCAACAGCGCGGTTGAAATCCATGCGTCTCCTCCGTTGGCCGTGGCGGCTCGTGAGCTTCGCGCGCCACTTCATGGCAGCGCTTTGCGAAGACACGACGTCCGGATGCGCGGGTTCGACGCCCATCCGGTCCGCACGGCATTCCGTAGATCGACACACTCTACCACCTGGATCACCGTCAGTTCGTGACGCGCTCGACCGGATGCGCGTCGAGCCATGCCGACTCCACGTCGTCGAACAGGCGCGAGCGCGTCAGAAAGCGCAGACCGGTCGGACGTTCGAGCGAAAACATCCCGCCGTTGCCGGGCACGGCGTCGATGATCAGTTGCGTGTGCTGCCAGTACTCGAATTGCGAGTCGCTCATGTAGAACGGCACGCCGCCAATCTCGCCGAGCTTTACGTCCGATGAGCCGACCATGAATTCGCCCAGCGGAAAACACATCGGCGCGCTGCCGTCGCAGCAGCCGCCGGACTGGTGAAACAGCAGGTCGCCGTGCTGCGCTTTCAGTTTTTCGATCAGCGCGATCGCGGCGGGTGTCGCCACCACGCGCTGGGTCACTGCGTTGTCGGTGTCGCCCATGACGGTGCCTCGGAAAGTAACGCGGCGAATCGCTTGCGCGATCCGCCGCACAACACGTCCAGAAATCAGACGGGATCAGAAGACATCAGACTCGATCAGAACGCGTCAGAAGAACCCGAGCGGTTTGTCGCTATAGCTGACCAGCAGGTTCTTCGTTTGCTGATAGTGATCGAGCATCATCTTGTGATTCTCACGTCCGATGCCCGATTGCTTGTAACCGCCGAATGCCGCGTGCGCCGGATACGCGTGATAGCAGTTGGTCCACACGCGACCCGCCTGGATTTCGCGTCCGAAGCGATATGCGCGCGTGCCGTCGCGCGTCCAGACGCCCGCGCCGAGACCGTACAACGTGTCGTTGGCGATATCGAGCGCCTCGGCTTCGTTCTTGAACGTCGTCACCGAGACCACCGGTCCGAAGATTTCCTCCTGAAAAATCCGCATCTTGTTGTGACCGCGGAACACGGTCGGCTTCACGTAATAGCCTTCGCTGAGTTCGCCTTGCAGTGCGTTTCGCTCGCCGCCGGTCAGGCATTGCGCGCCTTCCTGCTTGCCGAGATCGATATACGACAGGATTTTTTCGAGCTGTTCCTGCGACGCCTGCGCGCCGATCATCGTCTTCGGATCGAGCGGATGCCCTTGACCGATCGCCGCGACGCGCTTCAACGCCCGTTCGATGAAACGGTCGTAAATGCTTTCCTCGATCAGCACCCGCGACGGACACGTACAGACTTCGCCCTGATTCAGCGCGAACATCGTGAAGCCTTCGAGCGCCTTGTCGAAGAAACTGTCGTCGGCGTTCATCACGTCGGCGAAGAAGATGTTCGGGCTCTTGCCGCCGAGCTCCAGCGTGACCGGAATGATGTTCTGGCTGGCGTACTGCATGATCAGGCGGCCGGTGGTGGTTTCGCCAGTGAACGCGATTTTGGCGATCCGCTTGCTCGACGCCAGCGGTTTGCCCGCTTCGAGTCCGAAGCCGTTGACCACGTTCAACACGCCGGGCGGCAGAAGATCCTGGATCAGTTCGACCAGCACCAGAATCGACGCGGGCGTCTGTTCGGCCGGTTTCAGCACGACGCAGTTGCCGGCCGCGAGCGCGGGCGCAAGCTTCCACGTCGCCATCAGGATCGGGAAATTCCACGGAATGATCTGGCCGACCACGCCGAGCGGTTCATGGAAGTGATACGCGACCGTGTCGTTATCGATCTGGGAGAGCGAGCCTTCCTGCGAACGCGCGGCGCTCGCGAAGTAGCGGAAGTGGTCGATTGCGAGCGGGATATCGGCGGCCATCGTTTCGCGCAAGGGCTTGCCGTTGTCGATGGTTTCCGCGACTGCGAGGCGTTGCAGGTTGGCTTCGATGCGATCGGCGATCTTCATCAACAGGTTCGAGCGCTCCGTCACCGAGGTCTTGCCCCAGGCGACGCGCGCTTCGTGCGCGGCGTCGAGCGCGAGATTGATGTCCGCTTCTTTCGACCGCGCCACCTTCGTGAACGGCCGGCCGGTGATCGGCGAGATATTGTCGAAATACTCGCCGTCGAGCGGTGCGACCCACTTGCCGCCAATGAAGTTGTCGTACTGCGATTTGAACGGGAATTCAGTCGGCAGATACTGCATTTCTGCATGATTCATGTGCGTGCTCCTCGCATGTTGTGGAATGACCGCCGCAGCGGTTGCCAATGCAGGCGGGAACGATGAGTGCGAGATGCGTGCCAGCGCGCTTGCGGACGGCGGCGGGGTGCGCGGCCGCGATGACGCGCGACGCGTGGCCACGTGTTGACGGAACCGGCGGCGCGCGCGGATCGATGCAAGCGTGTGCAGGCGCAACGGGAAATGTGTGTCGCGACGGCGCGCCGGGTGTATCACGTGTGCTGAAACGGAACACATCGCCTGAACAGCGGTGTCACGGATCGCGGCGCGCCAAGGTGCTAACGCGGCGGGAAGTCAGGCGAGACGAGCGGAACGACGTGAAGCGGGACAGAAGGGCGGGTGATGCTGGAAGGTTGAGACGAGAGGCCGGGTACGAGCGGAAGGCGACGAAAGCGGAATGTCGCGGGTCAACCGGCGGAAATCGTGACGTAGGCGAGGCTGGTGGGCATTTCGAACGAATCGACGCGGCACGCGCGTACGTCGAGCACCAGTTGCTCGACTTTGGTTAAACGGTCTTCGAGTTGATTCCGGTCGGTTCCGACCGCGGCACCCACTCTTTCGAATAACGATTTACGGGTCATCACCAGCAACGCAACTGCGCTGTGACGTGCCATAAAGAATGCTTCTTGAGCCATTATTTATAATTCGTCATACGTTTGTGATGGCGAAAGAATACACTGGAATCGCCCGTCCCATAAGGAAAATCAATTACTTTTTCTTTCCGGGAGAATGAATCGATGCTGAATGGGCCATTGAATACCGCTTGTGCCGGGCGGTAATGGCGGTGAATCGCAATAACGCGTCGCAGGTGAATTGCCCGCTAAACAGGCAATTATCCACCGCGTAATGCTTAATCCAGAAAGCGCAAATACCGCTATAACAGCGTGAATTGCGCGGTAATCAGGCGAACGATTAATCGCACGCCTGATCGATATTATTTTGCTGAATCTTTTGTGACGGCAGGCGATTCGCCCGTCTGGACGGCTGCGCCGGAAACCGCAGCGGAAGCCGCGGCAGGAACTGCCGCCGCGCCCGGCGTCGCCGCGCTGTTTTCCCAACCGCCGCCGAGCGCGAGGAACAGATTGACCTGATCGACGGCGACCTGGCCTTCGGCGGCCGCAACCTGCGCGCTGACCGACGTCAGCGTGCGCGTCGCGTCCAGATCGGACAGATACGATTCGCGGCCCGCGCGATAGAAACGATGGGTTTCGTCGGCGGACTGGATGGCCGAGCGGTGCGCCGATTGCAGCGCATCGGCGCGTTGCGCGTCGGCGGCGTAGGTCGCGAGACTGGTCTGCGTTTCGCGCAATGCGTTCAGCACGACGCCGTCGAAGTGCGCGAGCGCGCCCGCGGTCGATGCTTCCGCTTCACGCACGCGCGCGCGCTGACCGTTTGCCGGGAAGGTCCAGCTAAGCAGCGGACCGAAGCTCCAGCGCGCGGTCGGCGACGTGCCTAAGTCGTCGAGCAAACCGACCAGGCCCGTCGATGCACCGAACGAGATCGACGGATACAGCGCGCCGGTCGCGACGCCGATCCGCGCGGTTGCGGCCGCCAGCTGGCGCTCCGCCTGGCGCACATCGGGACGGCGCTTGAGCAGCGCCGCGCCGTCGCCGACCGGAATCGGCTGACGCAACTGCGGCAGCTTCGTGCAACTCAGCGCGGCGGGCGGCAAATTGGCCGGCGCGCGCGCGAGCAGCATCGCCAGTTGATATTGCGCGATCTGGCGGCGCGCGATGAAGCGCGGAATATCGGCGGCGAGCGTGTCGCTTTGCGTCTGTCCGCGCGTCACTTCGGTCTGATTGCCGCGTCCAACGTCGCGCAGACGCTGCGACAGCGACACGCGCTGCTTCTGCAACGCCAGCGATTGCCGCGCGATCGTCAGTTCTTCGGCGGCCGAGCACGATTCGATATACGCGCGAACCACATCGGCGACGACCGTGATGCGCGCCAGATCGCCAGCGGCGACGACCGCGTCGGAGTCCGCTCGCGCGGCTTCGACGCCGCGTCGCAGCTTGCCGAACAGATCGAATTCGTACGACACGCTGAGGTTGACGTCGCCGAGGTTGTCGACCGGCAACTTGCTGAATTCCAGATATTGCTCGGCCGATTCCTGAGCGCGCTCGAATGTTGCCGACGCGCTACCGGAGAATCCGCCCTGCGAATCCGCCACTTGCAGCGCGGCGCGCGAGCGCGCCAGATTGGCGGCGGCGACGCGCAGGTCGGTGTTCGACGCGAGCGCGTCGGTGACCAGTTCGTTGAGCGCGGGATCGTCGTACAGTTGCCACCAGTTCGCCGGCACCGGCTGTTGCGTGACGGGCGCGCTGTCCGCACCGACGATCGGCGCGTTCGCGTAAGGCGCGTTGACGGCGGCGTCGTTCGGCAGCGAATAGTTCGGCCCGACGGTCGTGCAGGCGCTCAATGCAACCAGCAGCGGCGCAAGCGCGGCGACCGGCATCCACGGCGTTCGTGCCGTTCGTGATGGTCGCGACCGGCGTGCAGACGACGCTGCGCCGGCCGGCGGGTTCGACAGCAGGGCGGTCCGCTTCATTGCGCAGCGCCCGACGTTGCGTGGGTGGCGGACGCGGGCGCGCGCATGGCGGACGCCGGCGATTCCATCGTCGCAGGCTGGCTCGCACCTTGAGCCGCGCTCGCGCTCGCGCCGCCCGACGCGGCCGCGCCGGACGCCGGTTGATGACCGATCGACGGTCCGAGACCGCGCACCGATACCGTCGCCGTGCGTCCGGCGATCATCCGGAAGTCGCTCGGGATTTTGTCGAGCGCGACGCGCACGGGAATCCGTTGTGCGAGCCGGACCCAGCTGAACGCCGGATTCACGTTCGGCAGCAGATTCGAACTCTGGCTGCGGTCGCGGTCCTCGATTGCAGCGACGATGCTCTGCACGTGACCGCGCAACACTTTCGGCTCGCCCATCACCTTGATATCGACAGCCTGGCCGATATCGATGCCGCGCAGCTTGGTTTCTTCGAAATACCCGTCGACGCGGAACGAGTTCATATCCACCACCGACAACACCGCTCGCCCGGCCGCGATGAATTCGCCGACGCGCGGCGCGCGGTCGTTCAGATAGCCGTCCACCGGACTCACGATGGTCGTGCGTTGCAGATTCAGCTTCGCGGTGTCGATCGCGACGTCGGCGTCGGCCAGCGCGGCTTCGGCGGTCTGTACGCGCGAGCGGCTTTCTTCGCCGACTTCGGCCGCGACCAGGTTGCCGAGCGTGCGGTTGCGCGCATCTTCGCGGCGTGCCTGATCGAGCGTGGCGTGCCGTTGCAATGCCGTGGCTTGCGCCTGACGCAGCGCCAGCGCGTAGCGCGCCTGATCGATCACGAACAGGATCTGGCCGCGCTTGACCTGCTGGTTGTCCACCACATCGACGCGGGTGATCAGCCCGGACACGTCGGGCGCGACCTGAATCACGTCGGCGCGCACGTGACCGTCACGCGTCCACGGCGTGTACATGTAGTAGTCGACCATCTTCCACAGCACGACGGCGGCGATCGCGACGACGATCAGGGTCAGAAGAATCTGCCCGACGGAGAACCAGGTTTTTTTCACGTTAAGAATCGATGCGAGACGACAACGACAAGGCCCAGCACCAGAACATAGATGCCGAGATCGAAAATGGAACGATGCCAGACGAAACGGTACAGGCCGACACGCCCCAGCACGGCGCGCACGGCGATATTGATCAGGTACGCGACCAGCATCAGCACGAGCACGGCGGGGACAAAGACGCCAAAGATATCGATTTCGCCGATCATCGGGGGGTGTGTAACGCTAAAGACAGAAGGGACATCGGATAGACGGGCTGGGATTTCATGCGGCGGTCCCTCCGTTCGGCGGAAGCGGCGCGCCGGATGCGGCCGGGAACAGCGACAGACGCATCCCGATCAGCGCATGCAGCGCGTCGCGCAGCCAGCGTTGCGTGTTGCTGGTCGCGCCGGGCGCGTCGGCGTCGGTGTAATCGAGGGTGCCGGGGCCGGTGTCGGCATCGGTCGGCAGATTGTCGCCTGCGGCTTCGCGGGCGAGACCTTCGGCGGTCACGCGGGCCACCGCGCGGTCGATGGTCGTCAGCAGTTCCGGCGGCACGGTCTGGCGGCTGCGCCGCTCGACGTTGTGCTGGAAATAGGCGCTGACATCGGCCAGCACGCGGTCGATCGCGTCGGGCACGTCGCCGCTCAGCTTGCGCCGCGAGCGCCGCAGATCCAGCGCGTTCAGCGCGACGCGCATATCCCGAAAGCTTTCGATCGACGGATGCCGGTGATCGTCGGTCGCGGCGAGCCGTGGAATCAGCTGCATCAACCGGTCGAGCATGCGCGCGTAGAAGTTGCGTTGATCGAGAAGCGGCGCAGTCGATGCGCTCAGCGCGACGTCCGCCCACGTGGAGCGCAGCAGCCGGGCGGCCGCGAGTTCCGCGCCGAATGGGCGGGTCACCTTGGTCCACAGGAATGCAAACAGCAAACCGGCGACGCCCGCGATATTGCTGTTCAGAAACACCAGGAAATCGGCGTCGTAGGCGTTCTGGATGCTGATAAAAGTGGCCGTGTTCACGGCGGTCAGCATCGTCACCATATTGAACTGCGGACGCGGAATCATCGTGCCGACCAGGATGAACGGCCCCGCGAACAGCAGCACGAGCATCGGGAAATCGTGGACGTGCGGCAGCACGACAAATAGGTACAGCCCGGCCAGCACGACGCTGACGGAGGTCGCGGCGAAGAACTTGAACACCTGCGGCGCGGGTTCGTCGAGCGACGCGAAGAAGCAGCACGCCACGGCGGCGAGCGTCGCCGCGCCGGCGCCGTCGGCCCAGCCGGAGCTGATCCAGATCCCGCACGCGACCAGAATCGCACCGACCACGGTGACGGTCGAAAACAGCATCAGTCCGCGGTCGAAGAAGCGTTCGGTGCCGCCGAGCCGCCAGTGGCGGAAATGCGGCCGCCACGAACCCTGTTCGCGCGTGATGATCACGCGCAAGGTCCGGCAGTCCTGCCAGATGTCGATCAGCTGACGCAGCCGCCACAGCGCGTTCGAGATCAACGCGCCTTCCCAGGTGGCGAGTTGCGGCGTGGTCGGTTGCATCGCGTTGATGCGCGTGCGCAGCGCGTCGGCATCGGCGTCGGGCTGGTCGCCGTACCTTGCGTTGGGAATCGGCTGGTCGAACCATTTGATGACGTCGGCGACCAGCGCGTCCATTTCAGGCGGACGGCGGCGTTGATCCGCCAGCAACGCGATCAGCGGATCGGCCAGCGACGACATCACCGGCAACAGGATCTGCATCCGGCCGCGCAGCGCTTGTGCGCGCGCCAGGATGTCGGGGCGGGTGTGGTCGTAAGACAGTTGGCTGAGCAGGAATTCGAGGCCGTTGACGGTAGCCGCAAGCCGTTGCCGCGTCGCCGAAATCTGCTTGCCCGAAATCCGCCCGGACAGCGTTTCGCGCGCGTAGAAGGCGGCGTCGCGGAACCATGCGTCGGTGCGTTCGATCAGCGTCGGCGCAAGGCGGCTCGGCAACACCACACTGCCGACGATGCTCGCGCAGACGATGCCGAGCGTGATTTCCTCGGTCCGCGCGATCGCCAGGTCGAACACGGCGGTGGGATTCGTGACGGCGGGGAAAGCGATCAGGGGCAGCGTATAACCGGCCAGCAGGAATACGTAGCTGCGCGCGGTGCGATCGGACATCGCCAGAAACAGCAGGGTGCCGGTCCATGCACCGACGATCAGCGTAAACAGGAACGGCGATTCGACGAAGGGCGGCACGATCAGCACCGCGCCGGCGGCGCCGAGCGCGGTGCCGAGCGCGCGATACAGCGCCTTGGAACGGGTCGCGCCGACGAACGGGTTCGACACGATATAGACGCTGGCCATCGCCCAGTAAGGGCGCGGCAGTTCCATCTTCAGCCCGATGTACAGCGCGAGCATCGCGGCGGCGAAGGTTTTGACCGAGAACAGCCAGTCGCGGACGGACGGGTAGATCATCGAATGCGGCGCGCGTGGGCGTGGCGCGTGCGCGGCGTGGCGTGGATCGCCGCCGGCAAGTCGTAACGCTGCTGTGCCTGGTCGCGAAGGACCATTGTCTTACTCTCCCTGATCTGCTTTTTTTGCTGATTGCCGAACGGCTTGGCTTGATGCTTTTTTGCACGACGCGCGCCGCGCTTGTGGTACGGCGCGGTGGGTGGCGTTTTTATTTGGTACGGGCGGTATTGTATTTCGGAATGGGATTCCACGCAGCGGAGCATGGGTTGGATTTTTTGTTTTTTGTTTTTTTGTTTGGGGCTGGCGTCGCGCGTTTCTCTCTGCGCTGGGTCGGTTTTCTCGCCTCTGGCGCTCGTCCCGCGTTCGCGTCGCCACCCCACGCATCGTCCCTGTGCGGGACCGCACCTACTTTTCTTTGTCTTGGCAAAGAAAAGTAGGCAAAAGAAAGCCGCCTGGAACCAACCGACTCTTCGTAGGACGGGTGGGGCGGCTTTTGGGTCTTTGGGGTCTTTTGGGTCTTTTTGGGCTGCTTTTTACTGGGTTCGCTTTGTCCAGAAGGTGCGCTGCACGCTCATGACTTCTTCTTCCACTTCCTCGATCGGGCCGATCAGTTCGACTGGCTTCTGGCAGTGATCGAATACATATCGCGAGGAGACGCTCATCGTCGGGTTTTCGCTGTGGTCGCCGGTCGCGGCCAGAAGCCGCTCTTCGGTCATCCCGTATACCACCCGGCCGATGTTCGCCCAGTACGCCGTGCCCGCGCACATGCAACACGGCTCGACCGTCGTGTACAACGTGCATCCCCACAGATACTCCGCCGTGAAGTTCATCGCGGCCACCCGCGCCAGCACCGACTCCGCATGATTCACCGTGTCGACGTTGCCCTGCTCCATCAACACGGTCTCCTGATCCGGCCCAACCAGAATCGCGCCGAACGGATGGTGTCCCATCAACGTGGCCCGCTCCGCCACCCGACTCGCATGCCCAAGATGACGCACGATCTGCTCGCGCGTCGGTGTCAGGCCTTGTGGCGGGTACGTCGGCGTGCCGTCGGAATCCGTCGGCGCGATGGTCAGGCTCATGCTGTCTCCTCGTGTGTCTATTCTGATGATTGTGCTGGCGGGGAATGCCCGTCCGTCAGATTACTTCGGCAGCGTGCCGTCGACGCCTTCGACGAACCAGTTCAGTCGCGACAGTTCCGCGTCGCTCAGCGACTTGCCTGCGGCGACCTTGATCGCGCCCGATTGATCCTTGATCGGACCGGCGAACACGTCGAACTTGCCGGTGCGGATGTCGTCATGCTTCTGCGCTTCGGCCTTCTGCGCGGTTGCCGACACGGCGTCCTTGTTGATGTCTTCCAGATCCAGCGCTTTTTCCTTCATGCCCCACCAGACCGGCGCGTTGGTCCATTTGCCCGACTGAACCTGATCGACCAGATGCGAGTAGTACACGTCCCAATAGCTGACGCACGAACCCAGATGCGCATGCGGACCGAACTTCTTCATGTTCGAATCCCAGCCGAACGCGTGAACGTGCTTCTGTTCGGCGGTCTGCATGGTCGCGGTCGAGTCGGTGTTCTGGATCAGCACGTCGGCGCCCTGGCCGATCAGCGTTTCGGCTGCCTGCTTTTCGAGGCCCGGATCGAACCAGCTGTTGATCCACACGACCTTGACCTTCGCGTTCGGATTCACCGAGCGCGCGCCCATCGTGAATGCATTGATGTTGCGGACCACTTCCGGTACCGGCACCGAGCCGACGAAGCCCAGCACGCCGCTCTTCGACGTATACCCGCCGACCACGCCCGCCAGATACGCGCTCTGATACGTCCGGACGTCATAGGTGCCGAAGTTCGGCGCCTTCTTGTAGCCGGTCGCGTGTTCGAACACGGTGTCCGGGAAATCCTTCGCGACCTTCAGTTCGAAATCCTGGAAACCGAAACTCGTGCCGACGATGATCTTGTTGCCCTTGTTCGCGAGGTCGCGGAACACGCGCTCCGAATCCGCCGATTCCGGCACATTCTCGACGCGCGTCACCTTGATCTTGTCGCCGTATTTCGCTTCGATCGCCTTCACGCCCTGTTCATGCGCATAGGTCCAGCCGGCGTCGCCGGGGTTGCCGAGGTAGACGAACGCGATCCCGATCGGCGCGGTCGTCGCGGCGCTGGCCGCGCCGGCGCTGAACGCGAGCGTCGCGCACAACGCGGCGACGAGGGAAGTCGGCACCAGCGACTTGCCGAATGACTTGCCAACTGAGCGGGCAACTGTGTTCTTGAGCGACTGGCTGAGCGCGCGAGTCATCGTGGCCTTCATGGGATCTCCGTGAACGAGTGGAATGTCGGGTTTTATGTGATTCGGATGAATCGATTGATGCCAGCCGGGAATCCGCGATGCCGAAACCGGCACAACGGTCCTGATCTAGCCCGATATTCGAAGGCCAATTTGTCCGGAAATATTTGTATACGTTATTTTGTTTATATCGAAAGCGTTATGTAGGCTCGCTCTGAATATGCTCATCCCGTGATGAGCCGGGCCGCGTCGGGATCGGATCGATCGCCCAGTTGACGACCTGGCGGCGCGCCGGGCCCGGCACCGCACACGCGACGCGGCCGGTGTAATCCCGCGCGAGCCGGTCTTCGTCGATCCGCCAGCCGCGCGTTTCCAGTTCTTTCACGCGCTTGCGGAACGCGATCTGCAGAGCGTCGGATTTCACCGACACTTCCTGCTGCCACGAATCCGGCACGCGCTCCGGCCGCACGCGTTTGAGGACTTCGTGATCCTGTTCGAAGATCCGCAGATTGCGCGCGATCGTGTTGCGGTCGAACAGCGGCGAGCGCAGGAACGTGCGTCCCATCATCCACCAGGTCCGCGTCCGGTTCGCATCGACGGGCACGTGCGCGGACACGATATGGATCGTCCAGCCGTCGCGCGGCTTGAGTTCCAGCGTCGCGCACGGCCCGGACAGGTGGTAACCGGGCGTCGTCGCGACGTCGACGTGTTCGCCGGTCGGTTGACGACGCAACCAGCCGCGGCGCACCGGACGGCGCATCGTCATCCGCGCGACCGCGCTCCATGTCTGATTGTCGATCTCGAACGCGTCGATTTCCGGATGATCCGGGTCGCCGAACGTCGAGCCGTGGACAAACGGCGCATGCGCGAAGTCGAGTCCGTTTTCGATCACGCGATCCCAGCTCGCGTCCCAGTCGAAATGGCCGCGTACGACCCGCACGGCCGGATCGTCGACCCAGTCCAATTGCGGCAGCGGCGGGCGTTCGGCTTCAGGCAGATCGCCGATAAACGCCCAGATCCAGCCGTAGCGCTCTTCGACCGGATACGCATCGACGCGCGCCTTGGCGGGAATCCGCAGATCCGGTTGCGCGGGAATGTGGGTGCAGACGCCGTCGCCGCCGAAGCGCCAGCCGTGATACGGACACTGGACGCTGCCGCCGACCTTCGCCCCCGCCGACAGCGATCCGCCGCGATGCACGCAGATGTCGGAGAGAACGCAGGGCCGGCCGTCGGCATCGCGAAACGCGACGAACGGCTGGCCGAGCAGGCGCACCGGCATCAACGCATCGGTCAGTTGCGTGGACGGGGCGACGACGTACCAGAGGTTTTTGAGCATGGAGACGAGTGGGGCGGGTGGGCGGTTCTGGAATGACGGCTTCGCGGCGCAAACCGCCGCAGCGCGCGGCGGCCTGGCGCGCGGAAAGCGTAGCACGGTGCACTTGCACCGCGCCGCACGCCCACTCTTTCAGCAGCTTTCCGGCACGCGCCCGGATTGCCGCGACGCGCGAACACGAGCAACCTCGAACCGCCCGATAACGCAAAAAGGGCGAGCCTTCGCGATCGAAGACCCGCCCTTTTTGCCACGACCGTTCCCGGCGTTGTCGAAGACGCCGGGAACGAATCCCTTATTCCGTTCAGGCCGCTGCTTGTTCCGGTACTTCGGCAAGCGCGCGACGGATCACTTCCGCCAGTTCGCTCGCCTGGAATTTCGCCACGTAGCCGTTCGCGCCCGCGTTGCGGACATGCGCCTCGTTGGCCGCGCCCGTCAGCGACGAGTGGATGATCACCGGCAGATCGCGGGTGCGTTCGTCGCCTTTGATCCGGCGCGTCAGCATGAAGCCGTCCATTTCCGGCATTTCGAGGTCGGTCAGCACCAGCGCGATCTTGTCGCGCACGCGCGTGCCGTCTTCCTCGGCGGCTTTCGCGACATCCTGCAACGCGTTCCATGCTTCTTCGCCGGTTTTCGTCATCACGTAATCCGCGCCGATCGCCGTCAGCGCCTGTTCGATCAGCGTGCGTGCGAAGCCGGAGTCGTCGGCGGCGAGGATTTTCGAGCCGCGCGGCAGCAGCAGCGTTTCGCCGACGGAAGCCGGATCGACGCTCGGATGCTGTGCCGGGAACACGTCGCGCAACACCTGTTCGACGTCGATCACCTGCGCGAGCCGCGAGTCGCCGGTATTACCGTCGATACGCGCCATGCTGGTCACCAGACTGCCGCCGACCGCGCCTTCCGCCGACAACACCTGGTTCCACTCCAGCCGCACGATGTCGTCCACTTCCTCGACCGCGAACGCCTGCGTCGAACGCGCGAACTCGGTCACGAGCAGGATGTTCCGACCGCGCGTCGGCTCGCAGCCCATCAGGCGCGGCAAGTCGATCACGGGAATGATCTGGCCGCGAATATTGACGGCGCCCATCACGTAGTCGGACGAACCGGCGATCGGCGTGACGGCGGGCATCGTCGAAATTTCACGAACCTTGAAGACATTGATGCCGTACAACTCGTGAGCGTCGCTGCCGGGCACGGAGCCGAGTCGGAACAGCAACAGTTCGAAGCGGTTGGTGCTTGTCAGGTTGGTGCGTTCGTCGGTTGCGTGCGGGTTGACTGCCATCGGGGTTCTCCGGGTTTCCTGATTGTTGGGCGGTGATGTCGGTCGCGGGTGCGTGATCGAGGTTGTGCCCTGCTTGGTAGTGTTATCGGCGCGTGGTGGTGAAAGTTCAGGGGCGCCGAGCGGAAAGTCGGCCCAGTTTCGGTGTTTAGCTTTTCGTCTGAGTTTTCGGTGCGTTGTCGGGAAAGGGTTTGACGGCTGTTAGCGATCCTCCGGACTTTTTTTAACGAGATGGTGAAGCACGGCGTGTCCGGCTTGGTTCGGGTAGCTAAGGAGGTGCTGCGAGCGTGCTGCAAGTGTCGCGTGACGTGGCTGCGCCGTCGTGTCGCGGAGCGTGGCTTGGGTTTTCAGGGTGGTTTCGAGGTTCGGCAGAGGGACGTCACGAATGTGACCTGCCGTGGCGCACGAAGAGCGGTGTCTTCGGCGTGGTTTTCGATGGTGATCCGGGGCGAATCGAAGCATGCTCCGATTCGCCGCTGGTCACTCGCAATCAATGCTCCGGCGCAGGTGTCGCCCGGTTGTACTCTGCGGCGCCGTCCGCCGCGTTGCGTCACCTGTCCGGGTGGGGTCGGTCATGCGATAAACCTACCAGCCTGTTTATCGGCAGCACCGTACGTTTTTTGAGTCCGTATTGCCACGCGTGACCTTACCGTCCATTTGTCGTGGTGTTCCCCGTTTTTATTGTGGGTACTTCGCTCCGCTGCCTGTTGCATTCGGTCCTGCTGCGCTTCGGGTTCTGCGGCACCGCAATAAATCATCGTCCGGAAAGTCGCCGGGACGGCCGGCGCGACGACGCAATGCTGCCCGCGTTTCAGTGAATATCGTTGCGGCGGCGCGCCGGAAACGGATCGCCGGACGACAGGAACGGCTCCAGGCCGAACAGCCATGCAAAGCCGAAAGTGATCATCGATAACGCGCGAACCGGTTTCGCTGCGTCGCCGTCCGCAGCCGACGCAGCGCCGACGGCGCGGGTCTCGTCGCTGTCGGCGGCAAGCAGGGAAGCCGGGACGTCGGCGGCGGGGCAGTCGTTTTCAAGTGTGTGGAAGCGCATGGCAGTTCTCTCGTTGGAATTGTTCGGCAAGCAGGCTGAGCAAACTGCGTGCCGCACGACGGTTTGCCGGATGGCGCGATGCAGCAATCCGCTTTAAACGGCCGTCCCGCTGACGTTTCCAGCTCCCCGCGATTCCACGACGCGCGGCTTTTGCCGGGCCAAAACTCTTTCCCGTCTGTAAAAGTTCGCTTTTTGTGTAAAAGCGGATGCGTCGTTTTCGTTAAGTCAGAACTACAAATCCGGACGGCTTCGACGTGTCGAAATTGTGTTCAAACCCGACTCAAACCCGGAAAACGCGTCGCGAGCGCGGTTTTGGCATGGTTTCTGCCCGGGCACATGGCTTGCTAAATATTGCCGATTGGCCGGTTGACGGCCTTTTCGCCAACCCAGCCACGATTCCAGGTTTCGACACGCCATCATGACGATCCACGCCTCTGCGGTTTCAGCACGAGCCGACATCGACACCGGGGTTCCCGGTCTCGACGATGTGCTGGGCGGCGGGCTTGTCAGCGGCGGTTTGTATCTGATCGAGGGCATGGCGGGCGCGGGCAAAACGATCCTGTCCAGTCAGATCGGCTTTCACCGGATTCGCCAGGGCGAGCGCGTGCTGTATCTGACGCTGATCGCGGAATCGCACGACAAACTCCTAAGCCACCTCAAAAGTCTGTCGTTCTTCAACGACGCGGCGGTCGCCGAGCAGATGCTGTTCGTGTCCGGCTACCACGAACTGATCGAAGACGGTCTCGACGGCTTTTTGAAGCTGATCGCCGCGAACCTGTCCGAATACCGGCCGCGGATGATGATCATCGACGGCTTTCGCAGCGCGCGCGATTTCAGCGGCACCGATCTCGTGCTGTCGAAATTCATCCACGAACTGAATGCGCTGGTCGCCGCGCTCGACTGCACGACGCTGCTGCTCGCGCCGCTGTCCGGCAACGAGGCGCGGCCTGAACATACGCTGGTCGATGGCCTGATCGAGCTGAGCAGGTACTCCGACGGCATGCGTCGCGCCCGCGAACTCGAAGTGCACAAGATGCGCGGCCGCGATCACCTGCTCGGCAAGCATTTCTTCCGGATTTCGTCGCACGGGCTGTCGGTGTTCCCACGGCTCGAAGCCGGACACACGTTGTCCGCCGCGCCGATGGAACTGCATACGCGGCTCGGCTTCGGCTTGCCGCGTCTGGATGCGCTGCTCGGCGGCGGTTTTGTCAAAGGCTCGACGACCACGCTGATGGGTCCGTCGGGCGTCGGCAAGACCTTGCTGTGCCTGCAATTTCTTGCGGCCGGGCTCGCACAGGGCGAAAAGGCGGTGTATCTCGGCTTTTACGAGTCGCCGCAGCGTCTGACCGGCAAGGCCGAAGCCGTGTCGATTCCGCTCGCGGCCGCGATCGAAGACGGCCGTCTGCTGATCCAGTGGCATCCGTCGATCGAACTGTCGATCGACGAGATAGCCGCGACCGTCGTGCAAGCCGTCGGCGAATCCGGCGCGACGCGTCTCGTGATCGACGGGCTCGACGGCTTTCGCGACTCCGCGCTGCGTCCGGCGCGCTTCGGTCTGTTTTTGAACGCGTTCAGCAACCAGTTGCGCGAACTCGGCGTGACGATCCTGATGACGGAAGAACTGCCGCTATACGGCGATGCAGGCAGCGCGCGCGGCGTGCGTCTGTCGGCGCTCAGTGAAAACCTCGTGCTGTTGCGCTACCTGCAAAGCGGTTCGCGGTTGCGTCATACGATCGCCGTGGTCAAGGTCCGGGAAAGCGCGCACGACGCATCGTTGCGCGAACTGGTGATCGACTCCGGCGGCCTCGACGTGATCGACAGTCTGGGCAACGCCGACAGCGACGTCGATCCCGCGTCCACCGACGGCTTGCCCGCCACCCTTAAAACACGCTCAGATGGTTAGCCCGACATGAAAACCATCCTGGTCGTCGACGACGAATTCGACATTCTGACCGTTTGGCGCCTGTTGCTGGAGCAACAGGGCTATGAAGTGATGACCGCGTCGAACGGCGCGGTGGCGCTGCAACTCGTGCGCGACAACCGGCCCGACCTGATCCTCAGCGACTGCATGATGTCCGTGATGACGGGGCCGCAATTGTGCGCCGCGTTGTACGACGATCCGGACTTGCGCTCGGTGCCGGTGATCCTGTGCAGCGCCGCCGCCGACATTCCGCGCCAACCGAATCCGGTGATCGAATATTGCCGGAAACCGTTGTCGCTCGATGTGCTGCTGAAAATGTTCGACCGTCTGCTGACGTGACGGACGCCGCGCGGAGTCCGCAGCTTGAGCTGGCGCGCAGCACACGCAGCGCCGTCGACTTTATAATCGAACCCCATCTGTTCATGTTGCAATTGACACGATTGAACGACTACCACGATGAGACGCGCGAGCCACGCGCAAACGCAACGACGATGCACACGCAACCGCATACGCCCGGCGCCGCGCCGGATGCGCTCGCCGTTCTGCGCAACGCAACCGCCGAGCAGCACGCGTTGCTGCACCGGATCATGCCGTTGTCGGTGGATACCGACACGATTGACGACTACCTCGATCACCTTGGGTTGCTGCGCGCGTGGCTGGTGCCGCTCGACGCCTGGCTCGCCGGTTTCGACGACGGTCCGCAAGCGCATCCGGCACTGCCCGACGCGCACCGGATCGCGTTGATCGACGCCGACTTCGCGCATGCCAGCGTGCCGGCGGCGTCGCGCCGCGACGATGCCACGACACCCGCTGTCACGCGCTGGGAAGGCGCGCGCAGCGCGGCGTACCGATGGGGCATCAGCTACGTCGTCGAAGGCTCGCAGCTTGGCGGCTCGGTGCTCTACGCACGCTTGAACCAGCGGCTCGCGCCGCATCCGCTCGGTTATCTGCAGGCCGGTCGCGAGCAGGCGGGCGCGCGCTGGTCGGCGGTGATGAAAGCGTTGCGCAGCCAGGTTCAGGCGGCATCGCACGACAGCTCGAACGGCGAACCGGACCGTGGCGTCGCCGACGCCTTGCAAGGCGCGTCCGATGCGTTCGACGCGCTGATCGCACTCGCGCGGCAAGCCGAACCGGCATCCGCCGATCGCGTCTGAGTCGTTGCGTCACGTGAATTCCTACGCGCACCCCGATCCCCAGATGGACAGCCGACAATACGATCCGTCCGAAGCGCCGACGCTCGATGCCGCTGCTGCATTCGAGTGTCTGCCCGACGCTTATCTGATCCTGAACCGACGCCACGAAGTCGTGCTGGCGAACGCCCGTTATCTCGACCTCGTCGGCCAGTCGATGAGCGATATCCGTGGCCGTCCGGTTCACGACATCAACCAGTTCGGCTCCGCGACGCAACGCGAGGCACGACGCTCGCTGCTCGAAACGGCGCTGCGTCAGGTGACGAACGGCGAGTCCGACTGGTCGCCGCTGCTGCGCTACGAAATGCCCGGCCGCCGCGAAAGCGACGGCGGCAAAACCATCACGCGCTACTGGAAAATCAAGGCCAGTCTGCTTCCTGCGCGCGGCGGTCCGGCAGGGCACGGCGGCTATATCGCGGTGCGCGTCAGCGAAGAAACCGACCGCGTCGAAGAACTCGAACGCGAACAGCGCGAGCGCGCGAAACTGCGCTCGCAGGCGCAGCTTCGGCAAGTGCTGGCCGACGAAGCGCGCGCGCAATTGCGCGAGCATCAGGAACGCTTTCAGATTGCGATGACGTTCTCGCAACTCGGCGCGTGGGAGCTCGATCCGGCAACCGGCATGATCGAATGCACGGACCAATGCAAGCGCAACCTCGGGCTCTCGACGTCCGATGTGCTGACCGAAGGCCGGCTGTTCGACGAGATCGTGCATCCCGACGACCGTCCGCGTCTGCGTGCGGCAATGGGTGCCGCGCTCGACCGGCGCGAGCATTTCGAGGTGGACTACCGGACCGGTTGGACCGACGGTCCGGCCCGCTGGATTCTGGTGCGCGGCGTGGGCCGCTATCGGGAAGACGGCTCGCTGGCGATGATTCTCGGCTTTACGCTCGACATCACCGTGCGCAAGGAAGCCGAACTCGAACAGCAAGCCATCGCCGAAAATGAAAAGCGGGCGCGCGAGCACAGCGAACATCTCGCCACCGCGATGGATCACTTCGTCACGACCGTCAGCCACGAACTGCGCTCGCCGCTCAATGCGATCCTGCTATGGACCGACCTGTTGCAGCGCGCCGGCGATCCGCAGCATCTCGCGCGCGCCACCGGCGTGATTCAGCGCAATGCACGGCAGTTGTCGCATATGGTCGACGATCTGCTCGACAGCGGCGCCATCGTCACGGGCAAGCTGTCGGTGCATTTGCAGCCGGTGGATATCGGCGCGCTGGCGGGCCATGTCGCCGAAGATATCCGGATGAACGCGGAGGCGAAAGGGCTGAAACTGATCGCCGACGACCTTGCTTCTTCGATCGTGATGGCCGATGAAAACCGGATGAAGCAGATCGTCTGGAACCTGCTGTCGAACGCGGTGAAGTTCAGCCCGGAAGGCACCGTCGAACTCTCGGTGAGAGAGCGCGACGGGATGGTGGAGCTGGCGGTGCGCGATACCGGTCGCGGTATCGACGCGGAATCGCTCGGGCGTATTTTCGAACGCTTCGAGCAGGTCAACGAAGACGGTTCCGGACGCGTTGCCGGACTCGGCCTCGGATTGTGGCTCGTGAAGAACCTGGTGGATCTGCACCGCGGACAGATTTCAGCCCGGAGCGACGGGCCCGGACAGGGTGCGACCTTTGTCGTGCGCGTGCCGGTTTATCGCTGAGGCTTTCGGCGTGTGCCTGACGCCGTGCGCATGTCGTTCATTCGTTGAACATGCGCATGGCGATTCAAAACACCCATTCAAGGCACATACGGCGGCGGTTCGTTCAGCACCGCCCAGAACATGCCGAGATCGTTGATGGCGGCCATGAAGTCGTCGAATTCGACCGGCTTCACGACATACGCATTCACGCCGAGGTCGTAGCTCTTCAGCAGATCTTTTTCCTCACGCGACGACGTCAGCATCACGACCGGAATGCGCTTGAGCGAATCCGCGCCGCGCACGGCTTTCAGCACTTCGTGGCCGTCTACTTTCGGCAGTTTCTTGTCCAGCAGGATCACCGCCGGATTTTCATCCGGGCGGTCGGCCCATGGACCTTCGCGACGCAGATATTGCAACGCTTCCTCGCCGTCGCGCACCGACACCACCGGATTGGCGATGCGGGTTTTTTCGAGCGCGATCAAGGTCAGTTCGACGTCGTTCGGATTGTCTTCAACCAGCAGGATGGGTCTTAACACGCTAGATATCCTCTACTTCAGCTTGCTTTGATGGTGTCCGGTGCGACGCGCCCCGGTTGCAGGCTCGTCGCTTTTATCCTTGGGCACCGGCTTGAAACGCTTACCCGGCGACACCGAAGTCAAACGCGCGACCGCTGCGGCAGCGGATTCGTCGCCCTGACTGGTGTTCTCCGGCGAGAATACGCGCGGCAGCGAAAAATACAGGGTTGCGCCGTGTTCCGGTTTGCCTTGCGCCCAGGTTTTGCCGCCGTGACGCTCGACGATCCGTTTGACGCCCGCAAGCCCAATGCCCGTGCCTTCGAAATCTTCGAAGCGGTGCAGGCGCTGGAACACGCCGAACAGCTTTTCGACATAACGCATGTCGAAACCGACGCCATTGTCGCGGACGAAAAACACGTCCTGGCCGGCCAGTTCGCTTTCGTTTTCGGCGGGCGGACGGCAACCGATCCCGATCGATGCCGTATCGCGAGTGCCCGTGAATTTTACCGCGTTCTCGATCAGGTTTCGCAGCACGACGTGCAGTAAAACGGCGTCCGCGGTGACGCGCGGCAACGCGCCGATCTGCCAGTCGATTTCGCGGCCGGGCGCATCGCGGACTTCGTCGGCGATCAGCGTATCGACCATCGCGCGAAGATCGACCGATTGCGGTCTGAGCGCGGCGCGTCCCATCTGCGAAAAAGCCAGCAGATCATCGACGAGCTTGCCGCCGAACCGCGCGGACGCAGCGATGCGGCTGACGAAGTGCTTGCCGCGATCGGACAGCCGCGGACCTTCCATTTCCGCGAGTAGATCGGCAAAGCCGACGATGTGCCGCAACGGCGCGCGCAGGTCGTGCGACACGGTGTACGAGAAACCCTCCAGCTCTTTGTTCGCGCGGCCGAGTTCGAGCGCGAGCTGCGCCAGTTCTTCGGCACGGCCGAGCACGATGCCGAGCAGCGCCGTGCGAAATTCCACCGCGATTTCGAGTTCGGCCGGACGCCACGGCAGCGAGCGATCGCGGACCGTATCGGTCCACACGTCGAAGCTCTCGCGCGGCGACAGCGACGCCGACAGTCCCGACAACTTCGCGCGCGGATCTCCCGCCCATTGCACCGTGCGCACCACTTCGACGCGAAACCACAGCACGTAGTTGCGAAATAGCCTCGAAATGGAAACGGCGAGAAGCCCTGCGAATTCAGGATTGCGCGACAGCACGGGACACGCTTGCGCGAGGTTGTCCGATGAAAAAATATCGTCGCGCGTATCGAGCCATTCGACCAGCTTCGCAACCTGCGCTTCGTCGGGCGTTGCGCCGATCAGCACGATGCGGCCGTCGAACACGATCGCCGCGCCGGTCGAGCCGGTCAATTCCAGCAGGTCTTTGGGATCGTTCGCGAGCGAGTCGACGAAGCTGTCGGTGTTCGCCATGGTCGCGAGCAGACGCGCGAGCGTGCGTCGCAAATCGAGCCGGTACGCGGCTTCGGCGCGGTCTTCCTTGGCCTCGATCTGTAGCGACAACACTTGCGCGACGTGCTCGCAGGCGATGCGTACTTCGAACGGCGGCAGACGGGCGCTGTCGTGATGACACGAGATCAATCCCCACAGCTTGCCCCGCACCACGATCGACATCGACATCGACGACAGCGTGCCCATGTTCTTCATGTACTGCACATGCACCGGCGACACGCTGCGCAACGACGCGTGCGTGAGATCGGTCGGGCGGCCGGTGGACGGATCGAGCGGCGGCACGAGCCGGGCGGGCTGGTAGTTGGCGTCGGCGATCAGCCGGATGCGGTTGCGCACGTACAGCGCGCGCGCTTGCGCCGGAATGTCGGAACCCGGAAAGCGCTGGCCGAGGTATGACGCGTAGCCCGGCAGCAACCGTTCGGCGATCACGTGGCCGTTGCCGTCGGCGTCGAAGTTATAGACCATCGTGCGGCCGTAGCCGGTGATCCGCGACACTTCGTCGACGGCGAGTTCGGCAAGGTCTTCGACGGTTTGTACGTCTTCGAGACGATTGATGAAGGTACGCACCAGCGGATACATCGACGAAAACGCGTCGGTCGTGCCGCGTGCCGGTTCGAGTTCGACGAACGCGGCGCCTTCGTGACGATGCACGACCAGCGCGAACGGCGTGGCTTGGCTTGCGTCCTGCGCGGCATGCGACCGGCGAAGCGCGTCGAATGCGCCGATATAAAGCGGTATGCCTTCCTGTTCGAGACCGGCGAGCGCGTCGATGGCCTGGCGCGCCCAGCTTTCGCCGATCAGGTCCGCGAGCGCCTGTCCGGCCAGCGTGGCCGGATCGATCCGCGTCGCGGCGTGCGCGTCGTCGGCAAGCAGGTCGACTGCGTTTTCGCTGGCTTGCAGGATCGTGCCGTCGGCGGCGATGCTGAACAGGTAACCGTGCGGTTGAATGCCGCCCGGGATGTGGATCGGTTCGCGCGCGCAATCGGCGGCGGCGCTTGCTGCGGTGCTGGAGAGCGGAGACAGGACAGGTGTTGCGGGTGCTGCGGATGCTGCGGCGTCAGAGGAACCGGACGGGGGTGAGGCTGCCATAATCGCTCCACGGTCGGGATGACCCATTTTCGCATAGGCCCGCCGGCCGGGTCCGTCGATAGCCCAAGCGTTGGCCATCCGGTCGATGGCAGCCGCCGAACGGTATGCGCGCCTATGTCTTCCGGCTGATCGACCGGCGCGGCATCAGCCCGTAGAATCGCCGCATCTCCACGACGCTTTGCCTGCCGCCATGACGACGCTTCGCTCACTAGCCGTTGCCGCCACGATGTATCGCGGCGAATCGATTGAAAATACGCATCGTGTGCATGTCGCGGTCGTCGATGCAGACGGCCGTTTGCTGTTCGCCGCGGACGATGCCACGCGGATGACACTCGCGCGCTCGGCGGCAAAACCTGCGCAGGCGCTGGCCGTGCTCGAAACCGGCGCGCTGGAGCGTTTCGGTTTCGACGAAGCTGATCTCGCATTGATGTGCGGCTCGCACAGCAGCGAGCCGCGTCATATCGAACGCACGCGCCAGATGCTCGCGAAGGCGCAGGCGGGCGAGGACGATCTGCGTTGCGGCGGCCATGCGCCGCTGTCGGATGAAGTCTGGCGCGACTGGATCCGGCGCGACTTCGTGCCCGGCGGCGTGTGCAGCAACTGTTCGGGCAAGCACGCCGGCATGCTGGCCGGCGCGCAGGCGATCGGCGCAGCGATCCGCAACTATCATTTCCCGGATCATCCGTTGCAGGTGCGCGTGCGCGAAACCGTGGCCAGCCTGTGCGAGTTGCCGGAAGACGACGTCGAATGGGCCATCGACGGCTGCAATCTGCCGACGCCGGCATTCCCGCTGGACCGCCTTGCGCGGATGTACGCGCGAATCGCCGCGGCGGCGGCGCCCGACGCCGTCAATGCCGACAATCCACGCACGCTCGCGCTGGGCCGGATCTATCGCGCGATGTCGTCGTATCCGGACATGGTGGGCGGCGAAGGGCGCTTCTGCACGTTGCTGATGCAGGCGTTCGACGGCGCGCTGATCGGCAAGGTCGGCGCCGACGGCAGTTATGCGATCGGCGTGCGGCCGTCGGCGCATACCGAACGGCTGGGCGCGGACGGCGTGCATCGCGGCCTGGGTATCGCGGTCAAGGTGGAGGACGGCAATATCGGCGTGCTGTATGCGGTGGTCGCGGAACTGCTCGCGTTTCTCGATATCGGCACGCAGACACAACGCGACGCGCTCGACGAATTTCGCGCGCCGTCGCAGCGCAATACGATGGGCGTCGATACGGGGCGGCTCGAAGTACGGATCGAGATGGCCGCTCCGGCGCTGGGCTGATTGCGCGAACCGGTCGGCGGCCGGTTTTCGCCCCCGCCGACCGGTGAGCACGCAACCGTCCCGGGCCTTCACCGCCTGCAGGCTTCGTCCGTATCGATTACATTGCGGGAGGCCTGACCGCCCCGACGCCGTATCGTGCGTGGGGCTCGACCCGCCGCGCGTCGGCTCCGACCGTCGATGCGTGCGGGAATCCGCAATCCAACTGTCGCGTCCATGCCACCGATCGTCTCCGTCTCACAGCTTTCAAAAACCTACGGCACCGGCTTCAAGGCGCTGAAGAACATCAATCTGGAGATTCGCCGCGGCGAAATCTTCGCGTTGCTCGGCCCGAACGGCGCGGGCAAGACCACGTTGATCAGCATCATCTGCGGGATCGTCAATCCGACCGGCGGCACGGTGATGGTCGATGGCCGCAACATCCTCACCGACTACCGCGCCGCACGCGAAATGATCGGACTGGTGCCGCAGGAACTGACCACGGATTCGTTCGAAACCGTCTGGGCGACCGTTTCGTTCAGCCGCGGTCTGTTCGGCAAACCGAAGAACCCGGCCTACATCGAGAAGGTGCTGAAAGACCTCGCGCTGTGGGACAAGCGGAACAACAAGATCATCACGCTTTCGGGCGGGATGAAGCGGCGCGTGCTGATTGCGAAGGCGCTGTCGCACGAACCGCGTGTGCTGTTCCTCGACGAACCCACGGCGGGCGTGGACGTCGAATTGCGACGCGACATGTGGAACCTCGTGCGTTCGCTGAAGGACAACGGCGTGACCATTATCCTGACCACGCACTACATCGAGGAAGCGGAAGAAATGGCCGACCGGATCGGCGTGATCAACGGCGGGGAGATCATGCTGGTCGAAGACAAGACCGAACTGATGCGCAAGCTCGGCAAGAAGCAGTTGACCTTGCAACTGGACAATCCGCTGCAAAGCGTGCCGCCCGCGTTGGCTGCCTATAACGTCGAACTGTCGAAAGACGGCGGCGAACTGATCTACACCTACGACGCCGAAGGCGACCGCGCAAGCATCGCCACGCTGCTCAAGGCACTCGACGACGCGGGCATTCCGTTCAAGGATCTGCACACCACGCAAAGCTCGCTGGAGGATATTTTCGTTGGCCTGCTGCATGGCGAAAACGGCGGCAAGTCCACCGCCGAACAGGTCGAAGCACAACGCGCAACCCGGAGCTGAACCATGAATCTGTACGCAATCCGCGCGATCTACCGCTTCGAAATGGCGCGCACGTGGCGCACGCTGATGCAGAGCATCATCGCGCCGGTCATCTCCACCTCGTTGTATTTCGTCGTGTTCGGCGCGGCCATCGGCTCGCGCATCAAGGAAGTCAACGGGATCAGCTACGGTGCGTTTATCGTGCCGGGTCTGATCATGCTGTCGCTGTTGTCGCAGAGCATTTCGAACGCGTCGTTCGGCATCTACTTTCCGCGTTTTACCGGCACGATCTACGAATTGCTGTCCGCGCCGGTCTCGTATCTTGAGATTGTCGTCAGCTACGTCGGGGCGGCCGCGACGAAGTCCATCCTGCTGGGCCTGATCATTCTTGCCACTGCCGGCCTGTTCGTGCCGCTGCAAATCCTGCATCCGTTCTGGATGATTCTGTTTCTGGTGCTGACGGCGGTCACGTTCAGCCTGTTCGGTTTCATTATCGGCATATGGGCCGACAGCTTCGAGAAACTGCAACTGGTGCCGCTGTTGATCATCACACCGTTGACGTTTCTCGGCGGCAGTTTCTATTCGGTCGATATGCTGTCGCCGTTCTGGAGAGTGGTCACGCTGTTCAATCCGATCGTCTATCTGGTCAGCGGGTTTCGCTGGGCGTTCTACGGTATGGCCGACGTGAACGTCGCGGTCAGTCTCGGCATGACCGCGCTGTTCCTCGCGGTATTCCTCGGCATCGTCGCGTGGATTTTCCGGACCGGCTACCGTCTGAAGAGCTGAAATACGGCGTTTGGTCCGAAGAAAGCCGCGCGCCGCTCGCGCTCACCGGACAGATTTCCGCCGGGAAAAGCGCGCATACTCAAACACAACGCTTGCCGGTTTCCACGCGGTTCCGGGCGTGCCGGCAAGCGGGCAGTCGCTTTCGCATTCAGCCAATGCAGTCGTTTCCCGCCGTTCGCGGCGGCAGGTGTCGAGCTCATGGTCATGCCTTTGCCGGACAAGCCGACTGGCGCGCTTCACATATTCGCCGAGCATCTCAGGCAGCACCGTGTCGAACTGACCGAACGCTGGATGCGCGCGGTCTTTCACGATGCCGAGTTGACCGACTCGGACCGGCTGACTTACGAACAGCTTGCCGATCACATCCCCAATATTCTCGAAGAAATCTGCGTCGCGTTGCAGGACCAGGACTTCGACCAGGTCGAGCCCGCGATCGAACGCGATGCGCGCCAGCACGGCAAATTGCGTTGGCGGCAGGGTTACCGGATCGATGAACTGGTGCGCGAACTCGACCTGTTCCGGCAAATGCTCGCGGGCGCGATCGTCGAGTTCAGCGAGTCGCGGGCGGGTTTCACGCGGCGTCACGAGGAACGCGCACGGCAGTTGATCGATGAAGCCGTCAGCTTCGTCACGCTGACGTCGATCCGCGAGGTCGTCACCGAGCGTGACCGCAAGATCGACGAATACACCGGCCGTCTGGAACGCGCGAACGCCGAGCTGAAGCTCAAGCAGCGCCTCGTCTCCGATCTCCACGAATCCAGAATGCAGATCACGCGCAGCGTCGTGCACGATCTGCGCAATTTCCTGAATGTGTTTTCGATGGCGCTGCAACTGATGTCGCGCGCGCCCGCCAAGCTCGATGCCGCGTTGGCGCTGGCGACGCGCCAGGCCGCCGACATGAAGACGCTGGTCGATGAACTGGTCGAATATTCGATCGTGCTCGGCGACGCGAACCCGGTTGCCATCGAGCGTTTCGATCTGCGCGAACTGTTCGATGAACTGGTCGCAAGCTGCAAACCCGCCATCGAAGGCAAAGGCCTCGCACTCGTCGCATCGTTCGACCCGGCGTTGAGCGAGATCGACAGCAACCGGCTCAAGCTCAAGCAGGTCGCGCTGAACCTGCTGACCAACGCGTCGAAATACACCCGGGCGGGCGAAATCGGCTTCGCAATGTTTGCCGACGGCGACGACCACTGGCGGCTGCACGTCGCGGATACGGGCGTCGGCATTCGCGCGGCGGATCGCGAGCGCGTGTTTCGCGAGTTCGAACGAGCCGCATCGCCCGATGTGCCGGGCGCGGGGCTCGGTCTCGCGATCGTCAAGGAATTGAGCCGTGTGCTGGACGGCGAGATCCGTTTCGTGTCGCGCGAAGGCGAAGGCACCGCGTTCGATATCGTGTTTCCGGTGCGGCTCGACACCACCGGATGACGCATGCGCGGCGCGATGATGCGCCGTATCGTGCGTTGCCGTTCTCTCCGGCGCTTTTCCGTGTCCTCCCTGGTTGTCCAGCGCGATCCGCCGGCTGCGGCTGTCATCGGCGGGTCATACGCGTGCGAATAATGTGGTCGTAACGATCGTCCCGTTCGAAGACGATGCCCGGCTCTTCCCCGCACGAGAACAAACCATGTCCAACAAGCCTGTTTCCGATGTGTCGACGACCGAGCCGAACGCGACGGTGTCTCGCCGCGGCTTCCTCAAACTCGCGGGCGCGTCCGGATTCGCGACCGCCGCCGGCACGATCGCCGGACCCGCACGATCCGCGACGGCGACACCCGACGGCACGCCTGAGCAGGTCCACTTGACCTGGGGCGCGGATCCTGCGTCGGAAGTGGTGGTCTCCTGGGCCTCGCTCGCGCAGGCGAGCAATCCGCGCGTCGTGGTGAGCGGGCCGAACGGCACGAAGACGACCGTGCACGGCGTGTTGCGCACCTACACCGACGGTCTGAACGGCGAGATCGTCTGTACGTACCACGCGCATCTGCGCGATCTGCATGCCGCGACGCGCTACCAATACGACGTCACCGCCGACAACGACAGCAACGCCGCGAGCCCGTTCTCCGCGAGTTTCGATACTGCGCCGCGCGGTCGCACGCCATTCCGCTGGACCAGCTACGGCGACCTCGCGACGCCCAATACCGGCTGGGTGTTGTCGTCGCCGCAGAGCCGTTTCGCCGTGCAGGCGGTCGAGCGCTTCCAGCCGCTGTTCCATTTGCTGAACGGCGATCTTTGCTACGCGAACCTGAACCCGGCGCATCAGCCGGACGTGTGGCGCGACTTCGGCAACAACAATCAGACGTCGTCGAGCAACCGTCCGTGGATGCCGTGTCCGGGCAACCACGAGGTCGAGTTTCACAACGGCGTGCAAGGGCTGACGTCGTATCTGACGCGCTACACGCTGCCCGACAACGGCACGCGGTTTCCGGGCCGCTGGTACAGCTTCCGCGTGAGTTCGGTGCTGTTCGTGTCGCTGGATGCGGACGACGTGGTTTATCAGGATGCCGCCGCGTTCGTCGCGGGTCCGAGCCCGCTGGTGCCGGCCGCCAGCACCGGCAATGCGCCGATCCCGCCCGGCACGTCGTTTTACATTCGCGGTTACAGCAACGGCGAGCAGACGCGCTGGCTGGAAAAGACCTTGCGTCATGCCAACGACGATCCGGATATCGACTGGATCGTCGTGCAGATGCATCAGGACGCGCTGAGTTCGTCAAAGACCGGCAACGGCTCGGATAAAGGCATCCGCGAGGCATGGCTGCCGCTGTTCGACCGGTATGGGGTCGATCTCGTGCTGTGCGGCCACGATCACGACTACGAGCGCAGCTATCCGGTTCGCGGCTGCAATCATCACGCCGGCACCGATACGACGACCGGCGCGCGCGTCGATACGTTGCAGCCGCGTCCGGTGACGACCTCGCATTCGGTCGACGGGACGTTCGATACGAGTCACGGCACGATCCATCTGATTCTCGGCGGCGGCGGCACCAGTGCGCCGCTCGACGTGTACGGCCTCGACACGGGCACAGGCAACCCGCAGGCGCAGGTGTTCACGCGGCCGAACCGTCCGGTGCCGGGCCCGAGCGCCGGCACCTTCGTGCGCCACACGGCCGACGCCGTCGAAGATGCAATCTGGTCAGCGCAACGCGATACCGGAACCGGCTATGGCATCGCCGTGTTCGACCATGAGCCGGGCAAGCCGGGCGGCAAGACCACGATCACGATGCGCTACTACCACGCGCCCGGCGCCGACCAGACGCCGACCGCGAATTACGAGCTATTCGAAACGATCGTCCTGTCGAAAGACCGGCGCGGCTGATTTTTTGCAGCATGCGATCCCGGCGCGGCGGTGCGGTTGCCGCTGTGCCGGGGTTCGTCGGCGATGCGTGTGCGGTGTCGCTGTATCGCCGTATCGCCGCATCGCCGCATCGCGTCAGCGTGTGATCGGACCGGCGTCGGGAAGCGGATTGCCGAGTGCGTCGGTCGGAACGGCTTGCCGCTCGAACGCGGCGAAATACGCCGCCCATTGCGCGCCGGCCAGATCGACCATCAGCGCGCCGTCCTGCCAGATGTCGTTGTGGTCGTTACTGTCGTCGCCCTGGCGATGCAGGAACGAGCCGCTCGATCCCTGGTTCATATGCGTGTCGTGAATGCCGTTGCCTTCCGAGTATTCGCGGCCGAACACGTACAGGTCCAAACCCTTTTGCTGCGCGGCGTTCACGAGCCGTAGCACCGACGGAATCGGCTCGGCGTTTTCGGTGCCGTCCATCACGTCGCTGGCGCGCCACGTGCCGGTGTTGTCCAGCACATCGCTGCGCATGAAGTCGAGCGCGGGCAACGCGTGCTGGTCTGTCAGCGAGTGATAGCCCTCGGACGCGTTCGCGAGCGTTTGCGTGACGGGATGCGCGAAGTCGTAGACGAGCTTGTATTGGAGCAGGTCGTCGGAGTCGTTGGTGCCGACGTTGATCGCGACGTCCCAGTCGCCGCCGGGCACCGCCAGCGTCACGTGAACGTGATACTGGATTTCGTGGCCGTGGCCCGCGGACTTGAGTCCCGCGACGCGTTTGACCTTCGATTTGACAAAGCCGTAAGCAAGACTCAATGAAACCTCCGTGCGGATAAACGGCAAACAGGCAGATATATGGCAGACGCCCGGTCCGATTGTCGGTGCTGCGTGATTCACGAGTGTGACAGCTTCGCGCTGAATCCGGCATCGGCCATTCGGCCAGGGTGTTTTTTCGACTCCCGATCAATAGACTGGTTTCAAATCTTCCCGTTTTAAAAACCCCGCTCGACCATCGTCCTAATCGAAAAACGGCTTGCGCAGGTATTAACCTGAAAAGATATTTTTAGCGCATTTAGGAATTTACGTATTTGCCGTCATCCGTTATCGACGTAAAAACAAGGCGTGTCGATTTTACGGGCGACGCGCCGCGCGGCCGCATATCAAAACCAGTCAATTGAATCCGGCAACGCGTGGAGGTAATGCTTTTGGTACTCCAGCTATATGGAGGTTTCTTAATGGTCTCAAGTTTTAATAAGAATTATGGAGTCGATTTTGCAGAAATCTTATTTGGCCTTATCACGTTATGAGACTGTTCGGCGGAGGTCGGCGAAAAGCGCGTTAATAATCGCCGGCGCAGGTGTATTAAGCGCATTTGCATTGGCGTCGTCTGCGCGCGCGGTCGAATGCGATCCTGAAGCGCAAACGTGCGACAACACACGGAGCACGTTGCGACTGGTTCCGCTGCCCGCCGCCGATTACCTCGCGATCAACACGAAAGGCGTGCGGAATGGGCCGGCCACGGTCGATGCAAACGCGGTGGACGCGATGGCCATCGGGCTGCTGGCGCATGCGGGCGGCGCGAGTTCGGTGACGATCGGCGCGCAGGCTACTTCGGCGGCCGCGGATGACACGGTGATCGGCGCGGGCGCGTGGTCGAACAGCGAACGGGCGACCGCAATCGGTTCGCTGGCGTCCATCGGCTACAACAGCGAGCGCGGCGTCGCGGTCGGTTTCGCGGCCCACGCGGGCGGCGCGGATGGCGTGTCGCTGGGCGCGTTGAGCGCGGCGGAAGGCGCATCCACGGTCGCGGTCGGCGGCGGCGCGCTGGCCGGTTTCTCGGCAACGGGCGCGACCGCGCTCGGCTTCAACGCTCGCGCGCTGGAATCCCGCTCGGTGGCACTCGGGGACGGTTCCATCGGCGATCGCGAGAATGCGGTGTCGGTGGGCAGCAGCGCGTTGAAGCGGCAGATCATCAACGTCGCGCCCGGCACGAGCAGCGGCGATGCGGTCAACGTCACCCAGCTGGGCGGCGTGACGAACGCGTTGGGCGGCGGCGCGGCCGTCGGCGCGGACGGTATGGTCACGAAGCCCACCTACACGATTGGCGGCAACACCTACAACGACGTCGGCGCGGCGCTGGCGGCTGCCGTCACGACATCCGCCGCCGACGCGCTCAGCTACGACACGAAAGCGCACGACAGCGTCGCGCTCGGCAAGACCGGAACGCCGGTGCAGATCCGGAACGTGAAAGCGGCCGCGCTGAGCGAGACCAGCACCGACGCCGTCAACGGCGCGCAACTGTATGCGACCGGTCAGGCCGTCAGCCAGAACGCGTCGGAGATTGCGAACCTCGACCAGCGCGCGAAATCGTTCGACACGCGCATCACGTCGAACGGCACGCAGATCGGCGCGCTCGACACGCGCGTGAGCACGGCGGAAGGCTCGCTGACCGACCTCGGCGCGAGCGTCGCGAAGCTCAGCGGCGGCACGTCCGGCGTGGTCAGACAGGACGCGGCAAGTCGCGATCTGTACGTCGGAAAAGACATGTACGGCGCGCACGTGAGTTTCGCGGGCGTAGGCGGCGCGCGCGAACTGCTCGACGTGGCGGCCGGGACGACCGAACGCTCGGCCGTCAATCTCGGACAGGTGCGTCCGGTGGTATCGGCGCTCGGCGGCGGCGCGCAGATCCAGGACGACGGCACGATCGTCGCGCCTGCCTATCATGTGCAGGGCGGTACGCAGACCACGGTCGGCGATGCGCTCGGTTCGCTGGATTCGGGCTTGACCACATTGCAGCGCGATATCGCGGCGGGCGGGATCGGTATCGTCACGCAAGACGCGACGACGCGAATCATCAACATCGGCAGTGCGACGGACGGGTCGTCCATCAATATCGCGGGATTGTCGGGCAACCGGGTCATGACCGGCGTTACAGCGGGCGCCGTGAACGCCCGAAGTGTCGACGCGGTCAACGGCGGCCAGTTGTACGCAAACGCCGCGAGCATCGCGTCCGCCCTCGGCGGCGGCGCGACGGTTCAGGGCGACGGCACGATCGGCGCACCGGCGTACTCGGTCGGCGGCGGGGTGGTGAATAACGTCGGCAGCGCGATCGGCAATCTGGATGGGCGCGTGACCCGCAATACCGACGATATCGCCAGTTTGAAGGGTTCGGTCGGCTTGATCGGCAGCGCCGTTGCAAACACCGTCCAGTACGACAGTTCCGCGCACGACAAGGTCACGCTCGGCACTTCCACGGACGCGAACGGCCAGCAAACGTCAGGCGCGAGCGTCACGCTGACCAATCTGAAAGACGGCGAACTGTCCGCCACCAGTCACGACGCGGTGACGGGCGCGCAATTGTGGACGACCAACCAGCAGATCGCCGATCTCAATCAGGGCGTGCGCAACTATCAGGTAAACGACAGCACGTTTGTCGGCGTCAATAGTGGCGGTGCGGCGGCGCAGGCGTCGGGACAGCGGTCGGTGGCGCTCGGCGGCGGCGCGCAGGCGCTGGCTGCGAATTCGGTTGCGCTCGGCGACGGAGCGATCGCGGATCAGGCGAACACGGTGTCGGTCGGCGCGCAGGGCAGCGAGCGGCGCATCGTCAACGTCGCGCCGGGCAGCGCACCCACCGACGCCGTCAATATGCAGCAGTTCCAGGGCGGCATGCGCGACGTGGCGCGCAACGCGTACAGCGGCGCGGCATCGGCGATGGCCATGACGATGATTCCCGACCTCGACGCGAACAAGAACTTCGGAATCGGCGTCGGGACGGCGGGCTACAAGGGCTATCAGGCGGTCGCGGTCGGCGTATCCGGGCGCATTACGCAGAGTCTGAAGGTGCGGGTCGGCGCAGGCGTGAGTTCGGCGGCGACATCGGTTGGCGGAGGCGCGATGTATCAGTGGTAAGCGTGGGTTTGCCGTGCCGGTGCTGCGTGGTGCGCGGGTCGATCGTGCAATAAAAAAGCGCGCCTCCCGGCGCGCTTCGAACTGCGGTTCAGCGAACGTTGCCCGTTTCAGTGGAACAGCTTCATCGCTTGCAGCAGCGTGTTCACCACGCCCCAGGTCAGCGGCGCGATCACATACAGCCAGAAGAGCGCGAGCTTGGCCGGATGGGTCTTCGTGACGGATTGTTGTGTGCTCATCGAAGTCTCCTTATTGGCCGCTGGCGAGTTGCGCATCGGTCATGTGGTGCTTGTCGTCCACGCGCTTGACCAGCAGGTTGCAGATGAAACCCACCACCAGCAGCACAGCCATGATGTGAACCGTCATCGTGTACGCATCGGCCTTTGCGACGCCGTGCGCCACCTGATAGGCGCGGATGTAGTTGACCAGCACCGGACCGGCGACGCCGGCTGCGGCCCACGCCGTCAGCAGACGACCGTGAATCCCGCCGACGAACGCCGTGCCGAACATGTCCGCGAGATACGCGGGAACCGTGGCGAAGCCGCCGCCGTACATCGTCAGGATCACGCAATAGGCCAGCACGAACAGCGCGATCTGACCGGATGCCGCGAAAGTCGGCACGAAGTAGTACAGCACGGCGCCCAGCGCGAAGAAGATGAAATAGGTGTTCTTGCGGCCCAGCCAGTCCGACGCGGACGCCCACACGAAACGGCCGCCCATGTTGAACAGCGACAGCAAGCCGACGAAACCGGCGGCAGCAGCGGCCGTTACGGTGTTCTTGAAGCTTTCCTGAATCATCACCGACGCCTGGCCGAGAATGCCGATGCCGGCCGTCACGTTCAGGAACAGCACCAGCCAGATCAGGTAGAACTGCGGCGTCTTCAGCGCCTGGTCGATGTGCACGTGATTACGCGTGATCATCTTGTTCTGCGAGTTGGCAGGCGGCGTCCAGCCGGCCGGTTTCCAGTCTTTCGCCGGCACGCGGATCGTGAGTGCGCCGATCGACATCGAGATGAAGTACGCAATGCCGAGCACGACGAAGGTTTCCGCGACGCCGACGCTGGTGTCGCTGCGGAAGTGGTTCATCAATGCGACCGACAGCGGAGCCGCGATCATCGCGCCGCCGCCGAAACCCATGATCGCCATGCCGGTCGCCATGCCGCGACGGTCCGGGAACCAGCGGATCAACGTCGATACCGGCGACACATAACCGAGCCCCAGTCCGATCCCGCCGATCACGCCATATCCGAGATACAACAGCGCGATCTGGTGCGTCCAGACGCCGAGCGCCGACACGAGGAAGCCGCCGCCGAAGCAGCACGCCGCGGTAAACATCGTGCGACGCGGGCCGACTTTTTCGAGCCACTTACCGGCAAACGCAGCCGACAGGCCGAGGAAAACGATCGCCAGCGAGAAGATCCAGCCGAGCGTGGTCAGCGTCCAGTCGTCAGGCGACGATTGCGTGATGCCGATCACTTTCGTCAACGGACCATTGAATACCGAAAACGCATAAGCCTGGCCGATGCAAAGGTGCACGGCGAGCGCTGCGGGCGGCACCATCCAGCGTGAAAAGCCGGGTTGCGCGACGGTGGCCTGTTTCGAGAAGAAGGGGGCGGAGCCGGGGCTGCCGCCCGGCCCGGTAATGCTGCTCATGGTCGGTCTCCGTTGACGTTCAAGCGTCTGTTATCGGCTGAAAATTACAATTCTTTAATATTCGTCCTACCTATGATCGCGTGTCATTAGTAGTCGGATATATGCAGTTGTGATTCATATAGAGCAAACCCGACCCTCATAAACGACACCTTATGAGAACGATAGGTGGGACTGTTTGCGCTGGCAATAGGAGATACGTCTGCATATAGCAGGCGTTTTTGCGGAAGGCTTACGGGACAAGGGCGAGCGGAAAAAAAACCAAATCGTGCACGGTGCCGAGCCCTGCACGCGGACCGTGATACGGTCACGGATAGACGCTAAAAAACAACAATCTCTGATATACCACATACAAGATATTGATTTTTGCGGCGACGCAGCATATGATTGAGTCATCGAATCACTCAATCTTTCGGAGCTACAAATGGAATTTGTTTCTCTTGCACTGCTCGCCCTTGCATTCGTCGCGCTGGGCGCCTCGGCAACTGTTATTCTGGCTCAAGGCATCACGCTGCCGGTCGCGCAACGCGCGTCGGGCAATGGCCGGTTCTTTGGGTTGGGCGGCGAGGGCACGATGGCTGCATCGGCGCCGTTCCGTAAGTCTGTTCAAAAAGAGGCGATGAATGTCGTCAGAACTTCAAACTGAATCTGTGGCTACACCGTTGACATTGACGTTACAGCCTATCGGCGCAAGCGTGAGCTTGCGCGACCAGGCTTATGCAATGCTGCGCCAGGCAATCGCCGACGCAGACATCTATCAGTCGCGTGAGGAAATCCGGCTCGACGAGCGCGTGTTGAGCGAATCGCTCGGCGTGAGCCGGACGCCGGTGCGCGAGGCGATGACGCTGCTCGAGCAGGAAGGCTTTCTGCGGATGGTGCCGCGTCGTGGCATTTACATCGTGCGCAAGAGCAAGCGCGAGATCGTCGAAATGATCCAGATGTGGGCCGCGCTGGAAAGCATGGCCGCGCGTCTAGCCACCCAGAACGCATCGGACGAGCAAATCGCCGGTTTGCGTCATATGTTCGACAACTTTCGTGATTCGACGCCCGCCGAACATATCGATGAATACTCCGACGCGAACATCGCGTTTCATCAGGCAATCGTCGAGTTATCGCAGTCGCGGATCATCCTCGACACGATCAAGAACATCTTTATCCATGTGCGTGCGATCCGGCGTCTGACCATTTCGCAAAGCGATCGCGCGTCCCGGTCTATCGTCGATCACCTGCGCATCATCGAGGCGCTCGAACAGCGCGATACCGAGCTTGCCGAACGGCTGGTGCGTCAGCACTCGCTGGATCTGGCCGCGTTCGTCGAAGCGAATTGCGACTTTCTGGATTGAGACGGCGGCGCGCACCGCGCCATTGTGATTGTCTGTAGCGAAAAGCCAGCGGAGATGTTTGAGCCGCTGGCTTTTTTTGCGTCTGCGATCTGCGTGATTTTTCTCAAATAATCCCGCTTGGGATCGACGCGGCGCTCGGTGTTTTCCCTCGTCGCCCCTCCGCGTCGGCGTCGCTTTATTCGCTGTAACCCCGCGTCAAACAAGGATCTCACGGCAATCTTCAGCGTTTTGCGGTCTCGAAAATGCGCTTGCTTGAATGTGATATATCACATACCGTATGGTTCAAGATGTAATGACACGCAGCGGGATCCTGAGGGTCCGACGAACTTGCGGTGGAGGAGACACAGATGGGCAAAGCACTCGACGGAGTTCGCATTCTCGACTTCACGCACGTGCAGTCGGGACCGACGTGCACGCAGTTGCTCGCATGGTTCGGCGCCGACGTGATCAAGGTGGAGCGCGCCGGCGCCGGGGACATCACGCGCGAGCAGTTGCGTGACATTCCCGAGGCCGACAGCCTGTATTTCACGATGCTCAATCACAACAAGCGTTCGGTGACGATCGACACGAAAAATCCCGAAGGCAAGCTCGTGCTCGAAGCGCTGATCCAGACCTGCGACGTGCTGGTCGAAAACTTCGCGCCGGGCGCGCTGGACCGGATGGGTTTTACGTGGGAGCGGATTCAGGAGCTGAATCCGAAGATGATCGTCGCGTCGGTGAAGGGCTTTGGACCGGGACCGTACGAGGATTGCAAGGTCTACGAGAACGTCGCGCAATGCGTCGGCGGCGCGGCGTCCACCACGGGTTTCGACGACGGCCCGCCGGTCGTGACGGGCGCGCAGATCGGCGACAGCGGCACCGGGCTGCATCTGGCGCTGGGCATCGTCACGGCGCTGTATCAGCGCACCCACACGGGCCGTGGCCAGAAGGTGCTGGCGGCGATGCAGGACGGCGTGCTGAACCTGTGCCGCGTGAAACTGCGCGACCAGCAGCGGCTCGAACGGACCGGCGTGATGCGCGAATATCCGCAGCATCCGAACGGCACGTTCGGCGAAGCGGTGCCGCGCGCGGGCAACGCGTCGGGCGGCGGTCAGCCGGGCTGGATCCTGAAGTGCAAGGGCTGGGAGCACGACCCGAACGCGTACATCTACTTCATCACGCAGGCGCCGGTGTGGACGAAGATCTGCAACGTGATCGGCAAGGAAGAATGGGCGACCCATCCCGACTACGCGACGCCCGCCGCACGACTGCCGCATCTTAAGGACATCTTCGCGGAAATCGAACGCTGGACGATGACGAAGACCAAGTTCGAGGCGATGGAAATCCTCAATAAATACGACATACCGTGCGGACCGATCCTGTCGATGAAAGAGATCGCGGAAGAGCCGTCGCTGCGCAAGACGGGGACGATCGTCGAAGTCGATCATCCGGTGCGCGGCAAGTATCTGACGGTGGGCAATCCGATCAAGCTGTCCGACAGTCCGACCGACGTTACGCGCTCGCCGCTGCTCGGCGAACACACCGACGAAGTGATGGCGGAAATCGGTTATTCGCCGGAACAGGTCAGCGCGTTGCGCGCGGCCGGCGCGATCTGAATCTGAACAGAGTGAAGGAGTAGGTCGTGGATACATGGATGAGATTTATGTCGAGCGAGGGCACGGTGGTGTTCGGTCGTGTCGAAGGCGCTTATCTGCATGAATACGCGGGACTCGATAACCGGGTACCGACGGGTGCCGTACTGTCTATGCGTGCATTGACGCCGCTTGCGCCGTGCGCGCCTGGCAAAGTCGTCGCGCTATGGAATAACTTTCACGCGCTGGCATTGAAGCTCGAAAAGCCCGTACCGACTCATCCGCTGTTTCTGCTGAAGCCGGCCGGCTCCGTGATCGGTGCGGGCGCAACGATCGAAAGACCGGCTGCGTATGCCGGGAAAATCGCATATGAAGGTGAGTTGGGCATTGTGATCGGACGACGCTGTCGCAACGTCAGCGTCGAAGAAGCGGCCGCTGCGATCTTCGGATACACGATCGTCAACGACGTCACCGCCGCCGAACTCCTCAACGAGAATCCGCATTTTCCGCAGTGGTGTCGCGCTAAAGGCTTCGATACGTTTTGCTGCCTCGGGCCGTCGATCGTGTCGGGATTCGATTGGCGTAGCGCGCGTGTCGTGACGACGCTCGACGGCGTCGAACGCCAGAACTATCCGCTCGACGACATGGTGTTTACGCCCGCCGAACAGGTGAGTCTGATCTCGCAAGACTTGACGCTCGAACCCGGCGATGTGATTGCGTGCGGTACGTCGCTCGGCGTCGGATCGATTAAAGATGGCGCGACCGTTTCGGTATCGATCGAAGGAATTGGCGTGTTGAGCAATCGCCTCGGAACGACGGAGCACCTCGCAACTGACGTCGCCGCCGCAGCGAGTGCAAGCGTTGCCTGACGCACTCGCTCTCTAGATGCCCAAAGGGGACGCGCATGCCGGAGTTAGCGGGGAATACCGTCTGGATGATCAGCGGATTTTTACTGTCGGTGGTGCTGGCTGGCGTCGTGTCAGGCGTCACTCAATTGACAGTTGCATCTGCAACCAGTTCGGTGAAGTCGCCCGCAGTCGCTTCGTATGCGGGTCCCGGGAGTGTCGTCATTGCGGGCTGGCTGGCAGCTGGGGCGGGCGCCAACGCTAACGTGGTCGTTGCTGCAATCGTCGGTGCGGCGCTTGGCGCGTGGCTCGCGCGCCGTCGTGATATGACGCGCCGGCCGGCAACGATCGCGCTGTTGGGAAGTGGCATTGGACTCGCCGCCGTTTCATGCGGCTTGTTCAGGTATCAGACGTCGGACGCATGGGAAAGTATCCAGCGCGCCGAGATGTATATCGCGGTCTTTTTCGGCGCGTTGATGTTCGCCGGATCGGCGGTGGCTTTCGGGAAATGGCGTGGTGCGCTGGATTTACGTGATGCACGACGTCCCGGCTATTCGCTGGTCAATCTGGGTGCCGTTATTTTATGTGTGTGGCTCGGTTACGATTTTGTGACCCGTGATATGCAGCCGTTCGGGATGAGCGCATTGCTGTCGATGAGTGGCCTCGCCGCAGCGTTGGGCGCTCATTTGACAATGACGACGCATCAGAGAGGACGAACCAGTCGCGGCGTGCGCAAGTGCGGAAAATCATTGGGTTTGAAGAAGCAGAAGACCGAAGCGGTCGTCATCGACGAATTTATCGAGTGGCGGTCGTGGAGCCATTGTCTCCCGCAGGAGATGCGGTGGAATGCGTTCCGCGACGGCAGGCAATGGCGCAGTGTGCGTCGCGTACATCGCGAGGCTCGGGCAGCATCGTTGCCGGGACGAAAAGAAAGAGAGTCGCGCTAAATCTTCAATGCAATTCAGCGTGCGCGCCGACACGTTGCAAGCGACACGCCACCTTGAGTGACGGTCTAACCCGCGTTAGAACTGGCTGTAGTACTCGCTTTTCTTATGGAGAATAAGTTGCGCGAGAAATTCGGCGTCATAGGCCTTAAGCAGATGCGCGTGGTGCCGTTCGATATAGGCGGTCACGCGGCTCGCATCGCAATCGAACGCGTTGAGCGCGTCGAGGGTCTCTTTGTCCCAACGAAAGCGCAGGCCGAGATCGCTAAAAGCTGCATTGAACGCGACGAGCTGCGCGTCGTCGGCGGTGTGCATCGACACCCGCGCGCCGCGCGTGCTGTGTTGCGACTCAATCGATGCTGGATTCATGACCGGGCTCCGTGGCGAACGAGTGAAACGACTCGATTGCAGCATAGAGCGCGACGAAGATTCGCAACAGTTAAAGTTTTACCGCGTATCTATAGCCTATTGCTTATAAACGCTCAATTCGCGGACTCGCGTGATCTTCTCGATCAGGTTCGCGCCTTCTTCCATCAGGAAGCGTTTGAATGCGACGGCAACAGGCGGCAAGCGTTTGTTCTTGCGATGGACGACGTACCAGTTAAGCATCACCGGAAAGCTCTCGACATCGAGTACGACGAGGTGGCCGAGTTGCAGTTCGAGGCTGATGGTATGGGCGGACAGAAACGCAATGCCCATTCCGGCAATGACGGCCTGCTTGATGGTTTCGGTGCTCTTGATCTCCATCGCGATCTTGAGATTGGTGAGTCTGCCGGCAAAGCCTTCTTCCATCGAGTTCCACGTGTCGGAACCACGCTCACGCACGATGAACGCTTCGCCCGCAAGCTGGCTCAGCTTGATGTTGCGTTTGCGGGCCAACGGGTGCGTGGGTGCGGCGACGATCACGTATGGATGCGGAGCAAACGCCTCGTTGGTGGCGTCGGTTTCATGCGGCGGACGAACCATTACCGCGAGATCGGTTTGATTCGACGCGAGTTGATGGAGCAGTTCCTCCCGGTTGTGGACCGCGAGGTTCAGCACCACGCCGCTATAGCGACGTGTGAATTCGGCGAGCACACGCGGAAAGAAGTAGTCGCCGGCACTGATCACTGCAACGTTCAGCTTGCCGCCGGAGACGCCCTTGAGCTGGCTCATCGCTTCGTCGACTTCGTGGAATTGCTGAATGATCGCGCGACTGTAGTGAAGCATCTCGGTGCCCGCGGGCGTCAGATAAATCTTTTTGCCGAGTTGTTCGAACAGCGGCAAGCCCGCGTGTTCTTCGAGTTGACGCACTTGTGTGGAGACAGCGGGTTGCGTCAGATGCAGTTCTTCAGCGGCGCGCGAGAAGCTCAAATGCCGGGCAACCGTCTCGAAGACCTTCAACTGCCGCAGTGTCGCGTTGCGCATCATGATGGCCGGTGTATAAGCGAATATGAATCGACATACTAACAAACTTTAATTATCAGTAATTCAGCAATGACCCTAGGATAAACAACAGAAGCTCATCAAAGAAGTCAGGTTCCGCGTACAAAAGAAACGTTTAGCGTTCGTTTTCGCGGGTAAACCTTAGCGTGCTTGAGTACTTTTAACGAGGTTCGGCTAGCGAAATTCGGACCACGCAAATCCGGTAGTGCCGGATGCCGCTTCAACGGCTCATAACTATAAGTTGGAACATATGCAGCACGGCAAATATGCCGGCTGATCCAGATACATAGTGGAGACAAGGCACATGAACGTTACTAGTCAACAAGGTCCCAGTCGCGCCTTTTGGTCGAACCGGTGGTGTCAGCTGGTTATCGGCATGCTATGCATGGCGCTGGTTGCGAACCTTCAATACGCATGGACGCTGTTCGTCGCGCCGATGGACGCGCGACATCACTGGGGACAAGCTTCGATCCAGCTCGCGTTCGCAATCTTCATCCTGACCGAAACGTGGCTAGTGCCTGTCGAGGGATGGCTTGTGGACCGCTTCGGTCCGCGTCCCGTGGTGGCGGTTGGCGCTTTGTGCGCGGGTGTCGCGTGGGTATTGTTCTCCCATGCAACGACTTTGACGGAGCTTTATGTCGGTTCGGTCATAGCCGGGATCGGCGCTGGCGGCGTGTACGGAACCTGCGTGGGTAACGCGCTCAAATGGTTTCCAGACCGACGCGGGCTGGCAGCCGGCTTAACGGCTGCGGGCTTCGGCGCCGGTGCTGCCGTTACGGTCATCCCGATTGCAAATATGATCACGCGTACCGGCTATGAACACACCTTCCTGTTCTTTGGCATTCTGCAAGGCGTATTCATCTTCGTGCTTGCGTTGCTGCTGAAGAAGCCCGACATGAAGCGCGCCGCAGTCGCGAACAAGCGGTTCGCCGTCACCAAGGTGGATTACACGCCTGGCCAGATGATCAAGACGCCGGTGTTCTGGGTGATCTATGTGTCGTTCGTCGCGGTCGCAGCGGGCGGCTTGATGGCCACCGCGCAAATCGGCCCGATCGCTAAGGATTGGGGACTCGCACGCATCCCGATGACGATGTTCGGCATGACATTGCCGCTGCTTACCGCGACGCTGTCGATCGACAATATCTGCAACGGCTTTACGCGTCCGTTTTGCGGCTTTATCTCCGACAAGATCGGCCGTGAAAATACGATGTTCGCGATTTTTATCGGTGAAGGTCTCGCGTTGCTCGGCTTGATGGAGTACGGCACGAACCCTTACGCGTTCATGACCTTCGCGGCGCTGATCTTTCTGTTCTGGGGCGAGATCTTCTCGATCTTTCCGGCCATCTGCGCCGATACCTTCGGCAGCAAATACGCGGCAGCCAACGCGGGCACGTTGTACACGGCGAAGGGAACGGCGTCTCTGCTCGTGCCAGTCGCGTCCGTCCTGTCGGCGACGGGCGGATGGAACCTGGTGTTTATCGTGTCGGCAGTCGTCACGATCGCTGCGGGCGTGTCCGCCAAGTTCATCCTCGCGCCCATGCGTTCGCGCTGGATCAATCAACGCGATCAACCGGCACTCAATCCCACCAGTACGTCGCATATGAGTCAATGACCGGAGCGGACAGGTGAATAAATCGAGTCATCGCGTGGCGGATGCTTCATCCGGCAATGCGCACATAGTCGTGAGTGTGTGCGCGCCATGAACGTATCGCTCCATCAGTTGAAGGTATTCGTGGCCGTTGCGCGTGAGCGCAGTTTCACACGCGCGGCACGCGAGTTCGAGTTGACGCAGTCGGCGGTGAGTCGGTGCATTCGGGAACTCGAAGATGCACTCGAAATCAAGCTATTCGACCGCACGACGCGTCATGTCGAACTGACGCATGCGGGGGCGAGTCTCGAATGCAGAATCGGCAGATTGCTCGATGAAATCGATCTGACGCTGCACGAGGAACGCACCGGGCATGAAGGACATAGCGGCGTGGTAATGGTCGCAAGCAATCCGGTGTTGTCGACGAGCTGGATTCCGGATTGTCTCGCGCGATGTGCTGCGACCTTTCCGCATCTGACCGTTTGCATGAAGGATCAGCCGCAAGCCGCAGTACTCGAAGCAGTCGAGCGCGGCGAAGTGGATTTCGGTGTGGTGTCGATTGCACAACCGGTTAATCCGGAGTCGTTGCACGCGCAACTGCTGTTCTCGACGTCGCTATGCGCGGTTATGCCTTCGACACATCGTCTATCGTGGTCCGGTTCGCTGTCGTGGACAGCACTCGACGACGTGACGCTGGTCACGTTGAATGAAGACTCGGGCACGCGTTCGCCGTTCGACTCCGCGTTGGCAAAGCATGGTCTGGAACGACGTCCGGTTCAACGACTCGGGCACGCTGCAGCGGTGTTACGGCTGGTCGAAGTCGGATTGGGAATCGGCGTCTTGCCGGTGGACGCACATTGGCCGTCGCTTCCCGATGGCCTCGTCGCGAGACCGCTGGTGCCCGAGGTGCGTCTGATGACGATGCTGATCCGACGCAAGAACAGGTCGCTGCGGCCGAATGCGGCGGCGGCATGGGCCCAATTCGCCGCGACTGTGAATGGATGCGTGGCTAACGACGAAATGAATCCGCGTCATTCGATGCCGGAAACACTCGACGAGCCCGCGCTGCGGCCGTCGTAATTGACGAGTTGTTTGCGAGGCTTGCGGCCTCGCCCCACTTGCACACATCTCCCATCTTTTACGTCACCCGTCGAGACCTTGATCTCTGACGGTTCGTGACATTGTCGCTTTCGCACGTTCGCTGCGAATCCCAAGTCTGGAAACGCGATTTCCCCAAATCCTGAGCCTGTTCTGGTGATGTCTCGCCTGCATCGGCGCGGCATTCGCCGAATGGTTTGCCAATCTGTGGATCGATGATTCCTAGGGCAGTTTGAGAATTGTCCTGGTGCGTTCGGCGCATTTGCGAGAGGACAATGGCCTCTCTGACACGTGACGAACCGTTTGGAAAATTACGTGGCAAATCTCAGGAAAAAATGCAATTCAGTAGGACGCTATGCGACTCAAATTAACGATTTCCGCAGCAAGCAGGCACGTAGCAGGCGCCGTGATTGATCAAAGGAGCGGTGCCCAGTCAGCCGTAGTGCTATGTCGATGAATCGGAAATCGTTTGGGCGCGATGCAGTGGAATTCGAAGATGTCGTGGCGCGCGTTCTCGACATTGTGTTGATCGCGCTAGGCGCGACGTTGGCGTCGTTCACCGTCACCACGGAAATCGGACATCCGCCGATCGAAGGCGCATTTGTGGGTTTCGGTGTCGGGCTCGGTGTGCTGACGTTTCCATGTTTCGGTTTGTATAAATCATGGCGTGGTCGTTCGAAATGGCGTCTTGCCGTGACCGTCGCATTTGCGTGGTTACTGGTTCAGGCGTTCGGCTTAGGCTTGATGTTCGCATTGCACAAGACCGCACACGTGTCGCGACTGTGGTTTGGCATGTGGACACTCTTGACCTGTTTCGGTTTGATCGCGTGGCGATTGATTGCGCATGCCGCGCTTGGCTATGTGCGCCGCAATGGAAAAGATTTGCGGACCGTTGCAGTCGTCGGCGCGGGACAGCACTTCGATTCGGTGCTGTCGCGAATCGAGAGTGAGACGGCATCCGGATTTCGCGCAATCGGCATGTTGAATACGCAGGAGACGTTGCATTCCGACGAAGCCGGTATGAGGAAGTTCGTCGCGGTCGAACCATTCGTGAAATGGGTACGCGAAAAGGAAGTCGATGAAGTCTGGCTTGCACTGTCGATGTCTGAAGAGAGTTTCGCGTTAAAGCTTGTCGCGCAGTTCAGTAGTGATCTCGTCAATCTTCGCTTCATTCCCGACGTACGCAGTCTGATGATGTTCGACGGCGATGTGGTCGAGTTGTTCGGTGCGCCGGCGATCAATCTGATGGCGTCGCCCATGTCGTCGAGTGCGATGTTGAAGAAGGCGATCTTCGACCGGCTGTTTGCGGCCATAGCGTTACTCGCGATGTCACCAGTTCTTGCGGCTGTGGCGGTTGCCGTCAAGTTGTCGTCTAACGGTCCGGTTCTTTTCACGCAGAAGCGGCGCGGTGCGGACGGTAAGGTCTTCAGGATCTACAAGTTCCGCAGTATGCGTGCGCACACCGCCAAAGTGGGCATCGTCGAACAGGCGACACGTGGCGATCCACGTATTACACGAGTCGGTGCATTCCTGAGACGTACCAGTCTTGATGAACTGCCGCAGTTTCTTAACGTATTGCGTGGCGAAATGTCGGTTGTGGGTCCGCGTCCTCATGCGATCGAACACGACAACCACTATCAGGAAATCGTCGACGGTTATATCCATCGCTACCGGATCAAACCTGGCATTACAGGGTGGGCTCAGGTCAATGGGTTTCGAGGAGAAGCCGATCGGATCGAGAAGATGCAAGGGCGTGTGGAGTGTGACCTGTACTACTTGAGAAACTGGTCTTTCCGTCTCGACATGCGAATTGTGATTGCGACGGTAATGAAAGGCTTTTTTCACAGGAACGCGTACTAAAGCCTCGCGCGCATCGGTCCGGACAAGGTGCGAAGAAAGGGAACAACTGTGCAGTAGGCGGAACCTTCCGCTAGCCACATCGCGTAGCAAGCGAACGGGTTGACGCACGAGAACTTGGATTTTTAGCATGTCAGTGGTGAATCGTATTCGGACCCGTGGTCGCACAGGGTCATTGGTGGCGGTGGTTTCAGTGCTTCTTTCTGCATGTGCGGTTGCGCCGGGAATGAAAATGGACAGCGCGGCATCACTTCCGGTCAGTCACGCGGGAGATCAGACGCCAGAGTCGCTGCCGGTGAAGATCACCGATATGGATGTCAGTCTGCTTCAGACACTGCGCGCGCAAGCCGCACTGCAAAACGCAGCGGTCGATCCCAGTCTCTTTGGCGTGCCTGCGCAATACACGCTTGGCGTCGGCGATGTCGTGCAAGTGACGGTGTGGGATCACCCGGAGTTGGGTGTTTCGCTGGCTAACCAGTCGCAGTCGCAGGTTCGTGCTTCCGACGCGCCTCCGGGCTTCGTCGTCGATCAGTCGGGCGATCTGACCTTCCCTTATGCGGGCCGACTTCACGTCGTTGGGCTTCGCACGGATGAAGTGCAGTCGCAACTGGGTCAACGTCTGGCGAAGGTGTTTCGCGATCCACAAATCACGGTGCGCGTGACGTCGTTCCGTGCAAAGAAGGTGTATATCGACGGCGAAGTCCACGCTCCCGGTGCGCAGCCCATCAACGATATTCCGATGACGCTCTACGAGGCTGTCACACGCGCTGGCGGCTTCACCGCGGCGGCCGATCAGGCTCGCATGCAACTTGTTCGTGACAACGTCGCGTATCCGGTGAATCTGCCGGAGATGATCGAAAAGAAGAGCGATCCGTCGAAGTTGATTCTTAAGGATGGTGACATGCTGCGCATTGCATCGCGTGACGAAAACGGCGTCTTTGTGATGGGTGAAATCAATAAGCCGACGACGGCGATCCCGTTGAAGAACGGCAAGCTGACGCTAAGCGATGCGCTGTCGCAAGCGGGTAGCGTGAATACGGGAACGGCCAACCCTTCGCAGATGTATGTGATTCGCGGCGGTGATGCGAGCGGCGCACAGGTTTATCGCCTCGACGGAAGTTCGCCCGTGGCGATGGTGCTCGCCAATCAGTTCGAGTTGCAGCCGAAAGACATCGTCTACGTCGACAGCACAGGATTGGCGCGTTTCAGCCGCGTGCTGATGCACTTGTTGCCGGCTGTGAACGCGGGCCTGACGGCAGCGGTGGTGGCGAAATGAAGGTCGGCGTGCTGATGGTTTGCGAAGGCAATCTATGTCGCAGCCCGATGGGCATGGCATTGCTTGCGCATGCAATGCCCAGCTTGAATGTGCAGTCGGCCGGCACGCATACGAGTGGCGGGCGCGCGGCGGATCCACTTGCGATGCAATTGATCGAAGCGCGCGGACTCGATTTACGGACACATGTTTCGACCTTGATCGACGAGGATCGCGTGAGACGCAGCCGCCTGATTCTCACGATGACACGCGACCAGCGTAACGCGGTACACGCACGATTTCCGTTCTCGCAAGGGAAGGTACACCGTCTCGGCGAGCACGAAGGGATCGACATCGTCGACCCGTTTCGACATGGCCGTTTCATTTTTGAACTCGCGATGATTCAGATCGAGCAGGGCATCTCCCGCTGGCTGGACCCAATTGCTCGACTGTCTTACTGATTATGAGCCTCTACTCTCAATCCTCCGGCGCGTCTAACGGCGTCAGAGATGAAATCAATCTGCCTCAAGTGGTCGGCATTCTGTCCGAGGACCGACGCCTGATCGCGGCGCTTACCGCGATCGCGTTGAGTATCGGCGTGGGCTATGCGTTCGTGGCAAAACCCGTGTTTCGCGCCGACGCAATGGTGCAGGTCGATACGAGCAGCAATGCGGTGAACGACAAACTCGGCGATCTCGCCGCGCTATTCGATGGTAAGGCGACGGCCGATGCAGAGATCGAGTTGATCCGGTCACGCGAGTTGATCGAAGACACGGTGCGCCGTTTGCACCTCGATATCGATGTACGTCCGCACTATTTCCCATTGATCGGTGCATGGGTTGCGCGTCGTTCGTCGGCTGAGCGTCCGGCAAATCAGGTTTGGGGATTGGGGCGATTTGCATGGGGCGGCGAACACCTCGACGTGGCGCAGTTCGATGTGCCGGTCCAGCTTCGCGATTCGACGTTCACGTTGAAAGCGGGCGTTGGCAATACCTATGAACTGATGGACCCGAGCGGCGATGTCGTGATCCGTGGCCGCGCTGGCGAGCCGGGTGTGGGCAACACGCAGTATGGTCCCGTCAATCTGACCGTGAGCGCGTTGCTTGCACGAGACGGCGAAGAGTTTACGCTCGCACGGGCCTCGACCCAGCAGACGACGGAGATGCTTCAGAAAGCACTTCGCGTGAGCGAAAAGACGCGTCAGTCTGGCGTGATTTCGATCCAGCTGGATGGCCCCGACAGTGCACGCACGGCGGAAACGGTCAACGCAATCGTGCGGGGTTACGTACAACGCAATGTGGGTTGGAAGTCGGCGCAAGCCGAGCAGATGCTTGCGTTTCTGGGCAATCAGTTGCCGCAATTGCGTAGCGATCTCGATGGTGCGGAGTCGCGCTACAACGCGTTTCGCACGAAAAGCGGCACGATCGATATGGGCGAAGAAAGTCGCCTGTTGTTGCAGTCTATTGTCGATAGCAAGACGCGTCTGCTCGCCTTGCAGCAGCAGCGCACGGAATTGTTGCAGCGTTTCGCGTCGGGTCATCCGTCCGTTGCATCGCTCGATGCGCAGATCGGCGAACTGCAACATCAGCAACAGACCCTGTCCGCGAAAGTGTCGAAGCTTCCCAACGTCGAGCAGGACGCGTTGCGTCTGATGCGTGACGTCAAAGTGAATACTGGGCTCTATACGAGCCTGATGGACAGCGCGCAGCAATTGCGGGTGTTGCGTGCGGGGCAACTGGGTAACGTGCGCGTCGTCGATTACGCGGTAGCGACCGAAGAGCCGGTCAAGCCGAAGAAGGCGTTGGTGGTTGGCGCGGCAACGCTATTTGGCTTGCTCTGTGGTTGTGTGGCGGCGTTCGTTCGTCGCTCGTTCCACGGTGGACTCGAAACCACGCTCGATATCGAAGATGCGTCGGGCGTGCCCGTCTATGCGGTGATTTCGCACAGCGAGCGCCAGTTGCGATTGCAACGATCCGCGCGTAGAGGCGAAGCGGGTCCACACGTGCTCGCATCGGCAGCGCCTGACGATATCGCCATTGAAGGCATTCGCAGCCTTCGCACGGCACTGGAATTCAGGCTGTCTGCTGCGTCGAATAATGTCGTGATGATCACCGGCCCGCGACCCGGCGTGGGCAAATCTTTTCTGTCCGTCAACCTGGCGGCGGTTCTCGCTGCAGTCGGCAAGCGCGTGTTGCTGGTCGATGCGGATATGCGGCGCGGCAACCTTCATGAGCATTTTGGCTTGCAACGCGTCGCCGGTTTGCAGGACGTGATTTCGGGCATGCCGTTCGAGGGTGCGGTGCGTCGTCAGGTATTCGAGAACCTGGATCTGCTGACGCGTGGGTCGAGTTCGTCGATGCCCGCTGAAATGTTGACGGGCGACCGCGTGAAAGCGGTGATTGCGGGCTTCTCCGGCGCTTACGACGTGGTGATCCTCGATACGCCGCCAGTACTTGCAGTGACCGACTCCGCGCTGATTGGAAAGCACGCGGGGACCACTTTGCTCGTCGTACGTCACGGTCGTCATCCGGTTGCGGAATTGCGTGAAACGACGCGCCTGCTCGGCGGCGCGAATGTCACGATCCACGGAGTCGTGCTAAGCGACGCGCCGCAGCGCGCCTCCGCTTATGGCGCGTTTTCCGCTTACCACAGTGCTCCGGAATGACTGGAAGAAATGAAATGACTCAAACGATTTTGCTGACCTTCGGCACTCGCCCGGAAGCGATCAAGATGGCGCCGCTCGTGAATACGCTGAAAGAGACCGAAGGTGTCGACTGTCGCGTGTGCGTGACGGGACAACACCGCGAGATGCTCGATCAGGTGCTCGACCTGTTCGAGATCCGCCCTGACTTCGACCTGAACATCATGAAGCGCGGTCAGGATCTCTACGACGTGACGACGTCGATCATGCATGGCATGCGCGATGTCGTCAGCGAGTGCAAGCCGGACCGGATTCTCGTTCACGGCGACACAACGACGACCATGGCCGCGAGTCTGGCAGCGTTCTATCAACGTGTCCCTGTCGCGCACGTCGAAGCCGGTTTGCGGACGGGCGATCTCCTTTCGCCGTGGCCTGAAGAGGCAAACCGGAAACTGACTGGCGTACTTGCCGATCTGCATTTCGCACCGACTGAACGCGCCCGTCAAAACCTGCTGGCAGAGAACGTTCAAGACGCGCGAATCATCGTGACGGGCAACACCGTGATCGATGCGTTGCTCGACGTGCGCGCACGGCTCGCAAGCGATCACGCACTGTGCCGACGCATTGACGAGCGCTTGCCGACGCTGCTCGAAGGGCGCCGGATCATTCTCGTCACCGGACATCGACGTGAGAGCTTTGGCGCGGGCTTCGAAAGTATGTGTACCGCGCTCGTTCAGATTGCCCGGACATATCCAGACGCGGACATCGTTTATCCGGTGCACCTGAATCCAAGCGTTCGTGAACCTGTGAACAGACTGCTGACGGGTATCGACAATATTCATCTGATCGAGCCGCTCGACTATCTGCCGTTCGTTCGTCTGATGGACCGCGCGTATCTGATTCTGACCGACTCGGGTGGCGTACAGGAAGAGGCGCCGTCACTGGGAAAACCGGTGCTCGTGATGCGGTCCACGACCGAGCGGCAGGAAGCAGTTGAGGCGGGCGTCGTGAAGCTGGTGGGAACCGACGTGGATCGTATCGTCGATGGCGTCGCGGAATTGATGTGTGACGACCTTGCCTATCAGGCGATGAGTCGAGGCGAGAACCCCTATGGCGACGGACATGCGTGTGATCGCATCGTCGGTGCGCTGGTTAAAGGTTGATCCGGGCGCGTCCCGGCTTGAGTCAAGTAAAGGTAAAGGTAGGCAAGATGGACTTCGATGTAATTTCAGTAATTGGGCTCGGCTATATCGGTTTGCCGACAGCAGCGGCATTTGCCGCGCGACGTAAGAGCGTGATTGGGGTGGACGTCAATCAGTACGCGGTCGATACCATCAACAAGGGCGAGATTCATATTGTCGAGCCTGAGTTGGACATGCTCGTCCATGCAGCGGTCACGCAAGGTTATCTGCGCGCGACGATGACGCCCGAAGCAGCCGACGCGTTTCTGATTGCAGTCCCGACTCCATTTGTCGAAGGCTTCCGTCCCGATCTGAGTTACATCGAAGCCGCCGCCCGCGCAATTGCACCTGTGCTGAAGAAGGGCAACCTGGTCGTCCTCGAATCGACATCGCCGGTGGGTGCGACGGAGCAGATGGCCGCGTGGATGGCCGAACTCAGACCCGATCTAAGCTTCCCGCAGCAGATGGGCGAAGGTTCCGATATTCGTGTCGCGCATTGTCCTGAACGCGTGTTGCCCGGGCACGTGATTCGCGAGCTTGTAGAGAACGACCGGATTATCGGCGGCATGACCCCGTTGTGTGGCGAGCATGCGCGCACGCTTTATCAGAACTTCGTGCGCTGCGATTGCATTCTGACCGACGCGCGCACGGCAGAGATGTGCAAGCTGACCGAGAACTCGTTCCGTGACGTGAACATTGCATTCGCTAACGAACTGTCGGTCATTTGCGATCGCCTCGATATCAATGTGTGGGAGTTGATCCGACTTGCCAACCGGCATCCGCGCGTCAGCATCTTGCAACCGGGCCCCGGTGTGGGTGGTCATTGCATTGCAGTCGATCCGTGGTTCATCGTCGATTCCGCGCCCGAGCAGGCACGTCTGATTCGCGTCGCGCGGACTGTCAACGACGACAAACCGCGTTACGTGATCGACCGTGTCGAACGTGCGGCGAAGCGCTTCAAGGAGCCGGTGATCGCGTGTCTGGGTCTTGCGTTCAAGGCGAATATCGATGACCTGCGCGAAAGTCCCGCAATGGAAATTGCACATCAACTCGGCGAGCGTTTTGCCGGTCAGGTGCTTGCGGTTGAGCCGAACATCCGGATGTTGCCGCCGTCGCTGGATGGTGTCGTCCAGTTATGCGAGCTTAACGAAGCGCTTGCGCAAGCAGACGTGATCGTGGTTCTCGTCGATCATGCGCAGTTCAAGCGCATCGATCCGGTGCGGATGCAGGCGAAGGTCGTGATCGATACACGAGGCATGCTGTCGAATGCTTGAAGAAGGCCAGGCTCCGCGTTCGCGTGTCGGGCGAAACGTGATCATCATGGTGATGACTTTCGCCGGAAATTACCTCGCTTCGTTCGCGACGTTTCCGTATCTGACGCGCGTACTCGGACCCGATCAATTCGGCATGCTCGCCTACGCAATGGCAATGGCGACCTATGCAACCTTGTTGACCGAATGGGGTTTCAATCTTGGCGGACCTAAAGCAGTCGTCGAATGCAAAGGCGATGCGCGATCGATCAATGCATTGATCCGGTCGATCGCGGGCGCCAAGGCATGTCTCTGTGCCATTTCGTTCGTCGCGCTGGCCGTGCTGATTAGCTTTGACAAACACATCGCCGCATCTGCGTCGGTCATGTTCTGGTCGTGGCTTGGTGTCGTGGCGAACGTGTTCACGTTGTACTGGCTGTTTCAAGGCATGGAGCGGTTTCATCTGATCGCCGCAATGGTCATCGTGAATCGTGTCGTGACATTGCCGTTGACCTTTCTGTTCGTTCACGGTCCGGGCGATGTCGCCATCGCCGCCGCAATTCAATCCGCGGGGCCGCTGGTGGCCGCATTGTTTTCCGTCGCGATAGCGCTGCGGTTCGGCGTGTTGCGCTGGCCGGCAGTCTCCGTACGCGCGGTCGTGCAGCGTCTGAAAGATGGCGCCGATATGTTCGTTTCGACTGCGTCGGTGAGTCTGTTCGGGGTTGCGAATACGGTCATTCTCGCGTCGTTTTCGGGCACCTATCAGGTGGGTCTTTATGCTGCGGCGGACAAGATCCGGACGGTCGGAAACATGGTGCCGGCACAGCTAGCGGCTGTGTTGTATCCGCGAATTACCAGCACGTTGAAGACTGATCCGAAGGCGGCAGCAAGACTCACGCTGATTGGCGCGACCGTGACGCTGTTGATATCCATTGCCGGCGTTGGGTGTATTTCCATGTTCTCGGACATCGCAATCAGGATCGTGCTTGGAACGCAGTATGGCGGCGCATCGAAGGTGCTCGTCGTGCTGTGTTGTTCGACGCTGTTCGGAAACCTCGCTTATTTCCTTGGCTTGCAAGTTCTCGTGCCGTTCGGTGAAAGCCGGAAGCGTTCGCTGGTGATGTTGGGCGCGGGTTGCTTCAATGTCGGCATGGCGTTGATCCTCGTGCCCCGCTTTGGCGCGATGGGTGCAGCGGTGTCGCTTCTGATCGCTGAAGCCATCGTTTTGGCGGCATATCTCGTGTCGATCGCTTGTGCGGATCGCGGCCGGCGTTATTTTCAGGTCGCATTGAGTCGCTGACGGAAAAGATCGATGTCGAAGTCTTTAAATGTATCAATGCAGTTCGAATTTGCGGTTGTGTAAATCATGTTTGAAAGTAACAGTGCTTCAGTTTCCGGCGATGCCCTAAGCTCAAAAGCGTTGCGTGTTCTACACGTCGGTCCCGGTTGGGGACAGCGTGGCGGGATTGCTTCAGTGCTGGAAGAACTCCAGTCACAACAAGGGCGATTTCAGGAAGACGGTGTCTCGTTTTCGTTCTTCGAGACTCACGGTTTTCAGCGAGCCAAAGACTGCGCGGCTTTCGTGTTCGCCGACGTCCCGCGCTTCGCAATTTCGCTGTTGAGAGGGGTCGATATCGTGCATTTCCACGTATCGGTGCGCGGCTCTTTCTACCGAAAAGCAATGCTTTGTGTGTTGGCACGTGTCGCGAGAAAGAAAACGGTTTTTCACCTTCATGCGGGCAATTTTCGACAGTTCGAAGCGAGTGCCGGATCGATGTCACGCCGCTTCGTTTCATGGTTCGTGAAGGGTTCGGATGCGGTGGTCGCCGTGTCGTCAACGACCGGCCGGGAACTGCAATCTCTCGGCGCGGAAAGCAGACGGTTGCACGTGATCGCTAACACGGCGGTTGATGCAGAAAAGGCGGTCGGAAAGCCTGTCATGAGCGCGAAGCGTGAAGCGAGCGTTCCGTATATCGCCTTTGCAGGGCGGTTGGCCGAAGCGAAAGGGATTGACGATCTGCTTCAGGCCGTTTCGTTACTTAAGCAACAAGCCTGTCGCGTCGAATTGCGCCTGGCAGGAGATGGCAACGTACTGCACTGGGAAGAACGCGCTCGCATCTATGGAATCGATGATCGTGTCGTATTCATGGGATGGCTGGGCGGTAACGAAAAAATTGCGTTTTACCGGAGCGCGCGTGTGTTTTGCATGCCTAGCCACTATGAGTCGTTCGGCATTGCGACGCTCGAGGCAATGTTCGCCGGTGTTCCGGTTGTCGGTACGCGCGTGGGCGGATTTCTGGACCTCGTCGAATCGGGCGTGACCGGCTATCTGGTTCGACCCACGGCGCCGGTTGCATTGGCCGCGTGCCTGCGTCGTTTGATCGACGATCCGGTGCTGGCGCGTGCGGTTGGGGATGCGGGGCTCGCGCGAGCGCAAGCGAATTTTTCGGCAGAAGCCGTGGTTTGCCGGTACATCCAGTGCTATCGCGCGGTGATGGACGGTCAGGAGGTGAGTCGTGTCTAGGCGGGCTACGGTGGCAATGCGATGCGTGTTCGCTGCGTTGCTTGTGACTTGCATCTGCAATGCGCAAGCACAAGATGTATCGGTGCAGTGGAAGCACGATCCGGGAATGGTTGCGTTGGCGGCGACGTATCAATCGCTGTATGAGTCGGACTGGACGGCCGGGATCGATCAACGGATCGGTGTTCAATCGAATGGAGCGGGCATCGCGATTGTCGACGATCCTTTAAATCCTCAACGCAAGGTAATCCGTGCAACCATCGATCGAAGCCAGGACTATTCGGGCGTCGCCAACGGCGTGCCGCGCGCAGAACTCCTTTTTCCCGCTCCGGTTCGATTCGCTCAACAGCATGACTATCTGATTCGCTGGAGTACTTTTCTTCCTGCCGATTTCGAATTCGATAACCAGCAATTGACGATCATGACGCAGGTTCACCAAGGCGAATGGGTGGGCGGTCCGACTATCGCTTTAGCGATTCAGGGCAGTCGCTATGCGATCTCGATGCATGGCGGCGAGAACCACACCGATGTCTCGGCGGGGAAGTGGCTGTGTTGCGCAGATGCCGACCGTGGACATTGGGTGAACTGGAGCTTGCACTATGTTCCAGATGACAGCGCACAACACGCGCTGACCGAGTTGTACAAAGACGGCGTGTCGATTTTCGCCAATCGCGACGCCGCAAATGCTTATCCGGATGTTCAGAATGCTTATCTGAAGATTGGTCTTTACAAGCCGGACTGGATGTCGAAAGCATCCGATGTATCTCGTAGCACGGTGTTGTTTGGCCCCGTGCGGGTTTCAGTACGCTGAGTCGCGGTTTGATGTGTGTAGAGAGAAACAAGATGGAACGTATTGAATTTTTCGGTTGCCCGCTCGATATCGCCACGATGGATGAAACCGTAGACTGGATTTCTTCGCGCATCGCCGCGCGGTCGTTTAGTCAGCACGTGGTCGTCAATGTCGCGAAGCTGGTCAACATGCAATCGGACCCGCTGCTGGCGGAATCGGTGCGTGCTTGCGACGTGATCAATATCGACGGAATGGGTGTGGTCTGGGGCGCACGCCTGTTGGGCCATGCCGTGCCGGAGCGCGTCGCGGGCGTCGATCTGTTCGATCGTCTCTTAGCCGATGCGGCCGAAAAAGGCTTCCCGGTATTTCTACTCGGCGCGACAGAACAAGTCGTAGCGAACACGGTTGCGCGCTGTAGCAGTCTCCATCCCGGTCTGCAAGTGGCGGGCTATCACCACGGATATTTTTGGGCCGACGAGCGCGCGATCGTCGACAAGATCCGTTTGTCGGGTGCGCGTCTTTTGTTCGTCGCGATTACGTCACCAAAGAAAGAGAATTTTATCAATCGCTGGAAGGCGGATCTTGGCGTCGACTTTGTAATGGGCGTCGGCGGAACGTTCGATGTCATTGCGGGCAAGGTCAAGCGCGCGCCGGTGTGGATGCAAAAGTGCGGAATGGAATGGCTCTTCCGTGTCGTTCAGGAACCGCGGCGCATGTGGAAACGCTATCTGTCGACTAACACGCATTTCGCATGGATGCTTGGACGGGCGTGGTTCGCCCCGCGTCGCGGTTAAGCGTGACGCAATGGAGTGGATCATGTCAGCGCGTGAGTCGGTCGCGAAGAATGCCGTTGCCGGAACGCGACGCATCGGACCGCATCTGTTGTTCTTCGCCGTGTACGCGGGGTACAACCTGCTCGGCTTGCTCGATATGCCCTGGAGTATGTCCGGTGCGTATGACAAAGCCTTGTGCTGGGAACTGTTCGTTAGCGGGGCGTCCGGCTTTGCGCTGGGCTGGCTCCTGTTTGGAAATCGCACGTATGCGCACGTCGAGAAAGCGTTTCCGGAAAGAACCTCGCGACAGTTATCGATGGTGTTTGCTGCGTTGTTTGCCGGATGTATCGGCATCACGGTCGTGACTAACGGCGGCATTCCGTTGTTGATGGGCGAAGCGCGTTTTGGCAATTCGGCATTGGTGTCGAATCTTGCGCCGCTCTACGGTTTCTGGTTACTGGTTCGAACCATCTCCGACAAAGAAAACGGTCGCCGTGTCAGCCCCGTGCAGCCCGTTCTGTATGTAGCCGGTATTCTGTTGCTCGGCTATCGCTCACCGGTTCTGGCGTTCGTCGCGGTCTATTTCGTGTACCTGATGATGTTCCTTCTGACAGGTCGGAAAGCATTGATGGTGAGCGTACTCGCCGGCGCATTGCTGATCGGATTCTCCGCTGCGCTAGCGTTTTTTCGGGTCGCGCAAACTTACGACGTAGATCGCTTCTTCACCAATATCGACTTTCGCTTCATCGCGGATCACCGATACCTGTTGCCGTTCGCGCCCGCTCTGTCGATGTTCGACTATAGCCAGAACACGATCGCGACCATTGGCGCCGCTTTGCATGACCACAAGTATGGTGAACTGCTGCTAAGCAACTACAAAACGTTTCTGCCCGGACGGCACTGGGGCGCGCGAAACATCATCGGCGACATTGTCGGCGCACGGTGGGTAGACGGGCATCCAATGAGCATCACGCCGACCTTGCAAGGCGCGCTCTATGTCGATTTCGGCCATGCCGGTGTGTTCGCCGGGTTCTTCGTCATCGCATTCGGAATTGCACGCCTGCATGCGTTTTCGCTCAGGAACGGCGTCATCGCGAAGTTCAGCTTTTGCTATCTGATGACCCTGCTGCTGATGTCGATTCACTCCGGTTACTGGGACGTCAACTTCATCTTTTTCCTGCTATTCCTGGGCGCAGTCTGGACATTCGACTACCTGAAGAAGCTGGGCGGCGTGCGTTGCTGAACCGGTTGCGCGTGCGCTGAATTTCAGTCGTTGCCGTCACATCAAAGAGTTATCCATGATTTATATCTTTCGCATTTCAAACATTCTTTATCGCCTCAAGGTGCCGCTGTTTCCGTGGCTGTTGAAGGTATTGAACCGCGTTTTATTTTCCGTAGCGCTTCCGCCGTCTGTCGTAGTAGGGCGCAACGTCACTTTCGGATATCAAGGCTTGGGCATCGTCGTACACAGACAGGCGGTGTTGGGCAGCAATATCGTGATTGCGCCGAATGTGGTGATCGGTGGACGCGGCCGGCCGGGTGCGCCTGTCATCGAAGACGATGTATTGATTGGCGCGGGTGCATGCATTCTCGGGCCGGTGAAGATCGGCAAGGGCGCGCGGATCGGCGCGAATGCAGTCGTGCTGACCGACGTGCTAGCCGGTGCAACGATGGTGGGTGTGCCGGCGCGTGTCGCTACGCGCGATGACGCCGTGGTCTGCTAGAACCGGACCGGAAGACGGCACGCGTGCGACGTGCCGTAGTGGATCACGTCAATTGATCGCCTTGATGAAGGCGGAATCGGCGACGAGTTCGTTGATGCTCAGTTTCACGATGTCATCGAGCGCGAGCGTGGTGTTGGTGAACTTTGCCGCTTCACGCTCGACGGTTCGCGTCGATTCGTAGATCACTTGCTGCGACGGCACATCCGTCACCACGTACCGCATTTTCAGCGTCCAGATTGCCGGCGCGTGAATGTCGTCGACCACGAACGTGACGATTGTTGCGCTCAATACGCGTTTCTCGCTGCCGGTATGTACGCCCACACCGTTCAGATCGCGCAGCACCGCCTGATGCACGGCCGCGTTGATGTTGCTCTTCATCACGATGCCGCTCACCGCGGTATTGGCGATCCGGTTCTCCGACACGTGGCCCTTCACTGCGGGAAGGTAGACGAAGTCGCTGACCGGCGCGACGCTGACGTTACCGGTGACATGGGCTGCCGGATGCGGCGAACGGTGAAAGTGAAACAGCGAGCAGCCAGACAGCAGAGCGATCGCAACGGCAAGCCCGCATCTGACGAAATAGGTGGATTTCACGTGAGGGCGCCCGGGCGGTGTTGCACGAAGTACGGTGACATGCTGCGAGGAAGCTCGAATTGTGCGGGAGAAACGGACGCTTGGGTCGGCATGCTGCATCTTCGGTCGGTAAATCGTCAGTAGGCCACGCGGGATGAATGAAAGCGCAACGCGGATTATGAACACATGTGAGCGGCTGCGCCTCAATTTAACAAAAATGCCAACGATGAGATTTTTCCTATAGATGTGCTAAAGCGCCGTCCATACACTGAATCTTTGCTGTAGGGCCATGCGTCCGGCATCCATTTAGTGTCCACCCTCTGTTTTTCATGGATGACCGCGCGCGCATCGGCGCCGTGTTTCCGACACTGCCACTCATGCCCGCAGCTCTCTTTTTCGACTGCGAGATTTCAACGTGATGTGGTTCAACCTCCTTACCAGTTCTGCGTGTGAACACGCGCTATCCGCTGACCTGCTCACTGCGGTTCCGTTTAGTTTCAACAGCCCGCAACGAACCGCGGCAGGGGCGGCCTTGCTTTGCGGGACGGCTGCGATGTTGGGTGCGCCTGCCGCGCTGGCGGCGGTGCGCACGGCGGCCTTCACTGCGCCTGTCGTTGCCGTTGCACCAGCGGAAGCCGCACCGTCCGGCGACGACGCATCCAGGTTCGAGCATCGGCCGGCGCCGACCGATGCCGGTTCGAATGCGGCATCGACAGCAACGATTGCCTCTATCGTAAAGGCTGTGGTCGGTGGGCAGCCGGTAGCGCCGTTTCAATCCATTACCGCGTCTTCCCAGTTGGGTCCGGTCGTGCCGGTCGTGCCGGATTTGACGGCTGAACCTGTGCTGGTTTCGCTATGCCGTGAGACGCCGGATATTTGCATTGCCTCAGCGCTTACGGATGCGGCGCAAACGGTCTGGACGGGTCGTCACGCATGGTATGGACGCGTCACCGGCTCGACCCGGCTCGAGGGCGCGTCGATGACCTTCACGGAAGCCTCGGCATCGCCTTCATCGCAAGGCGGCAGCCTCGCCGGTTCCGCTCCGTTCAACATTGACGTGCCCGACACCGGCGAACACGCAGGATCCATCGCGGGCAACTTGCGCGACACCTTGCGACGCGACGGACTCGCCGCCGACATTCCCGCGCAACTACAACGTATCTTCGCCGGACGCCTCGATACGCGCGCGAAGGCACGCGACGGCGACACCTACCGGATCGTCTACGAAGCCGCTGGCGCGAGCGGCTCGTCGTCGGACAATGCACGCGTGAAGGCCGTGGACATCCGGCTCGGCGGCGTTGCATATCGGGCCGTGTGGTTCGTCGCCCCGGGCCGCGCAACCGGCGACTATTACTCGTTCGACGCACGCCGCATCACCGCACAGCCATTTTCCACGCCGGTCAATTTCCGTCGCATCAGTTCGGCGTTCGGGTATCGCACGCATCCCATTTCCGGCGAGCGGCTGATGCATACCGGCGTCGATCTGGCCGCGCCGTCGGGCACGCCGGTCGTCGCGGCGGCGCCGGGTATCGTGGCGTTTATCGGCGCTGACGGCGGGTACGGCAACCATGTCGTGATTCGCCACGCGCAGGGTTACACGACGTACTACGCGCATCTGTCGGGGTTTGCATCGGGTCTGCATATCGGAGATCGCGTGACGCAGGGGCAGCGGCTCGGCGCAGTCGGGAGTACCGGAAGCTCGACCGGTCCGCATCTGCATTTCGAAGTGCGCCTGAATCGCGTTCCTACCGATCCGCTTCGGCTCACCAGCAGGATCGGCGCGTTGCCGCTTGCCGGCGCGCAACGGCATCTGTTCGATGTGGTTGCAAGCAATGCAATGGCGCAACTGGACGGCATCGTGTCCGACCGTAGCGCGACGCGCACGGCAGCGATTCCAACCCGGGCCGCAGCCGCCCACGCATAGTTCACGACCTCGCCGCATCACACTCGTTGATGCGGCGCACAACGGCCACGCAGCACGCGCTGCACTTGCGCCGTCACTCCTCACACGATTTAATACCCTTCGCATTCCGCATGAAAGCGCCGCGCGCTGTCACGCAATCTTCACGCAGTTTTCGCTCACGTATCACGTCGTTCGGGTCTAAATCCTGACGACACTGGATCGACGCATGACGAAACACCACCACGGAGAAGCGTATGGAAGCAAGCAGCATCGCGCAAAGGGAAGCACGCGGTCGCGCCGCACGCGAACAGTCGAAACGTTCGAGTCATCGCAGTTTCGCCGAACCGCATCGCAACCCGATCGATCTGCTGCGTCAAAGCAGCGAAGGGCGGATCGAAAAGCTGGTGCCGCTGCGGTATGGCCGGATGGCTGCTTCGCCTTTCAGTTTCTTTCGCGGCAGCGCGATTCTTCAGGCACATGACTTGTGCCGTAGCGCCGACACCGGCCTCGTGATGCCGATCTGCGGCGATGCCCACCTGATGAACTTCGGCGGCTTTGCCACACCGGAACGCCAACTGATTTTCGACCTGAACGACTTCGACGAAACCGCGCGCGCCCCCTTCGAATGGGATCTGAAACGGCTTGCCGCAAGTCTCGTGGTGGCCGCGCGTCATATGCGCCTGAGTCGTGGTACCGCGTCGGATCTCGTGATGACGGCCGTCACCGAATACCGTGACCGGATTGCGCAGTATGCGCAATGCGGCGCGCTCGAACTCTGGTACGACCGCATCACCTTCGACCGGATGGCGGAGACTGCATTGACGCCGGAGCGGCGTCGCACGGTGCGTCGTGGGATGGAGAAGGCCGCGTCGCGGACGCATGAAAGCATGCTGGAAAAGATGGCAAGCCGTGTGGATGACCGATGGATGATTCGCGATGCGCCGCCGGCGCTGTTTCACGTCGACGGCGCGAACACGCTGTTCAGTCCCGAGGACGACGGTTTCCGGATCGACCGGTGGCGCAAGCTGATCGCCCATGTCTACGCCGATTATCTGAAGACGCTCAGCCACGATCGACGCGAACTGCTGTCGCATTTCACCGCGCAGGACCTCGTGTTCAAGGTGGTCGGCGTCGGCAGTGTGGGCACACGCTGTCTGGTTCTGCTCAGCACCGATCACATGGACAAGCCGCTGTTTTTGCAGATCAAGGAAGCGCGGCCGTCGGTGATTGCGCAGTACTACGCGTCGCCGTCGCCGAAGCATGAAGGCGCGCGTGTCGTCGAAGGACAGCGGATGTTGCAGGCGGCCAGCGACATCTTTCTCGGCTGGGCGACCGGACCTTCCGGGCGTCACTACTATCTGCGTCAGTTGCGCGACATGAAGCTGTCGGCGAATATCGAGCTGTTCGATAGCGACACGCTCGAAGGCTATGCGCGACTATGCGGCTGGATCATGGCACGCGCGCATGCGAAGGCCAGCGGCCAGGCAATCGAGGTGAGTGCGTATATCGGTCGCAACGACATGTTCGCGGAATCGCTGACGGACTACGCGTCGGCGTATGCGGATCAGGTCGAACGCGATTACGACGTCTTTCTGAAGGCGTGCCGCAGCGGCGAGCTGGAAGCCCGGACCGACGAAGATATGGCGGCGGATTTTCGGATCTAGGCGGCGTCGCGTCATCCATGCGTGCCGCGCATACGTTCGCATGCGCGGCACGCATGCATGCATTAAGCGGCTTCGCGCAGCGTCACGAATCGCAATCCCTGAGCGCGCGCGGCTTCGATGATCGCGGGCAAGACCGCGATCACCATCGGCGCGCCGGTATCGGCGATCGCGGCGTTGCCGTCGTGCAGCAGCAGAATGTCACGCGGCGCGAGGCCGGTCAGCAGGCGCCGGGCAACGACATCGGCGTTTCGTTCGCGGGTGTCGAAACCGCGCCGGGTCCAGGCGGCCAGCCGTAGATCGAGCTTGCGCAGCACGGGTTCGAGAAACAGGTTTCGCAAACCGGCCGGTGCGCGGAAAAACATCGGACGTTCGCCGCTCAGTTCGGCCAACGTATGCTGCGCGGCGTCGATTTCGCGTTGCAGCGCGCCGGGCAGCGTCACCGAAAACGTATGCACATGCACTTGCGAGTGATTTTCGACGGCATGCCCTCGCGCGACGATCTCACGCACGACAGCCGGATAACGCTGCGCATTCGCGCCAATACAAAAAAACGTCGCGCGTACCCGATGCGCATCCAGCAGATCGAGCACTTGCGGCGTGACGATCGGGTCGGGCCCATCGTCGATGGTGAGGGCAATCGCGTCCGCGGTGCGGTCGTTGACGGGCAGGCGGGTCCAGTTCGGACCGAGCAGCGTCGAACGCGGCCACAGTCCGGCGATCGTAAAGATCGCATGATTGATCATGATGCCGGCGAGCCACCACGGCCACGCAGACGGCTTCGCAATCACGGCGGCAAGCATCGCGACGTGCCACACGTACGTGGCAGTCAGCATCAGCGGATAGGGGCTGTAAGGCCAGCGTCGCGTGTCGGCGACGGTCGCTTTGGGCGTGTGCCGGCCAGGCGGAAAGAATTCGTTCATCGGGCTTTCAGTGCGCCTTCCTCCGTCCTGGGAAGGCTTTATCAACGCGCAGCGCGCAACGATGCACGATACCATTAACGGGATAATATGAGCCGAAGCGGGCCTGGCGCGCGGGTTGCGTCGGGCCGCGATCACCATCAATCACGATCAATAACAGGAGAACGGGCTGTGGCGGAACACGCAAAAGTGGCGCTGGTGACGGGGGCGGGAAGCGGAATCGGACGGGCTTGCGCGCGCAAGCTGATCGCGCATGGTTATCGCGTGGTGCTCGCCGGGCGTCGTCAGGCGCCGCTTGACGCGCTTGTCGAAGAAGCTCGCCAGAGTGGCGGCGAGGCGCTCGCGGTGGCGTGCGACGTATCGGACGCGGCGAGTGTCGACGCACTGTTCGACGCGATTCGCACACACTATGGCCGGCTCGACGTGCTGTTCAACAACGCGGGCCGCAATGGTTCGCCGGTCGAGATCGATCAACTGGATATCGACGAATGGCGCTCGGTGGTCGATATCAATCTGACCGGCGTGTTCCTGTGCACGCGCGCCGCTTTCGGTCTGATGAAAACGCAGACGCCGCGCGGTGGCCGCATCATCAACAACGGCTCGATCTCCGCGCATGCGCCACGCCCGAACAGCATCGCGTACACCGCGACCAAGCATGCGATCACCGGTTTGACGAAAGCGGTGTCGCTCGACGGGCGGCCGTACGATATCGTCTGCGGACAGATCGACATCGGCAATGCAGCGACCGAAATGGCCGAGCGCATGGCGAGAGGCATCAAGCAGGCTAACGGACAGGTTGCCGTCGAGCCGCTGATGGATGTCGGGCACGTAGCCGACGCCGTGCTGCACATGGCCGATCTGCCGCTCGCGACCAACGTGCAGTTCATGACGATCATGGCGACGAAAATGCCGTTCGTCGGACGCGGATAACGCGCGTGGAAAGTCGCAATACACCCCAAAAACCCGCTGTGGCGGCCGACGATCCGCCGCCGGTGCCACCGGATCAACCGGATCTGAACGATTGTTGCCGCAGCGGGTGCGAGCCGTGCATCTTCGATCTGTACGATGCCGACCTCGCCCGCTATCGCGAGAAGCTCGCGGAATGGCAGGCACGTCATGCGGATTCGCATAGCAAGTCAACCTGAGCCACGCCGACCATGACCGACCTTCAGCTCACGCCGACCGACTCGCCGATGCACGATGCGCTGCACGCATTCGTTCAGCGCTATCCCCGTCTGTTCGTGCTGACCGGGGCGGGCATCAGCACGGATTCCGGCATTCCCGGCTATCGCGACGACAACGGCGACTGGAAGCGTTCACCGCCGATCACGTTGCAGGAGTTTCTCGGCTCGGTCGCGTCGCGGCAACGCTACTGGGCGCGCAGCATGATCGGCTGGCCGGTCGTCGCGGACGCACAGCCGAACCCCGCGCATCGCGCGCTCGCGCGGCTCGAAGCCGCGCAGCATGTGCCGACGCTGGTGACGCAGAACGTCGACGGCCTGCATCAGCGTGCGGGCAGCAGCGAAGTGATCGAGTTGCACGGCAGCATCGGCGGCGTGACCTGCCTCGATTGCCATACGGAACACACGCGCGCGGCGATCCAGCGCACGCTCGAAGCCGACAACCCCGCGTTGCTCGACGCGACCGCGGAACCCGCGGCCGACGGCGATGCGCATCTGGAGTGGGACGCGGTGCATACGTTCCGCATTCCGGCATGTCCGAATTGCGGCGGCCTGCTGAAACCCGCCGTGGTGTTTTTCGGGGAAGGCGTGCCGCCCGCGCGCGTCGAAGCAGCCAGCCATGCACTCGATGCCGCCGATGCGATGCTGGTGGTCGGCTCGTCGCTGATGGTCTATTCCGGCTACCGGTTCTGCGTGTGGGCCGGCAAACTCGGCAAGCCGATCGCCGCGATCAATCTGGGTCGCACGCGCGCCGATCCGTTGCTGGCGTTGAAAGTGGCCGCGCCTTGCGCCGATACGTTGACGGCCCTCGCCGCGCGCCTCGCGCTGGACTGAAAAGGCGCTCGCGCCGGCGCGACGACCGTTCGCATGCGCGATACGCATGCGAGAATCGATGCATGCGTATCGCGCATGCATGCCAAACCCGCCGTCGATCATCGATAATGGCGGCTTCCGCATCTGATCCCGACCGTTCTCGATGACCCTTCCGTCTTCCGCGCTGCGTCAACGCTCACCATCCGCCGAACGTAATCGCGAGCCGATCCTCGACGTGCTTCGACGCGTGTTGCCGGCCAGCGGCCTCGTGCTCGAAATCGCCAGCGGTACCGGTCAGCACGTGACGCACTTCGCCGCGGCACTCCCCGCGCTCGACTGGCAACCCAGCGATCCCGACGCCGACGCACGTGCATCGGTGGCCGGATGGATCGCGCATACGGGCCTCGCCAACATCCGTGACCCGCTCGCGCTCGATGTCGAAAGCACGTCCTGGCCCATCGAATCCGCTGCGGCGATCGTCTGTATCAACATGATTCACATCTCGCCGTGGACCGCGACCGTAGCCTTGTTCGATAATGCGGCCCGGCTGCTCGACGATGGTGGCGTGCTCGTCACCTACGGTCCTTACCGGCGTGACGGCGCGCATACTGCACCGAGCAACGAAGCGTTCGATCAGCAGTTGCGCAGCCGCAATCCCGCATGGGGCATCCGCGATATGGAAGCGGTGACGGCGCTGGCCGACGCGCGCGGTCTGACCTGCGATGCACCGGTGGCGATGCCCGCCAATAATTTCATGCTCGTGATGATGAAACGCTCGCGAGCGAAGCCGGTCTGATAGAAGACCCGGCGAAACGCCGGCGCGTCCGATGGCGGACGCGGCTGGCGGAAAAAGGCAAACGGCGAGCCGCGCGCAGGCGTGGCATCGATCGGGCCTGGCCTGCCAGCAAGCGGCATATGGGCATTTCTTTTATTCTTTCACCCTCGACGCCCGCCGATGCAAATTCCGGCGTGGCATCACCTCACACTTTGAAATCTGGAGAACTCACATGGGCAAACAGGCAATCGGCGTGGTGGGCTTGGCGGTCATGGGCCGCAATCTGGCACTCAACATCGAAAGCCGCGGCCACGCGGTGTCGGTGTTCAATCGCAGCCGCGAGAAAGCCGACGAGCTGATCGCAGAGTTCCCCGACCGCAAACTCGTGCCGGCTTTCACGCTGGAAGAATTCGTGGAATCGCTGGAAAAGCCGCGACGCATTCTGCTGATGGTCAAGGCAGGCGAGCCGACCGACGCCACCATCGAATCACTGAAACCCCTGCTGGACAAGGGCGACATTCTGATCGACGGCGGCAATACGCACTTCACGGACACCATCCGCCGTAATCAGGAACTGGCGAAGGCCGGTCTGCATTTCATCGGCACGGGCGTGTCGGGTGGCGAAGAAGGCGCATTGAAAGGTCCGTCGATCATGCCGGGCGGTCAACGCGACGCGTACGACCTGGTCGCCCCGATCCTCACCGAAATCGCCGCGAAGGCGCCGGACGGCGAGCCGTGCGTGGCGTACATGGGTCCGGACGGCGCGGGTCACTTCGTGAAGATGGTGCACAACGGCATCGAATACGGCGACATGCAGTTGATCGCCGAAAGCTATTCGGTGCTCAAGCAGGTGGTCGGTCTGTCGAACGAAGAACTCGGCAAGGTCTACACCGAATGGAACGAAGGCGAGCTCGACAGCTACCTGATCGAAATCACGTCGAAGATTTTCGGCAAGAAAGACGACGAAACCGGTAAGGATCTGGTCGATGTGATTCTCGATCGCGCCGCGCAAAAGGGCACGGGCAAGTGGACCAGCCAGAACGCGCTCGATCTCGGCGTGCCGCTGCCGCTGATCACGGAATCGGTGTTCGCGCGCGTGCTGTCGTCGTTGAAAGACCAGCGCGTGAAGGCGAGCAAGGTGCTCGAAGGACCGTCGCCGAAGGCCTTTAGTGGCGATCGCACAGCGTTTATCGAGGCGGTGCGCCGTGCTTTGTACTTCAGCAAGGTGATCTCGTACGCACAAGGTTTCGCGCAGTTGCGCGCGGCATCGGAAGAGTACAAATGGGATCTGGACTTCGGCACCATCGCGAAGATTTTCCGGGCCGGCTGCATCATCCGTGCGCGCTTCCTGCAGAAGATCACGGACGCGTACGCGAAGGACCACGCGCTCGCCAACCTGCTGCTCGATCCGTACTTCCACGACATCGCGAAGAACTACCAGCAGGCGCTGCGCGACGTGCTGATCGCGGCCGTGAATGCGGGCGTGCCGGTTCCGGCGTTCGCGTCGGCGGTGGCGTACTTCGACAGCTATCGCTCGGAACGTCTGCCGGCCAACCTGATCCAGGCGCAGCGCGATTTCTTCGGTGCGCACACGTTCGAGCGTCTCGACAAGCCGGGCAGCTTCCACGCGAACTGGGCATAAGCGCTGCACGAGACCGGGTTTGCGTACGCAACCCGGTCGCACGGCGTCGCCGCTTGTGTTTTGGGGGTTCAACCGGCGTTCGCACGGTTTTTTGTCGGCACTTGACTGCTTGGCAAAAATCGGTTCCGAGGCGTAATAGCCTTGTAATTTTTGCAGCAATCTATCGGGTCGATAGCCTTTGCGTCGGGAATTATTTCGATTTTAGAAAGAGAATATCTTGTAATTAGGGGTTTGCCCTAGGGCTCGGCGCGCCTAGACTTGTCATCAATCGCTGACGAACAACGCGTTCGAAGCGAACCACACAACAAGTTCGGAGGTCGTCATGAAATCGCTCATTTCCGCAGTTGCAGTTGCTGCCCTGTTTGCTGTTCCGGTCGCATCGTTTGCCCAATCGAACCAGCCGGTGACCCGCGCGCAAGTTCGCGCGGAACTGGCCCAGCTCGAACAGGCCGGCTACAACCCGGGGGCTGACCATGCAACGTATCCGGTCGAGATCCAGGCCGCAGAAAAGCGCGTCTCCACCGAAAACGGCACCGCGCAGGCACAAACGAGCGGTTACGGCTCACCGGCCGCAGGCACGTCGCAAGCCGGCCACCCGAACATCGGCCGCGGTCCGGGCTCGGTCTACTTCGGCAACTGATCTGGCGTGCATCGACGGCGCGAATACGCAGCGCGACGGACGGTGCGGCAGAGGCAGGCCGGGTAGGGCAAACGACGACTCCACGCGTCGTTAGTCTGAGGTTGTTGCAAAGAAAAGCCGCTGATCGCGAGATCGGCGGCTTTTTGATTATTGCGCGCGCATTCGCGCCGGATCTCAGCGCGACGGCAGATGCGGCACGGCTTCGTTATTGGTCAGGTTCAGTTGATGAATCTGCCGGTGCGCCTTGTTCAGCAGCGCCTGCGCCGCCACGCGCTGCGCTTCGAGTTGCGCGACTTCCTTGCGCACTTCGTGTTGCCGGCTGGTGACGGCCTGTTCTTGTACTGCGCCGCGTTGCAGGTTGTTGCGCAGGCGTTCCGCCTGCGCTTCCGATTGCGCGATCATCCGCGCCAGTTGCTCGTTTTGCGCCTCCAGTTGCGCGCGACGCGTCTCGCCTTCCGACAGTCGGGTCGCCTGTTCCTCGAAGTGACGAAACGCGACTTCGGCGGCGTCGAGGTCGACCGCTTTCAGCGCGCGCCAAAGCGTGCTCGCCTGATACATCGCGACGTAATACGTCATCTCTTTCGAGTGAAACAGCAGACTCACCGAATAGTCGAAGGTGCGAAACACACGGAACGGTTTCAACGCTTCTTCTTCCGCGAGCCATTCCACTTCCATCGTCTCGGCGAGTTGCACCGCGCGTCCGTTCGAATGCGACGGCACGACCGGGACGGGGCGCAACGTGGTGACCTGCTGACGCGCCTGTTCGACCGCGCCCGCATTCGCCGGTCCGATGCCGCCCTGGTCGCCCGATCCTGACGATTGCATTGCGTGGCCGGTCGCGTGATCGCCGGTGGGATCGTCGCGGTCCTGTCGTGAGCGCGTGTCTTGCTGCGTCGAATGAGTCAGCGTACCGGTCGCACCGCCGCCGTGGGCGACTTGCACGAGGTGGGAAGGGCCAGTGGCGGAAAATGCGCTGCGACGGTTCAGAAGGCTTTTCACGGCAGTTCCTCAGGGTGACTCGCCAGACAGGCAACGCCGCGCCGTCGATCAGGCCGGACGGCCGGCGCGACCCGCCTCGCGATAAGCGAAAGCGGCGCGCGCGGGCGCCGGAACACGCCCGCGTTTCGCGGTGAGGCTCAATGCAAGGTTCGGTGACGGCGGGCGATGTCGTCGAAGAGCGCTTCGCTCGGCTCAAGCGCAAGCAACCAGGATTCGTCGTAGCCGCTCAGGTTGTCGAGTGCTTCGCGCAGGCGTTCGAGTGCGATAGCCGGAATTTCGACGCTGGCTTCGACGCCGCTCGACAAACCCGCGACGCTGGCAAGTTGCACGAGCGCGTCGGCGGCCTCGGCGACGTCGGTGGCGAACACCAGATGCATATTCAGCAATTCGACCAGACCAGGTGTCGCCGCCACGTCTTCGACGCTCAATTGCAAGGCGAGAAATGTCGCTTTGTTCATGCCGTGCTCCTGCCGGAAAAGACAGCGCGGCGAACGTGTCGCCTTGGTTGATATGGCCGGGCGCCGATGCGATGGGCGCGCGTAAGGCTGTGCGGCGGCAAGAACCAGTATAGGCGAGCGTCGAATGGTTTCAATGATCCGATAAATCCGGGTTCGGGCCGGTAAAACAGGGTGTACGACCGTGGATCGGTACACGCAGCGCTGGCGGTGCACATTGCATCCGGTGCACCGCTTTGCGTCATCCCGTGCATGGGTACGGACCGTATGCGCCCTATAATGGGCGACTGGAAACGCGAACCTGTGAGCATCGAAACAGCGCGAGTACCCGCGTTTTCCAGACGAGGCACGCGAGTTGCGGTGGGCGACTTGCGAGGTAATTTCATCGGTCGATTCCTCCTCAACATGAAGATCATCCGCAGCAAGACGTTTACCGCGACACGCCCGTGGGGCGCACTCGACATTGCAAACATGCGCGGTATCACCACGCGCCTGCACTGGACGGATCAGCCATACAAATGGCACGTCAACGACGGCGAAGAAGTGTTCGCGGTGCTCGATGGCCGTGTGGAGATGCGCTACCGTGAAGCGGGGCAGGAGCAATCGGCGATTCTCGAAACCGGTGATGTTTTCTACGCGTCGGTCGGGACTGAGCACGTCGCGTTCCCGATTGGCGAAGCACGTATCCTGGTGGTCGAAACAGCGGGCAGTGTCTGAACGTCGTTTGAGTATCGCTCCGGAATGCGAAGTATCGCAACGGCTCGGCGGTCTTTGTTTTTTGTACTGTTGCTCGGGACGAAACGGGCTTGTGCGAAGGTTCCGGGTTTATCTGTCGGGGAGGCTGGATGAGGCTGAAACAGCGTCACGGGGCAATCACACCGGGCATTGCTGTGGGCGTCGCAATGCTGCTGGGCGCCTGCGCGGGACCGTCCTGGGATAGCGGCGATAGCACGTACCGGAGCGCCGCACCTGCCACGTCGACAAGCGGTTCGCGTCAGGTGCCCGCCGGTTATTACCGCGCGAATCCAGGTGACACCCTTGCCAGCATCGCGACTGCGTTCGCGCAGCGTCCGCAGGATATCGCGCTCTGGAACGGGCTCGCGCCGGGCACGCCGATCGTCGCCGGACAGGTGTTGCGCGTCGCGCCGCTGGCGAGCGGCGTCGCAAGCGGCAGCGGCGCGGTGCAATCGGGCGTGCTGATGTGGCCGTTGCGCGGCGCAGTGCTGAAACCGTTCGTGCCAGGCAAGACCAAGGGCATCGTGATTGCCGGCAAACCCGGCGATCTGGTGAAGGCGGCGGCCGCCGGGCGCGTCGTGTATGCGGGCACCGGCATCGAAGCCTACGGGCCGCTGATCATCATCAAGCATGACGACTCGCTGATCACCGCTTACGGACAGAACGGCACGGTGCTCGTGCGCGAAGGCGATGCGGTGACGCAAGGCCAGGCGATCGGCGAAGTCGGCAACGACGGCCAGGGTGGCGGCTCGATCCAGTTCGAGGTGCGCAAGGACGGTCATCCGGTCGATCCGTTGCCGTGGCTGCCGCGATGAACGCTACGGCGCGCTGACATGCCGTAGTGGGCCACGCGTGCGTTCCAGCAAGCGTCCAGTTGACATACACTCGATGGTTGTCCGGCCTTCGCGGCCGAAGCACACGTTCCATGTTTTCTTCTTACTCAGGAAAGTCTCATGATCGATTTGCGCAGCGATACCGTCACCCGGCCGAGTCAGGCCATGCTCACGGCCATGATGTCCGCCGAAACGGGCGATGATGTCTGGGGCGACGACCCGACGGTATTGCGCTTGCAGGCAACGGCAGCGGAACGCGCCGGCAAGGAAGCCGGGCTGTTTTTCCCGAGCGGCACGCAGAGCAATCTCGCGGCTTTGATGGCGCATTGCGGCCGCGGCGACGAATACATCGTGGGACAACTGGCGCACACGTACAAGTACGAAGGCGGCGGCGCAGCGGTGCTGGGCAGCATACAGCCGCAACCGCTCGAAAATGCCGCCGATGGTTCGTTGCCGCTCGAAAAGATCGCCGCTGCGATCAAGCCGCTCGACGATCACTTCGCCCGTACGCGTTTGCTCGCGCTGGAAAATACGATCGGCGGCAAGGTGCTTCCGGCGGGCTACGTCGATGAAGCGGTGCAGCTTGCGCGCAAGCATGGGCTGGCCACGCATCTCGACGGCGCACGCGTGTTCAACGCAGCGGTCGCGTCGGGCAAGCCGCTCGATGCGCTGTGCGCACCGTTCGATTCCGTGTCGATCTGTTTTTCGAAGGGGCTGGGCACGCCGGTCGGTTCGGTGCTGGTCGGCAGCAACGCGTTGCTGACGAGCGCGCATCGGTGGCGCAAGGTGCTGGGCGGCGGTATGCGTCAGTCGGGCTTGCTGGCGGCCGCGTGTCTGTACGCGCTGGATCACAACGTCGAACGCCTCGCCGACGATCACGCGAATGCCGCCCATCTCGCGGAATCGCTGGCCGGTGTCGATCAGGTGAAAGTGCAAGGCCACGCCACCAACATGGTGTTCGCGCAGTTTCCGCAGCAGCATTGCGCACCGCTCGAAGCGTGGCTCAAGGAGCGCGGCATCCTGATTCAGGCGTTGTACGCGTCGCGTTTCGTCACGCATCTGGACGTATCGCGCGCAGATATCGATACCTTCGTTGCGGCTGTCAAACAGTACTTCGCATCGCACTGATGCATGCATGCGTCATGCATGCATGAACACGCATGACGCCAGCGCATGCATGCGTCTGGCGCATGCGAGTTTTTCTCGCATGCGCGGCGCTCATGCGAACTACTTCGCGGCAGCGCGCCCGCTGTCCGGCGAGCGATGCGACGGCGCGAACAGTCTCAAGCCGCTTGCGACACTCGCCGCACCCGCGAAGACCGCGCCGGTGGCCAGCGCCAAGGTCGGCCCATGCCGTCCCGCGATACTGAAGCTCAACGCCACCAACGCCGCGCCGGTCGCCTGACCGATCAGACGCGCGGTCGCGACAATGCCGCTCGCACCACCGCTGCGCTCGGGCGGCGCGCTTGCCATCAAGGCCTTCAGATTCGGCGACTGGAAGAAGCCGAAGCCTGCGCCACACACCGCCATCCGGATCGCGATATCGAGCACGTGCGGCTGCGCGGGCAGCATCGCGAGCGACGCCATTCCCGCCGCCAGCACCGCCAGCCCGATCGCGCCGAGCAAGCCCGGCGGATAACGGTCCGACAGACGCCCGGCGAACGGCGCGGCCAGCGCCACCACGACGGGCCACGGCGTCATCAGGAAACCCGTGTCCACCTGACTGCGATGCAGCACATATTCGAAGTAGAACGGCAGCGACACGAACGCCAGCCCCTGCGCGGCGAACGAACACACGGCGGTCAGCGCCGATAGCGCGAACACCGGCCGCCTGAACAGATCCACCGGCAACATCGGCGCGGGATGACCCGCTTCGCGGCGCATCAGCAACGCGCCGAAGATCAACGTGACCGCGGCGGCGCCCAGCACGATCTCGATCGACGCCCGTTGCGCCGCTTCGCCGAGCGCGAGGATCAGCGCGGAAAACGTAATCACGTTCAGCACTGCGGCGATCGCGTCGAAGCGATAGGCGCCGCGCGATGTATGCGGCAACGCCGGCATCGCGAACGCAAGCGCGATCACGCCGAGCGGCACGTTGACCGCGAACAGCCACGGCCACGACGCCACCGACAGAATCAGCGACGCCACGGTCGGCCCGACGGCAAACGATACGCCGACGATCAGCGCATTCAGCCCGAGCCCGCGTCCCAGTCGATGCGGCGGAAACAGATAACGGATCAGCGCCGTGTTGACGCTCATGATCGCGCTCGCACCGAGTCCCTGGACGATGCGTGCGGCGGTCAGCATCGGCAGCGTGGAGGCGAGGGCGCAGCCGAGCGACGCCACCGTGAACAGCGCGATTCCGCCGATATAAATGCGCCGGTGGCCGACCAGATCGCCGAGCGTGGCGAGCGGCAGCAACGTCGCGACCATCGCCAGCTGATACGCGTTGATGATCCACACCGATGCCGCGGGCGCGGCGTTCAGGTCGGCGGCGATGGTCGGCAATGCGGTGTTGGCGATCGCGGTATCGAGCGTCGCGAGCGCGACGGCGAGCATCACGGCCGCCATCGCGCGGCGCTGGCTCGCGGACATGGGCGCGTCGTCGGGTAAGCGGGGAACAGCGCGAGGCGCAGCGGAAGCAGAGGAGGTGTTGTTGTCGGACACGGCGTTCGTTGGGAGGGTCGACGTGGCGTGGCAGGCGACGACTGCACGCGGCGAATGTAGCGATTGTTGCAGAAGCGTGCGAATTGCGCTGCGCAACCCATCCGTCGTCAGCGTGCTGAAAGGATGTATCGGAGGCAACTAACTGTCAGCCCGGTACGCGTCCTCGTGCATCGGAGCCGTCGCATTTTCCCGGTATTCATAAGACAAGCTTCGCAAAATATTCAGTCCGTTTTGTAACCGATGACGCCATCGATCAGAGGTTGTATCCCCTAAATTCCCTGGAGAAACTGTCGTCCAGCCGCGCCCGTTCCCGGCCCGCGCACCCGCGCCGACGCACGTTTCGCATCCGTACCCGCACCACGTTGGCGCGCGATCGGCGCCGTCCGCCGCCGAACCACGATGATTCCGTGGGCATGGGTTGTGCGTGGCCGAACTTCGCACGCCCCGCTGACGGGACGTCGCAAATGTCCTACTCTGCATATTTACCCGTTCAGACCGGCCTCGCCCCCGTCCGATCCTCGTGCGGTTCGCGCGTGCCGCGTCGCCTAACCGGAGGCATCGATGACAGCCGTGGACCTGGAGTTCGACCAGCTCAACAGTACCGTCGACGCGCTACGGCGCTCAATTTCGAACCGCATGATGTACGGCGTCGGCAAGGACGCCGTGACGGCCCGTCCGCATGACTGGCTACATGCTGCAGCGCTCGCCGTCCGCGACCGGCTGGTCGCCCGCTGGATGAAAACCACGCGCCTGCAATACGAGCAGGATGTGAAGCGCGTCTACTACCTTTCGATGGAGTTTCTGATCGGGCGCACGTTCACCAACGCGCTGCTCGCGCTCGGCATCTACGATCAGATGCGCGAGGCGCTCGCCAGTCTCGGCGTCGATATGGACGCGCTCACCGACATGGAACCGGACGCCGCGCTCGGCAACGGCGGCCTGGGACGGCTCGCCGCCTGTTTCCTCGATTCGATGGCGACGCTCGGCATTCCGGGCTTTGGTTACGGCATCCGCTACGAATACGGGATGTTCCGTCAGCAGATCGTCAACGGCGAGCAGGTCGAAGCGCCGGATTACTGGCTGCGTGTCGGGAATCCGTGGGAATTTCCGCGCGCCGAAATCCAGTACCTCGTGCACTTCGGCGGACGCACCGTGCAGCGTGGCGAACACGTCGAATGGATCGACACGCAGCACGTCAATGCGATGGCCTACGACACGGTGATCCCCGGCTACGCGACGACCGCGACCAACACGCTGCGGCTATGGTCCGCGCGCGCGACCGAAGAACTCGATCTCTCCGCATTCAACCGTGGCGACTATCGCAGTGCGGTCGATGCGAAGAACATGTCGGAAAACGTCTCCCGTCTGCTGTATCCGGACGACTCGACGCCGGCCGGGCGCGAGTTGCGTCTGCGTCAGGAGTACTTCTTCGTATCGGCGACGATGCAGGATCTGATCCGGCGTTATCAGCGCACGCACAGCACGTTCGGCCGCTTCTCGGACAAGGTCGCGGTGCATCTGAACGACACCCATCCGGTGCTGGCGATTCCCGAGCTGATGCGCTTGCTGGTGGATATCCATCATCTGCCGTGGGAAACGGCATGGCATCACGTCGAGAAGATGTTCTCGTACACGAATCACACGCTGATGCCCGAAGCGCTCGAAACCTGGGATGTCGAAATGCTCGCGCGTCTGTTGCCGCGACATCTCGAGATCATCTTCGAGATCAATGCGCAGTTTTTGAAGCACGTCAGCGAACGGTCCAATCACGATGCGGAGATGATCCGCCGCATTTCGCTGGTGGATGAATACGGCCAACGCCGCGTGCGGATGGCGTATCTGGCGATCGTCGCCAGTCACAAGGTGAACGGCGTGTCGAAGTTGCATTCGCAACTGATGACGCGCGATATCTTCGCGGATTTCGCGCGGCTGTATCCGGAGCGATTCACCAACGTGACGAACGGCATCACGCCGCGTCGATGGCTGGCGCAGGCCAGTCAACCGTTGTCGTCGTTGATCGATTCGACGATCGGCGACGGCTGGCGGCGCGATCTGTTCCAGTTGTCGAAACTTGCCGATCTACGCAACGACTCCGCGTTTACCGATGCATTTCGCGAGGCGAAGCGACAGAACAAGATGCGACTGGTGCAACGACTCGCGCACTACACGAAGATGCCGTTCAATCCGGATGCGCTGTTCGATCTGCAGGTCAAACGGATTCACGAATACAAACGTCAGTTGCTGAACGTGCTGCACGTGATCGTCCGCTACAACCAGATTCGCGAGAATCCGGAGGCCGATTGGGTGCCGCGTGTCGTGATGTTCGCGGGCAAGGCCGCGTCTGCATACCGGATGGCGAAGACGATCATCAAGCTGATCGGCGATGTCGGCGAAAAGGTCAATCACGATCCGTTGATCGGCGACCGGCTGAAAGTGGTTTTCGTGCCGAACTACGGCGTGAGCGTCGCGGAACTGATCATTCCGGCCGCCGATCTCTCCGAACAGATTTCGATGGCAGGAACCGAGGCATCGGGCACCGGCAACATGAAGCTTGCGTTGAACGGCGCGTTGACGATCGGCACGCTCGACGGCGCGAACATCGAGATCTGCGATGCGGTGGGCCGCGAGAACATCTTTATCTTCGGTCACGACGCCGACGAAGTGGACGAACTGCGTGCGAAGGGATATCGGCCGCGTCAGTTGTATGAGGAAAATCCGGAACTGCGACTCGCGCTCGATCAGATTCGCACTGGTTTCTTCTCGCCGGACGATCCGTTGCGCTTCTCGGACATCTTCCATACGCTGGTGGATTGGGGCGATCACTACATGGTGCTCGCCGACTTTGCCGCGTTCGCGAAAGCGCAGGACGAAGTCGATCAGCGGTTCGTCGATACCGATGCGTGGACGTCGAGCGCGATTGCGAACGTGGCCGGCATGGGGCAGTTTTCGTCCGACCGGACCATCGCCGAGTACGCGCGCGATATCTGGCACGTGAAGCCGGTGAGTATCGAATGACGACCGTTTGACGCGATGGACGTGAGCGCGGTTGCAGGTTGCCGCTGAAAACCAAAAGGCCGCGCATCGTTGCGCGGCCTTTTTTATGGCGTTGTTAGCGTTGATTTACGCGCGAGAACGTCAGGGCGCGAAACGCTCGTTCTCGACCGACGCGCGCAAGCCGACCTGCCGGTGCGGGAAATCGATCAGCACGTCGATTTTCTGCATGGCCATCAGTCCGATCACGATCCGGTTGATGCCCGCGGGCTTCTTCACGATAGTGACTTGCGCACTGTCGTAGCGATGCGTCCACTTGCCGATACCGAGCGCCACGTCGAAGTTGCCTTGCTTCATCACCGCGTGGTCGCCGGCGTCGTCTACCCAGTTCGGTACGGTGTCGGTTTCGATCCGGACCATCCCGGTGCTGCCCGTCGAAAATACGACCGGCGCGCAGTAGCGCATCTTGTCCGCAACCTGCACGCAGCCGACCGGCCACTGCGGCTCGCCGTCTTTCGATACGGACATCGGCGCCATCGTGAAGCTTTTCGTCAGCGTGTCGGAGGGGCTCAGCAGCAGAAACGGATTGTCGAAGCTGGACCGCACGAAATAGCGTTGACCGAGATTGCCCGGCAGCGCGCGCAGCGGTTGCGTGCAGCAGCTGTCGTCCGGCTGCTGTAAACCGACGCCGTACAGACCCGAGAACGCCCAGCCGAATTCACCCGTGTAGCCGTCGATGGCGACGCATTTCTTGTCGATCGACAGGCAGTGCACGTCGTTGACGGCCTGCACGGTCAGATCGACGCTTTTCGTGCCGATCAGGCTAACCGGCACGCTGACCGACGGTCCGGACACCTGCGCGTTGTTGGCGAACACCAGCGTGCTGTTCGATCCCGCCGACGCATCACCCTGGCGGGGCAACACCGACGACAGCACGCGCACGCCCTGCGTGCCGGTGTCGAGCGCGACATACACGGACTTGCCGTCGAGTTGCACGGGCAAGCCTAGCCGCGCGTGATCCTGGTCCGCGCGCTCGACGTGCAGCGGAATCATCACGCCGTCGTTGCCGTTGTTGATCAGCTTCGCTTCGGTGGCGGGCGGCGTCGGCACGGGGAAGCTGACCGCGCAGCCGCTCAACGACACGACGCCTGCGATCGCAGCGGCGGCGAGCCGCGTGCGGCCTTCGCGCAGGCCAGGAATGGCGACGGAAAAGAAAGCGGATACCGGATGGGACCGCGAGTGGAAGAACGACGAAAACATCAGCGCACACTTCGAAAAAAGGCGTGTCCCTGCGGGAGGCGGTGCATCGGAAGTGCGGCGGCGAAAAGAGGCGGCAGCGGCACCGAGCGGCCAGACGAGGGCTTCAGCGGGCGGAGCCGCGACACTTTCGTAGCCTGCAGGAGGGAACGCGGATCAAGGGAGCGCTGACTGTAACCGCGTCGTTATATCGAATTGAAAAACTGTGTGGATTTTTGATGCCGCGTAATTGCGCGCTACATTCGTGAGCGCGACATCGGGCGTCGTGGTCGCGATCCTGATCGTGATCGCACGACTGGGCTTCGGACGAAGCCGTCGTGCGTCGCGGGTTGGGTTCAGGCGTCCGGCGTGCCGGTCGGCGCCGCAGCGGCTGCGGCTGCGGATGCCGCCGCCGTGGCCGCTGCCGCAAGCGCGTCGTTGACGTACTGTTCGACGCGCTGGACGAATTCGAGGTCGGTGCTGAGCAGCGCTTCACGTTCGCCGGTGGCGGTCGTCACGTGTAGGCGATGCGTGACGTCCTGCGTCGCCCACGTGAGCCAGCCGACCACGGCCAGCATCGCGCCGCAGACGAGACCGGCCGACGATCGCGTCACGCCGCCGATAATCGCAACGATCACGCCGATCACCGAAATGCTGACGGGCAAGATGCGGTTCTTCTGTACGGTGACGATGCGCACGCTTTGAATTTCGCGCAACGGAAAAACCTGGCCGGCGGCCGACAGCGCATTACGCGTCACCGAGACGCCACGTTCGTTAAAAGGGGTGTCCATCGATTCAAATGCCAGGGTGAGAAAGGTCGCAGCGTACCAGACTTCAAACGACTGGCGAAACGGGTTTTTGGGGAGCCCGTAACGCCTGCCGCTTCAGGTTTTTGTAGCCGGTCGACTAAAAATATCGGTCACCGGATTTTATGCCCGATTCACCCTGGTTATTTCTTCGCCATTCTTACATCCGGATGCCCGATGCCCGACGATCACGGCACGCCGCGTTCCGGCGATTCACTGTCCGGCTGCAGCGCCAGCGGTTCGGCCACGGTGACGAGCAGCAGCAGACAGAGCAGGGCCGTGCCGACCATATACAGAAACACGCTGGTCCAGCTGAACCGGTCGAGCAGGATGCCGACCGCGAGCGGTGCACAGGCGCCGCCGATCTGTCCCACGCAATTGACGATGCCAAACGCGGTCGGATAGGTCGATTTGGTGGTGAGCGCCATCGGATACGCGGAGTATCCCGCGAAGCCGATCCCGAGCATGAGCCCCGACATCACGAGCGTGACGCCGAGATAAACGGGACTATCCGGTGCATCGATCAGCAACACCATCATGATGACCGTGCCGAGCGCGCCCAGCATCATCATCGGCTTGCGCCGGCCGTTCAGCAGCCGGTCCGAGATCAGTCCGCCGAGCATGTTGCCCGCCACGGCGCCGACGAACGGCGCGGATGCGAAAAAGCCCATCTTCAGCGACGCGAAGCCCTTGACCGTCACCAGATAGGTCGGTATCCACGACATGAAGATATTGCTGATGCCGATCATGCAGCCGTAGCCGAGCGCGACGCCGAGAATATTCCACGAGCCGAATACCTGACGCAGCGTTTCCAGTTGCGTCAGACGTCCCGTGCGATTGATCGCGTCGAGATAGGGGATGCGTTTGACGGGCGCGGCCTGACCGGCGCGCTTCGACTGCAGATCGCCATGCTGACGCGATCCTTCGTCGACGATATAGCGTTGTTCCGCAGGCGAGCAAAACCGGTTTTCGCCGGGCGAATTCGTGACCAGCATCATCCACAGGATCGCGAACAGAACGCCGGGAATCGCGAACACGAAGAAGATCTCGCGCCATCCCCACAACTGGATCACGGCGATGCACACGGTCGGCACGATCAACGGTCCGAGCTTGGAGGCCGCGATCCACAGTCCGGTTGCGGTGCCTTTTTCGCGCGCGGGAAACCAGCGGTTGATCACGTTGGTACACCCGATTCCCAGCGGTCCTTCCGATAAGCCGAGACCCACGCGATACGCCTGCAACAGAAACACCGACGACGTCGTGCCCATCAGCCCGGTGAAGATCGACGTCAGGATCATGAACACCGAGAACAGCATGCCGGCCGTCTTTTCGCTGAGCCGTTTGTAGAGGAGGCCGACCGGAATCTGCACGAAGCCGTACGCGAACGAGAACAGGCTGACGATCAGGCCGGCCTGGGTATTGGTGATGCCGTACTCCTTCTTCAGAAACGGCAGCGCGATACCGAAGTTGGCGCGGTCGGCGCAGGCAATCGCCCAGATGCAGAAGATCAGGCCCATCACGACCCAGCGGTGACTCGTGCGTTTGTCCGTGATGGGTTTTGCGTCGGCGGATGTGACGACGGTGTCGGCATTACTCATGTGAATTCCTCCCGAAGCATCGGCGCAGGCGACGCATCGCCCGACGCCCGATGCCGTCTCCGGTGTTCGAGCCTGGCTACAGGAACAGGCCGCGCGGCGCTCGCGCGGCGATGACGACTCGCGTGGCGCCGCTTAACGCGGCCAGCCGCGTTTCGTAGCCGGAAGGAATGAGGGATTGCCCGAACGACAGGGCCTTGCGTGGGACGGGGCGATAAGGCGTTGCGCTTTCATGCTGTTGTCTCCGATTGAATTGCAAAGGCTTTTTTATGTTGTTCTGTTCGCCGGTCGCAGCGTCGGCAGTCGGGCACGGAGGCCGTTCTTATCGTTTTCGTCGACTGCGCGGATGCGTCTTCCGATGCTAAAAATTGTGGCGATCCGGTCCTGGCCCGTCCAATCCTTTATTGCTATTACCTGATCCCCGGATTGAATCGATGCCGCATGTGACGACGCGCGGTCGTTTCGTGGATCAATTGATAGCGTTTTGGGATTGGACCCGGCCCCCGAAACAGCCGATGATCCGGCCACATTGCGACCGCATCGGTGTGCTACACGCTGTGCGCAGCCTCTCCACGAATCATCGGTCAAAAGGAGCACCTGAATTGAAACCGAGCATCTTGCAACTGAACCCGATCCTCGTGCCCGCGATCAACGACGCGTTGGGCGAACGCTATACGATGCGCCGCCTGTTCGAGCAGAGCGACAAGGATGCGTACATTCGCGAGCATGGCGAATCGATCCGTGGCGTGATTACCGGCGGTCATACGGGAATTTCGAATGATCTGATCGAAAGGCTTCCGGCGCTCGAAGTGATCGCCGTCAACGGCGTCGGCACGGATGCGGTCGATCTGAACTTCGCGCGCGAACGCGGCATTCCCGTCACCGCGACGTTCGGTGCATTGACCGAAGACGTCGCCGACCTCGCAATCGGACTGATCCTCGCGGTGTGCCGCGAAATCTGTCCGGGCAATGAATTCGTGAAGACCGGCAACTGGCAGAAGAACCCGCATCCGGGCGCGCTACCGCTGTCGCGCCGCTTTAGCGGCAAGCGTGTCGGGATCGTCGGAATGGGCAAGGTCGGGCGCGCGATTGCGCAACGCGCCGCCGCATTCGGCTGCCCGGTTTCGTATACGGATCTGAAGCAGATGGACGACGTGCCGCACCGGTTCGTCGGCGATCTGCTGTCGCTCGCGCGCGGCGCCGACATCCTCGTGCTGGCGGCCGCGGCCGACAAGGCGCAGGGCATCATCGACGCGGCGGTGCTCGATGCGTTGGGCAAGGACGGTTATCTGATCAACGTCGCGCGCGGAAAGCTGGTCGTGGAAAGCGATCTGGTCGCGGCGCTCGCGCATGGCGTGATTGCGGGCGCGGGGCTGGACGTATTCGTCGATGAGCCGAATGTCCCAACTGCGCTGTTCGATATGGATCGCGTGGTGGTGCAGGCGCATCGGGCCAGCGCAACGGTCGAATCGCGCACCGCGATGGGCGAGATGGTGATGGCGAGCCTTGCGCAGGCGCTCGCCGGGCAACGACCGGAAGGCAGTCTGACGACGTAACCGCCGCACGAAGCACCGCACCTATAATGAACATCGACTATCACCATCCTGTCGATAAAGAATGCTGGATCTCGGACAAGTGCGTTGCTTCGTCGTTGCCGCGACCGAACTGAATTTCAGACGTGCGGCGACGCTGCTTCATATGACGCAGCCGCCGTTGAGCCGGCAGATTCATTTGCTGGAAGACACGCTCGGCGTCAAGCTGTTCGAACGCGTGGGCCGCGCGGTGAAGTTGACGACCGAAGGCCGTGTGTTTCTCGCGGATGCCACGCGGCTGCTCAATCTCGCGGAGCAGGCGGAGAGCACGGTGCGTCGCGCGGCAAAGGGGAAAACCGGCCGCGTGCGGATCGGTTTCACCGGCGCGGCCGGTTACGAGTTGATACCGGAGTTGCTGGTGGCGGCATCGGATGTGCTGCCGGAGATCGATGTCGTGTTGCTCGAATTGATCTCGGTGGCGCAGGTCGAAGCGTTTTCCGCGAATACGATCGATCTCGGTTTTCTGCGGCCGTTGCCGTCGAGGCAGACGCTCGAGTTTTTGCTGGTCGATGAAGAGCCGCTGATCGTCGCGTTGCCGAAAGGCCATGTGCTGTGCCAGCACGAGCGGATCGAGCTCGCGCAGCTGGATCGTCAGCCGTTCATCATGCATTCGCCCACGCAAGGCAAGTACTTCCACGACCGGATCATGAGCATGCTCACCGCCCAGGGCGTGAGCCTGAACGTCGCGCAGTACATCGACCAGACGCCGACCATTCTGTCGCTGGTTCGTGCCGGATTGGGCGTCGGCATTCTGCCGGCGTCGGCGCAACGATTTCATTACGACAACGTCGAGTTCCGGATGATCGCCGACACGACCTTGCAGGCCGAGATGAGCATGGCCTGGCGTCCCGATCAGGATAATCCCGCCGTCACGGCATTCCGGCTGATGGCCGCCGATTACTTCGCGAAGAAGCGCGCGGCGCGGCGTTAGACGGTGCGGACATCCAATAAAAAAAACGCCCCGAAGGGCGTTTTTTTCGCATCACGTTCGAACCATCAGAACTTGTGACGCAGACCCACGCGGAATGCGACCTGGCTGTCCGAACCCGCGCCCGACGTGTTGAAGTAGCTCGTGCTCGAACCGATCTGCGCTTGCAGTTCCGTGCCACGGTTGTTGCCGGCTGCACCTTGATACACGCCCAGCACGTACACGTCGGTACGCTTGCTCAGCGCGTAGTCGACGCTCGCGTCCACCTGGTTCCAGTGGCCCGTGTTGAAGCCGGACATGTGCATGTACGTGTAGCCCAGGCCAGCCGTCAAAGCCGACGTGAACGCGTATTTGCCGCCTGCTTCATACGCGGTGAACGTCGTCGACGAGCCGCCTTGCGGTTCCAGACGCGTGTCCGTGAACAATGCCCACAGCGTCGCTGCTGCGATGTTGTAGCGGCCACCGACACCGAACGTGCGCAGATCGCGGATCTGGCTCGTGCCGGCTGCCGAACCCGGCGCCGTGTTCGCGAACGTCACGTTGGCGAGGTTGGTCGACATCGATTGCGGGGAAATCTGACCCGGGTACTTGATGTCCGTGTAAGCCGCGCCGACTGCGAACGGGCCGTTCGCGTAGTTCAGGCCGAAGCTGTATGCGCGCGACGAACCTGCAACCGGCGAAGCCGTCGTGCCCGTCACCGGCGCGCCACCGAATGCGCCTGCCGCGTTCGAGAAGCCGTACAACGCACCGAACGTCAGACCCGAGAAGTTCGCGCTCGTGAACTTGACCGAGTTGTTGATACGGCTCGACGTCAGCTGATCGACGTCGTTGATGTGGTAAGCGTAGTTGCCTGCAACCGTGTTGCCACCGGTCGAGTAAGCGCCGCCCAGGAAGTCGGTCGAGAACGAATACTGACGACCCATCGTGAACGAGCCAACGCCGTTTTGCGACACGCCGACGAATGCCTGGCGGCCGAACAGCGTCGAGCTTTGACCCATCGCGCCCGTACCGACGTTAAAGCCGCTTTCCAACGTGAAGATTGCCTTCAGACCGCCACCGAGGTCTTCAGCGCCCTTCATGCCCCAACGGCTGCCTTGCGCGACGCCGTCGTCGAACTTGACGAGGTTGTCATGTCCCGTCGACGTCTTCGAATTGTTGACGTAGCTGATACCCGCGTCGATCACCCCGTACAACGACACGCTGCTTTGTGCATGAGCGGCGCCTGCGAACGCAGCGAGAATAGCGGTGGCCAATACTTTCTTGTTCAAGTCACTCTCCGGTTAAAAATTTGGCGTGCGACACGCCTGGCTCTTGAGGGCTGGGTCGTGCGACGGACGCAATTTAAGTGAGTGACGAGTAATGTTTTGTGACAGTCGGACATATTTGCCAATCTGTCGTATGAATACGACACATGATGTGAACGGTCGGAAATTTCAACCGCACGCGTACGCATACGCTTATCTGCGGGCGCGGAAAGTGAGTATGAGAAATCCTTGGTTAGCCGCGCTCCGCCTGCATGCGACGATCCCCATCCACTCAGAACCGAACCGGGAACAGCATGTCGCGCAGAACAGTCGTCAAAACCCTGATTGCCTTTGCCGCCGCGGGCGCGGCGCTGACAGCGCCGTTCGCGCGCGCCGACGATACCGTGTTGAAGATCGGCACGATGAGCGGTCCGGACGCGCAGATCTGGAGCGTGGTCAGCAAGGTCGCGGCGCGCGAGGGGCTGCAACTGAAGGTGATCGAGTTCAACGATTACGTGCAGCCGAACGCGGCACTCGATGCCGGCGACCTCAACGCGAACGGCTTTCAGCATCAGCCGTTTCTCGACAGCCAGATTCGCCAGCGCGGTTACAAAATCGTCAACGTCGGGCTGACGTACACGTCGCCGATGGGCTTCTACTCGAAAAAGTACAAGTCGCTGAAGGACTTGCCGGAAGGCGCGAAGGTCGGCATCCAGAACGATCCGTCGAACGGCAATCGTGCGTTGCTGTTGCTGCAGAAGTATGGCGTGATCAAGCTGAAGGCGGGCGTCGGCAGTAACGGCGTCAACGCGACGCCGCTCGACGTCGTGGACAATCCGAAGAAAATCCGGATCGTCGAACTTGATGCCGCGCAATTGCCGCGTGCGCTCGACGACCTCGACGCCGCGTCGATCAACACGGATTACGCGGTCAAGGCGAACCTGCAACCCACCAAAGATGCGATTGCGATCGAAGATCTGAAGGGTCCGTATGCGAACCTGATCGCGGTTCGCGCGCAGGACAAGAACCAGCCGTGGGTGAAAAAACTGGTTGCGGCCTACGAATCGCCGGATGTGCGGCATTACATCGACACGCAATTCAAAGGCGCGATCGTGCCTGCGTTCTGACAGGCCAGATGCAGAAAAGCCCGCATCTAGCGGGCTTTTCTGTTTGAAGCGACGACGAAACGCGTCGTGCGAGACTTAGTTCGACAGCAGCGATCCGGAGCGGAAAGCCTTCGCGCCCGCGACGCGCGCGATCTCCAGACCGGCCGTTGCGAAACGCGTCAGATGACGCGCGTACATCACCCCGGCGACCGTCGCGTTCAATGCGACGACCTGGTCGGTCAGCGGATCGACGATATCCGCGATCCTGTCGCCGACATCGATCCAGCGGCCCACTTGTGCATGGAACACCAGCACGCCGCTGATCGGCGCGACGATCGGTTCGGCGCCCGCCAGCGGCGTGGCGGCGAATTCGAGCGGCGGCATCGGCGCGGCTTCACCGTCGATCACGCCGCGTTGCGTCAGGTATTCGATGATCCCTTGCGCGTCCCGTTCGGCGAACTCGTACGACACATCGCGCTGGCCGCGCAATTCGATCGTCACCGAGATCGAGCCGTTCGGAATCGGGAAGCGGTCGGCGAAACGGGCACGCAGATCCGACCAGCAGAAGCTGTGGATTTCGTCGAACGGATTGCCGACCGAATTCAGCGCGAGCAGCGATGCTTTCGCGTCGAGATAACGGGCGAGCGGTTCGACTTCGGTCCACAGATCCGGGTTCGTGTACAGATGCATCGCGGCTTCCCAGTCGCAATGCAGATCGAGCACGACGTCGGCGTCGTACGACAGTTTTTGCAGCGCGAGACGTTGCGATTCCAGTTCCGTTTCCGGCTTTTGCGCGTCGAGCGCTTCGCGCATCGCGGCGCGCACTGCGACGCGATTCTGGTCGATATCGGCGCCCAGACGCGCTTCGATCACCGGCTGGATCAACGCGGAAAGATCGTGGAAATTGCGGTTGAAATTCTGCGCGCTATTGGTTTCGAAGCGGCCGTTCATATGACCGAGCAGATGCTGGTTCAGCCCGATCGGATTCGGCACCGGCACGATCACGACTTCGCCGCGCAGCTTGCCGGCGGATTCGAGCGCCGCGAGCTTGCGGCGCAGCGCCCACGACACCAGCATGCCGGGCAACTCGTCCGCGTGCAGCGACGACTGGATGTAAATCTTCTGCCCGCCGCCGGGACCGTAGTGGAAACTCGTCAGACTGCGCGCGGTGCCGAGTGTCGGAGAAATCAGCGGATGGGTTTGGGTTTGCATGGTTTCTGATGCGCGGGTTCGAACGCTGCCCACGCTTTAGGTTGATGACCGGTTGAGACAGCATGATGCCTGATCCTGCGATCTTAGCCGATCTGGCGCGTGCCGCAAAAAATGCCGCATAAGGCCACATGCGGTGTACGGCGATTTCACGGACACCCCAACGAAAAAGGCTCCGCACATGGCGGAGCCTTCTGTTCAGCGCGATTCCCGGTGGCGCGGCAAGCCGCGCCTACAGGATTAGCCGCCGTACACGTCGAAGTCGAAGTACTTCTTCTCGAGCTTCTTGTACGTGCCGTCCTTGATGATCTCGGCGATCGCCTTGTCGACCTTGACCTTCAGGTCTGCGTCGTCCTTACGCATGCCGATGCCGGCACCGTTGCCGAGGATCTTTTCATCGACCAGATCCTTGCCGACGAAGTCGAAGCCAGCGCCGCGCGGCGTCTTCAGGAAGCCGATTTCAGCTTGCACGGCGTCTTGCAACGCTGCGTCAAGACGACCCGACAGCAAGTCTGCGTAGACCTGATCCTGGTTCTGATACGGCACGACCTTGGCGCCCTTCGGCTCCCAGTAGGTCTTTGCGTACGTTTCCTGGATCGTGCCTTGCTCGACGCCAACCGACTTGCCCTTCAGCGAATCGGCGGTCGGCAGGATGCCCGAACCCTTCTTCGCGACCAGACGCGTCGGCGTGTTGAACAGCTTGTTCGAGAAAGCGATCTGCTCAGCGCGTTGCGGCGTCATGGACATCGACGACAGCACGCCGTCGAACTTCTTCGCCTTCAGTGCCGGAATCATGCCGTCGAAGTCGTTTTCGACCCAGACGCACTTAGCCTTCAGGCGTGCGCAGATTTCGTTGCCGAGGTCGATGTCGAAGCCGACCAGCTTGCCATCCGAGCCCTTCGATTCGAACGGCGGATAGCTTGCGTCAACGCCAAAGCGGATAGTCGACCATTCTTTTGCGTGTGCGCTAATCGAGACGGTAGCAATCAGAGCAACCGTCAAAGCCGCTAGCAGTTTCTTCACTGTTATAACTCCTCGGAGTGGTTCAAGTACGTCCGCATACGGTGTTGCCGCTGCAAGACAGCGCCCGGAGCCGGTGAAGCCCAGGCCTCTTACGAAGCTGCCGGCCGGGTGGCCAGCAGCGCGCGCCAAGATTATCAGGTCAAAAAGATTGCGTAGCTAGTGAAACACCGGATAGCGCAAGAGGATCGGCTCTAAGTTTGCTTCGTGTTTCCGCCGGCTTTCAACTTGCCGACAATTGGCCTCGCGACGCCGCTTCAGCCTCTTCGCGCGACCATTTCCGAGACCCGTTGCGAGGCTTGCTGCAACGGCTCCAGAAACGTTTTCACCATCTGTCTCGCGGAGTTGCGTTGCGCATTGCCGCTGATGTTCATCGCGGCAATCACGCGGCCTTGCCGGTTGCGAATCGGTGCCGACAGCGAAATCAATCCGCCTTCCAGTTCCTGATCCACGATGGCCCAGCCTTGCGCGCCTGCCTGCGCGATCGCGCGCTTCAGTTCGCCGCGATCGGTGATCGTGCGCGCGGTGTGTGCGCGGATCGGCGATGCGTCGAGGGTTGCGTCCAGCGTCGCGTCGTCGAGCGACGACAGCAGGACGCGGCCCATCGACGTGCAATAGGCGGGCAGGCGGCTGCCGATCGACAGGTTGATCGTCATGATCTTGTGCGTCGGCACGCGCAGCACGTACACGATTTCCGTGCGATCCAGCACGGCTGCCGAACAGCTCTCATGCACGCGTGCCGACAACTCTTCCATCACCGGTTCCGCGAGATTCCAGAACGGCATCGACGTCAGATAGGCGAAGCCGAGATCGAGGATCTTCGGTGTCAAACGAAACAGCCGGCCCTCGGTTTCGACATAGCCCAAGGTCTGCAAGGTCAACAGGATGCGGCGCGCGCCCGCGCGCGTGAGGCCGGTTGCCGCGGCCACATCGGTCAGGGTTTGCTCGGGATGCTGTGCGTCGAACGCGCGGATCACCGCAAGCCCTCGCGCAAAAGACTGCACGTAGGAATCGCCCGGCTTGTCCGGTGCGTCCTGGGCTTGCACGGCGTTGGCCGGTGCGGCGGTTGACGCTTCAGAAGCTTTGCTCATAAGGCTGTTGGGAAGGCTGTGTACGGTGGAGCAGCGTATTGTCTTTGGCCAGTGCGACGTCTCGGATCGCCACTGATGAGCACAGATTCTAAGTCACGCGCCTGGCAGGCCGGAAAAAAGTGCCGGCACAGACCATCCGGCGACGTCGAACCCATGTCGCGGGACGCGATTGTATAGTGTCTGATTGCATGCGCTGGACGCATGCATGCGTCCAGCGCATCCGGAAGCCTCGCATTGCTGATGAACGCATGCGTGTCGCGAATGCCGCGATCACGTCTGACGATACTGCCCATTTGAAGGAGCTTTCCCGATGCCACGCTTCGCGGCCAACCTGACGATGATGTACACCGAGCACGATTTCCTCGACCGTTACGCCGCTGCGGCGCGCGACGGTTTCAAAGCGGTGGAATTCCTGTTTCCGTATGAGTTTCCGGCCGCCGAACTCAAGTCGCGACTCGACGACAACGGGCTGGTGCAGGCGCTGTTCAATGCGCCGCCCGGCGACTGGGCCGCCGGTGAACGGGGCATCGCTTCGTTGCCGGGTCGCGAGGATGAATTCCGGCGCAGCATCGATACCGCACTCGACTACGCGCGCGTGACCGGAAACCGCAAGCTGCATGTGATGGCAGGTCTGATCGCGCCCGGCTCGACGCCCGACGTCCATGCGCGTCATCGCGACGTTTATCTGCGCAACCTCGGCGATGCAGCCAAAGCGGCGCAAGCAGAAGGCATCACCGTGTTGATCGAGCCGATCAATACGCGGGATATCCCTGGCTTTTTCCTGAACCGTCAGGACGATGCGCAGGCAATCTGCGCGGAAGTCGGTGCGCCGAACCTGAAGGTGCAGTTCGACTGCTATCACTGCCAGATTGTCGAAGGCGATCTGACTGTAAAGCTCAAACGCGATTTCGCGCGTATCGGCCATATCCAGATTGCGGGCGTGCCAGACCGTCACGAGCCCGACGCGGGCGAACTGAACTATCCGTATCTGTTCGCGCAGATCGATGCGCTCGGCTACGACGGCTGGATCGGTTGCGAATACCGGCCGCGCGCGGGTACGTCGGCCGGGCTTGGATGGATGAAGCCGTACCAGTAGTGCAGGCGCACGCACGCGTGCGACGATAAAAACGATCACGGAGACAGACGCAAATGAAAGTGCTCATCACTGGCGCAGCGGGTTTTCTCGGTCAACGGCTCGCGCGCGAACTGCTCGCCCGCAGTGTGCTGAAAAGCGCAAGCGGCACGCTCGAACCGATCACCAGACTCGTGCTGCTCGACGTCGTTGCCGCGCCGGATTTCGACGATCCGCGCGTACAGATCGAAACCGGCGATATCTCCGTGCGCAGCGTGCTCGACCGCGTGATCGACGCGGACACGGCCGCGATCTTCCATCTCGCCGCGATCGTCAGCGGCCAGGCCGAAGCGGATTTCGATCTTGGCATGCGTATCAATCTCGACGCATCGCGGCTGGTGCTCGACGTGTGCCGCGCGCGCGGACATCGGCCGCGTGTGGTGTTTACCAGTTCGGTTGCGGTGTATGGCGGCACGCTCTCCGATGTCGTCCTCGACGACACCGCGCTCAATCCGCAGTCGTCCTATGGCGCGCAAAAGGCGATCGCCGAATTGCTGTTGAGCGATTACACGCGACGCGGCTTCGTCGATGGCCGCGTATTGCGCCTGCCGACCATCAGCGTGCGGCCCGGCGCGCCGAACGCGGCGGCGTCGTCGTTTGCGAGCGGCATCATCCGCGAACCGCTGAACGGCGTTCGCGCAATCTGTCCGGTGGCGCCTGAAACACGTATCTGGTTGTTGTCGCCGCACAAGGCGATCGACTGTCTGATCGCCGGGCTCGAACTCGACACCGCCGCGCTGGGCGAGCGGCGCACGCTGAACCTGCCCGGCCTGTCGGTCAGCGTCGCGCAAATGGTCGAGGCGTTGCGGGACGTGGCCGGCGACGCGGCGGCCTCGCTGATCGACTGGCAGCCCGATCCGCGTATCGAACGGATTGTCGGAAGCTGGCCGGGACATTGGGACACGTTGCGCGCCGAGCGGCTCGGACTCAGCGGCGACCGCAGCTTCGCCGACGTGATTCGCGCGTATCGGGACGAAATCACGCCATAGCGTGAGCTGCGAGTTCAGCTTGCGAAGCCGTCGCGCGAGGCTTCACGCCCTTGACACGTTTTCCGCCGCGCGCCTATTATTGCCCGATTGTTCGTTACATGACCATGTGTTCGTATATAGAACAAATTTGATCGAATCCGGCGTTCCAGACACGCCGGATTGTCTGCTGCTCACCGTGACTGTGTGCACTTGAGGCGACCCACCGGATCGCGTGCACCAAAGCACCCAACTGGAGACATTCATGACTGAAGCATTCCTGTGCGACGCGATTCGTACCCCGATCGGCCGTTACGGCGGCGCGTTGTCGTCGGTTCGTGCCGACGACCTGGGCGCTGTGCCGCTGAAGGCGCTGATGGAACGCAACCGCGACGTCGACTGGCAGGCGGTCGCCGACGTGATCTACGGCTGCGCCAACCAGGCCGGCGAAGACAACCGCAACGTGGCGCGCATGTCGCTGTTGCTGGCCGGTTTGCCGCTGGAACTGCCGGGCTCGACGGTCAACCGTCTGTGCGGTTCGGGCATGGACGCAGTCGGCATTGCGGCGCGCGCGATCAAATCGGGTGAAGCCGGTTTGATGCTGGCGGGCGGTGTCGAAAGCATGAGCCGCGCGCCGTTCGTGATGGGCAAGGCCACCAGCGCGTTTTCGCGTCAGGCCGACATCTACGACACGACGATCGGCTGGCGTTTCGTGAATCCGCTGATGAAGAAGATGTACGGTGTCGATTCGATGCCGGAAACCGGCGAAAACGTCGCAACGGACTACAACATCAGCCGCGCCGATCAGGACGCGTTCGCGCTGCGCAGCCAGCAAAAAGCCGCGCGTGCGCAACGCGACGGTACGCTGGCGCAGGAAATCGTCGGGGTATCGGTCGCGCAAAAGAAGGGCGATCCGTTGCTGGTGACGCAGGATGAGCATCCGCGCGAAACGAGCCTCGAAACGCTCGCGAAACTCAAGGGCGTGGTGCGTCCGGACGGCACGGTGACGGCGGGCAATGCGTCGGGCGTGAACGACGGCGCGGCGGCGTTGCTGCTCGCGAACGAAGAAACCGCGAAGCGCTATGGGCCTGACGCCGCGTGCGCGCGTGCTCGGCATGGCGACGGCCGGCGTTGCACCGCGCGTGATGGGCATCGGCCCGGCACCGGCGACGCAAAAGCTGCTGGCGCGTCTGAACATGACGATCGATCAGTTCGACGTGATCGAACTGAACGAAGCGTTTGCATCGCAAGGTATTGCCGTGTTGCGCGCGCTCGGCGTTGCGGATGACGATGCCCGCGTGAACCCGAACGGCGGCGCGATTGCACTGGGCCACCCGCTCGGCATGAGCGGCGCGCGTCTGGTGACGACCGCGATGTATCAGCTGCAACGCACCCAGGGCCGTTTTGCGCTGTGCACGATGTGTATCGGCGTCGGTCAAGGCATCGCGATCGCAATCGAACGCGTTTGATGCGGGTTCGATGACGATGACGCGTCGATGCTGCTGATGATCGGCGGCGCGCGGTAAGGAAAAAGCCCCATCCGGGTTGATCGGATGGGGCTTTTTTTATGTGGCGGGCGGTTCCGGGAGCGGCTTTAAGTTGGCGGAAATCTTCCGGCTTCGGAGGTGTGTATTTCATGAAGAAAAGCCGCCGTGCGCGGAGTTGGCCTGCCAGTTGATTCGCAACAAGCAGCGATTTAATGGGGACGACCTGGCCGGACTGATTCAGGTCGGTGCGACGCCGGGTAGTGAGCAGTTTGCGATGAGGTAGAAAAGAAAAAGCCCAGTCTACGACCGGGCTTGATTCGACGCGGCGGCGAACCTAGAGGGTTTCCAGCATCTGCATCGTTTCAGGATGTTTTTCTACCAGTTTGATGAGGATAGCCGCCTGAGCATTGGGTTTGACCCGCCCTTGTTCCCAGTTCTGGTAGGTGCGCTCGTTCACACGAAGGCGGCGAGCCATCACCGCCTGAGAAGAATTCGTCGATTCCCGGACCGCCTTGATCTCATCAGGCGAGACTTGCACTGTGTCTGGGACTTCGACGCGAACCTTCCGAAGGGTCACCTTGCCTTCTCTCTCCTCGGCCAGTGCATTCATTCCCTCTTTGAGTTCAGCGAACAGATTCCTTTTCATACGTGCTCCTTATCCGAATTTCCGATGCAAGCAGGGCAGCAAATGCCTTCCGCTCATCAGACGACAGATCGTCCATCTCATCTTTGTCATAGACGGAAAACATCCAGAATTGGGTGCCTTCGATCCAATAATAATAGATGACGCGCAAGCCGCTCCGTTTCCCCTTGTTGCGACGCTTGTCCCCAAACCTGAGCTTTCTCAGGCCGCCGGTTCCCTTGATAACGTCCCCCGCATCCGGCTTGAGGAGCATCTGTTCCTGCAGCAAGCGATATTCATCGTCCGATAGATAATTCGCACGATATTTCTCGAAGGGAGGGAGTTCGACGAAGGTCGCTTGCATCGATCAATCATACGCTGCGTGCGTATAGATTGCAACTGTGCGTTGTGCCCTTAGCGCAAGCCCCCAACCCAATCGCCGCCACTCGGACCTTACATCCCGCCCATACACAGATACTTGATCACCACGTAATCGTCGATACCGTACTGCGAGCCTTCGCGTCCCAAACCCGATTGCTTGACGCCGCCGAACGGCGCGACTTCGTTCGAAATCAGGCCGGTGTTGATGCCCACCATCCCGTATTCGAGCGCTTCGGCTACCCGCCACACGCGTCCGATATCGCGGCTGTAAAAGTACGAAGCCAGTCCGAATTCCGTATCGTTCGCGAGGCGGATCACTTCTTCGTCCGACGAGAAACGGAACAGCGGCGCGAGCGGTCCGAAGGTTTCGTCGCGCGCCACCTTCATGTCGGACGTGACGTCGGCGAGTACGGTCGGCTCGAAGAAGCCGTGACCCAGCGCATGACGCTTGCCACCTGCAATCACGCGCGCGCCTTTCGACAGCGCATCCTCGATATGCGACTCGACCTTCTGCACGGCCGCTTCGTTGATCAACGGACCTTGCGTGACACCCGCTTCGGTGCCGAGGCCCACCTTCAATTGCGCGACCGCTTCCGCGAGCTTCGCGGCAAACGCGTCGTACACGCGCTCATGCACGTAGAAACGGTTCGTGCAAACGCAGGTCTGTCCGCTGTTGCGATACTTCGATGCAATCGCGCCCGCGACCGCCGCGTCGAGATCGGCATCGTCGAACACGATGAACGGCGCATTGCCGCCGAGTTCGAGCGACACTTTCTTGACCGTCGGCGCGCATTGCGCCATCAGCAGACGGCCGACGTTGGTCGAGCCGGTGAACGACAGTTTGCGCACCACCGGATTCGACGTCATCTCGCCGCCGATCGCTTTCGGGTCGCCGGTAATCACGTTGAAAATGCCGGCGGGCACGCCTGCACGTTCGGCCAGAACCGCGAGCGCGAACGCCGACAACGGCGTCGCTTCAGCCGGTTTGACAATGATCGGGCAACCCGCCGCCAGCGCCGGACCGACTTTGCGCGTAATCATCGCCGCGGGAAAATTCCACGGTGTAATCGCCGCGCACACGCCGATCGGTTCCTTCACGACCATCAGACGGCGGTCGGCGGCGGGCGACTGCAAGGTGTCGCCGTTGACGCGCTTCGCTTCTTCCGCGAACCACTCCAGAAACGACGCCGCGTACTGGATTTCGCCCTTCGCTTCGGCGAGCGGCTTGCCCTGTTCGGCGGTCAGGATCTGCGCGAGATCGTCGGCGTGGTCGAGCATCAGGCCGTGCCATGCACGCAGCACATCGGCGCGCTGTTTCGCGGTTTTCGCGCGCCATGCGGGCCACGCCGCATTCGCCGCGTCGATGGCCGCGCGGGTTTCGTCCGCGCCCATCAACGGTACTTTCGCGACCAGATCGCCGGTCGCGGGATTGCGGACTTCGAAGGTCTTTTCGCTATCCGCGTTGCGCCATTCGCCGGCCACGTAAGCGCGGGTCTTCAGCAACGCGGGGTCTTTCAGATTCAACATGGATTGGTTCCCGAGGCAGTCAGGCAATGAACAGATTCAGGTTCAGGTTCAGGCGCTGACGCCGACCGTTTCCTTCAGCACGTCTTCGAGAATGCCAAGACCTTCGTCGAACACCGCGTCCTGAATCGTCAGCGGGAACAGGAAGCGGATCACGTTCGAATACACGCCGCACGACAGCAGCAACAGACCGCGTTCGAGCGCGCGGGTCTGGACCTGCTTCGTGAATGCGGCGTCCGGCGTGCCGGCTGCATCGAAGAATTCGACCGCGCACATGCCGCCCACGCCGCGCACGTCGGCGATCTGCGGCAGGTCTTTTTTCAGCGCGTTCAGACGCGCCTTCAGACGCTCGCCAAGGACCGTGGCGCGGTCGCACAACTGTTCGGTGTCGATGATGTCGAGCACCGCGTGCGAGGCCGCCACGGCCAGCGGATTGCCCGCGTAGGTGCCGCCCAGACCGCCGGGTGCGGCCGCGTCCATCACTTCGGCACGACCCACGACGCCCGACAGCGGCATGCCGCCAGCCAGGCTCTTGGCGATCGTCATCAGATCGGGCAGCACGTCGTAGTGGTTCATCGCGAACAGCTTGCCGGTGCGCGCGAAGCCGGTCTGCACTTCGTCGGCGATCAGCAGGATGCCGTGTTCGTTGCACAGCTTGCGCAGCGCGCGGACGAATTCCAGCGGCGCCTGATAAAAGCCGCCTTCGCCCTGAACCGGTTCGAAGATGATCGCGGCGACGCGCTTCGGATCGACGTCGGCCTTGAACAGCATGTCGATCGCCTTCAGCGAATCGGCGACGCTCACGCCGTGCAGCGCGTTCGGATACGGCGCATGGAATACGTCGGACGGGAACGGTCCGAAGCCGATCTTGTACGGCGCGACCTTGCCGGTCAGCGCCATGCCCATCATCGTGCGGCCGTGGAAGCCGCCGGCGAATGCAATCACGCCCGGACGGCCGGTCGCCGCGCGGGCAATCTTGATCGCGTTTTCGACGGCTTCGGCGCCGGTCGTGAAGAACGCGGTTTTCTTCGGATGATCGCCGGGCGCGCGTTCGTTGATCTTCTCCGCGAGCTCGACATACGACGCGTACGGCACGATCTGATACGCGGTGTGCGTGAAATGGTCGAGTTGCTCGCGGATCGCCGCGACGATCTTCGGATGACGGTGGCCGGTATTGGTCACGGCAATGCCCGCGCCGAAGTCGATGAAGCGACGGCCTTCGACGTCCCAAAGCTCCGCGTTCTCGGCCTTCTCTGCGTAGAAATCGCACATCACGCCCACGCCGCGCGGGGTGGCGGCATCCTTGCGGCTCTTCAGGTCGGCATTTTTCACTTTCATCGCTCCAATGGCTGGGTTTTGGGGTCGTGTGGGTCGGGCAGCGCGGAAGGGCGCAGCAGAGGCTACGACTATAATGAGATTTGGCTCTTAACTTCAGAGCCATTTCGATAAAAATGTAGGAGCCACTATGCGCGCGAGCGTGCTGTCGGACTGGCTGGCGCAACGGATCGACCGCGACAACGGCCAGCCGGTCTACCGTCAACTGCATCGCCTGTTGCAGCAGGCGATCCTGTCACGCGAGTTGCCGGCGGGCAGCAAGGTACCGTCGTCGCGGCTGCTGGCCGCCGAACTGGGGATCGCCCGCAATACCGTCACGCAGGTCTATGAGCAACTGGTGCTCGAAGGCTATGTGAATTCATCGACGGGGCGCGGCACGTTCGTCGCGGACAGCGCGCCGGACGAGATCGTCGGCGCACCGGGATCGCCGACGGCGCTGGATCCGTCGGCCGGCGCTGGTGCGGATCGCCCGCACGATCCGGACGGCGCGATGCCGGAACCGCGCGCGCTGTCCACGCGCGGCGCGCGGCTGATCGCGGGCGCGGGCGTGTCGAAGCGTCAACTGGGCGCATTCATGCCGGGCGTGCCGGACGTGTCGAAGTTTCCGACGCGCGTGTGGAGCCGGTTGCACAACAAATACTGGCGACGTCCACGCGCCGATCTGCTGACCTACGCGCCGGGCGGCGGCTTGCCGCAGTTGCGCAACGTGCTCGCGGACTATTTGCGCACGTCGCGCTCGGTGCGCTGCACGCCGGGACAAATCATCATCACGACCGGCATCCATCAGTCGATCGATCTGGCCGTGCGGCTATTGTCCGATCCCGGCGACGTGATCTGGACCGAAGACCCGTGCTATTGGGGCGTGCGCAGCGTGTTACAGGTCTCGGGCCTGCAGCCGCGCCCGATTCCCGTCGACGAAGAAGGCATCGCGCCATCCGCCGACGATCTCGCGCATCCGCCGAAGCTGATGCTGGTCACGCCGTCGCATCAATATCCGCTCGGCATGGTGATGAGTCTCGCGCGTCGCCGGATGCTGCTCGAATACGCGCGTCAGCATCGCTGCTGGATCATCGAGGACGATTACGACAGCGAGTTCCGCTATGGCAGCCGGCCGCTCGCGTCGCTGCAAGGGCTGGATACGGCGGGGCAGGTGATCTATGTCGGCAGTTTCGGAAAGACCTTGTTTCCGGGGCTGCGCGTCGGCTATCTGGTCGTGCCGGAGGGGCTCGCGGACAGCTTCGCGACCGCCAGCGCGGAGTTGTATCGCGAGGGGCAGTTGCTGCAGCAGGCGGTGCTCGCGGAGTTCATCGCCGAAGGGCATTTCACGTCGCATATCCGCAAGATGCGAACGTTGTACGGCCAGCGCAGACAGACGCTGCTCGATGCGGCCGCCGCGCGTTTCGGCGATGCGTTGCCGGCGATCGGCGGCGATGCGGGTCTGCACCTGGTGATGCGTCTGCCCGACGGCACGAACGACCGCGACGTGGTCGATGCGGCGATCGAACGCAATATCGTCGTGCGTGGGTTGTCGGGCTACTATGCGCAGCCCGAACGCGCCGGTTCCGGCTTGCTGATCGGCTACGCGTGCGTGCCCGACGAAGAGATCGAACCGGCTTTCGACGCGCTCGCGCAGGCCGTCGAGGAAACCGTGTTCCGGTCCGGGTCTTAAACGCGGATCAGCACTGCACCGAGTGTGACGAGGCCGCACGCGACGATCCGGCGTGCGGTCAGCTTCTCCTTCATGAACAGCCAGCCGATCAGCACCGCGAAGATCGAGCTGAGTTCGCGCAACGCGGACACCATCGCGATCGGCAGGAAGCGGTACGCCTCGATGATCAGGCAATACGCGCCGAGCGCGAGCACCCCCGACATCATTCCCTTGATGACCTTGTCGCGACCGATGAACAGGCCGCTGTAGCCGCCGCGCCAGCGCCACGCGAGCGCGAGTTGCGGCACGTTCCACAGCAGATAGACCCACATGATGTAACTCATGCTGTTACCCGCGACGCGCGCGCCGATCCCATCGACGACCGAATACGTGGCAATGAACAGGCCCGTCAGCAGCGCGAAGGGCACGCTCTCGCCGGAAAACCGCATGCCGCGCCGGAACGCCAGCGACATGATCCCGACCGACACCAGCCCGACGCCGACCGCCGCCAGCGGCTTGAGCGCCTCGTGCGCGAACACCAGCGCACCGACGAAGACCAGCATCGGCGACAGACCGCGTGCGATCGGATAGATCTGTCCGAACTCGCCGCTGCGGTACGCGCGGATCAGCGCCAGCATGTAGCCGAATTCCAGCAGCACCGACGCGCCGATATACGGCCAGCTTTCGCGGGTGGGCAACGGCAGCAGGATGGCGCCCACCGCGCCCACGATCACATACGGAATCGCCATCATGCCGAGCAACCAGATGCGGTCTTCGGACAGATGCAACGACGCGTTCCAGCTTGCATGCAACAACGCGGAAAACAGGACCAGCAGGACGACGAAGGTTGGCATCGAAAGCGCGGAAAGAGGGTGGAGACAGCGCGGCAGTCTGTCATCCTGCTGCCGCGAACCCGCGATTATCCCTCAGCTCAGGTCACCGTTTCGCACAACCACGCATAACCATGCACACGCACGCGGACCGCATGCGCGTCCGGCCACGCGCGTATGACAGCGCGATGACGCTGGCGTGACGCTTCATTGGATCTGCGTGCAGCCGCAATCAATCTGTGAGGAAGACACGATATATTGCTGCACTGACGCGTCGTGGAAGCGGCACTGATAAATAGTTGAATAACGATGTTCGACGGGAATCCGCGATCCATGAAAAGACACTCTATTGCGTTATGACCAGCTTCCTTCCCGACAGTTTTGCCGAGTACGACGAGCTGAAAACGATCCTCGATCAGGGCAGTGCGAACTTCGAGATTCGCACGGTATGCACACCGGCGATTCGCGGTCGCACGTTCGACGTGCATACGGCAAGCATCGGGTCGAGCGATCCGCACGCACCCGCGATCGGTTTTTTCGCGGGCATTCACGGGCTCGAACGGATCGGCACGCAACTCGTGCTCGACTATATGCGTGCACTGCTCGCCCGGCTCGAATGGGATGAACTGCTGGTGCGCCAGTTGCAATCGGTGCGACTGATCTTTATGCCGATCGTCAATCCGGGCGGCATGTGGGCCGCGACGCGCGCCAATCCGAACGGCGTCGATCTGATGCGCAACGGCCCGCAAAGCGCCGATGAGCGCGTGCCGCCGCTGGCTGGCGGACAACGCGTCGGCGCATGGTTGCCGTGGTATCGCGGCGCGCGCGGCGCACCGATGGAAATCGAAGCGGCCGCGTTGCTCGATGTCGTCGAAACGGAACTCGCGTCGCGTCCGCTGAGTCTCGCGCTGGACTGTCACTCGGGTTACGGATGGAGCGACAGCATCTGGTTTCCGTATGCGCGCACGCGTTCGATGATGCCGCATCTGCCGGAAATGTACGCGTTGAAAACCATGTTCGAGCGCGCGCATCCTCATCACGGTTACGCGTTCGAACCGCAAAGTCATCAATATCTGCTGCATGGCGATCTATGGGATTGCGCGTACGATCGCACGCCCGCACCCAATGTTTTCCTGCCGATGACGCTCGAACTCGGTTCGTGGTTGTGGATCAAGAAGAATCCGCGCCAGCTGTTTTCGCGGCAAGGCATGTTCAATCCGGTGAAGGCACATCGGACCGCACGCGTGTTGCGCCGTCACGCGAACCTGATGGATTTCCTGACGCGCGCCGCATTCGCGTCGCAGCGCTGGTTGCCGCAAGGCGCGAGCCGGCAGCAGTTGCTGGAGCGCGCAACAGCGCATTGGTATCGCGCGGCGGTTGCATGAGCGCGTGGATCCTGTTGCGGGGACTCACGCGCGAATCGCGTCACTGGGGCAAATTTCCGGCGGCATTGCAAGCCGCGATGCCCGGCTCTCGCGTGTTGCGGATCGACTTGCCTGGCAACGGCACGCTGTCGCACGCCCGAGCGCCGTCTACGGTCGCGGCGATGGTCGATGCGGTGCGTCGCGCCGCGTCGCAACGCGGCGAACGCGGTCCGTACCGGGTCGTCGCGATGTCGTTGGGCGGCATGGTGGCGACCGCGTGGGCGCAACGCTATCCAGCGGAACTCGCGCAACTCGTGCTGATCAATACCAGCATGCGGCCGTTCAGTTCCGCCGTCGAACGTTTGCGGCCGGGCGCGTGGCCGGGCTTGCTGGACATCGCGCGCCACTGGCGCGACGACGATGAAAACGCCGCGGCGGCGGAAGCGACGATCCATCGTCTGACCTGCAATGCGCGCGACACGCTTACCGCCGACCTCGCTCTCTGGCGGGAAATCCGCCGCAGCGCGCCGGTCACGCGAGCGAATGCGCTGCGTCAACTGTGGGCGGCGGCGTGCTTTCGTGCGGCGTCCGGTGCGCCGTCGTGCGCGAGTCTCGTTCTGTCGTCGCGGGCCGATCGGCTCGTGAATCCGCGTTGTTCGGCCGCGCTTGCCGCAGCATGGAAAGTGCCGCTTCGCGAGCATCCGTGGGCCGGTCACGATCTGCCGCACGACGATCCGTCATGGACCGCCGAGACCATTCGCGCGATGTGCGATTGCACATAAGCGCTGCGTTAAGCTGTCATTGTTCGGGTGCATAATCCGTTCTGACGATGCAGTCGATTGCCGCCCAACGTGGAGGAGATCATGCAAGCGAAGAACGAAGACGCCGTAGCTCATCTATTGAACGATCTGGTCGAATTCGCGCGCGGGCGTCTGCCCGAACCGGCCTTCGCGATCGTCGAACCCTTCCTGCGTCACTACTACGACTTCGTCGATGCCGACGATCTCCAAAGCCGCTCCATCGCGGATCTCTACGGCGCGGCGCTTGCGCACTGGCAAACCGCGCAACGCTTCGTGCCCGGCAGCGAAAGACTGCGCGTCTATAACCCGATTCTCGAACAGCACGGCTGGCACTCGGACCATACGGTCATCGAGATCGTCAACGACGACATGCCGTTCCTGGTCGATTCGGTGTCGATGGCGGTGAACCGGCTCGGGCTCGCGCTGCATTCGGTCGTGCATCCGGTGTTTCGCATCTGGCGCGGCGCGGACGGCAGCATCGTGCGAGTCGGTCAAGGCGCACAGGATGCGTCGGATACGCAATCGCAACTCGCGTCGTTTATCCATTTCGAAGTGGACCGTTGCGGCGACGCGGCACGGCTCGATGCATTGCGCGCGGATATTGCCAGCGTGCTCGGCGATGTGCGGGCCGCCGTCGAAGACTGGGCGACCATCGCGGAACTCGCGCGTGCGACGGCAAAAGAGCTGACCGCGCGCGAAGCCGGTCCGGAAGCGTCGGAAGCGCGTGCGTTCATCGAATGGATGGTCGCGGATCATTTCACGTTTCTCGGTCAGCGTGACTATCAACTGGTGTCGCACGACGGCGGACTCGGTTTGCGGGCTGTGCCCGGTTCGGGCCTCGGCATTCTGCGCGAAGCGCGTCAGCTTGCCGGGATGCCCGACGTCACGCCATTGCCGGCGGCCGCATCGCAGATACTCGCTGGCGCATCGCCAATTTTTCTGACCAAGGCCAACTCGCGCGCGACGGTGCATCGGCCGGGCTATCTGGACTATGTGGGCGTCAAGCTGATCGGCGCGGACGGCAAGGTAACGGGCGAGCGGCGGTTTATCGGGCTGTATACGTCCACGGCTTATCTGGTGTCTGCGTCCGAGATTCCGATCGTGCGCCGCAAGTGCGCGAACATCGTCCGGCGCGCGGGGTTTCTGCCCAAAGGCCATCTCGCGAAGTCGCTCGTGACGGTACTCGAAACCTATCCGCGTGACGAACTGTTTCAGGCGGAAGAAGACCAGCTTTACGATATCGCGCTCGGCGTGCTGCGTTTGCAGGAGCATCAACGCACCCGGCTGTTCGTACGCCGCGACCGCTTCGACCGCTTCGTATCGTGCCTCGTTTTCGTCCCGCGCGAAAAGTACAACACCGATTTACGGCGACGCATTGCGCGTCTGTTGATGGAAGCCTTCAACGGCACCAGCGTCGAATTCACGCCCTTGCTGTCGGAGTCGACACTCGCGCGGATTCACTTCGTCGTGCATGCCGAACCGGGTCATATGCTCGACGTGGACACGCGCGAACTCGAAGCGCGTCTCGTGCAGGTCACCCGACGCTGGCAAGACGATCTCGCCGATGCGTTGCTCGATGCGTTCGGCGAAGAACAGGGCAACCGGCTGTTGCAGCACTACGCGGATTCTTTTCCGGCCGGCTATCGCGACGACTATCCGGCGCGCACGGCAGTACGCGATATCGAACTGATCGAGCGCGTGCAGGGCAGCGAAAAACTCGCGATGAATCTGTACCGGCCGATCGAAGCGGGACCGCGCGCATTTCGCTTCAAGGTGTACCGCGCCGGAGAACCGATCGCGTTGTCGCGCAGTTTGCCGATGCTCGAACATCTCGGCGTGCGCGTCGATGAAGAGCGCCCGTATCTGATCGAAGCGCCGCATGCGACGCCCGCATGGATTCACGATTTCGGCCTCGAACTCGCGGACGATACCGAGTTCGATATCGAGCGCGTCAAGAATCTGTTCGAAGATGCGTTCGCGCAAGTGTGGACCGGCGAGATCGAAAGCGACGACTTCAATCGGCTCGTGTTGCGTGCACAACTCGGCGCGCGCGAAGTGACGATCCTGCGCGCGTATGCGAAGTATTTGCGGCAAGTCGGCTCCACTTTCAGCGACGCGTATATCGAGCGCGCGGTCACCTGCAATCCTGCTATCGCACGGCAACTGGTCGAACTGTTCGTCGCGCGTTTCGATCCGATGATGGGCGACGCGCGCAACGTGCGCGTCGAGCATCTGCTGGGTGCGATCGATGCCGCGCTCGACAACGTCCCCAATCTCGACGAAGACCGCATCCTGCGGCAGTTTCTCGGTGTCATCAAGGCCACCGAGCGTACCAATTACTATCGGCTCGACGCGAACGGCCGCTCGAAACCGTATCTGTCGTTCAAGTTCAATCCGGCCAACGTGCCTGGCTTGCCCGAACCGAAACCGATGTTCGAAATTTGGGTGTATTCGCCGCGCGTCGAAGGCGTGCATCTGCGTGGCGGACGCGTCGCGCGCGGCGGTTTGCGCTGGTCCGACCGGCGCGAGGATTTCCGCACCGAAGTGCTCGGGCTGATGAAAGCGCAGATGGTAAAGAACGTCGTGATCGTGCCGGTCGGCTCGAAGGGCGGTTTCGTCGTGAAGAACCCGCCGCCCATCACCGACCGCGAAGCGTGGATGAAAGAAGGGATCGCGTGCTATCAGACGTTCCTGCGCGGCTTGCTCGATCTGACCGATAACCGTGTCGGCGATGCGCTGGTGCCGCCGCCCGACGTGGTGCGTCACGATGCCGACGATCCTTATCTGGTGGTCGCGGCGGACAAGGGCACGGCCACGTTCTCCGACTATGCGAACGCGATTTCGCAAGAGTACGGTTTCTGGCTCGACGATGCGTTCGCGTCGGGCGGGTCGGTCGGATATGACCACAAGAAAATGGCGATTACCGCGCGCGGCGCGTGGGAATCGGTCAAGCGGCACTTCCGTGAAATGGGCGTCGATACGCAAACGACGGACTTCACCGTGGTCGGCGTCGGCGATATGTCGGGCGACGTGTTCGGCAACGGTATGTTGCTGTCGGAGCATATCCGTCTCGTCGCCGCATTCGATCACCGGCATATCTTTCTCGATCCGAACGCGGACGCCGCCACGAGTTTCGCCGAACGTCAGCGCCTTTTCGCGCTGGATCGATCGAGCTGGGCCGATTACGATCCGGCCGCGATTTCGGCGGGCGGCGGCATTTTTCCGCGCACCGCAAAGACGATCGCGCTGTCGCCTGCCGTGCAGAACGTGCTCGGCATCAGCGCGGCGGCGCTCGCGCCGACCGAGTTGATTCGCGCGATTCTGCAAGCGCCTGCCGACCTGCTGTACAACGGCGGGATCGGTACGTATGTGAAAGCGGCCCGCGAATCGAACCTGCAAGTCGGCGACCGCGCGAACGACGGCGTGCGCGTCAACGGTGCGGATCTGCGCGTGAAAGTGGTGGCCGAAGGCGGCAATCTCGGACTGACGCATCTGGGCCGGATCGAATTCGCGCAGCGCGGCGGCCGGATCAACACGGATGCAATCGATAACTCGGCAGGGGTCGATTGTTCGGATCACGAAGTCAATATCAAGATCCTGCTCGGCCTCGTCGTCACCGACGGCGAGATGACGGGCAAACAGCGCAACACGTTGCTCGCGGAAATGACCGATGAAGTCGGGCTGCTGGTGTTGCAGGACAACTACTATCAGACCCAGGCGCTGTCGATCGCCGGACGCTACGGTGTCGAACTGCTCGACGCGGAAACGCGCATGATGCGTTGGCTCGAACGCGCCGGACGGTTGAATCGGGTGATCGAATTTTTGCCGACCGACGAAGACATCGCAGAACGGCAAGCGAACCGGCAAGGGCTGACCACGCCCGAGCGCGCGGTGCTGCTGGCGTACAGCAAGATGTGGCTGTACGACGCGCTGCTGGAATCGGGCATGCCGGAAGATCCGCTCGTCGCCGACATGCTGATCGAATATTTCCCGAAGCCGCTGCGTCAGCGTTTCAGCGACACCATGCAGCGCCATCCGTTGCGCCGCGAAATTCTCGCGACGCATTTGACCAACGCGCTGGTGAACCGGGTGGGCTGCGAATTCGTGCACCGCTTGATGGAAGAGACCAACGCGGAGCCCGGCGAGATCGTCCGCGCGTGCATCATGGCGCGCGACGTGTTCGATCTCGACCACGTGTGGCGCAGCATCGACGCGCTCGACAATCGGGTCGCCGACGATGTGCAGGCGAGCATGTTCGTCGAAGTGGCGCGCCTCGTCGAACGTGCGGCGTTGTGGTTCTTGCGGCAGTTGCAAACGGGCGTGCTCGGCGACGCGCACAGCGACGCGGTTGACGCGTTGCTGGCGCGTTGCCGCGATGCCGCGACGCGTCTCGCACCGCAATGGCCCGCGTTGCTGCCCACCGCCGATCTCGAAGCGCTGTCCGAACGGCAGCGCGTGCTGGTCGATGCGGGCGTGGATAGCGATCTCGCGGTGCGAATCGCGAGCGGCGAGATTTCGGCGTCGTTGCTGGATATCGCGGAAGTCGCGGCGACCTGCGAGCGCAGCCTCGAACTCGTGGCGGGCGTGTATTTCGCGCTCGGCACGCAACTCAATTACGGCTGGATCGGCGAACGCGCGATGGCGTTGCCGACACCCACGCATTGGGACATGCTCGCGCGCGCGGCGGCGCTGGCCGAGTTCGCGCGACTCAAGCGCGCACTGACGACCAGCGTGCTGGCCGATGCGGACGGCAGCGCCGGCGCCGACGCGCTTGTCGAAGCGTGGCTAGCGAAGCGCGCCGCTTCGCTGGAACGCTATGGGCGTCTGCTGGCGGATTTGCGGGCGTCGGGCGGCGCCAGCCTGTCGATGTTGCTGGTGATCGTTCGGGAAATGGCGTCGCTGGAGCGGGCATGAGCGGTGCTGTCACGCACGGCGGAGCATGACGATCGAGCCCGCGACCAGCGGCCACGGGAGGTGACGCCGCCGCCAGACTCGACGCAAGACCCGCGCGTTGACGTTAAAGCGCATGTCGGCTGGCCGGATTGCTCATAATACGAACTATCGCCACTGCGCTTTCCGATCCGCCATGACCGAGACTGCCGTTCAACCATCGTCCCAACCGATCGGCCATATTGCCGAAACCGCATCGACGCCGCGTCTGACCAGCCTGTCTCACGGCGGCGGATGCGGTTGCAAGATCGCGCCCGGCGTCCTGTCCGATCTGCTCAAACGCGCTGCGCCGTTGCCGATGTTCGCGGATCTTCTCGTCGGCAACGAGACCTCGGACGATGCCGCCGTGTATCGTCTGAACGACGAACAGGCGATCGTCGCGACCACCGATTTCTTTATGCCGATCGTCGACGATCCGTACGATTTCGGCCGGATTGCCGCAACCAATGCGCTGTCCGACGTGTACGCGATGGGCGGCAAACCGATTCTGGCGCTCGCGCTGGTCGGCATGCCGATCAACGTATTGCCGCACGACGTGATCGCGGCCATATTGCGCGGCGGCGAAGATGTCTGCGCACAGGCGGGCATTCCAGTCGCGGGCGGCCACTCGATCGACTCGGTCGAACCGATCTACGGGCTCGCGGCGATCGGCGTCGTCCATCCGCAGCGCGTCAAGCGCAATGCGGGTGCGCGTGCGGGCGACGTGCTGGTGCTCGGCAAGCCGCTGGGCGTCGGCGTGCTATCGGCGGCGCTGAAGAAGAACCGCCTCGGCGACGCCGGATACGCGGAAATGCTTGCGGCCACCACGCAACTCAACCGGCCCGGCACCGCGCTTGCCGCGCTGTCCGGCGTGCATGCATTGACCGACGTGACCGGCTTCGGTCTGCTCGGTCACACGCTGGAAATCGCGCGTGCGTCGGGCTTGTGCGCGCGGTTGCGATACGACGCGTTGCCGTGGTTGTCGGGCGTCGAAGCGTTCGCGGCGGACGGTGTATTCACCGGCGCATCCGGACGCAACTGGGCGTCGTATGGCGAGCGGATTCAACTGGCCGCCACGTTGCCCGGGATTGCGCAAACCCTGCTCACCGATCCGCAGACGTCAGGCGGTTTGCTGGTATCGTGCGCAGCCGAAGCGGTCGATGATGTACTCGCAATCTTCCGCGCCGACGGCTTCGATCGCGCCTGTGTGATCGGCGAGATGCGCGATGGCGCGCACGACAGTGCGGGGCGCGTCGAAGTCGTTTAAGCCGCTTTTCGAGTGACGCATGTCACTATCCTTGCAGTTTCAACTATTCCTTGCCGATGAAAGAAGAATCGCCGAAAGCCATTTTCTATGCCCTCGGAGCTAACCTGGGCATCGCCATATTCAAGTTCGCGGCCGCTGCGTATTCCGGTTCCGGCGCGATGTTTGCCGAAGCCATCCACTCGACCGCCGATTGCGGCAACCAGTTGCTGCTGCTGTTTGGGTTGCGGCAAGCGCGAAAACCGGTCAGCCCGTTGCATCCGATGGGCACCGGTCGCGCGATCAATTACTACTCGCTGCTGGTCGCGTTGCTGCTGTTTTTTGTCGGTGGGGCGTTCTCGGTGTACGAGGGCGTGCATCGGCTGTTTCATCGCGAGCCGCTGTCGAATGCGTATGTCGCGCTGGGTGTGCTCGGCGTATCGGTGGTGCTCGAAACCTTGTCGCTGATGGGCGCGGTGCGCGAGATCCGTAAAACCCATGCGGACCACACGATGTGGCGATGGTTTCGCGAAACGCGCGAATCGGATCTGCTGGTGGTGGCCGGTGAAGACATCGCGGCACTCGCGGGTCTCGCGATGGCATTTGTCGCCGTGCTCGCGACGATGCTGACCGGTAACCCGGTCTACGATGCGCTCGGATCGATCGGCGTGGGCGTGCTGCTGATGGTGATTGCGACGCTGGTCGCGCGTGAAGTGAAGTCGATGATCGTCGGTGAATCGGCGAGCCCGGAAGTGCGTCGCGGTATCGAAGCGCATCTGCGCGCGCGGCCTGAAATCCGCAGCATCATGAATATGATCACGTTGCAGTGGGGCAAGGAAGTCGTCGTCGCGGTGCAGGCCGAGATGATCGACTATCCGAGCGGCCGCGCGATGGTCGATGCCATCAACATCATCGAAGCCGATCTGCAGGAAACGTTTCCGCAAGTACGCTGGGTGTTTTTCGAACCGGACGTGCCGCGCGCAAGCGGCGACTGAACACCGCATTCGACACGCATCAACGCGTCGTTGCGCACTCTGCCAGAGTGCGCAACGACGCGTTTTTTACTTCGGCACCACGCGTTGCCGCATGGTGTTTACTCGTGACTCTCATGCTCCGCTTGCGCGCGGAACGGTGTCCACACCGGCGCAGTCGTGTCCCAGTTGTCGAGTTCGGACGGATTCATGGCTGACTCCTTCAATGGCTGAATGCGGCTAGAACGCGGTACAGGTCGCGTCTTCACGCGACGCTGCGCGCGATCAGTCGTGCGCGATACGTGTGGTTTCCGTGCCTTCCTGGATCGCGAGGCGAGCGGCCTGGGTTTCGCCTTGAAGGCCGACACCCGGATACGCCTGGCGGTTCATCGAAGGCAGGCTGCCGCTGCGATATGCGGCGATCAGTTCAGCGCGCACTTCGGCACGGGTCTTCTGGCTTGCACCCGCCGTTGCCGCGCTTTGGTACGTACCGGCGTGGCCGATGCCGCCGTCGGCGTAAGCGGCGTTGCTGGCAGCCACTGAGAGAACGAGTCCTGCGATAGAGGTGTAGAGAGGGCGTTGCATGTTCACTCCTGTCGATTCGGGAGCGGCGCCGTTGAGCGTCGCGACAGGATGAAATGTAGGCTTCACGGCGCCGCGGATAAATCGCGGTTTGGTGAAATGAATTGTCATGAATTCAGAACAATCAAAAAAACGCGGCTCATGCATTGCGCATGAGCCGCGTTTTTACGTCTGCTGCAACGGCGTTTTACTGCATTTCGCCGCTCAGGCGACGTACTCCGAAATAACCGGCGTATCGAGAGAAGGCGCGCTTTCTTTCTCTTCGAACGTGCGCTTCGAGCAGGTTTGATCGAGGCCGCCGCGGCCGCTCAGCAACGGGCAACGATCGAACACTTCAGCCATCCAGTCGACGAACACGCGCACTTTCGGCGACAGATGACGGCTGTGCGGATACACGGCCGAAATGGGCATGGGAAGCGGTTTGAGGTCGGGCATCACTTCGACGAGCTTGCCCGAGCGCAGATGCGGCAACACCATGAACAGCGCCGGCTGGATCAGCCCGAAGCCTTCGAGCCCGCAATTCACGTACGCATCGGCGTCGTTCACCGACACCATGCTTTTCATCTTCACTTCGGTTTCCTTGTTATCGACAAGGAAGGTCCAGTCGAGGATGCGACCCGTGCGGCTCGAAAAATAATTGACGGCCTTGTGTTCCTGCAGATCGTCGATCGACTGCGGCTTGCCGTAGCGCTCCAGGTAGACGGGCGCGGCGCAGGTAACGCCTTCGAATAGTCCGATCCGCCGCGCGACCAGCGACGAATCCTGCAACGCACCCACCCGCAGCACGCAATCGACGCCTTCCTGCAGCAAATCGACCGGACGATCGCTCAAGCCGAGTTGGAGGTCGATATCCGGGTAGCGCATGTGGAATTCGCGCAGCGCGGGAATCACGATCAGCCGCCCGAGCGAGCCGGGCATGTCCACGCGCAATTTGCCGTGCGGCTTCTTGTTGCCGCTCTGGAAACTCGCTTCGGTTTCTTCGACGTCGGCCAGAATCCGCACGCAACGCTCGTAATACGCGGCGCCGTCGGGCGTCAGCGAAAGACGGCGGGTGGTCCGGTGCATCAGGCGGGTGCCGAGAAACGACTCCAGGTTCTGGATGATCGTGGTGACCGACGCGCGCGGGAGATCCAGCGTTTCGGCAGCGCGGGTAAAGCTGTTGGTGTCGACGACACGCGTGAACACCTGCATGGCCTGAAGCCGGTCCATGACTACCTCCGAAAAAGGCGGAGCGCCCACTGAAGGGGACGAAGCGGATAGGAACAGCGTTCGCTCCGATCACCCTGCGAACCGGGCAGAGGCCGGTCGATTGTTCAGAGGCACCGAATTGTGTTGCCGGATTATAGGCATTTATTTAGGACTCTGCCGACGCCACAATTCGCAGCATTGAATTTCTATGCGCATTGCGCCCGTCAGACATGGATGCGTTAAAACCCCCGTATATCCCGCCGTTTTCGTTCGTGCCGCCCGACAGCACCAAGGGCGCCGCACGCACGCACGGCGCGGCGGGGCCGGCGCCTGCGGTGGCGGCGGCCGCGCCTGCGGCGCCCGCCGCAGCGGGCGGGTCGCTCGAGGTCACCGACGTGCAGATCGAGGGCCACGCGCAGCAGATCACGCTGCGGCTGACGCGTCCGGCCGGCAAGAGCGGGCTGCCGGTGCTGCTTTATTTTCACGGCGGCGGTTTCGTGCGCGGTTCTATCGACGACGCAGAGCCTGCCGCGCGCTATTTCGCTGAACACTTACCGGCACTCGTGGTGTCGGTCGGGTATTCGCTCGCGCCGCAGTTTCCGTTTCCGGCCGCGCCCGAAGATGCGCATCGCGCGGCATTGTGGGTGCAGACGCGGGCGCGCGCGTTCGGCGGCAATACGAAACGGCTGGGCGTCGCCGGACACGATGCGGGCGGCCAGCTCGCGAATTGCCTCGCGTTCATTGGGCGGGATCGCGGTGACGTGCGAATCGACGCGCAGGCGCTGTTCGGTCCGATGCTCGATCCGAGCCTGACGCGTCTGGGCGACGAGCGCCGTCTCTCGTCGGACATCACCGCGAAGGAATGCGCCGCCTGTTACCGCGCGTATCTGCCGCAAGCGTCGCAGCGGATGCACCCGTATGCGGCGCCGCTCGAATCGTCGCGGCTCGCGGGATTGCCCGCCACGCTGATCCTGACTGCGCAGAACGACGTGCTGCACGTCGAGGCCGAAAACTATGCGACGAGTCTGATCAATGCCGGCGTGATGACGCAGGTGGTGCGCTATCCGAGCGTGTCGCACGCCGCGCTCGCCGGGCATCCGGACGCATTGCAGGAAGCAGTGCGATTTTTTCAGTGCCGCTTTTCAGCGGCGCGCGCGGCGTCACGTTGAGCCGGACGGAGCCGCGATGAGTCCATCCATGTAGCGCGCGTGAGCGCAACGGCGGCGTAGGCGCCGCCGGTCCAGAAGTCCCGAATTCATCCAACGCGATGCGCCGTCGGCGCAGCGCGCGGATTACTGCATTCCAACAACCCTAAAAACCTGCTGATAACCGACTGGAGCCAACAATGTCACTCTTCCCGCTAACCCGTACGCGACTTGCCGTCGCGGTATTCGCCGTCGTCGTGATTGCCGGTCTCGGCACGTTCGGCGCGATTCATGTCGATGCACACGCGTCCGAGCAGGCCGCGCCGACCGTCGTCCCCGAAGTGGATGTCGCCACCGTGATCGATCGCACGATCACCGACTGGCAAAGTTATTCGGGGCGACTCGAAGCCGTCGAAAAGGTCGATGTCCGTTCCCAGGTGCCGGGAACGATCGTCTCGGTCAACTTCCGGGACGGCGCGCTGGTGAAGAAGGGCGACACGCTGTTCGTGATCGATCCGCGCCCGTACGCCGCCGAAGTCGATCGCGCCGAAGCGCAACTGGCCGCCGCGCAGGCGCGCACCGGCTACACGCAGAGCGACTGGGAGCGCGCGCAACGGCTGATCGCCGACAACGCGATTGCGAAGCGCGACTACGACGAGAAGCAGAACGCCGCGCGTGAAGCCAGCGCGAACTTGAAGGCGGCTCAGGCGGCCGTCGAAACCGCGCGCATCAATCTGGGTTACACGAAGATCGTCGCGCCCGTGGCGGGCCGCGTATCGCGTGCGGAGATCACCGTGGGCAACGTGGTGTCGGCGGGCGCGAGTTCGACGCCGTTGACGACGCTGGTATCGGTGTCGCCGATCTACGCGTCGTTCGACGCGGACGAACAGACGTACCTGCAATACATCAGCCGCGTGAAGGACGGCGGCAAGGTGCCGGTGCAACTGGGTCTCGCGGACGAAACCGGCTACTCGCGCGAAGGCACGATCGAATCGGTGGATAACCGGCTCGATACGTCGTCGGGCACGATCCGCGTGCGCGCGCGCTTCGACAATCAGGACGGCGCGCTGATTCCGGGTCTGTATGCACGCGTGAAAGTGGGCGGCAGCGTTCCGCATCCGGCGCTGCTGATCGACGACGCGGCGGTCGGCACCGACCAGGACAAGAAGTTCGTGCTGGTGGTCGACAAGGACAACCACGTCGCGTATCGCGAGATCGTGCCGGGTTCGATGCAGGGCAACCTGCGCGTCGTGAAGGGCGGTCTCAAGAGCGGCGACCGGATCGTCGTCAACGGCACGCAGCGTGTGCGCCCCGGCGACGCGATCCGCGCGCACATGGTGCCGATGAACGGCGACGCGAATCCGGACGGCACCGATGTCGCCAATGCAGCCAAAGCACCGGATGCAGCCAGCGCAACCGCCGCACCGATCGCGCAGGACGGCAAGCCGCAAGCCGTGAAGACGCAGAAGAATTCGTGAGTCGCATGCGAGCCCGCGCCCCAGATTCGCGCGCGACGCTCGCGCGCTCCAACCTCAAGAGCTTCCCATGAACATATCCAAATTCTTCATCGACCGCCCGATCTTTGCGGGCGTGCTTTCGGTGGTGATCCTGCTGGCGGGGATTATTTCCCTGTTCAAGCTGCCGATCTCCGAGTATCCGGAAGTCGTGCCGCCGTCGGTGGTGGTCCACGCGCAGTATCCGGGCGCGAACCCGAAGGTGATCGCGGAAGCGGTCGCATCGCCGCTCGAAGAGCAGATCAACGGCGTCGAAGGCATGCTGTACATGCAGTCGCAAGCGAACAGCGACGGCAATCTCACGCTGACCGTCACGTTCAAGCTCGGCACCAATCCCGATCTCGCGACGCAACTCGTGCAGAACCGCGTGAATCAGGCGCTGCCCCGTTTGCCGGAAGACGTGCAACGGCTCGGCGTGACGACGATCAAAAGCTCGCCGACGCTGACGATGGTGGTCCATCTGATCTCGCCGAACGACCGCTATGACATGACGTATCTGCGCAACTACGCGCTGCTGAACGTGAAGGATCGCCTCGAACGGATCCAGGGCGTCGGTCAGGTGCAGTTGTGGGGTGCGGGCGATTACGCGATGCGCGTGTGGCTCGATCCGCAGAAAGTCGCGCAACGCGGTTTGACCGCGACGGAGGTGGTCAACGCGATTCGCGAGCAGAACGTGCAGGTTGCGGCGGGCGTGATCGGTGCATCGCCGTCGGTGCAGGGCACGCCGCTGCAGTTGTCGGTGAATGCGCGCGGCCGCCTGAAAACCGAAGGCGAATTCGGCGATATCGTCGTGAAGACGGCGCCGGATGGCGCGGTCACCTATCTGAAGGACATCTCGCGGATCGAACTGGCGGCATCGGAATACGGTCTGCGTTCGTTGCTCGACAACAAGCCGGCCGTCGCGATGGCGATCAACCAGGCGCCGGGCGCGAACTCGCTGGCGATTTCCGACGAAGTGCGCGCGACCATGAAGGAACTCGCGCAGGACATGCCCGCAGGCGTCCAGTACAAGATCGTCTACGACCCGACACAGTTCGTGCGTTCGAGTATCGAAGCGGTCGTGCACACGCTGCTCGAAGCGATTGCGCTGGTCGTGATCGTGGTGATCGTGTTCCTGCAAACGTGGCGTGCGTCGATCATTCCGCTGATCGCGGTGCCGGTGTCGATCGTCGGTACGTTCTCGCTGCTGCTGGCATTCGGCTTCTCGATCAACGCGTTGTCGCTGTTCGGGATGGTGCTGGCGATCGGGATCGTGGTCGACGATGCGATCGTGGTGGTCGAAAACGTCGAGCGCAATATCGAAAGCGGCTTGAGTGCGCGCGATGCGACCTACAAGGCCATGCAGGAAGTGAGCGGGCCGATCATCGCCATTGCGCTGACGCTGGTGGCGGTGTTCGTGCCGCTCGCGTTCATGAGCGGTCTGACGGGCCAGTTCTACAAGCAGTTCGCGATGACAATCGCGATCTCGACGGTGATCTCCGCGTTCAATTCGTTGACGCTGTCGCCGGCGTTGTCCGCGTTGCTGTTGCGAGGTCATGGCGCGAAGGAAGACTGGCTGACGCGTGCGATGAACCGCGTATTGGGCCGCTTTTTCAAGGGCTTCAACAAGGTGTTCCATCGCGGCTCGACGTCGTACGGCAAGGGCGTGACGGGCGTGCTGCGCCGCAAGGGCGCGATGCTGGCCGTGTATGCGGTGCTGCTCGCCGCGACCTTCGGTGTCGCGCATATCGTGCCGGGCGGCTTCGTGCCCGCGCAGGACAAGGAGTATCTGATCGCGTTTGCGCAGCTGCCGAACGGCGCGTCGCTGGACCGCACGGAAAAAGTGATTCGCGACATGAGCGCGATTGCACTGAAAGAGCCGGGCGTGGAAAGCGCGGTCGCGTTTCCGGGATTGTCGGTGAATGGTTTCACCAACAGTTCGAGCGCGGGCATCGTGTTCGTCACGTTGAAGCCGTTCCACGATCGCCGTGGCAAGAGCTTGTCCGCCGGTGCGATTGCCGGTGCGCTGAACCAGAAATTCGGTGCGCTCAAGGATTCGTTCGTCGCGGTGTTCCCGCCGCCGCCGGTGTTGGGTCTCGGCACGCTCGGCGGTTTCAAGATCCAGCTGGAAGATCACGGTGCGGTCGGTTATGCCGCGCTGAACAATGCGACGCAGGCGTTTATCAAGCAGGCATCGACCGCGCCGGAACTCGGGCCGACCTTCTCCAGCTATCAGATCAACGTGCCGCAACTGAACGTCGATCTGGACCGCGTGAAGGCGAAGCAGCTCGGTGTGCCGGTCACGGACGTGTTCAACACGATGCAGATTTACCTCGGCTCGCTGTACGTGAACGACTTCAACCGCTTCGGCCGTGTGTATCAGGTGCGCGTGCAGGCGGATGCGCCGTTCCGTCAACGTGCGGACGACATCCTGCAACTGAAGACGCGTAACGCATCGGGCGAAATGGTGCCGCTGTCGTCGCTGGTGACGGTGACGCCGACTTACGGTCCGGAAATGGTGGTGCGCTACAACGGCTACACCGCCGCCGATATCAACGGTGGACCGGCGCCGGGTTATTCGTCGGGTCAGGCGCAGGCGGCAATCGAGCGCATCGCGGCGCAGACCTTGCCGCGCGGCGTGAAGGCAGAATGGACCGACCTCACGTATCAGCAGATTCTGGCGGGCAACGCCGGCATGTGGGTGTTCCCGATCAGTGTGCTGCTGGTGTTCCTGGTGCTGGCTGCGCTGTATGAAAGCCTGACGCTGCCGCTCGCGGTGATCCTGATCGTGCCGATGAGCGTGCTGTCGGCGCTGACGGGCGTGTGGCTCACGCAGGGCGACAACAACATCTTCACGCAGATCGGTTTGATGGTGCTGGTGGGGCTGTCCGCGAAGAACGCGATCCTGATCGTCGAGTTTGCGCGCGAGCTGGAGCATGACGGTCATTCGCCGCTGTCGGCGGCGATCGAAGCGAGCCGGATGCGGTTGCGCCCGATCCTGATGACGTCGATCGCTTTCATCATGGGCGTGGTGCCGCTGGTGCTGTCGAGCGGCGCGGGTTCGGAAATGCGTCACGCGATGGGTATCGCGGTGTTCTTCGGGATGCTCGGGGTCACGCTGTTCGGCTTGATGTTGACGCCGGTGTTCTATGTCGTGTTGCGCACGTTGGCGGGCGGCAAGATTCATGTGTCGCAGAAGGACGCGGGGCACTACGCGTTGCCGGCGTCGGACGCTTAAGGAGGAATGATGAAACAGATGAGTTCTTTAAGCGGTTGGGGCCGTGCCGCTGCGAGCGGATTGCTGGTTGCGCTGCTCGCCGCGTGTTCGGTCGAGCCGACCTATCAGCGTGCCGAGGTCGCTACGCCTGCCGCATTCAAGGAAGCGCCGTTGTCGACGCAGGACGCGGGCACGTGGAAAGCCGCCGAACCGTCCGACGACGCATTGCGCGGCGAATGGTGGACGGTGTTCGGTGACACCACGCTGGACGGTCTGGAGAAACAGGCCGCCGATGCGAATCAGGATCTGAAGGCCGCCGCCGCACGCGTGCAGCAGGCGCGGGCGGTTCAGCAGAGCGCACGTTCGGCGTGGTTCCCGCAGATCGATGCGGGCTTCGGCCCGACTCGCGAAAGGGCGTCGCCGGCGTCGCAATTCCTGCCGGACAGCGCGAGCGGCGTCAATCAGACGCTGTGGCGCGCGCAGGGCGCCGTGTCGTACGAGGCGGATCTGTTCGGGCGGGTCAGCACGACGGTCAACGCGGCGAAGGCCGACGAGCAGCAGAGCGAAGCGCTGTTCCGTTCGGTGCAGTTGTCGTTGCAGGCGGACGTGGCGCAGAACTACTTCCAGTTGCGCGAGCTCGATACGGATCAGGAATTGTATCGCCGTACCGTGACGCTGCGCGAAGATACGCTGAAGCTGGTCGAACAGCGTTTCAAGGAAGGCGATATCAGCGAGCTGGATGTGTCGCGGGCGCGCAATGAGCTGTCGAGCGCGCGTGCCGATGCGGTCGGCGTGGCGCGTCAACGCGCGGCGTCCGAGCATAGCCTCGCTATTTTGCTCGGCAAGCCGCCGGCGGACTTCTCGTTCCCGGAAACGCCGCTCGCGCAAATGACGGTGCGTGTACCGGCGGGTTTGCCTTCGGCATTGCTCGAACGTCGTCCGGATGTCGCGGCGGCGGAACGTGCGATGGCGGCGGCGAATGCGCGGGTCGGTGTCGCGAAGTCGGCGTTTTTCCCTAAGCTCGACATTACCGGCGGACTCGGCTTCGAATCGGCGACGCTGGCCGATCTGTTCATGTGGTCGAGCCGTACGTTCCTGCTCGGGCCGCTGGCCGGTACCGCACTGACGATGCCGATTTTCGACGGTGGTCGTCGTAAGGCGGGTCTTGCGCAAGCGCGCGGCAAGTACGACGAGGATGTCGCGCAGTATCGTCAGCAGGTGCTGGTGGCGTTCCGCGAAGTCGAGGACAACCTGGCCGATCTGCGTCTGCTCGACGATCAGATGCGCGAGCAGAACGATGCGGTGGTCGCATCGCAACGCGCGTCGCATCTGTCGCAAACGCAGTACAAGGAAGGGCAGGTCAGCTATCTGGATGTGATCGACAGCGAGCGTTCGGTGCTGCTGACGCAATTGCAGGCGAGTCATCTGGCGGGCACGCAGGCGGTATCGACGGTCAATCTGATTCGCGCGCTCGGCGGCGGTTGGGGCGACATGAAAGCAACCGGCACACCGGCGCAGATTGCACAGAAATAGCCTTGAAACAGGCTGTAAACGTGTGATCGACGTTTGATGAGCAGGTAGTAGACAGGCGGGGCGCAAGCGGTTTTCTTGCGCCCCGTTTGCATTTCCGGAAGGCATGATCGAAGCGGAACGCGTCGGATATATCGCGATTTGCGATTTGCTTCCGATAATCCGTTGGTGGCTCCGACGTGATCGCGCTTCTATGATCGGGCGGGCCGTCGGGCCGATTTCGCGCATACTATCGCGGTCCGTCCCGTCAGGCGCCCACACGGAGCACGCATGAACCCGCAGCATGATGTCGCTTTACCTTCGTCGCAGTCGTCACCTTCCCCTTCACCTTCGCGCGATCTGTCGGGCTTGCTCGGCGCATTGCGCGCGAGCGCCGCGCAGCGCGACCGGGACGGCGGGCATGCGTCGCAGGAGAAACAATGGATCGCCGATGCCGGTCTGCTGACGATTGCCGTCCCGCAAGAATTCGGCGGACAGGGCGCGCCGTGGCCGGTCGTCTACGAGACGATCCGTCAGATTGCGAGCGTGGACAGCGCGCTTGCGCATCTGTTGGGCTTTCAGTGTTTGCAGATCGTCAGCGTAGATGTGTGGGGCAATCAGGCGCAACGCGAACGGTATCTGCGCGGCACCGTCGAGCGCAACTGGTGGTGGGGCAATGCGGTGAATCCGCTCGATACGCGTCTGATCGCGACTGCCACGGCCGAAAGCGGCGACGCTGCCGGCGGCTACCGGATCAGCGGCGTAAAGGGCTTTTGCTCGGGCACGCGCGGCTCGACGATGATGACGCTGTCCGCGCTGGACCCGGCGACGGGCAAACCGGTTGTCGCGGTCGTGCCGACGTCGCGCGAAGGCATTACCGTCAACGAAGACTGGGACCCGATCGGTCAACGGCAAACCGATAGCGGCAGCGTGTCGTTCAACAATGTGATCGTGATGGCGGACGAAGTGCTGCATCGTTCGGAAGTGCCGCCGACGCCGCATGCGACGTTGCGCACGCTGGTATCGCAACTGGTGCTGACCAATCTGTTCGTCGGAATTGCGCAGGGTGCGCTGGCCGAAGCACGCGAATACGTGACGAAGTATGGTCGGCCGTGGATCAGTTCCGGCGTCGAAAAAGCCACCGACGACCCGTATCTGCTCGCGCGTTTCGGCGAGATGCGGGTGCAGACGATCGCCGCCGAAGCGCTCGCCGACCGCGCCGCGCGGATGCTCGACGACGCATGGCGGCGCGGCGCGGCCGTGACCGGCGACGAACGCGCGCATGTCGCGCTGGCGGTGTCGGAGGCGAAGATTCTTGCCGCATCGCGCGGCGCTCGATATCGGCGAGAAACTGTTCGATGCGTGCGGCGCGCGTGCCACGCACGCACCGCTCGCGCTCGACCGCTTCTGGCGCAATGCGCGCGTGCATACGCTGCACGACCCGCTCGACTACCGGATTCGCGACGTCGGGCGCTACGCGCTGAACGGGACACTGCCGGAGTTTTCTTTGTACACTTGAGGCCGTTTGCGGCGCGCGGTCGCCGCATGTTCATCGATCTCAGGGGCTTCACGCTTGCCGTTCAAATTACCCACCACTGCCACAGCGCCGTTCTGCCCGTCCGAAGTACAGGGCTCGGTCGCCGTGCCGCAAGGCGTTTCGTTCTGGAAAAAAATCCTGCAATTCGCGGGTCCGGGACTGCTGATTTCGATCGGTTATATGGACCCGGGCAACTGGGCGACCGATATCGAAGCCGGCTCGCGCTACGGCTATAGTCTGCTGTTCGTCGTCGTGCTGTCGAGTCTCGCGGCGATGGCGCTGCAATGCCTGAGCATGCGGCTTGGCATCGTCACGAATCAGGATCTCGCGCAGTTGTCGCGGCAGCGCTACTCGCCGCTGGTCGCGAAAGGGCAGTGGCTGCTCGCCGAACTGTCGATCATTGCCTGCGATCTCGCCGAAGTGCTGGGCGGCGCGCTCGCGTTTCATTTGCTCTTCAAGTGTTCGCTGACGGTCGGCGTGATCCTGACCGCGTTCGATACGCTGATCGTGCTCGGCCTGAAGGGCAAGAATTTCCGCGATCTCGAAGCGATCATTCTCGCGTTGATCGCGACCATCGGCGTTGGGTACATCATCGAACTGGCGATGGTGAAGCCGCACTGGCCGTCGGTCGTGCAAGGGCTGATTCCGTCGTGGGAAACCTTGAGTTCGCGCGAACCGATGTACCTCGCGATCGGCATTCTCGGCGCGACCGTGATGCCGCATAACCTGTATCTGCATTCGTCGATCGTGCAGACGCGCGCGGTCAAGCGCGATCCGGCGAGCATCGCGCAGGCAATCGGTTATTCGCGGATCGATACGATCGTGTCGCTGGTGCTCGCGCTGCTGATCAACGCGGCCATCCTGATGCTTGCGGCCGCTGCGTTCCATGCAACCGGTCATCACGAAGTCACCGACATCGAACACGCGTATCAGTTGCTCGCGCCGATCGTCGGCACCGGTTTTGCCGCGGTACTGTTCGCGGTCACGCTTCTGGCGTCGGGGCAAAGCTCGACTTTCACCGGAACGGTGGCGGGGCAGGTGATCATGGAAGGCTTCCTGAAACTGAAGATTCCGTGCTGGCAGCGGCGCTTTATCACGCGTGCGCTGGCGTTGATTCCCGCGTTGATTGGCGTGCAGATGCTCGGCAACGGCGCGGTCGGAAAACTGCTCGTGGCGAGTCAGGTGGTGTTGAGCCTGCAATTGCCGTTCGCGCTGTATCCGCTGATCCGTATGACCAACGACCGCAAGCTGATGGGGCAATTCGTCAACCGCGTGCCGACGCGGATGCTCGCGTGGACGCTGTTCGTGCTGATCAGCGTGGCGAACCTGTGGCTGGTGGTGCAGACGTTTGGGGGAGCAGCCTGACAGGACGGGTCAGGCTGCGGACTTCGGAAGTGAAACGTGTGATGTGAAACCTGGGATGCGAAGCGGGAGGTGACCGACCTTCCGCTTTTTTTTCGCGTGGACCCGGACGGGCCGGCGCGATGCGTTGCGCGTACGACTGTGATGCGTGGGTTAAGCGGCTTTCGGCATCGCTTCTGCGGCGGCGTTCAGTTCCTGCTGCTTCGCAGCGGCCGCAGCCTTCTTGGTCTTGCCCGCACGCGACGGCGGCTGGCACGCGCCACACACCACGTTGTGCTGCAGATCATGCTTGTGCGCGACGAACTTGCCCGTGCAGCGGCAGCATTTCGTCATCTGAAGGATGTTGGCGTCGAAGAAACGCACCAGCGTCCATGCACGCGTCAGGTCGAGCACCGGTTCGGTGTCGCTGTGACGGCAGTGCTCCAGATACAGCCGGTAGCCCTTGGTCAGCGCGTCCAGATGCGAGCACTTCGCTTCGTTCTTCAGAAACAGGTACGTGTTGTAGAACAGCGATGCGTGGATGTTCGCGAGCCACGTCATGTACCAGTCCGCCGAAAACGGCAGCATGCCCTTGGGCGGCGAATTGCCCTTCACTTCGCGATACAGCCGGATCATCCGGTCGCGCGACAGCGTCAGCTCGCTTTCGAGCACCTGCATGCGTGCGCCGAGTTCGATCAGTGCGATTGCGCGAAACACTTCCTGCGCGTCTTCGGTGAGGCTGCGTTTGAGCATGGTCATCTCCGGGCGCGTCAGGCGAACTGCTCGGCCGGCTGGCCGGCAAGCAGGATGGCGGCGTGGGTCGGCGCCACATCTGCATTCTTGGCGCTTTGGGTCAACGCGGACAGCATCGCGTGATCGTTAAAGCGGAAGAAGCACAACAGCTGATCGGAGGCTGCGAGCTTGACGATCTGCGCGAGCGACAGCCCCGCCAGCAGGTCAGCCAGTTCCAGCGACAAACCCAGACGGAACATCCCGACCGGCTTGTCCTCACGCAGCATGCGCTGCGCGAGCATGATGTACGACAGATTGATTTCGCGGATTGAATCCAGCGTCTCGCTGCTACGGTCCATTTCTAAAGAATTCCGAAGCCCCGAATTACATGTCGGCTTTGTGCCGTTTATCTGTTATGCCTCGCCGACGCTTCACTTCTTCGGCGACAGGTCACGACCGGGTCAAGGCAGTGACTTACTACTTGCTACAGTGCGTTACATCTCGTAACACCTTGGAGCGAATTGTATGAACACCAGAATCGGAATGCAATGCCTTTCTCAAAAAAATTTATCAAAAAGCAACAGTCGAAATCGGTAATGTTTTCCTTCTCTGATTTGACTTCGAGAAAACCCTGTATCCGTTGTATGAAGAATTCTGTTAATTACCGTAAAGCATTGTCTGCAAAGGGTTTTAAGAATTGATATGGAGATATTAGTAAATCTTCCGACAATATTCAATTAGGACGACCGTCCTTCAATTTAAAACCGGTGAGCAAAACAGATGAGGTAATTAGTACTTATATGAAATGAAAACAGGGGCGCTAACGGATCGGCATGTTTGTAACGAAGTCGAGTTACAAATGGAAAGATAATTGTGACAAATCCGGCAAAAAGTACCGTGCATTTGTAACGAATTGAGGTCCTCACGGACGGCGGGAAGTGGGCGAGCCGGCGAATATTACAAAACCCGAAAATCGCGATAGGCGAACCGATGGGCGCGCCGACGGGCATCGGTTCACCGTCGGTCACGGTTGCAGGCAGCAATCATCCACAACGGCCCGTGAGTTTTGTAAAAAACGCCAGTCGCTAGAACCGCTAATTAAAACCCGCGTTTGTAATGCCCGTTGGTGTTACAGACGAAGCGCATCGGCGGCCTGTCGCAGTGCGGCGGCGGTCGCGGCGTCGGCGGGGAAGAACGCTTCAATCGCCAGTTCCGACAGCGTGACGTCGACCGGCGTGCCGAATACCGTCGTCGTACTGAAGAACGACAGCACGCCCGACGACGTTCGCACCCGCAGCGGAACGGCAACCTGCTCGGCGATCTGCGCGACGGTGTCGTCGGCGGTGGCGGCGCCTGGCGGCGCGGGATAGCCGGCCAGTTCGTCGCGCAAGGCGGCGAGCACCGGGTCGCCGCTGACGTCGATCTGACGTTGCAGCCGGTTGAGCACATGCGCGCGCCACGCGTGCCAGTTGACGATCGACGGCGCGACGCCGTCCGGATGCAGACTCAGCCGCAACGCGTTGACCGGCGCTTCGAGCAGCGCGCCGCTGACGCCCGCGGTCAGCACGCCCAACGCGCCATTCGTCGCGACAATATTCCAGTGACGGTCGATCGCGAGTGCCGGATACGGTTCGTGCCCTTTCAACACGAGGTTCACCGCATCGCGCGCGGCGGCGAGTTGCGGATCGGTCAGCGGGCGCTCGCGAAAAAGCGGTGCGTAACCGGCCGCGACCAGCAACGTGTTGCGTTCCCGCAGCGGCACGTCGAGACGTTCGGCGAGATGCATCACCATTTCCCGGCTCGGCAGCGCGCGGCCCGATTCGACGAAGCTCAGATGACGCGTCGAAATATCGGCTTCGGCAGCGAGCAGGAGTTGGCTCATCCGCCTTCGCTGACGCCACTCGCGCAGCAGATCGCCGACGCTGCGGCTGGCCGGTGGCATCTGCGGCGCGCCGGGACGGATCGGAGATGACAGTGTGCTCATGAAACGATGATAGCCAACCGCGTGGGCAAAACCATTACCTCACAGGTCAATATCCGCCCGCCGCCACGCGCCGAGCGCCGTTCTGACAACCGCCAACACCGCACGGATCACTAAGCGGTTTGATACCGCGCGTTACAGAAAATGCCCGGCTCGAAGCAGGCGAACGGACACCCGTGATACGCTTTTTGAAGTCCCCGCTTAAACCTTTCGGGGACCTTGATATGTAATGTTTCTGGAGGGTTGTATGACTTTCGATCATCGTAATTTTCGTGTTACCGCCGATGTCGTCGCGGACGATCTTGGCGTTCAGTGGCTGTGCCGTGCCGCGATCGAGCGTACGGATGGCGACATCGAAAAAGGCGCGCCCGAGGCCGTCGAATTGCTGATTCCGCGCGCGAAGATCGACCCGTTGATGGCGTTGAGTGCGCTCGAACATCGAGCACGCACCGACATCGACGCGTGGCACGCGCAAGGTCACGCGTAACGCTTAAAGCATCACGCGTGCTGCGCTTTCGCGCATCGCGTCGCCAGTCGTATCGATTCACACCGATCCGTCGATCCGCGCGCGGGGTTTTACCTCGCACGTAATCGACGTGCATCGCCGAATCTTCGAATCTTGACTCCAGGCCCGCAGCAAACGCCGTGTTTGCAATGCGTCGCGCCCGTGCACCCCGTGCAAGGAGTCAACGATGAATACGCATACCGAACCGATCGACCGCTACTTCGACGCGTGGAATGAAACCGACGCGGCGCGTCGTCGCGCGCTGATCGCGGCAACGTCGACGGCGAACGCCGTTTATTTCGATCCGCTGCTGGCGGGCGATGGCCACGACGGCATCGACGCGATGATCCGCGTGGTCCACGAACGTTTCCCGCATCACGTCTTTCGCCGCACGGTGACCGGCTTCGTCGACGACGCAGCCCACGCTGCGTGACCGCGCTTGCCACGACGCATTCGAGGAGCACAACATGGACAGCTTCGAACCGGTACAGTCGCTGACGCACGCGTTCAGAACGGCGCTGAAACGACCGCGCGATGCAGCCGGCGCGCGCCTCGCCACGCTCACGGCGATGATCGCGGGCTTCGCATTGCTGTCGGGCGCGCGCGGGTTCACGTTCGTCGCGCTGCTGACGCTCCGCGAGCCGGTGCTCGGCGGTGCCGGACTCGTGCTGCTGGGGTTCGCCGGGTGGCTTCGCTGGCTGTGTGCCGGCAAGCGGCGTGCGTCGCGGTGCGCGCGTCGCATCTGAAACGGTTGGTAAAAGAATAGCAACCGGATCGGTAATAAATCTATCCTGTCGATCGGCAACCGGGAACTGCAGCCACGCAGCCCGGTCTGCTGCTTATTCGTAATACAGGAGCTTATCCATGACGCGTCCCGTCGATTCCGGCGTTATTCTCATTGCACGTATCGCGCTTGCCGTGCTGTTCCTGTGGGGCGGCGTGATGAAACTGCTGGGCTACGCGGGTTTCGTCGGCTATCTTCAGTCGAAGGGCGTGCCGTTCGTGCAGGTCGCGGCACCGGTGGCCGCCGCCATCGAAACGCTGGGCGGACTGTTCCTGATTCTCGGCTTCCAGATCCGCCCGCTGGCTTTGTTGATGGCCGTGTACACGATCGCGACCGCCGTGCTCGGCCACGATTTCTGGAATGTCACCGATGCGAGCCTGCAGCGCGATATGGTCATCCATTTCTGGAAAAACGTTGGTATTGCCGGCGGTTTTCTGCTGCTGTTCGTGACGGGCGCGGGCCGTATCAGTATCGACGGCGCACGGGCGCCGCGAAGCGGCCTCGGTCTTTGAGCGGCGAAACGCGGGACGGTCGTCCGGGCCGGGCCCGCAGCTTGCTGGTGCCTTTCATGACCCGCAATCCGTCGCCATGCGCCGTTGGCACAACGGCGAACGGGACACTATCGAAGGGAGCGAACGATGATTGAGAGTTTCAAGCAGACCATCGGCGGCAACGCGATGGAGTTTTGCGCGAGCATCGGCGAGGGGCCGACGCCGCATCGCGTGATCATCAGCCGCGCCGATTCCGCCGAGACGCTCGTGATCCTCGATGCATCGGGACTGATCAGCACGATCAAGGCCGAGATCGAAGAGCCGGACAAGCTGCTGTCGGACGCGATCCGTAAAGCGCAGAGCGAAGGTCTGATCGAACGCGCGCTGGATACCGGCGCGATCCAGGAAACGTCGTTGTAGGCGGTTTCGCGGCGCGTCGCGGGACTGTGGCGAACGCGCGCCATTCGCGATCTTTAACGACGCTCACGAAGCCCACGCGCCCGCGATGCTCAACGCATCGTGGGCGTTGTTTTATCCGCGTCGGGCGCAGGCCGGGATTCGCGGCGATGCGCGTCGGGATGCACCAGCGCGCCGAGCACCACGCCCGTCGCGAGCAGTGTCGCCGAGACCATTGCCGCGATATGTAGACCGGCGACGACTTGCGCGCTTTCCGGGCGGCTGACGAGCGCGCCGAACACGGCCACGCCGACCGCGCCACCGGCCTGGCGCGCGGTGTTCAGCACCGCTGACGCCGTGCCCGCACGTTGCGGCTCGACGGACGCAAGAATCGCGGTCGTCATCGCGGGGACGGCGAGGCCCATGCCCGACGGAATCAGCAGGAACGGCAACAGCAACGCGGGCAACGGCGTCGCGCGGTCCACGAACGCGAGCGCCGTATAACCGATCCCGCCGATAACCGCGCCGACGATCATCGGCACACGCGCGCCGAAGCGCCCGACCACCCAGCCACTCGCGACGTTCGACACGAGGAAGCCGCCCGTCAACGGCAGAAACGCGAGACCGGCCTGCAACGGCGTGTAGCCGCGAACGTGTTGCAGATAAAGACTCAGCACGAACACCATGCCGTAGTAACTCAGGTTCACGCAGATGCCGAACAGCACGGCGGCGCTGAAGGTGCGCTTGCCGAACAGCGACAGCGGCAGCATCGGCGTTGCGACGCGCGATTCGACCGCAATGAACGCCATCGCGGCCAGCGCCGCGACGATCAGGCCGCCCGCGACCAGCGGATCGCCGATCCCGCGCGGACGGCCTTCGATCACCGCGCCGGTGAACGCGGTCAACGCGACGATGGCAAGCAATTGGCCGGGCAGGTCGAGGCCGCGTTGCCGGGCGGCGGGTGCGGAGGCGGGCGCTTTCGTCGCCGTTGCCGCCGTTGCCGGCGAAGACGCTGACGACGCCGACGCCGGTACCCACGCGAAGGTCGCGATCAGACCGGCGATGCAGATCGGCAGGTTGACCCAGAAGATGCTGCGCCAGCCGAAGGCCGCGATCAGTACGCCGCCGATCACCGGACCCGCCGCGATCGATACCGCGCCCGCCGCTGTCCACAACCCGACCGCGCGCGCACGCAGCTTCGGATCGTGTCCGCTCGCGCGATTGAGCAGCGCGAGCGAATTGGGCAGCATCGCGGCCGCGCCGACGCCTTGCACCGCGCGTCCGGTCACGAGCGTGGCGGCGTCGTTCGCAAGGCCGCAGCCGAGCGACGCGAGCGCGAACAGCCCGATGCCTGCGATAAACATCCGCCGCGCGCCGAAGCGGTCGCCGAGCACGCCCGCCGACAGCATCAGCACGGCGAACGCGAGCGTGTACGCGTCGACGATCCATTGCAGACCCGCGACGTTCGCGTGCAGATCCGCGCCGATCCGGGCGAGCGCGATATTGACGATGGTCACGTCGAGTTGCGTGACGACGAAGCCGACGCTGACCGTCGCGACGATCCGCGCGAGCGCGGGCGTGAAGGCGACGGTCGAAGCGGCCGAAGGAGAGGTGTCGACGGTTTTCATGGAAGACAGCGTACGGCGTTGTGCGCGTCCGATGGTTCGGGCATCCGTGAAGTGTCGATGTTACGCGCGGCAATGGGATGCGGCGTCACCATGAAAAACGGCGGCGTGTCCGTCAGGACAGGCCGCCGTTCAAAGGCGATGGCGCGGACGATCAGCGCATCAGCGCGTCGGCTTGTTCTTGATGAACAGCGCCGTCACCGCGCCGACTACGCACAGCGCGGCCACGTACAGCGAAGGCGCGGCCGGTTGCGACTTCATCATCAGCGACACGACGATCGGCGTGAGGCCGCCGAATATCGCGTAGGCGACGTTGTACGAGAACGAGATGCCCGAGAAACGCACGACCGCCGGGAACGCGTTGACCATCACGAACGGCACCGCGCCGATCACGCCGACGAAGAAACCGGCCAGCGCGTACATCGGCACCAGCGTCGAGGGATCGGCGGCGAGTTCGGTGAACATCGCGTAGTACGACACGGCCAGCGCCAGCGCGCCGACGATGATGGTCGGCTTCGCGCCGATCCGGCCCGCGACCGCGCCCGAAATCACGCAACCGATGGTCAGGCACAGCGTCGCGACGCAGTTCGCCAGCAGCGCGGTAGCCGGTGCAATGTGGAACTGCTTCTGCAGCAGCGTGGGCGTCATCAGGATCACCACGACGATTGCCGCCGACAGCATCCACGTCAGCAGCATCGACACCACGACGGCGCCGCCGTGATCGCGCAGCACGGCCTTCAGCGGAATTTCCGCGGCCAGCGACTTGCGCTGCTTCAGTTCGGCGAACACCGGCGTTTCATGCAGCCAGCGGCGCAGATACACCGAAAACAGCCCGAATACGCCGCCGAGCAGGAACGGGATGCGCCACGCGTAAGCAGCGATGTCCGAAGCCGGGAAATGATGATTCACCGCCGACGCGATCAGCGAGCCGAGCAGAATGCCGGCCGTCAGACCCGCCGTCAGCGTGCCGCATGCATAACCGACGTGACGCTGCGGTACGTGTTCCGACACGAATACCCACGCGCCCGGCACTTCACCGCCGACCGCCGCGCCTTGCAGCACGCGGAACAGCAGCAACAGCACCGGCGCGAGCATGCCGATGGTCGCGTAGGTGGGCAGCAGGCCCATCATCAGCGTCGGGACGGACATCAGCAGCACGCTCAGCGTGAACATGCGCTTGCGGCCGAGCAGGTCGCCGAAGTGCGCCATGATGATGCCGCCGAGCGGGCGCGCCAGGTAGCCTGCCGCGAAGATGCCGAAAGTCTGCAACTGGCGCAGCCAGTCGGGAATCGCGGCCGGGAAGAACAGCTGGCCGATCACCGGCGCAAAAAACACGAAGATGATGAAGTCGTAGAACTCCAGCGCGCCGCCGAGCGCGGCCAGGCCGAGGGTTTTGTAGTCGCTGCGTCCCAATGGACGCGGGGTGACAGCCGTTGCTCCACCCAGATTTGTAGCTTGCATTGGTGCTGTTCAGTTTGATGATTAAGCCGCGCGCGAGGGCGCGGAATGCGGCGGTCGTCTGCGAGAAGTGTGGGAAGCGCCGGGTAGAGCACGGAACACGAGCACGCCCGCCGGGATAAGGCGCGCGTGATGACGACTGGGACCAACCCGCCATTTTACAGGATCGAAAGCCGACTTCCCCGGAAGTGCTTAATTCGATTGAGTAAGTTGGCAAATTCGGGGCGAAGATCTGGCTGTAGGAGGCGCGGGCGATTGCCGCAAAACCATGCGGATTTATCGATGTGCGACGTAGGAAAAAAGAGCATCGGCGCAGGAATGAGAGAGATGGTCAATAGGACTGAATGCAAGTGAGGCAAATTAGGACTGTTCCTATGTGCCGCAACCGGGGCGCCTCACAGAATTCGGTCCGAACCATCTGTTTGAGAGTATTTCTCCATGCGTATTGCCATTCTTCAGCGGGACCCGGTCCAGCGTCAGTTGATCGAGTTGATCCTGTCGCAAGCCGGTCATAGCTGCCTCACATACGACGACGGCCTCACCATGTCGAAGGCGCTCGCCCGCTCGACGGTGGACATGCTCGTGCTCGACTGGTACGGCATGCGCCTGTCCGGTTACGACGTGCTGAAGTCGATCCGCGCGGTGGCCGGCGACCAGATGCCGGTGTTGTTCGCGTCCGAAGACAGTTCGGAAGAAAGCGCGGTGCGCGCGTTCACGGGCGGCGCCGACGACTACGTGAACCTGCCTGTGCGCCCGGTTGAATTCCGCGAACGTGTGTCGGCGTTGTTGCGCCGCGCGTATCCGGACCGGCACGGCATGGGCAGTTTCGACGTCGGTCCGTACCATTTCGATTCGCAGCGTCAGCTCGTGATGCTGCGCGGCGAACCGGTCCAACTTTCGGGTACGCAGTACCGGCTGGCGTCGCTGTTCTTTTCCAATATCGGGCGGGTGTTGTCGCGCGATCATATCTTCGCGATGGTTTGGGGCCGCGAGTTCCGCGAGTTCACGCGCACCATCGACAGTCACGTGTCGCGTCTGCGTCTGCTGCTCGACATCGATGCCGACAACGGCTTCCGTTTGCAGCCGGTGTACAAGAGCGGCTATCGGCTGCTCGAACTGAGCAAGCGCGAGACCGACGCGCGCCGGTTACTGGCGGCGGTCGCGTAACGCTGTCGTCGACGTACCGCCCGCGTAGGCGGTGAATCGAAAAAAGGGCTTTGAGCCGGATGCTTCCGCTCAAGGCCCTTTCTGTTTTTCCGGCCGCGACATCGCGATGTCGCGGTCACGCCCTCAAACCGATGGCAATACCGGACGCGTTTCCAGTGCGCGGCGGATCAGCGCTTCGACCGATTTGCGTTCGTCGCCGGCCAGCGGAAGGCGCGGCGGCCGAACCGGTTCGGTGCCGAGCCCGACCATCGCTTCGGCCAGCTTGATGTTCTGCACCAGCTTCGGCGACACGTCGAGCGCGAGCAACGGCGCGAACCAGCGGTAGATCGCGCGCGCTTCTTCGAGCCGTCCCGCTTTCAGCAGCCGGTAGATCGCCACGGTTTCCTTCGGGAACGCGCAGACCAGACCCGCCACCCAGCCGTGCGCGCCCATCAGGATCGCTTCCATCGCCAGATTGTCCACACCGCACAGGATCGCGAAGCGGTCGCCGACCGCGTTGATCAGGTCGGTGACGCGCCGCACGTCGCCGCACGATTCCTTGATCGCGACGATCTTCGGTTCGTCGGCGATTTCCGCGAACATGTCCGGCGTCATGTCCACGCCATACGCGAGCGGATTGTTGTAGATCATCAGCGGCAACGGGCTGGCACCGGCCACCATGCGGAAGTGATGCAGCGTTTCGCGACGGTCCGACAGATAACGCAAACCCGGCAACACCATGTAGCCAGCCGCGCCGCGTTTCGCCGCGGCTTCGACCTGACGGCAGGCGTCGAGCGTGCTGTTTTCCGCGATCGTCAGCAACACCGGCACGCGGCCGTTCGACGCGTCGACGGCGATATCGAGCACGTCGAGTTTTTCGTCGAGCGACAACGTCGATGCTTCGCCGAGCGAGCCGCAGACGATGATGCCGTCCACGCCCGCGTCGATTTGCGCGTCGATATTCTGTTTCGTGGACGCCCGGTCTATGCTGAAATCCGCATTGAACTTGGTCGTGACCGCCGGCAATACGCCTTCCCAGATATGTGCCACGCTTGGCTCTCCTGATAGTGATGATCGAGCACAGTCTACGTAGCGGAAAATCATCCGTCTTGCGCGAATCGAACATCAACCGCGACGATTTCGGCACAATGCGCGGTCGCGCGAATCACCCCGCACTATGCTGAAATCGTCGTAATCGGCGCTGAACGCCGTCAAGACTCGCGGGCGCGCCGTTTCTACCATGAGGGCATGAAAACCCTCACTGTGATCGACTCGCACACCGGCGGTGAACCGACCCGCCTCGTGATCTCCGGCGGCCCGGATCTCGGCGGCGGCACGCTCGCGCAACGGCGCGACGCGTTCCGCGACCACTTCGACGCGTGGCGCGCGGGCATCGTCACCGAACCGCGCGGCTCGGACGTCGTGGTCGGTGCGCTGTTGTGCGAGCCGGATCAGCCGGACTGCGCGGCCGGCGTGATCTTCTTCAATAACGTCGGCTACCTCGGCATGTGCGGTCACGGCACGATCGGACTGATCGTGTCGCTCGCGCACCTGGGGCGGATCGGCGTGGGACGTCATCGGATCGACACGCCGGTCGGCATCGTCGAAGCCACGCTGAACGACGACGGCAGCGTGTCGGTGCAAAACGTGCCCGCCTGTCGCTACCGTAAAGACGTGACCGTGGACGTGCCCGGATACGGCGCGCTGACCGGCGATATCGGCTATGGCGGCAACTGGTTTTTCCTCGTCGCGGAACACGGCCGTGCGCTCGAACCGTCGCATATCGCCGATCTGACCGCGTTTGCCGACGCGATCCGCGACGCGTTGATCTCGCAGCACATCACCGGCGCGGACGGCGCGCTGATCGATCACATCGAACTGTTCGCGCCCAGCCCGCGCGACGGCATCGACTCGCGCAACTTCGTGCTATGTCCCGGCAGCGCGTACGACCGCTCGCCGTGTGGCACCGGTACCAGCGCGAAGGTCGCGTGCCTCGCCGCCGACGGCAAACTCGCGGAAGGCGCGATCTGGCGACAGGAAAGCATCATCGGCAGCGTGTTCGAAGCGAGTTACCGTCGCGGCGAAGGCGCGGCGCAGTCCGTCGACAGCGTGATTCCGACCATCACGGGCCGCGCGCACATCATGGCCGAAGCGCGCTTGTGCTTCGACGACAGCGATCCGTTCGCGTGGGGCATCCGCACGGTATGAGCCACGGTATGAGCGCATGAATAGCGACGCGTTGATCGTCGGCGCGGGCATCGTCGGTGCAGCGTGCGCGGCGGAACTGGCGGCGCGCGGAATGCGGGTCGCGGTGCTCGACGCGCAGGCGGCATCGGCGGCGGCGCGACCGCCGCGGGCATGGGTCATATCGTCGTGATGAACGACTCGCCGGCCGAGCTTGCGTTGAGCCGCTACTCGCGCGCGTTGTGGCTCGAACTCGCGCCGCAACTTCGCGCGCGCGACGCGTTCGTGCGTTGCGGCACGCTCTGGATCGCCACCGACGACGAAGAATGTGCGGCCGCCCGCGCGATGCAGCAAGGTTTCGCCGCGCAGGATATCGCGTCGGAATGGCTCGATGCGTCCGCGTTGCGGGAATGCGAACCGATGCTCGCGCCGTCGATGGCGGGCGGCTTGCGCGTCGAACACGACAGCATCGTCTACGCGCCCGCGGCCGCCGAATGGCTGTTGCGCCACTCGCCGCATGCTGCGCGAATCCACGTGCAACACGGCGCGCGCGTGGTCGCGATCGATGCGCACGGCGTGCGGCTGTCGAACGGCACGCGGGTCGATGCGGCACACGTGATCGTCGCGAACGGACTGGACGCGCAGACGCTGGTGCCCTGGCTGCCGCTGCGGCCGAAGAAAGGCCACCTGTTGATCACCGATCGTTATCCGGGGCTGATCCGTCATCAGTTGCTGGAGTTGGGCTATATCAAGAGCGCGCACCACGCGACGGGCACCTCGGTCGCGTTCAATGCGCAGCCGCGTCCGACCGGGCAATTGCTGATCGGCTCGTCGCGGCAATTCGATACCACTGATCCGGCCGTCGATATGCCGGTGCTCGCGCAGATGTTGCAGCGCGCGGCGCGTTATCTGCCCGCGTTGCCGTCGTTGAACGCGATTCGCGCATGGACCGGATTTCGCGCGGCGTCGCCTGACGGCATGCCGTTGATCGGTCCCGCGGACGACGCGACGCATCCAGTGTGGATTGCCGCCGGACACGAAGGACTCGGCGTGACGACTTCGCTCGCGACCGCGAAATTGCTGGCGGCGCAGATTGTCGGCGAGACGCCGTTACTCGATATCGCGCCGTATTTGCCGCAGCGCTTCCGGTGAGCGCGTGCGCCGTCTTCCCATTCAACGATCATGCAACGACCTTCCGCCGACAATGTGAATCCCCATCTCCTTCACCTGACCATCGACGGCACGCGTGTGGCCGTGACGCCGGGCACGACCGTCGCGGGCGCGCTGGCCGCGAGTGCGCAGGCGGACGCAAGTAAATTGCGCGCGACCCGCACGTCCGTCAGCGGGATGCCACGCGCCGCGTTGTGCGGGATGGGCGTGTGTCAGGAGTGTCGCGTGACGATCGACGGACGTCGGCATGTGCTGGCCTGTCAGACACTCTGTCGCGACGGCCAGTCGGTAGAAACCACGGGGCCGCGATGATCTATCGCTACGACGTCGTCGTGATCGGCGCAGGTCCGGCGGGTTTGCACGCGGCGTGGGCGGCCGCGCGACACGGCGCTCGCGTCGCGATTCTCGACGACAATCCGCGCGCAGGCGGCCAGATCTGGCGGCACGGTCCCGCGCATCCACCGTCGAACGCGT
>NZ_JAPWKB010000021.1 GCF_028283785.1 Paraburkholderia sp. | reverse complement strand
CCGTGAACGAATCCCGCCATCACCGCGCCGACACCTGAGCCATCGACGACGCTCGGCGCGAGCATGCCTTGCAACCCGAGTTCGCCCTGAAACGCGATCGGCACGACGATAAACATGAACAGGCACAGCAAGCCCGACGAAAAAATCGCCTTGAACGTGTCCTTCTGCGGATCGCGGAATTCGCGGGTGTAGCAGACCGCCGTTTCGAACGCGAAGGTGGACCAGCATGCGAGGAACATTGCGCCCATCGCGGTGCTGACGCCTGCCGCGTTCCAGTGACCCATCACGGCCGCGCCGGACGCGTCATGCGTCAACGGCAGCAGCGGCAGGAAATGCGTGGACGGCATATCGCCGGTGACGAGCGGCACGATCGACACCACCAGCAGCGGCGCCAGCGATGCAATGCCCAGAATGCGCTGCGTCTTCGCCGCCGCCGACACACCCGCGTGTTGCAGCTTGAACGCGATCAGCAGGAACGCAGTGGCGAGCAGGAAGGTCGCGTTGATGCGCAGCGTCAGCCCTTTGGTGATGAAGCCCAGATCGAGCAGCGTCAGATGCCATGTATTGATCGCCGCGTCGGCCGGGAACAGACAACTCAGCATGTAGCCGGCAGCGAGACTCGTGCCGAGCGCGAGCATCGGCGACCACGCAATCCAGTTGCACCAGACGGACACCGGCGCGACGAACTTGCTATAGCGGACCCAGCCGAGCGCGCCATACACCGACGCGCCGCCCGACTTGTGCGGATAGAGGCCGGAGATCTCCGCGTAGGTGAAGCACTGCGCGAAACCGATCAGGATCGCGACGATCCAGATAAACCACGCGGGTTGGCCGATCGTCGCCGCGACGCCGCCGATCGTGAACAGCACGCCCACCGGCACGCCGCTCGTGACCCAGAACGCGTCTTTCCACGTCAGGTCGCGCTGGAGTTCATGGTTGTCCCCGGCCGCGTGGCCGGTTTTGCCCATCTGACTGGTTTGAGGGTCCAGCACGCGTGCCTCGGTCGATGCAGTGCGCGCGGCGTCGGAAGCCGCAAAGGTTTCGTCTTGCACGCTCATCATCGCTCTCCTTGGCGCAGCGCGTCGGCTGCGGGTGCGAGCGTCGCGCATTGCGCAACGTCGGAAATGGCTGTCTGCATGGATGTCACTCTCATCTCGGGGTTGTACGGCGATCTCGCGATGAGTGAATCCTAAGCACACAAATTACGCGTGTGTATACTTTTTTACCCTAATACCGTTGCAATGCGCAGTTTTGTCATTTGAATTTTGCGCTTTGCGCATAACAGGTGCGTGGTGCACCGATGCCGTGCGGCACGGATGCGCATCGCGTGAAGTGGGATCTGGCGTGGCGCGCGCCCGCAGCACCGGGCAATGGCCGGACTGGGAACGCATTCGGGGAGATAGGAAGGCGCGCGCGAAGCATGCACGATGCGCCATTTTGAAGCATCCGGACTGCGCGATGCGCAATTCCGGACTGTCATTCTTGCGCAACATTACTTGCGTCGCTGCCCGTGCGGATTGCGCAACACGACGGCGCGCGCCGCCGGTTCCGCAAACGTGCGCACGGTCAGTCTTCGGCTTGCGCTTCGAGCGGGGGAATCGTGAAACGGATTTTGTGGACCTTGACCTCGTGCATCATCCGCACCGCCAGCACGCCGGGCAGCGCACGCACCTTTTGCTGCAACGCGAACAGCGCTTCGTCGTCGCGACACAGCACTTGCACGCACAGATCGGCGCCGCCGAGCGTGGTGGACAGATAGCTCACTTCGGTCCAGCGGCCGAGGTTATCGACCGTGCGTTCGTGATCCTGCGGCGCGATATCCACGAACAGCAGCGCGAGTTTCGCGTCACCCAGTTTGGACGGATTCGTGAACGCGAGAATCTGCAGGATACCCAGTTCCTGCAAGCGTTTGACGCGCGTGCGAACCGTCGCTTCGGGCACGTTGACGTTGCGCGCGATCTCGCGGAACGCGCGTCGTCCGTCCTCCTGCAGTTCGCGAACGATCTGAAAGTCGAGGGGATCGAGAGTCGAAGTGGGCATAGGCGATAGTCGGTTGGAAGGAGGTGCGCAAAAACGCACCCATATTTTAACGCATTGCAAACAATTTAATGCCGTAGTAGATTGAATGCGCAATCCAAGGACACGAAAAAAGCGATTAGGGCCAATTCGAGCCGTCTGGACTGCGCAACGCGCAATATATTTGACCGTGTTCTGCGCGTTGCACGATTGCGGAGCCGTACGTTCCGCTACGGCCTGAAGCCCTCTTCGAGCGTTGATCGACATGCCACCCACCGACTTTTCGCCCCGTCGCACCTACCGGACCCGCCACGCGGAACCGGTCGGCGCACGCACGCGACTCGTCGCGGCGCGGCTCAATCCTGCGGTCAACGTGATCCTCGCTTTCTGGGCGCTGTTCCACTGCCGCCACGCGCGCCCTCCGCTACCGCCGCGCGTCTACGGCCGCTGATCGGTACACAACGCCGCATTCGGTCGCGCGCGGCATACGCGCCGCACACACGGGTCGCACATCGCCGCCCATTGCTATCCATTCGTGCTTCCGCACTTCGCGGAGGACGACCCACGCGCCAACGCGCGAAGAGAGTCACCATGTCATTCGCCAATACCTTTGCTGACGAACAGGAAGCCCTGAATTTTCTCGAACAGAATCCGGATATCGACCTGTTCGAACTTTTTATCGTCGATGCGGCCGGCGTGCCGCGCGGCAAGCTGCTGCATCGTGAGGAACTGCTCGCCGTGTATCGCAGCGGCCGCCCGTTGCCAAGCGCGATCATGAACCTGACGATCAACGGCGACGACACCGAAGACAGCGGGCTCGTGTGGGACGTCGGCGATATCGATTGCCGCGCGTATCCGTTGCCGGGCAGCCTGGTCCGCCTGCCGTGGCGCAAGATGCCGACGGCCGCCGTACAGGTGCAGATGCATCCCGTGGAAGGCTTGCCTGCCGGTGTCGCCGATCCGCGTCAACTTCTCGCTCGCATCATCGACGGTCTGCAAGCGGACGGCTTGTATCCGGTGATGGCGTGCGAACTGGAGTTCTATCTGTTCGACGCGAAGCGCGATGCGAAGGGCCGTCCGCAACCCGCGCTCGATCTCGACGGCGACCGTCCGCGCACGACGCAGGTGTACGGCTTGCGCGAACTCGAACAGATCGAGCCGTTCCTGAAAGACCTGTACGACGCGTGTCGCGAACAGAAGATTCCCGTGCGTACCGCGATCAGCGAATACGCGCCCGGTCAGGTCGAAATCACACTGGAACACGGCCCCGCGCTCGAAGCGATGGATCACGCAGTGCGCTACAAGCGCATCGTCAAGGGCGTGGCCGCCGCCCACGGGATGAACGCGTGCTTCATGGCGAAGCCTTTCGCCGAGATCGCCGGGTCCGGCATGCATATGCATGTGAGTCTCGCAGACAAGGACGGCGTCAACCTGTTCGCGTCAGAAGACAAGGCCGGCACGCCGCTGCTGCGCGAGGCTGTCGGCGGCATGCTGCACGGCCTGCTCGATTCGATGCTGCTGTTCTGTCCGAACGCGAACTCGTACCGCCGTTTCCAGGCGAACAGCTACGCACCGTTCACGCCGACATGGGGTGTCGATAACCGCACCGTGAGTCTGCGTGTGCCGGGCGGCCCGGCGTATAGCCGCCACGTCGAGCATCGCGTCTGCGGCGCTGACGCCAACCCCTATCTCGCCGCAGCGGCGATTCTCGCGGGATGTCATCACGGCGTGCGCGAGAAGCTCGATCCGGGCGCACCGGTCGAAGGCAACGGCTATGCGCAGGCCACCGCGCTGCTGCCGACCGACTGGCTCAGCGCCCTGAATGCGCTGGACCGCTCCGACTGGGCGAAAGACGTGTTCGGCGCGAAGTTCCTGAAGGTGTTTATGGCGATCAAGCGTGCCGAGTACCGGCAGTTTATGAGCGAAGTCGGCGAGCAGGACTGGCGCTGGTATCTGAACCAGGCGTGAGCATCGCGCGACGCGAAACCCCGACTTTGATCAGGATCACCAGGAACTCGTGATGAATGCAGCACTCCCTCTCAACGCGGCTGCGCCCGAGCGCAGCCCGTCGTACTACACCGCGACGATCGGCCAGGAGACCGCCTATCCGCAACTGGAAGGCGAGCAAACGGTGGATGTCGCGATTATCGGTGGCGGCTTTACCGGCGTCGCAAGCGCCGTCGAACTGGCCGAGCGCGGCCTGAAAGTTGCCATCGTCGAAACGAACAGGATCGGCTGGGGCGCGAGCGGTCGCAACGGCGGACAGATTACCGGCAGCCTGTCGGGCGACGCCGCGATGCGCAAGCAGATGCGCGCGACGCTCGGCAACGACGTCGACGACTTTATCTGGTGGCTGCGCTGGCGCGGTCACGAGATCATCGAATCGCGCGTCAAGAAGTACGGTATTGCGTGCGATCTCAAGCACGGCCATTTGCATGCGGCGATGAAACCCGCGCACATGCGTGAGTTACAGGAAGGTCTCGAAGAAGCGCAACGGCGCGGACTGGGCGACGCGGTCGAACTGCTCGACCGCGACGGCGTGAAAGCGATTCTCGACACCGATCTCTACATCGGCGCGCTGAAGAATATGCGCAACATGCACGTTCATCCGCTGAATCTGTGCATCGGCGAGGCGGCCGCGGCCGCGCAACTGGGTGCGCTGATTTACGAGCATTCGGAAGTGCTGGATATCGTGCATGGCGCCAGGCCTGCGGTCATCACGTCGGGCGGCAGGATCAACGCGCGACAGATCCTGCTCGCCGGCGACGTCTATCACAAGCTCGAAAAGAAGCAGCTGGACGGCAAGATCTTTCCGGCGATGGGCGGCATCGTCGCGACCGAGCCGTTGGGCGAGTTGGCGTCACGGATCAACCCGCAGGATCTCGCGGTGTACGACTGCCGTTTCGTGCTCGACTATTACCGCCTGACCGCCGATGGCCGTCTTCTGTTCGGCGGCGGCGCCAACTATTCGGGCCGGACATCGCGCGATGTCGCGAGCGAACTGTTGCCGTGTATCGAGCGCACGTTTCCCGCGTTGAAGGGCGTGCGGATCGATTTCGAATGGACGTGCGCGATGGGGATCGTCGTCAACCGGATTCCACAACTGGGCAAGCTGTCGGACAACGTCTGGTATTGCCAGGGCTATTCGGGGCACGGCGTCGCCACCAGTCACATCATGGGCGAAATCATGGCCGAAGCGATCTCCGGCACGCTGGAACGGTTCGATACGTTCGCCGCGTGCCGGCATATTCGCGTGCCGATGGGTGGGTTGATCGGCAATCCGTTGCTGGCAGCGGGTATGTGGTACTACCAGATGCTGGAGCACATGCGGTAGCGGTGGGCGTGGGGTTTATTTCCCACGCGTCACTCGACACACTCCCCCACCTTGCGCTCAGCGCAGTCACAACCGATCGCCCGCATCCCGTACTCACGACCCGGCGTCAGATTCCGCAATGAAAGCGCATGGCGGCGCACTTCTTTCGCGGGCAACGGCCCGCCGTGCCCCATATGAAAACGCTGCATGCCCGCGTCGACCATGCCCATCAGTTCAGCACCGACGGCATGCGGATCGTCCTCGAACGGTGGCCGTATCGCGTGACTCGTGCGGATCAATCCGCCAAGCAGGACGCCGGACGCGACGAGGTCGCCGACCAGTGCGTCGCCACTACTCAGTTCAACCGATACGGAGCCCGCCGTGTGGCCGGGCGTGTGCCTTGCCACGCCGTCGATGCCATAGCGGCTCAAATCGAAACGGGCGTTGTCCTGCAGCAGGATGTCCGGTGTGAAAGCCGAGTACGGCTCGCCGGGCACGCCCGATCGCAGGAACAGCGGTCCCCACCAATGGGCGACGCAGTACGTCATTTCCTTGCGCCGCTCGTAGTAATCCAGATCGCCGGCATGCGCGAGGATCGGTGCGCCCGTCAATTCGCGTAAGCGCGCCGCCGAACCGGCGTGGTCCGTATGCGCATGAGTGACCACGATCAAGCTGACATCGCTAAAACTGCGACCGTGCTTCGCCAGCGCGCGCCCGATCTTGTCCTCCGAGCCCGGCGTGCCCGTGTCTACGAGAACGCAGCCCTTTTCGCCGATGATCAGGTGGCAGTGAACCATGCCGAACGGCAGGATCGGAATCGTGATGATGGTCGGTGTGTTCATGATGTGCGTCCCAGTCGGTTATTCATGGCGTCATTCCCCGGACGGTTCAGTTCAACCCGAGCGGATTGGCGACCAACTCGACCGCTGCAACGAATCGCGCGATGATCTGCGCCACCTCGTCCGGTGCTTCTAGCGGCGACAGGTGCCCGGTTCCCGGCAAAATATGCATCCGTGCATGCGGAATACGCGGCAGCAGTTCCGCCTGCAAGGTGGCGACGCGATCCACCTGGTCAAGCTCGCCGGAGATCACAATGGTCGGCGCGTCGATCGACGCCACCGCTGCGGTGATGTCTTCGCGCATGCCGATGTTCGGCCACGCCGCCTTCGCCTGCGGTGCCGCCTTCAGGCTGTCCTCGATCACTTGCTCCCGGCGCGCAGCGTCGAGCGGTTTTGCGGTGAGCACGTGATCGATCACGAATTCGACCGATTCACGCGACTGATACGCGCCGGTCAACGTCGCGCGCTGCTCGTCGGAAAGACACATCGGCGACGGAGGCGACGGCGCAACGAGAACAAGCCCCTCCAGCCCGGCCGGCCGGCGCGATGCGATCAGTTGAGCCACCTTGCCGCCCATCGAATGGCCGACCAGCACATAGCGCTGCAAACCCAATGCATCGATGACACCTTCGGCGTCGGCGGCAAGATCGGCAATCCGGTAGCCGTCGGCGGGCGCATCGGAATCGCCCCAACCCCGGTGATCGATCGCAACGATCCGGTAGCGATCGGCCAATTCACTTGCGACGCCGTCCCAGGTCCGCGCCGAGCCACCGTAGTAGTGCAGGAACACCAGCGCCAGCTCGCCGTGGCCGCGCTGCGTGACATGAATCTGCGTACCGTTCGATCCGATTTTCATCTTCCTTCCCCTCACCATTGCGTAGTGTTCGAATGGTAGATTCAAGTGGCCAGTTTGATAATTGCCGGATTGATGTATTCAGTCGATAATGCTGTTATCGAATCGGAGGACACAATGGACCGCCTGACGAGCCTTGGCGTGTTCGTCTCTGCTGTAGAAGAAGGCAGTTTTGCCGCTGCCGCGCGCCGTTTCGGGCTATCCGCAGCAATGGCGGGCAAGCATGTCAGCGCAATCGAGGCCGAGCTGAATACGCGGCTCCTTCAGCGCACCACGCGTCGCTTGAGTCTGACCGACGCCGGCCAGACTTACTACGAGCGCAGCAAGCGGATTCTCGAAGCATTCGACGAAGCGAATCGTGAAGCGGGCGATGCGCAAGGCACCGCGCGCGGCGTGCTGCGCGTCGCCGCGCCCGTCACGTTCGGTGCGATGCACCTGGGCGAGGTGGTCGCGCGCTACCTGGACGACCATCCGCACGTCAACGTGGAAGTGGTGCTCGGAGACCGCTATGTCGATCTGATGGATGCGGGTGTCGACGTGGCGATCCGGATCGGACGGTTGCAGGATCCCGGTCTGGTCACGCGCCGGCTTGCGCCGTGCCGGATGGTCGTCTGTGCGTCCGCCGCATACCTCGAACGCCACGGAACGCCACGCAAGCCCGAAGACCTGCAACGCGCGCAGCGGCTTGCTTTCAGCGAGGCCGTGTCGGCCGGCGACTGGACGTTGTTCGATGCGAAAAACCACGCGCACGTTATCGACGGTCCGTGCCGGATGGCCGCTAACAATACGCAAATGCTGCTCGCGGCCGCCCTCGCCGGCGCCGGCATCGCATACGGCCCGACCTTCGTATTTGGAGAACACCTCCGGCGTGGCGAACTGGTGGCGCTGCTGCCCGCTTATCGCGCGGCGGATCTGGTGATTCAAGCGGTGTATCCGAGCGCACAGCGCATCCCGCTCAAAGTGCGTCGATTCGTCGACTATCTTGCCGAAGCATTCGGCGATGAACCGCCGTGGGACCGGAAGACGGGGTTTTGAAGAGCGCTCGGCGCCGCATTTCAAAGACCCAGCTTCCGCTCGCTCATCCATTTCACGATCGCCGGATCGCGATGAGAGAAGAAGCTGCTCTTGCCCGTCTCCAGCGTGGTGACGAACTGCATATCGTCTTCGGATAGTTCGAAATCGAAGACGGCCAGGTTCTCCTGCATCCGCTCTTTCCGCACGGATTTCGCGAGCGCGACGACACCGCGTTGAACCAGCCATCGCAGCACGACCTGTCCAACGGTTTTGCCGTAGCGCCCGGCGATCGCCACAAGGTGCTCGTTCTGAAACAGGTTGTTCCGGCCTTCGGCGAAAGGCGCCCACGCCTCCGGCTGCACGCCCAGCTCACGCATGAAGTCGATGCTTTCGGTTTGCTGGTGGAAGGGATTCACTTCGATCTGGTTGACGGCGGGCTTCACGTCGTTGAAAGCCGTGATGTCCATCAGCCGGTCCGGCTGGAAGTTGCTGAGTCCGATCGCGCGCAACTTACCCGCGCGGTGCGCGTCTTCCATCGCTCGCCACGCGCCGTGAACGTCCGAGAACGGCTGATGGATCAGAAACAGGTCGAGGTAATCGAGGCCGAGCCGCTTCAGCGACTGGTCGATCGCCACGCGCGCGCGTTCATACCCGGCGTCTTCGACCCACAGCTTGCTGGTGACGAACAACTCGTCACGCGGTACGCCGCACTGCTTGAGGCCTCGCCCGACGGCTGCCTCGTTCTTGTAGGACGCAGCCGTGTCGATCAGCCGATAGCCGGCCTGTACCGCGTCCACGACGCAGCGTTCGCATTCCGCGTCGTCGGCGATCTGGAAAACGCCGTAGCCGAGGATCGGCATCTTCATGCCATTGTTCAGTGTCACGTGTTGCATGGTTGATCTCTTGTGTGGATAGTCGATGGAACCGGCAGGAACGCTCAGGACGCCGGGGATGCCGCGTTCCCGGCGTGTCATGCCGCTTCGTGTCAGCGACCGACGCGAGCCTGCAGCGCGGCCGGGTAGCGGTCGCCATGAATGGCGACCGATGCGAGTGCCTGTGCAATAAGCTGAAGATCGGACGCAGACAGTTCCACTGCTGCGGCGCCCAGGTTTTCGTCTAGTCGATGCAATTTCGTCGTGCCGGGGATCGGGACGATCCAGGGCTTCTGGGCGAGCAACCAGGCCAGCGCGATTTGCGCCGACGTCGCGCCCTTGCCGCGGGAAATTTCGCCAAGCACGTTCACGAGCGCCTGGTTGGCCTCGAGCGCTTCGGACGTGAAACGCGGAACGACGCTGCGGAAATCATCGTTGCCGAAGGTGGCGTTGCTGTCGATCGCGCCGGTGAGAAAACCCTTCCCGAGCGGGCTGAACGGCACGAAGCCGATACCCAGCTCCTCCAGCGTGGGCAGGATTTTGTCTTCAGGCTCGCGCCACCACATCGAATATTCGCTCTGAACAGCAGTCACGGGCTGGACCGCGTGCGCACGCCGGATGGTCTGCTCGCCCGCCTCCGACAGGCCGAAGTGCTTCACCTTGCCTTCGGCGATAAGCGCCTTGACGGTGCCGGCGACGTCCTCGATTGGTACGTCCGGATCGACGCGATGCTGATACAGCAAGTCGATGACGTCGGTCTTCAGCCGCTTGAGCATCCCATTGACCGTCTGGCGGATGTGATCCGGCCGGCTGTTGAGGATTTGCTGCTTGCCGTCGTCGCCGAAAGTGAAGCCGAACTTCGTCGCGATCACCACCTGGTCGCGGAACGGCGCCAATGCTTCACCGACCACGTCCTCGTTGACGTAGGGCCCGTACACCTCGGCGGTATCGAAAAACGTCACGCCGCGGTCGAAGGCGGCGCGAATCAGCGCCACGGCTTGCGGCCGATCGGTAGCCGGTCCGTAGCCGTGGCTCAGACCCATACAGCCCAGACCAATCGCCGAAACTTCGAGCCCGGACTGACCGAGTTGTCTTGTGTTCAAGATGCGCTCCTGGTAGTAGACGACAGGGCCAGTGGCCCGATGTCCATGACTTTAAGCGCCTCAGTTTCAAGCGAATAGCCGAGTTTGACTTGTTCCAGTATCAATCTATGATTGATACTGACGATCGGCGCGTGCGCGCTTTTTGCGCCCGGCACACGGAGTGAACATGCCCATCAACGACTTCAAGGCCATCGCGACGTTCGCGAAAGCCGTCGAGCTCGGCAGTATCCGGCAGGCTGCGCTGGCGCAAGGCGTCACGCCTCAGGCGGCCAGTCAGGCCATCGCGCAACTGGAGCAACATCTCGGCGTCCGCCTGTTGCACCGGACGACGCGCAGCCTCGCACTAACCGAGGAAGGGCAACGTTTCCTGGAGAACACGCAGCCCGCACTGGCGGCGCTCGACAGGGCGCTCGCACTGGTGCGGGAGTCCAAAGAGGACATTGCCGGACCGCTGCGTATCGTTGGCCCGAAATCGTCGTTTGCGACCATTCTGATGCCGCTGCTCGACGCGTTCTGCCGCGAGCATCCCGGCATTCGGCCCGATGTCCAGCTCGACGACGGTATCGGCAACTGGGTGCTGGACCGCGTCGATGTCGGCTTCCGGATCGGCGAGTCGGCCAGCGAGGGCGTCATCGGCCGACAACTGTTCCCGATCCAGATGATCGTGTGCGCGACGCCTGAATACCTGAAGGCGCATGGGACGCCGTCGAGTCTGGATGACCTGACCGCGCACCGCTGCAGCGTGTTTCGGCATCCGGTCACGGGAAAGGTCACGCCCTGGTATTTGACCGTCGATGGAAAACTCGAACATCGACAGATGTCTCCCACGTTCGCCACCAACGATTCAGAGCTTGAATTGCAAGCCGTGCTGGCAGGGCAAGTGATGGGACAGCTCGCGAGTTTCTCCGCTGCAGCCCATATCCGTTCGGGACGACTGGTGCCGGTGCTGCTGGAAAACATGAGCGCCCACATCGGTTTGCATCTTTATTACGGAAACAGGACAGCACAGCCCAAGCGGGTGCGCGCATTTCTGGATCTTGCGCTCGCTCGCCTGCATGACTGCAGCGACTACGTCCTCTCCGACAAAGAACTGGGGCGATTTAGCGCGCGACCGAAGCGGTCCGGTCGCGTGGAATCTTGATCCCTGTTGAACCCATTGGCCGGGCGATCGGCCACGTCGCGAAGCGGGCATTCTCCTTGCATCGTTCAAGCGTCAGCGATGGGTCGCTTTATGGCAGTCGCGGGCCCCGAAACAGGTGCGCCCGATGCGCCCGCGCATGCCGTGCTGCACGGCCGGCGCGCGCCGCAAAGCGCACGCGGCTCAGAAAAGAAGCGGCCCCAGCACGTCCGGTCGGCTATCATGCCACTCCTCTCCGAAGTAGCTCCTTATGATTTCCGTCCGTAATCTCACGCTCCGCCGCGGTATCAATGTCGTACTCGACCGCGCATCCATCACCTTCACTCCCGGCGAAAAGATCGGTCTCGTCGGCCGCAATGGCGCGGGAAAATCGTCCTTCTTCGGTCTTCTTAGCGGCAAATTGCACGAAGAAAGCGGCGAATTCTCGATTCCCGCTGCGTGGAAGATGGGCCAGGTCGCGCAGGACATGCCGGAGACCGAGCAAAGCGCCACCGACTTCGTGGTCGAAGGCGACACCGTGCTGCTGGCCGCGCAGGCCGAAGTGACCGAAGCCGAAGCCAGCGACGACGGTATGCGCATGGCGCACGCGTACATGGCCCTGCACGACGCCGGTGCACACGATGCCCCCGCACGTGCTCAAGCGCTGATCCAGGGCCTTGGCTTCACCGCTGCGCAGTTGAGCCAGCCGGTCAACAGCTTCTCCGGCGGCTGGCGCATGCGACTGCAACTGGCGCGCGCGCTGATGTGTCCGTCCGACCTGCTGCTGCTCGACGAACCGACCAATCACTTGGACCTCGACGCACTGGTCTGGCTGGAAGCGTGGCTCAAGCGCTATCAGGGAACCATGGTCGTGATCAGCCACGACCGCGAATTCCTCGACGCGGTGACGCAGGTGACGGTGCACGTCGACAACGCCAAGCTCGTGCGTTACGGCGGCAATTACAGCAAGTTCGAAGAGATGCGCGCCGAACAGCTCCTGTTGCAGCAGGCAGCGGTAGCACGGCAGGCGGACAAGATCGCTCACCTGCAGAAATTCATCGACCGTTTCAAGGCCAAGGCCTCGAAGGCGAAACAGGCGCAGAGCCGGGTCAAGGCGCTGGAACGTATGGAGAAGATCGCACCGGTGCTCGCCGACGCGGAGTTCACCTTCGAGTTCAAGGAGCCCCTCAACGTCCCGAATCCGCTGTTGTCGATGCTGGACGCGAGCTTCGGCTATCCCGCGCCGACCGACGCACTGCCGGGCACGCCGCCTACAGTCATCGTCCAGGGCATCAACCGTTCCGTGCTGGCGGGCCAGCGCATCGGCATTCTCGGTGCCAACGGCCAGGGCAAGTCCACGCTGGTGAAGACGGTAGCGCACTCGCTGGCGCCGATCGCCGGCGAAATCAGCGAAGGCAAGGGCCTGAATATCGGCTACTTCGCCCAGCAGGAGCTCGACGTGCTGCGCCTGCTCGACACGCCGATGGAACACATGATCCGGCTCGCGAAGGACACGCCGGCTCATATGCGCGCGCCAGGCCAGAGCGGAACCGAGCAATCGCTTCGCACCTTCCTCGGCACCTTCAACTTCAGCGGCGACATGGTCCATCAGGTGGTCAGCACCATGAGCGGCGGCGAAAAGGCGCGGCTCGTGTTGTGCATGATCGTGTGGCAGCGCCCTAACCTGCTGCTGCTCGACGAGCCGACCAACCACCTGGACCTGGCCACCCGCGAAGCGCTCGCGATGGCGCTCAACGAATTCGAAGGCACGGTGATGCTGGTCAGTCACGACCGGGCCCTGCTGCGCGCCGTGTGTGACGAATTCTGGCTGGTCACCAAGGGCGGCGTCGAACCCTTCGACGGCGATCTCGACGACTACCAGCAGTTCCTGCGCGACGAAGCCCGTCGCATGCGCGACGAAGCTGCGGCCGAGCAGAAGGTCGTCGGCTGACGTACGGCTACGCCGCCATTCGAACCCGACACGTAGATCGCCGACACGGGGACGTGTCGGCGTCGGCCCACTCGCAGCAGCGTGTGACGGCACTGCGCGTCAAGGTTCTTCACGCGCAAATGCCGCAACCAGATAGTCGATAAACACCCGGACCCTCATCGGTACGCGGCGACCCGCTGGATAGACAAGGTGAATCGGCACGCGCTCGGGTTGCAGATCCGGCAGCACCACGTCGATCTCGCCGGACTGAATCTCTTTCGCCATCAGCCAGTACGGCGCCTGGGCAATGCCCAGGCCGCACAACACGGCCGCTCGAATATGCTCCGCATCGCCCGTCAGCAGCGAGCCGTGCGGCACATACGACACTCGCTCCTTCCCAACCTTCAGCGACCACGGATAACGCTCGCGGCCATTCGCAAAAACGATGCAGGTGTGCTGATCGAGGTCCGCAAGCCGCGTCGGAATGCCGTGAGCCGCCAGATAAGCCGGGCTTGCCGCAAGCACGAAGTCGGTCTCGGACAGCTTGCGCGCGGTCAGGGACGAGTCCACCAGCCGTCCATGACGAACCGCCAGATCGACGCCGTCGCCGACCAGATCGACATGCCGCTCCGACACCGACAACTCGATCGCGACGTCCGGATACTGACGAAAAAACGCCGGTAGCAGCGGCGTAATACAAAGCCGGCCATGCGCCGGCGCCGTATTGACTCTGACCACGCCGCGTGGCGACTGCTGGCGCTCACCGACCGACGACTCGAGCGCGTCGAAGTCGTCCACCAGTTGCCTCGCCGACTCGTAGAACGTTTGTCCCGCGTCCGTGATCACGACCTGGCGCGAAGTCCGCAAAACGAGCTGGGCACCCAGATGCCGCTCCAGCGCACCGATCTGCTTGCTGACCGCAGGCTGTCCAATGCCTTCCTCCCTGCCGACGGCGGAAAAACTGCCGCACTCGACGAGGCGTACAAACAGGCGAATCGCGTTCACTCGATCCATAGGGGCTACTCGCATCAATTCCAGAATGGAATGGATGGTATGTCCTGAGACAGCGTTTCGGCAATGACTGAAGTTGCTTATCGTACGGGTCATGCAGTCACCGACACCTAAACCAGAGGATCTGAACGATGAAAGCGATTTGTGTAACGCCTGGCCGCGAGCTTGAGGTTCGTGACATCCCGACGCCGAACGAACCTGCGCCCGGTCATGTGCTGATCGACATGGATGCGTCGGCGATCAACCACGGCGACAAGACTTTCCTGAAGATGCCCACGGCGGCCGGCAATGCGTTCGTGCTGGGTCAGCATGACGTGTGGGGTGCGTCGGGAGCCGGACGCGTGATCGCGGTGGGCGCCGGCGTACCCGTCGAATATATGGGCAGGCAGGTGGCGATCTACCGGTCGCTCGACAGACGCCCGGAGAGTGTCGGGCTGTGGTGCGAACGGGCACATGTGCCTTATATGGCCTGCCTGATCTTGCCGGAGCATGTCCGCACGCGCGACTATTGCGGCTCGCTCGTCAACGTAATGACGGCCTACGCGTTTCTCGACGAGATCGCCGACGCGGGCCACAAAGGTGTCATCGTCACGGCCGGGAATTCGGCCACCGGCCACGCGCTCGCTGCGCTTGCGCGCAGCAGAAACATGCCGGCGATTTTTCTGGTGCGGACCACGGCCGCGCGCGACGCGCTGTCCCGTTTGGGCGTCGAGCATGTCATCGTCACCACCGAGGGGCTTCACCGACACGCTCGGTGCGCTGGCCACCGAACTCGGAACGACGGCGGTATTCGATGGCGTCGGCGGCGACCTGCTAACGACAATCGTACCCAGCTTGCCGATGAATTCGACGATCTATTTCTACGGGTTTTTGGGCGGCGCTGCGCCGGTCTCCATTCAGTCCGTCCTGTTCATGATGAAGAACCTGACCATGAAGCGGTTCAGCAATTTCGAAAGCCGGACGGTAAAGGAGCAGACAAGGCTCGTTGCCGCGCTGAAAACGCTTGAAGGCATGATCGACGATCCCATGTTCACGACCCGAATCGGCAAGGAATTCCGTAGCGATCAGATCGAACTCGCGATGGCTTACGGGTCGCCGGATGGGGCTAAAGCGGTGCTCGTGATGTAGGTGTTTGCGGACCCGGTCGCAGCGTACGCAGGCCGGGTTACATACTCACGAATCGCTGTAGAAGCCGTCGTTATCGAGCCGCGCGCAGAGATACAATTTCTTCTCTCCCCATGCCCGAATTTCGCGATTTTCGCGGCATGAAGCGCAAAATTTTTGCGCGTGTGCGGGGATCGCGTGTGTACAGAGTCGCTTGCCGACCTGGCCGGTACGGCGACCGACAACGTCGTCTGCTCCGAAGCAGGTATGGCACTGTCGAAGATGCCGGGTGGCTCGGCATTTGTCGAAAAGATAGCGAGAGGACGGGTATCTCAAGCCCGCGCAGTGAACTGGCGTGTCCCCACGCCAGTTGAACTTCCGGCGAAGCGTCCTCTCGACGCTCACTTCGCGTTGCTATCCAGCTTGGGCTCCATATGCGTCAGGTCGAACACATTGGCTGCGCCGTCCGGCTGATTGCCATTGTCCGGCGGCGGAACCGGTTGCGTGTCGTCCTTCTCCGTCCAGTTATCGGTTTTATAGTTGAGCGATTTTCCGCGGATATAGCCGTACCGGTCCGCTGAGATCGCTTTCAATGTGGACGCGTCCTTTACGATCACCGGCCGCAGAAAGATCAGCAGGTTCGTCTTTACTCTGCTCTTCGTTTCGTTCCTGAACAGATATCCCAACAACGGTACCTTTGAAATCCACGGCAGCCGGCTGTTCGCATTGTCATACGCATCGCTTATCAAGCCGCCCAGCACCACGATCTGACCATCGTCGGCAAGGATCGTGGATTGCAGCGAGCGCTTGTTGATACTCGATCCGCCGGCATTGTCCGCCGATCCGCTGATGACACTCGAATCTTCCTGATAGAGCTGCAACTTGATCGTTCCGCCCTGGTTGATCTGCGGCTTCACGTCCAGCATGATCCCGACGTCCTGGCGATCGTACGTATTGAATGCCGACGCAGAAGAGGAACTCGTACTCGCGGTCGAATACGTACCGGTCTCGACCGGAATGTTCGTTCCGACGAGTATCCGGGCTTCGTGGTTGTCGAGCGTAACCAGACTCGGCGTGGATAAAATATTCACGTCGGAGCTCGTCTGTATGGCCTGGAATAGACCTTTGGTGCCGAGAATATTTCCAAAGCCCGCGACGATCCCCACATTGGTCGTCGTTTCGGCGAGGGCCGCGAGGCCGGTCGTGGTCAGCCACTGAATACCGAACTGCCCGGTTTTATCCGACGACACTTCCATGATCAGCGATTCGATATAGACCTGAACCTTGCGTTGATCCAGCCGGCTGATAATCGTACTGAGATTCCTGAAGACGGGTTCCGACGCGGTGATGATCAATGAATTGGTCGACACATCGGCGACGATTTCGCCGCTCGCTTTATCGTCGCCGTCACCTGTTCCGCCTGAAGCACTTCCGGTGGCGCCGCTAAACGGAGACGACGATGAAGACGACGTCGACGACGTGCTCGACGTACCCGAAGAGCTTCCGCTACCGGAACTGGGTAATGGCGGCAATGAGCCATCGCTATCCGAAAGCTTGGATGCGCTTTGCCCGCTGCTTTTGGATTGGCTCGTGCTGTCGGTCGAATTCCCGGCGCTCGACAGACCCAGTACCTTGCGAAGCGTCTTTGCCATTTCTGTAGCATCGGCATTTCGCAGGCTAACGATGTGAATATTTCCCGGCGTCCGAACCGGTGTATCGAGCTTGATAACGAGTGCTTCCGCCTCGCTCAGGCGCGCGGCCTCATTCGTGCGCAGCACGACCGAGTTGGTGCGGGGGTCCGCCGCGACGGTCACTTTCTGCGTCGGGTCCGATTCACCAAGCGCACTTAAATCCAGCAGCTTTTGAAGCTGGGGAACAATGGTCGCAGCATCGGCGAAGTTGAGCTGTACGACATCGATATGCGCGTCGGAAGCGGCGTCGATACCGGCGATAACCGCCGCGATTCTCCGGATATTGTCCGCGTAATCGGTGACCACAACCGTGTTGTTGCCGGAATAGGCGCTGACCGTGTTGTTCGGCGAAATGAGTGGGCGCAGGATCGGCAAGACGCTACTCGCGGAAGCCCTGCGCAGGTGAAACACTTGAGTGACAACCTGGTCGCCTTTGGCGACGGGCTCATTTCCAACATAGGTCGACACGCCTTGCAGCTTTGCGTCAGCCTCCGGCACGATCTTGTATACGCCGTGATCCTGTAATAGCGAGAACCCCTGCATCCGCAATGCGGACTGAAGTGTCTTGATGGCCACCTCCTCGGACACAGGTTTTTCCGATGTCAGATCGATGATGCCTTTCACTCGCGGATCGACGATTATGGTCTTTCCGGTGGCCACGCCGATCGCGCGCGCCACCTCAGTGATATCCGCACTCGCAAAATTCATCGTGACGCTGGCCTGGGACTCATGCGAACAAAGCAGAAGCGATGTACAGACCACGGAGGAAAACAGACTGCGAAGAGATTGTCGTTTCATGTAGATTGTTTGCCGAATAATCGATGAACTTGCCGCTGATTCTTTGGATTAATTTCGGCGATATTTTTTATTTTTCACTAAACAGTCACAGATATTTCGAAAAGTTTCTAATTAATTCGTGCTGCAATGAGTTTGCATACATATTAAAAATCTAAAATTTCGTGGCGAAAAAGCGGATTATATGGCGATGTAGTTTCGGTATTAAGAAAGCGTGCATTTGATTTTCTAACCGAAACTTTTGATAATATTTTGCAATATCTGGCTGTATCGGCAGCCGCAATCATTGAGGATTTGCTGGTCTTGCGCCACGCGTCGCGGGCACTCGGGAAGCCATTCGTTGCGCCCAACCTCGCAAGCCGGAATCCATGCCGGCTGATGTCTTGCGAGTGGGCACGGCAGCACCTGACACAGCGCGACCATTCGGTCCGTATCCGCAAACAGCGAGACGAAGAGAGAACATTCGAAGAAATATCTCGAATGTAATGAAACTTTAAAAATGTAAATTTACGATGCGCGATTTCCCCCGGTCTTGTCCTTAAGGATTTCCGCGTATGTTTCAGCTAAATAGCAGATCTCTCCAGATTGCATCATTCGTGAGCCTGGCATTGCTTTCTGCATGTGGCGGCTCCAATTCAGCAACGACCGCAAGCTCGACGACCGTGCCGTCGGCGCCTGCCGACCCGAGTACCGTCGACAGTGCGCCGGTCAACACGTCGGTTCCGGCCTACGTCGACACCTACTACACCAATCTGGCGGACAATTCCTGCTACGACTCGGTCACCACCAACGCTGCGGTCCGGGCGCTCAAGGGCTTCCTGGATCTGTGGACGCCGGTTACCGCCTATGTCGATGCCGATACCTACAGTGGTTCCGGCTTGAGCGCGAGCACCGACCCGGATACCGGCGTCGCCTGCGCATCGGTTCCTGCCTCGACGTGGGACGGCACGGCCAGCAGCGGCGGCACGATTCTCAACAGCAGCATCATCAGCACCAACACCAGCTACGTCGAATCCGTCGCAGCCAGCCGCGACAACAGCGTCAACGGCACCTCCAATACCGCCAAGGACAGCGACGGTGAAGTCGCGTACAAGGTCGATGTGGGCTCGAAGGATTACAACCTCGGTGAAGGTGCCGGCGTGCTGGCTACCGCCTGGCGCAGTGGCCTGGACGCGACTGAAACCATCACCTACGTCAACGCGACTTCCGGTAGCAGCGCCACAGTCTCGGAAGGCGATGCGTCGGGCCAGCTGGCCAACGTTTTCACAATGGCCGGCAGTAGCGGTGTCGGCAGCTTTGCGACGGGCAACACGACCAAGTACTACTTCAAGTACGCGCGGCCGTACATGTGGTCCAGCCAGGGCGTGAGCATCGTGGTGCCGGCGTTGCAGTCCGCGCAGACCCCGACAGCGGGCCTGAGTGCTGCAAAGAACGGTGGCTTTGCGAGCGGCCACGAAGCCGAATACGTGCGTCGCGCCGCCGCGATGGCCTATGCGCTGCCGGAACGCTTCCAGGAGTTCTACTCGGCGGCGCTCAAGTTCGGCGAATACCGCATCATCGCTGGCGTGCACTCACCGCTGGATGTGATGGGCGGCCGCGTGGTCGGCCTCGCGGCAGCGGCGGCCAATCTGTACAGCGCAGAGAATTCCGCGCTCGCCAGCAAGTACGTCAATACCATCCTGACCACGAGCTTCAAGACCTCGACCCGCAGCCAGGCGCTCTCGACGATGCAGTCTGCGGCAGGCACAAGCACGTGGAAAGACTTTTACGACTATCTGCACTCCGGCACGCAGAGCACGGACAGCACCGCCAGTGGCTTCGACCTGTACTACGACCACGACAAGAACAAGACCGAGTTCGAGCGCCGCATGACGGTTGGCATGTCGGGTTACGCCAACCTCTACTCGACGACCACGGATCCGATCGTGCCGAAGGGCGCCGAAGTGCTGCTCGAAACGCGCTATCCGTACCTGAGCGCCGATCAGCGCCGCGTCGTGCTCAAAACCACCGAGCTCGCGTCGGGTTACCCGGTCATCTCCGATGCCGAAGGCTGGGGCCGCCTCGACATGTTCAAGGCAGGCGATGGATATGGCGCGTTCAACGGTCTGGTTACCATCAGCATGGATTCTTCACTCGGCAGCTTCGCCACTTACGACATCTGGCGCAATGACATTACCGGTTCGGGCAAGCTCAAGTTCAAGGGTGACGGCACGCTCGAACTGGCGGGTGCGAACACCTACAGCGCGGGTACGGAAGTCGAGGGCGGCACGCTCGAGGCAGGATCTGCCACCGCGTTCGGTACTGGCGACGTGTACCTTGGGGCAGGCACTATCACCATTGCCGCATCGGTGCCGGTGAAGGTGGCGGGCAAGTTCACCGAACTGGCCGGCACGACGCTTGAACTGGACATCGATGGACAGGGCGGCGGCCAGTTGTCGGTGGGTGACCAGGTGACCGTTGCTGGCGGCACGCTGCACGTGACATTCGTCAACGGCTATACGCCGAAGGCGGGCGACACGATCACGTTGATCAATGGCGCAGCGGCCAGCGCAAAGTTCACTTCGGTCGTGGTGGATGGCGGGTTGAAGGGCACGCTGACGTATTCGTCGAGCGGCGTGTCGATCAAGCTGTCGGCCTGATCGAGAAGCACAGACGGTTTGATCAACGCGTGATCGTCAGGCGGTTGGCATCGGTGACCACCATGCCAACCGCCGATCTACAGACGGGCGTTGTATTTTTCCTGGATGGGTCGTATCAGGATTTGACGCGACGGTGTGCACGACACCGCCGCGTCAAGATCCAGAACCCCATCAGTCGAACTTCACCAGATCCTTGAAGATCAGTTGACCCCAGACGTTTCCACGCGCGTGCACGAGCAGTCCCCCTTCCGAAAGCCCGCCCAGTTTGATCGGCGCGAAACCGAGATTTTCCGCAAGCGTACCCATCTCCGTTGCGGCGGCGTCATCGTCGCTCGCGAGGAACACGACTCGCCTGCCACCACGTGCCACCGGATCTTGCGCTAGGACGGAAGCACCCAGATGATTGAAGCCCTTGACCAGTCTACCGCCGGTGAAGGCCTGCGCGACCGCCCTGGAAGAAGGTTGTCCGCCCAGTTCCTCAGGGGATACACCGTAGGTATTGGTCACATCGACGATGGTCTTGCCCTCCCAGCTGGGCAGCGCCTTCGCGACATCCCGATGCGACTCGAAACGGACAGCCAGAAAGACGATGTCCGCCTTGACCGCATCCGCCAGTGTCTTGGGAATGATCTTGGGTCCGATCGCGGCCGCATCGGAAGCAAAGCTTTCCGGATCGCGAGTGGTTGCAACGGATACTTCGATGCCGCTTCGGGCAAATGCCTTGGCCAGCGCCTGGCCGATCTTGCCGAAACCGATAATTGCGTAGCTCATCTATTTTCCTTGGGTTGACCACGCCCGACGGGCTCCGGATATCGATTGGAGCGACCGGCCGGGCGCAGCGTGTGTGCGTGCTTGCGTAGCGTGTCAGAGTTGCGCAAGGCCGCCGTCGACGGCGACCTCGCTGGCGGTCATGAAGCTGCTGTCCGGCGACGCGAGAAAGGCGGCCACCGCTGCGATCTCCGCAGGATCGGCCATGCGCTGAAGCGGCGTCATCGACGCGAACACTTTCTGACCCTCCTCGCCTAGCGCTTCCTTCGCGAGTTCGGTCGCCGTCGCTCCGGGTGACAACACGTTTATCCGGATGCCGGTGCCCTTCAGATCCTCCGCCCAGGTCCGCGCAAGATTGCGCACGGCCGCCTTGCTCGCGCTGTAGGCGCTCATTGCCGGAGCGCCCGTGGTGCCGGCGCTCGATCCGGTCAGGATGATCGAACCGCCGTTGCCCATCAGCGGCAGCGCCTTCTGGACCGTGAAGATCGTCCCCTTCACATTGGTGTCGAAGGTTTCGTCGATGTGCGCGGCGGTGATCTTGCCGAGCGCAAGCTGGCTTCCCGCTCCGGCGTTGGCGAAGACGATGTCGAGGCTTCCGCGCTCGGCTTTCACCGCCGCGTAGAGCCGGTCGAGGTCGTCCAGATCGGAGACCGAGCCTTTGACCGCACGCGCATTGGGCCCGAGGTCGGCCACAGCGGCGTCGAGCGCGTCCTGCCGCCGGCCGAAGATAAAGACGAACGCGCCCTCGTCGATGAAGCGCTTTGCTGCGGCGCGGCCGATGCCGGTCGCGCCACCGGTGATCACAGCGGTCTTTCCATTCAATCTGTTCATGTCATGCATCCTTCGAAGCAAAAGTGACAAACACGATTCTGAAGGGCTTGATTCATGAAGCCAATTGACTAAATATCTATATGTTCCATCTACTCTTTAGATACCTATGCTCGATAACGTCACGATCAATCAGCTTCGGGCCTTCGTTGCCGTGTGTGACCAGGGAAGCTTTTCCGGGGCTGCAAGGGAGTTGAGGCGTGCGCAGTCGGCGATCAGTCACGCGATCAGCGCGCTCGAGAGTGCGTTCGATGTGCTGCTGTTCGAGCGCAATGCGCGCAAAGCGACGCTTACGGCCGCGGGCCGCAGCCTGCTGCCTGATGCGCGTGCGGTGATCTCACGCACCGAGGAAATGAAGATGCGCGCGGTGGCGATTGCTGAAGCGGGGGTGCCGCAGGTGTCGATTGCAGTGGATACCTATTTTCCGCGCGCGCACCTGATCGAATGTCTGCGCAGCCTGCAAACGGACTTTCCGACCGTTGCAATCAATCTGCGCATGACGTCGATGCAAGGCGGCGAGCGTCTGGTTCTCGACGGCACGTGCGCATTGTCGGTGACGATCACCGACGTGCCGGAGCTGAGCCCGGGCACCATCGAGAGGCTGCATTTATGTGAAGTGCAAATGGTGACCGTCTGTGGGCCATCGCATCCGCTGGCTGCAATCGCGGGGCCGATCCCGCGCGAAGAATTTGGCCGGCATATCCAGCTCGTCGTCACCGACAATCAGCCCGATGCGGAAAAGACCCAACAGGGGGTCGCCGGTGAACGTCAGTGGCTGGTGAATGACCTCGGCGCGAAGTACGATTTGCTCAAGGGCGGCTTATGCTGGGGGCACATGCCGCATCACGTGGTCGCGGAAGACCTTGCGAATGGAACGCTTGTCGAACTTCAACGGCGCGCATGGCACATGCGCCCGCTGACGTTCATGATCTCGCAGCGGCGCGGGTACTCGTTTTCCGAATCCGAGACACAGCTGGTCGATCTACTTGGCAGTTGTCAACGCGCGGCGAAGCGTACGGGCAAACGCTCTGTTTCACGTAAAGGCAAGGATGCGTGAGGGGCTGGGCCTCGCCACCGATGCGTATTCCAACGCCATGCGGCCGACATAGCCCGTCGCGCCGCAAATCATCAGCGTCTTCATGTCAGTGCTGCCACTCCTTGTAGACGAATTCGACACTATAGCCGTCGGGATCGCGAACCTGAGCCGCGTAGTAGCGCGGGTCGTAATGAAGCTGCGCTCCGGGCGGATGGATTTTAGTGGCGCTTGCGGCTATCGCCGCGGCAAAGGCCGCATCGACCTCGCGCTTGCCGTTCGCGATGAAGCCCACATGAGCGGCACGGCCTTCGACCGTCCCTTCGCGCAACCAGAAGAACACGCGACCGTTCGCGCCGAAACCCTTGAGGTCGGGGTGGCCGGCAGGGCCTAACCTGCCGTCGTAGTCGACCGCATGCGTAATGCCGAGCGGTCCAAGCGTTTTCTCGTAGAAAGCAATCGAGCGATCGATATCGCTGACGGAGATAAAGACGTGGTCGAGCATGGTGTTCCCTCGTCGATTCAGATGATGTAGCCGCCAGCCACTTCGATATTCTGGGCGTTGATCCAGCGATTCTCTTCGGACAGCAGGCTGGCGATGACGCCGCCGATCTCTACCGGCTCACCGACCCGGCCGAGCGCCGTCTGTCCCGCAAGCATGGCCTCGAATTCATCGTTCAATCCACCACCCAACTCAGTACGGATCGCGCCGGGCGCGATCGAGTTCGCCCTGATCCGGCGCTCGCCGAACTCCTTCGCCATGTAGCGCGTCAGCACCTGCAGGCCACCCTTGAAGGCCGCATAAGGCGCGACGCCGGCAGTGGCAACACGGCTGGTCGCACTCGTGACGTTGACGATATGGCCACCGTCTTCGATGAGCGGCAAGAGCGCCTGAGTCAGGAAGAACGGCCCCTTGAGGTGGACGTTGAACAGACCGTCGAACTGCGCCTCGGTTACGTCCGGGATCGGAGCGTAGAGCCCGTACCCGGCGTTGTTGACCAGGAAGTCGAAGGTCTTTCTGTCCCAGATGGCATTGAGCTGTGCAGACAGCGTTTGGCGAAACTCGGGAAACGAGCGGCTATTGCCGACGTCGAGCTTCAGAGCGACCGCCTTCCCACCCATCCCGGCGATGGCCTTCACGACGTCTTCCGCCTTTTCCGGATTGCTGTTGTAGGTGACGACCACACCCATGCCGCGCCTCGCGCATTCGAGTGCGGTGCTGGCGCCAAGGCCGCGACTGCTGCCGGTCACGATGACAATCTTCATTGCGTCTCTCCTGTGTGTCTGGTGAGTGTGAAGATACGACTCCCGACCGTTGACTACTCACCCGATCCTCCTCGAAACTTGCCTATTTCTGCTTTCACGTTGCGTGCGCTGATGGCCTCTGTTAGCGTCCGACCATGGAACAGCAACTGCAAGAACTGAGAGCACTGGCCTCCCGGGCAGAGAACAGGCGCACGGAAACCGGCATTCCGCGTGTGGCAATGGTTCAAGGTGAAATCCCAGAGCACCGCCTTGCTGCCGTCTACGATCCAATGGTCAACCTGATCCTGACGGGGTCCAAAACGATGACAATCGGCGACCGGACGTTTCACTACGATCCGGCGACCTACTTCGTCATGTCCGTGGATCTCCCGGCCGTCGGGGCCGTCCATCCTTCAGCGACCGGCGCACCGTATCTTGCGGTCAGCCTGACGCTCGACGCCGCTATCGTCGCGGCGCTTATCCGCGACCTGCCGGTGAAGGTCGGCAGCGCGCTGTCCGACTCGGGATTCTCGGTTGCGCCGGTCAATGGTGAGCTTCTCGACGCATGGATCCGAATGCTTCGGCTGATCGAAAAACCGGACGAGATCGCGGTGCTTGCACCGTCGTACGAGCGGGAGATTTTGTTCCGCGTACTTCAGGGGCCGCTCGGCTGGATGCTGCGAGACATCGCATCGCCGGACACGGCGCTTTCGCGTATCGGTGTCGCAATCAACTGGATACGCGGCAACTTTGCCGAACAGATAAGAGTGGAGTCGCTGGCTGAGATGGCAGCGTTGAGCGTGTCGGCATTCCATCGCCATTTCAAGGCGGTGACGGCGTTGAGCCCGTTGCAATATCAGAAGCGAATCCGGTTGTTGCACGCACGGTCGCAACTGATCGCCGGCCAGGGCAGCGCGACGTCGATCGCATTCAGCGTCGGCTACGAAAGCCCGAACCAGTTCAGCCGCGAATATGCGCGCCTGTTCGGGCTACCGCCTTCCAAAGATCTTGCGAAAGCCACGCGAGAATTCCGGGGCGTTTAACAACTGCGCGAAGAACAGATTTGAGGCGGTGTTCGTACGCGCATCGAATATCCGAGGTGCACCTTCGATGGAGATACCGGTCATCGTGAGAAACGGCAATAGTGCCGTGAAGCATGGGTAACAGGCCTCTAAGCAAAAGCATAAAAAGTCGAAGTAGCACCGCTCACACTCTGGCGCGTCACTACAGGCTTTGTCGGCAGACGCTATCAATCGTTGAATCTGTATGGTGACATGCCCGCGCACCAGGTCCAAACACGATGACGCCGAGTAGTGCCAGCACCCACGCTCCAACCATCCCGTACAGCATAACGAGTCCGAAACCATGCACGAGCGCGTCATGGACGATCACGCCCCGTGGGTCGGCGACAGCGAGTTCGGCGCTGTCCTGAGCGATCCGGGACATGCCGCCTGCGGCGATCTTTTCCGCAAGCACGCGCAATAACGCGGGTTGTGAGAAAGCGGGAAGCGCGCGCGTGAGGTACGCATGCACGCCTTCGACAAGAATCAGCCCCATCAGCGCGATATTGATGGCCAGGCTGATCATCCTCGCGCTCATGTCGATACCGGAGGCCATGCCCGCACGGTTCGAGGAAACCGAACCGGTGGCGGTGTTGGTAACCGGCGTATTGGTCAGGCCCAGCCCGACGCCACACAACAGGCAACCCGGCAGCATCGACAGCCAGCCAGCGTGCTCCGTCGTCACACCGAACCTCATCAACATAAATCCCGCGCCGATCGTGAACAGTCCCAACGGGATCACCCTGCCCGCACCGAACCGTAGAACAAGCCGCTCCGCAACCGGCGGGATCACGAGCGTCGGTAACGTATAGGCGAGGAGCGACAGTCCGGTCTTAACGCTCGAATAGCCGAGCCCAACCTGAAAATAGATCGGCAGATAGATCATGAACGGCCAGTAACTGAAGTTCATGCCCATCGATCCGAACATCGCGCCCGAAAACGGGCGGACCCGGAACACCGAAATATCGAACATCGGTCGAGGACTACGCATCTCGACAACGATAAAGGCGATCACACTCGCCACTGTCGCGCCGAATACGCCGATCGCGCCGGCACTAGCGAATCCCATTACTGGCGCCTGCGTAATGAAATAGACCAGCCCGAAGACCGACATCGACAGCGTCACCACGCCTGGCACGTCCAGGTGTTGCGCATTCGGATCGCGCGATTCCTGCACGCCGGCGAAGAGAAGCCCGAGCGCCACGATCGAGATCAGCACGTGGACCAGAAAAACCCATTGCCAGTTGGCAACCGCAATGATGAGCCCACCGACGATCGGACCGAATCCCAACCCGATGCCGGTGACGATGCCCCACACGGCAAATGCCCGGCTTCGTTCACGGCCCGCCTGAAACTGATGCGAAAGCACGGCGACCTGGCAGATCAGCATCGCGCCGCCGCCCATGCCTTGCAGAAACCGGCTGACGATCAGCACCGGCGCACTGTGCGCATATCCGCAAACAAGCGACGTCATCGCGAACAAAACGATACTGGCTGCATAGATGCGCTTACGTCCGAAGCGGTCCGCCAGCGCACCGGTCGCCATCAGAACCGTGGTACACGCGAGCGTATAGGCGTTCATGATCCACTGCATCTGCCTGAAGTCCGCGTGTAGCAGTGTCTCCAGCGTGGGAAGCACGGTCGGGACGCCAGAGATCTCGAGGCCGAACATCAGCGAGGTCAGGCAAACCGCGGCGAGTGCCAGCGCGTTGTGTGGAAGACGGGAAAGAGTCATGACAGTCACGGAAGAATGAGCGTTTTGCCCGTACGCATGCGCCGTACACGGCAGCAGCGGCTGATACATCAACTTGCCGGATGTACTATATCGGGAACTGCATTCCCGATTGACGCACGTTTTTCCCAGAATTTATTCCACAAAGGACCCAATGTGACGGACAAACTGGATGGCGTGGCGGTGTTCGTTCAGGTCGTCGAAGCCGGCAGCTTTACGCTTGCCGCTGAGCGCCTGAATGTCACGCGCTCGGCCATCGGCAAGGTGATTGCACGACTCGAAAGCCGACTCGGTGTGCGCCTGCTTCAGCGGACGACGCGCATTCAGACGCTAACCGAAGCGGGCCACGCGTATTACGATCGATGCGTGCGCGCACTGGCCGAACTCGACGCTGCCGAGGCAGAACTCGAGAGCGGGCATCGCGAGCCACGCGGCCGTCTGCGAGTCAGCGTGCCGATCGCTTTCGGCCATCTATGCGTGGCGCCCGTGTTATTCGGCCTCGCACGCAAGCATGCCGGGCTCCAGATCGACATCTCGTTCACAGACCGTCAGGTCGATCTGATCGAAGAGAACATCGATCTCGCGGTGCGCATCGGTGCGTTGCGGGATACGACGAGCCTCGCGGCACGACGCCTTGGCGTTCAGGAGATCAGCATTGGCGCCGCGCCTTCGTATCTGACGCGTCATCGCACGCCCATCGGCATCGACGACTATGCGGGACATCAAGGCATTGCCTACTCTCGTGCCGGTGCGCCTTTGCCCTGGCGCGTGCTCGACCCGCACGGCGTCGAGCATGAGTTGCGGATCGAGCAGCAGTTGAGCCTCGACGACATTCAGGCCATAGCCGGAGCCGGCATCGCAGGGCTCGGACTCGTCCAGTTGCCGTGCTGGCTCCTGACGCGGTACGTGGCGACAGGTGAGCTTGTAGCGTTGTGGGAGCGCTGCGGCGTCCGACCGGAGGAGATCCACGCGGTGTGGCCCAAAACGCCGTATCTGCCACTCAAGACCCGCTGCGCGATCGACGCGTTAGCCACGGAAATTCCAGCGATGAATCTGGGTTAGGAAGATTTAGTCTTGTGGTGTTTGTGACGCGCGGTCGGAACGCCGTCGGCCACTTTCGACTGTTCGACATCGTCGATGAATTCGTCGACAATCAAACGTAACGCCACGCGTTTCGCTGCACGCGGATAGCTCGGCTCACTTTGCAGTTCCAGTCCGCGGAGACCGACCGTATAGCGAAGGCAATCGCATCGACACACCCGTGCAATTGAAATCCCTGACAAGCAAAAACCAGATTACCTATAGTCTTTTTTCGTTAAGTCGTTGGGGCTTATTCACCAACGAGCGGATCAGCGAACACACTCAGAGCGGCGATCGCCATAGAATTACGCCGCTGTAGAGCCCGATCAAACCGTCGAAGGACGTTAGTACCGCACAACGCACTCGCTCCGTGAAGCGAGTATCGAAGATCAATAAAGGTCGAGTATCAACTTACGACCGACTGAGAGCGGCTAAAAAACTCGCCTTATGGGATTGCCCAGTCGGGCAATGAGTTTGCACCTAACCCTAATAGTAAAACGGTCTCCCGTATTGGATTCTTAAGAGCGTGAAAACGTTGTTGACCCCAATCTGGAGGCTGTCATGTCGGAACCGAAAGAACCCGCAGAGCCCGGTGCACGCAGAGCATTTCTAAAGAATGTCGCAGTCGTTGGTGCAGCAACCGGACTGTCAGGCGTTGTCGGGGAAACGTTAGCTCAATCCACTTCTGTAAGGTCTACTAGCGCTGCCAATAAACCGGCAACGCGTGCGACGCTCGATATCAACCGACAGTACGCAGAATTTCTGTCATTCGCCGATACGCAGGATTTCGACGATGCCAGTCGCGGGCTCGTCGCAACGCTTCCCGAGCCGGTCATCATCAAGGGAACAGGCGATTATCCCGCGTGGGATCTACAGCAGTTCTCCTTCATCAAGGGCGGCCCGGAAAACAACGCGCCACCGACGGTCAACCCGAGTCTCTGGCGCAATGCCAAACTCAACATGCATCACGGCCTCTTTCAGGTGGTCGACGGCATCTGGCAGGTACGCGGCTACGATCTGTCCGTGATGAGCATCATTCGTGGAGACCAAGGCTGGATTGTGGTCGATCCGTTCGTCACATCAGAAGTCGCAACGGCTGTCTGGAAACAACTGGTTATTCCGCATCTTGGCGATAAGCCCATCACGCATGTCATCTACACGCATAGCCACGTCGATCACTATGGGGGCGTACGCGGCCTTGTCAGTGAGGACGACGTCAATTCGGGAAAAGTGAAGATCGTCGCGCCGGCAGGATTCACCGAAGCGGCCGTGGGTGAGAACATCATCGCGGGTAACGCAATGGGCCGGCGAGCAAGCTACATGTACGGCTCGTTATTGAACCGTAGCCCGACCGGCGGCGTCGATGGTGGTCTCGGCAAGACAACCTCAGTCGGCACCATTACCCTGATCACGCCAACGGTATTCGCCGAGAAGACCGGACAGAAAATGACGCTCGATGGCGTCGACATTATCGTGTTGATGGCACCCGAGTCGGAAGCGCCGTCTGAATTCATGTTCTACCTGCCGAAATTCAAGGCATTCTGTGCCGCGGAAGATGCGACGCATACGCTCCACAACCTGTACACGCTGCGAGGCGCGAAGGTCCGCGATGCGTTGCTCTGGTCCAAGTACTTGCAAGCCGCTATCGACATGTTCGGCGGGGATATGCAGGTGCTGTTTGCATCGCATTACTGGCCTACCTGGGGAAACGACCGCATCGTCCCCTTCCTCGGTGCGCAGCGCGACATGTACCGCTATCTGCACGACCAGACCTTGCGACTCGCGAACATGGGCTACACGCCGCGCGAAATCGGCGAGACGATCCGTTTACCCGACAGCCTCGCCAAGCACTGGTATTGCCGCAGCTATTACGGCACGGTCTATCACGACGTAGTCGCCCAGTACAACCTGCGCCTCGGCTTCTTCGACGGCGTGCCTGCCAATCTGCATCAACTGCCGCCAGCAGAGAACGGCAAGCGCTATGTCGAATTCATGGGCGGGAGTGCTGCGGTGTTGAGCAAGGCGCAGGCGTATTACGACAAGGGTGAGTATCGGTGGGTTGCCGAAGTCGTCAATCACGTCGTCTTCAGCAACCCGCAGAACACTGCCGCAAAACAGCTTCTGGCGGATACCTATGAGCAGCTCGGCTATCAGTCCGAGTCCGCGTCATGGCGCAATTTTTATCTGACTGGCGCGATGGAATTGCGTGACGGCATCAAAAAGGTACCAGCGCCTGCGCCGCAGAGCCCGGACACGATTCGTGCGATGCCACTCGATATGTTTCTCGATTATCTCGGCATACGCCTCAATGCCGATCGCGCGGCGGGCAAAGCGGTGTCGTTTAACCTGGCGCTTACCGACACGAAAGAACAGTACGTATTGGGCGTCGAAAACAGCGCACTGCATTACTCGAAAGGCAAGACCTCGAGCAACGCAAACGCGACCATCACCATGACGCGTGCCGACCTCAATAACATCATGCTAGGCCAGACGACCATGCAAAAACTGGTGATGGCCGGAGGCGCGAAAATCGACGGCGATAGCCAGAAACTCGGTGAGTTCGTCTCGTGGCTCGACAATTTCGAATTCTATTTCAACATCGTCACCCCCTGAGGTGCTGCAATGTGTGCAATCTGCGATTTCAAGATCGAGTTCAGCGTTGGGCATCCGCAGGCGCTGACAGTCGCTGTCGCGACACGAAAGGCAATCGAGGCCGACCTGCTCCGGCAAGTCGAGGTAGAAGGGGCACTTGCGCAAGCACGCTTGAGGATCACAGCGGTCGAAACGCTTAACGGCCTGCAAGACCGTATTCAGGAAGCCTTGCCGGTCGATCAGCTTTTGAGTCTGCCGGATTTCTATGTATTGCTCATCGAGAACGACACGTGGGGTTTCTTCCATGCAACGCCGGAGGGTTTTGATCCCGACATCGTGCCGGACCTGCCAGATATTCTTTCCGACAACATCGACGAGCGCAGCCTCGTCATCGTGACCTCTCAGGTCGCGCTGCAAGCATGGCTGGGCGGGGAGATAAACACGCGTCAGCTCACGACGGAAGCCCTCCTGTTTATCGATGGACCGCGCGAGTTGAGCGACACACTCCTCTCGACGCTGCACGCGGCTGCGGCGACTCCCGTTAAGGATGAGGCCGTTGCGGCATGAGTCCGGGGCGCGGGTCGTCTACGGGCCGCGCAATACGCATGACAACGCGAGTCTGGAGACTCATCGACCATTCACAAAATAAATTTGATGTGCCACTATGGGCTGCATGGAACTCCGTAACGTCCTGATCCGATTTCATCACCACGGTCGCAAACACTTGCGCCGTGGTTCGTTACGTCCATAGCATTGAATTCGACCTCACCGGTCCAACTCGATGTGCAAACGATCAAGGCGCCTAAGGCGCCTTTTTTTATTCCGCCCTAAAGATCTGACGATGACCGAGCCGATACGCTATCGACGCGCAACCATAGACGACACGTTGACCATTTGCGAATTGGGTCAAATCTTGAACGCGATCCACCACCACGAACATCCCGACATCTTTGCCGATGCCACGACCGCGTTCGACCGTGACAAACCGCACTGGCTGCCTAGCCTTCAGGAAGCAGACCGCGCGACCTTTCTCGCCGAGTGTGGCAGCACGCCTGTGGGCTTCATTACGATTCAGGTGGTGACGCTGACAAGCCCGCTATTGCAGCCGATGGTGGTGGGTCGCATCGGCTCGGTGGCTGTTTCGGAACACGTCAGGGGTCGCGGCGTCGGCGGCACGCTGATGACACTCGCCGAACAGTGGGCGCTAAAACAAGGTGCGACCGATATCAGACTGGGAGTCTGGGCGTTTAACGATCGCGCGATCGATTTATACCGGGAGCTTGGCTACGCAATTCGCGCGTTCGAGATGGGCAAGCCGCTGCAGCTTTCGCAAGCGGATTAGATAGCGAGTGGTCTCAAGTGGGCCGATCGTCCCGATCCCAAGGAGGCGTCCCGCCGAACGCATCGACCAGAAAATCGATCATCACACGCACTCTGGCACTCAGGTGTCGACGGCTCGGGTACATGGCGAGTATGTCGATCTCCGGCAGACGATACTCACGCAACACGGGAACGAGCGTGCCGGCACGCAGATCGTCGCCGATCAGGAAGGTGGGTTGCCAGATCACACCATGCCCGGCGAGCGCCGCTGCGCGCGCCGTATCGCCGTTATTCGTATGCATGTGGCAATCCACCTTGACCGTGTGCGTCTTGCCGCCACGGTCGATCAGTTGCCACTCGTCGCCGGTGGCGGCATACGTGTACCCGATGCAGCGATGGTCGATCAGGTCCGGCGGCGCTGCCGGAACGCCGGCGCGCGCCAGATAGGCCGGCGACGCGCACAGGATGTTTTGCGAAGTCGCCAGCTTGCGGGCTGCATGGCTAGTCGAACCGGCACGCGAAATCCGAATGGCGAGGTCGTAGCCTTCATCGACGATATCGACGACGCGGTCGATCAACCCGACGTCGAGCTCGATGCCAGGATATTTCGACATGAACGCGGGCCATAGCGGCGCCAGATACTGGATGCCAAAGCTCACGGGCGCATTGATCCGCAAGCGTCCGCGCGGCTCGACCGATGCGGACGACACCAGCCCCTCGGTCTCGGCGACATCGTCGAGGATCGACTTGCTGCGAGCGTAAAGCGTCTCGCCGGCCTCGGTCAGAGACAGCGTCCGGGACGTCCGGTTCAGCAGTCGCGTGCCGAGGTGCGCCTCCAGTTCGTTCACATAGCGGGTCACGTTGGCGGGCGACGTGCCGAGCATATCCGCCGCGCGCGCAAAGCCGCCCCGGCTTACCACCGTCACGAAAACCTCGAAGGCACGCAGGCGGTCCATACCACTCTCCCGACATTCACAAAAAGTGAATGATAGGACCACGTTTTAGGCCTTTCTGCCATCAGGACTGAAGCCTATATTGCTTTCACCGGCCGACGCACAGTGCACTGGCCAACCAGAAGCATCAGGAGAAAGAACATGCAACGCTTGACAGGAAAAGTCGCCATCGTGACCGGTGCCAGCGCAGGAATTGGCCGGGCAACCGCAAAGCTGTTCGCAAAGGAAGGCGCCAAGGTGGTGATTGCGGCGCGCCGCGCGACGGAACTCGAAGCGCTCGCTGCGGAGATCGTCGGCGAAGGCGGCGAAGCTGCGTATCTGGCCGGCGACGTGCAGTCGGAGGACTTCGCGAAGGCACTGGTCGAATTCGCAGTGAGCCGCTTCGGCCGCCTGGACATCGCCTACAACAACGCGGGCACGCTGGGCGAGATGGGTCCGACCACCGGCATTTCCGAAGCGGGCTGGAACGCCGCGCTTGCGACCAACCTGACCAGTGCCTTCCTGGGCGCGAAGCACCAGATTCCCGAAATGCTGAAGCAAGGCGGTGGATCGATCATCTTCACATCGACGTTCGTCGGTTACTCGTTCGCGTTCCCCGGCACTGCGGCCTACGCGGCGAGCAAGGCCGGACTGATCGGCTTGACGCAGGCACTCGCCGCCGAGTACGGTGCGCAAGGCGTGCGCGTCAACGCCGTGCTGCCGGGCGCGGTGGACACGGAGATGTATCGCGACATGAACGACAGCGACGAATCGCAGGCGTTCATCACCGGGCTGCATGCGCTCAAGCGCGTCGCCAAGCCGGAAGAACTGGCGCGTCCGGTCCTGTATCTCGCGTCGGACGATTCGTCCTTCGTGACCGGCACTGCTTCACTGGTTGATGGTGGCGCATCGATTACACGTACGTGAACTTCCTCGCGGCATCCGACGTGTGAATTCCGATGCCGCCATTTCTCCTTCATCTTTTAAAAGGGCATCAATCATGGATCTGAATCTGACAGGCAAACTCGCACTGGTGAGCGGCAGCACAGCCGGCATCGGTCAAGCAATCGCCAGCACGCTGGCACACGAGGGCGCGCGCGTGATCGTGAATGGCCGCTCCCAGTCATCCGTGGATGACGTGGTCGCGCAACTGAAAGCGGAGACCGGCAGCGACGTGCTGGGTTTCGCTGGCGATCTCAGTACGGCGGCGTCAGCAGAAGAACTCGCGCGCCGCTATCCGGGCGTCGAAATTCTGGTCAACAACCTGGGCATCTTCGAGCCGAAGCCGTTCGAAGAGATTCCCGACGCGGACTGGCAGCGGTTCTTCGACGTCAATGTGTTGAGCGGCGTCCGTCTCGCCCGGCTGTTTTTGCCCGCGATGAGGCAGGCCAACTGGGGGCGCATTATTTTCATTTCGAGCGAAAGCGGGGTGCAGATTCCCGCCGAAATGATCCACTACGGGATGACGAAAACCGCGCAGCTGGCGGTGTCGCGCGGACTCGCTGAATCTGTCGCCGGCACGGGCATCACGGTCAATAGCGTGCTGCCGGGTCCGACGAAATCGCGGGGCGTGGGTGAATTCGTGGAGACGCTTGCGAAGGCCGACGGCAAATCGTTCGAAGCGTTCGAGAAGGAGTTCTTCGAGAAGGTCCGTCCCACCTCGCTTATCAAGCGATTTGGCACGCCGCAGGAAGTCGCATCGCTTGTCGCGTATATCGCCAGTCCGCTTTCGTCGGCGACGACGGGCGCTGCGTTGCGCGCCGACGGTGGCGTGATCAAGAGCGCGTTCTAGCACTCAATCAGCATTCGGCCGGGCTTTCCGTGTGTTTCGTCGATCAGGATTCCGACGAAACTCCACCGGCGCTGCTGCCGCGCGTTTTCGACCGCTTTTTCCGGGTCAGCGCGGATATCGAAGGAACCGGGCTCGGTTTATCTATCGTGTGCGACGCGAAAGTTAGCAGAGAATGAGGACGACGCCCGATGGTTGGGATGCGCGCGGTTGCGTTTTCCTGATGCGATTCCCCCGCTCCTAAACCCGAAGCGCCAACTCATCGATACTGCGCTGCTGTTCCTTTGCGCGCGCAAGCAACCAGCGATGAAACGCCCGGCACTGCGGGCGATCGAAAGTACTCTCGCGCCAGCTCAGAAAATACGGCGACGGCAACGGAATCGCCGTAGCAACGGGCATCGAAAGCCGTCCGGCTGCGAGATCGTCCGCAACCATCGAGCACTGCGCGAGCACGAAACCCTGGCCGTCGATCGCCGCCTGTATCGCGACGCTCGACAGCGAATGCACCTGATGCGGCTCGCGCAGCGTCGCGGTGTCCAACCCGTTCGCGGCGAACCAGTCGCGCCACGACGGCGGCGACGCGAACTTCGGCAGCCAGTCGACTGCGATCAACTCGAACCCGGCGAGATCGGCAGGCTTCAGCGCAACCTTGCCCTTGCGCGGCAGGAGCTGCGGACTGCATACCGGCACGACACTATCGCGGAACAGTTCGATAGACGTGCCCGCGTCATCGATACGATCGCCGTAGCTGATCCGGAAATCGATCTCATACACATCCGGCGACGGCTCCGCATGCGAGCCGTCCAGATACACGTTGATGTCCGGATGCGTCTTTTGCCACGCATTGATGCGCGGCGCCAGCCATTTCGATAACAACGACGGCAACGCGCTGACGTTGAGACTGCGCACGTTTTTCGAACGTTCGATGTCGTCCTGCGCGATGCGCAAGGTTTCGAGCGCCGCGAGACAACTCTCATGATATCGACGGCCTGTCGCGGTCAGGCGCAGCCGTCTCCCCTCTTTCGTGACGAGCTTCACACCAAGCGACGTTTCAAGCAGCTTGATTTGCTGACTGACCGCACCGGGAGAAATGTCGAGTCTGCGCGCCGTCTCGACGAGACCGTCGCAACGGCCAAGCGTTTCGAAAACCTGGATCGCGCGAAGCGGAGCGAGCGTGTTCATGTCGAATTCGATCAGGGATGATATTTTAGAAATTCTAAAGTAAATCGCACTTTCTACCTGCTGTTCTTTTCTATTTTGATTTTCTACAGTCGATGCAAAGGCTGCGGGACGTAGCACGCAGGCCCGGTTGCGGTGAATACAGGGGAAGTAGCGATGTTCGTCAGAAACGCGTGGTACGTCGCGGCGCGCAGCGCCGAAGTCCAGCAGTGCCTTATGCCGTTGAAACTGCTTGGCGAGCGGGTTGTGCTGTTTCGCACGCCGGAGGGCGCCGTGGCCGCGCTCGAAGACGCGTGCCCGCATCGCAAGCTGCCGCTGTCGATGGGTCGATTGCTGGGCGACCGGATCGAATGCGGATATCACGGCCTGACCTTCGACTGCGCCGGCGCATGCGTGCGCGCGCCGGCCCTCGCACGCATTCCACGCTCGGCGCAGGTCCGCAGCTATCCGGTCGAAGAGCGTTACGGTCTGGTCTGGATCTGGATGGGCGACGCCCAATCCGCCGACGCCGCCCAGATCTTCGATGTTCCCGAATGGGGCGACCCCGCGTGGGGTTTGAACGAAGGCGATGCGATGACAGTGGCGTGCAACTATCTGTACGTGACCGATAACCTGCTCGATCCGTCGCACGTCGCGTGGGTGCATCCCGGCTCTTTCGGCAACGCCGCGTGTGAAGCCGAGCCCCTGAAAACCGTTGCAAGCGATGCCGGCGTGACCGTCTCGCGCTGGATGCGCGATGTCGAGGTCGCGCCGTTCTATGCGAAGTTCGTCAAGTTCTCAGGACGCTGCGACCGCAAGCAGCACTATGAGGTGCGGTTTCCATCGCACGCGATCATCAAGGCCGTCTTCACGCCGACAGGCACAGGTAGCGACGACGGCTCGCAGCACCCCGACGTGTTCCTGATGAATTCGTACAACTTCATCACGCCGATCGACGAATCGCATACGCGCTATTTCTGGTTTCAGATGCGCAATTTCGACCAGCAAGACGAAGCCGTGTCGCGCCAGTTCAACGAGGACGTGCGCCACGCATTCGACGAGGACCGCGTCATTCTGGAAGCCGTGCATGAAGGCATGGCGAACCGGCGCACACCGAATCTCGACCTGGGCATCGACGCTGGACCGCTGAAGTTCCGTCGCGGTGTGCAGCGGCTCGTCGATGCCGAAGTTGCCGCGACGGACTCCGCGCCGCTTGTCGTGTAACACACGACGGGTACTGTGCAGCGCCACATCATCAGGTCCGACACGATACGGGAGCGACAATGAGCGCCATTTTCTCCGACATGCCGAATTTCGCCGATCAGCGCGAGCGCTTTCTCGCGGCGGCCGCGCGCGCCAACGCGACGCACATCGCCTATCCTCACCCGATGCGCGGCCCACGCGGCGAAGCGCTTTCCACCGACGTCGCGATCGTCGGCCGCGCCGATGCGCACAAGCGCCTCGTGATGATGTCGGGAACCCACGGCGTAGAGGGCTATTACGGCTCCGACAGTCAGATCGCGTTACTCGATACGCTGCAGGACCGCGCGTTACCCGACGACACCTGTGTCGTGCTCATGCACCTCGTCAATCCGTGGGGCACCGCGTGGCTGCGTCGGGTGAATGAAGACAACGTCGATGTGAACCGCAACTACATCGACTTTTCTCGGCCGCCACCGACAAATACCGCTTACGAAGCGCTGCACGAGATCTATCTTTGCCGCGATCTCGATGGTCCGGAGCGTCGTCGTGCGGATGAGCAATTCGCGATGCACATACGCGATCTCGGCGAAACATGCGTGAGCAATATCGTCGAAGCGGGACAGTACCTGCATCCGGACGGCATCTTCTTCGGTGGCAAACAGCAGACGTGGACCAACCGCACCGTGCGTCGGATCATGCAGGACCATGTCGCGGGCGCGCGCACAGCCATCGTCTTCGATCTGCACACCGGCGCGGGTCCGTACGGACATCCGATGCTGATGACAATCGCCGAGCGCAAAGTGCCCGCGCACGACACCGCGCAAGCACTGTACGGTCCCTGGCTGTACACGATCCTCACTGCGGCGAACGCGTCGTCCGACAGCGGCGTCGCCGCGACGGCGACCGGTTATGCGTCGCAGGCACTGATCGATGAGCTTGCGGACGTGGAGTTGATGCCGCTCGTCATCGAATGCGGCACCTACGACGGCACGCGCGGACACGCGTTGCTGCGCGACGATCATTGGCTGCATCTTCATGGCGATCCTTTCGACGCGACCGGACGACGGATCAAAGCCACTTTGCTAGAGCACTACTACCCCGCCGATTCCGACTGGCGCGATCTGATCGCGCTGCGCACGCGGCAAATCTGGCAGCGTGCACTCGACGCACTGACGAAGATGTGACCGCGAAGACGGTCGCACGACACGGTTATTTCACCCCACGCACCGGCGACAACGTCGTGGCGTAACACACGAACGGGAGCGCATATGAAACGCATCATGTTGGGTGCCGTGCTGGCAATGGCTGCACTGGCCGCCCAGACCACGCAGGCGAAAGATCAGACGGAGTTACGTTTTGGCGTCGATCCGACTTACGCGCCGTTCGAGTCGAAGTCGCCTTCCGGGCAACTCGTCGGCTTTGAGATCGATCTGGGCGACGAAATCTGCAAGCGCGTGAAGATGCATTGCGTGTGGGTCGAGACGGGTTTCGACGGCATTATTCCCGCGTTGCAAGGCAGGAAATTCGACGCGATTTTGTCGGCGATGTCTATTACGCCGAAGCGCGAAGAGCAGGTCGCGTTCTCGCAACCGCTGTTCAACACGCCGAGCCGGTTGATCGCTAAAGATGGTTCAGGTTTGCTGCCGACCGTTCAGTCGTTGCGGGGCAAGGCCGTTGGCGTCGCTCAAGGTTCGACGCAGGAAGCGTATGCGAAGGCGAATTGGGCGACGGCGGGGATTAACGTGGTGTCGTACGCGAATCAGGAACAGGTCTATCCGGATCTGCGCTCAGGCCGGATCGATGCAACGTTTACCGATGCGCTTGCGGGTATCAACGGTTTTCTGAAGACACCGCAGGGAAGTGGGTACGGCTTCGCCGGTCAAGCGGTTAGCGATCCGCAGACGCTTGGCAAAGGGGCCGGCATTGGCTTTCGCAAGGATAATCCGGCGTTACGCGAGAAGGTCGATCAGGCTATTGATTCGATGCTGAAAGACGGTACGTATAAGCGGATTGAAAAGAAGTACTTTGATATTGATATTCATGGGAGTTGAGGGGATTCCTGGATGGGCGATGGGGGATCGCGTTGTGCTTGATCGTAGATCCAATCATGTAGTTGAAAAGATCACATCGCAGCGACGGCCCCCCTTCAAGTCTCATCTGGTAGCGTTGGTGAGTCCAGCACCGCTGCTTTCGCCCGTAGCAATGCATCGGGCGTGACGTCCAAGCGTCGCAGCCAGGCATTGCTCGACGTTTGTTGTACACGGCGCGTCGCCGCTCACCGTGCCGCGTTGCAGGCTGCTGACGCTGCTCGCCAGAATCTCTCGCCCGGTCTTTGATTTCTTCCCCAATACTCCCCTACCGTCCCCCCTTCCCCGTATCGCTATACCGCATCCCCGCAGGCAACCGCCCTTCCACCCCATCCTCGAGCTTCCCCCGCAACCGCCCGATAAAATCCCTCGCCGTCGCCGTCAACAACGCCTCACTCGCATAAGCGAGGTACATCCCGACCCGCGGCGGCGGCTCGACCAGACTCAGCAACCTGATCTCGCCCGCCGCCGCACGTTGCGACAACAGCGGCATCGCCAGCGATGTAAACACCGACACCGCTTCCATCTGCATCGCCAGATCGAGGTAGAGATTCATCGCGGAACACCGCATCGTTCGTGCGGGCAGCGGCAGTCCGTACTCGCCGAACAGCGTCGCGACAAAGCTCGACTCGTCGTCCGGCGAATCGAGCAACAGCCACGGCAACGTATGAATCTGCTCGACCGACAGCCGGTCACTGCCCTGATACGACGCGGCAATCGTCAGTTGCACATCGAGTTCGTACAAACGCTGCCACTCGAACGCGGCATTCTTCGGCTCGCCGTATTGCGTGAAAATCGCAACGTCGATCGTGCCGTTGCGCAGTCCGTCCGCGATGTTCTCGCCACGCCACTCGATCACCTGCAACTTCACCGCCGGCCGCGCGACGGTCAGCTCGATCAGCGAGTCGGCAAGCGCCCGCGTCGACGCAGGCGGCGTGACGGCGAGCGTCAGCTGGCCGCCCAGTTCGCCGCGCGCGGTCTGCGCGTCTTCGACGATGCGCCCGACTTCACGCTGCACGACCAGCACCCGTTTGAGCATGTGATGCGCGAACGGCGTCAACGTCGCGCCGTTCGCCGACCGGGTCAGCAACTGCATGCCCAGCTCGACCTCCAGTTCCCTGATGGACCGGCTGATCGCGGGCTGCGTCAGGAACAGACGGCGGCCCGCTTCATGAAGGCTGCCGGCTTCGGCAACCGCCCGCAGCGCTTCGAGTTGTCTCAGCTTCACAGGGCTCCCAGATCGTGTCGGTCAGGAACATAGCTTAGCGGGACAAAAATCGATCCGGGCGCGTGCGACCGTCAGGCCGCCGACTTCGGCAGCGGTGGCTTCACGCCCTCCGGAATCGGACACACATACGGCTCTTCCGCGAGGCGCTCCGCCAGCTCCGTGCGCGCCGCCGCGAGCAGCAGCGGATTCGTGTACAACTCCAGCGCGGTGGCCGCCATCGTCTTCGCCGCGAGCACCATGCCCTTGTGCGCGATGGCGCTCTTGCCCTGCGCGACCCACTGCCACGAATGCGGCGACGTGCCGAATGCAAAGCACGCGGTCATGCACTGCACCGTCGGCGTGACCCAACTGACGTCGGCGACGTCCGTCGAGCCGCCCATCTTCGACGGCCGGTCGTTGTCGAGCGCGTCGATGCCGTCGAACAGCGCCTTCGGTTGACGCCACGCCGCGGCCAGCATCCGCCCCGACATCTCGATCTCGTCCGGACGCGTCGTGCGATGGATCGACTCCGCGAATTCCAGCTCGGCACTGTCGTACTTCGGCGCGCCGAATTCCTTCAGTTTTGCATGCATCAGTTCGTTCAGCGTCGTATTGCGGATCAGGTTCGAGCACGCCGAATGAACCTCGATCTCCAGTTCGCAATCGGTCATCATCGCCGCGCCTCGCGCGATGTTGCAGACGCGTTCGTACAGTTCCTGTGCATCGCGATTGCGCGGCGCGCGGATCATGTACAAGGCCGCTGCATTCGGCTGCACGACGTTCGGCGCGACGCCGCCCGCGTCGGTGATCGCGTAGTGCACGCGGGCGTCCGGAATCATGTGCTCGCGCAGAAAGTTCGTGCCGATGTTCATCAGTTCGAGTGCGTCGAGCGCACTGCGGCCGAGATGCGGCGACGCGCCCGCATGCGCGGCGACGCCCTTGAAGCGGAAATACGCCTGTTTGACCGCGAGACTCTCGATGTTCATGATCGTGTTGGCGACGCCGGGGTGCCACGTGATCGCGGCCGATACGTCGTCGAACAGGCCTTCGCGCGTCATGAAGGTCTTGCCCCAGCCACCCTCTTCGGCCGGACAGCCGTAAAAGCGCACCGTACCTTCGAGGCCGTTGCGCTCCAGCGCATTCTTGACGGCGACGGCCGCCAGATGCGCGCTCGTGCCGAGCAGATGGTGACCGCAGCCGTGACCGTTACCGTTGACGATCTCGCTCGACGGGCAGCAACTGATCGCGAGGCTTTCCTGGGTCAGCCCGGACAACGCATCGAACTCGCCGAGTATGCCGATCACCGGGCCGCCCGAGCCCGCTTCCGCGACGAACGCCGTCGGAATGCCGGCGACGCCTTCGCGTACGGTAAAGCCCGCCGACTTCAGAAACGCAATATGCGCGGCCGCGGATTTCTGTTCGGTGTAACCCAGTTCGGCGTATTGCCAGATATCGTCGGACAGCTGTATGTACTTGTCCTTGCTGCTTTCGATGAAGTCTTGAACCATGTCGATCGACACAATATGCTCCTCAGTCAGGGTGGCAAAAAAGGATGCGCGACGCACGCGCATCAGAATTGATGGTTGACGCCGAGCGTGACGCTCGTCACGGTCCGTCCGGCTGCGGGCGCGGGCGATCCGCTGTCGTAGTTGTAGGTGACGCTCGAATGCGGGCCGTTGCGCATCAAGCCGACGCGGCCGTACAGCGATGTGCGCTTCGACAGGAAGTGATCGATGCCGAGCGTCGAGCCGTACGCGTAGTTGCCCGAGATGCTGGTATCGCGAAACGCCGCCGTCGCGCGCAACAGATCGACGCCGAGCCACTTCTGCATCCCGATCAGGTAGAGACTGGCAATCGCGTTGCCTGCCATCTTTGGCACGTAGCGGATATACGCACCCTGCGCGACGAACGGGCCCACATCGACCATCACGCTGGAGAGATACGTGTCGGTGCGCTGCGTCGGCGCGACGGTGCTGGTGCTGCTGGCGCAACTGCCGCTCATCGACGGATCGCACCAGCTCTGGCCGAACGCGAGCGTCACGCTGGTGCGGCCGTCCGCGTAAGACACCATCGCCGAACGCTGGTGGACGGCGGGCCCGACGGTCTGGTCGCCCTTGAACGAATAGCTCACATCGATGCCGAACGGCCCGAAGCGCGGCGAGATATAGCGCAACGTGTTCGGCAGGCGGCCAAGCGCGTCGCTGCTCGCGCCGACACCGAGATCCGATGTGCCGAGAAAATACGTGTAGACGGATTCATGCGCGACACCGAGAAACGGATCGGCGCCCAGCGCGGCCGCACCGGCCGACGTGTACTGACGTCCCGCGAGCAGTTCGCCGTAGTGCGGGTTTTGCATCCCAACATACGACGCGCGATTGAACAGCGAGGTCGAATCCTGCGCCGCGCCGCGATTGGACAGAAAGCCGTTTTCGAGGCGGAACAGCACCGTCCACTGATCGCCGATATATTCCTGCCCGTAGAAGCCGAACTTCGATGTCAATGCGCCGCCCGACTGCACGCGCTCGATCGTGTCGGGACCGGCCTTCGTATAGTTGAGGCCGGTGTCGATCGTGCCGTACAGCGTCACGAAGCTGCGTTGCGGCGCGACGCCCAGCGTTTGCGGGCCCAGTCCGCCGCCCCAGTAACCGTACATCGACTGCATCTGCGTGATGTCCGCGTAGGCGCCGCCAGGCGCGCCGACGCATAGTGCAACGAATAGCGCATGCCACTTCCACGTCTTCATTACCGATCTCCGCTTGCGTATGTCGTGTCGTGAACCGTCGGGACAACGGCGCGAACCGTCCTCTCGCCCATCGCGCCGACGCGATGTCGATTCACTTCGTGTTGTTGGAAAAATCAGGACACAGCGCCGGACCGATGCAACGGCGTCGTTGCCGTCCGCCGCGCGATCAGGCGCGTCTGCCGCGCTCGGGCAGACTTGCGATCGCGCAGAAGGCGACCACGCCGCACGCGAACATGTAGATCGCAAGCGACAGCGGGTTGCCGGTCTTGCCGAGCAGCCAGGTCGCGATGAATTGCGCGGAGCCGCCGAACAGCGCGACACCGATGCTGTAGATCACCGACAAGCCGCTTGCACGCACGCCGGCCGGGAACATCTCCATCAGCAGCAGCAACAGCGACGCGCCGCCCAGACTGCTGATCGCCGTCAGGATCGCCGTCACCGCCAGTGCGAGCGGAACGCCGGGATACGCGTTGATCAGCCAGAACGCCGGATAGACCAGCAACGCGGTGAGTGCGACGGACGTGAGCGCAATCGGCTTGCGTGCCACGATGCGGTCGGCGAGACGTCCGGAGACGAGGCTCATCACGAACATCGTGCCGCCCGATACGCATCCGGCCATCAGCGACAGCGAGGTCGGCAGATGCAGGACGCGCACCAGATAGGTCGGCATGAAGAACACGATCAGATACATACCGACCGTCCCCGCGACGATCGACAGCACGCCGCGCACGATCTTGCTGCCGTGTGCGGAGAACAGCGTCGCCAGCGGATGCGATTCGGCGACGGTGTGGTCGAGCGTTTCGTCGAGATGCGCGCGGATATACAGCCCCACCGGCGCGATCAGCAGACCGAGCAGGAACGGCAGGCGCCAGCCCCACGACTCCAGCGCGAGCGGCGACAGGCTCGCGTACAGCACCGCGCCCGTCAGCGCGCCGAGCAAAGCCGAACAGCCCTGGCTCGCGCCCTGCCAGCTGATCCGGAAACCGCGGCTGCCGAAGCTGCCCGCTTCCATCAGCATCGACGTCGATGCGCCGATTTCGCCACCGAGCGAAAAGCCCTGCAGAATCCGCCCCGCGACGATCACCAACGTGCCGAGCGCGCCCGCCGTCGCATAGGTCGGCGCGCACGCAATGCACAGCGTGCCCGCGACCATCAGCGAAATCGTGAGGGTCATTGCTGCCTTGCGGCCGCGCCGGTCGGCGAAACTGCCGATCACCAGCGCGCCCAGCGGCCGCATCACGAACCCGATGCCGAACGTGCCGACCGCCAGCAACAGCGAGCTGTACGCGCTGTCGGCCGGGAAGAACAGCTTGCCGATCAGCATCGCGAAGAAGCTGTACACGGTGAAGTCGTACATCTCGAGCGCGTTGCCGATCGAACATGCGGCGATCGTGCGCCATTGAGGCGTCGAGCGGCGAACCGGGCTCACAGCGGAGTCGGCGGAGGACGGCAAGGTGAGGTTGGTCATGGGTATCGAGCGAGAGCGATTGCCGTGGGCAAGCAGTCGGCCGCACCGTGTCGCGGTGTCGGCTTCGTGCCTGGGATGAATCGAGTATTCGGGCATCAAAAAGATCTGCCTATTCACATTTTTTTGGGCCGATAACTTTTTTTCAGCAGACACGACGACACGCGTTAGCGGCACGGCGCAGGATCTGGCGACAACAGACGTGATCCCGGCGACGTGCCCGGCAATGCAGATGGGTGCAATACGGATGGGAGGCGGTGCGGATGGCGCGCCGGACGGGACGCTTTAATTGCCCTCGCTCTGGACGGTCAGCTTGCTACGGACGTTCCAAGCGGCATCTGCCGACGACACACCGACAGCACCAGCTGCCGCAACCAGCGATGCACCGGGTCCACTTCCAGACGCGGATGCCACATCTGCGAGACCGATATCTGCGCCGTCGCCACGGGGAGCTCGAAAGCGAACGTCGTGACGCACGCGTCGTCGGCTTGCGGCGTTGCATGAAGGCCCAGAAACGATGCGGGCACGAGTGCGATCAGATCCGACGCGCGCGCGATAGCGAGCGCGGCCGGAAAACCCGGCACCACGGCGACGATGGTGCGTTCGAGACCTGACGCCGCCAACGCTTCATCGACCGGCCCGCTCGCGCGTTCCCGTCGCGACGCGACGACATGGCCGAACGCAACGTAGCGTTCAGCGGTGACAGCGCCGTCGCGTTCCAGCGGATGGCCCTTTCTGACCACCCCGACGAACCGGTCCCGGAACAGCAACTGAAGGCGCACCTCCGGGCCCATTTCCGACGCCACGCCAATTTCCAGATCCGCCGATCCGTCTCGCAGATGCGTGGCGGTTTTCTCCAGTTTCGGCGCGAAACGCAAACGGACGTGCGGTGCCACCTCGGTTGCCGCCGCGATCAGCGACGCGCCGAATGCTTCGACAAAGCCGTCGTTCGCGCGAATCGTGAAGCTTCGGCGCAACGTCGGGAAATCGGGCTCCGTGCCGGAAGGTCGAAGCACGGCGCGCGCGTCATGAACCGCGGTGTGAGTGCGCTCACGGATAGCTTCGGCATAGGGCGTCAGGACCATATTGCGTCCGGCGCGCACCAGCAACGGGTCGCCGGTCGCGGCACGCAGCCGGGTCAGCGTTCGGCTCATCGCCGACGCACTCAGCCCCAGTCGACGCGCAGCGCCCGCCACGCTTCCATCGGCAAGCAGCGTATCCAGCGCAATCAGCAGATTCAGATCGGGTTCGGACATGCCCGATCCTAACATCGCCAATCGGGACGAGGCGTCCGGTGCAGGTTATCAATGCAGCGGCGGCGTCTTCCGCCCTGTCCCACGCGTGGCTATATTGCCTGGACCGTCCCGCTCATCACGCGCGTTATTTCCACGCTGCGTTCGCTGCGTCATTTATCGGAACAGATCCCATGCAAACCTCGACTTCACAAAAAACCGTCCTGCTGATCGGCGCATCTCGCGGTCTCGGCCTGGCGATGACCGACGCATATCTCAAACGCGGCTGGCGCGTGATCGCCACCGGACGGGCGGCGTCCACGGACAGGCTCCGCCAGCTGGACGGCGCACTGGAGATAGAGACGGTCGATATCACGCTGCCCGACCAGGTCGCGGCGTTACGCACGCGGCTGGCGGACCGGAAGCTGGACCTGCTGTTCGTCAATGCGGGCGTCAAGAACGACGATCGCGAAACCATCGCCGACGTATCGACCGACGAATTTATCCGCGTGATGGTGACGAATTCCCTCAGCCCGATGCGAGTTGTCGAGGCGTTTCAGGACCTGGTCAAACCCAGCGGAACGATTGGCGTGATGTCGTCCGGACAGGGCAGCGTCACGAACAACGTCAATGGCAATTACGAGGTCTATCGCGGCAGCAAGGCCGCGTTGAACATGTTCATGCGCAGTTTTGCGGCCCGTCACGCCGACGATCCCCGCACGCTATTGCTGATGGCGCCGGGTTGGGTACGCACCGACATGGGCGGTCCCGGCGCGCGTTTGAGTATCGACGACAGCATCCCGAACCTGTTGAACACCATCGACGCTTACGAAGGACGCTCAGGGTTGCATTACCTGGATTACCTCGGAAGAGTCGTGCCGTGGTGAGCGGCCGGGACATACCACAGGCATTCACACGGCTTCGACGGCCACACTTCGTAACAGGTGCTGCTCACGTATCAGCGCCGTCAGCGCGTGAACCACCGTTTCGATCCGTGTGCCAGGACCGAACACATGCGCCACGCCGCGATCCAGCAAGACCGGAACATGCGACGCCGGAACGATGCCGCCGACAATCACGCCGATGCGCGCATCGCACGCGTCCAGTTCGGCAAGCAACTGCGGCACCAGCGATAGATGCCCGCCCGCCAGCGTCGATATGCCGATCACGTCCGCTTGCCGTGCCACCGCCGACGTCACCGTCGTCGCGACGGACTCGAACAGCTGCCCTTCGGTGACGTCGAAACCGGCATCGGCCAATGCAGTCGCGACGACTTTCGCGCCGCGATCGTGGCCATCCAGTCCGAGCTTCGCGATGTGAATGCGCGGCCGGCGACCGAGTTCACGTGCGAGCAGTTCGAGCGCGTCGCACGCATCGCGCCATGCACGGTCGCCATGTCGCGCGTCGCCGTATTGGCCCGCGCCGCGCGTCGAAGGCGGCACATACCGTGGCCATACGACTTCCAGCGCCTGCGTGCATTCGCCGACCGTCGCACGCAAACGGATGCAGTCGATCGTCGCCGCGAGAAGATTGCCTTCGCCGCTTCGCGCGCACGCCGTCAGCCGTTCGAGACTCGCGACCACGGCGGTGCCGTTTCGGCGGCGACGCACATCGTCGAGACGACCCGCCTGAAGCGCGCGAACGTGCGCGTTGTCCACTTCGCGACACGTCGACGGCGCATCGGAAGTCTGATCTTCAAAGCAGTTCTCGCCGACGATCTTGCGCTTTCCCGAATCGATCTGCGCCTGGGTCGTCGCCGCGCACTCGCGGATGCGCCGTTGTGCCCAACCGGATTCGACGACGGCCAATACGCCGCCTTGCGCGTCGATCTCCGCGATCAGCGCTTCCGTGCGCGCGACGATATCGGCGGTCAACGATTCCATCATGTACGACCCCGCCCACGGATCGACGACATCGCAGACGCCCATTTCGTGCTGGAGGATCAGTTGCGTGTCGCGCGCGAGTCGCGCGGACGATGCGTCCGGCAATGCAAGCGCCTCGTCGTATGCGTTGGTATGCAAGGATTGCGTGCCGCCGAACACCGCCGCCAACGCCTCGATCGCGGTGCGCACGATATTGTTGTGCGGCGTCTTCGCGCCCAGCGACCATCCCGACGTCTGGCAGTGCATTCTCAACGCGACGGCTTTGGCCGTGACCGCGCCCAGTTCACCGGCGATACGCGCCCACACGATGCGCGCCGCCCGCAGTTTCGCGATTTCGACGAAGAAATCCGTGCCGACGCCAAAGAAGAAACTGATTTGCGCGCACACCTGATCGACCGTTCGACCGCGCTCGCAGAGCGTCGTCACATACGCGCGCGCATTCGCAACGCTCAGCGCAAGTTCGAGCACCGGATCGGCGCCCGCTTCCTGAAAGTGATAGCCGGACACCGACAACGCATTGAAACGCGGCATCTGTTCGGCCAGATAACCGGCGACATCCGCGACGATACGCATCGACGGTTCCGGCGCGTAGATCCACGTATTGCGGACCACGTACTCTTTCAGAATGTCGTTCTGGATGGTGCCGCTGAGTGTGTCCGCCGCGACGCCGCTTTCCTGCGCCGCCACGATAAACGCCGCGAGCACCGGCAACACCGCGCCGTTCATCGTCATCGAAACCGACACGCGGTCGAGCGGAATGCCGTCGAACAGCCGCGCCATATCGTCGGCCGTGTCGATTGCGACGCCCGCCATGCCGACGTCGGCATGGGCCGCTTCGTCGGTGGAATCGTAGCCGCGCTGCGTCGGCAAATCGAACGCAACCGACAAGCCCTGCGCGCCGTTGTCCAGTGCCGTGCGAAACGCGAGATTGGAATCCGTTGCATCGGCGTAGCCCGTGTATTGCCGGATCGTCCACGGCTTTTCCGTGTACATCGACGCATATGGACCACGCACGAACGGCGCTTCGCCGGGCATGCTGTCGAGATGCGCGATGCCGCCAAGATCGTCCCGGGTATAGAGAGGTTTGAGCGGTATCGTTCGCGACTTTTGTTTGCCGTTCATTCGCGTCTCCAGCGCTTTTTCGTCACGACGTCGGCAATTTTCCGGCCGTCGCTCGCGCGTGATATTTCGCACCAATGAACCAGTGCCTCGTCATTCACCGCGTGCGCGGAGAAGCGCACATCGAGCGAGTCGCCGACGTTGATATTGCCGTGAAAAAACATGTCGCGGCGCGCGGTAAGCGGCGGATTGAGAAAGCGGTGAACCTGCCATTCCGCACGATCGACATACGCGGCAAAGCTCGCGAAGTACAGAAAATCCGCGCCGTTGAAATCGTTGTTCGGACAAGGGGTGAACGTGACGGCCGGACCGTTGCCGGATGCGTCGCGCGCGATGTCCGCCATATCCACGATGTCGCGCAGGTCGCCATTGCGGATACGCTTGCCCGCTTCGCTCATCGTCACGGCATCCGCCGGCAGCGGCACGATATCGCCCGCGAGCGCCTTGAACGCCGCGCGCACCACCGACCGGTTGTTGCCCGCCTCGACACGATTGACGAAGGTGGACATCATGCTCAGCGTCGCGACCGTGTGCTGCGAACCGGCAATACGATGCGTACTGAAATGACGCACCGGCCCCACCCGGCACAACGTGGTGTCGATATCGAACGTGTCGTTTTCGTCGATACCGTCCAGCGCCGCTCCGCGCAAACTCAGCGCGGTGAATGCGGCATACGAGCGCCGTCCGTCATCCGCGATAAAGTCCGGCACGCGACGCGCCGTATCGGCGGCGAGCGCTTCCCAGTGACGGTGACCGCATTCTTTCAGCAGCCAGTTTTCCGACAGTCCCGTCAAACTCAGATGCGGCATGCCCGCACGATAATGCCCCGTGGATTGCTGCATCGGCTAGGCCGCCAGCGCTTCGGCGCCGACGTCGCGCGCCGCGCAGATCGCATCGACGATGTATTGCGCATCGCGTGCGATGCCCGAGAAGCGACCCGAGCCCCACGTATGCAACCACGGCAAGCCGACGAAGTACACGCCGCGCACGCCAGTGACGCCGCGCTGATGCACGGGCTGTCCGCGTCCGTTGAAAACCGGCGCGTCGAGCCAGCCGAAGTCAGGCCGGAAACCGATGCACCACACGATCGACGTAATGCCGCTCGCGTCGAGATCGAGCGACGTGCGTTCGCCTTGCGGCTGCCATACCGGCGCATACGCTTCACCGGTCGGCGCATCGATCCCTTGCCGTTCGATATAGCTGTCGATGCTGCTGTTGATGCGGTTGTAGGTGTCGTCGGCATCGTCGAGATTCGCGGATAGATTCGGCGCGAACACGAGCGCGCCGTCGCGCAAATCGCTGAGCGAGCCGAACAGTTCCATGCCTTCCTGCGCAAAGCGGCGCAAGTCGATATCCCGTCCGCCGTCGCGACCGGTGACGTAGTGATTGGTGTTGTCACGTACGCCTTCGCGCAACGGATGTTCGTCGACGGACATATCGTAGTAGCGCATATCGGCGAGCCAATCCACGACGTCACGGCCGCGATAGAAGCGTGCGCAACGCGGCGCCTGCCCCACCGCGAGAAACACTTTCTTGCCCGCCAGATGCAGGTCTTCCGCGATCTGTGCGCCCGATTGCCCCGAGCCGACCACGAGCACCGCGCCTGCGGGCAACGCGGCCGCATTGCGGTATTCGGACGACTGAAGCTGCACGATGCGCGCAGGCAGGCGCTCGGCCATCCGCGGCACGATCGGCGTGTGATAGCCGCCCGACGCGACCACGATCTGATCGGCGGTAAATTCGCCTTGCGTGGTTTTGACGGTGTACACGCCGTCGATCCGGCGCGTGACCCGTTCCACCGAAGCATGCTCGATCACCGGCGCGTTGACGCTGGCAATAAAGCCGTCCAGATACGCGATGATTTCGTCCTTCTTCATAAAGCCGTGCGGATCGTCGCCGCGATACGGATACCCCGGCAACGCGCATTGCCAGTTCGGTGTCACGAGACAAAACGCGTCCCATCGCTGGTTGCGCCACGTATGCGTCACGGTCTCTTTTTCGACGACCAGATGATCGATATTCGCTTGCTGAAGAAAGTAGCTGACGGACAGACCCGCCTGTCCGCCGCCGACAATCAGCACGCTGAAGTGGCTCGCATTCGAAGGGCGTGGCTCGATTTCACTGAGTGGCTTTGACATGATCTTTCCTGATTGACTAAACGGGTCGCGACGCGGAATCTCTGCTGACGATGCGAGTGCTTTATCGCAACAGGTATGCCAATCAGACGACGCGATCATGCGATCACTACGCAATCAATAAAATGGAAAGACGGCGACGCGTTCGGGAATTTCCGGACTGACGAGCGTCGTGCGCGACACTCGACTACGTTCGCAACGCGCCAGAACGTCCGATACGCACAGCGATCGCACGCCGACGCCAAGCGATGGTGCATCGTCACCCCGAAAGCGTGCACCGATGCAATCAATCCAATCAGGCACGCGATAAGATGCGATCTGCAACCATCAAGGAGATTTCATGACCAGCACTTACCGGATCGCCGTGATTCCCGGCGACGGCATCGGCGTCGAAGTGATGCCCGAAGGTTTGCGCGCACTCGAAGCTATCAGTCAGCGCTTCGGCATCCAGTTCGATTTCCGCCACATCGAATGGGCGAGCTGCGACTACTACGAGCAGCACGGTCAGATGATGCCCGACGACTGGAAAGCGCAACTGCAGGATTGCGATGCGATCCTGTTCGGCGCGGTCGGCTGGCCCGATCGCGTGCCGGACCATATCTCGCTGTGGGGCTCGCTGCTGAAGTTCCGCCGCGAGTTCGACCAGTACATCAATCTGCGCCCCGCGCGTCTGTTCGAAGGCGTGCCGTCACCGCTCGCAGGACGCAAGGCAGGCGATATCGATTTCATGATCGTCCGCGAAAACACCGAAGGCGAATATTCGTCGGTGGGCGGCACGATGTTCGAAGGCACCGAGCGCGAAGTGGTGATGCAGCAGGCCATTTTCACGCGTCACGGCACCGAGCGCGTGCTGAAGTTCGCGTTCGAACTCGCGCAGCGTCGCGAGAAGAAAATCACCGTCGCGACCAAAAGCAACGGCATCTCGATCAGCATGCCGTGGTGGGACGCGCGCGCCGCCGAAATGGCCGCGCGCTATCCGGAGATCACGTGGGACAAGCAGCACATCGACATTCTGTGCGCGCGCTTCGTGCTGAACCCGGACCGCTTCGACGTGGTCGTCGCCTCCAACCTGTTCGGCGACATCCTGTCGGATCTCGGCCCGGCCTGCACCGGCACGATCGGCATTGCGCCGTCGGGCAACCTGAATCCCGAGCGCAATTTCCCGTCGCTGTTCGAACCAGTTCACGGCTCGGCGCCTGACATCGCCGGCAAGCACATCGCCAATCCGGTCGCGATGATCTGGTCGGCGGCGATGATGCTCGACTTCCTCGGCCACGGCAAAGGCGTCGAGCGTGAAGCACACGACGCGATCCTGTCGGCCATCGAAAGCGTGCTGAAAGAAGGTCCGCACACCGGCGACCTCGGCGGCAACGCCAACACGGCCGAAGTCGGCAAGGCCGTCGCGGCGCGCATCGCGAAGACTCACTAGCACGCCATACTTAAATTCGGGCAATCGCCCGTCTTTCGCGCTGAAAATCCGGCAAATCCACACAGAACCATTAAAAGGATTGCCGACTTTCAGCGCGATCGTTACAGCGTAGGATGCAGTCCATTGCGACATTCGGACGCTGTTTGGAACCGGTTCCAACTATAATGCCGTTCGCGAAAGCAGCCTATGGCGACTCTGCCGCGTTGTCTTGACTGCGCTGGCTTCGACGCCTCGCGCGGCAGCAACGTGGTCTGCGGCGATCCAACGCCTCGCTCATTAAAACGTCATTCACTGCGGAAAGCAGGTTCATGAAATTACGCCTTGGAACGATCAGTTTGCTGCTCGCGGCCGCACCGGCCGCGTATGCGCAAACGAGTGTCACGCTTTACGGCCGCCTCGATGGCGGCATCGAATACCTGAATCACGTCGCCAACGCGACCGGCGGCAATGCGAGCCGCTGGAGCGCGGAAGGCGGTGATTGGGGCACCAGCATGTTGGGTTTGCGCGGCACCGAAGATCTCGGCGGCGGCCTGTCCACCTTGTTCAACCTCGAAACCGCGTTGCAGGTGATGGACGGCACGAGCGGCGGCGGCAAGATGTTCTCGCGGCGCGCGTTCGTGGGTTTGAAGGACGAGACCTGGGGTCAGGTGCAAGCCGGCCGCAACCTGTTCATCGACAGCGACGGCGTGTGGGAATTCGACCCGATGGTGCAGCAGGCGGTGTCGTCGGCGTCGCTGGTGCGCGGCCGCAACTGGCAGCAATCGAGCAACAACGTCGAATATCACAGCCCGGTGATCGGCGGTTTCGACGTGCAAGGTCAGTACGCATTCGGCAACCAGACGAACGGTTTCAACCGTGGCGCATCGGATGATTTTGGCCGCTCCGACGGCGTCATGCTGACCTACCATTCTCCTGTAGTCGACGTACGCGGCATCTACGATGAACTGCGCGACTCGAACGGCCGGTTCAGCAATATCTTCACGTCGTCGCGCGAGTTTTTCGTCGGCGCGAACGTGCGCGTGCAGAAGTTCAAGTTCCAGGCGGCTTACACGCATTATTCGGCACCGGACAGCCCCGCAGGCGTCGCCGACAGCGCCGATCACTACTGGCTCGGCGCAACGTATCAGGCCGATCAGCGCTGGGCAGTCACTGCCGCCGGCTTTTACATCAAGGTCGGCGACGGCGCCGGCGATGCGTCGCACGATCCGTCCAGCCACGCGATGCTCTATGCGCTCAGCACGACCTATAACCTGAGTAAGCGCACGTTCCTGTACGGCACGGTCGCGTATCTGCGCAACAGTTCGCGCGGCACGTTCTCGGTATTCGCGAATGCCCGCGACTCCGATTCGTCCACCAGTCCGATGGCCGGCGAATCGCAGACGGGTGCGTACATCGGGATGATGCACACGTTCTAGTACCCGTTTGGCCCATCCGTTGCACACTGTGCGACGGGGCAGGAACGAGCAGTGCTAATGCAGCGGTCGTGCAACGTATCGCAGATCGCTTTTTTCACTGGGGCATACAGATGCGGCAGGTTTCACGCGTTATCTGTGACGCCCCGGCAGTCTCAACCTTATAGAATTTCAAGAGGTCTACATCATGCAGAAGCGTGCATCATTAGACGTAGCCCGTCTCCTGAGTGTCCTGTTCGCTGCGTTATCCGGCTTGTATCTGCTGGTCGGCGGCGTCTGGCTGACGGCGACCGGCGGGTCGCTGTATTACGTCGTCGCCGGTATTTTCATGCTTGCGGTGGCCGTGCTCATCCAGCGCCGCAAGCCGCTCGCGCTCGGGCTCTATGCGTTGCTGCTGCTTTGCACCATCGTATGGTCGTTGTGGGAAGTCGGTACCGACTTCTGGGCGCTCGCACCGCGTCTCGACGTGCTGGTGATTTTCGGCGTGTGGCTGTTGCTGCCGTTCGTCTATCGCAGCTTTATCGCACCGGCCAAATCCGCGGCGACCCTTCTCGGCGCGTCGCTGGTCATCAGCGTCATCGTGCTTGCGTATGCGGTCTTCAACGACCCGCAAGAGATCAACGGCACGCTGAGCACCGCCGACGCCGCTACGGCCGCGTCCGGCGCGGCCGCTTCGCCGTCCGACGCCGACTGGCCTGCTTATGGCCGCACGCAACACGGCACGCGTTACTCGCCGCTCAAGCAGATCACCGCGGACAACGTGAAAGATCTGCAAGTGGCGTGGACGTTCCGCACCGGCGACATGAAGCGTTCGACCGATCCAGGCGAAATCACCGACGAAGTCACGCCGATCAAGGTCGGCGACATGCTGTATCTGTGCTCGCCGCACCAGATCCTGTTCGCGCTCGACGCAGCGACCGGTAAGGAAGTGTGGCGTTTCGATCCGAAGCTGAAGACCGATCCGAGCTTCCAGCACGTGACGTGTCGCGGCGTGTCGTATCACGACTCGACCGTTGCAGCCGCTGCAACGAGCGCGGCGCCGGTTGCCGCGAGCGATGCGGCAAGCAGCGCGTCCGACAGCGCCGCTGCGGCGACGCCTGCCAGCACCGGCGACAACGGCCAGACGTCGGCTGCGACGGCCACGACGCCGGCGATCTGCGCACGTCGCGTGATCCTGCCGGTCAACAACGGCCATCTGTACGCGCTCGATGCGAAGACCGGCCAGTTGTGCCCGGACTTCGGCAATCATGGCGATCTCGATCTGCAAGCGGGCCAGCCGGTCACGACCGCCGGTCAATATGAACCGACGTCGCCGCCCGTCGTCACCGACAAGGTGATCGTGGTTGCGGGCGCGGTCGAGGATAACTACTCGACACGCGAGCCGTCCGGCGTGATTCGCGGTTTCGATGTCAACACCGGCAAGCTGCTGTGGGCATTCGATCCGGGCGCGAAAGATCCGAGCGCCGTGCTCGGCGAAGGTCAGCACTACTCGTTCAACTCGCCGAACTCGTGGGCGCCGTCGGTCTACGACGCGAAGCTCGACCTGGTCTATCTGCCGATGGGCGTGACCACGCCGGACATCTGGGGCGGCAACCGCACGCCCGAACAGGAGCGCTTCGCAAGCGGCCTGCTCGCGCTGAACGCGACCACCGGCAAGCTGGCGTGGTTCTACCAGACCGTCCACCACGATCTGTGGGACATGGACCTGCCCGCGCAGCCGACGCTCGCCGACATCACCGACCAGTCGGGCAATGTCGTGCCGGCCGTGTACGCGCCGGCCAAGACCGGCAACATCTTCGTGCTCGACCGTCGCACCGGCAAGCCGATCGTGCCGGCGCCTGAAAAGCCGGTTCCGCAAGGTGCCGCGCAGGGCGATCACGTGTCGCCGACGCAGCCGTACTCCGATCTGACGTTCCGTCCGAGCAAGAAGCTCACGGGCGCGGATATGTGGGGCGCAACGATGTTCGACCAGCTGGTCTGCCGCGTGATCTTCCAGCGCCTCGACTACGACGGCACGTTCACGCCGCCGTCGGAAAAGGGCACGCTGGTATTCCCGGGCAACCTGGGTATGTTCGAATGGGGCGGCCTCGCGGTCGATACCGATCGTCAGGTTGCGATTGCCAACCCGATCGCACTGCCGTTCGTGTCGAAGCTGATCCCGCGCGGTCCGGGCAACCCGATCGAACCGGGTGCCAACGACAAGGGCGGCAGCGGCACTGAATCAGGTATCCAGCCGCAATATGGTCTGCCGTTCGGTGTCGAGCTGAATCCGTTCCTGTCGCCGCTCGGCTTGCCGTGCAAGCAACCGGCATGGGGCTACATCTCGGCGGTCGATCTGAAGACCAACGCGATTGTCTGGAAGAAGCGCATCGGTACGGTGCGTGACAGCTCGCCGCTGCCGTTGCCGTTCAAGATGGGTATGCCGATGCTCGGCGGCCCGATGACCACGGCCGGTCACGTGTTCTTTATCGGCGCCACCGCCGACAACTATATCCGCGCGTTCAACACGAACACCGGCGACCAGTTGTGGGAAGCGCGCCTGCCCGCAGGCGGCCAGGCCACACCGATGACGTACGAAGCGAACGGCAAGCAGTTCGTGGTGATCGCAGCCGGTGGTCACGGCTCGTTCGGCACGAAGCTGGGCGACTACCTGATCGCCTACGCGCTGCCTGACAAGAAGTAAGCCTTGTAACACCATCGGGCGAGCGCGCGAAAGCGTGGCTCGCCCGAAACAGCGCATGCGACAATCGATCGTCGGATGCGCCGACAACTGATCGTTTCACATCGCGCGTACGTGCAAACGTCGCGCGCGATGCCCCGGCCGCGCCGCGCAATCTTGTGCGGCGCGGCCGCTTTTATGGTTCGCCCGCGAGGCAACGAAGTCATGCGTCTGATTCCCTCTTTTTCCTGTCGTACGCCCAACCGCGCGCGCAAGCGACCCGTCTGCGCGGCGGCGGTGTTGCTGACGCTCGGCACGGGTGCGCAATACGCGCACGCGCAAAGTTCGGTCGCGCTATACGGCGTGATCGACACCAGTATCGAAGTGACCAATCCCGGTTCGTCGTGGACGCCACGGATGGATTCCGGCGCGTATCGCGGCTCGCGCGTCGGCCTGCGCGGCTCGGAACAGATCAGCGCGGATACGAAGATCCTGTTCGACATCGAGAACGGTTTCAGCTCCGCCGACGGCACGCTGGCAACTGCGGGCACGCTGTTCAACCGGCAGGCGTGGATCGGTGTCGGTGCGCCGTGGGGCGAGTTGCGGATGGGTCGCCAGTATTCGCCGATCTACATCCCGTTCAAGGGACAACTCGACGCGTTCGGCGCGGGCACGATCGCGTCCGGGCTGAACAACCTGTCGAAGATCACGCCGTACACCGACAACGGCCTGACGTATCTGTCGCCGAACTTTCATGGTTTTACGACGACCTTGATGGTCGCCATGCGCGATAGCGGCGATGGCAACGGGCTGTCCGGCAACTACGAGACGTTCGCATATCGCAATGGTCCGTTCCGCGTGTCGTATGCGCATCAGCAGACGCACGGCGACACGGGACTGCGCGCGAATCTGGGCGGTGTGTCGTACCGGATCGGCAAGACCACGGCGTTCGTGTCGTACTTCAATGGCGATGGCGGCTCACCGCGTTATCACGACGACGGCATGTCCGTCTCGGCGCGCTACGCGATTTCGACGCGCTTCCGGGCGTCGCTGGGCTACACGTATATGCGCGACCGGTCGGGAGCCGACAACAACGCCGATCAGTTCAGCGCCGCATGCGAGTACGACGTGTCGCCGAAACTGATGCTGTATGCGAGCGCCGCAATGCTGCGCAATCATGGCGACGCCGAATTCACGCTGCGCGGCGTCAACGTGACGGGACTCACGCCCGCTTATCCAGGCGCGCCGGTTCGCGGCGTGCAACTTGGAATGATCGACCGCTTTTGAGCGGCAATAAAAATGCCCTGACGGAACACGATTCGATCCGTGTCCGGCCAGGGCATCAGGCTAAAGCGCCAGGCGTCAGGCGCTACTCGCTCACGTTCAGATCGACACGCAGATCTTGCCGAAGTGCGCGCCGGCTTCTTCGTGCCGGAATGCGTCGGCGAGATTCGCCAGTTCGAAGGTGCTGTCGATAACCGGTTTGATGCCGGTGGTTTCGAGCGCACGAATCATCTCCAGCTGTTCGTGCCGGCTTCCGACGATCAGCCCTTGCAGCCGCTGATGTTTCGCCATCAACGCCGCCGTCGGCACCTGACCGCCGCGGCCGGTCAACACGCCGATCAGCGCGATATGTCCACCGATCTTGCATGCGGTGATCGATTGCGGCAACGTGCCGGGACCGCCCACTTCGACGACGTGATCGACGCCGCGTCCGCCCGTCAGTTCGAGCACCGCGCCGCCCCACTCCGGATTGGTTTTGTAGTTGATCGTATGGTCCGCGCCGAGCGCGCGCAGCTTCGCGAGTTTCGCATCCGACGACGACGTGGCGATCACCGACGCGCCCATCGCCTTTGCCATCTGCAACGCGAAAATGGACACGCCGCCGGTGCCGAGCAACAGCACGGTTTCACCGGCTTTCAACTGACCGTCCACCACGAGTGCGCGCCAGGCGGTCAAACCCGCCGTGGTCAGCGTCGCGGCTTCGGCATGGCTATAGCCGTTCGGCGCGCGCGTGAACCAGTGCGCGGGGAGCACCACCGCTTCGCGTGCGTAACCGTCTACGCCGTCGCCGGGTGTGGTCGAGAAATCGGCGATCGGCGGCGGGCCGTTTTCCCAGAACGGGAAGAAGCACGACACGACGTGGTCGCCGGTCTTGAATGCCGTGACGCCCGCACCGACCGCTTCGACGACGCCCGCGCCGTCGGCCATCGGAATGCGGTTTTGCGCCGTGGGAATCATGCCCTTGACGACCGCGTAGTCGTGGAAATTCAGCGAGTTCGCGTGAATGCGAACCCGGATCTCGCCCGCGTTGGGCTGACCCGGATCGGGCAGATCGACGAGCTTCAGGGTATCCAGCGTTACGGGTGAACCGACTTGGACGGCTTTCATGACGAACACGCTCCTTCAATGCAGAGCGTGCAGTTTACGCCGGTCCCCGCGTTTGCGTATGCCGCTACAGCGTCTACAACGCCTACAGATAGCAGGTGCCCGCGACATAGGCCTTGCGCCAGCGCGTGATCGTCACGCGCTCGAACAGACCGGCCTTCGAAAACGGATCCTGTTCGATAAAACGTTCGGCCGCCTCGCGGCTGTCCAGATCGACGACATAGAAACCGCCGCCCGCGTTGGTGCCGTCGTCGTTCAGTTTTGCGCCGCAGGCCAGCAGCAGGTCGCTATGGTCCGCGAGAAACGCCAGGTGTACGCCGCGTTCGCGCGTGCGGACTTCGGCATGACCCGGTTTGTCGAAGGTTTCGATGATGTACGGCATGCGCGGCTCCGGTCAGTTTTGTGCAATCGCCGACGGATGCTGCGCGAGCGGCGTCACGTCGATGGCCATATACGGAAACAACGGCAGCGCGCTGAGCAGGTTGTGCAGTTCGTCGTTCGATTCGACGTCGAACACGCTGTAGTTCGCATACTGTCCCGCCACGCGCCACAAATGCCGCCACTTGCCTTCGGTCTGCAGCTTTTGCGAGAACGCCTTTTCTTCGGCCTTCAGGCGATCGGTAAAAGCCTTGTCGGCATCGACGGGAATCTGAACCAGCATGTGAACGAGAAACAGCATCTTCACTCTCCAATGAGAAAAAACATCGCCGGGACGCGCCTGTTCGGCAGCGTCCCGGCGTCAGTAAGTAACCCGGCGGCGTTAGCCCCAGGCCAGAATCGCAACCGTATACACGATACCGATCCAGACCATCATGATCACGGTGTAACCCATGATGTCCTTCAGCTTGAGCTTCGACAGCGCGAGCGCGGGCAGGATCCAGAACGGTTGAACCAGGTCGTTCCATGCATTGCCGAGCATCACCGCGGTGGCCGTATGGCCGACCGACGCGCCGATCGTCTTCGCCGCTTCGATCATGAACGGCCCCTGAATCACCCAGTGACCGCCGCCCGAAGGCGCGAAGAAGTTGATGACGAACGAGCTGATGAGCCCCCAGAACGGCAGCGTTGCAGGCGTCGCGATCTTCACGAAGTAAGCCGACAAGGTATTGACCAGCCCCGACGACGCCATCACCGCCATGATCCCGGCGTAGAACGGATATTGCAGAATGATCCCGCCAATCGTGCGAATGCCTTCATTCAGCTTTTCGACGTAACGGATCGGTGTACCCAGCAGGATGATGCCGAGGAACAGGATGATGAAGTTGATCAGGTTCAGGTCCATCGAACCGCCGCCGCGGAAATACAGCACCACGTAGGCCACGGCGATCGCACCAATCAGGTAGCTCAGCAGGCGGCTGTTGTTCAGACGGCTGGCAAACGTGTTGCCGTCTTCGACGTCCACGACCGGCGCGGCCGCTTTCGATTCCGCCTGGAGGGCGAGATCGATTTCCGTGACCGGTTGACCCGGCTTCGGATGCAGCCATGCGTTGAGCAGCGGCAGCGTGACGATCACGACCAGACTCGTGATCAGCATGGTCGGCGAGAAGATCGTTTCCGACAGCGGAATTACGCCCATTTGCGCTTCGAGCGGATGACCCTTGGTCGAGATCAGCACCGGAATACTCGCCGACAAACCCAGCCCGTAAAGCGTAAAACCGCTATACGCCGACGCGATGATCAAAGGATAGTGCACGCCCTTGATGCTCATCGCGAGCTTGCGCGCCACGATCCCGCCGATCACCAGACCGAAGCCCCAGTTCAGATAACTGCCGATTCCGCCCACCAGCGTCGCGACGATCACGGCCATGCGCGGATCGTGCACCTTCGCGACGACGCGATCGAGGAAACGCTCGGTCAACGGTGCGGTCGCCAGCACGTAACCCATGGCCAGAATCACCGCCATTTGCGTCGTAAACGCCAGCAGCGCCCAGAAGCCCTTGCCCCAGCTCGCGGCCAGCGCGGTCACCGCCTGCCCTTGAACCAGCACGGCCAGCACCATCGTCAGCAAGGTCAGGCCGATAGCGAACACGAACGGGTCCGGCAAATACCGGCGCATCAGTTCGGTGAAAAATGCGGTGATTTTCTGCATGTGACTGTCTCTTCTTTCAGGTCGAATATAGTTATCGGGTCATGCACGGGCCCGCGCGGCGGCGGGCGAATTCAGGAATCGTTTTGCGCCTGCTCCTTGCGATACCGGGCCAGATTCATCAATGCGCGGTCGCGCCATGCGACGCGTCGATCCCACTCGTCGAGCGGCAAGCTTTCGCGTCGCGCGGCTTCGACGCCGGCCACGAGTTGCGGTGTCCACGGATCGTCCTGACCGCGTTCCGCGCCCATGCGCGCGTACGACGGTCCCATCTTTTGCGCGTGCGATGCGATCCCGCCGCGCGTATTCAGATCGACGGTTTCGAACGGACCGATCACCGACCAGCGCAAGCCGAGTCCTTCGCGCATCACGGTGTCGATATCGTCCACCGACGCCACGCCATCGCGCACCAGACAATAGGCCTCGCGCAACACCGCGCCTTGCAGACGGTTGAACACGAAACCTTCCACTTCCTTCGCGACGCGCACCGGCTTGAGTCCGGCATCGCGGAACAACGCCACGGCGCGGTCGATCGCGGCTTCGTCGGTGAATGGCGCGGGCACGATTTCCACTACGGGAATCAGGTAGGGCGGATTGCCCGGATGCGCGACGAGACATCGCGCGCGACCCGGCAACGTGTCGTCGACAAACTTCGACGTCGCGAGAAACGACGACGCACTCGCGAGAATCGCGTGCGCGGGCGCAGCACGATCGAGCTGGATAAACAGATCACGTTTGATGTCTTCGCGCTCGGGCGCGCACTCCTGAATCAGATCCGCGCCGGCAGCGGCGGCGTCGAGCGACGCGACGATTTCCACGCGCGCCGCAACTTCGGACGCGGCTTCGTCGAGCAGGCCGAAACGGGTCAACTCGTCGAGCCGTTGCACGATCTCCGCATGCGCCACGTCACGTCGTGCGGCAGCCGGATCGAACAGCCGCACCCGCCAGCCCGCCTTGGCAAACACCACCGCAAACGCGATGCCGATACTGCCGCCGCCGATAATCCCCGCGCGTCGCGCCGACTGCCCGCTCATCGTCAGACTCCCGCGACGCCGACGGTCATGCCGCCGCAGACGTACAGCACCTGGCCGGTCACGAAGCCGCTGCGCGCATCGAGCAGATACGACGCGGCATGCGCGACGTCGTCGGGCGTACCGACCCGCTTCACCGGCACGCTGTCGATGATGGCCTGGGTACGCGGCGCGCCGGGCGGATTCGCGCGGTCGAACAGTTCCGTGCGGATCGGGCCGGGACCGATCGCGTTCGCGGTCACGCCGAACTCGCCGAGTTCGAGCGCCCACACGCGCGTCATGCCGAGCAGCGCCGCCTTGGTTGCGGAATACGCGGTGCGCAATTCCTTGCCGAGCGCCGCGCGCGACGACATGTTCACGATGCGCCCGAAGCCTGCGGCCTTCATGCCCGGCAACAGCGCCTGCATGCATTGCAGCGACGTGCGCACGTTCAGCGACCACGCGCGATCCAGTTCGTCGAGCGTCTGGCTCGCCGCGTCGGCGGGGACGACCAGGCCGACGTTATTGATCAGCCGCGTGATCGGGCCGCCCGCAAGCGCGCGTTCGAGTGCATGCGTCGTTGCTTGCGGGTCCGACAGATCGGCGATCAGACCGTCGCCCATGCGATCGATCACGACGACTTCGTAGCCGTCTGCCTTGCAACGTTCCGCGCAGGCGGCGCCAATCCCGACGGCACCGCCGGTGATCAAAACTCGTTCTTTGGCCATGATTCCGTGACTGGAGTGACTGGAAGTAAAAAGACGGCCGCGCGACCGCGCGGCATGCTCAAACGGTGGCGATCGGCGTGACCGGCGAGCCCATTGCTCCTGGCAGGCGCAGCGGCGGCGCGGTCAGCATGAAACGTGAGCGGCCATTGGCGCGCAACCACGTCGCGAGATCGCGTAGGTACCAGAGTTCGCCGAGCGGCAAACCCAGTTTGAACAGACAGTGATGATGCAGCGGCATCAACGGATGATCGCCGGGCGTCGCGGGCGGCCGCGCCGGGTAGCGTTCGACCGCGTAGTTATCGGCGGCGAGTGCGGCGATACCGGAATCGGTGATCCATTGCAGCAGCTTGCCGTCGCGTCCGTCGAGCGCGCAGCAATGGCTGCCGAGCACGGCTTCGTCGGGCGTGCGGTTCATTTCAAGCACCATTTCCGCGAAGCCGGTACGCAACACCAGCATGTCGCCGGATTCGATTTCGACGCGATCGGCGTCGATCGCAAACATCAGGTCGTCATAGCCGACCGTGCGATGCTCGCGACCGTAATGCGCGGCCAGATCGACCAGCACGCCTCGCCCCTGCATGCCCTTGACCGCGAGATTTTCGATGCCGAGCACGTCGGCGTGGCTGTGTTCGCCGCCGCACGCGTGCGGCGCGAAGTTGTCGTCGGCGCGATAGTCGATCGGTCCGACGATGTCCGCATTCGCGCGAAACCCGTTGTAGTAGACGCTTTCCGCGATGCCGTCGCCGTCCGCGTCGAAGCGTGCGCCGACGTGTGCGAGCGAGTCCCATTGGGTCGAATACTGCAGGCTCAGCAACACCTGATCGTCGCTGACGACGTCGGTGGCGCCCGCTTCGTTGCGTGCGAACGGGAAGTTCACATACGGCATGCCGTCCTTGAACGTAGGACGCAGCACCGGCGGATGACGCCGCACGTTGAGCTTGTTGTCGCCGGGAAAATCGAGCGGCAACGACAGACAGAAGGTCAGTCCGGCGCGAATCTCGCGCGCACCGGCCATCACCTGCTGCGAGCCGATCAGATTGGGACGCCCGAGTTGATCGTCGTCACCGAAAGCGCCCCAGTTGGCGCCCTCCGGTTTGTTCTTCCAGCGCATGCCGACATCCTTTCAGTCTTGCTTCTTCGAACGACCTGAACGGTGTGGACCATGACGCCGTGCAGACGTCATGCTGAATTCACGCAAGCAGGCCTTGCGGAATGTCCCCGTAGATCCTGAGCAGCGCATCGACCGCGTGCTCTTCATTTCTCAACAGACGCGCCTTCGGGCCGCCGATCACCAACGCGAACGCTTCGCCGTGAATCAGGAAACCGCGCGCAAGACCCGCGACGTCCTCGACGTTTTCGCCAGTCGAACGGTGCCAGCCATTGACCACGCCCTGCTCGACTTCCTGTTCGAGCGTCGTGCGATCGATCACCGAGCCATCCGTCGATGCCGTCAGCGGCTCGCAACTGTCCAGCAGCTTGCGGCGCGCGTCCGGCGCCAAAGCGCCGAGCAAGGCCTTGCCGGCCGCACTCGCGTGGACGTACATAAAGCCGCCGGGTTCGTCGCTGTAGCGGATTTTCTGGCGCGATTCCATCACGTCCAGATACACCACCCGATTGCCCGCGAGGGTCGCAAGCGCAGCGGTCTCGCCGGTCGCGTCGCGCAATGCGCTCAGCAGCGGCTGAAACAGCAGCGTCAACGGATCTTCGCTACAGATGTCGCGCGCCACGTGCAGCAGACGCTGCGTCGGGTAATAACCGGCCTTCACGCCCGGCGCATACAGGTAACCCTTCGCGACCATCGTCTGCAAAAGCGCATGACAACTGGACAACGGAATCTCAGTTCGACGCGCGATCTCGCTGTAGATCATCGGTTGCCTGACTTCGGCAAAGAGGTTGATCACATCGAAGACGCGCACTGCAGTTTTCACATCCATGAGAATATTATCGGCATTTCGACAGCAATGTGGCAATAGGTCGCGGGTTTACACCTACGACTCCCTTACGACGCTTCGCGGCACGTCGCAGCACGCCCTTGAATCAACAAGGGTTATCCCTGAATTGACGCATTCGTCAGACGCTATTTACATTCGCGCCTTTCGGTTCGCTTAAAGAAGTCATGTTCTTTATGCGAACATTTTTGTACCGTTCGGTGAACCCGCGTCGGATCGACGACGCGGGGAACGCCTGAACCCAGGAGACGACATGAACGCGACAGCGCTCGAAACACAGCACCGGAATGCCCGCAAAGCGGGGATTGCGTCCTTCGTCGGCACCACGATCGAGTGGTATGACTTCTACGCGTACAGCACGGCTGCGGCCCTCGTGCTAGGCAAGATTTTCTTCCCGACGACCTCCGCGCTCGCCGGCACGCTGGCTGCATTTGCGACGTTCTGGGTGGGCTTTCTCGCTCGCCCGATCGGCGGCATCATTTTCGGTCATATGGGCGACAAGGTCGGCCGCAAGAAAACCCTGATCATCACGTTGATGCTGATGGGCTGCTGCACCACCGGCATGGGTCTGTTGCCCACGTACAACCAGGTCGGGCTGGTCGCGCCCGTGCTGCTGATCCTGCTGCGTCTGCTGCAAGGCATTGCGATGGGCGGCGAATGGGGCGGCGCGGTCGTGCTGTCGTCCGAACATGCGCCGAAGGGCAAGGAAATTTTCTACTCGGCGTTCGCGCAACAAGGTTCGCCCGCAGGCAATCTGCTCGCGACGGTCGCGTTCCTGCTGATCTCGATGCTGCCCGATCACGAGTTCATGACCTGGGGTTGGCGCGTGCCGTTTCTGTTTTCGGCCGCACTCGTCGCCGTGGGCATGATCATCCGGATGAGCGTCGAGGAATCGCCCGCGATGCAGGCGCTGAAGGACACCAACAAGGTCGAAAAACTGCCGATCGCCGAAGTGTTCCGCAGCCATAAAGGGCTGGTTGCAATGGGTGTCGGCGCATGCGTGATCGCGTTGTCGGCGACGTACTTCAAGACCACGTTTGCGTTGTCGTGGGCGGTGACGAGTATCGGTTTCGACCGCACGCAATTTCTCGGCGTGATTACGTTTGCGATCATCGTTCAGTTGTTCGTGCAACCGTTCGGCGCCGTGCTCGCATCGAAAATAGACCTTAAAAAAGCGGTCATTTACATGCTGGTGCCGGAAATCATCGCGTTGCCGCTGATGTTTTCGCTGATCTCGACCGGCTCGACCAAACTCGCGATGGTCGGGATGGCGCTCGCGTCGATTCCGCACTCGCTGTACTACGCGGCCATGGCCGGCATTCTCGCGAAGTCGTTTCCGGTTCAGGTCCGCTACACGGGTATCTCGCTGTCGTATCAGATCTGCGGCATGCTGTTCGCCGGTACGACGCCGATTCTCGGCCAGTATCTGCTCGGCGCAACCGGCACGATTCTGTCGGTCGTCGCGTTGGGCGTCGTGCATGTGCTGATTACGCTGTTCTGCGCACTCGGCCTCGTCACGCGCATGCGTCAGGAAGATGCGCGCGGCGTCGCGCGCGAAGCGCTGGCGCAAGTCTGACGCATCAATCGATACGCCGCGTGATCGCAGCCGCTGCAATCCAGCGCTGCCATTGCGCGGCGAAGTCGAACGCCGGGTCCAATGCAAACGCGGCATCGAGTGCGGTATCGAGCGTCGCGCCGTGCTGAAGCGCAACGAAAGCCGCATGCGCCGCTTCGCTGTGGACGAGCACCGAAGGCCGCCATAACGGCCGCACCGTCACACACCACGATCGCGTATCGAGCTTCTGCGGAAACACGCCGCCCGGTCGATGCGCGAGCCAGATCTCCGCAGCCGGACAGCCCGACGCGATCGCCACGCAAGCCGGATGCGTAGCGAGCCGCGCACCGAGCAGCGTTGCGCCATCCATTGCTTGCCATTCGTCCGGTGTCAGAATCGCTGCATCGCGCGCGAAATACGCGAGATGCAGCGCCCATTCGAGCCGCGCGACATCGGCGAAATAGCGAAACTGCGGGTCTTTTACGTAGCGTCCGATAAATTCGCCCAGCGCCGCGCCGAAACCGTTGAGATCGCCGCCGCGCGACGGATGCACGCGGCCATAAGCGATTGCAAGTGCATCGAAATAGTCGGCACCCACCAGCGCCAGCAACACCGGATAAGCCTGCGCCAGCGCGTTACGCCAATGACTGCGCACGCTGCTCGCATACAGATCGACGCGCGCGCCGACATGCGTTTCGTCGCCCTGCGCGAGCGCCGACAACACGTGCGGCTTGCAATCCGGATCGGATAACGCCTGTGCGAAGCGCTGCTGTAGCGACTCAAGCGGCGATGTCATTTGCGCATTCCTTTGCGACCTGACGCGCCAGGCGCACTTCTTCGACGAGTATGTCGAGCGGCGGTAGATCCGTGTCCCATTCGATCAACGTCGAGGTCATGCCGAAACGCATCAGCGCCTGCCGATACAACGCCCATACCGCCGACGTCACGCGCGAACCGTGATCGTCGATCACGGCCAGATCCGTCACCCGATGACCGCCCAAATGCATCTCGCCGACCACACCCAGCGGCAATGCGTTCATCGCGGTAATCGCGTCCTCGCGATGATTGCGCTGGTTGACGTAGAGGTTGTTGACGTCGAGTAAAACGCCGCAGCCGGTGCGCGCGGCGAGTGCCGCGAGGAATTCCGTCTCGCTGTATTGATCGTCACGAAAACGCACGTACGTGGATACGTTTTCGATCAACACGGGACGTTGCAATGTGTCTTGCAGTTTCGCAATTCTCGCGCTCAGCAGATCGAGCGCGGGCTCGGTCAACGGCATCGGCAGCAGTTCGTTCAGATGACCCGCCGACGTCGCGCCCCAGCACAAATGTTCCGACACGACGAACGGTTCGATGCGATCCACCAGACGCTTCAGCTTCGCAAGATGCGCAGCATCGAGCGGTATCGCCGAACCCAGTCCAAGCCCGACGCCGTGCAGACTCACCGGCCAGTCGCGACGCACCGCACCCAGCACGTGCAGATCGTAGCCGCCGTCGCCGAAGTAATTCTCGCTGTGCACTTCCACCCAATCGACGTCGGGTCGCGCGTCGAGAAACGCATCGTAGTGCGCATGACGCAACCCGACACCGACGCCGTTCATTGCCGTCACACCGACGCTCAACCGTCGATCTTGCCGCCGAGTTTCTTGCAGGTGCCTTTAGGCACGGTCTTGAAGTCGCCCTTGTCGTTATCGACCTTGGCTTCGCCCGAGCAGCTATGCACGCCGGTCTTGCTCGCACAATCGTTCTGCCCGGCTTTTGCGATCCCGTAGCACTGCACTTTCTCTTCGGCGTTCGCGACCGTGATGCTCGCGGTCGCCAATCCCGCCAGCGCGGCGGCGACCAGTGCCTGACGGCTGAGAGTGGATGTCATCGATGATCCTTACACTTTGATTACTCAGACCCGATCGACGATCGGACGCTGAACGGTGCATCTATTGTAGATCGGCAAAATGGCCGGATTCGATAGCCGGACGTGCGCGAAAAGCACTACGTGGTATGTTTTGACACCTGACACCACCACGGAGGCGATGTGAAAGTCCCAGACTGGATTCGCCACTCGAACGGCTTTGGCGGAATCGAAAGAATCGAAGCATTCTTTCAAGGTCACGGCTATGACATGCATCGGCACGACACGTACGCGATCGGCATCACGCTCGGTGGTGTGCAGTCGTTTCGATATCGTCGCGCGCGTCGCGACAGCTTGCCGGGTCAAACCATCGTGCTGCATCCGGACGAGCCGCACGACGGCGAAGCCGGTACCGACGACGGTTTCATGTACCGGATGGTCTATGTAGCACCGGCGCTGTTGCAGCAGGCGCTCGGCAATCAGCCGTTGCCGTTCGTGCCCGGCGGTATCTCCGACGACCCGCGTTTGCACGCCGCCGTCGCCGCCATGCTCGCCGACGATTCCCGCGCCGATCCGCTCGCGCAGGACGACGCGCTATTCGATCTGGCAACGGCCCTCAGTGCCGCAGCGGGCACGCCCGCGAGACAGCAGAAAGGCGATTTCGCGGCGGCGCAAAAAGCGCGCGAATTTATCCATCAGACACTGGATCGCCCGCTCACGCTCGACGAACTGGCGCGCGTCAGCGGTCGCGACCGATGGAGTCTGTCACGCGAGTTCAGGCGCTACTTCGGCACGAGCCCGTATCGCTATCTGACGCTCAGACGACTCGACCGCGTCAGACAGATGATGCGGTGCGGCGACTCGCTTGCCGATTGCGCGGCCAGCGCCGGTTTCGCCGATCAGAGTCATATGACGCGACAGTTCGCGCAGGCATTCGGGGTGTCGCCGGCACGCTGGCTCAAGACCGTCGATGCCGGTGATACCGGCACGCACCCGACGCGCACGATCGTTCAAGACCGCTGATTCACCGGTCGCTATGCTCGGCGCTTTCAATCTTGCACGGAGCGCAGCATGGCCACGCCGAATCAACCGTCACAGGCTCATCAGGTACAGATCGATCCGGTCAATTTCGCCGCGAAGTTATCGCTGATTCACGACCATTGGCAGCCGCGCGTGATCGCGGAAATGAACGACTACCAGTTCAAGATCGTCAAGATAGAAGGTGATTTCGAGTGGCATCGGCATACATCCACCGATGAAGCATTTCTCGTGCTGGAAGGCACGTTGCGTATCGATATGCGCGACCGGTCGGTGCTGGTGCGGGCGGGCGAACTGTTCGTCGTCGCGAGAGGCGTGGAACACAAACCGTATGCCGAACACGAAGTGAAAATGCTGCTGATCGAACCGCGCGGCGTCGTGAATACCGGCGACGCCACCAGTGCGCGCACCGCCGAAAACGACCGCTGGATCTAGGCGCCGATCACCCGCGACTTCCCGACGATATCGACGATAAACGCCATCACCGTGCGAAGCGGCGCGGCGTGTCGCAAATCCGCATGCACGACCAGCCAGATCTCGGGCGCGAAGCGCTCGCCGTCGAACGGCAGCCGTTGCAATTCCGGATCGGCATCACCGATGAAACGCGGCAATCCCGCCACGCCGATCCCGGTTCGCACCGCCGCATACTGGCTCGTGATATCGCTCACTTCGCACACCACCGGACGCTCGCCGCGCACCGCGTTTATCCACTTCTGATGCGGCATGTCGTCGAGCGACGCATCGTAGGCGATAAATTCCCAATCCGACGGCTGCTTCAGATGCGCGTAGAGCCGGCTCGCGTACAGCGCGAACGGCATATTGCCCAGCTTGCGCGCGACGTTGCTCTGTTCCGTCGGACGCACGAGGCGCACGGCGATATCGGCTTCACGACGACTGAGCGACACACGGTGCGTGTGACTGGCGATGGACAGTTGTATCTCCGGATGCAATTGCCTGAACGCGAATAGCTGACTCGCGAAAAAGTTGGCGGCAAGCACGGGTGGCGCACTGATCGTCACCTTCGTGGCCAACGGCGTCTGTCCCGCGCGCGCAGTCCGCTCGATGGCAAACGCACTCGCCTCCATCTGCGCACTGAGCGTAAAAATCTGCTGACCCAGCGCCGTCAATCGGCACGAACGCGGCAAGCGATCCACCAGCCGCGCCTGCAAATCCGTCTCCAGCGCGTTCAGGCGACGGCTGACCGTTGCGTGATCGACATTCAACGCGCGCGCCGCCGCCGACAGGCTCCCGCCTTGCGCGACGGCCAGAAAATGGCGGAGATCTTCCCAGTCGAACATCTGTGCAAAATTCCCAGTGTGATATGCGATTTTACGGAATTTACGCACAGAACGCCGAACCTTAAGCTTGAGTCCGATCGCCCATGCTCATTGCTACAAGGAAGTCTCCCGTGCCGATTCAATCCAGTCGTCAGCTTCGTATTGTCCAGGTCGCCGCATGCCTGGGTTTCGTGATCGTTCTTCTCGACGTCAGCGTGGTCAACGTCGCGCTCGAATCGTTGCGCAGTGCGTTCGGTGCAAACGTCACTGGCCTGCAATGGGTCATCAACGCGTATGCGCTGATCTTCGCGGCCTTGCTGCTGACGGCGGGCGCGCTCGGCGACCGGGTCGGCGCGAAACGTGTGTACATGAGCGGCCTCGCATTGTTCACAGCCGCGTCCGCAGGGTGCGGACTGGCTACGGCGCTGGACGGGCTGATCGCTTTCCGGATCGCTCAAGGTCTGGGCGCGGCGTTGCTCGTGCCGTCGTCGTTGTCATTGATCCGGCAGGTCTTTCACGACGCGGACATGCGTAGCCGCGCGATCGGCTGGTGGGCGGCAGGCGGCGGAATCGCGCTCGCGGCGGGACCGGTGATCGGCGGTGTGCTGATCGGCGCGCTCGGTTGGCGCAGCATCTTCCTGATCAACCTGCCGATCGGTGTGCTCGGGCTCGTGCTGGTTGCCCGCTATGCACCCGCTTCCACGACGCCGGTTCTGACGGCAACCCAAGCCCAACAGAACCGCGGACTCGACCTGCGCGGCCAATGTGCAGGCGCGTCGAGTCTCGCAAGTCTCACCGTCGCGCTGACCGAAGCGAGCCGGCTGGGCTGGACGCATCCGCTGATCGTGGGCGCGTTCGCAGGCTTTGTCGTGACCGGGGCGCTCTTCGTGTGGATCGAGGCTCGCAGCCCTTCGGCCATGCTGCCGCTCACGCTGTTTTCCGACACGACCGTGTCGAGCGCCACCGTCATCGGATTGATCGCGAACCTCGCGTTTTACGGCATCGTGTTCGCATTCAGCCTGTACTTTCAATCCGTGCGACATCTCGACCCGACGCGAACCGGCATCGCCTTTCTGCCGATGATGGCCATCCTCGTCGTGATGAACATCGCGGCGGGACGTATCGTTACCCGCTTCGGTGCACGCACGCTGACCGTCGCCGGATTGCTCGTTTCCGCGTGCGGCTATCTGTTGCTGTTGTCGGTGTCGGCGACGCAACCGTATGCGCTGCTCGCGATCCCGATGCTGCTGGCGGGCGGCGGTATCGCGCTGACGATTCCCACCATCACCAACGCGACCCTTGCGGCCGTGCCGCATACGCAAGCCGGCATCGCGTCGGGTTTGCTCAATGCAGCGCGTCAGGTAGGCGGGGTGATCGGTGTCGCGCTGTTTGGCTTCTTTATCCGCGATCCGGACCCTGCGCGCTTTATCGACGGCTTGCACGTCGCGTTGATCACGTCGGCGGTGTTGCTCGGCATCGCGGCGTTGATCGGATATCTCGGCGTCAAGACAAGAACCGGCGACGACACACCCGCATTGGCATGCATCGCCGCCACTACGGTTAGAACTTCACGCGCAAGCCGCTAAGCAATGCCGCTTGCCGGTTCGTCGACGAAGCGGTGCCGATATCGGCGATCGCCGCGATCTTCTGATAACCGGAGCCAACAGCGGTCGATGCGTCGCCGGAGGCGAGCTGATACACGCCCGAGAGATACACGTCGGTGCGTTTGCTCAGCGCGTAATCGACTCCTAGCGTGAACTGATGCCAGCGCGGCTTGAGCGTCTGTCCGTTGGTGCCGGAAAGGCCGTTCGCGCGACCATCGGTAAAGGTATACACGCCGATCAACGATACCGCGGGCGTGAACTGATAACGCAGGTTCGCATCGTAATTGTTGAACTTGCGCGATGAGCCGTCGTTGTAATTGAGTTGCGTATGGCTGAACGCGAGGCCAATTGTCGCTCGTCCCAACGCATAGTTGCCACCGGCAACCGCAATCTGTTGACGCGCAACGCCACCGTTCAGGCCATAGAAGAATGCGCCGCTATAGTCGTCGCCCGCGCTCGTCGATGTGCCGCCAACTGCGCCGCTCGTATTCGACGTCGAATCCGGATGATTGAGCACGACATAGCCGCCGCCTAAAGACAGCGGCCCGTTCACGTAATTCGCCGCCACGCCCCATGCGCGATTATTGCCGAAGCCCTGGCTGCTGTCGCCGCTCGCCTGATTGCTGAACGCATAAAGGGCATCGACCGTGAATCCGGCAATCGCATCGCTGCGAAACTTCACTGCGTTGTTGATGCGGAACGTCTGGTTCAGGTTGTCGTTATCGCCGATGTGCGTCGCCGGCGACCAGAATCCCGAACCCGCATACGGCGAAACCAGGTCGGTGACCGGTTCGTACTGGCGCCCCAGCGTGACCGTGCCGACGCCCGTTTTCGCGACTCCGACAAAGGCCTGGCGGCCAAATTCGCGGCCCGCCTGGCCGAGCGTGCCGTCATTGGTTCGAAAGCCGCCTTCGAGTGTGAAGACCGCTTTCAACCCATCGCCAAGGTCTTCGGTACCGCGCACGCCCCAACGACTTCCGCTGAGCTTGCCGCTGGTCTGCTGCACGTTGCTCGCGCCTTTCTGATTGTTCGTATAGCCAATACCCGCATCGACGACTCCGTACAACGTCACCGAGCTCTGTGCACGTGCCAGACCCGGCGCGATGGTGAGAATGCCAGCTACGCTGGCGAGAGCGACTCGTTTCACGATTTCCCCTTGTTTCGTTAATTGAATACGTTTTGAGGAAGCCGATCTTAGGGACGCCGTCACGCCACCGGAAGGATCGATTTTCAATGTGCAATCCCACCGGAATGGAATTTTCAATTGCGAAAATCGCAACGATTCCTTATGCCAAGCGATCCTGACTAATTCGCTGAATCCGACGCAAATGCCGGATGCCGTTGCACGGAAAATCATGGCGCTGCATCGCGTAATGCAGCGCCATGCACATCGTTAGCATGATTTCTTGCTTAGGCGCCGCAGACCCCGCCGTTACCATCGAACCACACCGCACGGCGCTTTGCCGCAGGCGTTAATTCATTCTGCGAGACTCGATTGAATACTTCCGTTCCACGCCACTTGCATCTGAACGTCAACATTCTCCACTCCGGGTTCGTGCCGTCGGCATGGCGACTGCCCGACGCCGATCCACGCGCGTTTATCGACGTCGCGCACTATGTCCGTGTCGCGCAACTCGCGGAATCCGCCGCGTTCGACGCAGTCTTTCTCGCGGACAACGCAGCAATCGCCGATCAGATCGACTTCCGTCCGATCACCGCACTCGAACCCACGGTCCTGCTCGCGAGCATCGCCGCGGCTACGACGCATATCGGCCTGATCGGCACGGCATCGACCAGCTACAACGAGCCATACAACATCGCGCGGCGCTTCGCGACGCTCGATCACGTCAGCGCAGGCCGCGCGGGCTGGAACGTCGTGACCACCGCCGATCTCGCGTCGGCGCGCAACTTCGGACGCGATGCGGTGCCCGTCCACGGCGAACGCTATGCACGCGCGGCCGAATTCACCTCGGTGGTCAAGGCGCTCTGGAATAGCTGGGAAGACGACGCGTTTATCGGCGACAAAGCAAATGGCCGCTTTATCGACACGTCGAAAGTGCATCCGGTCGGACATCGCGGCGACGCGTTGGGTGTCGCCGGCGCATTGAACCTGCCGCGTTCGCCGCAGGGTCATCCCGTGTTGATTCAGGCCGGCGGTTCGGCGGACGGCCGCGATCTGGCCGCGCGTCACGCCGAAGCGGTATTCTCCGCGTCGCAATCCTTCGACGAAGCGGCGGCCTATGCACGCGATCTGAAAACACGGGCGGCCGCTTTTGGCCGTGGCGCCGACGCGATCCGCGTACTGCCCGGCCTCACGACGATCATCGGCGCGACGCACGCACAGGCCCTGCAACGGCGTGACGAACTGGTCGAGCTGATCCCGTGGACCTACAGCCTCAACCGGCTGGCAGGCACGCTCGGCATCGCACCCGAACGCCTGAAACTCGACGCGCGTCTGCCCGACGACCTGGCGTTGCCCGGCGGCGGCAACGGCAATCACACGTTTTTCCACGCGACACTCGCGCAGGCGCGCACGCATGGCTACACCGCGCGTGAACTGATTCGCGCGCTGGCGGGCGGCGGCGGACATCGGGTCGTCGTCGGCACGCCCGAGCAGATCGCCGACGATATCGAGCACTGGTTCAAAGGCGGCGCAGCGGACGGTTTCAACCTGATGCCGGATGCGTTGCCCAGCGGCCTGCAGGATTTCGTCGATGGCGTGGTGCCGATTCTCAGGCAACGCGGGCTGTTTCGCCGCGAATACGAAGGCCGCACGCTGCGCGATCATTTCGCGCTCGAACGTCCGGCGAGTCCGCATTCGACGCGCGATCGGGCCGCCAGCGCGGCTTGATCCGATGCGCGGCGTGCCGTGCAATGCCTCAGTTCGTCGCCAGTTCGCCGCCGGCGACGACGGGCGGCTGGCGGTTCCAGCGAGCCGCGTGACCTCCGTCGCGTAACGAAGGTGTCGCCGACATCAACTGACGCGTGTACGCGTGAGCAGGCGCGTCGAATACCTGCGCCGTGTCTCCCGCTTCCACGACACGCCCATCCTTGAAGACGAGCACACGGTCGCTGACATGGCGCACGACATCGAGATCGTGCGAGATAAACAGCAACGACGTGTCCAGCCTCGCCTGCAACGATGCGAGCAGGTCCAGCACCTGCGCCTGCACATAGACGTCGAGCGCCGACACGGGCTCGTCACACACGATCAGCGCCGGTTCCGGCGCGAGCGCACGGGCAATCGCAATCCGTTGCCGTTGACCGCCGGACAACGACGCAGGACGGCGTTCGAGAAACGCCGCGTCGAGACCCACCTGTTCGAGCAGTTCGACACTGCGATCGCGCACTTCTCTTTTAGACAGTGCTCGCGAAAACAACCCTTCTTCGAGCAGTTGACGCACCGTGTGCCGGGGATCGAACGAGCCGAGCGGGTCTTGCGGGATCGTCTGAAGACGCGGTCGCAACGCGCGCCGTTCGCGTTCCGTGTGGTTGCCGCCGTTCCAGCGTCCACCGAGAAACTCGACGCTGCCCGCATCGGGCGCAAGCAGGCCCAGCACGATTTTCGCGCATGTGCTTTTGCCCGAACCGGACTCACCGACAATCCCGACGACTTCGCCTTTGCGCACGTCGAACGACACGTCGTCCAGCGCGGTGAAGCTGTCGCGACGCCCCGCGCCGCGATGCGGATAACGCTTGCCGACGTGTTCGACCCGCAACACGATTTCATCCCGAAGCGGCGCGCGGGACGGCAACGGTTCACGGACGATCAGCGGCGTCGACAGTGCGGAACGGTCGTCGTTCGTCGTGACGATCCGCGCCGAACTGAGCCGGAAACCGCGCGAGTCAGCCGACGGTTGTGCCGCCAGCAATTGCCGCGTGTACGGGTGCGACGGCCGGTTCAACACGGCTTCGGTCGGGCCGCTATCGACCACTTCGCCACGATGCATCACCAGCACACGATCGGCAATGCCCGCGACGACCGCGAGATCGTGACTGATCAGCAACACACCGACGCCTTCGCGCAGGCGCGCGGCAAGCACCGCGAGCACTTGCGCCTGCACCGTGACGTCGAGCGCGGTGGTGGGTTCGTCGGCAATCACCAGGGCTGGCCGCGCGGCGATCGCCGAAGCAATCAATGCCCGCTGACGCAAGCCGCCCGACAGTTCGTGTGCATACTGGGCCGCACGACGCTCCGGGTCCGGGATGCCGACGTCGGTCATCACACCGCGCACGCTTGCAGCGCGCTCGCGTCGCGATCGCACACGCCGACTCAGACGCAGGCCTTCACCGATCTCCGCGCCGACCGTGCGGAGCGGGTCCAGCGAAACCAGCGCATCCTGCATCACCAGACCGGCAAATGCGCCGCGTAATGCCCGCCATTCGCGCTCGCCGTGATGCAAGGCCGACTGTCCGTCGATCTCGAAACGCGCCGCGTCGATCACCGCGTCTCGTCCCGACAGGCCGATCAGACTGCGAGCCGTCAAGCTCTTGCCCGACCCCGACTCACCGACCAGCGCGACGCATTCGCCTGCGCGTATCGTCAGGTTGACGCCGCGAACCAGCGCCCTGCCGTCGTTCGCGTACGGAAAGCGGATACTCAGATCGCGGACATCGATCAGCGTCCGCACAGGCTGAATCTCGTGCTGCACATCGCGTGGCAGATCGTTTTTCATCGGGTACGTACCTCGTATTTTCGCTGAAGAAATTTGCCGATCACCGAGAATGCAATCACGGTCAACGTCAGTGTCAGGCCTGGAAATACGCTCGGCCACCACGCGACGCGCAACACATCGCGCCCTTCGGCCAGCATCACACCCCACTCCGGCGTCGGCGGTTGCGGACCGAGTCCGAGAAAGCTCAAGCCCGACACCGCGATGATCGCGCTGCCGATATCGATGGTCGCGATCACCGGCACCACGACCAGCACGTTCGGCAGAATGTGGCGCCTGAAAATCTGCGCACGCGACAGACCATAGCTGACCGCATGCGTCACGTAGTCCGCGCGACGAACCAGCAAGGTTTGCGAACGCAGCACGCGACCGAACTTCGGAATACCCGCAATGCCGACTGCGACCGCGATATTGACGATGCCCTGCCCGAGAAACGTCACGACGAACAACGACAGCAAAATAGGTGGAAACGCCGACAGCACGTCGAAAACACGCGACGCGCCTTCGTCCACCGGGCGTCGTCCGAGCCCTGCCGTCATGCCGATCGCGAGTCCTGTCAGCATCGCCACCAGCATGCTCGACAAGCCGATCAGCAACGAATAGCGCGCGCCGTAGATCACGCGCGCGAACACGTCGCGGCCGATCCGGTCGGTGCCGAACCAGTGCGCGAGATCCGGCGCCTGCATCGCATGCGCGACGTCGCTGACGAGCGGATCGTAGGGCGTCACGATACGTGGAAACGCCATCGCGAATGCGAGCACGAACAGAAACGCCACGGCCAGCGACGCGCCGAACGGCAACGGCAACGGCCACGACCAGCGCGGCCGAGCAAACGCGGAAGTGTGAGTCAGATCGCTCATTGGCTGCGTAACCGTGGGTCGATGAAGAGATAGGCGATATCGAGCAAGGTAGACATCAGCACGTGCACGAACGCCGCCAGCAACACGACCGCCAGCACGACCGGCACGTCTTGCGACGTCACCGCGCTCAACGTCACACTGCCGATGCCGGGCCGGCCGAACATTTTCTCGGTGATCACCGCACCGCCGAGCAGGCTGCCGATCAGCCAGCCGCCGAGTGTCACGACCGGCAACAACGCATGACGCAACACATGCCGCACGCGCAGCGATAGTTCCGATACGCCGCGCGCCCGCACGGTCGTGACGAACGGCTTGTCCAGCGCCGCCTCCAGCGCCTCGCGCATCACCTGCGACAGAATCCCCGCCGTGGGCAGCGCGAGCGTCACGGCGGGCAGTACCAGCGAGCGCCAGCCCGATGCGCCCGACACCGGGAACCACCGTAACTGGAACGAGAACGCGATCAGCAGCATCATGCCGAGCCAGAACACCGGCGTCGATGTAAAACCCAGTTCGAGCGTGGACGCGATGCGCGTCGCCCACGCGCCTTTGCCCGCACCCAGACCCGCCGTCGAGGTCGCGACCAGCAACGCGAGCGCAACCGCGAGCACGCCGGCGGAGACGGCCAGTTGCACGGTCGGCCATAACTGGCTGCCGAGCACCGCGAGCACGGGCTGCTGCATCACGAACGACGTACCGAGATCGCCGTGCGCGAGTCGAAGCAGAAAACGGCCGTACTGCCACGGCAAACTGTGATTCAAGCCCCATTGCGCGGCAATCGCCTCGCGCAAACCCGGGTACGACAGATCGCCCGCGAGAACGTCTTCGATGCGTCCCGGCAACGCGTGGATCGCGACGAATGCCGCGCTTGCCGCGAGCCATAACACCAGCAGGCCGGTCAGTATCCGGGTAACGATCTGTCTGGGCACGTCAGCCTCCTGCCTTGTCGATCCAGATGTCGTACGCGCTTGCCGGGCCGTCCAGTTCCGGCTCGAAGCCGATGCCATGTACCGTCGATTTCGCGGCGAGGTGATACGCGGGTGCGAACAGCGGCACGATAAACGCCTGATCGACCGCGCGATGCTGGATCTCCGCGAGCAACGCGCGGCGGTTCTGTCCGACCGGCAACAGGCGGGCGCGGTTGATGGCGTCGGTGATGACGGGGTCGGGATTCGCGATTGCACCGTAGAGGAAACCCTTGTCACCGAGCATGTCCCACAGTTCCATCGCGACGTCCGACGGGTTGTCGGTGTTCGGATAGATCGTCCAGTTACCGGTCGCTTTCTGATTGGCGAAGTCGCCGGCCGTGGTGATCTTCAGCCCGAGATCGAGACCGATGTTCTGCCGTAACGCCGACTGGATCGCGCGAATCAGCACGTCGCGGCTGTCGCGCACATAAGGCTGCGGATAGCCCACTTCGATCGACAGGCGCTTGCCGTCGCGCGTGCGGAAGCCGTCGCTGTCGCGCTGTGTCCAGCCCGCTGCGTCGAGCAGTGCATTGGCCTGCGCGATGCGATTGCCCCATGTGCCCTTCAACGCCGCGTTGGTATCGGGATTGTCCGGGCCGATATTCGACCACGCGCGCTGCACCGTGCCGAGATACACGCTCTTCACGATTGCATCGAGATCGAAGCCGTCGCGCAACGCGCGGCGTACACGCACATCGTTCGCGGGCGCGACCGTGTAGTTGATATTCAGCGTGAACGATGTCGTCGCGGACGGGCCGGTCAGATACTGAAAACCGTCTACCTTGTCGAATACGCTGGCGTCGGTCGGTTGCACGCCTTCGATCAGATCGACTTGTCCCGAGCTAAGCGCGCCCGTACGCACCGCCGCTTCCGGCAGGAAGCGATACGTGACCCGATCCAGATATGCGACGCCTTGATGCTGCGAATTGCCAGGTGCCCATGCGTAATCCGCGTTACGTTCGAACACGGCGGCCTGGCCGCGCTGGTAAGACTTGAACACGAACGGTCCGGTGCCGACGAGGCCCGCTCCGCCGCTGCACAAATCCTTGTTCTGCGCGAGCGCTTTCGGCGAAATAAAGCCGAGCTTCACACTCGACAACGATTCGAGCGTGGTCGAATCGGGTTGCTTCATCACCAGCTTCACGACGTACGGCGAGACGATTTCCGCGTGATCGTAATGCACCAGCAACGACGCCGACGCCGAGGTCGTACTGACGTTATCGAGGATATAGTCGAAGTTGGCCTTGACGGCCGCTGCGTCGAACGGCGTGCCGTCGGTGAACTTCACGTCGTCGCGCAGGTTGAACGTGTAGCTCTTGCCGTCGTCGGCGACGCTCCACGACTTCGCGAGCCACGGCGCATACGTACCGTCGGTTTTCTTGCTGATCAGCGAATCGATAAAATTGCGGATCACCCAGAACGCATTCTGTTGCGACGCACGATGCGGGTCGAAACAGGCGGGTTCGGTCGTCACGCCCCACGTCAATGCGCCGCCTTTCTGCGGCGTGAGCGCCTTTTGCGTCGTCTGTTTCGAGGCCGCCGCCTGATCTGCCTTGTCGCAACCCGTCAACGTCAAACCGATCGCCACTGCGAGTGCGCCATTCAGCGCGAAATGTCGGACCGTCATTGAATGCGCGGCCTCCGCGAACGGAGTGCGAGTCCGATTTGTCTGGGGACCAGCGCGAATCGCGCGTCGAGCTGCGCTTGAGGGAGTACGGATCGGGTCATTGCAAGTCATGGACGGAAGTGAATACGCAAGCGTAAATTCACCACCGTCCCACCGGCAACGAAGCAAAGATGCTAACGATATGTGCGGCCAAACCGGCCGTTTGCTCAAGCGCCGGTTATCGCATCATCGCGTTCGATACCGCTATGTTTGCACGCGCCGCGCGGCCGCCCGATATTCGCGCGCGAGCCGGTCCACCAGCACGCGCACCGGCTCCACCGTATCGATATTGCCGACGCCCTGACCCGCGCCCCACACGTCGCTCCACGCTTTCGGGCGCGTCTGGCCCTTGCTGTAATCCACCGTGCTACGTTCTGCCGGCAACGCGTCCGGATCGAGTCCGGCCGCTCGCACGCTGTCCTTCAGATAATTCGCCGGCACGCCGGAAAAGAACGGCGTATAGACGATATCGCGGGCACTCGCGGCAATCACCATCGCCTTGTGCGCGGACGACGCGCCCGCCTCTTCCGTCGCAATGAAGCGCGTGCCCATATACGCGAGGTCGCAGCCGAGCGCACGCGCGGCAAGCACCGACGCGCCATCCGTCATCGCGCCGGCCAGCACCAGCATGCCGTCGAAGAAACGCCGCACTTCGGCGACCAGCGCGAACGGATTGAGCGTGCCGCCATGACCGCCCGCGCCCGCACAGACCAGAATCAACCCATCGACGCCCGCCGCTGCGGCCTTGCGCGCGTGATGCACGGTCGTCACGTCGTGCAGCACGCGGCCGCCATACGCATGCACCCGTTCGACCACGCGATCCGGTGCATGCAGCGACGTAATCACGATCGGCACCTGATGCGCGACGATCGTGTCGAGGTCGGCGTCGAGTCGCACGTTGCTCGGATGCACGATCAGATTGACCGCAAACGGCGGTTGCGTTTCGCCGAGACGCGTTTCGATCTCGGTGAGCCACGTGTCGAGTTGCGCCTGCGGCCGCGCATTGAGCGCCGGAAAACTGCCGATTACGCCCGCTTCGCATTGCGCGACGACGAGGTCGGGATTCGACACGAGGAACATCGGCGCGGCGAGGACCGGCACGCGCAACGTGCGCGACAGGTCGTGATGACGTGACGCGTCGCGTGGCGCGTTTTGCAGCGTGCCGGTCGTCATGTTGGCTCCCGCAGATGCGCGGACGCTTCGTCTTCGATCCGCTGCCAGATTTCGACGGCCATCGGACGTTCGGCTTCTTCCATGATGTGCCCGACCAGACCGATCGCACGCGCCATCACGCCGAAGCCGCGCACGATGCGCCACGGAAAACCGAATTCGCAGCAGATCGCGCCGATCGCGCCAGTCGCGTTGATCGGCAACGATTTGCCGGTGACGCGCTCCGCTTCCGCGCCGATCGATTGCATCAGCTTCACATACGGGCCGGACATGCCGTTTTGCGCGGCGAGTTCGAACAGCCGCGGTGTGCGCGGATCGACCGGCTTATGCAGCGGATGCCCCAGGCCCGACAACGCGACGCCGCGCTCGCGATACGACGCCACCGTCGCCCGCGCTATCGCGTCGAAATCGACATCGTCACGACCTGTCGCCTCGGCCGGCATCGCTTCGTAGAGCATCCGGCACGCGCCTTCCATACTGCCGACGAACACCGATCCCAGTCCGCACAAACCCGCCGCGACCGCCGCCTGAAGCGATTCCGGCGCGCCCGCGTAAGTCATCCGCGCGGCAATCGCACTGGGCGTCATCCCATGCTCGACCAGCGTAATCAGGATTGCGTTGAACATCGCGGATTGCTGCGGCGTCGCGGCTTTGCCGGTCAGTTGCAGATACGCGAAATCGCCGAGATTCATATGGCCGAGCACCTCGTTCGGCAAGTCCTTGCCGCGCACGGAAATGCGTTCCGGCGTGCTGTACGCGATGTCGGACCGGATAATGGGTTTGGGGCTTCGCGGCATAAAAAGTCCTTGTTTAAAGCGGTTTTCGCGCTGCGCGGGAATCGGCGACGAGGGTCCCCGTCAGCGCAACTCGGCGCGGCCGTTGTTCAGCACCAGCACGTCGCGTTCGAGCACGCGCGAGCGGAACCCGACCGTCTGGCCGTCGATCCACAGTTCGGTGCGAATCGTTTCGCCAGGATAAACCGGCGCGGTGAATCGCGCATACAGCATCGCGAGACGTTCGGGACGGCTGTCGCAAGCGGTCTTCAGCACCGCGTGACCGGCCACGCCGTAGGTCGCGAGACCATGCAGGATCGGGCGATCGAAACCGGCGGCGCGCGCGGCGGCGGGATCGACGTGCAGCGGGTTGTCGTCGCCGGACAGACGGTAGATCAACGCGCTTTCGGGCCGCGTGACCAGATCGCAGATCGCATCGGGCGTGCGGTCGGGCAACGGCGGCGGCGCGGCAACCGGCTCGTCGCTCGGCTGCGTGCGCTCGCCGTTTTCATGCTGCGGTCCCTGCGTGCTGTATCCGCCGTCGCCGCGACAGAAGTTCAGTTGACTGACGGTCGCGAGCAGTTCGCCGCTGGGTTTGTCGGTGATCGTCCGTTCGATCAGCACCAGCGCGCCTTTGCCCGGCCCTTTATCGACGATTTTCGCTACTCGCGACTGACCGATCACCGTCGCTTCGCGCGGCAGCGGCCGATGAATCCGCAGCATCTGTTCGCCGTGCAACAACTTCACCCAGTCGATGCCGGTGCCGGGATGCTTCGCCCAGAAACCCGGATAGCCGAGCACGTTCGCGAAGGTCGGCGACACCCGCAACACTTTCTCGTAGACAAACGGCAGATCGCCTTCGTCGAGCGGATCGACGCCATAGCCGAGCCCGAGGCTGTACAACATCGCGTCGCGCGCGGTGTAGGTGTGTTCCAGCGGTTCGAACGGCCAGTTTTTCAGCGTGTCGTAATGGATCGTCATTGCGCGGGCCATTGAAAAAGAGGCGACGCCTTGTCGCGAAAGCGCTGCACTGCCTCGCGGTGATACGCAGTCGAAAACGCAATGCCCTGGGTCGCCGATTCGAGTTCGAGCATGGTGCGCAGATCGCTGCCGAGCGACATATTCAGCGCGCGTTTCGCCAGCCCGAATGCCGCTGGCGACGCATCTGCCAGCGCGCGCGCGATCGATGCGCTGCGCGCATGCAAGCGTTCCGGCTCGACCACTTCGAGCGCCGCGCCGATCTCGCATGCGCGCCGCGCATCGATTTCGCGCGCCGTGAAAATCAGCTCTTTGGCGCGCGCCATCCCGACGATGCGCGGCAACGTATAGAACGCCGCGCAATCCGGCACGAGTCCCACTTTCATAAACGGCATGCAGAAACGCGCGCGATCCGACGCGATCACGAGGTCGGCGGCGAGCGCCAGACTGAAACCCGCGCCATACGCCACGCCATCGACGGCGGCGATCACCGGCCGGTCGAGATCGAGCAGTTGCGCGATCCAGCCGTGCAGATCGTCGAGCCGGTTACGCCCTTCTTCCGCGCTTTCCACCGTCATCCCGCGCACGTCGCCGCCGGAGCAGAAGTCGTTGCCCGCGCCGCGCAGAATCACCGCGCGCACCGAGCGGTCCTGACGGATCGCGTAGATCGCGTCGCGCAATGCGGCGCGCATCGGCAGATTCAGCGCGTTTTTCGCTTCGGGACGATTCAGCGTCAAGGTCGCAATGCCGTCGTCATGGTCGATCAGCAATTCGCTCATGCGGACACCTCGCTTGCGAGATCGGCCAGCGCAAAGTCGAGCGCATCCAGCAGATGCGACGCGTCCACGCCCGCGAATTCCACATCCGTGCGTGCGAGGAATGCGTCGATATGCGCGCCGCAGGCTTCGCGTTCGGCCGGCAAACCGGCAAAGCCCGCTTCGAGCCAGTCCACCGAACGCGTCGGACGCGGATGCCAGTCGCCGTTGACGATCGCGCGGACAATCACGCCATCGCGCACCAGCAGGCTCAGCCAGATCAAACCGGCAGGCGCCTTGCGACGACCGCGTCCGATCCGGTCGCCGTCGCGCATCAACGGTCCATACCGGCTTGCCTCGCTCTTTTCGACGAACCACGTTTGCGCCGTCAGCTGCAACGCGGCCTGTTGCGCGAGCGCATCTTCGTGCGCGCTGAGTTGCCCCGCTTGCAGACGCGCGCCGCCGAACGCGCGACGCATGCACGCGTCGACCCACGCAACCAGTTCTTGATGAGTGATTTCGCGCGACAACTCCTGCTCCAGAAACGTATAGCGCGAGCCGAGATCTTTATGCTTCTTGTCCTTCACTTTCTCGGGCGCCATCGGCATTGCCCGTGCGGCGATTGCCGTGTTGATCGCCTTGATGTTCAGCAGAATGCGGAACGTCATCACGCCATCCTCGATCTTCAGCGAGGTTGCGATTAGCTTGCGTCCGTCGATCTCGACGTCGTTCAACGGCCGGTATGCCGCCTGCAAGTCGAACACGTCGTTCAGACTCTGCGCGACATGCGCGAGTATCGACGGGAACGCCTCGGTTGCGGTCGCGGGCACGCCCGGCAATTCCGACGGCAGATACAGGCATAGAAACGCCGAGCCTTTGCCCGCGTAAATCGCACCGCCACCGTTCACGCGACGCCGCGCGACGATGCCGTTGGCGCGACAGAAGTCGAGATCGAGCACCTGCTCCGGATCTTCGTTGACGCCGATCGTAATGCTGTCGCCATCGAAGATGTTCAGATAGACGGTCGGCGGCGCGACGCCGTCGGCCACCGCGCGTTCGACCGCCGGCGACACCGAAATCGAAAAATCCGCGTAACTGCCGTGCCCGACGATAAAACGCCACGGCTGGGCGGCTGCGTCGTCGCGCTGACTGGATGCGTCGTTCATGCGAGCGTGCTCCTTTGATCGATGACAGCTTCGTTGCCTGCCAGGTGTTCGACGACCTCGACCGCGTCTGCGGCTACGAGGGTCTGTTCTTTGAAGCGCCGCGTAATCGCTGCGAGCGCGTCGTCGTCGGGCGTGCCTTCGATTTGCAGCAGCACGTGATCGCCTCCCGCAGGCTTGCGCCACAGCACCAGCCGCAAACGGCTCACCCGCTCGATACCGAGCAGCATCGTGCCGAATTCCGACGGATAGAGCTTCACGCCCTTTACCTTGACCATCGCATCGACGCGGCCGAACACAACGCCAGGCAAGGACACGCTGCGTCCAAAGAGCGGCTGCGTGCGGCGCATCACCGTCAGATCGCCCGTGCGATAGCGCAGCAGCGGCTGCAATTCCTTGCGCAGATGCGTGAGCACCAGTTCGCCGCGTTCGCCTTCGGCCACCGGCTGGCCGGTGTCGGGATCGATCACTTCCGCGTAGACCAGTTCGTCGAACACGTGCACGCCCGTGCCTCCCGGAAAAGTGCGCGCGACCGGCAGGCATTCGGACAGCGAAAAGCTGTCGATCAACAACGTGCCGGGCATCGCCTGGCGCACGCGCTCGTAGAGCACGGGATTGCCGGTGAACGCCTCACCGCCCGCGAAGAACACGCGCGGCACCGGACAACCGGCCTCGATCAGCTTCAGTGCGTGCGACGGATTGCCCGCAAGCACCGTGACCCCGCAGCGTCGCGCGAGGTCCGCAGCGCGTTCGGTTTCGCCGGGACCGTGCGGAATGCACGCGACGCCGCGCGCTTCCATCTGACTTTGATAGAACAGTCCGGCGACGAACAGGTGATAGCCGAACGTCACCATGCATACGTCGCCGGGACCGATGCCGCATGTGTCGAGATGGGCGCCGCACGCGGCTTCCATCGCGCGCAGGTCGGCGGCGCTTTGCATGATCGGCACCAGCGACGCGCCCATCGGCGTCAGGTTGATCCGCACGGGCGGCGTCTGCGGTTTGAATGCGCCGTAACCGGGACGCGCCATTTCGGCGGTAAAAGCGGCGCGCGTCATCAGCGGGACCCGCGCCGCGAAATCGGCTTCGCTGACCACGCGATCCGGTACGCGTCCCCGGTAGAACGGGTGGTCTCGCAGCCGCGCGAGTTGTGCGTTCAATGCGTCGAGCATGTCTCCTCGCTCCTTTTTTATCGCTGCATCCGACGATGAACCTACGCGCGCTCGAAAATCGCCGCAATGCCCTGACCGCCGCCGATACACATCGTCTCCAGTCCGTAGCGGCCGTTTCTGCGCTGCAGTTCGTGCAGCAACGTCGTCATCATCCGCACGCCGGTCGCGCCGATCGGGTGACCCAGCGAAATGCCGGAGCCGTTTACGTTCAGACGGCTATCGTCGCGCCAGCCCCAGCCTTTCAGCACCGCGAGCACCTGACAGGCGAACGCTTCGTTGAGTTCGACCAGATCGAGGTCGTCGAATGAGAGACCGGTTTTTTCGAAGAGCTTGTGCACAGCCGGCACCGGGCCGATCCCCATCGTCGACGGTTCGCAGCCGCTCGCGGCCCAGCCGGTCAGATAGCCGATCGGCGTGAGGCCGAGCGCGTCGAGCCGGTCTTCCGCGACGATCAGGCAGGCGGCGGCCGCATCGTTTTGCTGGCTGGCGTTGCCGGCCGTCACAGTGCCGTCCTGGATCAGCGGACGCAGCTTGCCGAGCGACGCCGCCGACGCTTCCGGCCGCACGCCTTCGTCGCGCGCGAACACGACGGCATCGCCTTTGCGCTGCGGCACGCTGACCGGTACGACTTCATCGGCGAACCGGCCTGCGTCCCACGCAGCCGCCGCGCGATGATGGCTGCGCGCCGCGTATTCGTCCGCTTCGTCGCGCGAAATCCCGTAGTCGCGGGCCAGGTTTTCGGCCGTCTCGATCATCCCGGAGATGTAGCCGAAGCGCGCCTCCGGTTGTGAGCGTTCGCGTCCGCGATCGAGCCGGTCGTGCAGCTTCACCGATCCCGCGCGCGATCCCCAGCGCATATCCGTGCTGTAGTACTCGATATTGCTCATGCTTTCGACGCCGCCCGCGATCACCACGTCGGCGGCACCGCTTTGCACCATCATCGCGGCAGTGACGACGGCCTGGAGTCCGCCGCCGCAACGCCGGTCGAGTTGCATGCCCGGCACATGCACCGGCAAGCCGGCTTCGAGCGCCGCCCAGCGGCCCACGCACGGCGTCTCGCTGTTCGCATACGACTGCGCGAACACCACGTCCTCGATCCGCGCCGGATCGACGCCGCTGCGCGCAAGCGTCGCCTTGATCACCGTCGCGGCGAGGGTTTCGACCGGCACCGGACGCAGGCTTCCGCCGAAAGTGCCGACCGGCGTGCGCACGGGCGCCACGATCGCTGCTCGTTTCATCGTTTGTCTCCTGTTTGTGGGGCTATGACGACGCGTATGCGGATGTGCCGCCGCGTCGATGCGTACGCAGATGCGCCTCTTCGTCGAGCGTTGCGCGCAGATGCGGAGCCGCGACGTCGATCATCTTGCGCACGCGTTGCGACAGGCTCAGGCCGCGCAGATCCGCGATGCCGTACTCGGTGACGATCACGCCCGCGTCGCTGCGCGGCGTACTGACGGGGCCATTCAGACGCGACACGATGCGACTGCCGTTGCGCGTCGTCGCCGGCAATGCGACGATCGGCACGCCGCCGCGCGAACGCGCCGCGCCGCGCAAGAAATCGACGCCACCGCCGACGCCGCCGAGATAGCGACCGTTCGCGCTTTCCGCGTTGACCTGCCCGGTCAGATCGACTTCGAGCGCGGAGTTGATCGCGACAAAGCGGTCGATACGGCCGAGCACGTCGATATCGTGCGTGTACGACGTGCCGCGAAACTGCACGCGCGGATTGCGATGCGCGTAGCGATACGCGCGCTCGCCGCCCATCATCACGCCCGCCACGCTGACACCGGTATCGATCGACTTGCGCGCGTTCGTAATCACGCCGCGCTCCATCAGGTCGGCGGCCGCATCGCCGAACGTGCCGCTATGCATGCCGAGATCGCGACGCTCGCTCAGCGCGGCGAGAATGGCTTCGGGCAATGCGCCCATGCCGAACTGCAAGGTCGCGCCGTCTTCGACGAGGGTGGCGGCATGCGTGGCGATCTTCGCGTCCGTGGCGGATGCTTGCGCGCGGTCGAGCGTCATCGGCGCGCGTTCGGTGTGGACCAGCAGATCGAAATCGCGCGCAGTCAACGTGCGCGATCCGTATGTCCAGGGCGCGCACGCGTTGACTTCGGCAATCACCACGCGCGCCGAATCCAGATACGGCAGCAGATATTCATGTGCGATAGACAGGCTGTAGTGCCCATCGCGGTCCGCTGGTGCCACCTGCACCAGCAACACATCGACATGCACGCTGCGCGCGAACTGCGAGTAGTGCGTCGGCAGGATCTGCAGCACGCCCGCTTCCGACAGCGCGCGGTTCGTGCCGCCGCCGGTGTACGACACGATGTCGATCGAATCCGCGTGTTCGGGCCGCACGGTATCCGACCATTGCACGCCGATAAACACGCCGAAGCGCTCGCCGACCTGTTGCCGTGCGGCGATCAGCGCTTGCGTCAAGGTCAGCGGCTCCGCACCGCACTGTCCCCACGCGACGACGTCGCCGGGCCGCACGCAAGCGGCAATCTGCAACTGCGACGCATCGACGGTCCGTGCGTCGCGGATCACACCGGGTCCCAGCTGAACACGTCGGCGGACACGTCGAGCGAATGGAACGACGACTTCAGCGCCGGCATCGCATGCTCGGCGATGCTTTCCGGCGTCCAGCCTTCGCTGCGATGTACGGAGCGCAGCGGACGCGGCTGGCTCATCACGAATATTTCGTTATTGCGTACCGCGAAGATCTGACCGTTGACGTCGGCGGCGGCGGCGCTGCCGAGATAAACCGCGAGCGGCGCGATTTTCGCGGGCGTCATCTGCTTGATCTTTTCGACGCGCGCGGCCTGTTCGTCGGAGTCGATCCTGATCGAGCTGATCATCCGGCTCCATGCGAACGGTGCGATACAGTTCGAGCGCACGCCGAATTTTTCGAGGTCGAGCGCGATCGATTTCGACAGGCCCGCGATACCGAGTTTGGCGGCGCTGTAATTGGCCTGCGCGAGATTGCCGATCAGGCCGGACGTCGACGTCATATGCACGAATGCGCCGGAACGCTGCGCCTTGAAGGGTTCCGCCGCGGCGCGCGACACGTGATACGTGCCGTACAGATGTACCTTCAGCACGGCGTCCCACTCTTCGTCGCTCATCTTGTGGAAGAAGCGGTCGCGCAAGATGCCCGCGTTATTGACGACACAATCGACGCGGCCGAATACGTCCAGCGCGTTCTGCACGATATGGCGTGCGCCGTCCGCATCGGCGACGCTGTCGGTATTCGCGGTCGCGCGCCCGCCGAAGGCTGCGATTTCGTGCACCACGTCCTGCGCGGGGCCGGCGCTCTTGCCCTCGCCTTCCAGCGATGCGCCGATGTCGTTGATCACCACCCGCGCGCCGCTTTTCGCCATCAGCAATGCGATATCGCGACCGATGCCGCCACCCGCGCCCGTCACGATTACCACCTTGTCCGCCATCATCTGTTGCGTTGTCATCCTTCGCGTCTCCTGAATTTTTACTTCAGTGCAGCTTGACGCATCGATTGCGGACGGACAATTTGCAAATGCCGAATCCCCGTTTCGGCTCGTATTAACCCGTAATTCCGCTAATGGCAGACGGCGCGTATCGGGTGCACTATCGAAGCTGCACTGTTGCGTATCGGTCCAGGAGACCCATGCATTTCGATCTTGTCGACCTCAGACTCTTCACTCACATCGCCGAACAGAGCAGTCTCACGCGCGGTGCGGAGCGCTCGCACCTGTCGCTGCCCGCAGCCAGCACGCGTATCAAGAATCTCGAAGAACAGGTTGGCGTCAAACTGTTGAGCCGCACGAGTCAGGGCGTCACGCTGACGGGACCGGGCGAGACATTATTGCTGCATGCGCGGCGCGTGCTGCAACAACTGGAACAACTGACCGGCGACCTGCACGAATATTCGAATGGCGTGAAGGGGCATGTGCGGATTGCGGCCAACACCACCGCGACCAGCGAGTTTTTACCCGCGGTCCTGCGCACCTATCTGGTGAACTATCCGGACGTCTATATCGATCTGCACGAGCGCCTGAGCGGCGACGTGGTGCGCGCGGTGCAGGAAGGCACCGTGGATATCGGCCTCGCGGCCGGCAACGTGCGCACCGACGGCTTGCAGGTGATGCCGTACCGGCGCGACCGTCTGGTTCTTGCGACCGCGCTGAGTCATCCGCTCGCCGACTCGCAAAAACTGAATTTCGCGGAAACGCTCGCGTACGACTTTATCGGTCCGCCGGAAGCGAGCGCGATTTACGGCTTTCTGAAGCGCGCATCGGCGGAATTGCAACGCCCGATGCGCTGGCGTATTCAGGTCAGCAACTTCGAAACCGCATGCCGGATGATCGAAGCGAATATCGGCATCGGCGTGCTGCCCGAAGCCACCGCGCTACGTCACGCGAAAACGATGGCGTTGCGCATCGTGCCGCTGAAAGACGAATGGGCGGTGCGCAATCTGCAGATTCTCGTCTCCGACCTGACCACGTTGCCGCTATTCGCGCGCAAGCTGGTCGATCTGCTGGTGGCCGACGGCGTCGGGCGCCTCGAATAGCGCGGCCGCAGCGCCACAACGCGCAGCGTGCGGCTCATCAAGGTTTAGCGCGCGAAATACAGGTCGTGCAACGTATCGATGTTCACGTCTTTCGCGCGTTGCGTCAGCGTGATCTTGCCGCCTTGCATCAGATAGACCTGATCCGCGATCCGCAGCGCCATGCTGGTGTTCTGCTCGACCAGCACGATCGTGCGTCCCGCCGCCTTCAGCCTCGCGAGAATCTCGAACACTTCCTGAACGATCACGGGCGCAAGCCCCAACGACGGCTCGTCGATCAGCATCAATTCCGGCGACGACATCAGACCGCGCCCCAACGCGAGCATCTGCGCCTGGCCGCCCGACAACGTGCCCGCCTGCAATGCGCGCCGCTCCTTGAGCAGCGGAAACAGCGTGAACACTTCGTCGAGCTGTGCGTGCGCGGCGGCTCGTTTCGCCTTCGGAAACGCGCCCATCATCAGGTTTTCCTCGATGCTCATGTCGCGGAAAATCAACCGGCCTTCCGGCACCATCGCGATGCCGCGCGCGAGTAGATCCCACGTGGACACGCCGCTCAACGGCTTGCCGTCGAGTTCGATCTGCCCGCGCTGCAACGGCAGCAAGCCCATGATCGCGCGCAACAGCGTGGTTTTTCCCGCACCGTTGGGTCCGACGATGGTCGTCACTTCGCCGCGCGTCACCTGCATCGACACGTCCCACAACACGTTGATTGCGCCGTACCCGGCGCGCACGCCATTGATCTCAAGCACCGACCACCTCGCCCGTATAGCTCTTCACCACCGCCGGATCGCGGAACACGTCCGCAGGCGGACCGTCGGCGATCAACTCGCCGAAATTCAGCACGCACACGCGGCGGCATAGATTCATCACCGTTTCGATGTCGTGCTCGATGATCAGAATGCCGACCTGATAGCGCTCGTGGACGTCGCGCAGCATCTGCATGAAACGTCGCTTGCTGGCGGTTTCGAGTCCGCCCAGCACTTCGTCGAGCAGCAGCAGCTTGGGGTGGGTCGCGAGCGCCTTGCCCACTTCGAGCGCCTTCAGTTCGGTCAGCGCGAGTTCCGTGGCCGCATTGCGCTGCGCCTTGCCGTCGAGTCCGACAAACGCGAGGATTTCATCGATGCGCGCAGCGTCCACGCGTCCCGATCCGAAGCGTTGCGCGACGATCAGATTTTCGCGGACCGTCAGTTCGTGCATCGGTTGCGGCACCTGGAATGTGCGCCCCAAGCCGAGCCGCGCGCGCTTGTGCAGCGACGCCTTCAGTACGTCTTCGCCGTCGAAGCGGATCGTGCCTTGCGTGGGTCGCACGAGCCCGGAAATCGCGTTGAACAGCGTGGTCTTGCCCGCGCCGTTCGGTCCGACCAGACCGACCAGGTCGTGCGTGCCGATCGTCATCGAGACCTTGTTGACTGCCGTGATGCCGCCGAAACGGATCGTCACGTCGTGCAGTTCGAGTTCAGCTTGCGGCATACGCGTCTCGCCTCGTGCGTTTTTTGAACTTCAGCGCGGTCAGACCGGCAGGACTGACGATAATCATCGCGACCAGCAACACGCCGAGCACGATCTGATGACCGGTCGGCAGAATGCTTTTCAGCACCAGTTGATCGACCAGATACACGACCACCGCACCCGCCAGCGGTCCGATGATCGTCCGGTAGCCGCCGAAGATCGCGGCGATGATCGGCACCACGGCCCACGTCGCGCTGAATGCGTAGTCGGGTTCGAGGAAGTTGATGGTATGCGCGTTGAATGCGCCGACAATGCCGGTCATCAACGCCGACAGCATCAGCATGCACGTCTTTAGAAACGCACTGTTGACACCGACCACGCGTGTCGCATCCTCGCTTTCGTGCATCGCGCGCAGTGCGAGACCCACGTAGCTGCGCCGCAGAAAGTAGTACGCGGCGGCGAATATCAGCACCAGGGTGAGGATCACCAGATAGCCGCCGGTTTTCGTGCCGAAGTCGAAACCGAACACGGTCGGCAAACCGGGAATGCTCGACAGTCCGCTCGATCCACCGGTGATGCCGGACAACTCCGTCGCGAGAATCCGGAAGATTTGCGCGTACGCGAGAATCGCCAGCGCGAAATACGGGCCTTTGAGCCGCAACGCAGGCAACATCGCGAGCGACGCGATCACTGCGCCGAGACCGCCCGCGAGCATCGCGGGGAAAACCGGCCAACCGGCTTTCAGCGTCAGCAATGCCGACAGATACGAGCCGACGCCGAAAAACGCCGCGTGTCCGAAGCTGACCATACCGCCGAGATTGCCCAGCAACGCCCACGCCAGCGCGATGCCCGCAATGGTCAACGACGCCACCACCAGACTCATCAGATACAGATCGTGACCGACGACCATCGGCACGCCCACATACAGCGCAAGCAGCGCGACCACAAGCATGACGATGCGGTTCATCCACGTCTCCTGGCGACGCCGAACAGCCCGTTCGGCAACACATACAGCACGAGCAGAAACAGCAGCATGCCGGTCAGTTCCTGCATGGCCGAGCTATACAGCGTGACGGTCAACGCCTCTGCAATGCCGAGCAGCATCGCGCCGAGCAGCACGCCGGGAATCGAGCCGATCCCCGCCAGCACGGTGATGATGAACGCCTTCACCGTCAGCGCTTCGCCGATGGATGGCTGGATCGCGCTGCTCGCGTAGATCGAGACACCCGCGCACGATGCAAGCACGCCGGCCACCAGAAACGTCACGAGTTCGATCTTGCGTGGATTGATGCCCATCAGTTTCGCCGCGTCGCGATTGCTGGAAATCGCACGCACCGCACGGCCGTACCACGAGCGCGTCAGCCACCACCACAATCCGCCCATCAGCACGACACTGATGCCGAACGACAGTATTTCGCTGCGCATGCTCATCACGCTGCCGATGCTCACGCTGTCCTGCAACCACGGCGATCCGCTCGACCGCACGTCCGCGCTCCAGATCAGCAGCACCGCGTTCGTCAGGATGATGCCGAGCCCGTACGTGAGGATCAGAGAATTCAGCTCGCGATCCTGCTTGATGCGGCTCACGAGCCAGTACGCAGCCGCCGCCGACGCGCAGACCACCGGAATCGCGAACGGAATCGCAAACATCGGATTGATACCGAGCTTGGTTTCGAGCGTGTACGCGATATACGCGGCGAGCAGCACGAGCTCGCCGTGCGCGAGGTTGATCACGCGCATCGCACCGAACACGAGCGCAAGCCCCAGCGCGACGAGCGCATACGCGCCGCCCATCAGCACGCCGGAGTACAGCGATTGCAGAACCAGTTCGGTCATCGCATTTCCTTTGCGGTTGAGTGCGCGTTCACCACGGTAGCGCCGGATATTTCAGCGTGCCGGTCGCTTTGTCCTTCGGCCATACGATCGATACCTTGCCGTCCTGAATCTGCGCCATGTTGTTCAGGAACGCCGGGTTGTCGCCGTTCGAATCGAAGCGCACGGTGCCGATCAATGTGTCGAACGGTTGCGCGCGCAACGCTTTCGCAATGCCGCCGCTCTTCAGCGTGTTCGAATCGGCGGCTTTCGACATCGCGTCGAACAGCAGCATCGATTGCACGTACGCGAATTCGGCCAGATAGTCCGGCTCCTTGTGATACGCCTTCTGGTATGCGGCAACGAACGCCTTGCCGTCGTTCGATGCGAACTGCACCGGATGCGGCAGCATCGCCGTGCCGATCGTGCCGTTGACGAGCTCGCCAAATTCCGACGACATCTTCGGCGTCGCCAGCGACCACGCGCCGACAATCGTCTTCAGTTGCGGCTTCAGCACCTTGGCCGCGCGCAGGATGCCGATATAGTCGTTTTCATAGCCGATCATCAGCATCGCGTCGGGCTTGTCCTGCAACTTGATCTTGTTGACGATCGGCTTGAAGTCGGACATGGCCGGATCGAACGCATGTTGGGTGACGGTGATGCCCTTCGCCTGCAACGCAGCGGACACGTCCTTCGCGAGATCGGACGTCGCCTGCCGGGTCGACGATACGATCGATACCGACTTCACGTTCATGTCGCCGAGCAGACCGACGATGGCCTTCGAATAACCGGAAGCCGGTCCGACGCGAAAGAAGTTCTTCAGGCCGCGCGAGGTCATCGCGCTGTCCACGCCACCCGACGTGATGTAGACGAGCCCCGCTTTTTCCGCCGCTTCGGAGGCCGGGCTGACCGCGTTCGATCCGTAACCGCCGGTGATCGCGAGCACGCCTTGCGAGGCGAGCTTCTCGACGGCCGACACGGCTTTCGCCGGTTGCGCTTCATCGTCGATCACATTCAGTTTCACGGTGTGTTTGCCGCCACGCGCGTTGAACACGTCGGCGGCGACCTTGATGCCTTCGAGTTGCGCGTTGCCCGCGCGCGCCATGCCGCCCGTCAACGGCAACTCGACGCCCACCGGCAATTCGATCGCGAACGCGATCGGTGTCGTCGCGAGTGCGGCGATCGCGGCGCCCGTCATCATCCAGTAGCGGCTCAAGCGCTTGCTCAACGTCATACGGGTGTCTCCTGTTTTCTTATGTGTGTCGTGCCCCGCACGCGCGGGCAACGATGCCTACTGCCCGGATGCGGCGCGAATCATGTTGCGTGCAATCACGATCTGCTGGATCTGCGTCGTGCCTTCGTAAATGCGGAACAACCGCACATCGCGATAGAAGCGCTCGACGCCGTAGTCGGCTACATAGCCCGCGCCGCCGTGAATCTGCACCGCGCGATCCGCCACCCGCCCGACCATCTCCGACGCGAACAGCTTCGCGCACGACGCTTCGGTGCTGACGTTGTCGCCCGCATCGCGTTTGCGCGCGGCATCGACGACCATGCAACGCGCTGCGTAGAGTTCGGCCTGACTATCGGCGAGCATCGCCTGGATCAGCTGGAATTCGGCGATCGGCTGACCGAACTGTTTGCGTTCGATCGCATAGCGCAACGCATCGTCGAGCACGCGCTGCGCGACGCCGACGCAGATCGCCGCGATATGAATGCGTCCTTTGTCGAGCACTTTCATCGCGGTCTTGAAGCCGACGCCTTCCTTGCCGCCGATCACATTCGCGACCGGCACCTTGCAGTCTTCGAAGATCACATCGCAGGTATGCGCGCCTTTCTGGCCCATCTTGCTGTCACGCTTGCCGAAGCTGATACCCGGCGTCTTCGCATCGACGATGAACGCGGTGATGCCGCCCGCGCGCGGATTGTCGGGATCGGTGCGCGCCATCAGCGTGAACACGCCCGCTTGCGGCGCGTTAGTGATGAAGCGCTTTGTGCCGTTGATAACGTAGTGATCGCCGTCGCGTTTCGCGCGCGTTTTCAGCGACGCCGCGTCCGATCCCGACTCCGGCTCCGTCAGCGCGAAACTCGCGATCACCTCGCCGGTCGCCATTTTCGGCAACCACGTCTGCTTCTGCTCGTCCGTGCCGTCGATCACGATGCCTTGCGAACCGATGCCCACCGTCGTGCCGATGATCGAACGGAACGCAGGCGAGGTTTTTCCAAGCTCGAACATCACCCGCACTTCCTCTTCCATCGTCAGATCGAGGCCGCCGTATTGCTCGGGAATCGTCAGGCCGAACAGGCCGAGCGCTTTCATGTCGTCGACGATATCGGCGGGGATTTCGTCGGTTTCCGCGACGCGCTCCTCGTTCGGCACCAGCCGCTCGCGGACGAAGCGCGACACGTTGTCGAGCAACACATTCATCGTTTCCTGATCTCGGATCATGGCTGTCTGGTTTTCCGCTTTCGAGGTGAGGTAAAGGTCAATGGCCCGCACGGGCTATGCGTCTGGCCTCTGCGGGCGGTCACTGCCACGGCACGCCGGGATACTGCGGCTTGCCGGTCGAATAGCTGGCGGGCGACACGACGACGAGCTTTCCGTCGCTGCGGAACTGGCCCATGTGCGCGACGTAGCCGGGGTTGTCGCCGCGTGCGTCGAATGCGACCTTGCCGAGGAACGAGCCGTCGCCGTTGCCGCTGCGCAATGCGTCCGCGAGTCCGCCCTTCGGCAGCGCGCCGCTGTGGCCGGCCGCGCCGATCGCGTCGAACAGCAGTTGCGCGTATGCGAACGACGTTTGCGACTGGTAGTTCGATTCGGTCTTGAACAGACGCTGATAGGTCTCGGAGAATTCTTTCTGATCGGCGGAGCGGTAATCGGCGGGCGACGCGAGCACGGTCGCTCCATACACGTTCGGCACGAGGTCGGGAAACGACGCGGCCATTTTCGGGCTCGCGAAGGCCCACGGCGCAGCGATCGCCTTCAGTTGCGGCTTCAGCACTTTCGATGCGCGCAGAATTCCGACGTAGTCGTTTTCGTAACCGATCATCGCCATCGCATCGGGCTTGTCCTGCAGCTTGACCTTGTTGATGACCGGCTTGAAGTCGGTCATCGACGGATCGAACGGATGCATCGTGGTCGTGACGCCTTTCGCCTTCAGCGACGCGTCAAGCTGTTTCGCGAGATCGCTGGTCGCATCTTTGGTCGAGTAGACGATCGACACCGATTTCACGCCGAGCGAATCGAACAGTCCGAGCATGCCCTTCGCATAGCCCGGCGTATTGCTGACGCGAAAGAAAGTCTTGAGGCCGCGCTTGATCAGATCGTCGCTGGTGCCGCCCGATGTCATGTAGACGATGCCAGCCTTGTCCGCGGCTTCGGAAGCCGGTCCTGCGCAGTTTGAGTTCGCCGCACCGGCAATCGCCACGACGTTCTGCGACGCCAGTTTCTCGACTGCCGCGACGGCTTTCGCCGGATTCGATTCGTCGTCGATCGCGATCAGCGAGATCTTGTCCTGCGGATGACGCCGGTTGTACACATCGGCGGCGACCTGGATGCCGCGATACATTTCGGTGCCCGCCTGCGCGAGCGGACCGGTGAACGGCAATTCCACGCCGACCCGATAGTCGGCGGCGTTCGCGGTCTGCGCGGCCAGCGTGCCGAGCAGCAGACACGCTGCGGCTGCAATGTGTTTCATCGTCTCCTCCAGGCGCCATCCGTGGGCGCATCGTTTTTTCGAGGGTGCTGCGGCGTTGCGGCGTTGCGGTGTTGCGGTGTTGCCCGATACGGTTCGCTGCGGGTTATCCGGTGAGCATCTCCTCGACCAGCGCGCGCAGCCGCTGCTTCAGCAATTTGCCGCTGGCCGTGGTGGGTATCGTGTCGAGCGGGACGATTTTCGACGGCCGCTTGTACGCGGACAGCCGGGCTTCGAGAAAGCGCTGCAACTCGTCGACGTCGAGCGTCGCGCCGCCGTTCATCTCGACGAAGGCGATCACTTCTTCGTTGTTGTCCGCCGTGCGACGACCCACCACCGCCGATTGCCGGATCGCCGGATAGGTGTTGATCACCGACTCCACTTCGATCGGATACACGTTGAAACCGGAGCGGATGATCAGGTCTTTGGTGCGACCGACGATAAATAACGCGCCGTCCGGTCCGAGCTTGCCGATGTCGCCGGTGTTCAGCCAGCCGCCTTCGCGCAGCGCTTCGGCGGTCTGCGCGGGCGCGCGGTAATAGCCGTGCATCACGCCGGGGCCGCGCACCCACAGTTCGCCGGGTTCGCCGCGCGGCACGTCGTAGCCGTTCATATCCACCACACGCAGCTCCGCGCCTTCGACGATCTCGCCGGACGACACGTCGCTGCGCGGCCGGTTCATCCGCGTGATGAACAGCGAACCGGCGTATTCGGTCATCCCGTAGCCGTGATGCAGCGGCTGGCCGAAGGTCGCTTCGACATCGCGTTTGAGCGTGGGGTCGAGCGGGCCGCCGCCCGTGTACAGGTAGCGCAATCTCGGCGCGGACACGTCGATGCGATGCTCGCGCAGATGCGCGAGCAGACGCGTGAACATCGTCGGCACGCCTTGCAGGATCGAGATTTCGCCTTCGGCCAGCGCGTGCACCACGTCGTCCGGCTTGAAGCGTGCGAACAGATGCAGGCTCGCGCCCGCTTCGAACGTGGCGAGCAACAGCGTGGCGAGACCGAAAATATGCGAGATCGGCATCACGGCGTACGCGCAATCGTCCGGCGTCATGTCGCGCGAGGTGGCCGACACCCGCGCGAAATGCATCAGGCCGCGATGCGTCGCCATCACGCCTTTCGGCTTGCCGGTCGTGCCCGACGTATAGATCAGCAACGCCACTTCGCGCGCGAGCGCTTCGGGCTCGCGTTCGCTTTCCGGATCGAAGCCGCCGATCATCAACGGCCCCAGGCCCGGCGGCGACACATCCCGCGCGCGATACTGCACGCCGTGGCGCACCGCATCGGGCGACGCCTTGTGCGTGAAGATCATCAGACGCGGCGTGCAATGCGCGCGAATCGACTCGATCTCGCGCTCCGACAGCCGCGCGTTGACCACCGCGGGCCACGCGCCGAGTTCGGACAGCGCGAACAGCAACGTGATCGACGCGGTGCAGTTTTCAGTGACGATCATCACGCGATCGCCGATGCCGACGCCATGCTCGCGCAGGAAAACCGTCGCCGCTTCGATATTCGCCCACAGCCGCCCGAAACTGACGACTTCGCCTTCCTCGCGGATCGCCACGCCGGTCGGCGTCGCCGCGGCCCAGCGGCGCGGAATATCGCTGATCCGCGATGAAGTTTCATGCTCGTGCGTGATATGCCCGCCTGAGGTCATTCGCCGTGTCCTTGTGCTGTTAGCCGGTTGACTGTCGCCGGCACGCTGTGTCGTGGGTTGCGCGCCTTTTTACCTGCTGCGCCAGTGTCGATGCCAGTGTCGTTCAGGCTCGGGCGGCTCACAATTTGTCATCGCTGAAGTGGGGATTTCGCCGCGCTGAAGTCGGGGTTAGTACCGACGTGAAAAACCTGATGCGCACTCGCCCGGAACACTGCCCGGCATCCGGCATTTTGCGAGAACGACCCGCAATTCGCGCTGTATGTGGGGCCGCGAACATAATCCGGCCATTTAATCGCTTTACACGCGCCGTCTCGTGGACTTTTATTATCAGCACTATGACTGCGATGATTTAAACCACTATCCAGCAGTAACCGGAACGGGCACGCGTCGTGTTTTATGCAGTCGTTGATTCCGAGGTAACCGAATCATGGCGAATGAAACGTTAATATCCGGCGGCGCAAGCGATGACCCGGCCGCGATTCCACCCGCGACGCTGCGCGTCAAAAGCGACCGGCCGCTGAAGAAAATCGTCGTGGCGATTCACGGCGTGGGCAGCCAGCAGCGCAGCGCGACAATCCGCACCGTCGCCAGTTGCCTCGGGCGGCTGGACAAGCCGCCGCTGCCGGTGATGCCGCTCGGCTTTTTCAGCGTCGGCAATGCCGATGAAGTGCATGTCTGCCAGCTCGACGTACCGCGCCAGCATGTACTGTGGAATGTCGGCTTTGCCGAAGTCTATTGGGCCGACGTGCCGCGCGGCGTCGTGACGATGGGCGACACGCTGGAGGAAAGCAAGGCGTGGGGCTCGACGATCGTGGGGCGTGCGCAGGCGCTGTATCGCAGCAGTCTCGATCCGAGCGTGCCGAAATTGACCGACGACGATTTTTCGCTTGCGTCCGGCGTAACCGAAGAGATTATCGAAGCAGTCGCGGTGATGGAAAACCTGCTATGGACGGCAGGCAAAGCCGGGATTTTCAAATTCGATCTCGGTTCGCTGCTGACCGATTATATTGGCGACGTCCAGCTGGTTGCGGAATTCGAACGTTATCGCAAACAGATCGTGAACCGGTTTCATCTGGCATTGACGCAAATCGTCGCGCGGTTTTATGAACATGCCGAAAACAACGAAGAGCCGGAAATCTATGTGATCGCGCATAGCGAGGGCACGGTCATCAGCTTTTTGGCAATGCTGCAGGCGCTGGCGGCGCAGGCCGCGCTGCCGGGCGACACGGACGTACCGCGCGTCGAGAGCGGCGCTACGCCCGGTCATCAGTGGATCCGGCATGTTCGCGGCTTTATGACGATCGGCTCGCCGATCGACAAGCATCTGCTGCTGTGGCCCAAACTCTGGCCGAACGAACCGTTCACGTCGCAAGCCATCGTGCGGCCGATCAGATGGCGCAACTACTACGACTACGCCGATCCCATCGGCTTCGAACTCGACACGGCGCGCCAGTACCTCGGCGAGCGTCGTTGCGGCGCATTCGAGTTTCGCCAGCACGACGACTTCGGCTTCAGCCGCTACTGGTTCCCCGGCAAGGCGCATAACGATTACTGGACCGATCGCAAGCTGTTCCGTCATTTCCTCGACGACGTGGTGCTGGCCGACGAACCCCGCAGCACCGAAGCCGAGGCCGACCGTCAGGAGGCGAGGCCGGCGAAACCGGTCGGCGCACCGAAATCGAAGGCGCTACCGGCGGCGTTCAGTCTCGTCGTGCCGTATCTGTTGTGCTTCGTGCTGCACCTCGCGGCCGTCTACGTGATGTTCAAGGCGGTCACGACGTTCCTATGGCCCGACGACCATCCGTGGAGCCTTCACGAGGTGTTCACCAGCGTGGTTGCGCTCGCGTTTCTGCTGACCGCCGAGACCGTCGCAGGCCGTCTGCCGCGGCTCGTCAAACGCTCGACGCCGAAATGGTGGCTGCTGGCGGTCGCCGTGTTCGTCGTCGGCGTGGCGGTGTGTCTGCTGATGCTGCCGGTCAAGGTGGTCACGTTTCTGTCCGCACCGCTCGCCGGCTTCCCCGGGCTCGCCGACGTGTTTGGCGACGGCACGGGAAACGCCGTGCTGATTCTCGCGTCGGCGGCGATCGCGCTGGTGTGCTGGCTGATTCCGCGCAAGCCGGGATGGGGACGCAGAACGATGGTCGGGCTGGGCACGGCCTTCGTCGCGGTCGCGGTCGGCTACGCGTACTGGTTCAAGGTCAGCAGCGACGGGCCGGGCGCGAAGTTGTGGCCGCTGGTGCTGTCCGCGCTTCTGTTCATCTATTTGTGGTGGCTCGGCATCCTGCTGTTCGATCTCGCCTTCATCTGGCATCGCTACATCCGCAATTCCGTCGCGCTCAAAAGTATCCGGCGATGGCGCAACAACCGGCCCGCCGCCGCGCCGCCTGCCGCGCAACCGGGTGGTAACCGCTAGAATTGCGCCTTTAGCCTGGAATACGCCAATGTCTTTTGCCTCGCTTGGCCTGATCGAACCCTTGCTGCGTAATGTGCAGGATCTCAATTACCAGACACCTACGCCGGTGCAGGCCAAGGCGATTCCTGCTGTGCTCAGCGGCAAGGACGTCATGGCTGCCGCACAGACCGGCACCGGCAAAACAGCGGGTTTTGCGCTGCCGCTGTTGCAACGCCTGGTGCAACACGGCCCGGCCGTGTCCAGCAACCGCGCGCGCGTGCTGGTGCTGGTGCCCACCCGTGAACTGGCCGAACAGGTGCTGCAAAGCTTTGTCGAATATGGCAAAGGCCTCGACCTGCGTTTTCTGGCCGCGTACGGCGGTGTGAGTATCAACCCGCAGATGATGACGTTGCGCAAAGGCGTGGACGTGCTCGTTGCCACGCCGGGCCGTTTGCTCGATCTGAATCGCCAGAACGCGGTGCAGTTCGATCAGGTACAGACGCTGGTGCTCGATGAAGCCGACCGGATGCTGGATCTCGGTTTCGCGCGCGAGCTCGACGCCGTGTTTGCTGCGTTGCCCGCGCAGCGGCAGACCCTGCTGTTCTCGGCCACGTTCACCGACGACATTCGCGAGATGGCGGCGGGCATTCTGCGCGCCCCGATCGATATCAGCGTCAGTCAGCCTAATGCCACGGCGAGCCGAATCAAGCAGTGGGTGGTGACGGTCGATAAAAAGAACAAGCCCGACCTCTTCATGCACCTCGTCGCGGAGAACCACTGGGAACACGCGTTGGTGTTCGTCAAAACCCGCATTGGCGTGGATTACCTGGCGGCGATGCTCGATGAAGCGGGCTATGCGGTCGACACGATCCACGGCGACAAACCGCAACCCGCGCGTCTGCGTGCGCTGGAGCGCTTCAAGACGGGCGCAGTCAATATGCTGGTCGCCACCGACGTGGCTGCGCGCGGACTGGATATCGACGACCTGCCGCTGGTGATCAACGTCGATCTGCCGATCGTCGCGCAAGACTATGTGCACCGGATTGGCCGAACCGGCCGCGCGGGCGCCAGCGGCGTGGCGGTTTCACTGGTGTGCGCCGATGAAGCGCCGCAACTGGCCGCGATCGAAGCGCTGATCCGGCAAACGCTGCGCCGTGAAGAAGAGCCGGGTTTCGAAGCCGAACACCGCGTGCCGCAAACCAGTGCGACGGGCGAACTCATCAAGAAACCCAAAAAGCCCAAGAAACCCAAAGTGCCACACGCTGCGCTGGGTGCCGCGCAGGCGCCCGGCAAAAAGCCGCGCCCGCAAGGTGGCGAAAGCAAACGCAAGCCTGCGGCGCCGGGTAAAGGCGCGAGCCTGTCCAGCGGTAGCCCGTTCGGCGCGCAAAAGCCGCGCAGCAAACCCGCCGGCAAGCCGGCTGCGGGTCCACGTAACCCGGCTGGTAAACCCGCTGGCGGCCGCGGCAAACGCCAACCCTGATAACGCGCCTCTGATGCCCTCGCGGCTAGGGCCGGTGTCGTCGCCGGCCCGAACGATTTCCGGGACTCGGTTCCGGCAGCTAAAAAGACTCACGCTGACGCACGACCATCATTCACTGCGCCGCGGCTGACACATCGGCTGCCGGTTAACGGCCGCAAAAACACGAACTTTAGGCCGCGCCCGACGATATTTTCGAGGGCCGCCTCGGTTCGTCGAAAATCAGGCAAAACCCTTATCCAGATACGCTTTCGTCACATAGACGTCACGCACCGACGACCATAATCCCCGCGCCAAATCAGACAAAAGCCCTCCAGGGCGACAAGAGACCAGAAGGCGCCACGTTTTGTTCCGGGGATTCAAATCATGACCATTCGTCACCGCATCACCCTGCTGGTTGTCCTGATGCTCGTCGCACTGGCGGCCATCGGGGGATATGCCGTCTATCAGACTCGCACCAGCGCCGCCGATGTACGCAGCGTCACCCAGGGCGTCGTGCCGAGCGCACTGGCTTCCGCCGATCTCGTCTCGCAGGTCAAGGACGTGCAGCTCGCGACCATGACCCTCGTGTACGCGCCCGACGCGAATATGGTGTCGCAGGCGCAAGACCAGTTGAAGAACAAGGAAGCCTCGTTGCGCGCCGCACTCGACGTGCAGCAGAAAGCGGCTCACAGCCAGGCGCAAACCGGTCTGGTCACGCAGGCGCGCGAAAGCCTGTCGAACTATTTCGACGCGATCAACGACACCGAAAAAATGAAGGCGGCGGGCAAGAACGAACTGGCGCAAGCCTATCTGTTCGCCAACGTCGCGCAGTATCGCGACGAACTCGAAGGTATTGTCGAGACGCTGCGGATCGAAAAGAACCGTCAGAAAGACGACGCCATCGCGGCGCTGAACGGCGCGCTCGCGACGACGACCACCGCGCTCGCCGCGGCCACCGGCGCGGCCGTCGTGTTGCTGCTGGTCATCAGCTCGCTGCTGTACCGGCAGATCACGCGTCCGCTGAGCCGCATGCAGACGATGATGAGCGAGATCGCATCGAGCCAGGACTTCACGCGCCGCGTGCCGGTCGGGCGGATGGACGAGATCGGTCATTCGATCGTCGCGTTCAACGGCATGATCGAGAAGATCGAGCACAGCTCGCTGCAACTGAAGCAGAAGACCGCCGACATTCAGGCGATGCTGCAAAACATGCAGCAAGGCATTCTGACCGTGGTGGATGGCGGTCGCGTGCATCCGGAATACTCGGCGTACCTCGAAGCGATCTTCGAGCGCCGCGATATCGCCGGACGCGCGCTGCTCGATCTGGTGTTCGAAGGCACCGATCTCGGCAGCGATGCGCTGTCGCAAGTCGATGCCGCGTTGCATGCGTGCCTCGGCGAAGACAGCATGAACTTCGAATTCAACCAGCATCTGCTCGTCAACGAAATCTCGAAGACGATGCCCGACGGCCGCGTGAAGACGCTGGATCTGAGCTGGTCGGCGATTACCGACGAAGCCGATGTGGTCGTGCGGTTGATGCTGTGCGTGCGTGACGTCACCGAGTTGCGCGCGCTCGCCGCCGAAGCGGGCGAGCAACGCCGCCGGCTGGAAATGATCGGCGAAATTCTCGCGGTCAGCGAAGACAAGTTCCATCACTTCGTCGAAAGCGCGACCGGCTTTATCAGCGCGAACGAGAAGATCATCCGCCAGCATCCGCAGGTCAATCACGATGCCGTCGCGGAGTTGTTCCGCAACATGCACACGGTGAAGGGCAATGCGCGCACGTATAGCCTGCAACATCTGACCAGCATCGTGCATGAAACCGAGCAACGCTACGACGCGCTGCGTCAGTCGGACAACCACGATCTGTGGGATCAGCGTCTGCTGATCGAAGACCTCGAACGGGTGAAGGCCGCGCTCGAAAGCTACACGACCATCAACGAAGTCAGCCTCGGGCGCAAGGCGTCGGCGCGCGGCGGTGTCGCGGGCAACGCAGACCGTTATCTGATGATCGACCGTCAACTGATTCAGGAGCATCTGCATCTGCTCGAAGGCGCCGATCCGCACGACGTCACCGCGCTGCTGACGATGCGCGAAACGCTGAGCCGTTCGCTGCGTCTGCTCGGCACCGAAACCCTCGACCATGCACTGTCGGGCGTGACGGGATCGTTGCCGTCGCTGGCGGCGGAACTGGGCAAGGCAGCGCCGCGCGTCACCATCACCGACAACGGCTATCGCGTGCGCCCGCAAGCCGGCGCGACGCTGCGCAACGTGTTCATGCATCTGCTGCGCAATTCGATGGACCACGGCATCGAAGCGCCGGAAGAACGGATCGCGGGCGGCAAGGCCGCAGCAGGCGCGATCGGTCTGGAGATGGGCGTCGACGAGCACGCGTTGCAGATCACCGTCAGCGATGACGGCCGCGGCCTCGCATTGGCAAAGATCCGCGAGGTCGCGATTGCGCGCGGCTGGCTCGACGCGGACGCGCATGTGAGCGACGAAGCCATCGCGGAACTGATCTTCCGCCCTGGCTTCTCGACCGCGCAAAACGTCAGCGAAGTGTCGGGACGCGGGGTCGGCATGGATGCCGTGCGCGACTTCCTGAAGCGCGAAAACGGCCGGATCGAACTGCGTTTCACCGACGACCATCAAGGCGCCGCTTTCCGGCACTTCCAGACCATCGTGTCGCTGCCGGAAGAATGGGCGGTCGATAGTCTGGGCGAATCCGTGGTATCGACATCAGCCGCCGCACCGGCGCGTGCCGATGCAATTGCAAGCTAGCAGGACGGGAGCAGTCAGTGTCTGGAAGCTATTTTCTGGTAGCAGGCGCGAGCGGCGCGATGGTCGCGCTCGCCGCGTGGTGCCTGCATCGATGGAGCGCGGCGAAAGCCCGCATCGCACACAGCGCGCAGGTTGTGCAGCAACACGCATTACTGGCCGAAACCGACCGCGTGCATCGACAGCGTATCGCTGACGACGAACAGCTGCGCGACGCGCTCGAAGCCGATCTCGCGCGCGTGAACGATGCACTCGCGCAAAGCGTTCGCGACGCCGCCGACGCGCACGCCGCCGTGGCGCTCGCAAGCGGCCACGCCGACGATTGGCGTCAGCACGCCGCCCGTATCGCGCACGAGGCGGAACGCCTGAAAGCGCTCGCCGTCACGTTCGAACGCTGGCACGAGCAGATGATCTCGCTGATGTCGCAGAACCGCGACATGCACACGAAGAATCACGAACTGTCGTCGATCGTCAACCATGTGCTGATCGTGTCGCTGAATGCATCGATCGAAGCCGCGCGGGCAGGCGCGGCCGGACGCGGCTTTTCGATTGTCGCGGGCGAAGTGCGCTCGCTGGCGTCGCGCTCGCAGGAACTGTCGAAGAGCTATCGCGACAGCCTGAATCGCAACGACCTCACGACCACCGCGACGTTTCAGGACATTCAGGCGGGCGGCAAGCTGATCACCGCCGCGCTCGGCAGCGTCGAAATGCTGGCGCGGCAGTTCCAGTCGAAGCTCGAACAGGCGAAGGCGGCCGCGTGATCACCGACCACGCCCGCCGCAGCATCGAAGCGATCTTCTGTCACGCGGCGCGCTCCCGCCTGACGCTTCGCGCCGGCGATCGCTGCGAGACCGTCGCGGTCGATCTCGCCCGCCGCCCTGCCCCGCCCGGCAAGGACGCGGTGGTGCTGACGATCTCCGCGATCGCGTTCCGTCTGCTGATCGTGCTGCATTTCAACGACGACGAAGCGACCCGCCGCTACTACGTCGGCGATAACGCCGAACGCACAGTGCCCGAGGTGCTGATGGAAGTCGCGAACCTCTGCTGCGGCTTCGTCAATCAGCAACTGGTCACGCACTTCCCCGATCTCGGCATGTCCACGCCGTACGCGTTGAGCAGCCTGTGCGTCGATTACCTCGAAGAACTGAAGCCCGATTGCGCATGGGCGTTCGACATCGTCGTCGACGGCGACGTGCAACTCGGCGCGACGCTGTGCGTATGCGCGAACGCGCCGCTCGACTTCGTCGCGACCATCGAAGCCGAAGCCAGCAGCGAAGGCGAGCTCGAACTGTTCTAGCGCAGCACGCCTGCAAGGAAACACAGCAATGAATGCAAACAAGCCCGTCAGCAAGGTGCTCGTGCTCGACGACTGTCCAGCCCACGCCGACGCCATCAAACGCTTCTGCGGCGAGCACAACCTGATCGCGCTGAAGGCACGCAGGCATCGGTTGATGACCGTGTTGCGCTCGAATATCGACCTGGGCGGCATCGTGCTCGGCGAGGATTACGGCGGCTCGATCGAAGAAGCGTCGGCGGTCGCCGCGCGCATCGATGCATTGCGGCCCGAGTTGCCGATCATCCTGCGCCGTGCGGGCGCGGCGAACCTCGACGGTTTGCCCGCGCCGCTGCGGCAGGCGGTGTGCGCGACCTTCAATGCGGACGACCTCGACACGCTGCGTGCGGCGGTCGATGAATTCATCTTCAGCATCGACTTTCCGAATGCGCTGGTCAGAGGCATTTCCGACATTACCGAAACGCGTCTGGGCAGCCTGTTCAAGAACCTGACGGTGACGTGGGACACGCCCAGCGTGGTGCGCGACCGGATCATCTTCGGCGAAGTGTTCAGCCTGATTCCGCTCGAAGGCGCGTGGTGCCGCGGTTACATGATGATGCAAACCGAGGAGCGCCCGCTGCTGGAGATTCTCGGTAACGGGAACGGCAATGGCGGCGTCGACCCGGACGGCGAACCGGCCGGTTTCCGCGACATCAACAGCCTGCTCGGCGAACTGACCAACCTGATCTGGGGCGCGTTCAAGGATCGTTTTCTCGACCAGCAGAACATGGCGCCGCGCGCTGTCGTGCAGGTGCCGCTGCTGGTCAACCACAAGCACCGCTATATCTCGTTCGGCTCGAACAACCCGCAACTGTGCTTTCGCTACCGTCTGACCGACGACAACACCGGACAGTCCTTCACGATCGATCAGCGCTTCGTTTTCAGCCTGAGCTGGTCGCCGGAGGATTTCTCGGAGAAAACGACGGACATGGACGCGCTGGTCGAAGCGGGCGAGCTGGATTTATTTTGACAAAACGCGTCGACGACGCACGGAGAAGACAATGGCAAAGATTCTGGTGGTAGACGATTCCAGCACGGTTCGCGATGAAGTCGCGGGCTTCCTGACCAAAAACGGCCTCGACGTGGCAACGGCCATCGACGGTAAGGACGGTCTGGCGAAACTGAAGGCCGATGCAGGCATCCGCCTGATCGTCAGCGACGTCAACATGCCGAACATGGACGGCCTGACGATGGTCGAAAAGATTCGCGGCGAACTGGCGAACAGTGTCGTCAACGTGATCATGCTGACCACGGAAAGCAGCCCGGCGATGAAAGAGCGCGGCAAGGCGGCCGGCGTGAAAGGCTGGATCGTGAAGCCGTTCAAGGGCGATGCGGTGCTGGAGACGTTCAGGAAGCTGGCCGCCTGACCGCATATCGACGGCTTCGCGCCGTTGACGACACGCCCGTTACGACACGCGAGCGCCCTGCGTCGCGCCGAGCAGCAGCGTCGCCGTGGTGCCGGGCTGGTTGTCGGTGAACGCGACGCTGCCGCCGTGCAGCGTCGCCACGGCCGCGACCAGCGCCAGTCCCAGACCGACACCGGGCGTGCCGCGACTGGCATCGCCGCGATAGAAGCGCCCGGTCACCTTGTGCCTGTCGCGCTCGGGAATGCCAGGGCCGTTGTCCGACACCGAGATCGAAATCGAGCCGTCGGCGTTGCGCTGTGCGGCGACGTGGATCGTGCCGTTCGGCGGCGTGAATTTCAGCGCATTGTCGATCAGGTTGCCGACCGCCTGCGCGATCAGCAGATGATCGGCGACGCGGCGCAAATCGCCCACACATGCCACCGACAGACTCAGCCCGCGCAACTCCGCGACCGGCAGATAGAACTCGCCCGCGTCCGACACCAGATCGCCGATATCGGCATCGACGAAACCCGCCTGGCGGATACCCGCATCGATTTCCGCGAGCCGCAGCAGCGCATTGAAAATCGCGATCACGCGATCCACATCGGCCAACGCCGCCTCGACTTCGCCGAACGTTTCTTCGGGCGCGGGCCGCATCACCGCCAGCGATTCGAGACGTGAGCGCAATTCGGCAAGCGGCGTGCGCAGATCGTGCGCGATCGCGTTCGACACGTTGCGCACGCTATGCATCATTTCGGTCAGTTCGGCTTCCGCGCGCTTGCGCGTTTCGATCTCGTCGCGCAGCCGCGCGTTGTGCGTCAGTTGCAGCTTTTGCAGCGTCCGCAGCTTCAGATGGGTGTTGACGCGCGCCGCGACTTCCTCGACCTGGAGCGGCTTGGTCACGTAATCGACCGCGCCCGCCTGAAAACCGACGACCTTCTCTTCGGTCTGCGTCAACGAGGTCATGAAGATGACGGGAATGTCACGCGTGCTGTCCTGCGCCTTCAGACGCCGGCACGTCTCGAAGCCGTCGATGCCGGGCATCATCACGTCGAGCAGGATCAGATCGGGCTGGCTCAGAGCCGCGCGACTCAACGCTTCGGCGCCGTCGCGCGCGATCGTCACGCGCAGCCGGTGCGATTCCAGACAATCGACCACGACGCCGAGATTGGCGGGCGTATCGTCGACGACCAGAATCATCGGAGTGGTTTCGTCAAAACCGCCGTCCATACCTATTCGACCTTGACCAGATGAGATTCGATCAGGCGCAGCAGCGCCTGCGATTCGAAGTTGGCCGCGAGTTGCTGCAACTGCGCGGCAAAAGGCGCATACCGGCGATCGCTCTGTTCGAGGCGCTGCGCGCGCCGAACGATGTCGCGCATCGAGCCGAGCAGCGCAAAGCGGTGCAACACCGCCATTTCATCGGCGGGCGGCACGACCACGGTTTCCGCCGGTGCGTCGACATCGGCGACCGCACACGACAATGCCGGCTGATGCGTCCACGTCAGCCCGAGCAAGCCGCCGATCGTGCCGAGCAACTGGTCGAGATCGACCGGTTTGGGCAGGAACGCATTCGCGCCCGCATCGAGATTGCGGCGCACGTTGGCGTGCGAGACGTCGGCGGAAATCGCGATGACCGGCAACCTCGCCGTGCTCGCTGCGCCCCTGATCATCTGCAGCGTATCGACACCGCCGAGTCCGGGCATCACCGAGTCGAGCAGCACGAGATCGGGCGGCGCCACGCGAATCTTCTCCAGACCGTCGCCACCATCGCCGCTTTCGATCACATCGAAGCCCACGCGCGTCAACGTATCGACGATAAACAGCCGGTTAGCCTCGATGTCGTCGATCACCAGCACGCACTTTCGCGGCCCGTCGTAGCCCGTCACGCAGCGTTGCGACGCGGTTCCGCGCTGCTCGGCATGCGAGGCCGGCGCCACCAGTTCGAACCAGAACAGACTGCCGGAACCGACCGTGCTGGCGACGTGAATGTCGCTGCCCATCAGCCGGATCAACTGACGGCTGATCGCGAGCCCCAGCCCCGCGCCGCCGGTGCGTCGGGTGACTTCGCCGGTTTGTTCGAACGGTTCGAAGATCGCGTCGAGCCGGTCGCCGCGAATGCCGATGCCGGTATCGCGCACTTCGAAGCGCAGCCGGTCCGGCGCGACGCCGCGCACGTGCAGACTGACCGTGCCGCTGTCGGTGAACTTGATCGCATTGGCGAGCAGGTTCAGCAGCACCTGCCGCAAACGCCGTTCGTCGATGCGGATCACTTGCGGCAAATCCGTTGCGGCGTCGAATTGCAGAAACAGCCGCTTCTGTTCGGCGCGTACCCGCACGATCTCGGCAATCACATTCAGAAAGCGCGCCAGCGCGACATCGGTGACGTCGAGTTCGAGCTTGCCCGCTTCGATACGCGAAAAGTCGAGAATATCGTTGATCAGCGTGAGCAGATGTTCGCCGCTTTGCTGGATCACGCCGACACCCGCCTGCTGCCGGTCGCTAAGCGTCGCGTCGCGCCGCAGAATCTGTGCGTAGCCGAGAATGCCGTTGAGCGGCGTGCGCAACTCGTGGCTGATATTGGCGAGAAACTGGTCTTTCGCGCGGCTCGCCGCTTCCGCCGTGTTGCGCGCGTCGCTGACCACGGTTTCGAGTGCCTTGCGCGGCGAAATATCTTCGACGATAGCAATGGTGTGCAGCGGCTCACCCGACGCATCGCGCTGCAACGCCACCGATACATTGACCCACACGGCTTCGCCGTTACGCGTGACGAGCTGCTTTTCCTGCGAATAATGCTGGATCTCGCCGCGCAGCAGACGCGCCAGATTGCCGACGCTGACGTCGAGAAACGAAGCCTCGGTGACGTCGCGAAAATTCATCTGCAACAACACCTCGCGCGGATAGCCGACGATTGCGCAATAGCGCTGGTTCACGCGCAGAAACCGGCCGTCGAGCGTGCAATGCGCAACGCCTACTGCGTCGATTTCGAAGGTGCCGCGAAACCGCGCTTCGCTTTCGCGCAACGCTTCTTCCGCGCGCTTCAGTTTGGTGATGTCCACCACCGTGCCGGTAAAGCGCACCGGCCTGCCGCGCGAATCGCGCAACGCGGTGCCGCGCACCAGCATGTGCCGGTAGACGCCGTCGGCGCGCAACACGCGGTTTTCGAGTTCGAACGACGCGACGCGGCCGCTCAGATACGCATCGACGGCCTGTTTGGACGGCACGCGGTCGTCCGGATGCACGACCTTCATATACGACGCGGGCGTGAGCGTGTCGGCGGGCGCGCCGTAACCGAGCCGCTCCCAGATGTTCGTGAAGTGCGCGCGGCCGTTCATGAAATCGCCGTCCGGCATATCGACTTCCCACACGCCGATATCCGAGCCTTGCATCGCGACTTCGAGACGCGCGTTGGTCTTGCGCAGCAAGCTGGCCTGCTCCGCCTGACGACGCTCCGACACGTTGTGGAACACCACGACCACGCCTTCGACGCTCGCGCGATCACCGGCGATCGGCGACGCGCTGGCTTCGATCGGCGTGCGGCGGCCGTCGATGGACACCAGCACGGTATCGGAGACCGCGTCCGCAATCGAATCCGCGACGATATGCGTGGCCGCGCCGGACGCGAGCACGCGCGCGGCGGGGTCGTCGATGGGCTGACCGCTCGCTTCGTCGATAGCGACGAATACATCGCTGAGGGGCTGGCCAAGCGCGGCGTCGCGCGGCCAGCCGGTCAGCGCTTCGGCGACCGGATTCATGAAGGTGATGCGGCATGCGCGGTCGGTGGCGATCACGGCGTCGCCGATACTCGACAACGTGATCGCATAGCGCCGTTCGCTTTCGCGCAGGCGCGCTTCGGCGCGATGCTTGTACAGCGCCATCTCGACGACAGTGCGAAGTTGCAGATCTTCGAACGGCTTCAGGATGTAGCCGAACGGTTCCGCGTGCGCCGCGCGCTCGACCGTTTCGCTGTCGGCGTAAGCGGTGAGAAACACCACCGGAATCCGGCAGCGGTCGCGCAACTGGCGCGCCACGTCGATGCCGTCGATCTCGCCTTCGAGCCGCACGTCCATCAGCACGAGGTCGGGCGCGGTATCGAGCGCGAGTTGCAGCGCGTCTTCGCCCCGCGCCGTCACGCCCGCGATGGTGTGACCGATGCGCTGTAACTGCTGCTGGATATCGCGAGCGACGATCCGGTCGTCTTCGACGATGAGAATGCGCGCGTGCTCCATATCAATGGTTCCGCTTGTTAGCGGCGTCGAACGTGACGGTAAAGCAGGTGCCACCGTCACTGTCGACGGCGAGCGTGCCGCGCATCTGCTGGGTCAGGTCGTCGACCAGTTGAAGACCGAGCGAATCGGCGTGACCGGCAACCACGTTACGGCCGACGCTCGCGCCGATACCGATGCCGTCGTCGGCGACACACAGCCGGCATTGCCCGTCGTCCGCGCGCTGCAACGTCACGCGCAGATGACCGCCGCGACCGGCGAACGCATGCTTCAGCGCGTTCGATACCAGCTCGTTGATGATCAGTCCGCACGACGTCGCGGTATTCATGTCGAGTTCGATATCGTCGACGGCAAGTTCGAGTTCGACGCGCTGCCGGTGCAGATCGTAGGCGCGCGCCAGATGCCCGCACAGCCGTTCGATATGCATCGCCATCGGGATGCGCGCGAAATTGCCTGCACGGTAGAGGTTTTCGTGCACCAGCGCCATCGAGCGCACGCGGTTGCGACTATCCGAAAACAGCCCTGCAACCACGGGATCGTCGACGTTCGCGGCCTGAAGATTCAGCAGGCTGCTGATCAGTTGAAGATTGTTTTTCACGCGGTGATGCACTTCCTTGAGCAACGCGTCCTTCTCTTCGAGGAGCGCTTCCTTTTGTTGTAGCGACGCGTTCTCGAGCGAAATCGCCGCTTGCGACGCCAGCAGCCGCAACACGGTCACGCGCGACGGCGTGAACACGCCCGGCATCAGGTTGTTTTCGAGGTACAGCGCGCCGATCGGCCGTTTCTGGTTCGTCAGCGGCAGACACAGCGCGGAGCGCGGATGCGCGCTGTGCAGATAGGGATCGTTGGCGAACTGCGGCGGCGCGGGCTGGGTGTCGTCGAGCAACACGAACTGCTGCGTGCGGATCGCGTAGTGCAGCAACGACAACGGCAGCGCATGCGCCGACACCTCGCGCGAACCGGTCGTCATCTGCATGCCGGTGCGCCCGGTCGCGGCCTCGGCTTCGATCCACAACGCGTCGCCGCGCGGAATCACCAGCAGGCCGCGCCCGGCCCCGGCGTGTTCGAGCATGATGCCCATCAGCGTGCGGATCAACCGCTCCAGCACGACTTCGCCGGACAGCGCCTGCGACGATTCGACGATACCGGCCAGATCGAGGCTGTCGAGCGACACGGTCGTGCGCGCGACTGCGTGCCCGTCGGGCTGGGCCAGCGCGGCCGATGCGCCGGCGTTGGCCATATCGAGCCGATCGATGGCCGCGACGCGGTTCGCGGCGCCCCATCGCTGCCACGCGGCCCGCGCGTTCTGCCGGTACAACTGGGCAATCGCGGCAAATCCGCCTGCGTCGTAAAACGCGGCGGCACGTTCATGCGCGAGCGCATCGATATGGACGAAATCGTGCGCGCGCGCGTCGGCGATCGCGCGATCGTAGTGACGCATCGCGTCGCGCTGCGCGCCGTCGCGTGCCGCGAGTTCCGCCTGCACGAGACTGAAGCGGCACGCGAAATTGTCCGGGCAATGCTCGGCCCATTGCGCCAGTTGCGCGTGATGCGCGCGCAGTGCCGGCGTCAACGCATCGCCGGGCGCGATCGCCGCGAGCCGCGCGAGCATCGCGTAGAAATGAAACTCCGCGACTTCGAAGTGCCCGGACGACGTCCACAGCAACGGCTCCGCGCGGTCGGCCGCGCGCTGCGCCGCAGCCGTATCGCCGCCCAGGAAGCTCGCCTGCAACTTGCGAATCCAGTACCAGCACTCGGCAATCGCCAGGCACGGATCGGACGCGAGATGCGCCTCGAACGCGGTTTCGTCGAAGCCGGCATCTTGCGGCACGCCGCGCAGGATTCGCACCAGCCGCAACTGACCGGTGACGATGTCGACGATCAAACCGAACTTCGCGGCTTGCACCAGTTCGAGCCGCTCTTGCGCCTGCCGCTCGATATCGACGAGGTTCGCGCCCGCCGCGAGCAGGCTCGTGATCAGCGTGCACGAACTGAAGCCCATATACGTCAGATCGCCGCGCTCGCTGGCGGCGTCGAATGCGCGGCGCAGCAGCGGCAGGCCGGTGGCGATATGGCGCGTCCACGGCATTACGTGATACGCGAAGCACATATAGACGCGCGCCTGAAAGCGGTCGAGCCCGCGTTCGTCGACCAGCGCGAGGCCGAGTTTGCCGAACTGGAAACCGGCCTGATAGTCGCCGAAACACGGCCCGGCGACCATCCCGAGATACGCATAACCCAGCGACGACGCGGCGCTGTTGCCATACGCGAGGCTCAGGTTCGCCATCCGGCACAGCACGAGGCAGACCAGATTCTGGTCGCTGAAAAATGCGGGCGGCAGCACGGCTGTCAGCACGTCGAGCGTCGCGCGGCGGTCGCGGTCGCTGAGCAACGGCAAGTCGATCAGCGACGCGATCGGGCGGCCGTCGATCTGCGCGAGCAGCGCATCGTATTCGGCCAGCGCGTCGTCACGGGACGGATGCGCGGTCCAGTCCACGCCGACGCTGCGCAGATAGTCGAGGCACAACTCCACGGCGACGTCGCTGCGGTCGAGCGCGGTGAACAGCGTGACGCGCAGCCACGCGACTGCCGCACGATCCACGAGACTGTCGGCGCGGGTCGCGAGTACGCCGAGCCGCGTGCGGGCGCGGTCAGTGTCGCCCGTCAGGAACTCGCATTCGGCGAGGTGGTAATCGAGCGCGAACGCGAGCGGATAGTGGTCGGCCCAAACGTTCGCGTCGCACAACGCGAGGCCGGTGCCCAGATACAGCTTCGCCGACGCATACGCGGTCGATCCTTTCGCGCGCCGCGCCGCCATCAGGTTCAGGTTGGCCGCCTGCACGCGCTCGACCGGATCGACGATCAGATCGAGCGCGCGATTCAACTGGCTGACGATCTCGAACACGCCGCGCTCGATCTGCGCGTGCGGCGTTTCGCCGATCAACGCACGCGCGATTTTCAGGTGCATCGCCGCGCGCGCGCCGGATGCGATGGTCGCGTACGCCGCTTCCTGCACGCGGTCGTGGATCATCCGGTAGCCGCCGTCGGCGTGATACACGAGGCCCGCGGACAGCGCATCCGCGAGCGCCGCCTCGATTTGCTCCGGCGCGACGCCGCTCGCACGCGCGAGCGTCGGCAGCGACACGGCGTCGCCGAGACACGCGAGATGCGCGAGCGCTTCGCGGCACGCCGCCGACAAACCGTCGATCTTCCCGACCAGCAGATCGACGATATCGCCCGCCGACAGATGCGCGCGAATCGCGGCGAGATCCCAACGCCACGCGCGAACGGCAGGGTCGAACGCGATCCTGCCGGTGTCCGCCATCGTCATCAGCAACTGGTTCGCGAACAGCGGATTGCCGAGCGTCTTGTCGTACAGCAGGTCTGCGAGCGGTTGCGCGGTGGCGGCATCGCTGCCGAGCGCATCGACGATCAGCCGGTGCACGTCGGCGGCGGCAAGCGGGTTCAGCACGATGTCGCTGACCTGACCGCCCGCCGTCCGGATCGCGTCGATCACGCGCGTCAACGGATGCGTCGCGCCGACTTCATTGTCGCGATACGCGCCGATGATCAGCAGATCGTGGACCGGCGCGACGGCGGCGAGTTGTTCCAGCAGCGTCAACGTGGCCGCGTCCAGCCATTGCAGATCGTCGAGAAACAGCACCAGCGGCTCGCCGGGCTGACCGAACGCCGCGACAAAGCGGCGCATCGCCGTATGGAAGCGCGCCTGAGCGTCGTGAGGCGGCAGTTCCGGCAACGCCGCTTGCGGTCCGATCACCAGTTGCAATTCCGGAATCAGATCGACCAGCAACTGACCGTTCGGCCCCAGCGCGTCGCGCAGACGGGCGCGCCAGTGTTCGACCTGTTCGCAGCTACCCGCGAGAATCTGCCGGATCGACGCCTGGAATGCCTGCGCGAGCGTTGCGTATGGAATGTCGCGCTTGTACTGATCGAACTTGCCCGCGACGAAGCGTCCGCACAGATCGCGCGCGAACCGCCCGACCAGCGCCGACTTGCCGACGCCCGACGGCCCGGCGACCAGCACCAGTTCGCAGCGGCCCGCGCGACGCACGCGTGCATGCGCGACCTCGAGCTGCGCGAGATCGGCGCGGCGTCCGTACAGTTGATCGGGGATCGTCAGCCGCTTGACGGCGTGGTGCGGCGTCAGCTCGAACGGCGCGATTGCCGCGTCGGCGGTCCATTGTTCGAGACAGCGGCGCAGATCGGCTTCGAGCGCGGCGGCCGTCTGATAGCGGTCGTCCGCGCTTTTCGCCAGCAGTGTCGTCACGATCGCGGCGACGACCGACGGCACGCCCGGCACGCGTTCGGCGAGCGGCGCCGGCTGGCGGGTCATATGCGAATGAATCCACTCGACCGCCGTACTCGCCGTGAACGGCAAGTCGCCGCAGAGCATCTGATACAGCACCACGCCGAGCGAATACAGATCGGCGCGCGCATCGACGGGACGGCTCATCCGGCCGGTCAGTTCGGGCGCGACATAGATCAGCGAGCCGATTTCCGCACTGACGGGCGATGCCGCGTCGAGCGCCCGACGCTCGCGCGACACGCGCGCGGCGAAGCCGAAACGCGTGAACGCGACCGCGCCTTCCGGCGTGACGAGAATTGCAGCAGGACGCACGTCGCGCACGATCAGGTCGCGCCGATGCAACTCGCCGAGCGCAACCGCCAGCGCCACGGCAACGTCGAGAAAACGGCCGGTCGGCCAGCGCGCGGCGAGCATGCCCGCGAGCGGCATGCCGCCGGGATCGTCGAGCATCAGCGCGGGACGGCCGTCGAGTTCGATCAGTTCACACGGACGCGCGACGCACGGCAGGTCGAGCACGGAACGCAGCGACAGCGCATGCGCAAAGCGGTCGGCGAGACGCGCGACGGGCTGCGTGCAATCGCGCGCGGGCGACAGCGTCAGAAACGTGTCGGCGTCGGCGCCCATCCGCGACAGCACGAGTTCGCCGTCGTCGTACAGGACGCTTGCGGCAGCCATCGTGTGATCGGACATACGCGTTCCTCGACAGCCCCGGTCAAACCACCGGGCAAAAAATGATTCGGATAGGTCAGTCGTCGGCGGTCAGCATGTAGCCCGCGTTGCGGACCGTGTGCAGCAGCGAGCGCGCAAAACCCGCATCGATTTTCTGCCGCAGCTTGCTGACGTGAACGTCGATCACATTGGTTTGCGGATCGAAGTGGTAGTCCCAGATGTTTTCCAGCAACATGCTGCGCGTGACGACCTGATCGGCGTGGCGCATCAGGTACGCGAGCAGCTTGAATTCGCGCGGTTGCAGCAAGATCGCCTTGCCGGCGCGGGTCACCTTGCGCGAAATCAGATCGATGCACAGATCGTCGACCGACAACGTTGTCTCGGTCGGGCTGTCTTGCGTGCGACGCGCGAGCGCGTCGATACGCGCCAGCAGTTCACCGAACGCAAACGGCTTGACGAGGTAGTCGTCGCCGCCCGCTTTCAGCCCGCGAATGCGTTCATCCACGGCGGCGAGCGCGCTGAGAATCAGGATCGGCACCTTGTTGCCCGTGCCGCGCAGCCGCGCAATGATGTCCAGTCCGTCGATATCGCCGGGCAACATGCGGTCCATCACGATCACGTCGTAGGTGCCGCGCGTGGCGAGTTGCATGCCGGTCCGGCCGTTGTCCGCGTGGTCGATGGCGTGTCCGGCTTCCACCAGACCCTTCTTGACGAAGTGGGCGACCGGCTCGTTGTCTTCGACGAGCAAGATATTCATTCGGCTCTCATGTGGACTCACCCACTCTTCTGAAACGCTTCCGGAACCCCGCTGAAACCTAGGGCAGGCAAGGCGGAACGCCTTTCGGCTGTCATTGTATCGTCGCTTGAACGGCGTTCGCGCGCAGCGTGCTCACGGCACGAACCCGTTGCGGCGCCGCGCGGGCGTCGGACCGGACGCCGGAATTCCCGTCATCATGCCTTCGAAATCAGCGCGACCGCGTCGCCCGCTTTATTAAATTTCGTTCATGTCCGGAATCGCGGGCCGCCGCACGCGCCTTTCCTTACCGGGAATTTTCTAAAATATCGTTCATGTTCGGGGTTTGTGCGGCGGGGTGACATAGGATGCGATCCAGCAGGCACGAACAGAGGTAACGAATCATGCTCGAACAGACAGTGGCGACGGCACGGCAGAAGGATTCACTCGGGTGCGTCTCGAACCGTCTCGTCAAAGATATCGAACTCAATACCGGCGATTTCCGGTTCTTCCGGAAGTGCACGCAAAACCAGCGTCTCAGTTCGGTCACGACACCGGCATCGGATCGCGGCGTGCTGGTGGGCGTGTCGTTGAACGCGGGGCATCATCGGCGGGTTTTTTCCGGACGGCGTCAGGTATCGCAGCGTTTCGAGCACGACTCGGTGTACGTGCGCGATTTCTCCGACGACTACAAGGCCGACATGCACGGCGATTTCGATTTCGTGCTGGTCGAGATGTCGGCGGAGTATGTCGGCAACGCGATGTACGAACGCAGCGGCGTCAACGCGCCGGGCTTCTCCACGCCGCCCGTCCGACGCGATCCGGTGCTGGGCCATTTCGCAAAAATTCTCGCGCATATGCTCGAACATCCCGACCAATCGAGCGATCTGTTCGTCGAGCAACTGGGCGTGACCATCGGCACGCACATCATCGAGCAATACGGCGGCGTGCCGTCATCGCCGTCGCTGCCTGCGAGTAGCACGCGCCGCCTGTCGCATGTGCACGAAACGCGCGCCAAAGAGATGCTGATGGCCAGCGACGACGGCACGTCGATCGAACAGATCGCGAAAGCCTGCAACCTGTCGCGCAGCTACTTTATCCGCGCGTTTCGCGAGACCACGCATTGCACGCCGCATCAGTGGCAATTGCAGCAACGGATTCATCGCGCGCGGGAGTTGCTGGCGAGTTCGGATGCGTCGCTGTCGGAGATCGCACTGACTTGCGGCTTCTCCGATCAGAGCCATTTCTCGCGGAAGTTCTCGCAACTGGTCGGCACGCCGCCGGGGAACTGGCGGCGTACGGCGGGGAAGTGAGAGACGCGGTGAATGGCGTCGTCCCACCAACTTTCGTCCAGCGAATGACGCTTCTGCGTCACCGCCCCGCCTCGATCGCATACGTCCCCGGCCCGACATTGTCGATATAGCGATACGCACCGCCGTCGCTGGCAACTGCGTTTGGATCGAGTGCCGAGCTAGAAGCGGTCGCGACCGCCTTGCCGTTGACCGTCACGGTTCCACCCGAAGGCACGGCGATCGTGCCGGTGGTGCCCGTCGGCACCACGACGTTCATCGCGACCGAGCCCGTCGTCGAGACTGCCCATTTCACCGCAATCGCGCCATGCGGCGTCGGCGCCGAGCCGACCACCCAGCTCAGTCCACCCGTTTGCGGCTTGATCAGCCACTGACTGTAGCCCGGCGCGGCGGGCCGGATACCCAGCACATAGCGCGATAACGCCGAGGTCGGTCCCGACGACCAGCCGTGCGCGAGACTCGTTTGCGTACTCACCGGCTGACCGCTCGCATTCAGCGCTTCCCAAGTCGTGCCGGTGGCATAGTCGCCCTCGACGATCATGTTGCCCCACAGCGTGGAAATCAACGCCAACGCGCCTTTCGTGTCGCCGGTTTCGAAACGCGCGCGCACTTCGGCGTCGCTCGCATACGGACTGACCACCACCGCGCGTCCGCTGTCCGACGAAAACGCCAGCCGTCCGACACTGCTCGCGAGGCCGTCCGCGATGCGCGCCAGCAGCGACGCCGCCTGACCCGAAGACGCCACGCCGCTCGACACCGCCAGCGCATTCGCATCCTGCGCGAGCGCCGTCAGGTTCGACGCGCTCATCCCGTAGAAGCCCGTTGCGCTGTTGTACAGATGCGCGTTGATCGCGGTCTTCAACGCGGCCGCCTGCGCAGTCCACGTCGCAGCCGTCGATGTCGCGCCGAGCGCCTGCGCAAGACTCGCGGCCTCGGTCAGCGTGCGGTAGTACAGCACGTTGGTGGACGTGACTTCGCCCGTCACCGGATTCGTGAAATCGGGCAACCAGTCTTGCGCATTCGCCGCCGTCACCGATATCAGACCGTTCGAATCCACCAGCGTCTGCAAATAACCCAACTCGCCTTGCACTGCCGCGAACTGCTCGTTGACGAGCGATGCGTCGCCGGTGAACTGGTAGTAATCGTGCAGCAAACGGATGAAGTACATCGAATACTGCGCGGAATAGAAGTTCGACGAACTGTAGGTATCCGCGGTGCCGCTGATCAGCGGATCTTGCGGACTGTGGGTGGTCGACACCTCGCCGTTCGCGAGCCGGTAACTGCCGAGCAGACGGATCGAGCCCGCAATCGCATCGGTCTGGTTCGACGTGTAGAACAGCGTCGGACCGGCCACGGCGATGTCCGCGCCCCACACCGTGCGGTCACGCTTCGCGCCGTCGATCAGTTGCGCGAGCGCGTTGGTATTCGCGGAGAAGTCGTCGAGCGCGGCGCTCGTGGTCAATGCATTCGCATACAGCGCGCCGTTCGATGCATCGGTAATCGACAGATTGCGATAGGTCGCCTGGTGGCCCGGTTCGTTGAAAAATCCCGCACTGCCGTAGTTCGACAACAGGATCGACGATGCACCGAGCGCGGCGGAATCGAGCGTGCCGATCGATGTGCCGTCGAGCGACACGTCGATCGTCGCGCCGCTCATTTTAGTCTTGACGGTATGCCATGTGCCGGTCGCGACGCTCGACGGCAACGCGAGCGACGCGAGCTTCGTGCTGCCGCCGGTAAACGTGCTGAACGCGTCGAATTCGAGCGTGTCGGGCGTGCCGGTCGTGTCCGATGCGCTGCGCAACACGAAGCGCAGACTCGTCAGGTTCGACGTGTTGCGCATTACCCAGCCAGCGCCATTGAGATTCACGCGCACGTCGAACGACATCGTGTAGTCGCTCGGCCAGTTGCCGCTCTTCTGCACGATGCCGGTGCCGCTCGTACCGATCGTCACGCCGTCGCTGCCGGCCTGCCATGCGAGCGGCAACGACGATGCCGCCAGCCGCGTCATTTCCACCGTGTAAGCGCCTGCCGTCCAGATGCTGTTCAGCGTGTCGGAACTCGACGCGAACGAACCGGTGACGGTCGAGGTAGGTGGCGTGTACAGCGATTCGATACCGGCGGCGCTCAGCGTGACCGCGCCTGGCGTCGTCAGTGAAATTGCTTCGTAGCGTTCGCCGCCCTGGATCGCCGCGCTGGTGATCGTGCCGGTCGTCGTCACCGGATACAGGCTCACGCGATTCGGATCGACCGATACCGTCAGCCCCGCGCCGACGTCGCCGGTCGTGGCGTTCGGACGGCTTTCGCTGAACGCTGCCGACAGCATCGGCGAGCCGCTTTGCGCGGAGACGTCGAAGTACGGCAAGCCGCCGACTTCGCGTCCGTAATCGAGCACGACCACAGGCGGCGTGCCGCCCGCCGAGTATTGCAGCGTCGCCGATCCACCCGACAGCAGCGAGTCCGCGCCCGACACGCTGCCGCTCACGCTGACGATCTTCACCGCTTTGAGTTTGCCGGTCGCGGGCTGCCACGACGCATTCGTCACGCTCGACGGCCACGATGCGGCCGTGTCACTGGTGGTATTGCCGCCGCATGCGGACAGCGCCAGTGCCGCCGTGATCGTCATGCACGCGAACGGTCCGACACGCGACGGGATTCGCCTGTTCATTGTTATGTCTCCGGTGTTGGGACTCGCCCGCGATAAAACGCGCCGGTCCGTTTTTTGTAGGTCGATGCACGACCATCGTAGAGGAAGGCCATAACCGGTGACGCCACGTTTGGCGATACCTGTCATCACGAATCGCGATAGGCGCGACGCCCGATACACGGGGAAAACCCGGCCCCGCGAATTGCGATACCTCCTATCGCAAAACAGGCGCGCAGACGCGAAGCGCCATCCGTAGACTCGCTCCGAGTCATCCACACCGATGAGATGACCGATCTAATAATCCCCAAAGGAGACAGCATGCCCCGTCCCTCCGGCAGATACGCCGCGCTGGTCGTCGCTCACGTGGCCGGCATGATCGACCTGGTTGCCTTGCCCGTCTGGGTCGGCACGCTGATGCAGTACTTCCACTTCGATGCGCAGCGCGCGGGCATGCTGGTCACGTTGTATCTGCTGTTTGCCGTCGTGTTCTCGGCGTTCTTCGCGCCACGCTTCGACCGGATTCGCGGCCACCGCGCCGCGCCCATCGGTTTCGCGCTCGCCACGGCGGGTTTCTTCGCGCTGTCGCAGACCGGCAGCTTCGGCGGCATGTGCGTCGCGCATGCGCTGGCCGGTGCCGGCACCGGTTGCGGGCTGTCGTTCGCGCACGGTGCAATCGGCCGCTCGAAAAATCCGCATCGGCTGTTCGCGGTCTCGCATCTCGCGCTTGCGCTGTTCGCTGTGGTGTTCCTCGGCGGCGCGCCGCAAGTGATCGTGCATGCGGGCGGCGCGTCGCTGTTCATCCTGTTTGCCGCACTCGCGGGCACCGCGTGCATCGTCACGGCAATCGGTTTTCCGCGTGGTTCCAGCTCCGCCTTCAGCGCGACCGGCACGGCACGCATCGCCGGAACGCCGCTTCCGGCCGGCTGCTGGAGCGCGATTTTCGGCATCGTGTTCATGGCTGTGAATCAGGCGCTGGTGTTCAGTTTCGTCGAGCGGATCGGGGTGACGCGCGGCTTCGGCAGTCCGAAGATCAACGCGGTGCTGATCGCCGTCGGTCTGGTGAATCTGTTGCCGCCGCTGCTGGCCGCGCTGCTGCAAAAACGCCTCGACGCACGCACCGTCGCGATTGCCGGACCGGTCGCGCAGGCGGTGCTCGCACTGACCATCACGCGCGCCACCAGCTTCGCGCCCTACGCGGTCGCGACCGCCCTGTGGGTGTTCGCGATGATCTTCACCCATACGTTTCTGTTCGGGCTGCTGGCCCGCATCGATACGACCGGCCGCGCGGTGGCATCCACACCGGCCATGCTGATGGCGGGTTCCGCCGTCGGCCCGATTCTCGGCGGCGCGCTGATCGTGCACGCCGGATTCGAAGCGATCGGCATCGCCGCGACCGTTATCGGCGCGATCAGCGTGCTGTTCATGCTTCGCCTGCGTGGCGTGACGCTGATGAGCGCGCCGCTCGATGGTGCTCACGCCACCCGTGCGTCCTGACTTTTCTACGACTCTTTTTCCCGAGGTTTACATGGCAGTCACTGTGTTCAACGACGTTCGCGTATTCGACGGTAGCGGCGCGCCGTTATTCCCCGCGCAAGTGCGCGTCGAAGGCAACCGGATCGTCTCGGTGAAGTCGCTCGACGACGCGATGCCCGCGCAAGACGGCGACACGGTTTTCGATTGCAAGGGCGCGGTGCTGATGCCCGGCCTCGTCGAAGCGCACGCGCATCTGTCGTGGCCCAGTTCCGTCGAGCGCTTCGTTCCGGGCATGTCGTTGCCGCCCGAAGAACTGGTGCTGACGACCGCGCGCAACGCACGCATCCTGCTCGATCACGGGTTCACCAGCGCGTATTCGGCGGGTTCGCTGAGCAAGCGAGTCGAGGTGGCGCTGGTCGCGCAGATCGAAAGCGGCGGGATGCCGGGACCGCGTCTGATTGCGTCGTCGATCGAGCGCACGCCGCCGATCGCATCCGACGAACAGGCGCTCAACCCCGGCGAGATCGATCCGCACGGCACCGGCCCCGACGCGATCCGCGCGTTCGTGCGCGGCTGCGCGGAGATGGGCGCGCGCTCGGTCAAATTCCTGCTGTCCGGCGAAGACGCATTGCAACCGGGCGCATCGCAACAACTGCTGTACACCGACGAAGAAGCACGCGCCGCCGGCGAAGAAGCGAAGGCGTCAGGCGTGTGGCTCGCGGCGCACGCGCAAGCCGCCGAAGCGGTGAAGATGGCGTTGCGCAACGGCTTTCGCGTGCTGTATCACTGCACCTACGCCGACGCGGAAGCGCTCGATATGCTCGAAGCGCACCGCGACGAGATTTTCGTCGCACCGGCGATCGGCATCATTCAGGCGACGCTCGACGCCAACCCGCCGCCGCACTTCGATATGCGCGAAATGAAGCGCAGCGCCGCCGAAGTCCGCGAACGGCAACAGAAACTGATTCCGGAACTGCGCAAGCGCGGCGTGCGGATTCTGCCGGGCGGCGACTACGGCTTCCCGTTCAATCCGAACGGCCGCAACGCGCGCGACCTGCAACTGTTCGTCGAACTGTTCGGCTATACCGCATCGGAAGCCTTGCATGCGGCGACCGCGCTCGGCGGACAGATCATGGGTCTCGGCGATGAACTCGGCCGCATCGAGCCGGGCTATCTCGCCGACCTGCTGCTGGTCGATGGCGATCCGACGGCCGACGTGTCGATTCTGCAGGACAAGCGCCGCCTCGCCGCCATCATGAAAGACGGCCAGTTCCACAAGATGCCGTTGCATCTCGTCGAACACGCTGTTCACGCGTGAGGACGTCGCGATGACCGCATTCGACGACACCGTGCACGCGGCTCGCGCCGCCACCGAACTCGACGCATCGATCCGCGCGTTGGGTGCGGTGATCGATGCGCCGCGCGTGAAAGGCTGGTATGCGCCGTATCGCGTCGATCAACGCACCGACGGCGCGACGCTGCGCAGCGACATCGCCTACGGCACCGACGCGCGCCATACGCTCGACGTGTACACGCCCAATCCTTCCGGCACGTCCGGCACTGCCGACGCGCTGCGTCCGTTGCTGCTGTTCGTGCATGGCGGCGGCTTTATTCGCGGCGACCGGCGCGAGCGCGCGAACGTCGGCTGGCGCATGGCGCGCGCCGGTTACGTCACCGTGTTGCCGAACTACCGGCTCGGTCCGGATCATCGATGGCCGGCGGGCGCTGAGGATGTGGCCGCCGCGTGGGCATGGGCGCATGAACACGCCGCCGAACTCGGCGTCGATCCGCAGCGGATCGTGATCGCCGGGGAATCGGCTGGTGCAGCGCATGCGGCGGCCGCCACGCTGATGTCGCGCTTCCGGCATCCGCAAGTGCCGCCTCCCGCAGCCGCCGTGCTGATTTCCGGCGTCTACAACGCGCAACTCGAATGGCTCGCGCGCCGACAGTTCGGTATCGCGACGCCCGATCCGCGCAACGAAGCGTATTTCGGCACCGACGCCAGCCGCTATCCGGCGATGTCCACAGTCGAGCATATCGACGCGCAACCGTTCCCGGTGCTCGTCACCTATGCCGAACTCGATCCGCCGCAAATGCAGGTGCAGGCGGGCGAACTGTTCGCGCGACTCGTCACCCGACACGGCTTCGCGCCCGACCTGAACGTGATCGCCGCGCACAACCATCTGTCGCAACTGGAAGCGGTCAACACCGTGGACGACGTACTCGCATCGACGCTGCTCGGCTTCCTCGACCGGATCACGCAGCGCTGACGACACGCACCGTAGCAAAGCCGCGAAAGCGAACGACCTAAAACGACAACAGGAGACACCCACTATGAAATCGATCCAGCGGATCGCGATTCCGTGCGCTTGCGCCGCGCTGTTCACCTCTCACGCGGCGCACGCCACTGAAGGCGGCGGCACCGTCGTGCCGATCGGCGTGCAGACGATTGCCTCGGGCGTGTTGCAGGACCCGGGCGACTATCTGCTGAACTACAACACGTGGGTCTACGCCGACAAGTTCCCCGGCAACGACGGCAAGAACACGCTGCCCAACGGCGACCTGCGCGTGCAGGCGCATTCGCTGCGCTATCTGCATGTGTTCGAAAACCTGAAGCTGTTCGGCGGCGATACTGCATTCGAAATCGCGTCCGCGTATGTGACGACCACGCTCAGCTCGCAATACGCAAACGGCCATAACAACGGGATCGGCGATACGTCGCTGGGACCGTCGATCGGCTGGCATAGCCCGACGCTACATCAGATGGTGTCGCTGCTCGCGGTGCTGCCGACCGGTTCGTACGACCCGAATCGCGCGGTCAACGTGGGCCGCAACTACTACGCGCTGCAAGCCGATTACGCGGTGTCGTGGTTCTTCGCGCGGCAATGGGAAGCGAGCGGGATGATGAAGGTCATCTTCAACAGCAAGAACCGCTCGGACGGCTACAAGTCGGGCGTCGAAACCGATCTCGACTATGCGCTGAACTATCACTTCACCAACGGCGTGTTCGCGGGCGTGGGCGGCTACTGGCACAACCAGTTGTCGAACGACACGCTCAACGGCTCGCTCGTCAACGGCGACGGTTATCGCGTGCGCGATGTCGCCGTCGGTCCGCAAATCGGGTGGGGGAATCAGAAGTTCGGCGGTTACGTCGCGTGGCAACACCAGGTGTATGCCCGCAACACCGCCAAGGGCGACCTGTTGTGGGTCAACGTGTTCTACAAGTTCTGACGCGCGATACGCCGTTGTCCGCATCGTCGTCGATGCGGGCAGCCGTGTCGATCAGCAGTTGACGCACCCAGTGATGGCACGGGTCCTTGTCGCGATACTCGTGCCATTGCAGACACTCGCGCACTTTGGGAATCGCCAGCGGCGGTTCGATCAGACGCAGCGGATAGCGCCGCGCGAATTCGTTCGCGAGCCGCCGGTGCACGGTCGCGATCAGTTGCGTGCCGACCAGCGCGGGCGCCACCGAACCGAAATCCGAAGTCGTCACCTTGACATGCCGCTTGAGACCGTTCGCGTCGAGAAAGCGGCTTTCGTAGGTCGGCGCGCGCGGCCAGCCGAGCAGCACGGCGACGTGGCCCATCTGCGTGTATTTCTCCAGACTGACGCTGTGTCCGACCGACGTGTTGTCGTCCCAGACCGCGCAGACGTAGTCGTCTTCGAAGAGCGCCACGCGCGGCTGGTCGTCGGCGAGGAAAGGTTCGGGAATGATCAGGAAGTCGTATTCGCCGCGCCGCAGCTTTTCGGCGGTGTCCTCGACTTGCGGCATGAACTCGATCGTGATGTTCGGCGCGAGCCGTTCGAGCAGCGGAATCGCCTTGCGCAGAAAAATAGAAATCACATAGTCGGACGTGGCGATCTTGAAGTGCCGTCGCGCGGTGGACGGATCGAAGCCGGGATTGATCGCGACCACGGTTTGAATCTGCAACAGCACGTTCCTGACGGGCGTCACGAGTTCCAGCGCGAGCGGCGTGAGTTCGAGCGTGCGGCCGACCTGCACGAGCAGTTCGTCGTCGAAGTATTCGCGAAGGCGTCCGAGCATGCCGCTGATCGCGGACTGGCTCAGACTTAGCCGCTCCGCTGCGCGCGTGATCTTGCGCTCGTCGAGCAGTGCATCGAGCGCCACCAGCAGATTCAGGTCGAGTTTGTTGAAACGCATTGCCACTGTCTCCATAAGACGGCGGCCGCTCATGGGCGGCCGCTTTTATCCGGTGCTTGCGATGGTCGCGCCGCCGCGTGCGATCCGGCGCGCTATCGGGCGTGCTATCCGGCGGGATGCGCGCGATGCATGTCGGCGCGGGCCGATCGTGCCACCGATTGATCCGGCATCTCCGCTGCATCCGTCGCGTCATGGCCCGCGCCGTTCGCCGGAAGCGCGCCGATCTCGACGCGTCCCAGTGCGATCACGATGGCCGCGATAGCCAGCGCGCCCGCGAAAAGGGCGAACGTATAAAGCGGTTCAGGGTGAATCGACGCCACCACGCCGACCACGACGGGCCCAAGTATGCCACCGATCCGGTTCAATCCGACGGCCACGCCCATGCCCGTGCTGCGCACTTCGGTACGGTACGACATCGCCTGATAATTGTTCAGCACGGCTTGCGCGCCAAACGCGAAAAAGCCGGTCGCCGCAATCAGCACGACACCGACCGGCCTGCCGAGTGCGAACGCGAGACTCGCCATGCCGAGCGCCGCGAGCGCATAGCCGATCGTCATCGCGCGGATGCGGCTGCGCATCCGGTCGGCGAGCCAGCCCATCGCCACGCCGCCGAACACCGACGCGACCATCACCAGCGTTCCGTATGCAAACGCCGACGACACGCCCTGTCCTTTCGCGACCACCAGCGACGGCAGCCAGCCAGTCAGGCCATGAATGCAGAACAGACTCAACGCGCCCGCGATCCAGTGAACCAGCGTATTGCGACGATACGGCGGTGCGAGCAACGCCCCGATCGAACCCGCGCGCGCCACACGCGGCACCGGCGCGACCCGAGCGTTTGCGTAGAGATCGGCGCGCTCCGGACGGGCGCGGGCAAGCAATGCGAGCACATCGGACTGACGGCCGCGCAACGCCAGATACTGGACCGATTCGGGCAGCCATTTCATTGCCGCCACGGCGACCAGCGCGGACAGCACGCCCACGCTGTACATCGATTGCCAGCCGAAGCGCGGCGTCAGTGCGATGCCTGCGAGTCCCGCGCAGATCCCGCCTGCGGAAAAGCCGAACTGGAACACCCACGTGGCGAACGTGTTCGCGTTGCGGCGCGGCGCCCATTCGTTGATGCACGTGAGCGCGAGCGGCGTGACCATGCCGAGCGCCGTGCCCATCGCGATCCGGACCGCGATGAAACCCGCCACGGAATCGACCACGGTGGCGAGCAGCGCGCTCGCCGCCGTCAGCGCCCAGAGCGCGATCAGCATGACCTTGCGGCGGCCGATCCGGTCCGCGAGCAGGCCTTGCACCACCGACCCGACCGACAGCCCGACGATCCCGCTCGCGAGCATCATGCCGATGGTCGAAGGATCGGGATGCCATTGACGGCGAATCAGCGGAATCACGTAGGCGGCATTGAACAGGTCGTAGCCGTCGAAGAACATGATGAAGCCGACCAGCACCGCGAAGCACAGATGAAACCGTCCGACGCGGGCTTGCGCGAGCTCTTCGCGCACGTTGATGAGCGTTGTCACCGCTGTCTCCTTGAGCATGGTCGCGGCGCCGCATCTGTCGTGCGATTACGCCGCTTGCCGGCAGGCTGTGCCGGAATCGTGCGGGACCGGCCGCGACGGCCGCGTTGCGGCGGCCGTCGCGAGGTAGCGTCAGGCCGCCACGGTTTGCGCCGGATGCAGCGTCGCGATGAGGCTCGCGAGTTCGCGTTCGAGCGCATCGGCGTCGGCCGCGATGCCGTACACGTAGTGGTCCGGCCGCACGATCGCCGCCACGCACTGGTTGCGCGTGAACCAGCCGGCCAGCACGCCGTCGAGTTCGACCACGGAACGCGTACCGTCGGTGGTGGCGTGATGCGCGTCGCCATCCGGTGCGAGCGTGACGATCTGCGCACCGAGTGCGTCGGCCGCGCTCGCGACCTTCGGCGTAACCGGCGCGTTGCCGACTGTCACGACGCGCCAGCCCTCGCCGACGACGATATCGAACAGCGCATGCGCATCGTCACCCGCGCTCCGGTGGACGACACGCGGCTGCGGAAACAGCGCGCCGTTGGCCGGATGCGCATTGGCCGACAGCAGACCGCCGTCGAGCTTCGGCACGATATCCTGACGCGCGATCGTCTTGACGACGCCGCCCGCTTCGCGCAACAGACGCGCATCGCGTTCGCGCGCCGCAGCGGGATCGCGTTCGCAGATCAGACGGCCGATGTCCTTGATGCGCGTGGTCAACTGCTTCACGTGCGTGCTGCGTTCGGTCTGATACGTATCGAGCAGCGACGCGTCGGCGTCGCCACGGATCACCGCGTTCAGCTTCCAGATCAGATTGACGACGTCGCGCACGCCCTGGCACATGCCCTGTCCGATAAACGGCGGCTGTTGATGTGCCGCGTCGCCCGCGATAAACACGCGGCCGCGCCGCCATTCCTTCGCGACCAGCGCATGAAAGCGATAGCTCGCCGCACGCCACAGTTCGCCGTCCTGCGGCGTCAGCCAGCGGCCGAGCAGCGTCCACACCGCGTCGTCCTGCTGCATCGCGCGCGGGTCTTCGCCTTCCATCAGCATGATTTCCCAGCGACGATGACCGCCCGGCCCAACGATATACGTGCACGGCCGCGACGGCTCGCAATACTGGATCGCGACCTTCGGCAGCTTTTCGACGCCTTGCTCGTTGACGCGCACATCGACCACCAGCCACGGTTCGTCGAATTCGAGGTCTTCGTAGGCGATGCCGAGTTGCGTGCGCACCGTGCTCGACGCGCCGTCGCAACCGATCAGGTAGTCGCACGTGACCGTGCGCGTCGCGCCGGTGTCGTCCTTCAGGTTCACGGTGACGATGCCGTCGGCTTCGACGAAATCGACCACTTCCGTGCCGAGCGCAATCTCCACGCTGTCGTACGACGCCGCGTGCTCGCGCAATGCCGCTTCGACCGGCGGCTGCGTGAACACCATCGTCGGCGTATAGCCGAGCGGATAAGGCTTCGGCACCGTGTCGATACGCTTGATCAGCTGACCGTCCACGCCGTAATACTCGGACGGCGGAAACACCGCGACATGTTCCGCGATCCGGTCCACCACGCCCAGTCCCTGAAAGACCCGCATGATTTCGTGATCGACCGCGATTGCGCGCGGCTTGTCGTAGACCGCGCGCGCGCGGTCCACGCACAGCGCGCGGATGCCGAAATTGCCGAGCAGGCCCGCCGCCACCGCACCCGACGGTCCAAACCCAACGACGACTACAGCGAAATGATTGTTCATCGTGCTCACCCGGCGGTCACTTCGTCCTGCACCGTATTTTGCAAACGGCCGACACGTTCGATATCCACTTCGACGCGGTCGCCGTGCTTCATCCAGACCGGCGGATTACGCGCCCAGCCCACACCGGCCGGCGTGCCCATCACGACGACATCGCCCGGCTCCAGCGTCAGCACTTCCGTCAGCAGCTCGATGGTTTCGGCGACGCCCCAGATCATGTCCGACGTGTTCGCCTGCTGCATCGTCTCGCCGTTCAGGATCAGCCGCAGCGACAGGCCTTCCGCGCCGGGCGGCAATTCGTCCGGCGTCACCAGCCACGGACCGAATGCGCCGGTGCCGTCGAAGTTTTTGCCGATGGTCCATTGCGACGTGCGCTTCTGGTAGTCGCGCACCGACGCGTCGTTGAAACACGCATAGCCGAACACGTAGTCGAGCGCCTGTTCGCGCTTCACGTGACGCGCGCGCTTGCTGATCACGATGGCCAGTTCCGCTTCGTAGTCGAGCTTCTCGGAGACTTGCGGGCGGATCACCGGATCGTCGTGCGCGATCAGCGACGACGCGCCACGGAAGAAGATCAGCGGATACACGGGCTTCAGGTTGCCGCCTTCCTTCGCGTGATCGTAGTAGTTGTGGCCGAGGCACACGATCTTGCCCGGCTCCGGCACCAGCGGCGCGAGCGTCACCGACGCATACGGCACGCGATGATCCGAACCGCTGTCGATCACGCGCTGCGCGGCCGCGACGAGATCGAAGCCTTGCTTGAGCGCGCTGCGCAGGTCGGTGGGAATCGATGCGTCGGCCTTGTTCAGATCGATCACGTCGTCACCGTCGATTACGCCGACGCGCGTCTCGTTACCCGAGCGGAAAGTCACCAGTTTCATTGTCTCTGCCTCTGATTGAGAATGTATTCAAGCGAATCGTTATGCGGCGTGCGCGCGAAAGAAAATCGACTTCTGCGCGGCCCTCAGGCGGTCGCTCGGCGATTTGCCGATGCCCCATTGATCGATGCGTCCGGGCGGCCATTTCCAGTCGTCCGGGCCGCCGGTGCGATAGGTGTCGTCGACCTGTTGCACTTCGGCGGTGTATTCGATGACGAAGTCGAACGGGCCGAGAAAATACGCGAACGCGTTATTGCCCGGACCATGACGGCCGACGCCCCATTCGATCGGATAACCGGCGTCGTTCATCCGGCCACCGCCGCGCATCACCGAGTCGAGATCGGGCATCACGAACGCGATGTGGTTCAGGCTATTTTCCTGCGCGTCGGCCAGCGCGATGCAGTGGTGGTCGCTGGAACACCGCATGAACGCCATGATCCGCGTGCGGTCCGACAGTTTGAAACCGAGCGCGTCTTCGAAGAAACGCTGGGCCACCGCCACGTCCACGCTGTTCAGCACGACGTGCGTGATCTTGACCGGGCGGTCCCTGACTTCGGCGGTATCGGCATGGCGCGCGTCGCCGGCGATAAAGCGCAGCGTGCGGCCTTGCGGATCGAGCACGTCGAGTTGCACGCCGCCGCCAGGCGCGTCGCTGGCGCGCGGCGCGGCCAGCACTTCGCCGCCGTGTTCACGCACGGACGCCGCGATACGTTGCAGATCGGCTTCCGACCCGACGTTGAACTCCACCGCGCGCACGTCGGCGCGCTCGCTTCTGACCAGCGTCAGAACATGATGGGCCGCGCCGGTGCCGCGCAGATAGACGGCGTCCGCCGTGCGCGCGACGCTCGCGAGATGCCAGGTACCGATATAGAAACGTTCCGCGCTTTCGAGGTCGGGCACGCCGATCTCGATGCCGCGCAATCCTGTGACAAGACACTCACTCATGTATCGCTCCATCAACTGACTGTCAGACGATGCCCAGAAAAGTCTGGGCATTTCGATAAACCAGACGCTCGACCGTCGATTCCGCGAGACCCATCGCTTCGACCGTCGCGACCGGCTGCGACTCGCGAAACGCAAACGGATAGTCGGTGCCGAGCATCAATTGGGTGTCGCCATACAAGCCGATCAGATGCCGCAACGTCGCGTCGTCGAACACCAGCGCGTCGTAAAAGAGCGTGCGCGCCTGCTCGGACGGCGCGGCGTGCAGCGTCTCGCGCAGCGGCGCGAACACCTTGCCCGCCTGTTCGAGACGCGGCAGCAACGACGCCAGCGTGCCGCCGCCATGACTAAACGCGATCCGCAGTTTCGGACGACGCACCGGCAGATTCGCGGTAATCACCGACGCCGCCGCGAGCCCGACATCGGTGGGATAACCGAGCGCCTGAACCAGCTGCGGCGGTCCGACGAGGCGCTCCTTGCCCGCCGGGCGCAGCGCGTGCACGAACACCGCCGCGCCGAGCGCTTCGGCGGCCTCGAAGAATGCGTCGAATTGCGGCGCACCGATCGGCACGCCGTTGATATTGCTGCCAATCTCGACGCCGGCGAAACCCGGTGTTTTCATCAACTGTTCGAGTTCGCGGATCGCCAGATCGACCTGTTGCAGCGGCACCGCGCCGAGTCCCGTCATCCGTCCCGCGCTGGCGTCCACCATCCCGGCAATCACGCCGTTCAGGTACTGCAGCAACGGCAACGCGTCCTGCGCGCTCATCCAGTACGACAGCAATTCGGGCATCGGCGAGATGGCCTGCACGGCGATCCGCTGCGTGTCCATGTCGGCGATGCGTTTGGGCGTGTCCCAGCACAGATCCGCGACGGTGCGATACACCTTGTCGTCGATCATCACGTGACGGTGACACGCATGCGCAGGCGCCATCGACGGCCAGTCGCGCGGGATTTTCGCGCCGAGACAGGCGGGAAAATCCGAAGGAACGATATGCGTGTGCATGTCGATGCCACGGCATCCGCACGCGTGCTTCAGTTCGAACGTCATCGCGATTACCGGTGCGACAGGCCGGCGGCTTCGATACCGGCGATGCAGATCAGTTCGTCTTCGTCGCCGGTGCCGCCACTCGCGCCGATCGCGCCGAGCACCGTGCCGCTCGCCGATGTAATCACTACCGCGCCGGTCTGCGGCACGAACTTTCCGCTCGTTGCCGTGCCGATTGCGTTGAAGAAAGCGGGGTTATCTTTTGCCCGTGCCAGCAGCGTGCGCGACGCGACGCCCATGCCGAACGCCGCCGACGCCTTGCCCTCGGCGATCTCGATCCGCAACGCGGTCGCGCCGTCGTCGCGGGACACCAGCTTGACCTGCCCGGCTGCGTCGAGCACGACGATGCCCATCGGCTTGAAGCCTGCCTGCTGCGCACGTTCACGGGCGGCAGCCACGATGCGGTTCGCTACGTCGAGAGAAAGCTGTTCCATTCGAGAAGTCTCATATCATCGGGTCGATTCACCAATAATATATACAAAACCTGTTTTCGTGAATCTTTGTGTATTGTTTTAGGGAATTCCCCTGGTCATGCAGGTTGACCGTAAAAAGACCGAGTTCCGATATACTTGGTGCAATTTGATCTGAATCGAGGTGTTGCTTGTCACGTATCGTTGCGACTTCCGGCGCCACCGCGGGTGCGGCCGGCCCTTCGGCGGCCACGTTGGCAACGACGCTGTACGACCGGATCCGCGCGGATCTGCTCGACGGGCTGCTGGAGCCCGGCCGCAAATTGCAGATCGAGTTTCTGTGCGACCACTATCAGGCAGGGCAGACGCCGGTGCGCGAAGCACTGAACCGTCTGACGTCCGACGGCCTGGTCGAGCGTCGCGATCAGCGCGGCTTTGCGGTGGCGGGCATCAGCGCCGACGATCTGCGCGAGATCACCAAAACGCGCTGCTGGCTGGAAGAGGTGGCGTTGCGCGAGGCTTTCTCGGCGCGCTCGGCGGAATGGGAAGAACAGGTGGTGCTCGCGTATCACCGTCTGTCGAAGGTGCCGCGCTCGCTGAGCGAGACCGAGTACAAGGAAAATCCCGAGTGGGAACGCCTGCATCGCGCGTTTCACCGCACGTTGATCGGCGGTTGCCAGTCGCGCTGGCTGATCAACTTCTGCGAGCAGCTCGCCGATCAGCTGTATCGCTACCGGCAGTTATCGGTGCGGCGGGTCTATCCGAAACGCCATGAGCGCGAGGAACATCAGGCCATGCTCAACGCCGTCACGTCCGGCGATGTCGCCGAGGCGATCCGCCTCGTGACCTCGCACTATCAGAAAACCGCCGACATCATCCTGACGGACGCCGAACTGTTCCCGGCCGAGGCCTGAAGCCGCGCCGCGTCACTCCATCTGACCTTCTCGCGGCAACAGATACGGCATGTCCTGCTCTTCGTATAGCGCGTAGATCAGGTCGAGCATCGTGCGCAGGTCTTCGGATTCGTCGAGCATCCGCATGCTCATGATGATCGGCGAGACCAGATTCGGATCGTCCAGCTCGCAATACGTGACGTCGTCGCGCTTCAGACCATGCACGCTGCTCGGCACGATCGAAATACCCTCGCCTGCACCGACAAGTCCGAGCGCGATCTGCAATTCGCGTGTTTCGTAAATTCGCAGCGGCTTCAGCCCGCGATCGTGATACGCGGCGAGCACCTGATCCGCGTAACTCGGACGCGGCGCTTTCGGAAAGATGATCAGCGTCTCGCTGGTCAATTCGTGCAGCGACAACACCGGCTTCGCCACCGACAGCGGATGACCGAGCGGCAACGCGACGATCATCCGCTCTTCACGCAATACCACGCGCCGGATGCGCGGATCTTCGTGGCGAATGCGCCCGAAACCGACATCGATGCGCCCTTCCTTCAGCGCCTGAATCTGGTCCATCGTCGACATTTCGTGCAGGCTCAATTCGACCGCGGCGTTCTCCGCGCGAAAGCGCCGGATGATCTTCGGCAGCATGCCGTACAGCGTCGAGCCGACGAACCCGACCGACATGCTCCGCTCGATCTTGCCGACCCGCTTCGTCATCGACTCCAGCTCGGCCGTCTGCGCCAGCAATTGCACCGCGTGAACGTAGAAGAAGCGTCCGGTATCGGTCAGCTTCAGCGGCCGTGCATTGCGTTCGAATAGCTGCACGCCGAGCATTTCTTCGAGTTGCTGGATCTGGCGGCTCAACGGCGGCTGCGCGATATGCAGCCGCTTCGCCGCGCGCGTGAAGTTGCATTCTTCCGCTACGGCGATGAAATAACGCAGGTGCCGAAGCTCCATGAGAATACCTTTTAGATATGGCGCTGATACTAAAACGGTGTTGGACGACCCAAACGACGGTCAATATCCTGTGATCAACGCGGTCAACCCAATTCAATAATACCTTTCGAGCATTGTCTCCGAGGGTATTCCCTGGAACCGCCCATCCCCGACAGGCAGCCGCACGGACAGATCCGGATCGCGCACGAGCCTGCACCACAGATCACAGATCAGGAGACAGTGGATGATCCCCATCTACCCGGACCGCAGTCCGACGCTTCGCCATATCGACGACTTTCTGGTCGAAGACAAGGCACGCGGCGATTACCGTCTGCACCGCAGCGCATTCACCGATCCCGCGTTGTTCGAACTCGAAATGCAGCATATTTTCGAGGGCAACTGGATCTACCTCGCGCACGAAAGCCAGATTCCGAACAACAACGATTACTTCACGACGACCATCGGCCGTCAGCCGGTCGTGATCGCACGGAACCGTCAGGGCGAACTCAATGCGCTGATCAATTCGTGCACGCATCGCGGTGCGGTGCTGTGCCGTCACAAGCGCGGCAACAAGGCGACCTATACCTGCCCGTTCCACGGCTGGACCTTCAACAACAGCGGCAAGCTGCTGAAGGTGAAGGACCCGGAAGGCGCCGGCTATCCCGACTGCTTCAACAAGGACGCGTCGCACGATCTGAAGAAGGTCGCGCGCTTCGAAAGCTATCGCGGCTTTCTGTTCGGCAGCCTGAATGCGGACGTGTTGCCGCTGAAGGAATATCTCGGCGAAGCCGCGCGGATCATCGACATGATCGTCGATCAATCGACGGACGGTCTCGAAGTGCTGCGCGGTTCGTCGACATACACCTACGAAGGCAACTGGAAGCTGACCGCCGAAAACGGCGCGGACGGTTATCACGTGTCCGCGGTTCACTGGAACTACGCGGCCACCACCAGCCATCGCAAGGAAGAAAACGCGCGCGAGGACACGATCCGCGCGATGGATGCCGGCAAGTGGGGACGTCAGGGCGGCGGCTTCTATGCGTTCGAACACGGCCACATGTTGCTGTGGTCGCGCTGGGCGAATCCGGAAGACCGTCCGAACTTCAGCCGACGCGAAGAGTTCGCCGTGCGCTGCGGCACCGAAACCGCCGACTGGATGATCCAGAACTCGCGCAATCTGTGCCTGTATCCGAACGTGTATCTGATGGACCAGTTCGGCTCGCAGATTCGGGTCTTGCGCCCGCTGTCGGTCAACAAGACCGAAGTGACGATCTATTGCATCGCGCCGAAGGGCGAATCCGATACGGCGCGTGCGCAGCGCATCCGGCAATACGAAGATTTCTTCAACGTCAGCGGCATGGCGACACCCGACGATCTCGAAGAATTCCGCGCCTGTCAGCAAGGCTATGCGGCGCGCGCGCTCGAATGGAACGACATGTGCCGCGGCGCGACGCAGTGGATCGACGGTCCCGACGAAGCCGCGCGCAAGATCGGCCTCGCGCCGATTCTGAGCGGCGTCAAGACCGAAGACGAAGGGCTTTACACCGTGCAGCACCGCTATTGGGTCGACACGATGAAAAAAGCGTTGAGCGTCGAAAAGGAAACCGAAGGGAGTGCAGCATGAGCACTGTCGTGGACCCGATCACGCTCGCCGATATTCAGGCTTTCCTGTACCGCGAAAGCCGCCTGCTCGACGACGAGCAATGGGACGAATGGCTGGCCTGCTATCACCCGGATGCGGTGTTCTGGATGCCGTCTTGGGATGACGAGGACACGCTCGTCACCGACCCGCAACGCGAAATCTCGCTGATCTACTACCCGAACCGCCAGGGGCTCGAAGACCGCATTTTCCGCATCAAGACCGAGCGCTCCAGCGCGACGATGCCCGACACGCGCACGAGTCACAACATCGCGAACGTCGAACTCGAAAGCGAGGACAACGGCGTCTGCACGGTGCGTTTCAACTGGCACACGCTGAGTCATCGCTACAAGACGAATTACAGCTACTTCGGAATGGCGCGGTATGTGATCGATTTTTCGGCCGCGCAACCGCAGATTCTGAACAAGTACGTGGTGTTGAAAAACGACTACATCAATCAGGTCATCGATATCTATCACATCTGAGCGGATGCGATCGAGGAGCAGGACATGGAACACAGCATTGCACTTCAGTTCGAAGACGGCGTGACGCGCTTCATCGCGTGCCGCGAAGACGAAACGCTTGCCGACGCCGCCTACCGGCAAAAGATCAACGTGCCGCTCGATTGCCGCGACGGCGCGTGCGGCGCATGCCGCAGCCTGTGCGAATCGGGCCGCTACGATTTGCCCGAATCGAGTTATATCGAAGATGCACTGAGTGCCGACGAAGCCGCGCAAGGCTATGTGCTGGCGTGTCAGACACGGCCGCGCTCCGATTGCGTGATTCGCGTGCCGGCGTCGTCGGCGGTGTGCAAGACTGCGGTGGCGCGGCACGAAGGGACGCTGGCGTCGGTCGAGCAGCTGTCCGGATCGACGATCCATTTTTCGATCGATCTCGACGACGCCGCGCAACCCGACTTCCTCGCCGGTCAGTACGTGAACGTCGATATTCCGGGCAGCGACGCGTACCGGTCGTATTCGTTCAGCTCGGCGCCGGGTGCGTCGCGCGTGTCGTTCGTGGTGCGCAACGTGCCGGACGGCAAGATGAGCCAGTACCTGTCCACGCAAGCGAAACCCGGCGCACGTATCGCGTTTTCGGGTCCGTACGGCAGTTTCTATCTGCGCGCGCCGGTTCGTCCCGTGCTGTTCCTCGCAGGCGGAACCGGCATTGCACCGTTTCTGTCGATGCTCGACGTGGTCGCGGCCAACGGCGGCGCGCAACCGGTCCGCCTCGTCTACGGCGTGACGAACGACACCGATCTCGTGTGTGTCGACCAACTGGACGCAGCGAAGCAGAAGCTGGCCGGTTTCGACTATCGCACCTGCGTCGCCGACAGCGCGAGCGCGCATCCGCGCAAAGGCTACGTCACCGGACATATCGACCCGGAATGGCTGAACGGCGGCGACGTCGATGTGTATCTGTGCGGCCCGGTCGCGATGGTCGAAGCGGTGCGCGGCTGGTTGCACGACGAAGGCGTGACGCCGGCTAACTTCCACTATGAAAAATTCTCGGCCAGTGCGGCGGCTTGACAGCATGACGACATCGACACGTTTTCAGGAAAAGGTCGTCGTCGTGACGGGCGCGGCGCAAGGCATCGGGCGCGGCGTCGCGATCACGGCGGCACAGGAAGGCGCGACGGTCGTGCTGTGCGACCGGTCGGATCTGGTGCACGACGTCGCGAACGCGATTTCGGCGCGCGGCGGACGCTGTCTGCCGGTACTCGCGGACCTCGAACACTATGCAGGCGCGAGCGCGCTGATGCACGCGGCATGCGACGCTTACGGCCGGATCGACGTGCTGGTCAACAATGTCGGCGGCACGATCTGGGCGAAGCCGTATCAGCATTACGACGACGTGCAGATCGAAGCCGAAGTGCGGCGCTCGCTGTTTCCGACGCTCTGGTGCTGCCACGCGGTGCTGCCGACGATGATCGCGCAGCAGCGTGGTGCGATCGTCAATGTGTCGTCGATTGCGACGCGCAGTATTTATCGCGTGCCGTATGCGGCGTCGAAAGGCGGCGTCAATGCGCTGACCGCAAGCCTCGCGTTCGAACACGCCGACGACGGCATTCGCGTCAACGCGGTGGCGACCGGCGGCACCGAAGCGCCGCCGCGCAAGGTGCCGCGTAACGCCGAGCCGCAATCCGGACAGGACGCGGCGTGGTATCAGCGCATTGTCGATCAGACGATCGCATCGAGCCTGATGCACCGTTACGGCACGATCGACGAACAGGTCCGCGCGATCCTGTTTCTCGCGTCCGACGATGCGTCGTACATCACCGGCACGGTGTTGCCGGTGGGCGGCGGCGATCAGGGCTGAAGCCGATATCCGCCATGCCGGCTTCGAAACGGCGGATCACTTCACGCGCACCGTGCGACAGTTGCCGCCGAGCGGCCACGCACAGATGCAGCTTCAGCGGCTTCAGATGCGGGTCTTTCAGCGGCAGGAAATCGAGCTGGCCCGCCGCCACGTCCACCGCGACGTCGAGCCAGCACAGCACCGCGACGCCCACGCCCTGACGCACCAGCGAGCGCATCATCTGCGTGTTGTTGCAGGCCATGAAGCGCTGCACGTCCGTGTGATGACGAACGAACAGCGACGTCACGCGTTCGCTGATCACGAGCGGCAACGCGGGCAGGATCGGTTTGAAATCGAGCGTGTGACTGACACGTACGTCTTCGCCGGTCTGCAACGCATGGCCGGGCTGAAACGCGACGCCCAACGGCGCGTCGGCGGAGGCGCGAATCTCCAGGTCTTTCATCGAATCGGGTGCGAGCAGCAGCCCGAAATCCACCTCGCCCGCCGCGATCTTTCGTGCGACGTCTTCGTTGTCGAGCACCTGAACGCCGACCGTCAGGCCCGGATGGTCCACCGCGAGCGTCGCAATGACCTCGGCGACGAACCCTTCCGTCAGAGCATCGATGATCGCGACTTCGATATGTCCGCGCTTCAATCCCTGTAGCTCGTCGATCTGCGTCAGCGCGCGGCGATAGTCGCGTTGCCAGCGGCGCATCAGATTGATGAACACCTCGCCCGCTGCCGTCAGACGCAAACCGCCCGGAATCCGCTCGAACAGCGGCGCGCCGATCTCCGTCTCCGCCTGAAGAATCTGCCGGTCGATCGCCGACGCGGAAATGTGCAGCGCCTCGGCCGCCTTGCGGATGCTGCCGTGATCGACGACCGCCGTGAAGTAATGCATGAAGCGGGAAAACGTAATCATGGACGCGTTGAGTTTTTTGCAACGGGGTAGCGAGAATTTGATTGTTTATTGGAACGGCGTCGTCCGCAAAAATCAAGTCATCAAATTTCGCAGACCGCGCATTGCAGCGGTATGCAGACCCCGCAAACCCTGTTCAGGAAGCCCATGACTCCCGCCAAGGCCATCGTCTCGCCCCCGCCCAACTGCACGTTCGACGCCCACGACTGGCAGCTTCTCGCGATGCACTGGTATCCGGTCGCGCTGAGCGAAAACGTGAAGGAAGCGCCCGTCGCGGCGATGCTGCTCGACGAGCCGCTGGTCATCTATCGCGTGGACGGCAAACTGGTGGTCGCGCGCGACGTGTGTCCGCATCGCGGCGTGCCGCTCAGTCTCGGCACGCACGATGGACAAGGCGTGGTGTGCCGCTACCACGGCCTGCGTTTCGGCGACGAAGGCCGCTGCAACCGGATTCCGGCCAGCCCGAATCTTCCGATCCCGGCCAAGCTGCATTTGCGCACTTATCCCGCCGTCGAACGTTACGGCCTCGTCTGGACCTGCATCGGCGCGCCGATGAACGACGCTGCCGCCGCCGAACCGGCCATTCCCGAGATGCCGTTCTGGAACGACGCGAGCTTCCAGCAGATCGTGTGTCCGACCGTGGATATCGGTGGATTTGCCGGTCGGCAGATGGAAGGTTTTCTCGACGTCGCGCATTTCGGGTGGGTTCACACCGACACCTTCGGCGATCCGGACAACACCGAAGTGCCCGCGTATACGCCTGTCGATACGCCGGACGGCTTTTTCGCGGACTACCGGAGCAATGTCGGCAACTATCCGATCGGCGCGATCCAGCGCGGCCAGGAAGGCTTCGAATGGCTGCGTCATTTCGAAGTGCATCTGCCGTTCACGGCGACGCTGACGGTTCATTTCCCGAACGACGGCCGCCTCGTGATCATGAACGCCGCGTCGCCGATGTCCGCGAGAAAGACCCGTCTGTTTGCGCCGATCGCCCGCAATTTCGACACTGACCAACCGGTCGAAGCCGTCCACGAATTCAATCTGCGCGTGTTCGAGGAAGACCGCATCGTGGTCGAAACGCAGAAGCCGGAATGCCTGCCGCTCGACCCGTCGCTCGAAGCGCACATTCCGGCGGACCGCAGTTCGATCGCGTATCGCAAGGGTTTGCGCAAGCTCGGTCTCAGCCCGATCTTTGCCGCTTGAGGAGTTGCACCCATGAATACGATCCGCGTAACGGTGTCGTCGATCGACGAACAGGGGCGCGGCAACCGCCGCGTCGAACTCGTTCCCGCCGACGGTAGCCTGCTTCCCGCCTTCGACGCCGGTGCGCATATCGACGTGCGCATGCCCGGCGGTCTGGTGCGTCAATACTCACTCGCGAATCCGCCGTCGCAACGGCATCGTTACGAGATTTGCGTGCGGCGCGACGCGCAATCGCGCGGTGGCTCCGCGTATCTGCACGACGTGTTGACGCCGGGTCAGCATGTCGAGATTTCAGCGCCGCGCAACTGCTTCGCGCTCGAGGACGCCGCGCATTACGTGCTGATCGCGGGCGGCATCGGCATCACGCCGTTGCTGTCGATGGCGCAGTGTCTCGCGGAACGCGGCGCGTCGTTCGAACTGCATTATTACGGCCGCAGCGAAGCCGATGCGCCCTATGTGCAGCAACTGCGCGCGGGGTTCGGCGGCGTCGGTGGCGCAACGGTCGCACTGCATTTCAGCGAAACCGGCGACAGTCTGCGCAACGCGTTGCCGGCATCGTTGCGTACGCCTTCCGCGCAAACGCTGGTTTACGTGTGCGGCCCTGCTGCGATGATGGATCACCTTCGCGCCGAAACCTCCCGTATCGGCTGGCAGGACTCGCAGATCCGCAGCGAGGCATTCCACGCCGAACCCGTGACCGCGCTATCCGGCGATGGCACGTTCGAAGTCGAACTGGCTTCTACGGGCCGCGTATTCGTCGTGCCGGTCGGAAAGACGATTGCCGGTGTATTGCTCGACAACGCCGTGGACGTGTCGCTGTCGTGTGAACAGGGTATTTGCGGCGCCTGCCTGACCGGCATCAAATCCGGCCGCGCCGATCATCGCGACGAAGTGCTGTCCGACGAAGAAAAACAGGCGAATACGTTGATCGCGGTGTGCTGTTCAAGAGCCCAATCGGCGAGAATCGTGCTTGATTTATGAAGTTTTGACGGCGTTCGCGATCAACGCCGTCACCATGGCGCCGAGACGGATCAATGCATTTTCCGTGGTCGCAGCGCAGCCGTAGCTGTAGTTCAGGCGGATGAAATTGCGGTACGCGTCGCGCGTCGAAAACAGATAACCCGGCGCAATCGTGATGTGCTGATCCAGCGCCATCCGGTACAAGACCAGCGAATCCACTTCGCGCGGCAACTCCACCCACAGCACGTAACCGCCTTTGGGTTGCGACGTGCGCGTGCCAACCGGGAAGTATCGCGAGATCAGCGTGCGCATCACGTCGGCGTGTTCTTCATACGCCTTGCGAATGCGTCGCAGATGATGCTCGTAGCGCTCGTTTTTCAGGTACTCGGCGATCGCCAGTTGCGGCCGCGACGGCGTCGTCAGCGTATTCAGAAACTTCAGTTTTTCGACCTGTTCGCGATAGCGGCCAGGCATCGTCCAGCCGACCCGATGACCTGTCGTCAGGCTCTTCGAAAACGACGAGCAATGCAATACGAGGTCGTTTTTATCGAAGGATTTCAGCGAGCGTGGATGGACATCGCCGAAGTAAAGCTCGTGATACACGTCGTTTTCGATAACCGGAACGTCGTGCTTCGTCAGCAGCTTCATCAGCTTCTGCTTGTTCGCATCGGACATCCGGAATCCGAGCGGATTCTGGAAGTTCGGCATCACCACGCAGGCAGCGATTTTGTCCCGCTTCAACACGCGCGCAAGCGCATCGACGTCGATGCCTTCGTCCGGGTGCGTGGCGATTTCCACCGCGCGCATGCCCATACGTTCGATCGCGTTCAGCAACGCATAGAAAGTCGGCGACTCGACCGCGATCGCGTCGCCCGCTTTGGCGACCGCTTGCAGACACAGGTTGATCGCTTCGGTCGCACCGACCGTCACGATGATCTCGGCGGGATCGACGGTCTGGCCGTTCTCGCTGTAACGCCGCGCGATCTGCCGGATCAGATGCGGATCGCCGGGCGGCAATTCGTCGGTGACACCCCATTGCGCCTGCCGACGCGCGATCGCATTCCCGTAACCATCGATCCGCTTCACCGGAAACAGCGACGGGTCCGGATACGGCGAACCGAGCGGCACCGCGTCGTCGCTTTGAATTGCGCGTAACGTGGACAGCACGAGACGGCTCACATCGACCGGCGGTTCCGGTTCCTGTGCAGCGAGAGTCGGCGCGCGTGGATCGGCGTTGGCATCGACATTGGCATCTGCATCGGCCTTCGCTCCGCGCGCACGGCGTGGCTGCGGCCTCGCATGAACGAAGTAACCCGACTTCGGCCGACTCTGGATCACGCCTTTATTTTCGAGCAGCAAATACGCGTGCAGCACCGTCTTGATGCTGAGCCGATGTTGCTGGCTGATCTGCCGGACCGATGGAATCCGGTCTCCAGGCAGAAACACCCCGCTCGCGATCTGCGCATCCATTTCCGCAGCCAGTTTCTCATAAAGCTTCACGACTTCTCCATTACCTCGTCATACGCCTTATAGACATGCGCAGAGCCGACCGATATATTCTACGGGATATAACGAGAGAGGTTTTGATGGAAGCGGTAACGCAGCAGGCAGTGGGTGGAAAGTACGTACTGGAATCGATGAAAGTCGCACGTGACAAGACGTGGGATGTCGTGGACAGAATGAGCCGGATCGTGCGGCCGGGGATGCTCGAATCGGAAGCGAACGTCGAGTGCAAGAAGCTGTTGGTCGAACTCGGCATGGACCGCATCTGGCATCCGATCCTGATCCGGTTCGGCGAGAACACGCTAAAAACCTTCAAGCAGCGCGCCGACGTCGATCCGCGTCTGAACGACGACGATATTTTCTTTATCGATCTCGGCGTGGTCTGGGACGCGCATGAAGGCGACGCAGGCGCGACCTTCGTGGTCGGCAACGACGCGGACATGCAGGCCTGCGCCACTGCCGCCAAAACCGTATTCGACGATGTCGAACAGCATTGGCGCAGCACGGGCGCGGGTGGCAAGGCGCTGTACGACTACGCCGCCGAACGCGCCGCCGCGCTCGGCTGGAAATTGAATCTCGACATCAAAGGGCATCGCGTCAGCGATTTCCCGCACGCAATCTTCAAGGCAGGCGATCTCGGCAGTTTCGAATCCTGTCCCGATGCCGGTCTGTGGATCCTCGAAATTCAGCTCGCGCATCCGACGCGGCCGTTCGGCGCGTTCTATGAAGATCTGCTGATATGAATCACGCATGAGCCCGACGACAGGCTCACCCTAACGATACGGGCCGGCCAGCGACATGTTTATCCGTCAACTGCACTATCTCGTCACGCTGGCCCGCGAGCAGCACTTCGCGAAGGCAGCGGAAATCTGCAATGTGTCGCAGCCCGCATTGTCGTCCGCGATTCGCAGCCTCGAAACCGAACTGGGTCTCGTGATCGTCAAACGCGGACGCCGCTTTCTCGGCCTGACCGAAGAAGGCGAACGCGTGCTCGGCTGGGCGCGTCAGACGCTGGCGACGCTCGAACACATGCGCCAGGATGCGTCGGCGGCGCAGGTGCGGTTGACGGGCACGCTGCGCATCGGCGTGATTCCGACCACGATGCCGATCGTCAGCCTGTTGCTCGGCGCGTGCCGCGCGCATCACGACGCGATTCGCTATACCGTGCGCTCGCTGAGCGCCGACGCGATCCTTCGACAGCTCGACGACTACGAAATCGACGTCGGCTTTACCTATCTCGACGATCGCGTGCAAGCGGGCTTTGCGGTGTCGCCGCTGTATCGCGAGCGATATTTTCTGCTGTCGCCGGCAAACTCGAACGCGAACGCTGGTGTCAACCAGTGGGACGCGCTGGGCGAGTTGCCGTTCTGTCTGCTGAGCACCGCGATGCAAAACCGTCAGGTCATCAGTGCTGCGTTCCGGCGCGCGGGCGTTCAACCGACCGTCGTGCTCGAAACGGATTCGCTGCTCGCGTTGTATTCGAACGTGCAATACGCTGGCTTGCACAGCATCTTGCCGCACAGTCTGTTGAGCGTGCTCGATGCGAAAAGCGGCGTCACCGCGACGCCGCTCGAACCCGAACTCACGCGCGAGATCGGGCTCATCACGCGCAACACGCCGTCGATGCCGCCGCTGGTCGCGGCGATGTGGACCGCCGCCGCGCAACTCGATCTGCAACACCGCTTCGATTCGCTCTTGCCGCGACCCGCTCCGGCCGTGCGCTGATCCACGCTTCGCCGCGCGTTGATAAGCGTCGCTTATCAGCCAATCCGTTCAAACGATTGGACCCTGTCGATTCACTCAAAGACACTGTGCTCATCGATGTATCGCAAGCAACACATCGATCGCACCGGCAGACATCGTCATGCCGGATCGACATTTAAATTGAGTGGAGAGAGACAACATGGCCAAGGTTCTTTGCGTGCTTTACGACGACCCCGTCAACGGCATGCCGAAAAAGTACGCGCGCGACGACGTTCCCTCGATCACGAAGTATCACGACGGACAAACCGCTCCGACGCCCGAAGCAATCGACTTCACGCCGGGCGAATTGCTCGGCAGCGTGTCGGGCGAACTCGGCTTGCGCCGTTATCTGGAATCGCAAGGCCACACCCTGGTCGTCACGTCCGACAAGGACGGCCCGAACTCCACGTTCGAACGCGAATTGCACGACGCCGAAGTGGTCATCTCCCAACCGTTCTGGCCCGCGTACCTCACCGCCGAACGGATCGCAAAGGCGCCGAAACTCAAGCTCGCGCTGACAGCCGGCATCGGCTCGGATCACGTCGATCTGCAAGCCGCGATCGAACGCGGCATCACGGTCGCCGAAGTCACGTACTGCAACAGCATCAGCGTCGCCGAACACGTCGTGATGATGATCCTGTCGCAAGTGCGTAACTATCTGCCGTCGCACGAATGGGTCAAGAAGGGCGGCTGGAACATCGCCGATTGCGTCGAGCGCGCCTACGATCTGGAAGGCATGCACGTCGGCACGGTCGCGGCCGGGCGCATCGGCGCGGCGGTACTGCGTCGCCTGAAGCCGTTCGACGTGAAACTGCATTACACCGACCGCCATCGTCTGCCGGCAGACGTCGAACGCGAACTCGGCGCGACGTGGCATCCGAACGTCGAATCGATGGCGAAGGTGTGCGACGTGGTCACGATCAATTGTCCGCTGCACCCGGAAACCGAGCATCTGTTCGACGAAAAGATGATCTCGAAGATGAAGCGCGGCGCGTACATCATCAACACGGCTCGCGGCAAGATCTGCGACCGCGACGCGATCGTGCGCGCACTCGAAAGCGGCCAGCTCGCCGGTTATGCGGGCGACGTGTGGTTCCCGCAGCCGGCCCCGCGCGATCATCCGTGGCGCACCATGCCGCATCAAGGGATGACGCCGCACACGTCCGGCACGACGCTGTCGGCGCAGGCGCGCTACGCGGCGGGCACACGGGAAATCCTCGAGTGCTGGTTCGACAAGCGGGCGATCCGCGACGAGTACCTGATCGTCGATGGCGGCAAGCTGGCCGGTGTGGGCGCGCACTCGTACTCGGCGGGCAATGCGACCTCCGGTTCCGAAGAAGCCAGCCGGTTCAAGGTTGCATGAGCGGGCTGAATAAACCCATCTGACCGATGTCGCAATACATCGCGACGCGCGCTGTCCTGCATGTTCCGGCACGCAGGACAGCGCGCGCTTTTTTTGGGGGCTTCAATGGAGAATATTTCAGAACCCGCAAGCGACGGCGTCCGACGCGCGTTTCGCGTGGTCGCGCGGCCCGCGTTGCTGGGGTTTCTCGGCGGCACGCTCGCGATCGGCGTGCTCGGCATGCTGGCCAGTTCGACCGGCTTGCCGTTGCTGATCGCGCCGTTCGGTGCGTCGAGCGTGTTGCTGTTCGCCGCACCCGACAGCGCGTTCGCGCAACCGAAAAACCTCGTGCTCGGGCATCTGATCGCGTCGGCGGTCGGGCTTGCGGTGGTGGCCGTCGGTGGCGTCGGCATCTGGCAGATGGCCGTTGCGGTCGGCCTTGCGATTGCCGCGATGCAACTGACGCGCACCGTCCATCCACCGGCCGGCGCCGATCCGCTGGTGATCATGCTCGCCGGCGGCGTGTCCGCGCAGTTTCTGATCGTGCCGGTGCTGGCCGGCGTGCTGTCCTTGCTGCTGATTGCGCTGCTGTTCAACAACGTCGTGCGCGGCGAGCGGTGGCCTCGTCGATAGTGAGTGCCTGCTGACTTGATGCGGCGACGTCGTCGCCACGCGCGCCGCCGCATCGTCGAAAGTAATACGTAATTTTTTGGAAGCGCGTTGCACACGGTTCCATAAGCTAATAACGGAAATGCCTTTGTCGCAGGGCGGCGGCGCCTGTACCCTCGCGTCTTTGCCCGCAGCCACAGCATGTCCACTACGTTTCCGTCCGAACTTCGCCCCGCCGATTCAAAAGGCGCGACCACCCTGCCGTCCGTCATCCGTTCCGCCGCCGACGTTTCCCGCCTGGTCAACATCGGCGCGGCCGCCGGCAGCGACGCACGCATCGTCGTGGCGATCGCGCTCGGCGGTGTGTTTCTCGACGCCTACGATCTCGGCGCGCTCGCGTTTGGGCTGAAAGACGTGGCGCGCGAGTTTTCGCTGACGCCGACCGGCACAGGCCTGGTCGCATCGGCGATCACGTTCGGCGCGATCGTCGGCGCATGCCTCGGCGGTTTCCTGACCGACCGGATCGGCCGCTACCGCGTGTTCATGGCCGACATGTTCTTCTTCGTGATCGCCGCGCTTGCTTGCGCATTCGCGCCGAACGCGTGGGTGCTCGGCGGTGCGCGCTTCGTGATGGGTCTGGGCGTCGGTATCGATCTGCCCGTCGCAATGGCGTTTCTCGCCGAATTCTCGCGGCTGCAAGGGCGCGGCAACAAAGCGTCGCGGGTGGCCATGTGGTGCCCCGTCTGGTATGCCGCGATCAGCATTTCATATCTGCTCGTGCTGGCGTTCTATTCGACGCTGCCCGCGAGCCATTCCGGCTTGCTGTGGCGTCTGATTCTGGGCTTCGGCGCGGTGCCGGCAATCATCATCATTGCCGTGCGTAGCCGCTACATCAGCGAATCGCCGGTGTGGGCCGCCAATCAGGGCGACCTCGAAGGCGCCGCAAAAATCCTGCGCCGCTCGTACGGCATCGACGCGAAAGTCGCCGACGACGTCGCCGCGAAGCCGGGCGTACGCACGGTGCGCAAGTCGTCGTGGGCGAATTACGGTGCGTTGCTGCGCGGCGTGTATCTGCGACGCACGGTGCTGGCGACGGTGATCAGCATTGCGTCGTCGTTCGCGTACAACGCGGTGGCGTTTGGCTTGCCGGTGATCATTTCGAGCTTCCTCGCGCAATCGATGCTGACCACGATCCTCGCATCGCTGGTGCTGAATCTGGGGTTTGCGTTCGTCGGCGGACTGATCGCCGTGCGCACGGTACCGCGTTTCGGCGCGTGGAACATGACGGTGGTCGGCTATGTGTTTCAGTTCATCGCGCTGGTCGGGCTGGCGCTGGTCGGCAAGCCGCACGCCACCGGCGAAGTCGCGATTGCGGTCGGCATGCTTGCGCTGTTCCTGTTCGGCCAGGGCGTCGGCCCGGGTTCGCACACGATGACGTTCGCGTCGCTGAGCTATCCGACCTCGTTGCGCGGCGTCGGCGTCGGCCTGAACCAGACGCTGATGCGTTCGAGCTCGACCGTGTCGCTGTTCCTGTTCCCGGTGCTGGCCGCCGCGCTGTCCACCCGCGTGTTCTGGATCATCGCGATCGCGCCGCTGGTCGGACTGATCGCATTGCTGGCGGTGCGTTGGGAACCGTCGGGCTATGACGTCGACGCCGAAGATTTCGTCGACGGCAAAGCCGCTGCGCAAGCGTGACGCGTCGCCGCTAAGCCCGCAAGGGCGTCAGGACCGGAAAGCCCGCATTCGTGAGAATGCGGGCTTTTTTGCTTGAATCGCCGTGTCGCCGGATCGCGGGGCGCCGCCTCGTCTACACTGGATACCGAAGCACGATCCACCACGACTCACCGATGGAGCAGTCTCATGTCTTACGTCTTCAAGCTGATGGACTCGCCGGTCGGCCAGCTGAAACTCATCGCGAAAGGCGCGCAACTCGTCGCGATCCTGTGGGAGGACGACCGCCCCGATCGCGTGCGGCTCGGCCCGATGAGCGAAGCCAGCCATAGCCCGATCCTCGACGACACCGAGCGCCAGTTGACCGAATATTTCGCGGGCCGGCGCACCCGCTTCGAACTCGATCTCGCGTTCGAAGGCACCGCGTTCCAGAAACAGGTGTGGGACGCATTGCTGACCATCCCGTTCGGCGAAACGCGCAGCTACTCGGACATCGCCGCGCAGATCGGCAATCCGAAGGCGGTGCGCGCGGTCGGCGCAGCCAATGGCCGGAACCCGATTTCGATCATCGCGCCGTGTCATCGCGTGATCGGCGCGGCGGGTCATCTCACCGGTTTCGCGGGCGGCCTCGAAGCCAAAGCAATCCTGCTCGCGGTCGAATCGGTGGATACGATCACGGTCACGGCCGGATCATCGGGCAAGCGGATCCGCAAGGCCGCACACGCCGATGCGCATCCCGGACAGCTGTCGCTGTACTGACTTTTTGGGTGGTCGGACGGAATATCCAAAGTCCGATTGATCACTTCAGACAATATTTTCTGCGCGGTACAGTGAAGGGCGTTAGCCCTCTCAACCGATGTCCTGACCGCACAGGAAACCATGATCCGATCCCGCCGCCTTGCGCGCACTGCCTTCAACCCGGTCTGCGCGCTGGGCGCAGCCTTCGTCCTGAGCATCGGCGCGTTGCCGGTCGATGCGTTCGCAGCATCGAAAACGGTAGTGTTCTGCTCGGAAGGCAGTCCGGCGGGTTTCGACTCCGCGCAATACACGACCAGCACCGACTTCGACGCGGGCGCGCACGCCGTCTACGACACGCTGGTCGAATTCAAGCGCGGCTCGCTCGATCTGGTGCCGGGCCTCGCCGACACGTGGGACGAAGCGCCCGACGCAAAGAGCTTTACGTTCCATCTCCGTCACGGCGTCAAATTCCAGTCCACCGCGTGGTTCAAGCCGACCCGCGACTTCAATGCGGACGACGTGCTGTTCACGTTCAAACGGATGATCGACCCGAACGACGCGTTCCAGAAAGCGCATCCGGTCAGCTTTCCGTATCTGACCGATCTCGGTTACGACAAGAACATCGCATCGGTCGACAAGCTCGACGACTACACCGTCAGGTTCACGCTGAAAACGCCGGACGTCGTGTTCGTGCGCAACATCGCGATGGAGTTCGCATCGATCCTGTCCGCCGAATACGCGGCCCAGTTGCTCAAGCAGGGGCATACCGAAAACATCAACACGCAGCCGGTGGGCACCGGCCCGTTCATCCTTCGCGACTATCAGAAGGACGCGACGATCCGCTACGACGCGAATCCGACCTTCTGGAACAAGAAGGACGTGCATATCGACAAACTGGTGTTCGCGATCACGCCGGACGCGTCGGTGCGAATGCAGAAGCTCGCCAACGGCGATTGCCAACTGACGTCGTTCGCGCGTCCGACCGATATCCAGACGGCACGCAAGAATCCGAACCTGACGGTGCTGTCGGGCGTGGGCTTCAACGTCGCCTATGTCGGCTACAACACGCAGCACAAGCCGCTCGATAACGTACTGGTGCGTCGCGCGCTCGACATGGCGGTGGACAAACAGGCCATCATCAAGACGGTCTACGAAGGCGCCGCGACCGTCGCCGCGAATCCGATGCCGCCGTCGCAATGGTCGTTCAATCCGAACCTGAAAGATGCGCCGCGCGATCCGGCCAAAGCGCGCGAACTGCTGAAGGAAGCAGGCTTTCCGAACGGCTTTTCGATCACGCTGTGGGCGATGCCGGTTCAGCGTGGCTACAACCCGAACGCAAAGTTGATGGCGCAACTGATTCAGTCCGACTGGGCGAAAATCGGAGTGAAGGCGAATATCGTCAGCTACGAATGGGCGGAGTACAACAAGCGCGCGAAGCAGGACGGCGAACACGACGCCATCCTGTACGGCTGGATGGGCGACAACGGCGACCCGGACAACTGGCTCGGCACCACGCTCGGTTGCGACGCGGTGCATGGCAGCAACGTCGCGAAGTGGTGCAACAGGACGTTCGACGACCTGCTCGCCAAGGCACGGTTGATCCCCGATCAAAAAGCGCGCACGTCGCTGTACGAGCAGGCGCAAGTGGTCTTCAAGGACCAGGTGCCGTACACTCCGATCGCGTACGCGAACGCGTATCAACTGGTGTCGAAGCATCTGAAAGGCTACGAGATCAGCCCGCTCGGCGGTCACCGGTTCGACGGCCTGACGCTCGATTAAACCGTCCGGCAGCGCAGCGCGACGCCCTCCGTCACGCTGCGCGATCGCTGCCCGCGCGTTGCATGCCGTCGTCGAGTGCGGCGGTGATGCGCGCCAGCAGTCCGCGCACCGCGTTCGACAAGCGCCGCTCGCGCATCGTCATCACCCACAGCACCCGCTGATTCAACACCGGTTCGTCGATCCGTTTCGCGATCAGCGACAGGTCGTCCTTCAATCCCGTCAACGACAAACGACTGCCGAGCGTAATCACATCGGCGAGCGACGCGAACGCGTGCAGCGCGCTGGAGTTATTGCTGCTCAACAGCGGCTCGATCTTGATGCCGCGCATCGAACAGCACCAGTCGAACAACTGACGCGCGGTCGTGCCGCGCTCCAGCAACGCCACCGGATACTGCTGCAAGTCGGCAAGCGTCAGCAGATCGCGCGCGGCGAGCGGATGCGTGGGTCCGAGCAACGCGCACACCGGCACTTCGGCGCTGTATTCGACCCGCACCCGGGTCGCATCGCCGGTTGAAAACGCGACGCCCACATCCACCTCGCCGACGGCCACCCAATGCTCGACCTGGCCCGGCGTGCCCGAGCGCAACATGAAGCGCACCTGCGGCACGGCCGCGTGATGATCGGCCAGCACGCGCGGCAAGAACGAGCGCGTGAAACCCTCGGTACAACCGATCCGCACCGCCCCGCTGCCCAGCGCCTGCGACGTCGAAATTTCGCTGAGCACGGCGTCGCCTTCGAGCAGCGACCGGCGCGCGTGATCCGCGAGTATTTCGCCGGACTCGGTCAGGACCATCCCGCGCGGCATCCGCTCGAACAGCGGCGTGCCGACATCCTGTTCGAGCTTGCTGATCTGGCGGCTGATCGCCGACACCGCGACGTGCAGATTTTCCGACGCCGCCGCCAGCGACCCGGTGCGCGCCACCTCGACGAAGTAGCGCAAAGCGATTCCGTGAAGCATGAGCGTCGATCCTGTCTGCGTTGCCAATTCGGCAATGCTATCCGCAATTTTTGAAATTGTTGCGAATTTTTGACGTTTCTAGACTGGCCATATCTGTTTCGAAAAGCCAGTAAGCCAGCATTCAAGGAGCCACCGTGACGGCAAGTCAGACTACCCGCGCCACCCGCCAGCAAGCCATCGACGCCGCAATGCACGTCTACGATTCGGGCGCGCTGTTCAGCGACCTGGCGCGCCGCGTCGCGTTCAAGACCGAGAGCCAGAACCCGGACCAGGCGGACGCGCTGAGCGCCTATCTGACCGACGAAATCGCGCCGACGCTCAGCGCACTCGGTTTCACGAGCCGCGTCGCCGCCAATCCGGTGGCCGGGCGCGCGCTGTTTCTGGTCGCCGAACGGATCGAGGATCCCGCGTTGCCGACCGTTCTGACCTACGGCCACGGCGACGTCGTGCGCGGTTACGACGAGCAGTGGCGCGCGGGCATTGCGCCGTGGACGCTGTCGAAAGACGGCGACCGCTGGTACGGCCGCGGCTCCGCCGACAACAAAGGCCAGCATTCGATCAACTTCGCGTCGCTCGCTGCGGTGCTCGCCGCGCGCGGCGGCAAGCTCGGCTACAACGTGAAAGTGATCTTCGAGACCGGCGAGGAAATCGGCTCGCCGGGACTCGATGAAGTCTGCGCCGCCGAACGCGACGCACTCGCCGCCGACGTCTTCATCGCGTCCGACGGTCCGCGCGTGTCGGCCGAACGGCCCACGGTGTTTCTCGGCTCGCGCGGCGGCGTCTCGTTCGAACTGCTGGTCGATCTGCGCGAAGGCGGACATCACTCGGGCAACTGGGGCGGCGTGCTGCGCAACCCTGCCATCGTGCTGTCGCATGCGATCGCGAGCCTCGTGGACCGCAACGGCGCAATCGCCGTCGAAGGATTGCGGCCGCCGCCGGTGTCGGACACGGTGCGTCGCGCGCTGGCCGATATCGAACTCGGCGGCGACGAAGACTCGCCCGAAATCGATCCCAACTGGGGCGAACCCGGCCTCACGCCGACCGAACGCGTGATTGCGTGGAACACGCTCGAAGTGCTCGCGTTCAAGGCGGGCAATCCGGATGCGCCCGTCAACGCGATTCCGCCGGTTGCGAAGGCGACCTGCCAGTTGCGTTTCGTGGTCGGCACCGATTACACGCGCGTCGGCGCGCATCTCGAAGCGCATTTCGCGCAGCACGGCTTCCGCGAGGTCAAGGTCAAGGTCACGCACACCGCCGCCGCGACCCGTCTCGATCCGGACGACGCGTGGGTTCACTGGGCGCTCGATTCGATCCGCACGACGACCGGCAAGAAGCCCGCGTTGCTGCCGAATCTCGGCGGCACGGTGCCGAACGACGTGTTCGCCGAAACCCTCGATCTGCCGACGTTGTGGGTGCCGCACTCGTATCCGGCGTGCGCGCAGCATGCGCCGAACGAGCATCTGCTGGGTTCGGTCGCGCGTGAAGCGCTTGGCGTGATGGCCGGCCTCTGGTGGGACCTCGGCGACAACGCCGGCGCGATCGTCGCTACCCGCAAAACCCACGATGGGCACACGCCCGTTTCATCCTACGCAGTTCTTTAGTCGCCCGAGGGCCCCATGTCCACGAAAAAGTCTCTCAGCCTGACCCAGATCGTCATTGCGACATCAGCGGGCAATGCGCTCGAATGGTTCGACATCGCGATCTATGCGTTTTTCGCGGTGTATATCGGCAAGAACTTCTTCCCGGCGACCAACGAAACCGCGTCGATGCTGCTCACGTTCGGCTCGTTCGGCGCGTCGTATCTGGTGCGTCCGATCGGCGGGATGGTGCTCGGCGCCTACGCCGACAAACGCGGCCGCAAGGCGGCGCTGATGATGACCGTCGCGTTGATGATGGTCGGCACGGCGATCATCGCGCTGATTCCGACCTATGCGCAGATCGGCCTGATCGCGCCGGTCGGCGTATTCGTCGCGCGGCTGATTCAGGGCTTTTCCGCGGGCGGCGAGTTCGGCGCATCGACGGCCATGCTGATCGAACACGCACCGCATCGCCGCGGCTTCCTGGCGAGCTGGCAGTTCGCGACGCAAGGTCTTGCGACCTTGCTGGCGGCGTCGTTCGGTTTCGGGCTGGCCAAGCTGATGCCCGCGTCCGAACTGGCTGCATGGGGCTGGCGCGTGCCGTTTTTCTTCGGCTTGCTGATCGGGCCGCTCGGGCTGTATCTGCGCCGCTTCCTCGAAGACGCGCCCGACTTCACCGAGGCCACCCACACCGAGACGCCGGTACGCGAAGTGTTCGCGCGTCAGAAGCTGATGCTGGTCGCGTCGATCGGCGCGCTGACGGTGTCCACCGCCGTCAACTATCTGCTCCAGTATCTGCCGACTTTCGCGATCCGCGAATTGCATCTGCCCGCGTCCACCGGCTTTGCCGCGACGATGGCAGGCGGCGTGATCCTCACGCTGGTGACGCCGTTCGCCGGTTATCTGTCGGACCGGATCGGCCGACGCAAACAGATGACAACCGTCGCGTTGCTGTTCGCCGTGACTGCCTATCCGGCGTTCTCGTACACGGTCGCGAACGTGTCGGCATTGACGCTGTTTGCGCTGGTCGGCTGGCTGGCGTTGCTGAAGGCGATCTACTTCGGTGCGCTGCCCGCGCTGATGTCGGAGATCTTCCCGGCCGCGACGCGCGCGACCGGCATGTCGATCGGCTACAACATCGGCGTGACGGTATTCGGCGGTTTTACACCGGCGATCATCACGTGGTTGCTGAGTGCGACCGGCGACAAGAGCGCACCGAGCTTCTACCTGATCCTGACCGCGATGATCAGCCTTGCCGCGCTGGCATCCGTCAGCCGCATCAAGACGAAGCCGTTCAACGCGACGCTCGCCGCGTGATCCGGCTCCGAAGCGGTGGCGTATGCCGCCGCTTCGCGTGTGAGCCGATGACCGGCGTCGTGCACAGACCCGTAACGCGCATGTTGAAGCAGGCGCTGAAGTAAAGCGCGCATACGCCGTGCCGCATCGCGACAGTTCGCAACGCGCGGCGGAAAGAGCATAAAGCTTGTCCGCTTTTCACCAGACTATTCGCAGTATCGTTATTTCGCGGCCGAATGAAAAACCCGAGACCAACGATCGACGGACAGCGAATGTGCTGCGTGGGGCGGACTTATGCACGAAAACGACCAGCCTGACTCGCGCACGGCACCGAGCGTGTTCGAACGCGTGGTGCCGCAGAATCTGCTCGACTTCATGAACGCCTCGATCGACGATGCGCGCGATCGATGGTGGCCGCGTGACGGCCGTCGCGCGTCACCGACCGCGCATAATTTCGCCAGCCTGCTACGCGGCCTCGACGCATTCGACGCGGCGGAAACGCAAGCTTGTCAGTCCGCGCGACGCTGGGCATCGACGATGCTCGGCAAGGAATGCGGCGGCGAGCCGATCTGCATGTTGCGATGCGTCGATGTGGGATCGCCGTCGCAAAGCTATCTGCGGCACTTCGATTCGCACATCCTGACCTTGCTGATTCCGTTGCAACTCGCCGCATCGGGCGAGCGAAGCGGCGATCTGATCATGTACCGGCAGCCGCGCCGATCGGTGTCGGCAATGTCGAACGTGATCACCAAGGCGCGACTTTTTCTCGAACATGGAATGCCGGTGATCGCGCGTCGTGCGCTACTGATGCGCGACCTCGAACGCGGCCTGTGCGAGCGGATTGCGTGCACACCCGGCAACGTCTATGCGTTCAACGGCTTCGTGACGATGCACGGCAATCTCGACGTTGCGTCGGGCGAACGCCGGACCTTGATCATTCACTATTACGATCCCGGCCGGACGGTGGGACTGCGCGTGATCACGCGCACGATGCGCGCATTCAGGGATCGGCTCGCGGATCTTTGAGCTCTGGCGTCAGACGCGTTGCGCGACCGCAGTGCCGACCGCGTTCCCCACCGATACCGTGCTCGGATCGGGCACGGGCGCGGTGATGGATTCCGGTTTGCCGGACGGCTTGCTGGACGGTTTTCCCGCCGCTTGCGCGTTCGACGCAACCGCCATTTCGCACAAGCGGCTTGCGCAGATCGACCCGGCGACCGCGCACAGCACGGGAATCAGCAGATCGTGATCGATGCGCGTGAATTCCGCGACCAGCACGATCGCGGTGACCGGCATATTCATCGACGTCGCCAGAAAAGCGGCCGCGCCGACGATCGCAAATGCACCCGGCGCGACGCCCGGCCACATCATGCTCCACACGCCGCCGAGCACGATCGCGAACAACGCGCCGATCGTCAGCCCCGGCGTCAGCAATCCGCCTTGCGCGCCCGCCCGCAAACTGGTCGTGACGATCAGCAGTTTCATCAGCAGCAAGGTGCCGGCGACGCCGATCGTCAATGCGTTGTCGAAGCCGAGTTGCGCCGGGCCTTTGCCGTTCCCCGCGAGTTGCGGCAACCACGCGACCAGCATGCCGACCATCACGAAATTGGCGAGTGTGAGTGCAGGCAGTTGCCAGCCCGAGCGCGGCGCGGCGACGCGTGCCGCGTTGGTTAGTCGCGCGAACGACCACGCGGCGATGCCGAAGATCGGGCCGGTCAGCACGGCCCAGATCACCAGCGTTTTGCTGAGTGCGAAATGCGGGACGAGGTATTGGGTTTCGTCACCGAGACCGATCCACGCGACCAGCGCGCCGATCACCGACGTCGTCAATGCAATCACGACCGCTGTTGCGCTGAAGGTGCCGAGCAGCACTTCGAGCACGAATACCGCGCCGCCGAGCGGCACGTTGTAGACCGCCGCGAGGCCCGCACCCGCGCCGCACGCGACGATCAGGCGGCGCTCGTTCGCGCCGAGTCCTGCGTAGTGCGCCAGCCAGCCGCCGACCAGCGCGCCGACTTCGCGCGGCGCCACTTCGCGTCCGAGCGGCGAACCCATCGCAACCGTCACGATCTGCAGAACCGCGTGCGCGAGCGTCGAGACGACGGGCATCCGCTGCCCGCCGTTCGACAGAGCCTGCTTGATGCTGACGAGCGGCGTGCCGAAGCGCGACACCGCGAGCCAGCCGAACCCGGCGATCAACCCGCACACCGTCAGCACCAGCACCCGACGTTCGGGCGACGCGCCGCTGACGCCCTGGAGAAAGCTTTCGGTGGCGCTCAGCGTGTCGAGACTGTATCCGTACGCTAGATGCTGAACCGCGCGCAGCAGCAACGCCAGCGACATCCCGCCGAGACCCGCGCCGATGCCGGTCAATACCGTGACGACGGCAAGTCTGATCAGCGGGTTGAACCGGTTTTGGGCGCTGGCGGGCGCAGTGGCCCTGGGTTGGAATGACATGATCTCGGACACACGGCGGCTAATGGAATCCTTAGACTTTACGACGTGCGCGTTTATTTGTGAAATTCATTTGTTTTCTCAATAGATGAGGGAACCGCATTAGCCCTCATCCCGCCCCGCACCACCCAGTTGTAACCCGCGCCCGCGACCATCAACACGGCGGTCCCGAGAAACACCGAGCGCATTCCCAGATGCCCGCCGATAAACCCGCCGGCGAGCGGCCCGATCACCTGTCCCGCGTATTGCGCGGACGTCGAATATCCGAGCATGCTGCCCGCGACTTTCGGCGGGACGTTATGACGGATCACGCTCGCCACGCACGGCAACAGACCGCCCAGCGCCAGACCCATCAGAAAGCGCAGCGCGATCAGTTGCCAGCCTTGCGATACGAACGCCTGCGGAATCAGCAGCAAACCGGCGATCACGAGACACACGATCAGCACGTTCCAATGACCGATGCGGTCGGCCAGCTTGCCGAGCCGCGACGCCGATAGAATGCTGCCCAGCGCCGCGCCCGACATCACGATCCCGGCGATCATCGTCACCTGCGCGGCCGGCACGAGTTGCGCGACGTACACGGTGATGATCGGCTCGATCGACATGTTGGCGAGCATCAGCAACATCCCCGTGACGAGCATCGCGATAACCGGACGCCGGTCGGCAATCGCCGCCCAGCCGTTGTCCCGCGAGCCGGTCTTGCCCGCCGCCGCCGGACGGTCGCCCTTGATCAGAAACACGGTGCCGAGAAAGGTCACGAAGATCAGCGCGCCCGCCGCAATGAACGTCGCGCGAATGCCGATCAGCGGCGGCAACGATCCGCCGATCAACGGTCCCGCGAGGTTGCCCGCCATGATCCCCGACGACAGAATCCCCAGCGCCCAGCCGCAGCGGTCCTTCGGCGTCTGCGTCGCGACTAGCACCATCGATCCGGACGCGTAGCCGCCCAGCAAGCCGATCGCCAGCCGCAACGCCACCAGTTGATACACGTCGTGGACCATGCCCATCAGCGACATCGCGATCGCCATGCCGAGGCTCGCGCGGATCAGCATCAGCTTGCGGCCGTAGCGGTCGGCGAGACGGCCCCACAACGGCGCGGTCAGTGCGGCCGAGAAGAACGTCGCGCCATAGGCGACGCCCGACCACTGGACGATGGCCGCGTGTCCGCTCACGCCCATCTGCTCGATATAGAGCGGGAGAAACGGCAACATCAGCGTCATTGCAACGATGGTCGTGAATGAGCCGAACACGCATACGGTCAGATTGCGGCGCCAGTGCGCGAAGCCGTCAGCCTCCGCGACGGTGGTCGCGGACGGGCTCTGTGATTGAGTCATTGTTATACCTGGAACGCCAGTCAGGATTGAGGGGCCGAAAACGCTTCCCGATGCTACGACGTCCCGCGTGATGCAACCAGTCCAGCGACGATACCGGTATGGTGACTACCCGTGTGCGCAGACGGCCTGGATGGCCGCGATCAGCGCGTCGGCGGGATAGGGTTTGCGCAGCGCAGTCCACGCAAAACCGAGGTCGCCACGGTCGGAAACCGTGTTTCCGGACGCGAAGATCACCTTCACGTCGTGCTGGATATCGACCGCGTGGCGTGCGAGATCGATGCCGGACATGCCGGGCAGCATCACATCCGTGAGCAGCACGTCGAAGGTCTGCGAGCGCAACGACTCCAGCGCTGCAACCGGCGTCGCGGCCTTGACCGGCGTGTGGCCCATCATCGTCAGCAATTCGGACACGGCTTCGAGCGACGCCGCATCGTCCTCGACCACCAGCACCCGGCGCGCTTGCGGTTCCGCGTCCGCCGCGGCCTTCGCGGCGGCGGCCGCGACTTCGGTCGCTTCGGATTCTTCGACGGCCGGACTGGCCGGTCCCAACACCTGCCGCACCTTGAACGCGAGTTGCTCGCGGCTGTACGGCTTGCTCAACAGTTCGACGCCCTGATCGAGCCGGCCGCCATGGACGATCGCGTTTTGCGTGTAACCGGACGTGAACAGCACCTTCAGATGCGGCATCGCTTCTTTCGCGCGCCGCGCCATGTCCGGACTGCGCAGCGGCCCCGGCATCACGACGTCGGTAAACAGCAGATCGATATGCACGCCGCTGCCGACCACCGCGAGCGCCTGCTGCGCGTCATCGGCCTTCAGCACCGTGTAGCCCAGACCCGACAGCATGTCGATCACCGTGGACTGCACTTTCAGATCGTCCTCGACCACCAGCACCGTCTCGTTGCCGCGCCGGACGCCGCCGCCCGGCATAGGACGCAAATCGCTGGCGGCTTCCGTGGAACGACGCAGATAGATCTTGATGGTCGTGCCGTGCCCCGGCTCGCTGTAAATGCGGATATGGCCGCCGCTCTGCTTGACGAAACCATAGGCCATGCTCAGACCGAGGCCCGTGCCCTGACCTTCCGGTTTGGTCGTAAAGAACGGGTCGAACGCGCGTTCCGCGACGTCGTGCGTCATGCCGGTGCCGGTATCGGTGACGGCGAGCATCACGTATTGCCCGGCGGCCACGTCGGTATAGGCGGCGACGTAGCTGTCGTCGAGCATCGCATTGGCGATTTCGAGCGTCAGCTTGCCGCCTTCCGGCATTGCGTCGCGCGCGTTGATCGCGAGATTCAGGATCACGTTTTCCAGTTGATGCGCATCCACCGACGTGTTCCACAAACCGCCCGCCACCACGGTTTCGATTTCGATCGGCTCGCCGAGCGCACGACGCAGCAGATCGTCGATGCTGTGCAGCAAACGCGCCGGGTTGACCACGACCGGTTGCAACGCCTGCCTGCGCCCGAACGCGAGCAGATGCGACGCCAGCCGCGCGCCGCGCTCGACCGCGTCGATCGCTTTCGAGAGCCGGTCGCGCGACCATAAATCGCGGCTATGGCGGCTTTCGAGCAGTTCCAGATTGCCGCGCAGCACTTGCAGCACGTTGTTGAAGTCGTGCGCGACGCCGCCGGTCAGCTTGCCGAGCGCTTCCATCTTTTGCGCCTGAAACAACGCGCTGCGCGTCTGTTCGAGCAGTTCCGCCGCCTGCCGGCGCTCGGTGATGTCGCGCGTGACCTTCGCGAAACCGATCAGCTCGCCATCCTGGCGAATCGCGTCGATCACGACGTGCGCCCAGAACCGGCTGCCGTCGCGCCGCACACGCCAGCCTTCCGCTTCGAAACGGCCGTCGCGACGCGCGGTTTCGAGACCGTGATACGGCACGCCCGCCGCGATGTCTTCGGGCGTATAAAAACGTGAAAAATGGGTTCCAACGATCTGCGCTTCGGTGTAACCCTTGATGCGCCGTGCGCCTTCGTTCCAGTTGCTGACGTGCCCGTCCGGCGACAGCATGAAAATCGCATAGTCGGTGACGCCTTGCACCAGCAGACGAAAACGCTGCTCGCTTTCGAGCACCGCGTCGTGCACGGCTTTTTTGTCGCTGACGTCGCGTACGACTTCGCCAAAACCCATCAGGCTGCCGTCGGGCGCGCGCAACGCGGTGATCACGACATTCGCCCAATACGGCGTGCCGTCCTTGCGCTGACGCCGGCCTTCCGCGACGAAGCGGCCGGTGTCCTCGGCAGCGCGCAGCGCGGCGGCGGGCTCGCCCGCCTCGCGTTCGGCGTCGGGATATAGCGCGGAAACCGGCTGGCCGACGATTTCATCGGCGAGATAGCCGTGCATCAGTTCGGCGCCGCGATTCCACGTCAGAATGCGTCCGTCCGGTCCGAGCGCGAAGATCGAATAGTCTTCGGTCGAGCCGACCCACAGCCGGAGCCAGTCCGAGATGAAATTGCCCGATGTGCTGTCTGCTTCGTTCATAAGCCGTTCCCAATATCTTGCCAACTACCTGCTTCGGGACCCGTTGAACCGCACATCGATGGGCAATCGTTCGAGTCATGCACAGACTGCTGGGCCCGTATCAAGCGAAACTGTACCCCAAGCCCGGACCGTCGCGGGACTCTCCAATCCGCGCGTCGCGCCGCATCGCAGCGAATCGCGCGCGGCTTCACTGTTTTTCGATGTGCGCGCGGCCGCATTGGAGCGGATAAAAACGCGTCGAAGTCAGCATTTTCGGCCGCATGCGCGCGATGAATTCGCTGATTTGGTCTACGCTATACAAAGGGATTTCAAGCGCGATCCAGCGCGTTTTAAACCTCGTCGCACGTACTCGTCCATTGCACGCCCGCCGTCCGGTATCGCATCCGCTGAGCCACTTAAGACTTCGCTTCATACACGGTGCGTCGGACCGGATTGCCGGCACCGGAACGGCCGTGATCGTGTGCCGACTACCCACCAGGAGACCGACCATGTCGATCAGATTAGGAGAAGAAGCACCCGACTTCACGGCCGACACGACCGAAGGCACCCTCCATTTTCATGAATGGATCGGCGACCACTGGGTGATCCTGTTCTCACACCCCAAAGATTTCACGCCGGTCTGCACCACCGAACTCGGCTATATGGCCGGACTCAAACCGGAATTCGACAAGCGTCACACCAAGGTCATCGGACTGAGCGTCGATCCGGTCAGCGATCATCTGAAATGGGTCAAGGACATCGAGGAAACGCAAGGCCACGCGATCAATTATCCGATGATCGGCGATGCCGATCTGAGCATCGCGAAGCTGTACGACATGATTCATCCGAACGCGAGCGGCGGCACCCGCACCGCCGTCGATAATGCGACCGTGCGCTCGGTGTTCATTATCGGACCGGACAAAAAGGTCAAGGCGATGCTCGTCTATCCGATGACAGCCGGGCGGAATTTCGATGAAGTGTTGCGCCTGCTCGATGCGCTTCAACTCAACGCGAAACATACGGTTGCCACGCCGGTCAACTGGAAGCCGGGCGACGACGTGATCATTCCCACGTCCGTCACCGACGACGCCGCGCGGCAAAAATATCCCGAAGGCTTCAGGACGTTGAAGCCGTATCTGCGATTCGTCGCACAACCGAAATAAGCGATGCAATACGTCCGACTCGCCCGACCCGACACGCCGGCGCGGTCGAGCTGCCGGACGGGCGCATCACGAGGCCGGAGGCCCATCACGTGTTGATCTTTCGACAGCTATTCGACCAGCAGTCATCCACTTACACCTACCTGCTCGGCGACACCGACCTGCGCGAAGCCGTGCTGATCGATCCCGTGTTCGAGCAGGTGCGGCGCGACGCGGCGCTGATCGACGAACTCGGTCTGCGCCTGCTTTATACGATCGACACGCACGTTCACGCCGACCACGTGACCGGCGCGTGGCTGCTCCGGCGGCGCGTCGGCAGCCGCATCGCGATCTCGGCGACCAGCGGCGCCGAAGGTGCGGACCGCTACCTTCAGGACGGCGAACGCTGCGAATTCGGCTCGCGGCATCTGACCGTGCGCGCGACGCCCGGTCATACCGGCGGCTGCATCTCGCTCGTGCTCGACGATCGCAGCATGGCGTTCACCGGCGACTGCCTGCTGATTCGCGGCACCGGCCGCACGGATTTCCAGAGCGGCGATTCGCGCGCGCTGTTTCGCGCGGTCCACGAACGGATTTTCACGTTGCCGGATAACTGTCTGCTGTATCCGGCGCACGATTATCGCGGTCTGAGCGTCACCAGCGTCGGCGAGGAAAAGCGCTTCAATCCGCGACTCGGCGGTTCATTGTGCGAGGACGATTTCGCCGGCTATATGACGAATCTGCGTTTGCCGCATCCGCGCCAACTCGACGTCGCGGTGCCGGCCAATCTGAAATGCGGACTCGCGCCGATCGATCCCACGCGCAAGGCCGAACCCGACTGGGCGCCGCTGACATACACGTTCGCGGGCATCTGGGAGATTCATCCGCAATGGCTCGAAGAGCATCGGGACGCGGTGCAACTGGTGGACGTGCGCGAACCGGATGAATTCGAGGGCCCGTTAGGACGCATTCACGATGCGCGGCTGATCTCGCTGGGTCAGCTTGGCGAACAGGCCGCGCAACTCACGCACGACCGGCCCATCGTGACGGTGTGCCGTGCAGGCGGACGATCCGCGCAGGCCACCGTGATCTTGCGTGCGGCGGGCTTCGAGCAGGTCGCGAATCTGGCGGGCGGAATGCTGCGATGGCACGCCGAAGGGCGCGCGGTCGATAACGCGTCGGACTAGCGGCCGTTGGAAGGCGCTGGCCGGCGCGGGCCGTCGAGCGCGCGTTCCAGATACTTCGTGCCTTCGACCGGATTGAACACGTACGCGGGAATCGGCTTGAAATCGAGCGACGCGTAAAGCTGCAACGCAGCGGTCATGCTAGGCAGCGTGTCGAGCCGGATCCGCGAATAGCCCGCCCGTTCAGCGGCCTCGCAGATGCGCACCGCGAGTTGCCGTCCGAGCGCCAGACCGCGCGCCGCCGGACGGATATAGAGCCGCTTCATCTCGCAGACGTCCGGATCGAGCGGACGCATCGCGACGCAACCGAGTAGTTCGCCGTCGCGCGTCGCCAGCAGCACCGTTCCATCCGGCGACGCGTATTTGCCCGGCAACGCGGCCAGTTCCGCATCGAAATCCTGAAAGCCAAGGTCGATGCCGAGGCTCGCCGCGTACTCGCGAAAAATCGTCTGCACGGCGTCGAGGTCGTCGGGAAACCGGGCTTCGCGGATCTGGATCATGCGTCACGCTCCTGTGAGTTGCGCGTTACCAGCCGACCGCCGCGCCGTCGCTGCGCGGATCGTGGCCACCTTCGAACAGACCGTTCGGAAAACGGACGATCGCGCCCGCGTGGCCCATCGTCTCGTCGTACGCTTGCAGGACATCGACATCGTGTCCGAGCCGGCACAACGCGTCGACCGTTTCCGCCGGGAAACGCGACTCCAGCTTCAGCGAATCGCTCGACTGACCCCACGTGCGGCCGAGCAGCCAGCGCGGCGCGTCGATCGCCGTTTGCGGGTCCCATCCATACGACGCGATCCGCGTGAATACCGCGCTTTGCGATTGCGGCTGACCGTCGCCGCCCATGTTGCCGTAGACCAGCGTGCGGCCGTCGTCGAACCGCGCGAGCGCCGGATTCAGCGTGTGGAACGGCCGACGGCCCGGCATCAGCGGATTGCGCGAATTCGGGTCGAGCGAAAAACCGCAACCGCGGTTCTGCCAGTTCACACCCGACGACGGCAACACGATGCCGCTGCCGAACTCGTGATAGATGCTCTGGATAAAACTGACCGCGACGCCATCGCCGTCGATCGCGCCGAGCCAGACCGTGTCGGCCGGACCGAGGCCTTGGCCCCACGCCGCCGCCTTTTCCATCGAAATCTTCGCCGCGAGCGAGTCGAGATGGGCCGGATCGAGCAACGCTTGCGGCTCGACGTCCATGTAATCCGGATCGGTCACATGCGCATCGCGAATCGCGAACGCGAGCTTGGTTGCCTCGACGCACGCATGCACGTACTCGGGGCCGAGCGGGTCCATGCCCGCCTTCAGCACGCGATCCAGCATCCCGACGATCAGCAGCGACACGATGCCTTGCGTCGGCGGCGGCATGTTGTAGACCGTGCCGATCGAATGCGTGAGCGCCATCGGCGTGACATGACGCGCGCGATGCCGTTCGAGATCGCTCAACGCGACCGGACTGCCGAGCGTTGCCAGTTCCGCCGCCATGCCGCGTGCGAGATCGCCACGATAGAAGTCGTCGAGACCCGCGCGCGCGAGATGATCGAGCGTCGCCGCGAGGCGTGGTTGCATGAAGCGCTCGCCGGTTTGCGGCAGGCGTCGGGGTGCGTTTGCGTTGTTCGCGTTGTTTGCGTCGTGCGTGTCGTCCGACATCAGGAAGGTGTCGGCGAAGCCCGGGATCTGCGCGAGTTCGTCGCGCTTCGCGGCGACGCAACGCGACTGGCTGCTGGTGACCGGCACGCCGTGCGACGCGTAGCCGATTGCATCTTCGAGCAGCCGCGCGAGCGGCAGGCGGCCGCCCAGCGACGCTTTGGACCACTGGAACGCCGCATCCCAACCCGACACCGTGCCGGCGACCGTATTCGCCGCGAGCGGTCCGCGATGCGGAATGCTGTTCAACCCTTGCTCGCGATAGCGCTCGATGGAGGCCGACATTGCAGCCGCGCCGCACGCCTCGATACCGACCGGATCGCTACCGGGGCGCGAGATCAGCCAGAAGCCATCGCCGCCGATGCTGTTCATATGCGGATAGACGACCGCGATCGTGGCCGCAGCGGAGATCATCGCCTCGACGGCGTTACCGCCTTCGCGGAGCACGGCGGCAGCGCTTTGCGCGGCCAGCGAGTGGGGCGCGACGGCCATGCCGTGCGTGGCGCGGGACGGGTTGAAGAGTTGAGCGGGCATAGTCGGACGGTGTGAATTGGAATGTTGACGACGTTGCGGTGCGGGTGCGGCTGCTCCGCGTGGGCGAGCTGGATGAGTGCATGCACGGCTTGCGATGCGTGTCTCACGTGCATGGCAGCTTGCGAAGAATCTTACCGCAGCGCGAATGCGAAACGGGATCGGCGCGCGACGCGCGGCCGATCCCGTTGCAGTGACGGTTGGCGAGACAACAGGTTCAGAGTTGGCTCATACCGCCGTCGACGATGATTTCAGTACCGACGATAAACGCCGATTCCGGTGCGCTCAGATGCAGCACGGTGGACGCGATTTCTTCGGGCGTACCGAAGCGGCCGACCGGAATCTGGCTGAGGATTTGCGCGGCCGTGGCTTCGAGCGCGGCGGCATCGAGGCCGAGTTTGCCGTACAGCGGCGTTTGAACCGGACCGGGGCTGACGACGTTGACGCGCACGCCGTGCGGCAGCAACTCGGCGGACAGCGTTTTGGCGAGCGAGATCACCGCCGCCTTGCTAGCCGCATACACCGACGACGACGGCATGCCGATGCGTGCGTTGATCGAACCGTTGATCACGATCGACGCACCGCGATTGAGCAGCGGCTGGAGCGCCTGGATCTGGAAGAACGGGCCTTTGACATTTGCGTTGAAGGTCGCGTCCCAGAGGTCTTCGGTGACATCCGGGAGCGGAGCGAACCGGGCCGCGCCGGCGTTGAGGAAGACAGCGTCGAGCGTGATGTTTTTGGCTTTGAGTGCCGTCGCGAGCTCGCGGGCGCTGTCGGGGGCGCCGCTATCGTTCTGGATCGCGATGGCGTTGGCGCCGAGGGTTGTCTGGGCTTTGTCGAGGGCCGCGGCATCGCGGCCGGTGATGATGACGCGGCCACCTTCGGCGATGAAGGCCTGCGCTGCGGCCAGGCCGATGCCGCTGCTGCCGCCGGTGATCAGGATGGTTTTGGTTTGGAAGCGGGACATTTTGGTTTCTCCACAAGGGGTTAAGGTTCGTTGCGGTGCGCTTTGGTCGTGCTGTGGAAATATAGTGCGCTTTTGGTTTGCTCTTGACGTGTGGTCTCGTTGATTAACATGTGCGGTTTTTTCGAACGTTTTTTTTGTTTGGCTGAGGGTTGTGGGGGTGGTTGTCCCGTTTTCACGTCGGTCTGCCTGGATCGTCCCTGTGCGGGACCGCACCTACTTTTCTTTGCTCGCGCAAAGAAAAGTAGGCAAAAGAAAGCGCGTTTACCTCGCGCTTCGTAGCGATTGGCGTCTACTGACTTTCGGGTAGTGGACCGCGCACGTTTGGACTCGGCGGTCCGTTTTTCCCGGTGGTCCGCGCCCGCACATCCCGCCCGCTTCGCGGCGGTAGCCTGCTTCAAAACCCCATTTTCGCCACGTCATTTGCTCGCCGTTTCGACGGTTCCGGCGTCCGGCCCAAGGTGCGGTTGGCTCAGCATCCGCACGTCGTTAGGATCGTTCCGGCGTTGGCTCGCAGCCCGGTTTGCGCCGCGCCATTCACCCGCTTTCACGACCGTTCCCGCGCCCAACTCAACGCCCCGTTTGCGCCACGGAGTTCACCCGCCTTCACGATGGTTTCGACGTTCCGCGTAGCTTGGAATTTTGCGCGCGAGACCCGACCGGCGCATGCCAGGAAAATGGGTGTTGTGACCGACGGAGTTCGGCGCGCGAATGACGCCGAGAGAAAAAGACGGGGCTGTGCCCGTCGGCTGTCGCGGAGCGAACAGCCGGAACTAATGACTGCCTTTATATGGACGCCTCCCGTTTGCCAAGGGATTTCGTGTGTGTTGGTAGACAGGAAGGCTGCGGCTTTATATCCGGCCTTGTTGCAGGTCGAACCCGCTGGCCTCGATGGAATCCGCTGGCTCACGCCTCACTTGACACACGGGCTGTTAGCCCGCAAGGCAGTTCAGGTTTGGTGAGTCCCGGTCTGACCTGTGTGCCATCACACTCAATTACCTTGCGCAACCTTTGACATCCCATCTCCTGCAAAACCGGTTTATTCAGTCATTGCAGCGCTTACGCCGCTCGCGTACTCACATAGCCTTTCTCGTACGTACGCCCGTGCGCCAGCAGCGCCCAAATCGTTCGGGCCATCTTGTTGGCCAACGCAACGATTACCACGTTATGCGGGCGCCGCCGGCCCAACTGCTCGATCCACGGGCCTGGCTCTTTCGCGCGCGCGAGCACCGATCGTGCACCGTGGATCAGCAGTGTGCGCAGATACACATCACCGCGTTTGCTGATCCCATGCAGTCTGATCCGGCCGCCGGTGCCGGTCTGTCTGGGCACCAGACCCAGCCAGGCCGCAAACTCACGTCCTGAATGAAACGCTTTGGGGTCGCCCATCGTCGCCACAGCAGCGGTCGCTGTCAGCAGCCCGACGCCGGGAATGTCGGCGATCTGCTTAAGCAGGCACGCTCTTCCTTCATCCAGTCCGAGAGTTTGGCTGTTCGATTCGCGCAATCTGCTCATCGAGAACGTCAAGCCGCTGCCACTGCTCACGCAGCGTGTCCACCAGCATCGTGGGCAAACGCGCCTCCAGGCGCGCCAGCACATCAGCCATCGCCCGGTTCAGCGCGGCGCGGCCTACCGCCATCACTTCACCGTATTCCGTCAGCAGCCCACGCAATCCATTGATCTGCATCGTGCGAAACCTGATCAGTTGCTGGCGCATCCGGTGCAATGCCAGCACGGCCTGCTGCGATTCAGTCTTGACCGTCACGGACCTCACGCCCGACTGCTGTACCGCGGTCCAGATTGCCCGTGCATCAGCCACGTCGCTCTTGTTACCGCTCACAAACGCCTTGACCGCCTGGCCCGGCATCAACTTCACCTGATGACCCATCTGCTCCAGATGACGCGCCCAGTGCTGGGAACCGCCACACGCTTCCATGCCGATCAGGCACGGCGCGCGATTTGCAAAGTGCGACAGAAACGTGGCGCGTCGGATCTGCCGGCTGACGACCTCGCCTGTTTGCGGATCAACCCAGTGGACCTGGAACACCTGCTTCGCAATATCGACACCAACCGGAGTAAGCTTCATTTGGGTTCTCCTTCCTCAAGTGGTACGTTGCCCAACTTCCACTCTGGCACATCTGAGGCCGTCGGTTGCGAGAACCCACCTTCCTGGTCGCGCCCCGACCATTCGATCAGCAGCCCTCGCGAGGGGGAGGCGTCCATACCATTTGTCACCAAGGCAAGCGGTGCGGCAACTCAAATCGTGCGCGGACCACTACCCGATAATGAATAAACGCCACTCGCTACGGAGTGTCGGTGTAAACGCGCTTTCTTTTGCCTACTTTTCTTTGCGCGAGCAAAGAAAAGTAGGTGCGGTCCCGCACAGG
>NZ_JAPWKB010000020.1 GCF_028283785.1 Paraburkholderia sp. | reverse complement strand
CCGAGAAGTTCCCGATCTTCATCGTGCTCGATCTGCTGGGCCTGCCGCAGGAGCGGATGGCCCAGTTCCTCAAGTGGGAAAAGGAACTGCTGCACACCAACGACTGGCAGGTACGCGGCAACGCGGTGAAATGCGTCAAGGACTACCTGCTCGAGGAAATCGAGGCGCGCCGCAAGGAACCGCGCGACGATTACATCACCAAAGTGCTGGATTTCGACGTCGACGGCCGTCCCTGGACCGACGACGAAGTGCTCGGCCACTGCTTCAACCTCTACATCGGCGGTCTCGACACGGTCACCTCGCTGCTCGGCAACATCTTCAACTACCTGGCCTCGCATCCCGAGAAGCAGAACGAGCTTCGTGCCGACCCTTCGCAGATCGTGCTCGCGGTGGAGGAATTCCTGCGCGCCTTCGCGCCGGTCACGGCGTTCCGTATCGCCACCAAGGTCATCGAAATCCAGGGCCAGACGATCATGCCCGGCGAATACGTGGCGTTCTGCTCGCCGGTCGTCGGCCGCGATCCGGCGTTCTACGAAGATCCCCAGGACATCCGGTTCGACCGCAAGGCCCCGCACATGTCGCTGGGCAGCGGCATCCACAAGTGCCTCGGCATGCACCTCGCGCGGCTCGAACTTCAGATAGCGGTCGAGGAGTTCGTCAAGCGCGTCCCGGAGTTCCGGACCAAGGACGGTTTCCAGGTTCCCTATTTCGTGGGCAACATCCTGCACGTGCCCGACCTGCAACTGCAGTGGGACTGACGTAATTTTCCTGCCCCGAGCGGCTCGCGTCACCGCGACCGCTCGGGCAATTTGCGGTCAGGCCGTTTTTGCCTCGCTCGGCAGATGCTTCGCGGCAACGAGGTAGTTGAACACCGCGACGATCAGGACCAGCGCCGATATCAGCATGCTCTGCTGCAATCCCGTCGCCGACGCGGCCAGGCAACCGGGTGCCGGACTGGCGCCATGCACCGCAAGGCACTGCGCGGCATAGTCGCCCGCGAAATGGTAGTCCGCCAGCCGATCGCTCAGATAACCCAAGGCGACCGAACCGATCCCCAGCCCCGCCACCGTCTGCCCGAACGCATGCAACGCCGCCGCCGATGCGCGCATGCGCGGCTCGACCAGGGTTTGCGTCACCGTCATCACTGCAGGCGTGAAGGCGTAGAGCAGCGCCGTGGCGACGAACAGGAAACCGACCAGGACGCGCCAGTCGGACTGGTAGAGCGCCAGCAGATATAGCGGCAGCGCCATCCCGACGGTAATCGCCGGTGCCCATGCCCCCCATCGTATATCGCGTTCGATCAAGCGGCTGGCGATATTGCCGCCCGTGATCTGGCCGACCATCGTGGCGAGGCTGAACGACATCGCGAAAATCAGCCCGGCCTGCGACAGCGGCAATTCGAAACGCCGCACCAGCAGAGGGATCAGAAACAAGTTGGTCCCGAAGCCGACCAGCCCGACAAGGCCGCTGCCGCACGTCAAGTGAAGAAACGATGCCGATCGGCCAAGCCGCCGGAGAACTTCGGTGAAGCGCGGGGTCAGCGCCTTGTCGCCGGCGTCCTTGCGCTCGGGTTCGGGTATCGTCGTATAAAGCAGCAGGGCCAGCACCAGACCCGGCACACCGACCGCCGCCATCGTCCAGCGCCAGCCGAAATGCTGGGCAAAGGCGCTCCCCGCAACCGCGGCGAAGGCGCTGCCAAGCGGCGCGCCCAGCGCGATCAGCGAATATACCAGGGCGCGGCGCCCGACGGGAAACCGGTCGGAGATCATCGAAACCAGCGCCGGTGTGAAACCGGCTTCGCCCACGCCCACGCCCATGCGGCAGAGCAGCAGTTGCACGTATCCCCCGGCCGCGCCGCACAGTGCGGTCATGATCGACCACAGCACCGTAACCACAGCGATCAGGCGCACGCGATTGAAGCGCTCCGCCAGGCGGGCCAGGGGTATTCCCAGCACCGCGTAGAACAGCGCGAAGGCCAGACCGCCCATCATTCCCAACTGCAGATCGCTCAATTGCAGATCGCGCCGGATCGCTTCGCCGACGACCGCGATGATCGTGCGATCGACGAAATTGATCATGAAAATCGCGCCCAGCAAGGTCAGGAACCATCGGTCCCTGGCGGCAAAGCCTGTAACTGCCATGTCTACGTTCTCTCCCAACACGGACAAGGTCTTGTCTCGCGCATTGAACATATTGAACAGATTTCTTCTCATTTGCACAATTTTTTCTTGAACTGGATAGGGGCTTGGGCCAACAGCAAGGTCAAACTGCTATCGGGGATTCCGCCAATGAAATCGCTTTTGCTCGCTCTCACCGCCCTCACCCTATCAGCCCCCGCCTTTGCCGCCGACGCGCCTGTGATAGACCGCAACGAGGCGATCTTTTCGGCAGAAGGAACAAAGCTGGGCAAGATCGACCGCGTCCTGCCGGGGGCCGACGGCACTGCCAGCACGGTGCGCGTGATCTATCGCGGCAAGTTCATCACGATCCCGGTGCAGACGCTCAGCACCGGCGAAAAGGGCCTGACGACCAGCCTGACGAACGCCGAACTCAAGAAGCTCTGACGGTTCGCGTCAGCTCGGCAAGGTGTTGGACGGGACCCCCGGGTCCCGTCCCAACCGGCGGAGCCGCCATATACTTGAAGGTCAGGGCGACCCGCCCACCGCATCACCCGAATGCAGCGGGCATCGAACGAAGCCCTATTCCTTTACCGGCGTCAGGTTCTTCATGAAGGCCACGAAGTCCGGCCCGAACTCGGGCAGCGGCAGGCCCAGCTTTTCCGCCAGATACTGCGTCATGAAGTTGTCGTTGAGCGACTTGTTCGTCGCAGGGATGTTGCCGATGCCGACCTGACGGTCGAAGGCCCCGACCGCGACCAGCGCCATGCGCAGCGCGGCGACGATATCGTAATAGTCGAGGTGTCTGGCGGTCTGCCCGCTGGCCGCTTCCCACAGGGCAATGGTCTCATCCCGGCTCGGCAGGCCTTCGAGCCGGGGCACGCCGAAGCGGCGACCGAACAGGTCGTCGAAATAAAGCCACCACGCCAGATCGAGTTCGGCGGGGCCCAGCGCGGCCAGTTCCCAATCGATCAGCGCGTTGACGCCGCCGTCGGGCGCGAACATCACGTTCGACGGGGTCGGATCGCCCCACAGCACGTTGACGCCGGCATCGTCGGGCATATTGTCGCGGACATAGGCCATGGCGGCATCGACGATCGGCATCGCGCGCCCTTTGCCCGCCGCCTTGTGCCAGGCTTCCAGCGCGCCGACGTACTGGTCGAGTCCAGGCTTGCCGAGGTCCGGCAGGGCGAGGAACTCGAAGCCATCGTGCCAGTCGATACGCGCCATGCTGCCAAAGGCCGCGATGGCGTTGGCGAAAGTTTGGCCACGCTGGGCCGGCGTCATCTCGACGAGCCAGCCTTCCAGGTTGTAGTTGGGCTTCTGCTTGGCGCATTCGCCCTCGACCTTGCCCATCACCAGGAACGGCAGGCCCAGGATATCGGACTCCAGATGCATGCCGATCCAGGGCGGCACCGGCAGGTCGCCACGCGCATCGAGCGCGGCCATCATCTTGCCTTGAAGCGCAAGGCTGCTGCCGAACACGACCTCAAGATCGGTGGGCTGCCGGCGCACCACCAGGGTCTGGCCCCGCGCTTCGCCGGCTTCGACGTAATCGACGTCGACGAAGAATATGTCGGCCGAAAAACCGGCACCCAGCGTGACGTTCAAGGGCTTCACGACGATGTCGCGCCAGTCCGGCTTCTGCGTGGCCAGCCAGTCCTGCAACTGCACGGTGATGCGGTCGGGGGTCAGAACTTCCATGTCAGAGCCCCTTCGCGGCCAGAGCGCGCTTCAACTCGGCCGTCAGCGGCCCCATGTCCTTGGGCGAAGATCCATGGAGCAGGATCTCGTCGGCACCGGCGTCGAGGAAATCCATCAACTGGTCCGCGCAGCGCGCCGCGGTGCCTACGGCGGCCCCTTCGTCCAGCCACTGCTGCGGAAGCAGCTTGCTCACGTCGACCAGTTCCTGCCGGGTATAGGCCTGGTCGGCCGGCTTGCCGTTCAGCCCGGCGATCTTGGGATGGGCGCGAATGGCGTCCAGTACCGTCTTGTCCCAACCATTGATGTCGACGATCAGGTCGCCGAAACCGGGCAGTTCGAAATAGGTGATAGCCCGGCCGCCCACGACGGCCTCTTCCTCCGCCTTGGGCAAGTCCGGCGCGACGATGATGTTGTGATAGATACGCACCGACATCGGATCACGCCCGGCCTTCTCGGCCGCATCGCGCACGATCTTGGTGCTATTGCGCACGCCTTGTGCCGAGACGAAGGGGTGCAGCAGCACACCGTCGCAATGTGCGCCCGCGAATTCCAGGCTCTTGGGCCCGATGGCGGTGAAGATGATCGGCGGCGGCGTGCCGCCGTGCCGGTCCGTCAGGCTGATCGCCGGGAATTTGCCGAGGATGCCGTCGTAATCGACCTTCTCCCCCGCCCATAGACGGCGGCAGATCGAAATCAGATCGGCCAGCCGCTCCATGGTGATGGGCGGCGATCCCAGCATCTTCATGTAGGCAGGCACGGCCCGCGCGAACATCAGGCGGAACCGCTCGCCGCTCATCGCCTGCATCATGTCGGCGACGCTGGCCGTGACCAGCGGGTGCCGCATCGTCGCATACATGGTGCCGGTGATGCGGATCTTCGAGGTGGCCTGCGACACGGCGCCGGCCAGCACCGCCGGCTCCTTGAGCGAATAGCGTTCGGAAATCCAGACGCAGCCCAGGCCGATCCTTTCGGCCTCCTGCGCTTCCTCGATACCCCGGCGCGGATCGCTGACCCGGCCGGGCAGGATGTACGTGCCGAACTTGTCGAACAGGGCCCGCGCCCCCGGCTCCTGCGCCACGTGCCGCACTTGCGTCATCACATTCGTCCTCTCTTGTCGACGCGTCGGGATTGCCCCCGCCGTCCTTCACCGCAACCTATCAGGCGACAGGGGCGGGATGAACCTCGACATAGAGCCGGGTCAGCTTGAGCGCGGCGATCTTCCAGGTCCCGTCCTGCCGGACGTAGCGCTCGTGATAATGGCCGAACCCGGTGATCGAGGCCCCGCCGGGGATCGGGCACTTGCCCGGCGACCACACCACCCGGTCCTGCATGGCGGTGACGACATCCGCCTCGTCCTCGCGCAAGTCGATTTCCGAGGAATGGACCTGATGGGCGGAACGCGCATCGATCACGGCGAAGCGAACCTGGTCGAGGATCGCCGCATGGCCGGAGATCGGTGGATTGCCGGTGTCTTCGCGAACGTCCATCACCGCATCGGGCGTGAACAGACCGATGAAGCCGTCCCAGTCCTTGGTGTCGAGAAAGCGGCAGTAGCGGGCCTTAACCATGCGTATGGCTTCGTAGTCGAGCAGCCTTGCCAGATCGTCGGTCATGTCCGCACCCTCACCAGATCACGCGCATGTGCGCGCGCAAGGTGCGTTCGCGAATGGCCTCTGCGCGCTGCTCGGGCGTGACACGCACGGTATCGGCGGGAAGATGCGCGTTCACCTCGCTCAGCTTCACTTTCCTGATCGTCGGCGTCGGCCGCTCCTCGGTGTTGAACCAGCGCCCCTGCACCGCCCCGCGCGGATAGCCGGAGGTGTCCAGCCAGTTATGCACTCCCGGATCACGCGCGGAAATGACCGCGCGGAACACCCCATCGCCGTCGATCTTCGCCTGCGCCGCGTTGAGGCTCGACTGGTTGTGATACCAGTCGGTCGTCTCGTAGAGTTCGTTGGTGAGGATCAGCGACCAGTAGTCGACCTCCTTGGGAATGCGCACTTCGGTGACGAGCGCTTCATCCTCCGCGAGATCATAGGCGCCTTCGTAGTACGATTGCCGTGCCAGCCCGCTCATCTGCGAGAAGTCGACGACTTTCAAAGTGTTTATCAGTCCCTCGTCGCGCAGCTTCTGGACCTTGTCGGGAAAGGCGAGCGCGCAGACCGCAGCCGTGCCGGGTATCTCGGCGAACCTGTGGGCGAGTTGCGCCAGCGTGGGGCGCCCTTTCGAAGCCTGCGCCGCATCAAGCCGGACGATGCCCAGGCGCGGCTCGCGCTCGATGCCCCAGTCGCATCCGACGATGCGCAGCATCAGCTTCTCGGTCTCTGGCTTGAGTTCCCACCAGTCGCCGGCATGACCTTCGGGCCGGCTGGGCGAAAGGATGACGTCGAAACCGCCGTCCGCCGCGATCTTCAGGTCGTCGAAGTCGTTGGCGTCCTGCGCGGGATGGTGCTGGCCGGTGCGCAGCGTATCCGGCCCCAACTGCGCCAGGATCATCATGCGCGTAGTGCCGCGATCGCCGCGAATACGGTACGTGCCGCCCTTTTCGATCAGCGCCGCCTTGTAGATTGTGTCGGCGTTGGGCTGGAAGATGTTCTGGCAGATGTTCAGTTCGGGCACGAAGATCGGGTGACTACGATCATGCATGATGGCGTCGTTGGTGGTGCGCAACACGCCCGAAAGCAGCAGTCGCAGCGATTCCTGCATGACCTGCGGGTCGTCGCGCAGACGTTCGGGAATACGCTCGCGCATCTTCTGGCCCAGCGGTCGCAACTGGTCGAGCAGGTCTTCCCATTGGTAGATGCCGGTATCGGTCATGTCCGTCTCCACTGTCTGTCTGATGCCGGGCGAGGCAAGAACGCGATCCACGGGAAGGACCGCGCCGACCAGCAAGGCCGAAGCGCCCGCGCAGATATCGCGCCTAGTGTGTGGCAAGCAGGTGACCCTCAGTTCCTCGCGCCGGGCAGCGTCGATGCCGGCCGCCTCGAAATAGCCCTCGATGCCGCCCCACTGGCGATCGAGCACGTCAAAGGCCCCCTGGAGGAAGCCGTCGTCCACGCCGATCAGCACCGCGACCATGTCGTCCGGCGGCACGAAGCCGAAAGTCGCGTGAAGATCGTGCTTGAGGTTGCCCGACATCTTGAGATTGGCACCAAAGACATCGGACTTGCGATAATCGTCGAGGATGACCGGGCGCGGCACACCCACGAGGTCGAGGAACAGGGCCACAACGACACCCGTGCGGTCCTTGCCCGCCGTGCAATGCACCAGCATCGGCGTTTCCCCTTCCAGCAACGCGTCGGTCATCGCTGCAAGATGGCGCAGGAACGATTGCGGCATCAGGCCGTAGTTGTGAGTCATCACCTCGGTCGCCCGCCGAGCGGTCGGATCGCGGCCGAGCGATTGCCACATGTCCTCGCCCTGCGCGCGCAAGTCGGTGTTCATGTCGAGGTCGAGCAGGCGGCACTCAGGTCCGCACCACAAGTGCGGCGCCTTGTCGCGCTCCATCGACGAGCGCAGATCGGCGACCGTGCGAAAGCCGAATTCGGCAAGCTCCGCATTATGCTCGTCGAGGAAGCTGGCGGGCCCTTCCGAACGGAACAGGATGCCCGGTCGCACGGTCCGCCCGCCTGCGCATGACAGGCCGCCCACGTCGCGGAAATTGAGACGGGAAAGCGCTGCAGTCATCAGCTAGGGTCCTTGGCGGGGGGATAAGAAGGCACGACCGCGGCCATCTGGCCAAGCAGTTCGTCCGACATCCAGACATGCTCGACGAAATGGCCCACCGTATGGCGCTCGTCGGTGTAGATGTAGCGCAGCATCTCGCCGACGCTGCCCTCGAACACGACGGGATGGCGTGCAAGGTCGAGCGAGGCGAGATGCGCCTCCCAGTTTTCGACAGGGCCAGTGATACGGGTCGCTACGTGATGGAAACGGATCGCCAGGGCATCGCCACCGGGCAGGACCTCGCGAAACAGCGGCGCCGTATCGCCGACCGGCTCGATCAATTCGATCTCCACCCCGCCCACGGCCGTCAGCGCGACCTTGAGCACCGGCCTTCCCGCCGGGTCTTCGCCGGGCTGGATATTGGTCAGTTCGAAAAAGCCGGGGGCATCGTATTCGGCCTTCATCAGGGCCATGGCCGCGACGAGATCGTTGGTCACGTAGGCGACCTGGCAGTGCTGGCTATTGGGCCGTGCGAACATGCTGAATTCCTCGATGCGCAGCGCACGCTATGGCCGGGACGGCCGCATGCACCCTGCCGGACGGTCAGTTGGCGAACATCTTGCCGCCATCCACGACCAGCGTATCGCCGGTGTGGTAGGAGGACATGTCGCTGGCGAGATAGACGACGGCGCCGGCGAGGTCCGAGGGTTTCCCGGCGCGACCAAGCGGCGCCTTGGCCGCGACCATGTCGGCCAGCATCCGGCCCACTGCCGGATCGGCGAAGGTCATCTCCGTCTCGATGAAGCCCGGCGCGATGACGTTGCAGCGCACCCCGATCGGCCCGAGTTCGGCCGCAAGCGCCTTCGCGAGCGAATTGAGCGCGCCCTTGGCGATGCCGTAGTGCGCCATGGTCGGCACGCCCTGGAAGATCGAGCCGCTGCCGCAGATAATCAGCGACCCGCCGGGATCGCCCGCCTCGCTGCGCTGTTTCATGTGCCTGGCGCCTTCGCGCAAGGTAAACACGGCGCCGTCCAGGTTGACGTCGATGAGCTTGCGGTAGGTGCCGACGTCCATGTCGGTGAAGGCGACCTGGCTGGCGATGCCGGCGTTGGCCACTACCGTATCGATCCGGCCCATCGCCTCCAGCGCCCGCGCGAAGCCGGCCACGATGTCTGGCTCGCTGGCCACGTCGACGCTGTCGGCAAAGACTTTGACGCCATAGGCGCGCAGCGCTGCGGCGGCCTCCTCATTCTTGTCGGCGCGGCGCCCCCACAGGACCACGTCGCTGCCCGCGCGCGCCAGCCCTTGTGCGAAGCCGAAACCCAGCCCCGAATTGGCACCCGTGACGAGCGCCACCTTGCCGGTGAGGTCGAACAGATTTTCCGGCAATCGCTCTCTCCGCTCACGCCGGCCCGAAATGGCCGCGCTTTGGGGAAACCTGCAGTCGCCCCCGTCACTGCGCAAGCAGGCGGTGTTTCGTCATCGTGCCAATATCATCGTCAAACCGCCCTGGCGCGGCCACTGGCCGGTCACGACAACATTGCCTGCCGGAACTGCCGCGGCGTCAGGCCGCTCGCCTTGCGGAACGCGGCCGAGAACGCCGCCGCGCTGTCGAAGCCGCACTCCCACGCCACCACCTTGATCGCCGGGCCGCCGGGCGCCAGCAACCGGCGCGCCATCGCGATCTTGCGTTCGGCGACGTAAGTGGTGAGCGTCTGCCCGGTGGTGGCGCGGAACAGCCGGAAGAAGTGCCGTGTCGACAGGCCGCATTCCGCCGCGAGTTCGGCGACCTGGGGTAGCTTTCCGGGCTGCTCGACGCGTTCGTCTATCCGGGCGATCTGCATAGGCGAAAGGCGGGCGGCATCGCCAGCCTCGCGGCTGGTCGCCTGGTGCAGATAGCGATGCAGCTCGATGGTCGCCTGCATCCACACAGCGTGCGCCAGCATGTCGCTGCAAAATCCGGGCCGGGCGATCTCCTCGGCGATGCGCCGCAGCGCCTGGTCCAGCGCGCGGCAGCGAATATCGAGCGTGGCGCGCAGCGTATCCTCGCAGATGCCGATCTCCTCGGCCGGGAGGCCAGATCCGTCGAAACCGCAGCAGATCGAGGTCTGCCGCCCTTCCCCCCACCAGGTGTGCAACCGGGCCCCGGCGGGGATGAAGATGACCGGCCCCAGCGCCGTGGTCGCGCCGTGATCGATCTCCGCATAGCCGCCGCGCGGCCTGCCCGGCCGGGGCGACAGCGCCAGGTCCAGAAAGCTGCGCGGCGACGAGAACACGCCGCCTTGCGGCCCGTCGAAGCGGTAGTCGTGCAGTTCCATCACCACGCCGGGCAACGTGATCCGCCCCCGGATCGCGCAGTCCATGCCCGACGTAGCCGGCAGATCGTAGACGTGGGAGGTGCTCTCCATCAGCCCGCTTCCTCAACCATGGCGTTCTCGCGCCGAATTTGGCGCGGCGGCGATAGCCGCGCACCTTGCGAAGGAAAGGGTCGGCCTTGTTAGATCGTGCTCTGGCGCGTCCTCGACGGACAGCGACCATGGACAAGGGAGAGCGACATGAGCAGCCTCGCGCAGGAACAGGCGGCAAGCCGCAACGTCATCGACATCACCGACTTGCACGAACCGATCCTCACCGACATACAAAAGCAGGTCCTGGCGGGCGCAGAGGCCGGCGCCGACCAGATCGTGTTCGATCCCGCCGTGATCCTTGCCAACGCGCAAGGCCAGACCGGCCTGACCGATTTCGGCCCCGCCGATTTCCGCGAGCGCCTCGCCGTCTGGTGCCAGGCGGTCGACGAAGACGCGAATGCTTCTGCCGTCGCCCGCGCCAACCTGTTCCAGATGATGATCCGCCTCGCCGCGACACGGCTGCGTATCGAGGACATTGTGCAGCGGCACCCCGAAATCCTGGAGATCGCGATCGAGCGGCCGATCATCGTCGCCGGTCTGCCGCGTTCCGGCACCACGCATCTGCTCGGGCTGCTCTCGGCGGACCGTCGTTTCCGCTCCCTGCCCTGGTGGGAGGCGATCGCCCCGGTCCCGGCCCCGGATGAGGAACCGACCTCGCAGGACGCTAACCCCCGCTGGACCAAGGCCGAACATGGATGGCGGGCGATGGAATCGATCCTGCCGTACATGGCCATCATGCACGAATTCTCGCCCGACCATATCAGCGAGGACATCGAGTTGCAGGCGGTGGACTTCTCGTCCTACCTGATCGAATGGCTGGCCCACGTACCGCGCTGGCGCGATTATTACCTCAGCCACGACCAGTCCGGCACTTACGCCTACCTCAGGAAATGCCTGCAGGTTCTGACGTTCCTCAACGGACCGAACCGCTGGGTCATCAAGTGCCCCCAGCACATGGAACAGCTACCGGCACTTTACCGGACGTTTCCGGATGCCACCTTCGTGCTGACTCACCGCGATCCGGTCGGCTCGATCCGCTCCCAGCTTACGATGTATACTTACGCCGCGCGGATGCTGCGCAAGTCCGTCGACATCCGCGAACCGCTCGGCTACTGGCCCGCCCGCTACGAGACCCTGCTGCGCGCCTGCGTGCGCGACCGTGACGTGCTGCCGCCGGAGCAGACCATCGACGTCTATTTCCACGACTGGATCCGCAACCCCGACCCCATCGTCAAGGAAATCTACCGCATCGCCGACATCCCGCTGACCGACGACGTGCTGGCGGACCTTCACGCCTATCTTGCCGAGCATGGCGAGCAGAAGAATGGCAAGATCGTCTACGATCTCGAACGCGATTTCCACGTCACCGGAGAAGACCTGCGGCGGCCGTTCGACTTCTACTTCGAGCGCTTTCCGGTCAAGGTCGAGGTCCGATAAGATCGGGCCCTTGCGTTCCTACCGTCCGGCAGGACGGCGTCCCGGCGACGCTCCTTATGAGTGGGCATCACCCCGTCTCTCAAGAGGTATTCAATGCCCGAACTTAACGTCGTCACGCGCGATGGAACGCTCAGGACGATCGAGGCCGCAAGCGATGTCAGCGTCATGGAGGCGATCCGCGATGCCGGCTTCGACGAACTGCTGGCACTTTGCGGCGGATGCTGTTCGTGCGCGACCTGCCACATCTTCGTCGATCCGGCCTTTGCGCAGGCGCTGCCACCGATCTCCGAAGACGAAAGCGACCTGCTGGACGGGTCCTCCCATCGCGGCGAATATTCGCGCTTATCGTGCCAGGTGATGATGACGCCCGCGCTTGCCGGAATGCATGTCACCATCGCACCCGAAGATTGAAGTCCCTACCTATCCGCACCCGAACAGAACGAAACGGAGAGAAACACAGTGGCCTGGAAAGAACCCATTCGCGAGCAGTTGGACGTAACCGGCTCTCCCCTGCTGACCGACCGGCAGAAAACGATGGTCAAGCACTGGACCGACCTTCAGGAAACGCTGAACGCTGGCGATTTCGACGGGATGGACCGCTTCTTCCATCCCGATTTCCGCTACGGCAACCCCAACCGGCCCGACCTTGGCACGTACGAGCAATGGAAAACCTCGCCCGTCGCGCTCTACAAGACCTTCTTCCCGGCCGCCTACAAGACCATCGACGCGGTGGGCAAGGGCGAGGACGAGATCTGGATCTACGCCACCCATTACTGCAAGCACGTGGGCGGCCCTTACATGGGCGTGCAGCCGACCGGCAACGAATTCCAGGTCAACTGGTTCTCGATCGTCAAGTTCGCGGGCGACAAGATCATCAACATCTTCAGCATTTCCGATGTGCTGACCATGCTCAAGGACATCGGCGTGGTCGACGTGCCGCAGCCGGTCGATCCCTATAAGTAATCCGAGCGATCGGCATCACCGGCGGCGTGCGTGGGAACTCGATCTCCCGCGCACGCCGTGCGTCCTTACGGTTGGACCGGAGGGAGCAGGCCGGCGAGGAGGAAGGCGGCCATGCGCCCTGCCTGTTCCGTCGCGTGATCCTGGTCCACCTCGGAGCCCGCGCCCAGCCTTTGCTGCATCGGCACGGCGCTGAAATAGTACCCCACGCCCTGGACCAGCAACGCCATAAGCGCCGGGGTCGAGATATGGTTCACCGGGCGCGTGCGCCGCACCGCATCCAGCAGGTCGTCCAGGCGGTGCTGGAACGGCAGCACGAAGCGATCGACGATATGATCGAGCCGCCAGGTCGACCGGCACCCTTCCACGTTGGTCAAGGCCACGATATCGGCGTTGAGCGTCGCCCACAGGCAGAACCGCTCCACCAGATGGCGCAGGCGGCTTTCGGCATCGGCGCGTTCCTCGAACACGCTTTCGACGAAAGGCGAGGCCTGCGCCATGCGCCAGTCGACCGCGCGCACCCACAGGTCCTCCTTCCGCCCGAAGCGGACGTTGAGCAGATTGTGGCTTACCCCCAGCCGCTTCGAGAGGTCCCGCAGCGTCGTCCCTTCGTAGCCGCGCTCGGCGAAAGTCGCGAAGGCCACCCCAAGCAATACGTCTTCATCCACCGAATGGTCGGCGTTCTGGGCGGGGCGTCCGCGGCTGCGTTGGGGCTGATCGAGCATTGCGTGTCCCTTAGCGAATGGGCGTTGACTTATAAATTGTCATCCGTCAATTTAAACGCAAGGAGAATGGATGCCGCTATGAGTCTGCAAAAGGATGTTTGGTGGGCCGTCGCACGGTCGGAGGAAGTCACTTCGGACAAGCCGTTGTCCGTCGATATCGGCGATCAGCCCATCGTTTTGTGGCGCGATAATCATGGCATCGCGCGCGCCCTGGAAGACCGCTGCCCACATCGCCGCGCCCCGCTTTCGCTGGGCTGCATCCGCGACAATGGGTTGATCCAGTGCGGCTATCACGGCTGGAGCTACGACGGCGAAACGGGACGCCTGAAGGAAATCCCGAACATGAAGGACCAGCAGAAGTTTCCGCCGGTCTACAAGGCTACCGCCTTCGCCGTCAGCGAGCAGGCCGGATTCGTGCGCGTATGCCTCGATCCCAAGGCCGAGGCGCCGGCCAGTGCGTCGCCGCACTACAAGTACAGCGGCACCGCCAACGTGAGCTTGCGGCATCAGGAATACCTCGATGCCCTCTATGACGATCCCAGCCTGCTGATCGCCATCCGCGCGGTGCACTTCACCCCCTATCTGATGTCGGAACTGCACGAGCAGGGCGGCAAGCTGGTCATGGAACGCAGCTGCCAGTGGAAGACGCCGCATTGGCCGGCCCACTTCGTCGCCGAGTTTCCGCTCACCTTGCTGACCAGCACCGATCCGGTCAGCGGCGAAACCGAACTCACCTTGCGCGACGATCAGGCGAAGGAACTGCTCCACGCAGTGCTGGCGCCGGTACCGGCGGCACGCGGGGTCACGGCGGTACGCTGGCGGGCCGAACTGGGCGAGCGCCACGCCGGCATCCGGGGCGCGCTGCTGCGCGGCAGCAATCCGCTTTCGGTCCTCTCGTCGATCGACGGAACCAAGCTGCGAACCACCAAGCCGACGGTCTCTCTGCACGGCGAAGACCTGCGCGCGGAATTGCGCGGCGCCACTCATGACAGCTCCCAGCCTCCGGTTGATCGTACCGTGGCTGCCTGAAGGAGGATACCCCAATGCTCGAAGTAGCCGACCGTCCCTCGCAAACGGACGAAAGCCCGACCACCCGCGCGTCCACGCCGATTTCGCTGAACGCAATCAACCGCTGGGTTCCGCACGACATCGTGATGCGCGATAGCTGGTTTCCGGTAGCCCACAACTATTCCGTGACCGGAAAGCCAGTGCGGCGCGCGATCTATTCGCACCCGATCTTCCTGTGGCGCGAGGACGGCGTCGTCGTCGCCAGCGAGTTCCACCCCAACGAACGCATAGCCCGTGACAAGAGCGTCTATACCGACGTAAAGGGTCATTACCCGACCATGGAGCACTACGGTGTCGTCTGGGTGTGGTTCGGGAACCCCCAGGCCGCCGACCCGGTCCACCTGCCGAGCCTGCCGTTCCTGCCCCCAAAGGGCGGCCTGCCCAAACACATGACCGCCACCGTGCGGTTCGAATCCTCCGCGCCCATCAGCCTCGAAAACCTGATCGATCTGACGCATGCCGACTTTCTGCATGCCGACGTCGTGGGTGATGAACGTTCGGACAGCGAAACGGTCGAGACTTTCTACGACAGCGAGACCGTCACCATGGTTCGCACCTTGGTGAACAAGTCGGTGGCGCCGGTGATGAAGTTCTTCAGCGGCATCCGCCAGCCGACCCAGAACGTGCGCCAGGTGATCCGCATCTATCTGCGTTCGCACTGCGCGATCGCTTATGGCCAGCTTCAACCCCGGCGACGACGTGCCGCTGTTCCACCCCTGCACGCCCGAAACGCGCGACCGCACGCGCATGGAAATGGTGATGAACACCTCCAATGCCGGGCTCATGTTCCGCCATGTCATGCCCAAGGCCGGCTACAAGGTCTCGCGCCAGGACAGCTACATGACCTCGCCGCAAAGCCCGCGCTACATGCGCCATACCGACCGCAAGGACCTGCACAGCAAGTTCGACCAAGCCGGACAGCGCTATCGCATGGCGATGATGGAACTCGCCGAGCGCCAGGAGAAGGGCGATTTCGCCTATCGGGACAACGTCAGCGCCGATTGCAGCGACATCATCGGCCTGCGCAAGGAACTGTTCCAGTTCTGACCTGATCTCTCCACTGGGCGGGCCGCGAGTCCGCCCTTTTTTTCCGATAACGGGAGGGTACATGCCCACTTTCACCAACGCCGTCGGCGGTGAACGCCGCTGGTGGGCCGTCATGCCTACCCTGCCCGCCCCGGCGATGGCCGGTATCGGCCAGCAGATGGAACAGGCGGGCTTCGAAGGCTGCTTCTCGCTCCAGATCTACGGCCCGCCGTTCGTGCCGATGGCCGCGACGGCGGCGCTGACCAGCACGCTCAAGGTCGGCACCGGGGTCGCCATTGCCGGCACCCGCAGCCCGGTCGAAACCGCTTACGCCGCGATGGACGTCGATCGCATCTCGGACGGCCGCTTCGTGCTGGGCCTGGGTTCGAGCATCAAGAGCTGCGTCACCGGCATGTACGGAGAGCCCGAGCGCAAGCTGCTCACGCACTTGCGCGAAAGCGTGAAGGTCATCCGCTACGTGATCGCCAATGCCCACAAGGGCCTGGATCCGATCGCGGGCGAGTATTTCTCGGCCGATTTCGAGGAAATGATGCTCACCGCCCCGCCCGTGCGCGAGGAGATCCCGATCTGGATCGCCGCGCTGCAGGACAAGATGACCGCGCTGGCGCTGGAAATCGGCGACGGGCTGATGGTCCACGCGCTGTGGTCCGCCGCCTACACCAAAAGCAAGTTGCCTTTCCTCAACGAAACACTGGCACGCTTCGGCCGCACGCGCGCCGACATCGAGATCAACGCCTGGCCGTGGATCGCGGTCAACGACGACAAGCAGCAGGCCATCGACGACAGCCGCGCCACCGTCGCCGCCTATTCGGGCTACAAGGAGTACGAACCGTTCTTCGAAGCGATCGGCTTCGGCGACCAGGCGCGCGCCTGCCAGCTCAGTCTGGGCGAACACGGCGACATCGCCAAGGTCATCGGCAACGTCTCGGACGAGATGGTCGAAGCCTTCGTGACCTGCGGCCCAATCGATGAGGTACTGGAGAAGATCGAGCCGTTCTGGGACGTGGTCGACTCGCTCTGCCCGATGACGCCCTATCGCGACCTGACGATGGACCAGTTGACGCAATACAACGCGGGCCTGTTCAAGCTGGTCGCCACCGCCAAGGCACGGGCCGGCGCGGCGCTGCAATCGGCTTAGGGCGGCAGTGACGAGGACGCAGGACCCGATGCCCGCGCGCCAGGCCATCGCCGACCAGTTGAGCAACTATGCGCGCGCGGTGGACCGCATCGACCCTGAACTTGGTTACCGCGTCTGGCACGAAGACGGCACCGCCGACTATGGCATCATGTTCCGGGGCAGTGGCCGGGACTTCATCGACTGGGTGTGCGCCACGCATGCCCGGATGACCGCTCACGCTCATCATATAACCAACGTGCTCATCGACGTGCGCGGCGACCGGGCTTCGAGCGAGGCCTACGTCCGCGCCACCCTGCGGTTCAGCCGCGAGGGCCGGAACATGGTCGGCAGCGTCTTCGGCCGGTATCTCGATCGCTGGTCGCTGCGCGACGGGCACTGGGCCATCGACCACCGCATCTACATACAGGACATGGACGAGTTGCGCGACGCGGGCGCCCCGCTGGTCGGTGCCTTCGGCGGCACGCGCGACCGCAGCGACCCATCCTATGCGGTGCTTTCAGGCGAGCCCTAAGCCGCAGGGGCGCGACGCCGCGCCCCACCGCATCAGGCGGGCACCAGCTCCTCGACCATCGCCTTGCCGGCGATGAAGCCCGTCACCATCGCCGGGCCCACGTTGCAACCATGGGCCGGAGACTTGCCGCGCCAGATCGAATTGGCGTCGAGCCCGGCGGCATAGAGCCCCGGCACGGCCCGTCCGTCGGCACCGATGACCCGGCACCGGGCATCGATCTTCAGGCCAACGGTGGTCGAGCCATCGCCGGGATAGATCTTGATCGCGTAGAACGGTGCCTTCTCCACCGGGCCGAGGCAGGGATTCGGCTTGTGCTTGGGATCGCCGATCTCGATGTCGATCTGCGTATCGCCTTTGCCGAACTCCGTATCCGTGCCGGTTTCGGCAAAGCGGTTCATCCTGGCGACGGTCTTTTCCAGCCCATCGGCATCGACGCCGATCTTGGCGGCGAGCGCGCGCAGCGTCGGCGCTTCGATCACGTAGCCCGCCGCCACCAGCTTCTTGAGGCCGCCACCGCCGGGATAGACCATGCCCATCCCGTATTTCTTGACGAAAGCCGCATCGCCGATGATGTGCGCGGGCACCGCACCGTCGGCGTGCATGGCTTCGACGAAGTGAACCGACGCCTCGTTGCCGAAGCGTTCGCCCCTGGCGTTCACCGCGATGCAGCCCGGCTTCGACATGTCGATGAGGTGGGCATAGCGTGCCACGTAACCGTCGGGACGAGTCAGCTTGGAAACCACCGCCCAGACCGCGTTGACGATGTTTTCACCGCCCAGCGCCGCGCCGGCGTCCAGCCCCATGTTCATGCCATCGCCGGTGTTCTCGTAAGGCAGGATCGAGACGTGCTGCTCGGCAAAGGGGATGTAGGCCTTGCGCAACTGCTCGCTCGCCGAGAAGCCGCCCGAGGCCAGCAGCACCCCCATCCGCGCGCCGATCTGCTCCTCGCCGACACGCACGCCCGTCACCCGGCCGTCCTTCACGACGAGCTGGTCGACGGCGGCGCCCTTCTCCATCACGACCCCCGCGTCGAGCGCCGAGCGCAGCAGCCGGGCCGCCAGCGCATTGCCCATCGTCAACCGGGTTCCACGCGGATAGCGGCGCACCTTGTCGGCGCCGAACCGCGCCGCGAGCTTACCGAAATGGATGATGGAACGCGCCGACGGCATCTGCGCCAGATAAGGCAAGTCGAACAAGTCGATCATGAAACCGCCGGGCGCGTTGAACTCCTCGCGTGCGGGCTTCAGGTCGGCGAAGTGCACGCCCAGCTTCTTGCCGTCGAACTCCTGCGGCGCCAGCAATCGGCCGTGGTCGGCGGCTCCGGCGACTTGTGGGTACCAGTCGCTGCTGGGGAGGGAGAGCAGGAAGTGTACGGCGCTGTGCCGCTCCAGCCATTCGACCATTTCGGGGCCGGCATCGAGGTACGCGTCGATCAGGTCCGGCTCGGCGGTCGGCCCGATCACGTCGAGCACGTACTGGCGAGCAACCGCGCGGCTGTCCTTCACCCCCGCCGCGCGCGCCTGGGGGCTATCGGGGATCCAGATGCCCCCGCCGGATACCGAGGTGGTGCCCCCGAATTGCGGCGCCTTCTCCAGCACCAGCACCGATGCGCCTGTAGCAGCCGCGCGCAAGGCCGCTGTCATGCCTGCGGCGCCCGATCCCACTACTACCACGTCAAATTCGCGCATCGGGGTCTCCCGCTCCCTGTCCTGCTTCACTCTCGCCCGTTTCGGGGGCATTGCCCCCTCCGCCCGGTAGGTTCAGACCTTGGGCATGATCTCTTCGGCTACCCAGCGCAGCCGGTCCAGGTATTCGTCGATCCCCGAAATGCCGGGCGGCAGCGGCACGATCGTCTCGTTGACGCCCAGATCCTTGAGCCAGCCGATCTGGTCGATGATCTTCTGCGCATCGCGCGTGCCCGGCGCGCGCGGATCGTCCATGATCTCGTGATGCGCGCCGACGTTGAGCATTTCGAGCGCGAAGAACAAGTCGATCGGGCGGCCGTCGTATTCCGGTTGCGCCCGGATGATGTCGATGCATTCGGGGAATTTCTCGGGCGGCGTGCGGAACGGCGACCAGCCATCGCCGAACTTCGCCACCCGCTTGAGCACGGGCTCGGCATCACCGCCGAACCAGATCGGCAGGCGCGGCTGCTGCACCGGCTTGGGCGCGAAGCCGACATCCTTGAACTTCACGAATTCGCCGTCGAACTCGGGATTGTCCGAAGTCCACAGCTCGATGATCGCGGCGACGTATTCGTCGGCGATGCGTCCGCGCTGGTGGAAGTCGACGCCGAGCATGTCGAACTCGTCCTTGAGCCAGCCCACGCCGAACAGCGCGGTCGCCCGCCCGCCGCTCAACCAGTCGAGCGTGGACCAGGCCTTGGCCTGCACGATCGGGCTCTGCAGCGGCAGGATCGAAACCGAGGAACTGACGCGCATCCGCTTGGTGCGACCGGCCAGGAACGCCAGCGCCACGGTGCCATGCACGTAGTGATCGCCGGACAGCGCGATGTGCTCCTGGGGTATGATGAAGTGCTCGCCCAGCATGCACTTGTTGAAGCCCAGATCGTCCGCGACTTGCAGCGCGTGGCCGATGTCGTCACCCGTCAGCGCATGTTCCCACGGCTGGGTCATCGCCGCTACGTGCATGCTGTTCGGCACGCCCACGTTCAGCTTCATACCCTCTTCCCCTCTTCGCCTTTGTGTCGGCCGCGATGATCGGCCTGCACCGGGCGATCGCACCTTCCAAACGGAAGGGCGCCGCTGCTTCAGCCTGAAACGAGCGCCGATGCGCAGTGTCGGGCTTCGGCGAAGTCGTCGGGCGTATCGAGATCGAACGCCAGGCCGCGCCGGCGCACGATCGCCGCCTGCGGCCAGAAGCCGCGATGATGCCCCAGGCTGCCCGGCCCAAACGCGAAACGGCGCGCGCCGCCCCTGGCCAGCGCCAGAGCATTGGTGCCTTCGCCATGCCGATCGGGTGCGATGGCGACGCCTGCGTGGAATGCCTCGGCGAGGATTTCCTCCACGTCCTCGGGCGACAGGAACGGCAGGTCGGCATGGATCACCAGCAGCGGCCGATCCGGCAGCGCCGCGCAGGCACGCGTCAGTTCCTCGTTAAGCCCGGCGCCGCGATCGGGCATCCATGTCGTCATTCCGGTCAGGGCTGGCGTGGGTGCCAACAACCGCACGTCCTCGATGCCCTCGGCCGCCCGCAGGCTTGTCACGACACGGCGCGCCATCGCCTGGGCCAAGCTGGTCCGCGCCGGGAGGTCGAGCAGGTTCGACAGGCGTGACTTGACCTGTGAGCCCTGCTTCATCGCTACCAGCGCAGTCCATCGTTGCAAGCGAACGGTCCTTTGTCTGCGGCTCTAAGCCTCGAGCGGAACAAGCTCTCCGGTGATCCGAATCCCCGCGCCGTCCACCTTGTACGTCTTGTTGAGGAAGATCAGCACCGAAGTCAGCGCCTCGGCGGCGGCGGAGTTGGCGAGCGCGCCGCCATGCAGGCCGCGCAGGCCCATCGCGTCGGCCAGCGCCACGACGCGCCCGCGCGCGACCTTGTCGTCCCCGAAGACCAACACGTCGCAACCGGTATCGATGTCCTGCGCCAGCTTGTGCGCCGCCACGTTGTGGAACGCCGAAACCAGCGTCACCCCCTCGCCCAGCGCGGCCTGCGCCTTGAGCGCGGCCGATCCTTCCGACGGCAGTTGCACTCGCATGACGCGCGGCGGGACCAGCGGAACGGTGGTATCGACGACGAGTTTGCCGCTCACGTGCGGAGCGATGTCGGCAAGCGTCGCCTCCTGCGCGGCGAAGGGGACGGTGACGATGACGATATCGCCCTGGGCCGCCGCCTCGGCATTGGTCGCACCGCGCAGGCCATGACCGAGGTCTGCCGCCGCCGTCTCGGCGCTTTCCGTGCTGCGCGACCCGATCACGACCGGATAACCCGCCCGCGCGAGCCGCCAGGCGATCGCCGCGCCCAGATTTCCGGTGCCGCCCACGACGGCTATGGTTGCTAGGGTCATGCTGAGGTCTTCCTTCGTTTTTCAACCGACGCCGTGCGCCGGAACGCGCGCAGCGACATCGCGATAAAGCGTGGTGCGTTGGCGCACCGGCCGATCGACGGAGGCCGCCAGCGCACGCATCTCCGCAGGACCGAATTCCTGTCCGTTGACGCCGCCCGCCGCGCGCGTGATGGATTCGTCCATCAGCGTCCCGCCCATGTCGTTCGCCCCCGCCTGCAGCGCCGCGGCGGCACCTTCCGGCCCCATCTTGACCCACGACACCTGGATATTGGTGACGACCGGGTGCAGCACGATGCGCGCGACGGCATGCATCAGCACCGCCTCACGATAGCTCGGCCCGGACCGGGCAAGGCCCTTGCGCCAGATCGGCGATTCCATGTGGACGAACGGCAGCGGCACGAATTCGGTGAAGCCGCCGGTCTCCTCCTGCAAGGCGCGGATGCGCAGCAGGTGGCGCGCCCAGTGGCGATACTGTTCGACGTGGCCGAACATGATCGTCGCCGTGCTGCGCAGCCCGACGCCGTGCGCCACGCGCATGACCTCGATCCATTCGTCGGCGCTGACCTTGTCGGGACAGATGACGGCGCGGATTTCCGGATCGAGGATCTCGGCGGCGGTGCCCGGAAGCGACCCCAGCCCGGCGGCCTTCAGACGCGCGAGGTAGTCTTCCAGCGGCAGGCCCAGCGTCTGCGCGCCGTGCGTGACTTCGAGCGGCGAAAACGCATGGATATGGATATCCGGCGCCGCCGCTTTCACCGTGCGCAAAACCTCGAGGTAGGTATTGCCATCATAGTCCGGATGGATACCGCCCTGCAGGCACACTTCGGTGGCGCCGCGCTCCCACGCCTCGGCGGCGCGGCGGCCGACTTCGGCCATGTCCAGCCGGTAGGCGGGGCCGCGCATCGCCTTGGTGCTGCCCTTGGAGAAGGCGCAGAACCCGCATTTGTAGAGGCAGATGTTGGTGTAGTTGATGTTGCGGTTGACCGCATACGTCAGCGTTTCGCCCGAACTGTGCCGCCGCAGCCGGTCGGCGAGCGCGACGACGGCGGCAAAATCGTCGTCCTCGGCATCGAACAGCACCTCGATGTCGCGCTCGCTCGGCGGCTGCCCCGCCTCGGCCCGGTCCAGAATCGACGCGATTTGCGGGGAAACTGTCCGCGCCCCGATGCAGGCGACCTCGGGCACCGCGTCACCGCGTCCGGCCGCCCAGTCGTCGCGCTTGGGCAAGCCGCGCGCGTCGATCGCGCGCAGGACGCGCGCGGCCATCGCAGGATCCGCCCATTCCTTCGCGCCCAGCGCATGGCGCGGGCCGATCGCCAGCCGCTGCGCAAGCGTGCGACCGGCATCGCGGGTCGCGGTCTCCAGCACTTCGAGGTGCGGCCAGGGCGCTTCGGGGTTCACATGGTCCGGCGTGACCGGAGAAACACCGCCCCAATCGTTGACCCCCGCGCGGATAAGCGGCGCCAGATCGACCCGTTCGTGCAGGTTCGGCGGCGCCTGGATGGTCATCTCCGGCCCCAGGATCAGCCGCGCGGCGGCGATGGCCCACACATGATCCTCGAGCGATGGTTCGGCGTGGCCCGCCATAAGCGTGCCCGGCTTGGCGCGGAAGTTCTGGACGATGACTTCCTGGATATGCCCATGACGGCGATGCAGATCACGGATCGCCACCAGCGCCTCGACCTGTTCGGCGCGGGTCTCCCCGATCCCGATCAGCAGGCCGGTCGTGAACGGTACTTTCGCCCTTCCCGCGTCCTCGATCGCGGCGAGGCGGCGTGCCGGTGCCTTGTCCGGGGAGCCGAAATGCGGCCCGCCGCGCGCGCACAGACGCTCGGATACGCTTTCCAGCATGATCCCCATGGAGGCGGCATGCGGGCGTAGCATGGCGTAGTCGTGCGTATCCATGAGACCGGGATTGAGATGCGGCAGCAGCCCCGTTTCGCGCAGGACGAGCTGCGCCATCGCCCCAAGATAAGCCAGCGTCGATTCATAGCCCAGGTTGGCCAGCGCCTCGCGCGCGGCGGCATAGCGGGCCTCCGGCAGATCGCCCAAGGTGAACAGCGCTTCGCGGCACCCGGCCGCAACGCCCGCGCGCGCGATCGCCAGGACTTCCTCCGGATCCAGATAGGCCGTCCCCGACCGCGCGGGCGTGGTCGCGAAGGTGCAGTAATGGCAGACGTCGCGGCACAGCCTGGTGAGCGGGATGAACACCTTGCGCGAATACGTGACGCGCTGCCCGTGCCCGGCCAGCGTGGCGGCCTCCGCCGCCGCCATCATGGCGTCGGGCCCAACGCTCAGGAGCCGGCTGGCGATACCCTGCGCATTCTCGTCGCTTTGATAGAGCCTGTCCAACGTCACATCACACTCCACGCCTTGGCTCCACGCCTTGACCAGACCAGTGCCGGCTGGGGTGGCGACCCCAGCCCGGTACACCGATCAGAACGAGTATTTCGCCGATACCCCCCACGTCCTCGGCTCGCCCGCATAGACCGAGCTGGTCGGGAAAGAGGGCAGCAGCACGCTCGACGCGGAGTAGTAGTTCACGTTGAACACGTTCTTCACGAAGACGCCAAGGTCCAATCCGGTCCCGGCGATACCGCGCAGATCGAGACGGGCATTGGCGAGTTCGTAGCCCGGCAGCTTCTCTCCGTTCTGGCCGCCGAAGTCGTCGGTCATGAACAGATCTGCGTTGAACGTCAGTTCCCCGTCCGCCGGACGGATCGGCATGATCCAGCTAAGGCTGGCCGTGCCGGAGAAGGTGGGGGAATACTTGTTGACCTGATCAGGACCCAGCACGATCGTCGACGGCAAGGTGCCCGGGATGGTAACGCGCTCGACCTGCACGTTGGTATAGGCGGCATTGAAGCCGATCGTCATGCTCGGTACAGGGCTGATCGACGCTTCGAGTTCGACGCCCCAGATGCGCAGATCGGCCGCGTTCACCGCCAGCGATCCGTTGCTGGGCGAGTCGGGAGTGCCATTCGGCACGGTCGTCTGGGTATTCAGGAACTGCAGGGCGTTCTTGTACTTGCTGTAATAGGCGGCGATATTCAGCAGGCCTCGCGCCGAACCGACGTGGTAGTTATATTTCGAGCCGACTTCCACGTCGGTGATCGTCTCTTCGCCGGTCTTCTGGAACGGCCGCAAGTCGGCGCAGACGCCGCCGGTCGATACGCAGGCCGGATCGACGCCGCCGGTGGTGAAGGGGGTTTCGAAAAGCGGCGTATTGACGTTGGCACCGCGATAGCCGCGCCGGGACACGATATAAAGGAGCCAGTCCGGATTCGGCTTGTAATCGAGGCCGATGGTCCAGCTCGGCTCCTGGCCCTTGTTGGATACCGTACCGACGCCGTCGATCGCGCCGGTCCCCGCGACGGCGAGGCAGGTCGCTTCGGTGGCGTAGGTGGTGCCGATCGCGCCGCCACAGGCGGAAACCTTGTCCCAGCTATAGCGTGCGCCCAGGTTGAGCTTGAGCTTGTCGGTGATCTCGTAGCCGATCTGGCCGTAGACCGCCCAGTTCTTGTTGCGCACATGGGCCGTAACCGCCGGCGCCGGAACCGAGCCGACCGAGAAGGCGGTGAACTGCGAGCCGCTGGCACCCGCGGGCTTGTCGTTGTTGTAGAATACGCCTGCGATGAAGTTGAACCCGTTGAAATCGCCGAGCAACTGGGTTTCGTTGGTCATATACTGGCGGTCGAGCACCGACGAGGCCGTGAACAGCGTGAACGGCACCGACGCCGGGCTGGCGAGCCCCGTGGGGATATCCAGGATCGGCAGGCCGCCGGTGTTGATGAGCTGGTAGCTGTAGTTCTTGCGATAGCCGAAGATGTTGCGCAGCGTCAGCGCCCCGAAGGTGAACGAGGTGTCGTTCGTGATCGAGGTGGTCTTGCGATAAGACGCGCCGCCGTCGATCCCGCCATCGAACGAACCGCGCCTGTTCGCTCGCTGCGTGGCAAGCGCGGCATCGACCTGCGGCTGGACCGCGCCCAGGCCGAGCGCTGCGAACGGATAGTTCTCGCGCAGCAGATACAGCCCGCCCGCCAGTTCGTCGCCCTTGAAGTATTCGTAGATGGTCGTGCTCTTCAATCCGTCGACAGGTTCGAGCAGCAACGACAGGCGGAAGCCATCCTGATGGATATTGTCGAACCCGGGGCCGCCGTCGAAGGCGATCGTGCGCGGATCCTGGCGGCGGATCTGGCCCGCCGCACGAAACGCCACCTTGTCCTCGACGATGGGAATGTTCACCGCGCCCTGGATCTCGCGGTAATCGAAGCGGCCATACGTGCCTTCGACGTAGCCTTCGAATTCGTAGGACGGCTTTTCACTGCCGATCACAACCGCGCCGCCCAGGGTATTGCGCCCGAACAGCGTGCCTTGCGGGCCCTTGAGCACCTGGATGCTGCCGATGTCGTAGGTCGGCACGTTCGACCCTACGGACGGAAGCGGAATATCGTTCAGGTAGATGACCACGCCAGGCGTGACTTCGCCGAGCGGCAACTGCCCAATGCCGCGCAGTGTAAGCGCCACGTTGTCCTTGCCGCCCTCGGAGGAGAACGTGAAACCGGGCGCGATGGTCTTGACGTCGCTGACGGTCTGGACCGTGCTGCGTTCGAGCGCATCGGCCGAAAACGCGGTGATCGAGACCGAAACGTCCTGCAGCCGCTCGGCGCGCCTGCGGGCCGTCACCACGATGTCGGACGGACTGGCCGCTTCGGCCTGCGGTGCAGCCGCGGCGCTGTCCTGCGCGGCGGCCGGGATGGCGAACAGGGCCGCGGTCGAGAAAAGCGCGCCTTTCAAGATTTTCGTATGCATTTTTATCCCGTCCAAATACTGTTATCGTTGCCGCCACGATCTTGGGTCGAGGCTGGTGGTTGCTCTAGTTGCGCGCCTTCCCGGGTTTCCTCCACCTATCTCGCGATAGGCCGCGTACGCCCTGGTCCTGTTTCTTGCGTGATTGCCTTCCAGGGCAGACGCCCCGACGCGACCGTGCGATCAGGACCAGTCCCGTATCGCCTGCGCGATGTCGACCACGCTTGGTTCGCGGATCTGCCCCGGCGTGCCCGACAGGTGCGGCGCGGGTGCCGGCTGCGCAAACCCGCCCCGCTCGACGAACGTGCCGCGCGCTCGGTTGTGGGGGTGGTGCGGCGCTTCCGCCATCGACAGGATCGGCGTCACGCAGGCGTCGGTCGGCTCGAACACGGCCGCCCATTCGTCGCGCGTGCGGGTGGCGAACACTGCCGCGAAGTCCGCCTCCATGGCGGGCCATGCCGCACGGTCGTTCTGGTCGTAACCGCGGTCCGACAAGCCCAACCCCGCGAGCATCTGCGCGAAGAACTTGGGCTCCAGGCAGCCGACGGCGACATGGCGCCCGTCCGCGCAGGCATAGCTGCGATAGAATGGGGCCGCCCCGTCGAGCAGGTTGGACGCAGGCGCATCCTGCCACAGGCCCTTGGGTTGCCAAGCATAGAAAAGGCTCATGAGAGAGGCCACGCCATCGCCGATGCACGCGTCGACCACCTGCCCCCGTCCGCTGCGCTGCGCTGCCAGCAAGGCGCTGAGCATGCCCATGACGAGGAACATCGTACCGCCGCCGTAATCGCCCACGAGGTTGAGCGGGACCGGCGGCGGCGCGCCCTTTTCGCCCATCGCATGGAGCGCGCCGGTGATCGCCAGGTAATTGATGTCGTGCCCGGCGCGCAGCGCCAGCGGCCCGGACTGGCCCCACCCGGTCATGCGCCCGAAGACGAGGCGGGGGTTGCGTTCGAGGCAGACATCGGGCCCCACCCCGAGGCGCTCCATCACGCCCGGCCGGTACCCTTCGATCAGCCCGTCGGCGTGGGCGATCAGGTCGAGCAGCCGGGCCCGGTCGGCGTCCTGCTTGAGGTCGAGATGCGTCACCGCGCGGCTGCGGTGGAGAATGTCGCCGCCGACGTCCTCCCACGCGCCCGCCCCCGCGCTGGCCGGGCGGGCGACCCGCACGACGTCGGCGCCGAGGTCCGCCAGCAGCATCGCGGCGAGCGGAACCGGACCGATCGCGTCGATCTCCACGATGCGGATGCCGGCGAGCGGCCCCCTCGCTTCCTCCATCAGATGTTGGTCCGGTCCGCGCCCTTGAGATCGAGCATCTCGCGCGCCTCGGCGGGCGTGGCAACTTCCAGGCCCATCCCTTCGATGATCTGTCGCGCGGTGCGGACCTGCTCGGCGTTCGTCTCGGCCAGCCGCCCCCGGCCGCCCCACAGCGAATCCTCCAGACCCACGCGGACGTTCCCGCCCATCGAGGCGGCCATCGCGACGATCCCCATCTGGCGCGCGCCCGCGCCCAGCACCGACCACTCGTACTGGTCGCCGAACAGGCGATCGGCAGTGCGCTTCATGTGCATGACATCGTCGGGATGGCCGCCGATGCCGCCCAGGATGCCGAAGCAGGTCTGGATGAACAGCGGCGCCTTCACCAGCCCGCGATCGAGGAAATACTTGAGATTGTAGAGGTGGCTGGTGTCGTAGCACTCGAATTCGAAACGGGTGCCCAGGGGCGACAGCGTGGTCAGCAGGTGCTCGATGTCGGCATAGGTGTTCTTGAACACGAGATCGCGCGATGCCTCGAGCGCGGCGGGCTCCCACGCGTGCTTGAAGTCCTTGTAGCGGTCGAGCATCGGGAACAGGCCGAAGCCCATGGTGCCCATGTTGAGGCTGGCGACTTCGGGCGCGAATGTCTTCGCGGGGCGGATGCGCTCCTCCACCGTCATCGACGGGTGGCCGCCGGTGGTCAGGTTGATGACCGCGTCGCTGCGCTGGCGGATGACCTTCAGGAAAGGCGCGAACAAGTCGGGGTTCTGATCGGGGCGGCCATCGACGGGATTGCGCGCGTGGAGGTGGATGATCGCCGCGCCAGCTTCCGCGGCGCCGATCGCCGATTCCGCGATCTCCTCGGCGGTGACGGGCAAGTGGGGCGACATCGACGGGGTGTGAATGGCGCCGGTGACGGCGCAACTGATGATGACTTTACGTTTGGCCATGACAATTCCTTTCGCGCCGGGTGGCCTTGGCAGGCCCCCCGTTCGCGGCAATCTATCCTTCGATAGGATGACGGGCGCGACCGCGGCCGATCGCGCCCGAGGCCATTACGGCAGGATGCCGAGCTGGCGGGCGCGAAGGACCGCCTGGGGCCGGCGGCGCACCCCGAGCTTGTCGTAGATCTGCTGCATGTACCACTTGACCGTGCCCTCGGTCAGGCCCAGCCGGTCGCCGATCTCGCGGTTGCGCAGGCCGCCGCCCACCATGGTGAGGATATCGACCTCGCGGTTGGCAAGGCGTCCGGTGAGGCCGAAGTCGTCCTCCTCGTCTTCCTCGTCCTCTTCGTCGGTGCGCACTTTCGGCCCTGCCCGCATCAGCGAGACCAGGCTCACCGCGAAACGGTCCGCCGGGGTGTCGAGGTCCGGTCCGGTCGAATAGGCTTCGACCAGCAGCGATGCGATCACTTCGCCTTCATCGAGGAACATGCGTACCCATCCCGCCGGCTCCGCCATTTCCACGGCAGCGCGGACCGCCCGGCGCGCTTCCGAACGGTTGCCCTGCAGCACCGCGATCTCGGCAAGCAGGAGTTCGAAAGTGACGGCCGACCGCGTCGCGCCGCTGCGCTTGACGAATTCGAGCCAGCGATAGGCGACCTTGCGCGCGCGTCCCAGCCGGTGGCGCTGCATTTCGATGCGCAGCCAGGCGATGGCGATGCTCTCGTTGCGGCGGGTGGGGCGCAGTGTCGGGATCGGCTCGCCATCGATCTGGGGGTCGCCGGCGAGGAAGTGGCGCTCCGCCTCCTCGACTTGCCCCGCCTTGACCAGCAGCCGCACTTCCTCGGCCACCACGATGGCGCGCAGGCGCTCCAGCCCGCACTCGATCGCCACGAGGTGCGCATCGTTGAGGGTGGACAGCGCGCCGGGAAGGTCCCCGCGCGCGGCACGAAGACGCGCGTTCACCAGATAGCCCGAGGCCATCTGGTCCGCGAACGCCCATTCGCGCACCACCGGCAGATAAGTGTCCACCAGCGCTGCGGCGCCGTCGACGTCGTTGGCGTCGTAGAGCAGTTCGGCCAGCGGCAGCGCCGGCAGCGCCGCCAGCCCCGATCCTTCGCCGTGGATCTGGTGGGCCAGGTTCAGGGCTTCTTCGAGGAAACGCCGGGCAAACTGCGTCTTGCCCTGCGCCATCAGCGTCGGCGCGACGGACGCCTTGAGCGCGATCGAGGCGAAACCCGAACCCGGGCGCGCCAGGGCGACCCGCGTTTCGGCCTCCAGCTTGAGCATGTCGCTGAAATGATAGAGTTCGCGGCGGGCCGACATCAGCTGCGCCAGAAGCGTGCAGTTCAGATAGGCATGGCCTTCGTCCAGTTCGCGCAGCAGCACTTCGGCCTCGGCCTCGACACTGACCATGTCGTCGCGGGCGGCGTGGAGCATGACCAGGCGGTGGCGGATGATGAGCTGGAGCCGGTCGGCATCGTGGTCGGAAATGCTGCCCGCCGCGTGCTGATCGTCACGCGCTTTCTGCTCGGCGTTGCGCGACCCGCCGACGCGAGCGCCGGAAACACCGTTTCCGCCGCGACCTTCGCCGCCGACGCAATCTCGGCCGACTGCGCGACCGCACGCGCCGACGCCCGTGCCGACGGCGTCGACGGCGACGAAGACGTGGCCGGAGGAATCGACGTCGAAGTCGATGCAGTCGCGGTCGGTGCCGCCGACGGCGACGTGACGTCTCGCACCATCGGTGGTGGCACCGAGCCAGTTGCACGGCATCCGCCGACGACACCGCCGACACCGGCGGCAAGGTCGTGCGCACCGGTTCGAGCGGCGCCGCGCCGTTGCCGGAATCGCTGGTGCTGGCAAGCTTGATCGTGCCGCAGACCACGCTGCCGCTCGGCGCCTTGCCGCGCGCCACGGCCTGCGCGGACGGCAACGGGCCATTGTCGTTGCCGGCCAGCGCAAACAGCAGCGCCACGGCCGGTACGGCCAGGACGCCAGCGAGAATCAGCCGCTCAACAGTGCGACGGGTACCGGGTAACATGGCCCGCCCTCCGGTTCAATATGCGTCTATCGCATCGCGGTAGACTTGGGCCACCTGCGCCGCAATCACCGGATGAGCGAAATGCGTGCACGCATAGTCGCGGCACGCGGCGCTGTCGGGCAGCGGACGGATGCCGAGCAACGCGTCGGCGATACCGCTGCCGATCGCATGAAAACCGCCCGCCGGGAGCACAAGGTCCGGCGACAACGGCGACACCGCCTCCGGTAGCCCGCCAACCGGCGTCACCAGTACCGGCGTGCCGGACGCGAGCGACTCGATCGTGGTCAGCCCGAAGCCTTCGAGCGCGACGCTCGGCACCACCGTCACGTCCGACGCGCGATACCACATCGGCAACGCTTCGTCCGGCACGAAACCGGCCAGCCGCACGTTACGGTCGAGCCCGCGCGCGGTGATCCGCGACCGCAGCGCGTCTTCCATCGGACCTTTGCCCGCGATCACCAGCAGCACGTCCGGAACCGCCTGACGCACCACGAACATCGCGTCGATCAGATCGTCGAGGCCCATCCGGTGCACGAGACGGCGCACGCAGAACATCAGCGGCCGGTCTTGCGGCAGATCGAGCGCGGTGCGAGCGTCGCGCCGCGGCATCGTCGCGTTGAAGCGTTCCACATCGACGCAACCCGGCACCACGCGAATCCGGTCCTGCGGCACGCCGTAGCGCTCCGTCAGAATCTTGCCGAACGCATTCGACAGCACGATATGACGCGTGCCGCCGTTATAGACCATCCGTTCGAGCGCATAACGGAACGCGCCCGACATCCCGCCGCTGCCCTCGACACCCGACTCCGATGCCCACGGCCCATGAAAATGCACGACCTTCGGCACGCCGCCGAATACGCCGAGCGTGGGCGCCGCATACAGCGCGAAATGCGATGCGACGATATCCGGTTTCTGCGCGCGTTTGAGCGTGCGCGAATGTGCGCGCGCGCCCCACAGCCGCGTGCCGAGCCGCGCCTTGTCGTTCGCGAACGAACGCACCGAGCCGCCCGACGCCGCCGCGACTTCGTCGCTGCCGGCCACCATCCCGCGCACATTGACGCCTTGCGCGGGCAACGATGCGATCAGCGCCGCGAACATCCGGTCGAGGCCGCCGGGACGCTCGCCGAACCAGTGCATGCCAATCTGTAGCGAATCGATCGGCGCGCTCATGATCGGGCCACCGTGACGGCCGGCACGGCGTCCGACGATACGGCGCCGCGCCGCTCCATCACGCGCGCGTACAGCGCGAGGTAACGATTCGCCATCACCTGCCAGGTCAACGTCAGCGCGAGGCCGCGCGCGGCCACGCTCAAACGCTGCGCATACCGGTATTCGCCCGAGACGCTCGCAATCGCCGCGGCGAGTCCTTCGATATCGTCGGGACTGTCGAGCACGATCCCGCAATCCGGACCGATCACTTCGGCGCCGCCCGCGGTGCGCGCGGTAATCACCGGCAATGCCGACGCCAGCGCTTCGAGCAGTACGAGGCTCATCGCTTCGTATCGCGAAGGAAACACGAACGCATCCACCGAGCGCATCAACGCGGCCATATCGCGCTGATACCCGATGAAATGCACCCGGTCGGCGATCCCCAGCGAGGCCGCCATCGCCGGATAGCCGGTGGTGTCGTGCACCGTGCCCGCGACGGCGAGATGCACGCCCGGCACTTTCGCGAGCGCGTGCAACACCGTGTCGAGATTCTTGCGCGCCACCCGCAGGTCGCCCGCGAACAGCAGCATGAACGGCGTTTCCGGCAAACCGAAGCGCCCGCGTTCGGGCGAACCCGGTGCGAACTCGTCGGTATCGACGCCGTTGTGAATCACGTGCAGACGCGCCGGATCGATGCCATGCACGCAGACCTCGCTGCCCACTTTCGCCGACACCGGCACGATCACGCCGGTGTCGTTGAACGCGCGACGTTCGAGCCACAGATTCAGCCGCGCGTAGGTCACCTGATACGCATCGCGCAAGCTATGGAAAAAGCGGTACGGGAAAAAGCCGCAGCGATACCAGCCGTCATGCACGAAGTGAACGGAGTTCACATCCGAGCGTGCCCAGGTGATGAAACCGTTGACGTGCACGACATCGAACTCTTCGCGATGCGCGCGGATCCACAGGCCGGTGCGCAATGCGAAGAGCTGGTATTGCAGCAGCTTCGACGGCAGCCGTCCGGCGGCCATCTTGACGAAGCGTGCGCGCGGATGCGCGATCAGCTCGGGCGCCGCGCGCGAGGCCAGCAGCGTCACGCTGTGGCCCGCGTCGAGCGCAGCCCGCGCGATTTCGTAATTGACCCGTCCTTGCCCGTCGCCCTTCGCGACGACGTGCGTGACGATCAGAATGCGCATACCGTTGCCGGTCATGGCCGGACCTCCCGATTACGTGGATGGATCGGTGATGCTGGATTGAAATTCGCCGGCCACGGCGCGCTGCTGCCGCGCTTGCCCCAGCTTCGCGCGCTACCCGCCGGCGCGGCCGGACCGCCCGGACCGTCCGGCACGCCGCCACCCTTTACACCGCCTGCACCGCCTGCACCGCCTGCACCGGTTCCGCCCGGCGCACCCGGTCCGTGCTGCGCCGCTTGCGACACGTACGCCCACGACGCGCGCACCGCTCTCGCATGCCGCAGACCGATCACCGGCATGCTCACGCCGATAAAGAAGAACAGCCCTGAAATCCCGATCAGCGTATTCACGAAGATCAGCATCGCGAAGATCGCCAGCGCCAGACCGACGCCGCAAATCGCGAGCCGGTCTTTCGAGCGCAGCCGGCTGGCGAGAAACGCGCGCCACACCAGCAGCAACACGCCGCCCGCATACAGCAAGGTGCCGGGCCAGCCCATCACCAGCGGCACTTCCATCAGGCCGCTGTCGAAATCGACGCTGCGCGAGGTCGGGCCGTCGGAGTCGGCGAGCTTGGTGCCGATGCCGGTCGTGCCGAGACCTTGTCCCGCCACGTCGGTCAGCGCTTGCGACAGGAAGCGTTTGTAGAAGTCGGTGCGTTCCTGGAACGACGTGTCGTTCGAGATGTTCAGGATCGTGTCGAAGCGCTTCATCACCGGTTCGGCGACTTCGTCGATCATCAGCACCGGCGCGCCGAGCATCATCACGACCATCACGCCGCCGATCAGCTTCAGACGTTCGCGGCCGTCGAGCATCGCGAGCGGATAGATCAGTCCGATCACGAGTCCGCCCCACGCGCCGCGCACCGCCGTAAACATCAATGCGGGCACCGCGACCATCAGCATCAGCATGCGCACTTTTCCGCGTGCGGCCAGCGCGAGCAGGATCAGCGCCATGATCGTCACCGCGAACGGACCCGACGAATTCATCGTGCTGCCCACGCGCATCTGGAACGGCACTGCGTTGCCTTCGGACGTCATGCCCGACGCCTGCAGCCAGAACGCATCCCACGGCGGCACGAAGATAAATTCGATCACGCCGTACAGACCGATCGCGAGACCGCCGTACACGAACGTCTTTAGCAGCACGCGGTGATAGATCGGATAGTCCTGCCACGTCGCGACCAGCTGAAAAGCGACCAGCACCGGAAACAGCCAGTTGATCAGCGTGAAGGTCGCCGCCGAGATGCCGACCTGCGCCATCCCGACGATATACGCGTAGAACAGCGCGAGCATGATCATCACGAGCGGCGCGGCGCGGCGCTGGCCGAGCAGATTGGCATGCCGCAGCAACGTGAAGCCGCACAGCGACACCGCCGCGAGCGGCGCGATCATGATCAGGCTTTTCTCGCTGAAGGTGCCGCTCATGTAATCCGCGAGACGGCGCACTTCCGGCGTGAGGAAAAACAGCCAGCAGACGAAGCCGAGATAGTGCGCGGGCGAACTGCGATAGAAACGCAACGCGACGAGAAACGCACCGAGCGGAAAGAACAGTTCGACGATGCGCGACTGGTGCAGCACGATCAGACCGAGCGAGATCGCGAACAGTGCCAGCGGCAGACGCAGCGGATAGCGGATCGGCGGCGACTGGCGACCGAGCGCGCGCACGTTCGGCGCCATCGGCAACGGCGTCGCGCGGGTCGAACCGGGCGCGCCGAAGCTGCGATGACCGACCGCGTTCGCGCTGCCGCTGGTGCGCGGCGCGGCGACCCGCGTACTACCCGAAGCGCCTGCCGCCGAAGTGTTATCGGGCAGGTCGCCGGGCAAAGGTGAGGATGACGGACCAGTCATGCGCACACTCCTCGCAGTGCGAACGCGAAACGTGTCGCGCGGCGGTGGAATCCGTTACACGTGCCGCGAACATCGCAGCTTGCGAACGCAACGGGCGCAAAACGGCAATGCCGACCCGCGCGCAGCATCGCTGCGCGCTCGTTCATCGGGGGCATCATCACAGAAGCTCGAACGTATTGACCAAAGCGATCCCTTGCCGGTCGCGACGCCGGCCGTCGAACGCAGGTTGCCCGCCACGGGCATGACGCGTCAGCCCGATAAACGGCATTCCGTGTTCGAGGAACGGTCCTTCCGACTTACGAAAGCCAAACTGTTCGTAGAAGCTGCGCAAACCGACCGGCGCGGTGACGCGCGCGGCGCGACCCGGCCAGCGCTCGGTGACGGCATGCAGCACGCGTTCGATCAGCAGTTCCGCCGTGCCGTCGCCACGCCGCAACGGGCTCGTCAGCACCTTGTCGATGGTGATTTCCGGATCTTCCGCGTCGCCGGGTTGAACACGGGCGTACGCGAGGATCGGCATCGGGCGCGACATGTCTTCGGTCGCGAACACATGCAACGCGCCTTCATCGTGACCATCGGCGTCGAGATAGACGTGCGACTGTTCGACAACGAACACAGCACTGCGCGCACGAAGTATCAAATACATCTCTCGCGCGGTGAGCTGTTCGAATTCAAGCGTTTTCCAGTTCATCACATCCCCCCAGCGGTTCATTTTCGACGGGTCAAAGCCCGCTGCAATGGCTACACGTTACGTCCGCAACACGCGTATTTCCGTGCGGCATCGCACTGACGCTGACCTATCGCAATCCGTTAAATACGGACAACCGGAGCGCGCCTTGCGCGGCGATCCGGCGACGAGCATCCAGCACCACCATCGAGGGCGGCTGAGTGACTGTTGTGAACGATGAAATAACGAGGAGGCAACTCTCCATGAAAGACGCATTGCGACGCATCCTTACCGAATCGGCGCGTCTCGACGTGCCGGCGGACTCCCTGGCCGACGACGCCGACCTGTACGCAGCCGGCCTGTCGTCGCTGGCGACCGTCCACATCATGCTGGCGGTCGAAGACGAATTCGGCATCGAAATCCCCGACAAGATGCTGACCCGCCGGCTGTTTTCGAGCATCGATTCGCTCGCGGCGGCCGTCACCGAACTCCAGCAGGCGAAGGCGGCAGCATGAACGCACCGTTGTTGCACGAGTCGGCCGTACCGGCGGCCAGCGCTGCCGGGGCCGCTGAACCGGTCGCCGCGCCGCTCGCGGCGGTATCGCCGGAACCCGGCTGGCGGGCCGCCGCGTTGCGCGCCGCAGCGGTCGCCGCACAGTACGCCGACGCCGTCGACCGGGAAGCACGCTTCCCCGTCGAGGCGTTCGACGCGCTGCGCCGCGAGCGCCTGCTGTCGACGCTCGTGCCGGAACGCTTCGGCGGCGCGGGACTGTCGCTCGCGGACATCGCGACGATCTGCGAAATGCTTGCGCAAGGCTGCGCATCGACCGCGATGGTCTACGCGATGCACCAGATCCAGGTCGCGTGCATCGATGCATACGGCAGCGAATCGCCGTGGCATCAGGCGATGCTCGCGAAACTGGTCGAGCACCAGTGGCTGCTGGCATCGGCGACGTCTGAGGAAACCATCGGCGGCAACATGCGCACCAGCGCGTGCGCGGTCGAAATCGACGGCGATCGCTTCCGCATCGAAAAACTTGCCCCGACCATCTCGTACGGCGCACACGCGGACGGCATTCTCGTCACCGCGCGCCGCACGGCGGAATCGGCCGCGGCCGATCAGGTGCTGATCGTCGCGTTGCGCGACGACACGCAGCTCGAAAAGCGCGGCGGCTGGGATTCGATGGGTATGCGCGGCACGTGCAGCGAAGGCTTCCGGCTCGTCTCGACCGGCCTCGCCGCGCAGATCCTGCCCGCGCCGTTCGCCGAAATCGCCGACCAGACCATGCTGCCGGTGTCGCACACGCTGTGGGCGTCGGTATGGACGGGCGTCGCCAGCGATGCGGTGAATCGCGCGAAGGCGTTCTTCCGTGCGCAGGCGCGCGGCAAGCCGGGCGTGGTGCCGCCGTCGGGGCTGCGTCTGGCCGAAGCGGTCGGACTGCTGCAGATGATGCAGGCACGGCTGTCGGTCGCGCTCGAAGCGGCGCGCACGTCGCATCTCGCGAAGCACGGCGAGTCGCGTGCCGACGCACCGCTGTCCGCGATGCTCGGCTTCGCCTCCGACATGAACACGCTGAAGACCAGCATTTCCACCACCGCGCTTCAGGTCGTCCACGAAGTCCTGATGATCTGCGGCATGGCGGGCTACAAAAACGGCACCGAATACAGCGTGGGACGCCATTTGCGCGATCTGTACTCGGCACCCCTGATGATCAACAACGACCGCATCGCGCAGAACACGGCCAGCCTGCTGCTCGCGCAACGGCCCGCCGCACCCGGGAGAGCATGACCATGAACACCATTACAGATAACGCCGCAATCGAAGCGGCGGCGTTGGGAGACCAGCAAACCGAAGCCGCTCCGCTGTCGTTGCGCGATGCACTGATCGCGAACGGCATCCTGATCGACACCGGTGAAAACGGCCTGTACGGACGCAGTCAGGTGTTCGAGGATGTGATCGAACGCCTCAGCACCGCAATTGCATTTCTCGGCGCTGACCAGCAGCCGGAAATCCTGCGCTTTCCGCCGGCGATGCGCCGCACGGACTTCGAGGACAGCGAATATCTGAAGAGCTTTCCGAACCTGGCGGGCACCGTGCATTCGTTCGCCGGCAACGACTCGGGCCATCAACGGCTGTTGCGCGCGCTCGACGACGCCGTCAAGCTGCCGGACGGCGAACGCAGCGACGAATGGATGGACCAGCAGAAGCCGACCCGCCTCGTGCTGACGCCGGCCGCCTGCTATCCGGTCTATCCGGTGATCGCGCGCCGCGGTGCGCTGCCGGAAGACGGCCGCGTCGTGGACGTAATGTCGTACTGCTTCCGCCATGAGCCGTCGCTCGATCCGGGCCGCATGCAGATGTTCCGGATGCGCGAATACATCCGGTTCGGCACGCCGGAACAGGTGATGGCGTTCCGCCAGATGTGGATCGAACGCGGCTCGGTGCTGGTGAACCTGCTGAACCTGCCGGTCGAGGTGGATCTCGCGAACGATCCGTTCTTCGGCCGCGGCGGCAAGATCGTCGCCGACAGCCAGCGCGCGCAGGCGCTCAAGTTCGAACTGCTGATTCCGGTCGCGAACGCCGACGCGAAAACCGCGTGCTTGTCGTTCAACTATCACATGGACCACTTCGGCGAACTGTGGAAGATCCACACCGCCGACGGCGAAGTCGCGCACACCGGCTGCGTCGGCTTCGGCATGGAGCGCATCACGCTCGCGCTGTTCCGTCATCACGGCTTCGACGTCAACGCGTGGCCGGACGGCGTGCGCGCGCTGCTGTGGGGCGACACCCAGGCGCGCCTCGCCCACGGCATGGCCGAAGCCGCAGCCGCGGCCGCCAAAGCCGCGCAGACGTCCGCGCAAGCCGAGGCTGGAGCCGATGCGGGAGTGAACGCATGACGCCGCCGCTCCAGACCGCCTACAGCGCCCCGCAGTCGCTGGGCGTACCCATGCCCCTTGGCATGCCGCCGTCAGGCGCGCCAAGGGCCGTTCCGACGCAACCGCGCCGGCACGCGACGCATCCGCTGCATCAGGGCGAGCGCGTCTGGCAGGAAACCAACTGCTACGTCGATCTGTGGATCGAGTTGCTGCACGGTTTCGGTCTGGAGCCGCGCGCGGCACTCGGTTTCACGGTGACGCAGGACTTCGAGGGCGATCAGTTCACGTTCTTCAAGTTCCCGCTCGAAGATCTCGACCGGCTCTACGGCACCCAGGTGCAGGAGCTGGCGATCTACGATTCGCTGGAAGACCGCGTGCTCGCGCAGACGCGGCGCGGGCATACGGTGCTGGTCGAGGTGGACGGCTTCTATCTGCCGGACACGCGCGCGACGTCGTATCGCCGCGAGCATCCGAAGACGACGGTCGGCATCGATTTCATCGATCCGGCCGGTCACCGTATCGGCTACTTCCACAACACCGGCTACTACACGCTCGAAGGCGACGACTACGACGGCGTGTTTCGCAAGCTGCCGCAGTTCGCGGATCAGCCCGATCTGCTGTTTCCGTACGTGGAGTTCGCAAAACAGGCACGTCCCGCGCTGGAAGGCGCGGCGCTCGCCGAGGCGTCGGCGGATCTGCTGTGCGAGCATCTGTCGCGGCGTCCGTTGCATAACCCGATTTCCGCGTGGCGCGCCGCGTTTCCGGAACATCTGGAGATGCTGCTCGAACGTGGCGAAGCGTATTTCCATCCGTACTCGTTCAACCTGATGCGCCAGCTCGGCTCGAACTTCGAGTTTCTGTCGAAGTATCTGCTGTGGCTGACCGATCAGGGCTTCGACATGCCGGCGTCGATTCCGGCCGCCGCGCAAAGCATCGCCGCCGAAGCGATGGTGATGCAGTTCCGCGTGGTGCGCGCGATCGCGCGACGCCGCCGCGATCTGTGCGACGACTGCTTCGACGTGCTGGAAAGCGCGTACGAGCGGACCTTGCCGCCGCTCGCCGCGCTGGTGCTGTAGTGACGATGTAGTTGATCGAGGCGACACGTGCGACGGCGGCCGCTGAAGCGGTCGCCGTCACCGCAGTCGCACCAACGATGACGCCGTAGCGGTATCGAGGGTTTCACGCTGCGCAGTTCAGCGCCGATTTTCAGAGCCGGTTTTCACGGCCGACAAGCAAGGTTCACATGCGAGCACTGCCGTCCGGTCTGTCCACGCTCGCACCGCCGTATGCCGGACACGGCGCGTCGGGCGCGGATAGCGACATGCGCGGGTTCACGGATACCGCGCATCAGGATCTCTGGCCCCGCCGGGTCGAACACGGCTGGGAATGCGTCAGCATGCCCGCCGGACGTTGCGCGACACCGGCCGACTGGCCCGCCAGCGGCTGGATCGCCGCGCAGGTGCCGGGCACGGTCGCGGGCGCATGGCGCGCGGCAGGCAAGCTCGACATGGCGAATCTGCCCGCCTTCGCGTTCGACGATCACTGGTATCGCGTCACGCTCGACGGACACGGTTCGCGACGCCTGCGTCTGCACGGCCTGGCGACGCTCGCCGAGGTGTGGCTCGACGGCGTGCGCGTGCTCGACTCCGATTCGATGTTCGTCGCGCACGATCTCGATCTCATGCTCGACGGCAGCGTGCAACTCGCGCTGTGCTTCCGCTCGCTCGCGCCTGCGCTTGCCGCCCGACGCGGTCGCGCGCGCTGGCGCCCGCGCCTCGTCAATCCACCGACGCTTCGCAATCTGCGCACGACCGCGCTCGGTCATATGCCCGGCTGGTGCCCGCCGATACAGGCAGCCGGTCCGTGGCGGCCGGTCGAGTTGCTCGGCGACGCGCCCGATGCATTCGATACCGTCGATCTGTCCACGTCGCTCGAAGGCGACGACGGCATCGTGTCGCTGACGCTGCGCTTCGTTCATCCGCATCCCGACGCACCACCCGCGATGCTGGCTTGCGCGGGCGCGCATACGCCGCTGCAATGGCTCGACGCGCATACGTTGAGGGGCAGGCTCAGGGTCGCGCATGCGCCGCGCTGGTGGCCCCATACGCACGGCTCGCCGACGCTGCACGACGTGACGCTGCAACTTCAGCACGACTTCGACGAATCGCGCGATTCACGCGAATCGTGTGAACGGCATCATCCGCTCGGACGGGTCGGGTTTCGCAGCATCGAAGTGGAACGCGGCGCGGACGGCGAAGGCTTCGGTTTGCGGATCAACGGCACCTCCGTGTTCTGCCGCGGCGCGTGCTGGACCAATGCCGATCTCGCCACGCTCACCGGCACCGATGCGCAACTGACCCATACGTTGACGCTCGCACGTGACGCCGGCCTGAACATGCTGCGGATCGGCGGCACGATGCTGTACGAATCGGACAACTTCTATGCAATCGCGGACAGACTCGGCATCCTGATCTGGCAGGAGTTCGCATTTGCGAATTTCGATTACCCGACCGACGACGCGTTTATCGCGTCCGCCGAACGCGAAGCCGTGCAGTTCGTCGCCCGCACGCGCCGCTTCGCATCGCTCGCGGTACTGTGCGGCGGCAGCGAGATCGAGCAGCAGGCGGCGATGCTCGGCCTGCCCCCGTCGATGCGCGCGCAACCGTTGTTCACCGAACGTCTGCCCGCGATCGTCGCGCGCGAACGGCCCGACGTGCCGTATGTCGCGCATTCGCCATCCGGTGGCAGCTGGCCGTTTTCGACGCGCACGGGCGTCACGCATTACTACGGCGTCGGCGCGTATCAGCGTCCGCTCGACGACGCGCGACGCGCCGAAGTGCGCTTCGCTTCCGAGTGCCTCGCGTTCGCGAACGTGCCCGACGATGCAACTTTGAATCATGCGCTCGGCACGATCCACGTCCACGACCCGAAATGGAAGGCCGCGTCGCCGCGCGACCCCGGCGCGAGCTGGGATTTCGACGACGTCCGCGACTTCTATCTTCAGACGGTATATCGCGTCGAGCCCGCGCGTCTGCGATACGAAGATCCGCAACGCTATCTCGACCTGTCGCGCGCGGTGGTCGCGGAGGTCATGCACGAAACGTTTGCGGAATGGCGGCGCGACGCGTCGACCTGCGCGGGCGCACTGGTGTGGCAGTTACAGGATCTGCGGCCCGGCGCGGGCTGGGGCTTGATCGATTCGACCGGCAGGCCGAAGAGCGGCTGGCATGCACTCGCGCAAACCTTGCAGCCGGTTCAGCTGCTGATCACCGACGAAGGCCTGAATGGGCTCGATCTTCATCTGATCAATGAGCGCGACCAACCGTTGCGCGCACAACTGGAACTCGTCTGTCTCCGTGATGGCGCGGTGAAGGTGGTGTCCGCGTTCCGTGTAGTCGAACTTTTATCCCGTACGACCGAACGCGTGTCGGCAGCCGATCTCTTGGGCCAGTTTTTCGACTTCACGCATGCGTATCGATTCGGTCCACGCGCGCACGACATCACAATTGCAACACTGCGCGATCCCGACGACGGCACCGTCATCGCCGAATCGTTCCACCTGACCGAACGTAGCGCGCAGGAACGCTACGATGTGGGATTGACGGTGCAACTCGAAGCCATCGGCGACGGCTGGCAACTGGTGATCGAAGCGCAACGCTTCGCGCGCTTCGTGCATATCGCCGACGATCGTTATCGCGCGGCACGCGACTGGTTTCATCTTGCGCCGAACCGGCCGGTGATCGTGCCGCTTCTCGCAATCTGTACACAAAACGTGGGGACATCCAACGGTCTCACGCACACCGGCGAAACACCGCGCGCGCCACAAGGCGAAGTTCGCGCGATCAATACACGTACCCCTGTTTTCTACGGTTAACCTGTTCGGCCCAACCCACCACTTTGCGAAGAACCGCATCGCGCCTTGCGATGCGGTCAATCGCACACGCGCTTCCGATACCAACGGGTATTCCATCAGTACCCTTCACGATTTGCGACAAAAATCGGTCCGTACGGAAGCGAACAATCGCTGTGGAACACAAGTGAATCATTTCCGGCAGACCCAGTGATCGGAGCCATTTGTCACCTAAACAGACAGGCCCACATAGGAACCACTGCCTCAAGACCCATGCAGCACGCCACCCTTCACTCTTTCGCGTATTCGAGGGCGATCCCGTAACGTCTCACCGCCCGGCTATCGCAGCCAAACGAAGATGTACAGATTTGAAACAAAAACTTGCAGTTTGCGGGTTCGGAAGCACACGTGTTTTACGCTGCGCCGCACCAGTGCTCGTTTTAAGGCCACATGGCACGCTCCTCGCTAAGTAAGAGTCGCAACACAGACGTCACCGCAAAGCAGTCACAACACAACCGCGATGACGCCAGGCCAAATACCGGGGCCGGCACTGCCAACCCATAGTCGCTCGCCAGGCGACGGATCGTAAAGGGTGCAGCGACCGGGTCAAAACAAGAGACCGCGTAATGCGTGGTTTCACGCGAGGACCGATCATGTTGACACTTCAATCCGATCTGCACGGCAACCATTTGCTCGGCGCTTTGCCGTCGCATGAATGGCAAGCACTTGCACCGCATCTCGAACTCGTCCATCTGCGCACCGAGCAGTTGCTCTGCGATTCGGGACAACGCATTCATCACGTGTACTTTCCGACGACCGCGATCATCTCGATGCTGTCGACGATGGAAGACGGCAGTTCGGTCGAGATCGCCGCGGTCGGGCGTGAAGGCATGACCGGCGTGCCGGTCCTGACGGGTGGCGAAACCATGCCGAACCGCGTTCAGGTCCAGTGCTCGGGCTTCGCCTACCGGATGAGCGCACAGATCCTCAAGCAACAGTTCGCACGCTCCGACTTCCTGCGCCGCCTGATGCTTCTTTATATGCACGCCCTGCTGACGCAAGTCGCGCAGACCGCCGCGTGCAATCGCCATCACTCGCTGAACAAGCAGCTGTGCCGCTGGCTGCTGATCGAGATCGACCGTGTTGCGTCGAACGATCTGACGGTCACGCAGCAGTTGATCGCGGACATGCTCGGCGTGCGTCGCGAAGGCATCACCGAGGCAGCCGGCAAGCTGCACGACGAAGGGCTGATCCATCACAGCCGCGGCCATATCAAGGTACTCGATCGCAAGGGTCTCGAAGCACGTGCATGCGAATGCTACGGCCTCGTGAAACGCGAATTCGATCGACTGCTGCCGCGTCTGCGTCAAGCCGAAACGGTGAACTGAAACAATACTTCGCGACTCGCGAAGTATTGCCGAGGTTTCGGCATCACCCCGTCGACAAGGTAATTTTCATTATGTTCAGGAATACTGCGCGGTGCCTCGACGCACTGTTCGTGATCATGGGCGCGTTGATCGCCCACTGGATGCGCTTTTCGACGCCGATCGCACTGACCGACATCGAGCGCCTCCTGATCGCGTTCAACTGCGTACTGGTGCTGCTGCTGTTCCCCGCTTTCGGCGTGTACGAAACATGGCGCGGCAAGTCGTTGCCGGCGATGCTCGGACGCGTGGTGATCGCATGGTCGATCGTCAGCGTGACGGGTCTGGTACTGGTTTTTACGTTGCACAGGATGGATGCGTTATCGCGTCTGTGGTTCGGCTATTCGACGCTGATCAGCGGCGTGTTGATCGTCGTGACCAAGTGCATCGTGCATCTGCTGCTGCATGTGGTTCGACGCCACGGCCTGAATTACCGCACGGTGGCGATCGTCGGCGCGCCGGGTTTCTCGCGGATGCTGCTCGCGCATCTCGACCATGCCCCGCAAGCCGGCTTCAAGCCCGCCTGCGTGTTCGATACGACCATCGACGTGTCCGGTTCTGCCGGTGGCGCGGCCGGCGCGAAGATGGGCAAGTTGCCGGTCTTCACCGACGTCGAGGCCTTTGCGAAGAAGGTCCGCGAAGAACACATCAACGAAGTGTGGCTTGCGTTGCCGCTCTCCGAAGAACACACGATCTACCGCTTCACGCGCGCGTTCCGGCACGACTTCGTGAATCTGCGCTTCATACCCGATGTCCGCAGCCTGTCGCTGTTCAATCACGCGGTGGTGGATGTGCTCGGCCTGCCGACCATCAACCTGAGCGGCACGCCGATCGCATCGCCGCAAATGTGGCCGAAGCTGATCTTCGACCGGCTGTTCGCGTTGTGCGCATTGATGGCGCTGTCACCGGTGTTTATCGCACTGGCGATCGCGATCAAGCTCACGTCGCCCGGTCCGGTGTTCTTCAAGCAGACCCGCAAAGGCGTCGATGGACGGCCGTTCGGGATCTACAAATTCCGCTCGATGCACGTGCACAAGGAGACGGCCGGCCACATCACCCAGGCCGGACGTCACGACAAACGCGTGACGACACTCGGTGCGTTCATGCGGCGCACGAGTCTCGACGAACTGCCGCAATTCATCAACGTGCTGTTCGGCCAGATGTCGGTGGTCGGTCCGCGTCCGCATGCCGTCGAACACGACGATCTCTACAAAGACCTCGTCTACGGCTACATGCATCGCTACCGGATCAAACCGGGCATCACCGGCTGGGCGCAGGTCAACGGCTATCGCGGCGCGACCACGAAAGTCGAGAAGATGGAAACGCGGGTCAAGTTCGATCTTTTCTATATCCACAACTGGTCGTTCTGGTTCGACATACGGATCGTGTTCATCACGATCTTCAAGGGTTTTGTCGGCCGCAATGCGTACTGAACAGGACTCCCGGGGAACGATTGTGAACGTGTCCGTGATAGTGCCGACTTACCGGCGTACCAAAGACCTCGAGCGCTGCCTTGCAGCACTCGATCAACAGATCAGACGCGCTGACGAAGTCATCGTAATAGCGCGCGAGGACGACCATCAGACGCTCGACTTTCTGCGCGAGCGACATGCAGTACAACCCGACGCACGCCTGCGCATCGCGCATGTCACCACACCGGGCGTGGTGGCCGCGTACAACCGCGGCATCGAAAGCGCGACGGGCGATGTGCTCTGCTTCACCGACGACGACGCCGCGCCGCATCCCGACTGGGTCGAACGGATCGCGCGCGCGTTTGGCGGCGATCCCGCGCTGGGCGGCATCGGTGGGCGCGACAACGTGCATGAGCGCGGCATCATCCTGCAAGGCGAAAAGCCGCTTGTCGGCCTGGTGCGCTGGTATGGCCGGATGATCGGCAATCACCACATCGGCCACGGCGGCCCGCGTGAAGTGCAGGTGCTCAAAGGCGTGAACATGGCGTTTCGCCGCGAAGCGATCGGCACGCTGCGCTTCGATCCGCGTTTGCGCGGCACCGGCGCGCAGGTGCATTGCGAACTCGCATTCAGCCTCGACGTGCAGCGTCGCGGCTGGACGCTGATCTACGACCCGGCGTTGCGGGTCGAGCATTATCCGGCGCCGCGCAGCGATGAAGACCAGCGGCACACTTTCAACGACGCGGCGTTCTACAACGCGTCGTTCAACCTCCGACTCATCATGTGCGAATACCTGACGCCTCCGGGCCGCTGGGCGTTCGTCGTCTATTCGACGCTGATCGGCAATCGTGCGGACCCGGGGTTGGTTCGTGCGGTGACGTTGGCGCTCGCGGGCGACGGGCTAGCACTTGCGCTTCACAAATGGTGGGTCGGCGTACGCGCAATGCGCGGAGCATGGCAAGAGGCGACACGCTGAAAGACCAGCGAAGCGTGTCATCACGCGAGGGACCACAAAATGAACATCAAAACGATTGCCGCGGGGGTCGCGGCCCTTTCCCTGTCCGCCTGTCAGTTGGCGCCGGGGCCATACCTGGATACCGATCGGCTGCAGCCGTCAGCGCCTCCGCAACAGACCGCGGAGAAGTTTCCGGTCCACACGATCGACGTCGGTTACTTCCAGCAGGTTCGCGCAGCGGCCGTGCCGCCCGTGTGTCCGTTGTCGTGCCTGACATCGTCGAGCCGCCGGCAGTACAAGTACGACATCGGAATCGGCGATCAGTTGACGATCATCGTCTGGGATCACCCGGAACTGACGGGCGCGACGTCGTCGTCGGCGGTGCCGCCGCTGCCGACGGCACCGACCGGCTCGGCCGGCGTCGCACCGACGCAAGGTCAGAACCCGGTGCCGGTGATCGGCGCGACCGTATCGCAAGGCGGTCCGGAAAGCGGGCTGACGGTGCGGGTCGCGAACGACGGCACGATCTTCTTCCCGCGTGTGGGTCGTGTGAAGGTGACGGGCAAGACGGCGGCTCAGGTGCAGGAAACGTTGACGAAGGCATTGTCGAAGACGATTCGCGAACCGCAACTCGACGTTCGTGTGTCCGGCTTCAACAGCCAGTCGGTGCAGGTGACGGGCAATCTGCGCGCACCGGCATCAGAAGCGATCACGGATGCGCCGCTGAGCGTGCTCGATGCGATCAACCGCGCGGGCGGTGCGTTGACGGATGCGGATTTGCAGAACGTCGGCGTCACGCGTGACGGCAAGCGCTATACGGTTGACGTGGCATCGCTGCTCGAAACCGGCGATCCGCAGCAGAACGTGTTGTTGCAGGACGGCGACATCATCGACGTGCCGGACCGGTCGAACAGCCGCGTGTTCGTGCTTGGCGAAGTGACCCGCCCGACCTCGCTGCCGATGAACCGTGGCCGCCTGACGCTGGCCGATGCGTTGACGGGTGCGGGCAGCCTCGACGTGCGAACCGGCGATCCGCGTTTCGTCTACGTGATTCGCGGTGCGGACAAGACGCTCACGCCGGACGTGTACCAGTTGAACATGACGCAGGTGGACGCGTTGATGCTGATGACGAAGTTCGAATTGCAGCCGAAGGACGTGGTGTACGTGCAGGTGTCGAATGCCGCCCGCTTCAACCGCGCACTCGAACAGATCACGCCGACGCTTCAAACGCTGTTCTACACGTGGCAGCTTTCCAAATAATTGTGCAACCGGAGTCCGCCTCGCGACGGAGCTAAACCATGAGTACGTATGACATGCTTGACCACAGTCCATCGCCCGGCAGCGACGAGGACGCGGTGATGCGCGATCTGGTCCGCGTCGTCATCGACCAGATCTGGTGGGTGATCGGCATTGCCGCCGCGGTGATTCTCGCCGCGGTGATTTACACACGCCTCGCGACACCGATCTATTCGGCCGATGCGTTGATTCAGGTCGAAACGCAGAACAGCACTAATGGCGGCGGCACGAATCAGCAACAGCAGGCGATTTCGCTGACACCGGCCACGCCGACCCTGCGCACCGACGCCGAAATCGAAATCATGCGCAGCCGTGCCGTGGTCGAACCGGTCATCGAAGAGTTCAAGCTGAACTTCAAGGCCGGTCCGAAGACGATGCCGTTTCTCGGCAAGATCTGGGCGTTTTTCGCCGAGCCCGGCAAGCCGATGTCGGCACCGTTCGGCTTCGACGAGTACGCATGGGGCGGCGAGCAGTTTCAGGTCGATTCGATCACGGTGCCCAAGCTGCTCGAAGGTGCACCGCTGACGCTTCGCGCGCTCGGCGACGGCCATTACGAACTGTTCGACAAGGCAGGCGCGAGACTGCTGACGGGCACGGCCAGCGAAACCGCGACGGGCAGCGGCGTCACGATGCTGGTGAAGACGCTGGTCGCACGTCAGGGCACCGAGTTCAACGTCGAGCGTTACAACCAGCTCGATGCGGTGGCGGCGTTGTCCACGGGTTTGCAGATCGGCGAAAAGGGTCGTGAAACCGGCGTCGTGCAACTGTCGTATCAAGGCACCGATCCGCATGCGATTACCGCGATCACGAATGCGGTCGCCGCATCGTATATCGCGCAACGGACCGAACGCGCACAGGAAGAAGCGAGCCGGATGCTGTCGTTTCTGAACAGCGAACTGCCGCGTCTGCGCGGTGAAGTGCGCCGTGCGGAAACCGCATTGTCCGAGTATCAGCAGCGCGCCGGTTCGTTCCAGCCGACCCAGGAAGCCGGTGTGTATCTGCAAGGCGGACTGGAGTACGAACGTCAGATCGCTGCATTGCGGGTGGCACGTGCGCAACTGTTGCAGCGCTTCACGGCGGAAAGTCAGGAAGTGCAGACCGTCGATGCGCAACTTGCGGCGATGGCGCGTGAAAAGGCCCGTTTCGAGGACCATTTCACCACATTGCCGGGTTCGGAACGCGAAGCCCTTGCGTTGCAACGCGATGCGAAAGTGGCCGAGGACATCTACGTTGCGTTGTTGAACAAGACGCAGGAGCTGTCGATCTCGCGCGCCGGCACGGTCAGCAACGTGCATATCGTCGATGACGCGCTGGTCCCTTCCGCGCCGGTGCGTCCGAAGTCCGCGCTGATCATTTCGGCGGGCACGGTGCTGGGGATCATCGCCGGCATTCTGTTCGCGTTTTGCCGTCGCACGTTCTTCACGGGCGTATCGGATCCGGAGTTTGTCGAGCGTCGTTTCCAGATGCCGATTTTCGGTTCGATTCCGTTCAGTGCCGAGCAGGCGCGCAGCGACCGTCTGATGAGCGCGACGCGTCTTGCGCTGCAAGGTGCGCAGGCACCGCGTCTGGGTTCGTCGGTGGGACCGAGTTCGACGACCGTGCCGGAAGCCCCGACCGTGACCGGTTTCGACCGTCTGAAGCAGATGATCGTGCCGCGTTCGACGACGTCGAGTCACACGGGAACCGCACACGAACCCGTCGGCACGCAGACGATCATTCCTTCGGCGAAGGGTCCGATGCGTCCGTTGCTGGCGAAGACGCATCCGTTCGATTCGTCGGTGGAAGGTTTGCGCGGCTTGCGGGCGACGTTGCAGTTCGGTCTGATCGATGCGCCTAACCGGATCGTCGCATTCACGAGTCCGGCTCCGTCGGACGGCAAGAGTTTCCTGTGTGCGAACCTGGCCGCGCTGATTGCGGAATCGGGCAAGCGGGTGTTGCTGATCGATGCCGACTTGCGACGCGGACGTCTCGCGCAGTATCTGGGGCGTTCGCCGAATGGCGGCTTGACCGAGCTGCTGACCGGGCAGATGGATCTCGAAGTTGCGGCACGCGTGACCGGTGTTGCCGGGCTGCACTTTATTGCTGCGGGCGCCTATCCGCCGAACCCGTCGGAGATTCTGACGTCGCCGCGATTTGCGGAGATCCTGCATCGGTTCGAGCAGCAGTTCGATCTGGTGATCGTCGACACACCGCCGTTGCTTGCAGTTGCCGACGCAGCGATCGTGGCGAATATCGCCGGCTCGACGGTGATGGTGATGCGGGCGGGGATGCATACGGAGCATAACGTCAGCGAAGCGCTGAAGAAGTTGCGACGCGCGCGGGCCCGGTTGATCGGCGGGGTGATGAATGCCGTGCCGGCGAAATCAGGTGGGAAGTTTGGGACTTATGATTACGCTTATGCGTATACGTATTCGGCTTCCGATCCGGATGGTGGGAATACGAAGCGGCGGTGAGGAAGGGGTCTGGTTTGGTTCCTGGTTTTTGATTGTTGGTCGTTTTGGGTTTCTGGTTTTTTTGGTTCCTGGTTTTTCTTTGAGGCTTCGCTTTTTTTTAAAAGCGAAGCCTTTTTTCATTTTCTGATTTGCTGTGGGTTGTTCTGGGTTGCTGTTGGTTTGGTTGCTCATGGCTCGGTGTGCTTGGCCTGTTTTCACGCTGGTTTGCTCCGGTTTGGTTGCTCATGGCTCAGTGTGCGCGTCCTGTTTTCACGCTGGCTTGCGCCGGTTTGGTTGCTCATGGCTCGGTGTGCGCGTCCTGTTTTCACGCTGGTTTGCCTGGATCGTCCCTGTGCGGGACCGCACCTACTTTTCTTTGCTCGCGCAAAGAAAAGTAGGCAAAAGAAAGCGCGTTTACACCACCACTCCGTAGCGAGTGGCGTCCTTTCAGAACGGGTAGTGGACCGCGCACGTTTGGAGTTGCCGGTCCGTTTTTCCAAGTGGCCCGCGCCCGCACATCCCGCCCGCTTCGCGGCGGTAGCCTGCTTCAAAAACCCATTTGCGCCACGTCACTCTCCCGCCTGTTCGACGGTTCAAGCGTCCAGCCAAAAGCGCAGTTTGCGCCACAGCATCCGCCTGTCGTTTGTACGGTTCCGGCGTCGGCTCCGAAGCCCGGTTTGCGCCTCTCGATTTGCATGTCCCCACGACCGTTCCAGCCTCCGGCTCAAAGCCCGATTTGCGCCACGGCATTCACCCGACTTCACGATGGTTTCGACGTTCCTAGTTGCCGGGAATTTTGCGCGCGAGAACCGGCCGGCGCATGCCAGGAAAACGGGTGTTGTGACGGACGGAGTGCAGCGCGCGAATGGCGCCAAGAGATGAAGACGGGGCTGTGCCCAACGGCTGTCGCGGAGCGAACAGCCGGAACGAATGACTGCCTTGTCACCAAGGCAAGCGGTGCGGCAACTCAAATCGTGCGCGGTCCACTACCCGTTAGTCAGTAGACGCCACTCGCTACGGAGTGGCGGTGTAAACGCGCTTTCTTTTGCCTACTTTTCTTTGCGCGAGCAAAGAAAAGTAGGTGCGGTCCCGCACAGGGACGATCCAGGCAGACCGACGAGAAACCGGGACAACCGAGCGTAAAACCACGACAACCCAAAAACCAAATCAAAACCAACAAACGACAACATCCAGCCCCACACCAGGGCGCTCCAGGCACCCCAGCGCGAGAACTGGACGCACACAAACAACCGACATTCCCGCCAAAGGCAAAAAGCAAAAGCAAATCAGATAAAAACACTCACATCTGTATGAAACCTGACCGCCAACGCCTTAGCCACATTTTTGCTAATAGCCCGGCGCCCAGCCAGAATATCGCTAATAACAGTCGGCGAAGCAATCGGCGCCAGGTCCTTCTGCTTCAGACCATGCGTCTCCAGCAAATGCCGCAACACCTCCCGCGGCTCCGCTTTCGGCAACGTCACGTTGCGCGCTTCCCAATTCCCAATCAACTCCTTCACGATCCCAAACAGGTCCGCCAGCGGACTCTCCTGGTCACCGTTGAGATGCTCGGTAAGATCGCTCGCGAGATGGGTCATCTTCTGATAATCCTTCTCGCTGCGAATGGGTTTCAGACCAACCTGAAGCTGTAACGCAGCCCAGGTCTCGGCTAGTTCGGGCATTTGGCCCGGCAGGCGATCGGCGTTCATGTCCTTCGATTCTTCCTTGTCCAGATGTCGTCTGTCACGTGTGCACTCAACCACCCCGGCACAGCGACTCTCGGTTGTAATGGATTGCCGCTACGGTTCTCTCTTGTTCGCCGCTCACGTCGACTGTTCCGTCTTGTGGCAGCACGTATTCCACGTCCCCAACCGCAGCTGCAACGTGTCAACTCCTACTCCCTGCTTCCCTGCTCTTCTACCGCCTGCGCTGCCCCGCGATCCGCCTCCGTTACGATGCGACGACGTGACAGCGCGTACGCACGCCTTCACCGGCGTCGTACCGCTTGCGCCGGCAGGCATTGCATCAGGCGACTGTCAGCGTCCCCACATCGAACCCTGTTGTGCCGGGTCCCCAGGCCACGCCACTTCTTCGGTCTCCCGCTCGATCCGCTGACGCGCACCGCCCGCTGCGATGGTCCGCGTCACTTCGACCATAAACGCATGCCGGAACGCGCCCGCCGAAAAACGCTCGGCATTCGCGCGACACGCGGCCGGCGTGATCGCTTCGCCAAAACGCTCGAATCGATCCACCGCATCCATCACCGCAGCCACCGACTGCCGCGCGAAATACACGCCGGTCGGTTGCGGTTCGCCGAGCGGAATCACCGTTTCCAGCGCACCGCCCTTGCCGTATGCAATCACCGGCGTGCCGCACGCCTGCGCTTCCAGCGCGACGATGCCGAAGTCTTCTTCCGCCGCGAATACGAACGCCTTCGCGCGCTGCATATGTTCTTTCAGTACCGCAAACGGCTGGTAGCCGAGAATCGTCACATTCGGGCCCGCCTTCGCGCGAACCGTCGCCATTTCCGGGCCGTCGCCGATCACAATCAACTTGCGATGCGGGGTCGCCGTAAACGCTTCGACAATCAGATCGATGCGTTTGTAAGGCACGAGCCGCGACGCAGTCAGATAGAAATCGTCCTTGTACGCGCACACGTCGAACTTGTGCACGTCGACCGGCGGACACACCACCGCGGCATCGCGTCGATACGTCTTCATGATCCGGCGCGCGACGAAATGCGAATTCGCGATCAACCGGTCCACACCGTTCGCCGATCGCGAATCCCAACCGCGCAGGTAGTGCAGCAGACAGCGCACCAGCCATGATTTCGGTCCGCGCGTGAGTCGCGCTTCGCGAAGATACTGATGCTGCAAATCCCATGCATAACGCATCGGCGAATGCACGTAACTCACATGCGTCTGATCGGGTCCGACCAGCACGCCCTTCGCGACCGCATACGAACTCGTGATGATCAGATCGTACGAAGACAGATCGAACTGCTCGACCGCGAGCGGCATCAACGGCAGATACGCGCGATAGCGACGACGTGCGAACGGCAAATGCTGGATGAACGACGTCGCCACGGGTTTGCCGCACACCGGCGTGCGGTCTTCCAGAAAATCCACGAGGCTGAACAGGTCGGCATCGGGGAAACACTGAATGATCTGTTCGAGCACTTTCTCGGCCCCGCCGGGTGCGACGAGCCAGTCGTGCACGATCGCCACTTTCATCTCATCACCTGCTAAAAGGATTCATGCAAGGGTTCACTGATGCGACTCAGTGTAAGGGCGGCATCCTCTCCCGTGCGTGCGCACGACCACACTAAAAGCGCGACAGTCCGCGAATAATGAAGCCTCGTCAGCGCACTCTTCATCCATTGGATGAGGCGAAGGCACTGCGCTCGCTAAAAACGGTTTTAGTGCCTGTTTTACGGCATATTTCGCCGCTCGGGCAGTCGACCGTTTTATGCGTCGCGATGACGATCCGCCTCTCGAGCCGCTTCATGACCTTCACGAATCGCGTATCACGATGAATGCTTCGGACCTGCGTCGCCCGCTTGCCAACTCAGTCGCAAGCTCCCTTGCCAGCGCGTCTGGCCATCCGCTATCCGCGCCGCTCGCTCATGCGCTCGCGCAGGACGGCGGCATCGCGCACGATCCGCTTTCTGCGATGCATACGCTGTCGGGCGCGGACACTCTCGATCACACAAACCACCCGCTTGACACTCGCGCGTCGTCCACCGCATCGCACGATGCAAGTACTTCGCCAAGTGTGTTGTTCGTCGATCAGAGCGGCCAGCTAGGCGGTGCCGAATTCGCGTTGCTGCCGCTCGCGGCAAGCTGCGCGGCGCGCGGCAAAGTCGTGCTGTTATCGGAAGGCCCGTTTCGCGCGCGACTCGAAGCGCTAGGTGTTCGGGTCGAGATGGTCACCAACCAGAAAGTGTCGGGCATCAAGCGACAGGCGCCGGGTCTCGGCATGCTGCGCGCAGTACCGGCGATGCTGGGCCAGGTGCGCCGGATCGCGGCTCACGCGCGACAATTCGACGTGCTGTTTCTGAATACGCAAAAAGCACTTGTGCTCGGCGCACTCGGCAAGCCGCTGCATCGGCGGCCGGTGGTCTGGTATCTGCATGACATCCTCACCCGCGAGCACTTCGGCAACATGCAGTTGCGGGTCGTCAGGTGGCTGACGCGGCACGTCGTCGATCACGTGGTCGCCAATTCGAAGGCTTCCGCCGACGCGTTTTCCGCGTTGACCGGCATCGATGTATCGAAGGTGCCGATCGTCCATAACGGCATCGATGCGGACGCGTTCTCGAACGCACCGCGCGAACCGGCTGAAATCGCCGCACTGCGCCGACGCCTCGAATTACCCGAAAACGCGTACCTGGTCGGCCTGTTTGGTCGGCTCGCGCCGTGGAAGGGTCAGCATCTCGCACTGGAGATGCTAGCGCGCGTGCCTGATGCGCACCTCGTGCTGGTCGGCGCGGCGCTGTTCGGCGAACACGCGTACGAACAGGCGCTGCGTTTGCAGGCCGAACGTCTCGGCATCGCGGACCGCGTGCATTTCGCGGGCTTTCGCGACGACATGCCGGCGTGGATGCGCGCGATGGACGCGATCCTGCATACATCGACGGAGCCGGAGCCGTTTGGGCGCGTGATCGTCGAAGGGATGGCGGCTGGCAGGCCGGTGATCGGCTCGGCGGCGGGTGGCGTGAAAGAGATCTTGCGGCATGGCGAGAACGGCTGGCTGGTCGCCCCCGGCGATATCGACGGCTATGCGCATGCGATCGGCATGTTGCGCGTGGATCCGGCGCTGGCGCAGCGCGTCGCGGACCAGGGCGCAATCGAAGCGCGCCGCGATTTCTCGCTGAACAATTATCTGCTTCGCATGACGCAGGCGATTGCGAACGCCGCGAAATAAGCGATACATCCCCCCGTTTTCGGGGAAACAGGTTCGCATGCGCGCCACGCATCGAACTCGCATGCGTTATACGCATGGATAAAGCGGCGATAAAAAAAGCCCGCACATCGGACGATGCGCGGGCTTTCTGTTTGCTGCTTCATGGCCGCAACGATGCGGCGCGGCGTTTAACGCTTTGTGTAGTGAATCGTTTCGACGCCTTCCGCGGTGCCGAGCAGGCACAGATCCGCGCCGCGTCCTGCGAACAGACCGACGGTGACGACGCCCGGCCACGCGTTGATATGCATTTCGAGCGTGCGCGGGTCGCTGATGCGCAGCCCTTTGACGTCGAGGATTTCGTTGCCGTTGTCGGTCAGGAACGGCGTGCCGTCCTTCGTGACGCGCACGACCGGCACGCCGCCCAACGCCGTCACGCGACGTCCGATCGCGGTGCGCGCCATCGGCACGACTTCGATTGGCAGCGGGAACTGTCCGAGCACATCGACGCGCTTGCTGGCGTCGGCGATGCAGACGAACACCTCGGACACGGATGCGACGATCTTCTCGCGCGTGAGCGCGCCGCCGCCGCCCTTGATCATCGCGCCGCCGTGGTCGATTTCATCGGCGCCATCGACGTAGACCGGCAGCGATTCGATGTCGTTCAGGTCGAGCACCTTGAAACCGTGCGATTGCAGCCGTGCGGTGGTCGCCAGCGAGCTGGACACCGCGCCGCGATAGCGCGACCGGTTCGCGGCGAGCGCGTCGATAAAACAGTTGGCGGTCGAGCCGGTGCCGACACCGATCACCGCGCCGTCGGGCACGTTGGCGGTTACGTAATCGGCGGCCGCCTGGCCGACCAGTTGCTTGAGTTCGTCTTGAGTCATGGGCGTGCTTTAAAGCCGAATGGGAGCTGATAAGAGCGGACCGTCAGCGCGATGCGACGCGATGTGGCGCGCGCGAAATGCCGTCTAAAACGTGAGTTTACCGGAGAGTGTGCCGTAATCCGGAATTTGCCGGCAGGTGCGGGGCACGCTGGCTTGTTATGGGCGCATCGACGATGGCGGATCGCGCTGTATCGGGTGCGTCGGCGCGGTATCTGCGAGGCTTCGCGTCTTGCGTGAATGTGCTCTGGCCAACGGTGGCTGTGCGCGCGCGAACCTATGATGCTTGCAAGCCCGGCGCAGCACGACAGCGCCGCAAAGCCACAGCCTGCGCGCGTTCGCGCGAAGCCACCCGCGAGAGTCGCGATCCGTCGCCGCGTTCGTTATCCGCCGACGCGCGACCTTGCGGACGGAGAGTCCATGAAGCCGACCAATATCCACGTTCACCTGTATTACGGAATCGATCCGCGGCGTTTTCGCAACGGCGAAAAGCCCGGCTGCATTTACGGCTATCACCATGCGCGATCGGACGCGTTGTCCGTGACGTATTCGCACGATCATCCGGAAGGCCGCTTGCTGAGCGTGGTGCGTCGCGGGCTGAAGGCGGTGATCGGATTCGACATGATCCATACGTTCCGTAATCGCGCCGCGCTCGCCGAAGCCGATGTGATCTGGACGCATACCGAGCGCGAGTATCTTTCCGTGGCGTTGCTGCTGATGTTGACGCGGCGGGAGCGGCAACCGCTATTGCTGGCGCAGAGCGTGTGGTTGCTGGATCTGTGGAAGAACCTGAGTTTGCCGAAGCGGCTCTTCTACACCTGGCTGCTGCGGCGCGCGGACATGCTGACGACGCTGACGACGCGCAATGCCGCGCTGGTGAAGGAGTTCTGGGGGCGCAAGGCGACTGTCGTGCTGTACGGCCTGAACACCGACGATTTCCCGGTACGCCCGGCGACCGAATGGAAGCCGCACAGTCCGCTGCGGGTCGCGGCGATCGGCAACGACCGCGACCGCGACTGGGGCACGTTGATGAAGGCCTTCGCGAACGATCCCGCCTATGACGTGCGGATCGCGACGCGTCGCAAGGTCGCGCAGCAGGACAAGCCGTCGAACGTGACGATTACGAACGTGAACGGATTGCCCGCGCAGCGTGAGTTTTACGACTGGGCCGATGTGATCGTGGTGCCGTTGCATCCGAACTATCACGCGTCGGGGATTACGGTGATGCTGGAAGCCGTGGCGATGGGCAAACCGGTGGTTGCGACTGCCGGTGGCGGGCTGGAGGATTATTTCTCGGCGAAGAGCGCGTGGTATGTACCCGTGCATAGTCCGGATGCGATCCGGCGGGTGGTGGATTCGCTCGCCGAAGCGCCGGAGGAGACGCTTGCGCAGGCCGTGCGGGCGCAGCGGGAGCTGGCGGAGAAGGATCTGACGACGCAGGGGTTTGCGAAGCAGCATGTGACGTTAACGGATGTGTTGATCGATGGGGCTGCGCGGCGGGAGGAGATGATGGCGGGGGCATAAGGGTTTGGGGTGGTTTTTGCCTTCGGCTTCGGCTTCGGCTTCGGCTTTGGCTTTGGCTTTGGCTTTGGCTTTGGCTTTGGCTTTGGCCTTGGTCGGTTGTCCCGGTTTCACGCTGGTCTGCCTGGTTCGTCCCTGTGCGGGACCGCACCTACTTTTCTTTGCTCGCGCAAAGAAAAGTAGGCAAAAGAAAGCGCGTTTACACCGTCTCTTCGTAGCGAGTGGCGTCTACTGACTTTCGGGTAGTGGATCGCGCACGTTTTGTGTGATCGGTCGGTTTTTCGTGGTGGCCCGCGCCCGCACATCCCGCCCGCTTCGCGGCGGTAGCCCACTTCAAAAATCCATTGGCGCCACGCTATTTTTCGGCCTTTTCGACGGTTCCGGTGTCGGTTCGAAACCAGGTTGCGCCACACTATTCGCTCGTCATTAGGACGGTTCCGGCAGCGGGCCAACGCTCGGTTTTCCCCGCGGCATTCACCCGTCCTCGCGATGGTTTCGACGTTCTGATTGGACTGGAATTTTGCGCGCGCAACCATACCAGCGCACGCCAGAAAAATGGGTTTTGTGACCGACAGAGTGCAGCGCGCGAATGACGCCAAGAGATCAAGACGGGGCTGTGCCCGTCGGCTGTCGCGGAGCGAACAGCCGGAACGAATGACTGCCTTGTCACCGAGTTAAGCGGTGCGACAACTCAAATCGTGCGCGGTCCACTACACGATAATAAATAGACGCCACTCGCTACGGAGTGGCGGTGTAAACGCGCTTTCTTTTGCCTACTTTTCTTTGCGCGAGCAAAGAAAAGTAGGTGCGGTCCCGCACAGGGACGATCCAGGCAAACCGACGTGAAACCGGGACAACCAACCAAGGCCAAACCGGGACAACCAAAAACAAAAACCAAAAACCCGACTTATTTAATCCGCTGCCGCACGGCCTCAAACAACACCACCCCACTAGCAACAGAAACATTCAAACTCTCAACACTCCCAGCCATGGGAATCTGCATAACCTCATCACACGTATCACGTGTCAGCCGCCGCATCCCTTCCCCTTCAGCGCCCATCACAATCGCGACCGGACCGTCCAGCTTGGTCTGATACACGCTAGCCGTCGCTTCCCCAGCCGTGCCGACGATCCACACGCCTGCGTCCTTCAACTCCCGCAGCGCGCGAGCCAGATTCGTCACCGTGATATACGGCACGGTATCCGCCGCGCCGCTCGCTACCTTCGCCGCGGTTGCGTTCAATCCCACCGCCCGGTCGCGCGGCGCAATCACCGCATGCGCGCCCGCTGCGTCGGCAACCCGCAAACATGCGCCCAGGTTGTGCGGATCCGTCACGCCATCCAGCACCAGCAACAACGGCGTGCCGTTGATCCCGTCCAGCAGCTCGGCCAGATTCTGCGCAAGCGGCATGTCGCCGGCACGCGCCACCACGCCCTGGTGACGCTCGGTGTGCGCCAAACCCCACAGACGCGTTTCGTCGGCGGCGATCAGACGTACGCCGGCTTCCTTCGCCGTATGCAGGAATTCCGTCATCCGGCGATCCTTGCGCGTCGCGTCGTAATACACCTCTTCAACCGACGAAGCATCGTGCCGCATGCGTGCGGTCACTGCGTGGAAACCGTAAAGAACCTTGAGACGTGACATGACTGAAACAACCTTTGATGGCGCGCGTCGACGAACGACGCGCTGCTGAACATAACGACGAATGAAAATGCAGACCGCGCGCGAAACGTGTCATCGAACACCTTCCGCGCGCGGCCCAAACAAACAATCCAACTTCAGACGCAACGCGGACCGCCGCCGGTATGGCGATGCATCGATCGCATCGCCATGCCGGCGGAAATCCGCGCCGGCGTCAACGCTTCTTGCGCGCCTGCGGCTTCGGTGCCGACTTCGTCGCAGCGCCGCCGTGCTTGCGCGCAGCGCCGCGCGCGGCCCGTGCTTCCTTGACCGCCAGCGATTGCGCAGGCGCCGCCTTCTTGCGACGACCACCCGCCTCGCCGCCTTCGACCGGCGGCAACGAACGAACCCGCGCGCTACCACCGTCGATCGTCTTCTCCGCGACCGATCCGCGCGCGCTGCTGCCCGGTGGCTTGATCGGCGTATCGCGAACCAGACGGAAATCGATCTTGCGTGCGTCCAGATCGACGCGGCTCACCTGCACCCGCACCCGGTCCGACAGACGATAACGGATGCCCGTGCGTTCGCCGCGCAACTCGTTCTTGATCTCGTCGTACTGGAAGTAGTCGGAACCGAGTTCCGTCACGTGCACGAGACCTTCGATAAACAACGCGTCGAGTTGCACGAAGATGCCGAACGACGTCACGCCGCTCACCATCCCGCCGTACTCCTCGCCCAGCTTGTCGCGCATGAAATAGCACTTGAGCCACGCTTCGACATCGCGCGACGCTTCGTCGGCGCGACGCTCGTTGGCCGAACAATGCAAGCCGAGCTCTTCCCAGATCGCCGTATTGTTCGAGCGCGTGCGGCCGCGCTTTTCGTCATCGGCCTGCTGCATGGCGCGCGCACGCGGCGACAGCGCCGTGTTCAACGCCACGCCGTTCGGCGCTTCGGGCGCGTACTTGCGACCCTGCAAAATGGCGTAGATCGCGCGGTGCGTCAGCAGATCCGGATAACGACGGATCGGGCTCGTGAAGTGCGCATACGCCTCGTACGCGAGACCGAAGTGACCGATGTTGTCCGGGCTGTAGACGGCTTGCTGCATCGAGCGCAACAGCATGGTCTGAAGCATCTGCGCGTCCGGCCGCTCGCGAATCTGCGCCATCAGTCCGGCGTAGTCGCTTGCATGCGGCGTATCGCCGCCGCCGAGCGTCATGCCCATGCCGCGCAGGAACGTGCGCAGGTTCTCCAGCTTCTCGGCCGTCGGCCCCGCGTGGATCCGGTACAGGCCCGGCTGCTTGTTGCGCTTCATGAAGTCGGCAGCGCAGACGTTCGCGGCCAGCATGCACTCTTCGATCAGCTTGTGCGCGTCGTTGCGCGTGCGCGGGATGATCTGCTCGATCTTGCCCTGCGCATTGCAGACGATGTACGTCTCGGTCGTGTCGAAATCGATCGCGCCACGCTTCTGGCGCGCGGCGAACAACGACTTGTAGACGCCATACAGATTCTGCAATTGCGGCAGCAGCGCCGCGCGGCGCGTCGCTTCCGGACCCTTGGTGTTCTTCAGCACGGCGGCGACTTCGGTGTACGTCAGTCGCGCGGCCGAATGCATCACGCCCGGATAGAACTGATACGCCTTCACTTCGCCGCGCGAGGTCACGACCATGTCGCAGACCAGCACGCAACGATCGACGTTCGGGTTCAGCGAGCACAAACCGTTCGACAGCTTTTCCGGCAGCATCGGAATCACGCGACGCGGGAAATACACCGACGTGCTGCGCTCGATCGCATCGACGTCGAGGCCGCTATTCGGATGCACGTAATGCGACACGTCGGCGATCGCGACGATCAGACGGAAACCGTCGCCGCGACCGACCTTGATCGGCTCGCAATAAACGGCGTCGTCGAAGTCGCGCGCATCTTCACCGTCAATGGTGACGAGCGGCACATCGCGCAGGTCGATACGGTGACGGATATCCACCGGACGCACTTCGTCGGGCAGCTTCGCGGCGGCATCGAGCGCGGCCTGGCTGAACTCGTGCGGCACGCCGTACTTGCGCACCGCGATTTCGATTTCCATGCCGGGGTCGTCGATATCGCCGAGCACTTCGACCACGCGGCCCAACGGCTGCGAATGACGGCTCGGGAAATCGGTCAGCTCGACCACCACCACCTGGCCGACCTTGGCCTTCTTGGTGTTCTGCGTGATCAGGATGTCGTGACCGATCCGCTTGTCTTCGGGCGCGACGATCAACGCGCCGTTCTCGCTCAGCAGGCGGCCGATCACGCGTTTGTTCGCGCGGTCCGTCACCTCGACGATATGCCCTTCCGGCCGTCCGCGCCGGTCATAACCCACGATGCGCGCCAGCACGCGATCGTTGTGCATGACCTTTTGCATCTCGCCGCTCGGCAGGAACAGATCGTCCTGACCGTCGTCGCGCACGAGGAAACCGTAGCCGTCACGATGACCTTGCACACGCCCGGCGACGAAGTTCGACGGATGAGTCAGTTGATAGAGATTGCGCTGATCGAGCCGGATCTGGCCGTCGCGCTCCATGGCACCCAAGCGCTTGAAAAATCCTTCGCGCTCCTGGCGCTTGATCGACAACGCTTCGGCGATGTCGTTCGCGGCAAGCGGCGTTTCACTCGTGCGCAGCACGCCGAGGATTTCTTCGCGGCTTGGTATCGGATACGGATATTTGCTCAAGGGCTTGTCGATGATTTTTTCTCGTTGCGTGGACGTCGGACGCCAAGGTTTGGAATGCAGCCCGCCAACGTGTAGATCAAGCGCCGCATTCCTTGTATCGGTATGCAAGCGTGAACTACTGCGAGGCATTCTAACACCCGTGTTGCACGCGACGCGCCCCGTCAATACGGGCTCGGCGGCCTTTGCAAACACCGCTTTCGCATCGCAAACAAAACATCTCGAAAACGAAAGCGAAATGCTTGACACGAGTGTTTCTGTCGCTATAATTGCGGTCTTCGCTGTGCAGCAACTTGTACAGACACCTGCCCAGGTGGCGAAATTGGTAGACGCACTAGGTTCAGGTCCTAGCGGTGGCAACACTGTGGAGGTTCGAGTCCTCTCTTGGGCACCAGATTCAAGGTAAAGCCGCCTTGTCGTTTAAGGCGGCTTTATTATTGTGTAGGTTAGAAGGTAACCCGCTCTTCTCGAAAGAGTTTGGCGGGTTGGCAGTGCGGTCTTCCGGCATGAAGTTTTAATGTCCGATGTTCCGAACAGATAACGAAGCGCTGTGAAGGTTTCGATTGACACGCTGAGTTATCTTGTTAAAATATTGGTCTAGCTTGAAACGTGCCCAGGTGGCGGAATTGGTAGACGCACTAGGTTCAGGTCCTAGCGGTGGCAACACCGTGGAGGTTCGAGTCCTCTCCTGGGCACCACCGTTTTCAAGCAGCAAAGTAACCCCGCAAAGCGAACGCCTGCGGGGTTTTTTGTTTTCCGGCCACACAATCCTTCGTCGCTTGATGACCGCTCAATGCGCGACGATAAACATCGACACCACGCACGCCAATCCCACGAACCATACCAGCGATCTCAACGACGCCCAGTTCGCGAGATACAGCAAGCCGTGCAGCACCCGCGTGAGCACGAACGTGATTGCCAGCGCATCGAGCCACCAGAGCGTGCCGACACCATTGCCCGCGCCACCCGAACTCGCCGCCGACTGCCCCGCCACCACCACGGCCGCCGTAAACAACGCCAACGCTTCCCACGCATTCTGATGCGCGGCATGCGCCCGCGCGCGCCATCCGTCGAGACCGGCGAGATACGTGCGCGGCGTGCGGTTGTCGTAGCGGCGATTGAGTTTCGCCACCATCGTCCACGGAAAAGGCAGTAGCGCGACAATCAGAAGACACAGGTGCAATACGCTCATGAATCAATCTCCCTTTTAGTGTTTTAATTACATTTATCGAACGTTAATCTTTAATTTTCAATTCATATAATTACATTTAACCGACATCTCCGGCTAGAAAAATCCTGATCCGCTTGTGTCGCCCAGGGATTACCACATATCGCGCGCATTCAACCCTGCAGGCGCTTAACGGCGGGCGTACACTCGTCGGAGCCCGTGCCCACGGGGCGCACGGGGACCGCGCAACGGTTTGTCATCGCAGATAAACCGCTCGAGGATGGAAGAGACAGGAGATCATTTCAATGAGCTGGACTAGAGAACAACGCAACGTCACGATAGCTGCCTATCTCGGCTGGACACTGGATGCATTCGATTTCTTTCTGATGGTATTTGTTCTGAAAGATATCGCCGCCGAATTCAACACCAAAATACCCGCAGTGGCATTCGGCATTATGTTGACGCTGATGATGCGTCCGGTCGGCGCATTGATTTTCGGCTGGCTCGCCGACAGGTTCGGCCGTCGTCCGACCTTGATGGTCAATATCGCGTGCTTTTCGCTGCTCGAACTGCTGTCCGGCTTCTCACCGAATCTCACCACCTTGCTGGTATTGCGCGCGCTGTTCGGCATCGCGATGGGCGGCGAATGGGGCGTCGGCGGTGCACTGACGATGGAAACCGTGCCGCCGAAATCGCGCGGCTTCGTGTCGGGTCTGCTGCAAGCCGGCTATCCGAGCGGCTACCTGCTCGCGTCGATCGTATTCGGCCTGTTCTATCAATACATCGGCTGGCGCGGCATGTTCTTCGTCGGCGTGTTGCCCGCGTTGCTGGTGCTTTACGTGCGCGCGCACGTGCCCGAATCGCCCGCCTTCCGGACCCTCGAAAAGAAGACGCGCCCCGGCCTGATCGCTACGTTGAAGCAGAACATCGGTCTGTCGGTCTACGCGATCGTGCTGATGACTGCCTTCAACTTCTTCTCGCACGGCTCGCAGGATCTGTATCCAACGTTCCTGCGCGTGCAGCATCAGTTCGATGCGCACACGGTGTCGTGGATCACCATCACGCTGAACGTCGGCGCGATCGTCGGTGGACTGTTCTTCGGCTCGATCTCGGAGAAGATCGGCCGCAAGCGCGCCATCTTCATCGCCGCGCTGATCGCGCTGCCGGTGCTGCCGCTGTGGGCGTTTTCGTCGACGCCGGTACTGCTCGCGCTCGGCGCCTTCCTGATGCAGATTTCCGTGCAAGGTGCGTGGGGTGTGATCCCGGTTCACCTGAACGAAATCTCGCCCGATGAAATCCGCGCGACCTTTCCCGGTCTCGTGTATCAACTCGGCAACCTGATCGCGTCGGTAAACGGGCCGTTGCAATCCAGTGCCGCCGAAGCGCACGGCAACAACTATGCTTTGATCATGGCGATCGTGATCGGCATCGTTGCAATCGTGATTGCCGCGCTGATTCCATTTAGCCGCGAGCGTCGCGGTATCGACATGACGCAATCGGCGAAACAGGTGGCCGCGCAACTTTGATCGATGCGCAACGATGAATGAATCGCCGATAAAGAGTGAATGGCGAATGCAGTCAAAACCCGCAGCTTAAAGCGTTCGAACTAAACGCTTTTATGGCGTCTGTTGCAGTCCGCCAAACTCGGGCACAATAAGCGCAAGACAGGCGGCTCGATCCGCCGTCACGCCAACCGCATCACCCAGTTTCAAGCAATACGAGGCCGTTCCGACTTAACCGTCGGAACGGCTTTTTTATTGCGCGTCAGATTTGCATCCAATCGATCAAAACGCGCGTATGGATTGATGTCTTTAGAGGAGTTCATCGACATGTCGCCTTGATCTGAACGCACGTTCGTTCTTATTCTGAAAAAAACGGCTGTTTTAAAAAGCCAATTCAATTGCTTGTTTGCGGGCCGGGAAACCGGCGGGAGACGCAAAAATGCCAACACGTACCACCAGCCGGCTCGCCGGCGATACCAAGACGCGCATCCTCGATGCCGCCGAAAACCTGTTCGTCGAATGCGGGTATGAGGCGATGTCGCTGCGACAGATCACGTCACGCGCCGAGGTCAATCTGGCCGCGGTCAACTATCACTTCGGCAGCAAGGAAGCGCTGATGCACGCGATGCTGTCGCGTCGGCTCGACCGCCTGAACGAGGAACGGCTCAAGCTGCTCGACCGTTTCGATGCGCTGCTCGGCCCGCGCCTGACCTGCGAGCACGTGCTCGGCGCGATGTTCATTCCGGCGCTGCGGCTGTCGCGTGAACCGCGCGTCGGCGGCAAGGCGTTCCTGCGGCTGCTCGGCCGCGCGTACACCGATCCTTCGTCGTTTATCCGCGACTTCCTGAACGCGCACTACGAGTCGGTGTCGCTGCGCTTTTTCGATGCATTCCAGCGCGCGTTGCCGCATCTGCCGCGCGAGGAACTCGGCTGGCGTCTGCACTTCGCGATCGGCGCGTTGTCGGGCGTGCTGGCCGGCACCGATACCGACAGCCTGCTGTCCGAGTTCTCGCAAGGCAAGTCGATGAACGACCTGCAACTGATCGCACGGCTGGCCTCGCTGATGGTGGCCGCGTTGAAAGCGCCGTTGCCCGACGCCAACCAGCTGGCGATGTTCGCAGCCGTGCTCGGCGACGCCAACGACCCCGACAGCGCCCCTGACGACACCCTGAGCGCAACCGCACCGGACACGTCAGACACGTCCGACACCTCCGCGCACGGCCAGCCCGACACAACGGCAGCACCGGCCGCACCCGCCACGCCGGAGACGCCGGAGACGTCACACACGCCGCACACGCCGCAACACGGCGCATCGAGTCACGCATCGAATGGCGCATCGTCGAGCCCAACGCACGATGACGACGCGCACGACACCCATTCGACTGCGAGCGCCGAATCAGGCGCATCCTTGCACCACGGCACGCGACGCGTTGCCTGAGCGCACGCGCCGGGCGACAAGCGGCACGTCGCCCGGCCGCGTGGCGCAAGCCTTGCTACCCATGAAGTGAACGCTGAACGACGCGTGCCACGTGCACGCGCGAGCGTCGCCGTGCGCCGCATCGCGGCCCGAAAGCAACACCGCATCACCGCTTCACCACAACGCCTGAACGCCGCATCGAACGCACCAACAAAACGGGAGACAAGCTTATGACGTGGACCCTTCTTGCGCTGGTTTTGATCGCAGCCGCGCTCGTCTACTGGCGAGCCAACGCTCTGACGTGGCTAGGCGTCATGCTGGTCTGGGTGATCGCGGTCAATCGCGGCGGCCTCGCCGGTCCCGCACTGACCACGGTATTCGTGATCCTGTTCGTGTTGCCCGCGCTGCTGCTGTCGATCAAACCGCTGCGCCGGACCGTGATCAGTCGCCGGGTCCTCGATATTTTCCGCAAGATCCTGCCCGCGATGTCGCCGACCGAACGCGATGCCATCGAAGCCGGCACGGTCTGGTGGGACGCCCAGCTGTTCTCCGGCCGCCCGCATTGGGACACCCTGCTCGGCTACGGCCCCGCTCGGTTGAGCGCGGAAGAACAGTCGTTTCTCGACGTCGAATGCGAGCAGTTGTGCGATCTCGCGAACGATTGGGAAACCACCGCGATCTGGCAGGACCTGTCGCCGCAAACCTGGCAATTCATCAAAGACAAAGGCTTCCTCGGGATGATCATTCCGAAGCAGTACGGCGGCAAACAGTTCTCCGCCTACGCGCATTCGCAGGTCATCATGAAACTCGCCACGCGATGCTCGGCCGCCGCCGTCTCGGTGATGGTGCCGAACTCGCTCGGACCGGCCGAACTGCTGATGCACTACGGCACCGAATCGCAGAAAAATCACTATCTGCCGCGCCTCGCACGCGGCGACGACATCCCCTGCTTCGCGTTGACGAGCCCGTATGCCGGTTCCGACGCCGCCGCGATTCCCGATGTCGGCATCGTGTGTAAAGGCGTGATCGACGGGCGCGAAACGCTCGGCTTTCGCGTCACATGGGACAAGCGCTACATCACGCTCGGGCCGATCGCCACCGTGCTAGGCCTAGCGTTCCGCGCGCTGGACCCCGACCGTCTGCTCGGCGGCGACGACCAACCCGGCATCACCTGTGCGCTGATTCCGACCGACCACCCCGGCGTCAATATCGGCCGCCGCCACTGGCCGCTCAACGCGGTCTTCCAGAACGGTCCGAACTCCGGCAAGGACGTGTTCATCCCGATCGACTGGGTGATCGGCGGCGCCGACCAGGTGGGCAACGGCTGGCGCATGCTGATGGAATGTCTGGCCGCCGGCCGCGCGATCTCGCTGCCGTCGTCGAACGTAGGCATGGCGAAACTCGCGGTGCGCGGTACCGGCGCGTATGCCGCCGTGCGTCGCCAGTTCCGCACTGCGATCGGCAAGTTCGAAGGCGTTCAGGAAGCGCTCGGACGGATGGGCGGCAACCTCTACGTGATGGACGCGGCGCGCCGCCTGTCCGCGCATGCGGTCGATCTCGGCGAAAAGCCGTCGGTGATTTCGGCGATTGCGAAATACCACATCACCGAACGCGCGCGCCAGGTCATCAACGATGGCATGGATGTCGCCGCGGGCAAAGGCATCTGCATGGGGCCGTCCAACTTTCTCGCGCGCGCGTATCAGCAGGTGCCGATCGCGATCACGGTGGAAGGTGCGAATATCCTGACGCGCTGCCTGATCATTTTCGGCCAGGGCGCGATTCGCTGCCATCCGTTCGTGCTGAAGGAAATGGCCGCGACGCGCGAAGCCGACCGGACCCGCGCGCTGCACGATTTCGACGACGCGTTCTTCGGCCATGTCGCGTTCACACTGTCGAACGTGGTGCGTAGCTTCGTCTACGGCATCACGGGCGGCGCCTTTATCCAGCGCCCCAAGCTCGCGCACGGACCGCTCGTCCATTACTACCGCGAAGCGACCCGTCTTTCGACCGCATTCGCGCTGCTCGCGGATGTGTCGATGTTCGTGCTCGGCGGCGACCTGAAGCGTCGTGAGCGCATCTCCGGACGTCTCGGCGATGTCCTGTCGCAGCTTTATCTGATCTCCGCGACACTCAAGCGTTTCGAGGACGAAGGCCGTCAGGAAGCCGATCTGCCGCTGGTGCGCTGGGGCGTCGAAGACGCGCTGTACCGCGCGCAGGAAGCGCTCGACGGCGTGCTCGCGAATTATCCGAACGGCTTCGCGGCCGGTCTCGTGCGGGCGCTGGCGTTTCCGTTCGGGATGCCGCATCGCGCGCCGTCCGATGCGCTCGGCAGCGAGATCGCCGAGCTGATGCAGACGCCCGGACTCGCGCGCGAGCGTCTGGTGTCCGATTCTTATGTACCGCATCCGGACGTCGACGAACTCGGCTACGGCGAAGTGCTGTTCGCGCTGAGCCCGCGCTTCAACGCGATCGACCAGAAGCTGCGCGACGCCGTCAGACAGAACCTGCTGCCGCCGATGCCGCAAAGCCTCGTCGCGCTCGGCGCATGGACCGACGACGCGCAACGTCAGGGCTTGATCGACGCCGACGAGCGCAGCGTGCTCGACGACTACGCCCGCTACGGCGCGCTCGCCGTCAAGGTCGACGACTTCGCGCCGGACTTCGGCATGGCGGACGCGCTGAAACACCGCCAGGCCGCGCTCGACAAGGCGATGCAACTCGCCGCCTGAGCCGTGCGGCCACCCCGCACGACGGCGCACCGCCGTCTCTGGCCGCGCGCCAAGCCCACGCCGCGAACGTGGGCTTGATGCGCCGGCGCGGACGTACACTCCTATAAAAACCCGACGGCCAGCGGAGCAACGTCACATGAACGACTCGTATCTGAACTTCGTGAACTCGCCGCTCGGCGCGCGTGTCGCGCGCTCGCTCGGTTTGCCGAAGCCCGAAGTGCTGCGCCGCTATCGCGCGGACCGTCCCGAGTTCGACGGGATGGTCGCGATTGGCGCGGGGCGCGAGCCGCGTCTGCTCGACGCGCTCGCCGACGTGATCGCGAAGATCGGCGTCACCAGCGTTGCGCATTCGAGCGCCGGGCTGTGGGTGCCGCTCGCCAGCCGCCACAACCTGCTGACCGGCCGCTTCGAGGCCGCCGGTCACAGCCCGCAGGCACGCGTCGCCGCATTGCTGTTCGACGCCAGCGGTATCGACGACATCACCCAACTCGACACCGCGTACGGGTTCTTTCACGATGCGCTGCGCTCGGTCGGCACATGCGGCCGGATCGTCGTGCTCGGGCGGCCGCCGGAAACCTGCGCGACGCCGCGCCAATGGACCGCGCAACGTGCGCTCGAAGGCTTGACGCGCTCGCTCGGCAAGGAAGCGCGGCGCGGCATCACGTCGAATCTGCTGTACGTCGCGCCGGGCGCGGAATCCGGTCTCGAAGCGACGCTGCGCTTTTTCATGTCGCCGCGCTCCGCGTACGTGTCGGGCCAGGTGGTGCGGATCGAAGGCGGCGCCGCGCAGGCCACGGTGGATGCGGCGGACACGGTGGCTGTGCCGTTCGACTGGAAGCAGCCGCTCGCGGGCAAGCGCGCGGTCGTAACCGGCGCGGCGCGTGGAATCGGCGCGGCGATTGCGGCGGCGCTCGCAGCCGAAGGCGCGCATGTGATCGGCATCGATATGCCCGCCGTGCGCGATGCGCTCGATGCCACGCTGCGACCGCTATCGGGCACCGCGTTGTCGTTCGATATCGCCGCGCCCGAAGCGCCCGCGCAGATCGCGACCGCGCTCGACGAAAACGGCGTCGATATTCTGGTTCACAACGCCGGCATCACGAAAGACAAAACCATCGCGAAGATGAGCGACAGCGCGTGGCACAGCGTGATCGACATCAACCTCGCCGCGCAGGAACGGATCGACGACGCGCTGCTGGCGGCGGGCACCTTGCGCGACCACGGCCGCATCGTGTGCGTATCGTCGATCAGCGGCATCGCGGGCAACCTCGGGCAAACCAACTACGCGACGTCGAAAGCCGGCGTGATCGGCCGCGTGCAAAGCATGGCGCCGCATCTACGCGCGCGCGGCATCACGATCAACGCCGTCGCGCCAGGCTTTATCGAAACGCAGATGACCGCGAAGATTCCGCTCGCGATCCGTGAAGCCGGGCGGCGGATGAATTCGATGAGCCAGGGCGGCCAGCCGGTCGATGTCGCGCAGACCATCGCGTGGCTCGCGCATCCCGGCTCGGCGAGCGTGACCGGGCAGATCGTCCGGGTGTGCGGTCAAAGCCTGATCGGCGCGTAACGGAACCGGAGTCTGACGATGCGCGATCCGTTCGATCTCGACAACCCGCACAGCACACTCGCCGGCGTGCGCCCCAAAACGGTGGTGGTCGATCCGCTGCCGACGCCATCGAAGCTCTATGCGCGCGCACTGTCCGGCGTGTTCAAACGCAACCGGCCGACTCGTCTGCCGCCGCTGCGTCTGGTGCGACAGGCCGCGCTGATCGATCCGGGCGACCTCGGCCATTACATGCGCGTCTGCGGCTTTATCCCCGAACATGGCGTGCCGCTGACGTATCCGCATTTGCTGGCCTTTCCGTTGCATCTGCTGATGCTGACCGATCCGGCGTTTCCGTGGCCCGCGCTCGGCCTCGTGCATCTCGCCAACCGCGTGCGGCTGCGCCAGCCGCTGTATATGCGCGACGTGCTGCGCATCGAAGTGGAATTCGGCGCGCTGCTGCGTCACGACAAAGGTCAGGCATTCGTGCTGCATACGCGCATCTATCGACGCGGCGAAGCCGTCTGGGACGGCGACAGCGTCTATATGAAGCGCGGCATTGCGGCGAGCGGCGCGGTGCTCGCGCCGCTGGAGATCGAGCGTCATGCGTTGCAACGCGCCGCGCGCTGGCAACTGCCCGCGCAACTCGGGCGCGACTACGCGAAAGCATCCGGCGATTACAACCCGATCCATCTGCATCCGTTGACCGCGCGCGCGTTCGGTTTTCCGCGCGCCATCGCGCACGGCATGTGGACGTTCGCGCGCGCGGCGTCGGCGCTGCAACCGCCCAAGGTGCTGCTGAACGCGGAGTTCAGCGCCGAATTCAAATTACCGATGCTGCTGCCCAGCGACGTGTCGCTGTGGTCGTCGTCGCCGGGGACGACCTTGCGCGAACTCGAAGTGCGCGATGCGGCCGGCGACAAGCCGCATCTGCGCGGACGTTTGCAGTGGACCTGACCATCCGGCGTCGCGACACGATCCGGCCGCGCCGATCCGACGCACCCGACTTCGAGCGACACGCTCAACCATAAGGAGCTTTCGATGTCCCAACCGCTTCCGGCCGTACGACGCGTCGCCATTCTCGGCGGCAACCGGATTCCGTTTGCGCGCTCGAATACCGCCTACGCGGACGCGTCGAATCAGGACATGCTGACCTTCACGCTGCAAGGGCTGATCGACCGCTTCGACCTGCATGGCATGCGGCTCGGCGAAGTCGCGGCAGGCGCGGTCATCAAGCATTCGCGCGACTTCAACCTGACGCGCGAATCGTTGCTGTCCACCACGCTCGCGAAAGAAACTCCCGCCTACGACGTGCAGCAGGCGTGCGGCACCGGACTCGAAGCCGCGATTCTCGTCGCCAACAAGATCGCGCTCGGACAGATCGACGTCGGCATCGCGGGCGGCGTCGATACGACATCGGATGCGCCGATCGGCGTCAACGAACGGATGCGCAAGATCCTGCTCGAAGCGAATCGCGGCCGCACCACCGGACAACGCGTCGGCGCGCTGAGCCGGTTGCGCCCGGCGATGCTGTTCAAGCCGCTGTTGCCGCGCAACGGCGAACCGCGCACGGGCCTGTCGATGGGCGAGCATTGCGAACTGATGGCCAAGCGCTGGGGCATTTCGCGCGAGTCGCAGGACGTGCTCGCGTACGACAGTCATCGCAAGCTCGCCGATGCGTATGCACGCGGCTTCCATAACGATCTGATGACGCCGTTTCGCGGCCTCACGCGCGACAACACGCTGCGCGACGATCTCACGCTCGAAAAGCTCGCCAATCTGAAGCCGGTGTTCGACCGCGACGCGGGTACGCTCACCGCCGGCAATTCGACGCCGCTGACGGACGGCGCATCGGCGGTGTTGCTCGCATCGGAAGAATGGGCGGCGGCGCACGGCTTGCCGGTGCTCGCATGGCTGGGCGCGTCGGAAACGGCGGCCGTCGATTTCTTCGACAAAAAGGAAGGCTTGCTGATGGCGCCCGCGTACGCGGTGCCGAGAATGCTGACGCGCGCGGGGCTGACGTTGCAGGATTTCGACTACTACGAGATTCACGAGGCGTTTGCCGCGCAGGTGTTGTGTACGCTGAACGCGTGGCAGGACGACGAATATTGCCGCACGCAACTCGGTCTCGACGGCGCGCTCGGCACGATCGATCGCGCGAAGCTGAACGTCAACGGCAGTTCGCTCGCGACCGGGCATCCGTTCGCGGCGACTGGTGCACGGATCGTGGCCGGACTCGCCAAACTGCTCGCGCAACTCGACAAACCGGCGGGCACCGCGCGCGGGCTGATTTCGATTTGCGCGGCGGGCGGCCAGGGCGTCGTGGCGATCGTCGAACGATAGAACATTCAGGAGACTGTCGATGAACCCGATCACGCAAGCGAAACCCGAAGCGGCGTCTTTCACGCCGTCCGCCGCGCACCCTGCGCCGAACACCGACGGCATCTGGCTCAGGTCGTATCCCGCCGACGTCGCCCATGAGATCGATCCGTCGCAGTACGACTCGCTCGTGCAGTACTTCGACGAATCGGTCGCGAAGTTCGCCGCGCGGGTCGCGTTTGTCAGCGTCGGCGCGGAGATGACGTATGCGACGCTCGCGAAGAAAGTGGACGCGTTCGCGTCGTATCTGCAAAGCGTCGGCGTGAAGCCCGGCGACCGCGTCGCGATCATGTTACCGAACTCGTTTCAGTATCCGGTGGCGCTGTTCGGCACGCTGAAAGCGGGTGCGATCGTCGTCAACGTGAATCCGCTCTATACCGTGCGCGAACTGTCGCATCAACTGAAAGACAGCGGCGCGCAAACCATCGTCGTGTTCGAGAATTTCGCGAAGACCGTGCAGGATTCGCTGCAAGGCACGCGGGTGCAAAACGTGATCGTCACCGGTCTGGGCGATCTGCTCGCCGACGGTCTGAACCTGAAAGGCAAGCTGATCAATTTCGTGCTTCGCCATATCAAGAAGCTGGTGCCGGAATATTCGATGCCGCAATCCGTTATGTTGGTGGAGGCTCTCGAAAAAGGCGCCAAACGCCCGCTTTCCGCCGTGCATCCGGCGCCTCACGATCTCGCGTTTCTGCAATACACGGGCGGCACGACCGGTGTTGCGAAAGGCGCGATGCTGACGCACCGGAACGTGGTCGCGAACCTGTTGCAGGCGAAAGCGTGGGTCGCGAACCAGATGAACGACGATATCGAAACCGTGCTGACGCCGTTGCCGCTTTATCACATCCTGTCGCTGACGGTGAACGCGCTGATCTTTCTCGGCATGGGCGGCCGCAATGTGCTGATCGCGAATCCGCGCGACGTGAAGCGCGTGATGAAGATCATCCGCCACGAGACGTTGACGGGCATGTCGGCGGTCAACACGCTGTACAACGCGTTTCTCGACGACGAGGAATTTCGCAGCCGTGACTTTTCGAAGCTGAAGCTGGCGATGGCGGGCGGCATGGCGACGCAAAAAGCGGTGGCCGAACGTTTCAAGGCCGTCACCGGGCATCCGATCACCGAAGGTTACGGCCTCACCGAGTGCTCGCCGATCGTGTCGATGAACCCGGTCGATCTTAAGAATATGCCGGATTTCGAAGGCTCGATCGGCTTGCCCGCGCCGTCCACGCAAGTGCGTTTTCGCAAGGACGACGACAGTTGGGCCAATATCGGCGAAGCGGGCGAACTGTGCGTAAAAGGCCCGCAAGTGATGAAAGGTTACTGGAACCGTCCGGAAGAAAGCGCCAAGGTGTTCGACGACGAAGGCTGGCTCGCCACCGGCGACATCGGCTTAATGGACGAGCGCGGGTTTATGAAACTGATCGACCGCAAGAAGGACATGATTCTGGTGTCCGGCTTCAACGTCTACCCGAACGAGATCGAGGACGTGATCGCGATGCACCCGGACGTGCGCGAAGTCGCGGCGATCGGCATTCCCGATCCGGCTCAGGGCGAACGCGTGAAGGTTTTCGTAGTGAAGCGTAATGCAGCATTGGGTACCGACGACGTGATCCAGCATTGCCGCAAGAATTTGACCGGTTATAAGGTACCGAAGGTGGTCGAGTTTCGCGATTCGCTGCCGCAGACCAACGTCGGCAAGATCCTGCGACGCGAACTGCGCGACGAGGAACTCGCGAAGGACAAGCCCGACTGAGCGCCGCGCCGGTTCCCGATGCCGGGCCGGGCGCACGGTTTGCGTGCCTTCGACGATCCGCGCAATGCGCTAACGAATCAGGAGGCAGTTCGATGACGAAACCCCGGCTTCATCGGTTGTTCACGTCGCTGACGTGTGCAGTCTGGATCGCCGCCGCCATGCCCGCCGTGGCGCAAAGCGCGGCCTCCGGCCCCGCTGCCGCCGGCGCCGCCGCACCGGTTGCCGCGAGTGCGCTGAAGCCGCCCACCACGCCTGCATCGCAGGTCGGCAAACTGACGCTCGACCAGCAGGTTCGATGGCTGCGCGCCGCCCAGCAAAACGACCTGCTCGACAAGATGGACGACGCGCAACTCAATATGTTGTTCCGCTCGCTCGATCCGCTGACGGTGCCGCGTTTCGTTCAGGAAGGACCGGACGGCTACCCGTCGTACGAGTTCACGATGCTGCGTCAGGAACGCATCAAGGGGCAATGGCCCGATAAGCCCGATCACATGCTGGTGCGCATCGCACACGATCCGCTGCGCATCTATGCGAAGTGGTTGCCCGATAGTCCGCATGCCGGTCAGGAAGTGATCTACGACGAATCGAAGCGCAACGACGAGATGTACGGCCATCTCGGCGGCATTCTCGGCGTGATGCCGATCTGGACGTCGATTACGGGCTCGCTGGCGCGCGCGCAATCGAATCACGAGATTCTCGACCTCGGCACCGAATACGTGACGACGCAGTTCCTCGGCGAAGGCAGGAAGTATCAGAAAGCGGGCGTCGCGCGTACACCGCAAGTGGACACGCGCACCATCGACGGCGTGCGCGTAGTGGCGTTTTCATACGAAGCCCCGAGCGGCCCGCCCGACTTCTACGCGAAGAAGGAAGTGCTCGGCCTCGATCTGCGTCATCCGTATTTCCGCACGGTCGAATCGTATGGCAGCGACGGCGAACTGTTCGAAAAAATCATCTTCCAGACGATCACACCGAAGCCCTTCGACGACACCAGCTTCGATCCGAAAAATCCCGCGTATCGATTCTAGTGCCTGTTCAAAGCGGTTTTCTGTCGAACACGAAAGCGACGACGGTATGCGTCCAGTCGGACGACATGGACGGCACATTCGCGATGCACGCGTCGAACGGACCGGCGAGCCGTTCGAGCACGAAGTAATCGGACGCGCGCGTGCATCCGATCAACCGCGCGGGCAACGTGTTCAAACGCGCGGCGAGCGTCGAAAACCACAGCGTGCCGACATCGCTCGCGCCGCCGCCGACATCGAAAACCGGCGCGCCGGTACGTCGCGCGAATGCGGACACCGACGCAGCCGGATCGAGGCTCGCATCGATCACGATGATCGTATTCGACGCGTGAGAACTGTCGCCGCGCAGCGCGAGTTCATGCCACGCAAGCGGCCCGAACGCAGCCGCCGCGACGCTCGTCGTTGCCGCCATGAACGCACGCCGGTTCATCGAATATTCCTCCATGAAAACAACTGCGCGCAAAGCCCGCTGCTCACGTATAGCCGCGCCGGTTGCGCCATGCTTTAGGCCAGATGCCCTGCTTGCCCGGCGACAGGATGCCGGCGGGATCGAGTGCATCCTTGATCGTTTCCGACAGGCGCAACAACGCGCCCTCATTGAAACTGTACTGCGCGGCGGCGAAATCCATATAGCCGAGATGCGCGCGATATTCGCCATAACCGGCCGCGCGCGCATCGCTTATCAGCACGCGCAACAGTTGCCCGGCGAGTTCGGATTGCTGCGCATCGTGCCGGTCGAAAATCGCCGCGAACACGTGATGCAAATGGCGCGCACCGGCTGTGAAACCGCCGTAGTAATCGAAGCCGTATTCGGCTGCGCGGGTTTTCGTCATCGTGTACTGACGCATCGCGTGGGCGCCGGTGGCCGGACACAGCGGCGAGAAATCGACATGCGCGCCCGCGCCGCCGCGCCAGTCGAGCATCCGGAACGCCGCCATCGACGGAATGCCCGCGAGGTTGCGATCCGCGCCGCCGACCGGTTGCGCGTCGCCGCGATAGCGCGAGACCTTGATCGATGCGTCGCGCACCGACGCGAACGCACGCTGCACGATCGCCTGGCGCGCGTCGATCAGCTCGGGCGTGCCGTACAGCGCGTAATGCAAGTTCCAGCGTCCGACGCCGAGCGCGTCGAGCATCGCGACCAGCGCCGATTCCGGCATCGGCCCCGGTCCGTCGTACCACTGCCGGCGCGCGCCGAGGCCCGCCGCGCGCCGCAACCCGCCTTCGATCACCGCATGATTGCGGATCGTCTCGTCGAGGCGCAACGGCCGCAAGGTCTCGACGATCGCGCCGAGATCGTGTTCATGGCGGCACTGGATTTCGCCGAGCAGATACGCGGGCGGCGCAGGCATCAACCACACGCCCATCTTCGTGACGATGCCGTAATTCGACTGCATGAACATCGGATCGAACGACGGTCCGTAGCCGGGTTTGTAAAGCTGCCACGCCGTTCCGGTATCGATACCGCCCATGCCCGTGCGCACCACGTCGCCGTTCGCCAGCACGATTTCCATCCCGCACTGCTGCGCCGCGTGATCACCGTAAGGCGTATAGCCGAAGCCGCGTTCCAGCGTATTGCCGATCACGCTGCCCCAGCCCGCCGCCGGCGGATCGACCCATAGCCGGTAACCCTTGTCGCGCAGATACGCATGCAGATCGAAATAGCTGACGCCCGGTTCGACCAGCGCATATGCGAGCGTTTCGTCGACGGCGAGAATGCGATCGAGCCGTTGCAGATCCAGCACGACCGAACCGGTCAGACGCGGCGCCGCACCGCCATACGCAAAATTGCGGCCGGTCGAGACGGTCCACAACGGAATGCGGTACTGGTTCGCCACGCGCAGCACCGCGCGAATTTCATCGACGGACGCCGGCCGGATCGCCGCCGACGCGTCGGTCACGGCGAACTCCGGTTGCGACGCGAACGCAAACGGATCGCGATAGCCGTCGAGCGCATCCGGCGAACTCAGCACCTGCGCCGCGCCGACGATCGCGCGCCACGCGTCGAGCGCCTGGTCGAAGCGCGCTTCGGAGAGGTTTGGCGGCAGCGTGCGGTTCACGTGTCGTCCTGTGATGGATCGAGGTTGACGAAGCGTGGCGATGGTCGACAGCGTGGTCGCGGCCCGGCGTCGCCACGCGGGGCGCTACTGGTCGCTACTGCCACGACTCCGGACGGCCGCCGAGCGCGCTGCACACGTCGATCGCGATGGAGCGCAACTTGCCTTCCGCGATCGGTCCGGACAACGCGTAACCCATATGGTCGCTGACCCAGTAGAAGGTCCGCCGATTGCCGTCGCGCAGCAACCGGAACGCGGTCTCGTCGCGCGCGATGCCGGTCACGTACAGCGTCAGCCGCGAGCCGCCCGCGTTCTCGTACATGAACTGCGCGGCGGGTCCGGTCTCGTCGGGCAACAGCCGGCCACCGACCAGCGAATAGCCATATTCCTGCAGCGACGGCACCGACAGCGGCCGGTTCAGCCGCTTCGACAACCAGTTGATCAGATGTTCCTCTTCGCTCGCGGCGACTTCGACCGGATGCCGGCGTTCGGGCGTATAGACCGCGTACGCGACATCGGCGCGCTGCGCGAACGACATCGGCGGTTTCGGTTCCAGACGGCCGCCGAGACTCGCGATCAATCCGTTCGTGCCGCTGGCGCCATTCGCGACACGCGACGCGAGCGGGCCGAGCAGCACCGCGAGACCCGCGCCGAGCGCCAGCCAGCACGCGGCGAGTCCCGCGCGACGCCACCACGGCGAATCGCGACGCACGACGATCACCATCGGCTCGTCGGCGAGTTCGGGCACACCGCGTGCCGAGGTGGTCGCGCGCGTGCGTGACGCCGCCGCGCCGCATAGCGCCTGCAATGCGCTTTTCTGCGCACGCCAGGCCGCCACCTGAGCGGCGGCATGCGGATCGCGCGCCAGCCGGTCGAGCACGGCGGCACGCGCGGCGTCGTCGAGTTCGTCGTCGACGAAGGCGGACAGTTCGCGCAGATCGGCAAGCGGCGCGCCGCTCGCCAATGACGACAATGAATCGTGCAGATCGTGCGGATCGCGTGGATCGTGTGGATCGCGAGGATCTTTGGGGTCGCGGGGATCGTGGCTCATCACGGATTTCTCACAACTTTGAGCGGCGGGGATTGGCGCGCCGGGCCTTCGAGCAGCAGCACGCGCATATGTTCACGGGCACGCGCGAGGCGCGACATCACCGTGCCGATCGGCACGCCGAGCGCGCTCGACGCTTCCTTGTACGACAGCTCCTCGACGCATACGAGCAGCAGCACTTCGCGCTGCTCGACCGGCAGGCAATACAGCGCGCGTTGAAGATCGCGCAGCACGAGACCGTCGACTTCGCCGCGCGGCGCTTCGAGCGTGCGCCACGGCGCGCTTTCGTCATCGACGGCGATTTCGTGACGTCCGCGCAGCTGGTCGATATACAGATGGCGAAGGATCGTCAGCAGCCACGCGCGCAGATTGGTGCCGGGGCGAAAGCCGCGCCAGCGCGCGAGCGCCCGCTCCGCCGTATCCTGCACGAGGTCGTCGGCCCACGCGGGGTCGCCCGTCAGCGCGCGCGCATAGCGGCGCAACTGCGGCAACCACCCGATCACGTCCTGTTCGAAGCTCACGCCGGCCTCGCGCGCGACGCGCACGCGCGCTCAGTAACCACCGCTGCCACTGCCGCTATTGCCGCTGCTGCTCGACGACGAATCCATCGAACCGCCTTGCGATGTGCAACCGCTCGCGCCCAACGACGCGAACGCGAGTGCCGCCATCACGCAGACGGTCCAGACCATGCGGGACGTATTCATTGCTGTCTCCTGACGGGTGACCGCGGCATCACCGCGGTAATGCTGCCGGTTCGCAGCGACATTCTGTCGCGCGCCCGGTCCATGCAATGAACGCATCCGGCCACCGTTTTATTCCGCGCGCCGTGGTCTGGGCCACGATTCGACACGGTTCGAACTTCACGCTGGAAATTTCGCCTGATACCGTCTGATCGATGCGTGCGTTGCGTCCGGCGTATCCTGTTTCAACGTCTGCACCAGATTCGTAACTCAACGTTACATCGACGAGTTATCAGGTGCTTCGCCGCGCGCAAGCCGCTATAGTGGACCCAGACGTCCCACCGCCGGGCTTTACCCGATCAGGGTAGAATCGCGGCGAGTAACCGTTCTACTAACCGACTCGTCAAATGGCATCAGCAGATTCGCACCCGCAAAACGACTTCATGAACGCAGCGCGCAAAGAACGAAAGCGCGTCGAAATCTATCTCGTCAACGGCATTCGCCTGACGGGATGCATCGAGTCGTTCGATCAGTACCTGGTGATGCTGCGCACGCCTGTCGGCCTGCAAGGCATCTACAAGCGCGCGATCTCGACCATCCAGCTCGACACCGGCACACGGCCCGCGCCGCGCACCGGACGTCCGTCGCATGGCGAACACACCACGCGTGGACCGCATGGTTCGCGTGAACATCGCGAGCCGCGTGAACCGCGTGAACCGCGCGAGTCGTATGGTTCGCAGTCGTCGGGCGAACGCACGCCGGGCAGCGACCGTCCCGCTTCCGACGGTCCGGTGGTCGTCACGCGTCGTCGCCGTCTGTTCGGCACCGGCAACGGTGACGGCGGCAACAACGGCGGCGGTAACCACTAAGTTTTATCGCCGGCATATGTCGTGAAGTTTGCGGCAGGTGCCGGACAGCGCGCTGGTCGGCTGCATGGCAGTGTCCAGCGCGCCATTCGCAAACGGATTCCCGCTTGCGTCTCCGGCTTCAGGCCACTCTGCTTTTCGATCTCACGCTTCGTCTCTCTGCTTCGTCTGCGGATCGCTTCATCTGCTGATTCAGTCTGTGCGCACGATCGTGCACACCGCGTACGAGCGACCAGACCATGCGCTATGCTGAAAGCGTCACTCTGATGCGGAGCATGAAATGCCTACGCCGAAGCACCCGCAACCTGAAGCGCCCAAGTCAACGGTCCCGCCGGACGACATCGACGATCGCCTCGACGAAGCACTCGACGAGTCGTTTCCCGCCAGCGATCCGGTCGCCGTTCATCCACACGAAAAGACCCCGAAGCCCAAAGCGACGGAATGACGTTGGCCCGTCACGGTTGCTTCAATCACGCAGCCAGACGAACAAAACCCCGCATGGCGAAGCCATGCGGGGTTTTGTTTTTGCGCGGGCGATGCCCGTCGATGCTGCTTACTTCGTCGGCAAACCGACGTCGAGTTGTTTCTGCAGTGCGCGAACCTGACGCTGCGTCTCACGCAACTGGTCTTGCGCCGCAGCCTTCTGCTGCGCGAGTGCGGTCGCTTCGGCGCGAGCGCTCTGCTGCTGGCTCGACACGATGGTCTGCTGCTGACGCGCGACGTCGACGTCCGCCTGCAGACGATTCGCGCGTTCTTTCGACAACGCGATCATCCGTTCCGTGTACACCTTCTGCGCTTCGAGCAACGTGCGACGCAACTCGACATCCGACAGCTGCACGGTCTGACGCGCGAAGTCTTTATAGATCAGTTCGGCACGCGTTTCATCGGAGGTCTTGATCACGCGCCAGAAGTTCTTTTGCTGGAACAATGCGACGTAATAGGTCATTTCCTTGCCGTAGAACAGCAAGCTCGCACCGTAGCTGCCGTTGTACGTCGTGCGCAATTCCACCAGATCGGACGTGCGGATCATCTGTTGCAGCTCCGCGACGTTCCCCGCGGCGGACTGCTTTGCTTCGTCGGCATTGAGCGTCGTGGCCGGTGCCTGCTGGGCGGATTGCGCCGCCTGAGTCGCCTGCTCCGCCGACGTAGACGGCAACGCGGCCGTCGCTGCGGGTTGCGAAACGACGGCATCACTGCTGCCGCCGGTAGGTAACGTTTGCGCAGACGCGGTCACTGCAGCGCCCATTGCGAGCATCGCGCAAAGAGCGATTTGTCGAAGTTTCGACTTATGGTCCATGTAATTCCTGCTCGAACAGTTTTTGTTTTGTTACATCTTGTCTCATTATTACTCACTTTCGCGTGTTTCGGGCTCTTCATCAAAAATTTGATACTTGCGCATTTTTTCCCAAAGGACCTTGCGGCTGATGCCAAGATGGTGCGCCGTGTCCTGACGCCGCCAGCCGTTTTGGTCAAGCGCGGCGATCACACGGGCCCGTTCCGCCATGTCCCATTTGCTCCGGTCGACCACCACTTCGGGCGCGCTGTCGGGCGGCACCGGCTGCGAACTGCGCGCGAGCGCGATCAGCCGTTGCAGACGCGCGGCGTCCCACGCGCCGACCTGGCGCACCGTCACGCCGATCCGCTCGGCAAGATTGCGTAACTCGCGAACATTGCCCGGAAAGTAGGTATCGGCGACGGCGTCGGCGAGCCAGTACGGAATATCGGGCAGCGCAGCAAGCCGCTCGGCGCCGACCACGGTTTGCAGGAACGATTTGAAGATCGCGATCTTGTCGACCGCGCCCCGCTCTTCCAGCGACGGAATCTTCAGCTCGATCACCGCAAGCCGGTAATACAGGTCGGCGCGAAACAGGCCGTCCTTGACCAGTTGCGGCAAGTGTTTGTGACTCGCCGCGACCAGCCGGAAATCGAGCTTCATCGGCGTTTGCGAGCCGATCCGCGTGACCGCGCTGTCTTCGAGCACGCGTAGCAGCTTGACCTGCTGATAGAGCGGCAGATCGCCGATTTCGTCGAGGAACAGCGTGCCGCCGTCGGCCTGTTCGAAATAGCCTTTGTGCGCGACCACCGCGCCCGTGAACGAGCCTTTCGAATGGCCGAAGAACAGCGATTCGAACAAGCCGTCGGGAATCGCGCCGCAGTTCACCGCGACGAACGGGCCCGCGCCGTAGCGCGAATGCTTTTCGTGCAGCAGTTGCGCGATCCGCTCCTTGCCGACGCCGGTTTCGCCTTGCACCAGCACCGGCGTGTCACAGTCGGCGAAGGTATCCACTTCGTGCAGCAGCGACTGCATGCACTCGGAATTCGCGATCATCGCGCTGGCTTCGAGCGTCTTCGCGTTGTGCGCGCGCAGTTGCATCACCAGCTTGGTCGTCATCCCGCGCAACTCGGCGCAGGTGAAATCGAGCGGCAGGACATGCGAATACTCGGACGGATACATCTTCGGATCGTGATCGCGGGGCGCCGCGCCGACCCACACCACCGGCATCCCGTGCGCGGCCTGCCAGTCGCGCAGGATCAACGCGCCGCTATCGATCACCGACACGCTGATGATCGCCAGCGACGGTCGCTGCGCGCTGCGTTCCGGCGAAATCGCGATGTCGTCGGCGCGGATCACTTCGACGTCGAAACTCGCCATGCAGCGCGCGACCCGATCGACGATGTCGGCCTTGCCTTCCCAAACATAGATATCGAGTTCGTCGATTTTCAGAGGTGTTCTCATTGCCGGAAAAACCTAGTTGACGAGTTGGGCCGTGCCGCACATCAGCGCATGGTTGTTGACGGTCGCGGTGCCGACCTGAACGCCGAGCGCGCCGAGCAGCGGCACCAGCACGGCATCGAGTGTCGCGAAAATGGGGTTGAGCGCCGACGTGAGCACGGGCGTGATGATCGGACTCAGCAAACCAAGCAATACGTTGGTGTTGATCAGGCCGCCCAGCACGCTGACGTTGAGCGTCGTCGGCAAGGCGGCGAGCACGCTGCCGGTCAACGTGCCGACATCGCTACCGACCGCGTTCGAGTTGACGGTCTGGGAACCGACGCCGCCGTTCTCCGCCGTGAACTGCACCGTGGTCGGCGAACTGGGACCGACGCTCAGCTTGCCCGTCGGTCCGAGCGTGACGGCGACGCTGAGCAAGCCCTGACCGAGCTTCAGGATGTTGATCGGCTGCGTGCACGCGGCGTCGGCCGCAATGCACACCGACGCGATCTGCGGTTTGACCTTGATCGATGCGATCGTGGACGCGTCCGACGTATCGCAGTCCACCGAACTCAATTCGGCGGTGCCGGAACCCGACGACACGGACAGCACGATCGGCGTATTGAGCACCTGCACGATGAAGCCCGGAATCAGCGTGCCCGACAACGGCAGCGGCGCCAGCGTGACGCTCGCCGTGACCTGCGACACACGCGCGACGGTGCGCGGATGGCCCTGCGCGTCCGCGCCTTCGCCGATCGCCATCACCGGCGGCTGCAACAGTTGCAGCGACACGCCGGTCACGCCCGTCAGACCCGCGTTCACATTGACGATCGGCCCGCTCGTGCCGTTGCCTTTCCAGTTGCTCTGCGCAATCTGCGCGCTGATCAGCAACGCTTCGAGCGGGTTGATGGTCGCGGTCAGCGCCGAATTCACGTTCGACAGACCGATCGCCAGCAATCCCGGCGACGTGGTTCCGCCGTCGCCGATCGTGAATTGCTGGCCGCCCGGAATTTTCACGTTCAGTGCGCCGAGCAGGCTCGCGTTCGCGGTATCGCCGCCCGCCGTCAACGCACTGACCAACGCCGCCGACAACTGGTCGTACGTGACGCTGGTGGCGAGCAGGCCTTGCATGGTGGTCGCGTTCAACGCCACCATCAGTTGTTGCAGCGACACGTTCGCGTTCGCCAGTCCCTGATAACTCCCGACCGACAGATTCACCGACGCTTTCAGCAAGCCGCTGAGAATCCCGTTCAGCAACGCGGCCTGCTGCGTGTTGATCGTCGCGAGACCGGTGCTCAGTGAAAACGCGTCGATATTCGACACTTGCGCGGTCGCGCTCGCACTCACCGTCTGGCTCGGGCCGATAAACATGATCGGCACGCTGCGCGACACGTCCACCTTCAGCGCGTTGGCCGGCGTATCGGTGCTGCTGACGAATTGCGGTGTCGTGCCGGCGGGCGAACCGGCGGGCGCCTGGAACCGCCCGCACGTGACGGTGAGCGTGGCCGCGCCATCCTGACCCGCGACATAACCGTTCTGCGCGGCAATCTGGGTCGCCGCCGGCGTGGCGTCGGCGCAGCTTCCGGCGATCCGCTGGATGCCAGCGAGCACCGCCAGATCGGCGACGCTTTGCAGATCGCGACGCGCGAGATACAGGTTGCCGATATCGAGCACGCCCAGCGCCGCGACCGCGACACCCAGCCACAACGCAGCGACGATCGCGGTGACGCCGCGCTGCCGCCGACGCCCGCATCGTTCGCGGATCGGGCCGATCGCGCCGACGCGAATCCGCAGCGACGCGCGGGCGCGGATCGCGGCCGTCGCGGCCGTCGCGGCCGTCGTGGCCGTCGTGGCTGGGGCCGTGGCCTGCTGCGGGTTCCGCATCGTGACCGGCATCCGGGCGGGCATCCTAGTTCGCGCTCCCGCCGCTGCTGCCGCCGGTGTTGCTCTTCGTCAGCGCCGAGCCGTATGTCGCCGGGATCTTCGCGTTGAACGAGTCCATATAGCGGCGATATGCAGCGGTCGCCTCCGCGCCGAGCATCGGCTGGATGGGCGCGGCTTGCGCGTTGCTGCGCTGCAGATCGAGCCACGCGGTCGTCGATTGACCGGGTTCGCTGACGCGCGCGGGTTCCATGTCGGCCGATGCCGATGCGGTTTGCGCGTGCGCCGTCGCGACTGGCCACACGGTGCCCAGCGTGAGCGCCGACATCAACGTTCCAAGCAGCCGCCATGTTCGCATCGACGCGCGCATCGGTGCGCCGTGACGCGCGTGACTGTCGTGACGCGCAGCCGCCGCGTTCCGTCGTGTGTGTGTCATGTCCGTTCTCCCTGATCCCGCCCGCGCGATCGCGAGTACTCGTCTGTCATCGCGCGTCGTGCGTGTTTATCGTGTCATTGCGCAAACCGCTGCAACATCCGTGGTGCCTTGTCGATGCCTTGCGCACTTCCCTGCGCGCTGAGCATCGCCTGCACATCCGCCTGCGTCGCGCCGCGCGGCGCCGGCGCCGCCGCTGCCTGTGTGCTTACGCCTCCGCTTCCGCTTCCGCCAGCGTTGCCGTTCGCCGACGCCGCGTCCGCCGCCGCACTCGCGCGCTGACGCGAACGCTGCAACGTAGCGATCTGCGCCGCGTCGCTACGGATCGCGGCGCGCACGTCGGGCGCGAGTTTCTGTTGTTCGATCAACGCCTGCGCCTGCGCGGCGTCGCCGGACGCAAGCAGATACAGCGCGACATTGCTGACGATCTTCGGACTCTGCTGATCCAGTTCCGCCGCCTTCATCAGCGGCACGCGCGCCGCCGCGACGTCGCCGTTGCGCAATTGCGCATAGCCGAGATCCGACAGCACCGACGCGTCGGTCGGCGCGCGCTGCGCGGCCTCGCCGAGTTGCTGCGCGGCCTTCGCGAAATCGCCCGACGCGCCCGCCAGCAAACCCAGCCCGCGATAGCCGCGCGCAGCCAGCGGCGTCGACAGCAATTGCGCGTAGGCCTGTGCGCTCGCTTGCGGCTGGTCGGTCAGACGCAGCGCATCGGCGCGCAGCAGGATCGTGTCGGGGCTTGCGCCGTACTGCTTTTCGTACTGGTCGATATGCGCGAGCGACGCGAAGTACAGGCCTTGCGACTGCATCCGGTCGATCAAGCCGAGATACACGCCCGGCGTATCCGGCGCCGGATCGCGACCGGCCTGCTGGATCATCGCCTGCCGCTCCGCCTGCGCACCCACGCCGTAGCCGTCGAGCTTCGATGCGCACGCGCCCGTCAACGCCAGCGCCGTCAGCGACGCCGTCCACCACACGGCGCGCAACGCACCGGCTCCCCACTTCATACCGTTAGCGCCGGTCATCACTTCGCTCCCTTCGTCGCATGCATGCTGCCAAGTTGCTTCGATACCGCCAGCACGCCCGGCCCTGCCGTGACGATCAGCAACGCGGGCAACAGCGTCACGATCATCACGCCCGTCATCTTCACCGTCAGCCGGCCGATCCGTTCGCGCAGCATTGCGCGGCGCGTTTCGCGCAAACGGTCGCCGAACTGCTTCAGCGGTTCCTGCACCGCGCCGCCGTGACGGTCCACCTGAATCAGCAGACGCACGATCGCGCGTAAATCCTCGTTGTCGAAGCTCGCGGCCAGCCGGTTCAGCGACTGCTCGCGCGAGCGGCCCGTCGCAAACTGGCGCTGCGCGATTTCGAGTTCGCCGGACAGCACCGGCAACACGCCACGAAAATCGTTGACCATCACCTGCAAGCTCTGGTCGAGCGACAGCCCGACGCCTTGCAGCAGACGCAGCAGATCGACCATCATCGGCAGTTCGTCGACTACCGCGCGTCGCCGCGATGCAGCGCGCCGCGAGATCAGCAGCTTCGGCAACATAAAGCCGCCGATCAACGCGATCACTAGCCGCGACACCGGTCCGACACCGAACCTCAACCCGCCTTCGACCGCCATCACCAGCATCGGCAGCGCGCCCGCGCCGATCAGCCGCGAAATCAGGAACAGACCGCGCGAGCGCGCATCGACGAAACCGCATTGTTCGAGCAGCCGCCGGTCTTCGTCGGCGACGATCTGACGGCCCAGCGGCGTCTCGAGCAACACCATGCCGAGATGCGCGATCCGCAGCACCAGACCCTTGATACCGGTCGGACGCGCACGCGGCGCCTGCGCGTTGCGCGTGGCGTCGTCGTCGCGCGACGCGGCGGCGGTCTGCTGCGCGCGCCGGTCGAGCGCCGTCACCAGCACCCGTTCGCTGCGCCGCGCGACGGCCGCGCGCGCAAGTGCAGTCACCGCGAACAGGAAGATGCCGAGTGCGGCGAGCGCCAGCGCCAGCGAAGCCAGATGGGCGGGAGCGAGTGTCATCAGCGCGCCGCCCGCATCGTGATGGTGGCGAGGTTCGACGTGAATGCGATCGCGAACAGCGTTGCGTGGACCATGATTGCCGTCACTTCAGCCGCGCGAGGCGGAACAGCAGATACGCGCCGAGCACCTGCAGCCCGAACGCCAGATACACCATATTGCGACCCGTCGCGTCGTACCACATCGCGCCGAAATACTTCGGATTACCGAGCGCCAGAAACCCGCCGATACCGATCGGCAGCATGGCCAGCACCCACGCGGACATCCGCGTTTCCGACGACATCGCGACCAGTTCGCGCTCGGCCTGTTCGAGGTCGCGCATAAACGACGCCATCCGGTCGAGCATCACGTCCGCGCGACCGCCGTATTTCACCGACAGACGCAACACCGCGCCGATCAGTTCGAGTTCGCTCGCGCCGTACACGTGCGCGACCTGCGACAGCGCGCGGTCTATTTCGACGCCGGTGCGCAACATCCGCGACACGTGATCGAGGCATTCGCGCAGCGGCGCCTCGGTGGTTTGCAACGAAGCCTGGAACGCGGCCGGCACGCTGTTGCCGAGAATGATCAGCCGCACGATGCCGTCGAGAAACAGCGGCAGCTGGCGGACGATTTTCTGGCGACGCTTCTGCATCCGCCACGAAACGATGAAGTACAGAAAACACGTGCACGCGATCGCGGCGACGCTCGCCGCCACCCAGCCGCCCACTCGTGCCGACCACATGCAGAGCGCGAACGTCAACGCCGCCGCAATCGCGACCGCCACCCGCGCGTTTTTCACGCCCGCACGGGTGGACGCCATGTCGAATGCGTTTTGCGCGCGCGCGGCGAACGCGCGCCATCTGGCCTGCAAGTGTTCGGCGTTGCCGGCATTGCCGTTGTTCGCGGCATTCGTGGCGTTCACGGTGTTCGCCGCGCTCGTCCCGCTCGCGCCTTTTGCCGCGTGACCCGCTTGCGGCTGCGCGCCGCGCGCAGCCGCGCCGCCCGCCCCTGCGCCGCCCACGGCCGACGGCATCACCGCCGCTGCGGCGGTCGCCATCCGGCTATCGATAAAGCGCTCCGTGCTCGCACGGCCCTTGCGTTGCGCGCCACGTTGCAGCAAGAGCAGCGCACCGGCCGCGCACAGCAGCGCCAGTGCCGCGATCACGACGACCGCGCTAGACATTGAAGCCTCCGCCGAACCCGCCGAAGCCACCGCCGCCGCGCGAGTCGGCCGCTCCGCCGAGCACCTGACGGAAGCGCGCGAGTTTCGGCGAATGCGGATGAATCCCGAGCGACACCCATTGATCCCGCTCTTCGCCGTCCTGCGTCAACACCGGCTCGTAGCGGTACAACTCCTGAGTCGCGATGATGTTGTCGGACAGGCCCGTCACCTCGGTGATCGACAGGATGCGGCGGCGTCCGTTCGACAGACGCCCGATCTGCACGATAAAGTCGATCGCATTGGCGATCTGGCGGCGCAGGCTCGATTCGGTGCCCTGAAAGCCCGCGAAACCCGCGAGCATTTCCAGCCGGTACAGACATTCGCGCGGCGAACTGGCGTGGACCGTCCCCATCGAACCGTCGTGGCCGGTGTTCATCGCCTGCAGCATTTCCAGCACTTCGCCGCCACGCACTTCGCCGACGATGATCCGGTCCGGACGCATCCGCAACGTGTTGCGCAGCAGGTCGCGAATCGACACCACGCCCGCACCGTCGAAGCCGCCCGGCCGGCTTTCCAGCCGCACCACGTGCGGGTGATTCAGCGACAGCTCGGCGGTGTCCTCGATCGTCACGACGCGTTCGGCGTCCGGGATATAAAACGCCAGCGCATTGAGCAGCGAGGTCTTGCCGGAGCTGGTGCCGCCCGACACGAGAATATTGCAGCGCGCGGCGACTGCGGCTTCGAGCAGCGCGCCGATCTCCTGATTGAAGGTGCCGTTGGCGAGCAGATCGTCGGGACGCAGCGGGTCTTTGCGGAATTTCCGGATCGACACGATCGGGCCGTCGATCGACAGCGGTTCGATCACGACGTTGACGCGGCCGCCGTTCGGCAGACGCGCATCGACCATCGGATTGGATTCGTCCAGACGCCGGCCGATCGGCGCGAGAATGCGTCGCACGATCCGCAGCAGATGCGCGTTGTCGGCGAAACGCACCGGAATCCGCGTGAGGATGCCGTGCCGCGACACGTACACGTCGTTATAGCCGTTGATCAGGATGTCTTCGACGGCCGCGTCGTTCAGCAGATCCTCGATCGGTCCGAAACCGGCCAGTTCCTTGGTCAGCGCTTCGGCGATCAACCGCACTTCGCTTTCATTGATCGGAATCCGGCGCAGTCGCACGAAGCTGTCCATTTCCAGATCGACGAACTGGTTGATCGCATTGCGCGACCAGCGGCCGAACTCCGCGCCGAGTTCCTCGATCCGCGTGAGCAGATGTTCGTGCGCCGCGTTCTTGATGTCCTGGAACTGCTGGCTATGCGCGAACGCCGGAGCGTCGTCGGCAAATTCGATGTCTTTTGCCATCGTCTATGACCGCTTGTGGGAAGTTGGAATGAAGCGCCGCAGCGCGCCGAGTTTCGATCCGGCATTCGCGTGCGCCGCGCCGCCGAGCCGGTCGATCAACGGTTCGAGCGCGCGCACGTACGGGTCGCGCGGCGCGGCGTCGGACAGCAACTGGCCTTGATTGACGGTCTGACCGAGCACGATGCGCCGGTCGGGCAGTGTCGCGAGCAACGCGATGTCGAGGCGCTGCGCGATCTGCGCGGGCGTGAGGCCGAGCGCGGCTTCGTGCTTGTTGACGATCAGCCGCAGCTTCGTGGTATCGACGCCGTGTTCGCGCAAGCCGTCGAGCATCTCGACGGCCGACACGATCGACGCGACGCCCTGGTCGCACAACAGCCAGATTTCGTCGGCGACCTGGACGACGTTGGCGATGAATTCGGAATTCGAGAAGCCGCCGAGATCGACGATCTGCTGGTCGAAGAATGCGCGCAGCCGGTTCAGCAATCCCACCGACGACGCATACGACACTTCGCGCATCGCGCTCAGGTTGGCGGGCAGCGAACTCAGCGCAAGGCCGCTTTCGTGGTGCGACAGCGCGGTATGCACGAAGGTCTGGTCGAAGCGGCGCACGTTGCGCACGGCTTCGACGAAATCGAATTCGCTGCGGGTGTTCAGCAGCAACGAGCCGTCGCCGGCGGGCAGACCGAGATCGAGCAGCGCGGCCTGACGGCCTTCGGCCGCGTCGCGCCGATGCAGCATCACCGCGAGATTCGCCGCCAGCGTGCTCACGCCCATGCCGATCCGCGCGCCGAGCAGCACCGTCAGATGGCCGTGACGGCTGACCGGCTCGACGAGGTTGTCGATCACCTGGCGGGTGATCCGCAACGCTTCTTCGGCCGGTGCGGAGAAGTCGATGAAATCGCGCACGCCCGCGCGCAACGCGGCGAGCGCGCTCTCCGGTTCCGTCACCGAACCCGTCGCTACGATCTGCAAGCCCGGATACGCCAGGCGCGCCGCACTCACCGCCGCGCTCGCGGCCGCCGCCCGTCCGCCCGAAAAATCGACGAACAGCAGCGCCGGATTCAGGATCTCGATCCGCTGGCGCAATTGCAGCGCGTCGAGCGTCACCGCTTCGACCGCGCCCGCACCGACCAGCGTTTGCCCCAGCCAACGCACATGGTCGTCGGTCAACGAGGCGAACACAAAAATGTCGGTGACGGCGGGTTCAGTCAATGATTGCGTTCTCGCGTTCATGTTGGACATCCCTTTGCAGCGCAAGCGACCGAAGCCGCCCGACGGCCGCACTCATGTACAGCGTCTACTTCGAAAAACCAGGCACCGCGTCGTGCGCCGCGGCACCGCCCAGCAACGAGCGCCAGACCGGCCCGTTACGCTGTTCGGACTGCTCGCCCGGCGTGGCCGGCAGCGCCGCGCCCTTCTTCAGCGGCGACACCAGATGCGGTGTGACGATGATCACCAGTTCCTTCTCGTTCTGCTGATAGCTCAACTGCTTGAAAAACGTGCCGATGATCGGCAGATCGCCGAGCAAAGGCACTTTCGACACGTTCGACATCGTTTCGCGATCGATCAAACCGCCGATCACGAAGCTCTCGCCGTCACCGAGTTCGACGGTGGTATCGGCGCGACGCGTGGTGATGGCCGGCACCGACACGCCGCTGACCGTCACGGCGTTGGTGAAATCGAGCTGGCTCGCTTCGGGCGCGACCTTCAGCGCGATCCGGTCCGGACTCAGCACGGTCGGCGTCAAGGTCAGACCCACGCCGTACGGCTTGTAATCGATCGACGTCGAGCCGAGACCTTGCGGCGCGGGCACAGGAATCTCGCCGCCCGCGAGGAAGCTGGCGCTTTGTCCCGACAGCGCGACCAGCGTCGGTTCGGCCAGCACGCGCGCGAGGTTGTTGCTTTCCAGCAGGCTCAGATCCGCGAAGATCCCGTGCGTCGCCGAGCTGAACACGAGATTGAACGCCGACGACAACGGCGACGCGAGCGCCGGACCGATCGTCGTCGACGTGGTCGGATCGATCCGCGTCGCCGGCAACGTCACCGACGTCGACTGGTTCGGCCCGAAGCCGCCGAACGAAAAACCGTTGTTCTGGCGAAAGAAGTTGAAGCCCGCCTGCTTCAGCACCGAACGGCTGAACTCGACGACCCGCACATCGACCTGCACCACCGAGCGCGTCGCGATCGTCGAGGTATCGACGCCGTTGCCTTTCGCGCCGACCGCGTCCTCCGCCACCGCGACCGCCCGCTGATGCGCCTGCATCGTGCTGGCCGTGCCCGCGATCAACGCGGTCTTGCCGGTCACATCGACGCTCGGCGTATCCGGTCCCAGCAACGCGCGCGCGGCCGCAGGGACGACGCGCACCGTGTACGAAACCGGCGCATCGCGATTGCGCTCCCACAGCATCAGGCTGGTGGTGCCGGGCGCCTTGCCGATCAGCAGCACGCCGCCGCGCCGGTCGGTGCCACGCTCACTTCGCTCGCCGCGAATGATCAGCACGTCGGCCACGCCCGGATCGCCGATCGCCACCCGTTGCCATTGATGACCGCCGGCCAGCGGCTGCTGCGCACCGACCGTCAGTTCGATGGTCTGCGGCGCGGCGGCATCGCGCGATTGCAGCGTGTCGCGCGCGGCGCCCTGAGTGCTGCTCGACGTATTACGGGCCGGGCTGTTCGCGCCCGCCGCGTCGCTCGACGGTGCATTCAGGCCCAGGCCGAGGCCGGCGCCGATCGCAAACGCGACCGGCAGCCATTCGTGCAATCGTGCGGTCCATCCCAACGTGCTAATGCGTTTTCTTGTCATGTTCTATCGGACGCGTACGAACCGCCCATTCCCTGAAACCGCTACCAGGCGACCGTCTCGGCTCGCCCGCCCCGTATCACTTCGATGCCCGCGTCGCGTCCGTTCGCCCCGTGCGATCCGCTCTCGCCGCTGCCCGACGCCATCAGCCGAAGCTGCGATGCCATGCCCGCCGGCACCGGCGGCAACGGTGCGATCCGGTTCGCCGACGCGCTACCGCCATTGCCGTTACCAGCGTTGCCCGACAGTTCGTCGAGCGCAATCCCGGCGGCGGCCCGCGTCGAGCCGTCGGGATGCACGGGAGTCGTGCCGGGGATCGTCTGCGCGACGCCTTGCGTCGTTCCTTGCGTCGTTCCTTGCGTATGTCCTTGCGTGAGTCCTTGTGTGCTTTGCGCGACGGTCTGCAGCGTGCCTCGCGTGCCTTTTTCCGGAACGGCGACGGGCGCGGACACGGCTGGCACCACACCGCGCGCCACCGTCTTCAGCACGCCGGGCGTCGGCGCAAATGCGCTCGCGTCGAGCACGTCGTCGTCGCGCGGATTGCGCAACGCAAAGGTCAACCGGCCCGACGCTTCGGCCAGCGTCAGGCGATCGACGTCGCCCAGCGGCACGGCCAGCACCGCAGTGCGGGTCAGGCCGCTCGGATCGCTCTGTCGCGTGTTGCCCGCCGTCACGTTGCCGAATGCCAGCACACGCACTTTCGACAGCAACAGACGCGTCTGGCTGCGATCGATCTCGCCGCTCGAACCACCGCCGGAGTCGCGCCGCAACGTGAAAAACACATCGACGAAATTGCCGGGACGCAGCCGGTTGCCCACCGCGTTGCCTTCATCGACATGCACGGCCAACGCGCGCTCGCCAGGCTGGATGCCTTCCGCGAGACCCGACGACAACTGCGATTCGAGCACCGGCGCATCGGCGCCGACTTCGACCACCGGCACACGGCCGGTCAGCGTGGCGGGATCGCTGAATGCGCCATTCGGGTTGATCGGCAGCGACTGCACGCGCAGTGCATCGGCCTCGATCGGCTGGCCGGGCGCAAGCGGACGCGTCGCGACCACCACCGGGTAGCTGACCGGAACTGCGCTTGCGGACGGTGCGACAACCGGACGTCGCGCCAGCATCCACGCAAAGATGCCGAGCAGCAGCGCCAGTCCGATCAGAAGGCCTGCGGCAATCCTCGTCAGGTTCGGCATGATTCAGTCAACGAAATCGCTAGAGCGGTTAAGCGGGATTGCAGATTGCCCGTATCGGGGCAGCGTCGCACCTGATAATGCTAAGGATGGCGAATCAGGTACATAAGATGGGTTACGGCAAATTCGTGCACAGACCTGAGAGAACACAGGGATGACCCTCACAACATGTTCTGTGGATTCAACTGCACGGTCGCACTGCTGACGATCCAGTCGGGCATCGTGTACGTGAGGATCGGCAACGCGGGCAGCAGCGGATCGCTGCTGTAGTGATACTTCAGCGTGACGCTGACGCACTCGAGCGTCGGGTCGTACGTACAGCCGCCAGCCGCTGTCTGCGTGTTGCACGTGATGGTCTTGCCCGTGAAGGTTGCGAGCGCCGCGGTGGCCGCCGTGCATGCCGCGCTCTGACGCAACGTCAACGACGTGGCGATGGTGCTTGCCTGCTTCCAGTTCAGTGCGGCGCGCGCGCCCTCTTCGGCGGCCATCGTCATGTTCTGCTTGAGCACGAAGATCAGGCTGAACGACACGAGGCCGTACATCAGCACGAAGAACAGCGGGAAGATCATCGCGAATTCGACTGCGCTCGATCCGCGCGAGGTCCGGCGCGACGGTTTCGAATCGCGCGACGCACGCGAGCCTGTCGACAACCTGGGGCGCTTCGGCGCAATCGGGCGGTCGGTGGCGGCGTTCATCGCGCGAGTCCCGCGAACGGTTGCAGCAGCAGCCACGCGGCGGCCGGCACGGTCAGACACGCGGCGTACGGTGTCGCACGACGCTCGCCGAACGCGAAAGTCGGTGCGCGGCGGCCGAGCGTCGCGAGTGGCGTGCGGGTCGCGATCAGCAGCGCCGCAGCATGAATCCCGCCAATCAGGCTTGCCGCCACCCATAAGCCGAGCAATGCATGAATACCGCACCATGCGCCGAGTACCGCGAATATCTTGACGTCCGCCGCGCCCATTACACCGAGCGCATAGAACGGCAACAAAACCGCGAAACCGACCGCCATGCCGAGCAGTGCCTGAAATGAATGGACGCCGAAAGGATTATGTTGGGCAAATGCGCAAACAAATGCCGCGACCAGACCGGCCGCGGCAAGCAGATTGGGTATACGACGATTGCGGCAATCACAAACGGCAACCGCGACAGCCCACACGATAAACACGACGCCGCTAATCGACAGGCTCATTTTTAAACCCGACAGGCAGAATTAAACACGTGAATCGCTTTCGGCGATTCACGTGAAATTGCTTATTGACAGCATTCTTACCTGACTGGATTAACCGGTCGTCTTGGTGCCGGTTGCGCCGGTGATCGAGTTGCCGATCGAAGTGAACGCGTTGGAAATATCGGTACCCAGCGTCGATGCGGCACCCGCAATTGCGACAGCGATAAGACCTGCGATCAACCCGTACTCGATCGCGGTTACGCCCTTGTTTTCTCTCAGGAAACGTGTGATGAAGCTTTTCATTTTTTGGCCCTCGGAACAGCATTGAATATAGATACGCAAGCTGGGTTACTGCCGGACCCGGTCGGTGCGAAGGCTCGATGTACTCTCATCCATCAAGCCGGGTGTTCTGCACTGCCGAACCCTGACGTCACAGCTGGCTTAAATAAGCAACAGGCATGGGTGTGTCTGTTCGATATCGCACCTCCCTTGTGAAACTTCGATGCGTAACGGATTTATATCCCAACAATTCATGTTAAGCAAACGTTCCGGATATTGCCTGTTGTTTTGGAAACAACGTTTGTCTAGACAGAGTAACGGCATTAGGTACGGTCGCCCACATAGGATTAACCATGAGTTAGACGTGGTGCACTAACTACCGGGGTCGTTGAACTCTGCTTCTGTTCGAATCGAAACTCCTGTTTCAAGCAAATTAAATCGATCGTGCGTTACGCCGCACGTCGTAACGCGTCGCCCGTCCCGTTACGTTACGCACCTCGCACTTCGACCTTGAATCAAGTCGCTTTATCTGCTTGTCCGCGTTTTCGCGTTTCAGGCCGTTATCGCGCAAACACCGACGCCATAAGGCCGGCGACGCCATCCGGATTAATTGTGTGGGCCTGGAATTGCAATTGGCATAGCTGTTGCAGAGATAGGTTCGCGGCACTAACCAAAACACACGAATTTCCGAGGGCGCCATGACCATTCAAACGACCAGCTACGGTTTCCGGACCACGATGATTGCCGCGACGGTGGCAACCCTTCTTTCACTGAGCGCATGCGGCGGCTCGGGTTCGCTGAGCCAGGGCACGGGCAGCACCGGGAGTGGCAGCGACGGCGCCCTGACCACTGCCGGCGGAACCGGCTCGATGGGCTCGAACGGCACGGGCTCCGCCAGCGGTTCGGGCAGCGGCTCAGGCACAGGCAGCACCGACACCGGCGGCACCACGACGACCGCCACCGCCAACGCGCTCGGCGCCGTGACGGCCAACACCGGCGGCGTGATCAGCGATACCGGCACGACCGTTTCGACGATCGGCTCGACCATCGGCTCGACGTCGCTGCCGGGCGTCAGCTCGCAAACCACCGAAGCCACCGGCAAAGTCGTATCGGATCTCGGCGCGGCCGTCACGACGCTCGGCAACGGCGTCGCGCAAGGTCTCGGCCAACTCGGCGCATCGACCAATCCGGTCGGCACGACGGTATCGAGCGTCGGCGGCGTCGTCACGCAGGTCGGCAACGCCGTGACGGACACTGGCGCGGTGGTATCGAGCCTCGGCAGCGGCGCACTCGCCCCGCTGTCGCCGATCACATCGCCGCTCGGCAACGTGGTCAGCACGCTCGGCGGCGCGCTCGCGAACGGCGGCGGTACGCTGACCACCGCACTCTCGACCGGTCCGGTCCAACAGATCACGCAGACGCTCAGCACCGCCATCACGCCGATCACATCGACGGTCGCATCGACCACGCAGACCATCGGCAACACGACCGGTCTCGGCACGCCGGTCGCCGGTCTGCTCGGCACGCTCGGCGGCGGTCTGGGCACGGTCGGCGGCAAGCTCGCGTCGGTCGGCGGCAATCCGCTGACGGCCGGCCTCGGCACCATCGTCACCGATACCGGCAAGACCGTGACCTCGGTGGGCGGCCTCGTCACCGGCGGCACCTCGACTAATCCGCTGTCGCCGCTGACCAGCGCGTTGAGCAGCCTGTCCGGCGTCACCGGCGGCGGCCTGAGTGGCGGCAGCAGCCCGCTCGCGCCGGTCACCAGTCTCCTCACCACCGTCACCAGCACGTTGAGCACGGCAACCGGCGGATCGAAGAGCCCGCTCGCGCCCGTCACCGGCCTCACCTCGACGTTGACCAGCGCATTGAGCAGCACGGCCGGCAGCGGCAGCGGCGCGGCGGGCGCACTGGCACCGGTCACCGGTCTGCTCGCCAGCGTGACGGGCACGCTCGGCAGCGCAACCGCCGCGACCACGGCCAGCACGAGCACCACGACCAGCAGCACCGGAACCGGCCTGTCGTCGACCAGCGGCACGGCATCGGGCGCGGCGGGCGGCTTGCTGTCGCCGGTGACGTCACTGGTGGGCGGACTGCTCGGCGGCATCGCGAAGAAATAAACAATCGGAAATCGACGGCAATCAGTTAATCGACGTCGATTAAAGACATTAATAACAAGCATTCGAAAGCCGGTATTAAGGCTTTCATCAACCAGACCGATATCCAGAAAGAGATCGAGGAGCACACGATGACGATCAGCGCGCGTTTTTTTATTCCCGCTGCGGCAAGCGCAACAGTTTCGTCGCTGCGCGCGCCGCTCACGGCGATCGGGCTCGCGTGCCTGCTCGCAGCGTGTGGCGGCGGTGGTGTCACCGCGCCGCCGACCGCTTCAGGCAGCGGCAGCGGTAGCACCGGAACGGGTTCGACGGGCAGCGGCACGACCACCACCACATCGGGCACATCCGGCGTCGTGACGACGGCGGCGCAAACCGCCAAGGATCTCGGCAGCACGATCGCCGCGCAAACCATTCCCGGCGTGAGCCCGCAAGTCACGCAAGGGCTCGGCGACGCGGTATCGGGCACCAGCGGCACGCTGACGACGCTCGCCGACGCGGTCAGCACCGGCCTTGGCCAAACCGGCTCCACGGCGAATCCGGTCGGCACCACGGTCGCGGGATTGGGACCGGTCGTCACGTCGACGAGCGGCATCGTCAAGGGCGTCAGCACGGCTGTCGGCGGACTCGGCATGGGCAACCTCGCGCCGCTCTCGCCGGTCACGACGCCGTTGACGAGCGTGCTCGACGCGGCGGCCAACACGTTACAGGCGGGCGGCGGTTCGCTCGGCACGGCGTTGTCGTCGGCGCCGGTCCAGCAGATCACGCAGCCGTTGAGCACGGCGATCACGCCGATCGTCGCGACCGCCGGTCAGGTCACGCAGACCGTCGGCACGACGAGCGGGCTGGCCACGCCGGTCTCGGGCGCGCTCGCGCAGCTAGGCGGCGCGCTGAGTTCGGCGGGCGGCATGGTCGGCTCGGCGACGCAGAATGCAATCGGTTCGGACGTGGGCACGTTGATCGGCTCGCTCGGCAACACCGTGACCAACGCCGGCGGTCTGGTGAACCCGTACGGCGCGAACGGCGCCGCGCCGATTCCCGGTCTGATCACGAGTCTGGTCGGCAGCACGGCGACGCCGGTGCTGGCCGGCACCGGTGCCGCACCGAATCCGCTCGGACCGCTGACCGGCGTGCTCGCGAGTCTCGGGCTCGGCAGCAATCCGCTCGGCTCGGTCAACACGCTGCTGGGCGGCACGCCGCTGGCGGGTTTGACGTCGATTGCGAGCGGCACGCCGCTCGGCTCGCTGACGTCGCTGACTTCGATTACGTCGCTGACGTCGATCACGTCGCTGACCTCGATCACGTCGGGCGCGAGCGGGTCGTCCGGTAGCGCCGCAAGCGGCGCACTGCTGTCGCCGGTCACGACGCTGGTCGGCGATCTGACGGGCACGCTCGGCACCGCAACCGGATCGTCGTCATCGGGTTCGGGATCGGGATCGGGTTCGGCAACGGGCGGTGTGTCGTCGCTGCTCGGCGGCCTGCTCGCGGCTCGCAAGTAATGAGCAAGTAGCAAGTAGCAACGGGCAACGCAATGCAGTTCGCAGTACCACGTGTTCCGCACGCAACGAAATCGATCGCGTTGCACGCGGAACACGTGACGCATCAAATCGGCGCATGGCAACATGCGACCAGACACACATATAAGCGATCGTGACCAGACCGGCATCGGCGGCGCGTTTGCATGAGAGAAGGCATTACGAGGGCAGTCGATGAAATCCAGACAATGGACACTCCTGCTTGCGGCTATCGCAGCGGGCGCAGTGCACGCACAGTCACGCCCCCCGCCGGGCGGCAATCCCGTGGGCGGCAATCCGCTGGATTCGATCCCGCAAATCAAGGCGCCCGACAAAGGCCCCAACGTGACGCTGAACGTCGCGCCACAGGCGGCACCGCTTCAGGCTCTCCTCGCCCGTCACATCACGCCGTCGAAGGTGCAGATCGAAGGCGTCAAATCGATTCCCTTCGATGAAGTCGCCTCGCGTTTCACACCGCTCGTCGGCAAAGATACGACCATCGGCGATCTGATCGAGGTCGCCAACGGCGTCACCCGGCTCTATCAATCGCGCGGCTACGCGTTGTCGTTCGCGTTCGTGCCCGCGCAAAGCTTCGACGGCGGCGTGGTGCGCGTCACCGTGGTCGAAGGCTATGTATCGGCGGTTAAGGTGACGGGCAAGACCGGCGCGCTCGAAGACAAGATCCGCGCGATCGCCGATCACATCACCGCCGACCGCCCATTACGACGCGAGACGTTCGAACGCTATATCAACGTGCTCGGTCTGCTGCCGGGCGTGAAGGTCGCCGCGAACGTCGCGCCGCCGACCAATACCGATGGCGCGACCACGCTCGAACTGAACGTGGATCGCAAACCGTTCGACGTCAGTACCGGCATCGACTTCAATCATCCGGGCGTGCAAGGCTTGCTGACCGTCACCGAGAACGGCCTGACGAAGTTCGGCGAACAGCTGAGCGTGTCGGCGCTGCTGCCCAAAGGCCGCGACAACGTCACGTATCTGGCCGCGCACGCCGCCGTGCCGATCGGCACCAACGGCATCACCGCGAAGATCGACGCGACGCACTATCGCGGCAACCCGACCGACAATCCCGGCTTGCCCGGCTTTGTCGAACGCACGGTGATCAACGACCGGATCGGCGGCTCGCTGTCGTATCCGCTGTTGCTGAGCAATACGCGCAGCTTGACCGGCACGGCGTCGGTGTATGCGTCGCATGACGAAGACCGCTATCACAACACTGTCAACGGTGCGCAGATCGGGCTGCGTTCGCAGGTTCGCGTGATGCAGTTGCAAGCCGATTACGCGGACGTGCAAACCGGTCAGGTGCGCAAGGCGAGCGTGAATGTCGCGAAGGCGTTCGACATCCTCGGCGCGTCGAAAGCGGGCGACTCGAACATTCCCGGCGTGATCCAGACCAACCCGGCGTCGATCACGTTCGTGCGCACCGGCGGCAGTTTCTCGCAGACCAACGAGTGGCCGTTGAAGATCGGCACAGCGGTGTCGCTGACGGGCCAGTACAGCCCGAGTTCGCTGCCGACCTCCGAGCAGATTTCGTTCGGCGCGCAGCGTTTCGCGCTCGGCTATCAACCGGGCGAAGCGTCCGGCGATTCCGGCTGGGGCGCGAGCGTCGAAGTCAATCGCGCGTTCGCGCTGGGCTTCACGTATCTGCGCACGATCACGCCGTATGTGTCGTTCGACATGGCGCGCGTGTATCTGCATTCCGGCACGCCGGCGCCGTCGAAGCTGTCGTCGGTGGCGTTCGGTTTTCGTATCTCCGATTCGAAGTACTACAGCCTCGATCTGTCGGTGGCGAAGCCGGTCGGCGATGCGCCGGTCGAAAGCGCATCGCGCAGTCCGCGCATCAACGCGACGTTCTCGTATCAACTGAACTGAGTTCGAAGCGGGTTGGATCGCGCTGGATCGGGCCGCTTGATGGCGGGCGGGAAGCCCGCGTGATGCCCTCTTCGCGCGATGCGCGTCGATGTGTCGCCGGGCACGCGTGCGATCGCTGATTAGAGTGTCCACTATCAAACGGACACGGCACTTTCACGTATTCTGCCTGGGTCCGATGGACGACCCGATGCGCCTGCATCGCGTCACGGCCGCCGTTGCCAGGCGGCCGTCATCACAATGTCGCGCGACCACGATCGTGACGACTTTCTCAAGGAGGAAGACAGATGCCCCACTTCACGCACCGCGCTGCAAGCCGCTCGAAACGTTCGTTGCGCCATGTCGCGCTGGCTGCCGCGCTGCTCGCGAGCGCCGTCACCGCGATGGCGCAAACCAGCACGCCGATCGGCACCTGGCAAACCATCGACGATCACACCGGCCAGCCGAAAGCGCTGGTTCAGATCAGCCAGGACGGCAGCGGTAATCTGAGCGGCAAGGTCATCAAGGGACTCGGTCCGAACGATCAGCCCGACCGTCGCTGCACCGCCTGCACCGACGCGCGCAAAGACCAGCCGATCCTCGGCATGACGATCATCGACGAGATGAAAAAGGATAGCGAAGGCTGGGATGGCGGCCGCATTCTCGATCCGGAAAACGGCAAGCTGTACAAGTGCAAGATGCACCTGGAAGACGGCGGCAACAAGCTGGTGGTGCGCGGGTATATCGGCGTGGCGCTGCTCGGCCGGTCGCAGACGTGGGTTCGCCAGCAGTAAGCATCCACAATAAAAAACCGGCCGACGATTTACTCGTACGGCCGGTTTGTTTTGAGCGACGCGTCGCTCAGCGGGCGGACACCATCACGCCGCGTGTTTGAACGGATTGTTATACGTGAACGGCGGCGGCAGCGTCGGTTTGACCGGTGTGCGTCCGTAAGTGGGCCGCGGCGGCGGGGTGTCGGACGCGCCTTCGGCTTTTTCGTCGACGCTGGGATGCGAGCGCATTCGCGCCTCCATCAATGCGCACAATGCCGCGCTATCTTCGCCGAACAACTGGTCCACCACCCGACGCAACACCCCCGATTCATACCAGGCCTTGAAGCGGCGATGACACGTTTGATACGACGGGTATTTGCGGGGCATGGCGGACCACGTCGCGCCGCTGTACATCACCCACAGTACGCCGTTGAGCACCGAGCGCGTATTCGCGAGCGGCCGGCCACGCAACTCCGAACGCGGTCGCAGTTCAGGAAGCAGCGCCGACACGCGTTGCCATTCTTCGTCGTTGATATCACGATACGGGGTCATTAACTTCTCCTTTGACAGAACCGTGAGGAGAAGATAAAGGCTCACCAAAAGCCGGAATATAAGACCAGTCCGAATCCTGAAATTGTGCTTGAGGCCCCGCCGTATCGGGTGCGGCGTGCGCGACTTATCGCAAAAGGACTTTCGCGAACACGCCCGGACAGGCACAGGGCGCGCTCAGGTCAACGACGTATCGACGATCCGGCGCGGCGTATCCAGATATTCCTTCGACTGCATTTCGACGATCCGCGACACCGTCCGCGTGAATTCGTTGGCCATTGGACCGTCGATATACAGTTCTTCCGGCGGCACCGCGGCCGACATCAGCAGCTTGACCTTGTGGTCGTAGAACACGTCGATCAGCCACGTGAAGCGGCGCGCCTCCGACTGCATGCGCGGCGTCATCTGCGGCACGTCCGACAGCACCACCGCGTGGAAACGGCTCGCCAGTTCGAGGTAATCGTTTTGCGAGCGCGGACCGCCGCACAGCGTCGCGAAGTCGAACCAGACCACGCCGTCGGCCTTGCGCAACGCCTTCAGTTCGCGCTTCTCGATATGCAGCAGCGGACTCTCGTCGGGCACGGCGGCCAGACGGCCGAACGCGTCGCGCAGGGACTTGTCGGCGGCGGCGCCGAGCGGCGTGTGATAGACCTCGACCTGCGCCAGCGTGCGCTGCCGGTAATCGATACCGGCATCGACGTTCACCACGTCGAGCTTGCTCTTGAGCAGTTCGATGGCGGGCAGCATCCGGTCGCGATGCAAGCCGTCCGGATACAGCGTGTCGGGCGCGTAGTTGGACGTCATCACGAACTGCACGCCGTTCTCGAACAGCTTGTCGAGCAGACGGTAAAGAATCATCGCGTCCGCGATATCGGACACGTGGAATTCGTCGAAACAGATCATCCGATAACGCTTCGCGATACGTCGCGCGAGTTCGTCGAGCGGATCGGACTGGCCTTTCAGGTCTTCCAGTTCACGATGCACTTCGCGCATGAACTCGTGAAAGTGCAGACGCGTCTTGCGATGCAACGGCACCACCGTGAAAAAGCTGTCCATCAGGAAGCTCTTGCCACGCCCCACGCCGCCCCACATGTAGACGCCGCGCGGCAGGTCCGGGCGGATCAGCAGTTTCTTGAACGCATTCGAGCGGCGCGACTTGTATTCGGTCCACTCTTCGAAACACTGCTGCAGACGATCGACCGCCGCGCGTTGCGCCGGGTCCGATGTGTAGCCGCGCGTCTGCAGCTCTTTTTCGTAGTATTCGGTGACGTTCATCTTGGGTACGGCCTGCGGTAAAGCGTGGGTACGACAAATGAAGAAGGCGGGAGGGATTCACCCCGCCCGCCTTCGGTCTGTGATGCGAATGCGGTCCGAAGACCGCAGGCATTACATGTTCAGCGCGCGCTTGTCGACAGCCAGCGCAGCTTCACGCATCACTTCCGACAACGACGGGTGCGGATGGCAAATGCGGCCGAGGTCTTCCGACGCAGCCTTGAATTCCATCGCCACCACGGCTTCCGCGATCAGGTCCGATGCGTTTGCCGAGATGATGTGCACGCCGAGCAGTTCGTCGGTCTTCGCGTCGGCGATCATCTTGACGAAACCGTCCGCCTTATTGATGCCCAACGCGCGGCCGTTCGCCATGAACGGGAACTGGCCCGTCTTGATCTCGCGGCCTTCGGCCTTCAGCGCCTGTTCCGTCTTGCCGACCCACGCGATTTCCGGTTCGGTGTAGATCACCCACGGAACGCAGTTGTAGTCGATGTGCGGCTTCTGGCCGTCGATGATTTCGGCGACCAGCACGCCTTCGTCTTCGGCCTTGTGCGCGAGCATCGGGCCACGCACCACGTCGCCGATCGCGTACACGTTCGGCACCGACGTCGCGCAATGGTCGTCGACGTCGATGAAGCCGCGTTCGTTCGCCTTCAGGCCGATCGCTTCGAGGCCGAGGTTGTCGGTGTTCGGCACGCGGCCGATCGACACGATCAGGCGGTCCGCGTCCAGCGTCTGCGCGTTGCCGTCCTTGTCCGTGTACGCAATCGACACGCTGCTGTCGGTCGTCTTGATCTCGCCGACCTTCACGCCGACGTGGATGTCCAGACCCTGCTTCTTGAACTGCTTGGCCGCTTCTTTCGCCAGCGACACGTCAGCCGCGCCGAGAAATTCCGGCAGCGCTTCGAGCACGGTCACGTCCGCGCCCAGACGACGCCACACCGAACCGAGTTCCAGACCGATCACGCCCGCGCCGATCACGGCGAGCTTCTTCGGCACGGAGTCGAACGTCAGTGCGCCTTCGTTGTCGGCGACGATCTTGTTGTCGACCGGGATGTTCGGCAGATGACGCGCCTTCGAACCCGTCGCGATGATCACGTTTTTCGCGGTGACGACTTCGGCTTCGCCTTCGCCCGACACTTCGATCTGCACGCCTGCGTCGGTCTTGCCGGCAAACTTGCCGTGACCCTTGAGCCACGTGATCTTGTTCTTGCGGAACAGGAATTCGATACCCTTGGTCATCTTCTCGACGATGCTTTCCTTGCGGGCCAGCATCTTCGCGATATCGACCTTGACGTTTTCCACGGAAATGCCGTGGTCGGCCAGGTGATGCGACGCGTTTTCGAATTCTTCCGACGACGCCAGCAGCGCCTTCGACGGGATGCAACCGACGTTCAGGCACGTGCCGCCGAGCTTCAATGTGCCGGCCGGGTTCTTCCACTTCTCGATACACGCAACCGTCTTGCCGAGTTGCGCAGCGCGGATAGCCGCGATATAGCCGCCGGGACCGGCACCGATCACGACGACGTCAAATTCCTTGGACATGAGAATCCTTTCGATGACAGAACGGCGCGCGGCCATGCTTCATGGTGCGCGCCGTCCGGTTCAAACAGTTGCTGTGCCACCTAGATGGTGGCAAGTACGTTGAATTACAGGTCGAGCAGCAGACGAGCCGGGTCTTCCAGCGCATCCTTCATCGCGACCAGCGACAGCACCGCTTCGCGGCCGTCGATGATACGGTGGTCGTACGACATCGCGAGGTAGTTCATCGGGCGGATCACGATCTGGCCGTTTTCGACGACCGCACGTTCCTTGGTGGCGTGCACGCCCAGGATTGCGGATTGCGGCGGGTTGATGATCGGCGTCGACAGCATCGAACCGAACACACCACCGTTCGAGATCGAGAACGTGCCGCCCGTCATTTCTTCGATCGACAGCTTGCCGTCCTTGGCCTTCTGGCCGAATTCGGCAATCTTCTTCTCGATGTCCGCGAGGCTCATCTGGTCGGCGTTACGCAGGATCGGCACCACCAGACCGCGCGGCGAACCGACTGCGATACCGATGTCGAAGTAGCCGTGATAGACGATGTCGTTACCGTCGATCGATGCGTTGACCAGCGGGTACTTCTTCAGCGCGTGAACGGCCGCCTTCACGAAGAACGACATGAAGCCCAGCTTCACGCCATGTTCCTTCTCGAACTTGTCCTTGTACTTGCTGCGCAGATCCATCACCGGCGCCATGTTCACTTCGTTGAACGTGGTCAGGATGGCGTTGGTTTGCTGCGATTCCAGCAGACGCTCGGCGATACGTGCGCGCAGACGCGACATCGGCACGCGCTGTTCCGGGCGGTCCTTCAGCCACTGGTCGGCGGAAGTCGGGGCCTTGACGTCCGGCAGCGACGGCTTGGCAGCCTTCGGTGCGGCGGCCGGTGCCGGTGCCTTGGCGGCCGGAGCGGCAGGGGTCGAGCCCGCTGCGCCCAGCACGTCCTGCTTCGTGATGCGGCCGTCGCGGCCCGTGCCTGCGACGTCCGACGACGACAGATTCTGTTCAGCCATCAGCTTCGTGGCGGCCGGCGACGACGCCGTGGACGCGCCAGCGGCAGCCGTTGCGGCTGCGGGCGCCGGTGCTGCGACCGGTGCGGGCTTGACTTCGGCTTCGACGGCGGCTTCGCCGGCCTTGCCTTCGGTGTCGATCTTTGCGATCACCTGATCGGCCACGACGGTGTCGCCGTCGTTGCAGATGACTTGTGCGAGCACGCCGGCCGACGGGGCCGGGACTTCCAGCACGACCTTATCGGTCTCGATTTCGATGAGGATTTCGTCTTGCGCGACAGCCTCGCCGGGCTTCTTCTTCCACTGCAGCATCGTGGCTTCCGAAACCGACTCCGAAAGCTGGGGAACCTTGACTTCTACAATAGCCATTGTGATTTTCCTGAAACGTATCTGGTGACAACGAACCGTCTGCGGACCGTGCATGAACCTTTCAAACGCGGTACGGGAAAGCGCATGCGCTTTCCCGGTTCGGTTCTATGGGTTATTTAGCGATCGATGCGCTCTTCAGACGGCCGAATGCCCCTTCGATCAGCGCCTTCTGCTGCTCGTAGTGCTTCGCGTAGTAGCCGACAGCCGGCGATGCGGAAGCCGGACGGCCGCTGTACGCGAGCTTCTGGCCTTCCTTCATGCCTTCCTTCAGGTGGTGCTCGATGTAGAACCACGGGCCCTGATTTTGCGGCTCGTCCTGCACCCAGACCACTTCGGTCACGTTGTCGTACTTCTTGATTTCCGCTTCGAACTGCTTGTGCGCGAACGGATACAGCTGTTCGATACGCACGATCGCGACGTCGTTCGACTTCACTTCGCGGCGATGCGCCAACAGGTCGTAGTACACGCGACCCGAGCAGACGACCACGCGCTTGACCTTCTTCGCTTCGATCGTTTCGTCCACTTCGCCGATCACCGGCTGGAACGAACCCTTCGCCAGTTCCGACAGATCCGAAACCGCTTCCTTGTGACGCAGCAGCGACTTCGGCGTAGCGACGATCAGCGGCTTGCGGAACAGGCGGATCATCTGACGACGCAACAGATGGAAAATCTGCGCCGGCGTGGTGGGCTGAACGACCTGCATGTTGTGGTCTGCGCACAGTTGCAGGAAACGCTCGATACGTGCCGACGAGTGCTCCGGACCCTGACCTTCGTAGCCGTGCGGCAGCAGCATCGTGAGACCCGACACGCGGCCCCACTTCACTTCGCCCGACGAGATGAACTGGTCGATCACGACTTGCGCGCCGTTGACGAAGTCGCCGAACTGCGCTTCCCACGCGACGAACGTATTCGGTTCAGCGGTCGAGTAACCGTATTCGAAGCCCAGCACCGCTTCTTCCGACAGCACCGAGTCGATCACGTTGAACTTCGCCTGACCTTCGGCGATGTTCTGCAGCGGCACGTACGTGCCGTCGTTCCAGCGTTCGCGGTTCTGATCGTGCAGCACCGCGTGACGGTGCGTGAACGTGCCGCGGCCCGAGTCCTGACCGGTCAGGCGCACTGCATAGCCCGACGCGACCAGCGACGCGAATGCCAGGTGTTCGCCCATGCCCCAGTCGAGCTTCGCTTCACCACGGCCCATCGCGCGACGGTCGTTGAGAACGCGCTCGACCAGCGGGTGAACCTTGAAGTTTTCCGGCACCGTGGTGACGCGCTCGGCGAGGCGCTTCAGTTCGGCGAGCGGCACGGCCGTGTCGGCTGCGTCGGTCCACTTGCGGTTCAGGAACGGAACCCAGTCCACCGCGTACTTGCTCTTGTAGTTCGACAGAACCGGGTCGACCGTGTGGTGACCTTCGTCCATCGCCTTGCGGTACGCCTTGACGAATTCGTCGCCTTCGGCTGCCGTGATCACGCCTTGCTGCACCAGCTTTTCAGCGTACAGCGCGCGCGTGCCCGGGTGCTTGGCGATCGTCTTGTACATCAGCGGCTGCGTGACAGCCGGCGTGTCCTGCTCGTTGTGACCCAGCTTGCGGAAACAGACGATGTCGACGACGACGTCCTTGTGGAACTGCATCCGGAAGTCGATAGCCAGCTGCGTCGCCAGAACGACGGCTTCGGGATCGTCACCGTTCACGTGCAGAACCGGCGCTTCGATCATCTTGACGACGTCCGAGCAGTACAACGTCGAGCGCGAGTCGCGCGGGTCGGACGTCGTGAAACCGATCTGGTTGTTGATGACGATGTGCAGCGTGCCGTGCGTGCCGTAACCGCGCGTTTGCGCGAGGTTCAGCGTTTCCATCACGACGCCCTGGCCTGCGAAGGCCGCGTCGCCGTGGATCTGCACCGGCAGAACCTGCACGCCGCTGTCGTCGCCGCGACGGTCCATCCGGGCCTTCGCCGAACCTTCGACCACCGGGTTCACGATTTCCAGGTGCGACGGGTTGAATGCGAGCGACAGGTGAACCGGGCCGCCTTCCGTCGACACGTCCGACGAGAAGCCCTTGTGGTACTTGACGTCGCCAGCCGGCAGGTCGTCGACGTGCTTGCCTTCGAATTCAGCGAAGAGGTCGGCCGGCATCTTGCCGAGCGTATTGACCAGCACGTTCAGACGGCCGCGGTGGGCCATGCCGATCACGATTTCCTGGACACCCTGCGCGCCGCCGTGACGGACCACTTCGTCCATCGACGCGATGAAGCTCTCGCCGCCTTCGAGCGAGAAGCGCTTCTGACCGACGTACTTGGTGTGCAGGAAGCGCTCGAGGCCTTCAGCAGCCGTCAGGCGATTCAGGATGTGCTTTTTCTTCTCGTTCGAGAAATTCGGCGTGGAACGGATCGATTCGAGCTTCTCTTTCCACCAGCGCTTCTGTTCCGGATCGCTGATGTACATGTACTCGGCGCCGATCGTGCCGCAGTACGTGTCGCGCAACGCCTTCACGATATCGCGCAGCGAAGCCTGTTCGAAACCGAAATACAGGTTGTTCGCGTTGAACGTCTGGTCCATATCGGCTTCATTGAAGTCGTAGAACGCAGGTTCAAGTTCGGGGATAGCGGGACGTTCGCGGCGCTTCAGGGGATCGAGGTTGGCCCATTGCGAGCCGAGGAACCGATATGCGCCAATCAGGGATTGCACGAAAACCTGCTTGCGTGCGGTAGTGAGATCTTCACCGCCGGCAGCCGTGCGCGGGATAAAGGCGTTCGCCTTGGCCCGTTGAGCAAACGATTCGACGATCGGGCCGTGGGCCACGTCGTTGGCAGCACTGCCATCCGATGCAGGGACGTTCTGCAACGCGTCGAAATAGCTACGCCAGTTCTCGGGCACTGACGCCGGATTATCGAGATACGTCTCGTACATTTCTTCTACGTACGGAGCGTTGCCGCCGAACAGATAAGAGTTCGACTGGAATTGCTTCATCATGTTTACGCTCACCTTTCTTCGAGTTTCTCGAGAAATAGCGGGTTGCTCAACCTTCCGCGACACGGCCTGACCGTTGGGCGGATTGCGCTAATCAAGTCTTGCTTGGAAGGACCTTAACTTGCATCAGCGGAAGCATATCACAGAATGGCCACTCCAGATAGCTGACCAATCGTCGCAAACGCCCGTCGCAGCTAGCTTTCAAGGCCATTTCGAGATGCGATTCGCGATCGTTTTGCGTCCTGAAATAGCCTTTTGTGCGCGTCCGGATGCAAAGTCTGCACAGGATTACGGCGCGATTCCGACGGACCTGAGCCCGATTGACGCAAAAATGCAAAAAAGCCGCCCGAGGGCGGCTTTCTTTCCATTTCCGAAGAGCCGCATGATGCGGCTTCTTGCGAAACACGGCTTGACGCTTAGTCCACCGCGCCCTTACGGCTGGCGCTGCGACGCTCGTGTTCCTTCAGGTAACGCTTGCGCAGACGGATGGACTGCGGCGTCACTTCGACGAGTTCGTCGTCGTCGATGAATTCGACTGCGTATTCCAGCGACATCTGGATCGGCGGCACCAGGCGCACGGCTTCGTCGGTACCCGACGAACGCACGTTGGTCAGCTGCTTGCCCTTGATCGGGTTCACGACGAGGTCGTTGTCACGGCTGTGAATACCGATGATCATGCCTTCGTACAGCGGCTCACCCGGCGACACGAACATGCGACCGCGATCCTGCAGCTTCCACAGCGCGTACGCAACCGCCGCGCCGTCGTCCTGCGAGATCAGCACGCCGTTACGACGCTCGCCCACCGCGCCTTCACGAACCGGCTGATACGAGTCGAACGTGTGGCTCATCAGGCCCGTGCCGCGCGTCAGCGTCAGGAATTCCGACTGGAAGCCGATCAGGCCACGTGCCGAAATACGATATTCGAGGCGCGTACGGCCACGACCATCGGACGCCATGTCGAGCATTTCGCCCTTACGACGACCCAACTCTTCCATCACGCCGCCTTGATGGCCGTCTTCCATGTCGACCGTCAGGTTTTCGTACGGCTCGTGCTTCACGCCGTCGATTTCCTGCATCACCACGCGCGGACGCGACACGGCCAGTTCGTAGCCTTCGCGACGCATGTTTTCCACGAGAATGGTCAAGTGCAGCTCGCCGCGACCTGCCACTTCGAACGTGGTTTCGTCACCGGTTTCTTTCACGCGCAGCGCGACGTTGTGGTTCAGTTCCTTCATCAGACGATCGCGGATCTGGCGGCTCGTGACGAATTTGCCTTCCTTACCGGCCAGCGGCGACGAATTCACGAGGAAGTTCATCGTCAGCGTCGGTTCGTCGACGGTGATCATCGGCAGCGCTTCCGGGGTGTCCGGTGCGCAGATGGTCACACCAATGCCGATTTCTTCGATACCGTTGATCAGCACGATGTCGCCGGCTTCAGCCGAGTCGACCTGCACGCGCTCCAGACCCTTGAACGACAGAACCTGGTTGATCTTGCGGTTGAGGATCGCGCCGTCAGGGCCCGAACGCACGGCGACCGACATGCCCGGCTTGATCGTGCCGCGCGTGATACGGCCGACGCCGATACGACCGACGTACGACGAATAGTCCAGCGACGTGATCTGCAACTGCAACGGCGCTGCCGGATCGGCCGGGCGAACCGGAACGTGTTCGAGCACGGCTTCGAACAGCGGACGCATATCGCCTTCGCGAACGTCAGCCGTCAGGCCGGCGTAACCGTTCAGACCCGATGCGTAGACGATCGGGAAGTCGAGTTGTTCGTCGGTTGCACCGAGCTTGTCGAACAGATCGAACGTCTGGTTGATCACCCAGTCGATACGCGCACCCGGGCGGTCGACCTTGTTGATCACGACGATCGGACGCAGGCCGAGCGCCAGCGCCTTCTTCGTCACGAAACGCGTTTGCGGCATCGGACCTTCGACGGCATCGACCAGCAGCAGCACCGAGTCGACCATCGACAGCACGCGCTCCACTTCACCGCCGAAGTCGGCGTGGCCCGGCGTGTCGACGATGTTGATGTGCGTGCCTTCGTACTCGACCGCGCAATTCTTCGAAAGAATCGTGATGCCACGTTCCTTTTCGATGTCGTTCGAGTCCATCACGCGTTCGGCGATAGCCTGATTGTCGCGGAACGTAGCGGTCTGACGGAGAAGTTGGTCGACGAGCGTAGTCTTGCCGTGGTCGACGTGAGCAATGATGGCGATGTTGCGTAGGGCGCGGGTCATAGGAACCTGGAGACGGTTGAGTGCGCACCAGCTGCTCAGCGGACAAACCAGCGAACCAGCCCAAAGCGCACTTTTGGGAACCCAAAATTATAGCACGCGATCGTGAAGGTTTCTGGTAATCCCTGATATCGCATGCTGGGCGAGGGTTTCCGGGCGCCCGCTTATCCTGGAAAGGCGGTACTTCATACATTTAGAGATACGTCCGCAGGCGCTGCGGACGCGCCGGGAACGGTCGGCCACGCACCTATCGAAGCATGCAAACCGATTGCTCCCTGTTTTGTCGAGAAACCTTTGCTCAGTCTGCAATAACGCTTGCCGCGTCAACTAACCGCGCCCTATAATCCTGCCTAGTCAACCATTGCATTCGCACGAGACTCATGCCGGCTCCGTCTTACACTCCGCCGCCCGAAATCGCCGACTACCAGCTGGGAGAAAGCGTCGGGTATCTGATTGCGCGGGTGAAATCCACCATGTCGAACATGGTGACCCAACGCACGATGGCCGAACTCGGCATCACCAGTCAGCAAGGCAGCATCCTGTTCATGGTGGCCAGCGGCAAATGCCTGCTCGCGGCGGAACTCGCCCGCGAATACGGCATCGACGCCAGCGCGGTCACACGGCTGATCGACCGGCTGGAAAAGCGCGGCCTGCTGACGCGGGTGCGCAGCAGCGAAGACCGGCGCGTCGTGCGGCTCGCACTGACAGACGAAGGTCTGTCCATCGCCCGCCGCATGCCGGCCATTTTCAATAGCGTGATCGATAACCTGCTGGGCGGCTTCACGCCCGAAGAAGTGGGCTTCCTGAAAAGTATGCTGCGTCGCGTGTTGATCAACACCGGCGACCTGACCGGCGTGGCGCGTGACACGACGACCAATCTTGACAGTAAATCGTAAGAAATTGGTTGCACCGTCCACCATTCAAATCCACTCACACTCAAAGAGTCGAGCGATGAAATCCCTTTCCCTGTCCGCGCCCGCGCTGTCTCGCCGGGCCGCTGTCGCCGCTGCGGTGACGGCGTTCGCCCTCGCGGGGTGCGCGAACTACATCGGCATCAAGAGCGACAAGCAGATCGCGTCGCCGGGCCAGTTCGAGTCGTCGCAAAGTCTGCCCAGCCAGAGCGGCCAATGGCCGTCGCTCGACTGGGCGAACCAGTTCGGCGATCCGCAACTGAGCGCGCTGATCAACGAAGCGCTGGAAGGCAGCCCGTCGATCGCGCAGGCGCAGGCGCGCATCGCGAAGGCGTCGTCGTATATCGAGACCAGCCGCTCGGCGCTGTATCCGAAGGCCAACGCCAGCTATTCGTGGAACCGCGAGCTGTTCTCGGGCAATGCGCTCTACCCGCCTCCGTACGGCGGCACCTGGTATAGCGAGAACAACGCGCTTGCGAGCGCGTCGTGGGATCTGGACCTGTGGGGCAAAAACCGCCAGCGTCTCGGCCAGGCCGTGTCGCAGGAAAAGGCGGCGGAAGCCGACATGCAGCAGGCGCGCGTGACGCTCGCGGCATCGGTGGCGAGCACGTATAACCAGCTGGCGCAGCTGTACGCGCTGCGCGATATCGCCCAGCGCGAAATCGCGAACCGTCAGGATATCGGTCGTATTACGAACGGCCGGGTGGCGGCGGGCCTCGACACGAATGTTGAACGCCAGACCGCCAGCGGCAATATCGCGACCAGCCAGTCCAGCCTGACCGAACTCGACGGCCAGATCACGACGACCCGTTACCAGTTGGGCGCGCTGCTCGGCAAGGGTCCGGATCGCGGGCTGCAAATCGCCCAACCGGCGTTGTCCGCGGGCGCCGCCGTCACGCTGCCCGATAACATGCCCGCCGATCTGATCGCGCGTCGCCCGGACATCGTCGCCGCGCGCTGGCAGGTCGAGGCAGCGATGCACGACGTGAAAGAAGCGAAAGCCGAGTTCTTCCCGGACATCAATCTGGCCGCAGGCTTCGGTTTCGACGCGTTCGGCTGGGGCCGTTTCCTGAACTTCGCGAGCCGTCAGGTCCAGTTCGGACCGGCCATCCATCTGCCGATCTTCGATGCAGGCGCGCTGCGTTCGCAATTGAAGAGCCGCTATGCCGATTTCGACCTCGACGTCGCGAACTACAACCAGGCGCTGATCAACGCGCTGACGGATGTGGCGACGCAAGTGTCGTCGATCCGCTCGGTTGACCAGCAATCGGGTGACGCTCAACGCGCGCTCGACGCGTCGACCAAGGCGTATCAACTGGCCGTGATCCGCTACAAGGCCGGTCTGTCGCCGCAACTGCAAGTATTGACCGCCGACCAGAACCGCCTCGCTGCCGAGCAGACCGTGACGAATCTGAAGATGAAGCGCCGCGATATGCAGATCGGGCTGATCAAGGCGCTGGGCGGTGGCTTCGACGCGACGCAAACCGGTCTGATCGTGCCAACCGACGCGCCCGCGTCGGCACCGGCGGCGCAAACCGCGGCGCAGGCGAGCAAGCCCGCCACGAACTGAACGCCGCGCGCAAGAACACAAAACAGATGCTTATCCGCATAAACGACGCAGATTGAGAGAACACGGAGCATATCAATGAGCACCCCCCAGCAACCCGCCGCACAGCCGGCGAACAGCGGCAAACGCAAGCGCATGATGACGTTGCTCGTTATCGTGATCCTGATTGCGGCGATCGCCTACGGTCTGTACTACTTCCTCGTCGCGCGCTTCCATGAAGACACCGACGACGCGTACGTGAACGGCAATGTCGTGCAGATCACGCCGCAAGTCACCGGCACGGTGGTCGCGGTGAACGCCGACGATACGCAGACCGTGAAGTCCGGCGATCCGCTCGTCGTGCTCGATCCCGCCGACGCGCGCGTTGCGCTGGAGCAGGCCGAAGCGAATCTCGCGCAAACGGTACGTCAGGTGCGCGGCCTGTTCGCCAACGACAACCAGTACCAGGCGCAAGTCACGCTGCGTCAGTCCGATCTGTCGCGCGCTCAGGACGACCTGAAGCGCCGGATGACGATCGCGCAAACGGGCGCTGTGTCGCAGGAAGAAATCTCGCACGCACGCGACGCCGTCGCGAGCGCGCAGGCTTCGCTCGAAGCGGCGAAACAGCAACTGGCGTCGAACCGCGCGCTGACCGCGAATACGTCGATCGCCGATCATCCGAACGTCCAGGCCGCAGCCGCCAAGGTGCGCGACGCGTATCTGGCCAACGCGCGTAACACGCTGCCCGCGCCGGTCACGGGTTACGTCGCGAAGCGCTCGGTGCAGGTCGGCCAGCGCGTGTCGCCGGGCAATCCGCTGATGGCGATCGTGCCGCTGAACGGCGTGTGGGTCGATGCGAACTTCAAGGAAGTTCAGTTGAAGCACATGCGCATCGGCCAGCCGGTCGAACTGACCGCCGACGTGTACGGCTCGTCGGTCGTGTATCACGGCAAGGTGGTCGGTTTCTCGGCGGGCACGGGTTCGGCGTTCTCGCTGCTGCCCGCGCAAAACGCGACCGGCAACTGGATCAAGGTCGTACAGCGTCTGCCGGTGCGTATCGCACTGGACGCGCAGGAACTTGAAAAGCATCCGCTGCGCATCGGCCTGTCGATGCAAGCCGACGTGAGCATCAAGGACGAAAACGGCAGCATGCTCGGAGAAGCGAAGAACACGGTCTATCAGACCAACGTCTTCGACAAGTACGGTGACGAAGCCGACGCGGAAATCGCTCGGATCATCACGGAAAACGCCGGTCAGAACGCGCAGAGCGTCCAGGGCGCCAGCACGCAGAAACCGGCTGACCACGCAAAGCCGGCGGCCGCGAAGCTGATGTAAGCGGCGACGCTCAATTTAAGGCTTTTCATGGTTCAGGCTAACGCGCAACTCCCTCACCCGCCGCTCGAGGGCGCGAAACTGGTGATCGGCACCATCGCGGTGTCGCTTGCCGTGTTTATGAACGTGCTCGACACGTCGATCGCGAACGTGTCGATCCCGTCGATCTCCGGCGACCTCGGCGTGGCGTCGGATCAAGGCACGTGGGTCATTACGTCGTTCGCGGTCGCCAACGCGATCTCGGTGCCGCTGACCGGCTGGCTGACCGACCGGATCGGCCAGGTCCGCCTGTTCATGGCGTCGATCATCCTGTTCGTGATCTCGTCGTGGCTATGCGGCCTCGCGCCGACGTTGCCGTTTCTGCTGGCGTCGCGCGTGCTGCAAGGCGCGGTTGCCGGTCCGATGATTCCGCTGTCGCAAACGCTGCTGCTGGCCAGCTATCCCCGCGCGAAAGCGCCGATGGCGCTATCGATGTGGGCGATGACCACGCTGATCGCGCCGGTTGCCGGGCCGATTCTCGGCGGCTGGATCTCGGACAACATTTCGTGGCCGTGGATCTTCTACGTGAACATTCCGGTCGGCACGGTTGCTGCGATCGCCACCTGGGCGATCTTCCGCAATCGCGATTCCGTGATCCGCAAGGCGCCGATCGACGGCGTCGGTCTCGCGTTGCTGATCACGTGGGTCGGCGCGCTGCAGATCATGCTCGACAAGGGCAAGGATCTCGACTGGTTCGCGTCCACGACGATCGTGGTGCTGACACTGGTCGCGGTGATCGCGCTGGCGTTCTTCATCGTGTGGGAACTGACGGCCGAACATCCGGTGGTCGATCTGTCGTTGTTCTCGAAGCGGAATTTCACGGGCGGCACGGTCGCACTGTCGATCGGGTACGGGCTGTATTTCGGCAATCTGGTGTTGCTGCCGTTATGGTTGCAAACGGATATCGGCTACACCGCCACCGATGCCGGTCTGGTGATGGCGCCGGTCGGCGTGTTCGCGGTGCTGCTGTCACCGTTGACGGGCAAGATCTTGCCGCGCACCGACCCGCGTTATATCGCGACGCTGTCGTTCCTGGTGTTTGCGCTGTGCTTCTGGATGCGTTCACGTTATACGACGGGCGTCGATACGCAGTCGCTGATGCTGCCCACGTTGATTCAGGGTATCGGCATGGCCGGATTTTTCATTCCGCTGGTATCGATCACACTGTCGGGCTTGCCCGGCAACCGGATTCCAGCGGCGTCGGGCTTGTCGAATTTCGTGCGGATCATGTGCGGCGGGATCGGCACATCGATCTTCCAGACCGCGTGGGATCACCGCACCATTCTTCATCACGCTCAGCTGACCGAGCAGGCGAATGCGTACAACCCGACGTTCGCGCAATCGGTCACGCAGATGGGCGCGGCGGGAATGAATCCGACGCAGGCGTACGGGATGTTCAATTCGATGGCGACGCAACAGGCCGCACAGTTGGGCGTGAACGATCTGTTCTTTATTTCGGCGGGGATTTTTATCGCGCTGATCGCGCTGATCTGGATCACCAAGCCGGAACGCGCGGGCGGCGATGCCGGCGCGGCAGCTGCGGCGGCGCACTGACGCAGATGTAGCTCCGACCGGAACGCAGCATTAAAAAAGGCGGGACCGCATCACTGCGGTCCCGCCTTTTTGTTGTGCGCTATCTGCTACGCGGAGTGCACCGTGTGCGCTTAACTGCCTGCCGTCACGATCAGCCGGTCCGGCGCCAGCACGCCTTCACCGAGTTTCGCCACGCCCAGCAACTTCGCGCGGCCGGCCGTGTAGACGCGCACACGCGGCGCATCGGCGGTGTCGTCGGGAAGCATCAGATCGGCGAGTCGCAGACGTTGGCCGTGCAGGAAACGACGCGTCGCGTCGTCGTCGAGTTCGACTGCCGGAAACGTGGACAGCAGCGCGTCGACCGGCTGCAACCACGCGTCGCGCGCGCCCTGTTCCGCATCCGACAATCGCGTCGAGCGTCACTGCGTTTTCCAACGTCAACGCGCCGACGCCCGTGCGCCGCAACATCACCAGATGCGCGCCGCAACCCAGCACTTCACCGATATCTTCCGCGAGCGTGCGCACATACGTGCCCTTGCTGCACGTGACGCGAAACGTCACGTCGGGCGAATCCGGCAACGTGCACGCGATCAGATCGAGCGCGTGAATCGTGACCTGGCGCCCTTCGCGCTCCACCGTCTGTCCGGCGCGCGCGTATTCGTACAGCGGTTTGCCGTCGCGTTTGAGCGCGGAGTACATCGGCGGGATTTGCGTGATCTCGCCGCGAAACTGCGCGATCGCCGCTTCGACCGCCGCGCGATCGCATGTGACGTCACGCGTTACGACGGCTTCGCCTTCGGCGTCGCCGGTGGTCGTGCGGATACCGAGACGCATCGTCGCTTCGTAGGTCTTGTCGGCCTCGAGCAGATCCTGCGAAAACTTGGTGGCTTCACCGAAACACAGCGGCAGCAGACCGGACGCGAGCGGATCGAGCGTGCCCGTGTGGCCTGCCTTCTTCACCAGATAGAGACGTTTCGCGCGAATCAGCGCGTCGTTGCTCGACAGGCCGACGGGCTTGTCCAGCAGCAACACGCCATCGAGCAATCGACGCGGCACGCGAGGCCGTTGATTTGCAGTCATATCAGCTTTAGAACCGGTTCTGGATCAGTCTTCTTTCGCGCGGTTCGCGTTCGCTTCGTCGATCAGACGTGACATTTCGACAGCCTGTTCGATGGTCTTGTCGTAATGGAAATGCAGCGTCGGCACCGTGTGGATATGCAGGCGTTTGAACAGCAGGTTATGCAAATGGCCGGCCGCATGATTCAGCGCGACCTGGGTTTGCTCCGGGTCGCCGGTCAGCGTCGTGAAAAAGACCTTGGCGTGCGCGTAATCCGGCGTCAGTTCGACGCTCTGGATCGTGACCATGCCGACCCGCGGGTCTTTGACCTCGCGCATCAACTCGGACAGATCGCGCTGGATCTGATCGGCGATCTGCACGTTGCGATTAGGGGAAGAACGTTTCTTGGGCATGATGAATCCGTGATCGCTATCGACGGATAGCAAAGTTGGGTTCGTGCGCGGCTGGCTCGCAGCGCTGCACGAATGGCAAGCACAAAAGCAAACGGGCGGGAGGGGCGCAAGCGCCCGCCCCGCCCGTTCAGCGTTGCGCCTGAATTACAGCGTACGCGCCACTTCGGTGACTTCGTAGACTTCGAACTGATCGCCTTCGACGATGTCGTTGAAGTTCTTGATCGACATACCGCACTCGAAGCCCTGACGGACTTCCTTCACGTCGTCCTTGAAACGCTTCAGCGAATCGAGTTCGCCGGTGAAGATGACGACGTTGTTGCGCAGCACACGCACCGACGAAGAGCGCTTGACGAAACCGTCCGTGACCATACAGCCGGCCACCGCGCCGATCTTCGGTACCTTGAAGACCTGACGGACTTCGACCATACCGGTGATGACTTCGCGCTTCTCCGGAGCCAGCATGCCCGACATCGCCGCCTTCACCTCATCCACTGCGTCATAGATGATGTTGTAGTAACGGATGTCGATACCGTTGGATTCGGCCAGTTTGCGAGCCTGTGCATCGGCACGCGTGTTGAAGCCGATGATGACCGCTTTCGAAGCCGTTGCCAGGTTGACGTCCGACTCGCTGATGCCACCGACCGCGCCGTGCACGATCTGCACGCGGACTTCGTCCGTGGACAGCTTGAGCAGCGACTGAACCAGCGCTTCCTGCGAACCCTGCACGTCTGCCTTGACGATAAGCGGCAGGTACTGAACTTCGCCTTCGCCCATCTGTTCCAGCATGTTTTCGAGCTTCGCGGCCTGTTGCTTGGCCAGCTTCACATCGCGGAACTTGCCTTGACGGAACAGCGCGACTTCACGTGCCTTGCGGTCGTCCGGCATCACGATCATTTCTTCGCCGGCTGCCGGAACTTCCGACAGACCTTGAATTTCGACCGGGATCGACGGGCCGGCCGACTTGGTCGGCTTGCCGGTTTCGTCGAGCATTGCCCGCACGCGACCGTAAGCGCTACCTGCCAGCACGACGTCACCGCGATTCAGCGTACCCGACGTGACGAGGATCGTTGCAACCGGACCCTTACCCTTATCGAGCTTCGCTTCGATGACCAGACCCTTGGCCGGTGCGGCGACCGGTGCCGTCAATTCCAGCACTTCGGCTTGCAGCAGCACCTGCTCCAGCAGATCGTCGATACCCGCGCCGGTCTTTGCCGACACCGGCACGAACGGCGATTCGCCACCGTACTCTTCCGGCACGACGCTTTCCGCGACCAGTTCCTGCTTCACGCGATCCAGATTCGCATCCGGCTTGTCGATCTTGTTGATCGCGACGACCAGCGGCACGCCGGCAGCCTTCGCATGGGCAATCGCTTCCTTCGTTTGCGGCATCACGCCGTCGTCGGCTGCGACCACCAGAATCACGATGTCCGTTGCCTTTGCACCGCGAGCACGCATGGCCGTGAAGGCCTCGTGACCCGGCGTGTCGAGGAACGTGATCACGCCACGCGGCGTTTCGACGTGATATGCACCGATGTGCTGCGTAATCCCGCCCGCTTCGCCTGCGGCAACCTTCGCACGACGGATGTAGTCGAGCAGCGAGGTCTTGCCGTGGTCGACGTGACCCATGACGGTGACGACCGGCGGACGCGGCAGCGCTTCTGCGTCGGAGATTTCGCCTTCGACCAGCATCGCTTCCGGATCGTCCAGCTTCGCCGCGACCGCGTGGTGGCCCAGTTCTTCGACGATGATCATCGCCGTTTCCTGGTCCAGCATCTGGTTGATCGTGACCATCTGGCCGAGCTTCATCATCACCTTGATGACTTCCGAAGCCTTCACCGACATCTTGTGCGCGAGGTCGGCCACCGTGATGGTTTCCGGCACGTGCACTTCACGAACGATCGGTTCGGTCGGCGCCTGGAACGTGGTGTTCTGATCCTGATGCTTGCCGCGACCCTTCGGGCCACCGCGCCAGCCACGATCGACACCGCCGCTCGAATCGCCACGCGTCTTGATACCGCGGCGCTTCGCTGCGTCGTCCTGCCAGCCGCCCTTGCCGCCCGGCTTCTTCTTGTCGCCTGCCGACGGTGCCGGCGTTGCCGACGGTGCAGCGGCCGTTGCCGGCTTCTTTGCAGCAGCCGGACGAGCGGCTTCACCCGCCGGACGTGCCGGCTTGTGCAGCGTGCCCTTCGCTTCGGCGGCCTTGGCCGGCTCGACAGGCTTCGGTGCCGGTTCCGGCGCCTTGACCTGCGCCTTGCGCGGCGTGTTCATCATTTCGCGGATTGCGCGTGCTTCGGCTTCAGCCGCAGCACGACGCTTGGCGATTTCGGCCTGCTCGGCGCGCGCCTTGTCGGCGGCTTCGCGAGCGGCGTCTTCCGCCTTCTTCGCAGCTTCGCGTTGTGCAGCGCGTTCGGCGGCAGCACGCTCGTCGTCCTGTTCCACCGGCTTCGCAGCAGCGGGCGCAGGCGTCGGCGCGGGCTGGGCGGCAGCCGCCGGCTTCGCGGCAGCCTGCTCGACCTTCTCGACTTGCGCCGCGCGAGCCTGTTGCGCAGCCGCTTCGGCCGCGGCGCGCTTCTTCGCCGCTTCTTCTTCCGCACGACGACGCTCGGCTTCAGCCGCAGCCTCACGCGCCTGACGTTCGGATTCTTCGCGCTCCAGCTGTTCCTGGCGCGCCTTCAATTCCTGAGCCTGCTTCTCGAGCAACTCGGCTTCGTGACGTGCTTCTTCCTCACGACGCTGAAGTTCGAGGTCTTCGGCCTCGGCCACATTATTCGATGCTTCCGCGCCTTCACCGGTCGCTTCATCGCGGCGGACGAACGTGCGCTTCTTACGCACCTCGACCTGAATGGTGCGAGCTTTGCCTGTCGAGTCGGATTGCTTGATCTCCGACGTATGCCGCTTCGTCAGCGTGATCTTGCGCTTGTCGGCATCCGTCGAACCATGCGACTTGCGCAAGTGGTCGAGCAGGCGCGCCTTGTCGGTCTCGGACAAGGTATCGGCCTCGCTTGCTTTCTCGACGCCCGCTGCCTGCAGTTGTTCAAGCAGCACGCCTGCAGGCATTTTCAGTTCCGCGGCAAATTGGGCTACGTTGTTACTCGCCATTCATTCCTCTTAATGCAAGGACCAATTCCTTGCGGTTAGCATCGGGTCATGCGGCCTGGCGGCCGCTTTCAGGTCAGTGGTTCATGGTCATAGATCTCATTGAAACCAGTGTTCACGGGCCTTCATAATCAACGCCTTCGCGGCGTCGTCTTCCATACTGGTCATCTCGACCAGTTCATCTACAGCCAGCTCGGCCAGCTCGTCGCGTGTCTGAACCTGATGTTCAGCCAGCTTCGCGAGCAGGTCGGCGTCCATTCCGTCCAGGCTCTTCAGGTCGAGCGCAACGTTTTCGACCTTTTCTTCGTTTGCAATGGCTTGCGTCAGCAACGCGTCGCGCGAGCGATTACGCAGTTCGTGAACGGTGTCTTCGTCGAACGCTTCGATTTCGAGCATCTCGTTGAGCGGCACATATGCGATCTCTTCGAGGCTCGTGAAGCCTTCGTCGATCAGGATGTCGGCGACTTCTTCGTCGACATCGAGACGCGCCATGAACAGGTCGCGCAGAACGCCGCGTTCCTGGTTCTGCTTTTGCGCAGATTCGTCCGGCGTCATGATGTTGATCTGCCAGCCGGTGAGTTCGCTGGCAAGACGGACGTTCTGGCCGCTACGGCCGATTGCGACCGCCAGTTCGCTTTCGTCTACGACGACGTCCATCGAATGTTTTTCTTCATCGACGACGATCGACTGGACGGCTGCCGGCGCGAGCGCGCCGATCACGAACTGGGCAGGGTCTTCCGACCATAGCACGATGTCGACGTTTTCGCCACCGAGCTCATTGCGCACTGCTTGCACGCGCGAACCGCGAATGCCGACGCATGTGCCGATCGGGTCGATACGCTTGTCATAAGCGACCACACCGATCTTTGCACGCACACCAGGATCACGCGCCGCAGCCTTGATTTCGAGCAAGCCCTGCTCGATTTCCGGCACTTCCATTTCGAACAGCTTCATCAGGAATTCGGGCGCCGTACGGGACAGCTCGATCTGCGGACCGCGAGCGGTGCGATCGACCTTGCCGATATAGGCGCGCACGCGGTCGCCCACGCGCAGGTTTTCCTTCGGAATCAGCTGATCGCGGCGCAGCAGCGCTTCGACACGGCCGGTTTCGACGATGAAATTGCCCTTATCCAGACGCTTGACCGCGCCGGTCATGATGCTTTCGCCGCGTTCCAGGAAGTCGTTCAGGATCTGCTCACGTTCGGCGTCACGAACCTTCTGCAGAATGACCTGCTTGGCCGCCTGCGCGCCGATGCGACCGAATTCGATCGACGGCACCGGTTCTTCGATGAACTCGTCGAGCTGGATTTCCGGATTCTGTTCACGCGCCTCGAACAGCAGAATTTCTTGATCCGGCTCTTGCAGACCGGCTTCGTCCGGCACGACTTTCCAGCGACGGAAGGTTTCGTGCTCGCCGCTCTCACGGTCGATATGGACGCGGATGTCCGCATCTTCTTCGAAGAGTTTCTTGGAGGCCGAAGCGAGCGCCGCTTCGAGCGCGGCAAATACCACGTCCTTGTCGACGTTTTTCTCGCGTGCCAGCGCATCCACCAGCATCAACACTTCGCGACTCATTGTTTGCGGCTCCTAAAGTCAACTTTCGGAACGAGGCGAGCTTTATCAATATCCGCGAGCGTGAAATCCAGCATCGCGGCGCCTTCCTTCCCTTCAAATTCCAGACCGATCGTTTCGCCTTGTGGAGCATGCACGATGCCCCGGTACGATTTCCGTCCGTCCAATGGCTTTTTCAATGTGATTACCGCTTCGCTGCCTGCGAAGCGCTCGAAATCTGCCAGCTTTTTCAGCGGGCGATCGAGACCCGGCGACGAAACTTCGAGCCGCTCGTATTCGATATTTTCGACCGTCAGAACGTGCTGGAGCTGACGCGTGACCTTCTCGCAATCTTCAATTGCAATACCGGCTGGCTGGTCGATATAGATGCAAAGCATCCCGCGCCCGGTGCGCTCGAGATCGACGAGTTCGTAGCCGAGGCCCACGACCGTGGTTTCAATCAGTTCCGTCAGTTGCACAGTGCCCTCTAAGATGTTCGCGCGGCGAGCCTGCGATACACCATGCGGGCCGCGCGCCAGACCGGCGCACGTTAGTGCTACCCGAGATGCCGAACCACTCCAAACTTGAGCGGCAAAAAAAAATGGGCTAAACGCCCATCATCTTATTGCCAGTGGTCGCACCTGAGCCGCACATGAAAAGCCGCACGCCCAGCGACTCCGCGATTGTAGCCATTTTTCGGGACAAACGCAAACCGCCAGACGGCCACCCACGCGCTTTTCGGCCTGATTTTGAGTCAATTACCGCCTGATGTGAGGCGGTAACCGTCAATTTTCAAGTCGTCGTCAGCGCGCTGGAAAGTCTGTTGAAAGTAAGTATCAAAATGCCCGGATATAACCGGGCATTCGATCATTCGGCTTGAGCGCCAGCCGGAATCTTGCGGACCGCGGAGCGGCGCCACAAGTGCCCGGCCACGCGTTTTAACGACCGCGCGAGCGACCGCGCGGTGCGCCGCGATTCGCGCCGCCGCCGGCCGGATTTGCGCCGCCCGCGCCGCGATTGGCGTTGCCGCCGCGATTGCCGCCTGCGCCTGCACCCGGACCACGTCCGCCGCCATTGCCCGGCGCAGCACCGCTACCGCCGCGCTTGCCGCCGGCCGCACGGTTGCCGTTACCGTTTCCGGTCGGCGCGCGATTGCCGTCGACATCACGGCCGCCACGCTGACCGCCCGAACCACCCAAGCCGCTGCTCATCGGACCGGCAAAACCAGCGCCGCCGCCGCGCGGGCCACGTGCGCCGCCGCCGAAGCCAGCACCACCGCCACCGCCAGCCGGACCACGTCGGCCTTGACCACGAGGGCCAGGCGTTTGCTGATCGAAACGGCCGTGCGACATCAGAACCGGCTCGCGATTGATAAAGCCCATCGACGTCTGCATCGGATCCGGCTGACGACGCTCCGGCGCGGCATTGCGACCGCCCTTCTCTTCAGCCGGCGCCTTCAGACCCACCGACGCCATCAACGCGCGCACCTGGTTGTCTTCGAGCTCTTCCCAACGACCGCGCTTCAGGCCCTTGGGCAGCGCGATCGGGCCATGACGCGTACGGATCAGGCGACTGACCATCAGGCCGGCCGCTTCGAACATCCGGCGCACTTCGCGGTTACGCCCTTCGGCGAGCGCAACGTGATACCAGTGATTCGTGCCTTCGCCGCCGCCGTCGCGGATTCGCAGGAAGCTGGCCGGGCCGTCTTCCAGCTCGACGCCGTGCAGCAGCTTCTGGCGCATGCCTTCCGCGAGTTCGCCGACCACGCGCACCGCGTATTCACGCTCGACGCTATAACGCGGATGCATGAAGCGGTTTGCCAGATCGCCCGACGTGGTCAGCATCAGCAGACCTTCGGTATTGAAGTCGAGACGGCCGACGGCGAGCCACTTGGCCGTTTTCATCGGCGGCAGGTTGTCGAACACCGAAGGACGGCCTTCCGGATCGGCATGGCTGACGATTTCGCCCGTCGGCTTGTGATAGATCAGCACGCGCGGCGGCTTGTTGGCCAGCTTGCGCTTGACCGGCTTGCCGTTGATGCGCACCTGGTCGGTCGGCATGATGCGCTGACCGATATGCGCCGGCTCGCCGTTCACCGAAACACGACCGGCGATGATCAGTTCTTCCATATCGCGACGCGAGCCCATGCCCGCTTCGGCGAGCACCTTGTGCAGCTTCGGTGCGTCGTCGTCCGGCGACAGCACGCGCTTCGGCGCCTGCGGCTTGCCACGGCGCACCATCGGAGCGCGCACGCCGTCGTTGGTGCTGTTGTCCGCATCGAATGCAGGCGATGTCACGTACGAGAACACGTCGTCCTGGCCGGCTTCCGTCGGCGCGGCCGTCGCTGCTGCGCCCGCAGGATTCGCTGCGTCGCCGCCACGGCGATTCTGACGCGGCTTGCCGCCTTCGCGCCGGTTACCGCGCTCACCGCTGCGTTCGCCACCACGTTCACCGCTGCGCTCGCCCGCTGCGGCGCGACCGCCGCCTTCGCCGCCGGCCGCTGCATTGCGGCGGCCGCCTTGACCCTTGCCCTCGGCGCTCTTGCGCGGCATCCGCACTTTCGCGGCGACGACACCGTCCGGCGGCGCCTCGGTGACGACCGGCGCAGCTTGTGGCGCGTCGCCATCCTGCGCGGGCGCGCCTTCGGCTTTACCCTTCGTCCCCGCGCGACGCCGCGCGATCAGGCTGCGCGGACCACGGCGCAGGCCGCGGCGCGGACGCTCCTCGCCGTCGCCCTCGGCGGCGTCGGGACGCGGTGCGTCGCCGGACGATGCCTGCTGCGAGCGCGCGTCGTCGGCGTGCGCGGATTTCACGGCGCGCTCGGATTCGGACGAATCGGTGTCGTGGGTATGTGTCAAAACAACCTCAAATGTCAGGTCGCGCGCGCCCGTTGCGGGCGCGGCAAAAGTTCGGTTACGTCAGGCGCTACGCGACGCGGTTTCGTCGTCGGTCAATTCGCCTGCGTCCTCGGCAGGAGCCTGGCGACCTTGTGGATCGTCTTGCGCCGCCTGTGTCGGGTTCGGTCCAGCGGCGAGATCCGCATCGCGGAGTTCGTCGGGGCCGTGCGCGGGTAATGCCGGATCCGCCGGATCGGCGTGTTCGGCCGGCTCCGCGTTCGATACGGCACCGGCGGCATGCTCGGCGTCGCCGGATTGCGAATCTTCGGGTGTTGCAGGTAATGCGTGTGCTTCGGGTGTTTCCTGATGCGTGTGGATTCGCGCATCGGACGACGCATCGACACCATCGCCGATCTCGGCTTCAGCCGCTACTTCGGGCTGAACACCATCTGCGGCGAGTGCTGCGTCATCGTGTGGTGCGTCGGCGCGTTGCGCTTCGGCGTGCTGTGCGTCGGCTTGCGACGCATGAACCGCCGCGTCCGCTTCGTCCGCGCCGGCATTGTGCTCGACTGGTCCGGCAACGGAAGTCTCAGCTATTTCCGTTCCCGCTTCGATCGCGACAGCCGCGACGCCCGATTCTCCCGCTCCGATTTCAGCGCCACTGTGTTCCAGCGCGCTTTCGACGGCTTGCGCGGACTCGCCTTCGGCGAATTCGATCGCATGCTGACCGAGCAGATCGACATTCAGTTGCGCGGACGGATCGACCAGCGGCGGCAATTCGTCGAGCGCGCGCAGACCGAGATCGTCGAGAAACTGACGGGTGGTCGCGTACAGCGCCGGACGGCCGGGCACATCGCGATGACCGATCACTTCGATCCAGTTACGGTCTTCCAGTTGCTTGACCACCTGCGTGTTCACCGTGACGCCGCGAATTTCTTCGATATCGCCGCGGGTGACCGGTTGGCGGTACGCAATGATCGCGAGCGTCTCAAGTACCGCGCGCGAATATTTCGGCGGTTTCTCGGGATGCAGACGATCCAGATAAGTCCGCATCGCGGGTTTGCTTTGAAACCGCCATCCCGACGCCAGCCCGACCAGCTCGACACCGCGCCCAGACCAATCCCGCTTCAGGTCTTCGAGCAACGTGCGGACCGTGTCTGCCGACACGCCGTCGGCAAAGAGCTTGCGCAATTCATTGAGCTTTAACGGCTCCTGCGCACAGATCAAGGCAGTCTCGAGGACGATCTTCGCCTCTTGGGTATTCATGCAGCTAGGTCAGACCCTGTGGTCAAAGAACCGGATCAAAACGACGAAACAGACGATATGGAACTGAAGACGCGCTCGCCCGATTCTGATCGGTCATATTGATGGGAGCACGCACCGGGGGGAGGCGAAACAGGCATCGAGCCAGACCCAGCCGGACGGAGCAGCGAAATTCCTGAAGGGAATCGCGTGAACTGAGCGCCATATTACGCAAAAACGTCCAGTGCGTAAAGACGAAATCCCGGCACACCGCATGCCGACGGCGCTCCACGGGCGGCTGTCCGGGGCTGGTCAGGCGCAGACGGTCGCGCCCGATGGATGCGCCGCCGACTAGCGATTCCCGAGAAACTGCCGCAAGCGTTCGACACCCATATCGAGCCGCGCCGGGTCGCACGCGTAGCACCAGCGGACGAAGCCCTCGCCTTCCGGTCCGAACGCGCTGCCGGGCGCGAGCCCCAATCCCACTTCGCGCACCAGCGACTTGCACAGCGTCAGGCTGTCGGACGCGCCGGGCAGGCTGAAGAACAGATACATCGCGCCGGGCGCGGCCTTCACGTCGACTCCGGGCAACCCCGACAACGCCTGCACCAGATGATCGCGCGACGCGTGCAGGTCGGCGACCAGCGCGCGTGTGACGGCTTCGCCCTGCTCGACCGCCGCGACGCCCGCCAACTGCACGAACGACGGCGCGCACGACGTGTTGTACTCGACCAGCTTCGCGAGATCGTCCATCAACGCGGCCGGTGCGACCAGCCAGCCTAGCCGCCAACCGGTCATCAGCCACGCCTTCGAGAACGAATTCACGCAGATCACACGTTCGTCGCGCGATGCCAGATCGAGGAACGACGGCGCGCAGCCCGCATCGTCGGAACCGGCGTAATAGAGCCGCTCGTACACTTCGTCGGCGACGATCCAGATGCCGTGCCGACGGCAATGGTCGAGCACGACTTGCTGCTGTTCCCGCGACATCACCCAGCCGGTCGGATTGTTCGGCGAATTGAGCAGCAGCATCTTCGTCTGCGGCGTCAGCGCGGCCAGCAGCCGGTCGAGATCCAGCGCCCAGCCATTTGCACCGTATTCGAGCGCGACCGTTTCGACCTGCGCGCCGAGGATCTTCGGAATCTCGACCAGATTCGGCCACAACGGCGTGACGGCGACCACCCGCTCGCCCGCGCCCACCACCAGCTGTGCAGCCAGCATCAACGCATTGACGCCCGCGCTCGTGACCGCCACGTGATCCACCGACGTCGCGCCGTGCAGCGCGCTGACATAACCGGCGAGCGCCGAGCGCAACGGCGCAATGCCCAGGTTATGCGTATAGAACGTCGCGCCGGCCGCGAGCGCATCGCTGGCGGCGTCGCGGATAAATTGCGGCGTGGTCCGGTCGGACTCGCCGAACCAGAACGGCAACACGTTATCGACGCCGAAACCGGCGTTCGCCACTTCACGAATCTGGGAAGGCCGCAGCGCGCGCACGGCGTCGCGTGCGTTCGGAGCGAGCCGGACCGAGTCAGTCATCGGAACATCCTGAAATTTTTTGAGGGCCAATGCAGCGAGACCGCCAGTGTAGCGTGGCGCGAACAATCAGATCAGATCAGATCAGATCCTCGGCACGCGCCGGAAGACGCCGGATCAAACCCCACACCGCCTCCGCCGCCGGCGACAGCGACCGGTCGCGCCGCCGCACGAGTTCGACCGTGCGCTCGGCGCGCGGCACCAGCGGGCGCGTGACGAGCGGCGCGTCGGCGGGCAGCGGCAGCGCCAGCCACGGCAGCACGCTGATTCCGATCCCCGCCTCGATTAGCCCGAAAACCGTCGCCGGATGCCCCAACTCCTGCACCACGTTGGCGCTGACGCCGTGTTGCGCGAGCAATGCGTCGATCAGCGGACGACTGCCGGACGCATAGTCGAGCATCACCAGCCGCTCGCCGGCCAGATCCGCCCATTCCACCTGCCGGTGCGCGGCGAGCGGATGATCGTTGCGCGTGACGATGCAAAACGCGTCAGTCATCAGCGGCTCGCTGTGCAGGTCGTCGGCTGCGACCGGACCGATCACGACGCCGAAATCCACTTCGCCCGACTTGATCTTGCGGATGCCGTCGCTTTGCACGTCGTCGCGCAGCGCCAGCGCGATATACGGAAACTGCTGACCGCACGCGGCCAGCACTTGCGGCATCAGACGGCACGCGACCGTCGGACTGGCCGCAACCACCACCCGCCCGCGCCGCTGTTCGCCGATTTCACGAATCTCGCGCAAGGTCTCGTCGAGATCGGTCAGCAACCGCGACACGCTCGACACCAGATTACCGCCCACATCCGTCAACTGGACTTCCCGCGTGGTCCGGTCGATCAGCTTCAGACCGATCTCCGTTTCCAGTTCGCGCACGCATCGGCTGACCGCCGATTGCGTCAGGCCGATTTCATCGCCCGCGCGACTAAAGCTCTGCAATCGCGCGACTTCGATGAAAACCCGCAATTGCCGCAGCGTCACATTCATCTTCTAGCCTCATCAATGAAAACAATTAATGCATTTTATATCGTTTCGAGACGAGCCAAAAAGCCCCGCAATCGTTTCGCTGCGATGCAGCAAAGAGGCGCAGACGCACGGCTGACGGGCCTGATTGCACAAGATTGGTGATTGTCCCGATTTGCTGAATGGTTTTTTTGGATTCTCATACGCCCCTAGCTAACACCGCCGCAGCCCCGATGCTGCGGGCTTTCCGGCGATTTACACGCACTTGGCACGCTTCATGCATTTGAAAGCGTACAGGGTCGGCGTCGAGGTTCCTGGTTCACGGGAACCGAGATATGCCAGATCCGGCCTGGGCACTCGAAAGAGTGCATGCAGAGTGCGCGGCGCGGGGCAGCGCACCGGAGTTAGCTTCGCTGAGGTGATACATGATGCTGTTCGACGATTTGAGAGACAACGAGTGGGCGCTGGTCGAGGCACTGTTCTGCGCTGAACCGGCACGTAGCGAACGACGCGGTCGTCCGCGTGTGGAAGCGCGTGCTGTGGTCAACGCTGTGCTGTGGGTGCTGTCGACGGGCGAAGGCTGGTCCAAACTTCCGGGCCGCTATCCGTCGCCGCCGACGTGCCGCCGCCGTTTCGACGAGTGGCAAGCCGACGGTACGCTCGCGGAAATTGTGAAACGACTCGGCACGAGCGGCCGTGAAGTCTCGCTGCGCGGCCGGATCGGCGCGACAGCAGCGAAGCCGCCGGCACCGCCGAGCCGCGATCGCCTGCGCGGCGCATTCTGGACCAATCCGGAATCCTGGCGCGCTCCGGTCAAGATGGCCTGATGAATTGTGTGTGACGATCGTGCGCTTCAGGCGCGCGATCGTCATCACTTCATCGTCCTCTGACCCGTTTGCGACGGACAATCGGCGGAATCCGTTCCTGCCCGATACGACCTCACGGTCATCGACAGCAGCCCGAAGGCACACCGCCTTCAGCTTTGTCACCAACACGCCGGCACCGGCGTTGTGCTTGACTCCCTCTCGTGGACTCCGATATGGCACCTGCTTCGTGCAGCGAGCCAGACTTGTCGTGCGCGTCGGTTCCGCGAATCTGCCGGATGACAGCCGCGTGGCAACGCACGCACCGGAAAGCGGCATCACGTGACGGTTCCGATTTGCGGCTCACCCGTTTTAGCGCTTCGAACCGGAATTCGCACGTAGCCCGTGTGGCAGCGAGCACGAAGCGCGCCATCCGATGAAGGCGGCACTTCACGAAACATCCATTTACTTTTAATTACAGCGTGCTTTCGCCGATGAGCCTACCGTAGACGTATGCAAACAAGCCTGCATCGCCCGGCTTGACGGGAGCCCCACCATGAAACCAATGTCACTGCTTCTGTGCGGCATTGTCGTTTCGTCGCTCGCCGCACCTTTGTTGGCGCAACAGCATCAACAGGGCTGGAACTGGCCGCCCGATCGCCCCACGGCGATCGAGACGCGTCAGCAGAACGATCATCCTCATGACTTCACGCCGCCTGCACCGCGCGGCGACCTGCGCGGCGATATCGCAAGCAACGTGCGCACGCGTCCGGAGCCGAATCGCGATGAGTCGCCACGGCGGCATTGAAGTGCAGTACGAAAACATTCGGTAATCGGGTGGAACCACACTGCCCGCAGCAAGTCTCATTGAATGCCATCAGCACAGCGTGGCAGAAGTAATCCGGTATGCCCGTATCCTCGTGATACGGGCTTTTTTTGGCCGGTTCAATATGCGGCGACGAATGCGCACGCGTACGACGTCCACGTGTGAACGCTCAGGAAAGCGACGCGGATCAGAAGCGAACGGGAAGACGAGTTGAGGAGAGCTTGAAGACGGCTTGAAAACCGATGACACCGGATAAAAAGCCCGGTAACGGCGTATCGCGCGGGGCGAAGAGTCCTCATCGCCGCTCGTCGGAGCAGCGAGGCATTTGAGTCGGAAGCCGATGCCGGAGTTACGGCCTGGCTTCGAGCACTGCGGCCGGCTCGGGATGCAGCGCGACGTATTCGTTTGTCCGGTGCGCGTCCCAGGTCAGAGAGCGTTCGTCGCGAGCGAGCCGTTGAAACTCGGCCCTGCCCCGATCGGTCAGCACGGCGATATCTACGGGTGCATGAAAACCGGGAGCCGGTGCGACGGTGCGCTGGCGAACCGTTTCCATCAGGCCTAGCGCGCGCAGATATCCGAATACGCCCGGGCGTCGAGCCCATGGCACCTGGCGATATTGCGCCCGCCTCAGCGCTTCAAGTACCGCTTCGTTGGAATACGTGGTCATCTCACTTCTTTCTTAAAGTGCAGCCATGACACAACTTTGCGCAGCACATCACGGCGTCGCTCGTGACGCGCGTAGCACCCACCCGTAGCCGGAGTGCACGCGGGATCGCCGCGGTCGCCTCCTGCCTGGCGCTGTTTGTTGTCTTTCAGGGACCCCCGTATTACCGCGTGATAGCGTTCTGCTGGCGAGCCGACGATGCAACCATTGCGGTGCGATGGCCGGTGCGTTCGCGTGTCCCTAAACCCATACGTTACCCCAATTAAATTGATTCTATTCACTTTATTAGTGCTTTTTTTTGCAGCAATCCTGCTTTGGAAACGCGCCCGCGTGCCGCTCGCAATCGCCGCTGCGCTGCTGTTCTGGCTGATCGGCGCCGGATGGCTCAGCGCGCCACTATTGCACTGGGCGCAAGACAACCGGACCAACGGTGAAGCCACGCACTTCGCGGCGCGCACCGCAATCGTGGTGCTGGGCGGCGGTACGGAATACGACGATGACGACCATCTGATTCCCAAGCACGACGCGCTGACGCGCGTGAAAGTGGCCGCCACCACCTATGCCGATTGCCGCAAAACCGGCGCGACGTGCACCGTCATCCTGAGCGGCGGCAATCCTCAGCATCACGAAGCGGCCGAAGCCGACGTCTACCTGCCCTATCTGCTCGAACGCGGCGTGCCGCGCACCGACGCGATCGTCGAAAACCGCAGCCTGACCACATACGAAAACGCACGCTATGTCGCCGGCATCGTGAACCACAATGGCTACGACGCATTGATCGTCATCACGTCCGCCTACCATATGCCGCGCGCGCTGCTCGACTTCCATCGTTTCGCAATGTCGCCGCAACCGCTGATCTCGAATACGCGCCACGTGCGGGTCGGATTTCTGCCGCGAATCGATAACTGGATCAGCGCCGAAACCGCGCTGCACGAACTGATCGGGATTGCACAATTTCATGTGTATCGTGCAATCGGACGCTTTTAGGCGAGTGTTGTTAAGGATGTTTTTAAGTGTCGACAACGCCGTTCGCGCCCTGCGACTTCGCACGCATTCGCTGGAATGTGGCGGTTTCACCCACGTTTTATTGACCGATTCACCGGATTATCCGAACAAGCTGCGACGCAGTGTGGTGTAACGGGATGTAACGATACGCGGGCAAGGTTACAAAATCTGTCGTGGAGCGGAAATTGCTGCCTAGAATTCACTGTCTTCCCGGTCGGAAGGGCGTAAGCCGGCCATAACCACTGTACGGAGGTAACGATGAAAAAAGTGTCCCTGGCGATTCTGGTTTCCCTCTCCGCGTTGACGGGCGCCGCGTATGCGCAAGACAACGGCGTCATGATGAGCACCGACCCCGCCAAGGCGGCCGATGTCGAACAGCGCGCGCAAGCTCTCCAGGCGCAGCAGCAGATGAACGACAGCGCGCCCGCGCCGATGCACAAGAAGCCGATGCATCACAAAAAGCCTGCCAAGAAGATGAGCGCCGCGCCCGCCGACGCCGCAAGCCAGTAATCCAGCGCGCCGACGCGCGTCGAGCGCCCGGTTGCAAGGAGAGAAAGCCGAAGCCGGTCATGCCGGTTTCGGCTTTTTAGTTGCTGGGGCGCGGCTGACGGTATGCTAAAGTCGCGCACCGAAATTTCCCCAACCCATGCGCACCTTGGTGCGGAGGACAGAATGAGCAACATCCAACTGGATATCGAATGGACCGAAGCGGCGTCGCGCAAGATCGAGAAGCTGATGCCGCGCGGCGGACAGGAAGCGTATCTGGCGCTGCCGCCGGTCGAGTGCCTGCCGATGGAAGGCGACGTGCTGTTTCTTGGCCCTGACGGCAAGCAGCAACCGTTCATCGTCGTGGAGCGTCAATATCACCACGACGGCGACGCCGACTGGACCATCATCCTGATCCTCGACGTGCCGCAAGCGGCGCATTGATATCCCGCTGACGCGACGCCGCGCCGGGCAACCGGCGCGCAAACCGCGACCAGCGAACAGAATGGCCGGCGATGCATCCGACGATGCATCGCCGGCCGTTTCATTTTCGTGCTGCGCAAACCGCAAAACGCGGCCGCAAACGTATCGCTGCAACAGTGCGCACAGCCCGCGCCGAAAGCGCTTCCACGCCCGCCACGAGAGTCCGCAACGGACGTGTCCGGCCGCACATTTCACGGGTGGTTTAACCCGTACAGTCACTCCATATTCGAACTGCTAGACTGTTTTCGACCAATCCGTGGAGACCAGCGTGGCTGCCAATGTTCTGCGAGTCTGCGGGGCTGGCCGGCATCGCCGTGCCCGGCTGACGACCGCACGTCGGTACGGTGCGGCAAGGCTGCGCGTTGAGCTTTCCACCTTACCTTGGGTCATGACTTGCGCGCCGCTCTCTACCCTTTCGCCTCTGCCGCCATGCCGACCGTCGACGATCCGACGCTGACCGGTCTTCTGCCGCATCTCACGCGCGAAGAGTCCGGCTGGACCGCCACCTGGCGCGCGCTGACCTTGCACAGCGTGTTCCAACCCGTGCTGTCGATCACGCATCAGCGGATCGTCGGATACGAGGGTTTGTTGCGCGCGTTCGATCCGGTCGGCTTGCCGGTGTCGCCCGAAGTGCTGTTCTCGGGCACGCGCTCGGCTGCCGAAGCGCGTGAACTCGACCGCATCGCGCGCTGCCTGCACGTCGCGAACTTCATGGATCAGGGCATCGAAACCGGCTGGCTGTTTCTGAACACGCGGCCGCAGGTGTTCGAGACCGGCTGGCCGCAACGCGCGTTTATCGACGAGTTGTCCGCGCATTTCGGCCTCGCGCAAGAGCGCATCGTGATCGAAGTGCTGGAGCAACCGGCGGACGACGAATCGGCGGTCGCGAGCATGCTGACTGCGTCGCAGCCGCGCGACTTCCTGATCGCAATCGACGATTTCGGCACCGGCTTCTCGAACTTCGACCGCGTGTGGCGCTTCCGCCCGGACATCGTCAAGCTCGACCGTTCGCTGGTGCAGCGCGCGGCCAAACAGGAAGGCGACGATTCGCTGATCAGCCATTTGATCGCGATGCTGCATCAGTCCGGTGCACTCGTGCTCGCCGAAGGCGTCGAGACCGACGAAGAACTGATGATCCTGATGCACGCCGACGTCGATTTCATTCAGGGCTTCCGCCTCGGCCAGCCGAAAGGCTCGATCGAGGCCGCCTCTGCACTCGTGCCCGGCGTGCTCGAATCGATGTGGAGCCAGTACGCCGACTACGAACGCGCGCATGCACGCGGTCCGCGTCTCGGCTTCGACGGCTTTGCCGAAGCCGTGCTCGACGCGGCGAAAGACTACGCGTCGAACGGCGATCTGACGGCGGCTGCGCAACATGTGTTTCGGGTCGCGTCGGCGCGTCGCGTGTTCGTCACCGACGAGCGCGGCGAGCAGATCATGCCGTCGGTGACGGCCTGCTATGTCCCACCGCCGCCGCAACGCCTCGCGCCGCTGTTTACCGACGTCAAGACCAACTGGTCGCGTCGCGCGTATTTCAAGCACGCGCTAGCCGCGCCCGGTCGCGTGACGATGATGGGACCGCACTGCTCGCTGATCGACGGCGAGGATTGCTATACGGCGGCCGTGGCGCTCAAACGCGGCGACGCCACCTATGTGTTGTGTGCGGATTTCATTCCCGCCGGTGCCTCGGCGAACGGGCCGGGTTGCGGGCGGCGTTGAGCGCGTGCTGAACCGGACTGATTGAGTGCGGCAAAACCCGCGTGTTCAATCGTCCGTGTGACCGCGCCCGCGTCCGGATTTGATCTCGCTGCGCTTCGACTTGCCGTCGAGCCGACGCAGATTCGACGCCCGCGTGGGCCGCGTCGCGACCCGATGCTTGCGGGTCGCGCTGACGCTCTCGATCAACTGCTCCAGCCGCGCCAGCGCCGCCGCCCGGTTCATCTCCTGCGTGCGGTGTTCCTGCGCCTTGATGATCACGACGCCGTCTCGCGTCAAACGATGATCGGACAGCGCCAGCAGACGCATCTTCAACACTTCCGGCAATGACGACGCCCGCACGTCGAAGCGCAAGTGAATCGCGCTCGATACCTTGTTGACGTTCTGACCGCCCGCGCCTTGCGCGCGCACTGCGGTGAGTTCGATTTCGTTCGGCGGGATCGGATAGCGGACGGTCATGGTGTCGATGATGGACGGCGAATTGCCGGTGTGCCAGTGTACACAGCGCTATCGGCGACGGGTTGCGGGCTGACCGGGAGATCGCCGATACTGGCGCGCTGCCGTCTGTTTCCCACCTCGCCCCTCACACCTGTCCAGATGAAACTGCGTCCTGCGTTCGTGCTCGAAATGCTCTTCAACCTGCTGCTGCCGTGGCTCGCTTACCGGTATGCGCAGCCGCATTGGGGCGAGACCGGCGGCCTGATCGCGTCGGCGGTTCCGCCGCTGGTGTGGAGCGCCGTCGAACTCGCGCGCTTTCGCCGCGTCGATGCGCTGAGCGCGATCGTGCTCGCCGGGATCGTGCTGTCGATCGGTGCGATGGCGCTGGGCGGCAGTCCGCGCATGCTGCTGTTGCGCGAATCGCTGGTGTCGGGCGCGGTCGGCGTCGCTTTTTTGATGTCGCTCGCGATGCGCCGTCCGCTGATCTTTCACCTCGCGCGCGCGACCGTCGCCCGCGAATCTGCCGATGGTCCCGCGCGTCTCGACGCCGCGTGGCACGAGCGCCCCGCGCTCGCATCGACCTTCCGGCTGATGACGCTCGTATGGGGCAGCGGACTGACCGCCGAAACGGCAATCCGCGCGTGGCTCGCATGGACGTGGCCCGTCGAGCGCTTTCTGGTGGTGTCGCCGGTAATCAGCTACGCGATCTACGGTGGACTGACCGCCTGGACCTTCTGGTTCCGCAAGCGCCTGCAAACTCGCGTCACCGTGTCCGCCGCGCCGCCGAACGCGCAGTAGCCGGCGCGGGCCGCGCCATCTCGGCGATCCGCGCCGCCAGCCCCGAATCGCGTTGCGTCGGCGTCGCGACCGCCTGCGCGAACACAGCGCGCGCGCCGATCACCTCGACCCGCGTCCGCGCACGCGTGATCGCCGTATAGACCAGCTCACGCGACAACACGCGACTGAAGCTGGACGGCAACATCAACACCGCATGCTCGAACTCCGAGCCCTGCGACTTGTGCACCGTCAACGCGAACGCGGTGTCGTGCGGCGGCAGCGCGGCCGGCGACACCGCGCGCATCCCGCCGTCGCCGGTGCGGAAATACACGCGCAACGCGCCGTCCGCGCCCGGCAACGCAATGCCGATATCGCCGTTGAACAGACCCAGCGCATAGTCGTTGCGCGTCACCATCACCGGACGTCCCGGAAACCATTGCGCGCCCACAGCGAGCGGCACGCGCGCCGCGCGGCGAACCTGCGCGGACATGGTGGCATTCACCTGATCCACGCCGCGCTGACCGGCGCGTGTCGCGCACAGAATGCGGAACCGGTTCAACGCGTCGAACAGCGGTAACGGATCGGGCGAGTCCGAGGCCAGCGCATCGGCGAGCGCGTCCGCATACGGTGCGAATCCGGCCGCCAGTCGCGCGACCGTACGCTCGCCCGGCGACGCCTGCGTGTCTTCGTAGAGCGCGGCGGCGCACGGCGCGGACGGATCGATGTCGAGCGTGTCGAGCGCTTCGGTTGCAGCGCCGCGCCGGATCGCCAGCGACAGACGGCCAATCGCCGAGTCGAGTCCGAACCGGTAATTCCGTTCGAGCCAGACGACGCAGTCGGCCAGCGGCGTGTCGGTGTTGGCGCCTGCTTTTGCATGCGCGCGTGCGTCGCCATCGGCAAGATCGCTGGCGTCGGCGCCGCCAAAGTCTCCGGCAAAGCGTTCCGCGCCACCCGCGCCGGCATCGTCCGCCCGATCGAACCCGGCGAACGCGTCGTCGCCGCCGAAGCCCGCGAACCCGTCGAATTCGTCGACGATGTCGCCGTCGTCCTGCGGCGCATCGGCACGCGGCAACGCCGCCGAAAACTGCTGCGGATCGATCTGCAGCGCAGCCGCGATCGCATCCACGCCCGCCGTCGAAAATCGCGGCTGTGCGCTCAGTTCCGCGAACACCGCGCCCGCTTCGACCGCCGCGAGCTGGTCCTTGTCGCCGAGCATCACGAGCCGCGTATGCGGCGCGACCGCGTCGAGCAGATGCGCGGCCATCGCGACGTCGATCATCGACGCCTCGTCGATCACGATCACGTCGTAAGGCAACGGATTATCGCGATGGTGGCGGTAGCGCCCGTTCGGCCCCGAGCCCAGCAGACGATGCAGCGTATACGAGGTTTGCGGCAAGCTGTTCGCCAGCTCCGGCGGCAGATCGCCGGCTCGCGCGAGCAACGCTTCCTGCATCCGTTGCGCGGCCTTGCCGGTCGGCGCCGCGAGCGCGATCCGCAAATCCGCGCGGCTATCGAGCAGGCACGCCAGCACGCCGACCACCGTGGTCGTCTTGCCCGTACCCGGCCCGCCGCTGACGATCGTCAGCCGTCCGGACAGCGCCATCACCGCCGCAACACGTTGCCAGTCGACCTCCGCGTCGCGCGGCTCGCCGAAGTAACGCAGCAGACGCGCGTGCAACACGTCTGCGCTGGCGGCCCGATGCGCGTCCGATCCTTCCGCAGCGCTGACCGCGCCCGCATGCGCGACCAGTGAACGGGCAAGGCGTCGCTCGTAATCGTAGTAACGCGCGAGATAAAGACGCCCCTGTCCGTCGACGACTAGCGGCCGCAACGCCGACGCCGCCTGCGTGCCGTCGCACGCGACGCCGCTGTCGAACAGCGCACGGCGCACCTCCGCGGCCGCCGCGTCGTAACGCAACGCCAGCACCGGCAAGGGCACGCAGACGTGGCCTTCGGCGGTCGCGCGACTTGCGGCGAACGCCGCGCGTGCCGCCCACCGGATGCTTGCCGGCGACGCGCCCGAGCGCCGCGCGAGCATGCCGATGCGCCGCGCGAACCCTTCGGCCAGCGCCATACTGAAATCGGCCGGCGCGGGAAACGCCGGAAGATTCAGTTCGATATCGAAACCCGCCTGAACCGGTGTGCTCATACCGCACCTCCGCGCATCAGCGCGTCGAGCGCGACCACGAGTTCATACGATGGACGCCGCGCATGCACGCCTGCCGCGCGACTGTCGCCGCCCGCGTCACTTGTGAGGTCGCGCCACGAAGGCCGCACCCCGCGCACGAACAGATACAGATAACCGCCGATATGCGTGTCGTACGCGTAATCGCGCACGCGAACCCGCAAATAACGATGCAGCGCGACCGTGTAGAGCAGCGCCTGCAAGTGATACGCGTGACTCGCCATCGCCGCTTCGAGCGACCCCGCGTCGTAGTCTTGCGCCGATTCGCCGAGGTGATTCGACTTCCAGTCGAGGATCCAGAAGCGCCCTTGATGCTCGACGATCATGTCGATAAATCCTTTGACGAAGCCGCGCAACGCGCCGTTTTCGAGCGCGACGTCGGGGTAACCGTGCGCCGTCAGCAACGCGCGCAACGCATGAAAATCCATCGACGGCGCGGCGAACATAAACTCGAGTTCATTCAGCCGACGCTCGGGATCGAGCGTCGCGAGCGTGAAGCCGGGCACGAGTTCGGTTGCGACCACGTCCGCGAGCAGGTTGTGCATCATCGCCGGCAGTTGCGCGGCAAGTTCCGGCGCGGCAGGCGCAGGCCGCTCGCGCAACGCGCCTTCGATCGCTTTGGGCCACGTCGAGCGATCCGAGAAATCGGCCAGCTCGAACATCCGGTGCAGACAGTCGCCCGCCGCCGCGCCGCGCGGGAAATGCAGGATGTCGTCGGCCGGCACCACGAATGCGTTCGGCTCGCCACGGCGCAGATCGAGCGCGAACGCATCGAGCGACGCATCCTTCAACGCATCGGCTAGCTCATCGTGATCGGGCCGCGCGTCTTCCAGTTGCAACGCGCTCGCTTCGAGCCGGTGACCCGCCGCGATCAAACCGCTGAAACTCGCCATGCGCCACTGATCGCGCAATTGACGCCGGTTCGAACGCGCGCGCATCGTCTGGCCGCTGTCGTCGCGGCTTTCGAGCGGCGTGCGCCCGGCCGGTTCCGGCAAACGCCCGATCGAGATCGGCCCCATCGCGAGCGCGCGCCACCGGTTCATCACCTCGGATTCTTCCGGCGGGTCCGTCAGCCAGTCGTCGAACTGATAGCCCTCGCCCGCCACCAGCCAGTTCAGCACGCTGCGCCGCGATTCCTTGGTCGAGCGCTTGGCCAGATACGCGCCCGTCACCAGATAGCAGCGATACACCGCGCGCGTCAGCGCCACATAAACGAGGCGCGCGCGTTCGGCAGCCTGCTCGCGCATCGCGTGACGCGCCGCACGTTCGGCCTGCTCGTCGTCCGCGCCGTAATGGAGCACGGCGTCGCCGCTGTCGTCGTGATATTCACGCGCATCGGGCAAGCCGGTGGAAGGCGGATCGCGCAACGCGCCGTCGTTCAGGAACGGACAGAACACGACCGCATATTCGAGACCTTTCGACTTGTGGACCGTGACGATCTGCACCAGATTGCGGTCCGATTCGAGCCGCAGTTGCGCCTCTTCGCCGCCACCGCCTTGCGCGCGTTGCGCGGCCAGCCAGCGCAGCGTCGGCGCGATGCCCGGTTGTTCGGCGGCACGCGCCTGCACGAGTTCGGCCAGATGATTCACGTTAGTCAGACGACGCTCGCCGTCCGCACCCGCAACCAGCCGCTGCGCGACCCGCAATTCGCGCATCAGCGTGCGCCACATCACCGCGAAGCCGCGCTCATGCCACAAGGTCCGGTAACGCGAGAAGCGCTCAACCCAGCCCATTGCGTCGGCGGCATGCGCGGGGTCGTCGGCGGATGCGGGCGCGTCGGCGACCTGCTCCATCCGCCACAACGCGGACGCGTCGAGACCCAGCCAGTCGGTCGACAAAGCGGCGCGCAACCGACGCAGATCGCCGGGCGTATCGACCGCGGCCAGCACCCGTTCGATCTGCTCGGCGTCGAGCGTCGCGAACACCGACGCCTGCGCCAGTTCCACGCTGCCGACGCCCCACGCGGCCAGCACGCGCTTGATCAGACTGCCCTGCTTGTGGGTCTGCACCAGCACCGCGATATTGCCCGGCGCGAGCGGCGTATCGCCGATCATCACCGCGCCGTTGCGCGCCCCGCGCAGCAGCCGCACGATCTCGGCCGCACAGGCTTCGGCGGCGGCGCGCTGCGCGTCGCGCTTGGTCAGCGCGGCATCGCCCGACGGCAAGGTCCAGATGCGGAAATCGCCGTTCGCGGACGGCGTGTCGAACGCGTCGAACGGATCGGCCTCGCCAGCGGTCGCGTCGGTCAACGGCGGACGCTGGCGCGCGCCCGCTTCGACCGGTTGATAGTCGAGACCGTCGAGCACGAACGCGCGCGGATTCGCTTCGAAAATCCAGTTGCACGCGGCGACGATCGGCGCGGTGGAACGCTGGTTGACGGCCAGCGTATAACGCGCCGACGCTGCCGCACGCGCGGCCAGATACGTATGCAGATCCGCCGCGCGAAAACTGTAAATGGCCTGCTTCGGATCGCCGACCAGGAACAGCGGTCCGGCAGGCGCGAAAATGCGGCTGAAGATCGCGAACTGCAACGGGTCGGTGTCCTGAAACTCGTCGATCAGCGCAGCCGGATAGCGCGCGCGCAACGCATCGGACAACCACGGATGCGCGGCCAGCGCGCGATAGAGATTCGACAGCAGATCGTCGAACGACACGACCCGACGCGTGCGCTTGCGCGCCGCGAGTTCGACGGGCGCGTAGTCGAGCCAGCGCTGCACGATGTCGAGCCAGCGCGCGCGTTGCGCGTCCTCGGCCGCGACGACCGCCGCCGCGAGTTCGTCCGCGTGCAGGAAAAACGGATGCTCGGGTGGCTCGAACTTGACCTTGGTCGCCTTCTTCAACGCCGACGCAGTCAGCTTCAACGCCGCGCGCGGTGGCGCGGCGTGGCAATCGTCGAGCGCGAAATAGTCGTTCCACGCGGCAATCGCGGCCGCGACGAGTTCCGGCTTGTGCGAGGTTTTGCTCAGCCGCTCCTGAACCTGTTGAAGCAGCGCGACGATCGAATCGCGTTCCGCGCGCCACATCGCGCATGCGGCGTCGAAACCGATCCGTGGATCGGCTTCGACCGTCGACGTGGCCAGACCATTCGCGCCGCCCCAACGCAGCACCGCGAGCGGCTTCTTCAGACGACGCGCCAGTTGCTCATCGAGCGATGCCGGCCCCGCGCGTTTGCCCACCAGCCACGCGGCGAACGCCGGAAAACGCGCGGCGACCGGCTCGACGCGCTCGCGCCAGAAGTCGGCGGCGAGTTCGAAGCGCAACGACGCGTCGTCGGCTTCCATATCGAACGCGAACGGCATCGCAGCGGCAAACGGCGCTTCCTGCAACGCGCGCTGACAGAACGCGTGGATCGTGTGGATCGCGGCCTGATCGAACGTGCGCAACGCGCGTCGCACGATCTTCCCGGCTTCGTCGCGATCGATGCCGCCGTCGTACGCGAGCGTGGTGTCGAAAAGTTGCTCGATAAACGGGTCGCCTGCAGGGTCGTCGAGTTCGATTGCGCGTTGCAGTTGCGCAAGCCGTCCGCGAATCCGCTCGTGCAGTTCGGCGGTGGCCGCTTTCGTGAACGTGACCACGAGGATCTGATCGGCGTTCAGCTTCTTTTCGAGCAGCAGACGCACGTACAGCGCGCAGATATTCCACGTCTTGCCGGTTCCCGCCGACGCCTCGATCTGGTTCACGCCGTCGAGCGCGCATCCGAATACGTCGAGCGCTTCGGGTGCCTGCGCCTGGGTCCATCCGGCCGCGCTCATGCCGCACCTCGCAGATGCGCGACCAGCGGCGTAAAGACCAGTGACGCGAGCGCGCCGAACGGTTCGTCGAGCGATAACGGCGTGCCGCGCAACGCGATGCGCAATGCCGGATCGTCCGACTCGCCGCGCACCCGGTCGCTCATCCACGCCGATTGCGCGGCGGACTCGCTGTCGCTGATCTTGGCCCACGCGCTCTTCGGGAAAAAGCGCAACGGCAGCCGACGCCCCGCGCCGTAGAGCGCAACCAGCGGCGCGAGATGGTCGAGCGGCGCACTGACCGGCGCGAGTTCGAACGACTCGCCACTGCCGTGCCACACGGTGCGGCGCGAGCCGTCCGGCAGCACCGCGCAGTAGACGAGATGGGCGAGCCACGCCGACAGATAGTCGCGCGCGGAAGGTTTGGCGTAGCGGAAAATCACGTGTCCTGTTTCAGTCAGCAGATTCAAGGTGCCGTGCAGTTGCAACGGCTGTCGAACGCGCGCGCTGTCGCGCAGCGCGGTGTCGTGCGGGCCGAACAGCGCAATGCCGCCGGTATCCGGCCATTGCGGCACGACGTCGAGCACGAACGGCCGACGCTCGACACCACCGGCCACTTCGCGGCGCACGCTGTCGGCCAGCTGGTTCAAGGCATTCAGTTCGCGCGCGCGCCACACCGCGCCGGTCGCGCCGCCCGGCAATTCCGGGCTCGCTTCCGCGACACGCCGCACGCGTTGGTGCAAGGTGGCGTCGCTGTGCGCGTACGCATCGTCGCGCTGGTCCGCGCCGCTATTGAGCAGCACCGGCAACAGCCGCTCGGCGAGCGTGTCGCGCCCGCCGTAGTCGAGCTCGAACGGTTCGGTGTCGAGCAGTTCGCCTTGCGCGTCTCGCAACACGATGCCGAGCCGATCGCGCAACAACGCGCGCGCCGGATGTCGCCAGAAACGGTCGAAATCGTCGAACGCGATCAGAGGGTCTGGATCGGCGGGAAGCGGTTCGGTGAAGAACGGCCGGACCGGCACGCCCGACGGATCGCGCGGCGCGGCCAGCAATCCGGCCAGTTCCGCGCGGTCGCTGTCATAGGTGAACAGACCGGATTGCGCGCCGAAGTAGTCCGACGCGAAAGCCTGCAACGGATGCTCGACGATAAACGCGCCGCGCGCCGTTTCGACTGCCTTCGGGCTCGCATCGGGTCCGGCCGACACCTGCGCCAGATAGTCGAGCAGTTCATCGACGAGCGCCGCGGGCGGCAACGGCGCGTTGTCGCGAATGCTGCGCCCGGTGTAGGCGATCAGCAGACGGTCGCGCGCGGCCAGCAGCAGGTCGAGAAAAAGGTTTTGCTCGTCGTCGCGGCGCTGGCGGTCGCCGGGCTTGCCGAACGCGGCCATCAGATCGAACTCGTCGGCGCGCGCGAGGCTCGGCAACACGCCGTCGTCCATTCCGAGCAGACACACGACCCGATACGGCAAACCACGCAAGCTCGTCAGCGACGAGAACGTCACGCTGCCCCAAGGCACGCCGCCGCGCGCCGGATCGTCGAGCGCTTCCGACAACGCCGTACGCACCACCGACGCCGGAATCGCGACGTTGTGCGCGCCCGCGCGCATCGCGTCGCTCATCGAATCCAGCGCATCGCGGACATCGGCGATCGAATCGGCAAACTCGACGCCCGGATCGAAGCACAGCGCCAGGGTTTCGAGCAGCAACTGGGTCCATTCGCCCGGCTTCTGATCCACCGCCACCGCGCGCGAAAAGCCGTCGATGTCGTCGACGAAACGGCCCAGACGGCCGAGCAGTTCCGCATCCGAGCCGTCGGCGCCCTCGACCGGCAACCATGCATCGACCGGCTCGCCGCCGTCCGGCATCGCGTAGCCGAGAAAGAGCCGCGTCAGCGCGTCGGAGAATGTGTGGCGCGCGACCGGCACGTCGGCTTCGGTCGGCTCGACGGGGGTGATGCCGCGCCGCGCGCCTGCCGCCGCGAGCCATTCCTGCGCCGCTTCCAGCGATGCGGCGTCGATTCCGTAACGCGCGCCGACGGCATCGACGCGCAGCCATTCGATCAGGTCCGGCGCACCGACGCTGCGCTCCGGCAACGCGAGCCAGTCGAGCAGCAGTCGCGCGACCGGGTTGGCCTGCGACGGCGGCAAGCCGGTAATCCGGTACGGAATCCGGCGCGTGTCGCCTGCGGGCGCGGTGCCGAACACCGCGTCGATCAGCGGACCGGCCACGCCGAGATCCGGAAACGCGACCAGCACGTCGGACGGTTGCAGGTCGTCGAACTCGTCGAACCAGCCCAACAAACGATCGTGCAACACTTCGAGCTGACGCGACAGGCTGTGGCACACGTGTATTTCGATGCCGCGTTGTTCCGGCATCACACCCGACTCCAGTTCCGGTTGCAGATCGAGCATGCCGTTTTGCAATGCGGCGAGCCATGTGGACGCCGGATTTTCCACGTAGTGTGATGCGTCGGCGAATGCGGCGCTCTCGGTCAGCTCGTTCAGCATGTGCAACTGCGCCTGGGTTTGACGTCCCCATTCGGCCAGCAACGGATGACCGCTGGTCTGATAGTCGAGCTGGTTGGCCGCGTCGAGCGATTCGATGCGCCCTTCGCTGACGATGTCGAACCAGAACTCGCGGCACGGGTTCATCACGTACAAACGCACGTCCACCCAACGCGACAGTTCGCGCAACAGCGCGACGTGCAGCGGCGGCATGGTCGGCAACGCGAACACGCTGACCGACTCCGGCCACTTCGCGCGCGAGATCGCGTCGAGATCGAGCGAGCGCACTTCCTCGAGGAAGCGGTAGGCAGGCGGCAACGCCTGTTCGCTCGCGTCGGACTTCGCGCCCCTGCGCGAGACGGGCGCCACCGGAATATCCTGCTGACCGTTGCGGTCGCCCTGAAGTTGCGCGAGTTCGGCGAGCAGCGCGCGCCACAACGCGGCCTGCCAGCGCTCGTCCTCGCGCGCGGCTTCGCTCGCGCCGACCAGACGCGGGCCGCCTTCGTCGGTTCCGCCCGCGAAGATCGAGCCGCCCTTCTGCCAGTGCAGCAACCATTCCGGACGATAGGTCAGATAGTGATCGAGCACGGTGGCGACGCGGCGCGCGAGTTCGTAGCGCATGGTGGCGTCGGCGGCATCGAGATAGGTGCGAAGACGCGGCGACGCGTTCCACGGCAGCGAGTCGTGCGGGTCGCCGAGCAGACGGTAGCAGCGCCACACGAGGCGATCCGGCGAGAACGGCGAGCGCTGCGGCACTTCGATCACACCGCCGATCCGCGCCCATAACCACTGCGCGAGATAGCTGAATTCGACGTTCGCGCACACGCCCTGGCGCACGGCGATATCGAGTTCGAGCCGACGCCTCACGGCCGCGCTCGGCACGATCACCGGTTGCGCGGTCCAGGGGCTGGACGGGGTGGCCGTCAGACCGTCGAGCAACGCATCGACGAGCGTTTCGTAACGGTTCGAATAGAAGAGCTGGAGCATGGAACCTATGGAAGCAGGCGGGCGCGCCGTCACATGACGGGCAGCCGCGAAAGACATGAAGCGACAGCATAACAAAGCGACACTTTCAACATAACCTGGCCGAATGGCCGAGGTCAGGAACGACGCGAAATCAGTTAGACTCGACGGCAGTTTTTATCGGACCTGCGCCGGTCGCCGGCCGGTCTTCTTTCGTCGTTTTTTTCATCTGAGTGAAAACCCAGGTAGTCGATGCGCTATTCGGTCGAGATAAAAAAGTTTCTCTACAGCCAGTATTTTTATGGCGGTCTGCGTATCGCGGTCGGCGTATCGTTACCGGCTGTTCTGTGCCTGATCGTGTTTCACAATCGCGAACTCGGTTTCACGATTGCCACCGGCGCGCTCGGCGCATGCGTCGTGGATATGCCGGGGCCGCTGAAGTACAAGCACAACGAGATGCTCGCGTGCTCGGTGATCGGTTTTCTGTCGGCGCTGGCCACGGGTCTGGCCACCGTCAATTCGGTCGCGCTGTGGTGCACCGTCGTGCCGCTGACCTTCGTGCTGTCGTTGATCGTCGTGTACGGCAACCGCTGGCCGCAAATCAGCTTCGCCACGCTGTTCATGATGATCATGACGCTGGAGGAGCATTTCACGCCGATGCAGGCGCTGATCAACGCGTCGTGGATTCTCGCGGGCGGGCTCTGGTACACGTACTGGTCCACCTTCGTCAGCCGCTGGCAGATGCACCGGATCGAACAACAGGCGCTGGCCGAAAGTGTGTTCGCGTGCGCCGACTATCTGCTGGCGCGCGCGCAGTTTTACGATCTGGATAACGACCTCGACGAGTGTTACCGCAATCTCGTCGCGATGCAGATCGCGGCCGTCGAACGTCAGGACGCCGCGCGCGACATCGTGTTGCGCAACCTGCCGAAGCTCAAGAGCGGCAAGCTCGATCCGCGCCGGGCAATGCTGTTCAACCTGTTTATCGATACCGTCGATCTGCATGAACTGTTCGTCGGCACGCACACGGATTACCCGCTGGTGCGCAATACGTTCGGCGGCTCCGACCTGCTGACGTTCTATCGCGATCTGATCCGCAAGGCCGCGGCCGATCTCGAAGATATCGGTCTTTCCGTGTTGCAGAATCATCCGCCGCGTGCGCGCGTCAACGTGAAGGCGGAATTGCGCGCGATCGAGTTCGAAATCGAACTGATGCGCAAGCAGGAACTGCCGACGAAAAATCCCGAAGCGTATTCGGCGATCTCGGCCACGTTCCGTCGGCTGTGGAGCGCCACGCGTCTGATCGACAAGATGCGCCGCAACCTGTCGAGCGAAACCGGCTCGTCAGAAACCGAATTGCGGCTCGATCAGGCGTTGACGCGTTTCGTGTCCAGCCGGCGCGTGCCGTTCCGGCAGATCTTCTCGAACCTGACGATGGCCTCGCCGAGTTTCCGGCATGCGTTGCGCGTGACGATCGCCGTCGCGGTCGGATTCTGGCTGGGACGCCTGCTGCCGCTGACCAACGCGTACTGGATCGTGATGACCACCGTCATCATCCTGAAGCCCGGCTATTCGCTGACCAAACAACGCAACGGCCAGCGGATCGTCGGTACGCTGATCGGCTGTACCGCGAGCATCGCGCTGATCGTATTCGTCAAGGAACCGCACATCCTGCTGGTGGTGATGTTCGGCTCGATGGTGATGAGCTACAGCCTGCTGCTGTTCAATTACGCGGCGAGCGTGGTGTTCACGTCGTCCTACGTGTTGCTGATGTTTCATCTGCTCGCGCCGGGCAGCATGCACATCATCGGCGAACGTGCGATCGACACCGTCGTGGGTTGCGCGATCGCCATTGCCGCGAGCCATCTGTTCCCGTATTGGGAATACCGCTTGATGGGCAAGCTGGTCAACACGATGATCGCGGCGACGCGGCAATATCTAGAAGCGAGCTGGTGGTGGAGCGGCAAGCCGTTGGCCGGTGCGGCGACGGTCGCCGCGGCGGTCGTCACCGAAGGCGGCGCGTTCGCACCCGCCGCGGCCTTGTCCGGAGGCGCGGGGACGCTGGAGTTGAGTGGCGTGGCAAGCGGCGCAGCGGGCGGCAATACGACCGTGACCAGCGCGACCGCAAAACCGGCGGCGGCTAGCCCGGCGGCATCGGCCGCCGCGACTGCGCTCGAACGCGACTACCGTTACCGGCTGGCTCGCAAGAACGTCCACGTTGCGTTCGCCAATCTCGGCCAGGCGTTTCAACGGATGATGCTGGAGCCGAAGAACGCGCAGAAGTTCGTCCCGGAACTGAACGATCTGCTGGTGCGCAGTCACGTGCTGGCATCGCAGATCACGGCTGCCGCGCCGTTGCTGCGCACGTCCGCGCAACAGGCGGACAGCGTGTCGCAACAGCCGCTGCAACGCGCGCTCAGCGCGATTCGCGACAACCTCACGCAAGCGGAAAACGGCGAAGCGCCGCCCGCGGATCAGGCCGATGTCAACAAGCAGTTGTCCCGCGAACTGGACACGATGGTGATCGAAGCGGAGAAGTCGGAAGACTACGGCGCGGACGCCGTGCACGAACTGAAGCTGCTCGCGCATCAGTGCAAGCAGATGCTGGCCGCGTCGACGCTGATTCGCAAGGCGGCGAGCGTGATCCGACTGCCGGATCAGTGAGAGACGTGGGCTACGTGACGGCTGTCTGTGGCCGCGCGCACCGCTGACGTGCCGCGCGACGCGATTACTGCGAAGCGCCCGTCGCGGCAGCCGCGCCAGTCGAGTTGACGCCGGTGCCGCCGGCGTTGGCGGACGTGCCGCTGCTGCCGACCGCCAGTGCAGCCGCCGCCGAAGCCGGTGACGTGGCGCTCGCGTTCTGCGCGTCGAACTCGTGCTTCTCGGTGATGGCGTTATAGGCCACCGTCGCAATCACCAGCAACACCACGACCACGATAAATATGGCCACACCAACGGTCGGGTTCTTCTTTTGCGGTCGATTCATGGGCAGGCTCGTTGAACGACGATATCGGGGACAGCAGGAATTCTACGCCGTGCCGCCTTGCGAAAGCCTTGCATAAACGGCACGTCCGGCGACGCAGCGCAAACCACCGGGCGTGATGCCCGATTGCGCACGCGTCAGCGTGGATGCGCAACCGCTTCCGGACGCACCGGCAACGCGGTCGAATATTTCAGCTGTTCCATCGCAAAGCTCGAACTCACGTCCGACAGCGGCACCGACGCGATCAGTTGCTTGTACACGCGGTCGTAATCGTCGATGCCCGACACCACCACGCGCATCAGGTAATCGGTCTCGCCGCTCATCCGGTACACCTCGACGACTTCCGGAATATCACGAACCGCGAGCGTGAACGCCTTCGCCCACGCCTCGGTGTGCTGGTTGGTGCGGATCGCGACGAACACCGTCGTGCCCACCCCGAGTTTGCGCGCATCGCACAGCGCAACCTGCGCGCGGATCACGCCGGTTTCCTTCAGACGCTGAAGCCGCTTCCAGCACGGCGTCTGCGACAGGTTGACCTGCTGCGCCAGTTCCGCCACCGGCATGGTTGCGTCCTGCTGAAGCAACGCCAGCAGCTTCTGATCGATCATGTCCATTCCCACGCCCGCCCATTTATAGAATTTTTTTCTACTTCCTGTGCCAATCACAGCAATTATATGAAAACTTTTTCTCCGGACAAATGGGTATAAATAAGGGATACGACGTTCCGCTCAACCGCATCAGCCACCTCGCCGCCGTCGCGCGGCACAACCGATCATGAACCCTGCAATCCGTCCGCACGCCATCCTCGCCGAGCGCGCCGTTCATGGCGCGGCCATTCACGAGATCGGCGGCGACGTTACGCCGTCCGCATCGAACGATGCGCCGTTGATGCGCCTGTGCGCCGCGCTCGATGCCGCTTTCGACGCGGCTTCCGATAGCGCTTTCGACGATCCGGCGTTCGGTGCGGCCGTGCGTGCGGCGCTCGCGCAAGCCGTGGCCGATCCTGCGCTGCTGACGTCCGCGCAGCGTGAAGGCGCGGCCGCCACCTACCGTCGTCATCTGCTCGCCGCCGATCCGCGCGGCCGGTATGCGATTGCGTCGCTGGTGTGGATGCCCGGTCAGGCGAGTCCGGTGCACGCGCATCACACGTGGTGCGGCTACGCGGTGATCGACGGCACGTTGACGGAATCGGTGTATCGCTGGGACGACGCGCGGCAATGCGCCGACGAGATCCGCTCGCACCCGCGCACGACCGGCGCGGTCTCGTTCGCGCCGGGTGGACGCGACGGCGTGCACCGGCTGATGAACGTCGCCGATGCCGACACCGGCGCAGCGGCGGTATCGCTGCATATCTACGGTGTTTCCGGCGAACAGATCGCCACGCACGTGAACGATGTCGTCGCGGTCGCGCCGCGCGAAACGATGGCGGCTTGAAAGACGCGCCGACGTCGCGAGCGGTGCGAGCGAAAAAAGCGCGCTAGGTTTTTCCCACGTCGCCGGCTGTGGGAATTTGCGGTGGAATCGGCGCGGTCTGACCTGTCGGCGGCGGAGCGGGCCGCGGCTCGTGCGACACATCCCGCGCCGCTCCGACACCGGCTACACCCGCTACGCCCGATACACCCGCCATACCCGCCACCTCGGCCACATCCACCAGCCCCGCCCTGCCTGCGGCCATCCGCTCGCGTCGAAGGCTCGCGGCACGCTCGGCGGCGGCCACCGCCAACGCCGCCTCGGCTTCCGCCTTCTCCATCGATTCAACCGTTTCCAGCGGCTCGCCCGCTTCGTCGGTCAGCACCGTCGAGGGCGCTTCGTCGTCCCGCAGCGGCTGGCCTTCGCTGTCTTTCGGCGACTGATACAGCCGCATCTGCGGCACCGGAATCTGGATACCGGCCTCGTCCATCTTGCGCTTGAGCCGCGCATTGAACGCCCGCGCGACGCTCCATTGCTGCAATGGCCGCGTCTTGATCTGACCTTTGACGACCATCCAGTTCGGATCGAAACGGTCCAGTCCCCACACCTCGATCGGCCCCAGCATTTCGCGTCGATAGCGGAAATCGGCCATCAGGTCCGCACCGACATCGCGGATCAGTTGCGTGACTTCGTCGACGTCCGCCGAGAAATCCATCCTCACTTCGAACACCGCATACGCGAAATCGCGCGACAGGTTCTTCACGATCTTGATCTGCGAGAACGGAATGGCGTGGATCGCGCCCTGCCCGTCACGCAGCCGCACGGTACGAATCGACAGATGCTCGACCGTGCCCGCGTGACCGCCGTCCACATCGATCCAGTCGCCGACCGAAATCGTGTCTTCGATAATGATGAACAGCCCTGTAATCAGATCCGACACCAGCGATTGCGCGCCGAACCCGATCGCCAGCCCGATCACGCCCGCGCCCGCCAGCAGCGGCGTCACGTTGATGCCGAGGTTGGCGGCCGTGACGATGCCCGCGATCGTCACGATCAGCACGAACAGCGCGTTGCGCACCAGCGGCAACATGGTTCGCGCGCGCATGCTCGGATTGCGCGCCTTGTTGCGCGGACCGGTGGGCGTGAGCGCTTCGAGAATGGCCGTGTCGACGAAAATCCACAGCAGCCACGCGATAAACACGGTCGACAGAATCGCGACGACCGAATGCGCGATGCCGCGCGCGGCGACGTTTTCCTCGATCATCGCGGCCAGCGACACGTCCCACAGACGCGCCGCCATTTCGAGAAACGCGAGCCAGATAAACAGCACCAGCAAGGTGCCCGCGAATTTCAGCAGCCGCATCAGATACGGCGAACGGCGCGCGCGCTTGCGCATGTTGTGCGGACGCGTGACCCGCAACACGATGGCCGACAGGAAAAAGGCGATCACCAGCAGCAACGCGGTCACCACCGAGATCTGCAACACGTTTTCCGACGACCCTGAACCGCCGAGTGTCGCGATCACCGAAATGCCGGACAGCACCAGCACCGGCACGTGCCACAGCGACGCGAGCACGTCGAAGCCGTCGGTGGCGGCCTTGTGGGTGTGACGCTGCTCGTAGGGCCGGTTGCGGATCAGATGCGCGACCGGACGACGGAACGCTAGCGCGAAATAAAGCGCCAGCGACGCCGCCGTCATGTTCGAGATGGTCGAGATCAGACCGGCGAGATTGGTGCCGAGTTGATGGGACACGTCGTAATTGACTGCCGCGTCGCCGAGCGCACCGAATACGCCGATCATAAACAGCAGCTTGCGCGCCTGTTCGATCAGCAGCCGCACCGCCGTGCGCCGGTGTCCGGAGCCGAACAGCGAGAACATGATCAGGCAGATCGCCGAAAACACCGCACCCGCGACGATCGCATAAGCGACCACCATGCCGAGCGTGCGGCCGAGCGCGTCGGGCATCGCGCGCACGAACATCAACGCGGCGAGAAACGCGAGCAGCCACGGACCGACGCGCCGCAACGCGTAGACCAGCAACTGGCGCGTGGTCGGATTCGGGTCGAGCCGCATCACGATGCCGAAGCGCCGGTAGACGCGCAATTGCAGATGGATCAGCACCCACACGCACGCGCCCCACCCGGCCAGCATCGCGAACATGTCGAACAGGATGCGGCCGAGGCTTTCATGCCCCTGGCTGGAAACGATCGTATAAAGCTCGTTGCCCGCCGCATTCATCCGGCCGGACCAGTAATGGACGGGCGTGCGGCCCTGCTCGACATCGGCCTCGAACGCTGCGATGCCCGACGCGATCGCGCCAAGCAGGCCGGGGCTCGGCTGGACCGGCGCGGGCGGCGCCACGTGACTGGTGACGTCGCGGAGCTTTTTCAGTTGCGCGACCAGCGCGGTGCGTTGGCGGTCGCTGTCGAGCGTGGCGATCACGCTGTTCAGCGACTGCGCGAGTTCGGCCTGGCTGGCCGGCGACGGCGCGGACGCGGCATCGGCCGCCGACGCGCTGGATGCCGCCGCAGGCGCGACCGTCGCGCTATTGATCAGGCTTTGCAGCGCCGGAATCACCGGCGTCGCGGTCGCACCCGCCGCATGCGCAGGTCCGGACGCGAGCAACCCCATCCCGCCGAGCGCGAACAGGCACGCAACCGTCCAAGCCTGAATCGCGGACAGCCGCGAAACCCGCATCGGACAATCGGTCGAAATCCTTGAGAAACGTGAAAAGCCCGCGAGAACGGGCTGAAAAAACAGTCGGGCGAGGAGGGAAAACGCGGCGTGGCGTGCCGGTTGGCCGCCGGTAGACGGCGCGGCCCCGGTTCCACGCCGCCGCAGACATGACTTCATGGCGATTGGTGACAAAACGGGACACGCCAGTGTAGCCGCAGTGCGATAGCGGCGCGGTTTGCGTGCGTAACCGAATGTTAGGACGCTTGCGCGTTTGCGCCGGAGCGCATCGCGGGCGCCGTCAATCGTGTAATTAGTAAGCGACCGTTGCAATCTGACGGACGAAGCGGCCTTGCTCCAGTTCATCGACAAACGCGATCGCGTAGTCTTCCGCCGAGATGCGGCTGTTGCCTTCGCTGTCGGCGATCAACGTGTTCGCGCCCGTGCGGAACTGGCCGGTGCGCTCGCCCGGCGCGATCATCGCGGCCGGCGCGAAGAAGGTCCAGTCGAGATCCGTCACCGTTTGATAAAAGGCGAGCACGTCGCGATGCGCGAGCGCGATGGCCTTGTAGGCATCCGGAAAGCCGTCGACATCGACCAGTTGCTTGCCCGGCGCCACTTCCAGCGAACCCGCGCCGCCGACCACCACGACGCGCTTGAGGCCCGCCGCACGCACGCCTTCGACCAGCGCCTTCGACGCTACCGTCAGCGTCGCGAGGTCGTTCATCGGCGGGGCGTACGCGCTCGCGACGACATCGTGACCGCGCACCGATGCAGCAACGCTCGACGCGTCGAGCAGATCCGCCGACGCGGCCTTCAGATTGGCGACGTCGGCCGGCACGCGCGACGGATTGCGCGACAGCGCCGTCACCTGATGCCCGCGACGCGCGGCTTCCGCAGCGATCCGCGAACCGACCATGCCGGTGGCGCCGAACAGCGCGATCTTCAGTTGCTTGCTCATGGTAATGCTCCTCGAAAAAGACGTTTATGTAACCGTGACGATTACATATAAAGCGGAAAAAATAGGGGCATTCGCCCCCGGTTCCTGATTTCGATGCCGATCTGACCACCGTCGCGCGCAGCGCTTTGTACGCTGCACGCCGGTTTCGGATCGCAGCCCGCCTACGCGGTCGATCGGCGTTTGCGTTCCAACTTGCGCTCGGCGCGGACCAGATCGCCGGTCGCGTCGGCCAGCGTACGACCGGCCAGCGACGCTTCCATCGCCTGCTGCGCTTCGTCGATGATGCCGCGCAACACCGTCTGGATATTACGTCCGACCATGCACGCCGGATTCGGCTCCTCGCGATGCATCGCGAACAGCTGTGCTTCGTCCACCGCGCGATACACGTCGAGCAGCGAGATGTCCTGCGGCGGCCGCGCCAGCAACGCGCCGCCACCCGCGCCCAGTTGCGACGTGGTGAGTCCGGCTTGCGCGAGCATGGTCAGCAGCCGGCGGATCAGCGCAGGGTTCGTGTTGACGCTCCCGGCGATGATGTCCGACGACAGCGGCACGCCCTGCTGCAACGACAGCAACGCAAGCACATGAACCGCAAAGGCGAACCGGCTACTCGTATTCACTGCAAACGCACCTCACGCCGTCACGCGGCGATGTGTAACTATGGTAATTACATTTAACCGATGTGTCAAACCGGCCGACCGGTCGCGACGCACACGGCGAAACGCCGCCTATTTGTCCATCTGCTTCTGCGCGTCGCTGCCTTCGCCCGACGACGAAGACGACGATGCGGTCGAACTGGCGTTCTCGTTCGACCATTGCTGCAACTTGCGGCCTGCGTTTTCCAGTCCGGCGCCGGTCGTGGCCGCCGCGTGGTTGACGGCGGCGTTGGTCGCGCTCGCCGCGCTCTGGAAGTTGCTCTGCGCGTCCGATGCAAGGCTGCCCGGATCGATCTTCACCGTCGGCACGGTCGATGCCGATTCGAGGTTCGACTGCGCGGTCGCCTTGGTGTTGTCGACCTGCTGGCCGACGTAGCTGGCGGCCTGATCGAGCTTTTGCCCGGCCAGTTGCGTCGCGGCGTCGAGCTTCGCGCCGACCTGGCCGGCCGTCGCGTCGTTCTTCTGGCACGCGCCGAGCACGACGAGACACGCGAAGGCGAACGCGGACCGGCGCAGGAGCGGAGAGTTAAACAGTTCAGTCATGGTGATGTATGGCCGCTCGACGCGGCGTATGCATGCGGAAACGCGCTCATGATACGCCGTTGCGCGTCGTGATCCGGAGATCGTAATCCCGATCCGGTTGCGGATTCGTCGTCATCCTGTCAAACCCGCTGGAGTAGACTGCAACACATTCGATGTGGTCCGGGTGAGTCCATCTTCACAACAGGAGGCATGCGATGGCAGCAAAGAAGATTCTGTTTCTGACCGGCGATTTCGCCGAAGATTACGAAACGATGGTGCCGTTTCAGGCGCTGCAGGCGGTCGGTCATACGGTCGATGCCGTCTGCCCCGACAAGCGCGCGGGCGATCGCATCAAGACCGCGATCCACGATTTCGAAGGCGATCAGACCTACACCGAAAAGCCTGGGCACCAGTTCACGCTCAATGCGACTTTCGATGACGTCGAAGTCAGCCGCTACGACGCGCTGGCAATCGCAGGCGGACGCGCGCCGGAATATCTGCGGCTCAATCGTCGCGTGATCGAAATCGTGCGGCAGTTCGCGGAAGAGAAAAAGCCGATCGCTGCCGTCTGTCATGGCGTGCAGATCCTGGCCGCCGCCGACGTGATTCGCGGCAAGCGGATCGCCGGCTACCCGGCCTGCGGACCGGAAGTCAAACTGGCCGGCGCCGATTACGCCGACATCCCCGTCGATGCCGCCGTCACCGACGCGAACTTCGTCACGTCGCCCGCATGGCCCGGTCATCCGGAATGGCTGCGGCAGTTCCTCGTGCTGCTCGGCACGCGCATCGAACTCTGACGCGGCATTGAATCGAACCTGACGATGCGCATCCAGCTGCAACGCGGGCCGCCCATGCGCGGCCCGTTTCTTTTCCGCGGCGACAAGACACGCCACGCCACGCCACACGCACGTCGGCGCGGTCGCATTTCCAACGGCTCAATCCGTTTGAGATTCATCCGATAGCCCGTCCAGCAAGGCTTTCCCTAAAGTTGAAGCTGACTTTGGAGTAGCTTCGATGGAACTGACTGACTGGATCGTGGCGCTGGCTGTCGCGTTGATCGCCATTGCGTTTTTTTGCCGTCGTGCACCGGCCACATGGTCGCCGGAAAATCGCGCGCGGCGTTTTGCCGGCATGCGCACGCTGGCGCTTGCGGCGTTATCGCTATGGATGGCATTGCTGCTGATCGCACGTGGCGTGTTTTCCACCCGCGGCGTGCCCGGCGTTCACGCTGAACCGCTCGTCGCGCTGAGCGTCGCCGCCGCGTTGATCACGCTCACCGCGTGCTGCGCGTTTCGCGCGATCAGGCTACTGAAGCCGCGCCGGCTGTTCGCCTGTTGACGGCAGCGCCGCAGCGGCATTCGCTTCCGCGTTCGCGCTGATAGCCGCGTCGAGGGTCGCGTCGAGACGCGCTTCGCCCGGCGTGGCACTGCGTTGCGCCGCCGGTCGCGTCGGCGTGGCGCCTTCCCGAGGTGTCGGCGGCGTCGCTTCCGGCAGCGACAGATAAAACGTGGTGCCGACCCCTTCGGTGGATTCGGCCCATACCCGGCCGCCGTGCCGCTCCACCACGCGCCGCACCAGCGCCAGCCCGATCCCCTCGCCCGCCGCGACATTGCGGTGCAAACGCTGAAACGCGTTGAACAGCCGCGGCAACGCGACGGCCGGAATCCCGAGCCCGTTGTCTCTCACGTAGAAAATTCGCAACGAATGCACGCCCGGCGGCGCAGGCGTCGTGCCGATCTCGATCCGTCCGTCGCGCGATGCGTCCAGATAATTGACCGCATTACCGAGCAGATTCGCGAAAACCTGTTCGAGCGCGGTGGGATCGCCCCACACCGACGGCAAGCTCTCCACCTTGACGTGCGCGCGACGCGCGCGGATCGACACCTGCATCGCATCGATCACGCGCTGCACCAGATCGGCGACATCGACCGGTTGGCGGCGATATTCGACCCGTCCGACCCGCGACAGCCGCAACAACGCGTCGATGATGTGCGACGCGCGCAATACGGCCGTCTGCAGATAATGCAGCGCCTCGCCGATATCCTCGTCGACCACCTGCTCGATATGCTCGCGCTGCGCCGGCGTCAGCGACGACGCGCGCACGGCCGCACGCAAGTCGTCGCATGCGTGGATCAACTCTTTCGAAAACCCTTGCAGATTGACCAGCGGCGCGCGCAGATCGTGCGACACGCTGTAGATGAACATCTCGTTTTCCTGCGTCTGCTGACGCAAGGTTTCGTTGATTCGCGCGAGATCGTCGGCGCGACGCGCGAGGTCGGCCTGGAAGCGCGCCTGCAAACGCTCCGCTTCGAGCAGACGCCGGCTGGTGTCGTGCAAGGTCTGATCGAGACGGCCGATTTCGTCGGTGCCGGGCGTGAGCGGCGCGAGCGGTTCGTTGTTCGCCAGACGCTGCGCGTTGTCGGAAAGCTGCGCAAGACGCCCGCGCATCCCGCGCGTGAACAGCCACACCGCCATCGCGACGAACAGCAGCGAGCCCAGCACGGCCGTGACGATTAGCGTCAGTTGACGTTCGCGCGCGGCTTCGGCATCGGCGGTGCGCTGCGAATCGAGACGCCGCTCTTCGGCCTGAAATTCGGCGATCTGCACGCGAAACCGGTCCAGCACGTCGGTGCCGGCAAGATCGCGAAAACGCTCGACCACATCGCGACGACGCCCCGAACGCAACAGATCCTGCACCCGGTCCGACCATTGCCGATACGCCTGCGCGGCCTGCCGGATCTGCGCCGCGCGCGCCACTTGCGCGGGGTTGTCCGCCACCAGTTCGGCCAGTTGATCGATGCGCCGGTCGACGTCCATCCACAGCGAAACCGGCGTGGTGATGTCGGACGGATTGCCCAGCATCGCGCCACGCAGCCGCACGGAATCGCGCAATACCGGTTCGAGAATCGCGGTGGACTGGCGCAGCACGTCGCTGCTATGCACGGCCCAGAATTCGGCCTGGCCAGCATCGGCCTGCGCCTTGACCAGCCCGGAAAGCAAGGCCAGTTCGAAGACGGCCGGAATCGCGATCAGCAACAGCCCTTTAGTTGTCAGTCTCATGCGTGCGCGAAGCAGTTCGAAAACCAATGCGGCCCGGCATCGGGGAACGGCTCATTATGTCGGCGTTTCTCAACTATGACAAAGGATGGCTGCGATCGCCAATGGCCGTCAGCCAAATCGAAACCGTCGTTATGTAAATCGAATAAATGGCCCTGACTTGGGTCAGCACATTGCGCCATTTTCACGCAAACGCACCGTCGTGGTGCTTTTTTATGCGTCGTCGGATCTTAACAGCGCGCCGCCGCATCCACTGATTGCCACGACACACCTCATTGCGGTGCGCAATTGCACCGCAACAGACACGCATGCGCAACTTTGGCCCACTTCTTGCATTGTAGCCCCGCTTTTTGCCCCAAAACGGGACTCGCATGGACAGCTTTAAATCCGGCACGGACACCTTGTTCCTGCTACTCGGCGCAGCGATGGTTCTGGCGATGCACGCCGGCTTCGCTTTTCTGGAACTCGGCACGGTTCGCAAGAAAAATCAGGTCAATGCGCTGGTCAAGATTCTGGTCGATTTTTCGGTATCGACGATTGCGTACTTCTTTATCGGCTACACGATTGCGTACGGCGTCCAGTTTTTCGGCAGCGCCGAAACGCTCGCCGTCCACAATGGGTATGCGTTGGTGCGCTTTTTCTTCCTGCTGACCTTCGCGGCCGCGATTCCCGCGATCGTGTCGGGCGGGATTGCGGAGCGCTCGAAATTCAATCCGCAACTCTTTGCCACGTTTGTGCTGGTCGGTTTTATCTATCCGTTTTTTGAGGGCATCGTCTGGAACGGGCATTTCGGCATTCAGGCGTGGTTGCAACGCGCGCTCGGCGCGCCGTTTCACGATTTCGCGGGATCGGTGGTCGTGCATGCGTTCGGCGGCTGGGTCGCGTTGCCCGCGATTCTGCTGCTCGGCGCGCGCCACGGCCGTTACCACCGCGACGGCGGCATCGCCGCGCATCCGCCGTCCAATATCCCGTTTCTGGCGCTCGGCGCGTGGGTGCTGGCGGTCGGCTGGTTTGGCTTCAACGTGATGAGCGCGCAGACCGTCGACAAGATCAGCGGCCTCGTCGCGGTCAATTCGTTGATGGCGATGGTCGGCGGCACGCTGGCCGCGTGGTTTGCCGGGCGCAACGATCCGGGCTTCACGTACAACGGCCCGCTCGCCGGGCTGGTCGCGGTGTGCGCGGGTTCGGACGTGATGCATCCGCTCGGCGCGCTGGTGACCGGCGCGGTCGCGGGCGCGCTGTTCGTCTATATGTTCACGTATGTGCAAAACCGTCTGCGTATCGACGACGTGCTCGGCGTATGGCCGTTGCACGGCATGTGCGGCACATGGGGCGGGATTGCGGCGGGCATCTTCGGGTCGCGCGCGCTGGGCGGATTGGGCGGCGTGTCGTTCTGGGCGCAGGTTGCGGGAACCGTGTCCGGCATCGTGATCGCGACGGCGGGCGGCACGCTCGTCTATGGCGCGATTCGGCTGACGGTGGGTTTGCGGCTGGATCAGGAGGACGAATACAACGGCGCGGATCTGTCGATCCATCGTATTTCATCGACGCCGGAACGGGAAACGGTCGGTTGAGCGGCCCAAACCGGCGCCCGCGCGCAAGTTAGTCGCGGGTGCGCCGGTGATAGACTGACGCGCGAAAAATCCTCGTGCGGCTCGCTGCCACTCCACTCCTTCTTGCCTAACACCTTATGTATCTGTCAATTCTCGCCGTCGGGATCGGTGGCGCGCTGGGCTCGCTGCTTCGGTGGTTTCTGAGTTTGCGCCTGAACGGCCTGCTGACGACGCTGCCGCTCGGCACGTTCGCATCGAACGTGATCGCCGGCTATGTGATCGGCGTCGCGATCGCGGGGTTTTCGCGCGTGCCCGACCTGACGCCCGAATGGCGTCTGTTCGTGATCACCGGTCTGATGGGCGGACTGTCGACCTTTTCCACGTTCTCGGCCGAAGTCGTGCAGCGTCTTCAGGAAGGCCGTCTGGGCTGGGCCGCGACGGAAATTCTCGTGCACGTGGCGGCATCGGTCGCGATGACGGCGCTCGGTATCGCGACGGTTTCGCTGGTCACGCGCTAATCCGCGCGCACGCCGCGCACCGACGCGGCGTTCAACGCGCCAACGGCACCACGTTCGCCCGTCCGCGCGCTTGCGCCGATCCAAACCGGTAAGTCGAGCGACCCGCCTGCTTCGCGGTCCGCGTGGCGGTTTCCGCGACGCCGAGCAGTTGCCCGACGCTGTCGGCCCGATCCGGATAGGTCGCGATGCCCACGCACGCGCCGATCGGGAAGCGCCGCGCATATTCGCGCTCGCCGACATCCATCACCCGCGCGATCAGCCGTCCGGCGAGATCGCGCAACTGCGCGTCGTCGCCGCAATTGACGGCCAGCAGCGCATACGCGTCGCCGCCGAGCCTGACCAGCAGATCCTGCTGGCGGGTCGCGCCGCGCAATGCTTCGCCGACGCGCTGCAACAACCTGTCGCCGGATTGATGGCCGAGCGCGTCGTTGACGTGGCTAAAGCCGTCGATGTCCAGATACAGCAGCGCAATCCGGTTCGCGACCGGTTGCTCGGCCAAGCCGTTGAGCACCGCCAGCAGCCGACGCCGGTTCGGCAGGCCGGTCAACGGATCGCGCATCTCGTCGGGCTTGCGTCCGGTAATGCCTTGCAACGTGGCCTGCGACATGCCCTTGCCCGCGACCAGCGACACCAGCGAAGCCAGCGAGATCCATCCGATCAGCAACGCGAGCGCCGCCAGCGCCACCGCGCCGTCGATCATCTTCGCGGCCATATCGCGGCGGTCGGATGCGCGAATCTCGCGCCACGTGTCGAGCAGTTGCGCGACGTCGGCGTGCAGGCGTTCCATCTGCACACGCCCTTCGCCGGTTTGCATCAACGTCAGCGCGGCGCCGCGATTGCCGTCCTGCGCGAGATCGACGGTGCGCGCCAGTTCGCCGCGCTTCGCGGTCATTGCCTGTTCGATACGGCGTACCAGTTCGACGGAGCGCTCGTCCGCCGACACCAGTTGCTGTAGTTGCGGCAACGACTGGTCCAGATCGAGCAGGCCGCGCCGGTACGGATCGAGATAGCGTTCGTCACGGGTCAGCAGGTAACCGCGTTGCGCGCTTTCGGCCGTTTCGAGATCGTGCAGCATCCGGTTGCCGACCGCGAGCACGTCGAACGCCTGCGCGCCACGCGCCGAATCCGTGATCAACGCACGCGCCTCATACATAAAAACGGCGGCCGCGACGAGCAGCCCCACCACCAACGCGGCGAAAAGCGCGAGATAGCGATGCCGGACCGCGCGAATACGACGAAACAGGGACGACACGACTTCTCCCGACGGGCAGATTGAAGAACGCACATCATAAAGAAACCTGAGATCTTTCGGACATAAGCCTGGAGCTATCCGACAGCATTCGAAGTATTTACCTGGAAAAAATCATCCAGTGCCGAGAATCAAAATCGATCTGACTGTTTTACGCAAATGACACATTCCATCTGGCGAAACACGATTAATTCCAACCTGACGTGCGGCAATATCTTTTGAAATATTTTGAAAGAAAAGCGCGAATGGAAAAGACAATCCCATGCAAAGTGTGGAACCGCCAAAAAGCACGCGTGTTGGCAGCCGTACACTGGGAAGCGGACGCATCCGGTGCGCGCGCAGCACAGCGGATTAAACACGTGCTTGAAAATCGCGTTTGATTAGAACGGTAGGTGTTTCGAAACGCGAAGACAAAAAAAAGGCGTCACGTAACCGTGACGCCTTGAAAAGTTCTAGCCATTCCGAGGGCCGTGCTAGAACCTGAGAGACGGGATTCGAAGGACGGGCGGCTGGCGTGCTGCTCATGGCCCCAGGGGCCGCTGCGCGCGATGCCGGTGGTCTGAATGCCCCGCCGCAACAGCGCTTTGGCTTGACTGCGGGCTTGATGAAGGGCTTCGTCCAACTGGCGTCACAAGTGAACCGCTTGCGTACTTTCGAAATATGGTTCCATTTTTTATGGTTATGCTGACTAAGTCAAGCAAAACTTAATGAGAAAACACTCGATTCGCAACCCCCTTCCACTACAATGAATTGTCGTAGGAAAAGGGGCCGGGACCGCACTCTGAAGGGCACTTAAGCGTTGCATAAGACTCGCCGCTCTATTCGGCAACTTTGTACAAATCTGAAATAAAGTTTCAAAAAAATATGACCCAGACTCCGAGGTCTTTCCGCAGCGCCGAGTCCGTGAAAGACAAAGACGGCTCCGGCGACGAAGTCACCGCACTTGCTCGCGGGCTGACCGTGTTGCGTGCCGTCGCCGCTGCCGACTCTCCGCTCAGCAATCGCGAACTGACCGAACTCACCGGCATTCCTAAACCCACCCTATCGCGGATCACGGCCACGCTGGTCAGCGCCGGCTTCCTGTTCCGGCTGCCCGACAGCGAACGTTTCGTGCTGACTTCGTCGGTGCTGGAACTGAGCAACGGCTTTTTGCGCAACTTCGACATCCGCGCGCGCTCGCGGCCGTTCCTGATCGAACTCGCCGAGCGGACCGCGCTGTCGGTGCATCTGGCGGTGCGCGACCGGCTCGATATGGTCGTGATCGACGCGATCCGTCCGCGTTCCGCCGTGCTGGTGTCGCGGCTGGAAGTCGGATCGAGGATGGACCTGAGCCGCACCGCGGTCGGCCGCGCATATCTGGCGGCGTTGTCGGAATCGGATCGCGAAAGTCTGCTGATCGGCCTGCAAGCCGCCGAAGGCGACGAATGGGGTCTCGTCAGCAACCGGCTGGAAAGCGCGCTGCACGAAACCGCCGCACAAGGCTTTGCGATCGCCACCGGCGAATGGCACGGCGGACTGAACGCGATCGCCGCCGGCTTCGTCGGTCCATCCGGCGAACGGTATGCGGTCAACTGCGGGGGCTCGGCGTACCAATGCCCACGCGACTGGCTTATTTCTCGGGCCGCGCCCGCCCTGCTCGAATGCATTGAAAAAATCGTCCAGGAAATCGGTGGAACGCCGCAACGGCGTCTCGATAACTAATACGCACGAACCCACCCACTGGATGCAGCGCGATCTGTCCAGCTTGTAACTTTCGTAATCAATCGAAAAATACAGCGCTGGACGGTAATGAAACGCAAGACATAACATCATGCTTTCCGCGCGACGGCCCGCGGCGCACGCTCCGGTCCACGGCGCGACAGGACCGTCCGGCATGCGAACGCTGCATCGGCCGCCGTGCGCTGCAAGCTCGCCGTGCCTTCACCTTGTTGCCCCGCACTTCGCGTACGATCGCTGAACGCGCGCGCAGCAGCCGCTGTCGAAGCCGACAACGCGGCCGCCCGCCGATGCCATGCCTGGGGAGCGCCATACGGTTTTCCATGCCGCATCGTCCGGCCGTCCGCACGCGTTGCACGTCTTGCTCAACTTCACGCCAGCCACCTGACCGAACCGATGGACGAAAAACAAAAGCATTCGGATAAAACCCCCTCGCCCGCTCCCGCTCCTGGCCGTGAGACCGCCCGTGAACCCGCCTCCGCCTTGACCGGCGGCCCCGGCCATCCGGTCGCAGAACGCAAGAAACGCCGCACCCGCACCGTCGTCGCGGTCGTCGTCGTGCTGATCGTGGCCGGCATCGTGTTGTGGCGCTGGCATCCGTGGGGCGGCGCGTCGACGGGCGCCAACGCCGCGAACGGCGCAAGCGGCGCAGCCGGCCACGGTCGCCGCGGCGGCGCTCCCGGCGGATTCGCCAACCAGCCGCAACCGGTTCACGTCGCAACCGCATCGCAAGGTGAAATGCCGGTCGTGCTGACCGCGCTCGGCACGGTCACCCCGCTTGCCAGCGTGACCGTCCAGAGCCAGTTGAGCGGCGTGCTGCAAGACGTCTATTTCAAGGAAGGCCAGATGGTCAAAAAGGGTGACGTGCTCGCCCAGGTCGACCCAAGGCCGTATCAGATCTCGCTCGCGAACGCGCAAGGCACGCTCGCGCGCGATCAGGCGTTGCTGCAGACCGCGCGCCTCGACCTGAAGCGCTATCAGACGCTGCTGTCGCAAGACTCGATCGCGAGCCAGCAGGTCGATACCCAGTCCTCGCTGGTCAAGCAGTACGAAGGCACGGTCAAGTCGGATCAGGCCAATATCGACACCTACAAGCTCGACCTCGTCTACGCGCGGATCACCGCGCCGGTGACGGGCCGGGTCGGTTTGCGGCAGGTCGATCCGGGCAACTACGTGACGTCCAGCCTGACCAACGGCCTCGTGGTGATTACGCAATTGCAACCTATCAGCGTGATCTTCACGACCTCCGAAGACAACCTCCCGCAAATCCTGAAGCAGGTGCAGGCGGGTCAAAAGCTATCGGTGACGGCCTATGACCGCAGCAATACGACGTCGCTGGAAGGCGGCTCGCTGGAAACCTTCGATAACCAGATCGATACGACCACCGGCACGGTCAAGCTGCGCGCCACCTTCGAGAACAGGAACAACCTGCTGTTCCCGAATCAGTTCGTCAATACGCGCCTGCTGGTCGATACGATCCGCACCGCCGTGATCGTGCCGACTTCCGCGGTGCTGAACGGCTCGATGGGTCAGTTCGTCTACGTGGTCAAGGACGACAACTCGGTGACGGTGCGTCCGGTGAAGATCGGTCCGGTGGACGGCGAGCGCACCAGCATCGCGTCCGGCCTTCAGGTCGGCGAGCGCGTCGTGATCGACGGTTCCGACCGGCTGAAGGAAGGCGCGAAGATCACGATTCCCGCCGATCGCGCAAAAGGAGCGTCGGGGGCATCGGGCGCATCCGCTGCTTCGGGCGCTTCGGGTGCTTCGGGTGCACATGGCGCATCGTGGGCGGCCCACGCTTCGGGTGCGTCCGGCACGCATGGACATCGTCGACATCCGGCGCAAGCCTCGCAATAAGGCGCACTGATACCGCATGAATCCATCCCGCGCCTTTATCCTGCGCCCGGTCGGCACTGCGTTGCTGATGGCGGCGATCATGCTGGTCGGGCTTGTCGCGCTGCGCTTTTTGCCGCTCTCCGCGCTGCCCGAAGTCGATTATCCGACCATCCAGGTTCAGACCTTCTATCCCGGCGCGAGCCCGGACGTGATGACGTCGTCGGTCACGGCGCCGCTCGAACGCCAGTTCGGGCAGATGCCGTCGCTAAACCAGATGTCGTCGCAAAGCTCGGCCGGTTCGTCGATCATCACGCTGCAGTTCAGCCTCGACCTGCCGCTCGATATCGCCGAGCAGGAAGTGCAGGCCGCCATCAACGCCGCCGGCAACCTGCTGCCGTCCGACCTGCCCGCGCCGCCGATCTACGCCAAGGTCAATCCGGCCGACGCGCCGATCCTCACGCTCGCGATCACGTCGAAAACCTTGCCGCTGACGCAGGTGCAAGACCTCGCCGACACGCGTCTCGCGCAGAAAATCTCGCAGGTGGCGGGCGTCGGTCTGGTGAGTCTGTCGGGCGGACAGCGACCGGCTGTGCGGATTCAGGCCAACCCGCGCGCCCTCGCCGCATACGGCCTGAATCTGGACGACCTGCGCACGTCGATCTCGAACCTCAACGTCAACACGCCGAAGGGCAATTTCGACGGCCCGTCGCGCGCGTACACGATCAACGCGAACGACCAGCTGACCGACGCGGACGCGTACAAGAGCGCGGTGATCGCCTACAAGAGCGGCCGCCCGGTGATGCTCACCGACGTCGCCACCATCGTGCAAGGCGCGGAAAACACCAAACTCGGCGCGTGGGTGGACAACACCCAGGCCATCATCCTGAACGTGCAGCGCCAGCCGGGCGCGAACGTGATCCAGGTCGTGGAAGGCATCAAGAAGCTGCTGCCGCAGTTGCAACAGTCGCTGCCGGCCGCGCTCGACGTGCAGGTCGTCACCGACCGCACCACCACGATCCGCGCATCGGTGCGCGACGTGCAGTTCGAGTTGCTGATGTCCGTCGTGCTGGTCGTGCTCGTGATGTACCTGTTTCTCGCGAACATCTACGCGACCATCATCCCGAGCCTGTCCGTGCCGCTGTCGCTGATCGGCACGCTCGCGGTGATGTACCTGTGCGGCTTCTCGCTCGACAATCTGTCGCTGATGGCGCTGACCATCGCAACCGGCTTCGTCGTCGACGATGCGATCGTGATGATCGAAAACATCGCGCGTTACGTCGAGGAAGGCGAACCGCCGCTTCAGGCCGCGCTGAAAGGCTCGAAGCAGATCGGCTTCACCATCATCTCGCTGACGGTGTCGCTGATCGCGGTGCTGATTCCGCTGCTGTTCATGGGCGACGTGGTCGGACGGTTGTTCCACGAGTTCGCGATCACGCTCGCGGTGACCATCGTGATTTCCGCCGTCGTGTCGCTCACGCTCGTGCCGATGCTCTGCGCGAAACTGCTGCGCCACACGCCGCCGCACGAAAGCCACCGCTTCGAAGCGAAAGCGCACGCGTTTATCGACTATGTCATCGGCCGTTACGCGGTCGCGCTAACCTGGGTGCTCGACCGCCAGCGCTCGACGCTGTTCGTCGCATTGCTGACCATCGTGTTCACCGCGCTGCTCTATATCTTTATTCCGAAGGGCTTCTTCCCGGTGCAGGACACCGGCGTGATCCAGGCCATTACGCAGGCACCGCAATCGGTGTCGTATGCGTCGATGGCGGAACGTCAGCAGGCGCTTGCCGCGCAGATCCTGAAGAACCCGGATGTCGAGAGCCTGACGTCGTTTATCGGCGTGGACGGCAGCAATATCACGCTGAACAGCGGCCGGATGCTGATCAACCTGAAACCGCGCGACGACCGCGACCACACCGCGAGCGAGATCATCCGCCAGTTGCAGCAGGACGTCGCGCATATTCCCGGCGCGACGCTGTACATGCAGCCGGTGCAGGATCTGACGATCGACTCCACGGTCAGCCCGACGCAGTATCAGTTCATGCTGACCGATCCGAACATCACGGAGTTCGCCGCGTGGGTGCCCAAGCTGGTCGAGCGCCTCAAACAGGCGCCCGAACTCGCCGACGTCGCCACCGACCTCCAGCAGAACGGCCAGTCCGTCTACGTGCAGATCGACCGCGCGACCGCGTCGCGTTACGGCATCACGCCGGCCACGGTAGACAACGCGCTGTACGACGCGTTCGGCCAGCGCATCATCTCGACCATCTTCACGCAATCCAACCAGTACCGCGTGATTCTCGAAGCGCAACCGTCCGTCCAGCACTACACCGAGTCGCTGAACGCGATCTATCTGCCGTCGTCCACATCGAGCGGCGGACAGGTGCCGCTGTCGGCGATCGCGAGCTTCCATGAACAGCCGTCGCCGTTGCTGGTCACGCACTTGAGCCAGTTCCCAGCCACCACGGTGTCGTTCAATCTCGCGCCCGGCGCGTCGCTCGGCGCGGCCGTCAAGGCGATCGACGCGGCGGAAAAAGACATCGGTTTGCCGGCGTCGTTCCAGACCCGCTTCCAGGGCGCGGCACTCGCGTTCCAGGCGTCGCTGTCGAACGAACTGTTCCTGATTCTCGCGGCCATCGTGACGATGTATATCGTGCTCGGCGTGTTGTACGAGAGCTTCATCCACCCGATCACGATTCTGTCCACGCTGCCGTCGGCGGGCGTCGGCGCGTTGCTGGCGCTGCTGATCACCGGCCACGACCTGGACATCATCGGCATTATCGGCATCGTGCTGCTGATCGGCATCGTGAAGAAGAACGCCATCATGATGATCGACTTCGCGCTCGAAGCCGAACGCGAGCAAGGCAAGCCGCCGCGCGAAGCAATCTATCAGGCGTGTCTGCTGCGCTTCCGCCCGATCCTGATGACCACGCTCGCGGCGCTGCTCGGCGCGCTGCCGCTGATGCTCGGCACCGGCGCGGGTTCCGAATTGCGTCATCCGCTCGGTATCGCGATTGCGGGCGGCCTGATCGTCAGCCAGTTGTTGACGCTGTTCACGACGCCGGTGATCTATCTCGGCTTCGACAGTCTCGCGCGGCGTGCGCGGGCGCGCTTCCATCGCGACGATCCCACGCCGTCCACCGACGCCGAGGGCTGAGCGATGAACCTGTCGCGTCCGTTTATCTCGCGCCCGGTCGCCACGACGTTGCTGGCGATCGGTATCGCGCTGGCGGGGATTTTCGCGTTCACGAAGCTGCCGGTCGCGCCGCTGCCGCAAGTGGATTTCCCGACCATTTCGGTGCAGGCGTCGTTACCGGGCGCGAGTCCGAACACAGTCGCTACCAGCGTCGCCAGTCCGCTCGAACGGCATCTGGGCTCGATCGCCGACGTCACCGAAATGACGTCGAGCAGTTCGGTCGGCTCGGCGCGGATCACGCTGCAATTCGGCCTGAACCGCGATATCGACGGCGCCGCGCGCGACGTGCAGGCGGCCATCAACGCAGCGCGCGCCGATCTGCCGGCCAGCCTGCGCAGCAACCCGACCTATCACAAGGTCAACCCCGCCGACGCGCCGATCCTCATTCTCGCGCTGACTTCCAAAACCTTGCCCGCTGGCCAGTTGTACGACTCGGCGGCCACGGTGCTGCAGCAGTCGTTGTCGCAGGTGGACGGCGTCGGCGAAGTGGACGTCAGCGGTTCGGCGAATCCGGCGGTGCGGGTCGAGCTGGAGCCTCAGGCGCTGTTTCACTACGGCATCGGTCTCGAAGACGTGCGCGCGGCGCTGGCCGCGGCAAACGCGAACAGCCCGAAAGGCTCGATCGAGTTCGGTCCGAACCGCGTGCAGATCTACACCAACGACCAGGCGAGCAAGGCGTCGCAATACCGCGATCTGGTGATCGCGTATCGCAACGGCTCGGCCGTCAAGCTGTCGGACGTGTCGGAAGTGGTCGATTCCGTCGAAGATCTGCGCAACGCCGGGATGTTCAACGGCCAGCGCGCGGTACTGGTGATCCTCTACCGACAGCCGGGCGCGAACATCATCGAGACCATCGACCGCGTGAAGGAGATGCTGCCGCAACTGAAAGCCTCGTTGCCCGGCGACGTCGAAGTCACGCCGACCGCCGACCGCTCGATGACGATCCGCGCGTCGCTGAAAGACACCGAACACACGCTGATGATCGCGGTCGGGCTGGTCGTGATGGTGGTGTTCCTGTTCCTGCGCAACTGGCGCGCCACGCTGATCCCGAGCGTCGCCGTGCCGATCTCGATCATCGGCACGTTCGCGACCATGTACCTGCTCGGTTTTTCGATCGACAACCTGTCGCTGATGGCGTTGACCATCGCGACCGGCTTCGTCGTCGACGATGCGATCGTGGTGCTCGAAAACATCTCGCGGCATATCGAAAACGGCGTCACGCCGATGAAAGCGGCGTTTATCGGCGCGCGCGAAGTCGGCTTCACCGTGCTGTCGATCAGCCTGTCGCTGGTCGCGGTGTTCCTGCCCATTCTGCTGATGGGCGGCATCGTCGGGCGGCTGTTTCGCGAATTCGCGCTCACGCTGTCGCTCGCGATCGGCGTGTCGTTGCTGGTATCGCTGACGCTCACGCCGATGATGTGTTCGCGGCTGCTGCGTCCGCATCACCAGAAAAAGGAAGAAGGCCGCTTCGGCCGCTGGCTCGAAAGCGGTTTCGCACGCATGCAGCGCGGCTACGAACACACGCTCAGCTGGTCGCTGCTGCATCCGCGGCTGATCCTGACCATCCTGATCGCGACCATCGGCGTGAACGTCTGGCTCTACATCATCGTGCCCAAAGGCTTTTTCCCGCAGCAGGACACCGGGCGGCTGGTCGGCGGCATCCAGGCCGACCAGAGCACGTCGTTCCAGGGTATGAAGGGCAAGTTCAGCGACATGATGTCGATCGTCGGCAAGAATCCGAACGTCGATAGCGTGGTGGGTTTCACCGGCGGCCGGCAGACCAATTCGGGCTTTATGTTCGTGTCGCTGAAGTCGAAAGCCGAACGGCGCGCCACCGCCGACCAGGTGATCCAGCAACTGCGCGCGCCGCTCGGCGACGTCGCGGGCGCGCGCACGTTCCTGCAAGCGGTGCAGGACATTCGCGTCGGCGGCCGGCAATCGAACGCGCAATACCAGTTCACGCTGCTCGCCGATTCCGCCGCCGATCTCTACAAGTGGGGACCGCTGCTCACCGACGCGCTGATGAAGCGCCCCGAACTCGCCGACGTCAACTCCGACCAGCAGCAAGGCGGTCTCGAAGCGATGGTGACGATCGACCGCGAAACGGCCGCGCGGCTGAAGATCACGCCGTCGCAGATCGACAACACGCTGTACGACGCGTTCGGCCAGCGTCAGGTATCGACGATCTACAACCCGCTGAACCAGTATCACGTGGTGATGGAAGTCGCGCCGAAATACTGGCAAAGCCCGGAGATGCTGAACCAGATCTGGATCAGCACGTCGGGCGGCACGGCGAGCGGCGCGCAAACCACCAACGCGCCGGCCGGCACGGTGTCGTCGGGTACGACCACTAACGCGTCCACCAGCGCATCGACGGGTGGGACCGCGGGCACCACCACGACCAGCGCCGCGACCATCGCGGCGGATTCCGCGCGCAACCAGGCCACCAACTCGATTGCGGCAAGCGGCAAATCGAGCGCGTCGTCGGGTTCGGCGGTCTCCACGTCGAAGGAAACCATGGTGCCGCTGTCGGCCATCGCGACCTTCGGGCCGGGCACGACGCCGTTGTCGGTGAATCACCAGAGCCAGTTCGTCGCATCCACCATCTCGTTCAATCTGCCACCGGGCACGTCGTTGTCCGACGCCACCCAGGCGATCTACGACACGATGGCGGAGCTCGGCGTGCCGGGCACGATTCACGGCAGCTTCCAGGGCACCGCCCAGGCGTTCCAGCAATCGATGTCCGACCAGCCGATCCTGATTCTCGCCGCGCTGGCGGCGGTCTATATCGTGCTGGGCATGCTCTACGAGAGCTACATCCATCCGCTGACAATTCTTTCGACGTTGCCGTCGGCGGGCGTCGGCGCGTTGCTGGCGCTGCTGCTGTTCAAGACCGAGTTCAGCATCATCGCGCTGATCGGCGTGATCCTGCTGATCGGCATCGTCAAGAAGAACGCGATCATGATGGTCGATTTCGCGATCGAGGCATCGCGCCAGGGACTGTCGTCGCGCGACGCGATTTTCCAGGCGTGTCTGCTGCGGTTCCGCCCGATCATGATGACGACCTGCGCCGCCCTGCTCGGCGCGTTGCCGCTCGCGTTCGGGCGCGGCGAAGGCGCGGAGCTGCGCGCGCCGCTCGGCATTTCGATCGTCGGCGGTCTGATCGTCAGTCAGATGCTGACGCTGTACACGACGCCGGTGGTCTATCTGTATATGGACCGGATTCGCGTACGCTGGGAAAACCGCCGCAACCGTAACGCGCCGGCGGCCAGTTAGGCGCAGCGGGCAACGTCAGCGAAAAGAAAAAAGGCTTCGAGATTCTCGAAGCCTTTTTCACTTGAATACGTCACGCCTGCGCCATCGCCGCGCCGACGGTGCCGGCGCTCACAGCTTCTGTCGGATCGCCAGCGACAGAATCCGCTCCCACTGTTTCGCCACCCGCGACGAACCGACCGGCAGCACCCACATATCCTGCTTCGCGTTACGCACGGACACCACCACGCACCACGCGTTGCCGCGCGCTTCCGCGCGCGCGGATACGAGGTCGGCGAAGATGAAGTCGCCGCGTTGTGCGGCGACGTCGATCCGGCACAGGCGCTTACCGGCGGCGAGGCGGACGAAACCCCACGTGCCCTTGAGTTCGTGAGTCCAGTCGCCGTCGTGGATATTGGCCGCGACATCGCGCATCCGCTTGATCCACCACCCGATGGCAAACAGCAGCAGCGCCGCCGCGACCACCGCCGCGCCGATCGCAACCGACAACCCGAACGCGGACGACAACGCATGAAACGACCAGAACGCACCGTAAATCAGCGCGCCCAGCACGGCCAGAGCAACAATAATCGGCATCCGTGAATCAACCCCCAAAAGCGAACCCGGCTGCGGCGCGCGATATCGCGATGGCGTGCAGCAGCGTGACAGGATTACTGCGCCTTATGCGTCGCGCTCCATTCCTTCAGCGCCTTCAGCGTGTTCTCGACATGCTTCTCGGGCGACAGGCTGGTGTATTCGTAGATGATCTTGCCGTCGGGCGCGATCACATACGACACGCGATTGGCCATCGAGTTGTGCATCGGCATGCCCGCGTCGTACTGATTGATGACCTTCGAATCGGGGTCGGCCGCGACCGGGAATTTGCTCCGGCATTCACTGACGGAGAACTTGGTGAGGGTATCGATGTTGTCGTGCGACATGCCGATGACGGTGGCGCCGTACTGCTTGTATTCATCGACCGCTTCGGCGAACTCGTGCGCCTCGATCGTGCAACCCTTGGTGAATGCCGCCGGATAGAAGTAGAGCACGACCGGACCTTTCTTCAGCTCGTCGGCGAGCGAATACGTGTAGGTCTTGCCGCCCAGCGAAGCGGGCGCGGTGAATTCCGGCGCGGCGTCGCCGGGCTTGAGCGTGGCGGATGCGCTGACGCAAAACAGTGCACTGCCGATCGACACGACGGCGGCGAGCGCCACGGGTATGAGCTTTCGTTTCATTGGAGCCTCTTCGAACGTTGAGCACGCCAGCCGTGCACGGCGACCGTGGGGATGAACCCCACAGCCCCGTATTGAACCACGTCCCTGCTCAACGCGTAGCGAAGCCCTTCATCCGGACGCCGTCAGGCGATCTGCGCTTCCTGGCCGACATGCGCGCCGAACCACGCGGCCGCCGCCAGGTTCAGCTCGGCCAGCACCGACGGTGTCAGCTTACGAAACTCTTCCGGCACGCCCGGCCCTGCCGCGATCGCGGCGGCATCGCCGCCTTCGCCCGCGGCTTCGGCGATCCGCAGCAGCAAACCCAGCTCGCCCGAACGTTCGACGATGCCGTCGCGAATCCGGGTCGCGAGACCCAGCTTGTCGAGCGTCTTCGACGGCGTCGAGCCGAGAACCACGTGGACCAGAGAAAAAATGCCGGTCATGAACGCCGAATCGGCAAAAGCTTCGTTGGCCGGCCGCAGCCACTTCGCCGCAAGCTCCATGAAACGCGATCGCGTGCCGGCGAGTTGGACGAGCGGGTCCGAATGCCACGGCAAGTCGCTACCGTCCGCATACAGCAGCAGCTGCGCCCAGCGTGCGATCTGCCGCGTGCCGGTGGCGAGAATCGCCTCGCGCAACGACGAGATATCGCGGCCCAGCCCGAACGCGCTGGAGTTCACCAGCCTCAGCAACTGCACGACCACGTTCGGATTGCGCTTCAGTTCGGCTTCGAGCGCGACGATGTCGGCATCGGCGGCGAGCAGCGCCAGCAGACGCAGCAACGACGGCCGCGACGACCGGCTTTTCGGCGCGACCAGCACCTGCGGCCGCGCGAAGAAATACCCCTGGAACAGATCGAAGCCGAGGTCGCTGGCCAGCGCGAAATCTTCACGCGTCTCGACCTTCTCCGCGATCAGGATCTTGCGATGCTCGCGCACCACGGCAGCGAGCTTCGGCAACGCCGCGCGCTCGGTCATCAGGAAGTCGATCTTGACCACATCGGTATGCGGCAGCACGGACAGCAGCCCGTCGGACAGTTCGGTCACATCGTCCAGCGCGACCTGAAAGCCCGCGCGCCGCAACTCGCGCAAGCGCTTGACCAGATGCGAATCGAACTCGACCGTCTCGAGAATCTCGAGCACGAAGCGCTCCGGCGGCATCAGATGGATGATGTCGTCGAACAGCAGCTCGCGGCCGATATTCACGTAGCCGCGATACGCGCCCAGCACGGCCGGCACGCCGATGCCGCCGATCGTGCGGGCCACCACCTGGGCGGTGGCCTTGGCGTCGTCGCTGACTTCGGCATAGTTGTGCGCGCCGGAGCGGAACAGCAACTCGTACGCACTCAACGCACCATCGCGGCCCAGGATCGGCTGGCGACCGAGATACACGAACTCCGCCTGCGCTGTTGCGTCGGCCGGTTGGGCATCGTCGTCTTCCTGCGCATGCAGATCGACGGGCCCGGGCTTGCCCCTGACAGGAAACGGTTCAGACATGGATCTTCTGTGGTGCATGGAAACGGAATGGCCACGCGGCAAACACATTAATGAATTCGTCGCGCACATCGGATAACGCTCTTTACTTCTCTCTTTATCGGTCGACAAGCCGCGCCACTTTAACCGAATCCACTCAAAGGAGCCGATGGGCCGCCGGAAAGTCCATTACAAGATGTTTTTCGCCGAACTATTCAATAACTATTAAAGATTTCGGTATCGGGGTCGTTATCGTGTTCTGATGGGCGGCTTCAGCGTTCCCGATCATCCCGTGTCGCGGGATCGCCGGAACCCCGCCGCTCCCCGCTGAAGAACAGAATACGAGCTGCCAGCCAAACTACATGGAAGCGAACAGGATCACCGCGTCCCGTCAGGGCGCCTTGCGCACGGTCATCGACCGGTTTCTCGCCTTTGGCCGTCGCGGCCATCGGGAGGACGGCGTCGAGCGCGCCGACCGTGCGGAAGTGACGAGCCGCGTCAGCCAGCCGCTTTCGTCGCTCGAGCAGACCGTCGGCGCCGTCGATCTGCTCGCGCATATCGATCGCGACCTGCGCTTTCTCTACGTGTCCGATGCGAGCCTGCGCTTCATCGGCTATCACCGGGAATACCTGCAAAGCATCACGCTGCACGATATCGTCGCGCCGGCGGACGTCGGCCGTCTGGATGCGCTGCTCGCGCGCGCGTCGGCCACCGGCTCGGTCGAAAAAGCCACGCTCGACCTGATCAAGTCGCTGACCTATCCCGTCAGCGTCGAGCTGCGCGTGGTCCGCAACAGCCATGACGGCGTCGAAGGTTTCGCGATTGCCGGTTTCGACGTCAGCGCCTGGCGCGCCACCGAAGAGCGTCTGCTGCACGCGCTGCATCACGACCGCCTGACCGGTCTGCCGAACCAGGCGGCGCTCACGCCCGCGCTCCAGGAAGCGCAGCGGCGCGCGGACCGCGAAGGCACGCCCGCCGCGCTGCTGCTGGTCGATCTCGACGACTATCAGCGCGTCAACCGCGCGCTCGGTTACGACGCCGGCGACGAAATGCTGCGCGACACCGCGCGCCGTCTGTCGAACATGATCATGCCGGGCGATACGATCGCGCGCGTCGCCAGCGACGAGTTCGCGATCCTCGTGCCGACCTCGGCAAACCGCACCGACGCCGCGGCTACCGCCGAAGCGCTCGCGCGCCGTCTGCTGACCGCCGTGCAGCAACCGTATTCGTTCAACAACCAGCCGGTGCATCTGGCGGCGAGCATCGGCATTGCGCTGTATCCGGACGTTCGTCATCCGGGCGACACCGAAATCGCGGTGCGCGACAACCATCTGCTGCGCTGGGCCGACCGCGCGCTGTCGCAAGCCAAGGCGGCCGGCGGCAACACGCTCGCGTTCTACGTGCCGGACGACGATCCCGCCGACGCCGAACGTCTGAAGCTCGAATCCGACCTGTACGACGGCGTGCGCAACGGCGAGTTCTCGCTGCACTTCCAGCCGATCACCAGCAGCCAGTCGCACGGCGTGGTCGGCGTCGAGGCGCTGATCCGCTGGCAGCATCCGGTGCACGGTCTGGTGCCGCCGTCGATGTTCATTCCGCTCGCGGAGTCGGTCGGGCTGATCAACTACCTCGGCAACTGGGTGATGAAGATCGCCTGCATGCAACTGATCCGCTGGGACGCGCAAGGCATCACGCTGCAATACGTGGCCGTCAACGTGTCGCCGCAGCAGTTCCGCGATCCGCGCTTCAAGGACAGCGTGCGCGAGGCGCTCGAACTGACCGGCATCGATCCGCGCCGGCTGGTGTTCGAAATCACCGAAAGCCTGCTGATGCACGATCCGGCCCACGCAAAGGTGCTGCTCGAAGAGCTGACCGCGATCGGCATCCGCTTCGCCGTCGACGACTTCGGCACCGGTTATTCGAGCCTTGCCTACCTTCAACGTTTCCCGTTGGCGAAGCTCAAGATCGACCGGAGTTTTATCGAGAATCTGCTAACCTCCCGTAACGACCAGGCGATCGTCACCGCTGTCGTCGGTCTGGCGCAGACACTGGATCTCGAACTGGTCGCCGAAGGTGTGGAAACGGAAGAGCAGCGCACCTTGCTCACCAAGATGGGATGTGATCATATTCAGGGTTGGCTCGTCTGCAAGGCGCTGCCGTCCGAGGAACTGGCGCAGCGCTTCCAGGCGCGCACGCTCCATCTGCACAGCGCGACCTGATGCAACGCGAGCGTTTGCGCAGCGGACGAAGCCGGCTTGATACCGGCCAGGCACTCACTGGAACATGTATGGCTTTCGCGGGAATCACATGGTAAAGGCGGCAGTGCTCGACAGGCTCTGGACTCGAATGAGCGAGCGCGGCGATTTCCCCATGCTGTCGCAATCGCTTCGCACGACGATGGCCGCCATGAAAAACGACGATCTCGACTTCACGTCGCTCGTCCAGGTCGTGCTGTCCGATTTCGCCTTGACGCAAAAGGTGCTTCGCCTCGCCAACTCGGCGATGTACATGGCGTTCGGCGGCAACATCACCACCGTCAGCCGGGCGCTGATGGTGCTGGGCATGGACGCGGTCGGCCATCTGGTGGTCGGGCTCAAGATCGTCGATCACTTTCATCACAGCGTACCGCGTCGCATCGACGCAAAACTCGAACTCAACCGCACGCTGCTCTCGGGCTACGTCGCGCGCAAGCTGACCGAGCGCGGCGATCTGCGCGCGGGCGAAGAAGCGGTCGTCTGCACGCTGATGCGGCAGATCGGCAAGCTGCTGGTGGTGTTCTATCTGGATTCCGAATGGGACCAGATTCGCCGTCTCGCCGAAGCCGAAGCGAACGAAACCGAAGCGTGCATCACCGTGCTCGGCGTGACCTTCGAAGAGATCGGCCAGGAAGCCGCCACCCGCTGGCGTCTGCCGGACATCATCCGCGAAGGGATGCAGGAGTTTCACGAGGAAGACGACGAGCCGCGCCAGGTGCAATGGCTGCGCGCGATCACCAACTACTCGACCGAAGTCGCGAACATCCTGACCGCCGCGCAAGTGCCCGATGCACAGCGCGAAACGCAGATCGCCGAGCTTGCGCAGCGCTACAGCAAGGCCTTGTCCACCGATCCCGAAGTACTGATCGACATGAGCGTCGCACTGGCCCGCGAGGAAGCCGGCGACGGCGTGATGAAAGACATCGTCGAGCTGCGCGCGAATGCCGATGCGATCGCGCGCGAGGCCTTCGATCCCGAAGCACGGATCGGCGCGGGCGTCGAAGATCTGAAAGCGCTGCCCACCACCAGCGGGCTCGCGCCCGCGCTGGCGATGGCATCGGAAACGGTGCTCAAGGGGCTCGGCTTTGCGCGCACGGTGGTGTTCGTGCGGCACAGCACGGGCGTCTTCAAGGCCCGCATCGCGTTCGGCCCGAAGATGGATGAAGCGTTGCCGTCGCTGGCGTTCAACGCCGCGTTCGAGCCCGACGTGTTCCACCTCGCCATCGCCAATTCGGTGGGCATCTTTATCGAAAATGCGCGCGACCCAAAAATGGTCGCGCGGTTGCCGGAGTGGTTCCGGCGCACGTTCGACGACGCACGTTCGTTTGTCTTGTTGCCCGTGGTGGGTGAAGGCCGCTCGCCGGTCGCATTGGTCTATGGCGACTGGTCGCTGGCACACGAACCACGACGGATCTCACAAAAAGAAATGGCCGCACTCAACGAGTTGGCCCGGGAGCTAGCGCGTTTTTTCTCCCAGGCGCCGACGCGGGAAATGGAAATGTTGTGAGCGGACCGTCAGAGCACTGACAGTCCCTCGCCTCGGCGCGAAAACAGAGTGGTACCGGACGATCAGGGACGCGATAGACGTCCCCGTCCAATGCGGTCGCAACCGCAAAAACGTGTTTGAAAAACCACAGAATCGGCTTCCGAAAGGTGCCGAAAGGAAAACGAAACGGGCCGCCGCAGCAGCCCGTTTATCGTTAGATGCTCACTGCTTCAGGCTGCGATCAATCTTCGATCCGCTCCAGCCCCGCCGCTTCGGCACCCTGCTCCGCAACCCCCGCCCACGCCGCCGCGCCCAGCGCCAATTCCGCGACATCGCCGGTCGTCAGCGGTGCAAGCTCCGCACAGATTCCGTCGATTTCATCCCACGCGCCGCGCTCGATCGCATCGATGGCCGCGAGCAGACGCCCGAGACGCCCTTCGCGATGAAGAATCGCCGCCTGGATCGGCTTCGACAACGTCAGCACGTTCAGCGTGCTTTCGAGCGAGCCGCCGAACACGGCATCCACGAACGAGAACACGCCCGTCAGGAACGCGGCATCGGCTTCGTCGCGGCCCGCTTGCGGCAGACGCTCGATCGCGAGTTCCATGAACCGCGCGCGCGTGGCCGCCAGTTGCAGCAGCGGATCGTCTTCGAGCGCGACCTTGCGGCCGTCCGCGTACAGCAGCAGTTGGGTCCAGCGCGCGATCCGGTCGGTGCCGGTGGCGTTGATCGCATCGCGCAACGTCGAGACCTTCCGGCCCAAACCCATGCCGCCGGAATTGGCCAGCCGCATCAGATGCATCACCAGCACCGGATTGAGCTTCAACTCGTTTTCGAGCTGCGCGACGGTCGGGTCGCCCGCCAGCAATTGCAGCAGGTTCAGCAACGCGTGACGCGGCGCGCTAACACGACGTGTGCTCGAATTCTGCGCACGCGCGAAGAAATAGCCCTGAAACCGGTCGAAACCGAGTTTCAGCATCTCTTCGAATTGCGTTTGTGAATCGACGCCCAGCGCGATCAGGATTTTCCCCGCCGACTTCAGCACGCTGGCGAGCTTCGGCAGCAGCGCCGGCGCGATCCGCGCGATATCGATCTTGACGATGGCCGCGTACGGCAGCAACCGCGCGAAGTGGTCGTCGGGTGCCACCACTTCGTCGAGCACGAAGCGAAAGCGCCGGCCGTGCAGCACGACCAGCCGGGCGATGACTTCATCGTCGGCGACCAGCGCGGCCGGCAGTTCGAACAGCACGTGCTCGGGCGACAGGCGCTCGAATGCCGGCTCGAACAGCATCTCGCGGGTCACGTCCAGATGCGCGGGATGACCGGTCAGCGCGGCATGCAAGGCCGGTTTGACGAGCGCGACGGCAACCGCCTGCGCGTCTGCCATACGCGCGACGACCGCGGGATCCGGCGTGTCGGCGCCGCTGCTGCCGGTGTCGTCGTCGAGCGCGAACGTCCGCGTCGGCGCCGCTTCCACGGCGATGATTTCCACGACGTCGCAGCGTGCCTTCAACTCGAAGCCGCACAGCATGCCGTCGCGATTCAGGATCGGCTGACGGGCAAACCATGCGTCGCGGCGCTCGATACCGCCGGCTTGCGCCCGTACGTCCGGTTGATGTGTTTCATCGACTGTATTGCTGGTCATCCATTCCCCCGCTAAGCGCCCTCGCGCTGCCTGCTGTTTTTTGATTATCGTCACGCCGTGCGTCGCCGCAGGCGACCGCCGATTCTAACGCACGCGAATTCAATCGCGGCAACGCGTTCGGCACAATTCGCGCAAAGTTCAAACGGCTGTGTCAGGATAAGCGGCGTCGCGCTGCATGTCAGGCGCGCGTGCACCTGTCCGCCCCGCCGTTCCGCGTTCCGTCGTTCCGCCATTCCGTCGTCAAGCACCACATCTACGCCTTCGAGGAAAACCATGGACGTCAAAAGCGTGCTGTCCGATGCCTTCGCGATGCCGATCACGAGCCCCGCCTTTCCGATGGGTCCGTACCGGTTCGTCGATCGCGAGTTCCTGATCATCACCTACCGCACCGATCCCGCCCGGCTGCGCGCGGTCGTGCCCGAGCCGCTGCAGATCGGCGAGCCGCTGGTCCACTACGAATTTATCCGGATGCCGGATTCGACCGGTTTCGGCGACTACACCGAAAGCGGCCAGGTGATTCCCGTCAGCTATAACGGCGTGGCCGGCAGCTATACGCTCGCGATGTATCTCGACGATCATCCGCCGATCGCCGGCGGGCGCGAATTGTGGGGCTTTCCGAAGAAGCTCGCGAAGCCGGTGCTCGAAGTGCATACCGACACGCTGGTCGGCACGCTCGATTACGGTCCGGTGCGAATCGCGACCGGCACGATGGGCTACAAGCATCGCCAGCTCGATCTCGCGCAGCAGAAGCAGCGGCTCGCCGCGCCGAACTTTCTGCTGAAGGTGATTCCGCATGTGGACGGAACGCCGCGTGTCTGCGAACTGGTGCGTTACTACCTGCAGGACATCGAGCTCAAAGGCGCGTGGACCGGTCCTGCGTCGCTGCAACTCGCGCCGCACGCGCTCGCGCCGATCGCGGAACTGCCGGTGCTCGAAATCGTCGAGACGCGCCACCTGGTCGCCGATCTGACGCTGGGACTCGGCGAGGTGATGTTCGATTATCTGAAGTAGCGTCGCGCGCGCGGAAATGAAAAACGGCCACCGGGTGGCCGTTTTTCATGGTCGTCAGCGACGCGAGGTCATGCGCTTACTTCAGCACGACCTTGACGTCGAAATACTTCGCGGCTAGATGGTCGATCGTGCCGTCCGCCTTGAGCGCTTTCAGTGCGCCGTTCAGCGCGTCTTTCAACGCCTTGTCGTTCTTGCGCACGCCATAGCCGACGCCCGCGCCGAGCAGCTTCTCGTCGGTGACGGCCGGACCCGCGAAGTCGAAGCCCGCGCCTTGCGGACGCTTCAGAAAGCCCTTCGATGCCGCTTCGGCGTCCTGGAACGATGCATCCAGACGACCCGACACCAGATCGGCGTAGACCTGATCCTGCGTCTGATACGGCACGACGTCGACACCCGCCGGCGCCCAGCGCGCCTTCGCATAGGTTTCCTGGATCGTGCCTTGCAACACGCCGATATGCTTGCCCTTCAGCGAGGTCGCGTTCGGCAGCAGGCCGCTGCCCTTCTTCGCGATCATCTGGTTCGGGATCGTGTAGATCGGATCGGTGAAATCGACGGCCTGACGGCGTTGGTCCGTGATCGTCATGTCCGAATTGATCGCATTGAACTTGCGGGCCTGCAGCGCCGGAATCAGGCCGTCGAAAGAATTCTCGACCCACACGCATTTCGCATTCAGCTTCGCGCACACGGCATTGCCGACATCGATATCGAAACCTTGCAGCTCGCCGGTTGCCGACTTCGATTCGAACGGCGCATACGACGCTTCGACGCCAAAACGGATTTCCTTGATTTCCGCAGCCGACGCGTGGGTCGCTGCGAAGCTCGTCGCCGCGAACGTCGCGAGCGCGGCGAGGGTTCGCCAATTCATTTTCATCAGGGTGCTTCCTCAAACGGGGATGACAAAAACAGCGCCGAAATTAGCGGCCGATCATCTCGACGCCAAAATTGCGCTTCAATTCCGGGCGGCCGTCTTGATGCAGTGCAACAGCCGCGAGGCGGCGATTGTACAGCGTGTGCGCGCGCGGCCCGTCGGGCGACGAAGGGAAAAGTTCGACGTGAAGGCAGCGAAGTGCCTGAAGTTTGCGCAACGTGAATTCGCAACTTCGTGTCGCTGGCGCGAAAGAAACGGTCGCGTTCGACGCGTCAAGCGAGCGCGGCAAGCGTCTCGCGCGTCGTATCGACGACCAGCAAGCCGGCACGCAAACCGGGCTTCACAGTGGGGTTCGGAAACACGATGCGCTCCTCGTCGTGACTCACCGTGTAACGATAATCGCCATCCACCGCGAGCACGGTGTCTTTCGGATACGGCGTGAAGTTCGACACGTCGGCGGCGATCCGCAAATCGAATGCATCGCTTTGCTTCGTGATCTGACCGATGACGGTGAACACCTGCGGCATCGACGCCGACGCATCGCCCGGCGTGCCCGCGAGCAGATCGCGCAACGCGTGATCGGCGCCGGCGAAACGCGTCAGGTCGTTGTGACCGAAGGCCATCACCTTGCCGAGTTCCAGCGTGCACGCGAGCGCGCCGCACGCGTGCGCGGTGAAGTGCGAATACGTGTTGCCTTTCGCGGTGTGCAACAGCACCGCCGAGATCCGCGCGTCGCGCAAAAACTCGAACATCGCCCGCGACAACGGATGCAGCGTATGCGGCAACAACGCGAACTGCTCGAACACCGACGCGCGGATCGCCGTATGCATGTCGATGTGCCAGCGTGCGCCCGGCGTGTCGGGCGTGTCCGCAAAAAATTGCGTTGTCGCCCGTTCGAGCGCGATCGCACGTGGCGCTTCGTGGCTGTCCGGCACGTCGGCGTGACGGCCGCTGAACAGACGGTTCAGATCGTCGTCGAGATACCGGCGCGCGGCGCGCATCGCCGTGACGTTGCCGAGAATGACCAGCACGCGGCATCCGAGCGCGGCATCGCCACGCGCGATATCGCGCACCAGCGACGACAGCAATTCGATCGGCGCGGTTTCGTCGCCGTGAATCCCCGCCGACACCAGCACACTGCGCGACGCACCGCTATCCGCGTGGTCGCGCGGTTCGAGTTGCAGCACGCCGTCGTCGAGCCAGCGAAACCGCACGCCGCTCGCGCCGACACCGTGTGCGTCGTCCGGCGACGGGCGTTTGCCCGCCAGCGTGTACGTCAGGAAATCGTCCAGCATCACGCTGCTTGTACTCATTGCCGCCTCAGCGCTGGAAGTCATACAGCGAGCCGAGCTTGAGAATCTGCGTCAACTCATCCAGCGCCGTGCGCGATTCGACCAGCAATTCCGGATCGGTCAGATCGCTGGGCGCGAGCCGATCGCGATAATGCTTTTCGATCCACGCGTCGAGTTTGCCGAACAGCGTTTCGTTGATCCACACGTCCGGCGACACGGCCGCGCGCTCGGCTTCGTTCAGCACCACCCGCAGACGCAGGCACGCCGGGCCGCCGCCGTTCTTCATGCTTTCACGCAGATCGAACACCAGCACGTCGTCGATCGGACCGCTGTGCGCGGCGAGATCGTCCAGATACGCCGCGACCCGCGCGTTCTCGCGGCACTCTTGCGGCACGACCAGAATCTGCTTGCCGTCGGGGCGCGTCAGCAACTGGCTGTTGAACAGATACGACGACACCGCATCCGCAACGGCAACCTGTGCATCCGGCACTTCGATCACGTCGAACGGCGACTTCAGTGCTTCGAGCTTGCCGCGCAACGCGTCGTACACCGCGCTCTGGTCGACGAACGCGCGCTCGTGACAGAACAGCGTGTGGCGATTGCCGACCGCGATCACGTCGTTATGAAACACGCCCGCATCGATCACGTCCGGCGTTTGCTGCGCATAGACGGTGGCCGAATCGTCGAGCCCGTGACGATGCGCGACCGCGCGGCTCGCCTCGAAAGTCTGACGCGCGGGGAAACGCTTCGGCTCGGGACCGCGACGATACTCGCTGCGCCCGTACACGAAGAATTCGACGCCACGCTGGCCGTATTCCGCCGCGAAGCGCGTGTGATTCGCCGCGCCTTCGTCGCCGAGCGCGGGCGTGCCCGGCAGCGCTTCATGCACCGCGAAACGCGACTCGTCGGCGAAGATGGTGGACAAGGTGCGGCGCGTCGATTGATGTTCGATCGCGCGATGCAGCTTGCTGCACAGATTCGCGGGCGTGAAATGCACGCGGCCATCCTGCGTGTCGGCGGACGGGCTGACGGTCGCCGCATTCGCGGTCCACATCGCCGATGCCGAACTCGCCGCGGCCAGCAACTCGGGCGCTTCCTTCGCGACCTTCGAGATCACGCTCGCGTCGTCGCCGGAAAAACCGAGTTCACGCAGCAAACGGATGGACGGCCGCTCTTGCGGCGGCAACACGCCCTGATGAAAACCGAGGTCGGCCAGGCGCATCATCTTGCGCAGCCCCTGCTTCGCGGCAGCCTTCGGATTGGCGACGGATTTCTCGTTGTTCTGCGACGCGACATTGCCGAACGACAGCCCCGCGTAGTTATGCGTCGGGCCGACGAGACCGTCGAAATTCGCTTCAGTGGCTTGCATCGGCGATCCTCAGAAATGAAGGCCGGGCGACACGCTCGCCGGCATGGACAGTTGCGCGCTTTCGACGGACGCCATCGGGTATGCGCAGTAATCCGCCGCGTAATACGCGCTCGGACGGTTGTTGCCGGAGCGGCCCGTGCCGCCGAACGGCGCACCGGAAGACGCGCCGTTGGTCGGCCGGTTCCAGTTAACGATGCCTGCGCGGATCGTGCGCTGGAACAGCGTCCACTGCGCTTCGTCGTCGGCGAGCAAACCGGCTGACAGACCGAATTCGGTGTCGTTCGCGCGCTCGATCGCTTCGGCGAACGTCTTGTAGCGGACGATCTGCGCGAGCGGGCCGAAGTGTTCCTCGTCGGGCAGGTCGCGCACGTTCGTGACGTCGAGAATGGCGGGCGTGACGAAGCCGAGTTGCGCGTCGCGTTGGGTCATCGTCAGCAATGCGCGGGCGCCGCCGTCGAGCAGTCGCTGTTGCGCCGCGACCAGACGCGCCGCGGCGCGCGCCGAAATCACCGCGCCCATGAACGGCTGCGGATCGGCGTCGTATTCGCCGACGGCGATCCGCGACGTGACGTCCGTGAAGCGTTCGACGAAGCGGTCGCCGGATGCGTCTTCCGGCACGAAGATGCGCCGCGCGCACGTGCAGCGCTGCCCCGCCGACAGAAACGCCGACTGGATCGTGTGATGTACGGCGGCGTCCACGTCTTCGACCTGCGCGATCACGAGCGGATTGTTGCCGCCCATTTCGAGCGCGAGCACGATCTCCGGGCGTCCGCCGAACTGCTTGTGCAACAGCGTGCCGGTGTCGGAACTGCCGGTGAAAAACAGCCCGTCGATCTGACGATGATTCGCCAGCGCGACGCCGGTCTCTTTCTCGCCTTGCACGAGGTTCAGCACGCCTTCGGGAAGACCCGCGTCGCGCCATACCTCGACGGTCGCGCGCGCGACGCCGGGCGCGAGTTCCGACGGCTTGAACACCACCGCATTCCCGGCGATCAGCGCGGGAACGATATGCCCGTTCGGCAGATGCCCAGGGAAGTTATACGGGCCGAACACAGCCACCACGCCATGCGGACGATGCCGCAACACGGCCGTGCCGTCGGCCATCGCCGCGCGCCTCTCGCCGGTGCGTTCGTTGTACGCCTGAATCGAGATCTCGACCTTCGCAGCCATCGACGCGACTTCCGTGCGCGCTTCCCACAACGGCTTGCCGGTCTCGCGACCGATCGCCTGCGCCAGCGCTTCCTTGCGCTCGGTGATCAGCGCCGCGAAACGCCGCACGATCGCGCAGCGTTCGTCGAGACTCCACGCGGACCACGTGACGAATGCGCGACGCGCCACCATCACCGCGCGCTCGACATCCGCCGCCGATGCGCTGTTGCCTTCCCACACGACAGCGTTCGTGCCGGGGTTGCGCGATGCGAACGCGGGGCCGTTACCAGCCGTCCATTCGCCGTCGATGAAAAGCTCGCTCATGTTCATCCTTGTTTGTTTTTCAGCGGCAGCACGCGCACCGGATCGCCTGCCTTCACGTCCAGCGCGGCGGCTTCTTCGGGATTCAGACGGAACACTCCATCGACCGGCACGCCCACCGCGACGCCGACGCGGAAATCGCCCAGCGACGTGTTCGACACCATCGAGCGCAGACCGTCCTGGTACGCATCGACCGTGGCGATTTCAACCGGCACCAGCACGCTTTCGCGCACGGTGCGAAGGTCGTTGATATGGCATTCGAGCACCGGACCCGCATCGAAAATATCGACGTGATTCTCGTAGCGCAGCCCTTCCGCTTCGAGCATCCGGCGCGCGGGAATCGTGTCGTTATGCGTGAGGCCGACGCAGTTCTGCGCTTCTTCCGGCAAAAGCTCGACATACACCGGATAGCGCGGCATCAGTTCCGCGAGAAACGATTTGCGGCCGTGCGAACTGAGGTAATCCGCCGCGTTGAAATCGATCTGGTAAAAATGCGAGCCGACCGCGCGCCAGAACGGCGACGTGCCGTTCCCGTCGAAATGGCCGCGCAGTTCCGCGCAGATCCGCTGCGGAAAGCGCTCGCGAAATTGCGCGAGAAACATGAAGCGCGAGCGCGACAGCAAGCCGCCGACGCCGCTCGTCCGGTAACGCGGGCTCAGAAACAGCGAGCACACTTCCGAATAGCCGGTCAGATCGTGCGAAATGTTCAGCGCGCGCATCTTCGTCCAGATACCCAGATCCTGGCTCGCATGCACGACCGTGCTGACGCGATAGTTGTAAAACGGCTGTTCCAGCCCGACCGCGGTTTCGATGCCGCACACACCGGCGACGTCGCCGGTTGCGGTGTCTTCCATCACGAAGAAATAACCGGCTTCATGGGCCGCGGCCTGGTTGTCCATCGTGCGACGCGAACGCGCGACGCGCGCCGTGAGCGCATCGCGGTCCGGCTTGAACGTGGTGAGACCGGGACCGGTCTCGTGAGCGAGCGCGACCAGCGCGTCCACATCGCCCGTCTGCACGACGCGAACGACGATCATTGTGCGTCTCCCGACAAATCCTGATCTACCGAAGCCCGCCGATGCAGCGGGACACAGCGCACCGCATCGCCGTCGCGAACGTCGAGCGCGCGACCGGCGTCCGCGCCCAGACGCGCGCCGATACCCTTGCCCGCCTGCAGGTCGGCGAGCACGCAGCGGAATTCGCCGGGCCGGTTGCAGGCGACCAGATACGGCTCGCCCGGCGCCACCGACGTCACTTCGTGCACGGTGCGGGTTTCATTGAAAGCGACGCACGCGCTGCGATCCACGCGCGCGGTCAGTACCGGACCGGCATCGAAAATATCGACGAAACGGTCCGCCTCGAAGCCTTCTTCGAGGTGAATGTCATAGGCGAGCAGCGCGTTTTCATCCGGCTCGCCGAGCACGCGTTGCGCGGCTTCCGGCAACAACGGCACATAGATCGGATACGCCGGCATCACTTCCGCGATAAAGGTGCGGCTACGGCCGCCCGATTCGATTTCGATGTCCGCGAAATTGCGGCCGAAAAACTTGCGCCCCACCGCTTCCCAGAACGGCGACACGCCGTCGTCGCCGGTCACGCCGAGCAGCAGCGAGAACACCTCGGGCGTGAAGCGCTTGCGATTGGCGGCGACGTACATCATCCGCGCGCGCGACAGCAGATGCGCGGCGGGCGAGTCGCGCAGCGCCGGGTCGATATAGAAACCGGCGAGACGGCTTTTGCCGGTCAGTTCATGCGACATCGTCAACGCGTGAATCTTGCGGTTCACGTGCAGTTCGCGCGACGCATGGATCAGCGCGTCGTTGCGAAATGCGTAGAACGGCTCCGAATACCCGGCCGCGGCGACGATGCTGGCGGTGCCGAGCAGCTTGCCGGTGTCGAGATCTTCGAGCACGAACAGATAGAACTCTTCGCCCGGAAAATCCACGTCCGCACGAAACGAATCCTCGGACAGCGCGACCCGCGCTTCGAGCGCACGACGGTCGTGCGGCAGCGAATGCAGCACGGGTTGCGCGGTGCGCGCCATGTGCTGGAGCGCATCGAGATCGGCGAGGCGGCCGGGGCGTACGAAGAGCATCATCGTTCCAGGAAGAAATAAGCGCGTGCCGGAGCACGCATTGACGATGCGCGCATCAACGCGCGGCTGCGGTGGCGTCGGCCTGCGCGGCTTCGGCCGCGACGGCCGCGATCACTTCTTCGATCGCCTTTTCGAGGCTGGCGAAACCCGCGTCGATATCCGCTTGCGGAATGATCAGCGACGGCGCGAAACGCAGCACGTCCGGGCCGGCCATCAGCATCACGAGACCGTGACGGCCTGCCGCGGCGACGAAATCTTTCGCGCGACCCTTGTACGTATCGACCAGTTCCGCGCCGATCAGCAGCCCCTTGCCGCGCACGTCGCTGAACAGCGTGAAGCGTTCGTTCAGCCGGGCCAGATGCGCCTTGAACGATGCACTGCGCGCCTTCACGCCTTCGAGCACCGCCGGGTCCGAAATCAGTTCGACGACCTTGTCGGCGATTGCCGTACCGAGCGGATTGCCGCCGTACGTCGTGCCGTGCGTGCCGACCTTCAGGTAAGCGGCGAGTTCGCTGGTGGTGAGCATCGCGCCGATCGGGAAGCCGTTGCCGAGCGATTTCGCGGTGGTCAGGATGTCCGGCGTCACGCCGGTGTCTTCATACGCATAGAAATGGCCGGTGCGGCCCACGCCGGTTTGCACTTCGTCGAAAATCAGCAGCGCGCCGTGCGCGTCGCACGCGTCGCGCAGTGCTTTCAGGAACGCAGGGTCGGCCGGAATCACGCCGCCTTCGCCTTGCACCGGCTCGACGATCACCGCGCAGGTTTTAGCCGTAATGGCTTTGACGGCCGCGTCGATGTCGTTGTACGGCAGATGCACGATGCCGGCCGGCACCGGGCCGAAACCTTCCGAATACTTCGGCTGTCCGCCGACGCTGACCGTGAAGAAGGTGCGGCCGTGGAACGACTGCAAGAACGACACGATTTCGTATTTGTCCGCGCCATGACGGTCGAACGCGACGCGGCGCGCGAGCTTCAGCGCGGCTTCGTTCGCTTCGGCGCCCGAGTTCGCGAAGAACGCGCGGTCGGCGAACGTGAGCGCTTCGAGGCGCTTCGCGAGGCGCAATACCGGCTCGTTGGTGAAACCGTTGCTGATATGCCAGAGGTTGCCGCCCTGCTCGTGCAGCACCTTCAGCAGTTCCGGATGCGAATGGCCGAGCGCGGTGACGGCGATACCGCCCGCGAAATCGACATATTCGCGGCCTTCCGTGTCCCACAGACGCGAACCGAGGCCGCGCGTCGGGATGAATGCGGCAGGCGCATACGTCGGCACCAGCGCTTCGTCGAAAGTCTCGCGGGTCACAGTCAGGTCGTTCATGGCAAATCCTCGTTACGGGTAATGACGGTAGTGTAGGAAACTGCGCGCGAAACGTCTTGCGCATACGCGACGCGTTCTATCGGGCAAAAGCGTCAATGTTAAGGCACGCGCGCGACAAAAGCGTCGCGGCGCTCATGCGTCGCGGTCTGGCGGTTCGATCAGCGCGCCCGCGCGCGGCTCGACCAGCATGCCGCCGTGCTGCTTTTCCAGCCAGTTGCGGCGTTCTTCGCGCGGCGTCACGTTGAAACGCTCGCGATACGCGTTCGAAAAGTGCGCCGCCGACGAAAATCCGCATGCAAGGCTGATCTGCACGACCGATTTGCCGGTGCGCTGCAATTGCGTGCGCGCTTTCGACAGACGCAGGCCGAGGTAATACTTCGACGGCATCGCGTCGAGATACTGGCGAAACAGCCGCTCCAGCTGACGCCGCGAGATCCCGACCAGTCCGGCGATTTCATCGGTGGTCAGCGGGTCTTCGATATTCGCTTCCATCAGTTGCAGCGCGTCGTTCAGACGCGGATGCCGCTCGCCGGGCGCGGTCACGTACGGAATCCGCTGACGTTCGTCGCCGTTGCGCAACACGCCGACGCCGAGCGTGTCGGCGATCCGTTCGGCGAGTTCGGGGCCGTGATCGCGGCCGATCATCGCCAGCATGAAATCGACGCTCGCCTGACCGCCCGCGCAGGTGGCGCGATCGCGGTCGATCTCGAAGATCTGCTGGGTGACGATCGAGCGTTCGAACTGCTCGGAGAACTGCTGATAGGTTTCCCAGTTGACGCTCACGCGATAACCGGAAAGCTGCCCCGCCATCGCCAGCCACCAGACGCCGTGATGGATGCCGGTGACGAGCGGCGTGCGCTGGCCGACCCGCGACAGGCTGGCGAGAAACAGGCGGTAGTCGGCGAATTGCTGGTAGCGCTCGCTGATCACGATCAGCCAGTCGCACGCGATCGCGTCGCCGAATGCGGCGTCGGCGGGTAGTTGCGCGCCGCCCGACAGCGGCACCGCGCGACCGTCCCACGAACACACCTGCCAGCGGTACAGCGCGCGGCCGTCGATCTCGTTGGCGAGCGTCAGCGCATCGACGATCGGCCCGATGCCCGACAGCGAGACCGGCGGCAATGCGACGATGGCCACTTGCGTGGTGCGAGCCGGAGGAACGGGACGGGACATCTTCAGACGACTGAGCCAGGGAGAAACCGCGATTGTGCCGGAATGTGCGGCGCACGCTGCGCCGCGGACGTTATTTGAGGCTGCCCGACAGGAACTGCCTGAGCCGTTCGCTGCGCGGTGTCGTCAGCACGTCGGCGGGCCGGCCTTCTTCTTCGGTACGACCTTGATGCAGGAACATCACATGATTCGACACGTTGCGCGCAAAGCCCATTTCATGCGTGACGACGATCATCGTGCGCCCTTCTTCGGCGAGCTTCTGCATCACCTTCAGCACTTCGCCGACCAGTTCCGGATCGAGCGCGGAGGTGGGTTCGTCGAACAGCATCACGTCGGGATCCATCGCCAGCGCGCGCGCAATCGCGACGCGCTGCTGCTGGCCGCCCGACAGATGCGACGGATACTGCTTCTCCACGCGCGGTGCGAGACCGACCTTCTCCAGATACGCGCGGGCCCGTTCCTCCGCTTCCCGGCGCGGCACGCCGAGCACGTGAATCGGCGCTTCGACGATGTTTTCGAGCACATTCATATGCGCCCACAAATTGAAGTGCTGGAACACCATCGACAGCCTGGTGCGGATGCGCTGCAACTGCTTGTGATCAGCGACTTCGAGGTTGCCGCTGCGGTCGGTTTTGGTGCGCACCGCTTCGCCATCGACGATGATCTGTCCGGCGTTCGGCCGTTCGAGAAAGTTGATGCAGCGCAGAAACGTGCTCTTGCCCGAGCCGCTCGCGCCGATGATGCTGATCACATCGCCCTTGTTCGCATTCATCGACACGCCCTTGAGCACTTCGTTGTCGCCGAAGCGCTTGTGGATATCCAGGACAGCGAGCTTGCAGGCGTCGGTTTGCGTGGTGTGGAGCAAGATGCTCTCCCTTGATGGATGCAATGACAGGATGCTTCGGGACGGCGATCAGTGCGGCCGCACCGCGAGATACGCGAGCCAGCGGCGCTCCGCGCGACGGAACAGCGCAACCAGCGCGAACGATACCGCAAGATAGAGCAGCGCCGCGAGGCCGAACGCGTTGAACGACTGATACGTGGCCGAGTTCGCGTCGCGCGCGACCTTCAGGATATCGGGCACGGTGGCCGTGAACGCAACGGTGGTCGCATGCAGCATCAGGATCACTTCGTTACTGTACAACGGCAGCGCGCGGCGCAATGCGGACGGCAGAACGATGCGCCGGTACATCGTGAACGGCGACATGCCATACGCGCGCGCCGCTTCCACTTCGCCATGCGAGGTCGAGCGGATCGCGCCCGCGAAAATCTCGGTCGTGTACGCGCAGGTGTTCAACGCGAACGCGAGCACCGCGCAGTGAAATCCGCTGCGGAAAAACGCGTCGAGCCACACATGCGAGCGGATGAATTCGAGGCTGTACAGGCCGGTGTAGATCAGCAGCAACTGCACGTACAACGGCGTGCCGCGAAACACATAGGTGTAGAGCCGCACCGGCGTGGACAGCCAGCGGCGCTTCGAGACGCGCGCGACCGCCAGCGGCACCGCACCCACGAAGCCGATCGCAATCGACGCGACCAGCAGCCATAACGTGACCGCGAGTCCCGAGAGTCCCTGGCCGTCCCAGTAGAGAAATGCGCGGCCGAACTGTTGAACGATGTCGAGCATGATTCGCCTTGTTTTACAGGTCTGCGTGACGCACGCCGGTCGAATAGCGGCGTTCGAGCCAGATCAGCACGAGGTTCGAGACGGTGGTGATCGCGAGATAGATCAGCGCGGCGATCAGGATGAAGAAGAACATGTTGAAGGTGCTTTTGCCCGCGTCCTGCGCCGCCTTGACGACATCCGCGAGGCCGATGATCGACACCAGCGCAGTGGCTTTTACGAGCACTTGCCAGTTGTTGCCGATGCCCGGCAACGCGAATCGCATCATCTGCGGAAACATGATCCGCGCGAACACGCGCGCGCCGCTCATGCCGTAGGCGCTGCCCGCTTCCAGCTGACCGCGCGGCACCGCGAGAAACGCGCCGCGAAAGGTCTCGGTGAAATACGCGCCGTAGATGAAACCGAGCGTCAGCACGCCGGCCACGAATGGATCGATATCGAACTGCGGCAGATCGAGCGCGTCGGTCAGATTGTTGACGCCGATCTGGATGCTGTAGAACAGCAGCAACATCAGCACGAGGTCCGGCACCGAACGGATCAGCGTGGTGTACGCGGTGCCGAGCGCGCTGAATGCGCGGTTGCGCGACAGTTTCGCGGCCGCGCCGACCAGCCCGAGCACCACGGATGTCGCCAGCGATAACACCGACAGTTCGATGGTCTGCATCGTGCCGGCCAGCAAGACCGGGCCAAAGCCGTAGAGGAACACGGGCGTCTCCAGGGATGATCCGCGATAGGTATGAACGACCGGGGCGGCCGGCGCACACAGGCCGGCTTCAGATGACGCGCATCGTCGCCAGCGAAAATAAATTGCTCAAACCGGTCCGGCGCGCGTGCTGCGATGCAGCATGCGCGGGCGGAATCGCCGGAAAGGCCGGAAAGCACGCGAGGTGCGGTGTCTCAGCGAGATCGGAGGAATGTGGCAGGCGTCGCGGCGCAGCGCGCGCCGCACCGAATTAGCAAACTTTGGGTCGCTTTTTCGATAGGCGCAACGGCCGAAGATTCGCGATGTCGCGCGTCATTGCGCGACGTCGCGGCCAAGCCCGGTTACTAGAAACCGTCGAGCCCGAGTCGTGCGCGGATCGCCGGCATCATGTGTTCGACGGCCGCGCGTCCTTCTTCGATTGCGGGTCGCGCGCGATGGAAATCGAAAATTCCCATACCGCCGAGACGCGGCTGGATCAGGATGTCGGCGGGTTCGCCGGCGAGGCGGCTGCGCGTGATCCGCACCTGCATGATGTCGATGCTTTGCGCGACCGCGCTGAGCATCGACGGCAAGCGCGCGCTCGGCGGCGGCGGCACGCGGACGTCGCGCGTGAAGCGGCTGTCGGCCGACGGCGCGAGCCAGCGCGGCCACGGCTGGCCGTTCTTGCGCAGCGAGCCGGGCGGTGGCGCATCGGGATCGACCGCGAGCGTATCGACCACCGCGCCGCCGAAATCGCGACCGTTCAGGATGTCGTTGTTCAGATCGACGGCGATCACGAAGTCCGCGCGCATCCCGCGCGCCACCGACACCGGCACCGGATTCGCGAGCCCGCCATCGACCAGCCACACGCCGTTGTGCCAGACCGGCGTGAAGATGCCGGGAATCGCAATCGACGCGCGCACCGCGTCCACCACGCTGCCGTCTTGCAGCCAGCTTTCACGACCGGAATCGAGTTCGGTCGCGACCGCCGCGAACGGCATCTGCAACTGGCTGATCTCGCGACCGGCGAACTTGTCCGCGAAAATCTGGATAACCTTGCGTCCACCGAGCAGGCCGCCGGAAATGCGCAGATCGAGCAACCGCACGACGGTTTGCCAGGTCAGGCTCGACACCCAGCCTTCGAGCCAGTCGAGGTCGCCGTTCGCGTAGACCGCGCCCACCAGCGCGCCGATCGACGTGCCGCAGACGACGTCGGGCTTGATGCCCGCTTCGTGCAGCGCGCGGATCACGCCGATATGCGCCCAGCCGCGCGCGGCGCCACCGCCGAGCACGAGACCGATGCGCGTATGTGGCCGTCGACGAGCCATGTTTTCTCCCTTCGTTCCAAGCTTTCGAATCGTTTTCGATCGAAGCGTTGCGATGTGTTGTGTTGCGTTGCGTCCCGCTGCGGCGCGTGGCGCGTGGTGCGGAGCCGCGGCGCGATATGGCGCGAATGTTCCGGATTGTCTGCGCAAACCCGAACTCGCGCAGCGAAGTGCGCGAGCGGAAGGCGCGTCAGCCATGCACGACGGCGATGTGTGCGACAGCGATGTGTGCGACGTGGGGCACTCAGTGCCCGCGAATCACGTCCGAGCGCGAGGTCGTATAAACCACATGCGTGGCATCGAAATGGACGTTGAAGAAGGCTTCGTCGGTCACGCCGCCTTCGTGCCACTTCCAGCTCCAGACCGTTTCCGGCTTCAGCGGATACACGGCGACCTCGCCGGGTCTTCCGAGCAGACGGCGCACTTCGTCCTCGCTCATGCCGGGACGGATCCGCGCGAAGTTTTCGGCGGTGAGCGCTTGCGTCACGGCGGCCAGCGTGCCGTCGGCGGCGATATCGACCATATAGGTCGCCAGTCCCTGCGGACCGCGCGGATATTCGAGGCGCCTGGAGCCATCGGTGAAGCTGCGTTCGGTTTCGGGCTTGCCCATCTGATCGCGGATCTGGGCTTCGGTGGTGACGCCGGGCGTGAGGCCTTTGAGCAGCAGCACGTCCGGTTTCACCGCGTTGAAGAATTCCTTGAGCTTTTGCACGGCTTGATCGGCCTGTTGATCGTCGCAGCCGGACAGCGCGAGCGTCGCGCCCAGACAGGCGCATAGCGCAGCGACGGTGACGAGCGGTTGAAGGCGGGAAAGCATCGGATGAGGGCTACCTGTTCGGGCGATACATGACAGGATAACCGGGAAGCGGAGACGCCACGACGGTGTGGCGACGGTGAAGCGCGGGATCGAAGCGATCGACCGATCGACCGATCGACGACATGCAGCGGTCTCTGAGGGAAGGAGTGGTCGGGGGTTGCATTGACCCCCGACCTGCGCTACCCCCGGAGTCCGACCGCTGCTCACGGTCGTCTGGTCCCTCGACTTTAAGTGTCGTCCAGGTGTGCGTAATTTAATCGGATTTTTTTCGATTCGCGAGACGGTGTTTACGTGAAATGTTCAGAAGATTGATTGACGGGGCCTTCGGCCGCCCGCGCGGGTTTTAAACATGGCGCGGTGGCGTGCCGGAAAAAGACCCTACGGCGGTCTCCGCTTTCGGTGCGTCGTCAGCACAAACCCGCCCGCTCGGTCACAATCCAGCATCGACGCTGACGGCGCACCGGCGCGAAAGCGCCCGCTCGCGGCATCACAAACACGACAGACTCTGCACCACACGACCCTTATGATCCCCTTCTCAGTCCTGGACCTCGCCCCCATCCCGGTCGGCGCCACCGCCGCCGACGCGTTCCACCATTCGCTCGACCTCGCGCAGCACGCGGAGAAGTGGCAGTACCGCCGCTTCTGGCTCGCCGAACATCACAACATGACCGGCATCGCCAGCGCCGCGACGTCGGTGGTGATCGGCTATGTCGCGGGCGGCACGAAGACGATTCGCGTCGGTTCGGGCGGCGTGATGCTGCCCAATCACGCACCGCTGGTGATCGCCGAACAGTTCGGCACGCTCGCGTCGCTCTATCCCGGCCGTATCGATCTGGGTCTCGGCCGCGCGCCCGGCACCGATCAAACCACGGCCCGCGCGCTGCGCCGCGATCTGCAAGGCAGCGCCGATTCCTTCCCCGACGATGTCGTCGAACTGCAGCGCTTTTTCGCCGATCCGGTTGCCGGTCAGCGCGTGCGGGCCGTGCCCGGCGCGGGCCTTCATGTGCCGCTCTGGCTGCTCGGCTCGTCGCTGTTCAGCGCGCAGCTCGCCGCCGCGCTCGGCTTGCCGTTCGCGTTCGCGTCGCACTTCGCGCCGGATCACATGCTGACCGCGCTGCGACTTTACCGCTCGCAATTCCGCCCGTCGGCGACGCTCGACAAACCGTACGCGATGGTCGGCGTGAATCTGTTCGCGGCGGAAACGAATCACGAAGCCGCGCGCCTGTTCACATCGTTGCAACAGCAGTTCATCAACCTGCGACGCGGCACGCCGGGTCAGTTGCAAGCGCCCGTCGAGCGCATCGAAGCGTCCGACATGGAACTGAACAACGTCGCGCATTCGCTCGCGTATTCGGTGGTCGGCGACCGCGAAACGGTCCGCGAAGGCTTGCGGTCGATCATCGACGAAACCGGCGCCGACGAACTGATGCTCACCGCGCAAATCTACGACCACGCGGCCCGCCTGCGCTCGTTCGAAATCGCCGCTGAGGTGCGTGACGAACTCGCGTCGGCGAAAGCGTCGGCCTGACGGTCGGATTCGGGCACGCGGATCGCGGTTAAGCGGGCAGATGAAAAAAGCCGGCGCATTGGTTGCGCCGGCTTTTTTTCGTCGTGGAGGATTTGGGCTTAGCGGTTCGCTTGCGTGGTGCTTAGTGCCCCCCCCCCCCCCCCCCCCCCCCCCTCCCCCCCCCCCCCCCCCCCGTGGGTGACTCGACGCTCACCTTTGGCCCCCCCCCTCTCCCTCCCCCCCTCCCCTCTTCTCCCTCCCCCCTCCGCCGGCGTGTCCTGTGTCCTGGCGGCGCGTTGCTTCGGTTCCCCGCCGTTCGTCCCGGATTGTCCGCCCCGTTCTCGCCCCCCGGCATCCCCCTTGAGTGCGCCGGCGCCGCCCGGCCTTTTGGCGTTGTCGCCCTCGGCGGTCGTCCGGCTCTCCGGCGCCGTCTCGCCGCGGGTCCGGCGTCGCCCGCGGCGGGTCGGGTGGTCGGTCTGGCGGTCGGTGGATCCCCCTTTCGGCGGTTGCGCCGGCTCCGGCCGGCCGCGCTCGTGATGCCCCCCCCCCCCCCGCCCCCCCGCGGCCTCGTGTTTCCGTGCGCCCCGCCCCCCCCCGCGTCCCCCCCTCCTTCCCCCCCCGCGCCTTAACGCCGCGGTCCGCCGGCCCGAGCGCCGCCAACCCCTCCAGCAACGCCTTATGAAACGCCTGCGGATCCTGCATCTGCGGCGCATGGCCCGCGTCCGGGAATTCCACCAGCGTCGCATGCGGAATCGCCTTCGCGGCCGCCCGGCCCAACTCCGGATAGTGACCGATCTTCGCGCGCACCTCGGGCGACGCCGCATCTTTTCCGATCGCGGTGGTGTCCTTCTGGCCGATCATCAGCAGCGTCGACATCGACAGTTGACCGAGTTCGTAGACGACCGGTTGCGTGTAAATCATGTCGTACAGCAGCGCCGAATTCCACGCGACGATCTGCTTGCCCGGCCCACGATACATGCCCGCCAGCATCTGCACCCACGGCTCGTAATCGGCACGCCAATGACCGGCGTAATACGTGGACTGCTCGTAGCGGCGAATGCCGTCGGCGGTGGTTTTCAACTCGCGCGCATACCATTGATCGACCGACAGCGACGGCACGCCCTTCGCCTTCCAGTCTTCCAGACCGATCGGATTCACCAGCACCAGTTGCTGCGTATCCTGCGGGTACATCAGCGCGTAGCGCACCGCCAGCATCCCGCCCGTCGAATGACCGATCATCGTCGCACGCGTCACGCCCAGCGACGCGAGCAGCGCATGCGTATTGCGCGCCAGTTGCTGAAACGTGTACTGGTAATGCTCGGGCTTGCTCGACTTGCAAAACCCGATCTGATCCGGCGCGATCACGCGATAACCGGCGTCGGCGAGACGCTGGATCGTCGGGCCCCAGGTCGCGGCGCAGAAGTTCTTGCCGTGCAGCAGCACCGCCGTCCGGCCGTTCGGATGCACCGGCGCGACGTCGAGAAAAGCCATATGCAGCGGCACGCCTTGCGACGTGAACGTGAACTGCCCGACCGGCGCCGGATAATCGAAGCCTTGCAGTTCCGGCCCGTAAGCGGGACCGTCGTTATCGGCCGACGCGCTCGCGGACGAACCTGCCGCAGAACCGGGATCCGCCGCTTCTGCGGCATACACGGCGCCCGACACCGCGAGCGAGATCGCCGCGCACAACGAAAGCAGAACCTGACTACGGACATTCATAACGGCGTGTCTTCCCTTGGATAAAAAGGCTTGAGTCGGGCGTCGATCGGCAGCTTCCATACACATGACGCACGACGGTGCGCGACGGTGCGCGACGCCCCAGCGCGGCGCGCTCGCGCCTCGCATCGGCACAACGGTCGCCGATTCTACGTCGCGTCTCGCGAATTCGCAGTGCCGCCGACGCGATCCGCACCCGTTAACGTTACGGCACATTAATTGCTATCGAATAACGGTGCACTATGCGTCGTGCCGCACGGACAACGCAATTGCGGATGGCGATCTTCACATCGTCGTCCACACGCGCGTGCTCGCAATCCACAGTACGCGTTAGCGACGAATCGGTGCTAGAACTACCAGACAGAGCCACGCATCTCACTGGCGTTGCGCGCGTTTTCACGCGGGCATTGCGGATGCCGGGGCCGGCTGCCAAAGACCAGATCCATCTCAGCAGAACCATCCGGGGCATACAACCAGAGGGAGACAAATATGGAAACGCCGGCACGCCTGAACGATCTGCAACGCACCACGCTCGCCATCGTGCTGGCGGGCGGCCGGGGCACCCGCCTCGGCGCGCTGACCAACAAACGCGTCAAACCTGCCGTCCACTTCGGCGGGAAATACCGGATCATCGATTTCGCGCTATCGAACTGCCTGAACTCGGGCATCCGGCGCATCGCGGTCGTCACGCAGTACAAGGCGCATTCGCTGCTGCGTCACCTGCAACGCGGCTGGGGTTTCCTGCGCGGCGAATTCAACGAATTCATCGACCTGTGGCCGGCGCAACAGCGCGTGGAAGGCGCGCACTGGTATCGCGGCACGGCCGACGCCGTGTTCCAGAACCTCGACATCATCCGTTCGATCCGCCCCAAATACGTGGTCGTGCTGGCGGGCGACCATATCTACAAGATGGATTACACGCGGATGGTCGCGGACCACGCGGAAAGCGGCGCCGATTGCACGGTCGGATGCATCGAGGTGCCGCGCATGGAAGCCACTGCGTTCGGCGTGATGCATGTGGATGAAAACCGTCGCGTGACGGGTTTCGTCGAGAAACCCGCCGACCCGCCCGCGATGCCGGGCCGCCCCGATATCGCGCTCGCGAGCATGGGCATCTACGTGTTCGACGCGGAATATCTGTACTCGCTGCTCGAAGAAAACATCTCCAGCGAAGCGACGGATCACGATTTCGGCAAGGACATCCTGCCGCGCGTGGTCCTTAAGGGCAACGCGATCGCGCATCCGTTCAGCATGTCCTGTGTGTCGTCGGACCCGAACGTCGAGCCGTACTGGCGCGACGTCGGCACCATCGATGCGTATTGGGCGGCCAACCTCGATCTCGCGTCGACCATCCCGACGCTCGACCTGTACGACCGCAACTGGCCGATCTGGACGCATCAGGAACAGTTGCCGCCCGCCAAGTTCGTGCGCGACATGAACGGCCTGCAAGGCACAGGCACCAACCTGATCGTCTGCGGCGGCTGCGTGATCACAGGCTCGCAGATCTCGCGTTCGGTGCTGTCGTCGAATGTCCTCGTGCAGTCGTTCTGTAACATCAATGAGGCAGTCTTGTTGCCGCAGGTGACGGTCGGCGCGAGTTGCCGGTTGAAACGGGTGGTGATCGATCGCGGCTGCACGATTCCGGACGGCATGGTGATCGGCGAAGACCCGGTCGCCGACGGCGAACGCTTCTATCGCACCGAGTCCGGCATCGTGCTGGTGACGCCGGACGCGTTGCGACGCATCGCCGGCGAGACCGCGCGCTAGGTCCGCGTGGCCCGTCGACCGCATGCGCCCGACACATCCGAAGTCAAACCGAACCGACAACCCGAGCCTATGACGATTCGCGCCCTGCACGTCGCAAGCGAGCTGTATCCCCTTCTGAAAACGGGCGGTCTCGCCGACGTCGCGGGCGCGTTGCCGCCCGCGCTGATCGAGCGCGGCGCGGACGTGCGCGTGCTGCTGCCCGGCTTTCCAGCCGTGCTTGCAGGGCTGACGGACATGAAGGAAGTCGCGCGCATCGGTCAACGCTTCGGCGCCGCGCACGTGACGCTCGAACAGGGCAAGCTGGGCGCCAACGGGCTGATCGTCTACGTGATCCGCGCGGATTCGCTGTATGAACGCGCGGGCAATCCGTACCTCGACGCGGAGCATGTGCCGTACGGCGACAACGGACAGCGTTTCGCGCTGCTCGGCTGGGTGGCCGCGCAACTCGCGCAGCAACTCGACCCGGCCTGGACGCCGCACATCGTCCACGCGCACGACTGGCATGCAGGACTCGCGCCCGCCTATCTGAAAGCCGCCGAACGCGCACAAGGCCGCGCGCTCGCGAATACCGTCTTCACGATTCACAACCTCGCCTATCAGGGCGTTTTCCCGGCGCAACTGTTCGATCAACTCGAACTGCCGCCCGACTTCTTCGACATGCACGGCGTCGAGTTCTACGGCCAGTTGTCGTTTCTCAAGGCCGGGCTGTACTACAGCGACCGCATCACGACCGTGAGCCCGACCTATTCGCGCGAGATCCAGACCATCGCGCAAGGCGGCGGACTCGATGCGCTGCTGCGCACGCGCACGCACGATTTAAGCGGCATTCTGAACGGCGTCGATTACACCGTGTGGAATCCATCGACGGATGCGCTGCTGCCGGACCATTACACCAGCACGCGTCTGTCGGGCAAGAATGCATGCAAGGCGGCGCTGCAAAAGCGCTTTGGACTTGCGCAGCAAAGCGACGCGCTGCTGTTCGGCGTCGTCAGCCGTCTGACCGAGCAGAAAGGCCTCGACCTGCTGCTCGCCGCGACGCCCGAGATCGTCAGGCGCGGCGGGCAGCTGGTGGTGTTCGGTACCGGCGACCCCGCAATCGAACACGGTTTGCAACGGGTCGCGCAATCGCATCCGGAATCCGTCGCGGTCGAACTCGGCTTCGACGAAGGTCTCGCCCATGCGATCGTCGCCGGCAGCGACGTGATCGCGGTGCCGTCGCGTTTCGAGCCTTGCGGGCTCACGCAGCTGTACGCGCTCGCGTATGGCTCGCTGCCGCTGGTGCATTGCGTCGGCGGTCTCGCGGATACCGTCGTCGATGCGTCGCTCGAGAATCTCGCCGACGACCTGACCACCGGCTTCGTGTTCAATCATTTCGATCCGCATTCGCTGGCGCTCGCGATCCGTCGCGCATTCGCGCTGTACGGACGCCGCAGCGAATGGAAAGCCACCATGCGTCGCGCGATGCGGCAGGACTTCGGCTGGGGCGCGTCGGCGGACCGCTATCTGACGCTGTATCGCGAACTCGCGCCGTAAGCGCAGCGGCGGGCCCGCACGGCGGTTTCGGCTTGCGTCGCGCGCGATCGCGTCGCAAGTGATGGCGTCACGCAACACTCCGGGGCCGGATCAAATCGGCGGGCTAAAAACTCAGGTATTGTCTTCTGCATACGCATCCGGCCCATTCAGACCGAGCGATCCTTTTATCCCGACGCCACGCGGCGCGTGCAGCGGCACCGGTCCGGAACATCATGAAAAACGTACTGAGCATCCAGTCCCATGTCGTATTCGGGCACGCCGGCAATAGCGCCGCGGAGTTCCCGATGCGGCGTCTCGGCGTCAACGTCTGGCCGCTCAACACGGTGCAATTCTCGAATCACACGCAGTACGGCCACTGGACCGGCAGCGCGATCGACGCAGCGCAGATGGTCGATCTGGTCGACGGTATCGGCGCAATCGGCATGCTGCCGCGTTGCGACGCGGTGCTCTCGGGCTATCTCGGCACGCCGGAGCAGGCGCAGGCCGTCGTCGATATCGTCACGGCCGTGAAGGCCGCCAATCCGCGCGCGTGGTACTTCTGCGACCCGGTAATGGGCACGGCGACCGCGGGCGGCTGCCACGTCGAACCCGGCGTTCAGGAATTCCTCGTCAACACGATGCCCAGCGTCGCCGACGCGATGGCGCCCAATCACAGCGAACTGCAACGCCTCGTCGGGCGCGAACTCGACACCGTCGAAGACGCGGTCGAGGCGTGCCGCGAAGTGATCCGGCGCGGCCCGAAAGTGATGCTCGTCAAGCATCTGCTGGACCGCAACAGCCCCGCCGACATGTTCAACATGCTGGTCGTCACCGCGCGCGAAGCATGGGTCGGCCAGCGTCCGCTCTATCCGTTCGCGCGGCAACCGGTCGGCGTCGGCGACCTCACCAGCGCCGTTTTCGTCGCGCGCACCTTGCAGGGCGATTCGCTGCGGCCGGCATTCGAGCACACGCTCGCGGCCGTCAACGCCGTCGTCAAGACCACCTGGCAGGCGAACCGCTACGAGCTGGAACTGGTCGCCGCGCAGAACGACATCGCGCAGCCGCGCGAGTGGTTCGATGCATGGGCCGCCGAAACCGTTTGACCGGACCGTTTGCGGACCGTTTGCGCCCGTCTGGACGCAACTGCCGCGGCGTGCGCCTGGCGTTATCGGCGCGACGTCCTATAATGCGTGCCGCATGCGTCGTCGTTGCACTGCCCCACACGCAGTTCGACCGATGACGCCACCGCATTTATCAGGCAATACGGCACAGTCAAACGAGGCACAGATGGACGGTCACATCCGCAGCGAGCGGGAAGAATATTTCGAGCAGTTGTGCATCAGCGTCGATGCGGACGAAGCACACGAACAGGAAGCAATCGAGTACTTCGAGAACCAGTTCGACGAAGCGGATTTCGATCCGGCGCAATGGCTCGATATCGCGTTGTACTACTCGCCGGCCGTGTCGCGCGGCATCGTCGATATGGTTACGGCGGACGATAAATCGCGTAGCAATATCGCGCAGGTGATCGCCGACAATCTCGACATTTCGTACGGCGAAGACGAGTGCCAGCAGTTCGCGGAAACGATCCAGTTCGCGATGAACAACGGCGTTCCGGTCGATCTCGACGTGCTGCTCGACGGTTGCCAGCGCGCCATCGACGACCTCGACACCTGGGCCGAGGAAGGCACCAAGGAACCGTTGCTGCGTCTGCGCGAAGAATTGCTCCGCATGCAGGGCGAGCAATAAAAAGTCTTGCCGCCGGCACGCGTCATCGCGTGCCGGCGTGTTTCAGGCGTGTGCCGTTCTCCGCATTCGCACGCCCGCCGCCGCACCCTCATTGCATCTCGCCGTCTCCCGGCACCCTCCCCGCGTTCCTTTCTCCACGCACTTCCGAGCCTCGGACGGCGCGTCGCGCGCCGCCGCTCCGTGGGTTCGCACCGCTATGCTGAAATGCGCATTCAAAGCGGCGCGAACTGCCAAGACGCGTGCAAATTGGCTTTCTATATTCGCGCCAGGTCGATCGTAAGCAGCGGTCTTTGACGCCGCGTGACGCGATACCGTCTTTTCATCAATGAAGGAGAGATCATGAGTTTTCGCAAGACGCTGCACCCACTCGCGATGATGCTCGGCGTCGCGTTCACGGTCGCGCCGCTGAGCGGTTTCGCCGACGACGCGCCGATCAAGATCGGTTTTGCCGCGCCGATGACAGGTGCGAACGCGGGTTACGGAAAGGATCTGGAAAACGGCGTACGTCTCGCGATCGAGGAAGCGAACGCGCAGAAGATCAAGATCGGCGACAAGGTCGCGCAGTTCGAACTCGTATCCGAGGACGATCAGGCCGATCCGCGCATCGGCGTCCAGGCTGCACAAAAGCTCGTCGATCAAGGCGTATCGGCGGTTGTCGGTCACTTCAATTCGGGCACCACGATTCCCGCATCGCAAATCTATGAGCAGGCCGGCATTCCGGTACTCGACCCGGCCGCGACGAATCCGATCATCACCGGTCGCGGTTTCGCGAACACGTTCATGGTGATTTCGACGGATGCGCAGAACGCGGGTAACGCGGGCGCGTATGCGGTCGATGTCACGAAGGCGAAGCGGATTGCGATCATCGACGACCGCACCGCGTTCGGTCAGGGCGAAGCCGACGAGTTCGAGAAAGCGGTGAAGGCGCATGGCGGAACGATCGTCGCGCGCGAGTACACGGACAATCACGCGGTGGACTTCAGCACGCAGATCACGAAGATCAAGGCGACCAATGCCGATCTGATTTTCTTCGGCGGTCTGGATACGCAGGCAGCGGGCTTCGCGCGCCGGATGAAACAGTTGGGCGTGACGGCGCAACTGGTCGGCGGCGGCGGCGTCGAAGATCCGGATTTCATCAAGCTCGCCGGCGATTCGGCTGAAGGCGTGATGGCCTGGGAATACGGTCGGCCGCTGGCGGAGTTGCCAGGCGGCAAGGGCTTCGAGGAGAAGTTCAAGAAGCGCTTTGGCGTGGATATTCTGTCGTATGCGCCGTTCGGTTACGACGGTGCGTGGGCCGCGATCAAGGCGATGCAACAGGCCAAGTCGTCGAGTCCGGCGGTGTATCGCACGGCCCTCAAGGCCAGCAATTTCGATGGCGTGACCGGCAAGATCTCGTTCGAATCGACGGGCGCACCCAAGAGCGGCGCATCGACCTTGTATCAGGTCAAGGGCGGCGTGTGGGTGCCGATCGTGACCAAGAGCGGAAGCTGATGCGACTCGCGCTGCATTGACAGCGCGTACGCCGGTGTCCGGTTTTCATGCCGGACTGCCGGCGGTTGTTCTGCGTGTTCAGTTGCGTGCTTCAGCGTCCTTTCAGCACGATTTGCGAATCCAGGTCTCGCTCGACCTTCACCAGGCCGTCGCGCATCGCGTCGAAATCGCCGGCGCTGCATGCCTGCTTGCCGAAGCGTGCGGCGAACCGGCGCGTGACCTGCAACACCCGGCTGTGCTCGTCGAACACATATCGCGCCGAGTACGTGAAAAACGGATTCGCTACATCCACATCGCGAGGGAAATCGGTCATCCGCACGTTCGCGGGAAACGTGAACACCGACGCCTCGTCGAACTCGCCGCCTACGCACGTCCAGTCTTGCGTTCTGACCGGCTCCGCGAGCCATCCCGCGACCTGACTCGCAATCCCGCCGCCTAGACTGCTGAAAGCCGGTACGGCCGTCGTGCCGTCTGGCCAGACGAAATGATCGATCGTGCCTTGCATGACCGTCGAGAAATCGCCGTGCGTCGCCCGCACATCGTCGACCGATATGCGTGCGCTGCCGTGCAGGCCCGCCAGCAGCAGACGGCCCGCCGCGATCTGCTGCGCGCGTTGCCGGGTCGCACGACGAAACACGTTGCGTTCGAGTTCGGCGCTGACGCCGCCATCCACGACACGATACGCATACGACGCCGCGCCGTCGGCATTCACATCGAACTGCATGCGCACCGAACGCCGTCGCGCCTGTTCCGCGGGCGTGCGGGCGATCACGCCTTGATCGACCAGCAGCACAGGACGATCCATCACCGACGACGGCAGATAACCGAATGCGACGCCGCCCGCCGTGAGATCGGCGAATTGCGACAGTGAGGGAATCCAGATGATTGCGTGATTGATCGCACTCGTCCCGTAGCCCGGCACCGACGGCAACGTGTAGTACGGACCGAGATTCAGCAGCACCGCCTCGCTGCCGATGCCCACCGCCGCCAGCAACGCGCCGTACAGCGCGACCACGTCCTTGCAATCGCCATAGCGGTTACGCAGGATGTCGGTGGCTTTGTGCGGAATCGCGGCGGTCTCGCCCAGAAACAGCGCGACGTAGCGGATATTGAAGCGCACCCAGTCGTAAAGGATGCGGGCTTTGTCGTGCGGATCGCTGGTGTTTGCCGTCAGCGATTGCGCGAGTTGCACGATCGCAGGGTCGGACATGGTCGGATCGACGGCGGCGCTTCGATAACGCTGCGCGAACGCAGCGTAGTCGGGGACGGTCGAGACCATCAGCCGGTCGCCCCAGTTCGCGTAGCCGGTCGAGCCGGATTCGAGTGCCGCGTACGGGCCATGCCGATAATCGAAGGTATAGCGGGTGCGGCCGTTTTCGGTGACCGGCTCGCGCGCGACGTAGCCGCGCGTATCGGCGTAGAGCGGCACATCGGCGGGCAAATCGAAGATCAGCGTCTGATGCTCGACCGGCACGCGATTCGGTTCGACGAGATACGCGAAGGTGCCCGCCTGCAGCGGCTTGATTCGCGTCTTGCGAAATTCGAGGCGCACGCGCGATCCCACACCGACGCCGGGAAAAATCACGGTACGCAGCACGCCGTCCTGAAATGTAGGCGCACCGGCCGAGCGCGGTTCCTGCACGTCGCGGATACCATCGGGGCTGACCGGATGGACCGCGCCCGACGGGTCGATCGTTTCGGCTTTGACAAGCTGGACCTGCTCGATGTCCTTGTTGAACCACACGTACCGTTGCGCGATGTCGTCGATACCGCTGGCGGTGTTCGCGCGCAGCAGCGCGTCGTCATGCTCCTCGACGGAGCCGTCGCGCTGGATCACGAACAGGTGGGTGTCGCTTTCGAGTGTCGAGGGCGTGGGGTCGTCGATGGAAGCGTCTGTTGCGTGGCTCGCGTGCTGGCAGGCGAGCCATGCGATGCAGAGGGAGATGGCGGTTTTTGACGCTGCCCGGTTGAGTGGTCGGCGGGAGAGGCTTTGCACGGGGTGGGCCTTGGGGTGGGGGCCGGGGTAGGATAGCTCGGTTTTGGGTTGGTTTTGGGTTGGCTTCGCTGGTGTTGGTTTGGTTGTCCCGGTTTCGCGGTGGTTTGCCTGGATCGTCCCTGTGCGGGAGCGGGTGCGTTTGGCGACGCGCGCGGTTGGTTTGGTTGCGCCTGGTGTGGCGTGCGCGGCCTGTGTTCACGTCGGTTTGCCTGGATCGTCCCTGTGCGGGACCGGATGCGTTTGGCGACGCGCGCGGTTGGTTTGGTTGCGCCTGGTGTGGCGTGCGCGGCCTGTGTTCACGCTGGTCTGCTTGGATCGTCCCTGTGCGGGACCGGGTGCGTTTGCGGTGCGCGCCGGTTGGTTTGGTTGCGCCTGGTGTGGGGTGCGCGGCCTGTATTCACGCTGGTCTGCCTGGATCGTCCCTGTGCGGGACCGCACCCGCACATCCCGCCCGCTTCGCGGCGGTAGCCTGCTTCAAAAACCCATTTGCGCCACGCTATTTTTCGGCCTTCTCGACGGTTCCGGCGTCGGGTCGAAGCCCGGTTTTCGCCACACCATTCGCCCGTTTTTACGGCGGTTCCTGCGTCGGCTACCCGGTTTCGCCAAGCGATTTGCGCGCCGTCACGACTGTTCCTGCGCCCGACTCAACGCCCGGTTTGGGCCACGACATTCACCCGACTTCACGATGGTTTCGACGTTCCGCGTAACCTAGAATTTCGCGCGCGAGAACGGACCGGCGCATGCCAGGAAAATGGGTGTTGTGACGGACGGAGTGCGGCGCGCGAATGGCGCCAAGAGAAAAAGACGGGGCTGTGCCCATCGGCTGTCGCGAAGCGAACAGCCGGAACGAATGACTGCCTTGTCACCAGGTTAAGCGGTGCGGCAACTCAAATCGTGCGCGGTCCACTACCCGTTCTGGACGGACGCCACTCGCTACGAAGTGGCGGTGTAAACGCGCTTTCTTTTGCCTACTTTTCTTTGCGCGAGCAAAGAAAAGTAGGTGCGGTCCCGCACAGGGACGATCCAGGCAGACCACCGTGAAACCGGGACAACCAAACCAAGCAAAACCAAGCCAAACCCAAACCCAAACCCAAACCCAAGCCCAAAACCAAAACCCAAACCTTTACACCACCCTCCTCAACCCCTCCTCCACCGCAGCCGCAATCACCCTCCCAACACCCGCCGCCAGCCCCTCATCAAACCCATACGGAAAAACCTCATCCATATAAGTCACCTGCGAAAGCTCCAGTTGCACCGCGTGCACACCCTCCTTCGGCACACCATACTCGCGAGTAATAAACCCACCCTTAAACCGCCCATTGGCCACAGCAGAAAACGCCCCGCCACCGACGCGATTCACCACCTCCACCAACGCCTCCCCCATCCCCGACCCGGCACTCTCCCCATTCGACGTCCCGAAGTTAAAGTCCGGCAAGCGTCCTTCGAAAAATCGCGGCACGTGCGACCGGATCGAATGCGCTTCCCACAACAACACGTGTCCATGCCGCGCCTTCAACGCTGCAATCTCAGCACTCAGCGCGTCGTGATAAGGCTTCCAGTAAACATCGCGACGACGCGCAACTTCGGCCTCGTCCGGCAGATGTCCGTCGCGATACAACGGCGCCTTGTCGAACGTGTCCACCGGCAATAAACCGGTCGTGTCCTGACCCGGATACAGATTCGCACCGTCGGGCGGACGGTTCAGGTCGATCACGTAACGCGCATACGTCGGAATCAGCATCGATGCACCCATGCGCTGCGCGAATGCGTACAGCCGGTCGAGATGCCAGTCGCAATCGTCGGTGCGCATCGCAACCGGATTCATCGTCGCGGCGATGTCGTCGGGAATCTGTGTGCCCACGTGCGGAATCGAAATCAGCAGCGGCAAGGTGCCGCGATGCAACGTGAAAACAGGCTGGTCAGTCGAAGTGCTCATCGCGATCCCTTCCTCAGTTTTTCAACAGTTCAGCCAGCGCTGCGCGATACCGCGCATAGGCCGGCTCTTCGTCACGATGACGACGATTCTCGACGAGCTTGTCGCCACCTGCGTACACATCGAGAACCGGCGTGTCGCCATGTTCGCAAAACACCACGCCCGATAACCATGCGTCCGGCGCATGCTCGGCAATCGCCGGATGCGCGGCGTCGAGCACCATCCAGTCCGCCTGCCGACCCGCCTGCAATGCGCCGACCGCACGACCGGTTGCGCGCGCGCCACCGTCCAGCGATGCCGCGAACAACCGGTCCGCAACGTGCGTCGCATCGGCCGATGCAAGTACATTGCGCTGACGTCGCGTCAAACGCTGTCCATATTCCAGCAAACGCAATTCCGAACGCCAGTCCACACCGATGTGGCTGTCCGAGCCAATGCCGATACGACCTTTCGCATCGAGATACGCCTGTGCCGGGAACACGCCGTCGCCGAGATTGGCTTCCGTCGTCAGACACAAACCGGCCACCGCGCCGCTCGTTGCCAGCGCAGCGGTTTCGGCTTCGTCCACATGCGTCGCGTGCACCAGACACCAGCGCGCGTCCACGTCGAAACGATCCAGCAGCCATTGCACCGGCCGCGCACCTTCGGTCTTCAGGCACGCATCGACTTCCGCGGTCTGTTCGGCAATATGGATATGGATCGGCGCATCGGCCGAGATTGCGTCGAGCCCGGACAGCAACGTCCGCAACGATGCCTCCGACACCGCACGCAACGAATGCGGCGCAACGCCATATCGCAATGCAGCACTCTCGGGCCGCACATCGCGCACCGTGCGCAGCAGTTCGAGCAGACTGTCCGGCGTGTTGATAAAACGGCGTTGATCGTCGCGCGGCGCTTGCGAGCCGAATCCGCTGTACTGATACAGCACCGGCAACATCGTCATGCCGATCCCGCTGCGCTGTGCGGCATCGACCACGCGCTGCATCAACTCCGGCGCGTTCGCGTAGCGCTCGCCGTCGGCCATGTGATGCACGTAATGAAACTCGCACACCGACGTATAGCCGGCCTTCAACATTTCGATGTACAGCCATTGCGCGATCGCGGCCAGGCCTTCGGGCGAAATCCGCGCGGCAAACCGGTACATCAGCTCGCGCCAGCTCCAGAAGGTATCGGTCGCGTTTGCGCGGTATTCGGTCAGTCCGGCCATCGCGCGCTGAAACGCATGCGAATGCAGGTTCGGCATGCCGGGCAGCACCGGCCCGGCTGCGCGCGCAACGCCGTCGGGTGCGGAGGTATCGGCTTTCACCGTCGTCAACGTGCCTGCGGCGTCCCATTCGAGCAGGACGTTGCGGCGCCAGCCGTCGGGCAGGAAAGCGTGATCGGCGAACAGCGATTGAGCGTGTTGTGTCATAAACAGAACGGGATTCAACGCAGCGCGTTGGAAGAATGAGGACGCTCGTACACGGTCTCGCCCGCGCGCACCACGCGCGCGCACAGCGGACGCCCGATCCAGTACGCCAGCTCGGCCAGCGTCGAGACGGACCAGACCGCGAAATCCGCGGAACGACCGGCTTCGAGTGCGCCGTGTCGTGCGGATCGACCCAACGCGCGCGCGGCATGACTCGTGACGCCTTGCAGCACTTCGGGCACGGTCATCCGGAACAGCGTCGTGGCCATGTTCATCATCAGCAGCAGCGATGTGGCCGGCGATGTGCCGGGATTACTGTCGGTGGAAATGGCGATCGGCACGCCGTGCTTGCGCAAGAGATCGATCGGCGGCAACTGCGTCTCGCGGATGAAATAGTACGCACCCGGCAACAACACGGCCACGGTGCCCGCCGCTTTCATCGCGACAACACCGGGTTCGTCGAGGAATTCGAGGTGATCGGCGGACAGCGCGCGATGGCGCGCCGCGAGCGCCGCACCGCCACCGTTCGACAACTGCTCCGCGTGCATCTTGACCGGCAGATTGCGACGCGCGGCGGCTTCGAACACGCGCTCGCTTTGCGCCAGCGAAAAACCGATCCGCTCGCAAAACACATCGACGGCATCGACGAGTCCTTCGTCCGCCAACGCGGGCAACATCCGTTCGCATACGTCGGCGATGTAGTCGTCGGCGCGTCCGGCGAATTCGGGCGGCAACGCATGCGCACCCAGGAAGGTCGTGTAGACGCTGACCGGATAGCGTTCACCGAGACGTCGCGCGACCCGCAACATCTTGCGTTCGCTGTCGAGATCGAGCCCGTAACCGGATTTGATTTCCACCGCCGTGACGCCTTCGGCGAGCAGCGGTTCGAGACGGGCGGCGGATTCGCGAAACAGCGTGTCTTCGTCGGCGGCACGGGTCGCCCGCACGGTCGATACGATTCCGCCGCCCTGCCGCGCGATCTCTTCGTAACTGACGCCTGCGAGGCGTTGCGCGAATTCGTCCGCGCGCTGGCCGCCGTAGACGAGATGCGTATGACAATCGACCAGACCCGGCGTCACCCATGCGCCGCCGAGGTCTTCGCGCGCCCATTGCGCGTACGCGTCGGGCAGTTCGCGCGCGGCGCCGAGCCATGCAATGCGGCCGTCCGCGACGGCGATCGCCGCGTCGTCTATCGTGTGAGTCGGATCGCCATGCGTGCACAGCTTCAGGTGATGCCAGACGGTTTGCTTCATCGCGTGGCTCTTCATGGGAACGTTGAAAACGTTATGCGTAACGAATGCTGACGACGAGCAGCGCGCCGTCGCCGTGAGTCGTGCAGCGCAGCGCGCGCGGCGCGTCGATACGCAACGTGTCGTCGCGCACGAGCGCTTGCGGCGCGTGATCGCCTGCGCTCACATTGATGCCGTTCGCTGATTCGGCACAGAACAGCAGAACGATATCGGCATTCAGCGTGCGTTGCGTCGGACCGCGCCACACTTCGACGTCGGCGCTCGCGGCGCCCCGGCGCAGCATCAGGTTGAAGTCGCGGGTCGGACCGTCGATCAGACGTGCATCGATGTCGGTTTCGCCGTCGAACTGCGCGATGTCGAGCGCGTGCGTCAGCGCATGCGTGCGGCCGGGCGCTTCGTCGAGCATCATCCCCGCGCCGGACAGCAGCACCAGCGTCCGGTCCATGCCGGGGAATCGCGAGAACGGACCGGACTGCGCGACATCGGCGACGCTGATGCGCCACACGAACGTATCGAGCGCGGCGCCGTGCGGAAACGCCGCGACTTCGCGCGTGACGCCGCCGCCGTTTTTCCACGGCGACGCCACGAGATCGGCGCCGCGCAGCAGCGTCACTGCGCAAGCGGACGAGGCGTCGGTCATCGGCCGAGCATCGGCAGTTTCAGACCGACTTCGCGCGCGGTTTCTTCGGCGAGTTCATAACCCGCATCCGCGTGACGCATCACGCCGGTGGCCGGGTCGTTGAACAGCACACGACCGAGGCGCTCCTTCGCGGCATCGGTGCCGTCCGCGACGATCACGACGCCGGAGTGCTGGCTAAAGCCCATCCCGACCCCACCGCCATGATGCAGCGACACCCAAGTCGCGCCGCCCGCCGTATTCAGCAGCGCGTTGAGCAACGGCCAGTCGCTGACCGCGTCGGAGCCGTCTTTCATCGATTCGGTTTCGCGATTCGGACTGGCCACGGAACCCGTATCCAGGTGATCGCGACCGATCACGATCGGCGCTTTCAGCTCGCCGTTCTTCACCATTTCGTTGAACGCCTGACCGAGACGATAACGATCCTTCACGCCGACCCAGCAAATCCGCGCCGGCAAACCCTGGAACGCGATCCGCTCGCGCGCCATGTCGAGCCAGTTATGCAGATGCGGATCGTCGGGGATCAGTTCCTTGACCTTCGCGTCGGTCTTGTAGATGTCTTCCGGGTCGCCAGACAGCGCAACCCAGCGGAACGGGCCCTTGCCTTCGCAGAACAGCGGACGGATATACGCGGGCACGAAACCGGGGAAATCGAACGCGTTTTCGACGCCCATTTCCAGCGCCATCTGGCGAATGTTGTTGCCGTAGTCGAGCGTGGCCGCGCCGCGTTCCTGCAAGGTCAGCATCGCCTTCACCTGATGCGCCATCGATTGCTTCGCGGGTTTCACGATGCTGTCCGGTGCGGTCTTCATGCGCTCGCGCCAGTCTTCGACGTTCCAGCCTTGCGGCAGATAGCCGTGAATCGGATCGTGTGCGCTGGTTTGATCGGTGACGCAATCCGGCGTGATGCCGCGCGTCACGCATTCGGCGAAGACATCGGCCGCATTGCCGAGAAGACCGATCGACACCGGCTTGCCGTCGCGCTTCGCGACTTCGAGCATTGCCAGCGCTTCGTCGAGCGTCTTCGCTTTTTTATCGACGTAACGCGTCTTCAGACGGAAGTCGATGCGCGTTTCATCGCATTCGACCGCGATCATCGAAAAGCCGGCCATGGTCGCGGCCAGCGGTTGCGCGCCACCCATTCCGCCGAGACCGCCGGTCAGAATCCAGCGGCCCGTCGGGTCGCCGTTGAAGTGCTGGTTCGCCACCGAGAAAAACGTTTCGTACGTGCCCTGCACGATGCCCTGGCTGCCGATGTAGATCCAGCTGCCCGCCGTCATCTGGCCGTACATCATCAGACCCTTGCGATCAAGTTCGTGGAAGTGTTCCCACGTCGCCCAATGCGGCACCAGATTCGAATTCGCCAGCAGCACGCGCGGCGCGTCGGCATGCGTGCGGAATACGCCGACCGGCTTGCCCGATTGAATCAGCAGCGTTTCGTTGTCGTTCAGGTCTTTCAGCGATTCGAGAATCTGGTCGTAGCAATCCCAGTTGCGCGCCGCCCGACCGATCCCGCCGTACACCACCAGCGCGTGCGGATGCTCGGCCACTTCCGCGTCCAGATTGTTCTGGATCATCCGGTACGCGGCTTCGGTCAGCCAGCTTTTGCAGGTTTTTTCCGCACCGCGCGGCGCGCGGATCGTGCGGGACGGGTCGAGACGCGGATCGATGTGTTTCGGATTATTCATGGTGGCCCTCAGTTGCTGGGATTGCTCGAAAGTAAAAACGAAGCGACGGGTTCTCGGGAGAACAGGCGCGATCAGAAATGACCGGTGAAACGGTAACGGTTGCCCGGATGCCACAGATTCGCCACCGAGGCCACCACGCTCTTCGACCACGTGCGACGGTGCAGCACCAGACACGGCTCGGTGAGGTCCATCGTCAGCAGCGCGCGTGACGCCGCATCGGGCGTGGCGGCCTCGATCCGGTATTCGACCCGCTGCAACGGCGCGACGCGCACCAGATACTGATTCGGCGTCGTGTTCGTAAAGTCCTGCAACGCGTATTCGGGCGCGACGGCCGGATTGACCCAGCGTGCTTCGAGTTGCACCGGCTCGTCGTTTTCGAAATGCAGCACGCGCGAATGAAACACCGGACTGCCCGCGCTCAGTTGCATTTCATCGGCGAGCGCTTCGTCGGCGATGCTCGCGCCCAGATGCAGCACGTCCGCGCGATGCCGGTGACCGCGCGCGACGATCTCGTCGGAAATGCTGCGGATCGCCACCAGCGTGGACTCGTATTTCGGACGCGCGACGAAGGTGCCCGAACCCTGCACGCGCGTGAGCACCTGCTCGGCGGTCAACTCGCGCAACGCGCGGTTGACAGTCATTCGCGCGACGCTGAACTCGCGCGCCAGTTCGTTTTCCGACGGCACCTGGTCGCCTTCGCCCCATTCGCCCGCGTGAATGCGCGCGAGGATGAAGTCCTTGATGCCCTGATATGCCGGTGCGTTCATCTGACGTAGGTGCCGTAGGTGCCGTGGGTGCCGTGCGGGCTTACTTCTGTTCGGACGCGAACGAGAACGGCGCGTGCGACGCGATCGTGCCGTTCTGCACCAGACGCGTGACAGCCTCGATATCCGGCGCGAAGTAGTGATCGAGTTCGTAGTGCGCGACGTCCTTGCGGATCGTGTCCATCACCTTTTGCAGACTCGGGCTGGTGCGATGCGGCGCGCGCAGATCGACGCCTTGTGCAGCAGCGAGCAGTTCGATCGACAGGATGTTGGCGGTGTTTTCGGCGATGTCGCCGAGCTTGCGCGCAGCGAACGTCGCCATCGACACATGGTCTTCCTGATTCGCGGACGTCGGCAGCGAATCGACCGAAGCCGGATGCGCGAGCGTCTTGTTTTCCGACGCGAGCGCCGCAGCCGTCACGTGCGCAATCATGAAGCCCGAATTCACGCCGCCATCGCGGACGAGGAACGGCGGCAGACCCGACAACGTAGCGTCGATCAGCAACGCGATGCGACGCTCGGCGAGCGCGCCGATTTCGGCGGCCGCAAGTGCGAGGTTGTCCGCCGCGAACGCGACCGGCTCCGCATGGAAGTTGCCGCCCGACAGCACTTCACCGGTATCCGGGAAAATCAGCGGGTTGTCCGACACGGCGTTCGCTTCGATCAGCAGAACGTCGGCGGCGTGGCGCATCTGGTCGAGACACGCGCCCATCACTTGCGGCTGGCAACGCAGGCTGTACGGGTCTTGCACCTTGTCGCAACCGGCGTGCGAAATATTGATCGCCGAGCCATCGAGCAACGCGCGATACGCCGTCGCCGCATCGATCTGGCCTTGATGACCGCGCAACGCGTGGATGCGCGCGTCGAACGGCTTGACCGAGCCTTCGGCTGCATCGACCGACAGCGAACCGGAGACCAGCGCCGTGCGATACAGGTCTTCGATGGCGAACATGTTGTACAGCGCGAGCGCGGTCGATGCCTGCGTGCCGTTCAGCAGCGCGAGGCCTTCCTTCGCCTGCAACGTCAGCGGTTCGAGACCGACGAGGCGCAGACCTTCGGTCGCGGGCATGCGTTCACCCTTCGCGAGCACTTCGCCAACGCCGAGCAGCGTCGCCGACATATGCGCGAGCGGCGCGAGGTCGCCCGAGGCACCAACCGAACCCTTGACGGGAATCACCGGCAGCACGTCGGCGTTGAACAGCGTGATCAGCGCATCCATCACTTCGCGGCGGATGCCCGAGTGACCGCGACCGAGGCTCGACAGCTTCAGCGCGATCAGCAGGCGCACGACCGGCGCCGACATCGGCGCGCCGACACCGACCGCATGCGACAGCACCAGATTGCGTTGCAGCAGTTCGAGTTGATCGCGCGGGATATGCGTGCTGGCCAGACGGCCGAAACCCGTGTTGATGCCGTACGCGGGTTCGCCCTTCGCGGCGATGTCTTCGACCGCTTTGGCACAGGCGTCGATCGCGGCGTGGCTCGCCGGGTCGAGTTGCAACGTCACCGGCTCACGCGCGATCTGACGAAGTTGGGACAAAGTGAGGTAACCGGGCTTGAGAATCATCGTGGCATCCTGTCTATACAATTTGAGAGAAGTCTAGCGGCGTCAGCTTGTATATACAACTGGTTTCTGTGACTGATCGATCAGGGCTTTCCATTACGGATGAAAGCCTTCCGACAAGCCTTTCCGGCCGATTTTTTCCTTTTCGCAGCGATTTCCCAGCCAGCAGGAAAGTAAGCGAAAGCATTGAAATCGCGGCCGTCGCGCGACGCCACGCAGCGGTCTACTTGTATATACACGTCCATAAAAGCGAATGCCAATCCGCCAAAAACAGCTTAGGTCGCGCGCGCCAAAGCGATAGGTCGAATGCGGGAAAGTGGCGCGAATCCGCGCAGTCCGGTGCGCCACTGCTATTTCAAGCGGGCGATTGATGATTTCAAATCAACATTCTTTTCAAGCAAAGCCGCTTTTTGCACGAATCAGGACGACCGATACTGTGATCCTCGACACCCGGAACGCAACGCCAGCCGTCACGTTCCGGCGTCATTCCAGACATTTGAGCCAACAGGACACGTCATGAACATCTTCATCACCGGCGCCAGCGGTTTTATTGGCGGATCGATTGCGGCAGGACTCGCCCGCGACGGCCATCACGTGCGCGGATTGACGCGCAAGACGGAAAACGCCGCCGAACTGAAGCGTCACGGCATCGAAGCCGTGATCGGCTCGCTCGACGATCGCGAGTTGCTGATTGCCGAAGCGAAGTGGGCGGATGCCGTGATCAATGCCGCCGACAGCGACCATCGCGGCGCGGTCGAAGCGTTGATCGACGGACTCGCGGGATCGGGCAAGCCGTTGTTGCACACGAGCGGATCGAGCATCGTCGGCGATGCGTCGGGCGGCGAAGCGGGCGCGGCGCAGATCTATCACGAGGACGCGTTGCCCGAGCCGACCGCCGACAAGGCGCCGCGCGTGGCGATCGACACGCTCGTGCTCGACGCAGCGAAGCGCGGCGTGCGCGCCGCCGTGTTGTGCAACACGCTGATTTACGGCAATGGCGTGATCGCCGGCAGCGCGAGCGTGCAATTGCCGCGACTGGTGCGTCAGGCGCAGAAGAGCGGTGTCGTGCGGCACGTGGGTAGCGGCAGCAACATCTGGTCGAACGTGCATATCGACGACGTGGTCGATGCGTATCGTCTTGCGTTGGCGAAGGCACCCGCGGGCACGTTCTATTTTGTCGAAAGTGGCGAAGCGTCGTTCCGCGAGATGAGTGTTGCGATTGCCGAAGCGTTGAAGCTGGACGGACCGCAAGCGTGGCCGATCGATGCAGCGAAAGCGGAATGGGGATACGAGATGGCGTCGTATGGATTGGGGTCGAACAGCCGCGTGCGCGGCGAGCGGTTGCGCACGCAGTTGGGCTGGCAGCCGGAGCGGACGTCGGTGAACGACTGGATCAGGACGGAGATGCTGTCGGCCGCGTAAGGTTTTCTGTTGCTCATCCGTAAGTTCGGCTCGCTAGAATTCTGCTACTTCACTTCACGGTAGCGATTCTCGCGACGCCTTCGGGCACGGATGACTGGATGGACCTGGCGCTTAACTTTGACTGGCTGACGAATCTCATGGCGATCCTGTTCGTCGTGGCGTGTCTTTATGACTCGCGATATGACGAATATGGGACGTTGACGTTGTCGACCGCGGCGATGGGGTTGGCGGTGATGGCGATTGAGGTTTTTTTGCGGCCTGCTTTTGATATGTCATTGTGAGGGGGCAGGTTTGGTTTTGCGGGTCGCTGGGGGTTTGGTTGCCCCGGTTTCGCGATGGTTTGGCTTTGGGTGGTTGTCCCGGTTTCGCGATGGTCTGGCTTTGGGTGGTTGTCCCGGTTTCGCGATGGTCTGCCTGGATCGTCCCTGTGCGGGACCGCACCTACTTTTCTTTGCTCGCGCAAAGAAAAGTAGGCAAAAGAAAGCGCGTTTACACCGCCGCTTCGTAGCGAGTGGCGTCTAGTATTTTTCGGGTAGTGGTCCGCGCACGATTTGAGTTGCCGCACCGCTTGCCTTGGTGACAAGGCAGTCATTCGTTCCGGCTGTTCGCTCCGCGACAGCCGACGGGCACAGCCCCGTCTTTTTCTCTCGGCGTCATTCGCGCGCTGCACTTCGTCCGTCACAACACCCATTTTCCTGGCACGCGCCGGTCGGGTCGCGCGCGCAAAATTCCAGGCTACGCGGAACGTAAAAACCATCGTGAAGTCGGGTGAATGCCATGGCGCAAACCGGGCCTTGGGCCGGACGCTGGTGTTGTCGTGAATGCTGGCGAATCGTGTGGCGTGAACCGAGTTTTGAGCTGACGCCGGAACCGTCGAAAAACGGGCGAATGCCGTGGCGCAAACCGGGCATTGAGCCGACGCCTAAACGTCGAAAAAACGGCCGAATACCGTGCCGCAAGGCGGCTTTCGATCCAGCGCCGGAACCGTCGAGAAGGCGAAAAATAGCGTGGCGAAAATGGGTTTTTGAACTGGGCTACCGCCGCGAAGCGGGCGGGATGTGCGGGCGCGGACCACCATGAAAAACCAACCGACCACTCCAAACGTGCGCGGTCCACTACCCGAAAATTACTAGACGCCACTCGCTACGGAGTGGCGGTGTAAACACGCTTTCTTTTGCCTACTTTTCTTTGCGCGAGCAAAGAAAAGTAGGTGCGGTCCCGCACAGGGACGATCCAGGCAGACCAGCGCGAAACCGGGACAACCAAACCAGCCCAAACCCAAACCCAAACCCAAAACCAAACCCAAAAACCAAAACCTCAAATAGCCCATCCCCCCAAATAAAACCCCGCCAACCCAACCGCAATCACCACCGTCCCAACATTCAACCTCCGCACTTCCCCACTCACCACGCGCCCGATCACCAGCGTACAAAACCCCAACATAATCCCCGTCACGATATTCGCGGTCAGCACGATAAACACCGCACACACCAACCCGGACATCGCATCGACCATATCGTCCATATCGAGCTTGCTCACGCTCGACAGCATCAACAACCCGACGTACATCAAAGCCGGCGCTGTCGCATAAGACGGCACCAACCCCGCCAGCGGCGAGAAAAACATCACCACCAGAAACAGCGCGCCCACGACCGCTGCGGCAAGCCCGGTCTTCGCACCCGCGGCCACTCCGACGGTCGATTCGATATAGGCCGCGGCCGGCGCGCCGCCCAGCAAACCGGAAAAGATCGAACTCACCGAATCCGCTGTCAACGCGCGCCCGCCATTGATGATCCGGCCATCGGCATCGAGTTGCCCGGCCTGCCCGGCAACGGCGCGAATCGTCCCCGTTGCATCGAATACCGCAGTCATCACCAACGCCAGCACGCTCGGCAACACCGCCAGCGACAACGCGCCCTTGATGTCCATCGCGCCGATCAGCGACGCATGCCCCGGCGCGCTCAACGACGGCACCGCAAACACGCCGTGAAAAGCCACCGACGGATCGATCAGCAACGCAATCGCCGAAATCGCCACGATCACGATCAGGATCGCGCCCGGCACCCGACGCCGCACCAGGCCGAAAATCGCCGCCAGCCCCGCCACCGACATCAACGCCGGCAACGCGGTGATATGCCCCAGCGACACCGGCAATCCCGCGCCCGGATTCTTCACCACCAGCCCGACATCGTTCGCGGCGATCAGCAGCAGAAACAGCCCGATACCGATCCCCGTGCCGTGCGCAATCCCCGTCGGCAGATTCCGCAATATCCACGAACGCACGCCCGTCACCGAGATCGCGGTGAATACCACGCCCATCAGAAACACCGCGCCCAACGCGACGTTCGGTTGCAAGCCCTTGCCCAACACCAGACCAAATGCGGTGAACGCGGTCAGCGAAATCGCGCAGCCAATCGCGATCGGCAGCCGCGCCCAGATGCCCATCAGCAACGAGCCGAACGCGGTCGTCAGACACACCGCGACAAATACCGCGCTAGTGTCGAAACCGGCCTTGCCGAACATGCCCGGTACGACGAAAACCGAATACACCATCGCCAGAAACGTCGTGACGCCGGCAATGATTTCCTGACGCTGCGAACTGCCTCGCGCCGTAATGTCGAAATAACGGTCGATCATCCCTTTGCCGTCAAAGGCTTCGGTGCCGGTATCGGCGATCGGTTGCGCGTGGGGTTCCATCATGATGAGTGCCTCCTTTATCAGCATGCTGAAACGGCCGCCATCGCAGCCGTCATCAGGGTCGTCTCTTGACTATGCAGGGTTGGTGTTCTGCGTTCGCGACGTTCGACGCATCGAGATGCATCCCGCTTCGCGATATTTTTTGTACTGCCGCAAGCGTAGGCCAACACAAATATATAGCCCATCGCATGTCCGGCATGAACCGCATGCGTCGAGGCTTATATCCGCACGCAGACGCCGAAACGTCATACCCAGCCGGGCGTTTACACCTACGCAGGATTCAGCACTTTCTGACAGACGATGCGTCGATAGGTAAGGCGCGTCGATGACCGGTACGCCGCCAAAACGACGGTCCAGCCGCCCTCGCGGGTTAAACTCTGGCCACCCTACGCAATCCATCCAGCGAATCGCGGCGCCACGACGCGCGCCCTTCGCACCGGCCAAGGAGTTCTTGTTGATGACTGACGGTTTTCCACGTCAAGCTTTCCGTCTACCGATCGTCGCCGTGATGGCAGCGCTGATCCTGTCGGGGTGCAGCAGCTGGCTGCGCGGCCCGCAACAGGCGCCGATCGTCGAAGCGACGCCGACGCTCCTCGAAGTCGCGAGCGCGCCCGTCGAAGCGTCCGCCCCGGAGCCCGAACCGCCCGAGCCCGAACCTTCGCAGCCGAAAAAGCCGAAGAAGCCGGTCGTCAAGCCGCGCCATGTCGAGCCGCCTGCGCCCGAGCCCGCGCCGCCGCCGCCTCCGCCGCCCCCGCCGCCGCTGATCACCACCCGCACGATCGAGCGTAGCGAAGCGCGTGCGCTGCTCGATAGCGAAGTCCAGCGTCCGGACGGCAAGGTGGTCGGCCGCGCGGTCGATCTCGTCACCGATGCAAACGGCAAACCGCGCACCCTGGTCGTGAACCTGCAAGGCTTCCTCGGCGTCGGCGACCGCAAGGTCAGCTTCCCGTGGTCGCTGTTCCGTTTCACGCCGACCGCGAAAACCGCGCCCGTGACGATGAATCCGCCGCCGAAGATGTCGGCCGCCGATCGCGCCAAAGCCACCGCCGCGCTGCAACCCACCGCCGATTCCCTGCCGCTGCTCGATGCCGACGTGGTGCGCAGCAACGGTTCGAAAGTGGGCCGCATCGTCGACGTGCTGATCGACGCGGCCGCGCAGCCGCAAGCGGTCGTCGTCGATGTCAGCGGAATGGTCACGACCGAGCGCCGCACGATCGCCGCGAACTGGTCCGCGCTGCATTTCGCGACGCGCGACAAGACGCTGCGCGCGCTGCTCGATCTGAACGACGCGCAGCTCAACGCGTCGCCGCCCTACGCCGCCGACAAGCCGATCCGCGCGGTCTCGCCCGCGGCGGCCACGGCGGCCGGACCCGCCACACCAGCCGCGCCGGCCGCCGCTGCGGCCGCGCCATCGACAGCCGCGGCATCGTCCGCAAAGGCGCCCCGATGACCGGCCGGCAACTCGTATCAATTCGTAGTCTGCGGGCGCTGGACTGGCTGAACTTCTTCGTGGCGAACGTGCAGACCGGCTTCGGGCCGTTTATCGCGTCGTATCTGGCGTCGCACAAATGGACCCAGGGCGAGATCGGCATGGTGCTGTCCGTCGGCACGATCAGCGCGATGGTGAGCCAGGTGCCGGGTGGCGCCGCGGTCGATGCGCTGCGCAACAAGAAGGGCGCCGCCGCATGGGCGATCGTCGCGATCATCCTGAGCGCGGTCCTGCTCGCCAGCAGCCCAACCGTGATTCCGGTGATCGCCGCCGAGGTGTTCCACGGCTTCGCGAGCTGCATGCTGGTCCCGGCGATGGCGGCAATTTCGTTCGCGCTGGTCGGCCGTCAGAATCTCGGCGACCGGCTCGGGCGCAACGCGCGCTGGGCGTCGATCGGCAGTGCGGTCGCGGCGGGTCTGATGGGCATGTTCGGCGAATACTATTCGCCGCGCGCGGTTTTCTGGCTGACCGCCGCGCTGGCCGTTCCGGCGCTGTTCGCGCTGGCGATGATCCAGCACACCGACGAAGTCGTATTGCCGAAAGCCGCGCCCACGCCGAAACCCGACGAAGGCGAGCATCGCGAAACGCTGCGCGAACTGCTGCGCGACAAGCGCATGCTGATTTTCGCGGGCTGCGTCGTGCTGTTCCATCTGTCGAATGCGGCGATGCTGAACCTCGCCGCGGGCGAAGTGACGGCGGGCATGGGCGATAACGTGCAGCTGGTGATCGCCGCGTGCATCATCGTGCCGCAAGCGATCGTCGCGATGATGTCGCCGTGGGTCGGACGCTCGGCGCAACGCTGGGGACGACGGCCGATCCTCGTGCTCGGCTTCTCCGCTCTGCCAGTCCGCGCGTTGTTGTTCGCGGGCGTCAGCAGCCCGTATCTGCTGGTGCCGGTGCAGATGCTCGACGGTTTGAGCGCCGCCGTGTTCGGCGTGATGCTGCCGCTGATCGCGGCGGACGTCGCGGGCGGCAAGGGCCGCTATAACCTGTGTATCGGCCTGTTCGGGCTGGCGGCGGGGATCGGCGCGACGCTGAGCACGGCCGTGGCCGGTTTCATCGCGGATCGCTTCGGCAATACCGTCAGCTTCTTCGGCCTCGCGGCCGCCGGCGCGCTGGCGGTGCTGCTGGTCTGGGCGGCAATGCCGGAAACCCGCGACGCCGCCGAGCAGGAAGAAGCCACCGGCGTGCCCGAAACGCACTGACGCAATCGTCGATCGTCGATCGTCGATCGCGTCGATCAAACGAAAGGGCCGGCGTTGCAGATGCAACGCCGGCCCTTTTCACGTCCAGCAGCCCACCACGTCGACGGTATCAGTCGATCGGGCGTCCCGCCGTTTCGCGCATGAACGGCAACGGCAGCAACGACACCACGCCGCAACCGATCAGATACCACGCGGGCGCAAGATTGCTGCCCGTCAGATCGATCAGCCAGGTCGCGAAAAATTGCGCGAAGCCGCCGAAGATCGACACGCCGAGGCAGTACACGATCGACATACCCGTGGCGCGAATCTGGCGCGGAAACAGTTCCGGCAGCATCACGATATTCGGCACCGCCGTGAACGCGACCAGCACCGCGAGTCCCGCCACCACCGACAGCAGCACCGGCACCGTCGGCACTGCGTTGATCACCATAAAGGCCGGATAGACCACCGCGATCAACAGTACGCGCGACACCCAGAACACCCGCTTGCGTCCGATCCGGTCGGACAATGCGCCCGCGAACGGCGCGCAGATCACCGTGACGACGGCCGCGGTCCACGCCGCCCACAACGCGAGCGACATCGGCATATGGAGGATGCGGATTGCGTACGTGGACAGGTAGAACAGCACGATGTAGTTCGCCGCCGTGCCGCCGATGGTCGTGACGACGCCGCAGACGATCGAACGCGCATGCCCGGAGAAAATCTCGCGAACCGGCAACGACCGGACCGGCGTATGCGCGGGTTCGCCGCCATCGTGAGCGGACGCGCAAGCTTCGACACCCGGCAGCGTCTCGTTCAGATGACGCCGGATATAGACGCCGACCGGCCCCATCGCCATGCCGATCACGAACGGAATGCGCCAGCCCCAGCTTTCGAGCGACGGCGCCGACATCCACGATGCGAGCGCGACGCCCAGCAGCGAGCCGCACACGGTATTCAGGCCCTGACTGACGAACTGCCAGCTGCCGTAGAAGCCGCGCGTTTTATCGCTGCCGTATTCCATCAGCAGCGACGTCGATGCGCCGACTTCACCGCCGAGCGCGAAGCCCTGGATCAAACGCGCCAGCACGATCAGCGCGGGCGCGGCGAGCCCGATGGTCGCGTAGGTCGGCGCAAACGCGATCAGCGCGGAGCCGAGCGTCATCAGCCATAGCGTGAGGCTCATCGCCGCCTTGCGGCCCGCGCGATCCGCGTAGCCGCCCAGCACGATGCCGCCCACCGGACGCATGATGAAACCCACGCCGAACGTGCCGGCCGCGAGCATCAACTGCGCCATCGAGCCTTCCACCGGGAAATACAGCTTGCCGATGATCGTCGCGAAAAAACTGTAGATCGTGAAGTCGAAAAACTCGAGACCGTTGCCGAGCGTGATCGCGGCAATGGCTTTTGCGTGTCCGGCCGGGCTTGCGGCCGAAGCGATGGCCGGATTGGCAGACCCCGAATCGGCGCGGGACGGGTGGGCGGCGGATAAGTCCATGCGTGTCTCCTGTTGCTCCATGCGTACAGACGGCGAATCGAACCGCGCTCAGACCAGAAACGCTTCGGCGAGCCGCACCCAGTAGGCCGCGCCGGTCGCGAGGATGTCGTCGTTGAAGTCGTAGCCGGGGTTGTGCACCATGCAACCGCCCTCGCCGTCGCCATTGCCGATAATCAGATAGCTGCCCGCGCAGCGTTCAAGCAGGAACGCGAAGTCTTCGCTGCCGGTGAGCGGCTGCATATCCGGAATCAGACCGTCTTCGCCGAGCCAGTCGACCGCGACCTGTTTCGCGAATCCGGTCATGGCGACGTCGTTGACCAGCACCGGATAACGGCGCTGATAGTCGACCTCCGCGCGCGCGCCGTACACGGCCGCCTGCGCATGCACGACCTCGGTGATGCGCTGTTGCAGGAAGTCGCGCACTTCCGGGCGCAACGCGCGCACCGACAGCCGCATTTCAGCGCTTTCGGGAATCACGTTCGGCGCATCGCCCGCATGGATCGCGCCGACCGTGACGATCGCCATATCGAGCGGCGCGACGCCGCGCGACACGATGGTTTGCAATGCCAGCACGATCTGCGCGCACACCACCACCGGATCGATCGCCTTGTGCGGCACGGCGCCGTGTCCGCCGCGCCCGGTCACGGTGACGATCACCGTATCCGACGACGCCATGAACGAGCCCGGCATAAAACCGAGCTTGCCGGTCGGAAAACCCGGCATGTTGTGCAACGCAAACACCGCGTCGCACGGGAACGTCTCGAACAGACCGTCTTCGAGCATCTTGCGCGCGCCCGCCTGGCCTTCTTCGGCCGGCTGGAAAATCACGTTCAGCGTGCCGTCGAAGGATTTCGTCTGCGCGAGGTGTTTGGCTGCAGCGAGCAGGATTGCCGTGTGGCCGTCGTGACCGCACGCGTGCATCTTGCCGGCCAGTTTGCTGGCATACGGAAGACCGGTTTTCTCGTGGATCGGCAGCGCGTCCATGTCGGCGCGCAGGCCGAGCCGCCGGTTGCCGTTGCCCACTTTCAACTGACCGACGACGCCGGTTCGTCCCAGTCCGCGATGGACCGTGTAGCCCCATTCCGTCAGTTTTTCGGCGACCAGATCGCCGGTGGCGAACTCTTCGTAGGCCAGTTCCGGATGCGCGTGAATGCGGCGGCGCAGTTCGATCATCTCTTCTTCGAGGCCGGCGATGCCCGCCGGAATTGTCATCGTGTTCACGGTTGTCTCGCTCCAATGGGTGACAGCATCGAGCCAGCATAGCCAGCCGATTTTTTGTCCGGCAGGCGTAAAATCGTTTGACCGGCAACTACGGGTTGCCACCCTCTCGCGGCTTTTTCCAGATGAAACTGCATCAGCTCAATACCTTGGCGGCGATCGCGGATACCGGCAGTATCCGTGCGGCCGCGCGGACGATGGGTGTTTCACCGGCGGCGGTGACCAAGGCGGTGCGCGAGCTGGAGGCGGATCTGCGTGCGCCGCTGGTGGTGCGCAGCGCGAGCGGCGTCGCGTTCACCGAGTTCGGCCGGGCGCTGGTCGTGCATGCGCGGCTGGTGCTCGGCCAGTTGCGGCGTGCCGAAGCGGAAATCGAAGCGATGCGTGGTGCCGCCGCAGGCAAGCTGTCGATCGGCGTGACACCGTGGGTCGCGCTGACGTTTTTGCCGCCTGCGGTGCAGCGGTTTCGTCAGCGGATGCCGGATGTGCAACTGGAGTTTTTCGAAGGTTTGCTGGCGGTCGTGCAACCGCGTCTGCGTGACGGCAGTCTCGACTTTTCGATCGGGCGGCCGGCGCCCGCGTCGCCGCAATCGGAGTTTCACAACGTACCGCTGTTTTCGACGCACTCGGCGGTGGTCGCACGGCGCGATCATCCGAAGGCCGGTTGCCGCTCGTTGCTCGAACTCGGCGATGCCGAATGGGTGCTGAACTGGGACCCGGCAAGCCGCGATTCGATTGCGGACAATCTGTTCGGCAAACGCGGCATGCCGGTGCCGCGCACCATCCATCTCGCGCATTCGCTGGCGGTCGTGTTGGGGCTGCTCGCGCAAAGCGACATGCTGAGCATCTTTCCGTGGCCGCTGGTCGAACGCATCAGCAGCAAGGAAGATCTGTGGGCATTGCCGCTGCGCGAGACCGTCGATGAAACCATCGTCAGCATCACGTCGCGACGCGGTGCGCCCGTCAGCACCGCAGCGGCGTGTTTTCTGGATTGCCTGCGCGAAGTGATCGACGAAGGCGCGCGCTCGCAGGACGCCGCGCAGCGCCGGCTGTTTCACTCGATCGAACTGCTGCTGTAGCCGGACCCGGCGCGCCCGGGCGTCACTTCAGCCGAGCAGTTCCCCGGCGCGCTGCCGGACCATCGCGCCGAAATCGTCGAGCCAGCCGATCGACAGACGCCAGCTTTGCCAGTAGAGATCGACGTCGAGATGCTTACCCGGCGCGATCTCGATCAACTCGCCGCTGGCGAGATGCGGCGCGATCATCCGTTCCGGACACATGCCCCAGCCGAGACCCGTCACGCAGCCGCGCAGAAAGCCCGCCACGTGGGGAATCCAGTGCGTCGGCGGATCGAGTTCGGCGCGGGTGATGCGTCGCACGAAACGCGCTTGCAACTGGTCTTTCGGATTGAAATCGACGCATGGCGCGCGGCCCAGCGTGTCGCGATTCACGCCGTCGGCGAAATAGCGCGCGAAGAACGCGGGCGCGCATACCGCCCGGTAACGCATCCGGCCCAGCCGCGTCGAACGGCAACCCTGGATCGGTTCCGCCTGCGTCGTCACCGCGCCTTGTACGCTGCCGTCGCGGATCAGCTGCGCGGTGTGATCCTGATCGTCGATCACGAGATCGAGCAGCATCTCACGCTCGACGCAAAACGGCGCAACCGCATCGACGAACCACGTACCGACGCTGTCGTCGTTGACGGCCACCCGCAAGGTCGGCCAGCGCGCCATCCGCATGCCCGGCGACGCGGGCGCGTGGCCGGTCAATTCCGCTTCCAGCAACTGCACGCGCTCGGTATGACGGCACAGCAGCGCGCCCGCCGTGGTCGCGACGCACGGCTGACCGCGCTTGACCAGCACGCTGCCGACGCGCTCCTCCAGCAGCTTCACGCGCTGCGATACCGCCGACGGCGTGACGTTCAATTCGCTCGCGGCGCGATCGAACGAGCCGTGCCGCACGACGGCAGCCAGCGCGTCGAGCAACGCATAATCCAGCATTAGCGTTCCTTAATCAGAGTTAGCCAAATTAGCTTCTCTTACGAGTAGCGACACGGCAGACTAGCGCCAATTCGTCACCCCCGTCTACTGGATCGATTATGGATTGGCTCGCTTTTTCTCACGGCGCCGCATTGTGCGCGTCGTTGATCGTCACGATTGGCGCTCAAAACGCGTATGTGCTGCGACAAGGCATCATGCGCGCGCATGTCGGCAAGATCGTCGCGTTGTGCCTGGTGTCGGACTGCGTGCTGATCGGACTCGGTGTGGGCGGCGCGTCGGTGCTGGTCGAACGGTATCCGGTCTTCGTCCATACGATGCTCTACGTCGGGCTCGCGTATCTCGCGTGGTTCGGCATCAACGCGCTGCGCCGCGCATGGCGGCCCGGTCACGCGGTACTCGACGTGAATCCGCAAACCGCCGCGCGTGACGCACAGGCTCCGGATACGGTCACACCGCAAGCGCAACGCGCGATCCCCGTGATCCTGATGACGCTGGCGCTGACGTGGCTCAATCCGCACGTTTATCTCGACACGTTCCTGCTGATCGGCACGGCGGGCGCGCGTGAACCGGACGGCTCGCGCGTCGCGTTCGCGGTCGGCGCGATGGCGGTCAGTTGCGTGTGGTTTCTCGCGCTGGGCTATGGCGCGCGTGCGCTTGCGCCGCTTTTCCGGCGTGCTACGGCGTGGCGCATTCTGGACGGCGCGATCGGCAGCATGGTGTTGTTGCTGGCCGTCACGCAATTGCGCTGAGGCGCTGAAACTGTGAGATCCGGTGCGCGCCGGAGCGATGCTTCGGCCGCAGGTTAGCGCGTGATCAGGACTTCCGCGCTTCGTCGGCGGCAATTGCGTCGGCGAGTTCCGCAATCTGCGTGTGCGCAAACACGCGAATGCCGTGCCGCCGCAACAGCGCGGCCGTGACGCCCTCGCCATCGAGCGTGGCGCCGCTGAAACTCCCGTCATACACAAATCCGCTGCCGCACGACGGACTGCCGTCGGCGAGCAGCGCGTACCCGCACCCTTCCTCCTGCGCGCGTTGCAGCGCGTGTTCCGCTCCGGCGATAAACATCGCGGTGACGTCGTCGCCGGTAGCGTCGGCAATCGTCGCCGCGCCGTCCAGCACGTCCGCGCCCACGCGACGCAACTGGATCTCGGCCGGCGGACGCGGCGTGCCGAATCCCGCCGCCACTTCCGGACACACGATCACGAGCCGCCCTTCGTCGCGCCACGTCTGGACAATCGCGTCGCGCGCGGTCTTGGCGAGACCGTTGTAGCGAACCGGCAAGCCGGCAAGACAGGCGCTGACGAGAATCTTGCTCATGGTTCCAGACGGTGACGGTTAAAAAGACGCGGGCCATGCGCCGTCGGAACGGCGCGCCACGCGGCCATCATAACGTCGATCCGGCGCACGTCGCAGCCGCCGTCTCAAGAATCCAGCCCGCTCCGCCGATAACCCACATGTCGGCATCCGTCGCGCGAAGCGCACGTCGCACCGCGCCGGAAAGCCGCCACCGAATCTTCGCGCCCACTTTTCACCCGATTCCCGCGACATGAAAAGCAGCATCATGAGCCTGTCGGTCAGTCGACAGCAAGCCGTCGCCGCCACCGCGGTCGCCGCGTTCATCGTGGCGACGGTGCTGGCCGTATTGCGCTTCGCCAGCGTCCCCGGCCCGACCATCACGCCCTTCCTGCCGATGTTCGCGATGGCCGTGCTGTTCACCGAAGGCCTGACCGCGTATCTGCTGTGGACGCAGTTCATGATCACGCGCCAGCCGTTTCTCGCCGCGCTCGGCGGCGCTTACGGCTACACCGCCGTCGCCGTCGCGATCCAGTTGCCGGTGTTTCCCGGCGTGTTTTCGCCGACCGGTCTGCTCGGCGCGGGACCGCAAAGCGCGGTGCTGATCTGGGCGTTCTGGCACGCGGGCACGCCGCTGCTGATGATCGCAGCGCTGTTCGTCGGACGGTGTTTTCCCGCCGCGCTCGGACCGGCCCGCCCCGCGCGGCGGATCGGGGCTGCGTTGTTCGGCTTGCCGGTGTGCGCGTCGGTGGCGGTGTGTGCGCTGGCAATTCACGGTGCATCGTGGCTGCCGGACCTGATTTCCGGCGGCTCGTACAAAGCGCTGCTGACCAGCCCGACCGGCATCGCGATCGGCATCCTCAGCGTCACGGCGCTCGGCTATGCGGTCGTCACGACGCGGCTGCGCACATTGCTCGACCTGTGGCTCAGCGTCGCGTTGCTGGCCGGTCTCGCGGATGTCGCGCTGACGATGTTCGCGAGTTCGCGCTATAGCGTCGGCTGGTACGTCGCGCGGATGGAATCGGTGCTGGCGTCGAGCACGGTACTCGGCGTCTTGATCTGGGAAATCAGCCACCTGTACCGCGAATTACATGCGGCCAACGCGCAGCTCAGCGAATTCGCCGCGCGCGACGGCCTGACCGGCCTCTACAACCGCCGCGCGTTCGACGACCGTTACCGGCAAGCGCTCGACCATGCGCACACCAACCGCGGCGCGCTGTCGATCCTGATGATCGACATCGATCATTTCAAGCGCTACAACGACACGCTCGGTCATTTGCACGGCGACCAGTGCCTGATCGCCGTCGCGCACGCATTGCAGGGCGCGCTGCGGCGCAACAGCGATTTCGTCGCCCGCTATGGCGGCGAGGAGTTCGTCGTGGTGTTGCCGGACTGCGAGCACGATATGGCCGCGCGAATCGGCGAATCGCTGCGCAAAGCCGTCGCGCGACTCGCGATCGACGGACCGTTCACCGAAGCCGGACACGTGACCGCGTCGGTGGGCATCGCCACATTCAGCGAAGCGAGCCACGCGCCCGCCGTCGATCTGCTCGCCCACGCCGACGCCGCGCTCTATCGCGCGAAAGCGGCCGGACGCGATCGCGTCGCCGCGTGGCCGGACGCTTCCACCACGACCGTTTGCGCCACGCCCGCCACGCCATCGGCACAGCCGGTCGAGCGCACCGTGGCGACCGGCAACGCGGCCTGACGCGCCCGACGCGCCCTCCCGAACAGCATGGCCCGAACGGGCACACGGGTTGCTGTAGCAGGCTCGGCGGCACAGTTGCCTTGCGCTTCGCGTCGATGTCGGCGAATCCAGATGACTACAGCCGGCCTGATTCAATCCAACGTGTGCCAAATTATCGGAAGGGGGCCTCATGCTTCGCTACGCAGCTATTTTCTTCATCATCGCCATCATCGCGGCCGTGTTCGGCTTTGGCGGCATCGCGGCCGGCGCGGCGGAAATCGCGAAGGTGCTGTTCTTCATCTTCGTGGTGATCTTCCTCGTGACGCTGCTGATGGGCGTGATGCGACGGTGAGTCCGGCGCTCGACTGACACTCGCCGTGGGCCGCCCGGCCCGCGGCCATGCAGGTTCGACGCGTCGTCCCGCACACGCGCGAGACTCGCGCAACGCGGCGCACGACGCGCAAGCGTTCACCGGTCAACGGACGATAGGAACTCAGGTCACGTGCACGGACGGTTGAACGAAGCGCTGCGGCAAGTCCCCTTGCCCGTTGCAATAGTTGCCGACTCCGCTTGCAATACTTGCGGACCACGCTGAACGATCGCGTGATCAAGTGGCCCGCCGTGCGATGCACGGCGGGCCACACCATTTTTGCCGGGCGTTGACGCAGTCGACCGCGCGGCTTGAAAATTCGAGGTTTGGCGAATGCGCCAGGTGAATCAGGGAAGGCCGACATGACAGATGACGAACGCGCGATTCGCGCACTGGTGGACACGTGGATGTCCGCGACACAGGCTGGCGACTACACGGCCGTGCTGGGCCTGATGGCCGACGACGTGGTGTTTCTGGTGCCGGGCCAGGCACCGTTCGGCAAGGCGGCGTTTGCGGCATCGGTGGAGATGCAGAAGGCGTACCGGATCGACGCGAAAGGCGAGATCCAGGAGTTGCAGATACTCGGCGACTGGGCGTTCATGCGCAATGCGCTCGACATCACGATCACGCCGCCGCACGGCGCGGGTCCGTCGATGCGTCATACCGGTCATACGCTGACTATTCTGCGTAAGGAAACCGACGGCCGATGGCTGCTGGCACGCGACGCGAACATGGTGACGCCGGTGGCGTAAGCGCGCGGTCGTACGATGGCGCGATGCAAAAAAAAAACGCGGCACGTGCCGCGTTTTTTTATGTGAGCGCAGAGATCCGCGCATGCCTAGCCGTGCGTGCCGTCACCCTTTTCGATCGCAGCCGTGACCGCCGACGCCGCAGCCGACGCCGCGTCCTCGCTCGCGACACGCGCCAGCACCGGCATCAACGCCACACCCGTGTGGCTCGCCTTCACCTTGACCAGCCCTTCCGGGTCGGTCGCGGCGACGATCCGGCCGCCACCCACGCCGCCTTCCGGACCGAGATCGATGATCCAGTCGGCTTCGGCGATCACGTCGAGATCGTGTTCGATCACCACCACACTGTGGCCGCCGTCGGCCAGACGATGCAGCACCTTGATCAGGCGCGCGACGTCGGCCATGTGCAATCCGACCGTCGGCTCGTCGAGCACGTACAGCGTATGCGGCGGCTTCTGGCCGCGTCGCGTGATGTCGTCGCGAACCTTGCTCAACTCGGTGACGAGCTTGATCCGTTGCGCCTCGCCGCCCGACAGCGTCGGCGACGGCTGACCGAGCGTCAGATAGCCCAGCCCGACGTCTTTCATCAGTTGCAACGGATGCGCGATATTCGTGATCGGCGCGAAGAATTCGACCGCTTCGTCGATTTCCATCGTCAGCACGTCGCCGATATTCTTGCCGCGCCACGTCACCGCGAGCGTTTCCGGATTGAAGCGCTGGCCGTGACAGACGTCGCAACCGACCTTCACGTCGGGCAGGAAGCTCATGCCGATCGTTCTGACGCCCTGCCCTTCGCAGGCCGGGCATCGTCCGTCGCCGGTATTGAACGAGAACCGCGACGCGCTGTAGCCGCGCGCACGTGCTTCGAGCGTGCCCGCGAACAGCTTGCGGATCGCGTCCCACACGCCGATATACGTGGCCGGACACGAGCGCGGCGTCTTGCCGATCGGCGTCTGATCGACTTCGAGCACGCGGTCAATGGTTTCCCAACCCGTCACCGATTCGCAACCTTGCCACTGATGCGTGACATTCAGTTGCGCGCGCGGCGCACTGCGCGCGAGCACGCTGCTGCGACGGTTCGCGGCGGGCGCGGTGTCGTCCGATGCGGCCTTGCGCGCACGCCGCGTGGCCGGTGACGACAGCACCGAACGCCCCACCGCATCCAGCAGATTGGTCATCAGCACATCACGCGCCAACGTGGACTTGCCCGAGCCGCTGACACCCGTGACCACCACCAGCCGCGACAGCGGCACACCCACGGTGACATCGCGCAGATTGTGCAGGTTTGCGCCGTGCACGGTCAGCCACTGTTCCGGCACCGCCGCCGATTTCTTCGACGCCGCCGCAACCGGCCGGCGCGGCTGCAACGGATGGACGATCGGACGCGCGAGGAACTGCCCGGTCAGCGAATCCGGTTGCGCGGACAGCGCCGCGACGTCGCCCTGCGCGACCAGCGTGCCGCCGCGCTTGCCCGCGCCCGGCCCGATATCGATGATGTGGTCCGCGCGACGAATGGTGTCTTCGTCGTGTTCGACGACGACCAGCGTATTGCCTTTATCGCCGAGCTTTTTCAACGCGTTCAGCAGGATCTGGTTGTCGCGCGGATGCAGGCCGATGGTCGGCTCGTCGAGCACATAGCAGACGCCTTGCAGATTGCTGCCCAGCTGCGCGGCCAGACGGATGCGCTGCGCCTCGCCGCCCGACAGGCTCGGCGCGGCCCGATCCAGACTCAGATAACCGAGCCCGACTTCTTCGAGAAACTGCAAACGGCTGCCGATCTCGCTGACCACGTCACGCGCGATATCCGCTTCACGGCCCGTCAGCGCCAGCGCGTCGATCCATTTGCGCGTGTCGCTGACGGTCCATCGCGCGACATCGACGATGGCCTGCGCGTCGAACGTGACCGCACGCGCGATGTCGTTCAGACGCGTGCCTTGACAATCCGGACACGGTTCGTCGGCGAGACCTTCCGGTTCCACTTCCTCCGACGGCAAGCTCTGCTCGCGGCCGCGATTGTCGTCGACGGTCACGGTGTCGTCGTAGGCGGCGCGCTGTTCGCGCGTCAACGCGAGGCCCGTGCCGACGCAGGTGGTGCACCAGCCGTGCTTGCTGTTGTACGAGAACATCCGCGGATCGAGTTCCGGGTAGCTCGTGCCGCACACCGGACATGCGCGCCGGGTGGACAGCACCTTCAGCGTGCCGAGACCGAGCGTGCTTTTACCGCTGTGCAGCTTGTCCTGCAAACCGTCGAGCGGCGACAGCAGATGCATCACGCCCTTGCCGACTTCGAGCGTCGCGTCGAGCGCGGCGCGCAGTGCGGCCTCGTTGTCCGCCGACACGACGAGATCCGCGACCGGGAGTTCGATCGTGTGTTCGCGGAAGCGGTCGAGCTTCGGCCACGGGTCCACCGGCACGAACTCGCCGTCCACGCGCAAATGCGTATTGCCGCGCGCCTTCGCCCACTTCGCGAGGTCGGTATAGACGCCCTTGCGGTTGACGACCAGCGGCGCGAGCAGCCCGACGTGTTCACCCTTGTGATCGCGCAGCAACTGCGCCGCGATCGATTCGACGCTCTGCGCGGTGACCGGCGTGCCGTCGTGAATGCAGTGCTGCAAGCCGAGCTTCACGTACAGCAGCCGCAGGAAATGCCAGACTTCCGACGTGGTCGCCACCGTGCTCTTGCGGCCGCCGCGCGACAGACGCTGCTCGATCGCGACCGTGGGCGGAATCCCGTAGACGGCGTCCACTTCCGGACGGCCGGCCGGTTGCACGATGGAGCGCGCATACGCGTTCAGCGATTCCAGATAGCGACGCTGCCCTTCGTGGAACAGGATGTCGAACGCGAGCGTGGACTTGCCCGATCCCGGACACGCCGGTAATCACGTTGAACTTGCCGTGCGGAATATCGACGTCGAGCGCTTTCAGGTTGTGTTCGCGCGCGTTGACGATCCGCACCACGTCTTCGCCTTCGATCGCGCGCCGCGCCCGCGCCGCGCTCAGCGCGGTCTGCAACGGCATCCCGTGCGAGCCGGCGTCGCGCGCTTCCGGGGTATCCAGCGGCACGCCCATCGCCCGGTCGTAATGCACCAGCGCTTCGCCGGTATGCGATCCGGGACACAGCTTGACGTCGTCGGGCGTGCCCGCGCACAGCACGCGCCCGCCGCCGTCGCCGCCTTCGGGGCCGAGATCGATAAGCCAGTCCGCCGCGCGGATCACGTCGAGGTTATGCTCGATCACGATCAGCGAGTGGCCGCTCGCGAGCAGCTTGCCGAACGCCTGCATCAGCTTCGCGATGTCGTCGAAATGCAGACCGGTGGTCGGTTCGTCGAACATGAACAGGCGCTGCGGCACTTTCTTCGCGCCGCGCGCGCTACGCGTCTGCGCGGCTTCGGCGAGGAAACCCGCGAGTTTCAGACGCTGCGCTTCACCGCCCGACAAGGTCGGCACCGGTTGACCGAGCTTCACGTATTCCAGACCGACATCGACGATAGGTTGCAGCACGCGCAGCACTTCGGCGTCAGCGGAAAAATACGCCGCCGCTTCGCTGACCGTCAGTTCCAGCACGTCGGCGATGCTCAATGCACGCGACGGCGCCCCGCGCTCGATCTTCACCTCCAGCAGTTCCGCGCGATAACGACGGCCGTCGCAATCCGGACACCGGAGATAGACGTCGCTCAGAAACTGCATTTCGATATGTTCGAAGCCCGAGCCGCCGCAGGTCGGACACCGGCCGTCGCCCGAATTGAAGCTGAACATGCCCGCCGTATAGCTGCGTTGCAGCGCAAGCGGCGCCTTCGCGAACAGCTTGCGGATTTCGTCGAACGCACCGACGTAGCTGGCCGGATTCGAGCGCGCGGTCTTGCCGATCGGCGACTGATCGACGAACACCACTTCGTCGATCTGCTCCGCGCCGCTCAGGCTGCGGAACGCGCCCGGCGATTCCGTCGCGACGCCGAGCTGGCGCGCCATGGCCGGATACAGCACGTCCTGGATCAGCGTGGATTTGCCGGAGCCGGACACACCCGTGACCACCACCAGATGCCCGAGCGGAATCTCGACGGTGACGTCCTGCAGGTTGTGCTGGCTTGCGCCTTCGAGCGTGATGCGCGGCGTGTCGGGCGTGACCGGACGCGACGTCCAGTGCGCGGCGTCCGCGACATGACGGCGGCCGCCGAGGTATTCGCCGGTCAGCGTGCCGGACGAACGGATCGCGTTCGGCTCGCCGTCGTAGATGATCGTGCCGCCGCGCTCGCCGGGGCCGGGGCCCATGTCGATCAGCCGGTCCGCCGCCAGCATCACCGACGGATCGTGCTCGACCACGACCAGCGTATTACCCGCGTCGCGCAGCCGGTGCATCGCTTCGACGATCCGGTTCAGGTCGCGCGGATGCAGGCCGATGCTCGGCTCGTCGAGCACGAACAGCGTCTTGGTCAGCGACGTGCCGAGCGCGGTGGTCAGGTTGATCCGTTGCACTTCGCCGCCCGACAGCGTGCGGCTCTGGCGGTCCAGCGTCAGATAGCCGAGCCCGACGTCGCACAGATATTTGAGGCGCGTTCGCACTTCGGCGAGCAGCAGTTTCAGCGCGTCGTCGAGCAATGCGGACGGCAACGTGATGTCGTCGAAAAACCGGCGGATGCGCTCGATCGGCAGCAGCATCAGATCGTGCACGGTCAGACCGGGCAACGCTTCGAGTTGCGGCTGCTGCCAGTCGACGCCGCGCGGCATGAAACGCTTCGCGGCCGGCAGCACGGCGTCGGCGTTCGGCTTGCTGCCCAGACGCCACAGCAGCGATTCCGTCTTCAGACGCGCGCCGCCGCAGGTTTCGCACGGCGTGTAGCTGCGATATTTCGACAGCAGCACGCGAATATGCATCTTGTACGCCTTCGACTCCAGATAGCCGAAAAAGCGCTTCACGCCGTACCAGTGCGTTTCCCACTTGCCGTTCCAGTCCGGCGATCCTTCGATCACCCAGTCGCGCTCTTTCTGCGTCAACTCGGACCACGGCACCCCCGCGCGCACGCCGGCCTTCGCCGCGTAACGCAGCAGGTCGTCTTGCGCCTCTTTCCACGCGGGTGTTTGCAGCGTCTTGATCGCGCCGCCGCGCAGCGTTTTGCGCGCGTCGGGGATCACCAGCCCCAGATCCACGCCGATCACCCGACCGAAGCCGCGGCAGGTTTCGCACGCGCCGTAGGCCGAATTGAACGAGAACAGCGCGGGTTGAGGATCGGCGTAGCGCAGGTCGCTGTCGGGATTGTGCAGCCCGGTGGAAAAGCGCCAGATCTGCGGCGCGTCCGGTGACGCCGCGCCTTCCTGCGCGGGCGGCAACACGTACACATCGACCCGGCCGCCGCCGCGCTTCAGCGACGCTTCGATCGCTTCGAGCACGCGGGCTTTGTCGACCTGACGCAGACGGAAACGGTCGGCGACCACGTCGAGCAGCTTGCGCGGCCCGGTGGGCGTCTGCACAGCGCGCTGCGCCTGGACGCGCGTATAGCCGCTCGCGGACAGCCATTGCGCGACTTCGTCGTCGGTGGCGGTGTCGGGGAGTTCGACCGGGAACGTGATCGCGATGCGAGGATCGTCGGCTTCGGTGCGCGCGAGCAGGTCGGCGTAAATCGTTTCGGGCGAGTCGTGACGGACCGGTTGCGCGGTCTTTTTGTCGAACAGTTCGGCCGCGCGCGCGTAAAGCAGCTTCAGATGGTCGTTCAACTCGGTCATCGTGCCGACCGTGGAGCGCGAACTGCGCACCGGATTGGTCTGGTCGATCGCGATGGCAGGCGGCACGCCGTCGACCCGGTCCACTTGCGGACGGTCCATCCGGTCGAGAAACTGCCGCGCGTACGCGCTGAAGGTTTCGACATAGCGCCGCTGCCCTTCGGCGTACAGCGTGTCGAATACGAGGCTCGACTTGCCGGAACCGGACGGCCCCGTGACGACCGTCATCTGACCGGTATGCAGGTCGAGATCGACGTTCTTCAGATTGTGCTGACGCGCGCCGCGAATCCGGATCGTGCCGCCCGTCTTGCTGTGCGGCGTGTCGGGCGTTGCTTCGGGCGCGTTCGCGCCGTCGGCGCCGGTCGCGCGCATGTCGTGGGAGGAGCCGTGTTTGCCGTTTTTACCGTTGGATGCCAATTTGTCCGACCGTCTGAATGAGTGGGTCAAGTCTCGCTAGCGGCACGTGGCGTGCCCGCCGGAGCGGCGCCGGCTCGCCGTTCGCGCGACCGGGTGCGGCGCGCGGACGGCGATGCGTGGTGCCGGTTGCACACCGGCGTCGCCGAAGGATTTCAGGCGGACACTATACTGTATGTTTATACAGTCTGCACGGCACGATCGCGTACCGTCCGGCACGATCAACCGCCGTCGTCCACGTCCTCGCCGGGCAGCGGGTCGTTGGGCGGATTGCCGCTCAACGTATTGCGCTTGCGGCGCAATTCGTACGACGTCAGCAAGCCGTGCGCGACCATATCGAGCGCGGGTTTGACGAGGCCGTTGCGGTCGGTCCAGACCTTCGGCGTCAGCGCGCCGGTCAGCGCCACCGAGTCCGCGTCCGACAGTTCGAGCAACGCCGCCTGCACGGTGTCGTCGAACGCGATCACGTTGACGAACAGCGTGTCGCCGTCACCGGCGGTCGCCCGTACCTTGCACTTCACGAAACGCGTGCCGTTCTGTCCGGTGCGGATTTGCGCCTCGCCGTACAACCGCCCGCTTACGAGCCCATCGATCATCTCCGCACTCCTTCGTCTTTATTGCAGATTCCGCGCGGCAAAGCGCCTCGCGTCGAACGCGCCATGATCCCACGATTCGGCGGCGGGCCGGCTGTGCGCCTGCCGTGCGCCTGGGTTCGCGACGCGGTCAGGCGAACAGGTCGAGGCCCTGCACGAGCCGTTTGGCGAGGCGCGGCTGACGCAGCTGATCGAGCCACCATTGCAATGCGCGGCCTTCCTGATCGCCGCGCCAGCCGACGTACAGCACGTTCGGCTCGCGCGGATCGGCGGTGGGCTTTTCGACCAGCTCGCCGCGCTTGAGCAACGACGCCACCCGATGACGCGGCACCCATCCGACGCCCAGCCCTTCGCGCTGCGCGGCGATTTTGGCGCGCATGCCCGGCACCGCGAGCGACGGCTGTCCGCCTACCAGCCCGTAAGCACGCGCGGCCGTGGTACGGGCGGAATCGGCGACCACCACCGCGCGATGCGCGGCGATCCGCTCGCGTCGCAACGGGCCTTTTTCGGCCGCCAGCGGATGACGCGGCGACACCGCGAACGCCCACTCCATCACGCCGAGTTCGAACCAGCGCAGTCCGGGAATCGCGGGCGGCTCGTTGGTCGCGCCGACGATCAGGTCCGCGCGGCCGTCGCGCAGCGCTTCCCACGTGCCGCCCAGCACTTCGGTGGTGATGCGCAGCTTGACGCCCGACTGCAAGCCGTCGAACGCGCGCACGACCGGCATCAGCGTGTCGAATTCGAGGATCTCGTCGGTGACGATCCACAGACGGTCTTCCCAGCCGCTCGCAATTTGCCGGACGCGTTGCGTCATCCGCGCGACGTCCTGCATCAGGCGCGCGGCTTCGTCGGCGAGCAACTGACCGGCGGGCGTCAGTTGCAGCCGGTAGCGGCGGCGATCGAACAGCAGCGCGTCGAACCGCGTTTCCAGTTGCCGCGCCGCGTGCGACACCGTGGACGGCGCTTTACCGAGCCGCGCCGCCGCGCGCGACAGGCTGCCGCTGTCGCGGATCGCCTCCAGCAAGCCCAGTTCGTCTTCCGACAACATGTGCAACTCCTTCGAACGAGTTCGTCGGAATGATGGTACGGCAAACCGCATCCGAAAGCTCAACATGCGTTCATGTCAAACGTATCGGAGAGTGTCATGAACCTGATTGACCGCATTGGACAGCTTGGACGAATCCTCGGCACGGCGCTGGTGCTGGCCGGCGCATTGCATGCAAATGCCAATGCGGCACCGGCCGCGCCCGCGATTCACGAACACACCGTCGACGCGAACGGCGTGCGGCTTCATTATCTGCAAGCCGGTCAGGGCGACCAGACGCCGGTGATCCTGCTGCACGGTTACGCGGAAACCAGCCATATGTGGTTGCCGCTGATCGGCCGCCTCGACGACTGCCGCGTCGTGATCGCGCCGGACCTGCGCGGCGCGGGCACCTCGGGCATCCCAGCCGACGGCTACGACAAGAAGACCATGGCGCAGGACATCCACGCGCTGGTCAAGCAACTCGGTTATCGCAAGGTGAAGATCGTCGGACACGATATCGGCCTGATGGTCGCGTATGCGTACGCCGCGCAGTATCCGGACGAAGTCGAAACCATCACGCTGATGGATGCGTTTCTGCCGGGCGTCGGCGACTGGCAGCAGGTCTGGTTGCTGCGTGACAAGTGGCACTTCAATTTCTACGGCACGACGCCGCTCGCGCTGGTGCAAGGACGCGAACGAATCTACTTCGAGCACTTCTGGAACGATTTCGCCGCCGATCCGAAGCACTCGGTGTCCGAAGCGAACCGTCGCCGGTATGCGGCCGCGTACGCACAACCGGGGCGGATGAAAGCGGGTTTCGAGTACTTCCACGCGTTCCCGCAAGATGCACAGGATTTCGCGGGATTCGCGAAGACGCCGCTGACCATGCCGATGCTGGTGCTCGCCGGTGAAAAGGCGTCGGGCAACTTCCTGATCAATCAGGCGCGTCAAGTGGATACCCATGTCGATGGCGTGATCGTCGAAGGCTCGGGGCATTGGCTGATGGAAGAAGCGCCCGGTCAGACAATCGACGCGATCGTGCGCTTCATCAATACGCCGACGCAGTCGCTTGCCGCACATTCGTCGAATCCGGCACAGTAAAGTGTCGTCACGCATCGTCAACGGAGCATCGTCATGGGCTTGTTAGTGGATGGAAAATGGCAGGATCGCTGGTACGACACGACATCCACGGGTGGCCGGTTCGTGCGCAAAGACGCGTCGTTTCGTAGCTGGATCACCGCCGACGGCGCAGCCGGCCCAAGCGGCGAAGGCGGCTTCCGGGCCGAGCCGGGGCGCTATCACCTGTACGTGAGCCTCGCGTGTCCGTGGGCGCATCGCAGCCTGATCGTCCGCGCGCTGAAGGGGCTGGACGCGATGATCGACGTGTCGGTGGTGCACTGGCTGATGCTCGAAGACGGCTGGACCTTCGCGGACGGCGCGGGCGTGGTGCCCGACCCGGTCAACGGCGCGCAATTCATGCGTGACGTCTATACCGCCGCCGACCCGCGCTATACAGGCCGCGTCACCGTGCCGGTGCTGTGGGACAAACAGCGCAATACGATCGTCAACAACGAGTCGTCGGAGATCATCCGGATGCTGAATTCGGCGTTCGATCCGCTCGGCGCCACGCCCGGCGATTTCTATCCGGCGGCGCTACGCGACCAGATCGACGCGATCAATGCGCGTGTGTACGACACGCTGAACAACGGCGTCTATCGCGCCGGATTCGCCACCACGCAACAGGCGTACGAGGAAGCGGTCGTGCCGCTGTTCGACACGCTCGACTGGCTCGACGCGACGCTCGCCACGCAGCGCTTTCTGACCGGCGCGCGATTGACCGAAGCGGATATCCGTCTGTTCACGACGCTGATCCGCTTCGACGCGGTCTATTTCGGTCACTTCAAATGCAATCTGCGGCGCATTTCGGATTACCCGAATCTGGCCGCATATACGCGTGATATCTACCAGTTGCCCGGCATCGCCGCGACCGTGAATTTCGAGCATATCAAGCGTCATTACTACGCCAGTCATCGCAGCGTGAACCCGACCGGCATCGTGCCGCTCGGCCCCGTGCAGGACTTCGACGCGCCGCACGATCGCGCGCGACTCGGCGGCGGCGTGACGCCGCTGACATCCCCGGCGTCTGACCCGACGACGCCCGGCCGATAGATCGCGCGGCGCCGCACCGGCCAGCTTTCTTTTCCCATTACCGATACCGGACGGCGTGCCCCGAGGCGAGCGCCGTCTGTCCGTTCGACCGCGCGGCCTGCCGCGTCACGGTCGTGACCCGCCTCGTCCCTACTTCAAGGAATTGCCATGCTGAGCTTTTATTTTCACCCGTCGCCGAACCCGATGAAAGTCGCGTTGATGCTCGAAGAACTGCACACGCCGTTCAAGCTCGTCGCGGTCGATACGTTCAAGGGCGAGCAGCATCGTCCCGGGTTTCTGTCGATCAATCCGAATGCGAAAGTGCCCGCGATCGTCGATGACGGCGTGACGGTATTCGACTCCCACGCGATCCTGCTGCATCTGGCGCTGAAGCACGGCCGCTTGTTGCCCGACGACGCCGCCGAACGCGCACAGGCGTTGTCGTGGCTGATGTTCGTCGCGACCGGCCTGTCGCCGTTTTCCGGTCAGGCCGTGCACTTTCTGCACCACGCGCCGACACCGCTTCCGTATGCGCGCAACCGCTATCTGAAGGAGGTCGAACGTCACTATCGCGTGCTGGATGCGCGGCTCGCCACGTCGAGGTATCTGGCCGGCGACGAGTATTCGATCGCCGATATCGCGTTGTGGGGCTGGGCGAATTTCGCGGGCTACATCCTCGGCGAAGCAGGATTGAGCGCCTATCCGAACGTCAAACGACTGGTCGATGAAATCTCGGCGCGTCCGGCTGCTGCGCGTGCGCACGCGCTGAAAGACACGTTGACGCTGAAAGTCGAATTCGACGACGAAACGCGCCGCGCGCTGTTCCCGACGAACGACGCGGCGACGGTCTGAATCCCGTCGAAGCGTGACGCTGCGCAATCGACGGACGCGTCGAAATGCACGGCGGGCAGCGTGACGTTCAGCCCGCCGTTTCGAAGATCTCGCGCAGCCATTGCGCGAACACCCGCACTCGCGACGACAGCTGGCGGCTCTGCGGATACAGCACCGAAACCGGCATCGGCGGCGGCGGGAAATCGGCGAGGATCACTTTCAACTGACCGCTGGCGAGTTCGTTCGCGACGCGGTAACGCGGCACCTGCACCATTCCCAGACCGGCGATCGCCGCGCCCGCATACAGATCCGCGCCCGTCACCGACACCGCCGACGGCAGGTGCAACGCGCTCACCCGGTCGTCGATGGTGAATTCGAGCGGCACCGCCTTGCCGGTCGCGCTCGACATATAGTTGACCGCGCGATGCACCGACATCGCGGCCAACTCCGACGGGTCCGACGGCTCGCCGTATTTCGCCAGATACGCCGGACTCGCGATCGTGACTTGCGCCAGCGTCGCCACGCGCCGCCCGACCATCGACGAATCCTGCAAACTCCCCGCGCGCAACACGCAATCGATCCCCTCCCGCACCAGATCGACCAGCCGGTCGTCCTCGCCCATATGCAGTTCGATTTCCGGAAAACGTCCGAGAAATCCGGGCAACGCGGGCACCACGAAATGCCGCGCGAGCGTGCCTTGCAGATTCACGCGCAGCAGCCCTTTCGGCGCGGTATCGCGAAACGCGCCTTCGGCCTCCTCCATGTCCGCGACCAGACGCACGCAGCGCCGGTAATAGGCGTCGCCGTCCTGCGTCAACCGCACCGTGCGCGTGGTGCGTTCGAGCAGCCGCGTGCCGAGCCGCTGTTCGAGGCGTTTGAGCAGATTGGTGACGGTCGCGCGCGGAATCTGGAGATCGTCGGCGGCCTGGGTGAAGCTCCGGCGCTCCGCGATCCGGATAAACACGCGCATTTCCTCGAAGCGATCCATGACTGGCGTTTCCGGGGTTGATGGGGTAATTGGCCGGTGATTGTTAAAGCAGATGGAACGATGATACCCATTCGCACGTGATTATCAATGCGGCGAATCGGTTCATCATACTTCTCACGCACTACGACAGTTCAACGTCACCCGTTAGCCCTCCGGCAGCCACAGCCATCACGCACAGGACACTCGCCATGAACACCACGCCTCACGCAGCCCAATCCGACCGTGCACGCGTCGCCATCGTCACCGGCGCGTCGCGCGGGATCGGCGCCGCCATCGCGCAACGCCTCGCCGCCGACGGCTTCGCGGTCGTCGTCAATTACGCGTCCAGCCCGGCCGAAGCCGACGCGCTGGTCGCACAACTGAACGCAAACGGCGGCCGCGCCATTGCCGTACAGGCCGACGTCGCCAGCGCCGACGCCGTGCGCCGGATGTTCGACGTCGCCGAACAGGAACTCGGCAAGGTCGATGTGCTCGTCAACAACGCGGGCATCCTGAAGACGGTGCCGCTCGCCGACACCAGCGACGCGCTGTTCGACCGCACCTTCGCGATCAACGTGCGCGGCACCTTCAACACGCTGCGCGAAGCCGCCGACCGGATGAACGACGGCGGCCGGATCGTCAACTTCTCCAGCACGACGCTGGCGCTGAACATGCCCGGCTACGCGATCTACAACGCGACGAAGGCGGCGGTCGAATCGTTCACGCATGTGTTCGCGAAGGAATTGCGCGGCCGCAACATCACCGTGAACGCGGTCGCGCCCGGCCCGATTGCGACGTCGCTGTTCCTTGACGGCAAGACCGACGAGCAGGTCCAGACCTTCGCGAAAATGCCGCCGCTGCAACGGCTCGGCCAGCCGGACGATATCGCGTCGGTGGTGTCGTTCCTTGCGGGCGCGGATGCGGGCTGGGTCAACGGCCAGGTGCTCCGTGCAAACGGCGGCCTCGCCTGATTGCTCAGCCGTCGCGCGGCCGTGATGCGTCGCGCGAACGCGAGCACGTGTCGCGCGGCGGTTCGCGCGACACGTGCAAACCCCACGACATCGCTTCGGTCCCCAATGCCATAATCGCGACTCTGCCGCCGCTCTCCGGACTGCTGCTTCGATGTCGATATCAAATAAAGCATTGATTGCCCCGCTGATCGTCGCCTGCGCGATGTTCATGGAAGCGGTGGACGCCAACGTCATCGTGACCGCGCTGCCCTCGATGGCACGCGACTTCGGACAGGACCCTGTCTCGCTGAAAATCGCCGTGACGAGCTACGTGCTCGGGCTCGGTGTGTTCATCCCCGTTTGCGGCTGGCTGGCGGACCGCTTCGGCGCGCGAACCGTGTTTCGCACCGCGATCGGCATCTTCGTCACCGGTTCGCTGCTCTGCGCGGCGTCCAGTTCACTCGTGCCTTTTACGGCCGCGCGCTTTCTGCAAGGCGTCGGCGGCGCGATGATGGTGCCGGTCGGACGGATCATCATTTTCCGCGTCGTGCCGAAGTCCGAATTTATCCGCGCGATGAACTATCTGAGCGTGCCGGCCATGCTCGGCCCGGCAGCCGGACCGCTGCTCGGCGGGTTCATCACGACCTATCTGCACTGGCGGCTGATCTTCTTTATCAACGTGCCGGTCGGCATCCTCGGCATCTATCTGACCAACAGACACTGATCGCCAATACGCGCGAACCGCATCCCGGCCCGCTCGACTGGATCGGCTTCGTGCTGTCGGCGGGCGGCGCGTCGTTGCTGCTGCTCGGGCTGTCGATGGTCGGCGACACGCTGATGTCGGAACGCACCGCGTTCACGATGATCGCGAGCGGTGCGATCCTGCTCGGCGCGTACTGGTTGTACGCGCAACGGGTCACGTTGCCGCTGCTCGATCTACGCTTCTTCCGCATCCCGACGTTTCAGGCCAGCGTGCTCGGCGGCTCGCTGTTTCGCATCGGCCTCGGCGCGGTGCCGTTTCTGTTGCCGCTGGTGTTGCAGGAGGGCCTGGGACGCACCGCGTTCGAGTCCGGGCTGATCACGTGCGCGTCGGCGTTCGGCGGAATGTTTATGCGGACGATGGCGTCGCGGATGCTGCGGCGCTTCGGCTTTCGCCGCGTGCTGACCGTCAACGCGGCGCTGTCCGGCATCGCGATCGCCGCGTGCGGGCTGTTCTTTCCCGGCACGCCGACGTGGGTGATCTGGACCGTGGTGCTGTTGGGCGGCTTCTTTCCCGCGTTGCAGTTCACCAGCCTCAATTCGCTGACGTATGCGGAAATCGAAAGCCGCGACATCGGCCGCGCGACCAGTCTCGGCAGCGTGGTTCAGCAGATGTCGCTCGGACTCGGCGTGACGATCGGCGGGATCGTATTGCAGATTTCGCGTGCGCTGCACGGTCACGCGGCGATTACCTGGTCCGATTTCTGGCCCGCGTTTCTGGTGGTCGGCTTGTGCTCGTTCGCATCGATTCCGGTCACCTTGCGTCTGCCGCATCGTGCGGGCGACGAGATCGCGCGCGGCGGTCGCGGTTGATTGCGCGGCACGGTGATTGCGCAGGAATAGTCGTCCAGGCGATTTCAATCGGCCTGAATTCCTGTCAACCCAAGGAGGACGGATCATGAACAAGACAACCCACAAGATTCTCGCAGCAGTCGCCGCGCTGGCGCTGTCGGGCGGCGCATTTGCTCAGGCTGGCGGCGGTGCCGGAGGCGGTCCGTCGAGCGTCGGCACGGGCGCGAAGCCCGCGATGAATCATATGAACGACACGACCAGCGGGTACGGCACACCGGGCGCGACGAATTCCGACAGCGGGATGAGCGCCGGCTCGCCGAACTCGAAGGCTCACAAGGGCACGGCGATGAAGAAAGGCTCGAAGGCCGGCGTGAACAGCAACACGCACACGACCGATACGATGGGCAATCCGACCCAGGCAACGCCGGGCAACAACAGCAACTGATCGCAACGACCGGCTTCGCTTTACGGTGAGGCGGGTCGCGACCGTGGCTGCCTGCCACGACGATGCGTGCGATCCGCTTCGGCTGCACGTTGGCTGCCCGCCGCCTGCCGCGCCCCCGGGTGCGGCAGGCGGCGGGCGCTCCGTTTACCCTTACATCAAAAGCGCGCCTCGCCTGGTATAACTGCGCAAGCTTCGCCATCGCAGTGAACACCGGTTCCGGAGGTTCGCCATGCAGTTTCGCTACAAGACCTTCCACATCAATTGCACCCCGCGCGCCGCCGACGGCGAGTATTTCGCGCGTGCCACGGTCACGCCGCATGCGGTAAAAGACGACCGTCCCGGCAAGACGCATCAATCCGGAGATCTCGCGGTGTTCTCGTCGAAAGACGATGCGGTCGCGTTCGCGCACACGTGGGCTGTGCAATGGTGCAATTCGCAGGAACGCTGATACACCGCCGCGCGAACCGTTCGGCCGAACGGTAGAAAGGACAAGCCCGTTGCATTTCGTACATCGGTGGCGCGCGGACCGGTAAGCGCGGATCGAATGCGGCTGGCGGACCATCAATTGCGCCTGAAATGGCGTCGCAGGAAATCGCTTCCGAAGTGCGAACGCAGCCCGTCTTCCACGTCGGTTTGCGACGCGTCGGGCCAGCCCTCTTCACCGATCAGCGGCACGAATCGCACGCCGCCGAGATCGCGTCGCTGTTCTTCGCCGCCTTCGCCGTACATCACGCGAATCAGCCGTTGCATCCGGTCGGTATCGCCGACCGGCATCACGATACGACCGCCGCGCGCGAGTTGCGCGCGCCACGCAGTCGGCACATCGGGACCGCAGGCTGTCGAGATGATCGCGTCGAACGGCGCGGCCGACGGCAGCCCGAGCGTGCCGTCGCCGATATGCACGATCACGTTGCCGCAACCCAGATCGGCGAGCCGCTCACGCGCACGCTCCGCGAGTTCGCGATGCCGCTCGATCGTGTCAACCTGCGCGACGAGCGACGCCATCACCGCCGCGGCATAACCGGACCCCGTGCCGATCTCCAGCACGCGATCCGACGCCGCCAGCGACGCCGATTGCAACATCCACGCGACCATATACGGCTGCGATACGGTTTGCCCGGCTTCGATCGGCAACGGGGTGTCGTCGTAGGCGAACGGCAGCAACGAACGCGCGACGAAACGCTCGCGCGGCACGCGGCGCATCGCGTCGATCACGCGGGTATCGGTGATCCCGCGCGCGACGATTTGCCGGTCGATCATCTGCTCGCGCCGACGGTACAGATCGTCCACGGCGGAACCCTCCTGCCCGGCTGTCGTGACGACGTCAGGCGCACTTCCTTACCGCGAATTTCATCGCGTCACGCAGCGTCTCGACGCGAGCGCTGCGCGCTGTTGCCCGTGTAGGTGCCGTTGCCTTCTGAAATGCGTCAGTCCGGCGTATCGCCATCATCGACATCGGCGCCGATCGAACCCAGCGCGCTGACCGACGACGGTTCGCCCACCGCGCCTATCCCCGGATGCGGTTCGGGGTCCCTGACCGGCGGCACCGGATTTTCCGGCTCTTCATACGGCGGAGCGGTGTCCGGAAGCTCCGCCGGCGGATTTTTTTCGGGCGTGGTCGGATCGGGAGTCGAATGCGCGCGCATAAAAATCTCCTGTGCAAATGGTTCGTGATGGTTTGACGGAATGGCACCCCAAAACGTTGCAACGGATGTTCCCGGCCGCCGTCGCCGACATCTGTTCGACATTTAGCAGAACGCGCAAACGTTAAACAAGGGGATCGCCGACGGGATCGGTAATTTTGACACTTCAGCAAAGCGTAAACATGCCGATAGCACATAGACACGGAACTGGGCGCGCAAGCGTGTCAGGGATCAGTAAAAAGTGCTTTTTCTCGCAGGACCGGCAACGCATGCCGATCGCTGCGGAAAGAAGCGATGCAATAGGATCCCCGACGCGTATGCCGTCCGACATATTGACGCATCAGGGCGGCTCCCCGCAGGGAATGGAGAGAAAGACATGTTCGTAGTGATTGGTTGGGTAGTCGTGATCGGCTCGGTGATCGGCAGCTTCGTCGCCGAAGGGGGCCATCTGGCCGCGCTGATGCAGCCGTTCGAGTTGCTGTGTATTTTCGGCGCGGCTCTGGGCGCATTCGTCGTCAGCAATCCGGTCAGCACGCTGAAGAAAACCGTAAAGGCCCTGCCGACGATGTTCAAGGGCGCTGCGTATTCGAAAGACAAGTACATCGAACTGATCGCGCTGCTTTATGAGCTGCTCCAGAAAGCGCGCAAGGAAGGGATGATGGCGCTCGAAGCGGACGTCGAAGATCCGGAGTCGAGCGCGCTGTTCCAGAAGTATTCGCACGTGCTGCACGATCATCACCTGCTCGAGTTCCTGGTCGACTATCTGCGGATGATGTCGAGCGGCAATATCAACGTGATCGAGATGCAGGATCTGATGGACGAGGAGCTCGCCACCCACCACGCGGAATCGGGGATCGCCGCGAACGCGATCCAGAAGATGGCCGACGGCTTGCCCGCATTCGGCATCGTTGCGGCCGTGATGGGCGTGGTTCACACGATGGCATCGGTCGGCGCGCCGCCGGCGGTGCTGGGTGAAATGATCGCGGGCGCGCTGGTCGGCACGTTCCTCGGGATTTTGCTCGCGTACGGTTTCATGGGTCCGGTCGCAGATCTGCTGAACGCGAAAGGCGCACAGGAAGCCAAGCCGTACCAGTGCGTGAAGGCGGTGCTGCTGGCGTCGCTGAACGGCTACGCGCCGCCGATCGCCGTCGAGTTCGGTCGCAAGATGCTGTTCACCGCAGATCGTCCGAGCTTCAAGGAACTGGACGACGCCGTGCGCGCCACCAAGACGCCGAAGGCCGCGTAACGCGGGTCGCTTCGTCAACGCTACTCTCACGGAATCACGTTCATGGCTGGCAGGCAGAAAGAAGGCGAAACGCCGAAGATCGAGACCATCGTCTTGCGCCGAAACAAGAAAGGTCACGGCGAGCACGCCCATCACGGCGGTGCGTGGAAGATCGCCTATGCCGACTTCATGACGGCGATGATGGCGTTTTTCCTGTTGATGTGGCTGCTTGGATCGACGTCGAAGTTCGACAAGCAAGGCATCGAGGATTACTTCAACACGCCGCTGTCGAGTCTGTTCGGCGGGCCGGAAGGCACCTCGGCCGCACGACCGAACATCATCCAGGGCGGCGGACGCGACTTGTCCGATTCGCGTCCGGGCGATGGCAAACGCTCGCAGATGGAACCGTCGCCGCGCGTCAGCGAACCGGTGCCGATGGTGCAAAACGATATGGCGCGGCTTCAGCAACTGAAGGCGAAGCTGACCGCGCTGATCGAGAACACGCCGGCATTGCGCGCGTTCAAGGATCAGATCCGGATTTCGATCACGAACGAAGGTTTGCGTATCGAGATCGTCGATTCGAAGAAGCGGCCGATGTTCGCATCCGGCAGTTCCGCGCTCGAAGCGTACGCGGTGACCATCCTGACGCAGATCGGCGCGGCGCTGAACGACGTGGACAATCGCATCTCGATCGCCGGTCACACGGACGCGGTGCCCTACACGGGCGGTCCGGCCGGCTATTCGAACTGGGAGTTGTCGTCCGAGCGTGCGAACGCGGCACGTCGCGCGCTGGTCACGGGCGGCATGCGTGAAGACAAGCTGTTGCAGGTGCGCGGTCTGTCCGACGTGCTGCCGCTGAACAGCAATGTCAGCGACGAGCCGACCAATCGGCGGATCAGTATTCTGGTGCTGAACAAGGCGGCGGAAATGGCGTTCTTCCGCGATGGCGGCCGGGCGTCGATGGACGACTCGAAGCCGGTCGGCGATGCATTGCCGGAGGCGGTCAGCCAGATGCACGGCGCAACGCCGAAAGCGGCGTCGACGACGCAAGCGGCTACGTCGACGACAGGCGCAGTGTCGGGCGCGACGCCGGGCGCAGCGGTTGGCGTGCAGGCGCAAACACCGGCCGCGAAACCGGTTGCGCAAGCGACCGGCTCGCAGGCATCGAAGGCCGCCGCGCCGACATCCACGCAAGCGCAAGCGGCGGCGCAAGCGTTGAGCGAAGCGGTGAACCGGATGAACGGCACGTCGCCGAAAGTGACGCCGCCAGCTGCACCCGTTGCGCCCGTCGCGACGGCAGCGCCCGCGCACGGTTGATCGCACGGGCGCGCGATCGCGCGATCAGATAACGCGTTGAGACCGGCGTCGATCGACGCGTTTGTGTGGGTGTCGAATGCGTTGCTTTGCTTGTTTTGTGCGCGCGATTCCGGCCGTTTAGAACGCACGTCGTCAATAGATGTGCGAAGCGCCCAGAGTTTGTTATAATGCGCGTCCCGCCGGAGAGATGGATGAGCGGTTTAAGTCGCACGCCTGGAAAGCGTGTATAGGTTAATAACCTATCCGGGGTTCGAATCCCCGTCTCTCCGCCACAGTTTCAATGAAAGCAGGCCGCTCTATGCGGCCTGTTTTTGTTTGTGCGTCGGTGATGACGTAGGTGCGCCCTCCCCGCCAGGAACAAAACCTGCTGAACTCCGATTGCCCTCAACCAACCCGATCCACGACATGAAAAAACTCATCCTCTCCGTTGCCGCCGCCATCATCGCACTGAGCGCGGGCGCTCCCGCTTTCGCAGACGATCACGACCATCATCATCCCGTGTGCCACAAGGTGCACGTCCACGGCCACTGGGAGAAGCGCTGCCACTGAGCGCGTCCCGCGTACGGCAGCCCGTGAAAAGCCCCGCAAATGCGGGGCTTTTTTCTTTCGTGCCGCCCACTCGTCAACTTACCAGCCAGGTTCATTCGGCTCATGTTGTCGGCTCGATCGCAGGCATCTGAAAGCGCGCGGCAAGCCTCGCACATCGAACGTCGCGAAAGCAAACGCACGCTTGAATCGCCCGTTACGCGACACATCGGCCACGCGTTGTAGATTTCACATTCCCAGACATTCGCCGACGTTCGCGGCAAACGAAATTCGCACTTCGTTCACCACCGAACAGTCGTCGTCGCGCACGCGCGGTACCTTGAATGCACCTCGTCAGTCAATCAGGGTGATCGTCACATGAACTACCCGTTCGATCTCGCGCTCGCATCGGTTTTACTGGTCGTCGTGCTGGTTTGCATCGTCGAACTGGCGCTCACCTGACGGCTGCTTCGCGTCACGGATGGCATCGTGGCAGGCATCACGGATGACGGATGTAATCGACCAGCGCAAGCGTGTACGCATCCGGTTTGCGATCGAACAGACTCACCGCGATCGCGACGACGAAACCCGCCGGCACGCCGAACACGCCGGAACTGATCGGCTCGATGCCGAACCAGCGCGGCCCCGCGAACCCCGTCAGTTGCGTGAAAAACGGATACGTCGATACGATGTAGTACACGCAGACGACCAGCCCCGCGACCATGCCCGCGACCGCGCCGAGCCGCGTCGTGCGCTTCCAGAACACGCCGAGCACCAGCACTGGAAACAGGCTCGACGCCGCCAGCGAAAACGCCGCGCCGACCAGAAACAGGATGTTGCCCGTGTTCAGCGACGCCACGTACGACGCGAACAGCGCCACGCCCAGCAGCAGAATCTTCGAAATGGTCACGCGACGCTGACTCGATGCCGTCGGATCGACCATGTGGTAGTACACGTCGTGCGACAACGCGTTGGCGATGGTCAGCAGCAAACCATCGGCGGTGGACAGCGCAGCGGCCAGCGCGCCCGCCGCGATCAATCCCGACATCACGTACGGCAGCCCCGCGATTTCCGGCGCGGCCAGCACGACCATATCCGGCTGCATGCGGATTTCGCTCCACTGCACGAGGCCGTCGTGATTCGTGTCCACGACACTGATCAGACTCGGCTCGACCCGCAACCATTGCGTCAGCCACTGTGGAAATTCGCCGACCGGATGTCCGACCAGATGCGTCAGCAATTCGAACTTGATCAGCACGGCGAGCACCGGCACCGTCAGATAAAACAGCGCGACGAAAAACAGCGTCCATCCGACCGAGCGACGCGCCGACGCCACCGAGGTCGTGGTGTTGTAGCGCGTCAGGATGTGCGGCAAGCTCGCCGTCCCCAGCGACAGACACAGCAGCAGCGACAGAAAATTCCGCTCGCGAGTCTGGCGGTCCTGATCGGCCAGCGCATCGGATGCGGCCGACGTGCCCGAGGTCGCCGCGCCGCGTGTCGCGGGAAACGGCTCGGCCATCGGCACGGGCGGCGCGGCGCGCGCCAGCCATTCGTCACGCTGACGCGTCCACACGATCCGCGCCGCCGCCGCGTCGCGCGGAAACACGTCGAGCGCGCGCTCGCGCTGCTTGATCTCGCGCAATGGCCCGTTATGGCGGCGCATATCCGCGACTTCCTTCGTCAGACGCGCTTTCTCCGCCACGAACGACTGCGGCAACGCATCGATCCGGGCCTGCATCCGTACCGCTTCCTGCCGGTAGGCGTCGCGTACCTGCTGTTCGGCGGGCGAATCGCGGACGTCGCGTTCGAGCGACTCGACACGCGCCATCAGCCGCCCGTAGTTGAGTTGCGGCACCCAGCCGAGGCCGTCCTTGTGCGCGATCATCGAGACCGGAATCAGGATCGCTGCGATCAGGATGATGTACTGCGCGACCTGCGTCCACGTGACCGCACGCATGCCGCCGAGAAACGAGCAGACCAGAATCCCCGCCAGTCCGCAAAAAATCCCGACCGCGAAATCGACGCCGATAAACCGCGTCGCGATCAGCCCGACGCCCTGAATCTGCGCGACCAGATACACGAACGAGCAGAGAATCGCGGACAGCGCCGCGAGTCCGCGCACCGCGTTGCTCGAAAAGCGCGTGCCGAGAAAATCCGGAATCGTGTAGCGCGCGAGTTTGCGCACGTACGGCGCGAGCAGGAAGGCGACCAGACAGTAGCCGCCCGTCCAGCCCATCAGATACGCGAGGCCGTCGTAGCCGGTTGCGTAGATCGATCCCGCTAGGCCGATGAACGACGCGGCGGATAACCAGTCCGCCGCGGTCGCCATGCCGTTGAACGCGGACGGCACGCGCCGCCCCGCGACGTAGTATTCGACCAGATCGGACGTGCGCGACAGCAGACCGATCACCGCGTACACGGCAATCGGCACGAACAGGAACACGTAACCGATCCACACGCCCGGCCCGCTGACGCGCTCGATGCGCCACATCACGTAGATAAACAGCAGAAAGCCGAGCGTATACAGCGCGTAGGAACGGATCAGCCGATGGGTGAGCTTCATCGGCGCGAAATCCGCGCGTCGGGATCGGCGCTGTCGGCGCTGTCGTTCGACTGGCCGTTGATTTCGCCGTTCACGCCCGATGTTGCGGCGGATGCGGAAGCCGCGTCGGCATCGAACGCGCGTTGCAGCGTACGATCCGCGCGCTGCATCGCGACGATATACACGACGATCAGCGCGACGTAGATCAGGATCGCGCCCTGCGCGCCGAGATAGAACGGCAGGCCGAAACCGGCGAAGCGCGCGCTCGCCAGCGAAGGCGCGATCAACGGCACCACGAACGACACGACGAAGCCGATCGCCATCAACGCGACGATCAACGCGATATTGAAGCGCCAGTAGCGCCGATGCGCGAACGCCATCGCTGCCGACACCGCAGGCGGTTCGGGCGAAGGTTGCAACGGGTAACGGGAATGAGGATGCGGCGCGGCCATGCGCCTATGTATCAAAAAGCCACTGCGCAGACAATCGGGATTGTCCGCGCAATGGCTTCACCGGCGTGGCCGTTGCACGACTGAAACCGGCCAGCGGCCTTACAGCGATTCGCCCAGCTGATCGAGGATCGCGGGATTCTCGAGCGTGGACACGTCCTGCGTGATCGCTTCGCCCTTTGCGAGCGAGCGCAACAGCCGACGCATGATCTTGCCCGAGCGTGTCTTGGGCAGGTTTTCGCCGAACCGGATGTCTTTCGGCTTCGCGATCGGACCGATTTCTTTCGCGACCCACGCGCGCAGTTCGTTCGCGAGCTTGACCGCTTCGTCGCCTTCCGGACGCGCCCGCTTCAGCACGACGAACGCGCATACGGCTTCGCCGGTCGTGTCGTCCGGACGGCCGACGACCGCCGCTTCCGCGACGATCGGATTCGACACCAGCGCCGATTCGATTTCCATCGTGCCGAGCCGATGCCCGGACACGTTCAGCACGTCGTCGATACGGCCCATGATCGTGAAATAGCGCGGTGTCCTTGTCGCGCACCGTGCCGTCGCCCGCGAGATACAGCGTGCCGCCGAGTTCCGCCGGGAAATAGCTCTTACGGTAACGGTCGGGATCGCCCCACACGTTACGCAGCATGGCCGGCCACGGACGCTTGACGACCAGAAAGCCGCCCTGCCCGTTTGGCACGTCCTGACCGGTTTCATCGACGACGGCCGCCATGATGCCCGGCAACGGCAGCGTGCACGAGCCCGGCACCAGCGGCGTCGCGCCCGGCAACGGCGTGATCATGTGTCCGCCGGTTTCGGTCTGCCACCAGGTATCGACGATCGGGCAGCGCCCGTTGCCGACGTTCTGGTAGTACCACATCCACGCTTCCGGATTGATCGGCTCGCCGACCGTGCCGATCACGCGCAACGACGTGAGGTCGTAGCTTTTCGGATGCACTTTCACATCGGCTTCGGCGGCCTTGATCAGCGAGCGGATCGCCGTCGGCGCGGTGTAGAACACCGTGACCTTGTGCTTCGCGATCATGTCCCAGAAACGTCCCGCGTTCGGGTAAGTAGGCACGCCTTCGAACACGACCTGGGTTGCGCCGAGCGCGAGCGGACCGTACGCGATATAGCTATGTCCCGTGACCCAGCCGATATCGGCGGTACACCAGAAGACGTCGCTCGGTTTCCAGTCGAAGGTCCACTTGATGGTTTGCGCGGCCCACAGCAGATAGCCGCCCGTGCTGTGCTGCACGCCCTTCGGCTTGCCGGTCGAACCGGACGTGTAGAGGATAAACAGCGGATGCTCGGCGCCGACCCATTCCGGCGCGCATTGATCCGACTCGGCGGCGGACAGTTCGTGCATCCACTGGTCACGCCCTTCCTGCCACGCGACCTTGCCGCCGGTGCGCCGGTAGACGATCACGTCCTTGACCGCGTCGCAGCCGCCCATCGCGAGCGCTTCGTCGGCGATGTTCTTCAGCGGCAGTGCCTTGCCGCCGCGCATCTGTTCGTCGGCGGTGATCAGCGCGACCGCGCCGACATCGACCAGCCGCTCGTTCAGCGACTTCGACGAGAAGCCGCCGAACACGACCGAATGCGTCGCGCCGATTCGCGCGCACGCCTGCATCGCGACGATGCCTTCGACCGACATCGGCATATAGATCACGACGCGGTCGCCCTTCTTCACGCCGCGCTTCTTCAGCGCGTTCGCGAAGCGCGACACGCGTTGCAGCATGTCCGTGTACGTGACGTTGGTGACGGTGCCGTCGTCCGCTTCGAAGATCACCGCGACGCGATCGCCGTTGCCTGCTTCGACATGACGGTCGAGACTGTTGTACGACGCGTTCAGCGTACCGTCTTCGAACCAGGTATAGAACGGCGCTCTGGATTCATCGAGCACCTTGGTGAACGGCGTATTCCAGCTCAGCGTCTCGCGTGCGAGACGTGCCCAGAAACCTTCGTAATCGCGTTCCGCTTCGGCGACGAGCGCCCGGTACGCATCCATGCCGGAGATCGACGCCTCGGCCGACGATTCGGCGGATGGTGGGAAAACGCGGCGTTCCTGAAGAACCGATTCAATCGCTGACATCGACAACCCCTTGGTGAAGATGAAACGTCAATCTGTGCCGGCGCGTGCGTGACGCGCCCTATAGTGCGCGCGCAACGATGCGCGCGTGTCTCCTGTTCCGTGGCCGGCGCGCGGCGATTGCGCACCGCAGCATACGCGTCGGACCCACGGGATGCTGCCACGATAGAGGCCCCGGCTTACCCGGTACTTACATGCGGGCGGTGCCGTGCGTGGTGTTGCGCAACCCTTGCGCAAGGACAGGATCGATGCGCTTTTCGGGTGACGTCGTGCGCATGGGCCGGTGACCGTCGAAGCCCCTTCTCTCATCATGGTAGCCGATGCGTCCCCGCAGTGTCATGAGCCACGCAACGGCAACGCGGATTGCTTCGCGAGCGACACCAGGGTTATACCGGAGGCGATGATGCGTGCATGGCGCGGACGAACGACCGGGCGCAGGTGAATGCGCCGGGTTGGTCGTCGTTGGGGGGAAAGGATCGCTAGAACGGCGGAAAGTCGAAATCGGGAAGCGCGTCCTTGTGATACTGCGCCCGGATCAGACGCACCTGCTCCACGGTCAGGTGCATGTCGTGCGCGATGGCTTCATCCGATGCGCCCGTTTCCATCTGGTGGATCACCGCACGCTGGACGTCGGCGGCGGTTGCTGCGTGTTGAATGCCATGGCGAGCGTGGATCTGGGCCGTGTAGACCGCCAGTTCGCGTAGCAGATATTCGTCGCGAATCTGCTGGACCTCTCTTTCAGGAAGGTGCAGGTTCTGTGCGATCTGAGCCGTGGATGTCCCGTCGCCGATCTGCTTGATGATCTGTTCCTTTACCCAGGGGTGATAGGGGAATTGCGTCTCCTCGACGCGCTGGCGTTTAGCGGGCGGTCCCGACGATGTTTCAGGTTGACTGGTCGGTCCCGTCTCGCCGCCGGTGGAGGTGCCGGGTTGGGGCTCGCCCGACACTCCCGCGCGCCCGATCGCTGTAGAAGGTTGCGCCTGCCTGATGCGACGCACCGTCTCTACCTGAACATTTAGATCCTTCCCCACCTGCGCTTCCGTAGCGCCAGCATCCAACCGGGCGAGAATTGCGTCTCTCTTGGATTTTGTGAGTAGCGACCAGTTATAACCGACGCCTGCCAGCTCTTGCTTCGCGCTCGCCACTGTCCAGTTAGAAACATGCAGTTCTTTCACGACCTCGGCATTGCTCCAGCCGTCTCTGAGCAGTCCTCGAACCTTGTCCTTCGTATCCAGCTTTCTCGACCCCGATGGCTCGACAGGACCAGCCTCACCGCCTCCAGATGGGCCCGGTTGGGGTCCGCTTTGCTCCGGAGTTCCCGCGTGCTGAGTTGTAGCAGATGGACCACCTTGAGCCCCGGTCGCGTGGCTCGACGCAGCGTGAGCAGCTTGTCGGTTCTCACGAAGTACACGCACGGTCTCGGGCTGAATGCCCATCTCTGTTGCTATTTGCGTCTCTGTTTCGCCCCTACCCAGTCGATTGAAAACATCCTCTCTTCTAGTGGTCGTGGCCAGCACATTGGAATATTCCGCAGGTGGCTTTTCACGAAAGTAACTCTTGACCGTGTTCACGGCTACCCCTACTTCTCTGGAAATGGCCGAAAATGTCCAGCCGTCCCGAAGCAAACCGAAAATCTTTTCCCTCACAGCGGGAGGTAATCTGGGCGGCCCGCCGCCCTTCAACCCCACCTCGTCATGAGGTTCAAAAACGCCTTCCCTGTTCTTCGCAACGGGAATACCCGGTTTTGTCGGGTTCTCCGGCGGATAGACCCGCCACGTCTTGTTGTCGCGATCGTAGCGGACGGCATAGGTGTTCTTGCCGTCGCTGATGTAGTGCTCCCCTGCCTCGTCGATCTGCATGCCAGGATTGTCGTGATCCGGAAGGAGAACACCCTTGGGTTTCGAAGCGTACGACTGAGGCAGCATACGGTCAGCCGTTCCCGCACCCGTTCCGCCTTCATGCGTGCCTCCGCTCGCACTGCCTTTGCCTTCGACCCCGCCAATCTTGCCGCCGCCCAGGTGACCTGACTCGCCTCCCTCCGCGCCTTTCGCTGCGCCTCTCACCTCGCCTTCCTTCGGGAGACTCACGCGAGGTTTTTCCCCGTTTGCTTCAGCCGGTTTGATGCGCGGTGGACTTATCTTGAGATCCGCCATCCCGCCCAGCACACCCGACATGATGTCGATCCCCGTTCTCACATCCGGAGAGAGCGACTTCGCCGGCACGATCACATCCGCAAGCAGGTTCACGCCCGGAATCAGTCCGATGATGAACCGTCCCACCACGTCTTCGGTCTGCTGTTGCCACAACGGCTTGGGCGGCGTGTGGGTGTCCAGATACCGATCTTTGATCGGTCCGCGCTGGCTGGCTGCGTGATACATCTCCGCGTCGGCGCCCACACCCTGATTCATGTCCTTGTACCGGTCCAGCAGTTCCGCGCCGTAGTTGCCTCGATGCAAATCGTCCGTCTTCGCGTTCAGGAAGTCCGGCAACGCGGCCGGCAAGTTCGCCGTGCGCCGCAACGGATCGCTCTGGATCGTCGAGCGCGCCCATTCGGTTTTGGCGGATGCGTCGTCGTACCAGCTCTTGACGTCCTTAAAGCTGTCGGGATGCTGCTGCATCAGGTACTGAAACTCCTGCGCGTTACGCTCCGATGTGAAGGCCTGCTTGCTAAACGTGGTCAATCGATTGAAGGGCGTGGCATTGTCGAATTCGCCGGAATTTGCGCCGTGCAAGCTTTTGGCGTTGCTCAGCGCCGCATACAGTTCCTTGTCGGCGGCCGCCCACTCCTGGTCGATCTTCTTGCCGGCTTGTCCGATGCGGTTCTCAATCTGCTGCTGCATCTGATGACGGATTCCGGCAGCCTGCGCAAACACGGACTCACGCTCCTGAGGGGTTTTCGCGTCGTTGAACCGTGTGCGCAGTTCGTCGAGTGAGGCCGACTGATGCTCCCCTGCCGCGCCGAGGTATGCCGAACCATAGGGTGTGTTGAACTCCTGCTGGACCCGCTGCGCAGGGTCGGCGATGTGCTTCCCGTAGGCCGCATCCACCGCCGCGTCTACGTTTTTAGCTACGGCCTCTCCGGCCTTCTGGCGATCCGCGTCCGTGGTCGCGGACTCATATGCGTTGATGCCTTTTGCCTGCATCCCGCTAAACCGGTCGCGATCCTGTTGCGGCAACGCTTCGATCTTCTGGCGGGTCAGCGCCTGCCGCGTTTCGAACTTGATGTGATCGTCGGACGTGCCGCGCAGGCCGTTCGCCTGCACAGTCGCCAGTGCTTTGGCATTTGCGCTGTCATTCGGATAACCCTGACCGTTCTCGTGACGTTCGATCAGTTGCTTCGCTTCGGCAGGTGATATGCCCTCTGGTTTCGCTGCATGCGTGGCGGATCGCGTAGCCGGCGCATTGGCAGATTGCGCGTGTTTTACCTGCGTGAGCGTCGGGATCGACTTCGGTTTTTCCGCCGGTTGGGATTGCGGGGTGTGTCGGCTCTGCTGAGCAGGTTGCGTCTGTTTGCCCTGCTGGCTCTGCTCACTCCGCTCCCCATCCTCCACCGCCTGACCGGCCCATACACCCGGATCGCTACTGCTGACTGAAATCGACATGTGCTCACCTCGCGTCGCTATCGGGAACGTCCGCACCAAATTGCGGACATCGTCATCACAGCCGATTCGCCGCAGCACACGGTAGTAGCCAGGTAGCCCGATCAAACCCACCGGCAGCGTCAACCGCTTCGTCATCAATACATAGATACGCCCGGACGATATTTCGATGTCTTTACGATCTGCTGAGCGGAGCCCATTCCACCTTGTCGGCCACGCGGTTCCGGCTTTCAAACACCCGCCGACTTTTAATCATGGAATCTCGACATGCAAGCAGCAATGCAAAGCAAGCTTTCCCAATACCCTGTCAACGTGAATACGAGCGTCAATAATGCGGCTGCGCAACTCGCTCGCAATGCCGCGTGCGGCGACGTCCGCGACACGAATGGCCGGATGACCGACATGATGGGCGGCTTCTCGAAGGCGTTGTACACCGCCGTCGGCCAGCCCACGATCAATGCTCGAACCGACACCGCCAACGTCGCCACGCAAGCCACGACCGGCAAACCCGGACAGACGGCAACGCAGGCGCAGATCAATGCCGCATCCAGCGACGCGCGCGGCATCGGCAACGTGCCGGCCGGTCAAGGCAGTAAAAACACGGGTTCAAAATGCGATACGCCGACCGGTCAACCCAGCAAGAATACGGATGCCAAATGCGATACACCGCCCAACCAAAGCGGCAAAAAAACAGATCCCAAATGCGACACCCCACCCAACCAGAACGGTAAAAACACCGACGACAAACACACGACTCCACCCAATCAAAACTGCAAAACCTCCACCGACACATGCAATGACGCAAGCAAGACACCGCCGCGCCGCGACGCCGACTGCAAAGACAATCCCACGACCCACTGGACCGACTCCGGCGTCTGCGACAACAAGGCAAGCGTCGATCTCGGCAACTACACGCTCGCCTTCAACAAGTGCGATTCGTCGATGACGATGATCAATTCGAAGAACGGCGACACCACCACCGTGTGGGGCGATCCGCATCTGTCGCAACACGCCGGTACCTCCAGCGCATCGGTCGGGATGTTCAACGGTCCGATGACGTTCATGCTCCCCGACGACACCAAAGTGACGGTCGGCATCGAGGCCGTCAAGAACAACGCGGCGCTCTCGTATGCGAACACGGTGACGATCACGCACGGCAACGACGCGTACCGGGTCTCGGGCCTGAGCGAACAAAACAGCGCGGGCCTCAGCATCCAGCGCAGCAACGACGGCCGCCGACTCGACGCGGCGACGCCCGATGGTTACACCGTGCTCGCGAAACGCGACGGCAGCGGCTGGATCGATCCGGTCAGCGGCAAGCAACCGACCGCCGCCGACCTCGCGAAAGCCAAGGGCTGATCGACGTCCGATACCTGAGGGCGATCGCCCTCTGCGGATGCCGCGCATCGTCCAACGCCTGCGCGGCATCCGGCGCGTCACCCCGGCCCGTCTTCGATCCCGTCACCCGACGCCCACGCGACCGCGATCCGCAACCGGCGTTTCGCCTCGTCATGCCGAACCCGCTCGATCCGCCATCGCGACAACGCGTCGCTGGCGGCATCGCGCGCCGCCGCATGCGCGTGTCGTGCGTCGTCGAGACTCTGATGCAAACTCGCCGCGCCGGCATCGTGCGCGCGCAGCGTCGCATACCATTGGGCGCCCGCACGCCGATCGCGGCGGCATTCGGCCAGCACCCGCAACCGTTGCTCCGCATGCCGTTGCAGCGCGTCGAACGACTCCGTCACCTGCACGGCCGCATGCCGCTCTCGCCGACGCGCCTCCGCCAGCGCACGCAGCTTGCGTCGAACCCGCACGCCGCGCACCCGCGCGAGCAACGCCCATAGATCGGCGTCTCGCGCCGCGCGCGTCGTTGGGCCCGTCGTTGTGCGTCGTCGTGGGTCACTCATCGGCCGTCGCGCCAATCTTCGGCATCGCTCGCGTCGTCGCTCAACACCGCCAGCATCGCGCGCGTTTCCTGCCACGTGCTGCACACGTCGTAAGGCTGACGCAAAAACCGCTGGATTGCCGGACGTCGGTCGATCGCCCGATCGGTCAGTGGATCGTGACCGCGCTCGTATTCGCCGATCTGCAGCAGCATCTCCACATCCTCGTAACGCGCGAGCCAGTCGCGGACCCGACTCGCATGCGCCTGTTGCGCGGCATCGGTGACGCGATTCATCAAGCGGCTGCGACTACGCAGGATATCGATGGCCGGATAGTGTCCCGACGCGCCCAGCGCCGACGACAACTGGATATGCCCGTCGAGCAGCGAGCGCGCCTCTTCCGCGACCGGATCCGACAGATCCGCTTCGTCGGCGAGGACCGTGTAAAACGCGGTGATGCTGCCCTGCGCGGTCACGCCCGCCCGCTCGATCAGACGCGGCAGACGCGCGAACACGCTCGGCGGAAAACCGCCTCGCAACGGCGGTTCGCCGACCGCCAGTCCCAGCTCGCGCAACGCGCGTGCATAGCGCGTCAACGAGTCGAACAGCAGCAGCACGTTGCGTCCGGTCGCACGCAAATCCGCCGCCACCTGCGACGCCAGTTCTGCGGCCTTGATCCGCTCCGCTGCCGGACGATCCGACGTCGCGACGATCACGACCGTCGAGCCGCGCCGATGGTCGAGGTGATCGTGAATAAACTCGGCGACTTCCCGGCCGCGCTCGCCGATCAGCGCGATCACGATGGCGTCGGTGCGCGCACCGTTCGCGATCATGCCCATGATGGTGCTTTTGCCGCCACCCGCCGACGCGAAAATGCCCGTGCGCTGACCGACGCCGCAGGTCAACAGTGCGTCGATCGCACGCACGCCCGTGACGAACGGCGTCGTAATCACCGGCCGTTCGAGCGGATTCAGCGAAGCGGCGTGGTCCGGCGTGTCGCGCGAAGCGACCGGCGTTTCGACCACGGTCTCCGCGCCAGACAACGCCGCGCCGCCGTCGAGCGGATTGCCGAGCCCGTCCACCACGCGTCCCAGCAAGCTCGCCGCATCGACGCGACTCCACGCCGAGCCGCAGCCCTGCACTTCGGTGATATCGGACAGCCCGGCCAGTCCGGCGAGCGGCATCACCAGCGCGCCGTCCTGCGCAAAGCCGACCACTTCGCCGTATTGCGCCTCCAGCGTGTCGGGGCGCACCAGCCGCACCTTCTCGCCGATCCGCAACGACACGCCGACCAGGCGCGCAATCACGCCGCGCGCTTCGACCACCCGGCCTCGCAACGATGGCACGGACGCCACCATGCACGGCAATTCCATCGCGCTGTTGTCAGAAGGATTCATCGTGCGCGCCTCACGCTGCACCGAGCGTCGCGATGGTCTGGACGCGATAGAGGTCGAGCGGAATCTCCTCGATCGCCAGCACCTCGACGTGTCGCCCAAAGTCGCGCAGCAAACGCGCCAGATGCGGACGCAGCACGGCGTTCGTGACGACCAGCGGGATTCCGTCGAGCTCGGTCGCGAAGACCTGCTGCACGTGCTCCAGTTCGTCGGCGGACAGCGTGCATTGCGGCTCGCCATCGACGCCACTCCTGATCTGCGCTTCGAGGCTCGCTTCCCAACTCGCCTCCAGCACGGCCGCGTCGATCGTCCACGTCGTGAGGTCGGCGTAGTTGCGCGCGATCTGACGGCCCAACTGGATCCGCGCGTCGCGGACCATCCGGTCCATGCTGCGTTCGGCGGCCGGCACGCGCACCACCGCTTCGAGAATCGCCCGCAGATTACGGACCGGAATGCGCTGTTGCAGCAATTGCCGCAGCACGCCCGCGAGCTGGACCGTGCTCGCGGCCTGTCCCGCCTGCGTGACCAGTTCGCGGAATTCGACCGCCAGTTGATCGAGCAGAAAGCGGGTCTCCTGCGTGCCGAGAAAATGCGCGGCCGATCGCTCGCAGACTTCGCCGAGGTGCTCGCACACCACTTCGTCGGCGGTGGCTTTGAGAATCGCCGGATCGTCGATCGACGCGGCGGTCGCCTCCGTCACCCACACCGATCTCGCCGCGAGCGGCCGGTACCCTTCGACGCCGTCGAACACGATGCGCGCCGCCTCGCCGCTGACCAGCGTATGCGCGGCGACCAGCGAACCGCTCGACCAGGGCACGTCCTCGATATCGACGATGTAGCGCTCGGGTGCAAGCCGCCCATCGCGCAGCAACGCGAGTCCGGGAAACGGCACACCCAGTTCGACCATCAACCGACGCCGCAACAGGGCCAACTGCCGGTTCAGCGCGTCGGGACGCAACGCATCGAACGCGCCCGCGCCGAGCCGGAGCCGCAGCGCCGCGCTGGTGCCGAGTTCGACATCGTCGAGTATGCGCGGCACGTAATGGCCGCCGTCGCGCGTCATGGCCCGGCATCAGCGCGCGCTGTGCGTGCGTCGCGAGCGCGGCCTTGCGCATTAACGTGAGCGCCAGCGCGAGCAGCACGCCGCCCGCGATCGCGAACTGGACGTGCGGAAAATCCGGGATCGCCGCCAGCGACAGACACGCGACGCCCGCCATCGCGATCGCCTTCGGATGCAGCGTCAGTTGCCGGTAGATATCGCCGCCGAGATGCGTGTCCGGACGATCGGCCGACGCGACGCGCGTGACCAGAATCCCCGCCGCCACCGACACGATCAGCGACGGAATCTGCGACACCAGCCCATCGCCGACGGTCAGGATCGTGTACGTGCGCAGCGCGTCGCCGAACGACATGTCGCGCTGCGCGATGCCGACCGCGAGCCCGCCGACGATATTCACCAGCGCGACGACGAGGCCCGCGATCGCATCGCCCTTGACGAACTTCATCGCACCGTCGAGCGAGCCGTAAAAGTAGGTTTCGCGTTCCAGCGACGCGCGCATCGCGCTAGCCTGCGCGGCGCTCAGCACGCCGCTGCGCAAGTCGGCGTCGATACTCATCTGACGGCCCGGAATACCGTCGAGCGTAAAGCGCGCCGCGACTTCGGCGACGCGGTCTGCTCCTTTCGCGACCACGATGAACTGGATCGCGGCCAGCACGACGAACACCACGAGGCCGACCGCGACATTGCCGCCCGCGACCATTTCGCCGAACGCGCCGATGATCTTGCCCGCGTGCGCGTGCAGCAGGATCATCCGCGTCGACGCAATCGCGAGCGCGAGCCGCAACAGCGTCGTGACCAGCAGCAGCGACGGAAAACTCGCGAACTCCGCGGCTTTCGACATATATAGCGTGGTGGTCAGCATCATCAGGCTGACGGCAAAACCCGCGCAGATAAACAGATCGAGCACGAACGGCGGCACCGGCACGATCAGCAGCGCCAGCACCGACAACAGCGCGACACCGACCGCGAGATCCGCATGACGCGCGAACAGCGACGACAGATCGTAACGGACGAGAATGGAACGGTTCGACATGTTATTGACCAAGCTCCCGATGAATCGCGCGTCGACGGCTTTTGATCTGCGGGTCGCCTTCGTCGTCGCGGAATTCGCGTTTGATTTCGCTTTTGTCCATGCGCATGTCGCGCATCCACAGAAAGCGCTGGATGAAATAGTCGGCGGCGCCGGGCACGATCTGCGACGCGGCCATCCACGCGAACAGATGCGAATGCGTGATCGCGATATAGCCGAGATGCGCCGGCACCGGCCACGCATAGACCGGCGCGAGTTGCCGCAACGCGGTTAGCAACGCCTGCACGAACAGCGCCAGCAGGATCGCGAACTGGAGCAAGGTCAGCGCACCGTCCCACAGCACGCGGATGCTGACAAGCTGCCTGAGTCCGTTAACTGGATTCAGGTGTTTGGGATCGGGCGCGACGCGCTTCCATGCGAGCATGCCGCGGGTCTGCATCGATTCCGGCACGAGCACGGCCAGCGCGCCGACGCCGAGCGCGACCAGCGACGGCAGCACCAGCACGTCGAGCATCGCGAGCGTGTGCGCGAGACGCTCGCGAAACGGCAGACGCGCATCGAGACTTGTGATCCGTTCGATCAGGCTCGCAAACAGCGCATACAGACGCGGCGCCTCGATCGACAGATACAGCCACCACGCGAGACCGCTGAACGCCGTGGTCAGATGCGCGCTCTTCGCGGTCTCGCCGTCGCGGCGCGCGCGGCGCAGGCGTTTGGCGGTGGGCGCTTCGGTCTTGTTGCTCATCGCGCGCTCATCGCAAATGCAGCGCGTGATCGAGCACGATGCGCAACTGCGCAAACAGCGCGGGCACGCTGAGCATCGCCGCGAACGAAAAAATCAGCGCCTTCACCGTGCGCGCGGTCGCGAACGGATTGAGCCGCTTCGCGTGCCGCGACATCAAACCGAACGCGATATCGACCAGCAGCGCGAGACCGAGCAACGGACTGGCGAGCCGCACGCCATCCGTCAAAACCTGTGCAAGCTCGCGCAACGCGAGCCGCTGGAACACGTCGTGGAAATCGACACGCCAGCGGCCCGGCGGCCACACCACCCACGCATCGATAAAAAAGCCGAACAGTAGCGGCAAGCCCGGACCCGTGAACATCGTCAACGCGGCGAACTGCAGGAACAGCGTTTCGAAAAGCGCCGCTTCCGACTGAAAATGCGGATCGTAAATGGCGCCGCTCGCGTAGCCGCCTTGCAGATCGAGCACCGCGCCCGCTGCGGCGGCTGCCTGAAACACGGTGCCGAGCGTGAGTCCGAGCACCACGCCGGTGACGGCTTCGACGCACATCGCCGCGAGCAGATGCGGCGGCCATCCGACCTGCTGCGGCAGCATCGCGATCGACAGCAGCACCGGCAGACGCAGCGCGATCCCCACCGAGCCGCTCTGACCGAACGGGATCAGGAACAGCGCCACGGCCGGTCTGATCGCGCAGAACGCCCAGCCTTCGAGATATGCGGTGTGTTCCATGATCAGTGCGAACGCCCCGCCGCGATATACGCGAACACGTGCCCGAGAAAGCGCGCCAGTTCGCGCCCCGCCCACGGCGCCGTCACGATCAGCACCGCGCCGACGCAAATGATCTTCGCGCCGTACGGCAGGCTCTGATCCTGAATCTGCGTGATCGACTGCAACAGCCCGAGCAACAGACCGACGAGGGTTGCGACCGCGAGCGCGGGCAGCGACAGCCAGAACACCAGCAGCAGCGCGTCGGCGGACAACGACGAAAGCGAAGGCATTGCGTTCATCCCGCATGCCCGACGTTTCCAACGTTTCCGGCATAGCCGACGATCAGGCCGTGCATCAGCTTCGACATCCCCGACACCGACACGAACAGAAAGAGCTTCAACGGTATCGACACCGTGCTCGGCGACAGCATCACCATGCCCATCGCGGTCAGCACGTTGGCGACTACCAGATCCACCACCAGAAACGCGATGTAAAGCAGAAAACCCGCTTCGAATCCGCTCGAAATTTCGCTGATCAGAAATGCTGGAACCAGCAGCGTCAGATCGGTCTCGCGCGCGTCGCGCGCCGGGTCGATCCGCTTCGCCGCGCCGACCAGAAACACACGCTCGTCGGCACGCGAATGCGCCAGCATGAATTCGCCGAGCGGACCGCGCACCGCCTGCAACAACTCGCCGGGACGTGGCAGCACCAGCGCGTCACCGTCGCCATCGCCGTCGCCCGGCGGCAACGCGGCTTCGATCTTCGCCAGCGTCGGCGACATCACGACCAGCGTTGCGGCGAGCGCCAGTCCGGAGATCGTCAGGTTGCCCGGCGCCTGTTGGACGCCGAGCGCCGAGCGCAGCAAATTCAGCACGATGCTGAACTTGGTGAACGAGGTGGTCATCACGACCGCGAGCGGCAACGCGCCGAGCATAAAGAACGCCGTGACGACCTGAAGCGGGTCGGGTTGGGACATCATGCCGCGACGTCCTCGTGCGTCATGCGCGTGATCCGCACGCCCATCGATCCTTCGACATCGATCAACTCGCCGCGCGCGAACGGAATCCCCTGGCACAACAGCGTGACGGTCCGCTCGCGCGCGGGCAGCCGGAACGCGACGATCGATCCCTGACGCAGATGCGCCAGTTCCTCGACCGAGAGCGACAGCGTGCCGAGCACTGCATCGAAGGCGAAGGTCAGCGCATCGATCGGCAGCAGTTCGCTCGTCACTTCGACGGGCGGCGTTTCATCGTTCATCAGTTGATCGATCAAGGTGTACTCCTCGGTAAATTTCAACAGGATCCGGCACGCGCCGATCCGCAGCGACACGCGCAGATGACACGAATGCCGGTCGAACAGCAGCGCATCGCCGACGGCGAGTCTGCGCAAACGCGGCAGCGACATCGACGGTCCGGTCACGCAGACCGGCAGTCGCACATACAGCCGCCGCCATACCGCGTCGCGTTGCGGCGACGCGGACGGATGCAGTCGCAACCAGGTATCGACGGCTGCGCTGCGAAACGAAAAATGCGCGGCGCGGCCGCTTCTCAGATGCGTGACCGCGATCCCGTAAGCACCGGGTTCAGGAACCGCGTCGAACGCAACGGCGGTCAGTTCGATCGTGAAACCGAACAGGCCTTCGATTGCGCAGAGCCAGTCGCTCAACGCGTCGGCGAGATGGATCGACGCGCTGTCGCCGCGCGCCGCGATCACGGCGGGCGTCAGTTCCGGCAGCAACGCGCCGGCATCGCAGACCGCGGTGAACGGCGCGCCGGCTGCCACGCCCAAAAGTTGCACCGGATAGCGGGCGCGGCACGGCTCGAACGCGAGCGAGAAAGCCCGCGCGCCGACCTGCACGTGTCGCGGCCGACCGACGTGCTGCAACGCGAGGTTGTGGCGTCGCGCGTCGTCGAAACTCAGGGTCTCCATGTCAGGCCAAAGCGTCATACGGCCTCCCGTGCGCGGGCAATCGGCATGGATGGCGTCGGCGGTTCCGCGACCCGCGATCCGCTCAATGCCGCAACGGCGTCGCGGACATCGTGTTCGAGCAAGGCGAGGCTTGCCCGTAGCGCGACCGGATCGTCGCCGCGCAATGCGTCGGCGACGCCGTCGCGGATACCGCACTCCAGCGCGCGCAACTGCACCGCGAGTCCGCCGTCGATCACGCCGCGCTCGGTTTCGATCACGCACGAATGGCGCGGCAGTCCGGCATCGGCGAGCACACTGCATAACGACATGCCGAGTTCCCGCTCGATCGTGGCGAGCAGTCGCACCGCGTCGTCGAATGCGGACGGCGCGACCCGCACCGACACCAGCCGCTGCGACTGCGACACTGCCAGCGCACGACGCAACTGCTGGGTCAACGCAGCCGACGGCGGCAACTGGCCGACTATGTCGGTGACGGCGCCGAGCACGATCTGCGTCAGCCGCGCTTCGACCGACCGCGCCGCCAGCGCCACCGACGCCGCGCCGCCGACGAACGCGCACAGCGCGGCGCGTTTGCCTGCCGCGTGTCCGCGCCGCCATGCGCGTCGCTTGAGTTCGCGCACCCGTCGGCCCAGCGTCTGCCGCGCGTCGGCGGCTTGCGCGGCGCGTTCGGCCTCGATCGCCCGCAAGCCATCGAGCGACGCAAGTTCGGTTGCGCTCAGCATGCCGTCCGACTCGATATGCCATGCGCCCAGCCGGCAGATCAGCATGGCAAGCTCCCCATCAGCCGCATCGCATCGGTCACCAGCGCGCGCGCCACCTGCACCGGCAATCCGTCGATGCGATACACCGCCGCCGCGTCCGACACCGCGCGCGGCAAACGCAGACGCCACCAGAACGCATGACCGTCGTGCGCGGCCGCCCGTATCGCTACCGCGAGGCCGAACGCGGTCATCCCGAACCGGCTATCCAGCGACACCCCCGGCGCGATGCACAGATCGGCGTCGGCGGCACGCGGATGCCGTTGAATCGCCGCGAGCAGATGCGGCGCGACGCCCGCCGCGAATGCCGCGCGCGAATCGGCCGTCACCACCCGGCGCATCGCGTTGGCAAAGCCGAGCGCCGCCACCACGCGGCACAAGCGCGCGCACGCAGGCCGGGGCCAGCCCGGCAGCATCGGCGGCACATCGGCGGTGGAACTTAGCCGGGTCAATTGCGGATAGCGGCCGAACAGACTCGCGTGCGCCGCGCGGGCCGCGCGCTCGTCACGCAGCGGACGGCCGTCGTCGAGCCAACTGTGATGCGCCCAGTCGCCGGGCGCGCAAAAACGGGGGGACGTCATGCGTCGTCTCCAGTGCGGTACGCGGACGCGGACGCATCCGCAGCGGTGGGTGAAGCGGCCGGATCGGCTGCGTCCGGCCCGGTTTTGCCGGCCTCGCGCGACGGCTCGCGACGGCGGGTTTTGCGTTCGAACCACGCACGCGTCTCCGAGCGCCACAACCACGTAAAGCTGGACACGAGCAGCACCATCAGCGTGAGCACGACCAGCGTTCCGGTGACGCGCGACGGTCCTTGCGGACGGTCGGACCGGCATGCGGTGGCGACCACGCCGCCTGCGGCGCTATCGACATCGGCGGCACGCGCGCAGGCATCGGGAAACGACAGCACCGGCGTCACCGCGAGCAGCGTCAGCGAGACCCGCTCCGGCGTCAGCCCTTCGACGCTGCCGGCCACCAGCGCGCGAATCCGGTCGCGCATCGGTTCGAGGTTGTAGTCGCTGCGATAGCGCATCATCACGGACGCCGACGGCAGCGTGTTCTGCGCCGGGTCCATCGGATCTTTTTCGGGCAGCACGAGATGCACGCGCGCGAGCAGCACACCGTCGATCTTTTCGAGCGTCTCGGACAGTTCCTGCGACAGCCCGTACACGTAACGCACCCGATCTTCTTCGGGACTGGAAATCAGTCCCTGGCGGCTGAACAGTTCGCCGAGATTCGCGTGACCGCCGCGTGGCAACGCATACGCACTGGCGAGTTCGGTGGCGACCACCGCGTCGCCGTCGTCGACGGAGATATTCCATGTGCGATCGGGGTTGCGCTCCTTGTAGCCGCTGATGCCGTGATGACTCAGCGCCGCGACGATGCGGTTGGCCTGGTCCTCGTCCAGGCCTTCGAACAGCGAGGTTCTGCAACCGGCGAGGAGCAGCACGGACGGCAGCAGGATCAGGGCGCGGCGCATCAGTTTCGCTGCGACAGCGTCTGGATCGCGCGGCCGACCTCGTCGGCGATGCGCACCGTCATCTGCACCTGCACGGCGAACGTGCCCATCTCGCCTTGCAGACGCAACATATCGACGGTGGACATGCGGCCGGTGCCGATCTGCCCGAAGCGCGTATTCAGCGTTTGCGCCGACGTGTCCTGCAGGGTCTGCGCATGCGTCAGCAGACGCTCGACCAGCGAAGGCGTCGGGCCTGCTTCGTCCGCGAGAAGCGCGGTGGACGGCGCGGCGGACGGTGAGGCGAAAGCGGTCGCCGGGAGCGCGGCGCCGGTAGGTGCCGGAATCGGTGTCATCGGAAGTTGCAACATATCAATGGCCGCCTCGAAGGGTCAGTCGTTTCAGGGTGGAAAAGGCAACCGCCGCGCGGACGACGTTTGCCGCGTTCGCCGCGTTGGTTGCATTTGCCGCGTTCACGGCGGCGCGGTACGGCGCGCATTCGGGCAGATCGAGAAACGCCGCCGCCATCGGCGCCGCGCCCGGCTCGTCGCTGTCGACGGCCGTCGCCAGCAGGCGCGCGCCGCGCGCGTAGTGCCCGTCGAAGACCAGGCAGACGCCGAGCCACGCGCGCGCCAGCGCGCTGTCCGGCGCAACCTCGACCGCATGGCCGAAGCGCTGCGCCGCAGCCCGATAGTTCGCGCGATCGAGTTCGACGAGTCCCAGTCCGAGATACGGAAAAGCGCGCTGCGGATACAGCAGCGCGAGCCGCTCGAACAGGTAACGCGCCTCGTCGAAGCGCCGGAAGACGCGCGCGGTGTGGCCGATCGAAATCAGCAGTTCCAGGGTGTCGTCGTGCATCGGCATGGTTTCCGAAGACGCCGCGCGGACGTCTTCGTCCTCGTTGAATGCGTCAAGGCCTGACAGCGCCGACGCGTTGAAGGGAGTCAAGGGTCGCGGCTCGCGGCCCTCTGGCGCTCGCCGGCGGCAGCGTCAGCGCGACGCGCGTGCAGTCTCCTTCTGCGCGTCGGTCATGCCCTGCACGCACGCGGTCGCCGTGCTCTGCGTGACGTTGACCGAGCCCATCGCCTGCTGGACCTTGATCATTTCGACGTTCTTCTGCTTGTCGGGCGCGGCTTCGGCAGCTGCCAGCTTTCGCTCGAAGTCGCGGTTTTGCGCCGCGAGGATCTTCGCGAGGACTTCGCTGACCTTCTGCGACGACATCCCGCCCGATTCCCCAGTCACCGAACTGTTGGCGGTGGTGCCGCCCAACTCGGTTGCCGTGTTCGGCGACATCGTCGTGTTGACGGTGGTCATGGTTCACTCCTTACTGTTTTGATTGCGCGCGTGTGTGAAGCCGACGCTTCGTTGCACCACCAGCCGAGCCGCGCGCAAACACTCGACCAGCAGGATCAGTTCTCTTTTCGACGCGGGCGATGCCGTCGCGAGCGCGTCGTTCGCACAGCCGATTTCAGCGGCGAGGCGCGCGAGCAGCGCGTCGCGTCCGGCGCTGCCGGGACCGGCGAGTTGCGCTTCGAGCGGCAGATCGGCGCACGCGCCGAGCGTGCTTTTATGGGCAGGTTCGCGGCGCATCGGCGGCATCCAGAAAGAATTCGTAGATCGATCCGTCGTCGCGCACGACATCCGCCGCGCAGCGCGACAGCCGCGCGATCCGCCCGACCGGCAGGCGTGCGCCGGTGAAATAGCGGACGCCCTGCGCATCGGTCAGCCACGTCGCGTGACGGCTCGCGAGCAGGTTCAGACCCAGTGCATCGAGCGGCACGCGCACGCGTTCGCCGTCTTGCGCGTGACCGGGAAAATCGAGGCGGCGCAAGCCGTCGATCTCGGCGCGCGCGAGACGTGTCACCCGTGCGTAATCCCACGATTCCGCCGACACGAACCCGCTCGCGTCCGGCAGGTGCGCGATGAATACGCCCGGCTCGCCGTCGCGTAACGCGACGCCGCGGTAATAGCGCGCGAGGAATTCGCCGACCTGGTCGTGCAGTTGCGTCAGCACGATCACGCGCATCACCGGCGCGCGATGGCGGCTCCATGCGCTCGCCGTCAGCGCGGACAGATCGGCGCCTGACTGCACATAACCGTCGTAGACGATCGCGCCGGACTTCACGTCGGGATGCGTCGCGACGAAACGGAACCGGTCGTCGCGCGGCGCGGCGGACGGCGCGGGATGCGACCACATCGACGCGATGCACGCAATCAGCCCGCAGACGAGCGGCGCCGCGAGTACGACCGCTTTCGACACGCGCGGTGCATCGCGCCAGCGCCGCGTCAGATAAGCGAGCGGTGCGTGGCGCAGCAGATACGCGCGCCCGGCATCGCGGGCGAGCGCCGCGCTCGACGCGGCAAACGGATCGCCGCCACGGAACTGGAAGGTCACGGCGCCCAGCGAAAACGTCGCGCCGCGTGCGAGCAACGTGCGCCGCTGCGGCGTCACGCGCTGGCCGAACACGGTGACGTTCGGGTGATGCGCGAGCAGTGCGAGCGCGTCGCGTTGCAACTCGACGGTGACGTGCAGCGCTTCGACACCGTCGTCGATCACCATCAGGTCGGCGTCGCTGCCGCTGCCGATGCGTAGCGGCTTGCCCGCGACTAGCGGCACGCTTGCGCCGGTGTGTACGCCGTCGATGACGACGATCGATGCGTCATCGGTCATAGCGGCGCTCCCACGGCATGCTGTGAACCGGCAACAGCGCATCGCGTATCGCCGGTCGCGGTGCGGGTGTTGTTGCGTCTGGTGATGGTGATGGTGATGGTGATGGTGATGGTGCTGGCGTTGATGCCCCCACCGGTGCAGCCATCGCCGGCAACGTCACGGGCATCGGCGATGCAAGGGTCACGGCGGGTCGCACCAACGCATGCAGCGATGCGTCGATTTCGGTCGCGGTTCCATCGTCTGCCGCACGGAACTGCGCCGCGTCGTCCGGAATCCGCTTGATGCGCGGCGTAATCACGATCAGCCGTTCGAGGCGCTCGCGTCGGGTTTCGGTATCGCGGAACAGCGCGCCGAGGTACGGCACGTCGCCCAGCACCGGCACCTTCGACGTGCTGCTCTCGCTGCGTTCGTACTGATAGCCGCCGATCAGCAGACTGTCGCCGTCGCGCACGATCGCCTGCGTGACGACCGAATGCCGGTCCACCTTCGGAATGCCGTCGACGACCATCGCCGAGCTGAACGCGCCGTCTTCGATCTGGATGTTGAGCCGGATATTGCGGCGCGGATCGCCACCCGATTCGACGCCCGGCGTCACCTTCAGCGTCAGCCCCGTATCGATGTTGAACAGGTCCACGGCTTCGTTGCCCGCGACGCGCACATACACCGAACTGCGCGACGTCAGCGCCGCCTCCATGTTGTTCAGCGTCAACACCTGCGGCCGCGACAGCACCCGCGCCTGACCCGCCGCCTCCAGCGCCTGGATCTGCGCGAACAGATAGCGCGCCGAATTGCCGACGAGTGTGGCGAGGTTCAGGCCGGCCATCGCGCTGGCGGGCATCAGCAGATCCGGCGCACCGAAACCCGACGGCGCCGCGGCCGCGCCCGACGCCACATTGATGCGTCCGTCCGCGCCGCCCCACCGCACGCCGAGCGTGCGCGATGCATTCGACGCCACGTCGATCACCACGGCGTCGATTTCGACCAGTTCCTGCGGCTGATCGAGCATCGCGATTGCGCGCTCGTAGTTCGGCATCATCGACACGAGATCGCTGATGACCACCGAATTGGTCCGCTGATCGGCGACGATGTTGCGGCGTGCCTGGGTCGCGGCGGGTTGCGCGGTCGCGGCTGCGCTGTCGGGGTCGCTTTCCGTGCTGCTATCCGCGTCGTTGCCGGGCAGCGGCACGGGCGCACCGCCCAGACCGAGACCGAGCAAACCCGGCAGCGGTGGCGGCCCGCCGCGTGCCGCGCGGGCGTCGGCACGAACGTCGGCACGGGTGTCGGCGCGTGAGCGCAGCGCGAGCGGCGCGGCGGACTTCCACGTATCCGACATCAAGCGGCGCAGCAGCGACGCGACGCCGGGCATCGTCTGCTCCTGCGCGCCGACCGTGTAGTGAATGTCCTGCGCCTGCGCATAGCGCAACGGAAACACGCGGATCGCGGTCTCGTCGTACGACGGCTCGACGGTGGCTTGCCGCTGTGCCTTGTCGATCGCTTCCGCGACCGCATCGACGAATTTCGACGGCCCCGCGACCCTGACCGTGGTTGCCGAATACCGGACCGGCAAGCGTGCGTCGTCGAGATCGAGGTTGCGCAGCAAGACCGCGACCGCTTCGCGGGTCATCGGCGCGAACGGAATCACGCGGCTGCGGACATCGGACGCGGTGCCGATGTGCATCACCTTGCCGTCGAAATACCAGACGAGCCCGTACGCCTCCACCAGTTGCGTGAAGACATTCCCCGGCGTGTCGTCGAACCGGCCGTTGACCGCGCCCTTCACACCGCGACCGATATCGACGCTCATGCCTTCGACGGCCAGCACATCGCGCAATACATCGGACAGCGGCGCACCGTGCACCGCGTAGTGAACCGGCGCGCCCTGCCACACCGGCGTCGCGGCATCGGCGACGGAGATCAGCCCCGCCATCGATGCGACGCCGAACGCCATCGCGAGATGCCGCGCCGCAGCCTGCGCCGGACACGCCGTCAGGCGCGGCAGGCCGCTGTTGTTCATCCGGTCGATTGGGTCGTTGCGCCGCTTCCTGAGCATTAAAAGTTTCCGCCTCGTTCATTGACTGCATGGAGGAGAAATTTAATTCCATCGAAAAATGCAAGGTGATACAGATTTAATACAGCGATAAATATCCTGGCAGAATTTGCACTGCCGGCATTCGTGTATCGAAATACATAAAAACATCAACAAATCGGGTTTTTAAAATGACCGGTCGCATCTTCCGCTTATCTATAAATAAGGAAAAACACAGGGTTTTGTGCGTCATACAACTGTACGACCCATCTGTTTTTATGCAGATCAGGATTGATCAATCGACAAATCGATTTAAACCCACCATGACAAACGACTCGCTCCATTCACGCCGGCGCTTCAGATATGTCCCGACGCCGCGTCACGCCGCTTCAGGCGTTCAGGTCGTGCTCGCCGCTGCGCGGCGCAACGCCCGGCGGCTCGGGCTCCAATGAGGACCACACAGTACTGCAACTTTTCTCCGCGACTCACGCGTCCCAAATTGCGTTCTATCCGGGTTAATGGATTTGCAACATGTTTGCGACTCGAGGAGATTTATTGGCGAATCATTGAGGAAATAGCCCGCCAGGAATCGCTGACAGTTGGGAAGCTGATTTCAAAGTGGTCTCTTGAAATTGATATGACGCAGGAAACCATCTGCAACTTCACGTCATTGATCAGGATCATCTGCGTGACTCAGGTTCTGGAACAGAAATACCGGATCGATATGACGACCATCGACCCGGAGCCACTCCCCAATAATCACTTCGCCGATCAGGGAGGATAAGCAGCCCACATTATTCATTTTTCAACTTGCGTTCCCGAGAAACTGTAAAGATTAATTCCCGATTAAACAGGATCCGACAATGACAGATGCAATCGACGGTATGGGCAGCGGCGCGTCATTCGACATGAGCACGTCCGCCAACACGCAGACCGACGCGGGCGCGGGCGCCAGCGCGTCGCCGCAGATTCACAGTCCCGACGCCGGCGCGGCGGGTGGTGGCGAACACGCTGCCGGCGGCGCGGGCGGTCAGGGCAAGAAAGGCGGCGGCATGGAAGCGATGAGCCAGATCATGGACGTGGTGAAGTCGATCGTGTCCGCTGTCTCGTCGGTGGTCGCGCCGGTGCTCGACATGGTCACCGGCCTGTTGGGCGGCGCGGGTGGCGCCGCCTCCGGCGCGCCCAGCGCGGCCAGCAGCAGCGGCAGTTCCAGCAGCTGAACCGCGTGACGGCGCGATAAGACCGGCCGGCCGCGCAACGGCCGGTGCGGGTCCAGGGCGGCGCGGCCGCCCTGCTCCAAGGCCCGCTGTTTCTCGTCGATCTTGTTCGACGCTTTCCGCGACCTTTTCTTCGACTTATTCCTCGACCAGGCAATGACTCTTTCTCGCGGGCCGAGCCCGATCGATCGCCAGCGCGTCGACGCACTCGCACGACATTCGAACGCAATGCTGTCCCATCCGGTCGCCGGTTTTATCGACGGCAGCTACCGGCATATCAACCCCGCCCTGCGCGGCGACGCACTCGTGGACGTGGACATCGAGGCGCAGCATTTCATCGCCGCGCTGGCGTCGATGAACGACTACGTCGGCACGTCCTACCGCGTGTCGCAGATCGCGCACCAGGGTCTCGCCACGCTGTTGCTCGTGCCTGCGCAACCCGACGGAACCACGCCGGTGTTTATCGACGCCGCGCCGCAAGCCGCGTTCGTGCTGCCCGGTCACGCCGCTGCGTGGGCGCAGCGTGCGCCGGGCGTGATGCCTGTCGTCGGGATGTGCCGGCTGTTCTCGATCTTCGATGAATCGGTGCCGCAAAAGAATCTGTCGACGCCGCGACATCCGGATCTGGTGGTCGTGGTGCCCGACACGCCGTTGCGTCTGAAAGCGTTGCGGATCGTGCCCGCGCGCGAGCGGAACCCGTCCGCAGCGCGCGACGGGCGGCACGACCCGCACGACCCGGATGAGCCGCCGCGCATCCGGTGCGGCGACCGGCGACCGTACATCGTCGCGCACTTCGGCGCGGCGGCGGACACGCATCCGCACGCACCGCGCTACGTTCTGTTCAGCGGCGCGCGGCAGCAAGCGCCGGTGGCGTGCGAGCCAGCCCCGGCAAGCTGACGGATGCGATTCGCCGACGCGTCCGGTAAACTGCGCGACGGCATGCGCAACCGTGCGCATGCCGCCTGCACTTATCCGGATCGACCTGTTTTGAATCGCTATTCCCTGTTACTTATCGCGTCGATGCTGCTGGTCGGCAGCAACGTCGGTATCGGCAAATCGATCGTCGCGTTTATCCCCGTCACACTGTTCGCGTTGTTGCGCTTCGTCATCGCGATGGCGGTGCTGTGGCCTGTGCTACGGCCGGCCAAGCTGCGCCGGGTTCGATCCGGCGAATGGGTCAATCTGTTTCTGCAGGCGCTGTTCGGCACCTTCGGATTTACGCTGCTGATGCTCAACGGCGTGCATCGCACGAGCGCGGTCGCGGCCGGTGTGATCACCAGTACGATCCCGGCCGTGGTCGCGCTGTTCTCGTGGGTGTTCCTGCGTGAGCGTCCGGACAATCGCGCGTGGGCGTCGATCGGTCTCGCGATCGTCGGCATTCTGGTGATCAACCTCGCCCACGTGCAGCAAGGCGACGGCGGCGCGAGCCAGGCGGAATCCGCGAGTTCGTTGGCGGGCAACCTGATGGTGCTCGGCGCGGTGTGCTGCGAATCGCTGTACATCATCCTGTCGCGTCGTCTGACGCAAACCCTCGCCCCGATCGACATCTGCGCGTACACGCACCTGTTCGGCCTGTTGCTGATGCTGCCGGTCGGCGTGAGCGCGCTGCGCACGTTCGACTACGCCAGCGTGCCGTCGGGCATCTGGATGCTGGTGCTGTGGTACGGACTGTCGGCGAGCGTGTTCTCGTTCTGGTTGTGGATGAAGGGCATCCGTCACGTGCCCGGCAGTCTTGCCGGCGTGTTCAGCGCGGTGCTGCCGGTGGCCGCCGCGATCTACGGCATCGCGTTTCTCGGCGAACGTCCGACGCTCGCGCACGGCATCGCGCTCGCGTGCGTCGTCGCGGGGATCGGGCTCGCGAGCATGAAAGGCAAACGCGTGCCGCCGGTTGCCGCGCCTTGAACCGGCAGTGAGCGTCGCGCGCCAGCACACCTGCCACTGTCACGACGCGCCGCCATCCTGCCCCCTGTAGTCGCGTGCCCGGCCCGCGGCATCCCGTCGCAGGCACGCTGTACAATAGCGCGCCTGGCGCGTGGGCAAACGGCTTCGTCTGACCGTTCGCCGGCTGTCGCGCCTTCCGGTTTTTAGCGTTTTCATCACCACACATCCGACTATGTCCGCTCCGCGCCCCACTTCCGGCCACGGCCGTCGCCCGTTGCGTCCGCTGCCGGCGATCATCTTTATGAGCCGCTGGCTGCAGGTGCCGCTGTATCTGGGTCTGATCGTCGCGCAAGCCGTCTACGTCGTGCTGTTCCTGAAGGAAGTCTGGCATCTGGTGAGCGCGTCGATGACGCTCGACGAAACCAGCATCATGCTGGTCGTGCTCGGTCTGATCGACGTGGTGATGATCTCGAACCTGCTGATCATGGTGATCATCGGCGGCTACGAGACGTTTGTGTCGCGGCTCGGCGTCGAAGGTCATCCGGACGAACCGGAATGGCTCGACCACGTGAACGCGGGCGTGCTGAAGGTCAAGCTGTCGATGGCGCTGATCAGCATCTCGTCGATTCATCTGTTGAAAACGTTCATCAGCCCGGACCAGAACACGACGCACGCGATCATGTGGCAGGTGATCATTCACTGCACGTTCCTGCTGTCCGCCGTCGTGATGGCGGTGGTCGATCGTCTGACCACGCATACGCATCCCAAGCATTTTCAGGAACCGGCGCACGGCGCGGGTTCCAACGGTTTTACCTCCCCGAAGGCGCACGACTGACCGCGCAGCCCTTGCGATCAGGACAACACGCGCCCGTAGTCTCCCCACTGAGCTAGCCATGACCGTCATCAAACAGGAAGATCTGATCCAGAGCATTGCTGATTCGTTGCAGTACATCAGCTATTACCATCCGCTCGACTACATCCAGGCCTTGGGCCGCGCGTACGAGCTCGAACAGAGCCCGGCCGCGAAGGACGCGATCGCGCAGATCCTGACCAACAGCCGCATGTGCGCCGAAGGCAAGCGCCCGATCTGCCAGGACACGGGCATCGTCACGGTGTTCGTGAAGGTCGGCATGGACGTGCGCTGGGACGGCGCGACGATGGGCGTCACCGACATGATCAACGAAGGCGTGCGCCGCGGTTACATGAACCCGGACAACGTGTTGCGCGCGTCGATCGTGAGCCCGCCAGAAGGCGCGCGCAAGAACACGAAGGACAACACGCCGGCCGTGATCCACTACGAGATCGTGCCGGGCAATACCGTGGACGTACAGGTCGCGGCCAAGGGCGGCGGCTCGGAAAACAAGTCGAAGTTCGCGATGCTGAATCCGTCGGATTCGATCGTCGACTGGATCCTGAAGACCGTGCCGACGATGGGCGCCGGCTGGTGCCCGCCCGGCATGCTCGGGATCGGCATCGGCGGCACGGCTGAAAAGGCGATGGTCATGGCGAAGGAATCGCTGATGGACCCGATCGACATTCAGGACGTGATCGCGCGCGGCCCGCAGGACTGGATCGAAGAACTGCGCGTCGAACTGCACGAGAAGGTCAACGCGCTCGGTATCGGCGCGCAAGGTCTCGGCGGCCTCGCCACCGTGCTCGACGTCAAGATCATGGCGGCACCGACGCACGCGGCATCGAAGCCGATCGCGATCATCCCGAACTGCGCGGCGACCCGTCACGCGCACTTCACGCTCGACGGTTCGGGCGTGGCGAAACTCGAAGCGCCGTCGCTCGACGCATGGCCGAAGGTCCAGTGGGAACCGGACACCGAGAAGAGCCAGCGCGTGAATCTCGACACGCTGACGCCGGAACAGGTCGCGGCATGGACGCCGGGTCAGACGCTGCTGCTGTCCGGCAAGATGCTGACGGGCCGCGACGCCGCGCACAAGCGCATCGCCGATATGCTGGCGAAGGGCGAGACGCTGCCGGTCGACTTCACGAATCGCGTGATCTATTACGTCGGCCCGGTCGATCCGGTGCGTGACGAGGCAGTCGGTCCGGCCGGCCCGACCACCGCCACGCGGATGGACAAGTTCACCGACCTGATGCTGTCGCAAACCGGTCTGATCTCGATGATCGGCAAAGCCGAGCGCGGCCCGGTCGCGATCGAGGCCATCAAGAAGCACAAGGCGGCGTATCTGATGGCCGTCGGCGGCGCGGCGTATCTGGTGTCGAAAGCGATCCGCAGCGCGAAGGTGCTCGCGTTCGAAGACCTCGGCATGGAAGCGATCTACGAGTTCGACGTGCAGGACATGCCGGTGACGGTCGCGGTGGACTCGACGGGTACGTCGGTTCATCAAACCGGACCGAAGGAATGGCAAGGGAAGATCGGAAAGATTCCCGTCGCGACGGTTTGATTTCACTGATCGACGGTTGACAACGCATCGAAAAACAGAAAGCCGGGGCATTAAACCCCGGCTTTTTACATGTGAAATGAGAACGTTACTCAACACGCCAAAAACCCTATGAAATCAAGCTAAAAACTGGTTTTTGACCTTGGCTTTTTCAACGCTGGCGTTTATTGTTCTGGGAAATTCAAAAGCCCCTACAAGGAAACCCTATGCAAGGCGATAAAAAAGTCATCGAATTCCTGAACGCTCAGTTGAAGAATGAACTGACCGCGATCAATCAGTACTTCCTGCACGCACGGATGTACCGTCACTGGGGTCTGGAAAAGCTCGGCAAGCACGAGTACGACGAGTCGATCGGTGAAATGAAGCACGCCGACTGGCTGATCGAACGTATTTTCATGCTCGACGGTCTGCCGAATCTGCAAGACCTGCACAAGCTGCTGATCGGTGAGGAAACCAAAGAGATTCTCGAGTGCGATCTGAAACTCGAATACATCTCGCAAGGCACCTGCAAAGAAGCAATCGCATATTGCGAATCGGTTCGTGATTTCATCTCGCGCGAAATCTTCACGAAAATTCTCGACGACACCGAAGAACATATCGACTGGCTGGAAACGCAGATCGATCTGATCGACAAGATCGGCATCCAGAACTATCAGCAAACGGCAATGGGCGAAATCGGCGCCTGAGATCGCGCCGGTTAATCGGCTCGATTCACGCTGTTCAAGCTGCTTAAGCTGTATCCATGCCGGAATCTCCATCCGGCATCGCAACACATCAGCACCTGTTTTACGCGATTCGTGCCGTGCGTCCAGAGTCGACGCGCGGCACCGGACATTCGCGCTTCACCCTGCTATGCTCTCCCCGTCTTAACTGACCGCCGCTGTCGCCCCGCGTGATGTCCACCAATCCGTCGCTCCCGCTTTCCGCTCCTGCTGCATCATCGCCTTCCACGCTCAATCGCGCGCCGATCGGTATTTTCGATTCGGGCCTCGGCGGGTTGTCGGTGCTGCGCGCGGTTCATGCGCATTTGCCGGACGAGGCGATTCTCTACGCGGCGGATTCGCGTTATGCGCCCTACGGCGAACGCGACGACGATTTCATCGGCGATCGCACGCTCGCCATCTGCGAATGGCTGGCCGCACAAGGTGCGAAAGCGCTGGTCGTCGCCTGCAACACGGCAACGGCGCAATCCATTGCGCTGGTTCGCGAGCGTCTGTCCATTCCGTTGATCGGCGTCGAGCCGGGCATCAAACCCGCCGCGCTCCGGTCGACATCGCGCGTGGCCGGCGTGCTCGCCACTCAAGTGACATTGCGCAGCGCCCGCTTCCAGGATCTGTTGAACCGTTACGCAGCCGATTGCCGGTTTCTGTGTCAGCCCGGCCACGGGCTCGTGCAGGCCATCGAACGCTGCGATGTCGGATCGGACGCGTTGCGCGCGTTGCTGGTCGGCTATCTGCAACCGATGCTCGACGCGGGCGCCGACACACTGGTGCTCGGCTGCACGCACTACCCGTTTCTCGACGCGACGATCCGCGACATCGTCGGTGACCGGCTGGCGTTGATCGACACGAGCGTTGCGATCGCACGGCAGCTCGAACGCGTGCTCGAACAGCGCAACCTGCGCGCGGCGCCCGGCAGCGCGCCTGGTCTGCCCCGCTTTTTCTCGACCAGCGACGGCGCGCATCTGCATCAACTCGCCGCCACGCTGCTCCATCTCGACGCACCGGTCCAGCACGTGTCGATTCCGTCGCGCCGCACGTCGGCGTCGGATTCGCAGCCGGACTCGCTGCCTGCCTGAGCGCATCCGTCGAGCTTTCGACCTGATTTCATCCATATTTCAGGCCAGTAACCGCTCGATTTCGACACGCTTTCGGCCCCTTTTTCACCCGTTTCGAACCGTAGCAGCACGTTGATTCAGGTCATTCTGACCGCATCGCCGGCCAGGAGACCCTGCTAACCGGCTGGTTTTGTTACAAAAATCCCCGTTAGGCGCTTGCCAAACGATCCAAACAAAATGATAATAATTCGCATTAACGTTAGCTATCGATGCCAACCATGATCGTATGCGTGTGCAAGTCAGTATCAGATCGGAAGATCCGTGCGTCTATCGCAGAAGGCGTCGATTCTTTTGATGAACTGCAATTCGAATTAGGTGTCGCAATGTGCTGCGGCAAGTGCGAAGCCACCGTGCGCGACGTCATGGCGCAAAGCGGGGTCTGCGCAAGCCGGTGCGGCGTCGAGCATCACGCGCAGCCGGTACCGCTGACGTTCTACGAGCGCAAAGCCGCCTGATTTCCGCTGAAGGGTTTACCGCGGTTCACGCCGCGTGAAGCGAGACCCCGCTTTCTGCGGGGTTTCCCGTTTAGTCCACTGCCGTCAGCAAGCCAGTACGCGTACAAGCCAGCTACCGCTCACCCTTGTAGGAGTTCGAGATGGAATTGCTGATCGGTTTCGTGACCACCTTGTGTATTTCGCTGCTGATCTTCCGAAAATGACGCCGTATCGTTTGACATGCCGTTTTGACGGCGCGCGGCCCCGCTAGCATGCAGGCTTCGCAATCAGTTACGGCCGGCGGCCCGCCGGCGCCCTCCCGTTCGTCGAATTCCCGTGTGGTGGTGGCAACCGTCGCAGTCGCGGCGCTGCACGTGGCGTTGCTCGCGGTCCTTCTGACACTTCGTCACGAGCCAGCGCAGCCCGTCGCACTCGAATCGCGTGCGATTACCGCTCAATTGCTGCCGCCGACGCCGGTGGCCGCGCCTGTCGCGTTGCAATCCACTGCAACGCCGCCGCCCAAACCGACGCCGCCCGTGCAGAAGCCCAAGGTGCAGCCCAAGCCGCACATAAAGCCGACGCCGACGCCCTTACCGCAAGCCGCAGCCCCGTCGCCGAACGAAATCTCGTCGCCCGAGCCTACGCCGCCAGCGCCGCCCGCACCCCCGGTGCCGGCCGCTCCGGCCGCGCCCGCGGCACCGGCTCGCCCTACAATGGACATCAGCGCGCCGAAAAACGTGTCGCACCTCGATTGCAAGATCGTGGAACCGGAATATCCGGCAATCTCGAATCGTCGCGGTGAAGCGGGCACGGCTTACGTTCACTTCGTGGTGGGTTTGACGGGCAAGATCGAGTCGATCGACCTCAAGAAGAGCAGCGGCTACAGCCGTCTCGACGACGCCGCGATGGATGCGCTACGCGCCAGCACGTGCAAGCCGTACCTGGAAAACGGCCAGCCGATCCGCGCGCAATTCACGCAGCCTTACGAGTTTAGTCCGCGAAACTGAGTGGATCACAGGGGTTGATCCATCGGCTCGTTTCGCCGGTTTCCGAATATTTATCGACCAGATTTCAAGAAAGGAATGGCAATGCAGAACTACGGTATCGCGCACGTGTGGGCGCAAGGGGATTTCGTTACGCGAGGTATCGCGCTGGCGCTGTTGATCATGTCCGTGCTGTCGTGGAGCGTGATCGTCGTCAAGGGCTATAACGTGATGCGCCTGAACCGTCTCACGAAGAACGCCGAACAGGCGTTCTGGCATTCGGACGACCTCGCCGACGGCATCCAGAAGCTCGGCAGCAATACGTCGTCGCCGCAGGACAACCCGTTCCTCGCGCTGGCGCTGTCGGGTCAGGAAGCCGCCGATCACCACCACCAGACGCAACCGCATCTGCATGACCGGATGGACGTGTCCGACTGGGTCACGCGTTGCCTGAAAGACACGATGGACGAAAGCGTGTCGCGCATGCAAAGCGGCCTGGCCGTGCTCGCGTCGATCGGTTCCACGGCACCGTTCGTCGGTCTGTTCGGCACGGTGTGGGGCATCTATCACGCGCTGCTGTCGATCGGCGCCGCCGGTCAAAGCTCGATCGACGCCGTCGCAGGCCCGGTCGGCGAAGCGCTGATCATGACCGCGTTCGGCCTGTTCGTCGCGATTCCGGCCGTGCTCGGCTACAACGCGCTGACCCGTGCGAACAAAGCGATCGTCAGCAAGCTGAGCCGCTTCGCACATGGTCTGCACGCCTTCTTCGTGACGGGCGCGCGCCTGTCGTCGAGCAAGCGTGGCGACGGCCTGCGGATCGCCGCACGCAATCAATAATCAGCGAGGCAATCGATGGCAATGAGCCCTTTCGCCGGCGACGATGACGACGGCCTGATGAACGAGATCAACATGACGCCGCTGGTCGACGTCATGCTGGTTCTGCTGATTGTGTTCATGGTGACGATCCCGGTGATCCGTCACGCGGTCAAGATCGATTTGCCGCATGCAAGCAGCCAGAAGGAAGACACGAAGCCTGCCCAGGTCAACGTGTCGATCGATGCGAACGGCGCTGTGTCGTGGGACGACCAGAAGGTCACCGACGACCAGTTGCAGGCGAAGATCGCACAAGCCGCGCAGCAGAATCCGCAACCGGAACTGCACCTGAACGCGGATCGCAAGGTGGCGTATGAGAAGGTCGCCGAAGTGATGTCGGAAGCGCAGTCGGGCGGCTTGACGAAGATCGGTTTCGTCACCCAGCCGAAGAGCAAATAAGCGGCAAATCAGCGCTGAAAAGCCCTTGTTTCAAGGGCTAAAAGTAAAAGGCCTTCATCGTCGGATGAAGGCCTTTTTTTGTGCGCACTCGGCGCCTTCGGGCGGCGTGGTCACTTGCCATCGGAATGATCGCTCGTGTCACTGCATGCGACAGCCGTGCTCGACACGGACAGCGCTGTCAGCCCTATCAGGCTCGCTATGATAGCGGCCATGAGTTTTCGCATAAGAGACTCCTTAGCGAAGGGATTTCAATATAGCCCCGGCACGCGCTGCATTCAAGGAAACGGCCATTGAAAGTACTCATGACAGCCCACGCTTAAATGCCAAAAACGATGCGCACGGGACTTGCAGGCTGCCGCTGAACTTACGCGCGCAACGCCTCTGCCAGCTCGATCCGGCGCGCTTCGTCCTGCGCCGGACACTCGCCCATGATGTGCTTGCCGGTCTCCGGATCGAGCATCTCGACCAGATAATCGACGAACGCGCGCACCGCCGGCACCATGCCCTGCCGCGACACGAACACCGCGTACAACTGCGGCGACGGCAAGGTCCAGCCCGGCATCACCGGCGACAGTTGCCCTGCCCGCAACGCCGCGCCGTACATCATCTCCGGCAGCGCCGCGATCCCCACACCGGCCAGCACCGCTTCACGCACCGTCATCAGATCGGCGGTGACGAGGCGCGGCTCGTGTTCGTGCGCGTGACGCGTGCCATCGGGCGCGATCAGGTTGAAGACGTGACGGCCATCGCCCGTCGGCGTGTCGAGTGTTTCGAAGCGCGTGAGATCGTCGGGTTCCAGCGGCGGCGCATTCTGCTGCAACAGGCTCGGCGCGCCGACCAGCATCTGCTGCGTGCGCCATAACGGCCGCGCGACGATATTCGCGTTCTGCGGCGGGTCCGAGCGCACCCGCAACGCGACATCGATCGAATCCTCGAACAGATCGACCACCCGGTTCGTCACGCGCATCACCACGCGCACTTCCGGATAACGATGCATGAACTCGGGCAGGATTTGCGACAGCAAGGTTTGCGAGATCGTCACCGGCACGCTGACACGCACCGTGCCGCGCGGCGACGAGCGCAGTTGCTGCACGACGTTGACGGCCGCCTGCGCCTCGGTGAGCATCGCCTGACAATGCTGGTAGAACAGTTGACCGGCTTCGGTCAGCGCGAGCTTGCGGGTCGAACGTTGCAAAAGACGCACGCCCAACGATGCTTCCAGCTCCGTCAAACGCCGCGACAGACGCGATTTAGAGATGCCGAGCACCCGCTCGGCCGCCGAAAATCCGCCGTGCTCGACGACCTGCGAGAAGTACATCAGGTCGTTTAGATTGTGGGAATCGATCTTCATCCGTTGTTCCATTCTTAGAACAATCCATTGCGTTGAGGCGGCTAGCACCACGAAAAACGGTCCCTATAATAGCTCCATGTTTCAAAAATGACGCTATTCCCCATTTTTCAAGGTGATTTGATGAGCACGACACGCACGATCGAACGCACGTATCCCAGCGTTCGCACGACCGAAGGCGGCGGCTTTATCGTCCACCGGCCGTTCCCGACGCGCATGCTGATGGACTTCGACCCGTTTCTGCTGCTGGACGAAATGGGACCGGTCGATTACGCACCGGGCGAAGCCAAAGGCGCGCCGGATCATCCTCATCGCGGCTTCGAAACCGTCACGTATTGCCTCGAAGGCCAGTTCGGCCACAAGGACTCCGCCGGGCATTCCGGCACGCTGATGGCGGGCGACGTGCAGTGGATGACGGCCGGCGCGGGCGTCGTGCATAGCGAAATGCCCGACCCCGAATTCACGCGCACGGGCGGGCGCGTGCACGGCTTGCAGGTGTGGGTGAATCTGCCGCGACGCGACAAGATGATTGCACCGCGTTATCAGGAGATGCCGGCGGCGCAGATTCCCATCGCCACCTCCGCCGACGGCGCGGTGCGCGTCAAGGTGATCGCGGGTGAAGCGCTCGGCGTATCGGCCGCGATCGAAACCCGCACGCCGATCCTGTATCAGCATTTCACGTTGCAACCGGGCGCGTCGATCGCGCATCCGGTGCCGGCCGGGTATCGGGTGTTCGCGTACGGTCTGTCGGGCACCGGCTTTTACGGCGCCGGCAAACGTGAAATCGGCGCGCAGCAGATGATCGTGTTCGGCAACGACGGCGACACGGTCACGCTCAGCGCGGGCGACGAGGTGCTCGACGTGCTGCTGCTCGGCGGCGTGCCGTTGAAGGAACCAGTGGTGCGCTACGGCCCGTTCGTGATGAACACCGAAGATGAAATCCGTCAGGCCGTGACCGACTATCAGGCGGGCAAGATGGGGCTGATCGCGCACTGACCGGGCTGGCCGTCTGCCGCGACGCCGCGATAGCGTGGCTATCTCGCGGCGATGCGGCGATACAGTGAAGGCGCGTCGGACCGGGCGCCACGAAGCGGCACGAATTCGTTCACAATAGCGGCTCGTGCTGCGTGGCGCGTTTCACGCGTCGCGCAGCGAACCCGGTTTCCGCTCAGGAGCGCGCATGGCAGAGTCCAAGGTCAACGCCCACATCGGCTCGACTCCCTTTCTCGTCAATTTCGAAGACGGCGGCCACACGTGGATCGCCGACGAGCCCGAGTCGCTCGGCGGCGGCGATCGCGGTCCGACGCCGGTGTCGTTGCTGCTCTCCGGCCTCGGCGCGTGCACGTCGATCACGCTGAAGATGTACGCGCAACGCAAAGGCTGGCCGCTCGCCGACGTGCACGTCGAACTCTCGATCGAAACCGGTGACGCCGGCTCGACGATCGACCGGCACATCACGCTCGAAGGCGAGTTGTCCGACGAACAGCGGGAACGGCTCTTGCAAATTGCCAATGCGTGCCCGGTCCACAAGATCCTGACGCGCCAGATCACGGTCCGCTCTGACCTCACTGCTGCCTGAGGCCGTCGCGTCGACCGGATCGCGCACGGCGTCGCGCGCCGTGCGAACACTGTCCATTGAATGTAGCGCAGCGTTTTAAAAGGAAGCTGTCGTCTTGAACTTCGAACATCTCATCCAGATCAACGACCCGTTGAATCCGCTCGTCGAGACCATGACCCGCGACCAGTTGTGGGAAGGGCTCGTGTTGCGCGCGGAGCAGCCGCAGCTGTTCGTGATCGGGCTCGACAGCTGCACGATCGTCGAGCGCACGGAAATCACGCTCGAGCGCGAACTGCACTACGGCAAGGCCACCGTGCGCGATCGCGTGACGCTGCTGCCGAAAGAAAGCGTGCGCTACGACATCATGCCGACGGAGACGTACGTGGGCGGCTCGCTGATCATGACGATCGAGCAGCCCGACGACCTGCAACTGTTTCTGCGCTTCGAATACAGCACGACGCTGCCAGAATCCGCCGATCCGGATGCGCATCAGACGCAGGAAATCGTGAAGTCGGCGTATCGCGAATCGGACATCGACACGGTGCGCCTGATTCGCCAGTTCGTGCAGGCGCCGAAAGACGGCGGCAACCAGCTGCATTGAATACCCTACCCGTGCGACGACGCCCGGTTGTCGCACGAACAAGCTTTCAGTTTCATTTCAGATCACTATCGCGACGATTCGTCTAATAAAAAATTCTGCCTTGTGCAAATTAGTTAGGCACCCATAGAATCAACGCGTTGTCATGGCGGCCAGGTCCGCACATCTCATCATTCGCGTGCCGTCCGGTACTGGATCCAACGGATCGCCGGCGACACTTCGATCCCATTCATAGTCGCGCCATTGTTCCGGCCAGGGAGAGCGTTCGCCTGAATAGTTAGGATTCCGCTTTTTATGTTTGATTGACTATCTTCCCTAATCGCGTCGCGCGCGGCGAATTGCCCGCAGGCGCATCTTCGTGAAGGAGCAACCCAAATGCTTTCTAAAACCTACGCTGACGTAGTGAGCCTTTCGTCGCTCTCCGTGCAATTCGAAACGGGCCTGAGCGACGGCAAATTATATGCAAACGGCCGGCATCAGATTGGCGTGGTGGTGTCTGTGACCGCGCTGGATTTGGAGCGCGCGCCAATTGATCTGACGCCCGAAGAAATCATCGGTCACTCGTGGCTGGTGGATTATGTTGACGGTACGGAGATGAATCGGGAGTTGCAGTCGGGGTGGAATTACAGCGTCACGGAAACGAAATTTCACGTGGGCGCGAACAGCACGCTCGGCGTATCGCAGTGCAAGTTCTTCCTGATGGCGGCGTCAGACTTTACGACCAATCCGAAGTCGGTTTCAGTCTGCTTCGACTTGCCTGACGGCACTGTTGTTTCGACCGCGAAAGGCGGTACGGAAGGCTTCGATAGTCACGTCACGTGTCGCGGGGACCCGGCAAAAAATTACACCAACGACGATATTGATTTATCTCGAGAAGATACTTACCACGACTCCGTCTATGATCAGGATAACTACTACTGCAAAATCAAAGACGAGAATTTTCATTGGGTACATATCGATGTAGTCGATTCCGAACGATTTGCCGACACGCCTTACGATACAAACAATATCCCGAGCGAGGAGTGTTACCAGTACCGATCTTATTGGGGCGTCAACAAGATGTTGCAGCGCCTGAGCGTCGCCGTACAGGTCGGCCCGAAGGGCCAAACGGGAATAGGGACGTTCGTCAGCGCGCGCTCAACGCGGGACGTCAACTCCAACGGATACTGGCAGGTCAATCAACGTGAAGGCCAGGTCACGATTGTGCGCGTAACGGCAGATGGTACCTTTGCTAACGTGCCCGAGACGGTGACTGACATGAACCTCGAGTACCAGAACGTCAGGTTTTATGACCAGTATGGCAACACCGGCGCGTTTTACGTCAAGCCTTCCGACGACGGCAACACGCTCTCGCTGATTGATGGCCAAACCACGCCATACCCGTACGCATCGCCAGACACCCGCACACCAACCCCACGCGGTGCCAGCCGATGACCGCGCCCTTCTACTCACACGCGTTCAATTTCAGCAGTTCCACACAGCGCGGCGTCGATCCACGCACCGGCCTGTTCAATCCCGCCACGCCAATCTGCAAACTGGTCGGCAATGCCAACCTGGGGCCGAGCCTCGATGTCACGCTCAACTACAACCCGTTGCTCGATGGAAACAACGGATTCGGAAGCGGCTTTTCGCTGCAATACTCGACCTATGATCTCGACCAGAAACGCCTGACGGTTTCCACCGGCGAGGTCTATATCGTCGACGAAGACAGCAGTGGCGTCTGGCTTCGTCAACAGGGGTTGGAGACGTTCCGGTTCGAACGGCTGCGGGACGCGTACAAGATCACGCATCAATCCGGCGATATCGAATTACTGGCCGGCCCGGATACCGCAGACAGAATTAAGGTGCCCTTCGCGCTTTATGCACCTTCGGGGCATTCGCTCAATCTCGAATGGACGTATAGCCCCGAGCCGCGATTAATCCGCATCGGCGACGAGACCGCCGATCTGCTCCGGATCGCCTACGACGATCGATATTCGGCGGTGTTTCATATCTGGCCGGACACGAAAGAGGCGTACGACGTTTCGCTGTATCTGTCCAACGGACATCTGACCAGTATCGAGACGCCGTGCAACGGCGATACGCTGAACTGGACCTTCGGCTATGACCAGATCGACTCGTACTATCTCGTGTCGAACATCACCGCGCCGACGGGTCTCGTCGAAACCGTGACCTACGGCGCTCGCCTGAATTTCCCGGACAACGCGCACCAGCCACCACTGCCCGCCGTCACGCGATACGTCCAGGACCCGGGCCAGGATCAGGCGGCCATCGTCAGCACCTATCAATACACGCCCGAAAATTATCTGGGTTACGGCAGCGACGCCGCGTGGCATCCGGATGCCGATTATCTGTACGGCGTGTTGACCGATTACGTCTACCAATCGGTTGAAACCACCCGGAGCGACGACGACGTCATCACCGTGACGCGCAGCTACGACAACTTCCATCTGCAGATCGAGGAGACAACGCGTCAGCGCGCCTGCGAGAAATCGACGCGGACCACCTACTACGCGTTCGTCAACGCACCGTTCGACGAGCAACCGCCGCAATTCCAGTTGCCCATGCAGGTCGATGTCGTCTATTCGGACGACACGCGTGCCGACGGCGCACAGTCGCGCTCCGAATCCACGCTCACTGAATTCGATACGTCGGGCAATCCAACGCGGGTCATCGCGCCCGATGGCACGCAGATCGATTGCGATTACTACCCCGCCGAAGGCAGCGCCGGCGACTGTCCGCCCGACCCCAACGGCTTTGTCCGTTTCATGCGTACGAAAACGATCACGCCGCCGGCCACCTCGTTCGATGCGCCGGTCCGCTCCGAACGCTATCGCTACACCGCAATGCCGGCCGTGCAGCAGAGCGGCAGTCCGGTCGCGTCGTTCGTGGCACTGACGCAGGAATCGCTGACAAGCGACGGCATACCGCTGATCGACAAAACCACCGACTACATCAACACGCCGACGTCGTCCGGTCACGCTCGCATCAGCCGCATTTCGACGCAAATCCATCATCTCGACGCGTCGTCCGGCACGTACGCCAGCACGCTCGATTTCACTTTCGCCGTAGACACCGCGAACGGCACGCTCACGCAAACCACGCGCGTGTCGGGACACGACGGCCTCACCGCTTGCGTCACGCGTTGTCAGTCCAGCTATAGCGGACGCGTGGCGTCGGAAACCGACGCGCAGGGCAACGTGTCGGCGTTCACCTACGATTCGCTCGGACGCCGGCTTACGGAGACGCGCGATCCCGGCACCGAATTCGAACAGACCATCCGCACCGCGTACGCACGCACCGAAGACAGCGCGACCGGCAAAGTCAGCCGCGTGTCGACAACCCGCACGGATGTTCACGGCAATACGCTGCAAACCAATGTGGACGGTCTCGGCCGGGCGATCCGCCAACTTGCGAACGATATCGACAATCCCGTCGCGCGCCATCCGGCTGCGGCCCCCGTCTACGAGATCGGCTCGAAGCAATACGACGGCCTCGGCAGGCTCGCTTCGGGCGTCAGTCAGGACTATCTGCGCGATGCCGGCGGCCAGGTGACCGGCGCGTCGTTGACGGACATGGCGACGATCGGCTACGACGACTGGGGACAGCGCAACGCGACCGCATGGAACGATGGCCTGAGCGTGCTGAACAGTCACGATCCGGTCGGCATGACATCGGTGGCGCAGACTCAGGGATCGTCGTTCAGCGCGTCGGGCGCGACGCTGAGGTCGGGCCGCCGCGTCACCGAATACAACGTGCAGCATCTGCCCACCGCGATCACCGACTACGATGTCGACGGCGTCGCGCAAGGCGCGATCGTGCAGCAGTACGACGGTGCCGGCCGGCTGCGTCGTCGCACGGACGAACTCGGCCAGACCACGCACTTCGCGTACGACGCGTTCGGCCGCGTGACCACCACCACCCTGCCCGACGGCACCTTCGTCGATAAGAGCTACGCGCCGTTCAGCGTGGATACGCTCGTCACCGGCGTGTCCGTCACCGACGCGCAAAACCGGGTGGTCGTGCTCGGCTCGCAAGACTTCGACAGCCTCAAGCGCAGGGTGATGACGCAAAGCGGTGGGCGCACCTATCTGTTTCGCTACGACGGCGCGGCGCGCCGCCCGGCGACAGTCACAACGCCCGACGGCGAGATCATTGCGTGCAGCTACGTGTCGCAACTGGACGAGTCGCTGGCTCAACTGACGGCGGGCAGCACCGCGCAGTCGTTCAGCTACGATCCCGCGACCGGCGCAATGCTGAACGCCACCGAAAACGACACGAGCGAGCGTCGCTGGGTGTATGCGCCGTCCGGCACGCTGTCGTCGGAAAGCGTGGTGAGCGGCAACGGCACCGATCAGGCCGCCCGTTTCGACGGCTCGCTGCGTGGACGGCTTCAGCAATCGGTGGACGTCACCGGCGACGCACAAACGTATCGGTACGACAGCCTCGGCCGCAACACCGACATCGTGCATCCGGCCGGGAGAGTCCAGACGGCTTACGACGCGATGGGCCGGATGACCGGTTACACCACCACCGACGCCGTCACCGGAACCAGTCTGCGCGTCGCGTTGACACTCGACGACTTCGACCGGGAAATCGCGCGCGACTTCTTCCAGGGCGACGCGCGGGTATTGCAGATCACCCAGGCGTGGAATGCGAACTGGCAGCTTGCGTGGCGCACGACCCGGCAAGGCGACCGCCCGTTGCGCGACGAGCAGTTCAGCTACGACGTGCGTAACCGCCTGAGTCTGTACGCGTGCAACGGCGACACGCCGAATATCGATACCTATGGCAATGCAGTCGCGTGGCAGTCGTTTCACTACGACGCGCTGAACAACCTGCTCGAAACCGTCACCACTTTTGTCGATCCGGCGATGGGCAGCGACACCGCGACGTTCCACTACGACAACACCGACGACCCGACCCAATTGACGTCCATCACGCACACGCACGCGGGCTATCCGGCCACGCTCGCGTTTCAGTACGACGCCAACGGCCGCATGACATGCGACAGCGCAGGCCGCTCGCTCCGCTATGACGCGCTCGGGCGGCTTCGGTCGGCAAGCAGCGGCGGAGAAACGCTTGCGTCGTACGACTACGACGCGCTCAATACGCTGATCAAGCAGACCATCGGCAGCGACGACCGGATCGAGCTTTACTATCGCGCGGGTCTGCTCGCGAACGAAGTGCGGCCGGCGTCGCGCGAATACGCGAGCACGATGCGGATCGGCGATGACTGCGTCGGCGTGGCGAGCGGTCCTGTCACGAGCAAACAGGTGCCGTTTTCGCAACCCGTTTTCACGCTGAAGACAATCAGGATGCCGTAATGGCCGCGCCGCCATCCATTGCATCCGTCCACGGAGAAGCACTCATGACATGGAACCCGCTCGCGCTCGACAGCGCCGGCAACGTGCTGGCGTCGGCTGACTCGGGAAAACTCGTCGCCAGCTCGGGATATCTGCCCTACGGCGACGCGCCGCCGTGGGCTGTCGGCAGCCTGCCTCGCTTTACCGGCGAACGTCGCGATCCGGTGACGGGCGTCTATCACCTCGGCAATGGTTATCGCGCGTATGACTCGGTTCTGATGCGATTCACCTGCCCCGACGCGTTCAGTCCGTTCGGTCCGGGCGGCATCAATCCCTACGTCTATTGCGCGGGCGATCCGGTCAACCATGCTGACCCGAGCGGACATCTGAGCTGGCAAGCGGCGGTGGGCGTCGCGACCGGCGGGCTCGGCATCCTGCTAGCCATTTTTACGGCCGGCGCGTCGATTGCCGCCGAAGCAAGCGTGCTCGCGGCGCTCAGGGCAACGTCGAAACTCAAGTTGATCGGCGGTGCGGCGGGCGTGTTCGCCGACATCACCGGTATCGCCAGCGCGTCGACGGAAGACACGAACGCGCAGGCATCCGAGGTACTCGGATGGACGTCGCTCGCGGCAGGCCTGCTGTCCAACGGATTAGAAATGACCGATAAAACCTCGCAGATCCTCACGACGGTAAAACAGAAAACCGTTGCCGCCGTGAGTCCCAGATCGTCACGTGTGGGGCCCTCGCGCGCGTCGTCCACGTCCACGTCCACGTCCACGACGGATAGCGTGGACGTCGTGTTGCGGCAACATCGATCGGGCGCTTCGGCGGGGTCCGGCGGCGGGTCATCGGCAAAATCCGGCCATGCGAGCCATGCGTCGGGCGCTCCGCATCGGGGGACGCATACGCAGCAGCGCAATGCCAACAAGTCGAAGGACCGTTCGACCGCTCGCTACGCGTGGACCGCCGATTCGCACGATGGTGGCGATCGCCATGCAGGGACGTTGTCGTCGCACGGCGTCGCGTCGTCCGATCCGCATGCGCATCGCCAGTCGGGTTCCCACGATGCCGCCGCGCACGACGAACACGCGTCTGCTGTCGCCAGCCATGCGATCGCGCCGGCGTCGGCGCAGATACACGTCAGTCACGCCACCGGTCGTCAGGCGCGCAAGATGAAGCTTCCGTGGGTGCCTCACGGGCCGGAGTTAGTCTGAGCCGGCAAACGAACTGTATGTGGGAAGTCGTCGGCACAGCATGTGGAATTCGACGCCTGGTTGTCGACGACTATCGGAATTCAGATCCGATCAAAACCTTTGCTTGTAAATGGGAACGATTATCATTTAGAATGGTTTCCATCGAATGACGAACAACAGGAACAGACGCCATGACCGACTTCTCGCGCAGTTCCACGCTGAGCCTCCGTCGCGCGCCGTCGGCAGCACTGACGAGCCGCCCGAAAGCGGTTGCAGCAGTGGCGCCGAAGCCGGCAGCGGATCGCAGCAAAGCAGACAGCGCGGATCGTGCCGTTCGTAGCGATACGCTCTTGCAAGGCCAGACCCACGTGAGCATTCTTCACAACGGCGAGACGTATCAATTGCGCGCCACACGTCTGGGCAAGCTGATCCTGACGAAGTAACAAGCAACGCGAAGCACACAGCAACACCGTAACGAATAGCAGCACCGGGTATTGTGGGGACCACCTCCTAGAGGGGTGTTCGGCAACAGCCAGCCACGACGGCTTGCACGTGAGAATTAGACCCCTTCGTGCAGACACCAAGCCAGCCGTCGAAGCAAGCCAAGCCATTTTTTTTGGTTCTCACCCAAAGCGGACGCTTGCCGGACAGGCAAGGTCGCACACAACCGATATGTAAAAAAGCCGTGTGGATGACCTCATCCACACGGCTTTTTTACATTCAGCGTTCAGCGTTTAGCTTCGCCGCGCGCTCAACTAACCCAGCTTCAACCACCTTCGCGCTACCGATCCGCTTCGAGGCCCAATGCCGCGATACCCGCGCGCGCGACCGCCGAATCCTGCTCCGATTTCACGCCCGACACACCGATCGCGCCGATCACCTCGCCATCGACGACGACCGGCACGCCGCCCTCGACCATCAGCAGCACGGGCGCGCTCAGAAACGCCGCGCGGCCGTTCTTGATGATGTCCTCGTAGATCTTGCTGTCGCGACGACCGAGCACGGCTGTCCGGCCCTTGCCGCACGCCATGTCCACGCTGATCGGCGCGGTGCCGTCCATCCGGTGCAAATGCAGCAGATGGCCGCCGTCGTCGAAAATCGCGATCGTCACTTTCCACTGATTGTCGACGGCGTACGCTTCGGCCGCTGCGGCCATGGTCTTGACGTCGTCGTCGGTCAATGCGGGTTTGGTTCTCACAGGCAACCTCGTCTCAGTTGTCGTCCAGAGGACGTGAACGCACACGCGCCGACCTGCGTTACCAGCCCCAGAACATCAGCCACCACGCACTGTCGACGACCGCGAGCGCAGCCGCGAACCAGACCATCGCCAGGCCACGCTGGAACAAGCGCTCGCTGTAACGACGCGTCACCAGCCAGCCGAGCCACGCGCTCCACACATTCGCGATCACCAGAATCGCGATCCGCACCTCGGACGCCCACCACAGCGGCACATGCTCCGCGCGCAACAGCGACAGCGTGGTCGCCGACAGCCCGAGAAACACGCCCGTGCCCGCGATCGGAATCAGCCCTTGCACGAGGTGATGCAGACGCACGGTGCTGAAGCGGCCGAGCATCCGCGTCGCGCCCGCCATCAGCGCGAGCAGCGCGGTGCCGTAGACCAGTCCGGTGAGCAGGATGTAGCCGATCACCATCGTGCCGTCGAGCCACGTGAACACGTCGTTCTGTTCAGGATAGTGCGTGAACAGGAACCACGGCGCATTGGTTGCGAACGGCCACGAGATGTCGTGATCGATCAGCCAGTTCGCGAAGAACATTTTCGCGCTGATGAACCACGGCGACGCGGTCCAGTGAAACGCGCCGATCGCGATGCCCAGCAACCCGTACAGCACCAGCGCCGTATCCCACGCGCTCGCCTGCTTGTCGCCGAGTTCGACCACTTCGTGCGACGGCGCGCGCCACGTCAGCGCGATCGCGTCGCGGTGACCGCTGCAGCGTCCGCACATATGGCAGGCCGCCGCGCCTTTCATGTTGCGCAGCGGCAGCAGCGGCGCGCAGTTGATCGGAATCACGCGATGCCCGTGCTCGCCCTCTTTATACGAGCGGCGCCACGCATCTTCGTTGACCTTGAAGTGGAACGGCGCGAGACGCGCCAGAAGCGAAAAAACCCCGTTGACGGGGCAGAGATATTTGCACCAGACGCGTTTCTCGCGCCCGTACAGCAAACCGATGATCATCGCGGCGAAGGTCGAGCCGCCCAGCACCAGCAACACCGCCTTCGGATACTGGTACACGCTGACCATCTGTCCGTAGATGGTCGTCAGCCCGAATGCGACGAATGGCCAACCGCCCCAGCGCATCCATCTAGGAATTGCGCGACCGCGGCCGAATTTACTGGTGAACTCGGCGAGCGCGCCTTCCGGACACAACACACCGCACCACACGCGTCCCAGCAGCACCATCGACAGCAGCACGAACGGCCACCAGATGCCCCAGAACACGAATTGCGCGGCGAGCGTCAGGTTGCTCCACAGATGCGCCGTGTCGTCGGGCAGTTCGGTGAACGCGGGCACCAGGATCAGGAACGCGTACACCGCCACCACCACCCACTGGATGCCGCGGATCAAGCCGCCGTGCCGCTGCATCCAGTGGCCCGCCTGCGCGAGCCGCCCCGGGGAATGTGGAACACTGCTCATGCTGCGCCAGCCGCCCGTCGCACGGGCTTCGTGTTCTTGCGATTCGCGCGGCGCACCAGCAGCCACACCACGCCCCAATACGCTGCGTACGCGATCAGGTTCATCAGCGCCGGATGCGCGCGATAACCGGTCAGCGTGGCAACCAGCGAACCGAAGGTGCTGGAGTCATCGAGGATCTTCGACGAATCCCACAACTGGTCGATGATCGTCGGCAGGAATTCCTTGTCGATCAGCTTGTCGACGCCCGTCTGAAACAGACCCGCGCCGAGGAACAGCAGCATGATTTCGGTCACGCGGAAAAACAGCCGCCACGAGAAGATCTTGCCGCCCACTTGCAGCAGATAGAACGTCAGGAACGCCAGAGCAAGGCCGAGCCCCACCGCCAGATACTGGCTCGGATCGACATGGCCCGACTGACCGAAACCGAGGCCGTACAGGAAAATGACGGTTTCGCTGCCTTCACGCGCAATCGCAAGCGCAACCAGCACCGCGACGCCCCACCAGTTCGAGTCCTGCTTGCTCTTTTGCAGCGACTGTTCCATATCGCGCTTGAGCGTGCGGCCGTGCTGCTTCATCCACAACACCATCTGCACGATCAGCACACAGGCCACCAGCACCATCGCGGTCTGGAAATAGTCCTGCGCGTCGCCCGACAACACTTCGGTAAAACCGACCAGCGCCGCGCCGAGCGCGATCGCTGCGAGAATCCCTGCGGCCACGCCGCCCCACAGATACGGCAGACCGCGCTGTGCGTCTTCGTCGCCGTTCTTCAACCACGCATACAGGATGCCGACGACCAGCAACGCCTCGACGCTTTCCCGCCATACGATGAACAAAACCTGACCCATCTTCAGACCCCTCTTACAGCCCTTGCGGACGCTCAATGCATGCGTACCCCGCTCATCCCGAGTGCCGGAATGGCGCCCAACTTACTTCGCGACGATGGTGCCCTGCGCCTGCTGGTGAAAATCGTCAAAAAACTTGTACTCGCCCGGTTCGAGCGGCGCGATCACGACGAACGAATCGGCGCCCGGCGCGAGGACTTTTTCCTTGCGCAACTGCACGCTTTCGAACTCGGCGGCGCCCTTGCCGCTGTTCTTCACTTCGATCTTGATGCGCTTGCCGGCCGGCACTTCGATACGCGGCGGCGTCAGCTTGCCGTCGGCCATATCGAGCTTGAATGTCGGCAGATCTTCAGCATGCGCGATGCCGACGAGCGATGTCGTCATGGCCAGGATCGCGATCTTGCGATTGATTCTCATGAGCCCTTTGCGAAAAACGCGACGCGCGCACGATCCGCGCGACGCCTGCCGCGCGCTACGGGCGCGGCGAAGGTTCGATGCCGGTCCGGCAGCGGCTGCGGCTGCGCACCGCGACGACGCAAGCCGTGCGACTGCCGCAACCGCGACGCCGGAGCGTGAACGGCAACGAGGCGTGACGGCTTAGTAGCCGCCCTTCTTGCCGATGCCGGCGTACGTGAAGTCGTACTCGAGCGTGAACGGCTTGAACCACGGACCCACGCCGGTTTCCTTGTCGACGTGACGGCCGAATGCCATATGACCGGTTTGCATCGGCGGTGCGATAAACAGCTTCAGGTGGTACTTGCCCGGGCCTTGCAGCTTCACGTTGTCGCCGTAGTGCGGACCGTCGTTGGCGACCATCGCCATCATGTCGCCCTTCTGCGTCGTGCCGCCGACCTTCGACACTTCATAGCCGATCTGCAGATACGGCATCCAGTCGCCTTCCGCGTAGCCGGTCGGGTTGTTCTTGACCGCGTGGATGTCGGCTTCCAGATGGACGTCCGACTCCGACGCCTTGCGCATCATGCCTTCCGGTTCCATCGTGATCGGCTGCAGATACACCGCGCCGATTTCCATGCCGGCCTGGATCTGCTGTTTGCCGATCGGATACTCGGCAGCGCTCGCCGACATCGCGGCTACGACAGCGACAGCGGCCACACCGCCGCGCAGGAAAGAAGAGGCCTGCATCGAAACTCCTTATTGTTGTCAACCGAAAACGATTCAAAACCCATGGACCCGGTTCGCGACGACGCTGTTCGCGCCGGCTGCGTCAGGCTTTTGCCCCGAGGCATCGAGCGTTAATGCGAACCATTCTCAATACATTGGGGAGTTTAGCACTGTTTGGGGCGTGCAACAAATCGGCTGGCAGCCAGTAGCGACGCCACAAGGCAGCAGAAACGCGGCTCTCCGGGCTGTGGGGCCGGATCGGTACAACGCTTGTGTCCCCTATATGAAAAAAGCCGTGCGGCGAATCGCCACACGGCTTTGAACGACACAAGGTAAAACTGACCGACGAGCGACGCCGACGCTCAGTCCGTCCCGGTCAGATGATCGCCGACATTCGCGCCGAACACCCGCTGACGCAACAGCGCAAGCTGGTCACGCGCCTGCGCGGCCTTCTCGAATTCGAGATTTTTGGCGTGTTCCATCATCTGCTTCTCGATGCGCTTGATTTCTTTCGAAAGCTGCTTCTCGGACATGTCCTCGAACTTCGCGCGCTGCTGCTGTTCTTTCAGCTCCGCGCGCGCTTCGTCGACGTTATAGACGCCGTCGATGATGTCCTTGATCCGCTTGACCACACCACGCGGCGTAATGCCGTTTTCCAGATTGAAGGCAACCTGCTTGGCCCGGCGTCGTTCGGTTTCGTCGATGGCGCGACGCATCGAATCCGTGATCCGGTCCGCGTACAGGATCGCCTTGCCGTTCACGTTCCGCGCTGCCCGGCCGATCGTCTGGATCAGCGAGCGCTCGGCGCGCAGGAACCCTTCCTTGTCCGAGTCGAGAATCGCGACCAGCGACACTTCCGGGATATCCAGCCCTTCGCGCAGCAGGTTGATCCCGACCAGCACGTCGAATGTGCCCAAACGCAAATCGCGAATGATTTCGACGCGCTCGACGGTGTCGATATCGCTATGCAGATAGCGCACTTTCACGCCGTGATCGGACAGGAACTCGGTCAGTTGCTCGGCCATCCGCTTGGTCAGCACCGTGACCAGCACGCGGTCGCCGACTTTGACGCGTTCGTTGATTTCGCCGAGCACGTCATCGACCTGGCTGCGCGCCGGGCGCACCTCGATTTCCGGATCGACGAGGCCCGTCGGACGCACCAGTTGTTCGGCAATCTGGCCCGACGTCTTCTTTTCGTAGTCGGCCGGCGTGGCGGATACGTACACCACCTGACGCATCTTCCGTTCGAATTCGTTGAACTTCAGCGGCCGGTTATCGAGCGCGGAAGGCAGCCGGAAACCGTAATCGACCAGATTTTCCTTACGCGCGCGGTCGCCGTTGTACATGCCGTTCAACTGGCCGATCAACACGTGCGACTCGTCGAGCAACATCAATGCGTCGGACGGCAGATAGTCCACCAGCGTCGGCGGCGGCTCGCCGGGCGCAGCGCCCGAAAAGTGCCGCGAGTAGTTCTCGATGCCTTTGCAGAAACCCAGTTCCTGCAACATTTCCAGATCGAAGCGCGTGCGCTGTTCGAGCCGTTGCGCCTCGACCAGCTTGCCGTCCGAATAGAAGAATTCGAGCCGGTCGCGTAATTCGGATTTGATCGTTTCCACGGCGCGCATCACGGTCTCGCGCGGCGTCACATAGTGAGACGACGGGTACACGGTGAAGCGCGGAATCTTCTGGCGGACCCGCCCCGTGAGCGGATCGAACAGTTGCAAGGTCTCGATTTCGTCGTCGAACAGTTCGATGCGCACGGCCATTTCCGCGTGTTCGGCCGGGAAAATATCGATCGTGTCGCCGCGCACGCGAAACGCGCCGCGCGAGAAATCGGCTTCGTTGCGGTTGTACTGCATCGCAATCAGCCGCGCGATGATGTCGCGCTGGCCAAGCTTGTCGCCGGTCCGCAACGTCAGGATCATCTGGTGATACTCGGACGGATTACCGATACCGTAAATGGCCGATACCGTCGCGACGATCACGACATCCCGACGCTCCATCAGACTTTTCGTCGCCGACAGCCGCATCTGTTCGATGTGCTCGTTGATCGACGAATCTTTCTCGATGAACAGGTCGCGTTGCGGGACGTACGCTTCCGGCTGATAGTAGTCGTAGTACGACACGAAATACTCGACCGCATTGCGCGGGAAGAACTCGCGGAACTCCGAGTACAGCTGCGCGGCGAGTGTCTTGTTCGGCGCGAACACGATCGCCGGACGGCCCAGACGCGCGATGGTGTTGGCCATCGTGAAGGTCTTGCCGGAGCCGGTCACGCCGAGCAGCGTCTGAAACGACAGACCGTCTTCGACGCCTTCGACGAGCGTATCGATCGCGCTCGGCTGGTCGCCGGCGGGCAGATACGGCTGGTAAAGCTGAAACGGCGAGCCCTCGAATTTGACGAATTTCGATTCGTCGAGCGCGTCTTCGACTTCGGTCAGATGATGTTGTTCGGACATGGGGGCGGCACCAGGAGCCTGGGCAAAGGACTATTCTAGCGGTTTGCGAGATGGCGGGCGGACGGTGACGCGCACGGGCGCGACTGGCCCATGGCGCCCCGCCGGCCGATGCGTGTAAAGCATGCAGCGGACAAAACCTGTTGCGCGCAGATGGCGCCAAACTGCTGTTTTTCAAGCATTTAACCGACCGACGCGACGCGCCGCGCCGAAAAAAGCCTCAGGATTCGCTACAATGGCAAGCTGCGCGCCCGACGCCCACGCGTACCGCCGCGCACGATGTCACGCGGCCTGGGCGCCACCCTCTTCTCACTACTCCAGATCCATCATGTCTCTGTTCTCCGCCGTCGAACTTGCTCCCCGCGACCCGATTCTGGGCCTGAACGAAGCCTTCAACGCCGATACGCGCACCACCAAGGTCAACCTCGGCGTCGGCGTGTACTTCAATGAAGAAGGCAAGATTCCGCTGCTGCGCGCTGTCCGCGAGGCCGAAAAAGCCCGCGTCGAAGCTGCGCTGCCGCGCGGCTATCTGCCGATGGAAGGGATCGCCGCATACGACGCAGCCGTGCAAAAGCTGCTGCTCGGCAATGAATCGTCGCTGATCGCGGCGGGCCGCGTCGTGACGGCGCAGGCACTCGGCGGTACGGGTGCACTGAAGATCGGCGCCGACTTCCTGAAGCGCGTGAACCCGAACGCGAAGGTCGCGATTTCCGATCCGAGCTGGGAAAACCACCGTGCACTGTTCGAAAGCGCAGGCTTCGACGTCGTGTCGTACCCGTACTACGACGCCGCCAGCCACGGCGTGAACTTCGACGCGATGCTGAGCGCGCTGAACGGTTTCGATGCGGGCACGGTCGTCGTATTGCACGCGTGCTGCCACAACCCGACCGGCGTCGATCTGACGGCGGCGCAATGGCAACAGGTCGTCGAAGTCGTGAAGTCGCGCAACCTCGTGCCGTTCCTCGACATCGCGTATCAAGGTTTCGGCGACACGATCGATAGCGACGCGGCCGCGGTGCGTCTGTTCGCACAATCGGAAGTGAACGTGTTCGTGTCGTCGTCGTTCTCGAAGTCGTTCTCGCTGTACGGCGAGCGCGTCGGCGCGCTGTCGATCATCACCGGCAGCAAGGAAGAAGCGTCGCGCGTGCTGTCGCAACTGAAGCGTGTGATCCGCACGAACTACTCGAACCCGCCGACGCACGGCGGTTCGGTGGTCGCTGCCGTACTCGGCTCGCCGGAACTGCGCGCAACGTGGGAAACGGAACTCGCCGAAATGCGCGACCGGATCCGCGCGATGCGTAACGGCCTGGTTGCCCGCCTGCAGGCAGCAGGCGTCGATCGCGACTTCAGCTTCGTGAACGCGCAACGCGGCATGTTCTCGTACTCGGGTCTGACGGCACCGCAAGTGGACCGTCTGCGCGAAGAATTCGGCATCTATGCAGTCGGCACCGGTCGTATCTGCGTGGCTGCGCTGAACACGCGCAACCTCGACGCGGTCGCAAGCGCGATCGCGCAAGTGCTGAAGTAAGGGGTGAAGGGTCGCGCCTCGTGGCGCGGCCCGGTCAGTAAAAAAGGCGCCACCGGATTTCCGGTGGCGCCTTTTTTATTGCGGCGTGCGTGCGTTTCGGTACACGCCCGCCGCGCGCGCGGGTTTCGTCAATCGCGATGGATATCGTGCGTGATAAACCCGGCGTCGTTCGTCGGCATCTCCAGCCAGTCCGGACGCGCCAGCGACGCGCGAATATCGACGAGCCCGCTTTCCCAATGCTCGCGCATCGTCGATAGTCCGAACTGGTAGTCCTTGTAATGCCCTTCGTACTCCTTGTGCCGATAGATCAGATGCACGACGTTGTAGCGCTTAGAGCACGACAGTTCTTCCGCGAGTTTGCACCACGGATCGTCCCGATGCTCGGGCGACACACGATCCAGCACTTCTCGCAGCACATGCCGGAAGCGCTGCGAGCGTTGCAGCATATCCGTGACGAGACGCGTGCGGCTCGAAAACTGGACGTCTTTCATCCGGCCTTGCACATCGGTGATGCTGTCCGGCACGGGCCCGCGCGCGCTCCATAGATCGACCTGAAACGCGAGCGTGTCCTGACGCGGCGACGTCTGCACGACTTCGTACAGCGGCGTATTCGACATCAGGCCGCCGTCCCAGTAATACTCGCCGTCGATCTCCACGGCAGCAAAACCCGGCGGCAACGCGCCCGACGCAATAAAGTGCTCGGGACGCAGCTTGATATGCGTGTTGTCGAAATACGCGAAGTTGCCGCTCCCCACGTTCACCGCGCCCACCGACACGCGCATCTCACGCGAGTTGATCCGGTCGAAATCGCACAGACTTTCGAGCGTCGCTTTAAGCGGCGAGGTGTCGTAATAGCTGGCGAGTTGCGGCGATGCAGACACGGTGGGCAACGGCGGCGGAAACCGCGGCACGAAAAAGCCCTTCTGCCCTTCGACGATCGCGCTCATGGCCTGCAAACCGGTGAAGGCTTTGCGGATGGCGTCTGTCGAGTTGAAGAACGCGTGCTCGATGAACGCCGGCAACGGCGGACCGAACGCAGGCTGGCAGATGGTCTCCCAGAATTCGAGCAGCTTCTCGACGCGCCGCTCAGGCGGATTGCCCGCGATGATTGCCGTGTTGAGCGCGCCGATCGAAATGCCGGCAACCCAGTTGGGCTGGATGCCGGCTTCGTCGAGACCTTGATAGACGCCGGCCTGATAAGCGCCCAGCGCACCGCCGCCTTGCAACATCAGCGCGACGGTTTCGTACTTCGGCAACTGGATGTGGCGGTGCGCGCCGGTATGAACCTGCGGGCTGGCAGGACCGCCTGCCGGATCGCCCGCCGCCGTGCCGGCACCGTCGCTCATGCCGTCGCCCGGCTCGCCCGCGCGAGCCCGCTTGACGTTGCGTTGCGCCATCACGCGCTCCTTATTGCATGTACCAGCCGTGGCTCACGATAAACGACTGGCCCGTCAGCGCTGCGCTCGGGAACGTGGACAGGAACAACACGGTTTGCGCGACGTCTTCGACCGTCGTGAAAATGCCGTCGACCGTGCCGCCGAGCATCACGCGCTTGATCACGTCTTCTTCGCTGATACCGAGTTCTTTGGCCTGCTCGGGAATCTGCTTGTCGACCAGCGGCGTGCGCACGAAACCCGGACACACCACGTGCGAACGAACGTTGTGCTTCGCGCCTTCCTTGGCCAGCACGCGCGACAAGCCCAGCAACGCATGCTTGGCCGTCACATATGCCGACTTCAGCGGCGACGCTTCATGCGAGTGGACCGAACCCATGTAGATCACGATGCCGCCGCGATCGTCCTTGTACATGTGCTTGAGCGCGGCCTTGGTGGTCAGGAACGCGCCGTCCACGTGGATTGCCTGCATCTTTTTCCAGTCGGAAAACGAGTAGTTTTCGATCGGGTTCACGATCTGGATGCCGGCGTTCGAAATGAGGATATCGACCGAACCGAGTTCAGCGGCGACCTTGTCGATGCCTTGATTGACCGCGTCTTCGTTTGTGACGTCCATCGCCACGCCGATCGCCTTGCCGCCGCCTTTCGTGATTTCTTCGGCGACGGCATTCGCGCCGTCCTGATTCAGGTCGGCAATCGCGACCGCCGCGCCCGCCGCCGACAAGGTCAGCGCGATCTGCTTGCCGATTCCGCTTGCCGCGCCCGTAACCACCGCGACCTTGCCATTCAGATTCGTGTTCGATGACGACATCCAGCACCTCCATCCAGTTGATGAGCAATGACACCACGGCACGCAGGCGGCGTGAAGTCGGCCGAACGGCATAGGCCATCCGGCTGAATGCTGCACTGCGGCCAACCCTGCTATTGTGCATGAAGCCTATGCGTGTCGACGCAGCGGCGCGCACAAATCGCGTTATGGCTAAACTGTGAAATTACGCGTGCTGTTTCAGCTCGCCGTCAAATTGCTTACGGTTCGGGGTGTGCCCTGAATCCCGCAGCGTCAGTTGACGTTTCGCTCAACTGCCCTTAACGCTTGATGGAGGAATGCATGAACTATCGACGTCTCGGCCGTTCCGGCCTGCAGGTCAGCGAACTGTCGATCGGCTCGTGGGTCACGTATGGCAGTCAGGTCGACACGCGTGCGGCGCGCGAATCGCTGGCAGCCGCGCGCGACGCGGGCGTCAATTTCTTCGATAACGCCGAAGTGTATGCCGGCGGTCAATCCGAAGAAATCATGGGCACGGCGTTGAAAGAACTGGCGTGGCCGCGCGTCAGCTACGTGGTGTCGACGAAGTTTTTCTGGGGTTTGCAGGAAGCGCCGAACCAGTTTCACACGTTGAACCGCAAATACCTGATGAACGCGATCGACGGCTCGTTGAAGCGGCTGCAACTCGATTATGTCGATCTCGTGTTCTGTCATCGTCCCGATCCGAATACGCCGGTGGAAGAGACGGTGTGGGCGATGAGCGACATGATCACGCGCGGCAAGGCCTTGTACTGGGGCACGTCCGAATGGAGTGCCGACGAAATTCGCGCCGCGTACGAAATCGCGGAACGGCACCATCTGCATAAGCCGGTGATGGAGCAGCCGCAGTACAACCTGTTCCATCGCAAGCGCGTCGAGCAGGAATACAAACGGCTATACGAAGACATCGGCCTCGGCTTGACGACGTGGAGCCCGCTTGCGTCGGGACTGCTGACCGGTAAATACCGCGACGGTATTCCGGCTGACAGCCGCGCGCAGCTGAAGGGCTACGAGTGGCTGCAAAAGTCGGTGACGGATACGGGCAAGAACGGCGTGGTCGGCAAGCTCAGCGGCCTCGCGGACGAACTCGGGTGCACGGTGGGTCAACTCGCGCTCGCGTGGGTGCTGAGCAATCCCAACGTCAGCACGGTCATCACCGGCGCGTCGCGGGTCGAACAGATCGCGGAAAACATGAAGGCGCAAGACGTGGCCGCGCAGATCACGCCGGAGATCAAGCAGAAGATCGAAGAGATCGTCGGCGACGCTTACGATTGAACGAGTGTTAGCGGGTTTCTTGCTAGCTGGTTTTTACGACCGTCGGGCGTACCGTTGATGGCACCTCGACTGCAACCGCCTGGCGCAGCACGTAACGGACGCGTACGTCGCGTACAATACGCAGCCGCATTGCTTATGCATTATCGACTGGCGATGCGGCGCGCAACTTGCCTTGATCGGCGTGAGCGCGGCGTCGACGACGCTGCGCGCTTGCGCTGATCCGCCTCTTCCGGCACGCCCTCTTTTCAGCTTCGCCCCTCATCATGCTCAGTTACCGCCACGCCTTCCACGCAGGCAATCACGCCGACGTCCTGAAACACGCCATCGTCGTGCAGTTGTTGCGCTACCTCGCCCAGAAAGACAAGGCCTACTGGTACATCGACACGCACGCGGGCGCGGGCGTCTACTCGTTGCAGGAAGGTTACGCGACCAAAACCGGGGAATTCGCGACGGGCATCGCGAAACTCTGGGACCGCACCGATCTGCCGCCGATTTTCGCCGACTACGTCGACGAAGTGGCCGCGCTGAACACCGACGGCAATCTGCGCTTCTATCCCGGCTCGCCGTACCTCGCGTTCCGCTTGATGCGCGAGCAGGACCGGATGCGTCTGTTCGAGATGCACACCACCGAAATCGACGTGCTTCGCCACAACTTCCGCGATGCCGGACGTCGCGCGATGCTGTACGCGGGTGACGGTTTCGAAGGCGTGAAGGCGCTGCTGCCGCCGCCGCCGCGTCGCGCGCTGGTGCTGATCGATCCGTCTTATGAAGACAAACGCGACTACACGCGCACGCTGAATTGCGTCGAGGAAGGCTTGCGCCGGTTCGCGACGGGCACGTACGCGGTGTGGTATCCGCAGGTCACACGCCTGGAATCGCAGCGTTTTCCCGATCAGTTGAAGCGTCTTCAGGAGCGCAACTGGCTGCACGTGAGCCTGACGATCGGCAATCCGCCCAAGGACGGTTTCGGGCTGTTCGGCAGCGGCATGTTTATTTTCAATCCGCCGTACACGCTCGCAAAGACGCTGAAGGACGCGATGCCGTGGCTCGTAAGCACGCTCGGCATCGACAAGGCCGCGACGTTCAAGGTCGAATATCGCGGCGATTGATCCCGATCTGGCGACAGTCCGGCGTTCGTCTGATCGCGGTCGCCGGACTTGCGCTCATTTGACCAGCGTGGCGGCCTTCTTCGCGAAGTCGTTCGTGTAGGTCGCGTTCACGTCGATTTTTGACGGATCCAGCCGGTTGTCGAACGACGACAGCGCACGCAAAGCGGTAGCCGGACCGTCAGCGGGCATCAAGCCGTCCGGCGAATAAGCGTCGCGCACGTTGTGGAACGCTTCCACATACAAGGCCTGATCGTTCAGCAGATAAGCGGGCGGCACCATTTTCACGAGATCGGCGTCGCTCGCGGTCTGCAACCACCGGTCCGCACGAACAATCGCGTTCGTGAGCGCCTGGATCGTCTTCGGATTCTTCTGGATGAACGTCTCGGGCGCGTAAAGCGTCGCCGCCGGCATCGTGCCGCCGAAAATCTCCTGCGTGCCCTTCACCGTCCGCGTATCGACCAGCACCTTGATCGCGCCGCTGCGCTGTAACTTGGTCATCATCGGATCGACGTTCGACAACGCATCCACCTGGCCGTTATTGACTGCAGCCAACACCAACGCGCCGCTTCCGACGCCGATTGCAGAAATATCCGTGCGCTGGACGCCTGCCTTGCGCAGCGCGACCGTCAGAACCAGATCCGTCGACGATCCGGGCGCGCTGACACCGACCTTGGCGCCCTTGAAATCGGCCAGCGATTTAAGCGTACCGATCTTGTCCTTCGTCACCGCGACTACGATTTGCGGTGCCCGCCCCATCAATGCAAACGCCCGATAGTGCTGGCCTTTGGCTTGCATGAACAACGTATGCTCGAATGCGCCGGCACCGATGTCGGCGCTGCCGCCCACCACCGCTTCCAGCGCTTTCGAACCGCCCGCGAAATCTTCGAGCGTAACGTTGAGACCTTCGTCCTTGAAATAACCGAGCTGCTGTGCGGCGAGAACCGGCAGGTAGTAGAGGCCCGGCAATCCGCCGACAGCCATTGTCAGCGTGGGTTTCTCCGGCGTGTCTTTAGCCTGCGCCGATGTGCAAAAGGCAAATGCGAGCGTGATCGCACAAGCCGCCAGCACGCGTTGGATGAGGGAAGTGGGCATTCGTGTCTCCGCTTTTATTGTGTTCGGTGCGGCGGATAGGCAGGTCTATGCCTGCCATTCGTGGCGAACACCGCCGCTCCTGCACGACCCGCTTTGAAGTCGCGTGACGATTGTCGACGGATGCCTGGCGGCGCGCCATGCGCCGAAACCCGAATGACGGGCGCAGCGTGGCGCGTATAGCGAATAGAAGGTTGGGCGTTACTGAGGCGCGACGCGACGGACCGGCCGTGTTTGCGTCTGGGACTGGGACGACTGCGAACCGTCCGGCGACAATTGGATGTATGGCGCGACGATCACCGGCACCGACGAATTCGGCGTGAGCTGAGTGGGCGTGGCAATGGGTTGCGCCTGTACGATCGGCGCGCGCGACAGCGGCGCGGTTTGCAGTACGGTGCCGCTCTGCCCGTCGCTGATGCCGTGTTGTGTATCGAGCACAAGCGGCGCGCGTGTACTGGTAGACGCCGCAACCGCCGACGAAGCCGGAGCGATGACAGCGGCGATCGTCACGAACGATGCAGCAACCGCATGCGCCCGAACAGCACGCACAGAAAGCACTGAAAACATGGAATGCCCCGCCGATAACGTATGACGTTCTACGCAAAGCGCGCAAAACACGCTTCACATTACATCGGCCGCCCATTTCCGGCTAGTCAGACAGATACCTGATCGCGAGCACGTTGCTCTTCAACCCGGCAGACCGCTCATCGCCGGCTGCGTGAGTGAGCCACGCGCCAGCCAGATGTGACAAAGCCCCGGAAAGTGCGGGGCTTGAGCTTTTACTACTTCACTTCTACTGCGTTGCTACAACGGTGATGACGGCGTGAACAACGTTGGCAGCGACGATGTGCTGCCTGGCCGGTCCAACGTCTTACAGCGAGTAGCCGCCGGTTTCGAGCGAACGGATGCGTTGTTCGAGCTGGACGATATCCGACGACGATGCGAGATAAGCCTCGCGACGGCTACGTTCAGCTGTTTCAAACCAGGTGCTCAGCGTTTCAAGAAGGTATGCAAACATGATGTTCTCCAAGGATCAAAAGTTTCCCCGGTGGGTTGGACATCAGGGATTTCCCTAACAAAAAGGGTTAACCCGGATTATAGACCTCGCGGCTTGGAACGCTAGTGAAATGCACGAATGCCGTGCATTCCGTTTTGGAATGGTGCATCATTTTTTACGACTTACCGACTTGATTTTTAACACTTAAATTTTGCGTATTTGGGTGCCACATCAACACTCAGGTGATTTACGCACGCTTATGGTGCTTTTCGCACGCCGATGGGTCGCTATCCGGATCGTAATCCGCCAGACTTTCGATGATCGGACAATCGGGCCTGTCATCGCCATGACAGTGGGTCGCGAGATGGGCCAACGTATCGCGCATTTCCGTGAGTTCCGCAATGCGGCGATTGAGTTCGGTCACGTGCTCCAAGGCAATTTCCTTCACCTCGGCACTCGCGCGCGAGCGGTCGTGCCAGAGCGCCAGCAAACGTCGGATGTCGTCGACAAGAAAGCCGAGCCGGCGCGCCTGGCGGATAAATCGCAATGAATGAACCTCTTGCGGGCCGTACACACGATAGCCGGCCGCCGTGCGTGCTTTCGCCGACAGCAATCCGACGCTCTCGTAATAGCGGATCATCTTTGCTGTGACGCCCGATTCACGAGACGCTTCTCCAATGTTCATGCGCTTCTCCGCAGTCCTGACGTGATCGATCCTACCCTACAGTGATGGGAAGGTTTCAGCACAAGTGCTAGCCGCCGGGCATAATTCAAGGATCGATCATCTATTTTGAAGGCGGTTCCGATGAGTATTCAGTTCAAGGTTGAAGGCATGAGTTGCCAGCACTGCGTCGCGGCGGTCACTCGCGCGGTCCATGAACACGACGCGGCGGCCGAGGTGCGCGTGAACCTTGCGGCGGGGCAGGTTGAGATCGAGTCGACGCAACCGGCCAACGTGCTGCAAGCGGCAATCGACGAAGCCGGTTACACGGTTGTCGGACCTGTTGCTGGAAATGTTGGTTGATCGGCGATGTTCAAGGTTGCGCTGATCGGGGCGTCCGGACTACTTGGCCGTGCGGTTGCTGAGGAGCTCACACGGCAATTGTCGTGGACAGTGGTTCAGACCGCATTTCGACGGGCGGGGCCGGATCGAATTTCGCTCGACATACGCGATGAAGATGCGGTTTTCGCGTTCTTTGAAGTGGAAAAGCCGGACGCGGTGGTTTTGACGGCTGCCGAACGACGTCCGGATGTTTGCGAGAATGATCCCGAATTTGCGCGCGCGCTCAATGTGGATGCGGTGAGAATTATCGCAAGCGCTGCCGAAAAATATGGCGCGTGGACCTTGTCCATCTCAACTGATTACGTGTTCGACGGGACAAGTCCGCCTTATCACACCGATGCCGCGCCCTCGCCGATCAACGCGTATGGCCGGAGCAAGCTCGATGGTGAGCGCGCATTGGCTCAGGCGAGCGCGAACAGTTGCGTATTGCGCTTACCGCTGCTGTATGGACCGACCGACGATTGGTCCGAATCTGCCGTGACAAGCCTGATTCCGGCGATATTGGCTTCGGTTTCCGCGGAAAACGCGGACGCAGTGATGGATGCGTGGGCGATTCGGTATCCGACTTACACGCCCGACGTTGCGGTTGTAATACGCCAGATGCTCGAGCGACATCGATCCGGCGAGGCTATTTGTGGCATGGCCCACTGGTCCGCCGACGAGCCGATGACGAAATTCGATATAGCGCGCGTGATAGCGAAGGCTTTCGGGGTTAGCGCTCGACTAACGCCGCAGTACGTTCCAACTGATTCGACACCACGTCCCCATGATTGTCATCTGGGTTCGGAGCGCCTTC
>NZ_JAPWKB010000019.1:20000-1555417 GCF_028283785.1 Paraburkholderia sp. | reverse complement strand
TACCGGCCGTGGCGCTGCTGTTTGCGCTGGCCGGCAACGACAATGGCCCGTTGCCGTCCGCGCAGGCCGTGGCGCGCGGCAAGGCGCCGAGCGGCAGCGTGGTCTGCGGCACGATCAAGCTTGCCAGCACCAGCGATTCCGGCAACGGCGCGGCGCCGCTCGAACCGGTGCGCACGACCTTGCCGCCGGTGTCGGCGGTGTCGTCGGCGGATGCCGTGCAACTGGCCCAGGCCACACCGATGGCAGACGTCACGTCGCCGTCGGCGGCGACCGCGACTGCATCGACTTCGACGTCGATTCCTCCGGCCACGTCTTCGTCGCCGTCGACGCCGTCGGCACGGGCGTCGGCGCGTGCGGTCGCGCAGTCGGCCGAGATTGCGTCGGCGGCGAAGGTCGCGGCGGAAACGGTGTTTCCGGCGCTCGCGTCGGCGGGTCGCGCAACGCCGACACCGGTGTCGGCGCGGCCGTCGCTGTCGTATCGCAATTCGTGGATCGGCAACACGTGGGGCTTCGCGAACCAGCGCTGGATGCAGATCGACATTCAGGCGATCGCCGTCACGCCCGATGGCGAGGTGTTGACCAATACGCCGTACGACGAAGGCGGCGGCGAAGTCGGCCGGTATCGCGACGGTCAACTGGTTCAGCACGGCAACGAAACGCACGACTGGGGACGTACCGGCGGCGACGCGATCGCGTTCAACGACGATTACGTGTTCACTGCGCAAAGCGTGACGAGCCTGGGCGATGTCGTCGCGGCGCAGAAGAATCTGCCGCATCAGGGCGAGATCTGGTACGGCGTCGCGCGACGCAGCCGCGGCGATCTGCGCAAGCCGATGCCGTTCGACGGCCAGGTGCCGTGGCCGAACGTGCCGATCGCGATGCGCGTGATGTGGAAAGCCGCCGATACCGACGACTTCGCGATTCGCGGGCTCGCCGCCGACGCGACGCATCTGTACGTGTCGAATCAGCGCGACAACCGGATCGATATCTACGATCCGCGCACGATGCAGGCGGTCGGCGGCTATCCGGTGCCGCAGCCGGGCAAGCTCGCGCTCGCGCCGGACGGCACGCTGTGGGCGATCGAGAAGAGCCGGGCGATGGCCGGGCGTCGCGTCGTCCATCATCTGCCGGGCGGTGGCGTGATCGGCGCGTTGAATCTGCCGCCGAACGCGGTGCCGGTCGATCTCGCGGTCGATCAGCAAGGCCGTCTGTATGTCGCCGATAACGGGCCGCGTCAGCAGGTGCTGGTGTTCACGGCCGGTAAGGGCCGGGTCGGCGCGGCGGGCGCATCGACGGAAAGCGCGCAGCTGATGCGCGAAAACCTGCCGATGCAGCTGAGTTCGACGGTCGGCGAACTGGGCGGCATCTACAGCGGTAAGGTCGGCGCGCCCGGACCGCTGCGCTTTAACGGACTGACCGGCGTGGGCGTGGATCGCGCGGGCAATGTCTACGTTGCGATGAACGGGCGCGGCCCGCGCGCGTATCGCACCGATGAAGTGACCAGCACGGCGGGCGCGCTGCTCGAAAGCTACACGCCGGACGGCACCCAGCGCTTCAGCCTGCAAGGCTTGCTGTTCGTGGACGGCGCGCAATACGTCGATGGCGAAACGCCATCGGTCTATACCGGCGGCAAGCGCTTTACCGTCGATCTGACGCGTCCGCCCGGTCAGGAGTGGCGTTACGCCGGCTTCACCACGGACCGTTTCCGCTATCCGTACGATCCTTCGCTGAATCTGGCCGACGGCCAGCGCGGCACGCCGCTCGTGCGCGACGTGAACGGACATCGGCTGCTCTATACGATCGATCCGGTGTCGGACACGCTGCGCATTTATCGTTTCGAGCCGGGCAGTGAAATCGCGATTCCGTCGGGGATGTTTTCGCGCGCGCATATCGCGGGCGCGTGGCCGCCGAACCAGCCCGCGCGCGGCGACTGGATCTGGCGCGACGGGGCCGGCAAGGGCCGTTTCGCGCCGACGGATTTCGACCAGAACGACACGATGATTCCCGACGTGGGGCCGAAAGTGGGCGGCTGGTGGGTCGATAGTCGCGGCGACGTGTGGCAGGCCACCGTCGATCAGGGCATCCGCTATTTTCCGATGCAGGGTTTCGACAAGCTCGGCAATCCGGTCTACAAGTTTGCGTCGATGCGCACGTTGCCGATGCCGACGCGTTTTACGCGTCTCGCGCGGATTCTGTACAACCCGGAAACCGACACCATGTATCTGAGCGGTTCGACGCCGGAGCGGCCGTTCAATCCCGCCAACGGGCAGGGGGGCGGTTCGACGCTGGTGCGCTACGACCACTGGCGCAGCGGTCCGGCGATGCGCTATACGATCGACTGGCCCGATCGCGGGCCGGACCATACGCAATTGATGGCGGGCTTTACCGTGGCGGGCGATTACGTGTTCGCGGTGGAATCGATGACCGGTGTGGTCACCGTCTACGATCGCGATACGGGACGGGAATCAGGTCATCTCGCGCCGGCCGCGGAAGTGGGCGCGACCAGCGGCACGATCGACGTGGCGATGCCGGTGAGCGCACATCGGCTGGAGTCGGGCGAGTATCTGGTGTTCGTCGAGGAAGACTGGCACGGCAAGGTGATGATGTATCGCTTCTCGCCGGGGTCGCCGTCGGCGGCGGCGAAGGTCGTCGCGCAGACAGCCGCGCATTAGGTCGGGCGGGATCGGACGCGCTCAGGCGGCCCCGGACGCCGCCTTTCACCGCGCTTGCATCGCAGGATTTATTCGTGGTCGTCGAAGGCCATGAACGCACGCATGAACACCAGCGCGCCCCAGCCCCACATCGCATTGGCCGCGAAACCGACCGCGAGGCGCGGCAGCATGTTGCCGCTCGGCCAGATGCCGCGCAACGGATCGACCACGAACACGCTCGCGGCCGTCAGCGCGATGCCGCCGAACACGAAAGCGGGCACCCACGGCGCGGCGCGTTCGGGCGACACCCGCAGCAGCCACGCCATCAACACCGCCCACACCGCGCTCCATACCGCGTTTGCAATGAACTCCGGAAAGCCGAACGGCTGGAACGGCGCGGTGGAAAAACCGGTGGGATCGATCAGACCGGCGGCGTGCAGCAGCGCCAGGGTCGATTCATGGAAAAACAGCGATGCGAGAAAACCGGACACCAACGGCAGAATAATTTTTTGCATGCGTTGCACCGCTAGAACCTGACAACGCACGTCCGGCGAATCGAATGCGCGGCCCGTGCGGGATTATCGAAAAAACGTGCGTCATTATATAGACCGTCGTCTGCGCGTTCGAAGCGGAATCGGCGGCGTTTAAAGGGTTTTTCACCACAGCGGTGCGCGTATTTCCGTCCGTGGTCCGTATGCTTTAGCGTCAGGCTAATCACGAAAGTGGAAAACCTAAGCTAAAAAAAATCGTTCACGCGCCCGAGGCCGCTCCCTAGACTCTTTTCCCATGCAGACCGTTGCGGTGGCCGCGCTGGCAACAGCGTCGTATGCCGCGCGAGGTCTGCGTCACAGCGCGCGCCGATGCGACGACCGTCGGCGACGGCGCTCGCAACGCGGTATCGCGTTTCCCGTTTATCACCGATTTCATGCGTGGCGAATTGGCGCCGTGCAGGCGCTCGCACACCTGTTGTGAACGCGTTTCTTTCAATTGTCCCGAACAGGCAGGAGCAGCAGATGAATGTGTTCTGGTTCATTCCGACTCACGGCGACAGCCGTTATCTCGGCACCACGCAAGGTGCCCGCGCCGTCGATCACGCGTACTTCCAGCAGATCGCGGTAGCCGCCGACAACCTCGGTTACGACGGCGTGCTGCTGCCGACCGGCCGTTCGTGCGAAGACGCATGGGTGGTCGCGTCGAGCCTGATTTCCGTCACGAAGCGGCTGAAGTTCCTGGTCGCCGTGCGGCCGGGCCTGTCGTTGCCGGGACTGTCGGCGCGGATGGCCGCGACGTTCGACCGGCTGTCGGGCGGACGCCTGCTGATCAACGTGGTGACGGGCGGCGATGCCGTCGAACTCGAAGGCGACGGCGTGTTCGTCGATCACGACACGCGCTACCAGATCACCGACGAATTCCTGCATATCTGGCGCAAGTTGCTGAGCGCGTCGCATACGAAGGAACCGGTCGATTTCGCCGGCAAGCATCTGACGACGAAGGGCGGCAAGGTGATGTATCCGCCGGTGCAGGCGCCGTATCCGCCGCTGTGGTTCGGCGGTTCGTCGGCGGCGGCGCACGAGATGGCCGGCGAGCATATCGATACGTATCTGACCTGGGGCGAGCCGCCCGCGGCCGTCGCCGCGAAGATCGCCGACATCCGCGCGCGGGCCGCGAAGTTCGGCCGGACGATTCGCTTCGGGATCCGCTTTCACGTGATCGTCCGCGAGACGGAAGAAGAAGCGTGGGCCGCCGCCGATCAGCTGATCAGCAAGCTCGACGACGAAACCGTCGCGCGTGCGCAGGCGTCGTTCTCGAAGATGGATTCCGAAGGACAGCGCCGGATGGCTGCGCTGCACGGCGGCAAGCGCGGCGGTCGCGCGGAGCTGGAGGTGTATCCGAACGTGTGGGCGGGCGTCGGTCTGGTGCGTGGCGGCGCGGGCACGGCGCTGGTCGGCAGTCCGCAGCAGGTGGTCGAGCGGATGCAGGAGTATCGCGATCTCGGCATCGACACGTTCATCCTGTCCGGCTATCCGCATCTGGAAGAAGCGTACCGCTTCGCCGAACTGGTGTTCCCGCTGTTGCCCGGCCGGCAGCGCGCGGCGTCGGGCGGTCCGTTGTCGGGGCCGTTCGGCGAAGTCGTCGCCAATCACTATCTGCCGAACACCGCGCAGAGCTGAACGGATTCGCCCGTTCCCGACGTCTCGAAGGAGTAAGAAAACAGCATGACCCGAACCAGTGAATATTCCGGCGGCGTGACGGCGCGGCGCACATCGTCGCCGTCATGGCTGTCCAGGCGGATCAGTCAGGCCGGCGCGCAACTCGCGCCGTGGCTCGTGCCTTTACTGATCCTGATTGCATGGGAAGCGGCGGCGCGCAGCGGCGCGTTGTCGTCGCGCGTGTTGCCCGAACCGCTCGCGGTCGTGAAGGCGGCATGGACCTTGATCCAGTCCGGTGAAATGTGGGCCGACGTGAAGGTCAGCACATGGCGCGCGGTGTCGGGCTTTGCGGTGGGCGGCGGGATCGGCCTCGTGCTCGGACTCGCGACCGGCCTGTTCCGTCCCGCCGAAGTCGCGCTCGATTCGACTGTGCAGATGGTCCGCAACATTCCCGCGCTGGCGATGATTCCGCTGGTGATCCTGTGGTTCGGGATCGAGGAAGAAGCGAAGGTGTTTCTGGTGTCGCTCGGGGTGTTTTTTCCGGTCTACGTGAATACGTATCACGGCATTCGCTCGGTGGACCGCAACCTGATCGAGATGGCGCGCAGTTACGGCGTGCGCGGTTTCGCGCTGTATCGCGACGTGATTCTGCCGGGCGCGTTGCCGTCGATTCTGGTCGGCGTGCGGTTCGCGTTCGGGCTGATGTGGGTGACGCTGATCGTCGCCGAAACGATCTCGGCGCAATCGGGCATCGGCTATATGACGATGAACGCGCGCGAGTTTTTGCAAACGGACGTGGTGGTGGTTGGGATTCTGCTATACGCGGCGCTCGGCAAGATCGCCGACATGCTCGCCAAGGCGCTCGAGCGGGTCGCGCTGCGCTGGCATCCCGCGTATCAGCGAGGAGCAAAAGTATGAGCAGTCCGACGACGACGCGCGATCATTTGCGCGCGGTGAACGGTGTGTCACGCAGCGGGCAGGGCGACGCTGCGCGTGACGTGCGTGATGTACGTGACGCAGGACGTGTGGCGAATGCGCGGGTGGCGACGGCCGAGGCAACCGCCGACGCGGCGGTCGTGTTGCGAGGCGTGGGCAAGCAGTACGGCGAGCGCACGGTGCTGTCCGATGTGAATCTGAAGATCGCGCGCGGCAGTTTCGTGGCGATCGTCGGACGCAGCGGCTGCGGCAAATCGACGTTGCTGCGCCTCGTCGCCGGTCTGGAAGACGTGAGCGCGGGCGCGCTCGACAAACGGGCCGCCGACGGTGCGCCGCTCGACACGCGAATCATGTTTCAGGACGCGCGTCTGCTGCCGTGGAAGTCGGTGCTGAACAACGTGATGCTCGGGTTGCCGCGCAGTGCGCGCGAGGATGCGCGCGCGGTGCTCGCCGAAGTCGGTCTCGCGGATCGTGCGAACGACTGGCCCGCGCAACTGTCGGGCGGACAGCGGCAGCGCGTTGCGCTGGCGCGTGCGCTGGTGCATCGGCCGCAGTTGCTGTTGCTCGACGAACCGCTCGGCGCACTCGACGCGTTGACGCGGATCGAAATGCACGCGTTGATCGAGCGGCTGTGGCGCGAGCATCGCTTTACCGCGTTGCTCGTCACGCACGACGTGCATGAAGCGGTGGCGCTCGGCGACCGGATTCTGCTGATCGAAGCCGGACGCGTCGCGCTCGATCAGCCGGTGCCGCTGGCGCGGCCGCGAGCGCGTGCGTCGGCGGGATTCGCCGCGCTCGAAGACCATGTATTGCGCCGCGTGCTGCAAACCGCGCCGAACGACGATCCGCATACGTTCGAAGCGTTCGAAGCATTCGACCCGGCCGATCCGTCCGGCGAATCGCGCAACCGTCGCCCGACCGATGTGCGTTGGGCGATCTGAATCCGAGTTTCACACCATTCGAGCAACCTTAGCCAATCGCGCTGCCCGGCTATCCGGGCGATCTACTGGAGTCATCCGCTATGAGCATTTCCGCAATCAACGTACGTAACCAGTTCAAGGGCAAAGTGAAGGAAATCATCCGTGGCTCGGTCGTGTCCGAAGTCGACGTCGAAACGCCGTTCGGGATCGTAACGTCGGTTATCACGACGCGATCGGTCGACGAACTCGAACTGAAGGTCGGCTCGGAAGTGGTCGCGCTGGTCAAATCGACCGAGGTGTCGATCGCGCGACTGTGACGCGCGCGCGCCGCGCGCAAGCGTAGGCGTGGACGTAGTACTAGATAGACAGGCCGCAGCGGATTCGCTGACGGCCTGTTTTTTATTGCGCCGACCGACGATTCAGGTCGTGCCGGGAGGCGACGCCGGGTCGGGCTATTTGGCGTTGGCGGCGCTGGCGGGCGGGGTGCGGCTTATCGCGTCATGGGGCGGTTTGGCTGGCTTCTTGATCGGCATGTTGTCCGGATTGTGCGGATTCGTCGCCGCCGACGACGCGGCATCGGGCGGCTTCACCATCGACGCACCGACGTCTTTCGACGCCGTTTGCGCGTGGATCGGTGCGGCGGCCAGCGCGCACGCGCAAAGCGCGGCGCTGACGCAAGGGCGGAGACGGCGTTGCGGGAGCAGGGTCATCGTGTCCTCCTGGGCGGGTCGGCCGTTGGCTCGGAGCGAAGGCCGGTGAGTGTGTGCTCGGGTAGACCTGGCGCGGGGGGAAAGATTCGCTCAGGTCGCTGTGTTGTACCGCCAGGGGCGACGCGGTATCCTTGCCGCCGGACTCACGTATTGCGTAGGAATCACCGGTTAGTCATGAAAAACATCATCTATTTCTGTCCCAGGATCAATCGGCCGATCGGCGGGATCAAGGTCATTCATCGACATAGCGAGCTGATCAATACACTGGGCGGTCAATCGGAGATCTACTACGACCGCCCGATCGAAGCCGATACGGTGGACTGGTTTCCCCATAACGCGAAGATCCGGACCGAATACGGATTCGATCCTGACAGCGATCTGGTCATCCTCGCGGAGAGTGTCGTTTTCGATTCGTGGCGGCGTCTGAAAGACGCGGGCGTCGAGTACGCGATCTTCGTGCAGAACGGCTATCTGGTGACCGAGAGCATTTCGCAGCAGGAAGCGCGCGAGTGCTATGCCGGCGCGAAGCACATCATCTGCATCAGCGACGACGCGATACGCTGCGTGTTCCAGTTTTTCCCGCAGCACATCGACAAGGTCATCAGGGTGATCTATTCCGTCGACAGCGCATTGTTCGCGCCCGGCGAGAAAGAAAACATCATTACCTACATGCCGAGGAAGATGAAGCTGCACAGCTCTGTCCTCGTTCCTTTGCTGGAAGAACGGTTGCCTGAGAACTGGCGTGTCGTGCCGATCGAAAACATGTCGGAAGTCGAGGTCGCGACGACGCTGGCGAAATCTCGGATCTTTCTCGCGTTCTCCGATTTTGAAGGCTTGCCGGTTCCCCCGGTCGAAGCTGCGTTGGCGGGGAATTTCGTCATCGGCTACAACGGACAAGGCGGCCGCGAGTACTGGAATCCGCCGATCTTCGAGTCGATCGACTCAGGCGACCTGGTGAGGTTTATGGATGCCGTGCTGAAGAAGGTGAACGACATCGATCGATACGATCTGACGCTCGGCGACAATCACCTGATCATGCTCAGAGACCATTTCTCGAAAGAGATGGAAGTCCGGATGCTGAAGAATATGTTGTCGGTGATCGGTGACGCGCAAGGGGAGTCGTGATTCGACGGGCTGGTGGGGTGCAGTGCGAGATTTGCTTTCGTATTGCACTCAATCTTTAGTTGAGCGCTAAGCGCTTGATTATTCTTTAGCGCGCAGTCGTGACCAGCGACTTCAGGATTCGGGATTCAGACGAAAAAAAAGCCCGCATATGCGGGCTTTTTTTAAATCTTGTCTTCCACATGTGGAAGCAAGCTATCGCGGCGAACCGCTTGTATTCTTTGGGGTGGCTGATGGGGCTCGAACCCACGACAACAGGAATCACAATCCTGGACTCTACCAACTGAGCTACAGCCACCACTGTTTCGTTTCTTGACTTGCTTACTGCTCGTCAATCAAGAAGCAAGATTATACAAACGCATATTGCGTTTGCCTAGCCCTTTATTCAAAAATTTCTGCGGGCTCTCGCAGATGCTTCCGGGCCTCGTCGAAAATCGCGAGATCGGCCTTTGCAAGTTGCTTGTTGTCGGACAGCACACGACGCCATCCGCGTGCACCGGCGACGCCGCGATACAAGCCGAGTGCGTGTCGGGTGATCGAGCCGAGGAAGGTGCCGCGCGCCAGTTCGGCTGCGCAATACTCGATCAGCTTCGCTTCGGCTTCTTCGCGCGTCAGCGCGTCGTGCGTGGCGCCATAGAAGCGTGCGTCGACGTCCGCGAGCACGAACGGGTTGTGATACGCCTCGCGTCCGAGCATCACGCCATCGACGTGTTGCAGATGCTGTTCGACTTCATCGAGCGTCTTGATGCCGCCGTTGATGAGGATCTCCAGATGCGGGAAGTCGCGCTTCAACTGATACGCGTACTCGTACTTCAGCGGCGGAATCTCGCGGTTCTCTTTCGGGCTGAGGCCTTTGAGGATCGCGTTGCGCGCGTGCACGATAAAGACCTCGCAGCCCGCATCCGCGATCGTGCCGACGAAGTCGCGAACGAATGTGTAGTCTTCGACCGCATCGACGCCGATCCTATGCTTGACCGTCACGGGTACCGACACCGCATCGCGCATCGCCTTCACGCAATCGGCGACGAGTTGCGGCTCGTTCATCAGGCACGCGCCGAACGCGCCGCGTTGCACGCGCTCCGACGGGCAGCCGCAATTCAGGTTGATCTCGTCATAGCCCCATTGTTCGCCGAGTTTGGCCGCGCGCGCGAGGTCGGCCGGTTCGCTGCCGCCCAGTTGAAGCGCGACCGGCGCTTCTTCCGGCGTGAACGCCAGATGACGCGGCACGTCGCCGTGGAGGAGGGCGCCTGTGGTAACCATCTCTGTATAGAGCCACGTATGGCGGGACAGAATCCGATGCAACGACCGACAGTGTCTGTCAGTCCAGTCCATCATCGGAGCTACGGAAACGCGGCGGGGGCTTGATTTCATTGACTTACGGCTTCACAGCGAGGTTTGACGGGCATTGCGGCAACGCGCGCTTCCAACTGGTTTTTGGGTGATATCCGAGGTTTTTTCCAGTGCGATGCTACGTGTAGCACCGCAACCGGCTCGTGTAGCACCGCCGAAATAGGGAAGGGTCGCGCAGCGAAAATGCAAGCATAGAAGTATACGACACCCCGCCCGGATCCGTCCGATGCCGGATGGGACGGTCCGCCCGGGCCTCGACACGACACGCGCTCACAACCCGCGAAGCGGATCGTCGGGCGCGCGTCGGCTGTTCAGAGCTGGTAGCCGGCGAACACACCCGCGCTGAACTGGGCTTTCGAGCCGACGATCGGGCTGTCGCTATCGACCGAACAAGGTTGCGTGTGCGGTTTTCTTTACGTCGCCGGGACCATGCAACGTGTGTTCGTCATCCGATTCTTCGCGAGGGCTGACGAGGTCGTAAGACAATGCAACGCCTGCTTGCCAGTGCTGATAGCGATAGAGAAACATGCCCGTGCCGAACGGGACGGTCGGGGACACGTCGGATGCACCCATGAAGAGGCGCCCGTACGTTGCGCCGATCGCAGGTGCCGCCTGAAATTCCCGGTCGCTGGCGCCAGGGTATTTCGGCACGCTCATCGCGCCGATACCCAGATGAAACCTCCATGTGTTGTCGTACACGTTGCCTGCATCGTCCTCGATGGAATTGCCCGCTGCATAGGCGCAATTATCGACGGCAGATAGTGCGGAAATGGATAACACGAGCGGTACTGAAGTGCGTCTGAAAAGACGCATAAGAGATCGATAGGTTCAAGAATGACGGATGGCGTCATTCGCCGTTCCGCGACGGTGGATCGAGCACGCGAAGTGCACAGGTGATGACACCGGATTCAGCTCTGTCGTACTGCGGTAGGCGATTGATGCGGCTATTCAATGCGTCTGGCAATGCCAGTCGCATATCGAAGCCAGCCCGCTTAAGTGCTAATTGCCGGTTGCTAACTACGCACGTAAATCTGGATCGCTTCATCGACGATCGCGTCGACCTTCGCCACGTAAGGAATCTGCTCGCCGACGAGCCGATCGACCATGGCTTTCCGTTGCTATCGCGCGCAAAAGCGTCACGGCACGACGCGAAAAACCAAGCCGCAGCGCGCACAAATCCGACGCCCACACGCCACCCGGTGATCACCAGAACCTGTCCAAAAACGCCATTAGATGGCCGATTTCGCCAAGCAAGCTGCGTGCCATCTGAATACGTCAAAAGGGTCGAACCACGGGTAAACCCTTTGGGGCTTGCGCCGGAAGATTGTTCTCCTGAACAGAATAGTTATTTCCGATTATCGATACAAATTTCCGATAGTAAGGGAATACACTAGGTTCATCGATGACGCGAACACAGCTTTCCGCCTCACTCGCGACATCTTCCTGAACCGAAGTCGTAACGCATTTGGAGTCCACCATGAAGACCAAGATCATTGCTGCTGTTCTCGTCGCTGCTTCCGCCACGCTCGCTGCACCGGCTTTCGCCAGCGGCTACGGTCCGGCTCCGTTTTACCGTCCGAACGTCGGCGCACCGGCATCGCAACAAGGCCAGAACGCACAAACGGTTGCCGCTGAGCGCGCAGCCGCATCGAACAACGCATACGGCGGCGTGAACAACGCGTCGTCGCAATCGGGCAGCCGTCATCCGGCAAGCGGCCCGGGCTCGGTGTTCTTCGGCCAGTAAGCCGAACGCAGTCCACGAAAAAAAGCCACACGCTCTGCAGGACCGCTCGTCAGCCGTTAGCAGTTGCAGTCGTAGTTAGCAGTTGAGTTTGAAGACGAAGTCGAAGTCGTATTTGCAGTCCGCAGTTCGCAGTTGAAATCGAAGTTGCAGTTGCAGTACGCAGTTTGAAACAGCGTGTTGAAGCGGGATCAAGCGGCAAGGCTGTGCAGCAGGGTTGTCTGCAGTCAGCCGCGAGTGAGTAATTGCAGTTTGCAGTATGTGCAGTCGGCAGTAGAGAGTCGTATCAGCAGTTAGCATCAGGCAGTACGCAGTTAGCATTCGACGAGCGGCAAGCCGCCGCCAGGACCCTCAAGCCTGGCGGCGGCTTTTTCATTTGCGACACGCGAAAAGCGAAAAGCATCTGGGCGGGACGCCGGAGACCCGGTCATCCGGACCGTCGACTGCGCCGCGAACCGCTCTATCCGCCGTGCGACGGATCGCAGAAACGGATGCGGTTACCGAATGGATCGGTGACTTCGAGCACCTTGCCCCACGGCAGCGGTTCGACGCCCGGTTTCGCGTAACGGTAAGCTTTCCCGGACAGTTCGGCGTGCAATGCGCCGATATCCTCGACGGTGACGAAGATCGTCGAGCCGGGTGTGGCGTCGCCGTGATGCTCGCTCAGATGGATGGTGAGGCCGTCACGGCGAACCTGTGCGTAAAGCGGGAAGGTTTCGTCGAACCGGTGTTCCCAGTCGAGCGTAAATCCGAGAAAGTCGACATAAAACTCTTTCGCTTTCTCGACTGAAAAGATCCGCAAGATCGGCACGGCGGCTGACAGATACACACATTGCTCCTTGAGGCCTGCTGGGCGGGGAAACCGAGTGTATCGGAGCATGCGGCGGCGCGCCGCGAACTGCGCACTTCATCCGCGCAGCGTGCCGGTTCCGTCCGGCTTAACGCCACACCCGCCACACCACGCCACTTCACGCAGCCCCCCAAAACACATCATTCGAATCCGCTGGACAGATATTGCTCGCCGCGATGGGTGATCTCGAGTTCGCCGCCGGACGCTTCGGCGGCGAGGCCGGTTGCCAGCAATTCCGCGGCGATCCGCGGCGCACAGGCGAGCGCGGCCTGACCGACACCCACCTGATCGAGACGGCGTAACGTCTCGATCGCTTCTGGACTCAATGAGCTGGACATCGCGTTCTCCAAAGTCGTTGCGGGCGATTTATCGTAGCACTTTCAAATGACGTGTCAGAAAGCGGGAAGGGGGTTTTTGTGCGCTGCGGCGCATGCCGGCAGGCCTTTCAACTTCATCACGTTGTAACAGTCGGACAGATTCGAAAATCGACCTGATGTCGCAATCCTGTTAGTTTTGCGCAGACAAGCACGGGCGATATTGCCCGTGGCCCGACTTTTCCGTCCCGATGCCGCACGAAACGAAGCACGCATGAATCCAGACCGTCAGCCCGATGCCGCGCGAGACTGGCTGGCCGAAGGTCAGGCCAGCGCGGCCGGCGGCCGGCTCGACGACGCGCTCGACTGCTTCGCGCGCGCGGCGCTCGCGCGTCCGCGCGACGCATCCGTTCCGGCTGCGGCCGCCGCGGTGCTGATGCAGCAGTCACGTTTCGACGACGCGTTCGCGCATTACCGCGCGGCCATCGCGCTCGCGCCGTCCGGGTCGCGCCAACGCGCGCTGCTGCTGCACGATCTCGGCTGGGCGTTCGAGCAGACCCAGCGGCTCGACCAGGCGGCGGATGCCTATCGCGACGCGATCGCGCTCGATCCGCAACTCGACGGCTCGTACAACAATCTCGCGAACTGCCTGCAAGCGCTCGGCCGCTTCGACGACGCGCACGACGCGTATCGCCGCGCGATCGCGCTCGCGCCCGACAACACCTTGTACTACCGCAACCTGGTGCAATCGAAGCGGCTCAGCGCGGACGATCCCGGCTTTATCGCGATGGAACAGCGCGTCGCGCAGGCGGACTCGCTGAGCGTCGAACGGCAGGTCGAACTGCATTTCGCGTTCGGCCAGGCGCTCGACGATGCCGGCCAGCCCGACCGTTCGTTCGATCATTTTCTGAAGGCGAACGCGCTGCACCGGCCGCGCGTGAAGTACGACGAAGCGGCCACGCTCGGTCTGTTCGACGCGATGCCGAACCTCGTGACCGCGCCGACGCTTGCGGCTAAGCGCGGCCTCGGCGATCCGTCGGCGGCGCCGGTGTTTGTCGTCGGCATGCCGCGTTCGGGTTCGACGCTGATCGAGCAGATCATCGCCAGCCATCCGCACGCGTTCGGCGCGGGCGAGCGGCCGGAATTCGGCGCCGCGCTGATGCACGCGGTCACGCGGCCCGACGATCCGCTGCCGTTCGGCGCGTTGCACGACGCATCGGCGGCGCAGTTGCGCGGGCTGGGCGCGGATTATCTGGCGCGGCTGCAATGCGCCGTGCCGGACGTCGCAGGTCATGCGCGGATCGTCGATAAATATCCGTTCAACTTTATCAATGTCGGACTGATTCACCTCGCGCTGCCCAACGCGCGCTTTATCCATAGCCGTCGCGCGCCAGTCGAAACCTGTCTGTCGATTTTTGGCCGGTTGTTCCATGACGTGCCGTTTAGCTACGATCTCGGCGAACTGGGCCGTTATTACCGTGCATACGATGCGCTGATGGCGCACTGGCGGCGCGTGTTGCCGCCCGGCGTGATGCTCGAAGTGAGCTACGAAGATCTGATCGGCGACATCGACGGTACGGTGCGCGCGATGCTCGCGCATTGCGGTCTCGACTGGGACGCGCGCTGTCTCGACTTTCATCGGACCGAGCGGCCGGTCGGCACGGCCAGTTCGGCGCAGGTGCGGCGGCCGCTATATCGCACGTCGCTCACGCGGCGTCGTCCGGCCGCGCATCTGCTGCAGGCGCTTTATGACGGACTCGGCGTGCAGCCGGCGTCCGGCTCGACATGTATCAACAGGGAACAACAACAATGAATCAAGCAGCCGGATTGCCTTTATCGATGCCTGGTGCCGTCGTGTGGATGACGGGTTTGTCGGGCGCGGGCAAATCGACGCTCGCCCGCGCGCTTCACGCGCGCATCGCCGCGATGGGCCGCCTGTGCGTGATGCTCGATGGCGATGTGTTGCGCACGGGCCTGAATGCCGATCTCGGCTTTACGTCGGCGGATCGGACCGAAAATTTGCGGCGTGTCGCGCACGTCGCGGCGCTGTTCGAGAAGCAGGGTTTTATCGCGATTGCCGCGGTGATCTCGCCTGAAGCACAGCATCGCGCGATGGCGCGCGACATCGTCGGAACGGGCTTTGTCGAAGTATTCGTCAATGCGCCGCTGGCGGTCTGCGAAGCGCGGGACACGAAGGGTCTGTATGCCCGCGCGCGACGCGGCGAGATTGCGGATTTCACCGGTATTTCCGGGCCGTTCGACGTTCCGGCGACGCCGGATGTCGCGATTGCCACTGACCGTACGTCCGTCGACGAGGCACTCGACCAGTTGCTCGCGCATCTGGTTGCGCGCGGCATCGTCGGCGATACGGCTGACGCGCGCAAAGCCGGCCATCCACGCGCGATTCGCTAGGCGCGCAGCGCCAACGTTTGCGGCCGGCGGGCCGCTTCACGTGAGCTCAGATCACGCCGCGCTCAAGACCGTGCGCGGCGTTTTTCACGCAGCGGATCGAGCAGCGACGACAAACCGTTATGGTCGATCTCGTGCATCAGCGCGATCAACCGCCCGATCTCGCCGGGCGGAAAGCCCTGGCTCGCAAACCAGTTCAGATAGTGGCCCGGCAGGTCGGCAATCGCGCGGCCCTTGTATTTGCCGTAGGGCATTTCGCGGGTGAACAGCAGTTCGAGTTGGTCGGAATTCATCGTCGTGTGATTGAAAGCAGGCTGTAGGCGGGCGGATTCGCGCGACGGCGCGATGTCTGCACAGTGCCGGCCGACATGATAACGTCCAAGGTTTACGTACTTTCAATCACAGGACAGTTCGATGGAATACCGCAGACTCGGCGACTCTGATGTGCAGGTCAGCCTGATCGGCCTCGGCACGATGACGTGGGGCGAACAGAATACCGAAGCCGACGCGCACGCGCAGATCGGTTACGCGCTCGATCACGGCGTTACGCTGATCGACGCGGCCGAAATGTATCCGGTGCCGCCGCGTCCCGAAACGCAAGGCCGTACCGAGCAATATATCGGCACGTGGCTCGCGAAAAACCCGTCGCGGCGCGACGGCATCGTGCTCGCAACGAAGATCGCCGGGCCGGCGCGTCAGCCGCACAACCCGCGCCATCTGCGTGGCGAGACCAACCAGTTCGACCGCAAGAATCTGAACGAGGCGCTCAACGACAGCCTGAAGCGCCTGCAAACGGATTACGTCGATCTGTACCAGTTGCACTGGCCCGACCGCAGCACGATGACCTTCGGCCGCAATGCGTATCCGTGGGTCGACGACCCGTACACGGTGCCCATCGAAGAGACGCTGACGGCGCTCGCCGAACTCGTGAAGGAAGGCAAGATCCGTCATATCGGCGTGTCGAACGAAACGCCGTGGGGCGTCGCGCAATTCCTGCGCGCAGCCGAAAAGCTGAACCTGCCGCGTATCGTCAGCATCCAGAATCCGTACAGTCTCGTGAATCGCACGTTCGAGACCGGCCTGTCCGAATTCACGCATCGCGACGGCATCGGCCTGCTCGCGTATTCGCCGCTCGCATTCGGCTGGCTGACGGGCAAGTACGAAGGCGGCGCGCGTCCGGCCGGCGCGCGGATCACGCTATTCGAACGCTTCCAGCGCTATAGCAATCCGCAGGCGCTGGCGGCGATCACGCGCTATGTCGAACTCGCGAAGAAGCATGGCCTGACGCCGACGCAACTCGCGCTGGGCTTCGTCAACAGCCGCAAGTTCACGACCAGCAATCTGATCGGCGCGACGACGATGGATCAGTTGAAGGAAAACATCGGCAGCGCGGAGATCACGCTGTCGGCCGAGATTCTCGCGGAAATCGACGCGCTGCATCAGTTGCAGCCGAATCCGGCGCCGTAACCGCGATAGCGCGCTGTCCCGACGGCGGCCGTCACCTTCCGGTGACGGCCGCCGTTTTCTTTTGGCCGCACGAAGCGTTGGCCGAACGGATGATTCCGGCGCGCCGCACGGACGTGCAATAATTTTGTCAGCGTCACCCCGGACGACGGGCCCGGCATTCCGGCGCATGTCGTCTATCCATCCTCGTTCCCACGTGCTGAGACGATCATGAATACCACACGCCAAACGGCGCCGGCCTCGGGCTGGCTGATCTTTGTTCTCGTTGCGGTCGTCGGTCTTTTCTATGTGAAGTGGTTCCCGTACTACAACCGCGCGTTCGTCGCGGCGTCGCATCATTCGATCGGTCAGTCGATCCTGATGGGCACGTCGGCGAGTCCGCCCGCGGCGTCGTTGTCGGCCGCGCTCGCGTATGCGCTCGCCTACGGCAAGGCGATCTGGCAGGCGATGGTGCTGGGCCTGCTGCTCGGCTCGGCAGTGCAGGCGCTGTTGCCGGTGCAATGGATCGCGCGCGCGCTCGGCAGGAGCGGCTTCGGCAGCGTCGCCGCCGGTGGGCTGCTGGCGATTCCCGGCATGATGTGCACCTGCTGCGCGGCGCCTGTCGTGGTCGGCCTGCGCGCGCGTCATGCGTCGCCGGGTGGCGCGATCGCGTTCTGGCTCGGCAATACGGTGCTGAATCCGGCTACGCTGGTGTTTATGGGATTCGTGCTCGGCTGGCATTGGGCAGGACTGCGCCTCGCGCTCGGCGTGCTGATGGTGTTCGGGCTCGGTTACCTGGTGAACCGGCTCGTCACGCCCGAAGAAGCCCAGGCGGCGGATGACCAGCTCGCGCAGCTGGCGCGTGCGCCCGTCGAAGGTAATGCGTTCGTGCGCTGGTTCCGCATTTTTCTGGCGATGGCCGTGCGGCTGGTGCCGGAATATATCGTGCTGATCCTGCTGCTCGGCGCCGCGCGCGCATGGCTGTTTCCGCATATCGGGCCGGACATCGGCAACCAGATCGGCTGGATCGTCGCACTGGCTGTTGCCGGTACGCTGTTCGTGATTCCGACTGCGGGCGAGGTGCCGATCGTCCAGGCGATGCTCGCGCTCGGAATTGGTGTGGGCCCGGCCGGCGCGCTGCTGATGACCTTGCCGCCCGTCAGCGTGCCGTCGCTCGCGATGGTCGCGCGCTCGTTCCGGCCGCGCGTGCTGAGTGTGGTCGCGCTCGCGGTGGTCGGCTTCGGTGTGATCGCGGGCGGCCTCGCGATTGCGCTCGGCTTTTAAGCGCGCGCGGCACGTCGCATTGCGTATCCTTTCTTCGTGCCGCTTGTCGATTCCCGTCCTACACTGGACAGGCAAGCGACGATTCAAGCGGGCGAAAAGCGCGCCGATGCGCGCCGAGGCGGGCAGAACGGTGCGGCGGCGCAGCGCGAACCGCACAACGTGTGCGCGTGGCGCACGGCCGTTACATTGGTCGATGCTGCGGAAAAACGCATTCGCGCCGGGTAAATTTTGCATGGCCGGACGGGCTGTCGGGTTCGCCAATGGTAGGATTCAGCCCGAAATGAGATGAGCGGCACATGTGTTGCTCACAGTGGAGTGATTGGACTCAGGACATCGAATGGCGCAACAAAAAACTAATCCGAAACTCGAACAGGCATTGACGCGCGGCGATCTCGCAATTCGCCAGGCCAACTCGGCACGGGCAACTGCGTTGCTGCGCGCACTCGGCAAGATGATCGTCGATGCATCGGCGACTATCGGCGTCGAAGCGCATACGCTGATCAACGACGGCGATCGCATTTACGATCCGGCTGACGGCCTGTGGCCGCAAGAACTGCTGATCTCGCTCGACGGCCCGGTCGAAGACTCCGATCCGGACGAAGTGCGTACGATCCGCCTCATCGCCGACGATCCCGGCACGTTGTTCCGTGTCGAATGGCAACGCGCCGACGGCAAGATCGGACGTCAGGAAGGCGGCCCGTTTGCGACGGTCGCGTTTATCTCCGACGTCGATATTCCGTGGACCGACGACGAAGACTGAGCGTGCAAACGTGCAATCGTTGCACGCATCGAATGACAAAGCGCCCCGATGGGGCGCTTTGTTTTTGCGTCGCCGCAAGCCGTCGATCAACGCATCATGCGCCGGCGAAACAGCACCGCCGATACGCCGAACGCAACGATCACATACGCGACCAGCACGCCGACATGCAACGCCGCGTGATCGAGCGGCCGCCCGAGCAACGCCGGCCGGATCAGATCGACCGCGTGCGATAGCGGCAGCAGATGGGTGATGTGTTGCGCGACCACCGGCAATTGCGATACCGGGAAAAATACGCCGGACAGCAGCAGCATCGGCGTCAGCGCGAGCGTCTGATAGAACATAAAGAAATCGTACGATGGCGCGAGCGCGGTCACGATCATCGCGACGCTTGCGAACGCAAGACCGGCCAGCGCGATCACCGGCAACGCGATCAGCGTCGACGGGAAGTTCGCGTAACCGAGCAGGCCGGCCACCAGCATGATCGCCGCGCCCGACAGCACCGCTTTGCTCGCGCACCAGATCACCTCGCCGAGCACGATATCGCCGAGCGACAGCGGCGTGTGCATGATCGCTTCCCACGTGCGCTGTACGTGCATCCGCGAAAAGCCCGAATACATCGCCTCGAAACTCGCCGACATCATCACGCTCGATGCCACCGTGCCCGCCGCGAGAAAGGCGATGTACGACACGCCATCGACTCGACCCACCATCAGGCCGAGCCCGAGACCCAGACCGAACAGGTAGATCATCGGATCGGCGAGATTGCCGAACATCGACGCGATCGCGAGCTTCTTCCAGACCAGATAATTGCGCCGCCACACGGCGATCCAGTTGACCGCGTTCGACGGCAATGCCGCGAACGGTTCGAGTGCGGGCGCGGCGTGATCGGACGGCGTGGTGTCGGTGCGTGCGTTCATGGACGTTCTGAGCGTGGATGGTGCGTTGCTGTGTTGCTATGGGAACAGGCTGGCTTGCGGATCAGTCCTGCATATCGCGGCCGGTCAGTCGCAGAAATACGTCTTCGAGATTCGCGGGTCGATGCAGATAGCGCAGGTCGTTGCGCTGTTTGAGACGCGCGTGAACCGGCGCGGCATCGTCGACATAGCAGAACAGCGTTTCGCCGCTGATTTCCGTGCGGGTCGCGAGCGGCGCGAGTTCGTCGCGCAGTGTCACCGGGTCCGGGCCGAAAATCTCGATCACGTCACATCCGATCTCCGACGCAATCAGCGCACGCGGCGCGCCCTCGGCAATCTTTTTACCTTCCTCGATCACGCATACGCGGTTGCACAGACGTTCCGCTTCTTCCATGAAATGGGTGGTGAGCAGGATGGTTTTGCCGCGCGCGAGCAGCGAGCGCAAACGCTCCCAGATCAGATGGCGCGCCTGCGGATCGAGGCCGGTGGTCGGCTCGTCCATAATCAGCACATCGGGATCGTTGACGAGCGCGCGCGCGAGCGTGAGACGCCGCTTCATCCCGCCCGACAGTTCCCCGACCCGCGCGTCCGCCTTGTTTTCGAGCCGCGCGAATTCGAGCAGCGACGGCACCATCGCCCGGGTTTGCGCGGCGCTCAGTCCAAAGTAGCGGCCGAACACCAGCAGATTCTCGCGGACCGTGAAGTCGGGGTCGAGGTTGTCGAATTGCGGCACGACGCCGACCCGCGCTCGCGCATGACGGGCGCGGGCCGGCACCGGTTCGCCGCACAACTGGATGCGTCCCGCATCCGGCGACGCGATGCCGAGCAGCATCCTCAGCGTGGTGGTCTTGCCCGCGCCGTTCGGGCCGAGCAAACCGAAACATTCGCCTGGCTCGACATGAAACGACAAACCATCGACGACGGTCTTGTCGCCGTAATGTTTTTTTACCTGATGGAATTCGATGGCGGCGTCTGACATGGCGCGGTAAGCGTTCCGGTGGACATCGGGCTGCCTATTCTATGGTATGAAACGCTTCGCGCACACCGGGCCTGCGGGCTGCGATGCTTGTCCGGCGCGGCTTTGCGGGTGCCGTGCGGGCGCGCGTGCGTTGCAGCATTGCAACGCCGGTGAGCCACGCCACACTTGGCGTTTTCTCTCCCTTGCAACTGTAATTGCGGCGCACCATGATTAAGTCAGACCCGCGATCGGCGCGGGAGGGAGAACCTGATGGCGAGCTACCAAAAAATCCTGTTGTGCTACGACGGCTCGCGCGAAGGCCGCAAGGCGTTGCGCTGCGGTGCCGATCTGGCGCTGGATCTGAAGGCGGAAACGCATTTGCTGTCGGTGGTGGATATGCGGACCAGCATTGCGCAGAGTGCGGGTTTGTTGACTGACGTTGCGTGCGGCAGTTTCGAAAAGACCGCGCGCGACATTCTCCAGGAAGGTGTCGACTGGCTGACCGAGCGCGGCGTGACTGCGCAAGGGCATTTCGCGTTCGGCCATCCGGTCGATGAGATCGCGAGCCTGGCGAATTCGCTGCATGTGGATCTCGTGGTAGTCGGCCACCGATGCCGGACCGGACTGTCGCGCTGGTGGATGGGCGCGGGGAACACGCCGCTGCTCGATCGCGTGTCGTGCAGCATTCTGGTGGCGTGCTCGATGGGTCAGGAGCAGGAGCAGGAACAGCAGGCGGCCGCTTAACCGCGCGGCGGCCGATCGTTCAGGTTGTTCGGTCTTCCGGAGGTCCTAGACGCCCCGGACGCACCGCTTGTCATGGGCGGCCCGCGCCTAGCCGTTCAGATCGACGGCGGACAGCTTCCACGAAAACAGTCCGTTGCGTTGGAAGATTGCCGCATAGCGCACATCGCCGACGCCGTGCTGATACGTGACGACGAACTCGTTGATGCCGCGATAACCCGCCGTGGTTTGCGGCGGCTGCGGCGGGGTGTCGTGTCCCGCGACGGGCGGCGGCGTGGCCGGCGCTGACGATGCAACCGGCGGTGCGGATGGCGGCGTGTCGTGATGCGTGGACGCTTCACCGTTTTCGCCATCCGGTGACGGGGCGGGCGGACGCTCGCCCGGTACGCCGCGCGGCGGCATGCCATTAAGCAATGCAGCGACGCCGTCCGGCGTGGCATACGCATCGACCAGCGGTCCGATCAGCGCCACGCCGATCATCGCGCCGATTGCGGCAAACGGGTTGCCGTTGCCGCGCGCCTCGATGCGGCGGGTCAGCAGTCCGCCAACCTGATCTTTCAAACTTTGCCGAAGCGCCGGGTAATCGACGTATTGATTGACGGTGGCGGCGTCGCGCGCGTCGGCGGCGCGTTTCAACTGGTTCAGCGCGAGATACGGCGATGCATAGCCATAACCGAGTACGGCTACGACGACGATCACGATAAGAACAACGTATCAGCGGCCTTGCGGCGCCGCGTTTGACAGAAGGGGAAACAGCCATCGGGCGGGACTCTCTACGGTTGCGATCTACAGTGGACCGCAACGACCGCGAAACGATCCCGGCAATCACCACCCATCTCACTGGTTACCTCACCGGCGCGATCAGAACAGCGGATTGGGCGCGCCTGCATTTTCTTCGGCGATGCAGCGGTCGATCATCCGGCATACCGCGTCCACCGTGCCGACCATGATGACCCGCGACGGGCCGTGATAGACGCGCACCGGCGCACGACGCGCGGGCTCGGCGATATTGAGACCCGAGTTCAGCGACACACGTGCGAATGCCGGCAACGACGACGGCAATACCGGGGCCGCAGAACCCACTGAACCAGCGGATTGTGGAGACTCATGCGACGCCTGACCGTCATGCGGTGCGTCGAACAGCGAAGGCTCGGCGCTGCGCGCCGCGAGCGGTGCGCACGGTACGAGATTGCGCAGATGACGCAGACGGCCGAACTGGCGGAAGGGCAGCAAGCGGGCAAGGCGTTCCATGAGACTCTCCTGGCAAGGATCAGTACGTCACTTGAGATCTTCGAAATCCGTTAGAACTCGGTTGGGCGAATCAGCCCGACTGCAATGCCTTCCAGCGCGAATTCCGCACTGCCGGCCTGGACGAAGATGTTTTCGTAATCGGGGTTTTCGGCGATCAGTTCCAGACCGTCCGGGCGGCGCTTCAGGCGCTTGACGGTGACGTCGTCGCCAAGACGGGCAATGATGATCTGGCCGTCTTTCGCGTCGTCTTTCTTCTGAACCGCGAGCAGGTCGCCGTCGAAAATGCCGGCGTCGCGCATGGACAGCCCGCGTACTTTCAACAGGTAGTCAGGCTTGCTGGAGAACAGCGCCGGGTCGCACGCGTAATGCTGCGAGATATGTTCCTGCGCGAGGATCGGGCTACCCGCCGCGACCCGGCCGATCAGCGGCAGCGACAGCTGCATGATGCTGGCGTGCGGCAGCGTGAACTGGTGCGGTGCGTCGTCCGGGCCGGGCAGCAGGCGGATGCCGCGCGATGCGCCCGCCGCAAGCTCGATCACGCCCTTGCGTGCCAATGCGCGTAGATGCTCCTCGGCCGAATTGGCCGAGCTGAAGCCGAGCTCGGCTGCGATCTCAGCGCGAGTGGGCGGGAAGCCGGAGCGCTCGATGGCGCGGCGAATCAGATCGAAAACCTGCTGCTGTCGTGCGGTGAGTTTGGTCATGGCGCCACTGTATAGATGAACAGGTGACCTGTATTTTTATACAGTATTCCTCGTAATTCAAGCTTTACTTTAAGTTCGCCGGTCCAGGTGTCGTTGCGGCGTCGATGAGCGGTGCCCGGACAGCCGTTTTCGTGCCGCAACGCCGCGCCTGGCTGTCATTACCACTTTTACGTATTAAAGAATGAAGAAACATTATTTTTAATGATGAAAGCCCTTCGATAGACTGGCCCTCGATCGCTGCACACAAGCAAAAAAACGCCGTCTGGATCTAGCGCACCCTGCCTTCGGGCGGACGCTGATTCAGACAGATAGGCAAACCACAACGCGGAGAAGGTGGATGACTGATCGGAATACGGGGCTGGCCGGCAAGACGAAGAAACTGATCGCGACGCTCGCATTGGGCGCGGCGTCGGCAGTGGGAATGATGAGCGCGGCGCATGCGGACACGACCTTGCTGAACGTGTCGTACGATCCGACCCGCGAGTTGTATCAGGACGTCAATCAGGCGTTCGGCAAGGAATGGAAGGCAAAGACGGGCGAGAGCATCACGTTCAAGCAGTCGCACGGCGGCTCGGGTGCGCAGGCGCGCTCGGTGCTGGACGGCTTGCAGGCCGACGTGGTGACGCTGGCGCTCGCCTACGACATCGACGCGCTCGCCGGCAAAGGGCTGATCGACAAGGGCTGGCAGAAACGTCTGCCGGACAACGCGTCGCCGTACACGTCGACGATCGTGTTTCTGGTGCGCAAGGGCAACCCGAAGCACATCAAGGATTGGGACGATCTGATCAAGCCGGGCGTGTCGATCGTCACGCCGAATCCGAAGACCTCGGGCGGCGCGCGCTGGAACTACCTGGCAGCATGGGCGTACGCCGAGCATCAGCCGGGCGGCAACGACCAGAAGGCCAAGGAGTTCGTCGGCAAGCTCTACAAGAATGCGGGCGTGCTCGATTCGGGCGCGCGCGGCGCGACGACCAGCTTCGTGCAGCGCGGCATCGGCGACGTGCTGATCGCGTGGGAAAACGAGGCGTTTCTGTCGCTGAAGGAATTCGGTCCGGACAAGTTTGAGATCGTGGTGCCGTCGGTGAGCATTCTGGCCGAGCCGCCGGTGGCGGTGGTCGACAAGGTCGTTGACAAGCACGGCACGCGCAAGCTCGCCGAGGCCTATCTGAACTTCCTGTATAGCGAACAGGGCCAGGAGATCGCCGCGAAGAACTTTTATCGTCCGCGTTCGACCAAGGTGCCGGCCGAACTGACCGCGAAGTTTCCGAAGCTGAAGCTGTACACGGTCGACGATTCGTTCGGCGGCTGGGCCAACGCGCAGAAGACGCACTTTGCCGATGGCGGCGTGTTCGATTCGATTTATTCGCCGCAATAAGCGACACGCAAGCAGCGACGACACCGTAGCAAACCGCCGCGCGGCGCAGCAACACCGCCCGCGCGACGCACTCCGGCAACGCGCGCCCAAGGGCGCGCTTTTCGGCCAGATGGACCCGTCAGCAATCACCGAAGAGCTTTCAGCATGACCACGTTGACCTTCCGCAAACCGAGCGCGTTGCCCGGTTTCGGCCTGACTCTCGGCATCACGGTGGCGTATTTGAGCCTCGTGGTGCTGATTCCGCTTGCGGCCACTTTCCTGAAAACCGCCACGCTCGACTGGTCGCAATTCGTGCGGGCGGTCAGTTCGCCGCGCGTGCTCGCGTCGTACCGGCTGACGTTTTTCTCGGCGCTGGGTGGCGCGTTGATCAATGCCGTGTTCGGCTTTCTGGTGGCGTGGGTGCTGGTGCGCTACAGCTTCCCGTTCAAACGCGTGGTCGATGCGGTGGTGGATCTGCCGTTCGCATTGCCGACGTCGGTGGCGGGCATTTCGCTCGCCGCCGTCTATGCGGGCAACGGCTGGATCGGCCAGTTTCTCGAACCGCTCGGGCTGAAGATCGCGTTCACGCCGGCGGGCGTGCTGGTCGCGCTGACGTTTATCGGTTTGCCGTTCGTGGTGCGGACGGTGCAGCCGGTGCTGGAAGAATTCGAGCGCGAGCAGGAAGAAGCGGCCGCGTGCCTCGGCGCATCGCGCTGGCTGACGTTCCGGCGCGTGGTATTGCCCGCAGTGCTTCCGGCGCTGTTGACCGGCTTCGCGCTCGCGTTCGCGCGCGCGCTCGGCGAGTACGGCTCGGTGATTTTTATCGCGGGCAACGTGCCGATGAAATCGGAGATCACGTCGCTGCTGATCATCACGAAGCTCGAACAATACGACTACGCGGGCGCCACCGCGCTCGCGGTCGTGATGCTGGTGGTGTCGTTCCTGATGCTGCTGCTGATCAATACGCTGCAATGGTTCCTGCAACGACGCAGCGGACGCGGTGGTGCAGGGCGCGGCCCGGCGACCGGTTCGACGGTCGCCACGGTGGCCGCCACGACCACGGGAGCCGCGCAATGAGCCGCAATCTCACGAACGGCAACGCCGCGTTGCCGCCCGATTCGCAAGCCAGTTCGACAACCGCGCGACGGCCCGATCCCGTCACCGAGCCGCGTCTGGTGCGCTGGCTGCTGACCGGCATCGCGCTGCTGTTTCTCGCGCTGTTCCTGGTCGTGCCGCTGGTGTCGGTGTTCTATCAGGCGCTTGCGAAAGGCGTCGGCTTTTACTTCGAATCGCTGGCCGATCCGGACGCGATTTCCGCGATCAAGCTGACGCTCCTCACCGCTGCGATCGCCGTGCCGTTCAATCTCGTGTTCGGGCTGGCTGCGTCATGGTGTATCGCGAAGTTCGAATTTCGCGGCAAGGCGTTGCTGACGACGCTGATCGATTTGCCGTTCTCGGTGTCGCCGGTGATTTCCGGGCTGATCTACGTGCTGATGTTCGGCGCGCAAGGCTGGTTCGGCCCGTGGTTGCAAGACCATAACGTGCAGATCATTTTCGCGGTGCCGGGCATCGTGCTGGCCACGGTTTTCGTGACGTTTCCGTTCGTCGCGCGCGAGCTGATTCCGTTGATGCAGGCGCAAGGCAACGACGAGGAAGAAGCCGCGCACGTGCTCGGCGCGTCGGGCTGGCAGATTTTCCGCCGCGTCACGCTGCCCAATATCAAATGGGGGCTGCTGTACGGCGTGATCCTGTGTAACGCACGCGCGATGGGCGAGTTCGGCGCGGTGTCGGTGGTGTCGGGCCATATTCGCGGCCAGACCGACACGATGCCGCTGCACGTCGAAATTCTCTACAACGAATACAACTTCTCGGCGGCGTTTGCCGTGGCGTCGTTGCTGGCGCTGCTCGCGCTCGTGACGCTCGGCCTCAAGCTGCTCGCGGAGCGTCATATGTCGGCGGAAACGCGCAGCGCGGCAGTGCCCGCGCACGCGGGTCCGGTTAGCGTGCCGGCTCAGGTTCCGGCATCGAACACGGTCAAGTAAGGGGAAGCACATGGGTATCACCGTTCGTAATCTGCAGAAGCGCTTCGGCGACTTCACCGCGCTCGACAACGTGTCGCTGGATTTTCCGCCGGGTGAACTGGTCGCGTTGCTCGGGCCGTCCGGTTGCGGCAAGACCACGTTGTTGCGCGTGATCGCGGGCCTCGAATATGCGGACGCGGGCCAGGTCGTGCTGCAAGGCCAGGACGTCGCGACGGTCGGCGCGCGCGAGCGTCAGGTCGGTTTCGTGTTCCAGCATTACGCGCTGTTCCGTCATATGACGGTGTTCGAAAACGTCGCGTTCGGCCTGCGTGTCAAGCCGCGCAAGGAACGGCCGTCGGAAGCGGTGATTCGCGAGAAAGTGCACGAACTGCTGAAGCTCGTGCAACTGGACTGGCTCGCGCAACGCTATCCGTCGGAACTGTCGGGCGGACAGCGTCAGCGGATTGCGCTGGCACGCGCGCTCGCGGTCGAACCGAAAGTGCTGCTGCTCGACGAACCCTTCGGCGCGCTCGACGCGAAGGTCCGCAAGGAACTGCGCAGCTGGTTGCGTCGTTTGCATGACGACCTGCATATCTCGACGATTTTCGTCACGCACGACCAGGAAGAAGCGCTCGAAGTCGCCGACCGGATCGTCGTGCTGAATCACGGTCATGTCGAGCAGGTCGGCAGTCCGCAAGACGTGTACGACCATCCGCAAACCTCGTTCGTCTACGAGTTTCTCGGCGCGGCGAACCGCTTGCACGGCAACGTCGATGCGCGCGGTTTCGTCGTGGATGGCGCGGCGCAACCCATCACGATCGACGCGAACTTCCAGGGCCCGGCGTTCGCGTATGTGCGGCCGCACGACTTGCAGCTTTATCCGCAGGCGTCGGGACACCGCGACGGGATCGTCGTCGATGTGCGGCGCGTGGTTACGCTCGGCGGCTCGGTGCGGGTCGAACTGGCCGGGCAGCAAGGCACCGTGCTCGAAGCCGAACTGGATCGCGAATCGTGGCGTGAGCTGCAACTAACCGTCGGCGACGGCGTGACCGCCGTGCCACGCGCGTTGCGCGTGTTCCCGGCACGTTGAGCAGGGACGCGTGGCGGCGAGTGTGAAGCGCCACGCGTCACGCGCTTCATGTTCGTTTCAGGCCAGCTACAACACAAATAACCTTTACTTCGGCATTACCGGAGACGACAAGATGAACTTCCAGCAATTGCGATTCGTGCGCGAGGCCGTGCGCCAGAACATGAATCTGACCGAAGTGGCGAACGTGCTGTACACGTCGCAATCGGGCGTGTCGAAACAGATCAAGGATCTCGAGGACGAACTCGGCGTGGATATTTTTATCCGCCGCGGCAAGCGTCTGACCGGGCTGACGGAGCCGGGCAAGGCGGTGCATCAACTGATCGAGCGGATGCTGCTCGACGCCGAAAATCTGCGCCGGGTGGCGCGTCAGTTTTCCGAGCAGGACAGCGGCCATCTGGTCGTCGCGACGACGCATACGCAGGCGCGCTATGCACTGCCTAAAGTGGTGCGGCAGTTCACGTCGGTATTTCCGAAGGTGCATCTCGCGCTGCGTCAGGGCAGTCCGCAGCAGATCGCGCAGATGATCATCAACGGCGAGGCGGATATCGGTATTTCGACCGAAGCGCTCGACCGTTTTCCGGACATCGTCACGTTCCCGTGCTACTCGTGGCATCACACGGTAGTCGTGCCGAAAGATCATCCGCTGGTCGGCCGTGAAAACCTGACGCTCGACGAAATCGCCGAATACCCGATTGTCACCTACGATCAGGACTTCACCGGCCGTTCGCATATCGACCAGGCGTTCGCGAAGGCGGGCGCGCTGCCCGACGTCGTGCTGACCGCAATCGATGCGGACGTGATCAAGACCTACGTCGAACTCGGCATGGGCATCGGCATCGTCGCGGCAATGGCGTACGACGCGAAACGCGATAGCGAACTGGTCGCGCTCGACACGCAGCATCTGTTCGAAGCGAGCACCACGCGGGTCGGTTTGCGCAAGGGCGCGTTCTTGCGCGCGTACGCGTATCGCCTGATCGAGATGTTCGCGCCGCAACTGAGCGAAGCGGAAATCGCCGCGCAATTGCGCGAAGCGGCTTAACGCGCCGGATGGTCCGGATGGCCCGTGCCGCGACGCCGGGCCGTCATGCGATCGAGGCGTTGCGAAGAGGTTGGCGCGCCGGTAGCACGCGGTCGTTGACACCCGGTGCACGGTCACGCGTCGCCGTGCCGGCAGATGATTCCGACGCGCGGCATCGCTTACAATCGCCGCCATGAATACACCGACTTCCTCTTCTCCTTCGACACCTGACGCGGTGCCCGCGCCGTCAGTGGCGGCGCTGCCGCTGCCGCGCATTGCCGTGCTCGCGACCGGCGGCACGATCGCCGGCGCCGCGCCGGATGCGACCAATACCTCCGGCTATCAGGCGGGCGTGCTCGGCGTCGGACATCTGCTCGACGCGGTGCCGGCGCTGTCCGGTGTCGCGCAGGTTCAGGCCGAACAGATCGCAAGCGTCGACAGCAAGGACATGGCGATGCCGCTATGGACCACGCTCGCGCAACGCATCAACGTGTTGCAGGCCGATCCGTCGATCGACGGTATCGTCGTCACGCACGGCACCGATACGCTCGAAGAGACCGCGTATCTGCTGCATCTGACGGTGAAGGGCGCGAAGCCGGTCGTGCTGACCGCCGCGATGCGTCCGGCATCGGCCCTGTCCGCCGACGGTCCGTTGAATCTGCTGAACGCAGTGACCGTGGCAGCCAGCGCGGCGTCGCGTGGGCAGGGCGTGCTGGTGGCGTTCAACAACCGCATTCACTGCGCGCGCGATGTCGTGAAAACCAGCACGTATGCGGTCGATGCGTTCCAGTCGCCGGAAGTCGGCGCGCTCGGTTGGGTGCAGGACGGTCGCGTCGAGTTCCAGCGCAGCCCGCTGCGCGCGCATACCGATGCGACCGGTTTCGTGATCGGTGCGAGCTGGCCGTCGGTGGAAGTCGTCGTGAGTTACGCGGGTGCGTCGCGGGTCGCCGTCGATGCGCTGGTCGCGGCGGGCGTACGCGGCATCGTCGTGGCCGGCACGGGCAACGGCTCGATTCACGCGACGATCCAGCAGGCGCTCGTCGATGCAGTCTCGCAAGGCGTCGCGGTGGTGCGGGCGTCGCGCGTCGGTTCGGGGCATGTGATGCGCAACGGCGCCGCGTCCGACGACGCGCTCGGCTTCGTCAGCGCCGGCTCGCTGAATCCGTACAAGGCGCGCGTGTTGTTGATGCTGGCGCTGGCGGCGGGCGGCACGGGGCCGGTCGCGCTGCAGAAAGCGTTCGATACGTATTGAATTCGCGCGCCGAGGCGCTGACGCGCTGAGACACTGAAACACTGACTCGCGCCAGACCGCCTGTACGGCGCGTGACGAACGAAAACGGCGCCAACGGGTTTATCGCCCGTTGCTGCCGTTTCTGTTTTTGCGCTCTGCCGGAACGGCCGAAGTCGACATCTGTGAAGCGTGACAATCCGACAGCCGGACACCCGACGACGACGTCTGACCGACCAAGGCTTCCCCGGCATCGCCGGGCGCCGCTGCGGACCCCACTGGCCGCTCTCAGCCCAGAGCGGCACGATTTGTCCGTGACGGCGGGCGTGCCTGCCCACCGTACCGGACGCCCCACCTGCAAGCGGCAGCGCGTTTCATTCCGCGCCGGTGCCGCCGATGTTCAACCCCCGTTCACGCGTCGGCTCACGCTGCTTTGGCCTGGTCGCCGGGCGCTTGCGCGACTTCGAAGTTCGACATGATTTCGAGCGCGCGGACCATTGCCGAGTGATCCCACGCCTTGCCGCCGTTCGCCGCGCATACGCTGAACAGTTGCTGCGCGCTGGCCGTGTGCGGCAACGCGAGACCGAGCTTGCGCGCGCCGTCGAGTGCGAGGTTCAGATCCTTCTGGTGCAGTTCGATCCGGAAGCCGGGATTGAACGTGCGCTTGGTCATCCGTTCGCCGTGCACTTCGAGAATCCGCGACGACGCGAAACCGCCCATCAACGCCTTGCGTACGCGTTCCGGATCGGCGCCCGAGCGCGACGCGAACAGGAGCGCTTCGGCGACCGCTTCGATATTCAGCGCGACGATGATCTGGTTCGCGACCTTGCAGGTTTGACCCGCGCCGTTGTCGCCGATCAGCGAGATGTTCTTGCCCATCAGGTCGAACAGCGGCTTCGCGAGATCGAACGATTGTTGCGGACCGCCGACCATGATCGTCAGCGTCGCTTCGCGTGCGCCGACTTCGCCGCCGGACACCGGCGCATCGAGGTAGTCGCAACCGAGCGCGTTGATTTTCTTCGCGAACGCCTGGGTGTCGAGCGGCGAGATCGAGCTCATGTCGATCACCAGTTTGCCCGCGCTCAAGCCGGCCGCGACGCCGTCGTCGGCGAACAGCACGTTCGCGACGTCGGGCGTATCCGGCACCATCACGATCACGATGTCGGACGCGCGCGCAACGGCGGTCGAATCGGCGACGACTTCGGTGATGCCGCGCAGGTCGTCAGGTACCGGATATGCGCCGTTGACGGACAGGTGATGGCCGCCCTTGATGAGGTTGCGCGCCATGTGCGCGCCCATGATGCCGAGTCCGATAAAGCCGATCTTTGCCATGTGACTGTGTCTCCAGAATGTTTGGGGCGAGGCGGGTGCTTCGCTGCTTCAGACCGCAACGGGCTTTGCGGTGGCCGTCTGGCCTGCGACCGTTTGCAACCAGCCGAGGCCGTCGGTCGTGGTGGTGCGCGGCTTGTATTCGCAACCGATATGGCCGCTATAGCCGAGCGAATCGAGCAGCGCGAACAGGAACGGATAGTTGATCTCGCCGGTGCCGGGTTCGTTGCGGCCGGGGTTGTCCGCGAGCTGGATATGCGAAATCAGCGGCAGGTTCTTTTTGATGGTCGCGGCGAGTTCGCCTTCCATCCGTTGCATGTGATAGATGTCGTATTGCAGGAACAGATTGTCGGAATCGACCGCGCGAATCACGTCGAGGCCTTCGCCCGAACGGTTCAGCGCAAAGCCGGGAATGTCGTACGAATTGCACGGTTCCACCAGCAGCCGGATGCCTTCTTTCTTCAGCGCGGCAGCGGCGAAACGCAGGTTGTCGACGATCGTGTTGCGGGCGGTGTCGCGATCCACGCCCGCCGTCGGAATCCCGACGAGGCAGTTCAGTTGCGGCACGTTGAGCGTCTTCGCGTAGTCGATCGCGCGTCCGACGCCATCCTGAAACTCGCCGACGCGATCCGGCAAACACGCGATACCGCGCTCGCCGCCTTCCCAGTTACCGGCCGGCAGGTTGTGCAGCACGAGTTTCAACTGATGCTGCGCAAGCCGCTCCGACAGTTCGGCGACACTGTACGGATACGGAAACAGGAATTCGACGGCATCGAAGCTCGCGTCGGCTGCCGCGGCAAAACGGTCGAGGAACGGCACTTCGTTGAACAGCATGGTGAGATTCGCAGCGAATTTCGGCATGGCGTAGGGTCTCGGTCGGTCAGGGAAGAAAAGGCGGGCGCGCGGTGGGTAGACCGGTTGCCCGTTCAAGCAGAACAGGGTTTCCTTGCGCTGGCGCGGGTGGCTGCGCCGCGCGTCGGTGTCAGCGTTGGTGTCAGCTCATCGCGGCGATGGCGGTCGGTGCGTCTTCGAGCGAATCGGCAAGCGGCTCGAACTCGTTGATCGCATCGATTTCCGCGCCCATCGCGATATTGGTCACGCGTTCGAGAATCACTTCGACGATCACCGGCACGTTGAACTCGGTCAGCATCGACTGCGCTCGTTGCAGCGCGGGCTTCAGTTCTTCGGGCTTGAACACGCGGATCGCCTTGCACCCGAGACCTTCGGCGACCGCGACGTGATCGACGCCGTATCCGTTCACTTCCGGCGCGTTGATGTTTTCGAACGCGAGCTGTACGCAGAAATCCATATCGAACGCGCGCTGTGCCTGACGGATCAGTCCGAGATACGAGTTGTTCACGACCACATGCACGTAGGGCAGATTGAATTGCGCGCCCACCGCGAGTTCTTCGATCATGAACTGGAAGTCGTAGTCGCCCGACAGCGCGACGATCGGGCGTTGCGGATCCGCGGCGCGCACGCCGAGCGCAGCCGGAATGGTCCAGCCGAGCGGGCCGGCCTGGCCGCAATTGATCCAGTTGCGCGCCTTGTACACATGCAGGAATTGCGCGCCGGCAATCTGCGACAGACCGATCGTGCTGACATAGCAGGTGTCGCGTCCGAACACCTGGTTCATCTCTTCGTACACGCGTTGCGGCTTGATCGGCACGTTGTCGAAGTGCGTCTTGCGATGCATCGTGCGTTTGCGTTGCAGGCAATCTTCGACCCACGCGCTGCGGTCTTTCAGCTTGCCTGCCGCTTTCCATTCGCGGGCCACTTCGACGAACAGTTCGAGCGCGAGCTTCGCGTCCGACACGATGCCGAGGTCCGGACCGAACACGCGGCCGATCTGCGTCGGCTCGATGTCCACGTGCACGAAGCGACGGCCCTTCGTATAGACCTCGACGCTGCCCGTATGGCGATTCGCCCAGCGATTGCCGATGCCGAGCACGAAGTCGGAGGCGAGCATGGTGGCGTTGCCGTAACGGTGCGACGTCTGCAAACCGACCATGCCGGCCATCAGCGGATGATCGTCGGGAATCGCGCCCCAAGACATCAGCGTCGGAATCACCGGCACGCCGATGGTCTCCGCGAACTGCACGAGCAGGTCTTCCGCTGCGGCGTTCAGCACGCCGCCGCCCGACACGATCAGCGGACGATCGGAATCGTTGAGCATCGTCAGCGCGGCTTCGATCTGTTTGCGCGAGGCGGCGGGCTTGTAGACCGGCAGCGGTTCGTAGGTGTCGATATCGAATTCGATTTCGGCGACCTGCACGTCGATCGGCAGGTCGACCAGCACCGGACCGGGACGGCCCGAGCGCATCAGATGGAACGCCTGCTGGAACACGCGCGGTACGAGCGCCGGTTCGCGCACGGTGACGGCCCACTTGGTGACCGGCTTCGCGATCGATTCGATATCGACGGCCTGGAAGTCTTCTTTATAGAGACGGGCGCGCGGCGCCTGACCGGTGATCGCGAGAATCGGGATCGAATCGGCGGAGGCGGAATACAGCCCTGTGATCATGTCCGTGCCGGCAGGGCCCGAGGTGCCGATACACACGCCGATATTGCCCGGCGCGGCCCGCGTATAGCCTTCGGCCATATGCGACGCCCCTTCGACGTGGCGGGCGAGCACGTGGCTGATGTTGCCGGCCTTGCGCATCGCCGAGTAGAACGGGTTGATCGCGGCGCCCGGCACGCCGAACGCTGTGTCGATCCCTTCTTTTTCCAGCACCAGCACGGCTGCGTCGACGGCTCTCATCTTGGCCATGAATGTCTCCTGAATGTCTTTCTGTGCGGGGTATGTGCAAACTTTCGCGTCGTTCGACGACGGTATGAACGCACTGTAGGCCGCACCCAAACGTTTGATAAGATCGGTTCAGGTCGCTTATTTCGAAACAAAAAGTATCGAATGACGGGCGCGCGTGGCCATGCGGCGACGCCGCGTCCCGCACCAGCACAGGAGACGACGATGGACCGGTTCAGGCAGATCGAAACATTCGTGCGGGTCGCGGATGCCGGCAGTCTCGCGGCGGCCGCGCTGGAAGAGGGCGTGTCGCCGGTGATTCTCGGCCGGCGGATCGACGCGCTGGAGAAGCGGCTGGGCGTCAAGCTGATGTATCGCTCGACGCGTCGTCTGGTCGTCAGCGAAGACGGCGTGGCGTTTCTGGAGCGATGCCGCGGGCTGATCAGCGAATGGGATCAGGCGGAAAACGAACTGACCGAAGGGCGGCGCGCGATTGGCGGTCATCTGATCGTGTCGGCGCCGGCGGCGTTCGGGCGTAAACACGTGGCGCCGCTCGCGCCGCAATTCGCGCTCGACAAGCCCGAATTGCAGATGTCGTTCAATCTGACCGATCGCGTCGTGGATCTGGTGCGCGAGGGCTACGACCTGTCGATCCGGATCGGCGGCGCGGTCGATCCGAATTTCGTCGCGGTGAAGCTGGCGTCGAACCGGCGCGTGGTGTGCGGCACGCCCGCGTATTTTGCGAAATACGGTAAGCCGGAAACGCTCGACGATCTGCCGCAGCACAACTGTCTGGCGTTCAACCTGCAAGGGGGCCAGAACCGCGGCTGGTATTTCCGCCGAAACGGCAAGATGGCGACGGTGCGCGTCGGCGGCTCGCTCGATTGCAACGATGGCGAATTGCTGCACCGCTGGGTGTCGGAAGGGTTGGGGCTGGGCTGGCGCTCGACCTGGGAAATCCAGCAGCAACTGGCGCGCGGCGAACTGGAGACGGTGCTCGACGAGTACGCGCTGCCCGATTACGACATTCTCGCGGTCTACCCGCAGCAGCGCTATGTGCCCGCGAAAGTGCGCTACTTCATTGATTATTTGAAGGAAATGTACGCGCGACCGGGTTATTGGGACGGTGTGGCGTGACGGCTACGCGATGCGCGCGGCGGTGTGTTCGACGGATTGGCGTCGTGTTCTAAGCCGTTGAAAATTAGGCCGATTCCTGTTGTGACGCCACGGAATATCTTGCAAAGCGGGGTCCGTTCGAGTTATTATCTTCGGCTTCTCACTTGCCACACCGGATCCGACGCCCGGGTGGCTTCTATCCATAAGTCAGCACAAGGAGTGAACATGCGTCATTACGAAATCGTATTTATCGTGCATCCGGATCAAAGCGAGCAAGTGCCCGCAATGATCGAGCGTTACAAGAGCACGATCGCGTCGCACGGTGGCCAGATCCACCGTATCGAAGACTGGGGCCGTCGCCAACTGGCCTACATGATCGAGAAACTCGCGAAGGCACACTACGTCTGCATGAACATCGAATGCGATCAGACCACGCTCGACGAGCTGGAACACGCATTCAAGTTCAACGACGCAGTTCTGCGTCACCTCATCGTCAAGCAGAAGAAGGCTGAAACCGGCCCGTCGCCGATGATGAAGGAAGTGCAGCGCGAAGAAGCCAAGAAGGCAGCTGCTACGCAGCCGTCCGAAGCGCAGGCTTAAGACCGCATTTAAGCTACCAGGTTGATCGATAAGCGCGTCGCCTCGTGAACAGGCTGCAACTTACAGCAAGCGTCGTTGAACGCGAACCGGTGCGATATACGCCCGCCGGCGTTCCGATTGCAAGCTGCACGTTGCAACACCGCACGGAAGTCGTCGAAGCGGGCATTGCCCGTCAAGTCGAACTGACCATGCCGGCGGTAGCCGCCGGCGAGGCAAGCGGAAAGTTGGAAAACTGCGCAATGGGCGTCGAAACGCTCTTCACCGGTTTTCTGGCTAAAAAACACCGCAACGCGCGCACCCTGGTATTTCACATCACAGCATTGCAGGACATTGGAAAGGACTAACATGCCCCGCCCGACTGGTAAAAAATTCGACAAGCGCCGTCAGCAACAAAACCCGCTCTTCAAGCGTAAGAAGTTCTGCCGCTTCACGGCTGCAAGCGTCGATCAGATCGACTACAAGGACATCGAAACGCTGAAGGACTTCATCGGCGAAAACGGCAAGATCACGCCGGCACGTCTGACGGGTACGAAGTCGCACTATCAACGCCAGCTGGATACGGCAATCAAGCGCGCACGTTTCCTCGCGCTGATGCCGTACACCGACCAGCACAAGGCTTAATAAGACGACGCTACAAGGAGCATCCGAATGCAAATCATTCTTCTCGAAAAAGTCGTCAACGTCGGCAACCTGGGCGATATCGTCAAGGTCAAGGACGGTTACGCACGTAACTTCCTGATTCCGAACAAGCAAGCTCGCCGTGCAACGAAGGAAGCAATCGCTGAATTCGAAGTTCGCCGTGCAGAGCTGGAAAAGGTCGCCGCTGAAAAGCTGGCAGCCGCTGCAGCCCAAGGCGAAAAGCTGGCAGGTTCGACGGTTCAGATCGGCCAGAAGGCTGGCGTCGACGGCCGTTTGTTCGGCTCGGTGACCAACGCTGACATCGCTGAAGCGCTGACGAAGCAAGGCTTCGCAGTGGAAAAGGCGCAAGTGCGCCTGCCGGAAGGCCCGCTGAAGATGGTCGGCGACCATCCGGTGCAAGTTTCGCTGCACACCGACGTTCTCGTCGATGTGACGGTGTCGGTGCTGGGCGAACACGTCTAAGCATCAAGTCGTATCCGTCGCACGGGTCTCGCTGAGATCCGTCCGGCAAGAGGCAGGGGCCGGGCAACCGGCCCCTGCCTTTTTTGTTGGCCGGTTTTTGTGTCCTCCCGCCGCCATCGCTGCATTTGCAAGATAAACTTCCTCCATGAACGCACCGTCCAAAGATCCCCAAATCGAGTCGCTGAAAGTCCCGCCGCATTCGATCGAGGCCGAGCAATCGGTGCTGGGCGGCTTGCTGCTCGATAACGCGGCATGGGACCGCATTGCCGATTTCCTCTCGCAGAGTGATTTCTATCGCTACGACCACCGCCTCATCTTCGAGCACATCGGCAAGCTGATCGCGGCCACGCGTCCGGCCGACGTGATCACGGTTTACGAATCGCTCGGCACCGCGGGCAAAGCCGACGAAGTGGGCGGCCTCGCGTACCTGAACGCGCTGGCGCAGAACACGCCGAGCGCGGCGAATATCCGTCGTTACGCGGAAATCGTGCGCGATCGCGCGGTGTTGCGGCGGCTGGTGTCGGTGGCGGACGAGATTTCCGCTGACGCATTCAATCCGCAGGGCAAGGAAGTTCGCCAGTTGCTGGACGAAGCGGAATCGAAGGTGTTTTCGATTGCCGAGGACGGCGCGCGCGGCACGCAGGGTTTCCTGGAAATCGGACCGTTGCTGACGCAGGTCGTCGAGCGGATCGACACGCTGTACCACACCGCGAACCCGAGTGACGTGACGGGCACGCCGACCGGATTCGTCGACCTCGACCGGATGACTTCCGGCATGCACGGCGGCGAGTTGATCATCGTCGCGGGCCGGCCGTCGATGGGTAAGACCGCGTTTTCGATGAACGTCGGCGAATACGTTGCCGTGGAATATGGCTTGCCGGTCGCCGTGTTCTCGATGGAAATGCCGGGCTCGCAACTGACGATGCGTATGCTCGGCTCGGTCGGGCGTCTCGACCAGCATCGGATGCGGACCGGTCGTCTGACCGACGAAGATTGGCCGAAGCTGACGCATGCCGTGCAGAAGATGAGCGAAGCGCAAATCTTCATCGACGAAACCGGTGGCCTGAATCCGATGGAGCTTCGCTCGCGCGCGCGCCGTCTGTCGCGGCAATGCGGCAAACTCGGGCTGATCATCATCGACTATTTGCAGCTGATGAGCGGTTCCGGGCAGGGCGAAAACCGCGCGACCGAAATCTCGGAAATCTCGCGCTCGCTAAAGAGTCTCGCGAAAGAACTCGACGTGCCGGTGATTGCGCTGTCGCAGCTGAATCGTGGTCTCGAACAGCGCCCGAACAAGCGTCCGATCATGTCGGATTTGCGCGAATCCGGCGCTATCGAACAGGACGCGGACGTGATCCTGTTCATCTACCGTGACGAAGTCTACAACCCGGACAGCCCAGACAAAGGCACCGCGGAAATCATTATCGGCAAGCAGCGGAATGGTCCGATCGGCCCGGTTCGGCTCACGTTCCACGGTCAATTCACGAAGTTCGATAATTTTGCCGGCGCGCAGAACTTCTACGGCGAGTAAAGGGCAAATCAGCAAAAAGTCATTGGAAGGCTCGAAAAGGCGTCGATGCTGTTGTAACGACGCTTCCAAAAGTGCGACGAACCGCACGGAACGGTACAATATTGCGGTTTTATGTCAGCCAATATGTGACCATTTTTCGGGATTCCAATGTTCGGTCGATTCATGCCCACCGAGGGCAAGTTCTTTGAAATCTTCAATGCACACGCAAAGTGCATCGTCTCGGCGAGCCACGAACTCGAGCTGCTGATCGACAATCTGCAGGACGCCGAAATCCACAAGCAGAACGTGCAAAATGCCGAAAAGGCAGCTGACAAGCTCACGCACGAAACCATCGACCTGCTGCACAAGACGTTTATCACGCCGCTCGACCGCGACGAGATCCACAAGCTCATCACGACGATGGACGACATCCTCGATCTGATGGAGGACGTCGCCACCGCCATTTCGCTGTACGACGTGCGCGCCGTCACGTCCGAGGCCAGCCAGCTCGCCCATATCTGCACGGCAACGTCCGAACGCGTGCAAGCCGCTGTCGCGCTGCTGTCGGACATGAAGCAGGCGAGCGCCATCCTCAAGGCCTGCGAGGAAATCGACCGTCTGGAATCGGAAGCTGACCGCGTGCTGCGCTCGGCCATGTCCAAGCTGTTCCGCGAAGAAGACGACGTCAAGAATCTGATCAAGCTGAAGGCGATTTACGAGCTGCTGGAAACCATCACCGACAAGTGTGAGGACGTAGCGAACATCATCGAAGGTATTGTGCTGGAAAACGCCTGATGCATTCGATCCAACTCGCTATCTGGGTGGTTGCCACCCTGGTCGCCGTCGCGCTCGTGTTCGACTTCATGAACGGTTTTCACGACGCGGCGAATTCCATTGCCACGGTCGTGTCGACCGGCGTGCTGAAGCCGCAACAAGCGGTTGCTTTCGCGGCCGCCTTCAACGTGATCGCGTATTTCATCTTCCATCTGAAGGTGGCGCAGACGGTCGGCAAAGGCACGATCGACCCGGCCATCGTCGATCACTACGTGGTGTTCGGTGCGCTGGTCGGCGCGATCGGCTGGAACGTGATCACGTGGTACTACGGTATTCCGTCGAGCTCGTCGCACGCGTTGATCGGTGGTCTGGTCGGCGCGGCGCTGGCCAAGTCCGGCATGGGCTCGCTGAATTTCGACGGTCTGATGAAGACGGTCGCGTTTATTTTCATCTCGCCGCTGCTCGGTTTCGTCCTCGGTTCGTTCTTTATGCTGGCGGTTTCGTGGATCTATTTCCGCACGCCACCCAGCAAGGTCGACCGGCGGTTCCGGCGTCTGCAACTGGTGTCGGCGGGGCTGTATAGCCTGGGTCACGGCGGCAACGACGCGCAGAAAACCATCGGCATTATCTGGATGCTGCTGATCGCCACCGGTTATGCATCGGCCACCGCCGATTCCCCGCCGCTGTGGGTGATCGGCGGCTGTTATCTGTCGATGGGCTTCGGCACGCTGTTCGGCGGCTGGCGAATCGTTCGCACGATGGGTCAGAAGATCACGAAGCTGAAGCCGGTTGGTGGTTTCTGCGCGGAGTCGGGCGGGGCGATCACGCTGTTTATCGCGTCGTGGCTCGGTATTCCGGTGTCGACCACTCACACGATTACCGGCGCGATCGTCGGTGTCGGCGCGACGCGCAAGCTGAGCGCCGTGCGTTGGGGCGTGGCCGGCAATATCATCTGGGCGTGGGTGCTGACAATCCCAGCATCGGCGATCCTCGCTGCCGGTGGTTTCTGGCTCGGCCGTCAACTGTTCTAGGCGCACGGCGCACACCGCGTCATGCGTGAAGCGCGGGCCGGGCACAGCGTCCGGCACGCGCAGAACATTTCGCGACAAGCATAAGCATTACACGCACCACACACATCAATCCGCGCGCCGCAGTCTGCATCAGATCAGCGGCGCGCTGCCTCCATCCATCGGGACAATCGCGCCCGTCACATAGCTCGCGCGGCGGCTCGCCAGAAATAGCGCGACATCCGCAATCTCTTCCGGCTTCGCAAAACGTCCCAACGGCACTTTGGCCTGGCCGCGCGCAAGCGCTTCGTCGGTGCCGATGCCATGCTGCGACGCCTCGAGTTTCAGCGCTTCCTCGACGCGTTCGGTCAGCGTGGAGCCGGGATTGATCGCGTTGATCCGGATTCCATAGCGCGCGTAATAGTGCGCGAGGCCGACCGTCGCCAGCATCAGCGCGGCGTTCGCGGCGCCCCCGGCAATATGGATGTCGCTGGCGATCTTGCCGCCCATGCCGATGATATTGACGATCGTGCCCGGCTCGCCGCCGGCTTTCGCGCGCTCGGCCATGCGTCGCAACACTTCCTGCTGCGGATAGATATACGGAAAATATTTGGCTTCCATCGTCGCGCGGAATGCGTCGGCATCGAGCGATTCCGGGTCGTAGCGACGCGCGGCGCCCGCGCTGTTGATGAGCACGTCGATCGGGCCGACGGCGGTGGTGACTTCTTCGACGATGTCCGCGGCGCTGTGCGGTTCGTGCAGGTCGGCGCGGGTCAGGTGGACATTCAGTCCTTCACCCTTGAGCTGCTCGCGAGCCCGGGCGAGATTGGCCGGGTCGCGCGATACGATCGCGACTTTCGCGCCTTCTTTCGCAAATGCGCGTGCACACGCGAGGCCGATGCCTTTGCTGCCGCCCGTGATCAACACCACCTTGCTGTTTAAGCCGAGATCCATGGTGAACACCCGCTATCGGAAGAATACCGAAAACGATAGCAGATCGCGGACGACGGCGGGGCGGCCCGCTTCAACGTTAGCCGGACGGCCGGGTTTTGCACGCGTGGGTGCAGAAACCCCGCCACGCGCGACGCTAGTAGCTGCCGTTTGCGAAACGGGCGATCGGATCGTCGGTGGTGCGTGTGGCGGCGGGGATGCCGCGCGAGGCCGTCGAGGCACGCATGATCTGCACGTCGCCGGGTGAGTCGGCGGATTCGTGGTATTGGGCTTGCTGCGCCTGGCGCGCAGCGGCCGATGCGGAAGACGGCGGTGGCTCGAATGCATCGGCGGCGGCGTCGATCGCGTCTTCGCGGCCGCCAGCGCGCGTCGGCGCAACGGCCGACGGCGTCACCGCACCCGCTGCACGCGCCTGCATTTGTGCGGCACTCAGCACGGGCGGCGGCGGCTCGAACTGATCGGCCTGAGCCATCGGGGCCGGAGCCGTGGCCGTGGATACGCCAGCATTAGCCGTAGCGGAAACAGCGGAGGTCCCGCTACCCGGCGTAAGCCGCGACTGCGCGCCATATCCGGTGTTTTCATTCGACGTCGCCGCTTGTGTCGCCGGTCGCGCGACAGCTTGCGGCGCGACGGGTTCGGGTGCCACCGACGCCTGATACGCCGGGGCATCGAACGGCGCGGGTTTCGGCGGTGCGGTCGGCGCGGCCACGCGACGGATTCCGTCGAAGCGTTTGGCCCAATACGGATTGGTCAGATAGTCGAGGCGCACCGTGCCGCCCGTCGAAGGCGCGTTCACGAAGCGCAGTTTGCCGACGTAAATCCCGACGTGCGAATGCGCGCGGCCGGTGGTGTTGAAGAAAATCAGGTCGCCGGGCGCGACTTCGTCGGGGTCGATCGATTCGCCGCGGCCGCTCATGTCGGCGGTGGTGCGCGGCAGATTCACCGAAGCCGCGCGTTGAACCACATACCGAACCAGACCGCTGCAATCGAAGCCGCTATCCGGCGTATTACCGCCCCAACGGTACGGAATGCCGACCAGACTCATCGCCTGAATGGAGATTTCCTCGCGACCCACGCTGTGATCGACGAAATTCGGGAAGCCGGGCGGAATCGTGCGGAACGCGCCGCTGGCGGCCGTGGACGAACTCGGCCCGCGCGACGTTTTCTGCGGCGCGCCCGAACAGGCGGCGAGCAGCAACACGATCAGCAACGAAATTCCGAGTCGGTACATACAAGGCGGCGCGAGCGTAAACGCTCGCTTAAAGGCGAGGCAATGTGCCGATATTAGCCGTCCAGCATGGGACGGGCAAGAATTCTTGATAAATCACTTGAAGATCCGGCGCTAAGTGTCGTATCGATTTCCCGGGTTTCGGGTGATGGAGCGTCCGGCAGGCCCCGCGAATCCGGCGATGCCATGAAAAAAGCCGCGCCGGGAAACCCGGCGCGGCTTTTGGAGCCAGCGAAACAGAATGGCTTAGAGAATGTCCGACGCGTAATCCGCGAGGCGCGAACGCTCGCCGCGCGCCAGCGTCACGTGACCGCTGTGCGCCCAACCCTTGAAGCGGTCGACCACGTACGTCAGGCCGGAACTGCCTTCGGTCAGATACGGGGTGTCGATCTGCGCGATATTGCCCAGACAGATGATCTTCGTGCCCGGACCCGCGCGCGTGACCAGCGTTTTCATCTGTTTCGGCGTCAGGTTCTGCGCTTCGTCGATGATCAGGTACTTGTCCACAAACGTCCGGCCGCGCATGAAGTTCATGCTCTTGACCTTCAGACGCGAGCGGATCAGTTCCTGCGTCGCCGCGCGACCCCATTCGCCGGCGGCGTCGTCGGTTTTTTGCAGCACTTCGAGGTTGTCGTCGAATGCACCCATCCACGGCTGCATTTTTTCCTCTTCCGTGCCCGGCAGGAAGCCAATGTCTTCGCCGACCGGCACCGTCGCACGCGTCACGATGATCTCGTTATAGCGCTTGTCGTCGAGCACCTGAGCGAGACCGGCCGCCAGCGCGACCAGCGTTTTGCCGGTACCGGCCTGACCGAGCAGCGTGACGAAGTCGATGTCCGGATTCATCAGCAGGTTCAGCGCGAAGTTCTGTTCACGGTTACGCGCCGTGATGCCCCACACGTTGTTCTTGTGATGACCGTAATCGCGCAGCGTCTGCAACAGCGCGGTCTTGCCGTTCAGTTCGCGGACGATCGCGTGGAACGTCGGCTCGCCGTTTTGCGGCTCCAGATACACGAACTCGTTGACGAGCATCGACTGGCACAGCGGACCCGTCACACGGTAATACGTGGTGCCCGTTTTGGTGTCCTGCCAGCTTTCCATGCCCTTCGCGTGCTTGGTCCAGAAGTCTTGCGGCAGCGCGCGAATGCCCGAGTACAGCAGGTCCTTGTCTTCGAGAACCTGATCGTTGAAGTAGTCTTCGGCCGGCAGGCCGAGCGCGTGCGCCTTGATCCGCATGTTGATGTCTTTCGACACCAGCACGACCTCGCGATCCGAATGATCGCGTTGCAGCGCGCGCACCACACCGAGAATCTGGTTGTCGGCCTTGCCTTGCGGCAGACCTTCGACCGGCTCGATATCGGTCAGCTTGGTCTGGAAATACAGACGGCCGGATGCTTCGCGGCTGCCCAGACGCGACAGCGGAATGCCTTCCGACATCGATCCTGCATTGGCGACCAGCGCGTCCAGCGTGCGGCTGACCTGACGCGCATTGCGCGCCACTTCCGACATGCCTTTCTTGTGATTGTCGAGTTCTTCCAACGTCATCATCGGCAGATAGACGTCGTGTTCCTCGAAGCGGAACAGGCAGGTCGGATCGTGCATCAGCACGTTCGTGTCGAGCACGAACAGCTTCTTGATCTCGGCCGGGTCGGCGGCATTGCTGCGCTTTTTGGTCGTGCCGCGCGTGGCGGGCTCGGCGGCGGCGACCGGCGTGCTGGTGTCGGCCTGTTTGCCGCTGCGCGCGACGGTCGGCGCAATGGGTGCGGGCGTGGCAGCGGGCGCCTGGACGGGCGCGGCAGGCGTCGGAACTGGTTGCAGCAGGGCGGCCGTCTGTTTCTTGCGACCGCGCGTCGGCGCCGGCGCGACGGGCTCGAGTGCCGCGCTGGAAGCGGCGGCGACGGGAACCGGGCGCAACGTGGTGGCCGCGTTGGCGGCGCTCGCCATCGGCGCGGCGACGCTGGTCTGACCGTAATCGGCCGACTCCGCTTGCTCCCCAACGCTGCCCGTTTTCTTCGCGGAACGGGCCGGCTGGGCTTTGGCCTTGTACTCGTCAGGCGGCAACAGATTGCCGAGCTTGCTGGGTGGGGTAGGCAAAGGCATGGTTTCCCTCGAAATTATCGGGTCACATATCGTGCGCCGCCTGTCGCATCCTGCCGTCTTGCACACATCGTTGCTGCGCGGCAGTTTGCGCCCGGAGGCGCGCTTTCGGTCTAGAGATGCCGGTTCGCCTGAGTTTCGATCGGCTCCTTGGGAGAAGTGCGCGAACAGGCGAAAGGCCGGCTTCGCGCAATTAAAAAAGCCGCCGCCCCAGCAGATGGAGCAAGCGGCTTGCTTTCGGTCATCGCGCGGCGCCTCACGACGTCAACTTCGGCGGCGTGAAATCCGGCGCGGCGGCGGAAATGATGGGTTGGACTGGCACTCATTGAAAATCAATATAACGCGCCTCACAGCGCTTGTACAGCCGCCAGAATATCGTCGACGTGGCCCGGCACTTTCACACCGCGCCACTCCTCGCGCAGCACGCCGGCGGCGTCGATCAGGAAGGTCGAGCGTTCGATCCCACGTACTTCTTTGCCATACATTTTCTTCATTTTGATGACACCGAACAGCGCGCACAGCGCTTCGTCCTGATCGGAGAGCAGCGGAAACGGCAGTTCGAGCTTCGCCTTGAAGTTGTCATGCGAGCGCAGGCTGTCGCGCGACACGCCGAGCACTTCTGCGCCGGCTTCGACGAATTTCGGGTACAGATCGCGGAATTGCAGACCTTCGGTCGTGCAGCCCGGCGTGTTGTCCTTCGGGTAGAAATACACCACCACCTTCTTGCCCCGAAGACTAGACAACGTGATGTCGCCACCGGTAGCGGCGGCGGTGAAGTCGGGGACGGGTTGATCGACTGCGATGGACACGTGTTTCTCCGTTTGTTATTGCCGGCCGCGCGGCGCGAGGCCGTGCCGTTTCCGGTCACGGCCGGTGCGCATGCGCAGCCGGTGGTCGAGGCTGTTTGGGCAGACGATCGCGACGCAAGCGGCGTGGATCAGTCGGGTTGGACGATCAGCTCACCGGAGCGCCCGGCGATCTCACCCCAGGTCACAGGGTACGTGGGCAACGTGTCGCGGTCCAGCGTGGCGTAGTAGTCGCCCATCGTCGCGAACGTATGACCTTGCGCGCGCCAGCCGGTCAGCAGTTGCTCGAAGATCGGCGCGAGTTTCTGGCCTTCGAGTTCCGCGTGCAGCGTGAACACCTGGTCGTGCGGATTGTTTTCGGTGCGCTTCAGCAGATGCGCGGCGACGTTGCTTTCATCCACGCCATCCACGCCGAGAATCTCGTCCAGCGTGGGCAGTGTGGTGGGCATCTGCACGTGATGCAGCGTCCTGCCGTTCAGCACCGGCAGATACGGCGAATGACCGCGTCCGTCGGACGCGTACTGCATGCCCCATGCGTCGATCTGTTCGAACGCGTGACCGTTCATCTGCCAGCCCGCCGCGCCGTGCGTGACGGGCGGCGCACCGAAGATCTGCGCGAAACGGTCGTGGCTTTTCTGCATCTGCTTCGACGTCCATGCGGCGTCGCGCGCACGCACGTTGTCCTGCCAGTACACGTGATCCCACGTGTGGATGCCGCATTCGAAGCCGGCCTCGTGGATTGCACGCATCTCGGACGCAGCGCGCACGCCGATGTCCGGGCCCGGCAGCAGCACGCCGTACATCAACTGCCTGACGCCGTAATGCTCGACCACCGACGTGCGCGACACCTTCTGCAGAAACCCCGGGCGCAACACCCGACGCATCGCCCAACCGGTGTGGTCGGGACCGAGGCTGAACAGAAAGGTGGCGCGCGCCTTGAAGCGGTCGAAGATACGCGCGAGATTCGGTACGCCTTCGCGGGTGCCGCGCAGCGTATCGACGTCGATCTTCAGAACGATGCGGGCCAAGGCGCGGCCCTTATTGCTGTTCGACCAGCGCGCGCGCTTCGCCGACGTGGCCGCGATACGCTTCGAAAATCTTGCGCAACGCTTCGTCGAACGTGGACGTGGGCGCCCAGCCGAGTTCCTGCATCGTGTTGTCGATCTTCGGCACGCGGTTTTGCACGTCCTGATAGCCGGCGCCGTAGTAAGCGCCCGACGACGTCTCGACCAGCTGCACCTGCTTGGCCATGTCCGCGTATTCCGGGAACTCGGCGGCCAGCGCCAGCATCTTGTGCGCGAGTTCACGCACCGAGAAGTTGTTGGTCGGATTGCCGATGTTGTAGATCTTGCCCGACGCGACGCCGTCCTTGTTGTCGATGATCTTCATCAGCGCGGCGATGCCGTCGTCGATGTCGGTGAACGCGCGTTTCTGTGCGCCGCCGTCGACGAGGCTGATGTTCTCGCCGCGCACGATGTGACCCAGGAACTGCGTGACCACGCGCGAGCTGCCTTCCTTCGGCGTGTAGATCGAGTCGAGGCCCGGGCCGATCCAGTTGAACGGACGGAACAGCGTGAAGTTCAGGCCTTCCATGCCGTAACCCCAGATCACACGGTCCATCAACTGCTTCGAGCATGCGTAGATCCAGCGCGGCTTGTTGATCGGGCCGTAGGTGAGGGCGGATTCGTCCGGATCGAACTGCTCGTCGGAGCACATTCCGTAGACTTCCGACGTGGACGGAAACACCAGGTGCTTGCCGTACTTCACTGCGGAACGCACGATGGGCAGGTTCGCCTCGAAGTCGAGTTCGAACACGCGCAGCGGCTGCTTCACGTAGGTAGCGGGCGTCGCGATGGCGACCAGCGGCAGGATCACGTCGCATTTCTTGACGTGATATTCGACCCATTCCTTGTTGATCGTGATGTCGCCTTCGAAGAAGTGCATCCGCTCATGGTTGATCAGGTCGCCGAGGCGTTCGGTTTGCATATCCATCCCGAACACTTCCCAGTCGGTCGTTTCGAGAATGCGCTTGGACAGGTGATGGCCGATAAAGCCGTTCACGCCCAGAATCAGGACTTTTTTCATGAATGACGGGGAGAAAGAATGAGTTCGGAGAATTCGGCGGGGGTCACGACGGACTCGCGGCCGTCGTGCTGCTGCCGCAATTCGTGGATGGCGATCGCGCGGCCGTCGCCGCATATCGCGAAAACGGCATTATCGCTTACGTGCAGGCCGGGGGGCAAATCCGACTGAAGCGCGTTGGGCGGCGCCATACGCGCCCGCGCCACGATGAAACGGTGCCCGTTGAGATCCGTAAAGGCGCCGGGATACGGCGGCGCGACCGCGCGAATCAGGTTGTAGACCTGTTGCGCCGGTTGTTGCCAGTCGATCCGGCCGTCTTCCGGCTTGCGTCCACCGAAATAGCTGCCGTGTGACAGGTCGTTCGGCAAATGCGGCGCTTCACCGGCCAGCAGAGCCGGCAGCACGCGCCACAAGGTTTGCTCGGCGGCCACGGTGACTTTGTCGAACACTTGCGCGGCCGTGTCGTCGGGCAGGATCGGCACCGGCGTTTGCGCGAGGATCGCGCCCGCATCCGGCTTTGCGGCCATTTCGTGCAGCGTCGCGCCGGTTTCGGTTTCGCCGTGGATCACCGCCCAGTTGGTCGGCACGCGGCCGCGGTATTTCGGCAACAGCGAGCCGTGCACGTTGTACGCGCCACGCGCGGCTATCGCGAGCAGATCGACCGGCAACATGTGACGGTAATAGAACGAAAAGATGAAGTCGGGCCGCGCGGCGCTGAGCGCGGCGCGCAGTTCCGCGCTGTTCGGGTCTGCCGGCGTCACGACCTTGATGCCGTGTTCGGCCGCGACGGACGCGACGCTGCCGAACCAGATGTTCTCGGACGGGTTGTCTTCGTGAGTGACGACCAGCGCGACATCGACGCCGCGCGCGAGCAGCACCTGCAGGCAACGCACGCCGACGTTGTGATACGCGAAAACGACTGCACGCGGTTTCATAGTTCCGGTCCCTGGCCACGTTCCGGCGTTGCCAGCGGGGCGGCTTGCACCGCCTGCACCAGCGACTGACGCGGCGCTTCGGCGACGGCGGTGCCGTCGCGCTCTTCGAGGATGGTCTGCACCAGATAACGCGGACGGGCGCGCACCTGCTGATAGATCCGTCCGATGTATTCGCCGAGCAGCCCGAGCGCGAAGATGATCACGCCGAGCAGGAAGAACGTGATGGCGAACAGCGTGAACACACCTTGCACTTCCGCGCCGATGATAAAGCGGCGAATCAGCAGCAGCACGAACAACGCCGCCGAACCGAGCGACAGAATCACGCCGATAAACGACAGCCATTGCAGCGGCACGACCGAGAAGCCCGTCACGAGGTCGAAGTTCAGACGAATCAGGCTGTACAGCGAGTATTTCGACTCGCCCGCGAAGCGCTCTTCGTGCGCGACTTCGATCTCGACCGGGTTCTGCGCGAACGTGTACGCGAGCGCCGGAATGAACGTGTTGATCTCGCCGCAGCGGTTGATCGTGTCGATGATGTGGCGGCTGTACGCGCGCAGCATGCAACCCTGATCGGTCATCTTGATGCGCGTGATGCGCTCGCGCAGACGGTTCATCGCGCGCGACGCCTTGCGACGGAACAGGCTGTCCTGACGCTGAAGGCGGATCGTGCCGACGTAGTCGTAGCCTTCACGCATTTTCGTGACCAGCTTTGCAATTTCTTCCGGCGGATTTTGCAAATCGGCGTCGAGCGTGATGACGATGTCGCCGCGCGATTGCTCGAAGCCCGCGAGAATGGCCATATGCTGGCCGTAATTGCCGTTGAGCAGGATCACGCGCGTGGTGTCCGGGCGCGCACGAAACTGTGCGGCGAGCAGCGCCGGCGATTTGTCGCGGCTGCCGTCGTTGATGAAGATCACTTCATACGACGTGCCGAGCGCGTCGAGCGCCGGATACAGGCGCGTAAACAGCTCGCCCAGTCCGGCCTCTTCGTTGTAGACCGGAATGATGATCGACACTTCCGGCCTGACGGAGCGATATTCCGTTTGACTCATTTCCGCTTATTTTCCGTATTGTTCGCAAATTTCATTGACCGCACGACAGACTCGCGCCACGTCGTCCTCGCTCATCTGCGTGAAGAGCGGCAGGGTCACGGTGGTCGCGCCGAAGCGCTCCGCGTGCGGGAACATCCCTTCCTTGAAGCCGCGCGCACGATACAGCGAGAACAGGTGAATCGCCGGATAGTGCACGCCTGAGCCGATCCCGCGCTCCTTCAGTTGCGCCATGAACCCCGCGCGGTCGAGGTTCAGTTTGTCGAGCGGCAGCGTGATCTGGAACATGTGCCAGTTGCTGTTATCGAAGTCCGCAAACGGCAGGCCGACCCCGAGTTGCGTAGCCGGCGCGCCTTCCAGACCTGCGAAGTATGCGCGCGCAAGCTTTCGGCGCTGCGCCAGGAAGCGCTCCAGGTGCGGCAACTGACCGAGACCGACGCGCGCGGAGACATCGGTCAGGTTGTACTTGCCGCCCAGCACATCGCAGTCCATCCCGTCGAAACCGGTACGGGTGATGCCTTGCAGGCGGTACTTTTGCGCGAGCACCGCTTCGGCTTCGTCGTTCAGCACGAGTGCGCCGCCTTCGATCGACGTCAGGTTCTTGTTCGCATGGAAGCTGAACGAGACCAGATCGCCGATCGCGCCGATCCGCTTGCCGTTCCAGGTGGAACCGAACGCCTGCGCCGCGTCTTCGATCACGCGCAGCTTGTGCGCGCGGGCGATCGCGTACAGCCGGTCCATATCCACCGGGAGACCCGACAGATAGACCGGAATGATCGCCTTCGTACGCGGCGTGATGGCTTTTTCGAGCAGATCGAGGTCGATATTGCGGGTGACGGGATCGATGTCGGCGAACACGGGTGTTGCGCCTACTTCGTAGATCACGTTGCTGGTCGAGACCCACGATGCGGGTGTCGTGATGACTTCATCGCCTTCGCCCACGCCGGCAATCCGCAGACCGATCTCGAGCGTGGCCGTGCCGGAGTTGAACGTGCGCACCGGACGGCCGCCGCAGAATTCCGACAGCGCAGCTTCGAACTTCTGGTTCTGCGGGCCGGTCGTGATCCAGCCGGAGCGCAGCACGTCGACGACACCCTGAATGGTTTCTTCGTCGATTTCCGGACGGACAAACGGCAAAAACGGAACGGATGACTGGCTCATTGAAAGCTTCGCTCGTTAGCTCGATAGAAAAAGGGCGGTGCCGGCCCGGCCGCGCCTTCGTCGGGCAGCGCCTGCGCGGTTGGGCGCGGCACATGCGAGAAGGACACGACCTTGAAGCACAGCGACCGGTAAGGTACTTCGACACGGACCGGCGCGGTTCGGCGAGCACCCAGTTTAGTGTGTCATGCGCTTACCAGACCTTACCGCAGGTTATTGCGCGGCAAGATGTCCGGAGATGGAGCCGAAACCGGTTGAAGCAAGGGTAAGGCAAGGGCAGCGGCCGGTCACCGGCCACGGGCAAGGGCCGCCCATCTGCGGGTGCGCAATCAGCTGCGCGCCAGCACGACCACGCCGACCAGGATGATCGCAATCCCGACCAGCTTCTGCACCGACAGCACTTCGCCGAACAGATACCACGCGGCGAACGCATTGACGACATAGCCCAGCGACAGCATCGGATACGCGATCGACACATCGACCCGCGACAGGCCGATCACCCACACGCCGACGCTGATCACATAGCACGCCAGCCCGCCGACGATCGGCAACTGGGTGGCCAGCTTGAAGCCGATCGGCAGGATGTTCGCACGGGTGAATTCGAAGTGTCCAACGGCGTTTGTGCCGGCTTTCAGCAGCAACTGCGCACACGCGTTCAGCGACACGCCGGCCAGGATGCAGATCAGGGAAATCGGGTTCATCTAAACGTGTTTTCCGGTGTGATCGCGGCGACCCTCGGGGCGCCGCCGTCGATATTGGGCGAGGCGGGACGCCGCCTCGCGAGGACCGTTACGGCTGCGGCTTCTCGACGATCACGCGTCGCGAGTCGCGCGCGATCACCTGCATCGGCAAATGCTGCGCTGCAAACCTGTCATACGTCGACGCGGGCAGCAGCGCGACCGCGTAGCGCTCGGCCTTCCAGCGCTCGACCCATTCGTTGATCGTCGGTACCCATTTTTGCGGTTCGACCGTCACGCCAAACGTCAGTTCGTCCGCGTGTTCGACCATGATCGTCGTATGACGGACATAGAACGGCAACGTGTGATCCAGCACGCCCACCGAATAGAACGGCGTGTCGGGCGGCAGTTTCGCCAGCGCCTGGCGGACCGCCGGCGCGAGCGGCGCGCCGGAACTGAGGCGGCCGAACACGTCGTGACCGGTACCGGCGATGGTGCCCAGCAGCAGCCACGCGGTGCCGAACACGGCCACCGCGCCGACGATTCCCCGGCGTTCGCTGAAGCTGCGCCGCGCGAACCACAGCGCGATCAGCGTGAACACCAGCGCGACGCCCAGCGCGGCCCACACCCAGACGCGGAATTCGATGTAGAGCGCGGTCGGGTTGCGGGCGTCGCCGGCGCGCGACAGAAACGTCGCGCCGAACAGGCCTGCGACCAGAAACACCGCATAGCCCGCCAGATGGCGGCGCAGCGTCTGCGGCGCGACCAGCGGCAGGTACAGGCCGATCAGCAGCGCCAGCGCGGGGGCGATCGGCAACGTGTACGACAGCAGCTTCGAGTGCGACGCGCTGAAGAACAGGAAGATGAACGCGGACCAGACCAGCAGCAGGAGAGTCGGCGCGAAGCCGTTCGGCTGACGCGGCACGCGCAGCGCATGGCGCACGCTTTGCACGCTGACCGACAGCCACGGCAGGAAGCCGATCAGCAGCACCGGCACGAAGTAGTAGAACGCGCCCGGACGGTTCTGTTCAGGCGTCAGATAGCGCTTGAACTGCTGGACGATAAAGAAAAAGTTCAGGAATTCGGGGTTACGATCCTGCACCAGCACGAACCACGGTGTGGCGATCGCGAAAAACACGATCAACCCGCCGATCAGGTGCAGGCGCTTCCACAGCGCCCAGTCGCGCGCGACCAGCGTGTACAGCACCAGCACCGCGCCCGGCAGGATCAGCCCGACGAGGCCCTTCGACAACACCGCGAGCGCCATTGATCCCCAGCACACCCACATCCAGCCGCGTACCTGCGCGATGGGCAGGTTGGGGCGCTGCGCGAGCAGCAGCGCGCACATCGTCAGCTCCATCCAGAACGACAGGCCCATGTCGAGCGTGTTGAAGTGGCCCAGCAGGTTCCAGTACGGCGAGGTCGCCAGCACGATCGCGGCGAATACGCCGGTGGCTGCGTTGAACACGCGCGCGCCGGTATAGCCGATCAGCAGCACGCCGGCAAAGCCGGTCAGCGCCGTGTAGAGCCGCGCCTGCCATTCGCCGAGCCCGAACCACGCGAACGTCAGCGCGTTGGCCCAGGTTTGCAGCGGCGGCTTTTCGAAGTATTTGTAGCCGTTGTAGCGCGGCGTGATCCAGTCGCCGGTGGCGAACATCTCGCGCGCCATTTCGGCGTAGCGGCCTTCGTCGCTGGGCAGCAGATGACGCCAGCCGAGCGGCACGAACCAGATCACGGCGAGCGCCACCACCAGCAACAGGATGGCGGTGCGATTGAGCGGTAGCCGCAAAGGCGTATCGTTCATGAAGGTTTGCCTTGGTGTCGGCGCGCAGTCGCGCCGTTTGAGTTGTTCCTGGCCGCGAAGTGTACGCGAACGCTGTGGTCGCGCGGCGGCCCGCAGTATGGCAGCCGGCACTTAAGACACCCTTATGCGGGCGGGATTGCTGCGACGCGCCGGCGCGCGGTCAGCTTTCGATCAGCAACGCCGCGGCGACCTTGCGGCCTTCGGCCATCAGGATGTTATAGGTGCGGCAGGCCGCCTTGAAGTCCATCGTCTCGACGCCGATCCGTTTTGCGGCGAGCGCGGCGGTCAGGCGCGGGTGCGGAAAGCGTAGTTTCTGGCCGCTACCGAAGATCACGACTTCGGGCGCCGGCGCGATCAACATCGCGAAATGCTCGGCGCCCAGCGCGTCGAACGACGACACCGGCCATGCGACGACAGGCGTTTGGGGCATCACGAGGATGCTGCCGGTGTGACGCTGGAGATTGATTTCGACGTAGTCGGCGCCGTATGCGGTCACGGTGTTGAGGGCGCCGCTCGAATCCTGATGTAATTTCAAATTTGGTGTTCCGAAGGGGTCGTGAGGCGGCGGCGCGGGGCGCGCAAGCGTATAACAACGCTACGCGGCCCTCGCGCGCCGGGCGCAGCACGCGCCGGCCGGCTCGCCGATGCGCTTGGTGCATTGCGGAAGTCGGCCAAAATCCGCTAAATTATAACTTTTTAGCGGCTCGGCGGCGCCTGCGAAAGCTTTGCAGGACTGTCGCGCGAGATCCGTTTCCGCTTTTTTCGGGTCATTGTCGGCGCAATCCGCCGGGTCGCCCGGATTCAGACCGGTTTGCCGGAGCGCGCCCACCCGCCGCCGCCCGCCAGACTTTCGCGCCTGCCTCGCGCGTCGTTGGGTGCAACCCGCGCGCCGCTAGACCAGCCAAGCTCAATTACCCAGGATGAAGTGCCCGCCGTGAATCCGATTCTCAAATCCAACAAGCTGTTGAATGTTTGCTACGACATCCGCGGGCCGGTCCTCGAACACGCGAAGCGCCTCGAAGACGAAGGCCACCGGATCATCAAGCTGAATATCGGCAATCTCGCGCCGTTCGGTTTCGATGCGCCCGACGAGATCATTCAGGACATGATTCGCAATCTGCCGGGTTCGTCCGGCTATTCGGATTCGAAAGGCGTGTTCGCGGCGCGCAAGGCGGTGATGCACTACGCGCAGCAAAAGGGCGTGCGCGGCGTCGAACTGGACGATATTTATATTGGCAACGGCGCGTCGGAACTGATCGTGATGGCGATGCAAGGCCTGCTGAACGACGGCGACGAAGTCCTGCTGCCCGCGCCCGACTACCCGCTGTGGACGGCGGCCGTGAGCCTGTCGGGCGGCACGCCGGTGCATTACATCTGCGACGAAGCGAACCGCTGGATGCCCGACCCGGACGACATCCGCGCGAAAATCACGCCGAATACGCGGGCGCTGGTCGTGATCAACCCGAATAATCCGACGGGCGCGCTGTACTCGGACGACCTGCTGCGCGAACTGATCCAGATCGCGCGCGAACACGGCCTGATCATCTTCGCCGATGAGGTCTACGACAAGATCGTCTACGACGGCCGCGAGCACACCGCGATGGCCGCGTTGTCCGAAGACGTGCTGACCGTCACGTTCAACAGTCTTTCGAAAAGTTACCGTTCGTGCGGCTATCGCGCGGGCTGGATGTTCATTTCCGGGCTAACCGGCGACAACCGCCGTCGCGCGAAGGATTATTTCGAAGGCCTCGGTATTCTGGCTTCGATGCGCCTGTGCCCGAACGTGCCCGGCCAGTACGCGATCCAGACCGCGCTGGGCGGCTACCAGAGCATCAACGACCTGATCGTCCCCGGCGGTCGCCTGTACAAACAGCGCGAACTCGCGTATGACATGTTGACGGCGATCCCCGGCGTGACCTGCGTGAAGCCGGAAGCGGCGCTGTATATGTTCCCGCGCCTCGACCCGAAGATGTACCCGATCCAGAACGATCAGCAGTTCATTCTCGAACTGTTGCTGGAAGAGCGGGTGCTGCTGGTGCAGGGCAGCGGTTTCAACTGGAAGACGCCGGATCACTTCCGTGTCGTGTTCCTGCCGAACGTCGACGATCTCGCCGATTCGATCAACCGGATCGCGCGTTTCCTCGACGGCTACCGCAAACGTCACGCAGCCTGAACCTGCGGCCCGATCACGCGGCCCGATCCAGACACTTTTATTTTTAACCTACTAAGACACACGCTGCATGGAACCGATCAAAGTTGGACTGCTGGGCTTCGGCACGGTGGGCAGCGGCACCTTCACGGTACTGCGCCGCAATCAGGAAGAAATCAAACGTCGCGCGGGTCGCGGCATTGAGGTGACGCGCATTGCGGTGCGCAATCCGGCGAAGGCCACCACGGCGCTCGGCGATGCGGCCGGCTCCGTCGCGATTACCGACGACTTCGGTTCGGTGGTCGACGATCCGTCCATCGACATCGTCGCGGAAATGATCGGCGGCACGGGCATCGCGCGCGAACTCGTGCTGCGGGCGATCAAAAACCGCAAGCACGTGGTGACGGCCAACAAGGCGCTGCTCGCGGTGCACGGCACCGAAATCTTCGAAGCGGCGCGCGCCAACGGCGTGATGGTGTCGTTCGAGGCGGCGGTCGCCGGTGGCATTCCGATCATCAAGGCGCTGCGCGAAGGTCTGACCGCGAATCGTATCCAGTACATCGCCGGCATCATCAACGGCACGACCAACTACATCCTGTCGGAAATGCGCGATCGCGGTCTGGATTTCGCCACGGCATTGAAGGCCGCGCAGGAACTCGGTTACGCGGAAGCCGACCCGACCTTCGACATCGAAGGCGTGGACGCCGCGCACAAGGCGACCATCATGAGCGCGATCGCGTTCGGCGTGCCGGTGCAGTTCGACCGTGCGCATATCGAAGGCATCAGCAAGCTCGACGCGATCGACATCAAGTACGCGGAAGAACTCGGCTACCGGATCAAGCTGCTGGGCATCGCGCGTCGTGCGCAAACCGGCATCGAACTGCGCGTGCATCCCACGTTGATCCCGGAAAAGCGTCTGCTGGCGAATGTCGAAGGCGCGATGAACGCGGTCGTCGTGCATGGCGACGCGGTCGGCACGACGCTGTACTACGGCAAGGGCGCGGGCGCGGAGCCGACGGCGTCGGCGGTGGTCGCTGATCTGGTCGACGTGACGCGCCTGCATACGGCAGACCCGGAGCATCGCGTGCCGCATCTGGCGTTCCAGCCGGACAGCCTGTCGAACACGCCGATCCTGCCGATCGAAGAAGTGACGAGCGGCTACTACCTGCGCTTGCGCGTGGCCGACGTGACCGGCGTGCTGGCCGACATCACGCGCATCCTCGCCAACACAGGCATTTCGATCGACGCGTTGCTGCAGAAGGAATCGGAGCAGGTCGACGCGAACGGCAAGGGCGAAACCGACATCATCCTGATCACGCACGAAACGGTCGAAAAGAACGTGAACGCGGCGATCGCCACGATCGAAGCGCTGAAGACCGTGGTGTCGAAGGTCACGAAGCTGCGCATGGAATCGCTGAACTAGGCCGACTATGAACTACATCTCCACACGCGGCGCCGGTGCCGGCGAGCGTCATCTGTTTTCGGACATCCTGCTGGGCGGTCTCGCGAAAGACGGCGGTCTGTATCTGCCGGCCGAGTATCCGCGTGTCACCGCCGACGAACTGAGCCGCTGGCGCACGCTTTCGTACGCGGATCTCGCGTTCGAAATCCTGTCGAAATTCGCCGGCGACATTCCTGCCGACGACCTGCGCGAACTGACCCGCCGCACGTACACGGCGGCCACGTACTGCAACGTGCGCGACGACGAAAGCGCGTCGCAGATCACGCCGCTGAAGACGCTCGGCATTGAGGGTGACACGCAACTGTCGCTGCTCGAACTGTCCAACGGTCCGACGCTCGCGTTCAAGGACATGGCGATGCAGTTGATCGGCAACCTGTTCGAATACGCGCTGGCCAAACATGGCGACACGCTGAACATTCTCGGCGCGACCTCCGGCGACACCGGCAGCGCCGCCGAATACGCGATGCGCGGCAAGAAGGGCGTCAGCGTGTTCATGCTGTCGCCGCACAAGAAAATGAGCGCGTTCCAGACCGCGCAGATGTACAGCCTGCAAGACCCGAACATCCACAACATCGCGGTCGAAGGCGTGTTCGACGATTGCCAGGACATCGTCAAGGCAGTCTCGAACGATCACGCGTTCAAGGCGAAGCACAAGATCGGCACGGTCAATTCGATCAACTGGGCGCGCGTGGTCGCGCAGGTCGTCTACTACTTCAAGGGCTATTTCGCCGCGACGAAGTCGAACGGCGAGCGCGTGTCGTTCACCGTGCCGTCGGGCAATTTCGGCAACGTCTGCGCCGGGCATATCGCGCGCATGATGGGCTTGCCGATCGAGAAGCTCGTCGTCGCCACCAACGAAAACGACGTGCTCGACGAGTTCTTCCGCACGGGTGTGTATCGCGTGCGCAAGTCGGCGGAGACGTATCACACCACCAGCCCGAGCATGGATATTTCGAAGGCGTCGAACTTCGAACGTTTCGTGTTCGATCTGCTCGGCCGCGATTCGGCACGGGTGCTGCAACTGTTCCGCGACGTCGAGGAAAAGGGCGGTTTCGATCTGGCGGCAAGCGGCGATTTCGCTCGCGTGCAGCAGTTCGGTTTCGTGTCGGGTCGCAGCAGCCACGCCGACCGCGTCGATACGATTCGCGACGTGTTTCAGCGTTACGACACGATGATCGACACGCATACCGCCGACGGCGTGAAGGTTGCGCGCGAACATCTGCAAGCGGGCATTCCGATGATCGTTCTGGAAACCGCGCAGCCGGTCAAATTCGGCGAAACGATTCGCGAAGCGCTGTTGCGCGAGCCGGAGCGTCCGGCCGCGTTCTCCGGCATCGAGGCGTTGCCGCAGCGTTTCGACGTGTTGCCGGCGGACGCCGCGCGCGTGAAGGCGTACGTCGCCGAACACACCGGCGAATGAATTGCGCGCTCGCTGCGTCACGATCGGGATGATCCGGGCGTGACGCGGCGGCAGCGCCGTCGGAAGCCTCATCGGAAACGGCCATGGCCAGTTGTGCGAAAGCGCAATCTGCGTCATGGCCGTTCTGCTTTCGGCGAAGCCGATCCATCAGATGCGCTGGCCGTTCGGCCAGCGGTCCCCGCGTCGCGCGGCACGCCGCTACAATGATCTTTTCCGTCCCACGCGTATTCATCGATGTCGACGCCTCCCGCTCCCCGTGCTCCCATGCTGTCCACTGCCGACGCACTCGCCACCTTGCTTGGCGCCGCGCGCGCCATCGACGGCACTGAAACGCTGTCGACGCTCGACGCGCTGAATCGCGTGCTGGCTGTCGACGTCGTGTCGCCGCTAGACGTGCCGCCGATGCACACCAGTTCGATGGACGGCTACGCCGTGCGCACGGCGGATCTGACGCAGGGAACGGGCCGCTTGCCGGTCTCGCAGCGCATTCCGGCCGGCCACGCGCCGCAGCCGCTCGCAGCGGGTACGGCGGCGCGCATCTTTACGGGCGCCACCGTGCCGCCAGGCGCGGACGCGGTCGTGATGCAGGAGCAAGCCGAAGTCGCCGGTGACGAAGTGACGATCCTGCATCGACCGAATGCCGGCGAATGGATCACCGCGCAAGGTGCGGACATCCGCAGCGGCTCGGTGATCCTGCCCGCAGGGACGCGGCTGACGCCGCAGGCGTTGGGGCTGGCGGCGTCGGTCGGTTGCGCGGAATTGACCGTGCAGCGACGCGTGAAAGTGGCCGTGTTCTTTACCGGCGACGAATTGACGATGCCGGGCGACCCGCTCAAACCAGGCGCGATCTACAACTCGAACCGCTTCACGTTGCGCGGCCTGCTGGTGAACCTCGGTTGCGACGTCACCGATTACGGCATCGTCGCAGACCGGCTCGACGCGACGCGCGCCACGTTGCGCGACGCCGCGCAGGCTCACGACCTGATCCTGACGTGCGGCGGTGTGTCGGTCGGCGAGGAAGATCACGTGAAGCCTGCGGTCGAAGCGGAAGGCCGTCTGTCGATGTGGCAGATCGCGATGAAACCGGGCAAGCCGCTCGCGTTCGGCGCGGTACGACGACCGGCCAGCGATGGCGAAGCGCTCGCGGCGGAGCCGGCAACCGGCACTGACGCCACGCAAGCCACGCAAGCCACGAACGCCACGAACGCCACGAACGCCACGAACGCCACGAACACCGTGGCCGAAACCTTCTTTATCGGTTTGCCCGGCAATCCGGTATCGAGCTTCGTCACCTTTCTGCTGTTCGTCCGCCCGTTCCTGCTGCGTCTGGCGGGCGTGCGCACGGTCTCGCCGCGCGCGCTGTCGCTGCGCGCCGATTTCACGCAGCAAAAGGGCGATCGTCGTAACGAGTTTCTGCGCGCGCGCGTCAACGCGACTGGCGGGCTCGATCTGTTTCCGAACCAGAGTTCGGCGGTGTTGACCTCGACGGTCTGGGGCGACGGCCTGATCGACAATCCGCCCAATCACACCATCAGCGCCGGGGAAACCGTGCGTTTCATTCCCTTTTCCGAATTGCTGAACTGACGTCGGCGACAGCCGGCGTGCTCCGATATGAAGATTGAACTGCGATATTTTGCGAGCGTCCGCGAGGCGCTGGACAGCTCGGGCGAGACGGTCGATGTGCCCGACGGCATTGCGACGGTCGGCGACGTGCGCGGCTGGCTACGCGCGCGCGGCGGCGCGTGGGCGGAGACGCTCGCCGAAGGCCGTGCATTGCGGATGGCGTGCAATCACGAAATGACCCAGGCCAGCACGCGCATCACCGATGGCTGCGAGGTCGCTTTTTTCCCGCCCGTCACGGGTGGTTGAGCGCACAGCCATGACCATCCGTGTACAGACCGAAGATTTCGACCTCACCACCGAAGTGGCGGCGTTGCGCGCGCAGAATCCGAAGATCGGCGCGGTGGCGTGCTTCGTCGGCACGGTGCGCGATCTGAACGACGGCAGCGCCGTCGAGACGATGGAGCTCGAACACTATCCGGGCATGACGGAGAAATCGCTGGAGGCGATCGCGGGGCAGGCGCGTGAGCGCTGGGCGGGCATCGAGGTGCTGATCGTGCATCGGGTCGGCAAACTGTATCCACTCGATCAGATCGTGCTCGTCGCGACGACGGCCGCGCATCGCGGCGACGCTTTCGCATCGTGCGAATTCGTGATGGATTATCTGAAGACCGAGGCGCCGTTCTGGAAAAAGGAAAAGACCGACGCCGGAGAACGCTGGGTAGACGCGCGGCTCTCCGACGATCACGCCATCGCTAAGTGGAAATAAGCGCGACGGGCGTGTTTGACGCGGCCCGAACGCTCAGTCGTCGCCACGACCGATAATCTTCGCCGGAAACGGCTCGCCGCGCGCCCGGCCTGGATGTTCTTCGGACGGGTCGCGCGCGCGACGCGGCGCAATCCGTTCGAGCAATTCGATCTGCTCCGCCGGCACCACGTAATCCCATCCAAACTTGCTCAACTGCAGACTCTGCGCGATCCGCAACGCCGGTTCCATAAAGCGCACGGCTGCGGCGGGTTCGTATCGCGTCTCGACCGTGTCGAGAAACAGATAGAGCCAGCGGCTGAAATGGGCCGGCTCGATGCCTTCGAGCGGCTGATGCGCCTGCTGGACATTGCCACGATATTGCTTCGCGCCCAGCACGAGGCTGCCCCAGAACGTGCACATCTTCGGCAGATGCTCGTCCCAGCGGCCCGCAAGCCGTTGTTCGAAGGCCGGTCCTAGCAGCGCATCGGCGCGCACGCGGTCGTAAAACGCATAGACCAGCTCGCGGATATTGGATTCGGTGGGTTCGGACTGACGTTCGACCGTCGGTGCCGCAGGAAAGGAAGGGTTCATTCGCTCATCACCGGCAAACCGGTTCGCACCGGCACACACATCAAAAGTCATAACGGGCGCGCGCGGAACCTGCAACGCGCTGCGCGCCCGCCATCGCGGATTTCTCCCGGCATCTTATTGCCGAGCCGCACGAGCGACAAGCCTTCGGCCGGTCGGGTCATCCGTCGATTCGTCCGGGCTCGGGCAAGCCATTGCGCCAGATCAAGCCGGTCTCGTCAAAAAACGGGGTCGGCCGCTCGTATTTCCGGCTTCGCACACAATATGCGGAAGCGTGTCACGAGCCGCATAAACCGTCGTCGGCCGCGTCCTGCCGCGTCGTGCGAAAAACTTCGCGTCGCGTCCAAAAAAGTGCTTGAAACCAGCCAAAATCGCCTCATTTTGGAAGTAATTGAAATTGGAGGTCTCCTGATGAGAATCGACAAACTCACCACTAAATTCCAGGAAGCACTGTCAGACGCGCAAAGCATTGCGGTCGGTCAAGACAATCAGTATATCGAGCCACTTCACCTGCTCGCGGCGCTCGTCGCGCAACAGGACGGCTCGGCGCGTTCGTTGCTATCGCGTGCCGGCGTGCACGTGCAGGCGCTGCAAGGTTCGCTGAAAGAAGCCATTACCCGGCTGCCGCAGGTGCAGGGCGCGGGCGGAAACGTGCAACTCAGCCGCGACCTGATCGGCCTGCTCAATCAGGCGGACAAGGAAGCGCAGAAACTGAACGATACGTTCATCGCCAGCGAAATGTTCCTGCTCGCGGTCGCTGACGACAAAGGCGAAGCCGGTCGTCTGGCCCGTCAGCACGGCCTGTCGCGCAAGTCGCTCGAATCGGCCATCGCGGCGGTGCGCGGCGGCTCGCAGGTCCACAGCCAGGATGCCGAAAGCCAGCGCGAAGCGCTGAAAAAGTACACGGTGGATCTGACCGAGCGCGCCCGTGCGGGCAAGCTCGATCCGGTGATCGGCCGTGACGACGAAATCCGCCGTTCCATCCAGATCCTGCAACGCCGCACCAAGAACAATCCGGTGCTGATCGGCGAGCCGGGCGTGGGCAAGACCGCGATCGTCGAAGGGCTCGCGCAGCGCATCGTCAATGGCGAAGTGCCAGAAACCCTGAAGGGCAAGCGCGTGCTGTCGCTCGATATGGCGGCGCTGCTGGCCGGCGCGAAATATCGCGGCGAGTTCGAGGAACGTCTGAAAGCCGTGCTGAACGACATCGCGAAAGACGAAGGCCAGACCATCGTCTTTATCGACGAAATCCATACGATGGTCGGCGCGGGCAAGGCCGAAGGCGCGATGGACGCGGGCAACATGCTGAAGCCGGCGCTGTCGCGCGGCGAACTGCATTGCGTCGGCGCCACCACGCTCGACGAATATCGCAAGTACATCGAGAAAGATGCGGCGCTCGAACGCCGTTTCCAGAAGGTGCTGGTGGACGAACCGTCGGTCGAGGCAACCATCGCGATCCTGCGCGGTTTGCAGGAAAAGTATGAGCTGCATCACGGCGTCGATATTACGGACCCGGCTATCGTCGCGGCCGCGGAACTGTCGCAACGCTATATCACCGACCGTTTCCTGCCCGACAAGGCCATCGACCTGATCGACGAAGCCGCGTCGAAGATCAAGATGGAAATCGATTCGAAGCCGGAAGAGATGGATCGTCTCGATCGTCGCCTGATCCAGTTGAAGATCGAACGCGAAGCCGTCAAGAAGGAAAAGGACGAAGCGTCGCAAAAGCGTCTGCAACTGATCGAGGAAGAAATCGAGCGGCTGAACCGCGATTATTCCGACCTCGAAGAGATCTGGACCGCCGAAAAAGCAGCGGTGCAGGGCAGCGCGCAGTTGAAGGAAGAGATCGAGAAAACCCGTGCGGAAATCACGCGTTTGCAACGTGAAGGCAAGCTCGAAAAGGTGGCGGAACTGCAATACGGCAAGCTGCCGGGGCTCGAACAGCAACTGAAGGAAGTCACGCAGGCCGAAGCCGACGAGCAACACAATCCGACCCGTCCGCGTTTGTTGCGCACGCAGGTCGGCGCGGAGGAAATTGCGGAAGTCGTGTCGCGCGCAACGGGTATTCCGGTGTCGCGGATGATGCAGGGCGAGCGCGAAAAGCTGTTGCAGATCGAAGAGAAGCTGCACGAACGCGTGGTCGGTCAGGACGAAGCGATCAGCGCGGTCGCCGATGCGATCCGCCGTTCGCGTGCGGGTCTGTCGGATCCGAATCGTCCGTACGGTTCGTTCCTGTTCCTTGGGCCCACGGGTGTGGGCAAGACCGAGGTGTGCAAGGCGCTGGCGTCGTTCCTGTTCGATTCGGAAGACCATCTGATCCGTATCGACATGAGCGAGTTTATGGAGAAGCACAGCGTCGCGCGTCTGATCGGTGCGCCGCCGGGGTATGTCGGATACGAAGAAGGCGGTTATCTGACGGAAGCCGTGCGTCGCAAGCCGTATAGCGTGATCCTGCTCGACGAAGTCGAGAAGGCGCATCCGGATGTGTTCAACGTGCTGTTGCAGGTGCTCGACGACGGCCGGATGACGGACGGGCAAGGGCGCACCGTCGACTTCAAGAACACGGTGATCGTGATGACGTCGAACCTCGGGTCGCAGGTGATCCAGGCGATGGTCGGCGAGCCGCAGGAGTTGGTGAAGGACGCAGTGTGGGAAGAAGTGAAGCTGCATTTTCGCCCTGAATTCCTGAACCGGATCGACGACGTCGTGGTGTTCCACGCGCTCGACCGCAGCAATATCCAGTCGATCGCGAAGATCCAGTTGCAACGTCTGCACGAACGCCTCGCAAAGCTCGACATGCAGTTGATGGTGTCGGACGAAGCGCTCGAACTGATCGGCAAGGTTGGGTACGACCCGCTGTTTGGTGCGCGGCCGTTGAAGCGCGCGATCCAGCAGGAAATCGAAAATCCGGTCGCGAAGCTGATTCTCGCCGGCAAGTTCGGTCCGAAGGACGTGATTCCCGTCGAAGTGGAAGACGGCAAGCTGATGTTCGAACGGATCGTTCACTAAACGACAGCAGCATCGGCATGCTCGCTGTCTGACAGCGGGTGTCGCACGAAAAGGCAACGGAGCAATCCGTTGCCTTTTTTTATGCGCGAATCAAAAATGAATGTGCCGCGCCAAAGCTTTCAAAATGATAAAATCCATCAAAACGCAAGGATTTGATGATGAAGACCGAGATTACCGAATTTCACGAACTGGGCGTCGCGGTTCGCGCGGCGCGCAAAGCGCAGCATTTGCGTCAGGACGCGGCGGCGGCGGGTATCGGCGTCAGCGAGAGCTTTCTCGGCAAGGTCGAGAACGGCGCGGAAGGCGTGCACTGGGGCAAGCTGTTCAAGGTGCTCGACGGCTTGGGCGTGCGGGTGAGTGTCGATCTGCCGGACGATGCGGCAGCGCTCGTCGCCGATGAACAGCGCAAATTCCAGCGACGCCGTGCGCGGGTCGAGCAACGGGTCGCGCGTAAGGCGACGCTCAAGCAGAGCGTTTGAGTGGTTGAGCGTTGGCTGTCGTAGCAGTCGCGGCGGCTGCGAAGCGGCGACAGTGAAGAAACCCGCTCAGCAAACGCAATCACGCGAAGACCAGGCGGCGATCCGTCCGCCAAATGACAATGCCCCGTTCGGTGCAGCAGACGCTGCGTCGAACGGGGCATTTGCGTTTCCGGCGATCAACCGGTCAGTCAGTCAACCGGCCAGTCAGCGTCAGGCGCTGCCTTTGCCGAACAGGCTCGCGAGGCCGCCCAATGCGCCGAGCACCGTCGTCGAGTTGAGCTTGCCTTCTTCGGGCACATTGCCTTCGGGCGTCGCAGCGTTGACCACGTGCGGCAGCACTTGCGCGAGCATGCCCGTTACCTGGCTCGGGTCCACGCCCGCTTTCGCGGCGAGGTCGGTGACGGTGCTCGAACCGAGCACGTTGTGCAGCGCGTCGGCGGCGATCGGCTGGTTGTCGCCGTTGCTGACCCACGAACCGATCACGTCGCCGAGGCCCTTTTCCTTGAACTGCTGGATCAGGCCATTCAGGCCGCCCGGCTGGCTGTTGACGAATTCGAGCGCGGCGGCGATCAGCGCGGGTTGTCCGCCGCCACCTTCTGGCGTTTTCCCGACGAGGGATCCGAGGGTGTCGAGTAGGCTCATGACAGTCTCACTGAAATGCCGGCGAAACGACCGTGACGGCCGGCGGGTGAACGGGCCGCGTGTAAACGCGGCATCGATGACTGGCGCGCCGGAACGAGGTCCGGACGCACCGCGATGCTGACAACCTGAGACGGGCTTGCGGGCCCGCGACGCTCACGCGCCCGACGCCGCCGCAGCGGACGCCGCCTTGCTCTTTTTCGCCTTCTTGCCTTTCTTCGTGCCCGATGCCGCGTCGGGTGCGCTCGCCGTCGTCGCGGCCGTGGCTGCCGGTGCGGCGGCGGTGCTCGCGTCGGATGCGGCCGCCTTGCTCTTCTTCGACTTTTTGGTCGGCGCGGCGTCGGACGTTGCCATCGGATTCATCGTGGCACCGGTGGTGGCGGCCGGTGCGGCCGTCTTCGCGGTGGCCGGTTTGGCCGCGCTCTTGCCGCTCGGCGGCGTGGCGGAACCATTGATGGTCAGGCCGGCCGCTTCAAGGTTCGTCACCGATTTCGTACCGATGCCTTTCACACGTGTGGCGAGGTCGTCGGCGTCCTTGAACGGGCCGTTTTTACTGCGCTCGTCGATGATCGCCTTCGCATGGGCAGGGCCGATGCCCTTGACCGATTCGAGCGCCGCCTGATCGGCGGAATTCACTTCGACCGCCGCCGCGAAACCCGCGGACAGCGACAGCGCCAACGCAACACACAGCATCAGTAACTTCTTCAGCATGGCAAGCACTCCATTGAGGGCAACGTTAGAACGATAAGCCGGGAACGGACGACGCGGCCAGCCAGCGGCAGGCGCTGCGTTTAAGGATAGGACAAATGCGCATTGCGTGAGGCTGCCCACGATTTATACCGGCCGTTGCGTGACAAGACAATCGGCCTAAACATTCTTTACCGATTTGCGCGCAATACCGGCGGTTATGCGCGAACAGACGGCCGTCGCCCGGCCGCGCGCCACGTCGGTGGTCACGTCCGAGCCCACGTCCGCACCCGCAGGCCGACGATGACACACGATCGCGCTTGACTTAGAGTGCACTCGAAGTCCTAACCTGAGTTCGTCATGTCCAAAGCCCTCACCATCGGTCAGGTCGCCGCACATAGCGGCGTCTCCGCGCACACGTTGCGGTACTACGAGCAAGCCGGGTTGTTGCTGTCGATCGGCCGTTCGCAGGCGGGTCACCGTCTGTATTCGCCGGCCGACCTCGACTGGCTGCAATTCGTGATGCGTCTGCGCGCGACCGGGATGCCGGTCGCGCAGATGCAGGCGTTCGCGAGCCTGCGGGCGCAAGGCGACACGTCGATGGCGGCGCGCAGCGAGATGCTCGCCGCGCATCGCGTCGCCGTGCTCGCGCAGATCGATGCGTTGCAAACCAGTCTCGTCGCGATCACCGACAAGATCGCGTTCTACGACGCGGCACAACGCGGCCGGCGAGATCGGCGAGACCGGCGCGAGCGGACAGGGCAAGCCGTTTCCTATCACTCAGACAAGGACGCATCATGCAAGCAAGCCGCCACACGAACGCCGGAGCCCTACGCACCGACCACGCCGGCCTTATCGATGTCAAAGCAGACGCCAAAGCAGACGCCAAAGCAAAAAACAGCGTCGAAGCCGAAGCCCAATCCGCGCGCTACGCGCGCGGCTGGAACAAGCTGAAGGAAATCGACGGCGCAACGGGCGAGCAGGTGATCGCCGCGCTCGCGCCGATCGCGCCGGACTTCGGCCGGCTGCTGATCGAGTTCGGTTTCGGCGATATCTACAGCCGTCCGCAACTCGATTTGCGCGCGCGTGAAATCGCGACGATCGCGTCGCTGGCCACGTTGGGCTGCGCGCAACCGCAACTGAAAGTGCATATCGAGGCCGCGCTGAACGTCGGTTGCAGCCGCGATGAAATTGTCGAGGTGTTTATGCAGATGGCGCTTTACGCGGGCTTTCCCGCGGCACTGAACGCGCTGTTCGCGGCACGGGAAGTCTTCGAGCGGCACGACGCGCACCCGGATGGCGCGAATGACGAAGCCGACGCCGATACACCAGCCACGGCTGACGCCACCGCATAAGCGGCATCGAAGGGAATATCGCAGACCGGCACGCGCGAGGCTAGACCCCGACGCGTGCCTGGATCATTCGCCACCCACGCCGCTCAGGCAACCGGTTGCGGCGTATCGATTCCCGTCTGCCCGTCTTCGCCAACCGGCTTGGCGAAGCGAGTTGCGCTCGACGGCTCGGCGTGTCGCGCGACGAGGAACGATTCGCGCAGGTAGGTTTCGAAGTAGTCCATCACCCGATCCTGCGCGTGGCTCGACAGCAGCGCGTGATCCATCTTGTCGTGGAAATCGGCGCGAATCTGCGCGTAGCGACGCAGCCGCCGTCCACGCAGTCCGAAGTAATGTTCGAGTTCCTCGACGCCCAGATCGTTCGAACCGAACAGCAGACGCAGTTTGACGCCACGCGTATCGAGCGAGCGGAACATCTCGCGCACCACCGGATTGCCGAGACCGATATGAAACGTGCGTTCCAGCCAGTCCGCGCCGGCCGCCTTGAAGCGCGCCGAAAATCGCACGGCCAGCGCACGCGCAATACCGAGTCCGCCGGTCTGGCCTTTGAGAAAACGCATCCACTTGGCCGGTTGCAGCGCCGAGCGCAGATAGTCGCGGGTCGTGCCGAACTTGACGAGATCGACGGGCGGTTTGCCGTTGTCGTCGCAGACGTTGGTCCACACGAAGCGTTGCAGATTGACGAGCACGGCGCCGCGCACAGCCGGTTCGGCGGCGGCTGCTTTCAGGCCCGCGAATGCACCCGCGCAGACGCCGAACAGCACGGTTTCGCCGCGTCCCTGTTCGTTGAGCCAGCGCGCCGCGCGGATCGCGTCCTGCCATTGCGTGTCGGCGTTGATCGAATCCAGATTGAGCCGGTCGACCAGCGGCTGGCTTTCGCCGAGCGAGCCCAGATCGACGCGCAACGACGAAATGCCCTGGCGCGCGAGACGACGGGCGAAGCGCACGGTTAGCCGTGCATTGCCGATATGCGAGACGGCGCCCGTATTCAGAAACAGCACGGTCGGCGCGGTATTCGCGGTGCCGGAAGCGCCGGTCGGCTCGCAATAGATGCCGAACAGCCGACGCTCGCCGTCGATCCACACCGGCGTTTCGATCGCGCCGTCGTCGGCGATGCGGGCGGCGTTCAGCGCGACGGCTTCGTCCTGCGCGTTCGCGTCGGCGACGCTCGCTGCGGCATCACCGGTTTCACCGGATGCGCACACGCGATTCTCCAGCCCGAGCCACGTCGTGATGCTGGCAATCGCGTTGCGCGGCAATTCGCTGTCGAGCGATTCCAGCATGAACTTGCCGAACTCGTCGAAGTGCAGGCGTTCGACGGCGATCCGTTGCGCGCTGTAGTGATCGGCCAGCGACGCGATACGGGTCGGGTCGAGCGAATCGAGGATCAGCACGCGGCGCGCGGGCCGCGATGCGTCGCGCTTCAGATCGACCGCGATCAACGGCTCCATCGAATCGCGATACATCCGGAAGCCGAATGCTTCGACGAATTCGTTGGTGTCCGGCACCGGCTCGCTATCCTTGCCGGCCGGAATCGATCGCCAGGTCCGGTAATGCGCGCGCAGTTCGCGGATGTAGTTCTTGCCCGACAGCACCGGCGCCATCAGCACGAGGTCGTCGACGCCGTCGAGTTCCTGAGCCGCCAGCGCCGCGAGCGTCGCGCCGAGGCGCAAGCCGCAAAGCGCGACGCGCTCGACGCCGGTGGTGTCCTTCAGATACGCGACAGCATGCTTCACGCTGTCGATCCACGCGCGAAACCGCGCCGCTTCCTGTGCATCGCCGGCCGAATCACCGGTGCCGGGATAGTCGAAGCGCAAGGTCGGCATGCCGTCCTCTGCAAGCCGTTCGGCCAGGTGGCGCATGCCCCGCGCGGTGCACAACGCGTCATAGCCGAACGGCTGGCACAGCACGACCCCGGTGTTGCCCCGTGCCGGATGCAACCAGCCGAAGCAATCGTTAAAAACCACGGGTGTCATCTTGGTCTCCATTTCGTTGCGGCAAGTGCCGCCATTAGAGACGGCATTCCTTACCCCATCTGTTCGAACTACCACACAGCGGCAGTTCGTCCGCTTTACGGTTTTTTTGTATTGATTTTGTAATTTTCAATCAATGCGCGGCGTGCCTGGGTTTCAGCGTCGCGCGCAGCGCCAGCATTGCGTGGAATACGAAGCGCGCGCTCAGACGTTCGCGCATCGGATAGCGCGACGACAGCAGGATTCGCCATGCGACGGCCGCCTGTCCCGCACGTGCAAAGGCCGAGGCAGCGCGCGGCGCGAGACGGCGCAGCGCCGCTTCGCGGGCCGCTCGTGCGTCGGCGGGCACGTCGGTGGCGGCGAGCGCGGCGTACGCGTGCATCGCGGGTAACGCGTGGCGGGAGATCGATTGTTCGGTCTCGCGCGACATCGCGATGAATTCGTCGACGAAACAGACGCCCGAGGCCGCGCAGCACAGGCGCAAGCCAAAATCGAAATCGCATGCGTCGAGCACGCGATCGGTCGCGTCATAGCCGATCGCGCGCGCCGACAGCGTGTCGATCAGGTAGCCGTTGTTCGGGAACATCTGGTCGATACCGGCCAGCGCAGGCACTTTCAGCAGACCGGCGCGCTCGGGGATGCGCAGATAGTCGCGATTCAGGCGCTCGGTGGCGTCGGCACGCGGCGTGCCGTCGTTGCTGACGACGCGTTGCTTGCCGAACGCGATGCTCACGTCCGGATGCAGCGTCCAGCACCGCGCCAGCATGTCGAGCGCGCCCGGCGCGAGCAGGTCGTCGTCGTGCAGCAGCACGAGTCGAGCGCCGCGCGCGCGGGCGAACAGCCGGTTGACGTTGTTCGCCTGGCCGAGCCGCGGCACGTTGCGCTCATAGCGGATCGGTGCGCCGCCGCGCGCGCGCAGACGCAGCAGCATACGTTCGACTTCGGCGGCGGATTCGTCGCGCGAGTCGTCGTTGATCACGATTTCCACATCCGGATACGACTGCGCGAGACAACTCTCGATGGCCTGTTCGAGCAGTTGCGCACGGTTGCAGGTGGGAATGCAGATCGAGATCAGCGTCGGCGACAGCGTGCCGTCGATGGCTTCGTGGGCGGGCAGCGTGCGGGCGTTCATTGCGATGCCTCCGGATCGGCGGCATCGGAATTCACGCACTGCGTCGCGGATGGTCCAGGGTTGAGCGTGAGTCGGCATTGCAAACTGCTGCGCGCGTAGTGACGGCTGCCCCGAAGAGCGCCCGCGCAAACGACGGATTCCATTTTTCTTCCCTTGTACGAATGCTTTTCGCTTTCGGTGTTCGGCTGCGTTCGAGTCGGTGGCGGTGGGTGCTCGTGGCGTCGTGGGACAGATGTCGCCGACGCTTCGTTGTCGATGCACTTCGCGAATCGATTTAACCCGCAGGCAGGCGCCGTTTCTGTGCGGGTGCACACACATTGGGCGGTGGGGCAGGGTTTTGGTGAGCGGGGCGCGTGAACATCCGACGATTCCGGCAGCCCGCGATAAACGGCGCGCCAAAAACAAAAAGCGCACTTCGAACAGCAAGTGCGCAGTACACGACAAAAGGGAAAACTATCTTAGCGACCGGGGCGTGGCGTCGCCGCTTGCATCTTGCCGACGCACGCCTCGACGTGCCCCAACACCGATGCTGGGCGCCCCAAACTCGGGCAGGATGCGCGCGCGTGCACGACTGGCGAACACGAGAAAACCGAAGCCGTCGGCCTCATACCAGTAGCCGCCGTTTTCGAGGCCGTCGAGCGGTTGCTCCAGTGCATTGGCAATGGATTCGATACACCGGCGACGCAGTTCGGCCGGTGCGGGATACGGCGGTTGCGCGCCGCGTACGCTGCACAACAGCACGTCGAGCCCCGGCAACACGTGAGCGTAGAGGACCGGCTCGTCCTGAGCACGCGCCCGCGCGATCTTGGTATCGAGCTGTCCGAACGGTTTGAAGTGCCGTAGCACCGCGAGGAACGACTCATCGCCGTCAGCCTTCGCGCGCCTACGCTTTTTCGGGAAGGACATAAAAATTCGCCTGAAAAAGAATTGCAAGAAACGCAGCGTCCTCATGCGACCACTCCCGGCTTCGCGCCGCGCGTCGATGTTTTATAGCATACGCACATGCGGGGTTCACGGTGATTCGACGACACTGCTGCCTTCACACCCACCCGCACGAATCATGCCGAATCAGTCCCACTGCGCGCATTCGTATCCCATGACTTCTGTACCCATAATAGACGCACGCGCCGGAGAACGGAGTCCGTCACCGATAAAAAAAAGTCACTTTTGTGTGCCCTGCCGCATTCAGACGATTTATTGAAATATCTCGCGTTGCCGTCGATAATGGCCCGTCCCGGCCGCGACGCGCTTGTGGTCCGCGCTGCATCGCGTTCACCGCGAATTTGCCCGCGTTTTCCTGGCCAGCACATGGCCTCGGGCTGACCGGCGTCACCGGAAGATCGCCAGGCGACCATGAAACTTTTCACCAAGGGACTGCTGCTGATTGCGTTGCCAAGCGTCATCGAACTGGCGTTGCTCGGCGTCGTCTTCGACACGCAGCAACAAACCGCGCAGGCGGTTCAGTGGGTCGCCGACAGCCAGCAGGTGCTGTATCAGTCCACCTCGTTGATCGATCCGCTGCTGCGCCAGGCGGCGCGCGTGCGCACCGGCATGGTGGTGGGCGATCCGATGTTTATCGACCGCCGCTCGGCGTGGGTCGATCTGAACGACCGGCTCGCGCATCTGCAGCAACTCGTCAGCGACAATCCCCAGCAGATCGCGCGCGTCGAACGGATGCAGACGCTGATCGACACGTATCGCCAGCAGACCGCCGCGATCTCGCAGGCGCTTCACGAAGGCCGCAGCATGAACGCGTTCGCGTTGCTCGAAAGCGAACCGCTGCCCGCGTCGGTCGACGCGTTTCGCGATGAACTCGACGCGTTCGTCGCCGAGGCCGAACGTCGCGATGCCGCGCGCCGCGAATCGCTCGCCATCACGCGCGCGCATCAGCAGTTTGCGCTGGGCGCGGCCGTGATCGGCTCGATGCTGATCTGGGCGGTCGCCGCGCTGATGTTCGCGCGCGGTATCGGCCGCCGCATCGAAGTGCTGACCGGCAATGCCGAGCGTCTGGGCGGCGGTCGTACGCTGCACGCGCCGCTGTCCGGCACCGACGAGATCGCCGCGCTCGACGCGGTGCTGCACGACACCAGCGCCCGCCTGCGCGCAGCCGATGCCGGTCAGGCCGCGCTCAAGACCCGGCTCGAAGCGCGCGCGAAAGAACTGGCGGTGGTCAACGAAGAGTTGCGCCAGGAAACGCAAGACAACGAGATGTTCATTTACAGCGTGTCGCACGATCTCCGTTCGCCGCTGGTGAACCTGCAAGGCTTTTCGAAGGAACTGCAGGTATCGTGCGACGATTTGCGCGCGACGGTCGAAAGCGCGCAGTTGCCGCCGGCCGAGCACAAGCGGCTGGCGCATGTGCTCGACGGCGACGTTCGCGAATCCTTGCACTATCTGCGCACGGCCGTCACGCGGGCGGCGGCGATCATCGACGCATTGCTGCGTATTTCGCGCGCGGGTCGTCTGGAGTATCAGTGGCAGCGCGTCAGTATCGGGCGCACGGTCGCGCGGATCGTCGATGGTTTGCAGGCCGGTATCGGTCAGCGCGGCGCGCTCGTGACAGTGCGTGAGTTGCCGCCTGCATGGGGCGATCCCGGCGCGATCGAACAGATTTTCAGCCACCTGATCGGCAATGCGCTGAACTATCTCGACCCGTCGCGCGGCGGGCGGATCGAGGTCGGCGCGCTCGAACGCGAGCCGCTCGACGAAACCCGGCTGCCCGTCATTCGCACACGAACCTATTACGTGCGCGACAATGGGCTCGGCATTCCTGCCGCGTATATGTCGAAAGTGTTTCGCGCGTTCCAGCGCCTGCACGGCGACGTCGCGAAAGGCGACGGTATCGGACTCGCGATGGTCCGGCGACTGGTCGAGCGGCACGGCGGGCGGATCTGGGTGGAATCGTCGGAAGGTGCGGGCTCGACGTTCTTCGTCGTACTGCCCGAGCAACCGGCGCGGCTTTGACGGTATCGGGCGTGCGGCGGCCGGGTTTGGACCGACCCGCGCCGCAGAGCGCCGAAGCATGTAGCGCAGAGGCAAGACCGGACGTGGCGACACGTTAGACGGCAAGCGAACACAAGGCAGTCGAGGCGGGCGGCGCCGCGCAACAACGTGCGCTGCGATTTCCGGATTCGGGCAACAACGATATTCGCTGGCGGAGGGACTATGAAACACGGGGAGTCGGTCAGCATCATTCTGATCGAGGACGACGACGGGCATGCGACGCTCGTCGAACGTAATCTGCGGCGCGCGGGCGTGACGAACGGCTTCGTGCGCTTCAACGACGGCCAGGATGCGCTCGATTACTTCTTCGGCGAGCCGCCGGCCGATCCGGCAAGCGGCTATCCGCCGCGCGAAAACCTGCGCAACTTCGTCGTGCTGCTCGACCTGAAAATGCCGCGCGTGGACGGTTTCGAAGTGCTGCGCCGTCTGAAGGAAGCGCCGTCTACGGCGGCCGTGCCGGTGATCGTGCTGACCACCACCGACGATCCGCGCGAAATCGAGCGTTGCTATGAACTCGGTTGCAATGTCTACATTACCAAGCCGGTCGAATACGATGCGTTTATCGAAGCAGTGCGTCGTCTCGGCTTCTTTCTGCAGGTCGTCAAGCTGCCACCCGGTCACCGGTTCGCGCCGGCGGCGGCATGACGTCGTCCCGTCACGCAAACACATCCGGTAATTCCCGCATGTCCGAACCCGTTTCCTCGCTGCCCGCTGCTTACGTGCTGGTCGTCGACGACGACGAAGGCATCTTGCGGCTCGCGCGCAAATCGCTCGAGCGGGCGGGTTGCCGGGTCGCGCTGTGTCCCGGCGTCGACAGCGCGCGCGAGCGGATCGCCAACGGCGCGCCGGATCTGCTGGTGCTCGACTATCAGCTCGACGGTCCCGAGACCGGCTTGCAATTTTTTCGCCGGCTGCGCGCCGACGGCATCCGCATTCCGGCCATTCTGGTGACCGGGTTCACCGACGAATCGCGGGTGATCGAAGCGTTGCGCGCGGGTGTGTCGGACGTGGTGCCGAAGTCCGGCGATTACCTCGACTATCTGCCCGAAGCGGTGGCGCGCGTGCTGTCGCAGGTCGCGCTGCAACGCGCGTCCGCCGATGCGCTGCTGTTGCGCGAGCGCGAGCAGCATTACCGCACCTTGTCCGAAGCGTTGCCGCATCTGGTGATGACCTGCAATGCCAACGGCGATTGCGATTTTCTGTCCAAACAGTGGTTCGAATATACCGGTCTGCCCGAAGGCAGTTCGCTCGGTCTGGCGTGGCTCGAAGCGGTTCATCCGGACGATCAGGAAGAGATTCGCCGCACGTGGCTGAAAACCGTCAACAGCAGCGCGGACGATTACCGCCACGAGGTGCGGATTCGCCGGCACGACGGCGAGTTCCGCTGGTTCGACGCGCGCGTGGTCGCGATGCGCGACGCGACGGGCGCGGTGACCAAATGGTTCGGCAGTTTCACCGACATCCACCCGCAACGCGAAGCGATCGAAGAGCGTGAACGTTTGCTCGCGTCGGAGCAGGCCGCACGCCAGGCCGCCGAAGAAGCGAGCCGCGCGAAAGACCGGTTTCTGGCGATGCTGTCGCACGAATTGCGCACACCGCTGACGCCGGTGCTGGCGGGCGCGAGCGTGCTCGAACTGATTGCGGACCTGCCCGATCAGGCGCGGGCGAGCGTCCGGATGATCCGGCGCAATATCGAACTCGAAGCGCGTCTGATCGACGATCTGCTCGATCTGACGCGGGTGGCGAACGGCAAGCTGCGGCTGTCGCTGGAAACGGTGGATGTGCACGACGTGATCGACAGCGTGCTCGAACTGTTCCGCAGCGAGATTCAGGTCAAGCAGCAGGACGTCCATGTCGACAAGAACGCCGGGCATCATTACGTGCTCGCCGACCGCGCGCGGCTCCAGCAGATGCTGTGGAACCTGATCCGCAACGCCGCGAAGTTCACGCCCGACGGTGGTCACATCTACGTGCGTACCCGCGACGAACGGATGCATATCCAGATTTGTGTGGAAGACACGGGCATCGGCATCGAACCGGAGCAGATCGGCAAGCTGTTCAACGCGTTCGAGCAGGGCAACCAGAATATGACGCGGCAGTTCGGCGGGCTGGGTCTGGGCCTCGCGATCACCAAGGCGCTGACCGACGCGCATGGCGGTGTCGTGATCGCGCAGAGTCCGGGCGCGCATTGCGGCGCGACGTTTACGATCACGCTGCCTACGGCGATGCAGCCGGTGGCGCAGCCGGCGCCGGTCGTGGTGGCGCCGGTGCATCCGGAAGGCGCGTTGACGGTATTGCTTATCGAAGACCACGAAGATACCGCCGACGTGATGGCGCAACTGATTCGCGGGCTCGGTCATGAGGTGACGGTCGCGGGACGGGTGGCCGACGCGTTGGCGGCAACGCAACTCGCTACGTTCGATCTGATCGTCAGCGATGTGGGCTTACCCGACGGCACCGGACTCGATTTCATCCAGGCCTTCCGCGAGCATTCGGATGCGCCTGCGGTCGCGTTGACCGGTTTCGGCACCGACGAAGACGTGCGCCGCTGTATCGAGGCGGGCTTCACGTCGCATCTGACCAAGCCCGTCAACTTCGCGCAACTCGAACAGGTGATCGAAAGTGCGGGCGTGACGAAGGCGCAGAAATCGCAAAACGCGCTGTGATGCTGTCCTGACGTCTGCGCATCGGGCCGTCGGACCGTCCAATCAAAAAAAGCCTGCCGCGAGCAACTCGCAGCAGGCTTTTTTATCGTGACGCGACGCGTTTAGCGCGGCGTGTTCTTCAGCGAATCGCGGATTTCACGCAGCAGCAACACGTCTTCCGGCGTGGGCGCAGGTGCGGCCGGCGCGGCTTCTGCGGGTTTGCGCAGGTTGTTGATGAACTTGACCATCGCGAAGATGATGATCGCGAGAATGATGAAGTTGATCAGCACCGTGATGAACGAGCCGTAGCCGAACACCGCGACACCTGCCGTTTGCAGATCTTTGTACGATTCGGGACTGCCCTTGAAGCTGGGCGGTATATCCCCGAGCCGGATGAACTTGTTCGAAAAGTCGAGGCCGCCAGTGGCAACGCCGACGACCGGCATGATCAGGTCTTTCACAATCGAATTGACGATGGTGGAAAAAGCGCCGCCGATGATCACACCGACTGCCAGATCCATCACATTGCCCTTAAGAGCGAATTCCTTGAATTCCTTGATCATGCTCATAGGGAAGTCCTCCTTGAAGTCGTGGCTAAGCAGAAATGATAGCCAACGTGAGAGGGATAGCCAATCTGTTATGGATGGCCTGTTTCAATTTCATGGTGGGTTCAGGAACTATGACCCGAACGTACGCGCGCGTTCGATGTGCGCGGCAAATGTGACCGGGTCGGTTTGGGTGCCGCACAGCAGAACGCCGACGCGTTTGCCTTGCAGCGTTTCCCGCAATGGTCCGAGCAATGCGGCGGTGGCCGCCGCGCAAGCCGGTTCGACCGCCAGCTTCAGTTGCGAGAACAGCGTCAGCATTGCCGCACGCAATGCGTCGTCGGACACGGTGACGATACGTTCGACATGACGGCGCGCGAGCTCATAGCTGTATTGCTCGGTTTGCGGCGCCATCAGCGAATCGGCGATGCCGTGCATCGGGCCCATCTTGATGATGTGGTTCGCGGCGAAACTGCGGCTCATCGCGTCCGCGCCTTCCGGTTCGACGCCGTACACATGGAGATTCGGATTGGCGAGGCGCATTGCCGTGGAGACGCCCGCGATCAGTCCGCCGCCGCCGATCGGCACGACCACCGCGTCGAGATCCGGCGTCTGGGTCGCCCATTCGTAGCCGAGCGTGGCGGTGCCGAGCACCGTTCGATAACCGTTGAAGGGATGCACGTAATAGCGGCCTTCTTCGGCTTCGATATGACGGACCAGTTCGAACGCTTCGGCGGGTGTGTCGGCGGTGACGATCTCCGCGTGGTACTGACGGCAGAGCGCGACACGCGCCGGATTCGCCGAGCGGAACAGCACGACCTTCGCGCTGACGCCAAGCCGCATTGCCGCATACGCGACCGCCACCGCATGATTGCCGCCCGACACACAGGTCACGCCCGCGCTGCGTTGCGCTTCGTTGAGCGCGAGCAGGTTGGTGAACGCGCCGCGCGCCTTGAAGCTGCCGCCCGTCTGCAATAGCTCGAACTTGAAGTTGACGACGGTGCCTTCGAGCGACGGAAAGTCGAGCCGGTCGAAAACCGGCGTGCGCGAGACCCACGGCGTCAACGCGAAGTGTTGCGACGCGATGTCGTCGAGCGTAGGGATCGGCTCGCCGTCGATCGTATGGTCGGTGTGGTGCGGCGTGGCGGTTGACATGATCGTGAGGTCTTAGCGGGCGTGCGCGTCCACCGACATGCTGCGGACGAACTTCTGCAGGAAACGCTCGCACTCGACCAGTTGCGCCAGTTCGACGAACTCGTTGGCCTTGTGCGCCTGCACGATGTCGCCAGGGCCGCACACGATGCTCGGTACGCCCGCATTCGAGAACAGACCGGCCTCGGTGCCGTAAGCGACCTTGCGCCTGTCCTGGTCGCCCGTCAACGCGCGCACCAGTTGCGTGATCGCTGCCTGTTCCTCGGAATCGAGACCCGGCGCGGCGGCGAGACGCGTGAATTCGATCGCGCCTGCCGGATGCTCGCGCAGCATTTTCGGCAGCAAGGTTTCACGCGCGTATTGATCGATGCGCGCGAAGATCGGTTCCGGGTCGAGCGTGGGCAACGCGCGGAATTCGAACTGGAAGCGGCATTCGGCCGGAACCGTGTTGATTGCGTTGCCGCCCTGGATCGTGCTGGTTTGCGCGGTGGTGAAAGGCACGTCGTAAAGCTGGTCGAACGGACCTTGCTCGCGGAACTGGTCGGCCATGTCGCGGATGTAGCAGATCAGCCGCGCCGCGTATTCGATGGCGTTGAGACCCTTCGGCGTCAGCGACGAATGCGCGGCCTGGCCGCGCACGCAGCATTGATACGCGTTGATGCTCTTGTGCGCCACGATGGGACGCATGCTGGTCGGTTCGCCGACGATGCAGCCGTCCGGCTTCACGCCGCGCTTGAGCAGGTCGGCGATCATCAGCGGCGCACCGACGCAACCCACTTCTTCGTCGAACGACAACGCGAAGTGAATCGGCTTGGCGAGCTTCGTGTTGAGCATCTCCGGCACCAGCGTGAGCGCGGCACCGATAAAGCCTTTCATGTCGCAGGTGCCGCGGCCGTACAGTTTGTCGCCGCGAATCTCTGGCTTGAACGGGTCGCTGTCCCATTGCTGGCCGTCCACCGGCACGACGTCGGTGTGACCCGACAGCACGATGCCGCCGTTGGTCTCGCCGTCGTGCGCGGGAATAGTCGCGAACAGGTTGGCCCATTTGCCGCTGGCATCGTGCGTCAGCGTGGATTCGATGCCCGCGTGCTTCAGTTCGTCGCGAACGGTTTCGATCAGGCCGAGATTCGGATTACGGCTGACCGTGTCCATCGACACGAGGCGCGTGACCCAGGGAAGCGATGCGGGCGACGTAACAGAGGCGGCAGAGGAGGCGGACGATGTTGCGGCTTGCGCTGTATCAGCGACATGTGACATGACTGGACTCCGGCATAGGTATCTTTCGATCATACCCAAAAACCCGCAGTCAGCCCAAGCATCCAAAAGACATAAGGTGGCGCGTATTCAACGCGCTCAGCGATGCAGCAGCGCGCGCAGCGCGGCATGGTAAATGCGGTAGACGGGTGCGATGCTGGCGAGTTCGATGCGTTCGTTCGCGGCGTGAATGCCTTCGCCGCGCACGCCGAAGCCGCACAGCGCGGGCACGCCGAGCGACGCGACGTAGTTGCCGAGGTTCGACGGTCCGGCCACCGCGCATGGCGGCGTCGCGCCGAGTTCGTGGTGCGCGGCGTGCTGCAATGCAGCGACCATCGGATGCGAGTCGGGCACGCGATACGCAGGCCAGCCGGGCAGCCATTCGATTGCGCTCGCCAGCGCTACGGGATACGCGCGGTCGTGCGCGTCGATCGCGGCGCACAGCGCGCGTCGCGCGTGCGCTTCATCGAAGCGCGGCGTCAGCCGTAAGTCGAGTGTCAGTTCGCAGCGGTCCGGCACCTGGGTGAAACCGCCATCGCCGGATTGGATGCCGGTGATGGTCAGTTGCGCGGGTTTATCGAATCCGTCGCTTTCGTCCGGCGCTGCGGACAAGGTCATGGCGTTCAGCGCGTCGACCAGCGCCGCGCCGCGAACCAGTGCGCTCATACCGCGCGTGCCCGATCCGCCCGAATGGGCGGCGATCCCGCGCACGACGATGCGCGCGCGCAGAAAGCCGCGTCCGCCGACCATGATCCGGTCGAGACCCGGATAGCCGATCATCATGCCGTCGGGCCGTGGCGGCGCGTGCGGGCCGTCGGCGTGATCGAAGAATGCGCGTGCGCCGCCGAAGCGGCCGGTGTGCTCGTCGAGATCGAACAGCACGCCGAGCGTGCCGGCGAAGCTGTCGCGCCGCTGCCCGAATGCCGCAGCCAGATGCGCGAAGATCGCGGCCGCCGCCTTCGAATCGGCACAGCCGCGTCCGTGCATCCAGCCATCGACGATCCGCGCGCTGTCGGGCGGATGCGTCCATGTTTCCGGGTCGCCGAAGCCGGCGGTGTCGAGCGTCGCGTCGAGCACGTAAAACGGCCGCTTGCGCGCGCCTGGCGCTGCCGGCGCGGTGCCGTCGATCTGCGCATACAGGCCGACCGGCGTGCCGTCGCCCGACAGCAAACGACGATACGCGACGCGATGATCGTCGAACCAGCGCTCGACGCAACCGAGCACCGCGGCGTATGGATCGACGCCGCCCCGGCTCGGAATCCGGACCAGCGTCGTCAGCAGTTCGACGATGCCGTCCTCAGGCACGGGCGTCGCGCACGCGTCGTGAAGCGCGAGCCGGGCGGGCGTGTCAGGTGCACTCATGCGCGCGCGTCACGACGCCGCCACGCGGCCGGCCGATGCGCCGCGCACGGGCGCACCGAGCGCACGCAGGGTTTCCTTCACGGTCGCCACGCGCACCGCGAAATCGGGACTGCGGGTTTCGATGCGCAGCTTGTCCTGGCCCGCGAGCTTGATGTGCTTGTGCTTCTGCACCATCTCGATGATGCGCATCGCGTCGATGGGCGGGTTCGGGATGAACTGCAAGCCGATCACCGTGTCGCCCGCATCGATCTTCGAAATGCCGAGCGGTTTCGCCGCGAGCCGCAACCGGTGCGTCTCGACGAGCGCCTGCGCCTGCGGCGGCAACTTGCCGAAACGGTCGATCAACTCTTCCTGAATGCCGTCGATCGCGTCGTCGTGTTCGCAATTCGCGAGGCGCTTGTACAGCGACAGACGCTCCTGCACATCGCCGCAGTAATCGGCCGGCAAGATGGCCGGCGCGTGCAGGTTGATCTCGGTCGTGGCGGCGAGCGGCGCGGTCAGATCCGGCTCCTTGCCGTTCTTCAGCGCCTTCACCGCGTCGTTCAGCATGTCGGTGTAAAGCTGGAAACCGATCTCGTGAATTTCGCCGGACTGTTTGTCGCCCAGCACTTCGCCGGTGCCGCGAATTTCGAGGTCGTGCATGGCCAGATAGAAGCCCGAACCGAGTTCTTCCATCTGCTGGATCGCTTCGAGACGGCGTTGCGCCTGCTTCGTCAAACCTTGCGGATCATGCACCAGCAGATACGAATACGCCTGGTGATGCGAGCGCCCGACGCGGCCGCGCAACTGATGCAGCTGCGCGAGACCGAACTTGTCCGAGCGGTGGATCAGGATGGTGTTCGCGCTCGGCACGTCGATGCCGGTTTCGATAATCGTCGTACAGAGCAGCACGTTGGCGCGTTGCGCGACGAAATCGCGCATCACGCGTTCGAGTTCGCGTTCATGCATCTGACCGTGCGCAACCGCGATGCGCGCTTCCGGCACCAGCGCTTCGAGCATCTGACGACGGTTTTCGATGGTCTCGACTTCGTTATGCAGGAAGTACACCTGGCCGCCGCGCTTCAGTTCGCGCAGCATCGCCTCGCGGATCACGCTGTCTTCCTCGCGTCGCACGAAGGTCTTGATCGCGAGGCGCTTTTGCGGCGCCGTCGCGATGACCGAGAAGTCGCGCAGACCTTCGAGCGCCATGCCGAGCGTGCGCGGAATCGGCGTCGCGGTCAGCGTGAGGACGTCCACTTCCGCGCGCAATGCCTTGAGCGCTTCTTTCTGACGTACGCCGAAGCGATGTTCCTCGTCGATCACGACGAGACCGAGCCGCTTGAACTGCACATCCGACGACAACAGCTTGTGCGTGCCGATCACGATATCGACGCTACCTTCGTTGATCTGCTGGATCGCCGTGTTCACTTCCTTGGTGGACTTGAAGCGCGACAGTTCGGCGATCCGCACCGGCCAGTCGGAAAAGCGGTCGGTGAAGGTTTGCGTGTGCTGCTCGGCGAGCAGCGTGGTCGGCGACAGCAGCGCCACCTGTTTGCCGCCCATCACCGCGATAAACGCGGCGCGCAACGCCACTTCGGTCTTGCCGAAACCGACGTCGCCGCACACCAGCCGGTCCATCGGCTTGCCACTCGTCATATCGCCGATCACGGCGGCGATCGCGGCCGCCTGATCGGGCGTTTCCTCGAAGCCGAAGCTTTCGGCGAACTTCACGTAGTCTTTCGGTTCGAGCGCGAACGCATGACCTTCGCGCGCGGCGCGCCGTGCATACAGGTTCAGCAGTTCGGCGGCGGTGTCGCGAATCTGCAGCGCGGCCTTGCGCTTGGCTTTTTCCCACTGGCCCGAGCCGAGCGAGTGCAACGGCGCGCTTTCGGGATCGGCGCCGCTATAGCGCGAGATCACGTGAAGTTGCGCGACCGGCACGTAGAGCTTGCTGTCGCCTTGATATTCGAGGTGCAGGAATTCGGTTTCGCCTTCGCCGAGGTCCATCGTGACGAGGCCCATGTAGCGCCCGATGCCGTGTTGCGTATGCACGACCGGATCGCCCACTTTCAGCTCGGACAGATCGCGCACCATCGACTCGACGTTGCTCGCCTGTTCCTGGCGGCGTCGGCCGGTGCGGCGCGCGAGCGGGCCGTACAACTCGGTTTCGGTGATGATCGACAGACCGTCGGCCGGCACCGCGAAGCCGCTCGACAACGGCGCGACGCCGAGCGAAAAACGCGCGTCGCCCGTCAGCCAGTCGTCGTAGCTGTCGGCGGACGCGGGGCGCAACTGGTTGTCCGCCAGCAGTTGCGAGATCGTCTCGCGACGCCCGGCCGATTCCGCCGCGAACAGCACGCGGTTCGGCGTGGTGTCGAGATACGCGCGCAACGCGGAGAGGGGATCGGTGGCGTTGCGGTCGAGCGCGAGATTCGGCAGCGGCACCGACCAGCCGCCGCCTGCGTTCGACGGCAGCACGAGCCGCGCAAACGGCTTGGCGAGCGTGAAGAAATCGTCGTCGGACAGGAACAGGCGCTGCGGATCGAGGATTGGCCGGTCGCGATCGTGCGACAGGAAGTTGTGGCGCTGTTTGGTGTCGTTCGTAAAACGACGGATAGCGACATCGAGATCGCCGACGAACGCGAGTTGCGCGCCTGCGGGCAAATAGTGAAAAAGCGTTGCCGTTTCTTCAAAAAACAGTGGCAGGTAATACTCGATCCCCGCCGACGGCACGCCGTTGCCGATGTCCTTGTAGATCGACGCACGGCTCGGATCGCCTTCGAATTCTTCGCGCCAGCGGCTACGGAACGCGGTGCGGGCGGCTTCGTCGAACGGGAATTCGCGGCCGGGCAGCATCCGCACGTCGCGCACCGGATAAAGACTGCGCTGCGTGTCGGGATCGAACGCGCGGATCGAATCGACCTGATCGTCGAACAGGTCGATCCGGTACGGCAGCTGCGAGCCCATCGGAAACAGGTCGAGCAGCGAGCCGCGCACGCAGTATTCGCCCGGCCGCACGACCTGGCTGACGTGTTCATAGCCGGCCAGCGTCAGTTGCGCCTTCAGCTTTGCTTCGTCGAGACGCTCGCCCTGGCCGAACGAGAACGTGTAGGCGGCCATGAACGACGCGGGCGCCATCCGGTACAGCGCGGTGGTCGCGGGCACGATCAGGATGTCGCAGCGTCCTTCGCCGAGGTCGTGCAGCGTCGCGAGACGCTCGGACACGAGATCCTGGTGCGGCGAGAAGGTATCGTAAGGCAGCGTCTCCCAGTCGGGCAGCAGCCGCACGCGCGCTTGCGGCGCGAAGAAACCGATCTCCTGCGACAGACGTTGCGCGTCCACCGCGCTCGCGCAGACGACCGCGAGCAGCGGCACCTGCTGGTGGTACGCGAGGTGGTAACGGGCTATCAGCATCGCGTCGGACGAGCCGAGCGTGCCGTCGAAGGCGAAGCGCTGGCCGGCCTTGACAAGCGCGACCGGCGGATTGAACTGCGATGAAGCGGCGATGTCTGGCATAGAAAATGAGGCAGAGGCAGCCGTAAGGGCGCACTAGAGCGGCGTGCAGGCAAGCGGCAAGTTTAAGCGCGCCGCCGGGTGAACGCGAAGGACCTATTATAAAATCCGTTCTTTACTTCGACTTGAAGCCGACGCACCTGTGACTTCCCGCCTCTTTGCCTTGATCCCCTGCGCAGGCACCGGCAGCCGCTCCGGCGCGGCGATGCCCAAACAATATCGCGGCGTGGCCGGCCGTCAGTTGCTGCATTATTCGCTGGCCGCGTTCGACGCGTGCAGCGAATTTGCGCAAACGCTGGTCGTGATCGCACCCGACGACCAGCACTTCGACGCCCGCCGTTTTGCCGGTTTGCGCTTTGCGGTGCGCCGTTGCGGCGGCGCGTCGCGGCAGGCGTCCGTGCTGAACGGGCTGCAGGCGCTCGTCGAATTCGGCGCGCGCGACGACGACTGGGTGCTGGTGCACGACGCCGCGCGGCCCGGCATCACGCCCGCGCTGATCCGCACGCTGGTCGGCGCGCTGAAAGACGACGCGATCGGCGGCATCATGGCGTTGCCGGTCGCCGATACGCTCAAGCGCATCGCGCCCGGCACGGATGCACGGATTGCCCGCACGGAATCGCGCGACGGGCTCTGGCAGGCGCAGACGCCGCAGATGTTCCGCATCGGCATGCTGCGCGAAGCGATTCTGGCCGCGCAGCGCGACGGTCACGACCTGACCGACGAAGCGAGCGCGATCGAGTGGTCCGGTCATGCGCCGAAGCTCGTGCAAGGGAGCTTGCGCAACTTCAAGGTCACTTATCCGGAAGATTTCGATCTGGCTGAAGCGATTTTGAGCCAGCCGGCCACGGTATAAACAACTTCACATTTACAGGCGGATTCGACGATATGGATTTCAGGATCGGACAAGGGTATGACGTGCATCAGCTGGTCGAAGGTCGGCCGCTGATTATCGGCGGCGTGACGGTGCCTTATGAACGCGGCCTGCTCGGGCATTCCGACGCCGATGTGTTGCTGCACGCGATCACCGACGCAATTTTCGGTGCGGCGGCGATGGGCGATATCGGTCGTCATTTCTCCGATACCGACGCGCAATTCAAAGGCGCGGATAGTCGCGTGCTGTTGCGCGAATGCTTTGCCCGCGTGACGGCGGCAGGTTTTTCGATTCTCAACGTGGACAGCACGGTTATCGCCCAGGCGCCGAAACTCGCGCCGCATATCGACGCGATGCGCGCGAATGTCGCGGCGGATCTCGGCTTGCCGCTCGATCGCGTCAACGTGAAGGCGAAAACCAACGAGAAGCTCGGTTATCTCGGTCGCAAGGAAGGGATCGAGGCGCAAGCCGTCGCATTGCTGATCAAAAACTGATGCAGCGGGTCGATGGCGCGGAATTGTTTCGCGCGCCATCGGCCATTGAGATTGCGGTGTTATTTCTGTTCCGCCACGATCACCTGCGCAGCCGCGTTGACCACGGCGGCGATGCGGCCCACGTCCCGCAGTTGCGTCGAACTCATACCCTCGGCGACCAGCGTTTCGAAATGCGATTTCACACAGAAATGGCATTTGCCGATAATCGACGCCGCCAGCGCATACATTTCGAAGCGGCGTTTATCCACGCCGCCATGCGACGCGTACGCATTCATCCGTAATTGCGCCGGTTGCGATTTCAGATCCGCATTGCCGGTCATCTCGACATACGGATACCAGACGTTATTCATGCCCATCAATGCCGCGGCGGTCAATGCGCCGTTGATTTCTTCCGCGGACAGCACGCCGGCCTCGCGAATCGCGCCGATGATCGCGGGACTCTTCGCTGCAAATGCCGCAGCCAGCGCAACGCCCACCGCGTCGTGACCTTCCAGCGATGAACGCGCAATCGTGCCGTCGAGATTCAGTCGAATGTCTTTGGCGTAATCGGGAATGAGCGCTTTAATCGCAGACAAGAATTCCATACGTATTCTCCTGGCGGAAGCCGTTAAAAAAAGCCCGCGGCTTTTGCAAGCGAGGCGGGCTTTTTATCGGTCGGGTGGTGCGTTACAGCGTCGCGCCGCCGACTGCGCGGTTGCACGGACAGAGTTCGTCCGTTTGCAGACCGTCGAGAATACGCAGCACTTCTTCCGGATTACGGCCCACGTTCAGGTTGTTCACGGAAACGTGCTGGATGGTGTTGTCGGGATCGACGATGAAGGTGGCGCGCAGTGCGACGCCCGCTTCCTTGTCGCGCACGCCGAGCTGGTCGATCAGCTCGCCCTTGACGTCGCCGAACGCGTAATGGTTGAGCTTGTCGAGGTCTTTGTGCTCGCGGCGCCATGCCAGTTTGACGAACTCGTTGTCGACGCTGCCGCCCATCAACACGGCGTCGCGTTCATCGAAGTCTTTTGAAAGCTTGCCGAATTCGACGATTTCAGTCGGGCAGACGAAGGTGAAATCCTTCGGATAGAAGTAGATGATTTTCCACTTGCCCGGAAACGACTGCTCGGTGATGTCTTCGAAAGCCGACTGGCCGTTTTCTTCGTGATTGTTGAAGCCCGGCTTGGCGGCGGTGACGGTGAAAGCTTCGAGTTTATCGCCCACGGTTTTCATGCGCTTGCTCCTGTGTACGTTGAAAAAAACAGCCTGTTCAAGCTACCAGTTCGCCGTAACGATCACGTTACATCGAACTGTACACTATAGTTCTATCAACGCTATCGCCCAATAGTTTTTGACTAATGGGGTGGATAGTTATTTTTCACTGCGTCGATAGCGACTATGTCTGGAGCCGGCGACGGGCGTCAGCGGCACTGCAACGGTGTGCCGCTATACGCCCTTCGCAAGCGGGAATTCAATCGTGACTTCGAGCCCCGGTCCGGGGGTGCGGTTTCGCAGACGCAACGCGCCGCGATACCGGCTGACCAGCCGCTGCACGATGGCCATGCCGAGTCCGGTGCCGTTGGCCTGCGTGCGCGCCGAGTTCACACGATAGAACGGCCGTGTGACAAGCGCGAGTTGGTCTTCGGGGATGCCCGGGCCTTCGTCCACCACCGACAGTTCGACCCGCGAATGCGAGACGCGGGTTTCGAGAATCACGTGCGGAATGCCGTCGGTGTCGCTCAGACCGTATTTGCGCGCGTTTTCGATCAGATTGCCGATCACGCGACGCATATCGGTCTCGTCCGCCTCGATCACCGCCGACGGCGCGAGCCGCGTGATCAGCCGCATGCCGTCTTCATTGGCCACGCGTGCGGCGAGTTCGCCCGCGATCACCGACAGATCGACCGGTTCCGGCACACGTTGCACCGGCCGCGCGTAATCGAGGAAGCGCCCGATGATCATGTCCATCTGTTCGATATCGTCGACCATCGCGTTCTTGGTGGCCTGATCCGACGGGCTCATTTCGGTTTCGAGCCGCAAGCGCGCGAGCGGCGTGCGCAGGTCGTGCGAAATCCCGGCCAGCATCAATGCGCGGTCCGCTTCGAGCTGTTCGAGATCCTGCACCATCTGGTTGAAGCTTCGATTGGTTTCGGCGGCGACGCCCATGCCGCGCTCGGGTAAGGGCTCAGGCGATTGCCCCGAACCCACCTTGCGCGCGGCGATCGCGAGTCGCGCGAACGGCCGGTTCACCAGACTCGTGATGAACGCCGCGCCGAACAGCGACAGCGCGAGCGCGAACACGCCCCAGCCGGCCCATTGGAGGCCGGTGGCGTTGTCGAGCTGATCGCGGTCGAGTGCGACCCAGTAGTCGTCGTCGTCGATCTTGAAGCTGATCCACACGCCGGGAATATCGTTGACGGACTGCGCGATCACGGTGTCGTCGCCGAGGCGGCCGCGAATGTCGTGTTCGATCAGCCGGTTCAGCGATTCGTCCGGTTGCAGGTGGTATTTGTCACTGGTTTCGCGCGGGTACACGCGCACCCCTTCATTGCTCTCCAGATCCTGCAGCAGTGCGCGCCGCAGATCGGGATCGGAATAGAGGAGTGCGGTGCGCGTGAGCTTCACGATGGCGACCAGCTGCAAAGCCACGCGCTGTGCGCGCGGCTCGCGTTCGATCACCCGGAAGCTCTGGAACCACGCGGCGAGACTGACTGCGATCAACAGCGCGATCAGCAGAAAGGTCCGCCAGAAAAGGCCACCGAACGCGAGCGTCAGGAGGCGCCGGTCGATCCGCATGGGCCCTTCTTGTTGGAAAACGTGGAAAACGCGAAGCGGAAGCAAACGCAAAGGTTCAATCAGGCCGCGCCGTCAGGAATGAAGACGTAGCCAAGACCCCAAACGGTCTGGATGAAGCGCGGGCTGCCCGGATCCGGTTCGATCAGTTTGCGCAGACGCGAGATTTGCACGTCGAGACTGCGGTCGAACACTTCGTATTCACGGCCGCGAGCCAGTTCCATCAGCTTTTCACGCGACAGCGGCTGACGCGGATGACGCGCGAACACCTTCAGCACCGAGAATTCGCCGGTGGTGAGCGGGATTTCCTGGCCGGCCTTGGTCAACGTGCGGGTGGCCAGATTCAGCGCGAACTCGCCGAATTCGAACACTTCCGTTGTTTCCGACGGCGCGCCGGGCAATTCGGATGGCGACTGACGACGCAGCACCGCGTGAATTCGCGCGACCAGTTCGCGCGGATTGAACGGCTTGGGCAGGTAGTCGTCCGCGCCCATCTCCAGACCGACGATGCGATCGACGTCTTCGCCCTTGGCGGTCAGCATGATGATCGGCGTGCGGTCGTTGCTGCCACGCAGACGGCGGCAGATGGACAGACCGTCTTCGCCGGGCAGCATCAGGTCGAGCACGAGCAGATCGAAGCGCTCTCGCACCCACAATTTGTTCATCGACGGCGCATTCTCAGCGACGTAGACATTGAAGCCTTGTTCTCCGAGGTAACGGCGCAGCAGATCGCGCAGACGCGGATCGTCGTCGACGACGAGGATTTTCGAAGGGTTTTTGGTTTCCATGAGCGGCATCTTAGCGCGATTAGAAAGGGGTGCGCGGTCGCACCATTTATGGGGTTACAGTCAGTTACAAAATTTACCCGTCCTGTGGCACGACGTAAAGCGTGCACAGGTAGACTCCTTTACTGAATGCGGCTGTTCGGTGGATACTTCATTCGACAAACACTCTCGCACCCGGTTTCACCCGGGGTCTGCACACGCATTAAAGGTAGCCGGTTGCCGCACCACGAAGGGAAAAAGATGAAGGGAGGGGTTTGGCCGAACGTACGGCTGCGCGTCATTGCGCTTGCTGTCGCCGGCACACTCGCGGGCACGTTCGTACACAGACCCGTTTATGCTCAGCCTTCTCCTGACCGGCTGGTTATCCCGCGTCCGTCCCGTCCGAATAGCGGCAGCTTGCCGCGCCAGGCGCGTCAACCGCGTTACGCGAGTCACGACCGCCTAGCATCAGACGTCATGTTCCGCACTGCAGTTCCCACAGATCTCGATCAACGTCGTCGCGATGGTCACATGACCCCCGATGAACGCCGCCTGTTGCGTCAGCATATCGAAGACGCGGTCCGCGATCTCTACAAGCGCTAGGCGCTGTCCAACGCAGGCCACGCCTGTGTTTCCCGTCGTCGCGCGCCATGCGCACGTGCGCATCGCCGCCCACATTTCCGCCTTTCCCGTCGCTCGCGTCAACGCATATCTGCTGCGTGTCGTTGATGATCGATAGTCTTACCGGACCTTTGCGCGCCCGCGTAACCGGTCTCGCCCGTTCCGGATCAACCTCGTTCGATTTTTACGGATCGCCGGCCATGTCATCGTGCGCCAGAGTGTTCGTCGATGCGCTTCGTCTCGCGGCGCTGATCGCGGTCGTAGCAGTCGTTACGGTCGTCACGGTCGTCACGGCTTCGTCCGCGTGGGCGTCGTCAGCCGCGGTCACGCGTGCAAAACACGTGACCACGCATCCGCGCGTGCCGTCGCAAGACGAAACCCTGCTCGATGCCGACGACGCGCGCTTCTTTCTGACGCGCATCGGCTTTGCGCCCGACCGTGCCGAACTCGCGCGATACGTCGGCCTCACGCGTGAAGAGGCGGTCGAGCGCGTGCTCCACGAGACCCGCGACGATGCGCTGACGCCGATGCCCGCGTGGATCGACGAAGCGTTGCCATCGCGCGATGAACGCAAGTCATGGAGCGCCGAACAACGCCGCGACGCGGAGCGTCTGCGTCGCCAACGCTACGACGGGTTGCGCGCGTGGTGGGTGCAGGAGATGCGGGTCACGCCATCGCCGCTGACCGAGCGCATGACGTTGTTCTGGCATAACCACTTCACCTCGGGCGAGGACAAGGTCCCGTACCCGCAACTGGCCGCGCGCCAGAACCGGCTGCTTCGTCACGACGCGCTCGGCCATTTCGACGCGATGCTGCATGACGTCGCGAAAGATCCGGCGATGCTGCTGTATCTCGACGGCGCGTCCAATCGCAAAGGCAAGCCCAACGAAAATTTCGCGTCGCGAAGCGATGGAACTGTTCACGCTCGGCGAAGGGCAGTACACGCAGCGGGACGTGTCGGAAGCGGCGCGCGCGTACACCGGCTGGAGCGTCGATCCCGACACCGGCGCGTATATTTCGCGCGCCGCGCTGCATGACGACGATATCAAGACCGTGTTGGGTCATAGCGGCCGGTTCGACGGCGACGACGTGCTCGATATCCTGCTCGCGCAGCCGCAAACCGCGACGTTTATCGTCGGCAAGTTGTGGCGCGAGTTCGTGTCGGACACGCCCGACCCGAACCAGGTCGCGCCGATCGCCGCGCGCTTTCAGGCGAGCGGCTACGATATCAAGGTCGCGTTGCGCGCGCTGTTTCTGGGCGATGCGTTCTGGAACCCGGTCAATCGCGGCGTGCTGGTGAAGTCGCCGGTCGAGTTCACGATCGGAACGATGCGGGCGTTCGATGTCGGCTACGATGACAGTGCGTCGTCCAGTCTCGCGCTCGCCGGCACGATTCGCAGCTTCGGCGAAAACCTGTTTTATCCGCCGAATGTCAAAGGTTGGCCGGGCGGCTCGACATGGATCAATAGCTCGACGTTGCTCGCGCGCAAGCAGTTCGTCGAGCGGCTGTTTCGTTCGACGGAAAGCGTTGGGCCGCCGGGCCCGACGGCGACCATGACGGCGGGCATCGCGGGAACTGCGGCGACGCCGCGCGTGCGTCAGCGCGGCATGCGGTTCGACATCGAAGGCTGGCTTGCGTCTTACGGCGCATCGCCTGCCGAACCGGCCGGATTGTCCGCCGAGCTTCAGATGCAGCACGCGGTGTTGCCGTTCGCCCCCGTCGATGCGATCGACACGGCGTCGAGTGCGAGTGCGTATCTGGAGGCGCTGTTGATGGACCCGGCGTATCAGTTGAAATGATCACGTGAATCAGCCCGGGCCGACCCGTCCGACACTCGCGGCTTCGACGAGGTGCAGCATGAAACGACGCACGTTTCTTTCGATGACCGCCGCAGCTGGTGCCGGGCTCTGGCTGCCACCGGCGTTCTGCGCGCAAGAGCGGGATGCGGCGAGTCGCGCGTCGATGTCGGCCGCACGCGGGCCGTACGACAACCTGTTGATCCTGATCGAGCTGAAAGGCGGTAACGACGGCCTCAACACGGTGATTCCGTACGCCGATCCGCTCTACTATCAGCTGCGCAAAAATATCGGCATCCGGCGTGATCAGGCCATCGCGCTCGACGAACGCACCGCGCTGCATCCCGCGTTGCAGCCGCTGATGCCGTTGTGGCAGGCGCAGCAACTCGCCATCGTGCAGGGCGTCAGTTACGCGCAGCCGAACCTGTCGCATTTCCGTTCGATCGAAATCTGGGACACGGCATCGCGCGCCGATCAATATTTGCGCGAAGGCTGGTTGACGCGCGCGTTCGCGCAACGTGCGGTGCCGTCCACCTTTGTCGCGGACGGCGTGGTGATCGGCAGCGCGGAAATGGGGCCGCTCGCGAATGGCGCGCGCGTCGTCGCGCTGGTCAATCCGGCGCAGTTCATCAAGGCGGCGCGGCTCGCGACGCCCGTGTCGCTGCACGAACGCAACCCGGCGCTGGCGCATATTCTCGACGTCGAAAATGAGATCGTGCAGGCGGCCGTCCGTTTGCGTCCGGCATCGATCGATGGCAACACATCCGCCAGCACGCCTCGAGATAAAGCGGCTCCGAGCGGCGCTGCGATGCAGTTTTCATTCGAAACACGCTTTCCGGCGGGCGCGTTCGGCACGTCGATCAAAACTGCGATGCAGGTGCTCGCGGCTGGTGAGACGTCACACCATACGCCGGTCGAAGGGCAGGGCGTCGCCGTGATCCGGCTGACGTTGAATGGTTTCGATACGCATCAGAATCAGCCGGCGCAGCAGGCGTCGTTGCTCAGGCAATTCGCGGACGGGCTGGTGGCGATGAAATCGGCGCTGACCGAACTGGGCCGTTGGGACGACACGCTGGTGATGACGTATGCGGAGTTCGGGCGGCGCGCGCGAGAGAATCAGAGCAACGGCACGGATCACGGTACCGTCGCACCGCATTTCGTGACCGGTGGTCGCGTGCGGGGCGGTTTATATGGCCTGCCGCCGATGCTTGCGAGACTCGACGGCAACGGCAATCTGCCGGTCGGCGTCGATTTCCGGCAGTTGTATGCAACGGTGCTCGGGCCGTGGTGGGGACTGGATGCGAGCGCGGTGTTGCAGCAGCGTTTCGAGCCGCTGCCGTTGCTGCGCGTGTAGTGGCGCGTGCGGAACGCTGGCGCCCGTTGCGGTGTTGAGTGCGGACGCTGAAGCCCGGCGCTTAACCCCGGCGCGCGCCGCGCCACGCGATGAACAGCTTGCGGATCGGCGTCAGCGCGATCCGCTGATGCAGCACGTGATAGCCGTCGCGCTCGATCTCGTCGAGCAACGCGAGCGCCAGCGCGGCCAGCGCGCGCAACGTGCGTTGCGTGCGACGTTCGGTGGACGGAATCGCGGCCAGCGCGGTCGTGATTGCATCGCGCGCGCGGGTTGTCTGGAACCGCATCATGTCGAAGAACGCGTCGGAATATTTGCGGTTGATCAAGTCCGCTGCGGTCACGTTGAAGCGCTGCATCTCGTCGATCGGAATATAGATGCGGCCGTGGCGCGCATCGTCGCCGAGTTCGACGACGCATTGCGCGAGCAGCAGGGCTTCGCCCAGCGGCTCGGCCCAACTCGCGGCCTGGCCGGGCGCGTTCGCGGTGCCGCGTGCGATCAGCGCGGCAAAGTTGCCGCCCACGCCGTGCAGGTAGCGTCGCAAGTTCGGAAAGTCGAGATAGCGCGCCTGGTCCAGATCCATCTCGAAGCCGGCGAGCAAGGTCTGGATGGCCGGATATTCGTCCGCGACGGCTTGCGTGCTGCCCAGATGCGCGGCGATCGCTTTCGACACCGGGTGCGTCGGATTGCCTTCGGCCAAACCGGCGAGTTCCTTTTGCCACCACGCGAGCTTGGTCCGGCCGATGGTCGGATCGCTGGTTTCCTTGACCGTCTCCTCGAACTCCCGACGCAGTGCAAACAGGGCGGTCAGCAGCGGCTGGCGGGCGGCTGGCGCCTGCCGAAGCGCGTAATAGGTGCTGGATCCGGCGGGCGCCGCTTTCTGCTGGCAGTATTCGTCGAAGTTCACTAGGGAGGCCGTCTTGGTGCGGTGAATGTGGAAAGGCGTGGACACGCGTGGGGCAGGCGACGGGCAGCAGACAAATAAAGGCAAAGACCGCTGCCGGGCAACCAAAAATTGTAGCATCGACATCGCTTTGGCAAATGTACACAACTGCAGGCCGATCGGTTAGAATCTCGCGCTTACGCTTTTGAGGCGGCGTTCATCGGATTGAAAGGTGAGCGTGTCGCGAAGGCGAGCCACACATCGAACAACGCGCATGCGGTCTGTGCAGTTGATTCGGCTGCGAGGGTGGCGAAATTGGTAGACGCACCAGGTTTAGGTCCTGACGCCCGCAAGGGTGTAGGGGTTCGAGTCCCCTCCCTCGCACCATGCATTCTGGAAAAGCCCCGTAAGTTCAAAGACTTACGGGGCTTTTTTGTTTTCGCGAAGCGCGTCGACCGCCGCTTTGCGGTACGCGCCGCCGTATCGGCGCGCCCGCTGCCCACGGTTGCGGCGGTCGCGCAATTTCCCTATCCTCGTTGCACGCCTCACACCAAGAAAACGACGCGGCCGCCGCCGACGTCGCCCACTCTGGAGACAGACATGTCCGATGTCGCAGCGTTGCTGAACCCGCATCACGCAGGCGCTTCCCACGATCCCCATCGCCATTCCGACGCGCACGACGAAGCCGCCTTACGCGTCCAGTTGGCCGGCACCTACCGCGTGTTCGCGATGCTCGGCTGGTCCGAACTGATCTACAACCACATCACCGTGCGTGTGCCCGGTCCGCAGCGGCACTTTCTGATCAATCCCTTCGGTTTGCACTACACGGAAGTGCGCGCGTCGAACCTCGTCAAGATCGATCTGGATGGCAACGTGATCGGCAACACGGCGTATCGGGCGAATCCGGCGGGTTTCGTCGTGCACGCGGCCTTGCATCGCGCGCTGCCCGACGCGCATTGCGTGATGCACACGCACACGACCGCCGGACTCGCCGTGGCGTGCTCGCAAGCCGGGCTGGAAAACTCCAATTTCTATTCGGCGCAATTGCACGGCATGGTCGCGTATCACGACTTCGAAGGCATCACGATTCACGATGACGAAGGTCCGCGACTGGTCGCCAATCTCGGCGACAGACGCCTGATGATCTTGCGCAATCACGGCTTGCTGTCGATGGGCTCGACCATCGCGCAGGCGTTCGCGCGTTTGTGGACGCTCAATCGCGCGTGCGAGATTCAACTCGCGACGGCCGCCTTCGGCGCGCCGCGCATGATTTCCGACGACATCGCCGCACGCTGCACGCGCGATTCGTTGCAGTTCGACCCGCGTCACGGCGCGGGGCAGGACGTACTCGACGCGCTGCTGCGGCAGGTCGAGCGGATCGATCCATCCTACAAAGAGTGATGCAAACGATGAGTTCACGGCAAGTTCGTACGGCAGTGGTTGGCGCGGGCGCGATAGGCGGGTTGATCGCGGCGGCGGCGGAACGCGCGGGGCACGCGGTCGGCGTGCTCGCGCGCGGCAAGACGCTCGACGCGATTCGCGCAGACGGCATTCGTATCGTCGATGCGCAAAGCGAGTATGTCGCGCGGGTCGTCGCGAACGACGATGCCGGCGCGCTCGGCGAGCAGGATTTCGTGGTGGTGGCATTGAAGGCGCAAGCGCTGCCGGCGATCGCGGCGAGCCTCACGCCGATGATAGGTCCGCAAACGACGATCGTCGCGGCGATGAACGGCTTGCCGTGGTGGTTTCTGCATGATCTGAGCGGACCGCTGGCCGGTCGGCATATCGAGGCGGTCGATCCGGGCGGCGCGGTGTCGGCGGCGTTGTCGCCGGCGCAGTCGGTGGGGTGTGTCGTGCATCTGTCGTCGTCGACCGATGCGCCGGGCGTGATTCGTCGCGGGCGCGGCAATCAGCTGATTATCGGCGCGCCGCTCGCAGCGACGTCGGACGCGGCGCACGCGTTTGCATCGGCGATGCAGGCGGGCGGCTTCGACGTCGCCGCCACCGACGATATCCGCACCGAAGTGTGGGCGAAGCTGTGGGGCAACATGAACATGAATCCGCTCAGCGTGTTGAGCGGTTCAACCGCAGACCAACTGCTCGACGATCCGATGACACATGCGCTGATCTTGCGAATGATGGAAGAGGCCGACGCGATCGGTCGGCGGCTCGGCCTGTCCACGCGTATGAGTGCGCCCGAGCGGGTGGCGATGACGCGCAAGCTGGGTGCGTTCAAGACGTCGATGTTGCAGGATTTCGAAGCGGGACGACCGCTCGAAATCGAGCCGATTCTGGGTGTGTTCCCCGAGTTGGGCCGCAAGCTCGATATACCGACGCCGTTCTGCGACGCGGTGCTCGGCTTGTTGCGGCAGCGCGCGTTCAGCAGCGGGTTGGTGGGCTGAACGGTTCAGCGTTTAGAGGCGTGCGATGCGCGGCGCCGGACGCCGCTTGCACCGCACGTCGTGACATGCAGTCGATTGCGGTCGAAGCGCCGCGCGCTCACTCCATACGCCGCTGCGCGCTCGCGATCACCTTGTCGAGCGCGTCGCTGAGGGCGGCATGTTCGCTTTCGTCGAGACAATCGAACAGATCGAGATTCCACTTGCGTGCGATCGGCATGATCTTGCGATACAACGCGCGGCCGTCGGTTGTCAGCGAGACCAGTACGACGCGACCGTCGAGCGTGCTGGTTTCGCGCGCCATCAGATTCTGGCCGATCAACGCTTCGGCGGCGCGGCTTGCCTGGCTCTTGTCGAGGTTCGCGTGTCGCGCGAGATCCATGATCGAAAACGGACCGAAGGATCCGACCGACGCAATCACGCGCGCTTCCGGCAACGTGACGCCCAGTTTCGTCTGATAACGCTCGCCGATGCCACGTTCGGCCAACTTGTTGAGCACATGAAGACGGTACGTCAAAAACTGCTCGAGTCCGGCTTTGGCGGAGGCCTTCATGATGCTCCCGGTCGTAAGTGGAGACGGTCCTGGCGCTACGGTGATTGCCGATCTTGCAGTGTGGTTGCGAAGCGTGCCCGGGCCGGGTTCAGGACTGACCTGATACTTGCCCGGTCGGCTTTTCTTCGCAGTTCCACTGCTTGCCCGATTGTTGCCGTATCCGTCGCGACGGTCAACGCGGACCGTACTTCATGCGCGTCAACTGCTCGGCTTCGTTGGTCAGCAAACGTGCGGCTTCGCGGATCGCGGTGTCGAGCGTGATCGGCCCAGGTGCCGGCGAGAAGCATCCACTGAAATACTCCGACAGACGCGGTAGCGCGTCGCCATCGACCGCGCCCGATAGCAGCGTGGCCGGCACGCCCGCCGCCTGCGCATGCTGACACGCGATGAAGGGCGCCTTGCCGTGCAGCGTCTGCGCGTCCGAGCGGCCTTCGCCGGTGATCAGCCAGTTCGCGCCTTGCAGCGCGTCGTCGAGCCGAAGCTGGCGCGCGACGGTTTCCGCGCCCGGCTCGAATTGCGCGCCGAGCATATGCAGCGCGAAGCCGAGCCCGCCGGCGGCGCCCGCGCCTGGCAGATCGCGTGCGCGCCGGTTGAGCGCGGGTTCCAGCAGGTCGGCGAAATGGCCGAGCGCCGCATCGATCGACGCGATCTGATCCGGCTGCACGCCTTTTTGCGGACCGAAGACGGCAGTCGCACCGTGGTCGCCGGTCAGCGGGTTGTCGACATCCGACATGCCGATGAAGCGGGCGCCGGCGAGCCGCGCATCGAGTTGCGATACGTCGATCCGCGCGACCCGCGCAAGCTGCGCCGGAACGGGTTCGAGTTCGGCGTCGCGGTCGTCGTAGAGCTTCATGCCGAGGCCCGCGAGCAGGCCGGCACCGCCATCGTTCGTGCTGCTGCCGCCCAGCGCCACGTATAAAAGCGCCGCACGCCCGCGTCGAGCAGCGCGCGAATCGCTTCGCCCATCCCGCGCGTGCTGCGCGCGTCGACCGGCACGCCCATGCCGACCGGGTCGGTAATCCCGACGATTTCCGCTGTCTCCACGACCGCGCTGCCGTCTGCGAGCAGGCCGGAGATCGCCTCGCGCACCGGACCTGCCGCACCGCGCACCGTCAAACGCCGACGCTCGCCGCCGCCCGACAGCAGCGCGTCGAGCGTGCCTTCGCCGCCGTCGGCCATCGGGCACAAACGCACGGTCGCGTCGGGGCGCGCGCGCTGGATGCCTGCGGCAATGGCCTGCGCGACCTGTTCGGCGCTCAGCGAACCTTTGAACGAGTCAGGAGCAATGACGACAACGGGCGAAAGCGGGTGATTCGGCATGGTGTCTCTTGAAGTTGGTATGAGGTGATGTCGGCTTGGGTCGGCTTGTATCGGTGCGAAATCGGAATGTAGCGTGAGTCGTGCGGCTCGACAGGGCCGCTGCAGCTTGCAAACGCTGTTATTGCAGCGCCGTTGTAGCTTATCAGCAGCGTGCCCGTCGCTAAATAGGCCGGAAGGCATAGCCGGAATCGATGGCGCGTGCGGGCTGCGATCTGGCGTGCGCGGCGCAAACAGGTTGCGCGATGGCGCGCTCGCTGTGGTCCAGCGGTGGTGGAAACGGGTTCTGCGTACCCGCATCACGTGCTGTCGGCACGGTGGGTTGTACACCGGTGACGATGTCCGGTTCCGCTTGCGAATGCCTAACCTGGCGAAAAATAACGGAAAAATGGCCCCAAACGATGCTCAACCGGACAAAAAAGCATGCGCTGATGTCGAATCCGGCTTGTCGCGCAAATAGTTTGCTAAAATATTCGGCTCTTTAGGCCCCAACCGTGCCGTCGGCGGCCTGTGAGCCCGCGGCGCAGGCGCGCGAACGGTGCGAAGCGACATCGAAAGCGGCACGGAAAAGATAACTGATTCGCTCGAATAATTTTAGGACGATTGAAGCCATGGCTAACGTTGTTGAAAACCTCGGCAAGCTCGAACGCCGCGTAACGATTTCCCTGCCGAAGGATGCCGTGCAGAAGGAAGTGGACTCGCGTATCCGCCAACTGGCGAAGAACGTGCGCATGCCGGGTTTCCGCCCGGGCAAGGTGCCGCTCAAGATGGTCACGCAACAGTATTCGGGCCAGGTGGAAGCCGAAGTGCTGAGCGACAAGGTCGGCAAAGAATTCTTCGACATCAGCCGCACCGAGAACCTGCGCGTGGCGGGTCAACCGAGCTTCGCCCCGAAGGCGGACGCTGCGGAAGGCGATTACGCATTCGACGCGACCTTCGAGGTCTATCCGGAAGTGAAGCTGGGCGACGTCGCCACGGCTGAAATCGAACGCACGACCACGTCGATCAGCGAAGCGGAAATCGACCGCACGCTGGACATCCTGCGCAAGCAGCGCGTCCATTTCCACGCACGCGGCGACGCTGGCGAGCATGGCGACGGCGGCTCGGACACCGCAGCAAAAGACGGCGATCGCGTGACGGTCGACTTCGTCGGCATGCTGGAAGGCGTTGCATTTGAAGGCGGCAGCGCTGACGACTTCGCATTCGTGCTCGGCGAAGGCCGCATGCTGCCGGAATTCGAAAAAGCGGCGCTCGGCCTGAAGGTCGGCGAAGCACGCGAATTCGATCTGGCATTCCCGGCTGACTATCACGGCAAGGACGTGGCAGGCAAGACGGCGCAATTCACGATCACGATGAAGAAGATCGAATGGCCGCATCTGCCGGAAATCGACGCCGACTTCGCGAAGTCGCTCGGCATCGAAGACGGCGATCTGACCAAGATGCGCGGCGAGATCAAGGACAACCTGGAACGCGAAGCGAAGCGTCGCACGCAAGCTATCGTCAAGAACCAGGTGATGGACGCACTGCTGAAGATTTCCGAACTCGACGTGCCGAACGCACTGATCGAGCAGGATCAGCAACGTCTGGTCGAAATGGCTCGTCAGGATCTGCAACAGCGCGGCGTGCCGAACGCAGCCGACGCACCGATCCCGGCTGAAATGTTCAAGGAACAGGCCGAGCGTCGCGTGAAGCTGGGCCTCGTGCTGGCCGAGTTGGTCAAGGCCAACGAACTGCAAGCCAAGCCGGAGCAGATCCGCGCGGAAGTCGACGAGTTCGCGAAAAGCTACGAAGACCCGAAGGAAGTCGTCCGCTGGTATTATTCGAACCAGCAGCGTCTTGCAGAAATGGAAGCGTACGTCGTTGAAGCCAACGTCGTCGATTTCGTTCTCGGCAAGGCCAAGGTGACGGACAAGGAAGTGAGCTTCGAAGAGCTGGCAAGCGCAACCGCGCAAGCGTAAGCATCGCTGCAATGGCGTGCCGGCTGTCGGAGCGACGGCCCGCACGCCGTTTTTTTGTGCTGTGTGGCCGCGCCTGTGTATTTGCGCGGCTTGCGCTGGGGTTGCGCACTTGAATACCGCGCCGCCGGACTCACTTGTCCAGTACGAATAATATTTCCAGACAAAGGATCCATTGCATGACCTTTCGCGCTCAAATGCTGGACACGATGACCTCCCAACGGGATCGGGACCTCGAAGCGCAGGCGCTCGGACTCGTGCCGATCGTCGTGGAAACGAGCGGCCGCGGTGAGCGTTCGTACGATATCTACTCGCGTCTGCTGAAGGAGCGCGTGGTGTTTCTGGTCGGCGAAGTCAACGACCAGACCGCGAACCTCGTCGTCGCGCAGTTGCTGTTCCTGGAAAGCGAAAATCCGGACAAGGACATCAGCCTGTACATCAACAGCCCGGGCGGATCGGTGTCGGCCGGTATGGCGATTTACGACACGATGCAGTTCATCAAGCCCGATGTATCGACGCTGTGTATGGGCCTTGCCGCCAGCATGGGTGCATTCCTGCTGGCCGCGGGCGCAAAGGGTAAGCGTTTCACGCTGCCCAACGCGCGCGTCATGATCCACCAGCCGTTGGGCGGCGCCCGCGGTCAGGCGTCGGACATCGAAATTCAGGCACGCGAAATCCTGTACCTGAAAGAGCGTCTGAACCAGCTGCTCGCGCATCACACCGGCCAACCGGTCGAACGTATCGCCCGCGACACCGACCGCGACAACTTCATGTCCGGCGACGACGCTCAGGCATACGGTCTGGTCGATCAGGTGCTGCACAAACGCCCGTGATCCCGTTCGTTTTTGCCCTTTCCAGCCACTGAAACCCAGTGGTGAATAGGGGCAAAAACGCTGTCGGAACGGTTGTGAAATAATCAACATTCGTCCGAGCGCCTGCGGCAAACGCCGTTAAGTCCAGCTCGTCCTCAGCGTCGGCGGGGCGACAGCAAACGGCGTATTATGTAATCGAGTGTCCGGAGGCTCACACATCTATGGCGGACAAAAAAGGTTCTAACAGCGAAAAGCTGTTGTATTGCTCGTTTTGCGGCAAGAGCCAGCATGAAGTCAAGAAACTGATTGCCGGCCCGTCGGTATTCATCTGCGATGAATGTATCGACCTGTGCAACGAAATCATCCGCGACGAAGCTGCCGGTGCGGGTATCGAAGCGGGCTTGTCCAAGTCCGATCTGCCGAGTCCGCAGGAAATCCGCGAAATCCTCGATCAATACGTGATCGGCCAGGAACGCGCGAAGAAAATCCTCGCGGTAGCGGTGTACAACCACTACAAGCGCCTGAAGCACCTCGACAAGAAAGACGAAATCGAGCTGTCGAAGAGCAACATCCTGCTGATCGGCCCGACGGGTTCCGGCAAGACCTTGCTCGCGCAGACGCTTGCACGTCTTCTGAACGTGCCGTTCGTGATTGCCGACGCAACGACGTTGACCGAAGCCGGTTATGTCGGTGAAGACGTCGAAAACATCATTCAGAAGCTGCTGCAGAACTGCAATTACGAAGTCGACAAAGCGCAGCGCGGCATTGTCTACATCGACGAAATCGACAAGATCAGCCGTAAATCCGACAACCCGTCCATCACGCGCGACGTGTCGGGCGAGGGCGTTCAGCAAGCGCTGCTGAAGCTCGTCGAGGGCACGATGGCGTCGGTGCCGCCCCAAGGCGGTCGCAAGCATCCGAACCAGGATTTCATCCAGGTCGACACGACGAACATCCTGTTTATCTGCGGTGGCGCTTTCGACGGCCTCGAAAAGGTGATCGTCGATCGTACGGAAAAGACGGGCATTGGTTTCGGCGCGAGCGTCAAGAGCAAGCAGGAACGCGACGCGGGCGAAGTGCTGCGCGAAACCGAGCCGGAAGATCTGATCAAGTTCGGTCTGATTCCGGAGTTGATCGGTCGTCTGCCGGTGGTCGCAACGCTTGGCAAGCTGGACGAAGCCGCGTTGATGACGATTCTCGTCGAGCCGAAGAACGCGCTGGTCAAGCAGTATCACAAGCTGTTCGGTATGGAACGGGTCGAGCTGGAAATCCGCCCGGCCGCATTGCAGGCAGTTGCACGCAAGGCGATTCGCCGTAAAACGGGTGCACGCGGTCTGCGTTCGATACTGGAACAGGCGTTGCTTGACGTTATGTATGAGTTGCCAACGATGAAAGGCGTCAGTAAGGTCATCATCGACGACAACGTCATCGACGGCGACGGCAAACCGTTGCTGATCTACGAAGACGCACCAAAGGTCGCGGGTTCGAACTGATCGGCTTTCCGCGATTTGCAAAAAAAGCCGTTCATGGCAACGTGAACGGCTTTTTTCGTTTATCGTGTGGTTACGACGGACTCTTTTTTGGTGTCACTGAACTTTTCCCACGCGCTTAGGCTTGCAATTGTTTCTGCCGGCCTTAATTACTGAACGACTTGATTCCATTCATGGGGAAATGAAATGTCAGGAACCCAACTCCTCCCGCCGGAACACACCACGCTTCCGCTGCTCCCGCTGCGTGATGTCGTAGTTTTCCCGCACATGGTGATCCCGCTCTTCGTGGGGCGCCCGAAATCCATCAAGGCCCTCGAAGTGGCGATGGAGGGCGGCAAGCACATCATGCTGGTCGCTCAAAAGACCGCGGCGAAAGACGAGCCGACTGAAAAAGACATGTACGAAGTGGGATGTATCGCCAACATCCTGCAAATGCTGAAGCTGCCGGACGGCACCGTGAAGGTGCTCGTCGAAGGCTTGCAGCGCGCCAAGACGATTTCGATCGAAGAACAGGAAACCCAGTTCTCGTGCGAAGTCATGCCGCTCGAACCCGACCACGCCGACAGCGCTGAAACTGAAGCGCTGCGTCGCGCGATCGTGTCGCAGTTCGATCAGTACGTGAAGCTCAACAAGAAGATCCCGCCGGAAATCCTGACCTCGTTGTCGGGTATCGACGAAGCCGGCCGACTGGCCGACACGATCGCCGCGCATCTTCCGCTGAAGCTCGACCAGAAGCAGCACATCCTCGAGATGTTCCCGGTCATCGAGCGCCTCGAGCATCTGCTCGCGCAACTCGAAGCCGAGATCGACATCCTTCAGGTCGAAAAGCGCATCCGTGGACGCGTGTCTAAGCGTCAGATGGAAAAGAGTCAGCGCGAGTACTACCTGAACGAACAGGTCAAGGCGATCCAGAAGGAACTGGGCGAAGGTGAAGAAGGTGCGGATCTCGAAGAACTCGAGAAGCGCATCACCGCCGCGCGCATGCCGAAGGAAGCGAAGAAGAAGGCCGACGCGGAGCTGAAAAAGCTCAAGCTGATGTCGCCGATGTCGGCGGAAGCGACGGTCGTGCGTAACTACATCGACACGTTGATCGGCTTGCCGTGGCGCAAGAAGAGCAAGGTCAACAACGACCTGTCGAATGCGGAACGCGTGCTCGACGAAGACCACTTTGGTCTCGAGAAAGTGAAAGAGCGCATTCTCGAGTATCTCGCGGTCCAGCAACGTGTCGAGAAGGTCAAGGCGCCGATCCTGTGCCTCGTTGGGCCTCCGGGTGTCGGTAAGACGTCGCTGGGTCAGTCCATCGCGCGTGCGACGAACCGCAAGTTCGTGCGGATGGCGCTCGGTGGCGTGCGTGACGAAGCGGAAATCCGCGGTCACCGCCGGACGTATATCGGTTCGATGCCGGGCAAGATCCTGCAAAGCCTGACCAAGGTCGGCGTGCGTAATCCGCTCTTCCTGCTCGACGAAGTCGACAAGATGGGTATGGATTTCCGCGGCGATCCGTCGTCGGCATTGCTGGAAGTGCTCGATCCGGAACAGAACCATACGTTCGCCGACCACTACGTCGAAGTCGACTTCGACCTGTCGGACGTGATGTTCGTGGCGACGTCGAACTCGCTGAATATCCCGCCGCCGTTGCTCGACCGGATGGAAGTGATCCGTCTGTCGGGTTACACGGAAGACGAGAAGGTCAGCATCGCGCAACGTTATCTTTTGCCCAAGCAAAAGAAGAACAACGGCCTCAAGGAAGGCGAGGTCGATGTGACTGAAACCGCGATCCGCGACATCATTCGTTACTACACGCGTGAAGCGGGCGTTCGTTCGCTCGAGCGTGAAATTTCGAAGATCTGCCGCAAGGTCGTGAAGATGCTTCTGCTGAAGAAGGCGGAAGGCGCGGTGAAGGTCGACGGCGGCAATCTCGATACGTTCCTCGGCGTGCGCAAGTACGACTTCGGTCTGGCTGCCAAGGAAAATCAGGTTGGCCAGGTCACGGGTCTCGCGTGGACGGAAGTGGGCGGCGATCTGCTGACCATCGAAGCTGCGGTGATGCCGGGTAAGGGCAACGTGATTCGCACGGGTTCGCTCGGTGACGTGATGAAGGAATCCGTGGAAGCGGCGCGCTCGGTGGTTCGTTCGCGTTCGCTCCGTCTGGGCGTGAAGGACGAAGCGTTCGAGAAGCGGGACATTCACATCCACGTGCCGGAAGGCGCGACGCCGAAGGACGGTCCGTCCGCCGGTATCGCGATGACCACGGCGCTGGTGTCGGTGCTGACCGGCATTCCGGTTCGCGCTGATGTCGCGATGACGGGTGAAATCACGCTGCGTGGCGAGGTGCTGCCGATCGGTGGGTTGAAAGAGAAGTTGCTCGCGGCGCATCGCGGCGGCATCAAGCTGGTGCTGATTCCGGAAGAGAACGTCAAGGATCTGACGGACATTCCGGACAACGTGAAGAACGCTATCGAAATCGTGCCGGTCCGCTGGATCGACAAGGTGCTCGAACTCGCGCTCGAACGTGTACCGCAGCCCATCGTCGAAGAAGAACCGAAGGCTGCTCCCGTTGCAGCAGATGCGGCGAAAGAAGGCGGCACGACGACGGAAGTCGTCAAGCATTAAGCATCTTTAACGGTTGTTGCCTGACATCAAGCCCGCGGTTTCGTCCGCGGGCTTTTTCTTTGCGCGAACGCAATAGTTAAACGCTTTGAGTTCATGCTGCGCGAAGTTCGATGGTTGTGCGCGCATCGATCCACGGCAATATCTGGTGACCGAAAACGCGTCGCCAGGCCCCCTCCATCCGGCTCAACCCCGCTTGACACAAGGGTTTCGGCCAATTCTAATTGGCTGGCTCGGCATCTTTGCCGTGCCGTGTCACGAAGGCGCGCTGCAGAGCAGCCGGCACGATTTGCGCAATAACATTCTCGGGGGCTTGGAATGAACAAGACGGAACTGATCGATCACATCGCACAGCAGGCCGACATTTCGAAAGCAGCGGCAGGACGTGCGCTCGATGCAGTGATCGGTGGGGTGAAGGGCACGTTGAAGAAGGGTGGTTCGGTGACGCTGGTGGGCTTCGGTACGTTTGCGGTCGGTAAGCGCACCGCTCGCACGGGACGCAATCCGCGCACGGGTGCCGCTATCAAGATCAAGGCAGCCAAGGTTCCTAAATTTAGGCCTGGCAAAGCCCTAAAGGATGCGCTAAACTAATGCCCTCTCTGCTTCACGGCACAGCGCTTCTAAACCAAGCAAACGTGAAATGAAGTAGCGAAATGAACCGCGGAGCGGGTGCTTAGCTCAGTTGGTAGAGCGGCGCCCTTACAAGGCGTAGGTCGGGAGTTCGAGCCTCTCAGCACCCACCAGTTCCAGGTTCATGCAGGTCAAGCATCAGGCACAGTGACAATCAGTGCTGCAGTTTAAGGAGTGGTAGTTCAGTCGGTTAGAATACCGGCCTGTCACGCCGGGGGTCGCGGGTTCGAGTCCCGTCCACTCCGCCAGTATCCTCGAAAGGCGAACTACGGTTCGCCTTTTTTATTGCCCGCTGTTGTAAGATCGGGCGTTCTGTTTTTGGCATCCCTCACGCATGCTCGATTTTTTCCGCAATCATAAACGCCTGATGATGTTCATGCTCATCCTGGTCATTGTGCCGGGGTTGGGTTTTGTGGGGATTCAGGGCTTCCGCGGCTTCTTCGATGAAAGCGCCAACGTCGCGAGCGTCAACGGTCACAAGATCACCCGTGCCGAGTACGACGACGCGATGCGTCAGCAACTGGATCGTGCGCGGCAAATGCTCGGCGCCCAGTTCGACATGAAGGCGTTCAATACGCCGGAGCGTCGTCAGGACATGCTCGATGGTTTGATCGAGCAACGTGTGCTGGCCGACGAAACGCAGCGCTTGCATCTGACCGCATCCGACGACGCAGTGCGTCGCGTGCTGCTCAACGATCCCATCATTTCGTCGCTGAAGAATCCTGACGGATCGATCGACGTCGAGCGCTACAAGCAATTGCTCGCCATGCAGGGCATGACGCCAGATCAATACGACGAGCGCGTCCGTTACAGCATCGCGACGCAGCAGTTGCCGGCCGCCGTGCAAGGCACCGCGTTCACGTCGAAGACACTCGCCCAGCATCTGACCGAACTCGCCGACCAGCAGCGCGAAGTGCAAGGTATCGCGCTTCATCCGCGCGACTACGCGGCGAAAATCGCGCCGACCGACGCGCAGTTGCAGGCTTACTACGACGCGCATCGCAACGACTTCGCTACGCCGGCAACCGCGACGATCCAGTATCTGGTGATGTCGCCGGCTGCGGTCGCGGCCACCGTGCAACCCACGGACGCCGACGTCAAGAAGTACTACGACGACAACATCGCCCACTATCGTACCGACGGCGAAGTGCGCGCGAGCCACATCCTGATCGCCGCGCCGAAGGATGCGAGCGCAGCCGACAAGGACAAGGCCAGGCAGAAGGCCGACGCTGTCCTCGCCGAAGTGAAGGCTCATCCGGACCAGTTCGCGCAAATCGCGTCGAAGGAATCGCAAGATCCGGGTTCGGCGTCGAAGGGCGGTGATCTCGGTTACTTCAGCCGCGGGATGATCGCTGGCGGCAAGGCATTCGACGACGCGGTTTTCGCGCTGAAGAAAGACGAAGTCAGCGGTATCGTCCAGACCGATTTCGGCTATCACATCGTCAAGGTGACGGACGTGAAGCCGTCGGTGACGAAGCCGTTCGACGAAGTCAAAGCCGCGATCGCGAAAGACGTGAAGTCGCAACAGGCCACGAAGGCATACACGGAAGGCGCGGACGGTTTTACGTCCACCGTCTACGAGCAGGCCAAGAGCCTGCAACCGGCCGCCGACAAGTACAAGCTCCAGGTTCAGACGGCCACGGTCACGCCGCAGCCGAACGCGTCGTTGCCCGCGGATAGCCCGCTGAACAATGCGAAGTTCCTGACGGCCGTGTTCGCCGACGATGCAGTGAAGAATCGCAACAACACGCAGGCCATCGACGTCGGCAACAGCACGCTGATCGCCGCGCACGTGACGGACTTCAAGGCCGCAGCCGTTCCTGCGTTCGACACGGTGAAGGATGCCGTGCGTACGAAGGTGATCGCGCAGCAATCGGTTGAAGCGGCGCGCAAGGACGGTGAAGCGAAGCTGGCCGACTTCCAGAAGTCGAAGACCACGGCGGGTTTCTCGTCGCCGCTGAAAGTGTCGCGTAACGATGCGCAAGGCGTGCCGCCCGCAGCATTGAGCGCAATCTACAAGGTCGATGCGCAGAAATTGCCGGCCTATGTGGGTGTCGACCTCGGTGCGGACGGCTATGCAATCTATCGCGTGAATGCGGTTTTGCCGGGTGCGACGGTCGATGCGCAACGCCTCGCCGGCGCGCAGCAGCAGATCGCCCAGGTGGCTGCGCAGTCGCAGGCCGAAGCGTATCTGCAAGCGCTGAAGGCGCGCGCGAAGATCAAGTTCTACGGCTCGACCGACAGTCCGGCGCCGTCGTCCAGCGACGACTAAAAACGCGCAATACGGCGTTCAGTTAAAAAAAAGCCCTGCATGAACATGCAGGGCTTTTTTGTTTGCGGCGCTGACGCCGCATCCAGCAATAAGTGCAGGCAGGAGGCTCTTACAGGCAGCCGCTGATCGCGCCGGTTGCTTCACTGCCGGCGCCGCCGTTTGCACGGAAACCAACCCACGTGCCCTTGCCGGAATAGTCCGGACGAACCACGGCAGCCGCGCCGCTAGGCGGTTGTTGACCCGGCACGAACACGTCCATCGCCTGATCGTTGGCGAGCGTGTCTTGCATCACGACTTGCTGCTGGGTGCCATCCGCCCACTTTTGTGCGATGCAGGTGGCGACAGCTTTCGGGGGCTGCTGGCTGGTGCCAACAGACTGGACGCCGGCCGGCGGTTGCGCAGCACAGGCGGAAATTGCCACGGTCAAAGCGACAAGCGGTAGATATTTCACGTCATTATCTCCTCAGAAAAGCACTTGAAACGAGCCGGGAAGGCTGCATCGTGGCGAACCAGTCAGAGCGTCCCAGCCAGCAGGTGTTCCGCTAATTTCGTAACACGTTGTTAGCTCGCGTTTCAGCGCGTGGAAGCAGGGCGAAGGAGTGGCTTCAAAGTTGGCCACACGTTGTCCAGTAGCACGGGCTGTGCCTGTTCCGTTGGATGAATCTGATCCGGCTGGAACATGTCCGGTTTGTTCTCGATGCCGGCGAGCAGAAACGGCACCAACGAAGTGCTGAACTGCCTGGATAGATCGACGTAGACGCCATGAAACTTTTGCGTGTAGTCCGGGCCGTAGTTAGGTGGGACGTACATGCCCACCAATACCACTTTTGCGTGTCCGTGCTGCGCCTGTTCGACGATTGTGCGCAAATTATCTTGCGTGGTGGCGAGCGGCACGCCGCGCAGCGCGTCGTTGGCGCCCAGTTCGACGATCACCACCGCAGGTTTGAGCCGTTGCATCAACGCCGGCAAGCGGGCCAGTCCGCCGCTCGTCGTGTCGCCGCTGATGCTGGCATTGGCGACGCTATAATCGAAACGCTCATTGGCGAGCCGCGTGCGCATCAACGCAACCCAGCCGCTGTCGCGCTTCAGGCCGTATTCGGCGGAAATGCTGTCGCCGAGCACGACGATCACCGGTTTGGCCGGATTGCCGGGTTGCGAGGGCGCCGCGCTGGCGGCGGCCGTTGCGGTGTTCGCGGCGTGAGCGCCCCCGGCCGACATCGTGATCGCGAGGCCGAGCGTCGCGACTTTCAGAACCTTCAAGCCGAAGGGCACTTTCAACCTACGCTGCCACATGCAAAAGAAAACTGATCCAGTCATCGAAGTGCGGGGTTTGTGCAAAAGGGTTAAGGATGCGACGGGAGAACTGACGATTCTCGATCATATCGATCTTTCGATCGATGCCGGGAGCCGCGTGGCGATCGTCGGCGCGTCGGGTTCGGGCAAGTCCACCTTGCTCGGCCTGCTTGCGGGTTTGGACAGCGCAAGCTCCGGCTCGGTTCGTCTGCTCGGCCACGAACTCGGCGAACTGAACGAAGACCAGCGCGCGGCATTGCGCAGCGGCTCGGTCGGATTCGTGTTCCAGTCGTTTCAACTGATGCCGCATCTGACCGCGCTCGAAAACGTCACGTTGCCGCTGGAATTGCAAGGCGGCATCAGTTCGCGCGAAGCGGCCGATCGTGCGCGTCGTCTGCTCGAACAGGTCGGCCTCGGCGCGCGTACGTCGCATTATCCGAAGCTGCTGTCCGGCGGCGAGCAGCAACGCGTTGCGCTGGCACGGGCGTTCGTCACGCATCCGGCCATCCTGTTCGCGGACGAGCCCACGGGCAGTCTCGATGCGGCCACGGGCCACGCGGTGATCGATCTGATGTTCGAGATGAATCGGGCGAACGGCGCAACGCTGATTCTCGTCACGCACGACTCGGAGCTTGCGCGTCGTTGCGATTCGACGGTGACGATCGAAGCGGGCAAGCTGATACCGTCGGTATCGGTGCAGGCATAAGAAAACGGGCCGCGTTCGGCCCGTTTCTGTTTGATGCGCCTGCGTACCCGTGGGCAATCAGATCACTTCTGCAGCGCCTTGCGCGCGCGTGCGATCAACGCCGAAGTGGACGAATCGTGCTTCGATGCATCGACGCTCGCGGCCGTCAGATCCGCCTCGACCACCTTGCCGAGAATCTTGCCCAGCTCGACGCCCCATTGATCGAACGGGTTGATATTCCACACCGACGCCTGCACCAGCACCTTGTGCTCGTACAGCGCAATCAGCGCACCCAGCGAGCGCGCGGTCAGCGCGTCGACCAGCAGCGTGCTGGTCGGACGGTTGCCGGGGAATACCAGATGCGGCGCGAGTTCCGGCTTGTCCGGACCGGCCACTTTCTTCGCTTCTTCGAGCGTGCGGCCAAGCATCAGCGCTTCGCTTTGCGCAAAGCAGTTGGCCAGCAGCTTCGGATGATGATCGCCCAGCGGATGTTCCGGCGTCAGCACGGCCACGAAGTCAATCGGCACGATGGTCGGGCCTTGATGCAGCATCTGGAAAAACGCATGCTGGCCGTTCGTGCCCGGCTCGCCCCAGGTCACGGCCGAGGTCGGATAATCGACCATCTTGCCGTCTAGGCGCGCCGACTTGCCGTTGCTCTCCATTTCGAGCTGCTGCAGATACGACGGCAGATAATGCAGCGCTTCCGAATACGGCGCGACCAGGTAGCTTTGCGAGCCGAAGAAGTTGCGATACCACACGCCGATCATGCCCAGCAGCACCGGCAGATTCTTCTCCAGCGGTGCGTCGCGGAAATGCTGGTCCATGTCGTTCGCGCCTGCGAGCAGCTCGCCGAACTGGTCCGGGCCGATCGCGATCATGATCGACAGACCGACCGCCGACCACAGCGAGTAACGCCCGCCGACCCAATCCCACATCTCGAACACGTTTTCTTTCGCGATGCCGAACTTGACCACTTCGGACGGGTTCGCCGACACGCCGACGAAGTGTCTCGCCAGCGCGTTTTCCGGACAGCCTTTCTGGACGAACCAGTCGCGCAGCGAGCGCGCGTTGGTCATCGTTTCCAGCGTCGTGAAGGTCTTCGACACGATGATCGCGAGCGTCTCTTCGGGGTCGATCTGCTGCATGACGCGATACAGATCGGCGCCGTCCACGTTCGACACAAAGTGCGTCGTGATGTCCGGCGTGGCGAGATGATGCAGCGCGTGGACGACCATCTTCGGACCGAGGTCCGAACCGCCGATCCCGATGTTCACCACGTAACGAATCCGCTTGCCGGTATAGCCGGTCCATTTGCCGCTGCGCACCTGGTCGGCGAACGCGGCCATCTTCGCGCGCTCGGCGGCGATCTGCGCGTGGAACGGCGCGTTCGGATCGGTGGCGCGCAAGGCCGTGTGCAACGCAGCGCGGCCTTCGGTCGGGTTGACCACGTCACCGGCGAACATCGCGTCGCGGCGCTTCTCGACGCCGGCTTCGCGGGCAAGCTTGACGAGCAGCTCGAGCGTGGCGTCGGTGATGCGGTTTTTCGAAAAGTCGGCTGCAAGGCCGCCGCCCGCGAACAGAAAACGTTCGGCGCGGGTCGGGGCGGGGTCGTTCGCCGGTGCGAACCAGTCGCGCATATGCGCATCGCGAACCGACTCGTAATGCGCTTGCAGCGAGGCCCAGGAAGGGAGCGAATTCTGCGTCGTCATAACCGTCCTAATGAGAGCAGCGTGATGCGTGCTGCCTTGGGTGGATGTCTGATGCGGCCGCGGCTGATGCAAAGCCGCGCTGGTTTTTCATGGTGTCCGTAGTGTGGCGACGGTTGATGTCGGCACGATGAGCGGTTCATGTCCGGCCAGGCGTGGCGCTGCGGCGCAGACAATCAGTATACCGACCTTTGCTGCAAGCGCGACGCAGCGCGCACGGGACGCGGCGGTGTTTGACGGTTGGCTTTCAGCGTTGAATGCACGGCCGTGCGGGGTGATTCGCGCGCGGCTTGCCTGCATTTCGGGTGCTCGATCTGAAGGACTGGAGAACGGCTTAATGACGGATCGGATAGAACAGCCGGTTGAGCAGGCGACGCACCATCGGCGCGAGTTCGCCGGCCGTCAATCCGGCGGGGCCGTCGCCTTGCGCGGTCAGCGCATCGGCGGCGAGGCCGTGCAGATAAACGCCCGCGAGCGCGGCCTCGTAGCGCGGCACGCGTTGCGCCATCAAGGCACCGATGATGCCGCCGAGTACATCGCCCGTGCCGCCCGTCGCGAGCGCGGCATTGCCGGTGGGATTGATCGCGAGACGGCCATCGGGCGCGGCAACGATCGTGCCCGTGCCTTTCAGTACGACGACGCTTGCGTAGCGCGTCGCGAGATCGCGGGCGGCGGCGATGCGATCGCGTTGCACGGTTTTCGTATCGACGCCGAGCAGGCGCGCCGCTTCGAGCGGATGCGGCGTCAGCACGCACGGATCGCCTTGCTCGCCGCGCGCCTTGACCTGAGCGGCCAGCGACGCATCGTTCGCGATCAGGTTCAGCGCGTCGGCGTCGAGCAGTTTGGGGATGTCGAGCGCCAACGCGTCATGCAGCACGCGCGTCGCGCGATCTTCGTGACCCATTCCGCAACCGATCGACAGTGCGTCCATCGTGGCGAGCGGCACGTCGTCGACGTGATGCAGCATCAGTTCCGGATGCGGCGGATCGTAGGGCGGTGCGCCCGCGCCGAGCAATGCGACATGGACCTTGCCCGCGCCTGTGTAGAGCGCGGCGCGCGCGGCGAGGATCGGCGCACCGCACATGCCGGTCGCGCCGCCGACCACGGCGAGACTGCCGAAGCTGCCTTTGTTGGTCGAGAAATCGCGCGGCGGAAAATGCGTGGCGAACAGGCCCGGCGCGCTGAGTGTCGCGGCCCTGGCGATGAGCGTGGCACCGGTCGTGGCGGCCGCGGTGGTGCTAGCCGCGGCATCGTCGTCGGCGTGGTCAGTGTTGCCCACGTCAACCTGCTCGCCCGCGCCGAGTCCGATCGGCGCGACCGTCACCGTGCCCGCCAGATCGCGGCCCGATGCCATGAACAATCCCGGTTTCGCGCCGATGAACGTGACCGTATGGGTCGCGCGCACCGCCGCGCCCTGATCGACGACGTTGCCGGTGTCGCTGTCGAGGCCGCTCGGCACGTCGAGCGCGAGCACGCGGCCGTGGGTCCGGGCGCGCACGGCCATGCGTCCGGCGAGCGTCGCGAACACGCCGTCGAGCGGACGCGTCAGACCGATGCCGAACATGCCGTCCACCAGCCAGCCGTGGTCGTCGAAGGTTTCGGGCGCGGTCGTGACGATCGATACGCCCGCGGACACGGCTTCGGCGAGTGCCCACTGCGCGTCGTCGGGTTTGACGTCGGACGGCATGCAGACCTCGACGGCAATCCCCGCCCGATGCAGCACCGTCGCGACCACCAGCGCGTCGCCGCCGTTATTGCCGGGCCCGGCGACGATCCACACCGGATGGGCGGCATCGACCGAACCGTCGTGCGCAATCTGTTCGGCGAGAAAGCGGGCGGCCGCGCGACCGGCGCGCGCCATCAGCGTGTGCGGCGGGAGCGTGGCGGCGGCGTCGCGTTCGAGCGTGCGTAGGGTTTCGACGGACAGCAGCGGAAGCGGGCGATCGTGTGGACTGACGAGCGTGGCGGAATCGGGCGTGGCGGCGGAAAGCGCATCGGTCATGGCGACACCGGGCAAAAGCGGCAGAGCGCGTGAATGGGCGGGCAGCGGCGAAAACGTGGCAAAAAGCGGACTGTATCGATCTTCGCACAGCGCGGCGTGCGCGCGTGCATGCCTTTACGATCGGCCGGACCGGTGCGAAGTTCCTGCGGTTGTTCCGGACACGGCTGCGGTCACTGTTCCGGCCGCCGCTCGGGTCGCTGTCTGGATTGCCGCCGATCCGACGTCCGGTGGACGCGCTCCGCGATCAGTGCGCGAAGCGTGCGGCGCTGAACGCGGCGAGCGTATCCGCCGGCAATTCGCTGGCGACGCCCGACACGAGATCCGCGATCACCTTGCCCGCGCCGCACGCGAGTCCCCATCCCGTCGGTCCATGCCCGACGTTCAGGAACAGTTTGGGATGCACCGCATTGCCGATCACGCCCAGACCGTCCGGCGACAACAGCTTGATGCCTTCCCACGGCAACGCCGCGGAGATTTTCGCGGCGCCCGGCACCCAGTCGTGCGTGGCCTGACCGAGCAGCGCGAGCGCTTCCTTGGTCAGCGATTCGCCGAGCGGCTTGTCGATCTGCGCGACCGGTTGCAACACGCCGCCGCCCGCGATCCGCAAACGATGATTCATCCGCGTGATCGCGATGCGTTTGACCGAATCGACGATCGCGACGTGCGGCGCGAATTCTTCATGCGCGATGGGCGCGGCCAGCGCGTGCACTCGCAACGGATGAAACGGCAAGCGCAGATCGAACTGTTCGAGCAGCGACACGCTGCCGTAACCGGCCGCGATCACGACCGCATCGCCGTGAATCACATCGACTTCGCGCGACTTGCCCGATTCGCCTTCGCGCGGCGCGAGTTCGACGCCCGGACGTCCGTTTTCGAGCCGGATGGCGGTCACCTCGCGGCCCAGCACGAACTGCACGCCGCCTTGCGCGTCGAGCGTCTGCTTGACCAGCTTGGCGAACAGCGGGCAATTGGCGGTGCGTTCCTGTTCGAACAGCACGCCGCCGGCGAACGGCGGATCGGTCGGCACCGAATGCTCGAACCTCGCGCATTCGTCCGGCGTCATCACGTGATGGGGTACTTCGAATTGACGCAGCAGATCGAGCGCGGGCTGACATTGCTCCCACTCCTGCGCCGAGCGGACCAGATGCAACACGCCGCTCGCCTGTTCGAATTCGAGGCCGAAGCGGCTTTCGATATCGGCCATCGTGTCGCGCGATGCCTCGGCGAGCGCGCGCAGATGCGTGTACTGACGAACGAACGCGTCCGGTTCCTGCAACGTGGCGAGCTGTTTGATGAAGTCGCGCGCGGGACGGTTGAAGCCCGTCTTGCGGATCACGCCGCTTTTCGCGGCCTGGCGGCTTTGCATGAACGTCGGACCGAACCAGGCGTCGAGCGGCGTGGGCAGCACGGTGCCGCCGTGGCCATACGTGGCGCCCTGGGCGACGGTCGCGTGGCGCTCGACGACGCACACCCGGTGACCGGCCGCGCGCAACTGGTAAGCGGTGGCGACGCCGACAATTCCGCCGCCAATGACGATGACATCCATGATTTTGATTCGATTTGCCGGGCGCGTGACCGAGACCCGGCGTTCCCCGTGGAGGTGGCATGCGTCGCAAGCGGCAACCCACGCCGGCGACGGGTGGTGGAAAGGCCGAATGATAGCAGTCAAACGACGTGCCCGGAGGGGCTGCGTCGGGCCTGCATCGACACACCGGACCGGCTTGCGAAGGCCGGAGCACGGGGCGCGGAACGGTTGCCGCGAACGCGCGCCAGGTGCGTCCGATTATGGTGTCCAAACGTGCAAAACCGCATCCAGACGGGCGTGGAGAGGGGTTAACAAGGTATAATCCCGTCCTTCCTTCCGCCTCACGTCGCCTGCACGCGCGACTCATCGACGCAACGTCCAGTCATGGCCCACTTCTCGTGTTTCCCCGGCGCTTCGGCCCTTTCCGATTTCCGTCAAACCCGCCTGCTCGACACGCTGACGCGTATCGATGCCGGCATCGTCGACGTACGCGGTCAGTATCTGCATTTCGTCAACGCGCAAACGCTGCTCAGCGCGGACGACAGTGCGAAGATCGAAGCCTTGATGCATTACGGCGATCCTTTCGTCGAGTCGAAGGAGCGCGGCGCAAGCGAAACCTTCCTCGTCGTGCCGCGTTTCGGCACGGTGTCGCCGTGGGCCAGCAAGGCCACCGACATCGCGCATCACTGCGGCCTCTCGCAGGTGCGGCGCATCGAGCGCGGCATCGAGTTTACGGTCACGCTGAAAAGCGGCCTGCTCGGTGTCGGCGGCAAGAAGGCGCTGTCCGGTGAAGCGCGCGCAGCGGTAGTCGCTGCGTTGCACGACCGGATGACCGAAAGCGTCGCGTCGTCGCGCGATTACGCGATGCATCTGTTCGACGAACTGCCGGCCAGGCCGCTGCAAACCGTCGACGTGCTGACGCAAGGCCGCACCGCGCTCGAAGCCGCGAACAGCGAACTCGGGCTCGCGCTCGCCGACGACGAAATCGACTATCTGGTGAACGCGTTCACGGCGCTCGGCCGCAATCCGACCGACGTCGAACTGATGATGTTCGCGCAAGCCAACAGTGAACACTGCCGTCACAAGATCTTCAACGCCGACTGGACCATCGACGGCGAGAAGCAGGACATCTCGCTGTTCAACATGATCCGCAACACCGAGAAGCTCAATCCGCAAGGCACGATCGTCGCGTACTCGGACAACTCGGCGATCATGGCGGGCGGCATCGCGGAACGCTGGTTCCCGCGCAAGCTGTCGCAAGACGCGAGCGCGTCGAACGAACTGGCTGAACACTACGAGCGTCACACCGAACTCACGCACACGCTGATGAAGGTCGAGACGCACAATCACCCGACGGCGATCTCGCCGTTCCCGGGCGCGGCCACCGGCGCGGGCGGCGAAATCCGCGACGAAGGCGCGACGGGTCGCGGCGCGCGTCCGAAGGCCGGTCTCGCGGGCTTCACGGTGTCGAACCTCGATCTGCCGGATGCGCGCGAATCGTGGGAAAACGCGCGCGACGCGGCGCAGCCCATCGGTCATCGCAATCCGTCCGACCAGGCGGAAACCTACGGCCGTCCGGATCGCATCGCTTCGCCGTTGCAGATCATGATCGACGGTCCGCTCGGCGGCGCGGCATTCAATAACGAGTTCGGCCGTCCGAATCTCGGCGGCTATTTCCGCACGTACGAACAGAACGTCGCGGGCACCGTGCGCGGCTATCACAAGCCGATCATGATCGCCGGTGGTATCGGCAATATCTCCGACCAGCACACGCACAAGCACGACTTGCCGGAAGGCTCGCTGCTGATCCAGATCGGCGGTCCGGGCATGCGTATCGGCATGGGCGGCGGCGCGGCCAGTTCGATGGCAACCGGCACGAACACCGCCGAACTCGACTTCGACTCGGTGCAACGCGGCAATCCGGAAATCGAGCGTCGCGCGCAGGAAGTGATCAACGCGTGCTGGCAACTCGGCGACAAGAACCCGATCCTGAGCATTCACGACGTCGGCGCGGGCGGTTTGTCGAACGCGTTCCCGGAAGTCGTCGATGGCGCGGGCAAGGGCGCGGTGTTCCAGTTGCGTAACGTGCAGCTTGAAGAAAGCGGTCTGTCGCCGCGCGAAATCTGGTCGAACGAAGCGCAAGAGCGTTATGTGCTGGCCATTGCGCCGTCCGATCTGCCCGAATTCGAGGCGATGTGCGAACGCGAGCGTTGCCCGTTCGCGGTAGTCGGCGTCGCGACCGCCGAGCGTCAGCTGAAGCTGATCGACGCGGACGCGCAAGACGACGTGCATCAGCCGGTCGATATGCCGATGGAAGTGCTGCTCGGCAAGGCGCCGAAGATGCATCGCGACGTGAAGCGCGAAGTCACGACGCTGCAACCGGTGGACGTGACTAACGTGGTGCTGGCCGAGGTCGCGACGAGCGTGCTGCGTCACCCGACGGTCGCCAGCAAGTCGTTCCTGATTACGATCGGCGATCGCTCGGTGGGCGGCACGACCGCGCGCGACCAGATGGTCGGTCCGTGGCAGGTGCCGGTCGCCGATTGCGCGATCACCACGATGGACTACGCCGGTTTCACCGGCGAAGCGATGACGATGGCCGAGCGCACGCCGCTGGCCGTGATCGATGCACCGGCGTCGGGCCGCATGGCGGTCGGCGAGGCGGTGACGAACATCGCATCCGCACCGATCGCGTCGCTCGACAAGCTCAAGCTGTCCGCGAACTGGATGGCCGCATGCGGCGCAGCCGGCGAAGACGCGGCGTTGTACGACACGGTCAAGGCGATCGGTATGGAACTGTGCCCGGCGCTGGGCATCAGCATTCCGGTCGGCAAGGATTCGCTGTCGATGCGCACCAAGTGGGAAGATCAGGGCGTCGCGAAGGAAGTCGTCGCGCCGGTCTCGCTGATCATCTCGGCATTCGCGCCGGTCGAAGACGTGCGCCGTCATCTGACGCCGCAACTGCGTCGCGCGGACGAAGCCGGTGATTCCGTGCTGATCGCAATCGATCTCGGTCGCGGCAAGCATCGTCTGGGCGGCAGCATTCTCGCGCAAGTGACGCAGCAGGTCGGCGACACGGTGCCCGACGTGGACGACGCAGAAGACCTGAAGCGCTTCTTCGCGGCGATTCAGGCGTTGAACGCGGACGGCAAGCTGCTCGCGTATCACGACCGTTCGGACGGCGGCTTGTGGGCGACGGTGTGCGAAATGGCGTTCGCGGGTCGGGTCGGCGTGTCGCTGAACGTCGATATGCTCACGCTCGATCCGAATCACGAATTCGATTACGGCGACGCGAAAGACTGGACGAAGCAGACCAGCGGCCGTCGTGAAGACCGCACGATCCGCGCGCTGTTCAACGAAGAACTCGGCGCGGTGATCCAGGTTCGCGCGAGCGAGCGCGATCTCGTGCTGGGCGCGCTGCGTGAGCATGGTTTGTCCGCGTGCTCGCACGTGATCGGCAAGCTCAACGATCGCGATACCGTCGAAATCTATCGCGACGCGAAGAAGATCTACGACGCACCGCGCGCCGAGTTGCACCGCGCGTGGAGCGAAGTGAGCTGGCGCATTTCGCGTCTGCGTGACAATCCGGCCTGTGCCGACGCCGAATACGACGTGTTGCTCGACGCAGCAGATCCGGGCATCACGCCGGTGCTGACGTTCAGTCCGTCGGAAGACGTGGCGGCGCCGTTTATCGGCAAGGGCGCGCGTCCGCGTGTCGCGATCCTGCGTGAACAGGGCGTGAATTCGCACCTCGAAACCGCGTACGCATTCGACCGCGCGGGCTTCGATGCTTACGACGTGCACATGAGCGATCTGCTGGCCGGTCGCGCGACGCTGGCCGATTTCGCGGGCGCGGTTGCGTGCGGCGGCTTCTCGTACGGCGACGTGCTGGGTGCAGGCGAAGGCTGGGCGAAAACCATCCGTTTCAATGCGCAGCTCGCCGATATGTTCGCGGCGTTCTTCGGTCGTGAAGACACGTTCGCGCTCGGCATCTGTAACGGTTGCCAGATGTTGAGCAGCCTCGCGTCGATGATTCCGGGCGCGGAAGCGTGGCCGAAGTTCACGCGCAACAAGTCGGAGAAATTCGAGGCGCGCTTCTCGCTGGTCGAAGTGCAATCGTCGCCGTCGATCTTCTTCAACGGAATGGAAGGTTCGCGCATTCCGGTTGCCGTCGCGCACGGTGAAGGCTTTGCCGACTTCTCGCAGCAAGGCGATGCGTCGAAAGTCGCGGTCGCGATGCGCTTCGTCGATCATCGCGGTCAGGCGACGGAGCAGTATCCGTTCAACCCGAACGGTTCGCCGGATGGCATCACGTCGGTCACGACCGCCGACGGCCGATTCACGGTGTTGATGCCGCACACGGAGCGCGTGCATCGTACGGTGCAGATGAGCTGGGCGCCGCAAGCGTGGAGCGAAGGCAACAACGACGGCAGCCCGTGGATGCGCGTGTTCCAGAACGCGCGTCGCTGGCTGGGTTGAGGGTCGGGCGGATCGGGTTCGATCCGCTGGCAACAAACAAAAAAGCCGCCCTCGGGCGGCTTTTTTGTTGAGCGGAAAAACGCGTTACTGAATCTTCGCGTTCTTGCGCAGCGACTCTTCGTACGCTTGCAGCTTTTCCTGCTGAATCTGCTGGACGATCTGAGCCTTGACCTGTTCGAGCGGCGGCGGTGTGATGTCGCGCGTGTCGTCGAGGCGGATGATGTGCCAGCCGAATTGCGTATGCACCGGCGTGTCCGTCATTTCACCCTTCTTCAGATGCGTTGCCGCATCGGCGAACTCGGGCACATAAGCCTTCGGGTCGGACCAGTCCAGGTCGCCGCCGTTCTTGCCCGATCCCGGGTCTTTCGAGAACTGCTTGGCCAGATCTTCGAAGCTTGCGCCACCCTTGATCTTCGCGATCAGATCCTTCGCCTGTTGTTCGTTATCGACGAGGATGTGGTGCAGGTGATATTCCTTGCCGCCCGCATCTTTGACCAGCGAGTCGTAACGCGCCTTGATTTCGTCGTCGGTGGGGGCGTGGGTCTTCACGAAGTCTTCGATTAGCGCACGCAACACCACGGTTTGCTGCGCGACGGCGACTTGCGCCTTCACGTCGGTGCGGTTCGGGATGCCTTTACGTGCCGCTTCCTGCATCAGGATTTCGCGGTTCACCAGTTCTTCGCGCACGGCCATCTGCAACTGCGGCGTGTCTTGCTGGCCTTGATGCACCAACTGGCTCACTAGCGCATCGACGCGCGCTTTAGGGATTGGCGTGCCGTTGACGACGGCAACATTCTGTGCAAACGCAGGCGCGGCTGCACACGCAGCCAGCAATACCCAGAGACGGGTTTTCTTCAAGGTCATCGGCAGTTTCCTAACGGGACAGCAAAGCGAATTCTTCGGGCGTGTAAGCCGTGATTGCGAGGGCGTGAATGCCGCGCTGCATGGCATCGGCCAGCGCATCATACACCAGTCGATGCCGCGCCACGCGGGCTTTACCGGCGAAAACGGCCGCCACGATCGTGACGGTAAAGTGACCGCCGGCCTCGGCGCCGGCATGACCTGCATGCTGTGCGCTGTCGTCGCGAACCTCGATGGATTGCACCGGCGCGAGCGCCGCTGCGATGCGCGTTTCGATCAACGCGGCGCGCTCGGCGGTGGTCGCGTTCAGAAACGGATTGGCGCTCATGTCATTCTTCCTTCATATACTTCGACAGCCACAAACTCTGGCCGACGATAAACACCACCAGACAGCCGGTCGCGCCGAACAGCTTGAAATTGACCCATTGATCGGTCGTGAAGTTGTACGCGACGAACAGGTTGAGAATGCCGAGCAGCACGAAAAATACGGCCCAGACGACGTTCAGCTTGCTCCAGATTGCGTGCGGCAACGTGATCTGCTTGCCCATCATCGCTTCGATCAGATTCTTGTTGAACGCCATCTGCGACACGATCAACGCGACCGAAAACGCCCAGTACAGCACGGTGGGCTTCCACTTGATAAAGGTGTCGTTGTGCAGCACGAGCGTCGCGCCGCCGAACACGGTGACGACGCCGAGGCTGACCCACAGCATCGGATCGACCTTGCGGTGCCGGAACGCGACCCACGCGATCTGCACCAGCGTGGCGACGATCGCGACTGCCGTTGCCGTGAAAATGCCCCAGAGCTTGAACGCGACGAAGAACAGGATGATCGGAAACAGATCGAACAGGAATTTCATTATCTGGGCGGGAATTCGCGAATTCGGAAGTGAAGGGTGGCCGCGCGCGCGACACGCGCGGCATGCGCTGCGCGCGCGTCAGTGCGTTACCTGGGCTCGAATTGTAGCGCAGCGGAATTGATGCAGTACCGCTGGCCGGTCGGCGCCGGGCCGTCCTCGAACACGTGACCCAGATGCGCGCCGCAATTCTTGCATTGCACCTCGATGCGCAGCATGCCGTGCGAGCGGTCGGTTTTCTCGGCGATCACCTCGCCGTCGATCGGTTTGAAGTAGCTCGGCCAGCCGCAACCGGCGTCGAACTTGGTGTCGGATTCGAACAGCGGCGTGCCGCAGCAGACGCAATCGTAGATGCCGCGATCCCAGTGATCGTGGTAACGGCCGGTAAACGGACGCTCGGTGGCGGCGTGGCGCGTCACCTGATATTCGGTTTCGGACAGCTGCTTGCGCCATTCGGCGTCGTCTTTCTGAACGGCAGGCTGATCGGACTGCGGGCGGGTGTTGAGATCGTCGGAGTTCATGGTCGGGTCCTGTCTGAGAGTGCGTGGCGCAGGTTGAGACGAAGTATTGGCGTAACGACGTGACGGGAAACGGCTGTCACGGTTTCACGAGGAGCAGCTCACTTCCAGCGAACTGGCCCAATCCGGCGGCAAACCGGCGTACGACGCGTTTTCGGGCTGTTCGTCGAACGGACGGCGCAACACGCTTGCCAGCCGTTCCACCTCGGAGAAATCTTTTTCTTTCGCTTTGCGGATCGCGGATTCCGCCAGGTGATTGCGAAGTACGAATTTGGGGTTGACCTGGTTCATTGCAATGGCGCGCGCGGCGTCGTCGCGGGTTTCTTCCGCGAGGCGCGCGCGATATTCGACCGCCCACGCATCGAACGCGGCGCGGTCCAGAAACAGATCGCGCACCGGTGCATCGGCGGCGGCTTCGGGCGGCGTGGCTTTCGACAGTTTCGCCAGATTGCGGAATGTCAGCGTGAAGTCCGCGCGGTTCGCGTTCGTCGCGTCGAACAGCCGGTTCACCAGTGCGTCGTCGCCGTCGCGTTCGAGTTCGAGGCCGAGTTTTGCGCGCATCAACCGTTCCAGTGCGGGCGCGAAACGGCCCTTGAAACCTTCGAGCACGCGCTGCGCGTCTTCGATGGCTTTTTCGCTGCGCACGCTCTCTTCATGTTGCGCGCCGAGCAGCGGCAACAGACCCTGCGCGAGACAGAACAGGTTCCAGTACGCGATCTGCGGCTGCATCCGGTACGCATACCGGCCTTGCGAGTCCGAATGGTTACAGATGTAGTTCGCGTCGAAGCCGTCCATGAAACCGTATGGGCCGTAATCGATCGTCAGACCGAGGATCGACATGTTGTCCGTATTCATCACGCCGTGGCAGAAACCGACACCCTGCCATTGTGCGACCGTGTCGGCGGTGGACATCACGGCTTCGTTCAGCAGCGCGAGATACGGATCTTCCGCGTCGCGGCAATGCGGATAGAAACGCGCGATCACGTGATCGGCCAGCGCCTGCAACGCGTCGACGCGGTCGTTCGAATAGAAATGCTCGAAGTGCCCGAACCGGATAAAGCTGGGCGCGACGCGCGTGACGACCGCCGCCGTTTCGATCTCTTCGCGGCGCACCGATTGATCCGAGCCGGTCACGCACAGCGCGCGCGTGGTCGGAATGCCGAGATGATGCATCGCCTCGGAGCACAGGAACTCGCGGATCGACGAGCGCAGCACCGCGCGACCGTCGCCCATCCGCGAATACGGTGTGCGTCCGGCGCCCTTCAGCTGCAGTTCGAAACGCTTGCCGTCGTGTTCGACTTCACCGAACCCGAGCGCGCGCCCGTCGCCGAGCTGACCGGCCCACACGCCGAACTGATGCCCCGAATACACCGATGCATACGGCATCTCCGCCGACGGCCAGTCGCGCGTCGTGTTGCCGGAAAAGAACTCTGCGAAGCCGGGGTCGTGAGCGAGGGAAGGCTCTAAACCGAGCAGTTCGGCCGTTTCGTTCGAGAACCCGACGAGATAGGGCGCGGCCAACGGCGCCGCGGGCAAACGCGTGACGAACACCGCGCCGAGCCGCGCGAAGGCGTCGTCTTGCGACGTGCCGAGCCGGTCGGTGAAGGCCGCGAGCGGGCCGGACAAGCCGGTAATGCTTGGGGAAAACGACATGTTGAGCGCCTCTGGATTAACCGATATTGTAAATCCGCGCTAGCGGCGTTGCACGGAGCCGCAACCCAAACAGAAACAGGCGAGGAGACACCCGCATATGACGATGCCGCTGTATGGACAGATGATGGACGTGCCGCTTACGGTGTCGTCGTTGATTGCACATGCCGCCCGGCATTTCGGCGATACCGAGATCGTGTCGCGGCGCATCGAAGGTGATCTGCACCGGTACACCTATCGCGACTGCGAGCGCCGCGCGAAACGGCTGGCCCAGGCGTTGATCGCGCTCGGCGTTGAATCCGGCGAACGCGTCGCGACGCTCGCGTGGAACGGCTACCGGCATCTCGAAGCCTATTACGGCACGGCTGGTTTCGGCGCGGTCTGTCACACCATCAATCCGCGGCTGTTTCCCGAGCAGATCGCGTACATCGTCAACCACGCGGACGACAGTTTCGTGCTGTTCGACACGTCGTTCGCGACGCTGGTGGACGCGCTCGCGCCGCATTGTCCGAAGGTGCGCGGCTGGATCGCGATGACCGGCGAAGCGCATATGCCGCTGACGATGCAAACCCCGGTGCTGTGCTACGAGACGCTGCTGGACGCACAGGACGGCGACTTCGAATGGCCCGCGATCGACGAGCGGCAGGCGTCTTACCTGTGCTACACGTCGGGCACGACCGGCAATCCGAAAGGCGCGCTGTACACGCATCGCTCGACCGTGCTGCACGCGATGGGCGCATCGATGCCCGACGCGATGTGCCTGTCCGCCCGCGATTCCGTGCTGCCCGTGGTCCCGATGTTTCACGTCAACGCATGGGGCATTCCGCACGCCGCGCCGTTGACGGGCGCGAAACTGGTGTTTCCCGGCAAGGATCTCGACGGCAAGTCGCTGTACGAATTGATGGAAGCGGAGCGCGTCACGTATTCGGCGGGCGTGCCGACCGTGTGGCTCGGTTTGCTGAACCATCTGCGCGACGCGAAGGCGCGCTTCACGTCGCTGGAGCGGACGGTGATCGGCGGCTCGGCCTGTCCGCCCGCGATGCTGCGCACGTTCGAGGACGAGTACGGCATCGAGGTGATTCATGCGTGGGGCATGACCGAGATGTCGCCGCTCGGCACGCTCGCGAAACTCACGTGGGAACAGTCGCAGCGTCCGAAAGCCGAACAGCGCAAGCTGCGCGAAAAGCAGGGTCATGCGCTGTATGGCGTGGACATGAAGATCGTCGGCGACGACGGCCGCGATCTGCCGTGGGACGGCGTCGCATTCGGCGATCTGCACGTGCGGGGTCCGTGGGTGATCGACCGGTATTTCCGCAAGGACGAGTCGCCGCTGATCGACGGCTGGTTTCCGACCGGCGACGTCGCCACCATCGACCGCGACGGCTTTCTGAACATTACCGATCGCAGCAAGGACGTGATCAAGTCCGGCGGCGAATGGATCAGCTCGATCGACGTCGAGAACGTCGCGATTGCGCATCCGGCCGTGGCCGAAGCCGCGTGCATCGCCTGTTCGCATCCGAAGTGGACCGAGCGGCCGTTGCTGGTCGTCGTCAAACGCGCGGGCATGGACGTGAGCCGCGAAGCGCTGCTGGCGTTTTACGACGGCAAGGTCGCGAAATGGTGGATTCCCGATGACGTCGCATTCGTCGACGAACTGCCGCACACGGCCACCGGCAAGTTGCAAAAACTGAAGCTGCGCGAACGGTTCCGCGATCATGTTCTGCCTTCGTCGGTCGGCATCGAAGGCTGTCCGCTGACGCCGCTGGACGACGCCGCACTCGATCTGTCCACGCCGCTCGCCGGCACGAGGGAAAACCCTTCCGTTCAATAAGCTGTTTTGAAATTGAACGAGCGTGCTTTTTTGTGTATTCTGCCTGCTGACCCGGAATGTCGGACAATGAACCGGCACGGGAATCGCGCCAGCTGACCACGTCGGTTGAGCGCGTCCGAAAGTTGGGATGGGCGGCGCACGACGCGCCGCTTCCTCACATGGAGGCAGACAGATGGCAGTGGATTACACAACCCACGACGGCGTCGCCGTTATCACGCTGAACAACCCTCCGGTCAACGGGCTCGGTCTGTCGACACGAGCCGGCATCGTCGAAGGCATCGAACGGGCGCAACAGGACCCGGCCGTCACGGCGATCGTGCTGACGGGCGCCGGCAAGGCATTCTCGGGCGGCGCCGACATCACCGAATTCAACACGCCGAAAGCCACTCAGGAACCGACGCTCGGCACGGTCATCAAGGCCGTCGAAGGCAGCGCGAAGCCGGTCGTGGCCGCGATCCACAGCGTCGCGATGGGCGGTGGTCTCGAACTCGCGCTCGGCGCGCATTACCGGATCGCGGCCGTCGGCGCGCAGATCGCACTGCCCGAAGTGAAACTCGGCATCTTGCCGGGCGCGGGCGGCACCCAACGTCTGCCGCGCGCGATCGGCCTCGAAGCCGCGCTGAACATGATCGTGTCGGGCAATGTCGTGATGTCGGAGAAGCTGGCCGGATCGGGCCTGTTCGACGAAGTCGTCGAAGGCGATCTGGCGAAAGCGGCGCTCGCGTTCGCGACGAAAGTGGGCGCACAGAAAGGCCCGCATCCGAAGGTTCGCGATCGCAAGATCGTGCATGCTGAGGCGCAAGGTTTTATCCAGTTCGCGCGCAATACCGTCGCGACGCTCGCAAAGCAGTTCCCGGCGCCGCACAAGTGCATCGACGCGGTCGAAGCGGGCGTGCTGAACGGTTTCGACAAAGGCCTCGCGGTCGAACGCGAATGCTTTATGGCGCTGGTGCAGACGCCGGAAAGCCGCGCGCTGCGTCACGCGTTTTTCGGTGAGCGCGCGGCCAGCAAGATTCCCGATGTGCCGTCCGACACGCCGGTGCGCGACATCAAGTCGGTTGCGGTGATCGGCGCGGGCACGATGGGCGGCGGCATCGCGATGAACTTCCTGAACGCGGGCATCCCCGTCACCTTGCTCGAAACGAAGCAGGATGCGCTGGATCGCGGTCTCGCGACGATTCGCAAGAATTACGAAGGCAACGTCAAGAAAGGCAAGCTCACCGCCGATGCGCTCGAACAGCGCCTCGCGCTGCTGCGTCCGACGCTCTCGTACGACGACCTGAAAAATGCCGACCTGATCGTCGAAGCCGTGTTCGAAGAACTCGGCGTCAAGGAACAGGTGTTCCGGCAACTCGACGAAGTGGCGAAGTCCGGCGCGATCCTCGCGTCGAACACGTCCACGCTGGATGTGAACAGGATCGCCGCGTTCACGAAGCGTCCGCAGGACGTGATCGGCATGCACTTCTTCAGCCCGGCCAACGTGATGAAGCTGCTCGAAGTGGTGCGCGGCGAGCACACGTCCAAAGACGTGCTGGCCACGGTGATGAAGCTCGCGAAAAAGATCCGCAAGACGGCGGTGGTGTCGGGCGTGTGCGACGGCTTTATCGGCAACCGGATGGTCGAGCAGTACATCCGCCAGGCGCTGTTCATGCTCGAAGAAGGCGCGCTGCCCGCGCAGGTCGACAAGGCCATCGAGAAATTCGGCTTCGCGATGGGCCCGTTCCGGATGAGCGACCTCGCCGGTAACGATATCGGCTGGGCGATCCGCAAGCGTCGCTATCAGGAGCAGCCGGACATGCACTATTCGAAGATCGCCGACCGGCTGTGCGAAACCGGCCGCTTCGGCCAGAAGACGGGCGGCGGCTGGTACGACTACAAGGCGGGCGACCGCAACGCGCATCCGTCGAAACTCGTGGACGACATGATCGTCGCGTATTCGCAGGAAACCGGCGCGACGCGTCGCAAGATTTCCGACGACGAGATCGTCGAGCGCCTCGTGTTCGCGCTTGCCAACGAAGGCGCGAAGATCCTCGAAGAAGGCATTGCGTCGAAGGCGTCGGATATAGACATGGTCTATCTGACCGGTTACGGCTTCCCGCTCTATCGCGGCGGCCCGATGCTCTACGCGGATACGGTCGGCTTGTACAACGTCGAGCGCGCGATTCGCCGCTATGCGTCGCAGCCGAACGGCGACGCGTGGAAGGCGGCATCGTCGATTGGCGAACTGGCGCAGCAGGGCCGCGGATTCAATCGCTGACGCGAACGGCAGAACCCGCGTAGCCGAACCCGACCGCAGCCCAATCGCAGCTCAACCGCAGCAACGGAGCTCACGATGCACAACGCAAGAGGCGTGGACGAAGTCCTGCTGGTGATCGACGTACAGAACGACTTCATGCCGGGCGGCGCCTTGGCGGTCGCGCATGGCGACGAGATCGTGCCGGTCATCGAGGGGATCGCGTCCGCGTTCCGGCACGTCGTGCTGACGCAAGACTGGCATCCCGCCGCGCATGTTTCGTTTGCCGCCAATCATGCGCACCGCGTGCCGTTCGAGAAGATCGAACTGCCGTACGGCGAGCAGGTATTGTGGCCGTCGCATTGCGTGCAGGACACGCCGGGCGCCGCGCTGCATCGCGGGCTGTGCGAGACGGCGGTGCGCGCGAGAGCGGTGATCCGCAAAGGGCAACACGTGGACGTCGACAGCTATTCGGCCTTCGTCGAAGCGGATCGCGTGACGCCCACCGGCCTCGCCGGCTATCTGCGCGAACTCGGCGTGAAGCGCGTGTGGTGCTGCGGGCTCGCCACGGATTTCTGCGTGGCGTGGTCGGCGCTCGACGCACGCGCAGCGGGATTTGACGTTTCAGTGATCGAAGACGCAAGCCGCGCGATCGATCTCAATGGTTCGCTCGACGCCGCATGGCGCGACCTGCACGCAGCGGGCATCGCCCGCGTGCAAGCCGCCGACGCGCTGCGTTGATGGCTGCGGTTGCATGGGGCGGTGCCGGCAACCCGTCGCGCCTCGCCACGCAATCCGACGCAGTGAACCGACACCCAACACTGGAAGCAGGAGACATGCATGACTGACGCCGTAATCGTATCGACCGCCCGCACGGGCCTCGCCAAATCGTGGCGCGGCGCTTTCAATATGACGCACGGCGCCACGCTGGGCGGTCACGTGACGCAAGCCGCCGTCGAGCGCGCAAAGATCGACCCGGCGCGAGTCGAAGACGTGATCATGGGTTGCGCGAACCCGGAAGGCGCGACCGGCATGAACATCGCGCGCCAGATCGCACTGCGCGCCGGTTTGCCGGTGAGCGTGCCGGGCATGACGGTCAACCGGTTCTGCTCGTCGGGCTTGCAGACGATCGCGCTTGCCGCGCAGCGGATCATCGCGGGCGAGGGCGACGTATTCGTCGCGGGCGGCGTCGAGTCGATCTCGTGCGTGCAGAACGAAATGAACCAGCACATGCTCGCCGATAGCTGGCTGGCCAAAAACAAGCCGGAAATTTACTGGTCGATGCTGCAAACCGCCGAGAACGTCGCGAAGCGCTATTCGATCTCGAAGGAGCGTCAGGACGAATACGGCGTGCGCTCGCAGCAACGCGCGGCGGCGGCTCAGGAAGCAGGCCGCTTCAACGACGAGATCGTGCCGATGACCGTGCTGGCCGGTGTCGCGGACAAAGCCACCGGCCAGCTGTTCACGAAGGAAGTGACGATCTCCGCCGACGAAGGCATCCGCGCCGACACGACGCTCGAAGGCGTGTCGAAGATCCGCACCGCGATGCCGGGCGGCGTGATCACGGCCGGTAACGCGAGCCAGTTTTCCGATGGCGCGTCGGCTTGCGTGGTGATGAATGCGGCGGCGGCCGCGCGCGAAGGCCTGCAACCGCTGGGCATTTTCCGCGGCTTCGCAGTGGCCGGATGTGAGCCGGACGAAATGGGCATCGGTCCGGTGTTCGCGGTGCCGAAGCTGCTGAAGCAGGCCGGACTGAAAGTCAGCGATATCGATTTGTGGGAATTGAACGAAGCGTTCGCGGTGCAGGTGCTGTATTGCGCCGACACGCTCGGCATTCCGCACGACAAGCTGAACGTGAACGGCGGCGCCATTGCGGTCGGCCATCCGTACGGCGTGTCGGGCGCGCGGCTGACAGGCCACGCGCTGATCGAAGGAAAGCGGCGCGGCGCGAAGTTCGTCGTGGTGACGATGTGTATCGGTGGCGGTCAGGGCGCCGCGGGTCTGTTCGAGATCGTCTGACGGTCAATGGTCGAAACGGTCAACGGTCGACGTTGACCGCCTGACGTTGACCGTCCGACAAGGCTGGCCGGCCGGTCTTACTCGCCGGCCAGTCCGAGACTCGACAGCGACAGCGAACCTTGTTCGACGAAGCGCGTGCCGCCGGTCCACATGCTGGTCGCGAAACGGCCGCGCATCATATACGGGTATTCGCCCGGCGTCGGGTTCTTCGCCACCGACAGCGCCTGCCGCATCGCCGCGAGCGCGGGCACGGTCATCGGCACTTCGATGACTGCCTCGCCGAAGCGCGGCACGGTGCCCGACTGAGCGCTGACACCGCTGGCAAACAGCAAGCCATTGAGCAACAGATCGAGCGATACGCCGCTGTACTGGATCGCGCCGTCGTTCGGATTCTGCACGCGCAGTTTCAGTGTGAAGCGCGTTTCCATGCCCTGACCGCTCAGCGGACTCAATCCGACGATGTTCACCCGCAACGGGTCGCTGCCGAACATGCTCGCGCAACTGCTCAACATCCCGCTGAACATCAACGCCGCGACCAGTGCGAGCACACGAAAAATAGACATGAATGCACCTCGGATGGCGAACGGTGAATGAGTGGAGCGACGCGCTGCGTGCGTGAAACCGGCCCGCCTGTGCGCGGCGCGCAACGAACGGGCGGGCGCTGCAAACGGGAACACGTTTCAGCAGCGCATTGTAGCGTGCGCCGTTGCAATCGAAGGCCCTCCGGCAGGGTCCTCATTGCTTAACTGCGCGTCACTTTCTTGCTGTTTGTTTCAAGAAATCGACGCACTTGACAGGCATCAACCCGACACCGCGTGGACTCGCCGGAAAATGGCTGAACCGAAGGCGCACATCGACGCTTTCGCTTGGGTCTCTACGCCATTCGGGAGTAGCGTCTACTACGGCAACCGTGTCCAGGGCGCACAGCGCGCGCCTTCCTTATGCGAGCGTGTCATGCAAACTTCAGTCGTCACCGAAGCGTCCGCCGTCAGCGTGGCGGTGTGCAAGATCTGCGGCGGGAATTCGCCGCTTTATGGCGTCACAGATTTCAACAAGAATTGCGCGGAACCGGGCGGCATGTATTTGCCGTTGACCGGCGTGCCGGTCTATTACCGATGTTGTGAACACTGTGGCCTGATCTTCACGAATGCGTTCGACCACTGGCAGAAAGCGGATTTTCAGCAGCACATCTATAACGACGACTACGTGCGCGTCGATCCCGATTACGTCGAAAGCCGCCCAACCCATAATGCGACGACCGTGCTCGACTTTATCGGCAAGGGCGAGGGTCTCGTGCTGCTCGATTATGGTGGCGGCGACGGCAAGCTGAGTGCGTTGCTGCGCGCGCACGGCGTCGATGCGCATAGCTGGGACCCGATGAATGCGGCCGACAGCGCGCCGCCGCCGTTGTCGTGTGATGTCGTGACCGCGTTCGAAGTGCTGGAGCACACGCCCACGCCGCGCGAGAGCGTCGCCGAAGCGCTTGGCGTGCTGAACGCGCAGGGCGTGATGCTGTTTTCCACATCGACGATCGACCATCTGCCGGCCCGCGCGATCGACTACTGGTACATCGCGCCGCGCAACGGGCATATCACGATCTACAGCAGCCTCGCGCTGGACACGTTGTTCGCGCAGTTCGGGTATCGCGTGCATCACTTCAGTAACAACCTTCATCTGGCTGTTAAAGAGCCGCCGGCGTGGTTGCGTTGAGGTGTGTGGTTGATTCATGCGGCGGGCCGATGCTGACGTACGGTCGCCGTGGCGGTATCCAGTGATCGTGCGTTATGGCAGCATAGTGCGCGCTCGCCCGAGGTCATCGCAGGTCGGTGACGTCGTGTAGGGGCATCAACGAAGCGTCGCGGAAAATTAAAAAAGAGTATGGAAAATCGTTCAGGGGTCGTCTTTATTCATGGCTTTATCGGCACGCTAGATGTTTCCGGCTGGGACACGCGATACGAGTCACCGGACCTGTTGGGCTACGGTCGTCATCGGGCGGTGCCGATGGACGCCATTTCGCTGCCGGCGCAAGTCGAGCATCTTCATGCGTTCATCGTCGAGCACTTCGGCGATGCACCGGTCGATGTCGTGGGCCACTCAGTGGGCGGCGCAATCGCGATGTTGCTGGCGCATGCCTATCCCGAGTGTGTCCGGCGAATCGTCAACATAGAAGGTAATTTCACGCTGGACGATGCATTCTGGTCCGCATCGGTAGGGCGCATGAGCGCCACCGATGCCGACGCAATGCTCGCAGGCTTCCGGGCCGATCCGCGCGCCTGGATTGGCGGTGCGGTCAAGGACCCCACGCCGGAAATGACACGCACCGCCGCGCGCTGGCTCGATCACCAACCCGCGTCGACGCTTCGCGCGATGGGCCAGTCGGTCGTCGCAACGACCGGTAGCCCGGACTATCCCGCGGCGTTGCGGGAAGTCTTTAGCCGTCATCCTGTGTACTTGATCGCGGGCGAGCGCTCGCGGCATGCGTGGAACGCGCCGGACTCTGTGTGGGACGAATGCGCGGGGTATCAGGTCATCAAAGACAGTGGCCATTTGATGATGCTGGAACAGCCGGTGGCGTTTGCCGAGGCGCTGAGATCGTGGCTGGGTTGATTGGGTCGGCTACTGGCCGTCCGGCACGAGCCTGGCTATCGAGTTGGGAAAATCAGTGATGAACGCATCGCGGGCGCGTAGCCCAACTGGTTTTTGCCCCGGCAATGCACCGTCATCCTGTATGAGGCGCGCAAACACAAGCGTTTTGCCGTTTCGCGACGCCCAGCCGACAAACCATCCCCAGCCATGCGCGTCATCGTCGGAACCATCGATGTTCCGAGGGAATCCCGTGCCGGTTTTTCCATGAATATCCCAGCCATCGGATAACCCGGTCACTTCAGTGATCTGGCTGGTCATGTCATAGGCATGCTTGCTAACAGGCAAGGTGCGATTGACCACCTTTGTCAAAAAGGCGACTTGCTCCAATGGAGAAATCTGAAGCGACGAGTCGATCCACGCATGAGTCAGTCCGTCGTGGGTGCTGTCGCCGCGGACATCGGCGTTGCCGAAATCAAATGTCTTTGTGTAGTTTGCAAACTGCGTCATACCCAACGACCGTGTTACTTGCTGCGAGAACCATACGACCGAGTATTTGATCCACCGGGTCGGGTCGGTCGGCTGTCGCCAGGCTTCGCCGCCCCAATCGGGATAGCCCGGGCGGTACTGAAGGCTCGGGGTGTGAGCGTCTTTTAAAAAACCTGAGTCGAAACCCATCAGGCTTATCGCGATCTTAAAGGTCGATGCGGGCGTGGTCCGCGACGAACAATCCCCTTGTTGCATCAGCATTTTGCCGCTGGCTGCGTCGGCAACGGCGGTGCACACGGTATGGGCGTGTGCTGACATGCCTGTAAATGCGATTGTCACACCCAGCGCAAGCATTCGAAATTTCATCGCGTCTCTTTTATCGGCGCAAGCTTGTTAGCGAGCGGAGAGCGAATTGTCTACGATCCTGGTAGTTCGGTCGAACGTCGCTTGATGGCCAAAGCCTGCGTCACACTCAACGGACAAGCGCCGACCAAAACAATCACGCGATTGTTGAGCTGGGTGGGGATATCGTTGACTACGCGGAGATAACTCACGGAATCCGTCGACATCAAATACCCCGTCGGGGCGGTTACCGGGAAGCGGCGCGATTCAAGCCTGGTCGCTTTGGTTTGCCACTCCAGGTGACGCAGTGCTTCCAATCCTAAACTTTCTGCGGTTGTCAATAGTGCTGGCGACCTACCCGGATAAGCGACGCAAGAGCAATCCATTGAGGCCGTTCTTCGTCGACATCCTCGTTATTGCACGACAAAAATTGAAATGGCTCGGCGGTCGATCAGAGTTGGTTTGTCGTATTTTGAGCGAAATTCGGTAAATTTGGCCGGTTTTAGAGGGTGGTTGGGCTGCCGCTCCACGCGAAGCACAGCGTTCGCACCTGTTTTTTGTACAGAATTTGCGGTCGCTTGCGACTATTTGCATTTTCGCAACGCTTTATTGCACGTTTCGTCAATCGAGGTATGCTCGCTTCCGCAATGACTTTCCAATAACGTGGATAACAGGAAGCTCCAATGAAAAAGCTCGCACTCTCGTCGATGACCGTCGCAATCCTTGCAGCATCGGGTGCTGCACATGCACAGAGCAGCGTCACGCTTTATGGTTTGATCGATTCGGGCATCGGCTACGTTCATCACGCAGACGGTAGCGACAACCTCGTTGGCATGATCAATGGCAACTTGAGCGGTGATCGCTGGGGCATGAAGGGCACGGAAGACCTGGGCGCTGGCCTGAAGGCAATCTTCCAGATTGAAGGCGGCTTTGACGTCGGTACGGGCAAATTGGGCCAAGGCAGCCGCCTGTTCGGCCGTCAGGCTTACGTTGGCCTGCAAGGCGATACGTGGGGTACGGTTACGATGGGTCGCCAGTACGACCCGTTGACCGATATGGTGCAGGCTGTTACGGCCGACAACTATTTCGGTTCGGCGTTCGCAACGCCGGGTGACGTGGACAACAACGACAACAGCGCACGTTTCAACAACGCTGTGAAATACGTGTCGCCGTCGTTCGCGGGCCTGCAATTTGAAGGCATGTACTCGTTCAGCGGTGTCGCTGGCCAGGCTGGCCAAGGCTACACGTACGCAGGCGGTGTGTCGTATGCGAACGGTCCGCTCTCGTTGGCAGGTGGTTATCTGCGCGCGACGAACAATTCCGCTCGTGCAGGTACGTGGTCGAGCGCATCGGCTGATTCGATTTTCGACAGCCACATCAATGACGGCTATGTGTCCGCGAAGTCGTACAGCATCGCGCAAGCCGGTGGTCAATACGTAATCGGACCGGTGACGTTCGGTGCGTCGTACAGCAACACGCAACTGAAGGCTGACGGCTTCTCGTCCTTCGGAAGCACCGAGAAATACAACAGCGGCAAGGGCTTTATCGCGTATCAAGCTACCCCGGCATTGTTGACGGGCTTCGGCTACGCATACACGTCGGCAAGCGGCGACACGTCGGCTCATTACCACCAGTTCAGCTTGGGCGCAGACTACAACCTGTCGAAGCGCACCGATTTCTACGCTGTCGCAACGTATCAGCGCGCGTACGGTACGCAACGTCTGTCGGACGGCACGACGCAAGACGCAGTCGCATCGATCGGTTCGTATGGCTACAACGGTACGGACTCGCAGGAACTCGTCATCGTGGGTATTCGCCACAAGTTCTAAGCTTTTCAGCTTTGAAATCAAAGCCCGCTTCGGCGGGCTTTTTTTGTTTACCTGCTCAGTACCGACAACGCGTTTCCCACGCAAGAATCGCGGCGCAGGCAGGATGATTGAATGCGCGCCTCGCGACTACATGCGGGGCAAACGCTTCACGCCTTCTTTTTCGATGTTCTCCAGCCAATCGGCCCACGCCTGCATCATTTCGTGTCGCCTGGATAAATCACGCAGATGCGTCGCGGCAGTTGCTCGAAAATCATCGCCCGTTGTCGATTCGTCAGCACCGGGGAATATATAAGTCATCCCCTCGTTGATAGTAGCCCGGCGCATGTGCGGATTTCTGGTTCGTCTCTGTGCATTGGGAACAGATTTCTGCGAATCATCGACAGTGGGCGCTCGGGTGTGCCCGACAGGGGAATGTCCAGACGCATCCCCAACGCAAGCCAAACCGCACCACAACCGCAAAGCCGTTAAAGTAACAGGCTCGCGCTATCTCCCTGACTATCAACCCTGACCACAAACCCCGCAAGGACAACACCGTGATCCGACATATCGTGATGTGGAAGCTCAAAGAGTCCGCCGAAGGCGCAACCCGTGCAGAGAACGTCGTCAAGATGAAAGCGAAGCTCGAAGCCTGCCGCGACATCGTGCCGGGCATCTTGCGTCTCGACGTGGGCATCGCCGCGCCGGGCCTCGACTCGACCTACGACGTCGTGCTGGATTCCGATTTCGCCGACAAGGCCGCGCTCGACGCCTATCAGGTTCATCCCACGCATGAAGCGCTGAAAGTGTTTATCGGTGCCGTGCGCGAAGCGCGTCAATGCGTGGATTACGAAGTCTGACGCACCGCATGGTCGATCCCAAACATCCTCAATCCGCTGACGGCGCCGCATCGCCGCAACCGGCGGTCGAAAGTCCGTTCGTCGATCATCTGGGCGTGCAGGTCGTGTCCGCACTCGACGGCGAAAGCGAAGTCGTGCTGCCGCTCGCCGCGGATCACATGAATACGTGGGCGGTCGCGCACGGTGGCGTCACGATGACGCTCGCCGACGTCGCGCTTGCGATGGCCGCGCGCAGCCTGGCCGCGGACGGCGTCGGCGTGGTCACGGTCGAGATGAAGGTCAACTTCATGCAGCCGGGACGCGGCGAGTTGCGCGGTTTCGCGCGCGTGCTGCATCGCTCCACCACGATGGCGTATTGCGAAGGCGAAATTCGCGACAGCGAAGGGCACTTCGTCGCAAAAGCGCTCGGTACCTTCAAATATATGCGCAAACTCGCGGTGGGCCGCGACGTCACGCACCAGCGTCTGCGCAGCGACCCTGCGGCGAATCCCGGACCGAGCGACGGCTGACCCTTCGCCCGATCGCCCACCATCGCCCAGAACGAACAGAACTCACGGAGACAACCGTCATGACTGAAATCAATCACCAGCTAGTGCTCGCGTCGCGTCCGCAAGGCGCGGTCACGCCCGACAATTTCAGACTCGTCGAAACGCCGTTGCAGCCGCTCGCGGACGGTCAGTTCAGGGTCCGCAATCACTATCTGTCGCTCGACCCGTACATGCGCGGACGGATGAGCGACGCGAAATCGTATGCGGCGCCTCAAGCGCTCGATCAGGTGATGATCGGCGGCACGGCGGGCGAGGTGGTGGAATCGAAGCATCCGAAGTTCGCCGTCGGCGATAAGGTCGTCGCGATGTTCGGCTGGCAGGAATACGGCGTGTCGGACGGCACCGGTGTGCAGAAAATCGATACCACGCACGTGCCGTTGTCGGCGTTTCTCGGACCGGTCGGGATGACGGGCGTCACGGCCTGGTATGGCCTGAACAGGATCATCGCGCCGAAAGCGGGCGAAACCGTGGTGGTCAGCGCGGCGAGCGGCGCGGTCGGCAGCGTGGTCGGTCAACTGGCGAAGCAGGCGGGCGCGCGCGCGGTCGGAATCGCGGGTGGCGCGGAGAAATGCCGCTATGTCGTCGAGACCCTCGGCTTCGATGCGTGCGTCGATTACAAGGCCGGCAATCTGTATCCGGATCTGAAAGCGGCGACGCCCGACGGCGTGGACGGCTACTTCGAAAACGTCGGCGGCGAGGTGCTCGATGCAAGCTTGTCGCGGATGAACGCATTCGGCCGGATCGCGTTGTGCGGGATGATCGCCGGTTACGACGGCCAGCCGGTGCCGCTCAGGTATCCGCAGTTGTTGCTGACGCAGCGCTTGCTGGTGCAAGGCTTTATCGTTAGCGAACACATGGACGTGTGGCCGCAGGCGTTGAAGGAACTGGGCACGCTGGTCGCGCAGAAAAAGCTGCACTATCGCGAAAGCATCGCGCAAGGTCTGAAGGCCGCGCCGGAAGCATTTATCGGCTTGCTCAAAGGCCAGAATTTCGGCAAGCAGCTCGTCAAGCTGATCTGACCGGGCGCACGCACGGCACGCGCAAGTGCAACGCACTTGCGTCAAAACATAAGAATCATGGAGACAAGCCGATGTTCGAATTCGGAGGAAAAGTCGCGGTCATCACCGGCGCGGCAAGCGGCTTCGGTCGCGCATTCGCTGACAAAGGCGCCGCGCTCGGCATGAAACTGGTGCTGGCCGATATCGACGGCAACGCACTCGCGCAAACGGTCCAGGCGCTGCGCGCAGCGGGCGCCGACGCGATCGGCGTGCCAACCGACGTCGCCGACGCCACCCAGGTCGAAGCGCTCGCACATGCCGCGCTCGACGCGTTCGGGAAAGTACATCTGCTGTTCAACAATGCCGGTGTCGGCGCGGGCGGTTACCTGTGGGAAAGCTCCGCGCGCGACTGGGCGTGGGTCTTCAACGTCAACGTGATGGGCGTCGCGAACGGCGTGCGCAGTTTCACGCCGTTCATGCTGCGGCAGAACGAGCCTGCGCATATCGTCAACACGGCGTCGGTGGCGGGCTTGCTGTCGCCGTCGTCGAATGGGCGTGTACAACGCATCGAAACACGCGGTCGTGTCGCTGACGGAGACGCTTTATCACGATTTGCAGCATGTCGGCGGAGCGCTGGGCTGTTCGTTGCTGTGTCCGGCTTTCGTGCCGACGGGCATCGCGGATGCCGAGCGCGCGCGTCCCGACGCATTGCGCAACGACGCGCCGCTGACTGCATCGCAAGCGGCAGCGGACAGGCAACTGCATCGGGCGGTGCAATCGGGCAAGATCACGGCGGCAGACGTCGCCGCGCTGACCTTCGACGCGATCGCCTCGCGGCGTTTTTACGTCATCACCCATCCGGCGATCATGCCGAGCGTTCACTTGCGCCACGCGGATATCGAGGCGCAGCGCAATCCGACCGATCCACTGTCATTGAAGCCGCAAGTGAAGGCCGAGGTGAAGCCGTTGCAATAAGCACACGCGGCGCGCCCGATGCGCCGCCTGATCCCGTCATGGCATCATGGCGACGCCGTGAACGGGCGTCGGCAGACGCTTCGTCACGCTTCGTCACCTTATTCGTCACCTTATGTGACTCGTGATCCTTTCGCGGCGCTTTCGTGCCGTCCCCGTCCGATGCCGCTACATCCCAGGATCGAGCAGGTGCTCGACATGATCGCGCGGGCGAAACGCCCGTCCTATCACCAGCTGACCGCGCATCAGGCGCGGGAAGCGTATTCGAAAAGCGCGCCGATCCTCGAGATTCCGAGCGCGCCGATGTTCGCCGTCGACGATCTCGCCGTGCCGGTTCGAGACGGTTCGACGATACGTGCGCGCTTGTATCAACCGGTCGAACCGAGTTGGGCCGAACCCGCGCCCGCGCTGGTCTATTTTCATGGCGGCGGTTTCACGGTGGGCAGCGTGGACACGCATGACGCGTTGTGCCGGATGTTCGCGCGCGACGGTCAGTGCATCGTGTTGTCCGTCGATTACCGGCTTGCGCCCGAATTTCGCTTTCCGACCGCAGTGAACGACGCGTTCGACGCGCTCGCGTGGTTGCACGCGCAATCGGGCGTGTATGGGATCGATCCGGCGCGGATCGCGGTCGGCGGCGACAGCGCGGGCGGCACGCTCGCGACGGTGTGTGCGGTGCTCGCGCGCGATGCCGGGTTGCCGCTCGTGTTGCAGATGTTGATCTATCCGGGCGTGTCCGCGCATCAGGACAGCGCGTCGCACACGCGACTCGCCGACGGTTATCTGCTGAGCGGCGACACGATTCAGTGGTTTTTCAATCACTACATCCGTGACGCCGACGATCGCGAAGACTGGCGTTTCGCGCCGCTCGACGGCACGCACGGCGAGCGGCACGCAGCGCCGTCATCGGTTTCGGCTTCGGCGACTGACGGAAGCGACCGTGTGCCGGATTTTGCAGGCGTCGCGCCGGCATGGATCGCGACGGCCGAATACGATCCGCTCAGCGATGAAGGCGACGCTTATGCGCACAAACTCGAGGCGGCGGGCAACCGCGTGACGCTCGCGCGCTATGCGGGGATGATCCACGAGTTCTTCAAGATGGGCGGTTTCGTGCTGGACGTGATGCGCGCGCATCGGGACGCGGCGCGCGCGTTGCGCGTCGCGTTCGGCATCGAATCAGGTGATTGAAAAGAGGCGCTTGAAGCGGCAGCGTTATCGCTGGACGTCGTAGCTGAAGCTTCGTTCGAAATCGCCGGGCCGAACGATCCGGTGCGAACCGTTGTCGTCGCTGCGTTCGGTGACGCTGACGTGCAGCGTCACATCACGATCCGCGCCGCTCGCGACGACCTGCAACGCGGTCGTGCCTCGCGTGCCATAGCCGGGCGTGTCGATAAACGCCGCCGACAGCGCGCGCTCGCGTTCCAGCGGAATACCGGTTGCGGGCAGTTCGTCGTCGCGAGCAACGCGCGGGTCGCGCATCAGCTCGATCAGCGTGCCGAGCGGCGGTTGCGCGTCGGTTGCGAGCAGGCCGGCGAGTTCGCTGCGCTTGCGCACCAGTTTCGGCCAGCGCGTGTCCAGCACGGCGTTCGAAATGCCGTGCGTGCCGGGCGTGAGCAGTTGCGGCGCCGCTTGCGTCCCCATCGCGACGGGCGGACGGTTGCAATACCAGCCGAGCTCACGGCGCGTCCAGTCGCCGATCAGCAGATTGAAGCCGTTGTAGAGATCGCCATCGCGCGCGACGGCGTTCAGGTAGTCGAGCGGTGTCGCCGCGCGCTCGCCGGTCAGCCAGTTGCTGACGAGCATGCCGCGAGTGGGGGCGTCGGCGCGCATTTCGGCGGGCGCGCGATAGTTGGTCAGCGCGGCGAAGCGGCCGTCGCGCGTCATGCCGAGCCAGCTGCCGCCGCCTTGCAGATCGCGGCCGGCGAGTACGCCGGGCGCGTCGGACCACCAGTTCAGCGGTTCGGCGGTGCGATGCAAAAATTCGTCGCGATTCGCGGTGAGGGTGAACACCGCAGCGGATTTATCCGCGCCGGACGCATCGGGCCGCCAGTCGAACACGATCAGACACATTGAGCAGATTCCGCAAGGGTGACGGCGGCGCGCGATGCCGCGTCTGAAACGACGCCGGCTTCAGCGGTTTGAGCGCCGCGAAAGGCTCCGGGCTCATGCGCCACGCTGAAGCACGACGCCACAGCATCGCGCCGCGCCCGGATCATTCAGACGCGATCAGACTTCCGTCGGCAACGAATAAGGCAACGCCAGAAACGCCAGCGCCGCGCCTTCGGCCGAACCGAGATGGACGCTGCCGGTTTCGAGCGCGGCGAGCTTGATCTCGACCAGCACATCGACGCCGCCTTCGGCTGCCGCCGCTGCGTTCACGATCATCCCGCACGGTTGGCCCAGATCGTCCGAATGGAACAGTTCCGCGCCCGGTTTCACCGTGTCCGGTTCGCCCGCGACGTTCGCGAGCGACGTGCGCCGCTTGATCGTGCCGCGATACTGGCTGCGCGCGACCACTTCCTGACCCGGATAGCAGCCCTTGCGGAAATTTACCGCGCCGAGCACGTCGTAATTGACCATCTGCGGCACGAACTGCTCGACGACGGCCTGCGTGATGCGCGGTTCGCCCGCGCGAATGTCGAGCCAGTCCCAGACGGCCGGCGACACGCGCTTGAGCTTCGCGTCGAGCGCGGCGAAGTGCGACTCGACTTCGGCTTTCGGACCGACCCACAGATAGCGCAGCCGTCCGAACGCGTCCGGCACGCGGATCAGCGTGCCCGCCGGACCGTCGATTTTGACGTGGACGGCATCGGGCAACGCGTCGAACGCGGTGGACAGCGCCGCGCGGAGATCGACGGCGGAACCGGCCAGCGCGACCACGGCGAGTTCGCCGGACGCGTCGGTCAGTTTGGCTTTGGCGCGCAGCACGAACATCGACAGGCGTTTTTGCACCGCCGCCTGCACGTCTTTCGACAGCAGCAGACGGATCGTTTCGCCGCTGCGCCACGTCAGGAACGATGCGAGCAGACGGCCCTTCGCCGAGCAATAGCCCGCCAGCCGCGCGCTGGCGGCGTCGAGATGCTGGGTGTCGTTGGTCAACTGGCCGTGCAGGAAGCTGGCGGCGTCGTCGCCGGTCGCGTCGATCACACCGAACTGCGTGAGCGGCATATACGCGCCATGCGCGAACACAGCGGCAAATTCATCGCGCGACGGACGCGGCAGCGCGGCGGGTGCGTCGGCAGCGGGCGTCGAAACGGACGCCGGAGCGTTGCCGGAAGGGGAAGCGAGCGGGGCAGTCATGGATTTGAAGTACAGTCAATTCTGACTTTAGCGGAGGCAAGCAAGTATTATATGGGGTCCATCCCAGCCATGTTCCGCATGTCCCTTTTGAAAAAATGTCTCATCGCCGGTTCGACGGTCGTCGCACTGGCGGCTGCCGCCGTGGTCGGCGGCTATTACTGGGCCACCTCACCCATTGCACTGAACGTCGCGCAACTCGACGTCACGGTCAAGCCGCACAGCAGTTTGCGCAGCGTCACCGCGCAGTTGAATCGCGGCGGCGTGCCGCTCGAGCCGGAACTGTTCGTCATCATGACGCGGCTGCTCGGGCTGCAAAGCCAGCTCAAATCCGGCAATTACGAATTCAAGCAAGGCATCACGCCGTACGACGTGTTGCAGAAAATCGCGCGCGGCGACGTCAACGAATACGTCGCGACCATCATCGAAGGCTGGACGTTTCGCCGGATGCGCGCCGAACTGGACGCGAATCCCGCGCTCAAACACGATACGGCCGGCATGACCGACGCCGATCTGCTGAACGCGATCGGCGCGCCGGAAGCGTCGCTGGCCAATGGCGAAGGGCTGTTTTTCCCGGACACGTATCTGTTCGACAAAAATACCAGCGACCTCGACGTCTACCGGCGCGCGTACCGTCTGATGAAGCTGCGCCTCGACGAAGCCTGGTCAGCGCGCACGGCCAATCTGCCGTATAAGACCCCGTACGACGCGCTGACGATGGCGTCGATCATCGAAAAAGAAACCGGCAAAGCGTCGGATCGTCCGATGGTGGCGGCCGTGTTTCTGAACCGTTTGCGTGTGAACATGCCGCTGCAAACCGATCCCACCGTGATCTACGGGATGGGCGAGACCTACACCGGCCATCTGAAGAAGCGAGATCTGCAGACGGACACTCCTTACAATACCTACACGCGGATGGGCCTGCCGCCGACGCCCATCGCGCTGCCCGGCGTCGCGTCGCTGCAGGCGGCGCTCAATCCGGCGCAGTCGCCCGCGTTGTACTTCGTGTCGCGCGGCGACGGCAGCAGCATTTTTTCTGACACACTCGGCGATCACAACAAGGCCGTCGACAAATATATTCGAGGGCAATGATGGCGCGGGGCAAATTCATCACGTTCGAGGGCATCGACGGTGCGGGCAAGACCACGCACCTCGCGTGGTTTCGCGATCAGCTCGAACGCAAGGTCGCGCCTTCGGGGCGCACCGTCGTGATGACGCGCGAACCGGGCGGCACGCCGCTGGGCGAGGCGTTGCGCGATATCGTGCTGCATCAGAAGATGGACCTCGAAACCGAAGCGCTGGTGATGTTCGCCGCGCGTCGCGAGCATCTGGCACAAGTCATCGAACCGGCGCTGGCGCGCGGCGACTGGGTGCTGTCCGACCGTTTCACAGACGCGACGTTCGCCTATCAGGGCGGCGGGCGCGGGCTGCCGCGCGACAAGCTCGAAGCGCTGGAGCGTTGGGTGCAGGGCGGGTTTCAGCCCGACATGACGGTGCTGTTCGATCTGGCGCCCGACACCGCCAGCGAACGCCGGTCGGCGGCGCGCGACCCGGACCGCTTCGAAAGCGAATCCGATGCATTTTTCACCCGCACGCGCGCCGAATATCTGCGTCGCGCCGAAGAGGCGCCGTACCGCTTCGCTATCATGGATTCGTCGCAAACCATCGCGGCGATCCAGAAGCAGCTCGAGAGCCTGATCGCAATACTTTGATTTTTAAAAGAGAAACGATGATTTATCCGTGGCAAGCCGACGATTGGAGCCGCCTTCAGCAATTGCGCGGGCACTGGCCGCATGCGCTGTTGCTGTACGGCCAGGCGGGCATCGGCAAGCTGCGCTTTGCGCAGCATCTGGCGCAAGGTCTGCTGTGCGAAGCGGGGTTGCCTGACGGCCAGCCGTGCGGCGCGTGCAAGGCGTGCACGTGGTTCGCGCAGGGCAATCACCCGGATTACCGGATCGTGGTGCCCGAGGCGCTCGCGGCGGAAGCCGGCCTGAACGCCGCCGCCGACGAAAAAGCCGACAAGGCCGACGCCGACGACGCGAAGAAAACGCGCGCGCCGAGCAAGGAAATCAAGATCGAACAGGTGCGCGGACTGCTGGATTTCGTCGGCGTGGGTTCGCATCGCGGCGGCGCGCGGGTCGTCGTGCTGTATCCGGCCGAGGCGCTAAACGTCGCGGCCGCCAATGCGCTGCTGAAAACGCTCGAAGAACCGCCCGCGGGCGTGGTGTTCCTGATGGTGTCGGCGCGGATCGACCGGTTGCTGCCCACCATCATCAGCCGCTGCCGCAAATGGCCGATGGCCTTGCCCGAGCCGGAATCGGCGGTGCAATGGCTGGCGAAGCAGGGCGTCGCCGATGCGCCGGCGTTGCTGGCCGAAGCCGGCGGCGCACCGCTCGCCGCGCTCGCGCTCGCCAGCGACGACAACCGCGCGCTGCGCGACTGGACGCTGAAGCAACTCGCGGCCGGCGCCGCGTGCGACGCATTCGCATGCGGCGAAGCGTTGCAAAAGCTGCCGGTGCCGCTGGTGCTCGGCTGGCTGCAACGCTGGCTGTACGATCTGCTGGCGCAGCGCACGGCCGGCGCGCCGCGCTATTTTCCGCAGGCGGCAACCTCGCTCGCGCGCTGCGCGGAAAAACTCGACGCCAATGCGTTCAACCGTTTCAGCAAGACCGTGACGCGTCAGCGCGCGGTCGAAAACCATCCGCTGAACGCGCGGCTGGTTTTCGAAGAACTGTTTATCGGCTATCGCGACCTGTTCGCGTGAGCCCGTTGCGCGGCGCCTGCCACGCAGGCGTCGTCTGATTTTTACTCATTCACACGCTGCCCGACACCATGAGCCTGACGTATCGCGATGCCACGCTCGACGATCTGCCTGCAATCGTCGCCATCTACAACTCGACCGTTTCGTCGCGCCAGGTCACGGCAGACCTGGAACCGGTGACGGTCGAGAGCCGTCTCGCATGGTTCCATGCGCACGGTCCGAACAAACGTCCGCTGTGGGTGATCGAAGAAGGCGGCGAGATCGTCGCGTGGCTGAGCTTTTCCGATTTCTACGGCCGTCCGGCCTATCTGCGTACCGCCGAAGTCAGTATCTATCTGCACGAAAACGCGCGTGGCAAGGGCCTGGGCAAGCAGTTGCTGAAGGCGTCGCTGGATGTCGCGCCGGGGTTGGGCATCGATACCGTGCTCGGTTTCGTGTTCGGCCACAACGAACCGAGCCTGCGGCTGTTCCGCGGTTTCGGCTTCGATGTGTGGGGCACGCTGCCGCGCGTCGCGGTGCTCGACGGCGTCGAGCGCGATCTCGTGATTCTCGGCCTGCGACTGCACAAGCCGGTCGCCGCAAGCTAGCCAGGTTTATCGCGCACCGTCGCACTTCTTTCAACACCGGATTCACCGCAGGACACGATCATGTTTGTCGACTCGCATTGCCATATCAACTTCGAAGGACTCGCCGACCGCCTGCCGCAGGTGATCGAGAACATGCGCAGTCATTCGGTCACGCACGCGCTGTGCGTCAGCGTCGATCTGGAAACGCTGCCGTCGGTGCTCGACGTCGCGAATCGGTACGACAACGTGTATGCGTCGGTGGGCGTGCATCCGGATCACGAAGACATGCGCGAGCCGAGCGTCGCGGAACTGGTCGAACTGGCCGGGCATCCGAAAGTCGTGGCGATCGGCGAAACCGGTCTCGACTATTACCGTCTCGAAGGACGCTCGATCGCCGATATGGAATGGCAGCGCGAGCGCTTTCGCACGCATATCCGTGCCGCGCACGCGACCGGCAAGCCGTTGATCATCCACACGCGCGCGTCGTCCGAAGACACGCTGCGGATCATGGCCGAGGAACGCGCGAGCGAACCGGGCGGCGTGATGCATTGTTTTACCGAACCGTGGGCGATTGCCGAGCAGGCGCTGGCACAAAATTTTTACATTTCGCTGTCGGGCATTGTCACGTTCAAAAGCGCAACGGACGTGCAGGACGTGGCGCGCCGGGTGCCGCTGGAGCGTTTGCTGATCGAAACGGATTCGCCCTACCTTGCGCCAGTTCCGTATCGGGGCAAGCCTAATGAACCTGCGTACGTAAGTTATGTCGGACGCTTCATCGCACAGCAACGCGAGATGCCCGATGAGGCGCTCGCCGCCGCGACGACCGACAATTTCTTCCGTCTGTTCAGGATTCCGGCGCCCGCGCGTGCCTGATCGCTGTCAGACCACTATTCAAAAGGATAGGGACGCGTCCCGAAGCCCGTTATGAACCATCGTTCGATTCCGCTGCAACCGTCGTTTTTCAATCGCAATACCGTGGGTGCGGCGCATCGCCGGTTCACGTCGCTGGCTGCGCGCGTGGTGGTGCTCGCCGGTCTCGGCTGGGCGGCGCTCGCTGCGGTGCCGGCGCACGCAGCGCCGGCCGATACGATGATCAAGGCCGTCAAGTTCGACGACATCAATGAAGTCAACAAGCAGTTGTCGCGCGGCATGGATCCGAATCTGAAGGACGATCAGGGCATTCCGCTGCTGGTGCTGGCCGCGCGCGAGAAATCGGATAAGGTCGGCGCGGCACTGGCCGCGAACCCGAAGACCGACCTCGAAATCACCGACAAGGCCGGTGAGAACGCAATGATGCTGGCCGCACTGAACGGCGACGTCGACTTCGTCAAACTGCTGATTGCGAAAGACGCCGAAGTGAACAAGAAGGGCTGGGCACCGCTGCATTACGCGGCCGCCAACGGTCACGACGACGTCGTCGCGTTGCTGCTCGACCATTCCGCGTATGTCGACGCCGGTTCGCCGAACGGCACGACGCCGCTGATGATGGCGTCGCGCGGCGGTCATATGTCGACCATCAAGCTGTTGCTCGACAACGGCGCGGATCTGTCGGTGAAGAACCAGATCGGCATGAACGCCATCGACTTCGCGAAACAGTACAAGGAAGTCGATGCGGTCGAAGGCTTGACCGCACGGATGCAGCAGATGCAACAAACGCAGCAGCCGAAGTGAGCGACGTGCCGCCGTGGCTTCGCGTGCACGGCCGGCGCCATCCTGCTTCGCAAAACAGTGCAAAATAATGATTTCGGTGCGCTGCGCGCGGCGCACCGGTGGACGCGGCGTGAGACCGCCTGATAACCGCTTCGATTACTGGAAGGAATAACAATGTTGCGGGCTTTGATTTGCGCCAGCGCGCTTGCCATACCGCTGTCGGCCGCCGCTTTTACGGCCGGCGACCTCAAAAAGCTTTGCACGAAAACCGACGTGGTGTCGCGCGTCTCGTGCGCGTCGTACGTCGAAGGCGGGGCCGACGCGATCTACAACACGATCGACGCGATCGGCGGTACCACGGGTCCGCGGATTGGCCAGTATTTCTGCCTGCCGACCGACGCCACCGCCGAGCAGCTCACCGACGCGGTTCGCAAATACATCGCGAACAATCCCGGCGTCGAAGTGTTCAACGCGAGCACCGCGATCTCGCTGGGTTTGCAGAAGGCGTATCCGTGCAAGGTGCCCGACAAGGACTGAGCGCGGCGCGCGGAAGTCGCTGCGCGATGATATTGACTGATGTAGCCTGAATGCAGGTTGTGTTGAACTCGCGGCGCTCGCCGCGAGTTCAACCCGTTTTCGATCCATTGTTCCGACTTTTCAGATCGCCTTCCGGATCGTGCGTCCGGATTGCCCGTTGTAACGGCTTTGTCGCTTTTTCGCGGTTTCATCGTCGTTCAATCGTGCCGGTTTTATTGCGTTTATCGCGTTGCCGGCCACTCAATACGCGCGTCGCCCGACGTGACGCGGCAAGCCGGTACGGCACAGTACGGCATCTCGAGGCTTCGACGGCAGCAGCGCCGTTCGGCCAGACTTCCCGGTGGCGCAGTTCGCGCAGCGTGGCGCCATGCCCGCCGGTCCGATTCCCCAGCCCTGCAATACAGGACGCCGCCCCGGAGCACGCCATGCCCAACCTGGACGACCTCTACCGTTTTTTCGACCGGTTCACCGACGCCCCTTTACATAACTGGATCGCCGCCCTGATCGTGATGGCGATCGTGGTCGCGCTGGCGGTGATGGTGCATCGGGTCGGTGCGCGCATCGTCAAGCGGATCGCGCGACCGTTCCCGTTGACGGCGACGATCCTGCACTACGTCGATCGTTCGACGCTCGCGGTATTCGTGATTCTCGTGATCGAGGCGGTGCTCTGGGAAGCGCCGGATCACCTCAAGTTCATTTCGACGCTGCGCGATATGGCGGCGGTCGCGCTGATCGGCGCAATTACGTGGTTCTCGGTGCGCTCGGCGGCGGCGATCGGCGAGGCGATTATCCAGGCGCACCCGCTCGATACCGCCGACAACCTTCAGGCGCGCCGGATTCACACCCAGGCGCGGGTGCTGGCGCGCTCGGTGATGGTGGTGATCGTGATCATCGGGATCGGCGGCGCGCTGATGACGTTTCCGAACGTCAGGCAGATCGGCGCGAGTCTGCTGGCGTCGGCGGGTGTAGCCGGTCTGGTCGCCGGTATCGCCGCGCGGCCGGTGCTCGGCAATCTGATCGCCGGTTTGCAGATCGCGCTGTCGCAACCGATCCGCCTCGACGACGTCGTCGTGATCGAAAGCGAGTGGGGACGCATCGAGGAAATCACCGGCACGTACGTGTCGGTGCGGCTGTGGGACCAGCGGCGGCTGATCGTGCCGCTGCAATGGTTTATCGAGAATCCATTTTCGAACTGGACGCGCAGCAGCTCGCAGATCATCGGCACGGTGTTTCTGTTCGTCGATTACCGGATGCCGATGGCGCCGCTGCGCGAGGAACTGGCACGCATCGTCGAAGCCGCGCCCGAGTGGGACGGCCGCGTGCAGGTGCTGCAGGTCACCGACGGCACCGACCGGGCGATGCAGCTGCGCGCGCTGGTCAGTTCGCAGGACTCGGGCTTGAACTGGGACTTGCGATGCCGCGTCCGCGAAGGCTTGCTGGAGTTTATCCAGCGACACTATCCGCAGTATCTGCCGCGTGCGCGCGCCGAGGTGTCGGCGGAACTGGAAACCGGCAAGACCGGCACCGGTCCGCTCGACTGGGTGCCGCGTGGGGCGCAGGCGCCGGCCGGCAGCACGGCCGCGCACACGGAAGCCGATCCGGTCGCGAGCCGGGGCGCGCGGGCGCAGCCGCTGGAGGAAAAAGGGTCTGCCACGCGGAATGACGCGGGCCAGACGGTCGAGTTTGCAACTGATGAGGCCCCAGCACGGTCGAACTGAGTCTGCCGGCGTAGTGTCGCGCAATGTGCGGCACGCGCCGTGCAACAGCACGACGCGTCACGCCGACGCAATCGCATAAAACTACGGAGGAGCACACAGATGGGCCGACTGATCGTCGTATCGAACCGCGTTGCCACACCCACCGAGACCAAGGGCTCGGCGGGCGGTCTCGCCGTGGGGGTGTTCGGCGCGTTGAAGGATGCGGGCGGCGTGTGGTTCGGCTGGAGCGGCGACGTCGTCAGCGAAACCGTCGCGAACGCAGGACCGACGCTGGTCGAGGAGGGCGCGGTGACGTTTGCCACGGTCGGCCTCACGCGCAAGGACTACGACCAGTACTACCGCGGTTTTTCGAACGCCACGCTGTGGCCGGTTTTTCACTACCGCAACGATCTCGCGCGCTATGAGCGCGACGAATACGCGGGTTACCGGCGCGTCAACGCATGGCTCGCGCACAAGCTGGTCAAGCTGCTGCAACCGGACGACGTGATCTGGGTCCACGACTATCACCTGATCCCGTTCGCCGAGGCGTTGCGCGCGGAAGGCGTGACGAACCGGATCGGGTTTTTCCTGCACATTCCGTTTCCGGCGCCGCAAATCCTGCTGAACATCCCGCCGCACGAGGAACTGGTCAAGTCGTTGTGCTGCTACGACCTGATCGGCTTTCAGACCACCACCGACGAAGAAGCGTTTCAGGATTATCTGGCGCGGCACGCGCGCGGCACCGTGGATCGCGACAAGCATCTGGCCGAAGGGTTTGGGCGCAAGCTGCGCACGGGCGTGTACCGGATCGGCGTGTTTCCGGACGAAATCGCCGAGCAGGCGCAGCGCTACGAAAGCCGTCAGCACGTGATGGAACTGAAGCAGAGCCTCGAAGGACGCAAGCTGATCATGAGCGTCGACCGGCTCGATTATTCGAAGGGACTGGTCGAGCGTTTCCGGGCGTTCGAACATCTGCTGGAGCGCTCGCCCGAGTGGCGCGGCAATGTCACGCTGGTGCAGATCGCGCCGCCCACGCGGTCCGACGTCGCCACCTACCAGAAGATCCGGCAAGACCTCGAAGGCGAAGCGGGGCGCATCAACGGCCGTTATTCCGGTCTGGACTACACACCGATCCGTTATCTGAACCAGCAGTACGACCGCTGGAAACTGATGTCGCTGTTTCGCGAATCGCAAATTGGCTTTGTCACGCCGCTGCATGACGGGATGAATCTGGTCGCGAAGGAATACGTCGCCGCGCAGAATCCGGACGATCCCGGCGTGCTGGTGCTGTCCACGTTCGCGGGTGCGGCGCAGGAACTGACCGGCGCGTTGCTGGTGAACCCGCACGACGCGGTCGGCATGTGCGAGGCGTTGCAGCGCGCGCTGTCGATGCCGCTCGATGCGCGTCAGCGGCGTCACGAGATCAATATGAAGGCGCTGCGCACCAACGACCTCGGCGTGTGGCGCGATTCGTTCCTGCGCGATCTGCGCAGCATTCCGGCGCGCAAGACCGCGAATCGCGAACCGTTGCCGTCGGATACGCCGGTCAGGCAGGCGGGGGCGTCGAAGAGCGGCGCGGACAAGGCGGCGAAGGTCGAGCGTGCCGAAAAAGCCGCTGATAAGTCGGCCGAAAAACCAGCCGAAAAACCCGACAAAGCCGTCAAAGCCAGGAACGGCAACGGCGCGGACAAATCGACGAAAACCGGCAAGACTCGCGCGGCGGACAAGGGCGGCAAGCACACCTAACCCGCGCGGCAGGCGGCGGGCCGGATGTTTCCCGTGTGTAACAGCGCTCAGGAATTGAAAGCCTGGGCGCGCGCGGCGAATCGATGTTTGATAATGGTTTGCAGGGTCGGCCCGTCCGATGACGGCAATCGCGTTATCCGTTATCAGGGCGTCGCCGAATTGCCCGGCTTTACCCGCGCTGGCATACTCGTGCCCCAAACATCGGCACCCACATAGCGCGCGGCCAGGTCGGGCCCGTCGCTTGATGCGGTCGTTTCCGGAGACATTCGATGAGAATTGCGCAGATCGCCCCCTTGACCGAATCGGTGCCGCCGAAGCTGTATGGCGGCACGGAGCGCGTCGTGTCCTACATCACGGAAGCGCTGGTCGATCTTGGCCACGACGTCACGCTCTTCGCCAGCGGCGATTCGGTGACAAACGCAAAACTCGAAGCGGTCTGGCCGCGCGCGCTGCGCCTCGACCCCGGCATTCGCGACCGCATCGCCCCGCACATGCTGCTGATGGAACTGGTGCGGCGCAAAGCCGAAGAATTCGATGTGCTCCATTTCCACATGGACTACTACTCGTTTTCGGTATTCAACCGTCAGGACACGCCGTTCGTCACGACCTTGCACGGTCGTCTCGATCTGCCCGAACAGCAGCCGGTGTTCGATACCTTCGGCACCGCGCCGGTGATCTCCATTTCGAATTCGCAGCGCCATCCGTTGCCGCAGGCGAAATGGCTGCGCACGGTCTATCACGGTCTGCCGGATCAGCTCTATACGCCGCAACCCGTCGAGCCGCGCTACCTCGCGTTTCTGGGCCGGATTTCGCCGGAAAAGCGCGTCGATACCGCGATCCGGATTGCCGGGCGGTGCGGCTTGCCGATCCGGATTGCGGCGAAAGTCGATAGCGCCGACCTCGAATATTTCGAACGCGATATCCGGCCGTTGCTGGATTTGCCGCATGTCGAGTTTATCGGTGAAATCGCCGACGATCAGAAGGCCGAATTTTTGTCGGGCGCGCATGCGCTGGTGTTTCCGATCGACTGGCCGGAGCCGTTTGGGCTCGTGATGATCGAGGCGATGGCGTGCGGCACGCCTGTGATCGCGTTCAATCGCGGTTCCGTTCCGGAAGTGCTGGACGACGGCATCACCGGCTTTATCGTCGAGGATGAAATCGGCGCGGTCGCAGCGGTGAACCGCCTGAGCAAGCTGTCGCGTGCGGGCGTGCGTCGGCGCTTCGAGGAGCGCTTCACGTCGCGCCGGATGGCCGAGCAATATGTGGACGTCTATCAGTCGGTGATTCGCGCGCAGAAACGCTCGCGCTTCAAGGTGATCGATACGTCGGCGAACTAATTGCTGGCTGCGTGAAACGCGCGTGCTGCGAAGACGGCGCGCAAAACAAAACGGCGATGCTTGCGCATCGCCGTTTTTTTTGTCGTCATGCCGAAAAGGCCCGGTTCTGCCCGAGCCGAATGGCCCGGACCGAACCGGCAGCATGACAACGGACCGCGATCGCAGGCAGGCCCGGCGCCTGCGCATCGCGTGATGCGTGACTTCAGATCTTCAGACGCGACACCTTGGTGCCCGACAGCGACAGATCGCCCATCAGACCGGCGTTCGTCATCACGAACACTTCGACCGGCGCCGTGGCAGTGGTGGTGTCGATCGCGCCGTTCGCGCCCATCTTCACGACCGCGACCGATGCGTCGCCGCCCACCGACCAGCCGTCGGAATTGCGGAATTTGTCGAGCGCGTCCTGCGTCATGAACAGGAAGATGATGGCTTTGGACTGCGCGCCGGCCTGGAAGCCGAACGAGCCCGAGATCGTGCTGTAGTAGCCGACCGTGCCGCCGCCCACCTTCAGCGAACCTTCGCCATACTGCCCGCCGACGATAAAGCCGACTTGCAGCACCGACGGGAACACGAGGACGCCACGCGCCTTCGACACCAGCTCGCGCGAACCCTTCACCGTCGTGAAGAGACGCGACATGGTCGTATCGACGTTCGAGTCGATCGACTGGCGCTTCGAGGAATCCGACGTGTTGGTCGCGGAATGATCGCTACTCGTGGTCGTCGTACAACCGGCAAGTGTAAGCCCACCGAAAGCCAGTGCCGCGCTACTCTTCAGAAGGAAGTTTCGTCTTTGCATCGTTCTTCTCCATCGTGGTTCTTGGGCGCAACCTCACCTTTTATGCCGGGTTGCCTGATCAGTTATATCATACGGACGCCTGACGAGTAATTTCGACAAGCGGTGAAACCCTTATCGTACGGGGCTTTGCGGCTGGTCAGGCAAAACCTTCAGGAAATTTTGACCGAGCGCATATTTCGTGTCCGACGGTATTCGAGCGCGTGTGGTACGGCCATTCGACCCCATCCAACCGCACTGCACGACCTGCACCGCCTCAAACAGTATGCGATGCCGGTCCCGCAAAATCACCCCATTTTTACCGATTCGACCGGCGAGCGGGCGGCCCGTGAAACCGCGTTGCAAGCCTGGCTCCGGGACCGCATCCGGTCCGATCAATGCCAACCCAGCAATTCGTGTGCCTCGTCCTGCCGTGAGCGTTAGCGTGACACAAGCGTTCGAAACGTGCGTCCGATGTGCACACGCGCGGCGCCTCCCGGCGACGGAAAATCCGGTGCGTTTTCAATGTTGTTGAGGATGTTTGGCCGGCGGCGGCGGGCGACGCAATGCGCGTCGGACGCCGCCCAGCACAATGCCGATGCCGAGCAGCGTCGCCGCCGGCACGACCCAATAACCGACGAACGCGTGCCACAAATACCCGGCAAGCGTGCTCCGGCGGTCTGCGTAGAGTTTGACGGCGTCCTGCTGACGCGGCGCATTGGCCGCGAGGACGTCGGCGGGACAACCGGCGGCGCGCGCATCGTCCGGGACGCCGTGACAGCGCGGCGCGTCGCCGGCGGCGCGTTGCGCGTCGGTGAGAGTCCACGTGGTCAGGGCGGTTTGCAGATCGAGCGAGTTGTACGCCATTTCTTCCTGGATCTCCCGCACCGCGACGATTGCCACGGGCACCATCCAGAACACGATCGTGACGAGCCACCGCCTGAACCAGCGGTTCTTGTGTCTCCATGCCATCCTTGCCTCCGTTCAATGCACTGCGGCATCAACGACAAGACGGCGGCCCGATGGCGCATATTTTTGTGTGGGGTGGGCCGTCTCCGCAGCCATCATAGAAGAAAAATCCGGCCGACGGCGGATCGCATTGGCGCGGCGTAGCGGGCGCGGGGCAAGCTGGAAGGGGTGGGTGTCGCGGATCGCGCCGAAGCGTGGAAAGCGCGTGGATTGAAGCGTGGATCGACTGCGTGCGCCTAAAGCGCGGACCTGAAGCGCGAATCTAAAACTCGAATCTAAAACTCGAATCTAAAGCGGGGCGCGGGACCGCCCCACGGATCTGCTGTCCGGCACGTCGTGTGCTACCCGACATGCCGGACCCGATGGATCGACGCTCAGCCCTTGTTGCTCAGGCAGGTCTTCATAAACGCCTTGCGGTCGTCGCCTTTCTTGTCGGTCGCCTGAACGTTGCAGGCCTTCATCTTGTCCTGCTGCGTCATCGGCGCGGCGGCCGGTGTCGAAGACAGACAGGTTTTCATGAACGCCTTGCGATCGTCGCCCTTCTTGTCGGCCGCCTGCTTGTTACACACGGTCATTTTCGATTGCTGGCTGTTGTCCGCGAATGCGGACGACAACGGTGCGGCGAGCAACGCGCCCAGCGTGAGTGCGGCGAGGGCGGATTTTGCGGCCTTGGCAGTGTGGATCTTCATCGGAAACTCCATCGGTGAGAACGTTAAGAGCGTTGAGAACGTTGAAAACTCGGTGAAAATGCACATTGAACGTGCACGGTGGAAATGCGTTGCTCAACCGGGCGTTGCCGTCCGGGGCCGCTTGACGTCATCGTGCGTGAATCAATGCTGACATAGCCGCGCCGTCTGCCAGAACGGCTTCAAGCGTAACCTGGTTGACAGCCGGTACGCCAGGATTTCCCCCAGGCAGGCGAAACCTGCGCCGGGCTATTTGTCTGCTGGAAGGCGCGCCGGTAGGGGCTCGCGGCGCGGGGGAAGAAAATCGGTAGCGTATATTTCGCCCGCTATTGGCGATTGAAAGAAAATGAAAGTTTCAGATGCTGGACAAGTGGCAAACGCATCATTGCGAGAACGGATTGATTAGCGATCCTTTAAATGTGCTTATCGCAATGGCCGATGCAATTGCAATTCGATGCTATTGGCGCTTATCGAAAACCGGCAGAAAATTCCGTTAAAAGCCGATTGCGTAAATTTGACCAATCGGGATTGACGCGGCTGGCGTGAACGCTGTTTGAAACGCATTGCGCAGCGTTCGACGCCGCCAAAGCGCACGTATGCCGGGACATTCGACCGGCGCTTGATAAAGAGGAGAGACGCGATGCATTACCTGTTGATGTACGAGCTTGCACCCGACTATCTGGAACGCCGTGGCGCGTTGCGCGACGCGCATCTGAAGCTTGCGCGGGCGCATGCGGAGCGGGGCGAGCTACTGCTCGGCGGCGCGCTGGCCGATCCCGTAGACACTGCGTTGCTGCTGTTCGAAGGCGACTCGCCGGCGGTTGCCGAAGCGTTCGCCAATGCCGATCCTTACGTGCTGGAAGGCCTGGTTTCACGATGGCGCGTGCGCGTGTGGAACACGGTCGCCGGCGAGCATGCGTCGAATCCGGTTCGCTGAACGAAGGTCTGCCGCGCGCTCACGTGCGGACGCTGCCGCGTTCGTGCCGTATCAAACGCGCGGCACACGCGGCGCGCGTCGCCAGGAAGGCTTATCGCCGCCATTCAAACGCTATTGATTGCTCCGCATAGCGGCGCTTAGCGCGCTATAGCATCCGCACGAATAGGAATTGCAAAGTGTGTCGATTGGATGGAGATAAAACGAAACAAAAAGCACAAGTTTGTTTCGACGCGTAACACTTGTCGCGACGATATCCATACAAACCCTAGCAATGGTATGCTCAATGCATAAAATTCTCCGATGCACGAGTGAGACCACGTTCTGTGCTTCGCCAATGGGAATATGCGCACTGTTCAAGTGCGCCAACACCCCGCTCTAGCTGGAACGTAAAGACATATTTGTGCAACCGCGGGCACTACACGAGTCGTTAAAAAGAATTCGTGAGTGCCCAACGCCACGGCCTGGCCAGGGCTGTGTGGAGAAACACATGTTTTTCGATGAGCTAAGCAATGACGAATGGGCGATTGTCAGCACCCTTGTGTCCGACGAGCCCGCTATCCGTCTGAATCGCCGTGGGCGTCCACGTGCCGAGCCGCGCGTCGTCGCGAATGCGGTTCTCTGGATCCTGACCACGGGTGAACCGTGGTCCAAACTGCCTGGCCGCTATCCATCGGGGCCGACCTGCCGTCGCCGTTTCGAAGAGTGGCAACAGAACGGCACCTTGCTGCATATGGTGCGTCTGCTCGAACAGACCGGGCGTACCTTTGCCTATATTCCGGAAGCGGCGCCGCCCGTCGCCGCGAAGCCTGCCGTGCCCGCTGCCGCGCCCGTTGCGCCGGCGCGCGACGAAGGGCTGGGCGGCGTCAGCTGGAAACGCCCCGAATCCTGGCAGACGCCGGGCGCATCGAATGCCGCGCCGCGCTGGCGGGCTCCCGACCCGATGGCCGACATCGCCCGTCAACTCGGCGCGCTGGACCCGGTAATCGTTGACGCCGTGACGGAAGTCCGCGCGGAGACGCCGGTCGCCGTCGCGATGTCGCATGCCGAAGCCGCCAACGCAAGTGCGATGCTGCGTCCCGTGCGCGCGCCTTATGGCGCGTCGGTACCGGCCGCGTCGGTGGCGGGTGGCTATGCGCCGTATCAGCCGCAAGGCGTCCATGCGAGCACATCGTATGCGTCGTGCCCGGCGCAAGCCGGCTACGGCTTGATGCGCGAAGCCGACCGTCGCCGCCCGCTGTCGATGAGCCTGTCGCCGCGCGGCACGCCCATCGCCGACCGTCGCGGTTACGCGATCTATATTGCCGCCGAAGCAGTGCCGAACACGATGTATCGCGCGTGGGCGGAAATCGTCAAGGACGGCAAGCGCGTCGAGCGTTCCGGCCTCGTCGGTCCGCGTTTCGCCGACGCCGACGCCGCCACCCAGTTCGCGCTGGAATGGGCGCGTCAGTGGATCGACCGTCACGAGCGTTCACACGGCCAGGCGCAGGGTCAGACGAACGCTCACGCGTTGCGCGACACGCCGGCGCAGGGCAGTGGCTTTTCCCGTCAGCAAGCGCCGTTGCGTGCGCCGCAGGAACTGGCCGTGCGCAATCCGGTTGCGGCTTCGGGCGGTCCTGGCGCTCACGCCGGCAAGGCTGCGCATGGCGCACAGCATCCGTTGACAGGGCAGGTCGCGCATCACGCAATGAGTCAGCACGTCGGCCAGTCCGCCGCGCATTCGGCCAACCAGCCGATGACCCACTCGGTCAACGCCGCGCCGCATGGTGTCGCCGTACAAACGCCGTACACGGGCACGACCAGCTATCCGAATGCGCATCCGGCATCGGTGGCTTCGCATCCTGCAAGCTACGTGTCGGCGCAGGCCGGTTCGCCGAATGCAGCGGTGCCGCAGTTCAACGCACATGCGATCGCCCACGCCACGCACGTCAATGCGCATGTCAGCGGTCAACCGAGCGGCTCGATGAGCGCGCTGCGGATGCCGTTGCGTCGTTATCCGGAAGAGCCGTCCACTGAAGCATCGTCGGAGCGTTTTCCGCTGTCACACGAATTCATCTCCCACGCGGGATGAACGCAGCAAGCGCCCGCGGACGGTAGGAGCACCGCCGCAGGAACGCATTGCCCCGTCGAGGTTTCAAAGCTGCTTCAACGCTGCCGTAGTTCGTTGCTGGTTATTCGTAGTTCGTAATTCGTAGTGCGCGTCATCGTCTTTGTTCATGACGCTCCCGATGTTCCGGCTGTCCTCATCGCTTTCCAGACGTCCCCGACTTTCCACGCTGTCCAGCCTTTCCCGATTTCCCCAGTCGTTCGTTATCCGCGTCGTCACGTCGTATCCAAACCGCTTTCAGGCGGGCTGTTGCGCGCGCAGCGTGCGCCGGACAGCCGTGTCCGCCGCCGCGATGACACGCGCGCGAGAAAGATCGACAGGGAATAAAACGGAAAAGGCAAGCAGGACGACGCGCCCGGCGCGAAACACTGAAAGCCACTCAGGTTAGGTTCGCAACCGTCACGCAAAAAAGCAGGCTGACACGGACCGGCGCAGCGCGCGCGATCCGCATCAGCGGACCATCGCGGTACGGCTTACTGGCGGCCGTAAGTGTCGTCGAAGCGCACGATATCGTCTTCGCCGAGATACGAGCCCGATTGCACTTCGATGATTTCGAGCGGCATCTTGCCCGGATTTTCGAGGCGATGCTGGGTCCCGAGCGGGATATACGCCGACTCGTTTTCCGACACGATAAAGCGCTCTTCGCCACGCGTGACGAGTGCCGTGCCGCGCACGACGATCCAGTGTTCCGCGCGGTGATGATGCATTTGCAGCGACAGTTGCGCGCCCGGCTTCACGACGATCCGCTTGACCTGAAAACGGTCGCCGTTATCGACGGAATCGTAATATCCCCACGGACGATGCACCTTGCGATGGTTCGACGCCTCGCCACCGCCGTCGCCGCGAATGCGCCCGACGATCTTCTTCACGTCCTGCACGCGCGACTTATCGGCGACCAGAATCGCGTCGTCGGTTTCGACGACGACCAGATCCTGCGTGCCGAGACAGGCAATCAGCCGTCCTTCCGAATGCGCGAACGTGGACGCCGCGCCTTCGAACATCACACGACCGCGGCCGACGTTGTCGTCCGCATCCTTGGGCAGAATCTGCCAGATCGCGTCCCACGATCCGACGTCCGACCAGCCTGCCTGCAACGGCACGACCACGCCGGTCGACACGGTTGGATCGTTGCCGAGCGGCTCCATCACCGCGTAGTCGATCGAGTTCGACGGCGATGCCGCGAACGCGTCGCGTTGCAGCCGGAAGAAGTCGCCGTCGGTTTTGCCGCCCTCGTAGGCAGCCACGCACGCGTCGTAGATAGCCGGTTGAAAATGCTTGATCGACGCAAGCCAGGTGGACGCGCGCATGATGAAAATGCCGCTGTTCCACCAGTATTCCTTCGATTCGATATAGCGCTGCGCCAGTTCGAGATGCGGCTTTTCGACGAAGCGGTCGAGCGCGTGAACGTCGAGCTTGCTGGCTGCGTCGTCCGGCGTATCGGTGCCTGCCGGCTGCGTCACGGCCGCGCCGAGGCGGATATAGCCGTAACCGGTTTCCGCGTGCGTCGGCACGATCCCCATCGTCACGATCTGACCGTTGACCGCGTGACGGACACCGGCCGTCACGGCTGCATTGAACGCGGCGAGGTCGGCGACGGCGTGATCGGCGGGCATCACGACCATGATGCCGTCCTGGTCGGCCGCCGCGATCGACAGCGCGGCCACCGTGAGTGCGGGCGCGGTGTCGCGTCCGGCCGGTTCGAGAATCAGGCGGCTCAGCTTGCCGCTGGTGCGCAACTGTTCGGCGGTCGTGAAGCGATGTTCTTCATTCGCGACGACCACGAGCTCGCCCGCGAGCGGGTAATCGGTTTCGAGCGCGTCGAGACGGCGCGTGGTGGATTGCAGTAGCGAGTCGTCGCCAAGCAGGCCGATCAGCTGCTTCGGATACTGTTCACGCGACATCGGCCAGAGCCGCGTGCCTGAACCGCCCGCCAGGATGACGGGATGAACCTTCAGTTTGACGTTCAGCGACGTCGCGTTGCTGCGCGTAGTACCGGCGAGCGGCGCCGTGACCGAAGCGATGACCGAAGCTGTCATGGATTACTCCTCGAGGCTGGTGAGTGCATTCGATTTGTAGCATGACGTTAATTCGCAATAAAACGGCTTAATTAAGAATTACGCTTTTTCGATTATAAAAAACATGATGTGATGAGTGGTGCGGGAAAATAATTGATGCGGCTTCGGGTAAAAAATGAAAAATTATCCGGGACGCTTGCAAGTGTATTTTTTTATGCACACGAATTTATGCCCGAGCCAGTCGGGCGAATCGGGTGAGAGTTGCCGGTTCAAACGCGAAGCACTCGCCGATCAGCTTGCAGAACCCCCACAAATCAAGCCTGAGCGGCTTTTTGAGGTAACTTTTGCCGAACAAAAATCCACCAAAATACGGTAATAGTGACCGATACAATTGGAGATATTTTGCTATCTTGCCTGCCGAATTTTAATGCCGCTTTATCTAGTCTGTAACACGGGTATTCACCCATTCGCTGTGGCTTCTCCACAAAGCCCGCACGCTGGATGCCCGCATACCTGTTGATTGCCGGACAACCCCGCAACACGTATTTCGCTGCACACGGATTAACCCGTGGCGGTTTATCACTTCATTAACGGAAGGCCTTTGGACGACCAAATGAGAGGCGGCGCATGTTGAGCGTTCTAGCGAGAATCATCGACGTTTCGATGGTGGCCCTCGGCGCCCTGATAGCGGCGGCCGTGCATCGACGTCATGGCGTGTGGCTCGACGACATGCAAAGCGTGTCGCTCGCGTTCGACTGTCTGCTGGTCGTCGTGTTCTTTCCGGCGCTCGGTATCTATCGATCGTGGCGCGGCAAGCCGCTGGCCGATCTGCTGTGCCGCGTCGCGGTGGGCTGGCTGATGGTCGAGGGCACCGGCATCCTGATCAGCTTCAGCCTGCACCGCTCCGACCAGCTGTCGCGGCTGTGGCTCGCGTATTGGGCGGTCGCGACCGTCGTGCTGCTGGTCGTCACCAAGCTGCTGGTGCATTCGGTGCTGCGCGGCTTGCGTCGCGAGGGTTTCAACCAGAAGGCGGTGGCGATCGTCGGCGGTGCGCCGTACGACAAGTTCCTGATCGAACAGATGCGCAGCCGTCCCGAGACCGGTTTCACGCCGGCCCTCGTGTACGACGAAGACGGTTCGCGCAGCCCGTACGACGACCCCGATCAGGCGCAGCGTATCGAAGGCGTTCCGGTCGAACACGACTTCGACGCGTTGATCGCGCAGATTCGCAGCCTCCGCATCTGCGAACTGTGGCTCGCGCTGCCGATCTCGAAGGAGCGCACCATTCATCGCTTCGTGATGGAACTGCGCAACGACTTCGTGAATATCCGCTTTATCCCGGACGTGCGCAGCCTGACGCTGTTCAGTCAGCCGATGGTCGATCTGCTCGGCGTACCCGCGATCAACCTCGCGGCATCGCCGATCACCGATCTGCGCGTGCTGCCTAAGCGTGTGTTCGACCGCCTGTTCGCGTTCGGCGCGCTGACCGCGCTCGCGCCGGTGATGCTGACCATCGCCGTGGCGGTCAAGCTGTCGTCGCCGGGACCGGTGTTCTTCCGCCAGAAGCGCAAGGGCATCGACGGCAACGAGTTCTACATCTACAAGTTCCGCTCGATGAAGCTCCACCAGGAAGTCGCCGGCAAGATCACCCAGGCGACCCGGCGCGACCCGCGCATCACCGCGGTCGGCGCGCTGCTGCGCCGGACCAGCCTCGACGAACTGCCGCAATTCATCAACGTGCTGCGCGGCGAAATGTCGGTGGTCGGGCCGCGTCCGCACGCTCTCGAACACGACGACATCTACAAGGATCTGGTGAAGGGCTACATGCACCGTTACCGGATCAAACCGGGCATCACCGGCTGGGCGCAAATCAACGGCTATCGCGGCGAAACCGACCGGATCGAAAAGATGATGGGCCGCGTCAAGCTCGACCTGTACTACATGCAGAACTGGAGCTTCTGGCTCGACATCAAGATCGTCGTGCTGACGTTCTGGAAGGGCTTCGCGGGCAGCAACGCGTACTGAACGCCCCAAACGCAAACTGAACGAACTGAAAACGCCTGCCGCGGCAACCCGCAACACGTAGTACGCAACGCGGCAGGAGCTGGCAACACCAATCCAATCCTCGAGGTGTAATTCATGAACCTGACGATCATCGGTAGCGGTTACGTAGGCCTGGTCACCGGCGCCTGTCTGGCGGACATCGGCCACGACGTGTTCTGCCTCGACCTCGATCAGCGCAAGATCGACGTGCTGAACAACGGCGGCGTGCCGATCCATGAACCGGGCTTGCAGGAAATCATCGCGCGCAACCGCAAGGCGGGCCGCCTGACGTTTTCGACCGACGTCGAAGCTGCGGTCGCGCACGGCGATATTCAATTCATCGCAGTCGGCACGCCGTCGGACGAAGACGGTTCGGCGGATCTGCAATACGTGCTGGCCGCCGCGCGTAACATCGGCCGTCATATGACGGGCTTCAAGGTGATCGTCGATAAATCGACGGTGCCGGTCGGCACGGCGATGCGCGTACGTGCGGCAATCCAGGAAGAACTGGACGCGCGCGGCATCGACCAGATGTTCTCGGTGGTGTCGAATCCCGAGTTTCTGAAAGAGGGCGCGGCGGTCGAAGACTTCACGCGTCCGGATCGCATCGTGCTGGGTTGCGACGAAGACGTGCCCGGCGAAAAGGCTCGCGAGTTGATGAAGCGCCTGTACGCGCCGTTCAATCGCAACCGCGAACGCACGCTGTACATGGACGTGCGTTCCGCCGAATTCACCAAGTACGCGGCCAATGCGATGCTGGCCACGCGCATCTCGTTCATGAACGAACTCGCGAATCTCGCGGATCGCGTCGGCGCCGATATCGAAGCCGTGCGTCGCGGTATCGGTTCCGATCCGCGCATCGGCTATGACTTCCTGTACGCCGGTTGCGGCTACGGCGGCTCGTGCTTCCCGAAAGACGTGCAGGCGCTGATCAACATCGCGATCGAGCATCAGGAAGGGCTGCGCATTCTCGAAGCCGTCGAGGCCGTCAACGACACGCAGAAGAAGATTCTCGCGGGCAAGATCGTCGCGCGTTTCGGCGAAGATCTGAGCGGCCGCACCTTCGCCGTGTGGGGCCTCGCGTTCAAGCCGAATACCGACGACATGCGCGAAGCGCCGAGCCGTCCGCTGATCGCCGAACTGCTGGCGCGCGGCGCGAGCGTGAAAGCCTACGACCCGGTCGCGGTGGACGAAGCGAAGCGCGTGTTCGCGCTCGACCTGAAAGACGCGCCGCAGCAGCACGCGCGTCTGAGCTTCGCCGCCGACAGCGCCGACGCCGCGCAGGATGCCGACGCGCTGGTCATTCTCACCGAATGGAAAGCGTTCAAGAGCCCCGATTTCGACAGCCTCAAGGCGCAGCTGAAAGTCCCGCTGATTTTCGACGGCCGGAATCTGTACGAGCCGGACACGCTGCAGGAACTCGGCATCGAGTATCACGCGATCGGCCGCCGTCATGCGCAGCAACTGGCGGCGTCGAACGGTGCAAGCGGTGCAGCCGGAACACGCGCCGCTCACGCGCCAGGCGGCCGCGACGCGTACGCGATCGCACGCTGAGCACGCCATCGCGCTCGCGCCGCAGGCCGCCTCTCATCCTCAATCACATCACAACGGAGACGCAATCATGTTCGCCAACGTTCTGATCGTCTGTCACGCCAACGTGTGCCGGTCGCCGGTCGCGGAAATGCTGTTCAAGGCGCACCAGCGTGCCCGACTCGCGCTGCCGATCATGTTCCATTCGGCCGGGATTCGTGCACGCGAAGGCTTCGGAATGGACCCGGTGATGCGCGGCCTGCTCGCCGAGCGCGGCGTGCCCGCCGGCGTGCATTACTCACGGCGGCTCGACCGCGAACTGGTGCGCGGCGCGGATCTCGTGCTCGTCACCGAGCGCCGTCAGGTGCAGGCCGTCGAAGCACTCGATCCGGTCGCGCGCGGCAAGGTCTATCCGCTCGGTCAATGGGAAGACTCCGATGTCGTCGACCCGCACGGCAGCACCGACCGCGCGTATCGCGAGAGCTTCGCGCTGATCGAACATCTGGTCACGGGATGGATGAAAAAAATATGCTGAAAACAAAACACACTGCTACGTTTGCCGCTTCGTTGCTGTTGACCGCATTTCTCGGTGCCTGTGCCACGGCGCCCGGGAATTACCTCGACACATCGAGCCTGAAGGAAGAGCCGAGCAACGCGCCGGCCGAAACCTATCCAGTTCATCTGATCGACTCCGCGCTGGTCGCGCAACAGGCGCAGGACCGCGCGGCGACCCCGCAAAAGCTGCCGCCGCCGCCGATGGCCGATCCTTCGCAGTACGTCTATCACATCTCGCCGCAAGACATCCTCGGCATCACGGTGTGGGATCACCCCGAGTTGACGACGCCTAACGGCAGTTCGATGTCGTCCGGGGCGACCAGCACGCAGACGCTCGCGAGCGTCGTTCAGCAACCGTATGCGAGCCAGCAGTCGGGGCAGTCGGACCCGTTCGGTCAGACCGTCGCCGCCGACGGCACGATCTATTTTCCGTTCGTCGGCCGGATGATGGTGGCGGGCAGCACGCCCGGCGACGTGCGCGACCGGCTCGCGCGCGGTCTCGTGCGCTTCGTGCGCAATCCGCAGGTCGATGTGCGCGTGCTCGCGTATCGCGGCCAGAAAGTGCAGGTCACCGGCGACGTGAAGACGCCCGGGCCGCTCGCGATCAGCGATATGCCGCTGACGCTGGTGGACGCGATCACGCGCTCGGGCGGCGCCACCGATAACGCCGATATCCAGCGCGTCAAACTCACGCGCAACAACCAGCTTTACGTGCTCAATGCGAACCGGCTGCTCGAAGACGGCGACACCACGCAGAACGTGATGCTGCAAAGCGGCGACATCGTGAACGTGCCGGATCACACCGATAGCCGCGTGTTCGTGATGGGCGAAGTGAAGACGCCGATCCAGGTCAACATGATCAAGGGGCATCTGACGATCGCCGATGCGCTCACGCAAGGCGGCGGCATCCTCGATACCGATGCGAATCCGCGCCAGATCTACGTGATGCGCGGGATGAAGGACAACCCGACCAAGCCGGACGTCTATCGACTCGATATGACGCAGCCGAACGCGATCATGCTGTCGTCGCAATTCCAGCTGCAACCGATGGACGTCGTGTATGTCGGCACCGCTGCGTCGACCACCTTCAACCGTGTGCTGCAACAGGTTCTGCCGACGCTGGAATCGGTGTTCTACCTGAAGCAACTGACGCGTTAATCGCCTGACCCGTTGCCGGCGCGCCATCGTGACACGCGCACCCGGCAACGATCACAAGGGATGGAAACTGTGAGCACTCAATTCAACCCCCAAATGGCCGCCGCGCCGGTCAGGACCGAAGAAGAAGACGTCGTCCTCGGTCAACTGGTGCAGGCGATTCTCGACGATATCTGGTGGCTGATCGGCGTGGCGCTGATCGTGATCGCCGCAGCGGGACTGTACTGCTACGTGGCGCGGCCGGTGTATTCCGCCGACGCGCACGTGCGCGTCGAACGGTCGGACAACACGTCGCAAGCGTTGACGCAGACGCAAACCGGCGCGGCGATTTCGAGTGGCGGCGACGGCTCCGTGCCGACCGATGCCGAAATCGAAATGATCAAGAGCCGTGGCGTGGTCGGCCCGGTGGTGCAGCAACTGAAGCTGAACTTCTCGATCGCGCCGAAGACGATTCCGCTGCTGGGCAGCATCGCCGGCCGCATCGCGACGCCGGGTCAGCCGGGCAAGCCGTGGTTCGGTCTGTCGAGCTACGCGTGGGGCGGCGAAGTCGCCAACGTCGATTCAATCGACGTGCCGCGCGAACTCGAAGGCCAGAAGCTGACGCTCACGGCCGAAGCGGGCGACAAATACGTGTTGCAAGGCCCGGACGGCGCGCTGCTGCTGCGCGGCACGGTCGGACAGCCGGCGCAGGGCGCGGGCGTGACCATGCTCGTCAACCGGCTGGTCGCGCGGCCGGGCACGCAGTTCTTCGTGTCGCGTGCAAACGATCTCGACGCGATCACCGCGTTCCAGTCGAAAGTGCAGGTGTCCGAGCAGGGCAAGCAGACCGGCGTGATCCAGATTTCGCTGGAAAACACCGATCCCGAACGCGCCGCGCAGATTGCCAATGCGCTCGCGCAGTCGTATCTCGATCAGCACATTCTGAGCAAGCAGGCCGACGCAAGCCGGATGCTGGACTTCCTGAAGAGCGAAGAGCCGCGCCTGAAGGCCGATCTGGAGCGCACCGAAGCGGCGTTGACCGCGTATCAGCGCCAGTCCGGCTCGATCAACGCGAGCGACGAGGCGAAGGTGTACCTGGAAGGCAGCATGCAGTACGAGCAGCAGATTTCGGCGCTGCGGCTGCAGGTCGCGTCGCTCGAACAGCGTTATGGCGACGACCATCCGACGCTCGTGGCCGCGCGTCAGCAGATGGCCGAGCTTCAGGCGCAACGCGCGAAATACGCTGACCGTTTCCGCGATCTGCCCGCCACCGAAGTGCGCGCGGTGCAGTTGCAGCGCGACGCGAAAGTGGCCGAAGACATCTACGTGCTGCTGCTCAATCGCGTGCAGGAACTGTCGGTGCAGAAGGCGGGCACGGGCGGCAACGTCCACATCATCGACGCCGCGTTGCGTCCGGGCGTGCCGGTCAAGCCGAAGAAGGTGCTGATCCTGTCGGCGGCGGTGATTCTCGGGCTGATTCTCGGCATCGGCGTGGTGTTCCTGCGTCGCGGTCTGGTCAAGCGCGGCATCGACGATCCGGAACAGGTCGAACGCGCGTTCCATCTGCCGATCTTCGGTCTGGTGCCGTTGAGCGCCGAACAGGCGCTGCTCGAAAAGAGCTTCGTGCGCGGCGGCGACCGGCTGCGTTCGGTGCTCGCGGATGCGCGTCCGAAAGACGTGTGTATCGAAAGCATGCGCAGCCTGCGCACCGCCATGCAGTTCACGATGATGGACGCACGCAACAACGTCGTGATGTTCACCGGCCCGTTGCCCGGCGTCGGCAAGAGCTTTCTGACCGTGAATCTGGCGGTGCTGCTCGCGCATTCGGGCAAGCGCGTGCTGATGATCGACGCCGACATGCGGCGCGGCGCGCTCGAACGCTATCTGGGCGGCGCCACCGACAACGGTCTGTCGGAACTGCTGAGCGGCCAGATTTCGCTCGAAGACGCGATCCGCGCGACCAGCATCGAGAACCTGAGCTTTATCTCGTGCGGGCGTCGTCCGCCGAATCCGTCGGAACTGCTGATGTCGCCGCGTATGCCGCAATACCTCGACGGTCTGGCCAAGCGCTACGACGTCGTGCTGATCGATACGCCGCCGGTTCTGGCCGTCACCGACGCGTCGATCATCGGTGCATACGCGGGTTCGACGTTCTTCGTGATGCGCTCGGGCGTGCATGAAGAGCGCGAGATCGCCGATTCGCTGAAGCGGTTGCGCGCAGCCGGCGTGCACGTGCAGGGCGGGATTTTCAACGCGATGCCGCCGCGTGCGCGCGGCACCTACGACCACGGTTACGCGGCTGTCCAGGAATACCTGAGCGCCTGACGATTCCCCGCATTGAGGAGCACACGCAATGAAACTAACGGTCCTGGTTCCGACATTCCGCCGTCCCGACGACCTGGCGCGCTGCCTCGCGGCATTGCAGCGTCAACGCCGCGCGCCGGACGAAGTGGTTGTGGTCGCCCGTCCCGACGACGAAGCGACGCATGCGTTTTTGCGTGACATGCTGCCCAATCCGGCGATGCCGCTGGTGATTGCGCCGGTCGAGTTGCCGGGGCAGGTGGCCGCGTTGAATCGCGGTCTGGACGCCGCGAGCGGCGACGTGATCGCGATCACCGACGACGATGCCGCGCCGCACGCCGATTGGGTCGAGCGGATCGCCGCCGCGTTCGAGGCGGACCCACGCCTCGGCGCGCTCGGCGGGCGCGACTGGGTTCACGAGAAAGGCCGCGTGCTCGACGGCGAGCGGCCGCTGGTCGGCAAGGTGACGCCGTCGGGGAAGATTATCGGCAATCACCATCTGGGCGTCGGCGGCGCACGCGAGGTCGATATCCTGAAAGGCGCGAACATGAGCTACCGGCGCGCGGCAATCCAGAACATCCGCTTCGACGCGCGTTTGCGCGGCGCGGGTGCGCAGGTTCACAACGACATGGCGTTCAGCATGAGCGTCAAGAAGGCGGGCTGGAAGCTGGTCTACGACCCGCGCGTCGCCGTCGATCATTTCCCCGCCGAACGGTTCGACGACGACAAACGCGACGCGCAGAACCTGCTCGCGATCCGCAACGCCGCGTACAACCTGCATCTGATCCTGCACGACAAGCTGCCGCCGGTGCGTCGCGAGGCGGCGTGGCTGTGGTACGCGCTGATCGGCACGCGGGTCTATCCGGGGCTCGCCCATGCCGCACTCGCCCTGCGCTCGAAAGCGGGCGCGGCGCAACTGTCGCGCTGGCGCGCGGTGCGGACGGGCGCATGGGAAGCGCGCCGCGACGCGTCGTTCAACCGGCAGACCGGAGTGCCTGCATGAGTACGAAAGTTCACGTCCATCTGTTTTACGGCGCGGACCCGCGCTATTACCGGCCCGGCGACAACATCGGTTGTCTGTACGGTTATCACCATGCCGAATCGGATGCGTTCGATCTCAGCTATTCCGAGGACGCGCGCGAAAGCAAACCGGTCAAGCTGCTGCGTCGCGCGATGAAAGCCGCGCTCGGTTTCGACCTGATCCACACGCTGCGCAATCGCGATGCGATGCTGCGCTCGGACGTGATCTGGACGCATACCGAGCAGGAGTATCTGTCGGCGGCGCTGATGCTGTTGATGAGCGCGCGCCGCGTGCCGCGCGCCCGTCAACCGATGCTGCTCGCGCAAAGCGTCTGGCTGCTCGACAAGTGGCCCAGTTACGGCGCGTGGCGCAAATGGCTGTATCGCAAGCTGATCGCGCGGGCCGACGTGCTGACCACGCTCGCCAGCGACAACGCCGCGCTGTGCCCGCCGTATCTGGGGCGCGACGCGACGCACGTGTATTACGGCCTGAACACCCAGGATTTTCCGGTGCGCGCGCCGCGCACGTGGGTGCCGAACACGCCGCTGCGAATTGCGGCGATCGGCAACGACCGCGACCGCGACTGGGAGACGCTGATCAAGGCATTCGGACACGATGCGCGTTACACGGTGAAACTCGCGACGCGTCGGCGGATTCCGGCATCGCTGCGGGCGCCGAACGTGGAGATCGCACTGTTTTCCGGTATCCGGAAGCAGCACGAGTTGTACGACTGGGCCGACGTGGTAGTGGTGCCGTTGCGGCCGAATTCGCACGCATCGGGCATTACCGTGATGCTCGAAGCGGCGGCCGTCGGCAAGCCGATGATCGTCACCCAGGTCGGCGCGCTCGACGACTACTTTCCGGCGGACACGGCAGCGTATGTGCCGCCGTTCGATCCGCAAGCGTTGCGCGATGCGGCCAACCGGCTGGTCGATACGCCCGCCGAAGGCTTGCGCCAGGCGCAGGCGGCGGCCGCGCGTCTGCTGTCCGCGAATCTGACCACCGAGCATTTCGCCGCGCAACACGTGCGGATCACGCAGGACATGATGGACCAGCGCGCGAGTCACGGCACCGCGCAGGTCGCCGCGCATCGCACCGCGCATGAAGTTCGCGCGGCCGGCAGCTCGCGCGGAGGGCTGTAGACGATGGCGTCGATCCCGCACGCAAGCGTTCAGCGCCGCAAGCGCCTGTTGCCCGGCGACCCGCAGGAGTGGGGGCCGCCCGCGATGCTGTGGCTGATCACCGCGGTGCTGATCGCCGGTCACCAGGGCGGTGTGCTGACGCTGGCGTTTCCGGTGCTGGCCACGCTGACGGGCCTGTGGCTCTACTTCAAGAGTCCGGCGAAGTACATCGGGTTTATGTGGTGGCTGTGGTTTCTGAGCCCCGAGGTGCGCCGTCTCGCCGACTGGTCGAAGGGCGCGTTCACGCCGACCAGCATGATTCAGGTCGCGCCGCTTGCGGTGACGATGATCAGCGCGCTGTCGTTGGTCCGCTATTACCCGTTGCTCGCACAGCGACGCGGCTTGCCGGTGCTGCTGACACTGCTCGGGCTTGCGTATGCGTTCCTGATCGGCGTGGTGTCGAGCGGGCCGATGGCGGCCGTCTACGACCTCGCGAACTGGGTATATCCGATCCTGATCGGCTTTCACATCATGGCGAACACGCGCAATTTTCCCGCGTATCGCGAGACGATTTTGAACACGTTCATCTGGGGCATGCTCGTGATGGGCGGCTACGGCGTGATCCAGTTTTTCGTGATGCCGCCGTGGGATCAGCTGTGGATGCTCGGCGCGCAGATGAGTTCGCAGGGCGATCCGGTGCCGATGGGCGTACGCGTATTCAGCACGATGAATTCGTCCGGGCCGTTCGCGTTCGCGATGATGGCGGCGATGGTGTTCGTGATGGCGGCGAACCACAAGGTGCGCTGGGTCGCGGCGGCGCTGGGCTTTCTGTCGTTCGGGCTGAGTCTCGTGCGCTCGACTTGGGGCGGCTGGGTGATCGCGCTAATCATCCAGCTCGTCAAGTCGAGCAATCGCGTGCGGATCCGGATCATCGTCAGCGCGGTGGTGCTGGCCGGTCTGTGCGTGCCGCTGTTCGCGGTGGGACCGGTGGCCGACCGGATGCAGACGCGTCTGCAATCCATCGTGAACCTGAACGACGACCAGAGCTACGCCGCGCGCAACGAGTTCTACGCGACCTTCGCGAAAACCGCGTTCAGCGACGTCGCGGGCGAAGGGATGGGCGCCACCGGCACCTCGACGAAACTGTCGAGCGACAACGGCGAACTGGGCAAATACGGCAGCTTCGACAGCGGCGTGATGAACATTCCGTTCGTGCTCGGCTGGCCGGGTTCGCTGCTGTATCTGTCGGGCATTCTGTGGATCATGGTGCGCGCGGTGCTCGCATCGTTCCGGATGCGCGACGACAAGTTCGTGTCCGCCTGCGTGAGTCTCGGACTCGCGATCTTCGCGATGCTGGTGTTCACCAATTCGCTGGTCGGCACCGGCGGCCTGCTGCTTTTCATGAGTCTCTTTTCGATTCTTTCCGCCGCGCACTGGCAAAAACTGAATCGCGTGGCGAACCGGCCGATGCCGGCGTCCGATCCACGCGCAACCACCGCTATCTATCACGGAGGCACTGATTGAGAGTCGCCATTGTTACGCACGTCGTACGCCATAACGACGGCCAGGGGCGCGTCAACCACGAGATCGCCCGTGCGGCCCTCGACGACAACATCGGCGTGACGCTGGTCGCGTCGCACGTTGCGCCGGAGCTGCTCGCGCATCCGAACGTCCGTTGGGCACCGGTGAAGATCGGCCGGTTCTGGCCGACCAATCTGTTGCGCCAGCAGGTGTTCGCACTCAAGAGCGCGCTGTGGCTGCGGCGCCATCGCAGCGAGTACGACGTGTTGCATGTCAACGGCTTCATCACGTGGATGCCTGCCGACGTCAACACCGCGCACTTCGTGCACAGCGGCTGGTTCGGCAGCAAGTACTACCCGTTTGGTCTGACGAAGGGCGTATGGTCCGCGTATCAGTCGGTCTATACGCGCGTCAATTCGTGGCTAGAACGCTGGGCGTATCGACGCTCGCGCGTGATTACCGCCGTGTCGAAGAAAGTCGCCGACGAGATTCGCGCGATCGGTGTCGGGCCGCGCAACCGGATCGATGTGATCTACAACGGCGTCGATACGCGCGGCTTTGCCGCCGCGAGCGGCGATCGCGCGAAATTCGATTTGCCGCCGGATGCGTTTCTGTTGCTGTTCGTCGGCGATCTGCGCACGCCGCGCAAGAATCTCGGCACGGTGCTCGCCGCGCTGAAGCATTTGCCGGAGCACGTGCATATCGCGGTGGCCGGTTATCTGCCGGGCAGTCCGTATCCGGAAGAAGCGAAGGCGCTCGGCATCGCGCATCGCGTGCATTTCCTGGGGCTGGTGAAGGAGATGCCGGTGCTGATGCATTCGGTCGATGCATTCGTGTTTCCGTCGCGTTACGAGGCGATGAGTCTGTCGCTGCTCGAGGCGATGGCCGCGGGCTTGCCGGTCGTGACCGCGCGCACCGCGGGCGGGGCGGAAATCATCACGCCCGAATGCGGCATCGTGCTCGACGATCCGGACGATCCACAGGCGCTCGCACGTGCGATCGCGACGCTTGCGGATTCGGACGACAAGCGTCGCGCGATGGGCGTTGCGGCGAACGAACTGGCGGGCGATTTCGGATGGGCGCGGATGGCCGAGCAGTACATCGCGCTTTACCGTCAGATCGCGGCGGCGTCGGCGGTGGATGCGAGCGTGAGCGAGCCGGATTCGCTTGCTGCGAACGTGCTGGTCACGCACAAGACGGTTAAGTAGCAGGTCTGAAAAGCAATGAGCGGTGGGGCACATCGGATGATCGCCGCATCGTGTATCACGTGGATATCCGGTCGGCATTTCCGGCTGAAATTGCCTAATGAAAGTCTTACCGATCTGCGCCACAAACCGTTCAATCATCATTGATCAATTGACACTTATTTCACGCTGGATAGGGGAAACCGAGATGACGACAAAAAGCTCCATCAAATCGCTACAGATCGGGATGCATTGGTTTCCGGAGCGCGCAGGCGGGCTCGACCGGATGTACTACTCGCTGGTGGGTGCACTGCCTGGCGCGGGCGTCGCGGTGCGCGGCGTGGTGGCGGGATCGTCGAAGGTTGCGGAAGACACGGGCGGTGCGATCCAGGGTTTCGGCGACGCAGGCGCGTCGTTGCCGGTGCGGTTGATGGCGGCACGGCGTGCGTTGCGTCGTGAGATCACGACCCAGCGTCCGGACGTGATTTCGTCGCATTTCGCGTTGTACACATTTCCCGGGCTCGACGTGACGCGCGGAATTCCGCAGGTCTCGCATTTTCAGGGGCCGTGGGCGGACGAAAGTCACGTCGAAGGCGCGGACTCGCTGGGGCAGCGTGCGAAGCGTTATCTGGAGAGCACGGTGTATGCGCGCTCGTCGCGGCTGATCGTGTTGTCGAATGCATTCGGACAGATTCTGAGTTCGCGTTACGGCATCTCGCCGGACCTGATTCGCGTGGTGCCGGGTTGCACCGACGTCGAGCAGTTCAACCTGCCGATCACGCCCGCTGAAGCGCGACTGAAGCTGCAATTGCCGCAAGGTCGCCCGATCGTGGTGGCGGTGCGGCGTCTGGTTCGCCGGATGGGTCTGGAGGATCTGATCGACTCCGTCAAGATTTTGCGCAAGCGCGTGCCGGACGTGTTGTTGCTGATTGCGGGCAAGGGTCGTCTGGAAGCGGAATTGAATGCACGCATTCAGGAAGCCGGGCTTGAGGACAACGTGAAATTGCTGGGTTTCGTACCGGATCAGCATTTGCCGGCGCTGTATCGTGCGGCGACCATTAGCGTCGTGCCGACGGTTGCGCTTGAGGGCTTCGGGTTGATTACCGTTGAGTCGCTGGCATCGGGCACGCCGGTGCTGGTGACGCCGGTGGGTGGATTGCCGGAAGCGGTGGCGGGGTTGTCGGCGGATCTGGTGTTGCCGGAGACAGGTGCGGCGGCGATCGCCGATGGATTGGCGAAGGCGCTGAACGGCACGATGAAACTGCCGGATTCGGATGCTTGTCGCGCTTATGCGCGGGATAATTTTGATAATGCTGTGATTGCCAGGCGGGTGGCGGCGGTTTATCAGGAGGCTATTGCAGCGCATTGATCGGGGCTGGGGTTGGTTGTGCCTGGGTTTGGTCTGGTTTGGTTTGGTCGCTCCTGGCGTGGCGTGCGCGTCCTGTATTCACACTGGTTTGCCTGGATCGTCCCTGTGCGGGACCGCACCTACTTTTCTTTGCTCGCGCAAAGAAAAGTAGGCAAAAGAAAGCGCGTTTACACCGCCGCTTCGTAGCGAGTGGCGTCTAGTATTTTTCGGGTAGTGGACCGCGCACGTTTGGAGTTCGCGGTCCGTTTTTCCCGGTGGCCCGCGCCCGCACATCCCGCCCGCTTCGCGGCGGTAGCCTGCTTCAAAAACCCGTTTGCGCCACGCTATTTTTCGGTTTTCTCGACTGTTCCGGCGGCGGGCCGAACGTGCGGTTTGCGCACAAAATCTGACTTCGTTAGGAAAATTCCGGCGTCGGCTCAAGCCCGGTTTTCACCACCCGATTTGACAGCCTTCACGACCGTTAGCGTCCGGCTCAAGAGCCGGATTGCGCCACGGCGTTCACCCAACTTCACGATGGTTTCGACGCTCTGCAGCCAGGAATTGCGCGCGGGAACAGCCCCGCGCATGCGAGGAAAGTGGGTGTTGTGACGGACGGAGTGCAGCGCGCGAAGAGCGCTGAGAGATGAAGACGGGGCTGTGCCCGTCGGCTGTCGCGAAGCGAACAGCCGGAACGAATGACTGCCTTGTCACCAAGACATGCGGCGCGGTAACTCAAATCGTGCGCGGTCCACTACCCGAAAATGAATAAACGCCACTCGCTACGAAGTGTCGGTGTAAACGCGCTTTCTTTTGCCTACTTTTCTTTGCGCGAGCAAAGAAAAGTAGGTGCGGTCCCGCACAGGGACGATCCAGGCAGACCAGCGTGAAAACAGGACGCGCACGCCACGCCATGAGCAACCAAACCAACACCATGCGAACCGCAAAACGCACCGGTCCCGCGCAGGGACGATCAGGCAAACCGACGCGAAAACAGGCCGCGCACGCCACGCGAGGAGCAACCAAACCAACACCATGCGAACCGCAAAACGCGCCGGTCCCGCACAGTGACGATCAAGGCAAACCGACGTGAAAACGGGACGCGCACGAAACCATAAAACCAACAAACGCAAACCCAACCTACCGCCAGAGGCGGAAAAAAATCACCACGTCTCATGTTGCTCGTTACGAGCCAGATCCGCCACCACCATCATCTGACACAACTGCTCGAGCGTCGTCTCGGGCTTCCACCCCAGCTTCTCCCGCGCCTTATCGGCGGCCCCAATCAGCAGATCCACCTCCGCCGGCCGATAAAACTTCGGGTTCACACGCACCAGCGTCTTACCCGTCGACACGTCGATACCGATCTCGCGCTCATCCTTGCCCGACCACTCCAGCTGATAGCCGGCCGCGGCAAACGCCATCCGCACGAAATCGCGTACGGTCTCAGTGCGGTTGGTCGCCAGCACATACGTGTCCGGCTCGCTCGCCTGCAACATCCGCCACATGCCTTCGACATACTCCTGCGCAAAACCCCAGTCGCGCTTCGCATCCATATTGCCCAGCTCCAGCGCATCCACCTTGCCCAGCCGGATCTTCGCGACGGTGTCGGTGATCTTGCGCGTCACGAACTCGCGCCCGCGCAACGGCGATTCATGATTGAACAGAATCCCGCTGCTGCCGAAAATCCCGTACGACTCGCGATAGTTGATCGTCGTCCAGTGCGCAAACAGCTTCGCCACACCGTACGGACTGCGCGGATAAAACGGCGTCTCCTCGCGTTGCGGTACCGCCTGAACCTTGCCGAACATCTCCGACGTCGATGCCTGGTAATAACGCGTGTTCTTGCTGACGATCCGGATGCCTTCGAGCAGATTCAATGCGCCCACACCCGTGACTTCGGCCGTCGTGATCGGCTGGTCGAACGACACGCCGACGAAACTCTGCGCGGCAAGGTTGTACAACTCGTCGGCCTGCGTGCTGTCCAGCAGACGCAACGTCGAGCCGAGATCGGTCAGGTCGTGTTCGACCAGTCGCAGGTTCGGATGATCGAGCACGCCCAGTTCGCCCATCCGCCAGAAATTGACGGAACTGGTGCGACGGTAGGTGCCCGTCACCTGATAGCCCTTGTCGAGCAACAGCTTCGTCAGATATGCGCCGTCCTGACCGGACACGCCGGTAATAATCGCTTTCGCCTGGTTGTTCATAGGTTGCCTTCGGTCAAGAGTAAAAGTAAAAATGCCTGGCTAGCCGGCAAAGCACGGCTCGATCAACGGACTGAACTGCATGAATTGCGTCATTCGCCTGCGTGGTTCGAACCACGATCGACTGCGCCGATCAACGGTTCCACCACGGCAAAATCCTGTGCGGCTTTCAACCGGTACAACGCCGGTTTCGGATGCGCGCCGTCCGACATCATCATTTGCCAACCCGATAACCCGCTGATGTACGCGTATTGATCGACGAGCGGCACGTGCTGCTCGGCGGCAACGCGCCGCGTCATCGCGATCATCGGTGCGAGATTCGTGTTAAAGCGCGGATCGGGCATCGGGTTCGACGTCTGCAAGACCACACGCTTGCCTGCCTTCAACGCGATCTGCACGAGTGCGGTCTCAGCCGCGTAAAACTGGTCGGGCGTCTGCTTGTGCATCATTTCGTTGATGCCGTAATTGATCATCACGATCTGCGCGGACGAAGCGCTCATCCGCTCGCGCCACGGCACGCCGCGTGCGCGGTCGGTGCCGTCGAGCAGTTGCGAGGCCATGGTTCCGCCTACAGCGAGATTCGTCACGCTGATCGACGCCGCATCGGCGCTGTGCGCATCGCGCAAACGGTCCTGCAAAGCGGTCACGGCGTTGTCCGGCAACGGCGCGCAATGACCGTTCGCACAGGAAATGCCGAGCGTCGTCGAGTCGCCGTACGCTTCGATCAACACACTTCGCGTCGATACGGCCGACGCCGCAGACGCCGCGGGATCGGTCAGCACAGCGGCTGCGGCGAGTGCGATCGCACTGACGCCCAGCCGCACACGCAAGCGTCCGGCATGCGACACACGCGCCGTCATGCACGCCCCTGCGACGCCCGCGACGCCGACGCGAGGCCGTTACCCGAGCCCGCATTGGTCGACGCGTTGGCCATGCCGTGCGACGCATGGGCGGTTTTCTGCGCCTTCGAATGAGCCGGAAGCGGATGTGTGGCGTGCGTTGCATGTGCGGGCGACGTCACGCGCACCGGTTGTGCCGCACGCTTGCCCGCGCCGTGAATCAGGCGTCGCTCGAAACCGAACCAGGTCGCGCTGGCATAGGCGAGCGTGATCGCGAGCGCCAGCGCGGCCGTCACGTAGCGGTTCATATGCAGCGGCCACAGCGTGTACAGCACGCTCAGGTGAATCAGATAGATCGTGTAGCTGATCGTGCCGATATAGACGAGTACCGGATTGCACAGCAGCCGCTTGACGATGCCCTTGCTTTGCAGCGCAATCACCACGACCGACGTGCACAGCAACAGCGACACGCTATAGAGCGCTGCATTCGACAGCGGCGTATTCGCTGCACGAAAACGCGGGTAGTGCAGATGCAGCCACGCGAGCACTGCAAGCGCGGCAAGCGCGCCCAGCACGGCGAGCCCCTTGAACGGTTCGAGCGCATTCGGATTGCGTCGCACCATCACCGCGAGCAATGCGCCGGCCGCCAGCAGATCCATCCGGAACGGCGTCAGGTAATAGATCGGCCAGAACGAATCGAACCACGGCGTCGCCACGGCGCGCAGCACCGGCACGATCACGATCAGCGCGGCCGCTACGTAGCCGAGCGCGCGTTGCGGCACGAACAGGATCACGAACGGCCAGACGATGTAGAACTGTTCCTCGACCGCCAGCGACCACAGCACGTTGAGACTGTCGTGACCGCTCTGGTTCAGCGCGTCGCCGATATTCGTCGCGAAGAACGCGTACCACTGCCAGTGCTGCATCCACGCGACCCCGAACAGCAGCGACGAGACCGCCATCAGCAACAGATACGGCGGCAGGATCCGGCGTGCACGTCGCGCATAGAAATAGCTGAAATACGACTGGCCGCGCGACTTGCGTTCCATCAGGATGCCGCTGATCAGAAAGCCGCTCAGTACGAAGAACAGATCGACGCCCATCCACAACGGCGCTTTCAACGCGTGCTGGGCGAACACGGCCAGCACGGCGATCGCGCGCAGGCCGTCGAGTTGCACGATCCGCGGCGAATGCGCGGGCGCGGTCGTCGAAGCGGGTGGCGTGGAGAGAGCGCTAGCTGTCATGAACCGTCCATATGAGCGATGCATCGTGATGGGACGCGCAATGGGCATGGCGACGAGGCCGTGCGCATGGCAACGGAAGCGCGATTCATTCTAGGGAAAAGAAAATCCGAAAAAACGCGGATGAAATTGAATCCGCTATGCGCGCTGATGCACGGTTTTATTCACGACGATCACGCACAGTGGACGGCGAAGCCGTTGCAACAGGGCTTACAGCCGGATAACGCGGTGTTATCCGCGCGCAATGAATCGGTAAAGATGATTTTTTTTATCGAACCGGCGTGTAATCGCAGGTCGCTTTTGCGGATGAGCAGTTTTAATTGAATTACTTCGTAACGTCTTTAAAGCCTCGAATAATTTTGAATTAATTTCGAATTTGGCCGGAACGGCTTTCACGCGTAACGTCGCCGTGCACGGGCGGCAGCCGCGCGTCCAATCTGCCGCTGCCACCTGGAGGAATACTTTGGCTCGTTTGTCCGGTTTGTCCGTCTCATCGACCGTATCGAAAGCCGGCTTCAAGTCGGTGGCGAACTCGGTCGGCAAATTGTTGTGCGCGTTCGCATGTGTGGTCGCGGTCGGTTCGCACGCGGAAACCGCGCTGAACGTGAAGACCTCGTGGATCGGCAACACCTTCGGTTTCGGCGACGGCGCGTGGACCCAGATCAACATCTCGGCCATCGCGGTCACGCCCGACGGCAAGGTCTATACGAACACGCCGTGGGACGAAAGCGGCGCAGAAATCAGCGTGTACCAGAACGGCAAGATGCTCGGTTTCGCGGGCGGCACGCACGGCTGGGGCAATAGCGGCGGCAACGCGATCGCGTTGAACCACAAGTATCTGTATGCGGCGGTCGCGGTCGATAACGAAGGCGGTCATCTCGTCGGACAAGGCATCTGGCCGCCGAAAGGCCAGCAGTGGTTCGGCGTGTCGCGCCGCACGATCGGCGATATCAAGAACGTCGCGGCGTTTCAGGCCGCTGCGCGTCCGCTCGATCCGCATGCGCAACTCGCCACCGGTTTTCTGAAGATCAACGAGGTCGATACCGAGAACAAACGCGCGAAGGCCAGCGCGTCGGATGCGAATATCGGCGGCCTCGCGGCCAACGACACGACGCTCTATGCGTCGGACACGTCGAACGACCGGATCCTGTCGTACACCGCGGATTCGATGCAATCGAAAGCATCGTGGACGGTCCGCGAACCCGGGCGTATCGCGCTCGCGCCGGACAACTCGCTGTGGGTGCTGAGCGACACGCGCACCGCCAAGGCGCCGAAGCTGCTGCACCTGGGCGCAAGCGGCCAGCAGCTCGACGACGCACCCGCGCTGCCGCCGGAAACGGTCGCGGTGGACGTGGCGGTGGACGCGCAAGGCCGGGTGCTGATCGCCGATAATGGGCCGCGCCAGCAGGTGCTGTTCTTCACGAAGAGCGGCGCGCGTTATGCGATGTCCGGCATGCTCGGCGAGCGCGGCGGTATCTTCTCGGGCGTCGCGGGCAAGCCGGGGCCGCAGCGGTTCAACGGACTGACCAGCGTCGGCGTCGATGCGAAGGGCAACGTGTACGTCGGTTGCAACGGCACCGGGCCGAATTACGAACCGCTCGGCGCCGGTCTCGGCGCGACGCTCGAAAGCTATGCGTCGGACGGCAAGCAGCAGTGGCAGGTGCAAGGGCTGTTGTTCGTCGATGGCGCGTGGATCGATCCCGCGCGTCCGGACAGTGTCTATACCGGCAACAAGCGCTTCGAACTCGATCTGTCCAAACCGGCCGGTCAGGACTGGAAATACGTCGGCTTTCTGTCGAACCGCTTCAAGTATCCGGAAGATCCGGTGTTCCATACCGATCAATGGCCGGGCCTGCCGATCGCACGCAGCCTGAAGGGTCACACGATCCTGTATCTGACCGACATGTACGCGGATCACCTGAAAATTTACCGCTTCAATGCCGCGCGCGACGGTGAGGTTGCGATTCCGTCGGGCTTTATGGCCGACCGGGGCCGTCCGGTGGAAAACATTCCGAATGCGCCGCCAGGCGGCGACTGGATCTGGCGCGACAGCAACGGCAACGGCCGTTTCGACGCGAACGAATTCACCACCAACACCACCGGCACCAAGCTCGCGGGCGGCTGGGGCTGGTGGGTCGATACCAATGGCGACATCTGGCGCGCACGCGACGACAAAGGCATCTTCCGCTTCCGCTTCGGCGGGCTCGACGCGCAGGGCAACCCGATCTATTCGTACTCGAACCTCACCGCATATCCGGTGCCGCAACCGTTCACCGAACTGCATCGCGCCATCTACGAACCGGATACCGATTCGATGTACGCGACCGGCTACACGCCGCAACTGCCGGGCGACAAGAACTTCTGGAAGGAGGCCGGGCGTCTGCTGGTGCGCTACGACAAATGGGGCACCGGCAAGCCGGTGCAGCGCTATGCGATCACGCTGCCGTGGGAGCCGAACGCGCGGCCGGTGCGTACCGCGATCGGCCTGACGGTCGAAGGGCAATATATTTTCGTGGTCGAGCCGGTCGGCGCGGTGCATGTCTACGACAAGGACACCGGCAAGGAAATCGGCGTGATGCGGCCCGGTCCGGAAGTCGGCAGTACGTCGGGCTGGGTCGATGTGCCGAACGGCGTCAGCGCCGCGCGTCGCAAGGACGGCGAATACCTGGTGTTCGTCGAGGAAGATGCGCGCGGCAAGGTGACGATGTACCGGTGGAAGCCTTGACGATGCACTCTGCAGCGCAAGGTCCGGCGTAGTCTCCGGCGTGATCTCCGGCTTAACCCGCCGGGCACGCCGGGCCGTGCGGCACGCTGCCTTTTTTTCGATACGCGTGAATTATTTTCTAACGACTCGCGCGTATTAATGCCGATTTTTTACGTGCTTTACTCGATGCGGGATATTCGCGCGGAGAGCAAAGGCACACGATGGACAAAGGCATTCTCAGGAACGTAGCGATCAATTTCGTCGGGCTGGTGTTGCCGACGTTCGTGTCGCTCGTCACGGTTCCGTCGTACATCCACTTTCTGGGCGTCGAACGATACGGCGTGATCGCGCTGGTGTGGACGCTGATCGGCTACTTCGGGATCCTCGATCTCGGCATGAGCATGGCCGCGCAGAACCACATCTCGAAGGCGCGCGCGTCGAACGATGCCGACGAATGCGAGCGCGTGTTCTGGAGCGCGACGTGGCTCAATCTCGTGACGGGCATCATCGGCGGGCTGATCATCTATTTCGGCGCGTTTCTGTACACCGCGTATTTCACCAAGGTGTCGCCGGAACTTCAGCATGAGGTGTATCTCGCGTTGCCATGGCTCGCACTGGCGATTCCGCTCGCGAACGTGTCGTGGGTGTTTGCCGGCGCGATCAACGGCGCGGAACGGTTCGGCGTCTACAACACCAATCAGACCATCGGCACGTTCCTGTTCCAGTTGTTGCCGCTCGGCGCCGCGTGGGCGATGGGCCCGACCTTGCAGAACGTGCTGGCCGCAGCCGTGCTCGCGCGACTGATCGCGGCGGTGATGCTGGGGCGCTCGGCATTCAAGGTGCTCGACATCCGCGCGGTGCGTCCGCCGCAATTCGGCGTCGCGAAAGGGCTGTTCAGTTTCGGCGGCTGGATGCTGATTGCCAGCGTCACGCAGATGGTGATGGACTCGCTCGACCGCGTGATGCTCGGCACCGCGATGGGCGCGAAATTCGTCACGTATTACACGGTGCCGCAGAACCTCGTCACGCGTCTGAACATCGTGCCGACCGCGCTGCAACGCACGCTGTTCCCGCGTTTGTCGGCGGTTGAACGCGCGCACGCCGACACGCTCACGCAACAATCGCTCGAATTTCTCAATGGCGTGTTCACGCCGGTGGCGCTGGTCGCGTTGCTGGTGCTCGAACCGTTTCTGCATCTGTGGGTCGGCAACGAGATCGCGACCGTCGCCGCGCCGGTGGGCCGGATCCTGATCATCGCCGTGTGGCTGGTCGGCCAGGCGAACGTCACGCGCATCCTGATCCAGTCGCAGGTCAATCCGGCCACCGCCGCGCGCGTCGGGCTGTTCGAATTGCCGCTGTTCGCCGGCGCGCTGTGGTTCGGCATCTCGCACTTCGGACTGCCCGGCGCAGCCGTTGCGGTGGCCGGGCGTTCGCTGTTCGATTACGGCGTGCTGCTGAAATTCGCCGCGATTCGCGCCCGCCCGATCGTGCTCGACATGGTCGCGCACCTTGCGTTTCTGCTGGGCAGCCTGTGGCTCGCGAACGTGATGCCCAGCCTCACGAGCGCGATCGTCGCGGCGGTGCTGGTGGTGGCCGCGAACCTCGTCTGGTCGTTCACGATGACTCCCGCTTTGCGCGAACTTGCGCGTTCATTGCTGTCGCAACTGAAGTTGCGGCTGATTCCGAGGAAGAGCGCATGAAAAACGATGCCTTCGATGAAGTCGTCATGCAGCCGGCCACGCGCAGCGTGCTGGCCGAACTGACCACCGCACCGGTCGCAAGAGCGCCGCAGCGTCCCGCGACGCCGCCCGGCAAGCCCGTGCGCGTGGCGATCATCCATGACTGGCTGGTGACGTATGCCGGTGCCGAGCGCGTGCTCGAACAGATCGTCGCCTGTTTTCCGGACGCCGATCTGTTCGCGTTGGTCGATTTTCTCGGCGACGACCGCGCGTTCTTGCGCGGCAAACGCGCGACGACGTCGTTTATCCAGAAGCTGCCGAAAGCGGCCACGAAATACCGCAGCTATCTGCCGCTGATGCCGCTCGCGATCGAGCAGCTCGACGTGTCCGCGTACGACGTGGTGATCTCCAGCAGCCACGCCGTTGCAAAGGGCGTGCTGACCGGCCCGGATCAGGTGCATATCAGCTACGTGCATTCGCCGATCCGCTACGCATGGGATCTGCAGCATCAGTATCTGGAACAGTCGAAGCTGACCAATGGTCCGAAGTCCGCTCTGGCGCGGATGGTGCTGCACTACATGCGTAACTGGGACACGCGCACCGCGAATTCGGTCGATCACTTCGTGTCGAATTCGGCGTTTATCGCGCGACGCATCAAGAAGGTGTATCAGCGCGACGCCGAAGTGATTTTTCCGCCGGTCGATGTCGATGCGTTCACCGTCAACACGCAGAAAGACGACTTCTATCTGACCGCATCGCGGATGGTGCCGTACAAGAAAATCGACCTGATCGTCGAGGCGTTCGCGCAGATGCCGCAGCGCAAGCTCGTGGTGATCGGCGACGGGCCGGAGATGGAGCGGATCCGCGCGAAGGCGGGGCCGAACGTCGAGATCATGGGATATCAGCCGTTCAAGGTGTTGCAGGACCGGATGCGTCGCGCGAAGGCGTTCGTGTTCGCAGCGGAGGAAGACTTCGGCATTTCGGTGGTCGAGGCGCAGGCCTGCGGCACGCCCGTGATTGCATACGGCAAGGGCGGGGCGCTCGAAACCGTGCGCGATCTGTCCGATCCGCGCCCCACCGGGATGTTTTTCGACGAGCAGAATACCGGCTCGATCGTCGCCGCCGTCGATGCGTTCGATGCGAACCTCACGCGTTTTTCGCCGCACGATTGCCGCACGAATGCCGAGCGTTTTTCCGCCCAGCATTTCCGCGAGCGCTTCTTTGCGCATGTGAAGGCGGCGGTCCCGGCGATGCGAACGGCGACGTTGCCGGTCTATACGCCGTACGTCGCCGCGCCCGGTTCGAACGACGCCGACGTCGCCGGCGCGCCGCGCATTCTCGCGATCGATCAGAGCGGCGTGCTCGGCGGTGCGGAATTGTCGTTGCTCGAAATCGTCAAGGCGTTGCGGGCGCGGATCGAAGTCGTGCTGTTCGACGATGGACCGTTTCGCACGGCGCTCGATAAAGCCGGCGTGAAGGTCAACGTATTCGATGCGGGCGCGCTGCGGTCGGTGCGCAAGCAGGGTGCGATTCCGAAGCGTCAGGCGCTGGCGAGCGTGCTGTCGCTGGTGCGCGAGACGAAGAAGCGCGCGAAGAACGTGGACGTGATCTACGCGAACACGCAACGCGCGATGGTGATCGGCGCGATCGTCGGGCGTCTCGCGAGAAAGCCGGTGGTGTGGCATTTGCGCGATATCGTCAGTCGCGAGCATTTTGGCGGCAAGCAACTGCAGATCATCAAGTGGTGCGCGAAATTCGGTCTCGCGCATGTGATCGCGAATTCGGCGGCGTCGGCGCGTGCGTTTGCGGAGCTGACGGGTTTCGACGACCGGCATATCGACGTCGTGTTCAACGGCATTTCGGTCGAGCCGTTTTATGCGTTGCGCGCCGTGCCGGTGAGCGCGTTGCGCGCGCGGCTGAATCTGCCGCAGGATGCCTATCTGGTCGGCTCGTTCAGCCGTCTCGCGCGCTGGAAAGGCCAGCACGTGCTGCTCGAAGCGATGGTGCTGAACCCGGATATGCACGCGGTGCTGGTGGGCGCGCCGCTGTTCGGCGAAGACGCGTACGAGATCGAATTGCGTGCGTTCGCGGCGAAACACAATCTCGGCGCGCGGCTGCATTTCCTCGGTTTCCAGCATGACATCGCCGCTTGCATGCGTGCGGTCGATGCGGTCGTCCATACGTCGATCACGCCGGAGCCGTTTGGGCGCGTGATCGTCGAAGGGATGCTGGCGCAGCGCCCGGTGATCGCGGCGCGCGCCGGTGGTGTGCTCGAAATCATCGACGACGGCGTCAACGGTCTGCTGTGTACGCCCGGTGACGCGCATGCGCTCGCGGATACGCTCGCGGAAGTGCGCAGCGACGACGGGCTGCGCGAGCGTCTGGTGTCGCGGGGATATGAAACCGCGTTGAGCCGTTTCGGCACGCAAGGGTATGTCGAAGGGGTCGAGCGGATTCTGAAGGACGTTGTGGACGGACGGTAGCGGGGTGGGTGCGGGTCGATGCGGGTTGGTGCGGTTGCGGGTGGGGCAGGTATGGACAGGCCTTCAGGGAGGCCGTGGCAGTGCCGTAGAGGCAAAATCAGGTTGCACAGCGTAGCAGTGGCACGAGGGCGGTTGCGAGATTGCCTGAGTGCTTTTCAAAGCGGCCGCAAGGCCGCTTTTTTTTCGTGGGTGACTGGATTCGCTGGGGTCGCGATTCAGGTGGACAAGCGATTGGGCGATGCCGGATCGGGATCGGCAAAGAAAAAGGCGCGAAGCCGAAGCTTTGCGCCTTGAGTACTTACCGGAGCCGCACGCATTCAGCGTGCACGCTATCTCACCCCCGCCTCGGTTTCAACCGTGCCGACCAGCGCATCGCAGGCAACTCCACCAGCCGGTAAAACCCATACGCGACGATCACCGCCACCACCATGAATCCAAATGACGGCCAGATCGACACCTGCAATTCCGAGCGGAACAGCACCGACCCGAGCAGCACGAAAATCGGCAGGTGGATCAGATACAGCGAGAAACTGAAGTCGCCGAACGGCGACAGCACCTTCGACACCGCGCGTGATATCGCGCCGGGCTCGGCTTTCGGTTCCAGCGCCTTATACAGATAGAACGCGAATCCGATCGCCCAGCACTGAAACGCGCCGAACTGTCCGTAATTGAACACCACGCAACCCAGCACCGTAAACACCGCGGCGGCCACATACAGGCCGCGCGATGCCGGTCGCTGAACGATGCCCGAGGTCGCCGCAACCGACTTCGCCGCGCGCGCGTCCGCGATCCATGCGCCGATCGTCCACGCGAACCAGTACGACGTGAAAAACTGGATGTCGCGCGGTTCCAGTAGCGCCGCCGACACCACGTTCACCACCGCGACGATCGCCAGCACCTTCGTCATGCCGATCTTCCTGCGCAACGCGAACAGCAGCGGATAAATCACGTAGAACTGCACTTCCAGCGACAACGTCCACAGCGCGCCGTTCGATCCATACGTATGCAACGCGAGCCCTTGCAGCGAAAACAGGTTCACGAGAAACGGCATCAAGCCGATATCGTTGATCCGGTGATTCACCGGCGGCAGTTGCAGACTGATCGAATCGAGCGCCAGCGTAAGCACCAGCGCTGCAAGCAGAACCGGATAAATCCGCACGAAACGCCGTAGCCAGAAATTCGACGTATCGAGCCGATACGCCGGATTCTGCGCGAAACGGAACGCCGCGCTGCGGTGGATGCAATACCCGCTGATCACGAAAAAAATCGGTACGCCCGCCGATCCCCACGCAATCGGGAACGTCAGATAACCGATGATCGTGCTGAGACTGTGCGAATGCCCGACGCTCTGGTGGAACGCGCGCATCCCGACCCATTCGATCTGCCGGCAATGGAAATACGCGACCAGCAACGCCGCGAAACCGCGCATGACGTCGATGATTTCTTCCTTGCCGACCGCCGCCGTCCGCACGGGCGAGCCGATCGACGATGCCGCCGAAGCCGGCAATGTGCTGGACAGCGTCGCGCCGCTGGCATCGAATGCCGAATCGCTCATAGTCCGCTTCCCTGTAACTGGTTTGACGAAAATCGCAGATAAAAAAGGCCGCCCGCATGCACGTCGCGCGTGCATGCGGAGACATTCGGCCTCCCCATGTTAGTCGAGCGAATCAATCAAAAAATGCAGAAAAAATCAAAAGCAAACGTGTGCGCGCTTCAAACATGTGACGATTTGTAATCGCTTGCAGGCAAGGCGGCGCACGAATATTTTGTCGATTTTTTCATGCTAGTTTGAATAAACGGATTCTTTGGACAGAGGTGACACCATGAACCTGCATCTGCTGGCCGGCATTGCCGTGATTCTTGTGCTCGTGGCGGTGTCCGCCTATCGCGAAGCGTTGCGCAACGAGCCGCTGGGGCGCATGCGCATCGCGCCGGGCAAGCTGCCGCCGTCCGACGACAGCGAAGTCGCCGAGACCGACGCCATCCGGCGCTGATAAAGCGTAAGTGCCAAAGCGCCTGCGCTATGTCTGGTTTCGAACCAATTTCACGCGGTTTTTATATGGACGGCGGATTATGTTCCGTTAATCTTTCGGACAACCGAAACGAACAACCAATTTGGGGGATTGCCTACCATGCTGAAAGTCACCAAAGCTGTGTTTCCGGTCGCGGGTCTTGGAACGCGCTTTTTGCCGGCCACCAAGGCGAGCCCGAAGGAAATGCTGCCGATCGTCGATAAGCCGTTGATCCAGTACGCGGTCGAAGAGGCGATTGCGGCCGGCATTACCGAAATGATCTTCGTGACGGGTCGCAGCAAGCGCGCGATCGAGGATCACTTCGACAAGTCGTACGAGATCGAAGCCGAACTCGAAGCGCGCAACAAAAAGCAACTGCTCGACCTCGTGCGCAGCATCAAGCCCGCGAACGTCGATTGCTTCTACGTGCGTCAGGCCGAAGCACTCGGCCTCGGTCACGCGGTGCTGTGCGCGGAAAAGCTGGTCGGTGACAGCCCGTTCGCCGTGATCCTCGCCGACGACCTGCTGCACAGCAAGACGCCGGTGATGAAGCAACTGGTCAACACGTTCAACCACTATCACAGCTCGGTGGTCGGCGTCGAAACCATCGCGCGCGAAGACAGCCGCTCGTACGGCGTGGTCGATGGCCGCGAGTGGGAAGAGGACGTGATCAAGATGTCGGGCATCGTCGAAAAGCCGGCGCCGGAAAACGCACCGTCGAATCTCGGCGTGGTCGGGCGCTACGTGTTGATGCCGACCATCTTCAAGCATATTCGCGCGCTGAAGCCGGGCGCGGGCGGCGAACTGCAACTGACCGACGCGCTGCAATCGCTGCTGTCGGAAGAACAGGTGCTCGCGTATCGCTACTTCGGCACGCGTTTCGACTGCGGCAGCAAGCTCGGCTATCTGAAGGCGACGGTCGAATTCGCGCTGCGTCATCCGGAAGTGAAGGCCGAATTCGGCGCTTACCTCGAAGCCTTTCTCGCCTCGCAACAGGCGCAGCAGTCGCAACAGGATAGCCCGAAGGTCGAGCAGATCATCGCGCCGATGGCGGTCGAAGCGGCGTGATCCGGCTGTAACGCGGCTTCACCGGATGATTCGCCTCGCGTCGCCGGGAAGCCGTAAAAAACGCTGAAAACAGAAACGGGCGCCGCATTTGCATGCCGGCGCCCGTTGATGTTGCGAGTGGCTGTCACATCTTCACGTGTTCACATCTTCATGTGACGTCCAACCCGCGCTACATTTTCACCCAATAAAAACCGCGTCGAAACGCGGTCCGGTCTGCGTCAATGCTGTTTGACGGCCAGGCGGAACTTGTGCAACAGCGGCTCCGTGTAGCCGCTGGGTTGCGCGCGTCCGTCGAAAATCAATGCGGACGCGGCCTTGAACGCCAGCGATCCATCGAAGTTCGGCGCCATCGGCGAATAGTGCGGGTCGCTCTCGTTCTGCTGATCGACCACGCGCGCCATCCGTTCGAGCGTCTCGCGCACGAGCGACTCATCCACCACACCGTGATACAGCCAGTTCGCAATATGCTGGCTGGAGATCCGCAGCGTCGCACGATCTTCCATCAGGCCGATGTTGTTGATGTCCGGCACTTTCGAACAACCGACGCCCTGATCGACCCAACGCACCACGTAGCCGAGAATGCCTTGCGCGTTGTTCTCGACTTCCTGGCGAATCTCTTCGTCGCTCCATTTCGCGCTTTCGACCACCGGAATCGTCAGCAGCCCGTCGAGCAGTTCGCCGCGCACACCCGCGACATCGGTGCGTTCGAGGTCCTGCTGAACGGCTTGCACGTCGATCTGGTGATAGTGCATCGCGTGCAGCGTCGCCGCGGTGGGCGAGGGCACCCACGCGGTGTTCGCACCGGCTTTCGGATGACCGATCTTCTGTTCGAGCATCGCGTGCATCAGGTCCGGCATCGCCCACATGCCCTTGCCGATCTGCGCACGACCGCGCAAGCCCGCGTTCAGGCCTTCGAGCACGTTGCTGCGTTCGTAGGCCGCAATCCACGCGCTCGACTTCATGTCGCCCTTGCGCATCATCGGGCCGGCTTCCATCGCGCTGTGCATTTCGTCGCCGGTGCGATCGAGGAAGCCCGTGTTGATAAACGCGACGCGTGCCGATGCCTGCTCGATACAGGCGGCGAGGTTCACGCTGGTGCGGCGTTCCTCGTCCATGATGCCCATCTTGATGGTATTGCGCGGCAGGTTCAGCAGGTCTTCGACGCGCGCGAACAGTTCGCTCGCGAACGCGACTTCGGCCGGACCGTGCATTTTCGGCTTCACGATGTAGATCGAACCGGTGCGCGAATTCAGTTGCTGCTTGCGATCGTGCAGCGCACACAGCGTCGTGATCACGCCGTCGAGAATGCCTTCCGGAATCTCCTGGCCGTCGCCGTACGTGATGGCCGGATTCGTCATCAGATGGCCGACGTTACGGATAAACAGCAGCGAGCGGCCATGCAGGCGGACCGGCTGACCATCGACGCCGAGATACTCGCGATCCGGATTCAGGCGACGCGTGAAGGTCTTGCCGTTCTTCGTCACCGATTCGACCAGCGAGCCGTCCATCAGGCCGAGCCAGTTGCGGTACAGATGCACCTTGTCTTCGGCATCGACAGCGGCGACCGAGTCTTCGCAGTCGATGATCGTGCTGACGGCCGCTTCGACCAGCACGTCTTTCACGTGCGCCGCGTCGGTCTTGCCGATCGAATCCGTCGCGTCGATCTGGATTTCGAAGTGCAGGCCGTTGTGCTTGAGCAGCACCGCCGACGGCGCGGCCGCGTCGCCCTGATAGCCGATCAGTTGCGCGGGCGTGGCCAGCGCCGCCGTGCCGCTCTTCAGTGCGACGACGAGCGCGCCGTTCTCGATGCGATACGCGGTGGCGTCCACATGCGAGCCGCTTGCGAGCGGCGCGGCCTGATCGAGAAACGCGCGGGCGCGTGCGATCACCCTGGCGCCGCGCGCCGGATTGAATTGCGCGGTTTTTTCGGCACCGTCGGTGTCGGGAATTGCGTCGGTGCCGTACAGCGCGTCGTACAGGCTGCCCCAGCGCGCGTTCGCGGCGTTCAGCGCATAGCGTTGATTCGACAGCGGCACGACCAGTTGCGGGCCGGCCTGTTCGGCAATCTCGCGATCGACGTTTTCCGTGGTGGCCTTCACGCTCGACGGCACCGGCACGATGTAGCCGATGTCCGTCAAAAAGCGGCGATACGCGGGCAAATCGCGGACCGGACCCGGATTGGCTTTGTGCCATCCGTCGAGTTCGGTTTGCAGGCGATCGCGCTCGGCGAGCAACGCGCGATTTTTCGGCGCGAGGTCGTGGACCAGCGCATCGAAGCCGGCCCAGAATGCCGCGCTATCGACGCCGGTGCCGGGCAGCGCTTCCTGTTCGACGAACTGATCGAGATTCGCGGCGACTTTCAGGCCGCCGCGCTGGGTCATCTGAGTCATGGACTGCTCCATCTGATCTAAAGAAATTTTTTATGCTGCTGGGGCATGGCTGCCCGCATGCGCGCTCAGGCCTGCAGACCCGCGACCGCGCCGATCTTCGCGACCTGTGCGTCCTGGTCCGCCTTCACGCCCGATACGCCGACAGCGCCGATCACCTGGCCGTGGACCACCACCGGCACACCGCCTTCGAGCGTGCCCACGAGCGGGGCATTGAGGAACGCGGTGCGGCCGTTGTTGATCATGTCTTCATACTGCTTCGATTCGCGACGGCCGAGTGCGGCCGTGCGGGCCTTTTCGGTGGCGATATAGGCACCGATCGGCGCACAGCCGTCGAGGCGCAGCAGTGCGAGCGGGTGGCCGCCGTCATCGACGATTGCAATCGAAACCGCCCATTGATTTTTCTCGGCTTCGGCGCGCGCGGCGTCGAGCATACGGTTGATTTCGGCAACGCTCAGCACGGATTTGGTCAGCATAATGAATTTCCTGTTGGGGCGGATGGGAGGAATCTTCTACAGCTAAGGTCTTGCGCGTTCGAATGAGCCCAGGGTCGGTGCACGTCTGGATGGGCTGCCAGGACGGGCACCGCGATGGACCGGCGTAACGGCTTACGCCGCGTGCTGCGATTTTACTGCCTGCTACCGGATGCGCACACCCGAACCCGCAAACTTGGCGGACAGCGCGGGCGTCGCTGTCGGACGGGATGCGAATCGGACCTGAATCAAGGGCTTACGTGTCGATCGCAATTGGATGAACGGCGACGAGCTTGTCTCTGGCGAGTCATGTGTGTCCCGTTCGAGGTGCATGTCGAAGCCGGTCTGAATGGCGTCTGTAAGGGGATATGCACGTCCCGCCAGACGCAACCGTGCGTCGAGATATGAAAACCGGCGCTGCGCATGCGGTCGCGGACGCTTTAAAATTGCTGCTACGACATTAGAAAATCGAGCCTCACGCCATGCCCACACTTACCGCGCTCTACGTCTATCCGGTCAAATCGTGCGCCGCGATCGCGCTGAACGACGCCCATCTGCTGGCGAACGGACTCGCGTACGACCGAAACTGGATGATCGTCGAGCCGGACGGCACGATGGTCACGCAGCGGACCGTTCCGCGTCTTGCGCTGATTCGCGTCGAAATCGGCGAGCGCGATCTGATTCTCAGCGTGCCCGCCGATGCATGCGCCGATGCCGCCGGACTCGCGCCGCTTCACACCCCGTTGACGGTGGATGCGCTGGTCGCCGGGCACGGCACGCAGCATCGCAGCGTGACGATCTGGGGCGATACCGTCGATGCGCTCGATACCGGCGATGCATGCGCGCAATGGTTGTCCACGTATCTCGGCATGACGGTGCGTCTGGTGCGCTTCGATCCCGCCGCCGAGCGGATCGCGAGCCGGAAATGGACCGGCGAGCTGCGCGCGCCGACCCAATTCGTCGATGGTTTTCCGCTGTTGGTGGCCAACACCGGTTCGCTCGACGATCTGAACCAGCGGCTGACGGCGAAGGGCGCGCCCGCGATTCCGATGGACCGCTTCCGTGCGAATCTGGTGATCAGCGGCTGGGATGCATTCGAAGAAGACTTCATCGAAACCTTGACGATCGTGCCCGCAACGCACGACGGTGAGGCCGTCGAACTGCGTTTCGTGAAGCCGTGCTCGCGCTGTCCGATGCCGACCATCGATCAGGCGACGGGCGCGCCCGATCCCGCATGGCCGAACGAACCGACCGACACGCTGGTCGTCTACCGGCGCGATCCGCGTGTCAACGATGCACCGACGTTCGGACAGAATGCGGTGATCGTCTCGGGCGTCGGCGCGCGTCTCGCCGTGGGCCAGCAGGTCGAAGCGGAAATTGCATTCGGCGATTGAACGTCGCGCATGATGTGCATGATGCGCGAGCCGGCATGCCGGGCACGGCGTTTGCAAGGTCGACTGACGCTCTTGGCCTGAGTGCAGAATAATCAAACGGAGATGACACAGCCATGCTGATCGTGCCAATCACCGCGCTGGTTACGCTGATCGTCGTGCTGTTGATCGCGAACCTGTCGAGCGGCGAGAAGAAAATCGAGCATAAGATCGAGCGGCTCTACGCCAGCGACGATCCGCAATTCCTGCGCTCGATGGGCCTGCTGCTGGGTCCACCCGTCGCCGACGGCAACCGCTTCGAGGTGCTCGTCAACGGCGACCGGATCTTTCCGTCGATGCTCGACGGCATTCGCAGTGCGCGCAAAACCATCACGTTCGAAACCTTCATCTACTGGTCCGGCGAGATCGGCGAGCGGTTCGCAAAGGCGCTCGCCGACAAGGCGCGCGAAGGCGTCGCGGTTCACGTGCTGCTCGACTGGGTCGGCTCGAAGAAAATGGACAAACGCTATCTGCGGATGTTGCGCGATGCGGGCGCCGAAGTCATTCAGTATCACAAGCCGCACTGGACCGGACTCGGCCGGATGAACGATCGCACGCACCGCAAATTGCTGGTGATCGATGGCCGGATCGGGTTTACGGGCGGCGTCGGTATTGCCGAAGAATGGACTGGCAACGCGCAGGACGAGAAGCACTGGCGCGATACGCATTTTCGTATCGAGGGTCCGGCGGTCGGCCATATGCAGGCCGTGTTCATGGACAACTGGGTGAAAGCGACCGGCAACGTCCTGCACGGTCCCGCCTATTTTCCGCAGATCGACCCGCAGGGCGACGGCGTCGCGCACATGTTCAGCAGTTCGCCGTCGGGCGGCAGCGACGACATGCAGTTGATGTACCTGATGGCGATCACCGCCGCGACCCACACGATTCACCTCGCGAGCGCGTACTTCGTGCCCGACAAGCTGACGATCAACGCGATCGTCGAAGCCGCGAAGCGCGGCGTGAAAGTGCAGATCGTCACGCCCGGCAAACGGATCGACACGCACACGGTGCGCGAGGCGTCGCGCGCGTGCTGGGGCGATCTACTGGAAGCGGGCGTGGAGATCTACGAATATCAACCGACGATGTTCCACTGCAAGCTGCTGGTGGTGGACGAATATCTGGTGTCGGTCGGTTCGACGAATTTCGACAGCCGCTCGTTCAAGCTGAACGACGAAGCCAACCTGAATATTTACGATCGCGATTTCGCGCGGCAGCAGACCGCGATTCTCGCCGGCGACATCGCGAAGGCGCAACGCATCACGCTCGAGATGTGGCGCAAGCGGCCACTCGCCGAGCGGATTCTGGAGAAGTTCGTGATCGTGCTGGACGGACAGCTTTAGCACCATTTTCAGGTGCTATTGTCACGCTCATCCGCACGTCGCGCGAAAGTGCGCGAGCAATGCGTCGGCCACGGCGGCGGGTTGTTCGCGCGGCGGAAAATGACCCGCGCCGTCGATCATCACGCGCCGATACCCGCCGGTAAAGCACGCATCCTGACCTTCCGATGTCGCCGGTTCATCGCACAGATCGACCGCGCCCTGAATCATCAAGGTAGGCGTGGATAGTTGCGCGATGGTCGCGAGCCGGGCGCGCAGCGTCGCATAAGCCGGATCGGATTCGATATCGCTGCGCCAGCGGCGCCGGTAGCCGTTTAGCGTGATCGCCACCCAGTCGGGATTGTCGAATGCGGTGGCGGTCGCCGCGAATTCCGCATCGTCGAACCAGCCGGGCGGCGACCACGTGTCCCACTGAATGCGCGCGAAGCCGCGTGGATCGGCGGCGATCACGGCGGGCCCATCGTCGAGCGACATAAACCATTGATACCAGAACTTGCGCGCCTGCGAGAACGACGTCGGTAGCGTGAATGCACCGTTCGGTTGAAACGCGAGCGCAAGCGCGGCGATTCTTCGCACGCGCGGCGCAAAGAGCGCGGCCATCGTGTACGCGGCACGTGCGCCCCAATCGTGTCCTGCCACATCGAAGCGATCGATCTGCAACGCATCGGCGAGTTCGAGGGCGTCGTGCGCGAGTGCGACGCCGGAGCCATCGCGAATCGTGTCCGCATGCAGGAAACGCGTGCCGCCGCTGCCGCGCAAATCCGGCGTGATCGTGCGGAAGCCGACATCGTTCAGGCGTGGCGCCACGTGCGACCAGCCGCGCGACGCATCCGGCCAGCCGTGCAGCAAAAGAATGACGGGACCGTCGGCGGGGCCCGTGTCCGTGTAGGCGATATCGAGCGTTGACGTGGTGATGCGGCGTGACGTGTCGGGCATCGTGCGCTCCTGAATGAAGAGTTCAGTTGATTGCATGCGCGACTATTTTGCACCCGGTGCGCTTAGTGTGCTCGACGCGTGCCCGATGCAAAAACGGACCGGTTGCGCGTGCAACCAGTCCGCTTTCGATGCCGCGTGTTGAAACCATGGCTTCGACTTCAATTATCTTTTTTAGCCGCTATTCAAAGGCTTAATCGAGCGCCGACGCCGGTCCGAAGAACTCGTAACAGCTTTGCGATTCCGGCACGCCGACTGCCTTCAGATGCCGCTTGATCGCCTTCATGAATGGCACGGGACCGAGAAAATATACGTCCACGTCACGATCTTCCGGCAGCCATCGATCGAGCAGCGTTTCGTTCAGATGACCGGTGCCGTGCGCGTCGGGGTCGCCGTCGCGTGGTTGCTCGTAGCAGTAGAAGTGCGTCAGTTGCGGATGACGCGCGGCGAGCGAGTCGATCGTGTCGCGGAACGCGTGCACGCCGCCGTGACGCGCGGCGTGGATGAAGTGCACGTCGCGGCCCTGGTCGAGTGCTGCGTGCAGCATCGCGAGCGTCGGCGTGATGCCGACGCCGCCGCTGATCAGCACCAGCGGCTTGTCGGCGGGTTCGAGCCGGAAGTCGCCGGATGGGGTGAAGACATCGAGCGTGTCGCCTTCGTGAACCGCGTCGTGCAGATAGTTCGACACCTTGCCGTTCGGTTCGCGCTTCACGCTGATGCGATATTCGCGACCATTCGACGCGGCGGACAGCGAGTAGTTGCGCCGCACTTCGTCGCCGTCGATGGTCAGGCGCAAGCCGGTGTACTGGCCCGGATGGAAATCGAGGATCGCAGCGCCGTCGGCCGGTTGCAGATAGAACGACGTGATCTCGTCGCTCTCGCGCACTTTGCGCGCAACACGGAACGGCCGCGTGCCGCGCCATCCGCCCGGTGCATGGGCCTTGTCGTCGTAGATCTGCGTTTCGAGGCCGATCAGCAGATCGGCGAGCTGACCGTAGGCAGCGGCCCACGCGTCGATGACCGCGTCGGTGGCGATCTCTTCGCCGAGCACTTCGCGGATCGACGCCAGCAGACAGGTGCCGACGATCGGATAGTGCTCGGGCAGGATATTCAGCGCGACGTGCTTGTTGATGATCTGACCGACGAGGCCGCCGAGTTTTTCGAGTTCGTCGATATGCCGTGCGTACATCAGCACGCCGTTGGCAAGCGCGCGTTGCTGCGCGCCGCTCGCCTGGTGCGTCTGGTTGAACATCGGACGCACTTGCGGATAGTCGCGCAGCATCTTCGCGTAGAAGTGCGTGGTGAGCGCCTCGCCGCCGCTTTCGAGCAGCGGAACGGTGGCTTTGACGATGACGCGGTGTTCGGGCGAGAGCATGGTGTGGTCCTGTTCGAGTTGACAAGTCAGCCGGATCGCGACTGTTGTTGCTCTCTAATACAGTTTCTGTGCCAGAATTAAACATCATTGAAATCAGTGGCTTGCAAAATCAAATGGTTCATTCGACTCTCGTCAAAAAGACTGCATCAGAGGTCATATTGACTGCGCGCTCGCTACTCGACGTGCTGACGCCGCTGATCCACGATCTGTCGCTCGACCTGTCCGAAACCGAGCGCTACCGGCGTTTGCTCAAGAGCATGCTGACGTTGTTTCCGGGCGACGCCGCCGCGCTGTTGCGGCTGAGCGGCGACACGCTGGTGCCGCTCGCCACCGACGGCTTGAGCAGCGACACGTTGGGGCGGCGTTTTCGTGTCGCCGACCATCCTCGTTTCGTGCAGTTGCTGTCGCGAAGCGAACCGACCCGATTCGCCGCCGATTCCGATCTGCCCGATCCGTACGACGGACTGGTTCAAGGCGTCGAAGGCGATCTCGAAGTGCACGATTGCCTCGGTTGTCCGTTGCTGATCGGCGGTCGCGTCTGGGGTTTGCTGACGCTCGACGCGCTCGACCCGGCCCGCTTCGACCCTATCGACATGGCGTCGTTGCAGGCCTTTCTGAGTCTTGCAGCGGCGACGGTGAGCGTGGTGGAGCGGATCGATGCGCTGGCGCGCACCGGCGAGGAGGAACGGCGTCGCGCGGAGGCGTATCGGCAGGCGAGCGGCGGGCAAAGCCGTCGCGAGATGATCGGCAGCAGCGAGGCGCACAAACGGCTGATCCACGAAATCGAAACGGTCGCGGGCAGCGATCTCACCGTGTTGATCACCGGCGAAACCGGCGTCGGCAAGGAGCTGGTCGCAAACGCGATCCACGCGTTATCGCCGCGCGCGTCGAAGCCGCTGATCAGCCTGAACTGCGCGGCGTTGCCCGATACGCTGGTGGAAAGCGAACTGTTCGGGCATGTGCGTGGTGCGTTTTCGGGGGCATCGACCGACCGTCGCGGCAAATTCGAACTCGCCGACGGCGGCACGATTTTTCTGGACGAAGTGGGCGAGCTGTCGTTGGCAGTGCAGGCGAAGTTGCTGCGCGTGTTGCAGAACGGGCAGTTGCAGCGGATCGGTTCGGACAGCGATCACACGGTGGATGTCCGGTTGATCGCCGCGACCAATCGCGATCTGGCCGACGAAGTACGCGCTGGGCGCTTCCGTGCGGATTTTTACCATCGGCTGACTGTGTATCCGCTGCGCGTGCCACCGATGCGCGAGCGCGGCCGCGACGTGTTGCTGCTGGCCGGTTTTTTCCTCGAAGAGAATCGCGCGCGGCTGGGTCTGTTGAGTCTGCGGCTCGCTGCCGATGCGCAGGCCGCGTTGTTGCGTTATTCGTGGCCGGGGAATGTGCGCGAACTGGAGCATCTGATTGGGCGCAGCGCGTTGAAGGCGTTGTCGGCGTTGTCCGCGAATCGCTCGCGTCAACGGATCGTGACGATCGGCGCGGCGGACCTGGCCTTGTCGACCCTCGCGGACGAACGCAGCGACGGCGTGAGCGTCGCCGCGTCGCAGGGGGCGGCGGAAGCGGGCGGCGATTTTCGTAGCACCGTGACCACTTTCGAGCGGACGCTGCTGCTCGACGCGTTGGCGCGCAACAATCAGAACTGGGCGGCGGCCGCGCGTGAACTCGGGCTGGACCGGGCGAACCTGAATCGTCTCGCGAGGCGGCTGGGGCTGAAGTAGCGCGAAAGCCGCGCGTGCCGCTCGCGGACGTGAGTCGTCAGGGCTGGGTTTTTTGCAGTTGCGCGGGCGTATCGGTTGCGCCCATGCGGTTGGCCGCGTCGAGTGCGGTGACACCGCTTGCGTCGCGGGCTTGCGGGTTGGCGCCGTGGGCGAGCAGCAGATCGACCATATCGGTGCGATTGAACATCGCGGCGATCATCAGTGCCGTGCGGCCGTCAGGGGACGCGCCTTCGACGTTTGCGCCTTTGGCAAGCAGCACTTCGGCGACCTCTTTAAAGCCTTTGAATGCCGCGCCCGCGAGTGGCGTCTGGCCGTTATCGTTCTGCAGATCGGGATTGGCGCCACGTTCGATGAGCGTGCGGACAGCGTCCGCGTGACCGTGATAGGCCGCGAGCATCACGAGGCTGTCGCCTTTCTCGTTACGGAGGTTGGGTGGGACGCCTTTGTCGATGACAGCGGCGAGCATGGTGGCGTCGCCGCGACGCGCCAGGTCGAAGACCTCGCGGGCGAGGTCGACGAGTTGGGGGTCGATAGGGGTGGTTTTGTCTTCTGGCATTTGGGCTCCTTGGTGTGGGGTTTGGTTTGGTTTGGTTTGTGCAATATGCCATAGGTGCGTGGGCTGTGTTTATGGCGTTAGGTTGGTTGCTTTTGGTGTCGCGTGCGCGGCCTGTTTTCGCGGTGGTTTGCCTGGTTCGTCCCTGTGCGGGACCGGGTGCGGTTTGCGGTTCGCTTTGCGTTGGTTTGGTTGCTCCTGGTGTGGCGTGCGCGTCCTGTTTTCGCGGTGGTTTGCCTGGATCGTCCCTGTGCGGGACCGGTGCGTTTTGCGGTTCGCATGGCGTTGGTTTGGTTGCTCCTGGCGTGGCGTGCGCGTCCTGTATTCACGCTGGTCTGCCTGGATCGTCCCTGTGCGGGACCGCACCTACTTTTCTTTGCTCGCGCAAAGAAAAGTAGGCAAAAGAAAGCGCGTTTACACCGCCACTCCGTAGCGAGTGGCGTCTACTGACTAACGGGTAGTGGACCGCGCACGTTTGGAGTTGCCGGTCTGTTTTTCGTGGTGATCCGCGCCCGCACATCCCGCCCGCTTCGCGGCGGTAGCCCACTTCAAAACCCCGTTAGCGCTACGGCCTTGGCTCGCCTTCGCGACGGTTCCAGCGTCCAGCCCAAAGCGCGGTTTGCGCACGGCATTTGCTCTTTTTAGGACCATTCCGGCGTCGGCTCAAAGCCCGGATTTGCCAGCCTTCAAGACGGTCCAGACGCCCTGCTCAAGAGCCGGTTTCCGCCATGGCATTCACCCGCCTTCACGATGGTTTCGACGTTCTGCGTAACCTGGAATTTTGCGCGCGGGAACAGGCCGGCGCATGCCAGGAAAATGGGTTTTGTGACGAACGGAGTGCCGCGCGCGAATGGCGCCGAGAGAAAAAGACGGGGCTGTGCCCAACGGCTGTCGCGGAGCGAACAGCCGGACCGAATGACTGCCTTGTCACTCGCTTAAGCGGTGCGGCAACTCAAATCGTGCGCGGTCCACTACCCAAAAGTCAGTAGACGCCACTCGCTACAAAGTGTCGGTGTAAACGCGCTTTCTTTTGCCTACTTTTCTTTGCGCGAGCAAAGAAAAGTAGGTGCGGTCCCGCACAGGGACGATCCAGGCGTACCAGCGTGAAAACAGGACGCGCACGCGACGCTAAAGGCAACCAACCCAACACCATGCAAACCGCAAACCGCACCGGTCCCGCACAGGACCGATCCAGGCAAACCACCGCGAAAAACAGCCCACGCACGCCAACATAAAACCAACCACCCCAGCGCAAAAACCCGGCCGCGCACGCGAAAAAGAACCTCTACACCCCACTAGAATCCACTCCCACCTTGCCCTGAGAACCAGACTCCCCCTTCCGTGCCTTCCCAAAGGCACCTCCAACGGCGCCCCCGAACTCCACAACCCGTCCCCGCTCCTCGACAATCGGCGCAACCACAAAAAACCTCCGCGCCCCACCGCAAATCGCGGCCATCGCCTCGCGATCGAGCACTACGCTCTCGGTCAGATCGTCAATCTTTATCGTCGCCATAAAATCACTCCACACACAATCAACCACGGCCGCGCATCGTCGATCATCCCGTCCGCGAAGCGCAAAAAACGAGCGGCGAAGCCATCGGCCTGCCGCTCGCGTGTCTCTCTCGCATCTATGAGTATAGGTAATTCATCGGCGTTTGAAGCCGCCGTTTCCCCGGACTTCGTCGCCAGACCGCGGCCCCTCGCGGTCCATTCGTATTCGTCTACCTAGCCCTGGTAGATCGTATTCGCGTTGCTGACTGTCGGCGTGACCACCACGCCTGCTGTCGAGTTCGGTGCGCCCAATGCGTTGATCGACATGTACGTCGTGTTCGACTGCGATGCCGTGACGTGCTTGCTGAAATCCATCGTCAACGGATTGAAATTGAAATAGTCGAATGAAGGCATCTGAAAGCCGCCTCGCACCGTATACATTGCACGGCGGTCCAACGATTCGATAACGGTCAGATCTTTGATTATCAGCGTGTTCATCACAGTTCTCCTGAAGATTGGCGGATCGGATGGTTGGGTTCCGGGTATCCTCGTTTGCGTTGACGACTATAGTGCACAGGTCGTGCCAGCATGAGCTCGCGAACCCGCGAAAGTAGCTGGAATTCAGGCACGAAAGGGCGCACACGCTGCAACGCGATCGCCCACGCCGGATCGGCGAACGGTGCAAAGCATTCAGGTGGTGGCGTCGCGCCAACAACCGGAACCGCGCTGTTGGCACACACGCAACACCGCTCGCGGGCCGCTGTTGTGCAGCCGGAAACCGTGTGGCAAACGCGCGTCGCACATGGCTTTCGTGGGCAATCCTGGATTGCGAAAGAGTTATGTGCGGCCTAGTATCGAATCAGCACATGTAACCTGTTATGACAGGTGCTTCATGAGTCCATCGGGAGCTGCGTCGCTCTGCACAAATGGCTAGCCTTGCGCATGTGATTCGCGATTACCAGAGCGGCGGACTTTCGCGCGATGAATTCGTCGCGCAGGTCGACAGTACGCTCACGACGGAAGGCCCCGGCCCCGCACGCCTGCTCGATATTCTCGGCGAGGCGCACGCCCGCATGCCATTGCCGTCAGACCTGTACGCCGAAGTGCGTCGCAGGATCGAACAGCTGCCCGCGGCGCAACGCGTCACGAGCGCGGAAGAAACGCGTCTGCAAACCCGTCCGGATTACGCATTCCCACCGTCGGCGTCGGATCCTTCCGGCGGTCCGACGCCGACGCCCGCGCCGGGTCACGATCAGGTCAAAGGCACCGGCGACACGCTCAATCACCGCTTCGTGCTTGAAGAATGCCTGGGCGTCGGCGGGATGGGTTCGGTCTATAAGGCGCTCGATCTACGCAAGGTCGAGGCGTCGGATCGCAAGCCCTATCTCGCGATCAAGGTGCTGAACGTCCAGTTTCGCGGCAACCCGAAATCGCTGATCGCGCTGCAACGCGAAGCGCGCAAGGCGCAAGTGCTTGCGCATCGCAACATCGTTACGGTCTACGATTTCGACCGCGACGGCGTCATCGTCTACCTGACGATGGAATACCTCACCGGCAAGCCGCTCAGCCAGTTCATGCGCAGCAAGGATTTTCACGGGATGCCGGTTCGCGCGGCGCTGCCGATCATCCGCGGGATGTGCGGCGCGCTCGCATATGCGCACGAACGCGGTTTCGTCCATTGCGATTTCAAACCCGCGAACGTGTTCCTGACCGATGGCGGCGAAGTGAAAGTGATCGATTTCGGCATTGCGCGGGTGTTTCAGCGGCCGGAAGAGGAAAGCGATGCGACCGTGTTCGATCCCGGCAGTCTCGGCGCGTTGACGCCCGCCTATGCAAGCCCGGAAATGCTCGAACATCGCGAACCCGATCCGCGTGACGACATCTACGCGCTCGGCTGCATCACGTATGAACTGCTGACCGGGCGTCATCCGTTCGACCGGCAATCGGCGATCCAGGCGCGCAGCGCCGGTCGAAAACCGGAGCGGCCCGAGAATATCGGCACGCGTCAATGGCGTGCGCTGCGTGCGTCGCTGTCGTTCGATCGCGACGCGCGAACGCCGACGGTCAACCGGTTCATGGAAGAGTTCGGCGCCGACGAACGCTCCGCGAAACGAACCGCGCCGCATGTTCCTCCGAACGTTCGTGCACTTGGCCTGGCGGCGCTGGCGGGCGTCGCGGTGGCAAGCATAGGGGTGTACCTGTTCCGCTCGTCGTCGGGCTCGCACGAGGCCGCGCCGACCGCGCCGATGGCGTTTTCCGCATCGGCGGCGTCGTCGGCGAGTCTGGAAGGAAACGGTCGTTCCAGCGGGTCGGCGGTAAAACCCGCGATCCGCCGCGATAACGCGTCCGCCGAACCCGCGCCGAGCGGAAAGGGCGTCGATGCGTCGGTGACGATGGCGGCTGTCGCGCCGTTGCTCGCGCAGGCGCCGTGCTCGGCGTTATCGGCTTCGGTGCGCGATCATGCGCTACAGGTCAACGGATTCGTGTCGCAACGCTACGGCGCCGCGCGTCTTAAGGATGCACTGAGTCTCGCGCCGGGCGTCGATACGCTGAATGTCGACGTGACGCCGCTTTCGGACGACAAGTGCAACACGATCAAAAGCCTCGCGCCGTTCTGGACGCATAACTGGCAGAGCGGGCACGCCGCGTCGCTGCGCGTGCGGCCCGCCACGGGCTTGCTGACGGAAGGCGATCCGCTGATCGTCGATGTATCGACGCCACCGTACAACTCGTATGTGAACATCGATTACTACGAGCTGGACGGCAGCGTGGTTCATATGGTGCCGGGGCCGCGCGCGAAGGACAATCAGGCGCCGCCGCGCTACTCGGCGACGATCGGCGGCGGTGGCGACTGGATCATTTCGAAACCGTTCGGCTCAGAACTCGTCGTGTTGCTGGTTACACCCGTGCCGTTGTTCGATAGCCTGCGTCCCGAAAGCGAATCGCGCGCCGATTATCTGCGTGCACTCGACACGCGTCTGTCGCAGATCGCGGGTAAATACGGACGCGACAAGATCCTCGCCGACATCGCGCCGATCACCACGCGCGCGCGCGGCAACTGATCGGCACGGCTTGCAAGGCCGCTACCGCGTGCGACTCCCCATCAGCGTTACTTCAGTTCCTTCACCACACGAAAGCCATCCTGCGATTGACGTACGCTCGCGCTGTACTTGAAGCGCGTGGACGTCAGCATATAGCTCGCGCCTTCGCGCCACGACCCGCCGCGAATCACGCGCATATTGCAGCCCGGATAGTCCCACGCGGTGCCGTCGGCAGGTGCGTTCTGATAGGTATCGTGCCAGCAGTCGCCGACCCATTCCCAGACGCCGCCGTTCATGTCGTAAAGGCCGTACGGATTGGCCGCGAACGTGCCGACCGGTTCGGGGCCTTCCTTGTGATACGGATCGCCGCATTCGGTGCAGTTGGCGACGCCTTTGCGCATCGCATCGCCCCACCAGTACGTAGTGGAAGTGCCCGCACGGTCCGCGTATTCCCACTCGGATTCCGTCGGTAGACGATAAGTCTTGCCCGTGGTTTTCGTCAGCCATTTAACGTACTGCTGCGCGTCGTCCCAACTCAGATCGCGTGCCGGTGCGTTCTTGACGGTATTCGACTCCGGCGTCAATTTCGTACATGCATTGGCCGCAACGCACGCGCCGTATTGCTCGACAGTGACTTCGAACTTGCCGATCGCGTACGGCGCGGCAATCGTCACACGATGCGGCGGCCGCTCGGATGGGTCGGACGCCTTGTTGCCCATCGTGAACGCGCCGGGCGCAATGGCGATCATCACCGGACAGGTCGCGCAGTCCTTGCTCTCGGTGCCGTTGGTGACCGCCGTCGTATTGGCCGACGCGGTCTTAGGTGTTTGCGGCGCGGGCGTTGGCGGCGCTGCGGCGGGTGGCGTGGCGACGGGTGGCGGCGCTGCATGCGTGGCTTGCGGAACGGGCGTCGCCGACGCTGCATGTGACGGTTGCGGCGCAGCGGGCACAGGTGACGGCGCTGCGGGTGCAGGCGTTGGCGTCACCGCCGGTTTGGGCGCAGCCGACGACGACGCCTTCAACCGATCGATGCGCGCCTTCGCAAGCGGCGCAAAGCGTCCATTCGGATAGGCCTTTAAATAGGCTTCGTAATCGCTTGCGTAGGTGCTGTCCTTGATCGAATCCCAGAACGACAACTCGTATTGCTCGTTACTGTCTTTAGGCAAAATGCCGCGATGGCGTGCCCCGTCCAAGTCTTCGTTTTCACTCGGCGACGCCGCGAGCAACGTGGCCGGTGTCGAAGTGGACGAACGATCGTAAGACGATGCATGCCACGGACGTTGCCGCCCATGCGTCGCTGCGGATACATCGGACGCCGCGCGTTGCAACGCGTCGTCGAGTGTCGGCGCGTGCGATGCGGATAGCGCATCCACCAGGCTCGCCGTAAAAATGCCGTGATAAGCGCCGTCGTCTGCGAGTTCGCCGGGCGCGGTCGCGAAGGTCGCGATGGTGCGCGGTGGCAGTGCTTTTTGAGTTGACGCCATCGATGTATCACGATTCCCGAATGGATCGTTCAGACATGCATCGACGATGATCACATTGCGCATATGCGCACGCGGCGCTGCCAGGACCTGAAGCAGACGCTTCATATTGAACGCCGACGTAATGAGTTGCGCGGGTGCGTCGACATCGGTGCCGGCCGGCACCAGTAACGTGTCGCCGTGCAACTGGAAGCCGTGTCCCGCGAAATAGAACACGCCAACACCGCCTGCCTTCAGACGCGCGTTGAATGTGTCGAGTGCTTCGGACATTTGCCGAGGCGTTGCGTTGGTTCGCGCGATGACGTCGAAGCCGCGCGCGCGTAACGCATTGCCGATGCTGTAGGCATCGCGCGCGGCATTGTGCAATGCCCCGCCGGGATAATCGTCGTTGCCGATCACGAGCGCGATGCGCGGCACGTTGCCGGTGTCGGGCGAAGCATGCGTGCGCACCGCATGCGCGTATCCGATCATATGAATCTGGAGTGCGACGGCCATGCCAACCAGCAGGAGTTTTCGCCACATATTCAAATCCTGTTTGTCTGGACCGAACATCGGGGTGTCATGCATCCCGTTCCCGCAACGACTGCTGCACTGTGCGACGCCCGCAGACGGCGCTTCGCATGCGCGCCGCAATCACGTTTAAAGCAGCGATGTAGCGCTTAACAACCATAGCACGCTGTTCAGGAGTCGGAACAAAAACGACAGTGGCGTTTCTTTTTACGCAGTTCCGACCTAAGCTAAAGCACGATCGTCGCAGCACTGATCGGGGTTTTCACCGGTCGTTCCTGAACACACATCCATGCATCCGTCGCGCGCGTCCGCGACTGGATCGTCGTGTGTCGTGCGCGCCGCAACGCCGGCGTGCGAGGGGCGACCCGATCATTCTTCGGGAGAATGCGCGATGCGAAGAACCGTGGTGCTTAACGCTGTGTTCGCGCTGTGTTTCGCGCTATGCGCGGTTGTGCAGGCGGCGCCCGCACTCACGCCTTCGCCGCCGAATGCCGAGGAATACATCATCTGGCCCGCCGACGGCGCCGTGATTCACGGCGGCAAACTTTGGGTGCGGATGGGACTGCGCAATATGGGTGTCTGTCCGAAAGGCGTGAACGTGCCGAACACCGGGCATCACCATCTATTGATCGACACCGATCTGCCGCCGCTCGATCAGGAGATTCCATCCGATCGCAATCATCTGCATTTCGGTGCCGGTGAAACCGATGCGCGTATCGAATTGCCGCCCGGCAAACACACGCTGCAATTGCTGCTTGGCGACTACAACCACGTACCGCATTCGCCACCGGTGTATTCGAAAAAGATCACCATCACCGTGCAATAGCGGGCCGCGACGGAGAACGCCATGTCCAGGATCATTGCTGTTGCGGCCTTTGCTGTCGTCACCGCGCTTGCCACGATGGCCGCGGCGACCGTCAGCGCATCCGCTTACGCGGGCACGACGCCAGCGCCGCCGGGCGCCTTCGCGTACATCGGCTATCCGAACGACGGCCAGGTCGTGCAGGCGAACAAACCGTTTCGCGTGTGGTTCGGCTTGCGCTTCATGGGCGTCGCACCGAAGGGCGTCAAGTATCCGAACACCGGTCACCATCACCTGTTGATCGATACCGATCTGCCGCCGATGGACCAGGAAATTCCCTCCGACCGGAATCACCTGCATTTCGGCGCAGGCGAAACCGAGACGATGATCACGCTGCCGCCGGGTCGTCACACGCTGCAACTGTTGATGGGCGACGATATGCATATACCGCACAACCCGCCGATTTATTCGAAGAAAATTACAGTGATCGCTCGCTGATGCGCGCGACGCATGCGACACGCGTCACGTGATCGCCACATGTTTTATCCGGACCAACGATTTGTGTTGCTGTGTTGGGCGCGAGCCGTCACCCAGACATGCTTGCGCGCATGAACCAGCGTAGGCCGCGCTGGCGCCTCATTCGGTTTACCCCGTGTTTACAGGGCTTTTCGAGGCTAATTCACGATTGCTGACGCAGATGGCACGGCCTATGCCTTAGTCATTTGCGAACAGACAAACAGATGCGCCGACCCAACCGGTCTTCGGACCGAACCCCTGGCGCCCACTGGAGAGTATCGTGAATTCGTTGCTTTCGATCGGTGCAGCCGCCGTATGCGCTGCGATGCTGTGCGCGTGCGTGGATGTCAGCATGCCCGCCTATAAGCGCCCGGATACGCCGGAAAAAACGGCGTGGACGGACAACAGCGGCAAGATCGTTTCCGCTGCAGAGACGATCGAACCCGACTGGTGGACTGCGTTTCAGGACCCGGAACTCAATCGACTGATCGCGCAGGCCATCAGCGGCAACTTCGATATCAAGTCGCTGGCGGCACGTATTCAGGTGGCCGGCGCGCAGATCGCCGAAGCGCATGCAGGCGCGTTGCCGACCGCCGATCTCGGCGCGGGTGCGAACTTCCAGAAGACCACCGGCCAGGCATTCAGCAAGCAATACAACCTCGGCGGTCAGGTGAACTGGGACATCGATATCTGGGGCAAGGTCGAGAAGGGCGTGCAGGCACAAAAGGCCGAATTTCACGCGACGGAAGCGGATTGGCGCGCCGGCTACCTCGAACTCGTGTCGAACGTGTCGACCACGTATTTCCAGATTCTCCAGTTCGACGACCAGATCGACCAGCAACAGCAAACGCTCGAAACCAACCGCAAGATTCTCGCGATCTTCGACGGGATGAATCGCAACGGCCTCGTGCCGAAGACGCAGGTCTTGCGTCAGCAGGCGGAAATCAATCGCCTGACGACGGATCTGCTCGAACTGCGTCGCTCGCGAGATCTCGCCAACAATGCGCTCTCGACGTTGATCGGTACGCCCGCCGGTGAATTCCGTCTCGCCACCGGTCATTTGCAGCAGCGTGTGCAATTGCCGCCGGTTCCCGCCGGTTTGCCCGCGCAATTGTTGTCGCGTCGCCCGGACGTCGTGGCGTCCGAGTTTCGTGTGCTCGAAGCGTACGACCTCGTCGGCCAGGCCAAGCTCGCGCAACTGCCCACGATCAGCCTGACGGGGCACGGCGGCACCGCCAGTTTCGCGCTCACCGATCTGCTCAAGTCGTTCACGTACGGCTTTATGCCGAGCATCAACATTCCGTTGCTCGATCCTGGCGTGCGAGCCCATGTCAAGACCACGCAGGCGCAAACGACGGTGGCGGAGCAGGACTATCGGCGTACGGTCATGGGCGCTTTCGAAGAAGTGGAAAACGCGCTCGTCAATGTGAACGCGGACCGCCAGCAACGCACCGAATTGCAGCAGGAAGTGTCGCGTTTGCAGGTGGTCGCGGATCAAATCGAGGCGCAACTGAAAGAGGGCGTCGTGTCGCAACTCGAAGTCTTCGAAACCGAGCGCACGCTGCTTCAGGCGCAACAGGCGTTGCTGGCTAATCATCAGCAGAATCTGTCGGATACGGTGCTGCTTTACAAGGCATTGGGCGGCGGTTGGCCTGCGGTGGATGTGCAGGCGCAAGTGTCGGAAAAATAGCGACACCTCGCGTGCGAATCAACCGGTTTTCGTGGTGCATCGTGCGCACGGGCAGTTTCGCCGAAATCACAGAAAGTGCATCACGTGTCCATCGAAATGCGTATGTCAACGGGAAAATCCGGCAATTGACTACCGCAGTGTGTGACTTACAATCCATTCAGGCCGCCGCCCGGGCGGTTCGGTCGAATCATGCTTGCGCGCGGCGCCGCGCCGGCATTCCGTTGTTGCCGACGCAACAACGGGTAAACGCTTAGTGATCCAGACGATGAACCCCGGCGACGCTTCCATTGCTGAGATACATGCGACACAGGCCGATGCGTTCGACATCGTGCTGTCGCCTGTTTCTCATCCGGCGCTGGGCGCAATCCGGATCTGCGACGAACTGTTTGCGATAGGCCGCAGCGAAGCACCGTTCGACGAATACCCGCGCGAACTGCTGACCAAACTGTCGCGCCGGCACGCGCGCATTTTCATGGAACTGGGCGACGTCTATGTCGCCGATCTCGATAGCAAGAACGGCACCACGCTAAACGGCGTCGCGGTTCAACAGATTCCAAGCCGCGTGCGCGCAGGCGACGAACTGAATTTCGGCGGCGAACTGTCGTACCGCGTGGGTATCGCGCCGCGCGCGCGGGTCGTCAAACCGCGTGCACCGCAGGCGGTGTCGCTGACCTTGCATCCGGAACGGTCCGATCTCGGACTGCAACCGATCGATGTGCACGCGTTTCCGTTTCTGGTCAGTAAAGCCGACGATCTGTTCGCGCGCTACAAAGAGCGCTTTCCGCATCAGGTCAATTACATCTCGCGTCGTCACGCGCATATTTTCCTGAAAGGCGGCACGCCGTTTATCGAAGACCTCGGCAGCACCAACGGTACTTTCGTGGGCGGCAAGCGGCTCGATGAAATCGCGGTGCCGCTCAACGACGGCGACGTGGTCGCATTCGGTGGCGATCACTTCGTCTACAAGCTCGCGCTGCATAACAACGAAGTAATCGAACCGACGGTCACTCAAATGCTCCCGGCACCGGGCGCGGCCAGTACTCATGCACAGGGTCAACAGGCGGCGGAAGCGTCGGATGCGGACAAAACCCTGTTCGTAGGCGCCGCGCATTCGTTCCTCGAGATTTTCTGCGTCGATCGCGCGATGCAGCGCGAAGACGAGATCAACGACGCGTCGATTCCAACCGCGACCGATCTCGTCAAACAGGAAAAGCACGACCGTCACGACCGGCACGATGCGCTCGCGATCCGGACGCCGCGTCCGGCCCGTCCGCCGTCGAGAGGACGGGTGCTGTTGACGGAAATGAGCCGCGCGTTCGCGGGAAACGACCGGACGGCAGTGCGGCGCATCGCGTGGGGCGGCTTTTTCGTGGTCGTGGCGATTGCTGCGGTCGGCATTGCGCTGCACATGCGTGGCGCGAGCGAGCGCGAAATCCGCGACATGCTCGCCGCGGGCAATTACGAAACCGCGTCGCGTCTCGCCAACGATCATCTGAAGAGTCATCCGTCGGACACGCAATACAAGGCGCTCGGCACCGAGGCATTGATGAAGGCGCTGGTGCCGACCTGGCTCAGCGCGCTGAACCGGCGTGATTTCAACGGCGCAAGCGCGACCATCGAGCGGATGAAAGCACTCGGTGCGCCGAACTCGGACGCGAGCGCACTAATCGTCGAATTGCAGTGGGTCGGTGACCTGGAGCGGTTCGTAACGGGTCGTGGCGGCCCGGATGCGCCGATCCGGCTCTATGCCGACGAACCCACGCTTAACGATCTGCTCAGGCGCTGGAATGACGATGCGCAAAATCATCAACGCACGCTCGATCGCGTCGCGTCGTACGTTCCGGCATTCAACGAACCGTACGCTCAGGCGATGAGTCATCTGCGCAAATTGCAGAGCGACGATTCGGTCTATCTGGCGGCAATCGACCGGCTGAATACGACGATCGCCACCGAGCTCGCGCGCGACCGGCCCGATGCGCTGCCATCGGTATTCGACGATTACGCGCAGCGTTATCCGCGTCTCGCGGGACTCGACCGGCTTCGCGACGACTTGCGCCGCTACACGCAATTGCTGAACGATCTGCTCGCGCGTCGGCTGGTGCCCTTGCTCGCTTCGTTGAAGACCGCGCATTTTTCGACGCCGCCGTTTCAGGCGCAATTCCAGCAGTTGCAGACCAGTCGTCTGCCGTCCACGGATGTGATTGCGCGCCACGATGCGGTCACGGCGGCATGGCAACGCGGCGACAGCCAGCAGGCGCTCGCCGGGCTTCAGGCGATACCTGCGGGTCCGTGGTCCGACGCGCTCGGTAAAGAGCAGGCGCACAAGAAAGCGGTCGCGGATCAGTATGCCGAGGTTCGGAAGGCGCGGGGTACGGGCGGCTACGACGATCGCTTGCTGGCGTTTTACGGCGCGCTCGATCCGGTCGAAGACGCGTGGTACGTGCGCGCGGTGCAGACCGATGTGACCGCGATGCGCGACAAGGCGCTGTCGCGTGCGCAGGCGATGCTGGCGCGGGCGCAAAGCGCGTGGCGTCAATACCGCGCGGGTGGATCGATCGGAGGCGCGCAGCGGCTCGAAACGGGCATCTCCGAACGTTTTCGCAGCGAGGCGCGGTTGTTGTCCGATGCACGGACTTCCGCGCAACAGGGCATCCAGATTTACACGCAGCTGAAGGCCACGCATCCGGACGATTGGGACTCGCTGCTAAGCGATATCGACGACGAAGCGGATTTGCAGCGACGTTCACTCGAAGACTTGCGCATGGTGCTCGAACCCGGCGTGTTGCAGGCCAAGCTCGCATTGATCGGAGGCGACAGCAATGAAACGCGATAGTCACCCTGACGGTCATCCGCGGCCGCTGTCGGAAGCGCTCGAAGACCATAGCGCCGAGGGCATCGCGATCCTCACGGCGGAGCCGGTGCGGCTCGCGCGACTGCTGATCCTGACGATGGTCGGGCTGGTGGTCGCGGGTCTGCTGTGGTCGTTTATCGGACGCGCGGACGTGATCGTCAATGCACAGGGCGCGCTCGCGCCGGAGTCGGAAGTACGGCGTTTTTATGCGCCGATCGACGGCGAACTCTCCGACGTTTATGTGGCCGAAGGTCAGCCGGTTTCGAAAGGCGACGTGCTCGCGCGGCTGAACGCGCGTGGCGCGGTCGAAGCTGCCGCGAATGCATTGCAGGCGCAATTGAAGCTCGAAGATGCGGAGCGCGAATGGCAGCAGTTTCCGCAACGCAAGGAGCTGATGGAGCGAAAGGCCGCCGCGCTCAAGCAGCAGATCGAAGTGGAAGAGCATCAACACGAAAACCGCTTGTCGGAAGGCACGACGAAGCTCGCCGAAGGTCAGAAGGCACAACTCGCGGAAGCGCGCAGCGTGCTCGACAGCGCGCGCGTCACACGCGATGCGACGCGCCAGGAAGCCGACAGTTACTCGCGATTGTTCGCGCAAACGGGCGGCGGTGGCGTGTCGCAATTGCAGGTCCAGCAAAAGAAAAACGCGGCACTGGAGGCGGAGAACGCCTATCGCGTCGCGCAGTCGCGGCTTGCGGAACTCGGCTCGCGGCTGAGTCATGAATACACGCAGGCGAACGAGCAGCTCGAAACCAGCGGCCAGCAGTCGATCAATCTGCAGATCCAGTACGACGCGACGATGCGCGATATCGCCACCGCCGAAGACAAGTTGCGTCTGCAGGTTCAAGCCGCGCGACTCGCTGCCGACGCGGCCGCGCGCATCCGTTTCGAGAATATCGACAAGGATAATTTCCTGCTGATCCTCGCGCCGACCGCAGGCGTTGTCACCGATGTGACGTCCACGCAACCGGGCGACAAGATTCAGGCGAACGCGCCGCTCGGCGGCATTGCGCCGAAAGACGCGCGTCAGGTCGTAAAGATCGAAATCGCCGAGCGCGACCGCGCTTTTCTGCGTGAAGGCATGCCCGTCAAGCTGAAGTTCAATGCGTTTCCGTATCAGCGCTATGGGCTGATCGGCGGCACGCTTGCGTACATTTCTCCGGCGACCAAACTGTCGGCGCAGGACAAGCAACCGGTCTACGAAGGTCGTGTGACGCTCGATCGCAACTACTACCAGATCGCCGATAACCGCTATCCGCTGCGCTATGGGATGACCGCGATTGCGGAAATCGTCGTGCGCGAACGGCGCCTGATCGATCTCGGGCTCGACCCGTTCAGGCAACTCGCCGGCTGACTGCAAGAACACCTGTAGGCCCGCAGCGCGCGCACCACGCACGGCACTGCGACTACCCGATTCAATGGCAAAAAAAGGAGCGGAAGAGATGACCGCGATTGTGCGAATCGATGAAGAAGTCGTGGATGTCGCCGAATTTATACGGCTGCTAAAACTGACCGGCCAGTTCGAAAGCCTGATCGAACAACTGGTGCGCGACAAGCTGACGGTGCACGCAGCGAGAAAGCAGGGTCTGTCCGTGTCCGCCGACGATATTCAGGCGCGCGCGGACCAGTTCCGCCGTGTGCGCGGACTGCATCGCGCCACCGACATGAACCAGTATCTGGATGCGCTCGGTGTGAGTCTCGATGAATTCGAGGCCTTTATTACCGATGGTTTGTTTCAGGAACGGATGCTGGAGAGGGTTGGCAACGAAGCGGCGGTCGAAGAGTACTTTTCGTTGAATTCACCGAAGTTCGATGCCGTCGAAGTTAGCCACATCGTTCTGGATAGCGAGGGCAAGGCGAAGGAAATGGTCTCGTATCTACATGACGATCCGGATGCATTTGCGGAGATGGCGCGCGAACATTCGATCGCCGATACGCGCGATGCGGGCGGCATCATCGGCAAGGTGTTGCGCGGGTCCCTCAAGGCGGACATCGAAGCGAAAATATTCAACGCGGCCGTGGGCGATCTGCTCGGACCGTTTCCGTCGCCGGACCGTTCATGTTATGAAATCTTCGCCGTGACCGCGAAATATCCGGCAACGCTCGATGCCGATGTCGCGTCCGAAGTGAAGCGCCTGCTGCGCGAGGAGTGGTTGATTGCGCGCTCGCAGGAACATGTGATCGAGGCGCGCTAACTCATGGACGCTCCGCAGCTCACTCCGTCCACGCCGTCGGCGGCAGATTTTCTGGCCACGGTCGAGATCCTGTCGCCATTCACGCGCGAAGAACTCGAACGTCTCGCGCAACAGGCGCAATTGCGTGCGTATGGCTTTGGCGAAACGGTCGACCATGCGGGCGATCCGTCGGAAGGGCTGTATGTGATCAAGTCCGGCTCGGTCCGGATTTTCACCGAGGAGCATGGCAAGGAACTGAGCATGGGCGTGCGCAAGACCGGCGAGATTTTTGCCGAGATCGGAATGCTGCGTCCGTATGCGCATGAATGCTCGGTGCGTTCGTCGGGTAAAACCGAAATCCTGCTGATTCCGCGCGCCGCGATCGAACCGGTGATCGCCGCGAATCAGGCGGCGCTGGCGTTCGTGGCGAGTTACGTCGCGATCAGTTCGGCGGGCGGGTTCGTGGCGCAACTGTTCGATCTGCGCGGCAAGCTCAACAAGGAAGAACTCGAAGAATACGTGCGCAGTGTCGGGGTCAAACGTGTCAGTGCGGGAAAGGAAATCCTGAAACAGGATGCGCGCGACGATCGCCGTCTGTATGTGGTGCGGCAAGGCGAGGTGCGCATCGTGCGGCACGAGGACGGCAACGACTATCCGCTTGCGACGTTGCGCGAAGGCGAGATCTTCGGTGAGAAGGCGTGCTTGCTGCGGCAGGAACAGAGTGCGTCGGTGGTGGCCGTCACGGATGCGCGGCTGCTGGTGATTCCGGAGCGCACCGTACACTTTATTCTCGGCCGCAATCCGAAACTGCTGGAGGTGCTCGAAGAGCGCATCCGTTACGGCGACCGCGAATTGCAGCGTCAAAAGCGTATCGAGCAACGGCGCAAGCGTCCGCTGATTCTCGATCTGCATACGAAGCCGGAGTTCGGCGAGAAGGTCATCAAGCGGTTTGCGCTGGTCGAGCAAGCCGAGGAAATGGATTGCGGCGCCGCGTGTCTGGCAATGGTGTGTCGCCATTACGGCATTCCGATGACGCTCGGCAAGCTGCGCGAACTCGCCAACGTGACTACGCAAGGCGCAACGCTCGACAGTCTCGCGCGAGCGGGCGAAGCGCTGGGCTTTACGGCGCGTGGCGTGCAATGCACGTTCGATTCGCTTAAAGGATTCGATCTGCCGTTTATCGTTCACTGGGAGGGCTATCACTACGTCGTCGTGTACGGCGTATCGAAAGACACCGTGTGGGTTGCCGACCCCGGCGTCGGCTTCAGAAAGATGAGCGTCGAGGATTTCGAGCGCGGCTGGAGCGGCACCTGTCTGCTGTTCACCGCCAGCGACAACCTCGTGCAGCTGTCCGCATCGCGATCGCCGTGGATTCGTTTCATCGGCTATTTGCGGCCGTACAAAACCATACTCGGGCACCTGTTTCTGGCCACATTCGTGATTCAGGTGCTTGGCGTCATACCGCCGCTGATCATCCAGAATATTCTCGACGGCGTGATCGTTCACGAGAACGTGAGCCTGCTGCATCTTCTGATTGCGGGCTTGATCGTATCGAACGTGTTCTCTCAACTGATGGCGACGATCCGCGCGTACCTCGCGAATTTCATGGTGCGCAATATGGATTTTTCGATGATGTCGCAGTTCTTCAAACACACGATGTCGCTGCCGTTCTCGTTCTTTGCAAAGCGCAAGACCGGCGACATTTTCGCGCGCTTCCAGGAGAACCAGACGATCCGCGCGTTCCTCACGGAATCGACGGTTACCACGGCGTTGAATCTGCTGATGGTGTTTATCTACTTCTCGATCATGTTCGTCTACAACGTGAAAATGACGCTGGTGCTGATTGCTTTCGTCATTCCGATCATGGCGCTGACGGCATTGGCCACACCGAAAATAAAGGCCTATGCGCGCGAGGTGTTTACGTCATCGACGGATTCGAAGGCGTTTCTGATGGAGGCGCTGGCCGGTGTCGAGACGATCAAGGGGATGGGCATAGAACGTCCGGTGCGTTTGCGTTGGGAAAAGAAATACGTGAAGGCGCTCGAAGTGCAGTACCGCGCGCAGGCATTCAATATTCTCGTCGGCATGGGCAGTCAGTTGCTGAATGCCGCGACGACAATCGCGATTCTCTGGGTCGGCGCGAATCTGGTGCTGGCGCGCGAGTTGACCATCGGGCAACTGATCGCATTCAATGCATTCATGGGCAGCGTGCTGGGTCCGTTGATGGGGCTCGTCGGGTTGTGGAGCATGCTGAACGACGCGGGCGTTGCGATGGAACGGCTAGGCGACGTGCTCGATATCGAGCCTGAGCAGAAGCCGCAAGATCTGCCTTCGCGCGTCGTGTTGCCGGATCTGCAAGGCGAGATCAGCCTGAACGGCGTCTACTTCCGCTATGGCGACAGCGACAGCGCCTACGTGCTCGAAAACATCAGCTTCGACATCAAGCCGGGCGAACTGGTGGCGATCGTCGGTCGCAGCGGTTCGGGCAAGACCACGCTGGCGAAACTGCTGGTGGGCTTCTATGCGCCGAGCGAAGGCAAGATGAGCGTGGACGGATACGACATCAACGCCATCGACAAATCGTTTTATCGCGCACAGATCGGCTATGTCATGCAAAGCAATCTGCTGTTCTCAGGAACCATTGCCGAAAATATCGCCAGCGGCGACGACTCGCCTGACCGCCGACGTATCGAGGAAGTCGCGAAAATGGCCGACGCCCATGCGTTTATCACCAAGATGCCGCTCGGTTATGAACAGATCGTCGGCGAGCGCGGCATCGGTTTGTCGGGCGGCCAGATACAGCGGCTGTGCATCGCGCGGGCGCTGTATCACGACCCGCGTTTGCTGGTGTTCGACGAAGCTACCTCGGCGCTCGATTCGCAGTCGGAAAGCAATATTCTCGGCAACATGCACGACATCCTGAAGGGACGCACCGCCGTCATCATCGCGCACCGGCTCAGTACGATCATGCGTGCCGACAAGATTCTGGTGCTGTACGAAGGCGCCGTCGTCGAACAGGGCAGGCACGACGAACTCGTGCAGCGCAAGGGCATGTATTACCAGCTCGTCCAGAAACAGTTGAGCGCCGCATGAAAATCCTCGACCAGGTTGAAGACGCCAGCCCCGCGGTTTCCTATGCGGGTTTGATCGAGCGTATCGAGATTCTGCGGTCTACGTTGCGGTGGTCGTCGCGACTCGAACGTGCGGATATCGAGAAGCTGTTGCGGCAGGCGAGTTCGTTGCGCGACGAGGTGATGCAACTGTCGCACAAAGAGCGCTTCGTGCAGGCGGTGGCCGAACCGGTGCGGGTCGATCAATCGCGTGGCGCGCGGCGTCAGGCATTGCTCGAACGCAGTTTTATCTTCGAAGGCACGTTCGGCGATAACCCGAAGTTGCTGGAGGCGCTGGAAATCGCGGAAAAGGCCGCACCGACCGATCTCCCCGTGTTGATCGATGGTGAGAGCGGCACGGGCAAGGAGTTGATGGCGAAGGTCATTCATGCGAACGGCGGCCGCGCGGACAAGCCGTTTATCTCCGTCAACTGCGGTGCGATTCCGGAAAATCTGCTGGAATCCGAACTATTCGGTCATAAGAAAGGCGCGTTTACCGGCGCGTCGAACGACCGTAAAGGCAAATTCGAAAGCGCGCATACCGGCACGATCTTCCTCGATGAAATCGGCGAATTGCCGTTACAGGGACAGGTGAAATTGCTGCGTGTGCTGGAGTCGCATGAAATTCAGCGGGTCGGCTCGGATGAAGCCATCGCGGTCGATACGCGGATCGTGGCGGCGACCAATCGTAATCTGCGACGCCTCAGCGAAGAAGGGCGTTTTCGCGAGGACCTGTTTTATCGGCTGAGCGTGATTCACGTCACGTTGCCGCCGCTGCGCGAGCGGCGCGATGAAATACCGCTGCTATTGCAGTGGTTTGGCGATGAAGCCGCCGGCGCATTGAAACGCCGGCCGATCCGCTTGACCCCGCGTCTGCGTGATTTTCTGCTGACGTATGCGTATCCGGGCAATATCCGCGAATTGCGCAATGTGATCTACCGGATCTCATGTCTCGCCGGCGATATCGCCGATGTCGATCACTTACCGGTGGATGTCAGGCCCGTGTCGTTGGCTGGGTCGGGTTTGAATGCGTCGGCTGCGGCGGATAGCGTGTTGCTGGCGGGATCGAACGCGACGGCCGGTGTGTCGAGTCTGCTGTCGCTCAGCGACGCCAAACGCGCGGCGAGCGACGAAGCGGAGAAGGCATTTCTCGAACGCGGTTTGCATGAAGTCGGCGGCACGGTGGCCGAGCTGGCGCGGCGGGTTGACATGAACCGCTCGCATTTGCAGATGCTGCTTAAAAAGCACGGGCTGCATTCGAAGGACTTTCGCAATCATGCTGCTGCACGTGGTGCAAGAGCGAAAGACGATCTCGACGATGCGGATGCGGATACAGCGGACGCGAACTGAGTCGCGGCTGTGTCACGCAGGTGTTGACTTCAGGGCGACGGATTCAACAGCGTCTTGTCCGACGCGTCCGGATCTTCGGCCTGGACCACGACGGCCGAGATGTTGTCGTGACCGCCGCGTGACAGCGCAATGTCGACGAGTTCGTCGGATGCGCGCCGGCAGTCTTCGCCCGATAGCGCGGCCAGAATTTCGTCGTCGCTGACTTCGTTGCTGAGGCCGTCGCTGCAGAGCAGGAACACGTCGCCGTCGATGACTTCGATCGCGTCTTCATCGAGCGCGAGGCGGTCGGTTGCGCCCACGGCACGCGTGATCAGATGTTGCGCGGGATGATGGCGCGCTTCTTCCTCGGTCAGATGACCGAGCGATTTCATTTCTTCGACATGACTGTGGTCGCGTGTCAGCTGCCGCAACTGTCCTTGCCGGTAGAGGTAAATGCGGCTGTCGCCGGCCCATAGATAGCCGCAGAAGCGGTCGCAGGCGAGCAGCACCACGACAGTACTGCCGATGCGCTGAACCTGCCTGCGGGCGGCTTCCTCGCGCAACTGGCGGTTCGCCGTTTGCAGACGGGTGCGCGCGTCCGCGAGAAAGCGTTTCATGCTGGTGGGCGTGCCCATCTGACTCAAGGTATCCACGACCAGCCGGCTTGCGAGATCGCCGACGGCATGACCGCCCATGCCGTCGGCGACTGCCCACCGGCCGTGTTGCGGCTGGTCGAGGCAGGCATCTTCGTTGAGTTCGCGCACGCGTCCCGCATCGGATCGCGCCGAAGAAGACCATCGAAACAAGCTCGGACAGGTCACTGCATTCACGTCATTGAGCCCGCGTTGTTGGTGCTGCGTGCATCGGGGGACACGGTGATGGTCGAGTTGGAGCCTGCGTTCCGGACGTCGACCGTCTGAAACTGGTTGTTCATCTGGTTAGCATAGAAGCTGTTCGAGATCTCGTACAGGTTCACGACAGGTCCGAAGCTCGGCGTTTCGCGAACATAAGGCTGAATCCAGCCGTACACCCACGGTGCGCCGCCTCCGCCGCGAATCGCGGTCATCGCCTTGCGGTCGAGAGCGACATTCAACGCGAGGTCGTTGATTGTGATGGAAGCCATGATGGGTCTCCGGAGCGGCCGCAGCGTCACGGCCTTGGGTCAAAGAAGTGTCAACCGATACCGTGCAAATGTCGTGCCAATCGCATCACGCGCGCGTGCGTAGCGCGCGTGTTTACACAAGCCCTTGACTGTCCTGTGTTTGCGGGTTTTCCAGAGGGTATCCGCGCTGACGCCGCATCGGGCGGCGTTGCTTTCGGACCAACATCGCGGGTGGAAAAGCGGTGGTCGATCCAACACTTCCCAACCGGCCTGACGTGACGAAAACCGCTTCTCTGAAGCGGTTTTTTTATGGCGTCGATGGTTCGTTCGAAGCGATGTTCAAACCCGCATTCGAGCCATTTTCGCGGCCATGCGCCGACCGGTTCCGGATGCGCTGCGAGTGAGCGTCACGCGCCAACATATCGGCAAAAAAACTGTTGGCCGCATGCGGACATACCCTCACGTCAAAACATCAAGGACCGGCCGCAAAAGGCCGTTAAACAAGGGGTGAGCGCAAGGTGGCGCGATTGATGCAAATGACGACGCAACAGTGTTTGATTTTATCGATCCAGGCGCTGCCGGATCGGAACAGGACAGCGGGAAGGAAGCCATGAACAGAATCCAACGGTCGTGGGTCGCCAGAGGCAGAGGCCCGAGTCGCATCGCCGCATCCGTGTCGGCCGCCTGCCGGTCGTCGTCGTTCAAGGTCGCCGCGTCGATGCTGTCGATCGGGACTGCCGATCTGTTGCTCGACGATGCCGCCGCCGATCTGCAACCGGGCGCACATCTGGTCACGCAACGCAGCGGTTATGCGCACCACGGCATCTATGTCGGCAACGGCATGGTGGTGCACTACGCCGGCTTCGGCGGCTCCGCACAACGCGGTCCGGTCGAAGAAGTCTCGCTCGCGCAATTCGCTGCCGGTCATGCGGTTGCGATCCGCTTCGCCGCCGCGCCGAAGTTCGACAGCGACGAAGCCGTGCGTCGCGCCCGGTCCCGTCTTGGCGAAAACCGCTACAGGCTGCTGACCAACAATTGCGAACACTTCTGTGCGTGGTGCCTGTTCGGCGAAAGCCGTAGCGAACAGGTTCGCACGTGCCTCACGCACCCACGTACCGGTTTGCACACGCTGGTCGGCATGTGCGCGGCATGGATGAGAAACGGGAAGGGCGCGATCACGCGCGAATACGTTGTAGCCCGCGTCGCCTGACGCGATCTGGATCGATGGAGAACGACATGAACGCCGCCGAAAACTCGTTGCACTGGATGGTCGATAAATGGCTTGCCCCGACACCGGCGATGCCGGCACGCGTGGTCGTGCGATTCTGCCGCACCGGCGTGAACCGTCGTCGCTGCGTGTGCGTGGAATCGACCCGCCCGAGCGGCATCCTGTCGATCTTTTTCTTCCGTCACGACGACGGTTCGTGGAACGTGTTCCCGCCGCGTCATGAAACGCCGGCGATGAACGGCTACCGGATGGCTGCGTAAGATGCCGGCGATGCGCGATCGGCATGCAGGCGATGCTGCGATGCGCGCCACGCATGCAAGCCATGCTGGCATGCGCGTGACGCATGCGAACCGGGCCGCGCGACCCGATACGGCATTGAGCGGCTAACCTTTGCCGCCCGCGAGACGACGCGCATCGGGATGCCGACGCAGGCGCGCCATCGCAACACAGCCGAGCAGCGGCCCCACGGCCAGCACCGTGAAGGCGCCCGCCCAGCCCGCGACCGACACCACGTCGGGCACCAGATGGATGCTCACCAGCGTCAGCAGAAAACCCGCACAGGTCTGTGCCGTCAGCAAGGTGCCGATCGAACTGGGTTCCGCGAGTTCGGCAATGCTCGCCGAGAACTGCGCGGAATCCGCGATCACCGACACGCCCCAGCACAACGCGATGCAGCCGACGAGCCATGCCGGCGCGCCGAACAGCCAGCCCATGAGTGCCGCACATGCGCCGCTGACGGCCATCGCCGTCATCGTCACGGTTGTGCGCCCGAACCGGTCCGCCAGCATCCCGCCGAGCCACGCGCCGAGCGCGCCCGCCGCGACCGCGCCGAACGTCAGCCATTCGGCGGCCTGTCTCGGATGCATGACGCCGGATGCCGTGAAGCTCGCATCGAGGAAGACCGCGAGCCACGCCCACATCGCGTAAAGCTCCCACATGTGCCCGAGATAGCCGAGATTCGCCAGTCGCAACGACGGATTGCGCCATGCGGCAGCGAGTGCCGTCCACTGGATGCGGGTGGCGCGCGCCATGCCCGGACCGATGCCGCATAGCAGGATCGCGAAGCCCGAAACGAATGCGCAGCACGCCGCCACGCCGTAAATTGCGCGCCAGTTCGATCCGCCGAGCGCGGCGAGCAGATGCGGACTGGCGGAGCCGAAGGTCAGCGCGCCGACCAGCAAACCGATCAGCAGGCCGAGATCACGGTTCGCCCAGGTGGCCGCGAGCCGCATGCCGACCGGATAGACACCCGCCATGCAGATACCCGTCAGAAAGCGCAGCGCAATTGCAACGGGCCCGGCCGGTTCGAGCAGGGTCAGGCAAGCGGTTGCGACTGCGGCAATCAATGCACTGATCATGAAAAGCCGGCGCGGATCGTAGCGGTCGGCGAGCGACAGCAGCGCGCTGCCGATCGTGCCCGCGACGAAACCGGCCTGCACGGCACTCGTCAGCAGGGTCGCATCGAGCGCGGAGATGTGACGCGTTTCCTTGACGATGGCGACCACCGCCGACGACGAAAACCACACGCTCATCGCACCGACCTGGCAAAGCAGCAGGATTGCGAGCGAGCGGGTTTTGCCGCCTTGCACGTGAGACACGTTATTCACCTGAGCGGCGCGATGGGTCGATGTGGCGATATTGCGCGGCCGTGTGCGTGGACGGCAAGCGCGGATGGCCGAACAGTTTGTCGCGCAGCGTGCCGTCACGATACGCATGTTTGTACGCACCGCGTTCCTGAAGCACCGGCACCACGTGCGCGATGAAATCCTCGAAGCATTCGGGCGCTACGGTTCGCGACAGATTGAAGCCGTCCACACCGGCTTCGTCGGACCACGCGATCAAGGTATCCGCGACATGTTCCGCCGAGCCGACCAGCGGCGCCTGACGGCTGCCCAGCACGATCTGTTCGAGCAGCTTGCGACGGGTCCATTGCGGACCGGCTGCACGCGTCATCGCTTCGACGTTGGAGACGATCGCCTGACTCTTGCCCGTGTCGATCGGCTCGTCGGGATCGTAGCGCGCGAAGTCGATGCCGAGCGATGCGGCCGCATGAACCAGTGCCGCGTCCGAACTCGCATAGCGTTGGTATTCCGCGTATTTTTCCTGCGCGTCGGCGTCGGTGCGGCCGGTGATGACGGTCTGACCGAGGAAGATCTTCACATCGTCGGCGCTGCGACCGGAGGCGACCGCGCGTGCGCGGATGTCGTCGACCAGCGCTTTCACCGCCGGTTTCGCCTGACCGTTCAGGAATACGCATTCGGCATGCGTGGATGCGAACTGCTTGCCGCGCGTCGATGCGCCCGCCTGATACAGCACCGGCGTGCGTTGCGGCGACGGCTCGCACAGATGCATCGCATCGACGCGGTACTGCTTGCCGTGATGGTGGATCACATGGACTTTCGATGCGTCGGCATAGCGCCGCGCGGTCGTGTCGGCGAGAACGGCGTGATCTTCCCAGCTTCCTTCCCAAAGCTTGTAGACGAGCTCCATGTACTCGTCGGCGAGGTCGTAGCGGTCGTCGTGCGCCATCTGCCCGGTCAGACCGATTGCGCGCGATGCGCTGTCCAGATAACCCGTGACGATGTTCCAGCCGATCCGGCCGTTCGTCAGGTGATCCAGCGTGGACATGCGGCGCGCGAACAGATACGGCTGCTCCAGCGTCAGGTTGCTGGTGACACCGAACGACAGATGCGTGGTGACCGCTGCCATGGCCGGAATCAGAAGCGTCGGGTCGTTGACGGGGACCTGGACCGCGTGCTCGATCGCGGCGTCGGGGCTGCCGCCGTAGACGTCGTAGACACCTGCGACGTCGGCGAAGAAGATGCCGTCGAACAGGCCTTTTTCCAACGTTTTTGCGTACGCTGTCCAGTACGCCAGCTCTTTGTAACGGCTGGACTGGTCACGCGGATGCGCCCATAAACCCTGCTGGATATGGCCTACGCAGTTCATGTCGAAAGCATTCAGGTGAAGGTGCTTTGGCATCGTGTTGTGGCACTCCTGTGGACAGGGTTGTTGGGCGATATTCGGGTTGTTCGGGTCGCGAATCTGGATTTTCGCTTTTTGGTCGTGGTTTAATATAGTGGACCAAAAGGCACTATGCAAGACGACACGGTTTTTTATCACGGCGCGTGTTTTCACCTGTTTGCATTTGTGTTCGGCGTCCTCGACAGGACATTTTCGTTTCCGCTCTCGCCACGGTGTCTCATGTCCGATCCGTCTGCCAACGATCTTTCCCTTGCTATCGCGGCCCGCGTGAAAACCGAGCGCGAAGCGCGTAACTGGTCGCTGTCGGCGCTCGCGGAACGCTCCGGTGTGTCCAAGGCAATGATCAGCAAGATCGAACGCGGTGAAGCCAGTCCCACCGCAACGGTGCTCGGCCGGCTGTCCGGCGCGTTCGGGCTGGCGTTGTCGACCTTGCTCGCGCTTGCCGAGCAAACCGGCGACAGACTCAACCGGCACGCGCAACAGGCCGTGTGGGTCGATCCCGAATCAGGCTATTCGCGACGCCGTATTTCTCCCGCAAATGGCGGCATGCTCGAATTGCTCGAGGTGGAATTGCCGCCGCGCGTGCGCGTGCCTTATCCGTCCGACGCGTTCGTCTTCCAGCATCAACAGATCTGGGTCGAGGAGGGCGAATTGACGTTTCGCGAAGGCGCGCAGATGCATCGACTCGAAGCCGGCGACTGTCTGCAACTCGGCTCGGCCGCCGACTGCGAATTCATCAATGCAGGGCATAAACCCTGCCGGTATATCGTCGCGCTGGTGCGGCGCTAGGTGAGCGCGCTGGCGTCCGCCGTGTCGGCGTCTAGTGGAAATTGCGGCTGACTGTCGTCAGGCCGCCAAGCAGATACGACAGGTCTACCAGTCTTTGCGCCACCAGATGGCGGACTTCGCCTTCGCATTGCCATGTGCCGTACACGCCAAGTAAGGCCGCGCCCAATGCTTCCTTGCGCTGCTTCTCCAGCAAGCTCGGCCATACGATCACGTTCACGTTGCCGGTTTCGTCTTCGAGCGTGACGAACATCACGCCCTTGGCCGTACCGGGACGCTGCCTGACGGTGACGAGTCCGCAACCGCGTGCGAGGCGGCCATTGCGATAGGTGCGCAAGGTCGATGCGGGCATCAGGCGCTGCTCATGAAGCACGGGACGCAGCAGTTCGAGCGGATGACGGCCCAAGGTCAAGCCAACCGACCGGTAGTCGCCGACGATGTTTTCCGCTTCCGACGGCGCGCCCAGAACCGGCGTTTCGTCATCGACGCGCGCGACCGCCAGCATGTCGCGATCCGGCACCGCCGCCACCGATTGCCACAGCGCCTCGCGTCGATTGCCGGCGAGCGCGGCCAGCGCATTGGCGTCGGCCAGTACCTGCAGATCGTGCCGGTCGAGTTGCGCGCGGCGCGCGAGATCGGTCACGCCGGTGAATGGTTTGACCGCCCGCGCATTTTCGATGCGCTCGGCGGCGTCGTCCCGCATGCCGCGCAGCAGCGAGAGTCCGAGCCGCACCGCAGGACGCGTCGCGTGCGGATCGTTCGCAGGTTCCAGCGCCGAATCCCAGCCGCTGATCGTCACGTCTACCGGCGTCACCTGTACGCCATGCCGTTGCGCGTCCTGCACGAGTTGCGACGGCGAATAGAAACCCATCGGCTGACTGTTCAGCATCGCGGTCAGAAACGCTTCCGGTTCATGGCACTTCAGCCAGCTGCTTGCATACACCAGCAACGCAAAACTCGCGGCGTGACTCTCCGGAAATCCATACTCGCCGAAGCCCTTGATCTGTTCGAAAATGGCTTCGGCGAAGTCCTTCTGATAGCCGCGTTCCTGCATGCCGTTGACGATCCGGTCGTAGTATTTTTCGAGTCCGCCCTTGCGCTTCCATGCGGCCATCGCGCGACGCAACTGGTCCGCTTCGCCCGGCGTAAAACCGGCCGCGAGAATCGCGACCTGCATCACCTGTTCCTGAAAAATCGGCACGCCCAGCGTGCGTTCGAGTGCGATGCGTAAATCGTCGCTGGGATAGGTCACGGCCTCGATCTTTTGACGACGCCGCAGATACGGATGCACCGCGCCGCCCTGAATCGGCCCGGGCCGCACGATCGCCACTTCGATCACGAGGTCGTAAAACACGCGCGGTTGCAGGCGCGGCAACATGCTCATCTGCGCGCGCGATTCGATCTGGAACACGCCGATCGTATCGGCGCGCGAAATCATCTCGTAGGTCGGGTCGTCTTCGGGTGGAATGTCCTGCATCGAAAAGCGTTCGCCGCGACGCTCGGACACCAGGTCGAGCGTGCGTCGGATCGCGGACAGCATGCCCAGCGCCAGCACGTCGATCTTCAGCAAGCCAAGCGACTCCAGATCATCCTTGTCCCACTCGATCACGCTGCGATCGGCCATGGCGGCATTCTCGACCGGAACCAGGCGCGTGAGTTTGCCGCGACTGATCACGAAGCCGCCGGAATGCTGCGACAAATGCCGCGGAAAACCGAGCAGTTGCGCCGCCAGCGCCGCCCATGCCTGAATCAGCGGCTGGTTCGGATCGAGCCCGGAATCTTCGAAACGCTTCAGCAGATCCGCACTCGTATCGAACCACTGATGCGACTTCGCCACCGCGTCGACGATCTGCGGATCGACGCCGAGCGCCTTGCCGGTTTCGCGCAATGCACCGCGCGGCCGATACGTCGAGACCGCCGCGGCAATCGCCGCACGGTCGCGTCCGTACTTGCGATAGATGTACTGGATCACTTCCTCGCGCCGCTGATGTTCGAAGTCCACATCGATATCGGGCGGCTCGCCGCGCTCCTTGCTGATAAAACGCTCGAACAGCATATTGCCGCGCGCCGGGTCCACCTCGGTCACGCCGAGGCAATAACAGACCGCCGAATTCGCCGCCGACCCGCGTCCCTGACACAGGATATGCTGGCCGCGCGCATAGCGGACGATGTCGTACACCGTCAGGAAGTACGGCTCGTATTCGAGGTCCGCTATCAGGCCGAGTTCATGCTCGATCTGCTCCTGAACCTTGACGGGAATCCCGGACGGGAAGCGCCGATGCGCGCCGATATAGGTTTCCTGCCGCAAATACGCAGTAGGCGTGACGTCTGGCGGCACCAGTTCATCCGGGTATTCGTAGCGCAGTTCGTCGAGTGAAAACGCGCAGCGCGACAGCAGCGTGACGGTCTCGCGCAACGCGGATTCGGGGTACAGGTTGGCGATTCGCAAACGCGAGCGCAAATGCTGCTCGGCATTCGGCGCGAGATCGTAACCGCATTCATGTACGGGACGCCCGACGCGAATCGCTGTCATCGTGTCCTGCAACGGCTTGCGCGAACGCACATGCATCAACACATGACCGAGCGCGACGACCGGCACCGCATGACGTTGCGCGATGTATTCGATCGCACCGCGATGGATGTCGTCCATCGCGCGTTGATGCAGGATCAGACCGCACGATGCGCGATCCGGAAAGGTCTCGTCGAGCCATTCGAGTTGCGAATCGAGCACATCTTCTTTCGCCGGGAAGTCCGGCACGAGAATCGCGAGACAGTCGGGCATGCCGCGCAGATGCGTGTGATCGCGATCCGGCCGCGCCAGATCCTGCGGCGTCAGACGATAACTGCCTTTGGGCGCGCGCGTGCGCGCAAGCGTGATCAGCTCGGACAGATTGCCGTAACCCTCGCGATTCTGCGCGAGCAGGATCAGCCCGAATGCGGGCGTGCCGTCGGCGTTGACGAGCCTGAAATACGCGCCGATCACGAGCGGCAATTGCGCCTCTTTCGCGGCGACATGCGCGCGCACCACACCGGCGAGCGAGCATTCGTCGGTGATCGCGAGCCCGGCGTAACCGAGTTGCGCGGCGCGCGCGGCCAGCTCTTCAGCGTGCGATGCGCCGTGCAGGAACGTGAAGTTGGAGAAGCAGAATAGCTCGGCGTAGGCGGGCAGTCCTGACCCGGCCGCAGTGAAAGTCGCATCCATCGCGCGTCATCCGAACAGGCCGTGCAGGAACCAGCGCGACACTTGCGCGTCCCGACTGCTGGTGCGCTCGCGAAAGACCCAGTAGCACGACTGGTCGTCGGCTTGCGCGACGAAATAGTCGCGCGTGACGAGCCGTCCGTCGAACCAGCCGGATTCGATCCGTTCGCCCGGCGACACCATTTTGAGCGGCGAGCCATAGAACGGACGATGCTGGCGCATCAGCAGTTGCACGGGCGTCGCGAGCAGCCAGGTCGGGCGCGGCAAACCGGCAGGCAACGGCGCGTCTTTCGACACCTCGCCGACCGGCACCCAGCGGTTCGCAATTTCCGGCCGGTGATCCGGCGTCGGCGCGGGCCGCAGCACGTTGTCCTCGCCGAGCCGCGCGACCAGCAGTTCGACCAGCCGCGCGTGATCTTCGGCCGAACCGCCCGGTTCCGGAAACAGCGTGTCCGATGCGGGCGCGGCCGCTTGCACCTGCGATGCGTCGAGCCGCAACGCGATCATCGGCGCGTCCAGTTCGATCCGCGCGAGCCGTTCCTTGACGAGTCGCAGCAGATGGTCTTCGCGCCACGCGGGTTCGCCGAGCGCGATGTCGATACACGTGGGTTCGATCGCCTGACGGCCGCGTTCGTGTTCGAGCATGAGCGCGATGCCCATCACCGCGCACTGTTTCGCGGCCAGCCAGCCGCACAGTTGCGCGATCAGCCGATGCGCGACGAAGATCGCGGCGTCGGTGTGTTCGATGCGCTCGGGCAGTTCGATCCGCGCGGAGAAAGTGGGCGGCAACGCGAGCCAGTCGAACAGTTCGGGCGCGGTGCCGAACGCGCGGTCGAGCGAGTCGAGCAGATGCTCGCCGCAACGCCGTTGCAAACCGGCACGCGGCAGACGGCGCACGTCGCCGATGCTGGCGCAGCCGAGTCCGGTGAACCAGTCGGCGAACGGCCGCACTTCCGGCACCGACATCAACGGCAACGCCGCGAGCTGTCGTTCGAGCGAGGCCATTTTCAGCAGCCGGCGGTTGCCGCATCGGGCGAGCAGCCACGCGCCCTGGCCGGTCGGCGCGGCGCTGATGCGCGCGCTGAAACCGAGCGTCGCGAGTAGGGTTTTGGCTGCACGGCACAGCCGCAAGATGCCGCCGAACAGACGCAGGCTCGCGCTGACCTCCACCACGACGCTGGCTTCGTCGCCGAGCGCGACTTCCGGCGAAAACGTCATCAACGCAATCGCGACGTCGCGTTGCGCGTCGTGCTCGCGCACCGCGTCGCGCTCGAACATCGTGGATTCGGGCGCGACCGTCAGCACGCCGCCGCGCTTCATGCCGACACGCACGCCGTTCGCACGCGCGGTCGCATCGGCGAGTACGACGCGGTCTTTGTCCAGCACCACGCAACCGGGCGCGGGTTGCGTCGATGCGGCATCGCCGGACACGGGCGAAGGCGAGGGCAAAGGCAACGCGCCCGCCAGCGACTCAAACCGCCACTTCGGTCGGAACACTTCGAGCGGCAACCGGGGCAAGTGGACGGCGAGAAAGACGCGCATGACGGGAAAGCAGAACGGGCGTGGGTTGAAGGGGAATGGACAGCGGTTCCGCGCGTGTGGGACCTCGTCGCTTGACGATATCGACGCTGAGACTGTCGCCCGCCGGCCGCAGCGCGAGCCGCAATAGCGCCGGCGACGCGTCCTGCGCGACGGCGAGCGGGCGCACCATTACGAACAGCGTGTCGGACGACTGCGCGGCCAGATGCAGCCGCCGTAACGACGACGTCTGCACGTACTGCGCCCAGAACAGCAGCGCACCGCAACTGCCCGCGCGCAGGATCTGCTCGGCGGACCACAGCGCGTCCGCCGTCGTGGCGGCCTTGATCTGCATCACACGGTCGATCGGCAGGCCGATATAGCCGAGCCCGAGCCCGTTCGGCACATGCGGCGGCTGCACCAGCGCGATGGGACGGCGGCCCATTTCGCTCAGCGCCGGCCGCAGCAGGCGCATTTCGCCGACGCCGGCCTGCTGCACCAGCAGATCCACCAGCGCACCCAGCGGCCAGCCGCCGCCCGGCAATTCCGCCGACAGCGCCGCGTAGCCGGTATCCACCGTGCGCGCACGGCTGCGGGCGAGCTGCGAGGCGCGCCACAGCGACGGATGCAGGGTTTCCGGGTGCGCCAATAACGACGTGACCGGCGTGGAAAGCGGCGTAGAGGACATCGGAGTGCGGATTGCCTTAAATACTGTATGGATGTACAGTATCCTACACTGAATTCCGGGATAGTGAACCGGTACTTTTTCGAGGAGTGGCCGCGATGGATATGCGAGTACGGAAGCCCGTTTTGCACCCGATGCCGGAAATCGCCGCGTTCGTGGCGAATCTGAAAGCGGCGTTCGGCGACGCGGAAATCGACGACGCGATCCGTCGCGGCAAAGCCGGCGAACCGACCTTCCATGCGTCGGAGAATGGGCGTTCCGTGGGCACCGCGAGCACGGCGACGGCGAATGCGTGGCAGGTCGATCAGACCATCAGGGACCGGCACTACTGCGCTGGTTGCGACGGCGACTGCGTCGGCAAGGAAGGATCGTGCGTGGCGTGGTGACCCCGAGGCGCGCCGCTGCCGACAGCGGGGTGGCGCAGTGGATCATCCGCCGCGTCAGGGCAGATTCTCCCGCAGCACGATATTGAACTGCACCGGTTTCACGTCGTCGAGTGCATCGCGTTTGTCGTGCACGTTGCGGAAAATTTTCAGGCAATTGCCGACCATCGATTGCGGTGTTTGCGTGATCAGCGCATCCATCGTGCCGTCGATCAGCAGCGCGCGCGTGTCGGGCGTCAGGCCGTGGCCGACGAACAGGATCTTCTGGTCGGCCTTTGCCTCGACGATCGCGCGCGCGACCCCATCCGAGCCGCCGCCGCTGTTGTAGATGCCCGCGAGATCCGGATGCTGTTCCAGCAAGCGACGCGTTTGCAGATAGTTGCGCTCGCTGTCGTCATGACCTTCGCGCAGGCCGATCACGCGCACCTGCGGAAACGTCGATTCGATCAGATGCAGAAAGCCGATTTCGCGTTCCTCGTGTCCGCGATAGTTCAGGCTGCCCGCCAGCATCGCGATCTTGCCCGCCGGACGCGGCCCCATGAAACGCCCCAGCAATAGCCCCGCCGTGCGGCCGGCCGCGCGATTGTCGATGCCGACATACGCGAGCCGCCGCGCGTTCGACAGGTCGGAAATCAGCGTGATCGCCGGTACGCCCTGATCGGCGAGCGCATTCACCGCATCGCGCACGACCGGATGTTCGAGCGCCATGAACACCACGCCGTCCGCGCGCTGGCCGCAATGCAGCAGCCGCGCCGCGAGTTCGCTCGGGTTGAAGCTCTCGACGTAATGCACGCGGCAACGGATGTCGAGCGCGCTCCATTGATCGTGTGCGAACTCGATGTAATCGCCGAGCATCCGCAAATAACGGTTGGTGCCGGTCGGCAGCAGAAACGCGATGCGCAACGTGCGCGGCGGTTGCGTCGCCGGCACGGCCGCACCCAGCAGATAACCGAGTTGGGCTGCCGCCTGCAAGACGCGTTGCGCGGTGGGCGCGCGCACGCCGTGGCGGCCGTTCAGCACCCGGTCGACGGTCGCGGTCGACACGCCCGCCGCGCGCGCGATGTCCGGAATCCGGGCGCGTGCGGCAACAGTCATCGTGGTATCGGACATAAACGTTTCCCGGCGCATTCGCCTCTTCAACCGTTCGAGCCGACCGTGCGGCAGCCGGCGGCGACCTCGCGACGATCGGAATTCCATCAAAACACATCAGTTTCGCGGTTTGACGCAAATATCGCGGACGCCTAGTCTTGCACCTGTCAGCCGCGATTACGTGCCGTCAGCCACGCTGCCGATGACACGATACTAAGCCAGAACCGTCAACCGGTCGGCCCCGCGCGATGATGGTTTTTGATGGAATCAAGAACGCATCAATAAAAAGGCAAGGAGACTTCCCGATGACCCATCTCACCCGACGCGCGTTGCTACGCGCCGCTGCGGCCGCTCCGGTTGCCGGCGCGCTCGGCACGCTAGGTTTGGCCTCGACCGCCCGCGCGGCGGCCGCGCCCGAGTTCGTATTCAAGTACGGCAACAATCTGCCGCTCACACATCCGTTGAACGTTCGCGCGCAGGAAGCGGCGAACCAGATTCGCGATGCGTCGAAAGGACGGATGGAAATCCGCATCTTCCCGAACAACCAGTTGGGCGGCGACACGGACATGCTCGCGCAGGTCCGCAGCGGCGGCATCGAAATGTTCACGCCGTCGGCGCTGGTGGTGTCCACGCTGGCGCCCGCCGTCGCAATCAACGCGGTCGGCTTCGCGTTCAGCGACTATTCGCAGGTGTGGAAAGCGATGGACGGCCCGCTCGGCGCCTACGTGCGCGCGGCGATGCAGAAGGCCGGTCTCGAATCGTTCGAACGGATGTGGGACAACGGCTTTCGTCAAACCACCACCAGCACCGGCCCGATCGTCAACGCGCAGACGATGCGCAACCTGAAAATCCGCGTGCCGGTCAGTCCGTTGAGCATCGACATGTTCAAGGGTCTCGGCGCCGCACCGACGAGCCTGCAATTCAGCGAAGTCTATTCGTCGCTGCAAACGCATATCGTCGATGCGCAGGAAAATCCGCTGCCCATCGTGCAGGTCGCGAAGCTCTACGAAGTGCAGAAGTTCTGTTCGCTGACCAACCATATGTGGGACGGCTACTGGTTCGTGCTGAATCAGCGCGCGTGGCAACGTCTGCCGAAAGACCTGCAAGCGATCGCCAGCGACGCATTCAATCAGGCCGCGCTGAAGCAGCGCGACGACGTGCGCAAGCTCAACGATGCCGCCGTCGCCGATCTGCAGGCAAAGGGTCTGTCGATCAATCGTCCCGCGCCTGACACGTTCCGCGCCGCGTTGCGCCAGGCCGGTTTCTACGCGGAATGGAAAGGCCGCTTCGGCAATCAGGCGTGGGATCTGCTCGAACAGTCGGTCGGCAAGCTCGCCTGAACGGCGTCTAACAACATCATGCGCGAGGAGACCACAGCATGACGGAGCGGGCTTGGGATGCAGCACAGAACGGCGCGGGCGGCCACGCGATGCACAACGCGCAGCAGGCGGCTGCGGCCCATGCCGCGCGTCATGCGGCCAGCCTGCCGCGCCGCTGGCTGCGGATCGTCGATCGCGGGCTGATCGCACTCGTCGAATTTTGCGCGGCGAGTCTGCTTGCGCTCGAGATCGTCGTGATGCTGGCGGGCGTGGTGTTCCGCTATGCGCTGCATGCGCCGCTGGTGTGGTCCGATGAACTGGCCGGCATCCTGTTCTTGTGGCTGTCGATGCTCGGCGCGGTGCTCGCCTTGCGTCGCGGCGAGCATATGCGGATGACGGCGTTCGTCAGCCGGCTGTCGCCGCAAAAGCGCGCGTTCGTCGATACGCTCGCGATCGGCGCATCGGTGGCGCTGCTGGCGTTGCTGCTCGCGCCGACCTACGACTACGCGTCCGGCGAAGCGGCGATCGTCACGCCTGCGCTGCAAATCAGCAATGCATGGCGCGCACTCGCGTTGCCGGTCGGCGCGGGCCTGATGCTGGCTGTCGGCCTGATCCGGCTGGTGCAGACGAGCCGCGCGCGCGACGTGCTGATCGTGCTGGCAATCGCGGTCGTGCTCGGCGTGGTCGCGTACTACGGCGCGCCGTGGTTTCAGACGCTCGGCAAGCTCAATCTGCTGATCTTCTTCGTCGGCGTGGTGGGCATCGGGATTTTTTCGGGCGTGCCGATCGGGTTCTCGTTCGCGCTCGCGACCTTCGGTTACCTCGGTCTTGCCACCTACACGCCGGTCGTCGTGATGGTCGGGCGGATGGACGAGGGCATGTCGCATCTGGTGCTGCTCGCAGTGCCGCTATTCGTGTTCCTCGGCCTGCTGATCGAGATGACCGGCATGGCGCGCGCGATGATCGGTTTTCTCGCGAGCCTCGTCGGGCATCTGCATGGCGGACTGTCGTTCGTGCTGATCGGGGCGATGTATCTGGTGTCGGGCATTTCCGGATCGAAAGTCGCGGACATGGCGGCGATTGCACCGGTGCTGTTTCCGGAGATGAAAAAACGCGGCGCGTCCGAAGGCGATCTGGTGGCCTTGCTCGCCACGACCGGCGCGCAGAGCGAAACCATTCCGCCCAGCATCGTGCTGATTACGATCGGCTCGGTCACCGGCCTGTCGATTTCCGCGCTGTTTACGGCCGGCATGTTGCCGGGCGCGGTGCTCGCGCTGATCTTGTGCGCGGTCGTCTGGTGGCGCTATCGCAACGAGGACCTGAGCGGCGCGCAGCGGTTCAGCCGCCGCGAGATCGGGCGGCTGTTCGTGGTGGCGGTGCCTGCGCTGGCGTTGCCGTTCGTGATCCGGATGGCGGTGGTCGAAGGCGTGGCGACCGCGACGGAAGTCTCGACGATCGGCATCGTCTATTCGAGCGTCGTCGGGCTGCTGATTTACCGGAAATTCGCATGGCGGCGACTCGGCCGGATGCTGGTCGATGCGGCGACGCTGTCGGGTGCGATCCTGTTCATCATCGGCTGCGCGATGTCGATGGCGTGGGCGCTGACGCAATCCGGCTTTTCGCAGGACCTCGCGCAACTGATGACCACGTTGCCCGGCGGCGCATACGGTTTTCTCGCGGTGTCGATCGTCGTGTTCATCATGCTCGGCAGCGTGCTCGAAGGGATTCCGGCCATCGTGCTGTTCGGGCCGTTGCTGTTTCCGATTGCGCGCATGGCAGGCGTCAACGAAGTGCACTACGCCATCGTGGTGATTCTGTCGATGGGCGTGGGACTGTTCTCGCCGCCGTTCGGCGTCGGCTATTACTCGGCCTGCGCGATCAGCAAGGTGAACCCGGACGCGGGCATCAAACCGATCGTCGTGTATATGAGCGCGCTGCTGTTCGGCCTCGTGCTGATCGCAGCCATACCGTGGATTTCAACCGGTTTTCTGTGAGTTTTTCCAATTAGACGGATGGGCGTCATGCCTTTGGACGCTGCGTGAAAGCACAGGCTTTCCCAGCGCCGGGATTCGCTCGTCCATCGATCTTCAATCTGCCGCATCGGGAGAGTGTTATGAGTCGTTATTTTGGCGAAATCCGTCAGGCAGGCTATGTCGTGCGCGATATCGAAGCGGCGATGGAATACTGGAGCCGCGTGCTCGGCGTCGGGCCGTGGTTCTACAACGAACGCGTGCCGATCGAAAACTACACGTATCGCGGCCAGTCGTACGAGGTCCACAACTCGGTGGCGCTCGCGAACTCGGGGCCGTTGCAGGTCGAACTGATCCAGACGCGCAACGGCGCTCCGTCGATGTATCGCGACTTCCTCGAAGCCGGCCACACCGGCTTGCAGCACAACGCGTACTGGACCACGTCGTTCGATGCGGACCTCGCGCGGCTTCAGGATCAGGGCTTCAAAGTCGCGATGAGCGGCGAAGTGGGCCGCAACGGCCGCTTCGTGTACTTCGACACGGAAACGCATCCGGGCACCGTGATCGAACTTTCGGAAATCGCCGGGCCGAAAGGCAAACTGTTCGACCTGATCTATCGTGAGTCGCTGTCATGGGATGGCCGCAACGCAGTGCGGCCGTTTCCGGATCTGGGCACGCTATGAGCGATGCGCACAACGCCGTGGCGCAGCGGGCGATCGGCGACGATTGCCTCGAAGCCGACTATCTGATCGAAACGCCACTCGATCCGGCGCGGGTTGCCGATGTGATGGCCGGCGAGCAGTCGAGCGGCACCTTCGTGCGGGTCGCGAACGAAAGCGATGCGTTGCGCGCGCGAAGCCGCGCGAGCGTGGTGCGCATCGACGAACTCGAAGCCGCGTCGCAACCGGCATTGCCTAATGCATGGCTTGCGCGGCAGCACGCCAGCGGTCCGTGGCGTCGCGCGCGAATCACGCTGTCGTTTCCGCTCGCGAATATCGACGCGAATCTGCCCACGCTGGCCGCGACGGTGGCGGGCAATCTGTACGACCTCGGCGAAGTGACCGGCATGCGTCTGCTGTCGATGCGTTTGCCTGCAAGCTATCGCGCGCGTTTCGATCTGCCGAAGCACGGTGTCGCCGGGACGCGGCGACTGACCGACGTGGCGCGCGGCCCGATGATCGGCACGATCATCAAGCCGAACGTGGGCTTGAGCGCGGCGGAAACGGCGTCGCTGGTGCGCGATCTGTGCGAAGCGGGCGTCGATTTCATCAAGGATGACGAAGTCTGTGCGAACCCGCAGCATGCGCCGCTCGCCGCGCGCGTACGTGCGGTGATGGCCGAGGTTCGCGCATATCGCGAGCGCAGCGGCCGTTCGGTGATGGTCGCCTTCAATATCACCGACGAACTCGACGCGATGCGTCGTCACGCGGAACTGGTCGAACGCGAAGGCGGCAGTTGCGTGATGGCGAGCATCAACTGGTGCGGCTTTTCCGCGATCCAGAGCTTGCGGCGCGCGACGCCGCTGGCGCTGCACGCGCACCGGAACGGCTACGGCATGATGTCGCGCGATCCGTCGCTGGGCATGTCGTTCCACGCGTATCAGACGCTGTGGCGACTGGCCGGTGTCGACCATATGCACGTGCATGGGCTGGCCGGAAAGTTCGCCCAAAGCGACGCCGAAGTGACCGAGTCCGCCCGCGATTGCGCGACGCCGTTGACGTCTGAATACGACGATGCCGTGTTGCCGGCGTTTTCGTCGGGGCAGTGGGCGGGCACCGTGCCCGCGACCTTCGACAGCGTGCGCACCACCGATCTGCTGTTTATGTCCGGCGGCGGCATTCTCGCGCATCCCGATGGACCCGCCGCCGGTGTGACGAGCGTGCGGCAGGCGTGGGATGCGGTACAGGCATGCGTGCCGCTTGCCGACTATGCGCGTCATGCGCCTGAATTACAGCGTGCGCTGGCGTTTTTTGGAGCGCGCGGATGAACGATCCGGTCTCGCTTGCGCCGATGCATGCGTTTTCGTCATCCGGGCATCGGTCGCCCGCTTATGCATTTTACGGCGACGATTTCACCGGCGCGACCGACACGCTCGCGCATCTCGCGCGCGCCGGATTGCGCACGATGCTGTTCGTCGAGGCGCCCGATGCGGCGCGTCTTGCGCAATTCGGGCCGGGCCGCGCATATGACGCGCTCGATGCGATCGGCGTGGCGGGCATCGCGCGAGCGCTGGCGCCGTCGGAAATGCATGCCGAACTGACGCGGGTCGGCGCATGCTTCGCGTCGCTCGGCGTGCGGCTGATGCATTACAAGGTGTGCTCGACCTTCGATAGCGCGCCGCAGACCGGCAGCATCGGTGTCGCGGTGAATACGTTGCGCGCGCATTTTCCGAATCCGCTGGTGGCGATCGTCGGCGGGCAACCGAATCTGAAGCGTTACTGCGTTTTCGGCCAGTTGTTCGCATCGGCGGGCGGCGACGAAATTTTCCGGATCGACCGTCATCCGACCATGAGCCATCATCCGGTCACGCCGATGAACGAAGCCGATCTGCGCGTGCATCTGCAGCGACAAGGTCTGGCCGACGTGCGTTCGATCGACTGGCGTATCTATGCGCAAGCGCCGCACGCGCTGGATTCGGCGGTGGCGCATGCGCTGGAAGCCAAACCGGATGCGTTGCTGTTCGACGTGCTCGACGACGCGCATCTGACGCATATCGGTCGCACGATGACGGCGCATGCGGCCCACGCGCCGTTGCTCGCCGTGGGTCCGAGCAGCGTCGCGCACGCGTATGCGGACGCGGTGCGCGCGAGTGCGCCATCCAGTGCGAACGAGGCCGCCGATGCGCCCGACACGTCAACGATGCAAGCTGCCGACGGTCCTGTGTTCGTGCTGGCCGGCAGCCTGTCGCCCGCGACTGCCGCGCAGATCGGCGCGGCGCAGTCGTACACGCACGTCGAACTCGATCCGTCGCGGATGACCGGCGCGGCAGCGCACGCGTATCTCGACGAACAGACCGCCACCATCGCCGCGATGTTGCGCGATGGCCGCCATGTGCTCGCGTTTACGCGTCGCATGCGTAGCACGCATGCAGACAACGGCGCGCGCGACGACGCGGACGCCGGGCGCAACGCGCTCGCCATCGCATGCGCGCATCTGCTGAAAACGGTGTTGGGACAGGTGCGTCTGCGACGCATCGGCATCGCAGGCGGCGACACGTCGAGCTTCGCGATTCATGCGCTCGACGTATGGGGATTGTCGTATCTGTCGACGCTCGCGCCGGGTGTCGCGATGTGCCGCCTGCACGCCGATCGCGCGGACCTCGACGGCATCGAAGTCATGCTGAAAGGCGGGCAGATGGGCGGCACCGATCTGTTCGAGCGGCTATTGCCTAGAACCTGTGACGCAAGGCCACGCGCGCCACGATCTGACTGCCTGACGACGATGGCGCCTGCACACCCGGAATAAACGCGTTGTCGAGAATCGCGTTTGTCATGTCGCCGGTGACCTTCTGATACGCGCCTTGCAGATAGACATCGGTGCGCTTCGACAGGTTGTAATCGGCCATCAAGCCGACCGAATGAATCTTCGCCTTCACGCTACCGTTCGATGCATCGTAGTTTTCCATCGTGTACACGTATTGCACGCCCACGAAGAACGACGGCGTGAACTGATATTTGCCGTTCACTTCGAAGTTCTGATACTTCAGCGTATTCAGCGTCACACCCGTTGCGGCCAGCGGAATGCCGATATACCCGTTGCCCGACGGGTCCTGATAGTTCGTGTTGGTGTACGCAAAACCGAGCGTCGTCTGACCGAACGTGTAGTTGATGCCGCCGCCGAATATCCGCATACGTCCCGCGATAAAGCTCGCGTCGTTGGCCGCGATTGCGCCGTTCATGCCCACGCCCGGATTGTTCGCCTGCAGGTATGCGGCCGCGATCAGCCAGCCGCCGTACGCGTACTGCCCGCCCAGGCTGAACTGCCGGTTGTTCGCGAAGTTCGTGTCGTTGCTGAAGCTGTATGCGCCGCCGAACTGGAATCCGCCCAATGACGGGCTTGCATACTTGATCGTGTTGTCGATCCGGAACGAGTTGTCGGTGTTGTCGTTATCGTACGGATGCGCGAACAGATAGCCGGCCCAGTTCCCGTTGGCTGTTGTTTGCGCCAGATAGTCGACCACCGAATCGTACTGACGTCCCAGCGTCAGCGTGCCGAAACGATCGCTGGCGAGTCCCACGTAAGCCTGCCGTCCGAACATCCGGCCGCCCTGGCCCGCACGTCCGGAGTTCACGTCGAAGCCATTTTCAAGCTGGAAAATCGCCTTCGTCCCGCCGCCGAGATCTTCCGAACCACGCATGCCCCAGCGGCTGCCTTGCGCATAGCCGCTCGCCATCTCGTAGACGTGGCTGCCGCGCACGTTGCTGGTGTAGTCGAGGCCTTCGTCGATCACGCCGTAGAGCGTCACGCCCGATTGCGCGAACGCTGACGATGCGCCGACTGTGCCCAATGCGCCGACTGAGCCAATTGCCGCGAAGGCGGTGAGTGCGGCGGAAACCGCGCGTGCGAGCACTGTCTGTTTCATCGAATCTCCTGAATTGTTATCGAGTCGTGGCCGTTCCGGCCGTTATGCCGGCGGGTCGAATTCTGCGGCTGGCCGGTGCGCTTGCCAAAGGATTTGAATTCGGGTCAAACGTGCGTTTTTCGAATCTTTAACCGTCGAAATATTCGCTTGTGACGCGTTCCGGTGCGGAGAAAAATGCGCTGCATGCGGTGAAGGCTGCGCATCGAAAGCGGCCGGTCATGCGTTTTTTGCACTTTTCAACAAGTTCAAACCAGGTGAGCTTCATGCGACTCGATCGGAATTTCGTCAACGGCCGGTTTATCGAACCCGCTGGCGACGAACGCGTTACCGTCATCAATCCCGCCACCGGCGAGCGCATTGCGCAGGTGTGCGCCGCGACGCGCGAGCAAGCCGTCGCGGCGGTCGAATCGGCGGCGGTTGCGCAAAAAAGCTGGCGCACGTTGCCGTCGGCGCAAAGGGCCGTGCATCTGCACGCGCTCGCCGATGCATTGACCGACGCCGCGCCCGCGATCGGCGCGGCGCTCGCATGCGAATCCGGCAAGAGCGTCGCCGACGCCACCAACGAAGCGATCTACGCCGGCCAGATCACGCGCTATCACGCCGAATGGGCGCGCCGTATCGAAGGCGAAGTGATTCCGAGCGATACGCCCGACGAAAACCTCGTGCTGCATCGCGAGCCGATCGGCGTGGTGGCGTGCCTGATTCCGTTCAACTATCCGGTGTACACGTTCATGCGCAAGGTCGCGCCTGCGTTGATCGCCGGGAATACGGTCGTGGTGCGCCCGAGCAACAACACGCCGAGCTCCGCATTCGAAATCGCCAAAGCCGTCGAACGGGCCGGTTTGCCGCCCGGCGTCGTGAATATCCTGGCGATGAGCCACGACACCGCCGAAGCCGTCTGCACGCATCCGTCGGTCGGGATGATCACGCTGACGGGCAGCGTCAACGCGGGTCGCAAGGTGCTCGACTACTGCAAGGCGAATATCGCCAAGCCGTCGCTGGAACTGGGTGGCAAGACGCCCGCGATCATCGAACCTGACGCCGATCTGGAGAAGGCCGCACGCGACCTGGTCGCATCGAAAACAACCCATTGCGGCCAGTTGTGCACGGCGATCGAACGCGTGTACGTGCATGAGAGCGTGCACGACCGCTTCGTCGCGCTGTTGAAACAGCAGATGAGCGCAGTGCGTTCCGGCGACCGTAGCGACGATGCATCGTTGATGGGGCCGCTCGTCAACGCGTCGTCGCGCGACGGCATTCACGCGATGGTCCGCCGCGCCGTCGAAGCGGGCGCCACGCTCGAAACCGGTGGCACGCTGCCGTCGGGAAACGGCTTTTTCTATCCGGCGACCCTGCTGACCAACTGTCGTCAGGACATGGAAATCGTTCAGGAAGAAACCTTCGGTCCGATCATGCCGGTACTCCGCTACAGCACGCTCGACGAAGCACTGGCGATGGCGAACGACCATCAGTTCGGGTTGTCGTCGGTGATCTATACGGAGAACTATCGCGCTGCGATGAAGGTGGCCAATGCCATCGAAGCGGGCGAACTGTATGTGAACCGCACGCCTGCAGACCCCTATCAAGGCTTTCACGCCGGATGGAAACGTTCGGGCCTCGGCGGCGACGACGGCAAGCACGGCATGCTCGAATTCACGCAGACGCGTCTGGTCGTCATGAAGTACTGACGCATCCGGATTTCTCCGAAACCCGCATCGAAACCCGCAGTAAAAGCAGCAGTCCATCCAATCATAAAAAACATATTCGAGACCCGGCGAACCGACGCATCAGCGCGGTCGCCTTGCGTGTCTCTCAGGAGCGCAAACGTGTCATCCCAACCCGTTCAATCCGCTGCGCAACTGGCTTCGGCCGGTGACGCCGCCGCCGCGAAAGCCACTCAAGGCCAGCGCTATCTGCAACTCGCGCTGCTGGTGCTGGCCGCCGGCGCGATCTACCCGATTCTGTATCTGCGGCAGGTGTATCAGCCGACGATGCTCGACGTGTTCCACATCACCGACAGCCAGCTCGGCTATCTGTATTCGATGCTCGGCACCATCTTCCTGCTCAGCTATCTGCCAAGCGGCTGGCTGGCCGATCGCATTGCGCCGCGTCTGCTGATCTGCTTTTCGTTGATCGCGACGGGCGCGCTGGGCCTGGTTTACTCGACCGCGCCTTCGTTCGATGTGCTGCTGGTGATCTTCGGCGGGTGGGGCATCACCACCGGTTTGACGTTCTGGGCCGCGGTGATCAAGCGCGTCACGATGATCGCGGGCGCGCACGAGCAGGGCCGCTTTTTCGGCTTTCTCGACGGCGGACGCGGGCTGATCGAAGCGATGCTCGCAACCGTCGCGATCACGCTGTTCGCGTGGGCGACGCAGACACGCGGCGAGTCGGTCGCGAGCGGTTTCAAACTGGTGGTCTATCTGTACGCGTTTCTGTGTATCGGGCTCGGCATCGTGCTGGGACTCGTCAAGGATCCGCAACCGGCCCGGGACACAGTGGCAAATCGCGCCGGCCACCCGTCCAGCCCGCGCCACGCGCGCAGCAACGTGTTCGTCGAACTGAAGACACTCGCGGCGATCCCCGAACTGTGGCTGATCGCGGCCATCGTGTTTTGCGGCTATCAGGTGTTCTGGGCGACGTACAGCTTCTCCGCCTATCTGCATCAGGGCGGGATCGGTTTGTCGGTGGTGATGGCGGGCACCATCACCACGCTAAAGCTGTGGATGCGCCCGATCGGCGGGATCGGCGGCGGCTTTCTCGGCGACCGCTTTTCGAAGGTCTCCGTGCTCGTGATCGCGTTGTTTCTGGCAGCGCTGTCGCTGCTCGGACTGGTCGCCGCGCCGCGCATGTCGAGTCATGCGCTGATCGTCGTGCTCGTGCTGTTTATCGGCATCCTGACGTACGCGATTCGCGGCCTCTACTGGTCGTTGCTCGACCGCTGCAACGTGCCGGTCGAAACGATGGGTCTCGCGATCGGCCTGATTTCCGTGCTCGGTTATTCGCCGGACGTCTTTCTACCGCTGATCAACGGCTATCTGACGCAGACCTTCCCCGGCGTGTTCGGTTACCAGCTTTATTTTGCTTACGTGGCGGCGGTCGCGGCGCTCGGTGGCGTTGCGGGTCTCGCGCTCAGAAACATGCTCAACAGAAAAGAAGAGGCGTAAATGAAAGTCGTGTCGCTTGAAACGCATATCGTCGCCGTGCCGCCGCCGCACCTCGGCGGGATGTACTGGATCTTCGTGAAGCTGAAAACCGACTGCGGTATCGAAGGTGTCGGCGAAATCTATTCGGCCACGTTTCATCCGGATGCGATGACCCATATCATCGACGATGTGTTCGGCCGCTATCTGCTCGATCACGATCCGCATCATGTCGAGCGCTTCTGGCGCGAAGCGTATTCGAGCGGCTTCACCCAACGTCCCGACCTGACGATGATGGGCGTCGTCAGCGGTCTGGAAATGGCGTGCTGGGACATCATCGGCAAGGCGGCGGGCAAGCCCGTGTACGAACTGCTGGGCGGCATGGTCAACGAGCGTCTGCGTTCGTACACGTACCTGTATCCGAAGAACGCGAAGGGCGAGTACGACTACGACGACCCCGACCTCGCCGCGCAATGTGCCGCGCAAAACGTCGAACGCGGTTTTACGGCCGTGAAGTTCGATCCGGCCGGGCCCTATACCGCGTACTCCGGACATCAGCTGTCGCTGGAAGTGCTGGAGCGTTGCGAAACCTTTTGCCGCAAGGTGCGCGAAGCGGTAGGCAGCAAGGCCGATCTGCTGTTCGGCACGCATGGGCAGATGGTGCCGTCTTCGGCCATTCGTCTCGCGAAACGCCTCGAAAAATACGATCCGTTGTGGTTCGAAGAACCGGTGCCGCCGGGTCAGGACGCCGCGATGGCGAACGTCGCGCGGCATACCAGCATTCCGGTTGCCGCAGGCGAACGGCTGACGACCAAGTACGAGTTTTTCAAACTGCTCGAAGCGGGCGCCGCATCGATTCTGCAGTTGAACGTTGCACGCGTGGGCGGTCTGCTCGAAGCGAAAAAAGTCGCGACACTCGCCGAGGTCTACTACGCGCAGATCGCGCCGCATCTGTACAACGGACCGATCGGCGCGGCGGCCAGCATCCAGCTTGCAAGCTGCACGCCGAACTTCCTGATTCAGGAAAGCATCGGCACGTGGGACGGTTTTCATGCGGAGATCCTGATGAAGCCGATTCGATGGGAAGACGGCTACATCCTGCCGTCGCGCGAACCGGGCCTGGGCGTCGAACTGAATATGGATGTGGTGAAGCGTCATACGCCGTACACCGGTACGCGTTTGCATCTGCAGATGGCGGCCACGCCCGCCGACGTGAAAGACCTCGCGCCCGCGAAGGGCTGAGAGCAAGGATAGAGAAACATGGATTACGACTACATCATCGTCGGTGCGGGATCGGCGGGCTGCATTCTGGCGAACCGGCTGTCGGCGTCGGGGCAGCACACGGTGCTGCTGCTCGAAGCGGGCGGCAAGGACAGTTCGTTCTGGTTCAAGGTGCCGGTGGGGTTCACGAAGACCTACTACAACCCGACCTATAACTGGATGTACTACAGCGAGCCGGAGAAGGAACTGGACGGCCGGCCGATCTACTGTCCGCGCGGCAAGGTGCAGGGCGGTTCCGGATCGATCAACGCGATGATTTTCGTGCGCGGCCAGCCGCACGATTTCGACGATTGGGCCGCAGCGGGCAATCCGGGCTGGACGTTTCGCGATGTGCTGCCGTATTTCCGCAAGCTCGAATCGCATCCGCTCGGCAACACCGAATATCACGGTGCGGACGGTCCGATCCGCATCTCGCCGATGAACGATGCTGCGCATCCGATCTGTCATGTGTTCATCAAAGGCGCGCAACAGGCGGGTTACCAACGCAGCGACGACTTCAACGGCGCGCAGTTCGAAGGCGCGGGCATTTACGACGTCAATACGCGTAACGGACAGCGCTCGTCGAGCAGTTTCGAGTATCTGCATCCAGTGTTGACGCGCAAGAACCTGCACGTCGAGCGCGAGGTGCGGGTGGATCGCGTGCTGTTCGATGCGAACCGGCGCGCAACCGGTGTGGCGGTCACGCAGAACGGCGTGGCGCGCACGTTCAACGCGACGCGCGAAGTGATCCTGTCGGCGGGCGCGGTCGATTCGCCGAAGCTGCTGCAACTGTCGGGTGTCGGCGAGCCCGGCTTGCTGGCGAAGCATCGCATCCCGCTCGTGCACGCGTTGCCGGCAGTCGGGCAGAACTTGCAGGATCACCTGTGCGTGAGCTTCTATTACCGTGCAAACGTGAAGACGCTGAACGACGAAATGCGTTCGTTGCTCGGCAAGCTCAAGCTCGGGTTGCAGTATCTGCTAACGAAGAAAGGGCCGCTTGCAATGAGCGTCAATCAATCGGGCGGTTTCTTCAAAGGTAACGACCAGCAGGCGCATCCGAACCTGCAGCTGTACTTCAATCCGCTGTCGTACCGCATTCCGAAGAGCAACACCGCGAGTCTCGAACCGGAGCCGTATTCGGGATTTCTGCTCGCGTTCAATCCGTGCCGTCCGACGAGCCGTGGGTCGATCGAGATCGCGTCGAATCGCGCGCAAGATGCGGCGAAAATCCGCATCAATGCACTGACAACGGAAAAAGATATCGACGAAGCGATTCAAGGCTGCGAACTGGTGCGCAAGGTGATGGCGTCGCCTGCGCTGAAAGAAATCACCGTCGAGGAAATCTCGCCGGGGCCGCAAGTGAACACGCGTGATGCGTTCTTGCAGTATTTCCGCGAGCAGTCGGGTTCGATCTATCACCTGTGCGGCTCGTGCGCGATGGGCGACGACGCGTCGACGTCGGTGGTCGATGCGCGGTTGCGCGTGCATGGTGTCGATGCGCTGCGCGTGGTCGATGCGTCGATCTTCCCGAACATCACGTCGGGCAATATCAACGCACCAACGATGATGGTTGCGGAAAAAGGCGCGGCGATGATTCTCGAAGACGCCGCGATGGCCGCCGGCGTTACGACTGATCGAACGCGCGTCCGCTCAGCCAGATCTCCTGCTGCAACCACTCTCGAAACAGCGCGATGTGCGGCAGATCCTGTTGCGTCGAACGCGTGACCAGCCAGTACGATTGATGGCCGTCCACGTGCACGTTGAGCACTTGCACGAGTTGGCCTTCGGCGAGTTCGCGCGCGATCATATGCTGATCGGCGATCGTCACGCCGAGGCCGTCGATCGCCGCGCGAATCGCGTGGTCGAGCAGATCGAATTCATAGCCGCCACGGGTATCGACGTTCTCGATGCCCGCCGCTTTCAGCCAGTGCTGCCACGTCAGATAGCGCTGATCCGGATTGGCGAGCACATGCAGTAACGTGAACTGGTTCAGGTCGATCGCATCGCGTCCGGTTTGCCGCGCGAGCAACGCGGGCGCGCAGACCGCGATATGCCGCTCGTTCATCAGCAGACGGTTATCGACGCCTTCCCATTCGCCATTGCCGAAACGGATCGCGCAATCGAGCACGCCGGACTCTTCGAGCGCGTCGTCGAGACGGGTAGACAGGCTGAGTTCGAGTTCGGGCAACGCATCGCGCAGACGGCCGAGACGCGGCATCAGCCAGCGGCTCGAAAACGTGGGCGGAGCGTTGATCCGCAAGCGGTTGCGATGCGATTTCTCCTGAATGCCGCGCACGGTCAACTCGATCCGGTCGAACGATTGCTGAAGCGCCTGCAACAGCGTGCGCCCGGCCGCGGACAGTTCGAGATGATGGTGATGACGCAGCAACAAAGCCTCGCCGAGTTGCGATTCGAGTTGCCTGACTTGTCGGCTGACCGCACTTTGCGTGACGTTGAGCAATTCGGCGGCACGCGTGAAACTGCCCGTCCGGCCAGCGACTTCGAAGGCTTTGAGCGCGTTCAGCGCGGGCATTTTGCGTTTCAAGGGACGTCTCTCCAGTTTTGACGGGTGGCATCGAGCGATGCGTATTTTACGTGCCGACTCGCCATAAAAGCGATCAGGCATGCTTGCGATGCGCGTATCGATGTGTACGATAGCGTCGACAACTCTCCCTACGCGCTCACACGGAGTCGCCATGACACAGCCGCTTTTGATCACCGATATCCGCTTGCCGGATGGCGCGCGCGTGGATCTCGCCATCGTCGACGGTCGCTTCGATGCGATCTATCCGATGGACGACCACAACGCGCATCGGCAACGCGCGGGATGGACCCATGAAGACGGCCACGGCGCGCTCGCGCTGCCGGGCTTTGTCGAAGGCCATACGCATCTCGACAAGACCACGTGGGGCATGCCGTGGTATCGCAATGCGGTCGGCCCGAAGCTCACCGACCGGATCGAGAACGAACGGCAATGGCGCGCATCGAGCGGTCACGACGCGGCAACCGCGTCGATGGCGCTGGCCCGCGCATTCCTGCATGCGGGAACGACGCGGGTGCGCACGCACGTCGATATCGACACCGACGCCGGTTTGCGACATCTGCACGGCGTGCTCGCGACGCGAGACGGGTTGCGCGACGTGCTCGACATGCAGATCGTCGCATTTCCGCAGTCGGGCATGTTGAAGCGGCACGGCACCGATTCGTTGCTCGATGCTGCGCTGCGGGAAGGCGCGGACGTGCTCGGCGCGCTCGATCCCGCCGCGATCGACGGCGATCCGGTCGCGTCGCTGAATCTGACATTCGACCTCGCGCAACGCCATCAGAAGCCAATCGACATTCATCTGCATGAGCCCGCGCAGCTTGGCGCATTCACACTCAACCTGCTGCTCGACCGGGTAGCGGCAACGGGAATGCAAGGGAAGGTGGTCGTCAGCCATGCGTTCTGCCTCGGCGCATTGCCGGACGCCGAGCGCGACAGCCTGCTCACGCGCATCGCCGATCTGCGCGTCGCGCTGCTGACCACTGCGCCACCTTCGGTGCCGGTGCCGCCGTTGAAGGCGTGCATCGAACGCGGCGTGACGATTTTTGCGGGCAACGACGGCGTGCGCGATACATGGACGCCATACGGTTCGCCCGACATGCTGGAGCGCGCGATGCTGGTCGGCATGCGCTTCGATCTGCGTCGCGACGACGCGCTCGCGACGGCGTTCGATTGCGTCAGCAGCGCGGGTGCGCGTGCGTGCGGCTTCGCGGAATACGGACTGACGCCGGGCGCGCGCGCGGAGCTGGTGCTCGTCGATGCGGAAACGGTCGCGCACGCGGTGGTGTCGCGCCCGGTTCGCAAACTGGTGATGTCGAACGGACGGATCGTCGCGCGCGACGGCAAAGGCATCGACGCGTGAGCGCACCGCGCATCGTTCGCGCGTGCGTCGGGTGGGCGAACGCTTCGATACAGATCGCCGCGCACCGGATGCGCATCGCGACACCGGGCATGCGACACTGGTAACGCGGCACGTTCATCGCGGATCAGGAGTCTTCCATGACGATCTATCTGTTTGCGCTGTTGATTGGGATTGTGGCCGGCCTTCGCGCGATGACCGCGCCGGCGGCGATCAGTTGGGCCGCCCATCTCGGCTGGCTGCCGTTGCACGATACGCCGCTCGCGTTTATGGGCGCCACCGCGACGCCATATATTTTCACGGTGCTGGCGATCGTCGAACTGATCACCGATCAGTTGCCCAAAACCCCGAGCCGCACCGTGCCGATGCAGTTCGGCACGCGGATCGTGCTGGGCGGATTGTGCGGCGCGTGCATCGGCGCGGCACATGGCGGCCTGCTCGGTGGACTGATCGCGGGTGTCGTCGGCGCGGTGATCGGCACGCTCGGCGGAGCGAAAGCACGTGCGGGCCTGGCCGCGACGATGGGCCGCGATCTGCCTGCGGCGTTGATCGAAGACGTGGTGGCAATCGGCGCGGCCGTGCTGGTGGCGACGTCGGTGAGTTGAGCTGTGCGTTGAACCGCGAGTAGTGTCGTCGTCAGTTCATCCAGGCGTCGCGCAGACCGCATTGCGCTGCAACACACTCGCAACCATTGAACTTGCAGGCGGCATCGCGTACCAATGACAGGCGCGGATCGGCACGGTTGCTTCAACCGGACGCCGGTCACGCGCCGACGAAAACACAATCTGGGAGACACGCATGAACACTTTGCATCACCGGCATTGGCCGCCGCATGTGCCCTTGCATCTGACGTTGCCGCAAACCAGTCTGTTCTACAACGCCGAAGTCTCGGCGGCACGCTTTCCCGACAAACCCTTTCTGCTGTTCTACGACACGCCCGTCACGTTTGCGCAATTCGCGGACGAAGCCACGCGGCTCGCCGGTTATTTGCAGCACGAATGCGGCGTCAAGGCGGGCGACCGCGTGCTGCTCTATATGCAGAACAGCCCGCAATGGGTCATCGCTTACTACGGGATTTTGCGGGCCAACGCGGTCGTCGTTCCCGTCAATCCGATGAACCTCACCGACGAATTGCGTCACTACGTGCACGACAGCGGCGCGACGACGATCATCGCGCCGCAGTGCCTGTTCGCGAACCTCGAACCGTTGATCGGCGACGCGCCGGAGCAGGGCATCCGGCATGCGATCGTCGCGACGTATAGCGATTATCTGACGCGTCCCAGCCCGATTCCTGTCCCCGACTTCGTCACGGCCCCGCGCCGCACGTTCGACCTGCGTGGCGTCACCGCGTGGCGCGACGCGCTGGCGAGCGGCTTCGCGCCCGGTCCGCTGACAGCCGGTCCCGACGATCTTTGCGTGATGCCGTACACGTCGGGCACGACCGGCAAGCCGAAGGGCTGCATGCACACGCATCGCAGCGTGATGAGCACGCTGGTGGGCGGCAATGTGTGGTTTGGCGCATCGCAGGATTCGACGTCGTTATCGGTGTTGCCGCTGTTCCATGTGACGGGCATGCAGGGCGGCATGAACGGACCGCTGCATGCAGGCGCGACCATCGTATTGCTATCGCGCTGGGATCGCGACGCGGCGGCTGCGTGCATCGAGCGCTACCGGATCGGTTCATGGCAATCCATCTCGACGATGATGGTCGATTTTCTGTCGAACCCGAAACTCGCCGAATACGATCTGTCGGCGTCGTCGGGCGTGCGCGGCGGTGGTGCGGCGATGCCCGATGCGATCGCGAAGAAACTGAAGACGCTGACGGGGCTCGACTATGTCGAAGGCTACGGCATGTCCGAAACGATCGCGGCCACGCATATCAACCCGCCGCAGCGGCCGAAACCGCAATGTCTGGGCATTCCCGTGTTCGATCTCGACGCGCGGGTAATCGATCCCGCCAGCTTGCAGGAACTTGCGGCGGGCGAAACCGGCGAGATCGTCGTCAACGGGCCGCAGATCATGCAAGGCTACTGGCGCGATCCGAAAGGCACGCAAGACGCGTTTGTCGAACTCGACGGCAAGCGGTTCTTGCGCACGGGCGACCTCGGTCATATCGACGAAGACGGCTATTTTTTCATGACCGATCGTCTGAAACGGATGATCAACGCGTCCGGATACAAGGTGTGGCCGGCCGAAGTCGAGGCGTTGATGTACCGGCATCCGGCGATTCACGAAGTGTGCGTGATCGGCGTGCGCGATGCGAAACGCGGCGAGACGGTGAAGGCGCTGATCGTGCCGGCCGCCGCGTATCGCGACACGCTGACCGCCGATGCGGTGATCGCGTGGGCGCATGAGCAGATGGCATCGTACAAGGCGCCGCGCATCGTCGAGTTCGTCATGTCGCTACCGAAGTCGGGCAGCGGCAAGATCCTGTGGCGCAAGTTGCAGGAGGACGACGCAGCGCGTAATGGCGGTTAGCGTGACGCTTCGCATGCGTTTTGCGCATGCGCGCATGCATGCATTTGAAAAACGCATGCGAACGCTGTGGCTCGGCCCGCGACGCGATGCCCTGCACGCGGGCTCAGGGTTTTCAGCGCGACAACGCATGCTGGATTGCCGCGAGCCATAAGCCGACGGCATGCGCGCCGGGGTCGGGAAAACCGAGCGCACGATCGCCGACATAGCTCGAGCGGCCGCGTCGTGGATGCATCGACGCGGTCGATTCAGAGCCCGCCGTCGCTGCTTCGACGGCGGCTCGAAGGGCGGCCTGAAAATCTGCCGACGCATCGAGCGCCGCGTCCAGTGCGACGGCGGCCGGATGCAATGCGTCGATCATCGTCCGGTCGCCGGGCTGTGCGCCGCCGAGTTCCATCAATCCATCGACACCCGCGCCGAATGCCGCCGACCAGTCTTTCGCGGACGGCGACGCAGGCGTGGACGACTGTTCGAGCACCGCCGCGGCGCGCATCAGCAAGACCGCATACAACGGGCCGGACGTGCCGCCGACCACGCGCCGGATCGTCGCCGACAGGCTTCGCAATACCGCACCGGGCGACGTTTCGGCCGGATAGCCGTCGATGTCGTGGGCAATGCCGTGCGCCGCGCGGGCGAGGCTGATCCCGAGATCGCCGTCGCCGACACGTTGATCCATTTGCGTGAGCGTGGCTTCGGCGTCGAGCAGGCATGCGCACACCGCATCGATCGCGCGGCGCAGCGTCGCGTCGCGCGACAGATGCGCGCTCGCGTCGATCTGCGGCGCGGCCGGTGCGATGCGCGTCGTCGCCCGCGCGACACGTCCGCTCAGTGCAGGCCATGCCGAGGTTTGCGTCGCCGCGTCGAGCCAGCGCAAACGCCGGTCGTCGAGTTGCATCAGGGTCAGCGACACGCCCGCCATATCGAGCGCGCTGAGGAAGGTGCCGGACCACGCGCGTTCGACTGCGATGCCGCGCGCATCGAGGTAGCGCAATGCCGATCCCGCGACGATCGCGAGTTCGCCGGAAGGCGTGCCGCCGAGGTTGTTCACGAGCAGCGCGACGCGCGCCTGCGGCGCAATCGACAGGTCGTCGACGAGGGTCGATAGCAGGCGCGCGACAATCGCGTCCGCAGGTTCGAGTGCGCCGCGCTCGACGCCGGGTTCGCCGTGAATGCCGAGCCCCCATTCGATTTCGTCGCCGGCAAGCTCGAAGCCTGGCTTGCCCGCGGCCGGCACGGTGCAGGGCGTTAGCGCCACGCCCATCGTGCCGGTTGCCGCAGCCGCGTCGCGCGCGATCTGCGTGAGTTCGGCCAGCGGCACGCCTTCGGCGGCGGCCGCGCCCGCGATCTTGTGAACCAGCACGGTACCTGCGAGACCGCGCCGGCCCGCGTGGTCGCCGTTCGCCGATAACGCGACGTCGTCGGCGACGATCGCCATCTCCACCTCGATCCCTTCACTGCGCGCGATCTCTGCGGCGAGTCCGAAGTTGAGCCGGTCGCCGGTGTAGTTCTTGACGATCAGCAACACGCCGGCGGGCCCGGCGACCGCACGGATCGCATCGAGCACGGCATCGGTCGAAGGCGACGTGAACACTTCGCCGGAGACCGCCGCGCTCAGCATGCCCGCGCCGACGTAGCCGCCGTGCGCCGGTTCGTGACCCGCGCCACCACCGGCAATCAGGGCGACGTGACCGCGTTGCGCCGCGTCGTGCGCATCGGCGCGAATCACGATCGTGCTGCCGCTGAGTAGCGTCAGGCCAGGGTTCAGTGCAACCAGCCCTTCCAGTTGCTCGGGAACGACGTCGGACACTGCGTTGATGAGTTTCTTCATGGTTCGCCACCTTGTCGGAATGCTGCCATTCGGTGACGTCATGATAAAGGGCGATGCGTGCACGCGCTGCAGGCAGATACGCGCGCGGATAGAATCGACGCATGACTTCTTCAGACCGTTCATCCGGTCGGGCGTCGCGCAATCCGCCAGTACGTGCAGCGGACCGCGATGAACCCGATCTGCCGCTGCATACACCGGGCGTCGCGTCGTTATCGATGGCGGGGTTGATCGCGCTGATCGCGTGGGTGTCGTTCGCGCTGCAAACCGACGTCACGATCCACCGGATGCTGGCGCGCGGACTCGGTGTGATCGACGGCATCGAGCGGCTAAGCAGTTATCTGACCAACCTCACGGTGTTTGCGTGCGCGATCTGCTTTACCTGCGTCGCCGTGCGCGCCCGCACGCCGCCCGGCCATTTTTTCCGCAGGCCGCCGGTCGTGACGGCGATCGTCGTGTATGTGGTTTTCGTCGGCATCGCGTACAACGTGCTGTTACGGCATCTGTGGACGCCGAGCGGCTATCGCGCGATGCTCAACGAGTGTCTGCACACGGTGATTCCGCTGTTGGCGGTGGTTTACTGGCTGCTTTTCGTGCCGCGTTTTCATCTGCTGCCGCGCGACTGTCTGTCGTGGCTGCTCTATCCGCTGTGCTACCTGTTCGTCACGTTGTGGCGCGGCAGCCGGACCGGCTTTTATCCGTATCCGTTTATCGACGTCGACGATCTCGGCTATCGCCACGTGTTCGTCAATGCGTCGTTGCTGGTGCTGGGATTCGTGCTGCTGATGGGTGTCTTCGTCGCAATCAATCATCGACGGCCGCGCGTGACGGCTTCGTCACGCGATACGCTCGACAATCCTCCGGACGCCTGAGCGTCGAGACTCGCATGCGCGTGGCGCATGGGAGCATGCAACGATGCAATCAACGGCCGCCGGGAAAACGCGCGGCGCTAAACGGCGCGGGATCGACGAACGGGGTTTCGCCCGTCATCATTTCCGCGATCAGGCGTCCTGTCACCGGTCCGAGCGTGAGTCCATGATGCGCATGACCGAACGCGAACCACACATTGCGATGGCGCGGCGCCTGGCCGATCACCGGCATCATGTCCGGCGTGCACGGGCGACGGCCCATCCACGGCTCGTCGTCGAGACGTGAGCCGAGCGGGAACAGCGAGCGCGCGATCGGCTCGACCGCGGCGAGTTGCGTCGGCGTTTTGGGCGCTTCGCGGCGACCGAGTTCGACGCCCGTCGTCAGACGGATGCCGCGCGACATCGGCGTAATCATGTAGCCGTTTTCGCAGTCGAGCACCGGATGACTGAGTCGCGCATCGGCCTGCGTGGCGTAGTGCATGTGGTAACCGCGCTTCACCGCGAGCGGCAGGCGATAACCGAGTTTCGATGTGATCTGGTCGGACCACGGCCCCAGCGCCACCACCACCGACGCCGCTTCGATCGTGCCTTCCTGCGTGTCCACTTTCCATTGATCGCGCAACGTGTTTGCGTCGCCGGTCAGGATGCGTCCGCCGAGTTGCTCGAAGTGTCGCGCGTAGGCGCTCACGAGCGCGTTCGGATCGCTGACGGAATCCGACGCGGTGTAGCGCAAGCCGCCGCGCAACGACCGGTCCAGATGCGGTTCCATCTGTTGGAGACGGGCCGGGTCGAGCGATTCGAAGGTCACGCCGAACTCGCTGAACCAGCGTTCGGCGGCACGGGTTTCTTCTTCGCGCTTTGCATCGGTGCGGAACACCTTGACCCATCCGGTCGGCCGGATCAGTGCGGTCGCGCCCGCGTCCGACGCCATCGTCCGGTGTTCGTCCACGCAATGCTCGATCAGGGTTGCGTAGTGCCGCGCGATTGCTGCATGCGTTGTCGGATGCGAGTTTTTCCAGTAACGAAACAGGAACGGCGCGAGCGCGGCCATCGCGGCCGGATGGTACCGGACATCGAGCGAGCGGTTGCGCGCGTAGCCGAGCAACGCACTCAATGCGCGCGGAAACGCATACGGATACACACCTTCGCGCTGGATCAACCCAGCATTGCCGAACGACGTTTCGTTGCCGGGCGCCTTTCTATCGACGAGCGCGACTGCACGGCCACGCTTTTGCAGATGCACGGCCACCGACACACCAACGATGCCGCCGCCGAGAACGATTGTGTCGAATTTCGTGGTCACAGGCGCACCGTGGCGATCGTCGCCGGGCGCATGCGGGCGTGGGTCTGAAGGCGTTGAATGGGTTGGGACATGATCTGAACCGTGAATGTGAGCCCGGGCGCGACCGGAAAAACAAGCCGTGACACGAACTGAAGGACGACGCAACGGCCCTGAAAAATGGGCTATCGACGCGAGTTATCATATCCGAGAAAAATTAAAATTCTCGTATATGACAAAAATTTATCGCTTAGACGGGAAGGCGCGGGACACGCGGTAAGGGCAGGACGGAGGTTCTGCTGGGCTGCGAGGAGGGAGATAAACAGAGAAACGGCGGGAGGCGACAAAACAGCGGGGCGATCACGCAAACCGGCTCGCCTTGCATCCAGCTTTCACGCCGACCCGATCGAACGTCCCGCGCGGGGACGCTGCAATGGACCGGCGCGTGTCACGGAAGATGTGCGACGAAGCCGTATGCAAAACCTGCGAAAACGCGGTCTAGTGCACGACGCCAAACAGGCTGTAAGCCGCATCGATCGGCTCGACGCCGAACTCATACAGCGCAAGCGCCCGCTCCAGCAGATCGTCGCCGATCTTGTAAGGCGGCTTGATAAAGCCGGCCACGGTGGCCTCGACCACCCACAGTTGCACCCATGAGCGTAGCTCGTCGGCCAGATAACGGGAGATCGGTTGCGGGCGGCTGTATTCGAACGTCGGCTGTTGCATGTGAGTGTCTCTGTGCAGGCTAAAAATGCAATAACGGACGGATTGCGGAAAACTCAAGGGCGGGTCATTCCCGATGTCCCGCGATTGCGTGAAAACAGCGCGTCGAGTTCGCAAATCAGGTTCTGCCATCACCTTCCGGACCAGCATCGCAACCCCAAAAACCACGAACTGTGCGCTGCCCCGCGCTCGGCGGTCATCCGTCCGGTCCCGCCGGTTCGTGAGGTAACGAACACTGGAAAAGCGACCTCGCTGGTTAAATGCGTCTGTAAGCTGCGCCGAAACACTTTGCTACACCGTTTCGCGGACGCAGCACGACACGCAGTCCGAATGAAACCGGATGTAGCCGACAGGCTCGCCATCTTCCGGACGTACGACACGATCAAAGGGGATGCCATGCCGTACATCGGCCACGACGCGAATTCGTTCTCACCGCCGGGCCCGGGTCTGGATGGCACGAACACCCGATCGCGCCGCGCTGCGCGATCGATCGGCATCCTGCTGCTCAACCGCTTCTCGCTGATGAGCACCGGCATCATTTCCGAACTGTTCCATTCCGCCAACGCGATCGCGCAGAAGCGCGGGGCGGAAGAGCCGATCTATCACGTGCGCTTCCTGTCGCCCGAAGGCGGGAATATTGCGTGCACGTCGGCGATTCGGGTCGTCACCGACAGCCTCGATATGGGTCGCCAGGATCGCTTCGACGCGTTGTTCGTCGCAGGCGGCGAGGGCGCATTCGGCGATATCGGCGGCGGTGCCGGCAGCGTGACCAGCGGCGTCCGTGCAGGCGACGGCGCGGGCGAGCGCGTCGATGGCGGACACGTCGCGCCGCACGACGAACGCGTGCTCGACTGGCTGCGTCAGGTGCGCCATACCGCGGGCACGATTCATCCGATCGGCGATAGCTGGACCGTGCTGGCAGCCGCTGGCATCGAGCTGCGCCCGAAGACGACGGCCGCGATGTCCCATGGTGCGACTTACCCTGCGTCGCGTAACGCGCTTGTGGACGACGGCGATCCCTGTGCCGCCAGCGATGCGCGCGAGCCGCGTACAGGGCGGCGCAATGCGTCCGTAGCGGGATCGGCGATGGAAGGCGGCATCGACGACCGGCACGAATCGATCGAAAGCGCGCTGGTGCTGATCAAGCGCGACCTCGGCCTCGACGTGGCGCGCGATGTCGCCGCGCATCTGTTGCCGGGCGTCAGTCCGCGTTTGATGCGCCGCCTGAGCGGCGGCGGAGCGATGAGCATCGCGGAGAAGATCAACGCCGCGGCGCAGTGGATCGAAGAGCATTGCGACGGACCGCTGTCGGTGACGGACGCCGCGCATGCGGCCGCGATGAGCGAACGCAATTTCCTGCGGCATTTCAAGCATGAACTCGGGGTCACGCCGTCCGATTATCTGCAGCAGATGCGGCTGAAACTGGCCTGCGAATTTCTCGCCGACACCGATCTGCCGGTCGACAAGATTGCGCGTCGCTGCGGCGCTGGCAATGGGCACGGGCTCGCTAAGAGTTTTCGTCGTGTGATGGGTGTTTCGCCGACCGAATACCGGCTGAACATTCGCGCCGGCGAGGCGGTTGTCGCGTCGTAAAACACGGTTTTGACGTGGATTTGGGCGTACGCGCGATTTTCGCGCCCTTGGCGCTACCGATAGCAACATTACAAAGATAATGTCAAACATCAGATCATAAAAGGTAGATATTTACCGTATTACGACTAGTTATTTACGTTTCATTCGGAATTCTATGGCGTAATTCGGCCGCCACCGCGTCCACGCGCAATCAGCGTTTTAAAAAACGGGCGAGGGTGCCGCAGCCTCGAAAATGGCGCAAAACAGCGTTTTCCGTGCTTGAAAATTCGCAAATTGCCGCCTTCGCATAGTGCTAAGCGAAAAGCGACCTCGTTGCGCAATTCCGCGTCATTTCCTGCTCGATTTTGGCGGGGGAAACCTACCTCGCTGCGAATAGACTCCTCTGACGCGGCGACAAAAACGACGAACGGGCAGGGCATTACAGCCGCCTTATCAGTCGGATAAAGCCGTCAGGACATTGAAATCCGCGGAGACCTCGGTGCGTTTTTTCGTCGTGTTTGTGATCGATCCGGCAACGCAAGCGGTGAAAACCGTGCGTCGTCGCGACAACGCACCAGCAGGCTGGAATAGCTAGAAAGGGGAGTCGTAATGCCGTCCGTACAAGAACGTGCCTTGCCGCCCGAAATGCGCGCAAAGGATCGTCCTGAAGTGCTGTCCACGGGGTTGACAACGATAGAGAAGGGCGCGGTGGATGCCGCGCACTCGATCTTCCACGAACACTGGTGGCTCGATATCGCGACGGCCGGCGAATGGCGGCTTGCGACGGTGCGACGAAACCAGACCGTGATCGCCGAAATGCCGTATTACGTCGCGCGGATGGGGCTCTGGCGCATTTCGCAATTGCCGCCGCTCACGCGCACGCTCGGTCCCGTCATCAGATCGACCGGCTTCGGCGACGCGCGCGAAGCGCATCATCGGCGCGATCTGACCGCGCAACTGATCGAACAGTTACCTCACTGCGACAGCTTTTTTCAGGTGTTCGATCCGCGCGTCGAAGATGCGCTGGCGTTTGCGCTGAACGGTTTTACGGTGTCGGCGCGCTACACGTTCCGCATTCCCGGACATTGCTCGGTTGCCGACGCGTGGGCGAAACTCGACAGCAAAACCCGCAACGTGATCCGTGGCGCGGACAAGCAGTTGATGATCGCGCCGATCGCCACGCCCGCCGAATTCCTCGCGTTTTACGAGTCCAATCTCGCAACGCGCTCGCGGACCAACGCATACGGCACGGTGCTGATGCGGCAGCTGGTGAACGCGTTCGTCGAGCGGGAAGCAGGGCATCTGCTTGGCGCCTATGGTCCGAACGGGCGTCTGGTCGCCGCAATCGGCGTGGTGTGGGATCAGCACGCGATGCACTATCTGCTGTCCACGCGCGCGCACGACGCGCACGGCGGATCGATCAGCCTGCTGTTGTGGACCGCGATCCAGCGGTCGCTGGAACGCAAGCTGACGTTCGATTTCGACGGCTTTTCGAGCCCGTCGACATTCAATTTCCTGAAGGGATTCGGCGGCACGCTGACACAGCGGCTCGGAGTAGAACGCCTGAGTACGACGTACTCGGTCGCGCGGATCCTGAAGCGGCGCGTTGCGCCGAAATCGGGCATCGTGTTCGCGCCGCATCTGTAGCGGTCCGGCCGGTTCCGGATGCAGTCCGGAACCGGCCGGACCGCGCGTCGAACGCGGATCGTCAAAAAACCCGCGTTTTTCAGCGCATTTTTACGCGCGTCTGCGCCACCGGGTCGGCCGATGCGACCATCGTTTCGGCCAGGTCGAGCGTGTTCGTCGCGAATACGGTGGGCGTCCAGCGAGCGCTGGTCGCTGCGGCATTGGCGGCGAAACGTTCGCGGGTGTCGCGGTCGATGGCGAGGCGCTGGATGCGTTCGGCGAGAGCAGGGACGTCGCCGGGTTCGACGATATAGCCGTTAACGCCGTCGAGCACGACCTCGTTCGCGACGCCGCAGGTGCGGGTGACGATCGCCGGCCGACCGGCCGCGTAGGCTTCGCTGACGCACAGACCCCATTGATCGAAATCGCTCGCGAGCACGAGGAATTCGGCGAGCGCATAGAGGTTGGGCATGTGCTGGTTCGGGATCGACTGCAGGATCACGATGCTGGATTCGAGGCCGAGTTTTTCGATCTGTTCGCGAAGCTGCGCTTCGGACGGACCTTGCCCGACCAGCACCAGCGACACACCCGAATTCCGCACGCCCGAGCGCGCATAGGCGTCGATCAGCAGATGGATATTCTTGCGCGGCACGAAGCGGCTGACGCACAGCATATAGCGCTGCGGCAGCCCGAAACGCGCGCGGACGTCGGCGGCTTCGGCGCGCGCGTGAAGGGCTTTCTGCGCGAAATAATCGACATCGATCACGTCGAAACCGATCCGCGAACGCGACAGCGGAATCCCGAGCGATTTCGCATACTGCCGATGCTTTTCACCCGCTACCAGCGCGGCGTCGAAACGCGCGACCAGCAGCCGTTTGAGGCGTTCTTTCAGCGTGTAGCGCTTGCCGTCGTCGGCTTTCGAATCCGACATGTACATCAGGAAAAAGCGCCGAGTAAGCAGCCGCATCGCGCACAGAATCACCGAATAGTTGGTGTTGTAGCCCAGCGTGACGACCACTTGCGGATCGAATTCGCGCACTGCCTCGATCAGGCGCAGGCAGATATGCACGGTGTGGCCGTCGCCTTCGGCGGCGTCGTCAAGCAAGGTCGTCGACATTCTCGGACGCGCGCCGAAGAACGCCGCCCGGCGTTCCTGCGGAAACGCGTAGACGCCGGATTTGCCATAGATTTCGATCAGCGACACCTCGTGGCCGCGACTGGCCGCAAGGCGTGCCAGCGCCTCGTATCGCGGTACGTGATAGTCCCCAAGGTTGCCGACGACGAAAAGAACACGCATGTAGATGGATCGCTCGCAGTTGTTGTGGTTGCCGGTGCTGCACATATCATCATGGCGACGGCCGCGCAGATTTCGCCATAGATTCGCTTTTGTGCGACAACACGGACGTTTGTGCGCCGATGTGTGCGCTCGGCGACGTAGCGGGCGGTGAACCGAGGCGGAAACGCGACAGTCGGGCCAGGCTCGACGCGATTGGGCCGCACATCGCACCTTATCCACAACAAGATAAAAATGCGCTAATTTATCTTATGTTAACTACGAAAAACACGCGAGAAAAACCCATCCAAACCCGCCTCACACCCCACGCGACAACCGATTCAGACCAAAGGCAGCCGACCTCAAACCCGTCAGCCGCCTTCAGCATCAATCGACACGCCACATTCAAAACGCCGCCGTGTAAATCGCCAACGCGTCCGCTTCGGTCACCGGACACGGATTGTTCACCAGCAGCCGCGTCTGCAACATCGCGTCGCAAGCCATCCGCGCCAAACCGTCACGCTCGATACCAACCTCGCGCAGCGTCGCTGGAATACCCGTTGCGGCGATCAACGCTTCCACCTGCGCGATCAGCGCTTGCGTGCGGCTTTCTACGCTGCCCGTCGCCGACGGCACGATCACATCCGCGAGCTCCGCATACAGATTCGCCACCGCCTGCGCATTGAAGCGCAACACATGCGGCAACACGAGCGCGTTCGACAAGCCATGCGGCACGTGATAAATCCCGCCGATCGGATAAGCCAGCGCATGCACGGCGGCCACCGGCGAATTGGCGAATGCCTGACCCGCGAACGTCGCGCCGAGCAGCATCGCTTCGCGCGCGGCCCGATCCTGACCGTTTTCGCACGCCGTCAACAGGTTGCGCGACAACAACTCGAGCGCCTTGACGGCCAGCATGTCGGAGACCGGATTTTTCAACCGCGCCGATGTGTATGCCTCGATCGCATGAACCATCGCGTCGATGCCGGTTGCGGCGGTCGCGGCCTTCGGCAGACCGAGCGTGAGCTCCGCGTCGAGAATCGCCAGATCCGCGACCAGTTGCGGCGCGACCACGCCCATCTTTTTCGCTTCGCTCACCGTGACGATCGACACGGCGGTGACTTCCGAACCCGTGCCTGCCGTGGTCGGCATCTGCACCAGCGGCAGACGCCCTACTTTCACCTGGTTGACGCCGTACATCGCCGTCAACGGCTGTTCGTCCTGCGCGATGAGAACGGCGAGCAGTTTCGCAACGTCCATCGACGATCCGCCGCCCAGACCCAGCACGATCTGCGCGTCGACTTCTTTGGCGCGACGTGTCGCGTCGAGAACCACTTGCTCGGGCGGGTCGGCGATCACATCGTCGATGACGGTGGCTTGCCAGCCGTTTTCGGCGAGATCGGCGAGCGCGGGATTCAGCAGGCCGCTGCGATGCAGGAAACCATCGGTGACGACGCACAGTCGTGTCAGTGTCGGATACTGCTCGCGCAGCAGACGGCCGAGCCGCCGTGCCACGCCATATTCGACAACCAGTGTCGGGACGGTCTGAAAACGAAACGGGTTCATCATGCGAATGCCTCATCCTTCTTATGATGTGTCAGCACACGCGGCGTCAATGCGTTGTCTCCATCGCGGCCGCGACTGCGGAAAATCATAGTACAGGTTTGCGCGGCATGCGCCCGGTCACTCGCAATCCGTGCTGCGCCACGCTTCGATCCGTTCCGTATCCAAACCGAACTGATCGAGCGCGCGGCTCACCGAATGATCGACCATCTCTTCGAGCGTTTTCGGCCTTGCGTAGAACGCGGGCACGGGCGGAAACACGATCGCGCCGGCTTCCGTCACGGTAGTCATATTGCGCAGATGGATCAGGTTCAGCGGCGTTTCGCGCGCCATCAACACCAGCGGCAAACGCTCCTTGAGCACGACGTCGGCAGCACGGGTCAGCAAGGTGCTGGTGACGCCCGATGCAATCTCGCCGACCGTGCGCATCGAGCACGGCACGACCAGCATGCCCAGCGTGCGAAACGATCCCGATGAAATGCACGCGCCCACGTCGCCGATCGGATGCACGTAATCGGCAAGACCATGCATAGCATCGCGCGATAAATCCGATTCGTACTCGCGCGTCAGTTCCGCGGCCTTCGACATCACCAGATGCGTTTCCACTTCCATCTCGCGCAGCAGACGCAACGTGCGCTCTGCGTAGATGATGCCGGTCGCGCCCGTCACGCCGACGATCAAACGACGACGGCCATTCAATGCGCGCTTAGTCATGATCGGCCTCGCTGCGTGTGGCTGCGACCGGCGTGTCGAACTCGCTGTCGTCGAACATGCCGGGCGCATACGGACGCGGATCGACGTCGCGGAACTTCGCCCGTTCGAATTCGGCGCGCATGTGGAACGGCGCGGTGCAATCGAACACGGTCTTGCACGTGACGCCCTTCGCCGGCAACGCCGGATTGAAGTCCGGCGTTTGCGACGGATCGAGCACGTGTCCGTTGATCTTCGGTAGAAACATCGTCGACACATCGCCTTGAAAGCGCGTGGTCATCGCCCACAACACGTCGTCGCTGTCGAACGGATCGACGTCGCCATCGACCAGCACCACATGCTTCAATTCCGAATACACGCCGAGCGCGATGATCGCGGCCTGACGCGCACGGCCGTCGTCGAAGGCGTTTTTCTTGTTCACCTGGATCACGGCGAGCAGCTTGCCGCCGCCTGCGGTGTGCGCATAGACCTGCGTCGCGAAGCCTGGCATCGCGTCCTGCAGCGCGTTGTAGATGCTCGCTTCGGTCGGAATGCCGGCGAGGTTCGTGTGTTCTTCGCCCGGACCGACCAGCGTTTGCATGATCGCGCCGCGACGCATCGTGACGGCCTTGACCTTGATTACCGGCAGCGACGGATTCGCCGGGCCGTTATAGCCGGGAAACTCCGGCATCGCGTGACCGGTGTTCGTATTCTGATCTTCAACGACGCGCACGTTCGGCAGGATTTCGCCTTCGATCACGATCTCAGCGCGCGCAATCGACTTCTGCGCGACGCTCACGCAATCCACCAGTTCGACCGGCTTGCCGCGCAAGCCTCCCGCGATCGACAGCTCGTCGAAACCGAACGGCGTGGTCGGCGCTTCGAAACAGGCGCCAATATGGATTGCCGGATCGAGGCCCATGTTGATCGATACCGGCAACGCTTCGCCGCGCGCTTCGGCCTTCTGGCGAAACGCATCGATATGACGACCCGGCGCGAAGAAGATCGACAGTTCGTCACGGCCTTGCACGCACAAACGATGAATCGTCACGTCCGAGTGGCCTTCGTCCGGATCGGTACCAAGTACGAGGCCAAGACATAGAAACGGACCTGCGTCGCCCTCGGTATTGGTCGGCGCGGGAATCAGCGTGCGCAGATCGAAACCGGGATCGCTCGCGAGATGCACGACTTCCTGGCACGGCACGTCGCCGCTGATCGTCACTGGCGCAATCGCGTTCCTGACGGCATCGGCCATCCGCTGCGTCAAACGCGACGGTTCCGCTTCGAGCAGCAAACCGACACGCTTGCGGCTCGCCATCAAACCGACCAGCACGCGACTGTCCGGATAACCCTTCAGCGTGTTGAACATCATGGCTGGGCCGAGACGCGTCGGACGTTCGACCGTGCCGCCCGCGCCGATCCGCTTGTACACGCCCGCCAGTTCCGCGTTCGGATCGACTTCGTGCGATGTTTCGAGCAACTGGCCCGGATAGTTCGCCAAACGGTCCAGCGCGGAGCGCAGGTCGCACACTTCGCCCTGCCCGGCTGCACGGATTAAATGTTGGGCTTCGGTTCGCTTGTTCATGGTGTTCGCATCCCTCGATCGTTAAGCATTGGCAGCATTTGACGCTTTTCGAGGGGTCGAATCAATCAATGGAAAGGCACGTTTTAGATAAGAAAATCTTATCGATCAAGTTCGAGACTAACGTACGCGAGTTGACGCTCGCTGCACCGGCGCGGCGCAGCGAGCGCTGTCCCGGTTTCAACCTTGCGCCTGTTTCGCGGCGGCTTCGATCACGGCGGCGACGTCTTTCGGGCGCGATTCGTAGACCGAGTGGCTCGCGCCCTGGAGCACGGTGGTGTGGCTGTGCGCACGGGCGTAGTACCAGCGTTCGAGATCGGGATTGATGATCTTGTCGTCGGCGGCGACGATGCCCCAGCTCGGCTTGGTCGTCCACGCGGCCGCGGTGATCGGCGCGGTGAATACCTTGGCGGCCGTCAGCATCTGTTCGTGCGCTTCGAATTGCGCCTGCTTCGCGGGAAGATCGGCGGCGAAGTCCTTGTAGTAGTCGTCCGGATTCAGATACGTGTAGCCGTCGGCGGTTTTCTCGATTGCGCCTGTCTGCTTCGACGTCACGCTCGGCATGCCCTTGCCCAGTGCGCTTTCGTTTTCGCCGACGGCCGGTGCATGCGCGGCGACATACACGAGTCCGACCACGTTCGGGTTTTCGCCCGCTTCGGTGATGATCGATCCGCCGTAGCTGTGACCGACCAGGATCGTCGGTCCCGTCTGAAGATCGAGCACGCGATTGGTCGCCGCCACGTCGTCTTCGAGCGATGTCAACGGCTCCTGCACGATGCTGACGTGATACCCGTCTTTCGTCAGGATCTCGTAGACCGGTTTCCAGCCCGCACCGCCGACCCACGCGCCATGCACCAGCACGATGTTCTTGACGGGACCGTGCGTGGCGGTAGACGGTTGCGCGTCTTGCGCGAGAGCTGCGGTGGAGGCGAATGCGCAAGCGGACAACGACAAGGCTGCTGCGACGAGAGGCAAAACTTTCATCTGAAACTCCGTTTTATAGAATGCTGATCGAGGGTGAGGCGCTGATGCAATGCGATGCGGTGGCCTAGCTGCCGAAGTAAAGCGTGCAGTAGCTGACCGGGCCGACGCAGCCCGCGTCCTTCGTGACATGGGCCGGAGCACCCGATTCCGATGTGCCCTTTTGCGGCATCCCGCCGACTGCGTCGTCTTGTGCTGCGACCTTTGCTTCGGCGGCCTGGATATCGGCCGGATAGTTGGCGTCGTCGCTGCGCGAGACGTTGTAGCCGGCCTGTTCGACACGGACCAGGTCGGCGCGCACTTCAGCGCGTGTGACCGGTTCGCTGGACGATTGCGCAAAGCTGATCGCGGGCGTTGCCAGGGCGGTTGCGGCAAGAGCGATACAAACGAAAATGTTCTTCATGATGGGTCTACCTTTAAATTCGACGATGACGATGGAGTGAATCCGGTGATGCTTCAAATGCCTGCTCAGCTGCCGAAGAACGGCACGCAGAATCCGGCCGGTCCGACGCATTCGGTGTTGCCGTTCGACGCATGCGGCGCGCTATCCGCAACCCGCTTTCCCGCTGCGCTCGAACCCGACATGGCCGGACCTTCGCCGCTCTGGTTCTGCTGCTGAAGCCGCGCAACCTGCTGGGCGAAGATCGGATTGACGGCCGGATACGACGTATCCGTAACGAAACGCGAGCCGTTGTTCTCGGCCTGGATCAGTTCCTGCCGCACTTCAGCGCGGGTCTTTTCCTGCGCCGACGCATTCGAGACGAAAGCAAACGAAGTCGACGCGATAACAGCGAGTGCAACTACGAGGCGGGTTTTCATTTGGAGATCCTAACTATGTTGGGTTGATGATCGCTGGGTGTGTATCGTGGCAAACACAGCTGATCGGGTTCTATTCCAGTGTCGTTCGATGATTTTATTCGGCCGACATATGCATGACTGGTTACGCGATCCGTTTATTCGTGACGCTGAATCTCGCTTCCATGCAGGGGCAAACACACGAGGTCGCGATCTATTCCGCGATCGTCGAAATTTTTTTGATTTTTTTCGCAGCGCCCCGCTGGACGGGGTTTCGCGCGCTTGCTTTCGGATTCTTGCGAAACACCAGGTTTCGCCGTCGTGCGCCGATAAAACCTCACATGCACCACCCGATCAACACGCGTGCGCCGCACCCGGCAACGCCACTTTCAAGAAGCGCCACCATGAAACAACGTCATCTGCCCGCATTGCTGCGCGTCGGCCTGGCGGCGCTTTGCGCGGCGCTGCTCGCGATTGGCACGACGGGGCTGTATAACCCGGCCGAGCCCGCGAAAGAGCCGCCCATCGCGACGTTGACGCATTCACTGCAAACCGGGATGCCCGACATTGCGCGAATTTTCCAGCGTTTGACGGACGAGCGAAGCATGTCGCCGGTTGCCGCGCGACTCGTCGATCAGCAGCAGGTTTATGCCGTGGTCTACGAAGTTTTCTCGCGGATATTCGGCGCGGACCGTGACGATCCGGCAGAAACCTACGTGCCGCCGCCGCATCGAAGGACGGGCAATCAGACGTTGCGTCCGACCGCATGGCAAACCACCTGTATGCGCGATCCACTCGATCCGCACAGCGGCGAGATGGCGAGCGCATCGGAAAGTACCTGAAAACAGGCCACTTTCAGATAATTTCAGGATTCTTCGTGCGGCTCCCAGTAACCTGTCAAGCGCTCCTGCATAAAGTCGAGGAAGCAGCGAATCCGCAGTGCGAGCGTGCTGTTGCGGTAGTACACCGCGTGGATGGGTTGAAGCTGCGTAACGAGGTAGTCCGGCAAAACCGGCACCAGCCGCCCGCTTTCGATATCGCGTGCGGTCATGAAGCCGGCGAGGCATGCGATCCCCTGCCCTGCGAGCGCCAGCTGCCGGATCGTCTCGCCGCTCGACGCGCGCAGCGCCGGCGCGATCTGCAACGCGTCACCGCCTTGATGCCGAAGCGGCCAGGTATTGAGGAAATCCGGTTCGGTGAAACCGAGCAAGGTGTGCGACGTCAACGCGTCGACGTGAGTGGGCGCGCCGTGCTTCGCGAGGTAGTCGGGACTCGCGAGCACGTTGAGCGTACTCGCGCCGAGCGATCGCGCGTGCAAGGTCGAATCGCTGAGCGCGCCGATCCGGATCGCGATATCCGTGCTTTCGGCGAGCAGATCGATATTCAGTTCGTTGGTGTTGAGTTGCAGTTCGATGTCCGGATACAGCGCGCGAAACGCGTCGATGTGCGGCACGACCGCGTGCAGCATGAACGGCGTCGCCGCGTTGATGCGCAAGCGGCCGACCGGACTGTGCTGGCGCGCGCTCAGATGTTCTTCGAGCGCGTCCATCCGTTGCAGGATGTCCTTTGCCTGCGCGAAGAAAAACGCGCCCTCTTCGGTCAGGTTCATCCGGCGCGTGGTGCGGTTCAACAGCGTGACGCCGAGCTTTTCCTCGAGCTTCGACACCGTGCGGCTGACCGCGGACGGCGCCAGATCGAGTTGCTGGGACGCGGCCGTCAGCGAGCCCGCCTCGACCACCGTGACGAACACGCCCAGTTCGTCGGAGTTAGCTTTCATGGGAAATCCGGTGAGTGGCGATGACGAAGTTACGCGCAATCATGCCCTTCTTTTCCGGACGGCTCCACACGGTGCCCTCCAATTCCCGAAAAGCGCGGTGTACGCGGCTTTCCGGAGAGCGAGAGCCGGTGCGGTTTGCGGGTAAGCCGCAGCTTAAAAAGGCGAGGTGGCACGCGAACTGCTACAGACGAATCGCGCACGAAGCGCGGTCGTTCAAGGAACGACGGTTTTGGACGTAATACAGACATGTCCAGCATCTGCAACACGCAATACATTACTTTTTCCGAGGTCAGACGATGACTAGTCCACTTCCATTTGAATCCGCGCGGGTGCGCCCGGCCGCTGCAGGCACCGTCGAGGACATCAAAAACGCCGAACAGGTGCGTATCTGGCGCTGGTATGCGCACATGATGGAAGAGCGGCGTGTGCTCTGCGAACGCGAAGGCGTGTCGTGGACGATCTTCGTCGACTGTCGGCAGATGGCAAAGGAATCGTCGTTCGAAACCGCGATCCGGGCCGCCTACACGATGATGCGCGCGCTCACTGCGCTCAACGTACTCCGCGTCGCCTGAGTCCGGCGCGAACGAGGAACCTTCTGCCCCCTTGACCTGTCTGCCCAACAGCACGCGCAATCGTGCTGACCCGACAGCGGACAAAGTCACGGCGATATCGCCGATACCATCACAACAAGGGGAACAGATGCAACGCCGACAATTCATTCTTTCCAGCACCACGCTGCTGGCCGCGGGCGCCCTCATCGGCACGTCGGCGCTCACGGGCTGCACGACCACCTCGCCTTCGTCCGACGCATCGCCGTCGGCCAATGCCGGCAAACGTCAGACCATCGACGCCGGCGCGGACGCCACGCTCGCCCGTCTGACCGAATCCGTGCACGGCTCGCGCGAACTGCTCGCCAAAGCGCAAGGCGCACTGGTTTTCCCTGAAGTGATCTCGGCGGGTTTCTGGGTCGGCGGTCAATACGGCCAGGGCGCATTGCGAATCGGCGGCCGCACGGCGGGCTACTACAGCATCGCCGCCGCATCGTTCGGACCGCAGATCGGCGCGCAATCGAAAGCGATCGTCATGCTGTTCATGACGCAGGAAGCGCTGTCGAAATTCACCAGCAGCCAGGGCTGGGCCGCTGGCGTCGATGCGACCGTTGCCGTGCTGAAGATCGGCGCGAACGGCAATGTCGATACCTCCACCGCCACCAGTCCTGTCGAAGCCTTCGTGTTGACCAACGCGGGTCTGATGGCGGGCGTGTCGCTGGAAGGCTCGAAGATCTCGCGGCTGATCATCTAGCCGGCCAGCCGGATGGCCACCCGTAACGCCAGCCGCGACGCCGCCGATGCACCCGCCACGACGCCGTTGCACGACGGCTTCGTGCGGGTGCGCGGCGCGCGCGAACACAATCTGAAGAACGTCGATGTCGCGATTCCGCGCGATGCGCTCGTCGTGTTCACCGGCGTCTCCGGTTCGGGCAAATCGTCGCTCGCGTTCGGCACCTTGTACGCGGAAGCGCAGCGGCGCTATTTCGAATCCGTCGCGCCGTATGCGCGCCGCTTGATCGATCAGGTCGGCGTGCCGCAAGTCGATGCGATCGAAGGATTGCCGCCCGCCGTCGCACTGCAACAGCAACGCGGCACGCCGAACGCGCGATCGTCGGTCGGCAGCGTGACGACCTTGTCGAGTCTGGTGCGGATGCTGTATTCACGCACCGGCCACTATCCACCGAAACAACCGATGCTGTTCGCCGAGGACTTCTCGCCGAATACGGTTCAGGGCGCGTGTCCGGCCTGTCACGGGCTGGGCCGCGTGTACGAAGTCACCGAGCGTTCGATGGTGCCCGACGACTCGCTGACCATCCGCGAGCGCGCGATCGCGGCATGGCCGCCCGCATGGCATGGACAGAATCTGCGCGACATTCTGGTCACGCTCGGCTACGACGTCGATACGCCGTGGCGCGATCTGCCGAAGAAAGATCGCGACTGGATCCTGTTCACCGACGACACGCCCACCGTGCCCGTCTACGCCGGACTCACGCCGAAGGAAACGCGCGCGGCGCTAAAGCGCAAGGCCGAACCCAGCTATCAGGGCACCTTCACCGGCGCGCGCCGCTATGTGCTGCACACGTTCGCGAACACGCAAAGCGCGCTGATGAAAAAGCGCGTGTCGCGATATATGGTCGGCAGCGAATGCGCGAGCTGTCATGGCAAGCGTCTGAAGCCGGAAGCGTTGTCGGTGAGCTTCGCCGGCCTCGATATCGGCGAGTTTTTGCAACTGCCGATCGCCGCGCTTGCCGCGATTCTTGCGCCGATCGCGCGCGGCGACTGGCACGCGGCGCACGAGGCGTCCGCGTCTGCATCGGCAGCAGCGGCGGACGACGTGCTGACGCGCGCGGCGATTCGTGCGGCGACCCGTCGGCGAGTGGCGGCCGGTGGCTCCGCGCATGCGGCATCGCCCGATGTGCGGCGCACGCCGAATCTGTCCGAAGAGAAACGCGTCGCGGCGCAGCGGATTGCGGCCGAACTGCTCGAACGGTTGACCACGCTGATCGATCTCGGGCTCGGTTATCTCGCGCTCGAACGCAGTACGCCGACCTTGTCGTCCGGCGAACTGCAACGCTTGCGGCTCGCCACGCAACTGTCGTCGCAATTATTCGGTGTGGTCTACGTGCTCGACGAACCGTCGGCCGGTTTGCATCCCGCCGATGGCGAAGCGCTGTTCAGCGCGTTGCAGCGACTGAAGGCGGCGGGCAATTCGCTGTTCGTCGTCGAACACGACGTGCAGATGATGCGTCGCGCCGACTGGCTGGTCGATGTCGGACCCGCTGCTGGAGAAGCTGGCGGTCATGTGATCTATAGCGGACCGCCCGACGGTTTGAAGACGGTGAAAGCGTCGCAGACGCGGCGGTATCTGTTCGCATCGGAAGCGCTCGAAGCACTCGAAGCACCCAGAAAGACGGCCACCCGAAAACCGCGCGCGCCGAACGGCTGGCTGCGGCTTGCGCACATCACGCGCAACAACTTGCGCGACCTCGATGTCGCGTTTCCGCTGGGCTGCTTCACGACCGTGACGGGCGTCTCCGGCTCGGGCAAATCGAGTCTCGTCAGCCAGGCGCTGCCGGAACTGGTGTCGGCGCAACTAGGCCGTGCACTCGATCCCGTCGAAGAAGACGAACTCGATCCCCTTCTCGCGTCGGCAGAAATGCCGACGGGCGGCGAGATCGTCGACGGGATGGCGTCGATACGAAGACTCGTGCGCGTCGATCAAAAGCCGATCGGCCGCACGCCGCGCTCGAATCTCGCGACTTACACGGGGCTCTTCGATCACGTGCGCAAGCTGTTCGCCGACACGCCGATGTCGCGCAAACGCCGCTATGGCGCAGGACGGTTTTCGTTCAATGTCGCGCAAGGGCGATGTCCGACCTGCGAGGGCGAAGGTTTCGTCAGCGTCGAACTGCTGTTCCTGCCGAGCGTGTACGCGCCGTGTTCGACCTGTCACGGCACGCGATACAACCCGCAAACCCTCGAAGTCAGATGGCGCGAGCGCACGATCGCCGACGTGCTGGCGATGACCGTCGACGCCGCGTGCGCATTTTTCACCGACGAGGCTCAGGTGATGCGCGCGTTGACGGTATTGCGCGATATTGGTTTGGGATACTTGCGGCTGGGGCAACCGGCCACCGAGCTATCCGGCGGCGAAGCGCAGCGCATCAAGCTCGCCACCGAATTGCAGCGCGCCCAACGTGGCGAGACGCTTTATATCCTCGACGAGCCGACCACCGGCCTGCATCCGGCCGATGTCGACCGGCTGATGGTGCAGCTTCAGGGGCTCGTGGACGCCGGGAATTCGGTCGTCGTGGTCGAGCACGACATGCGGGTCGCGGCGCAGAGCGACTGGATCCTGGACATCGGTCCCGGCGCGGGCGATCAGGGCGGCAAGCTGGTGGTGTGCGGTACGCCGGCGGAGGTCGTGGCGAACGGTGCGACCGGAAAAACGGCGTTTTATCTGGGCCGTTGACACGCGGTAGATCCGGCTACGTTGCGACGCGGGCTTTCCCGCAACAACCCGCGCGCCGCACCGACGCCGCCGTCCTTCGCCGCAAAAAGCCTTACGCCGTTCCCACGGAGTGACCGGCCGCGTAAAAACCTATGTAAAAATCCCGCAATGTCCACACGAATCCGCCACCGCAGCCCGATCCATCGCGTCTTGCTGCCGATCATCCTGCTCCCCGCAAGCCTGCTGCTGACGGCGTGTCACCAGGAAACCGCAACGCAGGCCGTCACGCCGGCATCGGCTGCGACGTCGGCGCCGGAGCCGGCCGCGAACTACGTCGGGCAGATGGGCCAGGCCTATGTGTATCGTGAGCCGCAAACCGGCTCGCTCGAACTGGTCCGTTTCGTCGGCGATGTCGATGCGCTGCCGAGCGTGCAGATCGGCGAGACCAACGGACAACGTCAGGTGATCGTGTCGTGCTCGCTGCCGTGCGTATCGCCGGTCCAGCACGTCTACGAACGCGGCCGGTTGACGGGCACGCAGCAATTCACGCTGGAACCGGATTCGCTGATGTCGCATGTCTACGCGGATATCGCGAATCACCGCTTGCAAAGCGCCACCGACGTCTCCGTGCAACGCGTGACGCCCAAACCGACAAGCGACGCTGGTGCCGAGATCAACCGTCGGCCGCCGTGCGGCATGCCGCCGCCGTGGCCGCCAGGCGCGAACGGCGGATTCGGTGGACCGGGCGGGCCAGGTGGACCGGGTGGACCCAATGGAGCGAACGCGCCTCAAAACGCCTCCGGTCCGCAACGTGGCCGCCCGCCCGGCCCGCCCCGATTCGGCGACGCGTCGCAACCGCCTCCGCCGCCCGGACCGGGTGATTGCGACCGTCCGCCGCCGCCCGGCTGATGTCGGTAGACGTGACGTCACGCGTCGTTTCACGACATCACGTCGCGCACGTTGCCGCGCTTGCGCCGCCGTGCTGATCCAGCCGCTGCGCCAGATAATCGATCAACACGCGCACTTTCGGCGGCAGGAAACGGTTCGGCGGGTACAGCAACCAGACGGAACCGACGTACGCGCGCGCATCGAGCGTCCAGTCGGCCAGTACCTGTACCAGCGCACCGCTCGCGAGCGCTTCGCCGGTTGCGAATTCGGGCAAGGTCGCAATCCCTAAACCCTGTTGCGCCGCTTCGAGTCGCGCGCCCGCGTGATTCGCGATGTAGCGGCCGTGAACGTCGATCGTCAGCGTCTCGCCGGCGCGGCTGAAACGCCAGCGGTTGTCGTCGGCGGTCTCGCCGAGGTACAGGCAATCGTGTTGCGCGAGATCGCGCGGATGGTCGGGCGTGCCGCGTGCCAGCAAATACGCCGGCGACGCGCACAGAACCCATCGCACCGTACTGATTCGTCGTCCCGCGAGACCTTGCGGTGGATGCGCGGTTAGACGGATCACGAGATCGACATCGCTGTCGAGCGGATCGACGTCGTGATCGTTGAATTGCAATTGCAGATCGACCTCGGCGTAAGTGCGCAAAAAATCCGGCACCAGCGGATGAATCACCGATTTCGCATACGCGGTCGGCGCGCTCAAACGGACTTTGCCCTGCGGCCGGCCGACCAGTTGTCCCGCCGAATCCACCGCCGCCGATGCCGCGCTCACCATGTCGCGGCAGTAGCGCACCACCTGCGCGCCCGATTCCGTCACCCGCACCTTGCGCGTCGAGCGCTCCAGCAAGCGCGTGGCGAGCGCTTCTTCGAGACGCTTGATCTGGCGGCTGACCGTGGACGGCGTGCTGCCGAGTTGCCGTGCCGCCACCGAGAAATTGCCCGCATCGACGACGCGCGCGAACACCGCCATATCGGGCAGTAACGCAAACAGTTCTGCTGGATTCACCGTCACTCCGGTCATCGGGATTAATGCATTTGCGACACAAAGGCTGTGCGCGCTAACCCGATTATCATCGTGTATGCAACGACTGACAATGCATGTCCCGCCATCGCTTTCCTTTCGGACATCGTGTCATGAGCCAACCGTCGCATCCGTTTCACCCCGCTTCGCGGTCGCCCGCGCGTCGCCACGAACGCGTCGCGCTGTGGTCCGATCTGATGCTGCTGGCGGTCGCCGTCGTGTGGGGAACCAGTTACGGCGTCGTCAAAAGCGCCCTCGTGTTCTATCCGGTGCTTGGCCTGCTTGCGCTGCGCTTCGGCATCACGTTCGCGTTGCTGTCGCCGTCGCTGCGCGCGCTTCGTCACGCGGACGCGCGCACGCTGCGCGGCGTCGTCGGTGCGGGCGGGGTGCTGTTCGCGATTTTTCTGTGCGAGACCTTCGGCGTGTTGCTGACGCGTGCCGCGAATGCCGCGTTTCTGATCAGCCTGTGCGTGGTGCTGACGCCGCTGCTCGAATGGCCGCTGCTCAAGCGCAAGCCCGGCGGCATCGAATGGGCTGCGGTGTCGTTGTCGCTGGTCGGTGCGTGGCTGCTTGCCGGCGATGTGTCGCTGACGCTGAACACCGGCGATCTGCTGATTCTCGCGGCGGCATTGCTGCGCGCGCTGAACGTGTGTCTGACGCGGCGCGTGATGCGCACTTCCGCGTTGCCGCCGCTGACGGTGACGGCCGTGCAATCGGGCGTGGTGGCGATCGGCAGCGTCGTGGCGGCGTTGACGGTGGCGCCGGATCAGTGGCGTCATGTGCCGTCGTTCGCGGCGCACAGCGGATTCTGGTTCAGCGTCGTGTATCTGATTCTTGCGTGCACGCTGTTCGCATTCTTCGCGCAGAACTACGCGATCAAGCGCAGCAGTCCGACCCGCGTGGCCTTGCTGATGGGCAGCGAACCGGCGTTTGGCGCAGTGTTCGCGTGCGTGTGGCTGGGCGAGTCGATCGCGACGCGCGCGTGGCTCGGCGGCGGGCTGATCGTGGCCGCATCGCTGCTGGCGACCGTGCGCTGGCGCCCCGCGTCGGCAGCAGCAGCGCAGTCGATCGAAGCGCAAACGCCCTGACCGGTGACGGCGCGTCTGCCGCGTCGTCACCGGATGACGTCAGCGCGCCCCATCGCGATACCGCTGGCGATCATCTCAGCGCAACTTGCTCAACCCGCCCCATCCGGCGACGTCGCGAACGCGCGGATCGCGTCGCCTTCCATCCGGTATCGAATCCACTCGTCCTGCGGTTGCGCGCCGATCGACCGGTAGAAGCCGATCGCCGGTTCGTTCCAGTCGAGCACGCTCCATTCGAAACGCCCGCAACCGGTTTCCACCGCGATGCCCGCCAGATGCTGCAACAGACGTTTGCCTGCACCGACGCCGCGCGCATCCGGTGACACGTACAGGTCTTCGAGATAGAGGCCGGGTTTCGCGAGCCAGGTCGAATACGAAAAAAAGTAGACGGCGAAACCGACCGGCTTGCCGTCGAGTTCGCAAATCAGCGCCTTCGCGGGCGAGTGCGCGCCGAATAGCGACGAGGTGATCGTGCCAACGGTTGCGGCGACCTGATCCTCGGCCTTTTCGTAGACCGCGAGTTCGGTGATGAAACGCAGGATGAGCGCCGCATCGTCAGCGACGGCGGGCCGGATATGGAGTGTCTCGAATGTCATATGCGTGAATCGGTTCCTGTGATGAGGCAACAGCCGGACGACGATGGTAGGCGAAAGCGAAGCTGCATATACTGCATTTTCTTCAACGCAAGATGAATAGCATGCATCAAGACCTTCGCCGGCTGGATCTGAACCTGTTGCTGGTGTTCGATGCGCTGGTCCGTCATCGCTCGGTGACGCTGGCCGCCGACGAGCTGGCAATCAGCGCGTCGGCGCTCAGTCATGCGCTGGCACGGTTGCGCGACGCGCTCGCCGACGAACTGTTCGTGCGGATCGGCAACGAAATGCGGCCCACGGCTGCCGCCGAACGGATGATGCGCCCGATCGGCGAGGCGCTCGGCTTGCTGCACGCCGGTCTCGCGCCCGCGCGCCGCTTCGATCCCGCCGATAGCGACCGCACCTTCGTGTTCGCCGCCACCGACTACACCGCGTTCGCGATCCTGCCGGCGTTTATCGCGCGGATGCAGACGGCGGCGCCGAAACTGCGCTTCAAGGTCGTGCATTCGCGCGGCCGGGAATCGGCGGAAGAACTGGCGTCGGGCCGGATCGATTTCTCGCTCGGTTATGAGGAAGACGAATTGCCGTTGCCGCCCGGCGTCGAAAGCGCCGACTGGTTCGCCGACGATTACGTGGTGATCGCGAGCCGGCAGCATCCGTCGATCCGCCGCAAATTGAGCCTTGCGCAGTATCTGGCCGCGCGGCACGTGGTGGTCACGCCGTGGAACGAGGCGCGCGGCTCCGTCGATCTCGTGCTCGAACGGCTCGGCGTGGCGCGCGAAGTGGCCGTGCAATTACCGACGGTGCTGGTCGCGCCGTTCATCATCGCGCATTCGGATCTACTGATGACGGTGCCGCGTCACGCCGCGCTGACCTTGCAGGACGCCGCGCCGGTCACGCTGTTCGCCATGCCGTTCGCGATGCCGCGCTACACGCTGAAAATCTATCAGCACACGCGCCATGCGGGCACGCCCGCGCATACGTGGATACGCGAGCAACTGCTCGCCACCGTGCCCGAATTCTTGCCGCCTTCGACACCCCGTCCGATGCCGCGTCGCAGTGGCGCGCGACGCTAAGCCGGCCGTCGCGTCGCGCGCGCGTGTGGGCGAGCGCACGCGCGGGTTTCACGAGAACGGTATTTCCCCGAATGGGATGCTTTTTTTGTGCATTGGCGTGGTATCTTTTTGCCGTAGGAGACGTGGTTTACCGCGAGCGGTAGACCGAACTCAATGATTCTTCGAGAGCGTCGCTATGGATGAAGTGCGCCACCACCTCAGTCCGCGAGACCGTGTTGAGCTGCTGTGCTGGCTCACCTGCGGAAATCTCGGCGCGTACTATCTGAACGAGTCCTGGCCGTCTGCGGATTTTCACGTGCAGGCTGCGCATAAATGGCTCGATCGGCACAAGCGGCAAGCCGAGTGGCTGACCGTCGCCAGGTTGTCCGCCATCGCACAAGATATCGCCCGGCAGCATGCCGGTTTCGTCGATGCCGTCTGGGCACGCGACGCCGTAGAAGAAATCCTCGATACCGACGACCTCGATTACCAGGCCACCCTCGTCAGGGAAGTGCTTGGCGATTGCCGGTTGGCGCTCGAAGAGAAACGCCAGGCGGATTGACGCGTTTCCGGGCTGCGGGCAGTGCTGCGGACCGTGAGCCGCGTGCCGGTTTTCGGGCGCGGCGGTTCGGGCGCGTTTCAGACTGCCCCGAACGCCTCACCGCCCAAACGGCACGCGCTGTCGCTACGCCTCGTCGCAATGCACCGCGAAATGCGTCAGCACGGCCGCGCCGAACGCATTGCTGATCGCGACATCGGCCGCATCGCGACCGCGCGCCATCAACACCCGCCCGACGCGCGGCGCGTTGTTGCGCGGATCGAAGGTCTGCCAGCTTCCCCCCACATAGGCCTCGAACCAGCCCGCGAAATCCATCGGCGCGGTGACGGGCGGCAAACCCACATCGCTGATATAGCCGGTGCAGTAACGCGCCGGAATGTTCATCGCGCGACACAGCGTGACGCCGAGATGCGCGTAATCGCGACACACGCCCCTGCGTTCGCGATACGCCTCCCACGCCGTCTTGGTCGGGCGCGCATGCTCGTAGCCGAATTCGATGTGCCGGTGCACGAAGTCGCAGATCGCCAGCACGGTTTCGCGCCCCGGCACGCACTGGCCGAACATCTGCCACGCGATTTCCACCATCAGATCGGTTTCGCAATAACGGCTGCCGAGCAGAAAGATCAGCGAATCGTCGGGCAGTTGCTGGACCGGATGGCCCCAGCCGTCGCGTGGACGGGTTTCGAATGCGCCGGACACATCCAGCAGCGCGGTGGTGCGCAACGACAGACGTCCGGTTGGCGCGACGATACGGCTACACAGATTGCCGTAGACGTCGCGATATTGGGCAATCGGCACTGGCGGATCGGTGACCAGCAAGTCCGGGACGACGACATCCTGCGCATGGGAAAAATGCGTATTCAGCATCAACATCATCGGCGTGGGCTGCGGGCACTCGTACGACAGTTCGTATCCGACGCGAAGTTTCATCGACGCCTCCATGATGGGGTGATGCGGTGGGCCCGAAGCTCGGGCGCGCGTCGACGCAAGCAGCGACACGTCGATAGTCCCACGCCGCACGGCTTTACGCTCGCATTCAAAAACTTGAGGCCGCGACTAAAAAACGTTTGCGCATCAACTGTTCCAGCCATGCTGGCGGACAAATGCTGTCCGCTTGTAAAGTTTGTCGGGTTCAGGCCGTTACCTGGGGCATGGATAACGAAAACGACATCCCCTTCGGCCCCGCGCATCCCAGATATCTGGAGACGCTGGCCTTTTGCATGAGCGTCGATACGATTCGCAAGGCGCAGGGCAAATCGGACCCGAAGGAGTTCGCGTTCGGCACGCACGAGTGGATGAGCGCCCAACAGGACTTGATGCGCGACACGCTCAGAATGATGGGCATCGATCCGGGCGTCGAGGATTGCTGACGCGCCGGCGCGGGTGCGGCTGTGCGTGGGGTTAGGCGCCTGTCGAGGTCGAACCGTCGCGATTCGTCTTCAGCAGCCGCCATAGCGTGGTGCGGCTGATGCCCAGCCGTTTTGCCGCGCCGCTGCGGTTTCCGTTCGATTGGGCCAGCGCGCGCTGCACGTCGTCGAATGTCACCGGCGCATCGCCGGCGCCGAAGCGCCGCACGTCGGCGTCGTCACCGGCGCCGTAGCCGGCCGCACTGCCCTCACCGCGCTCGCGCTCATATTCGCGCCGCGCGTCGCGCTCCGCGTCGAGCAGTTCCGGAAACACCGCCAGCAGATCGTCGCGCGAGCCATTTTTCAGCTCCGCATGGTGAATTGCGGCGCGCGTCAGCAGATTGCCCAATTCCCGCACATTCCCCGGAAAACCATACGACGCGAACAGCGGCTCCAGCATCGTCATCACGCCCGCGCGCAGTTCCGTCTGCGGTTGCGGATTCGCGTCGGCAGCGGGCGCATATTCCGCAACGAGTTCGCCCAGCAGATGGCTCGCGATCTCGCGCACGTCGTCGCGCCGGTCGCGCAGCGGCGGCAGATGGATATTCAGCACGTTGAGCCGGTAGTACAGATCGGCGCGAAAGCTGCCTTGCGCGACCAGCGCTTTCAGATCGCGATGGGTCGCCGCGATCACGCGCACGTCCACCGGCGTGGCCTGGGTCGCGCCGAGCTTGACCACGTAACGCTCCTGCAGCACGCGCAGCAAGCGGCTTTGCAGCGACGCGGGCATTTCACCGATTTCGTCGAGAAAGATCGTCCCGGTATGCGCCGTTTCGAACAGCCCCGGTTTGCCGCCGCGACGCGCGCCCGTGAACGCGCCTTCTTCATGGCCGAACAGCTCGCTCTCGATCAGCCCTTCGGGCAGCGCCGCGCAGTTGAACGCGACGAACGGATTGCCGCGCCGGCGGCTCGCGCTATGGATACCTTGCGCGACCAGTTCCTTGCCGGTGCCGCTCTCGCCCGTCAGCAGCACGGTGGCGTCGTGGACCGCGCCCGTCAACGCGAGACGGCGGACCTTGTCCATCGCCGCCGACGCACCGACCAGATCTCCCAACCGATGTCGCGCGACGAGGTTGCGCGGCCGCTGGCTGGTGCGCAGCGTGCGGTCGATCCGTTGCGCGACGAGCGCATCCTGCACCGTCAGCACCGCGCCGGTCCGCGCGCCGTGTTCGGTGATCGGCATGCAGGTAATGCTGAGCGCGCGGCCGTCGATATGTTCGATGCTGTCTTCGATCGGCGTGCCGCGGGTGCCGCCGTCACGCAGAAAACGTCCGATCCGCGCGGTCAACGCCAGTTCCGCCTGCGCCGGGTCCGACAGACCGAGCAGCGACAGCATCGCCGGATTGACCGCTTCGAGACGGCCGCTGTCGTCGAAGGCGGCCACGCCGTCACGCAGATGCGCGACGATCGTATTCAGGCGCACGCGTTTCGATTCCTTGTCGCGGCTCACGCGCGCGAGTTCGACCGCGTGGCTGAACGCTTCGTCCACCGCGCCGAGCGAATACAGGAACACGCTTTCGATGCCCGCGCGTTCCGCGAAATCGCAGGCCATGCCCGGACCGATGATGGCTGCGCAATTGCGCGCGGCGAGATCGTTGACGGCACCGCGCACCTCGTCGACCGAACGGTACGCACGCTGAAGGATGTCGACGTTCAGCCATGCGCGCAGTTCGTCGATCTCCGACGAGATCGCATCGTGCAGCACGAGTCCGATTGGCTGGCCGGGATGCGCGGCGCTTGCCTGTGCGATCGCCTGCATGATGTCGAAACCGTTGACCTTGACGGTGACGACCGGCACCGGCAGATGATCGCGCAGATATGCGCCGTTCGACCCCGCCGCGATCACGACATCGACCGTGCCGCCTTCGAGATGCGCCTCGAGCGCAGTGACCGCCGCGCCGTAGCCCTCGCGCAGCGGGAAGATGCGCGCGCTGTGCTGATAGCGCGGCGCGACCGCCTCGCACAGCGACTGCAGGCGGCTGATGCTGACCACGGCAATGCCGGGACGCGCAGCGGCGAGCGGAGCGCCGTGCGGCAGCGAAGCGGAATGCGCAACCATGGGACTGTTCCGTCGTGTTTCACCGAGATGACTGAAACAGTTTGATGAAACGATGAAACCATGTCAATTCCCTTTCAGATCACGTAAACACGAACTATCTTCATGATTCTTAAACGTTTTTTAACGTCTGATAAAAGTTGCTATTTGCATGGCCCGAATCATGCACTAAGACCTGAAGCGCGCGTCTCGACGCGCGTTTCCGTCGACGGCAACGCGTGTTTTGCGATTCCCTTTCGCCGCCTTTCCGTCGCGCTTTGCGTCTTATTGAAGGAGCCTGTCATGCCAACCTCGACCGCGCGACGTCGCGCCGCTTTCCGCGCCCGCATCGACCAGCGCAATGCGCTTATCGTGCCCGGCGCATTCAACGCGCTGGCGGCGCGCGTCGCCGCCGATAGCGGATTCGAAGCGCTGTATCTCACCGGTGCCGGCGTGACCAATATGTCGCTGGGCCTGCCCGATCTGGGCTTTATCGGTCTGAACGAGATGGCCGGACACACCACGCGGATACGCGACGCGGTCGAGTTGCCGCTGATCGTCGATGCGGATACGGGCTTCGGCAATGCGCTGAACGTGCGTCACACGATCCGCGCGCTGGAGCGCGCGGGCGCGGACGCGATCCAGCTCGAAGATCAGGTGATGCCGAAAAAATGCGGACATTTCGCGGGCAAGCAGGTGATCCCGACCGCGGAAATGGTCGGCAAACTACACGCGGCCGTCGATGCCCGCGAGGACAGCAACCTGCTGATCGTCGCGCGCACCGATGCGGCGGCAGTGCATGGTTTCGACGACGCGATCGAGCGTGCGCACCGCTTTGCCGAAGCCGGTGCCGACGTGCTGTTTATCGAAGCCGTGGAGACACCCGACGAAATCGCGCGGATGCCCGCGATGTTCGATGCGCCGTTGTTGCTGAACATCGTGATCGGCGGCAAGACGCCGACCACGCCGCAGCGCGAACTTGCGGCGCTCGGTTATGGCGTCGTGCTGTACGCCAATGCGGCGTTGCAGGGCGCGGTGCTGGGGATGCAGCGCGCACTGGGACGCTTGCGCGACGACGGCAAGCTCGACGAGGACCCGGATCTGGTGGTGCCGTTCGGCGAGCGGCAGCGCCTCGTCGGAAAGCCGTTATTCGATTCGCTCGATGCGAAATATGCCGCCGGGTGACTGCGCCCTCTTCCGGATCCATCATCCGGGCGGCTGCGCAACCTGGTCGAATAGACACAGTTGTCTTTCAAACTCTTACCGCCGCAGCGGCGATTCGAGGTGTCGGCGCATCGCATCGACGCCTCCCGCCACTGTGCGCAGACACCTCGCAGACGCCGCGCAACGCCTGTCGAGCGTAGCGGAGCGCGCGAATCGCGGGCGACGGCGGCGCGTCGCGCACGCATGAAAAAGCGTGGCTGACGGACACTGTTTTCGCGTCGCCGCGCATGGCGGCGCGCCGCGCTCGCATACGGTCTCTGTGAAAAAATAGCGGCCATGACTCACCGCACTTTTTCGATCGACGCGCGACGGCCGTTGCGCGACAACTCGCGGGACATCCGGCCCATCGCACGGTTCTTCGGCGATGGATCGGTGGCATATTTTTCGACCGCGTTTCGCGCATGCTTCGGCGTGCCGCCCCGCAGTTTCAGACAAGGCATGGATCGCGCTGAATGACGTTGAAGCACTGGATTGGCGGCGCGTTGCGCGCTGCACGTAACGCATGCGTCGCACGCATCGATGGCTTTTCCCGCTCGTGCGGGTTGATTTCGCTGAGTCTGCTGGCCGTGTGTTCGACGCTTTCGTGGCCAACGTCGTGCGCCGCAACGACCTTCGACGCCGCCACGGCACCGATGTCGTCGATCGTGGACATCGCGCGTGTCGATACGCGATTGCCGCTGGCCGGACAGTTATCGTTGCTCGAAGACCGCACCGCGTCGCTCGACGCTGCACACGTGCTCGACCGCGATCGCGGCTGGCGCCCGGCGACGCCGGCCGCGCTGGACCATGGCGACTCGCGCTCTGCGTTCTGGCTCGCCGGCACGCTCGTGAACCGCAGCACACAACCGGTGACGCGCTGGCTGTCGGTCGGCGCGGCGGATGTCGACGACATTTGCTATTACCGGCTCGGTGTGGTCGGATCGAACGCGCACGGCGTGATCGAATCGATTGCGGCGGGCATCCGACGTCCTTTGTCCGCGCGACCGGTGAACACCGCGTTGCCGGTGTTTCCCGTGACGCTCGCGCCCGGCGAGCAGACCCGCTTCGTGGTGCGCGTGCAAAGCCGCACCCCGATCCATCTCGACGCCACGCTGTGGGCGCCGGACGCTTTCCGCGCCAGCGAACTGCATGCGTCGATGCTCGAAATGCTGCTCGACGGCGCGCTGCTGACGATTGCGCTGTCCACGCTGTTTCTCGGCATTACGCGCCGCGACCGTGTTTTCCTGTTGATGGCCGCGAGCATCCTGTTCGAGATTGCGCACGATCTCGCATGTCGAGGCGACATGTACCGCGCTTTCTCCATCGACGGCGGCGATTGGGCATTGCGCGCGCCGGACATGCTGTCGGCGGCCGCGACGGTCTGTTTCAGCGCGATGGCGGCGGCCTTCGCCGGGCTGGATCGCGTGCCGGTGTGGAAGTGGACTTACCGCGCGATGCTCGCCGCGCTGGGCGTGCTCTGCGCGTGGACCGGTTTCGGCGAATTCCGCGCGGCGCACAGCGCGCTGATCGCGACGATGTGGGTGTGCAACGTCGTGTGGGTCGTATCGATGTTCGACGGCTGGCGTCGCGGCCTGCCCGATGCGCGGATCGTGCTGCTGGCATTGGCCATCGGCTGTGCGACCGTGGCGTTGCCGATCGGCGACCTGCACGGTCTGTTGCCGCAGACGTGGCTGGATTTCGACGGGATCGCGTGGGCTTCGAGCCTGCCGTTCCTGCTGATGATCGCGCTGATCGCAGGCGCGCGGTCGCACATGTTGCAGCGCGAACAGCGGGCGGCGCAGCAGGCCTTGCTCGACGCCGGCACACGTGAACAGACCCGCCTCGAACGCGCGCTCGACACGCGCACGCACGCGTTGCAGATTGCGTTGCTGGATGCGAGCGACGCGAATCGCGCGAAGACGGATTTTCTGGCGCGAGTGACGCACGAGTTGCGCGCGCCGCTGACGTCGATCATCGGTTTTGCCGATCTCGAGCAGGCCGCCGGTCGCGACGACGCCGATCGCGGTCGGATCATCCGGCGCAGCGCGAATCAGATGTTGACGATGGTGAACGATCTGATCGATTACGCGGACGGCGGTGATCCGGACGCGTTACGGCTTGCGCCGGTCTACACGCATGCGTTGTTCGACGGGATTGCGCGGCAGGCCGAGCGCGTCGCACGCGAGCGCGGACACCGCTTTGCGTTCACGATCACCGGCGCGTTGCCGCCGCTTCTTGCGCTCGACGAGAAGCGGATTGCGCAGGTGCTGTCGAACCTGATCGACAACGCGTCGAAGTTCACGCTGGATGGCCGGATTGCGTTGTATATCGACTGCCGCCACGTACCCGAAATATCGACGGGAACGCATGGTTCCGTGTTGCTGACGATGTCCGTCGCGGATACCGGTTGCGGAATTGCCGCCGCCGACCAGGCGCGGATTTTCGAGCCGTTCGCCCGGCTCGACGCCGCGCGTCGCGCGTCGGGCATCGGCCTGGGGCTCGCTATCGTCAAGCAGTGGGTCACGCGGATGGGCGGCACGTTATCGCTGGACAGTACGTTGGGCGTGGGCACGACGGTCAGCCTGAGCGTACCCGTGGCGGTCGTGGATGAAGCGCAGCTTGCCGCCGACGAGGCGGCGGATCCGGTCGAGGTGTTGCCGGCTATCGACGGGAATGGACGGCGGGTGTTGATCGGTGAGGACTCGGCCGGGATACGGGCGTTTCTGGTCGATGAATTCAGCGGTCTGGGGTTCACCGTCGAAACCGTCGGCGACGCGATGGAGATGTTGGCGCGTGTGGCGCGCAAGGATCTGCCGAGGCCGGATCTTGTGGTGACCGATCCTATGATGCCCGGCATCGACGGGATGATCGTGTTGCGGGAGATCCGGTTTGGGTGGCCGGGGTGCCCGGTGATTGCGGTTTCGGCGGTTGTGCTTCCGGTGGCAGCGTATGCCGGGGATCCGGCGGGTTATGACGGGTGTGTTTTGACGCCTGTTGATTTGGCGGTTTTGCGGGGGTGTGTTGTGGGGGTGGTTGGGGAGGTGGGGGTTTTGGGGTGATTGTTGTGGTTGGTTGGTTTTATGTTGGCGTGCGTGGCCTGTTTTCCCGGTGGTTTGCCTGGATCGTCCCTGTGCGGGACCGGGTGCGTTCGGCGGTGCTCGCGGTGTTGGTTTGGTTGCGCCTGGCGTGGCGTGCGCGTCCTGTATTCACGCTGGTCTGCCTGGATCGTCCCTGTGCGGGACCGCACCTACTTTTCTTTGCTCGCGTGTACAGACTGGAGACATGGTTGACACATGTACGGGGACATCGTTGACACCTGATGGTTACGGTTTTGTGGTCTTCAGGTCAAGTCTGGCGACGCGGTGATGGGCATACCAGAACTCATACACGCCGTCCGTATCGGGCTTCGGGCGCACAGCCACGCGCAGTCCCTTGAGCGCAACCGACAGGCGCAGCACCCGATCCCGGAAGCGCACCACGCCGCTTGCATTGACCCGTAACACTTCATCGTCGGGGCTGTACTCAGGCTCCAGCAGCCGCTCGGGCATGGCCCGCTCGCTGGGCCTGTAACGCGTGAGCGGAGTGGCCATATCGAGCGCCTCGTGCGGACGCTCGGTGTTGTACACCTGGCGCCAGCGCTCGAGCTCCCGTTGCACATGGGCGTGCGTGGTGAACGCATGACGCTCGAGCACTTCGGCCTTCAGCGTGCGATGAAACCGCTCATCCTTGCCATTGGTCTGCGGGTGATACGGCCGGCTGTAGCTCACGCGGATTCCCAGCCTGATCAGCCATACCGCGAGCTCGGTGAGCTGCCGTGGGGCGCTGGGCGCCCCCGGCGCGCCATTGTCCGTATTGATACGCACGGGCAGACCGTAGCAGCGGAACGCCCGCTCCAGCTCCGTGCGCACGACCTCGGTGGTGGTTCGCGAACAGGCCGCCAGCACGATGTTGAACCGCGAGTGATCGTCCAGCACCGTGAGCGGGGAGCAGCGCCCCGTCTCCAGCGTCGCGAAATCGCCCTTGAAATCCATCTGCCAGAGCGAATTCGGATACGCATGTTCGAAGCGCTGCCAGTGCTGGCGCTGCGCGGACGCGTGTGGATGGATCATCCCGTGACGGCGAAGGATCTCGGTGATCGTGGCCGCCGCGGGAACGCCGGTCATGCCCAGATCAAGCAGGCGTCGCGCGATCTTGCGTCCGCCCCAGCCGTGCTCACGGCGCAATGCCAGCACGGCCTGAACCGCCTGATCGGGCGAAGCGCAGGGACTGTGATGCGGGCGTCGGGAGCGATCGGCAAGACCGTCGCCGCCTTCAGCCCGATGGCGCTCCAGCCACTTGTAGCCGGTCTGGCGGCTGATGTTGAAGCGCCGGCATAACTCGCTGAACGGCAACGAATGCTGGATAGCGAGGCAAACGAATTCCTGTCGGAGACTCATGGTGTCTTTTACGTTCCAGGGCATGGTTGGATCCGGGCGTTCGATTGCCCGAAAGTGTCAACCATGTCCCTGTACACCTGTCAGCTATGTCTCCAGTCTGTACACTCGCGCAAAGAAAAGTAGGCAAAAGAAAGCGCGTTTACACCGACACTTTGTAGCGAGTGGCGTCGGTTCATTTACCGGTAGTGGACCGCGCACGATTTGAGTTGCCGCACCGCTTAAGCGAGTGACAAGGCAGTCATTCGTTCCGGCTGTTCGCTCCGCGACAGCCGACGGGCACAGCCCCGTCTTTATCTCTCAGCGGCATTCGCGCGCTGCACTCCGTCCGTTACAAAACCCATTTTCCTGGCATGCGCCGGCCTGTTCCCGCGCGCAAAATTCCTGGCTACGCCGAGCGTCGAAACCATCGTGAAGGCGGGTGAATGCCATGGCGCAACCGGGCCTTGAGACAGACGCTGGAACCGTCGTGAAGGCGGGTGAATGCCGTGGCGCAAACTGGCCTTTGAGCCGGCTGCGGGAACCGTCGTGAAGACTGGCAAATCGGGGGGTGAAAACTGGGCTTTGAGCCGACGCCGGAATGGCCTTAAGGAGGGCAAATGCTGTGCGCAAACCGCGCTTCGGGCCGGACGCCGGAACCGTCGAGAGGGCCGAAAAATAGCGTGGCGAAAACGGGTTTTTGAAGTGGGCTACCGCCGCGAAGCGGGCGGGATGTGCGGGCGCGGACCACCACGAAAAACCGACCGACCACTCAAAACGTGCGCGGTCCACTACCCGAAAAATACTAGACACCACTCGCTACGGAGCGCGAGGTAAACGCGCTTTCTTTTGCCTACTTTTCTTTGCGCGAGCAAAGAAAAGTAGGTGCGGTCCCGCACAGGGACGATCCAGGCGAACCACCGCGAAAACAGGACGCGCACGCCACGCCAGGCGCAACCAAACCAACGTCAAGCGAACCGCAAAACGCACCGGTCCCGCACAGGGACGATCCAGGCGAATCACCGCGAAAACAGGACGCGCACGCCACGCCAGGCGCAACCAAACCAACGCCAAGCGAACCGCAAAACGCACCCGGTCCCGCACAGGGACGATCCAGGCAGACCAGCGCAAAAACAGGCCACGCACGCCAACAAAAAACCACCCAAACCACAAACCCCAGCCAGAAAAATCCCAGCAAAAACAAAAAACCGCCGCCCGGGCACACCACTTGCTATCCCGCCACAGCGTCCCAACAAAGACTCCAAACACCGCCCCAAACCCCAACCCCAGCAAAACCCCAAAAAACCACCACCATGCTGACGACACCACCCCGCACCGCCACCCGAGGCACCGACGCCACCGCAATCACCGTCACCTGGTACGCGGACACGGGCTGCCTGCGGTTTTCGAACGCAACGGGGCGTCGCCTGCATGAATTACTGCCACCGCATTCGTGGTTCGCACTGCTGTCGGCGGCCGGTGGCGAACAAAGCCGAAACGCGGCCCCAGAAGTCGATCTCCACGCCGTCCTGCGCGACTTCTGCGACCGCAACGCGTGGCGCAGCACGCCAACAACGCGCGATATCCGATCCCGCACAGACGCGCATTTCCACGTCCCGGCCATCGCAGCAGTTGCAGCCCCAGTCGCCAGCGCCCAACCCGACGCAGCGCTGATCGCAGCCTGACCCATGCCCCGGCAATCACATCGCACCGCCGCACCCGCTGGAAGCGAGTCCGCAAGCAGACCCGCCCAAGCAACCGCGCCTTTGCCCGTAATTGCCGCCCTGCATGCAACTATTTCAACAACGACCGGCACGAGCCGCCCGTACTTCAGACCGCAGTCAGCACGATAGGTGAGAATCATGGAGATCCTCGAACTGGAGCCTCACGTCTCCGCAGACGGCCGCAGCATCAATTTCATGCTGACGATCCGGGGCCGCGAACTCGAATGCGTCGTTACCCGCGAAGCGCTCGAACAACATTTCTGGCTGCAACGCGGCGCAAGCGAAGCGCGCATTCTCAGAACCTTCGAGGACGGCCGCAAACGCATCACCGCTGTCGCCGAACGCAAAATGCTCGCGCGACAAGCGTCGAAACTGCTGCTGGGCGTCGCCGACTTCGAAGCGCGCCGGTAACGACCCGGCGTCGCGCGTCGGAACATGAATTGCTGGACTGTAGCCTGAGCCACGCGACGACGGACGCCACGTCCGTCGCGCTTACCAGGAGACAGATCATGGCCGACGCAGACAACCGCAACACCACCGACGACGACCTCGACGCCCGCATCAGAACGCGCGCGTATCAGCTGTGGCAGGACGAGGCCAGCCCGGATGGCAAGGCGGAAGAACACTGGGAGAACGCCCGTCGGCAGATCGAGGCGGAAGGCGGCGCATCGACCGACGCCGCACCCGCCGCAGACCAGTCGGCCGAACGCGTGCGCGCCGACGAACCGCTCGACGATGCGTCATTGCAGCAGTTGCAGGACGCGGCGCAAGCGGAAGGCCAGCGCCAGAATCAGTCGCAATCGTCCGGCGGCGCATCGCGCTGAACGGAAGCGTCACGCCTGGGCCGGTACGGCATGCTTCGGCTCAACGAAGCATGCCGCGTCAACTCGTTCTTGCGATCAAGCTCTTGCAACCGCCGTCACGCAACCGCGACCATCCGTTGCTTCGACCACGACCACAATTCTTCAGGCGATAGCGCGCTCGCGAACAGGAAACCCTGCAGTTCGTCGCAACCGATACCACGCAGAATCTGCGCCTCGTGCTCGCTCTCGACGCCCTCCGCGACCACCGACAAACCGAGTTCGTGGCCGAGTTCGACGATCGCCTTTACGATCGCCAGATCGGCGGGCGCATCGAGCATGTCGTGGACGAACGCGCGGTCGATTTTCAGACGATCGAGCGGGAAGCGGTTCAGATAGCTGAGGCTCGAATAGCCGGTGCCGAAATCGTCGAGCGACAGCCGCACGCCGAGCGCGCGAATCGCATCGATCGCTTCGAGGTAGACGTCCGCGTTATCCATCAACACGGTTTCCGTAATCTCGAGTTCGAGCTGTGCCGGCGGCACCTGATGCGCGGCGAGACTGTTGCGCAGTGTGTCGATCAGATCGGGGTCGCCCAACTGGATCGCCGACAGGTTGATCGACACGCGCAGTTCGTGCCATCCGTCGCGACGCCATTCGGCAATCTGCCGGCACGCTTCTTCGATCACCCATGCACCGATCGGCACGATCAGCCGCGTTTCCTCCGCCACCGGAATGAACTGCGCAGGCGCGACCGTGCCGATTTGCGCGCTATTCCATCGCAACAACCCTTCGACACCAATCAACTCGCCAGTGTGCGCGTCCACGCACGGCTGGTAGGCGAGCCGGAATTCGCGGCTTTCGATCGCAGAACGCAAACAGGCTTCGAGCGCGAGCCGGTAACGCGCGTGCTCGGCCATATCCGCCGAGAAGAACTTGACCAGATTGCGCCCCGCCGCTTTCGCCTGATACATCGCCGCGTCGGCGTTCTGCATCAACGATTCGATATCGTGGCCGTCCTCGGGGAACAGCGCGACGCCGACGCTGCACGACACCTGCAAGCTCGCGCCCCCGATCTCGTGCGGCGCACGGATCAGCGGCAACAGCCGTTCGTCGATCGTGCGCGCGACGTCGGCGGCATTCGACACGCCGTTCAGGATCACCGTGAATTCGTCGCCGCCGAGACGGCTGACGGTATCTTTGGTTCGCACCGCCTGCATCAGACGACGCGACACCGAGCGCAGCAAGCCGTCGCCGACATGGTGACCGAGCGAATCGTTGATGTTCTTGAAGCGGTCGAGATCGATAAACAGCACGGCGATCCGCTCGCCGCTACGCTGCGCATTGCCGAGCACGCCACCCAGACGCCGCGCGAACAGCGCGCGATTCGGCAGTTCGGTCAGCACGTCGTGTTCGGCGAGAAACTGGATCCGCGCCTCGCTTTTCTTGCGGTCCGTGATGTCGATCAGCGTGCAGATGTAATGCGAAACGCCGCCGCGCTTGTCGCGCACCGCGCTGATCATCACCCACGCCGGATAATCGCCGCCCGCGCGACGCCGCACTGGCGCTTCGCCGTGCCACGTGCCGAGCCGGTCCACTTTCGCCGCGACCGTCGCCCTCGCCTCGTCGTTGTCCGGGCCGCCCGCGATAAAGCTGGGCGGCTTGCCGGTCACGTCGTCCGCGCGATAGCCGGTAGCCCGATAGAACGCGGCGTTCGCGGTGACGAGCCGATGTTCGTGATCCAGAATCAGAATCGCTTCCGACGACGCTTCGAACACCTTGCCCCACAGTTCCAGACGCTGCTCCATCAGCTTGATCTGGTTGATCGGCGTGAAGGTCGTCAGGATTGCGGCGCGCCCCTGGAAGTTCAGCCGACGCGCGGACAGCATCGCCCAGGTCGGCTCGGTGGTGGCTTTCCAGCGCACCTCGAATTCATCGACGGCATCGTGATCGGACAATTGCTGGAAGAACCGCGCGCGCACTGCCGAATCCAGACCGAAACCCCAGGGATCGGCGGCGCAACCGTTCAGCCAGAAAAGACCGGGCTGGTTCGCATGCAGCACCTCGTGACCGGGAATGGCGGTGACGACCATCGGCAGCGGCGTCGCTTCGACGAGCGCATATTGCGCCGCCGACGCACGAGCGGTCGCGGCCAGTTCTTTCTGAACGTCGCGCTCGCGATCGAGCTGTTCGAGCATCTCGTTGAAACCTGTGACGAGCTGGCCGATTTCGTCCTGGCTGTGCCACACCGCGCGCTGCGTGTGATCGCCGGTACGACGCACCGCATCCATCACGCGCGACAGTTGCCGCAGCGGCCGCGAGATTTGCTGCGCGACGAAATACACCATGCACAGGATGCTGCATAACAGGAACAGCGCCGTGCCCAGGTGCAGCCACATCTTCTGGAACAGACCGCGCACGCGTGCATGCAACAGCTCGTCGAGCTGGCTGCCGGTTGCGCTCCATGCGCCGCCGACGCTCTTCACCACTTCCTGTTGCGCCATTTCGACCGCGATCAGCATCGACGGATCGACGTGGCCGCCGTGATCGACGACGACGCGCGCCGTTTGCCGGTACGTTTCGATGGCCGCGCGCATCCGTTCGATCGACGGCGACAGCGCGACCGCCAGACGATGGTTGGCCGCGCCCGCTTCCGAGAAATCCGAACGCAGACCTTGCAACACCGCGTCGAGCTGGCCTTCCAGCACCAGATACTGCGTGCGCATTTCGTCCGGCGACGCCGTCGCGCGCGACAGGTCGTCGGGACCGGTGGCGCCAGGCGCACCCGATGCCGCGTGCAATTCCCGGCCGATCCGGTTCACCGAATCGAGCAGCGCCGGAAACCGGAGGATCGACAGCGACATCGAGTAATAGCTGTCGAGATCGGGGTCGAGGATCAGGTTCGACTGATTGCCCACGCGCGTCACGAGTTCGCGGCACGCGTCGATCGCTTCGTGGGATGCTGCGGCGACGGATTCCGGGCGGGTCGCGCGCGCGAGCTGTTCGAGCGCGAGTCGAACGCGCGCATTGATGGCCGCGCTTTGCATATGCTCGCCATAGGCCGCTTCGGCGTCGGACAGACGACGCTGGATCTGCTCCAGTTCAGTCGATGCGGGTCGCCAGCCGGCGCCCGCCAGCGCCGAGTCGAGCAACGCATCGCGGACGGTCGCCACGTATGCGTTGCCGATCGTTTCCTTGTTCGAGAAGTCGATCGAAATGTACTTCTCGTGAATCAGGATGCCGCTGATATAGAGCACGGCGGTCAGGTCGAGCAGATAGATCAGCAGCAGCTTGCGGCCGACACGAAGACGCGCGAGCGTCCTGAAGAGCAGGTTCTGTTTTTTTATCGCGCGAGTCCGACGACGGCTCAGGTCTGTCACTGCCTTCTCCAGCATCATGCACGCATGTGTTCGATTACAGCCGGATGCGCGGAAGACCGGCTTACTCCTTCCGGATTATCGGCTGACAAAAGCGCTACTTTAGGAATTACTTAAAATTCACCAAAGAAGTGCGGCGGTGCAGCACGAGAGTGCTGAAAATTGGGAAATACTGGTGGTTTTTACGGGTTGCAGTGCACAAATGGGGTTCTGAATTGGCTGCAGGGTGGTGCGGAAAATTCGCCAATAACGCGATGTGGACGCTCGTAGGATAGGTTTTGTCGGACGAAATGCAAGGTGCGCCGAAACGCACTTTTACACGGATGCAATTTATCCAACCCGTCCGACTTGGTTGTCACTTGACAACCATATCACTCAACCCTACACTGAGTTCGCAAATGAATAGACCGCATCCCAGGAAAGAGATCGAGGCAGCACTGGTATATGCCGAAACCCACGGCTGGCGCGTTGAACCCAGGAAGGGCAACGGACACGCGTGGGGCAGGATGTACTGCCCGCTCAACGATGCCGAATGTCGGTGCGGCGAGTTTTGTATCGCCAGTATCTGGAGCACACCGCGCAATTCAGGCAACCACGCGAACGACCTGAAACGTGTTGTCGACAATTGCACAGCAGTTCCCCATAAGACGGCCCCGCACGCTGTCGCGCTCACGCAGGAGTAACAATGGAATATGTTTTCACGCTCAAATATCGTCTTGCCGCCGACGACCAGGATCTTGACGCGCTCGTAGAGCGTCTGGCCGAAGCGGGTTGCGACGACGCGACTATCGGGGTCGGCCAGCCAGGGCGTATCGCCCTCGCCTTCACGCGGGAAAGCGCCGATGCGTGGAGTGCAATTTTCAGCGCGTTGCACAACGTCAAGGACGCCGTGCCTTCGGCCCGACTGGTCGAGGCCGCCCCGGATTTCGTTGGGTTGACCGACGTTGCCGACGTGGTCGGCGTCACGCGGCAAAACATGCGCAAACTGATGTTGACGCATGCAACCGACTTTCCCGCGCCCGTGCACGAAGGCAATCCCTCCGTCTGGCATCTGTCGGACATTCTGTCGTGGCTCAACCGTCGCGGCGGATATCAGATCGACGCCGATCTGTTCGACGTCGCAAAGTCCGCAAAACAGGTCAATCTGGTTAAGGAATCACGGGAAATCGAGCGCGAAATCAGCGAGCAACTGGAGTCGCTGGTCGCGTAACCCCACATCGCCGGACGCGCCCCATGCGCGCCCGCTTAACGACGCACAAACATCGTGTTAGCCAATCCGTAATTCCGCGCGGCGCTCGTGTCTGTCACAGTGGCGGCTTTACAAAGCCGCATGGAGACACCCTTTGAAAATCCTGGTGCCAGTCAAGAGAGTGGTCGATTACAACGTGAAGGTCCGCGTCAAGTCGGACGGCACGGGCGTCGACATTGCCAATGTGAAGATGTCGATGAATCCGTTCGACGAAATCGCGGTTGAAGAAGCGGTGCGATTGCGCGAAGCGGGCGTGGCGACCGAAGTGATCGCCGTTTCCGCCGGTGTGACGCAATCGCAGGAAACGCTGCGTACAGCGCTCGCGATCGGCGCGGATCGCGCGATCCTGATCGAGTCGAACGAAGACCTGCAGCCGCTGGCGGTCGCGAAGCTGCTCAAGGCGCTCGTGGACAAAGAGCAGCCTCAACTGATCATCCTCGGCAAGCAGGCCATCGACGACGATTCGAACCAGACCGGCCAGATGCTGGCCGCATTGGCAAACCTGCCGCAAGCAACGTTCGCATCGAAAGTGACGGTTGCCGACGGCAAGGCGACCGTGTCGCGCGAAGTGGATGGCGGCGCGGAAACGCTGTCGCTGACGCTGCCCGCAGTCATCACGACCGATCTGCGCCTGAACGAGCCGCGTTATGTGACGCTGCCGAACATCATGAAGGCGAAGAAAAAACCGCTCGAAATCGTCAAGCCGGAAGACCTGGGCGTGGATGTCGCGCCGCGTCTGAAGACGCTGAAAGTGGTCGAGCCGGCGAAGCGTTCGGCCGGTGTGAAGGTGGCTGACGTGAAGACGCTGGTCGAGAAGCTGAAGACCGAAGCCAAGGTGCTGTAAGGAGACCGGTGAAATGACGATTCTGGTAATTGCGGAACACGATAACGCGTCGGTGAAAGCCGCGACGTTGAATACGGTTGCGGCTGCAGCCAAGGTTGGCGGCGACGTGCATGTGCTGGTCGCAGGTCACAACGCACAGGCTGCGGCAGATGCGGCAGCGAAAATCGCAGGCGTGTCGAAAGTATTGCTGGCAGACGCGCCGCAACTGGCGGCAGGCCTCGCGGAAAACGTCGAAGCGACCGTGCTGAATATCGCAAAAGGTTATTCGCACATCTTCGCGCCGGCAACCGCATACGGTAAAAACATCGCGCCGCGTATCGCCGCGAAGCTCGACGTCGCGCAGATCAGCGACATCACCGCCGTGGACAGTGCCGACACGTTCGAGCGTCCGATCTACGCGGGCAATGCGATTGCAACGGTTCAATCGAACGATCCGATCAAGGTCATTACCGTCCGCGCGACGGGTTTCGATCCGGTTGCAGCCGAAGGCGGCAGCGCCGCGGTCGAGAAGATCGAAGCCGCAGCGGACGCAGGCATTTCCGCGTTCGTCAGCCGTGAAATCACGAAGCTCGATCGTCCGGAACTGACGTCGGCATCGATCATCGTGTCGGGCGGTCGCGGTCTGGGCAGCGGCGAGAACTACACGAAGGTGCTCGAACCGCTGGCCGACAAGCTGAACGCAGCGCTCGGCGCATCGCGTGCAGCGGTGGACGCGGGTTACGTGCCGAACGACTATCAGGTTGGCCAGACCGGCAAGATCGTCGCGCCGCAGTTGTATATCGCGGTCGGTATTTCGGGTGCAATCCAGCATCTGGCCGGGATGAAAGACTCGAAGGTGATCGTCGCGATCAACAAGGATCCGGAAGCGCCGATTTTCGGCGTCGCCGATTACGGTCTGGTCGGCGATCTGTTCACCGCCGCGCCGGAACTCACCGACGCGCTTTAACGCAGGCTGCGCGCGTAATATCCGCCATCGCGCGGTCCGACATGGCTTACGGGCCATGCCGGACCGCCGTCGGTCGCGGCACGGCCTATGCTACTTCCGGACAGAGTCATTCAAACGGAGGCCGTGATGACCCAATCCCATACGCCATTGAAGGTTTGCGCTCGTGCCGGCGCGGCCGCATTGCTCGCCATCGCCACATCCCATCTGGCGAGCGCGCAGACCCTGCCGTCCACGCTGACCACCCATCAGGCGCAACAGGTCGAGTTGCAACAACTTCAGGCAACGGGTTATCGCCAGGGTGGCGACGATCCGACCTATCCGCGAAACATTCAAAAGGCCGAACGCGCGATTCGCGCAGACGATCGAACCGGCGCCCATTCGTACGAAGGAGCCGTCCAGGTGCAATAAGCGCGATAAGGCGATACGCACAACCCGCATATCCAGCCGAACGCGCGCACCCAGCACCCAGACCCCGTACGGCCCGAACGCAAGCCTCGGCTGCGCCCCACTTTCTGTTTGCTGACACGTCAATCCAGAGGTTTTCATGCAACGTTTCGAAGGCAAGGTAGTGATCGTGACTGGCGCCGGATCGGGAATCGGCGCCGCGACTGCGCGTCGGTTTTCGGAGGAAGGCGCGACGACCGTTCTGGTCGGTCGTACGCAGGCGAAGCTGGAGCACGTCGCCGCGACGTTGCCGACCGAGCGCACGCTCGCGCAGGTCGTCGATATGCGCAACTACGACGACGTGGACATGCTCGTCACGATGATCGTGCAGCGTTACGGCCAGCTCGACGTGATCGTCAATAACGCGGGCGTGGTGAAAATGGGACCGATCGATGCGTTGTCGCTGGAGGATTGGGACGACGTGATGGCCACCGACGTCAGCGGCGTGTTTTACGGATGCCGCGCCGCGTTGCCGCATCTGAAGAAAGTCAAAGGTTGCATCGTCAACGTGTCGTCGGTATCCGGGATCGGCGGCGATTGGGGGATGAGCTTCTACAACGCGGCCAAAGGTGCGGTGACCAATTTCACGCGCGCGCTCGCGATGGATTGCGGCCCGGACGGCGTGCGCGTCAACGCCGTATGCCCCACATACACGCGCACCGAAATGACCGGCGACATGGATAGCGACGAACAACTGCAGCAAGCGTTTCGCCAGCGCATTCCGCTTGGCCGCCCCGCCGAACCGGAGGAGATTGCGAGCGTGATCGCCTTTCTCGCGAGCGACGACGCGCGCTTCGTTACCGGCGTCAACCTGCCCGTCGACGGCGGCCTGAGCGCGTCGAACGGACAACCGAAACTGGTTTGAGCTTAACGTGGTCAAGACTCATTTATGCGGTTTTCAACCGGGCATCGCGGCAGTCGGCGCGTCATGCGCGCCCTTCGCGCTCGGCCACTGATCGACCGTCGCGCGTCCATACGTCGAGCAGAAAATCCGGCTCGTCGTGATGAACGACGCGCGTGAGTCCGCAATGCGCGTCGAAGCAGTGATGAATATCGGCGGCGGTGTGGTGCGCGGCGTCGAACGGACGTTTCCAGTGACACGCGAGCAAGGTGCCGTCGCTCGAAAGGTTTTGCGCGATGCATCGCGCGAGGCCTTCCAGATCGGCGAGCGCCAGGTAGTATGCGAGTTCGCTGATGACGATCAGATCGAATGGGCCGTCGTCATTGGGCCATTCGGCAGGCATCGTCAGTCTTTCGATGCGCACGTGCCGATTGTCCGGTCGATCTTGCTGACGTAGTCCCACTCGATCGACGCGTTGTTCACATTCAACGTTCAGCCGTTCACGCGCGACGCGCACGGCCGTGTCGTGCAAATCCGCGGCGAGCAGCGCGTCGCAACGCACGGCAAGCAGCGCCGTCAATTCGCCGTTGGCGCAGCCCGGTTCGAAGGCGTTCCGATAGCGTTCGCGCGGCAACGCGGCGAGCGTCAGCTGACGCTTGCGATGTTCGTACCAGCCTTCACGAAGATGCCAGGGGTCGTCGCTGCGCGCATACAGTGCGTCGAAATAGTCGCGCGACGATTCGCTGTCCGACGATGACGGCTTGCTCACAGCATCCATGGCGTGTCCTCCCGCTTGTCCGTCCCGACGATGACTTGACCCAATGCGGCGAGATCGTTTTCCGCATGACTCTGGCGCAAGAACACCGGCAGATCGGCCATTGCACGAGCGAAACGCGCATCGCGACACAACGGCGCCGCGCCGAGTGCGCGGCCCGCGTGCGTCATGACCTCCGTTGCCGCCGCCTCGACAATCAGGCGAACCCGCAACGCGACGCGCTGGCTATCGGCGTGCGGATGCGCATCGATCGTAGCCGCCGCTTCGCGCAACGCAGCCGCAGCGCTCGCGAGCGCAACATCGATAGCGCCCAGATGCGCCAGCCGATGCGGTTCCGCGCGACGCTGCACGGCGTCGCGCACCCATCCGCCGATCGCAGCCGCCGCTCCATACCAGCACGCCGCGATCCCCGCTCCGCCGTGCCAGAAACCCGGACGCTCGACATATCGATGCGGTCCACCGACCTGGGTGGCGCTGACCCCTTCGAAATGGACGTCGGCGCTGTTGGTCGCCTGCATGCCGACCGCATGCCACTGAGCGGAATCGATCGACACGCCGGGCTGATTCATCGAAACGGCGGCGAGGATCGGCGCGCCGTCGAGCCATGCGGTGATCAACGCGGCATCGACGATGCGGGCGCCCGAGCACCAGGCTTTAGTACCGTCGAGAATCAGTTGCGGATGTTTGTCCTTGCCACCGATTGCGGTTGCGGTGACACGTGCCGTTGGGGGTTCTGCGGCCCATACGGCCCAGGCAGTGGTGTCGTTCGAAGGTGGACCTGCGAGTTCGGCGAGGATCGCTAGCGCGTCGGTGTGGCCTTCGAAGAGTTTGGTCAGCGACAGGTCGCACGCTGCGACTGCTGAGAGCGCTTGCCAGCGGGTTAGGGTTTGGCCTTTTGCGGGTAGCGGGAGCTGGTCGTAGTGGTGGGTTATCAGGTTTTTGAAGGTGGTTTCCCTGTCGGGTGTTTCAGGTGTTTCGCGTAGCGATGCGGTTAGGGAGGGGATGCCTGGGAAATGGGGGATTTTGTGGGTGGGTTCCGGGCGCTCATCGGGATTGGGTTGCGGGGACATGGGAGGTTGGTCCTTGCGGCGCGGAGTGGTTTGGGTTGCTGCGCAATGGGTGTGCCTGGGGTTTGGGTTTGGTTGTTGCGGTGGGTTGGTTGGTTGGTTGGTTTTGTGTTGGCGTGCGTGGCCTGTGTTCACGCTGGTTTGGTTGGATCGTCCCTGTGCGGGACCGGGTGCTTTTGGCGGTGCGCGCGGTGTTGGTTTGGTTGCTCCTGGCGTGGCGGGCGTGGCCTGTTTTCGCGCTGGTCTGGTTGGTTTTATGTTGGCGTGCGTGTCCTGTATTCGCGCTGGTTTGCCTGGATCGTCCCTGTGCGGGACCGCACCTACTTTTCTTTGCTCGCGCAAAGAAAAGTAGGCAAAAGAAAGCGCGTTTACCTCGCGCTCCGTAGCGAGTGGTGTCTAGTATTTTTCGGGTAGTGGACCGCGCACGTTTTGAGTTCGCGGTCCGTTTTTCGTGGTGGTCCGCGCCCGCACATCCCGCCCGCTTCGCGGCGGTAGCCCACTTCAAAACCCCGTTTGCGCTACGACCTTGGCTCGCCTTCGCGACGGTTCCGGCGTCCAGCCCAAAGCGCGGTTTGTGCACGGCATTTGCTCTCCTTAGGACCATTCCGGCGTCGGCTTTAAGCCCGGTTTTCACCACCCGATTTGCCAGCCTTCACGACGGTCCAGGCGCCCGGCTCAGGAGCCGGTTTCCGCCACGGTATTCACCCGTTTTCACGACGGTTCCGACGTTCTGCGTAGCCAGGAATTTTGCGCGCGCGACCAGACCGGCGCATGCCAGGAAAATGGGTTTTGTAACCGACAGAGTGCAGCGCGCGAATGGCGCCAAGAGATAAAGACGGGGCTGTGCCCAACGGCTGTCGCGGAGCGAACAGCCGGAACGAATGACTGCCTTGTCACTCGCTTAAGCGGTGCGGCAACTCAAATCGTGCGCGGTCCACTACCCGATAATGAATGAACGCCACTCGCTACAAAGTGTCGGTGTAAACGCGCTTTCTTTTGCCTACTTTTCTTTGCGCGAGCAAAGAAAAGTAGGTGCGGTCCCGCACAGGGACGATCCAGGCAGACCAGCGTGAAAACAGGCCACGCACGCCACGCGAGGATCAACCAAACCAACGACGCGAGCACCGCCGAACGCACCGGTCCCGCACAGGGACGATCCAGGCAAACCAGCGTGAAAACAGGCCACGCACGCCACGCCAGGCGCAACCAAACCAACGCCATGCGAACCGCCAAACGCACCCGGTCCCGCACAGGGACGATCCAACCAACCCAGCGCAAAAACAGGCCGCACACGCCAACATAAAACCAACCAACCCATCGCCAACCGAAGACCCCAAACCCCAAAAACCCTAAACCCTAAACCCCCCCGTCACTTCATTCAACCTCGCCGCCTGCCCTGCCAGCGACGCAGCCGTCGCCGCACTCTCCTCCACCAACGCCGCATTCTGCTGCGTCACCTCATCCATCTGCGTGACCGCAAGACTCACCTGCCGGATCCCCTCGCTCTGCTCACTCGACGCCGCCGCAATCTCCCCAACCAGCTTCGCCACCCGCGTAATCGCCGCCTCGATCTGCTGCATCGTCCCGCCCGCTTCGTTGACGAGATTCGCGCCGCTCTCCACCCGACTCGTCGACTCCGCGATCAACCCGCTAATCTCCTTCGCTGCCGCCGCCGAACGCTGCGCAAGACTGCGCACTTCTCCCGCCACCACCGCAAATCCGCGCCCTTCCTCGCCCGCGCGCGCTGCTTCGACGGCGGCGTTCAACGCCAGAATATTCGTCTGAAATGCAATCCCTTCGATCGCGCCGATGATCCCCGTCATCTTCGACGACCCGGCGTGAATCGCGTGCATCGTGTCCACCATGTTCCCCACCGAGCCACGTCCGCGCGCGGCCATCTCCGATGCCTCCACGGCCAGCCGGCTGGCATGCTGCGCGTTCTCCGCGTTCAACTGCACGGTCGACGTCAATTGCTCCATCGCCGATGCGGTCTGCTCCAACGACGCTGCCTGCTCCTCCGTGCGCTGCGACAGATCGAGATTGCCCGCCGCAATCTGCTGCGTCGACGATGCGATCGATTGCGATCCGGAACGCACGGTCGTGATCGTCGAGCCAAGCTTGTCCTGCATGGTCGCGAGACCGCGCAACAACATGCCCATCTCGTCGTTCGAGTGGACCGGCACGCGCGTCGTCAATTCACCGGCGGCAATTGCGTCGAACTGGGCCAACGCCTGGTTCAGCGGCGACATGATCGCGCGACGCAACGTCCGCCAGCTCATGACCGCGACCCCAAGACCAATCGCAATGCTCGCGATTACCGCCACCAGCAACGTGTGAAACAAAGCGCTCGCACGTTGATTCGCATCGTTCGCGGCATCGTCGAGATACGCTTCCAGCGCGCCCTGGCTCTTGTTCATTGCGGTGTACAAACCGATCAACGTATTCGCGCGGCTTTCGTCCATCCAGCTCGTGTCGCCACTCTGAATTGCCTTGATCAACTGATCGATGCCGTCGCGCATCACCGCGCTTCGTTTTGCGTCCAGATCGTCGGTCAGACCTTGCAATTCAGAGGTCTTAGGCAAACCGCGAAAGCGTGTCCACCATTGATCGGAATCGGCAAGCAACGCGCGCGCACGTTCGAGTTGCGCGCCGAGTTGCGGCGAATGCGGATTGCTCATCGCCCAGTCGAGCCCGAAGCGCGCGCGCGACATCGCCGTGCCCGACTTGCCCAACGCCACGACCGACGCGTAGTGCACTGCGTACGCGTCGCGTTGCCCCTGATTGCTTTCGGCCATGCCGAGAATGCCGAGCACGCCCGTGGCAATCAGCAACAGGCCGAGAAACGCGATCGTGATCGCGATCCGCAAATTGATGGTCCAGTTCTTCGTCATTGTCTTCGCTTCAATGCCAGGCTCGACAGGGGCGGCCCGCGCCCGCTCCGCCACACGACACCATCCTTCACTACGGTTTGTTTTGTTCCGTATGCGAAACGATGTGCCTTATATGGAAAGATGCCGACAAAGTATAGCGACGCGTGTCACGCCGAAAAAAAGAAATTTGGATCGTGCAGCTGCGACGCGCGCGGCGCGTCGCTAAAAAACGACGTGACGCGGCTGAATGGGTAATTACCCGAATGGTTGCAGATGCAACCAGCAATGCGTCGACGCGGTACGCATTGCTACGTACCGCGTGCGGGAAATTTCAACGGAGATTCAGTGGATGTGATCGCCGAACAGGCCGAGCAAACCGATGATGATCAGATACAACGCAACGATAAAATTCAGCAGTCGCGGCACGACAAGAATCAGGATCCCCGCGATCAATGCGACCAGCGGCCCGATGTTAGTGACGATGTGCATAGTGAGTGTCTCCGTGTGATCGATCTTCACGTGCCCACGCAAACGGCATGCCCACGGGTTGGCGATTGTCCGCATCCGCGCGTGCGCCCGGGTATTTCGCGGTAGCATGACTCGCGATGAATTCATGACAGGGGAGCATGCACATGCCATTCGATGAACGGATGCTGAACGGCATGGGTGTTTTGATCGCGATCGTCGATAGCGGCAGTTTTGCGGCGGCGGGCGATGCGCTCGACATGTCGCAATCGGGTGTCAGTCGCTCGGTCGCGCGACTCGAAGCGCGGCTCGGTATCCGTCTGTTCGACCGCACCACGCGCTCGGTCACGCTCACCGACGAAGGCCGTCGTTTTTACGAGCAGATCGTACCGTTACTCAACGGGCTCGAAGACGCGGCATCGTCGGCGGCGCTCGGGGCGACTGCGGTGCGCGGCCGGTTGCGCGTCACCATCGATCCATTCTTCTCGCGGCTCGTGCTCGGGCCACGGCTCGGCGCGTTCATGGACGCGCATCCGGATCTGCAACTCGAACTGATCACGCGCGATCAACTCGGCGATATGGTGGCCGATGGTTTCGATCTCGCCGTGCGCTTCGGCGAGCCGCGATCGTCGACACTGATTGCGCGCAAGCTGCTCGACACGCGCATCGTGACCGTGGCCGCGCCGTCGTATCTGAAGAAATACGGGCACCCCGTGACGCCGTCCGACCTCGATAAAGGCCATCACGTGTGCATCAAGTTTCGCGACCCGGAAACCGGCCAGCCGTTCGAATGGGAATTTCATCGCGGACGCAAACGCGTGATGCTCGCGCCGCGCGGCGTGTTGACCGTCAACGACGTCGGCACGCTGCACAGCGCATGCGCGGCAGGCCAGGGCATCGCGCAGATTCTCGCGCTCGGCGCGGCGCCGTTATTCGCGGACGGACGCTTCGTCGAGCTGTTTCCGGATTGGGCCGACGAGCTGTATCCGCTGTACGCGCTTTATCCGTCCCGCCACCATCCGCCCGCTAAAGTACGGGCTTTTTTCGATTTCATCGTATCGCTGACGGACGGCGCGGCGTGACTGTGCCGCACGGCCCGTCAGCGGCAATCGCCGCAATCAACACAATCGCCGCGATCAGGCCGGCGCTTCCGCGAGCAATGCCTTCACCGTTGCCCTCGCCTCGCGTCCGAGTTCGACCAGATCGACACCGTCGATCGCATCGTTGCTGACGACTCGTCGGCCCGCGCAAAACAGCGCCGCGAGCGTCGGCCGTCCGCCCGATGCAACGGGTCCGATGGCCGGGTCGTGCAAGCCGAAATAGCGCGGATCGTCGAGCCGGTAGATCGCGAGATCGGCGGAATAACCGGGCGCGACACGGCCGACTTCGTCGAGGCCCATCACCGATGCGCCGCCCGCCGTGCCCCAATGAATCACATCGGCCACGCTCGCCGCATGCGCTCCGCCTTCGAACGTGCCGCCGCGAAACTTCGGTGTGGCCGCCATGCCGACGCGCGCGCGCTGCGCAAGCCAGGTCATGTGCACTTCCGAGATCATGTCGGCCGCTTCGTTGGACGCCGCGCCGTCCACGCCGATCGAAACCGGCACGCCGGCATCGGCCATGTCGCGCACCGGGCATATGCCGCTGCCCAGACGCCCGTTGCTTTGCGGACAATGCGCGACGCCTGTGCCGGTTTGCGCGAGCATCGCGATTTCGTCGGCGTCGACTTTCACGAGATGCGCGTACCAGACGTCCGGTCCGAGCCAGTCATGCTCGCCGCAAAACGCGACCGGCGAGCGGTCGTACATCGCCTTCGCGCTGTCCTGATAGCCGACGGTTTCGGACAGGTGGCTATGCAGGCGCAGTCCGAGCTTGCGCGCGAATGCCGCGGTCGCCCGCATCTCGGCCGGCGAGATCGAGTACAGCACGGTTGTCGGCGCCATCACGACCCTGCGCATCGCCCGGGGCGAAGCATCGTGATAGGAAGCCGCCAGACGCTCCATATCGGCCAGGAATCCATCCAGCGACTCCGGGCGCAGCGCGGTGGGCAAATCGGCTTCCAGCTGGCGCGTTTGGGTCGCGCCACCGCGCAGCAACACGAACCGCAGACCGAGCTTGTCCGCTTCGTCGAACAGGATCGCCGAACTGTCGAACGGCATGTCGGGGTAGTACACGTAGTTGTGATCCGCAACCGTCGCGCAGCCGGAGCGCGCGAGTTCGATCAGCCCGATCCGCGCGGCAAGCCTGAAGCGCTTTTCATCGAACAGTGCGCGAAAACGATACGGCGTCGCGGCGAGCCACGGCGTCAAACTCGCGTCGAGTCCGGCGAGATCGCCCTTCAGCAACGACTGGAACAGATGATGATGGGTGTTGACCCACGCCGGATACACGACGCAATCGCTTGCATCGACAACCGTTTCGCCGGGCAACGGCGTCAATGCGCCGATCTCCGCGATGGTGTCGCCGTTCAGCCGGATGTCCGGACCGGCGACGCGCGCGGGGTCGTCGTCGGTGCCGCGACCGCCCGTCATGATGGCGGCCGCATTGCGGATCAACGTGCTTTTATGGGGTTCTTGTGTCACGGGCAAAGACCTGTGTGCGTTCAAAGTTGACTATCGTGCCAGCCGCGCAAACCGATGCGCGACACCCATACGGTGATGCCGAACAGCACCACGCCGGTTACCGTGATCAGCAGCAACGCCGCGAACAGGCGCGGAATGTTCAGCTGGAATCCGGCTTGCAGAATCTGATAGGCGAGCCCGGCACCGCTGCCGCCCGTGCCCGCGACGAATTCCGCGACGACCGCGCCGATCAGCGACAAGCCGCTCGAAATCCGCAGACCGCCGAAGAAGTACGGCAACGCGCTTGGAATACGCAAGCGCACCAGCGTTTGCCAACGCGTCGCGCGGTTGATCTTGAACAGGTTGATCAGTCCGGGATTCACGCTGCGCAATCCAAGCGCGGTATTCGAAATGATCGGGAACAGCGCAACCAGCGTCGCGCAGACGACCAGCGCGAGCGTGGTGTCTTTCACCCAGATGATGATCAGCGGCGCAATCGCGACGACGGGTGTGACCTGCAACAGGATCGCATACGGAAACAGGCTCGCCTCGATCAACGGGCTCTGCACGAACAGCAACGCAATGGCAACGCCGAGCACCGTCGCAAGCGCGAACGCGAGCAAGGTGATCTTCAACGTGGCGAGCAGACTGCCGAACAGAAGCGGTGCATCCTGAACCAGTTGCACGGCAATCGCGGACGGCGACGGCACCAGATACGACGGCACCTTCAGCAGCACGCACCAGCCTTCCCACAGCGCCAGCATCACGATACCGACGAGCCACGGCGCAAGCGCCTTTGCCACGCCGGGCCGCTGCAACAGCGGCGTACGTTCGCCTTGACGGATGATGCGAGCCCGTTTCATCGCACGGGCGGATAGCACTTCGCCAGTCATGATTGCACTCCTGTTTCAAGCGCGGCATCCACGTCGTTCGCACGATGCGCGTCGGTGATCAGTTCGGACAAGGTCTTGCAATGCTGCATGAACGGCGCGCTGACGCGATAGGCATCGTCACGATCCTGCGGACCGTCGATCGCGACATCCGCGATCACGCGACCGGGCCGCGCCTGCATCACCACCACGCGGCTCGACAGATAGACCGCTTCGTAGATGCTGTGCGTGACGAACACGACCGTCATCCCGCGACGGTGCCACAGCGCGCGCAGGTCGCCGTCGAGCCGGTTGCGCGTGAACTCGTCGAGTGCGCCGAACGGTTCGTCGAGCAACAGCAGATCCGGCTCGGTGACGAGCGCCCGCGCGAGCGATGCGCGCATCTGCATGCCGCCCGACAGTTCGCGCGGCAACGCGTGGCCGAACTTGCCGAGACCGACGCCGTCGAGCGCGTCGGCCACGCGCGCGTCCGCTTCGCGACGCGGCACGTGGGCAAGATCGAGCGGCAGACGCACGTTGTCGGCCACACTCGCCCACGGCATCAAGGTCGCTTCCTGAAACACCATCGACATTCGACGCCCTGCCGAACCGACCGTCTCGAACGGCTGGCCCCACCAGCGCATATGTCCATGCGTCGGCGTTTCGATGCCGGCGAACATCTTCAGCAAGGTGCTCTTGCCGCAACCGGACGGCCCGAGCAGCGACACGAACTCGCCCGGTTCGATCGACAGCCGCACGTCTTCGAGCGCCACCGTGCCGTTCGGATAGCGCTTGTCGACGCGCTGCACGGACAGCAGCGGCATCGACGTACGCGGGCTTTCAATGGACGTTTGCATGATCAGGCCTCCGCATCGGGCGACGACGTGTCGCGGAACACTTCCACTTCGCCGTTATCGTTGAGCAGTTTCAACAGCATCTTGCGCATCAGCAGGCCCGGCTTGTCCGACTCCATATGACATTCCTGCTGACGGCGCACATCGATGCAGGCGTCGTAATCGGTGGCTTCGAGGATGTCGCGATCTTCATCGGTGATCGGACGATCCCAGTCGATCAGCTCCTGCGTCGTGCATGCGTCTTCGGTGTCGTTGCGATACAGCCATTGCGACAGCATCAGCGTGCTGTCGTCGATCGGCGTCGCGCAGTTATAGATGATGTGATGCACGCCGCTCGCCGGATACGTGCAGCCGAAACGCCGCGCGAACGGCATGAACCAGCGGTTGATCAGATGGCGCTCGGTGACTTCTTCGGTGGTTCCCGTGATCCGGTAACTGGCGGGCGGATTGCGTACCGGCACATGCGTTTCCGCTTCGAAGCCCCAGTCGTTCGGACGAAATTCGTACTTCGACGGTTTGGGATTGTCGAACAGGCCGAAGTTCGATTTATGCACGAAGCTGAAGTGCGAATTGTCGAACGAGTTCTCCATCATCCGCAGCGGACTGGTTTTCCATTCTTCGTAAAACTGCAGGATGCGGCGATAGCCCGGCGCGGTTTCTTCGGGGAACTCGGGGATCGGTTGCAGCGGGTCGTCGAGTGCGACCCACGCATAACCATAGCGCTCTTCGCACCGGTACGACTGCACGATCGCGCGCGACGGGATCGTGCTGTTGTCGTTCTGCGGAATCTTCACGCATTGGCCGGAGCAGTCGTAAGTCCAGCCGTGATAGCCGCAGGCGATATTGCCGTCGCTATCGACGAAGCCTTTCGACAGTTTTGCGGTGCGATGGCAACAGCGATCGCGCAATGCATGCGGCTTGCCGCCCGCGCCCTTCCAGAGCACGATCGGCTCACCGAGCAGCGTGAACGGTTGCGGACCGGCATCGAGTTGCGTCATCGGCATGATTGCGTACCAGAATCGGCGCAAGACTTTTTGTCGGGTAACCAGCATCGTGAATCTCCTGTATTGCCTGTATCGGGGTGACTGCGTTTTCGTGCAGTTCGTTGTAAGTCGTGCGCTCGCTTACGGCATGACCTTCGCGGTCTGGATGAATTGCAGCGTGTACGCGCTGTGATAGTCGGTGGCGGGCTTCAGTAATTTCGCGCCGACCATGTAGTCGTAGGTCTTCTTCCAGCGTGCGTCGGTCATCGCGCCGATACCCATCGTCGATGCGTCGCCACCCGTCACGAGCTTCAGCTTTTTCAGTTGCGCGACGCCGTAGGCGAGTTGCGCGTCGCTCATCTCGGGGTTGTCTTTCTTGATTAACGCATTGGCCGGTGCGGGATCGTTCAGATAGCTTTTCCAGCCTTCCATCGACGCCTTCACAAAGCGCGCGACCACATCGGGTTTCGCCTTCAACGTGTCGCGCATCGCGACGATCGTGTCGTTGTACGGCGGATAGCCGTCGTCGGCGAACAGGAAGAAATGTGCGTTCGCATGGGCCTGTTCGGCCTGGAATGTTTCGGATGACGGATACGCCTGCATTGCCGTATTCGGGTCCGCGAAGAACGGTTGCAGGTTGAACGTGTACGGCCGCGCCTGCGCATCGGTGTAACCGTATTTTTCCTTCAGCCACGGCCACCAGCTGGTGCGGCCCGAACCCGCGACGAGAATCGTCTTGCCCTTGAGGCCCGCGAGACTCGTGACGTCGCTATGCGTCATCATCCCTTGCGGATCGAACTGGAATGCAGCAGCCACGGTCGTCACCGGAATCCCGGCTTCGACGCTCGACAGCACCTGAAAGTCGTAACCGAGAATGAAGTCCGCTTGTCCGCCCGCGAGCAACTGCATGCCGTTGACTTGCGGACCGCCCATCTTGATCGTCACGTCGAGACCGGCCTTTTTGTAGAGACCGGTTGCGAGCGCCTGATAGAAACCACCGTGCTCGGCTTGCGCATACCAGCTCGTGAGCAACGTGACGTGATCGGCGGCATGCGCGAGCGGCGCGGCGAGCAGCGTGCCCGCGCAGGTGGCGGCGGTTGCCGCGCGCAACAACGTGGAGCGAGTAAAACCGGCGAAACGGTAAAGAAAATCCTGGACGCGCATGGACAGACTCCGTGACGGGAGAAACAACGTGGAGAACGTAGGAAGGACAACAGGACGGGCGAGATGAACGGGTTCGGATGCGCTGTGCGCATGCCGACGCGCACGCATGCGCGTAGCGCATGCGAACGACGCGATGCCGACAATCCGGAATACCGATGTGAGAACTGGGGGCAACATTGCACGCTCCTTGTCGGCGGGACCGGACGGTCCCGTTCAAACGCCGATCCTGCGATCGACGTGGGCGCACGATGCGCCCCAAGAGCAATGCCCCACGTTACCGGCACGATGATCGTGTGCCGGTCGCTAGCCGCTTCTACTCTGATCCCGATTAAGCGAATCGCGTGCCAGATAGTGTAGGCACGGCTAACAATGCCGACGCGACAAGGCTTCGTTCACTGTCACGCGCGACGAAGCACGCATCTGCTACGCATGCGTGCGCACATCGACGACGCATGCGCGCACTGCATATGTGCATCCGGCGCGACCTGTCAGCGGGATTTGCCTGCGTTTTGCGCATACGAACGCGCGACGCGATCCGGATCGGGTCCGATCGTTGCTGCTTCAATGGCGTCATTCACCCGATGGGAGACTCAGATGAGCGAAGCCGATCAAACCCAGACTGCGGATCTCGACCATCCGCAGAAGGCCGAGCATAGCGATAACGAAAAAAGCAAAATGCCGGAGCGTCACGACGAAGCGCGCAAGCAATCTCCCGCGGACAAGCCGGGCAAGAAACCGGGTGAAGGTGAGCCGTCGGTGAGTTGACGCGCGGCGGGTGAACGCGTTCATGTGAATCACGCGCGGCGTGGCGGCATGGAGATGCCGCCACGCCGCGCGTCTTTTATTATTAGCTGGATGGAATCGCGCAATTGCGCGGCGGGGTAATTTGCTAACGCAAATTTGTCGTTTGCCGATAGGCGAGCCGCTGGCTACGATCGATTCATCGAATTGCGACCTGGCTGGAGGAACGACTACATGACGGACACCGCCTGTTTCAAACCCCGGGTCATCGAACCTGTCGTGCAAGGACGTCCTGATGGACTCGGGCTGGCAGTCGAACTCTGGCTGGCGCGCCCCGTGGATGGCATCGCGGGACGCGCCGTGCAGATCCACTTGCGCAGCGATGCGCAGATGGCGCAGGCGGAGGCGCTGCGCGATCTGCTACATCAGGTTGCAGCGGATATCGTGGTGACGTGACCGCATTCGGCGCTGAAACGGCGGACCGTCCCGCCGCGCCACGAGCTTCAAGGCTCGTTGCGCAGATACCCTTCTTTCGACGAGTCACGCATCCGGAACGACACGATCAACGCGACCGCGCACAACGCGGTGACGTACCAGTAAAACATCGACTCGTTACCGACCGACTTCAACCACAGCGCGACGTACTCCGCAGAACCGCCGAACAGCGCATTCGCAACCGCGTACGACAAGCCCACGCCGAGCGCGCGCACTTCGGGCGGGAACATCTCCGCCTTGATCAAGCCGCTGATCGACGTATAGAAGCTCACGATGGCCAGCGCGAGGGTCACGAGGCCGAACGCGGCATACGGGCTCGTGACATCCTTCAGCGTATGCAGCAACGGCACCGTGCCGATGGTCGCGAACACACCGAACAGGATCATCGACCGACGGCGGCCGATGCGGTCCGACAGTGCGCCGAACAGCGGCTGCATGATCATGTAGACGAACAGCGCCGCCGTCATTACGTTGCTGGCAGTCTTCGCATGCATGCCCGCCGTGTTGACCAGATACTTCTGCATGTACGTCGTGAACGTGTAGAAGATCAGCGAGCCGCCCGCCGTGAAACCGAGCACGGTCAGGAACGCGGCCTTGTGTTGCATCAGCCCGCGAAGCGTGCCCGCTTCCTTGCGTTGGCGCTGCTCGGCGGTGGTGGTTTCGTCGAGCGAGCGGCGCAGATAGAGCGCCACCAGCGCGGCCACCGCGCCCACCGCGAACGGCACGCGCCAGCCCCACGCCTTCAGTTCTTCGGTGCTCAACAGTTGTTGCAGGATCACCAGCACGAGCAGCGCGAACAGTTGTCCGCCGATCAGCGTCACGTACTGGAACGACGCGAAAAATCCACGACGGCCGCGCAGTGCGACCTCACTCATATAGGTCGCGCTGGTGCCGTATTCGCCGCCGACCGACAGTCCCTGGAACAGCCGTGCGACCAGCAGCAACGCCGGCGCAAGCGCGCCGATTTTCGCGTAGGTGGGCAAGACCGCGATCACCAGCGAGCCGCCGCACATCATGAACACCGACACCATCATCGCCCTGCGTCGGCCGTGTTTGTCGGCGAGGCGGCCGAAGAACCAGCCGCCGATCGGACGCATCAGGAAGCCCGCGGCGAACACGCCGGCCGTGTTCAGCAACTGCGTGGTGGGATTGCCGCTCGGGAAAAATGCGGGCGCGAAATACAGCGCGCAAAACGAGTAGACGTAGAAGTCGAACCACTCGACGAGATTGCCCGACGACGCACCGACGATAGCGAAAATCCGGCGGCGGGTGTCGTCTGCCGAGAGAGGTGGGGTGTCGGTCTGAACGTTCATGCTGGTGTCTGTCCTTGTTATTCGACGGGAGGTAGCGATCGTGTCGCCGCGTTCCAGGCGCGCTCCGCTTGCGACGGGGTGCCGTCGCGGATTTTACAGCCGCGAAAGCGGCGTGTGAGCAGAATGTAGGGTAAGACAGGATCAGGATTTGTGCGGATAGCGGCGATGTTTTTGCAGCACGTCGCCGCATCACAGCGCATCTCCGCTCGCCAATAAAAAAGCCAGCCCGAAGGCTGGCTCTCAACTGAGGCGCCGTGCGACATCGCACGACGCCTGCGGGGATGACGTATCAGCGGCTACAACCGGATTGCCGGCGGCTGATACTTGCACTCGTAGCGCTTTCTGACCGTGCCGTTTTCGTCGACGCTTTCCAGATAGACGTCGAACTGCCAGAGTCGCGCCATATGCTTCAGCACTTCGTCGCTGTCTCCCGACAGATGACGGTTATCGCTCATGAAATGCCGCAACGTCAGACTGCGGTCTCCACGCGTATTCACCGACCACACCTGGATGTTCGGCTCGCGATGATGCATGTCGTACTGCCGCGACAACGCCTGACGTACGTACTGATAACCGCTGTCGTCGTGAATCGCCGACACTTCGAGCGCATCGCGCATATCGTCGTCGAGCACCGAGAACAGCCGCATCTCGCGAATCATGTTCGGCGACAGATACTGCGCGATAAAACTCTCGTCCTTGAAATTGCGCATTGCATAGTGCAGCGCGGGCAGCCACGGGCTTCCGGCCAGTTCCGGGAACCAGCGCCGGTCTTCTTCCGTCGGGTTTTCGCAGATACGCCGAATGTCGCTCATCATCGAAAAACCGAGCGCGTACGGATTGATGCCGCTGTAATACTTTTTCGTAACGGGCGGTTGATAGACGACATTGCTGTGCGAATGGAGAAACTCCATCATGAAGCCGTCTTCCAGCTTGCCCTGGTTGTACATCGTATTGAGCAACGTGTAGTGCCAGAACGTCGCCCAACCTTCGTTCATCACCTGCGTCTGACGCTGCGGGTAAAAGTACTGGCCGACCTTGCGCACGATGCGGATCACTTCGCGTTCCCACGGCTCCAGCAACGGCGAATTTTTCTCCGCGAAGTACAGCAGGTTTTCCTGCGGCTCCGGCGGATACCGCTGGTCGATCTCTTCAGGCAACGGCGTGTGACGCGTAGGCAGCGTGCGCCACAATTCGTTGACCTGCGATTGCAGATACGCTTCGCGCTCGCGACGCGCAGCAGACTCTTTCGCCAGCGACAACTTCTGCGGCCGCTTGTAGCGGTCCACGCCGTAGTTCATCAGCGCATGGCACGAATCGAGCAGTTCCTCGACGCGATCGAGCCCGAAACGCTCTTCGCATTCCGCGATGTAATTCTTCGCGTACACGAGGTAATCGACGATGGCGTGCGCATCTGTCCAGAGCTTGAACAGATAGTTGCCCTTGAAAAACGAGTTGTGCCCGTACGCGGCGTGCGCGATGACGAGCGCCTGCATCGTCATCGTGTTCTCTTCCATCAGATACGCGATGCAGGGGTTGGAGTTGATCACGATCTCGTACGCAAGCCCCATCTGCCCGCGACGGTAGCTTTTTTCGGTAGCGAGAAAGTGTTTGCCGAACGACCAGTGACGGTAATTGACCGGCATGCCGACGGACGCATACGCGTCCATCATCTGTTCGGCGCTGATGAGTTCGAGCTGGATCGGATAGACGTCGAGTTCATATTGCTCGGCGACCTGAGCGATATGCGTGTCGTACTCTTCGATCAATTCGAAGGTCCAGTCGGACGGGCACGGCAATGGCCGTCTATCGGCTACATTCATACGGACTTCCTTTTGCCCTTCGACGGGCGTTCCGGTGTGTCCTCGCGTTCCGGCAGCCGCTTGCGCTGCACCGGCCCCGACCGCACCGGTCTCGGCATGCCCGGATGGCTTCGGCACGCCTGTCCCGCGCTCCGGCTGATAGCCGCGCGCTTCGTTATGCAGATGTCGTGTCGTCATGCAGCCGCCACCTGCTTCTCGAACAACTCCCTGAAAACCGGATAGATGTCCGCGGCCCCCTCGACCTTTTTCATCGCCATATGCGGCTGGCTGAGCGCCAGTTGCGCATATTCGAGCCACAGATTCTGCTCTTCGGGCGTTACCTGAATATAGGCAAAATAACGCACCTTCGTCAGAATGTCATCATGCAGCATCTTGCGACATTTTGGGGAGTCATCGGTCCAGTTGTCGCCGTCGGAAGCCTGCGCGCCGTAAATATTCCATTCACTCGGCGAGTAGCGTTCTTCCATCACCTTGGTCATCAATTCCAGCGCGCTCGATACGACCGTGCCGCCGGATTCGGTGGAATGAAAGAAGGTTTCTTCGTCGACTTCTTCGGCGCGCGTGTGGTGACGGATAAACACCACCTCGATCTTCTCGTAGTTCCGTTTCAGGAACAGATACAACAGGATAAAGAAGCGCTTCGCGAGATCCTTGCGCTGCTCGTCCATCGAACCGGACACGTCCATCAGGCAGAACATCACGGCCTGACTCGACGGCGTGGGTTGCTTCACGCGGTTCACGTAGCGCAAGTCGAACGGATCGATAAACGGAATGCGCCAGATGCGTCCGCGCAGATGGTGGATTTCCTCTTCGAGCAGACGGATTTCATCGCGACGGTCTGCGGTGTCGGCCTTCAACTCGTCGAGCTGCCGTTCCATCTCGCGCAGTTCGTTGGTCAACGGCGCACCGAGCGCGATGCGGCGACCGAGCGCGCTGCGCAGCGAACGGACCACGTCGATATTGTTCGGCGTGCCTTCGGCCGCCCAGCCCGCACGAATGCTTTTCCACGTGGGAACCGCGAGCAGATGGGTTTTGACGAGACGCGGCAGTTCGAGATCGTCGAAGAAGTACTGCATGAATTCTTCACGGCTCAACTCGAAGACGAAGTCGTCCTGACCGTCGCCTTCGTTGCTGGCCTGATTGCCGCCGCCCCCGCCGCCCCCGCCTTGCGGACGCTGAATCTTGTCGCCGCGGATGTAGTCCGCGTTACCGGGATGGACCATCTCACGCTTGCCGCCCGGACCATGCCGGAACGACGGCTCCGCTATGTCCTTACGCGGAATGGTGATGCTCTGCGTGTTCTGGATATCTTTGATGCTACGGTCGCGCACCGCGTCCGAGACGGCGCGACGAATGTAGTTCTTTACGCGACGCAGGAAGCGTTCGCGATTTGCAATACTCTTGTTCTTGCCAGCCAGCCTGCGGTCGATGATTTGATGAAGCACATCCGGTCTCCCATGCAGCGCCGCGAATTCGGGTGTGCGGGGCGCAAGTGGTGCATGCGACTGCTTACGATGCAGCTTGCGCCCCGCAAGGCGCCCGCGCGACGCTCTCGCGCGGGCGATGCGCCGTGCGCATCATGACGACTTGCGCACGCGCAGATACCAGTCGCACAGAAGTCGCACCTGCTTGGGCGTGTAGCCCTTCGCGACCATCCGGTTGACGAAGTCTTCGTGCTTGCGCTGTTCTTCCGCCGATCCTTTCGCGTTGAACGAGATGACCGGCAACAGCTCTTCCGTGTTCGAGAACATCTTCTTTTCGATCACGACGCGCAGTTTCTCGTAGCTGATCCACGCCGGATTCTTCCCGGCATTCGCAGCTCTTGCACGCAGCACGAAATTGACGATCTCGTTGCGGAAGTCCTTCGGATTGCTGATGCCCGCGGGCTTTTCGATCTTCTCCAGTTCCGCATTCAATGCGGCGCGGTCGAAGCTCTCGCCGGTGTCGTGATCGCGGAACTCCTGATCCTGAATCCAGAAGTCTGCGTACGTCACATAGCGATCGAAAATGTTCTGCCCGTATTCCGAATACGACTCCAGATACGCGGTCTGGATTTCCTTGCCGATAAACTCCGCGTAGCGCGACGCGAGCACGTCCTTGATAAAGGACAGGTACTTCTGTTCGGTTTCCGGCGGGAACTGCTCGCGTTCGATCTGCTGTTCGAGCACGTACATCAGATGCACCGGATTCGCCGCGACTTCCGACGTATCGAAGTTGAATACACGCGACAGGATCTTGAACGCGAAGCGGGTGGATACGCCCGTCATGCCTTCGTCGACGCCGGCGAAATCGCGGTACTCCTGATACGACTTCGCTTTCGGGTCGGTGTCTTTCAGGTTCTCGCCGTCGTACACCTGCATCTTCGAGAACAGGCTGGAATTCTCCGGCTCCTGCAGGCGCGTCAGCACCGACATCTGCGCCATCATCTTCAGCGTGCCGGGTGCACACACTGCCGTAGACAGCGACGAGTTGCGGATCAGCTTCTCGTAGATCTTGATCTCTTCCGAATAGCGCAGGCAGTAAGGCACCTTCACCACGAAGATACGATCGAGCAGTGCTTCGTTATTGCGGTTGTTACGGAATGCCTTCCATTCCGACTCATTTGAGTGGGCGAGAATCACGCCGTCGAACGGGATCGCGCCGAAGCCTTCGGTGCCCTTGAAGTTACCTTCCTGGGTGGCCGTCAACAACGGGTGCAAGACCTTGATCGGCGCCTTGAACATTTCGACGAACTCGAGCAAGCCCTGATTCGCGAGACACAGACCGCCGGAGTAGCTATAAGCATCCGCGTCGTCTTGCGCGTACTGTTCGAGCTTGCGGATATCGACCTTGCCGACGAGCGACGAGATGTCCTGATTGTTTTCGTCGCCCGGTTCGGTTTTAGCGATACCGATCTGACGCAACACGGAAGGATAACGACGCACCACGCGGAACTTGCGGATGTCGCCGTTGTACTCGTGCAGCCGCTTGACGGCCCACGGACTCAGAATGCTTTTCAGGTAGCGGCGCGGTATGCCGTACTGCTCTTCGAGGATCGGACCGTCCTCGTCGTAATCGAATAGCCCGAGTGGCGATTCATTGACGGGCGAGCCCTTGATTGCATAGAACGGTACGCGTTCCATGAGTTGCTTCAGACGTTCCGCGATGGACGACTTGCCGCCGCCGACCGGACCGAGCAAATACAGGATCTGTTTCTTCTCTTCGAGCCCCTGGGCCGAGTGCCGGAAGTACGCGACCACCTGCTCGATCACGTCTTCCATTCCGTAGAACTCACGGAATGCGGGGTATACCTTGATGACCTTGTTCGCGAAGATGCGCGACGTGCGCGGATCGTTACGCGTGTCGATCTGTTCGGGCTCGCCAATAGCCGTTAACATGCGTTCGCCAGCGGTGGCGTACGCGGCGGGATTTTCTTTGCAGAGCGCGAGATACTCCTCAAGCGAGAGTTCATCTTCTCGCGTTTTTTCGAAGCGGGTCGCGAAACTGCTGTAGATATCCATGCTACCTCCTCGCCGAAGTCTGGATTGATGTCGTGCGCGGCGCGCTATTCGGAAACGACATCGCTCGAATTCATCCTAAACCCTTTTAAATTTTTTTTCACGAACTACGTTGCGAAAAATAGCGCCGTAGTCATGACGTTACATTCGACACTTGGAAACGCAGATTCGGTCACCTACAATCTTGCGCGTCCATCAAGCCTTACTCTCGACGCTACAACAGATAGCGACATCGTCGATGCACCCTTCCGCATCACATTCGCAAGGCGACGCAGTTGCCGCTGTGTGTGAGCGAACATTGCGTCGCATTGCATACGTCCGTTACATCTTGCGGTGAGTGCTGCCCCGCTTTTTCCTGCAACGCGCGAACAGTGCGATGCGTGTACAGCGCGTGATCGTGTGTTACATCTTTAATCGCGGATGCCGCTACTTGTTCGTCGCTGAAGGTGTGAGCGACGAATCGCAAGTTGGTTCGCGATTCACCAGCAGATGATTCATTCGCAATCGATACCCGCGTCGACAGCAGGGTTTGCTTACCGCGTGTCACGCCGCTAGAAATGCACGCGCATCACTATCGTATCGGCGTCATAAAATGCCCGGAATATAGGTGTATACGGCAGGCGTGGTATATCGGATGCGCGAACGCGCGAGGCGCACGTGTGCAAGCATGCGAGCACTTGTAACAGCGCACATGCCGGCATCGTGAGAAAGAGGAACGGATAGCAGACCGACCGGCCTGTTACCAGAATTGCGGTGACGATCGCCGCGTGGATCATGGTGAGAACACGCCGTGCATCACGGCACGCTTCTCGACTCGCTTGACAGCAACGATGACCGCGCGGGACTGGCGAAGATCGCCGGGATCCGACCCGGCGTGAATGCGGATAACGCGGGGCGGCTGTCGCCCGACGTTCAGACCAGCGTGAGTTCGATATCGCCGAGGCCGTCGAAATGACCGCGCACGACACCCGGCTTATCGAGCCGGTAAGCACCGACATACGAACCGGTGGTGATGGTCCAGCCTGGATCGATCGTGATGCCCATTGCCGCGCAATGGTTGACGAACCACACCAGAAGTTCGCGCGGATCGCCTGCCGGGTTGCCGGTGGATTCAGGCACCACCGACACGCCGTCGCAGGTCAGCGACAGCACCGGCGACACGAAATCGAAGCTGCGCGCGACACCCGCGAACGCCACCGGATGTCCGGTCACCAGCGCGCCGTTGTTCTGCGCGTCGGCGAGTTGTGCGAGCGGCGCGACTTCCGGCCATTCGGCAAAGCGGCTGTCGACGATCTCGATGGTCGGCAATACCACGCCGACCCGCGACAACACGTCGTCGCGCGCATACGTATCGCGACGCGGCTCGATGACTTCGTTGAAGCGGAAGGCCACTTCCAGTTCGAGCAGCACGCGAAAAAATCCCGCATGTTGAACGCGCGCGGGCGATTCGAGCACCAGCGACGCCGGAATCGGCGCACCGGAGGTGGCGCCGCCCGGCGACTTCGCGCCGATCTTCCATGCACCCGTCAGTTCGCCGAGACCGGCGAGGACCGCCTGCTGGATCGCATAAGCGGTGGCTGCGTCGGGCGGCATGCTGTCAGGCGCAAGTGCGTCGATCAGGCGGTGCTGCCGGCGCGCGTCGATCAGGCGATGCGCGAGGTCGTATTGCGTCATGTCGGTCCTTTCTGGCTGGCGCTTCGAATCGTTGAGAAGTGATGCGTCAATGTACCGGATCAGAACCGTAACCGGGCGCTTATTGTGTGCGGATTGCGACCCACCGCGCACGATCGTGCCCACAGCGCGCAAGGTCTTGCCGGGCGGCCGCGCTGGCATCGGGTCCAGGTCTGCGTGGCCCGGCGTGACATGACGACGGACGTAAAAAGGGCCGTGGCCACTTTCGTGGTCACGGCCCTCGGGACGCCCGCTCGACGCGGGCTTCAGTTCAGATGCAGTTCAGAGACAACTCGGAGACACGCTCCGGTCAGAACGTTTCCCAATCCTTGTCGCTGCCTGCCGACGCCATTGCGGGCGCTTTGGCCGGTGCCGCTGCGGGGCGGGCCATTACCGGCTCCGATGCCGGAGCGGCTGCGGCTGCTTTGGACGCCATCGGCGCGGACTTGCGAACCGGCGCCTTGTACGCTGGCTTCTTCGCGGCCGGGCTCACATAACGCGGCTTCTGCGGCTCGATCGACGCCTTGAAGCCGTTCTCTTCCAGCTGGAACACCGCGACCGCCGTGCGCAACTTGCCCGCCTGATCTTCGAGCGACTGCGCTGCCGCGGCCGCTTCTTCGACCAGCGCCGCGTTCTGCGTGGTCACTTCGTCCATTTGCGTGACGGCGCGCGCCACCTGATCGATCCCGCCGCTCTGCTCTTCCGAGGCGGCCGCGATCTCGCCCATGATGTCGGTCACGCGCTGCACCGCGCTGATGATCTCGTTCATCGTGCGACCGGCTTCGTCCACCAGTGCCGAACCGCTCTGCACGCGTTCGACCGACGTGTCGATCAGTTCCTTGATTTCCTTCGCCGCAGCCGACGAACGTTGTGCAAGGCTGCGCACTTCGCCCGCCACCACCGCGAAACCACGGCCGTCTTCACCGGCACGCGCCGCTTCGACCGCCGCATTCAGCGCCAGAATATTGGTCTGGAACGCAATGCCTTCGATGATCGAGATGATGTCCGCGATCTTCGCCGAGCTCTGGTTGATGTCGCCCATCGTGCCGACCACCTGACCGACCACCGCGTTACCCTTGTTGGCGATCTCCGATGCGTTTGCAGCCAGCGCGCTTGCCTGACGTGCGTTTTCGGCGTTCTGACGGACGGTGCCGGTCAGTTCTTCCATGCTCGACGCGGTTTCCTGCAACGCCGACGCCTGTTCTTCAGTACGCGACGACAGATCGATATTGCCTGCCGCGATCTGACGCGTGGCCGTGGCGATCGATTCGCTGCCCGAGCGGACCGTGCGAACCGTATCGGTCAGGCTGTGCTGCATCTTCGCGATGCCGGCCATCAGCTGACCCATTTCATCGTGCGAGCGGATTTCGATCGGACGACGCAGATCGCCAGCGGAAATCGCGTCGAAATGTTCGAGTGCATCGGCGAGCGGACGGGAAATCGCACGCGCCAGCGTCAGGTACGACAAAACCGCTGCAACCACGCCTGCCAGCAACGAGGCGATCGAGATGTAACGCAGCGTCGAGTACGAACTTTGCACTTCGGTAAAGCCGCTATCGGCCTGCTCGAACTGGAACTTGCGCAGCGCGTCGTCGGCGAGCGACAACTCGTTGTAGTCCGCCTGCAGTTGCTTGGCCAGTTCGATGACCTTCGTCGAATCGTTGGCCGCGATCACCGCTGCGAACGCGTCGGCCGACTTGTGCAGAGCGTCGCGCTTACCGACGACCGTTTGCGCGAGACTGGTTTCTTGCGGACCCTGCGGCAGATCCATGTATTTTTTCCACCATTTATCCGACGTCTCGCGCATCACCTTCGCGCGATCGATCGTGCCGGCGGCTTCCGGCGTGCCGATCATAAATGCGGCGCGATCCAGCGCCAGGCGTTCGCGAGCCGCGTACAGCTCCGAATTGCCGATATTGACCGCGCTCGGCATCTGATTCGTGTAGGTATTGCGATAAGCGTCGTTCGCCTTGCCCATGCCCACCAGACCGAGGATGCCGATGGCAACCAGCAATGCGGCGAGGAAAGCCATGGTCAGGCCGATGCGCGCCTTGATTGTGATGCCTTTGTTCAACATGCTTCTCTTCCTGTGACGTATCGGGTGAATGTCTTGCGTGCGCCGCGCCGGAGACATGGGGCGGGTGCAACCGCGGCGCCACGTTCGATGCGACGCTTAATTTTGTTTACGGCAGGCACCGAGTGGACTTGAAGGATTTATATGGTCTGAACAATATCGAAATTCGTCTGAGTAATTCTTACAACGTTGAGCGATCGACAGGCCGCGCGCCGCGCGATTTCGGGGCGCAAACGCCGCTCGGGCACGGTTTCAGTGCGTTGTAGAAAAGTGCATGCGGCGCCCGTCGACATCGGCGGCCGGCGCGCAGGTAACAGGTCGAAAGATGCCGGCGGTGGCGCGACGCGATGTCGCGCTGTGCTCAGGGTGCCGTGGACAGTTCGCCGAGCGTCGGAATCGACGGTTGCGCACCCGCTCGCGTCACCGACAGCGCGGCCGCGCGTTGCGCGAAGCGGATCGCGTCGTGAACCGGCACCTGTTGCGCGAGTTGCGCGGCGAGTGCGCCGATAAACGTGTCGCCGGCCGCGGTCGTATCGACCGCGTTGACTGCCGGGGCGTCGAACAGCGCGGGCGCTGCACCGTCGAGCACGCACTGCACGCCGCGCGCGCCGAGCGTGATCAGCACGTTGCGGGCACCGGCCGCGTGCAGCGCGAGCGCGGCGCGCGCCGCGTCGTCCGGTGAATCGACGGGCGTGCCGGCGAGCGTCGCGGCTTCGAGTTCGTTCGGGACCAGATAGTCGATCAACGGCAGCCACGACGCGGGCAACGGCCCGACTGCCGGCGCGGGATTCAGGATGGTGAGCTTGCCCAGACGACGGGCCGTGTGGAGCGCGGCGTACACCGCGTCAGGTGGGGTTTCGAGTTGACAGACGACGACCTGCGCGGCCGCCAGCGCCGCTTCGTGACGGGCGATGGTGTCGGGCGTGACTTCGCCGTTGCTGCCCGCGACGATCACGATCGCGTTCTGGCTCGCATCGTCGACGACGATGATCGCGACGCCGCTCGCTGTCGACGCATGGGTTTCGAGCGCATCGCAGTCGATGCCTTCGGCTTCGAGACCGGCTCGCAGTTGCGCACCGTTCGGGTCCGCGCCGACGCAGCCGAGCATCGACACGTGCGCGCCCAGACGCGCCGCTGCGACGGCCTGATTGCCGCCCTTGCCTCCCGCGACCTGCATGAACGTCTGGCCGGCCAGCGTCTCGCCGGGCTTCGGCAGGCGCGCCGCGCGCACTACCAGATCCATATTCAGACTGCCGACCACTGCGACTGTCGGGTGTGCCGGATGCGTCGCCACCGCGCTCTCCTCGCGGCGTCAGCGCCGCATGTCGATCCCCGGTCGAACGTCGTTTCTGTTTGCGTGCTGCCGCGTTACGCCGCCGCCAGTCCTGCGCTGCCGGATTTCGCGCCGGCCCACGGCGCAGTCGATTCGCGCACCATCAGTCGCGGCGCGATCACGCGTCGCCGCGTCGCCACGATCCTGGGCGGCTCGCCCGGCGGCCGGCCGTGCTGCCCCGCCACCGCTGAACCATTGCCGTTACCGGTCGCGACGATCCGCTCGATCAGCGTTTGCGCCGCCATTTCGCCCAGCGCCCGCACCGACTGACCGACCGTCGACAGCGCCGGATAGGTGAAGTGGCCGAGTTCGATATCGTCGAAACCGATGATCGACACGTCGCGCGGAACCTTCATCCCGCGTTCGGCCGCCGCGCGCAATGCGCCGATGCCCATCATGTCGTTGCCCGCGAAAATCGCCGTGGGCTGCAACGTGTCGAACAGCGTGCTGGCCGCGCCGTAACCGCCCGCGCCCGAGAAATCGCTTTCGACGATCGCGCCCGGCGCGATCTCGATGCCGCGTTCGGCCATCGCGCGGATAAAGCCGTGCACGCGCATCGCGCTGACCGCCGTCGAGATCGGACCGGTGATACAGCCGATTTTCACGTGCCCGAGTTCGAGCAGATGACGGGTGGCCAGATAGCCGCCCTTTTCGTGGTCGATCTGCACCAGATCGGCGCTCAGCCCTTCGATATTCCGGTCGACGATCACGAGCGGCTCGCGCGCATCCGATAGCGTCTGCGCCAGCACCGAATCCTCACCCGCCGACGCGACGATCAGCCCGTCGATGCGTTTCTCCTGAAGCACGCGCAGATAGTTGCGCTGCTTGACCGGATCGTCGTCCGAGTTGCAGAAGAACACGCAGTAGCCGTTGCGCGCGCAACCATCCTCGACGCCGCGCGCCATTTCGGCGAAATAGGGATTCGTCGTGTTTGGCACCAGCAAGCCGATGGTCGAGGTGGAGCGCGCCTTCAACGAACGCGCCACCGCCGACGGCACGTAATTGAGCTGGCGGATTGCGTGTTCGACTTTCGCGCGTACGTCGGCCGACACCGGCCGTGAGTTGTTCACGACGTGCGAAACCGTCGTGAACGACACGCCGGCCACGGCCGCTACATCCTTGATCGTCGCCATAAGCTGTGGTTCTCCTGCCTGTTTTTCCTGCCGCGCGGCTCAACGAGCGCCGCACCGGGCATTTTTCCCATCGATGACAGATTATTTCCTGCTTCCCCGTTCGCCTAAGCGCGTCTGCGCCGGCTGCGATACGTGTCCAGCACGACCGCCACTACGATTACCGCCCCCGTGATGATGCGTTTGGTGGGTTCGTTCGCGCCAATCTGCGCGAGCCCGGCGGCCAGCACCGAAATGATCAACACCCCGAAAAAGGTGCTGATCACCGACCCTCTCCCGCCCATCAAACTCGTTCCACCAATGACGACCGCTGCAATCACCTGCAATTCGATGCCCGATCCGGCGTTCGGATCCGCGGCTTCGAGCCGCGAAATCTGGAACAGCGCGGCCAGTCCGGCGAGCGCGCCCATCAGCGCGAACACCACGATCTTGTAAGGCCGCGGATTGACGCCCGCGAGCCGCACCGCTTCTTCATTCGTACCGATGCCGACCAGATACCGGCCGAACACCGTGCGCGTCAGCACCAGTTGCGCGACGATCATCACCGCCAGCGCAATCAGAAAGGCCGGCGAGATGCCGAGCGCGATCGGATTGGACAGGAAGTCGAACGCATCGCCGATATACGCGGTGCGCGAATTCGTCATCTGGTACGCCAGTCCGCGCGCCGCTTCCAGCACGCCGAGCGACACGATGAACGACGGAATCCGCCAGCCCACCGTGACTGCGCCCGTCACCGTTCCGGTCAGCGCGGCCGCCGCGACGCCCAGCAGCGCGGCCGCGTAAGGCGGCCATTGCCACTTCAGCGCCGCCACGCTGACCACCGACGCGCCCAGCGCCAGCACCGAGCCGACCGACAGATCGATACCGGCGATGATCAGCACGAAGGTCATGCCCACCGCCATCACGACGAGGTCGGGAATCTGGTTGGCGATCGTGCTGAACGTATCGTAGGTGAGGAAATGCGCGCTCAGCAGCGAAAACAGCACGATCATCGCCAGCAGCGCACCGGCCAGCCCGAGATAGTTCGACAGGCCGAGCCGCGTCCCCGCGGGCTTGCGCCCGGCGAGCGGCGCCGACGGGTCCGCAGACGGCGTGCCCGGTTGCGCAGCGGTGTCGCTCCCCGCATCTTTCAGCGGGCTTAACTGGTTAACGGCAGCCTTCGCGTTTTGCTTATGGTCGAGACGATCGGTCATCGTGAATTCCCGTCGTGGTGGGCTGCTTCGCCGGCGGCCGGGGTGTCTTGCGGAACGCCGGCGGAGATGTCGAGCGGCGCCGGTGCGTGCAACAGCGCGTCGCGGCTGCGATAGCCCGCCAACGCTGCGGCCAGCAATGCGTCCTGAGTCCAGCCGCCGCGCTCGAACATGCCGGTCATCCGCCCTGCCGACATCACGCCGATGCGGTCGCAGATCAGCATCAGTTCGCGCAGATCGCTCGACACGACCACCAGCGCGCGGCCTTCGCGCGCCAGCGTCGCGAGCAGCGCATAAATATCGAATTTGGCACCGACGTCGATACCGCGCGTCGGCTCGTCGAACAGCAGTACGCGGCAATCGCGCGCCAGCCAGCGGCCGATCACCACTTTCTGCTGGTTGCCGCCCGACAGTTCACCGACCGGTTGCGCAGCGTTTGCGGTGCGGATGCGCAGCGCGTCGATCTGACGCCTCGCCAGCGCGTTTTCACGCGCGGCATCGACCACACCGCGCGTCGCGATCTGCGAAAAATTGCCCAGCGACAGGTTCGCCGCCACCGATTGCGGCAGCAACAAGCCTTCGCCCTTGCGATCTTCGGTGATCAGCGCGATGCCGAGGCGGACCGCATCGGTCGGCGATTCGATCCGGACCGGAACCGGTTCGGGACCGGGGCGATCGTCCGGGCCGAGGCCCGACGCGCGCGCCGCATCCACCGCCGGGGCCAGTGCGATCGTGCCCGCATCGGCGCTATCCGCGCCGTAGATCAGCCGCAGCAATTCGGTGCGCCCCGCGCCGATCAGCCCGCTGATGCCGAAAATCTCGCCCGCGCGGACCTCGAACGACACGTCCTTGACCCGCGTGCCGCGCGTCAAGCCGGTCACGCGCAACAGCGGCGCGCCCAGCCGTCTTTCCGCCTCGCCGGCCATTTCGATGCGCTCGCCGAGCTCCCGCCCGACCATCAGCGTGACCAGTTGATCGCCGCTCAGTTCGCGCATCGCGCCGACATGCACCAGCCGTCCGTCGCGCAACACCGCGACCCGGTCGGCGATACGCGCGAGTTCTTCGAGCCGGTGCGAGATATAGACCAGCGCGACGCCGCGCGCCTTGAGCCCCGCGATCTGTTCGAACAACAGATCGACTTCGCGCGCGGTCAGCATCGCGGTGGGTTCGTCGAGGATCAGCACACGGCAGTCGTCGATCAGGTTTCGGGCGATTTCGACCATCTGCTGATGACCGATGCCGAGCTCGCCGACCAGCGTATCGGGGTCGATCGCGTCGAGTCCGACTTGCGCCATCGCGTGACGGGCGTCGTCGCGCAGCCTGCGGCGGTCGATCCAGCCGACCGCGTTACGCGGCAAGCGGTTCAGAAACAGATTTTCCGCGACCGACAGCGTGGGCAGCAGGTTCAGCTCCTGCATCACCATCCGCACGCCGAGCGTTTCGGCCTGAGTCCGGCTGACGGGTGCATACGGGACGCCGGCCAGTTGCATCGTGCCGGCGCTGGGCGTGACGAGGCCGCCGACGATTTTCGACAGCGTGCTTTTGCCCGCGCCGTTTTCACCCGTCAGCGCCAGCACCTCGCCTGCATGCAACGCCAGCGACACGTCGGCCAGGACCGGTTCGGCATAGGTCTTGCCGAGTCCGGTCACGGACAGCAACGCAGGCGGTGCGGCTTGGTCGTCGTGGTTGGTCGAATCCATCGCGATCCTGGTGTCGGGCCGTCTCGCGTCGTTCGGCGCATGGCGATGCGCGTCTGCGATGCGGAACTGCCTCGTGTCATGCCGTCTCGATCGGGGGCAAACGCTTGCCCGTCCGTTCATGCGCTCCCGTCGCGCAATAGCCGTCATGACGCTTATCTCTGGATTATCGGCCGCGCGGGAATTTTCTTAAATATTTCGCCAAGATATTGCATCGGGTGCGAGGTCGTCGACACCGTTGTGGGTGCGAGACGGGGCTTTGCCCGGCAAAAAAACGTGATTCGATGCGGTGTTGCACAGCATGTTGCACGACCTGTTGCATCCGGTGTCGCAAGCCAGGTGCCGCTCAGGACGGGCGTGAAACGCGATGAAACGCCCGTCCTGTTTCGCCAGTTGCTGCCGTATTGCCTGTGTGCGGCCCGGCGATGTGGTTGCTGCGGTACTGCGTTGATACGGTGCGCGTCTACGGCCGGATGCGAGCCGTGATGCCGTGCACGTTACTTCGTGACCAGATCGACCGGGGTTTCGACCACACCCGACAGATCCGACTGTTTCTTGTGCTCGTTCAGCGCCTTGAGCGCGGTATCGATACCGAACACGGCCTGCTTCGCCGCGTACTGGTCTGCGGTGGCGAGCACGCGGCCGTCCTTCAGCATCGGCTTGATCGCGGTGATGTTGTCGTAGCCGACCACGTAGACCTTGCCCTGCTTACCTGCCGCGCGCACCGCCGACACCGCGCCGATCGCCATGTTGTCGTTACCGGCGAGCAGCGCCTTCAGGTTCGGATACTCGTTGAGCATCGCCGATGCGACCGCGTTGCCCTTGTCGATTTCCCAGTCGCCGGATTGGGTCGAGACGACTTTCGCGCCGGCCTTGTCCATCGCTTCCTTGAAGCCTGCCGTGCGTTGCTGCGCATTGGTCGTGGTCGATACGCCTTCGATGATGCCGACCTGATCGCCCGACTTCAGCTTCTTCGCGAGGAAATCGCCGACCTTCTGCGCGCCCTTCGCGTTGTCCGGGCCGACGAACGGCACGTTCAGGTCTTTCGATTTCAGCACATCGGGATCGAGCCGGTTGTCGATATTGACGACGATGATCCCCGCATCCACCGCTTTCTTGACGACCGGCACCAGCGCTTTCGAATCCGCCGGCGCGAGCACGATCGCATCGACCTTCGACACGATCATCTGCTCGACGATGCGGATCTGGTTGGCGGTATCGGTTTCGTCCTTGATGCCGTTCGTGACGAGATCGAACAGATTCGGGTTGTGCTTCTGGTAGTCCTTCGCGCCGGTTTCCATGGTCAGGAAGAACTCGTTGGCGAGCGACTTCATCACGAGCGCGACCTTCGGCTTGTGCGCGCTTTGCGCATAGACAGCCGGGAACGGCAGCACCAGCGTGAGCGCGGCGGCGGCGCCGAGGGTTGCCGCGCCGGCGAGAATACGGCGGCGTGCGAAGCTCCGGCATGTCGGACGGTGGGTCATTCGGGATCTCCTTTCAGGCTCTGGCGAGCCGTGTTGTTATCGCTTGATTCGTTTGGCTTTTTTGCCGTTTATAACGCAAACGTTTGCGGTCGTATTCTCTGCGCGGGATGGATTGCATGTCAACGATCGGGCGTGTTGCAGCGCACGCTTGCGGCGTACCGACCGCCGCATATGCTGGACTTTTCCTGGATTGCCCGCAAGCCAGGACAACACCGCGCTACAGCCAGCCCGCGCGCCGGAAACGCCAGTACAGCACGAGGTCCACCGCCAGCATCACGGTCAGACAGATTGGATAGCCTAGTCTGAAATGCAGTTCGGGGATGTCCTGGAAGTTCATCCCGTAGATGCCCGCGATCATGGTCGGCACCGCGAACAGCGCGGCGAACGAGCCGAGCCGCTTGGTCACTTCGCTTTCCGCGAGCGAGATCATGCCGAGATTGACCTGAATCGCCGTGACGATCATTTCGCGGCGTCCGTCGATGGTGCGAACGATCCGTTCCAGATGATCGTAGACATCGCGAAAATACGCTTGCATGCCCGAGCAGACACTCGGAATCCGGCCGCCCGTGAGTTTGCTGATGGCTTCCTGAAGCGGCGCGATGTGATGTTGCAGAATGACCAGGCGACGTTTCAGCGAATAGAGATCCTGGATGATCGCGCGCGATTCGGCCGCGCTATTGCGCTCGAAGATGCGGTCTTCGATCGACTCGACTTCGCTGCCGAGCGCCTCGACGATCGGGAAGTAACGATCGACGATATCGTCGGCCAGCGCATAGAGCACGAACGCCGAGCCTTCCTTGAGCAGACGCGGTTCGCGCTCGCAGCGTGCGCGGACGTTCTGGAAGCCGTGGCGCGTACCGCGCCGCACCGACAGCACGTAGTTCGAGCCGACGAACACATCCACTTCGCCGATCAGCAGTTCGCCGTCGTCGTCCATTTCGACCGTGTGCAGCACGGCGAACAGCGAGTCGCCGTACTCTTCGATCTTCGGGCGTTGATGGCCGTTTTGCGCGTCTTCGATGGCGAGTTCATGCAAGCCGAACTCGTGTTTCATCAACGCGAGCTCGCCCGGGCCCGGCTCTTTCAGCGCGACCCAGACGAAGCATTCGGGACGCGCGACGTAGTCGCTGATCGCGTCGATTTCTATGTCGGCCAGCTTCCGCCCGTCCTGATAGGCGGCACAATTGATCAGCATGTTGAATTACCCTGAAAACGAAAAAGCCCTGCGACGGACTCGCCGCGCCACGCGACGGGCGCGGACAGACCGACCATTATCGCCATGTTTGCGGGTGGTCGCATCGTCGCATTCGGGTGATGTCCGGATGCACGTGCGACGTGCGCGAGTTTCCTTGCGACGCCGTTTCGATGGGCTTTCGAACGGATTTCGGTGCGGGTCGAAAGGGTCGTGAATGTGTGTTGCAGGCCGTGCCGTTCCGTGGCCGTGGCTCGCGCCGATGCGCGGTCACTGGGCGACCCGTTGCAGCGTTACGCGATGCGCGGTGTTGAAATTGATCGATGCGCGGTTCGAGTAGCGCGTATCCGCGGTGACGATAAAGCCCATTTCGACGACCGGATCGAACTGTGTCGACACGCCGATCTTGTGGATGCCTGGGCTCAGGTACAGCACGATGTGTTCCCCATTCATCAGATCGGTGACCTGAACGCCGTCGACGTACACCAGCGCGTCGCGAAACCGGATGATGACGTCGCGCGAACGTTCGCGGCGCACGTCCACGGCGACGCGTCCCGGCGTTGGCTGGGTGAGGTCCGGCTGGAGGATGCGTTCGGGCGCGACGGCTTTGAAGGGCACCGGTTCGGCGGGGGTCGATGCGCAGCCCGCGCTGATGCATGCAGCGCCGCCGAGGGTGACGGCTAACGCGATCGTGGTGACGAACGATGGTCGCGCGGGCATGGTGGTCTCCGGTTAAGGTTGGTTTTTCTGGTTTTTGATTTTGGTGGTTTTTTGTCTGGCTTGGGGGATCATACCAAGGGGGGGTGGGGTTCGTAACCTGACGGTTTGGGTTGGTTTGGTTGTCCCGGCTTCACGCTGGTCTGCCTGGATCGTCCCTGTGCGGGACCGCACCTACTTTTCTTTGCTCGCGCAAAGAAAAGTAGGCAAAAGAAAGCGCGTTTACCTCGCGCTTCGTAGCGAGTGGCGTCTAGTAATTTTCGGGTAGTGGACCGCGCACGTTTTGACTCGGCGGTCCGTTTTTCCCGGTGGTCCGCGCCCGCACATCCCGCCCGCTTCGCGGCGGTAGCCCACTTCAAAAACCCGTTTGCGCCACGCTATTTTTCGGCCTTCTCGACGGTTCCGGCATCCGGCCCGAAGCGCGGTTTGCGCACAGCATCCGCCCTCTTTGGACGATGCCGGCGTCGGCTCAAAGCCCGATTTTCACCACCCGATTTGCCAGCCTTCACGACGGTCCAGGCGCCCGGCTCAGGAGCCGGTTTCCGCCACGGTATTCACCCGTTTTCACGACGGTTCCGACGTTCTGCGTAGCCAGGAATTTTCCGCGCGCGACCAGACCGGCGCATGCCAGGAAAATGGGTTTTGTGACGAACGGAGTGCCGCGCGCGAATGGCGCTGAGAGAAAAAGACGGGGCTGTACCCAACGGCTGTCGCGGAGCGAACAGCCGGAACGAATGACTGCCTTGTCACTCGCTTAAGCGGTGCGGCAACTCAAATCGTGCGCGGTCCACTACCCGAAAATTAATAGGCGCCACTCGCTACGAAGCGCGAGGTAAACGCGCTTTCTTTTGCCTACTTTTCTTTGCGCGAGCAAAGAAAAGTAGGTGCAGTCCCGCACAGGGACGATCCAGGCAGACCAGCGTGAATACAGGACGCGCACGCCACGCCAGGAGCAACCAGACCAACGCCATGCGAACCGCAAAACGCACTGGTCCCGCACAGGGACGATCCAGGCAGACCAGCGTGAAAACAGGCCGCGCACGAAACCCCAAAGCCAACCAAACCAAACCCCAACCCCAAACCAGAAAAAACCAATTAAACAGCAACAAAAAAAATTAAACCTCTACCTTCACCTCTATCCCTCTCCCCTCATACAGCCCCCCAAACCGATTCCCCAAAAAACCCTTCAACGACACCTGCTCCTGCCGCACAAACCCCTTCCTCGGCAATGCCCCCTCCCGAAAAAGATCCAGCACCGCACACATCGCCCCGGCCGTCGTAATCTGAATCGCACTCATCGCCACGCCACCCACCGTCTTCGCGAAAATCTTCCGCGTGAAAACTTCCTGCACCAACTGACCGTCACGCATCCCCGTCACCGTGATGAAAATCAACACGACATCCTGCGCCGTAGACGGTATCGCCCGACGCATGATCGATTTCAACGTGTCCCGCTCGCTCGACAGTCGCAAATCCTCCAGCAGAAACTGCATCAGGTCACGATGCCCCGGATATCGCACGGACTTGTAATCAAGCGTCTCCACCCGCCCCGCCAACGTCTCGCACAAGGTCCCCAATCCGCCCGACGTGTTGAACGCCTCGTACTCGGTGCCGTCCAGCGAGAAATGCTCGAGACCTTCCAGCGGTTGAACCCACTGCGTCCGGCTATCGCGGATCGCTTCGCATGGCTGACAGTATTCGTTGATCAACCCGTCCACGCTCCACGTCAGGTTGTATTTCAACGCATTGGTCGGAAACTCGGGCAACGCGCCCACCCGCATCTTCACGTCGCGAATCTCGGTGAAACGGTTCGCCAGTTCGTGCGCGGCAATGCCGATAAAACCCGGCGCCAATCCGCATTGCGGCATGAACGCGTGATCGGCTTCGTCGGCAAGCGCGCGGATCGCGTGGGTCGCGCGCACATCCTCGGTCAGATCGAAATAATGCACGCCCGCACCCTTCGCCGCCGACGCCACGCTCACCGCCAGGTAATACGGCAACGCATTCACCAACGCATCAAAACCCTGCAGCGCGCCACGCAACGCGGCGGCATCGCCGGAATCCACACGGCGGGTCGGAATGCCCTGCGCGGCGAGCTTGTCGAGCGCGGCCTGATCGCGATCCATCGCGACCACTTCGTAATCACCGGTTTCGCGCAACAGATGCGCAATGGTATGGCCGATCAACCCGGCACCGACGATGGCAACTTTCATGTGCTTCTCCTTGTTCTGGTTGTCTGGGCCCGCGCCCACTGGCTAAAACCCTCCAGAACAGTCTATGAAGAAGCGAATATTGAAAACAGACACACAATGATGCGCTATGACGATCAGTTTCGACGAAATGACGATATTTTGATACGTTTTGTCGTATCGCGGGGCTGCGAGCCCGATCGTGCAGCCACTCCTCCGCGCGCCCGCAACCCGCTTCGACATGACTTCGACATGACTTCGACACGTTCGACGCCCCGACACCTACCCGACACATAAGCGACCGAGCCGCGATCACTCAGCAAAGCGCCGCACTCAACCGCCCATGCCGCGATCGATTTTTCTGGCGAGAATGATCGATGTCGTGGTTCGTTCGACGCCGTCGAGTGTGCCGATATGGTCGAGCAAATCGTTGAGCCGGTCGGGCGAATCCGCGCGCAACCATGCGACGTAATCGAACTCGCCGCTGACCGCACACAGTTGCTGCACTTCCGGCATCTTGCCGAGCCGTTTCTGGACATCCGCGCCAAACTTCGGCGCGATGATGATCCCGACATACGCGTAAATGCTCGCGTCGAGCACATCCTGGCCGAGCCGCACGCTATAGCCCGCGATGACATTGCTGCGCTCGAGTCGCGCAATCCGCGCGATTACGGTCGTGCGCGCCACGCCAAGCTGACGCGCGAGATTCGCGACGCTCTCGCGTGCGTTCGCCTGCAAAAGCGCAACGAGGTTGCGGTCGAGGTCATCGAGTTGGTCGAGGCGCGGTGGTCGCATTGCAGAGTGATAAAGGATGTGAAAAGGACGTAAGTTTCGTGAACAAAGAGGCCGGCACGCGGTGCATCACATGGTGCGGCTTATCGGTCGCGCTGGCAATGTCGCGCATGCTGGCAAAACCAGCACACGGAACCCGCAAGCACCGCAGCATCGATGCTCATACGCCGAAGCGCCCCATCACGAAGTCGATAAAGCTCGTCAGCTTCGGCGTGGCGAGCCGGTCGCGTGGATAGATCAGATGCACGGGCGCGCCATCGGGCAGGAATTCGTCGAGCACCGGCACCAGGTGTCCGCTTTCGATCTCGCGCGCGAGCAGCGCTTCGGGCTGCAACACGAGCCCGAAGCCACGCAGCGCGGCCACTTTCAGCGCTTGGCCGTTATTGGCGCGAAAGCGTCCGGCGCGCAGCGTGTTCGCGTCGTCGGGGTCGCCGTCCAGTCGCCAGATGCCTTCGCGTCCCCAATGCAGAAAACCGAGGCACTCATGCTGCGCGAGATCGGCGGGCGAGCGCGGCGTGCCCGCGCGCATCAGATAGTCCGGCGATGCGCATGCCCGCATCCGGTACGGCCTGAGCGGCCGCGCGACGAAACTCGAATCCGGCAAGCGTCCGATCCGGATCGCCGCGTCGAAGCCTTCTTCGACCAGATCGGTGACGCGGTTCGACAGATCGAGTTCGAGGCTGACATCGGGCCACGCGTTCAGATAATCGGTCATCGCCGCCGAAAACACTTCGACGCCATAGGTCAGCGGCGCCGTCACCTTCAGCACGCCGCGCGGCGCGGCGGCCATCGCTTCGGCCAGTGACTCTGCCGCTTTCACATCCGCGAGAATCTGCCGGCACTGCGCGTAATACTGCCGTCCGATCTCGGTCAGGTTCTGCTTGCGCGTGGTGCGCGTCAGCAGCCGGGTCGCGAGTCGCGTCTCCAGCGAACGGATATGCTTGCCCACCATCGCCGACGAAATATCGAAGCGCTCGGCGGCGGCCGTCAAGCTGCCCGCTTCGACCACCGCGACGAAGATTTCCATACTGACGAATTTGTCCACCCGCTTTTTTTCCTGTTCGTTTCGGTTGTAAGCGTTTGTCGCACAGCCGACGCATTGTAGAGATAACGTGATACTAATAGCGGCATCGGCATTGCGGACCGGTCACCCGAATACCTTCCCGCAAGCGCTTATGCGTGGTTTTATATTTTTAGACGTCAGGGAGTATCGATGAAAAAAGCACTGGTTATCCTCGCTTCTTCGCTCGCAATCAGCAGCGCATTCGCGCAGACCGCCGCTCCGGCGTCGGCGCCGGCTGCAATGGCACCGGCATCGGCACCCGCCGGCCGTGCGATGCACGAGCACAATGTCGAAGACCGGATCGCCTACCTGCATTCGCAACTCAAGATTACGTCGGCGCAAGAACCGCAATGGGCGACCTTCGCCGACGTGATGCGCAGCAATGGCCAGAAAATGGGCGAGTTGTTCAAGGCGCGTCAGGCCGCGGGCACGAGCCAGTCGGCACTCGACGACATGAAGCAATACGCCGAGATTTCGCAGGCCCACGCCGACGGTACGAAGAAGCTGGTCGATGCGTTCGAGCCGCTGTACAACAGCTTGTCGCCGGATCAGAAGAAGCTCGCCGACACGACCTTCCGTCATCAGCCGGGTCCCGGCGGCAAGGGTGGCCCGCATTGGCGGCCGTCATCACCGCAAGCCGGCACCGGCCGCGCCCGCCAGCGACTCGACCGTCAAGCCGTAACGTGTAAAGCGTAACGCGACAAACACGTCAGACGCATCGCGACGCGAAGCTTCGCCTCAACGCCCGCCCTCACCGGCGGGCGTTGTGCATTTCGGGTTCTGGCATGATGCGGGTTGCGCGTCGCGAACGGTCCGTTCGCGACGCCGTGCATTCCTGCATTTCCCTTACCGGCATCACGTTGACATGATCGAACTCCAGCATCTCGACCTGCGCACCGACGCAGCCGCCCAACGCGTCGTCAAGGACGAAACCGTCCAGGTCGAATTCGCGGCCGTCGATGGCGAATTGATGAGCCTCGAAGGCCCGAACCGTTTCGCGCCCGGCGACGCGCTGATCACCGGTTCGACCGGCGACCGATGGGTGGTGTCGCGCGAACGGTTCGACGCGAAGTATTTGCCGGTGACGGCATCGGCGGACGCGACCGGTAGCGCATCGATTGCGCACGGCGAAGCCGGTGCGTATCGCAACCGGCCCGCGGTCGTGCTCGCGCGCCGGATGGACGAAGCGTTCTCGCTGGCGCGCTCCGCCAGCGGCGATGTATTGCGCGGCGTGGCCGGCGACTGGGTGATGCAATACGCACCCGGCGATTACGGCGTGGTCCAGGCCGCGCGCTTTGCCAAGGTCTACAGGACGGTGGACTGAGGGCTGCGCTTCAACCTCATACCACCATCGGAAGCCACCGCTCGCGGTGGCCTTCAGATCAGCACACTACCGTGTCACGCAAACTCGTCGCCGAGATCGACGGTGACGTCGCGTGGCACCGGTTGACCTTCCGCGTGCTGTTCTTCGAGCGAGCCGATGCTCGCTTCGACATACGCGCGCAACACCGCAAAGCTGCGGCCGCGCAGTCTCGGCGGCAAAGCCCGGTAACGGGCCAACGCCGCGGGCGTAATCACCACGTGCATCACGATCCGCTTCGCGGTCGCGCCGAAGCGCATCGCGACCCAATGAATCGTCAGCGTCGGCGTGCCGTCTTCGGCGGGACGTTCGATAAATTGCGTCTGCTCCGGGAGCAGGTCGCTGATCACGCGCGCCAGTTCTTCGAAATCCGGACTTGCGCAGTCGTACTGGTAGGCTTCTTCCATGAGGTCGGCTGAAAAATTTCGGTCTTGAATCAATGCGGACATTCCGGCGCGATTCTAACGGTTCGCGCGACACGCCACCCATGATTGCAGGTCGCGCGTGCGCATCGGAATCGCCCGGACGCGTGCAAAACGCCGGTGTCAGGCGGCTTGGGCCGGACGCCGCATCTGCCTGACCAGCACGCCGGCAACGGCGACAGCGGCCAGCACATACACACCGTCGACGACGATCAGCGGCAACAGGCCCGCCTGATACATCGCGGCAGGCGCATCGACCAGCGCATGCGCGACGATCGCGACCGGCAGCACCCAGCGCCATCCGGCGCGCACGCCGCGCCACATCAACACCGACAAGCCGATCTGGAATACCAGCGCCGACACGCGTTCCAGCACGAAAATTCCCGCCAGTTGCGGCGTCAGGCTGGCCAGCTGGAAATGCAGACGCATCATCGTGTCAGCGGGAAGATTACCCAGATGCGCTTCGAGTTCGCCGAGATTGTCGTAGATCGCGAACACGATCCACTGAAGCTGCACGAACACGCCGATCAGCCACGCTTCCGCACCGCCATGACCGATTCCGTATCCGAGCGCCGCGCCGTCGCCTTCGATCATCGTCGGCACGCGCGGCCGTTTGCCGACCCGCGTGTCGGCTTCGCCGTCGAGGTCGCGGCGCGCACGGTTGAGCATCAGTTTCATCGCGACGAAACGCCCGACTTCCTCGCAGAGCCCGGCCACGATCGCGCCGTAGACGACGAACGCAAACGGGTTCGCCAGCCATTCCGATGTGCGGTCGTTCTGTTGCAGGAAATAGCCGTTCACGGCCCGCTCGATCACCATCGCGAACAGCGCGAACACGGCAATGCCGGCGATCGTGTCGCGGTGATTCAACGCGAACGGTTTACGCAGGCGGCGATACAGCACGACGGGCAAGACAGCGACGAACAGCGTCGCGAGCGACAGACAGGTAAGCGTGAGCGGTGCAACGACCATGAATTTCCTTGACGACGGGACTGACGACGAATAACCGATGGAGACCGCGCGCCGACGAAGCCCGAAGCGTTCGAAGCACCCTAACGCCGCGCGTTCATCCACCGATACGGCAGCGCGCGGATCGTGACCGGTCCGCTGCGACATGCCGCAGCCCGCATCATCGCAGATTCGTCGCCGATCGCGCAGTCGAGCCGCGCGCGATCAACTCGCCGGGCAGCAGGCAATCGCGTGCGGGCGCATTCGCGCCGTCGATCCGTTCATGCAGGAATTCGACCGCCCGATAACCGATGTCGTAGGTCGGCTGGCGAATCGTCGTCACGCCGGTCAGCTCGGCCCATTCGGGATCGTCGATCGACAGCAGCGCGACGCGCTGATGCCATTGCGCGCCGTAACGCGCATTCAGATGACGCGCGAGACACAGCGCAACCGGCGCGTTCGCCGCGAACAGCGCGACGCGCTGCAAGCGGTCGGCTGGGTCGTCCGGCGTACGGGAAACGCTCGCGCCCTCGGCGGACACCGCGTCCAGCGACGCATCGAGCGCGGCCAGCGTGCGCTCGATGGCTTGCGGATCGGTCAGATCGAGCACCACGGTTTCGCCGCGCACCGCACGCGCGTCTGTCGGATGCGCGCCGTCGAGCAGATTCACGCCGCGCGCGATCGCGTCGCGAAACGCGGCTTCGCGCAGACTGCGCGAACTGACATGCTCGAACGGTTGCACGACGAAACGGATATCGTCGAAACCACGCTCCAGCAGATGTTCGACCGCGAGCCGCGCGGCCGCGGTATTGTCGAGGCCGACCATATCGGCGGTCAGGCCGTCGATCGTGCGGTCCACCAGCACCGCCGGAATGCCGCCGCCGCCGACCGGCCGCAAGGTTTCCTCATCGACGCCGAGCGCATTCACGATCACGCCTTCGACGCGATACGTGGTCAGCAGCTGCACGAAGCGCCGCTCCATCTCGATCTCGTTGGCTGCATGGCAGATCAGCGGCATATAGCCGAGCGCGTGACACGCCGCTTCGACGCCTTGCAGCACCTCGACCGTGTACGGATTGGTCAGATCGGCGAGCAGCATGCCGATCAACCGGTTGCGTCCGCGTTTCAGGCCGCGCGCCATCTGGTTCGGCTGGTAGTCGAGACGCTCGATCGCGGCTTCGATCCGCGCGCGCAATTCCGGCGACAACACGCTCAGCTCGCCGTTCAGATAGCGCGAAATACTGGTCTTGCCGGTGCCGGCTTCGCGCGCGACATCGCTGATGGTGGCCCGCCGCGGCGCAGCCGAAGGCACGCCGGCCGCCGCCCCCGCGCCACCTGCGCCGCCCGTCATGTTCGCTGTCATGTCCGCGTCAGCACGTCGCGATTGACGATGTTGATGGTCAGCGTGCCGTCGAGCGCGCCGATCAGGTTTTCGGCGGCGTTCTTCGCCATCGCGTGACGGGTCTCGTGCGTGGCCGAACCGATATGCGGTAGCGCGACCACGTTCTTCATCGACAGCAACGGCGAGCTCACCGGCAACGGCTCGGTTTCGAATACGTCGAGCCCGGCGCCGTGGATTTCGCCGTCGCGCAATGCGTCGATCAGCGCGGCTTCGTCGACGGTCGCGCCGCGCGATGCGTTGATCAGGATCGCGCTTTTCTTCATCGCGCGCAGTTCGGCCGCGCCGATCATATGACGCGTCTGCGCCGTCAGCGGGACTTGCAGCAGCAGGAAGTCGGCGGTGGCGAGCAGTTCGGCCAGTTCGACCCGACGCGCGCCGTACTGCGATTCCGCCTGCGGGTTCGGACTGCGATTCGTGTACAGCACGCGCATGTTGAAACCGAGCGCGGCACGACGCGCAACCGCCCCGCCGATGCGGCCCAGACCGACGATGCCCAACGTCTTGCCCTGCACATCGACGCCGAAATGCGCCGGGCCGATGCTGCTGGTCCACTCGCCCGCTTTCACGTATTCCGCCAGTTCGACCACGCGTCGCGCGCTGGCGAGAATCAGCGAGAACACGGTGTCGGCGGTGGATTCGGTCAGCACGTCGGGCGTATGCGTCAGCACGATGCCGCGCCGCGTCAGGTCGGCGACGTCGAACTGGTCGTAGCCGACCGAAATCGTGGAGAGCGCTTTCAGACGGCTCGCGCCTTCGATCATTTCCGGCGAGATCTTCACGCTCGCGCCGATCGCGCCGTCGGCGTCGTGCAGCGCGGCCACGAAGGCGTCGTGTTGCCCGGCATCGACCTCGACGACTTCCGCATGTTCACGCAGGTACGCGAGCACGTCATCGGGCAGTGTCTTGTACGCGACGATCTTCTTCATCGAATCATTTTCCTTGCAATGGAGTAGCGAGTCCGCCCGGCGCGCGCGGTTGCGGCTTGACGGCGAGTGTGAGGATCACGGAGGCCAGCAGCGCGACGGACATAAAACCATAGGATGCCGCAGGCGAGCCGGTCGCGCCATTCAGATAGCCGACCACATACGAGCCGACGAACGAACCGAGCGCGCCCATGCTGTTGATCAGCGCCATCGCACCACCCGCGACGTTCTTCGGCAGCAGTTCCGGCACGATCGCGAAGAACGGTCCGTAGGGCGCGTACATCGCCGCCCCGGCGATCACCAGCAATGCATACGACAGCCAGAAATGCGTGGTGCCGAGTGCATACGATCCGGCAAACGCCATCGCGCCGATCAGCAGAAACGGCCACACGAACGCCTTGCGCATGTTCAGTTTATCCGAAGCCCATGACGCGCCGAGCATCGCGATTGTCGCCGCGAGATAAGGCAGCGCGGACAGCCAGCCGGTTTCGACCATGCCCAGCGACGAGCCTTCTTTCAGAATGGACGGCAGCCACAGCACGAAGCCGTACACACCGATGCTCCAGCAGAAATACTGCGCACAGAGCTTGATCACGGCCGGCGAGCGGAACGCTTCGCCATAGTTGCGCACGGGTTTGATCGCGGCCTGTTCGGCGCGCAGCGTGTCGGCGAGGTCGTCTTTCTGCTGTTGCGTCAGCCACGCTACCTGCGCCGGTTTGTCCTGCACGATAAACCACCAGATTACCGCCCACAGCACCGCCGGAATTCCCTCGGCGATAAACATGTGACGCCAGCCGAACGAATGCACGAGATAGCCGGACACGACCGACATCCACAGCACCGTCACCGGATTGCCGAGAATCAGGAAAGTGTTCGCGCGGGAGCGCTCGGTTTTGGTGAACCAGTTGCTGATGAAGATCAGCATCGCGGGCATCACGGCCGCCTCGACCACACCCAGCATGAAGCGGATCACGATCAGCGACGGAATGTTGCTCACCACGCCCGTCAATGCCGCGCAACCGCCCCACAGGATCAGGCTCCAGAACACCAGTTTCTTGACGCTGCGACGCTCGGCGTAGATCGCGCCCGGAATCTGGAAAAAGAAGTAACCGAGGAAGAACAGCGCGCCGATCAGCGACGCGAGGCCCTTGCTGATACCGAGATCGTGATTGATGCCGGCGGCCGAGGCGAAGCCGAAGTTCGCGCGGTCGAGATACGCCAGGCTATAGGTGATAAAGACGATCGGCATGATCGTCCACCAACGGCGAATCGCTAAGGTGGGTGGCATTGCGGTGTCTCCTGTTAAGACCTGGCGTGGCCTCGGAAAGCGGGATTCGGTGTTGTTGTTCTTATGGTTCGGTTCGGTTCGGTCTGGTACGTTGCGTTGCGTTTCGTTTCGTTTAAAAGGTGGCCGGTCGCGACGCTCAGTGCGCCGCGACCGCCGGTCGTGCGTGGCTCGCCGAGTGTTCCAGCGCGTCGAGTTCGGCGCGCGTCGGTAACCCTTCGGAATCGCCGATCACCTGGATCGCGAGTGCGCCGATCCGGTTGCCGCGTTTGACCGCGTCTTCCAGACGCCGTCCTTCCAGCAGTCCGCTGACGACGCCCACTGCGAAACCATCGCCTGCACCGACGGTATCGACGACCTGTTGCACCCGCTCGCCGCTGACCATGCCCGAGCTGTCGGCGGTCTGGTAATACGCGCCGTCCGCACCCAGTTTGACGACGACGCCCTTCGCGCCGCGCGCCAGATAAAACGCCGCAATCGCTTCGGGCTGCGTGTGACCGGTCAGGATCTCGCCTTCGCCGATGCCGGGCAGCACCCAGTCGGAGAGCGCGGCGAGTGCGTTCAGCGCGTCGACCATCGCTTCCCGCGACGGCCATAAGGTCGGACGCAGGTTTGGATCGAACGAGATGCTTTTTCCGGCTGCACGCATTTCGCGCGCCAGATGGAACGCGAGTTCGCAGGAAGTCGGCGAGATCGCGGGCGCAACGCCGGTCAGATGCAGATGGCGCGCGTTCAATACGTAATCGGCGTCGTAATCGGCGATCGACAGATGACTGGCGGCCGAGCCGCGACGGAAATATTCGACCGCGGGATCGCTGCCGTCGTCGGTTTTCGATTTCAGCTGGAAGCCGGTCGGATAACGCCCGTCCGTCGTCACGCGGCGCTGGTCGATGCCCTCACGGCTCAGCGTCGCGCGCACGAAATCGCCGAACGAATCGGCGCCGATCCGGCTCATCCAGCCCACCTTGAACCCGAGTCGCGACAAGCCGATCGCCACGTTCAGGTCCGCACCCGCCACCCGTTTGGTGAACTGCCCGGCCTGCGCCAGCGACCCGCTTTCAGCGGCGACGAACATCGCCATCGCCTCGCCGTACGTCACCACATCCAACGCCTGTGTCATCTGCTGCTCCTGCTGTGTATTTCGATGTTCGTGTTGCTGGTGCTTCGCGCAACCCTTGCAACCCGCGCTTCACGCGGCCGACAGCCATCCGACGTAATGCGCCGCGTCCTGCTCGATCCGCGCTGCGTCGAACGGAAATTCGATGCCGCGCGGCACGTCGCGCGGCAAGCTCGCCAGCACCGGCGTGACGAATCCGTCATCCGCCGACGGCGCGACCGCGAAACGGCGCGCGCCTTCGCCTGTCGCCGCCTTGCAGTGGATGTACTCGACGTACGGCGCGAGCAGGCGGGCCGCATCGAGCGGCACTTCGCCGGCCCACAGCCAGTTGCCGATATCGAAGGTCATGCCCAGCACGTCGCCGTGACCGCTGCGCGTCAACGCGTCGAACAGTCCGGTGAATTGCGTCAGCGTGCCGCCCTCTTTCATCTGGCCGTTTTCGACGACCAGGCGCACGGCGGCGTCACCGTCCGCGCGCTCTCCCGCGCTGGCAAGACACGCCGCGATGCGCTGGCCGTCGGCGTCGCCGGTAAAACCGCCCAACTGCAATTTCACGAAGCGCGCGCCACATGCCCGCGCTTCGATCAGCGCGTGGCGCAGTGCGTGTTCGTCCAGCGCACCCGCCGACGTGTACAGCGTCGCGGGCGTCGACCATACGATCCAGACGCCGAGCGCGCGAATCGCGTTGCCCAGCGCGCGCAATGCATCGGGCGCTGCGGCTTCGTCGCTCATCAGTTCTCGACGCACCTCGAACGCCGCCGCGCCCGCGTGCGCGGCGGCCTGCGCCCACGGCAAATGGCCGTCGCGACGGATCGCATCGACGCCAAACGCACTCGCAACGATCGAAACTTCAGACATAGGGGGATGACTCGTCTCTTGGTCGGAAGCAGTCGGATGGAACCGGTTCCAAAATGTTCGATTAAAAAAGCGCTGGCGCGCTTCGATGTCGAAATACTGCGCCTTCGCTGTGTTCGCGGCCATTATGGAAATCCCTGGCGACGGCGCGCGCGGCTGGGTGCGGCTGCGCGCGTACGGGAAAAGCGCGGATCGCGTGCGCCCCGCCCGCTGCGGCGAAACACTGGCGAAACACCCGCTGCCCACGTTACCGCGCGATCTGCTCCTGTCCGAGACTCAGTTCGAGAAATCGCTCGACCACCCGCGACGGCGCGCTGGCATGCGGCACGAGGATCGAGAAACGCCGCGTCAACGGTTCGGGCGCGAGCGACGCCATGCGCAACGCGCCGTCCTCGTGACGCATCGACATCGCCGACACGAAACCGATCCCCATTCCCGCGCGCACCGCTTCCTTCACGCCCTCCACGCCCGCGATTTCGAGGGCGACCCGCATCGGCACCGCAGCCCGCGCGAACGCCCGCTCGACCATCTGACGCACGCCCGAACCGGCTTCACGCAACACCAGCGCATGCGCGCCCAACGCGTCGAGATCGAGTCGCGCGCGCGGCTGCGTCGGGCTCGCCGACGACGGCGCGAGCGGATGCGACGCGGGCATGATCGCGACGATCTCGTCCTCGTGCCACGGATGCACGGCGGTATCGGGCGGCAGATCGGCGCCGACCGGCCCTTCGATCATCGCGATATCGATCGTACCCAATGCACCGACGATCTCGCTCGTATTGCCGTCGGACGTCAGCAGCGCGACTTCCGGATGGCGTTGGCGAAACGCAGCAATCAGATACGGCAACAGATAACTGGCGGGCGTGGTGCTCGCGCCGATCCGCAGCGTGCCGCGCTCCAGACCGCGCAACGCATCGCGAAACGCGTGCGCCTGCCGCCACGTATCGCGCAATCGCGATGCATAGCTCGCCAGTTGCTCGCCGGCGGGCGTCAGACGGATGCCGCGCCCTTCACGCTGATACAGCGGCTCGCCGAACTCGTCCTGCAACTGCCGCAACTGGCCCGACACGGCGGGTTGCGACAGATGCAGCGCAAGCGCGGCGCGGCTGATGTTCAGGTGATCGGCAACGGCGGCGAAGGTTATAAGCTGATCGGCGGTCATGGGATGCGAAGTATCGGCTGAGCCGATATATTACGTTGCAAATCACGATTTCTCATATTCATATATTCAAACTAGGATTAGCCCATTCCGTCGATGACGTTCCATCGCACACAAGGCCGCTTGCCATGTCCTCCTCCACGCATTCCGCTTCGCTTTCTCCCGCTCCGTCGACGGCCGCTGCTGCGCCGTCCACGCGCGGTCAACTGAACGGCATCCTGTTCGTCGCGCTGTTTGCCGCTGCCGTGACGCGGATCGCGGCGGTGCCCGCGATTGCCGGTCTGGGATTGAGTCCGCTGATCGTCGGGATCGTGGCCGGGATGATCTACGGCAACGCGTTGCGCGACGGAATGCCGGAAAGCTGGGCGGCCGGCGTCAATTTTTCGGCACGCAAGCTGTTGCGGATCGCGGTCGCGTTCTTCGGTTTGCGCGTCAGTATTCAGGAAATCGCACAGGTCGGTTTGCCGGGCCTTGCGGAATCGGTGCTGATCGTCGTCAGCACGCTGGTGATCGGCACGTGGGCCGGCATGAAGCTGATGAAGCTCGACCGCGACACCGCGCTGCTGACGGCAGCGGGCAGCGCGATCTGCGGCGCGGCCGCCGTGCTCGCCTTCGAATCGACGTTGCAATCGAAGCCGCACAAGAGCGCGATGGCCGTCGGCAGTGTCGTGCTGTTCGGCACTTTGTCGATGTTCCTGTATCCGGTGCTGTTCAAGGCGGGCTGGCTGCATCTGGACACGGTCGGCGCGGGCTTGTTTTTCGGCGGCACGATTCACGAAGTTGCGCAGGTGGTCGGCGCGGCGAGCAACGTGAGCCCGGAGGCCACCCATATCGCGACGATCGTAAAAATGACGCGTGTGATGTTGCTGGTGCCGGTGCTGCTCGCGGTCGGCATGTGGGTGAATCGCACGCCGCGCGGCAAGTCGTACGGCGCCGCGAGCGATGACGGTCAGACTGCGCACACGCCGCGCAAGCTTGCCATTCCGTGGTTCGCGCTGGGCTTTCTCGCGTGTGTCGGTGTGAACTCGCTGCATGTGTTGCCGGAAGTCGCGACGCAATCGGTCAACACGCTGGACACCTTCGCGCTGACGATGGCCATGACCGCGCTCGGCATCGAAACCCGCCTGTCGCAGATTCGTCAGGCCGGACCGCGCGCGCTGACCACCGGGCTGATCCTGTATGTGTGGCTGATCGTCGGCGGTCTTGGTATCACGTGGGCGGTCCAGCGACTGCTCGGATGATCTTCCCGTCGCGACCGCCCGACGGGTCCGGATCCTGCGGGCGTCGTCCCCGTTTGCATCTCCTGTTCAACCAGCCCCGCCGCGTGCGGGGTTTTGCGCTTTCCGCGTCGCGCACGGCATACTTGCCGTTCGCGCGGCGCGGCGCGCAATCCGAGTGAGGATCGAATCGATGAGCCTGGAACTCTACTATTGGGACGGCCTGCAAGGGCGCGGCGAATTCGTCCGGCTGGCACTGGAAGAAGCCGGCGCGGATTACGTGGAAGTGGCGCGCGGCGACGAGGACGACGGACTCGGCACCGGCGCGATGATGGCGCTGCTCGACAGCGACGACGAAGCGCATCCGCCGTTCGCACCGCCCTTTCTGAAAGACGGCGACCTGATCGTTGCGCAGACCGCGAATATCCTTTTTTATCTCGGACCGAAGCTTGGTCTCGCGCCGCGCGACGAGGGCCTGCGTTATGTCGCGAACGGTCTGCAACTGACGGTTGCGGATGTCGTCACCGAGGCGCACGACACCCATCATCCGATCGCCAGCGGGCTCTACTACGAAGACCAGAAAGCTGCTGCGAAGCAACGCTCGGCGGATTTTCTCGATCATCGCGTGCCGAAGTTCATGACGTACTTCGAGAAGGTGATCCGGCAAAATCCGGCGGGCTCGCGCTACATGGTGGGCGACGCGTTGAGCTACGTGGACCTGTCGATGTTCCAGCTGATCGACGGCCTGTTTTATGCGTTTCCGCGCGCGATGAAAAAATTCGGCCAGCATTATCCGTTGCTGGCCGCGCTGCACGATGCGGTGATCGAACGGCCGAACATCGCCGCCTATCTCGACTCCGACCGTCGGCTCGCGCATAACGAGTCGTGCATTTTCCGCCACTATCCGGAACTCGATCAGGATGCGCGTTGATGTCATGCGGGCGTTATCTGGAAACCATGTCGATGCACGGTAACGCGCGCATTCCCCATCACGACAACAACGAACGCCGCACGCCGTGCGCGGCGCTTTTGACGCTCTTTCCCTGACCACTCGTGTTTTCATTCCTGCTGAAGCTGCGCACTCGCGCGCAACGTCTGTTCCGTTTGTCCGATGCACACACGATGCTGATCTGGTCGGTGATCGTCGGGATTGCCGGCGCGCTCGCCACGATTGCGTTTCGCGAGTCGATCGGCTTGATGCAGCGTGCCTATACCGGCACCGAAGGCAGTTTCGTCGAGATGGCGAAGCGTCTGCCGCTCGGCGTGCGGATCGCGATGCCCGCGCTCGGCGGGCTCGTCGCCGGTGTGTTTCTGCTGATCGCGCAGCGTTACGCGGATAAAAGCCAGCACGTCGACTACATGGAAGCGGTCGCGATCGGCGATGGCGTCGTGCCGGTTCGGCTGTCGTTGTGGCGCAGCGTGTCGTCGCTGTTCACGATTTCGAGCGGCGGCTCGATCGGGCGTGAAGGTCCGATGGTGCAACTGGCCGCGTTAGGCGCATCGCTGATCGGACGCTGGGTCAATTTCGATCCACCGCGCTTGCGTCTGCTGGTCGCGTGCGGCGCGGCGGCGGGGATCACATCCGCATACAGCGCGCCGATCGCGGGCGCGTTTTTCGTGACGGAGATCGTGCTCGGCTCGATCGCGATGGAAAGTTTCGGACCGGTGGTGGTCGCATCCGTGGTCGCGAACATCACGATGCGCGAGTTCGCCGGATACCGTCCGCCTTATGAAATGCCGGTGTTCCCGCCCGTCGCGGGCATTGAGGTATTGCTGTTCGTCGCGCTAGGCGTGCTGTGCGGTGCCGCCGCGCCGCAGTTTTTGCGCTTGCTGGCCGCCGCGAAAACCGGCTTTCGCAAGTTGCCGGTTCCGCTGCCGATCCGGCTCGGGCTGGGCGGACTGGCGGTGGGCGTGTTGTCGGTATGGTCGCCGGAAGTCTGGGGCAATGGCTACAGCGTGGTGAATTCGATTTTGCATTCGCCGTGGACGTGGAGCGCGTTGTTGCTGGTGCTGATTTTCAAGGTCGTCGCGACCGCCGCGACGACCGGTTCGGGCGCGGTCGGCGGCGTCTTCACGCCGACGCTGTTCGTCGGGGCCGTGCTCGGTTCGTTGTTCGGGCTGGGGATGCATGCGATGTGGCCCAACGGCACGTCCGCACCGTTCGCGTATGCGATGGTCGGGATGGGCGCGTTTCTCGCCGGCGCGACGCAGGCGCCGTTGATGGCGATCCTGATGATCTTCGAGATGACGCTGAGTTATCAGGTGGTGTTGCCGTTGATGCTGTCGTGCGTGGTGGCGTATTTCGTCTCGCGGGCGATCGGCAAGACATCGATGTATGAGATTACGCTGCATCGTCACGAGGAGGAGCAGAAGCGGCTGCGGTTACGGGCGACGCAGATGCGCGAGCTGATTCGTCCTGCGCAGACCGTGGTCGCACCTGACGCGACGGTTCCGGAGATGACGCGGGTGTTTCTGGAATATCCGGTGAAGTATCTGTATGTCGTGGATGCTGCGGGGTGCTTTCTTGGCGTAGTGGCGTTGAAGGACATCACGTCGGATTTGCTGGAGAAGCGGGATACGTCGGAGCGGAAGGCCGCGGATTATTTGCAGCCGCATTTCGATGTGTTGACGCCGGATATGCCGTTGGGGGTGGCGTTGCAGCATTTCATGGCGTTTCAGGGGGAGCGGTTGCCGGTTGTGGAGAGTGTTGCGCATCCTGCGCTGGCGGGGGTGGTTTATAAGAGTTCGTTGCTGGATGCTTATTTCCGGATGAATCCGGGGGGATGATAGGTTTGGGTTGGGATCGCGTGCGCGGCCTGTTTTTGCGATGGGGTGGTTGGATGGTCCCTGTGCGGGACCAGGTGCGTTCGGCGGTGCGCGCGGTGTTGGTGTTGTTGCTCCTGGCGTGGCGTGCGCGGCCTGTTATCACGTCGGCCTGCCTGGATCGTCCCTGTGCGGGACCGCACCTACTTTTCTTTGCTCGCGCAAAGAAAAGTAGGCAAAAGAAAGCGCGTTTACACCGACACTTTGTAGCGAGTGGCGTCGGTTCATTTACCGGTAGTGGACCGCGCACGATTTGAGTTGCCGCACCGCTTAAGCGAGTGACAAGGCAGTCATTCGTTCCGGCTGTTCGCTTCGCGACAGCCGTTGGGCACAGCCCCGTCTTTATCTCTTAGCGCAATTCGCGCGCGGCACTCCGTCGGTCACAACACCCAATTTCCTGGCATGCGCCGGTCCGTTCTCGCGCGCAAGATTCCAGGCCAATCAGAGCGTCGAAACCATCGTGAAGGCGGGTGAATGCCGTGGCGCAAACCGGCTCTTGAACTGGACGCTCAAACGGTCGTGAAGGCTGGCAAATCGGGTGGTGAAAATCGGGCTTTGAGCCGACGCCGGCATCGTCCAAAGAGGGCGGATGCTGAGCGCAAACCGCGCTTCGGGCGGGACGCCCGAACCGTCGAGAATGCCAAAAAATAGCGTGGCGCAAATGGGTTTTTGAAGTGGGCTACCGCCGCGAAGCGGGCGGGATGTGCGGGCGCGGACCACCGGGAAAAACGGACCGGCGACTCAAAACGTGCGCGGTCCACTACCCGAAAATTGATAGACACCACTCGCTACGAAGCGCGAGGTAAACGCGCTTTCTTTTGCCTACTTTTCTTTGCGCGAGCAAAGAAAAGTAGGTGCGGTCCCGCACAGGGACGATCCAGGCAAACCAGCGTGAATACAGGACGCGCACGCCACGCCATGAGCAACCAAACCAACACCATGCGAACCGCAAAACGCACCGGTCCCGCACAGGGACGACCCAGGCAAACCAGCGCGAAACCGGGACAACCAAACCGAACCCAACCCACAACCAACCCCAACCCTCAACTCCCCTTATATTCCGCCGCCTTCTCAGGCGAAACAGGCGAAACAGGCGAACCCGACGCCCCACCCTTCCCCGCCGCAGGCGAAGAAGCCCCCACCCCATCAGGCAAAACCGGCCCTTTAGCCTTCTGCCGAACCCCAGGCGGCGGCGCTGTCGGCCGCGCCCGCTCCGCTGCCAGCAACTCCGCACACGGCAAAGGCTGGTTGTTGCTCGGCGCAATCAACGGAATCAACGCGGCAAACGGATTGATCAACCCCAACCCCACCATCGCCCCACCCCGCAACGCCAACGCAGCCGCATCGACGCCCACATGCGGATCCTTGAACGTCCCCTTCACATACAACGGCGAGCGCAACGAGAAAATCCGGAATCCCTTCGTATGCGGATGAATCCCGAGATTCATCGTCTCGTCGCGCAGGTTCACGTTGCCGTCGATATTGATCACCGCATCGTCGGTATCCAGCGCGAACACGCGTGAATCCAGCACGCCATTGGTCGCCACGAAATCCGCTGCTGCACAGTTGATCTTCACGTCACGCTTGCCGAACAACTTCTCGTACACGACGTTCGCCACGTTCAAGCCCGCGGCTTCCATGATCAGACGGCTCACCTCGCCTTGCGTCACCAATGCCTTCACCTCGCCGTTCGATGTCGCCGCCAGCGCTGCCGGCGAATTGCCGGTCGCCGACAACGCGGCGTCGCCATTGACCTCGCCCAACGCCGACTGCATCGTCTTGAAGGTCGGGAACAACTGCTTGAGCTTCAGATGCCGAGCGGATGTCGAGAAGCGCCCCTTTAACGGTGTCGCGCTGCCGTCCAGATGGATCTCGTTCGATAACGTCCCGCCCGCCACGCCAAAATTGAGCGGCGTCAGCGACAACACGCCGTCGGTCATCACCACGTGCGTGTACAGATTCGTGATCGGCAACGCCGGATCCTTCACGATCTGCTTGCCCGTGAACTTCACGTCGGCGTCGATCGCCTTCCAGCGGTCGGTGCGGAATTCCTCGGTCGGCAATAGCTTGCTCGACGGCTGCTTCGTCGCATCGCCGCGCTTCGCCTTGCTCGCGTTCGAATCCGCGCCGACGATCGGCGCAAGATCGGCGAAGCGCAATACGTTCGACACCAGTTCGCCCTGCAACAACGGACGCGGCTGCCGGGCCACATACGTCAACGAGCCGTTCAGGTCGCTGCCGCCGACCCGGCCTGTAAAATTTTCATACTTGAAAACATTGCCGCCCTGACGGAACTGGCCGACCAGATGACCCTCGGTCGCGTACGGCGGCGTGTCGGGCAAGGTCACGCCCGTCAACGGATACAAGCGCGCAAGACTGACCCCCTGCAACCACAGCCGTAAATCGACCGCAGCCAGATGCGCGGGATCGGTAATCGTGCCGACCAGACCCACCCGCAGATCGCCGGCCTTCACGTCGGCCTGAACCGGAAACGGTCGCGACGAATCCTGCACGGCCAGCAAACCGCCGACCTTGCCGCTGCCCGACACCGGCGTGTTGTTGTACGTGCCCTTGATGGTCCATCCCAGCGCGTAAGGCGGAATGGGCTGCTTCGCGCCCGCGCCCGTGGACGGCAGATTGGCCGGCGTCTGCGACGCCGCTGCGTCGGTCTGGCCTTTGGCCGCGCCTGATGCGGCTTCGGCCGGTGCGACCGTCGATGCCGCCGTCGCGCTCGATACCGCCGACGCGCCCGACGCTTCCGATGCCGCCGCCGCTTCCGATGCCGCAATCGCATCGGCCTGTTTGCCGAGCCGGCTCGCACCGGCCTTGCCGACCATCTCCGCCGACGCGCTCCGCGACGCCGCCTCCTGCTGCTTCATCACCTCGCCGATCGGGATCGGCTGACCGAGCGTGTCGATCGAGCCTTCCATATTGGTCTTAAGCTTCGCATCAGTGTAGGCAACGTATCCTTTGGCGAACTGGATGTCGTGCAAGGTCAGCTTCCATTCGGAAGGTGTCGATGACGACTGCATCTTGAAGGTCCAGTTGTTGCGATCGTCGAGGGTCTTTTCCAGATCTACCGACGGGTTGACCAGGTTGATCGCGGGAATCACGATATCGTGCGCGAGCAACGGCAAGACCTCGACCTGAAAATCGATTTCGTCGAGGGTCGCGAAGTGCGGACGTTTGGTCCAGTCGGGATTGGCGACGACGATATTCGCCGCCGAGAAACGCGGCCACGGCACCCACGATTTCCAGCCCGTTTCGCCCACCGGATGCCGCCAGCCCACTTTCAGATCGCCGGTAATCGCGAACTGCCTGCCGATCGCCTGGCTGACCTTGTCGTTGACCCACGGGCGCGCCCGATTCCAGTCGAAGGTATAAATAAAAACCGCAAGGGCCACAATCAGAATGACGATGACTGCCACGAGCCATGCAACGATTTTTCCAATCCTTCTAGCGACTGTGCTCGTCCCTGCCATGATCGCGTAGCTCCCTTTTTCCGTTGCGCACTGCGCAGCAGTTTGTATGCCCGCCCACTGACCGGCTGCATCGTATGATGGCGGTCCAATCCGCGAGTTCCCCCGACTTCCTCCTTCATCCGCTTCCATGACAACAGTTTCGAGCGCGTCGCTGGTCGAGGCCCGGCACATCACGCGACGCGATCCGCTACGCGGTCACGTGCTGCTCCAGCCCGCATCGTTCGTGTTGCATGCGGGCGATTCCGTCTCCGTCACGGGGCCGTCCGGTTCCGGTAAGAGCGTATTTCTGCGCGCGCTCGCGCTGCTCGATCCGCTCGACGGCGGCGAGATCCTGTGGTGCGGCAACCGGCCCGGGCGTCAGGTCATTCCGGCTTATCGCCGTCATGTCGCGTACCTCCGCCAGCGGCCCGCATTGATCGACGGTACGGTCGAAGACAATCTGCGCTACCCGTTTTCCCTCGCGACCTATGCCGACATCCGCTTCGATCGCGCACGCGCCGCATCGCTGGCGACGCAGGCAGGACGCGGCCCCGATTTCCTCGATCAATACGCGTCGGATCTGTCAGGCGGCGAGGCGCAGATCGTCGCGCTGATCCGCGTGTTGCAACTCGATCCGCGCGTGCTGCTGCTCGACGAACCGACCGCCTCGCTCGATCCGGCGTCGTCGCAAGCGATCGAAGCTCTGGTGCGCGCGTGGTTCACCAATGGCAACGACGATACCGACGCCTCGCACGCACGCGCGTCGATGTGGGTGTCGCACGATCCCGCGCAGGCGCAACGGATGAGCGCGCGCCATCTGACGATGCTGGCCGGAGAGGTTTCGGAACCAGCGCTATCGGCATCGGTCGAGCCTACGGGCGGGCTTGCGACGCCAGCCGTCGCGAACGCACCGTCAACCCGCCCCGTCACCGGAGACTCACGATGAGTCTGCAGAATCTGAGCCTGTGGGACGTTGCGATTGCGGCGCTGCTGATCGTCGTGAACGGCGCGGTGTCGGTTGCGTTGAAGCTCGATCTCGAACGCAAGCTGGCGTGGGCGGCGGTGCGCACCGTCGTGCAATTGCTGGCGATCGGTTACGTGCTCGGCTGGGTGTTTCAGTATTCGCACTGGTTCGTGGTGTTGCCACTGATGATCGTGATGACGCTGATCGCCGGTTTCGCGGGCGCGCAGCGCGGCAGTCGCACGTACGCCGGGCAGCGCGTCGATAGCGTGGTGTCGATCTGGGTCAGTTCGTGGCTGGTGGCGTCGGTCGGACTGTTCGTCGTGATCCGGATTCATCCGTGGTACGAACCGCAATACGCGATTCCGATTCTCGGGATGATTCTCGGCAATACGCTGACGGGCGTGTCGCTCGGCATCGAACGGATGACCGAAGAGCTGACCGCGCGGCGCGACCGCGTCGAGATGGCGCTCGCGCTCGGCGCGACGCGTTGGGAAGCCGCGCAGGGACCGGCGCGCCAGGCGGTGCGCGCGGGCATGATTCCGACGTTGAACCAGATGGCGGTGGTCGGCGTCGTCAGCTTGCCCGGCATGATGACGGGTCAGGTGCTGGCCGGTCAGTCGCCGTTGCAGGCGGTCCGCTATCAGATCGTGATCATGTTCCTGATCGCGGCATCGTCGGCACTCGGCACGGTCGGCGCCGTGCTGCTGACGTACCGGCGACTGTTCTCGCCGGAACATCGTTTTCTGTCGTCACGACTGGTCGAACGGAGCGCAAGAAAAACCGCGCACGGCTGACGCGCGTTGCCACGCGTCACCGCGCGTCGAGTGCCTGGCGTTCAACGTTTCGCCGTGACCATCACCTGCGTGCCATCGTTGAGCGTGACGGTTTTCGAGCCGCCGTTGGTCGGCATCGTAAAGCGCACGATCTGACTAACGGTGACATCGTTGGGACACTTGATGGTTTTGCCGGCTGCCGTGACGTCTTTGCTGCCGTGCGGCATCTGCGCCTGGAAGTTCATCTGCACAGTCGCCATGCCGTCGCCGTTCACGACCGGCGCGAAACGGATCTGCGTCTGGCGGATCATCGCGCCGTTGCTGTCGATCGGCAGCGACGCGTAATTCGGACATTGATCGGTTGCCGCGACCGGACCGCCGGGCGGTACGGTTTTCCACGTAAAGTCGTCCGATTCGCCGGAGCGGATCGTGCGCGTTTCCTGAGAATTACCGAACTGTTTCGACGTGACCTTGACGGTGTACTTGATGGGGCCGTCGAGCGCGGCTTGCGAGGTCATCGTGATGGGCGTCGCGGCCCGCGTGCCGGGCGATACGACCAGACACGCAACAGCGAGCGGAACGGCAGTCAGAACAGCGGAGAGTTCGATACAGCGGCGCATACGGTGCCTCCATTGTTGTCCCGCTGCGCGTCGCGACGCCGGATAACGGATGGCGATTCATCGCGAGGTCCCGCACGAACGACCGGCCGGGCGCGCAGCTATGCCTGCATGATGCCCTGTCAGTCTATAACGACGGGACGCCGCGTGCGTGCTCCATTCGAGTCGGGAGTAACCCGCAAGGATGTCGCTTCACTGCGGCATCCGGCGCTTACCGTTGTTGTCGTCCTGGTCGTCTTTGTCGTTTCCGTGGCCTTAACCGCTCAGAATCCCGTCAGCACCAGCTTGCCGATCGCGCGTCCCTGCTCCAGCAACTGATGTGCACGACGCAGGTTCGCCGCGTCGATCTTGCCGAGGTCCTCGCCGAGCGTCGTGCGCAACGTGCCTGCATCGACCAGCCGCGCGATTTCCGTCAGCAGTTTGTGCTGCTCGATCATGTCCGGCGTCCCGAACATCGAACGCGTGAACATGAACTCCCAGTGAAAGGCCGCGCTCTTCGCTTTCAGCAGTTCGACGGGCACCGGCTTGTCGTTCTCGACGATCGAGCAGATGCTGCCTTGCGGCGCGATCGCTGCCGCGGCCGCCGGGAAATGCCGGTCCGTATCGTTGAAGATCAGCACGTAGTCCACCTGATCGACACCGATCTGTTTCAACTGCGCCGGGATGTCGCCGAAGTGATCGACGATGTGATCCGCGCCGAGTTCAGTCGCCCATTTTGCCGATTCCGGCCGCGACGCGGTCGCGATCACCTTCAGCTTCGCCAGTTGCGTGGCCAGTTGAATACCGATCGAACCGACGCCGCCCGCACCGCCGACGATCAGCACCGAGCGACCCGCGTGCTCGCCCTGCGGCGATACGCCAAGCCGGTCGAACAGCGCTTCCCATGCGGTAATCGCGGTCAACGGCAACGCTGCGGCATGCGTGAAGTCGAGCGACGCCGGTTTGCGTCCGACGATCCGTTCATCGACCAGATGAAACTCGCTGTTCGCGCCCGGACGGGTGATGCTGCCCGCGTAGAACACCGGATCGCCGACCTTGAACAGCGTAACGTCCGGCCCGACCGCGACGACCGTTCCCGCCGCGTCCCACCCCAGCACGCGCGGATTTTTCTCGACGGTGTCTTTGGGCGCGCGCACTTTCGTGTCCACCGGATTCACCGAGATCGCTTCGACCTTGACGAGCAGATCGCGGCCGGTGGCTTCGGGCGTCGGCAGATCGACGTCGATCAGCGATTCGGGGTTGTCGATGGGGAGATAACGGTGCAAGGCAACGGCTTTCATGGCAGCTCCAGTTGGATTCGGTTTGGTTTCAGGATTGATTTCGGGTTTGATGCATGACCGGTTTCGATCGTATGGTGGAATCGTAGGTTCAGGCGTCTCTTCTGAAAAGCGGCATAATCACTGAAACATTTTCTTGATTATCCGAAGAATGGCCGCTTATTCCGATTCTCCGCCGCAAGCTATCGCCGCCCATCCCGCGCGCGACCGTCTCGACCTGCTCGACGTGTCGCTGTTCGTGCGCGCGGCGTTGCTCGGCAATGTATCGGCGGCGGGACGCGAATTCGGGTTGTCGGCGGCGGTCGCCAGCGCGCGGATCGCACAACTCGAAAAGCTGCTGGGCGCACGGCTATTGCATCGGACGACCCGGCGCATCAGCCTCACACAGGACGGCGAGGTATTCATGGCGCGTGCCGGGACGCTGCTCGACGCGGCCGCCGCCGCGCGCGCGAGCGTCGGTCATGCGCATGCGGAGCCGCAAGGCCGGCTGCGGGTGACGATGCCGTCGTCGTTTGGACGGCAGCATGTGTCGCCGGTGATCCCGGCCTTTTTGCGCCGCTATCCGGGCGTAAGCGTGGATTTGCGGCTGACCGACCAGCTCGTCGATCTGGTCGATGCAGGTATCGACGTCGCCATCCGGCTGGGCGCGCTCAAAGATTCGTCGCTGATCGCGCGACGGCTCGCGTCGAACCAGCGCGTGATCTGCTGCTCGCCCGCGTATCTGGCCGCGCGCGGCACGCCGCATCATCCGTCGGATCTGGCGCAACACGAATGCATCATCCTCGCCGATCAGCGCGACTGGGCGTTCGACACCCCGGCCGGACCGCTGAACGTGCGCGTCAACGGCCGGCTCGTGACGGACAACGGCGAAGTGATCCGCGATGCGCTGCTGGCCGGTTTCGGCATTGCGCTGAAATCGACGTGGGATGTTGCGTCCTATTTGCGCAGCGGCGAACTGATCCGCGTGCTCGACAGTTATCCGCTCGGCGAAACGGTCGCGATCTGGGCGGTCTATCCGAGCCGCGCGTTCGTGCCGCCGAGGACGATCGCGTTCATCGACTTTCTGACCGCGCATTTCGGCGATCCGCCGTATTGGGATGCCGAACCGCCGTCCGCTTCGAAGCTGTAAGCACTTTAGCGCTCCAGCGCATCACCGCCGCAACCCGCCGCGCTCGAATCAGCGTTTGCCGCCCGAATTGGCGTTCGCGTGCGTGTCGTTCTGCGTGCGTTCCTGATAGTCGTCGCCGCCGCGCCGGTCGGTATCCTGAAGCCCTTTCTGGATGTCCTCGTGCGCCTGCTTGCCGACACCGCGCGGCGCCTGTTCGTGCTGCGAGCCGGGCGTCTGATCGGTTTCGTGCGGCAGCGGCGCGGCTTCGTCGCTAAACGAGCCGGGTTGATGACCCGACGCCGTATCCTCCGTTTTATCCGGCGACTGCTGTTTGCCGTCGCGGGTCGATACCTGTGGTGTCGCTTTCATCGCGTGCTCCTTTGCTGAAAAGTGATCGGTTTGTCCGGCGCGGCGGCGCTTGCATCACGTTCGATGCGGATCACGTGTCCGCCGCTGTGTCGAGCCGCTTTTTCATCGCGGCGGTGATCCGTTGACGCGTCGTCCAATAGTCTTTCCACGGATCGTCGTGCAGTGCGTCGAGCCTTTCGTGCAGGTTTTCGAGGGTCCATTGATCGCCGGACGTGGTGTCGGCGACCTCATCCCACCCGAGCGGCACCGACACGCCCAAACCCGGCCGAGCCCGTACCGAAAACGCAGCCACCGTGCTCGATCCGCGGTTGTTGCGCAGATAGTCGACAAAGATCTTGCCCTTGCGGTTTTGCGCGCCCATCTTCGCGCTGAACAGCTTCGGCAAGGTCGTGGCCATATGCTGCGCGATTGCCTGCGAGAACGCCTTCACGTCGTCCCAGCCAGCCTGTTTCGCGAGCGGCACGACGACGTGGAACCCTTTGCCGCCGCTCGTCTTGCAAAACGATGCAAGCCCGAGTTCGTCGAGCAGTTCGCGCGTCAGCAACGCGGCTTCGATCATCCGTTGCCAGCCGAGCGATGGGTCCGGATCGAGATCGAACACGACGCGATCCGGCTTCTCGATATTCGACACGACCGCGTTCCACGTATGCAACTCGATCGAGCCCATTTGCGCCGCGCCGACCAGCGCCGCTTCGGTGTCGATGGTGATCAGCGGCGGATGGCCGGGATCGAGTCCAGGATGCTGGCCGACGTTCGGAATCGACAGTTTCTGACTGTGCTTCTGGAAAAACAGCTCGCCGCCGATATCGTCGGGCGCGCGCACGAGCGACACAGGCCGCGCTTTCAGATGCGGCAACATCCAGCCAGCAACCGATGCGTAATACTCGACGAGATCGATCTTGCGCGTCCCAGACTGTTTATCGATCACCCGATCCGGATGCGAGATGCGCACCCCGGCGATGGTCGGCGTCGCTGAAGCGGTTGAGGCTTTTGCGGCGGTTTTAGCGGACGTCGTTTTGGCGGCGGCAGTTTTGGCGGCAGCAGTTTTGCCCGCGCCGGCATTACCCGCGCGCTGCTTCGCCGTCCGGGTCGATACGGTTGCGTCGTGCTCCACGTGGTCTCCTCCCTGCGGCGCTTCCCTGACGATCTGACGCGCCGGTTTATCGTGCCGCAACGCGACAAACGACGCCTGACGCACGATCCGCTCGTCGGTCCATTCGGCGAAATTGCATTCGCATACGAGCGTGGGCTTGACCCAATGAACCGGCGTGCGACTGCGTTCGCGCGGTGCGGACGCAAACGGCATCCGCGTCGTTTCACGTGCGTCGAGTTCCTTCCTGACCGCGCGCAGCAGCGCCGCGTCGAAGCCCGTGCCGACCCGGCCCGCGTATTGCAGCGCGCCTTCGTCGTCGTAGACACCGAGCAGCAACGCACCGAATTCCGCTCGCGATCCTGCCGGTTCCGTGTAACCGCCGATCACGAATTCCTGGCGGCGTCGGCATTTCAGCTTGATCCACGTAGCGGCGCGGCTCGACGTGTACAGGCTGTCGCGACGCTTGCCGATAATGCCTTCGAGCGCCATATCGCAGGCGCTTTTCAGCAGATCGTCGGCGGCAAAACCGAAGTCGTCGGAGAACCGCAGCGTGTGATCGTCGACGCCGTCCAGCAACGCCCGCAACAGCGCCCGACGCTGCACCAGCGGCACGCCGCGCAAGTCGTAGCCGTTCAGGAACGGCAGATCGAACAGATACACGACGATGTCTTGCGGACGATGCGCGTCGAACGCGTTTTGCAGCGCCTGGAAATCCGGCATGCCGTTGCGGTCGAGCACGACCGCCTCGCCGTCGAGCCATGCGCTTTGCAGATCGAGGTGGTTCAACGCGTCGATCTGCTTCGTGAATTTCGAGGTCCAGTCATTTCCGGCGCGCGTGAACATTTGCACCGGCTGTTTTTTCGACGAACGATCGATCCGCGCGAGCACGCGATAGCCGTCGAACTTGATCTCGTACAGCCAGTCGTCGCCGGGCGGTGCGCTATCGACCAGCGTCGCGAGTTGCGGCTTCAGCGTCGCGGGCAGACGCGCGTTGAGCGCGCCTTCGATCGCAGGCTCGGCGGCGAGCGCCAGCAGCGATTCGGTGTTGCGACTGGCGACGATGTCGGTCGCGTGGGGGTCGGCTTGCGCCGACTTACCGCGTGACTTCTTCGAAGTGGTTTTTTTCGCCGCCGGCTTTTTCGTAGCGGCCGGCTTCGATGCGGCTTTTTTCGCAGCAGCCGGCTTCGATGCAGCCGGCTTCGAAGCGCCGTCGGCTTTTGCCGTCGCGCCGGGAGCGTCGCTGAGCACGCTGCCCGGCAGCGCCTGCACTACGTCGAAATCGCTTTCGCTGCGGGCGTCGTCGTCGCGTTCCTTGATCAGCAGCCACTGTTCCTTGTCGCCGCTGCCGCGCATGTGACTGCGCACGAGCGTCCAGCCGCCATGGAGCTTGTCGCCGTCGAGCGTGAATTTGAGCTTGCCTGCCTCGTACGCGGCCCGCGCGTGCGCGGCGCCGTCCAGTGGCTGCCACGTGCCGCGATCCCAGACGATCACCGTGCCCGCGCCGTAATTGCCTTCGGGAATCTCGCCTTCGAACGAACCGTAGTCGAGCGGATGATCTTCGACATGCACCGCAAGCCGCTTCACCGACGGATCGAGGCTCGGGCCTTTCGGTACCGCCCACGACAGCAGCGTGCCATCGAGTTCGAGCCGGAAGTCATAGTGCAGACGCCGCGCGTCGTGCTCCTGAATCACGTATGACAGCGCGTGGCGGGCCGCCCTCGCGGTCTTCGACACGCTGGACGCCCTGACCTTGCGCGCAGCCTTGCCGGACGGCTCGGGCGTCTCTTCGAAGCGTCGTTTGCGATGATAGGTTTCGAGACGATCGGTCATGGCGATGCACCTCAGGCCGCCGCGCGACGTTTGCGGGTTGCCGGTTCCTTACTCGTCGCCGCACGGCTCGCGCCGCGCGATGCACCCGCGGAGCTGCCGGCCGGTTTGGCCGAGGTGCCGCTGCGCGATCTCGCGGTAGCCGTGGAGGATTTGCGACGCGGTTTTGTTGCGGCCGGCGAGGCTGCGTCTTCTGAGTCGTCGTCATCGCCGTTCGCGTCGTCAGCGGACGATTTCGCCGCACCGCGCGCCTTCGTACCCGACTTTTCCTTGCCGCGACCGAGACTGCGCTTGAGCAGTTCGGAGAGATCGAGAATATCTGCCGATTGCCGCGATTCGTGCGGCGCTTCGATCGCATCAACTTCCTCGGTTTTGCCCTCGCGAATCTTGCGATCGACGAGCGCCATGATGTCGTCGCGGAACGTGTCGTGATAGTCGGCGGGGTTCCAGGTGTCGCTCATATCGTCGATCAGCTTTTTAGCCATATCGAGTTCGCGTGCGTTGACGCCGGCCTTTTTCGGATCTTCCGGCGGCAGCTTGAGTTCGTCGACATCGCGCACCTCGGCCGCCCATCGCAGCGTATTGAGCGCGAGCACCGGTCCGACCGCGACCAGCGCGGCGAGATGTTGTTTGTTATGCAGCACCACGTTCGCGACGCCGATTTTGCCTGACGATTTAAGCGCGTCGCGCAGCAACGCGTAGACCTTTTCGCCTTTGCGGTCGGGTGCGAGGAAGTATGGCGTGTCGAGGTAGAGAAACGAAATTTCAGGCGCGTCGACGAACGCGAGAATATCCACCGTTTGCGTGGATTCCGGATTCGCCGCGCGGATTTCGTCATCGGACATCACGACGTATTTGCCTTTTTCGTATTCGAAGCCCCGCACGATGTTGTCGCGGGTGACGTCCTTGCCGGTGCGTTTGTTGATCTGCTTGTAGCCGACCGGATCGACGGTGCGTTTATCGAGCAGATTGAAACCGACTTTTTCCGACTGCGTCGCCGGGTAGAGTTGCACCGGCACGTGGACAAGGCCGAAGCTGATCGCGCCCTTCCAGATCATGTGTGGCATGGCGGCTCCTGAAAGGGCTCGGGTATGGGGTTGAGGTGCAGCAGGTTGTGTGCCTAAGCAAAAACCGCATGGCTGCGTCGCACAACGTCCCGACCGGGCGCCGCAAAAAAAACCGCCCAATGGGCGGCTTTCCTGTTCGAAGCTCGAACGCTTAGCGCATCTTGATCAGGAAATACTGGCTTCCCTTGAACACTTTGTAGAACCGTTTGCCCTGCTCCGACTCCAGAAACTCTTCCATCGCCAGCAGTGCGCCGTACAAACCGGGCGTCGAAGCGGGATCTTCCGCGATGATCAGCCCGCCCACTTCGATCAGATCCGCCACCTTCCGGTAAGCGGCCAGCGTGGGCTCGTACATGTCCACATCGATGTTCGCCACCGAAATACGCGTGATCTCCGCCGGAAGTTCATCCGCGCAGATATTGCCGGCCACCATCTCGAACGGCACGGTGATGTGCGACAGCGTCTCGCGAATGTGCGCCATCGTTGCGTCGCGGCCGTAGAGCTTGTGCGTATCCGACCACAGCGCATCCGAACTCGTGCGCGCCTCTTCGTAGTTGAAGCCTTCGAACGTATCCAGCAGCCATGCTTTGCGACGCGTCGCGCCCGCCGTATGTTGCTGTTGTTCGAGGTAATTCAGCGCGGTCAATGCCGAACCACCGCGGAACACGCCGATTTCGACGTAATCGCCGCCCAGATGGGACGTGATCTCGATCGCTTCGCAGATGTTTTCGTGAATCGGCATCAACAGATGAGAAACGCGATCGGACTTCGACCACGTCGCGCGAAGGGCGTCGTTCGCCTTGCGATTCACGAACCGATACTCGGTTTTCATGAAATTGAGTTGCGGAACGTAGGTTCCGCCTGCTGCCTTCAGGCGTCGCAAGCTGGCGACGGCATCGGAATCGCAGCCGAAGTAAACGTACACCAGCGCGCGCGCAATCTGGTCGTCAGTCAATCCGTCAAGCGACGGGAGGACCGTCGCGCCTAGCCGGGCGACGGTTTCGGCGGGCACCTGCTGATCCGTCACGATGTAGACGTTCCGCCCCGGAAATGCCGCCGGGCTCAAATCTTTGGTGCTGTCCGAAAACGGCTCGTACATAGCAAGATTCGAGAAAAGATCGGCTTCGGGAATACGCTTAAATTGGTCCATATCAGTGTCCGCTGGAGTCTGCGTCGAGAGGCGTGACTCTAACATGCTGGCCCCGCCAAAAGACCGGCGCGTACGCCTCGCCCGGCTACAATACCGGCATCCCGCGCCTCGCCGCGCCTGACTCGCGTCACTTCCACCGTCGACATGAACCTCGTCATCCAAAGCCTCGCCCCGCTGTCCGCCGACCATCACACCGCGCTCCTCGCGCTCGCACGCGGCGCGAGCCTCAGCCAGATCGACCCGCATGCGATCCGCATCGCCGACGCGGCGCCCGCGCAGCGCGCCGACCTCGACGTCTACTGCGGCACGCATCAGCTCGACTACGCATTCGTCGCACCGGACCGCGCGCTCGCCGACTTCGGCCTCGTCGCGATGGATATGGACTCGACGCTGATCACCATCGAATGCATCGACGAAATCGCAGACTTCTGCGGCCTCAAAGCCGAGGTCGCGGCCATCACCGAAGCGTCGATGCGCGGTGAAATCAAAGACTTCAACGAAAGCCTCACGCGCCGCGTCGCGCTGCTCAAGGGCCTCGATGCCAGCGCGCTCGAACGCGTCTACGAAGAGCGTCTGCAATTGTCGCCGGGCGCGGAGAAGATGCTCGCGGGCGCGAAAGCGGCCGGCCTCAAGACGCTGCTGGTGTCCGGCGGTTTCAACTTCTTCACCGAAAAACTCAAGGCCCGCCTCGGCCTCGATTTCACGCGCGCCAACACCCTCGAAATCATCGACGGCAAGCTGACCGGACGCGTGCTCGGCGAGATCGTCAACGCCGACGTCAAAGCCCGCACGCTGCGCGAAACCTGCGCCGAACTCGGCATCGAACCGCATCGCGCTATCGCGATGGGCGACGGTTCGAACGACCTCAAGATGATGGCCGAAGCCGGTCTGTCGGTCGCGTTCCGCGCAAAACCGGTGGTGCGCGAGGCTGCATCGGTAGCGTTTAATTTCGTCGGTCTCGACGGTTTGCTGCGCCTCTTCTGACGCACCGCGCGATATCGCTCGCGCATAAAAAAAGGCGGAGCATCGTGCTCCGCCTTTTTTCATTTTCCGCACGTGACACGCGCTATTTTCGCGCGCGGTTTCCCGCGCTATGTGTCATCGTCAAGCCAGCGCGGCGAGGCTCTGCTCGATGTCCGCGCGCAGATCCGCTTCGTCTTCAAGACCCACGTAGAAGCGCACCAGCGTGCCGCGGTGCGGCCATTGCGCTTCCGTGCGCATCGACGCGATGTCGTACGGCATCACGAGGCTCGCCGCGCCACCCCAACTCCAGCCGATCGCGAACAAGGCCAGCGACTCGCAGAACGTGTCGATTTGCGCAGCGCTGTAGCGCGCGTCGAACACCACCGAAAACAGCCCGCCCGCGCCGGTGAAGTCGCGCTTGAACGACGCGTGGCCCGGACAGTCGGCAATCGCCGGGTGCAACACCACCGCGATTTCCGGACGGGTCTTCAGCCACTGCGCGAGCGCAAGCCCGCTGCGGTCGTGCTGCTCGAAGCGCACTTTCATGCTCGGCAGACTGCGCAACACCAGCGAGCAATCGTCCGACGACACGCCGATGCCCATCCGCATCCGCGCCGCTTTCAACTTCATATGCAACTGCTTGTCGGCGGTGATGGTCGCGCCCATCAACACGTCGGCGCCGCCCGACTGATACTTGGTCAACGCCTGCACCGAAATGTCGATGCCGTGTTCGAACGGTTTCAATGCCAGTCCCGCCGACCACGTGTTGTCGATCGCGGTCAACACGTTGCGCGCGCGCGCCACGGACGTGATTGCGCGCAGGTCGGGCACTTCCATCGTCACCGAACCCGGCGCTTCGAGCCAGATCAGCTTCGTGTTGGGCTGGATCAGATCGGCGATACCGGCACCGATCATCGGATCGTAATACCGCACCTGCAAGCCGAAATCGCGCGCGAGCCAGTCGCCGTGGTCGCGGTTCGGCGAATACACGTTGTCGGGAATCAGCACGTCGTCGCCGGCTTTGACCAGCCCGAAATACACGTTCGAGATCGCCGACAATCCCGACGGCTGCAGCAACGCGTGATTGCCGCCTTCGATCTCGGCGAGGCGCTGCGCCAGCACCAGCGACGTCGGCGTCGCGTGCAGGCCGTAGCGCCATTGCGAGTCGTCGTGCCAGACCAGCGCGCGCATCGTCGCGAGATCCGGAAAAATCACCGTCGACGCCCGTTCGACCGGCACCGAGAACGATTTGAAACCCGGCGTGAGCGTGTCTTCAGGATGGACGATGCGCGTTTGCAAGCTGCGTTTCGGAGTGGACTGAGTCATGGCAAAAAGTGCTGATGATGATTCGAATGGGTTGGAGTCGAGCCGTTGCCCGACATGCGAAGGCCGAAAAACCTAGTCGCCGGTCGTCAGATTGCTGACGCCGCCGACCGGTTGACCCTGACCCGTCGTCGCGGGCTGCGCCGACGTAGCAGGCGAAGCGGGTGCGCCCGACGGCGATGGCGCGGCTTTCGACGTTTTCGCCGGCGCGGCGCCGGGCGGCGGCACCGGCTGACCGGCGGCCAGCGGACGCAAGTCGAACGGCTGCGAGTTGGAATCGTCGACGTTCATCCGGTCGCCTTCCAGCGAGCCATCGTCGGCGAACTTGCCGACCCAGTTTCCGGTGATGTGCGTGCCGTCGTTCGACTCTTCGACTTCGAGCGTCGTGCCGTCGCGGTCGCCCGCGATCAGGATCACTTCGCCGGTATCCGTGAACTGATATTCGCCATGCACGCCGGACGGATCGTCGGTCTTGGGGCCGAGCCGCAACACGATCTGCCGCGTGCCGAGCATGCCGGCGAAACGCGGAAACTTCGCGAATTCGGCGCTCGGTTTCAGCGGCAGCTGGATCGGCGGCGGTGCGGCGAGTTCCTTGACGGCATCGCTTTGTGCGTGCGCATCGACGGGCAGCCACATGGCAGCACTGGCCAGCACGCACGCGGCCATGCCGAGCTTTGCTGCCGCGCCTGCGATCCGGCTATGGCGGCGCATCGCGCCGTGCTTCGCCGTCGAGCCGTATGCGTGGTTCGCGCAGTTCGCGCCGGACGCATTCGCCGCATCACCCGCGTTCACCGCGTTCATTGCATCGACGCCTTGAATCGCTTCGACCGCTTTAACCGTTTCAACCGCTTCATCCATCCGTTCTGTTCCTTATTGCTCGTTGGTCCTGTCCATTCCGTGCGCCGACCGATGAACGGCACGGCGCACCCGCATCGTCAGATGCGCTCGAAAATCGCCGCGATACCCTGACCGCCGCCGATGCACATCGTCACCAGCGCATAGCGTCCGCCGATCCGCTGCAACTCATAGAGCGCCTTCACGGTAATCAATGCGCCGGTAGCGCCGATCGGATGCCCGAGCGAAATGCCGGAACCGTTGGGATTCACCTTGGCCGGGTCGAGTCCGAGTTCCTGGCTGACCGCGCATGCCTGCGCCGCGAAGGCTTCGTTGGCTTCGATCACGTCGAGGTCCGCAACCTTCAATCCGGCGCGTTCGAGCGCCTTGCGGGTGGCCGGCACCGGACCGATGCCCATGTAAGCCGGATCGACGCCCGCATGCGCATACGCGACCAGCCGTGCGAGCGGTTTCACGCCGCGCTTTTCCGCGACGCTGCGCTCCATCAGCACGACGGCGGCCGCCGCGTCGTTGATGCCGGATGCGTTGCCTGCCGTCACCGTGCCGTTTTCCTTGACGAATACCGGCTTCAGCTTCGAAAAGTCTTCCAGCGTGGGATTGGCGCGGACGTGTTCGTCGGTGTCGAATACGGTGTCGCCCTTCTTCGACGCGAGCGTGACCGGCAGGATCTGGTCGTTGAAGTAACCATTGGCGATTGCACTGGCCGCGCGACGGTGCGATTCGAGCGCCAGCGCATCTTGCGCGTCGCGGCCAATGCCGTATTGCTTCGCGACGTTTTCGGCGGTGACGCCCATGTGGATGGTCTGGAACGGGTCGTTCAGCGCGCCGAGCATCATGTCGATCATGCGCGCGTCGCCCATGCGCTGACCGAAACGCGCGGCCGGCATGATGTACGGCGCGCGGCTCATATTCTCTGCGCCACCGCCGATCGCGATATCCGCGTCGCCGAGCAATACGCTTTGCGCTGCCGAAATGATCGCCTGCAAGCCCGAGCCGCACAGCCGGTTGACGGTCAGCGCGGGCGCGTGTTGCGCAACGCCGCCATTGAGCGCGGCGACGCGGGCAAGGTACATGTCTTTCGGCTCGGTATGCACCACGTTGCCGAACACGACATGACCGACATCGTCGCCGGAAACATTGGCGCGCGACAGGGCTTCGCGGACCACTCGCGCGCCGAGATCGGTCGGTGAAAAGTCTTTCAGGCTGCCACCGAAATCACCGATTGCCGTGCGCACACCGCTCACCACCACCACGTCTCTTTGCATCGCTCGCTCCTTCGTTCTGTTTATGGACTTCGGAATCTGCTGCGCGTGGCGCGATCGCCGCGCGCGTGCGTGTTTCTGGTCGCGTCCCGGTTCCGGATCGGGAACCGGCTTGCCCGTTTGAGAGCGCTGCGCCGCGTGATCGTTCCACGAACGAAGATGTTTGCGGCGCATGACGCACGCGTTTGACGAATCCTGACGATTCGCCTGCGCGCGTTGCCGGACGGCTAGCCGCGCAGCGCCGCCTCGACGGTGGCGCGTGTGGGAATCGGCGCGACTGCGCCATAGCCTTGCGTGGACAGTGCCGCCGTCACGTTCGCGTAGCGCGCGGCCGTGAACGGATCGTCGCCCGCGACCACGCGCGCGATAAAGGCGCCGCCGAAGCAATCGCCCGCGCCGGTGGCGTCGATCGCGTTGACGGCGAATCCCGGCACCACGCGCCGCTCGTCCGGCGTCGCGATATACGAGCCTTCCTTGCCGAGCTTGAGCGCAACCACTTTCGGCCCGCAGCGCAGCAGAAAATCGACGATCTCGTCGCGGCCGGTCAAACCCGTCAATTCCGTGACGTCGTCCCAACTGGGCAGGCAGATGTCGGTCTGACGGATCGCTTCGAGCATCACCGCGCGCGCCCGCGCAAGCGGCCACAGTTTCAGACGCAGATTCGTGTCGAAGCTGACTTGCACGCCATGCGCGCGGGCGTGCGACATCGCGGCAAATGCCGCGTCGCAGGCCGTCACACTGATGGCGAGGCTGATGCCGGACAGATGAACCACTTTTGCTGCCGCGATGGCGTCGAGCGGCAGCGCATGCGGCGCATACCGGCTTGCCGCCGATCCCGCGCGCAGATAGTCGAACTGATGGCCGTCCGGCCCATGCGACACGAAATAGACGCCCGTGGGCGCGACACGGTCGACGTCGACGAACGACGTCTCCACATTCTCGCGCTGCCACAGATCGATCAGCAGACGCCCGAAGTGATCGTCGCCGACCGCCGACACGAAACCGGTCCGTGCGCCCTGCCGCGACGCGGCGATACAGAAGTTCGACGTGTCGCCGCCGAACCCTTGCAGATAGTCCGGCCGGTCGGCCGACGCCTGGTTGAACTCGACCATCGCTTCGCCGAGCGCCAGAATCTCAGGCGCGACGGCTTGGCCTGCGGGGTTCGTGACAGCCGTGCTAGCCATTCGCTCAGACCTCGCCCCACAGATCGTGGCCGTCGGCGCCGGTGATCTTCACCGATACGAAGTCGCCGACCTTGTAGCGCTTCGACGCTTTCGCCGCGGGCGCGATATAGACGACGCCGTCGATTTCCGGCGCGTCGGCTGCCGTACGTCCGATACCGCCGTCGGCATTGGTTTCGTCGACGAGCACTTTCAGCGTCTTGCCGACCTTCTTCGCGATCCGCTTCGCCGAGACTTCCTCCGCGACTTCCATGAAGCGCGCGCGACGCGCTTCGCGGACGTCGTCGGGCAACGCGCCGTCGAGTTCGTTGGCGGTCGCGCCTTCGACCGGCGAATACGCGAAGCAACCGACGCGATCCAGCTCCGCGTCACGGATGAAATCGAGCAGCGTTTCGAACTGCTCTTCCGTCTCGCCCGGGAAACCGGCGATAAAGGTGCTGCGGATCGTCAGGTCCGGACACATTTCACGCCATTTGCGCACGCGCTCCATCACCTTTTCCGCATTGGCCGGGCGCTTCATGCGCTTGAGCACTTCCGGATGCGCGTGCTGGAACGGGACGTCGAGGTACGGCAACACGTGACCCTTCAACGCGCCTTCGGCCATCATCGGAATCACTTCGTCGACGCTCGGATACGGGTACACGTAGTGCAGACGGACCCACGCGCCGTATTGCGCGGCCAGTTCGCCCAGCGCGCCGACGAGGTCGGTCATGCGTGTCTTGATCGGCTTGCCGTTCCAGAAACCCGTGCGATATTTGACGTCGACGCCATACGCGCTGGTGTCTTGCGAAATCACCAGCAATTCCTTCACGCCCGACTTGAACAGGTTTTCCGCTTCGAGCATCACTTCCGCGACCGGACGCGACACCAGATCGCCGCGCATCGACGGGATGATGCAGAACGTGCAGCGGTGGTTGCAGCCTTCGGAAATCTTCAGATACGCGTAGTGACGCGGCGTCAGCTTGACGCCTGCGGGCGGCACCAGATCGACGAACGGATCGTGCGGCTTCGGCAGGTGGGCGTGAACGTGCTGCATCACTTCACCGAGCGCATGCGGGCCGGTGACGGCGAGCACCTTCGGATGTACTTCTTCGATCAGGCCCGAGCCGCTCGCGCTTTTCTTCGCGCCGAGGCAACCGGTGACGATCACCTTGCCGTTTTCGGTCAAGGCTTCGCCGATCGCGTCGAGGCTTTCCTGGACGGCTTCGTCGATGAAGCCGCAGGTGTTGACGACCACCAGATCCGCGCCGTCATACGTGCCGGAAATCTGATAACCCTCGGCACGCAGTTGCGTGATGATCTGTTCGGAATCGACGAGGGCTTTCGGGCAACCGAGCGAAACGAAGCCGACTTTCGGCGCGGCGGTCGGGGAAATCGGGGCAATCGGGGAACTGGCAGACATGGGGAACCGCTTGAAGACGTTAAACCCCGAATTGTAGCGGGTCGCCACCGTCGCCGCTCGTAAGTCTTTGAATTTTCGCCTTCAACCGGCTTCTGCCCGGGGTTTCAACCCAGCGCGAGATCGGCGGTATCGAGCAGGTCGATCGCGGCGGGTTGATCCGACGGCGTGAATCCGTCGGATTGCACCGCGCGTTCGAGCAACCCGAGAATCTCGCGCGAATCGTGCAGGCGGCGGATCGCGTCGTGCAGTTCCACGGCCTGCGGCCACGTGCGTTTCAGATAGCTCAGCCACTTCTTGACGAGGCCGTCTTCATGGCGGGATTCGGCGCGCGACCGCAGTTTCTTCAGATAACCGGCGATATACCGAAGCACGACCGGCCACTCGGCGTCGCATGGGGACGGCTCCATCAGACCGCGTATCCGCAACGCGAGGAACGGATCGGACACCGCGCCCCGCCCGATCATCACGTCGTCGCAGCCGCTGACCGCGCGGCATCGCGCCCAGTCGGCGACCGTGAACACCTCGCCGTTCGCCACCACGGGTACCTGAACCGCATCGTCGATGCGCGCGATCCACTCCCAGTGCGCCGGCGGCCGATAGCCGTCGTCACGCGTGCGGGCGTGCACGACCAGCGACTGCGCACCGCCTTCGGCCAGCGCCACGGCGCAATCGATCGCGAGCGAGGTATCGGAGATGCCGAGACGCATCTTCGCCGTCACGGCGACATCGGCGGGGACAGCCGCGCGGACCGCCGAGACGATCCGGTTCAGATGCGTGGGGTCGGCCAGCAGCATGGCGCCGCCGCCGTGCTGGTTGACGAGCCGGGCCGGACAGCCGAAATTCAGGTCGATGCCGTGCGGGGACACCGCAGCCGCTTGCGCGGCATTCAGCGCCATCCAGCCGGGATCGCTGCCGAGCAGTTGGATCACTGTCGGCGTACCGCCCGGCGTGCGTGCGCCGTCAAGGACTTCGGGCACCTCGCGAGCGTACATGCGCCGCGGCAACACCGAACCCGTCACGCGGACGAATTCGGACACGCAACCGTCGAATCCGCCCGTGCGGGTCAGGACATCGCGCAAGACGTAATCGGCGAGCCCTTCCATCGGCGCGAGAAACAGCCGGTTCATGCGCGGGGCGGCGGCCTGCGAATTCGCGGTCACGCGAGCGAAGCGACGCCGGCCGTGGCGGACGGGTTCAGCGTGACGGGACAAGGGGCGAAAACGGTGTGCGGCATGGGAACGTCCGGCAAATGACTGTGGCAACGGCGAAGGCGAGTGAACCCGCAATTCTACCGCGCCCGCTCAGCCACGCTTTTGCAACGCTCCCGCCGCGCCCTGCGCGTGGCCGCTTACTTCTTCTCCGGCTCGGGATTGCCTTGCGAATTCGACGGAGCCGCAGGTTCGACCGCCGGGCCGCCCGGCTGCGTGAACGGGAACGTGCTGAACATCGACTTCGCCTGGGTTTGCATCTGTTCCTGCATCTGCACGAACATGTTCTTCGACTGCTCGATGTAGCTGGTCATCATGCCCTGCATCATCGGTGCCTGCATGTTCATGAACTGCGACCAGACTTCCGGATTCATCGCTTTGCCTTCGTACAGGTTTTTCGATTGATCCGCGAGTTTGTTCTGGATGTCGATGAACGCCTGGATGTTCTTCTCCAGATACGTGCCCATCATGCCCTGCATCGCGTGGCCGTAAAACCGGATGATCTGCGACAGCATCGACGACGAGAACATCGGCAGGCCGCCGCTTTCCTCTTCGAGGATGATCTGCAACAGAATGGCGCGCGTCAGCTCCTCGTTGCTCTTGGCATCGATGACCTTGAAATCCTCCTGCTCCAGCACGAGTTGCTTGACGTCGGTCAGCGTGATGTACGTGCTCGTCTCTGTGTCGTAGAGCCGACGATTCGGATATTTCTTGATCAGTCGTTCGGCTGTTTTCTTTGTAGTGGTGGTCATGTAATGCCTTCGCGCGCCCGAGGCGCAGAAACGGCGTCTTGCCACACGCGCAAGGGGCTATTGCACGGGCAAGACGCCGCCAAAACTATCAGAACCATGACGCACGCCGCCTCCCGGCCGCGCGCGCATCGGTTACCCCATATGCAGACCGCCGTTCAACGAGAAGTCCGCGCCCGTCGAAAAGCCCGATTCGTCCGATGCCAGCCATGCGACGATCGACCCGATTTCTTCCGGCTGGCCGAGACGGCGCACCGGAATGGTCGCGACGATCTTTTCGAGCACGTCCGGACGGATCGACTTGACCATGTCCGTACCGATATAGCCCGGCGAGATTGTATTGACCGTCACGCCCTTGGTCGCCACTTCCTGCGCCAGCGACATCGTAAAGCCGTGAATCCCGGCCTTCGCCGTCGAATAGTTGGTCTGGCCGAACTGCCCTTTCTGCCCGTTCACCGACGAAATATTGATGACACGGCCCCAGCCGCGCTCGACCATTCCGTCGATCACCTGCTTGGTCACATTGAACAGGCTGGTCAGGTTGGTGTCGATCACCGCCGTCCAGTCTTCGTGCGTCATCTTGCGAAACACGACGTCGCGCGTGATACCGGCATTGTTGACCAGCACGTCGACCTCGCCGACTTCGGCCTTGACCTTGTCGAACGCGATCTTGGTCGATTCCCAGTCGCCGACATTGCCTTCCGAGGCAATAAAGTCGTAGCCGAGCGCTTTCTGCTCTTCGAGCCATTTCACGCGGCGCGGCGAGTTCGGGCCGCAGCCTGCCACGACCTTGAAGCCCTGTTTATGCAGACGCTGGCAGATGCTCGTGCCGATGCCGCCCATGCCGCCCGTTACATACGCAATTCGCTGTGACATAAACCACTCCGTTATCGTTTTGCGGGGCGCCGACCGGCTGCCCCCTTCCTCGCCTGATGCATCATCTCCATTGCCGCCGGGCGACCGGCCGGCGAGGTCTTGGCTCTCTACCACCGCACTGCGCCGCCGCGCTCACGCCACGGCGTCCAACCGGATCGACCCCGAGGAATCGACGCCTTCAATCGCGTTCGAGCGCCAGCGCCACGCCCATCCCGCCGCCGATACACAGCGACGCGAGGCCCTTCTTCGCGTCGCGTTTCTGCATTTCGTGCAGCAGCGTGACGAGAATCCGGCAGCCGGACGCACCGATCGGATGGCCGATCGCGATGGCGCCGCCGTTGACGTTGACCTTCGACGTGTCCCAACCCATTTGCTGATGCACAGCCAGCGCCTGCGCGGCAAACGCTTCGTTGATTTCCATCAGATCCAGATCGGCCGGCGTCCAGCCCGCGCGCTCCAGACAGCGGCGCGAGGCCGGCACCGGACCCATGCCCATCACCTTCGGATCGACGCCCGCGCTGGCGTAGGCCTTGATGCGCGCGAGGATCGGCAGACCGAGCGCTTCAGCCTTCTTCGCCGACATCACGATCACCGCAGCCGCGCCGTCGTTCAGGCCGGATGCGTTCGCCGCCGTCACCGTGCCTTCCTTCGAGAAGGCCGGCTTCAGACCGGCCAGCGATTCGGCGGTCACGCCATGACGCACGAACTCGTCGGTGGCGAAGCGCAGCGGCTCGCCCTTGCGTTGCGGAATCTCGACCGGCACGATTTCGGCGTCGAAACGGCCGGCCTTTTGCGCAGCTTCTGCCTTGTTCTGCGACAGCGCCGCGAACGCGTCCTGCTGCTCGCGCGTGATCCCGTATTCCCGGGCGACGTTTTCGGCGGTGACGCCCATGTGATACTGGTTGTACACGTCCCACAGACCGTCGACGATCATGCTGTCGATCAGCTTCGCATCGCCCATCCGGAAGCCGTCGCGCGAGCCCGGCAGCACGTGCGGCGCGGCGCTCATGTTTTCCTGGCCGCCCGCCACGAGGATGTCGGCGTCACCGGCAACAATCGCGTTAGCCGCCAGCATCACGGCTTTCAATCCGGAGCCGCACACCTTGTTGATCGTCAGGCCCGGCACCGCCATCGGCAGACCGGCCTTGATCAGCGACTGACGCGCCGGGTTCTGTCCGGAACCCGCCGTCAGCACCTGGCCCATGATCACTTCGCTGACCTGCTCGGGCTTCACGCCCGCGCGTTCGAGCGCCGCGCGAATCACCGTCGCGCCGAGATCGGGCGCGGCAATCTTCGCCAGCGAACCGCCGAATTTGCCCACTGCCGTACGGGCTGCCGATACGATCACTACATCAGTCATTTCCGCTTCCTCCGGTATCACGGCCGTGCTGCGCCGCATCCCGTTCAAGTTAAAAATACGTTGGGTGATTCATTGTCGCCGCGTGCGATGCAGACCGGCCGCGCGTTACTCGTGCGTTACTCGTACGTCACTCGCGTACTTGCACGTAGCGGCCCGGCGCGGGTTCGATGGCCGGGAATTCGGCCGATCCGGCTTCCGCGCGCGGCTTCACTTTCTTGCCGCCGTACTGATCGAGCCAGTCGGTCCATTCGGGCCACCAGCTACCCGGCACTTCCGTTGCCTGTTCGAACCAGTCATCGGGCTTCGCGGGCAGGTCCTGACCTTCGCCCTGCATTACCCAGTAACTGCGCTTCTTCTTCGCGGGCGGATTGATCACTCCCGCGATATGGCCGGACGCGCCGAGCACGAACTTGCGCGGCCCGGTCAGCAACGGCGCCGACGCATAAGCGGTCTGCCACGGCACGATATGGTCTTCGCGCGAGCCATAGATGAAAGTGGGAACGTCGATCAGCGTCAGGTCGACCTTCTCGCCGCACGTGGTCAACGCGCCCGGTTCGCGCAGCTTGTTTTCCAGATAGGTATTGCGCAGATACCAGACGTACATCGGACCCGGCAGGCTGGTCGAGTCGCTGTTCCAGTACAGCAGGTCGAACGCCATCGGCGTGCGGCCCTTCAGGTAGTTATCGACGACATAGTTCCAGACGAGATCGTTCGGGCGCAGGAACGAGAACGTGTTCGCGAATTCGAGGCCGCGCATCAGACCGGGCGTGCCGCCGTTCTTGCCGCCGATGCTCTGCTCGCGCATCTGCACATGCGCCTCGTCGACGAAGATGTCGAGCACGCCGGTGTCGGAAAAGTCGAGCATCGCGGTCAGCAAGGTCAGCGATGCCGCCGGGTGCTGGCCGCGCGCAGCCGCGACTGCGAGCGCGGTGGCGAGCATCGTGCCGCCGACACAGAAACCGAGCGTGTTGATCTGCTCGCGGCCGCTGATCTTGCGCACGGTGTCGATGGCGGTGAGGACGCCGTCCTGGATATAGTCGTCCCACGTCTTGCTGGCGATCGACGCATCCGCGTTGCGCCACGAAATCAGGAACACCTGATGCCCCGATTCGAGGCCATGCGCCACCAGCGAATTCTCGGGCTGAAGATCGAGGATGTAGAACTTGTTGATGCAGGGCGGCACGATCAGCAACGGCCGCTCGCGCACGGTCGCCGTGCGCGGCTTGTACTGGATCAGCTGGATCAGTTCGTTCTCGAACACCACCGAGCCTTCGGTATTCGCGAGGTTCTTGCCGACCACGAAACGCGATTCGTCGGTTTGCGAGATCTTGCCGCGCTGCATGTCGCCGAGCAGATTCATCACGCCCTGACGCAAGCTCTCGCCACGGCTTTCGAGTAGCGTTTTTTGCGCTTCGGGATTCAGCGCGAAGAAGTTGCTGGGCGATGCCGCCGCCGTCCATTGCTGGACCGCGAAGCGGATACGTTCCCGCACCTTCGGCTCGGTATCGAGCGCATCGACCAGCTCTTGCAGATAACGCGCGTTGAGCAGATACCAGGCCGCGGTGAACGCATACGCGGGCGTTGCGCTCCACGCTTCGGCACTGAAGCGGCGGTCTTTGAGTTCGGGAATTTTGGGTGTGGCTTCACCTGCCTGCTGGATCAACTGCATCGCTTCGCGCGAATAATCCGATTGCAGCTGCTTGAGGCGTTCGGGCGGAATGGCTGCGTTAGGCAACTTCAGGCCGGCGAACGGCGACATCGAAGCGGCATTGGTGAAGTCGGGCATGCCTTGTAAACCCGGCATGTTGAGCATCGAAGGAATGCCGGGCATGGATGGCGCGCCGGGCATTCCCGGCATTGCAAACGGCGCGGCATTCGCACCGCCTTGCGGCGCAAGCGAACGCCATGCGCCCATCCAGGCATCGAACCACTGCTGCATACCGGCAGGACCTGTCTCTGCCTTTTGCTGCGTGTTGTCCGTCGAAGATTCCGTGTGTGAGAAAGTCGAGGAATGTTGGGATGCCATACCTGCTTTTGACCGGTAAGTCCTCGCGGACGGGTTGAGAGGCAGGTTACTGCGCACAAGGACGATTGCTCGCGACCTCGTCACGCCCTGTCTCATGTTTGACGAACATTCTTGCTCCCCATTGCAAGGCATGTCAATGCTTGTTCCCGATTTTGCCGCAGTGCGATAAATTTTTAATTATCGTTTTCCCGATGTATTTCAAAGGGCTTCTGAATCCCCTTCCGGCCACATGGCCGATGCACACCAAAATCAACTGCGTTGCAGCACTCGACGCTTTATCGCCCGTATTCGAACGCTTCATAAGCGCCATGCAAAGCGCGCATGTTGCACTGCAAGACAAACAAGCAAAACACGTGCGTTTCCCGCGCATCGGCATCACCAGGACATGCGATTACGCGCTTACCCTGATGAGCGAATCGAGCGACCCGATCGGTGACAATGCGAAAGAAAGCGAAAAGAATCGCAATGAAAAAAGCCGCGCGGACGCGGCTTTTTTCATCGGTTCGGGAATCTCATGTGACCGCTCGTCGTAAAGACACGATCACGATCCATTCGTGACGACCGCTCAATCCGTTATCCAGATCAACGCGGCCATCCGTCCGGTGACGCGATCGCGTCGATACGAGAAGAAGCGTTCGCGTTGCGTGACCGTGCATGCGTCGGCGCTGACGATTCGCGAGATACCGATCGACTGCAAACGCAAGCGGCCCAACCCAGGCAGATCCGCGAGGTATTTGCCCCCGGCGCCATCACGCGGAACGAACGCGTTCGATGTGGCATCGCGTTGTGCTGCGTCCACAGCGTTCATGAACGCGTCACGCACATCTGCGCCGACTTCGAACGCCGTCGGACCGATGGCCGGTCCGAGGTACGCATGCAGCGTCGAGACGTCGACGCCTGCCAGCGCGGCGACCCGTTGCGCGGTCTTCTCGACGATGCCGCCGGCAAGACCGCGCCAGCCTGCATGCGCCGCACCGACCGCGCGCCCGTCGGGATCGCAGAACAGCACCGGCATGCAGTCGGCGATCATCACCGTGCAGGCGATGCCCGGCCGGTCTGTCACGCTCGCGTCGGCACGCGTCGGGCCGTTGCCCGCCTGTGTCGCCGCGACGACGTCTTCGGCGCGAACCACGTCCGCGCCGTGGATCTGTTCGAGCCACGCGATCGCGACGTTGCCGCTTCGGTCCGCGTGTCCTGCTTGCCCTGCTTGCCCCGCTGCGTCGATCAACGCACCGAGCCGCGCGCGGTTCGCTTCGACGCTCGCCGGTTCGTCACCTGCAAGACGGCCGAGATTCAGACCGCCCGGCTGATCGACGCCATCGTGCCAACGTCCATACGGCGGTTGACCGACCCCGCCGTTGCGCGTCGTCACCAGCGCATGCACGCGCGATGCCGCGTTCCACGCGGGTTGCAGCACATCGTCCGGCGTCAGATCGGGCAAGGTCATGCTTCGCCCTCTTCTTCGTCGTCTTCACCCTCTTCTTCGTCGTCTTCGTCGTCGAGGTCTTCGTCCTCGTCGTCGCCGATCACGTAGACCTGCGCATAATTGCCGTCGGCATCGACCGCTTCGCCGTATTCGACCTCATCGTATTGCTCGTCGTCGTCGAACTCGTCGGTCTCGTCGCCGACCAGTCCAAGCGCTTCCGACAACGCCGCGATGTCGTCGGGCACATCGGCGCGCCACTGCATCGGACGACCGGTTTTCGGATGGATCAGGCCGAGCCGCCATGCATGCAACGCCTGTCGCGCGAAACCGCCGGGCAGTGGCTTCACCGAACGTTGACCGCGCGCGCGGCCATATACGGGATCGCCGAGCAACGGATGGCCGGTGTCCGCGAGGTGAACGCGAATCTGGTGAGTGCGCCCGGTTTCGAGATCGCAATGAATCGCGGTGACCGGCTGACGCTGCCAGATTGCCGTGTTGACGCGACGGAAGTGCGTGCGCGCCGCTTTACCCGATGCGCTCGTGACCACCGCCATACGCGTGCGGTCACGCGGATCGCGGCCGATCGGCGCATCGATCGTGCCGGTTTCGGGCATGTTGCCCCACACCAGCGCGAGATAACGCCGCTTCACGGTACGGGCCGCCAGCTGCCGCGTGAGATCGGTCTGCGCTTCGAGCGTGCGCGCCACCACCATCAGGCCCGAGGTCTCCTTGTCGAGACGATGGACGATGCCGGCGCGCGGCAAACCCGCCGCCGATTCGCCGTAACGATGCAGCAGCCCGTTCAGCAACGTGCCGCTCCAGTTGCCCGCGGCCGGATGCACGACGAGGCCCGCCGGCTTGTTGATCACCACCAGCGTGTCGTCTTCGTAGACGATCTCGAGCGGCACCGGCTCGGCCGTGAACGCAAGCTGTTCGGGCAGCAGATCGGGGATGAGTTCGACCGTTGCGCCGAGCGGCACCGGCTGACGGATTTTGGCCGGTTTGCCGTCGACACGCACGCGCCCTGCTTCGATCCAGCTTTGCAGGCGGTTGCGTGAAAACTCCGGAAAGATTTTTGCGAGCACCTTGTCGAGACGCTCGCCGGCGAGCGAGTCGGGCACTTCGACGCTGCGCGGCGTTTCGTCGGCGACGCGGCCAGGCACGGTCGGCGGGGCTCCCGCCGTGGATGCGGGGTTTGCGCCGGACGACGGATCGCCCGATGCGACCATGGTGTGACGCGTATCGTCGACGGGTGAATCGGTCCCCAAAGCGTCGGAGCGGTCAGCGCTTGGGCTATAATCTTTGTTGCTATTCCGGGGGCCACGAACGGTCCTCGGAGTATTTGAGCGGGTCATTGAGTCTGGGTCACCTGGACGTAAAGCTAGACTGGAAAATGCGAGCCTTGAACATCATTACGAATACGGCCCGAAAGACGGCCAGGAAAATGGTCGGAAACGTAGCGCGATACATGGCATGCGTCGCTGCCGTGGCTCTCGTGGCAGCCTGTCATGGCTTGCCGGAAAAGACCGACGAAACCGCCACGTGGACGAATAACAAATTATATACGGAGGCGCAGGACGCCTTGTCGGGTGGCGACTTCGGAAAGTGCGCCAAATACTTCGAGGCGCTCGAAGGCCGCGATCCGTTTGGTCATTATGCGCAGCAGGCGCAGATCAACGTTGCGTACTGCAACTGGAAAGATAACGAAAACGCCGCCGCCGACCAGGCGATCGACCGCTTCATCCAGTTGCACCCGGATCATCCGGATATCGCCTACGCGTACTATCTGAAGGGCATGATCCACTTCAACGACGACCTCGGTCTGTTCGGCCGTTTCTCCGGTCAGGACATGAGCGAGCGCGATCCGAAGTCGCTGCGCGAATCGTACGACGCGTTCAAGGTCGTGGTGGACAAGCATCCTGACAGCAAGTACGCACCGGACGCCGCGCAGCGCATGCGCTATATCGTGAACGCGCTGGCGTCGCACGAAGTCCACGCGGCGGATTATTACTATCGCCGTGGCGCGTATGTGGCCGCGATCAATCGCGCACAACTGTGCATCAAGGAATACAAGAATGCACCCGCTATCGAAGACGCGCTGCACATCATGATGCTGTCGTATCAGCGGCTGAACCAGCCGCAACTGGCCGACGACACGAAGCGCATTCTGGCCGGCACGTTCCCGGACAGCCCGTACATCACGGGTCATGCGCGTCCGGGCAAAGAAAAGTCGTGGTGGCAGTTCTAAGCTGAACGCCTGACTTTGCAATGCAAAACGCCACGATGAAAATCGTGGCGTTTTTGTTTGCGCAGCGTGAACGGACGGGAAGCGGGAGCCGCAATCCGATCTGCATCCGCTCCGAGAGCGCATCGCAATTCGCGCGCATAAAAAAGCCGGGACATGTCCCGGCTTTTTTCCGTCGGCGCAAACGCCGCTTAGTCCCGCTCAGTCACGCTCGAACAGCGCAATCGACTCCACGTGCGATGTATGCGGGAACATATTCACGACACCCGCGCCCTTCAACCGGTAACCGGCGCCGTTGACGAGCAGACCGGCATCGCGCGCAAGCGTTGCCGGATTGCACGACACATAGACGATGCGATTGGGCAACGGACCGTCACCGCTCTGCGCAATCTCGGCCAGCGCCTTCGATACGGCAAACGCGCCTTCGCGCGGCGGATCGATCAGGAACTTGTCGAAATGTCCGAGCGCGCGGATGTCGTCCGCCGTCACTTCGAACAGATTGCGGCACGCGAACGACGTATGTTCGGCGACGCCGTTCTTCTGCGCGTTTTCGAGCGCACGCGTGGTCAGCACCTCACTGCCTTCGATACCAACCACCTCCCGCGAAATCCGCGCGAGCGGCAACGTGAAGTTGCCGATCCCGCAAAACAGGTCGAGCACGCGATCGGTTTTTTCCGGCGCCAGCAAACGCAGCGCACGCCCGATCAGCACGCGGTTGATCTGATGATTGACCTGCGTGAAGTCGGTCGGCTTGAACGGCATCCGGATGTTGTATTCCGGCAGCGTGTAATCGAGCTGCGCGTCGAGCGGATAGAACGGATATACCGAATCCGGGCCGCTCGGCTGAAGCCAGAACTGAACATTGTGCTGGTCCGCGAAATCGCGCAACCGTTGCTCGTCGGCTCCGTTCGGCAATTCGAGCACGCGCAGCACCAGCGCCGTCACCGATGCCCCGACCGCCAGCTCGATTTGCGGCAACTGCGCGCGAATCGACAGGCTTGCCACCAGCTCGCGCAACGGCACCAGCATCGCCGACATATGCGGCGGCAGCACTTCGCAATGGGTCATGTCCGCGACATAGCCGCTCTGACGCTCGTGAAACCCGATCAGCACGGTGTTCCGCTTCGGCATGTCGCGCACGGACAGCCGCCCACGGTAGCGATATCCCCAGGACGGCCCGTGGATCGGACGAAACACGACTTCAGCACGCAGTTTGGACAGATGCGCGAGGTTGTCTTCGAGCACCCGCTGCTTGACGGCGATCTGCGCGCGCACGTCCAGATGCTGCATCGAGCAACCGCCGCACGTTCCGAAATACTGGCACTTCGGCTTCGTACGAATCACGCTTTCGCGCAGCACCTTGACCACGATCGCCTGCTCGAAGCTCGCTTTCTTGCGATAGCTCAGATAGCTGACGCGCTCGCCGGGCAATGCACCTTCGACGAAAATGACCTTGCCGGGCGTACCGTCTTCGGTTTGCGTGCGGCCGACGCCGCGCGCTTCCATATCGAGCGACGTGATTTCGATAATCGGGGATTGAGCGGGCGCGTCGGATGCGACGACTACCTTGCGACGATCGTGGGAATTTCTGCGTCCCTTGCGCGACCGGGCATGTGCGGGACGACGAGCAGTTTCAGACACCTGCGGGTTCCTGACAGACTGTGGGGGAAAGGCGAGATTGTAGACGAAGCGCATCGCCGCCACGCCAAACTGGCCGTTCGGCCAGGGTGAGGTCGGCCGGAACGCATGGCCGGAAAAAACGCCGTGGCGCACGCGCACGGCGTCGTTTCAGGCGCGGATTACTGGGTGAATGCGCCCAGATATTCGACCCAATGCGGCTTCGCTTCGTTGGCGAGCGCTTTTTTCACGAGGGAGATTTCGTCGTCGTAAGCGCGCTGATCCAGACCGCCGCGCAGCAGTTGAAAACGGCAATACAGCAAATACGTGTTCACGACGTCGGTTTCACAATAATTGCGAATTTCCTCGATCTCGCCCGCCTGATACGCGTGCCACACCTGGCCGCCGTCCATGCCGAGCTTGCCGGGAAAGCCGCACATCTTCGCGAGCGCGTCGAGCGGCGCGTTGGCGCGCGCCTGATACATCGCCAGCACGTCCATCAGATCCGTATGACGTGCGTGGTAGCGGCTGATGTAGTTGTTCCACTTGAATTCGCGGTCGTCCTCGCCGAGATCCCAGAACCGCGACGCCGGAATGCCGTTGACGAGCGCGCGATAGTTCAGCACCGGCAAATCGAAACCGCCGCCGTTCCACGACACCAGTTGCGGCGTGTATTTTTCGATCACACGATAAAACGATTGAATCAGCGCGGGCTCGCCATCGGTCAGCGTGCCGAGCGAGCGCACGCGAAAACCGCTGTCGTCGCGGAACACGCAGGAAATCGCGGCGATCCGTTGCAGATGATGCGGCAGGAAATCGCTGCCGGTTTTTTCGCGACGCGCGGAGAACGCGTATTCGGCGACTTCGTCGTCGTCGAGATCGTCGGGTAATTCTTCGAGACGGCGGATGCCGGCGACATCGGGAATCGTCTCGATGTCGAAAACTAAAATCGGAGTCATGTACTTTTTAGAGGACGGCGTCCTTGCGAACGCCGTTGGATGCGAAGAAGCGTTTCAGGCGAACCAGCGCTTCCTGCTGGATCTGGCGCACACGCTCGCGCGTGAGGCCCATTTCGTCGGCCAGCTCTTCGAGCGTGGCAGGTTCGATGTGATTGAGGCCGAAACGGCGCTCGATCACATGACGATGCTTGTCCGACAAACGCGCGAGCCACGCGCGCGTCAGCGTTTCCAGTTCGCGATGCTGAACTTCGGCGTCCGGCGACTGGCTCTGGTCGTCCGACAGCAGATCGAGCAGACTGCTGGCCGGATCGAGATCGAGCGGCGCGTCGAGCGACGCGGTGTGCTCGTTCAGCGCGAGAATGTCGGTGACTTCGTCGGTGGTTTTGCCGGTCAGATACGCGATGTCGTCGATGCTGGCGTCGCGGCGGTCGGCCGCTTCGCCGGAATTCATCGAATTTTTCTCCAGATGGCGCTTTGCGCGCAGCACCTGGTTCAGTTCGCGGATCACGTGCACCGGCAGACGCACCGTGCGCGCCTGGTTCATGATCGCGCGCTCGATGCTCTGGCGGATCCACCATGTGGCGTACGTCGAAAAACGGAAGCCGCGAGTCGGGTCGAACTTTTCGATCGCGTGCATCAGACCGAGATTGCCTTCCTCGATAAGATCGAGCAGCGGCACGCCGCGATTCAGATAACCCTTCGCGATACTGACGACCAGCCGCAAATTGCGTTCGATCATCACCTGCCGCGCCTCGAACTCGCCGGCCTTGGCGAGCCGCGAGTAACGCTGCTCTTCCTCGACGGTCAGCAGCGGCTTGACGCTGATGCGGTTCAGGTAATGCTGGATGGTGTCGGCCGTGAGTTCGGCCTGGAGCAACGCGCGGAAATCGTCGGCGTCGGGCGCGGAATCGTTTGCGCGTTCGCGCGTTTCGCCGCTCTCGTCGCCGCCCGATTGACGCTCATCGGCGTCGCGCGCGTTGTCCATGTCGTCGACGGTGTCGTCTTCGGCTTCCGAAGCGCCGCTTTCGTCCACCGTGGCAGGCGTGGCACGGCTGATCGTTTCAGACTCGGCTTGCGGTGGGCGGCGCTTCGATTTCGGCATGGTCGTATCGCTTATTGCGGCGGCAAATACTTCAGTGGGTCGACAGGTTTGCCCTGCCGGCGAACTTCGAAATGCAACATCACGCGGTCAGAGTCGCTATTGCCCATCTCTGCGATCTTCTGCCCTTTCGTCACCGCGTCACCCTCTTTTACCATCAAAGCGCGGTTGTGTGCATACGCGGTCAAATAAGTTGCGTCATGCTTGATGATAATGAGATTGCCGTATCCGCGCAGCCCATTTCCCGCATAAACCACGCGTCCATCCGCCGATGCCTTGACCGGATCGCCCGACGCACCGCCAATGTTCACGCCCTTGTTCGTTTCGTCGTTGAACGTGCCCAGAATTGGACCACGCACCGGCCACGAAAACGCGACGTTGCCGCCCGCTGCCGGCGTGCTGTCGCTCGCGCCCGATGCCGGCGGCGGAGGCGGCGGCACAGCGGCCGGATTCGACGGCTGGGTGTTCGCGCCGTACAACGGCGGCGCGGCCGTGCCGTTGCTCATGGTGTTGCCGGTGGCCGGCGACGCCGTCAGCGGCGCGGCCTGCACACCGGCGATCGGCGACGTGACGACGCCAGGCGTCAGCGCATTCACGTTCGCGCCCGGCGGCGCCACGCGCAGCAACTGATCGACCTCGATCTGGTTCGGATTGCCGAGATTATTCCAGGTCGCGATATCGCGATAGTTCTGGCCGTTCTCCAGCGCGATCCGGTACAGCGTGTCGCCCGGCTTCACACGGTAATAACCCGGAGGCGGCGGCCCGAGCGGCACCGCCGGCGCGGCAACGCCGCCGGTCGTGCTCAGCATGCCCGAGCCGGACTGGTCGGTGACGGGAGCCGGATCGAGGCGGGTCGCACAGGCGGCCAGCACGGACAGCGCGAGCACGCACACACTTCGCTGCGCTACGGTCAGGGGATCATTCAGGCGGGTTCTTTGCATCGCGCGCAACATACTCATCGGTATCAAATCACTCCGGATTTTAAGGGTACAAAGAAAACGCGATCAAGCCGCGACTCCCGCCACTGCTGCGGCCCGGTGCGCTCCACTAGCGTGAGCACCTGCTGCGTCTGGCCATCCTGCGCGCCCACGGGCGCAATCAGCCTTCCGCCGATCGCCAGCTGTTCGAGCAGCGCCTGCGGCACGTCGAGTCCGGCCGCGGCGATCACGATCGCATCGAACGGCGCGGCGGCAGGCAAGCCGAGCCGGCCGTCGCCGTAATGCAGCCGGATATTCGGAATGCGCAACGGCCGGAGATTGGTCTTCGCGCGTTCGTAAAGCGGTTTGATGCGTTCAATCGAATACACGTCACGCGCCACCTGACTCAACACGGCCGCCTGATAACCGCAGCCGGTGCCGATTTCGAGCACGTTCGACAGCGGCCGTCCGGCCGCCGCCAGTTCGATCATGCGTGCGACGACCGACGGCTTGGAGATGGTCTGGTGATGACCGATTGGCAAGGCCGCGTCTTCGTAAGCCTGGGTGGCGAGGCCGGGGTCCACGAACATATGCCGTGGCACCGCCGACATCGCATGCAGCACGCGGGAATCGGTGACGCCGTTCGCCCGCAGGCGTTCGACCATCCGTTCGCGAACCCGTTCCGACGTCAGTGCATGCGAGGTGTTCAGTGCGACGTTCGGCGCGGTGCTGCGCTCGGACGCGAGCGACGCCGCGCCCGACTTCGGCTTGCCGTGCGAAGAAGATGACGCCGCAACGGATTTCTGCGCAACGGACGGCTTCAGCGCCGCGCCCGCCGTGCCGACCGGTTTGGTGCCGGACGGCACGCCAGACTTGCCGGCCGGTTTGCCCGCGACGGGATTGGCGGCTTTGCCATTCGACTGACTCGCCGCCTGGCTCGCGTTGCGCGCGGCGGTCTGGCCGGCGTTTCTCGCGGCCGTCTGCGACGGATTCGCCAGCGACGACTTCCCCGCCGCGATGCTCGCTGCGCGCAGGTCGCCCGGACGGCCCTCGGCCCGGCGCGGTTCGCGCACCAGGTCTTCGAGGCCGAGCGGAAAGCGCTTCGCGCGCTCGCCTGTCATGAAGCGCCGCTGCCGGCGCGAATCCAGTCGCGCGTTGCGGGCAGCATGTCGGTATGCGTCAGGTCGAGTTGCAGCGGCGTGATCGACACGAGGCCGTTCGCGACCGCGTGGAAATCGGTGCCTTCACTGGCGTCGCGCGCACTGCCGGACGGACCGATCCAGTAGATCGGTTCGCCGCGCGGATTGGTCTGCCGGATCACCGGTTGCGACGGATGCCGCTTGCCGAGTCGCGTGATGCGCCACTGGCCCGGGTCGCCGATCTGGTCGTACGGCAGGTTGGGAATATTCACGTTCAGCAACGGATGACCGGGCAACGGCGCTTCGAGATACCGCGCGACGATTTGCGCGGCGACACGCACGGCGTCGTCGAGATGCACCCAGTCTTTATCGACCAGCGAAAACGCGATGGCCGGCACGCCGAACATCACCCCTTCGGTGGCGGCGGCGACCGTGCCGGAGTACAGCGTGTCCTCGCCCATGTTCTGGCCGTTGTTGATGCCGGACACGACGAGATCGGGCGTGTGGTCGAGCATGCCGGTCAGTGCGATATGCACGGAATCAGTCGGCGTGCCGTTCACGTAGTAAAAACCCGTCGACGAGCGCAGCACCGACAGCGGCCGCGACAACGTCAATGAATTCGACGCGCCGCTGCAGTTCTGCTCGGGCGCCATCACGGTCACGTCGGCCAGCGGCTTGAGCGCTTCGTAAAGCGCAGCAAGGCCTGGCGCAAGATAACCGTCGTCGTTGCTGAGTAAGATTCGCATCCGGCGATTGTAACCGAGGAAATACGGCAAACGAACGACGTACCGGTACGCGTTATAGCGAACTGTAAGCCGCGCGCGGCATGCCGGACGCCCGCGCGTGAATCGCACGGTCGTTCGTCTTGCTTTACACTGGGCCGCAGGCTTGCGATCCTGTCCACGATGGCGTCACAGCGTGCGACAGACTCGCGGCGGGCTTGCCACGCGCCTGCTACACATTCGCCGCGAGCGGCCCCAACACGCCATTGCCTGCCCAACAACAAGGAGACACGATGCGCGCAATCCGCTGCAATCAGTACGGCCCGCCCGAAACCCTCGTCGTCGAGGATTTGCCCGATCTGGTCGCGTCGCCGGGTCATGTCGTGATCGACGTGAAAGCGGCCGCCGTCAATTTCCCCGACGTGCTGATCATTGAGAACAAATACCAGTTCAAACCACCGCTGCCGTTCACGCCGGGCGCCGAAGTCGCCGGGATCGTGCGCGCGGTCGGCGATGGCGTCACGCATCTGACGCCGGGCATGCCGGTGGTCGCCTACACCGCGCAAGGCGGATTCGCGCAGCAGGTCGTCGCGCCCGCGTCCGCGTGCGTGCCGCTCGACGCCGACGTCGATCTCGCGGTGGCGGCCGCGTTCACGCTCGCGTACGGCACCTCGCATCACGCCGTGGTCGATCGCGCGGCGTTGCAGCCGGGCGAAACGATGCTCGTGCTCGGCGCGGCGGGCGGCGTCGGGCTCGCCGCAGTGGAGATCGGCAAGGCGCTCGGCGCGCGGGTGATCGCGGCCGCGTCGTCGGATGAAAAACTCGCCACCTGCGTCGCGCACGGCGCCGACGCGACCATCAACTACGCGACCGAAGACCTGCGCGAGCGCATCAAGGCGTTGACCGACGGCAAAGGCCCCGACGTGATCTACGACCCGGTCGGCGGCACGTATTCGGAGCCGGCGTTTCGCAGCATCGGATGGCGCGGACGTTATCTGGTGGTCGGCTTCGCGAACGGCGAAATTCCGAAGCTGCCGCTCAATCTGACGCTGCTGAAGGGCGCGAGCATCGTCGGCGTGTTTTGGGGCGATTTCGCGCGGCGCGAGCCGCAACGCAACTTCGCCGCGTTCAAACAGATGACCGGCTGGCTGAAGGAAGGCAAGCTGCGTCCGCTGATTTCGGCGCGCTATGCGCTCGACGACACCGGTCGCGCGCTGCGCGATATGGCCGAGCGTCGCGTGGTCGGCAAAATCGTGATCGTGCCGTAAGCGCGGTTGCACGCGCTTGTGATCGGCGTTCGCCGGCGTCGCGCGTCCGGCGAACGCGCAACGTCGCGAACGCGCGCTACATTTTTTCCGTGTCGCCGCTCTTGGGCTGCCATTTCATCAGACGCTTTTCGGCAATCCCCACCACGCCGTCGAGAATCAGCGCGAACGCGGTCAGCACCAGGATACCGGCGAACACCGTGTTGATATCGAACGTGCCTTCGGCCTGCAGGATCAGATAGCCGACGCCGCGCGCGGAACCGAGATATTCGCCGACCACCGAGCCGACGAACGCGAGCCCGACCGACGTATGCAGGCTCGAAAACACCCAGCTCATCGCGCTCGGCAGATAGACGTGACGCAGCAACTGCTTGCGGTTCGCGCCGAGCATCCGCGCGTTCGCAAGCACGACCGGGCTGACTTCCTTCACGCCCTGATAGACGTTGAAGAACACGATAAAAAACACCAGCGTCACGCCCAGCGCCACTTTCGACCAGATGCCCAAACCGAACCACACGCCGAAAATCGGCGCGAGAATCACGCGCGGCATCGAGTTGGCGGCCTTGATATACGGATCGAACAGCGCGCTCGCGAGCGGCGACAACGCCAGCCATAAACCGACGCCCAAACCGAGCGCGGTTCCCAGCGCAAACGCCAGCACCGTTTCCAGCAGCGTGATCCACAGATGCAGATAAATCTCGCCGGACACGAACCATTCCCAGATTCGTTGCAAGACTTTTTGCGGCTCGCCGAAGAAAAACGCGGCCTTGTTCGGATCGTCGAAATAAAACGCGGGCAGCAGCGTCGGACTGGTCAGCACGTACCAGAGCAGAAAGCACAGCACGAGCAGCATCCACTGCCAGATCACCAGATTCGCCCGGTTCGGGCGCAGCGTCTTCCACATGAGTCGATTGCCTTGATGGTTGGCGTCAAACCGCCGTCAATTGCTGCTGATAACCCTTCAGTACCTCGTCGCGCAGCACGGCCCAGATTTGCGCGTGCAGTTCGACGAAGCGCGGATGTGCGCGAATTTCCGCGACGTCGCGCGGACGCGGCAGGTCGATCGTGAATTCGCCGATCGGATGCGTGCCCGGCCCCGCCGACAACACCACCACGCGGTCCGACATCGAGATCGCTTCGTCGAGATCGTGCGTGATGAACAGCACGGCTTTGCGCTTGGCCGCCCACAGGTCGAGCAGTTCGTTTTCCATCAACTGACGGGTCTGGATATCGAGCGCGGAAAACGGCTCGTCCATCAGGATGATGTCGGGATCGAGAATCAGCGTCTGCGCCATCGCCCACCCGCTTTCGCATGCCGCCCGACAGTTGATGCGGATACCGGTCGCCGAAACCGCCGAGACCCACGCGCTTCAACCATTCGTCGGCACGGGCGCGCGCGTCGGCAGCGGGCACGCCGCGAAACGACAGACCCGCCATTACGTTATCGATCGCGGAGCGCCACGGCATCAGCGCGTCCGCCTGGAACATGTAGCCGGCGCGCCGGTTCAGCCCGGTCAACGGCTCGCCGAACGCGGTGACGGCGCCGGTGGTCGGCGACAGCAAACCCGCGCCGATGTTCAGCAGCGTGGACTTGCCGCAACCGGTCGGCCCGACTACCGACACGAATTCGCCGGGCGCGATCCGCAGCGTCGTATCTTTGACTGCCGTGTAACGCTGCGCGCGGTTCTCCCGCGACGTAAACGTACAGGTGATGTTTTCGAGCGCCAGGGCTGGAACGGTCATCGTGTAGCTCGCTTCTGAAGCGTTGAAACCGGTGAGAAAACGGTGTGAATACACGCGTCCCGACGAGGCTCAGGCCTTCAGCGTCGTCAGTGCTTTTTTCACGAAGTCGTTGGTCCACGCTTTCGACAGATCGATCGGCTTGCCCTGCACCGCCGGATCGAACGTCTGCAAGGTTTTCAGCGACGTTGCGGGGCCGTCGGCGGGCATCAGCCCGTCCGGCGACATTGCTTCCTTCACGTGCTGCCACGCGTCGAGATACAGCGCGCGGTCGCCGAGCAGATAGCCTTCCGGCACGGTGTTGATCAGTTCGCTGCCGGTGGCGCTTTGCAGCCATTTGAGCGCGCGGACCATCGCGTTGGTCAGCGCTTGGGTCGTGTTCGGATTTTTCGTGATGAACGATTGCGACGCGTACAGACAGCCGGCCGGCATGTCGCCGCCGAACACGGTGCGCGTGTCGCTCAGCGTGCGGGTATCGGAGACGACCCGGATTTCGCCGGCGCGTTCGAGCTTGGTCATCACCGGGTCGAGATTCGCGAGCGCGTCGATCTGGCCGGATTGCAGCGCGGCAATCGCACCCGCGCCCGCACCGACGCCGACGAACGCAACGTCTTTCGCGGTCAGACCGGCTTTGGCGAGCACGAAGCTCGCCATGATCGACGTCGACGATCCGGGCGCGGTCACGCCGATTTTCTTGCCCTTCAGATCGGCCACGCTCTTGTAATTCGGCATGGTCTTTTTCGACACGGCCAGCACGATTTGCGGCGCGCGTCCTTGCAGCACGAATTCGCGGAACATCTGCTTTTGCGCCTGCAACAGCAGCGTATGTTCGAACGCGCCGGACACGACGTCCGCGCTGCCGCCGACCGCCGCTTTCAGCGCTTGCGAGCCGCCCGCGAAATCCGAGATTTCGACGTCGAGCCCTTCGTCCTTGAAGAAATTGCGACGCTCGGCGATCGTGAGCGGCAAGTAATAGAAGAGATTTTTGCCGCCGACCGCGATTGCGACTTTCGAGGTTTCGAGTTTGCCGGCCGTGCCTTGTGCAAAGGCGAGCGGCGTGCCCGCGACATTCGCGAGTCCCGCACCGGCGATGGCGGCCGCGCCCGCCAGAAAGCTTCTGCGTTGCATGAATCAGTCTCCAGTTTTTTCTATTTTTGCTACGGCGCCGGCGCTGTTATGCGCGCCGTGCGCCCTGCTCGCTCACACGATCTGCTGTTGATGCAGCCGTGCGATGTGCTGTGCATCATAACCTAGCGAATGAAGGACTTCATCGGTATGTTCACCCAGTTCCGGGCCGAGCCAGCGGGTTTCGCCGGGCGTGGCGGACAGCTTCGGCGTGACGCCCGGCAAGGTGATCTCCTGACCGTCCTGCCACTTGAAACGCTGGATCATCTGGCGCGCGATGAATTGCGGATCTGCGAACATATCGGCGACGCTGAAGATGCGTCCGACCGGGACGTCAGCGGCATTCAGCACGTCGAGTGCTTCGTCGATGGTGCGGGTGGCGAGCCACGCGGCAATCGCGCCGTCGATCTCGGCAGTGCGCGGCACGCGGCCGTCGTTATGCGCGAGCGCGGGATCGTTCGCGAGGTCGTCGCGGTCGATCGCGATCATCAGGCGCCGGAAAATCGGATCGCTATTGCCGCCGATCACAATGCTGCCGTCGCGGCACGGATACGTATTCGACGGCACGATGCCCGGCAACGATGCGCCGGTGCGTTCGCGGACCATGCCGTACACGCCGTATTCGGGCACCACGCTTTCCATCATGTTGAACACCGCTTCGTACAGCGCGACGTCCACGACCTGACCTTTGCCGCCGTTGACCTGCTTGTGATGCAGCGCCATCAACGCGCCGATCACGCCGTGCAGCGCGGCGATCGAGTCGCCGATCGAAATGCCGATGCGCGGCGGCGGCAAGTCGGGATAGCCGGTGATATGTCGCAAGCCGCCCATCGACTCCGCGATCGCGCCAAAACCGGGACGATCGCGATACGGGCCCGTCTGACCGTAGCCGGACAGACGCACCATCACGAGCCCCGGATTTTCCGCCGACAGCACGTCGTAGCCGAGACCGAGTTTTTCGAGCAGACCCGGCCGGAAATTCTCGACGACGATATCGGCTTCTTTCGCGAGGCGTCGAACGATCTCCTTGCCTTCTTCGGCCTTCAGATTGACCGTCACCGATTTCTTGTTGCGCGCCTGCACGGCCCACCACAGCGACGTGCCGCCGACTTCCGGATAGAGCTTGCGCCATTTGCGCAACGGATCGCCGCCCTTCGGGTCTTCGATCTTGATCACGTCCGCACCGAATTCGCCGAGAAAGCGCGCCGCGAACGGACCGGCGATCAGCGTGCCGAGTTCGAGCACCTTGACGCCGGCGAGCGGGCCTGTCGGGGGCGATGCGGTATCTGTAGCGGCTGTCATACGTCTCCTTGCTGTGTTTTTTTACCCGCTACTCGCCAGTCGCCAGTCGCGTCAGAGCGAGCGCCGGTCGAGCATCGCGCGCGCGATCGTGCCCGCGTCCACGTATTCCAGTTCGCCACCGACGGGCACGCCGCGCGCCAGACGCGTCACCGACAAACCGCGCGCCTTCAGGGTTTGGCCGAGATAATGCGCGGTCGCCTCGCCTTCGTTCGTGAAATTGGTCGCAAGCACGACTTCCTTGACGACGCCGTCGGTTGCGCGTCGCACCAGCCGGTCGAAATGGATTTCCTTCGGACCGATGCCGTCGAGCGGACTCAGACGGCCCATCAACACGAAATACAACCCGCGGTATGTCATCGTCTGCTCGAGCATGATCTGGTCGGCAGGCGTTTCGACGACGCAGAGCAACGCCGGGTCACGCTCGTCGTCGAGACAGACTTCGCAAATCTGCGCCTCGGTGAAGGTGTTGCATTTCTCGCAGTGCTGCAGATGTTCCGTGGCGAACAGCAATGATTTGCCGAGCTTTTCCGCGCCTTCGCGATCGTGCTGCATCAGATGGTAAGCCATGCGCTGCGCAGACTTCGGGCCCACGCCGGGGAGCGCGCGGAGTGCTTCGACCAGCGATGACAGGGCGGACGGTTGTTTCATTCGCGGAGCGGGATGTGGGGTTTTGGTTGGTTCGCGCTGGAGCGCGGCGATGGCGCGGTTTTTCGGTTGGTCGAACCGCGCACTTTCCGGTCGGTACGATCGCGCCGAGCCGGCGTCCGGCTCGCCCGGCGGCCCGCCTGGTTCGTCCCTGTGCGGGACCGCACCTACTTTTCTTTGCCGCCGCAAAGAAAAGTAGGCAAAAGAAAGCGGCTCAAAACGCCACTTCGTAGCATGGGCGTAATTTGCTCCGCTTGCTTTTGCCTTTCCGGCCGGCCTTTCTTTTTGGATGCGCCGGGTGACCAGGGTTCATTTTGCCCGCACCGGCCTCGTTGGTCGGTGCGGCGACTGCGGTCTTAGAACGGCAGCTTGAATCCCGGCGGCAACGGCAGACCGGACGTCATGCCGCCCATTTTTTCCTGAGCGGTCGCCTCGGCTTTGCGCACGGCGTCGTTGAAGGCGGCGGCGACCAGATCTTCCAGCATGTCCTTGTCGTCGGCCAGCAGGCTCGGATCGATCGAAACGCGACGCACGTCGTTTTTGCACGTCATCGTCACCTTGACGAGACCGGCACCCGACTGCCCCTCGACTTCGATCAACGCAAGTTGATCCTGCATCTTCTTCATGTTTTCCTGCATCTGCTGAGCTTGCTTCATCAGCCCGGCGAGTTGACCCTTCATCATGGACATGCTCCTTCTTTAAACCGCGTTAAACCTTCGAAATTCGGAACTGGACGCCCCGCGTGATCGCGAAACGTCTGTGCTGTGCGCTGCGCTCAATGCGCGGCCGATGCGCCGCCCTGCGTGCCCTGCACGTCCGCCGACACCGGCCGGATCGAGCCCGGCACGATACTCGCACCAAACTCGCGAATCAACGACTGCACGAACGGGTCGGTGCCGATTTCCCGCTCGGCTTCCTTCTGACGCTGCGCGCGCGCGGCCGCGTCGGCCGCGGCGGCAGTGCGACGCGCCGCGCCGACTTCGACCTGGACCTCGACCGTGCGACCGAGCCGCTCGGCCAGCGCCGTCTTCAGCTTGGCGACCTGCGATGCCTCTGCATATTGCGGCACCGGCACGTTCAGTTTCAACACACCGCCTTCGATCGCCATCAACTCGCTGTTGAACGCGAGCTGGTACGAGATGCCCTTCAGCGCCAGACCGGCGGCGAGCGCCGGCCAGTCGCCGTCGAAACCGATCGCGTCCAGCGCAATGGCGGGCGGCAACGGACGCGCATCGACCACGGCCGGCGCTGCGGCGGGCGCGGACGGCATCCGCACGTCATCGGGACCATCGTCGAACGACGGCATGTAGTTGTCGTCGGGCGAGGCGAAATACGCGTCGTCCGACGCGAGCGGCACGTAGTCGTCGAGCGGAATGTCGTCCCACGGCGGCACGCTGTTGCCCTGCGACTGTGGTTGACTGTTGCGCTGCGCGGGTGCGCGCGAAGGCGCGGCGCCCGACGCTTGATTCGACGCGGCGCTGACGCCACCGTTCTCCGGCGCGGCGCGGCGTGGGCCGTTCGGCGTCGGAACCGGTACGTTCACGCGCGGCGCGGGCGATGCACCGGCGGCGCTCGCGCGGCCACGATCGGACGACACTTTCAGACCGGCGCTACGCAACACATCCAGCGCGGCGCTGGCGCCACCCGCTCGGCGCGGCGCGGCAACGACGGGAGACGGCGCGGCAATAGCCGGCGACGGCGAAGTCGACGCAGCGACCGGCGCGCCGACGCGTAATCCGGGACGGGTCGGCGCGCGCGATGCGGCGGCGTCCGGGGTCGGGGTCGGGATGTCGGCGGGTTCGTTTGCTGCGTTGGGTTCGTCTGCTGCGTCTGCCGTGCTTGATTCGTTTGCTACATTTGCTGCATGGATCGGGCTCGCTTCGACGAGCGGCGTGACTTGCGTCTCGACGCGTTCGGTTTCGGCTAATGCTTCGGCTTCAACCGCGATGGATGCATCGACGGCCGAGGCCGCGCTTGCATCGCCCGATACCGCGACGTCGCTTTCGACGGCGGCGGAATCCCGGACGCTGACTTCGTCCGGACCGCTCGCAGCGCCGTCGAAAGAGACGCCGTTGCTGGACGCGTTTGCGTCCGGCGTAACGGCGTTTGCGTGTTGCGTCGGGATCGCGACGGGCGTCGCGGTCGCCGGTTCGGTCGCGTGGGTCGCCTTGTTCGCCTTGTTCGCGCCCGCGTCATCGTCGATGTTTTGAGCGTTCACATCGCGTCGTGCCGCAACAGAATCGTCCGGCGCCGCGCCCTGCTCAGGCGCAGCAGCTGCCTCGACCACACCCGCCGACGTTTTCGTCGCACTAGCAGGTGTAGCGGATACAGCCGCCGTTTCCGGCGCCGGACCCGCCGCCTGGCGCGCGCCGGTGACATTCTGCGCGGCGGCAACCGCCGCGCCCGCGCTCGACTTCCCGCTACGCGCGACACCCGAAGCACCCGCACGGCCCGTCGCGCCACCCGACGGCGCTGCGCCACCACCGCCGCCCGGCGCCGGTTCGAAGGCGAGCATTCGCAGCAGCGTCATCGTGAAACCGGCGTATTCGTCGGGCGCGAGGCCCAACTCGCTACGGCCGATCGTCGCGATCTGATAGAACAGTTGGACGTGCTCGGCGCTCAGTGCATCGGCAAAACGACGCAGATCCGCCGCTTCCGGCCACTCGTCCAGCACCGACGCCGGCGCGAATTGCGCCCACGCGATCCGGTGCAACAAGCTCGCCAGATCCTGCAACGCGGTCGAGAACGACAGGCTGCGCAACGCCATTTCATCTGCCACCGACAGCACGGCCGCGCCGTCGCCATCGGCCAGCGCGTCGAGCAGACGAATCAGGTAACTTTGATCGAGCGCGCCGAGCATGCCGCGCACCGCTTCTTCCGTCACTTCGTTCGCGGAATAGGCAATGGCCTGATCGGTCAGCGACAACGCATCGCGCATCGAGCCGTCAGCCGCGCGCGCAAGCAGACGCAACGCCTGCGTCTCGTGCGGCACGTGTTCTTCACCGAGAATGTGTTCGAGATGCGTGACGATATGGCCGGCCGGCATCTGCTTCAGATTGAACTGAAGACAGCGCGACAGCACGGTCACGGGAATCTTTTGCGGATCGGTCGTGGCGAGGATGAACTTGACGTGCGCCGGCGGCTCCTCAAGCGTCTTCAACATCGCGTTGAACGCGTGATTGGTGAGCATGTGCACTTCGTCGATCATATAGACCTTGAAGCGCGCATCGACCGGCGCGTACACGGCGCGCTCGAGCAGCGCCGCCATTTCGTCGACGCCGCGATTGCTTGCCGCGTCCATTTCGACGTAATCGACGAATCGGCCTTCATCGATTTCACGGCATGCGCGGCACACGCCGCACGGTGTCGAAGTCACGCCGGTTTCGCAATTGAGCGCTTTCGCGAAAATGCGCGACAGCGTCGTCTTGCCGACACCGCGTGTGCCGGTAAACAGATAGGCATGATGCAGACGGCCGCCGTCGAGCGCGTGCGTGAGCGCGCGCACCACGTGCTCCTGTCCGACGAGCGACGCGAAATCCTTCGGCCGCCATTTGCGTGCGAGAACTTGGTAGGTCATCCGGAAATTGTATCAGTAACAATGCTGTCGAAAGACGAATCGACCGGGCGCGAATTGCGTCTCGCAATCGCGCGTGACCACGGCCTGAAGATGGATGCGACGCAGCAGAATCTCAAGCGTCGAGCCGACGCGCTCCGCTCGAAACCGGCACGCGATTTCAATAGAACGCAAGCGACGACAAAAGCACAAAGCATCAGGCGAAAAGCGCGAGAAAGAATCGGCGAGTGAGCCTGAGAGAGACGGCGACACGCATCGACACAAGAAGCGCGAAACAACGACGGCGCAAACCGCGATGCTAGCGATATTCGGAGAATTTGGAGCTGGGAAAAGTCAGTGAAAACCGACTTGAGGAACAACGATCTGCAACAAGAAATTGCAGAAAAAGGAAGGTGACGAGCCTGACCCTCGGCACTGGTGGAAAACGGCTGTGGCTGCTTCGTTCCCGACCTGACCAGATTGACCGCACCTCCATGCGAGGAGGCCCGTCACGTTGAATTCTAGCATTGGTACGTCCCCGAGCGCCAGCCATTGCTTGCATAACACCTGATAAAAGATTGAACCGCGCCCGCTTGTGTTCTTCGTTGCGGCCTCCAGATACAGTTCGTATCAGCTTTGATGGCGTTATGAATCTTGTCCGTGAGGCATCCATGCAGCGTGCGCAATTCGTTTCGACGCGCGCGTTAGCGGTTGCCAGGAAAGTCCGGAAAGGGCCGCGAAGCGCCTTGCCAGCGGGATCGGCAGCGCCGCTCGCCCTCGTACTATCACCACGGGCAACGCATAGCAATTTAGGCTAAACTGACGTACCGATATCCGCGAGACCAAGTATTCATCGCCTTCCCGGGCTTCTGGCAACATCGTTTCGGGCAGGTTCGCACTTGAGATCGCGGCAATGCGTACAGAAGTTTTTTTAGTCTCTGGTTTATCGTGGCGACCAATTCAGGCATGCCTCGACCCGATAGAGGTATTCATACAATGAGCGAAAACATCAAGCATATTAGCGACGCATCCTTTGAACAGGACGTCGTGAAATCCAGTAAACCCGTGCTGCTCGATTTCTGGGCTGAATGGTGCGGCCCGTGCAAGATGATCGCGCCGATCCTCGACGAAGTCGCCAAGGATTACGCCGATCGCGTGCAAATCGCCAAGATCAATGTCGACGAACACCAATCCACGCCGGTCAAGTTCGGCGTGCGTGGCATCCCGACGCTGATTCTCTTCAAGAACGGCGCAGTGGCCGCAACGAAGGTCGGCGCGTTGTCGAAGTCGCAACTCACCGCGTTCCTCGAAGACCACCTGTAAGCACCCCGGCGCGCACATCGCACGCCCTCCTGCGCATGTTGCCAGTCGGCAACATGCGCAGGCATAAAGATCGGACTGCGCCGCGCAGACAGAATTTTGCGTGTGCTATGCTAGAATCCGCAAAACGTCGAAAAGACGAGTAAGTCCCTGAGCGGTTCCGCTCACTCTCCTCCCAGATTTCATTCAGGTCGCACCTTCTCCTGCGGGTTCTCCGTATGCATTTATCCGAGCTTAAGACTCTGCACGTGTCCGAATTGATCGAGATGGCTAATGGCCTCGAGATCGAAAGTGCGAACCGCCTGCGCAAGCAGGAATTGATGTTCGCTATTCTAAAAAAACGCGCCAAGACCGGCGACACGATTTTCGGTGACGGCACGCTCGAGGTGTTGCCTGACGGCTTCGGTTTCCTGCGCTCGCCCGAGACGTCGTATCTCGCCAGCACGGACGATATTTATATCAGCCCGTCGCAAATTCGTCGTTTCAATCTGCATACCGGCGACACGATCGAAGGTGAAGTGCGCACGCCGAAAGACGGCGAACGCTATTTCGCGCTGGTGAAGGTGGACAAGGTCAATGGCCAGCCGCCGGAAGCGTCGAAGCACAAGATCATGTTCGAAAACCTGACGCCGCTGCACCCGAACAAGGTGCTGCTGCTCGAACGTGAAATGCGCGGCGAAGAAAACGTCACCGGCCGGATCATCGACATGATCGCGCCGATCGGTAAAGGCCAGCGCGGCCTGCTCGTCGCGTCGCCGAAGTCCGGCAAGACCGTGATGCTTCAGCACATCGCCCACGCGATCAAGCAGAACCATCCGGATGTCGTGCTGTTCGTGTTGCTGATCGACGAACGTCCTGAAGAAGTGACCGAAATGCAGCGCTCGGTGGCGGGCGAAGTGATTGCGTCCACCTTCGACGAACCGGCTGCACGTCACGTCCAGGTCGCCGAAATGGTGATCGAAAAAGCAAAGCGCCTCGTCGAAATGAAGAACGACGTGGTCATTCTGCTCGACTCGATCACGCGTCTCGCCCGCGCGTACAACACCGTCGTGCCGGCATCCGGCAAGGTGCTGACGGGCGGTGTCGACGCCAACGCGCTGCAACGTCCGAAGCGCTTCTTCGGCGCAGCGCGCAATATCGAGGAAGGCGGTTCGCTGACCATCATCGGTACGGCGCTGATCGAAACCGGCAGCCGCATGGACGACGTGATCTACGAAGAGTTCAAGGGCACCGGCAACATGGAAGTGCACCTGGAACGTCGTCTCGCTGAAAAGCGCGTCTACCCGTCGATCAACCTGAACAAGTCCGGCACGCGTCGCGAAGAACTGCTGATCAAGCCGGACGTGCTGCAAAAGATCTGGGTGCTGCGCAAGTTCATCCACGACATGGACGAAGTCGAAGCGATGGAATTCCTGCTCGACAAGATCCGTCAGACGAAGAGCAATTCCGAGTTCTTCGACATGATGCGTCGCGGCGGCGGCTAAGCCCGCAACCCAGCGTCGAAAGTCTCGCGCGGCCTGTTTCGACAGGCTCGAAAAACCGCCCCGCATTGCGCCGGGCGGTTTTTTTTCGCCCGCGTTTTCCCGTTTCCACAATCCGCATCCAGCGTCGGCGAAGCCATCAACCTGAACGTGAACGTTCACGTTGAACTATAATTCGCTCCACTCTTTTCGCGTTTCATCGAAGCCCATGTCCAACGACACGCCCACGCTGCTCACCGTGCGCGACGCCGCCGAGCGGCTGAATGTCACGCCGCGCACGCTCAAATATTACGAGGAGCGCGGACTCGTGACGCCCACACGCAGCGAAGGCCGTTACCGTCTCTACGACGAAAACGATCTCGACCGTTTCGCGCGAATCCTGCGACTGCGCTCGCTCGGTTTTTCGCTCGAAGGGATCACGGAAATGTTGAAGCGGCCGATGCAAGCCGTCGAAGGCGGCCGGCGCTTCTCCGACGACTCGTTACGCGAAATCGGCGATGCGCTGCGCGCGCAGGTTCAGGCGCTCGACGCGCGAATCGACGCGATGCGCCGCGAAATGAAAGAAGCGCAAACGCTGAAGGCCGAGCTCGCGCACGACCTGGACTATATCGAGCGACGTCTCGCTGGCGAGAACGCCGAACTGCTGATCCGGCAACGCCGCGAGGAAACCGCCAGAAAACGCGCGCTCGCGACAAAAGCCAGCCAGTCCGCCCGATCCACGAACGCGGCGCCACACGAAGCGGCGAGCGCACCGCCCTCGCCTGCCCGCCCGCAAGCCACCGCGAAACGCGCTCGAAAATCCGCAAAAAATCCGGACGACCCCGCATGAGCACGACGTCGTCAGGCAGGCCGTTATTCAGCGTCGACGCACTGCGCGGCGATTTTTTCCCTTGGGTTCTGGCCGTCGTCACCGGCCTCGATTACTTCGACAACGCGATCTTCTCGTTCTTCGCGAGCTATATCGCGGGCGGGATCAACGCATCGCCGGACGAACTGGTCTGGGCGTCGAGCGCGTATGCAATCGCCGCCGTGCTCGGCATCCTGCAACAACAATGGTGGGTCGAACGGATCGGTTACCGGCGCTACGTAGCCGGCTGCATGCTGCTCTATTCGGCGGGCGCGATTGCCGCCGCCTTGTGCGAAACGTCGATCGAACTCGCCTTCGCACGCGGTTTTCAGGGCTATTTCATCGGTCCGATGATGGGCACCTGCCGCATCCTGATCCAGATCAGTTTCAAGCCCCAGCAGCGTCCGGTGGCAACCCGCGCGTTTCTGATCCTGATCGTGCTCAGCAGTGCACTCGCGCCGCTGATCGGCGGCCAACTGGTCGCGCATTTCGACTGGCGCGCGCTGTTCGCATGCACCGCGCCGGTCGGCGTGCTGTTCGCCGTGCTCGCGATGCTCGCGCTGCCCGATTCCGGCAACCGCCTGCCGGAAGAACGCGGCAGCGGCCACTTCTGGCCGTATCTGATCTTCGCGTTCGCGCAAGGCGCACTGCAGATCGTCATGCAGCAGGTGCGGTTCCAGTTGTTCAGCGCGTCGCCGGGACTGATCTTGCTGACGATCGCCGGTGTCGTCGCGCTTGCATGGTTTGCGTATCAGCAGTGGCATCACCCGTCGCCGCTGGTGCGTCTGCATGCATTTCGCGAAAAAACCTTTCAGGTCGGGCTCGTGCTGTACGTGTTCTATTACTACGAGTCCACGGCCTTCAGTTATCTGATCTCGCGCTTTCTCGAAAGCGGACTCGGCTATCCCGTCGAAAATAGCGGACAGCTGGTCGGCGTGACATCGCTGATCTCGGCGAGCGCATTATTCGTGTACTTCCGTTACGCTAAATTGCTGACGCACAAGAAGTGGATCATCGTGCCGGGCTTCGCGGTGGCAGCGTTCGCCGCACAATGGATGACGCGCATGTCGCCCGGCGTCGGCGAGGCGGCATTGCTCGTGCCGCTGCTGCTGCGCGGGCTGTTGCTGCTGTTTATCGTGTTGCCGGTCGCCAACCTGACCTTCCGGATTTTCGCGATCGAGGAATTCACGCACGGTTACCGGCTCAAGAACATCGTCCGGCAATTGACGATCTCGTTCGCGACGGCGTCGGTCATCATTGTCGAGCAGCATCGTCAGGCGCTGCACGAAAGCCGGCTCGCGGAATTCGCAAATCCGTACAATCCGGTTTTCCAGAACACGCTGGCCACGTTGACGCACGGCTTCGAAGCGGCCGGACGCACGCTCGGCGATGCGCATGCGCTCGCGGTCGTGCAGGTCGGCCGGATGGTCGCGCAGCAGGCCAGCTTTCTGGCGTCGCTCGACGGCTTTCATTTTCTGATCGGCGTGGCAGTGTGCGGCGGCGTGTTTGCCGCGTGGCAAAAACAGATCGACTAGTCGATCGAACCGACTCATCAGCGGCCATCACGATGCTTTCGAAATTCACACACTGGCTCGACACCCGCAAACGCGAACGCGCATTGCGCGATCACGCGATCGACGATGCGCAATGGCAGGCGACGCTCGACAGCCTGCCCTTTCTCGCGCATCTCGACACGCCCGATCTCGCGCGACTGCGCGAAATGAGCAGCCTGTTTCTCGCGCGCAAGGAATTTTCGACCGCGCACGCGCTCGCGCTGACCGACGCGATGACGGTTTCGATCGCCGCGCAGGCGTGTCTGCCGGTGCTGAACCTGGACCTCGACCTGTATCGCGGCTGGGTCGGCGTGATCGTCTATCCGGGCGAGTTCGTGATCCGCAAAACGGTCGAGGACGAAGACGGCGTGGTCCACGAAATCGAGCAGGACGCGAGCGGCGAAGCGTGGGAAGGCGGCCCCGTGGTGCTGTCGTGGGAAGACGCACAGATGACCGACGGCACCGACGCATACAACGTCGTGATCCACGAATTCGCGCACAAGATCGACATGCTGACCGGCGAGGCGAACGGCCATCCGCCGCTGTTTCGTCGCTGGCACGCGCCGCTCGGTCTCGACGCGACCACGTGGGCCGATATTTTCGACACGGCTTACGACCGGTTCTGCACGCGGGTCGATGCGGTGCCCGAGCGGCGCTGGTCGCGCTTCGAACGCGATTCGCTGATCGACCCGTATGCCGCCGATCATCCATCGGAATTTTTTGCCGTATGCAGCGAGGCGCTGTTCGTGCAACCGCATGCATTCGAAGCCGAATATCCGGAGCTTTACCGGTTGCTCGCGCGCTATTACCGGCACGATCCGGCGCGGGTCGGCGTGCTGTCGATACAGGCCGGCTGACGCAGGCGGGAGCGGCGTCGCGGCGAACCGGGAAACCGCCGCCGAGACCACGCGCGATCGCCAGAAATCGCGCTGGAAATTCGTCAAGCAACTGATTTTCTGGCATAATCGCCGTTTTTCGACCTTAGGCAAGTGGCTCGCGCCTAAAGGCCGTCGCGATTCCCGTGGCGGCACGCGGGTTGGCTACCGCCAGATTAAAAGGAAAGACCATGAAAGAAGGCATTCACCCGAATTACCGCGAAGTTCTGTTCATCGATATGTCGATCGACTTCAAGTTCGTGACCCGCTCGACCATCCAGACGCGCGAAACCGGCGAATTCGAAGGCAAGACGTATCCGCTGGCAAAGATCGAAGTGTCGTCGGAATCGCATCCGTTCTACACCGGTCAACAAAAGATCATGGACACGGCTGGCCGCGTCGAGAAGTTCAACAAGAAGTTCGGCACGCGCGCAACCGGCAAGGCAGTCAAGTAATTGCTGCACAGGTCGCCGGCACATCGCCGGCACCGCACCGGGTAGCATCAAAAAAGGGCAGCTTACGCTGCCCTTTTTTATTTGACGCACCACTTTCCAACATTTGCCGCACACGGCGCAATTCCGCGCAATCCGCCGTCCGTCGATGTAACCGGCCTGCCAATGGCGTTGCGGGCCGTTACCATCCGTGACGCGGCGCGTACGGCACGACTACAATGCCGGATGCTTCGAATCGGCCCCTTTGCCGGGCACACTGCCCGCCGCCGCTCGAACCGCTTTCTCCGAAAAAAACCGATCCGCATGAGACCCGTCGTTCGCCTCACTGCCTCCGCGACCAGCGCGCTGCCGCGCTGGCTGCTTCTTGCCATCTGCATTGTCTACGCGTTTTTTGGGCTGTTCGGCCGCGATCCCTGGAAGAACGAGGACGCTGCCGGCTTCGGCGTCATGTGGACGATGGCGAACGGCTCCGCGCACGACTGGATGTTGCCGAACCTCGTCGGTAAATATCTGACCGAAGACGGCCCGCTCGGCTACTGGCTCGGCGCACTGAGCATTCGAGCGTTGTCGCCGTGGGTCGATGCGAGCAATGCGTCGCGCGTCGTCACCGGCTTGCTGTTCTGCGCGGCTTGCGCGTTCGTCTGGTACGCGGCGTATCTGCTCGGCCGCCGCCCGGAAGTCCAGCCGTTCAAATACGCATTCGGCGGTGAACCGGAACCGCGCGACTACGGCCGCACGCTCGCCGACGGCGCGCTGCTGATCCTGCTCGCCTGTTTCGGTCTCGCCGAACGCGGTCACGAAACCACGCCGCAACTCGCGCAGTTCCTGTGCGTCGCGATGCTGTTTTACGGCCTCGTGCGGATGATCGACAGCCCGGTGCAAGGCGCGCTGCTGTGGGGCTGCGGGCTTGGCCTGTTCGCGCTGGCGAGCAACCCCGTGCTGGTCGCCGCGTTGCTGATCGGCACGCTCGCGATGGCGCTGATCGTGCGTGAAGCGCGCTCGCGCTGGCTGCTGCTGGCCGGCTTGCCGGTCGCGCTGGTGCTGGCCGTGTCATGGCCGCTCATCGCGCTCGCCACCTTCCCCGACGACGCCGTCTGGTATCTGAACCAGTGGCTGCACACGAGCCGCGACGCGTTCGCGGGCCCGCCCGGCTGGTCCGCCGACGTCGCCCGTTACGCGCTGAAAAATCTGCCGCTGTTCACCTGGCCTGCGTGGCCGCTCGCGATCTGGGCGTGGTTCAGCTGGGCCGGACTGCGCCGCGCGCCGCACGTGGCGGTGCCGCTGTCGGTGATTGGACCGTTGCTGGTGCTGGTCGTGTTGCAGAGCCACCAGTCGAACCGGCTCTACATGTTGCTGCTGCCCGCGCTCGCCGTGCTCGCGACCTTCGCGTTGCCCACGCTCAAACGCGGCGCGATCAACGCAATCGACTGGTTCGCGCTGCTGAGCTTCACCGGCCTCGGCAGCTTCGTGTGGATCGTCTACATGGCCGGCCTGACCGGCTTTCCGCACCCGATCGCCCGCAACCTCGCGCGACTCGCTCCCGGCTACGTGCCGCAATTCAAGATCCTGTCGTTCGTCTGCGCGGTCGCCGTGACGGTGTGCTGGTTCGCGCTGGTGCGCTGGCGGCTCGCGCGCCATCCGAAGGTTCTGTGGCGCAGCGTCGTGCTGTCGAGCGCCGGCACCACGCTGATGTGGGTCTTGCTGATGACGCTGTGGCTGCCGGTCGTGAACTACAGCCGGACCTACAAGGACGTCGCCGAACAGATCGCCAGCCATCTGCCGGAAGATTACTCGTGCATCTCGCCGGTGCGATTGGGTAATGCGCAGATTGCGACGTTCGCGTATTTCGGCGACATGCACTTCTCGTTCAACGACGACTGCGACGTCATCCTGCGACAGGACACGCAGGATTTCGGCGAGCCGAGCGCCATGCCCGATTTCATGTGGAAGCTGGTCTGGGAAGGCCGCCGCGTCGCCGACCGCGACGAACGGTTCCGCCTGTATGTGCGGATCGACCGGCCGAAGCCGCCCGTCAAGCGCCGTCCGTGGCGAAGCAAGCGGGAGTGACCGTGGCGACGGACGGGCCTGGCGGCGCGCCGGGCGACCTGCTCGCCGACGCACGAAAAATCGCTTCGCTGGCGTGGCCGGTGTTGATCGGCCAACTGGCGATCATCGCGTTCGGCGTGATCGACACCGCGATGGTCGGCCGCTTTTCCGCCACCGATCTCGCCGCGCTCGGCCTGGGTTCGTCGGTGTACATCTCCGTGTACATCGGCCTGACGGGCATCCTCACCGCGCTTCAGCCCATCACCGCGCAACTGTACGGCGCGCGCCGTTACGCCGAGATCGGCGAGGAAGTGCGTCAGTCGTTGTGGCTGGCGTCGGTACTGACGCTGGTCGGCTTCGCGATCCTGTTCTTTCCCGGTCCGCTGCTGCAGATCGCGCACGCGCCCGACGCGCTGCGCGAACGCACCGAAGCGTATCTGCGGATTCTGTCGTTCGGACTGCCCGCGAGCCTCGCGTTTCGCGTCTACAGCTCGGTGACGAACGCGGTCGGCAAGCCGCGCCTCGTGATGATCCTGCAGATCGGCGCCCTGCTTCTCAAATTCCCGCTGAATACCTGGTTCATTTTCGGTGGACTTGGCGTGCCGGCGCTCGGCGGCCCCGGTTGCGCGCTGGCGAGCATCATCATCAACTGGTTGCTGGCGATCGTCGGCATGGCGCTGCTGACGCGCGTGGAGGTGTTTAGCCCGTTCGCGATCTTTTCGCGCTTCTGCTGGCCGGTCTGGCAACGTCAGGCCGCCCAACTCCGGCTCGGCATCCCGATGGGCCTGTCGTACCTGATCGAAGTCACGTCGTACACGTTCATGGCGCTGTTCATTGCACGCTTCGGCACGACGACGCTGGCCGGCCACCAGATTGCAGGCAATCTCGGCGCGGTGCTGTACATGACGCCGCTGTCGATCGGCATTGCCACATCGACGCTGGTTGCGCAGGCGCTCGGCGCGCATCGGCCGCACGCCGCGCGCACGTTGTCGCGCCACGGCATCCTGATGGCCGTCGGCATCGCTGCGATTTACGGGACGATCGTGCTGGTATTGCGTCCGTGGATTATCGAGGGCTATACGCCGAACCCGCAGGTGGCCGCCGCCGCGATGCCGCTCGTGCTGATCGTGGTCTGTTACCACCTGTTCGACGCATTGCAGATCACGACCGCGTTCGTGTTGCGCGCCTACAAGGTCGCCGTGGTGCCGACCGTGATTTACGCGGTGGCACTGTGGGGCGTCGGACTTGGCGGCGGATACGCGCTGGGTTTCGACGTCGGTGGCCTGACGCCGGACTGGTTGACCGGCGCGCGCGGCTTCTGGGTCGCCAATGCAGCCAGCCTCGCGATCGCAGGCGTCGGCCTTGCGCTTTACTGGCGCACCATCAGTCGTCGTCCGATCCGCGACCTCGCGCGCGAAAGCTGATCCACCTGATCTACCACTCTGCCCGGTCATGCCCGGCAAGCCGTCCGGCGAGCCCGTGGCACGGCGTATCGCGCGCGCTTCACACCCGCCCCTAACCTTTGCAACTTTTGCCGACTAAGATACTGAGGATGCGGCGTGCGCAGATGCATCGCCGCGAAGCGCTCGATCCGGCGGCAGGTGCAGAACACAACAAGCAGAAAAGAAAAACCGCACACCGGCACAGCGTTTGCTGAAGCATCTGCGCTGCGTGAGCGATAGGAGGTCGGGTGATGAAAATCTCGACACTGATGATCATGGTGACGTTGTCGGCCTCGTGTTTCGCCACGCCGGTGCATACCGCGCGCGACGCTCGCGTCGACATCGCGATCGAAAATGCCAATGCCGCACCGGTCGCGCCCGCCGCGCCCGATGTCGCCGCGATGGACACGACCCGGCCGCAGCACTGGCAGCACATCGCACTGCCCAAGTCGCGACGGCTCGACCGGATGGCGGGCCGCGCCGAACATCTGCAAACCTGACGCCGCGCACGCAAAACGCACGCAACACCTACCGGCCGCGGTTGTCCGGCATCGACGCGGTTTCGTGCACTTCGCGGATCGGCTCGCGCGCCCGGGCGCACAATGACACCATGACGCCGCCGCGCTCCGGCGCGACCGCGCTGCCGCTTTCCCACCGTCAAGGAGCAATTGAATGAATGGATCGGCCATTCCCGGCGAGTCGATTGAACTTCAGATCGCCGATGTCTTGCGCGAAATCGATTGGCCCGCCAACAAGGATGAAATCGTCGACGCGGCTCGTGACGCAGGCGCAAGTGGCGAAGTCGTCGACATGTTCGACGGCTTGCCCGAACAGGATTACGCGGACGGCGGCGCGGTGTTACGGTTGATCGGCAGCAATTTCGGGCCGGGATTGTCGTCGTAACGCAGTGAAAACGCCCGAGCGCCGTGCGTCGCACGACGTTCGGGCCCGGCACACGCCTAGATCTCCGTCGAAGCCTCTTCACGCAGCCGTGACGCGTCGTTGCGCGTCGCGTTCCGCGATGATGTGCGCTGCGGCACCTCCAACGGTCCTTCCGCCTCCGCCCCGCTTTGTGTACGCGTCCAGTGCGCGGCGCTCGCGTCGCGACTGCGCGCAAAATGGTCGACCAGATGGTCGATAAAGGTCCGCACTTTCGCCGGCAGATGATGACGACTCGGATACGCAATCGTCACGTCGATCTGGGGCAGCTGATAGTCGGTCAGCACGCGCACCAGCCGTCCGCGCTCCAGATCGCGCTCGATCAGATAACTCGGCAAAATCGCGACGCCCATCCCCAGCAGCGCCAGTTGCCGCAGCATTTCCGTGTTGTTCACGACGATCACGTTGCTCGGCCGCACCCGCGTTTCGCCTTGCGGGCCGGTGAACACGCGCTCGTCGCCGCCATGTTCGGCGGGCAGGCTCAGGCACGCGTGCGCGGTCAGATCGTCGGGACGGGCGAGCGCGCCGTGCTTCTGCAGGTACGCGGGCGTCGCGCACACGGTCATCCAGCCGGTCGTCAGACGGCGCGTGACGATGCTCGCGCTGCGCATGTGACGCGTAATCAATATTCCGACGTCGTAGCCCTCTTCGACCAGATCGACAGGCCGGTCGACCAGCGTGACGTCCGGCACGACGTTCGGATAGCGCTCGGTATAGGCCTGCAAGACCGGCGCGAAATGGTTCAGCCCGAACACCATCGGCGCGACGATCCGCAACGTACCGACCGGTTCGTGATTGCGCGCGACGACCATCTGCTCGACGCCTTCGAGGTCGTCGAGAATCGGCCGCACGCGATCCAGATACACGCGCCCCGATTCCGTCAGCGACAGACTACGCGTCGTGCGATTCAGCAGCCGCGTGCCGAGCCGGTCTTCGAGGTCGGCGACGTGCCGCGTAATCACCGCGGTGGATAGGCCGAGCGTACCGGCGGTTCGGGCAAAACTGCCCAGGTCGGCGACTTTCACGAACACGCGCATCGACTGCAAGGGATTCATGGCGACTCCTGGCGCTTTCGCCCGGCACGACATTCGCGCCACGGCTACGTTCTGTCCAATGAAATGGATTGTAAAGAGCACCCGGTGACGCAACCCTGACCCGAAAATGACAATGCGGTCAGGTTCGCCGTGGCAAACCCGATACACATGCTTTTAACCATCTAGGTATAAACCCTAGTGCTGCGGTATCATTCGTCCTGAAAAGGAACCATGACCATGCCGCAACGTTTTCAGGTACTCGAAAGAATCGCTTTTTCGCTGGTGGTGATGTCGGCGGTGTTTTGCTCGGCGTTTATCGCGTGGGAAAGCAACCCGGATCTGCAGGCCACGTGCAAAACCGTGCTGCAATTGACTGGCGAATACTCGTCGGTGTGCATCGCGGCGTCGAACGACCCGTGTGCGCAACTGCCGGTGGAATGACGCGCCACCTCGCGTAATACCGTATTCCGCAGGGCCGCAGGCCGCGTTCGGCCTCAGCCCTCGCTGCCGCGCGAATAGACCACGCGCGCAAAAAACTCCGCAAGTACCGCTTGCGCCGCTTCAGCCGGCACATTGGCGGGATCGACCGTGTAAAAGAACTGCACGCCGTCGCACAACCCCATCAAACCCAGCGCCAGTTTTTCCGCCGGCATGGTCAGCGGCGTGCCCGCGCGCGCCGAAAATTCACGGATATACGCAGCCAGCTGTTCCTGCTTCTCGTGCATGAACGCATTGAAGCGCGTGCGGAAACGTCCGTCGCGGACCGCCAGCAGCTTCGCCTCGACCCACAGCAAAAAACATTTGTTCTCACGATGCAGATTCGCGTAGTAGGTCAGCACGCGCGTCTCCAGCTCTTCGCGCGTCGCGCCTTCGGTGAAGATCGCATCGAGCCCCGCCTGCATCACTTCGTGATCGCGGCGCAGCAGTTCCAGGAATAACTCGGGTTTGCTGCTGAAGTTCGAATAGAACGCGCCGCGCGTATAACCGGCCGCCTCGGCGATATCTTCGACGCTGGTCGCGACGAAGCCTTTCTTCATAAAAATAGGTTTTGCAGCATCGAGCAGACGCTCGCGCGTCTGGTCTTTGCTCTGCTCGCGTGTGAGTCTCTGACGTTTCATCCGCGCAGTTTAGCATCGGCCGCATCGCAATTCAGCCTCGCATTCAGATACACACCTGTATTAGAATTCATTGCGTCATCTCCATGCGGGGGTCTTGTGAAGCGTTCCGGTTTCAGTACTACGCGTCGGCTATCGCACGCGTTGCGCACTCAGTCTGGCAGCAGTTTTCCTTCGTCGTTGCGCGCGGTGTTGCGTACCGCGCTGACGTTCATCGCAGGTCCCGCGCGGGCGCCGGTTTTGCGTCCGCTACCCGCCATGCTGCTCGCCAGCGCGGCGCTGCTCGCCGCCTGCCATCGCAATGAAGCGCCAGCGCCCGCGCCGCGTCCGGTCGTCGCCGTGGCCGTGCATCCGGATCGCGGCGGCGTGTCGTTCGCGTCGTCGTTGCCCGGCGAAGTGCAGGCCCGCTATACGACGCCGCTCGGTTTTCGCGTCAACGGCAAGATCATCGAACGGCGCGTGCGGCTCGGCGACACCGTGAAAAACGGCCAGATCGTCGCGCGGATCGATCCCGCCGACGCGCAGAAAAACGCCGGCAGCGCGCAAGCGCAGCTCGACGCCGCGCAACACCGGCTGGTGTTCGCGAAACAGCAGCTCGACCGCGATCAGGCGCAGGCGAAGGAAAACCTGATTTCCGCCGCGCAACTCGAACAGACCACGGATTCCTACGCGTCGGCGCTCGCCGGTCGCGATCAGGCCGCGCAGCAAGCCGCGCTCGCGAAAGATCAGTTGCAGTACACCAACCTCGTCGCCGATCACGCGGGCGTGATCACCGCCGAAAAAGCCGACACCGGACAGGTCGTGTCGGCCGGCGATCAGGTCTACGCGCTCGCATGGAGCGGCGATGTCGACGTCGTCTGCGACGTGCCGGAAAGCGCGTTGACGGCGCTGTCGGTCGGCCAAATGGCGACTATCCAGCTGCCCGCGCTGCCGGGCCGCACCTTCACCGCCCGCGTGCGCGAAGTGTCGCCCGCCGCCGACGCGCAAAGCCGCACCTACCGCGCCAAACTCACGCTCGAACAACCCGGCCCCGACGTGCGCCTCGGCATGACCGCGAGCGTCGCGCTCACGCCCACCGCCAACGCCGCGCAAGCGGCTGCCGCATCGTTCACGCTGCCCGCCACCGCGCTGTTCCACGACGGCAACGCGCCCGCCGTGTGGATCGTGCGCCCGGGCGACGACGCACTCGAATTGCGTCGCGTGCAGGTGGTTCGTTACGACGAACGCACCGTCGCGTTGAGCGGCGGCCTCAAGGACGGCGAACGCGTCGTGCTGCAAGGCGTGCACACGGTCAGCGCCGGCGAGAAAGTCCGCGCAATCGCGCCGCTGCATCCCGAGGATTTCGCGTCATGAGCACGCCCGGCACGCATCGCGGCGCCTCCACCGATACGGCAGATACCGCAGCCGCCCATCCGGCCAGCCAGAACGCTCAGGAGCCCGGCCACGGTCACGACGAAGGCCGTTTCAACCTGTCGGCGTGGGCGCTGCGCCATCAGGCGCTGGTGGTGTTCCTGATCACGCTCGCCACGCTGTTCGGCATCCTCGCGTACACGAAACTCGCGCAATCGGAAGACCCGCCGTTTACGTTTCGGGTGATGGTGATCCGCACGTTCTGGCCCGGCGCGACCGCGCGGCAGATGCAGGAGCAGATCACCGACCGGATCGGCCGCAAGTTGCAGGAAACGCCCGCCGTCGATTTCCTGCGCAGCTATTCGCGTCCCGGCGAATCGCTGATGTTCTTCACGATGAAAGACTCCGCGCCGGTCAAGGATGTGCCGGAAACCTGGTATCAGGTGCGCAAGAAAGTCGGCGACATTGCCGCCACGATGCCGTCGGGCGTGCAAGGGCCGTTCTTCAACGACGAGTTCGGCGACGTCTACACCAACATGTACACGCTCGAAGGCGACGGCTTTTCCGCCGCGCAACTGCACGACTACGCGGACCAGTTGCGCACCGTACTGCTGCGCGTGCCGGGCGTCGGCAAAGTCGATTACTTCGGCGACCCCGACCAGCACGTGTATATCGAAGTCACCAACACGCAGCTGACACGGCTGAACATCTCGCCGCAGCAACTCGCGCAGGCGATCAACACGCAAAACGGCGTCGACGCGGCCGGCACGATGACCACCTTCGACGATCGCGTGTTCGTGCGTCCGGGCGGCCAGTTCGGCGACGTGAAAGCGCTCGCCGACACGCTGATCCGTATCAACGGCCGCTCGTTCCGGCTCGGCGACATCGCGACCATCAAGCGCGGTTACGACGATCCGGTCGCCACGCAGATGCGCTTTCAGGGCAAGCCCGTGCTCGGCATCGGCGTGACGATGCAACCCGGCGGCGACGTGATCGCGCTCGGCAAGCAACTGGACGCGTCCACGACCCGATTGCGCGCGATGTTGCCTGCCGGCCTGAAGCTGGTCGAAGTGTCGAGCATGCCGCACGCGGTCGCGCACTCGGTCGACGACTTCCTCGAAGCGGTTGCCGAGGCCGTCGCGATCGTGCTGGTCGTGAGCCTCGTGTCGTTGGGCGTGCGCACCGGCATGGTGGTCGTGATCTCGATTCCGGTCGTGCTGTCGGTGACGGCGCTGTTCATGTATCTGTTCGATATCGGTCTGCACAAGGTGTCGCTCGGCACGCTGGTGCTCGCGCTCGGCCTGCTGGTCGACGACGCGATCATCGCTGTCGAGATGATGGCGGTGAAACTCGAACAGGGCTGGAACCGCACGCGCGCCGCGGCATTCGCGTACACCAGCACCGCGTTTCCGATGCTGACGGGCACGCTCGTGACCGTGTCCGGATTCCTGCCCATCGCGCTCGCCAAATCGAGTACCGGCGAATACACGCGCTCCATTTTCGAGGTGTCCGCGATCGCGCTGATCGCGTCGTGGCTCGCGGCGGTCGTGCTGATTCCGTTGCTCGGCTATCACCTGTTGCCGGAGCGCAAGCGTCAGGCGCACGAAACCCATCTGCCCGACGATCACGAACACGATATCTACGACACGCGCTTCTACACGCGTCTGCGCGGCTGGATCGGCTGGTGCGTCGAGCGGCGCTGGATCGTGCTGGCCATTACCGTCGTGCTGTTCGTCGTCGCGCTGGGTGGTTTCTCGGTGATTCCGCAGCAGTTCTTCCCGAGTTCCGACCGGCCCGAGTTGCTGGTGGACGTACGCCTGCAGGAAGGCGCGTCGTTCGATGCCACGTTGCGGCAGGCGCAGCGCCTCGAAAAAGTACTGGAAGGCCGCCCCGAGATCGATCACACGATCGACTTCGTCGGCACCGGCGCGCCGCGTTTTTATCTGCCGCTCGACCAGCAGTTGCCGACGCCGAACTTTCGCGCAGTTCGTCATCACCGCGAAGTCCGTGAAGGATCGCGAGAAGCTCGCGCAATGGCTCGAACCGACGTTGCGCGACCAGTTCCCGGCGATTCGCACGCGGCTGTCGCGGCTTGAAAACGGGCCGCCGGTCGGCTATCCGGTGCAGTTCCGCGTCAGCGGCGACGACATCGCGACCGTGCGTTCGATCGCCGATCGCGTCGCGGCGACGATGCGCGCGGATTCGCGCACGACCAACGTGCAGTTCGACTGGGACGAGCCGTCCGAGCGCTCGGTCAGCTTCGACGTCGATCAGAAAAAGGCCCGCGAACTCGGCGTGAGTTCGGCCGACGTGTCGAGCTTCCTCGCGATGACGCTGTCCGGCTACACGGTCACGCAGTATCGCGAGCGCGACAAGCTGATCAGCGTGGATCTGCGAGCGCCGAAAAGCGAGCGCGTCGATCCGGCAAAACTGATGTCGCTGGCGATGCCGACGCCGAACGGCCCGGTGCCGCTCGCCACGCTCGGCCATCTGCGGAACGACCTCGAATACGGCGTGATCTGGGAACGCGACCGTCAACCGACCATCACCGTGCAATCCGACGTGAAAGCCGGCGCGCAAGGCATCGACGTCACGCATGGCGTGGACGGTGCGCTCGCGGAGATTCGCAAGAGTCTGCCGGTCGGCTATAGGATCGAGATCGGCGGGTCGGTCGAGGAAAGCGCGAAGGGACAAACCTCGATCAACGCGCAAATGCCGATCATGATCATCGCCGTGCTGGTGTTGCTGATGATCCAGTTGCAGAGTCTGTCGCGCGTGCTGATGGTGGTGCTGACCGCGCCGCTCGGGCTGATCGGCGTGGTGCTGACGCTGCTGCTGTTCGGTCAGCCGTTCGGCTTCGTCGCGATGCTCGGCGTGATCGCGATGTTCGGGATCATCATGCGCAATTCGGTGATCCTGGTCGATCAGATCGAACAGGATATCGGCGCGGGTCACAAGCGGTTCGACGCGATCGTCGGCGCGACAGTGCGACGGTTCCGTCCCATTACGCTGACCGCCGCCGCCGCCGTGCTCGCGCTGATTCCGCTGCTGCGTTCGAACTTCTTCGGCCCGATGGCAACCGCGTTGATGGGCGGCATCACGAGCGCGACCGTGTTGACGTTGTTCTATCTGCCCGCGCTGTACGCCGCGTGGTTCAGGGTCCGCAAGGACGAGCGCGAGCCGCCTTCGTCCGGTTCGGCATCCGGGTCGGGTACCGGCACGGGTCCGGCGCTGCCCTCGCCTGCGCATACGGGGAATTGATCATGCACTTCTCATCTCTACACCGTGTCGTGCCGGCTCGCCTGACGACATGGGCGAGCGCGGCGACGCTGCTCGCCGTCGCGGGATGCGCGTTCGGGCCGAACGGCGACGCGCCGGCGATGCCGCAACCGTCGCATTACGGCGCGCATGAACAGCCTACCCAGACCGTGCCCGCGCAAGGCGTCACGCAGCAATTCGTAGTGGGCGCGAAACCGGTGCCGCGCTGGTGGACGCTGTATCGCTCCGACGCATTGAACGCGCTCGTCGATGAAGGCTTGCGCAACAGTCCGACGCTGGCCGTCACCGATAAAAGCCTGACCGCCGCGCGCGAGCAGCTGAAAGGACAAGTGGGCAGTTCGATGCTGCCGACCATCGACGCCGGTGCACAGGCCACCCGCGAACGCGCGCTCGGTATTCCGCAACTGGGCGCGAACACGTATCTGTACAACGTGTTTATCGGGCAATTGCAGATGCACTACACGTTCGACCTGTTCGGCGCATCGCGACTCGCGAACGCGGCGCTGGCCGAACGCGTCAACGTGCAGGCGTATCAACTGGATGCGGCGCGACGCGCGCTGGCGGCCAACATCGTCACGGCCGCCATTACGTCGGCGACGCTGCACGCGCAGATCGACACGACTGAGCATCTGGTCGCGCTCGCCAATGCGCAGGCGCGCGACATGCAGCGGCGCTACGCGCTCGGTGCCGTCTCGCACGCCGACCTGTTGAACGCGCAGCAAAGCGCGGCGTCGCTCGCGGCGAGTCTGCCTGGCGCGCGTCAGCAATGGAGCACGACGCGTCACGCGCTCGCGGTGCTGCTCGGCCGTACGCCCGACGCCGCGCCCGACGACATCGCGCTCGCGCAACTGCATGTGCCTGACCAGGTGCCGGTGGTGGTGCCGTCGGAACTGCTGCGCTCGCGGCCCGATATTCAGGCCGCCGATGCCGCGTTGAAGGCCGCTGCCGCCGATGTCGGCGTTGCGACGTCGCAGCTGTTTCCGAGCTTGTCGCTGACGGCGTCGATGGGACAAGGCGGCTTTAGCTGGCCGATCGCGTTGTCGGGCGCGGGTGCGCTGTGGAGCATCGGCGCATCGCTGTCGCAACCGATCTTCCACGGTGGCGCACTGTTCGCGCAGCGTCGCGCGGCGATCGCGTCGTATGACGCGGCGACCTCGCAATACAAGCAGACCGTGCTCACCGCGTTTCAGAATGTCGCCGATACGCTGGCGGCGCTGGAGCACGATGCGCAGGCGCTCGATGCGGCGAACGTCGCGGCAACCGCCGCACGCGGGATCGCGGACGAAACCACGAAGCGCTACGCACTCGGCGCGGTGCCGGTGTCGTCGACGCGCTCGGCCGATCAACAATCCGGCAACGCCGACCTCGACGAGATTCGCTATACCGGCGCACGCCTGACGGATACCGCCGCGCTGTTTCAGGCGATGGGCAATCCGCCGTTGGACGACGACGCAACCCGCGTCACGAGTGGACAGACGCAATAACCGAACGACTCGCCGTTGGCTCAAACCTGGGTATCCCAGGTTTTTGTCAACGGGAATCTATCCGCGACTTATCCCCAATTTTTGTTGATGAGGGTGTTGATAACTGCAGGACAAATACCCTAGAGCCTTGAGCCGACTACGCTTTTATACGGCGGTGTGAAAAGATGCGAATGACGCGAAACGCAGCAGCATTGCACCGATGCCGCGAGTCTTTGGCGTTGCCAAACAAGCGCAAGCGCGGTACTTATCCCCACTTTTTGTTGAGTAGCGTGTTGATAACTACAGGACAAACACGCTAGTGCGTTGAGCCAGCAACACTTTTCTGATGCGGCGTCAAAAATTGCGGACATTGCTACGTGCGTTCACGCGATGCATTGCCAGGCAATCCCTGGCTTCGACACACATGAAAGTCGCGAGACTTATCCCCAGATTTTGTTGAAGAGCGTGTTGATAACTCAAGAACAAACACGCTAGACGCTTGAGCGCAAAGGGCTTTTGCATGACGGTCCGAAAAGCGGCGCAGTCGATGCAAACCTGCGCCACTTTTGACCGCTAGCCGATCAGTTTTCCAGCCGGAACACACCGACCGTGGTACGCAAGCGGGCCGCCTGCTCATCCAGCGACGCTGCCGCTGCCGCCGCTTCCTCGACCAGTGCCGCGTTCTGTTGCGTGACTTCGTCCATCTGCGAGACCGCGCGGTTGACCTGCTCGATGCCGGTGCTCTGCTCGATTGATGCAGCGGCGATCTCGCCCATGATGTCGCTGACGCGCTTGATCGATTGCACGATCTCGCGCATCCGTTCGCCTGCGACCGCGACCTGGCCCGTACCGTCATCGACGCGCGCCACCGACGAACCGATCAGTTCCTTGATGTCTTTCGCTGCGGACGCGCTGCGTTGCGCCAAGGTCCGCACTTCGCCTGCGACCACCGCGAAACCACGGCCTTCGTCACCGGCACGTGCCGCTTCGACGGCTGCGTTCAACGCGAGGATATTGGTCTGGAATGCAATCCCTTCGATCACGCTGATGATCTGGCCGATCTTGCGCGATTCGTCCGCGATGCTCTGCATCGTGCCGATCACTTCATCGACGGCGTTGCCGCCGCGCTCGGTCGCATCCGATGCCAGCACCGCGAGTTGGCTCGCCTGGCGTGCGTTGTCCGCGTTCTGCTTCACGGTCGCGGTCAGCTGTTCCATGCTGGCGGCCGTCTCTTCGAGCGACGCAGCCTGTTCTTCCGTGCGTTGCGACAGATCGGTGTTGCCCTGCGCGATTTCACCGGAGCCGGTCGCAATCGAATCGCTCGAACGCTGGATGCCGTGCACCAGTTCACGCAGCTTGGTCCGCATCTCGCTCAATGCATACAGCAGGCTCGAACGGTCGGAAGGCGCCAGCTTGATATCCGCGGACAGATTGCCCGCCGCGATCTGCGCGGCAAATGCAGCGGCATCGGCCGGTTCGCCACCGAGCGCGCGCGTCACGCTGCGCGTCATGAACCACGCCATCGCGCCGACCGCGACGAAGATCGCCACGGCGATCCCGAGCAAGGTCTTCGCGAGTCGCCAGTAGGCTGCGTTGATGTCGTCGTAGAAGAAGCCCGTGCCGATCCACCAGCCCCATGCGGGAACGGAGACCACGCCCTGCAATTTGGCTTCGAGCGGGCCGTCCTGCGTGCGCTTGATCAGCACGTCGACGAGCGCGATATGGTTGCTCGCGAGCCCTTGCTGATACGCCTGCGTATCCGTCAGATTGCCGTTGGTGGTCTTGTTGCCGCCCGTCTTCGTGCCGACCAGCGCCGGGTTCGGATGGACGAGGTTGATGCTATCGGTACTGGTGACCCAGTAATAGCTTTTGCTATTGGCGTTCAGTTCGCTGATCGCCGTTTTCGCGGCCGTTTGAGCATCGTCGCGACTCATCTTGCCGCTGGCTTCGAGCGACTGGTAGTACAGCGCCAGATGCTCGGCCTTGGTTAGCAGTGTCGTGATCTGGCCTTGCCGGCTCTCGATCAGCGCACTGTCGAGTTGCGACAGCGCGATTGCGGCGATGCAGATGACACCAGCCAGCGCGGTGCCGACGAGTAAAAGCAGCTTGGTCGAGACTTTCATTGGGATCGAGGCGCGCACGGCGCATAGTTAAATTTGAACCAGATGGTTCATATATCGACCCGGCAAAGCTGACCTTTAGCTTTTAATTTCATCAGACGAAACAGCGTGGTTCCGGAAAAATCGCGCAAACCCCTGTCGCGCAAAGGTTTGCGTGGGTTCGCGCGCGACAGCTTTCATTTCAATACACAGCCGCTTCGCCAGCGGGCCGATGCTTGAAGCGCTTGTGCACCCAGTAATACTGGGCCGGCATCCGGCGCACCTGGGTTTCGAGGAATTCGGTCAGACGACGCGCATCGACGGTCGGATCGTCGGACGGGAAATCGCTGAGTGCATCGAAGATGGTCAGCTTGTAGCCGCGATAGTCGGGCAGCACTTCGGTGACGAACGGCACGACGCGCGCATTGCCCGCCTTCGCCATCCGCGACACCGACGTCAGCGTGCAGGCCGGCACGCCGAAGAACGGCACGAACACCGAGTCGCGCAAGCCGAAGTCCATATCGGCGGCCAGCATCACCGGCTTGCCAGCGCGCAGCACGCGCAACGCACGCCGCACGCTGTCGCTGCGCGGAATCATCTCGGTGCCGAAACGGGCGCGCTGACGGCACGCCATCGCGTCGAACAGCACGTTCGACATCGGCGTGTACAGCGACGCCACTGGATGCCGCGTCGAATACATCATGCAACCCGCTTCGATCCCGACGAAGTGAAACCCGACGAAGATCGTCGGCTGCGCATGCGCTTCGCTCAGGTCGATCGCGCTTTCCACTTCGACGAGCTTCGCGATCGCGCGCGCATTGCCGAACCATTGCGTGCCGCGCTCCGCATAGCTGCGGATCACGTGACAGAAATGCGCACGCGCGAGCTGGTCGCGCTCCACATCGCTCAGATCCGGAAAACACAGCTTCAGATTGGTGTGCACGACGCGACGGCGCGTGCTCGGAATGCGATAGAGCAGCGCGCCGAGTCCGTTGCCGAACCGCGCAACGAGGCCATAAGGCAGGAGCGCGAACGCGCGCAGCAGACCTGTCATCAGACAGACGAGAATTCGAGCTTTCACGAGCGGGGTCCGGTGGATGCCTGGTGCTAAACACGATGCCGGCGCGACATGACGCGACGGCAACGTGGGAATGCGATACGGAACAACGGGAACGCAGACGCGCCTGAAAACCAGGTGAATGCGCGCGGGGATTCGGCTGGCCGGACGCCTTGCATTGCCGAAATGCGAGGCACTGGTCGAGGATCTGTGAGGCTGGATATTACGCGATCGTTACGCGCAAACGCAGTATGGGGAGATGGAAAGTAAGGCTTTTTTACCGCATCGTCGTTCGATATGCGACGTTTTTACAGGAAAACCCGAATAAAAAAACCATCGCCCGGGACCCGGCCCGCGCGGCCGAAAGTCCGCCAGCGCACGCCCGTCGGGCTGCCGGCGCGGCTTTGACAAAGCCGCGCCGGCGATACCGAAACCGTTACGGTTTGTTCGATTCGAACAAATCCATGATCTGTTTCTTCTCGTTACTGGAGACGTCCGGCGGTGCGGCCGGCGGCGTCATCCCCGCCGGTCCGACGCCACCGACGGCGTCGCTTGCACCCGCCATCGGATTGGCGGAATCCATGCCGATACTCGCGACGAAACCGTTACCCGGCGTCATGTCCGTATAGAACAGTTCGCCGTCCACCGACGTCACGCCGTCCGGCTGTTGCGGCTCGGTCTGCGGCACGCCGCGCAACGCGCGCTGCATGTATTCGACCCAGATCGGCAATGCGAGCTGCGCACCGAATTCGCGGCTACCGAGCGTCTTCGGCTGGTCGTAACCCATCCACGCCACCGCCACCAGCGATTGCTGATAACCCGCGAACCAGCCGTCCTTCGCATCGTTGGTCGTGCCGGTCTTGCCTTGCAGGTCGTTACGATGCAGCACGTTGGTGCCCGCGCCCGTTCCGGCGCTCGCTACCGAATGCAGCAGGCTGTTCATGATGTACGCGTTGCGCGGCTCGAGCGTGCGCGGTGCATCTTTTCCGGCGGTCAGCGGCTGCGCTTTGGAGATCGGCTGGCCGCGCGCGTCGGTGACTTCTTCGATCAGATACGGATTGATCCGGTAGCCGCCGTTGGCGAACACCGAATACGCACCCGCCGACTGCAACGGCGTCACCAGTCCGGCACCGAGCGCCATCGGCAGATACGGCGGCGTTTTGTCGGCGTCGAAACCGAAACGCTGCGTGACGAAATCCTGCGCGTACTTCGTACCGATAAACGACAGGATCCGGATCGACACGAGATTCTTCGACTTCTGCAATGCGAGACGCATCGGCATCGGACCGTCCGGCTGATCGTCGTCCTTCGGTTCCCATGCATCGCCGCCCGGCGAGCTGGGCGGGAAGTACAACGGCGCATCGTTGATGATGGTCGCGGGTCCGATGCCCTTGTCCAGCGCCGCCGAATAGATAAACGGCTTGAAGCTCGAACCCGGCTGACGCCACGCCTGCGTGACGTGGTTGAACTTGTTCTTGTTGAAGTCGAAACCGCCGACCAGCGCACGGATCGCGCCGTCCTGCGGCGTCAGCGACACCAGTGCGCCTTCCACCTGCGGCAATTGCGTGATCTGCCAGTTGCCCTTGTCGTCGGCGATCAGACGAACGATCGAACCCGGCTTGATCTTCAACGCTGCGGTAGCGCGTGCGCTCAAGGCAGAGGCGACGAAACGCAGGCCTTCCGGATTGATCGTCACCTGCGTGCCGTCGAGCAGTTGCGCGGTGACCTGTTTCGGACCGACCGCGGTCGCCACCGCCGCGACGATCGCGCCGTTGTCGGGGTGATCGGTCAGCGCATCGTCGATGGCCTGATCGCGATCGTCGCCCGGCGCGGGCAATTCGACGAAGCCTTCCGGACCGCGATAGCCGTGACGGCGCTCGTAATCCATCACGCCCTTGCGCACGGCGTCGTACGCGGCTTCCTGATCGGCGGAATCGACGGTCGTGATGACGTTCAGGCCGCGCGTGTAGGTTTCGTCCTTGTACTGCGCGTACATCATCTGACGGACCATTTCCGCGATGTATTCAGCGTGGACGCTGTACTCGTTGGTCGCGGTCTTGGTGTGGATCTCTTCCTTGATCGCCTGATCGTATTGATCCTGCGAGATGTATTTCAGGTCGAGCATCCGCTTCAGGATGTATTCCTGGCGGATCTTCGCGCGCTTCGGATTGACGACCGGGTTATACGCGGACGGCGCCTTCGGCAAACCCGCCAGCATCGCGGCCTGCGCGAGCGAGATGTCCTTCAGGTCCTTGCCGAAATACACGCGCGCGGCCGCGGCAAAGCCGTATGCGCGCTCGCCCAGATAAATCTGGTTCATGTACAGCTCGAGGATCTGATCCTTGGTCAGCGCGCGCTCGATCTTGTACGCGAGCAGCATTTCATAGATCTTGCGCGTGTAGGTCTTTTCGCTCGACAGGAAGAAGTTGCGCGCGACCTGCATCGTGATCGTGCTGGCGCCTTGCGAAGCGCCGCCGTGCATCAGGTCGGTCACGCCCGCGCGCAGGATACCGACGAAGTCGACCCCGCCGTGCTCGTAGAAGCGGTAATCCTCGATCGCGAGCACCGCTTTTTTCATCTGGTCGGGGATGTCGTCGAAACGCACGAGGCTGCGACGCTCTTCGCCGAATTCGCCGATCAGCACGTGATCCGCGGTGTAGACCCGCAACGGCACCTTCGGACGGTAGTCGGTCAATGCGTCGAGCGACGGCAACTGCGGTCCCATCACGACGAGCGCATATCCGACGATCAGCGCGCCGACGACTGCGACCGTCGCCAGCAGCCCGACGAACCAGAGCGCGAGCGTGCCGACCAGCGAGCGGCCGTGCGCGTCGTCGTTGCCGTCATTGCGGGAGTAGCGGTTCGGAGGTTCCCGGTCGGAACCCGGCGATTGGGAAGATGGCGGTCGTTTGATGATTGGCATGACTCGAATGATTGGCGCTCGACTCCACGCCTCGTCGGCACGCGCTCCTCGCGCACCCAGGTCGTGATCGTAGCGTGATGACGCCGGTGTCGCCCGGCGCCGCGAAGGATAGCCGGACCACACGGACAACATACAGACGGCGCTGCAAGCGGCACAAAACGTCGTGCGGACCGACGCCCCCGGCTGGCCGCACGGCACGCCCGGACAGCGTCCGGCGCAACGTAACAGCGCATTTTAAAGAAATCAAGCGCGCTCGCTGCCAGTTTTTTTGTAAGAATTCCCTCACATCGCGGCTGATTTTGGGCAGAGCGTGCCTGAAAGCCGAAGCGCGGCGGGCATCGGCGCGACGTAAGGAACGGTTATTCGATTGCACGACGGTCGGGTGATGCGATGACGGCGTTTACGTCGTGATTACGCGGCGGTTGCGTCGTCGATGCGCCGCCAGCGTGCGTGGCGATGCGCTGTCGCGGGGCGTCGTGCACGATTCATCGGTGGAATGGATGCTTTGTGGGGCACCGTGCAGTTATCAACAGAAAATGTTGAAGAGCCTGTGGACAATCCTGCCGGAAACGCTTTAACTCGTTGATGACACGGCAAATTCACACGGCGCTCGCTTTCACCCATTCCGCTTTGCGGCGAGTCGCCTTATGATGATTTGGACGCGTCGTGGAAAAAAGCTGCGTGTCACGCTCGTTCTGCTTTTGCCTCACGACGCCAACAGGTACGCGAACCGACCATGAACAAGCCCAGCGAACGTATCGTCGTCTTCGTGACGCCCGGCCAGAAACGTGCAATCGCCGCCAGCGCGGAAAAGCTCGGCATCAGCGTGAGCGAGTTGATGAAGCGCGCGGTGTTGAGCTTCGGCGCAACCAGTGAACAGGTGAAGGCTGCCAGCATCGTCGACCGGCTGCGCGCGCCACGCGAGCCCGACGCGCTGAACGAAGCGCTGCAACGCGTCGCTCGCGGCTCGAAGCACGCGCGGGCCGCGCTGCCGCCCGCGTTGCAGGTCAAACCCCCGCCCCCACCGAATCCCGCAGCCGGGCCCGCCGATACGTCGGTGGCGGCTGCGTCGTCCGCAAGCCGCTCCGGCACGCAGAAAGCCGCCGAGCCGATGCTTCCGGCCGGTGTGCTCGCCGCGTTGCGCGCCAGCGGAGAAGAAGCCGAAGCGCTCGCGGCCGCAGCGGAAGCCGAGCGCATGGCCGACGCGGCGAAGGCCGCGCTGCGCGCCAACCACGCGGAACCCGGTAACGCGGTTTCGCCGCGTCGGCGCGTCGCCAATACGATTCGCGACGAAGACGACTCCCACGGCGATCCCACGCCCGAAGGCGGCCAGTTCGCCTGACGCGCACGTTGGGCGCACGTTGTGTTAGCGCGCCGTGGTTGGCGCGCTGACCACGGCGTTACGATCGCCGGTTGCGCACCGGCGATCGTTCGATCTCACGTCTATCACGTCAAGCGGAGCCGTCACCGGTCCTCGCGTGTCTCTTCGCCTGCCTCGCGCGCTGGCAGCCCATCTTCCTGCCACCCCGCGTCGACGCACCGCCTGCAATCACGACGTGTTCACGTCGCAACACGGCTGACACCTTTCGTTTGCATGATCTCGGCTATCCGCTGGCGAAATCGTCGCGAGCCCGTTTTCGCAGGCCGTTATCTGCGGCGCTTTAAGACCCTTTTAAGAGATGCCGGGTGTAATATCCGCGAGCATCAAGGACCGTGAATCCACGGTGGCGCATGGCCGGGCACCTGTCCACGCACGCAGACATTTTGCAGCGTCGGCTATTGCAATCCGGGCACGTGCCCCGAACTCCGGTCCGGCTGCATGCGCGACTTCGCGCGTGGCGACTACACTAGGAAACGTAGTCGCCGTGCCGAAGTCGGGCGTCACTGGTCAACGCGCTGCGGTGGGCCGCGAAGCGGTCGATCCGCTCGCGCACGTCGGCGCCGATTTCATTTTATGGAGGGTTTCATGTCGCTATTCGACAGCATCTCGCGAACGCTTAAAGGTCTCCTGAACGACGCAGCAGATTCCGTGCAGGATCCGTCGCGCGATGCACGGCAGATCGTGCGCGAACTCGACGACAGCATCGGCAAGGCCGAAAATTCGCTGATCGAGATTCAGGCGCAGGTCGCCACGCAGCAAAGCAAGCGCGACGTCGCGGCCGACAAGGCACGCAAGTACGAAGATGGCGCAAAGCGGGCGCTGCAATCCGGCGACGAAGCGCTCGCACGTGAAGCGCTCGCCGCGCAATCCACCGCCGAAGCGGAACGCGATGCGCTGGCACGGGAACTCACCACGCTCGAACCGTCGGTGGCGCAACTGAAGAGCCAGATCGACGACATGCGTTCGCGCCGCAACGACCTGAACGCACGTTCGAACGTGTTGCAGGCCAAGCAGCAGATCGCGCAGGCGAAAGACGTCGCGGCTACCGCGCTGGGTGGAATCGGCGGCAAGAATCTTGCTGAAGACTTCCAGAAGCTCGAAGACAAGGTCGCGCTGTCGAATGCCCGCTCCGATGCCCGCCTGAACTCGGCGGACGACAAAAGCGGCAAGGCGCTCGACGACAAGCTGGCCGATCTGAATCGCGGTCCGTCGGTCGAAGACCGTCTCGAAGCATTGAAGAAGCAGTTGAATACGCCGGCATCGTAATTCGCCGAACGGCAGTTGCAACGCAAGGTGTCGCGCAGCGCCGTCTGGCGGATGATCGAATCTGAACGTCCGCTGACGGCGCTGTGTTTTTACACCGCATCGATCGACATGGAGACGGGTGGGCAACCGCCCTGACCGCATCATGAAAAAATTTCTGGCTGCTGCATGTGCTTCGTTGCTGCTCGTGTCCACCGCGGCGTTTGCCGTGCCGACCGCGCAGCAGATCGAATCCGCGATGGCGCAAGGCAACTGGCAGCAGGCCGACGCCGGTTTGACCGAAGTGCTGAAGGCGCATCCGAACAACGCGCATGCGCACTACCTGTACAGCCAGGTGCTGGATCGCGAAGGTCGTTCCGCCGACGCGCTCGCCCAGGTGCAACAGGCCAAGACGCTCGATCCGCAAATTCGCTTCACCGACCCGACGCGTTTCGCGCAGACCGAAGCGCGCATCCGCCGCGACGCCGAACGCGGCACGGCGGCGGGCACGATGTCGTCGCAGACGAACAAATCCGTTCGCGCAACAGAACGCCGGCTCGCAGCAGGTTCAACCGTCGTCGCAGCTTGCGCCGGCGCCGCAACGTCACGGGCCGGGCATCGGCTTGTGGATCGGCATTCTGGTCGTGATCGGCGGGATTGCGCTGGTGTTGCGCTGGACGCTGCGTCGCGCGCGAAACAACGACGATTCGCGAGCGGACGAAGAGCGCCGCACGCAACTGAAGCGCGCCACTGAACTGCTGAACGCCGCGCGTTCGCTGAAGCTCGACGTCAAACTGTCGACGGCGGCCGGACACGACGCGCTGGAGAAGGAAGTCGAAGGCGTCGAAGACGAGCTGCGGCGCCTCGTGGAAACCTTGTCGGCGAGCAAGAACCCGGTGCCGCCGTATCAGGTCGATGAACTCGATCAGCGTGTCGGCAGTTTGCGCGCGCGTGCCGAAGGACGGCCCGATCCGAACGCGGCTGCGACGGCCAATCCGCAATTCGGCGCACAGCAATCACCTTATGCGCGTGAGGCCGAGCGGTTCGGCAATCCGCCGCAAGCGCCCTATCCGTATCCGCCGCAACAGCAGCCGCCGGTGATCGTCCAGCAAGGCGGCGGGTTCGGCGGCGGCATGGGTGGTTTGCTGACGGGCGTGTTGCTCGGTGAAGCGCTCAATTCCGGCCGCGATCGCGTCGTCGAACGGGATGTGATCGTCGACGACGAACGGCGACGCGGCGGCAACGGTGGCGACGGCGGCGGCGGCCTCGATTTCGGTCAGGGATCGAACGACTGGAACGACGGCGGCAACGTCGATATGGGCAGCAACGACGATTCCGGCGGATGGAGCGATACCTGAAGCGTGAAGCCTGAAGCGTGAGGCTAGGCACGCCCGCGCGCCTAGCCTTGATGCTGCGACAACACCGTCGCGCCGACGAACAGGCGCACGATAAAGCGTTCCGCGTAGTCGATCAGGGCTTCGCGGTTCGCTTCATTGTGAATGTACTCACCCGAAAGATGGAATAGCTGAAGCACGATCTGCGTGCAGATTTCGTCGATCGTCGCGCGCGAAAGCGACGGCATCACGTTCAGATCGACAATGTCGTCCGACATTTCAGCGGACACATCCTGCAGATTCCTACGCACGGCCTCGCGCAATGCCGCCGAAGTACCGTGATACTCCGTCAGCGCGCTCGACAGCGCGTCGCGGTTATCCAAAGCAAACGCGAAAAACGCAGCCACCGCGCGACGCGGCATCTGCGCCGGATCGTCATGGGCCGCGAGCCAGCGCTCGCGCCGCAGGATCGGCCTCAACCGGCGACTCACCCACTCCACCGCTTCGCACGCCAGATCGTCCAGCGTGTCGAAATGCCGGTAAAACGTGTTCGGATTCAGATCCGCTGCACGCGCGATTTCCCGCAAACCCAAACTCGCGAAACTGCGCCCACTCGCGGTCAGCCGCAATGCGGCTTCAATCAATCGACGCTTGCCGGGCGCGAGATCCTGCCCGGCGTCCACATCGGACATCGTCTCCGTCGATGATGTCGACGGATCTACGGTGAAGGTAGCGGGTGGCATAACGGGTGGCATACGGTTCGACTCACGCGCATCGGGCGCTTAACGCCCCACTCTAACCATCTTGACGCAATGTGTACAGTTGTCTACTCTGCAATTCACGCAGTAGACAGACGTAGACATTGCAGTCAAAACGCATCGCGCCGCTGACAAAACGAACAATCAGGGAGACAAGCATGGCAAGCCTCGACTCTGCCGTGCGGGCCGACGGTGTACCGTTGGCCCGCCGTTCACTGGCCGCACGGCTCGGCATCACGAGCGTGCCGCGCGCGGAACTGGTGCGGCGTTATACGCAAAGTGGCTCGGCGTTCGTGAAGATCATGGGCGCGGACGTGCATTACGTCGACGAAGGTAGCGGCGCGCCGATCGTGATGCTCCACGGATTCGCGTCGTCGTTGCATACGTGGAACGACGTCGCCGCGAATCTGGCGCGCGACCATCGGGTGATCCGGCTGGATCTGCCGCCGTTCGGCGTCACCGGACCCTTGCGCGCCACGAACGGCGCGATCGAGACGATGAATCTGCCCACGTACCGGCGCTTTATCGATACGTTTATGCAAGCGCTCGGGATCGGGCGCACGACCTTGATCGGCAATTCGCTGGGTGGACTGATCGCGTGGGATTACGCGGCGCGTCATCGGGACGCGGTAGACCGTCTGGTGCTGATCGATTCGGCGGGTTTTCCGATGAAACTGCCGATCTACATCGGCTTGTTCAACAGCGCGCTGGTGCGGATGAGCGCGCCGTGGTGGTTGCCCGAGGCGATCATCAAAAGCGCGGTGCGCAATGTGTATGGCGACGCGCGCAAGCTCGCGCCTTCGACGCTACGTCGATATATCGAGTTCTTTCATGGCGAGGGCACACGCGAGGCGATCGGCAAGATGGTGCCGACGCTGGATTTCGACGACGTCGACACGGATGTGCTGACGACGCTCGACGTGCCGTCGCTGGTGCTGTGGGGCGAGAAGGACCGGTGGATTCCACCTGCGCACGCTGAAGCGTTTGCCGGGCGGATTCCCGGCGCGCAATCGATGATGTATGCGGGGCTTGGGCATATTCCGATGGAGGAAGCGCCGGAGCGGGTGGTTATTGATTTGCGGCGGTTTTTGGAGGCATAAAAGGGGGGTTGGTGGCCTTGGGCGGCCGGGGTGGCTTGGTGGCCGCCCTGTGGCCCCGTGGCCCCGTGGCTAGGTTCCGCCGCCCAGGAACAGGAGCAAGTTCCACAGGAATTTGCATACCAGTACCAAAAGCTCCCAAACCCGATATAGCTGCTCCCACCCCGCCATGCATGTCAGTGATTTGATCATCACGGAAATATACTGGGATGTGGTGGTGGTTTGGTTTGTTTTGTGTTTCGGTTGTAAGGGTTTGGGATGGAAGGTTGAGGTTTGGTTTTTTTGGTTTTGGTTGGGCCGGGTTGCTGGTCCCGGTTTTATGCGCGGTTGTCCCGGTTTCGCGCTCGCTTGTCCCGGTTTCACGCGCGGTCGTCCCGGTTTCATGCTGGTTTGCCTGGATCGTCCCTGTGCGGGACCGCACCTACTTTTCTTTGCTCGCGCAAAGAAAAGTAGGCAAAAGAAAGCGCGTGAGGCTGTCAGAAATTTTGTGTGCGAGTCATGGTACTCATGGCCCGACAGTAAAGCGGTCTTCAAACTGGATGGCGAACTCCGTTCGCGCCGCGCTCCAGCACAGGGGCCGGTTGGTCCACTTGCCGACGATGTAGCGCAGGCTCAGCCAGATGAGTTTGAGCGCGGCTTCGTCGGATGGAAAGTGGCCCTTGTTGCGGATCGATTTGCGCACCTCGCTGTGCAGGCTCTCGATCGCGTTGGTCGTGTAGATCAGCGTGCGCACCGGCGCGGTGAACGCAAAGAACGGCACGACCTCTTCCCACTGCCGTCGCCACATCGGCACGATCGCCCGGTAGCGCTGGCCCCACTCGCCGGCCTCGAAGCGCGCCAGTTCCTGTTCGGCCGCCTCGGCGCCCGTCGCGGTGTAGACCGGCCTGAGCGCGGCGGCCAGCGCGGCGCGCTCCTTCCAGGTGGCGAACTGCATCGAGTTGCGCAGCAGGTGCACGATGCAGGTCTGGACCACCGTCTGCGGGAACACCGACACGATCGCCTCCGGAAACCCCTTGAGCCCGTCGACCACCGCGATCAGGATGTCGCGCGTGCCGCGCGCCTTCAGCTCGCTCATCACCCTGAGCCAGAACCGGGCGCCCTCGGTGTGCTCGATCCAGATGCCCAGCACGTCGCGGTAGCCCTCACAGTTCACGCCGATGGCCAGATACACGGCCTTGTTGCGCACCAGCCCCTCATCGCGGATCTTCACGCGCAGCGCATCGAAATAGACCAGCGCATACACCGGATCGAGCGGGCGCTCCTGCCGTGCCCGACCTCGTCGAGCACCGCGTCGGTGACCGCCGACACCAGCTCGGGCGAGATCTCCAGGCCGTAGAGTTCGGCCACGTGGGCCTCGGATATCGCGCGTACTCATGCCGCGCGCGTACAGCGCGATGATCTTCTGGTCGAAGCCGGGAAAGCGGCGCTGGTATTTGCCGATGAGCGCCGGATCAAAGCGGCCGTGGCGATCGCGGGGAATCGCCAGCTCCAGCGGGCCGTCCTCGCTGAGCACGGTCTTCGCGCTCGATCCGTTGCGGTGGTTGCCCGCGTCGTGCTCGAGCGGCTGGTCCAGATGCACGTCCATCTCGGCGTTGAGCATGCGCTCGGCCAGCGCCTTCTTGAGTTCGCCGAGCAGGCCCTGCGAACGCAGGACCGTCTGCGGATCCTGCCCCTTGAGCAGTTCGTCCAGCACCGCCGGATCGAACCGGCTCCTCGTCTTGCGCGTTGCCATATGACTCTCCTTGGCCCGTTACGGGCAATCATATGACTCGCAGACACAAAATCGCTTACAGGCTCCATGCGCCGGCCTGTTCCCGCGCGCAAAAGTCCTCGCAACTCGGAACGTCGAAACCATCGTGAAGACGGGTGAACGCCGTGGCGTAACCGGGCCTTTAGACAGACGCTGGAACGGTCGTGAAGGCGGGTGAATGCCGTGGCGCAAACCGGCCTTTGAACCGGCTGCGGGAATCGTCGTGAAGACTGGCAAATCGCGTGGTAAAAACGGGTTTTGAGCTGACGCCGGAACCGTCGAGAGGGCCGAAAAATAGCGTGGCGAAAACGGGTTTTTGAAGTGGGCTACCGCCGCGAAGCGGGCGGGATGTGCGGGCGCGGACCACCACGAAAAACCGACCGACCACTCAAAACGTGCGCGGTCCACTACCCGTTAATTACTAGACGCCACTCGCTACGAAGCGCGAGGTAAACGCGCTTTCTTTTGCCTACTTTTCTTTGCGCGAGCAAAGAAAAGTAGGTGCGGTCCCGCACAGGGACGATCCAGGCAAACCGACGTGAATACAGGACGCGCACGCCAAGCCAGGAGCAACCAAACCAACCCCAAGCGAACCGCAAAACTCACAGGGACGGTCCAGGCAAACCGACGTGAAAACGGGACAACCGAACCAAACCCCAAACCCCTAACCCCAACCAGAAGTGAGAAAACCCCGAAAAAAACCAAATCAAACCAATACCATCGTCTTCTTCCTCTCAGCCCTCTGCATAAACAGATTCGCCGCCACCACCCCAACCGTCACAACCCCAATAAACAACGTCGCCAACGCATTCATCTCCGGATTCAACCCCAACCGCACGCGCGAAAACACCACCAGCGGCAACGTCGTCGACCCAGGCCCGGACAAAAACGCCGACAAAACCAGATCGTCGATCGACAAGGTAAAAGACAACAACCACCCCGCCACCAACGCCTGCGAAATCAACGGCAACGTAATAAAGAAAAACACCCGTAACGGCGTCGCGCCGAGATCGAGTGCGGCTTCTTCAAGCGACGGATGCAAATCCCGAACCCGCGACTGAACAATAATCGCGACATACGATATGCACAGCATCACATGCCCGATCCAGATCGTGAAAATGCCACGCCCGGCGGGCCAGCCCAGCAATTTCCCCATTTCGATGAACAGCAGCAGCAGCGAAATACCCTGAATCACTTCGGGAATCACCAGCGGTGCATTGATCATCCCGGTGTAAAGCGTGAACCCGCGAAACCGCCCCATGCGCGCGAGTACGAAACCCGCCCACGTGCCGATAATCACCGACGCAAACGCCGTCAACAACCCGATCCGCAACGACAGCCACGCGGCCGAAATCAGTTCGTCGTCCTGTAACAGCGCGGCATACCAGCGCGTCGAGAAATGCGTCCACACCGTCACCAGTTGCGACTCGTTAAACGAGTACACGACCAGACTCACGATCGGGATATACAGAAACAGAAAACCCAGTCCCAATGCAACGAACTGCAGAATGCGATTCGGCTTCATCAGCGCTTTTCCTCCAGAGCCTTAGCCTGCGCATACTGGAACAACGCCATCGGCACCAGCAGCAGCAATACCATCGCACACGTCACCGCCGAAGCCATCGGCCAGTCGGCATTGTCGAAAAACTCATTCCACATCACCCGGCCGATCATCAACGTATTCGCACCGCCCAGCAATTCCGGAATCACGTACTCACCCACCGCCGGAATGAACACCAGCAGACACCCGGCAATAATCCCGTTCTTCGACAGCGGTAACGTGATCTGCCAGAACGCTTTCCACGGTTTCGCGCCGAGGTCGTACGCGGCTTCGAGCAAAGTCAGATCCATCTTCACCAGATGCGCGTAAAGCGGCATCACCAGAAACGGCAGGTACGAATACACCATGCCGATATAAACCGCGGTATTGGTGTGATACAGCTCGATCGGCGAATGAATCAGCCCGATCGACATCAGAAAATTGTTCAGCAGCCCGTTGTTCTTCAAGATGCCGATCCACGCATACACGCGAATCAGAAACGATGTCCAGAACGGCAACATCACCGCCATCAGCAGAATATTGCGGGAGCCTGGATTCGAACGCGCAATGTAATACGCCATCGGATAACCGATCAGCAGACACAGCAGCGTCGAAATCCCCGCAACCACCACCGAGTTCACATAAGTCGCGAAATACAGGCTGTCGCTAAACAGAAACGCGTAGTGCGACAGATCCAGCGCGATATGAATCACGCCGTCCGTGAACGTGGTCAGTTCGGTGTACGGCGGAATGCCCAGCCGAAGATCGGCGAAACTGATCTTCACCACCAGCAGAAACGGCACGAGGAAAAACAGCAGCAACCAGACGAACGGCCCGGCCACCACCGCAGTGCGGCCGGTCAGCCCGAAACGCCGCACCGGCCACCGCACGATCGAACCCAGCGCGGCCTTCATGACGTCAACACCACGCCGGCGTTGGCGCTCCAGCGCACATAGACTTCGTCGCCCCAGGTGGGCGTGTCGATTTCCATCAATGCGAGACTCGAGACGTTCGCCACCACCGTCTTGCCGGCGTCGAGCTTCACGTGATACAGCGAGTAACCGCCCATATACGCCACGTTCGTCACGACACCCTTGCCCCAGTTGTACGCGCCTTCGGGCGGCTTGCGCGTGAGCGCCATCCGCTCCGGTCGCACCGACACGGTCACCGGCATGCCGAGCGGCCCGGTGATGCCGTGATTCACGTACAAACGGCAGCTCAGGTCGGGCGTTTCGATAAACACGTGATCCGGCTCGTCTTCGACGGTGTTGCCGTCGAACAGATTGGTCGAGCCGATGAATTCCGCCGAAAAGCGGCTGTTCGGATACTCGTACACTTCGTGCGGCGTGCCGAGCTGCACGATCTCGCCTTCGCTCATCACGGCAAGGCGGCCCGCCATCGTCATCGCCTCTTCCTGATCGTGCGTGACCATCATGCACGTGACACCGACCGAGTCGAGAATGTTGACGAGTTCGATCTGCGTGCGCTGACGGATCTGCTTGTCGAGCGCGGACATCGGTTCGTCGAGCAACAGCAGCTTCGGCCGTTTGACCAGCGAGCGCGCCAGCGCGACGCGTTGCTGCTGGCCGCCAGACAGCTGATGCGGCTTGCGCTTCGCGTACTTCGCCATCTGCACGAGTTCGAGCGCGGTGTGCACGCGGTCGGCCAGTTCGGCCTTCGGTACCCCTTCCTGCTTCAACCCGAACGCGACGTTCGATTCGACCGACATGTGCGGAAACAGCGCATACGACTGGAACATCATATTGATCGGCCGACGATACGGCGGCAGTTGCGCGAGATCTTCACCGTCGATCAGGATCTTGCCCGACGTGACGGTTTCGAGACCCGCGAGCATCCGCAGCAGCGTGGACTTGCCGCAGCCCGAACTGCCAAGCAGCGCGAACAGCTCGCCCTTCCGCACGGACAGGTTCACGCCCTTTACCGCGACGGTTTCGCCGAATTTCTTGACGACGTCGACGATCCGCACGAAGTTTTCCGTTGCGTCGTCCGCAACGACGTTGTTGCCCGGGGGCAGCGTGCCGGCCCCTGCCGGTGCACCCGACTGGTCACTCATAATCTGCTGCTTCACTTCTGCGTTTGACGAACAAAGCCCCCGGTGGAACCGGGGGCTTCATGACTTTACAACCCGACACCCTCTTTTCCTGCGCGGGCCGCGGCGATCAGCGGCCGGACTTGAATTCGGTCCACAGGCGCGTCTGCAAGCGCTGGATTTCCGGCGGCAGCGGCTTGAGCAGGAACAGCGTCTTGATGGTCTCCTGCGACGGATACACAGCCGGGTCGTTCGCGACGTCCTTGCTCACGTACTTGCGCGCTTCGACGTTGGCGTTCGGGTAGTAGACCTCGTTCGTGATCGCCGCGTGAACCTGCGGCGTCTCGATGTAGTTGATCCACTGAAGCGCGGCTTCCTTGTTCTTCGCGTCCTTCGGGATCGCCATCACGTCGAACCAGACCGGCGCACCGCCCTTCGGAATGTAGTACTCGATCTTGTACGACTTCTTCGCTTCGACCGCGCGATGCTTCGCGATCACGACGTCGCCCGAGAAACCGTACGCGAAACAGATGTCGCCGCCAACCAGATCGTTGATATAGCCCGACGAGTTGAACTGCGTGATGTACGGACGGATCTTCTTCATCATCGCGAGCGCTTCGCGATAATCCGCCGGGTTCGTGCTCATCGGATCCTTGCCGATGTAATGCAGCGCGGCGGCGAACATCTGGTCGGGCGCGTCGAGCACCGACACGCCGCACGCCTTCAGCTTCGACAGGTTTTCCGGCTTGAACAGCACGTCCCAGCTATCCAGCGGCACGTTCTTGCCGAGGATCTGCTGCGCTTTCGTGACGTTGTAGCCGAGACCCGTGGTGCCGTAAGCCCAGGGCACCGTGAACTGGTTGCCCGGATCCGCGCCGGCGACCAGCGCCATCAGCGCGGGGTCGAGATATTTGAGGTTCGGCAGCTTCGATTTGTCGAGCGGCGCGAAGATGCCCGCGGCGATCTGCTTGCCTGCGTAATTGCTGGTGGGCACGACGATGTCGTAGCCGGAATTGCCGGTGAGCAGCTTGGCTTGCAGCGTGTCGTCGCTGTCGTAGTTGTCGTATTTGACCTGGACGCCGGTCTGCTTCGTGAAGTTCGGGATCGTGTCCTTGGCGATGTAGTCGGACCAGTTGTACACGTTCAGCTGCGTATCTTTCGCCACTGCCGTCAACCACGGTGCAGCACACAGCACCAGCGCCGCCATTTGGCTCGCCACCAGTTTTTTCATCCTGTTCTCCGTCCGGACCGGCGCACTGCCGGTCGTCTTCTTCACATATGCCGCCGTGCAAGGCCGCACGGCTCCCCTGAAAAATTCGAAAACTACCATCAATTATTACGCGCGCCAAAAAAACCGCCCGGCTGTCGTGCAAACGGTACAGCGGCAGCCAGCCCTGCGCGGCGTCGCAAAATTCGCCGCAATTTTATCGGTTTGACAGCGCGTGTCCACCCGAAAAAAACCATGGGCCTTACCGTGTCCGCGTCGCACCGGAAGCGGACTGTAAGGACATCGCCACGCAGATGCCCCGCCCGGTGCAAAATAGCTTATCGGCCGGCGCAGCGCGTCCATCGGCAGGATCCGACGGGCATAACGCTTGCGCCGCATGGCCGCGCAGCGCATGCGCAAGCCCTATGCAAAACCGTTGCACTCACCGCGACACGCGTACCACGAAGCTCAAAGGCGCTCGATGAACACGTTGCCCTCAGGTGTCCGATCCCGACGACGCCGGCGTACGCCGGACGGCAGCGGTGGCCGTCCCGCGCACTGGTTTTCGTTCGTGGGCGCGGGGGCACTGATCGCGGTCGGCTATATGGACCCCGGCAACTGGGCCACCGCGCTCGCCGCGGGCGCCACGTACGGCTATCAGCTGCTCAGCGTCGTGTTCCTGTCGAGCCTGATGGCGATGCTGCTGCAATGGGTGTCGTCGCGGCTCGGCGTCGTCACGGGCCGCGATCTCGCGCAAGTCTGCCGCGAGCGCTACAGCCCGGCCGTGTCGCGGTTTCTGTGGGTGACGAGCGAAATCGCGATCGTCGCCTGCGATGTCGCCGAAGTGGTCGGCAGCGCGGTCGCGCTGCAATTGCTGCTCGGCGTGTCGTTGACGGTCGGCGTGTTGATGTCGGCGGTCTGCACGTTCGCGATGCTCGCGCTTCATCAAACGGGGCGGCGCACGCTCGAAGCCGTGATCGTGTCGCTGATCTTCTTCGTCGGACTGTGTTTCGTGGTCGAACTGGCGCTCGCCAGACCCGACTGGCATGCGGCGCTGGCGGGTATCGCGCCGGACCCGGCGCTACTGCGCAACGCGGGCATGGTGTGGCTGGCGGCCGGGATCGTCGGCGCGACGGTCATGCCGCACAACCTCTATCTCCACTCGGCGCTCGTCAAGAAGCACGCGCCCAACGGCACCGACGACGAAATCGCGCACGCGCTGCACGGCGTGAATATCGATACCTTCGCGTCGCTGTCGATCGCGTTCGTGATCAACGCGGCCTTGCTGATCGTCGCGGCCGCGGTGTTCTACGCGAGCGGCCATCGCGACGTCACCGATCTCGCCGACGCGCACCGGCTGATCGCCCCGCTGCTCGGCACCCGCTGGGCAGGCATCCTGTTTGCTACAGCACTGCTCGCCTGCGGGCTCAGCGCAACCGTGACGGGAACGCTGGCCGGTCAGGCTGTGATGGAAGGCTTCCTCAAGCTGCGCTTGCCGCGCTGGCAGCGCGCATTGCTGACGCGTTCGCTGGCGATCGGTCCGGCGCTGTTCGCAGTGGCGATGTTCGGGCCGCACGGCTCGAATCCGCTGCTGGTCGCAAGCCAGGTGGTGCTCAGCCTGCAACTGCCGCTGGCCGTGCTGCCGCTGATCCGCTTTGCATCGGATCGTCGGCTGATGCGCGAATGGCGCGTTCGCGGCGTGCCGCTGGTGCTCGCCTGGGCGGCGGCAGGCGCGATCCTGCTGCTCAACGGCGCGTTGCTCTGGCAACTGGCAGGCGACCTCTGAGCGTGGCGGCACCGCGCGCTGCGACGTCGTTGTAAGCCTTCTTTTACAAAACCGTGTAGTTCGTGCCGATGCGGCGCGCGTTCGTGGCGGCGTTGTCGCGTCGTTGCGTTGTCGCGTCGTGGCGTTGTCGCGTCGTGGCGTTGTCGCGTCGTTGCGTCAGCGCGGCCCGCTTTGCTCCCGTTGCGACCGCTTTTCCCGCTGTTTCCGGATTGCGTTGTCTTTCCCGTCTTTCGACTGCGTTCACGCCCCTTGACCCGGAGGACAGCCCATGCGCTGCCACGCTATGCGCTCCTGTATCACCCCGTTGTCCGCCACCGGCCATCCGGACGGCGGTCAGCCGATCGATCCGCTCACGCCCGATTCTGTTCGCGCGATGCCGCCGAAGCACACGATGCCCGGCAAACACGTAGCGCGCGCCGCGCTGCTGACATGGGCCGCGTTCGCGGGCTCCGCGTATGCGGCGGTCGCCGTGCTGCAACCGCCGCGTCAGGTGGCGGCAAGCGAGCCGTTGCATATCACGCTGCTCTATTCCGACGACGACACCAAACCGTTGACCGTCACCGTGCCGCGCACGCTGAACGTCACGCTGACGACCGGCGACCGCCCGCCGATGCCGCTCGAACTCGTCCGCGAGCCGAATGTGCCGGATACCGTGCATCTGCGCGCCGGTCAATATCGGAAGGTGCGGTTTTCGGCGGCATGGCCCGATGCCGCGCGCGGTGAAGTGCGGATCGATCCGGTTGGCTTTGATGCGTCGCCGACACTGGTGTCGCTCGATCGCGGCCCGAAACAGGCAACCGATATCGCCGCCGCCCACGCGCAGAGCGAAGCGACCACGCCCGCGCAAGCCGCAGCCGCCGCCACTGCCGTCGGCGCACCGACCAGCACCGGCGACGCGCTCGCGAAATCCGCGACCACCACCACCGACACGCTCGCCTCCGCCGATCGCGGCGTGCTGTCGCGGATTTCGTATTTCGAGCCGATGTATTTCGCGGCCGGCACGAACGGCGACACCAACGCGCGCTTCCAGCTCAGTTTCAAATACCGGATCCTGACACCCGACGATCTGCGCTCGAAAGCCTTTCTCGACAACCTGTATTTCGGCTACACGCAGACGACGATCTGGGATCTGTCCGCCGATTCGCGACCGTTCCGCGACACCAGCTACGAACCGCAAGTGTTCTACTCGATTCCCGATACCGGCTGGCACAGCCCGCTGTTCACGCGAATGGGCTTCATGGGCGGCATCGGTCACGAATCGAACGGCAAGGCAGGCGACGATTCCCGCAGCATCAATACGGTGTTCGTACGGCCGACATGGGAATTCGGCGACATCGCGTCGTACCACTTCGTCGTGTCGCCGAAAATCTATTACTACCTCGGCAAGAGCAGCAACCCGGATATCGCCGACTATCGCGGCTACGTGGATCTGCTGGTCAAATACGGCAGCCCGGACGGCTGGCAACTCGCGACGACGCTGCGCAAAGGCAACAAGCACTGGTACGGCAGCGTCGATACGCAGCTGACGTATCCGCTTGCCAAGCTGCTCGGCGACAAATGGGGCGGCTATCTGTGGGTGGGATACTTCAACGGCTACGGCGAGGACATTCTCGACTACAACCAGCGCCAGCACTGGATCGCACGGATCGGCTACAGCATTTCGCGCTGAGGCTGCGTCAGCAGGCCGTCGCGCCGTCGTGCCGTTTTGTGGCGTGACGGTTGGCGCGCGGATGGCGCGGGTGGCGCGCGTCGCTCGGGGAGGGTGCTGCGCCGCATCGTTTAAGATAGCGGCACTCTCCTGTTCCGCTTTAAGGTTTTCGATGTCCTCGAATCTTCACGATCTTCCCGACAGCCCGTGCATCGGCGTGTGCTCCACCCTTTTCGACGATATCTGCAAAGGCTGCGGCCGCACCGCGATGGAAGTCTCCAACTGGGTGTTCCTGAGCGACGAGGAAAAGCGCGTCATCTGGAAGCGCATCGAAGCCGAAGGCACGGCGATGCGCTTCAGAAACGATCGGCTGTGATCGCGTGATCCTGTGACCGCGCCGGGCCGCGCGCGTCGCGCATAAAAAGACGCCGGGACAGCAACTGACCCGGCGTTTTTGTTTGTCGCGAGCGTGCGCGCGACGATCCGTCAGAACTTCATCCCGACGCCGAAACCCAGCACGACCGGATCGATATTCAGCTTGCCGAGCGACGTGCCGCCCAGCGACGCGTCGGTACGCATCCAGATTTTCTTGACGTCGGCATTCAGGAAGATCGACTTCGTCAACTGCACGTCCACACCCGCCTGAATGGCCGGCCCGAAGCTGTGATTCGTGATGGCGATGCCTTCGCCGCCCGCGTTCAGCCCGTTGTTGTAGAAGTACGTGTAGTTGACGCCCGCACCCAGATACGGACGGATCTTCCCCGCGTGGTTGAAGTGATATTGCAGCAGCAGCGTAGGCGGCAATACGTTGACGGCGCCCAGATCGCCGAGGCTCGACGTCAGGTGATGCCGCGACGTGCCGAGAATCAGCTCCACGCCCAGCCAGTCGCGAATCATGTACGTCAGATCCAGTTCCGGCACCGTCGCGTTGTTCACGTTGACGTTCAGCGTGGACAGCGTGTTATGCGTGGAGACATTCGGCATGATGCTGATGGAACGCAAACGAACCAGAACGTCGCCGGCATGAATGCCGTTCATCGGATCACCATCCGCCGCGTGCGCCTGCGTCGCGAATACACCTGCACCGAGCAGGCACGAAGCGGCTACGAAGGCACGCAAGGCGGTTTTAAGAGTTTTCATTGGGTTCCCCGAAGTGTTTTGAATTCGTCAACAATTGTCGAAGTTCTTCTGGCCCCCGATGTTGACTCGCATCAAGCGAGGGAAAACGTCGTGCGACCTGCGACAGCCGGTCGCGCCACGCCGGTCAGCAGCAACTCGATCAGGTCGTGAACGCTGCGGATCGCGTTGCCGAACGGCAGCGCTTCGCGTCCGCGAAAGAACAGGCCGTTGGCGACGTCGCCGCGCAATGCAGCCGTCAGCCGCGTGTCGATGCAGAAGTGGCCGAATTTCTCGATGCCGTCGCGCAAGCCGCACACGCTCAGGCAGTCCAGTCCGACCGGACACAACCGCTTCAGTCCGCCGATTTTTTCGCGAATACGGGTTTCGTTGCGCAGATAGCGCGTGAGCCAGGGCGTCTTGACCGCGCGCGCCGGCAAGCCGGTGACGCTGACGAATTCGACGATGTCGTCAGGTGTCGCATCGACCAGCACGCGCTTGAAGTTCGGATGCGCGTCGCCTTCTTCGGTGACGGCGAACGGCGTGCCGACCTGCACGCCATTGGCGCCCGCGTCGAGCCACGTACGCACCGCGTCATGGCTGTTGATGCCGCCCGCGACGATCACCGGCACATCGCTGCGCTTCAGCCCGAGCGTCGTGAAAACGGTCTCCAGTTCGTCGAGCACACGCGCGAAACCGAAGCGTTCGTCGTCGACATCCGCGATATTCGCGACGCCGATATGGCCGCCCGCATGCTTCGGATGTTCGATCACGATGGCGTCGGGCAAGCGGCCTTTCTTGAGCCACTTCTTCAGCACCAGCGACACGCCGCGGCTGTCCGACAGAATCGGGATCAGCGCGATATCGTGACCTTGCGTCATGTCCGGCAAGTCGAGCGGCAGACCCGCGCCCATCACGATCGCATCGGCGCCGTTCTCGCACGCGACGCGCACGTAGTCGGCGTGCGCGCTGACGGCCTTCATCACATTGACGGCGATCATGCCGTTGCCCGCGCTCAACGCGCGGGCCGACTGAATTTCACGCGCGAGCGCAATCAGGTTCGCGCGTTCGAAGGTTTCGCGAACCGGATCGGCCTGACACGTTTCGACGAGATCGGGATGATGGTGGCGCAGGTCGATACTGGCGATCGTGCCGACCGCGCCTTCACGCGCCACGCTGCCCGCCAGCCGATGCGCCGAAATGCCGACACCCATGCCGCCTTGAACGATCGGCAACAACGAGCGGCCGCGAATCACGAGCGGCGAAAAGGAATGAGATGCAAACATGACGGCCCCGCGTGTCGGATAAAAGCGTCATTTATCGTCAGCGGGACGGTGCGCACATTGCGCGAGATCAACCGTATTGATCGCGATGCGCGATGTCCGTTTTTTAATTTGTCGTATGTCATGCACCTGACGAATTGTCACGCGTATAGACCGCGCGCTTTCGACGCATGTGCATCACGCATAAAAAAAGCCCGCTTCGAAGAAGCGGGCTTTGCGGTCGCGGCAAGCGAAACCGGAGACGGGCTTACTGCACGCCCTGGCTCGTCAGGAACTCTTCGTAGTTGCCGCCGAAGTCGTTCAGCGTGCCGTCGGTTTTCACTTCGATGATGCGGTTCGCGAGGCCGCTGACGAATTCACGGTCGTGCGACACGAAGATCAGCGTGCCGTCGTACTTGTCGAGCGCGATCTGCAGCGACTCGATCGATTCCATGTCCATGTGGTTGGTCGGCTCGTCCATCAGCAGCACGTTGTGACGGCCCAGCATCAGCTTGCCCCAGATCATGCGGCCCTTCTCGCCACCCGACAGCACCTTCACCGACTTGCGGATATCGTCGGCATTGAACAGCAGACGGCCGAGCGTGCCACGCACCGACTGCTCGTCGTCGCCTTCCTTGCGGTAGCCGTCGATCCAGTCCATCAGCGTGACGTCGGTCGGGAATTCTTCGTACGTGTCTTGCGGCATATAGCCGATGTTCGCGTTTTCCGCCCACTTCACCGTGCCGTGATCCGGGTTCACCGCGCCCAGCAGCGAGCGCAGCAGCGTGGTCTTGCCCGCGCCGTTCTGCCCGATGATCGCGATACGTTCGCCCGGCTGCACGCTCAGGTTGAAGTTGTTGAAAATCGTGCGTTCGTACTTCTTCGAGATGCTGTCGGCCACCACGGCGATGTTGTGCAGCTTCTTTTCATACTCGAAGCGGATAAACGGATTCTGACGCGACGACGGCTTGAATTCCTCGATCTTGATCTTGTCGATCATCTTCAGACGGCTGGTTGCCTGACGCGCCTTCGACTTGTTCGCCGAGAAGCGGCGCACGAAGTCCTGCAGATCGGCGACGCGTTCCTTCGCCTTCGCGTTGGCGTTCTGCTGACGCTCGCGCGCCTGCGTGCTGGCCAGCATGTAGTCGTCGTAGTTGCCCGGATAGACCTTCAGCGTGCCGAAGTCCATGTCGGCCATGTGCGTGCAGACCTGGTTCAGGAAATGTCGATCGTGCGAGATGATGATCATCGTCGAGTTGTACTGGTTGAGCATGTCTTCCAGCCAGCGGATCGAGTTGATGTCCAGGTTATTGGTCGGTTCGTCGAGCAGCAGCACGTCCGGCTTCGAGAACAGCGCCTGCGCGAGCAGCACGCGCAGCTTCCAGCCCGGCGCGACGTTGCTCATCGGGCCGTCGTGGTCTTCGATTGCAATGCCGATGCCCAGCAGCAGTTCGCCCGCACGCGCTTCGGCCGTGTAGCCGTCGTACTCGGCGAACTTCGCTTCGAGTTCGGCCGCGTGCATGTAGTCGTCGTCGGTGGCTTCGGGGTTCGCGTAGATCGCGTCGCGCTCGGACATCGCGGCCCACATTTCGGCGTGGCCCATCATCACGACGTCGAGCACGCGCACGTCTTCGTACGCGAACTGATCCTGGCGCAATTTACCGAGGCGCACGTTCGGCTCGAGCATCACGGTGCCGGAGCTCGGCTCCAGATCGGAGCCCAGAATTTTCATGAACGTGGACTTGCCGCAGCCGTTTGCACCAATCAGACCATAGCGGTTCCCTCCCCCGAACTTGACCGAGATGTTCTCGAAAAGGGGCTTCGGCCCGAATTGCATGGTGATATTGGCGGTAGACAGCACGGCGCGTCCCTTTGAATGATGATCGGCGAAAAACCTAGTATTTTAGCAGGTTATTGGGATGTTATCTGGCGCGCGCCCGCCGAAATCCGCCCGAACCGCGCCCGGAATCCGGCCCCAGATGACAAAAAGTTACCCGTGTCCGGCGTGCCCGCGAGCGGCCAGGACAATCCGCATCGCGTCGCCGCCATCCGCGCGGGCACGCGACGTGCGTTCCAGATCCCGGTAAGCCCGATGGCGGCGGCCTGCGGCACGCGCCGTCGTCCAGTCCAACACCGCAACGGAACAAGGAGCAGACACCATGAACGACCACGTCTACAAGCAGATCGAGCTGACCGGTTCGTCGACCCAGTCGAGCGACGACGCAATCCGCACCGCGATCACGAAAGCGAGCAAAACCCTGCGCAATCTGCACTGGTTTCAGGTGACGGAGACGCGCGGGATGATTGAAGACGGCAAGGTGGCGTACTGGCAGGTGACGCTGAAGGTCGGCCTGCGGATCGACGATTGATCGAGCCATCTTGCGTGAAGGCAGTGAACACGCGAAAAAAAGCCGCGTCCAACGGACGCGGCTGCTAAAGCAGCGGTTGCTGAGACCGCCGCCTGGTCGACTGTGTCGCGAGATGCCGGCGTCTGGACGACGGCACCGCGAAAAGCCTTACTTGGGCAACGAACCGTCGACGCCCTCGACATACCAGTTCAGGCGTTGCAGGTCGGCATCGCCGAGCGTCTTGCCGGCCGGCACCTTGACCGCGCCCGACTGATCCTTGATCGGGCCCGTGAACACATCCCACTTGCCGCTGGCAAGCTGTTCGCGCTTCGCCTCGACGTCCTTCTGACCGGCCGCCGGAATCGCCGACGCGTTCATGTCCTCGAGATTCACGGCCTTTTGCGGGATGCCCCACCACACCGGATCGTTCTTCCACTTGCCGTCCAGCACCTGCTGGATCGCCGAGTTGTAGTACACGCCCCAATGCGCGACCACCGAACCCAGATGCGCGTCAGGACCGAACTTCTTCATGTCCGAATCCCAGCCGAACGCGTGGACGTGCTTCTCCGAAGCCGTCGCCAGCGTCGCGCTCGAATCGGTGTTTTGCAGCAGCACGTCGGCGCCCTGCCCGATCAGCGTTTCGGCAGCCTGCTTTTCCTTGCCCGGATCGAACCAGCTGTTGATCCAGATAACCTTGGTGTGCACCTTCGGATTCACCGAACGCGCGCCCATCGTGTACGCGTTGATGTTGCGGATCACTTCCGGGATCGGCACCGACGCGACGAAGCCCAGCGTGTTGCTCTTGGTCACGTGCCCGGCGGCGACGCCTGCCAGGTACGCGCCCTGATACATGCGCACGTCGTAGGTGCCGAAGTTCGGCGCCTTCTTGTAGCCGGTGGCGTGCAGGAAAATCGTGTCCGGGAAATCTTTCGCAACTTTCAGCTCGAAGTCCTGATACCCGAAGCTCGAACCGATGATGACCTTGTTGCCCTTGTTGGCGAGATCGCGGAACACGCGCTCCGAGTCTGCCGATTCCGGCACGTTCTCGACGCGGGTGATCTTGATCTTGTTGCCGAATTTCGCTTCGGCTTCTTTCGAGCCTTGATCGTGCGCGAAGGTCCAGCCGGCATCGCCCGGATTGCCGAGATAGACGAACGCGACGCCCGGCGCATCGGCGGCCTGCGCCGGCGTGAGCGTGACGCCCAGCGCCAGTGACGCCGCGCCCAGAGCGATGGCGGTCAGCGTGGTGCGTTTCTTCATGTTTTCTCCTGTCTGTTTATCAAGTGCCTGCAGCTTGTCATAGCTTGAAGCGGAATTGCGTGTCCCCTCGGGGTCTTGCATGATGCTGCGCGGCACGGCGTGTCCTTCTGTGTGCTGGACGCCGTGCCGGTTCTGCCGTGTCTGCTGCCGTGTCTCCTGCCATGCTTCGATGCATACGTCACGCCTGTCCGCGAAACCGGGACGAAGCGCGTCGCGCGCCGTTACCCCGCCGCGAAGAACGGTTTGCCGAGCGACGCCGGCGCGTTCAGGCGGATCGTGTTCGGGTTACGCGAAATCAGCACCAGCACCACGACCGTCGCCACGTACGGCAACATCGCGAGGAACTGCGTGGGCACCGGCACGCCGATCGCCTGCGCGTAAAACTGCAGCCCCGTCACCGCGCCGAACAGCAACGCGCCGATCAGCAGACGGCCCGGCCGCCATGTCGCGAACACGACCAGCGCAAGCGCGATCCAGCCGCGTCCCGAGGTCAGGTTTTCCTGCCACAGATGCAGATTGACGATCGAGTAATAGCCGCCCGCGAGGCCTGCCATTCCGCCGCCGAACGCGACCGCGCCATAACGCACGCCGACCACCGGAAACCCCACCGAGTGCGCGACCGCCGGCGATTCGCCGACCGAACGCAACACCAGCCCGGCGCGCGTGCGATACAGGAACCAGCCGACCACCGCGAACATCGCGAAGGCGAGGTAATCGAGCGGCGTGAGGCTGAACAGCGCCGGTCCGAGCACCGGAATCTTCGACAGGCCGGGGATCGTCCACGTGCCGATTGTCGCGCGCGCAGCCGCCGACGTATAAGGCTTGCCGACATACGCCGACAGGCCGATGCCGAAGATCGTCAGCGACAGGCCGGTGGCGACCTGGTTGGCGAGCATCGTCAGCGTGAGAAACGCGAACAGCAGCGACATCGCGAGTCCCGCGCTGATCGCAGCCACAACGCCGAGCCACGGGTTGCCGGTCACGGCCGTGACCGCGTAGCCGGCGACCGCGCCCATCAGCATCATGCCTTCGACGCCCAGGTTGAGCACGCCGGATTTCTCGGTGACGAGTTCGCCTGCGCCCGCGAACATCAGCGGGATCGCGGCAGTAACGGCGCTCGATGTGAGCGCGCTGGCTTGGTTGATATCCATAAGAGAAGTCGCCGGGGAAATCAGTGGGCTTGCACGGCCGGAGTCCGGCGGCGCACGCGATAGTTCACGAACAGGTCGGCGCCCAGCAGGCAGAACAGCAGCAGCCCCTGGAATACGCCCGACAACGCCTGCGGCAATTGCATCGAGGTCTGCACTGCTTCGCCGCCGAGATACAGCAGCGCCATCAGCAGACTGGCCAGCACGATCCCGACCGGATGCAGCCGGCCGACGAACACCACGATGATCGCGGTGAAGCCGTAACCCGGCGACCACGTCGCCTGCAACTGGCCGATCGGACCGGCGATTTCGCCCATGCCTGCCAGTCCGGCGAGACCGCCGCTGATCAGCAGCGAGGTCCAGATGGTTTTCTTGTCGGAGAAGCCGGCGTAGCGCGCGGCCAGCGGCGCCAGACCGCCGACGTTCATCCGGTAACCGGCGAAGCTCTTGCGCATGAAAACCCATACCAGCGGAATCGCGACCAGTGTCACGAACACCGACGCGTTCAGCCGCGTCCCGCGCAGCCATTTGATATGCCAGTCGCCGCCGAAAGTCGGATACAGCGCATCGCCGCTGAACATCTCCGACAGCGGGAAATTCATCCCCATCGGATCGCGCCACGGGCCGCTGACCAGATAGATCAGCAACTGCGTCGCGACGTAGGTGAGCATCAGGCTCGTCAGGATTTCATTCGTGTTGAAACGGCTCTTCAGCAGCGCGGGAATCGCCGCCCACGCCATGCCGCCGAGAATCCCGGCGATCATCATCACGGGCAGGATGAACCAGCCGCTGGACTGGTCGAAGTAGATCGCGATGCCGCTTGCCGCGATGCCGCCGAGCAGCATCTGCCCTTCGGCGCCGATGTTCCACACGTTGGCGCGGTAGCCGACCGCGAGGCCCAGCCCGATCAGGCACAACGGCGACGCTTTCAGCAGCAGTTCGGCCCAGCCGTTGACGCTCGACAGCGGTTCGATAAAGAACGCGTACATCGCCTGCATCGGGTCGCGGCCGACCAGACTGAAGATCAGGAAACCGATTGCCAGCGTCAACAGCGCGGCGATCAGCGGGACGGCGAGCTGCATCTTGCGCGACGGCGCAGTGCGGGCTTCGAGTCGATACGGGGAAGTCATGGGTGGCGTGTGTGCGTTATATGTTCTGGGAGGATCGGGGCCGGGCGAAGCGCGTGCGCTTCAGCGGGTCCGGCCACATAAGCGAAGTTGCGCTCACGCATGCGCCGGCTGTTCCGCCGACGGCGCCGCACCTTCCGGCTTGCCGAACAGGCCCGCCATCCAGCGGCCGATTTCTTCGGCGTTCGTGTCGCCCGTGGCGCGCACCGGCGAAAGTTTGCCGCGCGCGATCACCGCGATGCGATCGCAGATGTCGAACAATTCCTCTAGTTCCTCGGAGATCACGAGAATCGCGACGCCGCGTGCCGACAGATCGAGCAACTGCTGACGGATAAATGCGGCCGCGCCGACATCGACGCCCCAGGTTGGCTGGGCGACGACCAGCACCTTCGGCGCCTGCAGGATCTCGCGTCCGACGATGAACTTCTGCAGGTTGCCGCCCGACAGGCTTTGCGCCAGCGCGGTGTCGCCGCCGCATCGCACGTCGAATGCTTCGATGCAACGCTTTGCGAAGGCGCGCATCGGGCCGGTCCGGATCCAGCCCGAGGTGACCATCTGCTGACGATGTCCGGTCAGCAACGCGTTTTCCGCCAGCGACATCGCCGGGACCGCGCCCCGGCCGAGCCGCTCTTCCGGCACGAAGCCGAAACCGAGCGCGCGCCGTGCGCCCGCGCCGAGCTTGCCGGCCGGCTTGCCGCAGATCGTGATCGCGTCGGCGCGCGCGCCGCGCTGCTCGCCCGACAACGCCGACAGCAGTTCCGCCTGGCCGTTGCCCGACACGCCCGCGATGCCGAAAATCTCGCCCGCGTGCACGCCGAACGACACGTTGTCGAGCGACGTGCCGAACGGATCGGCGCTCGCCACGGACAAGCCCTTGACGTCGAGCAGCATGGCGCCCGGTGTATGCGTGCGACGCTCGTAGTCGGGCAGCGAATGGCCGACCATCAGTTGCGCGAGCGACGCATGGGTTTCTTCGCGCGGCGTCACATGACCCGTCACGCGGCCGCCGCGCATTACGGTGGCGGTGTCGCAGAGTTCCTGGATTTCGTCGAGCTTGTGACTGATGTAGAGAATGCTGCAGCCTTCGGCGGCGAGCCGGCGCAGCGTTTCGAACAGCTTGCGTACCGCTTGCGGCGTCAGCACGGACGTGGGCTCGTCCATGATCAGCAGGCGCGGATTCTGCAAAAGGCAACGGACGATCTCGACGCGCTGGCGTTCGCCGACCGTGAGGCTGTGCACGTGACGTTGCGGATCGATATCGAGACCGTAATCGGCCGACACGTCGCGGATGCGTTTGGCCAGCGCCTTCAGGTCGAACGGCTCTTCGAGCGCAAGCGCAATGTTCTCGCCGACCGTCAGCGTCTCGAACAGCGAGAAGTGCTGGAACACCATGCCGATACCCAAGCGGCGCGCGGCAGCCGGATTCGCGATATCGACCGGGTCGCCGTTCCAGCGAATCTCGCCGGCGTCGGGACGCACCGCGCCGTAGATGATCTTCATCAGCGTGCTCTTGCCCGCGCCGTTCTCGCCGAGCACCGCGTGGATTTCGCCCGGCTGGACGACGAGCGTCACGTCGTCGTTGGCGCGCACGGCCGGGTACTGCTTGCTGATGCCCAGCATTTCGAGCCGCGGCAGGCCGTTGCGAGCCGAGCCCGCGCCACCGTTATATGTAGAAATGTCGCCCATGTGGTTCCGTCTTACCTGTTCTAGAACGTTTTGATACCCGCAATGACGCCGGATGACGATACCTAATTCGCTTCGCCCAGTCGAGCCGCCAAAAATGCCGCAAACCCGCGCCAGTACACGCTTTTGCGGGTATCCCTCCCTTGACGGGTTTTTATGTCTATATTAAAAGTCGTATAACCCCACGCCCGTTCGATCAGCCAGAACATATATCTTGGAGAAGTCATGAGTCAGCAACGCGAGGCGATCGATACGTATCTTTTACGCGTCTTGCACACCCTGTTGATGGAACGCAGCGTGACCCGCGCGGCCGTCAAACTGAATCAGTCGCAACCGGCGATCAGCGCGGCGCTGCGCCGCCTGCGCGACATCACCGGCGACCCGCTGCTGGTGCGCGGCAAGTCCGGCATGGTGCCGACCGAATACGGCCTGCGCCTGCTCGAACCGGTGCAAAACGCACTGCGCGAGATCGAACGGATCAAGTTCCAGCAACATAATTTCGACCCTGCGACGTCGATCCGTTGCTACCGGATCGGCTGTCCCGACTATCTGAACGTGCTGTTCGTGCCGACTGTCGTCGAACGCTTCCGTCAGGCCGCGCCGAATGCCACGCTCGAATTCCATTCGCTGGGCCCCGCCTTCGACTACGAACTCGCGCTCGAGGACGGCAAGCTCGATATCGTCGTCGGCAACTGGCCGGAACCGCCCGAGCAACTGCATCTGTCCAATCTGTTCGTCGATCAGATCGTGTGTCTGATGAGCAGCACGCATCCGTTCGCCAAGCGCGGCGGCCTCACGCTCGACCAGTACCTGAACGCGCCGCATCTCGCGCCGACGCCGTATTCGGTCGGTCAGCGCGGCGCGATCGACGTCCATCTGGCGCGTGAGCGTCTGAAGCGGCACGTGGTCGTGACCTTGCCTTACTTCAATCTCGCGCCGTACGTGCTGATCAAGTCCGATCTGATTTTCACGACAACGCGGCTCTTTGCCGATCACTACGCGAAGTTCCTGCCGCTGACCGTGGTGCCCGCGCCGCTCGATTTCCCGCCGATGCAGTACTACCAGCTGTGGCACGAGCGCTGCCACTATTCCGACGAAGTGCGCTGGCTGCGCGGCCTCGTGGCCGAAGCGACCCGGACCTTGATCGAAAAGCCGTAAGGCTCCGGTCGGCGTCGATCGTATTTCAATCCACGGCGGCGGTTCGCGACAGCGGACCGCCGCTTTTTTCTGTCGGCTTACAACTAGCTCGCCGCCTGATAGAGGTGCTGCGCCAGCCGGTTATGCTGCTCGATCACCGGACCGAGTTCCAGCGTCGTCAACTGGCCGTCGCGCACCACCACTTTCCCGCCGATCACACTCAACGCCACTTGCGACGGCGCGCAAAACACCAGTGCCGCGACCGGATCGTGCAATGCGCCCGCAAACTGCGGCTGACGCAGATCGAACGCGACGAAATCCGCCGCCATGCCCGGCGCCAACGCGCCGATATCGTCGCGGTTCAGCACCTTCGCGCCACCGAGCGTCGCGATTTCCAGTGCCTCGCGCGCGGTCATCGCGTCCGGGCCGAAGCCGACGCGCTGCAACAGCAACGCCTGGCGCACTTCCGCGACCATCTGCGCGCCGTCGTTCGACGCCGATCCATCGACGCCCAGCCCGACCGGCACGCCCGCGAGCCGCATCTTCTTCACCGGCGCGATCCCCGACGCGAGCCTCATGTTCGAGCACGGACAATGCGCGACGCCGGTGCCGGTGCGCGCGAACATCGCGATTCCGGCTTCGTCGAGTTGCACACAATGCGCGTGCCACACGTCGTGACCGACCCAACCGAGGTCTTCCGCGTATTCGGCGGGCGTCATGCCGAACTTCTCGCGGCTGTACGCGACGTCGTTCACGTTCTCGGCCAGATGCGTATGCAGCGACACGCCGTACTGCCGCGCCATCACCGCCGACTCGCGCATCAGATCGCGGCTGACGGAGAACGGCGAACACGGCGCGACCACCACGCGCAACATCGCGTAGCGCCCTTCGTCGTGATACGTCTCGATCAGCCGCTGCGTGTCTTTCAGGATCGCGGCTTCGCTTTCGACCACCGAATCCGGCGGCAAGCCGCCGTCTTTCTGACCGACGCTCATGCTGCCGCGCGCCGCGTGAAAACGCATGCCGATCCGTTGCGCCGCGCCGATGCTGTCGTCGAGACGGCTGCCGTTCGGATAGATGTACAGGTGATCGCTCGATGTCGTGCAACCCGACAGCAGCAATTCGGCCATCGCCGTCAGCGTCGACACCTCGATCATTTCAGGCGTCAGGTTCGCCCATATCTTGTACAGATTCGTGAGCCAGCCGAACAACTCCGCGTTCTGCGCGGCGGGAATCGCCCGCGTCAGACTCTGATACATATGGTGATGCGTGTTGACGAGCCCTGGAATCACCAGATGCCCGCGCATGTCCAGCACTTCGTCGGCGGTGGACGGCAACTCCGCCGTCGGACCGACCGCGACAATGCGGTTGTCCTCGATATACAGTCCGCCGTCGCGCAGTTCGCGCCGTGCGCCGTCCATCGTCACCAGCACGTCCGCGTGCTTGACCAGCATGGTTTTGGGCTTGCCCGCCCGTGATTCGATCGTCATTCGTGTCTCCGCTTGAAAGCGCTTCCCGGTCGCCCCGGCTGACCGGGAGCCGCCTGAGTGGCGAGTGCAAATACGTTCGAACGCGATGCGACCGACGCGGACCGCGCCGTCGCATTCGTTCGAACGCGATTGGCCCGGTTACCCAGCGTACTCCGCCGTCTTCGGGGTGCGCCGCATGTGGCCGGCGCACAGGCATAACCTTCGATGGCCAAAATTGCGCTGACAACTCACCCCGCCGCGATACCGAACCTCACGCGGTTCATATAGTGGCCTTTTTTGGCGTGGGTACGATCCCAATCAGGATGTGGCGATACGCCGGAAGCGGATCGGGCTGGCTTGCCGGGTTCGCCCGTCAGGGTCGAAGCGTTGCGCCGGTGTGGCTTTCAGGTTGCTGTCATGCGCCGCGTATTATCTTTCTTATCGCTCACGCGCAGACGCGCAGCCTTTCTTAAAATAGCTGCCACGGCGCACGCTTGAATCCGCCGACGGGTATGTAGCCACTGACGTGGAGCCTCGATCCGCCGCACGTACATCACGTACCAGGGATCGGGCTGCCGCTGAAACCTCGCATTCACACAAGGAAAACTGCGAATGGGAAAGCTCACTACCCACGTGCTCGACACGGCGAACGGCCGGCCGGGCAACGACATCAAGGTCGAACTGTTCGCGCTGTCGGGCGACACGCGCCGCGCGCTGAAAACCACCATCACCAATAGCGACGGCCGTTGCGATCATCCGCTGCTCGAAGGCGACGCATTGCAGGCCGGCGAATACGAACTGGTGTTCCACGCAGGCGACTACTTCGCGTCGATCGGCACGAAGGTGCCGGAGCCGCGCTTCGTCGATCGCGTGGTGCTGCGCTTCGGCGTCGCCGATGCCGCCGCGCACTATCACGTGCCGCTGCTGGTGTCGCCGTGGTCGTACAGCACGTATCGCGGCAGCTGAACGTATCCGCGCTGCCGCGACCCGCATTCCGTCCCTGACCGACCGCCCGAACGCGAATCACAGGCAAGCCGACCTGTCAGACCTGGCGCGATGCGATCTGAGCGCACCGCAGCCATGACCCCGCATCACGCGCACGCGGCGGGCGCGACGAATCGAACCATCGATCGTTGCACCATCCCAGTTCCGCTGCGCGCACAACGAATCAGAAGTGGAGGAGTTTCATGGAAGGCTTTATCACCGACTGGCTGAATCTGGCGATCCGCTGGTTTCACGTCATCGCCGCGATTGCATGGATCGGCGAATCGTTTTATTTCGTCGCGCTCGACAACAGCCTGAAACCGCCGCAAGACCCGAACCAGCGCCGGCGCGGCGTGTTCGGCGAGTTGTGGCACGTTCACGGCGGCGGCTTCTACAACATGCAGAAGTACACCGTCGCACCGCCCGAAATGCCGGACGACCTGCACTGGTCGAAGTGGCCGTCGTACACCACGTGGCTGTCGGGTTTCGGTCTGTTCACGGTGCTTTATCTGTTCGCGCCGAACACCTACCTGATCGACAAAAACGTGCTCGATATGGGTCCGGTCGTGGCCATCTTCTCGGCGCTCGGTTTTCTCGCGGCGGGCTGGATCGTCTACGACTCGCTGTGCCGCCTGCTCGGCACGAAAGATCGCGTGCTCGGCATCTGCGTCGCGATTTACGTGGTGATTGCCGCATGGCTCGCGTGCCATATTTTCGCCGGACGCGCCGCGTATCTGATCATGGGCGCGATGCTCGCAACCATCATGTCGGCGAACGTGTTCGTGGTCATCATTCCGGGCCAGCGCAAGATGGTCGCCGCGATGCTCAAGGGCGAAACGCCGAACCCGATCTACGGCAAACGCGGCAAGCAACGCTCGGTGCACAACACGTATTTCACGTTGCCGGTCGTGTTCGCGATGCTGTCGAATCACTACGCGATGACGTACACGCATCCGCATAACTGGGCCGTGCTGCTGGTGATCATGCTCGCGGGCGCGCTGATCCGTCAGTTCTTCGTGATGCGCCATCGCGGACAGGTGTTGTGGTATCTGCCGCTGGCGGGTATCGCGCTGATGTTCGTCGCACTGGTCGCGACCATGCCGAAACCGGTCGTGCAAAGCGCCGAAGCGGCGAACATGCCGTCCGTGAAAGTAGCGGATATCGCGCCGGTATTGCAGCAACGCTGTGCGGCCTGCCACTCCGCCCATCCGACGATGATGGGCAGCGCGCCGGCCGGCGTGTTGCTCGATACGCCCGCTGAAATCTCGCAGAACGCGCAGCGCATCTATCAGCAGGCGGTCACGCTGAAGGCGATGCCGCTGGGCAACGTCACGCATATGACCGACGAAGAACGCACGAAGATCGCCGCGTGGTTCGAGGGCGGAGCGAAGTAAGCCCGCTTCGACCCGATCCGGCTGGTTCATCAAGGCTTCCCGCGCAACGGGAAGCCTTTTTTGTTGGCGTTTTCCGGTCACGGCGACCGCGCAATCCCGATGGCTTCAGGCCGGCAGCAGTCTCATGCCGATTCACGCCGGTAGCGGCATCAAAATTGTCGCTCTTGGGCTACAATTTCCGCTAGAAACGCCAATTCTGTAGCCCAGAGGCTACATTTTGCATGAGACGAAATTGTCGCCCTTGGGCTACAATACTACGCAAATTGGCCTTTTTTGATGCCTTGGGGCTACAAATGACCACCCTCGCCGATGTATCGGACATGCTGAAAGATGTACGCCGCAACGCGCAGTTGTCGCAAGACGAAATGGCGCGCCGCGCCGGCGTCGCGCGCACGACTGTGGCGCGAATGGAAACGCTCGCGAAAAACGACATGAGCGTCTCCGTGCTGGTGCGTCTGCTCGAAGCGGCCGGCTACGACCTCAAGGTCGTTGCGCACGGCCACGCCCGTACACTCGAAGACATCCTCGCCGAGCAGCGCGCGTTGCCGGATTCGGGGCCGACGCGATGACGATCCGGCTCGATGTTCAGGTTTTGGGCCGCAAGGTCGCGACGCTGTATCGCGATCGCGACGACCACGTGCTGCAATACGACCGCGACGTCGCGGCATCGGACTTCGTCAGTCTCGCCATGCCGGTACGCGAAGAACCGTGGCGCTGGCCGCGCGATCTGCATCCGTTCTTCCGGCAGAATCTGCCCGAAGGCTATCTGCTGAGCCTGATCCGCGAACAGTTCGGGCCGCTGCTCGACGGCACCGATCTATCCTTGCTCGCGGTGGTCGGCGGACTGGGCATCGGGCGCGTGACGGTGACGCCCGAAGGCGTCGAGCCGGGCACCGAACTGCACGCGCTCGACGTCAAGGACATCCTTCGCGGCGACAACACCGCCGATCATTTCGCCGCGCTGGTCCGCGACTACGCCCGTGCGGCAATTTCCGGCGTGGTGCCGAAACTGATCGCGCCGCAAGCCCACGCGTCGCGCACCACCGACGACATCCCGATCGGCAAGCCCACGCTTCGCACCAGCCGCTATATCGTCAAGGGTTCGGACGAAAGCACGCCCTTTCTCGGCTTCAACGAGTTCTACTCGATGCGCGTGCTCGAACGGCTCGACGCCGCGCCCGTCGCCCGCACGCAGATGTCGGATGACGGCCGCGCGCTGGTGGTCGAACGCTTCGACGTGGACGGCTACGGCTTGCCGGCATACGGCGTCGAAGACATGTGCGGCCTGCTCGGCCTGCCGCCGCACGAAAAGTACAACGCCAGCACCGAGCGGCTGCTGAACGCCGCCCGCGCGTATCTGGTGAATCGCGACACGATGCGCAAGCACCTCACGCAACTCGGCTGGCATCTGCTGACGAACTACGTGGTGCGCAATGCCGATTGCCACACGAAAAACATCGCGCTGCTCTATTCGAATATCGACGATGTTGCGTTCACGCCGGTCTACGACATCGTCACCACGCAAGCGTATCCGCGCTTCGCCGCCAATCCGCCGGGTTTGTCGGTAGACGGGCGCAAGACATGGGTGGCGGGCAAGGCGCTCGAACGTTTCTTCAATGCGCGGATGGGCATCGCGCCGCGTCAGTATGCGCAGATGGTCGACGCGTTGTGCGAGTCGGCGGTGTCGGTCGGACACGAGATGATCGAAGCGGCGCGCAACGAACCCGCGTGGCGCGACGTCGCGAAACAGATGCTGCATGCATGGAACGACGGCATGAATGCGTTGCGTCACCGGCACAAGTCCGATGCACCGGCGTCCAGCTTGATGCCCGCCATCGAAGCGGCCGGTTTCTCCGATGCGCAACCGGCCGAACGTGCGCGCGACGTGATCGGGCGTTCGCCGTTGCTGGCCACGCGCGGCAAGCGCTGACCGGAACGCTCGCGTGGCCCCGCGTGATCTCGCGTGATACTTAAGGTAAGCGAAGCGAACGCCCGAACAACGCACCGAACATTTTTTTCTCGCGGTCGTTTCGTTTAGCATCGGGCCATTCCAACGATATACCGAGAGACATGACCCTGATCGCCCGCAACGTGATCGGCATCGCAGTGCTGCTGCTGATCGCCTACCTCTTCTCCACGAACCGCCGCGCGATCAGATTGCGCACCGTCGTGCCCGCGTTGATCGCTCAAGTCGGCATCGGCGCGTTCATGCTGTTCGTGCCGTTCGGCAAATCCGTGCTCGCCACGGCGGCCACCGGCGTGAACAACGTGCTCGGTTACGGCCAGGCCGGTATCGAGTTCCTGTTCGGCGGTCTCGTGCAAACGAAGATGTTCCAGATATTCGGCGACGGCGGTTTCGTATTTGCCGTGCGCGTGCTGCCTGCCATCATCTTCGTGACCGCGTTGATCTCGGTGCTCTACTACCTCGGCGTGATGCGCTGGATCGTGATCGTGCTCGGCACGATCTTCCAGAAACTGCTCGGTGTATCGAAGCTCGAATCGTTTTCGGCGGTGACCACCATCTTTCTCGGCCAAAGCGAAATGCCCGCGGTCGTGAAACCGTTCACGCGCGATATGACCGGCGCGGAAATGTTTGCGGTGATGTCGAGCGGAATGGCGGCGGTCGCGGGATCGGTCCTCGCCGGCTATGCGGGACTCGGCGTGCGGATCGACTATCTGCTGGCCGCGTCGTTTATGGCGGTGCCCGGCGGCTTGCTGTTCGCGAAAATCATCCATCCTTCGACGGAACCGAGCCGCGTCACGCTCGACAATCTCAGCTTCGACGAAAAACGCCCGGCGAACGTGATCGAAGCGGCAAGCTCGGGTGCGACCGTCGGCTTGCGGATCGCGGCGATGGTCGGCGCGATGCTGATCGCTTTCGTCGGCCTGATCGCGCTGCTCAACGGACTGGTCGGCGGGATCGGCGGATGGTTCGGGCATCCGGGGCTCTCGCTGCAAACCATTCTCGGCACGATTTTCGCGCCGCTCGCGTATCTGATCGGCGTGCCGTGGAACGAAGCGTCGATTGCGGGAAATTTTCTCGGCCAGAAGCTGATTCTCAACGAGTTTGTCGCGTATGCATCGCTATCGCCGTATCTGAAGGATGCGGCGAGCGTGACGGCCGCGGGCCTCCAGGCGCTCGATCCGCGTACGATTGCGATACTGTCGTTCGCGCTGTGCGGCTTCGCGAATTTCGCGTCGATTGCGGTGCTGACGGGCGGCTTCAGCGCGGTCGCGCCCGAACGGCGCGCGGAGGTCGCGCGCTACGGCCTGCGCGTCGTGCTGGCCGCGACGCTGTCGAACCTGATGAGCGCGACCATCGCGGGCATGTTCGTCACGCTTCAATAAGGAATCACCATGACACTCGAACAACTACTGGAGCGCGCGAACGTCGCGCGGGAGCGCGCGTATGCGCCCTACTCGAAATTCAAGGTCGGCGCGGCGCTGCTGACGCACGACGGCCGCGTGTTCGACGGCTGCAATGTCGAAAACGCGTCATACGGTTTGTGCAATTGCGCGGAACGCACCGCGTTTTTCAGCGCGATCGCGGCGGGTTATCAACGCGACCAGTTCGCCGCGCTGGCCGTCACCGGCGACACCGACGGCCCGATCTCGCCGTGCGGCGCATGCCGCCAGGTGATTATCGAACTCGGCGGCCCGGACTTGCCGATCCGCCTCGGCAACATTCGCGGCGACACGCGCGACACCACCGCGCGCGAACAACTTCCCGACGCGTTCTATCTATGAGTCTGCACAAGGTCATTTACGACACCGATCCCGGCGTCGACGATGCGATGGCGCTGGTGTTCCAGGCGTTGCATCCGGACATTGAACTGCTTGGCGTGACGAGCGTATTCGGCAACGCCACCATCGACACCACGACGCGCAACGCCCTCTTCCTCGCGTCGCGTTTTGCGCCCGGCGTGCCGGTTTCGCGCGGCGCCGCCGCGCCGCTCAGGCGCGCCGCGCCCGAGCCGCTCGCGTGGATCCACGGCGACAACGCGCTGGGCAATATCGAACTCGGCGAGATCGATGGTTCGGCGCTCGATGCCCGTCCCGCGCACCGCTTCATCATCGACACCGTGCGCGCACATCCTCGCGAAGTGACGTTGCTGGCGGTCGGTCCACTGACCAATCTCGCGCTCGCGCTGGCCGACGACCCGCAGATCGCGTCGCTGGTCAAACAGGTCGTGGTGATGGGCGGCGCATTCGGCACCGGCGGCGTGCTCGGCAACGTGACGCCCGCGGCGGAAGCGAACATTCTCGGCGACCCCGATGCGGCCGATATCGTGTTCGGCGCGGCGTGGCCGGTGGCGATCGTCGGGCTGGACGTCACGCAAAACACGATCATGTCGACGGACTATCTCGCATCGATCCGCGATCGCGGCGGTGCCGCCGGACAATTCGTGTGGGACGTGTCGCGCCACTACGAGCAGTTTCATCGGGACAGCGCGCAACTCGCGGGCATTTACGTGCACGATTCGTCGGCGGTCGCGTACCTGGTCGCGCCGCAGTTGTATACGACGCGCAGCGGACCGGTGCGCGTGCTGACCGAAGGCATTGCGGTCGGACAAACCATCCAGAAACCGTCGACGATGCCGGTTCCCGCACCCGACTGGGACGCGCGTCCGTGCTGCACCGTGTGCATCGGCGTACAGGTCGACGCGATGCTCGCGTTGTACGAACAGACGCTTTGCGCCGCGCGATAACGGGCGCATCACGTTCCGCCAGACACCGGCACACAAACACGCGCACAAACAAAAACGCCCGCATCGCTGCGGGCGTTTTCGATTCGGCAGTGCGCCGTGACCCAGCGTTCAGGCAGCCGCGTCCATCGCGTCCTGCGTCAGCCACACGGACGCGCGCAAATCCTGCTCGTTCAGGTTCAGTCCGTCGCCGCCGCGATCCACGACGATGAAATCGCTGACGTCGTCTAGCGCGAGCAGCGGATGATGCCAGACGCCTTTTGCATAGTTCACGCCCTGCCAGCCGCTCGTGACGAATGCGCGGATCTTCGCCTCGTCGAGTTCGCCGGCCGGCGCGACCACCACCAGATACGGCTTGTCGTTCAACGGCACGAACGCCTGACTGCCGAGCGGATGCCGCTCCAGCATCTTCACCTCGAACGGCAACGCACGCGGCTGTCCGCGAAACAGATTCACCAGCGTGCGGCCGCTCTCGTCCGTCACGTCCACTTTCGCCAGATCGTGATAGCGGATCGTCGTGCCGAGGTTGATCGGAATCTGCTTCGCGCCTTCGAGCGCGATCACGTCGCCGAACGGCGCGAAAGCTTCGCGCGTCAGCGGCTCGATTTTCAGCGTGGCGAGCGTTTGCGTTTCGCTGCTCATGATGCGAGCGTGCCCCACAAGCGCAGACGCGACACGCCACCATCGGGGATGATGTTAAAGCGCACGTGCGTGACCGGGCCGAGCGCGGCCAGTTCGCTTTCGAAGTAATGCTGCTTGTCCATCTGCAGCTTCTGTTCGCCGAGCAGAACCGGCCAGAACATGGCTTGCGTGATCAGCGAGCTATCGGTGCCGCCGGTGACGCACGCGGCCTGGATCGAGCAGCGGTCCGGATAGTTGCCTTTGAAGTGCGCGGTATCCACTTCGATTTTTTTGATCACGCCCGGCTGCGCGAGCGCGATGATCGCCCAGTCGTTGCCCGGTTCGCGGCGACGACGGGTTTCCCAGCCGTCGCCCATGTTCACGCCGCGTCCCGGCATCAGCAGCGTCGATGCCGAGCCGAAGTGCTGGTTGTTCGCGCCGACCAGATACGCGCCGTTTTCCATCGCGGCGAGGTCGAACAATTCCGTGCGGCTCGCGCCCGCCCAATCGATTTGCGGTTGGCCGTACACGCGCAGACGCGCGATGCCGCCGTCCGGATAGATGTTCACGCGCAAATGCGTGAACGGCTTGTCCGCGGCGACGTCGAGATAATGATGGCTGTTGCCTTGCAACGAGGTGGACGGCACGATCTCGGTCCATTGCGTGGACTGGTTCGGTGCGCCGTCCGCGACATACGCCGCTTCGACCGATGCCGCCGGCGGGAAGTTGCCGGTGAAATGGCTCGTATCGAGATCGAGGCCTTTGATCACGCCCGGACGCGCGAGCTTGACGATGCACCAGTCATAGCCGCTGACGCGTTTGCGACGCGTTTCCCAGCCGTCCATCCACTTGCCGTGTTCGTCGTATTTGCCGGGAATAAAGACGGCGGGCTCCGGATTCAGCATCCGCGCCATCGGCGCGAAGAAGTCGTCGCTGGCTTCGAGCGCCTCGGCGCCGAGACGCGGGTCCGCCAGATTCACATAGCGGCGCGTGAAATCGGGTGCGTTGGGATCGAGAGTCGGGAGTGCCATCTGTGTCTTCCTTGAAATTGAGGGGTGCTGAAACCGCTTCTGACCTGTGCTCGTTTTGCGCGATCGACGCGCGTGGAGTGCTCGAACGCGCGCGACGCGTCACGAACGCTCACGCATCGATCAGATCGTCGAGCCTGAAGCGGGCAATCCGGTAAATCTGGTCGAGACTCGTGCGGAGTTCGTCCGCGCGACTGTTGTTCACGCGCGCCTCGAAGTTGGCGATGATGCCGTGCCGGTCGTAGCCGCGCACCGCGAGAATGAACGGAAAACCGAACTTCACGCGATACGCGTCGTTCAACCGGACCAGCGTGTCGAATTCCTGTTGCGTGCATTGATCGAGGCCCGCGCCGCTTTGTTCGCGCGTCGATTCCTCGGTCAGTTCACCACGCACCGCCGCCTTGCCCGCAAGCTCCGGGTGAGCGTTGATCAACGCAAGCTGTCGGGCTTCGCCGGCTGTTTCGACCGCCTGCGACATCGTGCGATCCAGCGTGTCGATATCGGCATACGGCCGTTGCGCGGCCGCGATTTCCGCGACCCACGGCGAGTGTTCGAAAATCCCCGACAGCGCGGCGACGAAGGCGTCGGTGGAGATGCGATTCAACTGGTCGAGTGTGTAGTGCATAACCTTCATTCCGCGACCTCGCGGTTTCCGGACGGTTGAGCCGATTGGGCGTCGCGTGCCGACGACTGATACGGATGATGTTCGCGCCAGTGCTGCGCGATATCGACCCGCCGCGTCACCCACACCCGATCGTGTTTTTCGATATGGTCGAGAAAGCGCTGCAATGCGCGGAACCGGCCCGGACGGCCGAGCAACCGGCAATGCATGCCGATCGACAGCATTTTCGGCGCTTCGTCGCCCTCTTCGTACAGCACGTCGAACGCATCGCGCAGATACGTGAAAAAATGGTCCGCCGTGTTGAACCCTTGCGGACTGGCAAAACGCATGTCGTTGGTGTCGAGCGTGTACGGCACGATCAGTTGCGGCACCTTCGCGCCGCCTGTCACCTCGACGTCCATCCAGAACGGCAGATCGTCGCCGTAGTAATCCGAGTCGTACAGGAAGCCGCCGTATTCGGCCACCAGACGGTGCGTGTTGGGACTGTCGCGGCCCGTGTACCAGCCGAGCGGACGCACGCCCGCGACGCGCTGGATCGCCTCCATGCCGAGGCGCATGTGCTCCGCTTCTTTCTCCGGGCTCATGTCCTGATAATGGATCCAGCGATAGCCGTGGCAGGCGATCTCATGGCCGAGTTCGACAAACGCGCGTGCGACATCCGGATGACGCTCCAGCGCCATCCCGACGCCGAATACCGTCAACGGCAGGCTGCGCTTTTCGAACTCGCGCAGAATCCGCCACACGCCCGCGCGCGAACCGTATTCGTAGATGGATTCCATGCTCATGTGACGCGCCGGATATGCCGCCGCACCGACAATTTCCGACAGAAACTGCTCGGAACCGGGATCGCCATGCAGCACGCAGTTTTCGCCGCCTTCTTCGTAATTCAGCACGAATTGCACGGCGACGCGCGCACGTCCTGGCCAGTTTGCCTGCACCGGATGGCGGCCGTAGCCGATCAGATCGCGCGGATAGTTCGAATCGAGTGGCATGGTGTCGAAAAGCTGCGGGTTGGCAAAAAGACGGGTTGATGGACGGAAAATCGCTCCGCCCGCATGAACCGGCACGTCGAAAACCGGAGTTGTCCGATTCGCGCACGGCGGAACCCAGTGTAGCGAAAACACTCGGGTGCGCCCATACACCGGCGCAGATAGTGCGTGTCAGACGAGGTGTATGTGCCGCCCGCCGCCCGCGCCTGAGTTCGCGCGCGCGGCCGCCCGCCGCCGCACTTCAGGACGCTTCAGCGCGCGTCGCCCGGCGGGCTGAAGCGTGCGAATTCCCCGTCGTATTGCTTCGGCAAAGGCCTCGCGTAGTCGCCTCGCTTGGCCGTGCGCAAACGCAACGACACCAGCGCCTCGACCCATTTGACCGCCGCCGTCACCCCTTCGACGACCGGCACACCCAGCGCATTCTCGATTTCCGCGCACAGTTCGGCCATGCCCGCGCAGCCGAGGACGATTGCGTCGGAACCGTCTTCGTCGAGCGCGCGACGGCATTCGTCGAGGATGATCCCGCGCGCCGCCGACCCCGGCCGGTCGAGTTCGAGAACCGCGACATCGGTGGCGCGCACGTTGCGGCAAAAGCGCGTCATCCCGTAGCGTTCCGCGAGATGCCACGCCATGCCTTTGGTGCGCGCCAGCGTCGTCACGACCGAAAAGCCCGGCGCAAGCACGCTCGCCGCATGCATCGCCGCTTCCGCGATGCCGATCACCGGCCCGCGCGCCAGTTCGCGCGCGGCATACAGGCCGGGATCGCCGAAACACGCAATCACGTAGCCGTCGTAGCCGTCACGCTCGCCGGCGGCGATTTCGGCGAGCAGACCGGGCGTCGCCAACGCTTCGTCGTAATAGCCTTCGATCGACGGCGGTCCCATCGACGGACTCACCGCCGCGATTTCGGTGCCGGGCGCGGCGACTTCGCGCGCGCATCGGCCCATCGCATCGGTCATCCGTTGCGTGGTGTTCGGGTTGATCAGTTTGATGCGCATATCGTCTCCTGCAAGGTGCGCGCAGACGCGATTACTTGAACGTCAGCGCGCGATAGAACGCGCCGCCGAGCAACGCACCGATAAACCACGAAAAGTTCGCGAGCGCGTTCAGCGACGGCGTCATCACGCAGACCACCGCAATCACCGCGGCGGGCAGCAGCGCGCCCACGGCCTTGTAATTCACGCCGTTGCGATACCAGTACGCACCGTGTTCCGACACCGTGTACAGATCGTCGAGCACGACTTTCTGACGCTTCACCAGATAGTAGTCAACGATCAGGATGCCGTACAAAGGACCGATGAACGAGCCGAGCACGTCGAGCGTGTAATGGATCACGGCCGGGTTGTTGAACAGGTTCCACGGCGTGATGAAAATCGACGCGACCGCCGCGAGCATGCCGCCCGCGCGCCACGAAATCAGACGCGGCGCGACATTCGAGAAATCGAAGGCCGGCGACACGAAATTCGCAACGATATTGATGCCGATCGTCGCAATCGTGAAGGTCAGCGCACCGAGAATCACCGCGACCGGGTAATCGATCCGGCCGACCGTTTCGACCGGGTCCGTAATCAGCTGGCCGAACACGGGCAGCGTCGCCGACGTGGTGATCACCGTCACCAGCGAAAACGCGAGGAAGTTGACCGGCAAGCCCCAGAAATTACCGCGACGCACGCTGGCCGCACTTTTGCCGTAACGCGAAAAGTCCCCAAAATTAAGCATCGGACCGGAGAAATACGACACCACCAGCGCGATGGCCGTAATCATCACCGGCACTACTTGCGCACCGTGATATTTGACCTCGCCGAGGTTCAGCCCGATGTTGCGCCAGCCCGCGCGATACACCATGTAGCCGGCGAGAATGAACATCACGACATACACAGCCGGACCAGCGAAATCGATGAATTTCTTGATGGTCTCCATGCCGTGCCAGAACACGAACGCCTGCAACACCCACAGCAGCATGAAACCCGCCCAGCCGACCGTGGACAGCCCCATGAAACCGTGCAGATGGACGTCTGCGTAAGGCATCAGTTGCGGGATGAACTTGAGCAGCACGATCACGAGCGCGCTCGATGCAAGATAGGTTTGAATGCCGTACCACGCGACCGCGATCAGGCCGCGAATCACCGCGGGAACATTGGCGCCGAGCACGCCGAAGGTTGCGCGGCACGCGACCGGATACGGCACGCCGCTTTGCTGACTCGGTTTGGAGATCAGGTTGCACAACACGTTGACGATGCCGATACCCACCAGCAACGCGATCAGCACTTGCCAGCTGGTCAGGCCGAGCGCAAACAGACTGCCCGCGAATACATAGCCGCCGACACTGTGCACGTCCGACATCCAGAATGCGAAGATGTTGTACGCGCTCCAGTTCTGCTCGCGCAAAGGTGCGAGGTCTTCGTTGTAGAGCCGCTCGCTGTAGGTCTTCGGCACGGACGGATCGCCGGGACCGTCGCCGTCGTTGCTGTCGCCGCCATCGAAAGCGGGAAGAGCCGGATTACCGGGTGCTGCACCGAATTGAGCCATGACATCTCCTGGAATGAACAGCGAGAGCGATCGAAGAAGATTTGCATCGGCCATGCCAGGCACGGTTTTGGGCGCCGGTCGCAGACGCGATCGACCGGTTTGCTTCCGTCTGGCAGGCGTGAGCGCTGGGCGCGTTGTTGTGTTTTGGGTTGCGTAAATCGACTTGCTAAATGGGCTTGCTTTGCGCGGTGCGTTCGCAGAGCCCGATGCAGCGCCTCGCGCCGGGCGCAGGACGAGCGTCGTCCTGCCGCGTTGTCGCGACACTTTCGTTTTCAGTGCAGTTTCATTCGAACCCGCGCGGGAGTTGCGCGGCGATCGCGGGACGACGGCTCGATGATCCCGGCGATGCCCGCTCCGGCAACGCTGCCGGACCGGTTACTGTGCGTGCGCACCGTTTTGAGCGGGCGGCGACGCCGTGCTTCAGATTGGCGCGGGCTTCGCGCCCCGTTCGCCGAACACTTCCTGGAGATCGGCGGCGCCACGCGCGGGCCGATCGAGCATCTTCAATTCGACACTTTGCAAATGACGCGCCATCAGCGTGGCCGCGTGCTGGGCGTCGCCCGCGTCGAGCGCGACGAGGATCGCCTCGTGATCCTCGAACGAACACGGGCTGCGCCCAAGCGATTCGTACAGCGCGGAAATCAGCGTCGATCGCGCGACGAGTCCGCTCAGGCATTCGCACAACACCGTGTTGCCCGTCAACGCAGCCAGTTCGGTGTGAAACTCGCCCGACAGCCGGATCCACGCGGAAAAATCACGCGCTTCGAACGCCTTGCGTTCCCGGCCGATCATCGAGCCGATGCCCTTCAAGCGACGCGGACCATGGCCGTTGCAAATCTTCTCGACCACCGCGAGTTCGACGATGCGCCGCATCTCGAACACTTCATGCACTTCCTGCAACGACGGACTGGCGACGAATGCGCCGCGATTCGGTTCGAGATCGACGAGGCGGTCGGTTGCGAGTTGCGCGAGCGCCTGACGGATCGTGCCGCGTTTCACGTCGAACACTTCGCAGAGCTGCGCTTCCGTCAGCTTTGCGCCCGGCGCAAGCCGATGCTCGAGGATCGCGGCGCGGATGCGCTCGGCGATCGCTTCGGGCTTCGAACCATTTGACGCGGTGTGTTCGGTCGTGGACATGGATATGCGTTTCCTTATGTGTGTCATCTTAGGATGGACATAAAGATTGTCAACAATTTCAGAATTCGCCGGATGGAAAATTGTTGGATTTGCTGCTCGTGGCTCGCTATGCCTGAGGAAATATTGACTCTATCTGCCGCTGTATCAATGACTTGGGATGTAGACCTCACTCGTTGCGAGCAAGAACTTTGTCAACAATCCTTTGGGAGGACGTTAGCGAATCCGATTTGCGCATGGATTCAAAAGCTAGGCGGTTAGTTGCTTTTGACACGTAAAAATAAAGCGGGCATCGCCCGCTTCGCTACTGACTTTCCGCTGTCCGCTGTCCGCTGTCCGCTGTCCGTGAAAACGCGTCGACGTGTAGCCGTCAACCGAGATGAGGATATCCCGACGCCGTCAGCGTAAAGCCGTGCGCCCCCGCAACGAGATGCGCATCGGCACCGACCGGCAACGTCACCATGTCCGGCACATGCCCGAACTGCAAACCGGTGATCACGGGAATGCCGACAACAGCCCTCACCTGCTCGATCATCGCCTGCAGGTCGTAGCCGTTGTCGTACTCGTACGGCTTGCCCCCCGAAAATTCGCCGAGCACGAGCGCCTGTTGTCGCTCCAGAATGCCCGCCAGATGTAGTTGATAGATCATCCGTTCGATCCGGAACGGCTGTTCGTTCACGTCTTCGAGAAACAGGATGCCGCCTTCGACGGGCGGCATATACGGCGTGCCGATCAGCGCGGCGAGCACGGCCAGATTGCCGCCCCACAAGGTGCCGGTGACGTCCACCTCACGCGCCTGCGGGATCGTCCCGCTGACGGTGATCTGCGGCTGCGTGAGCGCGCTCCAGAAATGATGCATCGTGAAGTCGCTGACTGTGTGATCGCCGAAATTGCTGACGAGCATCGGGCCGCCGAAGGTGGTCAAGCCTGCGCGCGCGAGCAGCGCCAGTTGAATCGCGGTGAAATCGCTGTGGCCGACCAGTGCAACCGGCTGATCGCGCAGACGCGCCTGCAAACCTTCGTAATCGAGCCCGTGCAGGATACGCACCGCGCCATATCCACCGCGCACCGCTAGCACGATATCCGGCAGATCGCGCGACGGGTCCGCGAGCCGGTTCAACTCCGCCGCGCGCTCGCCGTCGGTGCCGGCAAAGCGCTGATAGCGACGCTGCGTCGCGTCCGCGCCGCCGATCGTATGTCCTGCGGCGTGAAGCCGCTTCAGCGCGCGATGCACCGCCTCCTGGTCGTGCGGATAACCAGACGGGGCAATCAGCTCGATGGTGCGATGAACGGTCATGGCAAGGCCCGGATTGGATCGACGTTAGAGTTTGGGAGATTGCTGGATGCTGTGTGCTGCTGGAAACTTTGCGCTGCGAGGTATTCGTGCTGCTGGATGCTACCGGCTACATGACAGATGACGCGCGGCTGGGAAACGCCGAACTGCGGACCGAATCAGGCTACACCGCCGGATTATCGGAATTCGGTTCACTCCGCGCCGCCGCACGCGCTTCGCGGCTTGCGCGACGCCGTTCCGCAAAGAACGATTTTAGCGCCGCGCCGCACTCCTCTTCGAGCACGCCGCCTTCCACCGAGGTATGGTGATTCAGTTGCTCGTTCGCAAACGCATTGACGACGCTGCCGCACGCGCCGGTTTTCGGATCCCGCGCCCCGAACACGACCCGCGCGATACGTGCATGCATGATCGCCCCGGCGCACATCAGACACGGTTCGAGCGTCACGTACAACTCGCAACCAGGCAAACGGTAATTCTCGACGGCGAGCGCGGCCGCGCGCAATGCCGCCATTTCCGCATGCGCCGATGGATCGTGCGTACCAATTGGATGATTGAAGCCGGTCGCGATGACTTCGCCGTCCCGAACGAGCACCGCACCGACCGGCACTTCACCGGCCGCGCGCGCCTGTTCTGCGGCAGCTTGCGCGAGCAGCATGAAATGGCGATCGCGCGCGGAAACTGTGGATGGGGAAAGCGAAGAGGTGGAATCGACGGCGGCAGCGCACGTCGTTTCGTCAGACGGAATCGCAGAGGTGCGATCCGCATCGACGGAAGCGAGATCAGAAACGGGTACGGGTGCCGGAGCACAAGCCGAAGCGGGCAAATCCGGATCCGCCTGCTGCACGCGTGGCTCAGCGCGCAGGTCGGTCGTCACTGCGGCCCCGCGGCGTTACGCGCGACAACCGCCGCGCGTTCCGTCAAACGCTCCGCGATCCGGCGACAATATTCACGCGGAAGCACCAGCGGTCCGCCCCGCAACGATTCGATCGCCATATCCAGCGCAAGCAGATGCGCTTTCAGCTGACAGCGCGTGGCCTTGTCGCCGACGGAATCGATCTCGTCCTGAAGGTCGCGCAATGCGCGCAACTGCTCCGCTGCCGGCGGCACGAAGCCGGCATTCTTCAGGATCCGGTTGGCGACCCGCACTTCCTCGGGAACCAGATCGTCGTCGAGCGCCAGCGGCAAGCGGGCACCCTGTAATTCGTCGAATTCACCACGCGCGGCTGCGGCGGCAATACGTTGTTCGACTAACGCATCAAGCAATTTCATCGGCAATCCACTACGTTGCGGCCCACGCATTCTATCAGGCTGCCGCATCAACTTTCGATGCACAAACCGACGATTCCCCCTGGATTTCGGAGTTGTCTTATTTTCGTCATACACGCAGTCAGCTAGCGTTTCCGCCTCCGGCCCAGCGCGGTTCGGTAGTACGACAAGCGCCGTCGGCAGGAGCGCCATAATGGGCGTGGCCGACGGCCGTTCGGCACGCCGGCGTGCGCTTTGCTGTTCACTGTGTATTTGCATCGTCATTACTCCTGGCCTCGACCATGACACCCGTTCAACAAAGCCTTTCCATCGCTTCCCGCGCGTGCTGTCCCCTATCCACGGACTATCCGCGCCCGCCACGACGCGTGCATTGGCGCCCAGTCACACGCGCCGCCCTCGCCGCGCTGATTGCCTGCGCGGCGCTGTCGGGCTGCGGCGTGTTCTGTGGCGGCGCAGGCGGCAGCAGCGGCGGATTTGCCGGTGGTTGCGCGACGGGCGTGCGCTTTTAAGCCCGACCTCTGCCGAACGGCTAACGTCCGCCATCGCCTCACAAAGCGCTTGCAGTCCCGCTCGTCCGACGTACAATACTGTACATCCATACAGTATTCGGTGGTATCGTGGAATTGCAAAAAAAACTTGAGGTTCTCGCAGACGCAGCGAAATACGACGCATCGTGCGCCAGCAGCGGTGCGCCCAAACGCGGCTCGCGCGGCCTGGCCGGGTTGGGCGCCAGCACCGGCGCGGGCATTTGCCACAGTTTCACGCCCGACGGGCGCTGTGTGTCGCTGCTGAAAATCCTGCTGACCAATTTCTGCCTGTACGACTGTCAATACTGCGTCAATCGCCGGTCGAGCAACGTGCCGCGCGCCCGCTTTACGCCGGAAGAAGTCGTCGATCTCACGCTGGATTTTTACCGGCGCAACTACATCGACGGGCTGTTTCTGAGCTCGGGCATTATCCAGTCGTCGAATTACACGATGGAACAACTGGTGCGGGTCGCGCAGTCGCTGCGGGAAGACCACCAGTTTCGCGGCTATCTGCACCTGAAGACCATTCCCGACGCCGATCCCGAACTGATCGCGCAAGCCGGCCGGTATGCAGACAGGCTCAGCGTGAATATCGAGTTACCAACGGATAGCAGCCTCCAACAACTCGCGCCCGAAAAGAACGTGCGCACCATCAAGCTCGCAATGGGTTCGATCCGGCTCGCACAGGAAGAAGCGCAAAGCGACACCAACGCGCCCAAATTTACGCCCGCCGGGCAAAGCACCCAGATGATCGTCGGTGCGGACCAGACCGACGACCACACCATTTTGCAAACCGCGCAGACTCTGTACGGCTCGTACAAGCTAAAGCGGGTCTATTACTCGGCGTTCAGCCCCATTCCCGACAGTCCGTCGGCGCTACCTGCGCAAGCACCGCCGCTCTTGCGCGAACACCGTCTGTATCAGGCCGATTTCCTGATGCGCGGCTACGGTTTCAGCGCGGACGAACTGTTCAACGGGCCGGGCAATCTGTCGCTGGAGATCGATCCGAAGCTCGCGTGGGCGCTTGCACATCGCGACCGTTTCCCCGTGGATCTGAACCGTGCCCCACTGCGGATGATCGCGCGTGTGCCGGGCATCGGCATGCGCAATGCGGAGCGGCTGGTGGAATTGCGGCGCTCGCGGCGCGTGCGTTACGCGGATCTGCTCCGGTTGCGTTGCTCGATGGAGAAGATCAAACCGTTCGTCGTCACGCAAGACTATCGGCCGGCGCTGCATGACGCGTCGTCCGAACGGTTGAGGCGCGTGCTGACGCCCCCGCCCGTGCAACTCGCTCTGCTGTAACGCATCCGCGTGGACATGGAAGCGATGCGCACCATCGTTATCGAAGACAGCTATCCGGCATGGCGCCGCGCTGCGTTGGCCGCATTGGGCTCGGAAGTATCGCCGGAATGCATCGAATGGCGCGCCGCCGACAGCGGCGTCGAAATGCACTCGCCCGGTCTATTCGACGGTGACAGCGTCGCGCTTCCTGCTGCGAGCACGCTCGCCGACTCGCCCGTGCCCGCCGTCCACATTTCGAAAGACCTCGCCGCGTTGCTGAGCGATGCCGCGCTGTATCGCGATCCGTACCGCTGGGCGTTTCTGTACAAGGTGCTGTGGCGATGGCACGGCGGCGACCGCTCGGTCGCGTCACCCGCGGATGAAGACGGCGAGCGTCTGTACCAGATGGCAAAGGCGGTCCGTCGCGACAAACACGACATGATCGCTTACGTGCGCTTCCGCAAGAACGACGCGCCGCCCTCCGCGCCCGATTGCGGCGGTCCCGAATACGTTGCATGGTACGAACCTGAGCACGACGTGTTGCCGTGGGCGGCGGAGCATTTTTCGCAGCGCATGGGCCGCGCATCGTGGTTGATCACGACGCCGCGCGGCGCGGCGTTCTGGGATGGAAACGCGCTGCACATCGAGAACCGTCACGCGCTGTCCGCAGACCACGCGCCCGCGTCGGCCGACGAAGCCGAAGCACTCTGGCTCGCCTACTATAAAAGCACCTTCAACCCGGCTCGCCTGAACCCGACCGCGCTCGAACAGCATCTTCCCGTGCGGTTCTGGAAGGGCTTGCCCGAAGCGCATCTGATTCCGGCAATGATCAGCGAAGCGAAGAGCGGCGCCCGGCGCATCGCGCAGGCAAGCGGCGTCGGCGCGCTCGGCGGCAAGACCGTCGCAGTCGACGCCGAGCAGGCGCAACCGGCGCGCGAACGACCATCGTCGCTCGACGCATGCCGGCGCTGCGAACTCTGGCGTCACGCCACGCAAGCCGTGCCCGGCGGCGGACCGCACAACGCGCGAATCATGTTGATCGGCGAGCAGCCAGGCGACCAGGAGGATCTGGCGGGCAAGGCGTTCGTCGGTCCGGCCGGGCAATTGCTCGACACAGCGATTCAGCGCGCGGGGCTGTCGCGTGTCGATCTCTATCTGACCAATGCGGTCAAGCACTTCAAATGGGAATTACGCGGCAAGCGGCGTCTGCACAAAACGCCGGGGCAGCGCGAAGTCGAAGCGTGCGCGATCTGGCTCGAACAGGAACTTGCGACGATCAAACCGACTGTGATCGTCACGCTCGGCGCGACCGCGTTGGGCGCGGTATTGCACGAGAAGGTCAGCATGCGCGACTACGTCGACGCGCCGGTTCAACTCGACACGGCGTGGCTGGTTGCGACCTATCATCCGTCGTATGCGCTGCGTCAGCGGGACGATGATGAGAGAGAGCGTGTGCTTGGTGAGATCACCGCAGCATTGAAGCGGGCGAAGGGGCTGGTGGAGTAAACGGGAACAGCGGGCAGTTCGAAAAACGGGTGGGGTCGGCGTGAGCGGCGCGCGCCGCGTCGGCCAATAAAAAAGGCGCCGAAGCGCCTTTTTTCTACCTGCTTATTCCCACTCGATCGTCGCCGGCGGCTTACCCGAAATGTCATACACGACGCGGTTGATGCCCCGCACTTCGTTGATGATCCGGTTCGACACGTGACCCAGCAGTTCATGCGGCAGATGCGCCCAATGCGCCGTCATGAAATCCTGCGTTTGCACGGCACGCAACGCGACCACGTATTCATACGTGCGGCCATCGCCCATCACGCCCACGCTCTTCACCGGCAGAAACACCGCGAACGCCTGGCTCGTCAGTTCGTACCACGACTTGCCGGTTTCCTTGTCGATCGTCGTGCGCAGCGTTTCGATGAAAATCGCGTCCGCGCGACGCAGCAGATCGGCAAAATCGCGCTTCACTTCGCCGAGAATCCGCACGCCCAGACCCGGGCCCGGGAATGGATGACGATAGACCATCGCCGGCGGCAAACCGAGCTTCACGCCGAGTTCGCGGACTTCGTCCTTGAACAGTTCACGCAACGGTTCGAGCAGCTTCAGATTCAGCGTTTCCGGCAAGCCGCCCACGTTGTGGTGGCTCTTGATCGTATGCGCGCCCTTCTTGCCCTTGCCCGCCGATTCGATCACGTCCGGATAGATCGTGCCCTGCGCGAGCCATTTCGCGTCCGTCAACTTGCCGGCTTCCGTCTGGAACACTTCGACGAATTCCGCGCCGATGATCTTGCGCTTTGCTTCCGGGTCCGTGACGCCGGCCAGTTTCGACAGGAACGCTTCGCTGGCATCGACGTGAATCACTTTCACGCCGAGGTGATCGGCGAACGTGGCCATCACCTGCTCGGCTTCGTTCAGGCGCAGCAGGCCGTGATCGACGAAGACGCAAGTGAGTTGATCGCCGATCGCGCGATGCAGCAACGCCGCCGCCACCGACGAATCCACGCCGCCCGACAAACCGAGGATGACGTGCTCTTTACCGACTTGCTCGCGGATCTTTTCGACGGCTTCGTCGACGTAATTGCCCATTTCCCAGTCGGGCTTCGCATCGCAGATGCCGAGCACGAATCGTTCGAGCATCGCGCGGCCTTGCACCGTGTGCGTGACTTCCGGGTGCCATTGCAGGCCGTAGAAGTGGCGCGCTTCGTCGGCCATCGCCGCGATCGGGCAGGATTCGGTGGACGCCATCAACTGGAAGCCCGGCGGCATGTCCAGCACCTTGTCGCCGTGGCTCATCCAGACTTTCAGCATGCCGTGACCTTCCGGCGTCGCGAAATCCTGAATGCCATCGAGGAAACTGGTGTGGTTACGCGCACGCACTTCCGCGTAGCCGAACTCGCGCATATGGCCGTTATCGACCTTGCCGCCGAGTTGTTCGGCCATTGTCTGCATCCCGTAGCAGATGCCCAGAACCGGCACGCCGAGTTCGAAGACGCTTTGCGGCGCGCGCGGCGTGTCGGTGTCGACGACCGAATTCGGGCCGCCCGACAGGATCACGCCCTTCGGCGCGAATTCGCGGATGAAGTCGTCGCTGACGTCGTACGGATGGATTTCCGACAGCACGTGCGCTTCACGGATACGGCGTGCGATCAGTTGGGTGACTTGCGAACCGAAGTCGAGAATCAGGATCTTGTCATGCATGGCAGCGGACGGTGTCAAAAGAGAACGGATACAGAAAGCCGCGCACAGTGCGCGGCGTCGAATTCAAAGCGGTCTGGACGGTGGACAGCGCGCTGGGCCGCCGGCACGACCGGCGACGGGACATCTTGAAAAGCAGCGACACAACCGGCATTGGGGTGAATCGGGCACATTGGACGCAACGACCGCGGCGCAAGTGGCGCACGCTCGCATCACGGCATTCGGCACCTGGACGACGCGGCGAAATCTGGCTCGCGTCAACCACGAAGCGGCGGCCGGGGCGTTGCAGCATCCGTCGCGCGATCCGTTGAAGCATCGGCGGCACGTTCTCTGGCCGCTTCTTCACGCGCTCGCAACTGCTCTTCCTCGATGCGTGCCTCTTCACGTGCGCTCAACGGCGCGACCGGCCGCGACGATCCGGCGACATGCGCCGAGCTCAGCCCGGCAGCAGGATTCAACGGCGGCACCGGCTCGACGATCGGCTTCGTGCGGTACACCGGATCGACCTGAGTGACGATCGGCTCACGAACAGGCGGAACCTCAGACGTCGGCGCCACGCCGAAGCCCGGCGCAACCCGTTCCGCCTCGCGTTCGCGGACCACGTCTTTCTCCGCACGCCGCTCTGCGCGTCCGGCGGCGGTGGCTTCAGCCAACCGCACCCGCTCCCGCTTGCGCACCGCGCCCGACAGCCTCACGCTGCCCAGACCGAGCACCAGCAGCACCGCGCCCGTCAAACCGGCGACAAGCTGACCGAAGCCCGTCAGCGACGGCGTATGCAGCCCGAGCAGCCAGACCAGCATCAGCAGACCCGTCAGCCACGTAACGTGACCGATTACCTTGGCCCCCGTGGTGGTCAGCGCCCCGTCGATCGATGCGTGCAATGCAAGCCACGCCAGCCCGATCAAGGCAACCCCAAAACCCTGTCCGACCAGCACAGGTTGCGTCTGCACCAGTTGCAGCGCGTTGTACAACGAAGTCCACGGTGTCAGCAAAAACAGCAGGCCAAAAGCCAGCAACACCAGCGCATCGACGATCAGTACAGCGCGGAGCAACGGTTTCATTGGCGATTAGTCCACGTGGTAGTTGGGTGCTTCCTTCGTGATCTGCACATCGTGCACGTGCGATTCACGCATACCGGCCGACGTGATTTCCACGAAAGCCGCCTTCTCGTGCATTTCGTCGATCGTGCGGCAACCGCAGTAGCCCATCGACGCGCGCACGCCACCGATCAACTGGTACAGGATTGCATTGACCGAACCCTTGTACGCGACACGGCCTTCGATGCCTTCCGGCACGAGCTTGTCGATATTGGCCGAGTTGTCCTGGAAGTAGCGGTCTGCCGCGCCGTCCTTCATCGCGCCGACCGAACCCATGCCACGGTACGACTTGTACTGACGGCCTTGATACAGGAATACGTCGCCCGGCGCTTCTTCGGTGCCGGCGAACATGCTGCCCATCATCACGGCGTTCGCGCCGGCGGCCAGCGCCTTGCTGACGTCGCCCGAGAACCGCACGCCGCCGTCGGCGATGACCGGCACGCCCGTGCCCTTCAGCGCGTCCGACACGTTCGCGATTGCGCTGATTTGCGGCACGCCCACGCCTGCGACGATACGCGTCGTGCAGATCGAACCGGGACCGATTCCGACCTTCACGCCGTCAGCGCCGTATTCGACTAATGCCTTCGCGGCATCCGCCGTAGCGATATTGCCGCCGATCACTTCGACGTGCGGGAAGGTCTTCTTGACCCAACGCACGCGCTCCAGCACGCCCTTGCTGTGACCGTGCGCGGTATCGACGACGATCACGTCGACGCCCGCCTGCACCAGCAGCGTCACGCGCTCTTCGTTGTCCGCGCCGACACCCACGGCCGCGCCCGCGCGCAGCTTGCCGTGTTCGTCCTTACATGCGTCCGGGTGTTCGGTCTGCTTGGTGATGTCTTTCACCGTCATCAGCCCGCGCAGTTCGAATGCGTCGTTGATGACCAGCACGCGTTCGAGGCGGTGGCTGTGCATCAGCGCCTTGGCTTCGGCCAGCGGCGTGCCTTCCTTGACGGTCACGAGACGCTCGCGCGGCGTCATGATCGTGCGGACCGGTTCGTCGTAACGGGTTTCGAAACGCAGATCGCGGTTCGTCACGATGCCGATCAGTTGCGCGCCTTCGACCACCGGGAAACCGGAAATGCCATGTTGCTGCGACAGCGCCATCACGTCGCGCACTTTCATTTGCGGCGGCACCGTGATCGGATCGCGCACGACGCCCGATTCGAAACGCTTGACCTTCGCGACTTCGCGCGCCTGTTCGGCCGGGGTCAGATTCTTGTGGATGATGCCCACGCCACCCATTTGCGCCATCGCGATCGCGAGGCGGCCTTCGGTGACGGTGTCCATAGCGGCGGACACGAGCGGCATGTTCAGGGAAATGTTGCGGGTCAGCCGGGTCTTCAGGCTGGTGTCGCGCGGCAAAACGTCGGAGAAAGCCGGGACGAGGAGCACGTCATCGAACGTGAGTGCTTTTTGGATCAGACGCATGGCAAATCCTATAGGCGCAAAAGCGAATTATACGCGATACCTCCCCGGTTTTCACTGCACGAACAGCAGGTTAGGAAGTTTCCGATAGATTTTTTTACGCTTTTACCCGCTTGAATTTCGCTTCGCCGTTCGGGTCGCGTTCGATCGGGTTTCGTTTGCGCGTTCGCCGTCGCGACGGGCGATACGGGCAAACTTACCGCCACGTCTGGCCGACGGCGCGCCCGGTCGTGTGCGCCGTCGAGGTGCCGTCGGGCGTACCGTCAGGCGCTTTCACGATTGCGCCAGTGCACGATAGAACAAGACATGCGGCACGACGCCGCGCTACAGTGCGCACCGTTCCAGTATTCCGTATCGAGGATGTATGCAGCGTGGCGTGGCTTACGGCGTAATGGCCGGGGCGTTGTGGGGCATGGTGTTTCTGGTGCCGAGGATGTTGCCCGATTTTTCACCGATGCTACTGAGCGCCGGTCGTTATGTGATGTACGGTCTGGTGTCGCTTGCCGCTGCGCTGCCGATCGCGCGCTCGCTGCTCGCGCGATTGACCCGCGAGGATTTCGTCGCGCTGGTGAAACTGGCGGTCGCGGGCAACCTGCTCTACTACGTGCTGCTGTCGTTTTCCGTGCATCTGGTCGGGATTGCGCCGGCCTCGCTGATCATCGGCGTGTTGCCGGTCAGCATTACGCTGCTCGGCCGGCGCGATCACGGCGCGGTGCCGCTCGCGCGCCTCGCGTGGCCGCTCGCGACGGTCATCGCCGGCATCGTGTGCATCAACATCGACGTTTTCACCAGCACCAGCGGGCCCGAGGTGGACGTGATGACGAAACTGGCCGGGATCGGCTGCGCGCTCGGCGCGCTCGTGTGCTGGTCGTGGTTTGCGGTGGAGAACGCGCGCTATCTGAATCGTCAGACGCATTACAGCGGCAACGAGTGGTCGGTGTTGTGGGGCGTGGTGACCGGCGGTCTCGGTGCGTTGCTGTGGCTCGTCGTGCTGGTCCTGCCGTCGGGCAGCATCGCCGCGCCGCTCGCGGACACGCGCTGGCATACGTTCTGGCTGATGAATCTAGGAATCGCGATCGGTGCGTCGTGGCTTGGCAACGGGCTGTGGAATGCCGCATCGAAGCGGCTGCCGTTGACGCTGTCAGGCCAGATGATCGTGTTCGAAACGCTGTTCGCGCTGCTCTATGCGTTTATCTACGATCACCGGATGCCGCGCCCGCTCGAAATGGCGGCCATCGTGCTGCTGGTCGCAGGCGTCAGCTGGTCGGTGCGCCAGCATGCGGACGACGGGACGAATCCGGCGAAGTGTGTTTCCGACGATGCCGCTGAAGCCGGCACTGAAACCGCGACTGAACCCGCCGTCACGACTCAGGCCGCTCAGACGCAAGCGCCCGTGCATTGAAAACCGGACCGACCATCACGCCACGAGGACGACTCGCCTAGCGCGCGTCCTTGTGACGCCACCGCCGCCCTTCGATCGAGCCGTCCTTACGCGACTTCTGCACACGACGCTGACGCGCCGCCATCGGATCGACGATCAACGGACGATAAATCTCCACGCGATCATGATCGGCCAACGGCGCATCGAGCGCCTTCAGCTTGCCGAACACGCCGACCTTTTGCGTCGACAGATCGATCGTCGGAAAGCGCGCGACGATTCCGCTCGCGTCGATCGCCTGCTTGACGGTCGCCCCTTCGGGCAAGATCACGGGAATCAGCGCCTGACCGTCAGGCTGCGCATAACAGACTTCGATCGACAGCATCGCGCTCAACCTTTGCCGTAGCGCTGGTCCGCGCGCTTCACGAACGATTCGACGAAGGTGTTCGCAATATGACTGAACACCGGCCCGATGAGCTTTTCGAGCAGGATGTTCGTGAACTCGTAATGCAGCGCGAATTCGATCTTGCAGGCATCCGCGCGCAGCGGCGTGAAGCGCCAGTAGCCGGTGAACTTGCGGAACGGGCCGTCCGCGAATTCCATGTCGATCCGGGTCGGACGTTCCATGCTGTTGCGAGTCGCGAAGTGCTGCTTGATACCCTTGAAGTTGATGTCGATCCGCGCTTCCATGCAGGTTTCATCCTGACGGCGAATCTCGATACCACCGCACCAGGGCAGGAAGTTCGGGTAATCGGCCACGTCGGTGACGAGGTCGAACATCTGTTCCGCCGAGTGGCGTATCAGGACGGTTTTCTGGACATCTGCCATAAATTGAACAGCGCGCGGCGAGGGTGAACAAGCGGGGTAGACTAAGCGCCGCGAGCTTTCCCGGGTTTTCCGGGTGCCGCTGCGCTAAAATCGCAATTTTAAACGAGTTGGGCACTTTCCATTCATGAGCATCATCGACAACAGAAAAGCCTTCTTCGATTATTCGGTCGAAGAGCGCTACGAAGCAGGCCTCGTGCTCGAAGGATGGGAGGTCAAGGCACTGCGGGCGGGGCGTGGCCAGATCAAGGAAGGCTACGTCGTGATCAAGGAGAACGAGCTGTTTCTGATCGGCACGCACATCAGCCCGCTGCCGGAAGCATCCACGCACATCAATCCCGATCCCGTGCGCACGCGCAAGCTGCTGCTGCACGCGGAACAGATCAGCAAGCTGATCAGCAAGGTCGAGCAGCGCGGCTACACGCTGGTGCCGCTGAACTTCCACTACAAGGGCGGCCGCGTCAAATGCGAGATCGGTCTCGCGAAGGGCAAGAAGCTGCACGACAAGCGCGAAACCGAAAAGAAACGCGACTGGGAACGTGAAAAAGCCCGTCTGATGCGCAATCCGACCTGACGCGCTACGGTACTTCAACGAAAAAAAGCCCGCACAGAGACTGTGCGGGCTTTTTTATTCGCGGATTTTATTCGCGTGATGCGGTGTGACGGCCACGTGACTCAGCCATCGGCGCGGCGGCGCGGACGCCTTGTCAGCGCATCAGGTCAGCCGCCGTCACTGTTTGTCACCGCCCGTCACGCGACGGCGCATGCGGCGCATTCGGCACAGTCGGGCCTTTCGATTTATCGACGATAGTCAGCGCCGACGCGATCATCGTGCTCATGTCGGCCAGGTTGCCCGGCACGATCAGCGTCGTGCCCTGCTTTGCCAGGTTGCCGAACGCGCTCACGTACTGCTCGGCGACTTTCAGGTTGACCGCTTCCATCCCGCCCGCCGACTGGATCGCCGCCGCGATCTTCTGAATGGCCTGCGAGTTCGCTTCGGCCACCGCGAGAATCGCCGAAGCCTGCCCTTGCGCCTGATTGATTGCCGCCTGCCGCTCGCCTTCGGATTTCTGGATGGCCGCCTCGCGACCGCCCGACGCGATATTGATCTGCTCCTGGCGGCGCCCTTCCGATGCCGCGATCAACGCGCGCTTTTCGCGCTCGGCGGTGATCTGGGCCTGCATCGCGTGCAGGATTTCCTTCGGTGGCGTCAGATCCTTGATCTCGTAGCGCAACACCTTGACGCCCCAGTTCTGCGCCGCTTCGTCGAGCGACGACACGATGCTCTGATTGATGAAATCGCGCTCCTCGAAGGTCTTGTCCAGTTCGAGCTTGCCGATCACCGAGCGCAGTGTGGTCTGCGACAGCTGCGTGATCGCGAACACGAAATTGCTCGCCCCGTACGACGCTTTCATCGGATCGGTGACCTGGAAATAGATCACACCGTCCACCTGCAACTGCGTGTTGTCGCGCGTGATGCACACCTGGCTAGGCACTTCGAGCGGAATTTCTTTCAGGATATGTTTGTACGCGACGCGGTCGACGAACGGCAGCACGAAATTCAGGCCCGGCGTCAGCACGCCGTGAAAGCGTCCGACGCGCTCCAGCACCCACGCGTGTTGCTGCGGCACGATCTTGATGGTCTGCGCCGCCAACACGATAACGATGATCAGGATCACCGCACCGACGATAGTGGAATCCATGTCGCCTGCCCCTTAGAAATGGTTGGAATTATTGTGCGCGCGAAGCATGTCCGTCACGCTGTCGCAATTTTCACGCGCGTCTTGCGCATCACGCACTCACCGCCTGCCGGTGCGCGACGACCACCAGACAACTTCCGTCGAGCGCGGTGATGGTGTAATTGCGCGCGTCTTCCGGTTCGCCGGGCGCGAGTTGAACGTCCCACGCCGCGCCGCGATAGTTCACGCGCGCGCGCCGGTCGAGCCAGTGATCGACAGTCAGGTTTTGACCGATATCGAGATTCACATCGGGATTGTGTAGCGCTTCCTGACGCGGCTTGCGGCCCAGCCGCGAACGCCGCAGCAGCAACACGGCGGCGAGCGCCACGATGGCCGCGACAACCATCTGCGCATCGATGCCGATGCCGAACGCCCGCACCAGACCCGCTGCGATGAAACCGAGCGCGATCATCAGCAGATAGAACGTGCCGCTCAACAATTCGAACAGCACCAGCACGCCCGCGCCGACCCACCAGAGCCAACTGCTTATCGCCACGTGCACCTCCACAAAACAAAACACCCCGGGGTTACCGGGGTGTTATAGCACGAAGCTCAACGGCGTTTTCAGCGCTTTTTGTAGCGTTTTGTGTGCGCTGCGGGATGAAATTTCACGAACTTCCGATCCCGCCGCGCACCCGCCTGATGATGATTCGCCAGATGCCGGCGCCGGTATTTACTTCGCCGTCACTTTAGCCAGTTGCTGCCACGTTTCGATGATCGTATCCGGATTCAGCGAGATCGACGCAATGCCTTCTTCCGTCAACCATTGCGCGAAATCAGGATGATCCGACGGGCCCTGACCGCAAATACCAACGTACTTGTTCAGGCGCAGGCAGGTTTCGATTGCGCGCTTGAGCATGAACTTCACAGCAGGATCGCGTTCGTCGAAATCCACCGCCAGCAGTTCCATACCGGAATCGCGGTCGAGGCCCAGCGTCAACTGCGTCAGGTCGTTCGAACCGATCGAGAAACCGTCGAAGTATTGCAGGAACTCTTCGGCGAGAATCGCGTTCGACGGCACTTCGCACATCATGATCAGGCGCAGACCGTTTTCGCCGCGCTTCAGGCCGTACTTGGCCAGCAGCCCGACGACGCGCTCCGCCTGCTTCAGCGTGCGCACGAACGGCACCATGATCTCGACGTTGTCGAGGCCCATTTCTTCGCGGACCTTCTTCAGCGCGATACATTCCATTTCGAATGCCTGCGCGAAGTCTTCCGAGATGTAGCGCGACGCGCCACGGAAACCGAGCATCGGGTTTTCTTCATCCGGCTCGTAACGCGAACCGCCGATCAGCTTCTTGTACTCGTTCGACTTGAAGTCGGACAGACGCACGATCACCGGCTTCGGATAGAACGCCGCGCCGATCGTCGCGATGCCTTCGGTCAGCTTGTCGACGTAGAACGCGCGCGGCGATGCGTGACCGCGAGCAACGCTTTCCACGGCCTTCTTCAGATCCGCGTCGATATTCGGGTACTCGAGAATCGCCCGCGGGTGAACGCCGATGTTGTTGTTGATGATGAACTCGAGACGCGCGAGACCCACGCCCTTGTTCGGCAACTGTGAGAAGTCGAACGCCAGCTGCGGATTACCGACGTTCATCATGATCTTCACCGGAATTTCCGGCAATTCGCCACGCTGAATCTCAGTGACTTCGGTTTCGAGCAGACCGTCGTAGATCTTGCCTTCGTCGCCTTCCGCGCAAGAGACGGTAACCAGCGCGCCTTCCTTCAGCACGTCGGTTGCGTCGCCGCAACCCACCACGGCCGGCACGCCCAGCTCACGCGCGATAATGGCCGCGTGGCAGGTCCGGCCGCCACGATTCGTGACGATTGCCGACGCGCGCTTCATCACCGGTTCCCAGTTCGGGTCGGTCATGTCGGCGACCAGCACGTCGCCCGGCTGCACACGGTCCATTTCCGACGGATCGTTAATCACGCGCACCGGACCCGCACCGATCTTCTGACCGATTGCACGGCCGGTTGCCAGCACGTTCGACTGACCCTTCAGCTTGAAACGTTGTTCGGCCTTACCCGCCGCCTGGCTCTTCACCGTTTCAGGACGTGCCTGAAGAATGAACATCTTGCCGTCGCGACCGTCCTTGCCCCACTCGATGTCCATCGGACGCTGATAGTGCTTCTCGATGATGACGGCGTACTTCGCCAGTTCGATCACGTCTTCGTCGGTGATCGAATAACGGTTGCGCTGCTCGTGCGACACGTCGACGGTCTTCACGCGGCCTTCTTCGCCCGCTTTCGTGAATTCCATCTTGATCAGTTTCGAGCCGATCGAGCGACGGATGATCGGGTACTTGCCCTGTTCGAGCGTGGTCTTGAAGACGTAGAACTCGTCCGGATTCACCGCGCCTTGCACGACGGTTTCGCCCAGGCCATAGCTCGACGTGATGAACACGGCGTCCTTGAAGCCCGATTCGGTATCCAGCGTGAACATCACGCCCGCTGCGCCGACGTCCGAGCGGACCATGCGCTGCACACCCGCCGACAACGCGACTTCAGCGTGCGTAAAGCCCTTGTGGACGCGATAGGAGATAGCGCGGTCGTTGTACAGCGACGCGAACACGTGCTTCATGCGGTCGAGCACGTCTTCGATGCCGACGACGTTCAGATAGCTTTCCTGCTGACCGGCGAACGACGCGTCGGGCAGATCTTCGGCGGTGGCCGACGAGCGCACCGCGAACGACAGTTCTTCAGGCGAGCTGTTTTGCAGAGTGACGAAGCCCGCACGGATTTCTTCTTCGAGGCGCGGTTGCATCGGCGCATCGACGATCCATTGACGGATTTCCTTGCCCGCTTCGGCGAGCGCCTTCACGTCGTCGACGTCGAGCGTTTCGAGACGTTTGGCGATGCGTTCTGTCAGCGTGTTGTGAGTGAGAAAGTCGCGGAAAGCCAGCGCCGTCGTGGCGAAACCGGTCGGCACACGAACACCCGCTTCGGCGAGTTGACTGATCATCTCGCCGAGCGACGCGTTCTTGCCGCCCACAATTTCCACATCGGTCATCCGCAACTGCTCGAACGGAACTACATACGCCTGATCCTTTGCGACATTAACTGCGTTAGTCATACAAGCCCCTAAGTGTGAAAGAAATTCACGGTTGTGCAAGTGGGCTTGAACGCGGCGTGCCCATTGGAGGCACGGATTCCGCGTCTTGCACAACCTGTTGGAGAAGCAATCGCTGCGTGCGGCGCGCAGGCTTTTGATGGCGGGAACCGCCAAAAGCCAGCCGGAACACGGGGTTCATGTGATGGCACAATTTACCGAAATAGCCGTTTTTCATTACGAAATACCGGCAAAAGCAGTGCGTAACACGAACTTAAGCGAACGTTAGCCGCCAGTTACCGGCGATTTGTCCACAATTGCTTATCCAACAGGTTGCCGCTATTCTACCGTGCCGACTCTCAAAATGTGACAGTCGGACGAGAATTGCGCCTCGAAGCGCGTCCCGACCTGCCCGTCGGTCTTTTTGAGAGGCCTACCCCGGCAGCTGGATGCGCAAGCGGTGTACCCGGCGCGCCGCGTCGATGTGATTGTCCGCGCGGCCCGCTCCGGCCGTAGGCAGGCAACCCGTCGCGCGGCGATGATTGACCCGAGCGATTGCCTGCTCACGTTCCCTCCTCCACTGATGCCGCCCACCGTATTCATCGTCTCCGACGGTACCGGGATCACTGCCGAAACCTTCGCGCACTCGATCCTGTCCCAGTTCGACCAGAAATTCCGTCTGGTCCGCGTGCCTTTCGTCGATTCGACCGAGAAGGCGTACGCCACGGCTCGAAAAGATCAACGAAGCGATCCAGCAGGACGGCCGTCGCCCGATCGTGTTCAGCACGCTGGTCGACAGCGCGTCGAACCAGATCGTCAAAGGCTCGAACGCGTTGGTGCTGGACATGTTCCAGACCTTCGTCGAGCCGCTCGAACAGGAACTCGAGCTGAAGTCGAGCCACGCGATGGGCCGCGGCCACCAGAACGCCGACACCGAGGAATACAAAAACCGGATCGAGGCGATCAACTTTTCGCTCGCGCATGACGACGGTCAATCGGACCGCAATCTCGCCGACGCCGAAGTGATCCTCGTCGGCGTGTCGCGCAGCGGCAAGACCCCGACCAGCCTCTATCTGGCCATGCAGTACGGCGTGAAGGCCGCGAACTATCCGCTGATTCCGGAAGATTTCGAGCGCGGCAAGCTGCCGTCGGCGCTGCTCGAGCATCGTCAGAAAATGTTCGGGCTGTCGATCGATCCGCAGCGCCTGTCGGAAATCCGCAATGAGCGGCGTCCTGGCAGCAAGTACGCCGCACCGGAAAACTGCCGCTACGAGATCAACGAGGCCGAAGCGATGATGCGGCGCGAAGGGGTCAAGTGGCTGTCGTCGACGCACAAGTCGATCGAGGAAATCGCCACGACGATCTTGCAGGAAATCAAGATCGACCGGCCCGCGTACTGATTGGCGGGTCTGGCGGGCGGGTTGATCGCCCGCGCCCTGCAAATAAAAGAGCCGCTGACGTCCCACGTCAGCGGCTTTTTTACTGCACGAGTGTTTGCGCTCAGCTCACGCGCTGCTGGCGGCATTGCTCGAACAGGCACACCGCCGCAGCCGCGGCGACGTTCAATGACTCCATCCCGCCCGGTTGCGGAATCGTCACGCGCAACGGCTCGGCATCGCGCCAGATTTGCGACACGCCCGCGCCTTCGTTGCCCATCACCCAGGCCAGCGGCCGCGCCAGATCGCAATCGTAAATAGCGGCTGCGCCGTGCGAATCCGTGATGACAACAGGCACGCCGAGACGCGCGATCACCGCCTGCGGTTCGACGTCCTCGAATACCTGCAGCAGAAAATGCGCGCCCATCCCCGAGCGCAACACTTTAGACGACCACGCGTATGCGGTTCCCGGCGCGCAAAACACCTGCTGCACGCCCGCGGCCGCCGCGCTGCGCAGGATTGAGCCGACATTGCCCGCGTCCTGAACGCCGTCGAGCACCATGCAGGTCTGCGTCACGCGTTCGGGCAATGCCGCGTCGAGTTTCGGCACCACCAGCAGAATGCCGACGCCGTGCACCACGTTCGACAACTGACCGAACAACGCATCCGGCAAGGTCACGATCCGATGTTCGTCGATGCGGGCGACGATCGCCTGCGCTTCGTCGTGACGCAGCGCGCCTTCGGTGACGATGCAGGTTTCCGGCTGTCCGGCCACGTCGAGATAGGTGCTGGCGAGATGGAAACCTTCGAGCAGCGCGTGGCCGCTGCGGCGCTGTTGGTGCGTCGAGCCGGCGAGCGCCTTCAGACGCTTGTAGAGCGGGTTATCGCGTGATGTGATGGCTTTCACGGGCGGCCTGAGGCTTTATCAAGGGGGTGAAGCGGAGAACAGTCGAAGCGTAGTGTCGAACCACGCTCCGGCAAAGATCAGAATGGTTTGGCGTGGCGACCGGTTTCGTCGAACGGATCGTCGTCGAGGGTCCATTCCACTGTCTGCACGATGGCGGGCGCCACCGGCATCACGAGCGCGTCGCCTGACGCCGTGGTACGCAAGCCGAAGCGCACGTGCGCCTCGCGTACCGGCGCGAACGAGCGCCGGTGATGCGCGCACGGTCCATGCTCGCGCAACGCCGCCAGATGCTGCGGCGTGCCGTAGCCGGAATGCGCGTCGAAACCGTAGACCGGAAATTCCTGGTGCAATTGCAGCAGCATCCGGTCGCGGGTGACCTTGGCGAGAATCGACGCCGCCGAAATCGACTTCACCTTCGCGTCGCCGCCGATAATCGCTTCGCTGCGGATACTGAGCGTCGGGCAGCGATTACCGTCGATTTTCGCGAGCGTCGGCGCGACCGACAGTCCTTCCACCGCGCGCTTCATTGCGAGCATCGTGGCGTGCAGGATATTGAGCGTGTCGATCTCTTCGACCGTTGCCGATGCCACGCAATACGCGAGCGCACGATCGACGATCTTGTCGTACAACTCGTCACGCTTCTTCGCGCTGAGCACCTTCGAATCGTCGAGCCCGCGAATCATCGGGCGCGACGGATCGAAAATCACCGCCGCCGCGACTACCGGACCAGCCAGCGGGCCTCGCCCGGCTTCATCGACGCCACAAACGATTTCGTCCGGAGAATCGAAATTCAGCCCGGATTGCGCGAGTGCAGCCGCGGCCGCAGCTGCCTTGCGCGAGAAGCGAACGTCGGTCACGCGCGCACCTTGCCGCGCGTTTCCAGCACGCGCGCCACGGCTTCAGCGGCGCGCTGCGCGGTGTTCTGCTTCAGCGCGTGATGCATTTCCGTGAAAATCTCGGTGAGCGTACGGCGGTTCGCTTCGTCGCGAAGCTGCGTCAGCGTGGCTTCGGCAAGCGCTTCCGGCGTCGCGAAATGCTGAAGAATTTCCGGCACGACGAAACGCCCGGCCAGAATGTTCGGCAGCCCCACGTACGGCAGATACCCCTGACGACGCATGATCTGGCCGGTCAACCAGGGCACCTTGTACGAAATCACCATCGGCTTTTTCAGCAACGCGGCTTCGAGCGTGACCGTGCCGCTTTTGACCAGAATCGCGTCGGCGGCCGTCATCGCGACCTGCGACTGACCTTCGGTCAAGGTCAGCGCGAGATTCGGATGCGCGTCCACCAGCGGTTGCAGCAACGCGCGCAGCGCCGGCGTCGCCGCAGGCATCACGAAGCGCAGACCGGGCTCGCGCTGCTGCATCAATTCCATTGCGTCGAAAAACGTCGGTCCGATCAGCTCGATTTCGGAACGCCGGCTGCCCGGCAACACCGCGATCACCGGACCGCTTTCGGCAATGCCGAGCGTGCGGCGCGCGGCCAGCGTATCGGGCACCAGCGGAATCTCGTCAGCCAGCGGATGGCCGACATACGACGCCGAAATGCCCGCTTTTTCGAGCAGCGCGGTTTCGAACGGGAACACGCACATCATGTGATCGACCGCTTTCGCGATCTTCTTGATGCGCCCGCCCCGCCACGCCCAGATCGACGGACAGACGAAATGGATGGTCGGGATACCGGCGTCGCGCAGCGGATGCTCGAGCCCGAAATTGAAATCGGGCGCATCGACACCGATGAACGCCGCCGGCGGTTCGGCCAGCAATTGACGCTTCAGGTCGTTGCGGATGCCCAGAATCTCGGGAATATGCTTCAGTGCTTCGACATAGCCGCGCACCGTCAGCTTTTCCATCGGCCAATGCGCGTCGAAACCGGTCGCGTTCATGCGCGGGCCGCCGATGCCGTAGTACTGCGTGCCCTCCGGCAAACGGCTCGCGAGGCCGCCGAGCAGCGACGCCGCGAGCAGGTCGCCGGATGGTTCGCCGGCCACCATTGCAAGCCGCAGCGGAGTGGGTTGAAGCGCCATCGTCAGCGGATGATGCCGCGCTGCGACGCTTCGACGAAGGCCAGCAACGCCTGCACCGGAGCATCGCCGTCGCCGCCTGCGGACGCGAGGTCACGCAGTTGCAGCTTCGCTTCTTCGAGCGACAGGCCGTTCTTGTACAGCACCCGATACGCGGTGCGCAGCGCCGAGATCGCTTCCGCCGAGAAACCGCGACGGCGCAAACCTTCGACGTTGATGCCGTGCGGTTCCGCCTTGTTGCCCGCGGCGATCACGAACGGCGGGATGTCCTGCACCAGCGCCGAAGCGCCGCCGAGCATCGAATGCGCGCCGATCCGCACGAACTGGTGCACGCCCGACATGCCGCCGACGATCGCGTGGTCGCCGATCGTCACGTGGCCGGCCATTTGCGCATTGCTCGACAGGATCACGTTGCTGCCGACGTGGCAGTCGTGACCGAGGTGAACGTACGCCATGATCCAATTATCGTCGCCGAGCGTGGTCACGCCCGAATCCTGCACCGTGCCGGTGTGGATCGTGGTGAACTCGCGGATCACGTTGCGGTTGCCGATCACGAGCCGGGTCGGCTCGTCCCTGTACTTCATGTCTTGCGGACGACCGCCGACCGACGCGTAATGACCGATCTTGTTGTCTTCGCCAATCGTCGTGTGACCTTCGATCACACTGTGCGAACCGACCGTCGTGCGTGCGCCGATCGTCACGTGCGGACCGACGATCGCGTACGGTCCGATTTCGACGGTCTCGTCGAGTTGTGCGCCCGGCTCGACGATCGCAGTAGGATGAATCCTGCTCATGCGTCCTCGCTTCTGAAACTGTTGCATTGACCTGGATGCCGCGCGACCTGGCCGCTGACCGGTCATCCGTTGCTGGCGCGCCTCGATATGCCCGCTGCTGCGCGTTATTCGCTATCTGCGTTGCGGACTGCGCACATCAGGTCGGCTTCTGCCGCCACCTGACCGTCCACTTCCGCCCGTGCCTTGAACTTCCAGATGCCGCGCATATGGCGCTCGAACGTGCAGTTCAGGATCAGCTGATCGCCTGGCTGAACCACGCGCTTGAAGCGCGCGTTGTCGATGCCGACGAACAGATACAGCGTGTTCGCGGGATCGTGCGGCTCTTCCGAAAACGTCAGCAACGCTGCCGTCTGGGCGAGCGCTTCCAGAATCAGTACACCCGGCATCACCGGACGGTTCGGGAAATGGCCCATGAAGTACGGCTCGTTGATCGTCACGTTCTTCAGCGCTTTGATGCTTTTGTGCGGCTCGAGTTCGAGCACCCGGTCGACCAGCAGGATCGGGTAGCGATGCGGCAGCAGCTTGAGAATGTTATGGATGTCGAGATTGATTTTTTCGGTGCTCATGGTATTTCTGCTCACGCATTGACTGCGCGATGATGACTGCGGACGCTGAAGAAGGCAGGTGGCGCCGCGTGCCTGATGCCTGCCCGATGTGTACCGGTCGGGTACGCGCTCGGTTTGTGCTGTGTTGCTGCGACTTCTGACGCAAGCTCTACCGCGATCACTACCATCCAACTCCGGCGAGACGGGCCAGGCCCACAGACCGCCGGATACTGCGCGATGATGATGCGATTACCGTCCGCGCGCTACCTGGGACCAACCTGAGAATGCGGCCGATGCCGCTCCGCGTGCCCCAAGACGGAGCATAACGACGCGGCATGACGCGATGTAGCGTGCCGGATGTGGCCGGTTACCCTTGCCGTATCCGGCGCACGCCACGCAAACCCAGTCACGAACTCAGGCTTTGTCGCCGGAGCCGTTCGCGGCGGCCGAGGCTTCGAGTGCCTTGATCCGCTCGCGCAATTTGTCGATGTTGCGCAGCAATGCCGCGCTTTTGTTCCAGCTGGCGTGATCCACGGCCGGAAATGCGCTCGTGTACATGCCAGGCTTCAGCAACGACTTCGACACGCCCGATTTGGCCGTGACGATCACATAATCCGCCAGCGTGACGTGGCCGGCAATGCCCACCGCCCCGCCGATCATGCAATGGCGGCCGATGGTCGTACTGCCCGCGATCCCCGCACAGCCGGCGATGACCGTGTAGGCCCCAACCTTGCAGTTGTGGCCGATCTGCACGAGATTGTCGATCTTCACGCATTCTTCGATGATCGTATCGGCCATCGCGCCGCGATCGATCGTGGTATTGGCGCCGATTTCGACGTCAGGCCCGATCGACACGCCGCCCACTTGCGGAATCTTGACCCAGCTACCTGTGCGCGCGTCGCCTTCGCCGACGAAATCCGGCGCGAAGCCGAAACCGTCCGAACCGATCACCGCGCCCGCTTGCACGATTGCGCGCTCGCCGAGTTTGCAACCGTGATAGACGGCGACGTTCGGATACAGACGCGAACCCGCACCGATGCTCGTGCCACGGCCGACGAACACATTCGCGTCGAGCCGCACGTTTTCGCCGATCACCACGCCCGCTTCGATCGTCACGTTCGGACCGATCACTGCGCTCGCGGCGATGGTGGCGGACGGGTCGATCGTCGCGCTGGCGTGAACGCCGGGCGACGGCTTCGGCGTGCTCATGTCGATAAACGCCTGAGCGATGCGCGCGAAGTAAGCGTAGGGATTGGGTGTGACGATGAAGTTACGGCCGTCGCGCGCAGTGACTTTGGCGAGGTCGTTCGCGTTGATCAGCACGGCACCCGCGCGCGTCGTCTCGACCTGCGACAGGTATTTCGGGTTCGCGAGGAACGCGAGCTGGTTCGGGCCGGCCTGATCGAGCGGCGCGAGACTGCCCACCTGCTGTGTGCGATCTCCGACTATTTCACCGCCGAACTGCTGGACGATGTCCTCGAGCTTGAATGCCATGCGTGTACTGCTCCTGCTTTCAGTTGGTGCCGTTGCCACTGCCCGACGCCGCAAGCGCCTTCAGCACCTGATCGGTGATATCGATGCGCGGGCTGACATACACCGCTTCCTGAACGATCAGGTCGTAGTGCTGTTGCTCGGCGATCTGCTTGATCACCTTGTTCGCACGATCCAGCACCGCAGCCAGTTCCTCGTTGCGGCGCTGGTTCAGATCTTCGTTATACGTGCGTTGCTTGCGCTGGAACGTGCTGTCGGTTGCCGACAGTTCGCTCTGCGCCTGCGCACGCGCCGATGCCGACATTGTCGCGCCGTTCTTGTCGAGATTCTCGGAATCCGTTTTCAGCTTCTGCGCCAGGTCGGCCAGCGCCTTGCTGCGACTGGCGAACTCCGCTTCGAGCCGGGTCTGCGCCGCTTTGGCGGTGACCGATTCGCGCAGGATGCGGTCGGAGTTGACGGCCGCGATCCGCGCTTCCTGCGCGTGCGCCATGCCAGCGCCAACAGTTGCCGCCAGCACCAGCGCGCATGCCAGACGTTTCGAAAACTTACCGGTTAGCAAAGTCATCCTCTCGATACAGTGAAGAGGCCGGGTTCTTGACCCGGCCGTCCAATCAGAATGCCGTCCCGATCTGGAACTGGAATTTCTGGTACTGGTCGCCCGTATGCTTGACCAGCGGGAAGCCCAGACTGAGCTTGAGCGGGCCGATCGGCGAGATCCACGCGAGACCCACACCATAGCCGTAACGCAGACCGTTCGAGCCAATCGACGTCGCCGCCGCGCTTGCATCGGCCCACACGTTACCGCCATCGAGGAACGTAAAGACGCGCAGCGTACGGTCGTAACCGGTGCCGGGCAGCGGGAACGTCAACTCGATGTTACCGACCAGCATCTTCGAACCACCGATCGGGTCGTTCGTGGTGTTGTCGCGCGGACCCAGCGAGCTCGGCTCGTAGCCCCGCACCGAACCGATACCACCCGCGTAGTAGTTCTTGAAAATCGGATACGGCTTGCCGCCGAGACCGTTACCGTAACCGCCCTGCAGGTTGAAGCCCAGCACGAAGCCACGCGAGAACGAATAATAGTACTGCGCTTGCAAGTCGGCCTTGTAGTACTGGGTACTGCCGATCGGCGTGCCGTATTCGGCGTTCGCCTGCGTGAAGTAACCACGGCTCGGCACCAGCGCGCTGTCACGCGCGTCGCGCGACCAGCCGATCGTCAGCGGCACGTTGTTCGACACGCGGCCGAAATCCTGCACGTATTGCTTGTACGAAGCCGGCGTCGTGCTGTCGACGTCGAGCTGATTCTGTTCGAGGCCGGCGCCGAAATAAACGGTGTCGACTTCGGAGAACGGCACGCCGAACTTCAGGTCGCCACCGATCGTCACGATCTTGAAGCTCGAATCCGTCGAGTAGTACAGCGGCTGATACGTGCGGTAATAGACGTCGGTAATACGCTTGATGCCGTCGACCGTGAAGTACGGATCGACCTGCGTGACCGTCAGCGTACGGTACGTCTTCGCCGTGTTCACGTTGACCGCGAGACTCGTACCCGAACCGAACACGTTGTCTTGCGACACACCGGCCGAAAGCACGACCTTGTCGGTGGACGAGAAACCCGCGCCAAGCGTGATCGCGCCCGTCGGCTTTTCAGCAACCTTCACATCGACATCGACCTGGTCGGGCGTACCTTCGACCGGCGTGGTCGTCACGTCGACATCGGTAAAGTAGCCCAGACGGTTGATCCGGTCTTTCGACAGCGCGAGACGGTTCGAATCGAACCACGAGCTTTCAAGCTGGCGCATTTCGCGGCGCACCACTTCGTCACGCGTACGCGTATTGCCGACCACGTTGATCCGGCGCACATACACGCGGCGGCTCGGATCGACTTGCAGCGTCAGATCGACCGTGTGATGTTCCTGATCGATCTGCGGCAGCGCATTGACCGTCGCAAACGCATAGCCGTATTCGCCGAGCTTGTCGACGATGGCCTTGGTGGTGGCCTGCAGCTTTTCGGCCGAGAAGCGGTCGCCCGACTTGATCTTGACGATCTTGTTCAGTTCGGCTTCGCGGTCCAGCAGATTGCCGGCCAGCTTGATGCTCGAAATGGTGTACGGCTGACCTTCGTGCAAGGCGACGGTCAGATACATGTCCTTCTTGTCCGGCGAGATCGACACCTGGGTCGATTCGATGCTGAACTCGAGGTAACCGCGATTCAGGTAGTACGAACGAACGTTTTCGAGGTCGCCCGTCAGCTTGTCTTTCGCGTACAGGTCGTTCTTCGTGTACCACGAGAACCAGTTCGGCGTGGACAGCTGCATTTCATCGCGCAGCGTACCGGTGCTGAACGCCTTGTTGCCGATGAAGTTGATCTGACGGATCTTCGCGCTCGGACCTTCCGCCACCGAAAACAGCACCGACACGCGGTTGCGGTCGATAGGCGTAATCGTGGTGGTGACTTCGGCTGCGTAGTAACCACGCGTCAGGTACTGACGCTTGAGTTCCTGCTCGGCCTTGTCGACCAGTGCCTTGTCGTAGTAACGACCTTGCGACAGACCGACCGCGCGCAATGCCTTGGTCAGGTTGTCCTTGTCGAACTCATGGATGCCGGAGAAATCGATCGTGCCGATAGCCGGACGTTCGAGAACCTGGACCACGACGACGCTGCCTTCGGCTGCAATCTTGACGTCGTTGAAGAAGCCCGTTGCGTAAAGTGCGCGGATGGCCTCCGAGGCCTTGTCGTCCGTAAAGGTGTCGCCTTGCTTGATCGGCAGGTACGCGAACACGGTACCCGGCTCGACGCGTTGCAACCCCTCGATCCGGATGTCTTGCACCTTGAAAGGTGTCGTCGCGTGAGCCACCAGCCCGTGAGCGGCGAATGCCGCGGCTACAACCGTCTTAGGAACAAAGCGATGAGGTTTAAACAACGTGCTTCCCCAGTGTGTATAGCTGCATCAGGCCGGACGGTCGCCATCGTGAGCGCCGCCGGACAATTTAAAAATGGATTAAACGAGCCAGATCGTTGAAAAGCGCGATCGCCGACAGTGCGACGATACAGACAAGCCCCGCTCTTTGAAGCACAAGCTGCCATCGATCCGAAACGGCTTTGCCGGTTACAGCTTCAACCAAATAATATAACAGATGACCCCCGTCCAAAACGGGAATCGGTAACAGATTCAGCACGCCGAGGCTGATACTGATCAGCGCCAGAAACGACAGGAATGCCGATGGGCCGAGCCGCGCACTCTTACCTGCATAGTCTGCAATCGTTACTGGGCCTGACAGATTCTTTAAAGAAGCCTCGCCGATGACCATCCGGCCGAACATTCTGATGGAATAAACGGAAAGATCCCACGTGCGTCGCGCACCCAGTTCGACACTCTCGACCGGACCATAACGGACGTCGATCGACGGCACGTGCGTCGCGAGTTCCGCGCCGATCCGGCCGACCTGCTGCCCGGTTGCGTCGTCGCGCTGCGCGAGCGGCACGATCGCAATATCCTTGGTCTCGCCGGCCGTGGCCTGCGCCGTGTCGCTACGCGCATCGGCTGGCGCGCCACGCTCGATTCGCAGCGTGACCGGCTTGTCGGCGTGCGCCTTGATGTAGCCGATAAACGCCGTAGCGTTGTCGGCAGGCGCGCCATCGACGGCCTGCAGACGATCGCCGGCCTTCAGACCCGCACGCTCGGCCGCGCTGCCCGGCTGCACGCCCGCCACGATCAGCTTGCCGCCGCCCGGCTCGAAGCCCAGCTTCGACATGAAGTCGTCGTCGACGTCCTTGTCCGTGATCCCACTCAGGTCGAGCGGGAAATCGAACGTGCCGCGCCCGTCCTTCGCGCTCAACACCAGACGCTTATGGTCGAACGCCGCGCCGAGCAGCTTCCAGCGCAAGTCGGACCACGAACGGACCGGCGACGACTGGCTCGCGTTATCGCCATCTGCATCGCGCACGGCAACGATGGTTTCGCCGCCGTCGAAACCGGCGCGCGCGGCGGCGGTGTTCGATGCCGGCGCCGCAACGATTGCCGCAGGCTCGGACACGCCTGTGCCGAACACCACCGCGAACAGCACGATGGCGAGAATGAAGTTAGCCACCGGTCCGGCCGCGACGATCGCGAACCGTTGTGCAACCGATTTCCGGTTGAACGCGTACTCCAGATCTTCAGGCGGAATCTGCCGTTCGGTTTCGCGCTCGTCGAGCATCTTCACGAAACCGCCCAGCGGCAATGCCGCGACCGTCCACTCAGTGCCCGTTTTCGGGCTGACCCAGCGCAGCAGCGGTTTGCCGAAGCCAATCGAAAAGCGCAGCACTTTCACGCCGCACAGACGCGCGACGCTGTAATGGCCGTACTCGTGGACGACCACCAGCACGCCGATCGCGACGGCGAAGGCAACGATTTCGATCAGCAGATTCATGTGCGCCTCACTGGATGGCGCGTTCCGGGCGACGAGCGTCTACCGGCAGACGCTCGATGATGTCGGTCGCGGCGCGACGCGCGGCGGCGTCGGCGCCAATCACGTCTTCCAGCGCGTGCGCACTACCGTTCGGCAATGCGTTCAGCACGGAATCCACGACTTCGGCGATGGCCATGAAACCGATCTTGCGCGACAGGAACGCATCGACGGCGACTTCGTTAGCTGCATTCAGCGCTGCGCTGGCGAGGCCGCCTTCGGCCAGCGCCTTCATGGCGAGCGCGAGACACGGGAACCGCGTGTAATTGGGCTTTTCGAACGACAGCGACGCGATCTCGGCTAGATCGAGTTGCGCGACGCCGGAATCGACACGCTCGGGAAACGCGAGCGCGTGCGCGATCGGCGTACGCATGTCGGGGTTGCCGAGTTGCGCGAGCACCGAACCGTCCGCGTACGACACCAGCGAATGAATCACACTTTGCGGATGAATCAGCACTTCGATCCGTTCGCCCGGCAGACTGAACAGCCAGTGCGCCTCGATGACTTCGAGACCCTTGTTCATCATCGTCGCGGAATCGACCGAGATCTTGCGGCCCATCACCCAGTTCGGGTGCTTGCACGCTTCTTCCGGCGTGACGTTCGCGAGCGTCGACGGTTCGCGCATGCGGAACGGGCCGCCCGACGCAGTCAGGATGATTTTCGATACGCCACCGTGCAGCGCGGCTTCGCGCGGCAGACATTGGAAGATGGCGTTGTGTTCGCTGTCCACCGGCAACAAGACCGCGCCGTTGTCGCGCACCGCGTCCATAAAGATCGCGCCGGACATCACCAGCGCTTCCTTGTTGGCGAGCAGGATGCGCTTGCCGGCACGTGCGGCCGCGAGGCTGGGCGCGAGACCCGCCGCGCCGACAATCGCCGCGACCACGGTGTCGCACGCGTCGTTTTCCGACACGTCGACTAGCGATTGCGGGCCGTAGGTGACTTCAGTGGTGCTGCCCGCTTCGCGCAGTCGCGCCGCGACCTTCGCCGCGGTGTCGGCATCGCCGACGACGGCGACTTCGGGCTTGAAGCGCAGGCATTGCTCGACGAGCTTGTCGCCATTGCGATGCGCGGTGAGCGCGTAGACCGAAAAGCGTTCCGGATGACGCGCGACGACGTCGAGCGTGCTGTCTCCAATCGAGCCCGTGGAACCGAGCAGTGTCAGACGTTTTTGCATATCTCTTTCTCTAGCCGAGTTGCAGCACTAGCATGGCTAGCGGCAACACGGGCAACAATGCGTCGATGCGATCGAGGACACCGCCATGCCCCGGCAACAGACCGCTGGAATCTTTCACCCCGGCCTGACGTTTCATCATCGACTCGAACAGATCGCCGACGACGCTGAAAACCACCAGCAACGTCAGCGCAACCAGCGCGCGGAACGCGCCGAGGCGCTCCAGCAGCGCAGAATACAGGGTTGGCTCGAACGTATGCAGAAACGCAGCCGTTCCACCTACAATCATGACGATCAGCCAGCCGCCCAGCGCGCCTTCCCAGGTCTTGCCGGGACTGATAGACGGCGCAAGCTTGTTGCGCCCGAACGCCTTACCGGCGAAGTATGCGCCGATATCGGCCAGCCACACCACTAGCAGCAGGGACAGCACGAACGGCACGCCGGTCATCCGGGCCGCCACCAGCGCGTGCCAGCAGGCCACGAACAGGATAATCCCGGCGATCAGCAGGAACATGCGCCATGCACCTTGCGCGAGCACAGGCTTGCGACGCAGTACGAACGGCCCGACCAGAATCCAGAAGATCGACGACGCTTCGAAAAACGGCAACGCCGGCGTCAGGCCGATGCCGAGCCGCGTGCTTGCGACCAGCGCGACAGCCGCGACCAGCGCATAGACGACGGGACCCGCGCCGCTCAACTTCAGCAGACGCGCCCATTCCCACGCAGCGAATACGACGACGAAGGCGATCAGTGCGCCGAATGCGCCGATCGGCGCGAACAGCGTGACCGGCAAGAACACGGCCAACAGAATGATCGCCGTGATAACACGGGTTTTTAGCATGGAAGCGAATCGACGTTTTGCGATTGCGGTTCGAGCTGAGCGCTGGTGCGGCCAAAACGGCGCTCACGCTCTGTGTAAGAGGCGATGGCATGACCGAGCGCGTCGGCATCGAAGTCGGGCCAGAAGACGTCGGTGAAATAGAACTCGGTGTAAGCGAGTTGCCACAGCAGGAAGTTACTGATGCGCTGCTCGCCGCCGGTGCGGATAAACAGGTCCGGTTCCGGCGCGTAAGCCATAGCCAGATGGTCGGCGAAGGATTCTTCGGTGATTTCTTCGGCCTGGCCGGTTTGCGCGGCTTGCTCAGCGAGCTTTTGCGCGGCCTGCATGATGTCCCAGCGCCCGCCGTAATTGGCGGCGATGGTCAGCGTCAGGCGGGTGTTGCGTGCCGTTTTGGTTTCGGCGCGGCGAATCAGGTCTTGAATGCGCGTATTGAACATCGACACGTCGCCGACCACGCGCAGGCGGATGCCATTGGCGTGCAGCTTGCCGATTTCGCGCTCCAGCGCGGTGACGAACAGGCGCATCAGGAACGACACTTCTTCGTTCGGACGACGCCAGTTTTCGGAGCTGAACGCGAACAGCGTCAGATATTCGACGCCGCGTCGCGCGCAGGATTCGACGGCCGCACGCACCGCGTCGACGCCGCGCGTGTGACCCGCTACGCGCGGCAGCCGGCGTTGCGTTGCCCAACGGCCGTTGCCGTCCATGATGATCGCGATATGACGCGGCACCGCCGCGACATCAGGCACGCGAACGGTTGAGCTGGTATAGGTCATGGCCGTCGGGACAATAGCTGCCAAAAAGAAGTGAGAACAGAAAGACGGAAGCCGGACGGCCTCAGACCGTCATGATCTCGGCTTCTTTGGTCGTGACCATCTTGTCGATTTCGGTCACGAACTTGTCCGTCAGCTTCTGGACGTCATCCACGGCGCGACGCTCGTCGTCTTCCGAGATTTCCTTGTCCTTGACGAGCTTTTTCAGTTGCTCGTTCGCATCACGGCGCAAATTGCGGACCGCGATCTTGGCCGACTCGGCTTCGCCCCTGGCCACTTTGGTCAGCTCGCGGCGGCGTTCTTCGGTCAACGCGGGCATCGGGACGCGGATCACATCGCCCTGGGTAGCCGGGTTCAGGCCGAGATCGGAGTCGCGGATCGCCTTTTCGACGACCGGCACCATCTTCTTTTCCCACGGCTGCACACCGATCGTGCGTGCATCGATCAGCGTCATGTTCGCGACCTGGGAGATCGGTACCGGCGAACCGTAGTAATCGACCTGGACGTGGTCGAGCAGGCCCGTGTGGGCACGGCCCGTACGGATCTTCGACAGATCCGTCTTGAACGCTTCGATCGAGCGCTGCATTTTTTGATCGACGCTCTTTCTGATATCAGCCACAGACATTTTTAAACCTCCGAACCTTCAAAACGGTGCGAGCCGGCCTGCGCGCAGTGCGGGCGGCGGCCAGGGCTCGCGTCAAAGCCCACGTTATGTGAACGAGAGTTTACACGTGGACGAGCGTGCCTTCGTCCTCGCCTTGCACGATTCGTTTGAGCGCACCGGGCTTGACGATCGAAAAAACGCGGATCGGCAGTTTCTGGTCGCGGCACAGCGCAAAAGCCGTCGCGTCCATCACCTGAAGATTGCGTCCAATCGCTTCGTCGAAGCTGATCGTGGTGTAGCGCGTCGCCGTCGGATCTTTCTTCGGGTCAGCCGAATACACGCCGTCGACCTTGGTCGCTTTCAGCACGACTTCCGCGCCGATTTCCGAGCCGCGCAGTGCAGCGGCCGTATCCGTCGTGAAGAACGGGTTGCCGGTACCGGCTGCGAAAATCACGACCCGGCCTTCTTCGAGCTGGCGGATCGCGCGGGGGCGAATGTAGGGCTCCACGACCTGATCCATGCGCAGCGCCGATTGCACGCGCGCTTCGATGCCCGCGTGGCGCATCGCATCCTGCAGCGCGAGCGCGTTCATCATCGTGGCGAGCATACCCATGTAGTCGGCCGTGGCGCGGTCCATACCGGCCGCACCGCCCGCGACGCCGCGGAAAATATTGCCGCCACCGATCACGACGGCCAGTTGCGTGCCCATTCGGACCACTTCGGCCACGTCCGCAACCATTCTTTCGATCGTCGCGCGATTGATGCCGAAGGCATCATCGCCCATCAGGGCTTCGCCGGAGAGTTTAAGCAGGACGCGTTTGTAGGCAGTGGGCATAGAGGTATCCGGATCGCGCAGATTAGGGCAACAACGTGGAACTGTAGGGGTGAAATGCTGATTCGGGCAAGCGCCGCCAAATTCACGGCCGGACAAAACGCTCACGGTTTGGCCCGGACCGCGCCAGGCGGCCGCGACACGGAGATCGATCCGCGCGCGACCTTGCGGCGCTGCCGACCGCGGCGAAGTCTTGCTGCGCCGCGGGTCAAACTTGCTACTGTACTGCGGTACCGCTTATTGCTGCTTTGCAGCAGCCACTTGCGCGGCCACTTCAGCTGCGAAGTCGTCCTGCTTCTTCTCGATGCCTTCGCCGACCACGAACAGCGCGAACTTCTGCACGCTCGAGCTTGCTGCCTTCAGCATCTGTTCGATCGTCTGCTTGTCGTTCTTAACGAACGTCTGGTTCAGCAGCGACACTTCCTTCAGGTACTTCTGCACGCTGCCGTCGACCATCTTGGCGACGATTTCAGCCGGCTTGCCCGATTCAGCAGCCTTCTGTTCAGCGATGCTGCGTTCCTTGGCGATCAGATCTGCCGGGACTTCGTCAGCCGACAGCGAAACCGGCTTCATTGCAGCGATGTGCATCGCCACGTCCTTGCCGACCTGCTCGTCCGCGCCGGTGTACTCGACCAGCACGCCGATACGCGTGCCGTGCAGGTACGCTGCCAGCTTGTTCGACGTTTCGAAACGCACGAAACGGCGGATCGACAGGTTTTCACCGATCTTGCCGACCAGTGCGAGACGGACCGCGTCGACGGTCGAGCCTTCGAACGGCAGTGCCGACAGCGCAGCGACGTCAGCCGGGTTTTGCGTAGCGACCAGTTCAGCGATCTTGTTCGAGAATGCGAGGAAGTCGTCGTTCTTCGAAACGAAGTCGGTTTCGCAGTTCAGTTCGACGATCGCGCCGGCGTTGCTGCCGATAAACGATGCGATCACGCCTTCAGCCGTCACGCGCGATGCTGCCTTGCTGGCCTTGTTGCCCAGCTTCACGCGCAGCAGCTCTTCAGCGCGCGCCATATCGCCGTCGGCTTCCGTCAGCGCCTTCTTGCATTCCATCATCGGCGCATCGGTCTTGCCGCGCAGTTCTGCAACCATGCTTGCGGTAATTGCCGCCATCATTCGCTCCTTGGGTCTGTCTTTCACACGTCGCCCGCATTCGATGCCGGCGACAAGAATTCGTTTCCGCTGCAGCGAGTATTTTTACCCGCCCTACCCGCTAAACAGCAAAGTGCCGCGACTTAAAAAAAGGGGGCCTGTAGAAAGCCCCCTTTTTTGCCGGACACGGGGCAGCTTTACGCTTCCGCGTTGACCTCGACGAACTCGTCGCCGTCACCGCCGCGAGCAGCAACAACCACTTCGTTCACTGCGTTCGCACGGCCTTCCAGGATCGCGTCGGCCACGCCTTGGGTGTACAGCGCGACAGCCTTGCTCGCGTCGTCGTTACCCGGGATGACGTAGTCGATGCCTTCCGGCGAGTGGTTCGTGTCGACCACGGCGATAACCGGCACGCCGAGCTTGTTCGCTTCGGTGACAGCAATCTTGTGGTAACCGACGTCGACGACGAAAATCGCGTCAGGAATGCCGCCCATGTCCTTCACGCCGCCGATCGACTTTTGCAGCTTGGCGATTTCGCGTTCGAACAGCAGCGCTTCCTTCTTGCTCATGCGTTCGGTTTCGCCCGACTCAACTGCTGCTTCCATGTCCTTCAGGCGCTTGATCGATACCTTCAGCGTCTTGAAGTTGGTCAGCATGCCGCCGAGCCAGCGTGCGTTGACGTACGGCATACCTGCGCGCGCCGCTTCTTCAGCGATCGTGTCACGCGATTGACGCTTCGTACCGACGAACAGAATCGTGCCGCGATTGGCTGCCAGCTGACGCACGTACTTCAGTGCGTCGTTGTACATCGGCAGCGTCTTTTCGAGGTTGATAATGTGAATCTTGTTGCGATGACCGAAGATGAAGGGGGCCATCTTCGGGTTCCAGAAGCGCGTTTGGTGACCGAAGTGGACACCGGCTTCCAGCATTTGGCGCATGGTAACTGCCATGAGAATTCTCCGCGAGGGTTGGGTCTTAAGCCGGCTGCCGTATCGACCGCGCCGCGCCCGCTATTTCGGGTCGTTCAGCGCGACCGACACCCTGGGTGCGCCGGCTTGCGAATTGGTTGCCTGAGATACTGCTTTACTACCCGACCCGCAGCGTAGGCAACCACCGCTTCGAGCCGTCATTCATTCCACCGCGCACCACACAATCCGCACGAACCTTCGACCCGGTTTTCCCGAACCTGAATCCGCAACATTTTCGGATTGCGCCGATGTCAAACCCATGAATCACACGCACAAAAAATGCGCGCAACTGGCGACTTAGCCAAAGATTATAGCACGTGACTATCGGTAGACTCAACCGGCTGGATCGCCTGTCGCACAACCGGGTTGCACCTTCCGCGCAATGATCGATCCCCATCTGCCAAACAGCGCTGCGGCATGATTTACCGCAGCCTGCCGGGATCGCCCGAAAGCCCCGCCGACAACGCCGCCAGCCATCCCGCACCGCTCGCAAAAGCCTGCGGCAGCAGACAGATGGTGCGATAATCCCGAAATAATCGCATTTCAGGCCCGACTCATGGCTATTACGCTCAAAAACGAACACGATATCGCGCAGATGCGCGTCGCCTGCCGCCTCGCCAGCGAGGTGCTGGATTTCATTACGCCCCATATTCAGGCCGGCGTGACCACGGGCGAACTCGACCGTCTGTGTCACGAATACATGCTCAAGGAACAGGGCACGGTGCCCGCGCCGCTGAACTATCAGCCGCCCGGCTATCCGCCGTACCCGAAAGCCACCTGCATTTCCGTGAACGACGTGATCTGTCACGGCATTCCCGGTGAAAAGGCGCTGAAGAACGGCGACGCGCTGAATATCGACGTCACCGTGATCAAGGACGGCTATTTCGGCGACACGAGCCGCATGTTCATCGTCGGCGAAGGGTCGATCATGGCGAAGCGGCTGGTGCAAACCACCTTCGAATGCATGTGGATCGGCATCGACCAGGTGCGCCCGGGTGCGCATCTCGGCGATATCGGCTATGCAATCCAGAAGCACGCCGAAGGCAAAGGCTACAGCGTGGTGCGCGAATATTGCGGCCACGGCATCGGCACCGTGTTCCACGAAGATCCGCAGATCCTGCATTACGGCCGCCCCGGCACCGGGCTCGAACTGCAAGCCGGCATGATTTTCACGATCGAGCCGATGATCAACGCCGGCCGCCGCGACATCCGCACGATGCCCGATCAATGGACCGTGAAAACCAAGGACCGCAGCCTGTCCGCGCAATGGGAACACACCGTGCTCGTCACCGAAACCGGTTACGACGTGCTGACCGTGTCGGCGGGAACGCCTGCGCGTCCGCCCATCGTTGCCGTCACCACCGCAGCCTGACCGTCACCGCCCTTTCGCCGCCCGCTTATGAGTAGTGTTTCCGCCGTCGCCCCTCCCGATGCCACCTCGCTCAAAGCGGACTACAAGGTAGCCAAAAACCGGCTGCTGGAGCGTTTCAAGGCGTCGACCAACGTCGATCCGTTGATGCAGACGCTCGCGCGCATCACCGACAACACGTTGCGCAAGGCGTGGAACGCGTGCGATCTGCCGCACGAACTGGCGCTGCTTGCGGTCGGCGGCTACGGGCGCGGCGAACTCGCGCCGCATTCCGACATCGACATCCTCGTGTTGCTGCCGGACGAGCCCGTCGAGCATCTGGAAGCGCGCATCGAGCGCTTTATCGGTCTCGCGTGGGATCTCGGTCTGGAGCTGGGCAGCAGCGTGCGCAGCGTGTCGCAGTGCCTCGAAGAATCCGAGAACGACGTCACCGTGCGCACTTCGCTGCTCGAAGCGCGCCGGATCACCGGCAGCACGCCGCTGTTCGAAGGCTTCGCGACGCATTACCGCGCGGCGCTCGATCCGCGCTCGTTTTTCCAGGCCAAAGTCCTGGAAATGCGTCAACGTCACGCCAAGTTCCAGGACACGCCGTATGCGCTGGAACCGAATATCAAGGAAAGCCCGGGCGGCCTGCGCGATCTTCAACTGATTTTGTGGATCACCCAGGCGGCCGGGTTCGGCAGTTCGTGGCGCGAACTCGAAGCACGCGGCCTGATCACCGAGCGCGAAGCACGCGAACTGAGCCGCAACGAAGGCTTCCTGAAATCGCTGCGCGCACGGCTGCACGTGCTGGCCGGGCGTCGTCAGGACATTCTGGTGTTCGACCTGCAAACGCCGGTCGCGGATAGTCTCGGCTACAAGGCCACCGCGACCAAGCGCGCCAGCGAACAGCTGATGCGCCGCTATTACTGGGCCGCGAAAGCGGTCACGCAGCTCGCGACCATCCTGATCCAGAACATCGAGGCGCAACTGTTTCCGAGCACGAGCGGCATCACACGCGTGCTGTCGGACCGCTTCGTCGAAAAACAGGGCATGCTCGAAATCGCCAGCGACGACGTGTTCGAGCGCGAGCCGAATGCGATCCTCGAAGCGTTCCTGCTGTACGAGCAGACGCCGGGCGTCAAAGGGCTGTCGGCGCGCACGCTGCGCGCAATCTACAACGCCCGCGACCGGATGGATCGCGCGTGGCGCCGTGATCCGGAAAACCAGCGGTTATTCCTGGCCATTCTTAAAGAACCGGCCGGCGTCACCCACGCACTACGCCTGATGAATCAGACCAGCGTGCTGGGCCGGTATCTGCTGAATTTCCGACGCATCGTCGGACAGATGCAGCACGACCTCTATCACGTGTACACGGTCGACCAGCACATCCTGATGGTGCTGCGTAACCTGCGCCGCTTCGCGGTCGCCGAACACGCGCACGAATATCCGTTCTGCAGCCAGCTGATCGTCAATTTCGAGCGGCCGTGGGTGTTGTACGTCGCCGCGCTGTTCCACGATATCGCCAAGGGTCGTGGCGGCGATCACTCGCAACTCGGCATGGCCGACGCGCGTCATTTTTGCCGCGATCACGGTATCGAAGACGAAGACGCCGATCTCGTGGTGTGGCTGGTCGAGCAACATCTGACGATGAGTCAGGTCGCGCAGAAGCAGGACACCAGCGACCCGGAAGTGATTCGCCGGTTTGCCGCGCAGGTCGGCACCGAGCGGCGTCTGACGGCGCTGTATCTGCTGACGGTGGCCGATATTCGCGGCACCAGCCCGAAAGTCTGGAACAACTGGAAGGGCAAGCTGCTGGAAGACCTGTATCGCGCGACGCTTGCCGTGCTCGGCGGCGCCCGTCCCGACGCGCATTCGGAGCTGAAAACGCGTCAGGAAGAAGCGCTTGCGCTGCTGCGGCTCGAAACGGTGCCGGAAAACGCGCATCGCGCGCTGTGGGACAAACTCGACATCGGGTATTTTCTGCGGCACGACGCGTCGGATATCGCGTGGCAAACGCGGGTTTTGTACCGTCACATCGATACACCGACGCCGATTGTCCGAGCCCGTCCGTCGCCGATCGGCGAAGCCTTACAGGTTCTGGTGTATGTGAAGGACCGTCCTGACCTGTTTGCCGAAATTTGCGCGTATTTCGACCGGAATGCGCTGTCGGTACTGGATGCACGTGTCAGCACGACCCGTCACGGCTACGCAATCGACAACTTTCTGGTCGCGCATACCGAACAGGACGTGCATTATCGCGATATAGCGAATCTGGTGGAGCAGGAACTCGCCGCGCGGCTCACGGCCGACGGCACCTTGCTACCCGAACCGTCGAAGGGCCGTTTATCGCGCCTTTCGCGGACCTTCCCTGTGACGCCGCGCGTCGACCTGCGGGCCGATGAACGCGGTCAGTACTACATCCTGTCCGTGTCGGCGAACGACCGGCCGGGCCTTCTTTATTCGATCGCGCGCGTGCTGGCCGAGCACCGGGTCGGCGTCCATGCGGCGCGGATCAACACGCTCGGCGAACGCGTCGAGGACGTGTTCCTGCTGGACGGACACGGCCTTTCCAACAACCGCCTGCAAATTCAGGTCGAAACGGAACTACTGCGCGCGATCGCAGTGTGAGATTTCATGCGAGTCAAATTGACAGCCAAGCACCCGCGTCCGGCTTCGTCCGAACGCGCCCCGGTTCGCACCGGCACGACGTCCGGACGCAAGCCGACCCGCCCGACGGGCCCCAAAGCGGACGCGCCTCGCGGCGACCGTCCGCCGCGGGCCGGCCAGGGCGCAGCGGGTGACGCAAAGCGGCCTTCGGGCGGCAAATCCTTTGCCGGCGGCAACCGCGCGTCGGGTGATGCCCGACCGCCGCGCAAGTTCGACGGCGATCGTCCGGCACGTCCGTTCTCGTCGGATCGTGGCCCGCGTCCGGAAGGTGATCGTCCGCCGCGTCGCGATGGCGACCGTCCGGCACGTTCGTTCTCGTCGGATCGTGGTCCGCGTCCCGAAAGTGATCGTCCGCCGCGTCGTGACGGCGATCGTCCGGCGCGTTCGTTTTCGTCGGATCGGGGTCCGCGTCCCGAAGGTGATCGTCCGCCGCGTCGCGATGGCGATCGTCCGGCGCGTTCGTTCTCGTCGGATCGTGGTCCGCGTCCCGATGGGGATCGTCCGCCGCGTCGTGACGGCGATCGTCCGGCGCGTTCGTTCTCGTCGGATCGTGGTCCGCGTCCTGAAGGTGATCGTCCGCCGCGTCGCGATGGCGATCGTCCGGCGCGTTCGTTTTCGTCGGATCGGGGTCCGCGTCCCGAAGGTGATCGTCCGCCGCGTCGTGACGGCGACCGCCCTGCACGTTCGTTTTCGTCGGATCGTGGTCCGCGTCCGGAAGGTGATCGTACGCCGCGCCGCGATGGCGATCGTCCGGCACGCTCGTTTTCGTCGGATCGGGGTCCGCGTCCCGAAGGTGATCGTCCGCCGCGTCGTGATGGCGATCGTCCGGCACGCTCGTTTTCGTCGGATCGGGGTCCGCGTCCCGAAGGTGATCGTCCGCCGCGTCGCGATGGCGATCGTCCGGCACGTCCGTTCTCGTCGGATCGTGGTCCGCGTCCCGAAGGCGACCGCGCACCGCGCCGCTTCGACAGCGAACGTCCGCCCCGCCGTGACGGCGACCGTCCCGCACGTCCGTTTTCGTCGGACCGCGGCCCGCGTCCCGAAGGCGACCGCGCACCGCGTCGTTTCGACAGCGAACGTCCGCCGCGCCGTGACGGCGACCGCCCCGCACGTCCGTTTTCGTCGGACCGCGAGCGCGGCCCGCGTCCCGAAGGCGACCGCGCACCGCGTCGTTTCGACAGCGAGCGTCCGCCGCGCCGTGACGGCGACCGCCCCGCACGTCCGTTTACGACAACCGAGCGCGGACCGCGTCCGGAAGGCGATCGCGCACCGCGTCGTTTCGACGGAGAGCGCGGCCCGCGCCCCGAAGGCGAGCGCCCGGCTTTCGTAAAACCGGGCAAACCGGTCAAGCGGGTTGAGGTCGAGGAAGAATTCGATCGCCCGGCACGCTTCAACCAGAAGCCGCCGCGCGCACCGTCGGCATCGTCCGCACCGCGCGACGACGGTTTCAGGCCGCAGCGTGAAGACGCACCCGGCTCGCTGCGTCTGTCGAAGCTGATGTCCGAATTGGGCATGTGCTCGCGCCGCGAAGCCGACGAATGGATCGAAAAAGGCTGGGTCACCGTCGATGGCGTCGTGATCGACACGCTCGGCACCAAGGTTCGCCCGGATCAAAAGATCGAGATCAACGCGGCCGCGCAAGCATTCCAGTCGCAACAGGTCACGATCCTGATTCACAAGCCGGTCGGACTCGTGTCCGGTCAGGCCGAAGACGGTTACGAGCCGGCAATCACGCTGGTCACGCCGGAAAATCGTTGGGAAGGCGATCATTCCGATATCCATTTCATGCCTTTGCACTTGCGCCAGCTGGCGCCGGCCGGACGCCTCGATATCGACTCGACCGGTTTGCTGGTGCTGACGCAAGACGGCCGGGTCGCGAAGCAGTTGATCGGCGGCCATTCGGACGTGGACAAGGAATACCTGGTGCGCGTCAGCTACGACGACGTGCACACGGAAGTGGACCAGCATTTCCCGGCGGAAAGCCTCGCGTTGCTGTGCCACGGCCTGTCGCTCGACGACGTGCCACTGAAGCCCGCTCGGGTGAGCTGGCAAAACGGCGAGCAATTGCGTTTCGTGCTGCGCGAAGGCAAAAAACGCCAGATTCGCCGGATGTGCGAGCTGGTCGGCCTGCAAGTGGTCGGCCTCAAACGCGTCCGGATGGGTCACGTGCTGCTCGGCGCGTTGCCGCCGGGACAATGGCGTTATCTGTCGGCGGACGAATCGTTCTAAGTGTCTCGACGGTTCGACTGACCTTCGGCGTCAGATGAAAAAAAGCCCACGCACTGCGTGGGCTTTTTTTATCCGCCGTCACCGGCGCGCCGATGGGACGTGAAGCGGATTTGCCGCCACGATCAATCGTCGCTATTCGGGTCCATGTCCGGGAACAGCACTTCGGTGAAGCCGAACTTTGCGAAGTCGTTGATCCGCATCGGATACAGCTTGCCGATCAGGTGATCGCATTCGTGCTGAACGACACGCGCGTGGAAACCTTCCGCGACGCGGTCGATCGCGTTACCGAACTGGTCGAAGCCGTGATAGCGGATCATCGAAAACCGGCTCACGGCACCCCGCAAACCCGGCACCGACAGACAGCCTTCCCAACCCTCTTCCATGTCTTGCGACACCGGCGTGATCTTCGGGTTGATCAACACGGTTTCGGGCACCGGCGGCGCATCGGGATAGCGCTCGTTCTGACCAAAACCGAAGATCACCAGTTGCAGATCGACGCCGATCTGCGGCGCGGCGAGTCCCGCGCCGTTCGCGTGATGCATGGTCTCGAACATGTCCGCGATCAACGCGTGCAGTTCGGGCGTGTTGAAACGATCGACCGGCGCGGCGATGCGCAACAGACGCGGATCGCCCATCTTGAGAATTTCACGAATCATGTTGTATGCCCCTCCAGGAGCGTGCGCATACCCTCTTCGTCGAGCACGGCAATGCCGAGTTCCTCTGCTTTCACGAGTTTGCTGCCCGCGTCGGCGCCTGCCACCACGTAGTCCGTCTTCTTCGACACCGAACCCGCAACCTTCGCACCCGCCGCTTCGAGCATTTCCTTCGCTTCGTCACGGCCCAACGTCGGCAAGGTGCCGGTCAACACCACCGTCTTGCCGGCCAGCACGCCTTGCGGCGCCTTCGGCGCGGGCGGCCCTTCCACCCATTCGACCTTGCCCGGCGCGCGCAACTGGTCGATCACCGTGCGATTGTGGTCTTCAGCAAAAAACTGATGCAAGGACGCCGCGACGACCGGCCCGACGTCGTTGACTTCGAGCAGCTGTTCGACGGTCGCATCCATGATCGGATCGAGCGAACCGAAGTGCTTTGCGAGGTCTTTGGCCGTCGATTCGCCGACGTGCCGGATGCCGAGCGCATAGATAAAACGCGCGAGCGTGGTCTTGCGCGCCGTGTCGAGCGAGTCGAGCAGGTTTTGCGCGGACTTTTCCGCGAAACGGTCGAGTTCGGCGAGCGTCGAAAAACCGAGATTGAACAGATCGGCCGGCGTGCGCACCAGATTTTGATCGACCAGCTGGTCGATGATTTTTTCGCCGAGACCGTCGATATCGAGCGCGCGGCGTTGTGCGAAGTGCCAGAGCGCCTGCTTGCGCTGCGCCGGGCAGAACAGGCCGCCCGAACAGCGCGCGATCGCTTCGTCCGGCAGACGTTCGATCGCCGAACCGCACACCGGACATTCGATCGGCATCACGAATTCCGACGCGCCTTCGGGCCGTCGATCCAGCAGCGCACCGACCACTTCGGGGATCACGTCGCCCGCGCGCCGGACGATCACCGTGTCGCCGATACGAATGTCCTTGCGACGAACTTCGTCCTCGTTATGCAGCGTGGCATTGGTCACGGTCGCGCCACCGACGAACACCGGTTCGAGCCGCGCGACCGGCGTGATTGCGCCGGTCCGGCCCACCTGAACGTCGATCGCGATCAGCGTCGTCAATGCTTCCTGGGCCGGGAATTTGTGCGCCAACGCAAAACGCGGCGCGCGCGAGACGAAACCCAGCGTGTCCTGTTCGTCCCGGCGGTTCACCTTGTACACCACGCCGTCGATGTCGTACGGCAGCGCATCGCGCTTCTTGCCGACCGCAGCGAAGAACGCCAGCAAGCCGTCCGCGCCATCGACGACCGCCCGCTCGCCGTTCACCGGCAAGCCGAGTTCCGCGTACCAGTCGAGCAGATCGCGATGGGTTGCGGGCATCTCGATGCCGTCCAGCACGCCGATGCCGTACGCGAAAAACGACAGCGGCCGTTGCGCGGTGATCTTCGAATCGAGCTGGCGCAAACTGCCCGCCGCCGCGTTTCGCGGATTCGCGAACTCGCGCTGTTCGGCGTTGCGCTGACGTTCGTTGAGCCGCTCGAAATCGCGCTTGAACATCAGCACTTCGCCGCGCACGTCGAGCATGTGCGGCACGCGCTTGCCCTTGAGCGTCAACGGGATCGAGCGGATCGTGCGGACGTTTTCGGTGACGTCTTCGCCCGTCGTGCCGTCGCCGCGCGTGGACGCCTGGACGAAACGGCCGTCCACGTAACGCAGCGAGATAGCGAGGCCGTCGAACTTCAGTTCCGCCGCGTACTGGACCGGCTGCTCCGGGCTTTTGCCCAGCGCGTCGGCGATCCGTTTGTCGAACGCGACGATGTCTTCGTCGGCAAAGCCGTTGTTCAACGACAGCATGGGCTGGTCGTGGACGACCGGCGAAAAACCGCTCGCCGCTTCGCCACCGACGCGCTGCGTCGGCGAGTCGGGCGTGATCAGATCCGGATGGTCCGCCTCGATCTGCTGGAGCGCCTTGAACAGACGGTCGTATTCCGCGTCGGGCAAATCCGGCTGGTCGAGCACGTAGTACGCGTGATTCGCGCGTTCGAGTTCCGCGCGCAAAGCGGCGGCCTGCTCCGCAGGCGAAGCCGGCGTGTCGCTGGAAGCGGTGGGAGTGACGGGGTTTCGGGCCATGCTGCGGAAAAGTCGCCAGTGAAATCAGACGTCCAATTATCGCAGGAAGCGTGATCGGTGAGATAGATCAAATGGGGAACTTACGCGCGCAACCAGCGCCGGGCGTGCGTTCGGCGGCACAGGTCGGGTCGAGACGATCGGCGTTCGCCGCGCGTCGTCGCGGCGGCGACGACGACGCGAAACGCGGACGAAAAAAAACGCGCCGCATCGATGCGGCGCGTCTGGTTCCGGACGTTCCCGGCTGGGCCCGACCGGCCTTTACTGGCTGAACAGACGCCGCGTTGCCGGCGAGCCAGCGGGGATGCCCGCCTGCTCCAGCTTCGCATACAGCGTCATCAACTGCTTTTCGATTGCCAGCAACGAGCTCTCCGGCAACGGCCGACGGCCATCGTCGACCACCCGACCGCCGATCCGCTCCGCCAGGGACTTCGCGTAATCGACCATCAGTCGGAACGGCAGGATGTCTTCGTCGGCGACCGGCACGTCGAGCACCAGCGTCACGACGTCGCCGCCCTTGTACGTCAGGTCGTCGCGCAGGAAGTTGGTGTCGCCGAATTGCAGCATGAACACTGGGCTCTGCTTGCCGTCGAGCTTGACGAAGCGCGTGCCGTCGCGCGACAGCAGCAAGCCGTCTTGCGACGCGACCGCCTGCACGTAGTTCGCCGACCACGGCGCGCCGTCGGACATCACGTTGATCGACAGTTGCGCGTCGCACTGCGCGGCGAATCCGTCGAGCTCACGCGCCATCGCGACGGTTTCCATCATGTCCGGGAATTCCGGCGCGGCGTCGATTGCGTCCGCGAATTGCTGGACGCCGGTGACGAACTCGGAAAACTCCAGCTCGTTCAGCGGACCGCTGCGGTTCGCGAGCTGCGCGGCCGCGCGCAGTTCTTCGTAGCGCACGCCGTTTTGCAGCAATTCCCACGCGCCGCCGCCATCCGGCTTGCCTTCGATGTGCACCGGCTTGCTGCCCGCGCGACGCAGCCGCTGCGCCAGCGGCACCACGCGGTCGCCCGCGACCGGACCGGCGAGCCGGATCGGCACGATGCAATCGATCCGCCGATCGACCAGCGCAGGCGGCGCCGACGAAATCGTCGTGGCGGCCGGCATCACCGGTTCGATGTGATCGTCTTGCGCGTGGGTGTCGGGGGTGTCGGTTTTGACCGTCTGGGCCGCGGGCGCGCTGGCGGCTTGCGCCGACGCTTCGGCAGACGCTTCCGCGTGCGTTCCGGCGCTCGCCGCTTCGCCTTCGCGCAGCGCTTCGGCTTCCGCGAAGCCGTTCGGCGTGACGGTTTCGGCCTGAATGTCGGCGGCCGTGTCGAGCGGCGCAGCCATGCCGAAGGTCGGCTCGACGCGCGATTCCGTTTCCGCCTGGGTTTCGCCGATCACCGGCTCGCGCCGCGTAGTGGGCCGCGCCGGTTCGATAAACGGACTTTGCTCTTCGTGATCGTCGCGCGCGAAGGCTTCCGCGGCGTCGGCCGGCATCGCCCGTGGCATGCGCCGGCGCACCTTGGCGCCCTGCCATGCGTTGTACACCACCACGCCCCCGACCACCACGGCGCCAGCGCCGATCAACCCGAGTGTCAACTCGTCCATGCATGCTCCATCAGCAATTCTTCTGTTTGCGCGGGGCGCCGTCTGCCGTGCGTGCACAGGTCGAGACGTGGGTCGCCTTTGCGACCCACGTCTCGTTCCGTCTTCCGCCCTTCGGCCTGTCCGTGCGGCTGCCGGACTCCGGGTCGCCCTGTCACGTGGATCCCGTGGATCATCACATTGACCAAGCCTGCCGCGTCACACACGGCCGCATGGCGACACCCCGAAGCCCGGCGCCCGATCGCCGGGCGCCCGTCTCTAATTTCTGCTTTCTATTACCTAACCGATATTCTGGGCGAAACCGGCCGCGGTTTCCATGTCCACTGCAACGATCCGCGACACGCCCTGCTCCTGCATCGTCACGCCGATCAGTTGCTGCGCCATTTCCATCGCGATCTTGTTGTGCGAGATGAACAGGAACTGCGTCTTTTCGGACATCGCGCGCACCAGGTTCGCAAAGCGCTCGGTGTTCGCGTCGTCGAGCGGTGCATCGACTTCGTCGAGCAGACAGAACGGCGCCGGATTCAACTGGAACATCGCAAACACCAGCGCGGTCGCGGTCAGCGCTTTTTCGCCGCCGGACAGCAGGTGAATGGTCGAGTTTTTCTTGCCCGGCGGTTGTGCGAGAACCTGAACGCCGGCGTCGAGAATTTCGTCGCCGGTCATCATCAGCTTCGCCTGTCCGCCGCCGAAAAGACGCGGGAACAGTTCACCGAAATGCCGGTTGACCTCGTCGAACGTGCCTTGCAGCAGCGTGCGCGTTTCCTGGTCGATCTTGTGGATCGCGTCTTCCAGCGTGTCGATGGCGCTCGTCAGATCGGCGGACTGCGCGTCGAGGAAGGTCTTGCGCTCGCTCGCCGCTTTCAGCTCGTCGAGCGCGGCCATGTTGACCGGTCCGAGTGCGGTGATCGCGTTGTTGATGCGGGTCACTTCGCCTTGCAGATACGACGGCTTCATATCCGGCGTCAGCTTGGCCTGCAATTCGGCTTCATCGACACCCGCCGCCGCCAGCTGCTCGACGAACTGCTCGCCGTTCAGACGCGCGGCCTGTTCCTTCAACTGCAATTCCGTGATGCGATCGCGCAGCGGCTGCAAAGCCCGCTCCGAGCTCAGACGCAACTCGTCGGCCGCGCGCAGCTTCGCGGTCAGATCGTCCAGTTCGAGACGCGCCGCGTGCAGCGACTCTTCCTTCACCGCGCGCAGTTCCAGCGCTTCCTGCAAACCGGTATGCGCGGTTTGCTGGTTGATGGTTTCGAGCTCGGCGCGCGCGTCTTCCAGCGACGCGGCCACGCGTTCGCTCTGATCGTGCGCGATCTGGATGCTGCGTTTCAGCTCGTCGATCCGGTTCGCCATGTTGCGCGCGGCAAAGCGCGCGTCGGTGGCGGCGCGGTCGAGATCGCGGGTTTGCGCACGTGCAGCGGTCAACTTTTCGTCGAGCGCTTCGAACGCGAGCTGGTTGTCTTCGAAACGCGCCTGCAATTCGGCGAGTTCGCCGTCGTAACGCTCGAAATTCGCTTCCGACTCCGCGCGCATCGCGCGCTTTTCATCGACCTGCGCGGTGATTTCGTCGAGTTCCTCGCGAATCTGCGTGCTGCGCTGCGTGTAGCGTTCGTGCGCCTGCGTGAGCTTGAGCACGTCCAGTTGCAGCGCGTGGACGCGTTGCGTGGCGCGCTCGGCCTGCTGACGCACTTCGGTCAGTGCGTGCGCCGCCTGCGTGTGCGCGGCTTCGGCGCGGATCGCGGCGGCTTTCGCTTCGTCCGACAGCAAAGCCTGCGCGCGCACCTGACGCGTCAGATTTTCGATTTCCTGCTGACGGGCCAGCATGCCGGCCTGCTCGGAATCCGCCGCGTAGAGCTGAACGCCGACGCGCGTGACCAGATGCCCCGCCTTGACGACGAACGCGCCGCCTTCGGGCAACTGCGCGCGCATTGCGAGCGCTTGCGCGAGGTCGTCGGCGACGAACGCCTGGCCGAGCCAGTCGTTCAATACCGCGCGCAAACCCGCGTCGTCGATCCGCACCAGCGACAGCACCGGCCGCAGCGCGGCCGGCGTCGCGACCGGCTGACCGGCTGCGGGCGGCGAATAGAACGCGAGCTTGGCGGGCGGTGCGTCGGTGGCGAACGCCTTGACCCAATCGAGATTCGAGATTTCGAGCGCGGCAAGGCGCTCGCGCAGCAGCGATTCGAGCGCGGTTTCCCAACCGGCTTCGACATGCAGCTTTTTCCACAGACGCGGCAGGCCGCCCAGTTCGTGCTTGTCCAGCCACGGCTGGATCTTGCCTTCGGTCTGGACGTTTTCCTGCAATTGCTTCAGCGCGACAAGCCGTGCTTCGAGCTGATGAATCTGCGCGCTTTCGGACTGCACGCGTTCCTGCGCGCTGCGCCGTTCGCCATCCAGACGCGGCAGCGTTTCCTGCGCGTCGGACAGACGCATCTGCGCATCGTTGAGGATTTCCTCATGCTCGGCGAGCTGCATGCGCATCTCTTCGAGCTGCACTTCGTCGGGTGCGTCCAGACCGCCCGCTTCCGACTTCAGCCGTTCGTGACGCTGCTGCAACTGCTGCAACATCTGATCGGCATTGCGCTGATGCGCGGCTTCGAGCTTCAACGCCTGTTCGGTCTGCGCGATGCCGCCGCGCTCCGCGTTCAGTTGCGTCTGCGCATCGCGCCATTGCGCTTCGAGCGCGGGCATCGCGTCGTGCTTCGCGGCTGCGTCGTCTTCGGCGATGGCGGCCTTTTCTTCCGCCTCCGACAGCTGTTCTTCCGCGTCGGCGAGATCGTCCTGCGCCTTTTGCGCTTGCGCTTGCCATTGCTCACGCTGCGCCGTCAGCGCAGCAATCTGCGCCTGCACGCGATTGCGCGATTCGACAATGAACTTGATCTCGGCTTCGAGACGGCTGACCTCGGAATTCGCTTCGTACAGTGCGCCTTGTGCGCCCTGCATCGCGTCGCTGGCCGAATAGTGCGCGACCCGCAAGGTTTCGAGTTGCGCCTCGACTTCGCGCAGTTTTGCGGTATGCGCTTCGAGGTCGATCTGCGCCTGCTCGATGGCGCGTTTCTGACGTTCCTGCTCGCCGCCCGCTTCGTTCTTGCGCAGCAACCACAAGAGCCGCTGCTTCTCTTCGCCGTCGGCCTGCAATTCCTTGTAGCGCGTCGCGACGATCGCCTGCGCTTCGAGCTTTTCCAGATTCGCGCTGAGTTCGCGGACGATGTCCTCGACGCGCGTCAGGTTTTCGCGCGTGTCGTGCAGACGGTTTTCGGTCTCGCGGCGGCGTTCCTTGTACTTCGACACACCCGCGGCTTCTTCGAGGAACACGCGCAGTTCTTCGGGCTTCGCCTCGATGATCCGCGAGATCATGCCCTGGCCGATGATCGCGTACGCACGCGGGCCGAGCCCGGTGCCGAGGAAGATGTCCTGAATGTCGCGACGTCGCGCCGGCAGGTTGTTGATGTAGTAGCTCGACGTGCCGTCGCGCGTCAGCACGCGCTTGACGGCGATTTCCGCATACTGGCCCCACTGGCCCGCAGCACGGCCGTCGGCGTTATCGAAGACGAGTTCGACGCTGGCCCGGCTGCCGGGCTTGCGCGCGGTCGAGCCGTTGAAGATCACGTCCTGCATCGACTCGCCGCGCAACTCGGACGCGCGCGATTCGCCGAGCACCCAGCGCACGGCATCGATGATGTTGGACTTGCCGCAACCATTGGGACCGACCACGCCGACGAGCTGGCCCGGAACCTGGAAATGCGTGGGATCGACGAATGACTTGAAGCCAGCGAGTTTTATCGAGGTCAGACGCACGGCGATATCGCTGTTTGAAAGGAGTAATTGGAGGTGAGCCGGCATCTCGCGTGCGCCAACTGCTCCGGCGCCACGCGCAACGCGTGCCCACTGCGATATGAAGCGCCGCAGCCGCGCGGGTGACGCGCGCTGCGGCGAGCAGGGGCAATCATACCATCGCGCGTGGGCGGTCTTTAACCCGCGCGGACTGATCCGGCGCGCCGCCGGCCGCTTGCGCGGCGCCGTAGCTGACGCTGTGCGCGTCGTCCAGCAACGCCAGTTCGTGCGCTTCGTCGGCGCTCATGCCGCCGTTGTCCCGGGGCGGTTTGCTGCGGGTGCGATGCACCCAGCTGGACAGCAACGACGCCACGACGATGCACGCGCCGCCCGTCCATTCGCGCGGGCCGGGGGTTTCTCCCGCGAACAGCCATGCCGACAACGCGGTCACGACGATTTCGAACAGCATGATGATCGACGCCCGGTTGGCCGGCACGCGCGCGAGGCCGTATTGAACCAGCATATTGTTCGACGCCAGCACGAAACCGAGCCCGAGCACCAGCAACGCCGCCGGGCCGAAATTGGCGATATGCGCGCCGATCGGCGGCGCGGGCATCGCCTCGAAAAACGACGCGATGCAACCGAAGATCGCCGCGCCGCCGAAGATCGTCGCGGTGCGCATTTCGGGTTTCATCTGCGGCAACACGCGGCTGGTCTTGACGATCAGCACGTTGCTCATCGCGAAACCCATGCCGGCGGCGAGCCCGGCCCATTCGGCGGGACTGCCGGGCACCGGCAGACCGAGTTGCGGCGACCACAGCATCGTGACCGCGCCCATCAGCGACAGACCGGCGAGCGCCGCGCCCGACCATGTCAGACGTTCGTGCAGGATGAAGTGGGCGAACAGCGCGGTCCACGCCGGGGTCAGATAGAACAGCAGCAACACGCGCATCACTTCACCGTGGATCGTGCCCCAGACGAAGCCCAGATTGGTGATCCCGGACGCGAAACCGAGCGTGGGCAGCAGCCAGTGCCAGCGCACCGTGGCAAGCGATTTGCGGCGCACCAGCAGCACGAACAGACAGCCCGCGCCGCTCGTCAGCGCGCTCGCGGCCGTGCCGCTGACGCCGAGCGCATTGAGCATGCGCAGCGGATACCAGATCATGCCCCAGACCGACGCGCCGAGCATGATCGCGAGCGTCGGCCAGCCGTTACGCAGCCACGCGGTCATGGCGCGATGCGCCGGCACGGGGCGCCCGGCGGACGGTGCGCGATGGGTCGCGCGAAAATGGAGATGAGGACGTGCATGACGGTGGTGCGTCTCCGTGTTTCATTAGCGGGTCTTCGCGGACGACGGTCGCCTGACCCTTCGTGCTGCGTGCTGCGTACTTCGTGTGCCGTGCTGCCTGCTCTATGTTGCGTGCTGCCTGCCGTGCGCTGCTGGTGGCCGCGCGCCCGGTCGGGCTCCGGCCCGGCTCGCGCCCGGCCACGTTATAATTCGGTGCTCACCGCTGCTGCGCTGTGCGTCCAGCGGTTTCCGGCATCATCTGCATCATCTGAGCCATCCGTTCTGAACATCCGTTTCCCGCCCTTCTTCGTCGTTTCCGATCAGGCCGATCCGCCAAGTGAACCCGCTACTCGACTCCCTTCAGTCCTATCCGTTCGAAAAACTGCGCGTGCTGTTTGCCGACGTCAAGCCGTCCGCCGACCTCAAGCCGATCAGCTTCGGTATCGGCGAGCCGAAACATCCGACGCCCGCGCTGATCCGCGATGCGGTGATCGCGTCGCTCGGCGGTCTGGCGTCGTATCCGGCAACGCTCGGTTCGCTGCCGCTGCGCGAGTCGATCGCAAACTGGGTCACGCAGCGCTACAGCCTGCCGCCCGTCGATCCGGCCACGCAGGTGCTGCCGGTGTCGGGGTCGCGCGAGGCGCTGTTCGCGCTGGCGCAGACGGTGATCGATCCGTGCCGGGACGCGACGGACAACGCATCGGACGATGCCGGTGACGAGCCCGCGATCGTACTCTGTCCGAACCCGTTCTACCAAATCTACGAAGGCGCCGCGCTGCTCGCGGGCGCGCAGCCGTATTTCGTCAATAGCGATCCGGCACGTAATTTCGCCTGCGATTACTCCGCGGTCCCGGAAGCGATCTGGGCGCGCACGCAGCTGGTCTACGTGTGTTCGCCGGGCAACCCGACCGGCGCCGTGATGACGCTCGACGACTGGCGCGAACTGTTCGCGCTGTCGGACCGCTACGGTTTCGTGATCGCCTCCGACGAGTGCTACTCGGAAATCTATTTCGACGAAGCCAACCCGCCGCTCGGCGGCCTCGAAGCTGCGCACAAGCTGGGCCGCAATTTCGAACGGCTCGTGATGCTGTCGAGCCTGTCGAAGCGCTCGAACGTGCCGGGCATGCGCTCCGGCTTCGTCGCGGGCGACGCCGCGATCCTCAAGCAGTTCCTGCTGTACCGTACGTACCACGGCGCCGCGCTGTCCACGGTCTACCAGATGGCCAGCGTGGCCGCATGGAACGACGAGGCGCACGTGCGCGAAAACCGCGCGATGTACGTGCAGAAATTCAACACCGTCACGCCGATGCTCGCCGAGGTGCTCGATGTGCGTCTACCCGACGCCGCGTTTTACCTGTGGGCCGATGTCACGCGCACCGGCCTCACGGACGACGAGTTCGCCCGGCGTCTCTACGCCGACTATAATGTGACGGTCCTGCCGGGCTCGTTTCTCGCGCGTACCGCGCATGGCACGAACCCCGGCCGCAACTTCGTGCGCATCGCGCTCGTCGCCGATGTCGACGAGTGCACGCAAGGCGCACAGCGCATCGTCGATTTTTGCCGTTCGCTCGCGCGCTAACGTCAGTTGATACGCCGCTGACACGCGTCGCCCCTCCATCTTCAGACTTCAACTTCACCACACGAATATGTCGCAACAACTTCAGCAGATCATCGATACCGCCTGGGAAAACCGTGCCGAACTGTCGCCGAAAGCCGCACCGGCCGACATCCGCGAAGCCGTCGCCCACGTCATCGAAAACCTCGACAAGGGCGCGCTGCGCTGCGCCGAGAAGAAAGACGGCGAATGGATCGTCAATCAATGGGTGAAGAAGGCCGTGCTGCTGTCGTTCCGCCTGGAAGACAACGCGCCGATGCCCGCCGGCGGCTACTCGCAGTTCTACGACAAGGTACCGTCGAAGTTCGCGAACTACACCGCTGAAGACTTCGCCGCAGGCGGCTTCCGCGTCGTGCCGCCGGCCATCGCGCGCCGCGGCTCGTTCATCGGCAAGAACGTCGTGCTGATGCCGTCGTACACCAACATCGGCGCTTACGTCGACGAAGGCACGATGGTCGACACGTGGGCCACCGTCGGCTCGTGCGCGCAGATCGGCAAGAACGTCCACCTGTCGGGCGGCGTGGGCATCGGCGGCGTGCTGGAACCGCTGCAGGCAAACCCCGTCATCATCGAAGACAACTGCTTCATCGGCGCGCGCTCGGAAGTCGTCGAAGGCGTGATCGTCGAAGAAAACTCGGTGATCTCGATGGGCGTGTACCTCGGCCAGAGCACCAAGATTTACGATCGCGAAACCGGCGAAGTCACGTACGGCCGCATTCCGGCCGGCTCGGTGGTGGTCGCGGGCAACCTGCCGTCGAAAGACGGCTCGCACAGCCTGTACTGCGCGGTCATCGTCAAGAAGGTCGACGCAAAGACGCGCGCCAAGGTCGGCCTGAACGAATTGCTGCGAGGCGACTGATGGCGAACGCCACGAAGACCGTCGTCTACGGGATTCCGAACTGCGACACCGTGAAGAAAGCGCGGGTGTGGCTCGAAGAACACGGCGTCGATTTCGAGTTTCACGACATCAAGAAAGCCGGCGTGACCGAACCGCTCGTGCAGGACTGGCTGAAGGACGTGCCGCTCGACTCGCTGCTGAACCGTCGCGGTACGACGTGGCGCGCGCTGTCCGACGCGATGAAAGCCGCGGCCGACACGCCGTCCGGCGCAATCGCGCTGATGATCCACAAGCCGTCCGTGATCAAGCGGCCGGTGGTGGTCGTCAATGGCAAGGTCAAGACGCTCGGCTTCAACGCGGAGCAGTACGAGACCCTGTTTGCCTGAACGCGTTTGTACGAACGCAGTCGCGCGCGGCGCCCGTGTTTTCACACGACAACCGCGCGCGCACACGCTGTTGCCGGCGAAGGTGAGTCACCTGTTCGCCGGCTTTTTTTCATCTTCAAGTGGCTTGCACTGAATCCATGTCCGGCACCCTCGCCCTCACCGAACAACTGATCGCGCGTGCGTCCGTCACGCCCGACGACCAGCATTGCCAGCGCCTTCTGATCGAACGCCTGGGCGCACTCGGCTTCGAATCCGAAACGATCGAATCGAACGGCGTCACGAACCTGTGGGCGATCAAACGCGGCGTCGACGGCACGAACGGCAAGCTGCTCGTGTTCGCGGGCCACACCGACGTCGTGCCGACCGGCCCGCTCGAACAATGGGCGTCGGCGCCGTTCGAGCCGACGCATCGTGACGGCAAGCTGTACGGACGCGGCGCGGCCGACATGAAGACGTCGATCGCGGGTTTCGTGGTGGCCAGCGAGGAATTCGTCGCGGCGCATCCGGCGCACCGCGGCTCGATCGCGTTCCTGATCACCAGCGACGAAGAAGGCCCCGCCACCGACGGCACCGTCAAGGTAGTCGAAGCGCTGCAGGCGCGTGGCGAACGGCTCGATTACTGCATCGTCGGCGAACCCACTTCCAGTACGGAACTCGGCGACACGGTCAAGAACGGCCGTCGCGGCTCGATGTCCGGCAAGCTGGTCGTCAAGGGCGTGCAAGGTCATATCGCCTATCCGCATCTGGCTAAAAACCCGGTGCATCTGCTCGCGCCCGCGCTGGCCGAACTGGTGGCCGAGCACTGGGACGAAGGCAACGACTATTTCCCGCCCACCACGTGGCAGGTGTCGAATATCCACAGCGGCACCGGCGCATCCAACGTGATTCCGGGTCACGCCGACGTGCTGTTCAACTTCCGTTTTTCGACCGCGAGCACCGTGGAAGGCTTGCAGGCGCGCGTGCACGCGATCCTCGACAAACACGGCCTCGAATACGACCTCGCCTGGAGTGTCAGCGGCCTGCCGTTCCTGACGCCGCGCGGCGATCTGTCGAACGCGCTCGCCAAAGCCATCAAGGACGAAACCGGCGTCACGACGGAACTGTCCACCACGGGCGGCACGTCGGACGGCCGCTTTATTGCGCGCATCTGCGAACAGGTGGTCGAGTTCGGCCCGCTGAACGCCAGCATTCACAAAATCGACGAGCATATCGAGCTCGCCCATATCGAGCCGCTGAAGAACGTGTATCGCCGCGTGCTCGAACAACTGGTCGCCTGACCGAGGATTTATCAGCGATGACGCTTCCGTTTTCCACCGTCCGCGACCTGCTGCGTTTTGCAGTGACGCGTTTCACCCAAGCCGATCTGTCCTTCGGTCATGTCTCCGCCAACGCTTACGACGAAGCCGCGTATCTGGTGCTGCACACGCTGCATCTGCCGCTCGATATGCTCGAACCGTTCCTCGACGCGCGCCTCGCGCCGGCCGAGATCGACGCCGTGCTGAACGTGATCGAACGCCGGGCGACGGATCGCCTGCCCGCTGCGTACATCACGCAGGAAGCGTGGATGCACGGCTACCGTTTCTTCGTCGATCAACGCGTGATCGTACCGCGTTCGTTTATCGGCGAACTGTTGCAGGATGGCCTGCAACCGTATGTCGAAGATCCGGAACAGGTCGGCGCCGTGCTCGAACTGTGCACGGGCTCGGGCTGCCTCGCGATCCTCGCCGCGCACGCGTTTCCGAACGCGGATATCGACGCGGTGGACCTGTCCGCGCCGGCGCTCGAAGTCGCCACCCGCAACGTCGACGACTACAAGCTCGACGAGCGCATCGCGCTGTTCGAAGGCGATCTGTACGCGCCGCTGCCCGAGCGCCGCTACGACGTGATCATCACCAATCCGCCGTACGTCAACGCCGATTCGATGCAGGCGCTGCCCGCCGAATATCGTCACGAGCCGGAAATGGCGCTGGCAGGCGGAGCCGACGGCATGGACATCGTGCGCCGGATCATCGCCGAAGCCCGCAACTGGCTGACCGACGAAGGCGTGCTGGTGGTCGAGATCGGCAACGAACGCGCGCATGTCGAGGCAGCCTTCGGCGGCCTCGATCTCGTGTGGCTGTCCACCAGTGCCGGCGACGACAACGTGTTCCTGATCCAGGCCGCTGACCTGCCGTCCTGAACGCCGGGCCGAAGCTACAGCCCGCAGCCGACACGCGGCAAAACACGCAGCAACCCCGCCGCCGTTTCCTCACTGAACGGCGGCACCGAACCTCGCCGCCATCCGCGCGACGTTCATTCCCACCGACGAAGCCGACCGCAACACGGAAGGCTTCGGTAAGATGAGCGCGGTCAACCTGCCAGCCGCCCGGTCCAGCCCGATCCGGCGCGCCGGCAGGCATTTCGTGAATCCTGCGCATCCGTTATGCAATTCGATTTGCTTCACATCGGCACGCTGGTGGCGCTCGCACATGTGCTCGGCGTCGTCGCGGCGTGCCACGCCATTCTCAACACGCGCACCTCGCAAGGCGCGATCGCGTGGGCCGTGTCGCTGGTCGCGATGCCCTACTTCACGCTCGTGCCGTATCTGTTCCTCGGGCGCAGCAAGTTCGCCGGTTACGCGGACGCGCGTCGCCTCGACAACGAACTGATGCGCACCCGCACGCATCCGCCCGAGTGGGACGTGCTGGATTCATCGCGCGGCACGCCCACCCACGCGCTCGGCGCCCGCTTCGTCAATTCGCTGACCCGGCTGGGCGGCATGCCGTTCCTGCCGGGCAATCAGGTCCGCACGCTGGTCAACGGCGAAGCCACCTTCGCCGCGATCTTCGACGCAATCGAGCATGCCGAACACTATGTGATCGTGCAGTTCTTTATCGTGCGCGACGATGCGCTCGGCGAGATGCTGAAAGACCTGCTGATCGAAAAAGCGCAACAAGGCGTGCGGGTGTATTTCCTGTACGACAGCATCGGCAGTTTTGATCTGCCGCATCGTTATGTGGCCGCGTTGCGCGCGGCGGGCGTGGAAACGCATCCGTTCGCAACCAACCGGCGCTTCGTCAACCGCTTTCAGCTGAACTTCCGCAATCACCGCAAGATCGTCTCGGTGGACGGCGTGCGTGCGTTCGTCGGCGGTCATAACGTCGGCGTCGAATACCTGGGCAGCAAGCCGCCGCTGTCGCCGTGGCGCGATACGCATATCGAAGTGCGCGGCCCGGCGGTGGCCAGCATCCAGTTCGTCTTCACCGAAGACTGGCATTGGGCGACCCAGCAACTTCCGCCACTCGACACGCCGCCGTTCGACGGCAACGACGAAGGCATGCACTGCCTGGTGATCCCGACCGGTCCCGCCGACAAGCAGGAAACCTGCTCGCTGTTCTTCGTCGAGGCGATCAATGCCGCGCATCGGCGCGTCTGGATCACGACGCCCTATCTGATTCCCGACGAAGCCGTGTTCGCCGCGCTGCGCCTTGCCGTGTTGCGCGGCGTGGACGTACGCATCCTGATTCCCAGCCGGCGCGATCACCTCGTGGTGTTCGAGGCGTCGAAAGTGTATGCATACGATTCCGTGCGCGCGGGAATCCGCGTGTTTCGTTACCGCCCGGGCTTCCTGCATCAAAAGGTGGTGCTGATCGACGACGTCGCGGCTGCCGTGGGTAGCGCGAATCTCGACAACCGGTCGTTCCGGCTCAACTTCGAAGTGACCGTGCTGACCGTGGACACCGGCTTCGCCGCCGAAGTCGAAGCGATGCTGCTGCGCGACTTTGCCGATTCGTTCGAGATAGACCGCAACGAGTATCGCAAGGCGCCGGCGCTGCGCCGCGTGGCGATGCACGTTGCGCGGCTGTTCGCGCCGGTGCTGTGACGCGCAGCCGGAACCTTCCCGGCACCGCAGCGCAGCCGTTCGCGCCGGTTACAGCAGCTTTTCGATATCGCCGACGATTGCGTCGGGCTTGGTCAGCGGCGCGTAGCGCTTGATCACCTCGCCATCGCGATTCACCAGAAACTTGGTGAAATTCCATTTGATCGCTTCGATCCCGAGCACACCCGGCGCTTCGCCCGTCAGATAGCGATACAGCGGATGCGCGTTCGCGCCGTTCACGTCGATCTTGTCGAACATCGGAAACGACACGCCGTAATTCTTTTCGCAGAAACTGCCGATCTGCGTCGCGTCGCCCGGTTCCTGCTTGCCGAACTGGTTGCACGGAAACCCGAGCACGTCGAGACCGCGCGCCGCGTAAGCGTCGTGCAGCTTCTGCAAGCCTGCGTATTGCGGCGTGAATCCGCATTCGCTGGCGGTGTTCACGATAAGCAGCACCCGGCCCTTGTAGCGTTCCAGACTGATTTCCTCGCCGCCCAGCGTGCGCGCCGTGAACGAATACACCGAGGTTGCAGATGTCATAAGCGTCTCTCCCGAAAGCCGTCAGTCTAAGCGAAATGGCCCGTGTGAACAGTCGGCCGAATGGCCGATGCCGCGCATCGGGCGGGCCGGTCTAAAATAGCGTTTTTCTCCAACCGGCGTCACTGTGATCCGCTTTAACCAGTTCAGTCTCGCGCGCGGCACGAAGCCGCTTTTCGACAACACGACGTTCACGCTGAACCCCGGCGAAAAAGCCGGGCTCGTCGGTGCGAACGGCGCGGGCAAGTCCACGCTGTTTTCGGTGCTGCTCGGCGAATTGCATGCCGACGGCGGCGATTTCTCGTTGCCGCCGTCGTGGCAGATCGCACACGTCGCGCAGGAAACGCCCGCCGCAGATAAAACCGCGCTCGCGTACACGCTCGACGGCGACGCCGCGCTGCGCACCATCGAAGCGGAGATCGCCCGCGCGTCGGCCGCGCACGACGGTGCGGCGGAAGGCGAGGCGCACGCCGCATTCGCCGACGCCGACGGCTACACCGCGCCCGCACGCGCCGAAGCGTTGCTGCTCGGTCTGGGCTTCACGATGGAACAGACCCGCGAGCCGGTCAGCAGCTTCTCGGGCGGCTGGCGGATGCGCCTGAACCTCGCGCAGGCGCTGATGTGCCGCTCCGACCTGCTGCTGCTCGACGAACCGACCAATCACCTGGATCTCGACGCGATCGTCTGGCTCGAAGACTGGCTGAAGCGCTATCCGGGCACCGTGGTCGTGATTTCGCACGACCGCGAATTCCTCGATGCAATCTGTAACGTCACGCTGCATCTCGAACATCAGCAGATCAAACGTTACGGCGGCAACTACACGCAGTTCGAAATCCTGCGCGCGCAGCAACTCGCGCTGCAACAAAGCGCGTATGTGAAGCAGCAGCGCACGGTCGAGCATCTGCAAAGCTACATCAACCGCTTCAAGGCGCAGGCCACCAAGGCGCGCCAGGCGCAGAGCCGCGTGAAGGCGCTCGAAAAGATGGAGCTGATCGCGCCCGCGCATGCGGCCTCGCCGTTCACGTTCGAATTCCGCACGCCCGATTCCGCGCCCAATCCGATGCTGGTGATGGAAGGCGTGCGCTGCGGCTATCGCACGGAAGACAACACCGAGATTCCGATTGTCGAGCAGGTCACGCTGTCTATCCAGAACGGTCAGCGCATCGGCCTGCTCGGCGCAAACGGCCAGGGCAAATCCACGCTGATCAAGACGCTCGCCACCACGCTCGATCCGCTCGGTGGTCACGTGCGCGAAGGCAAAGGCTTGCGGATCGGCTATTTCGCGCAGCATCAACTGGAAACGCTGCGTCCCGACGATTCCCCGTTGCAGCATCTGGCGCGGCTCGCGCCGGACACGCGCGAACAGGAACTGCGCGACTTTCTCGGCGGCTTCAACTTCTCCGGCGAGATGGCGACCGCGAAAATCGCGCCGTTCTCCGGCGGCGAAAAAGCCCGTCTCGCGCTCGCGCTGATCATCTGGCAAAAGCCGAATCTGCTGCTGCTCGACGAACCGACCAATCACCTGGATCTCGAAACGCGTCACGCGCTGACGATGGCGCTCGCGCAGTTCGAAGGCACGCTGATCCTCGTGTCGCACGACCGGCATCTGCTGCGCGCCACCACGGATCAGTTCATGCTGGTTGCAAAGCACCGGCTGCATCCGTTCGACGGCGATCTCGACGACTACCGCGACTGGCTGCTGCAACATGCCGCCGAACAGCGCGCCGCGCTGAAAGCGGGCAACGGTAACGGCGGCGGGTCGAATGCGGACGCCGCCGACGGCGACAACGGGCAGAATCGCAAGGGACAGCGCCGTCAGGACGCGGAAACGCGGCAGAAGCTCTCGCAACTGAAGAAGCCGTTGCAGAACCGCATCCAGAAGATCGAAAAGGAGATGGACACGCTGAATGCCGAAAAAGCGACGCTCGATGCGATCGTCGCCGACCCGGCCAGTTACGATGTCGCACAGAAGGCCCGGCTGACCGACGCGATCCGTCGTCAGGCCGAGGTGAATGCGCGCCTCGAAGCACTCGAAGCCGAATGGCTCGACAAGCACGAGGAACTCGAACAAATCGGTTAGCGGCAGCTTCAGTTTTTTCGCCGCGCCCGCATCGACCAGAGGTTGGCATTGTCGACGGTTCAAACATCCCTGCCCTTGCAAGGTTTGCGCGTGCTCGATCTGACGCGTCTGTTGCCCGGCCCGGTGGCCGCGCTAAGGCTCGCGGAACTCGGCGCCGAAGTGCTGAAAATCGAAGCGCCGGGCGCCGGCGACCCGACCCGCACGATGATGCAGTCGTCGGCGGACCGGGTGGCCGGACGGCCCGGTGCGTTCTACCGGATCGTCAATCGCGGCAAGCGTGAAACGCGGCTCGACCTGAAATCCGAAGCGGGACGCACGGTGTTGCGTGCGCTCGCGCGTGAGGCGGACGTGCTGATCGAAAGCTTCCGGCCGGGCGTGATGACGCGGCTCGGTTGCGATTACGAGACCTTGCGCGAGGCCAATCCGAAGCTCGTCTATTGCGCGATCACCGGCTACGGCACCGAAGGCCCGTACGCGCAACAAGCCGGTCACGACCTGAACTACATCGCGTACGCGGGCGTGCTCGACCAGTTGTCGAGCCGCGACGGCGCGCCGATTCTCCCCAACTTCCAGATTGCCGACCTGCTCGGCGGCGCGCTCGCGGCCGTCACGCAGATTCTCGCGGCACTGTGGCAGGTTGCGCGCGGCGGCGAAGGACGCTTCGTGGATGTCTCGATGGCGCATGTCACGCACGCTCACAATCTGGTCGCGCAGATCGGCGTGCTGAACGACGGTAACGCGCCACCGGCCGGCAGCGGGCTGCTGAACGGCGGCGTGCCCTGCTACAACCTGTACGAAACGCTCGATGGCCGCTGGCTCGCGCTCGGCGCGCTCGAACACAAATTCTGGGAAACGTTGTGCATGGCGCTGGATCGGCCCGAATGGGCGGTGCGGCACTGGAGTCTCGGTCAGGCAATCGGCGGCCCGGACGCGAAGGCGTTGACGCTGGAATTGACCGAACTGTTCGGCAATCAGACGCTGGATGACTGGCTGGCGCTGCTGGAACCGCTCGACTGCTGCGTATCGCCGGTGTTGACGGCCGCCGAGGCAGCCGCGCATCCGCTGTTCAATCCGCGTCAGGATCATGCCGACCCGGACAGCGACGAGTCCGACGATGCGAACCACGCGAACGATATGCACGGCCTGAATCCCCAGCACGCGGCGTCACCTGCAGGCCCGTTCGTGCATGGCGGTTATGTGCCGTATGGCGTCAACCCCTATGCCGGCCAGCAACCGGTGGCGCCGCCCGCGCACGAGATGCAGCAGACAGAAACGCTGTCGGACGCGACGGGAGGCGCAATGGGTGAAGTGGCGTCTGAAGGAGCGATCGACGGGTCGCCTGAAAGCGCGGTTGAAGGCGCGGGCAACGCCAATCCGTCCGGTCCCGGCGTACAGCCTGCGGCTCCGGCACAAAACAGCGACGCCGCGCCAGCTGCGCCGCCGATCAATCCGAACCGCCCTCGCACGCCGTACGACACGTAAGTCGCGCGGGTGGCGGCTGCAGCGCAACGGCGTTACCGGTTTTCCGGCGCATCAACCGGCGAACGGTTCTTCCACCGCGCGGCAGCGGCACGGCCCGGCGCAAATCACCGCCGCGGCAAGGTGTGCCGCGGTGTGCCTTCGTCGTCCACGAGGAAGTGCTTGCGGCCTTCGACATGACGGTTGATCGTCGCGCGGACTTCGTCGGCGGTGACGTGTTCGGCGACCACGCGGCGCGAAATCTGGCCGCCCGACCCGATCCACTCGACGATCCGGCACGCGCCGCCCCACGGCTGGCGGATCGGCTCGGACACGCGGCAGCCGCGCAACGTCAGCGGACGGTCGATGAGGGTTTCAGCAGAATGTTTCACGGCGCAATCCTTTCTTCCGCATCAGACGGATAACGAATGCGGCCAGCTTAGGCAAAAAGAATGCGCCGTGCGTTACGGTCACCATGGAGATATTTACCGGACGTTACCGCGCGCCTCGCACGCTGCAACGCGGCAATTTCCGCCGCGCCCGATTATTCGAGGTCGCGAACCCGGTCGATCGCCTGTTCGAGACGTTCGACGGCAATAACCTGTAAGCCGTCGATCGGCTGCTTGGGCGCGTTGGCCTTGGGAATCACCGCCGACGTGAAGCCAAGCTTCGCGGCTTCCTTCAGGCGTTCCTGACCGCGCGGCGACGGCCGGATCTCGCCGGCGAGCCCCACTTCGCCGAATACCACCAAGCCCTTCGGCAACGCTTTGTTACGCATTGACGAGTGGATCGCCAGCAGAACGGCGAGGTCGGCGGCCGGTTCGGTGATCTTGACGCCGCCCACGGCGTTCAGGAACACGTCCTGATCGAAGCAGGCAATGCCCGCGTGCCGATGCAAAACCGCGAGCAGCATCGCCAGACGGTTCTGTTCGAGGCCCACTGCGAGACGACGCGGATTCGGCGCGTTGGCCGAATCGACCAGCGCCTGCACTTCGACCAGCAACGGCCGCGTGCCCTCTTGCGTCACCAGCACGCACGAGCCCGGCACGATCTGCTCGTGCTGCGACAAAAACAGCGCCGACGGATTGGCCACGCCGCGCAAGCCGCGCTCCGTCATCGCGAACACGCCGAGTTCGTTGACCGCGCCGAAACGGTTCTTGAACGCGCGCACCAGACGGAACGACGAATGCGTGTCGCCTTCGAAGTACAACACCGTATCGACGATATGTTCGAGTACGCGCGGACCGGCGAGCGCGCCTTCCTTGGTCACGTGACCGACCAGGATGATCGCCGTGCCCGACTGCTTCGCAATCCGCGTAAGCTGCGCCGCGCATTCGCGGACCTGCGCGACCGAGCCGGGCGCCGACGTCAGCGCTTCCGAATAGATGGTCTGGATCGAGTCGATGACGGCGACATCGGGCCGTTCGCTGGTGATCGTGGCCTGGATTTTTTCGAGCTGGATTTCCGCGAGCAGTTGCAGTTCGCTCGCCTTCGAACCCGGTTCGAGCAACGACAGCCGCTGCGCGCGCAACGCAATCTGCGCCGCGGATTCTTCGCCGCTGATGTAGAGCGCGCGGCGCTCGCTGGCGATTTCCGCGAGCGATTGCAGCAGCAACGTGGATTTGCCGATGCCCGGATCGCCGCCGATCAGCACCACGCCGCCCGGCACCAGGCCGCCGCCCAGCACGCGGTCGAATTCGCCGACGCCGGTGGAAAAGCGCGGGACGTCGGATGCCTGGATATCGGCGAGGCGCTGGACCGGCGCGCTCTTCGCCAGCGCCTGGAAGCGATGCGCGGACGGCGTTTCCGCGACGCCTTCGACCAGCGTATTCCACGCGTTGCAGGCAGGGCATTGACCCTGCCATTTCGGCGATTGCCCGCCGCATTCGGTGCAGCTGTACAGCGTTTTCTGTTTAGCCACGCGTTATTCCGCCCGAACCGGCACACGCGGCGCGACGGCGCACATCAACTCGTAACCGATCGTGCCGCACGCCTGCGCGACGTCGTCGATGGGCAGCGCATTGCCCCACAGTTCGACGCGCGAGCCGACGCCCGCGTTCGGACACGGCGTCAGATCGACGTTCAGCATGTCCATCGACACACGGCCGACGATCCGCGTGCGGATACCGTCGACGATCACCGGCGTGCCTTCCGGCGCGATACGCGGATAGCCGTCCGCGTAGCCGCACGCGACGATGCCCACGCGCATCGGACCGCGCGCCTTGAACGACGAGCCGTAGCCGACCGTCTGCCCTTCGCCGAGCGTCTGCACCGAGATCAGTTCCGACGCGAGCGTCATGGCCGGTTGCAAGCCGGTGCCCTCGATCGCGGCAGTCACACCCGACGGCGATGCGCCGTACAGGATGATGCCGGGACGCACCCAGTCGAAATGCGTGGTGGGATGCCACAGCGTGGCCGCCGAATTGGCCAGACTGCGCGCGCCCGCGATGCCTTGCGCGCCGCGTTCGAAGGCGTCCACCTGATAGGCGACGCCGCGCTGGCTGTCGGCGTCGGAAAAATGGGTCATCAATGTGATCTGGCCGACGCCCTGGCAGGCGCGCGCGCGCTCCCAGGCGGCACGGAATTTCTCGGGCGTGTAGCCGAGCCGGTTCATGCCGCTGTTCATCTTCAGCTGGATATTGACCGGTTTGGACAGGCGCGCCATTTCGAGCATGCGCAACTGCTCGTCCGAATGCAGCGCGGTGCTCAGGCTGTAACGGTCGATCACGTCGATATCGGTGGGACGGAAAAAGCCTTCGAGCAACAAAATTGGCCCGGCCCAGCCCAATTCACGCAACTTCACCGCTTCTTCCAGGTCCAGAAGTCCGAAGCCGTCGGTTGCGCGCAAGCCCGGAAAGGCGCGCGCCAGTCCATGACCGTACGCATTGGCTTTGACGACAGCCCAAATTTTGGAGTTCGGCGCGTAGCGACGGACGACGGCGAGATTATTGGCGAGAGCGGCGGTATGGATCGTGGCTGAGAGGGGGCGCGGCATGAGTTTTTTCAGTAAAGACGCTTGCGAATCAGGAGCTTACAGCGCGTTTTCAGCGCTACAACATCCACTGGGTGGGCCGATCAAGGATTCTGCTAGTCTGAATGTCAGTATTTTCGTGATATAAAGCCGTGCGCACAACCCATTTCGAACGGAATAAGCCCGGACGTATAGCACCCGGCCGGGGCGGACGGACCGCAGCGAGGACAGCATCGCATCAGATGAAAAAAGGTTTTTACACCATCATGGCCGCGCAGTTTTTTTCGTCGCTGGCCGACAATGCGCTTCTGATCGCTGCTATTGCACTGCTGAAAGATCTTCACGCCCCCAACTGGATGACGCCGCTGCTCAAGTTGTTCTTTGTGCTGTCGTACGTCGTTCTTGCCGCCTTCGTCGGTGCCTTCGCCGATTCGCGTCCCAAGGGGCGCGTCATGTTCGTCACCAACACCATCAAGGTGCTCGGCTGCATCACGATGCTGGTCGGCGCGCATCCGCTGATTGCGTACGGCATCGTGGGTTTCGGCGCAGCGGCGTACTCGCCCGCCAAATACGGCATTCTCACCGAACTGCTGCCGCCTGACCGGCTCGTCGCGGCAAACGGCTGGATCGAAGGCACGACCGTCGGTTCGATCATTCTCGGCACGGTTCTCGGCGGCGCGCTGATCAGCCCGCATATCGCCGCGCCCATCCTGCACTACCACATTCCCTCCGTGCACACGCCCGCCGAAGCGGCGATGCTGGTGATCATGGCGATCTACGTGATCGCGGCGCTCTTCAATCTGCGCATTCCCGACACCGGCGCGCGTTATCCGAAACAGGAACGCGGCCCGATCAAGCTCGTCACCGACTTCGCCGACTGCTTCCTCGTGCTGTGGCGCGACAAGCTCGGCCAGATTTCGCTGGCCGTGACCACGCTGTTCTGGGGCGCGGGCGCGACGCTGCAATTCATCGTGCTGAAATGGGCCGAAGTGTCGCTGAACATGTCGTTGTCCGAGGCGGCCATTCTGCAGGCCGTGGTGGCGGTCGGCGTCGCGGCGGGCGCGATCATTGCTGCATCGCGCGTGCCGCTGAAAAAGTCGCTGTCGGTGTTGCCGGTGGGCATCATGATGGGCATCGCCGTGATGCTGATGGCGTTCTACACCCGCAACCTGTTCCCCGCGCATTGGGGCATCTACTTCGGCAAGATTCACGTGCCGGGCTACCTGATCGTCGCGTACATTTTCCTGATGATCGTCGGTGGCTTGTCGGGCTTCTTCGTCGTGCCGATGAACGCGCTGCTGCAACATCGCGGCCACGTGCTGCTGTCGGCCGGTCATTCGATCGCCGTGCAGAACTTCAACGAAAACCTGTCGGTGCTGGTGATGCTGTGCCTGTACGCGGTGCTGGTGTGGCTCGACGTGCCGGTCGCCGCCGTGATCGTGCTGTTCGGCACGTTCGTCTGCGTGATGATGTGGCTCGTGATGCGCCGTCATCAGGCCAATCAGCGCGCATTCGATTCCGTCGCGCTGATCGGCGAAGTCAAGCATTGATGCGCCGACTCGTCGACCCGCTCGCTCCATGACTCAAACCATTCCCAATGTGCTGACGATCGCCGGTTCCGATTCCGGCGGCGGCGCCGGCATCCAGGCCGATCTGAAGGCGTTCTCGGCGCTCGGCGCGTACGGCGCGAGCGTGATCACGGCGTTGACCGCGCAGAACACGCGCGGCGTGACGGCGATCCATACGCCCGACGCGTCGTTCGTGACCGCGCAGCTCGACGCCGTATTCGACGATATCCGTATCGACGCGGTGAAGATCGGCATGCTCGCCAATGCGCAGGTGGTGCGCGCGGTCGCCGACGCATTGCGCCGCCATCGTCCGAAGCACATCGTGCTCGACACGGTGATGATCTCGAAGAGCAATCACGCGCTGCTCGCGCCCGATGCGGTCGCCGCGGTTCGCGACGAGCTGCTGCCGCTTGCCGATCTATTGACGCCGAATCTGCCGGAAGCCGCTGCGCTGCTCGGCCTGTCCGCCGCCACCGACGAGCCCGGCATGCTCGCGCACGGCGAAGCCTTGCGGGCGCTCGGCGCGCGTGCGGTGCTGATGAAAGGCGGCCACCTCACCGCCGCCGACAGCCCCGACTGGCTGATTCAGGACAGCGGCACGTTGCGCCTCGGCGCACCGCGCATTCCGGTGAAAAACACCCACGGCACGGGTTGCACCTTGTCGTCGGCGATTGCGGCGCTGCTGCCGCAGCGCGCGGACCTGGCGAGCGCGGTCGCCGATGCCAAGACCTATCTGACGGGCGCGCTCGAACACAGCGACATGCTGGACGTCGGCCACGGCGTCGGGCCGGTGCATCACTTCTACCGCTGGTGGTAAGCGTGCGGGTCGGGCGGACGCGCGAAGGCTAAGGCTTGCGCGCGTCGGCGGCGACGCGTTTTGCGATGAATTCCCGCGCATACGCATGCGCGCGATCGGGCCAGTCGTCCGGGACGACGAAGCCGCGTGAGCGTTCGGTGAAGCGGCCGGACGCGTCGCGCGTGAACGCTGCCACCATCGTCGGACCGGTTTGATGCGCGATCCGCGCATGCAGCGAGCCGGCATCGACGCAACCGGCGTCGGCGGCGAGCTCCGCATCCCCGTCTGAAATTTCATAGCGACGCGGCGCAAGCCACTCCAGCCGCGACAACACCTTCCAGGCGGGCGCATGCCGCGCCGCGACTTCGAGCCATTCCGCGCGCGTCGTCCACCAGCCACGCGCGTGCGCAGCCGCGAGCTCCGGCGGGATCGCCAGCGCAGCGTCGGCATGCGTCGTGACGCTGCCTTCGCCACCGTCGTTTTCGAAGTCGACATCGAGCGTGTCGCGACGCCGGTAGAACAGCCAGCCTTTGACGACCATCTGCGCGGCCCAAGGTCCGCGATAGCCCAACGACGCAAACTCGACCCGCGCGCTCAACGGCAATTGATGATCGAGCAGATGCGCGAGCTTCAGGTCGAAACGATCCTTCAGATTCGGACCGACGTAATCGGCCAGTTGCGCGCGTCCATCGCCCGCGTGCAGATAGCACTTCACCGCGAGTTCCCAATGCAGACGCTGGCCGCGTTGCGTCTCCACCAGAAAATCGCACTCGCCGAGCGTGACGCCTGCGCGCCGCAACGGCACGCCCGCCGCGACACCGCGCGCCGCCGGTCCGTGTTCCAGAAACCAGCCGAGTAGAAATTCCGCGTAGCGGCCGAGCCGCGTCAGGCGCGTCGTGGCGATGTCGTGTTGCAACGCAGCCGGCGACGCATCGAGCGCGCGCAGCCAGTCGAGCGTGGCGACGCGCTCCATCGGCGTCTCGAAAAGCTCGGCGAGCATGCCGACGGGCGGTTGTGCGTGCAACAGATCGGCGCTGAACAGCAGCCATGCAAGATCGCGGACAGCGGGGTCGTGCAGTTCGTCGAGGAAACCGGTCAGGGCAAAATGCGACGGCGACGGCGACGGCGCGGATGCTGACGGCGATGACATCGAAGCGACTGAAGCAGACGCAGTTGACGAAGCGGCCGGAAGCGGCGAAGGCAAAGGCGGCGCCGACGCAAGCGCACCGGTGGCGGCGACACTGCCCGCCGCCGCGTCCTTCGATGCCGGTTCGCCGCGCGTCATCAGCCGCCCTGCTCGCCGGCGTGACGCCACGTGTCGCGCGCGAGGCACAGATCGGCCCATGCCTTCGATTTGTCCGGCAAGCTGCGCAGCAGATACGCGGGGTGGTACGTGACGATCACGGGCACGCCTTCGTAGGTGTGGACCCGGCCGCGCAGCGACGAGATGCTGGCCTCGGTCTTGAGCAGGCTCTGCGCGGCGAAACGGCCCATCGCGACGATCACCTTCGGCTTCACGAGCGCTACCTGACGCTTCAGGTACGGCTCGCATCGCGCGACTTCATCGGGCTCGGGATTGCGGTTGCCCGGCGGCCGGCACTTGATCACGTTCGCGATGTAGACGTTGGTATCGCGCGTGAGCGTCAGTGCACGCAGCATGTTGTCGAGCAGCTTGCCGGCCGGACCGACGAACGGCTCGCCCTGCTTGTCCTCGTGTTCGCCCGGCGCTTCGCCGATCAGCATCCAGTCCGCGTCGCGATCGCCGACGCCGAACACGGTGTTCGTGCGCTTCTCGCACAACCGGCACTGTTCGCAATTCGCGACGCGTGCGGCGAGCGCGTCCCAGTCGAGCGTCTGCACCGACGGATTCGCCGCTTCACGTTCGACGGGGAAATCGGGAGCGTCGGTGGAGAAATTCGCGGGCAGATCGTCGAACCACGCGAAGTCGTCGTCTGGCGGCGCGTCGAGTTGTTGCGGGGATTTTGCTGCTGGTGGCGTCGGCGGCGTAGCTGGTGTGACCAACACGCGCGGTGCAGCGGGCGGTTGCTCAGCACGCTCGACGCGCTCGGCAGGTGCGGCGCGCTCGACACGCCCGGCGCGAACCGGCGCTGGCGTTGGCTCGGACGCGGCGACGCTATCAGGCGCCACGGCGTCGACCGCGACGTCCGCGACGTCCGCTGCAACCTCGATCGCGGCGGCGCGCGTCAGCCCGCGGCGCACCCACATCGGCGAGATGCCGAACTCTTCCAATGCCGATTCATGCAGCGCCATCTGCGCCCTCCTTGACGAACGAATAACGCATCACGATGGCGTCTTCCCGGCTGCGATGTCGCGCCGGATAGTAATTCTTGCGGCGACCGATCGACGTAAAGCCGAAATGCTCGTAAAGCTTGATCGCCCGATGGTTCGACGGCCGCACTTCGAGCAGCAGCCCGTCGAGTTTTTCGGCGCGCGTCAGACGCACCGCTTCGCGCAACAGCGCCAGCCCCGCACCCGCACCTTGCGCCGGCGGCGTCACGCAGAGATTAAGCAGATGCATTTCATCGACCACCGGCATCAGCACGCAATAACCGAGCAAGCTGCCCGTCACGTGGCGCAGACACACGCCGAAATAACCGTTGCGCAGCGAATCCTGAAAATTGCCGCGGCTCCACGGGAACTCGTAGGCGACCTTTTCGACTTCGGCGACCTCATCGAGGTCGCTTTCGGTCATTGGCGACATGTAGCGGTCAGCCAGCAGCACCCCGCTCATTGTTCACCCTCGCGGCCCTTTCCGCTGTGCTCGCTGTGTTCGTTCGGTCCGCGTTGACGCGAAGATCCGCTGCCCGACGCGTCCGCAGCGGGATCGGCCTGCACCGCCTGGCTCGCGGCCAGCGCGGCCGCAGCCTGCTCGGCTTTCTGCGCCTTGTCGGCCATACGCTCGGCCGTGGTCTGCGCGACCTTGTTGCGCACGTATTCCGGCGCGGCCTGATCGGCGGGAAGCGTGCGCCCGGCGCGATAGGCGCGCAGCGCCGCGTACGCGACCGGCTGCGCGTGCGGCAAGGCCTCGCGATCCACCGTTTGCGCCGCCGACACCGCCGGCAGCCGTTCGCCAAATGCCGCCGCCGCATTACCAGCGAGCGTGAAAGGCGTATCCGGCAGCACCAGCCGGTCGGGCGCATCCAGCGATGCCGGTTGAATGGTGCGCCACTCGCCGAGCGCGTCGTCCCATGCGTAATCGGCCCAATACACTTCGTCCATGCGTGCGTCGAGCGCAGTCAGCACACGCGTGACCGACGGATCGCGCAGACGCGCGAATTCCGCGCATGCGAGCAAGGTGCCGACCGGCACGACCGGCCGGTTCAGGCCGAACGCCAGCCCTTGAGCCACGCCGGTGGCCGTGCGCAAACCCGTGAACGAGCCGGGACCGGAACCGAACGCGACGGCATCGCAGTCGGACAGCAAAATGCCCGCTTCGTCGAACAGCTCGCGGATCGCGGGCAGCAGACGCGTGCTGGACACGGCGCCGGTCGCCTCGTGACGCACCCATACCTGCGGCGCGGCCTCGTCGCCGGATGAGTTTGAGGACGCCGTTCCGGGAGCGTTCGACGCGTTGGACGTACCGGCGGACGCCGGCGTTCGAGGGGCGGACAGAAGCGCGACCGAGCAATATTCGGTCGAGGTATCGAGGGCAAGCAGCACAGTTCGAGTCATATCCCGTATTGTAATGCGGCACTCGCGCTCGCCGGGCATCGAGCGTGCCATGTCGGCGTTGCGCGCGTGAAATTGCTGGAAACTGCCCTTTTACTTCTGATCATTTCATCCGGATCCGATCGCCCGGCGTCACGGTTTGGAAGAATCTCTCCAGCCCGATTCGGTCTGATTCAACCCCATCGAGAATCGCGCTTGATATGATCGTTGGCCTATCCCGCAATTCATATTTAGTCCGGAGAACATCTATGAGCGACGTCGACGCGCAATTCGCACAAGCCCACGAAGACGTGCAAAAGCTGCCGGAGCGCCCCGGCAATCTGACGCTGCTGCGCCTTTACGCGCTGTACAAGCAGGCCACTTTAGGCGACGTCCACGGCGACAAGCCCGGTTTCACCGATATCGTCGGCAAATACAAATATGAAGCCTGGGGCGCGCTGAAAGGCACGTCGCAAGACGCTGCGAAGCAGCAATATGCCGAACTCGTCGAAACGCTGAAAAGTGGTGCGGCGGCGTGACGCAGGCGTTTGCCACCCAAACCGCTTGACGCGAACACCAACGCAAGATTTGACGAATTAATCCGCGTCGGACGACGCGTCTGAACGCGGTTTTCTCCAGGAAACTTCCTAAAAGGTTGGCGCGGTGCAGCAAAAACGAGATACAATGCTGCCTGCGCTTCACTGCTTCTGCCCGGCTTGTTCCGGTCTTGCGGCGCAGCGCCTCGTAGCGTTTTGCTCCAATCCAGTTTAGAACCTGTCCCCTCCTGCCTGGCCCCCACGGGCCGTCATGTCCCAGGCTGGCGACGCGCCATTTGGCATGTCGCATCCGATACAGCTTCTAACGAAAAGCTCGCCTTCATTGTCGCGAGCTGCCCCCGTTTTTCGATTTGCTCGCTGCTTCATTGCTCGCTGAATCCGACGACTTGGGTATGCCGATTGGCGCCGACGTTTTATCCCCTGTGTATCAAGGATTCTCATGACTTCGAGCAATACTTCCAGCCCGTTGAACGCCATCGCCGATCAAACATTCGGTCTCGACACGCCCGCCGTTGCAGCCGATGCTGCACAAGCACCCGCAGCGGCCGTGGCCCAAGCCGCAGAGCCGACCGGTCCGACGTTCGAATCGCTGGGTCTGTCGCCGGAAATCATTTCCGCGCTGACGGCTGCCGGTTATACGGCGCCGACGCCGGTTCAACAACGCGCCATTCCCGCCGGTATCGCCGGCCGTGACCTGCTGGTTTCCAGCCCGACCGGTTCGGGCAAGACCGCAGCGTTCATGCTGCCCGCCATCGAGCGTTTCGCGCAGATCCAGAAACTGAAAGACGCGCAACCGCGCGAAGCGCGTCCGGCCGGCGCCGACAGCCGCGCACGCCGTCCGCAACCGGTCGCACGTCCGGGCCTGCTGGTCCTGACGCCGACGCGCGAACTCGCGATGCAAGTCACGACCGCCGCATCGACGTACGGCAAGCACCTGAAGCGCCTGCGCACCGTCAGCATTCTCGGCGGCGTCGCTTATGGTCAACAATTGATGCTGCTCGCGAAGAACCCGGAAATCCTGGTTGCTACGCCGGGCCGTCTGCTGGACCATCTGGAACGCGGTCGTATTGACCTGTCGCAACTGCAAATGCTGGTGCTCGACGAAGCCGACCGCATGCTCGACATGGGCTTTATCGACGACATCGAAACGATCGTGGCCGCTACGCCGGCAACGCGTCAAACGATGCTGTTCTCGGCTACGCTCGACGGCAAGATCGGTTCGCTGACGGGCCGCCTGCTGAAGGATCCGGAACGCATCGAAATCGTTCAACGTCTGGAACAGCGCACGAACATCGCGCAGACCGTCCATTACGTTGACGACCGCGATCACAAGGATCGTCTGCTCGACCATCTGCTGCGCGCCGAAGGCCTCGACCAGGCTATCGTTTTCACCGCAACCAAGATGGACGCTGACCAGCTGGCAGGCCGTCTGGCCGACGCCGGTTTCGAATCGGCTGCATTGCACGGCGATCTGCCGCAAGGCGCGCGTAACCGCACCATCAAGGCACTGCGCGAGCGTCGTGTTCGCGTGCTGGTCGCAACGGACGTCGCTGCTCGCGGTATCGACATCCCGGGCATCACGCACGTGTTCAACTACGATCTGCCGAAGTTTGCTGAAGACTACGTGCACCGTATCGGCCGTACCGGCCGTGCTGGTCGCTCGGGTATCGCGGTCAGCCTCGTGCACCACGCAGAGCAAGGCGCGCTGAAGCGCATCGAGCGTTTCGTGCGCACACCGCTGCCGGTCAATGTCGTCGCAGGCTTCGAGCCGCGCAAGTCGGCTCCGTCGGGTGGTGGCGGCCGTCCTGGCTTTGGCGGCCGTGGCCGTCCGGGCGGTGGCGCTGGTGGTGGCCGCCGCTTCGGTAGCGGTTCGGGCAAGCCGGCCGGTACTGGCGGCAATGGTGGGGGCAACGGCGGCGGCGGCGCGCGTTCGGGCGGCAGCAGCTGGGGCAGCAAGCCGGCAGGCAGCGGCTCGCGTGAAGGCTACGGCGGTTCGCGTGACGGCGGCTACGGCGCACGCCGCAGCGACGGCCCGCGTACGGCACGTCGCGGCAGCTAATTAGCTTGCTGGACGAAAACGGGCGGTGCTTCACCGCCCTGCTTCAAAAGAAACCGGTGCAGATGCGCCGGTTTTTTTTCGCCCCAACCAAGATTTCACGATGTGGAAAATTTTTTTGCGTCGTAAAAAATCGTGCTGCACGGCACAAACGGTCTCGTTGCAAGATGGAAAACATCTTTTTACGATGCAAAATGCGTCAAATAACACATTGTTTTTATTGAATAAAAAATCTATCGAAAAGACTGCGTCGCGACTTTTACCCGCATGGCCTTTTGCCTAGACTCTTATATAAGACTTCACGAACGAAACGCCTCCGGCGCACCGCTTCGTGAAGACCAGAGTCATCGAAAAACCATCTCAGGCAAACAAGGAGCACACCATGACGTCACGCAGCCAGCAAGCACAGCAACTCCATCAGCAATGGGAAACCGATCCGCGCTGGAAGGGCATCAAGCGCAGCTATTCGGCCGAGGACGTGGTGCGCCTGCGGGGTTCGGTGCAAGTCGATCACACGCTCGCGAAGCGCGGCGCGCAAAAACTGTGGGAAAGCATCCATAGCGAGCCGTTCGTCAACTCGCTCGGCGCATTGACCGGCAATCAGGCCATGCAGCAGGTCAAGGCCGGTCTGAAGGCGATCTATCTGTCGGGCTGGCAGGTGGCGGGCGACGCCAACGTCGCTGGCGAAATGTATCCGGATCAGTCGCTGTATCCGGCCAACTCGGTGCCGCTGGTGGTCAAGCGCATCAACAACACGCTGACGCGCGCCGATCAGATTCAATGGTCGGAAGGCAAGAATCCCGGCGACGAAGGCTACGTCGATTTCTTCCAGCCGATCGTGGCCGATGCGGAAGCCGGTTTCGGTGGCGTGCTGAATGCGTTCGAACTGATGAAGGCGATGATCGAAGCCGGCGCGGCAGGCGTTCACTTCGAAGATCAGCTCGCTTCGGTGAAGAAATGCGGTCACATGGGCGGCAAGGTGCTGGTGCCGACGCGTGAAAACGTCGCGAAGCTGAGCGCCGCGCGCCTCGCCGCCGACGTCTGCGGCACGCCGACAATCCTGCTCGCCCGCACCGACGCGGAAGCCGCCGATCTCGTCACGTCCGACATCGACGACAACGACAAGCCGTTCCTGACCGGCGAACGTACGGTGGAAGGCTTCTACCGCACCCGTCCGGGCATCGAGCAAGCCATCTCGCGCGGCTTGGCCTACGCGCCGTACGCCGACATGATCTGGTGCGAAACCGGCAAGCCCGACCTCGAATTCGCGAAGCAATTCGCCGACGCGATCCACAAGCAGTTCCCGGACAAGCTGCTGGCGTACAACTGCTCGCCGTCGTTCAACTGGAAGAAGAATCTGGACGACGCGACGATCGCGAAGTTCCAGAAGGAACTCGGCGCAATGGGCTACAAGTTCCAGTTCATCACGCTGGCCGGTTTCCACGCGCTGAACTACTCGATGTTCAACCTCGCGCACGGCTATGCACGCAACCAGATGAGCGCGTTCGTGGAAATGCAGCAGGCCGAATTCGCCGCCGCCGAAAAGGGCTTCACCGCGGTCAAGCATCAACGCGAAGTCGGCACCGGCTACTTCGACGCAGTCACGCAAACGGTCGAACGCGAAGCATCGACGACCGCGCTGCACGGCTCGACGGAAGACGAACAGTTCTTCGACAAGAAGGTTGCTTAAGGGTATTCGCGGTTGCCGGGGTCGTCACGACGTACTTGCGTGACGACCGCTGCAAGCTTCGACTCAAAAAAACGAAAGGGCAAAAGACAGGCGCCGTCAGTGCGAGATGACCGGCGTCGGAATCAGGGGGAACGTGGTGCGTGCACGAAGGGGCATGCACCGCAATCATCAAGCGCCGGCGCGATGCCGGCGTTTTTTTGCTCGCGACGAGCGGCGAACTGATGATCTACCGATAGACGATCACCGGAATACGCGTATGCGTCAGCACGCGTTGCGTCTCGCTGCCGATCAGCAGACTGCCGATTCCGCGCCTGCCGTGCGATGCCATGAAGATCACGTCGCAACCGCCCTGCTCCGCCGTTTCGATGATGCCGAGATACGGCGACGGATGCACGCTCGTGCGGCATTCGACATGCACGCCGACGCGCATCGCGCACTCCTCGACTTCGCGCAGATGCGCGCGCGCCTCGCGCTCGCCGCGTTCGAGAAACTCGACGGGCGGCTCCAACACGACTTCGGAAAACGGCGAATACGGATATTGCGGCAAACACGCGTACGCCGTGAGGCGCGCGCCGACGGTTTTGGCGAGGTCGATCGCGCCGTCGATCGCCTTGCGCGAGAGATCGGAACCGTCGGTCGGAACCAGAATGTGCGTGAACAATTCATGCTCCTTTCGCGCCGCGCGCGCCTACGCTTTAAGTGTAGGTCGCGCGGGATCGCTTATCGGCGTTGTTCGACGCAGTTCCGTGCGCGATGCTCAGCCTTGCAGATCGCGCAACGGATGATCCGCCGCGCCCCACGGGCTTTCGAACATGGCCGCGACGTCGGTCGGCGTGACGTCTTCGATGCGCGCGAAACGCCAGTGCGGCGCGTTGTCCTTGTCGATGATGCGCGCGCGGATGCCTTCGAGCACGTCGCCATTCGCGAACGACGTATGCGTCAGGTCGAGATCGCGGCGTAACACGTCGGCCATCGTGCCTTCGGCGCGCGTCACGACTTCGAGCGAAACCGCCATGGACAGCGGCGAGCGTTCACGCAACACGCCGATCATCTGCTCGGCCCAGTCGCGGGCTTCGCCGTCGTCGTCGCCGTGCGTGTCTTCGCCGTCACGGGTCGCTTCCAGCGACGCCAGAATCTGCCGCATATCCGGCAACGCAAAATGCCGGTCGATCCACCGACGCGACGCCGCCAGCGACGACGCGTCGGGTTTTGGCGCGCCCGGTCCTGCCGCCAGTTGCCGCACGCACGCGACCACGTCGTCGCCGAACTCGAAATGATCGGTGCGCAACAGGTCAAACAGCGCGGGCAGAACGTCATCGTCGAGATAGACGTCGGCCAGGCCCGCGTAGAGCGCGTCGGCCGCAACAATGGTCTCGCCCGTCACCGCGAGGTAACGGCCCAGCGCGCCCGGCGTGCGCGCCATAAACCAGGCCACGCCGACGTCCGGAAACAACCCGATCCGCGTCTCCGGCATCGCCATTTTGGTGGAACCGGTCACCACGCGCAGACCGCCCGTGCGATGCGCGGGTTGCGAAATACCCATGCCGCCGCCCATCACGACGCCATTCGTCAGCGCGACGATCGGCTTCGGATACGTGAACATCGCGTGATTGAGCCGGTATTCGTCGATGAAAAACGCTTCGCGCGCCGCGTGCTCGCCGCGCTGCGACGCCTCGTACAGAAACCGCACGTCGCCGCCCGCGCAAAACGCGCGCGCATGGTCGCTGCGCAGCACGACGGCCAGCACCTCCGGATTTTCGCGCCAGTGATCGAACGCGGTCTGAATGCCGCGAATCATGTCGACGGACAGCGCATTCAGCGCCTTGGGGCGATCCAGTTCGATAAAGCCGATCCGGTTTGCAACGTAAGCCTTGATTTCGTCAGTGATGCCGAGCGGGTCTTGAGTGGACATGGGCAGAACGGGCTGATTCGGGTAGTCGGTCAGAGCACGAAGGTATCACGCGAGCTTCGGCTTTGCGGCGGCGCGGCGCGGCCGCGCGGATCTTGCCGCGCGTGGCGCAGGCGGGTCGGCTGCGTCGGCCTCGGGATGCGGCGGGTCATCGGGTTGGTCGGGTTGATCCGACGCGACTCGGTTTTGCGGGACGCCGGACGCCGGAGAACCGGTGGAAGCCAACCCAACGGACCCGCCGAACCACGCCGCCAGCGACGTCTCAAGCACCGACTCCAGCGATACGCTCGGAAACACCGAGCACGTCAGCCTCAACGATACGATGCCGTGCAGGGTCGCCCACAACGCTTCGGCGCACACGGCGCTGTTCATCTCGCTGGCGATACGCCCCGCCGCTTTCAGTTCGTCGAACGCGGCGATCATCATGCGCAACGCTTCGTCGCCGTCGTTGTTCGCGTCTGCCGCGATAAGCGTCGCGCCCGTGTACGCCGGGTCTTCCATGAAGATCAGCCGGTACGTCTGCGGATGCGCGGTGCCGAACGCAACATACGCGCGGCCGATCGCCTTCAGGCGTTCAGCCGGGTCCGCGATATGCGCAGCCGGCGAAAACGTGGCGAGCAATTGCGCATAGCCTTCCGAGCACAACGCCTGCGCGATCTCGTCGCGACTGGCGAAATGCAGATACAACGTGGCCGGCGAGTATTCGATTGCGTCGGCGATCTTGCGCATCGACAACGCGGCGAAACCTTCGCGCATGACGATGCGCCGCGCGGCGTCGAGGATACGTTCGCGCAAAGCCACCTTCTGGCGATTCTTTCTTTCGGCGATTCCCATGCGTCTATTTTCAGATTGACAAACTGAAAAGTCAAATTAAACTGAACACCGTTCACTGAACGTCGTTTAGTAAATTTTCACATCTCAATTTCAACCGGAATCGGGTTTGAATCCGGGTGAAATCCGGGCTGAAAATCTCGCTTTATGTGGACGAATTCCACGGCCGTCGTCAGCACGCACGTGAGGAGAAGTCATGAATACACTCGGGAAAGTGGGCCTGTTCGGCGCTGCGGGCGCGGCCGGTCACCGCATCGCTGCAGCATTGAGCGCGGCCGGGCGTCATTACCGTGCAATCGGACGGTCGCGCGCGCCGCTCGAAGCCGCGTTCGGTCGCGATCCGCACGCGGAAATCGTCACGTGGAATCCGGACGATCCATCGTCCGTCATCGCTGCCGCAGCGGGTTTGCACACGGCAATCTATCTGGTCGGCGTCCCGTACGATCAGTTCGCGTCACATCCGCCGTTGATGCAGAAAACGCTGGACGGGCTGATCGCGGCCGGCGTCGAACAGTTGATCCTGATCGGCACGGTCTATCCGTATGGGCGGCCGCACGGCAATCCGGTGACGGAAGCGCATCCGCGCGAGCCGCACACGTTCAAGGGAAAAATGCGGCTCGCGCAGGAAAATCTCGTGCTGGACGCGCATGGTCGCAGCGGTCTGTCCACGCTGGTGTTGCGGCTGCCGGATTTCTACGGTCCGGGCGTCGAACGCAGTTTTCTCGACGGCGTGTTCAAGGGCGCGACAACCGGTGGACGCGCGCAGATGATCGGCCCGATCGACGTGCCGCACGAATTCGTGTTCCTGCCCGATATCGGGCCGGTCGTGGAGACGTTGACGCGCACGCCGAACGCGTTCGGCCGGTGGCTGCATCTGGCGGGTGCGGGCATCATCACACCGCGCGCCGTCGCCGGGAAAGCGTACGCGCTGGCCGGTCGCGAACCGAAGCTGATGGTTGCCGGCAAGACGATGCTGCGCGTGCTCGGACTGTTCAATCCGTTGATGCGCGAGCTGGTGGAAATGCATTACCTGCTGACGGATCCGGTCATTCTCGATGACACGGCGCTGCGGGCGCTGATCGGTCCGTTCAGGAAAACCTCGTATGACGAAGGCATTCGTCTGTCACACGAGGCGGCGTGCGCGGCAAACACGCTCGCCGCGCCTGCGTGAGATCGCGCTGCCGTGCGCGTGGCGCGCAGGCGGCTGAAAGGCGAGCAAAAGGCGGCTGTGGGCGGGTTCGTGCATCGGTCCGGCGCGAAAGCCGCACGACGCTATCAGGCGCTCATCGCAGACAGCGCGTCGCCGGGCGGAAAGTGACCGCTTTTGAGCAGCACCGGCAAGCCGTTGCTGATCTGAAGATGCTCGCGCGCCACCGCTTCGATCCGGGGTCGTCCGGCATCGAAAGCCCGCATCCATCCGTCGAAATCTTCGCTGCTGGCGCCGAAGTGATCTTCGAGTGCCTCGACGGAAATCGCGCACGGCACGCGCTCGCCGTCCACCAGCGCAGCAAATACAACGGTCAGATTGGAATCGCGGTATGCGGGCGCATCCGCCGGAAACCGAATTTCCATGCTCGCCTCTTCGCAGGGATCAGGTAACTGACACCGCCCGGAAACCGAAACGGAAACGGACGGAATCGCATAACGCGGTTATGGTACTCGCGCCGCGCGTGCGCAGTCCACCGTCGGCGAAAGCAGTGAAACGCGGCGACGTCGTCGAACCCATGCCGCCCGGGCGACGCCGCCAGCGCACTGCGAACCCGTCACGCGCCCTTCAGCGCATCCGACTCTTTTGCGCCGTCGATCAACCTGTCGACGAAGGTGCGCGCCGCCTGCTCGACGAAATCGAGCGCTTCGGCGTCGGTGGCGAAGCGTTGCTCGTCACCGAGATCGATCAGCGTCTCGACGCGGCGCGGATCGTCAGGACCGTGCTGCGCAAGACTGACCGAGCCGACGTATTTGCCGCCGTGCAAAGGCGCGGCTTCCGGCGACGGCACGAGCCGCGCCGCCGCGCTGATGTAATACCCGCGATATGGACCGCTGACACGTTCTGCCATCTTCGCTCTCCTCGAGTTGCGCACGGTGGCGCATTGTTTGCTATCCGCTGCAAGCAGCGGATGCTTCATCAGAGTAAGGCGCCTGCGCGCGTGTTAAGTTCTCCGCGCGCGCCAACCTGAGCCCACGTACGCCCACGCGAGCGATGACGGGCGCCTCGATAACCCGTTCGGCGCGGGGTGCGCCGCACGCTCGACCCAATCGCCTGTCGAACCCGACGAGCGGTGCAAATCAGCCAGGCAGACACAATATGGGAAAATATTTCCTGAAAAGCAGCGAAGTACCGGAGCCGACGGCCGCGAACGCATGGTTCGCCTACGCGGAAGGCCACGGCATCGATATCCCGAAAGCGATCAGCATCTGGGAAGACGCCGCCACGATCGAAGGCGAGGAAAGCCGCCGGCTCGTGAGCGCCGCGGGCATTTCACTGGATCTCGGCATCGACGGATGACGCGCAACGACGCGCTGTCGTCCGCCGCCCCGCTTCGCTCCCTCTCATCATTTCAAAAGGACGCTCCATGACTCACCGCACGCAACGCCTGCGCCCGCGCGATCTGTTCGCCATTTATTCCGCCGCCACGCGACCGGCCTCCGCTGATCGCGTCGCCGGCGAAGCAGTCCGTCGCGTCGCGCGACACGCCGCGGTGCCCGTAGTCGCGCTCGCGATTGCCAGCCTCGCCGCATGCGCATCGTCGAATACGACGTCGTTGATCAACCTTCCGAACGGCGAAACCGGCTTCGCGGTGAATTGCAGCGGCGCCGATGCCGCGTCGAGCTGGGCATCGTGCTATGTGCAGGCGGGTCAAGCGTGCGGCGCGACCGGTTATGACATCGTGTCCAAAGACAACGAAGAAGGCGGAACCACGGGCGGCAGCGTGACGAACGTCGTATCGGCGAACGTGAAGAATCGCTCGATGATCGTCCGCTGCAAGTAAAGCGCGCATTGTCCGGAACACGCACGAGATGCGGCGAGGCACAGCTTACTTACACGGCTTGCCGCATCTCGAGTGCTTTAGTGCGCTTCCATCTTCGAGAACAGGTTCAGCACGGCCACGCCCGAGATGATCAGCCCGAGCCCGATCATCGCCGGAAGGTCGGGCATCTGCCGGTACAACGCCATCGCGACGAGCGTGATCAGCACGATGCCCGCGCCTGACCACACGGCGTACACGATCCCGACCGGAATGCTGCGCAACGTCAGCGACAGGCAGTAAAACGCGACGCCGTAGCCCAGCACCACCACGGCCGACGGCAACAGTTTCGAAAAGCCATTCGACGCGCGCAGCGCGGACGTGGCAATCACTTCGGCAACGATGGCGATGGCGAGCACGGCGTAAGGAGGCACGCGCATCGGATCAGGCCTTCGCAAGCGCGAGCTTGCCGTACTCGTGGCCGAGATGCGCACACAACGCTTCGACGACGAATTCGTGATCCTGCCGCTGCGGCAATCCCGACACCGTGACCGAACCGATCACACCCGCGCCCACGACCGTCAGCGGGAACGCGCCGCCGTGCGTCGCGTACTCGGACACCGGCATGCCGTGCTTGTCGGCGAGCGTGCCGCCGGACTGCTGAAAACGCAGCCCGATCGCATACGAACTGCGACGGAAATGCGCGACCACGTTGCCCTTTCGACGCGCCCAATCGGCGTTGTCGGGCGTTGCGCCGTCGAGCGCGCTGAAGAACAGTTGCTGCCCGAAGGTGCGCACGTCGATGGCGATCGCGAGACCGCGCGCCTTGGCCACCTCATGCAGATACGCACCGACCTGCCACGCGCGATCGGCGTCGAACTGCGGAAACACGAGCGTCTGTTCCTGCACGGCGATTGACTGCAAATCGTGAACGATGTCCATAAGCGACCAGAAGAACGGCTGAAGAAGAAGGCGCCTGTGTAACGGCGCAGGGAGATCGATTCTATCGCAGCATGTTTCGCACTCGGCCACCGCCCGTGCGTCGCGCGCGCTCACGACACATGCTTTGACGTGAACGTCGCATTGATGCCGAAGCGTTCAACAAACGCATACATCGCTTCACATCGAACGCGTGTCGCAATGCTGGAAACGCGCGTCGGCAGGTCGTCGAACAGTCGTCTTGCAGAAAGCAGTTGCACGAGCTCGTTCCTTGTCTTATAATCTTTTCTTCGACGGACGCGGGGTGGAGCAGTCTGGCAGCTCGTCGGGCTCATAACCCGAAGGTCGTAGGTTCAAATCCTACCCCCGCAACCAACCATCGAAAGCAATCAAGGCTTGCCAAACCGGCAGGCCTTTTTTGTTTTCAGCGCCTGAAACACGATGCGACGTTGCGATTCACGCACGCATGGGTCGTTTTGAAAACGCGCCTCGGTGATAAACTCCTATCACCCTTTTCCGGCCCCTTTCTATGAAATTCTGTTCTGCTTGCGGCCACGCGGTCAGCCTGAGCATTCCGCCAGGCGACAATCGCGAACGCTTTGTCTGCGACAACTGCGGCACCGTGCATTATCAGAATCCGCGCAACGTCGTCGGCACGATTCCCGTTTGGGACAACAAGGTGCTGCTGTGCCGTCGCGCGATCGAACCGCGTTACGGCTACTGGACGTTGCCCGCGGGCTTTATGGAAATGGGCGAGACCACGGCCGAAGCCGCGTCGCGCGAAACGCTGGAAGAAGCCGGCGCGCGCGTCGAGGTGCAAAGCCTGTTCTCGCTGCTGAACGTCCCGCACGTGCATCAGGTTCATCTGTTCTATCTCGCGCGTCTGCTCGACCTCGACATCGAAGCCGGCGAGGAAAGTCTCGAAGTGAAGATGTTCGAAGAACACGACATTCCGTGGGACGACATCGCCTTCCCTACCGTCGGGCAGACACTGCGCTTTTTCTTCGCCGATCGTGACGCGGGCAGTTTCAGCCTGCACACGGGCGACATCTTCCGCTCGCTGCGCGAAGGTTAGGCGGCCGTCCGCGTATGGTTCCGTGGCTCGGCCCCAACGAAGCCTTTCCGCCGGTCGAGCGTGCGCTCGGCGAATCGAGCGGCGCACCCGGCCTGCTCGCCGCCAGTGCCGATCTGCTGCCGTCCCGCCTGATCGAAGCGTACCGGCGCGGCATTTTCCCGTGGTATTCCGATGGCCAGCCCGTGCTGTGGTGGAGTCCCGACCCACGCATGATCCTGCGCCCGTCCGAGTTCAAGGTCTCCCCTTCGCTGCGTAAAACATTGAAGCGCGTACTGCGTGACGACGCGTGGGAAATCCGCGTCGATCACGCGTTCGCGGCCGTGATGCGCGCGTGCGCACAAGCACCGCGTCACGGTCAGCGCGGCACGTGGATTACGTCGGATGTGATCGACGCGTACTCGGCACTGCATCGCACCGGCGACGCGCACAGCATCGAAACATGGCACGAAGGACGCCGCGTCGGCGGCCTGTACGGCGTCGCATTCGGACGGATGTTCTTCGGCGAATCGATGTTCGCCGAAGTGACGGATGCGTCGAAAATCGCGCTCTCCGCGCTGGTCGGACACTTGCGCCGTCATCAAATAGAAATGATAGACTGCCAGCAGAACACGTCGCATCTGGCGTCGCTTGGTGGGCGCGAGATTGCGCGCAAGGCGTTCATCGCGCATGTTCGCGCGTCTGTCGACGCAACGCCTATTCCGTGGCGTTTCGACAAGACCGCGCTGCTCGATGTACTCGCGCCGGCGGCGTGATGGGTACACCTCTGGTTTATCTGAATTAACCCCGGTTCGCCGTCGCCAGAACCTGGCCAGTGCACGCCGGTTTGCGCAACTGTGACGCTTCGAGAGCCGCCAAGTGACGCATCCCAACGAGCTGCCGCTTTCACCGCTTTCCGCGCTGCAATTCTATGCAACGGCGCCCTATCCCTGCAGTTATCTGGAGGGACGCGTCGCTCGCTCGCAAGTCGCGACACCCAGTCATCTGATCAACTCCGACGTCTACACCGACCTCGTCAAGGCGGGCTTCCGGCGCTCGGGCGTCTTCACCTACCGGCCGTATTGCGACGGATGCCGCGCCTGTGTGCCGGTGCGCGTGCCCGTCGATGCATTCGAGCCGAACCGCACGCAACGCCGCGTATGGAAACGCCACGGCGAGCTGGTTGCAACAGTCGCCCCGCTGCACTATGACGAAGAACATTACGCGCTGTACATGCGCTATCAGTCCGCGCGCCATGCGGGCGGCGGCATGGATCGCGACAGCCGCGACCAGTACGAACAGTTCCTGCTGCAAAGCCGGATCAATTCGCGTCTCGTCGAATTCCGCGAGCCGATTCCGGGACGCCCGGATCAACCCGGCGTGCTGCGGATGATCAGCATGATCGACATTCTCGGCGACGGTTTGTCGTCGGTGTACACGTTCTTCGAACCGAACCTGCCCAACACCAGTTTCGGCACCTACAACATCTACTGGCAGATCGAACAGGCGCGTAGCCTGAAGCTGCCGTACGTGTATCTCGGTTACTGGATTCGCGAAAGTCAGAAGATGGCGTACAAGGCGAACTTTCATCCGCTCGAAGGTCTCGTCGAAGGCGTCTGGAAACCGCTCGATCCCGCCGCGCCGGAACTGACGCCGGTTGAAATCGCGATGCAAAGCCGCCGTTCGTCGTCGCGCAAATAAGCGTCCTCGAATGCCCGGCGTCGGTCCAGCGTAGCTCGGGCAGTTTCACATCGTCACAACCCGTTTTCTCGCCGCTTGCCGCGTACTTTCCGAGTCCCGTCTCGGAATCCGCGCAAAGCCGTTAAAATAGCGGGTTATCATTTTTCGGCCGCCCGGCTTCGTCCCGTGTTCAGTTCCCTCTACCCGCTCGTACGCGCCCAACTCTTTCGCATGGACGCGGAAGACGCCCACCACCTGACGCTTGCGTCTGCTCGGCGCCGCCGGCCGTACCGGCCTCGCAGGCGCGTTTGCGCCGCGCGTGCCCGATTCGCCGCGCACCGTGATGGGTCTGACCTTCCGCAATCCGGTGGGGCTCGCTGCCGGGCTCGACAAGGACGGCGCGTGCGTCGATGGACTGGCCGCGCTCGGTTTCGGCTTTATCGAAGTGGGCACGGTCACGCCGCGTCCGCAGCCGGGCAATCCGCGCCCGCGCATTTTCCGTCTGCCGGAAGCAGGCGGGATCATCAACCGGATGGGTTTCAACAACGCCGGCGTCGATCAGTTCATCGCGAACGTGCAGGCCGCGCGCTATCGCGGGATTCTCGGGCTGAATATCGGCAAGAACGCCGACACGCCGATCGAACGCGCCGCCGACGATTACCTCTACTGCCTCGAACGCGTGTATCCGTTCGCGAGCTATGTGACCGTCAATATCTCGTCGCCGAATACGAAAAACCTGCGTCAACTGCAAGGCGCGGACGAACTCGATTCGCTGCTCGCGGCACTGAAAGACAAGCAGCAGCGTCTTGCGGATCTGCACGGCAAGCTGGTGCCGCTCGCGCTGAAGATCGCACCGGATCTCGACGACGAACAGATTCGCCAGATCGGCGACACGCTGTTGCGCCATCGTTTCGAAGGCGTGATCGCGACCAATACCACGCTGTCGCGCACGGCCGTGACCGGCATGCAGCACGGCGACGAAAGCGGCGGCCTGTCGGGCAAGCCGGTGTTCGACACGTCGAACGAAGTGATCCGCAAACTGCGCGCCGAAGTCGGCGACGAAGTGCCGATCATCGGCGTAGGCGGGATTTTCTCCGGCGACGACGCACGCGCGAAACTCGCGGCGGGTGCATCGCTGGTGCAGCTGTACACCGGCTTTATCTATCGCGGACCGCCGCTCGTCGCCGAGTGCGTGCGCGCGCTGGCAACGAACCACGCGTAAGCGGTTTCAGATAAAAAAACGGCGGTCGAGAGACCGCCGTTTTTTATTGTGCGCGCGCTACCCGTAGCGCGTTCAGCGCGCCGCCATCGTCCCGTACGGCGCATCGAGCGCCACACCGAAACGGTTGAAACGCGGCGTGTAGAAACGCGTCGGATCGAGCGAAAACGCAACGTGGCGTGTGCGGCCCATCAACTCGCTGCGCGGAAAAAACCCGAAATAGCGCGAGTCGGCGCTGTCGTCGCGATTGTCGCCGAGCATCAGATATTCGCCGGGCGGCACCGTCACCGGACCAAACGAATCGCGCGGACTCGGCGCATCCGGCGACAGCCGCACGGTATGCACGACGCCATCGAAACGCTCGGTCAGATAGTCGCCGGGCGAGGTCGCATCGCCGGGCAACGGCGCGCGCAGTTGGGTCGTATAACCGGCGCGCACACCGTTCACGTAGAGCACGTTATCGCGCATCGCGACCTGGTCGCCGGGCAGGCCGATCAGCCGCTTGACGATCAATTCATGCGCCGCCGATGAGTCGATCGTTACGATGTCGCCGCGTTGCGGATCGTGCAGATGTGCAATCGCGATATGCGTGAGCGGCACGCGTAAATCGTAGGCCATCTTGTCCACGAGAATCCGGTCGCCTTCACGGATCGTCGGCAGCATCGAACCGCTCGGCACGACGTTCCAGTCGGCGATCGCGCTGCGAAACAGCACCATCAACACCAAAAACGCGACGAGCCCCTTGTTGTCGCGCCACAATTTTCCAAGCAAGCGCATCGAGGCGACTCCTGCAAAAGGGTAACGAAAGCGTCGGCGACGCCGGAGAAGCTCCCCCGCGCGTGCCGCCGCAAATCGTACCATCGCCGCGCAAACCAGTTGCACGACACGCGCCGCTGCTGAACCGCCGTCATCGCCGCCACCGTCTACCCAGCGCGTCATTCCTGCGCGAATTTCAGCCCCAGCGTCGCCCGCGCGGCATCGGCCATCGCGATCATCTGCATCGATTTCGCGTGCGTCATCACCGGACTTTCAAGTTGCCCGGCGCGAATCAGCTCGCAGAAATGTGCGGTTTCGTAGTTGAGGCCGCCGCCGTCGAAGGGCGCGTCGAGTTCGACGACGCGCCCGTCCGCATAACGGACCGTCGCACGCGACGGGTTCCACCAGTTCTCGTGGATCGTCACGTTGCCGCCCTGGGCCATCAGTAGCGCGTCACCGCGACCGAGCAGATCCAGCCCGCAAAACAGCTGCGAAATGCCATGCTCGTGGCGGGAATTGAGACTCGCGAACACATCGACGCCGCTCGGACCGAGCCGGCCGAACGTCTGGACGTCGAGCGGCGCGCCGAGCCAGTCGACGGCGAGAAACATCTCGTAGATGCCGATATCGAGCAACGCGCCGCCCCCATGCGCGAACGACAGCGAAGGATGATCGTCGGGCACGCTCGCGACCGAACACCCGGCCCGCACCATACCGATCTCGCCGATCGGATCGCTCGCGAGATGCGCGCGCAACTGTCGATACAACGGATAGAACGGCGGCTTCATCGCTTCCATGAAAAGCCGTTGTTCCGCGCGCGCGATAGCGACCACGCGTTCGAGTTGCGCGGCGTTCAGCGTGGCGGGTTTTTCGCACAGCACAGGGATGCCGGCCTGAAGCGCGGCGATCGCGTAATCGGCGTGCGTGTCCTGCATGGTCGCGATATACAGCGCGTCGATTCCGCTCGCCAGCAGCGCGGCAAAATCGTCGCATGCGCGAGCGTCGAACGACTGCGCGAATTCCGCAGCGGGCCCGGCACGCCGCGACCACACCGCCTGCAATTGCGCGTTCGGCACATGCGCAAGACTCTGCGCGAAACGACGGGCGATGCGGCCAGTGCCAACGATGCCCCAACGAATCACAGTGTCGTCTTTCATCGGTCGGTCAGTTCCAGGCAATTGAGGAGCCGACATTGTCGCGCATTGTCGCGTCTGTCGACAGCCGCCGGCGATGTGCTCTCTCATGCACCCGCCTGTGCTGCCGGCAGCGCGTTTCAGCGCCTACCGCTCAATGCAAAGCATCCCGAAACATCGCCCTTCCCCGCATACCGCCGCATACCTCTTCACACCAGCGCCGGTCTCAACCGTGCACCGGCGGATCGATCGCGAACGCCGTCGCGATCTCGTCGGCCGAATAATCGATCAACGCGCGCGACGCCGCTTCCGCTTCTCTCGCATCGCGTCGCTCGATCGCATCGACCAGACGGCCATGCGTGCGCATCACGGTTTCCCATGCGCCTTCCTTGCCGTTGACGATCGGATTCACCGTCGACAACGCACCGCGCACGATCGCCGCCATCTGCTGAAAAAACTGGTTGCCGCTCGCCGTGACGATCCGCGTATGCAGCAGTTCGTCGGCGGCCTGATAGCCGGGATCGCTTGCCGGCAATGCGCGAAACGCATCGTAGGCTTCGCGGATCGCAGCGATATCGGCCGCACTGCCACGCGTGGCCGCCTGCGCGGACGCACGCGGCTCGATCAGGATCCTGAACTCGATCACGTCGCGCAGAAACGACGGATCGGGTTTCGCGCGAAAGCGCCAGTTCACGACGTCTTCGTCGATCATGCGCCAGTCGCGCATCGGCCTGATACGCGTGCCGATCTTCGGACGCACATCCAGCATGTCGCGCGCGAGCAGCATCGACAGCGCCTCACGCATCACCGTGCGGCTGACGTCGAACTCCTTCGACAACACATCCTGCGGCGGCAGAACCGCCCCATACTTTTCCTCGACGATGCCCGTGACCAGTCCATCCATCACCTTGCTAACCAGCGAGCGATCTTTGTTGCCCTGTTCCATGACACTCTCCCCGATACGGAGTTGCCCCCGTGCAGCCTTGTTGATAAAGCGGCCCTCGTGTGTCTTCTTTTGTATGTTTAAGTCTTGTTCATGCATACGTTGCTTGCTCTAAAACAGATGCGCCAGTTGGGAAACGTCCTGACAGGGTTATCCCCCTGAAGAATTGTTTCGTCTGTGTAACGCACGATGTTTCACCGACGAACAAGCTTGCGCAGCGCGCCTGAAGCGCCGTTCAAATTTGCATCGCGCGCCCAAAGCAGGCCGGCACCGCATGGCAAATCCGCAACAGCGCGACAGGCGCGCGCCGTGTCAAGCGTGTCAGAAAAACCGGTTGCGACGAACCGCCGCGACGCCGCGCGCCGGGTTGCGATGTGTGCAACGGACCTGCGACGACGACGCGCTCAACGCGCCACCGATGCATACCGTCCACCGAAGAAAACGAGCGGTGCGTGTTCGTCGAGCGCGAACGTCAGCACCTCGCCAATGAATAGTGTGTGATCGCCGCAAGGATGACGGTCGACGATGCGCGCAGCGAAACGCGCCACCGCGCGATCGAGCAACGCGATGCCGGGCAGCCCGTCGATTTCGGCGAAGCCCGGCGCGAGTGACGATTGCGGATCGCCCGCGAAATGGCGGCTATGCGGCTCCTGCTGATCGGACAGCACGCTGACGCCGAACAGCGCATCGTCCATCAGACGCGCATGCATTCGCGCCCGATGCCCGACCGACACGACGATCAGCGGCGGCTTCAGCGAGCCGGACATGAACGCGTTGGCGGTCATCGCATGGAGCGCGTCGCCGCACCCTGTCGAGATCACCACCACGCCGGTCGCGAAGCGGCTCAACGCGCGCCGGAAACGCGCTTCGTCGAATCCTTCGGATTCCGGCATGTCGCCGCATTCCGCCGGCGCGCTACGTGACTCAACGGCCGGTGTTGCCCGCGCGTTCATGGTCTTGCTCCTGCGTACGGCCGTATTGATCGTCGAAGCGCACGATATCGTCTTCGCCGAGATAGCCGCCCGATTGCACTTCGATGATTTCGAGCGGTGTCTTGCCCGGATTTTCGAGCCGGTGCGTGACGCCGAGCGGAATATAGGTGGACTGGTTTTCGCTCAGCAAAAACGTCTCCTGACCGCGCGTGACGAGTGCGGTGCCGCTCACCACGATCCAGTGTTCGGCGCGGTGATGATGCATCTGCAATGACAGTCGTCCGCCCGGTTTGACGACGATGCGTTTCACCTGGAACCGATCGCCGCGATCGATCGAATCGTAGAAGCCCCACGGCCGCGCGACCTTGCGATGCTCGTGCACTTCACTGCCGCGCTCGGCCTTCAGACGCCCGACGATCGCCTTCACGTCCTGCACGCGATCTTTCGATGCCACCAGCACCGCGTCGGCGGTTTCGACCACCACCACGCCGCTGACGCCGACACACGCGACCAGCCGGCCGTCGGAATGCGCGAAGCTGTCGGTCGCGCCTTCGAACAGCACGCGGCCGCGTCCGACGTTACCGTCGATATCTTTCGCCGACACGTCCCACACCGCGTCCCACGCGCCCACGTCCGACCAGCCCGCTTCGAGCGGCACCACCACGCCCGTGAGGCTGGCGTCGGCGGCGACGCGTTCCATCACCGCGTAGTCGATCGAATCGGACGGGCACGCGCCGAACGCATTGCGTTCGAGCAACTGTGCGCCGTCGGAGGTGCGGCTCGCCTGCGCGAACGCATCCGCGCAGGCCGACGCGATCGCCGGGCGGCAATGCGCAATGGCCGTCAGCCACACCGACGCACGCACGACGAAAATGCCGCTGTTCCACCAGTAATCGCCGGACGCGACGTAGTGCGCCGCGAGTTCCGCGTCGGGCTTCTCGACGAAACGTCCGATCTCGCGCGCGCCTTGCTGGCCGATCGGCGCGCCGGTGCGGATATAGCCGTAACCGGTCTCGGCACGTTGCGGCGGCACGCCGAGCGTGACGATCGCGCCGTTCGCGGCATGGGCGACCGCTTCGTCGAGCGCGCGGGCGAACGCGGCGTGATCGGCGATCAGATGATCGGCGGGCAACGCGACGATCACCGGATCGTCACCGGATACGGCTTGCGCGGCCAGCGCGGCAATCGTCAGCGCGGGCGCGGTATTGCGCGCGGCCGGTTCGAGCAGCATCTTCACATCGTCGCCATAGCGGCCGATGCATTCCGCCGTCATCAGGCGCAATTCCTCGCTGCATACGACCAGCGGCGCGAGCTTGATGCGCGCCGCGCGAGCCGGGCTGGCCGCGTCTCGCGCGAAGGCGCCGTCGATGCGTCGCAAGGTCGCTTCGAGCATCGACTCGTCCTCGATCAGGCCGATCAACTGCTTCGGGCAACGTTCGCGCGACAACGGCCACAAGCGGGTGCCGGAGCCGCCCGCGAGAATCACGGGCTGCACGGTCACTCGCACCGTCGCGGCATCCGCTTGGGGCGCAACGGCGTCAGGTGTACACGGATCGGCGATTCGGTTCATCAGTGGCCTCGGTTCGAAATCTCGGGTGGAAGATCAGGTTGAGCGTGACAGCCCGGAACCGGCGCATGCGCACGGACGCGGACCCCGAAACGGGCGGCAAGATGGGACGCGGGAAGTGACGAACGACGCGAAAACCGCCGGCAACCCGTCGTGCGCGCGACAGGTCCGAACCGCTTCCTCGTGCAAAACCCCGTGCCCACCCCGTTTGCAGGCGCGTGTCAGGCGGCTGCACCGGTGGGATTCTTTTGCCGTGCGCCGGTCCCGAAGGCGGCACGCACAGCGGCCGGACACGCCTTTTTATGTGGCGTGCCGACCATGAACCGAATTAAACCCGCGGCCGCAATGCGTATCTGTACGGACGCGCACACATTCAACGGCGGTCGTAGCGCACCATCGGGTCATTGTCCGGTTCAGGGTTTCTCCGGGGTGAACCCTTTGCCGTTTCACCGATTGCCGTCCCTAATTGCTGTCTTATTCAGTCCGACCAGCGCTTCATGGAAAAACGCATTCTTAAGAACATCGCGATCAACTTCGTCGGTTCGATCGTTCCCACTTTTGTGTCTCTCGCGACCGTCCCGGCCTATCTGCATTCGATGGGCGTGGATCGCTATGCGGTGATCAATCTGGTATGGGCGCTGATCGGCTATTTCGGGGTGCTGGATCTCGGCACGAGTCTCGCCACCGAAAACCAGATCGCGAAGGCGCGCGCCGCCAACGACGGCTCCGTCGACCGGATTTTCTGGAGCGCGTGCACGTTCAATCTCGCGACCGGGATCATCGGTGGCGTGATCATCTATTTCGGCGCGTATCTATATATTCAGCACGGCGTGAAGGTCGATCCGGCGTTCCAGCGTGAAGTGATCAGCAGCCTGCCGTGGATCGCGCTCTCGGTGCCGCTGGCGAACGTCACGTGGGTATTCGCGGGCGCGATCACCGGGGTCGAAAGCTTCACGAGCTTCAACATGATGCAGACGCTCGGCACGATGCTGTTCCAGGTGTTGCCGCTCGCCGCGATCTTCCTGTTTTCGCCGTCGCTGGCCGTGGTGATTCCGGCGGCCGTGATTGCACGCGTGCTGGCGGGCATCCTGCTCGGCATTGCGACGGTGCGCGCGCTGAAGATCCGCCGCGCGACCATGCCGGACTGGCAGACGGTGCGCGAGCTGTTCCGCTTCGGCCGTTGGGCGATCCTGTTCAACCTTCCGATGGCGATCACCGCGACGATCGACCGGATGCTGGTCGGCTCGGTCGTCGGCGCGCGTGAAGTCGCGTATTACGCGACGCCGCAAAACCTCGTCGTGCGTCTGAACATTCTGCCGATGGCGATGATGCGCACGCTGTTCCCGCGCCTGTCGGCGTCGACCAAGGAGAATGCGGACGAACTGGCGCGCAGCGCGCTGGCGTTGTTGAACGGCGTGTTCACGCCGTGCGTGCTGATTGCGATTCTCGCGCTCGAACCGTTCCTGACGATCTGGCTCGGCGCGCCGATGGCGCTTGCGTGCGCGCCGGTCGGGCGTCTGCTGATCATCGGCGTATGGATCAACGGACAATCGGCGATTCTCGGCTCGCTGATTCAGGCGCAGGCGAACCAGTCGGCGGTGGCGCGGGTCAGCTGGTTGCAGTTGCCGCTGTTCGTCGGCGTGTTGTGGATGGCGATCCGCTGGTTCGGGATCGAAGGCGCGGCGGTGACGGTCGGCCTGAAGGCCGCGTGCGATTACTGGGTGTTCCTGTACTTCGCGCGACTGCATCCGCGCGCGATCCTGCCGAACATGCTCGCGCACCTGGCCTTCCTGATCGCGACGGTCGCGATCGGCTCGCAGATCAATACGTTGCCGGCGGTGATCGTGGTCGCGCTGGCGATGGCTGCCGCGAATGTGGGCTGGTCGATCCATACATCGAGCGAGCTGCGCGGGATGCTGCGCAAGCTGTGCGTGCGCTTCGGCTTTCTGCCGGTAGACCAGCCTGCGCCGGACGAAGCGCAAGGGTCCTGACTCAGCCCCAGTATTCGCTATTGCCGTACGAATGCTTGAGGAAATCGAGAAACAGCCGCACGCGCAGCGGAAGATGCCTGCGCTGCGGAAACACCGCGTGAATGCCGATCGCGGGCGCGGCGTACGCATCGAGCACGGTGACGAGCCGGCCCGCCGCGATATCGTCGCCCACTTCCCACCACGAACGCCACGCGAGGCCGTGTCCGGCCAGACACCACTCGTGTAGTACCGCGCCGTCCGAGCACTCCATCGTGCCGGACACCCGGATCGACACCACCTTGCCGTCCTGCGCGAACATCCAGCCGCGTTGCTGATTCGCGCTCGCACCGAGCGCGAGGCAGTTATGCGCGGCGAGATCGGTCAACGCGTCGGGCGCGCCGCGTCGCGCGAGATAGTCCGGCGACGCCACGCAGACGCGACGGTTTTCGCCGAGCCGCAGCGACACCAGCGACGAATCCGGCAACTCGCCCAGCCGCACCGCGCAGTCGAAACCTTCGTTGACCAGATCGACGAGGCGGTCGGATAGATCGAGCGTGATGGTCACGTCCGGATGCGCGGCCGTGAACGCCGGCACGAGCGGCGCGACGTGACGCCGCCCGAAACCGGCCGGAGCCGACACGCGCAAATGGCCGCTCGCCTTGACGCCGCCTGCCGACACGCTCGCCTCCGAGTTCTGCATTTCGAGAAGAATGCGCTGACAGTCTTCGAGGAAGGCCGAGCCTTCGAAAGTCAGCGTGATCTTGCGCGTGGTGCGGATCAGCAGCTTTACGCCGAGGCGTTCTTCGAGCGCGTCGATGCGCCGCCCGATGATCGCGGGCGCGACCCCTTCCGCCTGCGCCGCCGCCGACAAACTGCCCTTCGCCGCCACCGCGACGAAGGTCTCGATCTGCTTGAAGCGGTCCATATCTTGCGCACACCGAAGTCGGAATGCGCATCAGATTAGGTGTGTAAAAGTAAAAGATCAAGTGATGTTTAGCCTCTTTTTACGCGCCCTGATGCACTAATACAATGTTCTTCGACCTTTAACTGGAGCGCACGGCAATGTCGGCCACAACGACACCTTTTCCCAAAGCAGTGATTTTCGACGCGTACGGCACGCTGTTCGACGTGCATTCGGTGGTGGCTGCGGCGGCGCAGATGTTTCCGGGCCACGGCGATGCGCTGTCGCAGTTGTGGCGGCAAAAACAGATCGAATACACGCAACTGCGCACGCTCGCCGATCCCGACGGCGCGCACTATCAACCGTTCTGGCACATCACGCTCGACGCGCTGCGCTTCGCGGCCGCGAAGCTCGGCCTGAACCTGAACGGCGCCGCCGAAAAGCGGTTGATGGACGAATACGCGTGTCTGTCCGCGTTTCCGGACGTGATCCCCGCATTGCGCACGCTGCGCGCTTTCGAACCGGACACCGGGCGCCCCAGCCTCGCGATCCTGTCGAACGGCAATCCGCAGATGCTCGATATCGCTGTCAAGAGCGCAGGCATGACCGGCCTGTTCGATCACGTGCTCTCCGTCGATACGGTGCGCGCGTACAAACCCGCCGCCGCAGCCTATGCGCTCGGCACACGCACGTTCGACGCGCTGCCCCGCGAGATCGTGTTCGTGTCGTCGAACGGATGGGATGCGGCCGGCGCCGGCTGGTTCGGCTACACGACGTTCTGGCTGAACCGTCAGCGGATGCCCGCCGAACAGCTCGGCATCGCGCCGCACGGCACGGGGGGCGGCATGAACGATCTGCTGGCCTTTCTGAAAAGCATCGCACCGTCCGGCAAGACCGGTTCGCGCCCTCGCCCGCCCAGCCCCGGCGCGTGACGGTTCGGCGCGGTTCCGGCGGCGACGCATTTCACGTTTCGGCTTCGCGCAGTACGCATCAGGCAACACGGATTCCGCAATACGCATTCATCACACGCAGCACTCTGACCGACCAAGGAGATATCAATGGCGAACACGTTGTCGTTGCCTAAGGGCATGGAAATTCCGGCCGACGTCTTAACGAACCTCAAGCCGGGTTTCGACACCATCCTCACGCCCGAAGCACTCGAACTCGTCGCCGCGTTGCACCGCACGTTCGAACCGCGCCGCCAGCAATTGCTGAACGCGCGCGTCGAGCGCGCCAAACGGCTCGATGCGGGCGAACGCCCCGATTTTCTCGCCGACACGCAACACATCCGCGACGCCGACTGGACCATCGCGCCGCTGCCGAAAGACCTCGAATGCCGTCGCGTGGAAATCACCGGACCGGTCGAGCGCAAGATGATCATCAACGCGCTGAATTCGGGCGCTGATTCGTACATGACCGACTTCGAGGATTCGAATGCGCCGAGCTGGGACAACCAGATCACCGGTCATATCAATCTGAAGGACGCCGTTCGCCGCACCATTTCGCTCGAGCAGAACGGCAAGTCGTACGCGCTGAACGACCGGACCGCGACGCTGATCGTGCGTCCGCGCGGCTGGCATCTCGATGAAAAACACGTGAAGGTGGATGGCCAGCGCGTGTCCGGCGGTATCTTCGATTTCGCGCTGTATATGGTTCACAACGCCAAAGAATTGCTGGCGCGCGGCTCCGGCCCGTACTTCTATCTGCCGAAGCTGGAAAGCCATCTCGAAGCGCGTCTGTGGAACGATATTTTCGTCGCCGCGCAGGAAGCGACCGGCGTGCCGCGCGGCACGATCCGCGCCACGGTGCTGATCGAAACCATTCTCGCCGCGTTCGAGATGGACGAAATCCTGTACGAGTTGCGCGAACACAGCTCGGGTTTGAACGCGGGTCGCTGGGACTACATCTTTTCGGCGATCAAGAAATTCCGCAACGATCAGGACTTCTGTCTGGCCGACCGCTCGCAGATCACGATGACCGTGCCGTTCATGCGTGCATACGCGCTGCAATTGCTGAAGACCTGCCATCGTCGCAATGCGCCTGCGATCGGCGGGATGAGCGCGCTGATTCCGATCAGGAACGATCCGGCTGCAAACGACAAGGCAATGGGCGGCGTCCGTTCGGACAAGGCGCGCGACGCCGGCGACGGTTACGACGGAGGTTGGGTCGCGCATCCGGGCCTCGTGCCGATCGCGATGGACGAGTTCGTCAAGGTGCTCGGCGACAAGCCGAACCAGATCGGCAAGCAACGCGACGACGTGATGGTCACGGCGAAGGATCTGACCGACTTCCGCCCCGAAGCGCCGATCACCGAAGCGGGCTTGCGCAATAACATCAACGTCGGGATTCACTACCTGGGGTCGTGGCTGACCGGCAACGGCTGCGTGCCGATCCACAACCTGATGGAAGATGCGGCGACCGCCGAGATTTCGCGCTCGCAGGTGTGGCAATGGATCCGCTCGCCGAAGGGTGTGCTCGACGACGGCCGCAAGGTGACGGCGGATCTGGTGCGCGGCCTGATTGCCGACGAACTGACGAAGGTGAAGCAGGCGGTCGCGGGCGACACGGCGCCGTACGCTCGCGCGGCGCAGATCTTCGAGCAGATGTCGACGTCGGCGCAATTCACCGACTTCCTGACGCTGCCTTTGTACGAAGAAATCTGATCGGCTGAACGCACGACGGCCCGCCGGACGTCCTGTCCCGGCGGGCCGTTTTGCTATCCATGCGCGCGACGCTCAGCGCGTGCGCCGATGCTCGATCCAGTCGCCCGACTTGATCAGCGGCAAGCCCTGCACCGACGTGCCCGTCACGGTGTAGAAGCGGCACGGCACCGTTTCGCCGTCGATCTTGACCATCAGGTCTTGCGGCAGGAACAGGGTGTCGTTGCCCGGATAGACCGCCTCGATTTCGTCGAGCACGGCCACCAGTTCGTCGGAGATTTCGTAGACGTCGCCGGTCACGTGACCGCCCTCCTCATCGACCACCAGCCCCGGGTAGGCGCCGAAATCGAACAGATGGCCGCGCACGGTGACCGTGCCGAGCAACGTCGGTTCAGGAATATCGTTTCGCGCGGCGGCCGCGCTGATGTCGTTGATCTCGCCGGCTCGCAGGGTGCCGTACACAAACACGTTTTGCATCGTCGTGAATCCTCTCTCTGGTGATACCAGGGGTGATGGCAGGATCGGCACGGGGCCGTCACAGACCGGTTGCACATGCGCGATGCGCACGATTGCATTGTGGTCCAGTTCGCGGCGCATGACCATCGCGCCGGATGACCGGGGCGGCCGCTTCGTTTCCGCCGCCAGCACAATCGCGTCGCCCGCACCTACAATGAGAGACCGTGTGGTCCGCGGGGTTCCCCGGATCATCTGTCGTCGTGTCGCGCGTGTTGCAGCGCGGCATGCAGGCTTTCGTTTCGCCTGAGCGCGCTGTCTGTGCCATGCCGCGTGTTCCACGTCGCGCTTTCCATGCTGCTTTCTGTCCGGCCACCATGACTTCACCCGCCGATACGCCGCTGTCTCCGTCGCACGCACCGCTCGTCCATTACGCCGATATCCCGCCCGAATTCGCGCCGAATTCCGCGCATCCGATTCGCGTGCGCTCGCGTCAGATGACGGCCGGCGTGCGGATCGCGCGGCATACGCATGCGTGGGCGCAGGTCGCGTATGCGTCGCGCGGGGTGTTGCGGGTCGCGTCGGCAGGCACGACGTGGACCGTGCCGCCGTCACGCGCTATCTGGACGCCGCCGCACGTGTCGCATGAAGTCGTCATCGTCGAGGATGCGTTTCTGCGCACGCTGTATGTCGAGGAAAACGCCGCGCCGCCGGGGCTCGATACGTGTCGCGTGGTCGAAGTGTCGGACCTGCTGCGCGAAGTGATCGCCGCGCTCGACGAACGCGATCTGCCGCCCGCGCGCGAACGTCTGCTCGGCGCGCTCGCACTCGACGAACTGACGCGCTCCGAGCCGCTGCCGCTGTCGGTGCCGATGCCCAGCGAGAAGCGCCTGCGGGCGCTATGCGAGGCCGTGATCGCCGATCCGGCCAATCCGGATTCGCTCGAACAATGGGCGGCGAGCGTCGGCGCGAGCACGCGAACCATCGCGCGGTTGTTTCGTCAGGAGCTTGGGGTGAGTTTTTCGCAATGGCGTCAGCAAGCCTTGCTGGCCCGCGCGATTCCGCTGCTCAGCCAGGGACGGCCGCTTTCGCACGTCGCGCAGGCGTTGGGATATCAGAGCCAGAGCGCGTTTTCAGCGATGTTCCGGCGCGCGTTCGGCGAGAGTCCGCGCGCGTTTATCGAACGCGGCGCCGAGCATAGAAATGGCGATCAGGCCGGCCGCGAGCGGATGGAAGCACTGCACGATCTCGACGCGTAGAGTGGTTGAAATGTCCGTCAGACGCGCCGGGCCAGATGACGGATCGGGCCGAGTTGCGCGAGATGCGGCCCGGCGAGCCGGTAACCCATCCGCTGATACAGCCGCGCGGCGGGGTTATCGACGAATACGCGCAGTTGCAGTTCGCGCAGGCCGCGCTCGCGCGCCCAACGGTGTGACATTTGCAGCAGATAAGTGCCCGCGCCGTGCTTGCGATAGCCGTCGGCGATCTGCACGTCGCGGATATGCAGCGAATCGCCTTCTTCGGTGATGCGCAGCACGCCCATCGGGACGCCGTCCACTTCGAGGATAAAGTTCTCCGACTCGCGCCAGCTTCCGAGGAACAGATCGGCGCGCCAGATCAACCGGTGACGGTCGTAGTAATGACCCATGTTGTTGCGCGTCAGCGCCTCGGCGAACTCGAAGTCGTCGATGCTGGCCTGGCGCAGATGGAACGGTGACGGAGCTTCGGACGGGTCGAACATGGCGCGGTGACAATGCATCGGAATGGCGACGTTCAAAGGTAAGGCACGCCGTGAACGGTGGCAATTATTATTTGTCCGTGATGCGTGCATGGCGATTGTTTCGTCTGTTTCAACGGGCAGGTCGATCTCCGCCGTTTTTCCCCGCCGCGTTCCACTTGCGGCAACCGAGCGCGAAACGTATTCAAGGACGACCGCATCAAAACACGCATCAGCCCATCCACCTTTTCCTTTTTGCAGACGACATGATCCGCACTGACGCCCTGTCTTCCGAGCCGTGGGGCACGCTGCCCGACGGCACGCCGCTTCGTCTCTTCACGCTACGCAACGCGAGCGGCATGCGCGTCGCGATCAGCGATCTCGGCGCGACGCTCGTGTCGTGGCTCGCGCCCGACCGCAACGGCACGCCCGGCGAGATTCTGCTCGGCCATGACACGCCCGCCGACTATCTCGAATCGACCACGTACATGGGCGGATTGATCGGACGATGGGCGAACCGGATTGCGGGCGCGCATGTCGAGATCGACGGCGTCGGCTACGCGCTGGATCGGAACGAAGGCGGCAATCTGCTGCACGGCGGCGCAAGCGGCTTTCATCGGGCGCGGTGGGATGTGGTCGAAGACGACGGCGCGCTGGTGATGCGCCACAGGTCGCCGGACGGCGACGCGGGATTTCCGGGCAACGTGGCGGTACAGGTCCGCTATACGCTCGACGACGACGGCACGCTGACGATCCAGTACGAAGCCACCACCGATGCGCCGACGCCGCTCAATCTGACCAGTCACGGCTATTTCAACCTGAGTGGCGCGGCCGACGCGGATGCGGACGTGCGAAATCATCGGCTGTCGATCGATGCCGATTCGTTCTTCGAAGTCGACGACACGATGATTCCGTGCGATCGCGCGAAAGTTGGCGGGCGGGCGTTCGATTTCCGCGAAAGTGCGCAGATCGGCGAGCGGCTCGACTGGCGCGATGCGCAACTCGATCGGGCGAAAGGCATCGATCATTGCTATGTGCTGCGTGCGTCCGACGAGGCGTCGGCGGGCCGGCAACCGGTGCGGCGCGTTGCGAGCGTCTACGAGCCGTCGAGCGGACGCGAACTCACCGTCGCCACCGATCAGCCCGGTCTGCAGTGCTATACCGGCAATTATCTGCAAGGCGAGCGCGGTCGCGGCGACGCGACGTACCGAGCCCATTCGGGCGTGTGTCTGGAGGCTGGCGGATTCCCCGATCAGGTGCACATGGCCGGGCGCGACGCGGTGATATTGCGCGCGGGGCAGACATACCGGCAGACAACGCAGTATTGTGTCAGCGTGAAGACGGCGGCATGAAGCGCGTCTGTGGCAGGTGCGGCGGGTGCGGTGGGTGCGGTGGGTGCGCATTCGCGGGCGGCACCGCCAGACGCACACTTCACTAACCCTTTGAGGAGTCGATCATGGCGAACAGTACGCAAAGTCCACAGAAGAATTCTGCATTGGAACCGAAGGCTGATCCGGATATGGGAACGCGCAGCTTCGGCGCCGGGATCGCCCCGACCGACGACGACGCAACACTCGACGCCGACGCCGAATCCACGAGCGACGAAGCGTCAGGAAAAACACCGAAGAAGGATGATCGCGCTTGATTGAAACGATACGCGGAAGCGCGGAAAAGAAAAAAGCCCGCAGAAAGCGGGCTTTTTAATCGCTATCGACGGCGTACGTCGACCACGTTGTTACTGCAATCTGGCGGAGCGGACGGGACTCGAACCCGCGACCCCCGGCGTGACAGGCCGGTATTCTAACCAACTGAACTACCGCTCCAGACTTCTCATCGAGCTTGCGAGGTTGGCTGTCCCTCTACAAGCAGCACCGCTTAACTACCTTGCGACACCGATGTTTGGCGTCCCCTAGGGGATTCGAACCCCTGTACTCACCGTGAAAGGGTGATGTCCTAGGCCTCTAGACGAAGGGGACAACGTACTTTTACTGCTCTCACTTCTACTGCTTACACCTTTAATACAAAAGCCCGTTCAGGGCGCGCGGACGCGCAAATGAACGGGCTCAATGTCTGGCGGAGCGGACGGGACTCGAACCCGCGACCCCCGGCGTGACAGGCCGGTATTCTAACCAACTGAACTACCGCTCCAGTTTTTACACCCTGGCTTTGCGAGCGTTGGTTATCTCTCACAAGCTGCACCGCTAACTACTCGCGACGCCGATGTTTGGCGTCCCCTAGGGGATTCGAACCCCTGTACTCACCGTGAAAGGGTGATGTCCTAGGCCTCTAGACGAAGGGGACATAATCTTTACAGATCTGTCTGTATCTTGCTGCTAACTTCAACTAAATCGTTTTCGTTATCAGCGAAGACCGCTATTCTATACTGTTTTGTTACTATTTGTGAAGTCTTTTTTAATACAGCATGTTGACTTAACAATATAACAATCTGCTCTGATGGTGGAGGTAAGCGGGATCGAACCGCTGACCTCTTGCATGCCATGCAAGCGCTCTCCCAGCTGAGCTATACCCCCCTTGCAGAACAGAAACGAGATTCTAGAGACCAATTCTTGTCTTGTAAAGACCCTTTGAGTGATTCCATGCAACTTTTTTCGAATAGCGGCGTGGAATCGTCTCTAAAGCCTTTACACGACCATTTGATCGCGCCCGACAGGAATAGCCAAAGCAACGCTAAAGCTTTGTTACGTCACATAAAAATCCGGACATCGGACGCGCGTCATTGCAACGTCAAGCCACGCCCTTCCCGATCCGGCTCAACACCACGTCGCGGCCAAACAGCATCAATACGCTGTCGATCGACGGCGTGTGCGTCGTGCCCGCCACCAGAAGACGCACTGGCATCGCCAGTTGCGGCATCTTCAGCTTGTGCGCGCCGAGCGTCGCTTTCAACGCGGCCGCGATGCTTTCCTTGGTCCACTCCGCCGTTGTGAGCGCGGCCGCCAGATCGGCGAGCGCCGGACGGACGGCATCGGTGATGTGCTGCGCGAGCGCGTCGGCTTCAGGTGCGGGTTCGCGGTAGAACATCGCCGCGTTTTCGGCGATTTCCTTCACCGTCGACGCGCGATCCTTCAGCAGCCCGACCACCGAAACCAGATCCGCACCACCCGCGATCGCCGCGTCGTCGATACCCAGTTCGGCGAAGAACGGCCTGGCCAGTTCCGCCAGGCGCGCGTTGTCCGCTTCCTTGATGTAGTGCGCGTTCAGCCACTTCAGCTTGTCGTGGTCGTATTGCGCCGGCGACTTGCCCAGATGATCCAGATCGAACCATTCGACGAATTGCTCACGCGAGAAAACTTCCGCATCGCCGTGCGACCAGCCAAGGCGCGCCAGATAGTTGACCACCGCTTCCGGCAGGAAACCCACGTCGCGATAGCCGACCACGCTCATCGCGCCGTGACGCTTGCTCATCTTCTCGCCCTGCTCGTTGAGCACCGTCGGCAAATGCGCGTAGACCGGCGGCTCAGCGCCGAGCGCGCGCAGGATGTTGATCTGGCGCGGCGTATTGTTGACGTGATCGTCGCCGCGAATCACGTGCGTGATCTTCATATCGAGATCGTCGACGACAACGCAGAAGTTATAGGTCGGCGTGCCGTCCGGACGCGCGATCACCAGATCGTCCAGTTCTTCGTTCGAAATTTCGATGCGGCCCTTAACGGCGTCGTCCCACGCCACCACGCCGGTCAACGGGTTGCGAAAACGCAGCACCGGTTGCACGTCTTCGGGCGGCGTCGGCAGCGTCTTGCCCGGCTCCGGGCGCCACGTGCCGTCGTAGCGCGGCTTGTCGCCGGCTTCGCGCTGACGCTCACGCAAAGCGTCCAGTTCTTCCGTCGACATGTAGCACGGATACACGAGGCCCTGATCCTGCATCTGCGCGAGCACTTCGCGATAGCGATCCATCCGCTGCATCTGATAGAACGGGCCTTCGTCGTAATCGAGACCGAGCCATTCCATGCCTTCGAGAATCGCATCGACCGATTCGGACGTCGAACGCTCGACGTCGGTGTCCTCGATCCGCAACACGAACGTCCCCTTCATCTTGCGAGCGAACGCCCACGGATACAGCGCGGAGCGAATGTTGCCGAGGTGGATGAAGCCGGTGGGGCTGGGAGCGAAACGGGTGCGAACGGGAGTGGTCATAAGCGCTTACTCGGAAGACGGGCGCCGACGCGTGAACCGCCATCCGACGAGGCGGATTCGCGGCCGGCGCGGCAGCGGAACGTGCCAATGCGGCTGACGCCGGACACGGCACGAATGAAAAATCGAGACGGGAATTATACCTGCGGGTTTTGGTTAAGTTCGCCGCCGGCTTTGCGCGCGCAGGACGTCGGGCGCCGCAGCGCGCAACAAGATCCGCTCGCCGCCAGCATTGCTTGCGCCGTGCGCGCGCCCCGCCGCGTCGACGATCGTACGCATTCATTTCGACACTTCTGCGTCGCCGGCACGCTTTGCTTTATGATGTGCGCGCGCCGCCATCCGGTCCCGGTTGACGGCGCTATGCGCGACGTCGTCCGGGCGTCGTGTCCGCCTGATCGCGGCCGGTTATTCTGCGGTGTCGCAGCGTTCCGCGCCGTTGCTGGAGAATCCGTTGAAACCGTCATCTTCCCGTTTGAGCCGCCGCGCCTTTTCGATCACGGCCGCGTCCACTTTGCTCGCCGCGTGCACCACGACCGGCAGCCGCCCCGACAACCTGACGCCGACCGCGTCGACCGGCAACGGCAACAACGCGCCCATCGCGCCGCCGGCGACGAACCGGACGCTGCGTCCAGTTCGCGTCGGACTGGCGCTCGGCGGCGGCGCGGCGCGCGGCTTTGCGCACATTGGCGTGATCAAGGCGCTCGAAGCGCGCAACATCCAGGTGGATCTGGTGGCTGGCACGAGCGCCGGTTCGGTCGTCGCGGCGCTGTACGCGTCCGGCATGAACGGGTTCGCGATCAACAAACTCGCGTTGACGATGGACGAAGCGTCGATCAGCGACTGGGCAATGCCGTTTCGTACGCGCGGTTTTCTGCAAGGCGTGGCCTTGCAGAGCTACCTGAACACGACGCTGAACAACCGTCCGATCGAGAAAATGGTGAAGCCGCTCGGCATCGTCGCCACCGATCTGCGCAACGGCCAGCCGATCCTGTTCCAGCGGGGCAATACCGGCATCGCCGTGCGCGCATCGTGCAGCGTCCCGTCCATCTTCGAGCCGGTGAAAATCGGTGGCCACGAATATGTCGACGGCGGACTGGTCAGCCCGGTGCCGGCATCGTTCGCGCGGAAAATGGGTGCGGATTTCGTGATCGCGGTGGACATCTCGCAAAGCCCCGAAACCGGCCTGACCAGTAGTTCGTTCGACGTGCTGATGCAGACGTTCACGATCATGGGCCAGACGATCAAGGCTTACGAACTCGATAAATATGCAGACGTGGTGATTCGCCCGAATCTCGCGGCGATGAGCGGCAGCGACTTTTCGCAGCGTAACGCCGCGATCCTCGCGGGCGAGGAAGCGGTCGCGAAAATGATGCCGGAACTGAGCCGCAAGCTGGCAGCGACTCGCGCGGTGGTGTAACCACGCTGTCGAAGAGTCTGGAGACGGGTGGCACAAACGGCCCGTCGCCGGATGGGAGGTGCTACCGGCGGCGCCACCCAACAAAAAAGCCTGCTTCGAGAAGCAGGCTTTTTTTGTTTCGGACCGCGCAACAGACGTCGGACAATCGTCCTTTTACGCCATCAGCACCGTCTGTCTGACGATTGACAGGCTTTAGTTGCCCGGTAACGTGGCGCTCACGCGCTGACGCAGTTCTTCGGCGCCCTGGAACGATGTTTCCACCCGACGTGCGCCGGTGAAACGCTTTTCCCAGTAGCTGTCGTCGAGATCGTCGACGCGAATCGTGCTGCCGGTAGACGGCGAATGCACGAATTTGTTGTCGCCGATATAGATGCCAACGTGCGAGAACGTGCGGCGCATCGTGTTGAAAAACACGAGATCGCCCGGCTTCAGCTCCGAAACACGGACTTTCTCGCCGACGCGGCTCATCTCTTCAGCACGACGCGGAAGCGCCATACCGAGCGTGTCTTGGAACACGTAGCGAACGAAACCGCTGCAATCGAGACCCGAATCCGGCGTGTTGCCACCCCAGCGATAACGGACGCCGATCATGTTCAACGCACCGACGACCACGTCGCCTGCCTTGCCGGCCATGCCGGACAGGAAGGAACGCGCGCTGCTGTCGCTGGAAGCGCCGGCATTTTGCGAATTGGCGGAATTGGACGAGCCAACGGCGGAAAGCATATTCGAACCGTTCTGGACCGAATACGAGGCATTCTGATTAAAACTGCTTACATCATCGGCGAAAGCGCCGGGTGCTGCTGCGATCAGTACGCCAATGAACATCCCGGCGACGACGCGCGTACAAGCCTGGGTAAGTGTGCTGTGCTGCATTGGTCGGTAGTTTTTGCCTGAAAAATCAGGGGATTAGGAAAAGTTGGAACGATACTAGCCAGATAGTATTCGTGTGTCAAAACAAATAGAAAAAAACAATCGGTGTACGCACCCAATTGGTGAAAATTAGTTCGCGTACGCTGCTTTCAGCAGCTTTCGAGTGTAAGCGTGCGATGGCTCAGCAAAAATCTTCTCGACTTCGCCCGTTTCGACAATCGAACCGTTTTGCATCACCGCGACACGGTGTGCCATTGCCCCGATCACGGCCAGGTCGTGGCTGATAAAGACGAATCCGAGGTTGTACTTCTGTTGCAACCCGGCGAGCAGTTTCAGCACTTGCTGCTGGATCGACACGTCGAGCGCGCTGGTCGGTTCGTCGAGTACCAGCACGCGCGGTTCGAGCACCAGCGCCCGCGCGATCGCGATCCGCTGACGCTGTCCGCCGGAAAATTCGTGCGGGTAGCGATGCAGCACGCTGCGGTCGAGACCGACTTCGCGCAGCACCGAAATCACCTTGTCGCGCCGCGCGTCCGCGCCGAGTTCCGGGCGATGCAGCGCCAACCCCTCCCCCACGATCCGCTCGATGGTCTGCCGCGGCGAAAGCGAACTGAACGGATCCTGAAAGACCACCTGCATATTCGAGCGCAAGACCGTCTGTTCGCGGCCGCGATAGCTGGCGAGCGGCCTGCCCTGAAATTCGATGTCGCCGTGCGCAGCGCGCTGCAAACCGAGCAAGGTCATCGCCAGCGTGGATTTGCCGGAACCCGATTCGCCGACGATCCCAAGCGTCTCGCCCTGCCGCACCGACACCGTCGCATCCGACACCGCCCGAAACCGGCCATGCCTGAACCAGCCGGCAAACCCCGGCAGCTTCGTCCTGAAATCGACCGAAACACCGCGCGCTTCGAGCAGAACCGGCGAGATCGGCAGCACCGGCACCACCGTGCGCTGCGGCCGGCTTTGCAACAGGCGCTGCGTGTACGGATGCTGGGGCGCGTCGAAAAGCTGCGTCACGGGCCCGGTTTCGACCAGCACGCCCTGCTCCATCACCGCGACACGCTGCGCAAAATGTCGCACCAGATTCAGGTCGTGCGTGATCAGCAACACGGCCATCCCGCGTTTTTCCGCTTCGTCGCGCTGCAATTCGAGCAGCAGATCGACGATCTGCGCGCGAATCGTCACGTCGAGCGCGGTGGTCGGTTCGTCGGCGAGCAGCAGTCGCGGACGGCACGCCAGCGCCATCGCGATCATCGCGCGCTGTCGCTGGCCGCCGGACAGTTCGTGCGGATAGCTGTTGACGCGCTTGCCGGGCTCCGCGATGCCGGTGCGATCCAGCAGCGCCACCGCGCGTTTGCGCGCCTCCTGCGGCGACACACCGTCATGCACGACGATCGTCTCCGCGATCTGGTTGCCGACCGTGAACAGCGGATTGAGCGCCGTCATCGGCTCCTGAAAGATCATCGCGATATCGGAACCGCGCAGACCGCGCATCTGCCGCTCGGTCTTCGTCAGCAATTCCTCGCCGTTGAAGCGGATCGAGCCGCTGACCTGCGCATCGCTGAGCAGCCGCAAGATGGACAGCGCGGTCACGCTCTTGCCCGAGCCGGATTCGCCGACCAGCGCGACCCGCTCGCCGCGCGCGATCGCAAGCGACACGTCGTTGACCGCGACGGTATCGCCGAATGTCACGTGCAGATGATCGAGTTCGAGCAAAGGCACATCGCCGTGGGTTGAATCGCTCACGCGCTGTGCCGGCAGGTTCGTCGCATCGTTCGTCACCCTCGTAGACGGATTGCTCACTGATTGCCTCCGGCGCGCATCGCATCGGAGATACGCGTGTCGAGCGCGTTGCGCAGCGCATCGCCCATGAATGTCAGCAGCAACAGCATCGCCACCAGCACGCCGAAGGTGGACAGCGAAATCCACCACGCGTCGAGATTCGCTTTACCTTGCGCGAGCAATTCGCCGAGGCTAGGCGTCGGCGCGGGCACGCCGAGCCCGAGAAAATCGAGACTCGTCAGCGCGAGAATGGCGCCGCTCATCCGGAACGGCAGAAACGTGATGACGGGCGTGAGACTGTTGGGCAACACGTGACGCCACATGATCTGCCAGTTCGACAAACCCATTGCGCGCGCGGCGCGCACGTAGTCCTGCGTGCGGTTACGCAGAAATTCCGCGCGCACGTAATCGGACAGACCGATCCAGCCGAACAGCGACAGCAACACGATCAGCAACACGAAACCGGGCTCGAAGATCGCCGAAAAGATAATCAGCAGATACAGCTCCGGCAACGCGCTCCATATCTCGATCAGGCGTTGCCCGACGATATCGATGCGCCCGCCGAAGAAACCCTGCACCGCGCCCGCGAGGATGCCGAGCACCGTGCCGATCAGCGTCAGCACCAGCGCGAATTCCACCGACACACGAAAGCCGTACAGCAGACGCGCGACCAGATCGCGACCGCGATCGTCGGTGCCGAGCCAGTTGTCGCGCGACGGCGGCGCCGGATTCGGCGCCTTCGAAAAATAGTTCAGCGTGTCGTAGTAGTACGGGTTCGGCGGATAGATCGCGAAGTTGCCCGGCTCGCTGAAACGATGCCGGATGTACGGATCGAGGTAATCAGCCGGAGTCGGAAAATCGCCGCCGAAGGTGGTCTCCGCGTATTCCTTCACGAGCGGAAAATACAGCTGCCCGTGATAGCGCACCACCAGCGGCTTGTCGTTCGACCACAGCGGACCGGCAAGGCTCGCAGCGAATGCGACGACGAAGACGATCAGGCTCCAGTAGCCCAGCCGTTGCTGCCGGAAGCGCCGCCATACGCGCCGCGCGGGCGAAGGCGACACCTGCGAAGGCGCTGGCGGGTGATGCGGAACGGCGTCGGTTTGAAGGCGGGCTCGGCTCAAGTCAGCGCTCCAGTTGTTCGAATTGAATGCGAGGATCGACCCATACGTAGCACAGGTCGGAAATCAGCTTGGTCGCGAGGCCGATCAGCGTGAACAGATACAGCGTGCCCAATACCACCGGATAGTCGCGTCGCACCACCGACTCATACGACAGCAAGCCCAGCCCATCGAGCGAAAACAGCGTCTCGATCAGCAGGCTGCCGGTGAAAAACGCGCCGATAAACGCCCCCGGAAAACCGACGATCAGCGGCAACATCGCGTTGCGAAACACGTGCTTCCACAGCACGCGTCTTTCCGACAGGCCTTTCGCGCGCGCCGTCAACACGTATTGCTTGCGGATTTCGTCGAGGAACGCGTTCTTCGTCAACATCGTGACGACCGCGAAACTGCCCACCACCGACGCGACGATCGGCAACGTGATGTGCCACAGATAATCGAGAATCTTCCCCATCACACTCAACTGCGCCCAGTTATCCGAGGTGAGATTGCGCAGCGGGAAGAGTTGCAAAAACGTGCCGCCGCCGAACAGCACGAGCAGCAGCACGCCCAGCACGAAGCCCGGAATCGCATAGCCGATCAGCACGACGAGGCTGGTCGCCACGTCGAAGCGCGAGCCGTTGCGAACCGCCTTCGCGATGCCGAGCGGCACCGAGATCAGATAGGTCAGAAAGAACGTCCACAAGCCGATGCTGATCGATACCGGCAGCTTCGACACGATCAGCGACCACACGCTTTGATGACGGAAATAGCTCTGACCGAGATCGAAGGTCGAGAAGCGCTTGAGCATCAGCCAGTAGCGTTCGAGCGGCGGCTTGTCGAAGCCGTACAGCGCCTTCAGCTGCGCGACCTGCTGCGCATCGACGCCGCTATGCGCGCGCAGGCCGAACGGCGTGCCGCCCTCCGCGCCCTTGCGCAATTCGTGCTGCATCTGTTCGACCGGACCGCCCGGCACGAACTGGATCACCGCGAAGGTCAGCGTCAACACGCCGAGCAAGGTCGGGATCATCAACAGCAGGCGTTTGAGGATGTAGCTCCACATGACGGCGCTCCGTGCGGCGGCAAAAACACTGTTAAGGATTGATTCGGCGCCGCTTACCGGGGCGACTTGAACCACCACATCGACGTGATCCAGTCGTCCGCCGAATAGTACAGCGGCAACGTGGACGGCCACGCCAGGCCACGTTTGAACGCAACCCGATGGGTCGCGCTGTACCAGTGCGGAATCACGTAATAGCCGTGCATCAGCACACGATCCAGCGCGTGCGTCGCATCGACCAGTTGCTCGCGCGTTTGCGCCTGAACCAACGCTTTCAGGATCGAATCGACGACCGGCGACTTGAGCCCGATCACGTTGTCCGAACCGGGGGTATCGGCGGCCTTGCTGCCGAAGCGGTCCACCTGTTCGGTACCCGGCACCTGTACATCGGGCAGACGGATGGTCGTGGTGTCGTAGTCGAATGCGTCGAGGCGCTTCTGGTAGATCGCGAAATCGGCAACCCGGAAATGCGCGACGATACCGAGCTTGCCGAGATTGCGCACGAACGGCGCGATCACCGGCTCCATCGTCGCCGCCGAACCGGAGTCGTCGAGGATCTCGAACTCGAACGGCTGCCCTTTCGCGTCACGCAACGCGCCATCGCGATACGTCCAGCCGGCCTGCGCGAGCAACGCGCGCGCTTCGAGCAGATTGGCGCGCAGCGAGCCCGGCGGGTCGGTGTCGGGCTGCGTCGGCGGCGCTCCGAACACGGCCGGATCGAGCTTGCTGCGCCACGGCTCGAGCAACGCGAGTTCACCCGGCGACGGCAAGCCTTTCGCCTGCAGATCCGTATTCACGAAGAAGCTGTCGATCCGTTTGTACTGGCCGTAAAACAGTTGCCGGTTCAGCCATTGATAGTCAAGCGCGAGATCGAGCGCCTTGCGCACCCTGACATCCTGGAACAGCGGCCGACGCTGGTTCAGCATAAAGCCCTGCATGCCGGTGCCGTTGTGATGCACGAATTCGCGCTTGATCAGCTCACCGCTGTCGAACTTCTTGCCGACATCGCGACGCACCCAGCTGCGCGCGACGTTCTCGACCATCGCGTCGTATTCGCCCGCCTTGAACGCTTCGAGCCGCGCGACGCCGTCCGAATAGAGCTTGTAGTTGATGCGCTCGAAGTTGTACATGCCGACTCGCACCGGCAACGCGCTGCCCCAATACTTCGGGTCGCGCTTATACGTGATCGTGCGGCCGTTGTCGTATTGCTCGATCAGATACGGACCGCTGCCGATTGGCTTTTCGAATGCGAGTTGATCGAACGCAATGCGGGTTCCGTCCGGCTTCACACCCCACTTGCGCGAGAACACCGGCATGCCGCCCGCGAGCAATGGCAACTCGCGATTGCCCGCACGAAACTCGAAGCGCACCGTGTGCGGATCGACGATCACCACCCGCGCGATCTCGGCGAAATACGCGGCGAATTGAGGTGCGGCTTGCGGGCTTTTCAGTGTGTCGAACGAGAACTTGACGTCGTCGGCGAGGACCGGATCGCCGTTCGAGAAGTGCGCTTTCGGATTGATGTGGAAGGTCGCGGACATCCGGTCGGATGCGACCTCGACGTCGTCGGCCAGCAGCCCATATGCCGACGCGACTTCGTCCGCGCTGCCCGTCAGCAGACTCTCGAACAGCAGCCCGACGCCGGGCGCGGTATTGCCACGAAGGGTGAATGGATTGAATTTATCGAAGCTCGTCAGACGGCTCGGATTGGCCAGCACCAGCGTGCCGCCCTTCGGCGCATCGGGGTTCACGTAGTCGAAATGCGCAAAGCCCGCGGGATACTTCGGCTCGCCGTATTGGGCGATCGCATGGGCCGCATAAGCGTTCGACGCGCTTGCCAGTATGCCGCCGAAAACCGCCGCACACAGCGCTGCCGCCATCGACACACTGCGCAAAACCGACCGACCGACACGCGACGCACGGGCCGTCAAAGGGTGCCGTTGCTCGCCGCGCGAGGGGCGCTGCAACGCATGCTGCGGGTCACACTTTGAAGCACGCTGTGCTCGAAGCCATCGCGAGCCAGTTGTCATAAGGGCCTTGTCGGTCAGTGATCGGTTGCAATGTGAGAGAATTCTACCCATTATTCTGCGCGATCCCGCACATCGGACGATGCGGTGCGCTGTTTTCATTAGGAGAATTCATGGGCTTCCTCGCTGGTAAACGAATCTTGCTGACCGGCCTTCTGTCGAACCGTTCCATTGCTTACGGTATTGCGCAGGCATGCAAGCGCGAAGGTGCAGAACTGGCGTTTACATATGTCGGCGACCGTTTCAAGGACCGCATCACCGAGTTCGCGACCGAATTCGGTAGCGACATGATCTACCCGTGCGACGTCGCCGACGACGCGCAGATCGATGCGCTGTTCGTGTCGCTGAAAGAGCGCTGGGACAGCCTCGACGGTCTCGTGCACTCGATCGGCTTTGCGCCGCGCGAAGCGATCGCGGGCGACTTCCTCGACGGCATGACGCGCGAAAACTTCCGTATCGCGCACGACATCTCGGCATACAGCTTCCCGGCACTCGCGAAAGCCGCACAGCCGATGCTGTCGCAAGACGCGGCGCTGCTGACGCTGAGCTATCTCGGCGCGGAACGCGTGATCCCGAACTACAACACGATGGGTCTGGCCAAGGCGTCGCTCGAAGCGAGCGTTCGTTATCTGGCCGTGTCGCTGGGTGCGAAGGGTGTGCGCGTCAACGGCATTTCGGCAGGCCCGATCAAGACGCTCGCGGCAAGCGGCATCAAGGGCTTCAGCAAGATTCTCGACTTCGTCGAAGGCAACGCGCCGCTCAAGCGCAACGTGACGATCGAACAGGTCGGCAATACGGCGGCGTTCCTGCTGTCGGATCTGGCAGCGGGCGTGACCGCTGAAATCCTGCACGTCGACAGTGGCTTCAGCAATGTCGTCGGCGGCATGATGGTGGCGGCAGAGTAACGCGTCATCGCCGGCGCGCAAGCGCGTCGCGAGAGCGCCCGTTGCGATCGTCGAGATCGGCGCGGGCAATAAAAAAACCGCCTGAAAAGGCGGTTTTTTTATGTCGGAAACAACTGGGTTGCCCATGCGCCGTCGACGACGCATGGAGCACGTTAGTGCCAGTGTCCGTGATCATCACCGTGGTTGCCGCCATGACCGTGATCGTCGTGGTAGCCGCCGTGATCGTAATGGCCCGGAGGATGATGACGATTCCAGTCGTCACGCGCCCAGTAGCGGCGGCCATCCCAGTAACGATCGCCATGCCAGCCGATCACGATAGTCGGACCACCGTAGCCATAGCCATACACAGGCGCCGGCTGATACACGACGGGCGGCGGAGGCGGCGGCGGTGCGTAGATGGGCGCGGGTGCAACATAGACCGGCGCGGGAATACCGATGTTGACTCCGACGTTCAAACCGCCGGCCATCGCAGCGCTCGACGCGCCCAGCACGATAACCCCGGTCAGCAACGATGCAAGACGAACGGACTTCATTGATTCACCCTTTTACGAACGTGTGTGATTGGGCGCAAATATAGCGCACGTCCACTTAACGCGTATTTCAACTTTGTAATAACTGATGCAGCAGATGGCGGAAACCGAACCGCATTAACGTCTCGTTACACGCGAGCGTATTTCGTGACGTGATGGCGGCGACGTGATGCGCGGAACATGCGCTGAAGATGCCCGACAAGCCCGCGAAAAAACACGATGCGATGTGCGATGCGAACGATGCAGATGAGTGTTTTGGCGAGCACAAAACAAAAACCCCGCAGAGCCTAGACTCTGCGGGGTTCTCTCTACCATTTCTGGCGGAGACGGAGGGATTCGAACCCTCGATCCAGGTTTTGGCCCAGATGCTCCCTTAGCAGGGGAGTGCCTTCGACCTCTCGGCCACGTCTCCCAAACTTTCTATCGCACAGGGAGTCAGTGCGACGAAGCCAAGACTATAGCGGGTTCGAAGGCCCAGGTCAATTTCTCAGGCACACTTTTTTTGTGTTCGACGCGGCATCCGGAAACGGATTGCGATCGGCCGGTTAACGCACACGATGCACCGCATGCGCCGCCATCAAAACGACATGTGCCCCGCACAACGAATAGGCCGTTAAAACAGGCCCAAAACGCTGCGTGCTTACGCGCGATCGAGTTCGAACGCCTTATGCAGCGCGCGCACGGCGAGCTCCATGTACTTCTCGTCGATCAGCACCGAGATCTTGATTTCCGACGTGGAGATCATCTGGATATTGATGCCCTCTTCCGACAGCGTGCGGAACATCTTGCTCGCGATACCGACGTGCGAACGCATGCCCACGCCGACCACCGATACCTTCGATACCTTGAGGTCGCCCGAGACCTGTTCGGCCTGAACGTGATCCTTGACCTGGTTCGTCAGGATGTCCATCGCGCGCTGATAATCGCCGCGACCGACCGTGAACGTGAAGGCCGTTTTACCTTCGACGCTCTGGTTCTGGATGATCATGTCGACGTCGATATTCGCGTCGGCGACCGGGCCGAGGATCTGGTACGCGATGCCCGGCTTGTCGGGCACGCCCATTACCGCGATGCGGGCCTCGTCGCGCTGGAACGCGATGCCCGAAATGACTGCTTTTTCCATGGTCTCGTCTTCTTCAAAAGTAATCAGGGTGCCCGACTTCATCTCGGCGTCGAGCGGCATCAGCGGATCGGTCAGGCTGGACAGCACACGCGTCTTCACCTGATATTTGCCGGCGAATTCCACCGAGCGGATCTGCAGCACCTTGGAACCCAGGCTCGCCATTTCCAGCATTTCTTCGAACGTCACGCGGTCGAGACGACGGGCGTCGTCGACCACGCGCGGATCGGTCGTGTAGACGCCGTCGACGTCGGTGTAGATCAGGCACTCGTCGGCTTTCAGCGCCGCCGCCACCGCCACCGCCGACGTGTCCGAACCGCCGCGGCCGAGCGTCGTGATGTGGCCGTCAGGGTCGATGCCCTGGAAGCCGGTGATCACGACCACCTTGCCCGCGTCGAGGTCGCGCTTGACGCGTGCGTCGTCGATCTCGTTGATGCGCGCTTTCGTGAACGCGCTGTCGGTTTTGACGGGGACTTGCCAACCGGTGTAGCTGATCGCGTCGACGCCGGCGTCTTGCAGCGCGATGGCCAGCAGGCCTACGCTGACCTGCTCGCCGGTGGCCGCAATCATGTCGAGTTCGCGCGGGCTGGGCTGGGCGGTAATTTCTTTTGCGAGACCCAGCAAACGGTTGGTTTCGCCGGACATTGCAGACGGCACGACGACCATCTGGTGGCCGGCCTTATGCCATTTCGCGACGCGCTTCGCGACGTTCTTGATGCGCTCGACCGAGCCCATCGAAGTACCGCCGTATTTGTGTACGATGAGTGCCATTGTCGTTCTGAACTGAAGGAGAAACCGCGCTGGCGCGCTGGTGACGACCGCACAAAAAACACAGGAAGCGCAACGTTCAGGAACGACGGCGAAGTGTGGCGGCGTAGATGCAGCGCACGTGCAGCACGCGCGGATTTGCCCGTGAATGGCCGCTGATGATGTCTGATGGCCACCGGAAACTCCCCGGAAACGCGAAAAAAGGCGGCAAAAGCGGGTCGGGCAAACAAGCTAAATTAACTGATCGGACGCGAAAAGACAAGCCAAAATCCGTTTGGCAAGCCCCGCAAACGCTTATGCGCAAAGGCGTCGGACGCTATTTTGAGATTTTCGCGGAGTGTTCGCGATGCGCGTCGCCGGTGCAACGTGATCGCGACCTGATCGCGACGAAAACGGTAGGCGCAGGAAATATCGACGCCACGTGCGCTCACGCGAGTTGCAGATCCTCGCGCCAGTCGATCCTGACGTAGCGAGCAGCGGAATCTGCGCTCGCTTCACGCGCGCTCACGACGGCCCGATTCACGCCGATGAGCGGCACGAACAGCAGCGTCTCACCGACATACAGCAACGGCACATCGCGCTTCCACGCGGGCACGCCGCGCTCCTGAAACAGATTCTTCAGCGTGCGGCTCGCGCCGTTCACGCCGGTTTTCAGGCGCTCGCCGCCCTCGCGCGAGCGCGCCCGCAGCGTCGCCGCGGCCAGCGTCGCGACGGGAATCGCGTCCACATCGTCCGCCGATGCTTCCGCGAAAACGAAGGTGCCGCGCCATTGCGGCAGTCGCCAGACCGATTCGCCGCGCCACACCAGTTCGCTGGTTTCGCGTGCGTCGATAGCGGTTTCGTCGGGCGGCTCGGCACTGTCGCCGGCTTCCCAATAGACGCGCCCGCGATAGCTGCGCAGCGCGTGCCCCGCGTGATCGACGCGTAATGCGTGGCCGGTCGTGGCGCTCGCGGCATTTGGAGCGCTCGTGTCGCCGACGCCGCATCCTTCGGCGCCCTCGCCTGTTTCGCGCAACTGACGCAACGCATCGCCCATTCGCGCCGCCGACGCCGCGGGCAAACCCTGCGCGCGCGTCCAGTAACGCAGCAGATTCAACGCGCGATCGTCGTCGAGTGCGAGCAGCGCGCGCTGCGAGAGCGCGCCGGACGCGTCGGACTCATCGCTCGCCAAATCGGCCGATGCATCGCTCAGATCGCGACGCGCGAGCTCGTCGAGCAGACGCTGTGCCGATGCGGCATGCGCGGCCGTACGCGCCAATGCGTCGCGAAAACCGGGAAAGTGAATGGCCAGCGCGGGCAGCACGTCGTGACGCAACGCGTTGCGCGCGTAACGCGTGTCGGCGTTGGATTCGTCGTAGATCCATGTGAGCGAGCATGCCAACGCGTACTGCTCGATCTGCGCGCGCAGCACATGCAGCAGCGGCCGCATCCGCGTCACGCTCGCGCCGTTCGGCAAGCGCTGCGGCGCCATCGCTGCAAGCCCGGCGAGACCGGCGCCGCGCAGCAATTGCAGCAGCACGGTTTCGGCCTGATCATCAGCGTGTTGCGCGAGCCATAACGTCTGCACGTCGTGCCCGGCGCACATCGCGTCGAGCGCGGCATAACGCGCATCGCGCGCCGCGGCTTCGAGGCCCGCACCGCTATCGCGCGACACCTCGACGCGTCGCGCGTCGAAGCTCACGCCGCGCGCTTGCGCAAACGCCGCGCAATGCGCGAGCCATTGATCCGCGTGCGCGTTCAAGCCGTGATGCACATGCAGTGCAATGCAACGCCCGGCGCCGATCATCCGCACAGCCGCGTCGAGCAGCACGCTCGAATCGACGCCGCCGCTAAACGCGATCGCGATCCGCGCATTGGAATCCGCTAAAGACGACGCACGCAAAGCAACGCCGAGCGCATCGAGAACGACGCGTTCGGCGTGTGGACCGGTTGAAGAACCGGCAGGCGAATCGGCGGAGGCCGTCACGGCAGGCGGGCGAAAAATGCCGGTGCGCGTGAAGAAGTCATCGTGCGTGCGGGCTCAGGCGCCCGGCATCGATTCCTTGAACTTGCCGTACGACATCAGGCGTTCGAAGCGACGTTGCTTCAGATCCTGAATGCTCATACCCTGGAACTGGCGCAGCGAGTCGGCCAGCGCACGGCGCAGCATGGCAGCCATGCCCTTCGGATCGCGATGCGCGCCGCCCAGCGGCTCGTTGACGATCTTGTCGATCAGACCCAAGGCCTTCAGACGATGCGCGGTCAGACCGAGCGCTTCCGCCGCTTCCGGCGCTTTTGCGGCGCTCTTCCACAGGATCGACGCGCAGCCTTCCGGCGAGATCACCGAATAGGTCGAGAATTGCAACATCAACACGTTGTCGCCGACCGCGATGGCCAGCGCGCCGCCCGAACCGCCTTCACCGATGATCGTCGCGATGATCGGCGTTTTCAGTTCGGCCATCACGTACAGATTGCGGCCGATCGCTTCCGACTGGCCCCGCTCTTCCGCGCCGATGCCCGGATAGGCGCCCGGCGTATCGATAAACGTGAAGATCGGCAGGTTGAATTTTTCGGCGAGACGCATGAAGCGCTCGGCCTTGCGATAGCCTTCCGGACGCGGCATACCGAAGTTGCGCAGCGCGCGTTCCTTCGTGTCGCGGCCCTTCTGATGGCCGATCACCATGCACGCCTGACCATTGAAACGCGCCAGCCCGCCGACGATCGACAGATCGTCCGCATACGAGCGGTCGCCGTGCAATTCGTGGAAATCCGTGAACAGTTCGCTCACGTAATCGAACGTGTACGGACGCTGCGGATGACGCGCGATTTGCGAAACCTGCCACGGGCTCAGGTTCGTGTACAGATCCTTGGTCAGTTGCTGGCTTTTCTTCGAGAGCCGCTCGATCTCTTCCGAAATATCGACGGCCGAATCGTCCTGCACAAAGCGCAATTCTTCGATCTTCGCTTCGAGTTCAGCGATCGGCTGTTCGAAATCCAGAAAGGTGGTTTTCATGAGTTGTAATCCTTGGACTTACCGGCAGCGCGTATTCTAACCGCGCGCGCCGATGTCAAAACCCTGTCGCAACTATCGATCTCAAAAATTCAATAGCCTCGATAATTGCGATTCTGCTTCTATCAGTAGTCGACCGGTAGCGGGTCGAGGCTACGCCACATATACCAGGTCGCGACAGTTCGCCACGGCTCCCAGTTCGCGGCAACCTCACGCGCTTCGCTGCGCGTGACGGGTTCGCCGCTGAAATAATTCACGCTGATCGCACGAATCAGGCCAAGGTCGTCGAGCGGTAGCACGTCCGGACGCGACAGGTTGAAGATCAGGAACATTTCCGCGGTCCAGCGGCCGATGCCGCGAATCTGCGTCAGTTCGGCGATCACCGCCTCGTCGTCCATCGACGTCCATTTGCCGACGTGCAAAGCGCCGGACACGAAGTGCTGCGCGAGGTCGAGGATGTATTCCGACTTGCGCTTCGACAACCCGCACGCGATCAGCTTTTCCTGACCGACCTTGATGAACTGTTGCGGCACGAGCTTCGGACACGCCGCTTCGACACGCTGCCACACGGCTTGCGCAGCCGCGACCGAAATCTGCTGACCGACCACCGACCGCGCGAGGGTGACGAACGGATCGCCACGGCTCAGCAGATGCACCGGACCGAATTTCGGAATCAGCTTCTTCAGGATACGGTCGCGCTTCACGAGGTCGGCGCACGCTTTGTCCCAGTACGCTGGCCGCGTGACTTCCGGCGACAGCCCGCCGATCTGCACCGGCACCGCCACTTCCGACTCACCGACCACCCGCGTCTTGCGGACCACTTCGCCTTCGCGCGTATCGCGGGCGAGTTCCTGCACGTCGCCGGCGAGTTGCGCAGGCAACACGCCGTTCGCTTGCGGCTTTGCGGCGGGTTTTGCCGTGGGCTTGACCGCAGGTTTCGCAGCCGGACGCGCGACGGTTTTCACCGCGCTTTTCGCGCCGGTTTTGACCGGCGCTTTCGCCGGCGACTTGACGGCTTCGCTCGCGACTTCCGATGCCTTGACGGGCTTCGTGGTCCGGGTGGTTTTCGCCGCCGGCTTGCCAGACGAGGCCGTACCGTTGGCCGCGCGCTTCGTCGCGACCTTCTTCGTCTCCACCGACGCGCCGCGTGCGGACACGCCGCCGGCAGCGTTGCCGCTTACGGATGCTTTCTTTGCTGCCGTACCGCTGCGCGCGCCGGCCGACTTCGATGCGGCTGTCGCGCTGGTTTGAGACGCGGCTCGTTTAGCCGGCGTCTTCGTGGCCGATGCCATCCTGCCTCCTGCCTGGCGTGTCGATCAGAGGGACGAACGTGGCGCGTTCACACGCGCCGCCACTCGGTCAACCCGCCGGGTTTGTCTTCAAGTGCAACGCCGGCCTCGAGCAATTCGGCCCGAATCCGGTCTGCTGCCGCGTAGTCTTTCGCCTGCTTCGCCGCCACGCGATCCGCGATCTTTGCTTCGATCGCCGCGGAGTCGAGCGCGCCTTCGTTCGCGCTGCCCGACGCCTGCTGCAGAAATGCGCGCGGGTCGCGACCGAGCAAACCGATCACGCCTGCAAGACCGCGCAACTGCCGCGCCAATTCCGGCTCGCGCGTGCGGTTCAATTCGCTTGCCAACTCGAACAGCACCGATACTGCCACCGGCGTGTTGAAGTCGTCGTTCATGGCCGCGTGGAAACGCTGCGCGTGCGCCTCGTTCCAGTCGAGCGCCGCCGGGTCGGGCGTGACGTCTTTCAGCGCTGTGTACAGACGCGTCAGCGCGTTACGGGCGTCGTCGATATGCGTGGTGCTGTAGTTCAACGGCGAGCGGTAATGCGCGCGCACGATGAAGAACCGCACCACTTCGGCGTCGTATTGCTCGAGTACCTCGCGGATCGTGAAGAAGTTGTTCAGCGACTTCGACATCTTCTCATTGTCGATCTGCACGTACCCGTTGTGCATCCAGTAATTCACGAAGGTTTGACCGGTCGCACCTTCGCTTTGCGCGATCTCGTTCTCATGGTGCGGGAACTGCAGATCCTGCCCGCCGCCGTGGATGTCGAAATGCTCGCCGAGCAACGTGCAGCCCATTGCCGAGCATTCGATATGCCATCCCGGACGACCGCGCCCATACTTCGAATCCCAGCCAGTGTCGGCGGGTTCTTCGGGCTTGGCCTGTTTCCACAGAACGAAATCGAGCGGGTCCTGCTTCGCGTCGTTGGCCGCGACGCGCTCGCCCGCGCGCAGGTCTTCGAGCGATTTGCCCGACAGCTTGCCGTAGCCAGAAAACTTGCGCACCGCATAATTCACGTCGCCGTCGGCGGCCTGATACGCGTAGCCGTTCGCTTCGAGCCGCTCGATCATGCCGAGCATCTGCGGAACGAAATCGGTTGCGCGCGGTTCGAGGTCGGGACGCTGGATGCCGAGCGCGTCGGCATCTTCGTGCAATGCCGCGATGAAACGGTCGGTCAGCGACTTGATGGTCTCGCCGTTTTCCACCGCGCGACGGATGATCTTGTCGTCGATATCCGTGATGTTGCGCACATAGGTGACCGAGTAGCCGAGCTTGCGCAGCCAGCGCTGCACGACGTCGAACACGACCATCACGCGTGCATGGCCGATGTGGCAATAGTCGTAGACCGTCATCCCGCAGACGTACATCCGCACGACGCCTTCCTGGAGCGGCACGAAATTTTGCTTGTCACGCGCGAGCGTGTTGTAGATGCGCAGTGGTTCCATAGAGACGATGCGTGGGCCGAAAGAAACCGCAATGTACTTTGCCGCGTGTCGCACCGGCGTTGCCTGACGTAGCCACCTATGATGCAACCGGGGTTGCAACGGCGACAAGGGCATTCGGTGCGGCGCACTCGGCAGCGAACCGGCGCACTGGGTGCGGCGATCGGACTGCCATCAAGGCGGAGACGACCACGAGTGGCGAAAAGACAGTCTGAGGTTCAACGGAACGCGCAGACCTTTTGTTAGAATGGGTCGGAGTATAACATCCAGACCTGAGCCTATGAAACCTTCCAGCGGCCGCGCGCGAAGCGCCGCGACCCTTGCCGCGACGGCCTTGTGCAGCGTCGTCCTGATGGCTTTGCCCGGCGCTGCAGCGTATGCCCAGAAGGCTGCGCCGATGCCCAAAGGCCCGGCCGTACGCGACAACACGCCCGACGTCGACGCGAGCATTTCACAACGCAACTGGACCGCCGCCCTCGCGCAACTCGACGCGCGCATCGCGTCGAATCCGCGTGACGCGCAAGCGAAATTCAAGCGCGCCACGGTGCTTGCGCGCCTGAATCGCGACGACGAAGCGATCACCGCGTTCACCGAGCTCACGCAGACGTATCCGGAGTTGCCGGAACCGTATAACAATCTCGCCGCGCTGTATGCGAAGCACGGTCGTTACACGGAAGCCCGCGTCGCGCTCGAAACCGCCACCAAGACCAATCCGAACTACGGGCTCGCGTACGAGAATCTCGGCGACCTGTATCTGCGCCTCGCCGACGCCGCGTATCGGCGCGCGCAAGGTCTCGGTCAGGCGAGCGGCCCCACCGCCCAGCGCCTCGCCGACATCGAGAAAATCGTGAATCCACCGAAAGATACCGGCGCGAAGAAAAAGGTCAGCCCGGTCGACAACTACACGAGCCGTGCCACCTCGAACATCACGGAGACGCCGGCCTTCCAGTTCGGCGGTGCAGGCGGTTCGCTCGCCACGCCGCCGTACATGGCGCCGTCGCAGTAAGCGCCCGGCCACATCGTTTTTTCCACCCTGAGGATCCTCATGAAATGGTTGATGTTGGCGCTCGGCAGCGCCGCCCTGATCGCAAATGCACCCGCCTTTGCCCAGTCCGCGCCGCAAGCCACGCATCCGTCCGTGCTGTTCAAGACCACGGCGGGCGATATCCGCGTCGAACTGTATCCTGAGAAAGCGCCGAAGTCGGTCGCGAACTTCCTCGAGTATGTGAAATCCGGCCAGTACAGCGGCACGATTTTCCATCGTGTGATTCGCGGCTTCATGATCCAGGGCGGCGGCTACACGCAGAGTTTCGCGGAAAAGCCGACCCGCGCGCCGATTCCGCTCGAAAGCCGTAACGGCCTGAAGAACGCCGCCGGCACGCTCGCGATGGCGCGCACCAGCGACCCGAATTCGGCCACCGCGCAATTCTTCATCAACACGGTCGACAACACCGGCCTCGACTACCCGAATCCGGACGGCAACGGCTACGCGGTGTTCGGCAAGGTCACGGGCGGCATGGACGTCGTGAAGAAGATCGAAGGCACGCCTACCACGTCGCGTGGTCCAATGAGCGATGTACCGCAAACGCCGATCGTGATCGAATCGGCAAGCGTGGTCGGCAAATAAGCAAACAAGCGGCCGGCGGCGTTGCGCGGCATGATCCGCGCCGCGCCGAAACGGCCCCGTCGATATTTACCGGCGCCTCTGGCGCGGCCCGCTCGCCGGACATCGCAGCACGTCCGATGCAACGCGCCGCGCTTCCTCTCACTCGCACCTTTAAGGATTTCATCATGGTCGAACTCCATACGAACCACGGCATCATCAAGATCGAACTGAACGCTGAGAAAGCACCGAAGTCGGTCGAGAACTTCCTGAACTACGTGAAGGCCGGCCACTACGACAACACGGTGTTCCACCGCGTGATCGACGGCTTCATGATCCAGGGCGGCGGCTTCGAACCCGGCATGAAGCAAAAGCCGACGGCCGAGCCGATCACGAACGAAGCGAACAACGGTCTGAAGAACGTCAACGGTTCGGTCGCGATGGCGCGCACCAACGACCCGCATTCGGCCACCGCGCAGTTCTTCATCAACGTGAACGACAACGACTTCCTGAACCACTCGTCGCCGACGCCGCAAGGCTGGGGCTACGCGGTGTTCGCCCAGGTCGTCGACGGTCTGGATATCGTCGAAAAGATCAAGAAGGTGAAGACCGGCTCGAAGGGCTTTCACCAGGACGTGCCGGCCGATGACGTCGTCATCGAAAAGGCAGTCGTCGTAGAGTAAGGGCGAATCGCGTCGGTCCGACGCGATTCATGCGGGCCGGTCGCGCTGCGCGGTAGATGCCGCCGCGCCACCGGCCCGCGGTCCGTCAAACGTTTTAACCACAGCACTCAGGCACACTTCGATGCTGCAAGAAACGCCGCTGCGAAGCGTCGCCGCAGGCGTGCCTGGCGAGGGCAAACGCCCGCACGCCGCACGCCCGTTTTTTTTTATCTCGGATCTCCATCTGAGCGACGCGATCCCGCACACGGTCGCGGCATTCGAGCACTTCGTCCGCGTCACGGCCGAACAGGCGGATTCCGTGTTTATCCTCGGGGATCTGTTCGAATACTGGATCGGCGACGACATGCTCGCCGAACCGTTCGTCGCACGCATGGCGGCGCTGATGCACACGTTGCCGGAACGCGGCATCGCGCTCTACATCATGCACGGCAATCGCGATTTCCTGATGGGCAAGCGCTTCATGAAAGCGGCCGGCGCAATCTGGCTGCCCGATCCGTTCGTGATCACCGCTTTCGGCACACGCATCGCGCTCGCGCACGGTGACGCGCTATGCACCGCCGATCGTGGCTATCAGTGGTTTCGCAAGCTGGCGCGCAGTCGCTTTGCGCAGATGCTGTTTCTGGCGTGGCCTTACCGTTGGCGGCGGGCGCTGGCCGAACGGATGCGCTCCGACAGCGAAGCGGGACGCGCCCGTCCGCCGCTGCCGAAATACGACGTGACTGCCGAAGGCGTCGGCGCGCTGTTCAAAAAGACCGGCACGACCACGCTGATTCACGGCCATACGCACCGGCCGGCGCAGCATCGCGAGCCGGGCGGCACGCGCTGGGTCCTGCCCGATTGGGATCTGGACCACGGCGCGCACGGTGAAAAGCGCGGCGGCTACTTGCGCATCGATACCGAAGGAATTCGCGCGTACCGACTCGATTGATGCGTCACGCGTTCTGACCAACGCCGGCGACAGGCTGCGGCGTGCCTTCGAGCGCCGCCGACAGACGACGCAAATCGATCAACGCGGCATCCGTACCTTGCATCGCTTCCAGACTCGCACCCAGACGCTCCAGCGCGCCGACGATTTCGTCGATGCGCTGCGTTTGCGTCGCCGCGTGATCGATCAGACCGTGGATGGCCAGCGACATCGGATCGTCCGCGTTCGGCGTGATCCCGTATGCGCAGAACGCGTTGCGCGGCGCCGCGGATTTGTCGGCGGCTGGGGCGGCGGCCGCCTGCGCAGCTTGCGCCGCCGTTGCCGCGACGATCACGCGCGCCGGATTGCCGACCGCCGTGCCACCCGCAGGCACCGGCTTCACGACCACCGCGTTCGAGCCGATCTTCGCGTCGGCGCCGATCGTAAAGCCGCCGAGCACTTTCGCCCCGGCCCCGACGATCACGCCGCGCTCGAGCGTCGGATGGCGCTTCGCACCGCGCGTGAGCGACGTGCCGCCGAGCGTCACGCCCTGATAGATCGTGCAATCGTCACCGACTTCCGCCGTCTCGCCGATCACGACGCCCATGCCGTGATCGATAAACACGCGCCGCCCCATCGTCGCGCCCGGATGGATTTCGATACCGGTCAGGAAACGCGCGAATTGCGACACGCAGCGCGCGAGCCAGCGGCGCTTCGCGAGCCAGCAGGCGTGCGCAAAACGATGCAGGATCAGTGCGTGCAGGCCCGGATAGCACGTCAGCACTTCCCAGGCGCTGCGAGCGGCGGGATCGCGCTCGCGGATCGTGGCGATGTCTTCGCGGAGTCGGGTGAACATGGCAGTCGCGTTGTAAGGGGGAAATCGTCGCGGCCCGGCGGGCGCACGACACGCTGCTGCCGTTAGCACAACGGCAGCGAGTCTTATGACGTTTTCGGGATTGTAGGGCGATTGCGGCGAAGCTGCCGGAAGCCCCCGCGCGCGACAAGGTCGTCCGCGCGGCCTGAAAATCAGCGCGGCGAACCGTCGCCGCTACGCACCTTCAGCAGAATATGTTTGGCGATGCCACGCACGATATTCACCTCTTCGCGTTCCAGACCCGAACGCGCGAACAGCCGACGCAAGCGCGACATCAGTTTCTTCGGATTGTCGCGATCGAGAAAGTCGAGCGCGACCAGCGCGTCTTCGAGATGCGTGAACATGCCTTCGATTTCATCGCTCGGCGCGCGTGGCGCGGGCGGCTCGACCGACGCGGCGGGATCTGCGTGACCGGCGACATGCGCGACGCTGCCGGCATCGAGAAACGCCGTGCGCAATTCATAGGCGAGCACCTGAACGGCTTGCGCGAGATTGAGCGAGCTATACGCGGGGTTCGCCGGAATATGCGCGAGCACGCTACAGCGTTCGACGTCTTCGTTCGACAGGCCGGTGCGTTCGTTGCCGAATACCAGCGCGATTTCTCCCTGCGACGCATACTGCCGCGCGTCGCCCGCCGCGACCCGTGGCGTCAGTTGCGGCGGACCGTATTCGCGCATCCGCGCAGTCATCGCCACCGACCACTGCACGCCCGCGAGCGCATCCTGCAGGCTCGATACCACGTGCACGGACGCGAGCACATCGTCTGCGCCGCTGGCCATTGCGATCGCTTCCGGATCGTTCTGCACGTTCGGTACGCGCGGCGACACCAGCACCAGCCGCGCGAAGCCCATCGTCTTGATCGCGCGCGCCGCAGCGCCGACATTGCCCGGATGACTCGGCTCGACCAGCACGAAGCGCGTCGACGTGAAGCCGCCGGCGACGGGCGTGTGCGCGTCGGCATCGCCGGTTGCGCTGAAAGAGGATGACGGTGTGACGGGCGGTTGGGACACGATGGGTTCGCAGCAAAAGTAGGACTCGAAGACCCGTATGGTAGCGCCAACCGGGTCACGAACCCAGCCGCGAGACGCCGGGTTGGCCGTTCGGCCAGGGTTTCGGGCGGATTCGGGGACTTTCCAGCCCGCTTGCGCGCGCTCGGGCACGTTCAGGCGCGTCCGGACACACCCACGCACCGTCAGACCGACTCACGCCGGGACGGTCCTCCGAAATCTCCGCGCCGCCCTCACCTCGCGATGCCGCCGTGCCCAGACTCGGGTAAAATCTCAATATTCGCGCCGCGCCGGTCACTCCCGGTCCGCCGGTCGCCCTGTTCTTATCCAATTCGTCTTTCGTCAACGGAACGTCCGCTGAACCCCGTCATGCGTGGGTGCAGCCCCGTTTCAGCTATACCGGTACGCAGCCGTGCTGCGCCGGCACAAGGATCCGCCTCATGCATCCCATGCTCAACATCGCCATCAAGGCTGCTCGCCGCGCCGCGCAGATCATCAATCGCGCGTCGCTCGATCTCGACCTGATCCAGGTCAGCAAGAAACAGCACAACGATTTCGTGACGGAAGTCGATAAGGCCGCGGAAGCTGCCATCATCGATACGCTCAAGACCGCGTATCCGGATCACGCGATCCTCGCCGAAGAATCGGGCCAGTCCGACAACGAATCCGATTACCAGTGGATCATCGATCCGCTCGACGGCACGACCAACTTCATCCACGGCTTCCAGTACTACTGCGTGTCCATCGCGCTCGCGCACAAGGGCGTCGTCACGCAGGCCGTCGTCTACGATCCGACCCGCAACGACCTGTTCACCGCCTCGCGCGGCAGCGGCGCGTTCCTGAACGACCGCCGCATCCGCGTCGCGAAGCGCGACCGTCTGGCCGACGGCCTGATCGGCACGGGCTTCCCGTTCCGTGAGCAGGACAGCCTCGGCGCGTACACGCGCATGTTCACCGAAATGACCGAAGCCTGCGCGGGCCTGCGTCGTCCGGGCGCGGCTGCGCTGGATCTCGCCAACGTCGCGGCCGGCCGCATGGACGGCTTCTTCGAACAGGGTCTGAATCCGTGGGACGTCGCCGCGGGCAGCCTGCTGATCACCGAAGCGGGCGGTCTGGTGGGTAACTACACCGGCGACTCGAACTTCCTGCACGTCGGCGAAATCGTCGCGGGCAATCCGAAGATCTACGCACAGATGGTGCCGATCCTGTCGCGCTACAGCCGCACCAAACAGAAAGCGAAAGACGAAAACAAGGCCGACTAAGCCTCGCGGACCGATCCGTCAGACGAACGGCTGACGGGCGAGCGGGTCGAGGTCACGGCCCGCTAACACTCCGAAACAAAAAAAGGCGGCTACGGCCGCCTTTTTCGTCTGTGTCGTCAGCGGCGCGGATAGCTTCATGCTACAAGACGGCAAGACCGCCCGCCTCGGCTGCGGCGGCGTTCGCCGCCCACGTCGCGACCCCGTGCACGATTACCGCTCCGCTCAATGAAAAAAGGTTTCTACACGATCATCGCGGCACAGTTCATCTCGTCGCTCGCCGACAATGCACTGCTGATCGCCGCCATCGCGCTTCTGACGGTGATCCGTTCGCCCGCGTGGATCACGCCGCTGCTGCAGATCTTCTTTACCGTGTCTTACGTGCTGCTCGCGCCTTTTGTCGGCGCATTCGCCGACGCGCTGCAAAAGCGCCACGTGATGTTCGTCTCCAATGCGCTGAAAGCCGGCGGCTGCCTGATGATGATCTGCGGCGTGCATCCGATGCTCGCGTATGCCGTGGTCGGCTTCGGCGCCGCCGCGTATTCGCCGGCGAAATACGGCATTCTCACCGAGCTTCTGCCGCCCGATAAACTGGTGCAGGCGAACGCGTGGCTCGAATCGGCCACGGTGCTGTCGACGATCGTCGGCACGATGCTGGGCGGCGCGCTGATCAGCAATTACGCGGTCCATTACGTGTCGCATGCGCATCTGCCGCTGATCCACTCCGCCGCCGATCTCGCGATGCTCGCGGTGATGATCACCTACGCGATCGCCGCCGCGCTGAACGTCGGCATTCCCGACACGGGCGCGCGCTATCCGAACCGGCTGACCGAACCGGGCAAACTGATCGGCGATTTCGCGAACTGCTTCAACGTGTTGTGGGCCGACAAGCTTGCGCAGATTGCGCTGTGGGTCACGACGCTGATGTGGGGCGGCGCGGTTACGCTGCAACTGCTGGTGCTCAAGTGGGCGGACGCGAATCTCGGCCTGACGCTGTCGAAAGCGGCGGTGATGCAAGGCGTGACCGGGCTCGGGATTGCAGTCGGCGCGACGGCCGCGGCCGCATGGATTCCGCTGCGCAGTTCGTTGCGCGTGCTGCCGGTCGGCATCATCACCGGCGCGGTGGCGATTGCAATGGCCTTCTACAACAAGAACCTGTTTCCGCCCGGACTCGGCTTTCATATCGGTCCGCTGAGCATGCCGATTTACATCCTGCTCGCGTATCCGATGATGATCCTGCTCGGCGCGTTGTCGGGTTTCTTTATCGTGCCGATGAACGCGGTTCTCCAGCATCGCGGTGCAACGCTGCTGTCCGCGGGTCATTCGATCGCCGTGCAGAATTTCAACCAGAACCTCGCCGTGTTGCTGATGCTCGGCCTGTATGCGTTGCTGCTCACCGCGAAGATGCCGGTGCAATGGATCATCGTGGTGTTCGGCACCTTCATTACCTTCATGATGTGGCTCGCGAAACGGCGCAGCGACGCGAACGCGCGGCAGGTCGATCTGCGCGCGCTGGTCGAGTAATGACCCGGAAACCGGCGCAATCAGCGCCACATCCTTCGAGTATCGCCCGTCTGCGCGATGCGCAACAGATCGGCCATCCGGCCAGGTTCGCGCGACGGCACGACGGGTTAAACTCACGCCCTATACCGTACTTGCAAGAAAGACACTGAAATTGGCCACCCCTACCGCAGCGGCTAGCGACGTCGCACAACACACGCCGATGATGCAGCAATTTTTGCGCATCAAGGCCGACCATCCGGACACGCTGGTGTTCTACCGGATGGGCGACTTTTACGAGCTCTTTTTCGAAGACGCCGAGAAAGCCGCGCGCCTGCTCGATCTGACGCTGACTCAACGCGGCGCATCGGCGGGCACGCCGATCAAGATGGCGGGCGTTCCGCATCACGCGTGCGAACAGTATCTGGCGAAGCTCGTGAAGCTCGGCGAATCGGTCGCGATCTGCGAACAGATCGGCGATCCGGCCACGTCGAAGGGTCCGGTCGAACGCAAGGTCGTACGCGTCGTCACGCCCGGCACGCTGACCGACGCGGCGCTGCTGTCCGACAAGAACGACGTGTTTCTGCTCGCGATGTGCGTCGGACACAACCGGCGCGGCGTGCCGACCAATGTCGGTCTTGCGTGGCTGAATCTGGCAAGCGGCGCATTGCGCCTCACCGAAGTCGCGCCCGACCAGGTCGGCACCGCGCTCGAACGCATCCGTCCGGCTGAAATCCTCGTTGCAGACACGCCGTCCGATACGAACACGTGGACGCCGCCAGTAGGTTTCGGCGCGCTGACACGCGTGCCCGTCTGGCATTTCGACGTGACGTCGGGCACGCAACGTCTGTGCGATCAACTCGACGTCGCCGGGCTCGACGGTTTCGGCGCGCACTCGCTGTCGAGCGCGTGCGGCGCGGCCGGCGCGCTGCTGCTCTACGCGGCGGCCACGCAAGGTCAGCAATTGCGTCACGTGCGCAGCCTGAAAGTCGAGTTGGAATCGGAATACATCGGACTCGATCCGTCCACGCGTCGCAATCTCGAATTGACCGAGACCCTGCGCGGTACCGAGTCGCCCACGCTCTGCTCGTTGCTCGACACCTGTTGCACGACGATGGGCAGTCGTCTGCTGCGTCACTGGCTGCATCATCCGCCGCGCGATGCATCGATCGCGCAGGCGCGCCAGCAAGCTATCGGCGCACTGCTCGACGCGCCGCCGGGCGCGGGCGTCGAACCATTGCGCAGCGCGTTGCGCCAGATCAGCGACATCGAACGGATCACCGGCCGGCTTGCGTTGCTGTCCGCACGTCCGCGCGATCTGTCGAGCTTGCGCGATACGTTTATCGCGTTGCCCGAATTGCGCACGCAGCTCGCGGCAGTGACGGCGGCGGCCGACTCGCTGGCGCGCATCGACGCGGCGCTGGAACCGCCTGCGCCATGCGTCGAGTTGTTGCAACGCGCGGTCGCACCGGAACCGGCCGCGATGATCCGCGACGGCGGCGTGATTGCGCGCGGCTACGATGCCGATCTCGACGAACTTCGCGACATCTCGGAAAACTGCGGCCAGTTCCTGATCGATCTCGAAACCCGCGAACGCGCGCGCACCGGCATCAACAATCTGCGCGTCGAATACAACAAGGTTCACGGTTTCTATATCGAAGTCACGCGCGGTCAAACCGACAAGGTGCCGGACGACTATCGCCGTCGTCAGACGCTGAAAAACGCCGAGCGCTACATCACGCCGGAACTGAAAACGTTCGAAGACAAGGCGCTGTCCGCGCAGGAACGTGCACTCGCACGCGAGAAGTCGCTGTACGACGCGCTGCTGCAATCGCTGTTGCCGTTTATCGCCGATTGCCAGCGTGTCGCCAGCGCGCTCGCCGAACTCGATCTGCTGACCGCGTTCGCCGAACGTGCACGCGCGCTCGACTGGGTCGCGCCGAGCTTCAGTTTGAGCGCCGGCATCGACATCGAACAGGGGCGTCACCCGGTCGTCGAAGCGCAGGTCGAGCAGTTCATCGCCAACGACTGCGTGCTCAATCCCGAGCGCAAGCTATTGCTGATCACCGGCCCGAACATGGGCGGTAAGTCCACGTTCATGCGGCAGACCGCGCTGATTGCGCTGATGGCTTACGTGGGCAGTTACGTGCCCGCGCGTCGCGCCGCCTTCGGCCCGATCGACCGCATCTTCACGCGTATCGGCGCCGCCGACGACCTGGCCGGCGGCCGCTCCACGTTTATGGTGGAAATGACGGAAGCCGCCGCGATCCTGAACGACGCGACACCGCAAAGTCTCGTGCTGATGGACGAGATCGGGCGCGGCACCTCGACCTTCGACGGCCTCGCGCTCGCGTGGGCAATCGCCCGTCATCTGCTGTCGCACAACGCGTGTCACACGTTGTTCGCCACGCACTACTTCGAGCTGACGCAACTGCCGCTCGAATTCGCGCAGGCGGCGAACGTGCATCTGTCGGCGGTCGAACATGGCCACAACATCGTGTTCCTGCACGCGGTCGACGAAGGTCCGGCAAGCCAGAGTTACGGCTTGCAGGTCGCGCAACTCGCCGGTGTGCCGACCGCGGTGATCCGCGCGGCGCGCAAGCATCTGGCGCATCTCGAACAGCAATCGGCGGGACAGCCTACGCCGCAACTCGACCTGTTCGCCGCGCCCGTTCTGATCGCCGAAGATCGTGACGACGATGCACCGGCCGCCGCCGCGTTGCCGGTCTCGACGCAAACGCTGCTGGACCGGCTTCGCGCGCTCGACCCGAACGACCTGCGTCCGCGCGATGCGCTCGACCTGCTGTATGAACTGCATGACCTGGCCGTTGCGCCGGATGCGGACCGTTGAGCGGCGTGATGTCCACCGCGCGCCGCACGCTTTGCGTGCGGCGCGACGCATCGCATTCGACGATGCGTTCGCGCAGCTGATTCCGCGCGCAACCCGCAGTTTCGTTTCGCTGATCTCGCGGCCGGCATCGGCTTCATGGCTGCTGGCCCTGTTCGCGCTATTCATTCTGTCCACGCCCGACGCACGCGCCGCCGCGCCACGTTACAGCTTCGCGGTCATCGCCGGCACGATGACGGGCAGCGGCGACGAAGCGCCGACCCAACGCCTGATCGATGCGATCGGTCGCGAGCGCGATCTGTCGTTCATCGTCTACGACGGCAACCTGAAAGGCGCCAAAGAAGCGTGCCGGGATTCACTTTACGAACGACGTCACGTGGTGCTCGACACGTCGCGCGTACCGCTCGTGTTCGTGCCGGGCCAACACGACTGGACCGATTGCGGCAGCACCGAAGCCGGCTCGTTCGATCCCGTGGAACGCCTCGATCTGCTGCGTCAGACGCTATTCTCCGATCCCACGTCACTCGGCCTGACAACCGTCAACCTGACGCGCGAAAGCGAAGTCGCACGTTTTCATCAATATCGGGAAAACGTCCGCTGGCAATCCGACGACACAGTCTTCGTGGGTTTGAACGCGCCAGGCCCGAACAACCATTATCTAAGCGCGGGCGGACGCAACGGCGAGTTCGAGGACCGGGTCATCGCCAACGCGTTCTGGCTCGAACACGCCGCCGAATATGCGAAACGCCGCGACGCGCGGGCGCTCGTGATTTTCATGCAAGGCGATCCCGATCCAGAACGCTATGAGCGGCCGGAACGCTTCGCGTGGTTGCGCTTCGGGCGCAATACGCGTCGGGATGGCTATCTGGAATTGAAACGCACGATGGTGAAGGTCGCGGAGATTTTCCACGGACCGGTAGTGCTAATTCATTGCGACGACGATCACGCGCCGAAAGGCTTTCTGATCGATCAGCCGCTACGCAATGACAAAGGTGCTGTGGTGACGAATCTGACGCGAATCGCGTTGGCGCCGCATGAGCGCCTGAGCCAATGGATTCAGATTGATGTGGATCTGGCGCGACGTCCGCCATTCCGGGTGAGTGTGCACGATGTGCCGAAGAATGTGCCGCTGCCGCCGATGCTGCCGCAGCCGTCGCGGGAACTGCCCGGCTCCGCGCCTGCGATGCCGGAAGTGCCGAACCTGAGTCCGGCTTCCGAATTGCCGCCGATCTTGCCGACACCGCCTGCGCCGTCGCAACAGGACATGCCGAACAGCCCGCCCGTAAACGGCGACGCGCCGGCTTCGAGCGGCGCGCCATCCGGTTACTGACGGATACCGTCGGGGGTCGCGGTGATCAGCGACCCGGTTCCGGACGGTTGGGTGTGACTTCGGACTTCGGACTTCAGCTTTAGTGCAGCGTCGGAGCCGACGGCGTGTCGTCTTCGTCGTCGTCTTCATCGAGCACTTCGAGGCCATCTGCGCCATGCGCGTGCTCATGCTGGATTTCGTCTTCGGTAGCGGGACGGACTTCCTTCACCGACAGGTCGAAACGCAGCGCCATACCCGCGAGCGGATGATTGCCGTCGAGCACGACCTTGTCTTCGGCGACGTCGGTCACGATGTAGACCAGCGAGTCCAGGTCTTCGTCACCTTCTTCCGGCGTGCCTTCAAACTGCATGCCGACTTCGAGCGGCTCGGGAAAGCGGTCACGCGGCTCGATCTTCACGAGTTCCGGATCGTACTCGCCGAATGCATCTTGCGGTTCGAGCTGGACTGCAGTCTCGAAGCCGGCCTCGTGGCCGTCGAGCTCTTCCTCGATCTTGGGGAACGTGCCATCATAGCCGCCGTGCAGATAGACCATCGGCTCGTCGCTTTCCTCGATCAGATTGCCCTGCGCATCCGACAGCTTGTAAGCGACCGACACGACGGTGTTCTTTGCGATTTTCATTCGATTCTCCAGAATACAACTCACATTATACGATGCCCAAGCGGCCCCAAGACCACCCGGCGCAAGCCGGTTCGACCCGGTTCACGATGCCGGTGCTGCCGCCCTCGCCCGACACGCCCACGCCACTGCTCGGTAACCTGACGCCCGCACAATTCATGCGCAGGTACTGGCAGAAAAAGCCGCTGCTGATTCGCCAGGCCATTCCCGACATCGTGGCCCCGCTGTCGCGCGATGAACTGTTCGAGCTCGCCGATCAGGACGAAGTCGAATCCCGGCTCATCACGCATTTCCGCAACAAGTGGCAGATGGAGCACGGCCCTTTCGCGCCCGACGAACTGCCTTCGGTCAAACAGCGTGCCTGGACCCTGCTCGTGCAAGGCGTCGATCTTCACGACGATCGCGCGCGTGCGTTGCTCGACCGCTTCCGTTTCGTGCCCGACGCGCGCCTCGACGACCTGATGATCTCCTATGCGACCAACGGCGGCGGTGTCGGTGCGCATTTCGACTCCTACGACGTCTTCCTGTTGCAGGTTCATGGCAAGCGCCGCTGGCGCATCGGCGCGCAAAAAGACCTGAGCTTGCGCGACGACCTGCCGTTGAAAGTTTTACAGCACTTCGAGCCCGAAGAGGAATGGGTACTCGAACCAGGCGACATGTTGTATCTGCCGCCGCATATCGCCCACGACGGTATCGCCGAAGGCGAGTGCATGACGTGCTCGATCGGCTTTCGTGCACCGTCTACCGGCGAGCTCACCTCGCAGTTCCTCTATCACCTCGCCGAACGCGGCGAACGTGAAGCCGATGAAGCCCCTGCCGATCGCGCGCCGCAGTTGTATCGGGATCCGCAACAGCCGGCCGTGGCTCATCCGGGTGAACTGCCGCAAGCGCTGGTCGACCGGTTGGGCGCGATCCTTGCTGGCGTCAAATGGAACGAGCATGACATCGGCGCATTCCTCGGTACGTATCTGAGCGAACCCAAGCCGACGGTCGTATTCGACGCACCCGAAAAACCATTGACGGAAGCCCGTTTCAATGCAGTTGCATCGAAGTCTGGCATCCGGCTCGATCGTAAAGCATCGATGTTATATAACCGACGCTTTTTCTTCCTGAATGGAGAACAAAGTCGGATTGCCGGCGTTAAAAAATGGGTAGTTGAACTCGCCGACAACCGGTGTTTGAGTGCGAAACGCTTTGTAACACTCTCAGACGATTCGTCGGTGACAGCATTGCTACACGAGTGGTATTGTGCGGGCTGGATACAGGTCGGCGAGTTTGCTTGAAAGGCTTGCCGGGCGTTGTACCGCACTGTGAAATTTTGTATGAGAAAGACAACGTATTGACCCCGCATTTGTCGACGGTCACTACGAAAGTGCCTATAATTTCCGCCCAAGCCGTAGGGAAGATTCACGCTCATAAGTGCGTCTCCACCAGCGGCCAAAGTCGGTGTTGGAGCACATTACCGGTATTATTTAGCGCTGTTGCTTACCTTTAACCATAAAAGGACGTGATCATGAAGAAATCCCTCCTCGTAGCATCCCTGTTGGCAGCTGTGGCATTGGCTGCGTGCAACAAGAGCAGCGACCAAGCTGCTGCACCGGCTAGCGACGCTGCTGCCGCATCGGCACCGGCTGCTGCAGCTTCGGATTCGGCAGCTGCTGCATCGGGCGCTGCTGCTGCTGCGAGCGACGCTGCTGCTTCGGCTACGACGGCTGCTTCGGACGCAGGCGCTGCTGCTTCGGCTGCTGCTCCGGCTTCGGGCGCAAGCCAGTAAGCTGTTGCACATTCGCCTTTTGGCGGATTCGCTGCATCGGGGGATCGTCTGATCTCCTGGGCGGCAAAGCAAAACGCCACGGATTCATCTCCGTGGCGTTTTGCTTTTAAGGCTCGATCTGTATCTGAGTCTCGATGCGTGCAGGTGTCAACACACGTTCGATAACCTGCGCGATTCAATACGTGAATTCAACACGTTTCCAATCGCTACGGTTTGTAGCCAGATGCACGCGGCCACGCTGCAAATCGCACACGCGGCCACCGCATTACGCGCGTTGTTTCGACGCGGCTTTCTCTTCAAAGAACGCTCTCACTACATCGATCTCACGCGTGCGCTTGAACGGCGGCAGACTCTGCCAGATCCGGCGCCCATACGGCTTATCGACGAGCCGCGTATCGCAGATCATCAACACGCCACGATCCGTTTCCGCGCGAATCAGGCGCCCAGCGCCCTGCTTCAACGTAATCACGGCCTGAGGCAACTGGTGGACCGCGAACGGGCTGAGCCCTTTCTTGGTCAGCGCTTCGAGCCTTGCCGACAGCACGGGGTCGTCGGGCGGCGCAAACGGCAGCTTGTCGATCACCACCAGCGACAACGCATCGCCGCGCACATCGACACCTTCCCAGAAGCTTTGACTGCCGACGAGGATCGCATTGCCATACGCGCGAAAACGATCCAGCAGTTCGGTACGGCTCGCGTCGCCCTGAACCAGCAGCGGTGTATCCCAGCCACGCGATTCGATGACGTCGCGCAACTTCGTCGCAATCCGGTCGACCGCGCGCAGCGTCGTGCACAACATGAACACGCCGCCGCCCGCGGCTTCGATCGCGGGTAACGCGGCGTCGAACACGGCGTCGGTGAACATCGGCGACGACGGTTGCGGCAAGTTGCGCGGCACGTACAGCAAGCCTTGCTCGGGATAATCGAACGGGCTGGGCAGCGTCATCGAACGACGTGCGTTCAGGCCCATTTGCGCGGCGTAATGCGTGAAGTCGCCACGCACCGACAGCGTCGCCGACGTGAAGATCCACGCGCGCGGCACGCCTGCGCGCTGCTTCGCGAAAATCGGCGCGACCGACAGCGGCGTCTCGTGCAACTGCACCGTGTGCGAGAACACTTCGATCCAGCGGACCTTTTCGTTAGGGTCGCTCTTCTGCGATTTCCCGTTGTCGCCGGACGCGGACGCAGCACCCGACGCCGATTCCCGTTCCGCTTCAGTGGGCGGCGTGGTCCATCCGGACAGAATATCTTGCAATTCGCGCGCCCGACGCAGACACACGCCGATCGATTCCGCGCGCTCCGCCTGGCTCGACAACGCGGACGTGAGCGCATCCAGTTCGGTCTCGAGCACGTCGAGCGCGCCGAACAATGGGTGATCGTCGGACAGCTGACCGATCGACAACCTCACCACTTCTTCCTTGAACGCAAGCCGCACATCCCGAGCGGCCTTTTCGAGCGCGGCGCCGAGCTTCACCCAGTCCACCGTCTCGCGCGCGTGCCCCAAGCCTTCGGCGACGCTATCGCGTGCGAGTTCGAGGAATTGCGTCGTGGACAAGGTTTCGCCGAAGAACAGCGTTGCGGTTTCAGGCAGTTGATGTGCTTCGTCGAAGATCACCGTGTTCGCGGTGGGCAGCAACTCGGCCATGCCGGTATCGCGCAGCATGATGTCCGCGAAAAACAGATGGTGATTGACCACCACGATATCGGCCTGCTGCGCCTCGCGACGCGCCTGCATCACGAAGCATTCCTTGTATTGCGGACACTCCTGACCCAGACAGTTGTCGCGCGTGGACGTCACCATCGACCACACCGCTGCCGTTTCCGGCACGCTCGCAAGCTCGGCTTTATCACCAGTCCGCGTGATCTTCGCGAAGCGGATGATGTCCTGCAAATAAGACGTTTCCTGACGCGACGGCAAGCGTCCGTTATCCGCCGTGCGTTGCAGATAGTAGTGACACAGATAGTTCGCGCGGCCCTTCAGCATTGCGATGGAAACAGGCACGGCGAGCGCGTCGCGCACGGTCGGGATATCGCGCTGGAACAACTGGTCCTGCAAGTGCTTGGTGCCGGTCGAGACGATGACCTTGCCGCCCCACAACATCGCCGGGACCAGATACGCATAGGTCTTGCCGGTGCCCGTGCCGGCCTCGACGATCAGCGTGTTCTCGCCGCCATCGACGCCATTGGCTTCGTCTTCGGGTTTCGCGGCGGACGCGTCGCCGTCCGCGGGCGCTTGCAGCTTGCGCGCGGGACGCTTCTGCGCCTCGAACATCGCGGGTTCGGGCATCGCGCGGCCGGATGCTTCCATCGCGGCGGCAACGGCGCGTGACATTTCGATCTGCGACGCGCGCGGCCGATAGCCGTCGATCTGCCGCGCGAGCAGGCCGTCGGCGGCGAAGATGTCGTTGAGTTCGGCAACGCGGCGGGGATTCAACGCAGCCGGCGTCACGCCGTTCGCGCTGCGTGCATCGCGCGCGGTGGCGGCGTCGGCTGGCGCCGGGCGGGAAGGTGTAAGCGGTGAATTCAAGGCAAGCGTTTCCTGCAAAGTCGGGCGCGCGTGGGTGACCGGCGAATCCGCGACCCGGCGCCTGCCAGGCCGCGCGCTTAAGGTCGCGCGTCCGGTTCGAGCTGCAATTGCAGCAAGATGATGGTGTCCTTGACCTTGAGCTTGCGCTTTTTCAGGCGCTGAATCTCGAAGTCGTCGATGCCGGGCTCATCCGACACTTTGTCGATCAACCGATCGAGCCCGCTGTGTTCCGATTCCAGTTGCAGAATCCGATCGCGCAGTGTGTTCGCGTCGATGACATGATGATGATCGCGCATGCTCGCCTCCTCTTGCCAAAGCGGCGCAGGCTGCGAGGTGCAGCCCGGCGCCTGAGGTTGCTGTCCGGCCTGAAACGCGTAACTACTTTTTCTGCTGCTGTTGCTGAAGCTTTTGCTGCTCTTCGAGCTGTTGCTGCTGCTTCAGGTCGTCTTCCTGCTTTTGCTTCGCTTTCTCGGCGGCCTGCTTCTGACGCGCCTCGACGTCGGCTTTGTGCTGCGCGGCCGTGGTCTGCTTGCTCTCGAAGCTCTGCTGCTTCTCGACGCGCTCCTGCGCCTTCTGCGCGCCCTGTGCATGCGCTTCTGCGAGCTTACGCTGGAAATCGGCCTGCTTCGCGTCGTAGGCCGCCTGATTCGCGGCCGTTTGCGACGGCGTCGCGCCGCGCTGCGCCTGATCGATCACATGCTGTTGCTGCTTGGCCTGATACGCCTGCGCATTCGCAGCGCGCTGCGGTGCTTCCGCGTTGCGTTGCGCTTCGTCAATTGCATTCTGGCGCTGCTTGTCCTGATACGACTGTTCATTGCGCGCGTCGGTCGCGGCACGCTGCGGCGCGGCGGCGGCGTCTTGCGCGGCGTTCAGCGCTTCCTGCTCGTCACGCTTGCGGGCGTGTTCGATGCGCTGTTCCTCGTCGAGCGCCAGCTGTTCCTTGCGAATCTGCGCGCGCTCGTCACGCATCTTGTCGCGCGACACGTTGATGCAGTGATTGACGAAGAACTTGCTGTAGCAATCGTGTTCGGCGACGCCGTAGCGATAGTTGTTTTCGTCGGTGCGGCGATCCAGTTCTTTCTGCCGCGCGCCGTAACCGCTGTCTTCCGACGATTGCGCATCCGACGCGGCTGCCGACGTAGCGGCCGACGCCGACAGCGGCGTGGCCGCACCGGCTTGCGCCGACTGCGCCGACTGCGCCGTTTGCGCCGGTTTCGCGGTCTGCGCGAACGCAGGCGCGGACGACACGAGCGCGGTCACAGCAGCCAGCGCGGCAATCCGCGCGAATACGGCCGGCGCGAAAGCCCGGTTGAGCGGCGAGTCGAAACGCGCGCCGCAAGCGACCCTGGCCGTCACGTCGGACACCGCGCCGGAACGCATGAGGGAACGCACGAAGAAACGCACACCCGAAGGCGCATTCGAATCCGTACCTGACAGCGCGATGCGCTGTGCCGTGAGCGCGGCAAGCCGCGAAGCGAGAGAGAAACGGGAGGTCGGCAACGTCGTAGATGGGCAGCGGAACATGCCCGAAATTCTATCACCCCGCGGTTGAGCCCTTTGGCATTTATGGCAAAATGCCCCGCTCAAGCAACCCGGTCGCGGCGGGCGCACGTTCAGGCGCCGCGCCCGCACGGCCCCAGATCGAGTCCGGCAGGAACACCTAGACCTTATGACGGAAACCGTAGCACTCAAGATCGTACAGCGCATCGCCAGCGAACTGTCCGTCCAGCCGCGTCAGGTCGCGGCGGCGGTGCAACTTCTCGACGAAGGCGCGACTGTGCCGTTTATCGCGCGTTACCGCAAGGAAGTGACCGACAACCTCGACGATACGCAATTGCGTAATCTGGAGGAACGCCTGCTCTATCTGCGCGAACTCGAAGATCGCCGCGCGGCGATCATCACGAGCATCGACGAGCAAGGCAAGCTGACCGACGAACTGCGCACCGCAATCGAGACCGCCGACAGCAAGCAGGTGCTGGAAGACCTGTATCTGCCGTACAAGCCGAAGCGCCGCACGCGCGCGCAGATCGCCCGTGAAGCCGGTCTGGAACCGCTCGCGCAAGCGCTGCTGGCCAATCCGCTGCTCGATCCGCAAACCGAGGCCGCTCAATACGTCGACGCCGAAAAGGGCGTGGCCGACGTGAAGGCCGCGCTCGACGGCGCCCGCGATATTCTCTCCGAACAGTTCGGCGAAACCGCCGAAGTGCTCGGCAAGCTGCGCGATTACCTGTTCAACCAGGGCGTGGTGTCGTCGAAGGTCGTGGAAGGCAAGGAAAGCGCCGAAGAAGAAAAATTCCGCGATTACTACGACTACTCGGAAACCATCCGCACGGTGCCGTCGCATCGCGCGCTGGCGCTGTTCCGCGGCCGTAACGCGGGCGTGCTGATGGTCAAGCTCGGTCTCGGCGAGGAACTCGACGCGGTCGTGCCGCATCCGGGCGAAACGCTGATCGCGCGTCACTTCGGCATTACCAACCAGAACCGTCCGGCCGACAAATGGCTGTCCGACGTGTGCCGCTGGTGCTGGCGCGTCAAGGTGCAGCCGCACATCGAAAACGAACTGCTGACGAACCTGCGCGATGAAGCCGAACACGAAGCGATCCGCGTGTTCGCGCGCAATCTGAAAGACCTGCTGCTGGCCGCGCCGGCCGGCCCGAAGGCCGTGATCGGCCTCGATCCGGGCATGCGCACCGGCGTGAAGGTGGCCGTGGTCGATCGAACCGGCAAGGTGCTCGCCACCGACGTGATCTATCCGCACGAACCGCGTCGCGACTGGGACGGCTCGATCGCCAAGCTCGCGCGCCTGTGCGCGCAAACGCAGGCGGAACTGATCAGCATCGGCAACGGCACGGCCTCGCGTGAGACCGACAAGCTCGCGAGCGAACTGATCGCGCGTCACCCGGAATTCAAGCTGCAGAAGATCGTCGTGTCGGAAGCAGGCGCGTCGGTGTATTCGGCGTCGGAACTGGCCGCGAAGGAATTCCCGGACATGGACGTGACGCTGCGCGGCGCGGTGTCGATCGCCCGGCGCCTGCAGGATCCGCTCGCCGAGCTCGTGAAAATCGAGCCGAAAGCGATCGGCGTCGGCCAGTATCAGCACGACGTCAATCAGCGCGAACTGGCCCGCTCGCTCGACGCGGTGGTCGAGGATTGCGTGAACGCGGTCGGCGTCGATGCGAATACGGCGTCGGTTGCGCTGCTCGCGCGCGTGTCCGGCCTGAACGCGACGCTCGCGCGCAATATCGTCGATTTCCGCGACGCGAACGGCCCGTTCCCGTCGCGCGAACATCTGCGTAAAGTGCCGCGTCTCGGCGACAAAACCTTCGAACAGGCGGCCGGCTTCCTGCGCATCAACAACGGCGAGAATCCGCTCGACCGTTCGTCGGTTCACCCGGAAGCGTATCCGCTCGTCGAACGGATGCTCGCGAAGATCAACAAGCATGTCGGTGACGTACTCGGCAATCGTGACGCGCTGAGCGGCCTGTCGCCGGTCGAATTCGTCGACGAACGCTTCGGCTTGCCGACTGTGCGCGACATCCTGTCCGAACTCGAAAAACCGGGCCGCGATCCGCGTCCCGAGTTCAAGACGGCGACCTTCCGCGAAGGCGTCGAGAAGGTGTCGGACCTGACGCCGGGCATGGTGCTCGAAGGCGTCGTGACTAACGTCGCCGCGTTCGGCGCGTTTATCGATATCGGCGTTCACCAGGACGGTCTGGTGCACGTGTCGGCGTTGTCGACGAAGTTCATCAAAGACCCGCACGAAGTCGTGAAGGCCGGCCAGATCGTCAAGGTCAAGGTGCTCGAAGTCGACGTGAAACGTCAGCGTATCGCGCTGACGATGCGCATGGACGATGAAGTCGGGATGTCGTCGGCACCGCGCGGCGGCGGCTCGCAGCAGGACCGCGGCGCGGGTCGCTCGGGCGGCGGCGCACGCGCACCGCAACGCTCGCGTGAGCCGGAACCGGGCGGCGCAATGGCCGCGGCATTCGCGAAGCTCAAACGCTGAGCGATGCCGGATGCATGACCGCGGTCCGCATCGCGCGGACCGCGCCGCGCGCGTTAAAGACCGCGACACCTCAAGCGGTTCGCCATGAAAAAAGCCCACGCAGTGCGTGGGCTTTTTTTCGTCCGGCGGACGCCGTTCAGATCTCGATCTTCGTTCCCAGTTCCACGACCCGGTTGGCCGGAATGCTGAAGAAATCGGTCGGCTTCGCCGCGTTCTGATGCATCCACGCGAACACACGTTCGCGCCACACCGACATGCCCGGCAACTGCGTCGGCACGACCGTCTCGCGCGCGAGGAAGAACGACGTGTCCATCAGTTCGAACGTCATGTCGTGCGTACGACCCACCTCGAGCAGGACCGCCTTCACGTCCGGCGTCTCGTTGAAGCCGTACACGGCCTTGACGAGAAACAGTCCGCCTTCGATATCTTTCACGGTGACACGTTCCGCGTCGTTCACATACGGAATGTCGCGCGTGACGAAGGTCAGGAAAATGGTGCGCTCGTGCAGCACCTTGTTGTGCTTCAGATTGTGCAGCAGGCTCACCGGCACCAGCGAGTCGCTGCCGGTCAGGTAGATCGCCGTGCCCGACACGCGGTGCGGCGGATGCGCGAGCAAACCTTGCAGGAACGGCATCAGCGGAATACCGTCGGCGGCCGTGCGCTCCTTGACGATCATGCGGCCCTTGAACCACGTCATCAGCAGGAAGAACAGCAACGCGCCGATGCCGAGCGGCAGCCAGCCACCCTCCTCGACCTTCAGCAGATTCGCGCCGAAAAAGCCGAGATCGACCGTCATGAACACACCGATGATCAGCGCGACCAGCAGCTTGTTCCAGTTCCACACGTTGACCATCACGACGCACGCGAGCACCGTGGTGATCACCATGGTTGCGGTCACGGCGATACCGTACGCGGCCGCGAGATTTTCCGAGCTCTTGAACGCCAGCACGATGCACAGGATGATGAACAGCAGCATCCAGTTGACGACCGGCACGTAGATCTGGCCGATCGCCAGGTCAGACGTGTGCAGGATCTTCATGCGCGGTACATAGCCGAGTTGAATGGCCTGGCTGGTCAACGAATACGCGCCGGAGATCACGGCCTGCGAAGCGATCACCGTGGCGACCGTCGACAGAATCACGAGCGGCAGCAACGCCCATTCAGGTGCGAGCAGGAAGAACGGGTTTTCGATCGCTTTCGGGTTTTGCATCAGCAGCGCGCCCTGGCCGAAGTAGTTCAGCACCAGCGACGGCATCACGAGCACGTACCACGCCATCCGGATGGGCTTCGCGCCGAAGTGCCCCATGTCCGCGTACAACGCCTCCGCGCCCGTCAGCACCAGCACGACCGAGCCGAGCACCACGTAGGCCTGCAACACGTGCGCGGCCATGAAGCTGTATGCGTAATACGGACTGAGCGCCTTGAGGACCATTGGCGCCTGGACGATGTGCGAAATGCCGAGCACCGCGAGCACGACGAACCACACCAGCATGATCGGCCCGAACAGGCGCCCGACCACCGACGTGCCGTGCCGCTGGATCCAGAACAGCAGCACGAGGATGATCATCGTGAGCGGCATGACGAGATGCGAGAGTTTGGGCGCGGCGATCTGCAGGCCTTCGACCGCGGACATCACGGAGATCGCGGGCGTGATCACCGCGTCGCCGTAGAACATGCATGCGCCGAAGATGCCGAGCATCACCAGCATGCCGGCCATTCTGGTCTTGTGCTCGACCGAGCGCAGCGCCAGCGCCATCAACGCCAGCACGCCGCCTTCGCCGTTGTTGTCCGCGCGCATCACGAACAGCACGTACTTGACGCCCACGACGATCACGATCGCCCAGAACAGCAGCGAGATCACACCGAGGATGGATGCATCGGTCAGCGGGATGCCGTGCGACGGACTGAAGGCTTCCTTGAGCGAATACAACGGGCTCGTGCCGATATCGCCGAACACCACGCCGACCGCGGCAAGCGCGAGCGAGGGCAAGGGCTGTTTGTGCACGTGATGGTTATCTGTCATAAACGCGTGGAATCCATTCCTGTGCGGAAAAAAACGAGCGCTATTCTAAACGCGGCGTTGATACTGCCCGCCGGGCATGTTGCGGATACACCACGTGTGTAGCCCGCGCAGTTTAGCACTGCGTCGACAGCGCGTCTGCGGCTTGGATGACCGTTTTCGCGCCGTGCAATAACGACAAAAAGACATAAAAAAAACGGAGTCCAAAGGACTCCGTTTTCAAGACTGGACGCATTCCGACGCGAGTCGGTATGGATCACTTTGCTGCTTCGTCCTGCGCCATGCCGCGCTTGATCCACGCGCCGAGGTTATGCGGACGAACCGTGTCCCATTCCTCGAACGGTTGGTGGATCCACGGATTGGTGGGCAGATACTGCACGTGATAGTCGGGCTTCACCTTCGAGCAGCCCTTGTACCAGAGCACCGCCGAACGCACCGCCGTGATGGCCGGATAGCGCTCTTTCAGGTGCTGCTGAACGCGTGCGAGCGTCACGCCCGAATCCACCAGATCGTCGACCAGCAGCACGTTGCCGTGCAACTCGCCGCGCGTCATCGTGATGTATTGCGCGATGTCGAGGTCGCCCTGCTCCGTGCCCGCCGCTTCGCGATACGAACTCGTCGCGAGAATGGCCAGCGGGAGATCGTAAATGCGCGACAGCTGATCGCCGACGCGCAGACCGCCGCGTGCGAGGCACAGGATCTGGTCGAACTTCCAGCCCGACTCGTGGACGGACAGCGCCAGCAGTTCGATCAAACGATGATATTCATCCCAACCGACCCACAGGTTTTTCTCGTCGTTGCGCGGGTCTTTCATCGCAATCATGGGTACACCCTGCGTCATGAGTTAAACCTTGAACGGATGGCGAAGAAGAATGGTTTCGTCACGATCCGGACCGGTCGACACCATGTCGATCGGAATGCCCGCGACGTCCTGCACACGGCTCAGATACGCGCGCGCATTGGCCGGCAGCTTGTCCCATTCCTTGATGCCTACCGTGCTTTCCTTCCAGCCCGGGAACGTCTCGTAGACCGGCACGCAACGCGCCACTTCCGTCGAGCCGCGCGGCAGCAGGTCGGCGGCCTGACCGTCGATCGTGTAGCCGGTGCACAGCTTCACTTCGTCGAGACCGTCGAGCACGTCGAGCTTGGTCATGCACAGACCCGACACGCCGTTGATCTGGATCGAGCGACGCAGCGCTGCCACGTCGAGCCAGCCGGTGCGGCGCGGACGGCCGGTGACCGAGCCGAATTCCTTGCCGACCGTAGCCAGTTCCAGGCCGATCGCTTCCTGACGCTGCGGATTGTCCGCGTCGTACAGTTCGCTCGGGAACGGGCCCGAACCGACGCGCGTGCAATACGCCTTCGTGATGCCGAGGATGTAGTTCAGCTTTTGCGGACCGACGCCCGCGCCTGCCGACGCTGCACCCGCCACGCAGTTGCTCGACGTAACGAACGGGTATGTGCCGTGATCGATGTCGAGCAGCGTGCCTTGCGCGCCTTCGAACAGCAGATTGCGGCCGGCTTCGTTTTCGTCGTACAGACGACGCGAAACGTCGGTCACCATCGGCTTCAGACGGTCGGCGTAGCTCAGCATCGTGTCGAGCGTCTGCTGGAAGTCGACGGCCGGCGCGTTCAGATACTGCGTCAGCACGAAGTTGTGATAGTCGAGGTTTTCACGCAGACGATCGGCGAAGGCGGCGGCGTCGAACAGATCCTGCACGCGCAGACCGCGGCGAGCGACCTTGTCTTCATACGCCGGGCCGATGCCGCGACCCGTCGTACCGATCTTGCTCGCGCCGCGGCGTGCTTCGCGCGCCTGGTCGATCGCGACGTGGTACGGGAGGATCAGCGTGGTGGCTTCGGAAATGAACAGGCGGTTCTGGACATCGACGCCTGCGGCTTCGAGTTCGCCGATTTCCTTGAACAGCGCTTCCGGCGACAACACGACGCCATTGCCGATGTAGCACGCGACGCCCGGGTGCATGATGCCCGACGGGATCAGACGCAAAATGGTTTTCTTGCCGCCGATGATAAGCGTGTGGCCGGCATTGTGACCGCCCTGGAAGCGAACGACGCCGTGAGCGTGGTCCGTCAGCCAGTCGACGATCTTGCCCTTGCCTTCATCACCCCATTGGGTTCCCACGACGACGACGTTGCGCCCGGGGTTCACATTCACTGCGCTGGCAGACATGTTGTTTCGTAAGCTGGTTAAAAACGTATTCTACCTATGTTCGCGAAACGATCCGAACTTTTCCGTTTCCGCTCAACGGTATAAACGCTAAATTAAGATAAAAAGACACTGCGCGACGGGCTCGCCGCGCATTGTCCGGTGCAGAAAAATTGTGTTCCGACTGTGAGCCGAATGCTATCCAGGCCTTATCTGGATGACGCCGGACGCTTACGCGCGAACCTCGACGACCCACGCGCCGTCGCGTTCGACCAGCACGCGATCGCACGCGAACTCGTCGAGCGCATGATCGTGACCCGGCAGCGCCTGAATCACGACTTCGCCCGCGTTACGGAGCGCCGCGACGCTCGCGCGCAATGCATCGTCGTGTTGCCACGGCGCGAGAATCGCGCTGCTGCGCGCTTCGACCGGCGAAATACGCGCCACTTCGCGCAGATCCAGCGAGAAACCGGTTGCCGCGCGTGCGCGGCCGTACACCTGGCCGACGTGATCGTAACGGCCGCCTTGCGCAACCGCGTTCGGCACGCCATCGACATAAGCCGCGAACATCACGCCGCTGTGATACGCATAGCCGCGCAGATCGGCCAGATCGATCATCACTTCGGCGCCATCGACCTGCGACGCGAGGAACGACAGATCGTCCAGCGCACGTGCGATCTCCGGCGTATTGGGCAAGCTCGCGCGCGCGAGGTCGAGCACGGACGCGTCGCCGTAAAGGGTCGGCAGTGCGCGCAACGCGTCGCGCGTCACCGGCGTCAGATTGGCCGTGAGTTCGGCCAGACGCGGCACGTCCTTGCCTGCCAGCGCGTTGTACAGCGATTCGCCCAGCGCAGCCGCCGCCGGCTCGCCGTCGATCAGCGCCTTCAGCACGCCCGCGTGGCACAGATCCAGACGCACTTTGGTCAGACCCGCGAGACGCAACGCGTCGAGCATCAATTGCTGAATTTCGAGGTCGGCTTCGAGGCCGGCGTGACCGTAGATTTCGGCGCCGATCTGAATCTGCTCGCGCGTGGCGTGCAGGCCGCGCGGACGCGTATGCAGCACGTTGCCCGCGTAGCACAGGCGCGTCACGCCCTGACGGTTCAGCAGATGCGCGTCGATCCGCGCGACCTGCGGCGTCATGTCGGCGCGCAGGCCGAGCGTGCGGCCCGACAACTGGTCGACGAGCTTGAACGTTCGCAGATTGAGATCGTGACCGCCGCCGGTCAGCAGCGACTCCAGGTACTCGAGCAGCGGCGGCATGACCATTTCATAGCCGTAGGCGCGGAAACGGTCCAGCAGCCGACGCCGCAATACTTCGATCTTGCGGGCTTCCGACGGCAATACGTCGGCAATATTCTCGGGAAGTAACCAGGTCGACATCGATACAGTCCTACGACGTTGAACCCGGCGCGTCAACGCGAAACGCGCCGGTAAAAAGAGTGAAAGGCTTCGAGGGAACGCCGCACGCGCATTCAGCTGCGCGACCCGCTGGCGGGTTCCGGCGGCGACTTCCGCGTGCGGCTGACTTCATGCGAGGCCACGCCGGAATCGAGGGCGTGCCGCGTTCGGCGCCGCCCCGCGCCCGTCGCGCACTTGTGGTGCGCTCAGGTCGCCAGCATCAGCAGGATCAGTCCGAGTGCCATCACGATCAGACCGCCGATGCGGATCTGATTCGGCGACCGCTCTGCCATTTTACGAAACGTATCCTGCCAGGCAGCGGGAAAAACGAAGGGGAACATCCCTTCGATGATCAGCATCAGGGCGATCGCGAGCAACAACGAACCGGCTATGTCCATGCGGGTAACTGTGCCGCGATGCGTATGCCGCGGCGTCTCCGATTATCAGTGTTTGCGCGGCGCGGCCGCGGCCTCCGGCGCTGCGCCGCCGGTCGGGCTGCGCATGAAGCGGAAGAAATCGCTGCTCGAATCGACCACGATCACGTCGCCCGGTTTGAAGCTGGCCCGGTACGCCTGCATGCTTTGATAGAACTGGTAAAACTGCGGGTCGCTGCCGAACGCATCGGCGGCGATCGACGCAGCCTTGCCGTCTCCTTCGCCCTTGATCGTCTGCGCTTGCAGATAGGCTTCGGCGAGCATCGTCTGCTGCTTGTTGGTCGCGTCCGCGCGAATCTGGGCGGCTTCGGCCGCGCCCTTTTCGCGCTCCTGGTTCGCGACCTGTTCGCGCGCGGCGATCATCCGCTTGTAGACGGAATCGGCCATCGCCGCCGGGAAGTCGACGCGCGTCAACTGCATGTCGATCACCTCGACACCCAGCGACGCCGCCGGCTTCGCCATCTCGGCGCGCGCCTGAGCCGCTACATCCTGTTGCTTCGCGAGCACGTCGGACAGCGAGTACTTCGAGAACGCATCGCCGAGCGCACCGCGCGACAACAGCGCGAGACGGTCGGGCAAGCTCTGCGCGTCGCCACGCGTTTCGGCGAACAGCTTGAGCGGATCCGTCACCCGATACTTGATGACCGGATTGACCAGCAGATCGGCTTTGTCGGCGGTGACGTAACGGTCTTCGTCCGGTGCGTCGACGCTCTGGATGCGGTTATCGACCAGCATCACCGACTGCAACGGCGGCGGCAACTTCACGTGCACGCCGGGGCCGAGCAAGGTCGGCGCATCGCCGCCACGCGCGGACAACACGGCCATATGACGTTGATCGACGACGAACACCATCGACGACGCGACGAACAGCACGATCACGATCGCAACAACGAGCGCAATGATTCGATTCATGATTTGCGCTCCTTATTGCACGTCGTCTTCGCGGCCGCGGCTGCGAAACGATTCGCGCGATCGCAGCGGGTCGCCGGCGGATGCCGCCTGGCTGGCCGGCGCTGCCGCGCTCGCCGCGGCGGCCGGAGCCGTTGCGGGGCTGTTGGCATTGGCCGGCGCAGCAGCCGGAGCATTCGCCGCGTTGCCAGCATTGGCCGCGGCCGTCGCGTTAGCGGGCGCATTCGCTGCCTGCGCGGCAGACGCTGCGCTCGCGGCATCGGCATTGCGCTGGCGGGTCAGGTCGACCAGTTTGTCGAGTGGCAGATACAGCACGTTATTGCCGCTCTTGCTGTCGACAAATACCTTCGTCGTATTCGAATAGATCTGTTGCATGGTGTCCAGGTACATGCGCTGACGGACCACCGCCGGCGCCTTCGAATACTGCGCGTACACCTGCTTGTAGCGCTCGGCATCGGCTTGTGCCTGAGCGACGACCTTGTCGCTGTAAGTCTTCGCGTCGTCGATCATTCGCGTCGATTCGGCTTCGGTGCGCGGCAGCAGATCGTTCGCAAAATTCTGCGCGTCGGTCTTCGCACGATCGTTTTCCTGGCGAACCTTGCCGGCTTCGTCGAACGCGGCCTGCACTTGCGCCGGCGCCTGCACGCCCTGAATCGTCACACCGGTGACGGACAGACCGGTCTTGTAAGTATCGAGCGATTGCTGGATCGAATCGACCAGCTGCTGACGGATTGCTTCGCGATCCTGATAGAGGATGTCGTCTGTGCTACGCGAACCGACCAGCGTACGCACGGCCGCTTGCGCCGCCTGCGTCACGCTCAGATCGGGATCGACGCTGCGGAACAGAAAATCCGTCGGCTTCGAAATCTGGTATTGCACGGAAAAGCGCATATCGACGATATCGCCGTCGTGCGTGAGCATGGACGCGTCTTTCACGTTGGCCATGCGCACGACGTTATTGCGACCAATCTCCACCGAACGCACCTGGCCGATATTGACGAACTCGTGGTTTTCGAACGGATACGGCAGACGCCAGTGCACGCCTTGCGCGGCCGTATAGCGGTACTGACCGAACTGCATCACGACCGCCGCCTGACCTTCCTGGACGACGAACACGCCGCTGCCGACATAGATGGCGATCAGCACGCCGATCACGATGCCCACGCCGATGCGCGCGCCGCGACCGTTATCCGGACGACCGGCACCGCCGCCGCCCTTACGACCGAAGACGCGGCTCAGCTTGCGATTGAATTCACGCCACATTTCGTCGAGGTCGGGCGGACCTTCGCCGTCCTTGCCGTTTTGCGGCTTCTTGGGTTCGACCGGACGTTGTCGCTCGCCGTTGCCGTCACCCCGGCCCCAGCGCGGATCGTTCATCGAAAGAATGGCGCGCAGACGCAACCAGTTACTCCGCTCGTTGTAATCGTTCACCTGTGTTCGTTCACCAGAGTAGACAGCGGGTCAATGCAATTGGAACGGGTCTGTGCCCGGATCTGTGTGGTCGTCGCCAGAGGCGTTGGACCGGTCATCTTCCGGCAAGACGCGCGGCGCGTCGGAAAGAGAGTCGGCCGTAGCGATTTCGGCGATGGCAGCGCGCAATGTATCGAGCCCCTGCCCCGTGCGCGCGCTCAAAAAGACGCGCGAAATATTACCATATTCATCCCGCTCGACCGCGTCGCCGCGGGCCGCCAACTCCGGCACCGCGTCGATCTTGTTGAACACGAGAACCTGCCGGATGGTGTCTGCGCCGATCTCGCGCAGCACCTCGTTCACCTGGTCGATCTGGTCGAGACGCACGGCGCTCGACGCATCCACCACGTGCAACAGCAGGTCGGCGTGAATCGTTTCTTCCAGCGTGGCGCGAAACGCGGCGACCAACTGGTGAGGCAATTCGCGAATGAAACCAACCGTGTCCGACACCACGACCTGCCCGGCTTCATCGCCGAGATACACGCGCCGCGAGGTGGTGTCGAGCGTAGCGAACAACTGGTCCGCCGCATAGGCCTGCGCCTTCGTCAGCGCGTTGAACAGCGTGGACTTGCCCGCGTTCGTATAGCCGACCAGCGAGACCGACAGCGTGCGGTTACGCTGACGCGCCCGACGTTGCGTGCCGTGCTGACGCCGCAGCTTTTCCAGACGCGTCTTGAGTGCCTTGATGCGTTCCCCGATCAAACGACGGTCGGTTTCGAGCTGGGTTTCACCCGGGCCACGCAAACCGATACCGCCTTTCTGACGTTCGAGGTGAGTCCATGCGCGGATCAGCCGCGTGGACAGATATTGAAGTTGTGCGAGTTCGACCTGCAGCTTGCCTTCGTGGCTGCGTGCGCGTTGCGCAAAGATGTCGAGGATCAGGCTCGTCCGGTCGATCACGCGTCTGTTAAGCGCGCGCTCCAGATTGCGCTGCTGGGCGGGCGCAAGAGCATGATTGAAAATGACGAGCTCGATGTCGTTCGCTTCGCACGCGAGGCGCAGCTCTTCGGCTTTGCCGCTACCGACGAACATTGCTGCGTCGGGACTGGAACGGCGGCCGGTGAGCGTAACGGCAGGATGGGCACCCGCGCTTTGCGCGAGCAGGCTGAGTTCTTCGAGACTGGCTTCGAAATCGATCTTACCGAAGTCGATGCCGACAAGCGCTGCGTTGATCAAATTGGAGGGTATCAAAAATGAAGCGGCCGGGAGTGGATCGCCAACGGGCGACGCTGCGCCGGCCGCGACAAGGGGTTAGGGCTGTTCAGAATCCGGGTGGAAATTCACCGGACGGGCAGGCACGACGGTCGAGATTGCATGCTTGTACACCATCTGGGTAACCGTATTCCGGAGCAACACGACGTACTGGTCGAACGATTCAATGTTCCCTTGAAGCTTGATGCCGTTGACCAGGTAGATCGAGACCGGCACATGCTCTTTGCGCAGTGCGTTCAAAAACGGGTCTTGTAACAATTGCCCTTTGTTGCTCATAGCTAACTCCGTATTTTTTTGCAGGTTGACTAAATTGTCGGCGAAGAAAAAGAAATCCGCCGTCAATCGCTACACTATAGCCGATTTTTCTTTTCGCGCGCGGGGCCTGGCCATCCGGCCAAACCCAATGCACACGCGGGTTTCAGCCTTTGTCCGCGTAAGGGTTCGTCGATGATCTGAACTCTATGCGCAATGGAGTCCCGGTCAACGAGAAAGTTTCTCGGAAGCGGTTTTCGAGGTAGCGTTTGTAAGTATCGGTGATCGCGTCGAGGGCATTTCCGTGAATCACGATCAGCGGCGGATTCTGTCCCCCCTGGTGCGCATAGCGCAGTTTCGGACGCACCGGACCGCGTCGGCGCGGCTGCTGGAATTCGACCGCGTCGATCAGCGCGCGAGTCAGTTTAGGTGTCGGAAGCTTCGCCATCGCAGCGGCATACGCGTCGTCGACCGAGCGCATCAACGCGCCGATACCGGTCTTTTCCAGCGCCGAAACAAAGTGGAATTTCGCGAAGTCGAGGAATTTTAGCTTGCGCTCGAGATCGCCTTTGGTGCGGTCACGCACATGAGGGTCGAGGCCGTCCCACTTGTTCACGCCCACCACCAGCGCACGTCCCTGCTCCACCACGAAGCCCGCGATATGCGCGTCCTGTTCGGAGATATCCTGACGTGCGTCGAGCAGAAGAATCACGACGTTCGCATCGGAAATGGACTGTAACGTCTTCACGACCGAAAACTTTTCGATCGCCTCGAACACCTTGCCGCGACGACGCAAACCCGCCGTGTCGATCAGCGTGTAGTTCTTGCCCTGACGTTCGAAATCGACGTAGATCGAGTCGCGCGTGGTGCCCGGCATGTCGAACGCGATCACGCGGTCTTCGCCGACCAGCGTGTTGATCAACGTCGACTTGCCGACGTTCGGACGGCCGACGATCGCGATCTTGATGCCGCGCGGTTCCTTCTCCTCGTCGCTCTCTTCCGGCTGACCCGCGTAGGCCACGCCGAGCGCCTCGTTGATCATTTCCGTGACGCCGTCGCCGTGCGCCGCGGAAATCGCGCGCGGGTCGCCGAGACCGAGTTCGTAGAAGTCGTTCGCGACCGCGCTGTACTTCATCCCCTCGGCCTTGTTGACCACGAGGAAGATCGGGCGGCCGGTCTTGCGCAGATAGTCGGCGATCGCCTTGTCTTGCGGCGCGAGACCGTTGCGGCCATCGACGATAAACACGACGACGTCCGATTCCTCGACGGCCTGACGCGTCTGCAGCGCCATCGCGTGAAGGATGCCGTCTTTCGCGACCGGCTCGAAACCGCCGGTATCGACGACCAGATACGGACGCTCGCCCGTTCGGCCTTCACCGTAGTGGCGGTCGCGTGTGAGACCCGGCAAATCGGCGACGAGCGCATCGCGCGAACGCGTGAGCCGGTTGAACAGCGTGGATTTCCCCACATTGGGGCGCCCGACGAGGGCAATAACGGGTTTCATCTGATGTTGTTCACAGTGAAACGCGGCGTCGGAATCGACCGCCCGCGTTGCGACGCCATACGGCCGTCGCAGGTGCGACGGCTCGCGATTGACGAAAATTATCACGAATTCGACCGGCCCCGGACGCGCGTCAGGTATGCACGTCCAGCCGGACGCTGGATTGGCTGTATGGGCGGACGTCATGCCGCCGGAGTTGCACGCGATCGGATCGGAGCCGGTAGCCGCGACTCAATCCAGTCCGGGCCGGGCGAGCGGAACGTGTCCGCTGCCGGGCCGGGCGCCGGGCGGCGAGATAAGCCTGACCCGGAGTCAACCGCCGGCCCAGCCGCGCCGGCAGTGAATATTCAATTCTTTGCTTCCACAAACACATGCGGCCGGCAAAGCCGGCCTGCACGTTACGCGGTATCAGCGCGTGTCTTGCTTAACGCGGACGGAAACCGTAGATGTCGCCGTCGTGCGTTTGTACGACCAGTGTCTCACCCGCGATGACCGGTGCGGCGGTGATCGGGCTGCCGTCGGTCTTCATGCGGGCGACGAGTGTGCCGTCGTCGCGCGACAGGAAGTGCACGTAGCCCTGATAGTCACCGAACACAGCGGCGTGACCGAGCAACATCGGCACGCTGACTTCACGATTCTTCAGCTTGTCGTTGCGCCACAGCTGGTTGCCGTTGGTTGCGTCGTACGCCGACACCACCGACCAGTCGTCGCCCGCTACGACCGTGCGATCGTCCTGCGCGAGACCGCTGGTGCTCGAGAATGCCTTTTCCCACACGGCACGGCCCGAGTTCGCATCGAAACAGCCCAACTGGCCCTGGAACGTCACCGCGCAGGTCTGCGCACCCACGAGGGTCGGCGGGCCCGTCACGTCGTTGATACGCTCGACTTCGGTCACGCCCTTCGGATACGACACCGGCGTTTCCCAGAAGGTGTCACCGGTTTGCAGATTGATTGCCGCGAACGAGCCGCCCGGGAAACCGGCCAGCACGGCCGCGTCGCCCGCGAAGGTCATGCCCGACGACACACGCAGGTTCAACGGCACCGCGCGATTGCGATAGACCCACTTCTGCTCGCCGGTTTGCGCGTTGAATGCGGTGATCTGACCGTCGATGGTACGCACGATCACGAAGCCATTGCCGACCAGCGGCGGCGAAATGATTTCGCCCGGCGCCGTGGCCTTCCACAACAGCTTGCCGTCGTTGCCCAGCACGAAGACTTCGCCCTTCAGCGCGCCGACCGCGGTCAATGTGCCATCGCTGCCGAGCGCCGGCGGACAGATCGCTGCCCACCTTGATACGCCACACATCTTTACCCGTCGACGCGTCGATCTTCGCGACCGAACCGTTCGCTCCTGCGGCATACACGAAGTCGCCCACGGCGACCGGCGAGAACAGATAGCGACCGGCCTTACCTACGCTGGTCTTCCACGTCTGCTGCACGTCGAGCACAGGTTTGAACTCAGTGAGCGGCGTCGGCACGCGGCGATCGTCTTTCGTGGATGAGCAAGCCGCCAGACCCAGCACGGTCATCGCACAGGCAACGGGCACAACGTAACGTTTCAGCAGATTCATCGGTGGACGAAGCATTTAGGAAGATTAATCGAATGGAACTGGTTGATCGTTTCGAAGAACGATCAACCGCCCAGCGCGTCGAGCTTGAACTGGATCAATTGACGCGCGGATGTGTCGTTTTTCGACAGCGAGTCGAGTGCGAGCTTGTAGGCGGTACGCGCATCGTCGCGCTTGCCTTGTGCCGCGAGCAGGTCGCCGCGACCATCCGCGACAACGCCCTTGAACGCGTCGGACTGCGGGTCGGACAGCAACGCGAGACCTTGATCGTAGGCTTTTTCGTCGAGCAGCAACGAAGCGAGACGCAGCTTGGCGACCTGTTTGAACTCGTCGTCTTTCGCGTGATCGATGGCCCATTGCAACTGCGCTTTCGCGCCCGCTTCGTCGCCGGTCGTGTACAACGCCTTCGCGGCGGTCAGCGCGGTCATTTGCGCGTAAGCCGTGCCGCTGAACTTGTCTTCCATGTCGGCTGCGACGCGGCTGACCTTGGCTTTGTCGCCAGCGCTCACGGCTTGCTGAACCTGGTCATACAGCACAGCGGCTTCCGCTGCCTGACGACGTTGCCAGAAATTCCAGCCGTTCCAGCCCGCTGCAGCGACGAGCGCCACCAGCACGATCCACGTGGTCGCATTGCCCCACTGCGTCCACCATGCTTTCAGACCTTCAATCGATTCTTGTTCGTCGTGGTAACTCATCGCCCAGCGATTCCTTCTTCTTTGAGACTCAAGGTGTGTCGGGCCACTGACGTGTCGGGCCCGACGACATCGCGATCAGTCGTCGCTGTCATCGCCGTCGTCGGCGGATGCAACCATCGCATTGATTAGAAATTCGGTCAAGTCTTCGGCCGGCACGTTTTGTTGCTCACTTTTACCGCCGTTAGCCGCAATATTGCGAAGCGGTTTGACGCCGACCGTACCATTCGCGATTTCGTCTTCGCCGAGCACGACCGCAAACGCGGCGCCGCTTGCATCGGCGCGCTTCATCTGCGATTTGAAGCTGGCCGATTGACCGTCGGCGCTGCAATGCAGGATCACGTCGAGACCCGTATCACGCAGACGTTCGGCGATGATGAACGCCTGCTCGCGCGCCACGTCGCCCTGATGGACGACGTACACGTCGCAGCCCTCGTCCTCAGGAACGAGGTTTTCTTCTTTCAACAGTTCGAGAATGCGCTCGACGCCCATTGCCCAACCGCACGCTGCCGTCGGCTTGCCGCCGAGTTGCTCGATCAGCGGATCGTAACGGCCGCCTGCCGCCACCGTACCTTGTGCGCCGAGCTTGTCGGTAATCCACTCGAACACGGTCAGATTGTAATAATCCAGACCGCGCACCAGACGTGGATTGATCTTGAACGGGATGTTGTTCGACTTCAGGATGCGTTGCAGCCCCTCGAAGTGCGCGCGCGATTCCTCACCGAGGAAGTCGATCAGCTTCGGCGCATTTTGTGCAATTTCCTGCAACGCCGGGTTCTTCGTATCGAGCACGCGCAACGGGTTCGTGTACAGACGACGCTTGGCTTCTTCGTCCATCGCGTCCTGATGCTGTTCCAGATACGCGATCAGTTCGACGCGATGCGCCGCGCGTTCTTCCGCGAGGCCGAGCGAATTGATTTCGAGCTTGATGCCGGTCAGGCCGAGGTCGTCCCACAGGCGCTGACACATCATGATGATTTCAGCGTCGGTATCCGGACCGGCGAAACCGAGCGCCTCGACACCGACCTGATGGAACTGGCGATAGCGGCCGCGTTGCGGACGCTCGTGACGGAACATCGGACCGACGTACCACAACCGCTTCGGGCCGTCGTACAGCATGTTGTGCTCGATCGCTGCGCGCACCACGGCGGCGGTATTTTCCGGACGCATCGTCAGGTTTTCGCCGTTCAGTGCGTCGGTGAAGCTATACATTTCCTTCTCGACGATGTCGGTCACTTCGCCGATACCGCGCGTGAACAACTGCGTATGCTCGACGATCGGCGTGCGGATATTCTGGTATCCGTACGAACGGAGCATCGACTTGACGGTGGTTTCGAAGAACTCCCACAACCCGGCTTCCTGCGGCAGGATGTCGTTCATGCCCTTCACGCCGGACAACTTCTCGAGCTTTTTCTTCTGCTCAGTTTTCTGTTCAGTCATCTGTGTTCGATCTGCAGTTCTTAGTTGAGCACGGCCGCGCGGCCATAACGGCGCTCGACGTAATCGCTCACGATTTGCTGGAATTCTTCCGCGATATGCTCGCCGCGCAGCGTCTTGACCTTCTCGCCGTCGATAAACACCGGTGCGGCCGGATTTTCGCCCGAACCCGGCAAGCTGATGCCGATGTTCGCCTGCTTCGACTCGCCCGGACCGTTGACGATGCAGCCCATCACCGCGACGTGCATCTTCTCGACGCCAGGAAACTGATCGCGCCAAACCGGCATCTGCGTCCGCAGATACGTCTGGATTTGCGACGCGAGTTCCTGGAACAGCGTGCTGGTGGTCCGACCGCAACCCGGACACGCGATGACCATCGGCGTGAACGAACGCAGGCCCATGGTTTGCAGGATTTCCTGGCCGACGATGACTTCGCCGGTACGCGATGCGCCCGGTTCCGGCGTCAGCGAAATGCGGATCGTGTCGCCGATACCTTGCTGCAACAGCACCGACAGCGCTGCCGTCGATGCGACGATGCCCTTCGAGCCCATGCCGGCTTCGGTCAAGCCGAGATGCAACGCGAAGTCGCAACGACGCGAGAGTTCGCGATACACCGCGATCAGATCCTGCACGCCGCTGACCTTGCACGACAGAATGATCTGGTTACGCGACAGGCCGAGTTCGACCGCGCGTTCCGCCGAGCCGATCGCCGACTGGATCAACGCTTCGTACATCACGCTTTGCGCGTCCCACGGCTTGGAACGTGCCGCGTTTTCGTCCATCATGCGCGCGAGCAGATCCTGGTCGAGACTGCCCCAGTTCACACCGATCCGAACCGGCTTGTCGTACTTCGCAGCCGCTTCGATCATTTGCGCAAACTGGGTGTCGCGCTTCGCGCCCTGGCCGACGTTGCCGGGATTGATCCGGTACTTCGACAACGATTCCGCGCACGCGGGATAGTCGCGCAGCAACAGGTGGCCGTTGTAATGGAAGTCGCCGATCAACGGCACCGACACACCCATCCGGTCGAGCTGTTCACGCACGGCCGGCACGGCTGCTGCCGCTTCCGGCGTGTTCACGGTGATGCGCACCAGTTCCGAACCGGCTTGCGCCAGTTCCTTGATCTGGATCGCGGTGCCGATCGCGTCGGCCGTGTCGGTGTTCGTCATCGACTGCACGCGCACCGGCGCGTCACCGCCGATTGTTACCAGATTGCCGCCCCAACGAACGTCGACGGCATGCGACACACGACGTGCTGCCTGGCCGCCGAACACCGGTTCGGTCGAAACGATTTGACTATTGGATTGCACTTGATCGGAATGCATCAAAAAACCCACTTACGCCGCAGGCGCCGCGCACGAATGCACAGCGCCTGAATTGAAAAGGCGTCGCAGCCCGGTTGGGCGCGACGCGTACCCGTCATGGCAGCGCAAAGCGCGCCACGTTACCTTTTGCAGACGAATATTTCGACGGATCGACCGGCTGGCCGTCGAGCGTGACCGAATCGAGGCCGGCTCTGTTGCCAACCGTTACCTTGAAAGGACCCTCGCCGCTTACTTCTTTCGCATCTCCGGAATGCACGATGCCGGAGAACAATTCTTTACCGTCCTTCTGACGGACGCTGAGCCAGCTGTCTTCTGTCACGCGAACCGCGACAATCGAACTTCCGCCGCTGGATGTCGCCGTGTTTGCCAATGCCGCCGCCGCGACCGCAGCACTCGAAGCGGCTGCCGGCGCGCTCGCCAGCACAGCGGGCTTCGGAGCCACGACCGGCGCAGCCGGTGCGGACGCAGCCGTGGTCGGCGAAACAGCCGGCGCGCCGGGTTGTGCGCCGACCATCGGCAACGGCGCAGGCATCGGTGCAGCCGACGACGACGCCGAGCTCGACGTGCCCGCCGCAGCCTGCTCATCCGGCGTGGCCGAAGCCGCTTCCGTGCCCGCCGCGTCGGAACCTGCGCCGTCTGCGCCCGCCACTGCGCCGGATGCGCCACCCGCGCTGCCCGTCGCACCGTTGGCGCTCGCTTTCAGACGCGCCAGCCAGGCCGACGAATCACCGCCATTGGTGTGCCACATGCCCAACGCAATCACCGCGACGATCACCGCCGCGACGCCCCACAACCACGAGCGATGTTTCTGGCCGCCGCCACCGAGCGACAACGACACGCGCCCGCGCGGCAAATCCCGTCCGGACGACGCCGGCATCGACAGATCCGGTTCCGGCACGCCTTTTTCACGGCGCAGCGCCTGGGTGAACGGCATCGGATCCGCGCCGAGCATCTTTGCATAACTGCGCACGACGCCGAGCGCGAAGGTCGTGTCGGGCAAATGGCTGATGTCACCGGATTCGAGTGCGCGCAACTTCGTCGACGAGACCTTGAGTCGGGCCGACACGTCATCCACCGACCAGCCTTTCGCTTCGCGCAACTGCGTCAGCCGCGCGCCCACTGCCGCCAGCGAGTCAAAGCTGGATGGCGCGACGGGCGGAACGGTAGCACGCGTGGCTGCCGGATCCGGACGGCCTGCGTTCGTCTCTGTGTCGTGCGGTTGCGGGTGCTGCGGCTCACTCATCCCAAATCCTCGCGTCGATTCTTTTTCGCTGGTCATACCGTCGGGGGCAGCATGCCCCGATTCGGTTTCGCAGACCGTTTATAACAAAATGCGCGGCCTCTTGTGCCGCTTCCGATCGCTTCTGCAAACTTTCTTTTCAACACCTGTGACGATGCAGGATTTTACGCGGCCTCGACGACAGCACGCTCCCCGCCCGCAAACGCCACAGTTATACGGCGCGAATATCGATTACTTTGCCCGCGCGGCCGGTACGCTCGGCGAGGCGCGTGCGGTCTTTGACCGCACCGGCCAGCTGGCCACACGCCGCGTCGATGTCGTCGCCGCGGGTCTTGCGCACCGTCGTCACGACGCCGGCGTCCATCAGCACCTGCGCGAACCGCTTGATCTGCTCGTTCTTCGAGCGGAGCAGACCGGATTCCGGGAACGGATTGAAGGGAATCAGATTGAATTTACACGGGACGTCGCGCGTGACGGCCAGCAGTTCGCGGGCTTGCGCTTCGCTGTCGTTGACGCCGTCGAGCATGCAATATTCGAAGGTAATGAAGTCGCGCGGCGCCACTTTCAAATAGCGCTGGCAAGCTGCCATCAACTCGCGCAACGGATACTTCTTGTTCAGCGGCACCAGCATGTCGCGCAGCGGATCGCTTGGCGCGTGCAGCGACACCGCCAACGCCACCGGCAGATCGGCGCCGAGCCGGTCCATCATGGGCACCACGCCCGACGTGGAAAGCGTCACGCGACGGCGCGACAGCCCATACGCGTTGTCGTCGAGCATCAGGCGCATAGCCGGCACGACAGCGTCGTAATTGAGCAGCGGCTCGCCCATGCCCATCATCACGACGTTCGTGACGACCCGCTCGCCCTTACCCTCACCGCCGACCGCACGACCGCCTTCCGGCCCGCGCGTGGCGCGCAACGCGAACTCGGCCATGCGCAACTGGCCGATGATTTCCGCGGTAGTGAGGTTGCGGGAGAATCCCTGCTTGCCGGTCGAACAGAAACGGCAGTTCACCGCGCACCCGGCCTGCGACGACACGCACAGCGTGCCACGCGTTTCTTCCGGGATGTAGACGGTCTCGACTGCGTTACCGTTGCCGACGTCGATCAGCCACTTGCGTGTGCCGTCGGTCGAAATATGGTCGCTGGCGATGGCGGGCATGTCGATCGTTGCGCGGCCTTTCAGCTTTTCGCGCAGCGATTTCGCCAGGTCCGTCATGCCATCGAAGTCTGCAGCGTTGTACTGGTGAATCCAGCGCTGCAATTGCTTGGCGCGAAACGGCTTTTCGCCGAGGCTGCCGCAATAGGCGACAAGTCCTTGAGCGTCGAGATCGAGAAGGTTGACGGTGGAGCTGCTCGTCATATCGAATCCTGCCATCTGGTTGCGAGACTGCGTTCATGCGTTGATACAACAAGCTGCATGAACGCGTGGACCGTTCGCGCCCTTTCCTGCTGTTGTAACCATCTACCCGGTAGAGCCGGGCCGAAGATTAACGCGAGTAGACGTTGACTTCCGGGAAGAAGAACGCGATTTCGACTGCTGCGGTTTCCGCTGCGTCGGAGCCGTGAACGGCGTTGGCGTCGATGCTGTCTGCGAAGTCAGCGCGGATCGTGCCCTTGTCTGCCTTCTTCGGATCCGTTGCGCCCATCAGGTCACGGTGCTTCAGGATCGCGCCTTCGCCTTCCAGCGCGGTGATTTGCACCGGGCCGGAGATCATGAATTCGACCAGATCCTTGAAGAACGGGCGTGCTGCGTGAACAGCATAGAACTTCTCTGCATCAGCGCGCGACAATTGAACCATGCGCGATGCAACGATCTTCAGACCTGCGTTTTCGAAACGGCTGTAGATCTGACCAATGACATTCTTGGCCACTGCGTCCGGCTTGATAATCGACAGGGTGCGTTCGATCGCCATAAAAACTCCAGAAAATTAAGAGGTTACAGATTTAAATGAATCCGCTATTGTAGCATGTTCCGATGTATGATTGCGATGGAACCCTTACAGAACTGAAAGGTCAAATCTTTTGTCTCGAAATGCACAAGACAGCGTGCGCGAAGCCGTTGAAACTCCGTAGTGCGAGACTTATCTTAGATACGTAGGACCGTGTAGCCGGCGGGCGAAATGCTCCGTCGGTAACTTGATAAAACACGGCGAGTCATCCGAACCACTGCGCAACACTGCGTCTGACGCAAGGAGAAACCATGAATCAGTACCCGTACAACTTCGGTCGCGGCGGCACGGTCACCACGGCCGAAACGCGCAACCGCGTGCTCCGCAACACCTACTGGCTACTCGCGCTGTCCATGATTCCGACGGTGCTCGGCGCGTGGATCGGCGTGACGACCGGGTTCTCGCTGTTCGCGGCCACCAGCCCGGCCATGAGCATGCTGGCGTTTTTCGCGATCGCGTTCGGTTTCATGTTCGCCATCCAGAAGACGAAAGACAGCTCGGTCGGCGTGTTCGTGCTGCTGGGCTTCACGTTCTTCATGGGCCTGATGCTGTCGCGACTGCTGAGCTTCATCCTCGGCTTTTCGAACGGCCCGTCGCTGATCATGCTCGCCTTCGGTGGCACCGGCATTATCTTCGCCGCCATGGCAACCGTTGCCACGGTCAGCAAGCGTGACTTTTCCGGCCTCGGCAAGTGGTTGTTCGTCGGTGTGATCGTGCTGCTGCTGGCCATGGTCGCGAACATGTTCCTGCACCTGCCGGCGTTGATGCTGACGGTGTCGGTGCTGGCCATCGTGATCTTCTCCGCGTACATCCTCTTCGACGTGCAGCGCGTCGTGAACGGCGGCGAAACGAATTACATCACCGCCACGCTCGCGATCTACCTGGATCTGTACAACGTGTTCGTGAATCTGCTGTCGCTGCTTGGCATTTTCGGCGGCAACCGGAATTAATCGGCGCGTCGGGCCGCGACGGAAACGTCCGGCCCGGTCACACACGCTGAGCTGCATTAAACAAAAAGCCCATGACGATCACTCGTCATGGGCTTTTTCTATGGTTCGGCGTTTATCGACGCCGGCAATCCGCCGACATCAAAGACTCAACCAGTCGAACCCCGTTTCCTGCGTCGCGACCACCACTTCCGTCGGCGCCGCACCCAACACCGCGGCGACCGCCGCTTGCGCCAGTTCCGGCGAGTTGTTTTGCTGACTCAGATGCGCGGCGACCAGATGACGCAGCTTCGACCGATCGAGCGAAGCCAGGATTTCCGCCGCCGCGTCGTTGTTCAGATGCCCATGATTGCCGCCGATGCGCGCCTTCAACGAAGGCGGATAACGGCTCGTCTGAAGCATCTGCACGTCGTGATTGCATTCGAGAATCAGTGCATCGCACCCGCTCAGCACCTGACTGATATGCGGCGTAGACGTACCAACATCGGTCAGCACGCCCAGCCGTTGCGCGCCGTCCGACAGAACGTACTGCAAAGGCTCTCGGGCATCGTGAGGCACGGTGTAGGGCAACACGCTGAGATCGCCAATCGCAACCGCCTCATCGCCCCACAACACGTTCAGTTCGACATCGGCTTCGTCGGCGCCAACGGCGCGCGCCGTACCCCAGCTCATATACAGCGGGATCGACCACTTGCGCGCCAACGTCAGCGCGCCACCGATGTGATCGCTATGCTCATGCGTGATCAGGATCGCAGTCAGCCCGTCGGGCGCCGCGCCCAGACGCGCGAGGCGCCGCTCGACTTCCTTCGCCGAAAACCCGCAGTCGAGCAACACGCGCGTGGTCGTTGCACCGCTTTGTGCCTCGACCAGCAGCGAGTTGCCCTCGCTGCCGCTGCCGAGGCTGGCGAAACGCACCGCGCGCCTTAGTTCAGTTGCGCGTGAAGCAGCGACACGAGGCGCTGCGCGTCCGACGACGTATCCACCTGGCCATTTGCATCGACCACGGCAACTTGCGTCAGCGCATCGCCCTTCGAACGGACGTTGACGAGGAATTCATGCGCAGGCTTCTTCGACGGGCCGCTGTAGAACAGCTTGCCGAACAGCCCTTCCTTCTTCAGCTCTTCCATCGAATCGGCGTAGCGCACGTAGTAAATGCCCTTCGTGCGGTCGCGATTGTCGACCGTGAAGTTCGTGCGATCCAGCGCGAGGCCGACGCGCAACCACGCGCGGTCGAACGACTCCGGCAGATCGAGCGTCGCGCCGCCGTCCGACGCGTCGACCACCTTGGCCGGTTGCGTGGCCGGACGCGCGTCCGTCAGCAATTGCTTCGACTGTGCGTCGGTGAGGCCGAACTTCTGCATCAGCTTCGCGAGGAACAGCGCTTCGAGCGCCGGATCGCGCGGACGCTCGACCCAACGCGACGACGTCTTGTCCTGACCCGTCATCATTTCTTCCATCGCGCTGTGCGTGATGGAGATGTCCGTCGTGTCGCCCGGCATCCGCGAAACGAGCGTCCGGAAGCTGTCACGCGTGCCCGACGAATACGCGAAATCGATCACCTTGCCGACCGTGCGACGGAACCAGTCGTCCGGAATGTTCGCGCGGTTTTCGGCCCAATCGGTCGTCATGATGCCGGTTGCCGGCGCGTCGGATTTCAGCGCGAAACCGTTTTCCTTCCAGAAGTCCTGCAGCAGCGGCCACAGTTGTTCCGGCGAACGGCCGTCGACGACCAGCCAGCGGTGATCGCCGTCGCGTTCGATGTGCATGCCGAGCGGATCTTGCGTGGTCGGCTTGCCTTCGGACGCGTTGCCCGCCGCCGTCATGTTGCGCGGCGTGGCGCCGCCGAGTGCCAGCGTGGCCGGCGGTGCGATGTAGCGTTGATCGGTCGGCGTGGCTTGCAGATCGCTCGGAACGGCGAGCGGCGGCGCACTGCCCGCGACCTTGTAATTGACACGGTCCGAAGCGAACCAGTCGTTCAGCGTGTCACAGCCGGCGAGCGTCGCCAGGCCAAGCGCCAGCGCCGCCATGCGGGTTGCGTGGAGGGAAAGTGCGGAACGTTTCATGAGGGCCTTCGTGATGCTGGAACGCGGTGCCTGGTTCTATGCCGGGAACGTGGGCGATATCGACGTCGGTTAAAGGAATGCCGGTGAAAGGCTCGGCAACTGCGTAGACGATCGGCGTCGGGCCCGGCCGCGCGTGGCGGCGAGCCCGTCAGCCTGTTAGCCGAGCAATCCGGCTTCGCGCAACGCTGCGCGCACGACGTCGTGATAACGCACGTCGAGCGGCGTCAGCGGCAGGCGGATGCCGCCTTGCGCGCGACCCAGCTGCTGCAATGCCCATTTCGCCGGAATCGGGTTCGATTCGATGAACAGGTTCTTGTGCAGCGACAGAAGCTTCAGGTGAATCTCCCGCGCGGTTTTGGCGTCGGCTGCGAGCGCAGCCTTGCACAACTCGCTCATCGCGCGCGGCGCGACGTTGGCCGTCACGGAAATATTGCCATGGCCGCCGAGCAGCATCAGCGCGATCGCGGTCGGATCGTCGCCGCTATAGATGCCGAAATGCGCAGGCGCCGATTTGATCAGGTGCGCAGCGCGTTCGAGGTTGCCGGTGGCTTCTTTCACACCGACGATGCCCGGCACGTTCGCGAGGCGCAGGATGGTTTCGTTCGCCATGTCGGCGACCGTGCGGCCCGGCACGTTGTACAGGATCACCGGCAGATCGACCGTTTCGGCGATCTTCGTGAAGTGGCGGAAGATGCCTTCCTGGGTCGGCTTGTTGTAGTACGGCACCACTTGCAGCGATGCGTCCGCGCCGACCTTGCGCGCGTGTTCGGTGAGCTCGACGGCTTCGGCGGTCGAATTGCCGCCCGAACCCGCGATCACCGGAATACGACCGGCGACGTGCTCGACGGCCGTCTTGACCATCAGCACATGCTCTTCCACCGACAACGTCGCCGACTCGCCGCTCGTACCGACCACGACGAGGCCATTGGTGCCTTCGTCGATATGCCAGTCGATCAGTTTTCGGAACGCCGGCAGATCGAGACTGCCGTCTTCGAGCATCGGGGTGATGATGGCCGGAATGCTGCCGCGAATCTTGACGCCGTCGTTGCTTTCCATCTTGCTCTCACTGCCGCTTTGAATGCCGGTTTGAATGCCGTTAGTCATGAAACGCCATGAATTTAGATCAGTAAACCGCGATTGTAGCGGATTAGCCGGCCAACTCGTAACAACGGGGAAGCGAGTCGCCCGTCGGGTCGGTAAGCTGTTCCGCCTCCCGTATCGCGCAGATCCGCTGAATGTAGGCGGGACGCGGCTGCGCGAGAAAACCATCCTGAAATGCAATGACCCGCAACGCGGGCCGAACCACGTCCAGCAACTCGCCGGGCGCAAGTAAAAACGCCGGATTCGACGGCTTGCCGACGCGCTCGTTGCCTTGCGCGAAAGTCTCGTAGATCAAGACGCCGCCGGGCGCGAGCGCCGCCAGCAACTGCGGAAAAAGCGGCCGGTGCAGATAGTTCGTGACGATCACCGCCGCGAACTTCGTTTCGGCATCTTTCTGGCCTTTCACCGTGTCATGTTCTTGCGCCGACGAAGCCGTCGAAGGCGTTACCGAAGCCAATCCTGGCAACGGCCACGGCGCGTTTTCGAGGTCGGCGATGCGCGTCGTGATGCGCGGATCATCGGCCATCGCGGCGAGTGCGGCGGCGTCGCGATCCAGCGCCGTCACCGGATGCCCGCGCGACGCGAACCAGCGCGCATGACGCCCCGCGCCCGACGCGACATCGAGCACCGCGCCGCCCGGCGCAACCAGATGCGACCAGCGTTGCACCCAGCGCGACGCGTCGCCCGTTCCATGCGGCTGCGGAAAGCGCCCGGCCGCGGCGGTCGCAGCGGCCGGTTCGTCGGTTGTGGCGCGAGCGCCGTTTTCGTTATCCGGACACATATCGGCAGAGGCCATCGCGCTCAGTTGTACGACAGGCCCATTGCGTCACGCACGTCGCGCATCGTTTCCACCGCGAAGCGGCGCGCCTTGTCACAGCCGTCGGCGACGATCGCGCGCAGCAGCGACGGATCGTCCATGTACTTCTGCGCGCGTTCGAGCATCGGTTGCTGTTCGTGCAGAATCCCTTCGATCACCGGCTGCTTGCAGTCGAGACAGCCGATTCCCGCCGACCGGCAGCCCTGCTGCACCCATTCGTGCGTGGTTTCGTCGGTGTAGACCTGATGCAGCTGCCACACCGGACACTTGTCGGGATCGCCCGGATCGGTGCGGCGCACGCGTGCGGGATCGGTCGGCATCGTGCGGACTTTTTTCGTGATCGTGTCCGCGTTTTCGCGCAAGCCGATCGTATTGCCGTACGACTTCGACATCTTCTGACCGTCTAGGCCCGGCATCCGCGACGCCGCCGTCAGCATCGCCTGCGGCTCGACCAGAATCAGCTTGCGCGAGCCTTCCAGATAACCGAACAGCCGCTCCCGATCGTTCATCGACAGGCTTTGCGACTCCTGCAACATCGCGCGCGCCTGTTCGAGCGCCTCGTCGTCGCCTTCCTGCTGATACGCGTTGCGCAACTCGTGATACAGCTTCGAGCGCTTGCCGCCGAGCTTCTTGGCCGCATCGTTGGCCTTCTGCTCGAAACCCGGCTCGCGGCCGTACAGATAGTTGAAGCGGCGCGCGATTTCACGCGTCATCTCGACGTGCGGCACCTGATCCTCGCCCACCGGCACCAGCGAGCCGCGATACAGCAGGATGTCGGCGGCCATCAGCACCGGATAGCCGAGAAAGCCATACGTGGACAGATCCCGGTCCTTCAGCTTCTCCATCTGCTCCTTGTAGGTCGGCACGCGTTCGAGCCAACCGAGCGGCGTGCTCATACCGAGCAGCAACGCGAGTTCCGCGTGCTCGGGCACCTTGCTCTGGATAAACAGCGTGGCCTGCGCCGGATCGATTCCCGACGCGAGCCAGTCGATCAGCACATCCCATACGTTCTTTTCGATGACCTCGGGCGTTTCGTAATGCGTCGTCAACGCATGCCAGTCGACCACGCAGAAAAAACACGGGTATTCGGACTGCAACCGCACCCAGTTTTTCAGCACACCGTGGTAGTGGCCGAGATGCAGCGACCCGGTGGGCCGCATGCCGGAAAAGATACGGTCTGGGTACATGATTTTTATAGAAGCGAAACAAGGGGAGTCAGAATCGCCGTCACCGCGCCGTAGCCGAGCGTGACGAGCGGGCTGAGCCAGTAACGCGTGAGAATCCCGGTCATCACGAGCACCATCACGATCAGGAAACCGTAAGGCTCGATGCGCGACAGCGCGATAGCCTGACGCGGCGGCAACAGCGCGACCAGCACGCGCCCACCGTCGAGCGGCGGCAACGGGAACAGGTTCAGCACGCCGAGTACCAGATTCACGCCGACGCCGGCCGCGGCCATGCGCGTGAAGAACGGCTCATCGACGCCGCCCACCGCCAGCCCGACACCGACGACACCCCAGATCAACGCCTGAATGAAGTTGCACGCGGGACCCGCGAGCGCAACCCACAGACTGCCCCAACGCGGATTGCGCAGATTGCCGAACGAGACCGGCACCGGCTTCGCATAGCCGAACATGAATGCGCCGCTCGTCGCGAAATAGAGAATCAGCGGAATCGCGATGGTGCCGAGCGGATCGATATGGCGCATCGGATTGAACGACACGCGACCGAGCGCATATGCCGTGTTGTCGCCGAGAAGACGCGCGACATAGCCGTGCGCCGCTTCATGCAAGGTGATCGCGAAAATCACCGGCAGTGCGTAGACCGCAATAGTTTGTATCAGGGAAGAATCCATATCTCTCTATTGTAACAACGCCGTTGGGGACTTCCTCGCGCATCGGCGGGCTTTCGCGCGGCGCGTTTGAAACGCGGCGTTCACCGCAATCCGCTTACGCGGGTTCTTCGATTCCGAACGGCGCGAGGCTGCCGCGTCCGGCACGCACCAGCACCGCTTCGGGCCCGGTCAGATCGACGATGGTGGACGGCTCGCACGCGCACGCGCCGCCGTCGATCACCAGATCGAGCTGCTTCTCGAGACGGTCTCGGATTTCTTCGGGATCGTTCAGCGGCTCCGTTTCACCGGGCATGATCAGCGTCGTGCCGAGCAGCGGCTGGCCGAGTTCTTCGAGCAGCGCGAGCGTGATCGCATGATCCGGCACCCGCAAACCGATGGTCTTGCGCGACGGATGCGACAAGCGGCGCGGCACTTCCTTGGTGGCCTGAAGCACGAACACGTACGGACCCGGCGTCACGGACTTGATCAAGCGGTACTGGCGGTTATCGACCATCGCGAAATTAGCCAGTTCGGACAGATCGCGCACCAGCAGCGACAGCAGCTGACGCTCGTCGAGACCGCGAATCCGCCGCAAACGCTCGACGGCGTCCTTGTCGTCGAGGTGACAGGCGAGCGCGTAGCTGGAGTCGGTGGGCATCGCGACGATGCCGCCGTCGTTGATGATCTGCGCGGCCTGCTTGATCAGCCGCGGCTGTGGATTGTCTGGGTGAACGCGAAAATATTGGGACATGGCGATGTGATGAGGAATCGGACCCGCTCTTGATTTTGCACGTCAGCCGCTGACACCGGCCGATGCTTCGACCGCCGAACTTAACCGATGAAAACGCTCGCCTGAGTGGGCCAGCGAGCAGATCGACGACAACAGACGCAGAAAAAGTGCCGGCCGGAACGCGCGACGCGCGCGCCAGCGACGCGGCCGCCCGCGCACACCGTGATGCGCGAACCCCGCGCGGCGCGGCGATCCGGGCCTAGAGCCAGCGCTCCCAGACCGGCTTCAGATCGGGCGGCAATTGCGGCAGCGTGCCGATATCGACACGTCCTTCGTCCGCCGCGTGAAAATCCGATCCGCGCGATGCCTCGAAGCCGAAACGGCGCGCGACGTCCGCATATTCGCGATATTGGTCCGGCGTATGGCTGCCGGTGACGACTTCGATCGCCTTGCCGCCGAGATCGATGAATTCGCCGAAAAGCGCGTCAAATTCGAGCGGCGAGTATGCATAACGGCCCGGATGCGCGATCACCGCCTCGCCGCCGGCGGCCTGAATCCACCCTACCGCATCGGCCAGCTTCGCCCAACGATGCGACACGTAACCGGGCTTGCCGTCGCCGAGGTAGCGCGAAAACACGTCTTGGGCGGAACGCGCGTAGCCGGCATCGACCATGAACCGCGCGAAATGCGTGCGCGAAATCATGTCGGGGTTCGACACGTACTTCAGCGCGCCTTCATACGCACCCGGCACGCCGAGCGAGGCCAGCTGCTCGCCGATCGCTTCCGCGCGCGCCGCGCGGCCGTTACGCGTGCGCGCAAGCCCGTCGATCAGCGCGCGGCAATCGGGATCGACGTGCAGCCCGACGATATGCACGGTACGTGACGCCCACGTGACCGAAATCTCGACGCCCGCCAGATAGCCCATGCCAAGCGCTTCGGCCGCGGCGCGCGCCTCTTTTTGACCGCCGAGTTCGTCGTGATCGGTCAATGCCCACAACGTCACGCCGCCCGCATGGGCGCGGCGCGCAACGTCGGCGGGCGCAAACTGCCCGTCGGACACCGTGGAATGGCAGTGGAGGTCGGCGTTCATCGTCATCTTCGAAAAAGTCAGGGTTCATTTTACTGCAACGCAGTAAGCGAACGCGGCCGATTCACCACGAGCCAATCATCCCGGAAATCAGAAAATTTCTAAAAAGTTTATGCGCAAAACCCGTCGATCAACGCAGCAACCTGCTCCGGCTGATCGTGGTGGACCATGTGTCCGGCATCGTCGATGATTTTTTCGCGCCAGTTCGGAAACGCGCTGAAACGCGCCTTGAATTCGTCGAGCGGAATATCGCCGGCGATACTCGCGAGCGTCGGCGATCCGGCGGCTTCGATATGCAGCACCTTGGCCTGAACCTGCGACCACACCGCCATCACTTCGTCGAGTCGATACAGCGACGGCCCGCGCAGCTTGTGCGCAGGATCGGCGAGCAACATGTGACCGCCGTTGCCGTCCGGCTTCGACCAGTGTGCCGCGAGAAAACGCGCGCGCGACGGCGCGAGACGCGGATTGGTCTTGATCAGGCGAGCGGCGACGTCGTCCAGCGATGCGTAGCCGCGCAATTGCGGCGGCTCGCGCAATTCGTCGAGCCATCCGCGCAACCGCTTCGGCGCTTGCGAAGCCTTGCCCGGCGCCAGTCCGAAGCCTTCCAGATCGACCACCCGACGAACCCTTTCCGGCCGAACGCCCGCATACAGACAAACGATGTTCGCGCCCATGCTGTGCCCGACCAGGTTCACTTCGCCGCTCGGCGCGTAATGGTCGAGCAATGCATCGAGGTCGGCGACGTAGTCGGGAAACCAGTAGCTGCCGCCGCCCTGTGCCGCGACCGGCCAGCCGGACAAGCCGAAGCCGCGGCCGTCGGGTGCGATGACCTGCCAGTTGTCGCCCAACGCATCCACCACGAACTGGAACGACGCTGCAACGTCCATCCAGCCATGCAGCATGAACAGCGCGGGTGCGTCGCGGTGGCCCCAGCGCCGCACATGCAGACGCACGCCGCGCACATCGATGAAATCCGACTGGGAAGTGATCATGCGTCGCACGCCTCAGAAAAGAATGATCGTTCGATTATAACGAGACAAGCGATTTGCGCGAGTGGGCCGGATCGAGGCGCGGTTCGGTTTTAACGCGAACAGCATGGCAGCGCGCCAGCGCGCACTGCCCGATGCGCAAGCCGCCGGGCGTCGTCGCGCTGGATGGACTATGCATCCGCGTTGTCGGCGTCCTGAGACAGCCCGGCGAGCGCTGCGAGTTCCTGCTCGTCGAAGCCCGCTTCGCGGCGTGCGTCGAAATTGAACGGGCCGCGCAATTTCGGCGCGTGATACTCGTTTGCAAGACGCAGATACGTGACGTGCGGATCGTGACCGTGCTGGTCGCACAGAAACCGGAACCATCGGTTGCCGATCAGCACGTGGCCGATTTCGTCGCGCAGGATTACGTCGAGAATCGCCGCCGACGCGTGATCGCCCGCCTGCTGCAAGCGCGCGCGGATCGGTGGCGATGCGTCGAGGCCGCGCGCTTCGAGCGTGCGCGGCACCAGCGCCATCCGCGCCAGCACATCGACGCGAGTGCGTTCGCACATGTCCCACAAGCCGTCGTGCGCGGCGAAGTCGCCGTACACATGGCCGAATTCCGCGAGTCGCGCGCGCAGCAACGAGAAGTGATGCGCTTCTTCGGCCGCGACTTTCAGCCAGTCGCCATAAAAATCGACGGGCATGCCGGAAAAACGCCAGACGGCGTCGAGCGCGAGATTGATCGCGTTGAACTCGATATGCGCGAGCGCGTGCAGCAGCACGGCGCGGCCTTCCGGCGATTGCATGCCGCGTCGCCGGAGCTGACGCGGCTCGACCAGTTCCGGCTTTGGCGGACGGCCGGGCAAACCGGCTGGTTCGTCGAACGCGGCGGACGGATCGCACTGCGCGTGGCCATCGAGCCAGCGCGCATACAGCGCGCGGACCGCGTCGGCCTTGACGACAGGCTCGTGCTCACGCAGCGCGTCGAGCGCGGCACGCCGGATGCAGGTCACGTGCGACGAGGCGGATTCAACGGAATCGGAGCAATTCATTCGTGAAGGACAGATGGGCCGGAAGGCGCCAGACGAAAGGGATATGTCCACCGGCGACACACCGCGACATGCGGCCCGGCGGACGATGCACACAACCGTTTACAATACAAGATTCGAACACGCAGCGAGCAACACCGAACACTCGACAGCGCCGCCCGCGCGCATCGCGCCGGACTTCGCGGCATCGCCGTCACCCCCAGCATATTGACTGACCGACAGGAGACACTGTGGCAATTTACAAGCTTGGCGATTCGGCCCCGACGATTCATGAAAGCGTATTCGTCGCCGACACCGCGACGATCATCGGCGACGTGACGCTCGAAGAAAATGCGAGCGTGTGGTTCGGCGCCGCGTTGCGCGGCGATAACGAGCCGATCCGGCTCGGCAAGGGCAGCAACGTGCAGGAAAACGCGGTGTTGCACGCAGATCCCGGCTTTCCGCTGACGATCGAAGCCAATGTCACCGTCGGCCATCAGGCCATGCTGCACGGCTGCACGATCAAGGAAGGATCGTTGATCGGAATTCAGGCGGTGGTCTTGAATGGCGCGGTCATCGGCCGCAACTGTCTGGTTGGCGCGGGCGCCGTCGTCACCGAAGGCAAAGTGTTTCCCGACAACTCCCTGATTCTGGGCGCGCCGGCCAAAGTGGTCCGCGAACTGTCGGAAGCCGACATCGCCGGGTTGCACCGTGCCTCTGCTGTCTACGTCGAGCGGCGCGAATATTTCAAGGCGCAGCTGGTGCGCATCGGCTAATCCGCCGACACGCACGCTGCCCCATTACCGAAGGAAAAGTTGTGAACGACCAGTTGCAAAAATTCATGTTCAGCGCGGCGCCGGTGCGCGGCGAGATCGTTTCGCTGCAAAACACATGGCAGGAAGTGCTGACGCGGCGCGACTATCCGGCGCCCGTGCGGACAATCCTTGGCGAAATGATGGCCGCGTGCGCGCTGCTGTCGGCCAATCTGAAGTTCGACGGCACGCTCGTGATGCAGATTTTCGGCGACGGTCCGGTGAAGATGCTGGTCGTCCAGTGCAGCTCCGACCTGTCGATGCGCGCGACCGCCAAGTTCTCCGGCGAAGCGGACGCCACCATCGGTGACGACACGACGCTGATCGAACTCGTCAACGCGAGCGGCCACGGCCGTTGCGTGATTACGCTCGATCCGCGCGACAAGAAGCCTGGCCAGCAGCCGTATCAAGGCATCGTGCCGCTGTCCGGTCTCGACGGTCCGCTGAAGTCGATGAGCGAAGTGCTCGAGCACTACATGCATCACTCGGAACAGCTCGACACGCGGTTGTGGCTTGCCGCGAACACCGAGCGCGCAGTCGGCATGCTGCTGCAAAAGCTGCCCGGCGACGGCGGCATCGTCCCGCATCCGGGCGATCTCGACACCGACACGTGGGCGCGTGTGTGCACGCTCGGCAGCACGCTGTCGCAAGACGAACTGCTGAAGGAAGAACCGGAAACCCTGTTCCGCCGTTTGTTCTGGCAGGAAAACGTCCAGCATTTCGAGCCGGCGAAAACGCGCTTCGAATGCTCGTGCTCGCGCGAGAAAGTCGGCGCGATGCTGAAAATGCTCGGCCGCGAAGAGGTGGATAGCGTGATCGAAGAACGCGGACACGTCGAGATTCACTGCGAGTTCTGTAATCAGCGGTACGAATTCGACCCGGTCGATGTGGCGCAACTTTTCAGCGCCAACGCGCTCTCAGAAGGTGTGTCGCCCGCTGCCGACCAGCGACATTGAGACGCGTCAAAGCGCGCGGCCGGATCCGCACCTGCGTGTGCGGCCGCGCGGTATTGTTGAACATTGGACGGCGCCGGCATGCCCATGCGGCGGCATCGTGCGATGGAGGCCATGATGAACACCCATAATTTCGTGCTCACGCTGCGCAACCGTATGCCAACGCGGACGCTGACGTTCGCGCTGGCGGCGGGCAGCGTCGTGTTGTCGGCGTGCATGATGGATCCGCCGGGTCCGTCGCCGATCTACAGCCGTCTGCCGTCGGATCAAACCACGGCAGGCGCGCGTCCGTTGACACCCGACGAGCGCAAGCAGTACGACGCGATCGACCGTGAGGTGCTGGCCGAGCAAAATCAGGCCATTGCCAACGACGCAGCAGCGCAGGCATGGGCGCGCTACTACACGCCGCCTGTGACCGTCTACGGCAGCTATTACAGCGGTGGCGGCTGGGGCCGCGGTTGGGGCACCGGCGTCGGTTATGGTTGGGGCGGCGGATACGGCCCGGGCTGGGGCTGGTAAGCAGCCTTTAGCCGTTGCTTCGAACCGCCCGATCGCGGTTGACGCAGATTGGCGGCTCGCAGAAAAGAAAAAAGGCGCGGTTTTCACCGCGCCTTTTTCTTGCTCTCCCAGGCTCCGCCCTCTTAATGTGCGGGTTTCTTTTCTTTGGCGTTCTTGCTCGCGGCGTGCTTGCGCTCGGGCTTCAACCGCGATTCCGGCGTCGGCACCACACGCAGCGGTGCAGCCGAAACTACACCGCGTGTGGACGTATCCGACGGCGCCGAATTCGCATTCGACGTCGGCAGCGGCGCATTCGGCGATACGAACTGCACGAACACTTCGCTGTCTTTCACCATGCCCATTTCGTAGCGCGCCCGCTCTTCGACGGCGGCCGTGCCGTTCTGCAAATCCTGTACTTCCCCTTCGATCCGCTCGTTACGCACCTTCGCGTCGGCGTTCTTCTGCAGCTGCTGCGCGAGTTGTCCCTGCAATTCATGGACGCGCAACCAGCCGCCGTGACCCCACCAGAGCGGGTACTGGATCATCGCCAGCAGAACGATCAGAACGACAGTGACAAGCCGCATGAAGTTAGCGCACTAAATACGCGCCGCCCTGCGCTATACGCAGGGCGGCGGGCTGAATCAGGAACGAAGGTGAATGACCGCATGACCGGCACGCTGCGAGCATAGCGCATGCGACACGCTGCTGCGAACGGCCATGGCGATCAATGCAGCGCTCAACGGAGGTTGTAGAACGCCGACTTACCCGGATAGCTGGCGATATCGCCGAGGTCTTCTTCGATACGCAGCAACTGGTTGTACTTCGAGATGCGGTCCGAGCGCGACAGCGAACCCGTCTTGATCTGACCGGCGTTCAGGCCAACCGCGATATCGGCGATGGTCGAATCTTCGGTTTCGCCCGAGCGATGCGAGATCACAGCCGTGTAGCCAGCGCGCTTGGCCATTTCGATTGCCGCGAAGGTTTCCGTCAGCGTACCGATCTGGTTGATCTTGATCAGGATCGAGTTCGCGATGCCCTTATCGATGCCTTCCTTCAGGATGCGCGTGTTCGTGACGAACAGATCGTCGCCGACCAGCTGAATCTTCTTGCCGAGTTTTTCGGTGAGGGTCTTCCAGCCGACCCAATCGCTTTCGTGCATGCCGTCTTCGATCGACACGATCGGGAACTTGTCCGCGAGCGTTGCCAGATAGTCGGCGAATTCCGTCGACGACAGTTGCAGGCCTTCGCCCGCCAACTGGTACTTGCCGTCGTGGTAGAACTCGCTGGCGGCGCAGTCGAGCGCGAGCAGCACGTCTTCACCGGCGCGGTAGCCGGCTTTTTCGATAGCTTGCAGGATCGTGGACAGGCATTCGTCGTTGCTGCCGAAGTTCGGTGCGAAGCCGCCTTCGTCGCCCACTGCCGTGCTCATGCCGCGGTCGGCCAGGATCTTCTTCAGCGCGTGGAACACTTCGGCGCCGCAGCGCAGTGCTTCGCGGAAGGTCGGCTGGCTCACCGGCACGATCATGAATTCCTGGATGTCCAGGCTGTTGTTCGCGTGCGCGCCGCCATTGACGATGTTCATCATCGGCACCGGCAGTTGCATCGCGCCCGAGCCGCCGAAGTAGCGATACAGCGGCAGACCGGCTTCTTCAGCCGCAGCCTTCGCGACAGCCATCGACACGGCGAGCATTGCGTTCGCACCGAGGCGCGACTTGTTGTCGGTGCCGTCGAGTTCGAGCAGCGTCTTGTCGAGGAAGGCTTGTTCGGAAGCGTCGAGACCCATGATCGCTTCGGAGATTTCGGTGTTGATGTGCTCGACCGCTTTCAGGACGCCCTTGCCGCCGTAGCGACCGGTCTCGCCGTCGCGCAGTTCGATGGCTTCCCGCGAGCCGGTCGATGCGCCCGACGGCACCGCAGCGCGGCCCATCGTGCCCGACTCGAGCAGCACGTCGCATTCGACGGTGGGGTTGCCTCGCGAATCCAGAATCTCGCGACCAATGATATCTACGATAGCACTCATGGTTTCCTCAAGAAATGACGTTGAATTCTTACGGTGAAACAGCCTTGAGTCGCGTCCGCGCAGTCTCCACTCGACGCGTCATCCGCAGCGCAACGCTGCCCGACGACGGCCCGCTTCCGACGACCCTCGGCTCACGCCGCGCGGCACCTTGCGGCACGGCGCGGCTTGCACATCAGTTGAAATCGCTTTCGAGAAACGGCGCGCGCTTCACGGCCTGATCGAGCGTAACGAGCGTCTCGAGCAGTTCGGCCATACGATGCAGCGGCACCGCGTTCGGACCGTCCGACATGGCTTTCGCCGGATCCGGATGGGTTTCCATGAACAGGCCCGACACGCCCACGGCGACAGCCGCGCGCGCCAGAACCGGCACGAATTCGCGCTGGCCGCCGGAGCTGGTGCCCTGCCCGCCCGGCAACTGCACCGAGTGGGTGGCGTCGAACACGACCGGCGCGCCGGTCTCGCGCATGATGGCGAGCGAGCGCATATCCGAGACGAGATTGTTATACCCGAACGACACGCCGCGTTCGCACGTCATGAAGCGGTCTTCCGACAGACCGGCTTCACGCGCAGCGTCGCGCGCCTTGTCGATCACGTTCTTCATGTCGTGCGGCGCGAGGAACTGGCCTTTCTTGATGTTGACCGGCTTACCCGAACGCGCGCACGCGTGGATGAAATCGGTCTGACGGCACAGAAACGCCGGCGTTTGCAGCACATCGACCACCGACGCGACCTGTTCGATCTCGTGTTCCGCGTGAACGTCGGTCAGCACCGGCAAACCGAGTTGACGCTTCACTTCGGACAGGATGCGCAGACCTTCGTCCATGCCCAGACCGCGAAACGACTTGCCGCTGCTGCGATTGGCCTTGTCGTACGACGATTTGTAGATGAACGGGATATTCAGCTTCGCGCAGATTTCCTTGAGCCGACCCGCCGTGTCGATCGTCATCTGTTCCGATTCGACGACACAGGTGCCGGCGATCAGGAAAAACGGCTTGTCGAGGCCGATTTCGAAATCGCCCAGTTTCATGCTTGCTCCTCGCCGCGGTCGCCTTTGTACGCACGCGCCGCTTCGACAAACGACTTGAACAACGGATGACCGTCACGCGGCGTGGACGTGAATTCCGGGTGGAACTGAACGCCGACGAACCACGGGTGCATCGAACGCGGCAGTTCCATCATTTCCGGCAGATCTTCGCTCGGCGTATGCGCGCTGATGATCAGGCCTTTCTCTTCGAGCTGCGGTACGAAGCGGTTGTTGACTTCGTAACGGTGACGGTGACGCTCGTTCACGTCCGCGCCGTAGATCTCAGCCGCCATCGTGCCGGGCTTGATCGGGCAGCGTTGCGAACCGAGACGCATCGTGCCGCCGAGATCCGACTCTTCGTCGCGCTTCTCGACACGGCCTTCGCGGTCGTACCACTCGGTGATCAATGCGACGACGCGATTCGGCGTGGTCTGATCGAACTCGGTGCTATTCGCGTCCGTCAGGCCTACCGCGTGACGGGCGAACTCGATGACGGCCAGCTGCATGCCGAGGCAGATGCCGAGATACGGCACTTTCGCTTCGCGGGCGTACTGGATCGCCTTGATCTTGCCTTCGGTGCCACGACGACCGAAGCCGCCCGGAACCAGCACGGCGTCGAGATGCTTGAGGCTGTCGACACCATTGGTTTCGATTTCTTCCGAATCCAGGTATTCGATGTTGACCTTGGTCGACGTGTGGATCGACGCATGGCGCAGCGCTTCGATCAGCGACTTGTACGACTCGGTCAGATCGACATACTTGCCGACCATGCCGATCGTCACTTCGCTCTTCGGGTGTTCGAGCTTTTCGACGAGGTCGGACCACATCGACAGATCGGCCGGCTTCGGCGTGAGCTTCAGCTCTTCGCAGATGATCTCGTCGAGGCCTTGATCGTGCAGCATCTGCGGAATCTTGTAGATGCTGTCGGCGTCCCACACGGAGATGACCGCGTCTTCCGGCACGTTCGAGAACATCGAGATTTTCGCGCGCTCGTCGTCGGGAATGCGGCGGTCGGCACGGCACAGCAGCACGTGCGGCAAGATGCCGATTTCACGCAGCTTCTGCACGCTGTGTTGCGTAGGCTTGGTCTTGAGTTCGCCGGCCGTGGCGACCCATGGCACCAGCGTCAGGTGCACGAAGCACGCACTGTTGCGGCCCATGCGCAGGCTCATCTGACGGGCGGCCTCGAGGAACGGCAGCGATTCGATATCGCCGACCGTACCACCGACTTCGACGATGGCGACATCCGGCTCGCCGCACGTCGCGGATGCCGCGCCGCGTTCGACGAATGCCTGGATTTCGTTCGTGATGTGCGGGATGACCTGCACCGTCTTGCCGAGATAATCGCCCCGGCGTTCCTTGCGGATAACCGATTCGTAAATCTGGCCGGTGGTGAAGTTGTTGGCCTTGCGCATCTTCGTGCTGATGAAGCGCTCATAGTGGCCAAGGTCGAGGTCAGTCTCCGCGCCGTCTTCCGTGACAAACACTTCGCCGTGTTGAAACGGACTCATCGTGCCGGGGTCGACGTTGATGTACGGATCGAGCTTAAGGAGGGTGACTCTGAGACCGCGCGATTCGAGGATCGCGGCGAGGGAAGCGGCGGCAATACCCTTGCCGAGGGAAGAAACTACGCCGCCGGTGACGAAAACATATTTGGTCATCGCTGGATGCTCGCGGGAAAAACGGATTATACCGTAAAGGCCGTTCCCGACCCAGCAAAATGCGCGAGCCGCGAGTCGATTCGGCACCCTTTTTCAGCGGACATTCGCAGGCAACGGAATGCACCGGGCCGCACGGCGCGCGCCCCTGATCCAAAGTACTTCCAGCGCACTTCCAACGCACTTCTCACCCGCAATCCGCAGCGGAATCCCGACACATCCAGCGCCCATCCACGACGGAATGACGCACTGGTTCACCGCACTGTCACGCACGCCGCGCCAGTTCGTGCAGCATTCGCTGCACCGCCCGCGCCGTTTCGAGCGGCTTTTCCATCGGGTACAGATGACTGCCCTCGATCCACTCGATGTCGCCACCGGTCGCGCGACGCGTCGCGGCGAGACCGCACTGCCGCACTTCCTTCGAATGCGTACCGGCGATAAATCCGACCGGCACCGGCGCGCCGCGCGCAAGCCGCGCGCCGAGCGTATGCGGCAACGTCTTGTAGATCTGATATTCGGTGCGGCGGTCGAACGCGAGCGTGCGCGAACCGTCGGGCGAGCTTTGCGGCATCCCGAACTCGATATAGTCGGACAGCATCCGCTCGTCCCAGCGCGCGAACGCCGGCTTCGAATGAAAATGGCGCCATGCTTCGTCGCGGCTCGCCCATTGCGTCCGGCGCGTGCGGGTCGCAGCGGCGGGCGATAGCCGTTCGTCGAGCCCCGTCCATTGCGAGATCCGCAACACGCTGCTGCGCCATCCGTTGATCACCGGCGAGTCGAGCATCAGCACGCCCTTGACCCACTGCGGCTTCTTCAGCGCGGCCATCAGCGACAGATAACCGCCCAGCGAATGCCCGACCAGCCACACCGGCCGCTCGTAACGACGCTCGACGTCGTCGAGCAGTTGATCGACCAGATGCGGCCAGTCCTGCGTGACCGGAAACCGCGGATCGTGACCGATGCGTTCGATATGGCGCAGTTCGTAGTCGTCGGCCAGCTCGGCGAAAATGGTCCGGTAGGTGGACGCGGGAAAACCGTTCGCGTGCGAGAAGTGGATGATGTTTTTCAACTGTTGTTGTCTCCATTCTGTTTTATGCCGCGCGGCGCTGGACCCGACCTCGACCGGCCGCCCGAGCGCGCCCGCTGCCACCGAAACGAACCGGTCAGCGGTCCATCCAGTAACGCCGGTGGGTCTCGCGATAGCGCGAAATCGACAGCGTTGCGCCCTGCGCATCGATGCTGACCGCGCCGTCGGAATCGCTGCGCGCGAGCGGGATTTTCCGCGCAAGATAACGTTCGAACACGCCCGCTTGCGGATGATGAAAACGGTTGCGATAGCCTACCTGAAATAGCGCGACGAGCGGCCCGATCGCGTCGAGGAAGGGCTCGGTCGACGACGTCCTGCTGCCGTGATGCGGCACGACCAGCACGTCGGCGCGCAACGCATCGCGATCGCGGGCGAGCAACGTGCGCTCGGCGGGCGCTTCGATGTCGGCGGCGAGCAGCGCGCTAATTTCGGGCGCTTGCCGCGGCACGGATTGCCGCGTGGCTAGAGGCTCGCGCGCGAGGTCGCGTCGAGCAGCCGCGTCGTCCGCTGTGTCTACCGCCACGGTTTTCACGCGCAACACGCAACAATGCGCGTTCGGCTTGCTGGTGAGCGGTCCGGCGTCCGGCCAGAGCATCGCAAATTCGACGCCGTCCCATTGCCAGCGCTGCCCCGCCACGCATCGCACGGTGGTGGCGCCGAGCGTGCGCGCGCGCGTCCACAGCGGATGGTCCGGCGGCAACGCGCCGAGCAGTTGCGCCACCCCGACCCCATCGAGCACGGCCGGCGCACCGCCCGAATGATCGGAGTCGGCATGACTGACGATCAGCGTATCGAGCGTGTCGATCCCTCTTGCCTGCAGATACGGCACGACGATCCGCTCGCCCGCGTGTGTCGACTCGGGCCCCGGACCCGCATCGAACAACAGCGTGTGATGCGCGGTTTCGATCAGCACCGACGACCCTTGCCCGACATCCAGCGCAGTCAGACGGAACGCCCCCGTTGACGGCGCGGACGACGGCGGCATCAACAGCGGCAGCCAGGTCAGCGGCGCGGCCCAGCGCAACGGCCAGCCCTTCGGCGCCAGGCACCAGATCACGCCGAGCGCGGCCGCAGCCAGCGTCCAGGCGCCAGGCTGCGCCACATGCCACAGCGTCCATGACGGCCCCGACACATGCTGCAAACCGCGCACGAGCCACGTCAGCATTCCGTGCGCGCTGCGCCACGCATAGGCATCGAGCGGTTGCGGCAGCGCAATGCCGGTCAGCACGGCCGGCGTGACGAACAGACTGACCCACGGAATCGCGAACGCATTCGCGAGCGGTCCGATCAGCGGAATCTGAGAAAACCAGTAGACGGTCAGCGGAGCAAGCGCGATCGTCACCGCGAACTGCACGTGCGCGGCGCTATGAATGCGCTCGAATCCTGCGCGACACCATCGCCCGGACACGTCGCGCCAACGGCGTAACAGCGGCAGACGAACGTCATGCTCCGGTGTGTCGTCGGACGATGTCCGGTGCACACGGCGCGGCCGTCCCGACAACGCAAACAGGATCGCTGCGACCGCACAGAACGACAGCCAGAAACCGGGCGCCACCACCGCCCACGGGTCGATCAGCAGCACCAGCCCCAACGCCCACGCCAGCACCAGCGAAGACGCAACGCTGCGTCCGCTGACGAAGGCCAGCGCCACCACGCCGAGCATCCACAACGCGCGTTGTGCCGGCACGTTGAAACCGGCCAGCGCGGCATGCGCCGCCGCGAACAGCGCGCCGACCGTGACCGCGACATACGGCGCGGGCACGCGCAATGGCCAGTCGCGGCCGATAAAACACGAGCGCCGCCACAACGCGCCGGCCAGCCATCCTGCGAGTCCTGCGGCAAAGCCGATATGCAGCCCGGAAATCGCCACCAGATGACTCGTGCCGGTGCGGCGCATCAGTTGCCAGTCGGTGTCGCGGATGTCGTCCTGCGCGCCCACCGACAGCGCGACGACGATCCCGCGATGCGGCGCATCGCCCAGCACCTCGCCGATCCGCGCGCGCAAGCTCGCGCGCCATCGATCGATCGCGACCGCGAATCCGGTGGCCCGACCGGCGAGCCGTGTGGCGCTCGAGAGATCGGCGACATAGCCCGTCGCGCGGACATTGCGCGCGAGAAGCGCCGCTTCCGGATCGCGCACACCGGCGTTCGCGTTGCCATGCGGCCGCTTGAGCCGTGCCGTCAGGTTCCAGCGTGCGCCGGGTTCGAGTATGGGCGGCGGCACGCCGTCATCGGACGGACGCCACGACAGTTGAACGATGCGCGGAAAATCGGGCAATCGCGGATGCGTCGAATCGACGACGAACAGGAAACGCGCGCCGCCCGCCTCGTCGCGAGACGGCAAGCCTTTGATGCTGCCCGTCAACCCAATGGAACGCCCTTCCCATTCGAGCGGCAAGCTGCGTACAAGACGCCATTCGGCCCGCGCTGCGGCGTAGCCGAAACCTGCGCATGCGGACGCCGTCCACAGTGCCGTCCACACCACGCACACACGCCACCGGCCAAAGCGGAAAATACGATCCAGCACGCGCCCGTGCGCGTCGCAAACGACCGCCCCGGCGCTTTCACGCGACAGCCACGCAGCCAGCACCGCGCCGCCCACGCACCCGCCGACCAGCGCGCACCACGCCAGGGCGCCCGGCAACATCGGCTGACGCTGCAACGCAAACACGCCCAACGCAAATCCACACAACACAGCGCGCATTTTTCCTCCGCCCGGCAATGCCAATAGCCGGGCGCAGACGAAGTGCGTGCAGGTTGGGAATGGATAACAGCAGCCGCATCGCCGGTGGCGTGTTCCGCCCGGCGCGAATCACCGATTGATTATGCAGACAAAAGCGACAGCCGCGGCAGCGCGGCGTGCGCGTTAGCCGTTGTGCCTACTGCGACCGCTGCGGGGTCCATGCCGCGCAGTTCGGCGAGGCCGTTGCCGATCGCCGGAATCTGTTCGGGCGAGTTGCGTTGCTTGTAAATCCACGACGGCGCGATATCCGGCGCGTCGGTTTCGACGACGATCGCGTCGAACGGCAACTGTTCGGCGAGACGGCGAATCTGCCGGGCGCGCTCGAAGGTAAGGTTGCCGCCGAAACCCAGGTGCATGCCGTGATCGATATACGCCTGCGCCTGCTGGAAACTGCCGTTGAACGCATGCGCGATGCCGCGATGCACCTGATTGCGCCGCAGCCCTTTCAGCACTTGATCCTGCGATTTGCGTACATGACAGATGACGGGCAGATCGAACTCACGCGCGAGCTTCAGTTGCTCGTTGTAGAAGAACTGCTGACGCGCGTCGTCGAGACCGGGCACGAAGTAATCGAGACCGATCTCGCCGATGCCGACGAAGCGCGGATCGTCGAGCGACGCTTCGATTTCCATCCGCAACACGTCGAGATCGGCGTCGGCGGATTTCGGTGTGAACAGCGGATGAATGCCGAGCGCGTAAGCACCGCCGGGGAAGCGATGCGCGAGCTCGCGGACCGTCGTGAAGTTCGACCGGTCGACGCCCGGAATCACGATGCGCGACACGCCCGCGCCAAGCGCGCTCGCGGCGACCGCGTCGCGGTCGGCGTCGAACTCACCCGCGTCCAGGTGACAGTGCGTGTCGATCCACATCGGCGCAGCCCTCGCAAAAACGTGAAACGTTGCTGTTGCTCAGATCGGCACGACCGGCTCTTCGTACAGCACACCGTCACGCAGACGCATCGTGCGATCACAGCGCGCGGCGAGGTCCGGGTCGTGCGTGACGATGACGAAGCTCGTATCGAGCGTTTGCGACAGTTCGAGCATCAGGTTGAACACCGTATCTGCCGTGCCGCCGTCGAGATTGCCGGTCGGCTCGTCGGCGAGCACGCACGCCGGTTTGGTCACCAGCGCACGCGCGATCGCGACGCGCTGACGCTCGCCGCCCGACAGCTCGCCCGGCCGATGTTTCGCGCGATGCGCAAGCCCGACCCGTTCGAGCGTTGCCATCGCTTCGGCGCGCGCGGCTTCGGTGCTCATGCGGCGAATCCGCAGCGGCATCGCGACGTTATCGAGCGCGGTAAATTCCGGCAGCAGATGATGGAACTGATAGACGAAACCGAGTGCACGATTACGCACATCGTTGCGTTCGCGCTCCGACAGTTTGGTGAACGGCCTGCCCTGCACCGACACTTCGCCGGTGCTCGGATCGTCGAGGCCGCCGAGCACATGCAGCAGCGTGCTCTTGCCCGAACCCGACGCGCCGACGATGGCCAGCTTTTCGCCGCGCCGCACGCTCAGTTGCGTGTTGTTCAGCACCTGCACGTTCAGGCCGCCCTGGATGAACGCTTTCGAAATGCCGGTGGCTTCCAGCACGTAGGGATGAGGCGCGGAATCACCGGTCATGGCTTGAGCTGTCGATCGTTTTTCGTTGGATGAAGTGAAGCGGTCGTTCACGCGATCATTCATAGCGCAGCGCCTCCGCCGGACGCACCTTCGCGCCGCGCCAGCTTGGATACAGCGTGGCCAGCGACGACAGCACGAACGCGATCAGGCCGATCCTGATCACGTCGGCGGGGACGAGTTCCGACGGCAGTTCGCTGATGAAGTACACGGACGGCGGCAGGAATTGCACGCCGAGCAGATGCTCGATCATCGGCACCAGCCACGGAATGCTCCACGCGATCAGACAGCCGAGCGCAACGCCCGTCGCGGTGCCGATGAACCCGATCGTCACGCCTTGCACCACGAAAATCTTCATGATCGAGCCGGGCTGTGCACCGAGCGTGCGCAAGATCGCGATGTCGGCCTGCTTGTTGGTCACGGTCATCACCAGCGACGACACCAGGTTGAACGCCGCCACCGCGATGATCAACGTCAGGATGATGAACATCATGCGTTTTTCGATCTGCACGGCCGAGAACCACGTCTTGTTCTGCTGCGTCCAGTCGCGGATATACAGGTCGCCCGACAGCGTTCGGGCCAGTTGATGCGCGACTTCCGGCGCGCGCTGCATGTCGGTCAGCCTTAGCCTCACGCCGGTCGGCGCCTGCAGCCGGAACAGCGCCTGCGCGTCCTTGATGTTGATCAGCGCGAGCGAGCTGTCGTACTCGTAATGCCCCGATTCGAACACGCCGACCACGGTGAACTGCTTGAGCCTCGGCAGCATGCCGGCCGGTGTCATCGTGCCTTCGGGCGCGACCAGCGTGATCTTGTCGTTGACCTGCACGCCGAGATTGGTGGCGAGATCCGCGCCCAGCACGATGCCGAAATCGCCCGGCACGAGATTGGTCAGCTTGCCGCCCTTCATCTCTTTCGCGATGTCGGACACCTGCGGTTCGAGCGACGGCTCGACACCGCGAAGCATCACGCCGCTGACGGCGTCCTGGCGAGTCAGCAGCGCCTGCGCTTCGACATACGGCGCCGCGCCGATCACCTCTTTGTTCTGGCGCGCTTCGAGTGCGGTTTGCTGCCAGTTCGGCATCGAACCGGTCGGCGAGAAGATTTCGACGTGTGCGAGCACCGACAGCATCCGGTCGCGCACTTCCTTCTGAAACCCGTTCATCACCGACAGCACGACGATCAGCGCCGCGACGCCGAGCGCGATGCCCGACATCGACACCAGCGCGATGAACGAGATGAAGCCGTTACCGGTCGTGCGTTTGCCGGCGCGCGTGTAGCGCCAGCCAATCGTCCATTCGTAGGGAAATTTCAAGCGAGTCCTTTCTGCGTGTTGCGCTGTTGTGGTCGGGTCGATGCCGGCGATACGGGCAAAACCGGCGAGAGCGGCGGAGCGCCGCCGACGATGCGTGACCCAGGCCCGAGCGTCGTAAGTATTGGGTTCCGGACGGCCCTGATGGTTCCACGAAAGCCGCGCCACGCGGCCCTCACACATGATTACGCGGTATTTCATACGTGGTTCGCGACGACGCCATCCGGCCCCGACCGGCATGTCCCGCAAGCCCGGTCGTGCGCGCATTATCCCGCATGCGCGCACCGTCCGGCTCCGCGCCGGTTCCGCGCATCGGTCCCGATCAAGCGCGAAGTTTGCCATACAATGCCGACCATCATGAACGCCAACCGCCTCCATCTTTTGCTGCCCTTCGTGCTGCCCGCCGCCGCCGAAGCGTCGACCGCCCTGCACGGCATCCGCTCACCCGCGCTCGACACGCTGCTGGCCCGCGCGACGCTCGGCGAACAGGTGATCGGCGAGGATTTTCAGCGCACGCTGCCGCACGAACGCTGGGTCGCGCGGCAGTTCGGCGCGGTGCCGCAAGGCGTCGGCACCGGCGCGGCCAACGACGAGGCGCCGCTCGCGCCCTATATGCTGCGCGCCGACGGCGGCGACCCCGGCAACGCAATCTGGGCGTGCGTGCAGCCGGTTCACGTGCGTATCGCACATGACCATCTGGTGCTGATCGATCCCGCTTCGCTGGATCTGCCGGACGACGAAGCCGCCGCGCTGCTTGCGGTCGCGCGTCCGCTGATCGAGGAACTCGGCGTCACGCTCGAAGCGCCCCGCCCGACCCGCTGGTATCTGTCCAGCGACGCATTCGGCACGCTCGCCGGCGCGTCGCCGCTGCGTGCGAGCGGCCGCAACATCGAAATCTGGTTGCCGCACGAAGCGCATACGGGCGAACGCTCGCGCGCGTGGATGAAGCTGCAGAACGAAGTGCAGATGGCGTGGTTCGAACATCCCGTCAACGAGGCGCGCGAAGCCCGCGGGCTGCCCGCCGTGAATTCGATCTGGTTCCACGGGCAAGGCTCGGCGCAACCGGTGCGCAGTCCGTTCGGCCGGGTGCTGTCCGAGGCCGCCGCGACCCTCGGCCTCGCGATCGCCGCGCGCACCGACACAGGCGCGCCGCCCGCCACGTTCGCCGCGTACTCGCTGGAATCGGGCGTGGCCGAAACCGCGTCGGCGCTGCCCACGCTGATCGAACTCGAGACGTTTTCGACGCCCTATATCGAACAGGACTGGGGCCGCTGGAACGACGCGTTCGCCGCGCTCGAACGCAACTGGTTCGCGCCCGCGCTCGCCGCGCTGCAAAACGGCAAACTCGACGAACTGGCGCTGACCTTGTGCGGCGACACCGGCTCGGTGACACTGAACGTCACCCGCGCCGATCTGCGCAAATTCTGGCGACGACGCATGCTCGCGTCGCTGCTCGTCGAATGATGCGAACGCGCGGCCTGGCCGCGCGCACCGAACGCCATCACCCGAACCAAACCGCTTGTTTTCCGGCCTGACCGCATGACCCGAATCGTTACCCGCGCCTGCTCCCCGGTCGACGCAGAAATCCTCACCCGCCACGGCCTGCACCCGGTGCTCGCGCGCCTGTACGCGTCGCGCGGCGTCTGCCAGCCCGACGAGATCGAAACCGGTCTCGCGCGTCTCGTGCCGCCCGCGCAGCTGAAAGGCTGCGACGCCGCTGCCGCGCTGCTCGCCGACGCAATCGGGCAAAACCGCCGCCTGCTGGTAATCGCCGACTACGACTGCGACGGCGCGACCGCGTGTGCGGTCGCGGTTCGCGGGCTGCGTATGTTCGGCGCGCAAATCGACTATCTGGTGCCGAACCGCTTCGAATACGGCTACGGCCTGACGCCGGAAATCGTCGCGCTGGCCGCGCAGCGCAAGCCGGACATGCTGATCACGGTGGACAACGGCATCGCCAGCGTCGACGGCGTCGAAGCGGCCAATGCGCTCGGCATCGACGTGCTGGTGACCGACCATCACTTGCCCGGCGACGAATTGCCCGCCGCACGTGCCATCGTCAATCCGAACCAGCCGGAATGTACGTTTCCGAGCAAGTGCATCGCCGGGGTCGGCGTGATGTTTTACGTGCTGCTCGCGTTGCGTGCCGAATTGCGCCGCCGTGGCGCCTTCTCCGACGCGCGCCCCGAGCCGCGTCTGGACGGCCTGCTCGACCTGGTCGCGCTCGGCACCGTCGCCGACGTCGTCAAGCTCGACGGCAATAATCGCGTGCTGGTCGCGCAAGGCCTGCAACGCATCCGCAAGGGCAAGATGCAGCCTGGCATCGCCGCGCTGTTTCGCGCCGCCGCCCGCGATGCGCGCAGCGCGTCGGGCTTCGACCTCGGCTTCGGGCTCGGCCCGCGCCTGAACGCGGCCGGACGGCTGTCGGACATGTCGCTCGGGATCGAATGCCTGATTACGGACGACATCGGCCGCGCGTGGGACCTCGCGCAGCAACTGGACACGATGAACCGCGAGCGTCGCGAGATCGAGGCCGGTATGCAGGCGCAGGCGCTGAAGGATCTGGCGTCGCTCGATCTGTCTGGCGCCGACGGCCTCGCCGGCAACGCCACCATCACGCTGTTCAACGAAACGTGGCACCAGGGCGTGATCGGGATCGTCGCGGGCCGGCTGAAGGAGAAATTCCACCGGCCGTCGTTCACCTTCGCGCTCGCCGACGACACCGGCGTGCTGGTCAAAGGTTCCGGCCGCTCGATCCCCGGCTTCCATCTGCGCGACGCGCTCGACCTGATCTCGAAGCGCGAACCCGGCATGATCGTCAAGTTCGGCGGTCACGCGATGGCCGCCGGCCTCACGCTGGCCGCCGCCGACGTGCCGCGCTTCACGGCCGCGTTCGAGGCGGTCGGACGCGAATGGCTGTCCGACGACGCGCTCGCGCGCACGGTCGAAACCGACGGCGACCTCGAAGACGCGTATTTCACGCCGCAATTCGTCGAAATGCTCGACGCCGCCGTGTGGGGACAAGGCTTCCCTGCGCCGGTTTTTTCCGGCGAATTCGACATCGCGTCGCAGGCGCTGGTCAAGGACAAGCATCTGAAGCTGCAACTGCTGCGCGGCCGTCAGCGTTTCAATGCAATCTGGTTCAACCACACCGACCTGCTGCCGGCCCGCACGACCGTCGCGTACCGGTTGTCGAGCGATACGTGGAACGGCGTGTCGCGCGTGCAACTGATCGTCGAGCACGCAGCCGCCTGAACGGCGTCAAACCACGCCGAAAAGCGGCGAAATCCTGCTTCGATCCGCCGCCGCGGCGCGCTCATGCGCCCGGCGGCGCCCTCCGATCGGCTATAATTTCCCCTTTTCAAGAAAGCCGAACTAGATCGATATGGAAGCGGAACGTCTCAATGCGATCGAAGCCTCTCTGGCAGACCTGCGCCATCGCGCGGGCGAGCTACGGGGGTATCTTTGACTACGATAACAAGTCGATACGTCTGATCGAAGTCAATCAGGAACTCGAAGACCCGAACGTCTGGAACGACTCGAAGCACGCGCAAGCGCTCGGTCGTGAAAAGAAGCTGCTCGACGACGTCGTCGGCAAGCTGAACGCGCTCGACACCGACCTGCGCGATACGCAGGATCTGTTCGAGATGGCGCGCGAGGAAGCCGACGAAGACACGCTGATCTCGTGTGAAAGCGACGCGGCCGGCCTCGAAGCACGCGTCGCCGACATGGAATTCCGCCGGATGTTCTCCAAACCGGCCGATCCGAACAACGCGTTCCTCGACATCCAGGCGGGCGCCGGCGGCACCGAAGCGTGCGACTGGGCGTCGATGCTGCTGCGTCAGTATTTGCGTTACTGCGAGCGCAAGGGCTTCAAGACCGAAGTGCTCGAAGAAACCGAAGGCGACGTCGCCGGCATCAAGAACGCGACGATCAAGATCGAAGGCGAATACGCATACGGCTTTTTGCGCACCGAAACCGGCGTGCACCGCCTCGTGCGCAAGTCGCCGTTCGATTCGTCGGGCGGCCGTCATACGTCGTTCTCGTCGGTGTTCGTGTATCCGGAAATCGACGATTCGATCGAAGTGGACGTCAACCCGGCCGATCTGCGCATCGACACGTATCGTGCGTCAGGCGCGGGCGGTCAGCACATCAACAAGACCGATTCCGCCGTGCGTATCACGCACATGCCGTCGGGCATCGTCGTGCAGTGCCAGAACGACCGTTCGCAGCACCGCAACCGCGCCGAAGCAATGGCCATGCTGAAGTCGCGCCTGTACGAAGCGGAAATCCGCAAGCGTCAGGAAGAGCAGGACCGCCTCGAAGCCGGCAAGACCGATGTGGGCTGGGGCCATCAGATCCGCTCGTACGTGCTCGATAACAGCCGTATCAAGGATTTGCGCACCAACGTTGAAATCAGCAACACGAAGAGCGTGCTGGACGGCGATCTCGATCCGTTCATCAGCGCGAGCCTGAAACAGGGCGTGTAAGCGCCGGGAGCGCGGCGGCCTGCATCGCCGCCGCCGCTCCGGTCACACATTGCGCGTCCGCCGTTTTTGCAGTCCGTTGCACCGCGCGTCCCGTTCGCGCAGCGTGTCCATCTCGTGCGCCTGGCGCTGCCCGCGTTTCCACGCACCGGGCGCCACGCGAGCGCTGGACAGCCCGAAGCCGCACATCCGCAAGCACGCCTCCAGCGAAACCGGCGCGTGAGCCGCTCACCGTCACCACCGAATACGAACCACCATGACCGAACCGACCCAGACGAACGCCGTCACCGAACTGGACGAAAACCAGATCATCACCGAGCGCCGTGAAAAACTGCGCGCGTTGCGTGAACAGGGCATCGCCTATCCGAACGACTTCCGTCCGACCCACCACGCCGCCGATCTGCAAACCCAGTACGCCGACACCGACAAGGAAGCGCTCGAGGCGAATCCGCTTCAGGTCGCCATCGCCGGCCGGATGATGCTCAAGCGCGTGATGGGCAAGGCAAGCTTCGCGACGGTGCGCGACGGTTCGGGTCAGATCCAGTTCTTCATCACGCCCGCCGACGTCGGCCAGGACATCTACGACGCGTTCAAGAAGTGGGATCTGGGCGATATCGTCGCCGCGCGCGGCGTGCTGTTCCGCACCAACAAGGGCGAGCTGTCGGTGCGTTGCACGGAGTTGCGTCTGCTGTCGAAGTCGCTGCGTCCGTTGCCCGACAAGTTCCACGGTCTGTCCGACCAGGAAATGCGCTATCGCCAGCGCTACGTCGATCTGATCGTCACGCCGGATACCCGCAAGACTTTCGTCGCGCGCACCAAGGCGATCGCGTCGATCCGCAAATACATGGCCGACGCCGACTTCATGGAAGTCGAAACGCCGATGCTGCACCCGATTCCCGGCGGCGCGGCGGCCAAGCCGTTCACCACGCACCACAACGCGCTCGATATGCAGATGTTCCTGCGTATCGCGCCGGAGCTGTACCTGAAGCGGCTGGTGGTCGGCGGCTTCGAGCGCGTGTTCGAGATCAACCGCAATTTCCGTAACGAAGGCGTGTCGGTCCGGCACAACCCCGAGTTCACGATGATCGAGTACTACGCGGCCTACACCGATTACAAGTGGCTGATGGACTTCACCGAAGCGTTGATCCGCCAGGCGGCGGTCGATTCGCTCGGCAGCGCGTCGATCACGTATCAGGGCCGCGAGCTGGATCTGGCGAAGCCGTTCCATCGGCTGACGATCACGCAAGCCATCCAGAAATACGCGCCGCAATACACGGACGCGCAACTGGCCGACGGCGATTTCCTGCGCGTCGAACTGAAGAAGTTCGGTGTGGACGCGTCGCAGCCGCAATTCCTGAACGCGGGCATCGGCGCGCTGCAACTCGCGCTGTTCGAGGAAACCGCCGAATCGCAATTGTGGGAGCCGACCTTCATCATCGATTACCCGATCGAAGTGTCGCCGCTCGCGCGCGAATCGGACACGGTGCCGGGCATCACCGAGCGTTACGAACTGTTCATCACGGGTCGCGAGATCGCCAACGGCTTCTCGGAGCTGAACGATCCGGAAGATCAGGCCGCGCGCTTCCAGAAGCAGGTCGATCAGAAAGACGCCGGCGACGAAGAAGCGATGTTCTACGACGCCGACTACATTCGCGCGCTCGAATACGGCATGCCGCCCGCCGGTGGCTGCGGGATCGGCATCGACCGTCTGATCATGCTGCTGACGGACAGCGCAAATATCCGCGATGTGATCCTGTTCCCGCATCTGCGTCGCGAAGACTGACAATCGCGTGCTGCACCGCCCTTTTCAGGCGGTCTTTCGCAGACGAAAAAAAGCCCGGCCGCGCGCCGGGCTTTTTTATTGCTACATCGTTGGTGAGCATGGACGGACAAAAGCCCGCAAGGCTTTGTAACCATCGGTAAAAGCTGCGGAACCTCCGCGCAGCGCCCGCCAGCCGGGCGCCCGGAAAATCCCGGCCCGCCTGAGGTTCCGGCCGGGCGTGTACACAGCACGGACGACGCGCGCCGATTTCGGTTACAAGTTGAAACCCTGCTCACCCCGGAATCCCGGACACTTGAGCGAGATAACACTCGACTCTGCCTAGACGGAGGCCAACCATGAACAATCCAGTCGATCAAAAGCCCGCGCCCACTCGCCGCCTTCATCCGCTCGTCGCCACGGCGGCCGGTGCGGTCATCATCGCCAGTCTCGCCGCGACGGCGGCCGTCACCGGTCTATTTCCGAAAGCGTCGAGCAATGGCGCGCAAACCGACCAGACGCAATCGGCGCAGATCGCGTCGCAGCCGGTCGTAGACTCGGCGAACCCGTCGACGTACGCGCAACAGCAGCAAGCGCAGCAACAGCAGGCGCAAGCGACCCAAGCCGCACGCACGCCGGAACCGGCGCCGACGCAACAGGCGCCCGCACAACCCGCGCCGCAGTACGCGCAACAGCCGCAACCGGCCGCGCCGTCGTATTGCTCGACGTGCGGCACCGTGGTCGCGATTTCCGCAGTCAAGCAGGAAGGCCACGGCACCGGGATCGGTGCGGTTGGCGGTGCGGTGGCGGGTGGCGTCGTCGGCAATCAGTTCGGCAGCGGCGGCGGACGGACCGCGATGACACTGCTCGGCGCGGTCGGCGGCGGTCTGGCCGGGAACTCGGTCGAAAAACACATCCGCAGTACGACGTCGTACTCGGTGCGCGTGCATATGGAAGGCGGCAAGACCCGTTATTTCACGTATCACGAAGCGCCGCCGTTCGCCCAAAGTCAACGCGTGCGCATCGAGAATGGCACGCTGGTCGCGGCGGGCTGACACGCATCCGCGCGAATTCCTGAGCCGCAACGAAAAAAAGGCGATTTCCCTTCCGGGAAATCGCCTTTTTCTATCTTTGGCGGATCAACGTGAACCGCTCAGTAATCCGCGTCTTCGATCCACGCAGTCTGGATCGCTTCGAGGATCTTTTCGTTCGAGCGGCTGGGATCGTCGTCGAAACCTTCCAGATCCGTCACCCACTTATGCAGATCGGTAAAGCGGATCTGTTGTGGGTCCACTTCCGGGTGCTTGTCCGTCAGGGCCATCGCGATGTCTTGCGTGTCGGTCCACTTCATGGCTGCTCGCCTCCTGTTAGTGATTCTCCTTCGCGTGGTTGATCGTGTAACGCGGAATTTCGACCACCAGATCGGCCTCTTCGGGAACGATAGCCTGGCAGGACAGACGCGATTCGGGTTCGAGACCCCACGCCTTGTCCAGCAGATCGTCCTCGTCTTCCTCGGATGGCGTCAACGCGGCGAAACCCTCACGCACGATCACGTGACACGTCGTGCACGCGCACGATTTCTCACACGCATGCTCGATTTCGATGCCATGTTCGAGCAGGCTGTCGCAGACGCTCTTGCCCGGCACGGCGTCGATCACCGCGCCTTCCGGGCACAGTTCGACATGGGGCAGCACAACGATTTGAGGCATACGGTTTCCGTTTTATCTGAGGTACGGCGGCCGGCTTCCGGCGCGATACCATTTTACTAATTTAAATCTCGTCGAGCTTCTTGCCGGCGAGTGCGCGGCGGATGCCCTTGTTCATCCGGCGCGCGGCGAATTCGTCCGTCCCTTCGGCCAGCGCCTTGGTGGCGGTTTCGATCGTGTCGGCGTCGTCGCTGTCCGTGAGCTTGCGCAGCGCGTCGAGCAAGCTGTCGAGTGCGGCACGTTCGCTGTCGTCGAGCAGTTCGGCATCGGCGGCGAGCGCGCTATCGGTCGCTTCGATCACGCGACGCGCCTCGACCTGCGCTTCGCGCAGCGCGCGGGCGCGCATATCGACTTCAGCGGTCGTGAAACTGTCTTCGAGCATTTTCGCGATGTCGTCGTCGGCGAGACCATACGACGGCTTGACCACCACCGACGCCTCGACGCCCGACAACTGTTCGCGCGCGAACACCGACAACAGGCCATCCGCATCGACCTGATAGGTCACGCGGATGCGCGCAGCGCCGGCGGCCATCGGCGGAATGCCGCGCAACTCGAAGCGCGCGAGCGAGCGGCAATCGCTCACCAGTTCGCGTTCGCCTTGCACGACGTGGATCGCCATCGCCGTCTGCCCGTCTTTAAACGTGGTGAAGTCCTGCGCACGCGCGACCGGAATCGTCGAATTGCGCGGGATGATCTTTTCCGTCAGACCGCCCATCGTTTCGACGCCGAGCGACAGCGGAATCACGTCGAGCAGCAACCAGTCTTCGCCGTCCGCGCTGCGGTTGCCCGCGAGCAGATCGGCCTGGATCGCCGCGCCGAGCGCGACCACCTGGTCTGGATCGAGATTGATCAGCGGCGGCTGGCCGAAGAATGTTTCCACGGCGCGGCGCACCACCGGCATGCGCGTCGCGCCGCCGACCAGCACCACGCCCTTGATTTCAGCGGGCGTCACCTTCGCGTCGCGCAGCGCCTTCTTCGTCGGACCGAGTGTGCGCTGAACCAGCGCCTGCGTGATCGCCTCGAAGCTCGCTTCGTCGATTGTCTGATCGATCGTCGTGCCGTTCGACAGCGTCACGTTCAACGCAGCGGCCGGTGCATCCGACAGCGCTTCCTTCGTCACGCGGACAGCGTCGAGCAACAGCCGGACGTCTTCGGGCGCGAGCGTGGCCGCTGCGATGCCCGCTTGCGTCAGCACGTGGCGATACAGCGCGTGATCGAAGTCGTCGCCGCCGAGCGCGGAATCGCCGCCCGCCGCCAGCACTTCGAAGACGCCCTTGGTCAGCTTGAGGATAGACAGGTCGAACGTGCCGCCGCCCAGATCGTAGACGGCGAACAGGCCTTCGGAGCCGTTGTCGAGACCGTACGCGATCGCGGCGGCCGTCGGTTCGTTCAGCAGACGCAGCACGTTGAGGCCGGCGAGACGCGCGGCGTCTTTGGTGGCCTGGCGCTGCGCTTCGTCGAAATACGCGGGCACCGTGATCACCGCGCCGACCAGGTCGTCGCCGAGCGTGTCTTCGGCGCGCTGACGCAAGGTGGCGAGGATTTCGGCGGACACTTCGACCGGGCTTTTGATGCCGTCGATCGTGCGGATCTGCACCATGCCGGGCGCGTCGACGAAGTCGTACGGTGCGTTCTCCGCGCCTTCGACTTCGCTCTTGCCGCGTCCCATGAAGCGTTTCACCGAAACGATGGTGTTGCGCGGATCGCTTGCCGCCTCGGCCTTCGCCGTGCGGCCGATACGGCGGCCGCCCTTCTCCAGATAGCGCACGACCGACGGCAGCAGCATATGGCCGTCTTCGTCGGGCAACACGTCCGGGGAACCGCTACGCACGGCAGCGACGAGGGAATTGGTGGTGCCGAGATCGATACCGACCGCGAGACGCCGCTGATGCGGCGCCGTCGCCATGCCGGGTTCGGAAATTTGCAGTAGGGCCATCTGGATTCTTCTTCGGGGCGCGTTCGGCCCCTTCCTGATTGATTCGCGTTGCTGGGGAATGCTGGCGGCTGGGTTCGCTGGCTGGCTACGTATGCTGCGCTCGTACTCTGACGCGTGATGTTCGCGCGGGATGCGTGCGTGCGGCTGGCGCGCGGACCGGGTTCAATCAGTCTTCGAGCCGGTCGATCTGCGCGCTGATCTCCGCGGCGACGCGTTCGATAAACATCAACTGGCGCACCGCTTCGCTCGCCGCGGCGTTCGCGCCGCTGTCGAGCAGCGCCGCCAGTTTATCGAAGCGCGCGCGTTCTTCACCGCGAAGCTCGACGAGCAGCGCATCGAGCGCATCGACGTTTTTCGCGGCCGCTGCGTCTTCGATGCCTTCGCGCCATTCCATCTGCTGCATCAGGAACGCCGGTTCCATCGCCGTGTTGTTCTCGGCGCCGACATCGATATCGCGCAAAGCCAGCAGATACGTGGCGCGTTTGAGCGGATCGCGCAGCGTCTGGTACGCCTCGTTCGCACGCGTCGCCCATTGCATCGCCACGCGCTTTTGCGCGTCGCCGGCGGCAGCAAAACGGTCGGGGTGCACTTGCGCCTGAACCGTGCGGTACGCGTGATCGAGCGTGGGCGTGTCGAGCGCGAATTGCGCCGGCAGATTGAAAAGTTCGAAGTGGCTGTCGTTCAGCGAGGCCATCGGCGCACAGAGTCCGTTCAAAGCGCGCAAACCGGCTGCGAAATGCAACCTCATGCACGACGTCAAAAATCAAAAAGGCGGCACGCGCCGCCTTTTTCCCGCCCGCCGCGGATTTATACGCGGAACGATTCGCCGCAACCGCACTCGTCTTTCACGTTCGGGTTGTTGAACTTGAAGCCTTCGTTCAACCCTTCGCGTGCGAAGTCGAGTTCGGTGCCGTCGATATACGCGAGGCTTTTCGGATCGACGATGATCTTCACGCCATTGCATTCGAAGACCTGATCTTCCGACGCCAGTTCGTCCACGTATTCGAGCTTGTAGGCCAGACCCGAGCATCCGGTCGTGCGCACGCCGAGCCGAAGACCGACGCCTTTACCGCGCCGGATCAAATACTTCTGGACGTGCTGTGCTGCCTTTTCGGTCAACGTAATTGCCATAGCGTTTCTCATTGTGCCGCGGCGCCCGCGTGAATGACGCTGTTCGCGTCTGCTGCGCCGCCGCCCTGCCTGCGTCAAATATCGCTCATGCCGGACGACGCACGATGCGCTTGCGTGCCGTCCCGCCTACAACCTGCAGATGCCGCCCGAAGGGACTGATTTCAAGCGGCGTCCGGGTCTCGGGCCAAAAAGCTTAAGCCGTCTGACCGTCTGCCGCGACGGTTTCGCCGTGGCGCTGCTTGTAGTCTGCAACCGCTGCCTTGATCGCGTCTTCCGCGAGGATCGAGCAGTGAATCTTGACCGGCGGCAGCGCGAGTTCTTCGGCGATATGCGTGTTCTTGATGGACATTGCCTGATCCAGCGTCTTGCCCTTCACCCATTCGGTGACGAGCGAGCTGGACGCGATGGCCGAACCGCAGCCGTACGTCTTGAACTTCGCGTCTTCGATGATGCCGTCCGCGCCCACGCGGATCTGCAACTTCATCACGTCGCCGCAAGCCGGTGCGCCGACCATGCCGGTGCCAACTGCGTCGTCGTCTTTCGCGAACGAACCGACGTTGCGCGGGTTTTCGTAGTGATCCAGAACCTTGTCGCTATAAGCCATGATGACACTCCTTGATTCGGTTGAAGCTGCGTTCTATTCGATTCGACGTCGTGCGGGAGGCGCTTAGTGCGCGGCCCACTGGATGGTCGAGATATCGATGCCGTCCTTGTACATTTCCCAAAGCGGCGACAGATCGCGCAGCTTCGCAATCTTGCTTTTCAGCAGATTGATCACGTAATCGACATCCTGCTCGGTCGTGAAACGGCCGACCGTGAAACGGATCGAGCTATGCGCGAGTTCGTCGTTGCGACCCAGCGCGCGCAGCACGTAAGACGGTTCCAGCGACGCCGACGTGCACGCCGAACCCGACGATACCGCCACGTCCTTCACCGCCATGATCAGCGACTCGCCTTCGACGAAGTTGAAGCTGATGTTCAGGTTGTGCGGCACACGATGGTCCATGTCGCCGTTCACATAGGTTTCTTCCATTTCCGACAGGCCGCGCAGCAGACGGTCGCGCAGCATGCGGATGCGTTCGTTTTCCGTCGCCATTTCTTCGCGTGCGATGCGGAACGCTTCGCCCATTCCGACGATCTGGTGCGTGGCCAGCGTGCCCGAACGCATGCCGCGCTCGTGACCGCCGCCGTGCATCTGCGCTTCGATGCGGATACGCGGCTTGCGACGCACGAACAGCGCGCCGATGCCCTTCGGGCCGTACGTCTTGTGCGCCGAGAACGACATCAGGTCGACCTTCAGCTTTTGCAGGTCGATCTCGACCTTGCCGGTCGCTTGCGCGGCATCGACGTGGAAAATGATGCCCTTCTCACGCGTGATCTCGCCGATCGCGGCGATATCCTGAACCACGCCGATTTCATTGTTCACGTGCATCACCGACACGAGAATCGTGTCCGGGCGGATCGCCGCCTTGAACACGTCGAGGTCGAGCAGGCCGTCGTCCTTGACGTCCAGATACGTGACTTCGAAGCCTTCGCGCTCCAGCTCACGCGTGGTGTCCAGCACAGCCTTGTGCTCGGTCTTCACGGTGATGATGTGCTTGCCCTTGCCCTTGTAGAAGTGCGCCGCACCCTTGATGGCCAGGTTGTTCGACTCCGTCGCGCCCGAGGTCCAGACGATTTCGCGCGGATCGGCGTGAACCAGCGCCGCGACGTTCTCGCGCGCTTCTTCGACCGCCCGCTCCGCATCCCAGCCGTAGGCGTGACTACGCGACGCCGGATTGCCGAACTGTTCACGCAGGTACGGGATCATCTTGTCCACCACGCGCGGATCGACCGGCGTCGTGGCGCTGTAGTCCATGTAAATGGGCAGGTGGGGAATATCGTTGTTCATCAATCGCTCCGGGGGACGTTCTATGCTTGGCTTCTGATTCAAGGTTGCGCGCTTATGGCTTGGGTGCGACGCCTATGAACCGGCCATATTGAATACTGAGTTCGGGCCGAGCGGCGCGGCGCGGGCGGGTTCCGCCGCGGCCGTTTCGCTGCGACGGTCGCGCAGCACGGCAGGCGCGCCTTCGCGCGAGCGTTGCTGATCGACGAGATCTTTGAGCGACACCGAATCCAGGTACTCGACCATCTTCTGATTCAGCGTAGACCAGAGTTCGTGCGTCATGCAGTGGCCGTCGTGCTGCTTGGTGCCTTCGCACGAGCCCTTGCCACCGCACTGGGTGGCGTCGAGCGGCTCATCGACGGCGATGATGATGTCCGCCACCGTGACGTTTTCGGCACGGCGCGCGAGGTTGTAGCCGCCGCCCGGCCCGCGCACCGACTCCACGATTTCGTGGCGACGCAACTTGCCAAACAGCTGTTCGAGGTAGGAAAGCGAAATATGCTGACGCTGGCTGATACCCGCGAGCGTCACCGGGCCCTGCTCCTGGCGCAGTGCCAGGTCAATCATCGCCGTGACGGCGAAACGGCCTTTCGTGGTGAGTCTCATGATGGGGATCACTATTCTCGACAATTTTCGTCAAGTATAAATACATGACTGAATTAGTCAAGTATCCCTGACGCCATCTGGGTCAATTACTTAATTGTGACAAGGTGTTCTGGCGCGTTCCGCTGCGCGTGCGGGACAAGCCTTGACGTACGCCGAACCGCCGCGTGAAAGCCCTGTCAGGCAACGAGGCGCGGACGCAGCGTCTCGATCAGCCCCGCGCAGGCGGCCTCGCATTGATCGAGCACCGTTTCGAAACCCGCAGCGCCGCCGAAATACGGATCGGCGACTTCGCGCGTGCCATTGAAGCGCTGATCCGATGCCGGCACGAATTCCATCAGCAGATGGATGCGGTCGCGCTGCGACGGCGGACAGACCGCGCGCAATGCGGCAACGTTGGCGTCGTCCATCGCAATCACGAAGTCGAAGCGTTCGAAATCGACAGCGCCGATCTGGCGGCCGCGCAACTCGGCAAGTTCGTAGCCGCGCTGACGGCCCGCGTGCTGCGCGCGCTCGTCGGGTGCTGCGCCGATATGCCAGTTACCGGTGCCGGCCGAATCGATCGCGATGCGCTCCGCCAGCCCCGCGTCGGCCACAAGGCGACGCATCACACCCTCGGCAGTCGGCGAACGGCAGATGTTCCCGAGACAGACGAAGAGGATCGCGAGCGTTTTCATCAGAGGCAGCGAATGCGAAATGTCCGCATCGGTTGGCAGAAAGTGCCGCGATTATACAAAGGCGTCTGAAAGCGCGCCGACGAGACGCCAGTTGCCCTTACCCGCTGTGGGGACGTTTCGCGTCCGCGCCAGTGCGGGCCGGCCAGGCGACATCCGCCGCGACGCGCATTACAGCGTCGTTGCCGCTGACGACATGCCGGTCGGCGCCGAACTCGGCTTGATCGCCGCGACGGCTTCGTCGTCCACGAGACCGAACGAAATCGCGCGCGCGAGCTGCGCCGTCACTTCGTCCGCCGCGAGCGGCGCCTGATGTGCGCGCGCCACGACATCGCCACAGATATGGATAAGCGCCGCCGCAGCCAGCGACAGCACGATGGCCAAGGGCCAGTACACCACTATTGTCTTTTTCATGATGGTTGATTTCCCGTTAAAGGCGCATGAGCTTGTGACCCAATTTGCCCATTCGAGATGATAGAGGACGCAGCAATGGGGATAAACCCGTTGAACTGAGACACTGCGTTGCGTCCTGATAAACAATGCCTATCGCAACGGCCGAAGCGATGCCCGACGCGCTGTGGTAGCGTACGGCCGCTACAAACTTTACAAACTACTACAAAGCATCACGAGACAAATCGCGTCGAAAGCTGTCTTAATCGATATGTAATGTCTCGTGGTGATACGACTAATGAAACGATTCAGCTGTTTTTTGGGTGTTGCGGGCGCGCTGGGAACTCTGTTGCTCGGCGGCTGCGTGGGCGTGCCGTACGGCGCGCCGGGTTATGGCGATGCCTACGACGGCGCGTATGGCGGTGCATACGGCGGCGCAGTTGTGCAACCGGATGCGTATTACGGCGTCGGCGGCTATTCGGGCCCGGCGTATTACGACACGTACCCGTATCGCGGATACGGCCCCGGATATCGTGGACGGCCGGACTATGACTCGCGACGTCCGCCGCCTAACAATGGCGGCCCGCACGGCGGCGGCAATCAAGGTAATCAGGGTAATCAGGGCAATCCGCCGCCGCGCGCGGGCGGACCGTCGGGTGGCGGCTGGCACGGCGGAGCACCGGCCGTGAGCGGCGGCCCTGGCGGCGGCAATCCACCGCCGCAGGCACAGCAGGCTCGTCCGCAACAACAGCCACAGCCGCAGCAGCAAGGCAATAACGGCGGCGGCCGCGGCAACGGTGGAGGTGGCGGCAATCGGGGCAACGGCGGCGGCAACAGCACCGCCAACGACCGCTCCCACGACCACTAAAAGAAAACCGGACAACCTGTAAGGGTGTCCGGTTTTTTATTTGCCTGGCAAACCACGCGGTCTGGACCGCGCCAGTCACGCTTCAGCCAAGATGGCTTCGCTGCGCGGCGTACAGCTCGCGGAAGGTGCGCCCAACCGGCGCGGGCATATCGCGCGTATTGGTCCAGCCGCTGGCCATCGGCAGCTTCGAGATCGCGCGATTGCGTCCGCCCAGTCTTTCGAGCACGCGCACGGCCAGTTTCGTCAGCAATGCATACGCATCCGGGTGAAGCGCGAGATAACCCCAGACCGCCAGCCCGACGCGCTCGCGCCACGGCCGCAGGTGTCGCTCGACCTGCTTCTCGCGCAGTTTGCGCAACAGATCCGAGATCGGAATACCGACCGGACATACGCTGTTGCATTCACCGCAGAGCGTTGCCGCCTGCGGCAGATCGAGCGCCTTGTCGATACCCACGTAACTGGGCGTCAGCACCGAGCCCATCGGCCCCGGATAGACCCAGCCGTACGCGTGACCGCCGACCTTCTGGTACACCGGACAATGGTTCATGCATGCGCCGCAGCGAATGCAGCGCAGCATTTCCTGAAAATCACCGCCGATCAGCCCCGTACGCCCGCCGTCCACCAGCACCACATACATATGTTCCGGGCCGTCCTGATCGCCGGGACCGCGCGGACCGGTCAGCACCGAGAAGTAATTCGACGTTGCCTGGCCGGTCGCCGAGCGCGGCAACAGACGCATTGCGGTGGCGAGATCTTCGAGCGTGGGCAGCACTTTCTCGATGCCCGTGACGGCCACGTGCACGCGCGGCATCACCGTGCACATGCCTTCGTTGCCCTCGTTCGTGACGATCGCCACCGACCCCGTCTCCGCGACGACGAAATTCCCGCCCGTCACGCCCATATCCGCCGACATGAAATGCGGCCGCAACACTTCGCGCGCTTCGCGGGTCATATCGGTGATTTCGGTCAGACGCGGACGTTGATGGGTCTTCGCGAACAGATCGGCGATCTCGTCCTTATCTTTATGGACGACCGGCGCGATGATGTGGCTGGGCGGCTCGCTGTCGTTGATCTGCAGGATGTATTCGCCGAGATCGGTTTCAATGGACTGCACGCCCATCTGCCCGAGCACCTCGTTCAGGCGCATTTCTTCGGTGACCATCGACTTGGTCTTGATCACCTTCTTCACGTCGTGGCGCTTCGCGATATCGGCGATCAGCTTTGCCGCGTCTTGCGTGGTTTCCGCGAACAGCACCGTGACGCCGCGCCGCGTCGCTTCACGCTCGAAGGTTTCCAGCCAGACGTCGAGATTCTCCAGCGCGCGATTGCGGCGCTCTTTCAGCGCGGCGCGCGTGGCCGGGAAATCGATCGCGGTGATGGCGTCGGCCCGCGCGGACACGAACTTGGTGGAGAGTTTGGTGAGGTTTTGCTGCAGACGTTGATCGGCGAGTTTCTGTCCCGCGCGCGCCTTGAATTGCATCGACTGGATTTGCATGGCAGCCCTGTTGATCTTCGGAACACGCGGCCCGCTTAAGCGTCGCCGGCCAGCACTTGCGCGATATGCAGCACGCGCGTGGTCGCGTCGCCGGTGCGTCGCAAACGCCCTTCTATATTGAGCATGCAGCCGAGATCGCCGAGCACCACCGCGCCGGTGCCGCTGGCCGCTATATTCGCGCATTTTTCGTCGACGATCGCGGTGGAAATGTCACCGTATTTGATCGCGAACGTGCCGCCGAAACCGCAGCAATGCTCGCAGTCTTTCATCTCCGTCACCGGCACGCCGACTTGCGCGAGCAACGCGCGCGGCTGCTGCTTGACGCCGAGTTCGCGCAGCCCGGAACAGGAATCGTGATACGTGACCGGCCCCTGAAACTCGCCGCGCGGCAATTCGACCTTCGCGACATTGACGAGGAAATCGGTCAGTTCGTAGACCTTCGGGCGCAACCGGCCGAACCGCCCGGCCATTTGCGGATCGTCGCGGAACAGGTCGGCGTAATGCTCGCGAATCATCCCGCCGCACGACCCCGACGGCACCACGACGTAGTCGAACTGTTCGAATTCACGCAGCGTCTTTTCGGCCAGATCGCGCGCGATACCGCGCTCGCCCGAGTTGTAAGCGGGCTGTCCGCAACACGTCTGCGCCGGTGGCACGATCACTTCGAATCCAGCGTGTTCCAGCAGCTTGATGACCGAGAACCCAATTTCGGGCCGCATCAGGTCGATCAGGCAGGTGACGAACAATCCAACTCGCATGAGCCCTCCTCCGGCAAAACGTGCCTGATTATCCGCTGTTTTGCGCACAACACCAACGCTGCTGGCCGTTTGGCCTATTTATCGGGAATTGGAGGCGTGCCTCGAACGGCGTTCGCTTTTTTCACGATACGAGATACAATCAATTCTCCGCTGTTTGACGCGTCAACCAATTTCCCCCATGAGCGACACGAACCCGGATCCAAAAACTTCGATCCAGGTGATCGAGCGCATGATGCGGCTCCTCGACGCCCTCGCCGCCCATAGCGACCCGGTCAGCCTGAAAGAACTCGCGCTGCGCACCGAGCTGCACCCGTCCACCGCACACCGCATCCTGAACGACATGGTGACCTGCCGTCTGGTCGACCGGTCGGATCCGGGCACGTACCGGTTGGGCATGCGACTGCTCGAACTCGGAAATCTGGTCAAGGCGCGGCTGTCCGTGCGCGACGCGGCGTTGACGCCGATGCGCGAACTGCATCGGCTGACGGGACAAACGGTGAATCTGTCGGTGCGTCAGGGCGACGAAATCGTGTATATCGAACGCGCCTATTCCGAACGCTCGGGCATGCAGGTGGTTCGCGCGATCGGCGGACGCGCGCCGCTGCATCTGACGTCGGTGGGCAAGCTGTTCCTCGCCGCCGACGAATCCACCCGCGTGCGCGCCTACGCAACCCGCACCGGCCTGTCGGGCCACACGCAAAACAGCATCACGGATCTCGGCAAGCTCGAGCGCGAACTGAGCCACGTGCGCCAGCAGTCGTCCGCGCGCGACAACGAAGAACTCGAACTCGGCGTGCGTTGCATCGCCGCCGGCATTTACGACGACACCGGCAAGCTGGTCGCCGGTTTGTCGCTGTCGGCGCCGGCCGATCGTCTGCAGGATTCCTGGCTCGGTCAGCTGAGCAAGACCGCGCTGATGATTTCGGAATCGCTGGGGTATCACCCGCAAGGTCCGACCGGCGACGCGCATCCGTCGCTGTCGTAAAAGTACAGACGAAAAAAAGCCCGGCAATGCCGGGCTTTTTTATTGGGCGCGCCGTCGGGATCAGGTACCCGAACCGCCAGCGTCCGCGCTGGTGATGCGCTGTTCGCCGCCGTTGTCGAGCCACGTACGCAGACGCGTCGCGTCAGCGAAACGCGAGTACTTGCCCGACGAGTCGAGCAGCACCATGATCATCGGGCGGTTGTGGATGGTTGCCTGCATCACGAGGCACTCGCCCGCTTCGTTGATGAAGCCGGTCTTCTGCAGACCGATATCCCACGTGGGGTTGCGCACCAGTGCGTTCGTGCTGTTATAAGCCAGCGAACGCTTGCCGGTGTAGACCTCGTAGCTGTGATCCGTCGAGAACTTGCGGATCAGCGGATATTGATACGCCGCGTTGACCATCTTCACGAGATCGCGCGCGCTCGACACGTTCTGGCTCGTCAAACCCGTGGGGTTTTCGAAGTGCGTGTCGGTCATGCCGAGTTGCTTGGCCTTGGCGTTCATTGCCATCAGGAACGCCGGACGGCCGCCCGGGAAATAGCGCGACAACGCAGCCGCCGCACGGTTTTCCGACGCCATCAACGCGATGTGCAACATATCTTCACGCGACAGCACCGACCCGACCGACAGACGCGAGCCGGTGTTCTTCTCGTAGTCGCGGTCTTCGTCGGTGACTTCGATCTGCTCGGTCATCGATTCCTTCGAATCGAGCACGACCATCGAGGTCATCAGCTTGGTGATGGAAGCGATCGGCACCACCGCGCGCGAGTTCTTGTCGAACAGCGATTCGCCGGTGTTCTGGTCGATCACGTAAGCGACGCTCGAACGCAGCGCCAGCGCATCCGGCGTTTCGTGCAGGCCAAATGCCTGACCGACCGTCGGTTGACGCGGCTCGAAAGCGACGCGGCGCACCACCGAACGGTGATGACCGTTCATCGTGTACGCGACGCGCTTGCTGCGCTTGCCGGTGGCGCGCGGGGCGTCGTCGTCCGCAGCGGCTTTCACCACTTTCGACGACTTGTCCGACGCGGTTTTCGCGACCGGCCTGGCGCCCGCTTTGGCAGCGGCTTTCTTGGATTTGGAGGATTTGGCGTGAGTCGCGGTGGATGCGGCGAACGCATCGACCGGCGCGGCAAACGCCGCAGTGATGACCATCGAAACGGCCACCGACAGCGCGGTGCCGCGAGCCGCGCTGTGAAGCATTTTTAGCGACGAAAACATGTCGGTTTTCATTGATGTTCGGTAAGGAGCGGCCAGAGGGTTCCGCAAGTGTAGTAAAACAACGAAAAATTAGCAATATTAAGCACTTAAGGGCGCTCCTTAATCCGGCTTGTCAGCAACGATTGCTTAAACGCAATCAGCATCTGACACCCGATCGGAAAAATCGATCGGGCTTGCGGCCCTTTCGCAACCCGCGTGGCACCCATCCAGACCTGCAATGACAGATCATCCGACAGATTTAACGACGCGACGCGCGAAAACTTGACCAGGATTTACACCGGGAGGCACAGCAAGGTTCGAATGCATCCGGCACAGAACGCGCCGGGTGCGCGCGACACTTTCCAGGTCGTTTAACCAGCGGTGTTAAGCACCCGCCGGGGACCCAGGCATCGCGGTTTCGACCGGGTTGTAGGATTAACGTTCCGTCGAGCGATCTGGTTTACATCAACGACTAAGGTGTAATCCTACGTGCCTGCGTTATGTTTCTGTCACACACAAAGCGCATTCTGACAGCGTTAGCCGACACGCGCTGTTCGCGCTTCGGCAAGAAATGCCGGGCAGCCCGCATTCCGAGCGCTTTTCCGGTCAAATTTCCGTCAATTCTCAGACAGAAGCGCGCCCTAACCTTCTGTTTTATCAAGGCATTCCATTCATTGTGCAACGCACAAAAAAGCCCTTGACATCCATCGGCAGCGTCCTAAAATGAGAACCATTGTTGCAACGCACAAATCGTTGTGACCGGGCAAAACGGCCCTGCCGGCTTGCCATTAACCCACGCGGTCTGCGCCAGATGGACCGCAATCCAGGAGCGTAAACATGACTCTGCTGACCCCTGAGCAATTCGCCGCAGCCCAGAAAGCCAACCTCGATACGCTGTTCGGCCTGACCACCAAAGCATTTGAAGGCGTCGAAAAGCTGGTTGAGCTGAATCTGCAAGTCGTGAAATCGACGCTCGCGGAAAGCCAGGAAAATGCGCAACGTGCGTTGTCGGTTAAGGACGCGCAGGAACTGCTGTCGTTGCAGGCCAGCCTGACGCAACCGGTCGCTGAAAAAATGCTGTCGTACGGCCGTCACGTGTATGAAATCGTCTCCGCAACGCAAGGTGAATTCACCCGCGTCGCTGAAGCCCAGCTCGAAGAGCAGAACAAGAAGGTGCAGGCACTCGTCGACAACGTCGCGAAGAACGCACCGGCCGGCTCGGAAACCGCTGTCGCCGTGATGAAGTCGGCGATCACCGCCGCCAACACCACGTACGAAACGGTTCACAAGGCAACCCGCCAGGCTGTCGAAATCGCCGAAAGCAACTTCAATGCAGCCGCTACGGCCGCTTCGAAGGCTGCTACGCAAGCTGCAGCACAAGCTTCGCGCTCGGTGAAGAAGGCTGTCTAAATGAATTTGCGCGCACGGCCGGCCCAAGCCTGCTGCGCGCGCTCACGTCAGCAACAGCGTCGTGCATTTTTCGCTCCACGCGGATGACGCATCGATCGACGCTCCGATACGTCGACAGTATCCAACGTATCGTTCACCCGGCTCCGTCCGGGATTTTTTTTGCCTGGACGGTTCTGCCAAAAAGAAAAAGCGCGCTCGGTTGAGCGCGCTTTTTTCATTTCACCGCCACTAGCCGCCACCGCCCATGCCTTGCGGCACGCGCGGCGCGTCACGCGATTACTTCTTTTTCTGCGGCGGCAGATCCGTACAGACACCTTCGTACAGTTCAGCGGCCATGCCGACCGATTCGCCGAGTGTCGGATGCGGATGGATCGTCTTGCCGATATCCGTCGCGTCCGCGCCCATTTCGATCGCCAGACACACTTCGCTGATCAGGTCGCCCGCATTCAGACCGACGATCCCGCCGCCGATCACCCGATGCGTTTCCTCGTCGAACAGCAGCTTCGTGAAACCTTCGTCGCGGCCGTTGGCGATCGCGCGGCCCGATGCGGCCCACGGGAACACTGCCTTGCCGAACTTGACGCCTTCGGCCTTCAGCTGGTCTTCGGTCTTGCCGGCCCACGCCACTTCCGGGTCCGTGTAAGCGACCGACGGAATCTGCAACGCGTCGAAGTACGCCTTCTCGCCGTGCGCCGCTTCAGCCGCGACGTGACCTTCATGCACGGCCTTGTGCGCGAGCATCGGTTGACCGACCACATCGCCGATCGCGAAGATGTGCGGCACGTTGGTGCGCAACTGCTTGTCGACGTCGATAAAACCGCGATCCGTCACCGCCACGCCGGCCTTGTCCGCGCCGATCTTCTTGCCGTTCGGGCTGCGGCCCACCGCAACCAGCACGAGGTCGTAGCGCTGCGCTTCGGCCGGCGCCTTTTCGCCTTCGAACGACACGTAGATGCCGTCTTCTTTCGCTTCGGCCTTGGTGGTTTTGGTCTTCAGCATGACGTTCGCGAAACGCTTGCTGTTGTACTTCTCCCAGACCTTGACCAGATCGCGGTCCGCGCCGGCCATCAGGCCGTCGAGCATTTCGACCACGTCGATCTTCGCGCCGAGCGTCGCATAGACCGTCGCCATTTCCAGACCGATGATGCCGCCGCCGATCACGAGCATGCGCTCGGGAATCTGGCGCAGTTCGAGCGCGCCGGTCGAATCGACCACGCGCGGATCTTCCGGCATAAACGGCAGCTTCACCGCTTGCGAACCGGCGGCGATGATCGCCTGCTTGAACTTGACGACCTTCTTGCCGCTGTCGCCGACCACTTCGATGTGGTTCGGACCGACGAACGAGCCGACGCCCGTGACGACTTCGACCTTGCGCGCCTTGGCCATACCGGCGAGACCGCCCGTCAGCTTCTTGACGACGCCCGACTTGAAGTCGCGCAGTTTGTCGAGATCGATCTGCGGCTTGCCGAACGTGATCCCGTGCGATGCCAGCGCTTCCGCTTCGTCGATGACGAGCGCGGTGTGCAGCAAGGCTTTCGACGGAATACAACCGACGTTCAGACACACGCCGCCGAGCGTCGAATAGCGCTCGACGATCACCGTCTTCATGCCCAGATCGGCCGCGCGGAACGCTGCCGAGTAGCCGCCGGGACCGGCGCCGAGCACGAGCATGTCGCATTCGACATCGGCATTGCCACCGAAACTCGCCGCTTGCGGCGCAGCGGCAGCGGCAGCGGCCGGAGCCGGTGCTGCAGCAGGTGCAGGTGCGGCAGCCGGCGCCGCGGCAGGCGCTTTCTCAGCGGCCTTGGCGGGCGCGGCAGCTTCGCCGGCGGTTTCGACGATAGCGATGACCATGCCTTGAGAGACCTTGTCACCCGCTTTGATTTTGACTTCCTTGACCGTACCGGCGGTATCGCTGGGTACTTCGATGGAAGCCTTATCGGATTCCAGCGTCATCAGCGCCTGTTCGTTCTCGATGACATCGCCGGCCTTGATATTGACTTCGACGACATCGACGTCCTTGAAGTCACCGATATCCGGCACTTTCACTTCGACGAGACTCATGGTGTCCCCTTCTATATCGACCCGTTGAGAGAAACCGGCAAAAAAACGACAACCCAAAAAAGCACACCAGCAAGTCAGAAAGCAGGCCGGGTGTAAGCGGCTTTTTTTTGCCTACTTTTCTTTGCCGCGGCAAAGAAAAGTAGGTGCCACCCCGCACAGGGGCGACGCGATCAGGGCTGACGCGAAAGCAGGTTTCAAGGTAGCGCCCGAACAATCCAGTCAGGCGCCACGCGCAACAGAATCACAGCATCACACGCCGGAAATCGGCAAGAATCGCACCCAGATACGCATTGAAGCGCGCCGCTTCCGCCCCGTCGATCACACGATGGTCGTACGACAGCGACAACGGCAGCGTCAGGCGAGGCACAAACTGCTTGCCGTCCCAAACCGGCTTCATCGCGCCACGCGACAAGCCCAGGATCGCGACTTCAGGCGCGTTGATGATCGGCGTGAAGTTCGTGCCGCCAATTCCGCCCAGCGACGAAATCGAGAAGCAACCGCCTTGCATCTGGTCCGGCTTCAGCTTGCCGTCGCGGGCGAGCTTCGACAGTTCGGCCATGTCCTTCGCGATATCGACCAGACCCTTCTTGTCCGCGTCGCGAATGACCGGCACGACCAGACCGTTCGGCGTATCGGCGGCGAAACCAACGTGGTAGTACTGCTTGAACACCAGGTTGTCGCCGTCGAGGCTCGCGTTGAACGTCGGGAATTTCTTCAGCGCGGCGACGACTGCCTTGATCACGAACGCCAGCATCGTGAACTTCACGCCGGACTTTTCGTGTTCCTTGTTCAGCGTCACACGCAGCGCTTCCAGTTCCGTGATGTCCGCTTCGTCGTTGTTCGTGACGTGCGGGATCATCACCCAGTTGCGATGCAGATTCGCGCCCGAGATCTTCTTGATACGCGACAACGGCTTCGGATCGACCGGGCCGAACTTCGCGAAATCGACCTTCGGCCATGCGAGCACAGTCAGACCGCCACCCGCTGCTGCCGGTGCGGCGCCTGCGGCCGGCGCTGCCTGCGCGCCCGACATCACGCCCTTGATGAACGCCGTGACGTCCGCTTGCGTAATGCGGCCCTTCGGACCCGTACCCTTGACGCGTGCAACGTCGACGCCCAGTTCGCGTGCGAACTTGCGCACCGACGGCGATGCGTGGCTCGCGCCGCGCGAACCGCCTTCGCCTGCCGGAATCAGCGGCGCCTGCGCGAGCGCCGACGGCTGTGCCGGTGCGGGGCTCGGCGTGGCCGGTGCGTCGGACGGCTTTTCGACGGCCTGCGGTGCGGCGGCCGGTGCCGGTGCCGCAGCGGCTGCGCTGCCGTCCGCTTCCAGCACGACGATCACGCTGCCTTCCGACACGTTATCGCCGACCTTGACCTTCACTTCCTTGACGACGCCCGCTGCCGAACTCGGCACGTCCATCGTCGCCTTGTCGGATTCGAGCGTCACCAGCGACTGCTCTTTCTCGACGCGATCGCCGACCTTCACCGAGATTTCGATCACGGGAATGTCTTTGTAGTCGCCGATATCCGGGACCTTCACTTCCTGCACGCCGCCGCTTGCCGCAGGTGCGGCAGCCGGTGCAGGCGCCGCAGCCGGAGCGGGCGCAGCGGCAGGCGCCGGTGCGGGAGCCGCAGCCGGGGCCGGCGCAGCCGCGCCACCGGAGGCTTCCAGCACGACGATCAACACGCCTTCCGACACGTTGTCGCCGACCTTGACCTTCACTTCCTTGACGACGCCCGCTGCCGAACTCGGCACGTCCATCGTGGCCTTGTCCGATTCGAGCGTAACGAGCGACTGCTCTTTCTCGACGGTGTCACCCGCCTTCACCAGCACCTCGATCACAGGAATGTCCTTGTAATCGCCGATGTCCGGCACCTTGACTTCGATCGCTTGACTCATTGTTAGTGTCTCCTGGGCCGCGCGCGCCCGCCCGCCCTTTCGGGCAGGCGGCGCACGCAAGGCACTCGGGGAAGATGCCTTAGACGGTCATCGGGTTGGGTTTGGACGGATCGAGGCTGTACTTCTTCAGCGCCTCGGCGACGACCTTGCGCTCGATCGTGCCTTCGTCAGCCAGTGCGTTGAGGGCCGCGACCGTGACCCAGTAACGATCGACTTCGAAGAAGTGACGCAGCTTTTCACGCGTGTCCGAGCGGCCGAAACCGTCCGTACCCAGCACGACGAAGCGTTGCGGCACGAATGCACGGATCTGCTCGGTCAGCGCGCGGATGTAGTCGGTCGACGCGATCACCGGACCCGGCGCATCCTTCAGCAGCTTCTCGACGTGCGACACCTTCTTCTCTTCGAGCGGATGCAGCAGGTTAAAGCGCTGGACTTCGTGACCTTCGCGGGCCAGTTCGGTCAGGCTCGGAACGCTCCAGAGGTCGGCGTTGACGCCCCAGTCGTTCTTCAGCAGCTCGGCGGCGGCGATCACTTCGTTGAAGATCGTGCCCGCGCCCATCAGCTGGACGTGCGGCGTCTTCTTGTCGGCATCCGTCTTTTTGAACGAATACATACCCTTGATGATGTCCGACGCGATCGTCTCTACGTTGCCCTGCGGAATCGCAGGGTGTTCGTAGTTCTCGTTCATCACCGTGATGTAGTAGTACACGTCTTCCTGGTCCTGCACCATGCGGCGCAGACCGTCCTGCATGATGACCGCGAGTTCGTAACCGAACGTCGGGTCGTAGCTCACGCAGTTCGGCACCGAAGCGGCCCACATCAGCGAGTGGCCGTCTTCGTGTTGCAGACCTTCGCCGTTCAGCGTCGTGCGGCCAGCGGTGCCGCCCAGCAGGAAGCCGCGTGCGCGCATGTCGCCCGCCGCCCATGCCAGATCGCCGATGCGCTGGAAGCCGAACATCGAGTAGAAGATGTAGAACGGGATCATCGTCTCGCCGTGCGTCGAGTACGACGTCGCGGCGGCGATCCAGTCACACATACCACCGGCTTCGTTGATGCCTTCCTGCAGGATCTGACCGGATTCCGACTCACGGTAGAACATCAGCTGGTCGGAATCTTCCGGCACGTACTTCTGGCCGTCCTGATTCCAGATACCGATCTGACGGAACAGACCTTCCATACCGAAGGTACGCGATTCGTCCGGGACGATCGGCACCACGCGCTTACCCAGCGCCTTGTCCTTCAGCAGGATGTTCAGGATCCGCACGAACGCCATCGTCGTGGAGATCTCGCGGCCTTCGCCCGTGCCCTTGAGCAGCGGTTCGAATGCGGACAGCGCCGGCACCGGCAGCGATTCCGCCTTCTGGCGACGCGCCGGCAGATAACCGCCGAGCTCCTGACGACGGGCGCGCATGTATTCCAGTTCTTTCGAACCTTCTTCGAACTTCAGGTACGGCACGTTGACGAGCGCGTCGTCGGCGATCGGCAGGCTGAACTGGTCGCGGAATTTCTTCAGCTGATCCACCTGCATCTTCTTCTGCTGGTGGGTGATGTTCATTGCCTGACCGGCTTCGCCCATCCCGTAGCCCTTGATCGTCTTCGCGAGGATGACGGTCGGCTGGCCCTTCGAGTTGGACGCTTCCTGGAATGCCGCGTAGATCTTGTGCGGATCGTGGCCGCCACGGTTCAGGTTCCACACGTCGGCGTCGGACCAGTCTGCAACCAGCGCCTTCAGTTCCGGCGTGTTGAAGAAATGCTCGCGCACATACGCGCCGGATTCCGACTTGTACGTCTGATATTCACCGTCGACGACTTCCATCATCCGGCGCATCAGCGCGCCCGACTTGTCGCGTTGGAACAGCGCATCCCAGCGGCTGCCCCAGATGACCTTGATCACGTTCCAGCCTGCGCCGCGGAATTCGCTTTCCAGTTCCTGGATGATCTTGCCGTTGCCGCGCACCGGGCCGTCGAGACGCTGCAGATTGCAGTTGATCACGAAGACGAGGTTGTCGAGGCGTTCGCGGCCGGCCATGCCGATCGCGCCGAGCGATTCCGGTTCGTCGGTTTCGCCGTCGCCGAGGAACGCCCAGACCTTACGGCCTTGCGTTTGCGTGATGCCGCGCGCCTGCATGTACTTCATGAAGCGGGCTTGATAGATCGCCATGATCGGGCCGAGGCCCATCGAGACGGTCGGGAACTGCCAGAAGTCCGGCATCAGCCACGGGTGTGGGTACGACGAAATGCCTTCGCCGCCGACTTCCTGACGGAAGTTGTCGAGCTGGTTCTCGGTCAGACGGCCGAGCAGGAACGCGCGCGAGTAGACGCCCGGCGACGAGTGACCCTGGACGAACACGAGATCGCCGCCATGCTGAGCCGACGGAGCGTGCCAGAAGTGGTTGTAGCCGACGTCGTACAGCGTCGCGGCCGACGCGAACGACGCGATGTGACCACCGACGTTCGTATCCTTGCCCGCGCGCAGCACCATCGCGATGGCGTTCCAGCGCGTGTACGAGCGGATGCGGTGTTCGATGTCCTGGTCGCCGGGGATTTGCGCCTGGCGGCCAACGGGAATCGTGTTGATGTACGGGGTATTGGCCGAGAACGGCAGATGTTCGCCATGCACGCGCGCGAATTCGATCTGCTTTTCGATCAGGTAGTGGGCGCGATCGGGGCCAACAGCAGAAATCACGCCATCCAGCGCTTCAAGCCATTCGCCGGTTTCCTGGGGATCGTCGTCTTTCTCGGCGGCGACATATTTCATGACTTCGTCGGGTACAGCGGACATGCTCGTCTCCTGAAAATAAGGAACGCTTTGTTTGGACAACGCGCGGACGAGGCCCGGCCGCGGCAGCTTCGGGGCCGATTGTAATTAGGGGGTCGGCGTCAGCGCAACATAATTTTCGAATTGCGAGATCACTTCCCATAATGCGGAAAATTGCTGCGACGCACCGTGATCTAACGGACGATCAGCGGATACGTCGGCTAGTTTGCGCCGAATAACGTGACTTTCCGCTCTTTTTTGCGCCATTTGCCGATTGCACCGTGCGCTACAATGCCTGCCATGTTGACCGAACGGCTATTCGCACGCTCGGCGCGACCGTCCGGTTCGCCGGCGGATACGTCGCCGTCCCGCTGGCACCACGGACCGTGGTGGTCCAATTCCTATCTGCTCACCCCGCTTTTGTCGATCCTGGTGTTCCTGGTCGTCATGAGCCTGATTTTGTGGAGCCTTAACCGGCGCGAGCAACAACAGCAAGAAGACACGCTGTATCGAAATGTCGCATGGGCGCAGCAGCAGATCCGGCTGTCCATGACCAGCGCGCAGGAGCAGATCCAGTCGCTGTCGCGCGATCTGTCGGTCGGCCATGCCGACCCGCATTCGTTCCAGATTTCGACCGGCGACATCATGCAGGGTCATCCGGAAATCCTGTATCTGAACTGGTACACGAGCCAGCAGCAGCCGCGCTGGCCGGACACCGCACTGCCGGTTCTCGGTCAGCGCCTTGCCCGTCCGAACGACCAGCAGATGGACGAAGCAGTCAAAGCCGCGTTCGCCGAAGCGCGCGCCACGCGCCGCCAGGTCTATTCGCCGCTGATCTACGACGACCTCGGCAACGGCTACATCACGCTGCAGACGCCGGTTTATCGCGACCGCGACTTCCTCGGCTCGATTGCCGCCGTGTTCTCGATCGAGGGCATGCTCAAGCGCGACATTCCGCAGGAGTTGTCGGCGAAGTACAAGATTTCGATCGTCGATGTGAATAATCGCGAGCTCGCGACCACGTCGAGCCGTCCGCGCCTGCCGCGCGACGCGTTTTACGATCTGCCGCTCGATCCGCCCGGCCAGGGCGTGTCGGTGCGCGTGTACGCGTATCCGCAGATGACGAACTTCACGAACAACACGCTGGTCTGGCTGGTCGCCGGGCTCTCGTGTTTCGTCCTGTGGAGTCTGTGGAGCCTGTGGAAGCACACGCGGCAACGTTTCGAGGCGCAGCAGGCGCTGTACGCGGAAGCGTTTTTCCGGCGTGCGATGGAAAATTCGGTGTTGATCGGCATGCGCGTGCTCGACATGCACGGCCGTATCACGCACGTGAATCCGGCGTTTTGCCGGATGACCGGCTGGGACGAAGGCGATCTGGTCGGCAAGAACGCGCCCTTCCCGTACTGGCCACGCGACGCGTATCCGGAAATGCAGCGTCAACTCGACATGACGCTGCGCGGCAAGGCGCCGTCGTCCGGTTTCGAATTGCGCGTGCGGCGCAAGGACGGCACGTCGTTCCACGCACGGCTTTACGTGTCGCCGCTGATCGACAGTTCGGGGCGTCAGACCGGCTGGATGTCGTCGATGACCGACATCACCGAGCCGAAACGGGCGCGCGAGGAACTCGCCGCCGCGCACGAGCGCTTCACGACCGTGCTCGAAAGTCTCGACGCCGCCGTGTCCGTGCTCGCCGCCGACGAAGCGGAACTGCTGTTCGCGAACCGGTATTACCGGCATCTGTTCGGCATTCGCCCGGACGGACATCTGGAGCTGGCGGGCGGCGGATTCGACAGTTCGCAGGCGTCGTCCGACTCGATCGACATGGTGGACACCTACGCGGGCCTGCCCGCCGCCGCGTTGACAGAAAGCACCGCCGACGCACAGGAAGTGTATGTGCAGGGCATCCAGAAATGGTTTGAAGTGCGGCGTCAGTATATTCAGTGGGTGGACGGCCATCTGGCGCAAATGCAGATCGCGACGGATATCACCACCCGCAAGCAGGCGCAGGAACTCGCGCGTCAGCAGGACGAGAAGCTTCAATTCACGAGCCGCCTGATGACGATGGGCGAAATGGCGTCGTCGCTCGCGCACGAATTGAATCAGCCGCTCGCCGCGATTAATAACTATTGCTCCGGAACCGTTGCACTGGTTAAATCTGGCCGGACGACATCCGATAATCTGTTGCCGGTTCTGGAGAAAACCGCGCAGCAGGCGGTGCGGGCCGGGATGATTATCAAGCGGATTCGCGAGTTCGTGAAACGCAGCGAGCCGAAGCGTCAGGCAACCCGTGTATCGGATATTGTCGCGGACGCCGTTGGACTCGCCGAAATCGAAGCGCGCAAACGGCGCATCCGGATCGTGACGGATATGCGTTCGCGACTGCCGGTGATTTACGTCGATCCGGTTCTGATCGAGCAGGTTCTGGTGAATCTGTTGAAAAACGGCGCTGAGGCGATGCATGATGCGCGTCCCGATGCCGTGGATCCGGTGATTCGGGTCGTGGTCAGGCTGGATGCCGGATTCGTTTGCATCAGCGTGGTCGATCAAGGGCCGGGCGTCGATGAAGCGACCGCGGAGCGTCTGTTTGAACCGTTTTACAGCACCAAGTCCGACGGCATGGGCATGGGGTTGAATATTTGCCGTTCGATTATCGAATCGCATCGCGGCCGTCTGTGGGTGGTGAATAACATCGAATCCGATGGCCACGTCACAGGCGCCACGTTCCATTGCAGTCTGCCTATTGGAGAGCCCGATGGCCCGAGCAACGGCGGGTCACAGGCGCCGAAACCACAAACCGTTACGGGAGAGCTATGAATAGCCCAGTCACCACACAGGAAACTGTCTTTGTCGTCGACGACGACGAGGCCGTGCGAGATTCGCTGCGCTGGCTGCTGGAGGCGAACGGTTATCGCGTGCAGTGTTTTTCGAGCGCGGAGCAGTTTATCGACGCCTGGCAGCCGCATCAGCATCCGGGCCAGATTGCGTGTCTGATTCTCGACGTGCGGATGTCGGGAATGAGCGGGTTGGAATTACAGGAACGCTTGATTGCGGATAACACGTTGCTGCCGATTATCTTCGTGACCGGCCACGGCGATGTGCCGATGGCGGTTTCGACGATGAAAAAAGGCGCGATGGACTTTATCGAAAAGCCGTTCGACGAAGCCGAATTGCGCAAGCTGGTCGAGCGGATGCTGGACAAGGCACGCAGCGAGAGCACGAGTGTTCAGCAGCAGCGTGCGGCGGCCGAACGTCTTGGCAAGCTGACGGCGCGTGAGCATCAGGTGCTGGAGCGGATTATTGCCGGCCGGTTGAACAAGCAGATTGCCGATGATCTTGGCATTTCGATCAAGACGGTTGAGGCGCATCGCGCGAATATCATGGAGAAGCTGAACGTTAATACGGTGGCGGATCTGTTGAGGTTGGCGCTTTCTAATAAGCCGCAGCAGGCGTAATAACAGGTTTTTCCTTGCCGGGGGCTTTTGGGGTTTTTGCCTCCGGTGGGGTTTGGTTTTTGCTGGTTTTTGCTGGCCTGGTTTTGCTGGTTTTGCTGGTTTTGCTGGTTTTGCTGGTTTTGCTGGTTTTGGGTTTTTGGCTTGCTCCTGTTTCTCGGCGTTGCTGCTTTCGCGCTCGCTCTCTCGGTTTTTTCTCCGCCCTTCGGCTTCGGTTTTGCGCTCGGTTGTCCCGGTTTCGCGGTGGTCCGCCTGGATCGTCCCTGTGCGGGACCGCACCTACTTTTCTTTGCTCGCGCAAAGAAAAGTAGGCAAAAGAAAGCGCGTTTACACCGACACTTCGTAGCGAGTGGCGTCCTTTCAGAACGGGTAGTGGACCGCGCACGTTTGGAGCTGCCGCGCCGCCTGACGTGGTGGTCCGCACCCGCACATCCCGCCCGCTTCGCGGCGGTAGCCCACTTCAAAAACCCATTTTCGGAGCCTGTCAGAAATTTTGTGTGCGAGTCATGGTACTCATGGCCCGACAGTAAAGCGGTCTTCAAACTGGATGGCGAACTCCGTTCGCGCCGCGCTCCAGCACAGGGGCCGGTTGGTCCACTTGCCGACGATGTAGCGCAGGCTCAGCCAGATGAGTTTGAGCGCGGCTTCGTCGGATGGAAAGTGGCCCTTGTTGCGGATCGATTTGCGCACCTGGCTGTGCAGGCTCTCGATCGCGTTGGTCGTGTAGATCAGCGTGCGTACCGGCGCGGTGAACGCAAAGAACGGCACGACCTCTTCCCACTGCCGTCGCCACATCGGCACGATCGCCCGGTAGCGCTGGCCCCACTCGCCGGCCTCGAAGCGCGCCAGTTCCTGTTCGGCCGCCTCGGCGCCCGTCGCGGTGTAGACCGGCCTGAGCGCGGCGGCCAGCGCGGCGCGCTCCTTCCAGGTGGCGAACTGCATCGAGTTGCGCAGCAGGTGCACGATGCAGGTCTGGACCACCGTCTGCGGGAACACCGACACGATCGCCTCCGGAAACCCCTTGAGCCCGTCGACCACCGCGATCAGGATGTCGCGCGTGCCGCGCGCCTTCAGCTCGCTCATCACCCTGAGCCAGAACCGGGCGCCCTCGGTGTGCTCGATCCAGATGCCCAGCACGTCGCGGTAGCCCTCACAGTTCACGCCGATGGCCAGATACACGGCCTTGTTGCGCACCAGCCCCTCATCGCGGATCTTCACGCGCAGCGCATCGAAATAGACCAGCGCATACACCGGATCGAGCGGGCGCTCCTGCCAGGCCCGGACCTCGTCGAGCACCGCGTCGGTGACCGCCGACACCAGCTCGGGCGAGATCTCCAGGCCGTAGAGTTCGGCCACGTGGGCCTGGATATCGCGCGTACTCATGCCGCGCGCGTACAGCGCGATGATCTTCTGGTCGAAGCCGGGAAAGCGGCGCTGGTATTTGCCGATGAGCGCCGGATCAAAGCGGCCGTGGCGATCGCGGGGAATCGCCAGCTCCAGCGGGCCGTCCTCGCTGAGCACGGTCTTCGCGCTCGATCCGTTGCGGTGGTTGCCCGCGTCGTGCTCGAGCGGCTGGTCCAGATGCACGTCCATCTCGGCGTTGAGCATGCGCTCGGCCAGCGCCTTCTTGAGTTCGCCGAGCAGGCCCTGCGAACGCAGGACCGTCTGCGGATCCTGCCCCTTGAGCAGTTCGTCCAGCACCGCCGGATCGAACCGGCTCCTCGTCTTGCGCGTTGCCATATGACTCTCCTTGGCCCGTTGCGGGCAATCATATGACTCGCAGACACAAAATCGCTTACAGGCTCCATTTTCGCCACGTCGTTTGGCCGCCGCTTCGACGGTTCCAGCGCCGACTCGAAGCCCGGTTTTCGCCACACCATTCGGCCGGTTTAACGACGGTTCCGGCGTCAGCTCAAAGCCCGTTCACGCCACACGATTTTCCCGCCTTAACGACCCTTCCCGCGTCCGGCCCAAAACCCGGTTTGCCCCGGACCGCCCACCCTCCTTCGCGATGGTTTCGACGCTCCGAGTTGCCAGGAATTTTGCGCGCGCAACCATACCGGCGGATGCCAGGAAAGTGGGTTTTGTGACCGACGGAGTGCAGCGCGCGAATGACGCCGAGAGAAAAAGACGGGGCTGTGCCCGTCGGCTATCGCGAAGCGAACAGCCGGAACGAATGACTGCCCTGTCACCAAGTAAAGCGGTGCGGCAACTCAAATCGTGCGCGGACCACTACCCGATAATGAATAGACGCCACTCGCTACGAAGAAGCGGTGTAAACGCGCTTTCTTTTGCCTACTTTTCTTTGCGCGAGCAAAGAAAAGTAGGTGCGGTCCCGCACAGGGACGATCCAGGCATACCACCGCGAAACCGGGACCAACCAAACCAAACAGAACCAAACCAAGCCACCCCCACCCCCAACCCAAACACCCAAAAAAGCTATAATCCCGCCATCCACCGCCGCCGTGCGCACCTCGCCTCAACCCCAGCCCCATGCCCGGCGCAGCCACCAAGCCACCACCTATGACTGCCACCCTGATCGACGGCCTCGCCCTCTCCAAGACCCTTCGCGCCGATGTCGCTTCCCGCGCCGCCGCCCTCACCGCTCGCGGTCATCAACCGGGCCTCGCTGTCGTGCTGGTCGGTGACAATCCGGCTAGCGAGGTCTACGTCCGCAACAAGATCAAGGCATGCGAGGACACCGGCCTGCATTCGTCGTATGACCGCTACCCGGCCACGCTGTCGGAAGCCGACCTGCTCGCGCGGATCGATCAGCTGAACCGCGATCCGAAAATCCACGGCATCCTCGTCCAGTTGCCGCTGCCGAAACATATCGACAGCCACAAGGTGCTCGAAGCCATCTCGCCGGAAAAAGACGTCGACGGCTTTCACGTCGCCAATGCCGGTGCACTGATGACCGGCAAGCCGCTGTTTCGCCCCTGCACGCCCTACGGCGTGATGAAAATGTTCGACGCGTACAAGATCGCGCTGCAAGGCGCGAACGCGGTCGTGATCGGACGTTCGAATATCGTCGGCAAGCCGATGGCGCTGCTCCTGCTCGAAGCCGGCGCCACCGTCACGATCTGCCACAGCAAAACCCGCGATCTCGCCGCCCATACGCGCAACGCGGATATCGTCGTCGCGGCCACCGGTCTGCGTAATATCCTGACCGCCGATATGGTCAAGCCGGGCGCCGCCGTGATCGACGTCGGCATGAATCGCGACGAGGCCGGCAAGCTGTGCGGCGACGTCGACTTCGCAGGCGTCAAGGAAGTGGCCGGCTTCATCACGCCGGTCCCGGGCGGCGTCGGCCCGATGACCATCACGATGCTGCTCGTCAACACGATCGAAGCCGCCGAACGCGCCGCCGCTCACGCATAAACGCTCGCATAAACGCCCGCACAGGCACCGGCATCCACCGGTCGCAGATGCAAAAAGACCGCTGCTGAACGCCTTCTCCCGGCATTCACAGCGGTCTTTTTTACGTCCCATCCTCCCGCTACCTCACTCCGCCGCGACACCACTCGCCGGCGCACTCGCGCGACGCGCCATCCGTCGACGGCAACCCATTAACACCGGCCGCTCGACGCCATGCCACGACAACACCGCGCACGCGGCAATAAACGGCGCGGCAATCAGCACCGCCGTCAGATGATCCAGCCCCGGCGCGATATTCGCGACGCACTGCTGGACCATGAATCCGTAAATATAAATCCCGAACGAATAGTCGTTGCGCGGCACCCAGCGGCGCAGCATCGGCGTCGTGCCGAGCCACAGCACACCGTAAATGAACGCGAGATAAAACAGCGGCTGCGCGGCCGCAGTATCGTGAAACACGAGATACACCATCGTAAGACCGATCGCCGGTACACCGTTGATCACGATCCGCTCGCGCCATCCGTACAGCAGCATGCCCACCAGAAAGAACGGCTCCGGCCAGAACGAATAGCCACCGGGCTTGTCGGCGAAATCGCGCAGCGACGGATACAGGTCCGGCAAATGCACGCGCAACATAAACGCCGCGCTTCCGATCGCGAACGCCAGCAGCATCCCGCGACGCGTCGACAGCAAACCGAGCATGCCGGTCACCAGCACGATCAGATAACAGCGCACTTCGATCGGCAGCGTCCACAGCGGCGCACAGACATCGGCGACGAAACGGTTGTGCTCGAACACGCCAGGCAACGCCCAGCCCTTCTTCATCACGATCGTCGAGAAATTGTCGAGATTGGCCCATGTCATCGGCGACGCGAAATACTCGCGCAGCGGCAAGGTCGTGAACAGCGGCCCGATCAGAAACACGGTGACGAGCGAGCCCACCGCGACCGCCGGCCACAGACGCGCGATCCGCAGCACCATGAAGCGCGGCACCGAGCGTTGCCGGTCGAAACTGCCGGCAACCAGCATGCCGCTCAGCAGAAAGAACGCGTACACGCCAAGCGCGCCGAATCCATCGAAGCCGAGCGCGGCCTCGACGCCGTCACGATGACCGTCGGCGGCCTGCACGACGTAAGAATGCCCGTACACGACGAAAATCGCCGCGACGAGCCGCACCAGATCGAAATTGTTGCCGTTGCGTTTGAGTGCGTGCGAGAGCTGGATCATCGGAGGCTTCGAGCGGGGAATCACGTTGCTACGATGCCGCAAACGCTTGCGCGCGACAGTACGCTCACCCACAGAACGGCATGCGCGCCGCCCATCGTGCCGTGCGTCGTCACGCCGCACGGCCGTCACCCGATGACAGTCCAACGACAAGCCTGCGACAGCCTGAAGACCCCGCGCACAGCCCGCGCCGCGCCCCGTCCCATACCATCGCGCGACAACTTCTGATAATTTGTCCGGCAAGCCGGTTGGAAACGCGGTATCCCGCCCCAATCATCCAGAAAGCGGCGCAATGAAGTCCATGCGGTCGAACCGTCCGCGTGCGCATCGCGCCATTTTTACCCGCGTCAGACAGGAAGCACTATGTCCACTCAATCTTCGAAACACGACAACCCGCTCCTCGATTTTTCCGATCTGCCGCGTTTTGGCGAAATTCGCCCCGAACACGTAACGCCTGCCCTAGACGTGCTGCTCGCCGATGCGAATGCCGCCGTCGATCGCGCCAGCCAGCCGTCCACGCCCGCATCGTGGGCCGATGTGGTCGAACCGGTCGAGCGCGCCACCGAACCGCTCGCGCGCGCGTGGGGCGTGATCGGCCATCTGAACGCCGTCGCCGATACGCCGGAACTGCGCGCGGTGTACGGTGAAAACCTGCCGCGCGTCACCGAATTCTGGTCGAGCGTCGGACAAAACCTGGCGCTGTACGAAAAGTACAAGGCGCTGTCGGCGAGCGGTGAATTTCCGTCGTTGACGGCCGAGCGCAAAAAGATCCTCGATAACTCGCTGCGCGATTTCCGTCTGTCGGGCGCGGAATTGCCGGAAGACCGCAAACCGCATTTCGCCGAATTGCAGGAACGCCAGGCGGGCTTGTCGAAAGGTTTTTCGGATCACGTACTCGACGCGACCAACGCGTATTCGTATATCGTCGAAAACGAGGCGGAGCTTGTCGGCCTGCCCGACGATGTGATCGAAGGCGCGAAAGAAGCGGCCGAACGCGAAGGCCTGAACAATGGCGCCGACCGGCAGGCGTGGAAGTTCACGCTGCATTTCCCGTCGTATTTCCCGGTGATGCAATACTCGGAAAACCGTGCGATGCGCGAAACGATGTACCGCGCCTACGTCACGCGCGCGTCCGAAATGGGCCCGACTTACGGCCGCGGCAAGCCGGAATGGGACAACACCGCGAACATCGCCGAGCAGCTCAAGCTGCGCGCGGAAGAATCGCATATGCTCGGCTACCGGAATTTCGCCGAAGTGTCGCTTGCGCCGAAGATGGCGGAATCGCCTGCGCAGGTGATGGCCTTCCTCGAAGACCTCGCCACGCGCGCGCGCCCGCACGCTGAAAAAGACTGGCAGGAACTGCGCGATTTCGCTGCCAACGAACTCGGCATGACCGAGCTTCAGCCGTGGGACATGACCTTCGCCGCCGAGCGTCTGCGTCAGAAGCGCTATGCGTTCTCCGAAAACGAAGTCAAACAGTATTTCCCGGAAGACGCGGTATTCAAGGGCTTGTTCAAGGTCACGGAAACGCTGTTCGGCGTGAAGATCCGTCGTGACGAAGCGGCCGTGTGGCATCCGGACGTGCGCTTTTTCCGCGTCGAGAATCAGGACGGCGGCCTTGTCGCGCAGTTCTATCTCGACCTCTACGCGCGCGAAGGCAAACGCGGCGGCGCATGGATGGACGACGCCCGCGCGCGTCACAAGCACGCGCACGGCGCCGTGCAGACGCCGGTTGCGTATCTGACCTGCAACTTCTCGGCGCCGGTCGGCGGCAAACCCGCCTGCTTCACGCACGACGAAGTGATCACGCTGTTCCACGAGTTCGGCCACGGGCTGCATCACATGCTCACGCGCGTCGACGAACTCGGCGTGTCGGGTATCAACGGCGTCGAATGGGATGCGGTCGAACTGCCGTCGCAGTTCATGGAAAATTTCGCGTGGGAGTGGGACGTGCTGTCCGACATGACGTCGCACGTCGAAACCGCGAAACCGTTGCCGCGCGATCTGTTCGACAAGATGCTGGCGGCAAAGAACTTCCAGAGCGGTTTGGGCACGTTGCGCCAGATCGTGTTCTCGATGTTCGACATGCAGTTGCACGTCGATTTCGATCCGTCGGGCACGAAGAGCGCGAACGATCTCGCGCGCGAAATCAACGAGCGTTTCCACGTCGTGCCGCAAGCGGCGTTCTCGCGCTGGCCGAACACGTTCAGCCATATTTTCGCGGGCGGTTACGCGGCCGGTTACTACAGCTACAAGTGGGCGGAAGTGTTGTCGGCGGATGCGTATGCGGCGTTCGAAGAGGCCGCGCAGGCCGCGAGCGGCAGCGTGCTGGATGCGGCAACGGGCACGCGCTATCGTAAAGAGATTCTCGAAGTGGGCGGCAGCCGTCCCGCGATGGAATCGTTCAAGGCGTTCCGCGGCCGCGAGCCGAATATCGACGCGTTGCTGCGTCATAACGGCATGACGCCGGGCGCAACGCACTAAGCGCTCTGACGTAGCGCGCCGTACCACATACGGCGCGCGCTCACGATAAAAAGCCGGCGGTTGCGATAGCAACCGCCGGCTTTTTTCATGCGGCGGATCAGCCGCGACGCAGCTTGAAATCCACGTGCGCGGGCCGCCCTTCCAGCGACAGCGTCGCGCGCGCGGCCGGCGCTCGGCTGACGACCTTGCCGCGGCTCACCACTGCCGTCCGTCCGGCGCGCAGGCGGATCGCTTCGACCGGATCGCGTGCATCGAGCACCACCAGATTAGCCGCGCAGCCAGGCGCGATGCCGTAGCCTTCGAGACCGAGGATGCGCGCCGGGTTGACCGTCACCGCGTCGAAGCACGCGTGCATCGCGTCGAGCCCGGTCATCTGCGCGACGTGCAGGCCCATGTGCGCGACTTCGAGCATGTCGCCGGACCCGAGGCTGTACCACGGGTCCATCACGCAATCGTGGCCGAACGCGACGTTGATGCCCGCCGCCATCATCTCCGGCACGCGCGTCATCCCGCGTCGTTTGGGATACGTGTCGCTGCGGCCTTGCAGCGTGATGTTGATCAGCGGATTCGCGATCGCCGCGACGCCCGCCTCGCGAATCAGCGGCAACAGTTTGCTGACGTAGTAGTTATCCATCGAATGCATCGACGTCAGATGCGAGCCGGTCACGCGTCCATGCAGACCGAGACGATGCGTTTCGGCAGCCAGCGTCTCGATATGGCGCGACATCGGATCGTCCGATTCGTCGCAATGCATATCGACGCGCAAGCCCTTCTCCGCCGCGAATTCGCACAGAAGTCGCACCGACGCCGCGCCGTCGCTCATGGTCCGTTCGAAATGCGGGATACCGCCGACCACATCGACACCCATCGAAATCGCGCGCTTCAGGTTGTCGAACGCGCCCGGACTGCGCAGCACGCCGTCTTGCGGAAACGCGACCAGTTGCAGATCGAGATACGGCGCGACACGGCGCTTCACTTCGACCAGCGCCTCGACCGCGAGCAGACGCGGATCGCACACATCGACATGACTGCGGATCGCCAGCAGACCGCGCGCGACCGCCCAGTCACAATAGTCGAGCGCGCGATCGATCAACGCCTGCTGCGTCAGCTCCGGCTTCAGTTCGCCCCATAGCGCGATGCCTTCGAGCAGCGTGCCGGACGCGTTCACGCGCGGCAAGCCATACGACAGCGTCGCGTCCATATGGAAATGCGGATCGACGAACGGCGGCGTGACCAGCGCGCCGGCCGCATCGATCTCTTCGGCGGCGGTCGCGGCGAGCCGCGGCTGCACGGCGACGATGCGCCCCGCGTCGATGCCGATATCGACGGGTTCGGTGAATTCGGTGGCGGGCGCCGCACTGCGCGGCAGGACGGCACGGCGGATGATCAGATCCATGTATCGCTCCTCGATGTCTGCTACCGATTCTAGCGGCGCCAGAAAGCCCGTGGGCGGCTTCGTTGCGTAGGCGTGGGTGTTTGCAGCACCGACCACACCCGCGCCGTACTGGCGGCTTTTACGTGGACCGTACCGCTTTGGCCCAAACGCGCCGCCTATACTCGATTAATTTCGGCGAAGGTCGATGACGCTCGACGACACGGGCAACACAGACACGACAGGAACACACAGCATGAAGACGATAGGCGTGATCGGCGGGATGAGTTGGGAATCGTCCGCCGAGTATTACCGGCTGCTCAACCGTCACGCGAAAGCGCGGCTTGGCGGCCATCACAATGCGCGCAACCTGATGGTGACGGTGGACTTCGCCGAAGTCGAAGCATGCCAGCGCGCGGGCGACTGGGACGCGCTCGGTGTGCAGATGTCGAATGCCGCGCAGCAACTCGAACGCGGCGGCGCCGACCTCGTGATTCTCGCGACCAACACGATGCACCGGGTACATGCCGCGATCGAAGCGGCCATCAGCGTGCCGTTCCTGCATATCGCAGATCCGACCGGCAGTGCATTGCGCGCGGCAGGCGTCGAGCGTGTCGGCTTGCTGGGCACGCGCTATACGATGGAACAGGATTTTTACAGCGGACGTCTGCGTGACAGATACGCACTCGATACGTTGACGCCGAACGAAGCGGATCGCGCGAACGTGCACCGGATCATTTACGACGAACTGTGTCACGGCGAAATCGAAGCGGCGTCGCGCGATGTGTATCGACGCGTTATCGACGATCTCGCTGCGCGCGGCGCGCAGGCGGTGATCCTGGGTTGTACGGAAATCACGCTGCTGATCAAGCCGGAACACGCTTCGTTGCCGGTGTTCGATACGACGGCGTTGCATGCGCAAGCCGCAGTCGAATGGGCGATCGGTACGGACGATACCGTGCGTTGATGTGATGTCTTGCGTGCGATGCGCTGACGCATGATGCGCATCGCGGAAACATCGAACACGATGCAGAGGCACCAATGCAAAAAGCCCGCGTGGCATGCGCCAGCGGGCTTTTAAACATCTTGGTTGCGGGGACAGGATTTGAACCTGTGACCTTCGGGTTATGAGCCCGACGAGCTGCCAGACTGCTCCACCCCGCGTCAGAGAGACCGAATAGTACTGACGTGACGGAGATGCGTCAAGCGATCTCGTTAATTATTTTCAACGGACGACTTTGCGAGCCGAAACGCATGAACCGAAGTTCATAGATCCTTGACGCTCGCACCTTCGATCTTGCCGTCGATGATGTCGGCGCCATACTGGCTCGCGCTGCGTTTCGCGACACCGAAGTCGGAGAACGTCAGCGGCAACACGAGGCGAAACACGCGACTCGCCTTCGACCCGCTGATCGCACCGGGACGGCACACGCGCACCGCGACGTCATACCCTTCTGCCTGGCGTTTGTGACCGTCGAACTTGTCGAACTCACGCGAGAACACCAGCGGGTGCACTTCGAAGTCCTTATAGAGCGCGGGATAAAGTCGTTCGGCCATGACGTGTCTCCGGTTCATGAGTATCGACTCACTATACGCCGCACGCCGACACGCTCCGCGATTTATTTTGGCGCGGCGCGAGCACGGACGGGCGCGACGATCGCGGTAAAATCAGCGGATGAACCGGCGCTGTCCGGCCGACCCAACACGAGAAAATCAATGAAGTTAGCCACCTGGAACGTCAACTCCCTGAAAGTGCGTCAACAGCACGTGATCGACTGGCTCGAAACGAGTCAGGTCGACGTACTGTGTCTCCAGGAACTGAAGATGACCGACGACAAATTTCCGCGCGCCGCACTCGAAGAGAAAGGCTACCGGAGCTGGTTCGCCGGACAGAAAACCTATAACGGCGTCGGCATTCTGGTGCGCGACGGATTGACCGTGGACGACGTCACCGTCGTGCGCAACATCCCCGGTTTCGACGATCCGCAGCAACGCGTGATCGCGGCGACGGTGGAAGGCGTGCGGGTGATTTCCGCTTACTTTCCGAACGGCCAGGCGCCCGGCAGCGAGAAGTTCGCGTACAAACTGCGCTGGCTCGAAGCGCTGCATGACTGGGTCGGCGGCGAGCTTGCGGTGCACCCGAATCTCGCGCTGCTCGGCGACTACAACATCGCCCCCGACGATCGCGACGTGCACGATCCAAAAGCGTGGGAAGGACAGAACCTGGTGTCGCCGGAAGAGCGCGCGGAATTCGTGCGGCTGATCGAACTCGGTCTGGTCGATGCATTCCGGATGTTCGAACAGCCGGAGAAAGTGTTCTCGTGGTGGGACTACCGGATGCTCGCGTTTCGCCGCAACGCAGGTCTGCGCATCGACCACATCCTGCTGTCCTCCACGCTCGCCACGCGCTGCACCGGATGCGAGGTCGATCGCGTGCCGCGCAAGTGGGAACAGCCGTCGGACCACGCACCGGTCGTCGCGACACTCGGCTGACAGCCGGGCGTCGCGTCATGCGGCGTGTGGTCGCCGCTCGCGCTACACGCCGCCCAGACACGCCCACAGGAAGCGGTAGACCATCGCGTCGTGTTCGGCCTGTTCGAGCTCGTCACCGCCGCCGTGGCCGCCTTCAGTATTCTCGCGATACCACACCTGCGGATGCCCGAAATCCTGCATCCGCGCGACCATCTTGCGCGCGTGTCCGGGGTGAACGCGATCGTCGCTGGTCGAGGTCGCGAACAGCACGGGCGGATACGTCGCGTCTTTCGACACGCGGTGATACGGCGAGTACGTTGCCAGCGCCTGCGCTTCTTGAGCGTCGTCGGGGTCGCCGTATTCGTCGATCCACGACGCGCCTGCGTGCAGCAGGTGATACCGGCTCATATCGAGCAACGGCACTTCGCAAACCACCGCGCCGAACAGTTCCGGGCGTTGCGTCAAGCACGCGCCGACCAGCAGGCCGCCGTTGCTGCCGCCCTTGATACCCAGTTGCGCCGCGGTCGTGATGCCTTCGGCGATCAGCGCCTGCGCGACCGCGATAAAGTCGTCGAAAGCGCGCTGACGATGCTCGCCTTGCGCCGCGAGATGCCACGCCGTGCCGAACTCGCCGCCGCCGCGAATATTCGCGACGACGAACACACCGCCCTGCTCCAGCCAGCCGATGCCGGGTCCGGTCAGATAGTTCGGCGTCAACGGAATCGCGAAGCCGCCGTAACCGGTCAGCAGACACGGCAACGGCTTGCGTGCGGCGTCCGCTCCGGCGTCGAGCAAGCTGCGCGGTCCGATCATCGTGAACGGCACGCGCGTGCCGTCAGCGGATACGGCGTGACCGCGTTTCACCGTGAACGGCGTCGCGTCGAACTGCGTCGGCCAGCGGTCGAGCAACTCCCATTGCGTCAGGTCGCCGTGCGCGAAATCGGCCAGGTCGGTCAGGCAATATTCCGGCGGCAGCAGATAGTCGTCCACATCGACGAAGACTTCGTCGTTCAGCGTCGGTTCGACCGGCGATACATCGACCTGCGAACTCGCGCGCGCGGGAAACGCGCGCGATTGCCAATGCCACGCGCCGTCGTCGGCGGCGACCGTTTGCCAGAGCATGGTCTTGCCCTGCACATCGTCGAGGTACGACACGATCAGTTGATGCCGCGTGTGAGTCCATTCGCACGCTGACGTCTGCGCATTCGGCTCGAACAGCACGGTGAAGCGTCGCTCGCCGCGCATAAATGCATCTTCGCGGATCGCCAGCAGCGCGCCGCCTGCGAAGGTCGCGCCGTCACACGTCCAGTCGAGACGCGGCTCCAGCATCAACCAGCCTTGCCACGCGCCCACGCCGACATGCGACGGCAGGTCGTAACGCTGCCATTGACCGTCGGCATCCGGGTAATACGAATGCGAGTCGAAGAAATCGACGCTGCGGATCACCGCGTGACGGCCTTCGACAGGGTCGTACGAGCCTTCCACGCCGATGTCGCCGAATTCGCCACGGAACACCACAGGCGCATCGGCGAGCGCCGTGCCACGAGCCCAGCGGCGCACGTCGCGCGGATAGCCGGAGCGCGTCAGCGTGCGCTTGCCGTGATCCCAGCCGACATACACCGCATCGCGATCGATCCACGACACCGTGTGCTTGCCCGCGTCGTCGATGCGGAATCCGCCGTCGATAAAGCGTTGCGCGTCGATATCGAACTCGCGCACGACAACCGCATCCGAGCCGCCCGGCGACAAGGTCACCAGCGCGCGATCGCCGTCCGGATAAAGAATGTCGAGATCGACGCAGACCCACGGTGTGTCTTCCGCCGCGCCCAGCGCGTCGAGGTCGAGCAGGTTCTGCCACGTGTGCGTGCCCGCGCGCCAGTCGGCCCACGGCGTGCGTCGCCAGATCCCTTTCGGGTTGTGCTCGTCCTGCCACAAGTCGTACGCCCAGTCCTGCCAGCGATCGGGAATCACCGGCCGCTCCTGCGGCAGATACGCGGCGGCAAGGCGCCGGCGCAAGCTCGCGAACTGCTCGCCGGTACACCACGCGTCGCGCGTGCGGACGTTCTGCTGTTCGACCCACGCCATCGCGGCGGAATCGTCGAGCACTTCGAGCGACAAAAAGGGATCGGGGGAAAGCGGCCAGATGGAGGACAAAGCGGAATCAGGCATGGTGGACCATCGAAACTCGAGAGCGTCGATTATGCCTTGACCGGACGCCGCGAGCGGAGGCGCCCAAAAAAACGGCTACGCGAAGTACCCAATAAAAAGGACGGCGCGTATTGCACGCGCCGTCCTGTGTACTACGTCGAAACACCGCTCGACACGGCGCGATTCACATTGCTCGCGCGGCGCTCGCGATCACGGCTCCAGATTCAGTTCCTGAATCTTGCGCGTAATCGTATTGCGACCGATGCCCAACCGCTCCGCCGCTTCGACCTTGCGGCCGCGCGTGAAATCGAGCGCCTCGCGGATCACCGCGGCTTCGAAGCGTCGCGCAAGTTCGTCCATCACGTCGGCGGCGTTTTCACGCAGCATCCGCGCGACTTCGGTGCGCAACCCGCCTTCCCACGCGCTGACCGGCGACGTCGTCGGTGCGCCGGGTGCCGCGCCGGCTGCTTGCGCCGGATTGCCGTTGGCCGGTTGACCGTTGCCGCCATTGGCGGACAGCGAGCCGTTGGCGCTCGTGCCGTCGCCGGAACCGCCGTTGCCGACTCCGAGCAGATCGGCGCTGCCGCCTTCGGCCGGGCCGAGATCCGGCGGCAGATCCTTGATCTCGATGGTCTGCGCCGGCGCCATCACCGTCAGCCAGTTCGCGAGATTTTCGAGCTGGCGCACGTTGCCCGGGAACGGCAGCGTCGCCATATGCGCAAGCGCTTCGTCCGACACGCGCTTGGGTTCGACACCGAGATCGCGCGCGCTCTTTTGCAGGAAGTGACGCGCCAGCAAAGGAATGTCTTCGCTACGTTCGCGCAGCGCAGGCAGACGCAGCCGGATCACGTTCAGACGGTGATACAAGTCTTCCCGGAACAGGCCCTGCCGCACCCGCGCCTCGAGCGCCTGGTGCGTCGCCGCGATCACGCGAACGTTCGCACGCAACGGGTTGTGACCGCCGACACGATAGAACTGCCCGTCCGACAGCACACGCAGCAAACGCGTTTGCAGATCGAACGGCATGTCGCCGATTTCGTCGAGAAACAGCGTGCCGTTCTCCGCCTGCTCGAAGCGGCCCTGACGCATGGCCTGCGCGCCGGTGAACGCGCCGCGCTCATGGCCGAACAGTTCGGATTCGAGCAGGTCTTTCGGAATCGCGGCGGTGTTCAGCGCGATAAACGGACCGTTCGCGCGTGGGCTATGTCGGTGCAACGCACGCGCGACCAGTTCCTTGCCGGTGCCCGATTCGCCGGTAATGAGCACGGTTGCGGAGGAATGCGACAACCGGCCGATCGCGCGAAACATGTCCTGCATCGCGGGCGCCTGGCCGAGCATCTCCGGCGCTTCCGCGGGACGGTCGTCCCACGTCTGCTCGCCGCGCATGCTTTCATCGACCGCGCGACGGATCAGCTCGACCGCCTTGTCGACGTCGAACGGCTTGGCGAGGTATTCGAACGCGCCGCCCTGGAACGCGGCGACCGCGCTGTCCAGATCGGAGAACGCCGTCATGATGATGACGGGCAATCCCGGCAGGCGCTCGCGCACCGTTTGCAGCAACTCGAGGCCCGAGCCGCCCGGCATCCGGATGTCGGACACCAGCACTTGCGGGCTGTCGTGGTCCAGCGCGTTGGACGCCTCGCGCACGTTGGCGAAACTGCGCGTCGCGAAGTTCTCGCGGGCGAGCGCTTTTTCGAGCACCCAGCGGATCGATTGATCGTCGTCTACTATCCAGATCGGCTTCATATGGTCGGCGAAGTCTTTAGGTGCGTTTTTGTGTCAACAAAGTTCAACATCGGCTATTGCAGCTAAACCGTTCAGGTTTCGAGCGGCAGCAAGATCTGAAACTGCGTATGGCCCGGCCGGCTTTCCACTTCGATCAGCCCGTCGTGCTGTTGCACGAAAGTCTGCGCGAGCGTGAGACCCAAACCGCTGCCATCCTCGCGCCCCGAAACGAGCGGATAGAAAATGCGGTCGCGAATCTCGGCCGGAATGCCCGGACCGTTATCAACGATATGCAAGTCCAATGCCAGCTTACATAAGCGTTTCGCAATCGTGATCTTGCGTGCGATCCGCGTGCGCAACTCGATGCGCGCGTCGCCTTGCGAAATGCGTTCGCGCAATGCCTCGGCCGCGTTACGCACGATGTTGAGCACCGCCTGAATCAGTTGTTCCTTGTCGCCGCGCAGATCCGGCACGCTGACGTCGTAGTCGCGCTCGATGGTCAGCCCGCGCGGGAATTCCGCGAGAATCACCGCGCGCACGCGCTCGCAGACTTCGTGAATATTCACGTCGCCGACGATATGCGGATGCCGGTGCGGTTCGAGCAACCGGTCGACCAGCGTTTGCAGCCGGTCCGATTCCTTGATGATGACTTGCGTGTATTCGCGCAACTCGTCGCGCTCACGCTCGCCGAGTTCGAATTCGAGCAATTGCGCCGCGCCGCGAATGCCGCCGAGCGGATTCTTGATTTCGTGCGCGAGATTGCGGATCAGTTGCTTGTTGACCGCAGTGAGATCGTTGATGCGCTCTTCGCGGTCGGTGCGCAGATGGCGCTCGTTCTCGAACAGTTCAAGCAGCACGTAATCCTGCGCGCTGTCCAGATAGCCGACGATCGCGTGCACATGCAGCGGTTCGCGGCCCGCGCGTTGCAGCACGGCATCGACGTGCGTGGCATGAAAGCGGTGCTCGACGATCGAGCCGATAGTCTTCAGCAGTTCGTCCGCATTCGTGAAGATGTCGGTCCACGCCATTTGCGTCAGTTGCCGGCGCGACAGCTCCAGCATCGCCTCCGCGGACGGATTCGCGAACGCGACCCGCAGCGTGCGTTTTTCCAGTACGAGAACGACAGTCGGCAATGCCTCGAAACCCGGCAGCAAACCGGAATCGACGAGCTGCGCGTCACTCGACAGCGGCTCGGCATGCCCTCTTTTTGCCTTGATCAGATTCTTCAGAACCATCTTGCCGTGTGTTCGCCCTTTGAGATGGTGATAAAGGAGCCAGCGCCAGATAAGACCGATTGACGTTGGAGCGTCACTGCGCTGTCTGCGGCTCAACGAAAAAGGGACGGCGCCGCCGTCCCTTCGTGACCCGTTATCCGGTCGATTGCGAGCGTCGGACGCGCGCTTCGCCGTTCACGAAGCCACGCGCCGTCGCCGGTTACAGCGAGTAGTACATTTCGAATTCGATCGGGTGCACCGACTGACGATAGCGTTGCAGTTCGCCCGTCTTCAGTTCGATGTACGCGTCGAGCATCGAATCCGTGAACACGCCACCGCGCGTCAGGAACTCACGATCCGCGTCGAGTGCGTCGAGCGCCTGGTCGAGGCCGGCACACACGGTCGGGATCTTTGCATCCTCTTCCGGCGGCAGGTCGTACAGGTTCTTGTCGGCAGCTTCGCCCGGGTGGATCTTGTTCTGCACGCCGTCCAGACCTGCCATCATCAGTGCCGAGAAGCACAGATACGGGTTGGCCATCGGATCCGGGAAGCGCGTTTCGATACGGCGGCCCTTCGGATTCGGCACGTGCGGAATGCGGATCGAAGCCGAACGGTTGCGTGCCGAGTAAGCCAGCTTGACCGGTGCTTCGAAGTGCGGCACGAGACGCTTGTACGAGTTCGTCGACGGATTCGTGATGGCGTTCAGCGCGCGAGCGTGCTTGATGATGCCGCCGATGTAGAACAGCGCGAATTCCGACAGACCTGCGTAACCGTTGCCTGCGAACAGGTTCTGGCCGTCTTTCCAGATCGACTGGTGAACGTGCATGCCCGAACCGTTATCGCCGACGATCGGCTTCGGCATGAACGTTGCCGTCTTGCCGTACGTGTGCGCCACGTTGTGGATGATGTACTTCATCTGTTGCAGCCAGTCGGCGCGCTGAACCAGCGTCGAGAACTTCGTGCCGATTTCGTTCTGGCCTTGACCTGCCACTTCGTGGTGATGCACTTCGACCGGGATGCCGATCTGTTCGAGCAGCAGACACATTTCCGAACGGATGTCCTGGAACGTGTCGACCGGAGCGACCGGGAAGTAGCCGCCCTTCGTGCCCGGACGGTGGCCGGTGTTGCCGCCTTCGAAGTCCATCGACGACGACCACGGTGCTTCTTCCGAACCGATCTTGACGAACGTGCCCGACTGGTCCGTGTTCCACTTGACCGAGTCGAAAATGAAGAATTCGGGTTCCGGGCCGAAGAATGCCGTGTCGCCGAGGCCCGTGCTCTTCAGATAGGCTTCAGCGCGCTTTGCCAGCGAGCGCGGGTCGCGCTCGTAGCCCTTGCCGTCAGCCGGTTCGACGACGTCGCAAGTCAGCACGAGGGTGGATTCTTCGTAGAACGGGTCGATGAAAGCCGTGTCTGCGTCCGGAACCAGCAGCATGTCCGAGGCTTCGATGCCTTTCCAGCCGGCGATCGACGAACCGTCAAATGCATGGCCGCTTTCAAACTTGTCTTCTTCGAATGCCGACACCGGCACCGAAACGTGTTGTTCTTTGCCGCGCGTGTCGGTGAAACGGAAGTCGACAAACTTGACGTCCTCGTCCTTGACGAGTTGCATGACGTCGGCCACGGATTTACTCATAACCTATCTCCTGATTAACGAATTCGGCGGATGGTGCCGCCGCCCCAATCTAGCTGACCTGCCCCTGCACGTCCACCTTGGCGGCGGTCGAAAACGGTGACTGAATCGATCGGAACCTCTAAAGCAGTTTTTGTGCCAAGTATGCGCCAATCCGGCGCAGCCCCTTTTTCCACGCGCATTCACGGGGAATTCCCGGATACGCGCTGGCGCAGCGACACGGTTTGATGCGACGCAAAAGCACCATAAGCGTGCAGAGCGCAAATACGAACCGGATCGATGTTTCACTATGGTGCATTATCGCGCATTTGCACCACAATGATACATCGCCGTTTCATCCGGATTCGCGTTTCGTGGAAGCGTCCGGCTGCCCCCCGCGTCGCCGGGCCGCCGCGCTAGAATGTTCATTTGCCCCGAGGAGAGATGCCGTCATGAGTACGCTCGAACAGTTGTATGCCCAGGCGGAAAAACGTCGCGCCGACAACCAGTTGCCCTACGCGGGCGCGGTGTCGCCGGCCGAGGCCTTCGAGCTTCTCCAACTCGACCCGCGTGTGCGCCTGATCGACGTGCGCACGCGCGCCGAACTCGATTGGGTCGGGCGTCCGGTGATCGGCGACGGCCAGTACGTGCATATCGAATGGACGCGTTACCCGGGCGCGGTGCCGAATCAGGACTTCATCCGGCAACTGGCCGAATCCGCCACGCCGGATACACCGGTGCTGTTCCTGTGCCGCAGCGCCGCGCGCTCGAAGCTGGCTGCGATCGCCGCGACCCAGGCGGGCTTCACGCACGCGTACGACCTGCTGGAAGGCTTCGAAGGCGACAAGGACGGTCAGGGCCATCGGAAGACGGTAACGGGCTGGTGCCATCGCGGTTTGCCGTGGATCGGCGCCTGACGCGACAATCCGTGAGAGCAAGATAGAAAACGGGCGCTGTAGCGCCCGTTTTTCATGGTGATCCGGTTCGCGTCAGCGAACGCAACGCGTGGATTACGTCAGCTGTTCGCCCGACACCGCGCCCGGTTCGACGATATCGCCGCCCAGCAGATGCACGCCTTCGCGCAGCTTCACGAACGCCGCCGCGACCGCTTCCGGCTCGCCTTTCACACCGAGATCGATATGCCGGCGCGCATACACGCCGCCCCGCTCCGCATCGCCGACGCTCGGCAGACTGAACACGCGCACGCCCGGAAAATCGTGTTCGATCTTCTCCATCAACGGCGTCAACGTCGATTCCGCCAGTTCGAACACCAGCAGCGATTTTTCCGCGTGCGGCATCGCGTGATGCAGATGCGCGTATTTCGTATCCAGCACCCATTCGATCATCGGCCACGCCATCACTGGAAAGCCCGGCACGAAATGATGATCGGCGACCGAAAAGCCCGGAATCTTGTTGTAGCCGTTCGGGATGACCGACGCCCCTTGCGGGTACGTGCCCATATTCAGCCGGTGCAGATTTTCCGGCGAATTCAGATCGATCGGCGACGGCGAACTGGCCGGATGCATGTCGCGAATCCGTTCCTGAATCAGCGCCGCGGCTTCCGGATGAAGCTCCAGCGGCACGCCCAGCGCGGCCGCCGCGCATTGGCGGGTGTGATCGTCCGGCGTCGCGCCGATACCGCCCGTCGAAAATACGATGTCGCCCGACGCGAACGTGCGTCGCAGCGTGTTGGTGATCCGCTCCGGATCGTCGCCGATGTATTCGGCCCAGCCCAGCGACAAGCCGCGTGCGCTCAGCAGCTCGATGACTTTCGGCAGATGCTTGTCGATGCGTCTGCCCGACAGGATTTCGTCGCCGATGATGATGACGCCAAATGCCATTGCCGCCTCTCCTTGTTATCTGTCAGTGTGAGGATGTTGTCGTGTCGGATCTAACCGCATGACTGTCAGTAGACGACCGGCACCGTGCGAGGCGCATCGTGCTCGTGCGCGCGCATTCGCTGCAACGCGCGCAGACAGTAATTGCCGAACCACAACGCCGAAAATACGAGGATGAACGCGTAGATCCAGATCGTCACCGCCGTGACGACCGGGAACAGCACGACCATCCAGACCGACGACGCCCACAGCAGCGTCGGCAGCGAGCCGAGCAAACCGCTTGCGACGCCGATCGCGAGCAAAGGCCACCGGTAACGCCGCACCAGCGCGCGCCGCTCGTCGACGCTGGCGTGCAACGCGAGCGCGTCGTAAGTCATCACGCGATACGTGAGCCAGCCCCACAACAGCGGCGGAATCAGCGCGAAAAACGGCGGAATCAGCCATAACGGCAGCGTCACGAACAACAACACGATGCATACCGCCGTGGTCCACAGCGAATGCCCGAGGCTACCGTACCACGTTCCGCCGCGCCGCATTTCCAGACCGGCAAACTGCCGCGCGGCCAGATGACGGACCACGCCGGGCATCGACAGCGTGGCGATCAGCAGCAGGATCGACACGACGATCAGCGGGATCGCGACGGCCACCACGATAAACGGCGCGAGCGCGACATGAAGCGCGGAAAAACCGACCCAGTCGAACAGCCGGTACAAGGTCAGCGTCAGCGGCCAGCCTTCGAGCCAGATGCGGGTCGCGCCGATCAGCGTCTGCCACGAAAACCACAGGATGACACCCCACACAACCGATGCCGCGAAAAACGGCATGAAGGTGAGCCAAAGCATGCGCGGGTGGAGCGCACTGGCCAGCGCGCGCCCAAACGAGCGCAACAGATCATTCATGCGAGCAATTGGAGTAATTGAAACGTTAGGACCGGTCACGCGGACGATCGTGCGACAGACGCGCACGTCGCAATGCAACGCGACCGGCAGACGTGAACAGCATAAACCACGACGCATGATGACGGCGAGCACCGCGCCGCCGATTGACGAAGCCGGGCGGCGTGTCGCGAGAGGATGCGGGGTTGGTGCGATGCGGCGGAGGACGCCGGCGAGGTGTGGGTGAAACGCGGAAGTTGCGGTGGTACGTGTGATACGTGTGAGTTGTGCGAGTCGCAATTGAGCGAGGCGTCATGCCCCGCCGCCCGATGCGAATCGCGCTTTACACGCGCGCGGTGTCGCTGCCCGCCGAGCGACGCTTCGGCGCGAGCCGTGCCGCAATCCGCACCAGCGCGAGCCAATGTTGCGCCCAGAAACCATCGCCGTAACGACGACCATCGCGTTGATCGGCGATGCCGGTCGGCTCCATATCGCGAACCCACGACACGCTCCGGAACAGCATGTCCCACCACGGAAACAGAACGCCGAAGTTGCAGCCGTACTGCATGCCTTCCGCGGGGATATCGATTGCATGGTGACGGCGATGGAACGTCGGACTCACCAGCAAACGCTCGCCCAGCCAGCCGAAGTGCATGCGGATATTCGCATGCTGCACGCTTTGCGCGAGATTCGTGATCGCGACCAGCACGACGAACTGCGACGGCGGCACGCCGATAACCAGCGCGATGGTGGCGAAGTAACATGCTTGCAGCAGATCGTCGAGCAGGTGATTCCGGTCGTCCGACCACAGCGACATCTGACGCTGACTGTGATGCACTGCGTGCAACTCCCACCACACGCCGACCCGATGTTCCCACCGGTGATACCAGTAACCGGCGAAATCGAGCACCAGCAGGTACATCACGAACGTGACCAGCGGCTGTGTAGTGACGCCGGGCCACAGATTGTCGAATTCGATATTGGCGATATTGTGCAGACGCAGCCAGCTTTGCACGGTGTCGAACAACGGCTGCATCGCGAAGAAGAAGAACAGGTTCAGAATGCCGAGCTTCGCGATCCACGTATAGATCACATCGACCCGCACCGCCTTGCGGTTTTCCCACTTCTCGACCGGGCGAAGCGCTTCGAGCGGACGCAGCACCGCGTACATCGTCACCACTTCCAGCACACCGACGATCACCCAGTACAGGCTGTCGTACGTGTCTTCGTCGTAGCCCATCAGATCGAAGCGGAACAGCAACGGCTGCACCACGTCGACGTACAGCAGTGTTTGCACTGCTGAAACGAAGTTGTCTAGCGACGAAAAAATCAGATGGAACATGGTGCTCGCTTCACTGCGTGATCGTGATCGTATTGCCCGGCGCCAGGATCAGGCGCCGTTCGGTGCCATAACCGGCGCGCGGTTGAAGAAGTAGATGCCATGCGGCGAACGGCCGACGGCGATCGTTTGAATCAGCTTACGCGTGTTCAGGTCGATGATACCGATATGTTTTGCGAAGCGGAACGTGACCCACAGATACCGCTTGTCGGCCGACAGTTCCATGTCGTCCGGGCCCGGCATCAGACCGGTGATGTCGCCGACGTTGGTCAGCGATTCTTCGTCGATGATGCTGATGGTGCTGGCCATGCGGTTCGACACGACGACGTGCTTGCCGTCGGCGAGCGAACGGAAATTGTGCGCGCCGTTACCGGTGTGGATGGTCTTGACGACCTTCTGCGCACGCCAGTCGACGACCGCCACGTAATCCGCGCCAGTCATGCCGACGAGCAGATATTTCTCGCCGGGCGTCATCCACAAACCGGCGGGCACCTTGCCGACCTTCATCTTCCACTTCACCTGCTGCGTGGCGAGATCGACCGCGGCGAGTTCACCCGAAACCTGCAACGTGACGAATACCGTCTTGCTGTCGTTCGTGAATGCCATGTGACTCGGCATCACGGCCAGCGGCAGACGGCTGGCAAGCGTCATGTTCTTGCCGTCGAAGTGATAGACGTCGAGCCGGTCGAGACGAAGACCCGTGGTCACCATCCATTTGCGGTCCGGCGAAAAGCCGATCTGATACGGATCTTCGATGTTCTCGACCCAGCGTTGCACCTTGCCGGTTTTCGGATCGACGAACATCAGATTGTTGGACACCGAATTGGCGACGATCAACGAACTGTTGTCAGGCGTGGCCATCAGATGATGCGGCTCCTTGCCGGTCGGCACCGTGCCGACGACCTCACGCGTTGCCTCGTCGATCAGGCTAAGTGTTGCCTCGCCGGAATTCAGCACGATCACGTTATTCGCGTGCGCGGCGGGGGAAAAGAAGCCTGTTGCCGCGACCACTGCTGCGCTTGCCAGGAAAGTGCCGGTCAGACCGGAGAGGGAAAAATTGCGCATGAAAACTCACATCGGAGAACGTGCACCATTGTAAACCGTTTGCGAGCGCGCCAAGCTTGACTTAAATCGCTGAAAACCCTGCCAGTTCAAACGTTTGAACACTGCAACGGCAAGCCGGGAACGGCACTCCGACAGGTGGACTTATCCGGATGGCCAACGGCCGTCATGTTGCATTTTCGCCAAACGTGCGGATTCCTATAAAAATCGCATCACGCGACGAATCTCCGCGTCACAACGGAATAATCCTAATGCACCACGGTTTTCAAGCGCGGTTATAAGCATTCCCCAGACACCGATACCGTTAAATCAGCAATTTCAAAAAGCCACTCTTATAAAACGAGGTCAAAGCCCTATTGAATTCCTGTCTGCGCTACACGCTTTAAGAATGAAAAGAATGTTCAAAAAATGGCCCATTCGATTTTAAGAATTTGCCCATCAACGCTGCCGCCGCGATTCACGAGAATCTGCCTGATCCTCACCCAAGTTCTAAACACAGCGGGTCGCTACCGGACGCACCGAACCGCGCAACGTCGCGTCATGGCCATTGATTCGTCGGCCATGACGCAGGCCTGGCGCGATAAAACGTGGCGCATCGTCGGCACTCGCATCTGCATCACGCGGAGCCCTAAAAATAATGAACAGAAATCGCAAATCGTTTTGGAATCAGGCTATCGGGAATCCGGTAAAACCGGCAGGAACCATCCGATCGGCGCGTTCGCCATCCAGAGCGGGGACATTACGCAGACACGCCGCAGCACGGGCGATCGTCTCAGGCGCCACCTTGATCGGCGGCATGGCGGCAGCGCATGCGGGCACGCCGGGCACAGCCGACCGGTATCTCGATGTCGGCGCGGGCAGTTCGGGCGCCTCACCGGCAATCGCCTCCGGCGCCGACGCGCTGGCGGTCGGGAACCGCGCATTCGCCGGCGGACAGTTTTCGGTCGTGATCGGCACCGATGCCACCGCGACCACGAATTACGCGACCGTGGTCGGCGGCAACGCGACAGCACAATCGGCGGGAAGCGCATTCGGTTACGGGTCTCTCGCCGAATTCGGCGGATCCGCTATGGGGCAATTTGCCAACGCCACGTATCACGCCAGCGCATTCGGCGTGAACGCCACGGCAAGCGGTGAATCGGCGGTGGCGGTCGGCTATCAGGCCACCGCGAGCGGCGCATCGGCCATCGCGATCGGCAATACCGCCAAAGCATCGGACGCCACGGCCATCGCGGTCGGATACGGATCGTCCTCGATCGGCGAAGCGTCGGTGGCAATCGGAAAAGGCGCTTACGCCGAGGCGTTCGCAACCGCGGTTGGGGGCTCGGCACGCGCCGCGGGAATGGGCAGCGCATTCGGCCAGCGCGCTAACGCGGCACTGCACGGCGTCGCGGTCGGCTATGCCGCAAACGCGAGCGGCGACAACGCCAGCGCGTTCGGCTATCAGGCTGCGGCGACGCATCTGTTCTCGGTTGCAATCGGCAGCAATGCGAAAGCCGACGGCGACGCGGCCGTTGCGCTGGGTAGCGACGCGCTCGCCGCCGACACCAGCGCCACCGCCGTCGGAACGGCGGCAAACGCGCTCGGCAAACGAAGTATCGCGCTCGGTGCCGGTGCAAGCGCCACAGCCGACAACACCATCGCGCTGGGCTATATGGCAGCGGCAAGCAACGCGTCGGCCATCGCTATCGGCCAGTCGGCGAGTGCGACCAACGACTCCGCGGTTGCAATCGGCAAAGACGCGTCGGCATCGAACGATTTCACCTCGGCGTTCGGTGGTGCATCGAAAGCCACAGGCGTCGCCGCCACCGCAGCCGGCTATCTGGCGGAGGCCGGCGGCTCGTCCGTAGCGGTCGGCTATCAGGCCATCGCGACCTTCCGGGCGAGCGCATTCGGCTACGGTGCAAACGCGGCCGTCGACAGCGCCGCATTCGGTTTCGGTGCGATGGCGTCGGGCAGCAATAGCGTCGCGCTCGGTGCGCAAGCCACGGCGGGCGAACTGGGCAGCGTGGCGATCGGCGACGGCGCAATCGTGCGGGAAGCGCACAGCGTCGCGCTCGGCGCGGGTTCGGTCGCCACGGCGATGACCGGTACCGCGTACCTTCCCGACGCGTCCGCGACCACGGTCGTCAAAGGCGTCGCGGCGATCGGCCAGGTGTCCGTCGGATCGGCAGGCAGCGAACGCCGCGTGACCCATGTAGCCGCCGGCGCCAACGATACCGACGCCGTCAACGTGAGCCAGCTCAAGGCGGTAGCGAGCAAGGCCGACGCAGCGGCCGCGAAGATCGACGGCGCGGTGATGTACGACACCGACTCCGCTGGTACCGTAAACCGCAACAGCATCACGCTCGGTGCCGACACCGGCGCCGGCACGCTGATCCACAACGTCGCCGACGGCATCGGTGCGCATGACGCCGTCAACCTGGGGCAACTGCAAGCGGCCATTTCCGGCGCGGTCAACAACATCACGATTCCGGGCGCGGACCCCTTCCTGAGCGCCGACGGCAATCGTGATACCGAAGCCGCGTCGGCAACGGGCACCTACGCGCTCGCCACCGGCGCGAACGCGGTGGCGGCCGGTACCCATGCCACCGCGATCGGTGCCAATGCTCAAGCCGTAGCCGCCAACGCCACCGCGATCGGTGCCAATGCTCAAGCCGTAGCCGCCAACGCCAGCGCGATCGGCGCTGACGCACACGCTACCGGCGCAAATTCGACCGCACTCGGCGCAAACGCAAACGCAGGCGCGGCCAACGCCGTCGCATTGGGCCAAGGCTCGGTGGCGGATCGCGACGACACGGTGTCGGTCGGTGCGGCGGGACAAGAACGGCAGATCACCCACGTCGCAGCCGGCGTGCAAGGCACCGACGCCGTCAACGTCAATCAGTTGAACCAGAGCACGGCCGGAAGCCAGAGCCTGGCGCACGCGTACACCGACGATCAGATCCGTTCGGCGCGACGCGACGCGTATGGCGGCACCGCCGCGGCGCTCGCCGTCGCCGGTTTGCCGCAGGCGGTTTTGCCCGGTCACGGGATGGTTGCTGTCGCGGCCGGCACCTATGGTGGGCAATCGGCGGTCGCGTTAGGCGTGTCGCAATTGACCGAAACCGGCAAGTGGGCGTTCAAGGCGCAAGGCACCACCAGTTCGCGCGGCGAATTCGGCGCGTCGGTCGGGGCCGGGATGCACTGGTAATTCAGCGTCGGGGAGAAAACGGTCCGCGCGCGTTTAGCGCGCTATTTAGCGTGTTAAACAGCCGTTCAACGCGTCGCGGACGCTTTGCAAAACGGGGTTGCGCGTGAACGCGGATTCGCCCCGCCGTCACCGCTGCATCGACTCCCACACTTTGTACAGACGCTTCACCGAAACCGGCATCGGCGTGCGCAGTTCTTGCGCGAACAGCGAGATCCGCAATTCCTCCAGCAGCCAGCGGAATTCGCCAAGACGCGGATCGAGCACGCCGCCGCGCTGCGCAACCGCACGCTGGTAGTTTTGCAGCAGCGGCTGGAACTCGGCGAACTGTCGCGCGTCGCGCACTGAATCGGCCTTCAGCTTGTCGATTCGCAACGCAATGCCCTTCAGATAGCGCGGGAAATGCGCAAGCTGCGGATACGGCGTGTCCACGACAAAACGCTTGGCGATCAGCGTATCGAGTTGATTTTGCATATCCGCGTGCGCGGCCGTGAACGAGCGCGCCTGTACCAGTTTCTTCGTCACCGTCGCATATTCGGTGAGGATCAGCCCGATCAGCCGCGCGATTTCCTGCGCGAGCAACGTCAAACGGCTGCGGCCTTCGTCGCGACGCGTGTGAAACGACACGTCGTCGTCAGGCAACGGGTCTTGCAGACACGCACGATCCAGCGCGGTATCGATCAACTGATCCCGCAACTCTTCCTGCGTGCCGCGCGGCATGAAATGCATTGCCATTTCGCGCATGCCCGGCAGGTTCTTTTCCAGATACTTGATCGGCTCGCGCAACTGCAACGCAAACAGACGGCGCAAGCCCGCGCGATGAATCCGCGCAGCCTCGTCGGGCGAATCGAACACTTCGACGTCGCAATGCGTGACGCGATCCACCAATGCGGGAAACCCGAACAAGGTCTGGCCGCCGCGCCGGATTTCGAGCAATTCCGGCAATTTGCCGAAGTTCCACGTCGTCAGTTTTTCGTACAACGCGGTCGCCGCACTCCCGTCAGAAGCCTTGGCCGTATGCGGGGCCGACGCGCCATCGCTCGCACGCCCACTTGTTGCCGGCGCTTTTCCGACACTCTCGCCGGACGAATCCGACAACGTCGCACTCGCCGCGATCTTCTGAAAATGCTGCTGCGCCTGGCCGCCCAACTCCGCGCGCAATTGCGCGAGATTGCGTCCCATCGCCAGTTGCCGGCCGTGCTCGTCGATGACCTTGAAGTTCATGAACAGATGCGCCGGCAAGGTCTCCAGCTTGAAGTCGGACTGCTTCATCGCGACTTGCGTCTGTTCGCGAATATCGGCGATCAGCACATCGAGAAAACCGCCTGCGGCAAATCGCGGCCCGCTATGGCGATCGACGAATCCCGCTGCATATTCCGGCAGCGGCACGCAATGACGACGCAGCTTCTGCGGCAAGGACTTCAGCAGCAGTTGCGTCTTCTCTTTCAGCATGCCGGGCACGAGCCATTCGCAGCGTCGTGCATCGACCTGATTGAGCGCGTACAACGGCACGCCGAGCGTGACGCCGTCGCGCGGCGAACCGGGCTCGAAGTGGTAAGTCAGCGCCATTTCGACGCCGGACATCGTCATCCGTTTCGGGAAGAGATCGGTCGTGACGCCGGCCGCTTCGTGCCGCATCAAGTCGTCTCGCGACAGATACAGCAGCTTGAGCTTGTCTTCCGCCTGCCCTGCCTTTTTCACTTCGTCGCGATACCAGCGTTCGAACGACGCGCCCGTGTAGATCCCTTCCGGCAACGCCTGATCGTAGAACGCATAAATCAGGTCGTCGTCGACGAGCACATCCTGGCGACGCGATTTGTGTTCGAGTTGCTCGATATCCGCGAGCAGCTTGCGGTTGTGCGAGAAAAACGCCAGCTTCGTGTCGAATTCACCGTCGACCAGCGCGCCGCGAATAAACAGCTCGCGCGCGCGCGCCGGGTCCTGCTTGCCGAAACTGACGCGCCGCCGATGATAGATCGGCAAACCATACAGAACCGCGCGCTCGAACGCCGACACCTGCGCCGCGCGCTTTTCCCAATGCGGCTCCGACAGCGATTTCTTCAGCAAATGCGCGCCAATCTGCTCGATCCATTCGGGCTCGACCTTCGCGATGCAACGCGCGTACAGGCGACTCGTTTCGACCAGTTCGGCGGCTATCACCCAACGCCCGGCTTTTTTCACCAGCGCCGAACCCGGCCACAGATAAAACTTGATGCCGCGTGCGCCGAGGTAATGCGGCTCGTCGTCGGCTTTCAGACCGATGTTGCCGAGCAAACCCGTCAGCAACGCGAGATGGATCTGCTCGAAGGTCGCTTCCGCTTCGTTGATCCGCCAGCCGTGCTCGCGCACCACCGTCAACAATTGCGAGTGCACGTCGCGCCATTCGCGCAGTCGCAGTTGCGACAAAAAGTTAGCGCGGCATGCATCGTTCAGTTGCTTGTTCGATTTCTTATGCGCAATGGCGTCTTCGAACCATGCCCAGATCCTGATCCACTGTAGGAATTCCGAACGATCATCAGCGAATCGACGATGTGCCTGGTCAGCCTGCTCCTGCGCCTCGATAGGACGATCGCGCGGATCTTGTACGGACAACGCGCTTGCGATGATCAGCACTTCGCGCAACGACTGTTGGTCACGCGCGGCGAGAATCATCCGGCCGACCCGCGGATCGAGCGGCAGGCGCGCGAGTTCGCGGCCGAGCGGCGTCAGCGCGTTGTCGTCATCGACCGCGCCGAGTTCGTTCAGCAACTGGTAGCCGTCCGCAATCGCGCGGCCGGGCGGCGGTTCGATAAACGGAAACGTCTCGATCGCGGTCAGATGCAGCGACTTCATCCGCAGAATCACGGACGCGAGCGACGAACGCAAAATTTCCGGATCGGTAAAGCGCGTGCGGCCCTGGAAATCGCTGTCCTCGTAAAGACGGATGCACACGCCGTCCGCGACCCGGCCGCAGCGTCCGGCGCGCTGATTCGCGGCCGCCTGCGAGATCGACTCGACCTGAAGCTGTTCGACCTTGTTGCGGTACGAGTAGCGCTTGACCCGCGCGAGACCGGTATCCACCACGTAACGGATGCCCGGCACCGTCAGCGAGGTCTCGGCCACATTGGTCGCGAGCACGATACGGCGCGCGTTCGAGATGCGGAACACGCGCTCCTGTTCGGCCGCCGACAGCCGCGCGAACAGCGGCAGAATTTCAGTGTGGGGCGGATGATGCTTGCGCAGCGCTTCGGCGGCATCGCGGATTTCCCGCTCGCCCGGGAGAAAAACGAGCACGTCGCCGGGGCCTTCGCGGCACAGTTCGTCGACCGCGTCGACGATTGCGTCCATCAGGTCGCGGTCGGCTTCGCGCTGGGTTTTCGGGCGCGTGCGATCGGTGTCGCGGCTCGATGTGCCTTCGGCGGCCTTTACCGCCGGGCTGTCTTCCGCGACCGGCCGGTAGCGCACCTCGACCGGATACAGACGGCCGCTGACCTCGATCACCGGCGCGGGCTTTTCGTCGCTGCCGAAATGGCGGGCGAAACGGTCGGCGTCAATGGTCGCCGATGTCACGATCAGCTTCAGATCGGGCCGCTTCGGCAGGATTTCGCGCAGATAGCCGAGCAGAAAATCGATGTTCAGGCTGCGTTCGTGCGCTTCGTCGATGATGATCGTGTCGTAGGCATTCAGCAGCGGATCGGTCTGCGTTTCGGCGAGCAGAATGCCGTCCGTCATCAGCTTCACGGATGCGCCCGGCGACAGGTTGTCGGTGAAACGCACCTTGTAGCCGACCACTTCGCCGAACGGCGTGCCGAGTTCTTCCGCGATCCGCCGACCGGTCGCCGACGCCGCGATCCGGCGCGGTTGCGTGTGACCGATCAAGCCCTTGCCGCCCGTACCGAGGCCGCGACCGAGCGCGAGACAGATCTTCGGCAACTGCGTGGTCTTGCCCGAACCGGTCTCGCCACTGACGATCACCACCTGATTGTTCGCAATCGCAAGAGCGATCTCTTCGCGGCGGCCGGACACCGGCAGCGCTTCGGGGAACGTGATCGGCGGCACCGGATTCGGTGCGATCACGCGGCGTTCGCGCGCGGGTTTCGGTTCACGTGGCGTGGATTCGCGTGGCACGCGCGGGTCGGCGGGTTGCTCCGGCTGCCGACCGGATCCGCCGGCTTTCGAGGTCGCGTCGTCCGGTCGGCCCGGACGGTCGCCGCGCGTCTGGCCAGGCTGCGCTGGCTGGCGCGCCGGATTTCTCGGCGGATTTCCCGTCACATCGCCGGACTTGCGCGGCGGCGGGTTTTGCCGGGCGTCGCCCCGCGCTGCCGGCTGCGTGCTTCCCTCGTTCGGCCGTTGCTTCGGGGCGCGCGTCGGATTTCCCTTCGCAGCAGCGTCCTTCCGGCCATGCGTTTGCCCGTCACGCGGCGCGCCTTTCTGCCGTTCTTCACGGCCGTCCGCAGCCGCATCACCGGCACCCGGCGAAGCAGCGACCGGCGTAGCGGGAGTAGGCGACGTGGTTGGCGTATGCGGCGGCTGTCCGCCCTTGCGTTTTTGCGGCGCGCCTTCCTGCGGCCGCTGCTGAACCAGTTGCTGACGCAGCGCCGCGAGCGGGTTCGCGTTGCTATCCTGCGACGCGCCGCGCGCGGTCTGGTCGCGACCCGCGCCGCCGCCACGCGGCGCAGCGGAGGGACCCGGCGACGCGGCATGCGGCTTTTGCGGCACAGGTGTGTCGCGCGCGTCATCGTGACGCGAGTGTGACGGTTGGCGCTGCGCGTCGTCGGACACGGGTTTCGCGTTCGACGCGGCAGGACTTTTGGGTACGTTCGACATGGGGGCGCATTATAATCCCGGGCATGAATTCCCAAACCGACCTCGTCCCCGCGCCCGCGAGCGCCCCGGCCACGTCCGGCGCAACGGAAGCCCTCGCCCAGCATGCGCAATTTGTCGACTGGATGCGTTCGGTCGCCCCTTATATTCACGCGTTTCGCAACAAGACCTTTGTCGTCGGTTTCGGCGGCGAGGTCGTGCATCAGGGTCTGCTGAATGCACTCGTGTCCGACATCGCGCTTTTACAGGCCATGGGCATCCAGATCGTGCTCGTGCACGGTTCGCGACCGCAGGTCGAAGAGCAGATGAGTCTGCACGGCGTCGAGTCGGAGTTTTCGCACGGCATGCGGATCACCGACGCGCGCGCGCTCGAATCCGCGAAAGAAGCGGCCGGCGAAGTGCGTCTGGATATCGAGGCGGCGATCAGTCAGGGCTTGCCGAACACGCCGATGGCGCACGCGCACATCAGCGTCGTGTCGGGCAACTTCGTGACGGCGCGCCCGGTCGGGATACTCGACGGTGTCGATTTCGCGCACACCGGCGTGGTTCGGAAGATCGACGCGGATTCGATCCGCCATTCGCTGGCCAGCCGCAAGCTCGTGCTGCTGTCGCCGCTCGGCTTCTCGCCGACCGGCGAAGCGTTCAATCTGTCGATGGAAGATGTCGCCTCCGCCGCCGCCATCGCGCTGCGCGCCGACAAGATCGTGTTCCTGACGGAAACGCCCGGCCTGATGCAAACCGGCGAGGACGGCCAGGAACTGGTCCGCGAACTGTCGCTCGACGACGCGTACAAGCTGCACGAAAGCGGCGAAGTCACCGGCGACGCGGGCTTCTATCTGAAACACTCGATCCGCGCCTGCCGCGGCGGCGTCGCGCGCGCGCACATCATCCCGTACGCGCTCGACGGCAGCTTGCTGCTCGAACTGTTCCTGCACGATGGCGTCGGCACGATGATCTCGTACGAGAACCTCGAAAGCCTGCGTGAAGCGACGCCGGACGACGTCGGCGGCATTCTCGCGCTGATCGAGCCGCTCGAATCCGACGGCACGCTGGTGCGGCGCGGCCGCCACCAGATCGAACGCGACATCGACCATTTCTCGGTCATCGAGCACGATGGCGTGCTGTTCGGCTGCGCGGCGCTTTATCCGTACACGCAGGAACGCATCGGCGAAATGGCCTGCCTCACCGTCGCCCCGGAAGCGCAAGGCACCGGTGACGGCGAGCGGCTGCTCAAGCGCATCGAACAACGCGCGCGGGCACGCGGCCTGACACGCATTTTCGTGCTGACTACCCGCACCGAACACTGGTTCCTGAAGCGCGGCTTCGTCAAGGTCACGGTTGACGACCTGCCCGAAGACCGTCGCCGACTCTATAACTGGCAGCGCAAATCGCTCGTGCTGATGAAAACGCTCTGAGCGCCGCTTTCCGCGACTGCCGCCCCACACTGATACAGGAGAAACACAGCATGGCTCGTACGATTCAATGCGCGAAGCTCGGCAAAGAAGCCGAAGGTCTCGATTTTCCGCCGCTGCCGGGCGAACTCGGCAAGCGGATCTACGAAAGTATTTCGAAAGAAGCATGGCAGGCCTGGTTGAAGCAGCAGACCATGCTGATCAACGAAAACCGCCTGAATATGGCCGATCCGCGCGCGCGCCAGTATCTGATGAAGCAGACCGAAAAGTTCTTCTTCGGTGAAGGCGCCGACCAGGCCACGGGCTACGTGCCGCCGTCGGAAGGCTGATTCGTCGAACGACACGACGCGCTTGCGTCGTCCCCGCCGCTCTCCGGAGCAACGAAAATCCGCGCCGCGTGCGCGGATTTTTTTTCGCCGTTCGCACGGAATTTCGACAGGCCAATGGGCGTTTCGGGCACCCCGAAAGCACGGTTTCGCGGTCGCCGCGCACACGCTTTCATCGGCAGAACGGTCCGCTTTTAACCGTCCCGCCCAAATTTTTACATTTCCGCCAATCCACCGCCAGGCAAGGGATTGCGCCGGTCGGCCCGGGCTTTGCAGAGACCCCGGTTTGCACGATCCTCTGTCATCGTGCTAACATGTTCATCGTTCCAACAGCAATAACCCTTCATTTCGCGTTCGGTTCAGCAAGTGGCGTGCCTCGCGGCGGCCATTGAATCAGAGTGTTTTTTGAACAAGAAGGCTTGTCGGTTCCGCGGTGCCCACCTCTTCGGGCGTCGTATCTCACCGGCCTTTTTCGTGCCAAGCCTTCAACGGCGCCTGCGTTAGCTCCTCGCTTTCCGGCGTCAGTCCTGTATCTGCCCCCCTACAAGGCCACGCAGATGCAAACCTAGCAAATCAGACGAGTGCACTTTCGCGACAATTTTCGCGATGCATGGGCGTTGTGCTTTCTTTTTTCGCCCCTCGCCCTGCACGGCCCAAGCCGTTGCTTTTTTCGCGAAACTGCACTTCCAGCAACCGTGGCGGAACGTTCATGCGTTTTGCCGCAGTCATCGGAGTATTTCACCTTGACCGCTTCCAGCAACGGCTTCTGGCGACATCACAAAGAAGAACAACGCCTCTCGCTTGACGACATCACCGTCGTCGATCATTCCCTCCTCAAGCGTGCCGTGGGCGCAATGGCGCTCGGCAACGCAATGGAATGGTTCGACTTCGGCGTGTACAGCTACATCGCCGTGACCCTCGGCAAAGTCTTTTTCCCGTCCAGCAACCCGTCGGCGCAACTGATCGCGACCTTCGGCACGTTCGCGGCGGCCTTCCTCGTGCGCCCGATCGGCGGCATGGTGTTCGGCCCGCTCGGCGACAGGATCGGCCGTCAGCGCGTGCTCGCGATGACCATGATCATGATGGCGCTCGGCACCTTCGCGATCGGCCTGATCCCGAGCTACAACTCGATCGGCATCATGGCGCCGGTTCTGCTGCTGGTCGCGCGTCTCGTCCAGGGCTTCTCGACGGGCGGCGAATACGGCGGCGCAGCGACCTTCATCGCCGAATTCTCGACGGACAAGCGCCGCGGTTTCATGGGCAGCTTCCTCGAATTCGGCACGCTGATCGGCTATGTGCTCGGCGCAGGCACGGTCGCGGTGCTGACGGCGACGCTGTCGCAGGAATCGCTGCTGAGCTGGGGCTGGCGCGTGCCGTTCATGATCGCGGGTCCGCTGGGTCTGATCGGTCTGTTCATCCGGATGAAGCTCGAAGAAACGCCCGCGTTCAAGAAGCAGGCCGAGGAACGCGAAGCCGAAGACAAGGCAATGCCGAAGCAGTCGTTCAGCGAGTTGCTCGCGAAGCAATGGCGTCCCCTGCTGCTGTGCGTCGGTCTGGTGCTGATCTTCAACGTGACCGATTACATGGCGCTGTCGTATCTGCCGAGCTATCTGTCGGCGACGCTGCACTTCGACGAAACGCACGGTCTGTTCGTCGTGCTGGCCGTGATGGTGCTGATGATGCCGATGACGATCGCCGCCGGCCGTCTGTCCGACACGATCGGCCGCAAGCCGGTGATGCTGGCCGGTTGCGTGGGTCTGTTCGCTCTGGCGATTCCGGCGCTGCTGCTGATCCGCATGGGCACGCTGCTGCCGGTGTTCGGCGGGCTGATGATTCTGGGCGTGATGCTGTCGTGCTTCTGCGGCGTGATGCCGTCGGCACTGCCGGCGCTGTTCCCGACCAAGATCCGTTATGGCGCGCTGGCAATCGGCTTCAATATTTCGGTGTCGCTGTTCGGCGGTACGACGCCGCTGGTGACGGCATGGCTGGTCGATCGCACCGGCAACCTGATGATGCCCGCGTACTACCTGATGGGCGCATCGCTGATCGGTATCGTGTCGGTCGTCGCACTGCGCGAAACCGCCCGGAAGCCGCTGCTCGGCTCGGGTCCGTCGGTTGCCACGCGTGCCGAAGCGCATGCGGTGCTGCGCGGCGAACGCGAAGCCGCCGAGATGGATGAGCACTACGCATCGGTCGCAACCGCGCGTGCATGACCGTTCGATGCGGCGGGTTTGACGAACCGCATCGACGTCACACAGCGTGACGCAGTATTCGGAAACGGGCCGGCAATTTGCCGGCCCGTTTTTTTTGTCCTGCGTTTTGTGTCTTGTGTCTTACGTCAGCAACGTATGCAGCGACGCATCCACGTGCTCGCCGTCCACGATCAGCAACCCCGCCGATACCGGCAACTTGAAGCGTCGCGGCCCCGCGCTACCTGGATTGACGAACAGCACGCCATCGCGTTCGACGACCAGCGGCTTGTGCGAATGGCCGGTCACGACCACCGCGAATCCGTCGTCACGCGGATTGCCGCGCACGTCGGCGATGTCGTGCACGACGAGGATCTTCACCTGCTGCACGTGCAGCGCCGCGTGAACCGGCAACGCCTGCGCCCATTCGCCGACATCGTTATTGCCGCGCACTGCGGTGACGGGCGCGAGTTGCCGCAACGCATCGAGCACGGCTTCGTCGCAGATATCGCCCGCGTGGATGATCGCGTCGCAACCGGCCAGGTGATCGAGCGCTTCGGGCCGCACCAGATTGTGCGTATCCGAGATCAGCCCGATCCGGGCGGGGGCGGCAGTTCGCTCGTTCATGGGATCGCTCGCTGGATGGGTGGTCTGGCGAGCAGCGGAATCACGCTGGCCTCGCCGGGAAATCAGGTGCCGGACGTATCGTCAGACACGTATCACGATTCGACGACGTGTTCGATGCGCCGGTCGGGCACCAGCCACCATGCGGCGGCCGACGCGTACAGCAGCGCGGAAATCCACGGCGCGACGAACGCGAGCGACACGCCGAGCAGATAGATCACCACCGACACCTTGCCCTTGAAGTCGTTGCCGAGCGCCTTCGCGAGCGTCGAGTTCTCGCCGTGATTGCGCATCAACGTCTGCGTGAGAATGAAATACGCGATCGCCGACATGAACAGCACGATCCCGTAACACGCGAGCGGCCATGCGCTCAGATGCGCTTCGCCCACCCAATGCGTGACGGCGGGCAGCAACGACAGCCAAAACAGCAGATGCAGGTTGGCCCACAGCACCCCGCCGCTGACCTTCTGCACGGCATGAAACAGATGATGATGGTTGTTCCAGTAGATGCCCACGTAGATAAAACTCAGCACGTAGGCGAGGAACACCGGAATCAGCGGCTTGAGCGCCGCGAGGTCGAAACCTTCCGGCACGCGCAATTCCAGCACCATGATCGTGATGATGATGGCGATCACGCCATCGCTGAACGCTTCGATACGTCCTTTGCCCATCGGCCGGATTCCTGTGGTGTATGTGCTTCGTAAGGGACACTGCGCGCCGATTATCGCGAACCCGACGGGCTTTGTCGATTTGGCCGCGCGCGCCGCCTTCTTCACTTCATCGGCTTCAGACCGTCGAGCAAGGTCGGAATCAGTTCGCTGATGGTCGGATGGATATGCATCGCGAATTGCAGCGTCGTGTACGGCACGTTTGCCGTCATCGTGTCGATGAACGCGTGAATCGCCTCGTCGCCGTCCACGCCGTGAATCGCCGCGCCGAGAATGCGCTGGGTCGGCGCATCGACCAGCACTTTCATAAAGCCGTCGGTTTCGCCCTTTTCGCGCGCGCGGCCCACCCGCGTCATCGGCATCGTGGCGATCAGCGTATCGGCGGCGCTGCGACCGGCCTTGCGCACGTCCGCCTCGGACAAGCCGACGCGCGCGAGCGGCGGATCGACGAACACCGCATAGGCCATGATCCGGTCGTCGACACTGCGCGCAGCGCCGTTCAGCAGATTGGCCGAGACGATCTGGAAGTCGTCGTAGGACGTGTGCGTGAACGCCCCGCGCCCGTTGACGTCGCCGATCGCCCACACGTTCGGCACGCTGGTGCGCAACTGGCCGTCCACGGGAATGATGCCGTGACGATCGCGCGCGATGCCCGCGTGTTCGAGGCCGAGATCGTCGGTGTTCGGCTCGCGGCCGGTGGCGAACAGCAGATGCGTGGCGTCGAGCGCGGGCGCGCCGTCGCCGAACAGGATGCGCACGTCGGAGCCGGACCCGCCCGCGAGCGGCTCGACGCGCGTGGGCTCGGCGCCGAAGCGGAACTCGATGCCTTCGCGTGCCAGCACCGTGTGCACCGATTTCGCGAAGTCAGCGTCCTCGCGGCTGAGGATGCGTTCGCCGCGCACGATCACCGTCACGCGACTGCCGAAGCGCCGGAAAATCTGGGCGAATTCGAGCGCGATATAACTGCCGCCGACAATCGCCAGATGCGCGGGCAAATCGGTGAGTTCGAGCAGCGTCGAGTTGGTGAAGTAGCGGATGCCGTCGAGACCGTCGACGGGCGGTACGATCGCGCGCGTGCCGGTATTGATAAAGATTTCGTCGGCTTCGATTTCGTCGGTGATGCGGCCGTCGGGCGCCGCGATCGACACCGTGCGCGGACCGGTGAAGCGTGCGTGTCCATTGAAGACCGTCACGTGATCCGCTTCGCGCAGCCATTTTTCGACGCCGCTGCGCGACTGTCCGACGATGCCGTCCTTGCGCGCCTTGATGGCGGCCAGCTCGACGCCGACCTCGCCCGCGACCCGCACGCCGAGGTCCGCCGCATGACGCGCGACATGCGCCGCGCGGGCGCTTGCGACATAGCTTTTGGTGGGTGTGCAACCGACGTTCACGCAGGTGCCGCCGAACAGCGCACGTTCGATCACCGCCGTCTTGCGACCGCTTGCGCCGAGCCGCACGGCAAGCGGTGCGCCGCCCTGTCCCGTACCGATTACGACTGCGTCGAAATGCTGTGCCATCGCGTATCTCCCGGAAGCCTGTAAGCAGGTCCGTGCCATCTTACGCCAGCGGATTACGACGGGTAGCCGCAAGTGTGCGGCGCGGCGGACGGGATCGGGGGCAGCGCTTCGCGAGGCGCTCGGCAACGACGTTCACCTGCGAGGCGCAGGGAAAAACTCACGAACGACGGCAGAATTAAAGCGGAAAGACGACGATGAAAAGCTGACGACGGGTCGGCAAAAACGCGCGACTCAACCGTGGCAATGCGCGGCGCAGATCAGATCGCGCGAACGTTGCAGCGCGACGCGCGCGCCTTTGGTCGCGACCATAAAGCCGACCTGGCTCAGATTGAAGTCTTGCGACACCATCATCTGCATTAACGCGACCATCGGCAGTACAACCGATGGATGGTACAACTGTCTTTCGATCAAGGCTCGCATGCTCTGCTCCATTGCGCGACGTCGCTTCGGCGCTGCGCCAGATATCTGTTTCGATGCATGCATTCTAGGGACGCCCGCGCAAGCGATAAAGATGCGCAAACGGAAGACACTTGTCAGCCGGGGAGAACAATCGACGGTGCAGCGGCGCGTTCGAGCGACACGCCGCTGCCCGTGCGGCCGGTAAAGCGCGCTACCAGGTTGGCGAACAGGTGCGCGAACAGGCCGGCGAACGGCTTACGCCGGTACGCATTTCGCGAATGCAGGCAAGGTTTCGGCGCGTGCGGCAAACGCTGCGATTGACGGATAGTCAGCCGGATCGATCGCGCCCGGCAGCAGGTCGTGCGTGAAAAACCATGTCACCGCCACGGTGATATCGGGCAGCATCAGACGATCGCCGAGCAGCCATGCGTCGTGCGCATCGCGATTGCCGATCAATGTGCCGAGTTGCGTGTCGAGCGCGTGAAACGCCGCGTGCATCTGCGTCGTCACCCGATCGATCCACGGTTCGTGCTGCCGTTCCGCAGGACGCAGATTGCGTTCGTAGACGATCTGCATCACTTTCTCGGTCGCGGCGAGCGCGAGGCCGATCACCTGCAACGCGCGCAGACGCGTCGCGATGTCTTGCGGCATCAGACGGCGCGCCGGATCGACCTTTTGATCGAGATAGTCGAGGATCAGCGTCGAATCGAGCAGCATCGTGCCGTCGTCTTCGAACAGCGTCGGCGCCTTGACGACCGGATTGATCTTTGCGAACGCGTCGTAGTCGCGAAACACCGACACGTCGCGCCGTTCGAACGGCAGATCGAGCACGGCGAGCGCAATCGCGACCCGCCGCACGTACGGCGAGTCCAGCTTGCCGATCAGTTGCATCGAATAGTCCTCGTGAATGACAAGGGTTGGCCTTCCGACGATGCGTGCGCAATGCGCGGCATCGTTCGGGTGTCCGGTGTCGTGCTTCCGGACCGTGCGGCTGGGTGCGGCTGGGTGCGGCTCAGCGTGGCTCAGTTCGGGCGGTTGCCGCCACCACCGCCGCCACCCCCACCGCCTTGCGGCGGACGTCCACCGCCGCCACCGCCACCGCCTCCACCACCGCCCTGCGGCGGGCGACCCCCGCCTCCACCGCCACCGGCTTGTCCCGGTGGGCGTCCGCCGCCATGTTGTGCGCCCGGTTGTCCGCCTGGCGGCCGTCCGCCGCCGTTGGCCTGGCCCGGCGGGCGTCCGCCGGGTTGCGCGCCCGGTTGTCCGCCCGGTGGCCGTCCGCCGCCATTGGCCTGCGGCGGACGACCGCCGCCACCCGGATGACCGCCGCCCGGTGGGCGGCCCGCGCCCGGACGCGGCGGCGGAGGCGGCGCGTGGCGCGACCAGCGCGACTGCTGTCCGTACCACGACCGATCCCGATAATAGTTGCCCCAATACGAACCGATCGAGAACGTCAGGATAGGCAGACCGATCATCGCCCCGTAGCTCATGATCGGCACCGGATTGCCCTGATACGCGTAATTCAGGCTGCCGCCGTACACCCAGCCGCGCAAATTCGGCACGGACACGTCGCACCACTGGTAATTCGCGACGCAGCCGTTGACCGCGACCGGCGAACCGGGCGGCAATTGCGCGACGAGCGGATAGTCGCTGGCCGGACCTGCACGCACGCTGACCGGCTGATTCGTCATCGCTTGCGACTGCGCAAGCGCGGCCCCGGGTAATGCAGCCAGCGCGACGATGCCTGCCGCTGCGCATCGAACGAAGGGTTGTTTCATGGACGCTCCGGATTGGCAGTTCGCGGATCCGCTTGCGAATTCGTTACTGCTCGCTTGCGAATATTCTTTGCCCTGCCTGATTAAGTAACGATCTGCGACACGCACAAAGCGTACCGCTTCCCGCAACAGCGCGCACGTAGATAGACAGGGATTTTGATAATCCCGCATTCGCGCTTTCGAACCGGTCGCTTATCGCGACTTTCAATGCCGGCTTAAAGCTCCGCCGAGGCTGTTTCGATACCACGGACATGCGGCTTTGATGCCGGTCCGGATTCGATCCGCGCCATTTCAGACACGATGGAAATATCTCGTAAGCAGTTGTCGAACACGTCGTTTATTCGATGCCTTTGCAGATGCGCGCCGGGGTGATCATGCGCCACCCGTGACCCGATGCTGTTACCCGAGCGTAATGAAAACCTTCCGATATATTCTCGTTTCCGGCGTGCTGCTGAACGCCTTCGCAGCCCACGCGGCCAGCTTCGATTGCGCGCGCGGCCATTCGGCGGCGGAACGCGTGATCTGCCATGACGCGGCGCTCTCGTCGCTCGACGACCAGCTCGGCAAGCTGTACCGGCAAGCCCGCCGCACGGCGCCGAATCGCCGCGCATTCACCGCCGACAGCGACGCCAAATGGGCGTGGCGCGAAGCAAACTGCACCGACGCCGCGTGTCTGACGACGTGGTACACCGGGCGTATCGCGGACCTGCAAAAGCTGGTCGCGGAAACGCCGGCGCGGCCGCAAACACAGCCGCAGCCGCAAGCCCAAATCCAAACGCCGCCTCAGCCCGCGCACGCCGCCGTACCCGCACCGGCCGCGCATCCAGTTGCTCACGCCGCCGCGCCCGCAGCGGTAACGGCAGCGCCGAGCGCGCCGGGTGCCGCAGGCGTTGCCGTGCCCGTGCCCGTCGTCACCGCAGCCGTAGCCGCGCCGGCACATCCGGTGCCGCCCGCGCAAACGCCGCCCAAGCCGCAGCCTCAAGCGAAACCGCACGCTGAACCGGCCGCGCAGGCAGCACCCGCGCATCAGGCCGCGGCCAGCAAAACCGTCGTCGAAGGCGCCGTGGAAGGGACCGCGAAAACGCACGGTGCAGCGGGTACACCCGACGCGCACGCGTCGAACCACGCACAGCCGGTCGAGAAAACCGTCGCTCAAGCCGCACCGGCCACCGCCGACAAGGCCGTAGAACAGGCCGCGCCGAAAACCACGCCGAAAGCGCCATCGAAGCCCGTCGCCAAAACGGCGTCGCGCGCGGCCGCAACGACGCTGGCCAGCGCCGATCTCCAGCAATGCACGGCCACCGATCCGGTATTGAACGTGCCGGAACAATGTCCGTCGATGATGAAGCACCGCAAATACCGTCAGGGCGGCGGCGATTCATCGAACCGCGACTGGTTCTGCGGCGTCGCGATGCTCGATGCCGCGCCGACCCAAACCGCTTCCGCCGATTAAGCGTTTGACCGTTTAAGCAACGAATCGACCCCACGCCCGACCGCCCCCCGGTCGGGCCGATACAGCCACCGCCCCGCCTCGCCGAAGTCCTGTCGCGCAGCGCCCTGCTGCGCATCGGCGAATGGCCACTCCCAATAGAATTGAAATGCCGCACGTCGATACCGGAGACGATGATCCGCTATTGACTGAATTGGCTTTGCCGTTTGCTGCCCGATATAAAACCGGCATTCGATCTGAATAAACCGGATCGGGAATTAAAACGGATAAACGTTGAAAACGATTTAGCGCGAACGCACCAACCACGCGAACGGCAAAGCTCGAAAAAACGGGAATCTGGAAAGCGGAAGGTCCAACGGAGGTCTGCAGCAAGGGCCTGTGGTGCCGGGGACGGGACTTGAACCCGTAAGCTGTGAAGCGGCGGATTTTAAGTCCGCTATGTTTACCAATTTCATCACCCCGGCTGGGCGGACGCGATTCTACCATCGCGGTGCACCCGATCCAATCCCGGCCTGTCCCTGGGCTCGTCCGGCCCGATGCGTCGCGCGGATTCGTCGCGCCAACCCGCAAAACCGTCATCGCCCAGTCACACTCCGTTCCGATAATCCCGCCATCGAAAACGTTTTCACAACGTTCAACCGGCAGGCTTACGGGGTGCTCAGATGACTCAGACGATCAAGGATGTCGCCGCGCATGCGGGCTTTTCGATCGCAACCGTGTCGCGCGCGATCAACGCGCCGCACACGGTCAATCCCGTCACGCTCGAAAAAGTGCGTCTGTCGATCGACGCGCTCAACTTCCGTCCCAGTCCGCTCGGACGCCAGCTTCGCGGCGAGCGCTCGCGGCTGATCGGCGTGGTGCTGCCGACCATCGCGAATCCCGTGTTTGCCGAATGCCTGCAAGGGATCGACGAACTCGCGTCGCGCCAGGGCTACCGGCTGATGCTGATGACCACCGAATACGACGCCGACCGCGAACGTCACGCCATCGAGACACTGCGCGAACATCGCGTCGAAGGCTTGATCCTGACCGTCGCCGATGCCGATACGCACCCGCTGCTCGACGCGCTCGACCGCGACGGCCCGTTGTACGTGCTCACGCATAACGACACGGTGCGCCGTCCGTCGGTGTCGGTGGACAACCGGCAGGCCGCTTACGACGGCGTGCGGATGCTGATCGCGCATGGCCATCGACGCATCCTGATGCTCGCCGGCACGCTGGCCGCGTCGGATCGCGCGCGTCTGCGTCATCTCGGCTACACGCAGGCGATGCAGCAAGCTGGCCTCACTGCCGCGCCCGCGCTCGAAATCGATTTCAACGCGAAAGAACTCGCGCCGTCGGTGCTCGCGCATCTGACGACCGGCGCGAACCGCCCGACCGCGCTCTTTTGCAGTAACGATCTGCTCGCGATGGTCGTGATGCGCGGCCTGCGCGGCGCCCGGATGCGGATTCCCGCCGATATGTCGATTCTCGGCTTCGACGGGCTGACGATGGGCGAGTTGCTGCAACCGACGCTCGCCAGCGTCTGCGCACCGAATCGGGAGATTGGCGGTTCGGCGTTTCGCAGGTTGCTGGCCCGCATCGGCGGCGAATACACCGACGCGTCGCTGGCGCTGACCTTGCCGCACCGGCTGCGCGAAGGCGCAACCATCGCCGCGATCGCCAGCACCACCGATGCCCCCGGCGCGCGCATGCAGCCGCACGCCTGATCGATGCGCGCCACGCATGCATGCGTGGCGCGCATCCCCGTACCCGCTTTCGCATGCGTGTCACGCATGCATGCGTGACACGCATGGATTCCCATGCGCGCCTGCATTTGCGTGATACCAACGATTCGACACCACTGTTTTTCGACAAGGAGATCTCCGTGATCCGCCGCCCGATGTGCACACGCACGCTAATCCAACGATTCACCCGCGCCGCCGCGCTGGTCGCCGTCACGCTGACGAGCGGCCTTGCGTTCACGCTTGCCGCATCGCAAGCCGCACGCGCCGACGAAACCGCGATCTGCTACAACTGCCCGCCCGAATGGGCCGACTGGGCCGCGCAAATCAAGGCGATCCAGCAAAAGACCGGCATCCGCGTACCGTTCGACAACAAGAACTCCGGCCAGTCGATCGCGCAGATGATGGCCGAGCAGAAGAGCCCCGTCGCCGACGTGGTCTATCTGGGCGTGTCGTCGGCATTCCAGGCGAAAGACAAAGGTCTGATCCAGCCGTATGAACCCGCGCATTGGGCCGACATCCCCGCCGATCTGAAAGACCCGAAGGGTTACTGGTTCACGATCCATTCCGGCACGCTCGGTTTCTTCGTCAACAAGGACGCGCTCGAAGGCAAGCCCGTGCCGCGTTCGTGGGCCGATCTGCTGAAGCCCGAATACAAGGGCATGGTGGGCTTTCTCGATCCGTCCAGCGCGTTCGTCGGTTATGCCGGCGCGGTTGCGGTCAACCAGGCGCTGGGCGGCAGCTTCGACAACTTCCAGCCGGGTCTCGACTGGTTCCGCAAGCTGAAAGCGAACGATCCGATCGTGCCGAAGCAGACCGCCTATGCGCGCGTGCTGTCCGGCGAAATTCCGATCCTGCTCGACTATGACTTCGATGCCTATCGCGCGAAGTACAAGGATCACGCGAATGTCGAATTCGTGATTCCGAAGGAAGGCACGATCTCCGTGCCCTACGTGATGAGTCTCGTGAAAGGCGCGCCGCACGACGCGAACGGCAAGAAAGTGCTGGATTTCGTGCTGTCCGACGAAGGCCAGAAGCTGTGGGCCGATGCGTATCTGCGTCCGGTTCGCGCCAGCGTGATGACGAAGGAAGCCGCGGCGAAGTTCTTGCCGGCCAGCGAATACGCGCGTGCGCATGCAGTGAATTTCGCAAAGATGGCGGAAAAGCAGCAGGCCTTCGGCGAGCAGTATCTACAGGTGATGCATTGAACGATCTCACGTTCCCGCTGCGCTGGCGCATCGCATTGATCGCGCCCGCGCTCGCGGTTTTCCTCGCATTCTGGCTGCTGCCGATGGTGTCGCTGGCGCAGATCAGCGGCGACGGTCACGCGTTCGCGACCTATCGCGCGATGCTCACGCATCCGCGCTATATGTCGAGCCTCGCGGCGACCGTCGCGCTGTCGGCGGCGGTCACGCTGGCGACGCTCGTGCTGTCGGTGATCGCGGGTTTGCATCTGGCGCGCCGCGAGTTCGCGGGACGTCGCACGCTGCTCGCGCTGCTGACCTTTCCGCTGGCGTTTCCGGGCGTGGTCGTCGGCTTTATGGTGATTATGCTGGCCGGTCGTCAGGGCTTGATCGGCGCGCTGTCGATGAAGCTGACCGGCGATCGCTGGGTGTTCGCGTATTCGATGACGGGGCTGTTTCTCGGCTACCTGTACTTCTCGATTCCGCGCGTGATCGTGACGGTGATGGCGTCGGCCAGCAAGCTCGATCCGACGCTCGAAGAAGCCGCGCGTTCGCTCGGCGCATCGTCGTTGCGCATCAGTTGCGACATCGTGTTGCCCGCGTTGTCGCCGGGACTGATCGCGGCGGGCGCCGTGTGCTTCGCGACCGCGATGGGCGCGTTCGGCACCGCCTTCACGCTCGCCACCGATATCGACGTGCTGCCGATGACGATCTACACCGAGTTCACGCTGAACGCGAACATGGTGACGGCCGCCGGTCTGTCGATCGTGCTGGGTCTCGTTACGTGGCTCGTGCTGTGGCTTGCACGCAATGTCAGCGGCTCGGCAGTCGCCGCGAGCGCATGAGCGCCACGCATGCGATGTCCGCAACCAAGGATTCCGAACCGATGAATTCCCTTCCCTCGCAGGCAGGCACGGCACCCGTGCCCGCCCGAAAAGCCGCCTTCGCGCTGAAGCTGCCGTCGTCGCGCGGCTGGCTCGCGGCCGGGCAATGGTTCGTCACGCTGCTGTTGTGCGCGTTTCTGATCGTGCCGATCGCGATGTCGATCCTGGCCGGCCTGACGGTCAACTATTTCAAGGGCGTATCGAGCGGTCTCACGCTGCGCTGGGTGATCGAAGTGTGGACGCAGTATCACGCGTCGGTATTTCTGTCGCTCGAAGTCGCGGCGGCCACGCTCGCGATCACGCTGTTGACCGGCGTGCCTGCCGGTTACGTGCTCGCGCGCAGTCAGACCCGCATCGCGCGCCTGATCGAAGAACTGCTGGTGCTGCCGATCGCACTACCCGGCCTCGCATCCGCGCTCGCGTTGCTGGTCGTGTACGGCGGTTTCACGTGGTTCCGGATGAGCGTCGCGTTTATCGTGGTCGGTCATGTGGTGTTCACGCTGCCGTTCATGGTGCGCGCGGTCGCCGCCGTCTGTGCGAGCGCGGAGTTGCGCACGCTCGAAGAAGGCGCGGCAAGCCTCGGCGCGAGCTTCGTTCAGCGCTTCGTCACGATCGTCTTGCCGAACGCGCGCGCGGGCATCGTCGCGGGTGCGCTGGCCGTGGTCACGCTGTCGATCGGCGAATTCAACCTGACGTGGATGCTGCACACGCCCGACACCAAAACGCTGCCCGTCGGTCTCGCCGACACCTATGCGTCGCTGCGCATCGAGATCGGCAGCGCGTACACCATCCTGTTCTTTGTGATGACGATGCCGCTGCTCGTCGCGATGCAATGGCTCGGCGTCGATGCGACCGGCCAGCGCGCCAACGCTTCATCACGGAAATCCAAGCCATGACACTCGACTCCGTTCCCTCCGTTCCTATCACCCTCACGCAATGCGCGAAGACGTTTCGCGGCACCCGTGTGCTCGAACCGCTCGACCTGAGCATCGGCGCGGGCGAAACGCTGGTGCTGCTCGGCCCGTCCGGATGCGGCAAGACCACCACGCTGCGGATGATCGCGGGACTCGAAACGCCCGATGCGGGCGGACGTATCGCATTCGGCGACGACGACGTCACCGCATTGCCGATCGAGCGACGCCAGGTCGGCATGGTGTTTCAGAGCTATGCGCTGTTTCCCAATCTCACGGTGCGCGGCAACATCGGTTATGGACTGAAGATCCGCCGCGTGCCCGCGCAGATCGCGCGGCAACGCGTCGACGACCTGCTCGCGATGATGCGTCTGGGCGCGCATGCGGACAAGCCGATCGCGCAACTGTCCGGCGGCCAGCGGCAACGCGTCGCGCTCGCGCGCGCACTGGCGGTACAGCCACGCGTGCTGCTGCTCGACGAACCGCTGACCGCGCTCGATGCGCGGCTGCGCGACAGCTTGCGCGCCGACATGAACGCCCTGCTGCGCGAACTCGGCATCACCACGATCTACGTCACGCACGATCAGGCCGAAGCGATGGAACTCGGCGACCGCATCGTGGTGATGAGCGAAGGCCGGATCGAACAGATCGGCACGCCGCGCGATATTTACTATCGTCCCGCCAACCGTACGGTGGCGCAGTTCATCGGCACGCTGAACCGGCTGGCCGGCGAAAGCCGCGACGGTGTGTTGCAGACGACCGGCGGTGCGGTGCCGTTGCCGTCCCATGCATGCGCGCCACGCATGCATGCGTCGCACGCATCGATCGGGCATGACGCGCCGCACGAACTGTTCTTCCGTCCCGAAGACGCGTATCTGGCCGATCCCGCCAGCGCGCATCTGCGCGGCACCGTCGAGCATGCGTCGTTTCTCGGCGAGCGCACGCGCTTGACTATCGGCGGTGCTGCGCCCGATGCGCTGCTGATCGATGTCGCCGGACGCGTCGAGCTTGCGCGCGGCACGCCGGTAGGCGTCTCGATCGCGCAAGACGCGCTGATTGCACTATCTTGATGATTGAGACGCCACGCGCCCGATCATCCGACACCTGAAGGATTTGCCATGTTGCTTGCCCAGATCAGCGATCTGCATATCAAACGGCCCGGCGCGCTCGCTTACCGCCGCGTCGATACCGCACCGTTTCTCGCCCGCTGCATCGCAGCACTGAACGCGCTCGAACCGCGCCCGGACGCAGTCATCATGACCGGCGATCTCGTCGATCAGGGCGATCCCGAGCAATACGCGCATCTGAAGACCTTGCTCGCGCCGCTTGAAATTCCGTACTTCCTGCTGGTCGGCAATCACGACGACCGCGATGCATTGCGCGATGCGTTTCCCGAGCGGGCGGAGTTGCGCAGCGGCGGCGAGTTCGTCCAGTACGCGGTGGACGTCGGCGCGATGCGCGTGATCGCACTCGATTCGATGGTGCCGGATCAAAGCGCGGGCGACCTCTGCGATGCGCGCCTCGCATGGCTCGAAACCCAACTCGACGCGTGCGCGGGCAAGCCCGCCGTGGTCGCGCTGCATCATCCGCCGTTCGTGTGCGGAATCGGCCATATGGACGAACTGCGGCTCGCGCCCGCAGCGGCCGCGCGACTGGAAGCGCTGATTGCGCGGTATCCGAACGTGGAACGGGTGATCTGCGGCCACGTGCATCGGCCGATGTTCGTGCGCTTCGGCGGCACGATCGCGTCGGCGGTACCGGCGCCCGCGCATCAGGTCGCGCTCGATCTGCGCACCGACGCGCCGTCCGCGTTCATGATGGAGCCGCCCGCCTACGCGCTGCACAGGTACGCGCCCGATACCGGCATGGTCACGCACCATGCGTATGTCGAACGCGGCGACGGTCCGTATCCGTTTTACGAGCCCGAGGGCGCACTGATCGACTGACCCGGCGGCGTCACGTTGCGGCGCGCTGCCGGCCATCCGGGCGGCAGCAGGATTCGCGTTGCTCCGGTATGATCGGCACGCCTGAAGCCACGTCTTCACAGGCCTTCCCAGGTCATCCAACGCCCCGCCATGCCCAGATCCGAGTCCGCCACCTTCCCCGTCACCGACGAACGCGCGCTGCGCGCGCTGCTGCTGTTGCTGGCGACGATCGCGGGCGTCGCGGTCGCGAACATCTACTACAACCAGCCGCTGCTCGACAACTTCCGTCAGTCGTTCCCGGGCAGCGCCTCGTGGATCGGCACGGTGCCCGCCGTCACGCAACTCGGTTATGCCTGCGGGATGTTGCTGCTCGCGCCGCTCGGCGACCGCTTCGACCGCCGGATGCTGATCCTGCTGAAGATCGCGGGCCTGTGCGTCGCGCTGATTTTCGCGGCGAGCGCGACCACGCTCGGCGTGCTGATCGGCGCCAGTCTCGCGATCGGCATTCTGTCGACCATCGCGCAGCAGGCCGTGCCGTTCGCCGCCGAACTCGCGCCCGCGTCGAAGCGCGGCCAGGCGGTCGGCACGGTGATGAGCGGTTTGCTGCTCGGCATTCTGCTGGCGCGGACCGCCGCCGGTTTCATCGCCGAATACTTCGGATGGCGAGCGGTGTTCGGCACCTCGGTGGTGGCGCTGCTCGGGCTCGCGGTGGTGATCGCGATGCGCCTGCCGCGCAGCCAGCCGACCTCGTCGCTGCCCTACGCCAAACTGCTCGGCTCGATGTGGCATCTGACGGTGGAATTGCGCGGCTTGCGCGAAGCGTCGCTGACGGGCGCGGCACTGTTCGCGGGCTTCAGCATCTTCTGGTCGGTGCTGGCGCTGCTGCTCGCGGGCGCGCCGTTCCATCTCGGCCCGCAGGCCACTGGCCTGTTCGGCATCGTCGGTGCGGCAGGCGCGATGGCCGCGCCGTTCGCGGGCAAATTCGCCGACCGGCGCGGACCGCGCGCGATCATCACGCTGTCGATTGCGTTAGTGGCTGCGTCGTTCGTGATCTTCGGCGTGTCGGGCGCGAGTATCGCCGGTCTCGTGATCGGCGTGATCGTGCTCGATGTCGGCGTGCAGGCCGCGCAGATTTCGAATCAGTCGCGCATTTACGCGCTGAAGCCGGACGCGCGCAGCCGTGTGAATACGGTGTACATGGTCGCGTATTTTATCGGCGGTGCGGCAGGGTCAGCGGTTGGCGCAGCGGTGTGGCCGGCGTTCGGATGGGTGGGCGTCAGCGTCGCCGGGTTCGCCTTCGCCGCGCTCGCAGCGTGGAATCATCTGCGGGGCGGACGGCACACGGAAGCGGTCGCGCAGTCGTAAGCGGCAAGCGGCCGCGCCGGAGTCAAGCCAAACTCAAGCCACACTCAAGACGCGCCGACGCCCCGCTCGCGCGCATAGTCGTGCAGCGCGTCGAGGACGCGGTCGAACTCGAACGACTTGTCGTAAAAGTGCGTGACGCCGTACTGTTCGCAGCGCTCGCGATACGTCGGCAACGCGTGATTGGTCAGCACGGCGGCAAACGTCGAGTCGAGCAGGCCAGCCTGTTGCAGATACGCCAGCACCTGCACGCCCGAGCCGCGCTTCAGTTGCAGATCCACGATCACCACGTCGAAGCGTTCGTCGCCCAGCAGCGCAATCGCTTCGTCGGCGGATTCGGCCCACGCCGACACCTGGAGCATCCCGGATGCGTCGATCGCTTCGACGAGACTGCGGCGGATCAGCGGCGAATCCTCGATCAGCAACACGCGCAACGGCCCGTGTTCGGGCGGTGCGGATGACGTGGACGATTCGCGGCTCATCGAAAGTTCCCGGGCGTGCATGTCACTCGATCAAACCGTTCTTGATCGCGTAGTAGGTCAGATCGGCGTTGCTGGCCAGCCGCATCTTTTCGAGCACGCGCGCGCGGTAAGTGCTGACCGTCTTCACCGACAGATGCAATTCCTCGGCGATATCCGTCGGAATCTGACCGGCGGCCAGCTTGCAGAAAATCTGGAATTCACGCTCGGACAACATCTCGTGCGGCCGCGCGACACCCGGTTTGTCGAGCGCGTCGGCGAGCGTGTCGGCCACCGCTTCCGACAGATAACGATGCCCGCGCGCCACCGCGCGAATCGCGCGCACGATCTCTTCCGGCTCGCAATCCTTGTTCAGATAGCCGTTCGCGCCCGCGCGCAGCAGGTTGATCGCGTACTGGCTTTCCGGATAGCCGGACAGGATCAGCACGCCCTGCTCCGGTCTGACCTGACGGATCACGCGCAAGGTATCGATGCCGTTCTTGTCGGGCATCGCGATGTCGAGCAGCACCACGTCGAAGGCCTGCTCACGCACGAGGCTGATGGTTTCGTCGCCGGTCGATGCTTCGGCGGCCACGCACATGTCCGGCTCGTCGGCGACGAACTGTCTGAAACCGCCCCGGACGATCGCGTGATCGTCAGCTATCAACACTCGAATCATCGGCTGGTGTCCGTCCGGTTGCGTGAACCGGTTGCATGAAGCATGTCCGTGAAAAGTTGAAACCCCTTCCCCGTGCATTGTAATGATCTCGCGCCGCGCGAACAGTCACTTCACCTGTCGCGCGACGCGAGCGTACCGGTCGCCGTCGTGAAAACGGCATGCGGGCGCACCGCGCGGGTCAGCCGTCGCGACCTTCGAGCAGATCGGCCATATCGTCGGCGTGCTCTTCCTCGACCGCGAGAATGTCTTCGAACAGACGGCGCGTCGTGACATCCTTGTCGCCCAGGTAGTTGATGATCGCGCGATACGTATCGATCGCGATCCGTTCGGCCACCAGGTTTTCGCGAATCATGTCGGTCAGGTCTTTGCCTTCCTTGTATTCGGAATGCGAGCGCGACGCGAGACTGGCCGGTGCGAAGTCCGGCGCGCCGCCAAGCTGCACGATGCGTTCGGCGAGCGAATCGGCGTGGCCCTGCTCTTCGGCAGCGTGCTCGTTGAACTCGGCGGCGACGGCTTCGGAATGAATGCCCTTGGCCATGAAGTAATGTCGCTTGTAACGCAATACGCAGACGATTTCCGTCGCCAGCGCCGCATTCAGCAGCTTGATCACAGTCTCGCGATCCGCCGCATAGCTTTCCGTGACCGGACCTTCGGACATATGCATACGCGCCTGCTCGCGAATCTTCGCGAGGTCGAGCACGAACGGGTCCTTCGACTTGACGGTGTCAGATGATTTCATTGACGACTCCTTGATCCGTATGGGTGGGGGAATCCGCATCACGCACGAAACGCGCCTGATGCGTCAGTTTCCGGAGAAAGTGCGGCGGCGCAGCGCCGCGTCCGCTATGTCCTGAACACGCCCAGCAACAGCGTGACGACGAACACGACGAGGAAAATGTAGAACAGGATCTTGGCGATTTCCGCCGCCCCGGCAGCGATACCGGTAAAGCCGAACACGGCGGCAATAATCGCGATCACGAAAAATACGACGGCGTAATGCAGCATGGCGACTCTCCTTGATTCGAATGAATCCGTGGCTGATCGATCCGGCGAATCCGGGCCGCGTCGCTAGTCGATGATCTTTTTAGTCACGACGAAGCCGAGCACGAGGAACACCACGCACAGGATCAGGAACACGACGAACAGGAATTTCGCGATCGCAGCCGCGCCAGCGGCGACGCCCGTAAAACCGAGCAAGCCCGCGATCACGGCGATCACGGCAAAAACCAGCGCCCATTTCAGCATGATGTAGTCCTCCTGAATCGAAGATAAGGTTTGGCTGCAACCATCGTATCGAGCCCGGTCGCCGCGCGCATTCCGACGCACTCCGGTTTTCGTGTGGGAATCCGCTGACATTGGATTACGGCCGCGTTACAGCGTCGTGCGGACAATCGGCCCGACGCCGCGCGCTACACTGATGCACACATCACAGGAGAGCGACGCGTGACAAGCGTGGAAGGTATCGACGACGGACGGCAGACACGCAGCGCGACACTGCCCGCGCTCGGCGCGTGGGTGCGCAATCGCAGTTGGGCCATCGCGATGACGGTGGCGATCGTGATTACGGTCGGCGGTCTGGTGATTCTCGAAACCGCGCGTCAACGGATTGCCGCCGAATACGAAACCGCGCTCGGCGCGCGCAACGTCACCGTGCAGCTGAGTGCGCTCGAAAGCGCGTTGTCCCGGCTCGACGCGCTGCAAAGCGCGTTTCTGCTGACGCCGCAAGCGTCGGTTGCGCACGAATACTGCGCGAGCGCGACGCAGATTCGCCGTGGCACGCAACAGCTCGGCGCGTGGTATCGGCGCGAAGCCGACAGCGCCGAACTCACCAGTTTCACGCAGATCGCCGCGCTGCTCGACGCGCGGATCGGCGCGGGCGCGGCGGCATTGCAACAGGCGGCCGGATCGCAGACGATCGATCTTTCCGCGTGCGGACCGGTGCCGTCGATAGCGGAAACGCGCACCGTGGATACCGCGCTGGTCGGCAGCACGCTGACCTTGTTGCGCGACAACGAAGAACGCCGCGCGCAACACGCGCTCGACGGCAGTCACGCCGATCAACGCCTGTCCACGCTGTGCGCGGCCGCGTTGTCGGCGCTCAATATCGTGCTGTTTATCCTGCTGTTCCGCACGCTCGGCATTCAGATCGACCGGCAGGCGCGCGTGCAACGTCAGTTGATCACGCAGCAGGAAGAACTGGATCAGCTGGTGCTCGACCGCACGCGGCAACTCGAAGCGCTCGGCTGGCATTTGCAGGCGGTCAGCGAGAACGAGAAGACCCAGCTCGCGCGCGAGCTGCACGACGAACTCGGCGCGATTCTCACCGCGAGCAAGATGGACGTCGCGTGGGCGAACCGCAAGCTGCGCGACAACGAGCCGGCAATCGCGGAAAAACTCGCGCGCGCGCTCGCGAATCTCGATCAGGGCATTGCGCTGAAGCGGCGCATCATCGAAGACATGCGGCCGACCGTGCTGGCCAATTTCGGTCTCGTCACCGCGCTGCGCACGCTCGCCGACGAAGCCGCGCAGCGCAATAACTGGCTGCTCGACCTGCACCTCCCCGCCGACGATATCAAGCTCGACGAGCACACCGAGATCGCGCTGTTCCGCGTCGCGCAGGAATCGCTGACGAATGCGGCGAAATACGCGCACGCGTCGCAGGTGTCGATCGGACTCGAAATCGGCGATGCGCAGGTCGCGTTGCATATCGCCGATAACGGCGTCGGCATCACGCCCGGCGATCTGAACCGCACGCACACGCACGGGCTGCTCGGCATGCGTCAGCGGGTCGCCGCGCGCGGCGGCCGGTTCGATATCCGGCGCGGCGTGCCGAACGGCACCGACATCGACGTCGTAATGCCGGTCGCGCGCCTCGCCGCGCAGCACCCGATCGTCGGATCCGATGTAGGCGCGGGACTGACAAACGGTCCTGCAAACGTCTGAGTCTGACGCGCGGAAACGCGCTACCCATGCGCGGAAACGCCCGGGCACACGGGCGTGGCACGCGACGCCGCGCAATCCATGTAGGACGACACCGACACGAACACAGGCGCACGCCTACAACAGAATCGCAACAGCACTGACAGCGCGCCCGCCCCTCTTTTTTTAACATGCAATCAGACCGGATCGGATGACGTGATGTCCCGGTCGGACCACGATGCATTCTTGATAAGGGGAACATCCATGAAACGACTGATCGCACTGCTTCTGATCGCTGGCACGGCTACGCTGGGCACGGCCGCACTGTCGGGTTGCAATACGGTGTCGGGCGCAGGCCAGGACATCTCGAAGGGCGGCGACGCCATCACGAACTCGGCTGAAAAGGCCAAGTAAGCCGCTTCGACGCGCATCGGACGCGTCGCGGGCTTGCCCGCCGCGTCCCTGTCGAAACAGCTTTGAAGCCCGTCACCGGCGATCCCGGCGACGGGCTTTTTTTCGTGCGTCCGGCTGGAACGGGCCCGTCGCGAATGCCCGCAAGAATACCCGCAAAAAAGCGGCGAACCACCGACGTGGTTCGCCGCCCGACCTCCGTGCCTTCCCGCTTAACTGCCGGTCAGCGCGTTGCTCAGTTCGATCGCCGGCGTGGTCGTGTTGCCCGCCTGCGCGATCAGCATATGGATCTGGCCCGGCAGAAGCTGGCTCAGCGCGCCCGCGATCGGTACCGTGGTGATCAGCCAGTCGGCGTTGTTACCCAGCGTGAAGGTATCCGACTGATAGATCACGGTCTTGTCGCCGGACGCGGTTGCCAGCAACACGTAGTTGCCGCCCGACACATACAGCGAATCCTGCCCGCTCGCCGGCACTGCACTCTTGAACTGCACACCGGTCATCGTCGGGCTCAGGCTGGTGACGCTGGTGGTGCCGGCCGGTGCCAGATAGATATCGAGGTTCTGGGCATTGGCCGACGCATTGAAGCCGCGAATCCGCGCGCTGTTCGACAGCAAGCCCTTGTCGAACGGATCGTCGATCAGGCCGATATCCGAGCCCGTGAGTGCGGGCAAAGCGAGCACCGTGTATTCGTGTCCCTTCGCGACATTCGGAAAATTGCTGCTGGCCAGCGCGGTCGTGGTGCCGGTCGCCGCATAGCCCACATTGACACTGCCGGTGCTGATGTTGGTCAGGTTGGTGACGCCTTTATAGCTGACGTTGGTTTGACCGGACAGCGTCGCGCCGTTGACGAGCAGATCGACCGCCGGGCCGCTCGGAATCGCATGGATAAAGTGGATTTCCGGATTGGTGAGGCCCAATTCCTTACCGACGTCGTCGGTGCCGCCGCCGCATGCGGCCAGCACGGATGCCACGCCAACCATTGCTGCCATAGTTCGGATCAGCTTCATAAAGTCACCTGTTTTCGATGTGTGTGCAACGACCCTGTACGTGGTCGGCCGCGTCGCCCGGACACCTTGCTGGTTGATGGTTTGAGCAGTGTCCGGGTGCCTCCCGTGAAGCGCGGCGACCCCCTCCTTGTTTCCGGTTCACCGCGCTCGCGTGGTTCACGATGCGCGGGATCCGGACGCCCGGACACAGCAATCGGTGTGCCGTCGGGCACGCTTCGTATGCGGCATCGCCCGGTAAGGATTTCCTTACATGGTCTTACGTGGTTTAGAGTATTTTGTCGGAATGCGCGAACGGTAAAGCGCGCTATCGTGCGAGCGGTCCCACAATTACAAGGTGTTCTGCATGTCTTACCGCCATCTGCTGGACGGACTCGATCTCGGCTTTACGACGCTGCGCAATCGCGTCGTGATGGGATCGATGCATACGGGCATGGAAGACCGCTTCTGGCATTACCCGAAGCTCGCCGAATACTTCCGCGAGCGCGCTCGCGGCGGTGTCGGACTGATCATCACGGGCGGCATCTCGCCCAATCGCGAAGGCTGGTTGCTGCCGTTCGGCGGCACGCTGAATTCATCGCTGGATCTGCGCAACCATCGTCTGGTGACGCGTGCGGTCCACGAAGAAGGCGGCAAGATCGCGCTGCAGATCCTGCATGCGGGACGCTACGGATATCAGCCGCTGGTCGTGTCGGCGTCGCCGCTGAAGTCGCCGATCTCGCCGTTCAAGCCGCGCGCGTTGACCGAAGGCGGCGTCGCGCGGACCGTCGCTGCGTATGCGCGATGCGCGCGGCTCGCGCAACGCGCCGGTTACGACGGTGTCGAAATCATGGGCAGCGAAGGCTATCTGCTGAACCAGTTTCTCTGTCCGCGCACCAACCGGCGCACCGACCGCTACGGCGGCAGCATCGACAACCGGATGCGGCTCGCGCGCGAGATCGTCGAGCGGGTGCGTGCGGCATGCGGCGAGCGTTTTATCGTGATCTACCGGATGTCGCTGATCGATCTGGTCGAAGGCGGCAATACGTGGGACGAAACGATTCAGGTAGCGCATGCGCTCGAAGCGGCCGGCGTGACAATCTTCAATACCGGCGTCGGCTGGCACGAGGCGCGTGTGCCGACCATCGTCACGTCCGTGCCGCGCGCTGCGTTCGCACCGCTGGCCGCGCGTCTGAAAGCGGCCGTCAAGGTGCCGGTGATCGTATCGAACCGGATCAACACGCCCGAACTCGCGGACGCGCTGATCGCGGACGGCAGCGCCGATCTGGTGTCGATGGCGCGTCCGCTGCTGGCCGATCCGGAGTTCGTCAACAAGGCCGCCGAAGGCCGCGCGAACGAGATCAACACCTGTATCGCCTGCAACCAGGCGTGTCTCGATCATACGTTCCAGAATAAGCGCGCGACCTGCCTCGTCAATCCGCGCGCCGGACGCGAAACCGAACTCGTCTACGTGCCGCTCGCGACGGGCGCGGCGCGGCTGAACGTGGCGGTCGTCGGTGCGGGGCCCGCGGGTTTGTCGGCGGCGACGGTGGCGGCTTCGCGCGGACATCGCGTGACGCTGTTCGATGCGGGCGATCGTATCGGCGGTCAGTTCCGTCTCGCGATGCGGGTGCCGGGCAAGGAAGAATTCAGCGAGACGATCCGCTATTTCGACAGCCAGTTGAAGCGGCACGGCGTGGACGTGCGGCTGGCCACCCAGGTCGATGGCGCGCTGCTCGCGGCGGGCAATTACGACGACGTGATTCTCGCGACCGGCATCGTGCCGCGCCGTCCGGCGATCGACGGCATCGACGGTCCGAACGTGCTGTCGTATGCCGACGTGCTGCGCGGTGCGCCGGTCGGCCGGCGGGTCGCGGTGATCGGCGCGGGCGGGATCGGCTTCGACGTCAGCGAATTCCTGCTGCATCGTCCGGGCGCGCCGCTGCCGCAGCCGCGCGACGCGTGGTTCGAAGAATGGGGCATCGACCCGCATGTCGGCGAACGCGGCGGACTGACGCCGGGCGGTGCGCCGAAGCCCGTTCCGCCGCGCGAAATCTGGCTGTTGCAACGCAAGGAGGGACGGCTCGGCGCGGGACTAGGCAAGACGTCGGGCTGGGTGCATCGCGCGACGCTCGTGCGCAACCGGGTGAAGATGCTCGACGGCGTCACGTATCGCGAGGTCAGCGAACGCGGGTTGAGGATTGCGCGCAAAGGCGTGGAAGAATGGCTGACGGTGGATACGGTCGTCGTGTGCGCGGGACAGGAATCGCTGCGCTCGCTGTTGCCGGCTACGCCGCTGCCGGGCGGCCCGGTGTATCACGTGATCGGCGGTGCGGCGCTCGCCACCGAACTCGACGCGAAACGCGCGATCCGCGAAGGCGCGGAACTGGCCGCGCGGTTGTAGCGGGCGGCTAAACCCGGTTAAAGCGCGCGGCTTGCGCGGACGGTGAACATCGAACGCGTCACGCGAGGCCGCGTCGCCGGTAGTCGAACCAGAACGACAGACCGACGCTCGACAGGATCACGGCGGTCGCGATCACCGTCGCTTCCGTCACCGGTTCGCCGAGCAGCAACGCGCCCAGCGCCACCGCGACGACCGGATTCACGTACATGCAACTGCTCGCGATGATCGGGCTCGTATGCCGGATCAGATACCCGTACGCGACATACGCGGCCATCGTGCCGACCACCACCAGATACAGAAACGCGATAAACGGCAGGAAGTGCATCGGCAGCATCCGCTCGCCGGAGATCAGCGCGACCAGCGTGGACATCGCGCCGCCCAGCCCGATCTGCAACGCGGTGGACAGAAACAGATCGGACGGCAGTTTGAGACGGCTCGCCAGATGCGCGCCGCCCGCCCAGAACAACGCGCCGCAGAGAATCGCGAGACTGCCGCCGGCCGATCCGGTCGCGCTGTCGCCGTGACTCAGGATTGCAATGCCGACTAGCCCGAGACCGATCGCGAACCATTCGCCCTTGCCGATCTTGCGGCCGGCCAGCGCGGCGATCACGGTGGCGAACAGCGGCACTGTCGCCACCATCACGGCCGCCGTGCCGGTGCCGACGGTGCGCATCCCGTAAGCGAGCATGCCGCTCGACAAACCGACCAGCATCGTGCCGACCAGACCCGCGTTGCGCACCTCGGCGACGCTCGGCCAGACCGGATTGCGACGCGCGGCGAACACGAACAGGCCCACACCCGCGAGCAGGTTGCGCAGCCCCGACAGCAACAGCGGCGGAAACGATCCGAGCGCGACGTGCACGCCCAGATAGGTCGAACCCCACACGAGATACACGACGGCCAGCGCCAGCGCGATACGGCCGTTTTGCGATTGCGGCAGACGCAACGGCACGCGCGTGGCGATGCGCTCCGCGAAACTCATCGGAAGATGCGGCGGCTGGGCAGACGATGCAGGGGGAAGTGAACGCTTGCGCATGCAGTCAGCCCTCCGCCGCCGCGCTGAAGACCCGAAGGCCGGAAGGCGGACGCCGCAACGAGGTTGCGGACTGGCAGGCGAGACTGGATGACATGGCGGTAGAACGGGAGAAACGAGGACGGCCGGAGGAGCCGGTTAGGCCGCTGGGCGGCCGACATTCACCAGACCTCTGGCGAACACCGCCGCATTATGCAGCAAGCCCACGGGCTCGCAACGAAAGAATCGTAACTTGTGTTGCGGCGTGTGAAGCCGGTGCCACACCGTCGCTTTAACCGCTAAACGGCAATCCGCCACGCCGGGCATCCCTAAGCATTCGGGCGGTGCGTGTTAGCATCGTCCGCTGTGTGTGCATGACGTCGTGCGGCGCGGCGCCGGAATACGTTTCGACGATACTTCCGGCTGATGCTGATCTGAGTTCAGTTCGCCGCCAGCGTGATTCTCTTGCAATAATCCTGCTTACTTCGCCTGCCCTAACTGCCCTTTCTGCTTATGCGTGCTTCGTTCGTCCGTGTCCTGCATCCTCTGCGCCATCGTCGCGCAGCGGGTTGCGCGCGCGTGCGCGACCTGAGGCACGAGACGTGTCCGCCGCGCGGTCCGTCGGGCAGGTCCAGTCATCTCTGCGGCAACCGTCCCACGCGCACTACGCCACTCGCCCGTCGTCTTCTCTCGCCGCTTCACGACGCCCGGCACGCCAGCTAAACGCTTCTCCGCACCGGAGCCGCGTTTGCGGCGGGCCGGGCCGATCTCATCTGTGTTGCATCCGCATTGCTTCCCTATCCTGATCGAACTGGAGACCCGTCATGAAGAAGACGAAAACCTGCTATCTCACCGAACTCGACGTCGCGCGCCTTGAAAAACACGCGGCCCATCCCGCCGCCGACGCGCGACTGGCCGACATGCTCGACACCTTGCTGATGCGCGCCGCAATCGTGCCGCCGCAAGACATTCCCGCCAACGTCGTGACGATGAACACGCAAGCCGCGCTTGCCGACGAAACCGGCAACGAGCAGATGACGTGGACCGTCGTGTATCCGCCGGATGCGAATTTCGGCGAAGGCCGGCTCAACGTGTTTTCGCCGGCCGGACTCGCGTTGCTCGGCGCGAAACGCGGCGAGACGATCCGCTTCACGACGCCCGGCGGCGAAGTCCGGTCGCTGAAAGTCGAGCGGATCCTGTTTCAGCCGGAAGCAGCCGACAACTTCACTTTGTAAGCGGTCCGTCATTGTCGGGACGGGTTGCCAAGCGCGCCCGGCCCGGTGTATCGTGTGCGCTGCTAACGCGGGGGTCCTGCGTCGCACGGTGGCTGGAATGCCGTGCTGCGTGGGTGAGAAATACCCTTTGAACCTGATCTGGATAATGCCAGCGCAGGGAAGCGTACGGAATTCGCCACTGCCTCACCTGTTTCACCGCAACACATCCGGCGCGAATTCCGCTCACCTTCCATCTCGTTTCCGCTTTAGCTTTTCCCCCTATCGCATTGCATACGACCCGCGTACGCGCTCAAGCGCCATCGCTCCGGTCGATAAGGAGAGAAGCATGAACGCCAATCCGAAATTCCTTTCCGCTGACGCGCACGTCGATGCCGCTGCGGTCGCCCCGCTGCCCAATTCCCGCAAGATCTACGTGACCGGATCGCAGCCCGATATCCGGGTGCCGATGCGCGAAATCACGCAGGCCGACACGCCCGACAGTTTCGGCGGCGAGAAGAATCCGCCGGTCTACGTGTACGACACGTCGGGCGCGTACACCGATCCCGACGCCACCATCGATATCCGCGCCGGTCTGCCCGCGCTGCGTCAGCGCTGGATCGAAGCGCGCGGCGACACGGAATCGCTGGACGGTCTGTCGAGCGATTACGGCCGCGAACGCGCCGCCGACCCCGCCACCGCGGATCTGCGGTTTCCCGGCCTGCATCGCACGCCGCGTCGCGCCAGCGCCGGCAAAAACGTGTCGCAGATGCACTACGCGCGACAAGGCATCGTCACGCCGGAAATGGAATACATCGCGATCCGCGAAAACCAGCGGCGCGCCGAGTATCTGGACAGCCTGCGCACCAGCGGTCCGAACGGCGAAAAGCTGGCCGCGATGATGGGCCGTCAGCATCCGGGGCAATCGTTCGGCGCGGCGTCGTTCGATCCCGCCGCGTTGCGCGCGATCACGCCGGAATTCGTTCGCGACGAAGTGGCGCGCGGCCGCGCGATCATTCCGAACAACATCAATCACCCGGAAACCGAGCCGATGATCATCGGTCGCAATTTCCTCGTGAAGATCAACGCGAATATCGGCAATTCGGCGGTGACGTCATCGATCGGCGAGGAAGTCGACAAGATGACCTGGGCGATCCGCTGGGGCGGCGACACGGTGATGGATCTGTCCACCGGCAAGCACATTCACGAAACGCGCGAGTGGATCATCCGTAATTCGCCAGTGCCGATCGGCACGGTGCCGATCTATCAGGCGCTCGAAAAGGTCAACGGCAAAGCCGAAGACCTGACGTGGGAAATCTTCCGCGACACGCTGATCGAACAGGCCGAACAAGGCGTCGATTACTTCACGATTCACGCGGGCGTGCGTCTGCAATACGTGCCGCTGACCGCGAAGCGGATGACCGGGATCGTGTCGCGCGGCGGCTCGATCATGGCGAAGTGGTGCCTCGCGCATCACAAGGAAAGCTTTCTCTACGAGCATTTCGAAGACATCTGCGAAATCATGAAGGCGTACGACGTGAGCTTCTCGCTCGGCGACGGCCTGCGTCCGGGTTCGATCTACGACGCGAACGACGACGCGCAACTCGGCGAACTGAAGACGCTCGGCGAACTCACGCAGATCGCGTGGAAGCACGATGTGCAGGTGATGATCGAAGGTCCGGGCCATGTGCCGATGCAACTGATCAAGGAGAACATGGACCTGCAACTGGAATGGTGCGACGAAGCGCCGTTCTACACGCTCGGACCGCTGACCACCGACATCGCGCCCGGCTACGATCACATCACGTCCGGCATCGGCGCGGCGATGATCGGCTGGTTCGGCACGGCGATGCTCTGCTACGTGACGCCGAAGGAGCATCTCGGTCTGCCCAACAAGGACGACGTCAAGACCGGCATCATCACGTACAAGCTCGCGGCGCACGCGGCGGATCTCGCCAAAGGTCATCCGGGCGCGCAGGTTCGCGACAACGCGTTGTCGAAAGCGCGCTTCGAATTCCGCTGGGAAGACCAGTTCAACCTCGGCCTCGATCCGGACAAGGCGCGCGAATTCCATGACGAAACCTTGCCGAAGGATTCCGCGAAGGTCGCACACTTCTGCTCAATGTGCGGTCCGCACTTCTGCTCGATGAAGATCACGCAGGACGTGCGCGAGTTTGCAGCGCAGCAAGGCGTGACCGACGACGAAGCGTTGAAAAAAGGTATGGAAGTGAAGTCCATCGAGTTCATGAAGAAGGGCGCGGAAATCTATCAGCGCCAGTAAGTTCTGACGCACCCGTCAGGTACACGTCGCGAACGCATCACGCGTTCGCCGAGGCCCGCTTTCGAGCGGGCTTTCTTTTTGCTGACGATGTTCATGCGGAGGCGCGCGAGTAGCGAAGCGGCGTGGCGGTGAGAGAAACATCTGATTACGAAACCGACACTCTGCTGACAAGCGCACACAAATCGAAACGGGACGCGGCGATACGATGCACCAGCAGGTGAGCGCACGACGCCCGCCCTTTCATAAGACACAGGAGTCGACATCATGAAATCGTTCCATCGAATCGGTACGCTCGCGGCGCTGGTCGCAGTGGTCGCGAGTCTGTCCGCGTGTGACGGCATGACCACACGTCAACGCGATACCGCTATCGGCGCGGGTGTCGGCGGCGCGGCGGGCGCGGCGCTCGGCGGCAATGCGTTATCGACGCTCGGCGGCGCGGCAGCGGGCGGCATCATCGGCAATCAGGTCGGTAAGTAACGCAGTCACGCAGTCAGGCTGACAGGCGGCGCATTCACGCCGCACGACGGACGGCGCCGCATCGCAACACGATGAAATACGCCGTTACCAGTTTGCAACATGGCCGCGACGCCGCGAGCGTAAGCTCGGAAGTCTGATTCGCGCCGGATCGATTGCACAGCGGATTGCACAGCGTCCCGACGCTGCGGCAAGCAGCCGGACGGCGCGACGCAACCGGAGCGCGTCATGAGCACCCAGTACACCGTTACCTTTACGTTTGCCCGTCTTCGCGCGGCGCGACATTCGCGTCTCGCCCGTCTGCTCACGCTGCCCGCTGCAGCGGTCGCGTTATGCGGCTCGCTGGCCGGTTGCTATTACCCGTACGGCTACTATCCGTACGGCTACTCCGGCTATTACCAGACCGTGCCGGTGGGCGCCGCGCAAACCGAAGTGCCGGTCGGCTCGACCAATCCGCCGCCGCCCGCTCCGAGCCAGGCCGCGCCGCCCACGTACGCGGTCGCGCAACCGCCGGTGTATGTCGCGCCGCCACCGCCGGTCTACTATCCCGCGTATTACCCGGCTTACTATCCGTCGTATCCTGCGTACTACGGCTGGGGCGGCCCGGCGATCTCGTTCAGTTTCGGCGGCTACTGGGGTGGCGGTCGCGGCTGGCACGGCGGCGGCTACGGACATCGCCACTGACGCCCGCCAGCGCTCACTTTTTCACGGATCACACCCATCACACGACGCGGCCGCGGCACTCCCGGCCGCGTTGTCGTATCTGCGGGCCGGTCTGCTTCACTCGTTTGATGCGCGCCATCCGGCGTCGCCGGTAGTTCCCCGCCTTGACTCCGCGTGACGGGGTTCTATGCTGGAACCAGTCCCACGCACTACCTGCTTAATACTTTTCAGATGATCCGGCTGCGTGCATCACGCCGAGGTCCGTGCGCAAGCCGTCGTCATCCGCTTTATCGCGTGACCGCTCCATCTGGTTTCAGACGCTATCCGCGACGCGCGGGGCAGTCGATTCGCGCGCCGACTCGAACAACAACGAAGGAGACGTGATGTTTCACCAACTGCTCACTCCCATCGGCAATGCGCTACTGCCGTCTTTCCTCGTCGCGGCGCTGCCGATCATCGTCGTGCTGTTGCTGCTCGGTGTCGCGCGCCGACCTGCGTGGCAGGCGTCGCTGGCCGGGCTGGTCGTCGGCTTGCTGGTCGCGATTTTCGGCTGGCATTTCCCGGTCGGTCTGGCGATCGACTCGGTCGTCGCGGGCGCGGTGTTTGCGTGCTGGCCGGTGATGTGGATCGTGTTCGCGGCGATCCTGCTCTACAACATTTCGCAGCGCTCGGGCCGCTTCGCCGCGTTCCGGATGTGGATGATCGACAACCTGCCGAACGATCGGCGCATCGTGCTGGTGGTGATCGGCTTTTCGTTCGGCGCGCTGCTCGAAGGGATTTCCGGTTTCGGCACGCCGGTCGCCATCACCAGTTCGCTGCTGATCCTGCTCGGCTTCCCGACGCTCGAAGCGCTGACCTTTACGCTGATCTTCAACACCGCGCCGGTCGCGTTCGGCGCGCTCGGCGTGCCGATCACCGTACTCGGCGCGGTCACCCATCTGCCCACCGACGCGCTCGCGAAAATGGTCGGCCGCCAATTGCCGTTCTTCGCGTGTCTGCTGCCCTTCTACGTGATCGGCATCTACGCGGGCTTTCGCAACATGCTGCGGGTGTGGCCGGTGCTGCTGGTGTCGGGACTGAGCTTCGCGCTGACGCAGTTCATCGCGTCGAACTACGTGAACTACAGCCTGACCGACGTGCTGTCGTCGATGGTGTCGCTGATCGTCACGATCGCGTTTCTGAAAGTGTGGAAGCCGCTGCCCGACCCTGCGTTCGCGATCAACATCGACCGCGTCGGCGAGACGCGCGGCAAGATCAGCGGCGCGCAGGGCTGGTATCCGTGGATCATCGTGTCGGTGGTCGTGATCGTGTGGACCATCGCGAAGGTCTTTATGATCGGCGACATCAAGATTCCGTGGCCCGGTCTCGACAAGGCGGTCTACATCACGCTGTACAACACGCCTTACAGCGCGGTCTGGGACTTCCAGCCGCTCGCCACCGGCACCGCGATCCTGGTCGCGGCGATCATCACGTCGCTGGTGGTCGGCCTGAAGCCGGTGGAATTCGGCGCCGCGATCGTCGACACCTGGGTGCAGACGCGCATCGCGATCCTGACGGTCGCGACCATCGTCGGGCTCGCGTATCTGATGAACTACTCGGGGCTGAACTACACGCTCGGTCTCGGCGTCGCGTCGGTCGGGCCGTTCTTTCCGCTGGTGTCGGCGTTTCTCGGCTGGGTCGCGGTGTTTTTGTCCGGCAGCGATACGTCGGGGAACGCGCTGTTCGGCAACCTGCAGGTGGTCGCCGCGCATCAGCTCAATCTGAATCCGGTGCTGATGGCCGCGACCAATTCGTCGGGCGGCGTGATGGGCAAGATGATCTCGCCGCAAAATATTTCGACCGGCGTTGCGACCACCGAGCTCAAAGGCAAGGAAGGCGTGGTGTTCGCGAAGACCTTCAAGCATTCGATCCTGCTGACGATCGTGCTCGGCATCCTCGTGTGGCTGCAGCAAAACTATCTGCAAGGGATGATTCCGCATTAGATCGCCCGGCGGAACGCGACCGGTAATCCAGCCAATCGCGTCGCCGGACCGTCGCCGGTCCGGACCTTACGCCCTCAGCGTCGCTACGACGACGCTGAGGGCGTGATGCATCTCATATCGCAATTTTTCTCACAAATCGGTGAGATTTCCTCGTTTTGCTTCTTTCCTTTCGACGCTTACGATACAAGGGTTCCGGCGCGAACGACGGAACCCGCCAGGCGTCCACGACGCCAGCAAAGCAGCGCAAACGTGAATACAGGTACGACATCACGAACCCTTGAGACAGTCGCGCGATTCCCGTTGCTTGCTGTTTCATTCCAGCGTGAAACGTTGCACCTGCCAGCGCTGCTACCATCCGTTCGCGTCCCGACTCAACCGCGCGTGACCACCGCTCGATGAACTCAAAACACCTGTTTCAGTTGCTGATCCTCGCCGCGCTATGGGGCGCGTCGTTCCTGTTTATCCGGGTCGGCGTAACCGATTTCGGCGTGGCGCCGCTGATGGCCTTGCGCGTGGGCATCGGCGCGGCGTTTCTGCTGATCGTGCTGGTGACCCGTCGCCCGCTGCGCGAAGCCGCAGCGACGATGCGCGCGCGCGCCGTGCCGCTGCTCGCGGTGGGCATCCTGAACTCGGCCGCGCCGTTCTGCCTGTTCGCCTACGCGGAGTTGACGCTGTCGGCGGGCGTGACGTCAGTGATCAACGCGACCACGCCTTTATGGGGCGCGCTGGTCGCGTTCCTGTGGCTCAAGGACCGCTTGAATGCACTGCGCAGCATCGGCCTGGTGGTCGGTTTCATTGGCGTGCTGATGCTGGTCTGGGATCAGATCGCGACGCCGCACGGCGCGGCCGCCACGCCCGCGACCACCGCGCTCGCCGCCGCCGCTGCCCTCGGCGCGACGCTGCTGTACGGGATCGCCGCAAGCTGGACCAAGCGTCATCTGACCGGCGTCGATTCGCTGACCGTCGCCGCGGGCACGATGACCGCCGCGACCGTCGTGCTGCTGCCGCTCGCCGTGATCTACTGGCCGTCCACGCCCATCTCGATGCGCGCGTGGGGCGCCGTGCTCGGACTCGGCGTGGCGTGTACGGGCATCGCGTACCTGCTGTTCTTCCGGCTGATCGCCGCAGTCGGTCCGGCACGGACCATCACCGTCACCTTCGTCATTCCGATCTTCGGCATTCTGTGGGGCGCGCTGTTCCTCGGCGAAACCGTCTCGCCCGGCATGCTCGAAGGGTGTGCGGTGATTCTCGCGGGCACGGCGCTGGCCACCGGCGTCATCAAGCGTTTGCCGGGCATGCACACGCGCCGCGCCGATACCTGAAACCGCCCGCATCGCCTCTGCGCTGATTCCCGAAAGCGCGGCCCGTTAAACGGCCGCGCTTTTTTTCATGTCGTTGCGGCCGACAAAAAAATCGCCCGCGCTCCAAGGGGGCGCGGGCGAAACCGTCACCCTACGAGGATAGGCGACGGGGCCACTGTGGCCGCGCAACGCGCTGGCCGTCATTCGACGCAACGCCGGCGAGGTCGCCGTCATTGCCTGTATCTGGGTATTCGCTTTGAAACTTCAGGGTCACTCGTCTGGTGGCATTGCCGCGCGTGTCGCGGGGGTCTGCATTCAGCGCATCGCGCCCTTTGATACCTATAAAGCAGCTAATGTGCCAACCAGATATCAAACGAAGATGATGGGTGTAGTACGTTGATTTACTGCGCTTTTTTATTTTTCACCGGCACGAAACCGGCAGCGTGTCGGTTAACGTCCGCACGTTACGAGGCGTTACGTCACGTAACGCCTCGCCGCACATTCCGGCGCGTCACCGGACATCGTGAACGCCCGGCGAAACCGGCGCGGACGCGCGCGACCGACTACGCGCGAGCCGGATCGACCGGTCTTCACGCGGCGACAAAGCCGCGCCGCACACGAGCGCCAGCACGAGCAGGCTGGCTGCCCACATCCAGTAGGGAATCACGTCGAACATGGCCGTCTCCTGATTGTTATGGCTCAGGATCGGTCAAGCAAAATGCATGCGAATCGGCGGGCGCCGCACGCGGCCGCATGCACGATTCGCGCAGCCATAAAAAAACCCGCGCCGGGGATGACCCTCGGCGCGGGTTTTTCGCTGCATCCGCTCAGGCGCCGAAACGTCTGGAGCCCCGGCCGGAGCGGGCTCCGGCGCGGACGATGCATGCGTAACGCTTAGTGCAACTGGTCGACCATCAGACCCATGATCTGCTTGGCCGGCGCCGACGAATCGATATTGCCGGCATTGTCGACCACGGCGACGCGCGTCTGGTTTTGCGTGACAGCGCGCACGTTGACCAGATATTGCTTCGCTACCTTTTCCTTCTTGCCATGGAACACCTGGCTCCAGAAGCCCTGCTCCGCCGACGTCATATCTTGCGGATCGACGTAACGGACGTAGTACACGCCACGGTTGCGATCGCGGTCGTCGACGGTGAAGTTGCTGCGATCGAGCGCGACGCCCACACGCAGCCATGCACGGTCATACGACTCGCCGAGCGTGAGTTCGGTCGACGTGGCTTGCGCCGACATCTCGTCGCCATTCGCCGACGGATGAACGGCCGGTGCGGGCGGTTGCTGCGCCGCGAACGCGACGTTTTGCGCGGCCGTCGCCGCTGCCGCCGACTTCGCGCCTGCGGTGGCCGCGCCCGGTGCATCCTGCGAACCAGCCGGCGACAACGTAGCCGACGCCGTGGTGGCCGGCTTCGTACGCGAATCGGCCAGCGCCAGTGCGCTCATCAGACGCTTCAGGTATTCGGTTTCGAGACCCGGATCGTTCGGCTTCGCGACCCACTTGCTGGAATCGTTGTTGTTGCCGCTCAGCTGTTCGGTCATGCCCTTCTGGCTGATGAACACGTAGGTGCCACCGTTCGGCGCCGTTTCGAGACGCGTGCGGTACTTGTTGCGCTCCGACGTGACATACGAGTTGCCCATTGCCTTCGACAACGTGCCACGGATCAGGCCGTCGTTGATCTGCGCGTGGGTTTCGTTCCAGTCGGTTTCCATCACGCCCTTGTCGCGCTGGTCGACCACCAGCAGGAAGCCCTGCTCCTGCCAGAAACGGCGGATTTGCGGCCAGGCGTCGGCGGGCGCCTTGCTGTCGAGCACGAGCCAGCTTTCGGTGCCGTCGCGCTGGATATGCATGCCGGTCACCGGCGGGACCACGGCGGTGTCGGTCACCGGCGCTTGCGCCTGGACCTGCTTCAACTGCGACAGCGACGTTTCACCACCTTGCGGCGGGAGCGAACGTTGATCGGCGGTTTCGTCGATCAGGTTCGGCGGAACGGCAAGTGACACTTCCTTCGATTTCGAGTCGCTCTTGTAATCGATTTTGGTCGGCGACGAGGTGCCACAGCCGGCGACCAGACCGCCTGCCATCAGCAATGCTGCGAACCGCTTGGTAAGACGAAGATCAGTCATGTTCGGGGAATCCTTCCGCAACGCCACGGCAAGTTTCCGTGGATCAACCCGGCATTTTACCGGTCCCCGATCAACCTGTGCAAAAAGCACAGCTTCCGATCCTTTCCGGCATCGCAAAACCACCGGCAAGACCGCATCGGCACGGGGCCGGATGGAAACTTCCGGCAGCTTTGCGACGCTCGAAAAGCGGCCCGAATCGCGCCGCGTCGAGGTCGTTGCCGTTCGCTATCCCGTACCGACGAGAGACGAAATACCGCGTCGATTTAACAGCAGTTCACATTTCCGTAACTGGTGTACGGCATTCCCTACACCATCGCCACCTGATTGATTCAACGGAACATTCCGCCATTTTGCGACAGCGCCGAAACGCGGCGCGGCGCCGCGCGTGGACCGTCCGCGTGGGTCGGCGACGAAAGCCCGGTGGTATCTTGAATTTGAGTTTTGCAGACAAAAACACACGATAATTTCGAGGCCATCCCATCCATGAATGCCACCGCAGCCCGCCATGGCGGCGCACTGACGATCGCGCTCGCCGCGCTGATCCAGGCGCCCGCCGCTCGCGCCGAACTCGGCGGCACGATGTCCGCCGCGCCGTCTGCGCACAGCGCGGCGCAATCCGTCAGCGCAACGGCAGCCGCCGTTCAAGCCATGCAAGCCACCCAGGTCACCCAAACTGCATCGCCGACGATGCGGGTCAACGGCGCGGTCCAGGTGCGCGCAACGACCGACGCAGGCGGCACGACGATCGACGAATACGCGTCCGCCGATGGCCGGATCTTCGCCTACACATGGGAAGGCCCGACGATGCTGGACTTGCGAAACCTGCTCGGGCCGTATTACGACGCGTACCGCGCGGGCACCGATGCGAGCCGCGCCGACCTTCGCAGCCTGCACGCGAACCGCGTCGCGCGCGATGGCGTGATCGTCGAGGCGGGCGGACAGATGCGCAGCTACGTCGGCCGGGCGTGGCTGCCCGCCGCGTTGCCGCCGGGCGTCACACCCGACGATCTGCAATAACCGGAGCGCGCGATGTCGAAAGCTTGGATTGGCGCGTTGACCGGCGCGACGGTCGTGGTGGCGCTCGCCGCGTGCGGCGGCGGCGGATCGGACAGCGGAAGTAGCGGAAACGCTGGAAACGGTACGAACGGCGGCGGGAACGGTAACGGCGCGTCCGCGCCTGTCGCGGCGAGTGCACCGGCTGCGTCGGCGCCGGTTTCGATCCCGCAATCGACGCTCGCGAACGTCCAGCCGATTACCGTCACCACCGCGCCCGGCCTGACGCGCAACATGCTGACCACCAGCGTGACCGTCTGCGCGCCCGGCACGTCGAACTGCGCGACCATCGATAACATCCAGGTGGACACGGGTTCGCACGGCCTGCGCGTGCTGGCGTCGGCGTTGCCCGCCAGCATGTCGCTCGGCGCGGTGACGCCCGGCACGTCGTCGGGCGGGTCGTCGAATACAGGCACGACCAGCGCCGAATGCGCGGTTTTCGGCGGCGGCTTCACATGGGGCACGGTCCGTCTCGCCGACGTCCGGATGGCCGGACAGCTGGCCGGATCGGTGCCGATCCAGCTGATCGCCGACCCCGCCGTCCCCACGACGCCGGCCGATTGCGCCGCCACCGGCTCGCCGATGCAGTCCAGCACGGCGCTGCACAGCAACGGCATTCTGGGCGTCGGCCTGTTCGCCGCCGATTGCGGCAGCGGCTGCGCGAACGCGGCTCTGCCCCGCTGGTATTACGCGTGCACGGACGGCACGTGTGCGGCCAGCGCGCAACCGGTCGCGTCGCAGGTGACCAACCCCGTAAGCCGTTTCGCGCTCGATAACAACGGCGTCGTGATCGATCTGCCGGACGTGCCCGATGCGGGCGCGGTATCGGTGACGGGCTCGATGATTTTCGGCATCGATACGCAGTCGAACAATACGGTCGCCGGCGCGACCGTGCTGAAAGCGAATTCCCAAAGCGGCTTCGTCACCACGACCATCGACGGGACGAACTTCACGCGCAGCTACATCGACAGCGGGTCGAATGCGGTGTTTTTCAGCAGCGCCGATCTCACGCAATGCGGGTACTGGTATTGCCCGGCGTCGCCGCAAACGAAAAGCGCGAGCGTCGCCGGCAGCGACGGCGCGGCCCGCCCGGTGACGTTTACGGTCGCGAACTCGCGCAACCTGTTTTCGAGCGTGAACTATGCGTTCGACAATCTCGCGGGCATCGCGAGCAACAGCTTCGGATGGGGATTGCCGTTTTTCTTCGGACGACGCGTTTTTACGGCCATCGCGTCGCGCGCGACCACGGCCGGCAGCGGACCGTATTTCGCATTCTGATGGTGGGATGACGGCGAGCGGCGGTCTGCGACCGCCTTCGGCTCACGCGATCCGGCCGGACCGCGCGCACATGCGGCGACGCTTACTCGTCCGATTCGTGATTTACCGTGTCGTCGTTGAGTTTGACGAGCTTCGCGGGATTGAGCCAATGAAACGCCGACAGCGTTTTGCCATCGAACGAGCATTCGGCGGCCGCCTGCTCGACGATCTTTTTGGGCTTGCCGTTGTCGCGCTTCGGCGTGGCCAGCGCCACCACTTTGCCGAGCAGCGTCGGGTCCGACTCCGGCTTCGCGGCCGCAGCCTCGGACGCGGTCATATCCCGCGTGACCGTGGCTTCGACCACCACGCGTTCGCCGTGAATCGCCGTCCCCGTATGCGTGATCGCGACACGCCCAGGCTCCGCCGACGTCTCCGCCAGTTTGCTGCGCATCGTCTGCTCGCAGGCGCTGGGATTCGTGTAGACGCTGACGCAACCCGCCACGAGGGCGGCGAGCGTCACGCATGCGAGAGTGATTCGAATAGTCATTGAACGGGCGCAGGAAGTGGGGTTTTAGCTGTCGGGGATTGTAGCGTATGGCTTCCTCGCGCACCGGCAGCGCCACACTGTCACTGCGTTACACCGCCTCGCCATCCCGCCAGCGGCGAGCCATATCCGCCCGCCTGGGTATTGTTGGGCAAACCGTTGACGAGTTGCGCCCTCGGGTCGGTCGGGTTGAGTTCCATCTCACCCGCCTGGCGGTTGCCGTGCGTCGGATACTCGCTGCCGCGCGCGGCGTTCGGCATCAGCCGCGTGCTGTTCTGCGCTGCGTGAATGTCGTCCTGTGGCGTCAGCCCTTGCGCGAACGCGCCACATGTCAGTCCAATACCCAGTACGACGACCGAAACCTTGCTAGCCAGATGATTCATGTTCATGTCCATCTCCTTCGACAAGAGTGAGACCACGCGCCACCGTCAACGCAAAAACCACGCGCTCACACGAGAGACAGCAGCCCTTTCCCCTATACGCACATCGCACGCATGCGGATGCAGAAGCACGCAGCACGCCCGATCGCCTATCCTTATACGAATCGCCGCGAAGACCATGCCGACGACGACGATGCGCCTTCGCGAATGCCCCAATCTCTGACCCGAGCCTGCCATGCCACCGATCACCTCACATCCCTTCGCCACCCTCCGGCTCGCCACGTCGATCATGCTGGGCGCGTCGTTGCTCGCGGCCGGATGCACGATGACGCCGAAGCCGCGCACCGACACTGCGGACGCATCCGCAACCGCAGCAACCGCACCGACGACGTTACAGGCGGCCATCGCCGGCCCGCAACGCACCGACCGCGCCAGAGCGCGCGACGTCTACCGGCATCCCGCGCAAACCTTGCAATTCTTCGGCGTCACGCCGACGCAGACCGTGCTGGAAATTGCGCCCGGCGGCGGCTGGTACACCGACATCCTCGCGCCGTGGCTGCACGCCGACGGCAAGCTTTACGAAGCGGAATACGACAGTCCGTCGCATGAAGACGACGCCGAGGAACAGGCGAGCCGCGCCGCACTCGCGCGCAAGTTTGCCGCCACGCCTGCGCTTTACGGCGGCGTCGTGATCGGCACGTTACGCGACGGCCAGTTTCAGGGCTTCGATTCGAATGCCACGTTCGACGCCGTGCTGACCTTCCGCAATATCCACAACTGGATCAAGGACGGTCAGATCGACGCGAATTTTCATGCGTTCTATGCTGCGCTCAAACCGGGCGGCGTGCTGGGCGTCGAGGAACATCGCGCACGGCCTGGAACCACGCTTCAACAGATGATCGATAGCGGCTACGTGACCGAGGCGTATGTGATCCAGCATGCGCGCGCGGCCGGTTTCGAACTGGCCGGGTCGAGTCCCGTGAATCACAATTCGCGCGACACCACGCAGCATCCGAACGGCGTGTGGTCGTTGCCGCCCAGCTACAAAGGCGGCGACATCGACAAGGCGAGCTTTGCCGCGATCGGCGAATCCGACCGGATGACGCTGCGATTCGTCAAACCGCAGTAAGCGGACCGACCCCGGTTACCGCGACGATTGCATCACCGCGCACGTACGAAAAAAAACGCCGCTATCGATCGATAGCGGCGTTTCCGTTTTTGCGTCCGTGAAGCGAAACAGGCGTTACTGTCCCCACGATTCCGGCAGACTGTGCGTGAGCGTTTCGACGAAACGCGCGGTTTCGGGCGCACGCGGTCGGGTGAAGATATCGCGCGACGCACCCTGCTCGACGATCACACCGTTGCTCAGAAACACAACGTCGCGCGCAATCGATGCGGCAAGCCGCAGATCGTGCGTCGCCATCAGCATCGTCATGCCTTCTTTCGCGAGCTGCTTCAGCACTTCGACTACTTCGGCCGCAAGACCGGGATCGAGCGCCGACGTCGGCTCGTCGCACAACAGCACTTCCGGCGAAGGCGCAAGCGCGCGCGCAATCGCCACGCGCTGCTGCTGACCGCCCGACAGCGTCGCAGGCCACGCATCGGCCTTGTGCGCAATGCCGACCTTCGTCAGCAATTCCTGCGCACGCACGCGAGCGCGTTCCTTGTTCCACTTCTGCACGGTCAGCAGACCTTCCATCACGTTCTGGATCACCGTCAGGTGAGGAAACAGCTGGAAGTTCTGGAACACCATGCCGGTACGACGCCGCACACCGAGCACCGCGTCGCGCGAAGGCTTCGTGTCGCGATTGAATACGATCCGCTGATCGCCGAGTTCGAGCGAACCCGCCTCGGGAATTTCGAGCAGATTCACGCAGCGCAGCAAGGTGCTCTTGCCGCTGCCCGACGGTCCGATCAACGCGGTAACGTTACCGGCCGCGAGATGCAGATTCACCGAATCGAGCACCTTGTGCTCGCCGAAATACTTGTCGATGTTATCCAGCTTGATCATCAGTTACCCGTCTGGAAAAGCGCGTGACGGCCGAACTTGCGTTCGAGACGAACTTGCGCGGACGACAGTACCGAGCTGAACAGCAGGTACACCAATGCTGCTTCCGTGTAGAGAATCAGCGGTTCGTAGGTGACCGACGCGATTCGCTGTGCGGCCTGAAACACTTCGGGCACCGTCAGCACAGCGGCAAGCGACGTGTCCTTGACCAGCGCGATAAACGAGTTCGACAACGGCGGCAATGCCACGCGCGCCGCTTGCGGCAGGATCGCGCGACGCAATGCCTGCGCGCGCGTCATGCCCATCGAATACGCGGCCTCCCACTGTCCTTTGGGAATCGACTCGATGACGCCACGAATCACTTCGGAGTTATACGCACCGACGTTCAGCGAAAAACCGATGATCGCCGCCGTCAGCGGATCGAGCACGATACCCACGTTCGGCAGGCCGTAGAAGATCACGAACAGCTGCACGAGCAGTGGCGAACCGCGGATCAGCCAGACGTAGAAACGCACGATCGCGACGGACCATGCAGGTCCGAACAGGCGCACCAACGCGACGACAAACGCGAGCGTCAGACCGAGAGCGAACGATGCGAGAGTAAGCGGCACAGTGAACACCAGCCCCGCATACAGCAGGGGCCACAGCGACTGCGCCATCAGATGCAACCAGGCGGGCATGATTCAGACTCGCGACAGGATTACTGGGAGACGTCCTTGCCGAAATACTTCTTCGAAATCTTTTCGTACGTGCCGTCTTTCTTCATGTCGGCGAGCGCCTTGTTGATCGCGGCTTGCAGTTCGGGGTTGCCCTTGCGGATCAGCACGGCCGACTGGTCGCCGCTATCGGCGGCGTTGTCGAGCGCGGCGATCTTCACCTTGGCGTCCGGCTTATGCTTCTTGAAGTCGAGGTACGACAGCGAATCGTTGACGGTGGCATCGACGCGGCCCGACAGCAGCAGGTCGATCGATTCGTTGAAGCCTTGCACCGGCACGACGTCGGCGCCATGCGCCGCGGCCAGTTTGCCGAAGTTGCTGGTCAGCGTATTGGCCGACTTCTTGCCTTTCAGATCGTCGAAAGTCTTGATGCTCGTGTTGTCCGATTTGACGATCAGCGCCGGATGCGACGTGATGTACGGCTCCGAGAAATCGTATTTGACCTTACGGGCATCGGTGATACCGACTTCGTTGATAACCGCGTCATAGCGATTGACATCGAGACCTGCGATCAGGCCGTCCCATTTGCCTTCGATGAATTCCGGCTTGACGCCCAGGCGTTGCGCGATTGCCGTACCGATTTCGACGTCGAAGCCCGTCAGTTTGCCCGACGCGTCATGGAACGTGAACGGTGCGTAGGTACCTTCGGTGCCGATCTTGAACACACCGGCCTGCTTGATTTGCGCGAGGTTGTCGGCGGCGAAAGCGGCGGTTGCGGTGACGGCTTGCAGCAGCGCTACCAGCAGGATGGAACGGATTTTCATGTCGTTGGGCTCCGGAGAGATGTGATTCGTGGTGTTGGGCTAGTGTTCGCTACAGCTTTTTTGCTTGCGGCGGACTGTAGCAAACCAGCGGGGCTTCCACAAAGCATCTGGTTTTCGAATCATATGCCGTGGGGTTATATGGCGCTTTCTGGACGCCTTTTGGGCGCCTGCGGCGGGCCATTTTTGGGCTCGCCCCTGACTGGCGGCGGGTCGCTGCGCCCCACGTGGCGGGAATGTCGCGGGAGTTTAACGCAAATGGGAATGGGGGTTGGGTGGCGGGTTTGGGGTGGCGTGGGTTGGTTGTCCCGGTTTCGCGGTGGTTTGCCTGGATCGTCCCTGTGCGGGACCGGGTGCGTTTTGCGGTTCGCATGGTGTTGGTTTGGTTGCTCATGGCGTCGCGTGCGCGTCCTGTATTCACGCTGGTCTGCCTGGATCGTCCCTGTGCGGGACCGCACCTACTTTTCTTTGCTCGCGCAAAGAAAAGTAGGCAAAAGAAAGCGCGTTTACCTCGCGCTTCGTAGCGAGTGGCGGCTAGTAATTTTCGGGTAGTGGACCGCGCACGTTTGGAGTCGGCGTTCCGTTCGGCTTGGTGGTCCGCGCCCGCACATCCCGCCAGCTGCGCGGCGGTAGCCCACTTCAAAAACCCATTTGCGCCACGCTATTTTTCGGTCTTCTCGACTGTTCCGGCGTCCGGCCCGAAGCGCGGTTTGCGCACGGCATCCGCCCTCCTTAGGACCATTCCGGCGTCGGCTCAAAGCCCGGTTTTCACCACCCGATTTGCCAGCCTTCACGACCGTTCCAGCGTCCGGCTCAAGGCCCGGTTTGCGCCACGGCATTCACCCGCCTCCACGATGGTTTCGACGTTAAGCCTAGCCTGGAATTTTGCGCGCGAGAACGGACCGGCGCATGCCAGGAAAATGGGTGTTGTGACGGACGGAGTGCAGTGCGCGAATGGCGCTGAGAGGAAAAGACGGGGCTGTGCCCGTCGGCTGTCGCGGAGCGAACAGCCGGAACGAATGACTGCCTTGTCACTAGCTTAAGCGGTGCGACAACTCAAATCGTGCGCGGTCCACTACCCGTTCTGAGAGGACGCCACTCGCTACGGAGTGGCGGTGTAAACGCGCTTTCTTTTGCCTACTTTTCTTTGCGCGAGCAAAGAAAAGTAGGTGCGGTCCCGCACAGGGACGATCCAGGCAAACCGACGTGAAACCGGGACCAACCAACCCAGACCAAACCAAACCAAACCGACCCCAAACCTTCACCTCTCCACCGCCACCGGCTCCTTCAACCGGTTCGCCACCCTGACAGCATCAAAATAAGCCCCATTAGCGGGCCGTTTCAAATACCGCCCTGCCCCGCGAACCGCCCTCAAATCCCCATCGCTCCACACATGCGCGCCACGCGAAAACGTCTGCGTCGCAACACCCTTCACCGTCATCCCCTCGAACACATTGAAGTCCACTTTCTGATGATGGGTCTTCACCGAAATCGTTCGCGTCGCTTCCGGATCCCACACGACAAGATCGGCATCCGCGCCAACCTGCACCGCGCCCTTGCGCGGATAAAGATTGAAAATCTGCGCTGCATTCGTCGACGTCACCCGCACGAATTCATTCGGCGTCAACCGCCCACTGTTCACGCCGTGATGCCACAAAATCGACATCCGGTCTTCCACACCACCGCATCCGTTCGGAATCTTCGTGAAGTCCTCGCGCCCCATCGCTTTCTGCGACGCGCAAAACACGCAGTGATCGGTCGCGGTGGTATGCAACTGCCCCGCCTGCAATCCGCGCCACAGCGCCTCACGATGCTCGGCCGAACGGAACGGCGGACTCATCACGTGCGCGGCTGCACGATTCCAGTCGGGATCGCGATACACCGCTTCGTCGATCACCAGATGCCCGGGTAACACTTCCCCAAACACACGCAAACCCTCGCTGCGCGCTCGCGCAATCACATCCACGGCATCCTTCGCCGAGACATGCACGATGTACACCGGCACGCCCAACACCTGCGCAATCCGGATCGCCCGGTTCGCGGCCTCGCCCTCCACCTCCGGTGGCCGCGACAATGGATGCGCCTCCGGTCCGGTCAGTCCGCGCGCCAGCAACTGACGCTGCAACTGAAAGACCAGTTCGCCATTCTCCGCATGCACGGTCGGCAACGCGCCCAGCTCCAGCGAGCGCGTGAAACTGTTCACCAGCACTTCGTCGTCGGCCATGATCGCGTTCTTGTAGGCCATGAAATGCTTGAAACTCGATACCCCATGCTCGTTCACGAGCGTGCCCATGTCGCGATGCACGGACTCGTCCCACCATGTCACCGCCACATGAAAACCGTAATCCGCCGACGCCTTCTCCGCCCAGCCGCGCCATTCGCGAAACGCATCCATCAACGGCTGCTTCGGACTCGGAATCACGAAATCGATGATGCTGGTCGTGCCGCCCGCCAGACCCGCCGCGGTGCCCGTGTAGAAATCGTCGCTCGCGGTCGTGCCCATGAACGGCAACTCCATATGCGTGTGCGGATCGATTCCGCCCGGCATCACGTACTGTCCGCTCGCGTCCACGATCGTCGCACCCGCAGGCGCCTCGAGGTCCGCGCCGATCTGCAGGATCGTGCCGCCATCCTGTGGGTCCGCACACAACACGTCAGCGCGATACGTACGCTCCGCATCGATCACCATGCCGCCACGAATCAGGGTCGTCATCTGCTTGCCTCCTCTACGACTGCAATATGGGTTTGCCGCTTCTGTACCGATTCGCGCATGCGAGCATGCATCGGTATCGTCGCATGCGTCACGCACTCGCAATGCGTGCGCTCGATCCTTTGCTCAACTTCATCCACGCGCTGTAGACGATCGACGCCAGCGCGAGCCCAACGAACCATGCATACGTGTACACCGTATTGAAGAATGCCGGCACGTTCGGGAACGACGCGGGGAACGCGGTATGCAAAAAGCCCGGCAGATTCGGCAGCACGCCGATCACCAGTGCCACCACCGCACCGATATTCCAGCCGCCCGTGTAACTGTATTCGCCATGCTCGTCGAACAGTTCGCGTTGATCGAGACGAGTGCCGCGAATCAGGAAGTAATCCACCATCAGAATGCCTGCGACCGGTCCGAGCAACGCGGAATATCCCACCAGCCACGTGAAGATATAACCCTGCGTCGTTGCGAGAATCTTCCACGGCATCATCACGATCGCGATCGTCGCCGTAATCATGCCGCCCGCGCGATATGAAATACCCTTCGGCCAGAGGCTCGAAAAGTCATAGGCCGGACCGACGAGATTCGCGGCGAGGTTGCAGCACATCGTATCGAGCGTCAGGATGATCAACGCGACACCGACGCCCACGCCCGTCATCCGGCTCGTCAGATCGATCGGGTCCCAGATCGCCTTACCGTAAATCACCACGGTCGCCGACGTCACCACCACCGAGATCACCGACAACAACGCCATCGGCAGCGGCAAGCCGATCGATTGCCCGACGATCTGGTCACGTTGCGATTTCGCAAAGCGCGTGAAGTCGGGAATGTTCAGCGCGAGTGTCGCCCAGAAGCCCACCATCGCCGTGAGGCCCGGCCAGAATGTGACCCAGAACAAGCCCTCTTTCTTGCCGCCCGCGACGAATTGCGACGGCGCCGACAGCATCGTGCCGATCCCGCCCGCCTTCGTCGTCGCCCACCACACGAGCGCGATACACATGATCACCTTGACCGGCGCGGACCAGCTTTCGAGCCAGCGAATCGAATCGGTGCCATGCAGGATGAAGTAAATCTGCAAGGCCCAGAACGCCAGAAAACACGCGAGCTGTCCGAGCGAAATATCCAGCAGCGGCAGTGCGGCGCCATGCAACGCATTGCCGGTCAGGATCTTCAGCAACGTATAGATCGCGCTGCCGCCGAGCCATGTCTGGATCCCATACCAGCCGCATGCGACGATCGCCCGCAACAACGCCGGCAGTTTCGCCCCTTGCGTGCCGAACGACGACCGCACCAGCACCGCATACGGAATGCCATGCTTCGCGCCCGCATGGCCGATCAGCAACATCGGCACCAGTACGATCAGATTGCCGAGCAAGACTGTAATCACGGCCTGCCACGGCGACATGCCCTGCTCGGTAAGCCCCGCGGCGAGCATGTACGACGCGATATTCATCACCATCCCGACCCACAGCGCGGCAAAGTGATACCAGCGCCACGTGCGTTGCGCGGCACCCGTCGGCGCGAGGTCGTCGTTATAGAGACTGCTGTGCTGCGCGCCTGCGGCCAACTGCGCGTCGGCGGGTTGCGCTGTGTGCTTCATCAAGGATCTCCACGTGGCGTTGTCACCCGCGCGACATCGTCGTGCGCGTCGGGTTCGGTCAAAGAACGGTTAGGGCAGAACGGTCAGACACAACATTCACAGCGCGCCCGAGGCCCGAGGCGCGATCCACAATTCACGATTTACACCGCATGAACCGCGACGGGCGCGAGCGCATCGCCTACTGCACTTGCTTCGGCCGGTGCATCGACTCGCGCCGGGTTGTTCGGATGCGTGGTCCAGTTCGCGTACTCGCCGCTGTCGACGCGCTCCATCGTGATGCATTGCTCGACCGGGCAGACATGCATGCATAAATTGCACCCGACGCATTCGGCGTCCACCACGTCGAAATGACGCACGCCGTCTTTTTCGCGCGTGATTGCCTGATGCGATGTGTCCTCGCAAGCGATATGGCACAGGCCGCACTGGATGCATTTGTCCTGATCGATACGCGCCTTGATGTCGTACTTCATGTTCAGGTACTTCCAGTCGGTGACGTTCGGCACGGCGCGTCCGCGAATGTCGTCGAGCGTCGCGTAGCCTTTCTCGTCCATCCAGTTCGACAGGCCGTCCGCGAGGTCCGACACGATCCGGAAACCGTAATGCATCGCCGCCGTGCATACCTGCACGCTGCCCGCGCCGAGCACCATGAATTCGGCGGCGTCGCGCCAGGTGCTGATGCCGCCGATGCCGGAGATCGGCAGGTTCGGCGTTTCGGCGTCGCGCGCGATTTCCGCGACCATATTCAACGCGATCGGCTTGACGGCCGGACCGCAATAGCCGCCGTGCGTGCCCTTGCCATCCACGGTCGGCTGCGGCGCCATCGCGTCGAGATCCACGGAGACGATGGAGTTGATCGTGTTGATCAGCGACACGCCATCGGCGCCGCCCTTATAGGCGGCACGCGAGCCCAGCCGGATATCGCTGATGTTCGGCGTCAGCTTCACGAGGCATGGCAGCTTCGTGCCTTCCTTGACCCAGCGCGTGACCATCTCCACATACTCGGGCACCTGTCCCACCGCCGCGCCCATACCGCGCTCGCTCATCCCATGCGGACAGCCGAAATTCAGTTCGACCGCATCGGCGCCGGTGTCTTCGACCAGCGGCAAGATCCATTTCCAGTCGCGCTCGTTACACGGCACCATCAACGAGACGATCATCGCGCGGTCCGGCCAGTCGCGCTTCACTTGCGCGATCTCTCTCAGGTTCACGTCGAGCGGACGATCGGTAATCAGTTCGATGTTGTTCAGTCCGGCCATCCGCTGGCCGTTCCATTGCACCGCGCCGTAGCGCGAGCTGACGTTGACCACGTGCGGGTCGAGTCCCAGTGTTTTCCAGACCACGCCGCCCCAACCCGCTTCGAACGCGCGATTCACGTTGTAGGCTTTGTCGGTCGGCGGCGCGGACGCCAGCCAGAACGGATTCGGCGAGGTGATGCCGGCGATCGTGCAACGGAGGTCGGCCATGATCGGCTCCTGTATTGTGGCTTCGCGCGTGTCGCGTGATGGGTCGGATCGGGCTCTGCGGCCCGGATGCTTGCGATGCATGCGTATCGCGCATGCATCGCAACGTACCGCTATTCAGGTATCGAAAGCATGCGTAGCCGTCATGCGGCCTTGATTGCGGCATGCGCGAGTTGCGCATCGATCGACGCCGCCGCGAGCTTGCCGTCCTGCACCGCCTGCACGGTCAGATCGAGCGTGGGCGTATCGCCGATCGCACAATCGCCGCCCGCCCAGACACCCGCCAGCGATGTCCGGCCATGCAGATCCACCGCGATCCGGTTGCCGTCGAGCGTCAACAGATCGCGTTCGAGTCCGACCGGCACCAGCGTCTGGCCGATTGCCTTCAGCACCATGTCCGCCTCGACGACGAAACGCTCCGTCGCGCCGTCGACCACACGTTCGAATTCGACGCCGCTCACCTGTCCTTGCGCACCCGTCAGCCGAACCGGCTTCGCATGCGTGACCAGCGTCACGCCCTGCGTCTGCGCAAATTCGCGCTCGGCCCACGTTGCGCTCATTGCATCGACACCGCGCCGATACACCATCGTCACCGATGTCGCGCCAAGCTTGCGGCTCTGCACTGCCGCATCGACCGCCGTATTGCCGCCGCCGATCACCACCACGCGCCGGCCTACCGGCACGGTCGACAGATCGCCGGCCTGGCGCACCTGTTCGATAAACGTGACGGCATCGAGCACGCCGTCGAGCGCCTCCCCTTCGATGGCCAGTTCACGCACGCCCGTCAAACCGATCGACAGAAACACCGCGTCGTGTTGACGGCGCAACGCATCGAGGCTTACATCGCGGCCCAACGCGACACCCGTTTCGATGTCGATACCGCCGACCGAGCACAACCAGTCCACCTCACGCTGCGCAAACGCATCGACCGTCTTATACGCCGCGATGCCGTATTCGTTGAGTCCGCCCGCCTTGTCACGCGCGTCGAAAATCGTCACACGATGGCCCGCGAGCGCTAGCTTGTGTGCGCACGCCAGACCCGCCGGACCCGCACCGACGACCGCGATGTGCCGCCCCGTTTCAGGCGCACGCGCGAACAGCGGTTGATCGCGTTGCATCGCCCAATCGGTTGCATGACGTTGCAGCGCGCCGATCGCCACCGGTTTCGCATCCTGATGATTTCGGACGCAGGCGCCTTCGCACAGGATTTCCGTCGGGCATACCCGCGCGCACATGCCGCCCAGCGGATTCGCCGACAGAATATCGACGGCTGCGCCCTTCAGATTGCCGTTGCCGATCTTGCGGATAAAGCTCGGGATATCGATCTGCGTCGGGCATGCGTTGACGCAGGGTGCGTCGTAACAGTAGTGACAGCGACTCGCAGCCGCAGCGGCCGCAGTGGGATCGAGCAACGGTGCGACATCGCTGAACTTGCACGACAACTCATCAGCCGACAAACGATGCGCGGCGATATCGCCGAAAGACGGGGTGGCCATAGATGCTCCCTTCGACACAACGCAATATGAGGACGTAGCCGGTCCCGCCGGTCGCGCGCGAAGCGAAACCGGGCCGGCTTTTTAGGGGTAAAACGTCAGGTAACGCGTCTGGCTACAGCGGATAGCAGATCACGGTTCGCATGCACGCTCGAGCATCGCATGCAGCAACACATTCGCGCCCGCTTCGATCCATTCGATGGTCGCGTCTTCGATCTCGTTGTGACTGATGCCATCGACGCACGGCACGAACACCATCGACGTCGGCGCGACCTTCGCGAGATAACACGCATCGTGTCCCGCGCCCGACACGATGTCGCGGCTCGGATAACCGAAGCGCTCCGCTGCGGCGCGTACCGAATTCACGCAGGCGGCATCGAAAGCGACGGGCTTGTAGTAGAAAATCTGTTCGAGTTCGGTTTCGAGGCCAATCGCCGAGGTGATCTTTTCGATGCCTTCGCGCAACGCGGCATCCATCTTTGCGAGCACGGCATCGTCCGGGTGACGGAAATCGACCGTGAAAAATACCCGGCCCGGAATCACGTTCCGCGAGTTCGGATACACCTGAAGCATGCCGACCGTCGCGCATGCGTACGGCGCATGATCCAGACCGATACGGTTGACCAGATCGACGACGCGCGCGGCGCCGAGCAACGCATCGCGCCGACGCGGCATCGGCGTCGGACCGGCGTGCGCCTCCTGTCCCGTCAGCGTGATTTCGTACCAGCGCTGACCTTGCGCGTCGGTCACGACACCGATCGTCTTGTGTTCGGCTTCGAGAATCGGGCCTTGTTCGATGTGCAATTCGAACGCGGCATGCAACGGCCGTCCGCCGCAAGGCACGTCGCCCGCATAGCCGATGCGTGCGAGTTCTTCGCCGATCGTCTTGCCGTCCACGTCCTTGCGCGACAGACCGTAATCGAGCGTGAAGACACCCGCGAACACGCCGGAGGCGACCATCGCAGGCGCAAAGCGCGAGCCTTCCTCATTGGTCCAGATCACGAATTCGACCGGATGTTCGGTCTCGATGTTGTGGTCGTTCAGGCTTCGAATCACTTCGAGTCCGCCCAGCACGCCGTAGATGCCGTCGAAGCGGCCACCGGTCGGTTGCGAGTCGGCATGCGAACCGGTGACGACCGGCAGTGCGTCCGGATTGCGACCGGCGCGGCGCATAAACACGTTGCCCATCTGATCGACGGTGACGGTACATCCCGCTTCCTTCGCCCAACTGACGATCAGGTCGCGTCCCTGCTTGTCGAGATCGGTCAGCGCGAGGCGGCACACACCGCCCTTCGGCGTGGCGCCGATCTTCGCCATCGTCATCAGGCTGTCCCACAGGCGCTGGCCGTTGACGGTAATCGCGGTGGACGGTTCAGCGACCTTGATCGCTTCGGATACGACGTTCATTCGACTCGCTCCTTATGCTCGAAACGGTACTGCATCTTTAAACGGACACCCATTCATGCGATGAAACTGGTGCATGCATGGCGGTATTTTGGGGCGCACCGGCACGGCGGCGGTGCAATCAATCCAGCTTCAAAACAGCGGGCTTACCCTGATTTAGACCCTCGTTCGCCCGCTCATCGAATCCTGTCCAGTTGGACAGGTTGTAGTCGATCAAAAACGCCAGTTCAATCATTTTCGTTCGGTGCATCACAGATCGAATGCAGAGCGAGAACCGTGCCATGGCGATGCAGCATGCGTCAAGCGAGCGGTAAAAACACGGTATCGCGCGAAGCGGATCAGCGGCTAGAATGAGTCGCGACGCGGCCCTCGCCGCGAAAGGCCGACCATGACACACGACGACGCGCTTGCCACTCCGACCGAAAACGATGAACCTGCTGCGCCGATGCGGCGACGCAAGGCGCACATCCGCGAGTCGAACGAAGCGCATCTCGTCGCGTGTGCGGAAGCGGTTTTCGCGGAGCGCGGTCTCGCGGGCGCGAGTACCGCGATGATTGCTGAGCGCGCGGGTTTACCCAAGGCCAACCTGCATTACTACTTTCCGACCAAGCTGGATCTTTACCGGCGCGTGCTCGAGGATCTGTTCGAAGACTGGTATCGCGCGGCGGACACCTTCGAATGCAGCGACGACCCGGTCGAAGCGATCGGTGGCTATGTGCGCGCCAAGATGGCCTTATCGCAACGTCGGCCGCTGGGCTCGAAAGTGTGGGCGAATGAAATCATTCATGGCGCCGAGCACATGCAGGACATTCTCACGCAGCGTGTGAAGCCGTGGCTCGACAGCCGGGTCGTCGTGATCGAGAGTTGGGTATCGCGAGGCCTGCTCGCGCCGGTCGAGCCGCAAACGTTCATGTTCATGATCTGGGCGATCACGCAACACTATGCGGATTTCGACGCGCAGATTTGCGCGCTTCGCGGCGAGCGCGAGATATCGCGCCGCGCATTCGATGACGTCACCGAAGAGGTCGTCGCACTGGTGATCCGGGCATGTGGCGCGCGCTCGCCGTGAGCGCGTCCGAACCCGAATCCTGATGCATCAGTAAGTCTCGAGATGCAAACGGCCCTCTCGTTTGAGCGTGGCCCAAAGCGCTTCCCATTCGATGCCGGCGCCGCATGCAATTTCCCTGAGCGCCTGCAGCACGCCGTCCTCCATGCCCTTCAGGCCGCACACGTAAATGTGCGTCCCCGACTCGCCGAGCAGATGCGCGACATCGACGGCACGCTGCCGCATCGCGTCCTGCACATACCGTTTCGGCTGCCCAGGCACGCGTGAAAACGCGAGATTCGTATCGATGAAATCCTTCGGCAAATTCGTCAACGGCCCGAAGTACGGCAACTCTTCCTGGCTGCGCGCGCCGAAGAACAGCATCAGCTTCCCCGTTGCGCCCTTCAACCGGCGACGCCGCCGATACTCGGTCATCGCCCGCATCGGCGCGGAACCTGTGCCGGTGCAGATCATCAGCAGATGCGAGTCCGGATGGTTCGGCATCAGGAACGTGCCGCCGAACGGTCCGATCACGTTCACCACGTCGCCCTTCCTGAGGTCGCACAGGTAGTTCGAGCACACGCCGTTCGCCGCGCCGCCCGCGTGATCTTCGGTGACGCGTTTGACGGTCAGCGAGACGTTGTTGTAACCCGGCCGCTCGCCGTCGCGCGGACTCGCGATCGAATACTGCCGCGCGTGATGCGCACGACCATCGGCGGTGACGCCGGGCGGCAGAATGCCGATCGATTGACCTTCCAGCACCGGAAACGGCATCGAGCCGAAATCCAGCACGATATGGTGAATGTCGCTTTGCGTCGCTGCGCCGGTCAGCCGGTAATTGCCCACTACCGTCGCGCGGGTCGGCGAATTGTGGGTGTAGAGATTCACATACGGCTTCGCGGCGGACCAGGGCGGCACCGTCGAGCCACGCACCAGATCGACGTTTAAGCCGTCCGCGCCGGCGGCGACATCGCCCGCATCGACCGGCGGCTGTGCGCCGCTCTCAGCGGCTTGTACGACGCCTGCAGCGGCGGTTCCCTGTTCGGGCAACACGTCCCACGCGTACTGCTCGTCGAGCGCGTACGCGTCGGCTTTCAGCACGCTGCGCCAGTTGTCGATCGCGCCGGTCGGGCACGGCGGCACGCAGGCCATGCAGCCATTGCACACGTCCGCTTTCACGACGTAGTTGTTGTCGTCGTGCGTGATCGCATCGATCGGGCAGGTTTCCTCGCAGGTGTTGCAGCGAATGCAGATTTCCGGATCGATCAGATGCTGCTTCAAAATCTCGATCGAGACTGGCGCGTTCATGCCTTCCTCCAACTCGTATCCAATGCAGCGCGTCCCACACTGAGCGCGACGTCGCGCTCAGTTGAACCGCACGTATTCGAAATCCACCGGCTGGCGGTTGATGCCCATCGGCGGCGGCGCAATCCAGTTCGCGAACTTGCCCGGTTCGGTCACGCGTCCCATCAACGATGCGACATACGCGCGATCCTCGGGCATCGGCAGCCACTTCGCTTCGTTCGCGGCCCATTCGGTCTCGCCGATCACGCGACCGTCCGGCGACACACGCGTGCCGGCGAAGGTGCCGATCTGACGATTGAACGCCTTGTGCGGCACGGTCAGGCGCACATCGATGCCGGCTTTCTCCAGCACCTTGTTCCAGCGATTCACCCCCGCCACCGAATCCTTGATGTAGTCGTCGCGCAGCACTTCGTTCATCGCGTTGAGCATCGGCACCTCGCGCTCGACCAGCTTGCCGTCCTGCACATCCAGCAAGCGGTAATGACGGTCGGCGAGCTGATGATCGTCGTCGCGTTTGCCTTCTTCGTAACGCCCCTTCAAACCGGAGCTGTAGAAGGTCGCCGCATTCGACGAATGATCCGCACCGAACAGATCGATCGTCACCGAGTAATGGAAATTCAGATACCGCTGAAGCGTCGGCAGATCGATCACGCCTGCGGCGCGCAAGCGGTTCACGTCGTCGGTGTGCAACTCGTTCATCACCTGCGCGGTCCGCTGGATTACCCGCGACACGCCCGACTCGCCGACGAACATGTGATGCGCTTCTTCGGTCAGCATGAACTTCGTGGTGCGCGCGAGCGGATCGAAACCCGACTCGGCGAGCGCCGACAACTGGAACTTGCCGTCGCGATCGGTGAAGTACGTGAACATGAAAAACGCCAGCCAGTCAGGCGTTTTCTCGTTGAACGCGCCGAGGATGCGCGGGTTGTCGTCGTCGCCGGAACGACGACCGAGCAAGGCTTCCGCTTCCTCGCGACCGTCGCGTCCGAAGTAGCGATGCAGCAGATACACCATCGCCCACAGATGCCGCCCTTCCTCGACGTTGACCTGAAACAGGTTGCGCAAGTCGTACATCGACGGCGCGGTCAAACCCAGGTGGCGTTGCTGCTCGACCGAAGCCGGCTCCGTGTCGCCCTGCGTGACGATGATGCGTCGCAGGTTCGCACGATGCTCGCCCGGCACGTCTTGCCATGCGGCCTCGCCCTTATGCTCGCCGAACTGGATCTTGCGGTCCTGTTCGCCCGGCGTCAGAAAAATTCCCCACCGGTAGTCCGGCATTTTCACGTGATCGAAATGCGCCCAACCGCCTGCATCGACGCTAATCGCCGTACGCAGATACACGTCGTAGCCATGCGAGCCGTCCGGGCCCATATCGCCCCACCACGACAGGAAATTCGGCTGCCATTGTTCGAGTGCGCGTTGCAGCGTGCGGTCGTCGGCGAGGTTGACGTTGTTCGGAATCTTTTCGCTGTAATTGATTGTGGACATCACAGTTCCTGTGTCGATACCAGCAGATATTCAATCGATGGAATGCGCGTGAACGTGCCGCGCGGCCACGCGCATGTCACACGCGCGCGAGCTCGAATTGCGCCTTGCTGCCCTTGCCGTAGACCTTGAGCGCGCCCTTCTCGCCCACCGCATTCGGCCGGTTGAAAATCCAGTTCTGCCATGCGGTCAGGCGCCCGAAAATCCGCGTTTCCATCGTTTCCGGGCCGTTGAACCGCAGGTTCGCTTCGAGACCGGTCAATGCATCGGGCGACATCGCCGCGCGTTCTTCCAGTGCAATACGGATTTCATCGGCCCAGTCGAGATCGTCGAGAGAGGCCGTGACGAGACCGAGCCGTTCGGATTCCACCGCGTGAATCGGCGTGCCGATCCTGTCGCGCACCGCGTCGAGCGGCGCGCGCTCTTCATAGAAACGGCGGCCCAGCCGCGATTGATGCGTGACCATCGGATACAGACCGAAATTGACTTCCGACAGCGTGATCGCCGGTTCCTCGTCTTCGTTCGACGGCAACGCGGCCATATACGTGCGATCGGCGGCGAACGCGAGTTCAGCGAACGTGCCGGCAAAGCACGAACCCGGTTCGATCAGCGCGAACAGCGAACGCGACGACACGTCGATGCGCGCCAGCGTGCGGCGCAACAGCCCGATCGTTTCGCGGACGAACCAGTGGTCTTTGTGCGCCATCAGCGCGGCATCGGCGGCGAGCACCGTGCGGGCGTCGCCTTCGGTACGCAGGATCCACGTGCCGATATCGAGTTCGTTGGTGCGCATCGTGAGGATCGCGTCGTCGAGTTCCCGCGCGAATTGCAGCGGCCACCAGTTCGCGCCTGCCGCGACGATCGATTCGATATCGGCGGCGGGTGTCTCTGCCGGTGCTTTCGCGGTGAAGGTCGCCGTGCGTTTGGCCCGGTCGATCGTGATCTCGAGCGTCCGGTAGGTCAGCCCGTCGTCACGCCGCGTGCGCTCGATGCGCTGCAGCGCCACACCTTTCGCGTCGGCGGGACGATCGCTTTGCGCGGCGAGTTCGAGTGCCCGCGCCGCGATTGCCTGATCGAACTGGTTGGGCTTCACCACTTCATCGACGAGCCGCCATTCCTTGGCCCGTTCGCCGCGAATGCCTTCCACGACGGTGCAAAAAATATCCGCGCGGTCATGACGTACGCGGCGCTTGTCCGTCACGCGTGTCAGTCCGCCCGTGCCGGGCAGCACGCCGAGCAAGGGCACTTCCGGCAACGACACGGATGACGAACGGTCGTCGACCAGATAAATCTCGTCGCATGCGAGCGCGAGTTCATAGCCGCCACCGGCGCAGGCGCCGTTCACCGCCGCAAGAAATTTGAGCCCGGAATGACGCGACGAATCTTCGAGACCGTTACGCGTCTCGTTGGTGAACTTGCAGAAATTGACCTTCCACGCATGGGTCGAGAGACCCAGCATGAAGATATTCGCGCCCGAGCAGAACACGCGGTCTTTCAGGCTGGTGACGACCACCGTGCGCACTTCCGGATGCTCGAAGCGGACCCGTTGTATTGCGTCGTGCAACTCGATATCGACGCCCAGATCGTATGAATTCAGCTTGAGCTTGTAGCCGTCGCGGATGCCGCCGTCTTCGGCGATGTCGATGGCGAGGGTCGCGACCGGGCCGTTGAACGTCAGCTTCCAGTGCTTGTACTGCGACGGGTCGGTGCGATAGTCGACCGGCGCGAGAGCGGTTTCTGCTGCGGACATGGGGCGTCTCCTGGGGACAATGCTGTGCTGTTTGAAGAACAATAGTGCATCGATCTTCGCCGGTAAAGCACTTTAGTGCATGCATCCAGATAAACCCCTACGCTTCAGTGCATGTCGGCGCTCAGCCCTCCGCTGTCTCGGCGGCGAGACGCGCGGCCAGCCGGTCGCGCAGTTGCAGATAGGCGTCCGCGAGGGTTTGCTCGCTGGTGTCGAAGCTCATATCCGCGCGGCCGTACAGCTCGCTGCGCCCGGCCAGAATGCGCTTCAGGTCGTCCATCGCCTCCTTGTTGCCCGACATCGGACGCATGTCGCCCTGCGCGACCACGCGGCGCATATGCTCCTCCGGCGTCGCTTGCAACCACACGGTGTAGCAATGCGCGAGCAGCGTGTTGAAGGTGCCCGCCTCCGACACCAGACCGCCCGGCGACGCGATCACCGCGCACTCGTGCTCGGCGATCACCGCTTCCATCGCACGCTGCTCGTAACGGCGATACGCGCTCGCGCCGTACAGCGAATGAATCTCCGACGGCGGACATCCGGCCATCTGCTCGATCACCCGCGTCAGCTCGACGAACGGTACTTTGCGCTCCTGCGCGAGCATCCGCCCGAGCGTCGATTTGCCCGCGCCACGCAGTCCGATCAGCGCAATCCGGTCCTTGCGATGCGGGTCGCGCGGCACCTGCGCGAACATCTCGGCAAGCGCGACGCGGGCGCGCTGCAACGCGGCCTGATCGCGACCTTGCAGCAGTTCGCGGATCAACAGCCATTCCGCCGACGACGTGGTTTCGTCGCCGGTCACTTCCGCCAGCGAACAGTTCAGCGTGGTCGCGATCTGCCGCAGCACCAGCACCGACGCATTGCCGACACCCGATTCGAGATTGGCCAGATGCCGCTCCGACAACCCGGTTTCGAGAGCCAGCGTCTTGCGCGTCATGCCGCGCCGCGCCCGCAGCAGCCGCACGCGCTCGCCCATCGCAGTCAGAAACGGATCGCGCTCGGCGCGTTCGCCCGATGGCGTGCTTTCGTCGGCGGCAGCATCGGTCAGCGGCTCGCGGGAGTAATTCTGGTTCATGTTTAAACACCTTCTGACATCGATACATGTACTATAGTGCTTGACACGCACCGGGTGAACGGTTAATTTTCGCCAAATATTGATCCAATAACAAACTCCGCGCAGGTTCGCGTCAGGGATTTGCGCAGGAGCGGAGACGGACGACGGGCGCGCATGCAATAAGCTGCGTGTCCGCTCAGCCCAGGAGGCTTGCATGTCCCCCCAAGACTTCCAGCGCCTGATCGCGACAGTGACGGCGCAGATCGACGGCCGGCCGCTCGATGGCGCGCTCGCCGACTGGCTCAACGCCACGTGGCCCGCTGACAGCACCACCTTCCGCGAACTCGCCGACGCGTGCCGCGCAGGCGTTGCACAAGGCTGGCTGTGCAATCGCGAAGGCGGCGGCATCCGTTATGGACGCGTGTTCAAGGCGCTCCCCGCGACCCACGGTTTTTCAGTCGACGTGGTCGATATGAATGACATCGCCGGTCCGCACCATGTGCATCCTCACGGCGAAATCGATCTGGTCATGCCGCTCACCGACGGCGCGCGATTCGACGGCCACGCGGCCGGCTGGTGCGTGTACGGCGCAGGCAGCGCGCATCGCCCCACTGTCTCCGGCGGCCATGCGCTCGTGCTCTATCTGCTGCCGCAAGGCGCGATCGAATTCACGCCCGCGTCCGGCACCGCCTGAATCGCGGCACCTGATCGACTTGCCTCATCGACATCGCCACATCCACGCATCGACACTGATCACGCATCTGCCCGAAGCCTGAGCGGTGCGACATAACGCTGGAGGAGACATGGAAGCCTTGCTGGACACGCCCGCCAACCGGAACCCGCAGCCGGACGCAGGCGCCGCGACGGTCGATGCGCCGCCTGCCCAATTCAACTTCGCGACGCACCTGTTCGCCTTGAACCGGTTGCGTGGCGACAAGCCCGCGTATATCGACGACAACGGCGTGACGACTTACGCCGAACTCGAACAGCGCGCGCGACGTTGCGCGACCGCGTTACGCACGCTGGGCGTTCATCCGGAAGAGCGCGTGTTGCTGGTGATGCTCGATACGGTCGAATTGCCGGAGATCTTTCTCGGTGCGTTGTATGCGGGCGTCGTGCCGGTGGTCGCGAATACGCTGCTGACGTCGGCCGATTACGCTTATATGCTCGCGCACAGTCATGCGCGCGTGGTCATTGCATCGGGCGCTGTATTGCCGACTGTCGCGCGTGCACTCGACGAAGCCGCGCCCGACGATGGTTGTACGTTGATCGTGTCGCAACCGCTGGCCGGCGAAGTCTATCCGGACAATCCGCCGATGCAGGTGCTCGGCGAACTGATCGATGCCGCGCCGCCCGCACTAAAGCCCGCACTCACTGCCAGCGACGACATGGCGTTCTGGCTGTATTCGTCGGGATCGACCGGCAAGCCGAAGGGCACCGTCCACACGCATGCGAATCTCTACTGGACTGCGGAGTTGTACGCGAGGCGCGTGCTGGGGATCGTCGAAAGCGACGTGGTGTTTTCCGCGGCCAAACTATTCTTTGCGTACGGCCTCGGAAACGGCTTGACCTTTCCGCTCAGCGTCGGCGCGACCGCCGTGCTGATGGCCGAACGCCCCACGTCCGCCGCGATTTTCGCGCGACTGACCCAGCATCGTCCTACGGTTTTTTATGGCGTGCCGACCTTGTACGCGAGCATGCTCGTGTCACCTGATCTGCCAGCACGCGCGGACGTGTCGATTCGCGTGTGCACGTCCGCGGGTGAAGCGTTGCCGCGTGAAATCGGTGAACGCTTCAAGGCGCATTTCGGTTGCGACATTCTCGACGGCATCGGCTCGACCGAAATGCTGCATATCTTTCTGTCGAATCAACCGGACGATGTTCACTACGGCACGACCGGGCGACCTGTGCCCGGCTATGAAGTCGAACTGCGAGACGATGCCGGTCACGCAGTCGGCGATGGCGAAGTGGGCGATCTGTTTATCAAAGGACCGAGTGCGGCACTGATGTACTGGTGCAATCGCGAGAAAACCCGTGCGACGTTTCTGGGCGAATGGATTCGCAGCGGCGACAAGTACCAGCGGCTTGCAAACGGCTGCTATGTGTATGCGGGCCGCAGCGACGACATGCTGAAAGTCAGCGGGCAATATGTATCGCCGGTGGAAGTGGAAATGGTGCTGGTTCAACACGACGCCGTGCTCGAAGCGGCCGTGGTCGGCGTGGATCACGCCGGTCTCGTCAAGACGCGGGCGTTCGTCGTGTTGAAGGACCCGGCTTTAGCGTCCGATGCGCTAGGCGAAGAACTCAAGGCATTCGTCAAGGAACGACTCGCGCCGCATAAGTATCCGCGTGACATTGTCTTCGCCGACGATCTGCCCAAGACGGCAACCGGTAAGATTCAGCGGTTCAAACTGAGAGCGTTGAGTTAGCCCGCCATGTCTTCCGCACCGACGTCTTTGGCTTCGAGCCAGTTTGCCCGCCTGCCTGAAAACGCGTCGCGCGACGCGCTGGATATCGAGTACCGCTTTGTTGAATGCGCATCCGGCGAGACATCCGGCGATGCGCCGTTGATCGTCTTTCTACATGAAGGGCTCGGCTCTATCGACATGTGGCGCGACTGGCCGCGAGCGTTATGCGAGCGGCTAAAGATGCGCGGACTCGTCTATGCGCGTCCCGGCTATGGACGCTCTACGCCGCGCCCGCATCACGTGCGCCTGCCCGTGGAATTCATGACCTCGCAAGCGGACGACGTGCTGCCCGCCCTGCTCGATGTGCTGCAGATCGATGAAGCACAACGGCAGCGCATGTGGGTCGTCGGCCACAGCGACGGCGGCTCGATTGCACTGTTATATGCGGCCACGTTTCCCGAACAGCTAGCGGGTGTCGTCGCCATTGCACCGCATGTCTTCGTCGAAGACATCTCTGTCGAAAACATCGCCGCTGCAAAAACGGCCTATGAACACGGCGATTTGCGCGCGCGTCTGGCCCGCTATCACGCTGACGTCGACTCGGCGTTTTATGGCTGGAACGACATCTGGCTCGATCCAGCCTTCCGGCATTGGCGCATTGCCGAACGTCTGTCTACGATCCGTTGTCCGCTGCTCGCGGTACAAGGCTACGACGACAACTACGGAACGATGGCGCAAATCGACACGATCGCCGAATACGTGCCCCACGCGCAACTGACCCGGCTCGACCGATGCGGACACTCGCCGCATCGCGACGCACCCGAAGCACTCACGGACGCAATCGCGCGCTTCGTTCTATCCAGTAGCACGCAGCGTCACGCGTAAAACGCGCGGCGCTTGCGCGCCAAAGCACTCGCTTTAGAAAAAACGAAAGGCGGCCCACGCATTTTGCGTGACGGCCGCCTTTCGTTTTTTTCAATCCTATCAATCACATTGCCTTACACCGAAAGCACTTTCGCAATATACCGAAAGCATTACGCAATGAAAGCGACGCTAAAGGTTAATAACGCGGTGTTTCAATTCGCCCTGCCCGAAATGCATCACGGTCATGGCGCATCGAGGCGTGGACGCATCAAGGCATAGCTGCACGAGAACCTCTAACAACATTACCAGTCCCGCCCCCCACTCTCTGCCGGGCGTCGGGCTGGTCAGCGAATCTGGAGCCAGTCACATGTTCCCCAAAGCCCTGTTACCCATTCCGTTTGCCGCAGCGCTGCTCGCGCTAGCCGCATGCGGAAGCAGTAACCACAACAATACGTCGCACGACTGCGCCCGCTTCGGGCGCATCCTCTCCGGCCGCATCGGTGTCTGCACAGGACGCACTCACCACGAAGACGCCGATCAAGCATCTGGTCGTGATCTTCGGCGAGAACCGTTCGTTCGATCACTACTTCGCCACTTACCCGAACGCGGTCAACCCGGCCGGCGAGCCGGCGTTCACGCCTGCAGCCGGCACGCCCGCGAGCCCGAACGGTCTGACCCAGGCGCTGCTGACCAGCAATCCGAACAAGACGGCATCGGGTAACGGCGCCAACGCATCGAACCCGTTCCGCCTCGACCGCACGCAAGCGAATACCGAAGGCCAGAACCACGCGTACACGGCCGAACAGGAAGCGTACGACAACGGCAATATGGACCTGTTCCCGGAATACACGGGTAACAACACGGTCAGCAGCACGGGCGTGTTCGGTACGCCGGGTCTCGTCATGGGTTACTACGACGGCAACACCGTGACCGCGATGTGGAACTACGCGAACAACTTCGCGATGAGTTCCAACATGTACACGGACAGCTTCGGTCCATCGACGCCGGGCGCGCTGCACGTCATTTCCGGCCAGACCAACGGCGTGATTCCGACGGGCGGCACGGCCGTCGCCGGCGAGATGATCTCCGACGACAACGGCGGCTTCACGATGACCGGCGACGCCGACCCGCAAGGCGACGTGTGCTCGGGCACGACCACCGGCCAGATGTCGTCGAACAACAAGAACATCGGCGACCTGTTGAACGGCAAGGGCATCACGTGGGGCGGCTTCATGGGCGGCTTCGACCTGACCTCGACCAATCCGAACGGCACGCAAGGCTGTAGCCGTACGACGTATTCGTCCGTGCTGAACACGTCGCCGAAGGACTACAGTCCGCACCACAACTGGTTCCAGTACTACGCGAGCACGGCGAATGGCGCGCATACGCGTCCGACTTCGGTGGCGTCGATCGGTACAACGGATCCGCTCGACAGCACGGCGACGCCGGTTCACCACGAGTACGACGTCAACGACTTCTTCACGGCAGTGAAGGCGGGCAATTTCCCGTCGGTCAGCTATCTGAAGGCACCGGCCGTCAACGATGCGCACCCGGGCAATTCGGATCCGCTCGACGAGCAGGCGTTTATCGTCAAGGTGGTCAACTTCCTGCAGCAGCAGCCGGACTGGAAGAACACCGCCGTGATCCTGACCTACGACGATTCGGATGGCTGGTACGACCATCGTTATGCAACGCCGACCACGGCTTCGTTCTCGTCGGCAGATGCGCTCAACGGCGCGGCAACCTGCGGCGTGTCAGGTACGACGCCGCGCGGTGTCGGTCCGACAGGTCTCGCGGTTGACGGTCGTTGCGGTCCGGGAACGCGTGTGCCGCTGATCGTGGTGTCGCCGTATGCAAAGGCGAACTATATCGACGACACGTTGATTACGCAGTCGTCGGTGGTTCAGTTCATCGAAGACAACTGGCTTGGCAGTCAACGCCTGGGCGGCGGTTCGAACGATGCCGCTGCGGGCAGCATCATGAGCCTGTTCGACTTCACGAACGGCGGTGCCACGCCGACGCTGTATCTCGACCCGAACCTCGGCACGAAGCTGTCGTCGCCGCCGTCGAGCTAAGCCCTGCATCACGGGTCCGGTCGTCTCGCATCGCGCATTGATCCGATGTCGAGCGACCGGACCGATTGATGAATCGAATCGAAGCGACGTGTCCGGTGTCGAGCCTGCTTGATCGAGGCTCGACATGTCCGTTTGTATCGCATCCGTCAGGGTGCCTGTACCAGTCATCGCCATGAGCCATCCGAATACCGTTCTGCCGCCGGCGCTGCCCGCCGGCCGTCAACCCAACCGCACGCCCGGTGGACGCGCAGGTCGCACGTCGTTGCGCCGTATCGTGCTGCGCGTCGTGCTCGGTCTCGTCATCGCATGCGCCGCGCTGGCCGGCTATGCGCTCGCGTATCCGGAACGGATGCCGGACGCGATCGGCGAGGCCGTCGAGAACATGACCGGTGCGAACGCGCATCCTGTGCATTTCGAGCGCCCCGCCGTCGAACCGATGAGCGCGATCGCACTGCTCGGCAAACAGCTTTTCAACGACCCATCGCTGTCGGCGTCGGGTCAGCAATCCTGTGCGTCGTGCCATAGCGCGTCGCACGCGTACGGGCCGCCCAACGATCTGTCGGTGCAGCTTGGCGGTCCGCACATGCAGGATGCGGGTTATCGGCCGCCGCCGTCGCTGACGTATCTGTATCGCCAGGCGCCGTTCAGTATCGGTCCCGATGCCGCCGACGCCGACATTCCCGTGAGTCTCGACCAGGCCGCTTCCGCGGCGCAAGGCGTGCAGCGTGCGGTGAAAACCGCGGGCGCTGCGCCCGCCGCGCCCGCGATGGTGCCGCAAGGCGGTCTCTTCTGGGACGGTCGCGCAGATTCGCTGCAACGTCAGGCACTCGGACCGCTGACGAATCCGGTTGAAATGGCCAACAAGGATCTCGGCGCGGTCGTGCAGAAACTGTCGCAGGACAAGTATCGCGATACGTTCGGGAAACTGTTTGGACCGGCTGTTTTGCACGATCCGAATCTGCTTGCGTCCGAAGCGATGTTCGCGATTGCGCGCTTCCAGATCGAGGATCCGTCGTTCCATGCGTTCAGCAGCAAATACGATTACTGGCTCGAAGGACGCGCGCGTCTGTCGCAAGCGGAGTTGCACGGCCTGCGTCTGTTCAACGATCAGAACAAGGCCAATTGCGCGGGCTGTCATCTGAGCGCGGTGAGCCGCGACGGCTTGCCGCCGATGTTCACGGACCAGCAATACGAAGCGCTCGGTGTGCCGCGCAATACGTCGCTTGCGCTCAACAAGGATCCGAAGTTCTACGACATGGGCACCTGCGGCCCGTTCCGCAAGGACATCGCGGACCAGACGCAATATTGCGGAATGTTCCTTACGCCGACACTGCGCAATACGGCCACACGTCATGCGTTTTTTCACAACGGCGTGTATCACGACCTGAAGCACGTGATGGATTTCTACAACCTGCGCAATACCAGCCCGGAAAAAATCTATCCGCGTGACGCATCGGGCAAGGTGCAGAAGTACGACGATCTGCCCGCGAAATACCAGGCGAATATCGACGTCGCCGATGCCCCGTTCGATCGCAAAGCCGGCGAAAAACCGGCAATGACCGACCAGGATATCGACGACATCATCGCGTTTCTGAAAACACTGAACGATGGCTACAAGGTGAATTGACACCCACATCGTGCAGCATGAAAGCGGCGGTCGCGTAATACGCGATCGCCGCATTTTATTTCGTCATACCAAATGTATCGAAGATTCATCCAAGAGCCTTTCCTTACGCGGTGAAATATCGATCGCCGCGTTGTCGCGCGCACATGCTCAAGCTTTGACGATTCCTGCCGTTTACCTCGCTGAGGCCCTTCGTTCGTGCAACGCCGCTGGCCGGCAACATCATGTTGTCGCGCGCGAATCAAGGGTAACGCCCAACGCAGTCCGGAATCACGACGCGCCACCCGCTACGTCGCCGGCAATGTGAGACCGGCCCGCCGCATCGACGCTACCCGCGTCCGGTCCGGTGCAAGCGCCGGAGTAGATGTTTTCAGGAGTCTGTGTGTCTTTCATCAGGAATCTCAAGATCGCCGTCAAGCTGGCACTGCTGGGCGCCGTGCTGCTGATCGCAACGATGCTGGTCGGGCTCGAAGGATGGCATGCGCTGTCCGCGACCCATGCATTGCAAACGCGTTCGACGCGCACCCTCAGCGAGTACGCCGAAGCCGCCGACACCGCGCGCGTCGCGCAGGTCGAATTCAAGAAGCAGGTGCAGGCATGGAAGGATTTGTTGTTGCGCGGCGCGGACGCTGCATCGTTCGATAAATACCGTCACGAATTTCTTGCCGAAAGCACCACCACCGACGCTGCATTGCAAGCGCTGAAAAATCAGCTGACGACGTTGGGTGCGGCAACCGATGGCGTCGATGCGGCACTGTCCACGCATGCGTCGTTGCAGACCAGCTATCTCGACGCGTTGAAACACTACGATGCCGCCGATCCGAACACCGCGCATGTCGTCGACGGTCTGGTCAAGGGAATCGACCGCGCGCCGACCGCCGCGATCGACGCGATCGTCGCATCGGTGATGCAGCAGGCAAAGACATCGAGCGACAGCACCACGCAGGCCGCTGAAGCGTCGTACACGCTCGCGTGCACGTTGTTGCTCGTGGTCGTACTCGCAGCGCTCGCGGGCGGCACGGCGACCGTCCTGTTCCTCAGCCGCAGTATCACGGTGCCGGTGCAACAGGCAGTGGGCGTCGCACAAGCGGTTGCGTCGGGCGATCTCGCCACGGACGTGGTCGTGCGCAGCAACGACGAAACCGGACAGTTGCTCGCCGCGCTCAACCAGATGAATCAGCGCCTGCGTCATATCGTCGGAGAGATTCGCGAAGGCGCGACGACGATTTCGAGCGCGACCGAGCAGATCGCGGCCGGCAATCTCGATCTCTCGGCGCGCACCGAACAGCAAGCGGCGTCGCTCGAAGAAACGGCGGCGTCGATGCAGCACTTCACCGAGTCCGTGCAACGCAACGCCGGACACGCGCGCGATGCGACCGCGCTCGCACAAACCGCTGCGCAAGCGGCACGCGACGGCGGCGCCGTGATGGTCGATGCAGTGCGCACGATGGGTCAGATCGAAGCGTCGTCGAAGAAGATCGTGGACATCATTGCCGTGGTCGAAGCGATCTCCGCGCAGACCAATATTCTTGCGCTGAATGCCGCCGTCGAAGCGGCGCGCGCCGGAACCGAAGGTCGTGGCTTCGCGGTGGTCGCGTCCGAAGTGCGGAGTCTCGCGCAACGTTCCGCCGATGCTGCACGCGAAATCAAAGGCTTGATTCGCGACTCGGTCGCCACGATCGATTCGGGCACGCAACTGATCCAGCATGCGAGCGAAACGATGGACGGCGTGGTGGAAAGCGTCGGCCGCGTGACGCAGATCGTCGAAGCGATCGCGGCAGCGAGCGGCGATCAGGCGGCCGGCATCTCCGAAGTGAACGATGCGGTCACGCAGATGGACCAGGTCACGCAGAGCAATGCGGCACTGGTCGAGGAAGCGGCGGCGGCGGCTGACGCGGTGCAAGGCAAGGCGTCGGGACTGGTACGCAGCGTCAGCTTTTTCCGGCTCGGCGCGGCGTCGTAAGAAAATGGATTGGCGGCAAGCCTGAGCTCAGGCTTCGAAGTCGAGACCGCCTAACAGAATCTGGACTTCCGCTTGCGTGTGCGAGTGGAAGTCGATGTGCCGCGCAAAATGCCATGCATCGAACTTGCGTGGAATCGCATCCAGATACCGCGTGAAGCGCTGCTCTGCGCCCGCGTCCATCAAACACGCGATCTCGTCGCTGTCCCACGTCAGGATCACGTTCAGCGGATGCGGATAGCGATGCGCGTCGCCGCGCGGTTCACCCCACAGATGAATGCGCGAAGGATGACCGTGCCCTTCGTAGCGCAATACTTCGGCATGAACGCCGTCATCGAACAGACTGCTGATTTTCGATGCGATGCGCGGCGCGAATTCGGTGTCGAACCGGGCCGCTGTATCTGGTTTCATGCGTCGTCTCCATCGCCGTATGCGAACGATCCTAGCATGGCGCATGCACGCATACGTATGACGCATCGCTGCATGCTCGCATGCGTTTCGCGCATGCGAGCATGGCTCGTGAGTGGGCTACGTGGGCGCGGTGCGAATGCGCAAGCGCTGATGAAGCGAGGTATCGATTAGCGAAATCGTGTCACCGACTTTCGGCGTATAGCCAGGACGTCCCTGCCCGTTTGCGCCGATAACGCGACGGAAATGAAAAAGGCCTTCCGGTTAAAACCGGAAGGCCTTTTAAATACTGGTCGGGGCGAGAGGATTTGAACCTCCGACCACCTGCACCCCATGCAGGTACGCTACCAGGCTGCGCTACGCCCCGAAAGCACAAAAGTATAACAGACAGTTCACACGATTAGAACCGGTTCACTGCAACAAAAGCGAAGCGAAACGACTAGCGGCTCAACAAATCGATCACGTGCAGTAACTCCTTGCGCAACTGATCGACATCGACGGCTTCACCCGTTTGAACCTCACCGGTTTCGCGCTCTTCGTCGGGATCGGGTGGGGCACCGTGAGCACCACCGTGTCCTGAATCCAGGCGGTTACGCGCGCCGTTGATCGTGAATCCCTGCTCGTAAAGCAACTCACGAATTCGCCGGATCAACAGCACTTCATGGTGCTGGTAATACCGGCGATTGCCGCGTCGTTTGACGGGCCTCAACTGCGTGAACTCCTGCTCCCAATAGCGCAGTACATGCGGTTTGACGCCGCACAATTCGCTGACTTCACCGATGGTGAAGTAACGCTTCGCCGGAATCGGAGGCAAGACGACTTTTTCGATCGTCGCTGTCATCGTCAGTTAGCCGTCGTGGTGGTTGCGCAGGAACGCGCCGGTCGATCAGCGCGTGAAGCTTGCCTCGGCGCCGTTCTCAACCAGCGCTTTCAGCTTTTGACTTGCATGGAACGTCACGACGCGGCGCGCGGCGATGGGAATCGCCTCGCCGGTCTTGGGATTTCTGCCGGGACGCTGCGGCTTGTCGCGCAGCTGAAAATTGCCGAAGCCGGACAGCTTCACGCTATCGCCACTTTCCAACGCGTCGCGAATCACCTCGAAGAACGCTTCGACCATGTCTTTCGCTTCGCGCTTGTTAAGTCCGACATTGTCGAACAGCAACTCGGCCAGCTCAGCTTTGGTCAGCGTAGGCGTTTCAGCCGACGCGCCAGCGGGTGATGTCGGAATGTCGCGAATCATGGCGCTGCGTTGCGCCGTAAGAAGGGCTTCGAAATCACTCGAGTTCATTTCATTCATATCTATCAAATGGCGCGCCAACCAGAAAGCGGGATGCGGAATAGCCGTTCGAAGGTTATCCCGCGAGTTACCCGCGGGTTATCCGCGCAACCGTGCGCCATATACTCGAGCCACACTATTTACCAGGGTTTGAATGGCCAGATCGACCGTTTCGTCCTGAAGAGTCCCGCCAGTATCTTGCAAGGTAACACGGAACGCAAGGCTTTTCTCGTGAGCTGCCAGACCACCGGAAGTGTTTGATTTTGGACGGAATTCGTCGAAAAGCGCAACCTTCTGAACCGTCTTGCAGGCGTCTTCCGACAGCGCCTTTTGCATCTCGTCGAGCAATGCCTGGACCTCGATTTTCTGATCGACGACAAGCGCAATATCACGCTTGACCGGCGGGAATTTCGACACGTCCGATGGAGTCGGCAAAGCACGTTGCATTAATGCTTCGGCTTCAATTTCAAACAGAATCGGCGCATGCGGCAAATCATATTTCTGCATCCAGCGCGGATGCAATTCACCAATCCAGCCCACTGCGCGACCATCGATTTCAACGCGCGCTGAACGTCCCGGATGCAGCGCCGGATGCTCGGCCTTGACGAAACGCGGCACGACCGGCGCGAACAACGCTTCGAGATCGCCCTTCACATCGAAGAAATCCACCGCGCGCGACTGCGACGCCCACTGTTCGTCGAGCGCCGGACCATAGGCGAGCGCACCGATCATCTTCGGTTGCGCGAAACCTTCGACCGTCAACTCGCCTGCCTTGATCGACGGATCGTGCAGAAACACGCGACCGACTTCGAACACGCGCACGCGATCCGCGCGACGGTTCAGATTCGAACGCAGCACGTTGATCAGGCTGCCGAACAAGGTCGTGCGCATCACCGAAAGCTGACTCGCGATCGGGTTCAGCAGACGGACCGGATTCGCATTGCCCGCGAAGTCCTGTTCCCACTCGGCGTCGACGAAGCTGAAGTTGACCGTTTCCGCGAAATCGCGCGCGGCCAGCGCATGACGCAACACGTGGATCGAACGCTTGGTTTCGTCGGTGCGGCGCATTTCGCTCGTCGCAACCGGCGGACGCGCGGGGATCTTTTCGAAGCCGTAGATACGCGCGACTTCTTCGATCAGGTCTTCTTCGATTTCGATATCGAAACGGAACGACGGCGGCGTCACCGAGAACGACGTGTCACCGTCACGCTCGAAACTGAGACCGAGGCGCGTGAAAATCTGCGCGATCTCGTCGGCGGAAATCGCCACGCCGATGATCTTGTTCGCGCGAGCGACACGCATCGTAACCGGCGCGCGTTGGGGCACGTTGACCGTCTGGTCGTCGACCGGACCGGCTTGACCGCCGCAGATTTCGAGGATCAGTTGCGTGATGCGCTCGATGTGTTCGACGGTGGTTGCATAGTCGACGCCGCGCTCGAAGCGATGCCCTGCGTCAGTCGAAAAGTTGTACTTGCGCGAGCGGCCACGAATGCTGTCCGGCCACCAGAATGCGGCTTCCAGATAGATGTTGGTCGTGTCGAGCGTGACGGCCGTGCTGTCACCGCCCATGATGCCCGCGAGGCTTTCGATATGCTGTTCGTCGGCGATCACGCCGACCGTTTCGTCGAGCTCGACGGTGCTGCCGTTCAGCAGTTTCAGCGTCTCGCCCTTGCGCCCCCAACGCACGTCCATGCCGCCGTGGATCTTGTCGAGATCGAACACATGCGACGGACGGCCGAGTTCGAGCATCACGTAATTCGAAATGTCGACCAGCGCGGAAATGCTGCGTTGTCCCGAGCGTTCGAGACGTTGCACCATCCACTGCGGCGACTTCGCGCGCGCATTCACGCCGCGAATCACGCGGCCCGAGAAACGGCCGCACAAGTCGGGCGCCGAAATCCTGACCGGCAAGGTTTCGTTCAGCGTGACCGCTGCCGGCTTGATGTCGAGCGGGCGCAACGGCGCGCCGGTGATCGCCGACGTTTCGCGCGCCACACCGAACACAGACAGACAGTCGGCCTTGTTCGGCGTCAGCTTGATTTCGAATACGGTGTCGTCGAGATTCAGCGTCTCGCGGATGTCCTGGCCGATCGGCGTCGCTTCCGGCAGGATCATCAGGCCGCTATGATCTTCCGACAGCTTCAGTTCGCGCGCCGAGCACAGCATCCCCTGACTTTCGACGCCGCGCAGCTTGGACAGCTTGATCGCGAACGGTGCGCCGCCCTCTTCGGCCGGCGGCAGTTCCGCGCCGACCAGCGCGACCGGCACCTTGATACCCACCGACACGTTCGGCGCGCCGCACACGATGGTCAGCGTCGCGCCGGTGCCGGCATCGACCTGACAGACGTTGAGCTTGTCAGCGTCGGGATGCTTGACGACTTCGAGCACCTGACCGACGACGATCTTCGACGTAGGCGGCGCAGCCGGACGCAAGCCCTCGACTTCGAGCCCCGCCATCGTCAGCGCGTGCGACAGCTCATCGGTGCTCAGCTGCGGATCGACGAAGGTTCTCAACCAGGATTCGGGGAATTGCATGGTGGTGTACGTTCTAATCAGGTTGGGCCCATGTCCGGCCGATGCTTCGCACCCTGCCGGGGGCACTGCTTGCTTGCGACGGCGCGTCGGATGACGCGCGGCCGCCCTCGTTGCATGTCAGGCTGGTCCGACGACGATCGCCGGCGCGAGCCTTAAGCGAATTGACGCAGGAAACGCAGATCGTTTTCGAAGAACAGACGCAAATCCTGCACGCCGTAGCGCAGCATGGTCAGCCGTTCGAGGCCGCTGCCGAACGCGAAACCGATATAACGCTCCGGGTCGAGACCCATGTTGCGGATCACGGTGGGGTGCACCTGACCCGAGCCCGAGATCTCGAGCCACTTGCCGGCGTTTTTGCCGTGCTCGAACATCATGTCGATTTCCGCCGACGGTTCCGTGAACGGGAAATACGACGGGCGGAAACGTACGAGGATGTCGTCGCGTTCGAAGAATTTTTTGAGGAAGTCGGAGTAGACGCCCTTCAGGTCGGCGAAGCTGATGTTCTCGTCGATCCACAGGCCTTCGACCTGATTGAACATCGGCGAGTGCGTCGCGTCGCTGTCCACGCGATACGTGCGACCCGGCACGATGACCTTGATCGGCGGCGTGTTGGTGCGTGCGTAGCGAACCTGCATCGGGCTCGTGTGCGTGCGCAGCAGCAACTGGCGGCCGTCGGCACCTTTACCGTCGACGTAGAAGGTGTCTTGCATCGATCGCGCCGGGTGGTTTTCCGGGCTGTTCAGTGCGGTGAAGTTGTACCAGTCGGTTTCGATTTCGGGGCCGTCGGCCACGTCGAATCCGATCGTACGAAAAATCTGTTCGACGCGTTCCCACGTGCGCATCACCGGATGCAAACTACCCGCTCCGATGCCGCGACCGGGCAAGGTCACGTCGATGGCTTCTGCGGCGAGACGCTGACTCAGCAACGCGTCGGCGAGCGCCTGGCGGCGGGCCGTCAAGGCCGCTTCCACCTGCTGCTTCGCGACGTTGATACGGGCGCCGTCGGTCTTGCGTGTCTCGGGATCGAGCTTGCCAAGGCCCTTCAACAACTCGGTCAGCGCACCCGATTTACCGAGAAAGCGGGCTTTCTCGTTCTCGAGGGTGGTGACATCCGCGGCTTGTTCGAAGGCTGTTTGCGCGTCGGCGACAATCTGGTCCAGATCCATTGATCCCATCTTTCAACGTCAGTGTTCAATTGAGGCAAAACTGGCTCGACCAACAAAAACGGGGCTCGGTAAGGAGCCCCGTTTTTGTTGCAGCGTCACCGAGACTACCGGATGTTCGCTACAACGAACCATGCAGTTTGATTTAGCAAACGCGATGATCAGCGTTTGCCAAATGCGCAATCAGGCTGCAACGGCGGCTTTCACCTGCTGAACGATCGCAGCAAAAGCAGCCTTGTCGAACACAGCCATGTCGGCCAGCACCTTGCGGTCCAGTTCGATCGAAGCCTTCTTCAGGCCGTTGATGAACACGCTGTACGTCATGTCGTGCTGACGCACCGCCGCGTTGATACGCGTGATCCACAATGCACGGAACACACGCTTCTTGTTGCGGCGATCGCGGTAGGCGTATTGGCCTGCGCGCATGACCGCCTGCTTGGCGATGCGATAGACGTTATTGCGACGGCCGCGGTAACCCTTGGCCAGCTTGATGATCTTCTTGTGACGGGCCCGTGCGGTAACCCCACGTTTGACTCTAGGCATATTTGCTCCTGTGAGTTTTAGTTAAGGGTTAAGCGAACGGCAGCATTGCGCGCACGGAGTTCATATCGGAATCATGAACTGCCGTCGAACCGCGCAGATGGCGTTTGTTCTTGGTGGTCTTCTTCGTCAGAATGTGGCGCTTGAAGGCTTGACCGCGCTTGACGGTACCGCCCGGACGCACCACGAAGCGCTTTGCAGCACTCTTCTTGGTCTTCATCTTCGGCATGACAACTCCATTATTAGATGGATATGGGTGTGCGGTTGGCCCAAAAAGCCCTATCCCGCCCTTCGAAACCCACTCCACTTGGTATGCAGCTAACCCAGACTTCAGGCGCCGCGTTTTCAGAAGTCGTGACCGCAAAAACGGTCGCGCTCCGAAAATCTGCCGGTGTTCGCCGAATCCGGCGAACACCGTTGAACCTTGATACGACTTCGGCGCGCGCTTCACAGCGCGCAGCCGGTCAAGCCGCTTACTTCTTTTTCTTCGGGCCGAGCACCATGATCATCTGGCGCCCTTCCATCTTCGGCATTTGCTCAACCGTGCCGACTTCGTCGAGATCGGCGCGCAGACGCTCAAGCATCCGCATACCGATTTCCTGGTGAGCCATTTCGCGGCCGCGGAAACGCAACGTGATTTTCGTCTTGTCGCCATCGTCGAGGAAGCGGATGAGGTTGCGCAGCTTGACGTTGTAGTCACCGTCGTCGGTACCCGGGCGGAATTTGACTTCCTTGACCTGGATGACTTTCTGCTTGAGCTTCGCCTCGTGCTGCTTTTTCGCTTCCGAGTACTTGAACTTGCCGTAATCCATCAAACGGCAAACCGGTGGAACCGCTTGAGGCGCGATTTCGACCAGATCCACGTCCTGCTGTTCCGACATGCGGAAAGCATCGGCGAGTTTTACGATGCCGAGCGGTTCGTTCTCGACTCCGACCAGACGCACCTCAGGTGCCGTGATTTCACCGTTGATGCGATGAGCAGACTTATCAGTAGCGATGTTACGTTTCCTTTAAAAATTAAAAAGCGAGCCGGGCCGCCGGGTGGCTTTACTTGAACGACTGCACGTCCTGACGCAGACGTTCAATAAAGGTATCGACCGGCATCACGCCAAGATCGACACCGCCACGGGCGCGCACGGCTACCGTTTGGGCTTCACGCTCTTTGTCGCCGACCACAAGCAGGTACGGCACCTTCTCTAGCGTGTGCTCGCGTATTTTATAGCTAATCTTCTCGTTGCGCAAATCAGCCTCAACTCTAACCCCTTGTTTTTGCAACGATTGGGCCAGAGCAGCAGCATATTCCGCCTGACTTTCGGCGATATTCATCACAACGACCTGCATCGGTGCCAGCCAGGACGGCATTGCACCAGCATGGTGCTCGATCAAAATGCCGAGGAACCGCTCCATCGACCCGACGATCGCACGGTGCAACATGATCGGCCGGCGACGGCTATTGTCTTCCGCGACATACTCCGCGCCGAGACGCTCCGGCAGCACCATATCGAGCTGCAGCGTGCCGCACTGCCACGAACGGCCGAGCGCATCCTTGATGTGATACTCGACCTTCGGGCCGTAAAACGCGCCTTCGCCCGGCAGTTCTTCCCACGTGACGCCGCAGGCCGTCAACGCGTCGCGCAGACCTTGCTCGGCACGATCCCACGTTTCGTCGGTACCCGCGCGTGCATCCGGACGCAGCGACAGCTTGATCTGCACGTCATCGAAACCGAAGTCCTTGTACACGCTCATCGCCAGCGTATTGAACGCGATCGATTCGCTGATGAACTGGTCTTCGGTACAGAAAATGTGCGCGTCGTCCTGCACGAAACCCCGCACGCGCATCAGCCCGTGCAACGCGCCCGACGATTCATTGCGATGGCACGAACCGAACTCCGCGTAACGCAGCGGCAGATCGCGATACGAACGCAGACCGTGATTGAACACCTGCACGTGTCCCGGACAGTTCATCGGCTTGATCGCGTAATCGCGCTTTTCCGATTCCGTCGTGAACATGTTTTCACGGTAGTTCTGCCAGTGACCCGACGCTTCCCACAACGAGCGGTCCATGATCATCGGCGTCTTGATCTCGAGATACCCGGCGTCGTTCACGCGACGGCGCATGTACTGTTCGACCTGCTGCCACAGCGTCCAGCCGCGCGGATGCCAGAACACCATGCCCGGCGATTCGTCCTGCATATGGAACAGGTCGAGTTGCTTGCCGAGCTTGCGGTGATCGCGCTTTTCCGCTTCCTCGAGCATGTGCAGATACTGCTCCTGGTCTTCCTTCTTCGTCCAGGCCGTACCGTAAATGCGCTGAAGCTGTTCGTTCTTCGCGTCGCCACGCCAGTACGCGCCAGCGAGCTTCATCAGCCTGAAGACCTTGAGCTTGCCCGTGGACGGCACGTGCGGGCCACGGCACAAGTCCGTGAATCCGCCATGCGAGTAAAGCTTGATGTCGTCGGCAGCGGGGATCGATTCGATGATCTCGGCCTTGTACTTTTCGCCAATGCTCTTGAAGTAGTCCACTGCTTCGGCGCGCGACACCACGCGACGCGTAACCGGCTCGTCTTTCTTTGCCAGTTCCTGCATGCGCTTTTCGATCTTTTGCAGATCTTCGGGCGTGAACGGGCGGCTATACGCGAAGTCGTAATAGAAGCCGTTGTCGATCACCGGACCGATCGTGACTTGCGCTTCCGGGAACAGATCCTTCACCGCGTACGCAAGCAAGTGCGCCGTCGAGTGACGGATGATGTCGAGACCGTCGGCGTCTTTTTCGGTGATGATGGCAAGCGCGACGTCGTGATCGATCAACGCGGACGTATCGACCAGTTCACCATCGATCTTGCCGCCGAGCGCGGCTTTCGCAAGACCGGGACCGATCGACGCCGCCACTTCCGCGACGGTCACAGGGTGATCGTACTGTCGAACAGAACCGTCAGGCAGGCGTATCGAAACCATTGTGTTCTCCGTGGTGCCGGCGGGCGGCGGCGCTTGCAACGACCCGTAAAAAAGCCAAAAAAAATGCGGCCCCGCTTTCGAGGGGCCGCATTCACATTTCCATCAAACTACAAAGGCGAAAGTGGTCCTCGACTAGCGTCGCTCCGAAGTAGTTTCGGTCAACGTTCGCGGTGCCATAACCGTATTTGCCTTTGGCGCTAATGCGCTTACTACGTTTGCGAAACCCCGGCGAACCAGAGTTTCAATTTCGTTGGTAGGCTCGATTGGACTCGAACCAACGACCCCCACCATGTCAAGGTGGTGCTCTAACCAGCTGAGCTACGAGCCTGAAGAAGCAAGATTATAAGAAGCGCTACTACGCTTGGCAAGTACTTTTACGCGATGACAGCAAAAAACGCATCACGCCCGATCGCACTCCAATCGCAATCGCGATCGCGATCGCCCTTCCTACGACTTCCGTGAAGCACGCACGACACCGCTCACCTCGCCGAGCAACGAACACGCACGCTGGATCTGCGCCGCGTTCGACACCTCGACCGTGAACTGCATATAGGCCGCATTGCGCCGCGTCTGCGTCTTCACGCCGATCACGTTCATCTTTTCGCGCGCGAACACTTCGGAGATATCGCGCAGCAAGCCCTGGCGATCGGTTGCGTCGATCGTGAAGTCGACCGGGTAGACCGACTGGCCACGGCCGCTCATCACGTCGGCGGACCAGGCGGTTTCGAGCACGCGTTCCGGCGCCCGTTCGGCCATGCGCCGGAACGTGGCGCAGTCGCGACGGTGGATCGACATGCCCTTGCCACGCGTGACGAAGCCGCTGATATCGTCGGGCGGAGCCGGACGGCAACACCGCGCGAGTTGCGTGAGCAACGCATCGACGCCGACCACCAGCACACCCGCCGACGCACCATGCGCGACGCTCGCGCCGCTGCCGCGCTTTTCGAACTGCTCGGGCGCTTCGGGTTTCGGCTCCGGCGGCGGCGCATCGCGCAACGCCTGCTCGACCTGCCGCAGACTGAACTCGTCCTTGCCGACAACCGAGAACAGATCGTCAGGCGCATCGAAGCCGAGCTTGCCCGCGAGCTGATCGAGATTGACCGACGTCTTGCCTTCGCGCTGCAAGGTCTTTTCGACCATCGCGCGTCCGTTGGCGATGTTTTCCGCGGCGTCGATCGCGTTGAACCACGCGCGCACTTTCTGCCGCGCACGCGGGCTATGCATGTACCCCAGTTGCGGATTGAGCCAGTCGCGCGACGGACCGCCCTCTTTCACCGCGACGATCTCGATCGTCTGGCCGTTTTCCAGCGAGGTATTGAGCGGCACCATCGTGCCATCGACACGCGCGCCACGGCAGCGATGCCCCAGCTCGCTATGCACGTGATACGCGAAATCCACCGGCGTGGACCCGACCGGCAACGGGATCACGCGCGCCTGCGGCGTCAGCACGTAAATATGGTCGTCGTCGAACGAGGCCTGACGCAGTTGCTCCCACGGCTGCGCCGCGCGCTCGTCGCCATGCTCGCCAACCGTGACTTCGTCCTTCCACGCAAGCAGTTGACGCAGCCACGCGATCTTCTCGTCGTATTTGTCGTTCGCGCTGAACTGGCCGCCGTAACCGCGCACGCCCGCTTCCTTGTAGCGCCAGTGCGCGGCCACGCCGTACTCCGCGAACTGATGCATGTCCTGCGTGCGGATCTGCACTTCGAACGCACGCCCGTCGTCGCCGATCACCACCGTGTGCAGCGACTTGTAGCCGTTCGGCTTGGGACGCGAAATATAGTCGTCGAACTCTTTGGGCACCGGCTGCCACAGGTTGTGGACGATGCCCAGCACCGTATAACAATCCTTGATGTCCGGCACGATCACACGGAACGCGCGCACGTCGTACAGTTCGGAGAAATCCAGCTCCTTGCCGTGCATCTTCTTCCAGATGCTGTAGATGTGCTTCGGACGCCCGCTGACTTCCGCGCGGATATTCGCGGCCGCCAGCTCGCTTTGCAGCCGCGCGATCGCCTCGGCCACATAAGTTTCACGCTCCGCGCGCTTCTCGTCGAGCAGCTTGGCGATGCGCTTGTAAGTGGCCGGCTCCTGGAAGCGCAACGCGAGATCTTCGAGTTCCCACTTCAACTGCCAGATGCCCAGACGGTTCGCGAGCGGCGCGTAAATATCCAGCGTTTCGCGTGCGACGTCGGGCGAAGGCGTGACCTTCGCCGCTGCGTAATACCGCAGCGACTGCAGCCGCGACGCAAGACGAATCAGCACCACGCGGATATCCTGCGCGAACCCGAGCAGCATCTTGCGCAACGCTTCGACCTGCGCACGACGCGCAGCCTGCGCCTCGCGACCCACCTCGGGCAACGCGTTCTGCGCGGCGCGCAAGCTGACGCTGCCCAGCCGCAACAGCTTGCGCACGTCGAACACCAGTTGATTCACTTCCTCGCCGAAGCGCTCGGAGATCATGCGCTCCGGCTCCTGCAGATGCGGCGTCAGCGCGAATAGCGCCGCGGCCAGCACGGCCGCCGGATCGACGTTCAGCGTGCGCATGATCGCCGCCGTGCCCGCCGCGTGATCCGCCAGCAATTCGCCCGACGACAGCCGCACCTCACCGGCATGCTCGCGCACGAACGCCATCGCCTCCTCGAACGAAGGAACGGGAATGACGGCGGACGTGACGGAATCGGTATTCATGGTACGGCGGCCCGACGGGCCAGGCGGATCAAGGAAAATTCAACTGCAAAAATAGCCGCTGGCGCGGCCGGCCTTAGTCTCGCTGTGCAGCGAACGCAACGACTTCGACGAGGCACTTCGGATTGGCGAGTTTTGCCTCGACCGTGGCGCGCGGCGGCGTGCTGCCTTGCGCGACCCACTCGTCCCACACCGCATTCATGCCGGCAAAGTGAACCATGTCGGAGATGAAAATCTGCACCGACAGCAGCAACGACTTGTCGCTGTTGACTTCCGCGAGCAGACGGTCGATGTGGCCGAGCACTTCGCGCGTCTGGCCGGCGATGTCCTGATCGGTGTCTTCGGCGATCTGTCCCGCGAGATACACGGTGCCGTTGTGAACCGCGATTTCGGAGAGACGCTTGCCGACGTGATGACGAATGACTGCCATGAAAAATCCTGATTCGGGTTGGTTGAAATAGCGTTGCCGCGTGCCGCCGGTGTGTCCGATGCGCCGCCGCTCTTTGGCGGACCGCGGCGCGCAGCCTTATATTATGACGCGTCGCCGGGCGGCGCGATGAAGAAGCGCCGCGCGATGTCGATCTGCGCGTCGCTCAGAAACGCCGGCGCATGACCGACGCCCGGCACTTCCACCGACGACACCGCGTGCCCCTGCTCGATCATTTTCCCGACCGTCTCGCGCGACAGCAGATCGGACTTTTCGCCGCGCACCACCAGCAACGGACCGTCGAACGCCGCGACCGAATTCCACAATGCCGCTTCGCCCAGAGCCGCGAGTTCTTCGGTGGTTGCCGTGAACGGCACCGCGATGCGCGGGTCGTAGCGGAACTGCCATGCGCCGTCGCGCTCGTGCAGAAGCGGCGTGTTGATCTCGCGCCAGTCTTCGGGCGTCAACGGCCCGAACGTCTGCGCGAGCAGCGCCGCGTAGTCGATACCTTGCTGCAGCGTCTCGAAGCGCACCGGCTTGCCGAGGTAGTCGCCGATACGCGCGACCGCCGCCGGTTCGAGATGCGGACCGACGTCGTTGACGAGCATCTTGCGCACCGGCGTGTCCGGCAAGCCAGCGAGCGCCATGCCGATCAAACCGCCCATCGACGTACCGAACCAGTCCACCCGATCGACGTTCAGACGCGCGATCAGCGTGACCATGTCGGCCACATATTGGGGAACGCTGTAATAGTTTGGGACGCTCAGCCACGAAGACAAGCCGCGCCCGACCACATCCGGGCAAACGACCCGATAGGTGCCCGCGAATTGCGCCGCCAGCCGGTCGAAATCGCGGCCGGAGCGGGTCAATCCGTGCACGCACAGCAGCACGCGCGGATTGTCCGGATCGCCCCACTCGGTGTACGCGACGCGATGCAGGCCGCCGGGGCTTGCGCACTGGACGAAGCGTTGACGGGGTGCGGAGGCGTCGCTGATGGCGGACGAGGCGGGAAACGGATCGGTCATCGGATGTCCTTCGTGGCGCCTCGTGCGCGCGGCATGGGCAACGCGCAACCGGGGCGTAAACGGGCGCAGAACTACGCGGAATCGGAACCTGCTACGTATGAAAGATTGTAAACCGCTTTGTGCCCGCGCACGCCTGATCCAGACAGCCGCGGACGATCGGTCGTGGACCGCGCCTCCGTAGCCGCTGCGCCGCCGCACCGCAAAGCAAAACGGGCGAGACTCGCGTCTCGCCCGTTTCGATACCGCTCACACCGCAGGACCGCCAGCGCGCCGCCTCAACTGGATCGACGTCGCGGCCCGCCGGCCGACATCAGCTGACCGCGCTGACGTCGAGCGGTGCGCCCGTTTTCGCCTTGATTTCGTCGACCGTGACGCCCGGCGCCAGTTCGACCAGCTTCAGGCCGTCTTCCGTGACGTCGATCACGCCGAGGTCGGTGATGATCTGATCGACCACGCCCACGCCCGTCAGCGGCAACGTGCAGTCTTCGAGAATCTTGTGCTGGTCGCCCTTCGCGACGTGCTCCATCAGCACGACCACGCGCTTGACGCCCGCGACCAGATCCATCGCGCCGCCCATGCCCTTGATCATCTTGCCCGGAATCATCCAGTTGGCCAGATCGCCCTTCTTGCTGATCTGCATCGCGCCGAGGATGGCCAGGTTGATGTGACCGCCGCGAATCATCGCGAACGAGTCGGCCGACGAGAAAATCGACGAACCCGGCAAGGTGGTGACCGTCTGCTTGCCCGCGTTGATCAGGTCGGCATCCACTTCTTCTTCGGTCGGCGACGGGCCGATGCCCAGCAAACCGTTTTCCGATTGCAGCCACACTTCGACGCCGGCCGGCACGTGGTTCGCCACCAGCGTCGGCAGACCGATACCGAGGTTCACGTAGAAACCGTCCTGCAATTCTTTCGCCGCGCGCGCGGCCATTTCGTCACGAGTCCATGCCATGATCAGTCTCCTTTCGCGCGGACGATGCGTTGTTCGATGCGTTTTTCCGGATGCGCATTGAGCACGAGGCGCTGCACGAAAATGCCCGGCGTGTGGATCGCGTCCGGATCGAGTTCGCCCACTTCGACGATCTCTTCGACCTCGGCCACGGTAATCTTGCCCGCCATCGCGCACATCGGGTTGAAGTTGCGCGCGGTGCGGCGATAGATCAGGTTGCCCGATTTATCGGCCTTCCATGCCTTTACGATCGCGACGTCCGCCGTCAGCGAGTGTTCGAGCACGTAGTGGTTTTCGCCGAACTGGCGGGTTTCCTTGCCCTCGGCGATCAGCGTGCCGTAGCCGGTGTTCGTGAAGAACGCCGGAATGCCCGAGCCGCCGGCGCGCAGTTTCTCGGCCAGCGTGCCTTGCGGCGTGAATTCGAGTTCGAGTTCGCCGGCCAGATATTGCCGTTCGAATTCCTTGTTTTCGCCCACGTACGACGAGATCATTTTCTTGATCTGACGTGTTTCGAGCAGCAGGCCCAGGCCGAAGCCGTCGACGCCCGCGTTATTGCTGATGCACGTAATGCCTTTGACGCCGGTATCGCGCAGCGCGGCGATCAGCGCTTCGGGAATCCCGCACAGTCCAAAGCCGCCGACGGCAAACGTCTGCCCGTCCTTGACGATGTCTTTGAGCGCGTCGGCCGCGCCTGGATAGACCTTGTTCATCAGTGTGTCCCTTCCTTTATGGAAATCAGCTCAACGGTTTGGCCGTCGGTACGTGGCGAAGCGCGGTACGCGGGCGTGAGCCGTGATGTCATTCTAGTCATCCCGGATTCGCCGTGCGCTGCTGCGCGACGAACGAGTAACGGGAACATTCAGCAAAGCCCGCGCCCGCTGGGCACGACCACGTGAACGTCACGATTGATCCGGTTGATTTATGTCCGAAAGGGTACGATGCCGCCATGCTGCGGCACAATACGCAAAAATACATAAGTAGTCGCCTCCGTGCGGCTGCCGCACGTCGACGTCACTCATGACCGCACTGGATTACCAAACCGCTTTTCACCTCGCGCCGATCGGACTCGTGCTGTCGCGCGAACGCACGATCGAAGACTGCAACGACCAGCTCGCGGCGATCTTCGGCCATCCGCGCGGCTCGCTGATCGGGCAGTCGTTTCAGGTGCTGTATCCGTCCGCCGATGAATTCGAGCGCATCGGCGAGCGCATTCCGCCGATCATGACCGCGCTCGGCAGCTACGCCGACGACCGCATCATGAAGCGCGCGAACGGCGAATTGTTCTGGTGTCACGTGACGGGACGCTCGCTCGAACGCAACGCGCCGCATGCGGCCGGCATCTGGACTTTCGAGGATTTGAGCGCGACGCGCCGGGTAGCGGTCGAACTGACGCCGCGCGAGCGGGAAATCGCCGCGCAGCTGGTGACGGGCAAAACGAGCAAGCAGATCGGTCGCACGCTCGACATCAGCTCGCGAACCGTGGATGTGTACCGGTCGCGGCTGATGCGCAAATACGGCACCGGCAACGCGACCGAACTGTTGCAGCGGCTGCTCGGCAACTGACGGGCGACGCAACGCCCGCGCGCTTACCGCTCAGGCGGTCTTGACGAGCTTCGCCTGTTCGATGGTCGTGCGCAGCAGATCGGGAATCGGCACCGACTTGCCCGCCGCATAGTCGATCCACACGCATTTCGCCGCGCCGCGCGCGTAAAGCGTGTCGGGATCGTCCGCGCGATACAGCTCGAAACCGGTGTCGAAACTGCTGCGGCCCGGCTCACCGACCGTCATCCGGCCGATGATGTCGCCCGGATAGTGAAGCTGCCGCAAAAATTCCATCGACGCCGTGACGATCACCGGCCCTTGCCCTTCGCCGTTGCCGCCGGCAATGCCGAGCTGCTCGAACCAGGAAATCCGCACCTGTTCCATATAGCGGAAATAGACCGTGTTGTTCACATGGCCGAACGCGTCCATGTCGCCCCAACGGATCGGCATGGCCATTTCGAAAACTGCGTGGTAATCGCTCATACTTCTTCAGCTGGTCGGAAAACGGATAACGGGTGAACGCGGCGCCCGCCTTCATGGGGCGAGACCGCAAACAAAGGTGACGCCGGGAATGGCGTCGGAATCGCGCGGGAATGGCGCGAAACGTGCCGCCGATTATGCGCGTCGCGCGGCAAACGCGTCGCGCAGACGGGCAATCCGGCGATGCCGTGCAAGGTGCGAGATGCGGGCCGATTCCGCTCAGGCGAGACCAAAGCCGTCGTCGGCGGCGATGATCGAGCCGTTGATGAACTGCGACTCGTCGGCGGCGAGCAGCAACAGCAGACCGTCGAGATCGTCCGGTTTGCCGACGCGATGACGCGGCAGCATCGACACGAGCTTTTGCCCCTGCTCGGTCTGCCAGTGATGATGGTTGATTTCGGTGTCGATATAGCCGGGGCAGATGGCGTTGACGTTGATACCGTAGCGGCCCCATTCGAGCGCCATCGCTTTCGTCATATGGACGACGGCGGCCTTGCTCATCGAGTACAGACCGATCTGCGGCAACACGCGCAACCCCGCCATCGACGCGATATTGATGATCCGGTAAGACGGCTTCTGGCCGCCGTTGCCGCGCATGATCATCCGCTTGGCGACTTCCTGCGCGACGAAAAACGAGCCGCGCGTGTTGGTGTCGAACACGTATTCGAAGTCGGCCGGCGTGACTTCGGCCAGCTTTTGCGTGGTGGACACGCCGGAGTTGTTCACGAGGATATCGATCGTGCCGGCCTCGGTTTCCGCATGCGCGACCGCCGACTTGATGCTCTGATAATCCGTCACGTCGAGCGACACGACGTGCGCCGCGCCGCCCGATGCCTCGATCTCGGCACGCAACTCTTTCAACCGTTCGGTGCGGCGGCTCGCCAGCACGACTTTTGCGCCCGCCTGCGACAACACTTGCGCGAAACGCTTGCCCAGCCCGCTGGAGGCGCCTGTGATCAGCGCAACCTTGCCTTCCAGATTGATCGAACGGCCCATTGTCGTTCCTCTACTCGGTAGTGGTTACAGATGCGGCGTGGCCGCGACGTACGTGTTACTGACATGCGGTAAATCGCGGATACCGGCTGCCAGGCAGCCGGGCCGTCACCGTAGCACACAATAGAACGATCGTGCTAATCGCGGTTCACCGGGTTGCGGCGCGGGGATCGTTCGCCCACAATACGATCCCGAAAAAAGCATTCTAACGGCAAGCGGAGCATCAATGACCCCCACAAGTCTGATTGAGCAATACGGCCCTCGAGAGTCGATGGAATATGACGTAGTCATCGTCGGCGGCGGCCCTGCGGGTTTGTCCGCAGCAATCCGGCTCAAGCAGATGGCACAGGAAAAAGGCGTCGAGATCGGCGTCTGCGTGCTGGAAAAGGGCTCGGAAATCGGTGCGCACATCCTGTCGGGCGCGGTGATGGACCCCCGCGCGATCACCGAACTGATCCCTGACTGGAAGGAAAAAGGCGCGCCGCTGACGGTCGACGTCACCGAGGACAAGTTCCTGTTCCTGACCGAAACCGGTTCGAAGAGCGTGCCGGTCTGGGCGTTGCCCGACAACTTCAAGAACCACGGCAACTACGTGATCAGCCTCGCGAACGTGACGCGCTGGCTGGGTCAACAGGCCGAAGCGCTCGGCGTCGAGATTTTTCCGGGCTTCCCCGCGGCCGAAGTGCTCTATCACGAAGACGGCTCGGTCAAGGGCGTCGCGACGGGCAATCTGGGGATCGGCAAGGACGGCGAGCCGACCGAAAACTTCCAGCTCGGCATGGAGCTGCACGCGAAGTACACGCTGTTCTGCGAAGGCGCGCGCGGCCATCTGGGCCGTCAGCTGAACGACAGGTTCAAGCTGCGCGAAGCGTCCGACCCGCAGGTCTACGGGATCGGCATCAAGGAACTGTGGGAAATCGATCCGTCGAAACACAAGCCGGGTCTGGTGATGCACACGGCCGGCTGGCCGCTGGAAAACGACACGTACGGCGGCTCGTTCCTCTATCACATGGACAACAACCAGGTGGTGGTCGGTTTCGTGGTCGGCCTGGGTTATTCGAATCCGTACCTGTCGCCGTTCGAGGAATTCCAGCGCTACAAGACGCATCCGGCGATCCGCGCCGTGCTCGAAGGCGGCAAGCGCGTGTCGTACGGTGCGCGCGCGATCACCGCAGGCGGCCTGATGTCGCTGCCGAAGCTGGTGTTTCCGGGCGGCGCGCTGGTCGGCGACGACGCGGGTTTCCTGAACGCATCGCGGATCAAGGGCTCGCACGCCGCGATCAAGACCGGCATGCTGGCCGCCGAAGCCGCGTTCGAAGCGGTTCAGGCCGGCCGCCAGTCGGACGAACTGACTGCCTATCCGGAGTCGTTCAAGACCTCGTGGCTGCACACGGAGTTGTACCGCGCGCGCAATTTCAAGCAGTGGATGAGCAAGGGTCTGTATCTCGGCACGCTGATGGTCGGCATCGAGCAGAAGCTGCTGGGCGGCAATGTGCCGTGGACGCTGCATCATCAGCATTCCGATCACGAGATGCTGAAACCCGCGTCGCAATGCACGCCGATCGTCTATCCGAAGCCGGACGGCAAGCTGACGTTCGATCGTCTGTCGTCGGTGTTTATCTCGAACACCAATCACGAAGAGAACCAGCCTGCACATTTGACGCTGAAAGATCCGTCGGTGCCGGTGAACGTGAACTGGCAAACCTATGCCGGTCCGGAAAGCCGTTATTGCCCGGCAGCCGTGTACGAATTCGTGAAAAACGAAGACGACACCGAACGCCTCGTGATCAACGCGCAAAACTGCGTGCACTGCAAGACCTGCGATATCAAGGACCCGACGCAAAACATCGTGTGGGTGACGCCGGAAGGCGGCGGCGGTCCGAACTATCCGAATATGTGAGGATGCCGGCGCACGTCGCCGCGCACGTCGAATAAAAAAACGCCGCAGATTCAAAATCTGCGGCGTTTTTTTATTTGCGGCGACACACGATGCGCGCCTGCTGTGCGGCCTACGTGCCGCGCGACACGAGCGCTTCGAGACGCTCGCGCACCGCGCTCAACGCCGGCGCCCACGCGCCAATCGACGGCTGACGGAACAGTTCGACCGCGTCGTACCACGGCGTCACGCGCTGCCGGTTGCCCCAGAACCACGCGGACACATGGTCGATCAGCAGACAGGTCGGCACGCCCAACGCGCCGGCCAGATGCGCGGGGCCGCTGTCGATCGTGACGACCAGATCGAGGTTCGCCATCAACGCGGCGACATCGTCGAACCCCGCGTCGAACTGCACGGTCGGATCGACGATATCGATCCCGCGCGCCTGCCAGTGCGCGACCGTTTCGCCCCGTCCCGGCGACAGCGCGAACCACACGAGCCCCGGCACCGTCAGCAACGGCGCGAGTTGATCGACGGGCACCGAGCGCCGTATATCGCGAACGTGCGCCGGATTGCCGTTCCACACGATCCCGACCGCGCGCTTGCGACCGCGAGCCTGCGCGACACGTTCGCGCCATACCGCCGTGCGCGCCGCGTCTGCGGTCAGATAAGCCCTACCCCATCCGGCCGAATCGACAATGCCGAGTCGCAGCGGCAAACTCATCAGACCGCAATGAAAATCGGGCTGTGTGTCGAGACCGGTTTCGAGCGTGATCCCAGCCGGCAACATCCGTTCGAACAGATGACGCAACGGCCCGTCGTGACCGAAGATCACGCGAGCGCCTTCGCGGCGCGCGCGCTCGGCGAGCAGCGGCAGAAACCGCACGGCCCACAGGCAATCGCCATGTCCTTGCTCGCCGTAGACGACCAGCGTTTTGCCGGTCAGCGGCTCGCCCTGCCAATGCGGGGCGATCTTCGACAGCACGGCTTGCGCGTTGCCCGGTTGTTCGTCGAATGCGACGCGCGCTTCGTAGCGTGGCCAGCCGTCGGCGAAACGTTCGGCGCGGATTTCGAGTTCGGACAGATCGAATTGCGCGGCCGCGCTGTCGGGGTCGAGCTTCAGCGCGCGGCGCAACAGCGCTTCGGCTTCGTCGAAACGGGCTTGCTCTTTGATGCAGAGCGCAAGTTTGTGGAGGGCGATGGGATTGTCGGGCAGCACCGCCACCGCTTTGCCGAGCAGGCGCTCGGCTTCGTCGAAATCGTCGCGGGATTGATGAACCGCCGCGCGCCACACGAGTGCGTCGGCCAGCATCGATCCGGCCGTATGGCGATTTTGCAGCAACACGTCGGTGAAGGCCTCGACGCAGGCCCAGTCTTTGACGATGAATGCGCTTTGCGCGGTCGCGGCGAAGTCTTCGATGCCGAGCAGACCGTCGTTCGCCGATGCCTGTAACAACGCGTCGAGCGCTTCCGCATGAAGCGGGAGATAGTGTGGACCGGGCAACGCCGCGGCGCGCAGCGCAAGCCCGAGTTCGCGCCAGTCTCTGCCCACGCCGAAACCGGACGACGCCGCGCAGCGCGCGCGGAGAGTATCGAGTGTCTCGTGAAATTCGTTCGATTCGTTCGATTCGTTCATCGGAGCGTGCCTCGTGAACAGACAATCAAGCCCGACGATCGCCGCATCATCCGCATGGTTGCGCGAAACCTGACACGGCCGCGATCGGCACGCGCTTAGGGCGCGCTCGCCGCGATGGTCGGCGTGGTGACGCTCACGTCGCCGTTTTGCGCACGATGGCGCAGCGCGTGGTCGATCAGCACCAGCGCCAGCATCGATTCCGCGATCGGCGTGGCGCGAATGCCGACGCACGGATCGTGGCGGCCGAAGGTCTCGACGACCACCGGCTCGCCCGCTTTATCGATCGAGCGGCGCGGCGTGCGGATGCTCGATGTCGGTTTGATCGCGATCGAAACCGTGATGTCCTGGCCCGTCGAAATCCCGCCGAGCACGCCGCCCGCGTGATTGCCGACGAAGCCTTCCGGCGTGAGTTCGTCGCCATGTATCGAACCGCGTTGCGCGACGCTCGCAAAGCCCGCACCGATCTCGACGCCCTTCACCGCGTTGATGCCCATCATCGCGTGCGCGATGTCGGCGTCGAGGCGGTCGAACAGCGGCTCGCCGAGGCCCACCGGCACGCCCGACGCAACCACGTTGATGCGCGCGCCGATCGAGTCGCCGTCTTTGCGCAGCGCGTCCATATAGGTTTCGAGTTCCGGCACGACATCGGCATTCGGCGCGAAAAACGGGTTTTCGCGAACATGCTGCCAATCGACGAACGGAATGTCGATCTCGCCCAACGCCGCCATATACCCGCGAATTTCAACGCCGAAATGCTCGCTCAGCCACTTTTTCGCGACCGCGCCGGCCGCGACGGTGGGCGCCGTCAGACGCGCCGACGAACGGCCCCCGCCACGGTAGTCGCGAATGCCGTATTTCTGCCAGTAGGTGTAGTCGGCGTGGCCGGGACGGAAGGTATCGACGATATTGCCGTAGTCCTTGCTGCGCTGGTCCGTGTTGCGGATCAGCAGCGCAATCGGCGCGCCGGTGGTCTTGCCTTCGAACACGCCCGACAGGATCTCGACCTTGTCTTCTTCCTGACGCTGCGTCACGTGGCGCGAGGTGCCCGGTTTGCGGCGATCGAGTTCGATCTGGATATCGGCTTCGGTCAGCGACAGGCCCGGCGGGCAACCGTCGATCACACAGCCGATCGCGGGACCGTGCGATTCGCCGAAGTTCGTGACAGTGAAAAGCGTACCGAGCGTGTTACCGGACATGAGCGTCGTCCAAAGGAATTGCGGGAGACCGCTATTATGCCAGCGCCGGCGCGGCTGCGCGGGCCGCCGCCCGACTTTGCGCGGCGTCGGCGGCGGCCGCAAAGCGCGTTACTTCCGCGCGCCCCGCAATTCGTTGACGATCTGTTGCAGGCCGTCCGGCGTGACCGCGGCCGGATCGAGCGGTTCGCCGACGGCCAGCGTCAGACGACTCATCACGCCCTTGTGCAGCGGTCGCGGCAAATGCGCCGCCGAGCCGCGCGAAAACACGCTGCCCCACAAGCCGCGCAGCGCCATCGGAATGACCGGCGCGGGCGAACGCCGCAGAATTTCCGACACGCCGTGCCGGAACGGATTGATCTCACCGGTCTGCGTGAGCTTGCCTTCCGGAAAAATGCACACGAGTTCGCCATCTTCCAACGCACGCGCGCATGCGTCGTACGCCCGGGCCAGCATCGGCGCATCTTCGTGTCCGGGCGCGATCGGAATGGCCTTTGCGTGACGGAACACCCAGCCGGCGAGCGGCGAGCGGAAAATCCGGTAATCCATCACGAAGCGAATCGGACGCGGACTCTCGGCCATGATCACGATCGCGTCGACGAAACTGACGTGGTTACACACCAGCACGGCCGCGCCCTCTTCCGGAATCCGCTCCGCATGGACGAGGCGGATCCGGTAGAACGTGTGGACCAGCACCCATGCGACGAAACGCAGCAAAAACTCCGGCACCAGCGAGTAGATATACGTCGCGACGACGATATTGAGCAGCGCAGTAACGAGGAAAATACCCGGAATGCCGACGCCCGCCGACGTCAGCCCCATCGCCATCAACGCCGAAACAATCATGAACAGCGAGTTCAGGATATTGTTCGCGGCGATGATCCGGGCGCGGTGGCTGGGCTGGCAACGCGACTGGATCAGCGCGTACAGCGGCACGCTGTAAAAGCCGCCGAACATCGCCAGCAGGAACAGGTCGGCCAGCACGCGCCAATGCACCGCGCGCGTCAGGAATTCGCCGACGCCGAGCAGATGTCCGGCCGGCGGCATATCGTGGCTGGCGAAAAACAGGTCGATCGCGAACACGCTGATGCCGATCGACCCGAGCGGTACCAGACCGATCTCGATACGCCGTTTCGACAACCGCTCGCACATCAGCGAACCGAGTCCGATCCCGAGCGAAAACGTCGCGAGCAGCACGGTCACGACATCGGGATTCGCCGACAGCACGTCTTTCGCGAAGTTGAAAAACGACGCGAGAAACGTCGCGCCGACAAACCACAACCACGAAATGCCGAGCAGACTCAGAAACACCGTGCGGTTTTCGCGCGCGAGTTTCAGATTGCGCCAGGTTTCGGTGACCGGATTCCAGTTGATCCGCAAATCCGGCTGCGACGACGCCGACACCGGCACGCCCGACGACACCCCGCGCCCGATCACCGCGATCGCCACGCACGCGCAGGCCAGCACCGTCGCGCCATGCTCGACGAACCCCGCCGCCGCGCCGCCGATGATCGTGCCGATCAGGATCGCGACGAAGGTGCCCATTTCGACCAGTCCGTTACCGCCCACCAGCTCGTCCTTGCCCAGATGCTGCGGCAGATACGCGTATTTGACGGGACCGAACAGCGTCGAATGCACGCCCATCAGAAACGTGCAGGTGTAAAGCAGTGGCGCGCTGTGAAACCAGAATCCCGCGCCGCCGACCAGCATCACCGCGATTTCGAAGGTCTTCACGAAACGCGTGAGCATGGCCTTGTCGTACTTGTCCGCGATCTGCCCCGACGTCGCGGAAAACAGCACGAACGGCACGATGAAAATCGCGGAAATCAGGAACGCGGCGGTTTTGGGATCGACCCCGGCGAAGCGCGACGCCTGGTACGTGACCAGCGACGTGAACCCGATCTTGAATACGTTGTCGTTCATCGCGCCGAGAAATTGCGTCCAGAAAAACGGCGCAAAACGGCGCTCGCGCAACAGCGCGAACTGCGACTGATGGCCCGCTTTGTCGCGCGCGGCACGGCGCGACGCGGGTACCGCTGAAGTCTGTCGATCGGTCATGGCGTGGCTGGCGTCCGCGGACGCCGTGGCTTGAGCGGTCTGCACCGCAATGCGCCGGTTGCGCGACACGCGACCGGCGCGGACACAAAAAAAGCGCTCGCTCGCGCGTGCGCTTTCCGGTTTGGGACGGCAACGCCCCCGAGTATCGCCAGCTGGCCCGCGTCGCAACGCACGACGCAAGCCGACGCCGTGCGGCTCAACGTGCCGGCTGCTGCTCCTGCTCTTCCGGCCAGTCGCGGATATAGGCTTTCAGCATCCGGTTTTCAAAACCTTGTTCCTCGACGACCGCCTTCGCGACGTCGTAGAACGAAATCACGCCCATCAGCGTGCGGCTTTCCATCACCGGCAGATAGCGCACGTGATGTTCGAGCATCATCCGGCGCACTTCGTTGACGTCGGTTTCCGGCGTGCAGGTGAGCGGATGGTCGTCCATCACCTTGCGGATGGTCGACGTGCCGACCGCGCCGCCCTGCTTGCTGAGCGTCAGGATAATTTCACGAAAGGTCAGCATGCCGACCAGATCGCCGTATTCCATCACGACCAGCGAGCCGATATCGTGGTCGGCCATCGCATCGACGGCTTCGGCCAGCGGCGTGTCCGGCGTGACCGTGAAAAGCGTGTTGCCCTTGACCTTGAGAATGTCGCTGACTCGCATGATTGTCTCCTGTGAAGCCGCTAAAGCTGCCATGGCGCCCGGCCGACGCCTGTTTGAACGTGATTGAACGAGAGCACGGCGCCCGGTTCGGGCTTTCCCGGCTTGGGCCGGACGTGCGCCGGGCAAGCGCCCGGGCGGCATCGGATACCGTATGACTGACTTTCGATCCTAGCGGAAAGGTTCATAAAAAGAAAGCGCACAGGCCACGCCCAGCGTGCGCCGGACACCGTAGAAACCCTGCTGCTGCGGCATCCCGCGCGGCGCGCTCGACGTCTTGCCGACGTGCCGCGCATTCTCGTCAGACCCAATTGCCGCGTCCGGCACGGGTGATAGGATGCCCTCACCTTCACCCTTCGCGAACGCCGTGCGCGGCTTCGCTGTCCAGGATGTCCGCCAACCGTTTCGATACGCTTGCGCTGCACGCCGGCGCCGCCCCCGATCCCACCACTGGCGCGCGCGCCACGCCGATCTACCAGACCACCTCGTTCTCGTTTCGCGACACCGATCACGCCGCCGCGCTATTCAATATGGAGCGCGCCGGCCACGTGTATTCACGCATTTCGAACCCGACCGTGGCCGTGTTCGAAGAGCGCGTCGCCGCGCTCGAAAACGGCGCGGGCGCGATCGGCACGGCCAGCGGTCAGGCGGCCCTCCACCTCGCGATTGCGACCTTGATGGGCGCGGGTGGACATATCGTCGCATCCAGTGCGCTCTACGGCGGCTCGCACAACCTGCTGCACTACACGCTGCGCCGTTTCGGCATCGACACCACCTTCGTGAAACCCGGCGACACCGACGCCTGGCGCGCGGCGTTGCGGCCGAATACGCGGCTGCTGTTCGGCGAAACGCTCGGCAATCCGGGCCTCGACGTGCTCGATATCGGCGCGGTCGCGGAGATCGCGCATGCGCATCGGGTGCCGCTGCTGGTCGATTCGACCTTCACGACGCCCTATCTGCTCAAGCCATTCGACCACGGCGCGGACTACGTGTATCACTCGGCGACCAAGTTTCTCGGCGGCCACGGGACGACCATCGGCGGCGTGCTGGTGGACGGCGGCACGTTCGACTTCGACGCATCCGGTCTCTTTCCCGAATTCACCGAGCCCTACGACGGCTTTCACGGCATGGTGTTCGCCGAAGAAAGCACGGTCGCGCCGTTCCTGCTGCGCGCGCGCCGCGAGGGCTTGCGCGACTTCGGCGCGTGCCTGCATCCGCAAGCCGCATGGCAGTTGCTGCAAGGCATCGAAACGCTGCCGCTGCGGATGGAACGCCATGTCGCCAACACCCGCAAGGTCGTCCAGTTCCTGGTCGCGCACGACGCGGTCGAGTCGGTCGCGTATCCGGAACTGCCGTCGCATCCGGATCACGCGCTCGCGCAACGCCTGCTGCCGCGCGGCGCGGGCGCGGTGTTCAGCTTCGATCTTCGCGGCGACCGCGCCGCCGGCCGGCGCTTTATCGAGGCGCTGACACTGTTTTCGCACCTCGCGAACGTCGGCGACGCGCGCTCGCTGGTGATCCATCCCGCCTCGACGACGCATTTCCGGATGGACGCCGACGCGTTGCTCGCAGCGGGCATCGCCGAAGGCACGATCCGGTTGTCGATCGGTCTGGAAGATCCGGACGACCTGATCGACGATCTCAAGCGCGCGCTGAAAGCCGCGCAAAAAACCGGCGCAACGGCTGCCACCCAACGGCCCGGCGCGGACGACGCACGCAAGGAGCCGGCATGATCGTCGAGGTTCAGGGCAAACCGGCGTACGCGTACACCGGCGGCAAACGCTTCGACCCGGCGCTGCCCGCCGTCGTGTTCATTCACGGCGCGGAGCACGACCATAGCGTCTGGGCGCTGCAATCGCGTTACTTCGCCAATCACGGTTTCGGCGTGCTGGCGGTCGATCTGCCCGGCCATCGGCGCAGCGCCGGACCCGCGCTGAGGTCGATCGGCGCGCTCGCGGACTGGCTCGCCGCGCTGCTCGACGCGAGCGGCGTCGAGCGCGCGTGCGTGATCGGACACAGCATGGGCTCGCTGGTCGCGCTGGAGTTCGCCGCGCGTTATCCCGACCGCGCAACGCATCTCGCACTGATCGCGACCGCCGTGCCGATGGCCGTCTCCGACGCGCTGCTCGACGCCGCGCAACACGACGAGCCGCACGCCATCGCGATGGTCAACGCGTGGTCGCATTCGACGCTCGCCGCGAAGCCGTCGTGTCCCGGACCAGGCTTCTGGTTGCACGGGATGAACCGTCGGCTGATGGAACAGGTGGCCGCGACCGGCGAGCCGCAGCTGTTTCACACCGACTTCACCGTTTGCAACGATTACGCGGACGGCTTCGCGCGCGCGGCGCAGGTGCGCTGCCCCGTGCGTCTGATCGTCGGAAAACGCGACGCGATGACGCCGCCGCGCGCCGCCCGCGCGCTCGCCGACGCGCTCACGCAGGCCGGCGTCGACGCACGGACGATCGCCCTCGACGCCGGACACGCCGTGATGAGCGAGCAGCCCGACGCGACGCTCGACGCGCTGTTCAGCTTCGCGCGCATGCCGCTGGAAAGCCGCCGCTGACCTCGCTGGCGTGCACGTTCGCTCACAGTGACTGGTCACGATTCGCCGCAAAAAACCATCGGCACGACAACGACGATAACCGCGCGGCGAAAGTCGCGCCATTAGCCGAACGGCCAGGTTGCGCGGCGTCGTCGATCGCATCACAATGAGTTTGAGCTTGCGCGAATTCGACGGCGAATCAGGTGCTTACCTGCGTCGGGCTCGTGCCGCACGCGCCGCGCCAACCCCACGCGCGGCCACGCGGATAACGGAGGCCATCATGGCTGATACCACTCACAGTCACCACTTCGCGAACTTCGCGGAGTTCTATCCGTTCTATCTGGGAGAGCATGTCAATCGCGTGTCGCGGCGGCTGCATTTCGTCGGTTCGCTCGGCGTGATCGGCTGTCTGGCGATGGCGCTTGCCACCGGCGACTGGCTATGGCTTCCGGCTGCCGTGGTGTGCGGCTACGGCTTCGCGTGGGTCGGACATTTCTTCTTCGAGAAGAACCGTCCGGCTACGTTCCGGCATCCGGTCTATAGCCTGATGGGTGATTGGGTGATGTTCAAGGACATCTGCACCGGCAAGATTTCGCTGTAGCCGCGCAGGCGTAAGCCTACGCGCCACACTATGCAGTCTGGTGCGGCATCGACGTCGCGGTGTCTCCCGCTTCGGCGTCGTTTGCTTCGCGGGCGGCGGCCCGCGCGGCCAGCAACGCGGCGAGCGTCACCGTCATCCGTTCGCTTTCGAGCGCGGCGAGCAGCATCGGGCCGTCAACGCGGGTCGATTGCAGATTCAACTGGTATTCGAGTTCCGCCCGGTCGATCACGAACAGCCCGTACAGACGCTCGACGCTGACCTGATTCGGATTGGCCAGCAGCACGAAACGCGGTCGCGCATCCGCTTCCTGCAACCGCGCAATCCACTCGATTTCTTCGAGCTTTTCCAGCAGAAAAATAGTCGTATCCATATCGCGACGCAGCTTGCGCGCGAGTTCCGGCATCGTGTAGCCGTGGGTGCCCGCGTCGCGCGCTTCGGCAAGGCGGGCAAGCAACTCGAGCGCGTCGAACAGATCGCTGCCCGCAAACCGCGGACGATGAAACTGGCCGATCCGGATGGCAGGCAACGCCGACGCCACCATCGCGCCGACCAGTGTGATGAACCAGCTCAGATACATCCACAGCAGGAACATCGGCACGGCGGCGAACGCACCGTAGACCGCGGTGTAGGTTGGAATACGCCGGATGTAGTAGCCGAAGCCGCGCTTCGCGAGTTCGAACGCGACCGCCGCGCCCAGACCGCCGATCACCGCGTCGCGCCATTCGACGCGGCAGTTCGGCAGGAACACGTAGAGCATCGTGAAAGCGAGCGCGGTCAGCGGTAACACCGCGCCCGTCAACGCCCATTCGATCACCATCGGCATATGCTGCGCGCCCGCAAAAGCCATCGATTGCGACATCAGGTAAGACGACACCGACAGACTCACGCCGATCAGGATCGGCCCGAGCGTGATGATCGCCCAGTAGACGAGGATGCGCTGCGCCAGCGGACGCGATTTGCGCACCCGCCAGATCACGTTGAACGCGGATTCGACCGTCATCATCGTCATGACCGACGTGACGAACAGCACGATCATCCCCATCGTCGTCAGGCCTTTGGCCTTCGCTGCGAACTGGTTCAGGTATTTGAAAATCTGGTCGTTGATCTGCGCGGGCATCAGATGTTCGGCGAGGAACGCCTGCAACGACATCTGGAACGAACCGAAAATGGGAAACGCGGTGAACAGCGCGAACGCGACGGTCGCGAGCGGCACGATGGCCAGCATCGACGTGAACGTGAGACTGCCGGCCACCTGCGGAATGCGGTCTTCGCCGCTGCGTTTCGCGGCGAACTGCGCGAGACGTTTCAGCGCATCGAGATCGAAACGCACTCTGGACAACAAACCCACCTCCCAGCGTCGTGAAACCACGCGCGACATGCGCGATGCAAGCCGTCATGACGGCCTGAAAACGCCCGCCAGTGGCCGTTCCGACCGACCGACAGCGAACCCAGCCCCTATAATACCCGTTCACCGAAGAGGCTTATGAAAGACATTCTCGTGCTCTATTACAGCCGTTACGGCGCCACGCGAGAGCTCGCGCTGGCGATCGCCCACGGCATCGACAGCGTTGCCGGCATGCAGGCCCGCGTGCGCACCGTCCCGCCGGTTTCGACCGTGTGCGAAGCGACCCAGCCGGAGATTCCCGCCGAAGGTCCGCCGTACGTCGAACTGCGCGACCTCGAAGAATGCGCCGGCCTCGCGCTCGGTTCGCCCACCCGCTTCGGCAACATGGCCGCCTCGCTCAAATACTTCCTCGACGGCACCACGCCGCAATGGTTGTCCGGCGCGCTCGCGGGCAAACCGGCGTGCGTGTTCACGTCGACCGGCAGCATGCACGGCGGCCAGGAAACCACGTTGCTGTCGATGATGCTGCCACTGATGCATCACGGCATGCTGATCGTCGGGATTCCGTACACCGAAAGCGTGCTGACCACTACGCAAACCGGCGGCACGCCTTACGGCGCGTCGCATTTCGCGCGCGCGGATTCCGCCGGACAGGGCATTTCCGCCGATGAAAAAACCCTCGCCATAGCACTCGGCGCACGGCTTGCGCGTACTGCCGCGGCGCTATCGGGCGAACGGCCGTGACGTCCCCGGAACGTGTCGGGGCGGCGGCCGAGTCGACGGCTGAGTCTGTGCCTGATTCCGGACGCGACGGCCTGATACCCACGCCCACGCCGGAAAAACGCGGCGCGGCGCTCGGCGCGAGCGCGGCACTGATCCTGCTGATCATGCTGTGCATTGCGTGGGAATGGCGTCTCGCGCCGCTGCGGCCCGGCGGTTCGGCGCTGATCCTTAAAGTCGTGCCGTTGCTGTGCGCCCTGCCCGGCGTGCTGCGTCGGCGGCTTTATACGTTGCAGTGGGCGTCGATGCTGATCCTGCTGTATTTCGCCGAAGGCATCGTGCGCGGCATGTCGGACCGTGGTTTCAGCGCGCGGCTCGGCTGGCTCGAAACGCTGCTGGCGCTGGTGTTTTTCGTGTGTGCGCTGGTGTATGTCGCGCCGTTCAAGCGCGCCGCGCGACGCGCGAGGCGGGCCGCATGACACTCGCGGCCCTTCGTTGAAGCTTCGTTGAAACCTCGCTGAAACGCCGTTGAAATCCGATCAAAGCCCGTTGACAGGCTACGCACAACCGCAACGCCAGGCGCCGAAGCCGCGCACGACTCACCGTTTTTCAGACCCATTTTCCGACCGACCATCATGACCGACCCGACTTCCGCCCAGGCTTTCGTCGCCGCATGCCGCGACGCGATCGGCACGGCGCACGTTCTGACCGACTCGCACGACACCGCCGCCTTTCTGACCGACTGGCGACGCCGCTATACCGGCGCCGCGTGCGCGGTGCTGTTGCCCGGCACGCCGCAGGAAGTCGCCGCGATCGTGAAACTGGCGGTCGAATATCGCATCGCGATCGTGCCGCAAGGCGGCAATACCGGTCTCGCAGGCGGCGCGACGCCCGACACGAGCGGTGCGCAGGCCATCGTCAGCTTGCGCCGCCTGAACCGCGTGCGCGACACCGATCCGCATAACAACACCATCACCGTCGAAGCCGGCGTGCTGCTCGCCGACGTCCAGGCACGCGCCGACGAAGCCGGACGCCTGTTCCCGTTGAGCCTCGCAGCCGAAGGCAGCTGCACGATCGGCGGCAATCTGGCCACCAATGCCGGGGGCACCGGCGTGCTGCGCTACGGCAACACGCGCGAACTGTGTCTCGGACTCGAAGTGGTGACGCCGCAAGGCGAGCTGTGGGACGGCCTGCGCGGTCTGCGCAAGGACAACACCGGCTACGATCTGCGCGACCTGTTTATCGGCGCGGAAGGCACGCTCGGCATCATTACGGCCGCGGTGATGAAGCTGCATCCGCAACCGGCCGCGCGCGTCACCGCGCTGGCCGCGCTCGCGTCGCCGCATGCCGCGCTCGATTTCCTGTCGCTGGCGCAACGTTTCGCCGGTCCGCTGCTGACCGGTTTCGAGTTGATGTCGGATTTCTGCGTGCGCCTTGTAGGACGTCACTTCCCGCAGATGCGCTATCCGTTCGCGGAGTCGCACGGACAAGTTGTCCTGCTGGAATTGTCCGACAGCGAAAGCGAAGAACACGGACGTGCGCTGTTCGAGCGTCTGATGGAGCATGCGCTCGAAAGCGGCCTCGTCGACGATGCGGTGGTCGCGGCGAATCTCGCGCAATCGAAGGCATTCTGGGCGATGCGCGAACACATTCCGCTCGCGCAGGCCGAGGAAGGTTTGAACATCAAGCACGATATCGCGGTGCCGATTTCGCGGATCGGCCACTTCATCGAAGAAACCGACGCCGCCATCGCGCAGTTCGTGCCGGGCGCGCGGATGGTCACGTTCGGCCACCTCGGCGACGGCAATCTGCATTACAACGTGCAGGCGCCGGAAGGCGGCGATCCGAAGGCGTTCCTGAAGCAATACCAGTCGGACATCAACACGATCGTCTACGACAACGTGCACCGGCATCGCGGCAGCATCAGCGCCGAACACGGTCTGGGTCAGCTGAAAGTGGACGAAGCGATGCACTACAAGCAAGCCGTCGAAGTGCAGATGATGAAGGCCGTCAAACGCGCGTTCGATCCGCTGAACCTGATGAATCCCGGTAAGGTGATACGCTGAAAAACCCGTCTGTCATCGAGGAGCGCCGCCGTGAAGATTCGAGTGCTGTCCGACCTGCATCTGGAATGCGACGAGCCTGAAATCATCCCGCATGCCGCCGCCGACCTGATCGTGCTGGCCGGCGATATCCACAATCACGCGGAGGGCGCGCGCTGGGCGGCGGAAGTGTTCGACGGCGAAACGCCGGTCGTGTACGTGCCCGGCAATCACGAGTATTACGACGGCGAATTCGGCGCGATGGAAACGGCGATGCGCGACGCGGCGGCATCGGTGGAAAACGTGCATTTTCTGAACAACGCCGCGCTGGTCGATCCGGCCGGGCAATGGCGCGTGCTCGGCACGACCTTGTGGACGGATTTCGCGCTATATGGCGCGCAGCCCGACGTGAAAGCGGCGTCGATCGCGGCGGCGCAGCGCGTGATGCTCGATTTTCATGGGGTGATTCAGGTGACGTGGCCGCAGGACGCGGACGCCGCGCCGGACCATTCGGCCGCACGCGACCTGACGCCGGACGACACGCTGGCGCTGCACGCGCAGGCGCGCGCATGGCTGGAGGGGGAACTGGCGAAGCCGTTCGGCGGCAAGACGATCGTAGTCACGCATCACGCGCCGCACCGGTCGAGTCTGGCCGCGCAGTACGCGGACGACCGGGTGTCGGCAGGTTTCGTGAACCACCTGCCGGATCTGGTGCGCGAACCCGTCGCGCTATGGATTCACGGGCACACGCACACCGCGTTCGATTACACGGTGAACGGCACGCGCGTGGTGTGCAACCCGCGCGGTTACCGCGACAGGCGCACCGGCAAGATGGAAAACCCTGCGTTCGCGTGGGATCGGGTCGTCGAAATCTGACCGGCCCGGCCTCCCCGCAACCGCTGTCTTTTTACCAGTCCTGACCGCGACGCGGCTGACGCTGCACGTCAGTTTCGACGCGAACCGGCACCAGCCGCTGTTGCGCGCGCAAGCGTCGCAACAGATCGCGCGCCGCTGCAATGCCAATCAAACCCATCATGACGGCAACGCCGATCATCAGATGCGTATCCATGAATCCCTCTTCTTTCCAGTTGATCTAAAGCCTGGCGCAGCGCGGCGGGCGCGCTGCAATAGACCCAACGTTATCAAATCGCTCCGGACCCGGAAGTAAGGAAATGTTGCGGCACCGCATCCGTCTGTAACACGCCGTCTTGCGCGCAGCAGCGACGCGGCCCGCCCAGCCGCTCAGGTGCGCGCGAACTGACGCAATTCGGTCTGATCTTCGGCGAGCGTCGGCGGCAACACATCGCGCAGATATTCGACCCACGTCCGGATCTTCGCATCCAGATACTGCCGCGACGGATAGAGCGCATACACGTTCATTTCCTGCGACTTGTATTCGGGAAGAATCCACACCAGATCGCCGCTGCGCAAACCGCTGATGGCCGAGTAGATCGGCATCAGGCCGATGCCCATGCCTTCGCGCACCGCCACTGCCGCCGCTTCCGCCACGTTCACCTGGAACGTTGCCGTCGGCAGTTTGTAGGTTTCCTGTCCGTTCGGCCCCTGAAAGGTCCATTCGTCAGTCGGAAACACCGGCGTGACGAGTTGCAGACACGTATGACGCGCGAGATCGGTGGGCGTTTGCGGCACGCCGTGGCGTTCCAGATAAGCCGGCGACGCGCACGCGATGCTGAACGCGCTGCCCAGCCGTTGCGACACCAGACCCGAATCCGGCAAATCCTGCGCGAGCACCAGCGCGACGTCGTAACCCTCGTCGAGCAGATCGGGCACGCGCTGCGCCAGCGTCAGTTCGACCTGCACTTCCGGATAACGCTGCTGGTAACCGCCCACCGCCGGCACGACGTAGTGCTGGCCGAAGCTGGTCATTGCGTGGACTTTCAGCTTGCCGGACGGACGCGCGTGCGCGTCGCTGGCTTCGGCTTCGGCCTGATCGACGTAGGCGAGGATCTGCTCGCAGCGCTGTAAGTAGCGTTCGCCCGCCTCGGTCAGCGCGATGCGGCGCGTGGTGCGGTTCAACAGCCGCGTGCGCAGGTGCGCTTCGAGATCGGAGACTGCGCGCGATGCGTACGCGGTGGTCGTATTCAGGTGCTGCGCGGCCCCGGTAAAGCTGCCCGCTTCGACGACGCGAACGAATACGCGCATGTTTTGGAGCGTGTCCATAGATACCCTTGCTGTGACGGACCGATTGTTACATGAACAGAAAGAGCAATTATCTCACTGTCCGTAAGAATGACTTGCATCTTTACGGGTTATTCATAAATAGATCGAAAAATATAATGACGCCACGGGTTTCATAGTCATTTAGGGAGCAAATCGTGCAGTCTCCGGTTCAGAAAAGGGTCGCAATTTCGGCGGTTCTTACAATCTGTTTAATAATCGCCGGCTGCGCGAGCACCGGAGGCGTCGCCCCGGAATCCCACACGACCGAACCGTCGACGCTCGACGCCGGCGCTGCGATTCGTGCCGCCAACGCCGATGCGCAATGGCCCGCCGTCGACTGGTGGCGTGCGTATAACGACCCGCAGCTCGACGCGTGGATCGACGCCGCGCAAAACGGCAATCCGACGCTCGCCGTCGCCGCTGCCCGCGTGCGCGAAGCCCGCGCGATGGCCGGTGTCGCGAAGTCGGCGCTGTCGCCGCAGGTGAACGGCAGCATGTCGCTGCAACGCCAGCACTGGGCCGACAACATCTATTACGGTCCCGGCTCGCTCGCCGACACGACCACGTACAACAACACGGGCACGCTCGCGCTGTCCTATCACCTCGACGTGTGGGGCAAGGACAAGAACGCGGCCGAACGCGCGCTCGACATGGCGCACGCCAGCGCCGCCGATCTGCGCGCGGCGCAGCTCGAACTCGAGGCGAACGTGGTGCGCACGTATATCAGCATGTCGCTGAACTACGCGCTGCTCGATATCGCCAGGGCGACGCTCGCGCAACAGCAACAGGTCGTCGATCTGGCGACGCGTCGTCTGAAAGGCGGACTCGGCACGCAGCTCGAAGTGAGCCAGGCCGAAACGCCGATGCCGGAATACGAACGCCAGATCGACGCGATCGAAGAAGAGATCGCGCTCGGTCGCAACCAGATGGCCGCGCTGGCCGGCAAGGGTCCGGGCGCCGGCGATTCGATCACCCGTCCGACGCTCGCACTGACCGACGTTCCGGGTCTGCCGTCGAGCTTGCCCGCCGAGCTGATCGGCCACCGGCCGGACATCGTCGCGGCTCGCTGGACCGTGGCAGCGCAGGCGCGCGGCATCGACGTCGCGAAGGCGAATTTCTATCCGGATATCAACCTGCTCGCGTCGGTGGGCGGTTATGCGGCCGCCGGTCCGCTGTTCAACTTCGTGCGCGCGATGAACAACGGCTGGAGCGCCGGACCGGCGATGTCGCTGCCGATCTTCGATGGCGGTCGTCTGCGTTCGCAACTCGGCGCGCAATCGGCGTCGTACGACGAGGCGGTCGAGCATTACAACCAGACCATCGTCAGCGCGCTGAAGGATATTTCCGATCAGGTGATCCGGATCCGTTCGTTCGAAACGCAACAGAAGGATGCCGAGCGCTCGGTCGCGGCGGCTCGCAAGAATTACGACCTGTCGCGTGAAGGCTATCGGCGCGGTCTGACCGACTATCTGAACGTGCTGATCGCGCAAACGCAATTGCTGCGCTCGCAGGAAGGCGTCGCGAAGATCCAGGCCGAGCGTCTGGGCGCGCGTGCGTCGCTGGTGACGGCGCTGGGCGGCGGTCTCGCCGGTCCGGCCGACGGTCCCAAAGCCGACGAGACGCTGCCCGCGCACGGCAAGGGCAAGGCCGCGAAGGCGTCGAACGCGGCGTCGGCGCCTGCCGCAACGGCAAACGCAAACGCAACGGCAACCGCTACGGCCGACGCTGCGGCGTCCACTGCGGCCGTCCGCTAACCGGAGCCGACGATGTCCGCCTCCTCCTCCAGCGCGCCGGCCCAAGGATCGCTCGCGACGTTCGCCGCCGCGGCCGCCGACTGGGCGCGCACCGACGGCCAGACGTGGATCTATCTGTTCAAGGCGTTGTGCGCGGCGTTTCTCGCGCTGGGCATCGCGATGAAGCTCGATCTGCCGCAACCGCGCACCGCGATGACGACCACTTTCATCGTGATGCAGGCGCAAAGCGGCGCGGTCTTCGCGAAAAGTTTCTACCGGATCTGCGGCACGCTGGTCGGCCTGATCGTGATGCTGGTGCTGATCAGCCTGTTTTCGCAGACGCCCGAACTGTTTATCGTGTCGACCGCGATCTGGGTCGGCATCTGCACGGCGGGCGCGGCGCGCAATCGCAATTTCCGCTCGTACGGTTTCGTGCTGGCGGGCTACACGGCCGCGCTGATCGGCTTTCCGGCGTCGCAACATCCGGACACCGCGTTCATCACCGCGATGACGCGGGTAGCGGAAGTGACGCTCGGGATCGTCTGTTCGGGCGTGGTCAGCGGTCTCGTGCTGCCGAAATACGTCGGCGAGCAGATGCGCTCGACAGTCCGCGCGCGCTTTTCCGCGTTCGTCGAATACGTGTCGGCGTCGCTCGCGGGCAAGGGCGACCGCGCGACGATCGAGGCGACGAATGCCCGCTTCGTCGCCGACGTGGTCGGCTTCGAGGCGACCCGCAGCATGGCGGTGTTCGACAGCCCCGACGCGCGGATGCGCGGCGGTCGCCTGAAGCGGCTGAACAGCGAATTCATGACCGCCTCGACGCGTTTTCACGCGCTGCATCAGTTGATGAACCGGTTGCGTCACGCGAACGCGATGGCGACCGTCGATGCACTCGAACCGTATTTCAAGGAAATCGCGCCGTTGCTGGCGAAGTCGGGCGAACCGGTGTTGACCGCCGCCGACGCGAGCCACGCCGCCGCGCAACTCGACACGTACAAGGCCGAATTGCCGCACCGGATTCGCGACACGCGCGCCGCGCTGGCGCTCGATGCCGACGTGCCGCTGCTCGATTTCGACACCGCGTCGGAACTGCTGTACCGCTTTATCGACGACCTGCACGCGTACGCATCGACCTATGCATCGCTCGCGGTGGATACGCACGAACGGGAACGCTGGATCGAGCGTTACGAGCCGAAGACCAATCTGATCGCATCGAGCGTGGCCGGCTTGCGCACCGTGGTCGTGATGATCGTGCTCGGCGCGTTCTGGCTCGCGACCGCGTGGCCGAGCGGCGTGACGCTGGTGCTGAACGCCGCCGCCGTGTGCGGGCTGGCCGCTTCCGCGCCGCGTCCGACCAGGATGGTGTTTCAGATGACCTGCGGCACGATGCTCGCGACCGTGATGGCGATGATCGTCGAGCTGGCCGTGTATCCGCATATCGACGGTTTCGTGATGCTGTGCGCCGGGCTGACGCCGTTCCTGCTGATCGGGGTGTATCTGACCACCCGTCCGGCGACGCTCGGTTACGGCTTCGGTTACTGCGTGTTTTTCAGCACGCTGGTCGGACCGGACAACGTGATTCACTACGATCCAAGCGCGCTGATGAACGACGGGATTGCGCTGGTGCTGTCGATGATCGTGTCGTTTATCGCCTTTGCCGTGCTGCTGCCGCCGTCCACACCGTGGTTGCGCAGGCGGTTGTCGAGCGATTTGCGGCGTCAGGTGGTGCTCGCGTGTCGTGGCCGGATGCTGCGTCTGCGTTCGCGTTTCGAAAGCGGCGCGCGCGACCTGATGTTCCAGATCAACGCGTTGGCGTCCGAAGCCGACGAAAAGCGCGACACCTTGCGCTGGCTGTTTGCGGTGCTCGAAGTGGGCAACGCGATAATCGATCTGCGACACGAGATCGCGACCTTGCCGAAAGATCCGCGGTATGCCGCGTCGATGCCGTGGCGCGTGGCGACGCGATCGATGCGCGATGCAGTGGCGTCGCTGTTCGACCGGCCGACCGCGACGCGGCTGGACCGGGCGTTATCCGCGACCGCCGACGCGATCGCCGCCGTTCAGCAGGTCCTGGCGACGTTTACGCCACCGCGCGACGAGCGACATCAGTTGCAGCGGATTCTGAGTCATCTGCATTTCATACGTACTGCGCTGCTGGATCCGCAATCGCCGCTGGGAAGTCTGGCGAGCGGCCCGGCGAGCGCATCAGAGGGAGTTCGTCATGCCGCGTGAGATTGCCGTCTTCGACGCGTACGTGCCCGCCATCGTGCTGCTGTTCGTAGCCGGGGCCGTGCTGACCTGGATGCTTGACCGCGTGATTGCGTGGACGGGTCTGTATCGCGTCGTGTGGCATCCATCCCTGTTCCGGGCCAGTTTGCTTGTTTGTGTGTGCGGCGTGCTCGGTCTCGCCGTTTATCGTTGAATCGAGTCGAATCATGACCATCCGAAATCTTATTGGCTTCGTTGCGACAGCCGTCATTTTCATCATTGCGATCCTGATCGGGCGCGCGTTGTGGGTCCATTACATGGACGAACCGTGGACCCGCGACGGCCGCGTACGCGCCGAGGTCGTCAACATTGCGCCGGACGTCTCCGGGGCCGTGGTGGAGATGCCCGTGCACGACAATCAGCTGGTGAAGAAAGGCGATCTGTTGATGCAGATCGATCCGTCGCACTATCAGATTGCCGTCGAGCAGGCGGAGGCCGCCGTCGCCGCGCAGAAGGCCAATTTGCAGATGAAGCGTGACGATGCGAAGCGTCGTGCGGACATGGATTCGCTGGTGGTTTCACGCGAAAGCCGCGAGAACGCGACGAGTTTTGCATCGGCCGCGGAAGCGTCGTATCAGCAGGCGCTGGCAGCACTGGACGCAGCGAAGTTGAATCTGTCGCGCACGCGGGTGGTGGCACCGGTTGACGGGTATGTGACGAACCTGAACGTGTATCGCGGTGATTACGCGATTGCGGGCACGGCGAAGCTTGCGGTGGTCGATAGTCACTCGTTCTGGGTGTACGGGTACTTCGAGGAAACGAAGTTGCCGCGGGTTCAGGTTGGGAAGAAAGCCGAGATCCGGTTGATGAGCGGTGGCGTGTTGCAGGGAACCGTCGAGAGCGTTTCGCGGGGTATTTACGATCGCGATAATCCGGAGAGCAAGGAGTTGCTGGCGGATGTGAATCCGACTTTTAACTGGGTTCGGTTGGCGCAGCGCGTGCCGGTGAGGGTTCGGATTGATTCGGTGCCCGATGGTGTGACTTTGTCGGCTGGGACGACTTGTACGGTTGTGGTTAAGGGTTGAGGTTTGGGGTTGCCTGGTTTTGCCTGGTCTGGTTTGGTTGTCCCGTTTTCGCGCTGGTTTGCCTGGATCGTCCCTGTGCGGGACCGCACCTACTTTTCTTTGCTCGCGCAAAGAAAAGTAGGCAAAAGAAAGCGCGTTTACCTCGCGCTTCGTAGCGAGTGGCGTCTAGTATTTTTCGGGTAGTGGACCGCGCACGTTTTGACTCGGCGTGCCGTTTGGCGTGGTGGTCCGCGCCCGCACATCCCGCCCGCTGCGCGGCGGTAGCCTGCTTCAAAACCTATTTTCGTCACGTCATTTGCACGCCGCTTCGACGGCTCCGGCGTCCGCACCGAAGCCCCGTTTACGCCAGATGATCCGTCCATATTCACGATGGTTTCTACGGTCAGATTGGCCTGGAATTTTGCGCACGCGACCAGACCAGCGCCTGCCAGGAAAATGGGTGTTGCAACGGACGAAGTGCAGCGCGCGAAGGGCGCTGAGAGATAAAGACGGGGCTGTGCCCGTCGGCTGTCGCGGAGCGAACAGCCGGAACTAATGACTGCCTTGTCACTAGCTTAAGCGGTGCGGCAACTCAAATCGTGCGCGGTCCACTACCCGATAATGAATAAACGCCACTCGCTACGAAGTGGTGGTGTAAACGCGCTTTCTTTTGCCTACTTTTCTTTGCGCGAGCAAAGAAAAGTAGGTGCGGTCCCGCACAGGGACGAACCAGGCATACCAGCGCGAAACCGGGACAATCAAACCAGACCGAACCAGAAACCAAAAACCAAAACCCAACTACAAAACAAACCGCCCCACCATCCCCTTCAAAACCCTAGCCTGATCATCCAGCGACCGCGCCGCAGCGGTAGCCTCCTCCACCAAAGCAGCATTCTGCTGCGTCCCCGCATCCATCTGGCTAACCGCGAGGTTAATCTCCTCGATCCCCGCCGACTGCTCGGCGGAAGCCGCCGAAATCTCCCCCATGATGTCCGTCACGCGCTTCACCGCCTTCACGACTTCGTCCATCGTCGCGCCGGCGTCCACGGCGAGTGTCGAGCCGCTGTTGGCCCGCTCCACCGACGCGTTGATCAAACCTTTGATCTCCTTCGCCGCGGCAGCACTGCGCTGCGCCAGATTGCGCACCTCACCGGCCACCACCGAAAAACCGCGCCCTTCCTCGCCCGCGCGCGCGGCTTCGACCGCTGCGTTCAACGCGAGAATATTGGTCTGGAACGCAATGCTCTCGATCACGCCAATGATGTCGCCAATGCTGCGCGCGCTCTCGTTGATCTGACCCATCGTCGCGACCACCCGGCTCACCACCGCGCCACCCTTCTCCGCAATCTCCGACGCATTGTTCGCCAACGTGCTCGCCTGCTTCGCGTTGTCCGCGTTCTGACGCACTGTCGATGTCAGTTGCTCCATGCTGCTGGCGGTGCGCTCCAGCGCCATCGCCTGCTGCTCGGTACGGTTCGATAGATCCAGATTGCCCATCGTGATCTCGCCGGAAGCGGTCGCAATCGCATCGGCGCTCGCGGCAATGTCCGAGACCGTCGTCGACAACTGGCTCTGCATGTCGCCCAACGCCGACAGCATGCTCGAACGGTCGTTACGCGCCAGCGTGATGTCGCTCGACAGATCGCCCGACGCGATCCGGCTCGCAATCTCCTTCGCGTACACCGGCTCGCCGCCCAACTGACGCGAAAGACGCCGCACCACCCATTCGCTGACGAAAAACGCGAGCACGATCAGCAGGACCGTCATCACGGCCATCATCACGAACGACGAACGGTAAATGACATTCGAGGCCTGCAGCGTCGCTTTCGCGGCAGCCGATCGCTGCGCCACCAGTTCGTCGACGCTCTTCTCCAGCTTGCCGGTTTCGACCAGCAACGACACGTCCTGCATGCCGACCTGCCAGCCCATTTGCGACAGATCGAGTGGCTGGGTCTTCACCAGCGTCACGAATGCACGCAAATGGTCGCTCCATTCGGCCACGCCCGCGGCGAACTTCTTCTGCTGCGCAACCGACGCCGCATTCTTCACGTCCACGTACTGCTGCAACGTGCCCATTTCCGTCGACAGACCGGACAGATCCTTGTCGATGTCCGCGCCAAGTTCGTCGCGCTCTTTCGCCGTGGTCGCCGTCAACAGCATTTTTTGCGCGCGGCTCGCACGCAACATGTGCCCGCGCACCTCTTCCGCTGCGCGACTCGCGACGTGCCCCTGATCGTAGATGGACTGCATCGAGCCGTTCAGACGGCTCACCTGCGTCAGCGAAAACACGCCGATCGCCAGTGTGCCGATCAGCAGCACGGCAAACGCCAGACGCAACGTCGTTTTCACCGACACGCCCCGTCCGCCCGTGAGTTCGCCCGCTTGCGCCGCGTGCGGCATGTCTCCCGCCGATTCGTCAGCCGCAATAAATCCCGCGCTCGCGCGCTTCCCCAGCGACACTGCTTTCATTTTTCTATTCCCCACGTTTCTAGCGGCCGGATGGTCGTTCCGGCATTTCCGCTTCTCTTCCGGGTCATCGGCAATCTGCGACGCGATCTTTAGTATCGGCGTTCTAACCCGGCTCCCCCGCGCAGCTTCGTGAGCCGCACATTTCTTCAGCACTTTATACATGGCCAAAAATCGCCCGAACCCGCGCTGACGACAACTCACGACTTTCGTCATATCCCGACAGCCCCACACACTCGCCTGGTCATTTGCCCTGTTTCAGTGCCGTATCGACGGCGGAAACGCGCATCTCCGTGTCCGATTCGCGACAAAAATTGTCCTTACAATGGTTGCGAGCCACATTAAACTTTTAAAAACACCAAAAAGCACCGGTCAATGCGTTTAAGCGACGCACACGCCGCGTGGCCATGCACCGGCGCGATGCCGGTCAGCGTCTGGGCTTGCCCACTTTTCGCCTACTTTCTCCGCTCACGTAAAGATATGGAAACGAGCCTCGATAAAAGCGCCCTCGGCGGCGCATCCGCCGCCTCTGCCACCACTGCTACCGCCTCCGTCGCTGCCGGCACGGGCGGCGCCGCGAAGGTGCAGCGCACCGTGTACTCCGTGCTCGGCGCGATCAGCTTCACGCATCTGCTCAACGACATGATCCAGTCGCTGATCCTCGCGATCTATCCGATGCTGAAAGACAACTTCTCGTTGTCGTTCGGACAGATCGGGCTGATCACGCTGACGTATCAGATCACTGCGTCGCTGCTGCAACCGCTGATCGGCATTTACACGGACAAGCATCCAAAGCCGTATTCGCTGCCGGTCGGGATGGGCTTTACGCTCAGCGGTCTGCTGCTGATGTCGGTTGCGCCGAGTTTCGGCGTGCTGCTGGTCGCGGCGGCGCTGGTCGGTTGCGGGTCGTCGGTGTTTCACCCGGAGTCGTCGCGGGTCGCGCGGATGGCATCGGGCGGCCGTCACGGCCTCGCGCAGTCGCTGTTTCAGGTCGGCGGCAACGCCGGTTCGTCGCTCGGACCGCTGCTCGCCGCGCTGATCGTGATTCCGCACGGCCAGCGCAGCATCGCGTGGTTTTCGGTCGCGGCGCTGGTCGCGATGGTCGTGCTGACGCAGATCGGCCGCTGGTACAAACAGCATCCGTCGGTGAAAAAAGCCCGTGCGGGCGCGGGACACCCCACGCTGCCGCGCTCGAAAGTCGTGATCGCGATGAGCGTGCTGGTGTTGCTGGTGTTCTCGAAGTACTTCTACCTCGCGAGCATCAACAGCTATTTCACGTTCTATCTGATCGACCGTTTCCATCTGCCGGTTCAGGCCGCGCAGATCCATCTGTTCGTATTCCTCGCGGCGGTCGCGGCGGGCACGATCATCGGCGGGCCGATCGGCGACCGGATCGGGCGCAAGTACGTGATCTGGGTGTCGATCCTCGGCGTTGCGCCGTTCACGCTGCTGCTGCCGTATGCAAACCTGTTCTGGACCGGCGTGCTGACGGTCGTGATCGGCGTGGTGCTGGCGTCGGCGTTCTCGGCGATCCTCGTCTATGCGCAGGAACTGATTCCGGGCAAGGTCGGGATGGTCGCCGGACTTTTCTTCGGTTTCGCGTTCGGCATGGGCGGGATCGGCGCGGCCGTGCTCGGTCATCTCGCGGATGCCACCAGCATCGGTTATGTGTACAAGGTGTGCTCGTTCCTGCCGCTGCTCGGCGTGCTGACGGTGCTTCTGCCGGATGTCGAAGGCAAGAAGGCCGGCGCGTGACGATGTCGCGCCGGACGCCCGGCGTTCGCTAAACAGAAAAAGGCGCTGCGGCGCCTTTTTCTTTGGCTGTCCGGCACCGGCGACACCGCCGCGCGGTGCGCGTCGGCCGCGTGCCGGACGGCCGGTTCGCGTCCTTATGGTGAACCCGCGTTGCCGCGCCGCGCCCGCGTGCTTATGCTGTCCCCGACTGGACGATGCGGCCGAAACGCCCCGGCCCCGCTTGCGATACGTGCAACGCTTGCCCGCACGCACCCGGCCGCGGCACCGGCGCACCGCCAGTCGCCAGTCCGCCCTCCACTCCGCCGCAGGAAGGATCGCCGCCGATGCCCAGCTACCGCGATTTTCACCGCCTCTCGATCGACGACCCCGAAACGTTCTGGCGCGAGCAGGCGCGGCGCATCCATTGGGACACGCCGTTCGACACCGTGCTCGACCGGTCGAATCCGCCTTTTGCGCGGTGGTTCGTCGGCGGGCGGACCAACCTGTGCCATAACGCGGTGGACCGTCATCTCGCCGATCGCGCGCAGCAGAATGCGCTGGTCTACGTGTCGACGGAAACCGGCATCGAGCGACGCTACACCTACGCCGAGCTTTACGCGGAAATCAACCGGATGGCTGCGGTGATGCGCTCGCTCGGTGTGAAGCGCGGCGAACGCGTGCTGCTGTATCTGCCGATGATTCCCGAGGCGCTGTTCGCGATGCTCGCGTGCGCGCGGCTCGGCGCGATTCATTCGGTGGTGTTCGGCGGATTCGCGGCGCCGAGCCTGGCCGCGCGGATCGACGACGCGAAACCCGTGCTGATCGTCACCGCCGATGCCGGCGCGCGCGGCGGCAAAGTGATCGACTACACGCCGTTGATGGACGAAGCCTTGGCGCGCGCAAAGCATCAACCCGCGCACGTGCTGCTGATCGACCGGCAGCTCGCGCCGGAACGGCTAAACGCGACGTACCTGGTCGCCTACGAACCGCTTCGCGAACAGTTTTTCGATGCGCACGTGCCGTGCGAATGGCTCGAATCGAACGAACCGTCGTACGTGCTGTACACGTCCGGCACGACCGGCAAGCCGAAAGGCGTGGTTCGCGATGTCGGCGGATACGCGGTCGCGCTGGCGGCGTCGATGGAATACATCTTTCAGGGACGCGCGGGCGACACGATGTTCACCGCGTCGGATATCGGCTGGGTGGTCGGTCACAGCTACATCATCTATGCGCCGTTGCTCGCCGGTCTTACGACGGTGATGTACGAAGGCACGCCGATCCGGCCCGACGGCGGCATCTGGTGGCGGCTCGTCGAGCAGCACAGGATCAACCTGATGTTCACCGCGCCGACCGCGTTGCGCGTGCTGAAAAAGCAAGACCCGGCGTTGCTGAAGAAATCGGATCTATCGAGTTTGCGCACGCTGTTTCTGGCCGGCGAGCCGCTCGACGAACCGACATCCGCCTGGATCGCCGACGCGCTCGGCAAACCCGTGGTCGACAATTACTGGCAGACGGAAACCGGCTGGCCGATTCTCGCGATTCCCGGCGGCGTCGAAGCGTTGCCGCCTAAGCTCGGTTCGCCGGGCGTGCCGTCCTACGGTTACGACGTCACGTTGCGCAACGAGGCGACCGGCGACGAATGCACGCCCGGCGAAAAAGGCGTGATCGCGATCGGTTATCCGTTGCCGCCCGGCTGCATGAAAACCGTGTGGGGCGACGACGCGCGCTTCGTCAGCACGTACTGGTCGAGCGTGCCTGGACATCAGCTGTATTCGACGTTCGACTGGGGCATTCAGGACGAAGACGGCTACGTGACGATTCTCGGCCGCACCGACGACGTGATCAACGTCGCCGGTCACCGGCTGGGCACGCGCGAGATCGAGGAAGCGCTATCGAGCCACGCGGCGGTGGCGGAAGTGGCAGTGGTCGGCGTCACCGATGTGGTCAAAGGTCAGGTGGCGTTTGCGTTCGTGGTCGTGCGCGACGCGCAGCAGTTCGCCGACGACAAGGCGCGCAACAAGCTCGCCAGTGAATTGATGAAGACGGTGGATCGTCAGTTGGGCGCGATCGGCCGGCCGGCGCGCGTGCTGCTGGTGTCGATGCTGCCGAAAACGCGCTCCGGCAAGCTGTTGCGCCGCGCGATCGCAGCGCTGGCCGAAGGCCGCGAGCCCGGCGACCTGCCGACCATCGAGGATGCGTCGGCGCTGACGATGGTGAGGGACGCGTTGGCGGGGCGCTAGCATCGGCCAGTGCTGCCGTAAAGGCGGGCGGCGTGTCGTCGGCCGTGTTGCGCGCGGAACAAGGCACGTTCTACGTCGAACTGGAAACCCGTGAATCAGGACTCGTCGAACTCGTGACGTCGATTGGGCGCGAACGGCGTGTGTTCCGCGACCCGGGGCAAGCGCTGAAAGTGCTTCGCGCACTGGGCGTCGAAACGGGACGCTTCGCGCTTCAGGAATGGGACCCGCGTGCGCCGAAGGCAAAAGCGTGGTCGCGGCCGGATCAATCGGCACAGATGAAGGCCCGGCACGTGCGTGCCGACGAAGCCGCCGAATTCGAAAAGGATGTGCTGGAAGCGCTGGCCGAAGCGGATAACCCCGACGTCGAAAAAATCGCTCATGACGATGCGATGGCGATGCTCGACGCAAAGCTCGCGAGTCTCGACAGAAAGCCCAAACGCAAGGCGCGTGAATGACCGTCGTGTGGTTGCCGCGCGCAATCCAGCAACTGCTTGGGGTCATCGACTTTATCAGCGAGGACAATCCGCAAGCCGCGATCGAACTGGCGCAAACTATCCGTACCAAAGGCGGCGCCCTCTCCGCTCATCTCAACCGGTATCGCACCGGCCGCATTGCGGGTACACGCGAGATGGTGGTCGAACCGAATTACATCGTGGTGTATCGGGTGATGCCCGACGAAGTGCAAGTGCTGCGCGTACGCCATGCCCGCAGACTCGATCACTGACCCAGCGCTTTACACCCCGCTGCGCCCCATCAAAAACCGCTTCAATATCCCACTCGAATACGTGCCCGCGATCTGACGCAAGAAGTTCGTGAACGTCTCGGGCGCTTCCGCATCGGCGGTGTCGGAAATCGTCCGGACGACGGCGCACGGCACATCGTATTCGTAGCAAACCTGCGCGATCGCCGCGCCTTCCATCTCGACGGCCAGCGAATCGGGCAACGCGTCGCGCAGACGCTGAACCGCCGCCGCGCTCGCGACGAACTGGTCGCCGCTCAGAATCAAGCCTCGATGCACGCGTGCGGTCTGTGTACCGAAGCGCGCGGCCAGATCCGCACCCTCTTCGGCGACGAAACGCTCGCACGCGGCGCTCAGTTGCGCGACCAGCGCGGCGTCGGCGGCGAAGCGCGACACGCCGAGCAACGGCACTTCGAAGCACGGAAAGATCGGTGAGGCGTCGAGATCGTGCTGCATCAGCGAATCCGCAACCACCACGTCGCCGACCCGCACATCGCGCCCCACGCCACCGGCGACGCCGGTAAAGACCACCGCTTCGACATCGAACGCGTGAATCATCGCGCTGACGGTGGCCGCCGCCGCGACCTTGCCGACGCGGGCCAGCGTCACCACGCACGGCACGCCGTACACGGTGCCGAGGTGATAGTCGCGCCGGCCGTGCGTGATCGTGCGTACGCCCGCTTCGCCGCGCATCGCGTCGACCAGGTCGCCGAGCTCTTCCGGCAACGCGGCCAGAATACCCAGCGGACGATGCGATACCGGTGCGCCGTCGCGCGCGAGATCGTCGTGCGCGATTGCGCCGCTCATTCGACCGCCTGCAATTTCGCGACCGCGAGCGCCAGCCACTTTTCGCCGTGCCGCTTGAACTTGACTTGCGCTTTCGCGTCGGCGCCACCGCCTTCGAGCGCCGTGATCACGCCTTCGCCGAACTTGGTGTGGAACACCTGCTGACCGACGCGGAAACCGCTTTCGGCCGCGCGCTGTTCGTTCGCGAACGCGGGCAACGGCGCCGACACCGCCGCACTGCCGGCGTAACCACCGGCGCCGCCCTGCCGTTCGCGATCGCCGCGTCCGAACCAGTCGCGGCCCCAACCGGCGTTATCCTGTTTGCCGCCCCAGCGTGCGCCCGCCTCGACCTTCGGCGTCAGCCATTTCAGCGTTTCGGCGGGCAGTTCGTCGAAGAAACGCGAACGGATGTTGTAGCGCGTCTGACCGTGCAGCATCCGGCTCTGCGCGAACGACAGATACAAACGCTCCTTGGCCCGCGTGATCGCGACGTACATCAGGCGGCGCTCTTCTTCGAGGCCGTCGGTTTCCATCGCGCTGTTCTCGTGCGGGAACAAACCTTCTTCGAGGCCCGTGATGAACACCGACGTGAATTCCAGCCCTTTCGCCGCGTGGACCGTCATCAACTGCACCGCTTCCTGACCGGCCTGCGCCTGGTTGTCGCCGGCTTCCAGCGAAGCGTGCGACAGGAAACCCGCAAGCGGCGTCATCGTGTCGGGGTTTTGCGCGGGATCGGCGAGATCGGGCGCATCGAGCACGACCACGTTCGGATCGTCGGTGGCGACACCGATCTCCGGCGCGGACGTCGCACCCGGTCGCAGCGGAATCGAGCGCGCCGGGGTCTCACGTCCGTAGCCTTCTTCGGCGACGAACGCCGCCGCCGCGTTGACCAGTTCCTGCAAGTTCTCCAGCCGGTCCTGACCTTCGCGTTCGTTCTGATAGAAGTCGGAGAGACCGCTGACGCGCACGACGTACTCGACCGTATCCGGCAAGGCTCATCTGCTGCGTTTCGGCGCGCATCTTCGCGATCAGGTTCGCGAAACCGCCGAGGCTCGATCCGGCTTTTCCGGTGACATAGGGAATCGCCGCCGCCATCGACACGTTGTACAGACGCGCCGCGTCCGCCACCTGTTCGATCGAGCGCGCGCCGATTCCGCGCGTCGGGAAATTGACCACGCGCGCGAACGCGGTGTCGTCGTTCGGGTTGTCGATCAGCCGCAGATAGGCGAGCGCGTGCTTGATTTCCTGACGCTCGAAGAATCGCAGGCCACCGTACACGCGATACGCGATTCCCGCGTTGACGAGCGTGTGTTCGATGGTGCGCGACTGCGCGTTGCTGCGATACAGGATGGCGATTTCGCTGCGCGACGTGCCGGTGGCGATCAGCGCCTTGATTTCCTCGACGATCCAGCTGGCTTCCTGGGTATCGGTCGCGGACTCGTAGACGCGGACCGGTTCGCCGTGTCCGGCGTCGGTCCGCAGATTCTTGCCGAGGCGGCGCGAATTGTTCGCGATCAGCTGATTGGCAGCGTCGAGAATATGGCCATGCGAGCGGTAATTCTGTTCGAGCTTGATCAGGTTACGCACATTGAATTCGTGCTCGAAGTCGCGCATGTTGCCGACGTTCGCGCCACGGAACGCGTAAATGGACTGATCGTCGTCCCCGACCGCGAAGATCGCGTTCGACTGATCCGCGAGCAGTTTGAGCCATGCGTATTGCAGCTTGTTGGTGTCCTGAAACTCGTCGACGAGAATCTGGCGGAAGCGCGCCTGATAGTGGGTGCGCAGCGGCGGATTGTTCGCGAGCAGCTCATAGCAGCGCAGCAGCAGTTCCGGAAAATCGACGACGCCTTCGCGCTGGCATTGCTGGTCGTAGGCTTCGTACAGTTCGACGAATTTGCGATTGAAGTTATCGGTTGCGTCGACGTCTTTCGGGCGCAGGCCTTGTTCTTTCGCGTTGTTGATGAAGTACTGGAGGTTTTTGGCCGGGTACTTTTCGTCGTCGATATTGAGGCCTTTCATCAGGCGCTTGATCGCCGAGAGTTGATCGGCGGTATCGAGAATCTGGAAAGTCGCGGGCAAGCCGGCATCGCGATGATGCGCGCGCAGCATGCGGTTGCACAGGCCGTGGAACGTGCCGATCCACATGCCGCGGGTGTCGATGGGCAGCAGCGCTTGAAGCCGCGACATCATTTCGCGCGCGGCTTTGTTGGTGAAGGTAACGGCGAGGATCGTCGCGGGCGACGCGAGGCCTTGCTGGATCAGCCAGGCGATGCGGGTGATCAGAACGCGGGTTTTGCCGCTGCCCGCGCCGGCCAGGATGAGCGCCGGTTCGTTCGGGAGCGTGACCGCGGCGTGTTGTTCGGGGTTCAGATTGGCGAGCAGTTCGGGCATTTCATCTTCGCGGTGCGGGGTGTTGCTTATTATAAGCTGGGTGGTTTGGGGTGGGTTTTGGTTTGGTTTGGGGTGGTCTGGTTTGGTTGTCCCGGTTTCGCGCTGGTATGCCTGGTTCGTCCCTGTGCGGGACCGCACCTACTTTTCTTTGCTCGCGCAAAGAAAAGTAGGCAAAAGAAAGCGCGTTTACACCGACACTTCGTAGCGAGTGGCGTCCTTCCAGAACGGGTAGTGGACCGCGCACGTTTTGACTCGGCGGTCCGTTTGGCGTGGTGGTCCGCGCCCGCACATCCCGCCCGCTGCGCGGCGGTAGCCCACTTCAAAGACCCATTTTCGCCACGGCATTCGCTCGCCTTCTCGACGGTTCCGACGCTCCGATTGACCTGGAATTTTGCGCGCGTGATCAGACCGGCGCATGCCAGGAAAATGGGTGTTGTGACCGACGGAGTGCAGAGAGCGAAGAGCGCCAAAAAGAAAAGACGGGGCTGTGCCCGTCGGCTGTCGCGGAGCGAACAGCCGGAACTAATGACTGCCTTGTCACCAGGTCTTGTGGTGCGGCAACTCAAATCGTGCGCGGTCCACTATCCGTTCTGAAAGGACGCCACTCGCTACGGAGCGCGAGGTAAACGCGCTTTCTTTTGCCTACTTTTCTTTGCGCGAGCAAAGAAAAGTAGGTGCGGTCCCGCACAGGGACGATCCAGGCGGACCAGCGTGAAAACAGGCCACGCACGCCAACCCAAGACCAGCCCGACCCAACGCCAAAAGCACCGCCCAAAGCACTCATCCCCGCACAGGGACGATCCAGGCAAACCAGCGTGAAAACAGGACAACCAGACCAAAGCCAAACCAGCCACCCGAAATCAGCCCCGCGCGCCGCGCCACACCCCAGACCCCTTATAATCCCTAATTCCATTGCATTTCCAGCAGACCCCAACAATGACGACTGACAGCACGCCCGACAGCACGCTTGCCAAGAGCTTCGAGCCCCACACCATCGAAGCCCACTGGGGCCCCGAGTGGGAAAAACGCGCCTACGCCACGCCGACGTTCGACGCAGATCGCAAGAATTTCTCGATCCAGCTCCCGCCGCCGAACGTCACCGGCACGCTGCACATGGGCCACGCGTTCAATCAGACCATCATGGACGGTCTGACCCGCTACCACCGGATGCTCGGCGAAAACACCCTCTGGGTGCCGGGCACCGACCACGCGGGCATCGCCACCCAAATCGTCGTCGAACGGCAACTGGACGCGAAAGGCATCTCCCGCCACGACCTCGGCCGCGAAAAATTCACCGAGCGCGTCTGGGAATGGAAACAGCAGTCCGGTAATACGATCACGGGTCAGGTCCGCCGCCTCGGCGCATCCATCGACTGGTCCCGCGAATACTTCACGATGGACGACAAAATGTCGGCCGCCGTGCGCGATGTGTTCGTCACGCTCTACGAACAAGGCCTCATCTATCGCGGCAAGCGCCTCGTCAACTGGGACCCGGTCCTGATGACGGCCGTCTCCGACCTCGAAGTCGTCAGCGAAGACGAAAAAGGCAGCCTCTGGCATATCCAGTACCCGCTCGCCGATGGCTCCGGTCATCTGACGGTCGCCACCACCCGCCCCGAAACCATGCTCGGCGACGTCGCGGTCATGGTCCACCCGGAAGACGAGCGCTATAAGCACCTGATCGGCAAATCGGTGAAGCTGCCGCTGTCGGATCGCGAAATCCCGATCATCGCCGACGACTACGTCGATCTCGAATTCGGCACCGGCGTCGTCAAGGTCACGCCCGCGCACGACTTCAACGACTATGCGGTCGGCCAGCGCCACGCGCTGCCGCAAATCGAAATCCTCACGCTCGACGCGAAAATCAGCGACAACGCGCCGGAAAAATATCGCGGCCTCGACCGTTTCGACGCGCGCAAACAGGTCGTCGCCGACCTCGAAGCGATCGGCCTGCTCGAATCCGTCAAGCCGCACGACCTGAAAGTGCCGCGCGGCGACCGCACGGGCGTGGTTATCGAGCCGATGCTCACCGACCAATGGTTCGTCGCGATGAGCAAGCCGGCGCCGGAAGGCACCTTCAATCCGGGTAAATCGATCGCGGAAACCGCGCTCGACGTCGTCCGCAGCGGCGAAATCCGCTTCGTGCCGGAAAACTGGTCCAGCACGTACTACCAGTGGCTCGAAAACATCCAGGACTGGTGCATCTCGCGTCAACTCTGGTGGGGCCATCAGATTCCGGCGTGGTACGGCGAAAACGGCGAGATTTTCGTCGCCAAGACCGAAGACGACGCAAAGGCGCAAGCCGCCGCGAAGGGCTACACCGGCGCGCTCAAGCGCGACGAAGACGTGCTCGACACGTGGTTCTCGTCGGCGCTGGTGCCGTTCTCGTCGCTCGGCTGGCCGAACGAGACGCCGGAACTCACGCAGTTCCTGCCGTCGTCGGTGCTGGTCACGGGCTTCGACATCATCTTCTTCTGGGTCGCGCGGATGGTCATGATGACCACCCACTTCACCGGCAAGGTGCCGTTCGACACGGTCTACGTGCACGGTCTCGTGCGCGACGCCGAAGGCCAGAAGATGTCGAAGAGCAAGGGCAATACGCTCGACCCGATCGATATCGTCGACGGTATCGACCTCGAAACGCTGGTCGCAAAACGCACGACCGGTCTGATGAATCCGAAGCAGGCCGCGCAGATCGAAAAGAAAACCCGCAAGGAATTCCCCGACGGCATTCCCGCGTTCGGCACCGATGCGCTGCGCTTCACGATGGCGTCGATGGCCACGCTCGGCCGCAACGTCAACTTCGACCTCGCACGCGCCGAAGGCTATCGCAACTTCTGCAACAAGCTGTGGAACGCCACGCGCTTCGTCCTGATGAATTGCGAAGGCCACGACTGCGGTTTCGGCAAGCCGGAACTGTGCGACGCGGGCGCTTGCGGCCCCGGCGGCTATCTCGACTTCTCGCAGGCCGACCGCTGGATCGTGTCGCTGCTGCAACGCGTCGAAGCGGACGTCGCGAAGGGATTCGCCGACTACCGTTTCGACAACGTCGCGTCTACCTTGTACAAATTCGTCTGGGACGAATACTGCGACTGGTATCTGGAACTGGCGAAAGTGCAGATCCAGACCGGCAAGCCGGAACAGCAGCGCGCCACGCGCCGCACGCTGTTGCGCGTGCTGGAAACCGTGCTGCGCCTCGCGCATCCGGTGATTCCGTTCATCACCGAAGCGCTGTGGCAGAAGGTGGCGCCGCTCGCCGGCCGCTATCCGGAAGGCAAGACCGACGGCGAAGCATCCATCATGGTGCAGCCGTATCCGGTCGCCGACCTGTCCAAACTCGACGAAGCCGCCGAGCAATGGACGGCCGACCTGAAGGCCGTGATCGACGCATGCCGCAACCTGCGCGGCGAGATGAACCTGTCGCCGGCCGTCAAGGTGCCGCTGCTCGCCACCGGCAACGCCGAACGCCTGCAAAGCTTCGCGCCGTACGCCCAGGCGCTCGCCCGTCTGTCGGACGTGCAGATCATCGCGGACGAAGCCTCGCTCGACGCACAGACGGCTGGCGCGCCGATTGCTATCGTTGGCACGGACAAACTCGTGCTGAAGGTGGAAATCGATGTTGCCGCCGAACGCGAGCGTCTGTCGAAGGAAATCGCCCGCCTGACCGGTGAGGTTGTGAAATGTCAGGCCAAGCTCGAAAACGAGAGCTTCGTCGCGCGCGCACCCGCTGCGGTCGTTGAGCAGGAACGGAAAAGGCTGGCAGAATACGACAGTACGATTGGCAAACTGACCGCGCAGCTTGCACGCCTGCCGGCATGATTGACGCTCCACGGCGCACGCGGTTAGTGCGCCTGGCTACTAGAGGATCCAGGGTAAACACATGCTAAAAGTTACAAAGGCGGTATTTCCGGTAGCAGGACTTGGCACCCGCTTCCTCCCTGCCACGAAGGCGAGCCCGAAGGAAATGCTGCCGATCGTCGACAAGCCTTTGATCCAGTACGCGGTCGAAGAAGCGATGGCGGCCGGCATCACCGAAATGATCTTCGTGACCGGGCGCAGCAAGCGCGCGATCGAAGATCACTTCGACAAGTCCTACGAGATCGAAGCCGAACTCGAAGCCCGCGGCAAGAAGCAACTGCTCGAACTCGTGCGCGGTATCAAACCGAGCCACGTCGACTGCTTCTACGTGCGCCAGCCGGAAGCGCTCGGCCTCGGCCACGCGGTGCTGTGCGCGGAAAAGCTGGTGGGCGACAACCCGTTCGCCGTGATCCTCGCGGACGACTTGCTGTACGGCACGCCGCCCGTGATGACGCAGATGATCGAAGTGTTCGACCACTACCATAGCTCGGTGATCGGCGTGGAAGAGATTCCGGCGGCGGAGACGAAGTCGTACGGCATCGTCGACGGCAAGGAGTGGGAAGACTCGATCATCAAGCTGTCGGGCATCGTCGAAAAGCCGGAGCCGGAAGTCGCGCCGTCGAACCTCGGCGTAGTGGGCCGTTACGTGCTGAAGCCGCGCGTTTTCGATCACATCCGCGCGTTGAAGCCGGGCGCCGGCGGCGAACTGCAACTGACCGACGCGATCATGTCGCTGCTGGCCGACGAGCAGGTCCTCGCGTACAAGTATCACGGCACGCGTTTCGACTGCGGCAGCAAGCTCGGTTATCTGAAGGCAACCGTCGAATTCGCGCTGCGTCACCCGGAAGTCGCGGCGGATTTCGAAGAGTATCTGCGCACCCGCTCGCCGATTCTCGAAGGCTGAACACGCTGACGCGGGCCGCCTCGTGCGGCCCGCGCCGGCTTCTCCGCGCTATCGGCGGAGACAAAAAAGGCGCTGTAGCACCGCTTGTGCGGGCTCAGCGCCTTTTTTATTGGGCTTTGAAATTCGAAGCCGCGAACGGAATCTTCAGCAGAACCCGTCAACACCTGGCCATCACGACAGGCCGCACGCGTTGTTTCAACGCCGGCGCATCAGAAACACGAACACCTTGTCTTGCGTCGAGCTTTCGACGATCTCGTTGCCGGTCTGCTTCGCGAACGCGGCGAAATCGCGTTGCGAACCGGGGTCGGTGGCGAATACCTTCAGAATCTGACCGCTTTCCATATCGGCGAGCGCTTTCTTCGCGCGCAAGATGGGCAGCGGGCATTTCAGCCCGCGCGCGTCGACTTCTTTGTGAACCTGTACTTGCATCGGGGACCTTCGGATTGAGGCGCCAAACGACGCCGGACGAAGCCCAAATTCTACCGCAGCCGTCTGCGCCGCGCCGTCGCTGCGCATCCGCTACGCCCCAGACGCGTCAGATCACAGCAGGACGGCCTGCCCGCTCTGCAGCGAGGCCCTAAGCGCACTACCGATCCGCGTCGCCTCCAGCGCGTCGGAAAGCGTCGCGCCAAGCTGCGCCCCGCCCTTCACCGCCGCGACGAACGCGCGCGCTTCGTGCAGAAACGCGTCGTCGAAACGATCGAAGAACGTCGGCGTGCACGCGTGACGGATACCGTTCGCATCGGCGATTTCGACGCGATTCAGACGCGGATCGCGCCCGATCGACAGCGCGCCCGCCGTGCCGATCACTTCGCTGCCGGTGTCGTGACCATGCGCCATGGTTCGCGACGCGTAGAACATCGCCAGCCGCCCGTCTTCGAATTCGCAGATCGCGACGCCGTTATCGACATCGCCCGAGGCGCGCAGTCCTTCGTGCAACGCGACCGTGCCGCTCGCGAATACGCGCATCGCGCGCGGCTTGCCGAGCAGCCAGCGCGCCACGTCGATATCGTGCACGGTGCAATCCAGAAAGATGCCGCCGGACGTCCGCGCGAACTGCACGAAAAACCCGGTCGGGTCGTTCTGGTCGCAGGTTTGCGAGCGCACCAGAAACGGTCGCCCGATCAGACCCGCTTCGACCTTATCGAACGCATCGCGATAGCTTGGATCGAAACGCCGCATAAAGCCGATCGTCGCCTGCAAATGCGGATATTCCGTGGACGCATGGATCACGCGCTCGCATTCGCCGACATCGAGCGACAACGGTTTCTCGCAGAACACATGCTTGCCCGCGCGCAATGCATCGACGATCTGTTGCGCATGCAACGACGACGGCGTCACCAGCCACACCGCATCGACGTTTTTATCAGCGAGCAGATCGCCGTAATGCGCGTGCAGATGCAGCGGCGGCAACGTGCGTTGCGCCCACGCGCGTTCATCGTCGAGCGGACTGCACGCTGCGACCAGCCGCGCGCCCGGCACGCGGTACGCGAGGTTTTCCGCATGCCGCTTGCCCAGCCGCCCGAGCCCGACAATGCCGACCCGCACCGTGTCCGCGTCACGCCCGGCGTCACTCACGGCGGCGTTCATCACCGGTCCTCGCCCATGCGCACGACACGTCCTTCGCGCCACGAACGCGTGGCCGCTTCCGCGAGTTCGAGCGCTTTCAAACCGTCCGCGACCGTCGTGCGAACCGGTTTGCCATGCGTGACCGCTTCGAAGAAATGCGCGATTTCCAGTGCATACGCCGCGCGATAGCGTTCGAGAAAAAACGCTTCGGGTACGTCGCTCGACACCGCCTGCTTCGAATACGCGGTGACTTCGGTGGGACGCACATTGCCCGCTTGCAACATGCCGTCGCTGCCGAGTACTTCGAAGCGCTGATCGTAGCCGTACGCTGCGCGGCGTGCGGTATTGATCTGGCACAGGCGGCCGCGTTTCGTGCGGATCGTCACGGCGGTGGAATCGATATCGCCGGCCTCGGCGATATCCGGATTACTCAGCACGCTGCCGGTGGCGTGCACGGTCTCGGCTTCGTCGTCGAGCATCCAGCGGAAGATGTCGAAGTCGTGAATCAGCATGTCCTTGAAAATGCCGCCCGAATGACGGATGTAATCGACAGGTGGCGCGCCGGGATCGCGACTCGTGACGATCAGCATTTCCGGCGCGCCGATCTCGCCGAGATCGATACGCGCCTTCACCGCCGCGAAGGTCGGATCGAAGCGTCGCTGGAAACCGATCATGCACACCACGCCCGCTTCCTCGACGGCTTTCGCACACGCACGCGCGCGATCAAGCGTCAGGTCCACCGGCTTCTCGCAGAACACATGCTTCTTTTGCGCCGCCGATTGCAGGATCAGATCTGCATGGGTGTCCGTGCTCGAACAGATCACCGTCGCACCGACCGACGCATCGCCGAACACCGTGTCGCCGTCGGCCACTTGCGCGCCGTGCTGCGCAGCAAGCACCGCAGCGGCGTCGCGGTTAACATCGACCACGTACTTGAGCCGCACGCCCGGCTGCCGTGCAAGATTGCCCGCATGAATGCGGCCGATGCGCCCTGCGCCGAATACCGCTACGTCGATGGTCTTGCCGCCTGCCATGTCAGTCATCGTATCCTCCGGAGTCTGTCGATTCCTCGACGTTCAGTTCGAGCTTGTACGCAAGCGCGATGAACAGCGCCTGGCACAGGCAAATCGTGCTGGTCAGCGAGCGGAACGCAAATGCGCTGCCCTCTTTCACATAAAGCTGGGTGGTCGCGTAGCGCGCCAGCGGCGATAGTTGGCTATCCGTAATGACGAGTGTCTTCGCCTGCTGATGATGCGCGACGCGCAGACAGTGCTGGGTTTCCTTGCCATACGGCGCGAAGCTGATCGCAATCACCACATCGCCTTTTCGCACGCTGCGAATCTGCTCGCGATACATCCCGCCGAAACCCGAAACGAGATGCACGCGCTTCGCCGTATGTTGAAGTGCGTAGACGATATAGCTCGCCACCGGAAACGAGCGCCGCACGCCGATCACGTAGATGTTGTCGGCCTTTTGCAGCATCTTCACGGCGGCGTCGAACTGCGCGTCGTCGAGATTCGCGTCGAGCTCGTCGAGACCGTCGCGGCATGCCGCGATGAATTCACGCGCAACCGATCCCCCCGACAGCGCGCCCGGCTTGTCGTCGATCAGCTTACGAATGCGTTGCTGATAGCTGGTGGTCGATGCGGATTGACCCGCATACGCCTGGCGGAATACCGCCTGCAAATCGGAGAAACCCGAGAAGCCGAAACGCTGCGCAAAGCGCACCACCGCCGATGGATGAACCCCGCAACTCGCGGCGATGTCGCTCGTGCGATCCATCATCACGCTCGTGCGGTTTTGTTCGATATAACTCGCGACGTTTTTCAGCTGACGCGGCAATGCTTCGTAATGCTCCGCGATGCGCTGCATCAATTCTTCGACGCTCGGTAGTGCTTCTGTGCTCTCTTCGGCCATCGTGGTTCCTTCAAGGCGCTTCTCGCAGTGCAACAGCCGCATCTTGCGTGCTATGAAAACCCTTCAGGGTCTTCACCAGGCCGCACGGCGAGCACTGCATCGACGCTGCCGATTATAGGCAGAGCCAGGGCCAAATGGAACGGTTTTTCCATTTTTCGCCCCGGTGAAATATCCATTGCAACCCCGCACGAGTTGACCTACTCTTGGTTGCGAGCGACGGTGCGGCAGCAGGCACGACGTTGTGCAGGCAGCGCGTAAGACGCTCCTTCCATAACGACAGACCGAGAAAGGTGGAGACAATGAGACTTTGCAAGGGCAAGGCTACGCTCAGGGTTCTGGTTGCCGCATTGACGTTGGCGACCGGATTCGGCGCCGCGTCGGCGGCACGCGCGGCCGACGGCCATTTCGTGTTGATCAGCCATGCGCCGGACTCCGATTCCTGGTGGAACACCATCAAGAACGCCATCAAACAGGCTGACGAAGATTTCAACGTCGAGACCGACTACCGCAATCCGCCCAACGGCGATATCGCCGACATGGCCCGTCTGATCGAACAGGCCGCGGCCCGCAACTACGATGGCGTGATCGTCACCATCGCAGATTTCGATGTGCTGAAAAGCTCGATCGGCAAAGTCACCGCGAAGAAGATTCCGCTCGTGACGATCAACTCCGGCACCGAAGAACAGAGCGCACAACTCGGCGCGATCATGCACGTCGGACAGCCTGAATACGTGGCGGGCAAAGCGGCCGGCGAAAAGGCCAAGGCCGCTGGCGTGAAGTCGTTTCTGTGCGTGAATCATATTGCGACCAACACGGTGTCGTTCGACCGTTGCCGTGGTTTTGCCGAAGCGATCGGCGTCGACTACAAGACCTCGACGATCGACTCGGGCCAGGACCCGACCGAAATCCAGTCGAAGGTCAGCGCGTATCTGCGCAACCATCCGAATACCGGCGCCATCCTCACGCTCGGACCGACGCCCGCTTCCGCGACCTTGAAAGCCGTTCAGCAGATGGGACTCGCGGGCAAGATCTACTTCTGCACCTTCGATTTCTCCGACGATATCGCCAAGGGCATCCAGAGCGGGACAATCCAGTTCGCAATCGATCAGCAACCGTATTTGCAGGGCTATATTCCGGTCGCCGTACTGGCAATCGCCAAGAAGGAACACACCACCGATACCGCGAAGATCCGCCAGATTCTCGAAGCGAATCCGAAGTTCAAGGCGCGGCTCGACACTTACGGACTCGCACCGTCTTATGGGCCGAAGAACATTCGCTCAGGCCCGGGCTTTATCACTAAAGCCAATATCGACAAGGTCATCAAATACGCAGGTCAGTACCGCTGATTCCTTAAGCATGTTTAACGCCGTTTAAAAACGCTGAAGCAACTCAGGTCAGTCTGGCGATTTATCAGCAGGCGTTTTCCAGTGCAGGTTCAAGTGCCGTTTCTTTAGCACGCATTTCACCGACTCTTTGCCCGTCGCGTCTTGCTCCGGTTAGACGACGACGCGGCAAGGTGCCGGTATCGAGGAGACATCATGGGTGTAGCCGGTAAGCACTACCCTTCCCACGCAACGCCGCAAGACGACAGCGCCGACACGACGTCCACATCGCAATCCGTCGCGCCGACGGCCGTTGCATCCGATGAGCGCGTGCGCAAGGAGTCGTGGTTCGGGCATCTATTGAACCGCCCGGAATTCGCCGCAATTTCCGGCACCGTGCTGGTTTTTCTGGTGTTCGCGCTGACCGCCGGCAGTTCCGGCATGTTCAATCTCGACGGCGTGATGAACTGGTCGCAGGTGTCCGCGTATCTCGGCATTCTCGCGGTCGGTGCGTGCCTGCTGATGATTGCCGGTGAATTCGATCTGTCGATCGGCTCGATGATCGGTTTCTCGGGAATGATGGTCGCGATTCCCGCCGTCTATTTTCATTGGCCGCTGTCGGTTGCGATCCTGTTTGCATTCGTCGGCTCGATGCTGCTCGGCGCACTGAACGGCTATCTCGTGATGCGAACGCGCCTGCCGTCGTTCATCGTCACGCTCGCGTTCCTGTTTATTCTGCGCGGCCTCACGCTGGCGTTGTCGATCATGTTTGCCGACCGCACCATCGTGTCCGGCGTCGGCGATCTGGCGCAGCAGGACTGGATCGCGAACACCTTCTTTCATGGTGTCGCGCTAAACGGACTCTTCACGTTCCTCGCCCAGCACGGCGTTGGGCAGATGCTCGATAACGGCCATGCGCTGGTGCCCGGCATTCCGAAAGTCATCTTGTGGTGGTTCGGACTCGCCGCGGTCTGTGCATTCGTGCTGGCAAAGACCCGCGCGGGAAACTGGATTCTCGCCGTGGGCGGCGACGCGAATGCCGCAAAGAATGTCGGCGTGCCCGTGCGCCGCGTAAAGATCTCGCTGTTCGTGCTGACCGCCTTCTGCTCGTGCCTGTTCGCCGTGCTGCAAGTGTGCGACATCGGCTCGGCTGCCGCGGATCGCGGCTTGCAAAAGGAATTCGAGGCGATCATCGCTGCGGTGATCGGCGGCACGTTGCTGACGGGTGGCTACGGTTCGATTATCGGCGCGTGCTTCGGCGCGTTGATCTTCGGTGTCGTTCAGATCGGCATTACGTACACGAATGTCAGCTCCGACTGGTTCCGCGTCTTCCTCGGTGTGATGCTGCTGCTCGCGGTGCTGTTCAATCACTATGTGCGCCGCCGCGTCGCGCAATCGTAAGGGTGGAGGCTCTCATGTCCGATATGCAACACGACGGCGACGTCATTCTCGCACTCGAAAACGTCAACAAGTTCTTCGGCAAAGTGATTGCGCTAAGCGGCGTCACGCTAAGGCTCAAACGCGGCGAAGTGCATTGCCTGCTGGGCGATAACGGCGCGGGAAAATCCACGTTGATCAAAACGCTGGCCGGTGTGCATCAACCGTCTTCCGGACAGTACCTGGTGGACGGCAAGCCGGTGTTGTTCGAGTCGCCCAAGGACGCACTCGACCTGGGCATCGCGACCGTCTATCAAGATCTCGCATTAGTGCCGCTGCTATCGGTTGCGCGCAACTTCTTTATGGGCCGCGAACCGCAAAAGAAGCTGTTTGGGTTTCTGAACGTGATGGACCTCGAAACCTGCGCCGAAACCGCACGCGACAAACTCGCGGAAATGGGCATACGGGTACGCGATCCGCATCAGGCGATCGGCACGATGTCCGGCGGCGAAAAGCAGTGTCTCGCGATTGCACGCGCGATTCACTTCGGCGCACGCGTACTGATTCTCGACGAACCGACCGCCGCACTCGGCGTGAAGCAGAGCTTCAACGTACTCAAGCTGATTCACATGGCGCGCGCCAAAGGGATCTCCGTAATCTTCATCACGCACAACGTGCATCACGCATATCCGATCGGCGACTCCTTCACCTTGCTCAATCGCGGCAAGTCGCTCGGCACGTTTACCAAAGACACGATCAGCAAGGACGAAGTGCTCGACATGATGGCCGGTGGCGCAGAGATGCAGAAGATGATCGGCGAACTCGAAGGCGCGACGATCTAGCCCGAGTCGAACCTCATTGCATCGCATCGCGCGACGATATCCACGATACCTCCAGGAATCTTCATGGCTCTTACCTCTCCTTCGCCGGCCGCATCCACGACGCCGGCCGGTAGCGCGGCAAGCCGGTTTGCACCTGGCCGCAGTCGCGACATCGTGTGCCTTGGCCGGCTTGCCGTCGACCTCTACGCGCAGCAGGTCGGCGCGCGACTCGAAGACGTCGCGAGTTTTGCGAAGTACCTCGGCGGATCGTCGGCGAATATCGCATTCGGCTGCGCACGGCTTGGCTTGAATTCGGCGATGCTTGCGCGCGTCGGCGACGATCATATGGGCCGCTTCCTGACCGAAACGCTCACGCATGAAGGGTGCGACGTGAGTCATGTGCGGATCGATCGGGAACGGTTGACTGCACTCGTGCTGCTGGGACTCAAGGATCGCGACACGTTTCCGCTGATCTTCTATCGCGAGAATTGCGCCGATATGGCCGTCGATGAACACGATTTCGACGAAGCCTTTATCGCATCGTCGAAATCGTTGCTGATTACGGGCACGCATTTTTCGACGGAACAGGTCAACCGTACCAGCATGCGTGCGCTCGAATTCGCGCGGCGCAACGATGTGCGCACCGTGCTCGACATCGACTACCGGCCGGTGTTGTGGGGCTTGGCCGGCAAGGCCGACGGCGAGACGCGCTTCGTTGCGAACGACGGCGTGACCGCACACCTGCAACGCATCCTGCCGCAGTTCGATCTGATCATCGGCACCGAAGAAGAATTCCGGATCGCAGGCGGCGGCGCCAGTCCGATCGAAGCGCTTGCGGCCGTGCGCGAAGTCACGCAGGCGACACTCGTGCTCAAGCGCGGGCCGCTGGGCTGTCAGATCATCGACCGCGCGGTCCCTGTGTCGCTCGACGACCTGCCTGTGCAACGCGGCGTCGAAGTGGACGTGCTCAACGTACTCGGCGCAGGCGATGCGTTCGCGTCCGGCTTTCTATCCGGCTGGTTGCGCGATCATCCATTCGACGCATGTGCGCGTGCGGCGAACGCGAGCGGCGCACTCGTCGTCTCGCGGCACGGTTGCGCACCGGCAATGCCGACGCCCGCCGAACTCGACTACTTTCTTCGTGAAGCCAAAGTCGATCCGCAACGGATGCGCCGTCCGGATCGCGACGCGACGCTGGCGCGTTTGCATCGCGTGTCCCCTGCCCGCACACCGCGCGACGAAGTGCTTGGTTTCGCATTCGATCATCGCAACCAGTTCTTCGAACTCGCGCAGCAAACCGGTGCGCATCCGGCGCGCATCTCGACGCTAAAGAGTCTGTTCGTCGAAGCCGTCGCGCAAACCGAGGACGCGCTGAATCTGCATGGACGGGTCGCCGTTCTGATCGACGACCGCTATGGCGAAGATGCGCTGAACGCGGCAACCGGACGAGGCTGGTGGATCGGCCGCCCGGTCGAACTGCCGGGCTCGTTGCCGCTCGTGTTCGATCACGGCCGCTCCATCGGCACGACGCTCGCGTCGTGGCCGCGCGAGCATGTCGTCAAGTGTCTGGTCCAATACCATCCCGACGAAGCGTTCGAACAACGGCTGGAGCAGGAGTCGCAATTGCGCGCGTTGTACGACGCGACGCAGGCAAGCGGACACGAGTTGCTGCTCGAAGTCATTCCGCCGAAGCATATGCCGGTCGCCACCGGAACCGACAGTGCCGACACCGTGTATCGCGCGTTGAAGCGGCTGTACAACATCGGCATCTATCCGGAATGGTGGAAGCTCGAAGCGATGGACGCCGCCCAATGGCGCGCAATCGATGCGCTGATCGCCGAGCGCGATCCGTACTGCCGTGGCGTGGTGTTACTGGGCTTGTCCGCGAGCATCGAACAGTTGACCGAGGGCTTTCGTGCAGCCGCGCATGCGTCGTCATGCCGTGGCTTCACCGTGGGCCGCACGATCTTCCATGAGCCGAGCCGCGCGTGGCTCGCCGGTGAAATCGGCGACGACGATCTTGTCATGCGCGTACGTCATGCGTTCGAAACCTTGATTGCCGCGTGGCGCGACACACGCAGCCAGCGTGACGCGACAGACCCGGCTGCGACGCACCCGACCGCGGTTCATCAGGAGCAGGCGGCATGAACAAGCGTGTGCTGGACCACGATACCGTCGCGGGCACGACCGGCGCGCCGCATGTTCCGGACAGCCGTTCGCGGACGATCCGTCTGACGATGGCACAGGCCTTGATCCGCTATCTGGCCGCGCAACGCGTCGAGACCGAAGACGGCAACGGCGACGAGCCCCTGTTTGCAGGTGTATTCGCAATCTTCGGACACGGCAACGTGGCGGGCATCGGCGAAGCGCTGTATCAGCATCGCGACGCGCTGCCGACCTTCCGGGCGCACAACGAGCAGGCGATGGCGCACAGCGCGATTGCCTATGCGAAGGCGCAATTTCGCAGACGCATGATGGCCGTGACCACGTCGATCGGGCCGGGCGCGACCAATCTCGTCACCGCGGCTGCACTCGCGCATGTGAACCGCTTGCCGGTGCTGCTGTTGCCCGGCGACACGTTCGTGTCGCGCGCGCCCGACCCGGTCTTGCAGCAGGTCGAAGACTTTCACGACGGCGGCATTTCCGCGAACGATGCGCTAAAGCCTGTCTCCCGTTACTTCGATCGCATCGTGCATCCGGCTCAATTGCTGACGGCGTTGCCGCGTGCAATCCGTGTGCTGACCGACGCTGCGTTATGCGGTCCGGTCACGCTCGCGTTGCCGCAGGACGTGCAGGCCGCCGCGTACGACTTCCCGCTGGCGTTCTTTGCACCTCGCGTCGTCACGTTGCATGCGCCCGCTCCGCGCGCCGATGAAATCGCGCGAAGCGTCGCGCGTCTGAAGCAATCGCAGCGGCCTTTGATCGTCGCCGGTGGCGGCGTTCTGTACGGCCGCGCGACCGATGCGCTACGCGCATTCGCAAGCGCGCATGGCATTCCCGTCGCTGAAACGCAGGCGGGAAAAGGCGCGCTCGCATGGGACGATCCGTTGAACGCCGGCGCGCTCGGCGTTACCGGCTCACCCGCCGCGAATGCGCTCGCGCACGATGCCGATTGCGTGCTTGCAATCGGCACGCGCCTGCAGGATTTCACGACCGGCTCGAATACGCTGTTCACGCAGGCCGACGTCATCGCCATCAATCCGAACGCATTCGACGGACTCAAACATCATGCGCAGACCGTCGAATCCGACGCACGCATGGCACTCGATGCGCTTGGCGCATGCGTGCATGACTGGCATGCGCACAGCGCATGGACGGAACGCGCGCGACAACTCAGTGCGCAATGGCGTGAATCGGTCGGCGCGATCACGCATGCGACGCAGGAAGATGCCGTGTTGCCCTACGACGCCGACGTGATCGGTGCAGTCCAGCGCTCGCATCCGGAGTCGGCGTCGCACGACATCGTCGTGTGCGCGGCGGGCACCTTGCCTGCGGAACTGCACAAGCTGTGGCGCGCAGGTCGGCCGGGCGCGTATCACGTCGAATACGGCTACTCGTGCATGGGTTACGAAATTGCGGGCGGCCTCGGCGCAAAACTCGCGCGGCCCGAGCGCGACGTGATCGTGATGGTCGGCGACGGCAGCTATCTGATGATGAACAGCGAGATCGCGACGTCGGTCATGCTAGGCGCGAAACTGATCGTGGTGGTACTCGATAATCGCGGTTACGGGTGCATCAATCGCTTGCAGCAGGCGTGTGGCGGTGCGCCGTTCAACAATATGTTCGAAGACTGCGCGCAAGGTCCGCTCGGCGCACCGTCGATCGATTTCGCGATGCACGCGCGCGCGCTCGGCGCGCATGCGGAACACGTCGCAAATGTCGGCGAACTCGACGCCGCGTTGCAACGCGCGCGCGCGGCCGACCGCACTTACGTCATCAGCATCGACACCGACGCCGCGCGCACCACCGACGACGGCGGCTGGTGGTGGGAGGTCGCCGTTCCAGAAGTGTCGTCACGTACCGCCGTGAACGACGCGCGCGCGGCCTACGAAGCGCAACTCGATCAACGCGCTCAACGCGCTCACGGCGACGATGCGGCGAAGCGCGCCGATATCGGCCCTGGCACTCAAGATTAAGCCCGTCACTGAGGACGCTCGTATGAATGCTTTCGACGTACGTATCGGTATCAATCCACTGTCATGGATGAACGACGATCTGCCATCACTGGGCGGCGAGACACCGCTCGAGGTCGCGCTCACCGAAGGTCGCAAGATCGGCTACCAGGGTTTCGAACTCGGCAACAAGTTTCCGCGCGACCCCGACGCGCTCAACGCGTTGTTAGCCCAATGCGATTTATCGCTGGTATCGGGCTGGTATTCCGGGCGGCTCGCACGACGCAGTGTGGCCGACGAGATTGCGGAAGTCGGCGCGCATCTGGAACTGCTCGCTAAGAACGGCGCGACCGTGATGGTCTACGGTGAAGTGGCCGACTCCATTCAGGGCGCACAGCAACCGTTGTATCAGCGGCCGCGATTCTTTAGCGACGCGCAATGGGACGCCTATGCCGCGCGCGTCGATGAGTTTGCGCGCTATACGTTGAGTCGTGGCGTCCGGCTTGCCTATCACCATCACATGGGTGCCTATGTCGAGACACCCGCCGATGTCGACAAGCTGATGGCACGCACAGGCGATGCAGTCGGCCTGTTATTCGATGCGGGGCACATCACGTTTGCCGGCGGCGATCCGCTCGTGATGCTCGACAAACATATCGCGCGGGTCTGCCATGTGCATTGCAAGGATGTGCGACCGGCTGTGATGAAGCTCGCGCGCAACCGGAACTGGAGTTTTCTAGATGCGGTATTGAATGGCGCGTTCACCGTTCCGGGCGACGGCGCGATCGATTTCCCGTCGATCATCGCGCGTCTGAAGCAGCATGGTTATCAGGGCTGGCTCGTGGTCGAAGCGGAACAGGACCCGGTCGTCGCACCGTCTTATGCTTACGCGGACAAAGGCTATCGCACGCTGCGCAGTCTGGTCGACGCACCACTGGATACGAAGGAGGCAGCATGAGCTTGCTAGTTAAAGCACAGCGCGAAGGCCAGACGATTGCACGCGTGACACCAGCGTCGGCCGGTTGGCGATATGTGGGATTCGCCGCGTACCGGTTGGCCACGAATGAAGTGGCGCACGTGTTCGAGCCATCGCGCGAAGTGTGCATCGTGGTGCTGTCCGGCGCGGTGGATATCGAGTCCGACGATCAGACTTGGCACGCACTCGGCTCGCGCGATAGCGTGTTCGAAGATGCGTCGCCGTATGCGGTGTATTTTCCGCCTGGCGTGCGCGTGACAGTACGCGCGAATCGCGATGCGGAAGTGGGCGTGGCGAGCGCCCCCGCCACGGGAACCCATCCCGCGCGGTTGATCGATCCATCGACGATGAAGCGTTCGACGCGCGGCACCGGCCTCAATACGCGCTACGTATGCGATATCCTGCCGGAAACGGCAGTTGCAGAGAGCCTGCTGGTGGTCGAAGTACGGACGCCGGGCGGCCATGCGTCCAGCTACCCGCCGCATAAGCACGATACCGACAACATACCCGTCGAGAGCTCGCTCGAAGAGACTTACTATCACCGTCTGAATCCGCCGCAGGGCTTTGCATTTCAGCGGGTCTATACGGATTCAAGAGATATCGACGAATCGATGGCGGTCGAAAATCACGATGTGGTGATGGTGCCTAAAGGCTATCACCCGGTCGTGGTGCCGGTCGGCTATGACTCGTACTATCTGAACGTGATGGCAGGCGGCAAACGCGTGTGGCACTTCAAGAACGATCCGGCCCATGAATGGATGCTCAAGTGAACGCGTGTGTCATCGCATCGCAACGTCAATGGTTCAGATCGACGAGCAGCGCGCCGTCCTCGCTCATCCGGACGGTGCCCTTCGCCACATCGCGGCGATACCCGTAGAGATCGAATTTCATATCGTTGGCTCGCGATGAATCGCGAATGAAGGTGCGTCCGTTCACGACCAGCGAGTTGAACATCTTGATATCGCCGCCTTCGATCCACACAAAACTTTTCCCCGACGATGCAGGCGGCCGCGCGGTGGCGATGCCGCTGTCACGCTTGAACTTCAGGACGAGTCCTTCGTCCGTCACCGTCGCGCTCGCGAGACGCCCCTTCAGCAACGGCGCAGGGAACACCGAGTACTGATCGAACACAAGTTCATTGCCTTGCAAGGCCACACCTTTGCGCATAAATGGCGTCAACGACGCCAGTGGGATATCCAGCGCCTTCAGCAAGCCCGCCTGCGGCACGCCCAACACCTTCACCGATGTCGGCGAATAGACGAGATGACGCTCGTCACGCGCGACGAGCGTGCCGCTCATCGTGGTCGGCAACCACACGCCCGGAAAGTGATTCCACAGCTTGATGCCGCCCGTTACCTGCAACGCACCGTCAACCGGCTTCAGTTGCAGATCGTTCAACGATCGCGGCTGATAGTCGAGCAGATAGTCGTTGAATAGTGCGGCCATCGCAGGCCACGGCTCCACCACTTCGCCTTCGATGATGTGAATATCGTACTGATCCGGATCGTCCAGATCGACCGGTTGCCCCGGCGTTTTCGGGACCATCTGCGCGTCCAGCGACCGCACGTGAAAACCGATTCTGCCCGCGACGTAGAAGTCCACGTTCTGCACATGAATCAGTGGCGCCGCATGGGTCGAATGACGCTCATCGACAAACGCGGTGCCCGGCTTCGCCATATTCACGCCCGACAGATTCGTGCGGGCGCTGACCGGTATCGCACGGGCCTCGGTCGTGCTACGCGTGCTCGCAGGCAATTGCTGCCAATGCAGACGCGCTTGCGCGAGCGCGAATTGCTGCGCGCGAATAAAGCTGTCGTTGTAGCGGGCACTGGCCGTGCCGGTCGATGCGACGCCCGATACCGTCGTTGCATCGTGCGCGGCGAGTGCCGGATAAGAAGGCAAATGCACGTTCAGTGCACCGGCTTCGTCGAACGTGAAATAGCCTGCGGCCATCTGCTCGCGGTAATGATAAAGATCGAGTACGAACGACGCTTTCGCGTCGGTCGGTGTGAGCGTCATGTCGATATTCATCGGCATCGAGCGCATGAATTTGACGTCGCCGCCTTGCACCAGCATGCCGCGCGCGGGCATCGACGCAGGCCAGTCGATACGTTGCAACGCATGGTCGTCGAGCGTGAAATCGACACCTGCAGGCGTGGTCTGTATTTCTACGATGGTCATTTTCAATGCGGGCGGCGGCGTCAGCTTCGCGACCTGCATCACGACGTCGTCGCCATCGAGACGGGCAATCGGCGTATCGACTTTCAACAGATCGGCCATCTTCACATGCGCGGCCTGCATCAACCGGTCCGCACCCACACCCGCCACTTCGACGTGCTCGGGATGGAACACGAGTTCATCCGGATTTCGCATCGATAGCGTGCCGGTCAATACGATCGGCACCCAGCCGTCGCGATGCATTTCACCGGTAATGCGCAACTGTCCGTCCTGTGGCTCGACCCGCATATTGCGCAGCGGCGAACCTTGGTACTGAAACAGGTAGCGGTCGAAAATCGCTGTCAGCTTCGCGCTATTCAGCGTGACGTGGCCGCGATGCACGTCGATGGTCACACTCGTCGGATCGTCGAATACGATCGGTGCGCCGGGATGCGTCGGCACGAGCGTCGCGGCCATGTCATGAATCATGAAGCCGATCTCGCCGGTCACCCGAAAATCGACATCGCGCGCGAACATCATCGAACCATCGATGCCGGAATCCCGCAACGTCAACGGACGGTTCCGCTGTTCGGTCATTCCGCTTGCCGACGGAATGCGCGCGGCGATGCGTTGTTCGCCGGCGAGCTGGCGGCTTTTGGCGATTTCCAGCGAGGGTCGCGAGTCTGTGCGTTTCGGCAGGATGTCGGCGTCGGTTCGGGTCGGCTGTGCGGCGACCGGCGACGCGGACGCGGTATCGGTCGAGGTCGAGGCCGAGGTCGAATTCGCGTCGGCGCAGGCCGACATCCATACGACCACGCCGAGCAACACCGCATATCGTGCGGCGCGAGTCGAACGAACAACGCGCGCGGCATTCATGCATGAATTCACGCATGACGCACGCGCATGGATCGATGACGCCTTCATGATGTCTCCTCCCTCTTCAGGCCGTCACGCATCGCACGACGCTCGGGATTATCTTGAGCCATGACGTGCACGCATGCGAAGCGTCGCGTCCATCAACGGCCTGTGATCCGATTGTCTTGCTTTGCGGCCGCGCTGCCGACAACATTTCTGGAGGAGGATTACCAAACGGTCAAGCGTTTGAAATGGATAGCGAACCTGCCCGGAAACCGCATGGACAAGGGCTGAAGCGCGCCGCTGCCGTGAGATTCAAACAGCACACCGGGCGCGCACGGCCAGACTGTGGCGTGCCTAGCCCACGCCGAGCCACGCACGCTTCACATCGGCGTGCTGTTCGAGTGCATCGAGTGAACCATCGAACACGATTTCGCCGCGCCCCATCACCGCGACCCGATTCGCGAGTCCGCGCGCTATCGCCAGCCGTTGCTCGATCAACAGCATTGCAATGCCCCGCTCGCGCAGCATCTTCAGACAGTCCGCCACCTGGACGATCACCTGACCGGCGAGCCCTTCGGTCGGTTCGTCGATGACGAGCAGATCGGGATCGCCCAGCAATGCGCGCGCAAGCGTCAGCATCTGCTGCTCGCCGCCCGACAACGCTCCGGCACGCGTGCGTTGTCGTTCTTTCAGCACCGGAAATAGCGTGTACGCATCGTCGAACGAAAAGCGCGGCGGACGGCCGCGCGACGCCACGCCGAGCACCAGGTTCTCGTGAACGCTCAAGCCTGGAAACACGTCGCGATGCTCCGGCACGTAACCGATGCCAAGCCGTGCAATCTGAAAAGTGCGCAGCCCGTTCAATGCATGACCGTCGAACTGCAAGCCGCCTTCGATGCGAACCAGACCCATGACCGCGCGCGCCAGCGTCGAGCGGCCGGAACCGTTGCGCCCGACGAGTGCAACGACTTCACCTGCATCGATATGCAGGTTCACACCGAACAGCGCCTGACTCGTTCCGTGCCATGCGCGCAGCGCATCGATCCGCAACAGCGCGCTCATGCGAGCGCTCCATCGGCCGCACCGAGATACGCGGCCTGCACTGCCGGGTCCGCGCGGATCGCCGACGGTGTGCCGGTTGCGATCACGCGCCCTTGTACAAGCACCGAAATGCGGTCGGCAAGACCGAACACCGCGTCCATATCGTGTTCGACCATCAGCAGCGTGCGCCCCGCCGTGATGGTGCGAATCAACTCGATCGCGCGCGCGGCCTCGGCGCGATTCATCCCGGCGGTCGGTTCATCCAGCAGCAAGGTATGCGCACCGCTCGCCAGCGCAATGCCGAGGTCCAGTGCACGTTGTTCCGCGTAGCTCAGAGCGCCGGCCAGCACGTCACGTTTCGCGGCCAGGCCCACTGCGTCGAGAATGTCCGTTGCGCGCGAATCGACTGCCGGCGAACCGCTGAAACGTTGCCACCAGCGCGCGCGATCGCGCTCGGCGATGCTCGCCGCGCAGCGCAGGTTGTCGAACACGGTCAGGCGCGCGAATACGCTGGTGGTCTGGAAACTGCGCGCGAGTCCGCGACGGCAAATCGCGGCGGGCGCGACACGCGTGATGTCCGCACCGTAGAGTTCGATGCGTCCGCGATTGGGCCGCTGATTACCGGCGATCAGGTTGAACAGCGTCGATTTTCCAGCGCCGTTCGGTCCGATCAATGCGTGACGTTCACCCGGATCGATCGCGAGATCGACGCCGCGCAAAATCTGCGTCGCGCCGTAGCGTTTGGTCACCTGTTGCACGGACAGGGCGAATGTCATCGCGCGTCTCCGTATGCGGTTTCAACGTCAAGCGACGCGCTCGCGTCGAGTTGTCGCCACGCACGCGACGCACGATGCGTGGCAAGCCCGCCGACGCATATCAGCGCAAGCAGCGCGCCGGATAGCCGCATCACGGAAGCGCTGTTGGTGGCGAGACCCCAAGGCAGGCTCTCGCCGCCATCGACGCCGAATTGCACCGCATACGCGGTCTGCACGATCAGCACCACCGCGACGGACCACGCGCCCGTTGCAATCGCACTGTTCAGATACGCGCCCGCACAAGGTCGCCATCCGGACACGGCGATGCGGGCGCGTTGGCGCTGCGCGAATCCGGCCATACCGTCGGGCGCCGCGACGACGATCACGACGAAAAACAGGCCGAGATACAGCAGCCATGCACGCGTCATGCTCGCAACCGCGACGCTGAAAAACGTTAGCGCAACTGCACCGGCAACCGGTCCGAAGAAGGCGCCGGTGCCGCCGATCACCGTCGCGATCAGCACCGCGCCGGAGCGCAGCATGCCCACGCTTTCGGTCGATACGAGTTCGAGGTTGATCAGGCCGAGCGTGCCTGCGATACCCGCGAAAAACCCGGACGTGACGACGACGGCATACCGCACGCGACGCGGATAACATCCGATCGCGGCCGCGCGCGTCGGGTTGTCGCGGACCGCATTCGCGAGTCGCATCAGCGGCGTGCGCGACAGCGCCGCCATCGCGACGCACGCGATCACGCACCACACGGCGATCAACGCATACGCTTCGCGTGCGGGGCCGAATGTCAGTGAAGCAAAGGGCACGCCGCTCGCGCGGTCGATCGGTACGCCCGCCTCACCGCCGAACCAGTCGGGCAAGGTCCACGCCGCGGCCGCAACGAGTTCGCCGATGCCGAGCGTGATCATCGCGAATGCGGTGCCCGCGCGGCGCGTCGAGACGAAGCCGAAGATCACACCCGCCAGCGCGCCGCCGATCCCGCCGATCAGCGGCATCGCGGGTAACGGCAACAAGCCGGTATTGAAGACGCGCGCGGCGAACAACGCGCCGAGCCCCGCATACGCGGCGTGACCGAACGACAACAAGCCGGTTTCGCCGAGCAGCAGGTTGTACGACAGCGCGAACACGATCATCGTCGCGGTCTGCGCGAGATAGGCCAGCAACCAGCTTTGTGGCGCAACGCAAGGCGGAATCGCGAGCAGCGCAATCAACGCGAGCCACGGCAGGTACGCCGTCCACCGCCGCTGGAACACGAGGCGCTCAGAGTTCGTCATCGCGCCGCCCGAACAGACCACGCGGCCGCAGTGCCAGCACCGCGACCAGCATCAGATACGGCAGCAACGGCGCGAGTTGCGCGAGCGTCAGCGCGTCCCACGCGGACGGCAGCGCGAACCCCATGCCGAGCAGATCGACCAGCGCGCCCAGCGACGCGTCGCTGGTGACGGCGAACGTCTGAGCACAGCCGACGATCAACGACGCCACCAGCGCCCCGCCAAGCGAGCCCAAACCGCCGATCACGACCACGACGAACACGATCGAGCCGACCGAGTCGGCCATCGCTGGTTCGATCACGAACAACGGCGCGCCGATCACGCCCGCAAGCGCGGCGAGCGCGGTGCCGGTTGCGAACACGCCGGTGAATACGCGGGGCACGTCATGGCCCAACGCTTCGACAGCATGCGGGTGCGTCAACGCGGCGCGCACGATCAGACCCGCCTTCGACACACGCAAGCTCGCGTACAACACGCCGAGCATCGCGATCGAAACCGCCATCATGAACGCGCGATAGCGCGGAAACGCCGCGCCGTACACCGTGAACAGCGGGCCGTCGAGAATGGCGGGAATGCGCGCGTTCAATGCGCTCAAACCCCAGCCGAGCTTCACCCCTTCGGCGATCAGATAAGCCGCGCCGAAGGTCAGCAGGAGTTCGGCGAGATGGCCGTGCGGTCTCACGCGGCGCAACAGCCAGCGTTCCAGCGCCGCCCCGATTGCACCGACGATCAGCGGCGCGATCACCAGCGCGAGCCAGAAACCCGCATACGCAGCCACGGAAAAGCCGACGTATGCGCCGAGCATGTAGAAGCTCGCGTGCGCGAAGTTGAGCACGCCCAGCATGCTGAAAATCAGCGTGAGTCCCGCGGACAGCATGAACAGCAGCAGCCCGTACGAGACGCCGTTCAACGCATCGATAACGAACGACTGCACGCGCTAGTCCGGTTGCACGAGCAACGGTTCGAGCGCGGCGCGCAACGGTGCGGGCAAGCTCACCGGACGACGCGATTCACGATCCACGTAGACATGCACGAAGTGACCTTGCGCGCACGCCTGCGCTTCGCCGTCGCGAAACAGCCCGACCTCGTAGCGCACGCTCGTCGCGCCGAGACGCGTGACGCGCAAACCGGCTTCGACACGATCCGGAAACGCAATCGACGCGAAGTAGTTGCACTGCGTTTCGACCACCAGTCCGATCGTCGCGCCGCGCTCGAAATCGAGCACGCCGCTGCGGATCAGATACTCGTTCACGACCGTGTCGAAATAGCTGTAGTAGACGACGTTGTTCACATGTCCGTACACGTCGTTGTCCATCCAGCGGGTGGGAATGGACAGAAAATGGCGGTACCCGTCGCGCGTTCCGGCAATCGGCTTGTTCGTGGTGGTCGGTGTATTCATCGGCCGCTCCGTCATTGTCCGGGACGTTCGACGAACTCGAACGGCAGGCCGCGCCGCCGCATCCATTCGCCCAGCGCCTGACCGGTTCCGGCACGCCACGGACGCAGCTTCGCCGGTTCGACCAGCCGGTATTCGAGTAACTCCGGCGACAACGCGATGGTGCCGTATGCCTTCACGTGATACGCAATGATCAGCTCGTTTTTACGGATGAATTCGTACACGCCGATCAGTTCGACCGTCTCCGTTTCGAGCGCGGTTTCCTCTCGGACCTCGCGCGCGATGCCCTCTTCCGGCGTCTCACCGTTTTCGAGGAAACCGGTGATCAGCGCGAACATCCCTTCCTGCCAGGCCGCGTTGCGCGCGAGCAGGATCTTGCCTTCGTATTCGACGATTGCCGCGACGACCGGCAGCGGATTGTTCCAGTGCACATAGCCGCACGTCGGGTCCGGACAGACCTGACGAACGCGCGCGCCTTCGTGTTCGGGATCGGTGCGTTCGGTCAACGGCGTCGCGCATCGGGGGCAAAAACGGTAATCGGTCATGTCGGGCTCGATAGTCTTATGGTGGTTCTGATCGCTTTTTACTGCGGTTTCAAGCCGCCTTGCACTACAAGGCACAGAGTTCGCGGACGTCGGCGGCGAAGCGTTCGACGGTTTCCGGCTGCGTGTCCCACGCGCACATCAGGCGGCAACCGCCCGCGCCGATGAACTCGTAAAATTTCCAGCCGCGTGCGCGCATTGCCTTCGAGACCACCGGCGGCAGCTGCGCGAACACCGCATTCGATTCGGACGGGAACATGATGCTGACGCCCGGAATTTCCGCGAGCCGCGCTTGCAGCAGTTGGGCCATCGCGTTCGCATGACGGGCATTGCGCAGCCAGACATCGTTGTCGAGCAGACCGAGCCACGGCGCGGAAATAAAGCGCATCTTCGATGCAAGCTGTCCAGCCTGTTTCAGGCGATACGCGAAGTCGTCGGCGAGCGTGCGGTCGAAAAACACCACGGCCTCGCCGACCGGCAAGCCGTTCTTGGTGCCGCCGAAGCACAGCACGTCGACCCCGGCGCGCCACGTGATTTCGGACGGATGCACGTCGAGCGCGGCGACGGCATTGGCGAAGCGCGCGCCGTCCATATGCACTTTCAGATGACGGCGTTTCGCAATCGCGGCAATCGCGCGGATTTCTTCGACGGTGTAGACGGTGCCCACTTCCGTCGATTGCGTCAGCGTCACGACTTTAGGCTTGGGATAGTGAATGTCGGCGCGACGCGTGATGACGGCTTCGATCGCGTCCGGTGTCAGTTTGCCGCCGACGCCTGGCGCGGTCAGCAGTTTCGAGCCGCCCGAGAAAAACTCGGGGCCGCCGCATTCGTCGGTTTCGATATGCGCGAGTTCATGGCAGATCACCGAGTGATACGACTGGCACAACGAGGCCAGCGCCAGCGAGTTGGCGGCCGTGCCGTTGAAGACGAAGAACACTTCGCAATCGGTCTGGAACAGGTCGCGGATACGGTCGCAAACCTGATTGGTCCAGGAGTCGTCGCCGTAAGCGGGTTCGTGGCCGCTGTTGTTGGCGGCGATCAGCGCATCGAGCGCTTCGGGGCAAATGCCTGCGTAGTTATCGGACGCGAAATGTTGCATATCGGGCGACGCACCCGGCGACGGGCGCAAGGGAAGGACCGGGAAGCGGTCATTTTAGTGCGACCCTTTGCGATGCGTGAGACTTCTGCACGCGACGCCGCGACCGATATGCATGCGTGGCGCGCATGCATGCGTCCGGCGCATGCGAGACGATGCGCGGACCATACCTCGATGCGCTGTGCGCATGGATCGCGCGAATCGCCGTCGCGAACCATGCGTTTGATGCATGCATGCGCTGCACGCATGCGAACTACCGGCACCCGCAATCGGGCGGCCCGTCCTGCCGACGTGGCATCTTCACCACCGCCATCAACCCGGCAGCCCCGACCATCAACGATCCTGCTGCAATCCACAACGCCGGTGAGAATGAACCGGTGTGCGCGGCGATCGGCGCCGCGACCAGCGGACCGGCAATCTGACCGATCCCGTATGCGGCGGTCGCATAGCCCATCAGACCGGCCGCGTGATCGCCTCGCAAGCGGCGCGCTTCGCGCATCGCAAACAGCGTAATCGCCGTGAACGGCAGGCCGGCGAGCACGCTGCCCATTGCGAAACCACCGGCGCTCGGCCAGATCATCCCGAGCGCGACGCCGACCGATTGCACCACGTAGCATCCGGCCAGCAGACTGCGGTTGTCCCAGTGCAACGGCAAACGCGCAGCGACCAGCGCGCCGACGATCAGCGCCGCGCCGAACATCGGCCAGAAGAGGTCGGGCCAGCTCGAACCCGGCAACGCGTGACGCGCGATCACCGGCAGGAAGGTGGCAGTAATGATGTAGCCGAAGCCGGGAATGCCGTAGAGCACGACAAGCCAGAACGCATCGGCGCGATGGGGATCGGCATGGGTTTGCGTCGGGGACGAAGTCGCGGGATGTGCCCGGGCCGTGGCGTTCGAAGACGCATTGAGCGCGCCGCTCACCGCCGCCGCGCGATCATCGACGAATACCGGCCAGACCAGCGCCGACAGCAACAGCGCAATCACGCCGAAGCCGATCCAGCCGGCGTTCGCACCCATGCCGCCCGCGACGCTCACCAGCAAACCGGTCGCGACGATACCGACGCCCGGCCCCGTATAGATCACCCCGCTCCACCCATGCGCGCCGAGCAACGCGAGCCGCCGCAATCCCCACTGCGAGGCGAACACGAACGTCCACGCGCTGACCGCGCCGCCGACGAAGCGGACCACGGCCCAGAACCAGAACGCCGACGTCACGCCCATCGACAGCGTCAACACAGTCGTGACGACGAGGCCGAGTCGCACCATCCGCGCGTGCGGGATGCGCAACGCCGCGCAGGTGACAGCGCCGACGAAATAACCGGCGTAGTTCGCCGAAGCCAGCCAGCCGCCGTGGCGAATGTCGATCATGCCGCCGTGCAGCATCAACGGCAGCAGCGGCGTGAACGCGAACCGGCCGATGCCGAGCGCAACCGCCAGCGCGATCGCGCAGCCGAGCGCGGCGCGGCGGGCGGCGCCGCGCTCGCTGTGCGGATGATCGTTCAGCGCGGAACTGGCGGCGGTCCGCGCGGCGTGCGTCGCCGACGTGTCGGCGGTATGGGGAAGGTCGGTCATCGGGCGTCGTCTTCTGCGCCCCGGTCGGGCGCGGTGGAATCGGTCATTTCATCTTAGCTTGACCTTTCGATCACGAAAAATGAATAATTTAGATCACATTCATCGCCCGGAGAGAATCATGGATCTCGCCGCCCTGACGATTTTTCGCGCGGTCGTCCGCGAAAACGGCGTCACGCGCGCTGCCGCGAAGCTCAACCGCGTTCAATCGAACGTGACGACGCGAATCAAGCAGCTCGAGGAACAACTCGGCACCGAACTGTTTATCCGCGACGGCCGGCGGCTCGTGCTGACGCCCGCAGGAGAAACGCTGCTGCCCTATGCCGAACGCCTGCTGGCACTCGCCGACGAAGCGCGCCACGCGGTCCGCGACGACCGGCCGCAAGGCCGTTTGCGGCTCGGCACGATGGAAAGCGTCGCGGCAAGCCGTCTGCCGGCGCTGCTCGCGCAGTATCACCAGGCGTGGCCGGACGTTGCGCTCGAATTGCGAACCGGCACGACCGGCCATCTGATCGATCTCGTGCGCGAGTACGAGGTGGACGCGGCGCTGGTCGCGACGCCGCTCGATGTGCGCTCGTCGTTGGGCGACATCTTCGAAAGCGTGCCGGTGTTTCGTGAAGAACTGGTGATGCTGACGCCGCGCGGGCATCGGCCGATCCGCGCGGCAGGCGATATCGCGCTGTCCACACTGATTGCGTTCGAGCAGGGTTGCGCGTACCGGACTTATGTCGAGAAGTGGTACATCGAGAACGGTTTGCGGCCGGCCCGCGTGCTGGAACTCGGCTCGTATCACGCGATCGTCGCGTGTGTCGCGGCGGGTGCGGGCGTGGCGGTGGCGCCGCGCTCGGTGCTCGGCCTGATGAACGAAACGCGTGAGGTCGCGGTTCATCCGCTCGACGATCTCGCGCCGATCGAGACCTTGCTGATCTGGCGTCGCGGGCATTTTTCGGCGGCGCTCAATGCGTTGCGTCGAGCGCTGGTCGAGAACGGGAATCTACAGCCGGAAACGGAAAAAACGGTGACCGACGATGTCGGCGTCAGTGCCGTGCCGGTCTAACGGGATATTCGGCTTCGATGCCGGGGCCGGTCGCAGCGCACAAAGCAAAAAAAGCCGTGAGTCCTGTCGGACTCACGGCTTTTTTATCAGCGCACGCGGATTGCCACGTGCGCCAGATCACCTGAAAACGCTACGCGCTCAAAGCTGCGCGGCCACCCAGCCTTGCACGCCTGCCAGCGCCGCCGGCAGGTTTGCCGGTTCGGTGCCGCCAGCCTGCGCCATGTCCGGACGACCGCCGCCCTTGCCGCCGACCTGCTGCGCGACGAAGTTCACGAGTTCGCCCGCCTTGACCTTCTTGCTTGCGTCCGGCGTCACACCCGCGATCAGGCTGACCTTGCCGCCGTCAACCGACGCCAGCACGATCGCCGCGCTCTTCAGCTTGTCTTTCAGCTTGTCGACCGTTTCGCGCAGCGTCTTCACGTCCGCACCTTCGAGCGTTGCGGCCAGCACCTGCACGCCGGATACGTCGATGGCCTGACCGGCGAGTTCGTCGCCCTGGCTCGACGCCATCTTCGACTTCAGCGCGCCCAGTTCTTTTTCCAGCGCCTTCACCTGATCCTGAACCTGGGTGATGCGCTGCGTGAGTTCCGACGGTTGCGCCTTCAGCACGGCAGCCGCCGCATTGATACGCGCATCCAGGTCTTGCACGAAACGCACGGCGTTGTCGCCGGTGATGGCTTCGACGCGGCGGATACCTGCCGCGACGCCGCCTTCCATCACGATCTTGAACAGACCGATATCGCCGGTGCGGTTCACGTGCGTACCGCCGCACAGCTCACGCGAGAAACCGAGGTCGAGCACGCGCACTTCGTCGCCGTACTTTTCACCGAACAGCGCCATTGCGCCGCCCTTCACCGCTTCGTCGTACGACATCACCTGTACGATGCCGGGCGCGTTCGCCAGCACTTCCGCGTTGACGATGGCTTCGACCTGACGGATCTGTTCGTCGGTCATCGGCGCGTTGTGCGCGAAGTCGAAACGGGTCTTGTCGGCGTCGACCAGCGAGCCCTTCTGCTGCACGTGCGAACCCAGCACTTCACGCAATGCCTTGTGCATCAGGTGGGTGGCCGAGTGATTGCGCGCGGTGCGGGCGCGGCGAATCGTGTCGATTTCCGCCTTCACGACGTCGCCTACCTTCAGCGAGCCCTGTTCGACCGTGCCGTGATGACCGACGACATCAGCCTGAACCTTCAGGGTATCGGCGACAGCAAAGCGCACGGCGGCGTTCGCGAGCAAGCCCTGATCGCCCGCCTGACCGCCCGATTCCGCGTAGAACGGCGTGTGATCGAGCACGACGACCGCCTGCTGGCCTTGCGCGGCCTGTTGCACCGACGCGCCGTCCACATACAGCGCAATGACCTTCGCGTCGTCGAACACGATGTTTTCGTAGCCGTGGAACGTGGTCTTCGCGCCCGAGTATTCGAGGCCCTGCGCCATCTTGAACTTGCCGGCCGCGCGCGCCTGGTCGCGCTGACGCGCCATGGCTTCGTCGAACGCGGCTTCGTCCACCGTCATTTCGCGTTCGCGGCAGACGTCGGCGGTCAGGTCGAGCGGGAAGCCGTACGTGTCGTGCAGCTTGAACGCCAGTTCGCCGTCGAGCGTCTTGCTGCCCTTCGCGTCCAGATCGGCCAGCGCGCCTTCGAGAATCGACATGCCGTGCTCGATCGTTTCGAAGAAGCGCTCTTCTTCCTGACGCAGCACGTCGGTCACGCGTTGTTCCGCTTCCTTCAGTTCCGGATACGCGTCGCCCATCTGCGCCACCAGATCCGCAACCATCCGGTTGAAGAACGAACCCTTGCGGCCGAGCTTGTAGCCGTGACGGATCGCGCGGCGCACGATACGGCGCAGCACGTAGCCGCGGCCTTCGTTGCCCGGAATCACGCCGTCGACGATCAGGAACGAGCACGCGCGGATGTGATCGGCGATCACCTTCAGCGAATTGTTGGTCAGATCTTCAACGCCGGTCTCGCGACCCGCTGCCTTGATCAGCGCCTGGAACAGGTCGATTTCGTAGTTGCTGTGAACGTGCTGGAGCACGGCCGCAATACGTTCGAGGCCCATGCCGGTGTCGACGCACTGCTTGGGCAGCGGCGTCATGTTGCCTTGCGCGTCGCGGCTGAACTGCATGAACACGAGATTCCAGATCTCGATGTAGCGGTCGCCGTCTTCGTCGGGCGATCCCGGCGGGCCGCCCCACACGTCCGGACCGTGGTCGTAGAAGATTTCCGAGCACGGACCGCACGGGCCGACGTCGGCCATCTGCCAGAAGTTGTCCGACGCGTAACGCGCGCCCTTGTTGTCGCCGATGCGGATGATGCGCTCGACCGGCACGCCGACTTCTTTCGCCCAGATGTCGTGCGCTTCGTCGTCTTCGTGATAGACGGTGACCCACAGTTTGTCTTTGGGCAGTTGATACACGCCCGTCAGCAGTTCCCACGCGTAGTGGATCGCGTCGCGCTTGAAATAGTCGCCGAACGAGAAGTTGCCCAGCATTTCGAAGAACGTGTGATGACGCGCGGTATAGCCGACGTTTTCGAGGTCGTTGTGCTTGCCGCCCGCGCGCACGCTGCGCTGCGAGGTCGTGGCGCGCGAATACGGACGCGATTCCGCGCCGAGGAACACATCTTTGAACTGCACCATTCCCGAATTGGTAAAGAGCAACGTCGGGTCGTTGCCGGGCACGAGGCTCGACGAACGGACGATCGTATGGCCCTTCGATTCGAAGAACTTGAGGAATTTCTCGCGGATTTCGGAGGCTTTCATGGCGTGCTGGGGACGTCCTGGCTATGTCCGGCGTCATCGACGGATGCGCCTGCTGACTGATTGATTCTGAACGCCCGATTATACGGGATCGGCGCGCCCGCGCGGCGGCCCGGGCAGCGGCGCCGGCCATCCGGCCAGGGCCGATGCGCGCCGGCCAGGTCCGGGCACCCCGTTCCGGCCCGCGCGACGACGCAAAACATCTGGACCAGCGCCGTCGATCCTATGCCGTCCGGCCGACTGCGCCGGCCTGCGGGAATCGCTTAAGATGCCAGCCATCGATGCCGCTTTGCGCGCTCACCGGTGCGCGGTCCGGCACGCTTGCCACAGCACATAGGAGACAGCAGAACAATATGGGCGCTCTCAGTCATATCCGTGTACTCGACCTCACCCGCGTGCTCGCCGGTCCGTGGTGCGCGCAGACGCTCGCCGATTTCGGCGCGGACGTCATCAAGATCGAACGGCCTGAAGTGGGCGACGACACACGCCATTGGGGGCCGCCGTATCTGAAGACGCCGGACGGCGACGATACCCGCGAGGCCGCGTATTACCTTGCGGCGAACCGCAACAAGCGCTCGGTCACGGTGGATATCGGCACGCCGGAAGGTCAGCGGATCGTGCGCGAACTGGCCGCGCAAAGCGACGTGGTGCTGGAAAACTACAAGGTCGGGCAACTGCAGAAGTACGGGCTGGATTACGCGTCGCTGAAGGCGCTCAAACCGGACCTGATCTACTGCTCGGTGACGGGCTTCGGGCAAACCGGGCCGTATGCGCAGCGCGCGGGCTACGACTTCATCGTGCAGGGAATCGGCGGCTTCATGAGCATCACGGGCGAGCGCGACGGTCAGCCGGGCGGCGGCCCGCAAAAGGCCGGCGTGGCGATCGCGGACCTGATGACGGGCATGTATTCGACGGTCGCCGTGCTGACCGCGCTCACGCATCGCGACCGCACCGGCGAAGGCCAGTACATCGACATGGCGCTGCTCGACGTGCAGGTCGCGATGCTGGCCAACATGAACTCGAACTACCTCGCCAGCGACACGCCGCCGGTGCGCTGGGGAAATGCGCATCCGAACATCGTTCCGTATCAGACCTTCCAGACCAGCGACGGCTGGATCATCGTCGCGGTGGGCAACGACCTTCAGTTCCGCAAGTTCGTCGAAGCGGGACACTGCCCGGAACTGGCCGACGACGCGCGTTTCGCGACCAATCCGGCGCGCGTGCGCAACCGTGACGTGCTGGTGCCGATCCTCGCCGGAATGGTCCGGCAGCAGGGCAAACAGGCGTGGATCGCCACGCTGGAGGCAGCGGGCGTGCCGTGCGGGCCGATCAACGATCTGGGCGAAGTGTTCGAGAACGAGCAGGTGATCGCGCGCGGTCTGCGGGTGGATTTGCCGCATCCGTCGGGCGGGACGGTCAAGCTGGTGCGCAATCCCGTCAACATGAGCGTCACGCCGCCGCAAGCGGCGACGCATCCGCCCACGCTCGGCGAGCATACGGACGCGGTCTTGCGCGATGTGCTGGGCTACGACGACGCGCGGATCGCGGCGTTGCGCGACGGATCGGTGATCTAGGCGGCGGGATCACGGGACGGCGCGAGCCCGTCGTCCGTCGTCCGTCGTCCACCACGTGTCACGGTTCAAGCGCCGCGCGCTTGCGCCAGCGAAACCAGCAGGCTCTGCCCTTCTTCCCAGTCTGCGAGGCCGCTTTCCCCGTTGATATGGCCGCGCGCTCCGACATCGACGCGCCGGCTGCCCCATGCGTCGGCACAGCGTTCCGAGAACGCGACGCCGCCGTACGCATCGTTGGTGCTGCCCACCACGATCGACGCAAACGGCAGACGCGACATCGGCACGGGCTCGAAACCCGACGCGTCGGCGGGAAACGCGCCGCCGTCGGGGTCCGGCAACGCCACCAGCAACGCGCCGGCCACCCTCGCGCGCTGCGCATCGCTTGCATACTGCGCGGCCCAGAACACGACCGTCAGACAACCGAGGCTATGCGCCGCGAACAGCACCGGACGCGTCGGCGCGCACGCGGCGACCGCGGCGTCCAGCGTTCGACACCATGCGTCGCGGTCGGGATGCATCCAGTCGGGCATCTGTACCCGCGTGAAGGCCGGATTCAGCGCTTCCCAACGCGTCTGCCAGTGAGGTTCGTCCGAATCCTCGTAACCGGGCAGCACCAGAACCGTGTGTGTATCCGTCAGCGCGCCAATTCGCGAACGGCCGGGCACGCTCACGGCATCACCCGCGCCACGCCCACGCCGCGCGGATCGGCGGCCGGTTGCGCGGTCGTGCCTTCGACGCGAATCAGTTGCACGTCGCCATTGAACGACTGACCCTCGATCGTGTACCCGAGCGCTTGCAACTGCTGCGCCAGTTCACCGCCGATCGGCATATACGGTTCGTAGTAGATCGTTTTTTGCGGCAACAACTGATGGTGGAAGCGCATCGCGGCGAGCGCGTCGGCGGGCGTCATGTTGAAGTCGGACAGGTTCGTCATCACCTGAAAGATCGACGTGAAGATGCGCGAGCCGCCCGGCGTGCCGATCACCATCGAAACCTTGCCGTCCTTCAGCACGATCGTCGGGGTCATCGACGACGCCGGCCTGCGGCCCGGCGCGACCGTGTTGACGTCGTTGGCGGTCGCGCCGGGCGGGTTCGCATCGCCCGGCTTCGTAACGAAGTCGTCCATCGCGTCGTTCAGCAGAAAGCCCGCGCCGTCGACCACTACGCCCGAGCCGAACGACCCGTTCAGCGTGTACGTGTTCGACACCGCGTTGCCCCATTTATCGACCACCGAGAAATGCGTGGTCTGCGCTTTTTCCGGCATCGACTCGCCAAGACCGGGTTTGACCGGCGTTGCGCCCGGCACTTCGTCGGCCTTGACCTCGGCGGCACGCTGCGCGAGATACGCATCGTCGATCAGCTTGTCGACAGGAATCTTGTATGCGTCGGGATCGCCCAGATACTGCTGACGGTCGGCGAACACGCGGTCTTCGATCTGCGCAATCAGGTGGATATACGGCGCGGAATTCAGCGCAAGACCGTCGAACACAGGCTTCAGATCGGCCTTCATCTTCAGCATCTGGATCAGCCCGACGCCGCCCGAACCCGGCGGCGGCGCCGTGACGACCTGATAGCCGTTCCAGTTCGCCGTCACGGGCTGACGCCACACGGCCTTGTACTGGCCCAGATCGCCCTTCGTGATCAGGCCGTGACCGTACATCTGCTGCGCGATCAGGTCTGCCGTGCGCCCTTCGTAGAATTCGCGGCCGCCGTCGCTCGCGATCCGGCTCAGCGTCTGCGCCAGCTCAGGTTGGCGGAACGTCGCGCCGACCTTCAGATTCGAAAAATACGCGCCGAAATTGGTCTTGCCAGAGAAACTCGGCGCGGCGTCGTCCCGGCGCTTTTGCAGCCAGGATTCGACCACGAAGCCGTCGTTCGCGTACTTGATCGCGGGCGCCAGCACCTGCTTCCATTTCAGTTTGCCGAACCGCTTTTGCGCTTCCCACATGCCATCGACGGTGCCCGGCACGCCCACCGCGCGATGTCCGACGAGACTCATGCCGGCGATCAGGTTGCCCTTGCCGTCGAGGTACATCTCGCGGGTCGCCTGCTGCGGCGCGCGTTCGCGGTAGTCGAGAAAATACGGTTTGCCGTCGATATACAGCGTCATGAAGCCGCCGCCACCGATGTTCCCGGCGTCCGGATACGTCACCGCGAGCGAAAACGCGATCGCCACGGCCGCATCGACGGCGTTGCCGCCCGCCGCGAAAATCTGCTGCGCGGTGTCGGCGGCGTAACGATCGGGCACCGCCACCGCCGAGCCGTCGAGCACCGGTTTCGGCGCGCTCGTCTTCGCGATGGCCGGAGCTGCGGGCAGCACGCTCGCCGACAGTATCGCGGCAACCGCCAGCGTGGCGGCCAGCGGACGATTCAGCCGCGCGAAACCTGCGCGCCCGGCCGGCGCGGCACAAACGTCAGACGTGGACGACCCGACCGAAGCGGCTGAAGTCGCCTCGGCGGCGGAACCGGCCGAAGCATTCTGAACGGTGAAAGCGGCGCAAAACGGCGCGTCGGACGAGGTGTCGGCCATCGGATGGCACTCCGGAGGTTTAAGGGCTGAATCTTGCCGAACGGCGGGGGTTCACGCAAGGCAACGGACAACGGCGCACGACGGCGCGCGACGGCACATGCCGTCGCCGCAAGCCCAATGCCCCGCGCCGATCAGGCCGCCGGCCGCGGCGCCGACGATCGTCCCGACCGGGCCGCCCGTCAGCACATAGCCGATCGCGCCGCCCGCGCCCGCGCCGATCGCCGCGTGTTTTTGCGAGCGCGACAGCGATCCGCACGCGCCGAGGCTGACGCAAAGCGCCGCGAGCGCGACCACCCTGGAGAAACGGCTCACAGCCTTGATATCGAACATGACAATGCCCTGAATGAGTTGTTGTGCGTTGTTGGCTCATCGGCCGCCGGAATGCGGCGGCGCAGCACCGTGCCGGTCGGATCGTACCGTCGGCGCACAAGCGCGAACAAAGCGATTTACCTCCCGTTACAGCGTGCAACAGAGCGGGCACCGCGAATCCGTTGGGTCCGCGCCGCACTCGGTCCACGCCGCCGTTGCACGTCGGGTAGAATTGACAGACAAACGGGCTATCGGGGCAACCCCCGCCCTCTACGGACTTTTCCATCTCGCATGAATACCGAACGCAACGACGCGCCTGCGGCATCCAATTTCATCCGCAATATCATCGACGAAGACAACCGCTCCGGTAAGTGGACGCAGCGCGTGGAAACGCGCTTTCCGCCCGAGCCGAACGGCTATCTGCATATCGGCCACGCGAAAAGCATCTGCCTGAATTTCGGCGTCGCGCGCAGCTACGGCGGCGTGTGCCATTTGCGCTTCGACGATACGAATCCGGAAAAGGAAAGCGTCGAGTACGTCGATTCGATCATCGACTCGGTTCGCTGGCTCGGTTTCGAGTGGGAAAAAGACGGCAAGGAACAGCTCTATTACGCGAGCGACTATTACGACAAGCTGTACGAATTCGCGGAGCTGCTGATCACGCGCGGCAAGGCTTATGTCGATAGCCAGTCGGCCGAGGAAATGCGCGCGAACCGCGGTTCGGCCACCGAAGTCGGTACGCCGTCGCCGTTCCGCGAACGCAGCGTCGAAGAAAACCTCGACCTGTTCCGCCGCATGAAAGCCGGCGCGTTCAAGGAAGGCGAGCACGTGCTGCGCGCGAAGATCGACATGTCGTCGCCGAACTTCAACATGCGCGACCCGGTCATCTACCGCATCCGTTTCGCGCATCACTACCGCACCGGCGACACATGGTGCGTGTATCCGATGTACGACTACACGCATTGCATCTCGGACGCGCTGGAAAACATCACGCACTCGCTGTGCACGCTGGAGTTCGAAGATCACCGTCCGCTGTACGACTGGATCCTGAACGAACTCGCCGAAGCGGGCATCTTCACGCGTCCGTTGCCGCAACAGATCGAATTTTCGCGGCTGAACCTGACGTATGCGATCACCAGCAAGCGCAAGCTGCTGCAACTCGTCACCGAAGGTCACGTCGACGGCTGGGACGATCCGCGGATGCCGACCATCGTCGGCGTACGCCGTCGCGGTTTCACGCCGGAAAGCATCCAGCTGTTCTGCGAACGCATCGGCATCACGAAGGTCGATTCATGGATCGACATGAGCGTGTTCGAAGGCGCGTTGCGCGACGACCTCGACGCGAAAGCGCCGCGTACCGTCGCCGTGCTCGATCCGCTGAAGCTGATCATCGACAACTATCCGGAAGGCACGAGCGAAGAATGCAGCGCGCCGGTCCATCCGCATCATCCGGAACGCGGCACGCGCACGTTCCCGATTTCGCGCGAACTGTGGATCGAACGGGAAGACTTCAACGAAACGCCGCCGAAGGGTTATTTCCGTCTGTTCCCGGGCAACAAGGTACGTCTGCGTTACGGCTTCGTGATCGAATGCACGGGCGCGGACAAGGACGAGAACGGCAACGTGACGGCCGTCCATTGCACGTACTTCCCGGATAGCAAGTCGGGCACCGAAGGCGCGAACAACTACAAGGTCAAGGGCAACATTCACTGGGTCAGCGCAGCGACCGCGGTGCCGGCCGAAGTGCGCATCTACGACCGCCTGTTCAAGGAAGCGCAACCCGACGCGGGCGGACGCGACTATCTCGACGCGCTGAATCCGAATTCGAAGCGCATCGTCAACGCGTATCTGGAACCGGGCGCGAGCGATGCGTTGCCGGAAGAGCGCTACCAGTTCGAGCGTCACGGCTACTTCGTCGCGGATCGCGTCGATTCGAAGCCGGGCAAACCGGTGTTCAACCGCATCGTCAGCCTGCGCGACAGCTGGGGCAAACCGGCCTGAAGCCGAGGTCGGGGCTGAGGCGATCGGGGGCAAGCGGGCTTCGGCCTGCCGGGCTTCGGTGAGCTCGGCTCTTATCGAACGTTGCATGCGGCTCGACCGCTGAAACCGCGCCATCGACTCCGATGGCGCGTCGCTTGCTCCCTCCCGTCAGGCACGCGTTCCGGCAACGGCTGCCACGCGCGCCCAGGAGCCATGATGAATGCAGCCCGTCGCACCTCAGACCCGCGCGCACCGCTGTCGGCGCTATCGCGATACGTGCGGCGTTTATCGACCCGCAGTACATCCTTCGCACTGATCGCACTCGTCGCGGCGTCGATCGCCCTTTGCGGCCCCGTGTTCGCCGACGATCAGGCCAGCACGCTCAAACGCATTCACGACGACAACGCCATTTCGCTCGGCGTGCGTGAAGCATCGGTGCCTTTTTCCTATTTCGACGGCGAGAAGACGGTCGGTTATTCGCAGGCCATCGCGCTGAAGATCGTCGATGAAATCCGGAAAACGCTCGACCGGCCCGATCTGACCGTCAACGAAGTGCCGATCACGTCGTCCACGCGCATTCCGATGCTGCTGAACAACCAGATCGATCTGGAATGCAGCTCCACCACGCACACGCGCGAACGCGAAGCGCAGGTGGCGTTTTCGCATAGCTTCTTCGTGTATCCGGTGCGCATGCTGGTGCGCCGGAACAGCGGTATCGCCGATTTCAACGACCTCACCGGCAAGACCATCGTGACGACAGCGGGCACGTCGGTCGAGCGGGTCGTGCGTCGGCTGGACAGCGACCGGCATCTGAACATGCGGATCATCAGCGCGCCCGATCATCCGCAGGCGCTCGCGGCGGTGCGCGACGGTCGCGCGGTGGCGTTCCTGATGGACGAGCCGATTTTGACCGGCATGCGCGCAACCCAGCCGCATCCCGCCGACTTTGTCGTGACGGGCACGCCGCTGATGAGCGAATCGTATGCGTGCATGTTCCGTAAAGGCGACGCGCCGCTGCGCGCGCTGGTGAACCGGGTGATCGACCGGATGCAGGTATCCGGCGACGCCGAACGGCTGTACGACACGTGGTTCACGCAGCCCATTCCACCGCACGGGATCAATCTGGACACGCCGCTGTCGCCGCAGATGCGGGCCTTGTTCGCGCATCCGAACGACGTGCCGCTGGACTAGCGCTTACGCGTCGCCGCTTCGGAGCGTGCGATGCAAGTCCGCGAGCGACAACGACGTCTCGAACAGCCGCGCGAGACTGCGGCTCGCGTAGCGGTCGATTTCGTCGAGCGGGGTCCAGCGATACGCGTCCATTTCCGGAATCATCGTGCCGTCTGACCGACGCGGAAACAGCGACGTGCACGTGCAGGCCGACAGATCGAGTTCATCCGCCGCCGCGCGCGCCGCGAACAGATGCAGATCCTTGTCGCGCCGGTAGACGAACAGGCCGAGATCGGTCAGCCGCGCGGGCGCGACCACGATGCCGGTTTCTTCGACCATCTCGCGCAAGGCCGTGACATGCGCGGCCTCGCCTTCTTCGCCGTGCCCTTTAGGAATGTCCCAGTGCGATGTTTCCGTGGCGTGCGCGAGCAGCACGCGCCCCGCCGGATCGAGAAACACCACACCGCACGAAACGATGCGCCCGCTCAAGGCTTTTTCTGGAGCGCCCACGCGCCGCTGCCCTGCTTGCAGAACTTCGGATGCAGCGTCATGGACTGGCCCTTCGCGTTCAGCACGACCGTCGTATCGCGGCAGGTTCGCGCGTCGTCTTTGGCGGTGCCGGCGAGCGTGACGGTCGCGTCGATTTTCACGCTGTTACGCGTGTCCGCGTTGTCCCAGCTCACCGATTCGCCGTCCTGTTTGGAGTCGAGCGCGGCGAACACTGCTTTTTTGATCGAATCGACGTCGCGCTGTTTCATGTAGCTGATCGGCGTGTCGTTCAGAAAGCCGAGGTTCGCAGCCTGCGCGCCGGCCATGCCGGCAAGCAGCGCGCCACCGACGGTCAGATGTAACAGCACACGGTTTCGCATCGACATAAATCGTTCTCCTCGGAAAGACGGTGGGCCGCCGTCACGCATCGTGGCGCGGGGCGTCGTACGGTTCATGATCTGGACCTGAAAAGGATAGCATGCGTGCCGCGCGACCCATCGCCCGGACGACCGGACACCCTGTTCCCGTACGCGACCGCACGTCGCGGCGACGTGTTTTAGGACCGCTCTCATGTCCGTCGACGCGGCCGATCCTTACGATACAACGGTCTTCATTCGAGGCGCATCGCGCCGCAACTGGCCGCCCATCATGGATTATTCGTTCGCGCTTCAGGTTTTCGCCGTGTTGTTGTCGCTGATTTCGCTGGCGCTGGTGCCGCTGACGCTGCCCATGCGCGCGACGTCCCTCGACGCCATCGTGTCGATCGACGCATTGCCGCGCGCGCGCTGGCCCGCTCTACTGACCCGCGCGGGAACGGTCGGGCTGCTGGCGTCGTTCGTCGCGCTGCTCGGCGGTTGTTATCTGCTGCTGCGCTGACCGGCACGCGTCGCCAATCCGCGCGACGCATTCCCTGCGTCGTTCTCCGCATCCCCTCGCATTCCCCGCATTCCTGGCATTCCCCCGGCGTCATCCACGCCATTCGCAGCACCGCCGTCCCCGCATTGCCTTCCCCTACATCTTTGTGTCAAATTGCGCTGCGATACTGCGCGTTTGCGCGCGTGACGCTGTCCGCTCCGGTCGCGCTTCCTGTGCGCTTCATCCGAATACGAGAACAAGACCATGAACGTATCCCCGATCCGCCTGAGTGGCACCGCGCTGGCCGTTGCCGCCGCGCTTGCGTCGGTCGTCGCCGTGACGGCCTGTAGCGGCCCCGGCACGCATGCCGACAACACAGCGGCAGCGAATCTGAACGATATCCAGAATATCGTCGTGATCTACGCGGAGAACCGCAGCTTCGACAATCTGTATGGCAATTTCCCGGGCGCGAACGGCCTGTCGAACGTATCGGCGGCGAACACGCGCCAGTTGGACCGCGACGGCCGCCCGCTGACGTCACTGCCGGCCATCTGGAACGGCCTCACCGCGACCGGCGTCACGCCCGCGATCACGCAGGCAATGACCACCGACCTGCCGAACGCCAGCTTCGCAATCGACGCCCACGACGGCTTCAACACGCCGGTCACCGCGACCACGCGCGATCTGTGGCACCGTTTCTACGAAAACCAGATGCAGATCGACGGCGGCCGCAACGACAAGTTCGCCGCGTGGGCCGATTCCGGCGGTCTCGTGATGGGCCATTACGCGCTGAATGCCGACTCATTGCCGCTGTGGAAAGTCGCGCAGCAATACACGCTGGCGGACAACTTCTTCATGGGCGCGTTCGGCGGCTCGTTCCTGAATCACCAGTGGCTGATCTGCGCATGCACGCCGCTCTATCCGAACGCGGACAAAAGTCCGGCGGCCAGCTCGGTCTCGGCCGTCGAGTCGGACGGCGTGACGCTGAAGGTCGCGGCGAACTCGCCCGCTTCGGCGTTGAACGGACCGCCCAAATTCGTCAACTCGGGCAATCTGACGCCGGATTTCTACGCAATCAACACGATGCAGCCGCCGTATCAGCCGAGCGCCAACAAGCCGGCCGCAGGCGGCGATGCGCGTTTCGCCGATCCGACCGTCGCGACGACGCTGCCGCCGCAGACGCAGACGACCATCGGCGACCTGCTGAACGGCGCGAAGGTATCATGGGCATGGTACGGAGGCGCGTGGGGCCAGGCGCTGGCGGCGGCCGAAGGCGGCCAGAAAGGCGTGATCTACAGCGCCCCGCTGACCGCGCCGAATTTCCAGACCCACCATCAGCCGTTCAACTACTTCGCCGATCTCGCGCCGGGCACGGCGAATCGCGCCGCGCATCTGCGTGACGGCGGGCCGGACGGCGCGGGCTTTATCGCCGCGATCGACTCCGGCACGCTGCCTCAGGTCGCCTTCTACAAGCCGCAGGGCAACCTGAACGAGCACGCGGGCTATACGGACGTCGCGTCCGGCGACCGCCATATCGCCGATCTGATCGCGCATCTGCAAAAGAGTCCGCAGTGGGCGCATATGGTCGTGATCGTCACTTACGACGAAAACGGCGGATTCTGGGATCACGTGTCGCCGCCGAAGGCCGATCGCTGGGGTCCGGGCACGCGGATTCCGACGCTGATCGTGTCGCCGTTCGCGAAGCGCGGCTATGTCGATCACACGCAATACGATACGACCTCGATTCTCCAGCTAATCTCGCGACGCTTCGATCTTCCGGCGCTGGCCGGCGTCGAGGCGCGTAACGCGGCGCTGGTGAAAAACGGCGGAAAGCCGATGGGCGATCTGACCGCAGCGCTGAACGTCGCGCTTTAAAGCCGCCGTTATATCGAGCAATCACGCAATCGCGCGACCACGCAACAGGGCGGCTCCGGCCGCCCTGTTGCGTTTACGGCGTCGGACTTTCGTCGCAGCGAAAACTGCTTGCCTGATTGATGCTGCCCTTGCCCACGTAACGCGGAAACAGCGGATACCGGCACAGCGGACGCGTGCGGCCGTTGGTGGGCGGCGCGATATCGGCGGCGACCAAGGTTTCGGGCGACACGCCGTGCGTGACCCAGTTGTCGAGCGCGCCCAGCAGATCCACCGACGGAATGAATACGCCGTTGCCGTGCTGGAAGCCCGGCACCATGTAGAGACGCATGAACTGGTTGACGGTATCGAAGCCGTACAGCGTCAGCAGCGTGTTGTAGTAGTCGATCGTCGTATTCGGGCTGATGACTTCGTCGGCGAGGCCGTGCAGCGTAATCAGCTTGCCGCCGCGCGCGATGAAATGCGACACGTCCGGATTCATCGCGCCGATGGTCCCCGACAGCGCCACCAGCTGCGCCTGATATTTTCCCGGCCGCTGCACGTTGAAACGCATCGTGTCGAATCCGGCATCGTGCGTCACGAAGTAGCGCACGTAGCCGTCGCCCTGTGCGTACAGATAGCCGTTCGGCACGAAGGTCGGCACGGGCGGCGGACGCGCCGGGTCGTGCGCGAGACCGAGCATGCCGGTAAAGCGCGTGCCCTGAAACACGTTGTAGCCGCGATAACCGTGCACGTCCCACGCGAGCCGGTACGGCAGGTTCAAGCCGTCGCGCAACGCGACCAGCGTCGATAGCTGCGCGTCGGTCAGACAGGCGTCGGTGTCCGGCGCGGGCGCGTCGGAGCGGGCGCGCGCCGGACACCGCAACGGGTCGATCACCTCCGCCTCGTGCGCGCGGCAACTGGACACATCGCTGATGATGCCGTCGGCGGCGCCGTCGAGCCGGTCGCACACGTCGAGCGTGCGTTGATAGACCCGTTCGAGCAACGCGGGCGGCACGAAGCCGCCCGGCGACGCGTATTCCGCCTGGCCGATCCGCACGCCGAACAGCCGCACGCCGCTGAAATTCAGCGCAGGCGAATCGGCGATCACGCCGTCGTAATCGTCGGGAAAGCGTTGCACGACGGTGTAGCCTTCGCGCCCGCCGGTCGATCCGCCCGCGAAATACATATGTTCGGGCGCACGTCCATAGACCAGTTGAATCAGCGACAACGCGGCATCATGCGTTTTCTTCAGATGCGCATAGCCGAAGTTGATCACCGCTTCGTCGATCAGGCCGAACACCGCGAGCGCGGGTGTGCCGACATGGCCGGAGTCGTCGCCGAACGTCGCATAACCCTGACCGAGCGGCGCGCGAAACGGCGAGAACGGCATCACACCGGTGCCGCTGACGACGACGCCGTTATACCCGCCGCCGCCGATCTGCAACGCGCGCTCGTTCCAGCGACGCGGCAGGTTCAGGTCGAAGTGAATATCGGGCGTATTCGGTTTGATTGTGCGAATGCTGCCGGTGATACGACAGAATTCTCCGTTCTGGTTGCCGGGCGCGGTCGCCGCGACGATTGCCGCCGAGTCGATTTGCGCGCCGCGCGTCGGCAAACCGATCGATTGCGCGGGCAGGCTCAGTCCGTTGAGTTGCGCGCAGCGGGTCGCGAACTGCGTCGCCCGTTGCACGTAGAGCGCGCCGGATGCCGGAAGCACCACGGCGGGCGCCGGGCGGCTCGCGCGGCCGGAGGTCGGAGTCGGGATCGTGGTCGGCGAGACTGGGCCAGGCGGCGCGATGGAAGGAAGGACGGGCACAGAGGCTGCGCCCGGTGTGTCGAACGGTACAGGATTCGCACCGTTGGATGGCGACGGCGTCTGGGCCGCCGCCCCGGTCATCACAAACAGCAACAGCCACGCGCGTGCGCGGGCCGTCATCGACACTCCGCGCCGCGAACGGCGGCGCGCGATTGATGGGTCTTCCAGTCGCTCCACATTCGCGCGATCACCAGCAGCGCACCGATCGCGATCAGGTCGCCGCCGAGCGCGGCGAGCATGCCTCTGAAGCCGTGCAGCGAATGCGGCGTGGCGGTATCGACGATCAGCGACACCAGCGTACCGGCTACAAAGCACACGAGCCCGGTGCGCCCCACCGTCACCACCGCAGGCAACCGCTTCGCCAGCCATGCGATCGATCCGGAGCGGACAAAGCGCGCCGCCAGCCATGCAATCGCGACGAAATTCGCGACCCGCTCAACCGACAGGTTCTGCTTATGCTCGCCGGGCAGCGGCTGGGTCAGCACGAACAGCCGGACGACCGCGAACGCAAGCACCGCGACGCACGCGATGCGCACCAGCCAGCGCGCGGTGTTCGAGCCGTGGAAGCGCTCGCCGATCGGCTGCGCGCGGCACAGGATGCCGAACATGAACACCAGTTGCCATGCGAACGGATTGAAGGCCCAGTCACCGACATCGTCGATGCTGAACAGCGACGCGAGCGGCCGCGCGACCAGCCACACGCCGATGCTCGCCAGCAGCGCGACCAGCGGACGGCGCAACGCCAGTGGCACGGCAAACGGCACGCACAACGCAAAAATCACATACATCGGCAACACGCTCGAAAGATAGGGCTGACGGCGCAGCAGCGCGATATCGACCGCCTGGCGCAGCGGCTCGCCGGCGAACGCGGGCCAGCCGGTGAGATCGACCATCGGCCGGTTCAGGTGCCATTTCGCAAGGAGCGCGCCCGAGACGAGCGTGAGCACCGCCGTCAGCAGATACGCGCGATAGATTTCCCAGCACCGTCTGAAAAAACGCATCTGCGCCGCGCCCGCGCCGCGCCGGTCGAGCACCGCCGTATAGGCCGCCGCCGATGCATAGCCGCCAAGAAACACGAACACCTCCGCCGAGTCGCACAACGCATACGCGTGCAGCATCAGATGCGACAGCACGCTGCCGGGAATATGGTCGAGCACGATCACGATCAGCACGATGCCACGGAAGAAGTCCACTTCGATCGAACGTTGTCGGCGAGATTCCATACGCATCCTCGTGAGGAGCGGCGCGCGGTCGGCGTCGCCACAGCGGGTAGATCGTCTTTAGGAACCGGCCGGCACCGATCGTTCCCGCTCGATGCGCGTTCATTCTGCGTGGATTTCACAATACTCAATTTGGCTTTTCACCCGCCCGCGTGGGCCGGGCTCTTGCTCGTCGCCCGATGCGCCCGCGCCGCCCGCTAAAGTTCACCGCCTGTGTGCCGATATCCCTCGAAAGGTCTAACCAGCACTCATCAGCGGAGCGTCGTTTGAACAACAAGAACCTGGCCGTCCGGATCACCGGCGCTGCCTGCGTCGCCATGCTGGGCGGATGCGTCGTCACGCCGCCTTCGCATCCCGCCCATGCCACCGTCATCGTGCCTGCGCCCGCTCCCGCGCCGGCCCGTGCGACCGTCGTGATTCAGGACGCGCCGCGGCCGCTGCCGTACGTCGGACCGGCGCGGGTCGCCTATGTCGCGTCGGGCGACGATCGCGACGTGCTGTTCGCGGGCGGCAACACGTACAGCTGGGTGTCCGGTGCCGACGGCCGGCGACATCGACGCTTCTACGCGCACGGCGATCATCGTCAGGAATACATCGACCGTCATGCGCCGATGTATCGCGTCGCCGATCACGACGAACGCGGTCCGCACCACGAACCGGATCGTCACGCGCCGACGCCGCATCACGACGGACATCGTCCGGGCGGCGGTCAGCCGGTTCAGCGTCAGGCGTCGCATGTGGGATCGCACGCGCCCGCACCCAACCGGCAGGCGAGCCGCGGCCAGGCTCACCACGGCGCGCCTACGCGCACCGCGATGAACCGCAACGATCAGCCTGGCAAGCCGCATCATCCGTCCAACGACGGCAAATCGTAATCTCGCGCAAGCACTTCGTACGCTTCAACCCTTCGTACGTTTCAAACGTTGAAGCGCGTCGCGCGGTCCCTCGTTTATCCGTCGGCGACCTCGCTCGCCAACGCGGCCGCGAGAATCATCTCGTTGCAGTTCACCGGACGATGCGCGCCGCGCGAGCGCGGCTTGAAGATCGAATCGCCGCGCCGGATCCGGTTGCCGGTCAACGCGCAATAACCGCCGCTGCGCGCGGTCACGCTGATCCACACCTGATCGACGTAATGACACATGGTCGGATCGCACCACGACACCAGCATCGACGCATCGTTCTGCGGTTCGATCGCGGTGATCATGGTCCGGTGCGAAGGCGCTTGCGAATCCGGTAACGCAGCCACCGATGCCACGCACGCGTGAGTGTCGCGCGACGGCTTCGCCGGCTTGCCGGCTGCTGCGTCCGGATCGGACTTCGAAGCGGGCCTGGATGCGGTCCGGGCGGTGGCCTTGATAAGCGCCTGGCCGACGGCCGGATCGACGGAACGGATCACGCTGCTGTTCGCCTTGCTCGTCCGCCCGGGTAGCGAGCGGCCAGGCCGCCCGGTGTCGCAATGTCTGACACTTGCCAGGCCATTCTGGCCGGTTGCTACGGCAAGCAGTGCGACCATCTGGTTCCACGAGTTCAGTTCTTCCATATCAGCTGGCACCCTCGATCGAATGCGGACATGGGTCGCCCCACGCCTGTTGATGATGTTCTGCCCGTTTCCCCGCGATGACTCAGGTCGGTTGCCTGAGCCTGGAATGTGATGCGTGATACGCGTTCGTGCCGACGATCTCACCGTCGTGGCTCCTGGCCCGAGCACACGGCGGTCGTCTCATATCGTCATGTCTGATTTATTTCACTGTCCTCAACGTCTGTTGCGCAGGCGATCGCACAAGCCCGCACGTTAGCCTGCCACGCTCAGGTGGCGAGCGTTTTACAACGACGTCTGACAAACGGCTTTCGGTGGCGCTGATCTGGGTGTCGCGCCGGTTCGGCAACGACCACGATTACGGTGCGTCTGGCACTGCGGAGAGGCTTGACTGGGGACGTGCTACTGGCGGCGTCGAAGGCCGGCCTTTGGATAGTAAGCGAGTTCCGATGTCAGACAGACGTCGGGACATGCGCTGCACGCCGCATTAGTTGACCAAATGTTACACCGGCGTTTTGCTTGCCTCAATATGCCAACATTTGATTAAGGGGATTCGGGGTGAATCGACGGCGGGAAAAGTGGAAGATCAACGACGACGCTATGGAAGCGCACTGGGAAATCAGTGGCCCCCCCACGAGGAATCGAACCTCGATTTCAGGTTTAGAAGACCCGTGTTCTATCCGTTGAACTATGGGGAGGCGGAAACCGGAATTCTAACCGACCGGCATGGGCCGATCGGCAATGCCCCTGTTCGACGTGCATTCGAATCATGCGGAGATCGCGTGCCGCCAGGGCAAACGACGCGGCCTGAGTCGCGTCGGGCCCGGATTATAACCGATCGCCCGCGCGCCGCCGCGCCGCATTTAACGCGTGCTCAAACCGGTTGCGGATGAAGCATGAACCAGCCGAGGAATACGATGCCCGCGAGTACGCAATACACACCGAACGACGCCAGCTTGCCGCGCCCTTCGAAATAGCGCATCAGGAACCGGATGCTCAGATACGCGGCGATCGCGGTGAGCACGCCGCCGAGCAATGCGTCCGCGAGCTGGCCCGGCGCATGGAACAGCTTCGGCAGTTCGAGAATCCCCGCCGCGAAGATGATCGGCGTGCCGAGCAGGAACGAAAACTCGGCGGCTTTTTCGGTGGACAGCCCTGCCGCGTTGCCGGCGATCATCGTCAGACCGCTACGCGAGAAGCCCGGAATCAGCGCGCCAACTTGCGCGAGACCCACGAGGAACGCCTGGCCGAAGCTCAGTTTCTCCGGCGCCTGATGCAGGCGCGTGCGCTGCAGCCGGTCGCCGACCCACAGCAGGATGCCGTTGACGATCAATGCAATCGCAACGATCCGCAGGTCGTGGAAAATCCGTTCGAGACGCTTTTCGAGCAGCAGACCGACCAGACCCGCCGGGATCGTGCCGATGATCAGCGCCCACATCATGTGACCGTCGTCGTTGCGATGCCCGCGCAGCGAACGCGCGAACCCTGCAATCAACGCGATCCAGCGCTTGCGGAAGTACCACAGCAGCGCGAATGCGGTGCCCAGATGCAGCGCGACCAGGAACGGCAGCAATTGCGGCGCGTGCTTGTCGATATGCATGCCGAACAGCGCGGGGACGAGAAGCGTATGCCCGAGACTGCTGACCGGAAACAGTTCCGTGACGCCCTGCAACACGCTCAGAAAGATAAGAAACGACAAGCTCACGCGGCGGTCCTCTTTGATTGAATAGGATGGGGAAATTCGGCGGGACGGCACGCGCGGCAACGCTCACCGCGCACACCCGAAAGCGCCCCGATTATGCCTGGCCGCTGTGACAGCGCCAAGCTTTTGGCCGTGCGATAACGGGTTTTGGCGCAGCGCGTCACAACTCGCGACCATTGTTACGCGAGCGAAAGCTGCAATGAAAGCAATCGCACATCCAGATGAAGTGCAATTGAAAGAAATGACGGGGAGACGCAGCGGAGGAGAACGCGACGGGAATCCGGCGCGATGCGGGATGATGCGTCAGTGATGCAGAAGCCGGGCGAAGCGTCGGCGCGACGATCGGCCGAACGGCTTCGCACAAAACCGACGCGGCTCGGGCCCGATCCGATCAGGCGCGACCCAACGTCGGCGTTACAGCGTCACAGTTTGTAAAAGAAGTACACCGTGCTGCACGTGAACATGCCGAACAGTGCCACACCCATTGCCATTGCGAGATCCATGACGCCTCCTGAAGCGGTCGGCCCGGCGCTTTTCGCAGCGGGCAGTCAGACGAATTATCGACAACGATCAGGCCCCGGCACACCCGGCAATGTCCCCGAGAGGGTTTCCCCGTAGCGCAAAGCGGCGCAAAATCGGCGTCGCGCTGCCGTCGCTGTCGCATGACGGCGGTTCCTACGACCGTTTTCCTTTTGCGCGCTTACCCGTCAGCCATGACCTTATTCCAGCAACAGGACATCCTCGAACTCACGCAGGGCAACGCCCTGCTCCGCATCGCCCCGCAAGCCGGCGGACGGCTGCTGTCGTGGCATATCGACGGCGCACCGGTGATCCATTGGCCCGATCATCCCGACTGGTCCGCGCCGCCGAAAATCCGCGGCGGCAATCCGCTGCTGTTTCCGTTTCTCGGCCGGCATCGGGTGGATGGCGAGATCGGTTTCTGGAAAGACGCCCAGGGCGTGGTCCGCGAACTGCCGATGCACGGCTTCGCGCGCGACCTGCCATTCGAAGCCAGCGTGGACGCGGACAACGCCGGCGTTCGGATGACGCTGACCGATAACGCCGCAACCCGCGACGGCTATCCGTTCGGCTTCCGCTTCGAGGCCGCCTACCGTCTGGTGGACGCGAACACGCTCGATGTCGAGCTGACGACCTTCAACACCGGCGCGACCGGCACGCCGGCATTGCCGTACTACGCCGGGCATCACTTCTACTTCTCGTTGCCGCACACGCAGCGCGGCGAGACCGTGCTGACGCTGCCGCCGACCCAGCGCCGTCATCAGCAGGCCGACGGCACGATCAGCGCGCCCGAGACCGGCGATCCGCGCTACACGCTCGACGATCCGCGCATCTACGACCGCTTTCATTGCCTCGACACGTCGGCCGCGCGCGCGACGCAACCGGTCCGGGTCGAGATGCCGGGCCTGAACCGCAGCGTCACGATCGATCTGAACCGGCCCGGTTCGCTGCCGTGGTACGCGGTCACCACCTGGACCGAAGCGCCCGACTCCGACTTCTATTGCGTCGAGCCATGGCTCGGCTTGCCGGACGCGATTCACAACGGCCTCGGACTGCGCTGGATCGAACCCGGCAGCCACGAAACCGCCACATTGCGTATCACCGTCGGCGCATTGCGCTGACTCGACGCCGCGCCCGGTCACGATGCTGCATCGCAAAACCGTTAGAATCGGGCGTTTTGCAGATGCTGCGCGCCGGTTGTAGTACCACCGCGGGGAACCGGGGCGCGGCGGCGTTTTGCGAGGTCAAATGCTTTTTACAACAAGAATCAGACGGGTCGGTTGCGGGGTATTGCTGGCGGCATTGACCGCTTGCGGGTCGGCACCGGTAGGACCGGGGTTTTATCGCGTCGAGCGGGGCGACACGCTGTCGAAGATCGCGCGCGATCACCGGCAGTCGATACAGAGTCTTTCGCGCTGGAACAATCTGACGAACCCCGACAGCATCGAGGTCGATCAGGTGTTGCGCGTCGCGCCGCCGGCCGGCTCCGCGCCGATCACGGCATCCACTGGCGGCGCGCGCAGCAGCGCGCCGGCCGCGCGTGAGGCAGCGCCGCGCAGCGCGCCGTCGGCCGCGGCCGATACCGACAGCACGCCTTCAGGCGCGCCGTCGGGTTCGATCGCGCTGGTGTGGCCGACCAACGGCACCGTCGTGCGGCGCTTCGACGGCGTCAATTCGAAGGGCATCGACATTGCCGGCGCGGCCGGCACGCCGGTCGTCGCGGCCGCGGGCGGCACCGTCGTGTACGCGGGCAACGGCCTGCGCGGCTACGGCAATCTGCTGATCCTGAAACACAATGCCGATTACCTGACCGCCTACGCACACAACCAGACCTTGCTCGTGAAGGAAGGCCAGGCGGTCAAGCAAGGCCAGACCATCGCGCAGATGGGCAGCACCGACTCCGACCGGACGATGCTGCACTTCGAGCTGCGTTACGGCGGCCGCTCGATCGATCCGTCGCGCGATCTGCCGGCGCGCTGAGCGGTAACCGGCGCGACCGGGAACCATGACGCCTGCCGCCGCCTCTGACAGAGAACGCGGCAAGCCGCAGCACCGTCAGCACTTTATAAGGAAACCTGTGATGAAGAACCGACTGGCCCACGCGGCAACGGCCGCAGCGGCGAGCGTCGCCGTTTTGATGCTTTCGAGCCTGAGCGGTTGCTCGAGCACCACCACGATGACCTACCTGCCCACCGGCGACACAGGCTTCGCAATCAATTGCAGCGGCAGCGATGCGAGTTCGAGCTGGGCCGAATGCTACAAGCAGGCCGGCCAGGTCTGCGGCAATTACGGCTATGACGTGATTTCGAAAGACGTCGATAACGGCGCGACGTCGGGCGGCACGGTGGCCGGGATTTTCGGTGCGAATGTGAAAAACCGGTCGATGGTCGTCAAGTGCAAGCAATAAGCATCGGATCTTTTGCGGCGGGTTGGCAAATCGTCTGCAAATCGATTGGATGCCTTCTATGAAATGCCGGACAAGATCGTTTACCCGGATTCGCACTGCGCATTATTCGAAGTTGAATCGTGCTTTGAATCGTCGTCGATAATTCGCGCCGGGCGAAGCATTTTTTACTTGCCGCGCGCGACGGCTTTATGATTTGATTCGTTTCGCCGCTATTAAAAAAAACGCCCGGCACGTAGCCGGGCTAACGGGGGTTCGGCGCATATCGGCAAAGGACCGGTTCACCATGCGCCGAGACGAAATCTAACAATGCCCCATCACCCATGCAATCCATTAATTGCGTAGAAAATGTGACGCGGCGCACGGATTCCGCATTCCGTGAATTGAAAACAGCGAGAATATCGAAAGGAATCAACCCGAAAGGGCTATTGAATTCGCTGCCCAATTAATACGCAAGCTCGCTGCAAACCCGCATGAAACCGTGCTTTAGGCGTCATCCGGCAACGCGGCATCGGGTTGCAGCGGACCACTAAAGTACGCAATCCGCAGTGTGCACCTCGTGATTATTTCGGGGTTCGGCCTTTAGTGCGCAAACGCACCTTCGCAATCATCTTTCATCAAAGGCATGCACAAGCGGGCGAGTGGCTGGCGGATAAGCGCTCGCCCCGAATGCGCATGCAAATCCGCATTTAGTATGCGGAATAGCGTTTTGAATACGCCCAAACGACGATTGAATCAGACTGTTTATTTATCGCCGCTTTCAATCCGACCGCGTATATTTTTCTGATTCGCAAATTGCGGTTATTGTTTCGACCGCGATTTATTCAGATGATGGGATCACAGCACGCGCAGACCGAGTTCCATCACGAGCACGGCAGCCTGCTGATGCGAGATCGTCGCGCCGCGAAACAACGCTGCATCGGTAAGGCGAATGCCGCTCAGGTCCGCGTCTCGCAAATCGGCGCCATCGAATCGCGCGCCTTTCAGATGCGCGTCCTTCAGGCTGCCGCCGTCGAAGATCGCTTCGCGGAAATCGGCGCCGCTCAGGTCGGCGTCGGAAAAGTCGAGTTGCTGAAGCCGTGCCTTGCGAAACGACACGCCGCGCAAATGCGCCCCCACCAGCAAGGTTTCGACAAAGCTCAGGCCGAGCGTCGCGCAATCTTCGAAATTCGCGCCGGTCAGCTTGCAACCAGTAAAGGTCGCCGACGCCAGCTTCGCGCGACGCCAGTTCGTATTGTTCAGATCGCACGACTGAAACACCGCGTCGACCAGATCGGCCGACGCAAAATCCGCTTGCCGCCCGCGACAACGCTCCCAGCGCGTATGCGCGAGCGTCGCGCCAAAAAACGACGCTTCGGCAATCGCGCACCGGAAGAACGACGCGCCGCTCAGGTCGAGCCGCGACAGGTCGGCGTCTTCGAAATCGCAGTCTTCGAAACGCAGGCGTAGCCGGCCGTCGGCCAGCGCGCGCTGGACGTCGGCGCGCGACACGGTGGCGTTGGCGATCAGTTGGATGTCAGGGGACGACGGGCTGGAATTGGAAGGCATCGGGAAAACGGACGAGTGGCAAAAAAGGAGCAGCGAACAGGTAACGGACGATTGCCGGACGATTACCGGACGGCAACCGCCGGACATCCCGCCAGGACACGCCGCGCAGCGACAGCACGACACGACACGACACGAAAGCCTGCGCGACAATGACACGACAACGCAACGCGCGTTCCGGCGTTCGCAAGCGTACAGCAAGCCGACGCGTCCGTGGCCGGGCCGCGCGCTTGCGTAAGCATCGCGGCGAGGCCGCACGCGCGATGGTTTATAGTATCGGCCGCCTTTCGGATTCCCCTACGCCATGACTGCCCACGACGCCTCCCAATCCCCGCTGTATGCCAAGCTGCTCGCCGAAACCGCGAAAATCGGCTGGGTCGAACTCGAACGATTCTTCGCGCGCGGGATCTTGCTGCGCGTTGCCCGCGATCTCGACCTGGTCAGCGTCGCCGAAGCGATTGCCAGCGACGACACCACGCAGATCACGCAATGGCTGTCGGCGGGACTGGTCGAACGGGTTCAGGCCGAGACCGCCGCCGATTTCGCCGCCCGCGATCCCGATCTGTGGGCGGTCGTCGTCTCGCCGTGGGTCTGCGTGCAGGAACGCGGCTAAATCGCCGCCAACGTTAGCCGCATCGCCGGATTCGAGTTGACCGATCACCTCCCCACCCCGCCCATCGGCGCCGCAGCCGCCGCGTTGCCGGTACGCTGGCATCGCCGGGTCCTGACGCTCGCGTTTCCGATCGTCCTCGCCAATCTGACGCAGCCGATTCTCGGCGCGGTCGATACCGCCGTCGCCGGCCATCTCGACGGCGCGGCGTATCTGGGCGGCGTCGCGTTGGGCGGCCTGTTCTTCAGCTTCGTGTTCTGGGGCTTCGGCTTCTTGCGGATGGGCACCACCGGCCTCGTCGCGCAGGCGCACGGCGCGAACGACCGCACGGGATTGCGGGACAACATCGTCCGCGCGATGCTGCTGGCGTTCGCGATCGGCGCGCTGGTGCTGATGCTGCAAACGCCGCTGATCCACTACGCCGTCCACGCGATCGGCGGCAGCGGCGACGCGATGGCGTACGCGCGCGCGTATTGCCACGCGCGAATCTGGGCCGCGCCGCTCGCGCTCGGCAACTACGTCGTGCTCGGCTGGTTGCTCGGCACGCAACGGGTCCGGCTCGCGCTGCTCACGCAGGCCTTTATCAACGGCGCGAACATCGTCGCGGTGCTGCTCTACGTGTACGGATTCGGCTGGGGCGTGGCGGGCATCGGCGCCGCGACGGCCACCGCCGACGCGCTCGGCTTCGTGCTCGGCGCCCTGTTGCTGTGGCGCTTGCGGCCGCGTGGACTCGCGCCGCTGAACCGCGCATCGCTGTTCGACCGGGTCGCGCTGACACGGCTCATCACGCTCAATCGCGACATTTTCGTACGCACGCTGTGTCTGCTGATCGTGTTCGCGTGGTTCGCGCATCTCGGCGCGCGTCAGGGCGACGCGACGCTCGCCGCGAACGCGTTGCTGCTCAATTTTCAGACGTTCATGGCCTACGGACTCGACGGCTTCGCGCACGCAGCCGAAGCGCTGGTCGGCGCGGCGATCGGCGCGCGCGACCGGCATGCGTTTCGTCACGCGGTGCGGGTCACGCTGCTGTGGTCCGCGCTCGGCGCGCTGGGTTTTACGCTCGCGTATGAATTCGCCGGGCCGTGGATCATCTACCGGCTGACGGATCAGGCGGACGTCCGCGCAATCGCGATCGCGTATTTGCCGTGGGCGGTGGTGTCGCCGGTGGTGTCGGTGTGCGGCTTTCTGCTCGACGGCGTGTTTATCGGCGCGACGCGCACGCGCGCGCTGATGCTGTCGATGGTGGTGTCGTTCGCGGTGTTCGTCGCGGCGTCGTGGGGATTGCTGACGCTGTTCGGCAACCACGGCTTATGGGCCGCGATGACGGTGTTCATGGCCGCGCGCGGCTTGACCTTGCTGTGCGCGTTGCCGCGCCTGACGCGCAGCGTGCCGGTGATGCCGCACGCTACGCCAGGCGCATCGGCGGACGCATCGGGTGCGTCGATAGCGTGAGCGGAGACGGGCTCGCCGTCAGCATTCGCGCCGGGCATCACGCCCGGCCTGTCGCGCGATGCCGTGCACGACCGGCATCGTCGCGACCCGCTCGATCATTGCGGCGCGGTCTGCGATTTCGCTTGCGACGCAGCTCGCGGCGCGTCGGGGACTTCGGTGATCTTCGGCGGCGTGACGTCGGTCGGAACGCCGTGATAGTCGACCGGATCTTTCGGAGGCGGACCGCCATGATGGCTGACCGACGGATCGTTCGTGCAGCCGCTCAAGGCCGCCGCGAGAAGTACAAGCAGGAAGGCGCGATTCATAGACTCTCTGAACAAAGACACCGCAACGACGCGGTCCGTGAGTCTACCTGCAAAGCACGCAGGACGTCGCCAGCGCAAGGCTCGCACCGTCGCGACGACGTGTGCTGCACCGCATTGCGGTCCGCCAGCAGTTCGACCTTTGAGCGCGCGTGAACTAGTATTCAGACAGGGTCCGGATAGCCTGAGGAGGTTGCCATGGATGCTGAAACGATCGCGGGTTTTGTCGGACTCGCCATAGGTTTGCTGGTGCTGGCCGGTCTGTCGGTGTACGAGTCGCGTACGTATCGGCGCGAACACGACGGTGAAGGGATGATGCATCACTGGCTGGCGTCGCATCATGTGCTCGACCGGGTGCGTCGGCGACACTGAGTGCCACGATAGCGCGAGTGCGTGCGCGTCGTTGCGACGCGTGACGCTGCCCGACGATGACTTTTCGTGCATCGCGCATGCCGCGATCCATGCTGCCGATAAATCTTCGCATCAATCGATTGACGCTATCGGATAAAGACCTATAGAATCTCGGATTCGTCGGAGCGTAGCGCAGCCTGGTAGCGCATCTGATTTGGGATCAGAGGGTCGTAGGTTCGAATCCTATCGCTCCGACCACGAAATAAGCAAAATCGAAACCCGCGTAGCCTTCGGCTTCGCGGGTTTTTGCTTTTTGGGCTCCGCTTCGCGTATGACGCCGCGGACCACGTTCATGCATCGGTTCATGCCGGGTTCATGCCTTGCTGACGGCAACCGGCAACCCACTGCAAGCACGGTGTGTCGAACCCACTCGCATGCCGCATCGACATCCGCCGGCGACATCTCGCGGAAAGACAAGGAGTTCATCATGAATCTGATCCTGTGGCGTCATGCCGAGGCCGAAGACAGCGCATCCAGCGACCTTGCCCGACAGCTGACCGTGCGTGGCCGCAAGCAGGCGCAGAACGTGGCCAAGTGGTTACGCGCACGGCTCGACGACGATGCGGTGATCCTCGTCAGTCCCGCCACCCGCACGATCCAGACCGTCGAATGTCTGACCGATCAATATCGCGTAGTCCGCGAGCTCGCGCCGAACGCGCGCGTCGCCGATGTGCTGACGGCCGCAGGCTGGCCCGAAGGCATTGCATCGACGGTACTGGTGGTCGGCCATCAACCGACCCTCGGCGAAGTCGCGGCGAGCCTGCTGTCCGGCAGCCCGTCGAGCTGGGCGCTGAAGAAAGGCGCGGTATGCTGGCTGAGCGGCCGCGAACGCAACGGCGACGACGAAGTCGTGTTGCGCGCCGCCATCACTCCCGACCTCGTCTGAGGCCGCTTCAACGGGCGCGCAAACGGCGCGTCCGGTCGCGACAAACCACGGCGCCGCGCGGCGCGCGCACCTGATTGCAAGGTACGAGCTTACGAGCCGTCACCCAATCGTCACCGCGTTGCCATGCGAACGTCACCGGGCGTTACTACATTGGCGAAAAAGCGAATCCCCTTTTTCGACCAGGACGCCCCATGCGAGAACTGCCGACGCCTACCCTGCCCTTCGCTTCGATCCCACTCGAGCGTCGTCGTCTGCCGCGCGCCGAGGAAACCCTCACTGCGCAACACCGCCTGCAAGTGGCGTGGGCGCGCACCGACGAAGAGCTTCGTGAAGCACAGCGTCTGCGTTACCGTGTTTTTGCCGATGAAATGGGCGCGCGACTGAGCGGTCCCGCCGGTCTCGATGTCGATGCATTCGACGCGTATTGCGATCATGTGCTGGTGCGCGATCTCGACACGCTGAAGGTGGTCGGGACGTATCGCGCGCTGCCGCCGCATCAGGCTGCACGGATCGGCCGTCTGTATGCCGAAAGCGAGTTCGACGTGTCGCGCCTCACGCACCTGCGCCCGAAGATGGTCGAAGTGGGCCGCTCGTGCGTCCACCCCGACTATCGCAGCGGCTCGGTGATCATGTCGTTGTGGGCCGGCCTCGCGTCGTACATGAAGCACAACAACTACGAAACGATGCTCGGCTGCGCGAGCGTGTCGATGGCCGACGGCGGTCACTTCGCCGCGAACCTGTATTGCGCGCTGCGCGGCAACGCGCTGACCGCGCCGGAATATCGTGCCTTCCCGCATACGCCGTTGCCTGTGGACGAACTGCAAACCGGCGCCGATGCCGCACCGCCGCCGCTCGTCAAAGGCTATCTGCGGGTCGGCGCGAAAATTTGCGGCGCACCGGCATGGGATCCCGACTTCAACACGGCCGACTTCCTCACGCTGTTGCATCTGTCGGAAATCAACGCGCGCTACGCAAAGCATTTCCTCGGCGACACGCTGGCGCGCTAACGCGGTTTGCCGCGATGGCCGCAAACACAACGGCCCGGCAGCTTGCGCTGCCGGGCCGTTTTATCTGAAGCGGCGCGGTTCGTTAAACCTGCTGGCGGATCACGCGTCCGTGTACACGACGCGGTACGGCGTACCGACCTTCTCCCACTCCGCCGCCTCCTGAATCAGGCTGTAATCGGTCAGCGGATTATTCGCGACCCAGTCGTTCGGCAGACGCACTTCGTAGCCGCCATTGACCTGCGCGACATCGATGCCCGGCAAGCCGACGTCCGCACGACGACGGCACAGCAACGCCGCCAGCCGCAGACAGAACAGCAACGGCCATTCGACTTCGCGGGTTTGCGACAGCTTGCCGAGTTTGCCCGCGTGACCGAGCACCAGCGCCGCGAGGCGGGCCTGATCGGTTCGCGAGAAACCCGGCATATCCGCGTTGCTCGCGATATACGCGGAGTGCTTGTGATAGGCGCTGTGCGAAATGGACAGGCCGATTTCATGCAGCGCCGCCGCCCAGTTCAGAAACACCCGATTCTCCGCGCGACGCTCGGCGTCGGGTTCGATCGCGAACTGGTCGTACAGACGCACGGCCATGTCGCCGATACGATGCGCCTGCGCACGATCGACGCCGTAGCGGCGCATGAAACCCTCGACGGTGACCGTACGCATGTCTTCGTGCTGCGAGCGGCCCAGCAGGTCGTACAGCACGCCCAGACGCAACGCGCCGTCGGTGGTGTCGACGTAATCGACGCCGAGTTCTTCGAACACCGCGATCATGATCGACAGCCCGCCGGCCAGCACCGGAATCCGGTCGCCCTTCAGCGCGACCAGCTTCAGCCGGTTGACGTTTTCCGCCTTGATCAGCGCGCGCTTCAGACGTTCGAGACCGCCGCGCGAAATACCGTGCGTAATGCCGGGATCGTTGAAACCGTTCGCCTCGACGAGTTCGGCTAGCGCGCGCGCCGTACCCGACGAACCGATCGCCTGATCCCAACCGGTTTTCTTGTATTCGCTGGAGATGATCTGGATTTCGCGTGCGGCGGCGAGTTCGGCCTGCCGCATCGTGTATTCGTCGACATTGCCGGCCGGGAAAAATGCGCGGCTATGGCTGACGCAGCCGATATACAGGCTTTCCATCTTGATCGGCGTGTAGTGCGAACCGATGATGAATTCGGTCGAGCCGCCGCCGATATCCACGACGAGCCGCTTGCCCGCGCTGGCCGGCACGGAATGCGCGGCGCCCGCGTAGATCAGCCGCGCTTCTTCGCGTCCGGCGATCACTTCGATCGGGAAACCGAGCGCAGCCTGCGCCTCGGCCAGAAAATCGCCGGCGTTTTTGGCGACGCGCAACGTATTGGTGGCGACCGCGCGAACGTGATCGGGGTGGAAATCGCGCAGACGCTCGCCGAAACGCTTCAGCGCGTCGCACGCGCGCACCTGCGACGCACGGTCGAGCATCTTGTCGCTCGACAGCCCGGCGCCCAGCCGCACCGGCTCGCGCAATGCATCGACCTGGTAGATCTGGCTACCGGCATCGGTTTCTTCGACACGGCCGACGATCAGCCGGAAGCTGTTCGAGCCGAGATCGACAGCGGCAAGGAGTGGCGGAGGATTGACCATCGGGTGTGCGGACTCCATGCGCGTGAATCGGGCGCGGCAACGACCGCTCCGCATTCACCGTTTAAAGACGCCATTTTAAGCGTACCTGGCCCCGCATTGTCACCCACGCGCGGCTGTTGCGGCGGATGGATTTATTTGCGTTATTGCATCGTTAGACATACCACGAATCCGGCGTAGAATTTATTCATCGAATGTCATAAGAACTTCATCATACTGTGAGAATTTCCGAGCGTCTTTTCACGTCTCCACCCGACATTCCATTCTCGCTGCCGATGTCCATCCGCTACCCGCTGTTAAATCGCGAACTGGGCATTCTTGGTTTCAACGAGCGTGTACTCGCGCAGGCTGCTGATCCTGCCGTGCCGCTGCTCGAACGCCTCCGGTTCATCTGCATCACCAGTAGCAATCTCGACGAATTCTTCGAAGTCCGGATGGCCGGGCTTCACGAACAGATGCGCGACAACCCGGGCGCGCTGTCGCCCGACGGCATGTCGTTGCAACACGTGTACGACCTCGTCGTCGAACGCGCGCAGAAGCTCGTCCATCGTCAGTACACGATGCTGCACGACACCGTGCTGTCCGCGCTCGAAGAAGAAGGTATTTATTTTCACGGCACCGAAGCGTGGAACGAGGCGCAAACCGACTGGGCGCGCACGTACTTCCTCGAAGAACTGCTGCCCGTGCTGACGCCGATCGGTCTCGATCCCGCGCATCCGTTTCCGCGCGTGCTCAACAAGAGCCTGAATTTCGTGGTCGAACTGGAAGGCCGCGATGCATTCGGCCGTCAGGCGCTGATGGGCATCGTGCAGGCACCGCGCGCGTTGCCGCGCCTCGTGCGCATGCCGCAGGAACTGTCCGGCTATCCGCATGGTTTCGTGCTGCTGTCGTCGCTGTTGCAGCGCTTCGTTGGCGAATTGTTCCCGAACCTCGTGGTGCGAAGCTGCAACCAGTTCCGGATCACCCGCAACAGCGAACTGTTCGTCGACGAAGACGAAATCACCAATCTGCGTGTCGCGCTGCAGGGCGAATTGCCCGCGCGTCATCTGGGCAACGCGGTGCGCCTCGAAGTGTCGGCGGAAACGCCGCCGCATCTGGTGCGCCGTCTGCTCGACGAAAGCAGTTTGTCCGAAAAAGACTGCTATTACGTCGATGGTCCGGTGAATCTGGTGCGTCTGATGCAACTGCCGGAAATGGTCGACCGGCCGGACCTGAAGTTCGTGCCGCACATTCCCGCGATTCCCGCGCAAGTCGCCAACAGCGCAAGCATGTTCGACGTGATCGATCAGGGCGACGTGCTGCTGCATCATCCGTACGAAAGTTTTCAGCCGGTGCTGGAGTTGCTGCTTCAGGCGGCCAAAGATCCGAACGTGGTCGCGATCAAGCAGACCATCTACCGGACCGGCACCGACTCGCCGCTGATGGACGCGCTGATGCAGGCCGCGCGCAACGGCAAGGAAGTCACGGTGGTCGTGGAGTTGCTGGCGCGCTTCGACGAAGAGACCAACATCAACTGGGCGTCGCAACTCGAAGCCGTCGGCGCGCATGTCGTGTACGGCGTCGTGGGCCACAAGTGCCACGCAAAGATGATGCTGATCGTGCGACGCGCATCGGTGAACGGCAAGGCTACGCTGAAGCGCTACGTCCATCTGGGCACGGGCAACTATCATCCGCGAACCGCGCGTCTGTACACCGACTTCGGCTTGATGACGTCGGATCAGAAGACCTGCGAGGACGTGCATCACGTATTCCAGCAATTGACCGGCATCGGTGGCGAACTGAAGCTGCACGCGTTATGGCAATCGCCGTTCACGCTGCATCCGAAGCTTATCGAGGCGATTCGCGCGGAAGCCGATCACGCGCGTGCGGGCAAAAAAGCGCGGATCGTCGCGAAGATGAATGCGCTGCTCGAACCCACGGTGATCGCGGAGTTATACGAAGCGTCGCAGGCAGGCGTGAAGATCGATCTGATCGTGCGGGGCGTGTGTTCGTTGCAACCCGGCGTGCCGGGCCTGTCGGAGAACATCACCGTGCGCTCGATCGTCGGGCGCTTTCTCGAACATCACCGTATCTATTATTTCTACGATAGCGGCAAGGAACAGGTGTATCTGTCGAGCGCCGACTGGATGGACCGCAATCTGTTCCGGCGTATCGAGGTCGCTTTCCCGATCAATAACCGGCGTCTGAAACGGCGGGTTATTGCAGAAGGCCTGTCGGCGTTTCTCGGCGATAACCAGACCGCATGGCTGATGCAAAGCGACGGCCATTATCGGCGCAGAAGGCCCGGAAAATCGTCGCGCAATGCGCAAATGAGTTTGCTGGGCAAGTTTTGTCCGTGAACGTCGATGACTGCATCCGGTAAAGCGCCGGATGCGGACGTAAAAAAGCCCGCCTGAAAGGCGGGCTTTTTTACGACATCTTTACGACATCGCGCTGCGGATACATCGACCGGACGATACGTGGCAAACCGCGCCCGTCACACCGGTGCGGGCATCCTTCGCGCGGTTCGCGACATCGGGAAGCGCACGGTGAAGGTACTGCCCCGGCCCTCTTCGCTTTTCACTTCGAGCTGCGCCTCGTGCCGTTGCAACACGTGCTTGACGATTGCAAGCCCGAGGCCCGTGCCGCCGGTATCGCGCGAGCGGCTCCGGTCCACGCGATAAAAACGTTCGGTCAGCCGCGGAATATCCGCCGCCGGAATACCGAGCCCGCTGTCCGTGACCGCAAACACCGCGCTGCCGCGTTCCGCCTTCCACGACACGCGGATCGTGCCGCCGTCGGGCGTATAGCGGATCGCATTGGTGACGAGGTTGCCCAGCGCACTCATGATTTCCGTCTCGACACCCGTCACCGTCAAGCCTTCATCGCAGTCGAAGGTGATCCGGTGATGGTCGCTGGAGAGATTGTCCGCATCGTCTTCGAGATGGCTCAACACCGCGCGCATGTCGATCATCTGGTCGCCCGGATGCTTGTTGTCGCCTTCGAGCGTGGCCAGCACCAAAAGATCGCTGACGATATGCCGCATTCGCGTGGACTGCTGATCCATCAGTTCGAGATACCGTGCGCGCTCTTCATCGCTCAACGGCAACTCGCGCATCGTCTCCAGAAACCCCGACAACACCGTCAACGGCGTCTTCAGTTCATGCGACACGTTCGCGACGAAATCGCGTCGCATCGCGTCGGTGCGCTCCAGCTCGGTGATGTCTTGCGACAGCACCAGCTTACGGTTTTCGCCGTACGGGAACACCTGCACGGACAGCACGTTCTGACGCTTTTCGCCCATCCGCCGCATGATCAGCATCTCGTCGTACTGATGCGAATTCAGATATTTGACGAAGTCGGGCTGACGTACCAGATGGGTGATGTGCTGACGCAGATCGCGCTTTGCATCGAGCCCGAAATGCACTTCGGAAATGGAATTGCACCACTCGATCTGGTCGTGATCGTCGAGCATCGCCACACCGTTCGGCGACGCCTGGATAGCCTGAATAAAGCGCGAATGTTGTTGCTCGACCTGACGCACCTGCGCATGCCAGCGTTTCGCGAGCTTGTGCAGACGGTAGTAGATTTCGCCCCACACGCCCGGTGCGCTCGGCACTTCGCCGTACACGGGCGCGTCGAGCAGACGCCACAGACGCTGTTTATGAAACGTGCTGAAGGCACTTTGCGCGAGCAGCACGATCACCGCCACGATCAACGCAATCTTCAGATTGGTGAACGCGGTCAGCGCCGCGCACACCAGCGCCAGCAGCACGAGCGATACAACGGACCGCGCCCAGATGACGTTCATGGCTGAGCGGCCGGTCAGGCGTTTTTCGCGAGCCGGTAACCGCTACCACGCACCGTTTCGATCATCATGTCGCAACCGGCCGGCTTCAGCGCTGCGCGCAATCGTTTGATGTGGACGTCGACCGTGCGTTCTTCGACGAACACGTGGTCACCCCAAACCTGATCGAGCAGCTGGGTGCGGCTATGGACGCGCTCCGGATGCGTCATGAAGAAGTGCAGCAGACGGAATTCGGTCGGACCGAGATCGAGCTTGATCTCGCTGCCTTCCGCATGCGCCGCGACGCGATGCGTGGCCGGATCGAGCTTCAGGCCGTTGATCGCGACGACGTCTTCGGTCAACTGCGGCGCACGACGGCGCAACACCGCCTTGATCCGCGCCATCAGTTCCTTCGGCGAAAACGGCTTGGTGACGTAGTCGTCGGCGCCAATTTCAAGACCGAGCACCTTGTCCTGTTCGTCGCCGCGCGCGGTCAGCATGATGATCGGGATGTGCTTCGTGCGCTCGTTGTTGCGGAGATCGCGCGCGAATGCGATGCCGGATTTACCCGGCAGCATCCAGTCCAGCAAAACGAGATCGGGCAACACGTCGCTGATCAGGTTCTGCGCCTGTTCCGCGTTATATGCGCGGATGGGGCAATGTCCCGCGTGCTGAAGATTCACCGAAATCAGTTCGGAGATAGCGGGCTCATCTTCAATGACGAGAATGCTGCTGGGCATCGGCACCTCTTGACCTTTATGCTTGGAGTAACGGGATTAACTGAGGGCTTCGCGTTCGAGCGCGTCGCGCGACTTATGGCGCACGTCGGTACCCTTGACGATATAGATGATGAATTCCGCGATGTTCTTCGCGTGGTCGCCGATCCGCTCGATCGCCTTCGCGATGAACAGGAAGTCGAGACCGACGGAGATCGAACGCGGATCTTCGGTCATGTACGAAATCAGCTTGCGCACGAACGCGCGGAATTCTTCGTCGATGGCTTTATCGTCGCGCACGATCTGCGCGGCGGCCACGGTATCGAGACGCGCGAACGCGTCGAGCGCGCGGCGCAGGATCGACACCGCCATCTCGCCGGACAGCTTGATTTCGGCGATATTGATGGTGCGCGACGCGCCGTCTTCCATCAAACGACGCGTACGCTTGGCGATTTTTTCCGCTTCGTCGCCGGCGCGTTCGAGGTTCGTGATGGTCTTCGAAATGGCGATCAGCAGGCGCAGATCGCGCGCGGCCGGTTGACGGCGCGCGATGATGTTGCTGCACTCTTCGTCGATCTCGACTTCCATCGTGTTCAGACGATCTTCAGCGGCGATCACTTCGTCGGCGATCTCGCCATCGAAGTTGTTCAGCGCGAGCATCGCTTTGACGATTTGCGATTCGACGAGGCCGCCCATTTCGAGCACCTTCGACGAAACGAGATTCAGGTCGGCGTCGAACTGGCTGGAGAGGTGTTTGTCGGACATGTGAGGCTCCCTTATGACGCGACGGCTTAGCCGAAGCGGCCGGTAATGTAATCCTCGGTTTCCTTGCGGACCGGCTTGATGAAGATCTTTTCGGTGTCGCCGAATTCGATCAGTTCACCAAGGTACATATAGGCAGTGTAGTCCGAACACCGTGCCGCCTGTTGCATGTTGTGAGTGACGATCACGACCGTGTAATCGCTCTTCAACTCGGCAATCAGCTCTTCGATGCGGCCGGTGGAAATCGGGTCCAGCGCCGAGCACGGTTCGTCGAGCAACAGCACTTCCGGACGGATCGCGATACCGCGCGCGATACACAAGCGTTGCTGCTGACCGCCGGACAGACCGTAGCCGCTCTGGCCGAGTTTGTCCTTCACTTCGTTCCACAACGCAGCCTTGGTCAGCGCCCATTCGACGCGATCGTCCATCTCCGAACGCGGCAGCGTTTCGAACATCTTCACGCCGAATGCGATGTTGTCGTAGATCGACATCGGGAACGGCGTCGGCTTCTGGAACACCATGCCGATCCGCGCGCGCAGCAGCGAGATATCGCGCTTGGATGTCAGCAGGTTTTCGCCGTCCATCAGGATCTCGCCTTCCGCGCGTTGCTCCGGATACAGCGCATACATCTTGTTGAACGTGCGCAGCAACGTGGACTTGCCGCAACCCGACGGACCGATGAAGGCCGTGACCTTGCCTTCCGGAATGTCGAGGTTGATGTTCTTCAGCGCGTGATACTTGCCGTAGAAGAAGTTGAGGTCGTTGACCTTGATCTTCGGGCGCGACGGTTCGAGCAACGAGCCGCTCTGGGCGGGATCGAAACCGGCGGGCGCCGTCGGGCGCGCGATTGGGTTGAGGTGCGTCTCTGCCATATTCATCGGATGACTCCGCCGTGACTGTTACTCGAGTACGACTCGAAAGTGTTCATTACTTGTTCGAAAAGATCGTGCGCGCGAGGATGTTCAGACCGAGCACGGCAAGCGTGATCAGGAACACACCGGCCCATGCGAGCGACTGCCATTGCGAAAACGGGCTCATCGCGAACTGATAGATGATGACCGGCAGATTCGCCATCGGCTGGTTCACATTCACCGAGAAGAACTGGTTCGACAGCGCGGTGAACAGCAGCGGCGCGGTTTCACCGGCGATCCGGGCGATCGCGAGCAGCACGCCCGTCGTAATACCCGCCACCGACGCCTTCAGCGTGATCGACATCACCATCTTCCACTTCGGCGTACCGAGTGCGAATGCCGCTTCGCGCAGCGCGTTCGGCACCAGCTTCAGCATGTTTTCGGTGGTGCGGATCACGATCGGGATTTGCAGCAACGCCAGCGCGACGATACCCGCGATGCCGCTGAAGTGCCCCATGTTCGCGACGATCAGCGCGTAGACGAACAGCCCCACGACGATCGACGGCGCCGACAACAGAATATCGTTGATGAAACGCGTGACGCTCGCGAGCCAGCCCTTCTGTCCGTATTCGGCGAGATACACGCCGGCCATGATGCCGATCGGCGTGCCGACGAACGTGGCGAGCACCACCATCATCAGACTGCCGACGATCGCGTTGGCGAGACCGCCGCCATCGGTGTTCGGCGGCGGCGTGGACTGCGTGAACAGTTCCACCGACAGACCGCCGATACCCAGACGCAGCGTCGTGTAGAGAATCCAGACCAGCCACAGCAGACCGAACGCCATTGCCGCCAGCGACAACGTCAGCGCGAGCGCATTGGTGCGGCGGCGACGACGTTGCAGCTTGTTGCGCATCGCGTCGAGCGCGACGGCGTCGTTCGTGCCGGGCATGTTCAACGAAGGCTGGCTCATTTTGCACCTTCCGATTTTTCGAGGCGCAGCAGCATGATCTTCGACACGGCAAGCACGATGAAAGTAATCACAAAGAGGATCAGACCGAGTTCCATCAGCGCGGCCGTATGCAGCCCGCTGCTGGCTTCGGCGAACTCGTTGGCGAGCGCCGACGTAATGCTGTTACCCGGCGAGAACAGCGACACGTTGTCGAGCAGATTGGTGTTGCCGATCACGAACGTGACCGCCATCGTCTCGCCGAGCGCGCGGCCGAGGCCGAGCATCACACCGCCGATCACACCGCTTTTGGTGAACGGCAGCACGATTTTCCACATCACTTCCCACGTCGTGCAGCCGATTCCGTACGCGGATTCCTTCAGCAGCACGGGCGTGACTTCGAACACGTCGCGCATCACCGCGGCGATGTACGGAATGATCATGATCGCGAGAATGACGCCTGCGCACAGGATGCCGATACCGATCGGCGGGCCCTGAAACAGCGCACCGATAATCGGCATGCCGCCGAGCAAGGTGCCGAGCGGCTTCTCGAAGTAGCCGGCGAAGATCGGCGAAAAAACCAGCAGACCCCACATCCCGTAGACGATCGACGGAATCGCCGCGAGCAGTTCGATCGCGACGCCAAGCGGGCGACGCAACCAGGCCGGGGACAGTTCGGTCAGGAAAAGCGCGATGCCGAAGCTGACGGGCACCGCGATGATGAGTGCAATGATCGACGTGGCGAGCGTGCCGTAGATCGGCACCAGCGCACCGAATTTCTCGCTGGGCGGATCCCATTCGGCGGTCCACAGGAAGCTCAAGCCAAATTTTTCGATCGACGGCAGAGAAGCGACGATCAGCGACACGATGATGCCGCCGAGCAGCAGCAACGTGACGATCGCAGCCAGGCGCGCGAGACCGCCGAAAACGACGTCGCCGAGGCGGCTGGGCGCCTTCTGCTGCGACGTGCTGGACGGCGCGGACCGTGCAGCGCCAGGCGCTAGAGGGGTGTCGGACATGGGAGCGTGTTGGACCTGTTCCAGTTGCCGCACGGCACACGCCGTACAGCCCTTGCGACGACTGCGCGGCCCCGAACGGGGCCGCGCAGCTTAACTACATTAGTGCATGAAACCGCGCACTGCTTACTCTGCGATCGACTTGCCCGACGCGTCCTTCACCTTCGACTTCCATTGCGTGCGGATTTCCGACACGACGGATTGCGGCAGCGAGATGTAATCGAGGTCGTTGGCAGCCTGGTTGCCGTTCTTGAACGCCCAGTCGAAGAACTTCAGCGTTTCCGTACCTTGTGCCGGCTTGTCCTGTGCCGTGTGGATCAGCACGAAGGTTGCGCCGACGACCGGCCATGCGTCCTTGCCCGGCTCGTCCGTCAGGATCTGGTAGAACGACTTCGACCAGTCTGCACCGGCCGCTGCGGCCTTGAAGGTTTCCGTCTTCGGCTCGACAACCGCGCCCGACGAGTTCTTCAGTGCTGCATACGTCATGTGGTTTTGCTTCGCGTACGCCCATTCGACGTAGCCGATTGCGCCCGGCAGACGTTGCACGAACGCTGCGACGCCGTCGTTACCCTTGCCGCCCGTACCCGTCGGCCAGTTGACCGTCGAACCTTCGCCGACCTTCGCCTTCCAGTCTGCGTTGACCTTCGACAGGTAGTTCGTCCAGATGAAGCTGGTGCCCGAACCGTCGGCGCGGCGAACCACGGCGATGTCGGTGTCCGGCAGCTTCAGCTTCGGGTTCAGTGCGACGATCGCCGGATCGTTCCACTTCTTGATCTTGCCCAGATAAATGTCGCCCAGCAGTTCGCCCGACAGCACGAGCTCACCCGGCTTCACGCCCGGCACGTTGATCGCCGGCACGACACCGCCGACCACCGTCGGGAACTGGAACAGGCCTTCCTTGGCGAGTTCGTCGTCTTTCAGCGGAGCGTCCGAGCCAGCGAAGTCGACCGTCTTGGCAACGATCTGCTTCACGCCGCCCGACGAACCGATACCTTGATAGTTGACCTTGCCGCCGCCGGTCTTCGCGTAGGCGTCTGCCCACTTCGTGTAGATCGGTGCTGCGAAGGTGCTGCCCGCGCCGGTGATGTCAGCGGCTTGTGCAGCGATCGCGAAGAACGCGCCAGCGACGCCAGCGAACACGGTTTGCATCAGTTTCATGGTCTCTCCGTAGGTGTGAGCAAATACACAACACCGCGAAGGATAGTGCCGCTTTGTGACAGTAACGTGACTCACCGTGAAATGCGGATGACGTTTGGATTACGACATGAAAGGCGAAGTTTCGATGTGCACTGATTTGTGCAGGATATGGCCCGTTTTAGGCCAAAAATGGGGTGCGCAAGCGTTTGCGAAATTTTCCGGTTCCAGGAAAATAATTCAGCGGCTTGCGAATTCATCGACGCAACCGGCGGTGAATTGCCGCCGGCGAATGTGACAACGGCGCCCGGAGGCGCCGTTGTTTCGGTCTGGAAAAACGTCCGGTACTCAGGCCGTTGCCGCCTTGACGACTTCGGCAATCGCTTCCGCATGCTGGACCGCGTCGCGCTCGCGCTCGGCTTCGACCATCACGCGCAACACCGGCTCGGTGCCCGACGCACGGATCAGCACGCGACCACGGCCGCTCAGCGCGGTCTCGGCGTCGCCGATGGCGCGACGGATTGCGTCGCTGCCCTTCCAGTCGGCGTCCGGCTGCATCCGCACGTTGATCAGCTTTTGCGGGAACAGTGTCACGCCGTCGAGCATCTCCGCGAGCGTTTTGCCGCTGCGCTTGAGCGCGGCGAGCACCAGCAACGACGAGACGATGCCGTCGCCAGTGGAATGCCGATCCAGCGACAGAATATGGCCCGACCCTTCCGCGCCGAGCTGCCAGCCGTGCTCGCGCAACTGTTCGAGCACGTAGCGGTCGCCCACCGCCGCCCGCACGAACTTGACGCCGGCGCGCTGCAACGCGACTTCGACCGCCATATTCGTCATCAGCGTGCCGACCGCGCCTTCGACGCGGCCGTCGGTTGCGATGCGGTCGTTGACCAGCACGTACAGCAATTCGTCGCCGTTATACAGACGCCCTTCGGCATCGACGACTTGCAGACGGTCGGCGTCGCCGTCGAGCGCAATGCCCAGGTCGGCGTTGTTCGCGCGCACGGCCCGCACCAGCGCATCCGGCGCGGTTGCACCGACGCCGTCGTTGATATTGAAGCCGTTCGGCGCGACGCCGATCGGCACTACGTCCGCGCCGAGTTCGTGGAACACGTGTGGCGCGACGTCGTACGCGGCACCGTGCGCACAATCGACGACCAGCTTCATGCCACGCAGATCGAACGCGGCCGGGAACGTGCTCTTGCAGAATTCGATGTAACGCCCTGCCGCGTCGTCCAGACGACGCGCCTTGCCGAGTTGCTCCGACGGCGCGCAGTCGAGCGGCATATCGAGTTGCTGCTCGATCAGCAGTTCGGTTTCGTCGGGCAGCTTGTTGCCGTCAGCCGAGAAAAACTTGATGCCGTTGTCGTAATACGGGTTGTGCGATGCGCTGATCACGACACCCGCGGCGAGCCGCAGCGCGCGCGTCAGATAGGCGACGCCGGGCGTGGGCATCGGCCCGGCCAGCATCACATCGACGCCCGCCGCCGAAAAGCCGGATTCGAGCGCGGCTTCGAGCATATAACCGGACACCCGCGTGTCCTTGCCGATCAGCACCGTCGGGCGCTGGCCCGAACGGCCGCGCCGGTCCGCGCCCGCCAGCACCTTGCCGGCCGCATAGCCCAGACGCAACACGAAGTCTGGCGTGATTGGCGCATCGCCGACCTTGCCGCGGATTCCATCGGTTCCAAAATAACGACGTGACATCTTCAAACCTTCCTTATTACCTTGATGGATCAGCCGCGGCGCATTGCGTCCCGCATGGCTGCCCAGACTTTCAATGCATCGACGGTTTGCGCCACGTCATGCACACGAATGATTGCCGCACCGCGACTGGCTGCGCAGACCGCCGCCGCGACGCTTGCCGCGACCCGATCCGACGGTGTGGTGCGGCCGGTGACGGCGCCCAGCATCGACTTGCGAGACATGCCGGCGAGAACCGGATACGGTTTCTCTGCGCGCGGCGCGGTATCCGGCAAGTGCGCGAGCAGCGCGTAATTGTGTTCGACCATTGCCTTGCCGAATCCAAAGCCCGGATCGACGCTGATCCGGTTTTTGGCGATGCCGGCTGCCTGCAGCGTCGCGATCTGGTCTTCGAGAAAGGCGCGGACTTCCGCGACGACGTCTTGATACGCGGGTTCGCCCAACTGCATGGTTTGCGGCTCGCCGAGCATATGCATCACGCACAGGCCGCAAGCGCTGTCGCGGACCGCGTCGATCGCGCCGGGCATCCGGAAACCCCAGATATCGTTGATCAGATCGGCGCCGGCGGACAGCGCGTGACGCATGACTTCGGGCTTGTAGGTATCGATAGACAGCGGGACCTTCGCGCCGTGCAGCGCCTCGACCAGCGGAATGACGCGTTCGAGTTCTTCGTCGAGCGGGACCGGTGGCGCGCCAGGCCGCGTCGATTCCCCACCGATGTCGATGATGTCGACACCGTCGAGCATCATCCGCTCGGCCTGTCGGATCGCTTCACCGCGCACCGCGTATTTACCGCCGTCGGAGAATGAATCGGGCGTGACGTTGAGAATGCCCATAACCAGCGGGCGCTCGAAGGACAGCGTGAACCGGCCGCACTGGAGCGACTCGGGGATAGCCATAGGCTGAAATTCGGAAATCGACACGAACAGCTTTTTACAAAAAGAAGAGTTAGATGCAAAACGGGCCGGTGTGTGAACACAACCGGCCCGTCCCTGGAACATAGCTTACATCACGCCGGCGCAGTCGCGCCCGGCTTGACTTCGGTGCCCGTGCTACCGCCCGAAGGTGCATCACCGGCCGGCGGCACCGAGGTCTTCGGTGAACGCGGCGGACGGCCTGCCATGATGTCGTTGATCTGATCGGCGTCGATCGTTTCCCACTCCATCAGCGCGGCGGTCATTGCTTCGACCTTGTCGCGGTTTTCGTCGAGCAGACGCTTGGCCAGCGAATATTGCTCGTCGAGCACGCGACGGATTTCAGCGTCGACCTTTTGCTGCGTCGCCTCGGAAATCGTGCGGGTGAAGCCGCGGCCGAACGGCGTAGCGTCGTTCTCGTCATCGACATACACCATCGGTCCCAACGCGTCCGTCATGCCGAAGCGGGCAACCATTGCGCGAGCCGTAGCCGTTGCCTTGTTGAAGTCGTCCGAAGCGCCCGTGCTGAGCAGGTTCAGGAACAACTCTTCGGCAACCCGGCCGCCGAACAGGATGGCCAGACGGTCGAGCAGATAGTCTTTCGAGTACGTCTCGTTGTCGTGCTCCGGCAACTGCCACGTGACGCCCAACGCACGGCCACGCGGAATGATCGTGACCTTGTGAACCGGATCGGCCTTCGGCAACAGCTTGGCGATGACCGCGTGACCCGATTCGTGATACGCCGTGGCGCGCTTCGATTCTTCGCGGATCACGGCGGACTTGCGCTCCGGACCCATGAAGATCTTGTCCTTCGCATCTTCGAAATCGTCCATCTCGACGATGCGCTTGCCGCGACGTGCCGCGAACAGCGCAGCTTCGTTCACGAGATTCGCGAGGTCAGCACCCGAAAAGCCCGGCGTGCCACGCGCGATCACTGCTGCGTCGACGTCGTTCGCGATCGGCACCTTGCGCAGGTGAACCTTCATGATGTGTTCCCGACCACGAATGTCCGGCAGACCGACGTACACCTGACGGTCGAAACGGCCCGGACGCAGCAGCGCCTTGTCCAGCACGTCCGAACGGTTGGTTGCCGCGATCACGATCACACCGGAATTCGCTTCGAAGCCGTCCATTTCGACGAGCATCTGGTTCAACGTCTGTTCGCGTTCGTCATTACCGCCGCCCATGCCGGCGCCACGATGACGACCGACCGCGTCGATTTCGTCGATGAACACGATGCACGGTGCATGCTTCTTCGCCTGTTCGAACATGTCGCGAACGCGTGCCGCGCCCACACCGACGAACATTTCGACGAAATCGGAACCCGAAATGCTGAAGAACGGTACTTTCGCTTCACCGGCGATTGCACGCGCAAGCAGCGTCTTACCGGTTCCCGGCGGGCCGACCAGCAGCACGCCGCGCGGAATGCGACCGCCCAGCTTCTGGAATTTCTGCGGATCGCGGAGGAAGTCGACCAGTTCCGAGACTTCTTCCTTCGCTTCGTCGCAACCGGCGACATCGGTGAAATTGATGGCGTTGTTGTTTTCGTCGATCAACCGCGCTCGCGATTTACCGAACGAGAAAGCCCCGCCTTTGCCGCCCCCTTGCATCTGTCGCATCATGTAGAACCAGAAACCGATGATCAGGATCGTCGGTCCGAGGTAGTACAGCGCGGACACCAGCGCATTGGGTTCGTCGTCAGCCTTGCCGCTCACCTGAACGCCATACTTCATCAGGTCGCCGACCATCCAGATGTCGCCCGGCGACACGATCTGGTACTTCTGACCGTCTGCAGGAGTGACGGTGAGGTTCCGTCCCTGAACGATAACGTTCTTGACTTTGCCGCTCTTCGCATCTTCCATGAACTGCGAATAGGACACGCCTTCCTGGACACGGGGCTTGTCGAACTGCTTGAACACCGTAAACAGCACCAGTGCGATAACCAGCCACACTGCCGCCTTCGAAAACATGTTGTTGTTCAAAGCACCACTCCTTCACTCATAGACGGGCGCCTACATTTGCCTTGCGGCACCACGAAAGCATTCTAATCCAGTCCGCAGACCCCTGCCATAACGTTTAGCTACCACATAAATAGGTCGCTGCGTCGTGATGGTGCCGCTTTCGCGACGGTTTCAGAAATCTTGCTACCGGCTTCGAGCCCGTCAGCCGGGCCGCTTCAAATGCTTACCCAAAATAAACGTTTCCGACGATTTATCCCGCGACGCTTTAGGCTTGCGGGCCGCCACCGTTTTGAACTGATGCTTGAACTTCTCGACGATCTGGCTATAACCACTACCGTGAAAGCATTTGACTAAAAGGGCGCCATCTTGCTTCAGATGGTTTTGCGAAAATTCCAGCGCGAGATCGCATACGTGCTCGATCCGCGCGGCATCCGCAAGCGCCACTCCCGACAGGTTGGGTGCCATATCCGAAATTACAAGATCGACTTGCCGTCCTCCGACCAATTCTTCGAGTTGCGCCACCACGCTGTCGTCGCGGAAGTCGCCCTGAATAAAATGGACGTCGGCGATCGGCTCCATCGGCAGCAGGTCCAACGCAATGATTGTGCCGTCGATTCCGCCCGCGCGCTCGGTGTCGCGGCGTTTGCCCTGCGCGAGTTTATTGCGGACGTACTGGCTCCAGCTGCCCGGCGCCGCGCCCAGATCGACGATCACCTGCCCTGCACGGATCAGTTTGTCCTGCTCGTCGATTTCCTTGAGTTTGTAGGCCGCACGGGCGCGATAGCCCTCCCGCTGGGCCATTTTTACGTAAGGGTCGTTGATATGGTCGTGAAGCCACGCCGTATTGAAGCGATTTTTTGCCATTAGGGGTTCAACTGTTGCTGCGTGAAGTCGCGCTTTTAGCGGATAATACGCGTTTAATTTCCGCGGCTGCCGCCCAATGGGCGATCATCCGCGATTCTCTGTTGTCCTGACGCGTCGCTGCGCATGGGCTGGATCGTTCCAAACGCCCCGTACGGCCCGCAAGCGTCGCCATTTTAGTCGAGTCTCCCACTTCCCATGCCAGCCCTCCAAGTCTCTTCCGACCAACGCGCCGAGTTGCGCTCCCAGGCGCATGCGCTCAAACCGGTCGTGCTCGTCGGCGCCGAAGGGTTGACCGACGCCGTGCTGACCGAAATCAAGGTCCACCTGAACGCGCATCAGCTGATCAAGATCCGCGTATTCGGCGACGAGCGCGAAGCCCGTCTCGCCATCTACGAAGAAATCTGCGATCGCCTGAACGCCGCGCCGATCCAGCATATCGGCAAATTGCTGGTGATCTGGAAGCCGGAATCCACGCAACCCGTGTCGAAAGCCAAACGCGGTGCGCTGCCGAGCGTGCGCGAAGCCGCCGCCGAAGATAGCAAGGCCAAGGGTCGTGCGCCGCGCGTCGTGAAGGTCGTCAAGCCTTCCGAAGTTCCGATGCGCAAGCCGAAAGCGAAGAAAGTGCTGGTGCGCGGTAACGAACGCGTCACGCAAGGCGGCAATATCAAGCGTGCCAAGAAGCGTCAAACCAGCGCCAAGCGCTCGCATCAGACCGTCAAGTAAAGTGGTTCGAAGCGTGCGGGCGCAAGGTCCGCACGTCCGACGCGGCTGATGCCGTTGACGAAAGCCGTCGCAAAACGGTTGAAGATAAAGCGGTCGAATATAGCGGTTGAGGCAACGTTGGAAACGACGGGTCGAAAGGCGGATTGCCGACGACCCAGCGGCCTCAACCGGCGACGCGTCGCGCAGGCTGTTCCATCGCGCCGGCGTTCGATGCCACCGGCAGCTTCCACACCAGAACGATGCCCAGCAGGCTTTCGATCAGATAGAACACGGTCGACACCCCGTGCAACATCCCGAAGCGCGCGGCAAAGGCAGAGTGACCGACATCCGTGCCCGCTTCCGCGGCGGCGATGCGCAGCGCATTCATGAACGGCTGCAACGCGAAGTAGCCGACCAGCACGCAAATCAGCATGCCCATTACCGGCCAGCGCAGGCGACGATACGTTTCGTTGCCACGACGCACCAGCATATTGGCGAGCACCAGCAGCAGCACGCCGCAGATCACGCCCACCACGCCTTCGATACGAAATAACTGTGCGGCCACCGCGCCCGCCGTCATCCGGTCGAGCGACGTGAACAACACCGGCGCGACTGCGTAACCGATGGTCAGCAGACTGCCGACCCAGATTACCGTCAGCAGCCTGAACACCCGATGCGGCATTACGGACACGCTTAGCCCCTTCAGACGTAACTCACCGCGATGATTTCGTACTCGCGGATGCCGCTCGGCGCCTGCACCGACGCGACGTCGCCTTCCGTCTTGCCGATCAACGCACGCGCGATGGGCGAGCCGATCGAGATCATGCCGTGGTCGATATCGGCTTCGTCGTCGCCGACGATCTGATACTTCACCGATGCACCCGACGCCAGGTCTTCGAGCTCGACCGTCGCGCCGAACACCACGCGCCCGTCCGCTTCCACCGCCGACGGATCGATCACCTGTGCACCAGCCAGCTTCGATTCGATCTCCGCAATACGGCCTTCGATAAAACCCTGCTTCTCTTTCGCCGCGTCGTATTCGGCGTTTTCCGACAGATCGCCCTGCGCACGCGCTTCGGCGATCGAGTTGATGACTGCCGGGCGTTCAACCGATTTCAGGCGCTGCAATTCATCGCGCAACATTTCCGCGCCGCGCTTCGTCAATGGAATAGTGCTCATAAACAGCTCTTTGGCAAAAAACGGCCATTAAAAAAATTACCGCGGTTAAGTGCATCCCCGCTGGAACCGTTTGCCCGGAAAAACCGGATCGGTTCCATGAGGACGCCGCTTAACCGCGGCACGTACGTCTTGGACAGATATCTGAAGCCTTAGTTTAGGCGAGCGTGCAGGCCTTGTAAATCATAGACTTCGAGGTCTTTCAGATAGCGCAAGCCTTCAACGGCGGCACGCGCACCCGACATCGTCGTGTAGTACGTGACCTTGTTTGCCTGTGCGCTCATCCGGATCGAACGCGAATCGGCGATGGCCGCGCGCGTTTCATCGACCGTCGTGAAGACCAGTGCAATCTCGCCGTTCTTGATCATGTCGACGATGTGCGGACGGCCGTCCTTCACCTTGTTGACGACCTTGACCGGCACGCCGGCCGCTTCGATCGCGGCAGCCGTACCCTTGGTCGCGACGATCGGGTAGCCGAGTTCGTGCAGCATGCGCGCAACTTCGACTGCCTTCGGCTTGTCGGCGTCCATCACGGTCAACAGCACCGTGCCGGATTCCGGCAAACGCGAACCCGCCGCGAGCTGCGACTTGAACAGCGCTTCGCCGAACGTCTGACCCACGCCCATCACTTCCCCGGTCGAACGCATTTCGGGTCCGAGCACCGGATCGACCGCCGGGAACTTCACGAACGGGAATACCGCTTCCTTGACGCTGAAGTACGGCGGATTCACTTCCTTCGTGACGCCTTGATCGGCGAGCTTCTGGCCGACCATCGCGCGCGCCGCGATTTTCGCGAGCGGCAGGCTGGTCGCCTTCGACACGTACGGCACCGTACGCGATGCGCGCGGATTCACTTCCAGCACGTAGATGATGTCTTCTTTCGAACCGTCCGCCTGCGGCACCTGCTGGATCGCGAACTGCACGTTCATCAGGCCGATCACGTTCAACGCCTTCGCCATTGCGCCGGTCTGACGCTTCAGTTCGGCGATGGTTTCCTGCGACAGCGAATACGGCGGCAACGAGCACGCCGAGTCGCCCGAGTGAACGCCCGCCTGTTCGATGTGTTCCATCACGCCGCCGATAAACACGGCTTCGCCATCGGAGATGCAATCGACGTCGCATTCGATCGCGTCGTTCAGGAAGCGGTCGAGCAGCACCGGCGAATCGTTCGACACCTTCACGGCTTCGCGCATATAGCGTTCGAGGTCGCGCGGTTCGTGGACGATTTCCATCGCGCGGCCGCCGAGCACGTACGACGGACGCACGACGAGCGGATAACCGATTTCGTCGGCGAGCTTCAGCGCTTCCTCTTCGGCACGTGCGGTGCGGTTCGGCGGTTGACGCAGATTCAGGTCTTGCAGCAGCTTCTGGAAACGCTCGCGGTCTTCGGCGGCGTCGATCATGTCCGGCGACGTACCGACGATCGGCACACCGTTGGCTTCGAGATCGAGCGCAAGCTTCAGCGGCGTCTGGCCGCCGTATTGCACGATCACGCCGACCGGCTTTTCCTTGTCGACGATTTCGAGCACGTCTTCGAGCGTCAGCGATTCGAAGTACAGGCGATCCGACGTGTCGTAGTCGGTCGAGACGGTTTCAGGGTTGCAGTTGACCATGATCGTTTCGTAGCCGTCTTCGCGCATCGCGAGCGCGGCGTGAACGCAGCAGTAGTCGAACTCGATGCCCTGGCCGATCCGGTTCGGGCCGCCGCCCAGCACCATGATCTTCTTGTTGTTCGTCGGGTTCGCTTCGCACTCTTCCTCGTAGGTCGAGTACATGTACGCAGTCTTGGTCGCGAATTCGGCGGCGCAGGTGTCGACGCGCTTGTAGACCGGACGCACGTTCAGTTCGATACGACGCGCACGCACGTCCGCCGGCTTCGCGCCGAGCAGCTTCGCGAGGCGACGGTCCGAGAAACCGCTTTGCTTCAGGTACTTCAGCTCTTCCTTCGACAGGCTCGCCAGCGTACGGCCGTCGAGCGCCTTTTCCTTCAGCACGATCTGTTCGATCTGCGCGAGGAACCACGGGTCGATCGCGGTTTCTTCGAAGATTTCCTGCTGCGTCATGCCCACGCGGAATGCGTCGCCGACGTACCAGATGCGATCCGGACCGGCTTCGCCGATCTCGCGGATGATTTCGTCGCGGCTGGTGGTCTTTTCGTCCAGACCGTCCACGCCGACTTCCAGACCGCGCAGCGCTTTCTGGAACGATTCCTGGAAAGTGCGACCGATCGCCATCACTTCGCCGACCGACTTCATCTGCGTGGTCAGGCGCGAATCGGCTTCGCGGAATTTTTCGAACGCGAAACGCGGGATCTTGGTGACGACGTAGTCGATGGTCGGTTCGAACGACGCCGGGGTCTGGCCGCCGGTGATTTCGTTCTTCAGTTCGTCCAGCGTGTAGCCGACTGCCAGCTTCGCCGCGACCTTCGCGATCGGGAAACCGGTTGCCTTCGACGCCAATGCCGACGAACGCGACACGCGCGGATTCATTTCGATCACGATCATCCGGCCATCGACCGGGTTGATCGAGAACTGGACGTTCGAGCCGCCCGTGTCCACGCCGATTTCGCGCAGCACGGCGAGCGACGCGTTACGCAGGATCTGATATTCCTTGTCCGTCAGCGTCTGAGCGGGTGCGACGGTGATCGAGTCGCCGGTGTGGATGCCCATCGGGTCCAGGTTTTCGATCGAGCACACGATGATGCAGTTGTCCTTTTTGTCGCGGACCACTTCCATCTCGTACTCTTTCCAGCCCAGCAGCGATTCTTCGATCAGCAGTTCGCGGGTCGGCGACAGATCCAGACCGCGCTTGCAGATCTCCTCGAATTCTTCGCGGTTGTACGCGATGCCGCCGCCCGAACCGCCGAGCGTGAACGACGGGCGAATCACGACCGGGTAGCCGCCGTTGCCGGTGAGCGTGGAAATTTCCGCCTGCACGGCAAGCGCTTCTTCCATCGAATGCGCGACGCCCGACTTGGCCGAACCGAGGCCAATCTTCGTCATTGCATCCTTGAACTTCTGACGGTCTTCCGCCTTGTCGATCGCTTCCGGCGATGCGCCGATCAGTTCGACCTTGTACTTTTCCAGCACGCCGTGCGCGTGGAGGTCGAGCGCGCAGTTCAGTGCGGTCTGGCCGCCCATCGTCGGCAGGATCGCGTCCGGGCGCTCCTTGGCGATGATGCGTTCGACCACTTCCCACGTGATCGGCTCGATGTAGGTCACGTCGGCCGTGTTCGGGTCGGTCATGATCGTCGCCGGATTGCTGTTGACGAGGATGACCTTGTAGCCTTCCTCACGCAGCGCCTTGCATGCCTGCGCGCCCGAGTAATCGAACTCGCACGCCTGGCCGATGATGATCGGACCCGCGCCGATGATGAGGATGCTCTTGATGTCTGTCCGCTTGGGCATAACGCTCTCGCTAATGTATTCCTGTGTTCTTACCGTTGGCGCGCGTCGGTACGGCGGTGCGCGCGCTCTGTTTTTGCCGCCCGTGATCGTGATGCGGGGCGGCGGCGTGATGCGAATCGCGCGTCAGGCGCTGCGCTTCGCATCACGCGTCAGCCGATCAGGCTGCTGCGGTCGTGTTGCCTTTCTTCTGGTCCATCAACGCGGTGAAGCGGTCGAACAGATAGGCGACGTCGTTCGGACCCGGCGACGCTTCCGGGTGACCCTGGAAGCAGAACGCGGGCTTGTCGGTCAGCGCGAAGCCTTGCAGCGTGCCGTCGAACAGCGACACGTGCGTGACCTTGGCGTTGGCCGGCAACGTCGATGCGTCCACCGCAAAGCCGTGGTTCTGCGACGTGATCACGACACGACCGTCTTCCAGGTCTTTCACCGGATGGTTTGCACCGTGGTGACCGGTCTTCATCTTCATGGTCTTGGCGCCGACGGCGAGACCCATGATCTGGTGACCGAGGCAGATACCGAACGTCGGAATGCCGCGTTCGATGAATTCCTTCGTCGCCGCGATCGCGTAGTCGCACGGTTCCGGGTCGCCGGGGCCGTTCGACAGGAACACGCCGTCCGGATTGAGCGCGAGCGCGTCGGCCGCAGTGGCTTGCGCCGGCAGCACGGTCACTTCGCAGCCGCGTTCGGCCAGCATGCGCAGGATGTTGTACTTGACGCCGTAATCGAACGCGACGACACGGTACTTCGGCGCATCTTGCGTGCCGTAGCCCGAGCCGAGACGCCATTCGGTCTGCTTCCAGTCGTAGGCTTCTTTCGTCGACACGACCTTGGCGAGATCCATACCGGCGAGACCGGGGAACGAACGCGCGAGTTCGATTGCCTTCGCTTCGTCATCCGAGCCGGCGAGAATGGCGCCGTTTTGCGCACCCTTGTCGCGCAAAATGCGCGTCAGCATGCGGGTGTCGATTCCGGCGATCGCAACGACGCCTTCGTCCTGCAAGTACTGCGTCAGCGTGCGCTCCATGCGGAAGTTCGACGCGAGGACCGGCAGGTCGCGAATGATAAGACCGGCGGCATGGACTTTCGTGGCTTCGACATCTTCGGCATTGACGCCGACGTTGCCGATATGCGGATACGTGAGGGTGACGATCTGGCGCGAATAGCTCGGGTCAGTCAGGATTTCCTGATAGCCGGTAATAGCCGTGTTGAACACGACTTCGCCAATCGTATGACCGGCGGCGCCGATCGAGTAACCACGAAAGACCGTGCCGTCGGCGAGCGCGAGCAGAGCGGGAGAAAAAGACGGCAACACGGGAGACTCCTTGGGGAACACCCTGTTGCCGACCTGTCTATCCGACCGTGCGGGCCGCGGCGAGGCGCATCGGATGATGCGCGCGCAGGCTCGCTCGCGCGTACCGCTGAGAAACGTCGCAGGTGCGCGAATCGGTCCACTTCGTGGGCGGGACGGAATCGGCTGGGTGCGGTGCGTTCGCGGCGCGCGGCGGATGAACGGTGTGAGAGAGGTAGGCGCTAGGGGTGCGGGTTGATAAGCTCAAACCTTGAAATTATAGCTCGAAACCACCCTTCCCTTCAAATCCGAGATGGGAAATCGAGCTGTCGCGCGGCGGACGGAACAGCGCGAAGCCAAGCTGGGCTTGGCGCTGCGCCCGACATACAGCAATGATCTGGACAGTTTCGAGATACGGCGACCGACCCGCCCGTCGCCGTATCGGACACGCATCAGCCTCGTGACGATCCAGCCTGCATCGGCGTGGCCTGATGCAGCACCCGGCTTGGCAATACGTACCAGACCGCGCCGCCCACTTGCAGCACGATCAGCACGATCCACGCGGTCAGATGTGCGGACACCGGGTAATGACCGTCGATCGCGGGCCAGTGCGACAAAACAGCGCCAACGCCGATTTGAAACGCAAAAATCAGCAGAAAAATGATCAGGTTCAAGGTCGTGTTCGCACGGCCGATCAGTTGCGCCGGAAAGTAACGCGGCACGATCGCGTAACTCAAAATGCCGGTGCCGCCGAACGCGCCGTAAGCGGCCCACAACAGCGCGGGCGGCAACGGCGCGCGCAGCACGATCAGCAACTGCGTGATGACGAACAGCGCCATGCCGATTCCGCAAAACGCATACAGCGACACGCCGCGCCGCTCCAGGCTGCGCGCCGCCGCACCGAAGCCGACGCAGCCGGCCATCATCGCGAAACCGAGCACCGACACCAGCGACGCCGCCTCGCGCGGCGCCAAACCGGCGACATCGCGCAGCCACGCGCCGACCCACAGCGACTGCATCGCGTAAAACACGCCCTGCGTCAGCACCGAAAACGACGCGATCTTCCAGAACGCCGGACTTTGCAGAATCTGCCACGTGCCTTTGAATTGCGCGACGAGCGTCGCGCCGTGATTCGGCTCGCGCGTCTTCGGCGCGCCCACCCACAGCGCAATCGCGACGATCACGGTCATCACGCCCAGACCGCCGCACACGGCGCGCCATCCGGTGAAAGTGAGGATCCACGTAAGCGGCGTACCGACCATCACCCCGCCCATCCCGCCGACCGCCATCGTCAGGCCGTTCATCAGCGGCAGCCGCGCCGGCTCGAAATGCTGCGCGAGCGCCTTGAACGCCGCGCCGAGGCACACGGACACGCCCACACCGATCAACAGCCGCCCGAACATCATCACGCCGATCCCGTGCGCGGCACCGAACACCCACGCGCCGAGCGCCGCGAACAGCAGCATCCCGGCCGCGACGCGGCGCGCGCCGAAATGGTCGAGCAATACGCCGGCCGGCAATTGCGCGCCGGCGAAACCGAGGAAATAGAGGCTCGTCAGCAGACCGAGATCGGCCGCCGACAAGCCGAGATCGTGGGTAATCAGCGGCGCAAAACCGAGATTGACGCCGCGAAAGACGTAGGAAACGAAATAGCCTGCGGAGAAAAGCAGAAAGACACGGAACTGGGTCGTCGACATGAGAATGATTGGAATAGCCGAGCGGGCGGGATCAGGAAAGATAAAGCAAAGTGCGGAAAATCGCTGGAGTTTCCGTCGACGCGATCCGGTCATCCGCGCCGAAAATCGCGCGCTGAAATGAAAAACGCCGTCACCACAGGTGACGGCGCCGAAAATTACGAGGAGTGGTCGGAGCGCAATTCATGCGATGCCCCCGCAACGCATGTGGCCACTCCCGTGTCAGCCGCTTTGGTCTAGTTGCGCTTCTGCGCGTGGGCCACGGTCTTTGGGCGGCTTGCTACCGGAGCCTTCGACGCCTTGCTGGACGTTTGCGAGGAAGCCGCTTTCGACGATTTGCCCCTGGAAGCGGCACTCACAGTCGATTTCGCAGGCTTTGAGACCGGATCCGAAACCTTGACTACTCCGCCCCGGCTATGTCCGACTTTTCTATCGTATCTCGAAACATTCTTTGTGTCTGCGACGCGGGTGCTGATCTTTTCGACGCCGCCCGGCTGGGCCGCGGTCGCGATCCGCTCGGGACCGGGCTCGCTCGGCAACGCCTTGCCCACCGGCACGTGCAGCACGATCACCTGACCCGGCGACACCAGATCGCGACGGGTGCGATTCCACGCCTTCAACTGACCGACCGACACGCCGTAACGCACCGCGAGTGAGGCAATCGGCTGCTTGCGGCGCACGCGAATCAGCATTTTGCGGGTATCCGGAACGTCCGGCTCCATCGCGAGCACGGCGCTTTCGGCGACATCGGCGCTGATGTCTTCGTCATCGTCGTCGCCGCGCGGCACGACGATCGTCGAGCCCGGCTTCAGACGCATACCGACCGGAATCTTGTTGACCGCCATCAGCGTGTCGGCATCGACGCCGATTTTTTGCGCAATCGCAGCGGGCGCCGCGCGCTCGGTCACCGTGTAAGTCGTCCACGACGACAGCGAGCCGCTGAACGTCTTCAGATTGCGTTCGAACGCGCTGGCGTTGTCGAACGGCAGCAGGATTTGCGGCTGCGTCGCGCCGAGAATCACCGGCTTCTTGAACGACGGATTCAGCGAACGGAACTCGTCCGACGACATATTGGCCAGCTTGGCGGCCATATCGACGTCGATATCGTGCGACGTGGTGACCGTCACGAAATACGGGTGATTCGGAATCGACGGTAGCGTCAGCCCGTACATCTGCGGATTCGAGATGATGTTCTTCACGGCCTGCAACTTCGGCACATAGTTACGCGTCTCGTTGGGCATCCGCAGACTTTGGTAGTCGGTCGGCAGACCGGCGGCTTCGTTGCGCGCGATCGCGCGCTGCACGTTGCCCTCGCCCCAGTTGTACGCGGCCAGCGCGAGTTGCCAGTCGCCGAACATGTCATGCAGACGCGACAGATAATCCAGCGCGGCACTGGTCGAGGCCAGCACGTCGCGGCGTTCGTCCTGCCACATGTTCTGCTTCAGGTTGTACGTGCGACCGGTACCCGGCATGAACTGCCACATACCCGCCGCTTTCGCGACCGACAACGCCTGCGGGCTATACGCGGACTCGATGAACGGCAGCAAGGCCAGTTCGGTCGGCATATGACGCGCTTCGAGTTCTTCGACGATGTGGTACAGATATTTTTGCGAACGCTCCGTCATACGCTGCACGTAATCGGGACGCTGCGTGTACCAGTTGACCTGCATATCGACGAGGTCGCTTTGCAGATCGGGCATCTGGAAACCGCGACGGATGCGGCCCCAAAGATCGGCATCGGGGCTGGTCAACTGATCGACCGAGCTTTGATCGACGTTGATCGTCTCTTTGGCGCTGGCTGTCTTGCGGAGGGCGTCAGCGACGGCTTGCTGACTGGCGGGATTGGTGGCGGTGGTAGAGCTATTCGTCGTCGGTCCCTGGCTCGCGCAAGCGGCGAGCGTGAGGACCAGCAACGCACTAAAGATAAATCTCATGAACGTCTCGGCTTCCATAGGGGCTGGAATTTGCAGCCGATAGTACGAAAGCGAAACGTTTCCGTCAATCGGAATAATTCGAAAAAGCCAGCTAAATCTTAGGCTTGGCATCACTTTGCTACGTTGAGGATGAGCTTAACCCTTTCTTCATACAGGCTAGCGGAACCGGTTTTTCCACTCGCGCATCAGTGTAAACGCCGCCAGCCGATCCGGCACCGCTTCGTGTAATTGCGCTGAAAGCGTTGCCTGGATTGCCGCCACGTCCGAGCGCAGGAACGGATTGACCGCCTGTTCGTGCGCGATCGTGGTGGGCAAGGTCGGCACGCCGCGTTCGCGCAACGCGGACGCTTTGTCGCGCCATGCCTGAAGTGCCGCATTGTCCGGTTCGCACGCGAGCGCGAAGCGGATATTCGACAACGTGTATTCGTGGGCGCAGTGGACGTGCGTGTCGCCGGGCAACGCGGACAGTGAATCGAGCGAGTCGAGCATCTGCGCGGGCGTGCCTTCGAACAGACGGCCGCAGCCGCAGGCGAACAGCGTGTCGCCGCAAAATACGTGAGGCGTGCCGGCCGGATCCGCCGCCTGGAAATAGGCAATGTGGCCGCTCGTATGGCCGGGCACGTCGAGCACGGAAAATTCGAGCGCCGGCGACGCGATGGTCACGCGGTCGCCCTGCTTCAACCGGCGCGTCAGATGGGCGATGGATTCGCCCGCGGGCCCGTACACAGGCAGCTTTGCGCCTTCACCTAGACCATTCAGCAGATCGGCCACCCCGCCGACGTGGTCTTGATGATGGTGCGTGAGTAAAATAGCGCTCAACCGCCAGCCCCGTTTCGCGAGATATGCGCGAACCGGAGCGGCCTCGCCTGGATCGACGGCCACCGCATCATGTCCGTCCGACACGAGCCAGATGTAATTGTCTTCAAACGCCGGGACCGGAACGTACTCGAGCGCATTCATAGGCGACCCATTCCCAATATGTCTAACCGTCCGATTATAGACTGGCCTGCCTGGACCGATTCGCCGCCCGGACGCTACGTGCTCGAATGGGAGCAGGCGCAGCTGGACCGCGTGGTATCCGACGTGTTCGGCTATCATGCGCTGCAACTCGGCTTGCCGCAGCTCGACGCACTGCGCGAAAACCGGATGCCGTGCCGCGGCCTCGTGCTCGACGCCGCGAGCGGCGCCAGTGCACCGTATCAGTTGCCGCGCACGGCGTCGAACGTGCTGACGGGCAACGGCGGGTCGGTGCATCAACACGCGCCGGGCGGTCGCAGCGCAGTCTGGTGCGACCTGCTCGAATTGCCGTTCGAAGCGCAGAGCGTCGATCTGATCGTGATGCCGCATACGCTGGAATTCACGCGCGACCCGCACCGCCTGCTGCGCGAAGCCGAACGCGTGCTGATGCCCGAAGGGCAACTGATCATCATGGGCTTCAACTCGCTGTCGCTGTGGGGCGCGCGGCAATCGGTCGGCAAGATGACCGGACGCCCGTTCGTTCCCGCCGCGCACGACCTGATCGCGTTCACGCGCCTGAAAGACTGGATCAAGCTGCTGGGTTTCGACCTCGAACGCGGGCGTTTCGGCTGCTATCGTCCGCCGCTCGCCAGCGACCAATGGTTCGCCCGCTATAACTTCATGGAGGCCGCCGGCGACCGCTGGTGGCCGATTTTCGGCGCCACGTACATGGTGAAGGCGATCAAGCGCGTGCGCGGCATGCGCCTCGTCGGCCCTCTGAAGGTGAAGAAACCCGTGCTCGCCGCGGGGCTCGCACCCGCCGCCACCCCGAACACACGTAACCATACAGAATGACTTCCGATCTGATCGATATTTATACCGACGGCGCCTGCAAGGGCAATCCCGGCCCTGGCGGCTGGGGCGTATTGCTGCGCTTCGGCGCGCAAGAAAAAGAACTGTTCGGCGGTGAGCCCAATACCACCAATAACCGGATGGAACTGATGGGCGTGATCGCCGCGTTGCAGGTGCTCAAGCGCCCGTGCAAGGTGATCGTGCACACCGACTCGCAATACGTGCAAAAAGGCATCAGCGAGTGGATTCACGGCTGGAAGAAAAAGAACTGGATGACGGCCGCGAAAACGCCGGTCAAGAATTCGGATCTCTGGAAGCAACTGGATGAACTCGTTCAGCAGCATCAGATCGAATGGCGCTGGGTGAAAGGTCACGCCGGCCATCCGGAGAACGAACGCGCGGACGCGCTCGCCAATCGCGGCGTCGCGTCGCTCACCGAACTCTGATGCCGCGCGGTTCGCCGCCGGTGAACCGCGCGATTTCCGCCCCTCCGTCCTGCCCGAACTCACGTTAAACCGCTATGCGTCAAATCATTCTCGACACCGAAACCACCGGCCTGAACGCACGCACCGGCGACCGCGTCATCGAAATCGGCTGCGTCGAACTGCTCAACCGGCGTTTGACCGGTAACAACCTGCACTTCTACGTGAATCCGGGACGCGACAGCGATCCGGGCGCACTCGCCGTCCACGGCCTGACCACCGAATTCCTCAGCGACAAGCCGAAGTTCGGGGAGATCGCGGCGGAGCTGCGCGACTTCATCGACGGCGCGGAGTTGATCATCCACAACGCGCCGTTCGACATGGGCTTTCTCGACGCCGAATTCGGCCTGCTCGGCTTGCCGCCGTTCAGCAAGCATTGCAGCGGCGTGATCGACACATTGGTCCGCGCAAAGTCGATGTTCCCGGGCAAGCGCAATTCGCTCGATGCGTTGTGCGACCGGTTCGGCATCAGCAACGCACATCGCACGCTGCACGGCGCATTGCTCGACTCGGAGTTGCTCGCCGAGGTCTATCTGGCGATGACGCGCGGTCAGGAAAGCCTCGTGATCGACATGCTCGGCGAGGCGTCGGCGGCCGGTGGCGAGCATGCGCCGCGCGTCATGTTCGAGTCGCTCGATCTGCCGGTGCTAGCCGCCTCCGCCGACGAACTCGGCGCGCATGAATCCCTGCTCGATGGTCTCGACAAAGCGGTCAAAGGCACGAGCGTCTGGCGCACCGAACCAGCACAGGTAGAAAGTGCGCAAACCGTTTAAAAAGTACTTTACGCGATCGGATAGCTCTGACATAATCTCAAATCTCTTCGGGTGGTTAGCTCAGCGGTAGAGCACTGCCTTCACACGGCAGGGGTCACTGGTTCGATCCCAGTACTACCCACCAGAATTCGAAGAAATTAAAAAGCCTCAAGTCGCAAGACTTGAGGCTTTTTTCTTTGCTGCGCCCGTCTGGCGCAATCACGCGGCAACGCGTCCGCTCCGCATCACACAGCGTCCGACGGCAATCCGATTCCGCGCGCCATTCCCGACGCCGCAAACACCATCACCACCAGCAGCCACGCCTGAATCACGCCGAGATTCGCGAAAAACATCGCGCGCCCGAAATCGGGGATGCCGCCTTTGCGCAACTCGATCCGCCATTTGATCAACGCGACCATCGGCGGGATTTCGAAGAGCAGGATCAGGATCAGCGCGCCCATCTTCGCGAGGAAGAGCGGTTCGTGAAGATAGTAAGCCGCGCCCTTCTCGACGCCGCCGAATGCGCGCGTCAAACCCGTGACGATCAGCGCGAGCGCCGACAATCCCCAAATGGCGTCGGCGCGGAAAACGGTCCGAAGAATCTCGGGAGACACAACGGGCCCGTTGCATCGGCGTAATGCGGACGTGCGTCGCAAGATCGACGCGAGCGCGAAACCGAAGGCGAGCAGATGGATTGCGGCCAGCAACCAGCGAATCAACATAGCGACTCCCGCGACGAAGACGAACAGGTCGAACCACGATCAATACGCTAAAGAATATGCGCCAGCTTCGGCGTCGTCAGACTTGCCGCAGCGAGGTATCGAGCGCGCGCGCGGCGACGCGGTCGCCTTCGGTGGTCAGCGCGGCGCGAAATACCGTCTGCCGGTTGTGCCCCGCCGCTGCGGGCGAGTCCCACAGCAGTTCGATTTTGGGACGACGCCGCCAGCCGGTGCGCGTATTGGCCGGCGCAGGCGCCGAAGGCGGCACTGGAGGCGCGAGCGATATGTCGCTGGAACCGGGCGCGTCGGCGATCGGCTCGACCTGCGTGACCGCAGTTGCGTCCGCCAGCCACGCCGGGACCGGTCACGCCCTCGGGCCAGCGCACCGACAATTCACGCGCGTCGTACTGACCGAGCTTGCGGCTTTCTTTCCACACGATGGTCGTGCGGGTTGCCGTGTCGAGCGAGATCGCATAACGACCGATCGCAAACCGCCGAGCGGCGATATTGGTACGCCACAACGCACGCGGACGGCAAATCCACAGCACGGCCGCGTACAACGCAGGCGCCGCCAGCAGCCAGCCGTTGGTTTCCGCGATCGCGTGCAGCGCGCGCCGCCCGCCCGCCGCCCAGATAAACGCGCCGACCGAGAACGCCGCGAACACGAAACCGAGCAGAGCAAACAGACGCAGCGCCTGACGCAGCCATTGCGGCAGCGGATGAAACGGACGCTCCGCGCGAGCACGTGCGCCCGGCAGGAAGATCACGAGGAACAGGAAAACGAGGTTGATGCAGGCCCACGGCGACGACGCCATCGCCGACAGCGACGCCATCAGGCCCATCGCCGACATCGAAAACAGCCAGCGCGCGGCCAGAACGAGACCGATGGCGCGCAGCGCGAAAACCGTTCCGGCGCCAGGCGCCGCGTTCGCACGCGTGGTTTTCGTTCTCGGCAAAGGACTCTCCTGTCATCAACGATGCCGCAGCCAGATTTTGCGGCACGGCCATTATAGGGATTTTACGGGGCGACTCGCCGTTTCTGGCCCTCAAAACCGTTCGCGTCACGCGAATCCGTGGGTTTCAGTGCAGTTGTAGGCGGATATACAACAACGCCCCGCATGCTCGACGCATGCGGGGCGTTGTTCGAACCGGCTACGCGGTGCGACGGTGGCTCACGCCGCCGTCGCCGCCGACGCAACTCAGTTTGCGTTGACTTCGCGCAGCACCGTACGGCGCTTTTGACGCAGCAGTTCTTCGTAGACGTGCACGTAGTTCTGCGCCATCACCTTCGACGAGAAACGCGACTCGAACGCCTTGCGAACCGTTGCGCGCGGCAGCGTGTGCAGACGCTTGACCGCTGCGACCGCGCTGATTTCGTCTTCGACGACAAAGCCCGACACGCCGTTTTCGATCACTTCCGGCACCGAACCGCGATTGAACGCGATCACCGGCGTACCGCAGGCCATCGCTTCGATCATCACCAGACCGAAGGGCTCCGGCCAGTCGATCGGGAACAGCAGCGCGTGCGCGTTGCCCAGGAATTCGGTCTTTTCCGACTCGCTGATTTCGCCGATGTACTCGACGTGCGGCAGCGCCATCAGCGGCTTGATCACTTCTTCGTAGTACGCGCGGTCGGCCTTGTCGAGCTTCGCGGCAACCTTGATCTTCATGCCGGCTTGCTGGGCGATGCGGATTGCCGTGTCCAGGCGCTTTTCCGGCGAAATACGGCCGAGGAATGCGAGGTAGCCCGGTTCGACGTTCGGGATCGGCGTCAGCAGGTTTTCCGGCAGGCCGTGATAAACGGTTTGCTGGAAGTTGGCTTGCGGCAGCGGGATGCGCTGGTTGTCCGAGATGGACACGACCGGCACGTCGCTAAACGTCTTGAAGATGGGTTGCAGTTCCGGCAGATCGAGACGGCCGTGCAGCGTGGTGATGAACGGCACTTCCTGACGCGCGAACAGCGAGAACGGGTAGTAGTCGATGTGGAAATGCAGCACGTCGAATTCGTCGGCGCGACGGCGCACTTCTTCCAGCAGCAACATGTGCGGCGCCATCACGTCGCGGATCGTCGGGTCGAGGCGCAGCGCCTGCGGCCAGAACGCTTCGAGCTTTGCCGAGGTCTGCGAATCGCCGCTTGCGAACAGCGTGACATCATGGCCCTGTTCGACCAGTGCTTCGGTCAGGTAAGACACCACCCGTTCCGTTCCACCGTAAAGCTTGGGGGGAACCGCCTCGTGCAAGGGAGCGATTTGAGCGATTCGCATAGGGACTACTCCTCGTAAATAATCAGGCAAAAATGTACTGCAATTGTGAAAAGCGACTCGCTTGCTCGCCGAGGCCGTTTTGCCGGTTTTCACCGGAACACCCTGGTTACTTCGAGGAATCCTGCGATGGATCGCTTGGTAAGGATGGCCAGACGGGTCTCTCACCAGGCTGCGCCTGAGGCATTAAACGCACATCTCGCACAGCCGTTGACAGTCCGACAGCAATTTTCGTAAGGCATCCGACGACCAACAAGCACGCATTATGGGTGCCAGGCCGGCTGCTCTACAGCGGGCATTTCAAAGTATTTACCTTGTTACAAGCGGGATACACTTTGCAAACCCTTGTTCTATAAGACAGTTCTACATTTACAACTGGTTTGCCGCCATCCAGATGCTGGCAATTTGCTAACGTAAGACTGAATGGACTGCTTGCAAGCTTCGTGGGCTTTGGTACGCTGCGCCCCACGCTGAATGCAATTTGTAATTATATCCCGAATTTTTCCTCATTCGACGTGAACCACCCGCCCGGCGCGGGGTCGAGCTAAGGTGGCTTACGGATCTCCATCGCGATATTGATCGCGCCCCGATGCTGTTTGAAGGCGGCGCAATGGCTTTTGCATGTTTACAATGCGAACCATTCGTCGGGCCCGCGACCATTTGCCGTGGCGCGCCTCTTGCAAGCAAAACCCGAAACACACCGACCACACGATCAATTGGAACATTTGACTATCGCCCAGCGTAACGCCGAGAACGCAAAGCTCGCGAGCTATGCGGAGCGTCCGCTCGCGTTTCTTTTCCGCTTCATCCGCCGCCATCCGGTCTCGCACCTGATCGTCCTGATCAGCGTGTTCGCCGCTGTCGGGTGCGCACTCGCCTCGCAATATGCGATCAAGCACCTGATCGACGTGCTGGCCTCCGGCCGCCACCATCCCGGTCCGCTGTGGGGCGCGTTCGCGATCCTCGTCGGGCTGATTGCCGCTGACAACCTGCTGTGGCGAATCGGCGGCTGGGTGGCCGCGCACACCTTCGTCGCCGTGACGGGCGACCTGCGCCGCGACCTGTTCCAGTATCTGAGCGGCCACTCGCCGACGTACTACGCGGAGAAACAGCCGGGCATGCTCGCGAGCCGGATCACCGCCACGTCGAACGCGGTCTATACGGCAGAAAATACGACGGCGTGGAACGTTTTGCCGCCTTGCATCGCCGTCGCCGGCGCAATCGTGATGATCGTCGCGGTCAATCCGCTGATGGCGGGCGGCCTGCTGCTCTGCTCGGCGATCCTGTCCGTGATTCTCTACAAGCTCGCAGGACGCGGTTCCGCGCGCCACCACCACTTCGCGACCCGCGCGGCGTCGGTGGATGGCGAACTGGTCGACGTGATCAGCAACATGGGCCTCGTGCGCGCGTTCGGCATGACCTTGCGCGAGCAGTCGCGTTTCGGCGCGACGGTCAAGGCCGAAATGGACGCGCGCCAGCAAAGTCTGCTGTACCTCGAAAAGCTGCGGCTGCTGCACGCGGTGATCACCGCGATGCTGTCGGCGGGTCTGCTCGGTTGGGCGCTGTGGCTGTGGGATCAGGGCCGTGCCACATCGGGCGATATCGTGCTGGTCAGCTCGCTCGGTTTTACGATCCTGCACGGCACGCGCGATCTCGCCGTCGCGCTGGTCGACGTCACGCAGCACATCGCGCGTCTCGCCGAAGCGGTGCGCACGCTGCTCGAACCGCACGGCATGCCGGACCGTTCCGATGCCACCGAACTCGTGCCTCAAGGCGGCCAGGTGGCGTTCGAGGGCGTGACATTCGCCTATCCGCGCCGCAAGCCGATCCTCGATCATTTCGATCTGCGCATCGAAGCCGGCCAGCGCGTCGGACTGATCGGCAAATCGGGCGCGGGCAAGTCCACCGTGCTGGCGCTGCTGCAGCGCTTCTACGAGACCCAGGGCGGCGCGATCAAGGTCGATGGCCAGGATATCGCGGCGATCACGCAAGACAGCCTGCGGCACGCCATTGCGCTCGTCCCGCAGGATATTTCGCTGTTCCATCGCTCGGTCTACGAGAACATCGCGTACGGCCGTCCGGAAGCGAGCCGCGACGAAGTGCTCGCGGCCGCTCGCGAAGCGCGCTGCTCCGACTTTATCGAAGCGATGCCGGAAGGCTACGACACGATCGTCGGCGATCGCGGCGTGAAGCTCTCCGGCGGTCAGCGTCAACGTATCGCGATCGCGCGCGCGATCCTGAAGAACGCGCCGATTCTCCTGCTCGACGAAGCCACGTCCGCGCTCGACAGCGCATCGGAAGAAGCGATCCAGAAAGCGCTCGACCGTCTGATGGTGGGTCGCACGGTGATCGCGATCGCGCACCGTCTGTCGACGCTGAACAACTTCGACCGCATCATCGTGATGAGCGCGGGCAAGGTGATCGACGACGGCAGCCCCGAAGAATTGCGCAACCGTCCGGGCCTGTATCGCGACCTGCTGTCGAAGCAGTACGGCAAGGGCCAGACGCTGCATGTCGGCGGCAAGAAAATCGACGAGCAGCACGTGGTCTGAATGTCGTGATGCAATAAAAAAAGCCGCTTTTCAGCGGCTTTTTTTTCGTGCTTCGGCGATTCAGGATTCAGGCCGTCGCCCGCCCTGCCCGCACCGTGCGCGTCGCACGCGACTTCTTCGCCACCGGTGTCGCCTTCAGGTCGCGCATGAAGTTATCGCGCCACACAGACACGTTGTTCTCGCGCAGTTGGGCCATCATCCCGCGATAGCGCGCCTGACGCTCGGCGAGCGGCATCGACAGCGCCGTGGCAAGGGCCTCCGCCATTCCGTCGATATCGACCGGATTCACGATCAGCGCGCCGTCCAGTTCCTGCGCAGCGCCCGCGAAGCGCGACAACACCAGCACGCCCGGATTGTCCGGATCCTGCGCGGACACGTACTCCTTCGCGACCAGATTCATCCCGTCGCGCAACGGCGTCACGTAACCGACGTGCGCGGTCCGGAACAGCGCGGCCAGCACCGAGCGTTCGTACTGACGATGAATGTAGAGAATCGGCGTCCAGTCGAGTTCGGCGAAACGGCCGTTGATGCGCCCCGACTCGCCTTCCAGTTGCAAACGGATGTCCTGATACGTGTTCAGATCGGCACGCGTCGGCGGCGCGATCTGAAGGAACGATACCTTGTCGCGTTGCGCGGGAACATGGTCCAGCAGCCGCTCGAACGCACGGAAACGTTCTACGAGGCCCTTCGAATAATCGAGCCGGTCGACGCTCATCACCAGCTTGCGTTCGTGCAGCGTCTTTTTCATCGTGCGAACCGGCTTGCCGCGATCGCCGGCTTTCGCCAGTTCCGCGATTTCATCCGGATACACGCCGATCGGATACGCGGCCGCACGCAACGTGCGGCCGAACGCGCGAATGGTCGACGGTCCTTCGCCCTGCGCCGCGCTATCCACTTCGCCGTTCGCCTCGTTGACGATGTAATCGCAGAACGCGCGCAAATCCGGCGCGGTCTGAAACCCGATCAGATCGAACGAGCACAAGGCCTCGACCAGTTCGCGATGCGGCGGCACGGCCAGCAGCACTTGCGACGCCGGAAACGGAATGTGCAGGAAAAAGCCGATGCGGTTTTTCACGCCGGCCGCGCGCAACGCCTGCGCGAACGGAATCAGGTGATAGTCGTGCACCCAGATCACGTCGTCGTCGCGCAGCAGCGGCACGAGTTGCTGCGCGAGCCACGCGTTGACGCGTCCGTAGCCTTCGAAATCGTGACGGTTGTACTGCAACAGATCCGCGCGATAGTGGAATGCCGGCCACAGCGTCGCGTTCGAGAAACCCCGGTAGTACTGGTCGTAATCGCGGCGCATCAGGCCGATGGTCGCGAACGTCACCGGTCCGCGTTCCTCGACCTTGATCTGCGGCTGACCGGACGCGAGCACGTCGCCGCTCCAGCCGAACCACATACCGCCGGTTTCCTTCAGCGCGTCGTACACGCCCACCGCGAGGCCGCCTGCGGCCGGGCCGCCTTCCGAGATCGGCGCGACCCGGTTCGATACGATGATCAATCGGCTCATGACGCGCGATTTTCCTGCTGAAGATGATGATAAAAAGTCGACAAGGCCATCAGGCTCCGCGCGCCGCCGCGACGATCGCGCCGAGCCATTGGATCAGCGCGCCGACCGATTCGATCCGCGACGTGGCGATGGTCTCGCCCGCGCCGACCTTGATCGACAACCCACCTTTTTCATTGACGACAGCGAAGCCTTTCTCGTCGGTGAGATCGTCGCCGGCGAACACGGGATTGCGGCCCGCGAACGGCGGCTCGTCGAGAAACGCGCGCATCGCGCGGCCTTTGTCGACGTCTTTCGGCTTGATTTCGTAGACCATCTTGCCCGGCTGCAACACGTACGCGCTCGGGTAATCCGCGACGAGGCGTTCGGTGGCGGTGCGCGCGAGCGCCTCTTTGTCCGGCGCGTTGCGATAGTGCAGCGCGAGCGCCGCGCCCTTGATTTCGAGCAGCATGCCGGGATTCGCGTTGACGACCTCCGCGAGCACCTGCTCCATGCGCAGCAGACGCTCATCGTGAAAGCCGATGCGTTGCGTGTCGCCGTTCGCGTCGCGCCGCTCGGCGCCGTGCAAACCGGCGATCGGCATTTCGGGCAGGCCGAGAAACGCATCGATGCTGTCGATCCCGCGGCCCGACACGATCGCCACCGCGCCATTGGTCAGGCGCCGCAGTTCGTTCAGCAGCGGCACGACCTCGGGTTGCACCAGCACGCCGTCGGGCGTCGGAGCGAGTTCGACGAGCGTGCCGTCGAAGTCGAAAAAGAAAGCCGTCTCGCTCGGAGACAGAACAGCCGGAAGTGGTTGCATCGGTTTATCTTGCCTTTCAGCCGCTCGCAGCCGGAAAAGTGTGCGCATCTTACCGCGCATCGGTCAAATTTTCGAGAAAGTAAGCTTCGAGGCCGCGTGCATCGGCTTCGACGCGGACGCCCGTGTTCCCGTCCGTTCAAAACGCCGTCGATCCGGCTACACGTGGCTTTCAGTCCAACGCACGACGCTGCGTCGTGCGCTGATAATGCGGGCTATCCTACGACGCCGGCCTCTGATTTGCGATACAGTCGCAACGACATCGACCGGTCGAACCGGTTCAGCATCGCCGGGGCGCGCTTCGCCGGGCCGGTCTTTAAATCGAGTAATCGACACCTGTTTTGTTCCCCACCTACGCCGTTTTACGCCGTCTTCTTCGCCTGTGCACATCATGGCGTATCGCCGTTCGTGCAGCGCTGACGCTGGGCGTGGTCGCGACGCTTGCCGGTTGCACGCGGCACGACGCACACTGGCAACTCGCCGACGTCAGCGGCCATCTGCCCGACCTCGATTTTGCGCTGACCGACGATCTCGGCAAGCCCGTCGATGGCGCGAGCTTCAAGGGACGCGCGTCGCTGGTGTATTTCGGCTACACGCATTGCCCGGACGTCTGTCCCGAAACGATGGGACGGCTAATGCAGGTGATCGGCAAACTCGGGCCGGACGCGTCGAAAGTGCGCATCCTGTTCATCACCGTCGATCCCGCCCGCGACACACCGAAGGCGCTTCACGACTATGTCGGCGCATTCGATCCGCAACACGCGCTGGGGCTGACCGGCAGCGACGCGCAGATCGAGTCGCTCGCGAAGCGCTACCGCATCGCGTATCAGATGGAAAAGCGCGATGCGCGTGGCGATTACGAGGTCACGCATAGCTCGGCGGTCTATGTATTCGACGCACAAGGCCACGCCCGCCTGCTCGCCACCGACCACGACTCGCCAGACACGATCGCGCACGACCTGCGCCGCGTGATCGACGATCCCGCGTGAACGTGCCCGCACGATCGACCGTCGATGACCGCGAGCACTTGCCCACAGTATGAAACCCGAACGCACACCGAACCCATGAGACCCGAACGACCCGAACGCCCGTTGTCCACCGCACGCGTCGTTCCAGCAACATTTCAACGCCGCCGATGAATCTGCTCGCCTGGCTCGATCCGTGGGAACCGTCGCCGACCGTCGTGATCGCGATCGTGCTGAGCGCCGTGCTGTTCGTGCGCGGCGCGTCGAAAGCACGCGTCACGCTGCTGCGTCGCGTGTCGTTCTGGTTCGGGCTGACGGCCTTGTATATCGCGCTGCACACGCGCCTCGATTATTTCTTCGAACACGAGTTTTTCATGCATCGCGCGCAGCATCTGGTGCTGCATCATCTCGGGCCGTTTTTTATCGCGCTGTCGTATCCCGGTCCGGCGCTGCGCGCGGGGATTCCGTTTAGCTGTCGGCAAGGTTTTCTGCGGCCCGTGATGCGCACGTACGCGGTCCGCAAGACGGTGGACGTGCTGATGCATCCGGTCGTCGCGGTGACGCTGTTTGTCGGGCTGATTTATTTCTGGTTGCTGTCGCCGGTTCACTTCGTCGCGATGCTCGACTGGCGGCTGTATCGCGTGATGAACTGGAGCATGGTGATCGACGGGTTGCTGTTCTGGTGGCTGGTGCTCGATCCGCGACCCGCGCCGCCTGCGCGACTGGCGCCGGGGCGGCGCATTCTCGTCGTGATCGCCGCGATTCCACCGCAGATCGCGCTGGGCGCGTTTATCTTTTTCTCGTCACACGAGCTGTATCCCGTGTATTCGATTTGCGGACGCGCATTCACGTGGCTCAGCCCGATGCGCGATCAGCAGATTGGCGGCTTGTTGCTATGGATTCCCGGCTCGATGATGAGCGTGATCGGTGCGCTGGTGGCGTTGCGCCACTGGATGCGCCTGTCTGCGCGCGGCCGTTTGCGCGAGCCGCGCGCGCGAACGCGGCCGGTTCACGCTCAGGCGGAACGCATCCACACGTGCGGGATGCCGTCGTCGTCATGCACGTCGGACACCGGCGCAAAGCCGAACGCGCCGTAAAACGCCTGCAGATGCGCCTGCGCATGCAGACGGATCGGCGTGCCGGGCCATTGCGCGCGAATCAGTTGCAGCGCGCGTTCGAGCATTGCGTTGCCCAGACCCTTGCCGCGAAACGCAGACGTGGTCAGCACGCGACCGATACGGATATCGGTTTCCGCACCATCGACGGAGAGATCGGCGTCGGGCAACAGCACACGCAGATAGCCGGCCAGTTGCGGCTTGCCGCTCGCCGCCGATGCCGCGTCCGGTTCGCCGTCAGCGGTGCCGTAAGCGAACAGATGCCACGCTTCGGTATCGAGACCGTCGATGTCTTCGTACACACATTTCTGCTCGACCACGAACACTTCGCTGCGCGCGGCCAGCATCGCGTAGACCTCGACGGTGCTGAGCGCGTCGAACGGTTTCCAGCGCCAGTCGAGTGCGGTTTGCGGGGATGAATCGGGAAATTGCGCGGAGGCGTGCGGCGTAGTCATCAGCTTTGCGTCACTTCAAAAACGTGGGAGTGTCGGGATCGCGATGGCGCATGCGGCCACCGGATTCATCGCGTATTCGCGATTATGCCAGCGTCGCGCGACGCGAACGCCGCACCGACGTTTGCGAATCAGAAGTGAAAAACCAAAAAGAAAAGCCCCGACGGTGCGGGGCTTTTCTTTACAACTTCTGGAGGCGCGAGCCGGAGTCGAACCGGCCTAAACGGCTTTGCAGGCCGCTGCATAACCGCTTTGCTATCGCGCCATAAGCGGGCTCTGGCTAACCGTTGCAACATTCGCACTGACACGGCCAAGCCGATGTTTGCGCTGGCCTGACGGCCAACCAAACAAAAAGGGAAGCGCTGCTTCCCCGAATGTCTGGAGCGGGAGACGAGGCTCGAACTCGCGACCTCAACCTTGGCAAGGTTGCGCTCTACCAACTGAGCTACTCCCGCATGGTCCTGCTTAACACCGTACAGCATCACTACCGGCTTCTGCCACAAAGCCCACCGCACATACGCTGCTTCAAAATTCTGGAGCGGGAGACGAGGCTCGAACTCGCGACCTCAACCTTGGCAAGGTTGCGCTCTACCAACTGAGCTACTCCCGCGTTGTGCTACCTGCTGTGTTGCTTACTTACTGCAACTTCAGCGTTCTCATCGTAAAGCGCCTGCTTCTGCTGCTTTACTTCGCCGCCTGCTTTGTACTGCGTGCAGCGGAGAAGCAGGATTATGGAGAAGCCGCCGAAGAGTGTCAACCCCTTTCACGCATCTATTTGAATCGGACATCGCTGAAAGTGTTGATGAGATGTTGCACGGACATTGATGCCGTCAACGTGCATGCATCGATGTCCGCGCAAACCGCCTTTGCGCTCATGCACTTATGCGACGCCGCCTCGCTCGCGAATCTGCGGCCATGCGAGCTTCATGTAGTACAGCATCGACCAGATCGTCAGGAAGGCCGCGAGATAGATCAACCACGCGCCCCACACCCGCGTGTCGATCGTGAAGCCGCCGCCGAGCGGCAACGGCCCGTACAGCAGCAACATCGGGATCGCGATCATCTGACACGCGGTCTTGAACTTGCCGAGCGAATTCACCGCGACGCTCTTCGAAGCGCCGATCTGCGCCATCCATTCGCGCAGCGCAGAAATGGCGATCTCGCGCCCGACGATCACGAGCGCGATCGCCGAGTCGAGTCGTGCGAGTTGCACGAGCACCAGCAACGCAGCCGTCACCATCAGCTTGTCGGCGACCGGATCGAGGAACGCGCCGAACGCGGACGTCTGGTTCCATTTACGCGCGAGATAACCGTCGAACCAGTCGGTGAGCGCGGCCAGGATAAAGATGGTCGCTGCCGCCACGTTGCGATGCACCGGGCTCATCATCAGATCCGGCAAATAGAACACGCCGACGACCAGCGGAATCAGCACGATCCGCAGCCACGTCAAAAAAATCGGGAAATTAAACGGCATGAGGGCAGGCGCAGCGTCTGACAAGGGAGATGCAATTGTGCCGCGTCGTGGGGCCTGCCACAAGCAAAGCGGCGGCGACGCGGCCCGAGTGCCGCGTCGCGCGGGTGTGCGTCAGTGCAATTGACGGTAAATCTGCTCGGCCAGCGCGAGCGAAATACCTTCGACGCTGGCGAGATCCTCGACGCTTGCCGCGACCACGCCGCGCAAGCCGCCAAAGCGCGCGAGCAAGCGCTGACGCCGCTTCGCGCCCACGCCTTCGAGTTCTTCGAGGCGCGACGTCTGCCGCGTCTTCGCGCGTTTGGCGCGCATTCCGGTGATCGCGAAGCGGTGCGCTTCGTCGCGGATCTGCGCGACCAGCATCAACGCCGCGCTTTCCTTGCCGAGTTCCAGCGACGGCCGGCCGTCCGCGAAAATCAACGTCTCCAGACCGACCTTGCGCCCCTCGCCTTTCGCGACGCCGACCAGCATGCCGATATCCAGCCCGACTTCGGTGAACACCTGCCGCGCGATTTCCACCTGCCCTTTGCCGCCGTCGATCAGCACGATGGTCGGCAACGTGCCGCCCGTCGCAGCGGTCACGTCCGGCTCCGCGCCTTCCGCTGCCGGATCGGATTGCAGTTCGGCGGCTTGATCGGCGGCATTGGCGGCCGCTTGCGCGACCATTTTTTCGTAGCGGCGCGTCAACACCTGGCGCATGGCCGCGTAATCGTCGCCGGGCGTGATGCCGGTGATGTTGTATCGACGGTATTCCGACGACTGCATCTTGTGATGGTGATACACGACGCACGACGCCTGAGTCGCTTCGCCCATCGTATGGCTGATGTCGAAGCATTCGATGCGCAGATGCGCGAGATCTTCGCCTTCGAGCCCGAGCGTTTCCGCGAGCACGCGCGTGCGCGATTGCTGCGAGCCCTGCTCCGACAGCAGACGCGCCAGCGCGAGGCGCGCATTCTGTTCGGCCATCGAGAGCCACGCGCGTTTTTGTCCTTGCGGCTGACGCAGCAGACTGACCTTGTGACCGGCCTGCTCGATCAGCAGATCGACCAGTTCGCGGCTGGCCGGCGCGTGACTGACGACCAGCACCGGCGGCACGCGATTGCCGAGGTAGTGCTGAGCGATAAACGCTTCAAGCACTTCGGCCTCGATGCCCGCGCGCACGCGTCGGCCGCGTTGCGAGGTAGCGGATGCGGCAGACGTGGCGCTCGTCGCGGCGGTGGTGTCGTCGTCGGCTGCGGCGTTGTCACTGTCTTCGCTATCTTCGGCGTCTTCGGCGTCGCTGTCCGTGTCGTCGTCGCTTTCGGGTTGCAGGTCTTCGGCGATCGCGAGCGGATCCGGCGCGTCCACCTCGGCCGACGCCACCGCCCGCTCTCCCGCGAGCAACGCCGCCACGCCGGCTTCATCGTCGGCGACACCGCCTTCGTCGGCTGTCAGCGCAGTCTCGACGTGCGCGGGAAAATAAGCCTTGTCGCCCAGATGACGACCGCCCCGCACCATCGCGAGATTGACGCACACGCGCCCGCCCAGCGCGACCACCGCGAGAATATCGACGTCGCTGTCGCCGCCCACTTCGATAGCCTGCTGATGCAGCACCGTCGAAAGCGAACTCATCTGGTTGCGCACCGCCGCCGCCTGCTCGAACTTCAGTTCGGCAGCGAATCCGTGCATCTTCTGCTCCAGTTCCTTCATCACCTCGTTCTGCCGACCCAGCAGAAAGCGCGACGCGTTCGCGACATCGCGCGCGTAATCTTCCGCGGTGATCGCCGCGACGCACGGCGCGGTGCATCGTCCGATCTGATGCAGCAGACACGGCCGCGTGCGGTTGTTGAACACGGAGTCTTCGCAGGTGCGCAACTGGAACACCCGCTGCAGGATCTGGATGCTTTCGCGCACGGCCCACGCGCTCGGGAAAGGTCCGAAATACTGGTTCTTGCGGTCCACCGCGCCTCGGTAATAGGCCATGCGCGGGAACGTGTGCCCCGTCAGCTTCAGATACGGATACGACTTGTCGTCGCGAAACAGGATGTTGTAGCGCGGCGCGAGCGCCTTGATCAGATTGTTTTCGAGCAGCAGCGCTTCCGCTTCCGAACGCGTGACAGTCGTCTCGATCTTCGCGATGCGCGTCACCATCATCGCGATACGCGGCGACAGCAAGGTCTTCGTGAAATAGCTCGACACGCGCTTCTTCAGATCGCGCGCCTTGCCGACGTACAGCACGGCGCCGTGCGCGTCGTAATACCGGTAGACGCCGGGAAGATGCGGTAACTGCGCGAGGATCTTCTTGGGCTCGAACGCGGGAGTTGCTTCGGATTCGGACATGCAGGGTCGGGCTGAAGAACGGTCTGGAATGGTGGGCGGAATTGTCTGCCGGCACGCACCGGCGACGCAGCGCGCAGCCAGCGAAGGCGCCGGCGTGTGCTTTAGAATCGCCAGTTTAGAACATTCCGCTCGCGGCCGAGCCACCCACGCCGCGAATCTGACAGGCCATCATGCCCACTCGATCTTCCGCGCCTTCTCCCGATCCGTCGCGCGGGTCGCCGCCGCTCACGCCGACCGCCGACACGACCGCCTGCGACATCTTTTGCGCGGTCATCGATAACTTCGGCGATATCGGCGTGTGCTGGCGTCTGGCACGCCAGCTTGCGCATGAACACGGCTGGCAGGTGCGCCTGTTCGTCGACGATCTGCACGCGTTCCAGCGGCTCTGCCCTTCGCTCGTGATCGACGCGCCGCGTCAGCACGTCGACGGCATCGTGGTCGAACATTGGCACGAACCGGCGCACGCGGGCGACACATTGCAGATCGCCGACGTCGTCATCGAAGCGTTCGGCTGCGAGTTGCCGAACGTGTACGTCGCGGCGATGGCGCGTCGCGAGCGCGCGCCCGCGTGGTTCAACCTCGAATACCTGAGCGGCGAAGACTGGGTCGCGGACTTTCATCTGCGACAGTCGCCGCATCCGCGTTACGCGCTGACCAAAACCTTCTTCTTCCCCGGACTCGGGCCGGGCACGGGCGGTGTGCTGAAAGAGCGCGATCTCGATGCCGCGCGCGCCGCGTTCGAATCGTCCGCCGACGCCCGCGCCGCGTGGTGGCACGATGCAACCGGCGTCGCGCCGCCTGCGCCGGACGCGACCGTGGTGTCGCTGTTCGCGTACGAAAACCCGGCCGTCGATAGCCTGCTCGAACAATGGCGACACGCGGCGTCGCCGGTCGTGTTGCTGGTGCCCGAAGGCCGTATCTCCGGCGCGCTCGGACGCTTTTTCGAACTGCCGGCGCACGCGTCGGGCGTGTCGTTCGCGGCCGGCACGCGGGCGCAGCGCGGCAACCTGACCGCCTGTTCGCTCGCGTTCACCGAGCAATCGCGCTACGACGCGCTGCTGTGGGCAAGCGACGTGAACTTCGTTCGCGGCGAGGATTCGTTCGTGCGCGCGCAATGGGCGGCGCGGCCGTTCGTGTGGCAGATCTATCCGCAAGCCGACGACGCGCATCTGCCGAAACTCGACGCCGCGCTCGCGCATTACGCCGCGTCGCTGCCCGACGACGCACGCACTGCGCTCGCGCGCTTCTGGCATGCATGGAACGGGGTCGGAACGCCCGACTGGGCCGATTTCATGCGTCATCGGACCACGCTGGAACGGCGCGCCGCGACGTGGGCGACCGAGCTCGCGAGCCTCGGCGACCTGGCTGGAAATCTGGCCTTATTCGCAAAAACTCAGTTAAAATAAGCGGTTATCCAGCGGCAGACGACGCAAGCGCAGTCCAGTATCGAAAGCATCTGGCAACCGTAGGGAATCCCGCATGGAAACCTCGTGGGTGGACCGCACACCGTTCAGCGGCGTCGACTCCACTTCCGTTCGCGCTGAAGTCCGCGTTTACGTCGTCGACCGCAGAGCACAGTTAGCAATTCATTTCGCACAGGACAGTTTTTTATGAAGACCGCACAGGAACTCCGCACCGGTAACGTCGTGATGATCGGCGCAGACGCGATGGTCGTGCAAAAGGCCGAATACAACAAATCGGGCCGCAACTCCGCCGTCGTCAAGATGAAATTCAAGAACCTGCTGACGAACGCCGGCATGGAATCGGTCTACAAGGCCGACGACAAGTTCGACGTCGTGATGCTGGAACGCAAGGAAGTGACGTACTCGTACTTCGCCGACCCGATGTACGTGTTCATGGACGCAGACTACAACCAGTACGAAGTCGAAGCGGAAATGATGGGCGAAGCGCTCAACTACCTCCAGGACGGCATGACGTGCGAAGTCGTGTTCTATAACGAGAAAGCCATCTCGGTCGAACTGCCCACTACGCTGGTCCGCGAAATCATCTACACGGAACCGGCAGTCAAGGGCGATACGTCGTCGGGCAAGGTTCTGAAGACTGCCAAGCTGAGCACGGGCTTCGAACTGCAAGTGCCGCTGTTCTGCAGTATCGGTGACAACATCGAAATCGACACCCGCACGAACGAGTACCGCAGCCGCGCTTAATTGCGCCTGGTTGCAGCTCGCAGGCTGCAGTTTTCTCCCGACGATTCATTCGTTCGTGAAAACTGCCGGAAAGCGCCCCTCGGGGCGCTTTTTCTTTTTTGCGCGACCGTGTATGGTTAAGGAAAACTTTACCGGTCGATTGCGTCAAATTTCCAGGCTTCGCGTCGTTACCGCCACGCCGATGCAGGCTAGTCGCCTGATTCGTCTAAGTAATTAATGCGTGGCACGCTCCCTGCTTATGTGTAGAACAAGCTCTAAAAGATTACTTTCTACACGGGAGAAGCGACATGAATAACGACATCGCTGAAGGTAAGTGGAAGCAACTGCTCGGAAAAGCAAAGACTGCGTGGGGTGAGTTGACCGACGACGAACTGACGAAAGCCGAAGGTCGGGCCGAAAAACTCGCCGGACTGATTCAGGAGCGCTACGGCAAGACGCGTGAAGAAGCGGTGCGTGAAGTGCGCCGGTTTTTCGACAGCAACCGCGACTTCTGAAGGCGCTGGGGCGCGTCGCGCGGTTTGCGTCAGCGCTCTCGCTTGCACCCATGTCACGCGCCGGATTACCGGCGGCGTGAAATGGATTTTCGTTCAATCCCAGAATAGCGCTTGCCATGCCACACGCTCTCATTGTCGAAGACGATCCTAATAGCCTGTCCGGCCTGTCCGCCATCCTCGCGGCCGACGGTTTTTCCGTCGACACCGCCACCACGCTGGCCGAAGCCCGCTCTGCGCTGGGCCGTTTTATCCCTGACGTCGTGCTCGTCGATCTGAATCTGCCCGATGGCCGCGGTCTGGATCTGTTGCAGCATTTGCCGACGCAGCCCAAGGGCGGCGCGTTGCCGGTGATCGTGATGACGGGCAACGCCACCGTCGAAAGCGCGATCGAAGGCTTGCGGCACGGCATCTGGGACTATCTGCTGAAGCCGGTCAATATCCCGCGTCTGCGCAGTCTGCTGGCGCGCATTCCGCGTCCGTACGAGCTGACCGAGGAAGTCCAGACCTTGCGCTCGACGCTGCGTCAACTCGGCCGCTTCGGTCCGATGATCGGCCGCAGCACGGCGATGCAGCATGTGTACGACTCGATCGAACATCTCGCGCCGACCGAAGCCGCCGTGCTGGTCTGCGGCGAAGCGGGCACCGGCAAGGAAATCGCCGCGCGCACGCTGCATGAGATGAGCCGTCGCCGCAAAGGGCCGTTCCTCGTGTTCGATTGCCGCAACGCGGCAGCAATGGGCGTGTCGCGTCCGCTCGACAGCCTGATGTTCGGCCACGAGCGCGGCGGCTACGACGGCGCCGACCAACGCGAACCTGGCCTGTTCGAACAGGCGAGCGGCGGCACGCTGTTTATCGACGAAATCGACGAATTGCCGCGCGCACAACAGGAAGCGCTGCTGCGCGCGCTGGATTCGCAAACGTTCATGCGGGTCGGCGGCACGCAACAACTGGTGACGGACTTCCGGCTGATCGCGTCGAACCGCAAGCCCACGCGGGTCGCGGTCGCGGACGGCAGCCTGCATCCGGAACTCGCGCTGCGCCTCGACGCGGCCGCCGTGTCGTTGCCGTCGCTGCGCGATCGCGGCGACGACGCTGCGTTGATCGCGCAGGTGCTGGTCGACGAACTGAATCACGAAGCGAGCGCGCGCGGCAATGGCGAGCCGCCGAAGCAGATCGGCCCGAACTTCCTGCGCGAGTGCCTCGCTTACGAATGGCCGGGCAACGTCGCCGAATTGATGGATCGGGTGCGGCGCGCGTATCACGCGTCGGGCGATGTCATCGAAACGCTGCGCGCCGACGAAAACGGCTCGACGAACGGTCGCGATCTGAACGGCAGCCGCGTTCAGGTGACAGTCGGCACGCCGCTCGCGGACGTCGAGGAAATGCTGATCCGCGCAACGCTCGACGCTGTCGGCGGTACGCGGCATCGTGCGGCGTCGCTGCTGGGTATCAGTCCGAAGACGCTTTACAACAAGCTGCAACGGATGCGTCTGAACTGATCGCACCGCGTCCGCATCGCAGGTGAACGTGGCAGTCAGCGCGGCAAAAACAAAACGGCGACACGCATGCGTGTCGCCGTTTTTCATTACTGCGTGGGCATTGTCGGTCAGCGCATCGCCCGGCCTTACTCAGGCAAACGCGCTACGCAACAGCGACTGCGCGTTCTGATACGCGGGATCGGCGACCAGTTTGTTCCAGGTCAGCGCCTTGCCACGCGGGCGCATCAGCTTCAGACGCTTCACCGAATCTTTCGACGGCGTGTGCCGCAAGCCGTCCAGCACTTTCTCGGCTTCGTGCGGCTGGTTGCAGATCAGCACCATGTCACAACCGGCCTCCAGCGCCGCCTTCGACGCCTCGGTCAACGTACCGCCCTGCCGCGCCGCTTCCATCGAAAGATCGTCGCTGAAGATCGCGCCCGGAAAGCGCAGCTTGCCGCGCAAGATTTCCTGCAACCACACGCGCGAAAAACCGGCCGGTTTCGGATCGACCTGCGGATAAATCACATGCGCAGGCAGCACCGCCGACAGCGACAAACCGAGCCAGTCGTACGGCGCGACGTCGTCGCGCAAGATCGTCTCGAGCGGCCGGTCGTCGACCGGCATCGCGACATGCGAGTCCGCGCTCGCGAAACCGTGACCCGGAAAGTGCTTGCCGCAGTTCGCCATGCCCGCCAACGCGAGACCATGATTCAGACTCTTCGCCAGCAACGCGACGACACGCGGGTCCCGATGGAACGCGCGATCGCCGATCACCTGCGAGTGTCCGTAATTCAGATCGAGCACCGGCGTAAAACTCATATCGATGCCGCATGTGCGCAATTCGGCGGCCAGGATATAACCGACCGCCGTCGTCACTTTGGTGGCGTGCAGCACGTCGGAATCCCACAACGCGCCGAGCTTGCCCATCGCCGGCAAGACGGTGAAGCCATCGGTACGAAAACGCTGCACGCGACCGCCTTCGTGATCGACGGCGATCAGCAGATCGTCGCGCACGCCGCGAATCGCGTCGGTCAGCGCAGTCAGTTGCGCGCGATTTTCATAGTGCCGCGCGAACAGGATCACGCCGCCCGTCATCGGATGCGCAAGACGGCGGCGATCGTCGTCGTTCAGCGTGGTGCCGGCCACGTCGAGCATCACCGGTCCGGGTGTGGGGTTTTTCATCGGGAATATCTTGAGAAGACACCGCGCGTCGAGACGCGCAGTGCAAGGTGGAATCAGGCGTCGGCGGGCGGCGTTGCGGATGCGTCGGGCACGTGGCTCGCAGTCGGCGCGCCGGCGTCCGGCACTTCCGCGATCACGAACGACACCGCGTAATCGCGCTCGTCGGAGATCGTCACGCGCGCCGTGATGCCGCGCGCGCTCAGCCAGTCGGCGAGTTCGCCGGACGCGACGACGATCGGTTTGCCGCTCGATTCGTTGAGCGTCTGCAATGCGCGCCACGTCATCGGCCAGCGCATGCCAAGCCCGATCGCCTTCGAAAACGCTTCTTTCGCGGAAAAACGCGTGGCGAGAAACGCGAGGCCGCGCGCCGCCGACCGTGCATGCCGCGCGTGATAGACGCGCAACTCGTCCGCGCCGAGCACCTTTTCGGCGAAGCGGCCGTTAGTGCGCGCCATCACCGCCGCGACGCGGCTGACCTGAACGATGTCGGTACCGATGCCGTAGATCGCCATGGCCGGTATCGATCAGCCGCGCGACGCGCAGCGCGCGGCGACCATGATTGCCTTCATCTCGCGCACCGCGTTGTCCCAGCCGGCGAAGATCGCGTGCGCGACGATCGCGTGACCGATATTCAGTTCGACGATGCCTTCGATCGCCGCGATCTGCTGGACGTTCGTGTAGTGCAGGCCGTGGCCCGCGTTGACCTTCAATCCAAGCGAGCGGCCCAGTTCGACACCGCGCACCACGCGCTCGTATTCGCGACGCTGCCCGGCTTCGTCGTGCGCTTCGGCGTAACGACCGGTGTGCAGTTCGATCACGGGCGCGCCCGCGTCTTTCGCTGCGCGAATCTGGGTTTCGTCGGCGTCGATGAAGAGCGACACGCGCGAGCCCACGTCGGCCAGTTGCCGGCATGCGGCGCTCACCGCCTGAAACTGACCGGCGACATCGAGGCCGCCTTCGGTCGTCAGTTCCTCGCGCTTCTCCGGCACCAGACACGTATCGTGCGGGCGCACGTCACAGGCGATATCGAGCATCTCCTGCGTCACCGCGCATTCGAGGTTCATCCGCGTGCGCAATTGCGGACGCAACGCGCGCACATCGGCGTCGACGATATGGCGGCGGTCTTCGCGCAGATGCAGCGTGATCGCGTCGGCGCCCGCTTCTTCGGCCATCAGCGCCGCGCGGATCGGATCGGGATAAGACGTGCCGCGCGCGTTGCGCAGCGTAGCGACGTGATCGATATTGACGCCCAGGTCGATCACGTTCGGCGACGTAAGAAAGAAGCTCATAGATTCTGCAAGTCGATCAGGATCTGGCGCGTCGCGAGCGGCGTGCCACCAAGGTAAGTGTTCAGCAGGAAACGCATCAGCGTCTTGCTTTGCGAGACAGTCTGCGGTCGATGGTAATCGTCCTGCTCCATATCGAGCAAGGTTTGTCCGGATACGACCGGCCATTGCGCGGGTTGACCGCCGGACGCTTCGCGCACGCCGCGATCGGGATCGAACACATAACGGCCGTCCGCCTGCACGGTCTGACGCGTGACCGTGCGGCCCAGCGCCATCGCGTATCCGGTCTCCTTGAGCAGCACGCGTTCGAACGAGCGCAGCACTTGCACGGGCGGCTCGTCGTGCGCGAGACGCGTCATCGTGATGACGTAGTGTCGGAACAGATCAGGATGCGGATCTTCGCGCGCGCAGAATTTGACCAGCAATTCGTTGACGTAGAAGCCGCACAGCAGCGCGTCGCCGGTCAGCGGCAGCATGCCGCCCACCCATTCCGCGCCGGTCAGCGTGCGGATTTCCGACTTGCCCGACCACGACAGCGCGAGCGGCTGGAAGGTTTGCAGCACGCCGCGCAACGCCGAATGCGGCCGCTTCGCGCCTTTTGCGACGAGCGCGAGCCGGCCATGATCGCGCGACAACACGTCGATGATCAGGCTGGTTTCTCGATGCGGATAACTGTGCAGCACGAACGCGGGCTGTTCGGCGATTTTGTAATCGGATGCGGTGCTGCGGGGCGTACGACGCGGCGCAGCGGCTTTTTTAGGCTCGCGCGGCGGTGCGTCGGGGTCGGCGCTTCTGGCCGACGAAGATGAGGCTTTTTTCGACGCGCGAGCGGGCTTCGCCGTCGCGTGCGTCGTCGCGGAATCCGCGGCGGGTTCCGGCGCATCGTTGCGCCCGGACTCGCCGTCGTCGGATTCAGCGTTGGCGTGCAAGGTCATCCATGCGTCATTCGTACCCATACGCGCGGAGTCCGGCTTCGTTGTCCGCCCAACCGCTCTTCACCTTGATAAAGGTTTCGAGGTACACCGGACCGTCGAACAGCTTGGCCATGTCCAGACGCGCTTCGGTGCTGATCTGCTTCAGCTTCGCGCCCTTCTGGCCGATAATCATTGCCTTGTGCGTGTCGCGTTCCACGAGGATGGTCGCGAAGATACGACGCAAGCGCCCTTCCGTCTCGAACTTCTCGATCAGCACGGTGCTCGTGTACGGCAGTTCGTCGCCGGTCCAGCGGAACACTTTCTCGCGCAGGATTTCAGCGGCGAGAAAGCGCTCGCTGCGGTCGGTCAGATCGTCTTCGCCGTAGATCGGTTCGCCTTCCGGCAGATACGGCTTGATCGTCGCCATCAGACGCTTGATGTCGTCCATGTTCTTCGCCGCCAGCGGCACGATTTCCGTGAACGGGTGCAGCCCGCTCATCTGCTGCATGAACGGGAACAGCGAGTCTTTATCCGATACGCGATCCAGCTTGTTCGCGATCAGCAGCGTCGGCACGTTCTTCGGGATCAGGTTCAGCACTTTCTGGTCGTCCGGACCGAAACGGCCGGCCTCGATCACGAACAGGATCATATCGACCGAACTCAGCGTGGACGTGACCGCGCGATTCAGCGAGCGGTTCAGCGCGCCGCTGTGCTTGGTCTGAAAACCCGGCGTATCGACGAAAATATACTGCGCGTCTTCCAGCGTATGAATGCCGGTGATGCGGTGGCGGGTGGTCTGCGCCTTGCGCGACGTGATGCTGACTTTCTGGCCGACCAGCGCGTTCATCAGCGTGGATTTGCCGACGTTCGGCCGGCCGACGATCGCGACCATGCCGCAACGAAAACCAGTGGGTGTGGAAGCGTTCATATTCGGGTGCTGCTTTCGAGTAGACGCGCGCGGCGACGGTGTGTCGCCGCGCGCGTCGGTGCATCAATGGCCCGCATCGGCGACGCGGGCTTGCACCGCGTCGGCAACGCCGGGTTCGTGTCCGGGTTCGGTGGGCGCGGCAGCGCCGTCGCGCACGCGCGCAACGCCTTTTTCTGCGGCCCGATCGGTATTTTTATCAGCGTTCTTTTCTGCTGCCGGCTTGTCGGATGGCTTGTCAGCGCCCTTGTCCGCCGCGGTCTTATCGGCTCTGTCTTTCTCGTTCAATCTTTCGCGCTCCAGCGCCGCCCCAACCGACGGCACGCTGTGCTCGACATGCGCCGCGCGAATCACAGCGACCGGCGCGGGTGCGCCGCCCGTCGATGCGGCGCGGTGCGCGTCGTGCGCGTCGGCGCGCGGTTGCCTGTCGGCGCGGTCGGCCTTGCGATCCGGCGCCCGCAGATCGAGAGCGGCTTGTACGCCAGTGACGCCCGGCACGACTTCCAGCGCCGCCTGCTTCGCAGCACGCGAACCCTTCGACCGCTTCGGCTTCGCGACAACCGCAGGTGCAGCCGCCATCACGTCGTCGAGCGCCTTTTTGGCCGCTGCCTGCTCGGCCGCGCGGCGGCTCGCGCCGGAACCGGACACTTTCACGTCCAGCTTCGGCACCGTGCATTCGACTTCGAACTGCTGATTGTGCGCCGCGCCATGCGTGGCGACGACGGTGTAGGTCGGCAACGCGATCTTGTGGCCTTGCAGATATTCCTGAAGCAGCGTCTTCGCGTCCTTGCCGAGCGTGCGCGGATCGATATGGTCGAGGATCGGCACGTACAGACGTTTGATGACCGTCTGCGCCGCATCGAAACCGCCATCGAGAAACACCGCACCGAGGATCGCCTCGAGCGTGTCCGCGAGAATCGACGGACGACGGAAGCCACCGCTACGCAATTCGCCCTCACCGAGACGCAAACCCTCGGACACATTGAGGGCCTGAGCGATCTCGTAAAGCGACTGCTGCTTGACCAGATTGGCCCGGACGCGCGACAGATCGCCTTCGTCCAGCTTGCTGAAGCGTTGGAACAAAAGCGCAGCCACCGCGCAATTGAGAACGGAATCGCCGAGAAACTCGAGCCGTTCGTTATGCGTGGCACTGTGACTGCGGTGTGTTAAAGCCTGACGCAACAATTCCGCATTGCGAAATTCGTAGCGCAAACGGCTTTCCAACGGAGATTGGGGCATGGGCAGAGTATAACGCGGGCGCCTGCCCCGGCAAAAACGCGGGACGGCCAACGAAAAAGCGATGTGAAGCGAGGTTACCGCACGTTCTTAAAGTAGCGTGATAACACGCCGCGCCTGGGCGACGTGTTATCCGCTGCGTGCGGTGAACGCGATTTTATTTTTAGCAGCAACCGCGCTTAGCTGAACGAGCCAATGCGCTTCAGGTCGCTGAAGTTCATCCAGATGAAGAACGCACGACCGACGATATTGTTGTCCGGCACAAAGCCCCAATAGCGGCTGTCCAGACTGTTATCGCGATTGTCGCCCATCATGAAGTAGTGACCCGGCGGCACTTTACAGATCACGCCGCGCGCGTTGTACGTGCAGTTGTCGCGAAACTCGAACTGATCCGCGCCCGTGACGAACGGCGGCACAGCCGGATTATTCAGGATCGCGTTCTTGCGACCGTCGAGGTCTTCGCTGAACTGCTTCGCGTAACCGATGCGCTCTTCGTCGAAGTAATCCGGCATCGCCGTTTCGGGTACCGGCTTGCCGTTGATCGTCAGTTGCTTGTCCTGATAGGCGATCACGTCGCCCGGCAAGCCGATCACGCGCTTGATGAAGTCGACCGATTCGTCTTTCGGATAGCGGAACACGACGACGTCGCCATGTGCCAGCGGTCGGCCTTGCGTGAGCTTCGTGTTGACGATCGGCAGACGGATGCCGTAGTCGAATTTATTGACGAGGATGAAGTCGCCGACCACCAGCGTCGGCACCATCGAACCCGAAGGAATCTTGAACGGCTCGACCACGAACGAGCGCACGACGAACACCACCAGGATCACCGGGAAAAAGCTCGCCGAATACTCGAGCCACCACGGTTGGCGCAGCGTGTCGTCACGCAGACGCGCTCGCGTTTGCGGCGCGTTTTCGTCGGCGAAACGCTCGCCGACCCGTTCCTGCTGACGGTCGAACTCAGCGACCGCGGCTTGCGCCGCGCGCCGCCGTTGCGGCATGAACACCAGTTTGTCTGCGACCCACGCGATACCCGTGATGACCACGAGCACAAAAAGAATCAACGCAAAATTCATAGGTTTTCGTTCTTCGTCTTATTTATCTTCGACACGCAAAATGGCAAGGAAAGCCTCTTGCGGAATCTCAACGGAGCCAACCTGCTTCATCCGCTTCTTACCCGCTTTCTGCTTTTCCAACAGCTTCTTCTTGCGGGAAATGTCGCCGCCGTAGCATTTTGCCAGCACGTTCTTACGAAGCGCCTTGATGTTCTCACGCGCGATGATGTTCGCGCCGATGGTGGCCTGAATCGCTACGTCGTACATCTGCCGCGGGATCAGTTCGCGCATCTTGGCCGCGACTTCGCGACCGCGATACTGGCTCTGCGAACGGTGAACGATCACCGACAACGCATCGACCTTGTCGCCGTTGATCAGCATGTCGACCTTCACGACGTCGGCCGCGCGATATTCCTTGAACTCGTAATCCATCGACGCATAACCGCGCGACGTGGACTTCAGCCGGTCGAAGAAGTCCATCACGATTTCGCCCATCGGGATTTCGTACGTGAGCTGAACCTGGCGGCCGTGATACTGCATGTTGATCTGGCTGCCGCGCTTCGCCGTACAGAGCGTGATCACCGAACCGACATAGTCTTGCGGCATGTACAGGTTCACCGTGACAATCGGCTCGCGCACTTCTTCGATACGCGACGGGTCCGGCATCTTGGCCGGATTCTCGACCATGAGGATCGTGCCGTCGCGCTGCAGGACTTCGTAGACCACCGTGGGTGCGGTGGTGATCAGGTCCATGTCGAACTCGCGTTCGAGACGTTCCTGGACGATTTCCATGTGCAACAGACCGAGGAAGCCGCAACGGAAGCCGAAGCCGAGTGCTTGCGACACTTCCGGTTCGTATTGCAGCGCCGCGTCGTTCAGGCGCAGCTTTTCCAGCGATTCGCGCAGCGCGTCGTACTGGTTCGCCTCGACCGGATACAAGCCTGCGAACACCTGCGGCTTCACTTCCTTGAAACCGGGCAGCGGCTCGGCGGCAGGACGGTTGACCAGCGTGACGGTATCGCCGACCTTCGCGGCCGCGAGTTCCTTGATGCCGGCGATGATGAAGCCCACCTGCCCTGCCGACAGCACGTCCAGATTCTTCGACTTCGGCGTGAACACGCCGATATGTTCGACCGGATATTGCGCGCCGGTCGCGAGCATGCGGATCTTGTCTTTCGGACGCAGCGTGCCGTTGACGAGACGCACCAGCATCACGACGCCGACGTAGTTGTCGAACCAGGAATCGATGATCAGCGCTTGCAGCGGCGCTTCCGGATCGCCCTTCGGCGGCGGTACCTTGACGATCAGCGCTTCGAGCACGTCTTCGACGCCGAGGCCGGTTTTCGCGCTGCAATGCGTCGCATCGGTTGCGTCGATGCCGATCACGTCTTCGATTTCGGCGATCGCGCCTTCCGGGTTTGCCGCCGGTAAGTCGATCTTGTTCAACACCGGCACCACTTCGACGCCGAGCTCGATCGCCGTGTAGCAGTTCGCAACGGTCTGCGCCTCGACGCCCTGACTCGCATCGACGACCAGCAGCGCGCCTTCGCACGCGGACAGCGAGCGGCTGACTTCATACGAGAAGTCGACGTGGCCCGGCGTGTCGATCATGTTGAGGTTGTAGACCTGTCCGTCGCGCGCGCGATAGGACAGCGCTGCCGTTTGCGCCTTGATGGTGATACCGCGTTCGCGCTCGATATCCATCGAATCGAGCACCTGGGCTTCCATTTCGCGGTCGGACAAGCCACCGCACAGTTGGATGATGCGATCGGCGAGCGTCGACTTGCCGTGGTCGATGTGCGCAATGATCGAAAAGTTACGAATATGATTCATTCAGTGCCGATCAAGCGAAAAAGGCGCGCTCGGACGATAGCGGAGCACGCCTTGTAAGTAGGTGAAAAACCTGCCTATTTTAGCCGAAAAGGCTGTCGGCCAGGCGGATCTTACTGGGGGCGGACTGGTGCGGCTTCCCGGCGGCACGCGCCGGGCGCCGAAAAACGCGCGTCTCGACGCGTTCAAAACGCGGGAATTGCAACGCAGTTGCGCAAGATTGCGCGAATCGAAGAGGCCACGCTCACGCGCGATGCGCGTTGCGAGCGGCCCAGGCGGCAAGCGCGTCGCGCGCGCGAGCCTGATCGAGATGATAGCGACACACTTCGACGCCATCACAAACCAGCACGGGCACGAGTTCGTTGTAGCGCGCTTCGAGTTGCGGATCGGCGTCGATATCGACGACATCCACCTGGACCGCGAACTCGACCAGCAGCGGGTCGAGCGCGGCGCGCATGTCGTCGCACAGGTGGCACCACGCGCGCCCGTAAAGCGTGAGCGCGCGGGCGACGGTCATTTAGGCGCTGCGGTGCCGCGCGGACGGATCGGCACGAACTGCGTGTTCTCGCCACGACGCACCAGCAGCGCCACCATCTTTTGCGGATCGAGATTCGACGTGACCGCGTCGAACTGTTTGGCGCTGGCGATATCCGTATCGCCGATACGCAGGATGATGTCGCCCTTCTGCAAACCAACGCGCACGGCCGGACCGTCGACCACGTCGACCTGCACGCCGTTGTGCAGCTTCAGCGATTTCAATTGATCCGACGACAGGTCGCTCACCGCAATACCCAACGCATTGGTGGCACGCGGCTTCGGTGCGGGCGGCTTCTTGTCTTCGGCCTTCGCGGTCTTCTCCGCCTGCATCTCGGCGATCGTCACCGACATGTCGCGCGTCTGGCCCTTGCGCCACACGGTGATAGTCGCCTTCGTGCCCGGCTTCGTGTCGCCGACCATCCGCGGCAGATCCGTCGCGGTATCGACCGAATGACCGTTGAACTTCAGGATAATGTCGCCCGGTTGCACGCCGGCCTTGTCGGCGGGACCGCCCGGCTCGACGCTGCTGACGAGCGCGCCCTGCGCCTTCGGCAAGCCCAACGTGTCCGCGACTTCCTTCGTCACTTCGCCGATGGCCACCGCAATGCGGCCGCGCGTCACCTTGCCGGTGGTCTTCAGTTGATCGGCCACACGCATCGCTTCATCGATGGGAATCGCGAACGAAATGCCCATGAACCCGCCGGTACGGCTGTAGATCTGCGAGTTGATGCCGATCACTTCGCCTTGCATATTGATCAGCGGACCGCCCGAATTGCCCGGATTCACCGCGACGTCGGTCTGGATAAACGGGAGGTAGTCGCCGGTATCGCGCCCCTTCGCGCTGACGATGCCGGCCGTCACCGTGTTTTCAAGCCCGAACGGCGAGCCGATTGCCACGACCCATTCGCCGACGCGAACCTTGTTCGAATCGCCGATGGTGATGGTGGGCAGGCTCGACGCGTTGATCTTGACGACGGCGACGTCGGTGCGATCGTCGACGCCGACGAGTTTGGCCTTGAACTCGCGCTTGTCGGTCAGCGTGACGTAGATCGTGTCCGCGTCGTCGACGACGTGTGCGTTGGTCATCACGTATCCGTCGGCGGACAGGATGAAGCCCGAGCCGACGCCGCTGTTTTGTTCGGGATCGGTGTTGTCGGGCGCGTCCTGATTGCCGCCGCTGCCGCTGCCGCTGCCGCCGTTGTCACCGCCGCGTGGCGTGCCTGGCTGTTGCGGCGTTTGCGGACCGCCCGGCATCGGAATGCCGAAGAAGCGCCGGAAAAACTCCGACATATCGCCATCGTCCATGCCTGGCGGCAGGCCGCGCGTGCTGCTCGACACCCGCGTGGTAGTGCGAATATTGACGACCGCCGGGCCGACTTTATCGACGAGATCAGTGAAATCCGGAAGATTGGCCGCGGGAGCCGCCGACGCCGTGTGCGGCAGAAGCGGCAAACAGGCCGCCACTACTGCGGCCGCGAGGAATTTGCGCACCGAGAAAGTCGTCATATCGTAGCAAGCCGAGGGATTCGAGGATTCGGGAGGTTACTTCGGAGCTTTGTATTCTATGGCAGACGCAAACTGCTGCAACGTGGTCTGGGGCACTTCGCCGAGCAAGGTAATCCAGAAATTGCCACGACGCTTGACCAGCACGTGCGTCGCGCCGCTGTCGCCCACGCCTTCCTTGCGCGTGTTGTTTTCCACCGGCTCGACGAACACCGAGATTGCCGCGAGGCCGTCGGAGAACACTGCCTGATCGACCGGGATGGGCGGCGTGCCGGGATCGCGCGCGGCCATAGGTCGACGCAACTCACGAATCATACGGAAACCGGGCACGTTGGGTTCGATCTGCCAGCCTTGCGCCGACATATCCACCGGTTCGACCGGCGGACGCACCATCGTCCAGCCCGCAGTGTTCTTGATACCGTTGACGATCGGGGTCTTGTCGACCGGCACGCCAATCCGGATCTGCGAAAACGCGAGTTGTTCGAGCACCTGGCCGTTCGGATCGAGCGTTTGCGTGCGCAACAGCAGGCCCGTCTTCTGATCCGCCCACAGCTTGTACGCGAAGCGATACGCGTCTTTCGGATCGAGTTCGATCACCTGACTGTCGACGCCCGCGACGCGATCGTTGCCGAGCAACTTCGCGTCGTAGACGGAAAGCACCTGGTCGCCGCTTGCCTGCAGCAGCGCCGGAAACGAATCTTTGTTCTGGCGTTTCTCGACCACGCACAAGTGCCGCTCGGGCACGAACGTGTACATGTCGTCGTTATGGCGGAGCATGCGGCGCGGCTTGCCGTCGAGACTTTCGATCTGCTCGAATTCGCCGTCGGTGCGGGTCGCGTAGTGCGAGATCCGCGAAGATTGCACGAAGGCGCCCCGTTGATACACGAAGGCGCCTTCGTAGTTCTGCTGCTGGGCAGCCTGATGGATGCGGTTGAGCCAGTCCGCCGCCGAACGGTGCGCGGCGGCCGCGTCATCGGCCTGCGCCGAAGCGTGCGATGAAGCGGACAACAATACGGCTGCGCAGAACATGAATGCCGGCAGCCGCCCCCATATAGTCGTTTTATTCAACCGCGTTGTCTGCATCAGACTATTGGCCTTGCGTGGTCACAGCGGCAGCACGGATCAGCGGCATCGAACCGGACATGGCCGGTTGCTGTGCGAATTGCTGATGCGCTTCCAGATATTGATCGAGACTTGCGTCGCGGATGATGTTTGCGTCCTGCACGACCGGTTGCAGGGTCGCAGCCGGCACCGATGCCATTGCGACGCGTTGCACCGAATCGCCATGCGACTGCACCGACGCGATTTGCGCGACGCCCGGACCGCCCGGCACGCCTTGCAACTGCGGCACGACGATCCATGTCAGCGTAGCAGCCGCGGCCGCGACGGCAAATGCCGGCACGACACGACGACGGAACGCCAGAAGCTTGCGCGCGGCAGGCACGGCGGACGGCGCAAGCAGATGCGGCTCGCTTTCCAGACGCGCGGCAAAACCGCTCAAAAACGCAGCGCTTGCTGCCGGACTGACAGCCAGATCGTCGGAACGCAATGCGTCCCCGATCAGATGATAGTGCGACCAGGTCGCACGATCTTCGCTGTTCAGCTCAGAAATAAACTTGTTCAGATGCGCTTCGCCGAACAACTCGCCGTCGACAACAGCGGACAGACGCTCGCCTCGCGAGCTTGCTTGCGATTGCATCGAGACCGAACCCATGATGCTCCCCATCTTGCAGACACCCTGTAGTGACACCACCTAACCCAGATATTGCGTCCTTGCCCCTGCTGCCGGCTGGCGATTACCAGCGTTTGCCCTCGGGTGTGTCAAGCAATGGACGCAATTTTGCCGCAATGGCTTCGCGAGCACGAAAAATTCGCGATCTAACGGTGCCGATCGGGCATCCCATCATCTCAGCGATTTCTTCATAGCTCAGACCTTCAATTTCACGAAGAGTTATGGCGGTGCGCAGCTCTTCCGGTAAAACCGCCATCGCAGCATTGACCGTCTCAGCGATCTGCTTGCTCATCAACATCGACTCAGGCGTGTTGATATCCCTTAGTTGGTCCGCGTCCGAGAAAGTTTCAGCTTCTTCAGCATCCGCTTCGGTAGAAGTTGGAGCACGCCGACCTTGGGTCGCAAGGTAGTTCTTCGCCGTATTTACCGCAATACGGTACAACCATGTATAGAAAGCCGACTCGCCGCGAAATTGCGGGAGCGCCCGATATGCCTTGATAAACGCATCCTGCGCGACATCCTCGACCTCGGCGGGGTCCCGCACGAGGCGCGAAATCAGCCGGATGATCTTGCGCTGGTATTTGGAGACCAGAAGCTCGAACGCGGCCTTGTCGCCTTTTTGCACACGTTCAACCAGCACCTGATCAATTTCTTTTTCGCTCACCTGATAAATCCGTTCACTTGGGGGTGCATGGCGGGGCACCATTGTAGCGTCCCCATCATAACGTCACGCCACTCCGGTAACAGCGGTTACAGTCGTTACATCAGTTATTTGCGCTTCGGCGGCAGAAAACCGCCAGCTCACGGAAGGTTTCCGCAGAGAGTGACGCGGCGGCGATAAGCACGCTGCGACCCCAACGCGGCGGCCCATCCCCGCCCGCCAGCGAGACGATCAGCAAGCGCCCGGTCCATTGGCTGCAGCCTGTGACCGCGCCCTGCGCGATCAGTTTGCCATCGCGATTCCAGACCGACAAACCATCCGGCCCGATTTTCACCGATGCCGGCGCATTGCGCCAGTAACCCACCGCGCTCAATCCGAGCGTGGCGATTGTCGCCAGAACCAGCGGTAGCGCCCGCCATCCGCCCAACCATGCGGTCAGATTCACGAAAACACAGGCGACGACCACGCATGTGAAGACCATTGTGAGCGCGCCCAAAATAAAAGAGCGCCGCAACGTAAAACGTTGCGGCGCTCTTTCCGGCAAAACCGTTCCAGCGCAGTGCGCCGGAACGGTTTGCGTAGACGGAAGCGGTATCTGGGCCGTCAAACGATCAGAAACGCTTGAAAACCAAGGTTCCGTTCGTGCCGCCGAACCCGAACGAGTTCTTCAGCGCGACGTCGATCTTCATGTCCCGCGCGGTGTTTGCGCAGTAATCGAGATCGCACTGCGGATCCTGATTGAAGATGTTGATCGTCGGCGGGGAGATCTGGTGATGCACGGCGAGAACCGTGAATACCGACTCCAGACCGCCGGCGCCGCCCAGCAGGTGACCCGTCATCGACTTGGTGGAGTTCACCACCATGTCTTTGGCGTGGTCGCCGAACGCGCGCTTGATACCCGTGGTTTCAGCAAGGTCACCGAGCTGCGTGGACGTGCCGTGCGCGTTCAGGTAGTTGACCTGATCCGGATTGATGGCCGCGTTTTTCATCGCAGCCAGCATGCAGCGGCGTGCGCCGTCGCCGTCTTCGACCGGAGCGGTCATGTGATAAGCGTCGCCGCTCATCCCGTAGCCGCCCACTTCCGCGTAGATCTTCGCGCCGCGGGCCTTGGCGTGTTCGTACTCTTCGAGCACCATCACGCCCGCGCCTTCGCCCAGCACGAAACCGTCGCGGTCTTTGTCCCACGGACGGCTCGCCGTTGCCGGATCATCGTTGCGTTGCGACAGCGCACGCGCCGCCGCAAACCCGCCGATACCCAGCGGCGACACGGTCGATTCCGCACCGCCCGCGATCATCACGTCGGCATCGCCGTACTCGATCAGCCGCGATGCTTCGCCGATGCAATGCAAACCGGTCGTGCAAGCGGTGACGATGGCGAGATTCGGACCTTTGATGCCGAACTTGATCGACAGATGGCCGGAGATCATGTTGATGATCGATGCCGGAACGAAGAACGGCGAAATACGACGCGGGCCGCGGTTCAGCAGTTCGGTTTGCGTGACTTCGATCATCGGCAGACCGCCAATGCCCGAACCCACGACAACGCCGATGCGCTCCGAGTTTTCGTCGGTGACTTCGAGACCGCTATCACGCATGGCCTGGATGCCGGCAGCCACACCATAGTGGATGAAGGTATCCATATGGCGCGCTTCCTTACCGGGGATGTAGTCCTCGATATTGAAGCCCTTGACCTCGCCGGCAAAGCGCGTGGTGAAGTTCGACGCATCGAACTTCGTGATGTCGGCAATACCCGACTTGCCGGCGACCAGATTGGCCCAGCCGTCGGCAACATTATTGCCAACAGGCGAAATCAGCCCCAGGCCTGTAACAACAACACGACGACGGCTCACGGTAACCCCTTTTCCATAGAATGACTAAAGCAAAAGCCACAGCGACCACGGGCATCAGACCCGTAAGCTCTGTGGCTGTTAATCCGGCAGCGCAGAGACATGCGCATGCGGCATCGCTCGCGCCGGCAGCGGGAATAGCACGAACCCCGCTGACGCCAGAAACCGGCGCGACAGGGCGTCATACGCTACCAACGCTGCGATGCGTGCGCGAATGACCTTAGGCCTTGACGTTCGCGCGAGCGTAGTCGATCGCCTGTTGAACGGTCGTGATCTTCTCGGCTTCTTCATCCGGAATTTCCATGCCGAATTCGTCTTCGAGGGCCATCACGAGTTCCACGGTGTCGAGCGAGTCGGCGCCGAGGTCGTTCACGAACGAAGCTTCCGTCTTGATTTCGGCTTCTGCGACGCCCAGTTGTTCTGCGACGATCTTCTTCACGCGCTGTTCGATGTTGTCCATTAACCCCTCCAAGGGAAAAGTAAGTTCAAAAATACAGGTGCGCGCATTTTATCAGGTTTGCTTCTGTAAAAAAGCACGCACAAGGTTCGTGTCGAGGCATGCGCCTTACGCTTTTGCTAACGCATCAAGGCGCGGATAGTAACCGAATTCGGTTACGACATATACATCCCGCCGTTCACATGCAGCGTCGTGCCGGTGATGTAGCCAGCCAGCGGCGACGCGAGAAATGCGACGGCGTGCGCGATGTCTTCCGGGCTGCCCAGACGGCCAAGCGGAATCTGTGCCTTAAGCGCGGTCTGCTGCTCTTCCGGCAAGGTCTTCGTCATGTCGGTGTCGATAAAGCCGGGCGCGACGCAGTTCACCGTGATACCGCGGCTACCGATCTCGCGTGCCAACGCGCGCGTCATGCCGGCCACACCGGCCTTCGCGGCGGCGTAGTTGGCCTGACCCGCGTTGCCGGACGAGCCGACCACCGACGTGATGTTGATGATGCGGCCACCGCGCGCTTTCATCATAGGGCGCAGCACGGCGCGCGACAGACGGAAGACCGAACGCAGGTTGGTGTCGATCACCGCGTCCCAGTCTTCGTCTTTCATGCGCATCGCGAGTTGATCTTGCGTGATGCCCGCGTTGTTCACCAGCACGTGCAGCGCGCCGAATTCCTTCACCGTGCCGTCGATCAGCGCGTCGGTTGCGGCTGCGTCGTTGACGTTCAGCACCGCACCGTGGCCGTTCACGCCTTCGGCCTTGAAGCCTTCGGTGATAGCCTGCGCGCCGCTTTCGCTGGTGGCCGTGCCGATTACCGTCGCGCCCTGGCGCGCCAGTTCCAGCGCAATCGCGCGACCGATACCGCGCGAAGCGCCGGTGACGATCGCGATCTGCTTGTCGAGAGTCTTTTCCATCTTGTCAGTCCGGATTGCCTTTGCAGGCGGATTGGAGACGTGTGTAGCCGCGCGCAGCGCTCAGGCTGCCGTCACGAGCTTCAGCGTTTCTTCGAGCGATGCGGGATCGAACACCGAGACGCCCGTCAACGTACCGTCGATACGCTTGGTCAAACCCGCAAGGACCTTGCCCGGCCCGCATTCGACGATGTGCGAGACGCCCTGCGCCGCCATTGCCTGCACGCATTCGACCCAACGTACCGCGCCCGCCGCCTGGCGAACCAGCGCGTCCTTGATGGCGGCCGGTTCGTTGACGATCGCGACGTCGACGTTATTGATCACAGGAATCTGCGGCACCTGAACGTTGACGCTCGCCAGGTATTCGCGGAGTTGGTCCGACGCCGGCTTGAGCAGCGACGAATGGAACGGCGCCGATACCGGCAGCGGCAACGCGCGCTTCGCGCCCTTCGCCTTCGCCACTTCGCAGGCTTTCTCGACCGCCGCCTTCTGACCCGCGATCACGACCTGCGCCGGCGCGTTGAAGTTGACGGCTTCGACGATGCCCGCCACCGATGCTTCCGCGCAGACCGCACGGACGGTGTCGTCGTCGAGACCGAGAATCGCGGCCATGCCGCCTTCGCCGACCGGAACCGCCGTTTGCATGGCTTGCGCGCGGAACCGCACGAGCGGCACAGCATCGCGAAACGCGATGGCGCCGGCCGCGACCAGCGCCGTGTATTCACCGAGGCTGTGGCCCGCGACAATTGCGGGCGCCGGGCCGCCGGCCTGCTGCCACGCGCGATACATCGCGTAGGCGGCCGTCAGCATGACCGGTTGCGTGTTGGTGGTGAGGTTCAGATCCTCGGCCGGACCTTCGGCGATCAGCTTGCCGAGATCCTGGCCCAATGCGTCGGACGCTTCCTGGACCGTTTCGCGCACGATAGCGTGATCGGCGAACGCGTTGAGCATACCGACCGACTGCGAACCCTGGCCGGGAAAAACGAAGGCGAATTTCATATCGTCCCCAAATTCGATGAGTTCAGATGTGGGTGGCGCGCATGATGGATGCACTTAATGACACATCTCAAAACACGATGCACGCACGGACGCGCCGCGTGACGCTTTGCGCCGCGCGGCAACGACCTTGGCCGGATCAATAACGAATGACCGACGCGCCCCACGTGAAGCCGCCGCCGACGCCCTCGATCAGGACGTTCTGGCCGCGCTTGATGCGACCGTCGCGAACCGCGACGTCAAGCGCAAGCGGAATGGACGCAGCCGACGTGTTGCCGTGCTCGCCCACTGTGACGACCATGCGTTCCTGCGGCAAACCGAGTTTGCGGCAGGTACTGGTCATGATACGGATATTGGCCTGGTGCGGTATCAGCCAATCGATCTGGTCTGCAGTCAGATTGGCTTTTTCCAGCGCCTCGACCGCGACCTTTTCGAGCACGTTGACGGCCAGCTTGAACACTGCCTGCCCATCCATATGCAGGAAAGCGCTGCCGGCGACGATCCCGCCGTTCACATTGCCCGGCGTGCACAGAATGTTCGAGTGGCTGCCGTCCGCATGCAATGCGCTGGCCAGCACGCCCGGCTCTTCCGACGCCGACAGGATCACGGCACCGGCGCCATCGCCGAACAGCACGCAGGTCGTGCGGTCGTTGAAATCGAGGATCCGCGAGAACGTTTCGGCGCCGATCACCAGCGCGGTACGGTGCTGACCGCTGCGGATGAAGCTGTCGGCGGTCGCGACCGCGTAAGCGAAGCCCGAACACACCGCCTGGACGTCGAACGCGGCGCCGTGATTCTTGATGCCGAGCTTGTTCTGCAACAGGCACGCCGTGCTCGGAAACACGAAGTCCGGCGTGGACGTTGCGACGATGATCAGATCGATGGATTGGGGATCGATGTCAGCGGCTTCGATTGCGCGTTGCGCGGCGATCAGTGCGAGATCGCTGGTGCTGACATCGGGATCGGCGAAGTGACGCGCATGGATGCCCGTGCGGGCGACAATCCATTCGTCGCTCGTCTCGACGCCCTGGCTGGCGAGACGTTCAGCCAGATCCTGATTGGTGACGCGGTTGGGCGGCAGGTAGCTGCCGGTGCCCAACACGCGGGAATACAGTGTTGTTTGAGCCATTATGCCTTCGAAGATAGCGCAGCGTAGGGCTCGGCTGGCTGGCCGGCAACGGGACTTGCAGTCCCCGCACCGCCCGACACGCCTGGATCACGAGCCGCCTGCTCCAGAGGACCCGCATTGTCCTCCATCGCTCGCGCGAGGCGTTCCAGCACGCCGTTTTTGACGGCATCATACCCGCGTTTGATTGCCCACTCAAACGCGTAGGCGTCCGCGGAACCGTGGCTTTTGATGACCAGGCCACGCAAACCGAGCAACGCTGCACCATTGTATTGCCGATGGTCGACGCGCTTCTTGAAGCGCAGCAAAACCGGCAACGCGAGCACGGCCATCACCTTGGTCAGCCACGAGCGGCCGAACTCTTCCTTGATGATATTGGTCAGCATCTGCGCGAGACCTTCCGACGTCTTAAGCGCGACATTACCGACGAAGCCATCGCAGACGATCACGTCGACGGTGCCCTTGAAGATGTCGTTGCCTTCGACGTTACCGCGGAAGTTCAGCGTACTGGCGCGCAGCAACTCGCCTGCGCGCTTGATGGTTTCGTTGCCCTTGATCACTTCTTCGCCGATATTCAGCAAGCCGATCGTCGGACGATCCTTGCCTTCCAGCGCGGCGACCAGCGCATGCCCCATCTCGGCGAACTGCAACAGATGCTGCGGCTCGCAATCGACGTTGGCGCCGAGGTCGAGCATCATCGTGTAGCCGGTCGGATTGGGCAACGCAAAAGCAATTGCCGGGCGTTCGATGCCAGGCAAGGTTTTGAGCACATAACGGGAGACCGCCATCAGCGCGCCGGTATTGCCGGCGGAGATGCAGGCTTGCGCCTCGCCTTCCTTGACGCGATTAAGCGCCACGCGCATCGACGAGTCTTTCTTCTTGCGCAGTGCCACCTCAACCGGATCGTCCATAGTGACGATTTCGGACGCGGGCACGACTGTCAGCGCGGGATTGTCCTGCGCCTTCAGCTTCTTCAATTGCGTACGGATCGCAGTTTCAATACCGACGAGCAGCAACTGCGCATCGGGATGCGACCGGACGAAATTGACGGCGGCGGGAACGGTCACGGACGGGCCGTGGTCGCCCCCCATGCAATCTATCGTGAGCTTTACAGTCATGGAGTGCGACGAATTTCAGGCACAAAAAAGCGGCAGTTGAATGCCGCCTTTTTGCTGAGCCGGGAAAATGTCAAGCGAGCCGATCGCCACGCGAAACGCCAAAGGGCGCATCGCAGTGTAGCGATTAGTCGTTCTTCGTCTTGACAACTTTCTTGCCGCGATAATAACCATTCGGGCTGATGTGGTGACGCAGATGCACTTCACCCGTAGCCGGTTCGATTCCCAGCGGCGCTGCCGTCAGGAAATCGTGCGAACGGTGCATGCCGCGCTTCGACGGCGTCTTCTTGTTTTGCTGAACTGCCATGACTAACTCCTAAAAATTTTCCGAATTCTAACACAGCCCGATCCGGTCTCTGCCACTGACCAAAAGGCCAATGCGCCGCATCGCGCTACCCTGCAACTGTTCAGTGCTTCTTGCCGCCAGAACCACCTTGTTTCAAGCCTTCGAGTGCCGCAAACGGATTCGGCCGTTCGGGCTCATCGCCCGCACCTGCCTCGTCCGCCGCCGCCTCTTCATCCTCACCGTCGGCACCGCTCACGCCCGACACGAGACTCTCGTGGACTTCGGGACAAACTTCGTGTTTCGGCACCAGCGGTATGGTGAGCAGCAACTCTTCCTCGATCAAGTCGACGAGATCGAACTGGCGCGAGCCCACGATCACATCCACTTCATCTTCGTCCAACGGAAATTCGTCGGCTTCCGCTTCCGTGTTGACGATCCGGTAAATTGCATCGGCGTTGAACGCCTGATTGTACGGCGTCAAACACCGTTGGCACGTGAGCCATGCCGCACCGTGAAGCGCGAGCCGCAAATACGGCTGCGGACCCTCGGTGCCATCGTCCTGCAATTCAGGTTGCGTCGAGCCTTCAGCCTGCCAGGTGAACGCGGCATCGCGATCTGGCGCATCCGCCGGGACTTCGTTTAACATGCGCGGCAGTTGCGAGACGCGCACGACACCCGCAGCCTGGCGTGCGCTCCGAGCGAATTCGAAAATATCGAGATCACGCGGATCGACGTGGCCAGCAGGTTTGCCAGGATGTTCAGTCATGTGCGCTCCTGCGTCGGCGATGATTTCGCCGGGGGTCAATCGGTCATTCAGTGTACGGGCTTTGGTGCCAACCTTGACTACCAGGGCCGGCCCTAACCGCTTCCACTTTACGCGCCCGGAACCGCTTCGAGTCTTGCTTTGAGACTGCCTGGGAACCGTGATGGAACCGCGCAAACTCGCCGCGCGCGCAATAGGACACCGATGAAAAGCCCAAAATTATATCCCGTTTATCTTTTCGAGTCAAACACTTAAGCCCTCACGCGCAAAGCGTCGCGAGGCCCGCCCCACCTGCCGTTTGGTCCACCATGCCGGATTCCCCTAATCGCCCGCCGCGCCTGATTCTGGCGTCGAGCTCCCCCTACCGTCGCGAGTTGCTCGAGCGCCTGCGCATCCCGTTCGACGTGATCGTCCCTGCGATCGACGAAACGCCGCTCGATGGCGAATCGCCCGAAGCGACGGCCATGCGGCTGTCCGAAGCGAAAGCGCGCGCCGTCGCGCACCGCCTGAGCAACGAAAACGCGCCAGACGCCGCGCTGATCATCGGTTCGGATCAGGTCGCGACGTTCGACGGCCTGCAAATCGGCAAGCCGGGCACGCACGACAAGGCGCTCGCGCAACTGCAAGCCATGCGCGGTCGCGAAGTGCTGTTCCACAGCGCGCTTTGCCTGCTCGACACGCGCTCGGGCGAGGCGCAGACGCTCGACGTCATCACCCGCGTGCACTTTCGGAATCTGTCAGATGCCGCGCTCGACGCCTACCTGCGTGCCGAAACCCCTTACGACGTCGCGGGCAGCGCAAAATCCGAAGGTCTCGGCATTGCGCTGCTGGACGCGATCGAATCCGACGATCCGACCGCGCTGGTCGGATTGCCGCTGATCGCGTTGTCCCGGATGCTGCTGGCGACCGGTTATCCACTTCTGGAGGCGCGATGAGCGGCACTCTGTATCTGATCCCGAACACCTTGGGCGACGGCGACGCCGACGCGCTCGACCTGGTCCTGCCTGCACCGGTACGCGCCAAAGCTGCGGCTTTGCACTACTACATCGGCGAAAACGCAAAAACTACGCGAGCATTTCTGAAGAAAGTCGGCACCGACCGACCGATCCAGGACATCGAAATCCGCGAACTCAACGTGAACACGCCGGCCGGCGAAATCAACAAATTGCTCGAACCGCTGCTCGCGGGCACAGACGCGGGACTCGTATCGGAGGCCGGTTGCCCGGCCGTTGCCGATCCGGGCGCCCTACTGGTGCGTCGCGCGCATGAGCGCGGCGTCAAGGTCGTACCGTTCGTGGGGCCGAGCTCGATTCTGCTGGCGCTGATGGCGTCGGGCCTGAACGGCCAGAGCTTTGCGTTTCACGGCTACTTGCCCGTCGATGCAACCGAGCGCGCCAAACGCCTGCGCGAGCTCGAACAGCAGTCGCGCAAGGCGAAACAGACGCAGATTTTTATCGAGACGCCGTATCGCAACAAGCCGCTGCTGGACACGTTGCTGGCGTCTTGCGCGCCGTCGACGCTGGTTTGCGTGGCCGTGGATCTGACCTTACCCACGGAAACGATCGCCAGCCGGACGGTCATGGACTGGAAAAAAGCCCCGGCCCTCGATCTTCACAAGCGACCGGCGATTTTTCTGCTGCTCGCGGTTTGACCACCGCATAAAAAAGCGCGGCGCCCTCACGACGCCGCGCCTTCAGCCATCCGTTCCTACGGCGCGCATAGCGAGCCGCTGCGCGCCGGAAAACATGAATCAGGTCTTAACGCAGACCGACCCTCCCGCCCAAGACCATCGCGTGAATCGCAGCATTGCCGACTGACGCCCCAAATTTGCGCGCGACGCGATCCGTGATGCTTTCCTTCACCGTGTAATCGACGAGATCCGGCGCCTTGATGATGTCGCGCGCGACGTAGTCGGTATCGCCGAAACCATCAGCGAGGCCAAGCTGGACGCTCTGCTCGCCGGTCCAGAAGAGGCCCGAGAAAATATCCGGCGTTTCATGCAGCCGCGAGCCACGCCCCTGACGCACCGCCGCGATGAATTGCGCGTGAATCTGATCGAGCATCTGTTGTGCATGTTCGTCCATCTTCGGCGTTTCCGGCGAGAACGGATCGAAAGCACCCTTGTTCTCCCCCGAAGTATGCAGACGACGCTGGATGCCGAGTTTGTCCATCAAGCCGGTGAACCCGAAACCATCCATCAACACGCCGATCGATCCGACGATGCTGGCCTTGTCGACGTAAATCTTGTCGGCCGCCGCCGCCGCGTAGTAACCGCCCGACGCGCACATATCGCCCACTACCACGTAGAGCGGAATAGACGGATATTTCGCGCGCAATCGACGAATTTCGTTGTAGATGATGCCTGCCTGCACCGGACTGCCGCCCGGGCTGTTACACCGCAAGACCACCCCCGCCGTACCTGCATCTTCGAATGCGCTGTCGAGGGCCGTGTTCACATCTTCGGCGTTCGCATTGGTATCTGCGGAGATTTCGCCGTCTAACGACACCAAAGCCGTGTGACGACCGGTGGGCGCGACCTTGTCGCCGGAGACGTCGAGCGCAGCCCAGACCACCAGCAGAACGACCGCGAGAAACACGAAGCGGAAAAAAATCTTCCAGCGCCGCGCGGCGCGCTGCTCGGTGATTGCCGCGAGCGCGATACGTTCGAGCGCAGCGCGTTCCCAGCCGGGTTCGCCGGCAGGCGCGGAACCACGCGCGGGCGAAGACGGTTGATTCGGATCAGGAGTGAGATTGTCGGCCATGCTTCACAGGTAAAAGAATCAGGGGGTGGCCGGGCGCAGATCGCCGTCCGGAAGCCAGAATACTGCACGGCCATCCGGGGTATCCCGCTCTTCAACCTGAACGGGACGCAACTTGCCGCCACGGCACGGGCCGCCGACACACTTGCCGGTGTCGGGCGCGTAAATCGCACCGTGCGTGGCGCACATCAAGTATAAACCGGACGATTCGAAGAACTGACCCTCGGCCCAGTCCAATTCCATCGGTACGTGCGCGCAACGGTTCAGATAGCCGTAGGCCTGTCCGTCGAAACGCACGAAAAAGACCACCACATCGCCGCCGCCGGATTTAGCGGCAACGCGTACGCCTGTGCCGCCGTCGATCAGATCGCCCGATGCGCAGACGCGCACGGCGTCGGTCGTGGCGTCGCTCATGCGTTCTCGCGCAGCCAAGTGGACAGCGAACCGACGCTATCCGCGACGAACTTCGGCGCAAGTGCGCTCAACGACGCCGCCGGATGCGCGCCGTACGTGACGCCGATGGCCGCCGCGCCCGCGTTGACGGCCATTTGCAGATCGTGCGTCGTATCGCCCACCATCACGGTGCGCCCGATATCCTGCCCCAGTTCGCGGGTGAGTTCGTGCAGCATCGCCGGATGCGGCTTGGAGAAGGTTTCGTCCGCGCAACGGGTGCCGTCGAACAGGCTGGTCAGCCGCGACTGGTCCAGCGCGCGGTTGAGCCCCACGCGGCTCTTGCCGGTTGCGACGCCCAGCAGATAGCCGGTATCGCGCAACTCCTGCAACATCTCGCGCACACCGGTGAAGAGTTCGGTGGTTTGATCCTTCACCAGATAATGAAAGCGGTAGCGTTCGGCGAGACGCGGATAGTCGGCCGGATCGAGCGTCGGCGCGGCGATCTGCAACGCGTCGCGCAAACCCAGGCCAATCACGTAACTGGCGGCTTCGTCAGCCGGAACGGGCAGACTCAGATCGCGGCAAGCCGCCTGGATGCTCCGCGTGATATGCGCGGTCGAATCCATCAGCGTGCCGTCCCAGTCAAAGACGATCAGATCGAATTGCTCTCTAGCCATGCGCGTGCGTCTCCGGATTTGAGCCCTTATTGGCTGCTTTTAGCTGCTCGATAAAGCGACGGCAATCAGCCGGCAACGGCGCCTCGAACTGCAGCGTGGCGCCCGTGGCCGGATGCGTGATCTTCAGCCGGTAAGCGTGCAGGAACATTCGCTTAAGGCCGGGATTGGCGTCGGTGCGCGCGAGCGCTTTATTCAGCGCGAAATCCCCGTATTTGGCGTCGCCGACGATCGGCAGCTCCAGATGTGCGAGGTGAACGCGTATCTGATGGGTCCGACCCGTTTTAAGTTCAGCTTCGAGCAATGCGTAGTCGGGCCAGCGGTCGATCAGGTTGAACACCGTGTGCGACGGCAAGCCGTCGGCCTGGACGCGGACGCGACGCTCGCCGTCACCCGTCAAATATTTGTGCAACGGCTCCTTCACTGCCCGGCGACGTCCCCAATCGCTCGCCCAGTCGCCATGGACGCACGCATAGTAGCGCTTGTCCATCCGGTTCTCGCGAATCTGCTCGTGCAGCGCGACCAGCGCCGAACGCTTTTTCGCGAGCATCAGGATGCCGGACGTTTCGCGGTCGAGGCGGTGCACCAGTTCGAGGAATTTCGCGTCCGGCCGCGCTTCGCGCAACTGCTCGATGACGCCGAATGCGACGCCGCTGCCGCCGTGCACCGCGACGCCTGCCGGTTTGTCGATCACCAGCATGTGATCGTCTTCGAACAGGATCGTGAAGTGTCCGGCGGGAACCGGCGCACGAGCCGTTTCGCTCGGCTGGGCGACCCGGATGGGCGGCACGCGCACCAGATCGCCGAGTTCGAGCCGGTACTGCGCATCGACCCGGCCCTTATTCACACGCACTTCGCCGCTACGCAAAATGCGATAAATATGGCTTTTTGGCACGCCTTTACACACGCGCAACAAGAAGTTGTCGATGCGCTGTCCGGCCGCGCTGTCGTCGATCTCGAGGATCGAGACCTGGTCGCTTGCGACCGATTTCTGGGATATTTTGCCTAACTCTTTCATTCTGAATATAATTTGCCCAGCAGTCTGCGGCGGCCGGCGCATTGTCCGGTATTCTGGCGGATTGCGCAGGTGCAAGCGATAAACCGTCATTTTACTTGCGCCCGGGTCTGGTTGCTCACCCGCATAATGAGATGCAACACGTTGTACGCACGGAATCATGTCCGGCAGGGACGGCGCCCACAGGCGCGTTCGGTCAGGGCCGGTTCCGACGGTAACGGAATTTTGGTAAAAAAGAATTTAACCGGCGAGCTTCGGTATGCGGATGGCCTGACGCCTTCGCAGCCAGTGCTGCCGTTGCGAAAATACGGCGTGCGCCCATAGCGTCTTGTAGAAAGTGCAAGACATGGCGACGTCAAAATGAGGCGAGACACCCCGAGCGAGAAAAGACGCGCCGCCTGCGCGAACTTCCCGCTGCGGCATGACCGCAACCTTCGACCCTCCGGTCACGCGCCCAGTTGGCGCACCGGCGCGAGTGGACGAAGGTGTATGAAGGTCTGCCGGCAGTTACCACGGCGTGTCGTGCCGTTATTTGAAGCCGTGTTCGCGTGTGCCCTGCGGCAGCGTGTCCGTTATTTCCGGACGCCGCCCTCTCAGGCAATTCTCCCGCCATTCTTCCCGCTCCAGCGTACTTGTAAAACACCACAAGGTGCGGCATGCCGCTGCCCTCATCGACCGTGCGACTGACACTCGTACGGCGCGGGCAAGGTTTGAGCCGCTCTGGAGCCGTTCAATGAAACGAATGTTGTTCAACGCGACGCAGCAGGAAGAACTGCGCGTCGCCATCGTCGATGGGCAAAAACTCATCGACATCGACATCGAAACCGCCGGTCGCGAACAGCGTAAAGGCAATATTTACAAAGGCATCATTACCCGCATCGAGCCATCGCTCGAAGCGTGCTTCGTCAACTACGGCGAAGACCGCCACGGCTTCCTGCCGTTCAAGGAAGTCGCCCGTCAGTATTTCCGCGACGGCGTCGACATGCGTTCCGCACGCATCCAGGACGCGCTGCGCGAAGGCCAGGAACTGATCGTCCAGGTCGAGAAAGAAGAACGCGGCAACAAGGGCGCTGCCCTGACCACGTTCATCTCGCTCGCCGGCCGCTATCTGGTCCTGATGCCGAACAACCCGCGCGGCGGCGGCGTGTCGCGCCGGATCGAAGGCGACGACCGTCAGGAACTGCGCGAAACCATGGCGCAACTGCAATTGCCGGAAGGCATGAGCATCATCGCGCGCACGGCCGGCATCGGTCGCAGCGCCGAAGAGTTGCAGTGGGACCTGAACTACCTGATGCAACTGTGGCGCGCCATCGAAGCCGCGTCGCAAAGCGGTTCCACCGGTCAGCCGATGCTGATCTATCTGGAATCGAGCCTCGTGATCCGCGCGATCCGCGACTACTTCCAGCCGGACATCGGCGAAATCCTGATCGACACCACCGAAATCCATGACCAGGCACGCGCCTTCATGGACATCGTGATGCCGGATAATGTCAGCAAGGTGAAGCGGTATCACGACGATGTACCGCTCTTCTCGCGCTTCCAGATCGAACACCAGATCGAAACCGCGTACTCGCGCACGGTTCCGCTGCCGTCGGGCGGCGCGATCGTGATCGACCACACGGAAGCGCTGGTCGCGATCGACGTGAACTCGGCACGCGCCACCAAGGGCGCCGACATCGAGGAAACGGCTGCGCGCACCAACCTCGAAGCCGCCGACGAAGTCGCCCGCCAGCTGCGCTTGCGCGATCTGGGCGGCCTGATCGTGATCGACTTCATCGACATGGAATCGGCCAAGAGCCAGCGCGAAGTCGAGCAGCGTCTGAAAGACGCGCTGAAGCACGACCGCGCACGCGTGCAGATGGGCAAGATCTCGCGTTTCGGCCTGATGGAACTGTCGCGTCAGCGTCTCCGTCCGGCGCTGTCGGAAGGCAGCCACGTGACCTGCCCGCGCTGTAACGGCACGGGTCATATCCGCGACACCGAATCGTCCGCGCTGCAAGTACTGCGGATCATTCAGGAAGAAGCAATGAAGGAAAACACCGCGGCGATTCATTGCCAGGTGCCGGTCGAAGTCACCGCCTTCCTGCTGAACGAAAAACGCGCCGAGATCAACAAGATCGAGTCGCGCTTCAAGGTCAACGTCGTCCTGATCCCGAACAAGCATCTCGACACGCCGCACTACAAACTCGAACGCCTGCGTCACGATGACGCACGCCTCGACGATCCGCGCGCATCGTGGAAGATGGCCGAAGAAGCGGCACGCGAACTGGAATCGGAAACCGGTTACAGCAAGCGCACCGAAGAAGTGAAGCCGAAGCAGGAAGCCGCCGTGAAGGGCTTCGCGCCCGCGCAGCCGGCACCGGCTGCACCGGTTCGCACGGCAGCGCCCGCAGCGGCGCCTGTCGCAGCGGCACCGGCGAGCGGCGGTTTCATCGGCTGGCTGAAGAACCTGTTCGGCGTCGCGCCTGCTGCACCGGCACCGGCAACCCCGGCTCCGGCCGACAAGACCGCACGCCCGCAACGCGGCGAACGCACCGAGCGCGGCGAGCGTACGGGTGAACGCGGCGGCGATCGCAACCGCAATCGTCGTGGCGGCGCAGGCGCAACCGGCGGCCGCGACGCGGCAGGCCGTGGCGAAGGCGCTTCGGGCGGCCGTCAAGGTCAACCGTCGCAACGTCGCGAAGAACGTGAAGGTCGCGAGCCGCGTGAAGCACGTGAGCCGCGCGAGACACGTGAAGGCCAAGGTCAAGGTCGTGAGGCCCGTGAAGGCCGCGAGCCGCGTGAAGCGCGCGAAGGTCGTGAACCGCGCAACGGTCGCGAGCCGCGTGAAGCACGCGAGTCCCGCGAACCGCGTGACGCACGTGAATCCCGTGAGCCGCGCGACGCGCGTGAAGCACGCGAGCCGCGCGAAACCCGTGAAGGACGTGACAACCGCGCAGAACGCGGTCAGGAACGTGCTGAAACGGCTGACGGCGCACCGCGTGGTGAGCGTCAGGAACGCAACGAACGTCGTGAACGTCGCAATCGCCAGCCGGCTGACGCGGTCGATGCACTGAACCCGAACGAAGCGCTCGCGCAAGACGCGACGCCGGTTCAGGAAGGTGTACTCGATGGCGGTGTTCCGGGCGATCAGGAAGCCGTGGCGCGTGATGGTGAAGAGCGTCGTCGTCGTCGTCGCGGTCGTCGCGGCGGTCGTCGTGAGCGTGAAGAAGACGGCATGAACGTCAACCAGGCCGCCGATATCGCCGAAGGCGAAGGCGAAAACGACATGCTGACAGCCGCCGCCGAAGCGCCGGCCCACGTGTCGTCGCCGGAACAGCCGGTCGAAACGCGTGAAGTCGCGCAAGCTGCGCAAGCCGCGCCGGTCGCGTCGGAAGTGAAGCCGGTCGAAGTCGTCGTTGCCGCTGTCGCAACGGAGACGGCCGTCGTCACCGAACTGCACGCTGTCACGGAAACGCCTGCGCTGGCTGTGGAAAAAGCGGTCAAGGCCGAAGCGATCGTTCCGGTCGAAGCAGCGCCTGCAGCCGTCGAAACCCCGGCAGCGCCGGTCGTGACGGAAGCGGCTGAACCGGTCGCAGCAGTCGCGCCGGTCGTGATCGAAGCCGTGAAGCCGGTGGAAACCGCAACGCATCTGCCGACGCAAGTCGAAGCTGCGCCGGTCGAAGCGCTCGGCGTCACGCCGGTGGAAACGCAACCGGCCGCGCCGGTTGTCGAGGCCGTCGTCGAAGCAGCGCCGGCACCGGTTCAAGTGGTCGAAGCACCGGCTGCCGCACCGGCACCGCAAGCCGAGATCATCGAATCGAAGCCGGTCGTGGTCGAAGCGCCTGCGGTTGCGCCGGTCGCGGTTGAAACGGCTCCGGCTCCGGTTGCAGCTCCGGTCGCCGCGCCCGCTTCGCAAACGACGTCGCCGGAAGTGTTGAAGTCGGTGCTGGACCAGGCTGGTCTGGTGTGGGTCAATACCGACGCCGACAAGTTCCGCGTCGCGCAGGAAGCGGCATCGCAAAGCGTGAAACCGGCGCGCGCGCCGCGTGAACGCAAGCCGTTGCCGCCGGTTGACGCTGCGCCGATGCAACAGGTCGAAACCGGCAAGCACTCGCAATAAACCGCGAAGTCTGCCGTCGAATGCGACGCCCGCGCGGTTTGCGAGCGTCGCACCAGAAAGCCCGCCTTTATCGGCGGGCTTTTTTTTGCGTCGGCGAAAGCGCGAAAATGCACGTCGACGGGCTTGTGACTTACCCGAATCTGTACTCCTCCGCCAGGCTTGCGAAGCGGCGCTGCGTTAGAATGAAAGCCAACTGTTCCACGCATCGTCAGAGCCATCATGTCCCGACGCATCATCCCACTCACCGACGTCAGTACCATGCCGGTCATCGCCGGTCCGGCGCTGGCGCCAAGCGGCGTTCTGAGCGACACGCTCGGCCGGCCGCTGCGCGATCTGCGCATTTCGGTGACGGATCGGTGCAACTTCCGCTGCGTCTACTGCATGCCGCGTGAAGTGTTCGACAAGGATCACGCGTTCCTGCCGCACAGCGCGCTGCTGAGTTTCGAAGAAATCGAACGGCTGGCGCGTATTTTTCGTCGCACATGGCGTCGAAAAAATCCGGCTGACCGGCGGCGAACCGCTGCTGCGCAAGAACATCGAATTCCTGATCGAGCGTCTGGCGTTGCTGCAAACGCCGGAAGGCCGTCCGCTGGATCTGACCTTGACCACCAACGGCTCGCTGCTCGAACGCAAAGCACGCAGTCTGAAAGATGCCGGGCTCAACCGTGTGACGGTCAGCCTCGATGCGATCGACGACGCGCTGTTCCGCAAGATGAACGACGCCGATTTCGCGGTCGCCGACGTGCTGGACGGCATCGAGGCAGCACAAGCGGTCGGACTTGCGCCCGTGAAGGTCAACATGGTGGTCAAGCGCGGCACCAACGACTCACAGGTCGTGCCGATGGCGCGCCACTTCAAAGGCAGCGGCAACGTATTGCGCTTTATCGAATACATGGACGTCGGCACGTCGAACGGCTGGAACATGACCGAAGTATTACCGTCCGCCGACGTGATCGCGCGGATCGACGACGTCTTCCCGCTGCACCCGCTCGACGCGCACAGCGCCGCCGAAACCGCGCAACGCTGGGGCTACGTCGACGGCAGCGGTGAAATCGGCGTGATCTCCAGCGTCACGCGCGCGTTTTGCGGCACGTGTACGCGCGCCCGGCTGTCGACGGAAGGCAAGCTCTACCTGTGCCTGTTCGCGTCCGGCGGCCACGATCTGCGCGCGCTGATCCGCAGCGGCGCGAGCGAAGCCGACGTCGCAAGCGCCGTCGCGCATATCTGGCAGGCGCGCGCCGACCGCTACTCGCAACTTCGCGGCAGCGACGCCGCCGCGCGCTCGACCGAAGCGCGCCGGGTCGAAATGTCGTATATCGGCGGCTGAGTTGGGCTGCGTATCCCGCTTCGTATCCCACTTCGGGCCACGCTTGGTAACCCGCTCCGTCACGCCGCACCATCCGGCCGTCACACGATGACCGTCACCCGCGAACAGATCACCGGCTTGCTACTCGCTGGCGGACGCGGCCTGCGCATGGGCGGCGTCGACAAAGGCCTGCAAATGCTCGATGGCGAAGCGCTTGCCGCGCATGTGTTGCGACGGCTCGCGCCGCAGAGCGGCGCATTGCTGATCAGCGCCAATCGTCATCGCGAAACCTACATCGACTTGGGCCAGCCTTACCGAGCATCGGTGATCTCCGACACCTTGCCGGACTTTCCCGGACCGCTAGCGGGATTGCTGGCTGGCATGCGCGCCGCCCGCACGCCGTTCGTGCTGAGCGCGCCTTGCGATACGCCTTCATTTCCCGCCGAACTCGCCGACCGGCTGGCCGCCGCGTTCAACGACGCACCCGCCGATACGCCCATCGACATCGCCACCGTGCGCACCACCGGCACCGACGGACATCACTCGATGCACCCCGTCTTCGCGTTGCTGCGCACGTCGCTCGCGGATGACCTCGCCGCCTTTCTGGACGCCGGAGAGCGTAAGGTTCGCGCGTGGTACGCGCGCCACACGACGGTTGAAGTCGCCTTTGCCGACGAGCGCGCGTTTTACAATATCAACTCGATACAAGAACTCGCCGACCTCGAACGCAGCCGGGTGCGCAAGCTCGAAGATCGCTGACGCATCGGCTATTCAGCTGACTCCCGCTCCGGTCGCGCGACCGCCGGACCCGCATCCGGCCGCGACGCTCCTCCATCCATGACCACGCTCAACGAACTCTCTGGCTGCGTCGTTCAGTACGACCCCGATGCATTACCGGTACCGTCCGCGCAAGCCATCGTGCGCGAATGGGCCACGCCCGTCGGCGTGGTCGAACGCGTGCCGCTGCACGATGCGCTCGATCGCGTGCTCGCCGAAGACATCGTGTCGCCGATCGACGTTCCCGCGCACGACAACTCCGCGATGGACGGCTACGCATTCAAAAGCGCGGCCCTCGATCTCGAACGCGGCACGGATGCCAGCGCGCATCTGAACCTGACCGTCGCCGGCAAGGCGCTCGCCGGCCATCCGTTCAACGAACACATCACCGCGGCGCAATGCGTGCGCGTGATGACGGGCGCCTGCATTCCGCCGGATTGCGACACCGTGATCCCGCAAGAACTGGTCACGCGTGAAGGCGACGTCATCCAGTTCGCGTTCGATGCAGTCAAGCGCGGCGCCAATCGTCGCCGGGCCGGGGAAGATCTTGCGCGCGGTCACGCGGCGTTGCGCGCGGGCCGGATCGTGCGGGCATCGGATCTGGGCTTGCTGGCGTCGCTCGGCATTGGCGAAGTGCCGGTTCGACGCCGGTTGCGAGTGGCGTTTTTCTCGACCGGCGACGAACTGCGCTCGCTCGGCGAGCCGCTCGATCCCGGTTGCGTGTACGACAGCAACCGTCACACGCTGTTCGCGATGCTGCGTCGGCTGAATGTCGATGCACTCGATCTCGGCGTGGTTCGCGATCAACCCGACGCGCTCGAAGCCGCATTGCGCAGTGCCGCCGCCAGCGCCGACGTCGTGTTGACGTCGGGCGGCGTATCGGTCGGCGAAGCGGATCTGACGAAGAAAATGCTGCGCACCTTCGGCGACGTCGCGTTCTGGAGTCTGGCGATGCGTCCGGGCCGCCCGCTCGCGTTCGGCCGCGTCTGGTCCGGCGATCGTCCCGGCGACGGTTCGCCTGCGTTATTCTTCGGCTTGCCGGGCAATCCGGTCGCGGTGATGGTCGCGTTTTACCAGATCGTGCGCGACGCGCTGCTGCTGATGTCGGGCGCGACGCCGCAACCCGTACCGCTGATCCGCGCGGCCAGCCGCGTCGCGATTCGCAAGCGCGCGGGCCGCACCGAGTTTCAGCGCGGCATCGCCGAACGCGACGCACACGGTCAGTGGCACGTCGCGCCGACCGGCTCGCAAAGCTCCGGCGTTCTCAGTTCGATGAGCGAAGCCAACTGCTTCATCATGCTCGGACACGAACAATCCGATCTTGCCGTCGGAGAAGCCGTCGATATCCTGCTGTTCGACGGACTGATCTGACTTCGCGTTATCGCGAAGCACGCCGCCCGATCCGCCTTTATCATCTCAACCGTTCACCCCACTACCACGTTCATCGGGTTTGACTTACATGAAAAAACAGATCTCGTTCATTGCACCGGGACAAACGGCGAAAGCGCTCATTCTGGTGTACCTGACGTTCAGCGTGCCGATCGTGCTGCTGGGCGTGCTGGTCGCGTTTTTCCGCTACGGGTCGGTCGAACTGAGCACCGTGTTCAGCGCGCTGCTGCTGAACGCCATCCTCGGTTTTATCCTGCTGTGGATCGCTTGCCACGCGTACAACTGGGTGGCGTCGCGCTTCGGCGGCATCGAAATTCAACTGACCGACGCGCCGGAAGAGGCGTAATGACGACGATCCGCGAAGCCACGTCCGCCGATGTCGGCGCGATGCTGTCGCTGATGCGCGAACTCGCCGAGTTCGAAAGTCTCACGCACCTGTTCGTCGCGACGGAAGACGGCTTGCGCGATGCGCTGTTCGGCGCGCGGCCGGCAGCCGAAGCGCTGGTCGCGGAAAAAGCCGGCAAGCTGGTCGGCTATGCGCTGTTCTTCCACAACTACTCGACCTTCGTCGGCCGGCGCGGCCTGTATCTCGAAGACCTGTACGTGCAACCGGACCAACGCGGCACGGGTCTGGGCACCGCGCTGCTCAGGCGGGTGGCGGCACTCGCGGTCGAACGCCAATGCGGCCGCTTCGAGTGGACTGTCCTCGACTGGAATCAGCGGGCGATCGATTTCTACGAGAAGATGGGCGCGTCCATCATGCCCGACTGGCGCGTGGTGCGCGTCGCCGACGACGCACTCGAACAACTGGCCACCGGCGCCAAAGCCAGCAACGGCTGATTCGCCACGCCATTGCCAATCGCAAGAAATCTCGAAGCCGCATACGCGGCTTTTTTTGCGCGCGGCCGGCCGCGCTAGCCCTACCCGCGTTCGCCTATTCGTCCGCATCCGCGCCGGACAGCGCGTCTCCGAGCACGCCCGCCGCTTCATCGCCGGGCAACGCTTCGACATCGCGCAACTTGCGATTCATCACCCGAGCGCGCGTCTCGGCCGCTTCGATCGACCGCGTGACCGTTTCCAGTTGCGATTTCGTGCGCGCGAGAGCATCGCCGAACTTGCCGAACTCGGTTTTCACCGCCCCGAGCACCTGCCACACTTCGCTCGACCGCTTCTCGATGGCGAGCGTGCGGAAACCCATCTGCAAGCTGTTCAGCAATGCGGTCAGCGTGGTCGGACCGGCGATCGTCACGCGATAGTCGCGCTGCAGCATATCGGTCAAACCGGGCCGCCGAAGAATCTCCGCATACAGCCCTTCGGTCGGCAGGAATAGCAGCGCGAAATCCGTGGTGTGCGGCGGCGAAACGTATTTCTCCGCAATCGTGCGAGCCTCGGCGCGAATCCGCTGCTCGAGCGCGCGCGACGCTTCTTCGACTGCCGCCGGATCGGCCCGCTCCTGCGCATCGATCAGCCGCTCGTAATCTTCGCGCGGAAACTTGGCATCGACCGGCAACCACACCGGCTCGTTATCGCCGCCCGCCTGACTGCGTCCCGGCAACTTGATCGCGAACTCGACGCGGTCGTTGCTCTTCGGCACCGTCGCGACGTTTTTCGCGTATTGATCGACGGTCAGCAACTGTTCGAGCAGGGCTTCGAGTTGCACTTCGCCCCATGTGCCGCGCGTTTTCACATTGGTCAGCACTTTCTTCAGATCGCCGACGCCCGCCGCCAGCGTCTGCATTTCACCAAGCCCGCGATGGACCTGCTCCAGACGGTCCGACACCAGCTTGAACGATTCGCCCAGCCGCTGCTCGAGGGTTGCGTGCAGCTTTTCATCGACCGTGCGACGCATTTCCTCGAGCTTCGTCGCGTTATTGGCCTCGATGTCTTTCAGACGCTGTTCGATGGTCGTGCGCACTTCGGCGAAGCGACGGTCGTTCGCTTCCGTCAATTGCGCGAGTTGCAGCGTCAGCGTGTCGCCGAAACGTTTCAACGTGCCGCCCTGCTCGTCACGCGCCTGTTGCGCCTGCTGCTGCAAGCTGAGCCGCACGGCATCGAGTTGTTGCGCGTTGGTGTCGGTCAGCTTCACGAGTTGCTGCGCAAAGCCGTCGATCTTGCCTGCCTGCAACGTCGTCATGCTGGTGAATTGCGCTGCGAGCGTTTGCTGAAACTGCGCGAAACCGCCGTTCAACTCGACGCGCGACACGCGCGCCGTCTCCGTGATTTCGCCGCGCAATTCGCGTTCGAGCCGCTCATACGAGCGTGACTGCGCTTCGCCGGTGGCGGCGAGATGATCGGCGAGACTGTCGAACATCGCGTGCATGTCGTCGTCATCGTGGCCGCGACCGCGACCGCGCAACAGGATTGCCACTGCAATCAACAACGCGACCGCCAGTACGACGACGGCCGCTAACAGCAGAATCATCGTCATTGACGCGCCCGGCCCATCACGTCGGCGTTGATCGGGTTCGGCGGATTGCCCGCGCGCGGACCCTCGCCCAATGCGGCAATCAGGTTGTCAGCCGCGAGATTCGCCATCGCACGACGGGTGGCCTCGGTCGCGCTCGCGATGTGCGGCGTCAGCACGACATTCGGCACCGTCAGCAAAGCCGGATTCACCGACGGCTCGCCCTCGAACACGTCGAGCCCCGCCGCCGCAATCTGCTTCGTGCGCAGCGCTTCGGCCAGTGCCGCATCGTCGACGATGCCGCCGCGCGCGATATTCGTCAGCGTAGCGCTCGGCTTCATCAGCGCGAGTTCGGCCGCGCCGATCGTGTGATGGCTGTCCTTCGTGTACGGCAGCACCAGCACGACGTGATCGGCGCGGCGCAACAGCTCCTCTTTCGACACGTAGTGCGCGTTCAGGTCGGCTTCGATCTCAGGCGCGACCCGCGAACGGTTGTGATAGATCACCTGCATGTTGAAGCCGCGCGCGCGACGCGCCAACGCCTGGCCGATCCGCCCCATGCCGATCACACCGAGCGTCGAGCCGTACAGATCGCCGCCGAGAAAACCGTCGTACGACCATTTGCCCCACTTGCCCGCGCGCAACCAGTGCTCGGATTCGGCGATGCGCCGTGCCGCAGCCATCATTAGCGCCCAGCCGAAATCCGCGGTGGATTCGTTCAGCACGTCAGGCGTATTCGTGCCGAGCACGTTCGATGCGTTGAACGCCGCCATGTCGAAATTGTTGTAGCCGACCGCCATGTTCGACACCACGCGCAAGCGCGGCGCGGCGGCGAGCACCGAGCCGTCGATCGGATCGCCCGCGCTCAGCGCGCCGTCCTTGTCGGCGAGACGTTGCTTCAACGCGTCGGCGGGCAGCACGTCGCCCTGATTCCAGTCCACGTCGAAATACTGTTTGAGGCGATCGATCACGTCCGGAAAAATGGGACGAGCAACGAGGATCTTCTGCATTTGCAATTCTCCGATTCGCGCGCCGCACGTGTTGCGCGGCGCTGTCACATGCTTGATGAACGCGCTTGAAATGACACAGGACGGGCGAGAAAAACGACCCGCCCGTAAGAATGGACTCGTGCGACGCAGCGTGGACTCACATGACGCCGACGCCCGATGACGTGCGACGGAACGCGCGTGTGTGCCCGATGCGTGGCGATCTACCGAGGCCGACGCGCCGTCACGCGCCGCGAACGACGATCGCGTGGACGCGATACGGTCCGTGCGCGCCGAGCACGATGGTCTGCTCGATATCGCCGGTACGCGACGGGCCCGACACGAAGTTGACCGCGCGCGGCAGTTCGCCACGCTCGGAGCGGATCAGGCCGAACGCTTCTTCATGACCCGACACGATGCGCGAGACCGGCACGATGGCGATATGCGTCTCCGGCAGCAAGCCCGCCGATGCATAGGTCTCGGGACCGGACAGCAAGGCCAGCGTGCCGGTCTCGGCCACCGCGCAAAAACAGCCGGTGATACCGACGACATCGCTGTCTTGCGGCTTGCGGAATGCGACATCGATACCGGCTTCGGCCCACGCGAGACCGGTCAGCGTTTGCCATGCAATCGCCGTCGTGGACAGGCCGTGTTCCGACAGATAACGATGCGCGGCAGCCGGCACGTCGCTGAGAGTGTTCACGGTATCGACCGTGGTGGACATTTTCTGCGCCTGCTCGATGAAGCGCGCGGTGAGGTCGTCCGGCATGGGCGGACGCGGGCCGGGAGGATGACGCGAAAGATAGTCGGCTGCGGCTTCGCGACCTTGGGCAGCGCGAATACGCGCGAGGATGTTGCGGCGGGCGAGCGATGTGTCCATGGCGAAAATCCTCGTAGCGAAGGCCGTGTGAATCGCGAGAATTATACCGGCCGCAGCGGGCGCGAACAGTCGGCCGAATGGCCAGGTAGCGGCGCGCGGCGCACGCTGCTAATGTCGTGGATCGGGGTTGAACGACACCGCGCGCCGCTGCAGCGTGAATGCAGCATCGGCACGCGGCGTGCGGCGATCAGATCGCGTTTTCCTCAGGCTGCGGAATGCCGAAAACCTGGCGCAGATAGGCGAGATACGCCTTGTCCTCGCACATGTTCTTGCCCGGCGAATCCGACAGCTTCGCCACCGGCTGACCGTTGCAGCGAACCATCTTGATCACGATCTGCAGCGGGTTGTAACCGAGGTCGTTGGTGAGGTTCGTGCCCACGCCGAAGGCGAGCTTGCAGCGTCCGCGAAAGCGTTCGTACAGTTGCAGCACCTTCGGGATATCGAGTGCGTCGGAGAACACGAGAATCTTCGTGCGCGGGTCGCAGCGGTTCGCCTCGTAGTGCCTCAACAGGCGCTCGCCCCAGTCGAACGGGTCGCCGGAATCGTGACGCGCGCCGTCGAACAGCTTGCAGAAGTACATATCGAAGTCGCGCAGAAACGCCTGCATGCCGTACACGTCCGACAACGCAATGCCGAGGTCGCCGCGATATTCCTTCGCCCACATCTCGAAGCCGAAAATCTGCGAATCGCGCAGACGCGGACCGAGCGCCTGGCATGCCTGCAAGTACTCGTGCGCCATCGTGCCGAGCGGCGTGAGGCCGTGCTTCATCGCGTAGTAGACGTTGCTGGTGCCCGCGAACTGCTCGCCGAGGCCGTCTTTCAGCGTGAGGATCACTTCCTCGTGCCACTGCTTCGAGAAGCGGCGGCGCGTGCCGTAATCGGCGATCTTGCAGTCGGCGAATTCCGACCGCGCGCCGAGCAACTGGATCTTGTCCGTCAGACGCCCACGGCCTTCGGTGTAGGCCGGCTGCTGCTGCGTATTACGGAAATAGACTTCGTTGACGATCGCGAGCAGCGGAATCTCGTAGAGAATCGTGTGCAGCCACGGCCCTTTGATATCGATGTCGATCTCGCCATTGCCCTTCGGCGACGGCGTGATCGAAATGTACTTTTCGCTGAGATGGAACAGCGCGAGAAAGTCGATGAAGTCGCTTTTGATAAAGCGCATCCGCCGCAGATAGTCGAGCTCGTCGTCCGTGAAGCGCAGGTCGCAGAGCTTGCGGACTTCGCCGCGAATCTCTTCGATATACGGCACGAGATCGACATTCGGCGTGCGGCACTTAAAGCGGTATTCGACGTTCGCCGCCGGGAAATGATGCAAAACCACCTGCATCATCGTGAACTTGTACAGGTCTGTATCGAGCAGCGAAGTAATGATCATGATGTGGCAAACCAGACTGCGAAAACGGGAGGCTTGATGGCCGAGCCATGCGCTGGCGGTGCGCCCCTGCGTACCGTCTGTCGCATGTTACCCGAATGCGCGACAATGCTGCGGCAACTGGCCGCACGTTGCACCTCATAAACTAATCACGAAAACGTCTAAACCCGGTGGACCGATGGTGCATGTCCCACTTGACGTTACGATACAATACCGGTTTTGGCGTTTCGCCTCCCCCGATACACCATGCAGGAGCTGCCTGAATGACTCACGTTGTGACCGAAAGCTGCATCAAATGCCGCTATACCGACTGCGTTGATGTGTGCCCGGTGGACTGCTTTCGCGAAGGTCCCAACTTCCTCGCGATCGATCCCGACGAGTGCATCGACTGTGCCGTGTGCGTCGCCGAATGTCCGGTGAACGCCATCTATGCCGAAGAAGACGTGCCGGGCGACCAGCAAACCTTCATCGAACTGAACGCGGACCTGGCCAAGAACTGGCCGAGCATCACCAAGACGAAGGCGCCGCTTCCCGAAGCCGACGAATTCAAAGACATCAAGGAAAAGCTCGCGTTGCTGGCACGCTGAGCACGTAGCGGCTGACGCCCTGCCGTACCTGACGGAAGCGGTTTCTAAAACGGATAAATCCGCAGGTATTGACAGGTCATAAAGCAGCCCCTACAATTTCGCTTCTCTGCTGTTGATGTTCCCCGATAGCTCAGTTGGTAGAGCGCCGGACTGTTAATCCGTAGGTCCCTGGTTCGAGCCCAGGTCGGGGAGCCAAGAATTGCAAGAGCCCGTTAATCACAGCGGGCTTTTTTATGTAAGACAAGTTGTACTGCTGTTCCTCGATAGCTCAGTTGGTAGAGCGCCGGACTGTTAATCCGTAGGTCCCTGGTTCGAGCCCAGGTCGAGGAGCCAAAAAATTCGAAGGCCCGCATTCATCTGCGGGCCTTTTTCTTTTTGTGGCTCGGTTTCACCGATCGCCCTGCCCATTCGCTTCAAAGCAAAAAGATAGACCGCCGCGCACGTCGGCCTGCCGCTTTCGCGGTATAGGATGGCTGTTCCATTTCACGCGCCGCCTCGTCGCTCATCTTTATGCCCATTCTCCGATCCTCGCGCGTTTCAGCGCTGACTTCCACTTCCATTCACGCGTGTGCCGTCGCTGGGTTGGCGCTCGTCGCGTCGATTGCGCATGGCGAGGAAGTCGCCAGCGTCAACACCAACTTCCGGATGACCGGCTCCGACCGCGTCGTCGTCGAAGCGTACGACGATCCGCTCGTGCACGGCGTCACCTGCTACGTGTCGCGCGCGCGAACCGGCGGCATCAAAGGCACGCTCGGTATCGCCGAAGATCCGACCGAAGCGTCGATCGCGTGCCGGCAGGTCGGCGCGATCTCCTTCACCGGTCAGCTCAAGCAGCAATCCGACGTCTTCAGCGACCGCATGTCCTTGCTGTTCAAAACGCTGCACGTCGTGCGCGTCGTCGATCCCAAACGCAATACGCTGGTCTATCTGACCTACAGCGACCGGATCGCGACCGGCAGTGCAAAAAACAGTGTCACAGCCGTGCCGATGCCCGCCGGCACGACCATTCCGGTCAAGTGAGCGCAGCGGCGAATACCGCCGTTTCCGGCGCGCGTGCGGAAGGTCGCGAGACCGTCGATCGCGCGCTACACTGTCAGACCACATAGGACTTTTCCTATTTTCGATTGATCATGACCGTCAACCGTTTCCGCAATTCCGCCCGCTACTGGCGCACGCCGATCCTCCCCGGCGCGGATCTGGTCACGGCTGAATATCACGATCACACGTTCACGCCGCATTGGCACGACGCGTACACGATCCCGGTGATCGTCGCAGGCGCGGAGGGGTATCGCTATCGCGGCACGGATTACGTCGCCGAAACCGGCGGCGTGCCGATCATCAATCCCGGCGAACTCCACACCGGATCGCGCGCGACCGACGACGGCTGGCGCTATCGCGTGCTGTATGCGCCGGTGGATTTCATGCATCGACTGGCAAACGACGTCGCCGGACGCGCGTGCCCGATGCCGTGGTTCGAGCCCGGCGTGATCCGCGATCCGCAACTCGCGCGCAGTCTCGCCTATGCACATTGGGCGATGGAGCGCGCCACTACCGACGCACACTCAACCACCGCCGCACCCGGCACGGAAGCCGCCGAAGCCGCCGAAGCCGCGATGATCGACGCGCTGTCGATGCTGCTGATCCGCTATGCGTCGGCGTGTCCCGATACACCGCGCATCGCCGCCGACGATTCGCGCGTCGAGTCGATGAAAGCCCGTCTCGCCGACGATCTCGGCTCGCCGGTGCTGCTCGGCGAACTGGCCGAAGCGGTCGGCCTGTCGCCGTTTCATGCGGCGCGGCTGTTCAGTCAGACGACCGGTCTGCCGCCGCACGCGTGGCGCACCCAGTTGCGTTTGCAGCGCTCGCTCGCGCCGTTGCGCGCGGGCGTGCCGGTCGCCGATGTCGCCGTCGAAAGCGGCTTTAGCGACCAGAGCCATTTCACCCGACATTTCCGGCGCATGTTCGGCGTGCCGCCGGGCCGCTGGCAGTCCGCCTGACGCCGATACCGCAAGAACGTACAAGCGCCCGCGTCCTTCGCTCCGCTATGCTCCCGGCATAAAGGAGATGAGCTTGACCCAACGCACTACCGCCCCTTCCCGCCTGACCGAATTCACCGACGGCGCCCGCGACATCATTCCGATGATGGTCGGCGCCGCGCCGTTCGGCGTGATTTTCGGCACGCTCGTGAGTTCCGGCCCGCTGCATGCGTGGCATGGACAACTGATGTCGCTGCTGGTGTTCGCCGGTTCGGCGCAATTCATCGGCGTCGGACTGATCGCCGGTCACGCCAGCTTTGCCGTGATCTGGGCGACCACGCTGGTCGTCAATCTGCGTCACGTGCTGTACAGCGCAACGCTCGCGCCGTACGTCGCGCATCTGCCGATGCGCTGGCGCTGGACGCTCGGCGGCCTGCTCACCGACGAAGTGTTCGCGGTGGTCTGGTCGCGCTACCGGCTTCGCCCGACCGCCGACGCCAACCCGTACTACTTCCTCGGCGCGGGCGTCGCGATGTACGTGAACTGGCAACTCTGGACGCTCGCCGGTCTCCTGTTCGGCGCCGCGTTTCCCGGCCTGCAATCGCTCGGACTCGACTTCGCGATGGTCGCCACCTTTATCGCGATCGTCGTGCCGCAACTGGTCGCGCTGCGTTATCTCGCGGCCGCGGCGACCGCTGGCGCGCTGGCCTTTTTCTGGCAGGCGTGGCCGTACAAACTCGGCCTGCTCGGCGCGGTCTGCGCGGGCGTCGCGGTCGGCGTGCTGCTGTCGCGGCCGGGTTTTCATCAACCGAAAACGGCTGAGGCATCGTGATGAGCTACGCAATTCTGATCGTCGGCATGGCGCTGATTACGTGGCTGATCCGTTCGGCGGTTTTCGTCCTCGGCGACCGTCTGGTTTTTCCGCCGCTGGTACGCACCGCGCTCGGCTTCGTCCCGGTGACCGTGTTGACGGCGATCATCGTGCCGATGGCCGTTTCGCCCCACGGCGCAGACGCCGAATTGACGTGGCGCAATCCGCAGCTGGTCGGCGCACTGGCCGCCGTTGCCGTCAGCGCGTTGACACGACGCCCGCTGCTGACCATCGCGGTCGGGCTGGCGGTGTTTTTCGCGTGGCAAGGAATTGTTATCAAGTAGTGCGCAGACCCTAATTCTGCACACTCAAGTCCGACCGTCAACTGGCCGTAATGCTGGATACAGGTGTCAACCGAAACCGGGTCCAGCCGGTCCGGACAGATTTCAGCCAGACCACGCGCCCGTCCGCCGCACCGCCGGCGGACGCCGCTACGCGCACGCCCTCGCGGCATTTCCCGCCTCGCCGATAGTCCTCAAGTTTTCCCCCACCCTGCCGATAAACAGTCGAAGTCCGCTCGTCGGGAACGATTTTCGGGTTGGCGATGCCGTTGACGGCAACACCAGCGCGAAACACATCGGTGGCGCTCCGGGGTCGAGCGCCAGTCGCAGTCGGCGACACCCCACGATGCGGCGCGGCAGGACCAAACGGGATTACACATGGGTCAGATCACCCTCACACTCAAGCAGGAAACCCTTGTTTCGCTACGCAAGGATTTCGATGCATTTCTGCGCGTATCGCTGAAGCTCGATCCGCAGTTCGCGACGCCGTCGTTCGAAGACTTTTTGCGCGCCAAACTGCTCGACAACATGGTGCCGCTGACCGAACACGCGGTTCAACGGATGTTGAACGGCGGTCAGTACGCATGGGCGAAACGCACGCTGGACAAGGAATTTCCGGACGTCGTCGCGATCCTGATGCGGCAGGCGGCCGAATACGGTTTCGGCTTTGCGGTGCGTTCCGAATGGACGCCCGAGGAACTCGCGAAGCAGTGTCACGCGTGGGCGACGGCAATCGTCAAGGAAGCCGAAGGCGAAGAATCGCTGATCGAACCGCTGGCCGCGCAGATCAAGGGCGTCGCGCAGGACATCCAGGCGCTCGAAGAAGCCATGCAGACGCCCGCGTGGCGGCTGGCGGAGTCGCTGCGTCAACGGGTCTACGAGGCGAAAGTGGCGTGCGAGACCAGCATAGGCAGCGCCGCGCGCGAGAAGCTCGGCGAGTTGCGCGGGTTGTTGCGGCTCGGCTTGTCGCACGGCTCGTTTCAGAAGCAGGAAGCGCAGCAGATGATGGAATATTTGCGTCTGCTGAAGCCGGAAATTTTCGTCGAAGAGCCGTACGACGTGTTCTCGCGTCTGGCCGCATGGCTGCGCGCGTTTTTCACGCCGCCGCCGCGCCCCCAGCATCAACCGCAGCAACGCCAGCAGTAAGCCCGGACGCGGCTGCCTGACACCGCTCCGGTTCGCCGCGCTCAAGTCCGGCCTTCCCGATCGGGCGGCCCGGCGCCACGCTCAGTCCCACATCTTCCGCAACTTCGCGGCAATCTCGATCTTCGCCTGCGCGGCTGCTGCGAGGCCGGTTGCGCTCGGCGCGGACGGCACGGGCACCCGCGGCCACGCGTGAACATCGAATAGCGGCAACAACTCCGACGGAATGAAGCGCGTGCGCGACGCCCACACGTGCCGGTCGCCCAGGTGCGTCTGGTTGTGCACGTAAAAGCGCTGAGGCACGACGATATGCAGGTCTTCCTTCGCGCGCGTCATCGCGACGTAGAGCAGGCGGCGCTCTTCGTCGATCTCGGCCTCGGTGCCGGTGCCCAGATCGGACGGAATGCAGCCGTCGACGCCATTCAGCACGAACACGTTGCGCCACTCCTGCCCTTTCGCCGAATGGATCGTGGACAGGATCAGATAATCCTCGTCGAGCAGCGGCACGCCGGATTCGTCGCTGGTCGCGTCGGGCGGATCGAGCGTCAGTTCGGTCAGAAAACGCTCGCGCGACGCATACGTGCCCGCGATGCTCTCCATTTGCAGCAGATCGGCGTGCCGCACGGCGGCATCGTCGTGATTGCGCGCCAGATGCGGCTCGTACCAGCGACGCACCTGCTCGAACTCGGCCGGCCACGGCGACAGTTTTCCGCAGACGTTAGCCATCATCGCCGCGAACGCCGGCCAGTCTTCGAGCGCACGCGCCGGCGGCTGAAACGCGCCAAGCGCGCGTGCCGCGCCGCGCGAATGCGCGAGTGCGGCGTCCATCGCGCGGGCCGCTCCTGCGGGCGCTGCGGCCTCCGTGAACGCATCAGAGGCCGCCGACGCAGCGGCATTTGACGTCAACTGCCCGACCAGCTGCGCAGCCACGCCGCCATCCCTATTCATCGCGTCGAGCAGACGCGCCGCCGTCGCCGGGCCGACGCCCGGCATCAGTTGCGCGACCCGGAAACCCGCGACCCGATCGCGCGGATTTTCGGCCCATCGCAACACCGCCAGCACGTCCTTCACGTGCACCGAATCCAGGAATTTGAGGCCGCCGAACTTGACGAACGGAATGTTGCGCCGCGTCAGTTCAATCTCCAGCGCTGCGCTGTGATGCGCGGCCCGAAACAGCACCGCCTGCGACTTCAGCGTCATGCCCGCTTCGCGCGCCTCGAGGATCTGCCCGACGATGTAACGCGCCTGATCGGCGTCGTCGGCGACGGTGACGAGACGCGGACGCTGCGCCGACGCCGTCTCCGTCCACAGGTTTTTGGTGAAGCGCTCCGACGCCAGTTCGATCACCGCATTGGACGCGGCGAGAATCGGCGCGGTTGACCGGTAGTTGCGCTCAAGCGTGACCTGCCGCGCGGGCGGATCGAACTGCGCCGGAAAATCGAGGATATTGCGCACAGTCGCGCCGCGAAACGAATAGATGGATTGCGCATCGTCGCCGACGACGGTGAGACCGCGCCCGTCGGGCTTCAGCGCGAGCAGGATGGACGCCTGCAAGCGATTGGTGTCCTGGTATTCATCGACCAGCACGTGATCGAAACGCGCCGACAGATCCGCCGCGATCGACGGCTCGGCGGCCATATGCGCCCAGTAGAGCAGCAAATCGTCGTAGTCGAGCACGCTTTGCTGCTGCTTGGCCGCCACGTACGCGGCGAACAGGCGGCGCAAATCGTCTTCCCACTCGCAGCACCACGGAAACGCGTCGTTCAGCACGCCGCCGAGCGAGCCGCCCGTATTGACGACGCGCGAGTAGATCGAAAAGCAGGTGTTCTTCGACGGAAAGCGCTTCTCTTTGGCCGAAAACCCGAGTTCGTGACGCACCAGATTCATCAGATCCGCCGAATCTTCGCGGTCGTTGATCGTGAAAGTGGGCGCGAGGCCGATCAGATCGGCATATTCCCGCAATAGCCGCGCGCCGACGCTGTGAAACGTGCCCGACCACGTCAGCCCTTGCGCCAGCGACGCCCGCGCCCCGAGCGCGTGACTCGCGATGCGCGTCACGCGGCGCGTCATTTCGAGCGCGGCGCGGCGCGAAAACGTCAGCAGCAGGATACGGCGCGGATCGGCGCCCTTGACCACCAGATTCGCGACCCGATGCGCAAGCGTGTTGGTCTTGCCCGACCCCGCGCCCGCAATCACGAGCAGCGCGCCGGACGGCCGCGTCACGTCGTCGGTGTCGTGCTCGACGGCTTCGCGCTGCGCGTCGTTGAGCTTCGACAGCCACGCGGCGGCGTCGAACCGGGCGGAAGCACCGGATGCATCCGGCGCGTGGCGTGTGTCGGGTGTGTCGGACGAAGGAAAATCGGCAACGGAGAGCACGGGATCGGACAGGAAAAAGTCGCATCGCGACGGCGATGCATACTGTATATCCATACAACGATTGGCGACAAGCGACCCTTTTTCCCGTTCGTCCGCGCGTTGGCAGGCGTGCGCCCGTCGATCGCAAATAAAACGGCCCGACGACGCGTTCGCGTGCCGGGCCGTTCTCGTCTCCTCCGCGCTAAACCGTGGAGCGGGTGGCTGTGTGCGTGATCGCGATGCGATACACTTCCGCCGCCCTGCCTGAATCCGGGGTCGAAGGTCGAAGGCGGACCGTCAGTCCTTCTTCGCGTCCTTCAGTTTCGCGTCGGCGTTCGCCTTGTCGGCGTCCGATTGCGCGTCGGTTTTCTTCTTGTCGGCCTTCGCCTGCGCGACGGACGCCTTCTTGTCCGCTTTCGACTGCGCCTTCGCAGCCTTGTTGTCGGCGTGCGTCACGGGCGCTGCAGCGGGATCGCTGGCTTGCGCGAACGCGACGGACGACAGGCAACCGGCGATCAGCGCGGCGTAAATGCGGTTCATATTTGTGCGAGTCATGTGAAACCTCCCTGTTCTGTTTTTATGTGCGATCCGCCGACGTGGCTTCCACCCGGTGCTGAACCGGATGCGCCGCGCCGCCGGAGGTCATGCGCTGATTAATGCTTGATGTCGGCCGGGTCCGATTGGGTCGCGGCCTGACCTTGCATCTGCATCTTCATTTCGTTGTTGGCCGTCTGCTTGTCGGCCTTCTTGTTGATCTTCGCGTCGCGGACCTGCTCCTTGTACGCGTCCTTCGACGCCTTTTGCTGCGCCTTCAGATCCGCCTTCGACATCTTCTTCGACGCGCGATACTCGGCGTTCGCCTTCGCGTTCGCGTCACGCTTTTGCACCAGCGGATCGGTCGAACCCGACGCGGTCAGGTTTTGCGGCGCGGGCGTCGCTGGCTGCATGCCTTGCGCGGCCGGTGCCGTCAGGCCCGGTGTGCCGGTTGCCGGCGTTTGCGAATCGTTGGCGGTTTGCGCGAACGCAGCGCTGGTGGCACAGGCCGTCAAAGCGGCACCGATCAGAATCGAACGAATCTTGGTCATAGCTTCCTCTCTACAGTTGTCGGAATGGCGACCTGACCCGTAGGCCAATGACGTGACGCAAAGCGCGACGCCGGTCTTCCGGTCTTTATCGTGTCTACCGCAAAAAGCAGCAGGCTGTTCTTCGGAGTCTCAGTTTATGAGTGAAGTTCGGAGGAAACGACCGCTGTTACGCAAGGTTTCATTTCCAAACAATCGCATAACATCCACTTACAGACGCTCACCCGTATGAACCCGAGCCGCTTCTGGCTTATGATGCGAACCCCGTTCCGTTGCCGCAATCGCTATGCCTAACCTCCATTTCACGCTAACCGGCGACTACGTCGAACTGCATAATCTCCTGAAGATAACGGGTCTCGCGGACAGCGGCGGCTCGGCGAAAATCATCGTCGCGTCCGGTGCCGTGACCGTCGACGGTCAGGTCGAAACGCGTAAAACCTGCAAAATCCGCGCAGGTCAGGTCGTGTTGCTGGGCGACACACTGATCGCCGTTCACGAATAGCGCGACGGCGGCACGCACCAAAACCGTGCTCTAAGATCGACAGCCGTGTCGCAAAACAATAAGCTGTCCGTTTAGACAGGAAACAGGAAACGCGCGGACAGGCTCCGCGTCGTCCGACTTCGATGACCCACTCCACCTCGTCCCGGACCGCCGTCCGGGCGCCCTCGCTGTCCCGCCACGCCGCCGACACCGCGCGCCTCGCCGCGCCGCTCGCGATCGCCCAGTTGTCGCAGATGGCGATGGGCGTCACCGACACGATCCTGCTCGGCTCGCTCGGCCCCGACGCGCTCGCCGCCGGCGGACTCGGCGCCAACGTCTTTTTCGTCGTCGTCACGCTGTTGCAGGGCATGCTCACGTCGGTCAGCGTGAGCGTGTCGCACGCGCGCGGAGCGAAAGACGACGACCGGATCGCGCCGATCTACTGGACCGGCTTCGCGCTGTCGATCCTGCTGTCGCTGCCCGCCTTCGTGCTGCTGTCGTTCGCGCAACCGCTGATGAACGCGTTCGGCGAACCGGCGCTGCTCGCGCGGCAGGTCGGCGAATACGCGGCGGTGCTGCGCTGGGCCGCGCCCGGCAGCCTGATCGGGATCGGCCTGATGCGCTCGTTCCTGCCCGCGATCGGCGCGGCGAAGCGGCTGCTGTGGGTGTCGATTGCGGGCGTGGGCGTCAATGCCGTGCTGAACTACGGACTGATCCACGGCGCGTACGGCTTGCCGCGGCTCGGCTTTCTCGGCTCGGCGGCCGCCACCACGCTGACCGTCTGGATGACCGCGCTGGTGTTGATGGGGCTGTTGCATCTGCGCCCGCGTTTCCGCCATTTCGTCGTCGCGACGCGGCCGCAATGGCCGTTGATGGGCGAACTGTTCGGCATCGGCTGGCCGGTCGCCATCACATACGGCGTCGAATCGATGCTGTTTCTCGCGACCGGGCTGATGGTCGGTCTGCTCGGCGAGTCGCAACTGGCCGCGCATCAGATTGCACTGAACGTCGCGTCGGTGTCGTTCATGGTGCCGCTCGCGATCGGCCAGGCGGGCAACGTGCGGGTCGGTTACTGGGCGGGCGCGGGACAAGCGCTGGCGGCCCGGCATGCGGGCTTCGTCGCGCTGGCGCTCGGCGTCGGCTTTATGAGCGTGTCGGGGCTGGTGCTGATCCTCGCGCCGCATTCGATCGTCGGGCTGTATCTGCATCTCGACGACCCGAAAAACGCCACCACGGTCGCGCTCGCCAGCTCGATGCTCGGCGTCGCGGCAATTTTCCAGATCGTCGACGGCATGCAGACAGTGGCCTCGGGTTGTCTGCGCGGCCTGAAGGACACCCGCATTCCGATGATCGCAGCGGCGTTCGGCTATTGGGGCATCGGCTTTCCAACCGGCTACACGCTCGCGTTTCACTACGGAATGGGCGCGCGCGGCCTGTGGTGGGGGCTCGCCGCCGGACTCGCGAGCGTCGCAGCGCTGATGACGCTGCGCTTTCACCGGCTGAGCCTGCGGCAGATGCCGGGGCAGACGACGCCTCACACCGAACCCGCCGCACCACCAGTCTGAGCGGCGCACACGCCGGACCGCGAAAACCGGACGCCGCTCCCGGTAGAATGCGCGTCTGACCGCTCGCCCGCCGACTGGCGGCGATGCGCCGGCTCGATCCGATCGACCTGCCAGCCGGACATCGCCTCGTGCGCCGCGACTCACAGTCCGGCGCGCGACGCCGTGCAGCCGCGCGCCCCACAAGGCACCGCGCGGCGCCTGCCCGACACCGTTGCCTGAACCCGATGCCCCGAGGCCCGAACCCGCGTTCGGCCCGGCTATCCGGCTCCGTTTTCCATCTATCGACCGACCCTGTCTTGAGGACTGCTTTCATGCTTGCCCGTGTCACCCGACTTTTCCCGCTGTGGGCCGTGCTGGTCTCGCTCGCGGCCTACTTCTCGCCCGCTTCGTTCACGCCGATCGCGCCGCACGTCACCACGCTGCTGACGATCATCATGCTGGCAATGGGCGTCACGTTGTCCATCGCCGATTTCCAGCGCGTGTTCACGCGTCCCGCGCCGGTCGTGGCCGGCATCGTCCTGCACTACCTGGTGATGCCGCTCGCCGCGTGGGCGATCGCCAAAGCGCTGCGGATGCCGCCCGATCTGACCGCCGGCATGGTGCTGGTCGGCAGCGTCGCGAGCGGCACGGCGTCGAACGTGATGATTTATCTGGCGCGCGGCGATGTTGCGCTGTCGGTGACGATCAGCGCGCTGTCGACCCTGGTCGGCGTATTCGCGACGCCGCTGCTCACGCGCCTGTACGTGGACGCGTCGATCGCGGTGGACGTGCACGGCATGCTGATGAGCATCCTGCAGATCGTCGCGCTGCCGATCGTGGTCGGCCTCGTGATCCATCATCTGTTCACCAAAGCCGTCCGCGCCGTCGAGCCGATCCTGCCGCTGGTGTCGATGGTCGCGATCCTGCTGATTATCTCGGCGGTCGTCGCGGGCACGCAGAAGAGCATCGCGTCGGTCGGACTGGTGGTGATGATCGGCGTCGTGCTGCATAACGGTATCGGCCTGCTCGGCGGCTATTGGGGCGGTCGTCTGCTCGGTTTCGACGAAGCCGTCTGCCGCACGCTCGCGATCGAAGTCGGCATGCAGAATTCCGGTCTCGCGGCGACGCTCGGCAAGCTGTACTTCACGCCGATCGCCGCGCTGCCGGGCGCGCTGTTCTCGGTCTGGCACAACCTGTCGGGTTCGCTGCTGGCCGGTCATTGGGCGGCACGTCCGGCCAAAGGCTCGACCCACCAGGAAGCCGCCGACGCCATCGCCACCCCGCGTAGTTAACCGGCGTCATCCTGAACCGGACACGCGTAAAAACGCGTCGTCCGGTCCGACGGCGGACGGTGCCGTGCAGGCTTTCGAACCTGCGCGACACCGTCCGCCGTTTTCTTTTTGCGCGCCGCTCGCGCGCTTGCGCGGCATCGTCGCCACCGCGCCGATGCTCGCTATCCGGCGCGTCGTCCGATCGTGTCCGGCCCTCAATAGACTTAGAATCGTCGGGCACGCGGGCGTGGCGCTGCCGTGCGGCGCGATTCTTGCTCGAGTGCTGCGCCCAGACAGACAGAACAATCAAATGGAGGATTGCAGCGTGCCGGGGATCCATCGCAACAACCTGAGCGCGGCGCGCTGGCCAGGCGGCCACGACGCGTTGCAGACGCTTCGCCGGATGGTCGGGCTGACCATGCTCACGCTCGCCGCGGCGGCGCTGTCGGCGTGCGCGACGCGCCCGCCCGCGACCGCCTATCACCGCGACGTCACGCACGCGCTGGCCGCTACCGACACCACGCCGTTACGCACCGCGCTCGCGCCGCTCGAAGCGACGCATCCGGGGCAATCCGGCTTCCGGGTGCTGTCGAACGGTACGGAAGCGTTGCAGATGCGCATCGCGCTCGCGCGCGCGGCGACGAAAACGCTGGATATGCAGTACTACATCGCCAACGAAGACACCACCGGCAAGCTGCTGCTCGGCGCCGCGCTCTACGCGGCCGATCACGGCGTGCGCGTGCGGATGCTGGTCGACGATCTCAACTTCAAGGACATCGACAAGATCATGGCGGGGCTGAACACGCACGACAACATCGAGATCCGCGTGTTCAATCCGTACGGCAGCGGCCATCGCAGCGTCTTTCAGCGCAGCACCGACGTGTTCACGCAGATCGGACACTTCACGCGCCGCATGCACAACAAGGCGATGATCGCCGACAACCAGCTTGCGATCGTCGGCGGACGTAACCTCGGCGACGAATACTTCAGCGCCAGCCCGACGCTGCAATTCCGCGACCTCGACGTGCTCGCGGCCGGTCCCGTCACCGACGATATTTCGCAGAGCTTCGATGCGTTCTGGAATAGCGCCGGGTCGTATCCGTTGCGCGTTCTGAACCGGCAGACGTTCGCGCCGAAAGAGCTCGACGCGACCCGCGACGACCTGCGGCAACATTGGCGCACCAACGCCGATCCGTACAACGCCAAGCCGATCAACGCGACGCCGCTCGCCGCGCAGATCGCGAAAGACGATCTCGGGCTGATCTGGGCGCCGGCCGAGTTCAAGGTGGATTCGCCGGAGAAGATCGACCGGCCGTCGCCGGATTACGTGAGTCCGCCGATGCAACGTCTCGTCGAGCTGACGCACGACGCGCAGCAGGAAGTGCTGATCGTGTCGCCGTATTTCGTGCCGCACGACGTCGGCGTCAAGGCGCTCGCCGCGTTGACGAAGCGCGGCGTGCGTGTCGCCGTCCTGACCAATTCGCTGGCCGCCACCGACGCGGTCGCCGTGCAGGCCGGTTACGCGCCGTATCGCGTGCCGATGCTCGAACACGGCGTCGAGTTGTACGAGTTCAAGCCGGTGCAGCGCAGTCCGTCGGCGAGCGTGACGGGATCGCGTTCGCGCGCGAGCCTGCATGCGAAAACCTATGTGATCGACCGCAAGATTCTGGTGATCGGCTCGATGAACCTCGACCCGCGCTCGGCGAACCTGAACACCGAACTGGCGCTCGTGATCCACAGCCAACCGCTCGCCGATGAAGTCGCGACGATGTTCGATCGTGCGAGCGCGCCGGGCGTCAGCTATCGCGTGACGCTCGCCACGCCCGCGCAACTCGTCGGGCTCGCGCCCGTCGGCGATCCGTCCAGACAACTGGTCTGGACCGACGACGAAAACGGTCAGATTCATACGTACTCCGTCGATCCCGGCGCGGGCTTCTATCGCAATGCGATGACTGGACTGTTCTCGCTGCTGCCCGTCGACGGCCAGCTTTGATCCGGCGCATCGCAGCACGATCGACGCGCGACTGGAGTGAGATCGCGGCGTCGTGATCGGGGTCGAAAAAAAGCCGTAAGAATCCTAAAGACCCTGATCGCGTCATGGCCGGTTCGACGCACACGTCGTGCGACTTTGCTATGGTTCTGTTCGACGGCCGCGCGGCTGACGCTCGCGCCGGCCTGCCGTCTTAACCCGATCACCCAAGCGGAGTGGACCATGACTGACGATGTACGGATGGAGCGCGACACTTTCGGCGAGATTGCCGTGCCGAACGCGCGCCTGTGGGGCGCACAAACGCAGCGCTCGTTGCAGAACTTCAAGATTTCGACGGAAAAGCAGTCGCTCGAACTGATCAACGCGCTGGCCGTCGTCAAGCGCTCGGCGGCTGAAGTGAATCTCGGACTCGGTGTGCTCGCCGACGACAAGGCGCGCGCCATCATCGCTGCCGCGGACGAAATTCTCGCCGGCAAGCATCCGGAAGAATTCCCGCTCGCCGTGTGGCAAACGGGCTCCGGCACGCAGACCAACATGAACCTGAACGAGGTGATCGCCAATCGCGCGAGCGAACTGATGGGCGGCGAGCGCGGCGAATCGCGCAAGGTTCATCCGAACGACGACGTGAATCGCGGCCAGTCGTCGAACGACGTGTTTCCGACCGCCATGCACGTGGCCGCCGCCGACGCGATCGTCAAGCATCTGCTGCCTGCGCTGAAGACCTTGCGCGCCACGCTCGACGGCAAGGCGAAGGCCTTCGCGAAGATCGTCAAGATCGGCCGCACGCACTTGCAGGACGCCACGCCGCTGACGCTCGGTCAGGAGTTTTCCGGCTACGTCGCGCAACTCGACCACGGCATCAAACACGTCGAATCGGCATTGCCGCATCTGTATGAACTCGCGCAAGGCGGCACGGCCGTCGGCACGGGTTTGAACGCGCATCCGAAGTTCGCCGACAACGTCGCCGCGGCAATTGCGAAACAGACGGGCTTGCCGTTCGTGTCCGCGCCGAACAAGTTCGAAGTGATGGCCGCCGCCGATTCGCTGGTGTTCGCGCACGGTGCGTTGAAAACCGTCGCGGCGAGCCTGATGAAGATCGCCAACGACGTGCGCTGGCTCGCGAGCGGTCCGCGATGCGGGCTGGGCGAACTGTCGATTCCGGAAAACGAACCGGGCAGCTCGATCATGCCGGGCAAGGTCAACCCGACCCAATCCGAAGCGGTCACGATGCTGTGCTGTCAGGTGTTCGGCAACGACGTCGCGGTGAATATTCGGTGGCGCGAGCGGCAATTTCGAGCTCAACGTGTTCCGTCCGATGATCGCGCATAACGTGCTGCAATCGGTGCGTCTGCTGGCCGATGGCGCACTGAGTTTCAACGACAACTGCGCCGTGGGCATCGAGCCGAATTCGGATCGTATCGATACGCTGCTCAACGAGTCGTTGATGCTGGTGACCGCGCTCAATCCGCATATCGGCTACGACAAGGCCGCGAAGATCGCCAAGCAGGCGCACAAGGAAGGCACGACGCTGAAAGCGTCGGCGCTGGCGCTCGGCTTCGTCACCGAGGCGCAGTTCGACGAGTGGGTGAAACCGGGCGATATGGTCGGCGACGTGAAGGTGTGATACCTGGCGTTGCCGGGCGCTAGTCGGGCGCACGATGAAAAATGCCGGTCGGCGTCAGCGGACCGGCATTTTTTTTATGCGTCGGATGCAACCGGCATCCGCGTCAGATCTTGCCTTGCGCGACCTCTTCCGGCTTCATTTCGACGATCGCGTCGAGCGCTTCCTTCACGTCCATCGCGTATTTGGCGAGGCGCTTCTGTTCGTCCGTTTCCGGCACGAAGGTGGGCACCGGCACCGGATGACCGTTCTCGTTCACCGCGACCATCACGATCAGGCAATCGGTGGTTTGCAGCAGTTCGCCGCCCTTCGGATCGCCCGCATGCACCGACACATGGATATGCATGCTGGTGCGCCCGGTCGTCACCACGCGCGCGCGCAGTTCGACCAGATTGCCGACCAGAATCGGACGACGAAACCGGATATTGCCGACGCTGACCGTCACGCAATAACGCCCTGACCACACGGCCGCGCACGCGTAGGCGGTTTCGTCGATCCACTTCATCAACGCGCCGCCATGAACCTTGCCGCCGAAATTGACCGACGTCGGCTCGGCGAGGAAGCGGAAGGTCGTTTCCGAACGGTCCAATGGCGCGATTGCGGGGGTGCCCATGTTGACTCCAGTCAAACTCTATATAGGAAGGACTGAATTATACGGGGGCAATATTACCGGCGAGTCCGGCCGCCCGGCCCGCGTTCACGGCCCGCGTCAGCTTCTCACGCCCGCCGGCGCGGCTTCGCCGGTGGCCGACGCGAAGCGCTCGCGGTAATCCTGCGGCAACACGCCGAAACGTCGCACGAACGCGCGTCGCAGATTCTGTTCGCTGCCGAAGCCGCATTCGAGCGCGATCCGCTTCAGCGGCCGACGCGAACCCGCCAGCGCGCGCGACGCCGCTTCGAGCCGCAACGCCGACACCGTCTTCGCGGGCGTGCGGCCGACTTCATCGACGTAGCGTCGCGCGAATGTGCGTGGACTCATACGCGCCTGCCCGGCAAGCCGCTCGACCGACAGATCGTCGCGCAGGTTGTCCTCCATCCAGCCGTGCAATGCGTCGAACGGACCGCCCGCCGACGCCTGCGCAGTCAGCGCCGCGCTGAACTGGGACTGGCCGCCCGGCCGCTTCATGAACACCACCAGACGCCGCGCCGCCTCCATCGCGACCGCGTGACCGACATCGGCTTCGATCAGCGCGAGCGCGAGATCGATTCCCGCCGTGACGCCTGCCGAGGTCCAGACTTCGGCGGCGTCGCGCGCGGGGTCGCCGTCGTTGCGTACGTCGCGGATAAAGATCGGATCGGCATCGACGCGGACTTTCGGGAAAAGTCGCGCGAGCTGCGGCGCATCGCGCCAGTGCGTGGTCGCGCGCCGCCCGTCGAGCAGACCCGCTGCCGCGAGATAGAACGAGCCGGTGCACACCGCGCACACGCGCCGCGCCCGCGACGCGTTGTTCGCGAGCCACGCGACCAGTTCCGGCTGCAATGCGCGGCCGTCGGCGACGGGGACGCCGGGCACGATCAGCGTGTCGATCGGTTGATCGTCGAGTGCGTCGAGGCGCTGCGTGACGACCGGCAAACCGGGAAAAGTCTGCAACACGCCGCCATCGATCGACGCGACCGTCGTGCGATACGCGACCGCACCGGCGTGATCCGCCGCATCCCGCCGACGTCCCGCCGCAAGCGTCAACTCGGCGCGCCAGAAGGCTTCGAGCGGACCGCATGCGTCGAGCAGCACGAGGTCCGGCGCAACCGCGAACACCACATGCCGCACACGGTCGTGCGGACCGGCCGCGCCGGACGAACCGGATTTCGACGCGTCGATCAAAACGGATTCCATCGCCTCATCTTTCAAAAGAACCTCTCTGCATCACGCCGCCGCCGACGACGCCTGCCTGGCGCGCGACCACGCATAACCGAGCGTGGCCAGCGCCGCGAGCGCCAGTAACGGGAAAATCGCCGTATTGATCGCGGCCCAGCCGAAACGCGCCAGCAGTTGCCCGGCGAACAGCGAGCCGAGCGCGGACGCGGCGAAGGTGGTGAACTCGCTCGCCGCCTGCGTCCGGGCGCGCTCCGACGGCCGGTACGACTGCGCGAGCAAGGTCGTCCCGCCGACGAACATCAGGTTCCATCCGACGCCCAGACACGCGAGCGCCGCGTAGAAATGCGGCAGATCGGTCGAACCCAACGCCAGCACGCCGCAGAGCGCGGACAGCACGATCCCCACGCCGATCACGCGCAGCACGCCGAAGCGCCGGATCAGCCACGTCGACACCAGCGATGGTGCAAACATGCCGACCAGATGCCACTGGATGATCTGCGCGCCGTCGCCGATCGTATGCCCGCACGCGACAGCGGCAATCGGCGTCGCGGTCATCACGAACATCATCACCGCGTAGCCGAGCGCGTTGTTCGCGAGCGCCGCGATAAAGATCGGCTGACGGACGATCGCACCGAGCGGTCGCGCGGGCGACGCGTCGTGGGCGGCGTGGGGCACGGGCGGCGCGTTGCGATACGCCAGTGCCAGCAAGCCCGCCGACAGCAAACCGAGCACCGTGACGAGCGCGTACGACCCGGCGAACGTGACGGGCGCGAGCCAGTCGCGGCTCGATTCGGCCAGCCACGGACCGAGCACGGCGGCGACCACGCCGCCCGTCAGCACGGTCGAAATCGCGCGGCTTCGGGCGTCGGGGGCGACGGCATCGGCCGCTGCCAGCCGGTAGTACTGCGCGAACGCCTGAAACACGCCGACGGTCGCGGTTCCCGCGCAAAACGCCCAGAAGCTGTGATGGAAAATCGACCACACGGAGATCGCGCCGCCCAACGCGCCGACGCTCGCGCCGAGCATGAAGCCCGCGCGACGGCCGATGCGCGCCATCAGGAACGACGCGAAGATCGTCGTCATCGCGGCGGCGACGGTGATCAGCGAAAACGGCAAGGTTGCCAGCGACTTGTCGTCGGCGAGCGTGTAGCCGACGAGTCCCGTCAACGTCAGATCGATCGATACCGACGACGTGTACAACGCCTGGCACACGGCGAGCACGCGGGCGGCGCGGCGGCCGTGACGGTCATCGACGGCGGAAACGGAGGGGGCGGAAGGTGCGGAAGGTGGAGACGATACGGGCGATCCGGACATCGACGGGCCTCGGAAATGGGAACGATCAGCAGCGAAGTCGCTATCGTCACATGTCCGATTGTGGCAGAAATGACAATCACACTTCAATTTCTGCCACGCTGCGGCGTGCGTTATTTGCGGACGGACACGCCTTCGTCGATCGTGCCGTACATCGTGATGCTGCCGGAGCCGGGCGTCGCCGCCGACCCGCCGCCGCCCGCGCAGGCGCTACACAGCAGGACGACGGCGATGACTGCGAGAAGACGTTTCATGACTGCATGTTCCAAAAACCAAGGTCGGATACCGATTGTAGCGCCGGCGCATAGCGGCCCGCGAAAGCGCGCAGCGCGGCCGTCGCGCATTCGATATTTCACGTCAGGCTGAAACATCGAATCCGGCATCGGGCTACAGTAGACAGCGGTAAAGCATCGCCTTTGAAGGAGATCGAAATGGCCACCCTGCCCGACGAACAGCACGATCACAACCACTTTCCCGGTCTGAGCCGGATGGGCGCGTTGCTGGCCGACCCCGGCCGCGCGGCGATGCTGTGGGCGCTGATGGACGGCAGCGCCCGACCGGCAGGCGAACTGACGATGATCGCGCGCGTGTCGCCGTCGGCGGCGAGCGCGCATCTGTCGCGGCTCACCGATGGCGGGTTGCTGGAGGTCGAAGTGCGCGGGCGGCATCGCTATTTCCGGATTGCGTCGGCGGATATCGCGGCGTCGATCGAGGCGCTCGCGAACGTCGCGCAAGCTACCGCGCCGCAGCGCACGACGCCACGGCCCGCGCGTACGGTGCCGGTCGACATGCGCTACGCGCGCACCTGCTACGACCATATGGCAGGCGAACTGTCGGTGCGTCTGTTCGAGCGGATGGTCCACAGCGGACTGCTGGTCATCGACGGCAACGCGATCGACGCAACCCCGGCCGGTGCCGCACAGTTCGCCGAATGGGGCATCGACGTCGCAAGCCAGCAAACGCGCCGCCGACGTTTCGCCTGCACCTGCCTCGACTGGAGCGAGCGCCGCGCGCATATGGGCGGCGCGCTCGGCGCGGCGTTGCTCGCGTCGTGGTCGGAGCGCGGCTGGGTCGCACGCACCGACCGGCCGCGCATCTTACGGATCACGCCCGCCGGTCAGCAAAGCTTCGAAGCATTTCTCACGGCTTAATCGGCTTTGGCGTCGCTTTCTCACGAGGAATTACGCCAGGAAAGACTTTTTGTTACACGGTAGCGGCACGGCCTTACAAATGTGGCGGCCTTGAAACAGAGCGTTTGGGTACAGTCAATCCGGGATGTGGCAAACCGCTGCGTTCGCCGGAGACAACAATGAGACCTGACCGTAACGCTAACCGTGGCCGCCTGTCGGCGCGTATTTCATCGCATTTTTCGTCGCGTGATTCGTCGTGTGATGCGTCATGCGTCACGCCGGACGGCGGCTCGCAAGATTCACAACGCTCGCGCGCACCGCGCCGTTCGCGCGCGGCGATGGGCGTGACGGCCGCCGTGTTCGCGCTGATCGCGCAGACCGTTGCGACCCAGCCCGCGATGGCGCAGGAAGCGCCGCCCGTCGCGACCGCCGACGCATCGCAAGCCGTCGATCCGCCGGGACGGATCGCGCGCCTGAACTACATGGCGGGCACGGTCACCACCGAACCCGCAGGCGCGTCCGACTGGTCGTACGCGCAACTGAACCGGCCGCTGACCACCGGCGATCAGGTCTGGAACGACCGCAACGCCCGCTCGGAAATGCATATCGGCTCGACGGCCGTGCGGCTCGGCGCATCGACCAGCCTCGATGTCCTCAACCTCGACGACAGCAGCGCGCAACTGAAGGTCGCGCAAGGCACGCTGTCGGCGCGGGTGCGTGAACTGCCGCCCGGCGCCGCCTACGAAATCGATACGCCGAACCTCGCGCTCGGCCTGAACGGCCCGGGCGACTATCGCGTCGATGTCGCGCCCGACGGCAGTTCGACCACGGTGACGGTCAGAAACGGCAGCGCGACCGTCTACGGCGACAACGCGCAGGTGCCGGTTGCGGCAGGCCAGCAGATTCGCTTCGCAGGAACCAATCTCCAACAAATCGCCGACAACGGCGCGCCCGGTCCCGATCCGTTCGATCAATGGGTGGCATCGCGCGATGCGGCGGAAGACCGGTCGGTGTCGGCCCGTTACGTGTCGCGCGACATCCCCGGCTACCAGGATCTCGACGCGAACGGCACGTGGCGCGAGACGCCGCAATACGGCCAGGTGTGGACGCCGAACGCGGTGCCGGCGGGCTGGTCGCCGTATCACGATGGACATTGGGCATGGCAGGCGCCGTGGGGCTGGACCTGGGTCGACGATGCGCCGTGGGGTTTTGCGCCGTATCACTACGGCCGTTGGGCGCAGGTCGATAACGCGTGGGCATGGGTGCCCGGTCCGATGGTCGCCGATGCGCCGCCCGTCTACGCGCCCGCGCTGGTCGCGTTCGTCGGCGATGGCGGTGGTGGCAGCGGCGTCGATTGGGGCGTGAGTCTCGCGATCGGCGGTGCGGTGGCGGCGGGCGTCGCGTGGTTTCCGCTCGGTCCCGGCGAGCCGTGGCATCCGCGCTGGGGCGGCTACAGTCCGCGCTATTACGACGCGGTGAACCGCTACGGCGGCGGCTGGCATGGCCGTGGCGACGTCAACGTGACGAATATCAACGTCCACAACACCTATATCAACTACCGGCAAGGCGCGGTGACGGCGATTCCGGCCACGGCTTTCGTGCACGGACAACCGGCCGGACGGTACGCGCAACGCGTCGATCCGCGTCAATGGCACAACGCGCAGATCAATCCGGGCGGTCCGGGGATTGCGCCGGTCAAGGGCAGTTTCGGTCCGGGGATGCGCACCGCGAACTTCCGGCCGCCGTCGGCGGTGGCCGGCCGTCCGGTGATCGCGACGCGCAATCCGGCGACGCCCGCTGCATACCGCGATAACCTGGCGCAACGTTTTGCGAATGCTGGCGGACGGGTGCCCGGCGCCGGCCAACCGATCGTCCGCACGAATGTGCCTGCGCATTTTGCCGGTGGCTTCCAGCGTGGTGGCGCGACGCCCGCGCAGAACATGCAGAACGTGCAGAACGTGCGGGTGGTGCAATCGCATCTGCCGGGCGGGATGCCGGGTGCGGCGCCGCGTGCGCCGCAACAGAGCGTCGCGGGCGTGGCGAACGGGCGGCCGGGTCAGCCGGAGCAGCCCGGTCAGCATGGACAGGCGCCGCAAGCAGCCAACGGCGTGCCGCATCCGCCGCAAGCAGAACGCGGCAACGCACCCGGATTTGCGCAACAACACGGCGCGCAGCCGGGGCAGCCAGGACCAGGCGTCGCAGGCAACGTGGGTCAGGCTGCGCCAGGCGGACAGCGTCATGAACCGGCGTGGACGCAGCCGCATACGCCGATGGCGCAGCAGCCTGGGCGGCAGGGCTTCGAGCCGCACGCAGCCGCGCAACCGGGCGGCGTGCAGATGGGCCAACGACCGCCGCAGCAGCAAGCGCAGCGGGCGGAAGGCAATCCCGGCCTGGCGCAGCAACAGGCGCGTCAGCAACAAGAGGCGCAGCGGGCGCAGCAAGCTCAACAAGCGCAACAACACGCACAGCAGACGCAGCAAGCGCCCCGCCCCGCCGAGATCCACGCGCCGCAGACGCAGCAGGCTCAACGGCCGCAACCGCAGCAACAACCACGCGTCCAGCCGCAATCGGAGGCACACGTGCAGCCGCAGCCTCAACAGCAACGGCCTCAACCGCAGCAACAACAGGCACGTCAGGAATTCCATCCGCAACCGCAGGTTCAGCAACCGCGTCCGCAGCCTCAACCGCAGCAGGCGCGCCAGGAATCCCACCCGCAGCAGCAGCAGCAACCTCATCCTCAGCCGCAACAGCAACCGCACCCACCGCAACAGGCGCAGCAGCATTCGAACGGCGGTCATGACGAACATCACCACGGCTAAGCCCGCCGCCTTCCGGTGACGCCAACAAAAAAGCCCGCAGCTTGCGCTGCGGGCTTTTTTTCTCACTTCTGAATCGACTTCGACGTGTCGCGTTTAAAGCGCCGCCGATGCGCGTCGACTCAGGGTAAGCATCAGGTTCAAACCGCCATCGGCGCGGTCAGCGGCTCATGATGGCGATACCCTTCGAGCGCGAAATCGGACGGTTCGATCTGCTCCAGCCACTCCGGCGCATACACGCCGGTTTGTGCGTACGCCGGCACGCGATCCGAAATCGTCAGGCGCGGGCTTTCGTACGGTTCGCGCGTCAACTGCGTTTCCAGCATCGGCAGCTGGTTTTCGTAGATATGCGCATCGCCGATGAAATACGTGAACCAGCGCGGCGTATAGCCCGTCAGCCGTCCGACCAGTTCCAGCAACGCCGCGCCTTCGGTCAGGTTGAACGGCGTGCCGAGCCCGATATCGTTGCTGCGGATATACAGGCACAGCGAGATTTCCTTGCGCGTGACGTTCGGCAGAAACTGGTACAGCAGGTGACACGCGGGCAACGCAATCTGGTCGAGCACCGCCGGATTCCACGCGTGAAACAGAATGCGGCGGTCGGACGGGTTCTGCATGATGGTGTCCAGACACTGGCGAAGCTGGTCGATCGCCTTGTACAGCAACACTTTCGACACACCGTCTTCGTCGAATTGCGTGACCACGCTGAAGCCGCGCGATTGCGCGTCGGCGATCTGCGCGCCGGCCGACGCGTCGAGCACCTTGTAGCCCGGCCACTTGCGCCATTGCACGCCGTACACGTCGCCGAGATCGTCCGGGCCTTCGCGATACGGATTCGCCAGCCATTGCGGATTCTGGTTCGCGTTCGCGTCCCACACCTTGCAGCCGAGATCGCGGAAATCGGCCGCGCTTCGCGACGCGCGCAGGAAACCGACCAGTTCGCCGATCGCGGACTTGAACGCGAGTTTCTTCGTCGTCACCGCCGGAAAGCCTTGCTGCAGATCGAAGCGCAGCATCGCGCCGGGCATGCTGATCGTGCGGATGCCGGTGCGATTCTCCTGCCACGTACCGGTGTCGAGGATCGTGCGGACGAGGTCGAGATATTGTTTCATTCGGTTCCTGGGGGCGGCCGGGCCGCGCGCTGTTTTCGCGATAATCCGGGATTTTAACAAGCTGGCGGATCTGCCGCCGTCCACCGAAAAAGTCCGCGCCGATTTCCACGAACCACGCGACACGCGAACGCCCAATAAAAAACGCGGCTCACCGGCCGCGCTTTTCGCTGTCCTGCCCGCTCGCCGACGTCATCAGCCGATATGCGGCACCACCGACGCCACGTCGCCATGCGGCGCGAGCGGCTCGTTTTCCATATGCCGCATGCCGTGCGAGCACAGCAGACGGTACAAGGTCACACGCGAGATGCCGAGTTCCTGCGCGGCGTCGCCGAGGCGGCCGCGATGACGCAGCAATGCCAGTTCGATCGCCTGACGTTCGGCCGCTTCGCGCGCCTGCGCAAGCGACACCGGCACGATCTCCACGTATTCCGCGAGTTCGAGATCGCGCGCGGTGATTGCGCGCCCCTCCGACATCACGATCGCGCGACGCACGCGGTTGATCAGCTCGCGCACATTGCCCGGCCAGCTGTAGTTATGCAGCGCGGCAATCGCGTCCGGCGCGAAGCCGCGCAGACGGCGGCTCGCATCTTTCTTGAAACGTTCGAGCATGTGACGCGCGAGCAGTTCGATGTCCTTGCCGCGCGCGCGCAGCGGCGGTTCGTCGATTTGCAGCACGCACAAACGGTGATACAGATCGGAGCGAAACCGCCCTTCGATCATCGCCGCGTTCATATCGACGTGGGTGGCCGAAATGATCCTCACATCGACGTCGATCGCGCCGTGTCCGCCCAGCCGCTCGACCTTGCGTTCCTGCAGGAAGCGCAGCAGGCTCGCCTGGCTTTCCAGCGGCAGATCGCCGATTTCATCGAGAAACAGCGTGCCGCCGTTGGCCGCTTCGACGCGACCGATCTTGCGCTGGTTCGCGCCGGTAAAGGCGCCGCGCTCGTAGCCGAACAGTTCGGATTGCAGCAGATGCGGCGGGATCGCGCCGCAGTTGATCGGCACGAACGGCGCGGTACGCCGCGCGGAACGTTCGTGAATCGCGACCGCCGTGAGCTCCTTGCCAGTGCCCGATTCGCCGGAGATAAACACCGGCGCATCGGTCATCGCGACCTTGCGGATCGAGCGGAACAACGCGAGCATCGCGTCGCAGGTGCCGACCATTTCGCCTTCGGTACCGGCCGGCAGAACGTCGTTCGACGCGGGTTCGCCGAGCGAAATCATGCCGTACGCGTGGCCGATCGAATCGATGATCCGGTCGCCCGCGTCGGGCACGGTCACGTAGTCGAAACAGTAGTCGCGCACGAGGCGGCGCAACGCGGTGTCCTGCAACTGGCCGGCCATCGTCGCGGCCACCCAGCCGACATTCGGCAAGGTCAGACAGGATTCGAACGCGGCGATTTCATGCGGCTGAAACTTGCTCGACAGATCGAGCAGGCCGCCCGCTGCCATTCCATTACGTACTGCACGACGGACATCGCGTGCCGAAGCGGCCACTTCGACATGCCAGCCGCGTTGATGAAACCTTGAATGCAACTCCGCGCTCGGGTCGCGCGAAACATAAATCAATTGCCGCGGTGCCGGTTCCATTGTTCAGATCCTTTCGTCAGCGAACGTTAAGGATGACGGTGGCGTAACTCGTTGCGAAACTCACAATGCAGATACGCGGACTTAGTTCGGAATTCGCATAAAGTTAATAACCGAACGGTCATTCCATTCCGTGCGGACAGCTGATCTCCGAATAAGCGACGTGTGTAATGGCAGGCCGGAAGAAAGCCTTTTTTTATAAGCGATGCTCTTTTTTGAGAGCTTACTATAGCCGGGACCCGACGAAAACAGGTAAGCGCACTAAATCAACAGAGCCTTATCCCGTAAGGGTTCTAGGTATTTTCACCGTAGTCGCGGCGCAACGGGAAACGCTTCCATAGTTTCTTTCTCCGCGTAATCCCCAGGACTTTTCAAGAAGCGAATTTTCGCGAAAACACTGAAAACCGGGCCTCTCGTTTCAGGCCTGAAACGTTTTCGCCCGATTTTTGAATTAACCCCGCACCTCCGATCGGCACAAGCCAATCGCATCAATGGATTCCGCCTGATGGCACACGTTTCGCTAAATGTCTCACATCAAGGAGACACACCATGCGACACGTTTTCCGCATCGCCCTTCGTCATATTCCGCCACGCGCCGCACTGTATGTCGCGCTGATCGCAATCGGTCTGCCGGTTGCCGCGAATGCGCAGGAACCGGCGGCCAGCGTCGGCGGCGAAACCAGCGTCAGCACGGTTGCGGCCGCAACCATCATGACGGAACCGGCTACCGCCACCGAAATCGCCGGCGACGCCGCGCGCCTGCCGGACGCCACTGTCGAACAAGGCATCGCGTCCACCGACGATGCCACTAGCGTATCGGCCGATGCTTCATCGCTGAACGGCTTTGCACTCGACGACCAGATGCTCAACCGTCAACGCGGCGGCCGCAACGGCATGGTGATGGTCGCCGCGACGCCGCAACTGACGCACGGCATGGGCAGCGGCAACAGCGTGACCTTGTGGGACGAGATCGCGCCGCCGTCGCCGCTGCCGATACCGGTCGATGCCGCCGCGCGTGCCGCGCAAGGCAACGTCGCCAGCTACCAGCGTAAGTGACCGCCCGACGAACCAGGAACGTCACCGACCGACGCCCGCCCGACGCGGACCAGTAAGGAACCGACATGAACGCTTTGAACTCGACGCCGCGTCAGCGCGGCCCGCGTGTGGCCCTGCTCACCCTCGCGATTTGCGTAGTGGCAGCCGGCGCCGCCGCCAGCGCCTCGGCGCAGCAGGCCACGAACCCCGGCGACATCATCGTCGAGCGGACCATCACGCCGCGCAACGCATTCGATTCCGTGCCGAAAAGCCAGGATCCGGTCGCAGTCCGCGCCACGACCTTTCCGGCCAACAGCTTCAACCCGGCGATCGCCCAGATGGTCAGCGACACCGACCTGACCAACGCGCACGGTTCCAGCGGCGTCGCCACCGGCGGCGTGCTGGCTGCGGGCACCGGCGTTCAGGCGGTCACGCAGATCCTGTCGGGCAAGAGCACCGGCAACAACATCGCGTTGAATGCCGGACTCGGACAGCCCGGTCCGACCGGCGGCATCGGCAATCAGATCTCGTCGACGATCACCGGCTCGCTGGCGCCGCTGACCAACGCGCTCGGCTCGCTGGGAGCACTGAAATGAGCGCGCCCCGTCACGTCAGGCTGCGGGCGACCGTGACCGCATTCGCGGCATGCGCGGCATGCGCGGCGCTCACCTCGCTCGCAAGCGTCGACGCGCATGCGCAATCGTTTTCGCCCGACCGTCCGGCGCGGATTTCCGCCGACGCGACGATCGGCGACGGTGCCGCGGCCGGCGCGACCGGCGCGATCGCCGTCAACGAAACGGCCGGCATCAACAACGTGCAGGCCAACCAGCTGACGCTGACCAACGGCGGCGCGATCGCCAACGTCAACACGATCTCGCAGGAAGCGAGCGCGAACGCGAAGGTGACGTCGGCCAGCGCGTCGATCAACGGCAATGCATTTTCGAATTCGTCCGGGGCGGTGATGTTGAACCAGTCCGCGGGCGCAGCAAATCTCCAGCGCAACAGCGCCCAGTTGGGCACCGCGGCGATAGGAGGTGTCGAGACCGTCTCGGATGGGGAGCTATCCGCGACGGCCCCGAAAAACGGCAGTCAGGGGCAACCACTCGGGGTTCATAACGTACGCGAGGCAAACATCTCCAACGATGCCTTCAAGAACGTCAGCGGGATCGTCCAGATCAACCAGACAGCCGGCGCCGGTAATGCCACGGCAAACAGTTTTGTGCTCCGTCCCCCGGCGGGCACTTTTTTTAACTGACCACACTTAAAGTATCGGAGCGAAATCATGAAGCGCACTCTTATCGCCGCAGCCGTGTTGACCGCCGCCTCCAGCAGCGTGTTCGCAGCCAGCAATCCGTATATCTTCAATGCCACCATGGTCGGTACGGCCGTCGGCGTCGAAGGCTGGGTCGCGCTGTACGGTTGCGTTCACGTGTCCAGCAGCGCGGGCGCCGTGATCAACAACAATCAGTCCGTGAACTTCAAGGCATCGCTGGATCCGCAGGCGCAAAGCTACGTGACGGGTTCAGTGACGACGCACTTCAACAACGCCAACTATGCGGTGGTCGGTTCGGGCACCAACAGCACCTACGACAACCGCACCAACAGCGGCTCGCAGTCGGCGTCGTTCAGCGAATCGTCGTCCAGCTCGCGCTCGCAAAGCTCCAGCTCCAGCAAGAACTCGAGCAGCGCGTACGGCTATAACAACACGGCATCGTCGAGCATCGTGGGCGCCTATCACGCCACCAGCGACAGCGGCACCGCTCACGTGACCAGCAACACGTCCGGCCAGACCACCACCCACGTCGATGCCAACACGCATGCAGCCAGCGCCGGCGCGAACTACACGGCCTCGCATTCGCAAGGTGCACAAGGTTCGGTCACGCTCGGCGTCGCGACGTCGAGCAGCGGCAACATCGGCAACGGTCAGGCCGCGATCACGTTCGGTGCGGCAGAGCAGACGTCGTCGGGATCGAGCGGCGCGATCGCCGGCAACTTCGGATCGAGCCAAACCAACACGTCCGGCTCGCAAGACACGCATTCGGACGGCTCGACATCGACGGCAGCCAATGCCGGCTACGCGGACGGCACGCTGTCGGCTGGCGTGACGAAGGCGAACAGCGGCAACGGCAGCAAGTCGTATCAGGCCTCGCGCAGCGAATCGAGCAGCAGCTCGCGCTCGCAAAGCGCATCGGCATCCGAATCGTCGTCGCACTCCAGCCAGTCGTCGAGCGGCCATTCGTGGGGCTATAGCGTGAACGACACGCTGGCCATCACCGACCAGACGACCACCGGCAGCGTCACGCAGCACTACAACACGCAGGTCGCCGGCACGCTGAACGCCACGACTGGCACGAATGCTGCATCGGGAGTGTCCGGCAACCTCGGCATCAACATCGCGGAAGGCGCGAACAACGCCCAAAGCAACGATGTCGCGCTGGCGTCGGTGGATATCGGCAACGTGTTCGGCAACGCGCAGATCTTCAACACGCAGACGACGGCAGGCACGGCCAAGATCAACAACTTCAATCTGAATGCGTCGATCGGGGACGGCTCGCTGTCGAATGTTACGGGTAACGTCGGGGTGAATGTGGCGTCCGGGCTGGGTAACGTGCAGAACAACAGCCTTGCCGGTGCAGTCACGACGACGAAGGCAGGTCAGGCCAACACCACGGCCATGGTCGCAACGGATGAATCGACGCAAACGGCAGCACTCGACGTCAAGGGCCAGTTCCAGGGTACCGCGATGCTCGGTGCGAATGCACTTAACGGCGCGTCGGGCAACATCGGTGTGAACATCGCGGGCGGTGCGGGCAACCTGCAACACAACGGGCTGGCGATCGCCGCACTGAATAGCGGTCACTAAATCAGTACATCGCAGCACATCGGGTGGAGCGCGCCGGCGGCCGGTACAGCCGGCGGCGCGCAATGCAGGAGACCAGCATGACCGCGTTATATCGGTTTCCAGCGCTTCGGCTTGCCGTCGCGCTGGCAAGTTGCTCTGTGTGTGCGCAAAGCCACGCACAGGCCACTATCGATACGTCTACGCTGACGGGCGTCCCGTTGCATAAAACGGTCCGCTCGATGAGAGACATCCGCTACAGCCACATCGTCAATCAGCAATTCGACTACAGCTGCGGCGCGGCTGCGCTCGCGACCCTCCTCAAGTACGGCTACGGCATCGACATTCCGGAAACGGAACTGATCGGCCGCATGATGGCTTTCTCCTCGCCGGACGTGGTCGTGAAAAACGGCTTCTCGATGCTCGACATGAAGAAATTCGTCGAGACCATCGGGTTGCGCGGCCGGGGCTTCCGTGTCACCACGGAAGCGCTCTACCACCTGCAAATCCCCGTGATGGTTCTGATGAACATCGAAGGTTACGAGCATTTCGTGATCGTCAAGCATGCGCAGGACGGCCGCATCTTTATCGCGGACCCTGCCCTCGGCAATCGCATCGTGCTCGAAGAGGACTTCACGAAGACCTGGAACGGTCTCGTGTTCGCGGTCCTCGGAAAACCGTTCAGGGAGGATTCACCGCTGTTGCAGGACAACGAGTCGTTAGCCCTGAAGCTGCGCGCGAGCGCGCTGGCGAACGGGACGGCGGCGACTCCTTTTGTCGAATACGGCTTGATCAAGGCAGACCTGTTCTGAATCAACCATGAAGCGCCACCTCTCACAGTTTGGCCTGGCACTCTGCACGACGATGTGTGGCCTGACCAGCGGTGCCTTTGCCGCCGAAACCGCCGGGATGCCGGCGGCCTCGGACATTCTTTCAACCCGCGGACTCGATCCGCAAATGCTCAAGGTTCAACCGGTCGACGACGACGTGCTGTCGCAACAAACCGGCAAGTACGCCGGTTCGTCGATGATTTCCGGCTTTGTTCTGACCGTGTTGTCGCAATGGCAGGCCCCGAACGGCGCAACCGCGCTCGCGCAGGGCACGCTCACCGCAGTACAGAATGCGGCGGGGCAGATGCAGGCCACCGTCAGCACCCTTGCGAAAGTCACGGAAGGCGCGCTGGGCGACACCGGCGCGAATCCCAACGCACAGGTGAACGGCGGACAGAACGTCGCCGTGAACGGCGTGTCGCAGGTCACCCAGGTGGCCGGAGATCGCAACCTCGGTTCGAATTCGGCCGTGATCGATTTCAACAATAACAACGTTGCAAGCCTCGGCACCGCGGGACCCGCGGCATCGACGGCCACCAATTCGACCGGCACCGTCAAAGCCGGCATTGCATTCGGGAGCAACGGCGTGACCGTTGCCGTACAGACGCCAGCCGGCATCGCAACGCAAACCATCAAGCCAGGCAGCGCACAGATCGCCCAGTTACTCCAGATCGCAGGCAACAGCCAGCAGGTCGCCAATCAGTTGCAACTGCACTTGCAGACGCAACCGATGTCGGCGGCCATGCTCCGCCAGGTCGGCGTCCTGCAAGCTCTGCAAAGCTCGAGGAGATAACCCGGGCGGCAACCCGACAAGGACGGAGACAGGCACTCATGGACGGCACGACGCATAGGGAGGTTTGAGCGCCGTGTCGCCCGAATACCGGGGGAACAAAAATGAACAATATCAATGAAGCGAGGCAGCCGCGCATCCGGCTTGCGGCGATACCGGCCGCAGCCATGCTGTTCGCACTGTCGCAAGGCGCGGGCGCGCAGGCGCTCGGCAACCAGTCGCTCGAAGAGCGGCTGAACACGCTGATGCGGGTAGTGGACGAGCAGCAACGGCAGATTCACTCGCTCGAACGGCAGGTGACCAACCTGGAGATGTCGCAGCGCGGCCGGGGAGCGCCCGGCTACGGTGCGCCCGCGCCCGACGGCGCGACCATCGCCGAACAACCGGGCGCCGACGGATTGCCGGTGCCGTTGCCGCCGCTCGCGCAGGTGTCGCCGGGAGCGTCCGCGCCCGGCAGCGCGACCGGCACCGCGACCGGCGTGCCGGTCACGCCGCCGTCGCCCGAAGGCGGTGGCTCGATGGCCGCAGGCAGCCTGCCGGCCGCGACGGACGGCTCCGGCGCAATGGCGCCCGGCACCATCGGACAGACGCAGAAGGCGGCCGAACCCGTGCGCACGCAGGCGGAAAACGCCGTCGTGCAGAAAGAGCACGCCCCGCTGTTCGATCACAAGCTGACCCTCGACTGGGGCCTCAGCGATACGTACTACGACCGCCGTCAGTTGCAGTTGTCGGGCTTCCTCGCGCTCGACGCGATTTTCCTCGGCAACATCAATCTCGGCGAGACGAAGTCGCACCAGGTGATGGCGGACCTGGACACGCGCTACGGACTGACCGACCGGATGAGCGTCGACGTCGACGTGCCTTACGTGTACCGGCATAGCAACTTCATCGTCGGCGGCGCCGGTGGCGCGGCCAGCACGATGTCGGACGCGTCGGTCACGGGACACAACATCGGCGACGTGAACTTCGGGATTTACTACCAGTTCCTCAAGGAAACCAACAACTGGCCGGACGTGGTGGGCAGCTTGCGGATCAAGGCGCCGACGGGTTCGTCGCCGTTCGGCGACAAGGTCGTGCAGATCGATGCGAACAACACGAATCTGGTCGCGCCGAGCAAGCTGCCGACCGGCACCGGCTTCTGGAATATAACGGCCGGTATGTCGGTATTGAAGACGTACGACCCGGTCGTGCTGTTCGGCAGCGTGTCCTACACGTACAACATTGCCCGCTCGTTTGCGGACATCTCGTCGGTGCAAGGCCAGGTGCAACCGGCGACCGTGAAGCTCGGCGACATCATCCAGTTTGGTGCCGGTGTCGCGCTCGCTTTCTCGGACAAGGATTCGGCCAGCATCTCGTACACGATGGCGCTGGAACCCGAGTCCAAAACGAAAACGCCAGGCGGCGAATATTCGAAGGTGCCGGGCAGCGAAACCACCGCTTCGGCGATGAATTTCGGTCTGAACCACGTGGTGAACAAGCATCTGACGATCAACGGCTCGGTGTCGATCGGGCTGACGCCGGACGCGCCGAATTTCGTGGTCGGTGTGCGCTTTCCCTATACATTTTGACGTGCCAATACGAGGTTGATCGTGCGTGAATCACCCCATCTGAGTAACGTCACACCGCGTGTGGGCGCGGGTTCGCATCTGTCGATCGCGCGCCCGCCGCAGTCGTCGCAATCATCCGACGCGCTTTCGACTGCGTTGCCGGCCGCCAGCCGTGCGCACGACAGCGCGAAGCCGCGCGCCGACGACGCAGCCGTGCCGGACGGCGCGCTCGAACGCAGCCTGCTGTACGTGTCGCGCACCGCCGACGACGGCCTGATCGCGTTTCTGAAAAGCCGTGGCTGGCATGTGTCGGTGGCGCGCTCGGCGCATGAGCTGTCGCGCCTCGTCAAGCCGGATGCGAGCTGCGCCGGCATCGTCGATCTGGCGAGCTTTGCGCTGCGCGATATCGCCGGACTGGAAGTGGGTCTGCGCCAGCAGCAGATCGGCTGGATCGCGCTCGCGACGCGCGAGCGGCTTGCCGATCCGGACGTGCGCCGGATGATCCGCCATTACTGCTTCGACTACGTGAAGACGCCGGTTGCAAACGCAACGATCGATTACCTGGTCGGTCATGCGTTCGGCATGGTGACGCTGTGCGAACCCGATTTCAACGTCGCTGCCGCCCCCGCCGGCGACGATGAAATGGTCGGCACCTGCGAAGCGATGCAGCAACTGTTCCGCACCATCCGCAAGGTCGCTAACACCGACGCGAGCGTGTTCATCTCCGGCGAATCGGGCACCGGCAAGGAACTGACCGCGCTCGCGATCCACGAACGCTCGCCGCGTCGCAAGGCGCCGTTCATCGCGATCAATTGCGGCGCGATTCCGCACTCATCTGCTGCAATCCGAACTGTTCGGCTACGAGCGCGGCGCGTTCACCGGCGCGAACCAGCGCAAGATCGGACGCGTCGAAGCCGCCGACGGCGGCACGCTGCTGCTCGACGAAATCGGCGATCTGCCGCTCGAAAGTCAGGCGAGCCTGCTGCGCTTTTTGCAGGAAGGCAAGATCGAGCGGCTCGGCGGACGCGAATCGATTCCCGTCAGCGTGCGGATCATTTCCGCCACTCACATCGATCTCGAAGACGCGATGCGCGAAGGCCGTTTCCGGGCCGACCTGTTTCACCGGCTGTGCGTGCTGCGCGTCGACGAACCGCCGTTGCGCGCGCGCGGCAAGGACATCGAGATTCTCGCCAATCACATCCTGCACAAGTTCAAGGCCGACAGCGCGCGCAAGATTCGCGGCTTCGCGCCGTCGGCGATCGAGGCGATGTACAACTACAACTGGCCGGGCAACGTGCGCGAGCTGATCAACCGCGTGCGCCGCGCGATCGTGATGGCCGAAAGCAAGTTGATTTCCGCCGACGACCTCGACCTCGCCCACTTCACCGCGCAGGAAACCGTGAGCCTCGCGCAGGCGCGCGAAGCCGCGGAAAAGCGCGCGATCGAAGCGGCGCTGCTGCGTCACCGTCACCGTCTGAACGAAGCCGCCGCCGACCTCGGCATCTCGCGCGTCACGCTGTACCGGTTGATGGGCACGCACGGTTTGCGCGAACCCGGCGCCACCGATGACAAGGCGCTGTTCGGCGGCGAAGCGGCGGGAGCGTTGCAGGAGTCGTAGCGTGCGCGGCGGCGGTCGCGGCAACACGGTGGCGGGATCGTGGTGGCGGGATCGCCGATTGGCGGATTGGCGGCGCGCCGGGTGCGCGCGGTGCCGGACGGAACGCGTGCGTCAGGTAGAATCGGTTCGACCCAATTCCCTGTTTCCTCGATGACGACGCTCACCCTGATCGTCGCTCGCGCCCGCAACGGCGTGATCGGCCGCGACAACCAGTTGCCCTGGCGACTGCCCGAAGACCTCGCGTTTTTCAAGCGCACGACGATGGGCGCGCCTATCGTGATGGGTCGCAAGACGCACGAGTCGATCGGCCGGCCGCTGCCGGGACGGCGCAATATCGTCGTCACACGCGACGCCACGCGCCGCTTCAACGGCTGCGACACGGCCACCAATCTCGACGAAGCATTGGCGCTGGCAGGCCAGGACGGTGCGCCGGAAGCGTTTCTGATCGGCGGCGCGCAGCTTTACGACGAAGGCATGCGTCACGCGGACAAACTGATCGTCACCGAAATCTCGATCGATTTCGAAGGCGATGCGCATTTCCCGGCACTCGATCCGAACGAGTGGGAAGAAATCGCTCACGAGACCCATCGCGCGCACGCGCCGAACGATTTCGACTACGCGTTCGTCACGTACCGTCGCAAGGGTCAGGACGGCTGAGCGCGCCGCACGCATCGGGCGCGGGTCCGGTCCAGACGAAAAAACGCCACGAAAGCGCGAGCTTTCGTGGCGTTCTGTTTTGTTGCGCGGCTTCGCCGCGCGTGAACCGCGCGCTTATTGTCCGGCGATCGTCATGCGTTCGATCAGCACCGAGCCGGTCTGCTTGGTGCCGCGCACGAGCGTATCCGCGCCGATCGCGACGATGTGGCGGAACATCTCCTGCAACGTGCTCGCGACGGTGATTTCTTCGACCGGATACTGGATCTTGCCGTTTTCGACCCAGAAGCCCGACGCGCCGCGCGAGTAGTCGCCCGTCACGTAGTTGACGCCCTGCCCCATCAGTTCCGTCAGCAGCAAGCCCGTGCCGAGTTTCTTCAGCATCGCTTCGAAGTCGTCTTCGGGACGCGTGTTCGAGCTGAGCAGCGACAGGTTGTGCGAACCGCCCGCGTTGCCGGTGGTTTTCATACCCAGCTTGCGTGCCGAGTAGGTGGACAGGAAATAGCCTTCGACGACGCCGTCTTTGACGACCGAGCGTTTCTGGGTGCGCACGCCTTCTTCGTCGAACGGCGCGCTGCCCATTGCCCGCGCGACGTGCGGATCTTCGACCACCTGAATATGCGGCGCGAACACCGGTTTGCCGAGGCTGTCGGTGAGGAACGAGGTCTTGCGATACAGCGCGCCGCCGCTGACCGCTTGCGTGAACGCGCCGAGCAGGCCGGCCGCGAGTGGTGCTTCGAACAGCACCGGCACCTTGCGGGTATCGAGGCCACGCGCGCCGATGCGGGCCAGCGCGCGTTCCGCCGCGTAACGGCCGACCGCTTCGGGCTCGGCCAGTTCGCCGGCGCTGCGCTTGGACGTATACCAGTCGTCGCGCTGCATGTTGCGGCCGGAGCCCGCGATCGGCGCGCACGCGACGTAATGCCGCGAGTACGGATAGCCGCCGACGAAGCCGCGCGACGTGGCGAGCACGAATTGCGAGTGCTGCGCGGAGACGCTGGCGCCTTCGGAGTTACGGATTTGCGGGCTGGTGGCGAAGGCGGCGTCTTCGGCGCGGCGGGCGAGTTCGACGGCTTCGTCCGCGTTGAGATTCCACGGATGATAGAGGTCGAGGTCACGCGGATCGGTTTCGAGGAGTTCTGCTTCGGCGAGGCCCGCGCAGTCGTCTTCGGCGGTGAACCGGGCGATGTTGTAAGCCGCCGCGACCGTGTCCTTGAGCGCTGCCGACGAGAAATCGGACGTGCTGGCGTTACCGCGCTTGTTGCCGATGAAAACCGTGACGCCGACCATTTTGTCGCGGTTGTGCTCGATGGTTTCGACTTCACCGCGGCGCACCGAGACCGACAGGCCATCGCCTTCGGAGATTTCGGTGGCGGCGTCGCTCCCGCCGAGGTCTTTGGCGTGACGAAGGATATCGGAAGCGATCTGCTTCAGTTCGTCTTGGGTATGCGGAAAAAAGCGTTGCCGGGCGTCCATGTCTGCTGCCATATCGTTGCCGTCCTGTTCGAGGCCTTGGCGGCCCTGTTCTGTGGTCCGTCGGATGCGGTGTGTTGCTGCGCGGTTGGGCGTGGGCCGCGGCGCGGGCCGTGGCTTCGTTTTCGTTCGCTGCTGCGCATCCTGCGATCATAGCAAGGGTTGTGTTTGTGTACCCGGTGGGAGGTTTGGTTATTTGGGTTTTGGTTTGGGTTTTGGTTTGGGTTTGGTTTTGGTTTTGGTTTTGGTTTTGGGTTGCGTGGGTTGTGTTTGGTTGTTTGGTTGTCCCGTCTTCACGCTGGTCTGCCTGGATCGTCCCTGTGCGGGACCGCACCTACTTTTCTTTGCCCGCGCAAAGAAAAGTAGGCAAAAGAAAGCGCGTTTACCCCGCCGCTTCGTAGCGAGTGGCGTCCATCAATTTTCGGGTAGTGGACCGCGCACGTTTGGAGTTGCCGGTCCGTTTTTCCCGGTGGCGCGCGCCCGCACATCCCGCCCGCTTCGCGGCGGTAGCCTACTTCAAAAACCCATTTTCGCCACGCCGCTCGCCAGCCGTTTCGACGGTTCCAGCGGCCGGACCGAAGCCCGGTTTACGCCCGACGATCCGTCCGCTTTCCGACGGTTTCGACGTTTTGATTGGTCTGGAATTTTGCGCGCGACCAACCCGGCGCAGGCCTGGAAAGTGGGTTTTGTGACCGACGGAGTGCAGCGCGCGAATGACGCTGAGAGATGAAGACGGGGCTGTGCCCAACGGCTGTCGCGGAGCGAACAGCCGGAACGAATGACTACCTTGTCACCAAGACATGCGGTGCGGCAACTCAAATCGTGCGCGGTCCACTACCGGTAAATGAACCGACGCCACTCGCTACGGAGTGGCGGTGTAAACGCGCTTTCTTTTGCCTACTTTTCTTTGCGCGAGTGTACAGACTGGAGACATGGTTGACACATGTACGGGGACATCGTTGACACATGATGCTCAGGTTTTTACGGTCTTCAGGTCAAGTTCTGTGAGGCGGTGATGCGCAAACCAGAGCTCGATGACGCCATCTTCGCCGTCCTTCGGACGAGCCGCCACGTCGAGTCCCTTCAGCGCGATCGATAGCCGCAGCGCCCGCCCGTGCAGGCGCACCACGCCGTTTGAATTGACCCGCAGCACTTCGTCGCCGGGACCGTATTGCAGTTCGGGCAACCGATCCGGCATGGCGCGAGCACTGGGCCTGTAGCGCGTAATCGGCGTCGCCATTCCAAGCGCCTCATGCGGGCGCTGCGTGTTGTACACGTGGCGCCAGCGCTGCAGTTCCTGCTGCACGTGTGCGTGCGTAATGAATGCATGACGCGCCAGCACTTCTGCCTTCAGTGAGCGGTGAAACCGCTCATCCTTGCCGTTGGTCTGCGGGTGATACGGTCGGCTGTAGCTCACGTGGATACCCAGCCGGATCAGCCACACGGCCAGTTCCGTCAGCTGTCCAGGGGCACTGGGCGAGCCCCACGGTGCGCCGTTATCGGTGTTGATGCGCGACGGCAGCCCGTAGCAACGGAACGCCTGCGCAAGCTCGCCCTGCACCACCTGCGTGGTCGTGCGCGCGCACGCGGCCAGCACGATGTTAAAGCGTGAGTGATCGTCGATCACGGTCAGCGGCATGCAGCGCCCGCTCTCCAGCGTCTGAAATTCACCCTTGAAATCCATCTGCCAGAGCGAATTCGGATGCTCGTGTTCGAAGCGATGCCAGTGCTGGCGCTGCGCGCACTCGTTGGGCTGGAGCAGCCCGTGACGGCGCAGGATCTCGGTAATCGTGGCCGGCGCGGGCACGTGCGCATGGCCCAGGTCACGCAGGCGACGCTCGATCTTGCGTCCTCCCCAGCCGTACTGGCGACGCAGTTCAAGCACGACCTCTACGACGTGTTGCGGTGAGCGCGTCGGGCTGTGATGAGGGCGGCGCGACTGGTCGGCCAGACCCTGCACGCCCTGCGCCTTGTGGCGATCGAGCCATTTGTAGCCGGTCTGGCGGCTGATGCCAAAGCGCCGGCATAGCTCGCTGAACGGCAGATCCTGTGCAGTTGCCAGACTGACGAATTCCTGTCTGAGATTCATGGTGTCTTTTACGTTCCAGGGCATAGGTGGCTCCGGGCGTTCGATTGCCCGAAAGTGTCAACCATGTCCCTGTACACCTGTCAGCTATGTCTCCAGTCTGTACACGCGAGCAAAGAAAAGTAGGTGCGGTCCCGCACAGGGACGATCCAGGCATACCAGCGCAAAAACAGGCCACGCCCACCAACACAAGACCAACCAAACCAGCGCAAAAACACCGCCAAAACGCACCCGCCCCCGCGCAGGGCCAAACCACGCATACCGCCCCGAAACCGGAACAACCAAACACAAACCAGCCAAACCAAAGCGAAACCGACACAACCAGGCAACACGCTACAATACCAACATGACACGCAAAACCCGCATTCAACCCATGGAACCCGAAACCGTCGTCGACGAGAACGGGTACGATCGTCCGAGCAAATCGCAGCTCAAGCGTGATATGCACGCGCTGCAGGAACTCGGCGAAGCGCTTATCGCGCTGCCAAAAGACGCGCTCAAACGCATGCCGATGCCCGAAAAGCTCGACGACGCGGTCCGCGACGCGCGACGTATCACCGATCACGAAGGCAAACGCCGTCAGGTTCAGTACGTCGGCCGCGTCATGCGCACGCTCACCGACGAAGAAACCGGCGCTATCCGCACGGCCATCGATTCGTATAACGGTGTCAACAAGGCCGAAACCGCCAAACTGCACTGGATCGAACGCACTCGCGAAAAACTGCTCGCCAACGACGACGCGCTGACAGAATTCATCCGCCAGCATCCCGACGCCGATCCGCAAGCGGGCCGCACCCTGATCCGCAACGCCCGCAAGGAAGCCGAGCAGAACAAGCCGCCGCGCGCATTCCGCGAACTGTTCCAGTGGATCAAGTCCGCCGACGGCAAATCCGCCCAGGATGACGACGCCGAAGCAGAAGACCGCGACGACGATGAAGATCAAGCGTAACCACCCCGATGAAATCGTCATCGGCCTCGTGTCGATCAGCGATCGCGCATCGACCGGCGTCTACGAAGACAAAGGCATTCCCGCGCTGCAAGACTGGCTCGGACGCGCGCTCACGTCGCCGTGGCAAGCGGTCACGCGCCTGATTCAGGACGACGCACCCACGATCTCGGCCACGCTGATCGAACTGGTCGACACGATCGGCTGCGATCTGGTGCTGACCACGGGCGGCACCGGACCGTCGCGTCGCGATGTCACGCCGGAAGCGACGCTCGCCGTCGGCACCAAAGACATGCCGGGTTTCGGCGAACAGATGCGCCAGATCAGCCTGAATTTCGTGCCGACCGCCATCCTGTCGCGCCAGGTCGCGGTGATCCGCGAGACCTCGGACAATCCCGGCAGCGCCGGTTCGAACACCGCGCCTCACGCCGCGCTGATCATCAACCTGCCCGGTCAACCGAAATCCATCAAGGAAACGCTCGAAGGCCTGCGCAATGCCGACGGCAGCGTGAACGTGCCTGGCATCTTCGCGGCCGTGCCGTATTGCGTCGATCTGATCGGTGGGCCCTACGTCGAAACGAACGCCGAGGTGGTCGCGGCGTTCCGTCCGAAGAACGCGCAGCGAACGCCGCGCGCCTGATACCTGACTACGAACTTATTCCGAAACCGGCTGGCTCGCGGCCGGGATCAGGAAATGCTCGCGGTAGTACTTGAGTTCGTCGATCGATTCATGAATGTCGGCAAGCGCCGTATGCATCGCGCGCTTCTGGAAACCCTTGTAGATTGCCGGTTGCCAGCGGCGGCACAATTCCTTCAGCGTGCTCACGTCGAGATTCCGGTAGTGGAAAAACTGCTCCAGTTCCGGCATCCAGCGTGCCATGAAACGGCGGTCCTGGCAGATCGAATTGCCGCACATCGGCGACTTGCCCGGCGGCACGTACTGGCCGAGAAATTCGCGGATCTGCGCGGTCGCGTCCGCCTCGCTGACGGTCGACGCCTTCACGCGATCGATCAGTCCCGAACGGCCATGCGTGTTCTGATTCCATTGATCCATCTTCGCGAGCGTTTCGTCGCTTTGATGAATGGCCAGAACCGGCCCTTCGATCAGCTTGTCGAGTGTTGAATTCGTCACCACCACCGCAATCTCGATGATGCGGTCGCTATCGGGCTCGAGCCCGGTCATTTCCATGTCCAGCCAGATCAGGTTCATGTCGCTGCGAACGAGTGCAGGCTGGTCGGCGGTGTCGAGGATGTCGGTCATGAAGGAAACTTAGAAGGCAGCTTTGAAATTAGGCACGGTCCCGCCTTGCGGCGGGAAGAAACATATAATTCTCGCATAGATACCACGGATTCCCCGGATGCCCACTCTGTCCCTCACCATTCTGTTTGCCGTCGCCGTCATCGCGATGGTCGGCACGAAACTCTGGCTCGCGTCGCGGCAAGTCCGCTTCGTCGCCGCACACCGCGATCAGGTGCCGCGGCAATTCGCCGGCACGGTCGCGCTGTCCGCGCATCAGCGCGCGGCGGATTACACCGTCGAACGCACACGCCTGACCATGCTCGAAGTGGTCGTCAGCGCGGCGGTGCTGATCGGCCTGACGCTGCTCGGCGGCGTCCAGGCGCTCGACCTCGCCGTTTCCGGCGCGCTCGGGCGCGGCTATATCGGCCAGATCGCGCTGATCGCGGTCGTGATCGCCATCACCAGCGCGGTCGATCTGCCGTTCGACTACTACCGCCAGTTCGGCATCGAACAGCGCTTCGGCTTCAACCGGATGAGCAAAGGCATCTTCTTCGCCGATCGCCTCAAGGGCACGCTGCTCGGCGCCGCGTTCGGCCTGCCGCTGCTGTTCGTCGTGCTGTGGCTGATGAATCAGGCGGGCAGCCTGTGGTGGCTGTGGACATGGGTCGTGTGGGTCGCGTTCCAGATGCTGGTGCTGATCCTCTACCCGACGTTTATCGCGCCGCTGTTCAACAAGTTCGAACCGCTGAAGGACGAGGCGCTGAAAAGCCGCATCGAGGCGCTGATGAAGCGCTGCGGCTTCGCGGCGAAAGGCTTGTTCGTGATGGACGGCAGCCGCCGCTCCGCGCACGGCAACGCGTATTTTACCGGTTTCGGCGCAGCCAAGCGGATCGTGTTCTTCGACACGCTGCTCGCGCGTCTGTCCGGCAACGAGATCGAAGCCGTGCTCGCGCACGAACTCGGCCACTTCAAGCGCCGTCACGTGATCAAGCGGATGATCGTCACGTTCGGCATCAGCCTCGTGATGCTGGCGCTGCTCGGCTGGCTCACGCAATGCGTGTGGTTCTACGAAGGGTTGGGTGTGCGGCCATCGCTGACAGGCGGCAATAGCGGTCTCGCGCTGATCCTGTTCTTCCTCGCGTTGCCGGTGTTCCTGTTCTTCGTGACGCCGCTCGGCAGCCTCAGCTCGCGCAAGCACGAGTTCGAAGCCGACGCGTTCGCGGCAACCCAAACCGACGCGCAAGACCTCGTCAACGCGCTGGTCAAACTATACGAAGACAACGCATCCACCTTGACGCCCGATCCGCTTTACACCGCGTTCTATTACTCGCATCCGCCGGCGTCGCAGCGGATCGACCGTCTGTTGCGGCACGCATGACGAGCCGTCCTCCGAAGAAAGGCGCGGCGGCGCGCCAGGTCTCGAGCACGCGCATTCAAGGCGTCGTCGTGGCTGCGCACGGCCGCCACTATCTGGTCGCACCGGACGACGGCAGCACGCCGCTGCAATGCTTTCCGCGCGGCAAGCGCAGCGAAGTCGCAGTCGGCGATCGGGTCACCTACGAGCCGACATCCGCGGATCAGGGCGTGATCGTCGAGATCGGCGAGCGTCGCAACCTGCTCTATCGCTCGGATCAATACAAGTCGAAGCTGTTCGCGGCGAATCTCGATCAATTGCTGATCGTGCTCGCCACCGAACCGCATTTCAGCGAAGACCTGCTGGGGCGCGCGCTGGTCGCGGCCGAAGCGAACGAACTGAAGCCGTTGATCGTGCTGAACAAGATCGACGTCGAGGCCGCTGTGCCGGGCGCGCAAAAGCGGCTCGAACGGTATCGCGCGCTCGGTTATCCGGTGCTCGAAGTGTCGATCAAGATGCAGCCCGACGCGGCGCGCGCGATTCTCTCCGAGCATCTGCACGGTCACGCAACCTTGCTGCTCGGACAGTCGGGGATGGGCAAGTCCACGCTGGTCAACCTGCTGATTCCCGACGCGGATGTCGCAACCCGCGAGATTTCGACCGCGCTCAACAGCGGCCGGCATACGACGACGTTCACGCGTCTCTACCCGCTTCCCGACGATGCACACGGCAAAGGCGGCGCGTTGATCGATTCGCCGGGCTTCCAGGAATTCGGCCTGCATCATCTGACCGAAGGGCGCCTGGAACGCGCGTTCCCGGAGTTCCGGCCGTTGCTGCCGAACTGCAAGTTCTACAACTGCCATCATTTGCACGAACCCGGTTGCGCGATTCTCGAAGCGATCGACGATGGCCGGATCAGGCGCGAACGGCACACGCTGTACGCGCAACTCGTGCACGAAGCCAGCCAGATCGTGCGCTGAACGCGCCGTCGCGCTCCCGCCGTCCATCGCCATGATGAAACTGATGCTCGCACCGAATCTCGTCACCGGTCAGCACTGGATCAACGTGCTGGCGGCAGCGGGCGTGCAATGCGAGATGCACAACCGCTATCTGAACGGTGCGCTCGGCGACATCCCCGCGGATCAATGCGCGCCCGAACTGTGGCTCGCGGACGAACGTGACGAAATACTGGCGCGTCGCCTGATCGACGCGGCCCGGCAAGGCCCTGCCGCCGATGCCCCAGCGTGGCGATGTGGGCAATGCGGGGAATCGCTGGAGGCGCAGTTCACCGTGTGCTGGCAATGCGGTACGCCGCGCGATCCGCTGGACGGCTAGTCGCACGAGCGGTGCTGGATCGGGCGTAGAAATAGTCTTGTGTTGGGCGCGCTCAACGAAAAAGGCCGGTTCATTCTGAACCGGCCTTTTTTTATTTCATCGCGCGACGACGCGTAGGGATGCGTGGCATCACGCCAGCCATACGGCGATGGTCAGCATCAGCAGCAGAATCATCCACAGGATCACTGCGCGCCACACCAGCCCCACCGCCGATTGCAATGCGCGCGGCGTGCAGTCGTCGCCGACCGGCATCGGGCCGCCGTCGCCGGTGGCCAGCGCATCGATGCTCAACGGCTCGGCCAGCGGACCGGCGAGGCGCGCACCCAGCGCGCCGCTGCCGGCGGCGAGCAACACGCCGTCGTTCGCGTTCGGCCATTGACGCGCGTGATTGCGCCACGCGTAAATCGCATCTTCGAAATTACCGACGATCGCGAAACCCAGCGACGTCAAACGCGCCGGCACCCAGTCGATCACGAAAAAGGCCTTCTGCGCGAACGTGGAGAACGCGGGCGTACGGTCGACGGCCGGCTGCGACCATGTGCGTGCGAGATATTCGGCGATCCGGTACAGCACCGCGCCCGCCGGACCGACCGGCACCAGAAACCAGAAGAACACGCCGAACACGTGCCGATGCGACGCCACCACCGCGTGAATCAGAGTATGCCGGACGATTTCGCTTACCGGCATGTCGACGGTATCGAGGCCGGTCCATTCGTTGAGAATTTCGCGCGCGCGCGGCACGTCGTCGTTGTTGAGCGCGAGATGGATGTCAGTGAAATAGTGGCTGAACTGCCGGAAACCGAGCGTGAAATACACGATCACGACGTTCCACATGAACGCCAGCACGAAACTGATCCGGTACAGCACGTAATAGACGAGGCCGACGGCGAGCGTCCACGGCAACACGACCGCGAGCCATGCGAGCACGCCATGCTTCTGCTTGCCGGCGTCGAACCCGTGCGCCGCCGATTCCGCGTGGTACTGAAGCAGCGCCGACACCGGGTTGCCGGGTGACAGCGCGCGTAACTGTTCAATGATCAGGGCCAGCAATACGGAGAAAAAAGTCATGCGTTGCGCCGTGCTTTTCGAGTTTTACGATTGTTTTATAACGATAGCACAGGGCCGGATGGCGCTGAGCGAGTGTGGTGCATGGCGCATCAGCCGTCGCGCCGTGGGGACGTCAGTGTGCGCTTGCGCGTGGTCAGGCTTTCCTGACGAGCGGGTCGGTGTTTTCTGCGCCGCTTTCTGGGGGCGCTTACGCCGCCAGAAAGCGGTAGACGTTGCGCAGCATGCCGGCTGTCGCGCCCCAGATGAAATAGTCGCTGCCGAGATCGTGCGACGCGCCGTGCGGCACGTCGCGCTGGGCGCGTTCGCGCGGATACGGCATCGCGAAGAAGCGCCGCTCGCCGCCTTCCCAACGGAACACGCGCACTTCGTGGTGCGCCGGATCCATCAGAAACGACAGCGGTACTTCGAACACTTCTGCGACTTCGAGCGAATCGGCTTCGAGCGTGAACGGCGGATGAACGAGGCCAACGACGGGCGTGACCCGAAAACCCGTGCCGGTCAGATAGTCGGGCAACGCCCCCAGCACTTCGACTCGCGACGGATCGAGACCGACTTCTTCCTGGGCTTCGCGCAACGCGGTAGCGGTGGCGTCGGCATCGAAAGGTTCGTGACGGCCGCCGGGGAAACTCACCTGGCCGGCGTGGTCGTTCAGATGATCGGCGCGCTGCGTGAGCAGGACGGTCAAGCCGCCCTCACGCACCACCAACCCGACGAGCACGGCCGCGACGCGTGGATCGACATCGGTACGCCAGCGCACTTCGACAGCTTCCGGCGTCCACGGCAGGCGCTGGTCGAAACGCGCGCGCAAACCATCGGGCGTGAGGCGTCCGGCACTGACGGCCGGCAGATCGGCGCCCGTCGATTCGACAGGCAGGGATTCGGGCTCAAAGACGGGACGGGTCAACGGGACTCCAGCGATTATGTTGCCAGGCCAGAACCGGCCTACATGGGCTAACCGCTATTCTGACCTGGCAAACAAAAAAGCACCCACAAGGGGTGCTTTTTCTTACAGCTCTTACGCCTGGGAAGCAGCGCGGTCTTTCGAGACCAGCTTTTCCTTGATCCGGGCCGACTTGCCCGAACGGTCACGCAGGTAGTACAGCTTCGCACGACGAACGTCACCACGACGCTTGACGACGATGCTTGCCAGCAACGGCGAGTACGTTTGGAACGTACGCTCGACGCCTTCGCCCGACGAAATCTTACGGACGATGAATGCCGAGTTGAGGCCACGGTTACGCTTGGCGATAACGACGCCTTCGTAAGCCTGGACACGCTTACGCGTACCTTCGACCACGTTCACGCTAACGATCACCGTATCGCCGGGAGCGAATTCGGGGATGGTCTTTTCGCCCAATGCGCGGGCGATTTCTTCCTGCTCAAGCTTTGCAATCAGATTCATAACTGACTCCTAGTGCCATCTTGTCGGCGTTCGTACCTGCCTTGCTCAGGTTGCCCTGGTGCGCGGCGACGGCCCCGATAGAGGATGGGTTCACATCTGGCGCCGTACACGCATGTGCGACACCGCCTATGTCCGCCAGGAATGCCGGGGGCTTACGCCTTCGACGCTTCTTTCGCGAGACTTGCGAGCCATGCCTCGTCGGCACGACTCAACATCTTGTTCTTTCTGGCGCGCTCGATCAGATCGGGGCGCTTGTGCCACGTATTGCGCAATGCTTCACGACGACGCCACGCTTCGATTTCCTTGTGGTGACCGCCAAGCAGCACGTCCGGTACGCGCACGCCGTCGTATTCTTCGGGACGCGTGTAGTGCGGACAATCGAGCAGAACATCGACAAAACTGTCTTGTACCGCCGACTGCGAGTCGTTCAGCACGCCGGGCAACTGACGCACGACGGCGTCCATCAACGCCATTGCCGGCAATTCGCCACCGGACAGCACGAAGTCGCCGAGACTGACTTCTTCGTCGACGACTTTGTCGAGCAGACGTTGATCGATTGCTTCGTAACGGCCGCACAACAGGATCAAACCGGGTTCTTCGGCGAAGCGCATCACGCGTTCGTGGTTCAGCGTCTTACCTTGCGGCGACATCATCACCACACGTGAACCTGCAATGCCCTGCTCCGCCTGCGCTGCTTTTGCTGCGTCGATTGCGCTTTCCAGCGGTTTGGCCAGCATGACCATGCCTGGGCCACCGCCGTATGGACGATCGTCGATTGTCCGGTAGTTGTCGGTGGTGAAATCACGGGGATTCCACGTCCGCAAACCGTAGCGCGCCTGCTTCACGGCGCGACTGGTAATGCCCCAGTCGGTCAGCGCGCGAAACATCTCGGGAAAGAGCGTGACGATATCGAACTGCATCGCTCTCTCCAGTCAGCGAATCATTTAATAATCAGCTTCCCAGTCGACGATGATCTGCTTCGCCGCCTGATCCACTGTTTTGACATAGACGCCGACGAACGGGATCAAGCGTTCGCCGGTGACCGGCTTACCGTCTTTACCGGCGTCCGGGTACTCGATACGCATCACCGAATGCGCACCGTTGTCGATCATGTCCGCAACTTTGCCGAGTTCGACCCCGACTTCATTGACGACATTCAGGCCGAGCAGGTCGACCCAATAGAATTCATCGGACTGGAGCGCCGGAAATTCGCTGCGGCAGATGTAGATTCGATGACCACGCATCGCATATGCCGCATCGCGATCGGCGATGCCGCCCAGACGGGCAACCACGGTGTCGCTATGGATCTTCGCCTGCAATGCAGGTGTGGATTTGCGCTCGTGGCCTTTGACCAGCCACCACCGCTTTGCCGTCAGCAATGCGTCGCCGCCGCTGCCGGCATCGGCGTGCGCGATGACCTTGACCCAGCCTTTGAGGCCGTAGGCATCGACTATAGCGCCGACTTCGACGGCATCGTCCGGCCAACTCTGTTCGGTTTCTGCCCGCATTTCGCCGGCGTCGCGTGAGTCGCTGCCGGTTTCCGCTTTCGCGGAAGCGCGCGCGGCCGGTTTGCGAGCAAACACGCCGAACGAGGGTTGCCCCGCCGTTCGCGCGGTACCGGCTGCCTCGTTTGACGCCTTGGCGCGATCGGAACTATCGGAATCACGCGTAGACATCAGGCAACCTCACGGCAAACGTCGAAGCTATGCTTCTGTACAACTCGCGCATCGGACTTCTCGCCCATGACGCGCGAGCCACTCACGATGCGCATGCGAACTGGCATTAAGCAGCCGGTTGCGCCTTTTGCGCTTCCTTGACCAGACGCTCGACGGTCGGCGACAGTTGTGCGCCAACGCCTTGCCAATACGTCAGACGGTCTTGAGCGATACGCAGCGATTCACCCTTCGTAGCGACCGGGTTGTAGAAGCCGACGCGCTCGATGAAGCGGCCGTCACGGCGGCTACGCGAATCAGTTGCGACGATGTTGTAGAACGGGCGCTTCTTGGAGCCGCCACGAGCCAAGCGGATGATGACCATACTAGAATCCTTGAAAACCGGGGTTCGGAACCACTGAAACACGCGATTATAGCCCGAAACTGAAGCCATAACAAACACTTACCGGGATAAACTGATCAACCGCGCCGCCCCGCCCGTCCAGACGGGGCAAGCCCGCCGCGGTCGAGCGGCGGAATAACCGGATGGGAAGCCCGTGAAAAAGACGTCTTTTGTACCGGCTGTTTGGCGCTTGCACTTCATTCATAACTGGCGCGTCCAGCGTTGCTGCGCGCTGCTGCTATTCATATTGTCGGCGCCCGTGCTGGCCGCGTTGCCGGTCGACCGGATCAAGTTGCCGCCGGGTTTCCGGATCGACGTATTGTCCGACGCGGTGCCGAGCGCCCGCGAAATGGCGCTTTCACCGAAAGGCATCTTGTATATAGGCAGCACCGACGGCCATGTCTACGCGCTCGAACTGCGCGATAACCGCGTCATCGCGCGTCACGTGATTGCGTCCGGCCTGGAAATGCCGGCCGGCGTGGCCTGGCGCGACGGTGCGCTCTATGTTTCCGCGGCGTCGAAGATCATACGCTTCGACGCTATCGATACGCACCTGAACGATCCGCCCAAGCCTGTCACCATCAACGGCTCGTTGCCGACCGAAACGCATCACGGCTGGAAATTCATCGCGTTCGGGCCGGACGGCAAACTTTATGTACCGCAAGGTGCGCCGTGCAACATCTGCCTGCCCGACCGCGATCGCTACGCGATGCTCGGCCGGATGAACGCCGACGGCAGCCAGTACGAAACCATCGCGCGCGGCATCCGCAATACCGTGGGTTTTGCGTGGCATCCGACGACGCACGAACTGTGGTTCACCGACAACGGCCGCGATCTGCTGGGCGATGACGTCCCCGACGACGAACTCAACCGTGCGTCGAAACCCGGGATGGATTTCGGCTATCCGTTTTGTCACGCGGGCAACGTCCCGGACCCGGAATACGGCAAGAACCATCCATGCAGCGCGTTCACGCCGCCGGTTGCAAAGCTCGGCGCGCACGTCGCCGCACTCGGCATGCGCTTTTACACCGGCGCGATGTTCCCGCCCACCTACCGCGACAGCATTTTTATCGCCGAACACGGCTCGTGGAATCGCAGCAAAAAAAGCGGCTATCGCGTGGTGCGGATCACCGTGAACCCGGACGGCAGCGGCGCACAACAAGATGTATTCGCCGAAGGCTGGTTGATGCCGGACCAAAGCGTCTGGGGCCGCCCCGCCGACGTCCTGCCCATGCCCGACGGCTCCCTGCTGATCAGCGACGACTACGCGGGCGCGATTTATCGCGTCACCTATACAGCGCCGTGACGGGTGACATGGGCCGAGCCCCAACCCGTCCGCAACCTCAACCGCACCCGCAAAACCAATCCCGGGCATCCGCCCACACCATGCCTCAGCGTCGACGCCGGGCGTAAAATGCGCGACGGTTCAATGCGCCACGAACCATCCCTTCGACCGCCGTCAACTCGCTACTTGCCCACATGTCCAGTCACGCGCTGTCTTCCGTTCGATTCAGGTCAAAAACGATTACCGCAGCACTCGCGTTCTTCTTCGGCAGCCTCGGCGCGCACCGTTTCTATCTGCACGGCCCACGTGATGTATTCGGCTGGGCGCATATCGTCGGCACGCTGATCGGCATTCCGGGCGTTTTGCTTCTGATCGCCACCGAACGCGCGTCGATCGCCGGATGGGTTCTGGTGATGCCCGGCGCGATCTCGTTGCTGGCGGCATTCCTCGCGGCCATCGTCTACGGTCTGCGTCCCGATGAAAAATGGGACGCGCAATTCAACGCCGACACCGGACGCACCAGCCGATCCGGCTGGACCGTGATTTTCGTCGTGATCTTCTCGCTGTTGATCGGCGCGTTTTTGCTGATGACGGGTCTCGCGTTGTCGTTCCAGACATACTTCGAGTCGCAAGTCGAAGCGGCGAAAGCGCTTTCACAATAACGTCCACATCCCACCCGCATCACGCCGCGTGCCGTCCTAAAACAGCTTCAGCTGCGGGCTGACCGGTGGCGCTGGCGGCGGTTTGGCCTTGAATTGCGACATATCCAGAATGCCGCGCTGCCGCTCGTTCAACCCCAAACGCCGGACCGCTTGCTGGAAACGCTGTTTGAGAAGATCGGCCCACAACCCATCACCCTTCATTCGCGTAGCGAAATTCGAGTCGTAATCCTTGCCGCCGCGCATATCGCGCACACGGTTCATTACGCGCTCGGCCCGATCCGGGAAGTGTGCGGCCAGCCAGTCCTTGAACAGCGGCGCGACTTCCCAAGGCAAGCGCAGCACGATATAGCTCGCGCTTGTCGCGCCTGCATCGGCGCAAGCTTCGAGCACACGCTCGATATCCGGCTCGGTGACGAACGGAATCACCGGCGCAATACTGACGCCGACCGGCACGCCCGCTTCGCTCAGCGCGCGGATGGTGCGCAGACGCCGTGACGGCGTGGCCGCGCGCGGCTCGAGCGTGCGGGCGATGTCGGCGTCGAGCGTCGTGATGGTGATCGCGGCCATGACCTGACCGCGCGCCGCCATCGGCGCCAGCAAATCCAGATCGCGTTCGATCAACGATGACTTGGTAATGGCCGCAAACGGGTGATTTCGCTCGCTCAATACTTCGATCACGCGTCGCGTCAGCCGCAGATCGCGCTCCACGGGTTGCCACGCATCCGTATTCACGCCCAGCGCAATCGGCTCCGGCACGTAAGACTTCTTCGACAACTCGTGTTCGAGCAATTCCGGCGCATTGATCTTCGCGTAAATGCGGCTCTCAAAATCCAGCCCCGGCGACAAGCCGAGATAGCTATGCGTGGGCCGCGCGAAGCAATAAATACAGCCATGCTCGCAACCCCGATACGGATTCAACGACACGCCGAACGAAATGTCCGGCGACGCATTTCGCGTCAGGATGGTCTTGGCCCTTTCCTCGAACACCTCGGTACGCAGCGCAGGCGCCTCTTCCGGCACCTGCCCCGGCACGAGCCAACCGTCGTCGACGGACTCGCGCTGGTCGAGCTCGTAACGGCCCTGCACGTTCGTCACCGCCCCGCGCCCTTTTCGGGGCGCTGGCGGCGCAATAGGAAACTCCGGCACATCCGGGAAGTCACGGTCGAAATCAGTCACGGCACAGAACGAATAAAGGCGCAAACACTGTATAAATATACAGGGTTTGCGCCTTTTGTCGAGTAGGTCATTCGGCTAATTTCGCATGCCGACCGCCGCCCGATCAGTCCCCAACCGCAATGGTCAGCGTTTCCTTGATTTCTTCCATCACTACGTAGCTTTTCGACTGAACCGCGCCGGGCAGTTGCAAAAGAATGTCACCGAGCAGCTTTCGGTAGTCCGCCATTTCGCCAATCCGCGCCTTGATCAGATAGTCGAAATCGCCCGAAACGAGATGACATTCGAGCACCTCGGGAATCTTCTGAACCTCGCGTCGGAACTGGTCGAACATATTGCCGCTTTTGTGATCGAGCGTAATTTCGACGAATACCAGCAGCGCCGCGCCCAGCTCCGCCGGGTTCACGCGGGCGTGGTAGCCGGTGATAACACCGTCGCGCTCCATTCGTTTCACCCGCTCGATGCAAGGCGTGACGGACAGTCCGACCTGCTCCGCCAGGTCTTTCATCGCCATACGGCCGTCCTGCTGCAGCAGCTTCAGAATCTTGTGATCGAGCTTATCGAGGGCACGAACCGGCGCACGGGTTGTTCGCATGGTGTTTCACACTGAAAATCATGGAAAAAGATTAACAAAACCTACATCGCTGTTAATAGTATAGCGGTTAACACTGGGCTGACCGCCAAACACCTCCTGAATCGAGCGATCTGCAAAAGATCGACGCGCGAGGCAGGCGCCCGCAGCCCTGAAACCTTTTCCGGATCTGGAGCAGCTATGCGAGTCGTCGTTTTGGGCAGTGGCGTCGTCGGGGTAACGAGCGCCTTTTATCTTGCGCGGGCGGGACACGAAGTCACCGTGATCGATCGCGAGGCCGGTCCGGCGCTCGAAACCAGCTTCGCCAATGCCGGGCAGATCTCGCCGGGTTACGCCGCGCCGTGGGCCGCGCCGGGCGTGCCGCTGAAAGCCGTCAAATGGCTGTTCCAGAAACATGCGCCGCTCGCGATCAAGCTCGACGGCACGCAATTCCAGTTGCGGTGGATGTATCAGATGCTGCAAAACTGCACGTCGTCGCGTTATGCGGTGAACAAGGGCCGCATGGTGCGTCTGGCCGAATACAGCCGCGATTGCCTGCAAGCGCTGCGCGCGGACACCGGCATCCAGTACGAAGGCCGCACCGGCGGCACGCTGCAACTGTTCCGCACCGACAAGCAACTCGAAGGCGCGGCGAAAGACATCGCGGTGCTGAAGGACGCGAACGTGCCGTACGAACTGCTGTCGCCGGCGGAACTGGCGCGCGCAGAACCGGCGCTGGCGGCCGTATCGCACAAGCTGACGGGCGGTCTGCGTCTGCCGGGCGACGAAACCGGCGATTGCCAGATGTTCACCACGCGTCTCGCCGCGATGGCCGAGGAACTGGGCGTCACGTTCCGCTACAACACGCCGATCGACGCGCTGGCGCAAGCAGGCGGCCGGATCGCGGGCGTGCAGTGCGGCCCGGAACTGATCCGTGCCGATGCATTCGTCGTTGCGCTGGGTTCGTATTCGACCCGTTTCCTGTCGGGCATCGTCAAGATTCCGGTGTATCCGCTGAAGGGTTATTCGATTACCGCGCCGATCGTCGATGCGGCGGCGGCGCCGGTTTCGACCGTGCTCGACGAAACCTACAAGATCGCGATCACCCGTTTCGACGACCGGATTCGCGTCGGCGGCATGGCGGAAATCGCGGGCTTCGACAAATCGCTGAACCAGGCGCGTCGCGAAACCCTGGAAATGTGCGTGAACGACCTGTTCCCGGGCGGCGGCGATACGTCGAAAGCCACGTTCTGGACCGGTCTGCGCCCGATGACGCCGGACGGCACGCCGATCGTCGGTCGCACGCCGCTGCCGAACCTGTTCCTGAACACCGGACACGGCACGCTCGGCTGGACGATGTCGTGCGGTTCGGGTCAACTGCTCGCCGACCTGATCTCCGGCAAGCAACCCGCCATCAAGGCCGACGATCTGTCGGTGCATCGTTATCTCGGCGAAACGGGCGGCGCACACAAGCCCGCTTACGCGTAATCCGCACGCGTCTTCACGTCACACGCAGCAAATAAAAACGGCGCTTAAGGCGCCGTTTTTCACATCCGGTGGTCGAGTCGAAATCAGAACTGATCTTCCGACAACGCCAGCACACCTTCACCGCTCTTCGCGCTGACCGCCGACGCAGCCAGCCCGCTCGCCTGCGACAGCACGTGGTCCGCGTAGAACTGCGCGGTGGCGATCTTCGCGCCGTAGAACGACGGATCTTCGTCACGCTTGTCCGTCGCGATCAGCAACGCGCGCGCCATCTGCCAGCCGCCGAGCACGATGCCCGCGAGCTTCAGATACGGCACGCTGCCCGCGAATACCGCGTTCGGATCGCGCCGGGTATTCTCGACGACGAAATCCACCACCGACGCCAGCGCGTCGTGCGCCGCCGCGAGTTGCTTCTTCATCGAACCGAAGGCTGCGCCCTCTTTGCCACCGAGCGCCTCGACCGTTTGCGCCACGTCCGCCAGCAACTTCTTCGCGACCGCGCCGCCATCGCGCACGGTCTTGCGACCGATCAGATCGTTTGCCTGGATTGCGGTCGTGCCTTCGTAAATAGGCAGGATGCGGGCGTCGCGGTAGTACTGCGCCGCGCCGGTTTCTTCGATAAAGCCCATCCCGCCGTGAACCTGCACACCGAGGCTCGTGACGTCGATGGAAAGCTCGGTGCTCCAGCCCTTCACGATCGGCACGAGGAATTCGTAGATTGCCTGATGGTCGGCGCGCGTCGCTTCGTCGGCGTGACGATGTGCGATGTCGCAATGCGACGCGGCGACATACGCCAGCGCGCGTGATGCTTCCGTCAATGCGCGCATCGTCGACAGCATGCGTCGCACGTCCGGATGATGAATGATCGCCACCGACTGCTTCGCTGATCCATCGACCGGGCGGCTCTGCACGCGATCCTTCGCATACGCGACCGCTTTCTGATACGCACGATCCGACACGCCGATGCCCTGCATGCCGACCGCGAACCGCGCGGCGTTCATCATGATGAACATGTATTCGAGACCGCGATTCTCTTCGCCGATCAGGAAGCCCTTCGCGCCGCCGTGATCGCCGAATTGCAGAACAGCCGTCGGGCTCGCCTTGATACCGAGCTTGTGTTCGATCGACACGCAATGCACGTCGTTGCGCTCACCCAGCGAACCGTCTTCGTTGATCAGGAACTTGGGCACGATAAACAGCGAAATGCCCTTCACGCCTTCCGGCGCGCTCGGCGTGCGCGCCAGCACGAGATGGACGATGTTCTTCGCCATATCGTGTTCGCCCCACGTAATGAAGATTTTCGTGCCGAACACCTTGAACGAGCCGTCGCCTTGCGGCTCCGCGCGGCTGCGTACCAGCGCGAGATCGGAACCGGCCTGCGGCTCGGTCAGGTTCATCGTGCCGGTCCATTCGCCGGAGATCAGCTTCGGCACGAATTGTTGTTTCTGCGCTTCGGTGCCGGCCGTGAGCAACGCTTCGATAGCGCCGTCGGTCAGAAGCGGACACAACGCGAACGACAGGTTCGACGCGTTGAGCATTTCGACGCACGGCGTGCCGATCAGCTTCGGCAAACCTTGGCCTTCGTAGTCGACAGGATGCTGGACGCCTTGCCAGCCGCCTTCGGAGAATTGACGGAACGCGTCGGCGAAACCGGGCGTTGCGGTGACGACGCCGTCTTTCCACGCGCTCGGATTGCGGTCGCCTTCGATGTTCAACGGCGCCAGCACTTCGCCGCACAGCTTCGCGGCTTCGTCGAGCACGGCCTGCGCCGTGTCGAGGTTGGCGTCTTCGAAACCGGGCAAAGCCGCGATGTCGTCGAGGGCAGCCAGTTCTTTCATCACGAACAGCATGTCCTTGATGGGCGCCGTATAGCTCATGTCTTATCTCCTCCTGTCTGCGTATAAAAAAGGGGCGCCGGAACAGGTTCCTTGCACCCCTTCGTTTACTGCTTCACGCCCCTTGCGGGGCGTGGCGTCGATCGACCGGGTGTTAACCCAGTTCGCCGACCAGTTCAGGCACTACCGTGAACAGATCGCCGACCAGACCGTAATCGGCGACGCTGAAAATCGGCGCTTCCGGGTCCTTGTTGATCGCGACGATCACCTTCGAGTCTTTCATCCCGGCCAGATGCTGGATTGCACCCGAAATGCCGACCGCGATATACAACTGCGGCGCGACGATCTTGCCGGTCTGGCCGACCTGATAGTCGTTCGGCACGTAACCCGCGTCCACCGCTGCACGCGATGCGCCGAGCGCTGCGTTCAGCTTGTCGGCCAGCGGTTCGAGCACCTTCGTGTAGTTCTCGCCGCTGCCCAGACCACGACCGCCCGACACGATGATCGATGCCGACGTCAGTTCCGGACGATCGAGCTTCGTGATTTCACGGCTGACGAACGCGGAAATGCCTGCGTCCGCTGCGGCTTCGATCTTCTCGACTGCGGCGCTGCCGCCTTCGGCTGCAACCGGATCGAAACCCGTCGCGCGAACCGTGATGACCTTGATCGGATCGCTCGATTGAACCGTTGCAATCGCATTGCCCGCGTAGATCGGACGCTCGAACGTGTCGGCGCTGTCCACGGCGGTGATGTCGCTGATCTGCGCGACGTCGAGCTTCGCGGCGATACGCGGCGCGATGTTTTTACCGTATGCGGTTGCCGGCGCGAAGATGTGCGAATAATCCTTCGCGATATTCAGCACGGTCGCTTCGACGTTTTCCGCGAGGCCAGCCGCGAGTTGTGGCGCATCGGCCAGCAATACTTTCGACACGCCTGCGATTTTCGCTGCCGCATCTGCCGCGGCCTGTGCGTTGTGACCTGCGACCAGCACGTGCACGTCGCCGCCAACCTTGGCTGCAGCCGCAACCGTATTCAACGTCGCGGCTTTCACCGACGCGTTATCGTGTTCCGCAATTACCAGAATCGTCATTTCACCGGTCTCCTTACAGCACCTTGGCTTCGGTCTTCAGCTTCTCGACCAGCGTCTTCACGTCAGCCACCTTCACACCGGCCGAACGCTTCGCCGGCTCGACCACTTTCAGCGTCTTCAGACGCGGCGCGACATCCACGCCCAGGTCTTCCGGCTTGACGATTTCGAGCGGCTTTTTCTTCGCCTTCATGATGTTCGGCAGCGTCACGTAGCGCGGCTCGTTCAGGCGCAGATCGGTCGTGATGACTGCGGGCAGCGTCAGCGACAGCGTTTCCGCGCCACCGTCCACTTCGCGCGACACGGTCGCCTTGCCGTCGGCAACCGTCACTTTCGATGCGAACGTTGCTTGCGGCAGGTTTGCCAATGCGGCCAGCATCTGGCCGGTCTGGTTCGAATCGTCGTCGATGGCCTGCTTGCCGAGGATGATCAGCGACGGTTGTTCCTTGTCCACGAGCGCCTTGAGCAGCTTCGCGACCGCCAGCGGCTGCAGGTCTTCGTTCGACTCGATCAGGATCGCGCGATCCGCGCCGATCGCGAGCGCTGTACGCAGCGTTTCCTGCGATTGCGTCACACCGGCGGACACGGCGATCACTTCGGTCGCCACGCCCGCTTCGCGCAATCGCACCGCTTCTTCAACGGCGATTTCATCGAACGGATTCATCGACATCTTCACATTGGCAATGTCGACGCCCGTGCCGTCCGACTTGACGCGGACCTTCACGTTGTAATCGACCACTCTCTTGACTGGCACCAGGATTTTCATGCACACGCTCCAAAGTTACGAATACGTCAACCCAGCGGACATTATAGCGATAGCCCCTTGCGGGCCGCCGCGCCGCGGGTCGATTGCGCCGGGACCGCGCTCGATGCGCTTCCCGGCAGCGTGACGGCATTGAGATACATGCAGCAATGACAGCGATAACGAACGATCGTTCTATTTTAGTCGCGAAAAAACCCGGGGGACAACCCCGGGTCCCGACAGACGACTCTAATTCGAGACGCGCCGCCTCGTTGTCCTGCATCAACACCTGACGTCACGCGGATTTTTCTGCGCTACGCGCATTACCACGCGGTGATGACCGCGCCGCCGAACGTGCTGTCCACGTACTGCTTCACTTCCGGCGAATGATAGGCCGCGACCAGTTTCGCGACCCACGGCTTGTTGCGATCGGCTTCGCGGATCGCAATGATGTTCACGTACGGACTTTTCGGATCTTCGATCGCGATCGCGTCCTGGCGCGGCTTCAGGCCGGCCTGCATCGCGAAATTCGTGTTGATCGCGGCGGCATCGACGTCGTCGAGCGAACGCGGAATCTGCGCTGCGTCGAGTTCGACGATCTTCAGCTTTTTCGGGTTCTCGATGATGTCGAGCGGCGTCGCCTTCAGGCCCGCGTCCGCGCGCAGCTTGATCAAACCTTGCTTTTGCAGCAGCAGCAAACCGCGGCCGCCGTTGGTCGGATCGTTAGGCACGGCGATACGCGCGCCCGGCTTCAGTTCGGCCAGCGACTTGATCTTCTTCGAGTAGATGCCCATCGGATACGTGACGGTATCCGCAATACGGATCAGCTTGTAGCCGCGATCCTTGACCTGCGCCTGCAAGTACGGGTCGTGCTGATAGCTGTTCGCATCGAGATCGCCGCCCGCCAGCGCCGCATTCGGCTGCACGTAATCGGAGAATTCGACGATCTTGATATTCAGCCCGTTCTTCGCCGCGACGGTTTTCACGACTTCCATGATCTGCGCGTGCGGACCGCCGGTGACGCCGACCTTGATGGTGTCTTCCGCGTGAGCGCCGGTGGCGAACAACGCAGCGGCGCTGAATGCCGCGGCAAGCTTGAGTACGAAACGACGTTGCATTGACTGACCTCTTTTCCGATTGTTGCGGCGGGTTCGACGACCCGCGCTTATAGGTGTAGCCGGACGCGCCCGATTATTTGTGGCTCAGACGTCGCACCAGCCAATCTCCAAACGACTGCACCAGCTGCACGAAGACGATCAGGATCAACACGACCGTCCACATGACTTCCGGTTCGTAGCGCTGATAGCCGTAGCGAATACCGAGATCGCCGAGGCCGCCGCCGCCGATCGCGCCCGCCATCGCCGAATAACCGACCAGCGATACGAAGGTAATCGTCAGGCCCGCGACCACGCCCGGCCACGATTCCGGCAACAGCACCTTGAACACGATCTGGCGGGTCGTCGCGCCCATTGCCTGCGCGGCTTCGATCAGCCCGCGGTCCACTTCGCGCAACGCGGTTTCGACGAGGCGCGCGATAAACGGCGCAGCCGCGATGGTCAGCGGCACGACGGCCGCCGCCGTACCGATCGACGATCCGACGATGACCCGCGTGAACGGGATCACCGCGACCAGCAAAATAATGAACGGCGTGGAACGCACCGCGTTGATGACGACGCCCATCGCACGGTTCAGCGCGACGTTCTGCAGCACGCCGTTGCGATCGGTCAGATACAGCAGCACGCCCAGCGGCAAGCCCACCAGCGCGCCTACGACGCCCGAGATGCCCACCATCACGAGCGTTTCCCAGAACGACTGCACGAACATATCCAGCATTTCACTCAACATACGACAGCTCCTCCACCACCACACCCTGTTCGCGCAGATACGTGATTGCCTGCGACACCTTCAACGGCTGACCGCCCGCGAGCACCGCGAGCGAGCCGAACGCCTGCCCCTGGATCTCGTCGATCTGGCCGTGCAGGATATTGAAGTCGAGTTCGTAGCGACGAATCGTTTCGGAGAGGATCGGCTGATCGACGCCGGAACCGGTGAACGCGAGACGCAGCAGATGGCCACGGCCGTTCTTCAGGCGCTCGGCGACACGCGCTTTCATCGCCGGCGGCAATTCCTGCGCGATCACATCGCCGATCAACGCGCGCGTGACTTCGTGATGCGGTTGCAGGAACACGTCGATGACCTTGCCCTGCTCGACGACGCGCCCCGCGTCCAGCACCGCGACGCGATCGCAAACCTGCTTGATCACGTCCATCTGGTGCGTGATCAGCACGATGGTCAGGCCCAGCTCGCGATTGATCTTCTTCAGCAGATCGAGGATCGCGCGGGTGGTTTCGGGGTCGAGCGCGGACGTCGCCTCGTCGGACAGCAACACTTTCGGCTTGCTCGCCAGCGCGCGTGCGATGCCGACGCGCTGTTTCTGGCCGCCGCTGATCTGCGCCGGATAGCGATCCTTCTGTGCCGACAGGCCGACCAGATCGAGCAACGGCAGCACCGTCGCCTCGATCTCGGCCTTCTTCATGCCGGCCAGTTCGAGCGGCAGCGCGACGTTCTCGTAGACCGTGCGCGACGACAGCAGGTTGAAGTGCTGAAAGATCATGCCGATCTCGCGCCGCGCTTCGCGCAGTTGCGCGGCGGGCAGCGTGGTCAGATCGCGGCCGTTGACGACGATATTGCCTTCGCTCGGCCGGGTCAGCAGATTGATGGTGCGCACCAGCGTGCTTTTGCCCGCGCCGCTTCGGCCGATAATGCCGAACACTTCGCCCGCGGGGATCGTCAGATTGACGGAATGCAGCGCCTCGACCCAGCCCCGGGGCCCTGCGAAACGCTGGGAAATATTGCGTAGTTCGATCATGAAAAACGAAACGGCGGAACGTGCCAGCGAGCGTTGTGCGCTCCCGACAGGCGGCCGCCGTTACCTGTGTTGGATTTGAGACGCGATTCTACCGCAGCGTCGTCATTCCCTTTAATAATCAATTCCGATCTTTTCATAACCCAATCGAATTAGAGACAAGCATCCACTTTGCTTAACCGATGACAGGTCGCCTGTCATGGCGCGGCGTCTATCATCGTGCGGGCATCGCCGCACACCTGCACAACAAAAGGATAGCAATGGAGACGACCTGGCACGATCCAGCGGACCGACCGGCCCAACCTGCCGCGCAGCATCTCGCGCAAACGGGCGCATCGTCGCAACACGGCCAACCCGAACGCTCGACGGTGACGACCCGCGACCGCATCGAACTGCCGCTCTACCGCTGGCCGGCGAAAGCGCCTCGCATCGCCACCGTCGCACTGGTACACGGTCTCGCCGAACATGCCGGCCGCTACGCCGCGCTCGCCGCGCGCCTGAATGCGGCCGGCGTCGAACTGGTCGCGATCGATCTGCGCGGCCACGGCGACGCGCCCGGCAAACGCGCACGCATCCAGCGCTTCGACGACTATCTGCACGACACGGCCGCGTTGCTCGAAGACGCATCGCACAGCGACGCGCCGTTGTTTCTGATGGGTCACAGCATGGGCGGCGCGATTGCCGCGCTTTACGCGATCGAACGGCTTGGCGCGGGTGGACGGGTGCGCGGACGCGCGCTGTCGGGGCTGATCCTGTCGAGTCCCGCGCTCGTGCCGGGTCGCGACGTACCGCGCTGGATGCTCGCGCTGAGCCAGTTGATCAGCCGGATCTGGCCGGGATTTCCGGCGATGAAAATCGATGCGTCGCTGCTGTCGCGGATTCCGGCTGTCGTGAAAGCGAATCTCGACGATCCGCTCGTGCATCACGGTCCGGTTCCGGCGCGCACCGGCGCCGAACTGCTGCTGGCGATGAAACGGATCGAGCACGGACGCGACGCGTTGCGCGTACCGCTTCTCGTCTTTCACGGCACCGACGACAAACTCACCGAGCCCGACGGCAGCCGCGAATTCGCGACATACGCGGGCTCGCCGGACAAGACGCTGGCGTTGCACGCGGCCAGTTATCACGAAACGATGAACGATCTCGACCGGGATCGCGTGATCGGCGAGCTGGTTCAGTGGATCACGACGCACGCGACGCACGCAGTCTGAAACGTGCCGTTCAGCACGCGCCCGACCGGGCGCGCGAAATCCGTCAGATGCCGGCGAGCGCGCGCACGTGCGCGACCACGCTGCGACCGAGCGCCGACAGGTTGTAGCCGCCTTCGAGGCAACTGACGATCCGCCCGCGTGCATAGCGGTTCGCGATGTCGCGGAGCTGGTCGGTCATCCACACGTAGTCGTCTTCGACCAGACCCATGTTGCCGAGATCGTCCTCGCGATGCGCGTCGAAACCCGCCGAGATAAACAGCATCTGCGGCTTGAACGCTTCGAGTCGCGGCAGCCACAGCAGGTCCACCGCTTCACGCACGGCCATGCCTTTCGAGCGCTCCGGCATCGGCACGTTGCACATGTTCGGCGCCTGATGGTCCGCGCCGCTGAACGGATAGAACGGATGCTGGAAAAAGCTGCACATCAGCACCCGCGAGTCGCCCGCGAACGCGGCCTCGGTGCCGTTGCCGTGATGCACGTCGAAATCGATGATCGCGACGCGCTCCAGGCCATGCACATCGAGCGCATGACGGGCGGCGATTCCGACGTTATTGAAGAAGCAGAAGCCCATTGCGCGCGCCGGTTCCGCGTGATGGCCGGGCGGCCGCACACTGCAAAACGCGTTGTCGTAACGGCCTTCGATCACGGCGTCGGTCGCGGCGATCGCCGCACCCGCCGCGCGCAACGACGCCTGCCACGTGTGCGGATTCATCGACGTGTCGGGATCGATCGCGGCGTAGCCGGTTTCGGGCGCGAGATCGCGGATGTAGTCCACATGCGCCTGCGTGTGCACGCGCAACAGTGCGGTTTCGTCGGCAAGCGGCGGCGATTCGTGCTGGATCAGACTATCGATCCCGCTCGCGATCATCTGGTCGTCGATAGCCTGCAAACGGGCCGGGCATTCGGGATGCCATTGCCCCATCTCGTGCAGCAGGCAGTCTGCGTGGGAATAAAAACCGGTGGCCATAGGTGTATTTTTCAACGCGGCTGTTAAGCGCCGCCTGTCTCCGTCCACGGCGTGCAATGGTCGCGCGCCTCCTGTGCAGCAAGTTACCACACCATTTACAGAAGGCGCGACGATGCGGCGCGGACAACCGTTCTTGACCATTGATCCGAAGACCGTCGGGTATACTGCCCCGTACTGTCTCGCCTCTCTCGCCGTTTCCCTTTGTCTCCTTCCGCTTCAGTCAATCCGTCCACTATGACCGTCAAGCTTGCCCAGTCCGCACGAAACCGAGCACGCAACCCGCTACGCATCACGTCGTTGGTAGCCGCACTGTCCGTCGCATGCTGTGCCCTGACGGCCGTCACGCCGGCGACGGCGCAAACGGTCTCGCGCAAGCCGATGCTGCTCGCACAGGCGCAGCCGCAATCCGCAGTGCCGCAAGGGCAAACCTTCGAAGAAGAGATCATTCCGCAGCGCTACGCGAACAACCCGAATGTCGACGCGTTCATCAACGACATGACCGCGCGCTACGACTTCGATCCCGCCGCATTGCACACGCTGTTCGCGGGCGTCAGCTATTCGACCACGGCCGTGAAGCTGGTCACGCCGTCGGCCACACCGTCGGTGAAGAACTGGCGGTCGTATCAGGCGCGTTTTCTCGATCAGGTTCGCATCAACGCGGGCGTGCGCTTCTGGCGCGCGAACCAGGCCACGCTGCAACGCGCGTACGAGCAGTTCGGCGTGCCGCCGGAAGTGATCGTCGGGATCATCGGTGTCGAGACGATTTACGGGCGCTACATGGGCAACTTCCGTGTGCTCGACGCGCTGACCACGCTAACGTTTGACTACCCGGACACGAAGAACCGCGCCGAGCGTCAGACCACGTTCCGCAAGAATCTCGAAGACTATCTGGTGTGGACGCGCGACTCGCAAATCGATCCGACCACGGTGCTCGGTTCGTACACGGGCGCGATCGGTATCCCGCAATTTCTGCCGAGCAGCATCGTGCAATACGCGGTGGATTTCGACGGCAACAAGCAGATCGATCTGCGTAACAGCCAGGCCGATGCAATCGGCAGCGTCGCGAACTATCTGAAGCTGAACGGTTGGGAGACGGGTCGTCCGGTGGTGTGGAAAATTGGTAGCGACACCGGCAGTCTGGGCGTCGCGCAGGCCGCCGCCGACGGTCAGCCCGAACCGCACTGGCCGCTCGAACAACTGCTGCGCGCGGGCATGCTGATGGGCGATCAGAACGTCGACGTAGCAGCGGAGGCCGGCACGCCGGTCGCGGTCGTCGATCTGCCCACGCCGGGCCGCGCCACCGAATACATGCTGGGCCTGAAAAACTTCTACGTGCTGACGCGCTATAACCGCAGCTTCTTTTATGCGCTCGCGGTTTATCAACTGGGCGAACGCGTGAAGAGCCAGATGATGGCGACGGGCGGCGTCAGCGGTCCGGGTGCAGACATTCCGTCGTCGGCACCGCAGATTCAGCAAGCGCCGCAGATGCCGCAAGCGCCGCAATCGTCGCAGCCGCAATAACGGGCGGCCGCGCGCGGAACATCGCGCGCAACGCCAGCCGTAAAAAAAAGCGCCGGTTTTCACCGGCGCTTTTTTATTGCACGCGCGTCAGTCGATGCGACGCGCGACCGGCCATTTCCGCGCGGCTCAAGCCGGGAACACGCCCGTCGACAGATAGCGGTCGCCGCGATCGCAGACGATAAACACGATGGTCGCGTTCTCGACCTGGCGCGCGATACGCATCGCCACTTCACACGCGCCGCCCGACGAAATACCCGCGAACACGCCTTCCACCGATGCCATCCGCCGCACCATCGCTTCCGACGCGGCCTGGCTCACGCTCTCGACACGATCCACTCGGCTGCGATCGAAAATCTTCGGCATATACGCTTCCGGCCATTTGCGGATACCCGGAATGCGCGAGCCCTCTTCCGGTTGCGCACCGATGATCTCGATGGCCGGATTCATTTCCTTCAGATACGTGGACGTGCCCATGATCGTGCCCGTCGTGCCCATCGCCGATACGAAATGGGTGATGCGGCCTTCGGTATCGCGCCAGATTTCCGGACCGGTGGTTTCGACGTGCGCCGCGAGGTTGTCGGGATTCGCGAACTGATCGAGGATCACGCCCTTGCCTTCGCGCTGCATCTGCTCGGCGAGATCGCGCGCGTATTCCATGCCGCCCGTGACCGGCGTCAACACGATCTGCGCGCCGTATGCCGCCATGCTCTGCCGGCGCTCGACCGACAGGTCTTCCGGCATGATCAGCACCATCTTGTAGCCGCGAATGGCCGCGACCATCGCCAGCGCAATGCCGGTGTTGCCGCTGGTCGCTTCGATCAGCGTATCGCCCGGCTTGATGCGGCCGCGCGCTTCAGCCTTGCGGATCATCGACAGCGCCGGACGGTCTTTCACCGAACCCGCCGGATTATTGCCCTCGAGCTTGCCGAGAATCACGTTGTTGCGCGCGCGGATTTCGTCGTCGGGCAAGCGGACCATCTGGATGAGCGGCGTATTGCCGATCGTGTCTTCAATCGTTTTATAGGCCATAAGGATTCAGTAAAGCGGCTGCGCGGAAGTCTCAATCCAACGATTCTAAACCACGCCGCGCACGGCTGCCGCGCGTCTCCGCGTACGCCATTGGGCAGACTCGCCGTTGCGATGTTTTTCGGACCCAAAAAGCCCGCGGACGAGCGGCCGCGGGAGCCATTCACTCACATGACGGCTGAAGGAGCACCGGACAGATCGCTCCGACCTGAAGAAACTGGATCACACGCGGGCAGCGCGGCATGCCGGGGCACGACGCCCTGCGCGACGCTGCCCATAAAGGCACTACCGGTTGACCGCCACGCTGGCGTTTTTGGGCGCGGGCGACGCCGCTCTGGACGCGCCTGCCTGAGCGGGCGACGCGGCTGCCGCGGATTTAGCCGGCGCACCAGCAGCAGCGCCAGCCGGACCGACAGCGAGACCTTCCGCCTGCAAGCGCTCGACGGTATGCCCGCCCATGCCCTTGACGCGTTTGCCGAGATCCGCCGGATCCTTGAATGGACCGTGCGCGCCGCGCTCGTCGAGAATCGCCTTGGCTTTCGCCGGGCCGATACCCTTGATGCCCCGCAGTGCGCCTTCGTTGGCCGTGTTGACATCGACCGCCGCGTACGCGTGGCCGAACGCGGCCAGCATGGCCGCGGTAACGAGAATTTTTCGAATCATGTGGGATCTCCGTTGAGCTACCGGACGGTGACGATCACCGACCGGGAGATCCCAGTGTAAAGACGCTTACGAACGAATTACACCTGGCCAGATAGCCAACGCACGTAACGATCGACGCCTTCCTGGACGGTCAGGAACGGCGCATCGTAGCCGGCCGAACGCAGCTTCGTCTGGTCGGCTTGCGTGAAGCACTGGTACTTGCCGCGCAACGCGTCGGGGAACGGCACGTATTCGATCAGTCCGCTTTGCACCTGCTCGGCGAGCGACAGCGGCGCGTCGCCCTTCAACGCGCGCAGCGTGTTGACGACCGTGCTGGCGATATCGTTGAACGGCTGCGCGCGACCGCTGCCCAGATTGAAAATGCCCGACTTCTCCGGATGATCGAAGAAGAACAGATTGACCTTCACGACGTCTTCGACCGACACGAAGTCGCGCGTCTGCTCGCCGGCCGCATACCCGTTGTACTCGCCGAACAGCTTGACCTTGCCTTCCGCGCGGAACTGGTTGAAGTTGTGGAACGCCACCGACGCCATCCGCGCCTTATGCGTCTCGCGCGGCCCGTACACGTTGAAGTAGCGGAAGCCGGCAATCTGGCTCTTCGCGTCCGGCAACACGCGGCGGATCACCTGATCGAACAGGAACTTCGAATAGCCGTACACGTTCAGCGGCGCTTCGACCTCACGTTCTTCGACGAAGCGCGTCGAACCGCCATACGTCGCCGCCGACGACGCGTACAGAAACTGCGTGCCGTTCGCCTGACACGTATCGAGCACCGCGCGGCTGTAGCGGAAGTTGTTGTCCATCATGTAGCGGCCGTCGGTTTCCATCGTGTCCGAACAGGCGCCTTCGTGGAACACCGCGCGCACCTTGCCGAAATCGCCGCGCGCAAAGCGCTCGACGAACTCGGTCTTGTCGAGGTAATCGTCGATCTCGCAATCGACCAGATTCTTGAACTTGTCCGCGCGCGTCAGGTTGTCGACGGCGATGATGCGTTGCTCGCCGCGCTCGTTGAGCGCCTTGACGAGATTGCTACCGATGAAGCCGGCCGCGCCGGTGACGATCAGAGTCATGATGAAGGTTCTGTCAGTGTGAGTTCAGCGTGGAGCGTGTGCGTTGCGCATGCGCCCGGCATCAGGCGAAAAGTTCGTCGTAATCGACCGTGGCGGTGCCGAGCTTGCCGACCACGATCCCGGCCGCACGATTGGCCAGCGCGACCGCGTCGATCAGCGGCAAACCCGCGCCGAGCATGACGGCCAGCGTCGCGATCACGGTGTCGCCCGCGCCCGACACGTCGTACACCTCGCGCGCCTGCGCCGATGCGTGCCACGTGCCGTCGTTCGAAAACAGCGTCATGCCCTCTTCCGAGCGCGTCAGCAGCAACGCATCGAATTGCAGATCGGTGCGCAGCTTCGATACGCGCGCGTGCAGGTCTTCTTCCGACTTCCACTGCCCGACCACTTCGCGCAATTCCGCGCGATTCGGCGTGATGAGCGTCGCGCCGCGATAGCGTTCCCAGTCGTCGCCCTTCGGATCGACCAGCACCGGTTTGCCCGCCGCGCGCGCATTCGCGATCATCTTCGTCACGTGCGTGAGGCCGCCCTTCGCGTAATCCGACATCAGGATCACGTCGTGCGACGGCAGCAGGTCGTCGAAGCGCGCGAGACCCGCGAGCAGCACTTCGTGCGCGGGCAGATTCTCGAAATCGACGCGCAGCAACTGTTGCTGACGCGACAGCACGCGCAGCTTGATGGTGGTCAGCAACGCCGGATCGCGTTCGATGAACGGCGTGACGCCGCTGTCGCCGAGCAACTGGATGATGCGTTCGCCCGGTTCGTCGTGGCCGATCACGCATAGCAAACCGGCTTGCGCACCGAGCGCGACGGCGTTGCGCGCCACGTTCGACGCGCCGCCGAGCCGATCTTCCTGGCGTTGCACATGGACCACGGGCACCGGCGCTTCCGGCGATATACGATTGACGTCGCCGAACCAGTAACGGTCGAGCATTACGTCGCCGACCACCAGCACACGTGCGCCGCCCAGTTGCGTGCGCGGCACGACGCCGGTTTCAGGTACCGGCGTGGCGCCGATTGGCGTGCGCTCAGGCGCGGTCGGAGTTTGCGGAAGGTCGTGCATAAGGGCGTCCGATCGAGTGATAGTCAATGCCGAGTTCGGTCATCGCGTCCGGTTCGTACAGATTGCGGCCGTCGAAAATCAGCGGCGTTTTCAGCACCGACTTCAGATGCATGAAGTCAGGGCTCTTGAATTCTTTCCATTCCGTGACGATCACGAGCGCGTCCGCGCCCGTCAGCGTCTCGTCCTGCGTGGCGGCGAAATGCAGGCGGGCGAGATGTTCCGGCGCGTCGTGCAGATCGAGCGCGAACACGCGACGCGCTTCCGTCACCGCAACCGGATCATAGGCGCGCACGGTCGCGCCGCGCGCCAGCAGATCGGCGATCACGCGACGGCTCGGCGCTTCGCGCATGTCGTCGGTATTCGGCTTGAACGCAAGGCCCCACACGGCGAACGTGCGGCCGGTCAGATCGTCGCCGAGCTGCCCGGTGATCTTGCGCACCAGCGTTTCCTTCTGCTGGTAGTTCACTTCTTCGACGGCTTCGAGGATGCGCAGATTCTGGCCGATCTCGCTCGCCGTGCGGATCAGCGCCTGCACGTCCTTCGGGAAGCAGGAGCCGCCATAACCGCAACCCGCATACAGGAAGTGATAGCCGATACGCGGGTCGGAACCGATGCCGCGACGCACCGCTTCGATGTCCGCGCCGACGCGATCCGCCAGATTCGCCATTTCGTTCATGAACGAAATTCGCGTGGCGAGCATCGCGTTGGCCGCGTATTTCGTGAATTCCGCCGAACGCACATCCATGTACATCGTGCGTTCGTGATTGCGATTGAACGGCATGTACAGGCGCTTCATCAGTTCGCGCGCTTTCTGGCCGGATGCGTCTTCGTCGCTGCCGATCACGATCCGGTCTGGACGCATGAAATCGTCGACGGCCGCGCCTTCTTTCAGAAACTCGGGATTCGACACGACCGAGAAGCGATGTTGCTCGCTGTCCGACAGACCGCGCTTCGCGAGCTCTTCTTCGACCACGGCGCGCACACGCTGCGCAGTGCCGACCGGCACCGTCGATTTATCGACGATCACCTTGAAGCCGTTTGCATAACGTGCGGCCGATATTGCGCGCGGCCTCGAGCACGTACTGCAAGTCGGCGGAGCCGTCTTCGTCGGGCGGCGTGCCGACCGCGATGAACTGCACGTCGCCGTGCGCGACGCTGGCCTGGATATCCGTCGAAAACGTGATGCGGCCGGCTGCGCGCGTGCGCTTGATGATCTCGAGCAAACCCGGCTCGTGGATCGGCACGCCGCCATTGTTGAGGGTTTCGATCTTGCGCGGATCGACGTCGAGGCAAAAGACGTCGTGGCCGATTTCGGCGAGGCACGCGCCTGTGACGAGGCCGACATAGCCCGTGCCGATAATGGTGATTTTCATACGCGTTCCGGTAAAGGTTCCGGTCGTCTGTCCGGTTGATTCAGTGCGGTTTCGTGACGCCCCGGCGCGGAGTGCGCAGCCTGGGCCGCTTGTTCCGCTTGTGGTCTTTTGCCCTTTGCCGTCTCAGGCCCGGCGTTTCGCCGGACCCGTTGGCCGGGTTACATCAGCCGCACGCTGCGGCCCGCGTGCGACGAGGCCGGTTGCGGCCGTGCGGGCGCCGCGCGTTCAGTTCGACGCCGTGATCGGTTCGACCCGGCGCGGTGCGTAAGTTTCCCAGCCGCTACAGCCCGGGCATTGCCAGTAGAAGAGACGCGCCCGGAAACCGCAATTCTGGCATGTATAACGTGGCAAATTTTTGGTGCGCTGCCGCAGCAGCGTACGCATCAGTTCCAGTTCGCTGCGACGCGGTTCTTCAGCCGTTGCCTGCTGCGCTTCGAGCAAACGCGTCATGCCGGCGAGATTCGGCGACTTCTGCATCTGCGTGCGCGCCAGCGTGTGCGCCGCCTCGGGACCGCGCAACGTCGCGACGTGCTGATATGCGACATCCAGCAGATCGTTCGACGGATAACGGTCCACCCACGTGGTCAGCAGATCGGCACCCGCTTGCGGATTGCCGGTCGCGTCGTACGCTTTCATCAGCTTTTCGGCAACCAGAGGCAGATACGCGGCGTTCTGTTCCTCGACGCGCTGCCACTGCGTGATCGCCGCCTGCTGCTCGCCGCCCGCCGCATCGACGTCGCCAAACAGGATCGTCGCGCGCACGCTTTGCGGATTGGCCTTCAACGCGAGATTCAACTGGTTGCGCGCGTCGTCGGGCTTCTTCTGTTGTAGCGCTTCCTGCGCGAGTTCGCAGTGGAATTGCGCGATTTCCTTCGCCAGCGAATCCGCGCCCATCGTTTCCAGATGACGCGCGATTTCGATCGACTTCACCCAGTCTTTCTCGATGCCGTAGATCGTCAGCAGTGCGCGCTGCGCGCCGAGCGCGTAGTCGCCCGCTTCGAGCGACCGGAAGGTTTCTTCCGCGCGATCCAGCAGACCCGCCTTCAGGAAATCCTGGCCGAGTTCGTACATCGCGTGATCGCGCTCGGTGACCGGCAGGTCCACGCGGCTCAGCAGATTCTGATGGACGCGGATCGCGCGGTCGGTCTCGCCGCGACGGCGAAACAGATTGCCGAGCGCGAAGTGCAACTCGACCGTTTCCGGATCGAGTTTGACAACTTCGATAAACGCGTCGATTGCCTGATCGGGTTGCTCGTTGAGCAGAAAGTTAAGGCCGCGGAAATACGAACGCGGCAGATTGGCGCTCTCGGACAACAGCGTCTTGAGGTCGTAACGCGCGGCCATCCAGCCGAGCGCGAAAGCGACGGGTACGATGAGCAGCCACCAGAAGTCTAGATCCATGCGATTGGTCGGGAATGCAGAAGCGAAAGCCGCGTGCGGCGCACGCGGCGGAGGAATGGCTAGATCAGCGGCGGCATCGGCGGTTGCGGCTCGACGACGGTCGGCGCTTCACGCGCGACACGCAATTCGCGCTTCAGACGGCCGTTTTCGAGGCGCAGCCGAACCGACGCCGGCATCGACGAAATCAGTCCGGCCAGCAAGCCAACGACGAAGAACGCCAGGCCGATCAGAATCAGCGGTGCCGACCACGCGTAGCCGGCGAGGAAATTCAGCGTAGCGGTTTGCGTATTGGACAGTGCGAGCACCAACAGCAGCACGAACACCAGCACGCGGATCAACCAGACGATAAATTTCATGAATAGGTCTCTTGACGGCAGTTGCGGGGTGACGCCGGCTTGATGACGCGTCGCGCCACGGTGTTGCCCGCGCCGAAGTGACCCGTATTGTAAAGGAAGGCCTCGACGGTGGGCAGCAACACACGGGCTGACGCATGAACCGGCGGCTTACAGGAGTTTATGCGAACGCACGTTCCGTAACATCGAGCAATCTGCGGACCGCGCCGCACGCGCCCCCAAAATCACGATCGACAGACGAAAAAAAAGCGCCCGTAGGCGCTTTTTCTGGTCTTTGCCGTCTGGCTTTGGCCGCTGACGATCAACAACAACACTGCGAAACGTCACAGTGCCGATTTACAGATCGTCGTCCGGCTGTTCGTCTTTCAGCGGCTCGCCCGAACGTTGATCGACCCGTTCGCGCAGTTCCTTGCCAGGCTTGAAGTGCGGTACGTACTTCTCAGGTACCAACACCTTCTCACCCGACTTCGGATTACGCCCGACGCGGGAAGGACGACGATTCAGGCCGAAGCTGCCGAAGCCGCGAATTTCAATGCGATGGCCCTTGGCAAGTGCCTCGGACATCGCATCGAGCATCGTCTTCACCGCGAAATCCGCATCTTTAAGTACAAGCTGCGGAAATCGCGTAGCCAGCTGGGCGACCAATTCCGATTTGGTCATACTGCAGCAGACCTCTTAAGGCTTACTGATTCTGGCCGTCGAGCTTGGCCTTCAGCAGCGCGCCGAGGTTCGTCGTGCCGGTTGCGGCCGAGCTCGTATCAGCTGCCAAGCCGCGAATCGCTTCCTGTTGTTCAGCCGAATCCTTAGCCTTGATCGACAGGTTGATACCACGCGACTTGCGATCGATGTTGATGATCATCGCGTTGACCTTGTCGCCGTCCTTCAGCACGTTGCGTGCATCTTCCACGCGGTCTTGTGCGATTTCCGAAGCGCGCAGGTAGCCTTCGACTTCTGCCGACAGCTGAACCACTGCACCCTTTGCGTCCACCGACTTGACCACGCCGTCGACGATCGAACCCTTGTCGTTCATTGCAACGAAGTTGCTGAACGGGTCGCCTTCGAGCTGCTTGATGCCCAGCGAAATGCGTTCCTTCTCGACGTCGATGCCGAGAACAATCGCTTCCACTTCGTCGCCCTTCTTGTACTTGCGGACTGCTTCTTCGCCCGTTTCGCTCCACGACAGGTCCGACAGGTGAACCAGACCGTCGATGCCGCCCGGCAGACCGATGAAGACGCCGAAGTCGGTGATCGACTTGATTGCGCCTTGCAGCTTGTCGCCCTTCTTGAAGTTGCGGCTGAAGTCATCCCACGGGTTCGGCTTGCATTGCTTCATGCCGAGGCTGATACGACGGCGGTCTTCGTCGATCTCGAGAACCATGACTTCGACTTCGTCGCCCAGCTGAACAACCTTCGACGGTGCAACGTTCTTGTTCGTCCAGTCCATTTCCGACACGTGAACCAGGCCTTCGATGCCCGATTCCACTTCGACGAATGCGCCGTAGTCGGTGATGTTCGTAACCTTACCGAACAGGCGCGTGCCCGACGGGTAACGGCGGGAAATGCCTTCCCACGGATCGTCGCCCAGTTGCTTGATACCCAGCGAAACGCGGTTCTTCTCTTGGTCGAACTTGAGGATCTTCGCGGTAACTTCCTGGCCAACCGACAGAACTTCGCTCGGGTGACGCACACGACGCCATGCGATGTCGGTGATGTGCAGCAGGCCGTCGATACCGCCGAGGTCCACGAACGCGCCGTAGTCGGTGATGTTCTTCACCACGCCTTCCACGATCGCGCCTTCCTTCAGCGTTTCGAGCAGCTTTGCGCGCTCTTCGCCTTGGGTCGCTTCGATCACAGCGCGGCGCGACAGCACGACGTTGTTACGCTTGCGGTCGAGCTTGATAACGCGGAACTCCAGCGTCTTGCCTTCGTACGGGGTCGTGTCCTTGACCGGACGCGTGTCGACCAGCGAACCCGGCAGGAACGCGCGGATGCCGTTGACCATCACGGTCATGCCGCCCTTGACCTTGCCCGTGATCGTGCCGGTCACGAGTTCGTTGTTGTCGAGCGCTTTTTCCAGCGACAGCCACGAAGCCAGACGCTTCGCCTTGTCGCGCGACAGGATGGTGTCGCCGTAGCCGTTTTCGAGTGCGTCGATCGCGACCGAAACGAAGTCGCCCGCCTGCACTTCCACTTCACCCGCGTCGTTCAGGAATTCTTCGAGGGGGATGTAGGCTTCGGACTTGAGACCAGCGTTGACGACCACGAAGTTGTGGTCAACACGCACGACTTCGGCGGAAATCACTTCGCCGGCGCGCATGTCTTGCTTGGTCAGCGACTCTTCGAACAGAGCCGCAAAAGATTCGGTATTCGGGTTGGAGGTTTGCAGGTCGGACATAAAAATCAGAATTTGCATGGTCTTCGCGATGCCGGGCTTACCTGAACGGTGAGCCAGTACGGCTAGAGTGCGAACGCCAAGCGGGGTTAAGGGGTTAAAACACGCTCCACGCGTTACACGGAGCACCTACACGACTACGACTGCCTGAACTACGTATTACCTGGGATGCCGCCACACGCTCAACTGACACTGCGCGGCGTCACTACCCGGAACCACTTGATCACCTGTTCGACCGCCTGGTCGACCGATAACGCCGAAGTATCCAGCAGCTGCGCATCCGCTGCAGGCTTGAGCGGCGCGGCTGCGCGCTGACTGTCTCGCGCATCGCGCTCACGCAAATCCCGGAGCAAGTTATCAATATTAGCAGAAAATCCTTTTTGGATCAATTGCTTATGCCGTCTGGCCGCGCGGGCCTCCACGCTTGCCGTCAGAAACACCTTCAGCGGGGCATCCTGGAAGATCACCGTGCCCATGTCGCGGCCGTCGGCGACGAGGCCCGGCTCCTTGCGAAACGCCCGCTGGCGCGCCACCAGCGCGGCGCGCACGGGCGCATGAACCGCAATCGCGGACGCGCGATTGCCGATCTCTTCCTTGCGGATTTCAGCGGATACATCGACGCCGTCGAGTTGCGCGAGACCTTCGCGGAACGTGATGTGGAGATCGCCGACCAGCTTGGCAAGCGCGTCGGCGTCGTCGGATTCGATGCTGTAGCGCAGGCTTGCCAGCGCCGCGAGCCGGTAAAGCGCGCCGCTGTCCAGCAGGTGGAAGCCAAGTTCAGCGGCGACCAGCGCGGCCACCGTTCCCTTGCCGGAAGCGGTCGGGCCGTCGATCGTAATGACGGGCGTCTGGTGAAAGGGACGGGTCGGTTTCATCTAGGGAGTCGCACGTCGGTCGTCGGAGTCAGGGTTGGGCAAGCGCCAGAAAGCGCTCGAAATAGTCGGGGAAAGTCTTTGCCACGCACTTCGGGTCGTTGATGCGCACCGGCACGCCGAGCAGGCTCACCAGCGAGAAACACATCGCCATCCGGTGATCGTCGTAGGTATCGATTGCGGCGTTCGGGATCAGATCGGCCGGCGGCGTCAGTTGCGACGGCGGCGTGACGACCAGGTAATCTGCGCCCTCTTCGATCTTCGCGCCCAGCTTGCGCAACTCGGTCGCCATGGCCGCCAGCCGGTCGGTTTCCTTCACGCGCCAGCTCGCGATATTGCGCAAGGTGGACGTGCCGTCGGCGAACAGCGCCGCGACGGCGATCGTCATTGCCGCGTCCGGAATCAGGTTGAAGTCCATGTCGATCGGTTCGAGCTTGCCGTGATCGTGGCCCACACCGCGCACTTCGATCCAGTCGTCGCCCATCGTCAGGTTCGCGCCCATCCGGATCAGCGCGTCGGCAAAACCGACGTCGCCCTGAATGCTCTCCCGCCCGACGCCTTCGACGCGCAGCGGTCCACCGCCCAGCGCGCCGGCCGCCAGAAAGTAAGACGCCGACGACGCGTCGCCTTCGACCATGATCTTGCCCGGCGACTGGTAGCGTTGCCCGGACGGCACGACGAACCGATGCCAGCCGTGACGCTCGACGTTGATGCCGAAGCGCGCCATCAGCTTGATCGTGATCTCGATATAGGGCTTGGAGATCAGTTCACCGTCGACCTGCACGGTCGTCGCGCCACTTTCGGTGCGCAGCAACGGCAGCGTCATCAGCAGCGACGTCAGAAACTGGCTCGACACATCGCCGCGCACGCGGATCGGCGCGTCGGCGTTGATCTGCGCGGGACGAATCCGCAGCGGCGGATAGCCGTCGTTGGCTTCGTAGTCGATCACGGCGCCGATCTGACGCAGCCCGTCGACCAGATCGCCGATCGGCCGCTCATGCATGCGCGGCACGCCGTGCACGCGATAGTCGCCGCCGTTCACAGCCAGCGCCGCCGTCAGCGGACGCACCGCCGTGCCCGCATTGCCGAGGAACAGATCGGCGCGACGCGCGGTGAAAGCGCCACGCGTGCCGGTGACGACGCAGGTGTCGCCGTCGCGGTTGAGCTTCACGCCGAGCGTTTCGAGCGCGGCCAGCATCACGCGCGTGTCGTCGGAATCGAGCAGGTTGGTGATCGTCGTCTCGCCTTCGGCGAGCGCGGCTAGCAACAACACACGGTTCGAAATGCTCTTCGAGCCGGGCAGACGAATCGTGCCGGAAGCACGGGAGAACGGTCCGAGATCGAGGTAGTCCATGAGAGATCCTGTGTCGGTTATTTCGACGCGTCGTTGGTCACATTGACCGCGCCGCGTTGCGTCTGCCATTCGGTTCGGGCGATGCGCGAGCGGGCGAACACCGCTTCGAGCGCAGCGCCGTCGCCGGCTTCGATGGCCGCGCGCAGACGCGCGAGCACCGCCGTGTAAGCGTCCAGTTCGTCGAGCAGCGCGGCGCGATTGGCCACGCAGACATCGCGCCACATTTCAGGACTCGACGCCGCAATCCGCGTGAAATCGCGGAAGCCGCCGGCGGCAAAAGAAAACTTCAGCGCGGCATCGGACGAATTGAGAATCTGCTCGACCAATGCGAACGACAACACGTGCGGCAAATGGCTAACCGACGCGAACACGCGATCATGCTGCGCCGGATCCATTTCGCGGACGGTAGCGCCGGTGGCGCGCCACATCGCAGCGATCCGCGCGACCGAACCCGGTGCGTTTTCCGGCAACGCGCACAACACGACGTTGCGGTCGACGTACAGATCCGGCAACGCCGCATCGACGCCGCTCGATTCGCGTCCGGCAATCGGGTGGCCCGGCACGAACTGGACGATCCGCTCGCCCAGTGCTGCGCGCGCGGCCGCGACGACGTCGGATTTCGTACTGCCAGCGTCGGTGATAATCGTGTCGGACGACAGAAACGGCGCGAGCCGTTCGAGCAAAGGCTGCGTCTGCGCGACGGGCGCGGCAAGCAGCACGATGTCCGCGCCGTCCAGCGCGTCACGCAACGCGGCGTCGTCGGTCAAAGACGCACTCGCGTCGATCACGCCGAGTTCGAGCGCACGCGCGGTGGACGCGGCCGAACGGCCGACGCCGATCACCTGACGCGCGCCATCGACATCGCCGTGCTCGCGCAGTCCGCGCGCAAGCGATCCGCCGATCAGCCCGACGCCGAAAATCACCAGTTTGTTAAATGAGAATGCGGCCACGACGGTTATGGAAAAAGCGCGCCTGACGGCGCGCGGGGTGGATTCATCGCGTAGCGGCCGGACGCGACGCCCGGCCGGGATCGCACGTCACGATCAGGCAAGCGCCTTTTCGAGCGCGGCGATGAACGCTTCATTTTCTGCCGGCAGGCCGATCGTGATGCGCAACCATTGCGGCAAACCGTAGTTGCCGACCGGCCGCACGATCACGCCCTGCTTCAGCAGCGCGAGGTTCACGCGGTTGCCGGCGTCCGCGTCGTCGCCGACACGCACCAGCACGAAGTTGCCGTACGACGGCACATATTGAAGGCCGAGTGTGTCGAACGCTTCGGTCAGACGGCGATAACCTTGCGCGTTGAGCGTCGCGCTCTTTTCGAGGAATTCGGCGTCGTTCAGCGCGGCGATCGCAGCCGCCTGCGCGAGCGTGTTCACGTTGAACGGCTGACGCAGACGGTTCAGCAGATCCGTCAGTTCCGGCTGCGCGATCGCAAACCCAACGCGCAAACCGGCCAGACCGTACGCCTTCGAAAACGTGCGCGACACCATCAGATTCGGGTAACGGCGCGTCCAGCCAATCGCGTCGTAGCGCTTGTCTTGCGGCAAATACTCGGTGTACGCCTCGTCCAGCACGACGACAACGTGACGCGGCACCTTGTCCAAGAACGCTTCGAGCGCCGGACCTTCGATAAACGTGCCCGTCGGATTATTCGGATTCGCGACGAACATCAACCGCGTGTCGTCGGTGATCGCGGCAAGCATCGCGTCGAGATCGTGACCGTGATCGACGGCCGGCACGACGATCGCGCGTGCGCCGATCCCTTGCGTGGCCAGCGCATACACCGCGAACGAATACTGCGCGTAGACGATCGCTTCGCCCTTTTGAACCAGCGCGTGCGCGGCGATTTCGAGAATGTCGTTGCTGCCGTTGCCGAGCGTGATCCAGTCGGCCGGGACGTCGTAGCGTGCCGCCAGCGCCGCCTTCAGTTCGAATGCGTTCGAATCCGGGTAACGGCCGAGTTCGCTGGCCGCCTGAGTCATCGCGCGCAACGCGGATTCCGGCATGCCAAGCGGGTTTTCGTTCGACGCGAGCTTCACGATGGCCGCTTCGTCCAGACCAAACTCACGCGCGACTTCCGAAATCGGTTTGCCGGCGATATAAGGCGCGATCGCGCGCACGTAGGAAGGGCCGAATGGCGTAGTCATGAGTCTCTCCGGACAGCGATTGATTGAATGTGTGCGACGGCGGCGCGGCGGCGAATCAACGCGCGCGCGGGTACGAGCCGAGAATCTTCAGGAACGCGGCTTTCTGGCCGAGTTCGGCGAGTGCGGCGGCAACCGCCGGTTCGTCGCGATGACCCTCGAGATCGATATAGAAGTAGTACTCCCATCGACTGACGCGCGCGGGACGCGATTCGAAACGCGTCATCGACACGCCATGACGCGCGAGCGGCTCCAGCAGCTTGAACACCGCGCCCGGCTCGTTCTTCACCGACACGATCAGCGACGTCTTGTCGTAACCGCTGATGCCGACCGGGTCCTTGCCCATCATCACGAAGCGCGTGCGATTGTGCGGATCGTCCTGGATCAGCGCAAACGCGACCTGCAAGCCGTAATGCGTGGCCGCGCGGTCGCCCGCGATGGCCGCGACAGTCGGATCTTCCGACGCGAGACGCGCCGCTTCCGCATTGCTCGACACGGCCTGGCGCTCCAGATGCGGCGCATTCGCCGCGAGCCAGCCCTGACACTGCGCGAGCGCCTGCGCGTGCGCGCACACGCGCGTCACGCCCGACAAACCGCCGTTCAGCGTCAACAGATTGTGATGGATCGGCAAAGCCAGTTCGCCACCGATCAGCAGTTGCGATTCGAGCAGCAGATCGAGCGTGCGCGACACTGCGCCTTCAGTGGAGTTTTCGACCGGCACGACGCCGAATTCGGCAGCGCCCGCCTCGACCGAGCGGAACACTTCGTCGATCGACGGACACGGCAGCCCTTCGATCGAGCGACCGAAGTACTCGTGCATCGCCTGTTCGCTATACGTCCCGACCGGCCCAAGAAACGCGGCCTTGATGGTTTTTTCGAGCGCGCGGCTGGCCGCCATGATCTCGCGCCAGATTGCGCTGATGTGATCGTCGGCGAGCGGCCCGGCGCTCATATCCTGCAGACGTGCAATGACCTGCTGCTCGCGCTCGGGACGAAACACCGGCGCGTTGAAATGCTTCTTCACTTCGCCCACTTCGAGCGCGACGGCGGCGCGCTGATTCAGAAGTGCGATGAGTTGCGCGTCGAGCGCATCGATGCGCTCACGCAGAGGTTTGAGTCGTGAATTAAGTTCGTCGTCCATGCTGAATACGGCCTAGCCTGAAAATGCGCGGTAAGTGCGGGAAAGCGCGTGCCCGACAGTCTGAAGCTGACGCTCAGGCGCTGCGTTGTTCGAATTCCTTCATATACTCGACGAGCGCTTTAACGCCTTCGAGCGGCACCGCGTTGTAAATCGACGCCCGCATGCCGCCGACGGACTTGTGGCCCTTCAGCTGCACCAGCCCGCGCGCCTTTGCGCCGGCCAGGAAATCTTCGTTGCGCGATTCGTCGGCGAGGAAGAACGGAATGTTCATCCGCGAACGCGACGCGCGTTCGACCTTGTTCCGGTAGAAGCTGCTGGCGTCGATCGCGTCGTACAGCAATTGCGCCTTTTCGACGTTGCGCGCTTCCATCGCGGCAAGACCGCCCTGCTTCTTCAACCACTTGAACACCAGCCCGGCGACGTAGATCGCATAGGTTGGCGGCGTGTTGTACATCGAATTGTTATCCGCGACGGTCTTCCATTCGAAAGCCGACGGGCAAATGGGCATCGCGCGATCGAGCAGATCTTCGCGCACGATCACGAGCGTGACGCCCGCCATGCCGATATTCTTTTGCGCGCCGCCGAACATCACGCCGTAGCGCGCGACGTCCATCGGGCGCGACAGGATATGCGACGACACGTCGGCCACCAGCGGAATGTCGCCGAGATCGGGAATCTCGAAGGTTTCGACGCCGTGAATGGTCTCGTTCGTGCACAGATGCACGTAGGCCGGATCGTCCGACAACTGCCATTCCGCGCGGCGCGGCGCACGCGTAAAGCCTTCAGGCGTTTCGCCGGTCGCGGCGATGTGCGCGTTACCGTAGCGATGCGCTTCCTTGAACGACTTTTGCGACCACGAACCCGTGATCACGAAGTCCACGCGCGGCTTGTTGCCGAGCAGGTTCATCGGCACGATGGCGTTTTCGGCGAGACCGCCGCCTTGCAGAAACAGTGCGCGGTGCGTGGACGGAATGCCGAGCAGATCGCCCAGATCGGTCAGCGCTTCCTCGTGAATCGACATGAATTCTTTGCCGCGATGGCTCATCTCCATCACGCTCATGCCGCTGCCATGCCAGTCGAGCATTTCGTCGGCGGCCTGGCGCAGCACTTCTTCGGGCATTGCCGCAGGTCCCGCGGAGAAATTGAAAACACGCATCGTGGAGTTCCCGGAAGCAGGCGCGTAGCGAGAAAACAGCGAATTCGCGCCCGAAAAAGAAAATGGCCGTTTGCGCGTGTGCGCAAACGGCCATTATCGCATTGTCACCGGCAACCCGCCAAACACCGGGCACCGTGAAGCGCCCTCCGTGCATTGACCGCGATTGCGGTAACTCAGCCTGAACCGATTACTTGGCCGGCTTGACTGCGGCGACTTCCTTGTCAGCCTGGTCGCGCGTTGCCTTGATCGATTGCGGCATGTACTTCTGCATCAGACCGTTCACGACGTCGCGGCCAACCTGGTCCTGGACCTGGATGAACTTGCGGCCCGTCGGGCTCTTGTAGAACGTGGTCAGATCCTTGATTTCCTGCGTGCTGTAGTACTTTGCGTAAGCGTCGTACTGGGCAGCCATTGCGTCCTGACGGAACGAATCCGTTGCGAACACCTGACCTGCCGAGTCAACCAGCTTCGGCACGGCGTTCTTTTGCAGTGCCGGAACCGACGCTTGCTTTTGCTTGTCGTTCAGCGTCTTGTTTTCCGACAGTGCGTCGGACAGGATTGCCGGAACCAGTTGCTTCGCTTGCATTTGTGCGCTGTTACCGATTGCGCCGACGAGCTTTTGCGCGTCGATCGCATCCAGCAGGTCCTTGATCGCGGCTTGCTTTGCCGGATCGACCGGGGCTGCAGCGGCAGGTGCTGCCGGAGCGGCCGGTTGCTGGGCTTGAAGTGCTTGAGCCATCGCGAAGGTCGGCACGAAAGCGGCCAGCAACATCAATTGTTTGAATCGTTTTTGCATCATTACTCCCAAAGAGAAATTAGTCGTATAGCTCGCCACGCGGACTGCGCTCCGGTCATGCCGGATACGCCAGTCTCGTCCACGCGGCTTTCATGCAATTACTGAAACCGATGTGATGCAGATCAGGCTGCGCCACCTTCCTCACCGCTTCCGTCGACGTCAGCGGGACCTTCGGCGTCGCCTTCCACTTCTGCTTCCGCCTCGGCAACCTGTTGCAGACCGGAGAGCTTCGTGCCCTCATCGAGGCTGATGAGTGTAACACCTTGGGTTGCACGCCCCATTTCGCGGATTTCCGACACACGCGTGCGAATCAGCACGCCTGTATCGGTGATCAGCATGATCTGCCCCTCGCCATCCACCAGCGTTGCGGCGACCACCTTGCCGTTCCGCTCGGACGTCTGGATCGCGATCATGCCCTTCGTGCCGCGACCATGGCGCGTGTACTCGGTGATCGGCGTGCGCTTGCCGAAACCGTTTTCGGTTGCCGTCAGCACCGATTGCAGTTCGTCGCCCGCGACCAGCAGCGCGATGACGTTCTGACCGTCGTCGAGCTGCATGCCACGCACGCCGCGCGCTTCGCGGCCCATCGGACGCACGTCGTTTTCATCGAAGCGAACTGCCTTGCCCGAATCCGAGAACAGCATCACATCGTGCTGGCCATCGGTGATTGCAGCACCAATCAGGTAATCACCGTCGTCCAGACCGACCGCAATAATACCCTTGCGCAACACGCGGCTGAAGGCTTCTAGCGGCGTCTTTTTTACGGTTCCTAACGCGGTGCCCATAAACACGAATTTATCCGCCGAGAATTCCTTCACCGGCAAGACAACCGTAATCTTCTCGCCGTCCTGCAGCGGGAAAATGTTGACGATCGGACGACCGCGCGAGTTCCGCGAACCTTGCGGCACTTCGTAGACCTTCACGCTGTACACGCGACCACGATTCGAAAAGCACAGAATGTGATCGTGCGTGTTCGCGATGAACAGCGTGTCGATCCAGTCGTCTTCCTTCATCGCCGTGGCCTGCTTGCCGCGACCGCCGCGCTTCTGGGCGCTATATTCGGACAACGGCTGCGATTTCACGTAACCCGCATGCGACATGGTGACGACCATGTCTTGCGGCGTGATCAGGTCTTCGGTGTTCAGCTCGGTTGCGTTCAGCTCGATCTTCGAGCGGCGCGCATCGCCGAATTCGGCGCGAATGGACGTCAGTTCGTCGACGATGATTGCCGTAATACGCTCCGGACGCGCGAGGATGTCGAGCAGATCCGCGATTTCCGCCATCACGTCGCGATATTCGCCGATGATCTTGTCTTGCTCGAGACCCGTCAGGCGTTGCAAACGCATTTGCAGGATTTCCTGCGCCTGCGTGTCGGACAGACGGTACAGGCCGTCAGTCTGCATACCGAATGCCGGATTCAATCCGTCCGGACGATACGCATCGCGACCACCCATCGTGGCGTTATCCGTCTCGGCGCGCGACAGCATCTCGCGAACCAGCGACGAATCCCACGGACGCATCATCAATTCCTGCTTCGCGATAGGCGGCGTCGGCGCAGCCTTGATGATCGCGATGAATTCGTCGATGTTCGCGAGCGCGACGGCGAGGCCTTCGAGCACGTGACCGCGCTCGCGCGCCTTGCGCAGTTCGTACACCGTGCGCCGCGTCAGCACTTCCCGACGATGCGACAGGAAGCACGACAGCATTTCCTTCAGGTTCAACAACTTCGGCTGGCCGTCGACGAGCGCGACCATGTTCATGCCGAACGTGTCCTGAAGCTGCGTTGCTTTGTACAGATTGTTAAGAATGACTTCGGGCACTTCACCGCGCTTCAACTCGATCACGACACGCATGCCGCTCTTGTCGGATTCGTCGCGAATATCGGAAATGCCTTCGAGCTTCTTCTCGTTGACCAGTTCGGCGATGCGCTCGAGGAGTGAGCGCTTGTTCACCTGATACGGCAACTCGTCGACGATGATCGACATGCGCTGACCGCGGTCGATCTCTTCGAAGTGCGTGAGCGCGCGCATCAGGACGCGGCCGCGGCCCGTGCGATAGCCATCGCGCACGCCGGCGACGCCGTAGATGATGCCGGCGGTCGGGAAATCCGGCGCCGGAACGATCTCGATCAGTTCGTCGATCGTCGCTTCCGGGTTTTTCAGCAGATGCTGGCAAGCGTCGACAACTTCGTTCAGGTTGTGCGGCGGAATGTTGGTTGCCATCCCGACCGCGATCCCCGACGAACCGTTGATCAGCAGATTGGGAATCCGCGCCGGCAGAATGGCCGGTTCGTTTTCGCTGCCGTCGTAGTTCGGCTGGAAGTCGACCGTTTCCTTGTCGATGTCGGCGAGCAGTTCGTGACCGATCTTCGCCATGCGGATTTCGGTGTACCGCATGGCCGCGGCGTTGTCGCCGTCGACGGAACCGAAGTTACCTTGACCGTCCACCAGCATGTAGCGCAGCGAGAAGTTCTGCGCCATCCGGACGATGGTGTCGTAGACAGCGGTGTCGCCGTGCGGGTGATATTTACCGATCACATCGCCGACGATACGAGCGGACTTCTTGTAGGCACGGTTCCAGTCGTTGTTGAGTTCGTGCATCGCGTACAGCACGCGCCGGTGGACCGGCTTCAGGCCATCGCGGACATCGGGAAGCGCACGCCCCACGATCACGCTCATCGCGTAATCGAGATACGAACGGCGCATTTCCTCCTCTAGGGAGATTGGCAGAGTCTCTTTGGCGAATTGATCCATTATCCGTATCTTTTACGTGCCAGGACGCGCATGCTGCCGCGCCCTCGCGTAAGCATTGCAGGCGCAATGCATCACGCGATTCTAACACGTGCGACACCCCCGCCCGAGGCCTGGGGTCGTCACACGTATACCTATTAGTTGAAGACGCGCCGGACGCACCACGAGGCCGCATTTAAAACGGTGCCAGAAGCGGTGTCAGGCCCGTTTTATGCGTGGGCAAATTTCGCGCGAAGCCTTGACTGGCGGACCGCTGACGCCCCTCGCCGTGTGTTGCTCATGCACCACAATTGGATAGGGGGCGGGATGGGGTCTTGATTTTTTTATCGTCGGAAGGGAACGATATGGCAAAATGCCAACGCACAAAGTTAGACACGGCTCGAAGTCTACACAGCGCGTCTTTTGTTCCGCACCAATGTTATACTTCGAGCAATGTATGACTTGTCTTCGTCAACAAGCTCGCAGTAAACCTGCGGTAATCTCAATTTCGAGAGGAGAAATATGAATAAACTTTCAAAGCTCGCGTTCATTGCAGCTACCGCAGTTATGGCTGCATCCGCTATGGCGCAATCGGTGCCGGCGTCGCGACAAGCTACGAACGACAACTGGGTGAACGGCACCGGCGAATACGTGTGGATGAACGGCACGAACGAGCTTTGCTGGCGCGATGCATTCTGGACCCCGGCTACCGCTAACGCAAAGTGCGACGGCGCGCTGGTTGCCCAAGCTCCGACGCCGCCGGCTCCGGTTACGCCGCCGCCCGCTATCGTCAGCCAAAAGGTCACGTACCAAGCTGACGCGCTGTTCGACTTCGACAAGGCTATCCTGAAGCCGGCTGGCAAGGAAAAGCTGGACGATCTGGCATCGAAGATCGGCGCGCTGAACCTGGAAGTTGTGGTTGCGACGGGCTACACCGACCGCATCGGTTCGGACAAGTACAACGACCGTCTGTCGCTGCGTCGTGCACAAGCTGTCAAGGCATACCTGGTCAGCAAGGGCATCGAAGCCAACCGCATCTACACGGAAGGCAAGGGCAAGCGCAACCCGGTCACGACCGGTTGCAACCAGAAGAACCACAAGCAACTCGTCGCCTGCCTCGCACCGGATCGTCGCGTGGAAGTCGAAGTTGTCGGTACTTCGAAGCAGTAAGCTGCGAGTTACCGCAGAATCAAAAGCCCCGCCTCGGCGGGGCTTTTTTTATTGTGTCGCGTCAAATCAACGCGTGAAACGGGTCCGAATCATCCGCTGATACCACCCTTTGGATGCGCCGCTATTTTGCCCGGTGCGACGTCGGCCTATATACTCGGGGCTTTGATTGCCCGTCCCGCCCATTGTCTTCATCAAGGCCGCCTTTGCCATGACCAACGCCGATCCCCACGAACTACAAAAATTCAGCGATCTCGCTCATCGCTGGTGGGACCCGAATGCAGAATTCAAGCCCTTGCACGAGTTGAATCCCGTGCGCCTCGGCTGGATCGACGCCCATGCGCATCTGCCGGGAAAACGGGTGCTGGATATCGGATGTGGCGGCGGCATTCTGTCGGAATCGATGGCAGGACGCGGCGCGAATGTCAAAGGCATCGATCTGTCGACGCAAGCGCTCGGCGTCGCCGATCTGCATAGCCTCGAAAGCGGCGTCACCGTCGATTACGAAGAGATCGCCGCCGAAGCGCTCGCCGCCCGCGAACCCGGCACATACGACGTCGTCACCTGCATGGAAATGCTCGAACACGTGCCGCAACCGGCCGGTGTCGTCGAGGCATGCATGACGCTGGTCAAACCGGGCGGCTGGGTGTTCTTTTCGACGCTCAACCGGAATGTGAAGTCGTACCTGTTCGCGGTGATCGGCGCCGAATACATTGCGCGCATGTTGCCGAAGGGCACGCACGATTACGCGCGCTTTATCAAACCGTCGGAACTGGCGGGCTACGTACGTGCCGCTGGACTGCGCACGGTGGAGATCAAAGGCATCGTGTATCACCCTCTCAGCAAGCATTTCGCGCTGTCGGACGATACCAGCGTGAACTATATGCTCGCCTGCCGGCGCGACGTCTGACGCGCGCGACCTAACTTTCCTACACTGCCCATGTCCGATCCTACGCCCCTGCCCCAGCGCGAAGACAACGAAGCCTCGATCGGTCTCTGCCAGGCCGTTCTGTTCGATCTCGACGGTACGGTCGCCGACACCGCGCCCGACCTCGCCGCCGCCGTCAATAAAATGCGCCACGAGCGCGGCATGGACATGGTGCCGCTCGAAGATCTACGTCCGCTCGCCTCGGCGGGTGCGCGCGGATTGATCGGCGGTGCGTTCGGCATCGGACCGGACGATCACGAATTCGCGTCGATGCGCGAAGAGTTCCTCGCCAACTACGAAGCCGACCTCTGCATCGAAACGACGCTGTTCCCCGGCATCGACGCGTTGCTCGACGACCTCGACGACCGCAATGTCCGGTGGGGCATCGTGACGAACAAGGTCGCGCGACTGACCGATCCACTCGTCGCCCAACTCGGACTCGATGCGCGCGCCGGTTGTGTGGTCAGCGGCGATACCACGCCGCATTCGAAGCCGCATCCCGCGCCGTTGTTGCATGCGGCGCGCGAACTCGGTTTGCCGCCGGAGCGCGTGGTGTATGTCGGCGACGACCTGCGCGACGTGCAGGCCGGCTTCGCTGCGGGCATGGTGACGGTCGCGGCCGCCTACGGCTACTGCGGCAACGACATCCCGCCGACCCGATGGCACGCCACTTATGTCGTCCATTCGCCGATGGAACTGCAAAAGCTGCTGAGCGAAATCGGGCTGTGAGCGCGGCGAATCTGCGCGATTGATCATAGCGGCCGAGAACAATCGGGACAGGCTTACCGAACTATTGTAAAATCCTCTTTCGCCCAATATATCAGGGCATCTTAGCTGCGGGGGCGACCTGGTTTCGACAGGGGTTGCGAAGCGGCCAGGGCATGTCGAGGCCCCGTAACCTCGTAAATCAGCGGGAAAAACGTAACTGCAAACGACGAAACGTTCGCACTGGCAGCCTAAGGGCTGCCGTCCTCTGCCTAGTTCACTGACGGGCTAGAGTCGCAAGACCGGTAGCAATACCGACAGAGGTCATATACGTCAGTTAAGCCTTGGTGGTGTCACGACATCCGGGTCGAAAAATTAGTGAATCGCCGTAACGCAGCGTGTTCGTCCGCGTCGTTGCGGTTAAATCAAAAGACAGAACTACACATGTAGAACTGGTCGTAGAGTGCTTCTGGACGCGGGTTCGATTCCCGCCGCCTCCACCAATATCAATCGCTGGGAAAACCCGCCAGGCAAGGAAAACCAGCACTGGCAAGGGTTTCACGGGGATGACTAAGGGAAAGCGTGTCGGCGCAGTGTGTCAATCTGGAGCGACACACATGCCGTCCAAACTGCCCACCGGAGTCAGCCTTCGCGGCTCCGTCTATCAACTGCGGGTCGTCATTCCTGACGATATACGCCATCTGTTTCCACAGCAAGCGCACGGGAAACCGGCGACCGACGCATTCCGTGCAAGCCTAAAAACGTCCGATCCCAACGAGGCGTCCGCGCGAGCGCACGCGATCATTGCGGAGTGGAAGCGCCGATTTGAAGACATGCGGACTAGCACACGCCCTGCTCCGTTCACGCCGATTACAGACGAATTAATTGCGTTTATCTGCGACCGTGAGGCCCGAGCTATTCTCGCCTTCGATGATGGCATACGCTTCAACCCTGATGAGTTAGGGCAAGTGATGAGGCACATAAGCCCGACGCAGCCTGGCTGGCTCACGGGAAAGCCCGTAAGAAACACTACTTGGGACGCAATCGGTAGCTATCTCGGGGACGCCCAACATGACAGCCTTAGCGCCCTCCACCGGTCGATTGTGTTTGGCGTGAGAACCGACTTGAGCCGAGGCAGGCTCGACACAGCGCAGCAGGCCGCTCTGGCCGCATGCGCGGCGCTCGGGGTCGTTGTGGATTGGGGTCAACCGTCTGCGCGTGTGGGACTGGGGCGAATCATGCGAGCCATCGTGAAGGCATGGGAGGCCGTGGAAGCCCGCGATGCAGGGCAGTCGGTTGAGACGCCGCCCGCCCCCAAGCCTCCCGGGGACGCGACCGGGAATCAAGCTGCGCCGGAAACTCCGGTCAAGTTGGCCGATGTCCTGCCCGAGTGGATTACGCGGACCAAACCGCCAGCGAAGACCACCAGCGCGTGCAAGCGGGCGCTGGCGCTGTGGGCTCTAGCCACCAGCGACCCGAAGCTGAAAGACATCTCGAAGGCTACCGGCGCAAAGTTCGTGTCTTTCCTGCTCGATCCTAAACAGAAGTTTGGCAACAAGACCGCCCACAATCACGCCAGCTACATCAATGCACTATTGAATCTAGCCGTGAAGCTTGACCTGATCGAGCGCAACCCGGTGGACCTGACCTTTGACAAGACCGAAGGAGCGCAACGCCGAGAGCCGTGGTCGGACAAGGAACTCGCGACTATGTTCAGTAATTGCCTGTTCACAGACAAGATGGACGAAGTGCCCCACTGGCGCGGCGTGAGTCCCGCCGAGGGTCGCGCAATGTTGCTGCTGACCTTGCACACCGGGGCACGCATTGGCGAGATTGCCCAGCTACGCGCCCAAGACATTCAACAGCGCGGTGGCCTCACCGTGATTCGCATTACCGCCGAGGCGGGTACGGTCAAGACTGCTGAGTCCGAGCGAACCGTACCCCTACCCGATCATTTGCTCCAGAACCAATGGTTTGCAGTTTGGCTTCAGTCCACAGCGAAGCTAAGCGGTCCTTTGTTCCCTGCGATGCACGGGACAATCTCAGGCCCCAGCGATGTCGCAGTTAAGTGGCTCAGGGCGTTCCGTGCATACGCAGGCCTGCCCTCCGGTGGCCTGAACGGGGCGCACAGATTTCGCCACACCCTTCGCACGTGGCTCGCTGAGGTCGGCGTGAACACCGAGACCGCCGACGCAGTTACTGGGCACGCGGCAACGGGTTCAAGTGGACGGAGAGTTTATACCGCTAACGTTACGGTGCCCGCCATGAAGACGGCATTGGATCGCATCCCTTGGCCTAAGGCGTGAGCCGACTGCGACGTTTTGACCAGCCTCAATGCGTTCCCGCCTTCACCGATTAATAAACGTTCCGCATACTTTTATTGTTGTCTCTGCTGACGAAAATTGACGGTTCGGATTACACTGAGTGCTGCGAGCACTCAGTGGTCTCGGGGCGGCAAAAATTGCCGAGTGCGGTGGAATTGTTGCGATATCGACTGAAATCCACTTACGTCTGACTTGTGTGATTTTTGCGTATGGCGCACAATTCGCGACGCTAGAAAAAGAACGCATTGCAAGAAAGAGAGCGGCACAGAAAGTGCTGAAAAACAATGACAACGAACGTATTCGATGGGGCATCTGTGGTCGTTGCCACAGACTCGCGGTGGTCGTACAGGTACGGTAACTACTTGATTTATCTGGACGACACTGGCTTCGAAAAGATCGAGGTAGTTGAAGGCGCAGCCTTCATGTTTGCCGGACGGGGTGATCGGGTTCAGGAATGGAAGCACTGGCTGCGGACGAACCCGACCAGCCCTGAACACCAGCCCACAGAGACTAAAGGAATGTCTGTCTGTGTCGTTAGTAAGGCGACGGGGACGGTGATCATGTCGGTGGGCGACTATCACGTGCATGAGGTTTCCCACTTCGCGGGATCAGGTCGCGATCATGCGCGAGGCTGTTGGATCAAGAATCGCGACGCATTGAAGTGCGTCGAGACGGCGAAGAGTAAAGACATTTACAGCGGTGGTGAGGTGAAATATTTCAGTGTCAAGGACAGCAAGCACAATCTGTATCCTTCGGCACCCGTCACCATCCAGATGGTTAATAACGCACTGCACACGAGAGGACTCGTTATGTCTATCAATGACACAACCGCAACTCCTTCTGCTGTCCCTTTCAAGATGGCCGCTGCCAATGACGCGGGATTGGAAGAGTTTGGTCAGAAGATCGCTAACGGCGAAATCGCGCCGAGCGCCCCCTTTGACGGAATGGATCGCGACTGGACCGCTGCGGAAAAAAAGGGATTTCATGATGCGCTGGCCAACGTATTCGGTTGGAAGTGATTCATCTTCGTCAGCACGAGAAGCCGCCTTCGGGCGGCTTTTTTATTGGCGATAGTCACCGCTGGATGACCGGTCCGCTGCGTGCTCCCGGCCGTACAGATACGCGACCAGCGCTTGCGAAGATTCATCCATAAGCAATACTTCGTCACTGCCGTCGCCATCCATGTGTGATCCCCTCACGATAACGACCGCAGATGAGACAGAGCTAATCGCTCGCGGGCGCAAAGCCTGGGCGACCATCCAAGCGTCCCGACCTGTAATGCGATGGGAGTGGCAGGCTTTGGGGCGTGCGCTGCTCATTGGTCGCAGGGAGTGCCCCGACAACGCCAGCTTTGGCCGCTGGTGCCACGCCCACGATCTCGCAGGCATTCCGGCGCTCGCGCAGACCGGTGCCGAAGAGTTCGCGAGCGCCGCCAAGAGTCGTGTCACGCAGGGAACCGTTCCTGCCGGAATTCGAGAATGGTATCGAGATCGCGCCGTAAAACTTCAAACGCAACGAATCCACCGCACGGTCCAAGATGAAACCACATCCAAGCGCCCAAAATCTCGCGGAAGTACAAAGCGCATCAAACTGATGGACGACCTGACGCTGGTCACTCGCGGGCAGGCCGCGTGGGCGCGTATCAAAGAATCAGCGTCTGCTCGACGGTCAGTGTCGCGCGGCTCTGGACCAGCGGCAAAAGTCCGTCGCGAAAAATCTAAGAATGAACATATCCAATGGTGGCGTGAGGTCGGAGAGGCTCTAGAGGTCGGGAAGAATTCAACGGCCCTCGAACGTCACGGCGCTTACGGCGCATGGCTTAGGGCAAAAGGCTTTGATGACATCCCCGATCCACCTGCGGCGATTTGGCTCGCCGCCAACATCGAGAGCCTTGGGGAAATTCCCGGCAACATGACGAACCCGTCGTCTATCCGTAGTTGGCGGTATCAGCAGCAGACCACGAAGCGAGCGCCCGCGCCCGAAGACATAGCACTACAGGCCGCAGCAGACGCGCTTCGAGTCGCGACCGTCGAAATATCGCGCTGTGCGCGGGCGCTGCGTTCAGCGACGCAGATTGCCGAACGTGCGGAGCGGGAATTGAGAGACGTCTTGCGTCTTCGCGCCCGCGAGAAGCGAAAGGCTGCTTGGGAAGACGACTAACTCCGCACAGGGTAGAACCCTATCGCTCACAACGGCCCCTTCGGGGGCTGTTTTTCGTTTACGACCGGAAATGACAACAATCGAAGAACTCCCGCCGACCCAGGCCGACCCCGAGTCCACCGGCATCCCCACTCCCGGCATGCGCCTCACCAGCCTCGCGCTGGACATCCTGTGCGCCCGCCTGCAAGCCTATGGAAACCGCCTGGGCTCGGACCATCGCAAGGCCCTCAATATGATGCTGGACGGCTTCACTCGCCTCGCTGAGGGTGCCCGTGACCGCCGAGCCTTCGGCGCTCCCACCGGTAGCGGCAAGTCGCAAGCTATCGTTGCCTGGTGCGCTGCTGCGCATCGCCTTGGGCGTCTCGGGAGTCTCTCGGTCGCCATTGCATGCGAGCAGGTTGAATCCCTGTGCGACCTGGTTCGCGAGATGGTGAAGGCGGGCGTCCCGCGCGACAGCATCGGTCTGTTTCATAAATACGATCTGGACCCCACGAGCGGCGCCTGGACCACTGGAGCCCCGCCGCCTGGCTACTGCCCGCCCGATGGCAAATCGAGCATGGCCGCCGACTCTGCTCCGCACACACGCCCGATACTGCTGTGCACACACATGCGGGTGAAGAACGGGAACGCACTGGACTGGTATCACTATCAGGGCCTTCCCCGGTCGTTGCTCATCAATGATGAAGCCATGTTCCGATCCGAGGGCAAAGCGATGACCTGGCTCGACCTCGCGGACGCGATGGACGCCGCAACGCGTCGCCTGGCTTTCGGGGCCGCTCGGGATTTCCTGGCAGGCGTGGAGCAGACCGTTGAACGCGAATTGCGACGTCAGGCGAAGGCCGCCGAATCCGGTAAGGCATGCGAGCCCAAGCCGTTCCGTATCGAACTGTCGGAGCCCGAACGCGACCAGCACCGCCGAGAGCTTACCGACGCACTGCGGCAGACATCAGGCTCCAGGTCAGCGAAAGACCTACGGGCGCATACCCAGACGCTCAGGGACTTCATTGAAATGTGCGGCACGGACACCATTGTGACGGGCATAGGTCACGCTGACGCGCTTCTGACCTTCCGTCCATGCCTAGATGACGGTATCCAGGGCGTGGCGGTCCTAGACGCTTCCTTTCGGGTGCGTATGCTGTACCAATACGACAAGACGCTGAAGGACGCGCTGGTGGGCTACGATGCCCGCATTAAGACGTTCGAAAACGTCACCGTCCGGCACACGCATCTCGCAGCCGGTCGTGAATCCGTGACTGCTGACCTAGACGACAAGGGGCCGGGGCGTTTCATTGACTACGTGGTGAACGCCGTGAAGTGCGCGCCCGTCGATGAGCACGTGCTGGTGTTCACGTTCAAGACGCGGGAAACACGGAACGCCATGGACTACGAAGGCATTCTCAGGGACGGCCTGCGCCGCGCCGGGATCGACCCGAACGAGCAAATCCCGCTGAAGGCCGAGGTGGACCCGGTGAACGCAGGGAGTCTTCGCCCGCGCGTCAACTTCCTCACTTGGGGCCAGGAGACCTCTCGCTCTGACCTGAAGTTTTGTACAACGGTCGTGCTGGCGGGGCTTCAGTTCCTGCCTCGGGAAGCGGTCCACGCTCAGATGCGCGGCCAGGCGCGGGACATTGCGCTTTCAACGACCACCGCTGAGGTCAGCGACGTGCATCTATCGGAGACCATCTCCGCCATCTACCAGGCGAGCGCTCGGGGTTCGAGTCGGACCATGGACAATGGGAAGGCTTGCCGCATGGTCATGCACCTGCCTAACGCGACATCGACCCGCAAGGTCCGCTCTCGGTTGCGCGAAGTGATGCCAGGAGTCCAATGGGTCTCCGAGCCCGACCCGGTGGTGGATGTGGCGGAAGCGATGGAGCGGTATCTGACGGACCAGCCCAGCAACGTCACTAAGGTCTCGCTGAAGAAGCTGAACGACGAGGCGCTGGCGGGCCTGGCGGAACGCTGGGGCGACCGGTTGACCCGACGCGTCATCGAGACGGGCCGCGACGACATGGGGCGCGAGTGCGGCACCTGGCGTAGAGATGGCCGCTCGATGGTCCGCGTGTAGCGTTCACCTCTCTCTATAGGCCGATGTGCGTTATCTTTTTGATGGGCCGCAAACCCTTACCCAGCAAGGGTTTCAGAGATAACGCACAGAACCCTATAGAGAAGGAAAGACGCTATGTGAGCGTGTTGATTGTCGCTGGGAGATTCACGGGGACGACCAAGGAGCTATGCGAAGCGTGAGTGCCCCGTGCCGTCTCGACCACATACCCATTAGGTCGACCAATGTTTGTTTCTGAGGGGGTGTGTTCAGCGACGGCCTTCGGATTCTGGGGGGGCGAATGTAGTCGCAAACCCTTGCCCAGCAAGGCTCTCGAAGATAACGCACAGAACTCTATAGAGAAGGAGAGACGCTAATCCGGTCGATGCACCAAACGTCACTTGGGGTGGAGATGGATCAACAGCACGGCGAACCCGGCGACCATGCCTGCGGTCACTACGCCGCCCACGATAAACGCTCCCAGTTGCCTCGCGAACCCCCAAGGGCCTCTACTGCGTTCATATGCCCTCGCTGTGTCAGCGAACACCCGCTCGACCTGGGCTTGGTATTCCTTGTGATTCATGGGCCGCTCCTGAGGCGAGTTCTTGGGTCGCTGGATAACCGGACCCATTTTACTCACGAAAATCCGTGACAGGGTGTTGGTTGCCGCGCGAGCCAGATTCCCCCGTACCCTCCCCATGCCGCGTTGTGGGATGGTCGAGGGAATCTCCTGCTGCCACGGAGACGCAAAAAAGCCCGCCTTGCGGGCGGGCCTCGGGTATCGCTCCTCGGCGCTTTGGGCTCAGTGCGCCTCACGTCCGCTGAGACGGTCCAGCAGCGCCCGCTCTTCAGCCACCGTGAGCGCTCTGACTGATGAGGGCACCTGGGCCGCTGGGGCGTAGTGTTCCGTAAGCGCGACGATCATGACCTCCTGTACAAACGCCTCGTGCTCGGGGAGTGGATGCTTGCCACCGCCAAGGGCGCTCTGTTGATGTGCCAACTCGATGCCTTGGGCACGCAGTTGGCCTTTCGATATGGAGACGCCGTAATCACGGGCCAAGATGCGCGAAGCGATACCAGCGGCGCTGGTGACCGCTGCGACGACATGGGCGGGCAGTTGATTTGCATTTGCTTGCGTTGAGTTCATAATGCTGGTCCTAGTTGTTAGTCGTTTGCTGCATTCAAGGCGCGGGAGATTGTCGCCACGCCTACCCCAAAGTGTTCCGCCAGCGTCCGCACCGAGCCCCCATGCTCGGCGTGGTACGCCCGGACCTCTTCATAACTGACCGCTGGTTTGCGGCCCTTGTACTTCCCCTCCTGTTTTGCAATGGCGATGCCTCTTGCCTGCATCTCACGCCGGTTCCGATAGTCCGCCTCACCTTGGGCCGCCATGAAGGCCAAGATGGCGTCACGGATGGCCTTGCGCGTCGCATCGGTCTCTTGGCCGTCGAAGGCCATCTCGTTGAGCGTGCATTCCACGCGAACGCCTTTCTTCATTAGGCGCTGCATCGTCTCGTGTAGCTCGTCGTATCGCCGCGAGATGCGATCAAGCCAACGCACCACCAAGACAGCGCCCGTCGCGTGGTCCGTGCAAGGCGTTTCCGCGCGAGAGCACGGGCCGCAGCAACCTTCAAGGAACAACATGAGACAACGTAAAGAGCCCGAGAAGGCCCCGATTACCGGGCTGCCCCGTGGCATGCTGGCTACTTTCGCATTCCGCAAGGGCGAACTGGACGAAGCGACATACACCCAGATTCAACGCGAGGCCAGCGAGTGGCTCAACGCAAGCGGGAAGCGCTTAACGCCTACAAAGCCACCGCGGAATTCCGGCGCTCAGGCCGGAAGACCCTTGTGCCCATGCGGAACGTCGCAGGGACCGTCACGGTTCGCACCGAATCCCATCAACGCTTAATGGCGGAAGGATTCTGCGGGTCGGGCTGGGCATACGATGAAGAAGCCGGGTGCGTCCGTTGCCGTCTGCGGAACGTCCCGAAGACTCACCCGGACTACGGCGTATGGTTCGACGTCGGGGCGCTGCTTCTTGGATTGAGCGACGGCGAGGAATATCGCGTAAATGACCCGTTTGACCTGACGACGCTGCGGATGGCTCGGTGACTTAATCGACTGTCGCGTTCCTATCTTGGCAGCATCCGCTGCCGACGTTCTTTCAGTTGCGTCTCAGTCTTTAGGAGACTCGGATGGGACTTGCAATTCCGCAAGCAACATCTTTCGCGCTACAAATCGCAGCACGGGTATGCGCTGCGAACATTGTTTAATATCACCGTATTTGTCCGCAACCAAATGACTTTCCAGTGGGTTGAGGTGCGCTAAGGCATTGCGAACCGTTGCACGCATATCATCTATCACCGCATTGAAACGCTTTCCAGCGAGGCGTGTCGCGACGTTAGAGAGGACATCGGGGAACTCTGCGACCTCAGTCGGGAAGCGCTCCACGACTTCGGCGTTTGTCGGTCCATTTTTGCCATGCTTCTTTCGTCTGTGGGTGCGCAATTTATGCACCCCCTCTACGACCTTAAAGAACGAAAGGAACTGATAGAAGGGGTTGGTTGCGTTCGTCCCTTCCCTATACGCCGCCAACAGAGCACGGCGCTCTGGCGTGGAAGGCCCGCCAAAATTTATATCCAATACCTGCGGCGCTCCGACTATGCCAAAACTGGCTAAAAGTACATGCGACGCCTTTTCGCGTATCTGGTAACCGCTCACGTCGATCGCGCTGTCGTGTCGAAACGACCAGACACTGAGCATGTCACTGATGAGATTCCACGCTATTTCCTCTGCTTGTTCGAACGAAGGGGCATGAAAGGTCATTTCGGCACGCGCCACCCTGTTCTCAGCGTTGGGTGTGAAGCAGATTTGCGCAACGACACCGGCCCCTTCGATCATGCACTGCAACTGCACGGAGTCTGGGGGCATTAGAAAAAGTGAGTCCCCTGTCGTCAACAGCCTTGGAATATCCAGGCAATCCTGAAACAGCGTCGTGCCGGGTACGCCGAGTACAAAGATAGCCTCGTACTCTCCCTGCGAGCCAGAAGGCGAAGCGGGCGGCCGATCATTAAAAATCGGAACAATCGTTACTGACACTCGTTCGTTTACGGTCGGCCGAGGCAGTGACGCTGTAGTTCCCGCTGTTTGAATCACAGTTTCAGTCATTTTTTTGCTTTTATAATTTTGGAATTTGTTCGGGTCGGTCACCGACCTCTGGTTCGATTTTACGCGCCTATGAGACCGCATAGAGCAAGTCCGAGCTACCGTCGCGACTTTTTAGGCGGACGGGTACATCGGGACCGGCTGGCGACGCGACGAAGAGCCAGGGGCTATCCGCTACCGTCAACAGCGGCTTCCGAAAGACCGCCCAAACTTCGGCGTATAGTTCGATGTCGCTGCGCTAATTCTCGGGCTCAGGGGCGGTGAGGCGTACGCCATGACCGCCCCATTGGACCTCACGAACACTAGTGTCGCTTTGGATAAGTAATCAGACAGAGGCGGTATTAGCTTGTAGGATGCGCAGAAGTGAATCGAAGGGTATTGTATTCTTCTAAAAATAACCGATCGATTCTCGCTCGCACCCAACATGTCCTCCCGCGATCCCTCTCCCCCTCGTCGCCACTACTATTCCGTTAGAGCAGGAAAGCGCCCAGCCGACGAAGGCTTCACGCTTTCTGATTTCAAACGCTTTTTCAGGGAGGCTTTTAGCCGTCTTGAAGCAAACGGCCTCTTCCAAGAATGGTTTGGCTACGACTGTGTAGATGACGGCGGAGTATCGGGCAAGGCCGGTTTGGACCCGTCATTGTATGTATTTCGCAAACTACGCCGAAACGGGCCACAGCCCGTCCTACAGGGCTTGGATACGTACACCGAGGATGATCTCTTTGACATCATTGAGTTTCTTTACGACCATTCCTCCGAGGGCATCGAGGGTTATCACCACCAGTCATTCGACTGCGGATGGCACTACAAATCTTTCGATGGTCGCTCAGGTCGAGAAATCTTCAGGCGCGAGATGAATGACATCTTGGTCGATTACGGCTCAGGATTCGAGCTCTCGCATGCCGGTGAAATACTAGCGCTCCCAGACGACGAGTTTGCGCCTATGCTTGCAGCAGAACTACCGCACGCTGATGCAGCAAACATACGGGAAAAAGTTGAAGCTGCGAAACTTAAATACCGTCGAAGAGCGCTCTCGGAACGACGAGATGCCGTACGCGACTTGGCCGACATATTGGAGTTTTTAAGGCAGGAGGCGAAAACCGTCCTTAACTCAAAGGACGAAGCGGACCTTTTTAACCTCGCCAACAATTTCGGGATTCGCCATCACAACAAAGACCAGAAGACAGACTATGACCAATCAATCTGGCTCAGTTGGGCGTTCTACTATTACCTAGCCACGATTCACGCGTGCGTGCGCCTGATCGAGAAAGCAAAGAACTAGGATCAACGCGCTCGTCCTGAAATTTGTCATAGAGGCTCATGCGTCCAGTTGCGACCAAACTTGGGCTAACGTAGAGGGGTCCGATTCGTTCGGTGCTGCTGCGTCTTCGCTGCTCTAATGCTGTAGACTATGTGTCAATCAACCGCACATGCTGCGTCAACGCACTTTCGCTAAGCCATTGATTTTATTGGTCGGTTCGCGGGTTCGATTCCCGCCGCCTCCACCACTTGCTTTGGGAAAAATCCCGTAAGGTCAACGCCTTACGGGATTTTTTCTTTTTGGCGTGCAGCATTCAGGTCAGCGCTGGGATGCGGGGAACGGTGACTTGAGCGTGAAATGGCGGCCGGATCTACGGCGCGCGCTCCGCGTTCTTTTATTGCGTGACCATCCCGACTACCGTTCCCGCCGCGTCCTGTTACCGGGGAATTTCGTCCATATCCCTTCGCTTATTCCCTATGCGAGTATCGAGGTCGCGATTCGCGTCCTGGGTTCGTCGAAGATCATCCCGTAGCCGCTGCAGCCGCTGCTGTGCATCCGCGGGCGGGTTGGGATTTGAACGCATTGTCGCTTCGGTATTGTTGATATCACGCTGTATTTCCTGCTCGAGGCGTCGACCGTTGTCACGGTGCACCGGGTCGGCCATGACCTTGGTGTAAGCGGCATCCACGGCCGCGTCCACGTTCCTGGCCATGACCTGCTCGACCTTCTGTCGATCCGACGCCGTCGTCGCGGATTCGTATTCGCCAAGACCTTGTGTCTGCATTCCGCCAAACCGGTCGCGGTCCTGTCGCGACAACGCTTCGATCTTCTGGCTGGTCAGCGTCTGACGGGCTTTAAACCTGTTTTCATCCGGAGGACTGCCGCGTTGCTCGTCCGCCGCCATGTTTGCGAACGCGCGGGCATTCGTGCTGTCGTCGGGACGAGCCAGGCCGTTGTCGCGGCTGCCGATCAAGTGCTTCGCCTCGGACGCGGAAATAGCGGCTGGCGACGCAGCACGCGTGCCGGATGGCGTAGCCGGCGCATCGGCGGCTTGCGCGTGGTTGACTTGCGTGAGCGTCGGAATCGACTTGGGTTGTTCGGCCGCCTGGCCTTGCTGGGTTTGCCGGTTCTGCTGAGCGGATTGCGCCTGTTTGCCTTGCTGGCTTTGCTGGGTCTGTTTGCCTTGCGGGGTCTGCTTGCCTTGCTGGGTTTGCTCGCTCTGCTGGCTATCATCCAATGGTTGACCGGACCAGACATTGGGATCGCTACTGTTGATTGAAATCGACATATGCTCACCTCGCCTTGCTGTTGAGAACGTCCACGCCAGCGCGTGGACAGACTCATGACAACCGATTCGCCCGAACCCGAGGTAATAGCCAGGTATCGGCTCAGCCGCGCACATGTGAAGCAGCGGGATCGATCAGCGTCAGCGCAGCGTCGTCTGTGCGGGTGAGCGCGACGCACGCCACGCTTCAAGCGCGTTCACGGCAAACGAGTCCGAAGCATTGCGCGCTGCCCCTAAAGGCGCCGTGGGTGTGGGCGCGGGCGCCGCCAATGCCGTCGGTGCCCCAACACCCACTCGCACAGCCTCGCCCACAGCCATCGGCACCACCGTCGTCGCCACGACCTTCCGCACCGGCGCCTCAACCGCGCCGCCGCTCGCTGCGTCCCGCACAGACGCAGCCCCCGCAGCCCGCGCACTCCCTGCGACCAGCAACCCATTCACTCGCGCAACCTCGTCAAAGTCCAGCGACGCCGTCGCCGCCTTCAGTTGCAGCAACGCCACGATCGTCGAATAGCGCGCCCGGATCAGATCACGACGATTCGCATACAACGCATCGGACGCACGCAACACGTCGGCACTCGTACGACTGCCGACCTTGTAGCCGATCTGCGTCGCGTCGAGCGCCGCGCGCGAGGTCTGCACCAGACGCGTCAGCGCGTCCACCCGCACCACGCCCGCACGAAAGCGCGACCAGTATTCGCGCGCGGTCCCGCTCGCCATCCGCTGCGCCGCGAGCAGCTCGTCTTGCGCCTTGTCTTCGAGTGCGAGCTTCTCATCGACGATCGCGTTCGCCTCGCCGCCCTCGAACAAAGGAATCGTCACCGACACCATCGCGGTCGACGTCGTCGTGGGACGCGAGTAGCCGGATGCCGCGCCTGCGGGCGTGTGACTCGCGCTCAGGTTCACGACCGGCAGATGCCGCGCCCGCGCCTTCTCGACTTCGAGTTTCGCAATACGCCAGTCGATCTGCTTCAGCTGCACGAGGTAATCGTTCGCTTCCGCCTGACGCGCCCAGCTGTCCGCATCGACCGGATCGATTCCCGGCATCGGCGCGGTCTCGGACAGTCGCGACAGCGCCGCAAACGGCTGACCGGTGATCTGTTCGAGCGTGAGCCGTTTCAGCTGCAAGTCGCTGCTCGCGTCCTGCGACTGCAAACGGGCCTGCTCGCGCGCCGCCTCGGCCTCCTGAAGATCGATCACGGTCGCCTCGCCCGCCGCCCGCCTGCGACGAAGCTGCGCGAAGTGCACATCGAGCGCTGCCGTGTAGTCGTTTGCGCGCATCAGCTCGTCTTCCGCCGCGAGCGCGTCGAAATACGCGCGCACCGCCTGCACCAGCGTGGCCTGTTGAGCACGCGCCACATCGACGACGCCGCGCGCCTCGATCACGTCCGCCTGCCGGTACGCGGTCCAGCGGCTCCAGTCGAACACCGGCTGCGTCAGCGACACCGTCCAGCCGTTCTGCCAGTAACTCGTGCGCGGATAGCCGTCCATCACCGTGCTGTTGTACGCCCGCCCCCAGCCGCCCGACACTTGCGGCAACAGCCCCGCGCGGGCCTTCGGCACCGCTTGCCGCGCGGCTTGCGATGCGGCCCGCGACGCGGCAAGCTCGGCGTCGTGATCGCTTGCCTGCTCGACGACCGTGAGCAGGTCGACGGCACTCGCACTGCGCGCGTACGCGACGCACGCGAGCACGAGCAGCCATCCGGACGCGGTGCGCTTATTCATGATTCGCCACACTCGCGGCTGCGTCGCGCAGCAGTTCGCCGTCCACCAGCCGGTAACGCGTGTCGAACGACGCCGCGAGCGACATGTCGTGCGTAATCACGACCACGGTACGTTCGAGACGCTGCAGCAACGCCACGATATGACGCACCGAAGCAGGATCGAGATTCGACGTGGGTTCATCGAGCAACAGCAGTTCGCGTTGCTGATACAACGCCCGCGCGAGCAGCAGGCGTTGCCGCTGCCCGGCGGAAATATTCGCGATCGTGTCGCTGATTACGGTGCGCGTGCGCATCGGCAAGCGCATCACGTCGGCCAGCAAACCGACATCGTCGAGCAACGCGTGAACGCGGGTTTCGTCGGCGTTGCCGGCGAACAGCGACACATTGTCCGCAATCGATCCGTGCAGGATCAGGTCGCCTTGCCGCATATGCACCGCGTGGCGGCGGATTTCATCGACGGTGAGATTCGGCCATGCAATGCCGTTCAGCGTGATCTCGCCGTCCTGAAGCGGCTCCGCTGCCGCGAGCAATTTGAAGAGCGTGGATTTGCCGCTGCCCGACGAACCGGTGATCACGATCTTGTCGCCCTTGCGGATCACGATGTTCGCGTGCTTCAGCACCGGCTGATCCGACACGCCGTACCGGAACGTGACGTCACGCACTTCGATACGTTCGAAGCATCGCACTTCGACGGTTTTGTGCGTGTCGGCGGGCGGCGTGTACCGCTCCGGTTCGGCGTCGACGATATCGCCCACGCGTGCAACCGGCACGCTAAGCATGAAGTACTCGAAGGCCGCGTTGATCGAACGTGCAAAGCGCTCGGACAGCAGCGACTTGTAGATCAGAAACGAATAGAACACCCCGACCGAGATCACGCCGCCCACCATCAGCCGCGCCGCGAACCACGTGATCGCAACCATTTCCGCGTAGTTGACGAGCTTCAGGATCGCGTCGCGCGCGCTGGACAGGCGGCTGTTCTGCACGAGCGCCGCGATATACGCGCGGTACTTCGCCATGAACAGCGCGGTGCGCCGCGTTTCGCCCTGCGACAGCTTGATCAGCGATGCGGCGCGGATCGTCTCGATCAACGTATCGTCGCAACGCGCCGACTCTTCGAGCACGAGCGCGTGCGTGTCACGCATCCGCGAAAACAGCGCGAACGACACCGCCACGTAGAACACGAAAATCAGCAGCGCGATCGCGGTCAGCTGGCGGCTCTGCACCAGCATCAAGCCGAGCGCGAGCGTGCCGACCACGAGGTCGATGCCGAGCGAGATCATCGTGCGCGTGGCGTAGATGCTGACTTCGTCCTGCGCCTTCACGCGCGCGAACAGATCGCCGACGTGCCGCTTCTCGAAGTACGGAATCGGATTGCGCAGCAGCTTCAGCATCAGCCCCTCGGTCATGTTCATCTGCACGAGGCCGTGCAGCAGTTCGACGAGATAGCTCTGGATGTAGTGACTCAGCGCGCCCGCGATAAAGATGCCGGAAAACGTCAGCACGAGTACGTTGAGCAGGTTGAGGTTGTCGGCGGCGACGACGTCGTCGAGCACCAGATTGCCGAGGTACGGCATCGCGAGAATCGCGAACTGGCTGCCGAGCGCGACGAACATCACTTTCGCGATCTGCGCGTTGAGCAGCGGATTCAATGCACGCACCCGCGCGAGCGCAGCCGGCACGCGAGACTTGCTGCGGATACGCGGCATCAGCGGCGTCGGCGCGCATTCGAGCAGGTAGCCGGACACGTTGGTCACGAACGTATCCATCGAGACGCGCCGCCGGCCGGTGGCCGGATCGATCACCTGCACGTAGCCGCGCCCGCACTTCTCGAACACGACGAAATGCGCGCCGCCGAAATGCAGGATCGACCCGCGTTTGACCCCGGAGAGATCGGCGGTATCGAACCGGTAAGCCTGAACCGCCAGACCGAATTCGACGGCCACGTCGTAGAGGTCCATCAACGTCAGCCCATTGGCCGAGACCGGCTGGAACGCCTGCAACTCACGCACTTCGGTGGCCCGGCCGAAATGCGACAGCACCATCGCGAGACAGGCGTAGCCGCATTCGGCCACTTCGTTTTGATAGATCGCGCGCATGGTCAGCCTCGCAGTACCCGGAAGAGCGGCGCCAGCACCCACTCGGCGATGGTGCGGCGCTCGATCACGATGCTCGCCGTTGCAGCCATGCCCGGCAGGATGTCGAAGTGCTGCCGCTCGAAATTGAATGTGTTGCCGCTCAGCGTGGCCCAGGCCATGTAATCGCCGTCGGGGTTGGCCGACTTCGACGCGCCCGCGGGCGACATCGCCGAACGCACTGTCGTGCGCGAAATCGAGTCGATGCGCGCTTCGTAGCTGCCGAATTTCGCGTACGGAAACGCGTCGAACTTCAGCCGCACGATCTGCCCTTCGCGGACAAAACCCCGACGGCGCGACGGAATGCGCAACGCCGCGCGCAAGCTGCCCTTCTCGCCGGTCGAAATGACGATGGCGACGTCGTCGGGCGCGAGCGTGCGACCGGGCACCAACCCGGAGAACGTGACGACGCCGCCTTTCGGCGCGGAAATGGTCGCGTCCTGGCGAGTCTGTTCGAAGCTCACGCGAATATCCTGCAACTCGCGCGCGTGCCGCGCGTCCAGTTCGTTGAGCTGGGCGTCCAGGCCCGTTTGCGAGCCGATCGCCGCGCCAAGGTCGCCGCCCAGTTGCTGACGGCGCGCCACGCTCTGCGCGATCGCGACTTTCGCCTGATGCGTGTCGGCGCGCGCCAGCTCGACCCGTTCGGCGGTGATGTAGTCGGAAACGGACTCCAGCCGCGTCAGCTTGCGTCCCGCCTCGTCGGACAGCTGGCGGTTCTGCGCGAGCTGTTCGTCGAGCGCGGCGATTTCGGCGCGCCGGCTTTGCGCGGTCAGACGCGCAACGTCGCGCTGCGCGGTCAGCTCCGCCTTGCGTTGGCTGTATTGCGCGTCGCTCGACCGGATCTGTTCGTCGCGCATGCGCTCGTCGAAGGCGGGCCGCTGCTGGCCGTCGCTTGACAGCGACAGATCGCGATCCAGCCGGAACAGCGCAGTGCCCTGTGCGACGTGCATCGATGGCGTGACATACACCGCCGACACGAGGCCGTTCAGCCCTTGAATCTTGATTTCGGACGGCGACACGATTTCCGCGCGCACGTCCTGTTTCAGTTCGACCTCGTGAAAGAACGCGAAGACCGTCGCGGCGGTCACGAATGCGGAGGTCGCATACGCGATCCAGCGCCACGAGACGTCCTTGAACTGGGGAAGATTGATAGGTTCCATAGCTTCTTGCTGCCGGATGCCAGCCGGTATCGGGTCGGCGCATCAGGACGATGCCGACGTCGTGCCGCACGGCGAGGTGTGCGGGCGCGCGGGAAAAATAGCTAGCGAACGGGTGCGAACGCGTACATCGACGGATGTCCGGCGACCAGCCAGTCGGCATAGTTGTCGGTCACCGCTGCCTCGATGCAGTTCGCCAGATGTTGCGGTGCATCGGGCTGCGCCAGCGGCAACGGCTCGAACAGCTCGGCGCTGAAACGGCCGCGCTGGAACCGCAGATAGAACGGCAACAGCAGTGCGTCATACGGTGCGCCCAGCCGGAACACGCCGTTATGGATGCGCGCGTTGCGACCGAACAGCGACACGCTCACCGTTTCCATCGGATAACGGTGCAACGCGAACGGCGGCACGTCGGCAAACAGCACCGCGACGCCGGTGCGTCTCAACGCGCGCGCCACCCGCAAGCCGAGACCGTTACGGTCGTCGTCGCCATAGGTGTAGAGCACGTTGACGCCGGGAATCAGCGCGTGGTCGTTGCCATACATATCGCGCGGCACACCGGATACCACCGCGATCGACTCGAGCCCGAGCAGCGCCCGCAGCTCGTCGATGACATAAATATTCGCGTATTGCGACACATAGTGAAACGGCGACACGATGACCGGCCGACCCGGCGCGGTGGCCTGCAGTTGCCGGATTCGGTCCGCCAGTGCCAGGGCGACATCGCGCAGATCGGGCCACGTCTCGCTGCCGCGCGACAGCCGGCCGAAATAGATGCGCCGGTCGATCAGACTTTCGCGCAAGCTGCCCGCCGCGATGCGGCCGGGTTCGAGCCCGGAGAGCTTCAACACCTCCCGCGCGATCTCACAGCGCGCGGCGCCATGCCAGCGCGTACGGGCATTGACGAGGCTGCGCATGCGCCAGACGGCGGTGGACAACGGTTCGATCGCCGAAGCCGGCATACGCGCGATCAACGCGCATTGCACGTGCTGCCTGACGAACGCAATCCGGTTGCGCAGCGCTTTCAGCATGCTGGACGCCACGGCCCACGATTGCATGTTCGACTCCGTGTAGTGCGTGCCGGGACAGCCCATAAACGGACCGTCCCGGCACGCTCGCCTGATTACGCGCGAGCAACCGGAGCGGCAGCCGCCTTCACCGGTGCCGGCGACGACGAGCACTTGCAGCAGCCGCCTGCGACAGCGGATTTAGCCAATTCATTGCGATCGATCTTTTGCATTTCAATTACCTTTTTGAATTAAGAAATAAAGTTAGCCCACGAGAAAACTGCTTGTATCGTGAAGCGAAGCGGATCTTATCAGCGGGTTTTTTTGGTACGAAAATTTTTGCTTTATTTTACAACCCGTCTTATTTAACCAACCCACGCGGTTACAACGCGCCCCTCTCGAATTAATCAGACATTCGAATAAGATAAATACCTTACAAATTAATGACATGACGGGCATTCGCAGGCTGGCGAGCGCCGACCGTCTTTCACGTACAAAACGTCGGCTGGCGAGCTTTATCTCACACAAGTAAATGAACCGATCGTCGAATCAGCCATATAAAATACTCAGGTAATGCTCTCTTTCACAGAGCCAGGATTAATCCATCGCGCAATACGAAAATTCACGAAGCCAATTAGAAAAGGATTAAACCGATCGAATAAAACGCGCGCGAACCAGAAACCGGACAGTCGCCGGTGATTCGGGTTCTCCCGCACAGCCTGGAAGGGAATAAAGCGAGGAAACTGACCGTTTAGACTCGGCACGCGCAACGGCGGCGCACGGATTGCCCGCGCTGCCCAACCTAAACCGAACGCTGTCTACCAGGAGCCCGCACCATGCGCAAGACTCTCCTCTGCCTCTCCACGCTCACGCTGCTGACATTCCAGCACAGCGCGCTCGCCGATCCGCCGAAGGCCATGGACGGACGATTCGTCACCGCGGACGGCATGACGCTCTACACCTTCGACAAAGACACCACGCCGGGCGCCAGCGCCTGCACGGGTGGCTGCATGACTTACTGGCCCGCCGCGCTGGCCGGCCCGGGCGACAAAGCGTCGGGCGACTGGAGCATGGTCCCCACCGCCGACGGCAAACAGCAATGGGCGTACAAGGGTCATCCGCTGTATCGCTACAAATCGGATACGCAGCCGGGTCAAACCAGCGGCGACGGCTTCAAGGACATGTGGCACACGGCGAAACCATAAGCGCTACGTGAACCCGATCACCGCGCGACGGCACCCATAACGACACGCGCCGCTTTTGCCTGAGGCAAAAGCGGCGCGTGGACCAGCGCGTGCGTCAAACCAGCGGGACAGTCTTAGTTATCTTGCGGGCATTGCAGGTTGCAGCCGTTCGGATCGCCGTTGTCGCCGCGCTTGCGCATCTGCGATTTTTTGTCGGACTGATATTTGTTCGACGGCGCGGACGCCGCGAACGGCATTTGGGGATGCTCGGCAAGACGGAATTGATCTTGCAGAATGCCGCCCGGCACGCCCGGCGAGTTTTGTGCAAAAGCGGCGGGCATCGTCGCGAGCAACGCGGCGGCAGTACATGCGTGAACCAGATATTTCATGTCGATCGGGGGCGCGGGCTGTGCGCAGTTAAGGCGAAAACCGGACGGTCAAACGGAAGGCTAGAGAGTATCGCAAACCGCGGCGCGACGCATTGCAACACACGTCCAACGTGTTACGGTGGCTTACGGGTCGAGCCGGGGTATAGCGCGCCGTCCAACCCCGCGCCCCAGCCGAAAACCAGACCCTGCTAGTCCGCCGTCGCGGCCAGACCTTCGTCGAGGTCGAACAGCTTGCCGCAGTCGCGCGGATCGTAGCCGTCGAGCCGATCCACGCCTTCGCGATACGCATTGCTGCGCAGCAATGCCAGCACTGTGGTCAGCGGCACACGTTCGAGTCGCGCGCGATCGCATGCGAAGAAATAGTCCTCTTCCACGACCGGTATGAAGTCGAGACCGAAGTGATGCGCAGCCGGTTCGACGCCGAAACCCACGTCCGCCATTCCGCTTGCGACGAACGCGGCAATCGCCGAATGCGTGAGTTCGGTGGACGAATACCCGTTGACGCGATCCGGGTCGATACCGATCTCGCGCAGCGCGAGGTCGAGCAACATCCGCGTGCCCGATCCCGGTTGGCGGTTGACGAAGCGAATGTCGTCGCGCGCGAGGTCGCGCAATCCGGCGATCCGCTTCGGGTTGCCCTTCGCGAGAAACAGCCCCTGCTTGCGCCGCGTCAGATGCACGAGCACATGACGTTGCGGATCGAGCCAGCGACGGTAAGCGTCCGCGCACACCGCGCGAAACGCGCCGCGCGGCACATGAAAACCGGCCAGATCGCACTCACCGCGCGCGAGTGCCGTCACCGCTTCCGCGCTGTCGCGATACTTGATATCCACCGGCACTTCATCGGCTACCAGCGACGTCACCAGCGCCGCCACCGCGTAACCATGCGACGCGTGAATCCGCACGTCGTCGGCGGGTGGTGTGAGCCATCGGTTCAGGTCGCTCGCCACTTCGCTTGCCAGCGCCTGCATGTTGCCGTCGAGCCGCTCGCCGCACAGACGATGCGCACGCAATACCGCTTGCCCGAGATCCGACAGCACCGATCCGCGTCCGCGTTCTTTGTCGATCAGCGCACCGCCCAGGCGTTCTTCGACGCTGCGCAGCAAACCCCACGCGTGGCGGTAGGACAAACCCTTAAGCATCGCCGCCTGCGCGATGCTGCCGGATTCGTCGACGAGCGAGAGTAACGGCACAACGTCCGTCAGGCTTACCTCCCGGCCGTCTTCCCCCTCCACGATCAGCCTCGCATGGCATCCAATCCTGATCATATATGTGCTGTTATTTCCTATTGCACGCGGCTGACGTGCCGCCTATCGTTCGGATATCAAATCAAACAAACGAAGCATAGATGCGCACTTTATGAATAACAAGTGCATATTCGGACTTCGAAGGAGGCCCCACTGTGGAAGAGACAAACCGCCTCGAACCGGCCGCGCTGGTCGAGCGTCATGCACAACCTGGCCGGTCGCTGCTTGCCGTGTTGCACGGCATTCAGGATGAACTCGGCTACGTTCCGCCCGGCACGGTCGCGCCGCTCGCGAAGACGATGAATCTGTCGCGCGCGGAAGTCCACGGGGTCATCACCTACTATCACCACTTTCGTACCGAACCGGCTGCGCCCGTCACGGTGCAGCTGTGCCGCGCGGAGGCCTGCCGCAGCATGGGCACCGAAGCACTCGCGCAACATATCGAGGCGCGCACCGGTTGCCGCTTCGATGCCGCCCATCCGCACGCCCAGGCGCATGTGCAGGATCACGCGCACGCTGCCACGCACGACGACGCCGTCGAGTTGCAATCGGTGTTCTGTCTCGGCCAGTGCGCGCTGTCACCCGCGATGACGATCAACGGCACGCTGCACGCCAAAGTCACGCCGGTGAAGTTCGATGCGCTGCTCGCCGCCGCGCTCAAATGCGTGGAGGTGACGGCATGACGCGACTCTATATTCCCCGCGATTCATCGGCGCTCGCGCTCGGCGCGGATGCACTCGCCGAAGCGGTCGAACGCGAAGCGGCACGCCGTGGTCTGGAAGTCGAGATCGTGCGCAACGGCTCGCGCGGTTTGCTGTGGCTCGAACCGCTGGTCGAAGTGGCGACCGCGAACGGTCGCGTCGGTTATTCGAATGTCGAAGATACGGATGTCGCCGCGCTGTTCGACGCAGGCTTTCTCGACGGCAACGCTTCGCATCCGAGCCACGTCGGCATCGTCGACGAGATTCCGTATCTGAAGAAACAGCAGCGTCTGACCTTCGCGCGAATCGGCATCACCGATCCGCTGTCGATCAAGGACTACATCGCGAACGACGGTTTGCGCGGCCTCTACATGGCGCTCAACACCGACGGCGACGCGGCCTGCGCGGCATTGATCGAATCCGGTTTGCGCGGACGCGGCGGCGCGGCATTCCCGGCCGGGATCAAATGGAAGACCGTGCGCGGCGCGGTCGCGCAACAGAAGTACATCGTCTGCAATGCGGACGAAGGCGATTCCGGCACGTTCTCCGATCGCCTCGTGATGGAAAGCGATCCGTACGTGCTGATCGAAGGGATGATCATCGCGGGCATCGTGACGGGCGCGACGATCGGCCATATCTACGTGCGCAGCGAATATCCGCATGCGATCACGATGCTCGAAGCCGCGATCGAGAACGCACGCGCCGCCGGCTGGCTCGGCGACAGCGTGCTCGGTTCCGCGCATCGCTTCGAGCTGTTCGTGGCCAAGGGGGCGGGCGCGTATGTCTGCGGCGAGGAAACCGCGCTGCTCGAATCGCTTGAAGGCAAACGCGGCATCGTCCGCGCGAAGCCGCCGGTTCCGGCGCTGGTCGGTCTGTTCGGCCAGCCTACCGTGATCAATAACGTGATCACGCTCGCCACGGTGCCGATCATCTTCGCGAAGGGCGCCGCGTTCTACAAAGACTTCGGGATGGGACGCTCGCGCGGCACCTTGCCGTTCCAGCTCGCCGGCAATATCAAGTTCGGCGGCCTCGTCGAACTCGCGTTCGGCGTGACGCTGCGCGAACTGCTGTACGACTACGGCGGCGGCACGGCAAGCGGCCGTCCGGCGCGTGCCGTGCAGGTCGGCGGCCCGCTCGGCACGTATCTGCCGGAAAGTCAGTGGGACATTCCGATGGATTACGAAGCGTATGCGAAGGTGGGCGCGGTGGTCGGGCATGGCGGCCTGGTCGTGCATGACGACACGTCGAATCTCGCCGACCTCGCGCAATACGCAATGCACTTCTGCGCGCTCGAATCGTGCGGCAAATGCACACCCTGCCGGATCGGCTCGACGCGCGGCGTCGAAGTGATCCAGCGCATCCGCAACGGCGATACGTCGACGCGTCAGGTGCAACTGCTGCGCGATCTCTGCGACACGATGGTGTCCGGATCCCTGTGCGCGATGGGCGGCATGACGCCGTTCCCGGTGATGTCCGCGCTCGACCATTTTCCCGAAGACTTCGGTCTCGAAACCGTGCAGCCGCAAGCGGCCGCGTGACGGAGCCACACATCATGTCAGATGCAATGAATCCTTCTTCCGGCGGCTGCGGCTCGGGCAATTGCGCGTGCAAGTCGCAGGCGCGTCAATCGCAGGATCCGACGCAAAGCCGCAAGCGTTTCGATCCGTTCGACGACACCGATTACGGCACGCCGCTGCGTCACGCCGACATCGACGTCACGCTCGACATCGACGGTCAGGCGGTCACGGTGCCGGCCGGCACGTCGGTGATGCGCGCGGCGATCGAAGCCGGCGTCAACGTGCCGAAGCTGTGCGCGACCGATTCGCTCGAACCGTTCGGTTCGTGCCGTCTGTGTCTGGTCGAGATCGAAGGCCGGCGCGGTTATCCGGCGTCGTGCACGACGCCCGTCGAAGCGGGCATGAAAGTCCGCACGCAAAGCGACAAGCTGCAATCGCTGCGGCGCAACGTGATGGAGCTGTATATCTCCGATCACCCGCTCGACTGCCTGACCTGTCCCGCCAACGGCGACTGCGAACTGCAGGATATGGCGGGCGTGACCGGCTTGCGTGAAGTGCGTTACGGCTTCGACGGCAAGAATCACCTGAAGGACAAGAAGGACGAATCGAATCCGTATTTCACGTACGACGCGTCGAAGTGCATCGTCTGCAACCGCTGCGTGCGCGCGTGCGAAGAAACCCAAGGAACGTTCGCGCTGACGATCACCGGTCGCGGCTTCGAGTCGCGCGTCGCCGCGAGCGAGAACGTGCCGTTCATGGAATCGGAATGCGTGTCGTGCGGCGCATGCGTCGCGGCTTGCCCGACGGCCACGCTGCAGGAAAAGACCGTCGTGATGCTCGGTCAGCCCGAACATTCGAAGGTCACCACCTGCGCGTATTGCGGCGTCGGCTGCGCGTTCAAGGCGGAAATGAAGGGCAACGAGGTCGTGCGGATGGTGCCGTACAAGAACGGTCAGGCCAACGAAGGCCACGCCTGCGTGAAAGGCCGTTTTGCATGGGGCTACGCGACCCACAAGGATCGCATCACGAAGCCGATGATCCGCGCGAAGATCACCGACCCGTGGAAAGAAGTGAGCTGGGAAGAAGCGATCTCGTATGCGGCGTCGGAATTCCGCCGGATCCAGGCGAAGCACGGCCGCGATTCGATCGGCGGCATTACGTCGTCGCGTTGCACGAACGAGGAAACCTATCTCGTGCAAAAGCTGGTGCGCGCCGCGTTCGGCAACAACAACGTCGATACCTGCGCACGCGTGTGCCACTCGCCGACCGGCTACGGATTGAAGACGACGCTTGGCGAATCGGCGGGTACGCAGACCTTTGCGTCGGTCGACAAGAGCGACGTGATCATGGTGATCGGCGCGAATCCGACCGACGGCCATCCGGTGTTCGGCTCGCGTCTGAAGCGTCGCGTCCGTCAGGGCGCCAAGCTGATCGTCGTCGATCCGCGCAAGATCGACATCGTCGATACCGCGCACGTGAAGGCCTCGCATCATCTGCAACTGCGCCCCGGCACCAACGTCGCGATGGTCAACGCACTCGCGCACGTGATCGTCACCGAAGGCTTGCTGCAGCAGGATTTCATCGACGAACGTTGTGAAGCACGCGCATTCGAACAATGGCGCGACTTCGTGGCGCTGCCGGAAAACGCGCCCGAAGCCACCGCGAACATGACCGGCGTTCCCGCCGAAACGGTCCGCGAAGCCGCGCGTCTGTTCGCCACCGGCGGCAACGCCGCGATCTACTACGGCCTCGGCGTCACCGAGCACGCGCAAGGTTCGACCACCGTGATGGGTATCGCGAATCTGGCGATGGCGACCGGCAACGTCGGCCGCGAAGGCGTCGGCGTGAATCCGTTGCGCGGCCAGAACAACGTGCAAGGCTCGTGCGACATGGGCTCGTTCCCGCACGAACTGCCGGGTTACCGGCACGTCAGCGACGCGACGACGCGTGCGCTGTTCGAAGAGGCATGGAACGTCACGCTGCAACCGGAGCCGGGCTTGCGCATTCCGAACATGTTCGACGCGGCCACGCACGGCACCTTCATGGGTCTATATTGCCAGGGCGAGGACATCGTTCAGTCGGACCCGAATACGCATCACGTCGCAGCGGCGTTGTCGGCGATGGAATGTATCGTCGTGCAGGATATTTTCCTGAACGAAACCGCCAAGTACGCACACGTGCTGCTGCCGGGCACGACCTTCCTCGAAAAGGACGGCACGTTCACGAATGCCGAGCGCCGCATTTCGCGCGTGCGCAAGGTGATGCCGCCGGTGCCGGGCTATGCCGACTGGCAGGTGACGATGCTGCTGTCGGGCGCGCTCGGTTACGAGATGGACTACACGCATCCGTCGCAGATCATGGACGAAATCGCGCGACTGACGCCGAGCTTCCACGGTGTGTCGTACGCGAAGCTCGACCGGTTGGGCAGCATCCAGTGGCCGTGCAACGACGCTGCGCCAGAAGGCACGCCGACCATGCATATCGACGGTTTCGTGCGGGGCAAGGGCAAGTTCGTGATCACGAAGTTCATTGCGTCGCCGGAAAAGGTCACGCGCAAATATCCGCTGCTGCTGACGACGGGCCGCATCCTGTCGCAGTACAACGTCGGGGCGCAGACGCGTCGAACCGAAAACTCGCGCTGGCACGACGAGGATCGTCTGGAGATCCATCCGCACGACGCCGAGGAACGCGGCATCAATATGGACGACTGGGTGGGCATCGAATCGCGCGCGGGACAAACCGTGTTGCGCGCGAAGATCAGCGAGCGGATGCAGCCGGGCGTCGTCTATACGACGTTCCACTTCCCCGAATCCGGTGCGAACGTGATCACCACGGACAGCTCCGACTGGGCCACCAACTGTCCGGAATACAAGGTGACGGCGGTTCAGGTGATGCCGGTCGAGCAACCGTCGCAATGGCAGCAAGACTACTCACAATTCAACGCGGAGCAGCTCGAGCATCTGAAGAAGCGCGAACTCGCGACCACGTCCGGAAAGTGATGCAACGGGGATAGACATGAACGACGACAACCTGATCGACATGGCGAACCGGATCGGCGATTTTTTCGCGTCGATGCCGGATCACGACGAAGCGCTCGCGGGCATCGCGGATCACATCAAGCGCTTCTGGGAACCCCGGATGCGGCGCGCGCTGCTGAATACGCTCGATGTCGCGCCGGAGGCGCTCAACGTGCCGATGACGCCGATCGTCCGCGAGACGCTGAGCGCTCACCGCGAGATGTTGATGCCGGCGGCGGCGGTGGCCTGACAGGCCGTTGCCGACGACGTGCGCTCAGCCGGTCGCCTGCGCCGGGATCGGATTTTTCGCGAACCACGACTCGCAGTGGCGTTGCAGCGCGATCAGATCCGACGCCGGCCGGCCCCTGACCGCGATATAGCCATCCGGCCGCACAAGGTAAAACGCAGGACGGGTGCGTCCATACGATTCACTGAGCGACGGACCGCCCTCGCCGGTCGTGTCCGTCACGCGCCAGATCCGCACGGCGCCGGACAGCAGCGGATCGATCGCAGCAACCAGCCGGTCTATATCCGGATCGGGCGGCGCGCGACGGTCCGCGGCCGGATCGTTCGGCGCTTCGTCCGGATTCACGGCCGGGCTCAGTACGAACAGCGAGAAGTAGCCCGGATCGTGCAGATCGAAAATGCAGCCGACGCCCGGCGCACGTCCCAGCGGCCCGTCGATCACATGGACCAGCGCATCGGGCGCGCGCTCGCCCGCGCGCGGACCACCGTCGAGCACGCGTTCGAGCGTCAGCGGGCTGCGCCGGTACTGGATGGACAGTTCGCTGACGGTCAGCCGTGCGGCATCGCGTAACGGCCCGAGCGACGCCAGCACCGGCATCACCCGATCGCGCAGCAGCTTCAGCGGACCGTGATCGGCTTCCGCGAGATGCGTGACGAAACTGCTTTGCCGCAACACGTCGCGTTCGATCGGATGGCGTTCGACGTGATAGGTATCGAGCAGGCGGTCGGGCGCATCGCCACGCATCACGCGCGCCAGTTTCCAGCCGAGATTGAACGCTTCCTGGATGCCGGTGTTCATCCCTTGCGCGCCCGCCGGACTGTGCACGTGCGCGGCGTCGCCGGCCAGGAACACGCGCTCGCGGCGCAACTGCTCGACCATCCGGCTATTGAGCCGAAAGTAGCTCGACCACGTGAGATCCGACACCGTCACCGGATGATGAATGCGTCGCTTGATCAGCGCCTCGCATTCGATCAGCGACGGCGTCGGTTTGACGGCCGGGTCGGCCGTCGGCGGCGGCTCGATATTGGGCGCCTGCGCCGGATGATCGGCGATCAGCCGATGCCGGCCGTGCCCCATCGGAAACAGCGCCGCGAGACCTTCGCCGGATGCGAACAGATGGAACTCGTCGTCGCTCCACGGGGTGTCCGCGTGCAGGTCGGCCAGCAGAAAGGTCTGCTCGAACGTCTTGCCCGAGAAGTTCATTCCGAGCCGATGCCGGATCGCGCTATGCGCGCCGTCGGCGGCGATCAGATACGGCGGATGCATGGTCTGCGTGTGGCCGTCCAGACTCCGCAGCGTCACGTTCAAGCCCGCCGATCCTTGCGAGAACATCGTCATCTCGATACCGCGCTCGACCGTCACGCCGAGCGTCGCGAGATGCTCGGTCAGCAGCCGCTCGGTGACGGACTGCTCCAGAAACAGCATGTACGGATAGCGGGTTTGCAGCGGATCGAAATCGAGCCGGGTCAGACGCTGGCCGTTCGAATAGAGATTGGCGGCGCGCGCCCGATGCCCTAGCGCGAGAAACGGCTCGACGATCCGGTGCTGTTCGAAGAGTTCGAGCGTGCGCGCCTGAATGCCGATGGCGCGCGAATGCGGGTCGGGGTGCGGCGCCTTGTCGATCAGGCGCACGGGAATGTGGGCGCGCGCGAGACTCATCGCGGCGGCGAGTCCGGTCGGGCCGGCACCGACAATCAGCACCGGCGCGGCATCGAATGAGGCGTCAGCCATGCATCACTCCGGGGACGACAATGCCGTCTAGTGTACGCCGTCGGCCACGTCGTTCACGCGGCACTGCGGCATCGGCGCGGCGCGATGGCGAACGCGCGGCCGTGAGCCGGGTGGCCGTCGCCGTGGTCCCGCTTGAGGCCGTGGCCGTGGAAATGACGGAACCCGCGCCCGAGTGTGGGAAAATGCGCCGTTGCCCGATTTTCAAGCCTTGGCCCCTGTGATGGAACCTGTTTTTGACCGCGCTTTCGCAGCGCATCGTGACGGCCGCCTCGACGACGCCGAGCGAGGCTATCGCGCCGCGCTGGACGTCGATCCCGCGCACGTCGATGCATTGCATCTGCTGGGCGTGCTGCGTCATCAGCAAGGCCAGCACGCCGAAGCCGCCGACCTGGTCGGCCGCGCCGCGCATCTGCGTCCGGAAGATGCGGCGCTGCAACTGAATCTCGGCAACGCGTTGCGCGCGATGGGCCAGCTCGACGGCGCGATCGAACGCTTTCGCAACGCGCTGACCCTCGCGCCGACTTTCCCGCTCGCGCATTACAACCTCGGCAACGCCTACGCGGCGTCCGGCCGTCACGAAGACGCCGCCGACGCATTCAGCCGCTCGCTGCAGTTGCAGCCGGAAGACGCTTCCGCGCACAACAATCTCGGCAACGCGTTGCACGCGCTCGGCCGTCATCGCGACGCGATCGCGTCGTTTCATCGCGTGTTGCAACTGCGGCCCGGACACGCGGGCGCGCACAACAACCTCGGCATGGCGCTGAACGCGCTCGGCAACGTCGACGAAGCGATCGGCCATTTCCGCGCCGCGCTGGCCGCGCAGCCGGGTTTTTGCGCCGCGCAATTCAATCTCGCCAATACGCTCGACGCAACCGGTCAACACGAAGAAGCCGTCGACGCGTATCGCGGCGTGATGGCCGTGCAACCGAATCTGCCGCCGGTGCTGTTCGGTCTCGGTAATGCGCTGGTCGCGCTGCAACGTCACGCGCAAGCCAAACCGCATCTGGAACGCGCGATCGGTCTCGATCCGCAATTCGCGCCGGCATGGATGACGCTCGGCGCGATCCACGTCGCGCTGAACGCGCACGCCGCCGCCGTCCGCGCCTTCGATCAGGCGTTGCGCCTGCGCCCGGACCTCGCGTCCGCGCATCTGAATCGCGCGATCGCATGGCTGACGCTCGGCGATTTCACGCGCGGTTTGCCGGAATACGAATGGCGCCTGCAAGTCGCGGCGCAATCGGCGCTGTCAGCGGAACCGGCCACGGACGGAACCGCGGCGGGCGCAGCCGCGCTGGCGGCGATCCACACGTTGCCGCGCTGGCACGGCGAGCCGATCGACGCCCGCACGCTGTTTATTCACGCGGAACAAGGTCTCGGCGACACGCTGCAATTTATCCGCTTCGTGCCGTTCGCGGCCGAACGTGCAGCGCGGGTGATCGTCGAAGTGCAGCCGGCGTTGCTGCCGCTGCTGCAACCGGCGCTCGCCAGTTCGGCCGCCGCGTCGCGCGTGACGGTGATCGCGCAAGGCACGGCGCGGCCGTCGGCGGATCTGCAGATTCCGTTGCTGAGCTTGCCGCTCGTGCTCGGCACCCGCTTCGATGCGATTCCCGCGCCTTCGCGGCGGCTGCAACTGGGCGCGCCGCCCGTGTACCGCCGGAAATGGCGCGGCTCGATCGGCGGACACGCGAAGCGCAAGATCGGACTCGCGTGGTCGGGACGGATTCACCGCAACGAAACCCGCTCGATGCCGCTCGCCGCGCTCGATCCGCTGTTCGCGCTCGACGGAATCGACTGGATCGTGCTGCAACCGGATCTGAGCGACGCCGAACGCGTTGCGCTCGACGCCCATCCGCGCGCCCGCTCGATCCATCGTTTCGACACGAAGATCCAGGATTTCGCGGATACCGCCGCCATCGTCGAACGGCTCGACGCGGTCGTGTCGATCGATACGTCGATCGCCCACCTGGCCGGCTCGCTCGGCAAGCCGCTGTGGGTGATGCTGCCGTTCTCCGCCGACTGGCGCTGGTTCACGGGCAACGATCAAAGTCCGTGGTATCCGCACGCCACGCTGGTGCGTCAACCGGAAGCGGGCGCGTGGGACGACGTCGTGCAAACCGTCGCCGACGCGTTGCGCTGAACGCGGCGCGGTCCACGGTCAGAAACCCGCCGCCCATAAAAAAACCCCGCGAATGCGGGGTTTTTCTTTGCCGGATCGAAACGCCGACCCGAACCTCGCGCCCAGCGTCAGGCCGCGCGATACTGGTTGCGCGCCTCCGGCGTGCGATACAGCACCAGCGTCGCGATCAGACCACAGATCGCCGCTGCGCCCATCCACAGGCCCGGTGCAGCCTTGTTGCCGGTCGAGTGGATCAGCAGCGTCGAGATGGCCGGCGTGAAACCGCCGATCGTCGTCGCAAGGCTGTACGCGAGCGAGAAGCCCGCGGTGCGCACTTCCACCGGCATGATTTCGGTCAGCGCGACGACCATTGCGCCGTTGTAGCTGCCGTACAGGAACGACAGCCACAATTCGACTTCGAGCAGACGCACGAACGACGGCTCCGCGACCAGCCACTGCACCGCCGGATACGACGTCAAAATGGTGAGGATCGTCAGCGTCAGCAACACCGGACGACGTCCGATGCGGTCCGAAATCGCACCCGCCAGCGGCAGCCAGACCAGATTCGACAAACCGATACAGACCGTCACGACCAGCGTGTCGATCGACGACAACTTCAGCACTTCCTTGCCGAAGGTCGGCGTGTACGCGGTGATCATGTAGAACGACACCGTGGTCATGATGACCATGCCCATGCCGCCCAGCACGACGCCCCAGTTCGACACCATCGACCGCATGATTTCGCCCATTCCCGGACGATGCTTGCGCGCCTTGAATTCCTCGGTTTCCTGCAACGAACGGCGGATCAGGAACAGGAACGGCACGATCAGGCAGCCGATCAGGAACGGCACGCGCCAGCCCCAGGCGGTCATCTGGTCAGCTGGCAACATCCGGTTCAGCACCACGCCGATCAGCGCCGCGAACACCACCGCGACCTGCTGGCTACCCGACTGCCACGAGCAATAGAAGCCCTTGTTGCCCTTGGTGGCGATTTCCGACAGATAGACCGACACGCCGCCCAGTTCGACACCCGCCGAAAAACCTTGCAGCAACCGTCCGAGCAGCACGAGCACCGGCGCGAGCACGCCGATCGTCGCGTAGCCCGGAATCGCGGCCACCGTCAGCGTGCCGAGCGCCATCAGGCCGAGCGTCAGGATCAGGCCCTTGCGTCGGCCGTGGTGGTCGATATAGGCGCCGAGCACGATCGCGCCCAGCGGACGCATCAGGAAACCCGCGCCGAACACCGACAGCGACAGCATCAACGATGCGAATTCGTTACCGCTCGGAAAATAGGTCTTGGCGATCGCGGATGCGTAATAGCCGTAGACCATGAAGTCGTACATTTCCAGGAAGTTGCCGCTGACCACACGGAAAACCGTGCGGACCTTGGACTCTTCTTGAGATGCGTGTGATACAGACGCTGTTGACATGACATTCTCGTATTGTGGCCGCCGCCGAACCGGTGCCGGCGAATCAGGCAGTTGACAACTCTCCGCAGCCTCGGCAAACGGACGCCGCTCCCGCGACTTTCTGTCGCGGACAACGGGCGCCGCATTGTCGATCCCGGAGCGCCGCAGACATATCAGGGTTTACGCGATACCGCCTTACAGAATCGAACTTCCAGCTACATATTGTCGCAGCCATGCGCGATGTTACCGCCTCGGCGACGCTTGCGCAGCGAGCCCGGAATGTCCGCAAAAAACCGACGAATCGGACCTTCGACGGGACGTGCGCCAGCCTCGCCCGGGCCGCGCCGACGCAGTACACTTTTAGCCCGTCATCCGGATAAACCACTTCGATGCACACCGCTCGCGCTCTTTCGCTGCGTCCCGCCACCCCCGACGACGCCAGCCTGATCGCGTCGATTCACGCGACCAGTTGGCAAGCCGCTTACCGCGGACTGCTCCCCGACGCGTTTCTCGACAACGACGTGACCCACGAGCGCGCCGCGTGGTGGCAGGCGCGTCTGGTCGCGCCGGGCGCCGAGCGCCGCGTCGTGCAGATCGCCGAACAGGAACGCGAGCCGATCGGCTTTGTCTGCGTCGAACGGCAGCCGGAATCGCCATGGGGCGTGTTGCTCGACAATCTGCACGCGTTGCCCGGCTTTCAGGGCATCGGCGTCGGCAAACTGCTGATGCGCGCCGCCATGCAATGGACCCGTGAGCAAGGTGAATACCAGCTCTATCTGTATGTGCTCGAAGGCAACGATCCCGCAATCCGCTTTTACGAGCATCAAGGCTGGCGACTCGACGGCAAGGAACCGGATTCGATGGGCGGCATCGACGTGACGGCGCTTCGCTACGTATATCGGCTCGACGCGGCACGGGCTGGGTGAATGGGTGGTTTTTGGGCGATGCGGGTATGTCGCGTGTTTGTCGCGCGTCATTTCCGCAGACCTTTTCGGATCAATCCGAACCTTCGTCGCGCCCTTTCCTGGCATCATCGTTTGCATCCCAAATGGCTTCACAGCGATGCGAGCGTTCAGTTTGAACCCGCGTGTCGATCGGCGTATTTCTTCGCCGCGCGTTGCGCCCGGTAGCTTGCAGGCAACGCCCCGAGGCCACAGACCCTTCACCAGGCGTTGCGAAGAAAGATGTCCATTACGATTCCCCTTACCTTGATCGAAGGCGCGACGTCACTGCCGCTGCTGCGTCCATTGAACCGCGTGCCCAAACCGTTCGGGCATGAGTGGGCGCTGCTTCCGCCGAGCTATAGCTTGCGGCGCGAAATCAAGGCGCTATATGCGGCAGTCTTGCGCACCTTCTGCCTGAATCCTGAATCGATCCGCTCGTGGTGCCGCTGGGAACCTCAGCGGGAATCGGCGCGGCGCTCGCAGACGGCATTCGCGGCTGCGGGTGAAAGTGCCGTCGGCGTTGCGGCGAAAGCTCATCGCGAACCCGCAGCTTTCGGCGCGAACCGTTCGGTCGGAACGACGCAAATCGGCTTGAGCAAGCCCACGCGGCATTGGGGCAAGCGCGCCGGCGGCGCGGCGGCATTAGGTGGCGCGGCGGCGATCCTCGCGTGGCTCGCTTACGAACGGCCCATGCCCCAGCACGCGCCGGTGCTCGAATCGAAAGGTGCCGCAGATCGCGTCGTCGACTCGAAACGTGCGTCTGCGCATACGCCTGCCTCACCGATGGCAGCGGCGGCGGTAGCAACGAGCAACGCGCCGAAGCCCAACACCCTTTCCCGCGATCGAGCGAACACGCGCGCCGACACATCGGCGACCGTCGAAAACTCTCCGTCCATCACCACCGCGCGCGTTGCCGAGCGCAAGCAACCGGTATCCGTTGCCAGCGCCAACGCCGCGTCCGCTCAGCAGGCGGCGGCTTCTGCACAAAATCACGCTGGGAAAGCCAACGCGCATCGCCCGTCGAACACCACGGCGCGAGTGGAACCGTCGGCCTCTTCGTCGCAAAACCGCCGCGCGCTGTCTTACGCCGAAACCGAATCGAACGAAGCACGCGACGAACTTCGCGCGGCGAACCGTCTGAGTCGCGAACATCATCGCGCGGCGCAAGCTGCACTCGAGATCGCACAACCTGGCAGCGTCGCGTCGGCTGCGCGGCACGCTGCCAGCAGCGCCGCGCGCGTGTCGGCCGCTGGCGCTTACTCTCCGTTCACCCCGCCGCCGCTCGGCATCGACGAATACGCGTCGGTGACGACGTCAGCCGGCACACATCTACGTGGCATCGAATCCGCGCCGGTTCGCAGCACCGCGCCCGCAGAAAGCGCCGGTTCGGGCGAATGGATGAATCACATGACGCATCGTCGCGTGACCGACGTGCCAGACCAGTTCTCGCGATAACAATCGTCCACGCATCGCGAACAGCAATAAAAAAAGCCCGGCAATTGCCGGGCTTTTTCGTTGTCACCGCATTCGAATCACATCGCTTATTTCGACGCCGGCAATCCGGATTCGGTTTGTCGCTGTAATTGCATCACCTCGTTCTGCAACTGACGCAACTGCGCCTGCGCCTTCTCTTTCTCCGCCCGCAATGCGACAGCCTCGTCTTGCGTTTGCCGCTGATATTCGTTGACGCGTGCCTGCTGGGCGCGCGCCACGTCGAGGTCAGCCTGCAAACGACGCGCGCGATCTTCGGACAACGCAATCACATCTTGTATATAGGCCTTTTGCGCCTGCAATTGCGTGCGACGAATCTCGACATCGGCGAGTTGCGCAGTCTGCTGGACGAAGTTTGCATACAACGCGTCGGCACGACCCGAATCTTGCGTCTTGATCACCCGCCAGAAATGTTTGTCCTGAAATAGCGCAACGTAGTACGTCATGTCTTGCGCATAGAAAAACAGGCTCGCGCCGTAGCTGCCGTTATACGTGGTGCGCAATTCGCTCAGCTTGCCGTCGCGGATCATCTGCATCAACTCGGCCACGGTGCCTTGCGTTTCGGCATTCGGCGCGCCGGTCTGGTCACGCAGCGCGGCCGTGACCGGTTGCGGCGTCAGCGCGCTCATGGCTGGCCGCGTGCCGACCATCGGCGCGGAATCGGCGCTATCTTGCGCCAGTGCGTGACCGCTTTGCTGCACCAGAATGCAAGTGGTCGCAAGCAGCAATGCGCGTTGCAAAGATAAGGGGTACTTCATACGTGCATGCTCCATGCGAATCCAAAAATAACCACAGATTATCGCCCGGATTCAGCGCTGCGCGAAGCACTTCAAGTGTCATACGAGCACACTTTAATTCAAGATGAATTCGATCGGCGGGATGGGTTTCTTCTCAATAAAACTACTGCAACAAAGGATGATTCCGCGAACACGAATGAAATAATGCTTATGAAAAAAACGCATCGAAAGCAGGCTTTTCACGCGTCAGCATCAGCCGCAGATCAGCGGACTTTATGCATGCCGATCCTTCACATTTTTAATATTCGTCAGCGTCTATCAATAACGTTTCGAACGACGCTCAAAATAAAAAAAGCCCCGCTCGAAGCGGGGCTTTTTTCGACGTCTGACCGGCACCAGAACACGACGCGCATTTCAAAAGCGAGTTTCGCGTGCGACGCGCAAAAACGTATCGAGCAACGGCGTGCAATCGAGCAATTCGGCACCGCCCGCGCGATGAAACTCCGGATGCCACTGCACGCCCATCACGAACGGCGCGCGTCGATAACGAATGGCTTCGATGATGCCATCAGTAGCGGACACCGCTTCGATGTTCAGATCGCGGCCCAGCGTTTTCACGGCCTGATGGTGGATCGAGTTGACGATCGCGTCGCGACGGCCGGGGAACATGTTGGCGAGCGTCGAGCCGTCCGGGAAATGGATACCGTGACGATGCTGATCGTATTGCTCGTTGACGTGGATGCCCGCGGTCGGGACGTCGGTGGCGATGTCCTGATACAGCGTGCCGCCGAACGCGACGTTGATCAGTTGGCAGCCGCGACACACGCCGAGCACCGGTTTGCCCGACTCGACGAACTCATGCAGCAACTCCAGTTCGTACATATCCCGCACGCGATCGCCCGGCCACTCGTGACTCGTGGCCGCTTCGGCGTACGACTGCGGCGACACGTCGGCGCCGCCTTGCAGCAGCAGCCCGTCGAGATGCTTCGCGTAATCGCGCAAACGGATATTGCTCGGATGCAGCATCCCTTGGTGACCGACCGTCGGAATCATGAAGACGAGCACGTCGCGCGACATCACCCAATGCGCGATCGACTCTTCCAGATACTGCAGGGTCTTGCCGCGCAAGCCCTTGGCGCCCGGTTCCGGGTGAAAGATCCGCGCCGACACGCCGATGCGCAGCGTGCGCTGCGTGATCCGCTGACCGGCACGATCGAACAGCTGACGTGCGCGCGCCGCGATGATCCGCCCGAACACCGACCACGCGGAATCGTTGTGCTTCAGATACTTCGGCGCAGCGGGCGGCAACGCGCTGGCCGGTGGCGGATTGGACGCGCCGAAATCCGGCGCCGCGCCAAACCCCGGCGGTGGCGTGCCGGTCGACTTCGCCGTTTCCGCCGGCGGCTTGTGACCGGCAACCGGAAGATCGGTGGCGACCACGTCTTCGATGGTGGAGGCAGGGGAGCGGGCCGCTTCGATGGTTCGCGCGGATGCCGACGCGGGTGCGGCCTCGATCGTCGTCGCGGACGCTTGCGCCGACGACTTCGCGCGGCCCGCCTGCGCGGACGCTTCCTGCTTCGCCGTGGACTGCGCCGCCGACGCGCGCGCTTCGGCGGCGTCGCGCTTCTGCGCCTCGACCGGATCTGCCGGCGTCACAGTCGATGCGCTTTGCGGATCGTCGGTGGAAGAACGCGCAACCGCCTCTTCGTCTCCGGCAGACGGCGCGCCAGCGGGCGGCACGTCTTTGACCGGCGACTGGATCGCGTCTTCGTGAGAAATGGGTGTCGCGGAACTGGTGCTCGAAGCGGCGGCCGGCCCTGAAGGTGGCACGCGACTCGCGGCACCGGCCGTGGGATCGGACTTCGGGGTGCCCGCGGCCTGGTCAGGCGGGGTGGATGCGCCGGGTGTGCCGGCGGGATGCGGTGGCTTGTTTTCGCTCATGACTGTTGGACAGGCGCCTTGCACGCGAACGAATGGACATGGACCCATTATCCGCCAGCGGGCGATGTGCGGCAAACCCGCACACAATTGCTCACATTGTCAGTCGATCGTTCGGGAACCCGGTTCCGGTCATGGATCGGGGCGCTCGTCGAAGGTCTCGCGCAATGCGATCTGCATCGCCGCATGAATCTTCACGCACCAGCGCCACAGCAGCGTCACCAGCAACGCCGCGCAGACCAGCACCGCGACCAGCAGCCCGGCCGGCGGCAAGATCCCGCCCGACAGCGCCGCGACCAGCAGGAAAACGCCGATCATCGACACGACCGGCACCACGTCGGCAATCGCGTAACGCAACGGTTGGGTAAACCGCCCTGCCCGCGCCGGCTGCACGCTGATCTCGGCCAGCAAACAGCGCAAGCGACTGCGTCTTGCGATAGACCGCCACCAGAAACGGCAACGACACCAGCAGCGCGGCGCTCCACAGCACCACGCGTTGAATCGGATCGGCCTGAAGCCACGGCGGCAGGAAAGCGCTCGCATATCGCGCACCGTACGACACGCCGATGAAGATCGCCGCGACCAGCGCGAGGTTGATCGCGATCTGCAAAACAATGCGCCGCGTCAGGCTGAACACGGTCGGCTCGCCGGTTTCCGGACGCAAGCTCGCGAGCCATTGTCCGTACAGGCCGAAGACGTTCGCCACCGACGGCGGCATCGCGTGACCCAGACGGCGCGTTAGAGGATCGGCGGCGCGGATCAGATACGGCGTGAACAGCGTCGTCAGTGCCGACACGGCGACCGCGACCGGATACAGAAACGCGCTCGTCACGTTCAGCGTAAGGCCGAGCGACGCGATGATGAACGAGAACTCGCCGATCTGCGACACCGTCATGCCGACGCGCATCGCCGTGCGGCCGTCCTTGCCCGCGAGGAAGGTGCCGAGTCCGCACGACACGATCTTGCCGACGATCACCGCCACCGTGATCACCGCGATCGGCCACGCGTAGCCCGTCAGCACGCGCGGGTCGAGCATCAGACCGATGGTCACGAAAAAGATCGCGGAGAACGCATCGCGCAACGGCGCGATCAGATGTTCGATCCGGTGCAGATGCCGGGATTCGGCCATGATCGCGCCGATCAGGAACGCGCCGAGCGCGATGCTGTAGTCGAGCTTCACGACCAGCAGGCAAAAGCCGAAGCAGAAGCCAAGCACCGACACCAACAGCATCTCGTCGCTCTTCGACTTCGCGACGTAGTTCAGCGCGCGCGGCACCAGCAGAATCCCGACGACCAGCGACACCGTCATAAACAGCAGCAGCTTGGCGAGCGTGCCGAACGCGAGGCCCGCGCTCAGCGTGCCGCTTTGCGCAATGCCCGACAGCAGCACCAGCATCGCGATGCCGAGAATGTCCTCGACGATCAGAATGCCGAACACCAGTTGCGCGAAGTTTTCCTTTTTAAGCCCAAGTTCGGACAGTGCCTTGACGATGATCGTGGTGGACGAAATGGCGAGGATTGCGCCGAGGAACAGCGAGTCCATCGGTTTCCAGCCGAACGCGCTGCCGATCTCGTAGCCGATCCACAGCATCAGCACGATCTCCGACAAAGCCGCGACGATTGCGGTCGCGCCGACCTGGAAAAGCTTGCGCAAGCTAAATTCCAGCCCGAGCGAAAACATCAGGAACACGACGCCGAGTTCACCCAGCGTTTGAATGGTCTGCTCGTCATGGATCAGCTGGAACGGCGGCGTGTACGGCCCGATGATCACGCCCGCGGCGATATAGCCCAACACCACCGGCTGCTTCAGGCGATGAAACAGCACGGTGACGATGCCCGCAATGGCCATCACCACCGCCAGATCCTGAATGAAGCCGATTCCCTGATGCATGCGCGCGTACCTTTTCAAGAAAGACAAATGAAAGCCAATCTTAACGCAGACGGGCGTTGCGTCCATATTTTGAAACACTGGACCCCTGTGAAATATCACCATAATATTTTCCGGATATTTCCAGACGACGCCCGATCCAACGGCAGCCGCTTATCACTTCGTTCATGACGCTTTCGCAGACTTCCCGCTCGCCGGGCGCGGTCCGGCCGAATACCGCGAGTCTCGCCGACCAGGCGTACGAGTTCGTCAAGCGTGAAATCATCACAATGCGCCTGCGACCGGGCGAAGCGCTCAACGAAGCCGAATTGATGACGCTGACGGGCATTGGGCGCACGCCGGTGCATCAGGCGCTGCATCGGCTGGTACACGAGGGGATGCTGACGATCATGCCGCGCAAGGGCGTGATGGTGCGCCCCGTGTCGCTCGACGACGTGCTGGCGATCATCGAGGTGCGGCTGATTAACGAGAGCTACTGCGTCGAACTGGCCGCGCGTCATGCGCAGCCGCACGACTTCGCGACAATGGAAGCGCTGCTCGAACGCTCCGCCGCTTGCGTCGCCACGCACGACGTGGAGCGCATGATGGAGATCGACCGCGATTTTCATCTGGCAATTTCCACCGCATCGCGAAACGCCGTGCTCGCCGAGATCCTGCGAGGATTGCACGAGCGCTCGCTCCGCTTCTGGTTTATCTCGCTTTCCGAACCGCATCATCTGGAAGACGTACACGACGAACATCTCGACCTGTTCCGCCTGCTGCGCGAACGTGACGCCGACGGCGCGCGGCAGTCGGTGCAGCGCCATATCGAAGCGTTCCGCGCGACGCTTTTCAACCGGATCTGAACCGCCACGCCATTGCCATGACAACGCCGAATTCCGCTAATTTCATTCCGCCTGACGCCCTGCCGTTCCCGCCGCTGGCCCATCTCGCCGCCGAGCTGGCCGCCGGTCGCACCACCAGTCGCGCGCTGGTCGAAACCGCGCTCGAGCGGATCGCCGATCCTGCCGGACAAGGGTCCACCGCGTTTATCCACGTGGATGCGAACAACGCCCGCGCCGCCGCCGACGCGCACGATGCGTTGCGCGCGAGCGGCACGGTGCTGTCGCCGCTCGCGGGCATTCCGGTCTCGGTGAAGGACCTGTTCGATATCGAGGGCCAGCCGACCCGCGCCGGTTCCGTCGTGCTGGCCGACGCGCCGCCCGCGACGACCGACGCCGTCGCCGTCGCGCGACTGAAGCGCGCGGGCGCGGTGATCGTCGGGCGAACCAATATGAGCGAGTTCGCGTTTTCCGGACTCGGGCTGAATCCGCATTACGGACATCCGTTGTCGCCGTACCAGCGTCATGTGAAAGGCGACGAACGGATTTCGGGGGGCTCGTCGTCGGGCGCGGCGGTGTCGGTGTCGGACGGCATGGCCGCCGTGGCGCTCGGCACCGACACCGGCGGCTCGCTGCGCATTCCGGCCGCGCTGTGCGGCCTGACCGGCTTCAAGCCGACCGCCGCTCGCGTGCCGAAAACAGGCGGCGTGCCGCTGTCGACGACGCTCGATTCGTTCGGACCGATCGGCGTATCGGTTGCGTGTTGCGCACTGGTCGACCGGATTCTTGCCGGACTGCCGCCGGTCGTGCCGGCCGCGCGGCCGCTCAAAGGCGTGCGGCTCGGCGTGTTGACGAATTACGTGACGGACGGTGTCGAACCGGCGGTCGCCAGCGCGATCGATGCTGCGCTGAAGCACCTGGAAGCGGCAGGCGCGATCGTCAGCGAAGTGCGTTTCGCGCCGCTCGATCGTCTGGGCGAAATCAACCGTTTCGGTTTTGCGCCGATCGAAGCCTATGCATGGCATCGACCGTTGCTGGACGCGCATCGCGACGTTTACGATCCGCGCGTGCTGGTGCGGATCCTGAAGGGTCAGCCCGCCAGTGCCGCCGACTATCTGGATCTGATCGACGCACGGCGCGCGATGCTCGACACCGCGCGGGTGGAGTTGTGGCAGCGTTTCGACGCGGTGATTGCCCCGACCGTGCCGGTCGTACCGCCGCGCGTCGCCGACCTGATCACCGACGACGACGCATTCGGGCGCACCAACGCGTTGATTCTGCGCAATCCTGGCGTGTTCAATTTCCTCGATGCATGCGCGCTGTCGCTGCCATGCCACCGACGCGGCGACGCGCCGGTCGGGCTGATGCTGGCCGCCGCACCCCATGCCGACGACGCGTTGCTGGCGCTTGGGCGCAGCGTCGAAGCGGTGTTGAATCCGCTTCGTTGATGGACGACGCGTGACGCTTGCGTGTCAGCCGGACGTCAGCGAAATGCCAGGTGTTCGCGCTAGAATCGCGGGCACCTGCCTTCGGCTTTACCGGCGTTCTGCGTATGCAACGCCTTCAAGTACGAAGCCTTTGGTTTTCAGTGAGTGACCACACGATCCATGAATAACGACACCGCCTTGTTGCGCCGGGAGCGTTCCCTGCTGGTTTTACTCGGTTTGATCTGCCTCGCGCTGGTTGGCGGCGCGTTGTACATGCAGTACGTGGAGCACGAGGACCCGTGTCCGCTGTGCATTATTCAGCGCTATTTCTTCCTGCTGATCGCGATCTTTGCGTTTCTCGGCTCGCGCTTCAAGCGTTGGGGCAGCGTGCGGTTGCTGGAAGTGCTGGCGGCGCTGTCCGCGCTGGGCGGCATCGTCGCGGCGGCGCGGCATGTTTATGTGCTGGCGCATCCGGGGTTTAGCTGCGGGTTCGATGCGTTGCAACCGGTGGTGGACAGTTTGCCGCCGGCGCAATGGTTGCCGGGGGTGTTCAAGGTCGCGGGCTTGTGTGAGACGCCTTATCCGCCGATTTTCGGGTTGTCGTTGCCGGCGTGGGCGCTGGTTGCGTTTGGGGTTGGGTTTGTGGCTTTGGTGGGTTCGCTTGTTCGGAATCGGGGGCGGAGGAGTTGGTGAGGGGTTTGGGGTTGGGTTGGGATTGGTTTGGGTTCTGGCGGTTGTCCCGGTTTCGCGCTGGCCTGCCCTGGTTTGTGTTTGGTTGTCCCGGTTTCGCGGTGGTCTGCCTGGATCGTCCCTGTGCGGGACCGCACCTACTTTTCTTTGCTCGCGCAAAGAAAAGTAGGCAAAAGAAAGCGCGTTTACCTCGCGCTCCGTAGCGAGTGGCTTCCTTCCAGAACGGGTAGTGGACCGCGCACGATTTGAGTTGCCGCACCACAAGACCTGGTGACAAGGCAGTCATTAGTTCCGGCTGTTCGCTCCGCGACAGCCGACGGGCACAGCCCCGTCTTTTCTTTTTGGCGCTATTCGCTCTCTGCACTCCGTCGGTCACAACACCCATTTTCCTGGCATGCGCCGGTCTGATCACGCGCGCAAAATTCCAGGTCTATCGGAGCGTCGGAACCGTCGAGAAGGCGTGCAAATGACGTGGCGAAAATGGGTCTTTGAAGTGGGCTACCGCCGCGCAGCGGGCGGGATGTGCGGGCGCGGACCACCGAGAAAAACGGACCGCGAACTCCAAACGTGCGCGGTCCACTACCCGAAAATTGATAGACGCCACTCGCTACGAAGTACGAGGTAAACGCGCTTTCTTTTGCCTACTTTTCTTTGCGCGAGCAAAGAAAAGTAGGTGCGGTCCCGCACAGGGACGATCCAGGCAAACCAGCGTGAAAACGGGACAACCAAACCCAACCCAGGAAAAACCAGAACCAACCCAAACCCAAAACCCGCAAAAAAAAGCCAGCCTGCATAGGCCCCCGACCATACCCCCCATCACCCTCCCGAAATATTTTCCACCCCCAGTAGTGCTATCTTCAAATATGGATGGCGATCTACGTGCGCGAGTCCCGCTGCAACAACCAGCCCCTGCGTAACGCGCGCCCGGTCCGCAATGTCTTTCGGATTCCGCCATGACAACGCAAACCATCCGTTTCTATCACCGTGGGGCCGTCCGGGAAATCCAGAACGTGCCCGCTACGCGCACCGTGCTCCAGCACCTGCGCGAAGACCTCCATTGCACCGGCACCAAAGAAGGCTGCGCGGAGGGCGATTGCGGTGCCTGCACGGTCGTCATCGGTGAGCCGGATGGACAGGGCACACTGTCCCTCAAAGCGGTCAACGCGTGCATCCAGTTCGTCCCCACGCTCGATGGTCGCGCCCTCTTCACGGTCGAAGACCTCCGGTCCATCGCAATCGACGCCCAGCCACGCACCGAAACATCCGCCGATCCTCACCTGCTCCACCCTGTCCAGCAGGCCATGATCGATTGCCACGCGTCGCAATGCGGTTTCTGCACGCCCGGGTTCGTGATGTCGATGTGGGCGCTCTACGAAAACCAGCCCGCCGACGCCGGCCTGCCCACCCGCGATGAAATCAACGCCGCGCTGTCCGGCAACCTGTGCCGGTGCACCGGCTACCGGCCGATCGTCGATGCAAGCCAACGCATGTTCGACTACTCGCTCTACCCGCGCGTGGCGGTCGATCGCGCTGCGGTCCTCGACGCGCTGAAACCCCTCGCGCGTCGCGACACCTTCGAATACACCGCGCCCGATTCGCGCGGCGCGTCGTTTGGATCGCCGACGTTCTACGCGCCCATCACGCTCGACGCATTCGCCGCGCTGCGCGAACGCCTGCCGCACGCGCGCCTGCTGGCAGGCAGCACCGACGTCGGTTTGTGGGTCACCAAGCAGTTTCGCGAACTCGGCGACCTGCTGTACATCGGCAACATCGCGGAACTGAAAACCATCGCGCGCGACGCCCAAACGCTGACCATCGGCGCGGCGGTCACGCTCGAAACCGCTTACGCCGCGCTCGCCGCCGATTACCCCGAACTCGCCGAACTCTGGATCCGCTTCGCGTCGCTGCCGATCCGCAACGCGGGCACGCTCGGCGGCAACGTCGCCAACGGCTCGCCGATCGGCGATTCGATGCCCGCGCTGCTCGCGCTCGACGCACAGGTCGTCGCGCGGCGCGGCGCGCTCAGCCGCACGATCCCGCTCGACGCGTTTTATCCCGGCTATCAGAAAACCGCGCTCGAAGCCGGTGAATTCGTCGCGGCGATCCGCACGCCGCGCGCCGCGCCGGATCTGCGATTCCGCACCTATAAGGTGTCGAAGCGCTACGACCAGGATATTTCGGCGGTCTGCGCCGCGTTCGCGTTGCGCGTCGCCGCCGACGGCACCATCGCGTCGGCCCGGGTCGCCTTCGGTGGGATGGCGGCGACGCCGCAGCGCGCATCGCACGCGGAAGCCGTGCTGACCGGCGCGATCTGGGACGACGACACCGCCCGTCGCGCGATGGAGGCGCTCGGCGCCGACTACAAACCCATGACCGATATGCGCGCGTCCGACGCGTATCGTCTGAAGGTGGCCCGTAATCTGCTGCGACGTTTCTATCTGGAAACCCGCAACGACGCCCCGCTCGCGCTGCGCGACGTCAATGCATTCGCGTTCGACCTCGCCGATGCCGGCGGCGCGGCGCACGCGTATGCGCTCGCCGCGAAGGAGTCGCCGCAATGAACAGGCAATCCGAAGGCTTTATCGCCCAGTCACGCGATCCGCAACCGGCATCGGCCAGCGCGTCGATCGGCACGTCGTGGCCGCATGAATCGGCGGCGCTCCACGTCAGCGGCGAAGCCGCCTACACCGACGACATCGCCGAAATCCACGGCACGTTGCACGCGGCGCTCGGCTTGTCGCGTCATGCGCATGCGCGGATCGTCGCGCTCGACCTGAGCCGCGTGCGCGCCGCGCCGGGCGTCGTCGCGGTGCTGTGCGCAGCCGATATCCCCGGCGAGAACAATTGCGGCCCGGTGCTGCACGACGACCCGATTTTCGCCACCGACAACGTCCAGTACCTCGGCCAGCCGGTATTCGCCGTGATCGCCGAAAGCCACGAACTCGCCCGCCGCGCCGCCGCGCTCGCGAACAGCGACGACGTGGTCCGCTACGACGTACTCGACGCCGTCCTCACGCCCGCCGAAGCCAAAGCGAACAGGCAGTTCGTGCTGCCGCCCCTGCATCTGAAACGCGGCGACCCGGACGGAAAAATCGCCGCCGCGCCGCATCGGCTGAGCGGCACGTTCGAGGTCGGCGGCCAGGAACAGTTCTATCTCGAAGGACAGATCGCGTACGCCGTGCCGAAAGAAATGGACGGCATGCTGGTCTACAGCTCCACCCAGCATCCGAGCGAAATGCAGCAGGTCGTCGCGCATATGCTCGACTGGCCGACCCACGCGGTGATCTGCGAATGCCGCCGGATGGGCGGCGGCTTCGGCGGCAAGGAATCGCAATCGGCGCTGTTCGCGTGCGTCGCGTCGCTGGCCGCGCATCGGCTGCGTCGTCCGGTCAAGCTGCGCGCCGATCGCGACGACGACTTCCTGATCACCGGCAAACGCCACGACGCGATTTACGCGTTCGAAGCCGGTTTCGACGACGAAGGCCGGCTGGCGGGCGCGCGCGTCGAGATCGCATTGCGCGCGGGATATTCGGCGGATCTGTCCGGCGCGGTCGCGACCCGTGCGCTGTGTCACTTCGACAACGCGTATTACCTGTCCGATGTCGATATCGTCGCGCTGTGCTGCAAGACCAACACGCAGTCGAACGCCGCGTTTCGCGGCTTCGGCGGCCCGCAGGGCGCGCTGGTGATGGAAGTGATGCTCGACAGCATCGCGCGTCGCCTGAAGCGCGATCCGCTGGACGTGCGGCGCGTCAACTTTTACGGCGACGCGCACGACGGACGCAACGTCACGCCCTACGGCCAGACGGTCAGCGACAACATCATCGCGCCGCTGACCGACGAGCTCGTCGACACCAGCGACTACCACGCGCGCCGCGCGGCAATCGATGCGTTCAATGCGGGCAGTCCGGTGCTCAAGCGCGGGATCGCGTATTCGCCGGTCAAGTTCGGCATCTCGTTCAACGTGCCGTTCCTGAACCAGGCGGGCGCGCTGGTCCACGTCTACAAGGACGGCTCAGTGCTGGTGAATCACGGCGGCACCGAAATGGGCCAGGGCCTCAACACGAAGGTCGCGCAGGTGGTCGCGAACGAACTCGGCTTGCCGCTCTCGCGGGTCCGCGTCACGGCCACCGATACGTCGAAAGTCGCGAACACATCGGCGACCGCGGCATCGACCGGCAGCGATCTGAACGGCAAGGCCGCCGAAGCCGCTGCCCGCACGATCCGCGACCGGCTCGCCGCGCTCGCGGCGCAACAACTCGGCGGAGACGCCACCGACGTGCAGTTTTCCGACAGCATGGTGCACGCGAACGGCGCATCGTTGCCGTTTGCGCAGGTCGTCAACGCCGCGTACCTGGCGCGCGTGCAGTTGTGGTCCGACGGTTTCTATTCGACGCCGAAGGTCCACTGGGACGCAAAAACGCTGACCGGTCATCCGTTTTACTATTTCGCGTATGGCGCGGCCGTCTCCGAAGTCGTGATCGATACGCTGACTGGCGAATGGAAACTGCTGCGCGCCGACGTGCTGCACGACGCCGGACAATCGATCAACCCGGCGATCGATCTCGGCCAGATCGAAGGCGGCTTTATTCAAGGCATGGGCTGGCTGACGACCGAGGAACTGTGGTGGCGTCGCGACGGTCGATTGATGACGCATGCGCCGTCGACGTACAAGATTCCGTCCGTCAGCGATACGCCTGCCGCATTCGACGTGCGGCTGTACCGCAACCAGAACGCCGAGCCGACCGTGTTCCGCTCGAAAGCGGTCGGCGAGCCGCCGTTGCTGTTACCGTTCTCGGTGTTTCTCGCGATCCGCGATGCGATTGCCGCCGCCGTGCCCGACGCGGACGACGCGCCGCCGTTGCGCGCGCCCGCCACGCCCGAAGCGATTCTCGATGCCGTGGACGCGTTGCGCGCAACATGCGGATCGCAGGCAACGGCAACCACCACAGCCACAACCGCAGCCAGCGCCGACAGCCACACTTAACGGCATCGCGCGCGCTGCCCGCATAACCGGTCGCACGGAAAACCGTGCGGCCACGAAGGAGAAACGCCGGATGCAAGCCTGGCTCACCGATCTGCAACACCTGCTCGCGCATGGCGACGCCGCCGTGCTGGTGACGGTCGCTCGCGTCGAAGGTTCGGCGCCGCGCGAAGCCGGCACCAAGATGCTCGTCACGCGCGACTCCGCCCGCCACACGATCGGCGGCGGCCACCTCGAATGGAAAGCGATCGAAACCGCGCGACGTGTGCTGAAAGACGGCATGCGCGCGCCACGGATGCGCCGCCTCGAACGTTTCGCGCTCGGACCCAGCCTCGGCCAGTGCTGCGGCGGCGCGGTGATCCTCGCGTTCGAGCGGCTCGATATCGGCGATCTCGGCTGGATCACGTCGATCGCAAAGCGTGTCGCGGCGGGGCTTTCGACCGTCCGTAGCGTATCATTCGGCCCCTCGCCGGATGCGGTGATGCTGTCCGATCCCGAACCCGGCGTCGAAGGTCCAGACTGTCTGCTGTGGGACGGCGCGGGCTTCGACGAAAGCAGTGCGCTGCTGACCGAAACCATCTCGCCACGCGATTTCCCGGTCGTGCTGTTCGGCGCCGGTCACGTCGGCGCGGCACTGGTGCGCGTGCTGGCCACGTTGCCGTGTCATGTGCGCTGGGTCGACGAACGCGATGCGCAGTTTCCGCCACCCGAATCGCTCAACGCGCCAAACCTGATCATCGACGCGAACGACGCGCCCGACGAAGCCGTCGATCAGGCTGCGCCGCTGACGTACTTCATCGTGATGACGCACGATCATTCGCGCGATCTCGATCTCGCCGAACGCATCCTGCGGCGCGGCGACTTCGCGTTCCTCGGCATGATCGGCTCGCACAGCAAGCGCATGCAGTTCGAACACCGGCTGGCCGCGCGCGGCATCGATCCGATGCAGATTGCGCGGATGTCGTGTCCGCTCGGCGTAGACGGCATCGTCGATAAATCGCCGGAGATCATCGCCGTGTCGGCGGCCGCGCAGATTCTGCAAGCGGTCGAAGCGAATGCGTCGCTGACATCGAATCCGGGCGCCGCAGCGCAAACGGCCTGACTATTCCAGACAGCATTCAGCCTTAAAAACCCCACGCTCAAAGCAACATAGAAGCAATCACCATGACGACACTCTCCCCTATCGCCGCCAAAGCGGCCGGCGCACCGAAGGCCGAACTGCATATTCACATCGAAGGTTCGCTCGAACCCGAACTGATCTTCGCGCTCGCCGAACGCAACGGCGTGACGCTCGCGTACGACTCGATCGACGCACTGCGCGCCGCGTACGCGTTCACCGATCTGCAATCGTTCCTCGATATTTACTACGCGGGCGCGAGCGTGCTGCTGAAAGAGCAGGATTTCTACGACATGACGATGGCGTATGCGGAACGCGCACTCGCCGACAACGTCACGCACACGGAAATTTTCTTCGATCCGCAAACGCACACCGAACGCGGCGTGTCGATCGCCACCGCGATGGCCGGCATCGATCGCGCGCTTGCCGACGCGGAAAAGCGCGGGCTGACCAGCAAGGTCATTCTGTGTTTCCTGCGCCATCTGCCGGAAGAGGACGCGCTCGCCACGTTCGACGAAGCGTTGCCGCTGTTCGATCAATACAGCGACCGGCTGATCGGCGTCGGGCTGGATTCGTCGGAGCGCGGTCATCCGCCGTCGAAGTTCGAGCGGGTGTTCGCGAAGGCGCGGGCGAAGGGCCTGAAGCTGGTCGCGCATGCGGGCGAGGAAGGTCCGCCGTCGTATGTGTACGAAGCGCTCGATCTGCTGAAGGTGGATCGTGTCGATCACGGCGTGCGCAGCATCGAAGACCCGGCGCTGGTCACGCGCCTGGCCGACGCACGCGTCGCGCTGACCGTCTGCCCGCTGTCGAACCTGAAGCTGTGCGTGTTCGACGACATGACCAAACACACGCTGAAGGATCTGCTCGACCGAGGTGTCGCGGTGACGGTGAATTCGGATGATCCCGCGTATTTCGGCGGCTACGTCAACGAGAACTACATCGCGACCATCGACGCGCTGAAGCTCGGCGACGCCGACGTCTACACGATCATCCGCAACAGCTTCGAGGCGTCGTTCGTGACGCCTGAACAACGCGACGCCCAGATCGCGAAGCTCGACGCGTACTGGCACGGCACGGCCGCGCAGTAACGCTTCGGTCCGGGACGCGCCCGCGGATCGACCGCGGTCGCGCGTCCGCGCGCGGCGTTGCAGGCCCTCGCCGGCAACCTCGTCGCGCTTTCATATCAAACCAGAGACGGTGTTCCCCATGACTCAATCCGCCCAATCGGCGTACCGCGCACAACTGCTGACCTTCAATGGCGATCCGGCGCAATCGTCCAACGCCGCGGTCTTCAACGAAGACGGCCTGCTGATCGTCGAGGACGGTCATGTGGTCGCCGCCGGTTCGTATGCCGCGCTCGCCGCGCAACTCGCGCCGGGTGCGCAGGTGCACGACATGCGCGACAAGCTGATCGTGCCGGGTTTTATCGACACGCACATTCATTACCCGCAGACCGACATGATCGCGTCGCCCGCGCCGGGTTTGCTGCCGTGGCTGGAAACGTACACGTTTCCGACCGAGCGCGGCTTCTCCGATCCGGCGGTCGCGCGAGATACCGCGCGCTTTTTCGTCGATGAGTTGCTGTCGTGCGGCACGACGACGGCGTTGGTCTATTGCACGGTGCATAAGGAATCCGCCGATGCGCTGTTCACCGAAAGCGAATCGCGCAACCTGCGGATGGTCGCGGGCAAGGTGTTGATGGACCGCAACTGTCCGGATTTCCTGCGCGACACCGCGCAATCCGGTTACGACGACAGCGCCGAGCTGATCTCGCGCTGGCACAATCGCGGCCGCCAGATGTATGCGCTGACGCCGCGTTTCGCGCCGACTTCCACGGAAGCGCAGCTCGAAGCGTGCGGCGTGCTGGCGAAGCAGCATGCCGATGTGTTTATCCAGAGCCACGTCGCGGAAAACCCGGACGAGATCAAATGGGTCGAGTCGCTGTTTCCGGGCCATCGCAGTTACCTGGACATCTACGATCACTACGGTTTGCTGCGACGTCGCGCGGTGTACGGGCATTGCATCTATCTCGACGCGCAGGATCGCAAGCGGATGGCGGAAACCGGGACGGTCGCGTCGCATTGTCCGACGTCGAATCTGTTTCTGGGCAGCGGACTGTTCGACTTCGACAAGGCCGGCGAATCGGGCATGCCGGTCGCGCTGGCCACCGACGTCGGCGGCGGCACGTCGTTCTCGATGCTGCAAACCATGAACGAGGCGCATAAGGTCGCGCGAATGACGGGTCATCACCTGACCGCCACACGGATGTTCTGGCTCGCGACGGCGGGCGCCGCCGAGGCGCTCGACATGGCCGACAAGGTCGGCACGCTGAAGCCCGCGAGCGAAGCCGACTTCGTCGTGCTCGATCCGAAGGCGACGCCGTTGCTCGCACGCCGGACGGCGCGCACGGAATCGCTGGAAGAACTGCTGTTTGCGTTCGCATTGCTCGGCGACGACCGCGCAATTTACGAAACGTATGCAGCGGGCAAACGCGTGCATCGTCGCGGCCAGCCGCGTGCGGTCGAGCAGCGGGAAGTGGAAAGCGTCGCTTGACGGCTTTTTGAGGTTCCTGGTTATGCGGTTTGGCGAACGGCCCTTGTTTTACAAGGGCCGTTTCGTTTGTTTCGACTATTGCCGTTTCGTTTATTTCGAATTAGACTGGACGAATCGTCATCAGGAGACTCGTCATGCCGCCCGGAACCCCCATTTCCTTGCCGTCCGCGAGGGAAATCGAAACTGCGCGCGAGTCTGGCCGCGACCTGGCCGTGGTGATGACGAGTCGCGCGGAAACACAGCGCATCGATTTCAAGGACGACAAAGGTGAGACGCGAAGCGTCGAGCTGCCTACATCCGCACTCAAATTGCTGATCGAAGCGCTTGCGGAAATCGGCCAGGGCAATGCCGTGTCGATCATCCCGATCCACGCGGAACTGACCACCCAGGAAGCCGCCGATCTCCTCAACGTCTCCCGGCCCTATCTGGTTCAATTGCTGGAAAAAGGAGAGATTCCTTTTCGCAAGGTCAATACGCACCGGCGCGTCCGGTATCAGGATGTCGTCGAGTACAAGCAGCGTGTCGACACCGACCGTCTCAAGGCGTTGGATGAACTGACCGCACAAGCACAGGATCTGGATATGGGCTACTGATCGATGGCGTCACACTTCACCGTTATCTATGACGCTTGCGTTCTGTATCCCGCTCCTCTGCGTGACCTGTTGATGCATCTGGCGCTGACCGATCTGCAAGCCGCAGCACGACATCGACAATCCATGAAGAAGCCGCCCAGGTGTACGAACGACTATCTCGACACGCTCGCGGCACAAGGTCTGACGCATACCGTCCGCACGCTGCGGCCGCTGGCAATCGCGCTCTGAGCACCGCGCCGAAGCACGGATGCTCAGATGCCGATGCGCACGTCAACCCTGCGCACACACCTCATACAACGCATTCAACCGCCGCACCGGATCCGCGACGTACGGGTTCTTCTCATCCCACGCATAACCCGCGAGCACTGCGCTGATCATGCGCCGGATCGACGGTGTCTGTTCCGGATAGAAAATGATCTGCTGCAATTCGCCCGTGTACCACCGCTCGACAAACGCCCGGAACGTGTCGATGCCCTTGCGCAACGGCGCGTCGTAGTCGCGCTGCCAGTCCACGGCTTCGCCGCGCAACTGACGCTTCAATACCTCGACGGCCAGATGCGCGGAGCGCAGCGCAATCGTCACGCCGGACGAAAACACCGGATCGAGAAACTCGCCCGCATTGCCGAGCAACGCATACCCGTCGCCGAAAAGACGCTCGACGTTCGCCGAATAGCCACCGATATGCCGAACCGGCATCAGGAACGGCGCATCGCCAATCAACCGGGACAGCGTCGGCTCCTGACGAATCAACGCGCGCAACGTCGCATCGCGTTCCGCTTCCGGCACGTCGAAAAACGCCGCCTCCGCCACGCACCCGACCGACGAGCGCCCGCCCGCCAACGGAATCATCCAGAACCACACGTCGCCATGCTCGGGATGCACCGCCACCGTGATCTTGTTGCGATCGCTGGCCGACGGCGGCAGGTCGTCCTGAACATGCGAGAAAATCGCCGCGCGCGTCGGCATGCGGGTCGGCGCTTCGAGGTTCAGCAGACGCGGCAGCACGCGTCCAAAGCCGCTTGCGTCGAGCACGAACCGCGCGTGAACCCGATACCCGCGCCCGCCTTCGTCCGACACATCGAGCACATGCCGCGCGCCGGTTTCATCCGCGCCCGACACCGGCTCGCTGTAAAACGCATGCACGGTATGCTCGAAGCGCACGTCCGCACCTTGCGCCGCCGCACAACGAATCAGCAGATCGTCGAACTTCGCGCGCTCGACCTGATACGTGGTGCCCCAACCTTCCGTGGACTTGTCACGAAAATCGAACGACGACGCCCGCTCGCCGTGGATGAAATGCGCGCCGTTCTTGTACTGAAACCCGGCCTCGACGACAGCCTGCAACATGCCCGCCGCTTCGAGATAGGCCATGCTCTGCGGCAACAGGCTCTCGCCGATCGAAAACCGCGGAAACTGCTGACGCTCCAGCACTAGCACCGAATGGCCGGCGCGCCGCAACAACGCCGCCGCCACCGCACCGGACGGACCCGCGCCGATGATCGCGACGTCGACGGAATCGTGCTGACCGTCATCAGATTGGATCGTGTTCAAGGTTTCCTCAGTATGTTTGTCGGGCGGGCCAGCGGCGCCGCCATATCTGCCTTTACAATGACGCGCATTCCGCAAGTATCGTACCGACGTAGATCGGCCATCATCGGGGAGCCTCACGTGTCGTCATCGAATTCGTCCAGTGTGCCTTTCGTGCCGGAAACGGCGTTCGGAATCTGGTTTCTGCGCACTCACACCTGGGAACATCATGTCCTGCGTGTCGCGATCGACGACCTCAAACGGCTGATCGATGCGCCCTTGCCTGTTGCACCGGTGATCGTCGATGCGGGTTGCGGTCAGGGCAAGTCGTTCCGTCTGCTCGCCGAAGCATTCCAGCCGGCGCAAATCATCGGCGTGGACTTTCATCGGGAATCCGTGGCGCTCGCGACCGACGCCGCCCGCAGCGTGTCCGCGCCCATCGAAGTGCTGCACGGCGACTGCGCGAACCTGCCCTTGCCCGATGCCAGCGCCGATATCCTGTTCTGCCATCAAACCTTCCATCATCTGGTCGAACAGGACCGCGCGCTCGCCGAATTCCGTCGTGTGCTGAAACCGGGCGGCGTTCTGCTGTTCGCCGAATCCACCGACGCATACATCAAGTCGTGGGTGATCCGTCTGCTGTTCCGTCATCCGATGCACGTCCAGAAGAGCGCCGACGGTTATCTCGACATGATCCGCGCGGCCGGTTTCACGTTCGCGGCGCGCAACGTGTCGCTGCCGTATCTCTGGTGGAGTCGCGCGGCAGACTTCGGCCTGTTCGAACGACTCGGTCTGCATCGGCCGCAGCCGGGCAAGCGCCGCGAAACGCTGGTGAACGTCGCGGCGCGCAAAGCTGCGGCGTGATCCGCGTTACTTGCGCAGCGTCACCACGTCGCCCTTCAGCGCGACGCCCGCAATCACCGCACCCGCGCCGCAGGTGTACTGCGTCGCGCTTTCGCGGATCTCGTTGCGATAGTTGCTCTTGATATTGATCACCGCGTTGCCGCCTTCCTTGCGCGCGCGTTCCTGCAACTCGATCACCGCCGACAAAAACACATGCTTGCAGGCGGTTTCATCGCTCTTGCCGAACGCGTTGGTCTTCTTGTTGGTCGCGAATTCGCCCATCGACTTCACTACCGCCGGATGATTCTGTCCCGCGAAGTACAGCGGAATATCGTCGCCGACTTTGCCCGGTTCACTTTGCAACGCGTCCGCAACCGGATATTCGGCGACCGTATCGCGTGCGAAAACATGCGTGGATGCCAACGTCGCCGCGACGCTCGCGCACAGTACAGCCAGTTTCAGATGTCGTTTCATGGTGTTCCCCGTTTCGTTTAATCAGGATGGTTGCTGGTATCACTGCGCGTCGAGCACGACGATATCCGCCGTCACTGCAATCGCCGCCGCGCTGCTGCTTACGCCGCACGTGTACGACGTACTGGATGCCGACTGGGTCGAATGAAAGCGCGTCTTGATGTTGATTGCTGCGTTGCCGTGCCGGTCCTGAATCGCCTGGCGGACCTTTTGCAATGCCGTGGACAACGCTTCGCCGCATGCGGTGTCGGCGTCGTCGGTGCGACGCGCGATCCGCACCGAATACGACGCCGTACCCAACTGCGTCTTCACCGCCGGATGCGTCTGCTCGCCGTAAAACAGATCGCCGTGCCGCTCGCCCGACGACTGCAGCGGCAAGGTCTTCACCTGCGTGGCGCAGCCGCTCAGTGCCAACGCCGCGACCGCCGCCAGCGCATATGCCTTTTTCATTGTTCTATCCCCGGTTGATTTCGAATCGTTGGAAACTGCGACTGCTCCTGCCGTACTAACAAGCCACTGCCCGGCGATCAGCCGTCGCGCCACGCGCTGAACGCGAGGCTCGCGCAACTGCCGCCAAAACCGAACGACACCGACAACGCCGTGCCGATATCCGCTGCGCGCGTGTCTCTGACCAGCGGCAACGCATCGAGATCGAGCGCGGGATCCGGCGTACCAGCGTCCGCCGTGCCCGCGATAAAACCGTCGCGCATCATCAGCAACGTATAGATCGCCTCGTGCGCGCCGCACGCGCCGAGCGGATGACCGGTCAGCGCTTTCGTCGATGAAAACGCCGGCATGTCGTCGCCGAACACGTCGCGTAACGCGAGCAGTTCTTCAGCGTCGCCGCGCGGCGTGGACGGTGCGTGCGTGTTGATGTAATCGGGACGCGTGCCGCTGTCGTCCAGCGCGCCGCGCATCGCGCGCGCGATACCGTCCGCGTGCGGTGTCACCATGCCCGCGCCATCGGTGCAATGACCGAAACCCGTCAGTTCCGCGTAAATCCGCGCGCCGCGCGCGAGCGCGTGATCCAGCGATTCAAGCACCAGCACGCCGCCGCCCGACGCGATCACGAAGCCGTCGCGCGCGACGTCGTAAGGCCGCGACGCACGCGACGGCGTGTCGTTGAAGCGCCGCGACAACGCGCCCATCGCGTCGAACATCAGCGTCATGTTGTCGTGCAGCGATTCGCTGCCGCCCGCGAGCACGATGTCCTGCCGGCCGGTCTGGATCAGTTGCATCGCCTGACCGATCGCAAGCGCCGATGTCGTGCATGCCGACGACGGCGAATACGTGACGCCTTCGATGCCGAACACCTGCGCGACATTCGCCGACGCCGTGCTGCTCATCGCTTGCGGCACGGTGTACGGCGGCGTTTTCTCGACGCCGCGCGCGTTCGCGACGGCCATCGCCGCGTCGTACGTCGACATCGTGCCCACGCCCGAGCCGATCACCGCACCGACGCGCGGCGAACGCAGCGCCGCAGCGGCCAGACCGGCGTCGTCGAGCGCGTGACGGGCGGCGTGCGCGGCAAAGCGCGCGGTGTCGCCCATGAAGCGTTCGAGCTTGCGATCGAACGGCGTTTCACCCGCGACCGACGCCACGCCCGCTACCTGGCTGCCGAAACCGCGCTCGCGCCACGCGTCGATCCGCACGATCCCGCCGCGTCCCGCTCGCAATGCCGCCGAGACGCCGTCGAGCGTATTGCCGACGCACGACACGACGCCCATCCCCGTGACGACGACGCGCGACAGACTGCGAGTGCGTGTCATGCCGGCGCGACTCACGCGACGCGGCGGAAGATCAACGACGTGTTGATCCCGCCGAACGCGAAGTTGTTGCTCATCACATGCTGCGCATCGATCTCGCGGCCGCTGCCGGTGATGTAATCGAGCGGCGCGCAGGCCGGATCGACCTGGGTGAGATTCAGCGTCGGCGCATACCAGTTGCGCTTCATCATCTCGATGGTCCACCACGCTTCGAGCGCGCCGCACGCGCCGAGCGTATGGCCGACGTAACTCTTCAGCGAACTGATCGGCATCCGTTCGCCGAAAATCTGCGCGGTGGCATGGCTTTCGGCAACGTCGCCGCGATCCGTGGACGTGCCGTGCGCGTTCACGTATGCGATTGCCTGTGCCTGCAACTGCGCGTCGTCGAGCGCCAGTTGCATCGCGACGGCCATCGTCGCGGCAGTCGGCTGCGTCATGTGCGCGCCGTCCGAATTGCAGCCGAAGCCGACGATTTCCGCGTGAATCCGCGCGCCGCGCGCCCGCGCATGTTCGTATTCTTCGAGCACCAGCGTCGCCGCGCCCTCGCCCACCACCAGACCGTCACGCGCGGCATCGAACGGACGTGGCGTCAGATGCGCTTCGTCGTTGCGCGTGCTGGTCGCGTACAAGGTGTCGAACACCGCGACCGCCGGGCCGGACAGTTCTTCCGCACCGCCCGCCAGCATCAGCGTCTGCTTGCCGGTCGCAATGGTTTCGTACGCGTAACCGATCGCCTGGCTACCCGACGCGCATGCGCACGAAGTCGGCACGATGCGGCCTTTCAGATCCCAGAACAGGCTGACGTTGACCGCCGTGGTATGCGGCATCATCTGCACGTAACTGTTCGACGTGACGTCGCTCATCGAACCCGTTTCGAGCATCGTGCCGAACGCACGGATCGGTTGCACCGAGCCCGACGACGAGCCGTAGGCCACGCCCATCCGGCCGTCCGCAATCGATTTATCGCCGGTGAGGCCGGCATCGTCGAGCGCGAGTTCGCTGGCGCGCACCGCGTACATCGACACCGGTCCCATCGACCGCACTTTCTTGCGCGGATAGTGCGACGGCAGGCTGAAGCCCGGCAACGGACACGCAAGCCGCGTATGCAGCGATTCGAAGTAATCCCACTCGGCCATCCGGCGCACCGCATTGACGCCACCGCGCAACCGCGCCTCGATCTCGTCCCAGCGTTCGCCGAATGCGGTCACGCCACCCATGCCGGTCACCACGACGCGTTTCATCAGATCATCCCGCCATTGACGCCAATCACCTGTCGCGTCACATACGACGCAGCATCCGACATCAGGAATCCCACCACCGACGCCACTTCCGCCGGTTGCCCGACACGGTTCATCGGCACGGTTTTCAGCGCGTGTTCGAGCGGCATCTCGTCGAGCATGCCGGTTTCGATCAAGCCCGGCGCGACGCAGTTGACGGTGATCGACCGGCTCGCCAGTTCGACCGCGAGCGCCTTGGTCGCACCGATCAAGCCCGCTTTCGCGGCGCTGTAATTGACCTGCCCGCGATTGCCGATCACGCCCGACACCGACGCGATCGTGACGATCCGGCCGCCCTTGCGCGCGCGGACCATCGGCATCGTCAGCGGATGCACGACGTTGTAGAACGCATCGAGCCCGGTTTCGATCACGATGTCCCAGTCTTCGTCGGTCAGCGCGGGAAACGCGGCGTCGCGCGTGACGCCCGCGGAACACACGATGCCGTAATACGGACCGTTCGCGGCGACGTCGGCTTCGAGGATCTCGCGGCAGACGGCGCGCTCGCGCACATCGAATTGCAGCACGCGCGCCGCGCCGCCCTGCGCGGCAATGCCGGTCGCGACAGCGTCGGCTTCGGCGCGGCCGGTGCGGCAATGGACGGACACCGCGAAACCGTCAGCGGCCAGTTGGTAGGCAATCGCACGGCCAATGCCGCGGCTTGCACCGGTAACGAGAACACGCCGGCTCATGAACCGAAACTCCCTTCGATGAATGTCTGAAAATCGGTTGGCTGGAATACCTTGACCACGGCTTCGGCGCAGCACACGCCGTCGTGCGAGATCGTGCATTCGTACGCGCTGTGGCCTTCTTCGCTGCGCAGCAATTCCTTCGCGTCGATCCGTAACGCGGCGTCGCGCGCAAACGCCGCGACGTGCGCGTCGTAACGGCGCGCGCCGAGCAGTACGCCGGGTCGCGCGATGCCGCCCGCGCGCATCGCGAGCAGCGAGATATGCGCGGCGATCGTCTGCGCCATCAGTTCGATGCCGATCCACGCGGGCATCGCGCCGTCGCTGTCGGCGTACCACGCGGTGGCATCGACCTGCGCGTGCGCGGTCACGGTTTCGGCTTCGCACGCACTGACCGAGTCGAGCAACAGCATCGTGCCGCGATGCGGCAGGATCGTGTCGATCGGCGGAAAGGCGGTGTCGGGGATGTCGACGGTGGCGGTCATGGAATGCGTCATCGCGGAAAGATCAGCGGCCAAGGATCAGGCTGACATTGCTGCCGCCGAATGCGAACGAGTTGCTCATCACGTACTGCGGGCCCGCGCCGCGCGCGAGATAGCGGGCGGTTTCGACCAGATCGAGCGCGGGCAACGCGGGATCGGCTTCGCCGTCCCACAGATGACGCGGCAACGCGACACCGTCGCCCGTGAGCGCCAGCCACGCCAGACCCAGTTCGGTCGCGCCTGCCGCGCCGAGCTGGTGGCCGGTCAACGGCTTGGTGCCGCTCGACGGCACGCCGTCCGGAAAGACCCGCGCCATCAGGTGCGCTTCCATCTCGTCGTTTTTGCGGGTCGCGGTGGCATGCAGATTCACATAACCGATCGACGAAGCCGGTACGCCCGCCTGCGCGAGCGCGGCGCGCAATGCGCGTTCGCCGCCGACGCCCGCCGGATCCGGTGCGGAAATATGATGCGCGTCGCTCGATTCGCCCACGCCCGCGAGCCACACATCGCTTTCGTCGCGACTCATCAGGAACACGGCCGCGCCTTCGCCGACATTGATGCCGCAGCGATTGCGGCTCATCGGATTGGTGCGGGTCGGGCTGGTCGATTCGAGCGAGGCGAAACCTTGCACGGTCAACTCGCACAGCGAATCCACGCCGCCGACCACGACCGCGTCGCACAACTGCAATTGCAGCAGCCGTCGCGCCGACGCGAACGCTTTCGCGCTCGATGTGCATGCGGTCGAAATGGTGAACGCTGGGCCGTGCACGTCGAGCGCGGCGGCCGCGAACGGCGCGACCGTGCCGATTTCCATCTGCCGGTAATTGAAGTTGACCGGCAATTCGCCGGCCTGCGCCTGATAGACGAACGCGGCTTCGGCCGCTTCGATCCCCGACGTGCTGGTGCCGAGCACGACACCGATCCGGTGCGCGCCGTAACGCTCCCGCGTGGCCTCGAGTTGCGGCGCGATCTGCGCGAGCGCGGCCAGCAGCAGCCGGTTGTTGCGGCAGTCGTAACGCGCCAGCGACGGCGGCGGCGCGAGATCGAGCGGCGTCATCACGCTGCCGATAAACGCATCGCCGATACCGGTGTGCGCGAGACCCATGCCCGGCGCATCGAGCGCCGACAGCGCGGGCACGATCGTGGCCAGATCGCCGCCGAGCGCGTTGATCATGCCGAGCGCATGCAGATAAACCCGTGGCGCGTTCATGCCGCCTCCTTGCTTCGCGCGGGCATGCCGAGCGGTGCGAGCAGCACCGCGATCAGGATGCCCAGCGCCAATGTTGCGCCAAAGCTGCGCAGCGCGGGCATCGCGCTGACGCCGAGCATGCCGAACGACAGCAGCGTCGTCGCTGCCGACAACAACACGCCGGTCCAGACCGCGCCGAGTTCGTCCGGTGCGCGCAGCCAGCCTTCGCGCAGAAATACCGCGTAGTTTGCGCCGACGCCGAGCACCAGCATCAGCGCCAGCCAGTTGAACAGATTGAGCGGCACGCGCGCGTAGCCGAACACCGCCAGCGCGCCGCCGATCGCGAGCATCACCGGCAAGGTCACCGCTAGACCGCCGCGCGGCGTGTAGCGCAGCATCAGCAGAACCAGCACCAGCAGCAGCGCGCCCGCCAGCCACCAGCCGCTGTCGACGCGATATCGGCCGAACAGCCGCGACACGCTCGCCGCCTTGTCGACGAAACTGACGCCGGGCACGCTGCGCGCCGCCGCGATCAGCGCCGCTTCATTCTGCGGCGTCACGCCCTGCGGAATCACCACGGCCGCGACCGCGCCCGGTTCGACCGCGCCGAGCCACAGGTGGCGGTACGGTTGCGACCACGGCGCGGCGAGCCATTGCCCGACGCGTAACGGCGCGGCGCTGGACTGCGCGTAGGCGGCCAGCCACGCATCGGCGACCTCGTCGCGGAAACCGGCTTGCAGCAAGGTCTGGCGCAACGCGGCGCGGTCCGCGAAGACATGGTGTGCGAGCAGCGCGCGATCGGCTGCCTGGCGATGCGCGGACGGCACGAACGACGTCACCGATTGCCAGCCGCCGAGCTGGTTGCTGTCGTCGAGCGCGTCGAGTTTCGCGCCGAGCGCTTCGGCGCGTTGCAGCACGGTTTCGTCGTCGGCGCCGCGCACGACGAAAAACTGCCCGCTGTTGTCGATGCCGATCGCCGCGCCGATCTGCTGCTCCTGCGCCACCAGCGACGGATCGCGCTGGATCAGCAGATGAATGTCGTCGTCGCTGGTCAGACGCAGCCAGCCGGGCACCGCGACGATCACCAGCAGCGCCGCGACGAGCCACGCGCGCCGGCCGTCGAGCGCGCGCTGCCAGTGCGCGAGCAGCACCGACGCGCCGTCGAACAGACGTTGCGGACGACGCTTCGGCGCCCGCACCAGCAGCGCGGGCAACAGGCTCAGCACCGACGCGAACGCACTCGCCACGCCGACGATCGCGAAGCACGCGATCTGCTTGAGTGCCGGAAACGGCACCGCCGTCAGGATCGCGTAGCCGAGCAGGCTGGTGGCGAGCGCGACGCTCAACGCGGGACGCACCGCACGCGCGCCGCGTCGAGCGTCCCAGTCTTTCGGCGCGCCGAGATAGACGACGAAATACTGGATCGAATAATCGACGGCCTCGCCGATCAGGCTCGCGCCGAACACCAGCGTCAGCAGATGCAGCTTGCCGAAAATCAGCAAGGTCGCGGCCAGCGCGCAGACGATGCCGAGCGCGGTCGATACGAAACCGAGCAGCAGCAGACGCGGCGAGCGGAAGATCCACAGCATCAGCAACGCGATGCCCGCCATCGACGCGAAGCCGATCAGATGCACTTCCCGCTCCGACGCGCTGCGCGCGGCCTGCGCGTAGAACACCGCGCCGGTGCGCGCAACCGTGACGTCCGGATAGGCGCGGTGCAACGCGGTTTCGGCCCGCGCGAGTGCGTCGTGGACCGCGCGCTGGGTCGTCGATTCGTAGGCCGAGCCGGGCAAGCTCGCGACGATCAGCACGCTGGTGTCGGCGTCGTGTTGCGCGACCAGCAGGCCGTCGTCGATTTGCAGATTGGTGGTGGCGAGCGGCAGTCCGTTCAGCCAGTGTTCGAGCCAGCCGAATGGATCGTCGGCGAGCTGGGTGGATAACGGACCGCGCAGCGGGTTGTAAAGACGCTGCGCCAGCGCATCGTGCAGCGCGCCGCTCGATGGATCGGCAAGCGACGCGCGATCGGCGGCGCTCAACAAACCGAAACGGTATGGCTGATACAGCGCGCCGATCCGCGACAGATCGAACGGCGGCACTTCCGCCGTCACCGACGCAAACGCGCGGCTCGACGACAACGCCGCGCCGAGTTGCCGCGCCGCCGCCTTCGCGTGCGCCGCGTCGCGGCTCGTGACCAGCAGCACCGTGCGATCGCCGAGCGCGCTTGCGAGCGTATCCACCGCTTTTTCCGCAACCGGATCGGCTTCGGTGGCGGGCAGCAGTGCAAGCAGATTGGTTTGCAACGGCGAATCGCCGCGCGTGAAACGCCAGCCGCAATACGACGCCGCGACCAGCGCGAGCAGCAGCCACACGCCGCGCACCAGCCAGCGATGCCGCGCTTCGCGCCGCGCGCGTTGCGTCGCGGCGGGGTGCTGCGCGACCGGCATCAAGGCGCTCCGAGCAGCGTGCGCTCGGCCGCGCCCGCTTCGGCCGGTTCAGGACTGCGCGTGAAATCGATCTGCGTGACGTCGCCGTTCGCAAGCGCGATGCGGATGTGCTGCAACTGCTCGCCGCCGCTCATCTGCAAGCCTTTGATCGATTGCGCGATCTGCGGCTGGTTCGGTGTCAGCGTCATGTTCCACTGCGCGGGCGTGCCGTCGGCGCTGACGTCGAACTGCGAGTACAGCGCGGACAGATCGCCGCCTAGCATCGCACGCATCATCTTCGACACCTGCGCGACGCCGCGCGCGCCGTTCGCGCTATTCGGCTTGCCGACGCGATGCCCCGCCGCGTCGAGTTGCGTAACGCCTGAATCGGTGATGACGTAGGTGGTCTTGTACGGCGTTTCGATCCGCCAGATCACGCCGCGATCGCGCACCAGCAGCAGCGAACCGCTGCTGACGAGCGGTTGCTTCAGCGCGGCCATCGTCTGCGTCTGCGTAAACTGGGCGCGCACGCTTTTCGCCTGCGCGAGATGCGCGGCGACTTGCGACACGAGATTCGCGGACGCGTTGCTGTCCGCCGCGAAGGCGTCCACCGACACGCCCGGCGCGGCCGACAACGTAGCCGCCAAGATCAGCGCCGACGCGGCGAGGCGCAACCTGCGCGAGATCAGACGCCCCATACGCGCTCCAGTTTGTCGAACACGACGGGCGGCGACACGAACTGCAACGCCTGCGTCGCCGCTTCGACGGCGACCTGGATCGTGTAGCCCTTGGTCAGACGCTGACCCGACACGCAATCGACGATCTGATAACCGATCTTCAGCCGATTTTCGAATTCGAGCAGTTCGGTGCGCACGTCGATCCGTTGTCCATACGTGGCGGGACGCACGTATTTCAGATGCGCCTCGACGATCGGCCAGAGATAACCGGACGCCTGCATTTCCCGATAGTCGTAATCGAACGCGCGCAGCAAGGCCGCGCGGCCGATCTCGAAGTACTTCAGATAGTGGCCGTGCCAGCACACGTTCATCGCGTCGACGTCGTGAAACGGCACTTCGACCGTCGCGCTGGCGGTGAGCGTGCGGCGTGTCTGCTTCATATCGTTCTGCCTTGCGTCATGCCCGCTCATTCGCGCCCCCGTGAGGACGCGCCCAGAAATCGAAGAAATTGAACCATTGATACGGCGCCTTGCGGCAGTAGTGTTCGAGACGCGTGGCGTAGCGCTGCGCCCACGCGGCGACATGCTCGGCGCGCGCCTTGCGCGGCAGGTCGATGCGCTCCGCGAACGGCTCGAAATACAACCGGTAACCATCGCGCTCTTTCAGGCAGAAGAACAGATAAACCGGGCAGCCGAGCGCGTGCGCGAGCACGTACGGGCCTTGCGCGAACGGTGCGGTGGCGCCGAGAAACTGCGCGTCGGTGGTGCGACCGGCTTCGTGCGCCGGAACCCGATCGCCGACTATCACCAGCAGCTCGCCCGCATCGACGCGCTGCTGCATCATCATCGCCGTTTCCGGACCGAAATCGCCGACTTCCACGAGATGGTCCGCGAACTGCCGGTTCGCCGACGCCAGCACGCTGTTGAAGCGACGCGCGTGGCTCGTGTAGACGATCGCGGTGACTTTGGTGTGCGCGCCGCGCACGGCCAGCGCGCGACACATTTCGAGGTTGCCGAGATGCGCGCCGATCACCAGCGCGCCGCGTCCGCTCGCGGCCAGCGCCTCGAACGCGGACGGATCTTCGAAACGCACGTCGGTGTCGTTCACCTGCCCCGACCACGCGGCCAGTTTGTCGAAGCCGGATTGCGCGAACGCCAGCATATGCCGGTACGCGGAACACCAGCCCGGACGCGGCGTGAGTTGCTGCGGCGCGGCGTCGTGCAGACGCGCGAAATAGGCATTCGACGCGTCGCGCGCGGCTTTGCCCGTCAACAGAAAATAGGCGACGACCGGATGCAGCCACAAAGCGGTGAAGCGTCGGCCGAACAACCGGCAGCTCAGCGCCAGCAACGACATGCCGAGATGACTGCCGCGCTCGTTGATCCGCCACCAGTCTTTCGCGACGGCAGACCCGGACGAGGACGAAGTCGACGGCAGCGCCGGACCCGCGGCCTTGCGCGGCATGAACTTATGCGCGATCAGCATCGGCAGGCGCAGCAGCATGCCGGTCACGAGCCGCGTATGGCTGCGGCTGATCCGCACGTTGTCCCACAGCACGTCGAAATGCGACACGCCGTCGGTGGCGTAGACCACGCGGGTCGGGATCGCCCGGAACGCGATGCGCCGCCAGTACAGCCGCACCAGAATCTCGATGTCGAAATCCATCCGGGTCGGCAGCGTCACGCTGTCGATCAACGCACATGCGACGTCGAGCGGGTAAAGACGGAATCCGCACATCGAATCGCGGATCGTCAGCGACAAGGTTTCGATCCACACCCACACGTGCGTCAGATAGCGGCCGTACAGGCGCGACTTCGGCACGCTGTCGTCGTAGACCGGACGGCCGAGAATCACCGCGCCCGGTTCGGCGCGCGCGGCATCGAGAAAGCGCGGCACGTCGGCGGCGTCGTGCTGGCCGTCGGCGTCGATCTGCAACGCGTGCGTGAAACCGGCGTCGCGTGCGGCGCGCAAACCCGCCATCACGGCCGCGCCCTTGCCGCCGTTGACGGGCAGACGCAGCAGCGTCAGGCGACCAGCGTACTGCGCGGCGAGCGCGGCCAGCACGATTTGCGTCGCGTCGTCGCTACCGTCATCGACGACGATCAGCGGCAAATCGTGCACAGCCAGATTCGCGACCGTCCCGCCGATCGCATCCTTGTGGTTGTAGATCGGAATCACGATGCAGGCGTCGAGCGCCTTGACCGCGCCCGTGTCTTTCACGCTCATGCGGGCTCCCGATCCTGAACCTGAATTTGATCCTGATCCCGGTACACGATCACACCCGACGCGCAATCGCGCTCGCCCAGCCGAAACGCAAACTGCACGCGACGCCGCGCGCGATCCAGCGTCAAGGTCAGATCGAGCAACGCGCCCGGGTAGACCGGCGCGGTGAACTTCAGCTTTTCCAGCGAGCCGAAAGCGCGCGCATCGTCCACCTGTCCGGCGGCGAGCCGCATCGCCCAGTCCACCTGGACGACGCCCGGCAAAATCGGCAAGCCTGGAAAATGCCCGGCGAAATGGATCAGCGTCGGCGGCACGCGAAGCTCGTAGCGCAGCACGTCGCCGTCGCGGGTTTCGGCCAGCACTTCGACGCCGTCGGCGCGCGCATCGAATGCCGCCGCCACTGCCGCGGCGGGCAGCTTGCCGCGCGCGTCGAACGGCAACGCGACGCGGAACCGCCAGTGACGCGGCAACGCCACCACATCGACATACGCGGCCAGATGACGACGCAGCGTTTTCGCGAGCCGCACGCGCCCTTCCGCGCGCAACGCGCCGACGCCGTCGCCGCTCAGCACGACCACGGCGCCGACCCGATCGCGGTTCGCGCCGTCGAGCGGCACCACCGCCACTTGCGACACATACGGATGCAGCGCGAGCCGCGCTTCGAGTTCAGGCAGCGACACGCGTTTGCCGGCCAGCTTGATCACGCGATCGAGCCGTCCTTGCAGGCGGAAGCGGCCGGCGTCGTCGAACGCGATCAGGTCGTCGGTGCGATGCCAGTCGTCGTGACCGAGATGCGGCGACCGCACGCTCAGCGCGCCGTCGGCTTCCCGGCGCACGTCGATGCCGGTTACCGGCGTCCACGCGTCGCCCGCATCCTGGCGTCGCCACGCGATGCCGCCGGTTTCGGTGCTGCCGTAGATTTCGAGCGGTGCGGCGTCGAAGGTCGCGGCGTAGGTGCGCGCGGTCTCGGCGGCGAGCGGGCCGCCCGACGAAAAGAACCCGCGCGGCGCGGGATCGAGCGATGCGAAACCGGACAGCGCCGGCCAGCGCGACAGCTGCGCAGGCGTCGAGACGACCAGCGCGGTGCCGCATTGCGCGAGTCGCGTCTGCAACTGCAACGGCTCGATCATCAACTGACGATCGAACGCGCGGCCGGCCGCGAGCGGCCACATCACGCGAAACAGCAAGCCGTAAATATGATGGTGCGGCACGCCGGAGAGCATCGTCGCGCCGTCGGCGAGCGCGCCGAACTGCGCTTCGAGCGTATGGACTTCGGCGTCGAACTGCGCGAGCGTCTTGCGGATCGGCTTGGGCGTGCCGCTGCTGCCCGACGTGAACAACGTCAACGGCGCAAGCGGATCGATGCGGCGGGCGCGTGGTGCTGCGGCAGACGTGGACGCGGGATTCGCCAGCAACGCGGCAATCTGCGCGTCGTCGAGCAGAAGATCGTAGGCATCGGCGAGATCGGCCAGATAACCGGGCGTTGCGTTCGCCGGAATCACCGGATGCTTGCCGCTGCCGAACAGCGCGAACAGCGCGCACGCGAAATCGAACGGATCGTCGATGCACAGCGCGTAGCGCTGCGCGGCTTGCGTGTCGAATGCCGCGGCGAGCGTCGACACGCGCGCGACGAACGCGGCGAAGTCGAGCGTCGCCGCGCCGTCGCGACACACCGGCGTGCCGGCCGGATGCGCGAAAGGCGCGTCGGCGGATGCGTCGAGCAGATCGTGAAGATGGATCATGCGCGCTCCGTGCGCGCAGCGCGCGGCAACACGACGAGGTAACGCCAGATGATTTCGCCGACCAGCAGCACGCCGATCAGACCGTAAGCGATCGCGCCGTTATACAGCGACCACGCGTCGCCGGACCAGCAAAATGCGGTGTACGCGGAAAACGCGCCGTTCAGCGCGAAAAACGCGCACCAGATTTGCGTGACGCGCCGGGTATGGCGGATTGCGCCTTCGGTCAACTCGCGCGTGCCGAGACGCGCGAATTTTTCGATCATCGACGGGCCGCGCACGAGTGTCGCGCCGAACGCGACCAGCAGTCCGAGATTCACCAGCGACGGATACAGCCGCAGCAACAGTTCGCTGTTCGTGACGACGATCGCCGCCGACGCGCAGCTCAACAGCGCGGCGACCCACCAGTCGACCGCGGTCAGCCGGCGCAGCGAGGTCGCGACCACGCCCGAGCCTGCCCAGCGCTGCAGCCACAGCAACGCAAACAGCAGACACCCGATAAAGCGCGGCGAATCCCAGCGCCACGCCAGCAGAATCAACGCCGGATAAGCGAGCTTCAGCGCGATCTGAACAATCCCGCGCAGCCAGCCGCGCGCGCCGCTGGGCGCGCTGGGCGTTGCCGCGGCGGCGGTCTCCTCCACGTCGGACGGCACGGCGTGCGTCAACCCTGCGCGGCCAGCAACGACTCGACAGCGGCAATCACGTCGCCTACCGTGCGCACCGATTTGAACTCTTCCGGCTTGATGCGGCGGCCCGTCATTTCCTGCAGTTTGATCGCGAGATCGACGGCATCGATGCTGTCGAGATCGAGGTCTTCGAACAGGTTCGCGTCGGGCGTCACCTGCGCAGGGTCGATCCCGAAGTTCTCTTTGAAAATGGCGCGGATGCGCTCAAGAATCTCTACGTCAGTCACGGTTTTACTCCCCCTTGTCTTGCACGTGTTGCGTGTCTTGCGCAACGTCCGCAGTAGGCGCCGATGCGCGCTGGCTGGCGACGAACGCCGCCAGCGTGCTGATCGAGCGGAAATGCTCGCGCGTGCGCTCGTCGTTCGCTGCAACGGTCAATTGGTATTGTTTGCGCAGCACGATGCCGATTTCGAGCGCGTCGATCGAGTCGAGACCGATGCCGTCCGTATCGAACAGCGGCGCGTCGTCGTCGATATCGGACGGGCTCATGTCTTCCAGATCGAGCGCCTCGATCAGAAGCTGTTTAATTTCCAGTTTTAAAGAATCCATAATCGAACAGGTGCCGGGTAATGTGGGCTTCAATGGCATGCGTAACATGGCGCGCGGCCATCGCCGGCGACGCGTCGTGCGCGGCGAGCGGACCGACCGCGACCGGGTCGAGCACGTTCACACGCATCCGGAACGCGCGTGGCGGCACGTCGTACCAGCGCATCTGCTTGGTAAAAGCGGGCGGATCGCAATCCATCAGGACAGGCAACACCGGCGCGCCGGCTTGCAGCGCCATATGCGCGAAGCCGCGTGAAAAAGCATGCAGACGGTTCGGCGCGGGACTGCGCGTGCCTTCCGGGAATACGATCACCGTATAGCCTGCCGCCAGCTGACGCGCGCCCGCTTCGACCAGCGCGAGCGGGTCGGCATTGCTGACGTATTCGGCTGCGCGGACGATCCCCCAGAAACACGGATTGCCCCAATGCGCGTTTTTCACGACGCAGCATGCGCGCGGTGTCATCGACAGCAGGACCATCACGTCGAGATAGGTCGGATGGTTCGCGACCACGATGGCCGGGCTGCAATCGCGCAAAGCCGCCGCGCCGCTCGCATCGACGCGCATCACGCGTGCATGTTGCAGCACCGCGACCAGCAGCCGGAAAAAGCAGTAGATCACGAAGGTGACCGCGCGCTGCCGCGAGGCCCGATGCGGCCACAGCCACGCGAACGGAAAGACCAGCACCGAAAACAGCAGGCCGCACACGCCGAACACGACGAAAGCCAGTCCGGTTGCGAACAGGCGCCACAGGTAATCAAGCCGCGGTGTCATACCAGCTCCATTGCCAGCGCGAATGCGACCCTTGCCAGGACGAAAGCTGCTGCGTCGACAGACAGTGCAGCACGGCTTCGCTTTGTGTCGGGAACCGGTGCGACGCGTCGGCGGGAGCGGCTGCATCCGTATCGGACGGGGGCGCATCGCCCGTGCCCGCGCCGGTGCGGCACGTCAGTTCGCCTATGACCGCGCGATTGTCCAGCAAGATGGCGACGGCGCCGCCCTGCACCTCGTCTTCGATCGTGCCGAAGGACGGATCGGCGGGTTCGTCCGCATAGATCAGCAATACCGGCGAGGTCGGATCGGTTGCGTATTGCGCGTGCGCTTCGAGCAACGCGTAGCCCAGCGTCTCCGCGCCCGCCGACAGCGCGCTCGCCGCCGACCGGTCGCCGCGCGAAATGCCGAGGATGCCGGTCATCGCGTTCAATACGGACAGGCCGAAAGCCGTCGGCGAAACCGGCTCGCCGGCGCTGATCGCGCGCAGGATGTCGGTGGTGCGGCGCAACTCGCCGTGCCGCGACGCGAACACCACGCGCGCTTCGGGCTGATCCGCGACGCAATCGTGCGCAACCCGCAAAGCGATCTTCGACAGTGTGCTCAGACGACGCCGCACGATCGGCTCGATAAAACCGATGTCGGGTGCGGCGGCAGTTGCGGCTGGAACTGGGGTGGCAGGCCAGCAAGACCAGCGAGCAACCGGAATGGTCCAATGCAGATCGGGCATAGCGGTGTTCGCGCGCAGGGAAGAGACGTGACGGCAGCAAGCCGATCATCGCGCCGACCGGATCGGCGCATTCAGCGCGTCAACCCGGACCGACAAACTCAACCGGGCTGCGCCAGTATTTTGGTGTTCGTTATAAGTTCGTATGATTAACGGCAAGTGACCCTGATTACTTTACCCAGGCACTCACCATTGTCCGGATTCACTCAGACTCCCCGAGGACGCCGGAATCATACTCAAAATCCGCAATTAAATCAGCCATTGCTTGAGACAAGTATGGTGGATTAATTCGGCGATAAAAGACGTATCCATCTGTATCCATCTGAAACGTGGCCGCCAGCGTCGCGGGGACGCCCGGCGCGGCGGGCGTGCAGCGAGCGGCGATCGCGTGCGCGGTCTTTCGCGCGGCGCGACCGGCCGTCAATATTTCGAATTGCTTACAGAGGGCATGCACCCAATCCCGCGGTTTGACGCCGCGTGCGGGATTGGGTGAAAGGAGAGTCAGCAGGTGTAAGACAGACGCACAGGATGGCGTGGCGTTTATTGCGGCGGCTTGACCGTCGTGCCCGGCGGCGCTTGCGTGCCCGCGCCAACCGGTGCGACCGCGACTTCGTTCGATGCGCCGCCGTTCTTGTCGACCGGCAGACGCACCGTGCGCACGACGCCGTTGCCGAGCGGGAAATCCGCGAGCGCGCTGCGGGCCAGATACGGCAGCGCCCGAACCAGCGACGGCTCGTCGCCGGCCGTGCGCGCGGTCACGTTATAGACTTCCTTGCCGGTGGCCTTGTCCGTGATACGGATGCCCAGCATGTGCGAAAACACCGGATAGCTTTGATCCACGTAACCTGCCGGGAACGGACCGAACGGCCCCCACGGATCGAGCGGACGCCCCCAGCCCCAGTACGGACCCGGCCACGGGTTGTAATAGACCGGCTGCGACACCGTCACGGTATTGGTCCGCGAGCCGTAATTCAGCCCGACCATGTAATGCGCGCTGGCGGGATCGACCTCGCGGAAAGCATGCGTGGACAGTTCATTGGCGACTGCGCGCTCGTAGGTTGCCTGCTCCAGATTGTTCTGCTGCTCGGTGGCGCGCGAGAACGCATAGGTGCGCGTCGCGTCGCTGCCGCTCCAGTTGGAGAACGCCGTGACCTGACTGGTCACGTAGGTGGTGCAACCGGACAGCATCGCTGTCAGTGCGACGAGCGCCAGAGCGGCGCACCGGATCCATCGATCGAACATCATGGTCTGCCTCAGTTTCCTGTATTGCCGATGCGGCCTTCGCGGCCGCGCGTGCCGTCACGAATGGAACGATTTCGCGGGGCTGCTTATTCCCGCTTCTTCCGCACGGCATGCACACCCGATCCGGCCTCGATCGCCGCGCCGACGAGCGCGACAGACGTGCGCCAGATAATACGCTGACCGGTTCGACAGGTAAAAGGTTCGCCCGTGTACGCGCCATTTTGCTTGCCGATCGCTACCGTTGATGACGGCGCGGCGCACGGCACGCGTCGCGATCCGACGAGGGGGTTCCGCACAATCGGCCGAGCCTTTGTACAATGGCTCGACACGCCCGCCGTGCGCGATGCGCGCGAGCGGCTCAAGGTTGCCCCACTTTCCAGAACAACCCGAACGCTATGGCCGATACCGCAACGCCCAATGTGATCCGACGCGCCGACTACGCGCCGCCCGCTTTCCTGATCGATTCCGTCGAACTGGAGTTCGACCTCGTGCCGGAACGCACCGTCGTCAGGAACACGATGCGGATGCGCCGCAACCCCGACGCCACGCGCGCGGCTCACCTCGAACTGATGGGCGAACAACTCGATTTCGTGGGTGCGACGATCGACGGCAAGCCGTATCAGTCGGTGCATGCACACGAACACGGACTGATCGTCGACAGCGTGCCCGACCTGTTCGAACTGTCCATCACGAGCGTCTGCAACCCGGCGGAAAACACCACGCTGTCCGGCCTGTATGTGTCCGGCGGCAACTTCTTCACCCAGTGCGAGGCCGAGGGCTTTCGCCGTATCACCTACTTCCTCGACCGTCCGGACGTGATGGCGACGTACACGGTGACGCTGCGCGCGGACAAGTCCGCGTATCCGGTGCTGCTGTCGAACGGCAATCTGCTGGAAGAAGGCGACCTGCCCGACGGCCGCCATTTCGCCCGCTGGGAAGACCCGTTCAGGAAGCCGAGTTATCTGTTCGCGCTGGTCGCGGGCAAGCTGGTCGCGCTGGAAGAACGCGTGAAAAGCGGCTCGGGCAAGGAAAAACTGCTGCAGGTCTGGGTCGAGCCGCACGATCTCGACAAGACCCAGCACGCGATGGACTCGCTGGTGAACTCGATCCGTTGGGACGAACAGCGCTTCGGGCTGGAACTGGATCTGGACCGCTTCATGATCGTCGCCGTCAGCGACTTCAACATGGGCGCGATGGAAAACAAAGGCCTCAACATCTTCAACACCAAGTACGTGCTGGCGAACCCGGAAACCGCAACGGACACCGATTTCGCGAACATCGAGGCGGTGGTCGGTCACGAGTACTTCCACAACTGGACCGGCAACCGCGTCACCTGCCGCGACTGGTTCCAACTGAGCCTGAAGGAAGGGCTGACGGTGTTCCGCGACCAGGAGTTCTCGGCCGACATGGCCGGCGGCGCAACCGATGAAGCCGCCCGCGCCACCAAGCGCATCGAAGACGTCCGCGTGCTGCGCCAGATGCAGTTCGCCGAAGACGCCGGTCCGATGGCGCATCCGGTACGCCCGGAAAGCTACGTCGAGATCAACAACTTCTACACGATGACCGTCTACGAGAAAGGCTCGGAAGTCGTGCGGATGTATCAGACGCTGTTCGGCCGCGACGGCTTCCGCAAGGGCATGGATCTGTATTTCGAGCGGCATGACGGCCAGGCCGTCACCTGCGACGATTTCCGCTTTGCGCTGGCCGACGCGAACGGCCGCGACCTCGCGCAATTCGAACGCTGGTACAGCCAGGCAGGCACGCCGCGTGTGTCCGTGCGCACCCATTACGACGCTGCCCGGCAAACCTATCGGCTGACGCTCACGCAGGGTTACGGCGAAGGCTCGCCGGCCGCGCGCGAAACGCAGAAGGGACCGCTGCTGATTCCGTTCGCGATCGGCCTGATCGGCGCGGACGGCAAGGATCTGCCGCTGCGCCTCGAAGGCGAAACCGAAGCCGCGCCGTCCACCACGCGCGTGCTCGAATTCACGCAAATCGAACAAAGCTTCACGTTCACGGGCGTGACCGGCAAGCCGCTGCCGTCGCTGCTGCGCAATTTCTCGGCGCCGGTGATCGTCGAATACGACTATCCGGCTGAAGAACTGGCGTTCCTGCTCGCGCACGACAGCGATCCGTTCAACCGCTGGGAGGCCGGCCAGCGCCTCGCCACGCGTGAATTGCTCAATCTCGCGAGCCGCGCCGCCGAAGGCGCCGCGCTGCAACTCGACGACACCGTGGTCGCGGCGTTCGCGCGGGTTCTGACCGATGCATCGCTGTCGCCGGCGTTCCGCGAACTGGCGTTGATGCTGCCGTCGGAGACGTATCTGGCCGAGCAGATGACCGAATCGAATCCGGCCGCCGTCCATGTCGCGCGTCAGTTCGTCCGCCGTCGTCTTGCCAACGCGCTGAAGGCCGACTGGCTGAAGGTCTACGAGCAGAACCAGACGCCGGGCGAATACGAAGCGACGCCGGTGGCGTCCGGTCATCGCGCGCTGAAGAATCTGGCGCTGTCGTATCTGGTCGAAGCGGACGACACCGCCGACGCCGTGCGTCTCGCGTCCGCGCAATATGCGTCGGCGAACAACATGACGGATCGGGCGGCGGCCTTGTCGACGCTGCTGAACGTGTCGGCAGCGGGCGGCGACGACCACGCGCAAAAGGCGGCTCAAGCGGCGCTCGACGATTTCTATCGTCGCTTCGAAAAAGAACCGCTCGTGATCGACAAGTGGTTCGCGATGCAGGCAACCCAGCGCGGCAGCGCGCAACGTCCGGTGATCGACATCGTGCGCAAGCTGATGGCGCATCCGGCGTTCAACATCAAGAACCCGAATCGGGCGCGCTCGCTGATTTTCAGTTTCTGTGCGGCGAATCCGGCGCAGTTCCACGCAGAAGACGGCTCCGGCTATGCGTTCTGGGCCGAACAGGTGATCGCGCTCGACGCGCTGAATCCGCAGGTTGCGGCGCGGCTCGCGCGGTCGCTGGAGTTGTGGCGCCGTTTCACGCCGAAGCTGCGCGACGGCATGCGCGGCGCGCTGGAGAAGGTCGCGGCGCAAGTGAAGTCACGCGATGTGCGGGAAATCGTCGAAAAAGCGTTGGGCTGAACTCCGCGCCGACTCGTGCGCGTCCGTCGTCGCGCGAGTCTGTGTCTTTCTGTAAAAAGCCGGCCTTCGTGGCCGGCTTTTTGTTTTTCCGACGCGATGCCATGCGCCGGAGCGCGTCCGGTTGCGCGCCTGACGCCCGCAGCAGCTTGGCGCCGCCGCGAAAAGCGCGGGGCCGTCACGGTGAGCAGGTAAAATCGAGACAATCCTTTTGCCCTTCCGGAGTACAGCAATGAGTTTGCAACGACGTACCACTCTCACGAAGTATCTGATTGAGCAGCAGCGCGAGAACAATAACCTGCCGGCGGACTTGCGTCTGTTGATCGAAGTCGTCGCACGCGCGTGCAAGGCGATCAGCTACCACGTCAGCAAGGGCGCGCTGGGCGATGCGCTCGGCACGGCGGGCAGCGAGAACGTGCAAGGCGAAGTACAGAAGAAGCTCGACATCCTGTCGAACGAAATCCTGCTCGAAGCCAACGAATGGGGCGGCAACCTCGCGGGCATGGCATCGGAAGAGATGGAACAGTTCTTCCCGATTCCGGCCAACTATCCGAAGGGCGAATATCTGCTGGTGTTCGATCCGCTCGACGGTTCGTCGAACATCGACGTGAACGTATCGATCGGCACGATCTTTTCGGTGTTGCGTTGTCCGGACGGCCAGCAGCCGACCGAGCAATCGTTCCTGCAACCCGGCACGCAGCAGGTCGCGGCGGGTTACGCGGTGTACGGTCCGCAGACGGTGCTGGTGCTGACGACCGGCAACGGCGTGAACTGCTTCACGCTCGACCGCGAACTCGGTTCGTGGGTGCTGACGCAAAGCGACATGCGTATTCCGGTCGATACGCGCGAATTCGCGATCAACGCGTCGAACGAGCGTCACTGGTATGCACCCGTCGAGCAATACGTCGATGAACTGAAGGCGGGTAAAGAAGGCTCGCGTCAGGAAGATTTCAACATGCGCTGGATCGCTTCGATGGTCGCGGACGTGCATCGGATCCTGAATCGCGGCGGCATCTTCATGTACCCCGCCGACAAGCGCACGCCGGACAAGCCGGGCAAGCTGCGTCTGATGTATGAAGCGAACCCGATGGCATTTATCGTCGAACAGGCGGGCGGCGCGGCGACCAACGGCGAAAAGCGCATTCTCGATATCGTGCCGAAGAGCTTGCATGAGCGTGTCGCGGTGTTCCTCGGCTCGAAGAACGAAGTCGATCGCGTGACCCGTTACCATCTCGAAGCAAAAAAATGAGTGGGGGGCTTTACAAGCTCATAAACAGGTCACTATAATCTTGTTTCTCCTGATGCCGGAATAGCTCAGACGGTAGAGCAGCGCATTCGTAATGCGAAGGTCGGGGGTTCGATTCCTCTTTCCGGCACCAACAAGATTCGAGCAGTAGACGTATTCAGAACCCGCGCTAATCGCAAGATTGCGCGGGTTTTTGTTTTGGCGTCCCACTTCGCCGCGATGCATCTTTTTGCGCTGCCCTACTCGCGCGAACGCTCGCCTTCGTCGTTTCGTGGCACGTGATCTTCCCCCTTCATTTCCCCCGCCGCTCGCTCCGCATCCGCAGCATTCGCCGTGACCGTTTTCGCGGGCACGCAGTTTGCTAACTTGTTCCCTTGTGCGTCGCTTAACGAGATTCGCAAAATACTGATTGCCGGACGTCAACGATTTGCAGAAAGCGTCGTTAACCCGATTAGTGGAACTGTATCGATGGGCTTTCTATTTGCTTAAGGCATCCAGTAGAAAACACCGATCCCGCAGATGAATGGCAAGAAAGAATGACTGGTGCAGCACATTAGCGAGCGTGAAATGCTGCATCGAAGCACAGGCGTGGTGGCTGGGGAGAACCCGAATTACGCTGATAAATGCGCGTAAATGGTGCCCCGAAATCGGGCAATCGTTAAATTGTATTGAAACGGCTTCATTACAGGCGCGTCTGTGCCGTTAAAGCAACACACACACGTTGAAAGCCTGGATGCGGGATTCGCAGCATTGTGCGAATCCAACACCGAGGCAGATAATCAATCCGTAAAGGAGAACCGTCATGGATGCCAAACCACCGAAGATTCCGAGCCCCGATAAAGTTTTCACACCGGATACGGAACCCGCTGGCGTCGAGTTTCTCGGCGCTGAATTACCTGAGCATGTTCGTGCTTTTTTCGACGAGCAGCGTAAATCGTTTGAACAGAAGTAATCTTTAGCCGCATTGCAGCATGTGTGGTTTGCACGCGCTGTATGACGAACGTTCGCGCTCGCATTTTCCGGGAATGCGCGCCTGCTGTCGTTTAGCGGTATGTTTTATCGCTGGGTTGCCTGATCCGGCGGATGGGTGTGCACGCTTCGACGGCCTGCGCATCGTTCGCGTTGCTCGCGCGAAAATCTTCAATCGCGAATAATTCGCGCCAGTTCGTCTATCCTCTTGCTTTTCCGCTTCGCGCCGACCGGCGCAGTGATCTTCCATGAATCGTTCGAATCGCACGCGGCGCGTCATCGGCACGCTGACCTTGTGGACTCTTTTCGCGACGGCGCAAATTGTGCCCGGTCAGGCTTATGCGGACGGCGACGACACCTCGTTGACCAATCTGATCTCACTCGCGTCGCAACGGCTCGCGCTCGCGGAGCCGGTCGCGCGATGGAAATGGGCGAACCATCAGCCGATCACCGATGCACCCCGCGAAGCCGCGCTGCTCAAGGACGTGGTTGCCCGTGCCAAGTCGGCCGACGTCGATCCGGCCTTCGCGACTGCGTTTTTCCAGGATCAGATCGATGCCAGCAAGGACGTGCAGAACGGATTATTCGCGACCTGGCGCGCGACGCGGCCACCGGAAGGCACCCCGCCGGACCTCGCGACCAGCACGCGGCCGCAACTGGACACGCTAACGAAGGCGATGATCGCCGCGCTCGCGCGGGTGCAACCGCTTCGCGCGACGCCGGATTGTCCGACGCGGGTGGCACAGGGCATTTCCAACTGGCAATCGCTGACGCGCTACGACTCGGCGCGCTCGGCCGCGTTGAACCGCGCGTTGGGCCATGTTTGCGAGACAGGCGGCGTCGGCGCGACGGGCTGAGCGCCCATTCGGACGTCAGGCGACGCTTGCCACTCCGATCACGACAGGCAGCGTCACCGCCAACGGCATCACGCGCAGACCGCGGGCCAGATGCGATTGCAGAATCCGGAACGTGGACAACTCGAACGCGCCGTCGGTGTGGGATGCGTGCAGACGGCTCGCATCGTCGAGTGTCGGCGCATGGCCGACATAGCGCCAGCGATCGACAATATGAAACGCACGCGGTCCAGGCTCGGCGTCGCGCTCTTCGAACACGATCGGACCGTCGAACGGCCACGGCGCATCGGCCGGATCGCTCTTCGCGACACGCTGCACCCGGTTGTGCGGGGGCCGCATCGTCGCAATCCATTGCGCCTCGACCAGCATCGCGCCAAGTTCCCCGCCAGTTGCCCGCCATTCCACCCGACGGATCTGCTGCGCAAGCCGAAGATCCTTCGCCGACCGACGCTCGCCTGTCAGATGCGCCCGCAACCGCTGGCGCACACGCACGCTGCGTCCCACGTAGAGCGGCGCATCGGCTTCCCCGTAAAACACATAAACCCCACAACCGGCCGGCGCGGTCTCAAGCAGATCTTCATCGATATCGCCGGCCAGCCGATATCGACGCATCGTCCGGTCGATTTGCGCGCGCAGCGCATCGACCGGCACGAGGCCGGGCAAGCGTTGCCAGAATTGCCAGATCAGATCGGCATCCGCGAGCGCGCGATGTCGATCGGACGGCACCAGCCTGTGGCGTTCGACCAGCGCGTCGAGTCCGTGACGTTTTTCGGCGGGAAACAGCGCTCGCGACAGACGAACCGTGCACAACACGTCGGGATTGAATGCGAATCCCGCGCGGCGGAATTCGCTACGCAGGAAGCCCCGGTCGAAACTCGCGTTGTGCGCGACGAACAGCTTTCCGTCGAGGCGCGCGAACAACTCGGGCGCGATCGCGTCGAAAGTCGGTGCGCCGCGCACCATGGCGTCGGTGATGCCGGTGAGTTGCTGGATAAACGGTGGGATGGGCTGTTGCGGGTCGACCAGCGTGCTCCAGCGCGTCACGCCCTGCGGCCCGATCTCCACCACACCCACTTCAGTGATGCGATGTTCGCCGGTCGAACCACCGGTCGTTTCAAGATCGACGAATACGATCGGCTCGTCGAACGCGACGGCAGGCAAAGACAAATCAGACATGTGGACGAATAGAAGGAAGCGCGGCAATACCGAATAGCGGGAAGTATGCACCAGTTGACGCGCTCGCACCTGAAACAAGTTCGCCACGCGAGGTCACGCACGACGCGAGATCACCGATTATCTCCCGCGTCCAGAAAGCCCGACTTTCACCACATATTGCGAAGCTGCAGAGAATATATAAACCGTCCGGGCGGAATCTTATTAGCGGCTTCGGGGCGAAAGATTCTGAAAAAATAAAACACATAATTAGTTTAAACCCTGATTTCGATACTGCTCCGGACAAGCTGAAACCGCTTTGATGTCCGGTTGATGAAATTCATCATCTGGGCGAGCGGAAAAAGAAAAAGCCCTCGACGATGCGAGGGCTTTTTTCTTTGCGTCGCAGCGACCGTTGCCGGCGCCGCGTGATGCTGTCTGGTGCTACGTGCTTACAGCGGCTGGATGTTCGCAGCCTGCTTGCCCTTCGGGCCCGTCTTGACTTCGAAGGAAACGCGCTGGTTTTCTTTCAGCGACTTGAAGCCTTCGCTGCGAATTTCCGAGAAATGAGCAAACAGATCGTCGCCACCTGCGTCCGACGTGATAAAGCCAAAGCCCTTAGCATCGTTGAACCATTTTACGATACCGGTTTCCATATTCCAGTTTCCCTCGAGATTTTGAATGAATCGGGCATTGCCCTCACCGCCGACTACGATGCAATCCCCCAGTTTGACTGGAGGCCATGACAACCTTTACGCCGCCACATTTGCCAATCGAAAATTCAGCTTTGTTGTTATACGGTGGCCAAACATCGGGCGTCAAGCAATTTTTAGATAGCGACTTAACGTGAAGGGATATTAGTCAACCTTTAATAATGTTTCTCCGATTCACGCTAAGTGTTCCCGGTAGTTACTGAATGCGGTGCGTCATTATTACGTCATACCGGATCACACATCCGGGCAATAGAAAAATTTCCCGATTAATGTAACAAAATCTGTTTTTCGTAAGTGTTTGTCCCGGTTGTGTTCCAGGATTTGGGCTCGCAAGATGAATCTGTTGTCTGCAAAGGGAGGTTGCTATGCACATCCACGATATTCGCCACTTCATCGCCCGGTTGATGGGATCACGCGACGCGGTATCAGCCGATACATCGTCGGTTACGAAAAGCGCGCGTTCCACCCTGGAATTCGATCCGAACTGGCACGGGGATCACTGGCAGAACCTGCTGTCATCCCCAATGGACGCGCGGCATTACGTGATGGAAGATTGGACATTCGCGACACCGCTCGACTTCGAACCGACAGGCGTCGCTCACGCGCGCTAATAGATAGCGGTTTCGAACCAGCGGAAGCGAGTGATTAGCGGCAAATACGCGTGGCGAAAGCCGCGCGTTTCGTATGGACAAAAAAAGAGCGCGACTGGAAAGTCGCGCCGACAAAGGTTTGGAGATCTTTTTCTGCAACGAAAAAGTCTGCTTCGAGAAGCAGTGATCTCAGTGTACAGGGATTGCCCCTTTCAATTGAGCGCGCAATCGGCAATCAACCGTTCCACATTCAACAACAATCAGTGTTCACACATTTTTTCAGAGGTTACCTGTTGTTTTCACAGGTCATTTCTTGTAGTAAATCAGCAACGCAGTTTGATTGACACACCCCCTCCGTACTTCCCCGAATGCCCGGAAAGCCTTATGCATCAAGGCTTCAGCGGCGAAAATCCACAATTTCCGATCGAGTAATACGTTATTGCGGATTTCGGAATGTCCCCGCTGCGACCGCGTCTCTACACTTTGCCTGTCCGGAAACGAACGCGCTGTTGTCCTCATAGCGCGTTGTCATGCGAACCGTCGCCTCTCGCAGCGACCGCGTGACAGGTTTCCTTCAAGCCTGGGTTCAAGAAACCCACTCTGCTCTCGGAGTTATAAAGATGAAAAAGACACTCATGGTCGCGGCCCTGTCGGGCGTTTTCGCAACGGCAGCTCATGCACAAAGCAGCGTTACGCTGTACGGCCTGATCGACGCCGGCATCACTTACTCGAACAACCAGCACGGCCACAGCAACTGGCAAGAAACGAGCGGTTCGGTGAACGGCAGCCGTTTCGGCCTGCGTGGCGCTGAAGATCTGGGTGGTGGCCTGAAGGCTATCTTCACGTTGGAAAACGGCTTCGGCATCAACGACGGCACGATGAAGCAGAACAGCCGTCTGTTCGGTCGCCAGGCTTTCGTCGGTCTGTCGAGCAACCAGTTCGGTACGGTCACGCTGGGTCGTCAGTACGACAGCATGGTTGACTACGTCGGCCCGCTGTCGCTGACCGGCACGCAATACGGCGGCACGCAGTTCGCCCACCCGTTCGACAACGACAACCTGAACAACTCGTTCCGCGTCAACAACTCGGTCAAGTACCAAAGCACGAACTACGGCGGCTTCAAGTTCGGCGCGTTGTATGGCTTCTCGAACCAAGCTGACGGCTTCGCGAACAACCGCGCATACAGCGCCGGCGCGTCGTACAACTACGGCGGCCTGAATGTCGCAGCGGCTTACCTGCAACTGAACAGCAACGCAACGCTGGGCAACGCAACGGCGTTCAACTCGAGCGGCGCACTGTCGGGCGACAACACGTTCTTCGCTGGCCGCCAGCAAACGTGGGGCGCAGGCGCGAACTACACGTTCGGCCCGGCAACGGCTGGCCTCGTGTACTCGCAAACGAACCTGTCGCAACTGAACGGCATCGGCGCTTCGGCATCGGGCGTCAGCGGCGGTCTGGGTCTGAACGGCAGCAGCGCTCACTTCCAGAACGTCGAAGCGAACGCACGCTACGCGCTGACGCCGGCACTGAGCATCGCTGGTTCGTACACGTACACCCGCGCGAGCCTGGAAGGTACGCGTCCGCACTGGAACCAGTTCAACCTGCAAACGGCGTATGCGCTGTCGAAGCGCACCGACGTCTACCTGCAAGGCGAATACCAGCAAGTCAGCGAAAACAACATCGTCAACGCCGACATCAATGGTCTGGGCGCTTCGTCGAGCAACAACAAGCAAATCGCTGTGACGGCTGGTCTGCGTCACCGCTTCTAAGCTGCGAGCAGTATCCGCAGTATGAAAAAGGCGCCCTCGGGCGCCTTTTTTTATGGTCTCGCAGACGATGCGTTGATACGTGCGACCGTGAATGCATCACCGCGAACCCACACAGCCCGCGTCGGCCCATCAGCGCGCGTCAGCCGCCCTCGTCCGGCGGCGGATACGTGACGTCGAGCACCTCGATCGGCTCCTGTCCTACGGGCGTATAGAGCGTCACCTGATCGCCGATCTTCGCCTTCAGCAGCGCGCGCGCAACCGGCGAAATCCAGCTGACGTGCCCGCGATCCAGATCGACCTCGTCGACACCGACGATCGTCACCGTATGCGCCTCGCCGTCTTCCGTCGAATACTCGACGGTCGCACCGAAGAACACCTGATCGATGTTCTCCTGACGGCTGCTGTCCACCACTTCCGCGAGATCGAGCCGCTTGGTCAGAAAGCGGATACGCCGGTCTATTTCGCGCAGACGACGCTTGCCGTAGATGTAATCGCCGTTCTCCGAGCGATCGCCGTTCGACGCCGCCCACGACACCAGCTTCACGACCTCCGGCCGCGCCTCGTCGATCAGATGCAGCAACTCATCGCGCATCCGTCGATAACCCGGCGGCGTGATGTAATTCTTCGTGCCCGGCGGCATGGCCGGTTGGGCGGCGTCGAGATCGTCGTCGTTCTCTTCGCTCGACTCTTTAACAAAGGCCTTGTTCATGATGATCCGTTCGACTGCAGCGAAACTACTGCCTAGCAAGGGTACACGATTGGGCCAATCAGACAAATCGCAGAAGGGGCTTCCATTTTTGGTGGGACTTGCCTATAATCTCGTTTCTGCGTGCGGCTGTAGCTCAGTTGGATAGAGTACTTGGCTACGAACCAAGGGGTCGTGGGTTCGAATCCTGCCAGCCGCACCACTTATTAAGAGGGCCTCCCTCCGGGGAGGCCCTTCCGTTTCACCGGGTTTGCATTCATCGCAATCCGCGCTGTTGAAAGACAGCAAGCAGAATCAGTTGTTTAGTTTTAGCGTGCGGCTGTAGCTCAGTTGGATAGAGTACTTGGCTACGAACCAAGGGGTCGTGGGTTCGAATCCTGCCAGCCGCACCACCCTTAAAGGGCCTTCCAAACGGAAGGCCCTTTATCTTTTCTGCGACGGTTTTTCCACACGTCGCGTTAGTCGATCACAGTGCCCGTTCAACGCGGCGCCGACTGAATGTCCCCAATCTTGCCATCGGGTGTCGGAATATCTTCGACTGAACGGACGGCGGTCTGCTCACCGATCGGTTCCGCGCGCACGCCGACCAGCGCCTGCGCCTGATGCAAGACATCGTCCACACTATCGCCGAAGCGACTCGCGACAAACGCCCGCAACAACGCGATCCGCAACGAATCGCCGCGACCTTCTACCGTCCGATGCCCGCCTTCGAAATCCGCGACGCAATGCGACTCGCCGTGGCTCGCCCGCTCGCGTAATTCAAGCCGTTGCGCACGCTCGAGCACCGACGCCGCCGCTTCCCACGACGTCGAAGGCGTGAAGCGTCCGTCCCACGCGCGTCCGCGATCGCTGCCGCGAATCGCCACGGTTTCGCCGCTGTCGGTGAAGTGGATCTCGCGCACGAAGTCGTGCAGGCTGCGCGCGACCCAATAGTCGAGCGCCACGCCGTTCAAATCCGATACGTTCATTGCGTTCCCCCTAAAGATTCACGTGAGACTGCCGGCTGACGCGCGGGTTCAGACGCATTGGAACCCGGCCCGCGATCACAGCCATTCCTTCGACAATCGAACAAGCAATAAAAAGGCCGCGTCAGTGACGCGGCCTTCGATGCTTCGATCAACCGGAACGGAATGCAAATACGGAATCAGTAATCCGCGCGTTCGCGGTCGATCCGCATGCCGGTGCCGCCATCGTGACGGTGATGCCCTTCCTCGCTCGGCCGCTCGCGCGCGATGCGCATCACGTCCGGATTGGTTCGCACCCGACGCATCACGTTGGCCAGATGCACGCGGTCGCTGACCTGGATCACGAAGCGCAATACCGTGGATTCCTGCGACAGATCTTCGTCCATGGCGATGTGGACGATGTTCGCATCCGCCGACGTGATATCCGCCGCGACACGCGCGAACACGCCCTTCGTATTCTTGACCAGCACCTTCACCGCGACGTCGAACAGACGGCCCGGTTGCGGCGCCCACGCGACGTCGATCCAGCGGCCCGGATCGCGACGGTGAATACGTTGAGCGACGCGGCAATCCGTAGTGTGAATCGCCATGCCGAGACCGATGCCGATATAGCCCATGATGTCGTCGCCCGGAATGGGGCGGCAGCACGCGGACAGTTGCACCGACATCCCTTCGGTGCCGGTAATCACCACCGGCGGCGCATGCGACACGTGACCATGCTCGCGCCCGCTGTCGTCGTCGGCATCGCGGCCGGACATCAGCACTTCGATGCGCTTGGCCATCACCGCCGCTACGCGTCGGCCGAGCCCGATGTCGGCGAAAATCTCCTGACGATTCTTGTTGCCCGTCCACTGCACGAGCTTTTCCCACGTTTCCGGCGTCACGCCCGACAACGCCAGGCCGTAACCCTTCAACGCCTGATCGACCAGACGCTCGCCCAGCTGGACGGATTCGTTCAGACGCATCGTCTTCAGATAATGGCGAATGGCCGAACGCGCCTTACCGGTTCGCACGAAGCCGAGCCACGCGGGATTCGGTTTCGAGTACGGCGCGGTAATCACTTCGACGATATCGCCACTCTTCAGCTCGGTGCGCAGCGGCAGCAGTTCGTTGTTGATCTTCACGGCGACGCACTGGTTGCCCAGGTCGCTGTGGATCGAATACGCGAAGTCGAGTGCGGTGGCGCCGCGCGGCAGCGCCATGATCCGCGACTTCGGCGTGAACACGTAGACCGCATCCGGGAACAGATCGATCTTCACGTGTTCGAGGAATTCGCTCGAATCGCCGGCTTCGCTCTGGATGTCGAGCAGCGACTTCAGCCACTGATGCGCGCGCTTTTGCACGTCGTTCAGATCGGCGCCGCCGTTCTTGTACAACCAGTGCGCGGCCACGCCCGCTTCGGCGATCTCGTGCATCTTGCGCGTGCGCACCTGAAACTCGATCGGTGCGCCGAACGGACCGACCAGCGTGGTGTGCAGCGACTGATAGCCGTTCACCTTCGGGATCGCGATGTAGTCCTTGAACTTGCCCGGCACCGGCTTGTACAGCGCATGCAGCGCACCAATGCCCGTATAGCATTCGAGCGCGCTATCGACCACCACGCGAAAGCCGTAGACGTCGAGCACCTGCGAGAACGACAACTGCTTGTCGCGCATCTTCTTGTAGATACTGAAGATGGTTTTCTCGCGGCCGGTGACTTCGGCGTCGAGCTTCGCATCGCCGATTGCGCGCTGCACCGATTCGAGGATCTTGCCGACCACTTCACGCCGGTTGCCGCGCGCCGCCTTGACCGCTTTTTCGAGCGTCGCGTAACGGTGCGGGTTGAAGTTCGCGAAGCTCAGATCCTGCAACTCGCGATACGTATTGTTCAGACCGAGCCGGTGCGCGATGGGCGCGTAGATATCCAGCGTCTCGCGCGCCACCCGCCGACGCTTTTCCGGCGGCACCGCACCGAGCGTGCGCATGTTGTGCAGACGGTCGGCGAGCTTCACGAGAATCACGCGGACGTCGCGCGCCATCGCGAGCAGCATCTTGCGGAAGTTTTCCGCCTGCGCTTCCTCGCGGCTGCGGAATTCCATCTTGTCGAGCTTCGACAGACCGTCGACCAGTTCCGCGACCTTCGCGCCGAAGCGCTCGGCGAGTTCGGCCTTGGTGACGCCCTGGTCTTCCATCACGTCGTGCAGCAGCGCGGCCATGATCGACTGGGCGTCGAGCTTCCAGCCGGCGCAGGTTTCCGCGACGGCGACAGGATGGGTGATGTAGGGTTCGCCGCTCTGCCGGTACTGGCCGAGGTGGGCTTCGTCGCTGAAGTGGAACGCGGCCTTGACGTCCTTGATCTCTTCCGGCGACAGATAGCCGGCGAGCATCGTAGTCAGTTTGGCGATCGAAACGACGTCATGCCGGCGTGGCTTCTCCGGCGTCGCGGTCGGCCCGAACAGATGGCGAAACGACTGTTCGAGGACCGCGTCGATGTACTTGCGTGCAGACGAAGGCGAATCGCCTTCGTGACCGTCATGGTCAATGTGCTCCACTTCCGTGGCGGCGGGCGGGGTAGTGCTCATGGTCGCCTCCGTAGCGGGTGGGATGCCGTTCTGCACGCGTGATGGTTACACAAACTAAAACGAAACGACGAAGCGCCTTAAACCGGCACCTTCTTCAGCATTTCGACACCGACCTGACCGGCTGCGATTTCGCGCAACGCAACGACGGTAGGCTTGTCGCGGCTTTCGATCTTCGGCGTGTGGCCTTGTGCGAGCTGACGTGCGCGATACGTTGCGGCAAGCGCCAGTTCGAAGCGGTTCGGGATCTGTTTCAGACAGTCTTCGACGGTAATACGGGCCATGTTCGGTTTTCCTTCTCAGTATGCTGCTTATTCTACCTTATGTGCTCACCACCCCGCCGCGATCAGGCGTGCGGAAGGTGAATCCCGAGCTGCATGAAAAGCTGCGTGTGACGTGCGTATTGCGATGCGAAGCGCGAGCGCGTCGCGCCGACGAGGCAACGCAATTCAGCCAGCGCGCGATCGAAGTTTTCGTTGATCACGACGTACTCGGCTTCGGCTGCGTGCGCCATCTCGCCACCCGCTGCCAGCAGGCGACGCGTGATGACGTTCGGCTCGTCCTGGCCGCGCTTTTTCAGACGCTCTTCGAGCGCTTCCAGCGACGGCGGCAGGATAAAAATTTCGACGGCATTGTGAAACTGTTTCTTTACCTGCTGCGCACCCTGCCAGTCGATTTCGAGCAGCACGTCATGGCCGCTTTTCATCTGCTGCTCGATCCACACGCGCGACGTGCCGTAGTAATTGCCGTGCACTTCCGCGCTTTCGAGGAACTCGCCCGAATCGTGGCGCGTCATGAAATCTTCGACGGTGGTGAAGTGGTAATGCTCACCGTCCTGCTCTTTCGGACGCGGCGGACGCGTCGTGTACGAGATCGACAGACGGATCGCGGCGTCGCCCGCGAGCAATGCATTCACGAGCGTCGACTTGCCCGCGCCCGAAGGCGCGACGACCATGAACAGATTGCCGGGATATGCGCCGGCATACGGGTTGCGCGGCGCGGCGCCGTCGCGTGTGGATTCGGTCATGCCTGTGTCACTCCAGCCTTATTCGAGGTTTTGTACCTGCTCACGCATCTGTTCGATGAGCAGCTTCAAGGTCATCGACGAATCCGCGAGTTCTTTCGCGGCCGCCTTCGAACCGAGCGTATTCGCTTCGCGGTTCAGTTCCTGCATCATGAAGTCGAGCCGCTTGCCGACCTTGCCGCCCTTCTCGATCACGTGACGTGTTTCGTTCAGGTGCGCGGTCAGTCGCGACAGTTCTTCGGCGATGTCGATCCGGATCCCGTACATCGTCACTTCCTGACGGATCCGTTCGTTGATTTCTTCACGCGAGACGATCGTCGCGGCCTGATCCGGCGCGGCGATTCCAAGCGCTTCCTGCAAGCGTTCGACGATTTTCTGCTGATGCTTCGCGATCAGTTCCGGCACGAGCGGCGTGATCTTCGTGACGATCGCTTCCATCTCGGTGACGTTCGCGAGCAGCATCGTGGCGAGCTGCGCACCTTCGCGTGCGCGCACGTCGATCAGCTCGGTAATGGCCTGCTTGCCGCATGCGAGCACCGCATCGCGCAGCAGTTCCGGCGCAACGCTGCTTTCGGCCAGCACGCCCGGCCAACGCAGGATTTCACCGGTACGCAGACGGCCCGCTTCCGGGAAGCCCGACAGCACCGTGCGCTCCAGCAGCGCGAGTTGCGTCAGCGCTTCTTTATTGATCGCACCGGCGTTCGCCGTCTGTTCGCTACGCTGCAGATTGATACGGATATCGACCTTGCCGCGCGACAGCTTGTTCATCAACATTTCGCGCAGCGTCGGCTCACAGACGCGCACGTCTTCGGGCATCCGGAAGTTCAGATCGAGGAAGCGCGAATTCACCGTGCGCAGTTCCACCGACACGCTCACGCCACCGCTGCCGGTGGCGGCTACGAGTTCGCGCGTGGCGCTCGCATAGCCCGTCATGCTGTAGATCATCGTTAGTCTCGCGATAAAGGCCGGGTCCCGGACGGGATGGCCGCTGGATTCGAGGCGCCTGGCGTGTACGAGACGCGAGGCGTGGAAAAAGCATTATCCCATTTTTGACGGAGAGGCCCGCTGCGCGCGGCCATCGGCGCGCCCGACGGAGAACGCGATCGGCGGTAAAATCAGGGATTCCCTTCCGCCCTTTTCGAGCACCGTCCACGATGAACGACACGACCACCCAACGCCCCAGCGGCCGCCGCGCCAACCAGTTGCGCGAAGTCCGCATCACGCGCCATTACACGAAGCACGCGGAGGGCTCGGTGCTGGTCGAATTCGGCGACACCAAAGTGATCTGCACGGCGAGCATCGCCGAGACGGTTCCGGGCTTTCTGCGCGACCGCGGACAAGGCTGGCTGACCGCCGAATACGGCATGCTGCCGCGCGCCACCAATACCCGCAACGACCGCGAAGCCGCACGCGGCAAGCAGACCGGCCGCACCCAGGAAATCCAGCGTCTGATCGGGCGCGCGCTGCGTTCGGTGTTCGATCTGGAGAAACTCGGCGCGCGCACGCTGAATATCGACTGCGACGTGATCCAGGCCGACGGCGGCACGCGCACCGCGAGCATCACCGGCGCATTCGTCGCCGCGCACGACGCCGTGTCGAAACTGCTCGCGAGCGGCAAGCTGACCGAATCGCCGATCACCGACTACGTCGCGGCGATTTCGGTCGGCGTGTACAACGGCCTGCCGGTTCTCGACCTCGACTACGACGAAGATTCGCAGTGCGACACCGACATGAATGTCGTGATGACCGGCGCGGGCGGCTTCGTCGAGATCCAGGGCACCGCCGAAGGCGTGCCGTTCTCGCGTGACGAAATGAACGCGTTGCTCGACCTCGCCAGCGACGGCATCGCCACGCTCGTCGAGAAGCAGAAAGCCGCGCTGGGAGTGTCGGCGTGAGCGATCTGCACAACGACCGGATGTCGCCGGGGCAGCCATCGTCGTCCCTGGGGAAGGTCGTGCTCGCGTCGAACAACGCGGGCAAACTGCGCGAATTCGCCGCGCTGCTCGATGCCGCCGGTATCGAGCTGATTCCGCAAGGCGCGCTGAATGTGCCGGAAGCCGAAGAGCCGCATGTCACCTTCGTCGAAAACGCGCTGGCCAAGGCGCGTCATGCGGCGAAACTGACCGGCCTGCCCGCGCTCGCCGACGACTCCGGTTTGTGCGTGCGCGCATTGCGCGGCGCGCCGGGCGTCTATTCGGCGCGCTACGCGCAACGCGCGGGCGGCGAGAAATCCGACGCGGCGAACAACGCGCGCGTCGTCGAACAGTTGAGCGGCGAGACCGATCGTCGTGCGTATTATTTTTGCGTGCTGGTACTCGTGCGTCACGCCGACGACCCCGAACCGCTGATCGCCGAAGGCCGTTGGCATGGCGAAATGCTCGACGCGCCGCGCGGCGCGAACGGCTTCGGCTACGACCCGTACTTCTTTTTGCCCGCATTGAACGCGAGCGCCGCCGAACTCGATCCTGCGGTGAAAAACGCCAGCAGTCATCGGGCCATCGCGCTGCGCGAACTGCTCGCGCGTCTGACGGAGGTTGCGTGATTCCGATCGTTCCGGTGTCGTCCGCGACGCCTGCTTCCGCATCGCAGGACGGCGCGGGCGTGATCAAGGCCTTTACGTCGCCGGGCGGGATTCGCCTGACGTCGTTGCCGCCGCTCGCGTTGTACGTGCATTTTCCGTGGTGCGTGCGCAAATGTCCGTATTGCGATTTCAACTCGCACGAGTGGAAAGGCGACACGTTTCCGGAGACGGAATATCTCGACGCGTTGCGCGCCGATCTCGAACAGGCGTTGCCGCTGATCTGGGGACGGCAGGTGCATACGGTGTTTATCGGCGGCGGCACGCCGAGCTTGCTGTCGGCGGGCGGACTCGACCGGATGCTGTCCGATATCCGCGCGCTGCTGCCGCTCGACGCCGACGCCGAAATCACGCTCGAAGCGAATCCCGGCACGTTCGAAGCCGACAAGTTCGCGCAGTTTCGCGCGAGCGGCGTGAATCGTCTGTCGGTCGGTATCCAGAGTTTCAACGAAGCGCATCTGAAGGCGCTCGGCCGGATTCACGACGCCGCGCAGGCGCGGCACGCGGTGGAAGTCGCGTCCACCACGTTCGACAATTTCAATCTCGACCTGATGTTCGCGTTGCCCGGCCAGACGCTCGCCGAATGCCAGGCGGACGTGAATACGGCGCTGTCGTTCGCGCCGCCGCATTTGTCGCTGTATCACCTGACGCTCGAACCGAACACGCTGTTTGCGAAATTTCCGCCCGCCCTACCCGACGACGACGCATCGGCGGACATGCAGGACTGGATTCACGAACGCACCACCGACGCCGGCTACGCGCGCTACGAGGTGTCCGCGTATGCGCTGCCGCACAAGCAGAGCAAACACAATCTGAATTACTGGCGTTTCGGCGACTATCTCGGGATCGGTGCGGGCGCGCATACGAAGCTGTCGTTTCCGAATCGCGTGTTGCGCCAGGCGCGCTACAAGCATCCGACCACGTTTATCGAACAGGCGATGCTCGGCAACGCGGTTCAGGAAGAAAACGAAGTCGGCACGCGCGATCTGCCGTTCGAATTCATGCTGAACGCGCTGAGGCTGGTCGAAGGTTTTCCGGTGCACCGGTTTATCGAACGGACCGGCATGTCGATGACATCGATCGAACCCGCGTTGCAGGAAGCGGAGCGTCGCGGCCTGATCGCACGCGACCACGAAAAGATCGCGCCGACACCGTTGGGCCAGGCGTTTCTGAACGACTTGCAGGCGCTGTTTTTGAAAGATTCCGCGTAAGCGGGGTCGCATGGCGGGTTGTGACCGGCGGGTTTCGGGTTACAATTCGCGCCTCGGAGGGCTGGCAGAGCGGTTGAATGCACCGGTCTTGAAAACCGGCAACGAGGTCACTCGTTCGTGGGTTCGAATCCCACGCCCTCCGCCACCTTCAAAGCAAAAAGGCCCCGAAGGGCCTTTTTGCTTTTGCGGCTTTTGCGGCTTTTGCGGCTTTTGCGGCTTTTGCGGCTTTTGCGGCTTTTGCGGCTCCCGCGCCGCCCGGCACCCCCCGGTTACTCCATCACCACCCCGCACGCAAACCCACCCTCAACTTTTTCCGCAGACGGTCGTTAGCACAGGTATCTGGTCCGTCAGACCGCCTGGAAGCCGCCATGAAAGCTCGCTCGCTGATCGTTGCCCTGCTGTCGCTGTGTTCGTTCGCTGCGGGTGGATCGTCGGCATTTGCCGATACAGCCGCCGCGTCCATCGACGCCGACAGCGCCACGCTCTTCGGCGCGATCGCGTTGTCGGCAACGCAGGATATTGGCGGCACCGCCAACGCCGTCGGCACGACCAGCGCATCGGTCGGCGCGGACGCACTGGCTAAAGTGAGCGGGAATGTCGGGGTGAACGTGGCGGCCGGCGCACTGAACGTGCAGGCCAATCAGATCGCGTTGCTCAGCGCGTCTCAACCGGAAATCGACACGCAGCAAAGCGTGCATGGCGCCGTCAGTCTGACGGGCGGCGGCACGGCAATGCTGGGTGCAGGCGCACTCAACGGCGCAAGCGGAAATATCGGCGTGAATATCGCGTCGGGCGCGGCGAACGCGCAGATCAATTCGCTCGCCGTCCGGTAACGCGAATCCCAACCCGCCACTCACGCACTCAACGGTTCTTCGTTCACGCGCGTATCGCGATCGCGCTTTTCGCGGGCGTCGGCGCAACGCCGGTTCAGGTCACGATGCATCGCCTGGCTGTCCAGCAACGATGCCACGTCTGACAATCCACAATCGAAACGCAGAACATATTCGATGTCGGTGTAATCGAAATACTCGCCGCTATCGGCCAGCCTTTGCGCTTCGGCGATTGCGGCTCGGCGCCGCTCGCCCATCGTCAGATCTCTGATCGCCATGTTCACCGCTCCGGGAAACGATGGCTCCATCATAGCAATGCGCCGCAATCTCGCGGGTCGCGCGCGCGCAACAGACGGGTTTCCCGCAATGGCGCGCGGCGCGGGCCGGGTGCCATTGCGCGGCGCGAAATAGCCTCGCTGAAAAATACACGAAAGTAAGCAACTGTGAGTCGCCCGGAACCGGCAACCCGTGCCGCGCGCCCGCCGCACGCGCGTTTGCGCGGATCGGCAGACGTAACGGCGGTAATGCACGGTCACACCTGCACGCGAACAACGCCGCACGCCCTGTCTCCAAACAGAAGAACAGGGAGGTTCGCCATGATCCGACTTATCTGCATTGCATTGCTTGCGGCCGGTTTGGGCGGCTGCGTGGTCGCGCCGGGCCCTTATGGCTACGGCTACGGTCCAGCCTATTACGCGCCGGGCTACTACGCGGCGCCGTCGGTGTCGGTGGGCGTGGGGTTTGGCGGCGGGTACGGCGGATATGGCGGCTACGGCCACGGCTGGCGTCGTTGATCGCGCAAGCGCTATTCGAAAGCAAGCGCTATTAGAAATCGCCCGCGCCAAAGAAAAAGCCCGCGCGAAGCGGGCAAGAAAGACCTACCACCGATGCCTTCCACAAGGGAGGCGGAAGGCAATTCAAGTCTAGGGCGGAAAAGCGCGCTGCGGTGTTGCCGTCGGCTTTCACTGCATTACAGGATGCAGTGAACGTCGCGCCCGGATACGCTGGATTGCGCGACGCGCCGTGCGGTCAAGCCGCAATCACGCGCTCTTTACAGCCTTGCTGCTTGCCGCCGTCCGACCTGAAAACCGGTCCGTCGATCGTTCATCGTTCAGGATGCTCAGTAATAGCCCGGCGGCGGAGGCGGCATCATGCCCGGCGGCGGCACCGTCACGTAGCCCGGCGGATAAGCGGGCGCATAGGCCGGCGCGTAACCCGCCACCGGTGCGACGGTGCGCGTACCGCGCGACACCGGCACCTTCTCGCCCGCGGCATACATGCACTGCATATAGGCGTCGTCGTAGCGACGCTGCACGTCGTACGCCGAACCTTGCGCAGCGCCCGCGCCCACCATGCTCCCCGCCAGCAGACCGACACCTGCGCCGACGGCCGCACCCGGCCCGCCGTTGAATGCCGCACCTGCCGCTGCGCCGAGCGCCGTGCCGACCGCCGCGCTTCCGATCGCGCTCGACGTCGCCGCCTGATTCGCCGACACGCCGCCCGTCTGCTGCGACGCGTACTGACGGCACGAGCCGTCGTCCGCGCGGAACTGGTCGAAGGTCTTGCCGGTGCCGGGCAGCGCCGCCATGCTCGGACCTTGCGGCGGCATCACCGCACACGCGCCGAGCACACCCACGGACATCAACAACGCAACCGGCAAACCCAAACGGCGCACACCACGCGAAACTTTTATCAAACCATTCATGGATATCACCTGTTCACCGTCGTCAGTTGGACGGTGCCGGCGGCTGCGCAGGCACTTCGCGCCAGCCGGCCTGACATGTCTTTACATAGGGGTAATACGTTTTCGACGCGTCGCAGTAATACCAGGTGCCTGCCGACGCCGCTTGCGGATCGGCGGCGACGCCGGGTTGCTGCGCCGGACCTTGCGGCTGGCCCTGTTCGATATATTCCTGCGGCTCGGCATCCTGTACGACGACGGGCGGCGGTCCGTAGTAATACGGCACCGGCGCGACCGGGTAGTAGTACGGCACGCCCCCGCCGATATACACGCCGACCCGCGCAGCCTGCGCCGCCCCGCTTGCACACAGCGCGGCCGCGACCGGCACCGCGAGCAGTAGTTTTAGCCTCTTCACAACGATCTCCACGTCAGGGATGGCAGCACCGAACCCGGTGCGATACACGCCAGACACAACGCTAAGCCATTGCTGGCGCAAATGCGTTACGACGCCGCTTGCGCTTTTTTCCGCGTATTACAGCGTTAGAGAACCGCGCCGTCGCCGACGCGTCATCGCATCGTCCGGCAGCCACGACGCACGGCGTCGGCGGGACGTGACGGCGCACGATCCGGGCGGCATCGGCGGCTTGCGCCGTAACATTTCGACAGACGCGATACACATGCGCAACGCGTGAAGCGTCGCGCGCACAAAAGCATCGCCAACGAGGGCGAACGCGCATTGCTTCCATGCACCGATTGGCTACCATGAAAATCACATCCCGCCACTGCGCGAGTCATCATCATGCTCACCCGTTCACGTCATGTCCGCCTGCCGGATTACCGGCTTGCAGCCGTCTGCGCGCTTGCGCTCATCGCATCGATGACGGCGTGCACGATCACGCCGCCGCATCAGGAAATCAGCATCACGCCGATCGCCGCGATCAACAGCGCGACGCTCGATCAGTACCGCAGCGCCGTCGCCAAACGCATCCTCGACCGTAACCAGTCGTACGTGCTGCGCGGTACGCCGCAAGCGATGCTGCGCTCGCTGGTGGTCGTGTCGTTCACCGTCGACCGCAACGGCCAGGTCGTCGCGTCCGAGGTCTACCGGACCAACGGCGACGACGAAGCCGAAGGCACCGCGCTCGCCACCTTGCGCCGCTCCGCGCCGTTCCCGCAGCCGCCCGCGAAGCTGCTGAACGCACGCGGCCAGGTCGAGCTGTTCGAAGACTGGCTGTTCAACGACGACGGCAAATTCCAGTTGCGCACCTTTGCGAATCCGCAGGCGCAAGTGATCGATTGAGCCGCGCTATAATTTTCGGATTCCTCGCCGGACTTTCCGGCATCGCTGCCGCCGCCGGTCATCCATCGACGGCCCGCAGCGCGAACGTGTATCGCCGCGCCATCCGCGCTCACGGCCACACGTCGAATCGTTGCCGATGCAACAGACGCAATAGCGCCACCTGACGCATCGGTAAAGCCGGACCGCGCATCGCGCGCCGTCCGGGCCACTCAATCAAACAAAAGACACAGCGTTGCCAGGGGCAGCGGATTGGCGTTCGCGCGATGCGCTCGCGTCTCCGATGCCCGTTTGCGCGATGCGCGCCCGGCACCAGGCTGTGTCACGAAAACCGGAGACACCATGTCCACTTCACCGCTTTCAGCGGCCCCGTCGTCCTCATCCGGACAGCCCAGCAGTTCGCGGATCATTTTCGCGAGCTTCATCGGCACCGCGATCGAGTTTTACGACTTCTACGTTTATGCCACCGCCGCCGCGCTCGTCATCGGCCCGGTGTTCTTCCCGCACGGTTCGGCGACCGCGCAGGCGTTGTCCGCTTTCGTCACGTTCGGGATCGCGTTCGTCGCGCGACCGATCGGCTCGTTCCTGTTCGGTCACTTCGGCGACCGGATCGGCCGTAAATCGACGCTGGTGGCGTCGCTGCTTGTGATGGGCGTGTCCACTACGCTGATCGGTTTCGTGCCCGGCTACGACTCGATCGGCAGCCTCGCGCCGATCCTGCTGTGCGTGCTGCGCTTCGGTCAGGGCATCGGCCTGGGCGGCGAATGGGGCGGCGCTGCGCTGCTCGCCACCGAAAACGCGCCGCCCGGCAAACGCGCGTGGTTCGGGATGTTCCCGCAACTCGGACCGTCGATCGGCTTTCTCGCGTCGAACGGGCTGTTCTTCGGGCTCGCGCTGTCGCTGTCGGACGAACAGTTCCGCAGTTGGGGCTGGCGCGTGCCGTTTATCGTCAGCGCGGTGCTGGTCGCGCTCGGCCTGTACGTGCGTCTGAAGATCACCGAGACGCCGGCGTTCCGTGCCGCGATCGAGCGCAAGGAACGCGTGCGCGTGCCGATCGCGACGCTGCTGTCGCAACACTGGCTGCCGACCGTGCTCGGCGCGCTGTCGATGGTGGTCTGCTACACGCTGTTCTACAACGCGACCACGTTCTCGCTGTCGTATGGCGTGTCGGTGCTGCACATTCCGCGTCCGACTTTCCTCGGCATGCTGTGCATCGCCGTGGTGTTCATGGCGATCGCCACGCCGTTGTCGGCGCTCGCCAGCGACCGCTTCGGCCGCAAGCCGGTGCTGGTGGTCGGGATTGTCGCGGCGGTTGCGTCGGGCTTCACGATGGCGCCGTTGCTCGGCAGCGGCTCGATGCCGATGGTGCTGCTGTTTCTCGTGATCGAACTGTTCCTGATGGGCGTCACGTTCGCGCCGATGGGCGCGCTGTTGCCGGAGCTGTTTCCGACTCACGTGCGCTATACCGGTGCAGGCGTGTCGTATAACCTGGGCGGCATTCTCGGCGCCTCGGTCGCGCCGTATATCGCGCAGGTTCTCGCGGCGCACGGCGGCTTGCCGTACGTCGGCGCGTATGTGTCGGGCGCGGCGGCGGTCAGTCTGATCGGCGTGTTGTGCATGCGCGAAACGCGCGATGCGAAGCTGATGTAAGTCACTTGCAAGTGCGGCGCAAAGGGCGATGAAAGCCCGCTGCGCCGCGCCTGTCTCCGATGTTTTCCGATTTCGCCGGAGCCCCTTCGACGGCATCCGCATCGCACCGCTGAATCGGTGCACATCCGGGCCTTGCGCCGAATTTTGGCTTACCTATACTCGACTCAACACACCCCATTCGAGCAGGGAGGCTACCGTGGCCATTCATCTTCATAACGCCGATATCGTGACGATCATCGCGCTTGCGTTGCTGTGTTCCCTACTGCTCGCCTATCGCTTCCGCCCCGCTACATGGAAGGGCATCGTCGTCGAGGCGGTGGTCGCGAACGCCGCCGCGATCGCGGCGGTCGTGTCGTTCGAAATGATGCTGGCCTGAGCTTATCGATAGTAATAGCCGTGGTGGTAACCGCCGCCGTAGCCGCCACCCGGCACGACGATGCAGCCTCCAAGCAACGAAGCCAGTAGCGCACCTGCAATCAAAGTCAGCGTCAAGCGTTTCACAGTGTTCTCCCTTCGAGTCATAAGCATTCGAGCGGTCCCGAATGAACTCGATTGAACACGACGCCGGCTACGTCCAACGTAGCAAAGTGTAAGCATTGATCCGCGCGACGTTACATCGTCGGTGGCCGATGCACGCGTGTCACGCTGTCAGAATTGCCGCTCCGCGCGAGCGACACGTAACCGTCGTATCGTTTGAAACGGCGGGGCAAGCATTGCCGCGATGGCGCCAGGCCACGCCGGCTGCGCGGCCGATCCGCATGACAGCAGAAACGCCTTCTGTATTTCCGGCCATTACGAGTGTGTAACGTCCCAGCCGACGCGCGCGGCCGCGATAAAAATCCACGTGACGCGAATCCTGCGGCCAACGAAAAGCCACAGTTTTAACAGGCTTGTAATGCGCCGAAGCCGGCCACGACACGCGATACGTCCGCGCGCGACGCCTTCTTTCTGGTGCGACCGGGAACGGAGAAAAGAGGAACAGCGAGGATCTGAGGAAGGAATGCGGGCGTGGCGCGCGGCGCCAGCCCGTTGAAACGCGAAGCGACGGGTGTGCGGCTCAGGCGGCCGCGACGACCTTCGGCGCGCCGGCAGAAGATGCCGGATCGCTGTGAACGTAATCGATCGCGGCGAGCGCCTGCTCGACGGTCGGCACCGAGCGGCCATCGCCGATCGACATCGACCGGTACGGCGAATCGATGCCGCAATGATCCGGCGAGGTCGCGACGAACACCATCACCGTGCGCTTTTGCAGCGCATGCGCGAGATGCACGAAGCCGGTGTCGGTGCCGACCACCAGCGAGCACGCATCGATCATCTGCGCGATTTCCGTCACGCTGAGCTTCGGCAACACGGTCGCGCCGGGCACGCTCGCGGCGATTCGCGCGGCTTCCTCGCGCTCGCCCGTCGAGCCCCACGGCAATACCACGCTAAAGCCACGTCGCACCAGTTCCTGGCCTACCGCGATCCAGCGGTCGGCGGGCCATTTCTTGTCGTCTTTCGAGGTTGCGTGGAACAGCGCCGCGACCGGACGTGTCTCGTCGCCGAATACCGGTTGCGCGGGTGGCGGCACTTCGAGGTTGTAGTCGGGCGCGCCTTCGACCTGATAGCCGAGCGCTTCGCTGGTGCTCACGCGCATGCCGTGCCACGCATCGCATGCCGGACGCGGACCGAAGCGGCCGGTGTACGCGAACGCCGCGCCCACTTCGCCGAGATCCTTGTTGCGGTAGCCGAAGCGTTTCGACGAGCGCGCGAGGAACGCGATGATCGCGCTCTTGTAGACGCCGTGAATATCGACGACGGCGTCGTAACGGTACGCGCGCAGTTCCGCGATCGATGCCCAGATCGCCTTCAGATCGGACCAGTTGCGCGCCTTCTTGAAACGACGCAACGGCGCGCACAATACGCGATCGACACCACGACACCAGTGAATCACTTCGGCAAACGATTCGTCGGCGGCCCAGTCGACCTGGACGCCCGGAAATGCACGCTGGATATCGGCAGCCACCGGCAGCGCCTGCACGATGTCTCCGAGTGACGTCACCTTGACGATCAAAATTCTCTTCATTGGCGATCCGTCGTTGTTGCGGCTGCGCTGCGCTGATCGTGTCTTTCGGACACGTTTCGCGCTGTATCGCGCGTATTTCGTCAGGGCAAACGGCCAGAAATAGTACCGGCGAACGCTCCCGTGCGACGCGCGGTCTTTGATACGAAACGTAACTGAAAAGTGCCTTCTCGTGACATTTCGCATTAATACCGCGAATTACACCACGATCCGAGAAAACCCGTACACCACACTTCGAGAAATCCGACAGTTTGATCGGCCGCTACAATCGGGCATCCCATCCCGAGCTCGCCACCATGCAGCGGCCCTCCTCGCTTCCTTCGATCACACCCACCAGTCTTCGACGGCAGGCGCGACGCCTGTGGCGGCAGTTCGGCATCTTCTGGCTGGGCGCGATCGCGGTCGGCCTCGTCGCGGTGCTGTATGCACGTCTGATCGACGTTGGCTACGACGCGTTCCAGTCGCTCCAGCATCGGCACGGCTGGCTGACGTTGTTCATCACGCCCGCGCTGACCGCGTTGTGCGTGTGGATCACGCGACGCTATTTTCGCGGCGCGGAAGGCAGCGGGATTCCGCAGGTGATTGCGACGCTGCATGAAAAACCCGGCGACGCGACCGGCGCACGGCTGCTGACGCTGCGCATTCTCTGCGGAAAGATCGGCGTGTCGTTTCTGGCGATGCTCGGCGGTCTGACGATCGGTCGCGAAGGTCCGACCGTGCAGGTTGGCGCGGCGCTGATGTTCAACCTGCGTCGCCTGTATCCGCGCTCGAATGCGCTGATCGAGCGGCAAATGGTGCTGGCGGGTGCGGCGGCCGGTCTGTCGGCCGCATTCAACACGCCGCTCGCGGGCATCGTGTTCGCCATCGAGGAACTCACGCGCAGCTTCGAAGCGCGCACGAGCAGCGTACTGATTACGGCGATCATCATCGCAGGCGTGATCGCGCTCGGCATGAACGGCAACTACACGTATTTCGGCACGATCTACGTCGGTGCGGATTTTCCGAAAATGCTGGCGCTCGCGGTGCTGGTGACGGGCATCGTCACGGGCATCGGCGGCGGTTGTTTCGGCTGGCTGCTGCTCAACACGGCTCGCTGGATTCCCGCGCCGCTGCGTCAGTTGCACGGCGAGCGCCCGGTCGCGTTCGCCGCGCTGTGCAGCCTCGTGATTGCGGTGATCGGATTGATCTCGGGCGGCACGACGTTCGGCAGCGGCTATGCGGAGGCGCGCGGTCTGTTGAGCGGACACGAGCATCTGTCGCTCGCGTATCCGTTCCTGAAGATGGCGTCGATGGTCGGCTCGTATCTGCCGGGCATTCCGGGCGGGATTTTCGCGCCGTCGCTATCGATCGGCGCGGGCTTCGGCAATCTGCTGCACGAACTGTTCGGCAGCATGCAGTTGCAGATGCTGATCGCGCTGGCGATGGTCGGTTATCTGGCCGCGGTTACACAGTCGCCGATCACGTCGTTCGTGATCGTGATGGAGATGATCGACGGTCACGCGCTGGTGATTTCGCTGATGGCGACCGCGTTGATCGCGAGTCGGGTGTCGCGCTTTTTCGCGCCGCCGTTGTACGAGTCGCTCGCACAACGTTATGCGGCGCCGTTGCCGCAACCGGCGCCCGCGCCGGTTCCCGAAGTGCCGCAGGTGTCGGCGGCATCGGAGATGTCCGATGCGTCCGATCCCGGCCGGGATGACACCGGTTCTGATCCCGACCGGCCACCGGCTTCATAACGCGCGCCACCGCGCGACGCATCGGGTCGATGCGCCAGCCCGGTTCAATAGATGACGACGGCAGGCCGCAGATGCACCGGTCGCACCGGCACGACCACGCAGCCCGCCAGCATGCACGCCAGCGCGACGATCGCGAGCAGGTTTCGCTTCATCGGTCCGCTCCGCGCTCAGGCCCAATGGCCCGGCATCCAGTGGTAGTTCGGACCGTGCGCGACCCAATGTCCCGGCACCCAGTGATAACCGACGCGTTCGGCTTGCCAGTGTCCGCCGATCCACACATAGCGGCCATGCTCCCAACGCCAGTGACCGTGATCCCACACATAACCGACACGAGCAGGCGGCGCGGCTTCGTAGCGGACGGGCGGCGGCGCGGATGGCGCAATCACGACGACCTCGGCAGCGGACGCCGCCATCACACTGCATGCACCGGCGACGATCAGCGCAGCCTGAGCGATCCGCACGCGAATATTCCTGTTCATAGCCATGACTCCTTCTATCGACGACACCGTATCGGTGTTGTCCGTTTAATGCGCGAGACGCGGTATTGGCTGACGTCGCGCGTGTAACGCCGAAGGCTCAAGTGCTACGGAATATTTCGCCAGGGTAAGCGCAAGGTAAGGGAAAGGCGCGCGGCGACGCATGTGCGCGCGCAGACGACAACGCCCCACGTCGCGGCAAGGCACGACGTGGGGCGCGGGTGTTGGCGTAACCTCGACGCCGATCTGAAAACCGCGTCAGGCCTGCGGAATTTCGATCTTCACTTCGAGGACTTCGAGATTGTCCTGGCGTTCGAGGCTGACGCGAATATCGTCGTCGGAGATTTTCACGTACTTCGAAATCACGGCGACGAGTTCGCGTTGCAACGCGGGCAGGTAATCGGCCGGCGCGTGGCCGCCGGCGCGCTCATGCGCGATGATCAGCTGCAGGCGTTCCTTCGCTACCGACGCGGACTTCTTCTTCTCGCCCAGCAAAAACGAAAGAATCGACATGACGTGCGCTCCCCTTACTTGGTGCCGAAGAGGCGCTGCAACAGGCCCGGCTTCTGGTAGTCGGTAAAGCGAAGCGACTTCTCTTCGCCGAGGAAACGCGAGACCACGTCCTTGTACGCTTCGGCGACGTCGGTGCCGTCGAGGTGAACGGCCGGCAAGCCCTGGTTCGACGCGTGCAGCACGGCTTCCGATTCCGGAATCACGCCGATCAGATCGATCCGCAAGATTTCCTGGATGTCGGTCAGCGACAGCATTTCGCCTTCGCTGACGCGCTTCGGGTTGTAACGCGTAATCAGCAGATGTTCCTTGACCGGGTCCTTGCTTTCGATCGCGCGCTTGGTCTTCGACGACAGGATGCCGAGAATGCGGTCCGAGTCACGCACCGACGACACTTCCGGGTTGGTCACGATCAGCGCTTCGTCGGCGAAATGCATCGCCATCAGCGCGCCCGATTCGATCCCTGCCGGCGAATCGCAGACGATGAATTCGAAGTCCATCGCGATCAGGTCGTTGATCACTTTCTCGACGCCTTCGAGCGTCAGCGCGTCTTTGTCACGCGTTTGCGAAGCGGGCAGGATGAACAGGTTCTCGCACTTCTTGTCCTTGATCAGCGCCTGGTTCAGGTTGGCTTCGCCCTGGATCACGTTGATCAGGTCGTACACCACGCGGCGTTCGCAGCCCATGATGAGATCGAGGTTACGCAGGCCGACGTCGAAATCGATCACGGCCGTCTTGCTGCCGCGCAGCGCCAACGCCGACGCGAAACTCGCGCTCGTGGTGGTCTTGCCCACGCCGCCTTTGCCCGATGTCACCACAATGATTTTTGCCATTACCCTACCCTGTGTTCGTCAGATTCGTTTCAATGATGCGGCAACTGCCTGTGTACCACGGCGCGCGTCAGCGACAACGCCGCGCGCGCGACGCAGCGTCACGTCAGCCGCAGCGGTTCGATTACCAGTTTTTCTTCGTCGAGCCAGATCTGCACCGGCTTGCCGAGCACGTCGGCCGGTAGCGGGAATTCGGTAGTACGGTAGATGCCCGCAATCGAAATCAGTTCAGGTTCGAGACACGTACAGAAGATGCGCGCGTCGTGATTGCCGTGCACGCCGGCCAGCGCCCGGCCGCGCAACGGCGCATAAATATGGATGTTGCCTTCGGCGATCACTTCCGCGCCGTAGCTGACGAGGCCGAGCACGACCAGATCGCCCTTCGCGTAGATCCGCTGGCCGGAGCGCAGCGGCTTGTCCACCACCGTGGTTTGCGACGAGGTGGCGAGCCGTACCGGGTCGGCGGTTGGCGTGACGATGACGGCGGGATCGGCGTCTTTCGCGTCGGCGGCGGATGCCTGCTTCGATGCGGCGGGCGCGGACGGTTTGTCGTCGATGGAGGCGGTGTCGTCGGTGGACTTCGCGTTTGCGCCGCGCTTGTCGCGCGCTTCGAGCAGCGGCAATGCACTGTCCGACGCCCACGCGTGCTGCGACGCCGATGCCACCACGCCGACCGGACGCATGCTCACACTTTCGAGCAGTTGCGCGATCTCCGCGAGCGGCACGCGTTCGTCGTCGGCGAGACGGCGTACGTCGATCGCGACGACATCATTGGCGAAAAACTCCGGGGTCGCCTCGAAGCGCCGGGTCAACTCGGCACGCATCTCGGTCAGGTTCGTGGTCTTGACCACGAACAGGAGCGTGTCGACGGAGCCGCTGCGAAGTTCGAAAAAGGGCGATTTCTTGGGCGACATAGCGTTCGGCAAAAAATTTTGCGTATTTTACAGGCGTCCTGGCGCGCAGCGGGCTTTTTTGCGGGGAACGCGCACGCCGCGCATGCAGCGCAAACAGGCGATGCCGGAACGACGAATGGGGAAGCTGGGCGGCGCCGGAAAACGCCGCCCGAAGGATCACTGCGACGACGCGTGTGAAGCGTCGCCGGAGGCTTGCTGAACATGCCGCACGAGCAGGCTTTCCAGCTCGCCCGACGCACCCGCCGAGCGGGTGTGGTCGCCGGTCGGGCCGAAACCGAGACGCTCGTAGAAGCGCATGGCATTGCGGTTCGAATCGGTCACCCATGCGAAGACTTCATGCGCGCCTTCGGACGCGAGCCATTCGCCGGCCGTGTTGACCAGCAGCTCGCCGCCGCGCAGATGGCGCACGGCAGGCGCAACCCATAACTCGCCGACGAATGCGCGGCGTTGCGGCGTATCTTCGAAGTGCGCTTCGATCAGACCGGCGGGATGCCCTTCGGTGTAGAGGATGAAGGTGGTAGCGTCGCTCGACACCGCGTGCTGTGCGGCGGTGGCATCGAAGCGAGCCGCATCGGCCGACAAGGCATCTTCGAGCGTTTCGCCAAAAGCATAGGGTGCTTCCCGCAATGACGCAGTGCGGAGCTCGCGAAATGCGGCACCCTGGTCAGCGGCAATACGGCGAACGGTCAATGACGGACTCATGCAGACGGAAACCCTGTGGAACGCTAAGCCGTAGCTTTAACCGAACCGGCGCGCGAGTCAAATCCTTATTTCATCGGCGTGTGCGGCGGGCACTGTCGCTACGGGCCACGGCGCACGTAGTGTGCACCGCAACATTCGTTGACGACGGCGCGCGCGCGACGCCATCCGGATCGTCCACTCCGGCTGGGCCGAAGCGGTCTCGCGAATGGCGTCCGGCCGTGGATTCGACGGGCGTGGGACGGCGTGGAAAGTCGGGTCGCGACGCTTACGGCGACTCGTAATTGCCGGTGCCGTCGGGCCACGGTGTGAGCAGCTCATAGCCGTCGTCGGTGACGGCGACCATGTGCTCCCATTGCGCGGACAGCGAACGGTCCTTGGTCACCACGGTCCAGCCGTCGCGCAGCACCGTCGTGCCGGCGCGGCCCGCGTTGATCATCGGCTCGATCGTGAAGACCATGCCCGGCTTCAGACGCAGGCCCTGGCCCGGCTGTCCGTAGTGCAGCACCTGCGGCTCTTCGTGATAGACCTTGCCGATGCCGTGACCGCAGTAATCGCGGACGATCGAAAAGCCGTCGCGTTGCGCGGTCTTCTGAATTGCATGGCCGATATCGCCGAGCGTCGCGCCCGGCTTCACTTCGCGGATACCCGCGAGCATCGCTTCGTAGGTCGTGTCGATCAGTTGACGCGCAACCGGGCTGGGCTCGCCCACGACGTACATCCGGCTGGTGTCGCCGAAGTAGCCGTCCTTGATGATCGCGACGTCGATATTGACGATGTCGCCGTCTTTCAGCACTTCGCCGCGGTTCGGAATGCCGTGGCAGACCACTGAGTTAACCGACGTGCACACGGTTTTCGGGAAGCCGAGATAGCCGACGTTCGCCGGTGTCGATTGCTGATGATTGACGATAAAGTCGTTGCAGATTGCGTCGAGCTGCTCGGTGGAAACACCGGCCTTGACGTGTTCGCCGATCATCGCGAGGACGTCGGCGGCGAGGCGGCCGGAGACGCGCAGCGCGGCGAGATCGTCGGGAGTCTTGTAGGTGATGGGCATGGATCGTGTACGGTTAGGTCGCGTCGCGGACAACGCGCGCGCGGGGACTCAATCCCGGAATTGTACAGAGGATGACGCGAAGCCCCGGCGAAGCGCCTCACGCTGCATCCGGCACAACGCGGCTTGCGTACATGAAAGAGCCTGACACGCGCCACCCGCGTCCGCCCAACCGATTCCGGAACCGACCCGCATGACTCGACGCCCGACCGACCGCCCCGCGCCCCGTTCGCGCCAACGCCTCCCGCAGCGGTTACTCAGGCGCGCCGCCGCGCTGGCGCTCGCGCTGCTCGGCGGGTGCAGCGCGACCGGCCTGCTCAACGCCGCCGCGTCGCATTCGACCTTCACCGTCAGCACCGCCATCCCGTACGGCGACGGCCCGCGCCGCAAGCTCGACGTATACGTGCCCGCATCACCGGTCGATGCCGCGCAGGACGGCGCGCAGCATCGACCGGTGGTGGTGTTTTTCTACGGCGGAAGCTGGCAAGGCGGCGACCGGGCAAGCTATCTGTTCGCGGGCGAAGCGCTGGCGTCGCGCGGCTTCGTCGTGGTGGTGCCCGATTACCGGACCTATCCGCAAACCACCTTCCCCGGCTTTATCGACGACGCGGCCGCCGCTGTCCGCTGGGCGCGCGATCATGCCGCCGGATTCGGCGGCGATCCGTCGAAGCTGTTTCTGATGGGTCACTCGGCCGGCGCGCAGATCGCCGTTCTACTCGCCACCGACGGCCGCTACCTCGCCGCGCAACAGATCGGCAAGCGGGAGATTCGCGGCGTGGTCGGTCTCGCCGGTCCCTACGATTTTTTACCGCTGACCGATCCGGTGCTCGAAGACGTGTTTCCGCCCGCGACCCGCGCCGCCAGCCAGCCGATTAACTTCGTCGGCGGCGACGAACCGCCGATGTTTCTCGCCGCCGGCAAGCGCGACAAAGTGGTCGATCCCGGCAACACCGACCGGCTTGCCGCGAAGCTCCGCGCGACGGGCGACACGGTCGAGGTCCGGCACTATCCGTCGGTGGGGCATGCGTTGCTGGTCGGCGCGCTGGCGCGGCCGTTGCGCGGCGTCGCGCCGGTCCTCGCCGACGTGACGCGCTTCATGAACCGGCAACTCGACGAAGACCGCGCTTCGTCGAAGCCCGTTCATTCCGCCGGCGACAACACGAACTGCATCACGTCGGTGCGCTGCTCGTCGAAACCCGCTTCGCAATACGCGAGATAAAGCCGCCACGTGCGCAGGAACACGTCGTCGAAACCGAGCGCGCGAATCGCGTCGATCTCCGATTCGAACGACGCGCGCCACCGCCGCAAGGTTTCCGCGTAATCGCGTCCGAACGACAGCGACGCGAACGCGTCCAGCCCCGCGCGCCGCGCCGCTTTCACGAAGCCTTGCGGACCCGGCAGCATGCCGCCCGGAAAAATGAATTCGCGGATGAAGTCGCTGGTTGCGCGATACGCGGCGAAATGCGCATCCTCGATCGTGATGGTTTGCACCAGCGCCCGCGCGCCCGGTTTCAGCCGCGCCCGCACCACGTCGAAATAGGTCGGCCAGAAACGCTCGCCGACAGCCTCGAACATCTCGATCGACACCACCGCGTCGTACTGTCCTTCGAGCGACCGGTAATCGCGCATTTCCAGTTTCACCCGATGCCCGAGCCGCGCCTCCATCACGCGGGCTTGCGCCAGTTCGAGTTGCGCTTTGGAGATCGTGATGCCGTGCACGCGAATCCCGAGCCGCGCCGCGTGGATCGCAAAACCGCCCCAGCCGCAGCCGATTTCCAGCACGCGCATCCCCGCCGTCAGCCCCAGCGTATCGACGATCCGCTGATACTTCGCCCGTTGCGCGGATTCGAGCGGCGCATCGAACTGGCCGTCGAACAGCGCGCTCGAATACGTGTAGGTCCGGTCCAGCCACAGTCCGTAAAACGGATTGCCGATGTCGTAATGCGCGTGGATATTGCGACGGCTGCCGACCTGCGTATTCGGCCTCAACCGATGCCGCAAGCCGTACCAGAGTTGCGCCAGCCAACCGCCCGAGACAGTCCGCTGCAACGCGCGCTCGTTGCGGATCGCGACCCGCAGCAACGCCGCGAGATCGGGCGTATCGACCCAGCCTTCGCGCCATGCGTCCGCGAAACCGATATCGCCCTTGCGCAGGATCGCGCCGCACGCGCGCCAGTCGTGAATTTCGAGTCGCGCGCTCGGTTGCTGATGCGAGTCGCCGTACATTTTCTGCTGGCCGTCGGGCGTCACCAGCACCAGATGCCCGACCCGGATCCGCTCCAGCAGCGACAGAAACAGCCGTCCGGACGTCGGAATCGTTTGGTGCCCGCGAAGGGTTCTTGAGACGGCCATGTCTAGCTCTCCTCGATCGATGTGGGACGAACGGCGTGCGAGTCCTGCGCGCGTGGCGACGGCGCCGGCGCCGGATGTTTGCCGTAGAACGGCACGCGCTTGATAAACAGCCGCAGTGCCTGCCAGTGAATCCGCGCGACCACGCCCAACGTCAGCAACGGTTGCCGCGCGAGCGCGCCGAGTGCGGCGGCGCGCGTCAACGGCGCGAGCCGTCCGCCGAGCATCGTGCGGATCAGCAGACCATCGGCGTCGTGATAGTCGATCGCAACCGATGTCCGCTGCCGCGACTCGTGTACGCGAAACGTGTAGCCGCCTTCGACGCGGCAAAACGGCGACACATGCAGCACCTTGCGACACTGCAATTCAGTGGACGACGTGATCGGCGCGTGGTCCGGCGCGCTCAGCAGATAGCCGTGCCGCGCGCCGAAGGTATTGCGGACTTCCGCGAACAACGCACGCAACGCGCCTGCGCTGTCGTGGCAAAACCAGAAGCTGACCGGATTGAACGCGTAGCCGAACACGCGCGGAAACGCTTGCAGCCAGATCGCGCCGTCGGCGGGAATGCCTGCGTCCGACAGTTGCGCGCGCATCCAGTCGCCGAGATCGCTGCCGTCGCACGGACCGTGATCGCGCGCGTGCAGACTCAGCGGTGCCCAGCGATTCACGCCGAACCACGCGCTGTCGAGCGAGTCCAGCCGTGCGAGATCGCAACGCACGCAAAACACCGGATAGGCGAAGCGATGGCGCGCCGGCCGCAAGCGTTCGTGCATCACGCGGCCGGTCAGCAACCACGCGGCGGGACGCGGATCGCGCACGTCGGTCATAGCGTCGCCCATGCCGGCGATGCGCCGAAATCCGCCGCGACCCGCAACGCCGATTTCAAACCGTCCTCGTGAAAACCGTAGCCGGTCCACGCTCCCGCGAACCACGTGCGGCGCTGGCCTTGCAGCGACGGCAGACGCTGCTGCGCATCGATTGCGGCCAGATCGAACAGTGGATGATCGTAGGTAAAACGTTGCAACTCGGTGCCCGGCGCGGGTTCGGCAACCGGGTTCAGCGTGACGACCACCGGCGTCGAAAACGGCAACGCCTGCAACTGGTTGACCAGATAGCTGACGCAGACCGGACGCGCGCCGTCGATGCCGCGTCCGCCGAGGTAGTTCCACGCGGACCAGACGCGGCGGCGGCGCGGCAGCAGGTTGATGTCGGTGTGCAAGACGGCCGTGTTCGGTTGATAGCGCACGGCGCGCAGCACGCTGCGTTCCGCGTCGTCGGCGTCGGACAGCAGACGCAGCGAGTCGGGCGCGTGGGTTGCCAGCACCAGCGCGTCGAAACGCTGCGCGCCGCGATCGGTCAATACGTCCACGCCGTCGGCATCGCGGCGCACGCCGTACACCGGCGTGCCGATCCGCACGTCGTCGAGCGTATCGACGATCTTGCGCACGTAGGTGCGTCCGCCGCCGATCACCGACCTCCATTGCGGTCGGCGGTTCACCTGCAACAGCGCGTGATTCAGACAGAAGCGCAGAAAGGTCGTGGCCGGAAACCGCAGCACGTCGGCGGTCGCGCTCGACCAGATCGCGGCGGCCATCGGCAGTAAATAGTGCTGCTGGAACGCGCCGCCATAGCCGCCCGCGGCGAGCAGATCGCCCATCGAGGCGCCGGTCGCGGCGGCCACGTCGAGGTTCTGCTGCGCGCTGCCGTTGAAGCGGACAATGTCGCGCAGCATGCCGATAAAGGTCGGCGAAAACAGATTGCGCCGTTGCGCGAACACCGTGTTCAGATTGGTGCCCGCCCATTCGAGCCGCCCTTCGTCGAGCGACACCGAAAACGACATCTCGCTCGGATGCGAGGCCACGCCGAGTTCGTCGAACAGTGCGATCAGGTTCGGATACGTGCGGTCGTTGAATACGAGGAAACCGGTATCGACCGGATGCGTGTGACCGTCGAGCGTCACATCGACGCTATTGGTGTGGCCGCCCGCGTACGAACCGGCTTCGAACAGGGTCACCTGATGATCGCGCGCCAGCAGATAGGCGCTCGCCAACCCGGCGATGCCGGCACCGACGACGGCGATCCGCTGGCCGCGCGGCAGATGGGGTGAAGCAAAGCGGGCATCGGCATAAGCCATCGACGCGTCTCCGGTAGCGATTCGGCTGGGACGCGTGGCGCATGTTGCCTTTGCCGCCGCGCGTCCATGCCTGAATTACGCGAAGCGCGGGGGATTGGATGCAGCGGGCGGGAAAATCCTGACGAATGCGGATGGGCGGCGCCAAACCAGGCGCGACCACCGGCCGGCGGTCAATGCGACGACACGTAGATCGACGGCGGTCCGGCTTGCGGAATCGCGAATGCCCGTTTCATGCGCTCGACTTCGTCGACGGGGCTCAAACCAAACAAACGCTTGAACTCGCGGCTGAATTGCGACGCGCTTTCGTAGCCGACCTCCGCGCATGCCACGCCCGCGGTTACGTCGTTTCTGACCATCAACAGACGCGCCTGATGCAGGCGCGTCGACTTCAGATATTGCATCGGCGAGGTCTGCGTGACGGCCTTGAAGTGCGTGTGGAAGGACGGCACGCTCATGTTCGCCTCGAGCGCGAGTTGTTCGACGTCGAGCGGCTCGCCGAAACACTGGTGAATCTTGCGGATCGCGCGCGCAATCCGTCCGAACTGCCCTTGCCGCGTCAGCGCGGCACGCATCGAACCGCCCTGCTCGCCGGTCAGCACCCGGAAATAGATTTCGCGTACCAGTGAAGGGCCGAGCAGTTCGGCTTCCAGCGGCACCGTCATCGCTTCGAGAAAACGCAGCACGGTGTCGCCGAGCCGCGCATCGAGCGGCGTCGAGACGAGGCCTTTGGGCTTCGCATGGGTATCGCCGACGCGTTCGTCGAGTTGCAGCATCAGATCGGCGGCGACGTTGAAATCTAGCCGCAGATAGATCGCCAGCATCGGTCGCCCGGCGCTGGCCTCCGTCTCCATCGTGAAAGGAACCGGCACCGACACCGCCAGATAGTGCTGCTCGTCGTACACAAACACCTGATCGCCGAGATAGCCGCGCTTGCGTCCCTGACAGACGATCACGATGCCCGGGTCATACAAAACGGGCGTCCGCTGCAACGGCCGGTTGGAGCGTAGAAACCGGACGTCCGGCAACGGCGACAGGTTGTAGCCTTCGTCGGGCGCGAGGGCGCCCAGCAAGGTCACCATCCGGCGCTGAATCTCCGGCGTAGGTGGCGGCTGGACAGACGGATGCTTCAGCGCATCGTGGGATCGGGCGGAATCGTACGGCACAGCGGCTCTCGCGACAGGTCAGGACAGGCTTCAATGTACGTCCGGTCTGCGTGGAATTCCAGACACTCATAGGATTAGGCAAACATCGCAGATGAACCGGTATTCGCTTCACATTGGCGCGCGCCTACCATGCGCAACATGTCCCGGCGATTCGCAGTGCCGCGTCGGGTTCCTGGAGTTCGTTACGAGGAGCGCATCAGCATGAGCAATGAAACCAGCAAGATTTTCCTGATTACCGGCGTCAGCAGCGGCTTTGGTCGCGCATTTGCCGAAGCAGCATTAAAGGATGGTCACACGGTCATCGGCACCGTGCGTGACGAGCCGGCGCGCCAGGAGTTCGAAGCGCTCGATGCGAGCCGCGCGCATGCGCTGGTGCTCGACGTGTCGGACTTCGACGCGATTCCGGCAGCAGTCGACGCGGTGTCGAAGCGCGTCGGTCCGATCGACGTGCTGGTGAATAACGCGGGTTATGGCCACGAAGGCACGATGGAAGAATCGCCGCTCGACGAACTGCGCCGCCAGTTCGACGTCAACGTATTCGGCGCGGTCGCGATGACGAAAGCCGTGTTGCCGTCGATGCGCGAGCGGCGCAGCGGCCACATCATCAACATCACGTCGATGGGCGGCTTCATCACGATGCCCGGCATCTCGTACTACAACGGCAGCAAGTTCGCGCTTGAAGGCATTTCGGAGTCGCTGTCGAAGGAAGTGGCGGGTTTCGGGATCAAGGTGACGGCGGTTGCGCCGGGCGGTTTCCGCACGGATTGGGCCGGTCGCTCGATGGTCCGCGCCGGGCGCAGCATCGCCGATTACGACACGCTGTTCGATCCGATTCGCGCGGCCCGTCAGGCGCGCAGCGGCAAGCAGGCCGGTGATCCGGCGAAAGCCGCGCAGGCGTTGCTGAAGATCGTCGCGGCGGACAACCCGCCGGTGCATCTGCTGCTCGGCAACGACGCGCTGTCGATGGTCAACGACAAGCTGGCCGAGTTGCATGCGGAAATCGCGGCGTGGGAAAGCGTGACGCGCTCGACGGATTTCACCGAATAGGGGGCATCGGCGCCGGGCCGGGCGCGGCGGCGGCCGTTACGGCGCGGTGATGTCGCCGCCCGGCACGCCGTGATCGTGCGTGCCGATGGTTGCGACGAAACAGGTGCCTTCGTCGAGCGACGAGCGGACTTCCAGCGCGCCGCCGTGCGCCTTGACGATCTGTTTGCAGATATACAGACCGAGCCCGAGACCGCCGCCGGGCTTGCTCGACGCCGGCCGCCAGTACGGTTCGAACACGCGTTCCAGCGTATCCGGACCGATCAGGTCGCCGCCGTTGATCACCGCCATCGACAGCTTGCCGTCGTGCACGCCGACCTTGACCGTCACCGGCGCCGACGGCGAACCGTGCGTCAACGCGTTGGCCAGCAGGTTCGACAGCAGTTGCTGGATGCGCGCCTTGTCGCAGCGGACCGGCACGTTCACCGCGATCTCATCGACGACGATCCGGTCTGGATTCGCCTCGCGCAATTCGTTGACGACGTTTTGCAGCGACGCGCCGAGTTCGCTCTCGGTTTCGATCGACACACCGATTCCCGAGCCGAGGCGGCCGCGCGCGAAATCCATCACGTCGTCGATCAGACGCGACATCCGTTGCGTGGTGGACTTGAGCCGCTGACCGATCCGCATCAGGTCCGGCTCGTTCTTGCGCAGCGTCAGCAGTTCCGCGTTCGCACTCACCGCCGACAGCGGATTGCGCAAGTCGTGGCCGAGCACGGCGATGAACTGCTCGCGCAGCTTCGCGGTTTCGCGTTCGTCCAACAGCGCATTTTCCGCCGCCTCGCGACGCATTTCGTTGACGAGTTGCAGCGCGATCAGGCTCGCGAACACTTCGAACATGCCGAGTGTGCGGCCGTCCTTGATGGGCGCGGGATGCGCATCGATCGCGCAGAGATTGCCGAAGTACGAGCCGTCGGGCAGCACGATCGGCACGGAGATATAACTGCCGAGCTTGTAGATGCGTGATGTGTGATGACCGCGATAGACGGGATCGGCGTCGAAATTGTCGATCACGATCGGCACGCGCGCCGTGCGCGATTCGTAGCACAGCGTGGTGCGCAATTCGAGTTGACCGCCGACCTTCAGACCGAAGTTCACGGTGTCGCGAACCGCGCAGGCGGTCCACGTACCGTCGGTCACGCGCGCGACCGCCGCGAATCCCATGCCGGTGTTCTCGCAGATCAAACGCAAGATCGCGGGAATCGCATCGATACGATTCACCGCGGCCACGACCTGCGAAATGGCGTCGGCGCTATCGTCCGTGCCAGCTAATGTGTTCATGCGCCCCCGCCTGCAATACTGACTCAAGCGCTAATTTTTACACGATTCCCGGATCGGCTAAAAGTGCGGCAGCGCACTGGACGACCGGAAGATATCGAAGGCCCGAACCGGGCACGCATGACTGGATTATCGCGGCGCAAAAAGCAAAAACCCCGCAGATTTTACCCTGCGGGGTTTTCATAATTTTGGCGGAAAGGGTGAGATTCGAACTCACGGTACAGCATAACTGTACACCGGATTTCGAGTCCGGCGCATTCGACCACTCTGCCACCTTTCCGGCATTTCTGATGAACGCCTGACTGCGCTGCTCACCATCTACAAGCGGGTCGCTGCTTGGAGAAAAAAGATTATAGAACAGCTAATCTCACTTTCCAAGCCCCCTCTCGAAAAAAATCGTCAAACAGCGGCGACCACTTCAAGCCGTTCGAGTCCGCCCAGATACGGACGCAACGCGGCCGGCACCGTCACCGAGCCATCGGCGTTCTGGAAGTTCTCCAGCACGGCGACCAGCGTACGGCCCACCGCGAGACCCGAACCGTTCAACGTATGCACCATCTCCGGCTTGCCTTGCGCATTGCGATAACGCGCCTGCATCCGGCGCGCCTGGAAGGCTTCGGTGTTCGAGCAGCTGGAGATCTCGCGATACGTGTTCTGCGCCGGCAACCACACTTCGAGGTCGTAGGTCTTGGTGGCGGAGAAGCCCATGTCGCCGGTGCACAGCGTGATCACGCGATAAGGCAGCTCCAGCTTTTGCAGGATCGCCTCCGCGTGCGTGACCATTTGCTCGAGCGCGTCGTACGACGTTTCGGGCGCCACGATCTGAACCATTTCGACCTTGTCGAACTGATGCTGACGGATCAGACCGCGCGTGTCGCGGCCATACGAGCCCGCTTCCGAGCGGAAGCACGGGGAATGCGCGGTCAACCTGATCGGCAGCGCATCTGCTTCGACGATGCTGTCGCGCACTGTGTTCGTCAGCGAAATTTCGGACGTGGAGATCAGATACTGCGTAACCGTATTTTCTTCGCCGCCCTTCTCGACACGGAACATGTCGTCGGCGAACTTCGGAAGCTGGCCGGTGCCATACAGGACTTCCGGATTCACGATGTACGGTGTGTACATTTCCGTGTAGCCGTGATGCTGCGTGTGCGTGTCGATCATGAACTGCGCAAGCGCGCGATGCAGACGCGCGATCTGACCGCGCAGCACCGTGAAGCGCGCGCCCGACAGCTTCGCGCCGGTCTCGAAGTCGAGGCCGAGCGGCGTGCCGACATCCACGTGATCCTTCACTTCGAAATCGAACTGACGCGGCGTGCCCCAACGGCGCACTTCAACGTTCTCCGATTCGTCCTTGCCGGCCGGCACGCTTTCGTGCGCCAGGTTCGGCATGCCGAGCAACAGGTCGGACACACGCTTTTGCGTGTCTTCCAGTTGAACGGCCGACGCCTTCATTTCGTCGCCGAGACCGCCGACTTCGGCCATCACCGCCGACGTGTCCTCGCCTCGCCCTTTCATCGCGCCGATCTGCTTCGACAGACTGTTACGACGCGCCTGGAGTTCTTCGGTGCGGGTCTGGATGGCACGGCGTTCCGCTTCGAGCGCGGTGAACGCCGCGACGTCGAGCGTGTAGCCGCGGTCGGCGAGGCGCCTGGCGACGCCGTCGAGGTCTTTGCGCAGCAGCTGGATATCGAGCATGGGATGGGGCGGGTGTTCGTTGTATGAATCTGCGATTTTAGCGCACCGGCGAGGCCGGACGGGGCTTCCAGGTGATTGCGTGTTGCTGCGTTGCGGCGCGCGGTGCCGTGCGGGCCACAACGCGCACGCCGCTCACCCTTTCTTCGGCTTGTTCTCGCTGCGCCATTGCGCGTCGAGTTCGGCCAGCCGGGCCATCTTGTCGCCGATCTTGCCTTCGAGCCCGCGCGGCGTGGGCTGGTACCAGTGCGGCTCGCGCATCCCGTCGGGCAGATACGTTTCGCCCGCCGCATACGCGTCGGGTTCGTCGTGCGCGTAACGGTATTCGTGACCGTAGCCGAGTTCCTTCATCAGTTTGGTCGGCGCGTTGCGCAAATGCACCGGCACCGCCCGCGACTGATCCTTGCTGACGAAGCGCCGCACTTCGTTGTACGCGTTGTAACCCGCGTTCGACTTCGGCGCGACCGCCAGATAGATGAGCGCCTGCGCGAGCGCCAGTTCGCCTTCCGGCGTGCCGAGACGCTCGTAGGTTTCGGCGGCGTCGAGCGTGATGCGTGCCGCGCGCGGGTCGGCCAGACCGATGTCCTCCCACGCCATGCGCACGATGCGCCGCGCCAGATAACGCGGATCGGCGCCGCCGTCGAGCATCCGGCAGAACCAGTACAGCGCGCCGTCCGGGTTGCTGCCGCGCACCGACTTGTGCAGCGCGCTGATCTGGTCGTAGAACGCGTCGCCGCCTTTGTCGAAGCGGCGCAGATTTTCCGCGAGCGCGCTGCCGAGCAACGCGCCGTCGATCTCCGTGGTCTTTTGCTGGGCGGCTGCGCGCGCGACGATTTCGAGGTTGTTCAGAAGCTTGCGGCCGTCGCCGTCGGCGGAACCGACCAGCGCGTCGCGGGATTCGTCGGTGAACGTGAGCCCGCCGAGTTCCTGTTGCGCACGGTCGAGCAACTCGCGCTGCTCGTCGTCGGTCAGGCTTTTGAGCACATAGACGGCCGCCCGCGACAGCAGCGCGCTGTTCACTTCGAACGACGGGTTTTCCGTCGTCGCGCCGACGAACACGAACAGCCCCGACTCGACGTGCGGCAAGAACGCGTCCTGCTGGCTCTTGTTGAAGCGATGCACTTCGTCGACGAACACCAGCGTCTGATGGCCGTTCGCGCGATGGATCTGCGCGGTTTCGACGGCTTCACGAATGTCCTTCACGCCCGACAGCACCGCCGACAGCGCGATGAACTGCGCGTGGAACGCGTCGGCCATCAGGCGCGCGAGCGTGGTCTTGCCGACGCCGGGCGGACCCCAGAGGATCATGGAATGCGCCTCGCCGGACTCGAACGCGACCCGCAGCGGCTTGTTCGGGCCGAGCAGATGCGTCTGGCCGATCACTTGATCGATATTGCGGGGCCGTAGCCGCTCGGCGAGCGGAACGTTGGCACGGGGTTCTTCGAACATGGCGTTTTGGCGATAATCTCGGCGTTGCGGATCGGCTGGCGGGCTCGCCTTGGTTCGAACGACTCGAACGGAAGCGTGACGCAGACGCCGCATCAGGTCATGCATTATGACAGCCGGCGCGGCAGCGCGAGCCCTGGCCGAATGGCTAACGCGCAGTCGAAACCGTCGCGAGCGGGCAAACCGCGGCTAGACTCCTGGCTATCGTCGCTAAACCGCGCAGCACACCGCACACCCAAACAGACAACAACATCCAGCAACACGGACAGGAACGACATCAGATGGCAAACGATCCGCTCACCGGCGACGCCGGTTCCACTTACGCGCCGCTTACACCGGTGCCCGATTCGCGTCGCGAATTCCGCACCGGCGACGCGTTCGCGCTCTGGTTCTCGCTCGGCATCGGCTTGCTGGTCGCGCAGGCGGGCGCGTTGCTCGTGCCGGGCCTGTCGTTGCCGCACGCGCTCGCGGCCATCGCGATCGGCAGTGTGATCGGCGTGGTGCTGCTGGCGCTGGCGGGCGTGATCGGCACGGATACGGGGCTCGCGGCGATGTCGTCGTTGCGGCCCACGCTGGGCGTGCGCGGCGCGTCGGTGCCGGCTGTGCTCAATGCCGTGCAACTGGTCGGCTGGGGCTCGTTCGAAGTCATCGTGATGCGCGATTCGGCGGACGCGCTGGCCAAACAGGCATTCGGTCTGTCGATGCCGCTGGTGTGGACGATCGTGTTCGGCATTCTCGCGACGCTGCTCGCAATCAGCGGGCCGCTGTCGTTCGTGCGGCGCTTTCTGCGCACGTGGGGCATCTGGTTGCTGCTCGCGGGCGCGGTGTGGCTCACCTACAACCTGCTGTCGAATCACGACCTGGCAGCGATGATGCGTCGTCCGGGCACGGGCGAGATGTCGTTCGGCGGCGCAATCGATCTGGTGGTCGCAATGCCCTTGTCGTGGCTGCCGCTGATCGCCGATTACACCCGTTTCGGCAAGCGCCCCGGCGATACCTTCCGTGGCACGCTGCTCGGCTACGGCATCGCGAATATCTGGTTCTATGCGCTGGGCGCGGTATACGGACTGGCCGCCGGTGGCGGCGATGCGCTGCTGACGGGTGCGCTCGCGCAGGCAGGCGGCGGTCTTGCGCTGCTGCTGATCCTGATCGACGAGATCGACAACGCGTTCGCGGACATTCACTCGGCCGCCGTATCGACGGGCACGTTCTGGACGCGCGGCAATGTGCCGTGGCTGTCGGCAGGATTCGGCGCGCTGTGCACGGTGATTGCGCTCGCGATTCCGATGGCGAAGTATCAGAACTTCCTGCTGCTGATCGGCTCGGTGTTCGCGCCGCTGTTCGGCGTCGTGCTGGTGGATCACTTCATCGTGCGCAAGCGCCGGATCGAAGCGGCCGTACTCGCCGACGTGCGGGGTCGCTACGGCTATTCGGGCGGCTGGCATGTCAGCGCGTTTATCGCGTGGGCGGTCGGGATCGCCGCGTATCAGGCCATCAATACGTGGCTGCCGAATCTCGGCGCGACGCTGCCCTCGCTCGCGATCGGCGCTGTCTGCTATCTGGCGCTGGTGTCGGGGCGTCGCGCGGCGTATGCGTGAGGCGTGAGACGTGAGACGTGAGGCGTGCATCGGATCGATGCACGGCCGCGCAGGAACGAGAACGGCAACGGACAGATTCCGGGCGGTCTAAGGCCGTATGGCCATCCATCGCTCGTGACAAAAAATGACGTTTTCGACGGCTCGAACGCCGTTTTAGAGATCCTCGTCGGCGCTAGACTGTAGATACGCTAGCGTATATCCATGAGGATCGTATGAAGCTACAGGTCGCGAAGTGGGGAAACAGCCTCGCGTTGCGCTTACCCGCCGAGTTCGTGCGTCGGCCTGACATCAAGGAAGGAGATTCCGTGCAAGCAAATCTGACTGTAGACGGCGGCATTCATATCCGCTCCGCCGAATGGAATCGCGGCGTGTTCGCGCAAGAACTGGAAACGGTCCGCGCAGCCATGCCCATGACCGAACCCGTCGTCGAGGTCATGCGTCAAGGCGAGCGTTACTGATGGTGTACGTCGACACAAGCGTGCTGGTCGCGCTTTTCGTCAACGAGCCGATGAGTCGCGCGGTCGCCAACTGGTATGCGGCATGCACGGAAGAGCTGGGATCGGCGGCATGGTGCGTGACCGAGTTTGCGAGCGCGCTTGGCATCAAGCAACGCGCCCAGCAGATTTCGGCGGGCCAGGGTGCGTCGGCATGGGGCGCGTTCGAACGGCTTTGTGCGAATGACCTGCGACTGTTGCCGCTTGAACAGCAAGACTTCCATCAAGCCGCCAAGCTCACCCGGAACGCCGCGGCCGGCTTGCGCGCGGGCGATGCCTTGCATCTTGCCGCCGAACGGGTGGCAGGCGCACGGTCCATCGCCACGCTCGACAACCAGCTTGCGCGCGGTGCAAAACGGTTGAAGATCAAGCCGCTGACGTTTGTCGCTTCGGCTTGAATACCGGATGCGAATGCAAAACGGCCCGCGTTAAACGCGGGCCGTTTTTTCATCCAGCATCACATCGCCGCGATCGCACGCTCAACCGTTGATCACGTCCGCGCCCTTCGGCACCGTGAACTTGAACGCATCCGCGCCCAACGGCGGGTTCTTCTGAATGTTCGAGAACGTCAGCAGCGTGACGTTGCCGAACACGTCATGCAATTCCATCGCCTGGAGATTGCCGTCCTTGAAGCCGATACCCACTTTCTGGAACTGCGTGTCCTTCGCTTTCGGCGTCAACTCCAGCCAGTCGATGCCGGCCTTCACGCCTGCATCCTTCAGCGTGAAATTCTTGTCGAGGTCGTTGCTGCCGAACAGGATCGCAGCCGGGCTCGCGCCCAACGCGCCGCCAAGAGCACGCACCGTCACCTGATTCAGATCCTTGTCGTACACGTAGAGCTTGTCGCCGTCGGCCTGAAGCAGTTGGCTGTAAGGCTTCTCGTACGACCAGATGAATTTACCCGGACGCGCAAACACGAAGGTTCCGCTCGACGTGCCCGTGGACTTCATCATCGGCGTGGCGTCGCTGCCGCTGGCGGGCTTGCTCGGCGCGCGCACTTCCTGCTGCACGAAATTGCCGCGCGCGGACTTCACCTGCGCGACGAACGCCTTCAATTGCTCGGTGCCGCTTGCGAACGCCTGCGACGCAACCAGCATCGACGCGCCGACTGCGAGCACCCGAACCAGTTGACCGAACCGGCCAGAGTGGCGGGCAGTGTGCCCGGCGTTAAGCTGCATATCGATCTCCGTGAAAAACAACGCTAAATAGGAAAGTGTGAAGACGAACGGGCGGCGGGCGACCCGCGCCGCGCCCTGTCGAAAGCGATGCGCGTTTTATTCGGCCTCGCGGGCCGGCGCGAGAATTTCGCGGTTGCCGCTCGACGACATCGTCGATACCAGCCCCGACTGTTCCATCTGCTCCAGCAGCCGCGCCGCGCGGTTGTAGCCGATCCGCAAATGCCGCTGCACCAGCGAAATCGACGCGCGGCGATTCTTGATCACCACCTCGACCGCCTGATCGTATAGAGGATCGGACTCGCCGCCACCCGCGCCGGTTCCCGCCGCACCTTCGCCGGCTTCGTCGCCTTCGCCTGTCACGCCGCCTTCGAGAATGCCTTCGATGTAATTCGGCTCGCCCTGCTCCTTGAGCTTGTCGACGACACGATGCACTTCTTCATCGGAGACGAACGCGCCGTGCACGCGGACCGGTATGCCGCTACCCGGCGGCAGGTACAGCATGTCGCCCATGCCGAGCAGCGATTCCGCGCCCATCTGGTCGAGAATCGTGCGCGAGTCGATTTTGGACGACACCTGGAACGCCATCCGGGTCGGCACGTTAGCCTTGATCAGGCCGGTAATCACATCGACGGAAGGACGCTGCGTGGCGAGAATCAGGTGCAGCCCGGCCGCGCGCGCCTTCTGCGCAATCCGCGCGATCAGTTCTTCGACCTTCTTGCCGACCACCATCATCAGGTCGGCCAGTTCGTCGATGACGATCACGATATTCGGCAGACGTTGCAGCGGCTCCGGCTCTTCCGGCGTCAGGCTGAACGGATTCGGCAGCTTTTCGTCGCGCTTCGCGGCTTCGTCGATCTTGTTGTTGTAGCCCGCCAGATTGCGCACGCCGAGCTTGCTCATCAGCTTGTAGCGCCGTTCCATCTCCGCCACCGCCCAGTTGAGCGCGTGCCCGGCCTGACGCATATCCGTGACAACCGGACACAACAGATGCGGAATGCCTTCGTAGACGCTCATTTCGAGCATCTTCGGATCGATCAGGATCATGCGGACCTGATCGGCGCTGGACTTGTACAGCAACGACAGAATCATTGCGTTGATGCCGACCGACTTGCCCGAGCCCGTCGTACCGGCGACCAGCAAGTGCGGCATCTTCGCGAGATCGGCGCAGACCGGCTTGCCGCCGATATCCTTGCCGAGGCCCATCGTCAGCGGCGAAGCGGCGTCCGCATAGACCGCCGAGCCGAGAATTTCCGACAGGCTGACCGTCTGGCGACGCTGGTTCGGCAACTCCAGCGCCATGAAATTTTTGCCCGGAATCGTCTCCACGACGCGGATCGACACCAGCGACAGCGAACGCGCCAGATCTTTCGCGAGCCCGACGATCTGGCTGCCCTTCACGCCGGTGGCGGGTTCGATCTCGTAGCGCGTGACGACCGGCCCCGGATACGCGGCAACCACGCTGACCTCGACGCCGAAATCCTTCAGCTTCTTTTCGATCAGGCGGGACGTGAATTCGAGCGTGTCGGCGGAAATGGTTTCCTGCGCGGCGGGCGCGGGATCGAGCAGCGAAATGGGCGGCAATTTGGAATCACCGGGCAGGTCCGTGAACAGCGGCACCTGGCGTTCTTTCTCGACGCGCTCCGATTTCTCCGGCTTCGTGACGGGCGGCACGATGATGACCGGCTCGTGTTCTTCGATCCGTACGCGGCCTTTTTCGACCTTGCCTTCGCGTTTGACGGCGGCCGCTTCGCCGAGTTTGCGGTCGCGGCCGGCCTCGCGGCGCAGCTTCGCGAGCGTGACGGCGTTGATGATCGATTCGCCGACCTTCTCGCACACCGACAGCCACGAAAACCGGAAATACAGCGACAACCCGATGGCGAGCAGGATCAGCAGCGCGAGCGTGCCGCCGGTAAAGCCGAGCGCATGCGTCATGCCCTTCGCGACCGCTTCGCCGATCACGCCACCCGGCGCGCGCGGCAACTGCACTTTCAGCGACCACATCCGCATGGCCTCGATGCCGTCGCACGCGAGCAGCACCAGCACGAACGCGAACACTTCGGCGAGCCAGGTGGTGTCGCGCGGCTTGTCTTCGTCGTCGGGGAGCGCCTCGTGGCGCGTGATGCGGCGGTAGTTGGCGGAGATGCGCCGGACCAGTACGACCACCCACCAGTAGGCGGACAGCCCGAACAGCAAAAGGAGAATATCGGATGTCCACGCGCCGACGCGGCCCGCCCAGTTGGCGATGTGATCGACCTGCGCGGCGTGCGTCCAGCTGGGATCGCGGCGGCTGTAGCTAACCAGCGCCATCAGCAGGAACACGCCGAGCGCGACCTGCAAAATCCAGCGGATTTCGGTGAACAGGCGCGACATGCGGTGCGGCAATGCCTGCGCGCTCGGGGAATAAGGTGCTTTTGCCATTGATCCTGTTGCGTGGCCCGTTGCTCGTGCGGCTTTTGATCCTGCCTTGATCCAGCTTTTTGGTCCAACTTGTTGCGGGCTATTGTAAACGCAGTGTTGTGGCGGAGGCTGTAAATGACGGTAACTGAAAACGGGGAACGAAAACCCGCCCGCAAACCCAAACGGAGAGCCGGTGGGACCGCGTTGTGAGTTAACGCTATCGCCGCGATGAGAAAGCCTCATGGAGCAGCCCTGCGCCCCGCCCTTTATAATGCTCGGCTGATACCCATCTACTGGTTCAGCCCGAGTTCTGGCTGAAACTGCGCGGCCTCGCCACAGCGAGTCCGGCGCCTTTTTACGGATTTCGATCATGCCCGCTATCACCAAACACGCCAAGGTTCTGATTCTCGGTTCCGGCCCTGCCGGTTACACGGCTGCCGTCTACGCTGCGCGCGCCAATCTGGCGCCGGTGATGATCACGGGCCTCGCGCAAGGCGGCCAGCTGATGACCACCACCGACGTGGAAAACTGGCCGGCCGACGCGAAAGGCGTGCAAGGCCCGGAACTGATGGCCCGTTTCCAGGAGCACGCAGAGCGCTTCAACACGGAAATCATCTTCGACCACATTCACACGGCCAAGCTGACCGAAAAGCCCATCCGTCTGATCGGCGATTCGGGCGAATACACGTGCGACTCGCTGATCATCGCGACGGGCGCGTCGGCGCAGTATCTCGGCATGCCGTCGGAAGAAGCGTTCATGGGCAAGGGCGTGTCCGCGTGCGCCACGTGCGACGGTTTCTTCTACCGCAACCAGCACGTGGCCGTGATCGGCGGCGGCAATACGGCGGTCGAAGAAGCGCTGTATCTGTCCGGCATCGCGAAGAAAGTGACGGTCATCCACCGCCGCGACAAATTCCGCGCGGAGCCGATCCTGATCGACCGTTTGCTGGCGAAAGAAAAAGAAGGCGTCGTCGAGATCAAGTGGAATCACGTGCTCGACGAAGTCACCGGCGACGATTCCGGCGTGACCGGTCTGCGCATCAAGCACAAGGACAGCGGCGAAACCACTGACCTCGCGCTGCAAGGTCTGTTCGTCGCGATCGGCCACAAGCCGAACACGGACATTTTCGCTGGCCAGCTGGAGATGAAGAACGGCTACATCATCACCAACGGCGGTCTGACCGGCAATGCAACCGGCACCAGCATCGCGGGCGTGTTCGCCGCGGGCGACGTGCAGGATCACATCTACCGTCAGGCCATCACCAGCGCCGGCACGGGCTGTATGGCCGCGCTCGACGCGCAGCGCTATCTGGAAACGATCGACGAAATGGCCGGCGACCACGCAATGAGCGCCGAAGCCGATCGTTAAAACGGACCGGTAAAATAGCGTTCGGGCATCGTCCCGGACGCCGTTTCGCACCATCGACCCGAAGAGGGCCGCGGCGACACGCCAGCGGCCCTTTTTGCATTTTGCGACGTCCCGTGCGCGCTGAAGCCGACGACGCACGGCGACACATAACCGCGCGCCGACGATGTCTTTTCCGCGTGACCGATGCACGAAGCGTTCTTGTCGTGTATGACGTTCAAGGTCACTCACGCAGTTTTAATCCGCCCGTCTCACGCCATGCCGAAGAATCTGCCCCACCCTGCCGAACCGAAGCGCCGCCAGGCCGCGAAGCCTGCCGCGCCCGTGGCCGCACCGGCCGCCGCCGCGCCGACCGTCGATCCGAAAGCCGGTCTTGCCGGACTCGGCGCGTTGCGCGATGCGTTGAAGGTCGACACGAAGCGTCGCGAGGTAGCGAAAGCGGTGGCCGTGCAGGCACAGCGCGAAGCCACCGCCGACGCCGATCTGTTCCGCCGCGAGATTGGCGCCGTGGCACCGCTGGTCGCACCGCCGCGCGTGCCACCGGTTCGCACGCCGCCATCGACGCTGCCCGTCCAGACGCAACGCGACGAAGAAGCGGTGCTGCACGAAGCGATCTCCGACGAATACGATCCCGAGATCCTGCTCGACACCGACGAAACCCTCTATTACCACCGTCCCGGCATCGGTCAGGGCGTGGTGCGCAAGCTGCGCAGCGGCACGTGGATCGTGCAGGCGCAACTGGATCTGCACGGCATGCGTCGTGACGAAGCGCGCGAGGCGCTGGCGGAGTTCATCCGCGAATCGGTGAAGCGCGGGCTGCGTTGTTTGCGCGTGATTCACGGCAAGGGGCTCGGATCGATCGGCAAGGAGCCGGTGCTGAAGGGCAAAGTGCGTGCGTGGCTGGTGCAGAAGGAAGAAGTGATCGCGTTTTGCCAGGCGCGCGCGCATGACGGCGGCGCGGGCGCGGTGCTGGTGTTGTTGCAACCCGGCGCGCATCCGCATCCGCATGCGCATCCGGCGTCGCATCCTCAAGACTGATTTCGCGGCGAGGTTCCCTTGATTCATCCTCGATTGACGCTGGCGCTGACCATCATGGAGGCGCTGGCCATTTTTGCGTATGCGATTTCCGGCCTGATCGAAGCGCGGACGCGGCGGCTCGATGCCGTCGGCACGTTTCTGGTCGCGATGGCGACTGCGTTCGGCGGCGGGACGATGCGCGATATTTTGCTGGAGCGTCGGCCGTTCTATTGGGTCGAGCATCAGGGTTATATGCTCGCGATTTTTGCGCTGGCGCTGTTTGCGCCGACCGTGCTGAAGGCGACGTCGCGGGTGCTGTCGAATCGCGTGTTACTGGTCGCGGACGCGATCGGGCTGGGACTGTTTTCGATTTCGGGGACGTCGCTGGCGCTGGATGCGCAGATGCCTCGATTCACGGCGGTGATGCTTGGGGTGATTACCGGCGTGTTTGGCGGCGTGATTCGCGACGTGCTGTGTAATGAGGTGCCGCTGATTTTGCGGGACTCACGGCCTTATGCGACGTGCGCGTTTGTCGGGTGCTGGGTTTATGTCGGGCTGGATTATGTGGCGTTCGATACGGTTTACTCGGTGATGGCGGCTGCGGGGTTTATTTTGTTGGCGCGGCTCGTTACTTTTAGGTTGGATGTGAGGTTGCCGCATTGAGGCGACCATTTCGTCTGATATCCAGCGGCAATCAGTTCGATTCCCCACTGGGCCACTCAGGCCAGCTTTTTTGATGTGATATCAAATAAACTTCAATTCTGTGGGACAAACCCATTTTTCTACGCTCGAGAAGCCGCATCGACAATCATGTGCTCAGCATTGGCTGAGGCACGCCACAGATGCGGACATACCACATCCTGCTCTAAAAACCTACCCAAACCGATTTTCCACCCAAAATCCCACTCTTTACATAAAAAACTTTCTAAACCAAGTCCGAAGCCCCGAGGAACGCCGGTCGAAACGAAGCTTGAATGCGCGCCTCGGTTTTCCGAGCAGGATTGAACTCGCTGCAATTGTTTGATATTTTAAAGAGTGACGAAGTATTTAGCGCACTAGCGTAAGGATGCAAACGGGCTACCAACGGTTTCCGACCACCGTGAAGAAATGCGCTGAAATGCCCATGCGGACACAGCGGTCGTGGCAAGCGCGAAGCACCACAGTTAGCATCGCGAGCCGCGACAAGCTCGGCTGTTCGACTCGAGACTAAGCAACACACCGTAGCTGAAGGATATGAGGGCGCTATATACGAGTGGCATCTTTTATTTCCCATATTATTTCACACGCAACCAGAACAAACAAAGGAATGCCCGGTGTACGACCAGTCCTTCAGTCCGGCCACACTTGGCCGCCTTTTACGGAAATCAGATTTTCACGATTTTCCGACTATCTACGACGATGCAGTTAAAATCGCTCGAATCCAAGCCGCCTCCGATCTAGCACACGCCGATTTTTCCGGGGTCAATCCGTTAACGTTTTTCGTGAAGGCCAATAAGAGAATTCATCACGCGACGAGCCTTTCAGCTGAGTTGGTACTGCGCAAAATAACGCTAAACCTTCGGCGAGTGACAAGCGTAAGACACCCTGACAGACAAATGATCGTATCGAGCTTAAGGCACCTCTTAACCGAAGGCACTCCGTTTAGAATTTACAGGTTAGATATAAAATCTTTTTATGAATCGTTTGTCACAAATGACGTTATCGCCACGATAAATGAAATTAACAGTTTAAGCCCACAAACGAAAAGCTTGATTGCCAAGATTTTCGAATTCTTCACGGCCACAGGGGGACAAGGAATTCCACGTGGATTATCAGTTAGCGCCGTAGTGTCAGAGCTAATGATGACAACGTTTGACGAAAAAATAAAAAATTCCACCGGCGTATTTTTTTACGCGAGGTACGTCGATGATATCGTTGTAGTAACGCACGCGCTTGAGAATAAGACTAGTTTCTTGCGAACCATCGTCAAAAGCCTACCCCATGGTCTTGCTTTAAATGAAACCAAACAGAAAATTCGATCTGCTAGCGAACGCGTCACCCCAGCTGTAATAAGCAGTACAGTTTTTTCGTTTAGCTATCTCGGCTATGAGTTTTACGTCAAAGAGCCACTAAAAAACAAAACTATTCCTCCGAAAAGACAGTTTAGAGAGATCAACGTAGATATCTCGAGAAATAAGCTTACGCGTTACAAAACGAAAATATGTCGTGCCTTTTTGGATTTCGCGAGGACAGGAAACTATCAACTTCTCTCGGATAGGATCCAGTTTTTGACGTCAAACTTTAGTTTGCGCGATATCAATACCGGGCGACGGAAGCTTGCCGGAATTTTTTACAACTATCCATATGTGTCTTACAACACCGGGAATGGTCTTGAACAGCTTGACAAATTTCTTCGTGACGCTATCCGGGGGGGACATGGTCGCCTTTTTTCTCAGAGTTCAGCGATATTGACAAAGCCGCAAAAACGCGAGCTCCTCACTCTGAGTTTCAAGAGGGGACACGAAAATCGGACGTTTCGCCATTTTCATCCAAAACATATAAATGTGATGCAGGAGTGCTGGGCGCATGAGTAAACCAATAAAACCCAAAAGGATTAATAAGCGTGATTACTGCCGTGTGCTCGCAACGGAGACCCTGCCGTATGAAACGCCAATTATTTTCTCTAACGAGGGCTTGTATAACAACGCTTCGCGAGTGGGGCGAGTCAATGGGGTGGCGAAGGTATTGCTAGACGGTCTTATCACGGGAGAGGGCGCGCCGAAATTTTCCCCTACCACCCCGCACTCCTTCAAAATACGAAAAAATGCATTAGAATTTCGGCGTCTGGCTCTAGTACATCCAACTTCGCAATGGCGGATTAAGAATTTCTATGAAAAGTACGAAACCCTTATTCTTCATTACTGTGGATTGAGTCCTGCATCAATTCGCGCCCCCAAGCGCGTCGCAGCAACGTTCTACACCAAAAGTTCTTGGGAAAATATTAATCAGTACAAGAACGGAGGTGTTGCGGACACCGGAACCGATAGGTATACAAAGTACAGCCCTTCCTTCTTCGCCTATCGTGGGCACGATCGTCTTTACAAGTTCTACGATTCAAGAGATTTCCTTGAGCTAGAAAAGGCGTATGGATTTCTATGGACTCTCGATGTTTCAAAGTGCTTTGATAGCATCTATACGCATTGCATGTCCTGGGCCGTAAAAGACAAAGAATTTACCAAGGCACATGTTGATATAGACTCAACTTTTGGCCAAGCATTCGACACCGTAATGCGACACGCGAATCATAACGAAACAAATGGAATTGTTATCGGGCCGGAGGTAAGTCGCATATTTTCCGAAATTATATTTCAAGCTGTGGATAGACGCGCCATAGTTCGCCTCAAGGAAATCGATCAACTTTCATTCGGCATTGATTACGATATTCGCAGGTACGTTGACGACGTTTTTGTATTTGCGAAGAGTGAAGTCGCAGCGAAAACGATTTACGAACGCTACAGCGATATACTAACAACATTTAATCTACACACAAACTCCTCAAAATCCCTTCGACTTAATCGTCCATTTTTCACTAAGAAATCAAGAATTACCCGCGACATAAGCAACAAAGCAAATGAATTTTTCGAGAAATTTACCGAAGATGTTGGCGATGTATCACGCTTAATTCCAAAAAAGATCTTCTATCCGTGGAAGTTGACGCGCAGTTTTATCGACGTTGTCAAATCGATTTGCTCATATAATGACGTGACTTATGATGATGTTTCATCTTATCTAATTTCGACATTTACCGAGCGCATAAAAAAACTTGCGAATACAAATTTGATCTCTGCGGATGAGGACACGATCTTAAATTACAGAGATAGTTGCCTCGTACTACTCGACGTACTATTTTTCCTTTACTCAGTCGCGCCCTCGGTCAGCTCATCATACAAACTAGCCACGTCGATTATTGTTCTCATAAGATTTTCGGAACGAAATTTGGGAGACTACAAGGAAACGGTTAAGCAAAGGATATTTGACTTAGCAAATTCTTTTCTCTCCAAGAGGGCCGACGGCAAGCGGGCAGCTGTCGAAGGATTTACTTGGCTAGAGACAATTAATGTTCTTTTAGCTATCAGAGAATTGGGGGAGAACTATCTTCTACCCGAAAAGACAGTGAGGTCTCTTTTTGATGATGCAAGTGAGTTTTCATACTTTGATATCGTCTGCGGATTATTTTATGTTCGCAAGGAGCCAATGTATCGGGCGTTGCGCCGAAGCCTTGTTAAAGCCGCAGATACGAAGCTAAGGAACTTAAGCGATATTTTTACCAATTCCGAAAAAGCCCACCTGTTTCTGGATATGTTGACTTGCCCGCATATATATCATACGCAACGGCGTCGCTGGATCGAAAATCTTTACGCGCAAATGAAACTTGATATGCCCTCAGTAGAAGATCTGGCCGAATTTATAGGCAACACCACGATGCACTATTGGTTTGTAAACTGGACGGAAGTCGACTTGCTCAATTCATTGGAAAAGAAAGAATTGAAGCGCGCCTACTGACGATGTAGACTTTCGGTCGAAGGGTAGCCAGCTCCTCCACAGGAGCCGCTAGTACAGCGGTGACTGTACTTCTATTCCGGGTACATGTAGCCGCTCCAATCTGGAAGCGCTAAGCAGACCGGCATATGAGCGACGAAAGTCGCACACACTCAGCGGGCTTGGCTGCCCTTCACCTACAGTCAAAACTGCACTTTACGCTACTAGCTCCTAGCGCTTGGTTCGTAGTTGAAAACAGCACGGCTTCAAGGTTGGCAGGCACCGGTCTGCATGAAGCCGGGAATCCGTGTCGATCGTTCCCACCGGAATGCACGACCCGGATAACGGCCGTCGTCAACTGCCGATTTCGGCGTCTGACTTTCGGCAAGCAGCCAGAAGGGACGTTCGCTAACAATGGATCCCTATGGTCGAGCGAAAAGCGCCGCCGCGGAATCGACGCATGACGAAGGGCCGACCTAGCTCGTCGAACGACAACGTCGACCACTGAGCATCGGAAAAAACGACATCGATTTATATTCATGAAGAAACTACACGATCCGAATGGATTTAATTAAATAAGAGCTTGAATCTAAATCGTCAGTTTTTTCGAAAAGACACATCTCATGTTTATCCTTCAATTTCACCAATCGAGTTCGGGAAAATTAGACCAGTGTTAATATCTGGAAAGATCCCTCCAATCTAATTTTGAAATCTGGTAGCATCAACGAATATAACAACGTTGCTGAGCTGTTCAATTTTGACTTGAGATACCACCCTGGACGCTCTTGGCCGCCGCGCCAAATCAAAAAAGACATCAAACGTACCCGATAAAATGGCAAAAAAAACAAAATCTCTGCATAAATTCCTTAATCGTGTCGATCACTTCATAGCCGACATTGAACTCATAGATGTGTTAGCAATCGCATCGGCGGACGGCGCATTGTCTACCGATGTAGGTGCGCACCTATTTACTGCAGTCGATCGAGGTCGGCATCCCACGCTAGCGCGAAGAAAAAACAGCGATCATAATCGACGTCTCGCCGTTCGACACCTCAAAACAAGTTTGTGCTCCGGATTTATAAAAGATCTCTACGAAGACTTCAGCGAATACATGCAAGCAATCCTTGAAGCGGCAGCAAGGAATGGTGTAAATCCAAATCGGTTAATCGGAAGTCACAAAATAAACATGGAAGCAAACGAGTTACTTGCGGCAGGGGGATGGGATAACGTAGTCCACTTGGTAGCTCGGTCGATCTTTCGGAAACTGGAAGATGAGCGAAATACAAAATCGTTGATTCAATCTATGGACGCCAAGTTGGGACTTGAAATTGACATGAGTATTCTCGATGCGGCTCTGCCATATTTTGAACTTCGCCATCTCCTTGTTCACCACGATGGAATCGCAGACGCAGATTTTTGCCAACGATTTCCAACCTTCAGCGCCACGGTTGGGAGCAAAATATCGGTCGAGTTTGTCATGACATCATCGGCGCGAAACGCCATCATTGCCTTGGCGAAACATTTTGATTCAAAGGTCGTGCAGAACCAACTAGTATCAGACGCCGAATACCACTGAGCTAAGCGTCCGGCTTGGTAACTGGGTAACTTCAACGCAAACCTCTCCGCACCTTTTCTTATCGCGCGAAAACCAATGGAGGTCTTCCGTCGGTGCGGTCAAACTTCTTCGGTCCTGCTTTCCGTCGGAATAGACCAACCACTCCAACACTGTGCATGAGTTGTACGCACCCGCTCCCTGCGGGACGGTTGCTCGACCCAATCCGAAGCAGTCAAAGTGTTCGCCATCATTTCGACCACCGCCTACACGTCCCGTCCCCTAAAAGTCGGGATCAGACAATTCGGTGGTCATAAAACGCGCAAGGGCGATCTGCTCGCGCTGAGCCATCATCCGATTGTTCGCGTGACTTAGCCGCACAAGCACAGCTGAGGCGACTGGATGGCTTCCCACTTGAAGTGCTTTGTAGGTATGTCGACCAACCATTTCAAGTTAAGTAAATCTCGCTATTTTTCGGATGCGTTTTGCGACACGCGATACTACCGCCGACAAGCACATCGTACTTGGCTTCTATCGCACGACGTGAGATGACCTTCCAACCTAACAGCTGAAGGGTCATTTTTTCGCTCTTTACGATATGCCAGTGGCTAGTGCTGGCAAGTCGCTGCAGAAAACTCCATTTCCGCCATGTCCCGCTCTCGCCGCAACCCGTGCTTCACCAACTGCCCCGCGAGCAGCCCTTGGAAAACCTCAACATCAAGCTGCGCATTCGCCTCGGCGTCATTCGCCACTGACTCCAGCATCGAAAGCAACTGCGCACGATCCGTCGGCGGCACATCGCACGCTTCGATCGTCCGCGCTAACGCCGCAAGTTGCGCGAATTGTTGAACATGGCGCTCGCCCGCGAGCAGCGCTTTTTCAAGCAGCGTCTCAAGCAAATCAGCGCGTTTAGAAGAACCAGAACGGTTTTGAACAGCAGAAGAAATCGTAGACATGATGCGAACCTCGGGGTGGTTGGATAAAAGCACCCGACACTCGCTTCCAAACGGGTGAGCGGGCACATGACAAGGTTGGAAGACCGGAACCACCGCACACCGGCGAGCCTTGCGGCTCCCTCGCCAAGGCCCGCCCATAGGCGTGCGAAGGCAACGCGCAGCGACCTGAAAAAAACAGGCCAGTGCGGCAGTGGTGTACGGGCTTCCAAACCCGGCTATCGCTGTTTCGATAGCGAGGCAAAGTATAAAACAGCGCTCCCTTAGCCTGGCCAACCACCCAAGCAAAACCCGCATATTTCAGGCCCAAAAATGAAAAAGCCCCACGCATCTAACGACGCATGAGGCTTTAACGAACTACGACCGCTACCAACTCCAACCGAAACCAATTCAACCTGAAAACGACCCCGCTCAGGTCACCTCAGCTCAGCCGGCAAAATCTAAAACTCCTCAAGCAATCCGCTCTTCCGTAGCCGGATCAAACAACACCGCCTTCGACACATCGAACAACAACGTCGTCGTAGAAAGCGGCTGCGGGTTCGACGCCGGGTGCACGCGGCTCACGATCCGCTTGCCGTTCACCTGCGCGAACACCAGCGTGTCCGGACCCGTCGGCTCGATCACGTCCACCTTCACGTCGATCGGTTGCAACTTGCCGCTCTCGGCATCGTGCGCGCCGCGCGCATCGGTGATCCGCTCCGGACGCAGGCCCAGAATCACTTCCTTGCCCACATACGCCTTCGTGTTCGCGGCGTCGAACGGCAGCGTCAACACCGCGCGCTTCACGCCCGTATCCAGTTCGATGCCCACGCCCGAACCCGCCTCGACCAGCTTGCCCTGGATGAAGTTCATCGGCGGCGCGCCGATGAAGCCGGCCACGAACAGGTTCGACGGCGAGTCGTAAATCTCTTGCGGTGCGCCGAACTGCTGCACCACGCCATCCTTCATCACCGCAATCCGGTCGCCCAGCGTCATCGCTTCGATCTGATCGTGCGTAACGTACACGATCGTCGTGCCCAGACGCTGATGCAGCAACTTGATTTCCGAACGCATCTCGATCCGCAGCTTCGCGTCGAGGTTCGACAGCGGCTCGTCGAACAGGAACATCACCGGATCGCGCGCCAGCGCACGACCCATCGCCACCCGCTGACGCTGACCGCCGGACAGTTGACCCGGCTTGCGATCCAGCAAATGCTCGATCTGCAACAGCTTCGACACGCGACCGACAATCTCCGCCTGCTCGCCCTTCGGCACCTTGCGAATGTTCAGGCCGAACGAAATATTCTCGCGCACCGTCATCGACGGATACAGCGCGTACGACTGGAACACCATCGCGATATCGCGATCTTTCGGCGACAGGTTGTTCACCGTCTTGCCGTCGATCTGGATCTCGCCCTTCGTCACGGTTTCGAGGCCGGCGATCATATTGAGCAGCGTCGACTTACCGCAGCCCGAGCCGCCAACCAGAATCAGGAACTGGCCGTCTTCGATGTCGATGTTGACACCCTTCAGAACCGGCACCCCGTTCGGGTAGGTCTTGTACACGTCACGGATGGAAAGACTTGCCATGCTGTGAATCCTCTTTGTCTCTTACTGCGTCGGGCGCGCCACACCTGATCTTTTGATAGTGCGGCCGTGCCGGTTGCCGTTCGGGTCGCGCGGCGTGCCGTGAAGGCCGCCGCGCAACGTTCGTTTAAGTTCTTTGCGTCAGCCCTTCACCGCACCCGCCGTCAGGCCGCGCACGAAGTAGCGTCCGGCGACGATGTAGACGAGCAGCGTCGGCAGCGCCGCGATGATCGCGCCCGCCATGTCGACGTTGTATTCCTTCACACCCGTCGACGTGTTCACGAGGTTGTTCAGCGCCACCGTGATCGGCATCGAATCGACACCGGAGAACACGATCCCGAACAGGAAGTCATTCCAGATCTGCGTGAATTGCCAGATCAGGCAGACCATGAAGATCGGCAGCGACACCGGCATCAGGATCTTCGTGAAAATCACGAAGAACCCGGCACCGTCGATCCGCGCGGCCTTCACCAGCTCGGCCGGAATGCTCACGTAGAAGTTGCGGAAGAACATCGTCGTGAACGCGATACCGTAGATCACGTGCACCACCACCAGACCGGTCGTCGTGTTCGACAGGCCCATGAGGCCTTCGAAACGCGCCATCGGCAGCAGGATGGCCTGGAACGGAATGAAACAGCCGACCAGGATCATCGTGAAGATCGGGTCCGCGCCACGGAAGCGCCAGTGCGTCAGCACATAGCCGTTGAACGCGCCGATAATCGACGAAATCAACACGGCCGGAATCACCATCTTCACCGAGTTCATGAAGAACGGCTGCATCCCGTCGCATCGCACGCCGGTACACGCTTCGCTCCACGCCTTGATCCACGGCGCAACGGTGAAGTGCGTCGGCGGCGTCAGCAGATTGCCGGTGCGCAACTGGTCGATGTCCTTGAACGACGTGGACAGCATCACGTACAGCGGGAACAGGAAGTACAGGGCAAACAGAACCAGCGCCGCATAAATGACGGCACGGCTGATCGTCATCTTAGGCTGCATTGCGGGTGCTCCTCGATTCCAGATACATCAGCGGCACGAGCACAGCCACGACCGTCGCGAGCATCATCATCGACGATGCTGCGCCGACGCCAAGCTGCCCGCGATTGAACGAAAACGTGTACATGAAAATAGCCGGCAACGACGACGACGTGCCCGGACCGCCAGCGGTCAATGCAACCACCAGGTCGAAGGTCTTGATCGTGATGTGGCAGAGAATCAGCAGCACCGAGAAAAACACCGGACGCATGCTCGGAATCACAATCTTGCGGTAGATGGTCGGCAAGCCTGCGCCGTCCATTTGCGCCGCCTTGAAGATCTCACCGTCCACGCCACGCAGACCGGCCAGAAACAGCGCCATCACGAAACCGGTGGATTGCCACACGGCCGCGATCACGACGCAGAAAATCGCCTTGTCGGGGTCGCCCAGCCAGCCGAACGAGAAGCTCGTCCAGCCCCAGTCGTGGAACACTTTTTCCAGGCCGACGGACGGCGTCATGATCCATTGCCACGCGGTGCCCGTCACGATGAACGACAGCGCCATCGGGTACAGGAACACGGCACGCAGCGCGCCTTCGTTACGGATCTGCTGATCGAGCAGGATCGCGAGGAACAGGCCGAGCCCGATGCAGATACCGATAAACGGAATGCCGAACCAGCCGAGATTGGCGGCGGACGTCCAGAACACGTCGTTGGCGAACAGCTCCCGGTAACGGTCCAGACCGACGAATTCATAACGAGGCATCAGTCGCGAATTGGACAGCGACAGATAGCCGGTAATACCGATAAAGAAGTACACGAAGACCAGGCTGATCGCGACGCTGGGTGCGAGCACCAGCTTCGGAATCCAGCGATCGGCCAGCGCCGACATCGGCGATGCGCGGCGGGTCACGGAGGCCGTGCTCTTTCCGTTTCCGCTGATAGAAGCAGTCACTACTCGACTCCTGCTGAAACTGTGCGTTGGGGAGACACGCGTTGACGAAGTTCGCGCCCGGCGTCCGCCATATCGCGGAAGACCGGGCGCGCTACTTCGCTTACTTCGCTTCAGACGGCAATTACTTCGTCTTTGCTGCCTTCGCGAGCGCGGCAACGGCGGTCTTCGAATCTTCCTGCGAGTTCATGAACTTCGTGACCACGTCGGAGATCGCGCCCGCTGCTGCGTCCGGTTGCGCCATGCCGTGAGCCAGCGACGGCACATAACCGCCCGACTTGATCGCGACCTGTTCGTCGGCGTACGACTTCTTCGCGCAGTCGTCGAACTTCGCCATCGACACACCCAGACGAACCGGAATCGAGCCCTTGTTCAGGCTGAACTGTTCCTGGAAGTCCGGCGTCATGATGGTCTTGGCCAGCGCCAGTTGACCCGGCGTTGCGGTCTTCGAACCCTTCTGCTGGAAGAACACGAACGAGTCGACGTTGAACGTGTAGGCCTTTTCCGTGCCCGGCACAGCGGCGCAGACGTAGTCCGTGCCCGACTTCTTGCCGGCGTTGGCGAATTCGCCCTTCGCCCAGTCGCCCATGAACTGCATGCCGGCCTTGCCGTTGATGACCATGGCCGTTGCCAGGTTCCAGTCACGGCCCGTACGGCCCGTGTCGAAGTAACCCTGGATCTTGCGCACGGTATCGAACACGCCGACCATCTGCTCCGACGTCAGCGTCTTTTCGTCGAGGTCGACCAGCGCCTTCTTGTAGAAGCCCGCGCCTTGCGACAGCACGACGTCTTCCCACAGCGTCAGGTCTTGCCACGGCTGACCGCCCATCGCGATCGGCTGGATGCCGGCCGCTTTCATCTTGTCGGCGACAGCGAAGAACTCCGGCCACGTGGTCGGCACCTTGCCGCCTGCCTTGTCCAGTGCTGCCTTGTTGATGTACAGCCAGTTCACGCGGTGCACCGAGAACGGCGCAGCGACGTAGTGACCGTCTGCGTGCATGATCTTGTCGATTTCAGGCGGCAGATTCTTCTTCCAGTCGCCGGCGACGGAGTCGATCGGCACCAGCACGCCCTGCTCTGCCCAATCCTGAATCAGCGGACCCTTGATCTGCGCAGCGGTCGGTGCATTGCCCGAGATCACCTGCGTCTTCAGTGCCGTCATGGCTGCCGCACCTGCGCCGCCAGCGACCGCGAAGTCCTTCCACGTATAGCCTTGCTTGGTCATGTCGTCCTTCAGGACGCCGACCGCCTTCGATTCACCACCCGAAGTCCACCAGTGCAGCACTTCAACCGACTCAGCGGCTTGAGCTGCGGACACACCGCACATCAGACCTGCGGCGCACAGTGCGCCCATGATCGCGCGAACTTTCATTGCTTATCTCCTCCAGACACCAGAACAAAAAACGAATGGCCCTCGCGTATACGAGGTGCAGTGGTTGGTTCTATACAGGCAAAACACGGGGGCGATCGAGCTTCGGCGAGCGCAGGGTTTACCCACGCGCAAGCGTGCCGATGTTCGGCCGCAGGAAGCTCAAGAGATGAGTGGTTCGGGATGCAACTGACTGTCTCCTCTTTTGATTTTTGCCTGCCCGCGTCGCGCGCAACAGACTCGAGGCAACCACGCATGTTCCGCACGCACCGCACGGCGCAAACGCCCTGTTTCCGTGGCTTCCGACCGCTTATCACGCTGCCTTGGAAGCCTTGCTGGCGCATGCGTCAACGGTTTGTCCGTTAACATGCAAAGGTGCTGCGCCACCTCGGGAAAACGCGCATTTCGCCTTGACGGCTGTGCTTTTTTCATCGATTTAGCGCTACCTCTTGATTTGGATTGTAGTTAAACTACAATTCAGTGTCAAAAAAAATTTTATCGGACTACGGTCGCGTTTTCACTGACTTTGGCGACCTCCAGGACATCGATGGAGACTCATGTTTACCGACTCTAGCTTCACCTTCGTTCTCTTCGGCGGAACCGGCGATCTGTCGATGCGCAAGATCCTGCCGGCGCTGTATGAAGCGCACCGTGCAGGCATGCTGGCCGAAAGCGGCAGCATCGTCGCAGTGGCCCGCCATGCTGCGGACCGCGACGGTTACATCGAGTGGGTCAACAGCCACGTCAAGAAATACGTATCGAAGAACGGTCTCGACGAAACCGCGTGGGCGTCGTTTCTCGAACGCATCAAGTATGTGAAGCTCGACCTCGGCAAGCCCGAAGATTTCGTATTGCTGCGCGACGCCGTCAATCAGTTGACCGGCACGCGCGTGTTCTACCTGGCCACCGGCCCGTCGCTGTTCGTGCCGATCTGCCGCGCGTTGGCCGATGTCGGTCTGAACGAAAACGCGCGCATCGTGCTCGAAAAGCCGCTCGGCTACGACCTGCGTTCGTCGAACGCGATCAACGACGCAGTCGGCCAGATGTTCCGCGAAGAACAGATCTACCGGATCGACCACTACCTCGGTAAAGAGCCGGTGCAGAACCTGCTCGCGCTGCGCTTCGGCAATGCGCTGTTCGAACCGTTGTGGCGTCGCGAATGGGTCGAAAGCATCCAGATCACGATTGCGGAAGAACTCGGCGTCGAAGCGCGCGGCGACTTCTACGACAACACCGGCGCGTTGCGCGACATGGTGCAGAACCATTTGCTGCAACTGCTTTCGATCGTCGCGATGGAACCGCCGCATTCGATGGATTCGGATTCGGTCCGCGACGAAAAGCTGCGCGTGCTGCGCGCGCTGAAACCGATCGACCCGAACGAAATCGGCAAGGTCGCGGTGCGCGGCCAGTATCACGCGGGCGGAATTCGCGGCACCGCCGTGCCCGCGTATGCGACCGAACCCGGCGTGAAGCCGGACAGCACCACGGAAACCTTCGTCGCGCTGAAAGTCGAGATCGAAAACTGGCGCTGGTCGGGCGTGCCGTTCTTTCTGCGCACCGGCAAGCGGCTGGCCGACCGGGTCGCGGAGATCGTCGTCAACTTCCGTTCGGTGCCGCACTCGGCGCTTGGACCGACGGCCTTGCGCCCGGGCGCGAACCGCCTCGTGATCCGCTTGCAGCCGAACGAAAGCATCCGCCTCTACTGCCTCGCGAAGCAGCCCGGCGAAGGCATGAATCTGGCAAGCGTCCACCTCGACCTCGCGTTCGACCAGTTCTTCCGCGAAGGCCAGATGGAGGCGTATCAGCGCCTGCTGCTCGACGTGATCAACGGACGCCTCGCGCTGTTCGTGCGACGCGACGAACAGGAAGCCGCGTGGAAATGGGTCGAGCCGATCCAGAACGAATGGAATGCGTCGAACCGTCCGCCGAAGCCGTATGCGTCGGGCACCTGGGGTCCGGCCGCCGCGAGCGCGATGCTGGCGCAGCACGGCACCTGCTGGCTCGAAGAAGAGAACTGACGAACGGATTGACGGCATCGCGCGGCGGCGGGTTGTCCTGCCAGGCGGCGCGATGCCATGACCGCCACGATGAACTGACGGGCAGCGCCACCAGGCACCGCATGCCGCGTCGCCGTATCGACGGCGCAGCCCGCAGACCTAACAAGAAAGCTGTACGGAGGAGAAGTGATCGAACTTCATACTTTCGACGATCCCCGCGTCCATTCCGATGCGCTGGCGCAGGCTGTCGGCGACGCGTTGCAGGCGTCGCTCGCCGCGAAGGCCGGCACGTCCGGCGCGCATACGACACTCGCCGTGTCGGGTGGCACCAGTCCGCGTCCGTTCCTTCAAACGCTGTCCACGCAGACGTTCGACTGGGCGCACATTGCCGTGACGCTGGTCGACGATCGCTGGGTGCCGGAATCCGATAACGCGAGCAATGCGCGGCTCGTCCACGAAACGCTGCTGCAAAACGCGGCGCGCAATGCCGCGTTCCGGCCGCTGGTGGATGTGTCGACGACGCTGGACGCGCAGATCGCCGCGTTGAATGCGGACGCCGCTTTCGCCGTTCCCGACGTTGCCGTACTGGGCATGGGTGAAGACGGTCATACCGCGTCGATTTTCGCGGACGCGCCCGAGTGGGACGTCGCGATCACGACGCCTGAAAAATTTGTCGCCGTGCATCCGGGCAATGCGCCGCATGCACGCGTGAGCTGGTCGATGTCGGCGTTGAAGCAGGTCGACCGGTTGTTTTTGTTCATTGCAGGACAGCGCAAGCTCGACGTGTTGAACGCCGCCGCAGCCGCGCCACAAAAAAATGCCATCTCGAAGCTGGCAAACGACAAGGGAGTGAGACTCGATGTCTACTGGTGTAACTAAAGCTGTCCCGGGCGCGGGCCAGCACGCCGACGGACCGCGTTTGCTCGCGGATATCGGCGGCACCAATGCGCGCTTTGCGCTGGAGACGGGACCGGGCGAGATTACGTCGGTGATCGTCTATCCGTGCGCCGACTATCCCGGCGTCGCGGACGTCATCAAGAAGTATCTGAAAGACACGAAGATCGGCCGTGTGAATCACGCGGCGATTGCGATTGCGAATCCGGTCGATGGCGACACGGTCAGCATGACCAATCACGACTGGAGTTTTTCGATCGAAGCCACGCGTCGCGCGTTGGGTTTCGACACGTTGCTGGTCGTCAACGATTTCACCGCGCTGGCGATGGCGCTGCCCGGTCTGACCGACGCGCAACGCGTGCAGGTCGGCGGCGGCTCGCGTCGTCCGAACAGCGTGATCGGTTTGCTGGGCGCCGGCACGGGCCTCGGCGTGTCGGGCCTGATTCCCGCCGACGACCGCTGGATCGCGCTGGGCAGCGAAGGCGGTCACGCCACCTTCGCACCGGCCGACGAACGCGAAGAACTGGTGCTGCAATATGCACGCAAGAAGTGGTCGCACGTGTCGTTCGAGCGTGTGGCGGCGGGCCCGGGCATCGAGGTCGTGTACCGTGCGCTGGCAGCGCGGGACAAGAAGCGCGTCGGCGCGAACTTCGACACCGCGGAAGTCGTGAAGCGCGCGCTCGACGGCGATCCGTTGTGTGCGGAAGCGGTCGATTGTTTCTGCGGGATTCTCGGCACGTTCGCCGGCAATATCGCGGTGACCTTGGGTTCGCTCGGCGGCATCTACATTGGCGGCGGCGTGGTGCCGCGTCTGGGCGAGTTCTTCGAGAAGTCGTCGTTCCGCGCGCGTTTCGAAGCGAAGGGTCGTTTCGAGGCGTATCTGAAGAACGTGCCGACGTACGTGATTACGGCGGAATATCCGGCGTTTCTGGGCGTGTCGGCGATTCTCGCGGAGCAGTTGTCGAATCGCGCGGGCGGGAGTTCGTCGGCGGTGTTCGAGCGGATCCGTCAGATGCGCGATGCGTTGACGCCGGCCGAGCGTCGCGTCGCGGATCTCGCGTTGAATCATCCGCGTTCGATCATCAACGATCCGATCGTGGACATCGCGCGTAAAGCCGATGTGAGCCAGCCAACCGTGATCCGTTTTTGCCGGTCGCTGGGATGTCAGGGCTTATCGGATTTCAAGCTGAAACTCGCGACGGGTTTGACCGGCACGATTCCGGTCAGCCATAGCCAGGTGCATCTCGGCGACACCGCGACGGATTTCGGTGCGAAGGTGCTGGACAACACCGTGTCGGCGATTTTGCAGTTGCGCGAGCATCTGAATTTCGAGCATGTCGAACGTGCGATCGACATGTTGAACAGTGCGCGACGCATCGAGTTTTACGGCTTGGGCAATTCGAACATCGTTGCACAGGACGCGCACTACAAGTTCTTCCGGTTTGGCATTCCGACCATTGCTTACGGCGATCTTTACATGCAGGCAGCTTCGGCTGCGTTGCTGGGCAAGGGCGACGTGATCGTGGCGGTATCGAAGTCGGGACGCGCGCCGGAATTGCTGCGGGTGCTGGAAGTGGCGATGGCCGCGGGCGCGCAGGTGATTGCGATTACGTCGAGCAATACGCCGCTGGCGAAGCGCGCGACCGTTGCGCTTGAAACCGATCACATCGAGATTCGCGAATCGCAGTTGTCGATGATTTCGCGGATCTTGCATCTGGTGATGATCGATATTCTCGCCGTGGGTGTGGCGATCCGGCGGGCTGCGCCGAATGCGGAGGTGAACGAGGCTGTCGTTAAGGCTCGGCGTGGCGCCGATGATGATAGTAGTGCGGTGCTGGATTGGTTGAGTCATGGGGTGGCTTCTTCAGCGAGGGAGTAAAGGGGTTTTCACTCCGTGGGGGCTTTGGTTGGTTGTCCCGTTTTCACGGTGGGTTGCCTGGTTTTGCTCGCTTGTCCCGAGGTTCCGCTGGTCTGTCGGGTTTGCTGTGGTTGTCCCGTTTTCGCGTCGGTTTGCCTGGATCGTCCCTGTGCGGGACCGGGTGCGTTATGCGGTTCGCATGGCGGTTGGTTTGGTTGCTCCTGGCTTGGCGTGCGCGTCCTGTATTCACGCTGGTCTGCCAGGATCGTCCCTGTGCGGGACCGGGTGCGTCATGCGGTTCGCATGGCGGTGGTTTGGTTGCTCCTGGGTTGGCGTGCGCTTCCTGTATTCACGCTGGTCTGCCTGGATCGTCCCTGTGCGGGACCGCACCTACTTTTCTTTGCTCGCGCAAAGAAAAGTAGGGGAAGGTCTGCAAAAGTCCTGACATTGACGCGAGCATGGACTATCCTGGGCTCAGGGGAATTCAGGGAGTGACGTGATGACGCAACTTGGTCTGGGTCTGGATCTTTCGACGAAGCGCACCCGCAAGCGCGAATTTCTCGACGAGATGACACGCGTGGTGCCATGGCAGAAGCTGATTGCGCTCATTGAGCCGCACTACCCTAAAGGCCGCACTGGCCGTCCGCCGTTTGCGCTTGCGACGATGCTGCGGATTCACTTCATGCAGCAGTGGTTCAGTCTCTCGGACCCGGCCATGGAGGAGGCGTTGCATGACATTCCGCTGTATCGGGAGTTCGCGTTGCTGGACGCTGGCATGACGCGCCTGCCCGACGAGAGCACGATCCTGCGGTTCCGGCACCTGCTTGAGGAACATCAACTGTCGGCCAGAATGCTGGCGACGGTCAACGAACTGCTGGAGGCGAAAGGCCTGATGCTCAAGGTGGGCTCGGCCGTCGACGCGACGTTGATTGCCGCGCCCAATTCAACGAAGAAGCCCGGCACGCGAGACCCCGAGATGAAGCAGACGCAAAAGGGCGGCAGCTGGCACTTCGGGATGAAGGCGCATATCGGGGTCGATGCCGAATCGGGTCTGGTGCATACGGTCAAATGCACGTGTCGGCGAACGTCCACGACGTCACGGTGGCGCACGCGCTGCTGCACGGCAAGGAGACGGTTGCCTTTGCCGATGCGGGTTATGTGGGCATCGGCAAGCGGGGCGAAACAGGTGCGGTTGAGTGGCACGTCGCGATGAGGCTGAGCAAGCGGCGAAAGCTGGACAGAAGCCAGCGGCTCGACAGGATTTACGACGAGATCGAGCGGCTCAAGGCGGGCGTGAGAGCGAAGGTGGAGCACCCGTTCCGGGTACTGAAATGTCAGTTTGGATATGTGAAGGCGCGGTATCGGGGACTGGCGAAAAACACGGCGCAAATCGAAACGCAGTTCGCGCTGGTCAATCTCTGGATGGCGCGCAGGAAGCTGACAGCACAATGAACGACGGCAACTCGGCATAGGGGCCAGCAAGCGCGCGGTCGGTAGCGCATCAACCAAGTGTGAAGGATGACGCGATCTTCACGCTGAGCGCACCGGTTAGAAATCCGAAGCAAAAACGGGTTATTCAGACCTTCCTAGGCAAAAGAAAGCGCGTTTACCTCGCGCTCCGTAGCGAGTGGCGTCTATCAATTTTCGGGTAGTGGACCGCGCACGTTTGGAGCGACCGGTCGGTTTGGCGTGGTGGCCCGCATCCGCACATCCCGCCCGCTGCGCGGCGGTAGCCCACTTCAAAACCCCATCTGCGCCTCGTCATTCGCCCGCTTTTTCGACGGCTCCAGCCTCGGCTCAAAACCCGGTTTGGGCCACTCGATTTGCCCGGCCCCACGACGATTCCGGCGTGGGATCAAAGCTCGGTTTCGCCTCTCGAATTGCCCCCCCACGACGGTTCCAGCGTCGGCTCGAAGCCCGGTTTCGCCTCTCGAATTGCCAGCTCTCACGACGGTTCCAGCGTCGGCTCGAAGCCCGGTTTGCGCCACGGCATTCGCCCGCCTTCACGATGGTTTCGACGTTCGAATTGGCTTGGGATTTTGCGCGCGCGACCAGCCCGGCGCATGCCAGAAAAATGGGTTTTGTGACCGACAGAGTGCAGCGCGCGAATGACGCCGAGAGATAAAGACGGGGCTGTGCCCGTCGGCTGTCGCGGAGCGAACAGCCGGAACGAATGACTGCCTTGTCACCAAGGCAAACGCTGCGGCAACTCAAATCGTGCGCGGTCCACTACCCGTTCTGGAAGGACGCCACTCGCTACGGAGTGGCGGTGTAAACGCGCTTTCTTTTGCCTACTTTTCTTTGCGCGAGTGTACAGACTGGAGACATAGCTGACAGGTGTACAGGGACATGGTTGACACTTTCGGGCAATCGAACGCCCGGATCCAACCATGCCCTGGAACGTAAAAGACACCATGAGTCTCCGACAGGAATTCGTTTGCCTCGCTATCCAGCATTCGTTGCCGTTCAGCGAGTTATGCCGGCGCTTCAACATCAGCCGCCAGACCGGCTACAAGTGGCTGGAGCGCCATCGGGCTGAAGGCGGCGACGGTCTTGCCGATCGCTCCCGACGCCCGCATCACAGTCCCTGCGCTTCGCCCGATCAGGCGGTTCAGGCCGTGCTGGCATTGCGCCGTGAGCACGGCTGGGGCGGACGCAAGATCGCGCGACGCCTGCTTGATCTGGGCATGACCGGCGTTCCCGCGGCGGCCACGATCACCGAGATCCTTCGCCGTCACGGGATGATCCATCCACACGCGTCCGCGCAGCGCCAGCACTGGCAGCGCTTCGAACATGCGTATCCGAATTCGCTCTGGCAGATGGATTTCAAGGGCGATTTCGCGACGCTGGAGACGGGGCGCTGCTCCCCGCTCACGGTGCTGGACGATCACTCGCGGTTCAACATCGTGCTGGCGGCCTGTTCGCGAACCACCACCGAGGTCGTGCGCACGGAGCTGGAGCGGGCGTTCCGCTGCTACGGTCTGCCCGTGCGTATCAATACGGACAATGGCGCGCCCTGGGGGGCGCCCAGCGCCCCACGGCAGCTCACCGAGCTCGCGGTATGGCTGATCAGGCTGGGAATCCGCGTGAGCTACAGCCGGCCGTATCACCCGCAGACCAATGGCAAGGATGAGCGGTTTCATCGCACGCTGAAGGCCGAAGTGCTCGAGCGTCATGCGTTCACCACGCACGCCCATGTGCAACGGGAGCTCGAGCGCTGGCGCGGTGTACAACACCGAGCGTCCGCACGAGGCGCTCGATATGGCCACTCCGCTCACGCGTTACAGGCCCAGCGAGCGGGCCATGCCCGAGCGGCTGCTGGAGCCTGAGTACAGCCCCGACGATGAAGTGTTACGGGTCAATGCAAGCGGCGTGGTGCGCTTCCGGGATCGGGTGCTGCGCCTGTCGGTTGCGCTCAAGGGACTGCGCGTGGCTGTGCGCCCGAAGCCCGATACGGACGGCGTGTATGAGTTCTGGTATGCCCATCACCGCGTCGCCAGACTTGACCTGAAGACCACAAAACCGTAACCATCAGGTGTCAACGATGTCCCCGTACATGTGTCAACCATGTCTCCAGTCTGTACACGCGAGCAAAGAAAAGTAGGTGCGGTCCCGCACAGGGACGATCCAGGCAGACCGACGCGAAACCGGGACAAGCGAGCGAAACCGGGACAAGCGAGCAAAACCAGGACAACCACAACAAACCAAAACCAAAAACCTCAAACCACTACAACCCCCTTCCGATGCGCCCGCAACACCAACCCCCTCCCCGCGAGACACAAAACACCCGCCCCCCCCACCACCACCCCCATCCCAAACGGCGACCCATCGGTCCAGATCCCAACCGCCATACTCGACACCGCCCCCAACGACAACTGCACCGCCCCAAACACCGCAGCAGCGGCACCGGCATTCATCGGATACCGATGCATCAACTCAGTCGTGCAATTCGCCGACAACACACCCACAACACCGACCACGAAAAACAGCCCGAAAACGATCGACCACAACCCACCCCACCCGGTCAAACTCACGAGACAAACAAACGCCGACGCCCCAAAACTCACCAGCGAAGCAAACGAAATAATCGGCACGGCCCCAACTCGCCCCACCAGTCGCGTGTTGATGAAATTCCATCCCATGATGCCGATGATATTCAGCGCAAACAGAAACCCGTAATGCTGCGCGGAAACATGGAAGTACTCGATATAGACGAACGGCGTCGCGGTGATATACGCAAACATCGACGCAAATGCCATCCCGCCGCAGAGCAGATGTCCCCACACCACCGGATCGCGCAGCAACGTTCCATACGCGCCGAACGATCGCAGCACCGCGGATTCCGCCCGCTTCTCCTTCGGCCACGTTTCCGGCACCTTCAGATACGCGGTCACCGCACACACCACGCCAAACACGGTCAGCACCGAGAACACCACGCGCCAGCCGCCCAGCAATAACAACTGACCGCCGATCAACGGCGCGAGCAACGGCCCGATCGACGTGACGATCGCCAGCATCGACAACACCTTCGCGGCATCGGACGGTGCATGCGCGTCGCGCGCAATCGCCCGCGCCAGCACCGATGCGGCACCCGCGCCCAACGCCTGCACGAAACGGAACATCACCAGCGAGTCGATCGAGAACGACAGCGCACACGCCACGCTCGCCACCGCATACATCGCAATCCCGCCCAGCAACACCGGACGCCGCCCGAACGAGTCCGACAACGGCCCGTACAGCAACATCCCGATCGAAAAACCAAACATGAAACTGGTCAGCGTCGATTGGGCCGCGCCCGAGGTCACGGCGAACGCCTGCATGATCGACGGCAGACTCGGCAGATACATGTCGATCGAGATCGGGCCGCACGCGGCGAGCGCGCCGAGCAACAGGATCAGCCGGCCATCGGGCCGGCGGGATGTGGCTTGAGACATGGAAATCCAGAAGAGAGACAGCCCAACCGGTCCAGATGCACCGGACGGGGACAGCAGAAACGAAGGGATTCACGCTATTTTTCGCACGAATCCCGCATACTTTGAATTGATTGTACGCGACAGCAGAAAGATCGGCCGGTCGTTTCCGCCCTGTCGGCGCAATCCAATCGCTCTGTCGCAAGCGCCCGCCGCCGCTGCGACCGCGCCTTTCTTTCACCGTTGCATCACCCATCCGACCTGTCACGATGACCGCTTTCCTGCTGATCTGGAGCCCCAAAAAATCGCCCTGGCCGGCGTTGCCCGAGGTCGCGAAGCGCGTCGCGGCGGGCGAAGCGGTCGCCGATGTCTGGGGCTGCGGCTTCGCGCGCAGCATCCTGCCGGGCGACCGCGTGTTTCTGCATCGGGTCGCGAAAGAGCCGAAAGGCGTGTTCGGCTCCGGCTACGTGACCCGCGCGCCGTACGAGGTGCCGGATGCGACAAAAAAACGCGGTTTCCGGCTGTGCATCGACTTCGTCTACGACTGGCTGGTCGATGCGAACGAGGTCGTCACGATCGACCGCGACACGCTGCGCACTTACCCGTTTTCCGTGCAGACCTGGGACGCGCAGACCTCCGGCATCTCGATCAAACCGATCGCCGAGGGCGCACTGGAAAAGCGCTGGAAAGCGTTGACCGGCCCGCGCAAACCGCTCGCACCGCCGTCGATAGCGCCGCTGGCAACGCAGTCGGCGCCTGATTCCGCACCGATCCCGGCCGCTCGACGCAGCCGCGCGCCGCGCGTGCAATCCGGCGAATCCTGACGCGTGCCCGCTGCCCGGCGCGCGGCCGTTGCGAGCCGACTCCGGTACAATTTCGGCAACCCATCCGCTGCTGAAAGCACCGCTGAAATTCCGGCTCGCCGCACGGCAAATCCCCGTCGCGACAGGTCTTGCGGCCCGGCGCGGAACAGGCCGGGACACATCGGCACCCACCCGGCCCCCGATCTACCGACACCCTCAGACAGGTTCAACGTCCATGTCCACCAATCAAGCTCTCTTCGAACGCGCCCAGAAAACCATCCCCGGCGGCGTGAACTCGCCGGTCCGCGCTTTCCGCTCGGTGGGCGGCACGCCGCGCTTTATCGAACGTGCTGAAGGCGCGTATTTCTGGGACGCCGAAGGCAAGCGCTATATCGACTACATCGGCTCGTGGGGACCGATGATCGTCGGTCACGTCCATCCGGAAGTGCTCGAAGCGGTTCAGCGCGTGCTGTCGAAGGGCTTCTCGTTCGGCGCGCCGACCGAATCCGAAATCGAGATCGCCGAGGAAATCTGCAAGCTGGTGCCGTCCATCGAACAGGTACGGATGGTGTCGAGCGGCACCGAAGCCACCATGAGCGCGCTGCGTCTGGCGCGCGGCTTCACGAACCGCAGCCGCATCGTCAAGTTCGAAGGCTGCTATCACGGTCACGCGGACAGCCTGCTCGTCAAGGCCGGTTCCGGTCTGCTGACGTTCGGCAATCCGACGTCGGCGGGCGTCCCGGTGGACATCGCGAAGCACACCACGGTCCTCGAATACAACAACGTCACCGAACTCGAAGAAGCGTTCAAGGCGTTCGGCAACGAGATCGCGTCGGTGATCGTCGAGCCGGTCGCGGGCAATATGAATCTCGTGCGCGCAACGCCTGAATTCCTGAACGCGCTGCGCCGCCTCTGTACCGAATACGGCGCAGTGCTGATTTTCGACGAAGTGATGTGCGGCTTTCGCGTCGCGCTCGGTGGCGCGCAGCAGGTCTACGGCATCTCGCCCGACCTGACGTGCCTGGGCAAGGTGATCGGCGGCGGAATGCCGGCGGCCGCGTTCGGCGGACGGCGCGACATCATGGCGCATCTCGCCCCGCTCGGCGGGGTCTATCAGGCCGGCACGCTGTCGGGCAATCCGATCGCGGTCGCGGCGGGCCTGAAAACGCTGCAACTGATTCAGGCGCCGGGTTTCTACGAAGCGCTCACCGCCCAGACCAAACGTCTCGCGGACGGGCTCGCGAACGCGGCGAAGGAAGCCAAAGTGCCGTTCGCGGCGGATGCGATCGGCGGCATGTTCGGCCTGTATTTCACCGACGCCGTGCCGGGCAGCTTCGCCGAAGTCACGAAGAGCGACGTGCCGCGCTTCAACGCGTTCTTTCACAAGATGCTCGACGCGGGCGTGTATTTCGCGCCGTCGGCGTACGAAGCGGGCTTCGTGTCGAGCATGCACGACGACGCGATCGTCGATGCGACGATCGACGCGGCGCGCGGCGCATTCGCGTCGCTGGCCGCCTGAGCATCGACGCGCCCCGCACACGCCACGGAACAATCAAGGGACCGCCCACGCCGATGTTCTCGCAACCCGATTTCGTCCATATGGAACGCGCGCTCGCTCTGGCGAAGCGCGGCCTGTTCACCACCGATCCCAATCCGCGCGTCGGCTGCGTGCTGGTCAACAGCCACGGCGAGGTGATCGGCGAAGGCTTCACGCAACCGGCCGGTCAGGATCACGCGGAAATCCGCGCGATGAAAGACGCGCGCTCGCGCGGTCACGATCTGCGCGGCGCCACGGCTTACGTGACGCTCGAACCGTGCAGCCATTTCGGCCGCACGCCGCCGTGCGCGAACGCGCTGATCGACGCGCAGGTGTCACGCGTGGTCGCGGCGATGGAAGACCCGAATCCGCAGGTCTCCGGGCGCGGTCTGCGAATCCTGCGCGACGCGGGCATCGAAGTGCGGTGCGGCCTGCTTGCAAACGAGGCGCAAGAGTTGAACATCGGTTTCGTGTCGCGGATGACGCGCGGCCGACCGTGGGTCCGGATGAAAGTGGCGGCGTCGCTCGACGGTCGCACCGGTTTGCCGGACGGCACCAGCCAGTGGATCACCGGCGAACTCGCTCGCGCGGACGGTCACGCATGGCGCGCGCGCGCGTCGGCGATTCTCACCGGCATCGGCACCGTGAAGGAAGACAACCCGCGCATGACCGTGCGCGCCGTCGATACGCCGCGCCAGCCGTTGCGCGTGCTGATCGACAGCCGGCTCGACGTGCCGCCCGAGGCGAACATTCTGGCGGGTGCGCCCACGTTGATCTTCTGCGGCGATCTCGACCAGCGCCATACCGAGCGCGCCGCCGCGTTGCGCGATCGCGGCGCGGAGATCGTGCAGATGGCCAATCCGGCCGGCAAGGTCGATCTGCCGGGCGTGCTGAAAGCGCTCGGCGAGCGCGGCGTCAACGAATTGCATGTCGAGGCAGGCTACAAACTGAATGGCTCGATGCTGCGCGAAGGCTGCGTCGACGAACTGCTGGTGTATCTCGCGCCCAGTTTGCTCGGCACGGATTCGATGGGCATGTTCAATCTCGTCGCGCCCCACACGCTCGACGCCCGCGTGCGTCTGAACTTCCACGCGGTAGACCGTTTCGGCGACGATCTGCGGATTCTGGCGCGGCTCGCGCCGGTCGCCGACGCGCCGTCGAATGCAACGCCCACGCCCGCACCGTCGCAATAACGTGCAACGTGAGCGCAGCGAACTAACCTAGTTTTCAAGGAATCAGCACGATGTTTACCGGAATCGTCGCGGCGGTCGGCCGCATTGCATCAGTGAAGCCGCTCGGCACCGAAGCGGACGCGGGCGTTCGCCTCGACGTCGAAGCCGGCGGCCTCGATCTCGAAGACGTTCAGCTTGGCGACAGCATCACCATCCAGGGCGCCTGCATGACGGTCGTCGCGAAAACCGCGAATTCGTTCGAAGTGGACGTGTCGCGCGAAAGCCTGAACCGCACTGCCGGTCTCGCCGACAAAGGCGAAGTCAATCTGGAAAAGGCGTTGCGCGCGCACGACCGGCTCGGCGGCCATATCGTGTCGGGCCACGTCGATGGGCTCGGCACCGTCACGCGCTTTGCGCCGGTTGGGGAGTCGCATGAATTGCGCGTGCTCGCGCCGCGCGAGATCGGCCGCTTCCTCGCGTACAAAGGCTCGATCACGGTCAACGGCGTGAGCCTGACGGTGAACACGGTCGAAGATCGCGACGACGGCTGCGAATTCTCGATCAACCTGATCCCGCATACGGTCGATGTCACGGCGCTCAAGCATCTGCGCGACGGCACGAAGGTCAATCTCGAAGTCGATCTGATTGCGCGCTACGTCGAACGGATGCTGTCGACGTCCGGTCAACCGGGTTTGAACCTCAAGTAAGTGTCATCGAAGCGCGCTGCCCGCTTCGATTTGCCCCGCTGTTTCCGAACCGCATCCGGTTGCGTCCATCGACGTAACCGGATCGCGTCACCTTCCGCGTCATCTCCGCTTTATCTCCCGTTCAGGTTGGATATTTTGTCGCAGCGTCTTTGATCGACATCAAAGCCTTGATAGATGTCAAAGCGATTCCGTACGCGTGCCGCTACATTCGCTTCGTCTCGAAAATAGGCCGTGAGCATGTCAGATCATTCGCTGGACGTCGAAATTGGAAGCCTGGTTTCCGGGCCAATGCTCGAATGCGCGCCGGACACACCCGTTCGGGTCGCCGCGCAACGGATGGCGCAGCGCCGTTGCAGCGCCATCGTCGTAATGGAACACGGCGTGGCGCTCGGCATCTGGACCGAACGCGACGCGCTGTCCGTCGGTGAGGGTCCGGCCGTGCTCGCCGGACCGATCGACGCGGTGATGAGCCGCCCCGTGGTCGCGCTTCCCGAACGCACCCGGCTCGGCGACGCCGCCGTGCATTTCAAGGAACGCGGGATTCGCCATTGCCTCGTGATCGACGACACCGGGCATTCGGTTGGCATCCTCACGCAAACCGACCTCGTGATGTGCCAGGGGCCGGAATTCTTTTTACGGATGAAGACGATCGAGTCGGTGCGCGCGGCGATGCCGGTGATCGTCGATGCGGCCACGCCGATGCGCGAGGTGCGCCAGTCGATGCGCGAACATCGTGCGAGCGCGATCGCGGTTCGCGATCCGTCGGGCCGCGCCGACGCGTTCGGCATCCTGACCGAGCGGGATATGGTCCGGCTCGTCGCGGCCGGTGCGCTCGACGGCGCGGCGGGCGATCACGCCAGCTTCCCGCTGCGCTCGCTCGCGCAGACGCGCAGCCTGTATGCGGCGCGGCAATCGCTGGTCGAGCATCGAATCCGGCATATCGGTGTCATCGACGATCACGGTCGTCTGACGGGCATGCTCGGACTATCCGACATTCTCAGCAATATCGAATACGAATACGTCCACGAGTTGCGCGCCGCGCTGCGTCAGCGCGACGAAGCGCTGATCACGTCGCGCTATAACCTGCGGCTCGCCGACCGGATCTTCGAATCGACGCTCGACGGCGTGATGGTCACCAATCTCGACGGCACGATCGAGCGCGTCAATCCGGCCTTCACGCGACTGACCGGCTACACCCAGGCCGACGTGCTCGGCCGCAATGCCAGCGTGCTGAGTTCGGGACGGCAATCGCCGGTGTTTTATCGCGAGTTATGGCGCACGCTGACCGATAAAGGTCACTGGCAAGGCGAGATCTGGAATCGCAAGAAAAGCGGCGAACTGTTCCTCGAATATCTGTCGATTTCCGGCATCTACGATCACGACGAGCGCTGCACGCACTACGCCGCACTGTTCTCCGACATCACCCAGCGACGCATCGCCGAAGAAAAGCTGAATCATCTGGCGACGCACGATGCGTTGACCGCGCTGCCGAACCGCGTGCTGTTCATCGAGCGGCTGAACCGTGCGATCGCGCGGGCGCGGCGCGAATCGAAACGCGTCGCGGTGATGTTTATCGACCTCGACCGCTTCAAGCTGATCAACGACACGCTCGGCCACGGTATCGGCGACGAAACGCTGAAGGTGATCGCCGGGCGGCTGAAACGCTCGGTGCGCGAGACCGATACGGTCGCGCGGCTCGGCGGCGACGAATTCACGATCGTGCTCGAAGAGATCGACGATATTCGCCATGTCGGCCAGGTCGCACAGACCTTGCTGACGCTCGCCGCGCAGCCGATCGAGCTGGGCGGCCAGCCGGTCTTCGTCACGCCGAGTATCGGCATCAGCATGTATCCCGACGACGGCATCGATCCGCAACAACTGCTGATGCAAGCCGACCGCGCGATGTACGAGGCGAAAGACGCGGGCAAGAACAATTTCCAGTTTTTCACCGCGCCGATGACCTCGACGGCGATGGAGCGGATCGTCGTCGAAAGCGAGCTGCACCAAGCGCTGGTAGCCGGCGAATTCCGGCTGCACTACCAGCCCGAGTTCGATTTGCGGACCGGCGCGATGTCGGGGGTCGAAGCGCTGATCCGCTGGCAGCATCCGACTCGCGGGCTGATTCCGCCGGATCTTTTTATCCCGCTCGCGGAAGAATCGGCGCTGATCGTGCCGATCGGCGCGTGGGTGTTGCGCGAGGCGGCCCGCCAGGCGCGCACGTGGCTCGACGAAGGCGTCGAATTCGGCCGGATCGCCGTGAATCTGTCAGGGCGGCAATGTCGGCACGACGCGTTCTTACAGGATTTGGCGAATATCCTGAGCGAAACCGGGTTGCCCGCGCATCGCCTGCAATTCGAACTGGTCGAAAGCATGGCGATGACGAACGGCCACGGCGCGATCGAAGACCTGCTCAACGAGCTGGCGCAACGCGGCATCAGTCTCGCCGTCGACGATTTCGGTACCGGTTATTCGTCGTTCCGCTATCTGCAGACGCTGCCGGTGGATACGCTAAAGGTGGACCGCTCGTTTCTGGCGGGCGTCGGCGTTGCTCGCACCGACGAGCCGAACCGCAACGCGGACCGGCCGCCCAGGCCCGATATCAGCGACGGCACGATCGTCCGCGCGATCGTCGCGATGGCGAAATCGCTGGGCATGACGGTGGTGGCCGAAGGCGTCGAACGGATCTCGCAGCTGGATTTCTTGCGGGAGATTGGCTGCGACCGCGCGCAGGGCTTTCTGCTCGGGCGTCCGGCGCCGGGCGCGCTGATGCAGCGCACGCCGCTGCAGTTCTGACGCGCGTTTCGGGCGTCGGGCGACGCGACGAGACCCGCGCCGGCGCTCGCTCGGCCCGTTCCGGCATGCGCCGCGAGACAAGTGCAATGCCGGTGGAAACGCCTATACCGTTCGGCCGAGGGGGACTTGGGCAGCGGCGTGGCGTAAAATACGCGCTTTCCCGAAAATCACGCCACCCGCCACCATGACGCTCGCCTCCACCCTTGAGATCATCGCCGAACTGAAAGCCGGCCGGATGGTGATCCTCGTCGACGAAGAAGACCGTGAAAACGAGGGTGATCTCGTCATCGCCGCCGAATTCGTCACCCCGGAGGCAATCAACTTCATGGCGCGCTACGGTCGTGGCCTGATCTGCCTGACGCTGACGCAGGAACGCTGCAAGCTGCTGAACCTGCCGTTGATGACGTACCGCAACGGCACGCAGTACGGCACGGCGTTCACGGTCAGCATCGAAGCGGCCGAAGGCGTGACCACGGGCATTTCGGCGGCGGATCGCGCGCGCACCATCGCGGCGGCGGTCGCGCCGGACGCGCGTGCCGACCACATCGTGCAGCCGGGCCACGTGTTCCCGATCATGGCCCAGCCGGGCGGTGTGCTGGTGCGTGCCGGCCATACCGAAGCCGGCTGCGACCTGACGGCGCTCGGCGGCCTGCAACCGGCGGCCGTGATCTGCGAAGTGATCAAGGACGACGGCACGATGGCGCGTCTGCCCGATCTGATGGAGTTCGCGGCGGAACACGGCCTGAAAATCGGCACGATCGCCGATCTGATCCACTATCGCAGCCGCACCGAGTCGATCGTCGAACGGATCTGCGAACGCACCATGCAGACCGCACACGGCGCGTTCCGCGCGGTCATGTATCTGGATCAGCCGAGCAACCAGCCGCATATCGCGCTGGTGCGCGGCACGCCCACGCCGGATACCGACACGCTGGTGCGCGTGCACGAGCCGCTGTCGGTGCTGGATCTGCTGGAAACCGGCGTGTCCACGCACTCATGGACGCTCGACGCCGCCATGAAGGAAATCGCCGCGCGCGACAACGGCGTGATCGTGCTGCTCAATTGCGGCGACACGAAAGATCATCTGGTGGACGTCTTCAAGGCGTTCGACTCGAAAGAGAAAGCCGACGCGCTCAAGCGCCGTCCGGTCGATTTCAAGACGTACGGCATCGGCGCGCAGATTCTGCGCGAACTGGGTGTCGGCAAGATGCAGGTGCTGTCGAATCCGCGCAAGCTGGGCAGCATGTCGGGATACGGTCTCGAAGTCACTGGCTTCGTCCCGATGCCCGGCAGCCCGGCGGCGCAAACCAAGGCCTGATCCAGTCACACGCGTATCCAAAAGCACACCCACGCTTCGCGCTCAACCAAACACTACGGACCTCATATGGAAATCGGACAATATCAACCGAACCTCGACGGCGACGGCCTGCGCATCGGCATCGTTCAGTCGCGCTTTAACGAACCGGTCTGCAACGGCCTCGTCGATGCCTGCATCGAAGAACTCGAACGCCTCGGCGTCGTCGGTGAAGACGTGCTGCTCGTCACCGTGCCGGGCGCGCTGGAAATCCCGCTGGCGCTGCAAAAGCTCGCGGAAAGCTCGCATTTCGACGCACTGATCGCGCTGGGCGCCGTGGTGCGCGGCGAAACGTATCACTTCGAACTGGTGTCGAACGAAAGCGGCGCGGGCATCACCCGCATCGGTCTGGACTTCGGCATTCCGGTCGCGAACGCCGTGCTGACCACGGAAAACGACGAGCAGGCCGTCGCTCGCATGACCGAAAAGGGTCGTGATGCAGCGCGCGTCGCGGTCGAAATGGCGAATCTGTCGGTGGCGCTGGACCAGTTGTCCGGCGACGACGAAGAAGACGAAGAGGAAGAGGCATGAAGAGCGCACGCCGACGTTCCCGCGAACTGGCCACGCAGGGTCTGTATCAGTGGCTGCTGTCCGGTGCGCCCGGCGGTGAGATCGACGCGCAACTGCGTGGCGCGCAGGGCTACGACAAGGCCGACCTCGAGCATCTGGAAGCGCTGCTGCACGGCGTGATCCGCGATTCGGCAACGCTGTCCGCCGACCTCACGCCCTGCCTCGACCGCCCGATCGAGCAACTGTCGCCGGTCGAACGCGCGGTGTTGCTGGTCGCCGCGTACGAGCTGAAGAACCACGTCGATATCCCGTATCGCGTCGTCATCAACGAAGCGGTCGAACTGACGAAAACCTTCGGCGGCTCCGACGGCTACAAGTATGTCAACGGCGTACTCGACAAGCTGTCGGCGCAACTGCGCGTCGCTGAAACGCAGGCGGCTCGCAAGCCTTAACACGGTTGTCGGGCGTCCCGGTCTACACGCGTCGCAACGCGCGTTCGCCGCCCGCCGCCCAACCGCCCGCTCACGGACGGCCGCCCTGCCCGCATATCGCCGGCAGAGCGCGCCGTCCGTTTGTTTTTTGACTGGAACATTGCAATGAACACCGTGACCGATCCGATGGTGCGGCTGGCCGCCCGCGTCGATGCCATTCAGCCCTTCTATGTGATGGAACTCGCCAAGCAGGCCGCGCTGCTGGAGCGCGACGGGCGCGACATCATTCACATGGGAATCGGCGAGCCCGACTTTACCGCGCCCGAGCCGGTCATCGAAGCCGCGAGCGCGGCGCTGCGTCGCGGCGTCACCCAATACACCAGCGCGCTCGGTCTGCAACCGCTGCGCGAAGCGATCTCGGCGCACTACGCGAGCGCGTACGGCCTTCAGGTCGATCCGGCGCGGATCGTCGTCACAGCGGGCGCGTCGGCGGCGCTGTTGCTGGCGTGCGCGGCGCTGGTCGATCGCGACGACGAAGTGCTGATGCCCGACCCGTGCTATCCGTGCAACCGCCATTTCGTGGTCGCCGCCGAAGGCAAGCCGGTGCTGGTGCCGAGCGGCCCGGCCGAACGCTTCCAGCTGACCGCGGCGGATGTCGAGCTTCTGTGGAACGAGCGCACGCGCGGCGTGCTGCTGGCGTCGCCGTCGAATCCGACCGGCACGTCGATCGATCCGGACGAGCTGAAACGCATCGTTCAGGCCGTGCGGGCGCGCGGCGGCTTCACCATCGTCGATGAGATCTATCAGGGCTTGAGCTACGACGCGGCGCCGGTGTCGGCGCTGTCGTTCGGCGACGACGTGATCACCGTGAACAGTTTTTCGAAGTACTTCAACATGACCGGCTGGCGACTGGGCTGGCTGGTCGTGCCGCCGTCGATGACCGGCGCGTTCGAGAAACTCGCGCAAAACCTGTTCATCTGCGCGTCGGCGCTCGCGCAGCACGCGGCGCTCGCGTGCTTCGAGCCGGACACGCTGGCGATCTACGAAGCGCGGCGGCTGGAGTTCAAGCGTCGTCGCGATTTCATCGCGCCCGCGCTGGAAACGCTCGGTTTCAAGGTGCCGGTAATGCCCGACGGCGCGTTCTACGTGTACGCCGACTGCAGCAATGTGTCGCACGTCGCAGCGGGCAATAGTGCCGCGCTGACATCGTCGATGCTGCACGATGCGGGCGTCGTGCTGGTGCCGGGCATGGATTTCGGCTCGCATGCGCCGCGTGAATACGTGCGTCTGTCGTACGCGACCGCTTATCCGAAACTCGAAGAAGCGGTCGATCGTCTCGCCAGGTTGTTTGGGCGCTAACGAAAGCGCTAAGAACCGACGAATCACGCCGATTTATTCCGACGGAACAGATCGGCGTTTCAGTTTCAAACAGGCGTTCGGTTGATCGCAAACCGCGTAGAACTTCTGCGTTGCAACAAAAAAAGGGCACCTTGCGGTGCCCTTTTCATTTGCGGCGCGCTTCATCCAAAGCGTGGATGAAGCGGTTTAGCTCACGTCCTGCGCCAGACTTACGCGCCCAGTTCCGGCGTGGCTACGTGCTTGGTCGGCGTCGCGGCCGCGTCGTCCTGTGTCGGCGACTTGACCGTGGTGGCCGCAGCCAGCGGGTGTGCGCCTTCCAGCGTTACCTGCACACGCTTCGGCGTGGTTTGCACGGTCGTGACCGGTGCCGTGGTCGTTGCAGGTGCTTGCGGTGCGTTGATCGGCACCTTGCGGCCCCGTGCGACATCGCGCAGGCGACCGCGCTCGGCCATCACCTTCGCACCGTAACCGCCGTCGTCAGGCGCCGTGGAGCCCACGTACAGACGCAAACCGCCCGGCAGCGAGCCGCCGCGCGCGATGCAATCCTTCAGCACGAGTGCGCCCACCTTGATGTTGGCGACCGGTTCGAGCGCTGCGCTCTGACCACCGAAGTACTGGAACTTGTCCGAGTGAACCTTCGACATCACCTGCATCAGGCCCTGCGCGCCGACGCCGCTTTCCGCGTACGGATTGAAACCCGACTCGATCGCCATCACGGCGAGCAGCAACAGCGGATCGAGACCGACTTCGCGGCCCGTGTCGAAAGCCGCCTTGACGAGTTCGCCGACCGGTTCCTGCGCAACGCGGTAGCGCCGTGCAAGGTAGCTTGCGACGAGCGCCTGCTCACGTGCCGACACCAGCACGCGGTCGTCGCGTGCATCGGCGGCCACGCGTTGTGCGGGGATCAGTCGTGCCAGCGCGCTGACGCTTTGCAGCGTGCGCGGGTCGAGGCCGTTCAGCGCGGCGATGCCCATGCCGGCGTTGCCGCTGCCGTCGAAGGCGCCGTCGTAGCTGGTATTGGCGACCGTCGCAGTGGCGACGGGGGTCGTGCTCGTGATCGTGTCGTTGCCGGAAACGGCATTCGACGAAACCGTATCATCCGACGCAGCGCCGCTGGACGGCGCGAACGAAGGTAGCGGATTGCCCTGTAGCAGACGGGCTGGACCCGCTTGCACCGCAGCCGAGATGACCGGCATCAGCCTGGCGGCCAAAGTGCCGCGCCAGCCGGGCATCAGCCACAGCGTCAGTGCCAGCACCACGGCGAGGCCGCCGACGATGCTGAACAGGTGATGACTCATACGCGTCCCGCGACGTACTGCAGCGCGTAAAACAGGCGCAAGTCGCTGATCGGGACGCCACGATAACCAGGCGTTCATTCAGATCTCCCATGTTGCATGATCCGCGAACTTCGCTGGACGAGCCGGCGTTTAAAACGTCAACGTTCGCAGATCAAGACGCCGCTTGCTCTGGTCAAGGCAGCAGCGACGTCGGGAAACGGCATAAAAACCGTCTGTGGGGAGCCAAAATCTCAAAAAGCGGGGGCGTCATGCCAAAAAAGCATGCACGCAATGGCTCCCACGCGAAAAACCAGCGTCGGAACAACGCTGGCGAGGACTGCAAATAAGGCCGTAAGAAACCGTGCAGGGGTCGGTAAACGGTGACGCGTTGCGTCGATAGGACCGGGGGCAGTGGTAAGAAGTTTCAAGCCCTGCAACCAATGTGACCGGATTCTACCAAGAGTTTATAGATCGTCAACACTATGAACAGGCAAAACTATAACTAATTGTAATAATGAACAGTGTTCAGCGGCCGAAGAACCGCGCACCATGCGCGTCTTCACAAAGTTGACTTTCCCCCAGCGAACGTGCGCTAACCAACACAGGTAAAATCGACAACCGGTTTTGCGCGCCGCCCGCCTGCTGCGCCCCCATTTTTCGCCGCGTTTTGCGGCCCGATCCGCACCGATGAAATACAAAGACCTGCGCGACTTCGCCGCCCGTCTCGAATCCATGGGCGAGCTGCGCCGTATCTCGCAAAAAGTCTCGCCCATCCTGGAAATGACCGAACTGTGCGATCGCGTGTTGCGCGCGAGCGGTCCGGCACTGCTGTTCGAGGACAAAAGCGAGCATGCGTTCCCCGTGCTCGCCAACCTGTTCGGCACGCCGCGACGGGTTGCGCTCGGCATGGGTATCGATGCCGGGAAGGAAGATGGCGACCAGGCCGCGCTCGAATCGCTGCGCGACGTCGGACGGTTGCTGTCCGCGCTGAAAGAGCCGGAGCCGCCGAAGGGTTTGAAGGACGCGGGCAAGCTGTTCACGCTCGCCAAAGCCGTGTGGGACATGGCGCCGAAAACCGTTAGCAGTCCGCCGTGTCAGGAGATCGTCTGGGAAGGCAACGATGTCGATCTCGCGAAGCTGCCCATCCAGACCTGCTGGCCCGGCGACGCCGGTCCGTTGATCACGTGGGGATTGACCGTCACGCGTGGACCGAACAAGACGCGCCAGAATCTCGGCATCTACCGGCAACAGCTGATCGGCCGGAACAAGCTGATCATGCGATGGCTCGCGCATCGCGGCGGCGCGCTCGATTTCCGCGAATTCGCGCTGCAAAACCCCGGCAAGCCGTACCCGGTCGCGGTCGTGCTCGGCGCCGATCCGGCCACCGTGCTCGGCGCAGTCACGCCGGTGCCCGACACCTTGTCCGAGTATCAATTCGCGGGTCTTTTGCGCGGCGGCCGCACCGAACTCGCCAGGTGCATCACGCCCGGCGTCGATACGCTGCAAGTCCCGGCGCGCGCGGAAATTGTCCTCGAAGGCTTTATCTATCCGCAAAGCGGCACGCCCGAACCCGCACCGGCCGGCGCGCCGCCGCGTCCCACCAAAGGCGCGAGCGCAGGCTACGAACACGCGCTCGAAGGCCCGTACGGCGACCACACCGGCTACTACAACGAGCAGGAGTGGTTCCCCGTGTTCACCGTCGAGCGGATCACGATGCGCCGCGACGCGATCTATCACTCCACGTACACCGGCAAACCGCCCGACGAACCGGCCGTGCTCGGCGTCGCGTTAAACGAAGTGTTCGTGCCGCTGTTACAGAAGCAGTTCACCGAGATCACCGACTTCTATCTGCCGCCCGAAGGATGCAGTTACCGGATGGCGATCGTGCAGATGAAGAAGAGCTATCCCGGCCACGCGAAGCGCGTGATGTTCGGCGTGTGGAGCTTCCTGCGGCAGTTCATGTACACGAAGTTCATCATCGTGGTCGATGAAGACGTGAACATCCGCGACTGGAAGGAAGTGATCTGGGCCATCACGACGCGCATCGATCCGTCGCGCGATACGGTGATGGTCGATCGCACGCCGATCGACTACCTCGATTTCGCGTCGCCGGTTGCGGGGCTCGGCTCGAAAATGGGCCTCGACGCGACCAACAAATGGCCCGGCGAAACCGATCGCGAATGGGGCACGCCAATCACAATGGACGATGCGGTCAAAGCGCGTGTGGATCGCTTGTGGGACGAACTCGGTTTGTGACCGCCGCTGCGTTTCGAGCCTGAAAACAGGCTCTTTTTATCTCACTCCCCTTCTTCTGAACGGCCGCGCGGATGCACCCCTTGTCGATGTTGTCGGATGGTTTTTTTCTGTCGCTGTCGTTGTGTCTGGATATCGGCCTGGTCAATGTCGCGATCATTTCGCTAACCTTATCGCATGGCTTCCGTCCGGGTTTCTGGCTCGGACTCGGATCGTGTTTCGGCGATCTGATTTACGCGGCGCTCGCGTTGGCGGGCATGGCCGCGCTGCTGCAATTCGATGCCGTGCGCTGGGTCGTGTGGATCGGCGGCGCGGTGATTCTGCTTTTCCTCACGTGGAAGATGGCGCGCGAGGCGTTGTTCCCCGCGTCCGCGCCGCCCGTCGAAGGTGAAGCGGATGCGTCGACGCCGCATCTGAATCCGTGGCGCGGCTTCTTGCGCGGCGTGTTGCTGGCGGTGTCGTCGCCGTCCGCGATTTTGTGGTTTGCGGCGGTCGGCGGCGCGCTGATTGCAAAAGCCGGCGCCACGTCGATCAGCACCGCGCCGATCTTTCTGGGCGGTTTTTTTCTCGGCGGACTGGTGTGGACGCTCGGCATCTGCAGCCTCGCCAGTCATGGCCGCAAGCGTGCCGGAACCGGCTTGCTGCGGGCGTGTCACGTGATGTCGGCGGTGTTGTTCGCGTACTTTTCGTACAGCGTGATCGTCAACGGATACCGCGATCTGATCGTCGGCGCGGCGCACGCCGCAACGTGAAACACGTGTAAAAACGCAAATACAAAAGCAGAAACGGCGTGACGCGGAAAACTCCGCATCACGCCGTTTTCATTTGATCGGTTATAGACCGCTTTGCGATTCTTTATGAACCGCTTATCCGCCTGACGACACTCGCTTAACGACGTCGCTTAACGACGGTAATAGCCATGGTTGTAATAGCCATGATGACGGTAATAAGGACGGCCATAACCGCCGTAATAGCCGCCAACCACAACCGGCGGCGGACCGTAGATCACCGGTGGCGGCGCATACACGACAGGCGGCGGCGGTGCGTAATACACCGGCGGAGGCGGCGCTGCATAGACCGGATAGGCCGGCACGCCGATGCCGATCCCGACCGACACGTGCGCCTCGGCAGCGGTGGTGAGCCCCGCGGCAAGCGCGGCGGCAACGACGAACGGTACGATCTTTCTCACTTCTTTTCTCCTGGTGCCTCGCCGACTGGCTGGCGCGTATTGCATGGCGACCATGCTGTCATTTCAATGTATCGAAAAAGGATGTGAACGGCTGTGCGCATTTGTTAGCAATTGCAATGCACATTCCGGTAGCCCTTTTTCGTCATTCGTGACACGTATTAAGCAGATGTGGGCATGTGCCTGAAACGCAAGGATTTCAACGGCGTGATTCCCGTGGACGGTCGAACTTACCGTTCAGATCGCTCGACCGGTCAGTCCGGTCGGAAATCTTTGATTACAAATTCGATTCGATCCTGACACGGCGAGTTCCCGTCCTACGCCGATGCACACGTGCACAAAGCAAAATGCCCGACACGGAGGTCGGGCATTTCTCACAGCACAGCGGAATTTACGCCGCCGTCGTGTCGTCGCGACACGCGCGTGAAACGGTCAGGCTACCTTGACGTAGGCGAATTCGCGCGACACGTTGGGCGGCACATACGCGCCACTGATACGCACCCTTGGCGACAGCCGCTTTTTCTGCTCCCACCAACGACGGCGTTGCGAGTGCGTCAGAAACCGCAAATGCTTTCGGTAAGAAAAGATGCTCATCATGACCTCCCCGAATATCGACTGCGAGAACATTAACGTGGCCGACGGTTGCCGGCTGAGCCTACGAATAAATTGTGAGCAGTTTTCGGGCCCGCGAGCATCGCCGATTCAAATGACGGCCGCGTCGGCCTATAAGCGCCGGACACTGGACGCGGACGCCGCTCGAGGTTAGCGCAATCGCGCTGCGATCCTCGGCCGGATGGCCAATCGGCGGGTCGCGGACGCAAGCCGCAAGTAAGGCATGATAATGTGACGACCGGCGCGGCGTGCACGCCACCGCGCGAGCGTACCGCGCTCCGAGACCAACCGACGAGAACGCACAATGATCAAGGTCAGCATCCTTTATCCGTACCGGGAAAACGGCCACTTCGACGTGGATTACTACTGTGACAAGCACATGCCGCTCGCGGCGCAGCGCTTCGGCGCGGCGTTGAAGGGCTGGTCGGTGGACGTCGGCATCAACGCGGGGCCGCCGGGGTCGCCGCCGCCGTATCGGGTGGCCGGGCATTTCCTGTTCGACTCGACCGAAGCCTTCTACGAAGTCTTCATGCCGGCCATGGACGAACTGACCGCCGACATTCCGAACTACACCGACGGCGGCAACGGCGCGATCCTGATCAGCGAGATCAGGATGAGCGTTTAACTGCGCGTGTAGCCGTCGGAGCCGTCGCGCGGCGAGTGCGAGATCGCGGTTTTCTTTTCGTCTGCGCGCGCGGTCACAATAGCGGTTGCCGTCGATACCGTTTGCGGCGACAGGTGACGCTGTCATGAAGCCGCAAACACACCTGCAACGAAAAACCCGTCGGCGAGCCAGCAGTATCAGGCGAGCGCCGACGCCCAGCGTCCGGCACTCACCGTTGCCCGGCCGCCATTGAAGCAAAAGGACACACACGATGTTTGGCGATATCGCCCGTTTTCTCCTGAATACCGTTTTCACGCTGTTCGGCGCCGCGCTGCTGTTGCGCGCCTGGTTGCAGGTCGTGCGCCTGCCGCCGTACAACCCGGTGTCGAACGCCGTGTTTCAGGTCACCAACTGGATCGTGCTGCCGCTGCGCAAGATCCTGCCGAGCACGAAGAATATCGATTGGGCGAGCATTGTCGCGGCATTGATCGCGGCGCTCGTCTACGTGGTGCTGATGGTGCTGCTGACCGGTATCGATCCGCTCAGTCTCGCGCCTACCCTCGCGATCGTCGCGTTGCTGACGGTTATCAAGTGGGCGCTGAACCTGATCATCTGGATGACGATCCTGATGGCGCTGCTGTCGTGGCTGAACCCGCGCTCGCCCGCAATGCCGATCCTGTTCCAGCTGACCGCGCCGTTTCTGAGTCCGCTGCGTCGCGTGGTGCCACAAATCGGCGGCATCGACCTGTCGCCGATCCTGCTGTTCGTGATCGTGCAGGTGCTGCTGATGGTGGTCACCCGGGCTGCCGTGCAACTGACGTATTTCGTGATCTGACGCGGATCGCGGCGTGCAACGCCGCGAGATCATCACGCGGGAAACGGCGCGCGCGATTGCGCGGCCAGCCGTTTCCCGCGTAAAATAGTGCGCTCTGCGGGCGTCGTATAATGGTAATACCCTAGCTTCCCAAGCTAGAGCCGTGGGTTCGATTCCCATCGCCCGCTCCACATTTCTGCTCAACTGCGCGTCGTGTTTTGAACGCAAGAATCACGCAGCCACGCACGATCCAGTTTCTCCGCCTTCCCGTTTTGATTCCGCCACGTTTGCGTTTCGTCGGTGCCTTCATCGGCGCAGTCGGCGTTCGCGTGCGCCGTCCCTGCTAAAATCCGCGTTCGATTGAAAGCCTGCGACGGTTTTTCACCACGCAGCGCGCCACGCCCTCACCCATGCAGTCAGCCACGATGAACCACGATCCGAACGAAGTCACGCCGCCGGACAGCCCGTTAAACGGCACCGAAGACGCCGCGCATACCGCCGGCGAATCCCACGCGGACACCTCCGCCGCCGACACCGAAACCGACGTGCTGCACAAGCGCCGCATTCGCAGCTTTGTGACGCGCGCAGGTCGCGTCTCGACCGGCCAGCGTCGTGCGATGGACGATCTCGGTCCGCGCTTCGTGATTCCGTATGCGCCGCAACAGCCGGACTGGGACACGGTATTTGGCCGCCCGGCGCCTCGCGTGCTGGAGATCGGGTTCGGTATGGGCGCGACAACGGCGGAGATCGCCTCGCATCGTCAGGGCGACGATTTCCTCGGCGTGGAAGTGCATGAGCCAGGCGTCGGCGCATTGCTGAAGCTGATGGGCGAACAGAACCTGTCGAATATCCGGATCATCCAGCACGACGCGGTCGAGGTCCTCGAAAACATGATTGCGCCCGACAGCCTCGACGGCGTGCACATCTATTTCCCGGACCCGTGGCATAAGGCGCGTCATCACAAACGTCGCCTGATCCAACCGAAATTCGTCGCGTTGCTGGTGTCGCGGCTGAAGCCCGGCGCGTATATCCACCTCGCAACCGACTGGCAGAATTACGCCGAACAGATGCTCGAGGTGCTCAGCGCGGATTCCACGCTCGTCAATACCGCCGACGGTTACGCGCCGCGTCCGGATTATCGTCCGGTGACGAAATTCGAACGACGCGGCCTGAAGCTCGGCCACGGCGTGTGGGACCTCGTCTTCAAGCGGCGATAACGCGCGCAACCCCACGCAAGACGCAAAAAAGCCCGTTCGAGCGATGCTCGAACGGGCTTTTTTCATGCTGCGGCGATCAGTCCGCCCAGCTCAATCCGCCGCTATAACCGACCAGCAGAATCAGCAGGCCGAAGCCGATCCGATACCACGCGAACGCCGTGAAATCGTGCCGCGCGATATAGCGCAGCAGCCAGCGCACGCATGCGAACGCGCTGATGAACGCCGCGATGAAACCGATGCTCAGCATGCCGAGCGCGCCGGTGGACAGGCTTTGCCAGCTCTTCATCAGCTCGTAGCCGGTCGCGCCGAACATGATCGGAATGGCGAGGAAAAACGAGAACTCGGTGGCAACGCGCCGGTCGAGCCCGAACAGCATGCCGCCGATGATCGTCGAGCCCGAGCGCGACATGCCCGGAATCAACGCAAAGCATTGCGCCAACCCGACTTTCAGCGCGTCGAGCGGCGTGAGCGCGTCGATGGATTGCACGCGCGCGGTGGAATCGTGTCCGTCCTGCGACGGGTCGGGTGCTTTGCCATCGCGACGGGCACGCTGTCGCGCTTCCGCCCACAAAATCACCACACCGCCGACCACCAGCGCAAACGCAACCGGCACCGGCGCATAGAGCGCCGACTTGATCGCTTTCTCGAACATAAAACCGAGGATGACTGCCGGAATCGTCGCGATGATGACGTTGATCGCGAAGCGCTGTGCATTGGACTGCGACGGCAAACCGGTTATCACGCTGCAGATCCGCCGGCGAAACTCCCAGCACACCGCGAGAATCGCGCCAAGCTGGATCACGACATCGAACGTCTTTGCATCTTCACCGCTGAAATCGAGCAGACTGCCTGCCACGATCAGATGCCCCGTGCTGGACACCGGCAAGAACTCGGTCAAGCCTTCGACGATGCCCAGAATCAGCGCTTTGCACGCCAGTATCCAATCCATCCGTACCCCTCCTGGCTGTTATCGACAATCAGGGCCGACTGGAAAAAGCGCGGCCCCGCGGCCGCGCATCGTCATTTTTCGACGATCTCTACGCGTATGCCGTTTGTAAGGATCTTGATTGTACCGGGTTCGTAATTCACGCCGGCAAATTGAAGCTGTTCCGGCTTGAATGTGTAGATCGGATAGTTGTTCAGTAGCTGTGTCGCGAGCAGCGCGGCGGCGGCGTTGATCTGCTGCGTATACGCCTGCGCGTCGCCGCTGACGGCCACGTTGTCGACACTCGGCGAGCGCAGCACGACCGCGCGACGCGTCGCGTCGTAAGCCAGTTCGCTCGACAGCGTGAACACGCCGGTGACCGGCTGCGGCATGAACGGACTGGCGAGATTCGCATCGAGCCGCACCGACACGCGATTCGCGTCCGGCAGCATGCCGACTTGCGGATTCGTCAGCGCAACCTCGAAAACCTGCGACACCGTGCGCTGATACGGAAACTTGCGCTGCACGGCGTCCTGCACCTGCTGCTGCGTGAACGTGTAGTGCGACGGGATAAACGGAAACGTCGCGGTCGCGCAGGCCGCCAGCGACGCGGTCAGGCTCGCGGTCGCGCACGCTGCGCCGGCGGCCAGCAGAAAGCGGCGCCGGGTCGGCGCAGCGGGTCGAGTCATGCGGAATTCTCCTTCGTTACTGTTCGGGGCGTCGTCACTGAAGCGGCGATGCGGAGTGCGGCCGGGTTTGCGCTTCGAGCACGGTCAGCCACGCGAGCGCGTCGTCGCGCGACTCGCCGCACATATCCGTCTGCGGTTTCAGACCCGAACAGCAGGCCGGACGTTCAGGGCGGCCGAAAATTGCGCAACGCAGATCGTCGCCCAACTGGACGCAGCGCACGCCGGCCGGCTTGCCGTCGGGCATGCCGGGAATCGGGCTGGAAATGGACGGCGCGATACAGCACGCGCCGCAATCGGGGCGGCACGCATGACCGGCTACTTGAAAGGGGGAATCGACTGTCACTACCTTGTTCCTGATACCGATGCCGGACGGCGAAAACGAGCGGTGCGCCCGCCGCGCCAGCGTCTGCTTTTTGCGTCAGACCGCATTGTGCCATTGCCGGCGTGCGACCTTTTTACACAATCGGCACGGCGCGCATCTCACGTTAACTTTCTCTATATCAATATCCATGCACGCGGGCCGGACGGACGGCCGGATCGGCACACCGCACGGGCTTCTGGCGGAGTACGCTGCGTGGCGTCCAGTGAGCTCAATCATGACCGCCGCCAACGCCCTCTTCCGCCCCGACCTGCTCGCCAGGTACAACGCCAACGGTCCGCGCTACACGTCCTATCCGACCGCCCTCCAGTTTCGCGACGACTTCGACGTCCAGCATTATCTCGACGCCGCTCGCGATCCGGGCGCATCGTCCACCGACCTGTCGTTGTACTTCCACATTCCGTTTTGCGACACCGTGTGCTTCTACTGCGGCTGCAACAAGGTCGCGACAAAAAATCGCGCGCACGCCCGTCCTTATCTGGACCGGTTGAAACGCGAAATCGTCTGGCAAGCCGCGCATTTCGATACCGGCCGGCCGGTGTCGCAGTTGCATTGGGGCGGCGGCACACCGACCTTCCTGTCGCACGATGAAATGGCCGAGCTGATGGCCGCGACGCGCCGTCACTTCACGCTGCTGCCCGACTCGCAAGGCGAATATTCGATCGAGGTCGATCCGCGCGAGGCGTCGGCGGACACCATCTCGCATCTGCGCGAGATCGGCTTCAACCGGCTCAGTCTGGGCGTGCAGGACTTCGACCCGGTCGTGCAGAAAGCCATCAACCGGATCCAGCCGTACGACATGACCGCCGACGTGATGTACGCCGCGCGCCGTGCGGGTTTTCATTCGATCGGCGTCGATCTGATTTACGGGCTGCCGCATCAGACCGTCGAAAGCTTCAGCCGTACGCTCGATACGATGATCGCACTTGCGCCCGACCGGCTGTCGGTGTTCGGTTATGCGCACATGCCGCAACTGTTCAAGATGCAGCGTCAGATGGACCCGGCCACGTTGCCGTCGCCCGAGGTGCGCATGGCCTTGCTGGAGCGCGTGATCGAGCGACTGACCGGCGCGGGCTATGTGTATATCGGCATGGACCACTTCGCGCTGCCCGGCGACGAACTGGCCGTCGCGCAGTCGCAGCGCACGCTGCATCGCAATTTCCAGGGCTACAGCACGCGTGCGGAATGCGATCTGATCGGCTTCGGCGCGTCGTCGATCGGCAAGGTCGGCGACGTCTACGTGCAAAACGCGAAAGACCTGCCCGCCTATGCCGACGCAATCGACGCAGGCGGTCTCGCGATCACGCGCGGTGTGCGTCTGAGCGGCGACGACCGGTTGCGCCGCGACGTAATCACGCAACTGATGTGCAACCTCGAACTGCGTTTCGACGAATTCGAAGCAACCTACGGCATCCGTTTCCCGCAGACGTTCGCGTCGGAACTGGCGCGGCTGCGCGACTTCGAAGACGACGGTCTCGTGCGGATCGATCGTGAAGCCCGCAAGCTCGAAGTGCTCACGCCCGGCCGGATGTTGGTGCGCAATATCGCGATGGTGTTCGACCGCTATCTCGGTCAGCAGACGCTCGAACGGTTCTCCAGAACGGTTTAAGCGGCATCGGACCGTGGGCCGTTCGGCCTGGCGGTGGTGACCTCGCTCGTCAGAGGCGCGTCTAGCGCGGGCCGCCAAACGCGCGGAATGCGCGGTTCCGGCATGGTGGATGCCAAAGATGCGCTTCGGCTTGCCCGTCGCGACATTTTCCGCCATAATCTGCGTCTTCGCCGCGTCCAAGCAGCTTCGTACGCGCGCCGCAAGACATGCCCGGGTGGTGAAATTGGTAGACGCAGGGGACTCAAAATCCCCCGCCGCAAGGCGTGCCGGTTCGATTCCGGCCCCGGGCACCAGACATCGCAAAAAAGCCGCCTTCGGGCGGCTTTTTTGTTTCCGGCGACACCGCTTCCGTGTCGCCGCGCGACGTGACTCGCAGGCCACGCCTGCAATAAAAAACCGGCCTTCGCTTCGCAGCAAAGGCCGGTTTTTTTATCGTCAGGGCTAAACGGCTCGGCCGTTCAACCCGTCAAACATCAACCCGCCGCCGACACCGCCGCGCGCCGACGCTTCAGCACATAGCCCGCCCACATCACGACGAGCCACACCGGCACCAGCCACACCGACACCGACAACCCCGGCGTCATCGCGAGAATCACGAGGATCATCGCCATGAACGCGAGGCAGATCCAGTTGCTGACCGGAAACCACAACGAGCGGAACACCAGCGGCGCCGGTTGCGCCTCCATCGCTCGACGCGACTTCAGATGCGTCAGGCTGATCAGCGCCCAGTTCAGCACCAGCGCCGCGACCACCAGCGCCATCAGGATATCGAGCGCTTCGGCCGGAATCAGATAATTGACGATCACGCATGCGAACGTCGCGAGCGCCGACAGGCCGATCGCCATATACGGCACGCCGCGCCGGTCCAGCTTCATCAGCGCGCGCGGCGCGTTGCCCTGCTCCGCGAGGCCGTACAGCATCCGGCTGTTCGCGTACACGCAACTGTTGTAGACCGACAGCGCAGCCGTCAGCACGACCAGATTCAGCACATGCGCGGCCAGCGTCGAGCCGATCTGCGAAAAAATCATCACGAACGGACTGCCGCCCGCCGCCACGTGACTCCACGGATACAGCGACAGCAACACCACCAGCGAGCAGATGTAGAAAATCAGGATCCGGTAGATCACCTGATTCACCGCTTTCGGGATGCTTTTAGCCGGGTCGTCGGCTTCGGCGGCGGTGATCCCGATCAGCTCCAGTCCGCCGAACGAGAACATGATTACCGCGAGCATCATGAACAGGCCGCGAAAGCCGTGCGGAAAGAATCCGCCGTCGCGCCAGAGATTCGTGATCGACGCCTGCGGGCCGCCGTGTCCGCTGATCAGCAGATAGCCGCCGAACACGATCATCCCGATCACCGCGACCACCTTGACGATCGCGAACCAGAATTCGGTTTCGCCGTACGCCTTCACGTTGGACAGATTGATCGCGTTGATCGCGACGAAGCACACCAGCGCCGACAGCCACGACGGCACGCCCGGCCACCAGTAATGCACGTAGGTACCCACTGCCGTCAGTTCGGCCATCGCCACCAGCACGTACAGCACCCAGTAGTTCCAGCCCGACAGGAAGCCCGGAAAGTCGCCCCAGTACTTGTACGCAAAATGGCTGAACGAACCGGCCACCGGCTCCTGCGCGACCATCTCGCCGAGCTGGCGCATGATCAGAAAAGCGATGAACCCGCCGATCGCATAGCCGAGAATCATCGACGGACCGGCCGCCTTCAATACGCTTGCCGACCCCAGAAACAGTCCCGTGCCGATCGCGCCGCCAAGCGCGATCAACTGGATATGACGGTTTTTCAGCCCTCGCTTCAAACCGTCGTGCTGCTCGTTATTCAACGTTGCCCCCAAATTGTAAATTTCAGTCGTCCCGACCGATGCGCGCCGCCGCTTTGACCGCCGTTCGGTCACGCGCAGCCCGCCGTTCGCGGACGAGGCCGGGATTTTACCCTGCTCGCCGTCGCGTTTTAACGCGTCCGCGATGCGTGCGCCAATGTGCGCCGCCCCGCGAACGTGACCGGTTTCGCGTTGTCACTGGCGCGCCGCCTGGGTATGTTGGCTGTCCAACACCGATCTTCTGGAGACTCCCATGATGCGAACCGGTCTGCGCCTTGCCGTGAGCCTTTGTCTCGCCGTCGCGGCAGCCGTCGCTCATGCGCAGACAGCCGGCACGCCGGAAGCCCCTCAGGTGCCCGATATGCAGATCGGCGCATCGGAAGCCGCCGCGCCGGACGCGCCCACGCCCGCAGCCGACGCCGCGCCGCCGCCGCAAGCCGGACCCGCGCCGCACGTCGCGCCGCCGCTGGTCGCCGGGCCGGTGCGCAATGTCGTGCTGGTGCACGGCGCCTTCGTCGACGGATCGAGCTGGAACGGGGTGGTCGCGTTGTTGCAGAAAAAGGGCTTTCGCGTGAGCGCGGTGCAAAATCCGCTGACGTCGCTGGAAGACGACGTCGCCGCGACGCGCCGCGTGCTGGCGCGCCAGGACGGCCCGACCATCCTCGTCGGTCATTCGTGGGGCGGCGTGGTGATCACCGAACTCGGCGACGAGCCGAAGGTCGTCGGTCTGGTCTACGTGGCGGCGATCGCGCCGAACACCGGCGAATCGACGATGGCGCTCCTCAAGCGCGGCGGACCGATGCCCGCCGGCGCCGGCATCAAGCCGGACGACTCAGGCTTCCTGTGGCTCGATCCGTCGAACTACCGGACCGATTTCGCCGGCGATATTCCCGAACGTCTCGCGCGCGTGCTGGCCGCCGCGCAGCAACCGGTTTCCGCGCACGCGTTCGACGAAACCGTCACGCACGTCGGCTGGAAGAGCAAGCCGTCGTGGTACATCGTCACCAGCAAGGATCGCGCGGTCGCGCCGGATTTACAGCGCTACATGGCGAACCGCGCGGGCGCGAATATCATCGAGATTTCGTCGAGCCATCTGGCGCCCGTGTCGCACGCGGCAGCGGTCGCGGCCGTAATCGAACAGGCCGCGAAGATGATCGAGAAACACTGACGTACGCGATAACCCGTTCAGCGCAACATGAACGACATCGCGGACAGACTGTTCAGCACGCGCACCGCGTATTCGACGCAACGCGCGTCGAAGCGCAGCGTCACGCCATCGACACGCGTCAGCGTCGGCCACTGACAGAACAGATCGGCAAGTGCGGTGGTTTGCACGCGTAATTCACATTCGAGCGCGCGTGGCGCAGGCAACCCGGTCGCCGCTTCATCCGCGCCGCCGTTCGCACGATGCGACTCGACCACCTCGCGCGCCGCCGCGGCAATCGCCGCGCAGGCGCGTTCCGGCGTCTGCGTGACACCGCTCGCCTGACCGGTCGCAGTTTTTGTCACGACAAAACGCGCATCCGCAAAGCGCGGCGCTGTTTCTTCGGCGAACACATCGTCGCCGCTCAGCAATGCAACTCGCGCGCCGCGTTCTTCGGCCAGCGCGCCATACAGCCCCGCCTCACCGACGGCCTCGCCGTTCAGCTTCAGTTGCGTGAACGCAAAGCTGTTGATCGTGTGCGAGAGGATGCCGCGACTTTGCGACATCGCGTGATAGCCGATCATGAACACCAGCGCCGGCGCGAATTCCAGCCCCGCCATCATGCCGAGCGTGCGCGGTTTGCCGAGCACGACCTGCACGCGTGAATCGAGTTGATCGGGCAGCAGGTTGCGGAATCCGCCGTGCGAATCGTTGACCCAGACCTCGGTGGCGCCGCCCGCGAACGCGCCTTCGATCGCGGCGTTCGCCTCGTTCGCCATCCAGCGTCGCGCGCGTTCGTATTCGCCGTTGCCCGCGCGCGTCTGCTCGGGATGGAACACGCCTGCGACGCCTTCGATATCGGCGGAAATCAGGATTTTCATGGTGTGGTGGAGCGAAGAATCCGACGAAGAATCAGGCCAGCAGCCGGGCGAGATCCGGTGCGGCGTCGAGTAAGGAAATGCGCCGATGGCCGTCGCGTCCTTCGACGGCCGTGGCGTTCCACAGCGCATCGAGAATCGCCTGTTCGACGCTGTCGGCGCAGGCGTGAAACAGCGGATCGAGCCGCGAATCGGCGAGCAGCGACGGCAGGTTCACGAAGTCGGCGTCGTGCGGCACGGTGTAGGCGGTGCTGAACGCGAGCGCAAGATCGCCGCTGCCGTGGCCGTACGCCGAACCGGTGCGCGCCAGACCGGCGGCCGCACGCATCGACAGACGCTTCAACTGACGTGCGTCGAGCGGCGCATCGGTGGCGACGATCATGATGATCGAACCTTTCTCCGGGTCGTGTTGCGTGACGGCTGACGCCGCCGCCGACACCGCCCCGCGATCGGCCAGCACGCGGCCCACCCGCGTGCCGGCCAGCGTCAGCGTCGGGAGCCGGCCGAAATTCGCCAGCACCAGCGCGCCGACCGTGAACGCGCGTCCCGCCGACGTCGCGATCCGCGACGCCGAGCCGATCCCGCCTTTCAGATCGAAGCACGACATCCCGCGCCCCGCCCCCACCGATCCACGCGTCACGTCGGCGCTCGCCGCCTGCGACGCAAGCCGGTAGTGATCGCCGGTCACGGCCATCGCCTGAAGGTCGTTCAGATAGCCGTCGTTGCATTCGAACACGAGCGGATTCACTGTCGACCAGTCGCGCCCGACCTGCGGATTCGCGTCGGTTGCCGCGCGAATCTGCGCCTGCGCGACAGCGCCGACGCCAAACGTGTTGGTCAGCGCGATCGGCGTATCGAACACGCCGAGTTCCTCGACCTGCACGAGGCCGATGCTCTTGCCGAAGCCGTTGATCACCGTTGCGGCCGCCGGCGTGCGATGCCGGTACGGATCGCGCGCATGCGGATGAATCACGGTCACGCCGGTTTGCACGGCGCCACCGGCGTCCGCGCCGAGCGTGCAATGCCCGACCGTCACGCCGTCGACATCGGCAATCGTGCCGCGCGCGCCGGCCGGAAAATCGCCGATGTGCGGCGGCGGCGTCGAGGGCGTGCTCATGGCCGGTCGAGCTTCGGATCGAGCGCGTCGCGCAAGCCGTCGCCGAGCAGGTTGAACGCCAGCACGGTCAGGAAGATCGCGAGACTCGGGAACAGCGCGATATGCGGCGCCGTCACCATGTCGGCGCGCGCTTCGTTGAGCATCGCGCCCCACTCCGGCGTCGGCGGTTGCGCGCCCAGACCGAGGAACGACAGACTCGCCGCGGTGATGATCGACGTGCCGATGCGCATCGTGAAGTACACGACCACCGACGAAATCGTCCCCGGCAAAATATGACGGACGATGATGGTCCAGTCCGACGCGCCGATGCTGCGCGCCGCTTCGATATACGTCAGTTGCTTGAGCATCAGCGTATTGCCGCGCACGAGCCGCGCAAAGGCCGGAATGCTGAAGATCGCCACCGCGCAGACCACGTTGACCATGCCGTTACCGAGAATCGCCACCACGCCGATCGCGAGCAGAATGCCGGGGAACGCGAACAGCACGTCGGCGACCCGCATCGTGATGCGGTCCCACCAGCCTTCGTAGTAGCCGGCCAGCAAACCGAAGAACGTGCCGATCACCGCGCCCAATGCAACCGACAGGAAACCCGCCGCCAGCGAGATCCGCGTACCGGCCATGATGCGGCTGAAAATATCGCGTCCGAGCGAATCGACGCCGAACCAGTGCGCCGCCGACGGCGCGGCATTCAGCGCGTCGTAGTCGAAGTAGTTTTCCGGATCGTACGGAACGACATGCGGGGCGATCACGGCGATCACCACCAGCAGCAGCACGAAGATGCCCGCGGCCAGCGCGACGTGCTGCTTGCGGAACTTGCGCCAGAACTCGCTCCACGGCGTGCGGATCGCGCGTTCGGCGGCGGGTGCGGGACTGGCGGACGGCGCCGCATTCGCCTGTGGATTGGTCGTGCTCATGCGGGCCTCACTTGAAACGGATGGTCGGGTTGATCACGGCGTACAGCACGTCCACGATCAGGTTGATAACGATGAATTCCAGCGAAAACAGCAGCACTTCGGCCTGAATCACCGGATAGTCGCGCATCGCCACGGCATCGACCAGCAGGCGTCCGAGGCCCGGCCAGTTGAACACCACCTCGACGACGATCGAGCCGCCGAGCAGAAAACCGAATTGCAGTCCCATCATCGTGACGACGGGAATCATTGCGTTGCGCAGGCAGTGTTTGACCACCACCCATTGCTCGGGCACGCCCTTCGCGCGCGCGGTGCGCACGAAGTCTTCGCCGAGCACTTCGACGAACGACGCCCGCGTGAAGCGCGCCATCACCGCCGCGACTGCCGCGCCGAGCGTGATCGACGGCAGCACGTAGCTCTTCCACGTACCGTCGCCGACGATCGGCAGCCAGCCGAGCTTCACCGAGAACACTTCCATCAGCAGCATGCCGAGCGCGAACGCCGGAAACGAAATGCCCGACACGGCGATGGTCATGCCCAGCCGGTCGGGCCACTGATTGCGCCACACCGCCGACACGATGCCGATCGCCATCCCGAACACCACCGCCCACGCCATGCTCACCAGCGTGAGCAGCAGCGTCGGCATGAAGCGTTCGCCGATCTCGACGCTGACCGGCCGCTTGCTGCGCGTCGAAGTGCCGAAATCGCCGTGCGCGATCCGCACGAAGAAGTGGCCGAACTGCTGCGGCAGCGGCTTGTCGAGACCGAGATCGGCGCGCACCAGCGCGACCGTCGCTTCGTCGGCTTCGGGGCCGGCGGCGAGTCGCGCGGGATCGCCCGGCAACAGATGGACGAACAGGAACACCAGCACGGCGACGATCAACAGCGTCGGCAGCAGGCCCATCAGACGTTTGACGAGAAAATTCAGCATGGAAACCAGTCAGGCGGTGAGGCAAGCGCGGCAGCGTCCCGTCGAAGGGCCGCCGCCGCGCCACGCATTGCTTGGGTACGTGAAACGCGACGAAGAACAGCAGACGCCGTGAATTACTTGACCGCGATCTCGTCGAAATTGAACGAGCCGTCCGGCGCGACATACGCACCCGACAGACGCTTGCTGCGCGCATACACGACCTTTTCCTTCACGAGGAAAATCCACGGCGCATCGGTCCAGATGCGCTTTTGCGCGTCGGCGTACAGCGCGGCCTTTTGCGTGCGGTCGGTGGTTTCGAGCGCCTTCGACAGATCGGCATCGACCGTGTCGTTCTTGTAGTACGCGGTGTTGACCATCTTCGGCGGGAACGACGCCGACGCGAGCAGCGGCGAGATTGCCCAATCCGCTTCGCCGGTCGACGACGACCAGCCGATGTAGTACATCCGCACCGGCGCGGTCGCCGGATCCTGCGCGCTCTCGACCTTCGCGACACGCTGACCGGCTTCGAGCGCTTCGACCTGCGCCTTGATGCCGACCTGCGCGAGCTGCTGCTGGACGAACTGGATCACCTTCTGCGCGGTCGAGTAGTTATAGGCCGACCACAGCGTCGTTTCGAAACCGTCCGGATAGCCCGCTTCCTTCAGCAGTGCGCGCGCCTTGGCCGGGTCGTACGGCCACGGGCCGAGCTTCGTCGCGAAATCGACGCCTTCGGGCACCACGCCGTCGGCCGGGGTCGCATAACCGGAGAACGCGACCTTCGCGAGCGCTTCCTTGTTGATCGCGTAGTTCAGCGCCTCGCGCACCTTCGGGTTGTCGAACGGCTTCTTCGTGGTGTTCAGGCTGATATAGCGTTCGATGATCGACGGCGCGGCGATCAGATCGACCTTCGGCGCGCTCTTCAGCAAAGAGGCCTGTTCATACGGCACCTGGAAGGCGAAGTCGGCCTCGCCGGTGTTCATCAGCGCGGCGCGGGTGTTGTTGTCCACCACCGGCTTCCAGTCGATCGCATCGACCTTCGGATAGCCCTTCTTCCAGTAGCCCGCGAACTTCTTCACGGTCAGGTCGCCCGCCGGGTCCCACTTGACGAGTTCGAACGGGCCGGTGCCGACCGGATGAAACGCAATGTCCTTGCCGTACTTCTTCATCGCAGCGGGCGAGATCATCACCGCCGACGGATGCGCGAGCACGTTGACGAATGCGGAGAACGGCGTCTTCAGCGTCACCTTGACCGTGTACGGATCGACCACTTCGGTCTTCTCGATACGGCTGAACATGTTGTAGCGCTTGAGCTTGTTCGCCGGGTCCGTGACGCGGTCGAAGTTCGCCTTCACGGCCGCCGCGTTGAAGTCGGTGCCGTCGTGGAACTTCACGCCCTGGCGCAGCTTGAACGTGTAAATGCGCGCATCGGCGCTGGCTTCGAAGCTGGTGGCCAGCACGTTCGTCAACTTCATGTCCTTGTCGAAGCCGAACAGGCCTTGATAAAACGATTTGGACACAGCTTGCGACAGCGTGTCGTTCGCGTCGTACGGATCGAGCGTCGTGAACGTCGATGCGACCGCCATCACGACATTCGAGTCGGCGACAGCCGCGCCGCTCGCGAGCATCGAGAAGGCGAGCGCGCCGCTGGCCAGCAGCGTGCGCAAACGGAACGGGGAAGACAGGACATGCAGATTCATCTGACGGTGCTCCAGGCTACGGGTAAATGAGAGGCGTGTTGCTTCGGGTCTGATCGTTGTATTGCGTGACGGTGTTGGCGCGGCGCGGTTCAGTACGCGCCGCCGATCCGATGTTGCGCGACGAAGTGATCCGGTCCGACCGCGATCAGCGGCGCGACGACCGGTTCGTCGTCGAGCGCGCGGATCGGGCTGGGGATTTCGTCGGCGGCGAGCATCCGTTTCGCGTGACGGCGCGACGGATCGGCGACCGGCACCGCGCCCATCAGCTTCTTCGTGTACGGGTGTTGCGGCGCTTCGAACACCGCGCGACGCGGCCCGATCTCGACGATCTGACCGAGGTACATCACCGCGACGCGATGGCTGACGCGTTCGACCACGGCCATATCGTGCGAGATGAACAGATACGCGACGCCGAGTTCGCGTTGCAGATCGAGCATCAGGTTGACGATCTGCGCCTGCACCGACACGTCGAGCGCGGACACGGATTCGTCGGCGATCACGACCTTCGGATTCAGTGCGAGCGCGCGCGCGATTGCGATCCGCTGACGCTGGCCGCCGGAAAACTCGTGCGGATAGCGACGCGCCGCTTCGGGCGGCAAGCCGACCTTATCGAGCAGCCACGCAACCCGCCGCTGCGCCTCTTCGCCTTGCGCGACGCCGTGCACCAGCAGCGGCTCCATGATCGAGAAGCCCACCGTCAGACGCGGATTGAGCGACGCGAACGGGTCCTGAAAAACAAACTGGATATCGCGACGCAGCGTTTGCAGCGCCGGACCGGTCAGCGCGCTGATGTCCTTGCCGTCGAATTCGATCGAGCCGCTCTGGCTTTCGACCAGTCGCAGTAACGAGCGGCCGGTGGTGGATTTGCCGCAACCCGATTCGCCGACCAGCGCCAGCGTCTCGCCCGGACGCAAATCGAAACTGACGCGTTCGACCGCGTGCACGCGGCCCGTCACACGGCCGAACAGACCGCTCTTGACCGGGAAGCGCGTGACCAGATCGCGCACGCGCAGGATCGGCGGCGTGCTGTCGGCAATCGACGGTTGCGGTTCGTGCGCGACCGCTTCGGCGGGACGCACGGGCGCGTCGGTGCCGTCGGTGCCGGCGGTTTCGGCATCCCTGCCTGCGTCGCTATTGGCGGCGGCCTGTTCGACGGTCAGGATCGGAAACCTGGCAGGCGCATCGGTGCCTTGCATCGCGCCCAGACGCGGCACCGCCGCCAGCAGCGCTTTGGTGTACGGATGCGACGGCGCGGCGAACAGCGTGTCGGATGCGCCCTCCTCGACCTTCTCGCCGCGATACATTACCAGCACGCGATCCGCCACTTCCGCGACCACGCCCATGTCGTGCGTGATGAAGATCACGCCCATGTTCATCTCGTCCTGCAAGCCGCGAATCAGTTGCAGAATCTGCGCCTGAATCGTCACGTCGAGCGCGGTGGTGGGTTCGTCGGCGATCAGCAGCGCGGGCTTGCACGACAGCGCCATCGCGATCATCACGCGTTGACGCATGCCGCCCGACAGTTGATGCGGAAACCGCGCCGCGACCCGGCGCGCTTCCGGAATCCGCACCAGTTCGAGCAGACGCAAGGTCTCCGCGCGCGCGGCCGACCGACTCTTGTTCTGATGCAACGCGATCGCCTCGCTGATCTGGTCGCCGACCGTGAAGACCGGATTGAGCGACGTCATCGGCTCCTGAAAGATCATCGCGATATCGGCGCCGCGAATCGAGCGCATCGTGCCCGACGACGCGCGCGCGAGATCGAGCACGTTGCCGTCGCGACGACGGAACGCGATGGTGCCGCCCGCGACGCGGCCGCCGCCGTGTTCGATCAGCCGCATCAACGCGAGCGACGTCACCGATTTGCCCGAACCGGATTCGCCGACGATCGCCAGCGTCTCGCCGCGATCGACGGTCAACGACAGGTTTCGGACCGCGTTGAACGACGCGTCGCCGCGGCGAAACGCGATCGACAGATCGTCCACCGCCAGCACGCGTTGCGGCGGCAAGCTTTCGATGAGTGAGGTGTTCGCGCTTTTCGAGCGGTTGTGCGATGAAATCGGCACGATCAATTCCTTTAAATCAGACACGGTGATGCGTTCGTTTCCGGCGCGTGTGGCGATGCGCTTCGTTGACCTGCGACGCGTTAGCGATAGATCGCCGTGACCGGCGCTTCGCCCACGCGAGCGAAGCCGCGATACATCCCTTCGGTGTTGAACGGCAGCGTGACGTTGCCTTTCGCATCGACGGCGATCAGGCCGCCCCGTCCGTCGATACGCGGCAGGCGGTTCATCACGACATCGGCGGCGGCCTCTTCGACCGACACGCCGCGATACGCCATTTGCGCGGCGACGTCGTACGCCGCGACCATGCGCATGAACATTTCGCCCGATCCGGTTGCGGACACCGCGCAGGTTGCGTCGTCCGCGTAGCAGCCCGCGCCGATCAACGGCGTATCGCCGACCCGGCCGACCTGCTTGTTGGTGACGCCGCCCGTCGAGGTGGCGGCGGCGAGATGGCCGTGCGCATCGAGCGCAACCGCGCCGACCGTGCCGAACTTGCGGTTCGGATCGATCGGCTCGTGCGGCGTCGGATCGTCGGTTTTTCCGGCTTCGAGCGCCGCGCCGTCGTGATCGAGCATCGCGCGTTGCTGGCCGCGCGCGAGCAGCCATTGACGATGGCGCGCGTCGGTATGGAAGTACGACGGATCGACGAACGCGAGCCCTTGCGCGGCGGCGAACGCCTCGGCGCCTTCGCCGGTGAACATCACGTGTTCGCTGGCTTCGAGCACGCGTCGCGCGGCGAGGATCGGGTTCTTCACGCGCTTCACGCAGCAGATCGCGCCGGCGTCGAGCGTGCGGCCGTCCATGATCGACGCGTCGAGTTCGTGCGTGCCTTCAGCGGTGAACACCGCGCCGTGTCCTGCGTTGAAGAGCGGGCAATTTTCGAGCAGGCGCACAGCTTCGCTGACCGCGTCGAGTGCGCTGCCGCCGTCGGCGAGCACGCGTTGTCCGGCGGCGAGCACGTCATGCAGCGCCCGGTGATAGTTGGCTTCGGCATCGGGCGTCATCGACGCGCGCAGGATCGTGCCGGCGCCGCCGTGAATTGCGATGACGGCGGAAGGCGACGCGTTGGGTACGGCTGAGGAATTCATCGTTTGGCTTTGCTGGTTTTCGGAGTGCGCGGCGCACGGACGGCGGGCGCGTTCGACGCGGAATGGGGAGCGGACGAGGGATCGGTGAGCCACGGCAACACGAAGGCCGTCATCTCGGCGGCGGCCTTGACCGAGCGCGTCGTGCGAAACGCGACGGCGTCGCACAGCGCTTCGATCACGGCGAGCACCGCCGCATCCGAGTTGGCCGCGAGGCGGCGTTCGGCGCGCACGCACAGCGTGAGGTCGGCGAACTGCGCGAGCGGCGAGTTGACGCTGTCGGTAAGCGCGAGGACGCGTGCGCCGAGACTGGCCGCGCGGCGCGCGAGTTCGATGGTGTCGTCGACATAGCGGGGAAACGCGATGCCGATCACGAGGTCGTCCTGTCCGGCGCTGAACAGGCGTCGCGCCGCGTGGGTCGGACCGCCGATCAACGCGAGCGACTGCACGTTGGCGTGATACGGCGTCAGTCCGTGTTCCATCAGACCGGCGAGAAACGCGCTTGCGCCCGCGCCCAGCACAAACACGCGACGCGCGGCGACGATGGCATCGACCGCGGCTTCGGCGGCGGCGCTATCGATCGCCGCGCGGGTCGAGCGCAGGTTGACGGCCGCCTGTTCGAGCGACGCGCCGAGCAGTTCGTCGCCGCTGGCTGGCGATTCCTGCGCGGTACGCAGGCGTTCGACCGGCGCGAGGGTCGCCTCGAAGCCGCGGACGAGCGCATCGCGAAACGCCGGATAGCCGTCGAAGCCGAGCGCGCGGGCGAAGCGGTTCGCCGTTGCAACCGACGCGCCGACCGCCGACGCGAGCTCATCGATACGCATCGTGGCAGCACGGAACAGGTTTGCCTGGACGTACTCGCCCATCCGACGATGGATCGGGGTGAGGGTTGGCATGGCGGCAGCGAGGCGCGCTGCGATGGCCTGTTCGGCGGGTGTTTTGGACATGTCGGTTGGGCGCTGGCTGGGGCCGGGGTTTGGGTTTTTTGCCTTCGGCTGGTTTGCGGTTTGGGTGAAAGTATATTTACATGGAAAGAATGTTTGACCAATTTGTTTTCATTGGGGGTAGGGTTTGTACTAGGGGTTTGGGGTTGGGTTGGATGGTGTTCGTTGGTTGTCCCGGGTTCGCGGTGGTTTGCCTGGTTTTGCTCGCTTTGTCCCGGGTTCGCGACGGTATGCCTGGTTTTGCTCGCTTTGTCCCGTTTTCGCGTCAGTCTGCCTGGATCGTCCCTGTGCGGGACCGCACCTACTTTTCTTTGCTCGCGCAAAGAAAAGTAGGCAAAAGAAAGCGCGTTTACACCGCCTCTTCGTAGCGAGTGGCGTCTACTGACTTTCGGGTAGTGGACCGCGCACGTTTGGAGTTGCCGGTCCGTTTTTCCCGGTGGTCCGCGCCGGCACATCCCGCCCGCTCCGCGGCGGTAGCCCAGTTCAAAAACCCATTTTCGCCACGTCGTTTGCCCGCCGCTTCGACGGTTCCGACGCCCAACTCAGAACCCGGTTTGCGTCGCACCGTTTGCACGCCGTTTCGACGGTTCCAGCGCCCCGACCAAAGCGCGGTTTGCATCAGACTATTCGTCCGTTTTCACGATGGTTGCTACGGCCTGATTGGCCTGGAATCTTGCGCGCGAGAACAGACCGGCGCATGCCAGGAAAATGGGTGTTGGGACCGACGGAGTGCAGCGCGCGGATGGCGCCAAGAGATAAAGACGGGGCTGTGCCCGTCGGCTGTCGCGGAGCGGACAGCCGGAACGAATGACTGCCTTGTCACCAAGACATGTGGCGCGGCAACTCAAATCGTGCGCGGACCACTACCCGAAAGTCAGTAGACGCCACTCGCTACGGAGTGGCGGTGTAAACGCGCTTTCTTTTGCCTACTTTTCTTTGCGCGAGCAAAGAAAAGTAGGTGCGGTCCCGCACAGGGACGATCCAGGCAGACCGACGCGAAACCGGGACAACCACCCCGCCGCATCAAATCAAAAACCCACAAATGAAAAAAACAAAAAACCAAAAAACCAAACCTATTCACTTCCCACTCAAAGCCTTCTCCAACGCCGCCACCCCGGCAGGCAACTCCACCGCCACGCCAAGATCCACCATCGTCCGCCCAAACGCATGCAACGTCCTGAACAGATTATGAGCACGACACTGCTCCCCCATCTGCCCAATCCGGACAATCGGCAACCCAAACGAACCTGAAATCTCCACCTGATGATGCCGCGAAATATGCCCGCACACGTCCGCGGGACTCAACCCATCAGGCACCTCGATCCCAACCACCGAATTCAACCGGCACGCCGCAGGCGAATACAACTTCAACCCCATCGCCGAAATCCCCGCCTGCAACGCTACCGAACATTTCAAATGCCGCGCGAAACGCTTCTCCAGCGTCTCCGCACACACCAGCCGCAGCGCCTCGTGCAACGCCAGCACGCCCGACACCGGCGCGGTGTAGTGATACCCGGCGTTGTGCCAGAAATTCTCCGCGAGCGATGCGTCCAGGCACCAGTGCGCATTCGACGCGGTCCGCCCTTTCACACGCGCCCACGCTTCGTCCGAAAACGCGATCAGCGACACGCCCGGGATCGACGACAAACCCTTCTGCCCGCCGGTAATCACCGCGTCGATGCCCCATGCGTCCATCTCCAGCGGCATCGTGCTCAACGTACACACCGCATCGACGATCACCAGCGCGCCCGCGGCCTTCGCCAGCTCGGCAATCTCCTTCAACTGGTAATTCCAGACGGTGTTCGAGGTCTCGCCCTGCACGATCGTCACGATCTCCGGACGCTCGCGACGAATCGCGGCGGCGACCTGCTCAAGACTTGCGACGGTGCCGTCCGGCACGTCCAGCACCGATACCTCGGCACCGACCCGCCGTCCCATCTCCGCCATCCGCGCACTGAAAAACCCGTTCTGGATGCTCAGCACACGCGTGCCCTGCCATGCCAGATTGCTGATCGCCATTTCCATCGCGGCGGAACCGGGACCGGCCACGCCCAGCACCCATTTCGAGCGCGTCTGGAATACGTACCGCGCCATCGTCTTGACCTGGCCGATCACCTTCACCATCGTCTCGCCCAGATGGTTGATCACGATCGCGTTCGCCTTGGCCACCGCGGCCGGAATCGGCACCGGACCCGCGCCCATCATCAGCAACGGCTCTTCGGGAAGAATGGCGTCGAGCGAATCGACTTCAGGACAAGGCACAGCGGTAAATGCGGTCGTAGTGATCAACATGGTGGGTACGGTGGATCGTTGTTCAGCCGCCCGCGTCACCCCAACGGTGAGGCACCGGCTAAACGATCATTCACCGGAATGGCGCATTTGTGCAAGCGATTCGTGCACACCAATGCGCGGTGAACGACGCACGGATCGAATCGATGCGGCATTATCAGGGCACCAGAGATAATCCCGAATACGTCACTTTCCGCTATAAAAAGTTAAGAGCCAGCGTATCGCGATGACGCATGGCATGACTCTACAAGAATTAACCAACGCGACCGTCTGACGAATAAAAACCGCAGATAAACGCGAACTATCGCCACGCAAATATGTTTGTAAAATATATGAGGGGAGGCTTGCAATTTGCGGCGCTCAAGTCTGCGGCACGAGTGTATGATCGGCTCGACCAGCAATAAAACGGCCTGCTGCGACTCCAGTTCAAACCAGCCATGTTTTTATTGGTTTTGTTAATCCTTATTTTAAGGTTAATCTCGCTTTCATCACAAGAATATGTTTGGCAACTGGAGAAATCGCCGCAATCAGGAATCAGATTGCGCATCTGCGCCGGCTATCATCGCAACCCGGCCGCTATCTCATCCAATTAAAGTTTTCCGCTGACATCGTTTCATGCGGCCTATTCAGTCGCCCATCGCGCAAGTCGGCTCCGCCGTCCGCATCAGGCAATCTGAATAGGTCTCTTTATTGACGACGAGGCAAGCTTCACGCTTGCCTCGCCACGGTGCTGCGCCCCGCGTCTACTTCACCTTCGTCTTGTCCAGCGACTTGCCCGTCGCGGCATTGAACCGCTCCACGTACTCCTCGATCAGCTTGCGCATCGCGCGGCCAATCTGCCGGTAATCCGCTTCGTTCAGGTTCGCCAGCGATACGCGTCCCGACGGGTGCGCGGTGCCGAATCCGCGCCCAGGCAGCAACACCACCCGCGCTTCCCGTGCGAGCCTGAACAGCAGTTCGGTCGGCTCCGTGTTCTTGAACAGCCAGTCGACGAACTCACGGCCGAACATCCGCTCGCCAAGAAACTCCATATCCAGAATCGTGTAGTAATCGACCTGATTAGGATCGTCGTCTTCGAAGGTAATGCCCACTTCTTCGTATAGCGCCTGCTTGCGCTTGCGAATCAGCCGCTTCAATGCGCTCTTGTATGCGTCCGGCGTATCCATTAGCGAGAAAAGCGAAAACAGCACCATTTGAACCTGTTGCGGCGTCGATAAACCCGCCGTGTGATTCAATGCGACTGTACGGCTATCCGCCACCAGACGATCGATAAACTTCAGACTATCGGGATCTGTCGTAATCGATTCATAACGCGCATGCAGTTGCTTTTTCGCCTCTTTTGGCAAATCGGCAATCAGTTTATCGAGCACGTTATCGCGATGCGTCGCAATTGCGCCAAGCCGCCAGCCGGTCGCACCAAAATACTTCGAATACGAATAAACCAGAATGGTGTTATGCGGCGCCAGCGCAAACAGTGAAACGAAGTCGTCGGCGAACGTGCCATATACGTCGTCGGTCAGCAGAATCAGATCGGGTCGTTCCTTGACGATATCCGCAATGTATTGAAGGCTCTCGTCGTCCATCTTCACCGAAGGCGGATTGCTCGGATTCACGAGGAAAAATGCTTTCACCTTCGGATCGCGCAACTTGTCGAGCTCGGCCTTCGAATACTGCCAGCCGTTCGCCACGTCGGCATCGAGATTCACGACTTTCAACTGGTAGTCGTTGAGCGTCGGAATCTCGATATACGGCGTGAAAATCGGGCGGCCGAGCGCGATCGTGTCGCCCGGCTTGATGAGATGATTTTCGCGCATCGTGTTGAAGATGTACGTCATCGCGGCCGTGCCGCCTTCCACCGCGAACACGTCGAACTCGCCGACAAACGGATGCTTGCCGACCATCTCGCGCCGCAAATATTGCCCGACGATCAGCTCCGACAGCTTCAGCATCCGGTCCGGCACCGGATAGTTCGACGCCAGAATGCCTTCGCACATTTCGTAGAGGAAATCGCCGGCGGAATAGCCGAGCTGATCGCGCACATACGACACCGCGCCGCGCAGAAAGTCGATGCCCGGGGACGCCTTTGTTCTCGCGCAGGAACAGATCGAAGCGCTCTTCGAGACCGTCGCGGCGCGGAAAGCCGCCGACGCCTTCGGGCATGAACGCAAACGAGCGCTCCGACTCGCGCATCGCAAACAGGCCGAGTTGCCAGAAACCGTGACGGGGAATCGTCGCGAGAAAGTTCGGGTTGCCACGTCCGGCGTTCAGCATCGCCGCATTGGCCGGGCGCTCGATCGCGCCGCCGCCCGCTGCCTTGATCAACTCGTCCTTCAGTTCGAACGGGCTCAGTGCAGCCAGTTTCGCCTGTTCGTTGTCGCTCTTCGCTTTTGACATGTCACGCTCTCCAGAGGCAGGGGTGAAAATCGCCGGGACGACGCGCATCGATGGCGTGTCACCGGCGTCAACGCAAGAAAACGCAAATCGGAAAATGCAGAGTCAGGAGGTAGATCCCGTTTTCGAACGACGCATCACACGAGGCCGACGACCAGCGGCCCGAGCAGCGTCAACAACACATTGGCTAGTGCATAGGTGATCGCGAACGGCGCGGTCGGCACCGCGCTTTCGGCCTTGTCGAGAACGCCGCCAAAGGCCGGATTCGCGCTGCGCGAGCCGCTCAGCGCGCCCGCGAGCAGCGCGGCATTCTTGTAGCCGAGCACCCAGCGTCCGAACGCCATCGTCAGCAGCAGCGGAAACAGCGTGACGAACACGCCGAGCAGGAAGATCGTGATACCGAGTTTTTCGACCGTCACGACCGCCTGAAGCCCGGAGTTCAGCCCGACCACCGCGACGAATGCGGCCAGCCCGAAGTCCTGCAGGAGCCGCGACGCGGCGGACGGCATCACGCCGTACATCGGATGCTTGCCGCGCATCCAGCCGAACACCAGCCCGGCCAGCAGGCAACCGCCGCCCGAACCGAGCGTCAGCGGAATGCCGGCGACATTGATCACGATCAGCCCGATCAGCAGCCCGATCACCATCCCGACGCCCATGTAGATGAAGTCGGTCTTGATGGTGTACGGAAGCTCGTAACCGGCGGCATCGACGGCGCGTTTGGTGTCTTTCGGCGCGCCGTAGAAGGTGATCACGTCGCCGTGCTGCAACTCGGTTTCGGGCAGGATCGGTAACGGCTGGCCGGCGCGCGTCGCGCTCTGGATATACACGCCGTGACGCATATCGCGATCCACCAGTTCGCGCGCGGCGGCGATGGTCGTGTGGTTCATGCCCTTGCGGGTGAACACGCCTTGCCGGGTCTGCATGACGACGCCCATGTCCTCGACATCCGCGACTTCGCTGCCGTTCGCGCCGAACGCAACCACGCCGTCGCGTCGACCCACCACCAGCACGATGTCGTCGTGATTCAGCACGAGATCGGGCGTCGGTTCGAGCGGTTTGCCGTCACGCTTGACCCGCTCGATCGTCAGCAGATCCTGATGCTGGGTTTCGATCGCCTTCACGGTTTTGCCCGCGCTGACGTCGATCCTGTACGCGCGCCCGACCAGTTCGGGCATCGCCGCAAGTTGTCCCGGCGCGTGCGACGGCGCGCCCGAAGTCAGGTCGCGCTCGGCGTCCACCGCCGCTTCGCGCAAGCCCTGTCCCATGAACTTCGGCAAGATGTTCACGCAGACGATGATCGCGCCCAGCGAGCCGAACACGTAGGTCACCGCATACGCAATCGCCACGTCCGATTGCAACGACTTCATTTCCGCGTCGGGCAAACCGAGCCGCGCGATCGCGTCGCCGGCCGTGCCGATGATCGCCGACTGCGTCATCGCGCCGCCGGCCAGTCCGGCTGCCAGACCCTTGTTCAGGCCGAACACCTTCGCGCAGATCACCACGGTGATCAGTGCCGTGACCGCCATGAACACCGCCATCGCGATCTCGCGCAGCGTCTTGCGATTGAGCGAGTTGAAGAAGCCCGGCCCCGAGTCGTAGCCGACCGCGTAGATGAACACGGCAAACATCACGGCCTTGACGCCGTTGTCGATCGTGACGCCGGCCTGGCTGATCACCACGGCCGCCAGCAGCGAGCCGCCCACGCCGCCGAGCTGAAATTTGCCGAAGTTGATCTGGCCGATGAAATACCCCACCGCCAACGATAAAAACAACGCGATTTCCGGTGACTTGTGAAAGATGCCGTGTATCCAGTCCATCATGCCCTCGCTGAGAGTGGTGATTGCTGTACGGGAAGCGCCTGCGTAATCCGGTTGAAATAGCTCGACGATGCGGACTGGCCGCTCAACCGCCCGTCCCGACGAGTCCGACGACCACCGGTCCGAGTAGCGGCAACAGCACGTTCGAGAGCGCATAGGTGATCGTGTAGCCGATCACCGGCGTGGAATTGCCCGCGACGCCGACCAGCGCGCTGATCGCGGGCGTGCTGCATTGCTGACCGGCAATCGCGCCGAGCAGCATCGGGGTTTCGAGTTTGAGCACGCGCCGGCCGACCCACAGTGACAGCAGGCCCGGCACCAACACCATCAGCACACCGACCAGCGGCAGCGCCAGCCCGTATTGCTCCACCAGCCGGATCGCGTCCGGGCCGGCCGAGAAGCCGACTGCCGCGATAAACGTGGCGAGGCCGAAGTCCTTGAGAATTTGCGCCGCCGCCGACGGCAACGAGCCGATCGCCGGATGACGCGAGCGGATCCAGCCGAACAGCAGTCCCGACAGCAGGCAACCGCCGCCCGTGCCGAGCGCGATCGACACCCCGCCGACGGTCACGCCGAGCCGCCCGATCGCCATGCCGAGCAGCACGCCGAGTCCGAGATAGACGAAGTCGGTTTTTTCGGTGGCGGCGACGGCGTAGCCGAGACGCCGCGCGCCGCGCGTCACATCGGCTTTCGCGCCGACCAGCGTCAGCACGTCGCCGCGATTGAGTTCGGTGTGGGGCAATGCGGGGACCGTCGTTTCGAGCCGTGTGACAGCGGCGATATAGATGCCGCGGCCGTTTTCCGGCGTCGCCTGGTCGCGCAACTGCGATACGGTCATCCCGTGTGCGTCGCGACGCGTCAACACCACGTCGAGACGCTCGACCATCATCGCGTCGAACCGCTCGCCGCGCACTTCGGTGCCGAGTGACGCCGCCGCCTCGACCATCGCGGCGCGGCGGCCCATCACCAGCACGAGGTCGTCGGGTGCGAGCACGCATTGCGGATCGGCGGGTAACAGTCGGTTGTCGCGTTCGATCTGGTCGATGGTCAGATTGCCGCCGTGCGCGGCCTCGAACGCACCGATCGACATGCCCGCCGCCGCGCCGACCCGGAACGCTCGACCGACCAGCGCGGGCGCCGCGAGCGCCTGGCCTTCGTCGAGCGCGCCGTCGCCGCCGAGCGTGCGCCACACGCGCAGCGCTTCGTCACGCAGATTGACGCGCAGCAGCAACGGCGCGAACTGACTGGTGAAGAGCACGATCGTGATCAGCCCGAACAGGTAGCTGACGCTGTAGGCAGTCACGATATTGGCTTGCAGCCGAACCGTCTCGGCATGCGCGAGGCCGAGCCGTCCGATCGATTCCGACGCCGTGCCGATCACCGCCGATTCCGTCGCCGCGCCGGCCAGCAGTCCGGCCGCCGTGCCCGCGTCGAGATGAAGCAGCGTCACCGCCGTCATCACGAGCGCCATCACCGACACGATCTCGACCACCGACAGCACGCCGTAGCGCCAGCCGCGCCCGATGTTCGCAAAGAACTGGGGACCGCCCGTGAACCCGAGCGCGAAGATGAACAGCGCGAACGCGATGTTCTTCAGGTCCGGCGACAGACGTGCGCCGGTTTGTCCGAGCAGCAACGCGACGATCAACGTGCCGCATACGCCGCCGAGCTGGATCGGGCCGATTTTGATCGATCCAATCAGATAACCCAGCGCAAGACTTGCAAACAGCGCTATCTCGGGCTGTGCCCGGATCAATTCAACGATCATGTTGATTGAACCTGATTGGTTGCGATGTCATTTGATTGAGCCTTTAATTCAATTAGCGATGAATTATCAGGACCATTGATTACGCATTTACGTTTGAAACGCCGCACGATGCCGCACGACTAATCAATACCACACCGGCATTCCGAAAATGGCATGAAAATGACCGCGAAATGACGACGCCAGGCGGCCCTCCGATCGAATAAAAACATCGACCGTGCGACCTCGATCGCAACACGCATCCTGGCACGAAAACCGCCTGCTGTGCTGCGTTCCGAGCCGACATCGGGGTTTCCTCATCAACGGATTCAACACACGTTGCGAATATGCTTGCCCAGCAAACGCTTAAAAAGTTATAGGCGTTTTTCTGGAGAATGTCACTGATCTAATTGGCAACGTTTTTATAAAAAAAGTTGTCATGTCAAACGCGAAGAAATATTGTAATTTCAAGTAATTGTCAATATTCTGCGAATACGGTGTTCGGAGCGCTTGCTGATTGATGCACCGCGGCACGTTGCGTTTTGAATACCGTCGATCAACCTGCGTGGCGGATGCCACGCGCCTTAAAGGCGACTTTCCATGAACCAGATTCACGCAATGCGGGTATTCGTCAGGGTTGCCGAGAACGAAAGTTTTCGTCGCGCTGCTCAACAACTCGATGTGTCGAATGCGCTCGTCACCCGTTCCATCGCTACGCTCGAGGCGCATCTCCAGACGCGCCTCATCAACCGCACGACACGCAACCTGTCGCTGACGGAAGCCGGCGTGCATTTCCTGGAAGGGTGCCGGGGTTTGCTGGAAGAACTCGAACATCTGGAGAGCACCGTTACGCACAGCGAGCGCGAGCCGGGCGGCACGTTGCGCGTGGTCGCATTCGGGGCGCTGCCGCTGATGGCGTTGACACCGCTGCTCGACGGCTACCGGAAGCTGTATCCGAAGGTCAAGATTCGCCTCACGCTCTCGGAACGCCATATCGACCTGCTCGAAGACGGCTACGACGTCGGGATCGTGCCTGCTTCGACGGTGGCGAGCCGCGAACTGGTGGAACGGCCGCTGACCACCAACGCGATGGTCGCGTGTGCGTCGCCGGCCTATCTGGAAGACAACGGCACGCCGACTACGCCGACCGAACTCGCGGAACATGGCTTCGTGGGCTTGCCGCAGGAACAGCGCAGCAGCCTGTGGCACTTCAACGCGCCGGACGGCGAAAGCTCGCAGGTCGCGCTGGTGCCGGTCTACACGGTCAACAACACGATGATGGTCCGGCTTGCCGCGCTGGCCGGCATGGGCGTGGCCATGCTGCCGCTGACGATGGTCGCCGACGACTTTGCCGAAGGCACGTTAACGCGCATCATGACGAACTATCAGGCAGACGACCCGGAATCGAAGGTATCGATCGTCTATCCGAGCCGGCAATATCTGCCTTCGAAGACACGTTCGTTCATCGACTACACCGTCGAATACTTCGGGCAAGACGTCGTGCCCGAAATCAAGCCGCAGCCGTCGATCCCGACGCCCGCGGTCTTCACCAGAACGTTCGCGGCACACGGCCGATAAACCCGGCGTCATCCAGGCGGCGTGCGTCCAGCGCACGCCGCATTCGCCGGAGAGCCCAATGCGCATGATCCTGTTCAGCAGCCGTCAATACGATATCGATACGTTCAACGAGGCCAACACCACGTATCGCTACGATCTTCAGTTTCAGGAATCCCATCTCGACGCCGACACCGCGATCCTCGCGCAAGGCTTCGATGCGGTCTGCCCATTCGTCAACGACAGCGTCGATGCGACCGTGCTCGAACGCTTGCGCGACGGCGGCACCAAACTGATCGCGCTGCGTTCGGCAGGTTTCAATCACGTCGATCTCGCCGCCGCCGAACGGCTCGGTATCGCCGTCGTGCGCGTGCCGGCGTATTCGCCGCATGCCGTCGCCGAACATGCGGTCGGCCTGATCCTCGCGCTCAACCGGCGCTTGCCGCGCGCGGTCGCCCGCACTCGTGAAGGCGATTTTTCGCTCAACGGTCTGCTCGGTTTCGACCTGCATGGCAAGACGGTCGGCGTGATCGGCACGGGGATGATCGGTCGGGTGTTCGGCCGGATCATGGCCGGCTTCGGCATGCAGGTGCTCGCCTACGATCCCGGCACGCCCGCCGACGACCTGCTCGCGCTCGGCGCCCGCTATGTGACGCTCGACACCCTGCTCAGCGAGTCCGACGTGGTCAGCCTGCATTGCCCGTTATTGCCCGCCACGCATCATCTGATCAACGACGCGGCGCTCGCCAGCATGAAGCGCGGCGCGATGCTGATCAACACCGGGCGCGGCGGCCTCGTCGAAAGCAATGCGCTGATCGGCGCGCTGAAGACCGGCCAGTTGGGCAACCTCGGACTGGACGTGTACGAAGAAGAAGGCGGCCTGTTCTTCGAGGATCACTCGAACCATCCGCTACAGGACGACGTGCTCGCGCGGCTGTTGATGTTCCCGAATGTGATCGTCACCGCGCATCAGGCGTTTTTCACCCGCGAGGCGATGAACGAGATCGCGCAGACCACGCTCGGCAATGTCAACGCGTGGCTCGACGGCGCGCCCCGCAACCTCGTACAGACGCGCGCCGACTAAACCCGGCTTATTGCGCTCGGCGCTTCGGCGCATGTCAGCGCGTCGGCGCATCCGGTGCGACCTGGCGGATCGCGGTGCGCGCATCGTCGGATGCGCCGCACACTTCCCGCAGCAACGCCGCTTCGCGTTCATGGACTTCGACCGGAAACCAGCGGGCGCCCGCGTCGGCGAGATAGCGCGCGCGATGCTGGCCGTTGCGGAACGCCACCACCCCTTCCCGTTCGATCCCGATCCAGCCCAGCACACCCGGCGCACGACGCTTCGACACCGTCACGTAGGGCATTTGCGGCACCCGCGGATTCGATGGATCGAGGAACTCGCGAATCCCGCGCACCTTGCCCGGATGCCATTCGACGACGGGACGCAGCACGTAGTCGGTGTCGTCGCGGTCGGCGCATGCGATCAGCTTGCGCGCGTCCACCAGCACGACCTGATGGCGCGTGCCGTCGGTGACGAACACGCGCTTCAGCCGCACGTGGTCGTACCACGGATGGCTGGTGAGCGGCACCAGCCAGACCGGTTCGACCGGCGGTGCGGCGGGAACGACGGGCGCGGCATCGGACGACGGCGCATCGAGCGTTGAGGACGGCGACAGCGACGGCAAGGGTGACGACGGGGGAGATGCGGACAAGGGCGGGCTCGCTTCATGCCGCAACGCAGATGCGCCGGCAGGTTAAAGGATCGCCTACGCTAATAGTCGATTGTGAAAACCAGATGACAGCCGATCATCGCGTGTCATAACGGACCTAAGTTGCGTTGTATCAACAAATACAACACTTGGACAGCTTCCCTATCCTAAGCTTTTGGCTTAGGTACAATCCCTTATCACTCTCGCACTGCCCTGTATTCACGGCTTTAGCGCTCGCTTCACGCGACCCACGGCAGTCCGGCGACTTCCTGCTCCACCCCGTTCTATCACGCGTCCCATCATGCCTTTGCCGCTGCTTGCTCTTGCCGTTGCCGCCTTCGGAATCGGCACCTCGGAATTTGTCATCATGGGGCTGCTGCCCGACGTCGCACGCGATCTCGCCGTGTCGATTCCGGCGGCCGGCATGCTGGTCTCGGCCTATGCGCTCGGTGTCACGATCGGCGCGCCGATCGTCGCCATCGCGGTCGCGAACATGCCGCGCAAGAAAGCGTTGATGAGCCTGATCGGCGTGTTTATCGCCGGCAATCTGCTGTGCGCGGTCGCGCCCGGCTACACCGTCCTGATGATCGCGCGCATCCTGACCGCGTTCTGCCACGGCGCGTTCTTCGGTATCGGCTCGGTGGTCGCCGCCGGGCTGGTCGCGCCGAACCGCCGCGCGCAGGCCATCGCGCTGATGTTCACCGGACTGACGCTGGCCAATGTGCTCGGCGTGCCGCTCGGCACCGCGCTCGGCCAGGCGGTCGGCTGGCGTTCGACGTTCTGGGCCGTCACCGGTATCGGCATCGTCGCGGCGGCGGCGCTGGCCGTCTGCCTGCCCGCGAAGATCGAGATGCAGAAGGCGAGCCTCGTCCACGAATTCAGCGTGATGAAGAACCCGCAGGTGCTGATGGTGCTCGGCATCAGCGTGCTGGCGTCGGCCAGCCTGTTCTCGACCTTCACCTACATCACGCCGATCCTCGAAGACGTGACCGGCTTCACGCCGCACGCGGTGACGATGGTGCTGCTGCTGTTCGGTCTCGGCCTGACGGTCGGCAGCACGCTCGGCGGCAAGCTGGCGGACTGGCGGCTGATGCCGTCGCTGGTGGCGTTCCTGTTTGCGATCATCGTGATCCTGGCCGTGTTCGCGGGCACGATGCACGCCGAAGTCCCGGCGATGATCACGATCTTCCTGTGGGGCGTGCTGGCGTTCGCGATCGTGCCGCCGTTGCAGATGCTGATCGTCGATCGCGCGAGTCATGCGCCGAATCTCGCGTCGACGCTGAATCAAGGCGCGTTCAACCTCGGCAATGCGACGGGCGCGTGGCTCGGCGGCATGGCGATCGGCGCGGGCGCACCGCTGACAACCTTGCCGTGGGTCGGCGTGGCGACGGCAATCGGCGCGCTGGCGATGACGCTGTGGTCGGTTTCGATCGATCGTCGCGCGCAGCGGATGGCCGTCGCGGGCTGATCTCCGCTGGCTGCGTCACCGCTTGAACGGCGCCTGCCGTACAGGTGCGCGGCCGGATCGGGCGTAGTAGCATTCGGCCCGATGAAAGTCATATTCACACGCGATTTCCTCGCGCTCATTCTGAGCGTCGCCGTCGTCGGACTCGGCAGCGGCGCCACCCTTCCCCTCACCGCGCTTGCGCTGACCCAGGCCGGTCACGGCACCGACGTCGTCGGACTGCTGACGGCCGCGCAAGCGGGCGGCGGACTCGTGATCGTGCCGCTGGCGAGCTGGATCGCGTCGCGTGCGGGCGGACGCCGCGCGATCGTCGCGTCGGTGCTGGTGGTCGCGATTGCAACGGCGCTGGTCCAGTTCACCACGAACCTGTGGCTGTGGGCGATGCTGCGCGTGCTGTGCGGCGCGGCCTTGATGCTGTTGTTCACGATCGGCGAGGCATGGGTCAACCAGCTTGCCGACGACGCGTCGCGCGGTCGCGTGGTCGCGATTTACGCCACCCATTTCACGCTGTTCCAGATGGCCGGACCCGTGCTCGTCAACCAGATTGCCGGTCTCGATCATCTGCGATTCCTGCTGTGCGGTGCGATCTTCCTGCTCGCGCTGCCGCTGCTCGCGACGATCCGCACCGCGCCGCCCGCGCACGGCGACGCCGAGACCCACGACAGCTGGCTTCACGTGTTGCCGCGCATGCCCGCACTGGTGATCGGCACCGGCTTTTTCGCGCTGTTCGATACGCTGGCGCTGTCGCTGCTGCCGTTGTTCGCGATGGCGCACGGCATCGATAGCGGCGTTGCGGTGCTGTTCGCATCGGCGATCCTGCTCGGCGATACGACGATGCAGTTTCCGATCGGCTGGCTCGCCGACCGGCTCGGCCGTGAACGCGTGCATACCGGCTGCGGTGTGGTCGTGGTCGCGCTGCTGCCGCTCGTGCCGCTCGCGATCGGCTCGCCCTGGCTGATCTGGCCGCTGCTGTACGTGCTCGGCGCGGCAGCGGGCGCGATCTACACGCTGTCGATCGTCGCGTGCGGCGAGCGCTTTCGCGGCGCGGCGCTGGTGTCGGCGAGCTCGCTGGTCGGCGCGTCGTGGAGCGCGGCGAGCTTCGGCGGTCCGTTGATCGCGGGCGCGCTGATGAAAGGCGTCGGCAACGATGCGCTGATCGGCGTGCTGCTGGTGTGTGCGCTGGCGTTTCTGGTCGCGGTTCGCTGGGAACGGCGTCGCACGGTGAACGCGGCGGTCTAACGCGCAGCCCGGCGTCGCGAGGCCAAGGCGAGCACAAAAAAAAGGGAGACCGTCACGGTCTCCCTTTTTGCTTTCGACGCTTGAACGCCGGGTTATTTCACATCCCACGCCGGCAGGATTTCGCCCACGCACGCGCCGAAGCCGACGCGATAGCCGTCGCCCTGACACCAACCCGTCAGCGTCAGTTCGTCGCCGTCTTCGATAAACGTACGCGTGCCGCCGCCGTTCAGCTCGACCGGCTGCTTGCCGTTCCACGTCAGTTCGAGCAGGCTGCCGTACGAATCCGCGGTCGGTCCGCTGATAGTCCCTGAGCCCATCAGGTCGCCGATCCGCGTATTGCAACCGGACACCGTGTGATGCGCGAGTTGCTGCGCCATCGTCCAGTACATGTGACGGAAGTTGGTGCGCGCGAGGGTCGTCGCGGTGGTCGCGTGCGCCGGACGCATCGTCACTTCGAGCGCGATATCGAACGCATGCGCGCCGTCGTGACGCAGATACGCAAGCGGCTGCGGTTCCTGGACAGGCTGCGCGACACGAAACGGTTCGAGCGCGTCGAGCGTGACGATCCACGGCGAGATCGTGGTCGCGAAGGTCTTCGCGTTGAACGGCCCGAGCGGCACGTATTCCCATTGCTGGATGTCGCGCGCGCTCCAGTCGTTCAGCAGCACCATGCCGAAAATGTGATCTTCGGCCTGATCGCTGGACACCGGTTCACCGAGCGCGTTGCCGCGTCCGATCACAAAACCCGTCTCCAGTTCGATATCCAGCTTGCGACACGCGCCGAACACCGGCCGATCCTGATCCGGCGACTTCAGTTGCCCGTTCGGACGACGCACCGGCGTGCCGCTCACCACCACCGACGACGCGCGTCCGTTGTAGCCGATCGGCATTTCCGACCAGTTCGGCAGCAACGCATTCTTCGGATCGCGGAACATCGATCCGACATTCGTCGCGTGCTCTTTCGACGAATAAAAATCCGTATAGCCCGGAATCTGGACCGGCAGATGCAAGGTCGCGCCGGCCTGGGACACGAGCGCGCGATCGCGCAGCGCGGCGTTATCGCGCAAGGTCGCCGTGTCGCGCGCCAGCAGATTGCTCAGCTGGACCCGCACACTGCGCCAGACGTCGCGACCCAACGCGATAAACGCGTTCAGCGAGCCGCTCGCGAACACGTCCTGCGACGCCGCGCCCGGCAACGTCAGCACGCCCGCCGCCCGCAACGCATGCAGATCGGCAATCGCATCGCCGATCGCGACGCCCACGCGCGGCGTGCCGTCACGCCCGTCGCTGAACACGCCGAACGGCAGATTCTGGATTGGGAAATCGCTGGTCGGCAGGTTCGCCGATTCGATCCAGCTTTTACGCGACGCGTCGAGCGTCGCCTGAAGATCGCTTGTCGCGCTCATCGTGGCTCCGGATTGAAGTGTTTCTTGAGACCTTGCCAGCACTCGTAGTAATGCGCCTGAAGCTGCGCGGTTTCGAGCGCGAAACGGGTCGGTTTGATCAGCGTGCGGGTTTCGAACATGAACGCCATCGTGTCGCCGACTTTCTTCGGCTGCGCGGTGTCGCCATTCGACGCTTTCTCGAAGGTATCGGCATCGGGTCCATGACCCGACATGCAGTTATGCAGACTCGCGCCGCCCGGCAGGAAACCCTCGGCCTTCGCGTCGTAGACGCCGTGCACGAGGCCCATGAATTCGCTCGCGACATTGCGATGGAACCACGGCGGACGGAAGGTATCTTCGGCAGCCAGCCAGCGCGGCGGAAAAATCACGAAGTCGATCGAATCGACGCCCGGCGAGTCGCTTTGCGATTGCAGCACGAGAAAGATCGACGGGTCCGGATGATCGAAGCTGATCGAGCCGATGGTGTTGAAGCGGCGCAGATCGTACTTGTACGGCGCGTAATTGCCGTGCCACGCGACCACGTCGAGCGGCGAATGCCCGATCGACGCGCGCCACAGCGTGCCGTTGAGCTTGGCGACCAGTTCGAAGTCGCCTTCGCGATCTTCGTACGCGGCGTGCGGCGTCAGGAAATCGCGCGGATTGGCGAGGCCGTTCGAGCCGATCGGTCCGAGATCCGGCAGACGCAGCAGTGCTCCGAAGTTCTCGCAGATATAGCCGCGCGCATCGCCGTCCGGCAGCGTCACCGAAAAGCGCACGCCGCGCGGAATCACCGCGATCTCGAACGGCGCGACATCGACCACGCCCATTTCGGTCGCGATATGCAGGCGGCCTTGTTGCGGCACGATCAGCAATTCGCCGTCGGCGCTGTAGAAGAAGCGGCCGTCCATCGAACGGTTGGCCGCGTACAGATGAATCGCGCAACCGCTCATGCTCTCGGCCGCGCCGTTGCCGGCCATCGTCACCCAGCCGTCGATGAAATCGGTCGGCTCGGTGGGCATCGGCAGCGGGTCCCAGCGCAACTGGTTCGGCGGCGTCGGGGGCACCTCGGCGAAGTTCGCGACGAGGCGCGTCGGCGGCATCTGCGTGAACGGCAGATGAACCGCCGCCGGACGAATCCGGTACAGCCACGACCGACGATTGTGGCCGCGCGGCGCGGTGAACGCGGTGCCCGAAATCTGCTCGGCGTAAAGGCCGTAAGCCACCCGCTGCGGCGAGTTGCGGCCTTGCGGCAACGCGCCCGGCACGGCTTCGGTGGCGAATTCGTTACCGAAACCGGATTGATAACCCGGGTCGATCTCCTGACTCAACTGACGCTGCAAACTGTGCGTGCTCATCGATATGTCTCCGTCAATACTGACTGGCGCTTGATTTACGAATTGTAGAATCGATTACGTTTAGTGAAATCTCTCGTAAACCCTGAGCGTGTTGGCGCACGTGGATATGGTTATCAGTATTCTGTCCAAAGCGGTCTGGTGCACACTGCTAAGATCGAACGATCCCAACACGAGACACCGTCCATCACCGATGCGCCGCTCCAGCCGCCCCGTTCATCCATGATTCCGCTCAGCATCCCCGACCTCGTCACGCGCGCCGCCAGCCACCCGTTTCTCCGCGAGCATCTGGCGCTGTCCGTGGACGGCGCGCAAGCCATCGCGCATCTGGCCGACATCGAGTTGGGCAGCGCGTACGAGCCGATCTTCGACATCAGCGTGCATGCGCTGGCGCAGTCGCTGTCGGCGGATCCGGAGAATGTCGAGCGCTTCGGCGACGAGCTGGGCATTCAGGCGTTGACGTTGCGCATCGACGGCGCGTCGCCGGACGCGTTCGATCCCTTCGACCGGATCGACGACGATCAGGAACTGGTCGCGCTCGACCGGATGTCGCGCGCGATGCACGCGATCAACTTCTTCGGCGCGCAGCGTCACGGCTTGCTGTTTCTGCGGGTCCACGAACGCTTGCTGAAAAGCGTGAAGTACGACCACGGACGGCATTTTTCCGCGGTGCTGATGTCGTTCGGTCTGAATCCGGCGCGGGTCGTGATCGAGTTGCCGGCGGCGGCGGTCGCGCACCGGACCTTTCTCGGTTATCTGACCAAGAGTTATCAGCGATACGGGTTCAAGGTCGCGGGCAATCTGCCCAACGCCGGCCAGATCATGTCGGTGTCGGATATGGCGCGGCTCGATTTCATCAAGATGGATGCGCCGGCCGCGTTGCGCGACGGCATGGTGAAGCCGCTGGTCGGTTATGCGAACCGCTTGCGGATTCCGCTGATTTTCAGCCGCGTGCTGGACGAAGCGCAGTTCGACCTGTTGCAGCAATACGATGTGCGCTTCGTGCAAGGGCCGGTGTTTGCGGTGACGAAGCCTCAGGGCCGCGCGGTTTGAACTAGCGCGGCTGGCCGGCTCGAACGGATCAGTTGGATCAGCCGGTGTCGCCGAGTCTGCGGGCCAACGCTTTCAGCCGGGGCGCAACGCTTTCGCGAAACACCGCTTCGCCCATCGACGACGCCGGGCCGCTGCAACTCAACACCAGCCACCGCCCTTCGCGCGGCTCCCGAAACGGCACGGCAACTGCGTTCACATCGTCGTGCCACGCACGAAACGAAAAGCAGCACCGCTCGCGCCCAAACCCGTCGATCTCCCGCTGCGCTTCGTCGACGAGGCGCGCGCCGCCCTTGGTCTTTTCCCTGTTCGCCGCCTTCTTCAGATCGGCCAGCAACGCGTCGCGAACCTCCGGCGTCTGCACCGCGAGATACGCGCGGCCCATCGAACTCGTCAGCATCGACAGGCGCGAACCCGACGCGAGACCCAGGGTCAACGCGGTCTCGCTGCGGATCGTCTCCAGATAGATCATGTCCAGCCCGTCGCGACAGCCGAGCGACACCGCCGCGCCCACTTCACGCGCGAAATTGCGCATATGCGGGCGAGCGAGTTCGAGCGTGTCGGTGCCCGCGAGCAGCGAAAAACCGAGCGACAACACGCCGGCGTCGAGCGCATATTTGCCGAGCGTCGCATCGAGCCGCAGATAGCCGAGCACCGTCAACGTGTACGCAAGCCGATTGACGGTCGCCTTCGGCAAACCCGTGCGCTCGACGAAATCCCGATTGCCGAGCATCGTTTCGCCCGGCCGGAATGCGCGCAGCAAGTCGAGTCCGCGAGCCAGCGCAACGACGAATTTGCGTTCGTCGATGGCTTCGGTGGAGTTGGAGGCGGTTGTCATCGAATGCTACACTCAAGGCTGATTTTCAAAACATTGTTTCGCATAGCGGAACTTGAGTCAAGCACCGAGTCTCGTCATCCGTTACGGATTCACGCCTTTGCGTCAGGTCGCGAAGGACGAAAAATCAGGAGATACGCATCATGGCCGACGCCGCGCAGTTTCACTGGGAAGATCCGCTGTTGCTCGATCAGCAGCTCGAAGAAGACGAACGGATGGTGCGCGACGCCGCGCGCGCCTACGCGCAGGACAAACTTGCGCCGCGCGTCACCGAAGCCTTCCGCCACGAAAAAACCGACATCGAAATCTTTCGTGAAATGGGCGAACTCGGTCTGCTCGGCCCGACCATTCCTGAGCAATACGGCGGTCCGGGTTTGAACTACGTGAGCTACGGCCTGATCGCGCGCGAAGTGGAACGCGTCGATTCCGGCTACCGGTCGATGATGTCGGTGCAGTCGTCGCTGGTGATGGTGCCGATCTACGAATTCGGCTCCGACGCGCAAAAGGCGAAGTACCTGCCCAAGCTCGCGACGGGCGAATGGATCGGCTGCTTCGGGCTGACCGAGCCGAACCACGGCTCCGATCCGGGCAGCATGGTCACGCGCGCGAAGAAAGTGGACGGCGGCTATTCGCTGTCGGGCGCGAAGATGTGGATCACCAATTCGCCGATCGCCGACGTGTTCGTCGTGTGGGCGAAACTCGAACGCGACGGCAAGGACGAAATCCGCGGCTTCGTGCTCGAAAAAGGCTGGAAGGGTTTGAGCGCGCCGACGATCCACAGCAAGGTCGGTCTGCGCGCGTCGATCACCGGCGAGATCGTGCTCGACGAGGTGTTCGTGCCGGAAGAAAACATGTTTCCGGAAGTGCGCGGTCTGCGCGGACCGTTCACGTGTCTGAATTCGGCGCGCTACGGCATCGCGTGGGGCGCGCTCGGCGCCGCCGAAGCGTGCTGGCACACCGCGCGTCAGTACACGCTCGACCGTACACAGTTCGGCCGGCCGCTCGCCGCGAACCAGTTGATCCAGAAAAAACTCGCCGACATGCAGACCGAAATCACGCTCGGCCTGCAAGGCGTGTTGCGGCTCGGTCGGATGAAAGACGAAGGCACGGCCGCTGTCGAGATCACATCGATCATGAAGCGCAACTCGTGCGGCAAGGCGCTCGACGTCGCACGGCTTGCCCGTGACATGCTCGGCGGCAACGGCATTTCGGACGAGTTCGGCGTCGCGCGACACCTGGTGAATCTCGAAGTCGTGAACACGTACGAAGGCACGCACGACATTCACGCGCTGATTCTCGGACGCGCGCAAACGGGGATTCAGGCGTTCTTCTGAGTCAGCGATGGAAGTCAGCTAAGGATGCGTGAACGGAAATAAAAAGGCCGACCGGTTGCCCGGTCGGCCTTTTTTGCTTTGGTTCACGCGTTGCGTTGTTGCTCGCTTGCGTTGCCGCTTATTTCAGGTCCGGCTGCGGCGTCATGCGCAGATACGGACGCAGCGCCTTATAGCCCTTCGGGAATTTCTGCTTGATCACTTCTTCGTCTTTCAGCGACGGCACGATCACGACGTCATCGCCCTGCTTCCAGTTGCCCGGCGTCGCCACCGAGTGACTGTCGGTCAGTTGCAGCGAGTCGATCACGCGCAGCACTTCGTCGAAATTGCGGCCGGTGCTGGCCGGATACGTGATGATCAGGCGCACCGTCTTTTTCGGATCGATCACGAACAGCGAGCGCACGGTCAGCGTGGCATTCGCGTTCGGGTGAATCATGTCGTACAACTCCGACACCTTGCGGTCGCCGTCGGCCAGAATCGGAAAACCGACGCTCGCGGCTTGCGTTTCGTTGATGTCCTTGATCCACTCGCCATGCGACTCGGCGCTATCCACCGACAGCGCGATCGTCTTGACGTTACGCTTTTCGAACTCGCCCGCCAGCTTCGCGGTCAGGCCGAGTTCGGTGGTGCAGACCGGCGTGAAGTCGGCCGGATGCGAAAACAGCACGCCCCAGCTATTGCCGAGCCATTCGTGGAACTTGATACGGCCAATGCTCGAATCCTGTTCGAAATCCGGCGCGATATCGCCCAGACGTAGACTCATGATGCAGCTCCGTGAAATGTTCGAACCACCCCGTTCAGGCAAGCCTGTGGGTCCGCGAGATTGAAAGCATACGGGAACACCAAGTCACAATGAACCATTATCCCGTTAGAACTTTATGAATTTTTGTAATTTCGGGCGCGATGAGGGAAACTTTGCGGGACAGATCAACTCAATCAAGTGCGAGATCATCTGCCCACGTGATGCATCATTAGCGTGAAGCAAACGGAGCCGCCATTGCAGGAACGTTTCGTGCGTTCTGTTGCACGAGGCGTACTGTCCTCGCCAGCGGCGGTTTCTTTAGCTACGATTCATGCGTGGCGTGACACGAAGGGAGCAGTCAATGTCAGAAGTCAACAAGGAGAGATTGATGTCCGATATCAAAACCGTCCTCTCGGACGCGGAAGACCTGCTGAAACAGGCCGCGAGCGCCACCGGCGAGCGCGCTTCCGAGCTGCGCGAAACCGCGCTGTCCCGGCTCAAACAGGCCAAGGAAAAGGCGGCGGACGTGCAGGTCGTGGTCGTCGAGAAAGGCAAGAAAGCCGCTCGTGCCACGGACGACTACGTGCATGAACATCCGTGGTCGTCGATCGGCATCGCGGCCGGTATCGGCGTGCTGGTCGGCTTGCTGATCAACCGCAAGTAAGCACGCCGGTACGCGTCGCAGCGCCTGCGGGCGCTCGCCGGCGCATACGTGGCGTCGCTGCCGGAGCCGCTTCCGGCTTGTCGCTGAACGAACCGTCCGGCACCCTTCGCCGGGCGCCGCGTTCAGCGTACCTCCACGCGCACCGCACATAAGCCATGACGATCGATACACAATCGCAGCGCGGAGATCACGGCCCATTGCGCCGCATCCTCGGTTCCGTTTTTTCGATTCTGCAAACCCGGCTCGAACTGGTTGGGATCGAACTCGCTGAAGAAAAGACACGCCTGCTGAGCGTGCTGTTCCTCGGCCTGGCGGCCATGATGCTCGCAACGATGGCGTTGATCGCGCTGACCGCCTTGGTCGCCATTGCGTTTTGGGACACTTACCGCTGGCAGTCGCTGGCGGGCATCACCGGCGTCTACGCGATCGCCGCAGTGGTCTGCGCGATGAAAGCGCGCAACGGCATCCGTCACGCGCCGTTTGTCTTCGAAGCGACGCTGGCGGAATTCGACAAAGACCGCGATCTGTTTCGAAAGTAATCACGTTAGGGCGGCTCGCGCCGCCCGATACGGTTTCGATGCTTTCGTCGTGGTCATATCGCCGATCCCTTTCCAGTCACTACTCACCGCCCCTCTGCCATGAGCAACCCTTATCCGGACAATGCCTACCGCACCAGACGCCATGCGCCGAAGGACCTGAGCGCGCCGCATATGCGTGCGCTGCGCAAGGAACTGCTGCTCGTGCGGGCCGATGTGGAGCGCATGGAACTCGCCCAGGCCACCGTCGAACTGCGCGAAGCCGTCACGCATTTCAGCTGGCTCAAATTCCTCGTGCCGGGTTTTGCCGGTGCACGAATGGGCACCAAATCGGGCAGCATGGCCGGCTTCGGTGCGCTGCTGAAGGAATATCCGTTGATCAGTTCGCTGGCGTCGATGGCGCTCGCCAAGCCGCTGCGCTCGACCGTCGCCGCAGGCGCGAAGCCCGCGCTCAAGTGGGGCAGCCTCGCGCTGGCGGCATGGGAAGGCTACCGGATCTACAAACAGGTCCGCGACGAAGCCAGGTCCAAACCGCCCGCAGCGGATCGTTGAGCGCGGATTTCCGGATGGCGCGATAACCGCGCCTTTCGTCGTGCGACGTGCGGTGTACGGTTTCTGCGAAGGTTCGCGCAACTCCCGCCGCATTCGCTGCATCGTCATTTAGCGTTCCAGCAGTTCATGTTGTCGGCTGCGGCATTGCCGTCGGGGCCGCGATTGGTGCGCAGACCCGTCGCGTCGAGGATGAAAACGCCGCACGCATCGTCGCGCATCGGGCCGGTTTCCGACGGACGCGCCTCGACCGCATAGCCACCGTTGGTTTGATCGGCGGGCAGGATGCTCAGCCGATAAATCGCCGCCCCGAACGACGGCGCCTGATCCACACCAACGGGCAACACCGGCACGCCGCCGTTTTGCGAAGCGCCGCCCTGCGTTGCGCTCACGCCCGCCGACGTGTCGGCTTCGACGAACTGCGCCGCGCGATACAACGCCGTCGCCGCATCGACCCGATGCGTGTGCACGACATGCGTGCGATACGACGGCACCGCGAACGCCGCAAGGATCGCGGCAATCGCCAGCGCGATCACCAGTTCGATCAGCGTGAACGCGTCGGCATACGCGGTTTCCGTTCCATTCTTCATCTTCTTCATCGTCATTTCCATCGTCTCCATCTAGAACGGCCGCGACGCGATGCGCCGCCAGTGCCGTTCGACCTGGTCGCCATCGACGGCCAGTTGCAGCTGCAACCACGCCTGGATGTCCTCCGATTGACCGTAGCCACGCGCCGTCAAAAGATAGCCACGCACCGACGGTCGCCCGGCGATCTGCCACGTTTCCGCGACGCATTGCGGCGGCTTGGCCGTTCCCGGCCACGACGCGGACGACGCCGCAAACGACGAGACCGCGCGACTATCGAACGTGGCGGACGACTTCCACGCGACCGGCTCCGTCGTGACACCCGGCGTACCGGCGACGACAGTCGCAGCGCCGCTGAGCACGGCACGCGCGCACACGCGCAGCATCGAATCCGCGGCATGAAACGCGCTCACGTGACCGGCGATGTTGCGTGCCGCGCGCGCCGCCGCCAGCGACGTGTCGAACCACGCGGCGGCCGTGGTCAGCATCATCGATGAGATCAGCAGCACGATCGGCAGCGCAGCGCCTCGGGCACGTACACCGGTCGTGCCGGGTCTGACGCGCGAGCTCACGACGCGCTCCGTTCGCGATTGCGCACCGCAACCCTGCGCCAGAAGGTCTGCCGCGCGCGCAGGTCCGTGCCGAGCGTGCTTACGCCGTCGCAATCGACGTAGCGAACCCGTCGGGCTTGCGGCGCGCCGCGCACCAGCACGCACATATCGACGGCGACCACATCGGCCCACTGTGACGACGTCACCGCCGACGCGTCGAGCGCGCCCGGCGTGCCGTCGATCCAGTAACGAAACCGCAGACGTTCGACGCCTTCGACCAGCGGTTGCGCCGAACCCGTCTTGCCATTGCCTTCGCAATACAGCTCCGGCTCGCCGGTCGATGCGCTTGGCTTGGCGTAGTAACGGTTGACGATCAGCACGCCCTGCGCGCCCGCCGCCGCGCTGCCGACGCCGACGATCTGCCCGAGGCAATCCGTCGGTTGGCCGGTGGCGGACGGCCAGGTCGACACGGTATCGCCGATATAGCGCACCGCGATGCCGTCCGAGCGTCCTGCCAGCGTCTCGCACGACAGACTTTCGTCACCGCCCGACGGACGCGCTGCCGTGCAACCTGACAGCGTCGGTGGTGTGGCGCCCGGTGTTGCGTCGGCGGGAGCGAAACCGGCCATCTGGATCTGCTGCCCGATCAGCGTCAGTGCGGTGAGCCCGGCTTCGCGAATCTGCACGTCGTCGGCGGCACGCGTGAACGCGGCGCGCTGCGAGCGGTACAACGACACCGCACCCGCCGTGACGAGCAGCCCGAGCACGACCGCAATCGCCAGTTCGATCAACGTGTGGCCGCTCGTCAGACGCGGAAATTCGGGACCGCTGTTCGACGCGAGCCGGGACGCGATATGGGTCGACGCGCCGCGCGATAAACGATGCGGGGTCATGGGACGAACGCCAGCGCGACACAGCCGCTACCTGCCGGAACCGACACGTCGCCGCACGATTCGGGTTTGTCGATCACGTCGCCGGGCGGCAAATTGTGTGACACCGCCCACGTCACGCGTGCCACGGATGCCCCGCTACCGCGTGCGTCGAGCGCGGCCTCGCCGGACGGCAACATCGTCGACGCGCGACTCGCCCACAACCGGTATGCCGCGTCGTCGCGTGACGGTGCGCGCGAAATTTCCACGAGCGCATCCGCGACGAACAGTGCCCGCTCGCGTAGCGACGCGGCGCGGGCCTCGCGCGCGGTCCACAGTTCGACCGCAATCAGGCCGAGCGCAGTCGTCGCCATCAACGCCACCGCAAACAGGACTTCGATCAAGGTGCCGCCGCGAAGGCTGATCGCGCGCGGGATCTGTGCCGGCTGCGGCGGTCTGGATAAACGCGTTGGTGGTGCTGGCTTCGCTGTCCGCGTGATCGGCACGACCGGCGCGGGCGTCGCGCGCTGATGAAAACGTGCGCTCATGACGACGTCCCGCACGCGCCATCGGCCACGCGCGCGCGTCCGCCCGCGGCGATTCGCACACAGCGACGCCAGCCGTCGCCTTGGGTCGCTTTCGACGTCACGCGCGGTGCGAAATCGAAGCTACGAAAGCTGCCGATCAACTGTCCGGCCGGCGGCGTAAACACCAGACTGGTCTGCGTTCCGACGACGCTGACCGACACAAGTTCGGGCTGCGCATGCAGCAACGACGGCTGGCCCGCATGCTCGACCGTGACGGCCCAACCACACGACCAGTCCGTTGCACCCGGCCGGCACGGCTGTCCCGACGCCAGACAATGGCGCGCGGCGTCCACCCGGCACACGGTCACGCGCACGCCGCGCTTGAGCGCTTCGCTGCGGGCGAACACCAGCGTCGATGCTAATGCCCGCGCCCGCGCATCGACCTGATCGCGGATGCGCCACGTGACGAACGAAGGCGTTGCCATGACGGCGATGATCGCGAGCAGCACGAGCACCACCAACGTTTCGACCAGCGTGAAGCCGGGCCGCGAAGGCCGCGATAAACGAGTCCATTTCATCTGCATCCCTGAGCTTTGACGGAGAACGCAGTGACTCTATCGACGCAAACGGATGCGCACAATTAGCCGGATGGCCGAGTGGCGCGCGCTAAAAACACGCGCAACAATGCACGCAGCAACACCGTGGCAGCGGAAAAAACGGAGGGAATCGGGATGCAATCAACGCAACGGACGCGAGCGCGTCGATCGGGCAGACAGATGCGCGAAACGAAGCGAGCCATGCAGGCTCGCGAACGCTCAGCGTTTGCGGGGAGGCTTGGGCGGCGAGGCCGCGCGGCGGAATTCCTCGATCACGTCTTCGAATTCGGAGACGTCTTCGAAGCGCCGGTACACGGACGCAAAACGCACGTAGGCGATGGTGTCGAGCTGGCGCAACTCGTTCATCACGAGTTCGCCGAGACGTTCGCTGCGGATTTCGCGCTCGCCGCTGCCCAACAACTGATATTCGATACGGGCGACGGCCGCGTCGATCGCGTCTGCCGCAACCGGGCGCTTGCGCAGCGCCAGTTGCATGCTCGCGACGATCTTGCGGCGGTCGAATTCCGTGCGGCTACCGTCCTTCTTGACGACCGCCGGCAATGCCAGCTCGACCCGCTCATACGTCGTAAAACGTTTGTCGCAGGCCGTGCAGCGGCGGCGCCGGCGAATCGCGGCGCCGTCTTCGGATACGCGGGAATCAACGACCTGCGTATCGTCGTGCCGGCAGAAGGGGCAGTGCATGGTTGCTTAGCGATAAACCGGGAAGCGTTGCGTCAGCTCGGCAACCTGGCCACGCACGCGCTCGATGTTCGCTGTGTCTTCCGGATTGTCCAGCACGTCGGCGATCAGGTTGCCCACGATCTCCGCTTCCTTCACGCCGAAACCGCGCGTGGTCATTGCCGGCGAGCCCAGACGCACACCGCTCGTGACGAACGGCTTTTCCGGATCGTTCGGGATCGCGTTCTTGTTGACCGTGATATGCGCCGCGCCCAGTGCTGCTTCCGCTGCCTTGCCGGTGATGTTCTTCGCGCGCAGATCGACCAGCATCACGTGGCTTTCGGTGCGGCCCGAGACGATCCGCAGACCGCGCTTGACCAGCGTTTCAGCCAGCACGCGTGCATTTTCGACGACCTGTTGCTGGTATTCCTTGAATTCCGGCGACAGTGCTTCCTTGAACGCCACCGCCTTGCCGGCGATCACATGCATCAGCGGACCGCCCTGAATGCCCGGGAAGATCGCCGAGTTGATCTGCTTCTCGAACTCGGCCTTCATCAGGATCACGCCGCCGCGCGGGCCGCGCAGGCTCTTGTGCGTGGTGGTCGTGACGAAGTCGGCGAACGGCACCGGGTTCGGATACACACCCGCGGCGATCAGACCGGCGTAATGCGCCATGTCGACCATGAAATACGCACCCACCGACTTCGCGATCTTCGACAGACGTTCGAAATCGATGCGCAGCGCAAACGCCGACGCGCCTGCGACGATCAGCTTCGGCTTGTGTTCCTGCGCGAGCTTTTCCGCGGCTTCGTAGTCGATGTCTTCGGCTTCGTTCAGGCCGTAGCTGACCACGTTGAACCACTTTCCCGACATGTTGACCGGCGAGCCGTGCGTAAGGTGACCGCCGTGCGCGAGGCTCATGCCCATGATCGTGTCGCCCGGCTTGAGCATCGCGAAGAACACGCCCTGGTTGGCCTGCGAGCCGGAGTTCGGCTGCACGTTGGCCGCTTCCGCGCCGAACAGTGCCTTCACGCGATCGATCGCCAGCTGCTCGGCGATGTCCACGAATTCGCAACCGCCGTAGTAGCGCTTGCCCGGATAACCTTCGGCGTATTTGTTGGTGAGCTGCGAGCCCTGTGCGGCCATCACGGCCGGGCTCGTATAGTTTTCCGACGCGATCAGTTCGATGTGCTCTTCCTGACGGCGGTTTTCCTGCTCGATCACCGCCCAGAGTTCGGGATCGACGTTGGCGATGGTGCTTTGGGCTCTGTCAAACATACGGGTTCCGTTGAGTGTTTTCAGGTTGACCGGATTGTGCGCAGAACGTGTAACCGGCGTAGCGGGTACGCGGCGCTGCTGGCGGCTGGGCCAGCCCTGACGTGGCGGATGGGATACGGCACACGCGAGCGGGGACAGCCAACGGCAGCGCTATCAAGCGCGCGAATCACGGCTGCCCAGGCGAACGGCAAAACGGCACCCTGCGCTTCACGGTGGGTTGCTCCACCTTGAACCTGTTTGGTTCTATCGCCAGTCACGCAGGGATGAGCGCGTAAGTGTATTGGAACCGTCTCGAATAGGCAACCGGCGGCCCGGCTCGCGCCTTCCCCACGCGGCCTTCGAGGCCGGGCGGCGGGCGCCTGAAAGGTATATCGAAACCCGATGAAAACCGTGTGTCAACTGCCGCTCCAACCACGCTCACGACGCCGTCGCACCGGACCGCCGCGCGACCGTGAGGCCCGCCGTATCGAATGTCCCGCGTTCTTGCCGCAGCGCAATATTGCAAGTAGGCTGGGGACCTTTTTCTCTTACCGACCAGGGAACTGCAATGATCGTATTCGTAACCGGCGCGTCCGCAGGATTCGGCGCCGCCATCGCCCGCGCTTTCGTGAACGGCGGCCATAAGGTCGTCGCAACCGCCCGCCGCAAGGATCGTCTGGACGCGCTCGCAGCCGAGCTCGGCGACGCGCTGCTGCCGGTCGAACTCGACGTCCGCGACAACGCCAGCATCGAAAAAGCCGTCGCATCGCTGCCGGCCGATTTCGCTGCCATCGACCTGCTGGTCAACAACGCCGGTCTCGCGCTCGGCCTCGAACCGGCGCAACGTGCATCGCTCGACGACTGGACCACGATGATCGACACCAACTGCACAGGACTCGTGCAGGTCACGCGCGCACTGCTGCCGGGCATGGTCGAGCGCAATCGCGGCCATGTGGTGAATCTGGGCTCGGTCGCGGGCACCTACCCCTACGCGGGGGGCAACGTCTACGGCGCGACCAAGGCGTTCGTGCGCCAGTTCAGCCTGAATCTGCGCGCCGACCTGAGCGGCACCGCGATCCGCGTGACCGACGTCGAGCCGGGCCTTTGCGGCGGCACCGAATTCTCGAACGTGCGCTTCCACGGCGACGACGCGAAAGCGGCCAACGTCTATCAGAACGTCCAGCCGCTCACGGCCGAAGATATCGCCGAGTCGATCTACTGGATCGCAACGCGTCCCGCGCACGTCAACGTCAATACAATCGAGCTGATGCCCGTCGCGCAAGCTTTCGCGGGGCTGTCGATCCATCGCGGCTGAAATGTCCGGCAATGATTGGCGGATATCGCCGTCAATCATCTGATTAATAAGGAAAATTGGCCGGCCGCCCCGCCGCCGGACCGAATCGCGACGCAGCGCATTCGCTCGTTCGAATCGCGCTGCGCCCCGCCCGGCAACCGGCCGGCGGGATACGTCGCTCGAAAAGCGCTTCGGCCTGGCCGATCCGGTAAAATGCCCGCCATGAAACTATCCGCCAGCCAGCCCGGCGCGGAAATCGGGTTCACGTGGCCGGTTCGCGTGTACTACGAAGATACCGACGCGGGCGGCATCGTGTTTTACGCGAATTACCTCAAGTTTTTCGAACGGGCGCGCACCGAATGGCTACGTGCGTGTGGAATCGACCAGCGCCGTCTCGCCGACGAAACCGGCGCGCTGTTCATCGTCAGCAGTACCGCGATGGACTACAAAGCCCCGGCCCGCCTCGATGACGTAATCGAAGTCGTCAGCCGGATCGCCCGGCTGGGGCGTGCATCCGTCGATTTCGCGCAGGAAGCGTGGCGCGACGGCACGCTGCTTGCTACAGGGACCATCCGCGTCGGCTGTGTCGATCGCGACGCGCTGCGCCCGGCTGCGATTCCCGCGCCGGTACTGGCCGCGCTGCGACGCGGACCGGGCATCGAAGCGCCCGGCACAGCGGGCGTGACGCAGCCAACCGTCGCGAATAGCGGGGCAAACGCGTCGAACGGAACAACTTAGGGTTTACGGCCACCCACGTGTCAACGGACATTCACCGAGTCCCGTTGTTACCGGGGCCAGTGAACTCATATCGATCAAGCAGCACAAAGCATGGTTCGGCTTGCAACGCCCCGAAGCTTCCGGATTCCTCACGGAATGCTTCGTCAGAACTTGCAGCCGGACGCCCCCTTCCGGGACGTTACAGCGAACCTTTATGAACACTACACAAGATCTGTCGATCATTTCTCTCGTCCTCAACGCGAGCCTGCTGGCGCAGGCGGTAATGGCCCTGCTGCTGTTGCTGTCGCTGCTGTCTTGGACTTTTATCTTCCGCAAGTGGTTTGCGATCCGTCGCGCCCGCGCGCAAACCGAGCGTTTCGAACGCGATTTCTGGTCGGGCGGCGACCTGCAGGCGCTGTATCAGAGCGCAGCCAACAACCGTCACACCATCGGCGCGCTCGAACGCATCTTCGAATCGGGCATGCGTGAATTCCTGAAGGGCAAGGAAAAGCGGCTCAACGATCCGGGCCTGATCCTCGACGGCGCCCGTCGCGCGATGCGCGCCGCGTTCCAGCGTGAAATGGACGTGCTCGAAGCCAACCTCGCGTTCCTCGCGTCGGTGGGTTCGGTCAGCCCGTACATCGGTCTGTTCGGCACGGTCTGGGGGATCATGAACGCGTTCCGCGGTCTCGCGAACGTCCAGCAGGCCACGCTCGCGAACGTCGCGCCGGGCATCGCGGAAGCGCTGACGGCAACCGCCATCGGTCTGTTCGCCGCGATTCCGGCCGTGGTCGCCTACAACCGCTACGCCCACGATATCGACCGCCTCGCGATCCGCTTCGAAACCTTCATCGAAGAGTTCTCGAACATTCTTCAGCGCCAGGCGCAGTAAGGAGCACACGATGGCCGGTTCAAGCAACTCCAGCATGCGCGGCAGCCGTTCGCGCCGTGCCATGGCCGACATCAACGTCGTGCCGTACATCGACGTGATGCTCGTGCTGCTCGTGATCTTCATGGTGACCGCGCCGCTGGTCGCACCGTCGATCGTCAATCTGCCGACCGTCGGCGGCGCCGCGCCGCAGCAGCAAACGCCGCCCGTCGTCGTCAACATCCGCGCCGACGGCAACATGAGCGTCAAGTACAAGGACGACGCCGGCGCGATGCAGCAGGAAGACATGAGCAAAGCCGACCTCGACGGTTTCGTCACCGATCGTCAGGCGGCGCATCCGGATCAACCGGTCGTGATCGCCGCCGACAAGACCGTCAAGTACGAAGTCGTGATGAACGTGATGTCCGATCTGAAGGCGCGCGGCGTCAAACGCGTTGGCTTGCTCGTCAAATCGCAATGAGTCGAGAGCAGCGATCCAACCGTCCCGTCCGGCCGCCGAGCGAACGCGGCACCTGGCGAGCTTTTGTGCTCGCGCTGGTGATGCACGCGCTGCTCGGATTTTTCCTGTATCACGGCATCCAGTGGCAAAACAGCACGCCCGAGGGCGCCGAAGCCGAACTGTGGACCGCCGTCCCCGATACGCCGTTGCCGACGCCCACGCCCACACCGCCGGCGCCGGTCGCGCCTGCCCCGCCGCCCGTCCCCGACGAGCAGGCGGATATCGCGCTGCAGGAAAAGAAGCGTCAGCAGCAACAGCAGGCCGCGCGTGAAGCCCAACTGGCCGAGCAGCAACGTCAGCTGAAGCAGCAGCAGGAAGCCGAGGCGAAGCGCCAGCAACAGCTTGCCGCCGACCAGGCCGCGCAACTCGCCGCGCAGAAGGCAGCCGCAGCGGCGAAGCTCAAGCAGCAGCAACAGCAGCAAGCCGACAAGCTCAAGCAGCAACAGCTCGCCGATCAGCAAAAGCAGCAGCAGTTGCAAAAGCAGCAGGAACTGAAGGAACAGCAGGAGCAGGCTGACAAACAGGCGCAGGCCGACGCGCAGAAGAAGGCTGACGCGCAGAAGGCCGCGAAGGCCAAGGCGGCGGCGCAGGCCTCGGCCGACGCGAAAAAGCTCGACCAGGAACGCCGTCAGCGGCTCTCGCAGATGCAAGGCATGGCCGGCGGCGACAGCTCGTCGAGCAACGGTCTGGGCAAGAGCGGTGCCGGCAGCGGCTCGGGCGGCAATGCGACGTCGCCGGGTTACGCCGACAAGGTCAAGCGTCGCGTGGGTCCGAACATCGTCTGGGGAGGCGAAACCACTGGCCTCGAAACCGTGGTAGCCGTGCGTTGCGCGCCGACCGGCACGTTGCTGAGCGCAACCATCCGGCATAGCAGCGGCAACGACGCCTGGGACGCCGCCGCGCTACGCGCCGTGCAGCGCTCGGACCCGATGCCGCAAGATACGGACGGCAAGACGCCGGGCAGCTTTACCATTACGTTGCGTCCGGCAGGCTGACCGCCCGTCGAGATTCCCCGCGCGCCGCCAGGCCTTGTCCGGAGCGGCGCGCGCGGGAACGAAATCGATCTTTGCGAGTCTGTCTGCTGTCGTGAAGTGTTAGAAACCTGTTTTTGGGGAAACCATACAGCATGAGTTTGATGACCAAGCTAGGCCTGCGGACACTTGTAGCTTCGTGCCTGATCGCCACCGGTGGCGCCGCCCATGCACAGCTCAACGTCCTCGTGACAGGCGTCGGATCCACCCAGTTCCCGATTGCAACGGCGAACTTCGCCAACGAGGCGAACTCGCCGCAGCAGGTCAGCACGATCGTGCGTCAAGACTTGCAGCGCAGCGGCAAATTCACCAACATCGACGCGGGCAGCGCGCCTGTCGCCGAAACCGATTCCGTCGACCTCGGCAGCTGGAAGGCCAAGGGCGCGAATGCGTTCGTGTCCGGCAGCGTCAATCGCCTCGCCAACGGTCAGGTCGAAGTGCGCTTCAAGCTGTACGACACCGTCAAGGGCGAAAGCCTTGGCGGCCTCGTGCTGGTGAGCCCCGAAAGCGGCTTGCGGATGAGCGCGCACAAGGTGGCCGACTACATCTACGCAAAGTTGATGGGCGGCCGCGGCGTGTTCGCGACGCGTCTGTCCTACGTGATCAAGACCGGCGGCCGCTATCAGTTGCAGATTTCCGATTCGGACGGCCAGGATGCGCATATCGCGCTGTCCAGCCCCGAGCCGATCATCTCGCCGGCCTGGTCGCCTGACGGCACGAAGGTCGCGTACGTGTCGTTCGAAAAGAAAAAGCCGGTCGTCTACATTCACGATCTGCCCACGGGCCGTCGCATCGTCGTGTCGGACCAGAAGGGCAACAACAGCGCACCGGCATGGTCGCCTGACGGCCGTACGCTGGCTGTCGCGCTGTCGCGCACCGGCAATACGCAGATCTTCCTCGTCAACGCAGACGGCAGCGGTCTTCGCCGCCTGACGCAAGGCACCTCGATCGACACCGAACCGGCCTTCTCGCCGGACGGCCAGTCGATCTACTTCACGAGCGATCGCGGCGGCCAGCCGCAGATCTACAAGATGCCGGTCGGTGGCGAAAATGCCGGCGCGGCACAGCGCGTGACGTTTACCGGCAACTACAATACGAGTCCGCGAATCAGCCCGGACGGCAAGGAACTCGCGTATATCTCGCGAACGGGTGGCGGCTTCAAGCTCTACCTCCAGGACCTGCAGGCAGGCACGGCAACCGGCCTGACCGACACAACACATGACGAATCGCCGAGCTTTGCCGCGAATGGTCAGTACATTCTTTACGCCACACAGGTGAACGGCCGTGGCGTGTTGGCCGCAGTGTCGACCGACGGTCGAACCCGGCAGGTCCTGTCCGTTCAGGGCGGCAGCGTACGCGAGCCGTCCTGGGGCCCGTTTATGCAATAACACAAGGAGAGTAAAACATGATGTCCAAACTTCGTATCGCATGTGCAGTGGCGATGGTCGGTGCACTGGCTGCCTGTCATTCGGGCGTCAAGCTCGATGAAAACGCTAACAAGGGTGGCGCAGTCAGCACGCAACCGAACCCGAACGCCGTCGCGCAAGTGAACGTCGATCCGCTGAACGATCCGAATAGTCCGCTGGCCAAGCGCAGCATCTATTTCGATTTCGACAGCTACTCGGTCAAGAGCGACTATCAATCGCTGCTGCAACAACACGCGAACTACCTGAAGAGCCATCCGCAACGTCACGTGCTGATTCAAGGCAACACCGACGAACGCGGCACCAGCGAATACAACCTGGCACTGGGTCAAAAGCGTGCTGAAGCCGTGCGTCGTTCGCTGTCGCTGCTGGGCGTGACCGACTCGCAAATGGAAGCCGTGAGCCTGGGCAAGGAAAAGCCGCAAGCTGACGGTCATGACGATTCGTCGTGGGCACAAAACCGCCGCGCCGACCTCGTGTACCAACAGTAACGGGTGATAAGCCGTATGACGCTTCGTTTCTCCTGGCTGCGGTTTGCCGCAGCCGCCTGCGTCGCGGGGACGGCCTTCACGGCCGTGCCCGCGCACGCGGGCATGTTCGACGACGATCAGGCCCGTCAGGCCATCCTCGATCTGCGTACGAAGACCGATAGCCTGTCGAGTCAGCTTGCGGCCGCACAGCGCACGATCCTCGATCAATCCAACCGTCTCGATCAGCAGAATCAGCAGATTGCAACGCTGCGTGGACAGAACGAAGATCAGGCGAACCAGCTTGCCACGCTGCAAAAGCAGCAAAAGGACTACTACACCGATCTGGACACGCGTCTGAAGAAATTCGAGCCGCAGCAGCAGACGGTGGACGGCGTTCAGGGCACGGTGCAGCCGGGTGAAACCGAATCGTTCAACGCGGCTTCGCAGCAGTTTCGCAATGGCGACTTCAAGAACGCGGCGGTGTCGTTCCGCACGTTCATTTCGAAGTATCCGGACAGCCCGTATCAGCCGACCGCGCAGTACTGGCTCGGCAACGCGTTGTATGCACTGCGCGACTACAAGGGCTCGACGGCGACGTGGCAAGGTGTGGTGAAGAACTATCCGCAGCATGCGCGTGCGCCCGAAGCGCTGCTCGCGATTGCGAACAATCAGATCGAGCAAGGCCAGAAGGCAGCGGCCAAGAAGACGCTCGAGCAGATCGTCGCGCAATACGGCAGCTCTGACGTCGCGCAAACGGCGCAAGGCAAGCTGTCGCAGATCAAGTAGTCGGGTGGTCGGGCGTAGCGCTGGTTTTTGTAGTGTTGATGGGCAGTAGCAGTCGTTGTACGCGTAGTGCCGCATTGAACGTCACGCGCGCGCCTCTCGCCGGAAAGCCCGGACGTGTCACCACGCTTCGGGCTTTTCTTATTGACGGTGGCGCTCGAATTGACGCATTTAAAATGCGGCACTGTTGACAGCCCTGCAAAGCGCTCGCTATAATCCCGCTTCTCTTTTGGGTCGTTAGCTCAGCTGGTAGAGCAGCGGACTTTTAATCCGTTGGTCACAGGTTCGAATCCCGTACGGCCTACCAAAGATTTGAAGGGCTCAGCGCAAGCTGAGCCCTTTTTCTTTGCGCGCTCGCTTTAGCGATGCCGCGCAATCCTTGCCCGCACACCACCTCCCCCGCTTCCCGAGTTGCCCCGCATCGACCCCGTCGACTGCGCGATCAGCACATACCCCGATCCACCACCGCGCGCAGATTTATATCGCGTTGACATATAATCACGAAAACGCCGCGCTCGCTCACCCTCAACCCGACCCGCCCCAACGCACCTTGGCTCGCCTACCCGTCCTCCGCTGGCTCAGCACCTTCGCACCGCCTCCCGTCGCCGTCAGATGGCCGGAGCGCGTGCGTGCGTGCCTCGGCGCGCTGGTGGGGATCGCGTGTACCGGCGTCGTGATGCATCTGCTGCTGGGCGCGCATCCCGCGTCGATACCGCTGCTGGTCGCGCCGATGGGTGCGTCGGCGGTTTTGCTGTTCGCCGTGCCCGCCAGTCCGCTCGCGCAGCCGTGGTCGATCATCGGTGGCAATCTGGTGTCGGCCACGCTCGGCGTGATCTGCGCACGCTGGATCCCCGATCCGTTGATCGCCGCTTCATTCGCCGTCGCGCTGGCCATCACCGGTATGTTCGCGCTGCGCTGCGTGCATCCGCCGTCGGGTGCGGTCGCGTTGACGGCCGTGCTCGGCGGTCACGACATTCGCGCGCTCGGTTTCGGCTTCGTCGTGTCGCCGATCCTGCTGCAATCCATCGCGCTGCTCGGCGCGGCGCTCGTGTATCACGCGCTCACCGGCCATCGCTATCCGCATGCGAACCGGTCTGATGCCGCGAAGCCGAAGCCGCTCTCCCCTGCGTCACCTGCCAGCTTCACACGCGGCGATCTCGACGCCGTGCTGCGACGTCAACGCGAACTGCTCGACATCGATCCCGACGACCTCGAAACGCTGCTGCGCGAAGTGCAGCTACAGGCCTACGCGCGAACCTTCACGGAACTCCGTTGTGCCGACATCATGTCGAACCAGGTCGTCTCGGTGACCGCGCACACGCAGATCAAGGCCGCGTCGGACATCCTGAAGCGCCATCGGGTCAAGGCGTTGCCAGTGACGGACGCTGCGCACCACCTGATCGGCATCGTCACGCGTGCCGATCTGATCGGAGCGGCCGCGCACGACGCCACGCCGGCAAGCGTCACGAGCCGCAAAAGCCGCACGCGCCGCAAGCCGGGCAAAGTCGGACCGAACCTGGCCGCGCGACGCCATCCGCTTTTGCGTCTGACGATCCGCGTGCGCCGCTGGCTTCGACGTGGCGCAGCGACGCCCGCACGCACCGTTGAAGACGTGATGACGACGCACGTGCACAGCGTGTCGGCGGCCACGCCGATCGCAGAACTCGTGCCGCTCTTCGCGCACCACGGGCATCACCACATCCCCGTGCTGGATCGCGACCGGCAGATCGCCGGCATGGTCACGCAAGCCGATCTGATCGCGGGGCTTTACCGGCAAGCACATCAGCCGCGCACGTCGCAGCCGCAGCAACCGCAGCAGCACAGCGCGTAATCCCAGCCACACGCGCAACCTCGCCATATCACGAACACAGCCTCGCATGACCGCTCCCAGCAAACCCGGCAAACTCGCCAAAGCCGATTTCGCGCAACTTTCCGAATTCCGCTATCAGATGCGACGCTTCGAGCGCTTCTCCGAGCAGGCCGCGCAGAGCGAAGGCGTGACACCGCTGCAATATCTTTTGATGCTGCATATCAAGGGCTATCCGGAACGCGACTGGGCGACCATCGGCGAGTTGGCCGAACGCCTGCAGGCCGCGCACCACAGCGTGGTCGCGCTGGTGACCCGTTGCGAAGCCGCCGGTCTCGTCAAACGACGTGTCAGTGAACACGACCGGCGTCAGGTCGAAGTGCATCTGCTCGACGACGGCGAACGCGTGCTCGCGCGGCTCGCGCAGTTGCATCGCGCGGAACTGAAGTCGTTGAAAGGCGCGTTCACAGTGCCGCAGATCGATCTATAGCCGGGCTTTAGCCTTCCAGCGCACCGCCCGCCCCACGAGCCATCCGGAGACGCAATGAGCCACCACGACGCCTACAAGCGCGATTTCGCCGTCAACACGCGCTTGCCGCGCATTGCAGCACTCGCGACCTGCATCGGCGTCGTCGCGACCCTCGCCGCTTTCCTGTTGCTGAGCCTGATCCACCTGTTCACGAATCTGTTCTTCTTCGGTGCTTTGTCATTCGTCGATCGTTCGCCTGCGCAACACGCGCCCGGCGCATGGGTGATCGTCGTGCCGGTGATCGGCGGCCTGATCGTCGGCCTGATGGCACGGTTCGGCTCGGACAAGATTCGCGGACATGGGATTCCCGAGGCGATCGAAGCGATCCTGTTCGGCAAAAGCCGCATGTCGCCGAAAGTCGCGCTTCTGAAACCGCTGTCATCGGGCATTGTGATCGGCAGTGGTGGCCCGTTCGGCGCAGAAGGTCCGATCATCATGACGGGCGGCGCTATCGGCTCGCTGATCGCTCAATATCTGAAGCTGACGGCGGCGGAACGCAAGACGCTGCTGGTCGCCGGCGCGGCGGCTGGGATGACCGCCGTGTTCGGCACACCCGTCGCAGCCGTCCTGCTTGCGGTCGAATTACTATTGTTCGAGTGGCGCCCGCGCAGCTTTCTACCGGTGGCGCTTGCGTGTGCGGTAGCGGGCTTTGCGCGCATCCCGTTGTTCGGCGCAGGTCCGCTGTTCCCGCTTGTCACCTCGCCGCCCGACGCAATTTCCCTGCTGTCGTGCGTGGTTGCGGGTTTGCTGTCGGGCGCGTTGGCGTCCGGCTTGTCGGCGGCGTTATACAAGGTCGAGGATCTGTTCGCCAGGCTGCCGATCCACTGGATGTGGTGGCCTGCACTCGGCGGCATCGCGATCGGAATCGGCGGCTATCTGGAACCGCGCGCGCTCGGCGTCGGTTATGACGTGATCGGCGATCTTCTGCATCAAAATATTGCGCTGCAGGCGGCTGTAGCACTGCTCGCCGTCAAGGCGGTGATGTGGGTCGTCGCGCTCGGCTCGGGCACGTCGGGCGGCGTGCTTGCGCCGTTGCTGATGCTCGGCGCCGGACTCGGTGTGGCGCTCGGCCCGGTGCTGCCGGGGGGCGAACCGGCGCTATGGCCGCTGGTCTGCATGGCCGCGACGCTCGGCGCGACCTTGGGTGCGCCGCTCACCGCGATCGTGTTCGCGTTCGGACTGACTCACGACAGCAACGCATTGCTACCGCTGCTCGCGGCGACACTGGTGGCGCATGGTTTCGCGACGATCGTCATGCGCCGTTCGATCATGACCGAGAAGATCGCGCGGCGCGGTTATCACATTTATCGTGAATATGGCGTCGATCCGCTGGAACGGCATTACGTCGACGAAGTGATGACGCGCGAGGTCGAAACAATCGACGCCAGCCAGTCCGCGCAAGACGTGCTCGACACGCGATTTGGCGCAGCGCAGACACATCGCGCGTATCCATTGGTGCGCGACGGCGCAGTGGTCGGCATGGCCGATCGCGGATGGTTCGAGGCGCAGCGCGCAACGGAGCATGATCGAAGCACGCACGCGACAACGCCTGTTTTCGCGCTGGCCAGCGAAACCTGTCGCCTTGTCGCGACCCGACTCGCCGTACATCGGCTGGAACGGCTGCCAGTGGTCGCCGATCGTCAGTCGATGCGGCTGATCGGAATCGTCTCTCGCAGCGATCTCGTCAAACCGTCGCTTGCGCACTTCGACGAAGAACACAAGCGTGAGCGCTTTCGCCGCCTGCCGCCCATCATCCGTCGTCGACGCTTTCCGCCGGTCCGTCGCGCCGGCTGAGATTTATCGAGACATACCGCCATGTCATGATCGCGCCCACCCAACGCTTTCATGGCAAGCTCGTGAGCAACTTCCTGTCCTTTCTGCTTCTGAATTTCGGGCTGCTGGCAGCCGTGCTGGCCGTATGCGGGCTGTGCCAATGGATCTGGCCGGACACTGCGCTGAAGCGCCGGAGCATGTGCACGCTGACCGCGATCTCCGCACTAACGCTCGACGCGGCGTTGACGTTTCTGGTTTTCTCCGACGCACGAAACCGCTACGGCCAGTTCAGCAACGCCGACGCGTTCGTGGTCCGCGCGCTCGCCTACGTCGCAGCCGGTGCGATTGCCGTGTGCGGTATCGAGCTGTTGCACCGCGCGCGGATCAAGTCGAACACGCCGCCGCATCTCGTCATCAAAACGTCGCCGTACACGGATTCCCGCTTGCCGATGTAAGCCGCACATCGCCAGCGCTCCGCACGAGCGAAATCAAAAAAAACACAAAAAAAAGGCGTCGCGATTCGACTCGCGACGCCTTTTCGCATCCGGAGCGCCAACCGTAAAACGGTCAGCGCTTCGACGCGCGACGATCCACTCAGCGGCCGCCCGCTGTCGGCGGCGACTTGCGGAACACTTTCCACAGCGCGCCGAGCAACACCGGCACGATTGCCGCGCCGATCCCGACCAGCACGATCAGATTCAGGTACTGGCGGATAAACGGGATATTGCCGAAGAAGTAGCCGAGCAACACCAGCAGCAACACCCAGAACAGCGCGCCGGCGATGTTGAACAGCTGGAAGCGGCTGAACGTCATTCGCGACACACCCGCAACGAACGGCGCGAAGGTGCGCACGACCGGAATAAAGCGCGCGAGCACGATGGTCTTGCCGCCGTGTTTCTCGTAAAAATTGTGCGTTTTCTGCAAAGCCGTGCGATCCAGAAAGCGCTCCAGCACCGGGATATGCGACTCGAACACCTTCGGCCCGATCGCGCGTCCGATCATGTAGTTCAGCGTGTTGCCGCCCGTCGCGCCGACGAACAGCAAAATCAGCAGCAGACCGAGATTCATCTCGCCGGTCGCGCAAAACGCACCGCCGATGAACAGCAGCGAATCGCCCGGCAGAAACGGCAGCACCACGAGGCCGGTTTCGCAAAACACGATCAGGAACAGCACCGCGTAGACCCACGCGCCGTACTGGTGGATGAAGACCCCGAGAAACTTGTCGATGTGCAAGACGAGGTTTGCGAACTGAAGCAACGTGTCCAAAAGGGTTCCTTAATGATCGACCGGTGACGGGAACGGCCAGCGTCGTGGCCCGCGTGAAAGCGGCGGCGTACGATGCGCCGCCGACCGAAATTGACCGCGCCATGATACCGAAAGTGCCCGCACGCGCCTGAGAAAAAAATGTGGCAATTCGTGTCTGCCGGGCGCACCCGGCGTCACGTGCGCGGCGTCGGTTGCGCCGCGATCCGACGGACGAAGCCGGGTCGCGCGAGTCGTTATAATTCGTCCATGTCCGAATTCTCCGAAAATGCCGTCGACGCGCTGTCATCCGGCGCATCGTCGCCGTCGGCCGCTGCCGACGCCACCGCTTCCATCGCCGCCACGCGGCCGTTGCGCGCGATCCAGCCGCTGCCCGATCAACTGATCAGCCAGATTGCCGCCGGCGAAGTCGTCGAGCGGCCGGCGTCGGTGGTGAAAGAATTGCTGGAAAACGCGCTCGATGCGGGCGCGCGCGCGCTGCGCATCGTGCTCGACGAAGGCGGCGTCAAACGCATTGCCATCACCGACGACGGCTGCGGCATCCCCGAAAGCGAATTGCCGCTCGCGCTGATGCGCCACGCGACCAGCAAGATCCGCTCGCTCGCGGAACTCGAATCCGTCGCGACCCTCGGGTTTCGCGGCGAAGCGCTCGCGTCGATTGCGTCGGTGGCGGAGATGTTCATTACGAGCCGCACCGGCGACGCGCCGCACGCGGTGAAGATCGATGCGCAGACTGGCGTGTTGAGCCCCGCCGCGGGCACGCAAGGCACGACCATCGAAGTGCGCGAGTTGTACTTCAACACGCCCGCGCGCCGCAAATTCCTGAAAACCGAACAGACCGAACTCGGCCATTGTCTGGAGATGATCCGTCGCGCGGCGCTGTCGCGGCCGGAAGTCGCGATCTCGGTGCTGCACAACGGCCGCCCGGTCGAACACTGGAACGCGACCGATCCCGCCAGCCGCGTCGCAAAAATTCTCGGCGAAACCTTCGCCACCGCGCATCTGCCGCTCGACGAAAGCGCCGGGCCGCTGGCCGTGTTCGGTTGCGCCGGCCTGCCGACCGCAAGCCGCGGCCGCGCCGACCAGCAGTATTTCTTCGTCAACGGCCGCTTCGTGCGCGACAAGCTGCTCACGCACGCGGTGCGCGCAGCGTATCAGGACGTGTTGCACGGCGATCGTTATCCGTCGTACGTGCTGTTCCTCGATTTGCCGCCCGAAGCGGTGGACGTGAACGTGCATCCGTCGAAAATCGAAGTGCGTTTCCGCGACTCGCGCTCGATTCACCAGTTCGTGTTTCACGCGGTGCAGCGCGCGTTGGCGCGTCACGCGGGGGCGTCGCCGGAAACCACGTCGGGCGGCCACTCGGCGCAGATCGCGCCGGTCGCCGCGAATCCGGCGTCGTTCGGCGCGACCCCGTTGGGCGGTGGATTCGGCAACACGGCCGGCATCGGCGCGGTGGCGGGGATGACTTCCGGCGGCTTCGGCGGCGGTTCAGGCGGTTCGTATAGCGGCTCGAACGGCGGTTTCGGCAGTTCGGGCACCGGCCACGCGCAGCCCGGCAATACCTGGTTGCGGCAATCGCGGATGACCCAAGGCACCTTGCCCGTCGCGCAACCGCTCGCGCTGTACGACGCGCTCTACGGCGGACGACGCGACGTCGGCGCAGGCACCGCCGACGGCACCACGACGCTCGAAGCGCGTGACGGCGCCTCGGAAGCGCCATCGTTTTTCGGTGCACCGTTCGGCGGCGCAGCGCCGATGCCGATGTCGGACGAGCAACCGCTCGGTTTCGCGCTCGGCCAGATCCACGGCATCTACGTGCTGTCGCAAAACGCGCGCGGCCTCGTGATCGTCGATATGCACGCGGCGCACGAGCGCATCCTGTACGAGCAGTTCAAGAGCGCGATGGCCGATCGCGCTATCGCCGTGCAGCCGTTGCTGATCCCGTTGACGATGACCGCCGACGCGATCGAAATCGGCATCGTCGATGAAGCGCGCGACACGCTCGACGCGCTCGGCTTCGACCTCGCCGTGCTGTCGCCGACCACCATCGCGATTCGCGCCGTGCCCGCGTTGCTGAAAGACGCCGATCTGCAAGCGCTCGCGCGCGCCGTCCTCGCCGATCTGCAGGCTTACGGCGCGTCGCGCGTGCTGACCGAGCGCCAGCACGAACTGCTCGGCACGCTCGCCTGCCATCACGCCGTGCGCGCGAACCGTCGTCTGACGCTCGATGAAATGAACGCGCTGCTGCGCCAGATGGAGGCGACCGAGCGCGCCGATCAATGCAACCACGGGCGTCCGACGTGGTATCAGCTGACGCTGTCGGATCTCGACCGCCTGTTCATGCGCGGCCAATGAGCGAGTCGCGGATGACGGCGAATTCGCCAACCCCTGTTGCCTGCCTGCTCGGTCCGACCGCGTCGGGCAAGACTGCGGCCGCGCTCGCATTCGCGTCGCGGCGGCCGGTCGAAATCATCAGCGTCGATTCGGCGCTGGTGTATCGCGGAATGGATATCGGCACCGCGAAGCCAAACGCGGCCGAACTGGCCGCCGTGCCGCATCATCTGATCGATATCGTCGATCCGCTGGATGCTTATTCCGCCGCCGATTTTCGCGCCGACACGTTGCGCCTCGTCGCCGACATTACGGCGCGCGGCCGCACGCCGTTGCTGGTGGGCGGCACGATGCTGTACTACCGCGCGCTGACCCAAGGCCTCAACGATTTGCCGTCGGCCGACGCCGAGGTTCGCGCGTCGCTCGATTCCGACGCGGCCCGCGACGGCTGGCCGGCGTTGCACGCGCGGCTCGCGCAGGTCGATCCCGTGACGGCTGCCCGTCTCGCACCGAACGACTCGCAGCGGGTCCAGCGCGCGCTCGAAGTGTTCATGCTGACGGGACACACGATGTCCGCGTTGCTGGCCGCGCCCGCCCGCATCGACGACGCCGCGCGCGACTGGCGCTTCGTGCCGGTAGCGCTGGAGCCGTCGGATCGCAGCGTATTGCACGCCCGGATCGAACGACGCTTCGACGCGATGCTGCGGGATGGATTCTTGGCCGAAGTGGAAGGCTTGCGCGCGCGCGGCGATTTGCATCTCGGTTTGCCGTCGATGCGCTGCGTCGGCTATCGACAGGCCTGGGAATATCTCGACGGCGCGTGCGACTATCCGACGATGCGCGACAAAGGCGTGTTCGCGACGCGGCAGCTGTGCAAGCGTCAGTTGACCTGGCTGCGCGGCATGGAACGCACGGTGGTGGATTGCTGCGCGGCCGATGCGACGGAGCGTGCGGTGCGCGCGGTGGAATCGGTGTTGCGGACGCCGGAAACCTGAACGGGTCGCGCTGGAACACGCGGCGTCAGCGGCGACAACGAAAAAGGCCGTCCAGGATCACCTGGACGGCCTTTTTCAGAACAGCAGCGGAATCAGCCTAAAACTTAGACCACCACCGTTTGCGCTTCGCCCGCTTGCGATTCGCGGATCACGCCGATCGTCCAGACCTGTTCGCCCGCCGCCGACAGCAGGCCGGTCGCCTGTTCCGCCACGTCGGCCGAGACGATCACCGCCATCCCGATCCCGCAATTGAACACGCGATGCATCTCGGCATCTGCCACGCCACCATGCTTTTGCAGCCATGCGAACAGCGGCGGCAGCGGCCAAGCGCGATGATCCAGCTCGGCGGTCAGGCCTTCGCGCAGCACGCGTGGAATATTCTCGACCAGGCCGCCGCCGGTGATGTGGGCCATGCCCTTCACTTCGACCTGCTGCATCAACGCCAGCAGCGGCTTCACGTAAATATGCGTGGGCGCCATCAGCGCGTCGGCCAGCGAACGGCCGTCGAAATCGGCGTTCAGATCCGGCTGCGCGCGCTCGATCACCTTGCGCACCAGCGAAAAGCCGTTCGAGTGGATGCCGCTCGATGCGAGGCCCAGCACGACGTCGCCCGGCTTGATCGTGCTACCGTCGATGATCTTGCTCTTTTCCACCGCGCCGACCGCAAAACCGGCCAGATCGTATTCGCCGTCCGGATACATGCCCGGCATTTCAGCGGTTTCGCCGCCGATCAGCGCGCAACCCGCGAGTTCGCAGCCTTGAGCGATGCCTTTCACGACCGTCGCCGCGGTCGCGACGTCGAGCTTGCCGCATGCGAAATAGTCGAGGAAGAACAGCGGCTCGGCGCCTTGCACGAGAATGTCGTTGACGCTCATCGCGACCAGATCCTGGCCGACCGTGTCGTGCTTGTTCAGCTGGAACGCCAGGCGCAGCTTGGTGCCGACGCCGTCCGTGCCCGAAACCAGCACCGGCTCGCGGTACTTTTTCGGCACTTCGAACAGTGCGCCGAACCCGCCGATGCCGCCCAGCACGCCGTCACGCAAAGTCTTCTTGGCAAAGGGTTTAATTGCGTCGACGAGGGCGTCGCCCGCGTCGATGTCCACGCCGGCGTCGCGATACGACAAACCTTGGGCGTCAGAGGCGGATTTCGGTTGATTCATGGGGAAGAGCGAGAAGGTCGGTAAAATACGATTTTAACCGATGACGGCCGCTTGGCTGGAATTTGCCGCTGTCGGGTCCGACGACACCAAAGAACAACCTTGCAGCCGAACTCTCCGATTCCTACGCCGTGTCCGCGCCACCCGATAGTCGGCGTGCTTTATACGTAGAAATCGCCTTCGGCCCATTTTCCGGTTTTATGACTGTGCTTCGTCAATTGACGCTCGATCTCGGCACCCCGCCGCCATCGACATTCGACAACTTCTTTGCCGGCGCGAACGCTGAACTCGTCACGCGCCTGCGCGAACTGGACACGGCGCTCGCCGCCGGTCCGGTGCCCGATCGCTCCTTTTATATCTGGGGCGAAACCGGTTGCGGCCGTACTCATCTGTTGCAGGCGCTGGTTCACGAAGCGCCGCCCGGACACGCGCATTTCGCCGGCCCGCAGAGCAGTCTGGCCGCGTTCGCGTTCGATCCGCGCGTCGCGCTGTATGCGATCGACGATTGCGACCGCCTGTCTGGCGCGCAGCAGATCGCGCTATTCAATCTGTTCAACGAAGTGCGTGCGCATCCGACCAGCGCGCTGGTCGCCACCGGCAACGCCGCGCCGATCGGGCTCGCGGTGCGTGAAGACCTGCGCACGCGGCTCGGCTGGGGTCTGGTGTTCCATCTCGCGCCGCTCGCCGACGAAGGCAAAGCCGCCGTGCTCAAGCACGCCGCGAAAGAGCGTGGCATTGCCCTCGCCGACGACGTTCCCGCCTATCTGCTGACGCATTTCCGGCGCGACATGCCGAGCCTGATGGGCCTGCTCGACGCGCTCGACCGCTTCTCGCTCGAGCAGAAACGCGCCGTCACGTTGCCGCTGTTGCGCACGATGCTGGCCTCGCCCGGCGTCGACGATCCGCGAACCGCTAACGCTTCAGCCGCTTCAAGTAAAATAGGCCCCCATGACTAACCTCGCTCTCTTCGACCTCGACCACACGCTCATCCCCACTGACAGCGACCACGAATGGGGCCGCTTCATGGTGAAGCACGGCATGGTCGACGCCGAAAGCTTCGCGCGTGAAAACGACGCCTTTTTCGCCGACTACAAAGCCGGCCGGCTCGATATTCACGCGTACCTGGTCGCGATGCTGACGCCGCTGACGAAATACTCGCGCGCGGAGTTGTCCGATCTGCACAAGCGCTACATGAACGACGTGATCGTGCCGACCATCGCACCGGTCGCGCTCGAACTGGTGCGCGAACATCGCGACGCCGGCGATCTCTGCTGTATCGTCACCGCTACCAACGAATTCATCACCGGCCCGATCGCCGACGTGTTCGGCGTCGACAAGCTGATCGGCTGCGAAGTGGAAACCACCGACGGCCAGCCGCATTCGCCGTTCACGGGCCGCCCAACCGGCACGCCCAGCTACAAGGAAGGCAAGATCGTGCGTACCGAGGCATGGCTCGCGTCGCTCGGCAAAACGTGGTCCGACTTCGATCGCAGTTATTTCTACAGCGATTCGCACAACGATATCCCGTTGCTCGAAAAAGTCACGGACCCGATCGCGACCAATCCCGATGACACGTTGCGCGCCCACGCGCAATCCAAAGGCTGGCGCATCCTCGAACTCTTTCAACCCTCGTGATCAAAAAACTCATCCGCAAGCTGTTCGGACAGGATCCGGCCTCCGGCGACGACACTTCGACGCCCCCGGAAGATTGGCGCGCCTCACGCGACGCCGAAGACACCCGCCACGCTGACGCGTCCGGCGAGCACACCTCCACTCCCGCGAAACCGCGCAAGAAGCCGGCGCGCCCCGCCGTCAAGACCGCGCGCGATCCCGACACGCCGGTGATCATTCCCGCCGACGTCCACGGCATCGACCCGTCGCTGATTTCCCGCAACGCGATTCGCGTGACCGAAGGTCTGCAACAGGCCGGTCATCGTGCGTTTATCGTCGGCGGTGCGGTGCGGGATCTGCTGCTCGGGATCGCGCCGAAAGACTTCGACGTCGCGACCGACGCCACGCCGGATCAGGTGCAAAAGCTGTTCCGCCGCGCGCGGATCATCGGTCGCCGGTTCCAGATCGTGCACGTGCAGTTCGGCCAGGAAATCATCGAGACCTCGACGTTCCGCGCGCTGGTCGATCCGCCCGCCGCCGACGCCGCGCCGCCGCGCCGTCTGAAGCGCGACGAACTCGATCGCCGCACGCACGCGGTAGATGCGAGCGGCCGCGTGTTGCGCGACAACGTGTGGGGCGAGCAGCACGAAGACGCCACGCGTCGCGATTTCACGATCAACGCGATGTACTACGATCCGGCCACGCAGACCGTGCTCGACTATCACAACGGTATGGCCGACATGCGCGCGCGCCTGCTGCGGATGATCGGCGATCCTGCCACGCGTTATCGCGAAGATCCGGTGCGGATGCTGCGTGTGGTGCGCTTCGCAGCGAAACTCGGCTTCGAGATCGAAGACGCGACCCGCGCGCCGATCGTCGAGATGGCCGACCTGATCAACAACGTGCCCGCCGCGCGTCTGTTCGACGAAATGCTGAAGCTGCTGCTGTCGGGCCACGCGCTCGCCTGCCTGAAGCGACTGCGTCAGGAAGGTCTGCATCACGGTCTGCTGCCGCTGCTGGACGTGGTCCTCGAACAGCCCACCGGCGAGAAATTCATCACGCTCGCGCTGACCAACACGGATGCGCGCGTCGCCGCGGGCAAGCCGGTGTCGCCGGGTTTCCTGTTCGCGACGCTGCTGTGGCACGACGTGCAACAGCGCTGGCAACAGTACGAAGCGAACGGCGAGTATCCGGTTCCCGCGCTGCATCGCGCGATGGACGACGTGCTCGACATGCAGACGGAAAAGCTGGCGATCCACAAGCGCTTCTCCGCCGACATGCGCGAAATCTGGGGTCTGCAATTGCGCCTCGAAAAACGCTCGGGCCGCAGTGCGCTGAAGCTGCTGGAACACCAAAGATTTAGAGCAGGGTATGATTTCCTCCTGTTGCGCTGCGCGTCGGGCGAACTCGACGAAGCGGTCGGTGTCTGGTGGACCGAGTTCAGCGAAGCCGACCCCACAGCGCGCGAAACCTTGCTCACGCAAGGCGGCAAGGATCGCGCACCACGCAAACGCCGGCGCCGCAGCGGCGCACGACGCAAGGCGGAAGGTGCCATGGAAGGCGGCTCGGGTAGCGAGCAACCAGCGGACGACGCGGACCACGACTCAGACCACGACGACGGTCCGCACGAAAGCTGACGCACGCGCCCCGGTCGTCGTCGAACGAAAGTTGCAGGAAGTTATGCCATGACGGTTGCTTATCTCGGCCTCGGCGCGAACCTCGGGGATGCGCGCCAGACCCTGAAAGACGCGGTGGTGTGTCTCGCACAACAGCACACCATCGCCGTGCTCGCCAAATCGAGCCTCTATCGCACCGCGCCGATCGACGCGGGCGGCGATGACTACTTCAACTGCGTCGTGAAGATCGATACGACGTTGACGCCCCATCGTCTGCTGGCGTTATGCCAGCAGATCGAACATCACTTCGGCCGCGAGCGTCCTTACCGCAACGCGCCCCGCACGCTCGACATCGACATCCTGCTGTTCGACGAGCAATCCATCGAAGAACCCGACCTAATCGTGCCGCACCCGCGTCTCACCGAGCGCGCGTTCGTGCTCGTGCCGCTGCTCGAAATCGACGCTGCATTGACCATTCCGCAACAAGGCCGCGCCGACACGTTCCTCGCGCACGTCGCCGATCAGCGCATCGAAAAAATGAAATCGCCGTGTCAGTGTCCGATGCTCAACGCGCTGTCCGCGAATGACGCCGGCGAACCCGCCGACGCAGCGAACGGCGCGTCCGCGAAAGGCCGCTGCTCATGAACGCGACGCCGCTGACGGTCACCGCACCGGATTTCCGCGCACCGTTCCAATACCTCGCAATCGAAGGGCCGATCGGCGTCGGTAAGACGTCATTGGCGCGTCGGCTGGCCGAACGCTGGTCGATGAGCACGCTGTTCGAACAGCCGCAGGACAATCCGTTTCTCGAACGCTTCTATCGCGACACCGCGCGTTACGCGCTGCCGGTCCAGCTGCATTTCGCGTTGCAGCGCGCGCAGCAGGCGCAAGAAGTGGCGACCGCGCAAATCCAGCGCACGCCGCTGGTCGCGGATTTCATGACGCAGAAGAACGACATCTTCGCGCGGCTGACCTTGCAGGACGACGAATGGCAGCTGTATCGCGCCCTCGCCGCCCGCATCGACACACCCGCGCCCGCACCCGATTTCGTCGTCTATCTGCAGGCGAGTCCGGAAGTGCTGTTCACGCGCATCCAGAAGCGCGCGATCCCGATGGAACTGCATATCAGCGACGCCTATCTGCGCGCGCTGTGCGACGCGTACAACGAGTTTTTCTATCACTACGACAGCACGCCCGTGCTGACGGTCAACGCGGAACATCTGAACCCGCTCGAATCGGACGCAGACCTCGCGCTGCTCGCCGAACGCATCGAAACGATGCGCGGGCGTAAAGAGTTCTTTGTCAAAGGCACCGCGCTGTAAGTGCAACCGCTTCGGCGGTCGTCCGGCTCACCGCGCGTGCTCCCTCTTTTTCACGGATTCACCTATGACGTATTTGCAGGAAACGAGTCGCAAAGCCATCACGGTGCCGAAGCTCCAGGCGATGCGCGACGCCGGCGAAAAGATCACGATGCTGACCTGCTACGACGCGAGCTTCGCTTCGTTGCTGGATCGTGCGGGTGTCGACACGCTGCTGATCGGCGATTCGCTCGGCAATGTCGTGCAGGGACATACCACCACGTTGCCGGTGTCGCTCGCCGACATCGCGTATCACACCGCGTGCGTGGTGCGCGCGAAGCCGTCGGCGCTGATCATTGCCGATTTGCCGTTCGGCACCTACGGCACGCCCGAGGACGCGTATGCGAGCTCGGTCGAACTGATGCGCGCGGGCGCGCAAATGGTCAAACTGGAAGGCGGTGAATGGCTCGCCGATACCGTACGGTTTCTGATCGAACGCTCGATTCCGGTCTGCGCGCACATCGGGCTGACGCCGCAATCGGTGCACGCGTTTGGGGGCTTCAAGGTGCAAGGCAAGACCGAAGCCGGCGCAAACCAGTTGCTGCGCGACGCACGCGCATTTCAGGATGCGGGCACGCAACTTCTGTTGATGGAAGCGATTCCCACGCTGCTCGCCAGCGAAGTGACGCAACAGGTTTCGATTCCGACAATCGGCATCGGCGCGGGAATCGACTGTTCGGGTCAGGTGTTGGTGCTTCACGACATGCTGGGCATTTTCCCCGGCAAGCGACCGCGTTTCGTGAAGGATTTCATGCAAGGGCAGCCGAACATTTTCGCGGCCATCGAGGCCTATGTTCGTGCGGTCAAGGACGGTTCGTTCCCCGGTCCGGAACACACGTTCTAAGCGTCCGGCGCCGCTCGTCTAGCGCGTCTGCGGCGTATCGAGCAGGCGCGCCGGCATTGCACCGCGCAGCGCGTTACAGATCATCAACGCTTCGGCGTTCAGCACATCGTCCCGCGACAGCACACGCTCGGCGGCGCCCAGAGCGGGGTCGTCGAGCAGCACGCTGCGCATCACGCCCGGCAGCACGCCCACGCGCAACGGCGGCGTCCACCACTGGCCGTCCAGCTTCACGAATACATTCGAACGGCCGCCTTCGGTCAACTCGCCGCGCTCGTTGAAAAACAGCATGTCGAACGCGCCGTGTGCTTCGGCTTCGTGCCAGCCGCGGTCGTATTCGGCGCGGCGCGTGGTCTTGTGCAGCAGCAACGCGTCGCCGGATTGCATCGTCGCAAAACCGTGATCCGGTCCGAGCAGCACGCCGGCCGTTTCGTCGTGCAACGGCGCGAGCAAACCCGTCACCAGATCGACATTGCCGTGTTTATCCAGCGCCAGCCGCACTCGATGAGCGCTCCCGGCCGGCAACGCCGCGCACTGCGCGGCGAGTTGCGCGCGAACCGTGGCTTCGTCGAAACGGAACGCCAGATAGGTAGCGCTGGCTTCGAGCCGCGCCAGATGACGTTCGAGATGACGCACGCCGGTTTCACGGGTCGCGTACATCGTTTCGAACAGTTCGAAGCCGGGATCGGCCTCGGTGACAAAGCGTGCTTTCAATGTGCACTCCGCGAATTCATCGGCCGCGACGCTGTCGAGCACGATGCCCGCACCGATGCCCATACGCCCTCGCCGCGCGCCCGCTTGCGCCGACGCGTCGAGCGTCAACGTACGGATCGTGACCGAGAGACAAAAATCGCCGCAATCGTCGGCGGTCGCGACGCTCGGAATCAGCGCGGGCATTCCGCTGTTGACGGGCGCGTCCAGCCAGCCGATCGCGCCCGTGTAGAGACCGCGCGGCGTGCTTTCCAGCGCGTCGATCAATTGCATCGTGCGATGCTTCGGCGCGCCCGTGATCGAGCCGCACGGAAACAGCGCGCGAAGAATCGATGCGAACGATGTGCGGGCGCGCAACCGGCCCTGAACGGTGGACGTCATTTGCCACACCGATGCGTACGGCTCGACCGAAAACAGCGCCGGCACCGACACCGAGCCGAGCTCCGCCACCCGCGACAAATCGTTGCGCAGCAGATCGACGATCATCACGTTTTCCGCGCGATTTTTCGGATCGCTGCCGAGAAAATCGGCGGCCGCCCGATCGGTAACCGGGTCGGAAGAACGGGGCGCGGTGCCCTTCATCGGGCGCGTGCGCAGCATCGCGCCGTGCTTCTCGATAAAGAGTTCGGGCGAACACGACAGGATCCATTCGTCGTCCGGCAACGCGATCAGCGCGCCGAACGGCACCGGCTGACGCGCGCGCACGCGGCGATACAGCGCGGTCGGCGACCCGAACACGTCGAAACCGAGCCGGTACGTGTAATTGACCTGATACGAATCGCCATTGCACAACGCTTCGTGAATCGACGCGATCGCATGCTCGAACTGCGCCGCGTCGACGCTCGCCCGCACCCCGCCGATCCCCGCCGCCGACGGCACCACCGCGCCGCCGTCCTGTTGCGCAAGCCACGCGTCGGTCTCATCGGCCGACAGCTTCACGCAGCGTTCGAACAATAAAAAACGCAACGAGGCATCGCCGCGCTGCGTTTCGTGATCCTGCCGGGTGTGCTGATGTTGCGTGCCGAGCTGCATGTCGCGGCCGAACGCGTAGTCGGCCAGCATTACGGCAAACAGCCCGCCGTTGATGTCGGCGGACACGTCGTTGCACACGGCTTCGAGCTGCGCCGGATTCGCGCAGCGTCTTTGATGCAGATAGCCTGTGTACAGACGACTTGTCCGTCGCTCATCCGTCGAGCCGGAATCGTCGAGCAGCGCGAACACTGCGCTGCGCGCATCCACCGTCATACGTGCCGCCTACTTCAGTTCACCGTCAATCGAAAAAGCTCTTCACACGGTCGAACCAGCTTTTGCTTTGCGGGCTATGCCGTGCTCCACCTTCGACAAGCGACTTCTCGAACTGTTGCAGCAATTCGCGCTGGGGGTCCGTGAGCTTGACCGGCGTTTCGACCTGCACGTGAACGTAGAGGTCGCCGGCGATGCTCGAACGCAAGCCCTTGATGCCCTTGCCGCGCAGACGGAACGTCTTGCCCGACTGCGTGCCTTCGGGCACCGTGAACGTTGCGCGACCTGCGAGCGTCGGCACTTCGATCTCGCCGCCAAGCGCTGCCGTCGTGAACGGGATGGGCATCTGGCAATGCAGATCGTCGCCATCGCGCTCGAACACCGTGTGCGCCTTGATATGAATCTCGACGTACAGATCGCCCGACGGGCCGCCGTTGATGCCCGGTTCGCCGTTGCCGGCCGAACGGATCCGCATGCCGTCGTCGATCCCTGCCGGAATCTTCACTTCGAGCGTCTTGGTTTCCTTCACCTTGCCCGCGCCGTGGCAATGCGTGCACGGGTCGGGGATGTAGGTGCCGGTGCCGTGGCACTTCGGGCAGGTTTGCTGGATGCTGAAGAAGCCTTGCGACATCCGCACCGAACCCGAGCCGCTACAGGTCGGGCAGGTTTCCGGCTTGGTGCCGGGCTTGGCGCCCGCGCCGTGACAGATTTCGCACGAAACCCAGCTCGGTACGCGGATTTGCGTGTCGTATCCGTGCGCAGCCTGTTCGAGCGTGATTTCCATGCTGTAGCGCAGATCGGCGCCGCGATACACCTGCGGACCCGCGCGACCGCCGCGTGCGGCGCCACCGGCCGCCTGGCCGAAGATGTCGCCGAAAATATCGCCGAATGCGTCTGCAAAACCGCCGAAGCCCTGCGCGCCCGCGCCGCCCATATTCGGATCGACGCCCGCGTGACCGTACTGGTCATAAGCCGCGCGCTTCTGCGAGTCCGAGAGCATTTCGTAGGCTTCTTTCACCTCTTTGAACTGCTCTTCCGAATCCTTGTTGCCCGGATTGCGGTCGGGGTGGTGCTTCATCGCGAGCTTGCGATAAGCCTTCTTGATTTCGTCGTCGCTCGCATTCTTTGCGACGCCCAGAACCTCGTAGTAATCCCGTTTCGCCATATCGGTTCAACGCCATCCGCGCGATGCACGCGGCGGCTCCTTTTGAATGCTGGAGTCTCGCGACTCGTCCGGCCGCCATTTTTGCCGCGAATTCGCGGTTCGAACAGCGCCCTCCATAAAACAAATGTGCCCGGAGAGCCCAAAAGGCTCACCAGGCGCGTTCACCGCTTTAGCGCAAGCCGCGCCCGTCAAGGCGCGACCCGCTTTTGCCGGGCCGCGCACAGTGGTGTGCGCGGCTTTACGGTCTGACTGCAACCCGGCTTTAGTCTTTCTTCACTTCCTTGAACTCGGCGTCGACCACGTCGTCGGCCTGTTGCTGGCCAGCGCTGCCTGCCGATGCGCCTGCTGCACCTGCCGCGCCGGCTGCCGCACCTGCTGCGCCCTGCTCAGCCTGCATCTCGGCGTACATCTTTTCACCGAGCTTTTGCGACGAGGTTGCCACGGCTTCGATCTTCGCTTCGATCGCGGCCTTGTCGCTCGCGCCGCTCTTCAGCGTGTCTTCGAGGTCCTTCAGCGCGGTTTCGATCTTTTCCTTCTCAGCGGCTTCGATCTTGTCGCCGTACTCGGTCAGCGCCTTCTTCGTGCTGTGGACCAGCGCGTCGCCCTGATTGCGGGCATCGGCCAGTTCGCGCAGCTTATGGTCTTCCTCGGCGTTCGCCTCGGCATCCTTCACCATTTTCTCGATTTCAGCTTCCGACAGACCGGAGTTCGCCTTGATCGTGATGCGGTTTTCCTTGCCGGTCGCCTTGTCTTTCGCGCCGACGTGCAAGATGCCGTTCGCGTCGATGTCGAAGCTCACTTCGATCTGCGGCACGCCGCGCGGTGCCGGCGGAATACCTTCGAGGTTGAACTCGCCCAGCAGCTTGTTGCCCGCTGCCATTTCGCGCTCGCCCTGGAACACCTTGATCGTCACGGCGCCCTGATTGTCGTCAGCCGTCGAGTAGACCTGAGCGTGCTTGGTCGGGATCGTGGTGTTCTTGTTGATCATCTTCGTCATCACGCCGCCGAGCGTCTCGATACCGAGCGACAGCGGGGTCACGTCGAGCAGCAAAACGTCCTTACGGTCGCCCGACAGAACCTGACCTTGAATCGCAGCGCCAACCGCCACGGCTTCGTCCGGGTTCACGTCACGGCGCGGATCCTTGCCGAAGAATTCCTTAACCTTTTCCTGCACCTTCGGCATACGCGTCATACCGCCGACCAGGATCACGTCGTCGATCTCGCCGACCTTGACGCCTGCATCCTTGATTGCGGTGCGGCACGGTTCGATCGTGCGTTCGATCAGTTCTTCGACCAGCGCTTCCAGCTTGGCGCGCGTGATCTTCAGGTTCAAGTGCTTCGGACCCGATGCGTCGGCCGTGATGTACGGCAAGTTGATTTCGGTCTGCTGGCTCGACGACAGTTCGATCTTCGCCTTTTCAGCCGATTCCTTCAGGCGTTGCAGCGCGAGCACGTCTTTCGACAGGTCGACACCTTGTTCCTTCTTGAACTCGGAAATGATGTAATCGATGATGCGCTGGTCGAAGTCTTCGCCGCCGAGGAACGTGTCGCCGTTCGTGGACAGCACTTCGAACTGCATTTCACCGTCGACGTCGGCGATTTCGATGATCGACACGTCGAACGTGCCGCCACCCAGGTCATACACCGCAATCTTGCGGTCGCCCTTTTCAGCCTTGTCCAGACCGAACGCGAGCGCGGCTGCGGTCGGTTCGTTGATGATGCGCTTGACTTCCAGACCCGCGATGCGGCCCGCGTCTTTGGTTGCCTGACGCTGGCTGTCGTTGAAGTACGCGGGAACCGTGATCACAGCTTCCGTGACCGGCTCGCCGAGGTAGTCTTCAGCGGTCTTCTTCATCTTGCGCAGCGTTTCCGCCGAGATTTGCGGCGGTGCGAGCTTCTGGTCGCGCACTTCGATCCATGCGTCGCCGTTATCGGCCTTCATGATCTTGTACGGCATCAGACCGATGTCTTTCTGCACTTCCTTTTCTTCGAAGCGGCGGCCGATCAGGCGTTTGACCGCGTACAGCGTGTTTCTCGGGTTCGTGACCGACTGACGCTTCGCAGGCGCGCCGACGAGAATTTCGCCGTCTTCCATGTAAGCGATGATCGACGGCGTGGTACGCGCGCCTTCCGAGTTCTCGATCACCTTGACCGAGTTGCCTTCCATGATTGCCACGCACGAGTTGGTCGTGCCGAGGTCGATACCAATGATTTTGCCCATTTTACTGATCTCCTGATCTTTGATCGCTGCGGCGACTGCCTTGCGCCATCTGGCTGAGAGGCAATCTGCCGACAAATTCGTAACCTGCACTCAACATAAGTGCGACCGCATCGATTTCAAGACCTCTTTTACGATGCGGTCTTTAAATTTTTTCAATCGGTTGCGGGGATTTTGGCCCGCGCCGCCGCTACTGCCGCCTCGAACTGCGCGAAACCGTGCCAGCCGGTCGCGCGGCCAAGCTGTTTGCCGCGAAAAAAGAAGAACCACGTGGGGACGCCGTGAAGCAGAAAGCGCCGCCCAAGCTCGCGGTGTTCGTACACGTTGCTATGAAACCATCTGAGGCCGAGCGCGTGAATCGCGTCCGGCCGGGCCAGCATCGCTTTCTTCGCGATCTCGCAGTTGAAGCAGTCCAGCCCCCAAAAGAACACGACGGCAAGTTCGTCGCCCGCACCGGCCAACGCGGCGTCGAGCGACGCCCCACTCACTTCCTGCATATCGAATACGGCGAAAGCCGTAGCGTCAACGGGAATGGCGGTCATGGCTGAACTCCACCCAATTCGTGCCGTTTCAGGACGGCGCGCTGCAAGATCGTGGCCTTCACGCAGAGCGGCCGTCACCCGAAGGCGCGGCCGCGAACGTGGCGCTTACTTCGGCGCGGCGACCGTCACCAGCGCCGGACGCAGCACGCGGTCGGCGATCACGTAGCCCTTTTGCAGCACGGCGACCACGGTGTTGGCTTCCTGCTCGGCGGGCACCATCGAGATGGCCTGATGACGATGCGGATCGAACTTCTCGCCAACCGGATTCAGCGCGACCACGCGGCCTTTTTCCAGCGCGCCGGTGAGTTGGCGCAGCGTGAGTTCGACGCCTTCGCGGACCTTTTGCAGGTCGTCGGACGAGTGCGCGACGGCGGCTTCGAGGCTGTCGATCACCGGCAGCAGATGTTCGGCAAAGCTTTCGATCGCGAACTTATGCGCCTTGGTGACGTCTTCCTGCGCGCGGCGGCGGACGTTTTCCGTTTCCGCCTTGGCACGCAGGAAGCTTTCCTGGAGTTCGGTGATTTTGGCCTGTGCTTCCGCCAGCGCGGCGTCTACGCCTGCGGACGCGGCTTCGGCGGAAGTGGCTTCCGGCTGACCGGCAGCGGCGGCCTCTGCGGCCTGGCGCGCGGCTTCGTCGGCGGGCGTCGGATTCTGGCTCGTCGGGTTATCTTGCGTGTTTTCCATGTCGCTGAAAGTCGTTAAAGGTGGAAGCTGAGATGATGGTGAAGCAAGCTGCGCAGCCTTGGCCGCACGTTGCATCGGCGCCACACCACCATCGACCGTCGAGGGTGGAGATTAGGTCGCAAATGCTGTTTTCAAGCCAAGCGGAACAACTTTTCGCACCGGCGATGTGCAGCGGAAATGACCGGTTACAACCATTTCGAAACGATTCGCAGATTGAGATTGAGTGGCGTGGATGGCTCGCCTAAACTCCAATCATGCACTGAAAAAGGCACGTTTACCCTAGGCTAACGGTTTCATTACGGCAGCCAGTGCACACAGCGCTTTTCCCTCCGTTTTGATACCCGTTGCCAGCGTCCCTTGGGGAACACCGTGAAACTGACCTTTGCCATCTCCGTGGTCGCGCTGGTACTGATAGCGGGGACCACGACCATCTGCATGTCAGGTGCCGTGAACGAGCACACCACGGAATACGGCGGCGTGCACGCCACGATGGAGCAACTGTTCAATCCCCACCTGAAAGTTTGTCGATAGTCCGGCGGTCGCGTTTGGTCGGCCGGCCGTGCAATGCGGCGGCAGGCTCACGATACGTCTTGCGCCGCTCCAGTTCCACCTCCCGCTTCGCCTTGCTGTCGCCGGTCTCCGCGTAAAGCGTTTGCGCAATGCTCGCCGGGCCACGCACGTCGCAGATGCCCAGCACTTCGATCTGCCATACGATCCGCTCGATATCGATCTCGACCAGGTCGCCGACGCGCACGTCTTTCGCCGGCTTGACCGCCGCCCCGCCGATCCGCACGCGACCTTTCTCGACCGCGTCCGCCGCCAGCGAACGTGTTTTGAAAAAGCGCGCCGCCCACAGCCATTTATCGATGCGCAAGCGGGCGCCGGGTTCGGTAAAAATCTTGTAGTTCATGCGTATTCCAACCTCAAAAGACGCAAAACGCACAGCCGGACGACCAGCCTGATGTCACGCGGCGATCGCGCCGGGCAACTGCACCGCCTGAACCGGCCAGCCCTGCAGATTCTGCGCGACGATCTCGCCGAGCGCAGCAATGAACGCCTGCGACGCGTTCACGCACGGAATCCGGTGGAAATCCTTGCCGCCCGCATGCAAAAACTCGTCGCGCACTTCCAGACCGATTTCCTCGATCGTCTCCAGACAGTCAGCCGTAAAGCCCGGACAGAAAACATCCGCACGACGCACGCCCGCCGCACCCAGTTCTTTCAGCGTCGGCGCGGTGTACGGTTGCAGCCATTCGGCCTTGCCGAAACGCGACTGGAACGTGATCCGGCATTCCACCGGCGTCAGCTCGAGCGCGTGCATCAACAACGCACCCGTCTGCTGACATTGCTCGTGATACGGATCGCCGAGGTCGAGCGTGCGCTTGGGTACGCCGTGAAAACTCAAAATCAGTTTGTCGCCGGCCGCGAAATCCGGACGGCCGTGTTGATGCCAGTAATGATGGACTTGCGCGGTCAACGCGGCGATATAAGCCGGATGATCGGCGTACTGGCGGATAGTGCGGATTTCCGGCTGGTTGCGCATGCGCTTGAGCGCGGAGAAAGCGTCGTCGAACGCGGTTGCCGTCGTGGACGACGAATATTGCGGATACATCGGCACCAGCAGCACGCGCTCGGCGCCCGCCAGCTTCAGTTGATTGAGCATGGCCGGGATGCCTGGCGTGCCATAGCGCATCGCGTAATCGACCAGCACGTTGTAGTCGTTCAGCTGCAACAGATGACGCAGCGCTTCGGTCTGTTTCTCGGTGTACACGCGCAGCGGCGAGCCTTCGGGCATCCACACGGCCGCATATTTTTTTGCGGACGCACGCCCGCGAAACGGCAGGATCAACCCGCGCAGAATGATCTGCCACAGCAATGCGGGAATCTCGACCACCCGCGGGTCGGACAGGAATTGCGCGAGATAGCGGCGCACCGCGCGCGGCGTCGGCGCATCGGGCGTGCCGAGGTTGATCAGCAGCACCGCGACACGATGTGACGTAGCCGGCTGCGACGGCAGCTCGAGGTCGAAACGCATAGGCGCAAGGTCAGCCGCGACAGGCGGCGAAACGGTTCAGGTGGGATTCATTATAGCGGCGCGCCCTCATGCCCATACCCTGGCCGTTTGGCCGATTGGCGCAGCGCGCGAGGCCGTGCATGATCTGTAGCGGGACGTGCGGAGCGAATCCGGCAAGCCGGCTTCACGCTGTCGTCACAGTGTCTTGAAAGCGGTTTATCACCGTGATGCGTGTGGCCGTTACTGCTGGCTCAACGTCAACGAAAGCAAACGCGCGGTGATATCGACGATAGGAATCACGCGGTTATAGGCCATCCGCGTCGGGCCGATCACGCCGAGCGTACCGACGATCTTGCCGTTCACTTCGTAAGGCGCGGTAACGACGCTCATTTCCTCGATCGGCACGAGATTCGACTCGCCGCCGATAAAAATCTGCACGCCTTGGGCGTGGCTCGATACGTCGAGTAACTGAAGGAGGCTGGTCTTTTGATCGAACACGTCGAACAGTTTGCGCAGGCGCGCCATGTCGGACGACAGGTCGGCGACTTCGAGCAGATTACGCTCGCCGGAAATCAGCACGGTCTCGCCGGTGTCGGCTTCGTCGGTGCTGGCGGTCACGGCGGCGTGCATCAGCGTGGTCATGTCGCCGCGCAATGCGTCGATCTCTTCGCGCAAACGGCGGCGCACTTCGTCGAACGACAGACCGGCAAAATGCGCGTTGATGTAATTCGACGCCTCCACCAGTTGCGACGGCGAAAAGTCGCGCTGGGTGGCCATGATGCGGTTTTGCACGTCGCCTTCCGGCGTCACGATGATCAGCAGGATGCGCTTGTCGGACAGCCGCATGAACTCGATCTGCTTGAACACGTGCGAGCGGCGCGGCGTCAACACGACACCGGCGAACTGCGAAAGACTGGACAGCACGCTTGCCGCGGCGGCGACGATTTTCTGCGGCTCGCCCTTTTGCAACGTGGTCTTGACGACGCGCATCACGGCTTCTTCGTCGGCGGCGGACTCGACGGTCAGCATCGTGTCGACGAACAGACGATAGCCGCGCGGCGTGGGAATGCGCCCCGCCGACGTGTGCGGGCTGATCACCAGGCCAAGCTCCTCCAGATCGGACATCACGTTGCGGATCGTGGCCGGGCTCAGTTCGAGACCGGAGTACCGCGACAGCGTGCGCGAGCCGACCGGCTGACCTTCGGCGATGTAGCGCTCGATCAGCGTTTTGAGGAGGGTTTGTGCGCGAGGATCTAGCATGACGGAAAATTTTAGCTTAATGATGCGGCTACCGCGAGCGCCGACGGCGCGGGAACGACACTTGGCTCGCAGCGACCAGGCAGGCACCGCTGCCGGCACTCGTCGCCGCTGGCACGAACCCTGCACCGGCTCCTGTAACCTCGTCATTCTAACGACAATCGCGGGCCAGCCGGACAGATCCGTCCAGGACCGTCGAACCGGCCCGGAAACCGCGTCGGAGCGGGAGACCACCGGTTTTTTTCAAGCCCCACCTATGGTGTAATGCCGGCATGCAAGAAGCTAACAGCCAGTTCAAGACCGTCGCGCTCGTCGGGCGTAACAACACGCCGGGTATCGGTGAGCCGTTGACGGCGCTCGCCACGTGTATCGCCAGACGCGGCTTCGAAGTCGTGTTCGAGGCAGAAACCGCTGCGGAAATCGGCATCAAGGACTATCCGGCGCTGCGTCCGGCGGAGATCGGCGCACGTGCCGACGTCGCCGTCGTGCTCGGCGGCGACGGCACGATGCTCGGCCTCGGCCGGCAACTCGCGCCGTATCGCACACCGTTGATCGGCATCAACCACGGCCGCCTCGGCTTCATCACGGACATCCCGATCTCCGACATGCAGGAGATCGTGCCGCAAATGCTGAGCGGCAATTTCGAGCGCGAAGAACGGATGCTGCTCGAAGCGCGCATCATGCGCGACGGCGCGCCGATCTACCACGCGCTCGCATTCAACGACGTGGTCGTGAACCGCAGTGGTTTCTCGGGCATGGCGGAGCTGCGCGTGTCGGTGGACGGCCGCTTCATGTACAACCAGCGTTCGGACGGGCTGATCGTCGCCACGCCCACCGGTTCGACCGCGTATGCGCTGTCGTCGAACGGGCCGATTCTCCATCCGCAACTGCAAGGCATCGTGCTGGTGCCGATCGCGCCGCACGCGTTGTCGAACCGCCCTATCGTGTTGCCGGACGACTCGAAAGTCAGCATCCAGATCGTGTCCGGGCGCGACGTGAACGTGAATTTCGACATGCAGTCGTTCACCGCGCTCGCGCTGTCCGATACGATCGAAGTGCGCCGCTCGCGGCATACGGTGCCGATGCTGCATCCGGTGGGCTACAGCTATTACGCGACGCTGCGTAAAAAGCTGCACTGGAACGAGTATCCGTCGCACGAAGACGACCCGACCGTTTGACGTGCCCGGCCGGTTGCAGCGCGAAGCGCCACCGGCCTCGACCGCAGTGACCGTAGCATCCGCGATCATCGCCGTAACCCGGCCGCCCAGGCCGACCGACCAGAGCCAACAGACGACCTCATGCTTCGCCACCTTTCGATACGCGACTTCGTCATCGTCGCCGCGCTCGACCTTGAATTCGACAGCGGCTTCACGGTCTTTTCAGGCGAAACCGGCGCCGGCAAATCCATCCTGATCGACGCGCTCGCGCTTGCGCTCGGCGCGCGCGCCGACGCGAGCGTGGTGCGAACCGGCGAGAGCCGCGCCGACATCACCGCCGAATTCGACACGCACGAACACCTCGATCTCTGGCTCGACGAACAGGCGCTCGGCGCCGGCAGCGACGACGCCCACGCGGGCACCGTGATGCTGCGGCGCGTGGTGGACGCGAACGGCCGCTCGCGCGCGTTTATCAACGGCACCGCGGCGACGCTCGCGCAGTTGCGCCACGTCGGCGAAATGCTGGTGGATATCCACGGACAGCACGCGCATCAATTGCTGATGCGTCCCGACGCGCAGCGCGAAATGTTCGACGAACACTCGGGGCTGACCGCGACCGCCGCAACTGTCAGCCGCGCGTGGCGCGCGTGGCGCGACACGGTCCAGGCGATCGAAAGCGCGCAAACCCGCGAGCGCGAATTGCAACTCGAACGCGAGCGGCTCGCGTGGCAACTGACCGAACTCGACAAGCTCGCGCCGCAACCCGGCGAATGGGAAGACGTGAACAGCGAGCATCGGCGGCTGTCGCATTCCGCGAGTCTGATCGACGGTGTACAGGGCGCGCTGACCGCGCTGTCGGAATCCGACGACGCAATGATCACGCATCTGTCGTCGATCATCTCGAAGCTGCGCGATCTCGCCGACATCGATCCCGCGCTGAACGACGCGCTCGCCGCGCTCGAACCCGCCGAGATCCAGTTGCAGGAAGCGGCTTACTCGCTGAGTCATTACGCACAACGCCTCGAACTCGATCCCGACCGGCTCGCGCAAGTCGAAAAGCGGCTCGACGCGCTGCATTCGGCTGCGCGCAAATTCCGTTTGCAACCGGAAACCTTGCCGGACGAACACGAAACCCGTCGCGCGCAACTCGCCGCGCTCGACGCCGCAGCCGATCTCGACAGCCTGCACGCCGCCGCAGCCAAAGCCAAAGACGCGTTCGTCGCCGAAGCGCAGCAACTGTCGAAAGCCCGCACGAAGGCCGCGAAGGCGCTGGGCAGCGCGGTGACGACCGGCATGCAGGAATTGTCGATGAAAGGCGGCAGCTTCGAAATCGCGCTGGTGCCGCTGCCGGAAGGCGGCGCACACGGAATGGAACAGATCGAGTTTCGCGTCGCCGGTCATGCCGGTGTGCCGTTGCGCCCCCTCGCGAAGGTTGCGTCGGGCGGCGAACTGGCGCGGATCAGCCTCGCGCTGGCGGTGATCTCCAGCGCGGCCAGCCCGACGCCTACGTTGATCTTCGACGAAGTGGATACGGGCATCGGCGGCGGCGTCGCGGAAGTGGTCGGACGCCTGTTGCATCAACTCGGCCAGATGCGCCAGGTGCTGTGCGTCACGCACTTGCCGCAAGTCGCGGCGCGCGGCGATCATCATTTCCAGGTGGCGAAATCCGGCGACGGCAAGGGCGGCACGGCCAGCAGCGTGACGCCGCTCGACAAGGCCAGCCGGATCGAAGAAGTCGCGCGCATGCTCGGCGGCCTGGCCATCACCGCGACCACGCGCAAACACGCGAAAGAAATGCTGACGGCCTGAGCCCGAACGGACTGCGACCGCAGCCACATCCGGCTCGCGAGGTCACGCACGAACACGTGGCCTCGCCGCTTACGACACCGTTCCAGCGTTAGCCGAACACCCGCGTCCACAAACCCAGCACGGCTTCGCGTTCGGCGATCACCGTGTCGGGCGGGACACGCGCCTTTTCCATCCCGTCGAGCCGCAGCTTGTGCTGCAACTTCCGGTAGCGCCGGTACGCCGCGCCGACCGTTTCCGCCTCGTCCTCGGTCATCAGCCCCTGTCGCGACACTTCGCGCAGCAGCGCGATATTGCCCGTGTTCCGGATCAATTCAGGGTCGCGCGCGGCGTGCAGCAGCACCCAATACTGAACCGTGAACTCGATATCCACCATGCCGCCGCGATCGTGCTTCAGATCGAATAGCGGCGTGCGGTTCGGATGTCCGGCACCAACCCGCTCGCGCATTTCCACGATCTCTTTCGACAACGCCGCTTCCTCGCGCGGCGTCGTCAGCACCTGCGTGCGGATCGCCTCGAACTTCGCGCCGATCTCCGTATCGCCCGCGCAATACCGCGCGCGCGACAGCGCCTGGTGTTCCCACACCCACGCCGTATTCGCCGCGTCGCCTTCGCGCAGCTGGTATCGGCGGAACGCGTCGAGATCGGTGACGAGCAGACCGGATTCACCGTTCGGACGCAACCGCAGATCGACGTCGAACAACGTGCCCGCGCCAGTCGCCATCGTCAGCCAGGTGATCAGGCGACGTGTGAACGTGGCGTAGATATCCGCCGCGTTGTCGTCGGAATCGTCGTACAGGAAGATCAGATCGAGATCGGATGCGTAGCCGAGTTCCTTGCCGCCGAGCTTGCCGTACGCGATCACCGCAAACTTCGGCACGTCGCGATGACGCTTCGACAGTTGCGCCCAGACCGCTTCGAGCGTCACGTCGAGCACGGCATCGGCAAGTTCGGACAGCCGGTCGCTGACGTGCTCGACGCTCAGCTTGCCCGCCAGATCGATCAGCAGAATGCGGAACACTTCGGCCTGGTGCGCGTGGCGCAGCAAGTCCATCTGATGTTCGACGCCGTCGGCGGCCGCAAGCCGCAAACGCAGCGTGCGCTTGAATTCGGGCCAGTCGAACGGGCTGGCGATCGCTTCGTCGTCGAGCAGTTCGTCGAGCAGTTGCGGGTGGCGGATCAGATACCCGGCGCCCCAGCGCGACGCGCCCAACACCTTCAGCACCCGATGCAACGCCTGCGGATATTCGTTCAGCAACGCCAGATAGGCGCCGCGCCGCCCGACCGTCTCCAGCAGATCGAACAGCCGCGCGAGCGTGTCGCCGCGCCGTTCGGCGGGTTCGAGCGTGCGCGCGGCCTCGAGCGCGCGCTGCGCGACGATGTCGAAGCGTTGCCGGCTGCGTTCCGGCAAACCGGTATAGCGCGACGATTGCCACACGCCGCGCAGACGGCTCAGCAGATCGGCCGGTTCGGCGATGCCCAGTTCGACGAGACGCGCGGCGAGTGCGTCGTCCGCGCTGTCGTCGGCGAGCGCGCTGCTCCAGACCCACGCTGCCGCGCCGTCCTCCGGCACCGCGCAGCCGTCGCGACCGCCCACCTTATCGGCGAAAATCTGGTCGAACTGCCGCTCGACCATCTCGCGATGCGCATCCAGCTTGGCCATCAACGCCGCGTAATCGGCGCAGCGCATCGCTTTCGCCAGCAGTTCGCGCTCGTCGGGATCGACCGGCATCGCATGCGTCTGCGCGTCGTTACGGTATTGCAGACGATGTTCGAGTTCGCGCAAAAACCGGTACGCATGCGACAGGCTCACGCACACCGGCGTCGCGACGAGGCCGTGGGCGGAGGCGTGGCGCAGCACGGCCAGCGTCGGACGCACCCGGAAACCCGCATCCTGGCCGCCGCGGATCAACTGGAACACCTGCGCGCTGAATTCGATCTCGCGGATGCCGCCGCGTCCGAGCTTGATATCGTCGGCCTTGTCCGGACGCATCGACGCACGCCGCTGCGCTTCCTGGCGAATCTGCACATGCAGCGCGCGGATCGCGCTGATCACGCCGAAGTCGAGATAACGCCGGTAGACGAACGGCGTGGCGATCGCGTCGAGTTGCTTCGCGAGTCGCTGCGCGGCATCGCTGTCGCCTTCCGACACGAGCCGCCCCTTGATCCACGCGTAACGCTCCCACTCGCGGCCCTGCACGTAAAAATATTCTTCCAGCATGCCGAGACTACAGACCAGCGGCCCGGAATCGCCGTTCGGACGCAGCCGCATATCGACCCGGAACACGTAACCGTCCGCCGTGACTTCGGCCAACGCGCCGATCAGCCGCTTGCCGAGGCGCGTGAAAAAGTCCTGCGTCGCGATGGCCGAACGCTGGCCGCCCGCGGTTTCGCCGTCGTCTTCGTAGACGAAGATCAGGTCGATATCCGACGACACGTTCAACTCGCGCCCGCCCAGCTTGCCCATCCCGACCACGCCGAGCGTCAGGCGCTCGCCTTCCGGTCCGCGCGGCTCGCCGTAAAGCACCTCGAGATCCGCCGACAACACCGCGAGCGCCCGCTGGACGGTCGCTTCGGCGAGATCGGTCATCGTGCCGGTGACTTCGGCGACGTCGGCGTCACCGCGCAGATCGCGCTCCATCACCGCGCAAAATACCTCCGTGCGCAGCCGCCGCAGGGCCCGTTTCAGTGCATCTTCGGTGAGCGGCGCGGCGGCCGAACCGGCCGGCGACGCGCTCAGTTCGTCGAGGCGCGCATCGATCCGCGCGCGCGTGACGGGCGCGGCGGCCAGCGTCGCGATCCGCCCGGCAAGCTCGGGACGGGCGGCCAGCGCACGGGCCGCGTAATTGGAATAGGCGGAACTCAACAGGGATACGTCGGTCATCAAATGCTCGGGCTCGCTCGTTGCTTCACTGATCGTGTGGCCGTTCGCCGTGACGGGAAAGGCCGGTCGTGGTGTGTCGTTGCAGATTCCGTGGGATTAAAGCTGGTCTGGCATTGCAGCATGCCCGTTCCGGGCGTGAGTTCAGTGCGTGGTGATGCAGTACGGTAATGCGCGTGAAGCAGCGCGTGAAGCGGTAACGGGGTTTCACAACGTGACAGCGGTTGCAGCGGCGACGCGGAAAACTTTCCGCGCCTGACGCGGCATAAAGGTGGTCGTGGGACCGGCCGATAAGCTGGTCATACAGCCTTCGGACGAACCGCCGGACCATCCGTGAACCGGCCGACAGGCTACCCGAAAACCGCGCCGTTACCCACGCTCGTTACACACGTCCCATGCCATTCCAGCGGCATCCGAAACGACCGCCGACAGGCCGCCAGGCGGCATCGCTACAGGGTTTCCGGAGATTCGTCGCCGATGACCCGTGTGTTACATTTCGTTCGTCCTATCCTCAAATTACCATACGCCCAACCCGCCGCAGCATGTCCGAGCGCACCGATTCCGCCGACCCGCACGAAGCCGGACAGATCGCCCCCGCACGCGGCGGCGATCATGCGGTGCTGCGTCACACGTTGCGTGTCGTGCTGGCGATCGCGGTGGTGCTGTATTTCATCGCGGTCGGGCTGGTGGCGGGTCTGCGTTATGTCGTGTTGCCGCGCATCGACGCGTTCCGCCCGCGCATCGAAGCGACGGTCTCCAGCAAGATCCACGCGCAACTGTCGATCGGCAAACTCGCGCCGCACTGGACCGGTTTTCAGCCCGGTCTCGACATCTCCGACCTGACGATCCGCGACCGCAACGGCAACGTCGCGCTGACGATTCCGCACGCCACCGCGACGGTGTCGTGGAGTTCGCTATGGCAGTTCGCACCGATCCTCTCGACGCTCGTGGTCGATCAGCCCGATGTGCTGGTTGCGCGCGCGTCGGATGGTTCGCTGTCGGTGGCGGGCGTGACGATGGCGACCACGCACACGGGCAACGACACGTTTTCCACCTGGCTTTTGCGTCAGCAGGCAATCGTTTTACGTGGCGGCACGCTGCGCTGGCGCGACGCGCGACACGACGCGCCGGAACTCGCGCTGCGCGACATCCGTCTCGCCATCCTGAATACGCACACCGATCACCATCTCGCATTGCAGGCGCCGCCGGACGGTCGTGTGCTGCACGGCCCGCTCGATTTTCGCGCGCAGTTCAAGAGCGCGCCGATGAAGCCGATCGGCAAGCCGATCAACTGGAGCGGCCACGCGTATGTGTCCACCGGACCGGTCGATCTGCCGGCGCTGGCCGGCTATATGGATTTCCCGATCGAAACTTTCGCGGGCCGCATCGATAACGCGATCTGGATGGATTTCGCCGACGGCAAGCTGACCTCGGCGGGCGGCCAGTTGTCGGGCACCAACGTGTCGATGCGCGTGCGGCCGACCCAGCCGCGTCTCGACGTGCCGGTCGCGAATTTTTCGTGGAACGTGAACGCGCAGCCGGGCGACTACACGCTACAACTCGACAACCTGCATGCCGAACTCGGCCAGCCGCCGCTCGACGACGGCACGCCCGTCACCCGCACGCTGGCGCTGACGACCTTGCGCGGCCATTACCGGATGGCGTCGGTGCAGCATGGCCAACTGATCAGCGTGGCCGGCGATCGCGTCGATCTCGGCATCCTTGCCGAATTCAGCCGTGCGTTGCCGCTGCCGCGTCCGCTGCTGAACAATCTGGTGAAGTTCAATCCGCGCGGGCTCGTGTCGGATTACGTGATCGAAGTGGAACGCGCGAAGCCGGAAAGCGGTCCGGGCGGCGCCGAACGGCATGCGACCGGCGCGGAGCCGATCGTGCGTTACCGGTTTAAAGGCAATCTGAAAGGCATCAGCGTCGCCGCGCAGGAACCGCCGCCGGGCCTCACGCCGATGAACCACCCGCGCGCCGGGATTCCAGGCATCGAGAATTTGTGGGGCACGGTGGACGCCGACGAAAATCACGGTTCGGTCTCGCTCGACACGCATCAGGTCGCGCTGACCTTGCCGGGCGTGTTCGACGATCCGCGCCTGACCTTCGACCGGCTTCAGGGCGATGCCGACTGGACCATCCTGCCCACGCCGCAGGGCGAAACGCACAAGGCGTTTTCGGTGAACGTGTCGAAGCTGAGCGTCTCGAACGACGACACCGCCGCCACCGCCACCGCGCAGTACACCAATCCGGGCCACGGACGCGGCTCGCTGGACCTGAAGGCGACCGTGCAACGCGCGCAGGTCAAGCGGATCGTCCGCTATCTGCCGACCAGCATCAGCGAAAAGCTGCGGATTTATCTCGGTCACGCGTTGCAGGGCGGCACGTCGCACGGTGCGACGTTCGAAATTCACGGCGATCTGACCAAGTTCCCGTACTCGCGCGCGCCTGAGGCCGGCATTTTCCACATCGTCGCGCCGTTCAAGGGCGGCCGTTTCGAGCCGTCGCCGTTTCCGCCGCGCAAGATGAAGAATGGCACGCCGAGCGTGTGGCCGGGCTTCGACGGGATCGACGGCACCTTCGAATTGAGCCAGAACAAGTTGCGCATCGACGCGTCGCACGCGAATTACAAACGCGTCGGGCTGTACGACGTCAAAGGCCGGATCGACGATCTCGGCAACCGCGCGTCGAACTTCACGGTGGACGGTCACGCGCGCGGCCCGCTGGCCGACATGCTCGACTATGTGAACGAGAGCGCGCTCGGCGGCCTGTCGAAACACGCGACCCAAAAACTGCAGGCCGACGGCACCGCCGCACTCGCGCTGAAACTGACGATTCCCCGCACGCCGAAGCCGCATATTTCGGTGGAAGGCGGACTGGCGTTCGACCACAACCGGCTGTCGATCGACAACGTGCCGCCGCTGTCCGATCTGACCGGCCGCGTGCGCTTCACCGAATACACCGCGCAGGTCGAGCGGCTCGCGGGCCAGTTCCTCGGCGGTGAACTGCATGCCGACGGCGGCATGAAAAAAGACGGCACGTATGCGCTCGATCTGAACGGCAAGGTCGCCGTCGATGCCGCGCGCGGTCTGAACCTGCACGGTCCCGCCGCGCAGGTGCTGACGCGGATCAGCGGCACCGCGCCGTACGCGCTGAACGTGCGCGGCGCGAAGGGCCGCTTGCCAGAAGTGACGGCGAATTCCGATCTGACCGGCCTCGCGCTCGACTTTCCCGCGCCGTTCAACAAACCGGTCGGCGCGCCGATGCCGCTGCATTTCGGTCTGCGGCCGGAAGCGGACGGTGTGGCGGGCAGCACGGTCGGCAACGTCGCGCAAAGCGCCGCCCGCAAAGCGACGACGACGCCCGCGCGGAACGCCGATGACCCTACCGCCGCGCTGGCGGGAGCCAGTGTTCAACGCGCCGACCTGACCTTCGGACCGATCGCCGCCAGCTATCTGCTGCGCTACGTGCCGCACGAAACGCCGACCGTGATCGTCGGTGCGGTGGGCGTGAACAAACCCGCCGAATTACCGACCGAAGGCGTGATCGCCGCCGTCGATCTCGATACCTTCGACGCCGACGCGTGGCGCGCCGTCATCACGCAATTGCGGAGCCAGCCGGCGGCGGCCCGACCGGCCGAACACGTGGCGCAAGCGCCGGCATCCGTCACGCAAGCGACGTCCGCCTTGCCCGCCTCTTCCGCTTCACCCGACCCGGCTCAAACCGCGAGCGCCGCCGCGCCGCGTCCAAATCCGGCGCCCGAAACGACCGCATCCGCCGACACGCCGCTCCCGGCCAACGCGCTCACGCCGTTTCTGCCGAACCGCTTTGCCGTCCACATCAACACGCTGACGCTGCTGAAGCGTCACTGGGAAAGCGTGATCGTCGGTGCGTCGCACGCGGACGGCAAATGGCAGGCGAACGTCGCGTCGAATCAGGTGTCCGGCCACGTGTCGTGGCTGCCGGGCGCGACCCACGATTCGCCCGGCACGTTGCAGGCGCGCTTCGCACGCGTCGTGATTCCGTCGGCCACAGAGAACGACCTGCTGGGCCGCGCGATGTCCGCGCCCGCGCAGAACATGCCGTCGATCGACCTGGTCGTCAACGAACTGATTTATCGCGGCCGGGATATCGGACGGCTCGAAGTGGACGCGCACAACTTCGACGAAGACGGCGTGCCGGTCTGGCAACTGGACAAGCTCGACATCAGCAACCCGGCCGCGACGCTGACCGCGACCGCGAATTGGCGCACGTCGACCGATTTCCCGGTCAATCCCGACGACGATATCCCGCGCCGCACCGTGTTCGATTTCAAGCTGAACATCAAGGACGCGGGCGCGTTGCTGGAACGCGCCGGCCAGCCGCGCACGATCAAATACGGCAGCGGCACGCTGTCGGGCAAGGTCGTGTGGCGCGGCGGCCCGACCTCGATCGATTACACGACGCTCAACGGCAACCTCGCCGTCGATCTGCATCACGGCCAGATCCTGAAGGTCGATCCGGGCGTCGCGAAGCTGCTCGGCGTGCTGAGCCTGCAAAGCCTGGCGCGTTTCGCGACGCTGAATTTCCGCGATGTGATCGGCGAAGGCCTGCCGTTCGAACGCGTCACGGGCACCGCCGAAATCCATAACGGCATCGGCCGCACCGACAACTTCAAGCTCGTGACGGCCCCGGCGCGCGCTGAAATGAAAGGCAGCGTCGATCTCGCGCAGGAAACCCAGAACCTGCACGTGCAGGTCGTGCCGACCGTCAGCGCGGGCGCGGCGGTGGTCGCGGCCGCGGTGATCAATCCGCTGATCGGCCTGGGCGCGCTGGTCGCCGATCTGGCGCTGACCAAGTCGATCTCGACCGCGTTTGCGCGCGAATATGCGATCACCGGTTCGTGGAAGAAACCGCACGTCGAGCGGGTAAAAGGCGATCGCGGTAATATGACCGGGCCGGCTTCGACGGTCGGCGCGCAATGATCGACAGATGATCCACCACGGCGGCGCTCGCGCAGTCCGCCGTCCAGCCGGGAGTCACGCGACACGCCTATGAGCGAACCGAACGTCAACTCATCCCCAGCGCCGGCGCAGCCTGCCGATCCGCATCAGATCGCGCGCGTCGCCGCGCTGCAAATGGTCAGCACGCCCGATCCCGACCGCAATCTCGCCGAAGCCGAACGTCTGATCGCCGAAGCCGCCGCCGACGGCGCGCAACTGGTGTTGCTGCCCGAATACTTCTGCTTCATGGGCTTCAAGGACACCGACAAGCTGAGCGTCCGCGAACCGTGGCAGGACGGCCCGATCCAGCGTTTTCTCGCCGACGCCGCGCGTCGCCACGGCGTCTGGGTGATCGGCGGCACGCTGCCGCTGACCGCACCAGAGCCGGAACGCGTGCTGAACACCACGCTGGTGTTCGACCCGCAAGGCAACGAGGCCGCGCGCTACGACAAGATCCATCTGTTCAGTTTCGAAAAAGGCGAAGAATCGTTCGACGAAGCGCGCACGATCCGGCCGGGCGAAACCGTCCGCACCTTCGATGCGCCGTTCGGCCGGGTCGGTCTGTCGGTCTGCTACGATCTCCGCTTCCCCGAGCTGTACCGGGCGATGGGCAATTGCGCGCTGATCGTCGTGCCGTCCGCGTTCACGTACACCACCGGCCGCGCGCACTGGGAACTGCTGCTGCGCGCGCGGGCCGTCGAAAACCAGTGTTACGTGCTGGCCGCGGCACAAGGCGGCAAGCACGAAAACGGCCGTCGCACGTGGGGTCACAGCATGCTGATCGACCCGTGGGGCGAAATCGTCGCGGTGCGTGACGAAGGCGCAGGCGTGGTGGCCGGCAACCTGGATCGCGCGCGGATCGCCGAAGTGCGGCAGAGCCTGCCCGCGTGGCGTCATCGCGTGCTGACGTGAGCGCGCGGCGACCGGGAACGGCAGCCGTCGCATCGTGCCGATTCAAAGTTTCAATCGCAGATTCCCCCGAAGTGCAGGACACTGACAGAATCAGGACATCCGCGGCTCGTATCGGGCCGCATGAATGACAGGCGGCATTGAAAGCAAGGCGGCGCCCACCATCTGACAGGTGCGCCCACCCCCGAATCCTTCGTATCGAGCAGAACATACTCCGCATGAATATCATCGAACCCGGAATCCGAAACCTCGCCACTGCCAAGGACATCCTCCTCACGCCGTACGGCCTCGACGAAGCGCTGCTGATCAAGACGCTCGGCGAAATTTTCACGCACCGTATCGACTACGCGGATCTGTATTTCCAGATGACGCGCAGCGAAGCGTGGAGCCTTGAGGAAGGCATCGTCAAATCAGGCAGTTTCAGCATCGATCAAGGCGTCGGCGTGCGCGCCGTGTCCGGCGATCGCACCGCATTTGCCTATTCCGACGACCTGTCGCCCGAGGCGATCCGTCAGGCGGCGCTGGCCACGCGTTCGATCGCGAAGGCCGGCGGCGGCAAGCAGAAAATCAAGGTGGCATCGTCGTTGACCGAAATCACCGGCCGCGATCTGTATCTGCCCGCCGATCCGCTCCATTCGCTCGACGCCACCGCCAAGGTGAAGCTGCTCGAACGCATCGAGGAAATCGCCCGCACCAAAGACCCGCGCATCAAACAGGTGATGGCCGGTCTCGCCGGTGAATACGACGTCGTGCTGGTCGCGCGCAGCGACGGCGCGCTCGCGGCGGATATCCGTCCGCTGGTGCGCGTGTCGGTCACGGTGATCGCCGAGCAGAACGGCCGTCGCGAAGTGGGCAGCGGCGGCGGCGGCGGACGTTTCGACTACGGCTACTTCACCGACGAACTGCTGTCGAAGTACGTCGACGACGCGGTGCATGCGGCGCTGGTGAATCTCGAAGCGCGTCCGGCACCCGCCGGCGCGATGACCGTCGTGCTCGGACCGGGCTGGCCCGGCGTGCTGCTGCACGAAGCGATCGGCCACGGTCTCGAAGGCGACTTCAACCGCAAGGGTTCGTCGGCATTTGCCGGGCGGATCGGTGAACAGGTGGCGGCGAAAGGCGTCACGGTCGTCGACGACGGCACGTTGCCGAACCGTCGCGGCTCGCTGAACATCGACGACGAAGGCAATCCGACCCAGTGCACGACGCTCATTGAAGACGGCATCCTGAAGGGCTATATCCAGGACACGCTGAACGCGCGCCTGATGAAGATGCCGGTAACGGGCAACGCGCGCCGCGAATCCTACGCCGCGCTGCCGATGCCGCGCATGACCAACACCTACATGCTCAACGGCGACAAGGACCCGCAGGAAATCCTTCAGTCGGTGAAGAACGGCCTGTATGCGGTCAATTTCGGCGGCGGTCAGGTGGACATCACGAACGGCAAGTTCGTGTTCTCCGCGTCCGAGGCTTACATGATCGAAAACGGCAAGATCACGTACCCGGTCAAGGGCGCAACGCTGATCGGCAGCGGTCCGGAATCGCTGAAGTTCGTGAGCATGATCGGCAACGACATGGCGCTGGATTCGGGCGTCGGCGTGTGCGGCAAGGAAGGCCAGAGCGTGCCGGTCGGCGTCGGTCAGCCGACGTTGCGGATCGACAAAATGACGGTCGGCGGTACGGCCTGATTTTTTGATGGAATCGGCAATTTGCACGTTTCATGCATAAAAGCATTGAAACGTGCGGATTGTCCGCATTTTAACGTGACAACGCTTGTCAGCCGAGCATTCGCAGGTTATAAAGTCATCCACCTTACCCAAGCTTAATTTTCTCGATTCCCTAAACGCCATGTCCGCCAAGTTTTACTTTTATTCCTTTTGGGCATCTCAGACCGTTGGCGGATCGAGAGGGGTGTAAGCGCACGTTAAACACCAGAATTCACGAAAAACCGCCAGCGAGTCTGGCGGTTTTTTTTCGCCTGACACAGCTGATCCTCACACTGAAACGTCTGTCCTGATTGATGGTTGTCCGCTCCGGCATCACCGTTTTTCTTGCCCGCGCGAACACGCTACGAACTGAAGAATTGGAGAAAAAACATGCCCCCGCACAACACCGACGATGTCCGGATTCGCGAATTGAAAGAACTCACGCCGCCCGCCCACCTGATCCGCGAATTCGCTTGCGACGAAGCCGTGTCGAGCCTGATCTACAACTCGCGTCAGTCGATGCACCGCATCCTGCACGGCATGGACGACCGGCTGATCGTGATCGTCGGCCCGTGCTCGATTCACGACACGAAAGCCGCGATGGAATACGCGAACCGTCTGGTCGAGCAACGTAAGCGTTTCGCCGGCGAACTGGAAATCGTGATGCGCGTGTACTTCGAAAAGCCGCGCACGACGGTGGGCTGGAAGGGTCTCATCAACGACCCGCACATGGACAACAGCTTCAAGATCAACGACGGCTTGCGCACCGCGCGCGAACTGCTGCTGCGCATCAACGAACTCGGTTTGCCGGCGGGCACGGAATACCTCGACATGATCAGCCCGCAGTACATCGCCGATCTGATCTCGTGGGGCGCGATCGGCGCGCGCACGACCGAATCGCAGGTTCACCGCGAACTGGCGTCGGGCTTGTCGTGCCCGGTGGGTTTCAAGAACGGCACCGACGGCAACGTGAAGATCGCCGTCGATGCGATCAAGGCGGCTTCGCAGCCGCACCACTTCCTGTCGGTGACGAAGGGCGGCCATTCGGCGATCGTCTCGACCGCGGGCAACGAAGACTGCCACATCATCCTGCGCGGCGGCAAAGCGCCGAACTACGACGCGGAAAGCGTGAACGCGGCGTGTGCCGACATCGGCAAGGCGGGCCTCGCGGCGCGCCTGATGATCGACGCAAGCCACGCGAACAGCTCGAAGAAGCACGAGAACCAGATTCCGGTTTGCGCGGATATCGGTCGTCAGATCGCGTCGGGCGATGAGCGCATCGTCGGCGTGATGGTCGAATCGCACCTGGTGGCGGGCCGTCAGGACTTGCAGCAAGGCTGCGCGCTGACCTACGGCCAAAGCATCACCGACGCATGCATCGGCTGGGAAGACAGCGTCAATGTGCTCGAAGGACTGGCGGAGTCGGTGAAACAGCGACGCGTCGCGCGAGGCAGCGGCAATTGAGCCGTCGCGGTTGAGCAACGCGTTGTTTCCGTAAGAAAAAACCCGGCCGGGCGCCGGGTTTTTTTATGATCGTTCGGGCGAATCGTCGGGCTGGTCGGGCTGGTCGGCCTGCGCGTTGCCGCCGCGATCGTGCCGCCACAACACGTCGGCGCCGCCGTCCGCGCGATTCAGCACGCGGGCCAGCACGAACAGCAGGTCCGACAGCCGGTTCACATAACGGCGCGGCGCATCGTTCACACCAGCGGCATCGTTGCCCGCGTTGCCCGCGCCGCCCGCTTCGCCCAGCGCCACGATCGACCGCTCCGCGCGACGGCACACGGTCCGGCACACATGGGCGAGCGCCGCCGCGCGCGACCCGCCCGGCAAGATGAACTCCTTCAGCGGCGGCAATGTCGCGTTGTACGCCGCCAGCCACGCGTCGAGTTGCGCAAGCTGCGCATCGGCGATCATCGTATGGCCGGGAATACACAACTCGCCGCCGAGATCGAACAGATCGTGCTGGATCGTCACCAGCGCCGCCCGCACGTCGTCCGGCACGCTTTCGCACAGCAGCACGCCGAGATTCGAATTCAGTTCGTCGACATCGCCGATCGCGGCAATCCGCGCGCTGTCTTTGCGAACCCGGCTGCCGTCGCCGAGGCCCGTCGTGCCGTCGTCGCCGGTGCGGGTTGCAATCTTGCTCAAGCGGTTACCCATGATCTGCACGTCCTTTCGTTGCGTTACTGCTGCCGGCGACAAGCGCCGGAATCCGCCGCCGAAACCACGCCGGAAGCCGCTGACATTATAGTTTTCCCCTGCCCGACTGGCCGCCGGGCAGCAAACGAACGGCGTAAAATAAGCCATCTTATAAAACGCAATTCCGTCATCTGGAGACACGCGTGAACCAGCCCACTCCGTCGGCCGCCCTGCGCCGCCCCTTTCCCGCCGAACTCCTCGCCGCGCTGAAAGATGCGTTCGCCGACCGCGTGACCACCGCCGACGCCGTGCGCGCCCATCACGGCCGCGACGAATCGCCGTTCGACCCGCAACTGCCCGATGCAGTCGTATTTGCCCGCACCACCGAAGACGTGCAAACCGTCGTCAAGCTATGCGCCCAGTACAACGTGCCGGTCATTCCGTATGGCAACGGCTCGTCGCTGGAAGGACATCTGCTCGCGGTACAAGGCGGCGTGTCGATCGATCTGTCGGAGATGAACCGCGTGCTGTCGATCGACGCGGAAGACCTGACCGTCACGGTCGAGCCCGGCATTTCGCGCAAGCAGCTGAACGAAGCGCTGCGCGACACCGGACTGTTCTTCCCGATCGACCCGGGCGCGGACGCCAGCATCGGCGGCATGGCGGCGACGCGTGCGTCGGGCACCAACGCGGTCCGCTACGGCACGATGCGCGAAAACGTGCTCGGCCTGTCGGTCGTGCTGGCGGATGGCCGCGTCATCAAGACCGGCACGCGCGCGCGCAAATCGTCGGCGGGTTACGACCTGACGCGTCTGTTCGTCGGATCGGAAGGCACGCTCGGCGTCATCACCGAAATCACCGTGCGCCTGTATCCGCAACCGGAAGCGGTGTCGGCGGCAATCTGCACGTTTCCGTCGATGGGCGAAGCGGTGCGCACCGTCATCGAAACGATCCAGATCGGCGTGCCGATCGCGCGGGTCGAATTCGTCGATTCGCTCGCGATCCGCTCGATCAACCGTCATTCGAACCTGACGCTGCGCGAAGCGCCGACGCTGTTCTTCGAGTTCCACGGCACCGAATCCGGCGTCAAGGAACAGGCGGAGCTGGTTCAGGAACTGGCCACGCAAAACAACGGCGAAGGCTTCGAATGGGCGACCCGCCCCGAAGATCGCAGCCGTCTGTGGAATGCGCGGCACAACGCCTATTTCGCGATGCTGCAGTTGAAGCCAGGTTGCCGCGCCGTCACCACCGACGTCTGCGTGCCGATCTCGCGCCTCGCCGAATGCGTGGTCGAAACGGAGCAGGATCTGTTGGCCTCGCCGCTGCCCTGCCCGATCGTCGGCCATGTCGGCGACGGCAATTTCCACGTCGCGATCCTGATCGATCCCGACAAGCCCGAAGAACTGGTCGAAGCCGAACGGCTCAACCATCGCATCGTCGAACGCGCGTTGCGGATGGACGGCACCTGCACGGGCGAACACGGCGTCGGCCTGCACAAGATGGGCTTTCTGCTCGAAGAACACGGCGAAGTCGCGGTCGATACCATGCGCTCGATCAAACACGCGCTCGATCCGCGCAACCTGATGAATCCCGGCAAGATCTTCCTGTGGTCGGCCGCGTAAAGGCACGTACGACGCCGGATTAGTCGCTGTAGGAATCGAGGTTGCGCGGCTGCGGATACATCCGCAAATCCGATAAGAACCGCCCGCGGCCTCGCGCGTGCCACACAATCGCAGCACGTTGCGCAGGAGGAGACGACCCATGAACGCACCCACCGATCTGTCGGCCGAAGTGCTCGCGCAACGCCAGCGCGAAGTCGTGCAGGCGTTGATGGCGGTGCTGCCCACGCATTGCCTGCTGTATCGCGAAGAAGACACGGTCGCGTACGAATGCGATGGGCTCGCCGCCTACCGACGGCTGCCGCTTGCCGTCGCGCTGCCCGAAACGGAATCGCAGGTGCAGCGGATCGTGCAGATCTGTCATCGGCTCGATGTGCCGATCGTGCCGCGCGGCGCGGGCACCGGTCTGTCGGGCGGCGCGATGCCGATCCGTCACGGCGTGGTGGTGTCGCTCGCGCGCTTTCGCAAGATCGTCGATGTCGATCCCTACGCGCGCATCGCAATCGTCCAGCCGGGCGTGCGCAACCTTGCCATTTCCGAAGCCGCCGCACCTTACGGGCTGTACTACGCGCCCGATCCGTCGTCGCAGATTGCGTGCACGATCGGCGGCAACGTGTCGGAAAACTCCGGCGGCGTCCATTGCCTGAAGTACGGTCTGACGGTGCACAACGTGTTGCGCGTCAGAGCGGTCACGATGGAAGGCGAGATCGTCGAGTTCGGTTCACTTGGGCCGGACGCGCCGGGGCTCGATCTGCTGGCGGTGCTGATCGGCAGCGAAGGCATGTTCGCGATCGTCACCGAAGTCACGGTTCGCCTGATCCCGAAGCCGCAAACCGCGCAGGTCATCATGGCGAGTTTCGACGACGTCGTGAAAGGCGGCGATGCGGTGGCCGGCATCATCGCGGCGGGCATCATCCCGGCCGGTCTCGAAATGATGGACAAGGCGGCCACGCAGGCGGTCGAGGAATTCGTGAAGGCCGGTTACGACCTCGACGCGGCGGCGATCCTGCTGTGCGAATCGGACGGCACGGCGGAAGAAGTCGCCGACGAGATCGTCAGGATGACGGCCGTGCTGCGCGAACATGGCGCGACGCGTATCCAGATTTCGCGCAACGAGAGCGAGCGGCTGCGCTTCTGGTCCGGCCGCAAGAATGCGTTTCCGGCGGCGGGACGGATTTCGCCTGACTACTACTGCATGGACGGCACGGTGCCGCGTCGCAGTATCGGGCCGCTGCTCGCGCGCATCGAGGCGATGGAAAAGACCTACCGGCTGCGCTGCATCAACGTGTTCCATGCGGGCGACGGCAACATGCACCCGCTGATCCTCTTCAACGGCAACGATCTCGACGAGTGGCATCGCGCGGAGGCATTCGGCTCCGACATTCTCGAAGCCTGCGTCGAACTGGGCGGCACCGTGACGGGCGAGCACGGCGTCGGCATCGAGAAGATCAACTCGATGTGCGTGCAGTTTTCGCCGGAAGAGCGTGACGCGTTCCATGCGGTGAAACGCGCCTTCGACCCGCCCGGCCTGCTTAATCCCGACAAGGGCATCCCCACCCGCGCGCGCTGCGCCGAGTACGGCAAGATGCACGTGCGCGGCGGACTGCTGCCGCATCCCGATCTACCCCGCTTCTAGGCCACCGCCCGGCAGCCCGCCGCCTTCGCGGCTGCGGGCTCCGTGGCGCAACGCTTTCAAACCCTTCCCTGATTACCCGATACGGGTCCGTTCCGGGTTGTCAGCATGGTCGTGCCAGGTACAATCGAACGACAAACAACGAAGGACACCATGGAAGAGGACGACATCGTGGCCGGTTGGGCCGGGCGCATCCGCTCGGCAAGCGGGGAAGGCCGCACGCTGCGCATACGCGGCGGCGGTACCAAAGACTGGTACGGCCAGGCCCTGGAAGGCGAACTCCTCGACACCTGCGCTTACCGCGGCATCATCGCGTACGACCCGGCCGAACTGGTGATCACCGCGCGGGCCGGTACGCCGCTCGTGGAGATCGAGGCAAAGCTCGCCGAGCATCATCAGATGTTGCCGTTCGAGCCGCCGCACTTCGGCCCGGACGCCACCTTCGGCGGCTGCATCGCGGCGGGGATCGCCGGGCCGCGCCGGCCGTCGGCGGGCGCGGCGCGCGACTTCGTGCTCGGCGCGGTCGTCATGAACGGACAAGGCCAGGTGCTTCATTTCGGCGGTCAGGTCGTCAAGAACGTCGCGGGTTACGACGTGTCGCGGCTGATGGCAGGCTCGCTCGGCACGCTCGGGCTGATCCTCGAACTGTCGGTCAAGGTGCTGCCGCGTCCGCAGGCGGAAGCCACACTCAAATTCGATATGAACGGCACCGACGCCGTGCGCAAGCTCAACGAATGGGGCGGTCATCCGCTGCCGATCACCGGCAGCGCGTGGCGCAACGGCACGCTCGCCGTGCGTCTCGCGGGTGCGGAGAGCGCGGTGAAAAGCGCGCGCACGTCGCTGGGCGGCGAAGTCGTCGATGCGGTCGAAGCCGATCGTTTCTGGGCCGGCCTGCGCGAACAGACCGATCCATTTTTTGCGGCGATCTCGCCGAAAGCCGCGTTATGGCGACTGTCGTTGCCGACGGTCACCGAGCCGTTGCAACTGCCCGGCGCGCAATTGATGGAATGGGGCGGCGGCCAGCGCTGGTGGATCACCGACACCGACGCGCAAACCGTGCGCATCAGCGCGAAACAGGCCGGCGGCCACGCGACGATCTTCCGTACCGGCGCAGGCTTCGACCGAAGCGCCGGGGTGTTCACGCCGTTGCCCGCACCGCTGATGAAAATCCATCGCGGCCTGAAGGCAGCGTTCGACCCCGCGCGCATCTTCAACCGCGGCCGGCTGTATCCCGACTTTTGAGCACGCGATGCAAACCAACCTCGCGGACTTCGTTCGCCACACTCCCGACGGCGTCGAAGCGGACGCCATTCTGCGCAAGTGCGTGCATTGCGGCTTTTGCACCGCGACCTGCCCGACCTATCAACTGCTCGGCGACGAACTCGACGGTCCGCGTGGCCGCATCTATCTGATCAAGCAGATGGTCGAAGGCGCGGAAGTGACGCGCAGTACGCAAGTGCATCTGGACCGCTGCCTGACCTGCCGCAATTGCGAGACGACGTGCCCGTCCGGCGTGGAATACGGAAGACTGGTCGAGATCGGCCGCAAGCTGACCGAAGAAAAAGTGCCGCGTCCGTTCGGCCAGCGTCTGACGCGTCGTCTGCTGGCGAGCTTCGTGCCGAACGAAGCGCTGTTCACGCCCGCGATACGCATCGGACAGCACGTGCGCGCGCTGCTGCCGAAGAAGCTGCGCGACAAGGTGCCCGCGCGGCAACGCCCGCTCACGTGGCCGACCGCGACACACGCGCGCAAGATGCTGATGCTCGCGGGTTGCGTGCAACCGTCGATGATGCCGAACGTCAATATCGCGACCGCACGCGTGCTGGACCGGCTCGGCATCGAGACGGTGATTGCGCCGGAGGCCGGTTGCTGCGGCGCGATCCGTCTGCATCTCGGCTACAACGACGACGCGCTCGACGACATCCGCGCGAATATCGACGCGTGGTGGCCGTATGTCGAACAGGGTGTCGAAGCCATCGTGATGAACGCGTCGGGCTGCGGCGCGACCGTCAAGGAATATGCGCATCTGCTGCGCGACGATCCGGCGTATGCGCAAAAGGCCGCGCGCATCACCGGGCTGACCCGCGATCTCGCGGAAATCCTGCCCGAATTCGAGGACGCGCTGGCCGCCGCGACGCGTCAGCGTTCGGTGCATACCGTCGCGTTTCATCCGCCGTGCACGTTGCAGCACGGCCAGCAGATTCGCGGCAAGGTCGAGCATCTGCTCGGCGCACTCGGCATCGATGTCCGGCTGCCTGCGGATAGTCACTTGTGCTGCGGATCGGCGGGCACGTATTCGCTGACGCAACCAAAACTGTCCTATGCGCTGCGCGATCAGAAACTCGATCGGCTGCATGCCCAGGATCCGCAAGTGATCGTGTCGGCGAACGTCGGCTGCATCGCGCATCTGCAAAGCGGCACGTCTACGCCGGTCGCGCATTGGATCGAACTCGTCGAGCACATGCTGTCTCCCACCGACCACGGGTGAAACGATCGGCGCAGCGTCCGTATAATCGGGGATATCGCTTTCTGAACGACACCTCAGGTTCATGCCCGATCTCGTACACAACCTCGACGCGGTGCAGCAGCGCATCGCCCTCGCCGCGCACGTGGCCGGACGCGATCCGCGTTCGGTGACCCTGCTGGCCGTCGCCAAAACCTTCCCCGCCGAAGACGTGCGCGCCGCGCATGCCGCCGGTCAACGGGCGTTCGGTGAAAACTACCTGCAGGAAGCGCTGACCAAAATCGACGCGTTGGCCGATTTGCGGACATCGCTCGAATGGCATTTCATCGGGCCGTTGCAGTCGAACAAGACGCGCCCGGTCGCCGAGCACTTCGACTGGGTGCATTCGGTCGATCGTCTCAAGATCGCGCAACGGCTGGCCGAACAGCGCCCCGCGTCGATGCCGCCGCTCAACGTCTGTCTGCAGGTCAACATCAGCGGCGAAGCGTCGAAAAGCGGCGTAACGGCCGCCGAAGCATCCGAAGTCGCCCACGCGATCGCCGCGATGCCGCAACTGCGTCTGCGCGGCCTGATGGCGATTCCCGAACCGGCCGGCAGCATCGAGACGCAACGCGAGCCGCACCGGAAGTTGCGCGAACTGTTCGAGCAGTTGAATGCGGACGGCCTTGCGCTCGACACGCTGTCGATGGGCATGTCCGACGATCTCGAAGCCGCCGTTCTCGAAGGCGCCACCATCGTGCGGGTCGGCACAGCCATTTTCGGCGCACGCGACTACTCCAACTGATTACCCGGAACATCATGAAAATTGCATTTATCGGCGGCGGCAACATGGCTGCGGCGCTGATCGGCGGCCTTATCAAACGCGGCGTCGCGCCGTCGGATGTCTATGTGATCGACCCGAACCAGGCGGCGCGCGAGCGCAACGTGCAACAGTTCGGCGTCACGACCGGCGAAGCCATCGACGGAACGCTGTCGAACTTCGATGCAATCATGCTGGCCGTCAAACCGCAAGGCGCCAAAGATGTCGCCGGGGCGCTCGCGCCGCATCTGAACGGCTCGCAACTGGTGATCAGCATCATGGCCGGGATTCGCAGCATCGACCTGGCGCGCTGGCTGAACGGCCATGCACGGATCGTCCGCGTGATGCCGAATACGCCTGCGCTGATCGGCATGGGTGTGTCGGGCCTCGCGGCCACCGGCGATGTCGACGAAAGCGGTCGCGCGCTCGCGACGCAAGTGCTCGGCGCGGTCGGCGAAACCGTCTGGTTCGACGATGAATCGAAGATCGATGCGGTCACGGGCATTTCAGGCAGCGGCCCGGCCTACGTGTTCTATTTCATCGAAGCGTTGCAGGAAGCCGCTCGTCAGCTCGGCTTGGACGACGAGCAAGGCCGCGCGCTCGCGGTCGCGACCTTCACGGGCGCGGCGCAACTGGCCGCGCAATCGGACGAACCGGCGAGTGTGTTGCGTGAACGCGTGACGTCGAAAGGCGGCACGACAGCCGCTGCGTTGGCCGCCTTCGACGCGCTCGGCGTGAAGGATGCGATCGTGCGCGGCGCGCTCGCCGCCGACGCCCGCGCGAAGGAAATGGGCGAGGAATTCGGTCAGCAGTAACGCGGCGCGTTCGCGCGGTAACCGGAAATGAAAAAGGCGACGGGATTTCCCGTCGCCTTTTTTGCATTCGTCCAGCGAAACCACCGCCTAGAACGATGCGATCGCGTAATGCGCGGCGATCCCGGCGAACAGCGCGCCGCCCAGCCAGTTGTTGTGTTTGAACGCGGCGAAACACGGCATGCGTTCGCGGTTGCGAATCAGCGTGTAGTGATAGACCGCACACCCCGCGGCCGCCGCGAGTCCGAGCCAGTACAGCACGCCGAACGCGAGCGAAACCCCGATCCACGCGTAGATGCCCAGCGTGACCGCGTAGCACAGCATGATCGCGGCGACGTCGAAGCGGCCGAAGGTCAGCGCCGACGTGCGAATGCCGATCTTGATGTCGTCGTCGCGATCGACCATCGCGTATTCGGTGTCGTACGCGACCGACCAGAACACGTTGGCAATCAGCATGATCCACGCGAGCATCGGCACGTGATTCTGCACGGCCGCGAACGCCATCGGAATCCCGAAGCCGAACGCGATGCCCAGATACGCCTGCGGAATGGCGAAAAAACGTTTCGTGAACGGATAGCTACCCGCGACGAACAACGCCGCCACCGACAACTCTTTCGTCAGCGCATTGAGCGGCAGGATCAGCAAAAACGCGACCAGCGCGAGTCCAGCGGCGAGCGCGACGGCTTCCCACGAACGGATCTTGCCGGAGGTCAGCGGACGGTTTTCGGTGCGCTTCACGTAGCGGTCGAAGTCGCGGTCGGCGTAATCGTTGATCGCACAGCCGGCCGAGCGCATCAGCACCGTGCCGACCGCGAAGATCAGCAATAGCGACAGCGACGGGCGTCCGTCCGACGCAATCCACAACGCGTTGAGCGTCGGCCACAGCAGCAGCAGGCTGCCGATCGGCTTGTCCATCCGGATAAGACGCCAATAGAGCGGGAGTCGGGCTAGCATGATGAACCTGAGGCGTTGAGCGATGCGATAAGTGGCGCGATGCCACGCGATGCCGCTATTTTAGCGGCTATCGCGATGCGGACCGGTTGTCGGCTGCATCGCGGCGACGGACAGGCGCGAAGGCGCACCCGTCAACGAAAAAGCCCCGCGCGGGGCGGGGCTTTTCGCTGTGCTGCGTGTGCATCGGAACCCGCGGTGTGTCGCGATGTTGCGCGTGACGTGCCGGGTTCCGGTTGCGCTCAAGCCAGCATCGAACGCAACATCCACGCGGTTTTTTCGTGCGTTTGCATGCGTTGCGTCAGCAGGTCGGCAGTCGGTTCGTCGTTCGCGGCTTCCGTCGACGGGAAGATTGCGCGTGCGGTACGGACCACGGCTTCCTGACCTTCCACCAGCTGGCGGATCATTTCTTCGGCAGCCGGAACGCCGTCCGCTTCCGGGATCGACGACAGCTTTGCGAAATCACGATAGCTGCCCGGCGCATGCACGCCCAGCGCACGGATGCGTTCCGCGATCGAATCGACTGCGAGCGCGAGTTCGTTGTACTGCGTCTCGAACATCAGATGCAGTGTGTTGAACATCGGACCCGTGACGTTCCAGTGGAAGTTGTGGGTCTTCAGGTAAAGCGTGTACGTGTCGGCCAGCAGATGCGACAGACCTTCGGCAATTTTCTTGCGGTCTTTGTCGCTGATACCGATGTTGACGTGCTGGACGGGTGCGGCTTCTTTCTTGGCCATGATGACTCCTTTGAAGAGTGATTCGAACCAGTCGGCGGTTCTATGGTGATGTGTGTGAAAGCATCAACGCTTGAACGACCGATAGTTTAGCCTGAATCAACGCAGCGACAACGCGGGACTCGCTGCTGCGCGCTGTGGCGCAAGCGCGCAGCAGCGCCCGGTCAGCCGCCGAATGCGTGCTGCACGCCCTGCGCGACGATGACCGCGAAACCGCTCGTGACGATCGCGAGGCCGAGCGCGGTGCGCGACATCGCGCTGTTCGTGACCAGTGTGCGCTGAATCGCATGGACCATGATTCTTCTCCTTGAGTCTGCACGGTTCAGAACGCGCGCCCGACGCGCGCGTTCTGCTTACTTCGTTTCCGCGAGCGCCGCGATCGCGGCGATCACACCTTCGGCATAAGCCGGGTCCGCCTTGCGGAAATGCTCGATCTGACGCGCGACGATCTCCTTCGGCACGCCGGCGACGTGACGGGCGATGTTGCCGAACAGCCGTTGACGTTGCGCATCGTCGAACAGCGCGAACAGCATGCCCGGCTGCGTGTAGTAATCGCCGTCATCACGATGATCGTAACGGTCCACCGCGCCCGCTGCGAGCGGCGGCTCCGACGCGTTGCGGTCTTGCGCGAAGTCGCCGAAGCGATTCGGCTCGTAGTTCACGTTGCCGCCCAGATTGCCGTCCACGCGCATGCCGCCGTCACGATGGAACGAGTGCGGGTTGGCGACGCGCGACGCATTCACCGGAATCTGGTGATGGTTGATGCCAAGGCGATAACGCTGCGTATCGCCGTACGAGAACAGACGCCCTTGCAACAGACGGTCCGGCGAAAAGCCGATGCCCGGCACGACGTTGGCGGGCGTAAATGCAGCCTGCTCGACGTCCGCGAAATAGTTCTGCGCATTACGGTTCAACTCGATCGTGCCGACGTCGATCAACGGATAGTCTTTCTGCGACCAGACTTTCGTGATGTCGAACGGGTTGAAGCGGTAGGTCGCGGCTTCGGCTTCCGGCATCACCTGGATGGCGAAGCGCCACTTCGGGAAATTGCCCTCGTCGATGTTGCCGATCAGATCGCGCTGTGCGCTTTCACGGTCGTTCGCGACCACTTGCGCCGCTTCGGCATCCGTGAAGTTCTCGACGCCTTGCATCGACTTGAAGTGGAACTTCACCCAGAAACGCTCGTTGTTCGCGTTGATAAACGAGTACGTGTGCGAACCGAAACCATGCATCTGACGGAAGTTCTGCGGAATGCCGCGATCACTCATCAGGATCGTCACCTGATGCAGCGATTCCGGATGACGCGACCAGAAGTCCCACGCGGCGACGTTGCTGCGCATGTTGGTGTACGGATCGCGCTTTTGCGTGTGGATAAAGTCCGGAAACTTCAGCGGATCGCGGATAAAGAACACCGGCGTGTTGTTGCCGACGATGTCCCAGTTGCCCTCTTCCGTGTAGAACTTGATCGAGAAACCGCGCACGTCGCGTTCGGCGTCTGCGGCACCGCGCTCGCCGGCAACCGTCGAAAAGCGCATGAACATCGGCGTTTGCTTGCCGACTTCGGCGAACACATTGGCCTTCGTGAAACGCGAGATGTCCTGCGTGACGGTCAGCGTGCCGAATGCGCCCGAACCCTTCGCGTGAACGCGGCGCTCGGGAATCACTTCGCGGTCGAAGTGGGCGAGCTTTTCGAGCAACCACACGTCTTGCAGCACGACCGGGCCGCGCGGGCCGGCGGTGACGGAGTTCTGGTTATCGGCGACGGGTGCGCCGGCAGCGGTGGTGAGATTGCGTTCGGTCATCGTGGGAACTCCAGGTCTTATTGTGGGAATCGACGGAACGTCGAAGCAAAAGCGAATGGACGGTAACGGGAGGGCTCAGCCTGCCAGCGCGCGATCGACCAGCAACGACACCGCGACGGTGCGCAAGCTACCGAACGACGCGGCAAAACCGGTCGAGGCCGCGGCAGGTTGCGTAGCAGTGGGCTGGGATGGCTGCGTGTGGGGTTGCGTCATGGTGTCCTCCGGTGTGGTCGGATCAGGCGACCCGTGAGGAACACTATAACAATGCTATCGAATTAGCGTGGTTGATTAACTTAATCTATTCGATAGGGGGCGGCATCAGCCGCCTTTTTGCGCTCGCGCGCGGTGCGCGCGGCGCACGGAATCACCGGGCGGGCGCCCGGCTCCGTTCAGTTTCCGCTCAGTTGACGGCAGCGGGCATGTCGAGCTTTTTGACGCCCGGCAGGTCGCACGCGGCGATCGCGTCGCAGATTGCATCGATGGCGGGCATGCGTGTGAAGCTCTTGCGCCACGCGAGCACCACGCGGCGATCCGGCACCGGATCGTCGAACGCGACATAGCTGAGCAGACCGGCATCGATCCCGCCCGCATGCGGCTTGACCTCATGCACCGACATGCGCGGCAGCACGGTAATGCCCACGCCGCTTGCCACCATGTGACGAATCGTTTCCAGCGACGAGCCTTCGAACGTTTTCTGGATACCGTCCGCGTTTTGCGAAAAACGCATCAGTTCCGGACAGACGCCGAGCACATGGTCGCGGAAGCAGTGACCACTGCCGAGCAGCAGCATGGTTTCCTGCTTGAGGTCGTCCGGATCGATCTTCGGACGCGTTTCCCACGCATGACCCGACGGCAGCGCGACGACGAACGGTTCGTCGTACAGCGAACGCAGCATAAGACCGGTTTCGGGGAACGGCAACGCCATGATCGCGACGTCGATTTCACCTTGCTTGAGCAGTTCGATCAGCTTCAGCGTGTAATTTTCCTGAAGCATCAACGGCATCTGCGGGACGCGCTTGATCATCTGCTTGACCAGCGTGGGCAGCAGATACGGCCCGATCGTATAGATCACGCCCAGACGCAGCGGCCCGACCAGCGGATCCTTGCCCTGCTTCGCGATTTCCTTGATGGCGAGCGTCTGTTCGAGCACGCGTTGCGCCTGCGTGACGATCTGCTCGCCGATCGGCGTCACGCTGACTTCGCTCGTGCCGCGCTCGAAGATCTGCACGTTGAGCTCGTCTTCGAGCTTCTTGATTGCGACCGACAGCGTCGGCTGGCTGACGAAACACGCCTCGGCCGCGCGGCCGAAATGCCGTTCGCGGGCAACCGCGACGATGTATTTCAATTCAGTGAGCGTCATTGGGGACCAATCAGTGCGGTGGATCGATAGGTTTCAGTTATGTGAGTTATACACTGTATGGGGTCGATTCGCCAAGTTCTGGCCGCTCGGTGCGCAGCGGGTCCGTGCGAGGCTTGTGCGGCGGCTCGTCCGCGACCGCACCGCCAGTCGGTTTGCAGCTTTTTACCGTTCGATGACGCGTCAGGGTTTCTTTGCAAAAGCGTGTCGAAATCGTTAGAAAGTGCCAACGCATCACGCGCATGCCGCTCAGGCCTTGAGAAACTGCTCGCGGTTCGCGAGCCAGCGCGTCAGGTGCTGCGTGACCACCAGCGGGTATTCCGCCAGCAGCACGCCCGCGGCTTCCCGCGCAGGTTCGATCAACCAGCCGTCGTTTTCGAGGTCGGCGAAGCGCAGCATCGCCGCGCCCGACTGCCGCGCGCCGAGGAATTCGCCCGGACCGCGAATCTCCAGATCCCGCCGCGCGATCTCGAAGCCGTCGGTGGTTTCGCGCATCGTCTGCAATCGCGCGCGGCCGGTCATCGACAGTGGGCCGGTGTAGAGCAGCACACACACCGACGCCGCCGTGCCCCGCCCCACGCGTCCGCGCAACTGATGCAACTGCGCGAGCCCGAACCGCTCGGCGTGTTCGATCACCATCAACGACGCATTCGGCACGTCCACGCCGACTTCGATCACCGTCGTCGCGACCAGCAGTTGCACTTCGTTGCGCGAAAACGCATCCATCACCGACGCTTTCTCGCCTGGCGCGAGGCGTCCGTGGACCAGTCCGACGTTCAACTCCGGCAACGCGGCGACCAGCGTTTCGTAAGTCTCGACCGCCGTCTGCAGCTGCAAGGTCTCGCTTTCCTCGATCAGCGGACACACCCAATACACCTGACGCCCCGTCAACGCTGCCTCGCGCACCCGCGCGATCACTTCTTCGCGGCGCGCGTCGGACACCAGCTTGGTCAGGATCGGTGTGCGGCCGGGCGGCAATTCGTCGATGGTGGAGACGTCGAGATCGGCGTAGTACGTCATCGCGAGCGTGCGCGGAATCGGCGTCGCGGACATCATCAGTTGATGCGGCTGAAAATCGTGCGCGCCGTCCGACGCGTTCTGCGCCTTGGCCCGCAACGCAAGCCGCTGCGCAACGCCGAACCGGTGCTGTTCGTCGACGATCACCAGACCGAGGCGCGCGAATTCCACTGCGTCCTGAATGATGGCGTGCGTGCCGATCACGAGTTGCGCCGTGCCGAGCGCGGCGGCTTCGATCGCGGCGCGCTTCTCTTTCGCCTTCAGACTGCCGGCCAGCCATGCCACCGACACGCCCAACGGTTCCAGCCAGCCGCGCAACTTGCGCGCGTGCTGTTCCGCGAGGATTTCGGTGGGCGCCATCAGCGCGGCCTGGTAGCCGGCGTCGATGGCCTGCGTGGCGGCGAGCGCGGCCACGATGGTCTTGCCGCTGCCGACGTCGCCCTGCAACAGACGCTGCATCGGATGCGGCTGCGTCAGATCCAGCGCAATCTCGCCGCCGACGCGCTGCTGCGCCGCCGTCAGCGAAAACGGCAAGGTGTCGAGCAAACGCCTGACGAGCGAAGTGGGATCGTCCGACGCGCGACGCGGCATTGTCGGCGCGGTGCGTCGGCGGCGCTCTTCGTGCGCGCGCTTCAGCGACAGTTGCTGCGCGAGCAATTCCTCGAACTTGATACGCGTCCACGCCGGATGCGTGCCGTCGATCAGCGCGGTTTCGTCCGAGCTCGCGTCGGGATGATGCAGCGTGCGCACCGCGTCCATCAGGCCGGGCACGCCGAGCGGCGCCATGTAGGTTCGGGCGATCGCGTCGGGCAGCAATTCGGGCAAGGACGTGCGTGCGAGCGCGCTGTCGATCGCCTTGCGCAAATAGGCTTGCGACACGCCGGCCGTGCTCGGATAAACGGGCGTCAGCGCTTGCGGCAACGGCGTGTCGTCGTCTACGACGCGTACGGCCGGATGCACCATCTCCATGCCGAAAAAGCCGCCGCGCACGTCGCCGCGCACCCGCAGACGCTTGCCGATCGCCATTTGCGAGACTTGCGAGCCGTAGAAATTCAGAAAGCGCAGGATCAGTTCGTCGCCGGCGTCGTCGTGCATCTTGACCAGCAACTGGCGACGCGGCCGGTACGCGATTTCGTTGTCGTACACGACGCCTTCGGTCTGCGCGATGCCGCCCGGCAGCAGATGGCCGATCGGCGTCAGCGAGGTTTCGTCCTCGTAGCGCATCGGCAGATGGAGCACCAGATCGATGTCGCGCGTGAGCCCGAGTTTCGCGAGTTTGTCGACGGTTTTGGCGGGCGCCGGTTTCCTCTTCGCGTCTTTGGCCGCGGACTTCGCCTGGGCCTTCGAGCTGTCGTTCGCGGTGGCCTGAGCGGATTCGCTCGCGGCTTCTTTCGTGCGGTCCATCATGGGCGCGTCGCCGCCCGCGCCCGGCTCGCCGCTCGCCGTCCTGCCTCGCGCGGCGCGGCGCTTCGGCGCGGCCTCGACTTCATCGGCATCGGGAGACGGACGGTGTTCGGACAAGGGCATGGGTCGCTTCGCAAGTACAATATCGGCTTTCAATGGTATGGCCGCTCAGCGCGCCGGTACGCGGGTCGCTGCGGCGTCCCGCAATCATAGCCGCTCGCTGCACGGCTTCGCGCCATTCCGTTCCGTTTTCGCATCCAGTTGGCCCGCATGTTCACGCTTTCCGATTTCGATTTCGACCTGCCGCCCGAATTGATCGCGCAGGTCGCGCTGCCCGAGCGCAGCGCCAGCCGTCTACTCGAAGTAGACGGCACCCGCACGCCCGCGCACTTTACCGACCGCGGTTTCGCGGCACTGCCCGCGTGCATCGCGCCGGGCGATCTGCTCGTCTTCAACGACACCAAGGTGTTGAAGGCGCGTTTCCTTGGCCAGAAGGCCAGCGGCGGCAAGATCGAAGTGCTGGTCGAACGGTTGACCGGAGAACGCACCGCGCTCGCGCAGATTCGCGCCAGCAAAAGCCCGGTGACGGGCACCACGCTGCGTCTCGCCGACGCGTTCGACGTCACGGTCGGCGAGCGTGTCGAGCCGTTCTACACGCTGCATTTCCCCGACGACTGCCTGACGCTGATCGAGCAGTTCGGCCGTCTGCCGCTGCCGCCGTACATCGAGCACACGCCCGACGCCAACGACGAAACCCGCTATCAGACCGTATTCGCGCAGAATCCGGGCGCGGTTGCCGCGCCCACGGCCGGTCTGCATTTCGACGACGCCCTGCTCGCGCAACTCGACGAGCGCGGCGTGCAGCGTGCCGCGCTGACGCTGCACGTCGGCGCGGGGACGTTCCAGCCGGTGCGCGTCGACAATATCGCCGAGCACAAGATGCACAGCGAGTGGTATCAGTTGCCGCAAACGCTGGTGGACCGGATTGCCGAGACGAAGGCGCGCGGCAACAAGGTGATCGCGGTCGGCACGACATCGATGCGCGCGCTCGAAGCCGCCGCACGCGACGCCGCCGACGCAGGCCACCCGCTCGCCGCCACCGCCGCCGAAACCGATATCTTCATCACGCCGGGTTATCAGTTCCGCGTGGTCGACCGGCTGGTGACGAACTTCCATCTGCCGAAATCGACCTTGCTGATGCTGGTGTCGGCATTCGCCGGCGTCGAGACGATTCGCGCCGCGTATCGCCACGCAATCGAAGAGCGTTACCGCTTCTTCAGTTACGGCGACGCAATGCTGCTGACGCGCAGCGACACGCCGCTGCAGGCTTGAACGCGGCCGCGATCCGCTGAGTTTGCACACCGGACGGGCGGCCCGCCGCCACGTCCGGTACGCGAAATCGTGAAACCGTGACGCCGCACCACCGTAACACCCGCAGCGTTCTCCGCCACCGCGCCCCGCGCGACGGCGTTTATTGTTTGCGCCGGACTGTTCTCCGGTAGCACGAGGAGTTTCCCCATGACCGACGGTCATCTGCATGCCCCGGCGGCCGACAACGCCGCCAACGCGCACGTTCCGCCCGCGAACGGCCTCAAGTTCGATCTGCTCGCCACCGACGGCCAGGCCCGTCGCGGCCGGCTGACGCTGAATCACGGCGTGGTCGAAACGCCGATCTTCATGCCGGTCGGCACTTACGGCACGGTGAAAGCCGTGCAGCCGCGCGAACTCGAAGAGATGCACGCGCAGATCATTCTCGGCAACACCTTCCACCTGTGGCTGCGCCCCGGGCTCGAAACGATCGGCGCGCACGGCGGCCTGCATCGCTTCATGGGCTGGAACAAGCCGATCCTGACGGATTCGGGCGGCTTTCAGGTGTTTTCGCTCGGCGATCTGCGCAAGATCACCGAAGATGGCGTCACGTTCGCATCGCCGATCAACGGCGACAAGCTGTTCCTGTCGCCGGAAGTGTCGATGCAAGTCCAGAAGGTGCTGAATTCGGACGTCGTGATGCAGTTCGACGAATGCACGCCCTACGCAACCAACGACATCCCCACGTCGCATCAGGACGCGGCCGATTCGATGCGCATGTCGATGCGTTGGGCCCAGCGCTCGATCGACGAATTCAAGCGTCTCGACAATCCGAACGCGCTGTTCGGCATCGTCCAGGGCGGCATGTTCGAAGACCTGCGCGACGAATCGCTGGCCGGTCTGGCGGACATGGATTTCCACGGCCTCGCGATCGGCGGCCTGTCGGTCGGTGAGCCGAAGGAAGACATGATGCGCGTGCTGAATCACATCGGCCCGAAGCTCCCGGCCGACAAACCGCACTATCTGATGGGCGTGGGAACGCCGGAAGATCTGGTGGCCGGCGTCGCGGCCGGCGTCGATATGTTCGACTGCGTGATGCCTACTCGCAACGCGCGCAACGGCTGGCTGTTCACGCGTTTCGGCGACATCAAGATCCGCAACGCGGCGCACAAGAACTCGCTGCGCCCCCTCGACGAACAATGCGGTTGCTATACGTGTCGCAATTTCACGCGCGGCTATCTGCATCACCTGCATCGCGTCGGCGAAATCCTCGGTGCGCAACTGAACACGATCCACAACCTGCACTACTACCTCGAGTTGATGCAGGAAATGCGCGATTCGATCGAAGCGAAAATGTTCGACGCATTCCGCAAGCGCTTTCACGAAAATCGCGCACGGGGTGTCGAGCAGCCCGGCTAGCCGCGCACAGCAAGGCTTGCGGCCGGCGTGACCGGCCGCGCGCGGCGATTCGTCCGGTGAATTTCCGTGTATGCGGCACCAGACCTTACAATCCCACTACAGCGCGTCCGGCAAAGGGCTTTAACAGCTTGATCGTAAAGCCGATTTGCGGCGCGTTCGTCGCAAAGGCCGGTGGTAGAATAACCGGCTGATTTTTTTAGTCGTTTTATAACGGAGAGACCAACGTGTCGTTCATTTCAAACGCCTTCGCCCAAGGCAGCGCAGGTGGCGCTGAATCGAGCCTGATGAGCTTCCTGCCGCTGATCCTGATGTTCGGCGTGCTGTACTTCATCATGATCCGTCCGCAGATGAAGCGTCAAAAAGAACATCGCAACATGCTGTCTGCGATGGCAAAAGGCGATGAAGTCGTGACGAACGGCGGCATCGTCGGCAAGGTGACGAAGGTCGGCGAAGCTTACGTCGGCGTCGAAATCTCCGAAGGCACTGAAATCACCGTTCAGAAAGCGTCGGTCACGACGATTCTCCCGAAGGGCACGATCAAGTCGCTGTAAGGCCTGCTCTCTCGCGTCCGGCGCGGCCTCGCCGGGGCTGAAGCGCCAGGTCATCCAACCTCGCTTCGGCCCTCGCGCTCATCGCCGGACGCATCGCTTCCAAGCCAACCTTCCCGTTGGACCACTCCATGAATCGTTACCCCCTCTGGAAATACGTCGTGATGCTGGTGGCGCTCGCCATCGGCCTCGTGTACACGCTGCCCAATTTCTTCGGCGAAGCGCCGGCGGTGCAGGTGTCGAGCGGCAAGGCGACGGTCAAGCTCGACTCGTCCACGTTGTCGGCGGTCGAAGCCGCGTTGACGTCGGCGCAGGTCAAGCCTGACGACATCACGTTCGACACCTCGTCGAGCAACGCGAACATCCGTGTGCGTCTGCCGGACACCGACACGCAACTGCGCGTGAAAGACCTGCTGCAAAAGTCGCTGAACAGCGACCCGAACGATCCGCAATACATCGTCGCGCTGAATCTGCAAAGCGCCTCGCCGCGCTGGCTGACCGCGCTGCACGCGTTGCCGATGTACCTCGGTCTCGATCTGCGCGGCGGCGTCCACTTCCTGCTGCAGGTCGACATGGCCGGCGCGCTGAACAAGAAGCTCGATTCCGACGCTTCCGACGCACGCACGACGCTGCGTGACCAGAACATTCGCGACGGCGGCGTGAACCGCGTCGGGCAATCGGTGGTGATCAATTTCGCCGACGAATCCGTCGCCGAAACCGCGCGCAAGCAGCTCACCACGAGCCTCTCCGAACTCCAGTGGGAGACGCAACCCGCATCCGGTGGCGGCTTCCAGCTGGTCGGCACGTTCACGCCGGCAGTGCAGAAGGCCGTTCAGGACGCAGCGCTCAAGCAGAACATCACGACGCTGCATAACCGGGTGAACGAACTCGGCGTGGCCGAACCGGTGATCCAGCAGCAAGGCTCCGACCGTATCGTGGTCGAACTGCCGGGCGTGCAGGACACCGCGAAGGCGAAGGACATCATCGGCCGCACGGCGACGCTCGAAGCGCGTCTGGCCGATCCGGTCAACCTGCATCCGAACCCGTCCGATCCGGTCCCGCCGGGCGACGAACTGTTCACGCAGGGCGCGCAAACGCCGGTGCTGTTGCGCAAGCAGATCATCTTCACGGGCGACCGCATCATCGACGCGTCGTCGGGTTTCGACGAACATCAGCGTCCGTCGGTGAATATCCGCCTCGACGGTCCGGGCGGACGCGCCGTGCGTGCCGTGTCGCGCGACAACATCGGCAAGCCGATGGCGATGGTGCTGTTCGAAAAGGGCAAGGGCGAAGTGCTGACGGTGGCGACCATCCAGTCGGAACTGGGCGACCGCTTCCAGATCACCGGCCAGCCTAACCCGCAAGCCGCCGCCGACCTCGCGCTGCTGCTGCGCGCCGGTTCGCTGGCCGCGCCGATGGATATCATCGAAGAACGCACAATCGGCCCGAGCCTCGGCGCGGACAACATCAGCAAGGGCTTCCATTCCGTCGAATGGGGTTTTGTCGCGATCGCCGTGTTCATGGTCGCGTACTACATGCTGTTCGGCGTGATCTCGATGATCGGGCTGTCGGTCAACCTGTTGCTGCTGGTCGCGGTGCTGTCCATGTTGCAGGCCACGCTGACGCTGCCGGGTATCGCCGCTATCGCGCTCGCGCTCGGTATGGCGATCGACGCGAACGTGCTGATCAACGAGCGCGTGCGCGAAGAACTGCGTAACGGCGCGCCGCCGCAACTCGCCATCCAGAACGGCTACGCGCACGCATGGGCGACCATTCTGGACTCGAACGTCACGACGCTGATCGCTGGTCTTGCGCTGCTCGCATTCGGCTCCGGCCCGGTGCGCGGCTTCGCGATCGTCCACTGTATCGGCATCCTGACGTCGATGTTCTCGGCGGTGTTCTTCTCGCGCGGTCTCGTGAACCTCTGGTACGGCGGCAAGAAGAAGCTGAAGTCGCTGGCGATCGGTCAGGTGTGGCGTCCGGAGACGGCAGGCAACGCGGCCGCGTTGACGTCGGACGAAGACACCCAGGCCGCCGACGCCGCCCGAGCCGTGATGGCGTCGAGCGCGAACCGCGCGAAAGCGCAGGCGCGTGCCGGCAAGCCGACCGTGCGTCGTCGCACCGACGCGGACGGTTCGCCGCGCAAACCGGGTTCGCCCCGCTGAGCCCCGGAGATCAGGAACATGGAATTTTTCCGCATTCGTAAAGACATTCCGTTCATGCAGCGCGCGTTGGTGTTCAACGCGATCTCGCTGCTGACGTTTATCCTCGCCGTGTTTTTCCTGCTGCATCGCGGGCTGCATCTGTCGGTGGAATTCACCGGTGGCACGGTCATCGAAGTGCAGTATCCGAACGCGGTGCCGCTCGAACCGCTGCGCGATTCGCTCGGCAAGATGGGTTACGCCGATGCGCAGGTACAGAACTTCGGCACCTCGCGCGACGTGCTGATCCGTTTGCCGCTGAAGCAGGGCTTGACCTCGGCGCAGCAGAGCGATCAGGTGATGGACGGCCTGAAGTCGCAAGACGCGTCGGTGAAATTGCAGCGCGTCGAGTTCGTCGGACCGCAGGTCGGCAAGGAACTCGCCACCGACGGCCTGCTCGCGCTCGCGTGCGTGGTCGCCGGCATCGTGATCTATCTGTCGTTCCGCTTCGAATGGAAGTATGCGGTGGCCGGCGTGATCGCCAACCTGCACGACGTGGTGATCATTCTCGGCTTCTTCGCGTTCTTCCAGTGGGAGTTCTCGCTGTCGGTGCTGGCTGCGGTGCTCGCGGTGCTCGGCTACTCGGTGAACGAATCCGTGGTTATCTTCGACCGGATTCGCGAGACCTTCAAACGCGAACGCAAGATGACGGTCATGGAAGTCATCAACCACGCGATCACCAGCACGATGTCGCGCACGATCATCACGCACGGTTGTACGCAGATGATGGTGCTGTCGATGTTCCTGTTCGGCGGTCCGACGCTGCACTACTTCGCGCTCGCGCTGACGGTCGGTATTCTGTTCGGTATCTACTCGTCGGTGTTCGTCGCGGCGGCGCTGGCGATGTGGTTCGGCGTCAAGCGTGAAGATCTGGTGAAAGACAAGAAAGAACGTCACGATCCGGACGATCCTAACGCCGGCGCGCAAGTCTGATCGCGCACGCGTAGTCCACGCTCGCGCATAAAAAAAGGCCGGTTCTGTCGAACCGGCCTTTTGCATTTCAACGCCGGAATCGAGCCCGGCATGTGCGCGTCGGATTACCGGAAACCCAACCGGCGACGCGCCATCAGCAACGCGATCAGACTGATGATCGCCGCGAAGATCAGGTAGAAACTCGGCGCCGCTTTCGAGCCGGTCGCACCGATCAACCACGCGATGATGAACGGCCCGAAGCCGCCGAAAATCGTCACCGCGACGTTATACGCGAGCGACATGCCGGTGGTGCGCGTCTGCACCGGAAACATCTCCGACAGCAATCCCGGCAAGGCGATCCGAAATAGCCAGTCATCAGCAGACCGAAGACCGCCTGCAACGCCAGCAAGGTGCCGAAAGTGGGATGCGCGATCAGATACAGGAACGCCGGGTAGATCAGCACCAGCAGCAACACGGCGGGCAGCAGCATGATGCGCACGCGCCCGTAACGGTCCGACCAGTGTCCGACGATCGGCGCGAACACCAGCTGGATAGCGCCCGTCAGCCCGATCGCCGTGAACGCAACCGACGGCGCGAGTCCCAGTTGTCTGATGCCGTAGGTCGGCATGAACAGCACCAGATACGTCGCCACCGTGCCCAGCACCACCGTACCGATTGCGATCAGCAGCCGTTCGGTTTGCCCGGTCAGCGTGTCGCGGATCGGCGTGCGGGTCGGTTCGACCGCGAGAAACTCAGGCGTTTCGTCGAGTTGCGTGCGGATGTACCACGCCACCGGCCCGATCAGCAGCCCGAAAAAGAACGGCACGCGCCAGCCCCACGCCGCCATCTGAGCCGCGCTCAGCTGGGTCGTCAGCAATACGCCGAAGCCTGCGGCGAGCAGCGTCGTGAGACCTTGGCTCGCAACCTGCCAGCTCGCGAAAAAGCCGCGTCGCTCGGGCATATGTTCGGCGAGAAAAGCCGTCGCACTGCCGAACTCGCCGCCCGCCGAGAAACCCTGCATCAGCCGCGCGAGCACGAGAATCACCGGCGCGGCGAGGCCGATGCTTTGATACGTCGGCAAGATCGCGATCACCAGCGTGCCGGTCATCATCAGCAGGATGGACAGCGTCAACGCCGCCTTGCGCCCGGCCCTGTCCGCGTACGCGCCCAGCACGATCGCGCCGAGCGGCCGCATGAAGAACGCCACGCCGAACGTGCCGAGCGTCACGAGCAGCGACACCGTGTCGTTGCCCGCCGGAAAAAACAGCTTCGCGATCACGACCGCGAAGAAACCGTAGACCACCAGATCGAACCATTCGAGCGCGTTGCCGATCGATGCCGCGACCACCGTGCGCCATGAACCCGTTCGGCCTGCCGCGAGCGGCGAGGACGTCGTTGCTTGCATGCGGATCTCCATCCTGTAAGTTTGTTGTGATGCGCCACATGTACCTTAAAAATTAAAAGCACGCGAGCGGCAAAAACCCATCCCGGACGGCGCGGCACGGCACGGCGTCGCAAAACGCGCGCCGATAAAAAAACCGCTTCGTCGCAAAGCGAACGAAGCGGTCTGGCGGTCATGCGCCGACGCGGCGCGCCGGCGTGAATCCCGCGTGGCGACGCTTACTGCTTGATGCCTTCGGCCTGGATATGCAGCTTGGTGTCGAGGTTGAAGCCGTACTTCTTGCCGAATTCCATACCGTAATCGCCACGGTCGAAATGCGCGCTGGCTTCGACGCCGCACACTTCACGCTTGAGCATCGGATGCGGCATGCACTTGAACGATTCGATGGTCAGGTTCAGCGGCTTCGTGATGCCGTGCATCGTCAGCGTGCCGACCACTTCGACCGGCTTGTCGCCGTCGAAACGGATCGACGTGCCCTTGTATTCGGCGCTCGGGAATTTCGCGACGTCGAAGAATTCCGGCGTCTTCAGATGGTCGTCGAGCTTCGCGTTGCCGGTCTGCACCGACGCGGGATCGATCGTCACGTCCACCGTGCCGGTTTTCGCGGCGCGGTCGAGCGTCACCGTGCCCGAGCTTTTCGTGAACTTGCCGCGCCACACCGACAGGCCGCCGAAGTGATCCGCCTCGAAACTCGGATAGGTGTGGGTCGGATCGAGCATATAGGTGTCGGCCGCAAACGCGCCGAACGAAGCCGAAGCCGTCACTGCACCTACGATGCCCACTGCGATCAACAGGTTCTTTTTCAACTCAATCTCCTTGCAATTGCATGCTGCCGCACGCGCCGGCAACGCATTGCCGATGGCGCGCGGCCCAGGTTATCGATGCCGGACGCGCTGCTTCACGATGTCACGATTTGCGTGCGGCGACGATATGAAACTTGATCAGCACTTCGTCGGCGACCACCGACGTATCTTTCCATTCGCCCGTACCGATATCGAATTGCGAGCGTTTGATCGGCAGGCTGCCGTCGAACGTCTGGGTTGCGCCCTGCTGCGTCACCGTGACCGGCACCACGACCGTCTGCGACTTGCCCTTGATGGTCAGCTTGCCCGTCACCTTGAACTGGTTCGGGCCGCCGGCCGGTGCAATCGCGCTGGAGACGAAGGTGGCGCTCGGATAGGTCTTCGCGTCGAACCATTCCTTGCCGCGCACCTGTTCGTTGTAGCTTTCGTCGCCGAGATCGTAGCTCCCGGTGTCGATGGTGAATTGCGCGCTGCCGTCGGCGGGTTTGGCCGGATCGAACTTCACCTGTGCGCTGAACTTGCCGAACTTGCCCTCGACCGGCACATTCATCTGCTTCGAGGTTGCCGTGACGGTGCTTTTCGTGGCGTCGACCTGAGCGAGCGCACTGCCCGCCGCCGTCAACGAAGCCGCCGCAAACGCGGCCAGCATGTAGCGATAGAACGAAACCTTCATGTCTTTCCTTTTGTCCTTATTTGATGAAAGGGATCATCCGCGACAGCAAGCCGTCGCGGTCCAGCCATTGATGCTTGAGCGCGGCCACCACGTGCAGGATCACCAGCACGAGCAGCGTGTAGTTCAGCGTGATGTGAACCGTCTTCAGGATTTCCTTCAGCGCGGGATCGGGCGCAATCAGCCGGGGCAACGGCACGAGGCCGAGATAGACGACCGGCACGTTCGCCGCCGAGCTGTACAGATAACCCGACGCCGGAATTGCAATCATCAGCACATACAGCAGCAAATGCACGAAGTGCGCGGCACCGCGCTGCCACACGGGCATGCGCCGGGGCATCGGCGGCGCGGCATGGGTGGCGCGCCAGAGAATGCGAAAAATTGCCAACGCGAACACCGTCACGCCGATCCATTTGTGCCACGAGAAATATTTGAGCTTGGTGGGCGTGAAGCCGGGGATATCGGTCATCACCCAGCCGAGTGCGAAGCCGCACACGATCAGCAGCGCAATCAGCCAGTGAAACGCGATGGCGGTGCGCGTGTAAGTCTCGCGGCTGCCGAAGGAAGGACTCATTGCCATGACGGGTCGACGCACGTTGTAGAGCCCGCCGAAAAGCGGCCTCCGGGTTTAACGACATATGAACGACACAGGCAGGCCGCTTATTCCGTTGCGGTTTCCGGCATGTCGGGTCGGACTGTTTTCTTTCTAAGCCTTTCGTCGCGCGCGGGGTTCGCACGGCCGCCACCGACTGCCGTGCGACCGGTCTCCACCCCCGGCTGCGATTTGCCCGTGACGGACGTCACGGCCGCCATGCTACCGCATGCGCGAAAAGCGCGTGAGCGCATCGCTTCGCCTTCTATCATGGGGCTTACAGCCGGCATGCAGTCTGTTGCAGGACAGCTTCGCCATGCCGGAATCCGGCCGCATCGGAAATTGAACAATTGGGGCCACACATTGTCCGACAAGCCAGAGCATTCCGTTGCTGCCGACGTGGCCTGGCCCGTGCTAGCGCATCCTCAGGGTTGCCTTTGGTACTATTGCTGGACGTTTCTCGCCGGCCCTTGCCGTGTCCGTCTGCGTTACCTGTAACGCCCACAATGCCTCGCCCTTCTGCCGCATGGACCATGAGAATCTGATCGCGTGTCATGAGTGCGACACGCTGTTTCGCAAGCCACGGCTCCTGGGCCGTCGCACCGTCGCGCGTTGCCCGCGCTGCGGTGCATCGTTGTATCGCAGCGTGTCGGCGCGGCTCGACCTCGTCACCGCGATGACAATGGCCGCGCTGATCACCTTCGTGATCGCGCAGGGCTATCCGATCGTCGAACTCGAAACCAACGGCATCACGTCGCAAACCACGCTGTTCGGCGCGTTGATCGCGCTGTGGAACGAGGATATGCAGATCGTCGCCGTGATGGTGTTCTGCTCGACGCTGCTGTTTCCGCTGACCGAACTCGTTGCGCTGCTGTACGTGCTGATGCCGATCCGCGCGGGCTACGTGCCGCCCGGCTTCAATACTGTGCTGCGCGCCATCCAGTTCGTGCGGCCGTGGGGCATGATCGAAGTGTTCATGCTCGGCGTGCTGGTCACGCTGGTCAAAATGGTCAGTCTCGCGCGCGTGATTCCCGAAGCCGCGCTGTTCGCGTTCGGCGTGCTGACGCTGATGTTCGCCGTCGTCGTGGCGTTCGATCCCCGCACGCTGTGGGATATCGCCGACGAAATCGCCGGTGGCCGCCGCCGCGTGCCGCCGCGCACCGCGGCCGACAGCGCCGCGATCGCCGTCGCCGACATGCAACCGGACGTCGCCGAGATTCCCGATACGCCCGATACGCCCGATACTCGAGCCGAGCCTGCGGCCCCGAGCGGCCCAGGCGCCGTCGGCGGCCCGGCCGCCGCCCCTCGCAACGGATGAGCGCCGGATGAAATACATCACCGCGTCCCGCGCGGGCTACGTTTCCTGTCACGCTTGCGGACGGGTCGAGCCGCGTATCCGCTCCGTGACCACCCAGCATTGCGGGCGTTGCGGCGCCGTGCTGCACCGGCGCAATCCCGACAGCCTCACGCGCACATGGGCGCTGCTGATCGCGGCCGCGCTGCTCTACATTCCCGCCAATCTGTTGCCGGTGATGCACACCGCGTCGCTGATCGGTTCGGAAGACGACACGATCATGAGCGGCGTCGTCTATTTCTGGACCTCCGGCGACTGGCCGCTCGCGGTGATCGTGTTCATCGCCAGTATTCTGGTGCCGATGCTCAAGCTCAGCGTGCTCGGGCTGCTGACCATCACCGCGCAGCGCCGCTCGCGCTGGCGGCCGTTACAGCGCACCAAGCTGTACCGGATCGTCGAGAAGATCGGCCGCTGGTCGATGCTCGACGTATTCGTCGTCACGCTGACGGTGGCGCTGGTGCGCTTCAACTCGCTCGCGGTGATCACCGCCGGACCCGGCGCGATCGCGTTCGGCTCGGTCGTGATCCTGACGATGCTCGCGTCGATGCAGTTCGATCCGCGCCTGATCTGGGACAACGTCCGCACCAGCTTCGACGAACCCGAAGAAGCGCACGCCGAATCGACCGGCAACGAAGCCGAAGCCCATCCCGAAGCCGCCGACGCTGACGCGACGGACGCCGCGCAGACAGCGCACGCGCCCGACGCGCCCGACGCACCCCCGCATTCTCACGACAACAGCGCGACCGGCGACGCCGCCCGGAACGCGCGACGCAGCACCCCAAACTCTCAGGATCCCGACCATGACTAGCCCGCAAGGACCGACGCCCGCCAACGCGCCGCGCAACGATTCGAACGGACCCACGTTGCCCCCAAATCTGCCCGATCCGGAGATCGAACCGCGCAGCCGCTGGCTGCCGTCGCTGGTCTGGGTGATACCGCTGGTGGCCGCGCTGATCGGCATCGCGCTCGTGATCAAGTCGGTGTCGGAGAAAGGTCCGACCATCACGATTTCGTTTTCGAGCGCCGAAGGGCTGGAGCCGGGCAAGACCAAGGTCAAGTACAAGGACGTCGATATCGGTTCGGTGAAAACCATCCGTCTGTCGAAGAATCTCGCGCGCGTGCTGGTCGAAGTGCAACTGACCAAGGAAGCCGAAAACTTCGCGGTCAAGGACACGCGTTTCTGGGTCGTGCGTCCGCGCGTCGGCGCGAGCGGCGTGTCGGGCTTGAGCACGCTGCTGTCCGGCGCGTACATCGGCGTCGATGCCGGACGCTCGCCCGACGAGCTGAAAGACTTCGTCGGACTGGAGACGCCTCCACCCATCACCACTGACCAGAAGGGCCATCAGTACACGTTGCACGGCGATTCGCTGGGCTCGATCGATATCGGCTCGCCGGTGTTCTATCGACGCGTGCAGGTCGGTCAGGTGGTCGGTTTCTCGCTGGACAAGGACGGCACCGGCGTGACGATGCAAGTCTTCGTGTCCGCGCCGTTCGACCAGTACGTCGGCTCGAACACGCGCTGGTGGCACGCCAGCGGCGTCGATCTGCGTCTCGATTCGAGCGGCTTCAAGCTGAACACGCAATCGCTCGCGACGGTCCTCGTCGGCGGTTTGTCGTTCCAGTCGCCGCCGGGTCAGGCAATGGGTCCGCAAGCCGCGAACAACATGACCTTCCGTCTCGGCTCCGACGAATCCGACGCGATGCGCGAACCGGACGGCGAACCGCTGCGCGTCGTGATGAACTTCAACCAGTCTCTGCGCGGCCTGTCGGTCGGCGCGCCGGTCGATTTCCGCGGCATCGTGCTTGGTCAGGTGACGAACATCGGCATCGACTACGATCCGAAAACCCGCAGCTTCACGATGCCGGTGACGATGAACGTGTATCCGGACCGACTCGGCAAACGCTTCCGCGACACCGCGCCGGAGCCGGGCAGTTTCGCCGGACAGCAACTGCTGCAACAACTCGTCAAGCATGGTCTGCGCGGCCAGTTGCGTACCGGCAACCTGATCACGAGCCAGTTGTACGTGGCGCTGGATATCTTCCCGAAGGCGGCGCCGGTCACCGTCGACGTGAAGCGTGAACCGCTCGAACTGCCGACCATTCCGAACACGCTCGACGAACTGCAACTGCAAGTCGCCGACATCGCGAAGAAGCTCGACAAGGTGCCGTTCGACGAGATCGGCAACAACCTGAACAGTGCGCTCGGCAACGCCGACAAGCTGTTCAAGCGCCTCGACACGGAAGTCGTACCGGAAGCGCGCGACACGCTCGCCGCCGCGAAGCAGACCTTCGGCTCGGCGCAGGCCACACTGCAACAGGATTCGCCGCTGCAATCGGACGTCCATCAGGCGCTTCAGGAACTGACGCGCACGCTGCAATCGCTGAATGCGCTGTCGGACTATCTGGAACGTCACCCCGAATCGCTGTTGCGCGGTAAATCAGGAGATAAATAATGACCATTGCCCGCCCGACCGCCAAACGGACCGTCCCGCCGACGCTGGCCCGCACGGGCTTGCGCGCGAGCGCATGCGCCGCCGTGCTGGCGCTGGCCGCATGCGCGTCGCCGCCCAGCAACTTCTACACGCTGAGCGGCAGCGACGCCGCGACGGGCGCGACCGCGGCCGTCCCGACAGCAGCCGCCGCGTCGAACACGGCGAATCCGTCGCTGCTGATCGAAGTCGCGCCGGTCGATGTGCCGCCGCAGGACGCGAAGAATCAGATGGTCGTGCAGACCGGCCCGACCCAGGTGAAAGTGCTCGAAGACGAACGCTGGGCGTCGCTGCCCGGCGACGAAATCCGTCGCGCGCTGTCGGCCAGCCTGACGCAGCAACTCAATACCATCGACGTCTACGGTACCGCCTACACGCCGGGCAAAGCGGCGTATCGCGTCAGCATGAACGTGCAGCGCTTCGAATCGTGGCCCGGCTCGCACGCGTTGATCGACGCGGTGTGGAGCGTGCGTTCGCTGCGCAGTCAGGCCGTGATGACGTGCCGCAGCGTGGTCCAGGAGCCGGTATCGAGCGGTTACGCGGCGCTGGCGGGCGGTCATCGTCTGGCCGTGCAGGAAATCTCCACGCAGATCGCCGGTGCCGTGCGCGCATTCGATTCGATACCGCAAGCCGCGATGTCCACGACCACGGGCAAGAGCGCGTCCGGCAGCGCGTCCAGCCCGTCGCCGGCTACGCCGCCGTGTCCGATGACCGGCGCGAGCGCCGCACCGAGCGCTTCGGCGATCGGCATCGGCGGACGGTCGAACGGTTGAGCCCGTGCGGCGCGACTCCGGTCGCGCCGCCTGAACACCGCGCTGCACGCCGCACGCGTTCGTCACATTCTCCGTCGCCCGACGCCGCCCACGCGCGGTGTCGCGTGCGCACTTTCAGCCATTTCCGATGCGCGGACGCGATACGATCCTCCGCGGGATTGCGCATCGTTGCGCATGGCAACGCTTCTTCCATTTTTCCGCCCGACACGCAGACCGATCCCGCTCCACCGGTTCGGCCCGCTTGTCTGACGGCGTTTCAGGTCGCCTTTCATGTTTCACTCCATCACCACGTTCATCAGAAAATGGCGCGCGTCGCGTAACAGCGGTCAGCAACTCGACGCGCTACTCGCCACCGCGGATCGTCACGCGCCCTATCCGGAGCGCAGCGAATGGCTGATCGAACTCGCGCACTGGCTGCAGCGCGGCGGCACCGTGCAGGGCGAGCCGCTCGACGCCGCATCGTCCGGGCAACCGGAGCAACCGGTTCGTCCGCTCGCCGCGCATACGCGGCTGCGTTATCTGCTGAACGTGCTCGACCGCAATCCCGCGTGGCGCGCGAACGTGGCCGGCATCCTGCGCGGCCTGCTGCGCGACAGCGACTCGATCTCGTTGCTGTGCGACGCGGGCATGCCGGTGCACTCGGGCTTTTTCGGCGCGTTGTTCGAACGGCTCGAAGCGTCGCTGGTTTCGCCCGCGCCGAACCGGCGCGATCTGGCGGCAATCTGCACGCTGATGTTTCCGGCCGGTTGCGACGCCGGATGGATCGCGTCGCTGCCCGTCGATCTGCTGACGCGGGTGCGGGCGCTGTTCGACTACGCGGTGCACGACGATCCGGGCGCGAATCATCGATCGCAACCGGCAAATCCGCACGACAGCGCGTTCTCGTTCGATCTGCTGGCCGCGCTGCACAACCTGACCTGCCAGATCAGTTCGACCGGTCTGTCGCAAACCGTTCGCAGCCGTCTCGACGACGCCGACGCGCACGTCGCGATGACGCGTCAGCCGTTCTACCGGCTGACGCGCGCGATGCTCGCCGTCGAAGTCGCGCACCAGGCGCTCGACAGCGGCGGCGATCCGGTCGCGTTGCTGCGCGAGGTCAACTATCTGCGGGTGCTGCTCGACGAATGCCGCAACGCGACGCACACCGTGTTCGCGCATCTGGACCGCAACGGCGTCAGCGTCGATATCGTGTTTCAGGTCGAGCGGATGCGGATGCGCATCGAGCGCGCCGAACGGCTGCTCGACGCGTGGCTCGCGTCGTCCGACCCGCACGCCGATCCGCACGCAGCCGCGCGGCTCGCGGCGGAACTGTTGACGGCCAATCAGGCGAGCCAGAGCGTCGCGCATTTGCTGCGCAGCAATTTCTCGCTGCTCGCGCGCAAGGTGGTCGAATACAGCGCGGACACCGGCGAGCACTACATCACGCGCAATCGCGCCGACTATCTGAAGATGCTGCGGCTCGCGGCGGGCGGCGGCCTCGTCACGGTCGTCACCGTGTGCGTGAAGTTCGCGATCACCGGCCAGCACTTCCAGGCGATGTTCGAAGGCGTGCTGGCCGGGATCAACTACGCGGCCAGCTTTCTGCTGATGCACTTTCTGCACTTCACGCTCGCCACCAAGCAACCCGCAATGACCGCGCCAACGCTCGCGCGCGAACTCGACGAAACCGGCAGCGCGGACGGCGTCGAGCGTTTCGTGACGTCGGTGGTGGCGCTGATCCGTACGCAGGCGGCCGCCGTGCTCGGAAACGTGCTGGTGGTGTTGCCGGTGTGTCTCGCGGTGCAGGTGCTGTGGCGTCTGACGTTTCACTCGGACCTGATCACGCCCGCGAAGGCGCACGCCACGCTGCATTCGTTCTCGCTGCTCGGCCCGACACCGTTCTACGCGGCGCTGACCGGCGTGTTGCTGTGGTCGTCCAGTTTGCTGGCCGGTTGGGCGGACAACTGGTTCATGCTGCATCGCGTCGGCGATGCGCTCGCGTACAACCGCCGTTTGCGGCTGACGCTCGGCGCGGCGGGCGCGGCGCGGTTCGCGCGTTTTTGCCGCTCCAACGTGGCGGGCGTAGTGGGCAATGTGACGCTCGGAATGATGCTCGGCCTCGTGCCGGCGATCGTCACGGCGTTCGCGTTCAGCTTCGAGGTGCGTCACGTGACGCTGAGCGCGGGGTCGATCGGCGTGGTGCTCGGCGTGCTCGGCAGTGGCGCGCTGCGGCTGCCGGAACTGTGGTGGGCGGTGGCGGGCGTCGGCAGCATGGCCGTGCTCAACGTGGCCGTGAGTTTCGCGCTGGCGTTCCAGATGGCGCTGCGTTCGCGCGATGTCCGCTCGGCCGGCGCGCGCGCGTTGCGACGGGCGATCTGGCAACGCGTGTTCCAGCGTCCGCGCGATCTGGTGTGGCCGATGCGCGAGCGTCAGCCGACGCACCCCGACCGCGTACAATAGCGCCTTATTCAACGCCTCCTGGCAAGCTCAATGTCATTCGATTTTTTCCTCCCCTGCCCACGCGGCCTCGAAGCCGCCCTCGCGGCTGAACTCGCCGACATCGCCACGCGCCATCTGAACGGCGCGGCGTTCACCGCTGGCGCGCAGGTGCCGGGCGGCGTGCATTTCCGTGGCGGCTGGGCGGCCGGCATGGCCGCCAACCTGCATTCGCGTATTGCGAGCCGCGTGATGCTGAAGATCGCGCACCGTCCGTATCGCAGCGAACAGGATATTTACGCGCTCGCGCTCGAACAGCGCTGGGAACAATGGTTCTCCGCCAACGAGACGCTGCGCGTGGACGTCACCGCGATCAAGTCGCCGCTGCGCAGCCTCGAATTCACCACGCTGCGGGTGAAGGACGCCATTTGCGACCGTCTGCGCGACGTCAGCGGCGCGCGTCCGAACATCGACACCGCGACGCCGGATGTGCGCGTGTTCGCGTTCCTGACCGCGACAGATTGCACGCTTTACCTGGACACGTCGGGCGAGCCGCTGTTCAAGCGCGGCTGGCGTCTGGACAAGGGCGCGGCGCCGCTGCGCGAAAATCTCGCGGCGGGCATCCTGCGTCTGACCGGCTGGGCGCCGGGCACGCCGCTGTACGACCCGATGTGCGGCAGCGGCACGTTCCTCGCGGAAGCCGCGCAAGTGGCGCTGAACATCGCGCCGGGCGCCGACCGTCAATTCGGTTTCGAGAAGTTCAAACAGTTCGAAACGAAGGTGTGGCAATCGCTGAAAGGCGCGGCGCAGGAGGCCAAGCGTTCGGCCCGCAGCGCGCGCGACGACTTCCAGATCTACGGCAGCGATATTTCCGGCGACATGCTGATCAAGGCGCGCGCGAATTTCGAACGCGCGGGTTTGCCGGCAATCGCGTTCAAGCAGCTCGACGCGCGTGGCATGACGCCGCCGTCGAAGGAACCGGGCATTCTGGTCGCGAACCCGCCGTATGGCGAGCGGATCGAAGTGCGCGGCCGCAACGCGCGCGGCGAATTGCGCGAACCGCGCGAACCGGCCGGCGGCCGCGAATCGCGTGGCCGTGAAGAAGAACGTTTCCATCGGGTTCAGGAAGACGCGCCGGATCCGGAGTTCTTCAATGCGATGGGCGATGCGCTGAAGCAACGCTTTACCGGCTGGCACGCGTTCATCCTCACGTCCGACCGGAAGTTGCCGGGCCAGATGCGTCTGCGTGAATCGACGAAGACGCCGCTGTTCAACGGCGCGCTCGAATGCCGTCTGTTCCGCTTCGATCTGATCGCGGGCAGCGTGCGGCAACGTCCGGCGGCGGATAAGCCGGCGGAGTAAGCGTCGGCAACACGCAGCAAAAATGCAAACGGCAGCGGACTCAACATCCGCTGCCGTTTTTCTTTGCTGGAGCGTGTCGGCTAATCGACCGCCTTCACCATATCTTCGATCACTTTCTTCGCGTCGCCGAACACCATCATGGTTTTGTCCATGTAGAACAGGTCGTTGTCGAGACCGGCGTAGCCCGCCGCCATCGAACGCTTGTTGACGATCACCGTGCGCGCCTTGTACGCCTCGATGATCGGCATGCCCGCGATCGGCGATTTCGGGTCGTTCTTCGCGGCCGGATTCACCACGTCGTTCGCGCCCAGCACCAGCACGACGTCCGCCTGACCGAACTCGCCGTTGATGTCGTCCATCTCGAACACCATGTCGTACGGGACTTCGGCTTCGGCCAGCAACACGTTCATGTGACCGGGCATCCGGCCCGCGACCGGGTGGATCGCATATTTCACCTCGATGCCCTTCTCGACCAGCTTGTCCGTCAATTCCTTCAGCGCATGCTGCGCGCGTGCGACCGCGAGACCGTAGCCCGGCACGATCACGACCGTTTCCGCGTTGCCGAGCATGAACGACGCATCGTCCGCCGAGCCGGATTTCACCGGACGCTGCTCGGTCGCGCCGCCCGTCGCCGTCCCCGCTTCGTTGCCGAAGCCGCCCAGGATCACGTTGAAGAACGACCGGTTCATCGCGCGGCACATGATGTAAGACAGGATCGCGCCGGACGAGCCGACCAGCGAACCCGCGATGATCAGCATCGGATTGTTCAGCGAGAAGCCGATACCCGCCGCCGCCCAGCCCGAGTACGAATTGAGCATCGACACGACCACCGGCATATCCGCGCCGCCGATCGGGATGATGATCAGCACGCCCAGCACGAACGCGATGATCGTCATCACGATAAACGGCAGCCACGCCTGCGTGAGAAAGAAGATCACGCCGAAGCCGAGCATGGCGATCGCGAGCAGCAGGTTGATCAGGTGCTGGCCGGGATAGACCACCGGCGCGCCCTGAAACAGCCGGAACTTGTACTTGCCCGACAGTTTGCCGAACGCGATCACCGAGCCCGAGAACGTGATTGCGCCGACGAACGTGCCGATAAACAGTTCGATCCGGTTGCCGTACGGCAGAAAGCCTGGAAGCGGATTATCCGGATCGATCAGGCCGAACGCCGACGGTTCCGACACGACCGCATACGCGATGCAGACCGCCGCGAGACCGATCAGCGAGTGCATCGCCGCGACCAGTTCGGGCATTTTGGTCATCTCGACGCGCGCCGCGACGAACGCCCCGACCGCGCCGCCGACGATCAGCGCCGCGAACAGCAGGCCGAGTCCGAGCGACAGGTTCGAGCCGAGCGCGGTGGCCTGTCTGGCGATCAGCGCGATGGTCGTGAGGATGGCGATCGCCATGCCGGCCATACCGAAGGTATTGCCGATGCGCGCCGTTTTGGGATTGGACAGCCCTTTGAGCGCCTGGATAAAACACACCGACGCGACGAGATACAGCAGTGTGACGACGTTCAGACTCATCGTGCGTTCTCCTTGCTGGCGGCGATCAGTTTCTTCGGTTCTTTTTTCCTGAACATTTCCAGCATTCGACGGGTGACGAGGAAGCCGCCGAACACGTTGACCGCAGCGAGCGCGACCGCGAGCGTGCCGAAAAATTTGCCGGTACCGCCGAGCGTGAGACCCGCCGCGAGCATGGCGCCGACGATCACGATCGCGGAGATGGCGTTGGTGACAGCCATCAGTGGCGTGTGGAGCGCGGGCGTCACGTTCCAGACCACGTGATAGCCAACGTAGATTGCGAGGACGAAGATGATCAGGTTGATCACCGTGTGATTGATGATTTCCATCGCCAGTCTCCTGTGTCGGCCGGAGTTGGGGCTTTAGCCCCTTACTCCGGCCCCATGCAATTTATTGCCGTCGACGGGAGTTAGGGCTTTAGCCCTTACTCCCGTCCCATGCAATTTATTGCGGTCGGCCGGAGTTGGGGCTTTAGCCCCTTACTCCGGCCCCATGCAATTTATTGCGGGCGACGGGAGTTGGCGCTTTAGCGCCCGACTCCCGTCCCATGCAATTTATTTGCGGTCAGCCGGAGTTAGGGCTTTAGCGCCTTACTCCCGCCCGATACATCAACGTTCCGTTCAACCCTTACGCGTCACAACGCCATCACGGGCCAACAGCGTGGCGGCGACGATATCGTCGGCGAGATCGATGTTCAGCGCGCCCTCTTTCGTGACGATCAGCTTCATGAAATCGAGCAGATTGCGCGCGTACAGCGACGACGCATCCGACGCGACCATCGACGCGAGGTTCGTGTAGCCGACCAGTTGCACGCCGTGCCTGATCACCACCTTGTCGGGTTCGGTGAGCGGACAGTTGCCGCCGCGCAGACCCGAGCCGGGTTCCGTTTCCGGGCCGCGCCCGGCGGCGAGATCGACCAGCACGGAGCCGGGTTTCATCGCCATGACGGTTTCGGTGGAGATCAGCGTCGGCGCGGGGCGGCCGGGAATCAGCGCGGTCGAGATGACGATATCGGCCTGCTTCGCGCGCTCGTGGACCAGCGCGGACTGGCGTTGCAGCCAGCCGGGCGGCATCGGCCGCGCGTAGCCGCCGACGCCTTGTGCGGCGTCGCGTTCTTCGTCGGTTTCGTACGGGACATCGAGAAACTTGCCGCCGAGCGATTCGATCTGCTCTTTCACGGCGGGTCGGACGTCGGACGCTTCGATCACCGCGCCGAGGCGTTTGGCCGTCGCGATTGCCTGCAAGCCGGCGACGCCCGCGCCGAGAATCAGCACGCGCGCGGCTTTGACCGTTCCCGCCGCCGTCATCAGCATCGGCATGAAGCGCGGATAGAGCGTGGCGGCGATCAGCACCGCCTTATATCCGGCGATATTCGCCTGCGACGACAGCACGTCGAGGCTTTGCGCGCGCGTGGTACGCGGCGCGGCTTCGAGCGCGAAGGCGGTGACGCGCGCCGCGGCGAGTTTCGCGGCGTTATCGAGGTTAAACGGATCGAGCATGCCGACCACCGTGGCACCCGGTTTGAGCAGAGCCAGTTCGGGATCGGTCGGAGATTGGACCTTGAGGACGATTTCAGCACCGAACGCCGTACCGACATCGACGATTTCGGCACCGGCCGCGGCAAAGGCGTCGTCGGGAAAGCTGGCGCCGGTTCCGGCACCACTCTGTAGGGAGACCCGATGACCTTGGGCGACGTATTTCCTGACCGTCTCGGGCGTCGCGGCAACGCGGGTTTCGTGCGCGCGTGTCTCTGCTGGCACTCCGATATGCATCGTTGAATCCTCCACGGTTCGGGGCCGGCGCGGACGCCGGCGTGGTGTTGCAACGGCTACGGTTTTGATTCTTTGTGCTTTTTTCTGGATTCGGCGAGACGGTTTCTGGTTTTACTTTTGTTTCCGGCTTGCTGGCACTTTAACTTAAACGGTCGGGGAAATGGGGGTAGGGTTGATGCGCGGTGGTTTGGTTTTTTTTGGTTTGTTTAAGGTTTGGCTTTTGGGTTGGTTTGGTTGTCCCGTATTCACGTCGGTCTGCCTGGATCGTCCCTGTGCGGGACCGCACCTACTTTTCTTTGCTCGCGCAAAGAAAAGTAGGCAAAAGAAAGCGCGTTTACCTCGCGCTTCGTAGCGAGTGGCGTCTAGTATTTTTCGGGTAGTGGTCCGCGCACGATTTGAGTTGCCGCACCGCTTAACTCGGTGACAAGGCAGTCATTCGTTCCGGCTGTTCGCTCCGCGACAGCCGACGGGCACAGCCCCGTCTTTCACTCCCAACGCCATTCGCGCGCCCCACTCCGTCCGTCACAAAACCCACTTTCCTGGCAGGCTCCAGGCGCCAGGCTGGTCTCGCGCGCAAATTCCTGGCAACCCGGAACGTCGAAACCATTAAAGGCGAATCAATGCCCTGGCGCATTCCGGACCTTGAGTCGGGCGCTGGAACGGACGTGAACGCGGGCGAATGGTGTGGCGAAAACCGGGCTTTGGTCCGGGCGCCGGAACCGTCGAAAGGGTGTGCAAGTGACGTGGTGAAAATGGGCTAATGCCGCGGGGGCAAACGGGGCTTTGAGCTAGGCGCCAGAACCGTCGAAGAAGCAGGGAATGCCGGAGCGCAAACGGGATTTTGAAGTGGGCTACCGCCGCGAAGCGGGCGGGATGTGCGGGCGCGGACCACCGCGCCAGGCGGCGCGGCAACTCCAAACGTGCGCGGTCCACTACCCGTTCTGGAAGGACGCCACTCGCTACGAAGTGTCGGTGTAAACGCGCTTTCTTTTGCCTACTTTTCTTTGCGCGAGCAAAGAAAAGTAGGTGCGGTCCCGCACAGGGACGATCCAGGCAGACCAGCGTGAAACCGGGACACGCACAAAACCAGAACCAAAACCGCAATCAAAAAACCCCACTAAACCCTGGAAAAGCCAGAAAAAACCGCCCCCCTGCACCCTCCCCCCGAACCCGGTAAAATCCCCACCCATGGAAAACTGGTCAGCCCACGTCACAGTCGCGTCGATCATCGAGCGCAATGGTCGCTTCCTGCTGGTCGAGGAGCACACCCCGGCGGGCTTGCGCCTGAACCAGCCGGCCGGCCACCTCGAACCGGGCGAAACCCTCGAACAGGCCGCGATCCGCGAAACCCGCGAGGAAACCGGCTTCGACTTCGTTCCGCAAGCGCTGACAGGCGTCTATATGACCCATTTCCCCCATCCGGAAGGGCAAAAAGACGCCGGGCCCGGCACGACCTATCTGCGGTTCACGTACATCGGCAGCGCCGCCGAACCGCAAGAAACGCGAGCGCTCGATCCCGATATCGTCCGCACCGTCTGGATGAGCGCCGACGAACTCCGCGCATGCACCGAACGGCATCGAACGCCGCTCGTCATGCGCTGTATCGACGATTGCCTCGCCGGCCAGCAATTTCCGCTCGACTTCGTGCATACGCATTCGGTCGGGCCAGTCCGATCAAGCCAGTCAGGCACGTAGCAAGCACGCAGTGAGCAACCAATGAGCAAGCAGAAAGTCGTAGTAGGCATGTCGGGCGGCGTCGATTCGTCGGTCACCGCGTGGCTGCTCAAGGAACAAGGCTACGACGTCGTCGGCCTGTTCATGAAAAACTGGGAAGACGACGACGACGGCGAGTACTGCTCGACCCGTCAGGACTGGATCGACGTCGTGTCGGTCGCGGACCTGATCGGTATCGACGTCGAAGCCGTCAACTTCGCCGCCGAATACAAAGACCGCGTATTCGCCGAATTCCTGCGCGAATATTCGGCCGGCCGCACGCCGAATCCCGATGTGCTGTGCAACGCCGAAATCAAGTTCAAGGCGTTTCTCGATCACGCCATGTCGCTCGGCGCGGCAACCATCGCGACGGGCCACTACGCGCGCGTCCGCGAAAACAACGGCCGCCACGAACTGCTGAAAGCGTTCGATCACACCAAAGACCAGTCGTACTTCCTGCATCGCCTGAACCAGGCGCAACTGTCGAAGACGCTGTTCCCGCTCGGCGAGATTCCGAAGACGAAAGTGCGCGAAATCGCCGAACAGATCGGGCTGCCGAACGCGAAAAAGAAAGATTCGACCGGCATCTGCTTTATCGGCGAACGACCGTTCCGCGACTTCCTCAACCGCTATCTGCCCACCCAGCCCGGCCCGATGCGCACCACCGACGGCAAGCGCGTCGGCGAACACATCGGTCTCGCGTTCTACACCTTCGGCCAGCGCAAAGGCATCGGACTCGGCGGCAGCAAGGACGGCAGCGGCGAACCGTGGTTCGTCGCGGGCAAGGACATCCCGTCGAACACGCTGTACGTCGCCCAGGGCCACGAGCACCCGTGGCTGCTGAGCCACACGCTGACAGCCGGCAATACCAGCTGGGTGGCGGGCGAAGCCCCCGCCGAAGGCCTCGTCTGCGGCGCGAAAACCCGCTACCGCCAGGCCGACGCGAACTGCGCGTTCAGCGCCGCGAACCAGCCCGCCGGCCTGTTCGAACTGCGTTTCGACGACGCGCAGTGGGCTGTCACACCAGGGCAATCGGCCGTGCTCTACGATGGCGACGTTTGCCTCGGCGGCGGCATCATCGAATCCGCGGCAACCGGCCAGCCCGTCGCGCGCAAACCGCAAACCGCCGCGCTCCTGAGCGCGCGCTAACGCGGTTTTAGCGTCCCGGCGCATCGCGCGCGGCCCGACCGGCCGCGCGCGATGCGTGGTCAGCAACACGCACACCTTCAGTCTTTCGTTTCACCTCACGCGGACCCGTTCTGCGCCGAAACCTGGCCATTCAGGGCGACCCCGCTGTGAGCATACTCATAGAAAAATGGAGTCCCCATGCTGTCCAGACGTTATCTCGCCATGTGGTGCGCGTTCGTGTTGCTCGCGATCTGCGTGGCGCTCGCCGTTACCCACCACCTAGCCTGGTATTGCGCAATCGTCCCCGCGCTGCTGGTCGCGCTCGGCCTCGCCGATCTCACGCAACAACGTCACGCGATCCTCCGCAACTATCCGTTGTGGGGCCATTTCCGCTTTATGTTCGAGTTCATCCGGCCGGAAATCCGCCAGTATTTCGTCGAAAACGATACGGACGAAAAGCCGTTCTCGCGCGCGCAACGCAGCATCGTCTATCAACGTGCGAAAAACGACGTGGATAGCCGTCCGTACGGCACCGAACTCGACGTCAAGGCGGTCGCGCACGAATGGATCAGCCACTCGCTCGCGCCAACCCGGCTCGACAGCGCCGACTTCCGGATCGTCGTCGGACCGGATCGCGCGCAACCCTATTCGATGTCGATCTTCAACGTATCGGCGATGAGCTTCGGGTCGTTGTCGGCCAACGCGATCATGGCGCTGAACCTCGGCGCGAAAAAAGGCAACTTCGCGCACGACACCGGCGAAGGCTCGATGTCGAAATATCACCGCGAACACGGCGGCGACATCATCTGGGAAATCGCGTCGGGCTACTTCGGATGCCGCAACGACGACGGCACGTTCAACCCGGAAAAATTCGCGAAGCAGGCCAAAGAGCCGCAAGTGAAGATGATCGAAATCAAGCTGTCGCAAGGCGCGAAACCGGGCCACGGCGGTGTGTTGCCGGCCGCGAAAATCACGCCGGAAATCGCGGAAACGCGCGGCGTGCCGATGGGTCGCGACTGCATTTCGCCCGCCACGCATTCCGAGTTTTCCACGCCGCGCGAACTGCTCGAATTCGTCGAGCGGCTGCGCAACCTGTCGGGCGGCAAGCCGACCGGTTTCAAGCTGTGCATCGGTCATCCGTGGGAATTTTTCGGTATCGCGAAGGCGATGCTGGAGACCGGCATCCTGCCGGACTTTATCGTCGTCGACGGTGCGGAAGGCGGCACGGGCGCTGCGCCGCTCGAATTCACCGACCACGTCGGCGTGCCGTTGCAGGAAGGCTTGCTGCTGGTTCACAACACGCTGGTCGGAATCGGCTTGCGGCAAAAAATCCGCATCGGCGCGAGCGGCAAGATGATCACGGCATTCGATATCACGAAGACGCTCGCGATCGGCGCGGACTGGGTCAACGCGGCGCGCGGCTTCATGTTCGCGGTGGGCTGCATTCAGGCGCAGACGTGTCACACCGGCCGTTGTCCGACCGGCGTCGCGACGCAAGACCCGGTCCGCCAACGTGCGCTGGTGGTGCCGGACAAAGCGGATCGCGTGTTCAATTTCCATCACAACACCTTGCACGCGTTGCAGGAAATCATTCAGGCCGCCGGGCTCAAACATCCCGCTGAACTGCGCGCCCATCACATCGTGCGACGCGTGTCGTCGCATGAAGTGCAATTGATGTCGGAGCTGCTGAAGTATCTCGAACCGAACGATCTGCTGAACGGCAAGCTGCGCTATTCGCTGTACGAAAAGTACTGGCCGGTCGCGCGGACCGATTCGTTTGCGCCGGCCGTCGAACTGATTGCGACCTGACGCATATCGATGTATCGATAGCGGCCCGCTGAGCATCTGCGTCGCGGCGCGCATGGCGCGCGCCGCGAGCGGATCGTACCGGACCGATCAGATCAGCACGGTATCGATAAACGACTGACGCTGCGCGAGCTTCTGATCGTGCTTGTCGAGGTTCGGGAACTGCTCGCGCCAGTCGAGTTCCGGCATCCGGAAATCGAGGTAGCCGAGCGCGCAACCCACAGCGATATCCGCCAGCGAAAAGCGGTTGCCCGCGCACCAGGTTTTGGCGGCAAGCCCGTGCGACATCGCGACCAGACCGTCTTCGATCTTATGCCGCTGACGTGCGATCCACGCGTCGCTGCGCTGCTCCGGCGTGCGCTGCGTGCCTTCCAGACGGATCAGCACGGCGGCGTCCATCATCCCGTCGGCGAGCGCTTCCCAGCAGCGCACTTCGACACGTTCGCGGCCTGACGGCGGAATCAGTTTTCCGACCGGCGACAAGGTATCCACGTACTCGCAGATCACGCGGGAATCGAATACTGCTTCGCCGTCGTCCATGACCAGACACGGCACTTTGCCGAGCGGGTTGAACGTATGGATGGCCGTATCCGGACTCCAGACGTTTTCCAGCTCCAGCTTGCAGTCGATCTTTTTCTCGGAGAGCACGATTCGCGCCTTGCGGACGAACGGGCTGGAGAGCGAACCGATGAGTTTCATTCCATCTGCCTCTTCTTGAATTGGCCGGAAGTATACGTGCTAAGCGCGCCGGTTCGATGCGAATGCCGAATCTTCGCCGGACGAACGGCTCGCGGCGCGGTCCATGTGCAACATTGCGGCCGCCCGCGCGCGGCGTCCATAGACCGAACAGCTAACGTCGAGGCGAGCGCGTGCAGCGCGGCGAAACAAACGTTTATTGAGCGCTACAATCGCACGATGAACTCGCACCTCGACATCAAGACCGAACCGGTCGCCGCCCTTGACGTGTACCGCCAGCGCCGTGAGCGCGTGCTCGCCGCGCTCCGGGCGGCCGGCGGCGGCGTTGCGATCGTCCCCACCGCGCCCGAAGTGCTGCGCAACCGCGATGCCGACTACCCCTATCGGCACGACAGCTACTTCTACTACCTGACCGGCTTTACCGAACCCGAAGCGACGCTCGTGCTCGACGCGAGCGCCGCGTCCGGCGAGCCCGCATCGGTGCTGTTCTGCCGCGCGAAAAACGTCGAGCGCGAAACGTGGGAAGGCTTCCGCTTCGGGCCGGACGCGGCGCGCGATGCATTCGGCGTAGACGCAGCGTTCACGGTCGATGAAATCGACACGCAGTTGCCGCGCATACTGGCCGGCAAACCCGCGCTGCATTACGCGCTCGGCAGTTCGCCCGCGCTCGACGAAAACGTCCGCCGCTGGCTCGACAGCGTGCGCGCGCTGGGCCGCAGCGGCGTGGTCGCGCCGTCGGCTGCGCACGACCTGCTGCCGCTGCTCGACGACATGCGGCTGATCAAGGACGCGCACGAACTCGACATCATGCGTCGTGCGGGCAAAATTTCGGCGCAGGCGCATCGCCGCGCGATGTCCGCGTGTCATCCGGGCGTGCACGAATACGAACTGGAAGCCGAGCTTCTCTACACGTTCCGCAAACACGGCGCGCAAGCGCCGGCTTACGGGTCGATCGTCGCGGCGGGCGCGAATGCGTGCGTGCTGCACTACCCGGCCGGGAACGCCGTCGCCGCCGAAGGCGACCTGATCCTGATCGACGCCGCGTGCGAACTCGACGGTTACGCGTCCGACATCACGCGCACCTTTCCCGCCAGCGGACGTTTCACGCCGCCGCAGCGCGAGCTGTACGACATCGTGCTGGCCGCGCAGCAAGCCGCGATCGACGCAACCCGCGCCGGCGCCACGTTCGATGCGCCGCATCAGGCCGCGTTGCGCGTGCTGTCGCAAGGCTTGCTCGACACCGGCATTCTCGACGCGCAGAAGTTCGCGAGCGTCGACGACGTGATATCGCAGCGCGCGTATTCGCCGTTCTACATGCATCGCACCGGGCACTGGCTCGGCATGGACGTGCACGATTGCGGCGACTACCGCGACCGCGGTCCGGATGCGCAACCCGACGAACAGGGCGCGCTGCCGTGGCGCACGCTGAAACCCGGCATGACGCTGACCATCGAGCCGGGCTTGTATATCCGTCCGGCGCCAGGCGTGCCGGAGCAATACTGGAACATCGGCATCCGGATCGAAGACGACGCCATCGTCACCGAAACCGGCTGCGAGCTGATCACACGCGACGTGCCGGTCGAAGCAGACGCCATCGAAGCGTTGATGCAACACGCGCAGCACGCGTGATGCACGGTCACGTCCGCGCAAGGGAAACACACTGATATGAACGAAGCTTTGTCATCGGACGCGCACACGGCGCACACCGGCGCACCGTTCGATTTCGACGTGACGATCGTCGGCGCGGGGCCGGTCGGGCTCGCGCTGGCCGGCTGGCTCGCGCGACGCAGCGCGACCCGGCCGATGTCGGTTGCGCTGATCGACGCACGCGATCCCGAAGCCGCCGCGTCCGATCCCCGAGCCATCGCCGTGTCGCAAGGCAGCCGGATGATTCTGGAGCCGCTGTGCTGGCCCGCCGACGCCACCACGATCCAGCGCATTCACGTGTCGCAACGCGGTCATTTCGGACGCACGGTGATCGACCATCGCGAACACGGCCTGCCGGCGCTCGGCTACGTGCTGCGCTACGGCGCGATCGTCCACGCGCTCGCCGACGCGGTCCGTCCTACTCCCGTCCACTGGTTTCGCGGCACGTCGGCGCAAACGCCGGTGCAGGACGCCGACGGCGTCACGCTGTCCATCGAAACCGCGCATGTCACGCGTACGCTGCGCACGCGCATTCTGGTCAATGCCGAGGGCGGCCTGTTCCATCAGCAGAAAACCGGTGACGGCGGCTCGCGCGATTACGGACAAACCGCGCTGGTCGGCACGGTCAGCGTGTCGGCGCCGCAACCGCACGTCGCGTGGGAGCGTTTTACCCGCGAAGGTCCGATTGCGTTGCTGCCCATCGGCGGCGTGCGCGGCGGCGACTACGCGCTGGTCTGGTGCTGCACGCCGGACGAAGCGCAACGACGCACGGCGCTGTCCGACGAAGCGTTCCTGCACGAACTGGGCGCTGCGTTCGGCGACCGCATGGGCAGCTTCACGCAGATCAAGGGGCGCGCATCGTTTCCGCTCGGACTGAATGCGGTGGATGCGCTCGTCAAAGGCCGCGTCGCGGCAATCGGCAATGCGGCGCAGACCTTGCATCCGGTTGCCGGACAAGGGCTGAATCTCGGTTTGCGCGACGCGCACGCACTCGCCGACGCGCTTGCGCAATTCGGCGCGCGTCCGCTGGCGCTGGCCGCGTTCGCACAGCGTCGCGCGCTGGATCGTCGTCTGACGATTGGCGCAACCGACACGCTGGCGCGGCTTTTTACGGTCGATTTCCCGCCGCTCGCCGCTCTGCGCGGCCTCGCGCTGACCGCGCTCGAATTCGTCCCACCGGTGAAAACCGCGCTCGCGCGGCAGATGATGTTCGGGCAGCGTCGCTGACGCCGACGCGCCGGCCACAGGCCCAGCGCGAGTGTCGTCGCGGGCGCTTGCCGGGCGGCTCGTCACACCGCAACAACAAATTTGTTCAAAGTTTTAGCAGCGCTGATCCGGCCCAAAACAGGTACGGGATATTCGTTAACGCTAAAATAGCGGTTTCCCTTGCACCATTTTCGCCATTCCGGACGTCACGGCTTCGTCACGTCCGGCTCGGCTACCTGTCCGCCATGCCCACAATCGGCTCCCACAATTTGCGCAACAACCTGTTCGTCGCCCCGATGGCAGGCGTGACCGACCGGCCGTTCCGCCAGCTGTGCAAACGGCTTGGCGCGGGTTACGCCGTGTCGGAAATGGTCGCGTCGAACGCGCAGTTGTGGAAAAGCGAAAAGACCATGCGTCGCGCGAACCACACGGGCGAAGTCGAGCCGATTTCCGTGCAGATCGCAGGCGCAGATCCGGCCATGATGGCCGAAGCGGCGCGCTACAACGTCGCGAACGGCGCGCAGATCATCGACATCAATATGGGTTGTCCGGCCAAGAAAGTGTGCAACGTCGCGGCGGGTTCCGCGCTGTTGCAGAACGAGCCGCTGGTGCAACGCATCGTCGAGGCGGTGGTGAATGCGGTCGGCGTCGGTCCCGACGCCGTGCCGGTCACGCTGAAGATCCGCACCGGCTGGGACCGCGACAACAGGAATGCGCTGATGATCGCGCATATCGCCGAAAGCGCCGGCATTTCAATGCTGACGGTACACGGCCGCACCCGCGCCGACCTCTATCACGGCGATGCGGAGTACGACACGATTGCCGCAGTCAAGGCCGCCGCGCGCATTCCGGTGGTGGCCAATGGCGACATAACGTCGCCGCAAAAAGCGCGCGACGTGCTGGCCGCGACCGGCGCGGACGCCATCATGATCGGCCGTGCGGCGCAGGGGCGCCCGTGGCTGTTTCGTGAGATCGAGTATTTCCTGCAAACGGGCGAATTGATGCAGTCTCCGCGCATCGATGAAATCCAGCAGGTGATGAACGAGCATCTAGAGGATCACTACGCTTTTTACGGTGAATTTACCGGTGTGCGCACTGCACGCAAGCACATCGGCTGGTACACTCGCGGCCTTTCTGGCGCCAATACGTTCCGGCATCGCATGAACACGCTGGACACCACGCGCGAACAATTACTCGCCGTCAACGAATTTTTCGACGCTCAAAAGGCACTGTCCGACCGTCTCGTCTATGTCGACGACACGCAAGGTCCGAACGGCGAGCCAGACCATACCGACCGACTGGCAGCATGAGTAAAAATAATATTGAACAATCTGTCCGCGACAGCCTGGGGATGTATTTTCAGGATCTCGACGGCTCTAATCCGCACGACGTCTACGACATGGTTATCTCGTGCGTAGAAAAACCGATGCTCGAAGTGGTGCTCGAGCAGGCCGGCGGCAATCAGTCGCTGGCAGCCGAGTATCTCGGCATCAACCGCAACACGTTGCGCAAGAAGTTGCAGCAGCACGGCTTGCTGTAGTTTCCGGCGCCCGCCTTCGTCTCTCATCGGCTTTTCAGTCTTCATCATGATCAAGCAAGCGCTCATCTCCGTTTCCGACAAGTCCGGCATCGTCGATTTCGCCAAATCGCTGTCCGGTCTCGGCGTCAAGATCCTGTCCACGGGCGGCACCGCGAAACTGCTCGCAGACGCGGGCCTCGCCGTCACCGAAGTGGCGGATTACACGGGTTTCCCGGAAATGCTCGACGGGCGCGTGAAAACGCTGCATCCGAAAGTTCACGGCGGCATCCTCGCGCGCCGCGACCTGCCGGAACACATGGCTGCGCTTGAACAGCACGACATCCCGACGATCGATCTGCTGGTGGTGAACCTGTATCCGTTCGTGCAGACGGTGTCGAAAGAAGAGTGCTCGCTGGAAGACGCGATCGAAAACATCGATATCGGCGGTCCGACCATGCTGCGTTCCGCCGCGAAGAATCATCGCGACGTCACCGTGGTGGTCGACCCGGCCGACTACGCGGTCGTTCTCGACGAAATGCGTGCGAACGGCAACGCGGTCGGCTATCCGACCAACTTCCGCCTCGCCACCAAGGTGTTCGCGCACACCGCGCAGTACGACGGCGCGATCACGAACTACCTGACCAGCCTGACCGACGAACTGAAGCACTCGTCGCGCAACACGTATCCGGCCACGTTCAACCTCGCGTTCAACAAGGTGCAGGATCTGCGTTACGGCGAAAACCCGCATCAGAGCGCGGCGTTCTATCGCGATCTGACGGTGCAGTCCGGCGCATTGGCTAACTACAGCCAGTTGCAAGGTAAGGAACTGTCGTACAACAACATCGCGGATTCCGACGCAGCGTGGGAATGCGTGAAGACGTTCGACGTGCCGGCCTGCGTGATCGTCAAGCACGCGAACCCGTGCGGCGTGGCGCTCGGCGCTGACGCGCACGAAGCGTATTCGAAGGCGTTGCAGACCGATCCGACCTCGGCGTTCGGCGGCATCATCGCGTTCAACCGCGAAGTGGACGAAGCAGCAGCGCAAGCGGTGGCCAAGCAGTTCGTCGAAGTGCTGATCGCGCCGTCGTTCAGCGCGGCGGCTCGCCAGGTGTTCGCGGCCAAGCAGAACGTGCGTCTGCTCGAAATCGCGCTCGGCGACGGTCACAACGCATTCGACCTGAAGCGCGTCGGCGGTGGTTTGCTGGTGCAATCGCTGGATTCGAGGAACGTGCAACCGCACGAACTGCGCGTCGTCACCAAGCGTCACCCGACGCCGAAGGAAATGGACGATCTGCTGTTCGCATGGCGCGTCGCGAAGTACGTGAAGTCGAACGCCATCGTGTTCTGCGGCAACGGCATGACGCTCGGCGTCGGTGCGGGCCAGATGAGCCGCGTGGATTCGGCGCGCATCGCGAGCATCAAGGCGCAAAACGCCGGTTTGACGCTGAATGGATCGGCGGTCGCGTCGGATGCGTTCTTCCCGTTCCGCGACGGTCTCGACGTGGTGGTGGCTGCGGGCGCAACCTGCGTGATCCAGCCGGGCGGTTCGATGCGCGACGACGAAGTGGTCGGCGCGGCTGACGAGCACAACATCGCGATGGTGATGACGGGCGTGCGCCACTTCCGTCACTGATCGCACGCGACGGACGCGGCAGATGCACTGCCGCTCCGCCGCTCCGTATTGCAACGGCCCGACCGGTTCACCCGTCGGGCCGTTTTGTTTGATGCGCGGTGTCGCGATTCCGGATGCGTTGTGGCGTCACGAAGTCCGCGATGTTTCCGCGGCGACTGCCGCTCAGTTGCGTTGGCCGTCGGGTGGGCCATTCAGTCTTCCGGCGCCTTGCTCGCGTAGTTGTCGTGCACATCACGATGACTGCTGATGTAAGTCGCGAGTCCGCGTCCCTGCGCCGCAAGCCGCTTTAACGCCGCCAGATGCCGCGCCCCGACGCTCGCCGACGTGTACGTGTAAACGGTGCCCGCGCGAAACCGTACGTCGATGTAATCGTCACCGGTTTCGTACGCATCGACGCCCGACTGACCGTCGAGATTCAGATAGCGCTTCATCCGCGCCCCAGGTTTTCTCGCGCAAGCGACCAGGCCCCGTCCGCCGCACGCCGGGTTCGTTGTAGTATCGCAAGCACTTCGTTCGTATCGCATCTCATGAGAATTCTCGGCATCGACCCCGGCTTGCGCGTCACCGGCTTCGGCGTGATCGAGCAACACGGTCAAAAGCTCAGCTACGTCGCCAGCGGCGTCATCAAGACCGCCGACGGCGACTTGCCGTCGCGCCTCGGCACTATTTTCGAAGGCATTTCGACGCTGATCCGCCAGCACGCGCCCGATCAATCCGCGATCGAAAAAGTGTTCGTCAACGTCAACCCGCAATCGACGCTCCTGCTCGGCCAGGCGCGCGGCGCGGCGATCTGCGGACTGGTGGCGGGCGGCGTGCCGGTTGCCGAATACACCGCGCTGCAACTGAAGCAGGCGGTGGTCGGCTACGGCCGCGCCACCAAAGAGCAGATGCAGCAGATGGTTGTGCGGCTGCTCGCGCTGTCCGGCGTGCCCGGCACCGACGCCGCCGACGCACTCGGCATGGCGATCTGCCATGCACACGGCGGAAGCACGCTCAGTACGCTCGGCGGCATCGCGCCCGCGCTCGCCAAAAAAGGCTTGCGCGTGCGACGCGGAAGGCTGGTCGGCTGACGCTCGCGCCCGTACACTCAAGCTCGCCTTTTCTCTCACTTTCTGACTACTCGAACTCCCCATGATCGGTCGCATTGCCGGCGTCTTGCTGGAAAAAAACCCGCCGCATATTCTGGTCGACTGCAACGGCGTCGGTTATGAAGTCGACGTGCCGATGAGCACGTTCTACAACCTGCCGTCCGCCGGCGAGCGTGTCGTGCTGCTGACGCAGCTGATCGTCCGCGAAGACGCGCATCTGCTGTTCGGCTTCGGCACCGCGCAGGAACGTGCGACCTTCCGCGAACTGCTGAAGATCACCGGAATCGGGGCGCGCATGGCGCTCGGCGTGCTGTCCGGCATGAGCGTCGCCGAACTCGCGCAAACCGTCACGATGCAGGACGCCGCGCGCCTCACGCGCGTGCCCGGCATCGGCAAGAAAACCGCCGAACGCCTGCTGCTCGAACTGAAAGGCAAGCTCGGCGCAGATCTCGGCGCGATGGCGAATGCGGCTTCGGCGTCGGATCATGCGTCCGACATCCTGAATGCGTTGCTGGCATTGGGTTACTCCGAAAAAGAAGCGCTTGCGGCCGTCAAGAACGTGCCGGCCGGAACCGGTGTATCCGAAGGCATCAAGCTGGCATTGAAGGCGCTGTCCAAAGCGTGATTTCGCGTTGCCGCGGCCCACGCGGCACCGCAACGCGTGAAGCATCGCACGACGCATCGGGCGGCGCACCCTGGCCATTCGGCCAGCTTTCGCGGCGAACGTCGCGCGGTACAATGCACGCATGATCGAAACCGACAAACTAGCCGCCGAACGCATCATCGCCGCCACGCCTGTGTCGTCGAACGAGGAAGCTTTCGAGCGCGCGTTGCGCCCGCGCCAGCTCGACGAATACGTCGGCCAGGAAAAAGTGCGCGGCCAGCTCGAAATCTTTATCGAGGCGGCTAAACGCCGTTCCGAATCGCTCGATCACGTGCTGCTGTTCGGGCCGCCGGGTCTCGGCAAAACCACGCTCGCGCACATCATCGCGCGGGAAATGGGCGTGAATCTGCGGCAGACGTCGGGGCCGGTGCTGGAGCGCGCCGGCGACCTCGCCGCGCTGCTGACCAATCTCGAAGCGAACGACGTGCTGTTTATCGACGAAATCCACCGTCTGTCGCCGGTCGTCGAAGAAATCCTGTACCCCGCGCTCGAGGATTACCAGATCGACATCATGATCGGCGAAGGGCCGGCGGCACGCAGCGTCAAGCTCGACTTGCAGCCGTTCACGCTGGTCGGCGCCACCACGCGCGCGGGCATGTTGACCAACCCGTTGCGCGACCGTTTCGGGATCGTCGCGCGGCTGGAGTTTTACAACTCGGAAGAACTGGCGCGCATCGTCACGCGCTCGGCGTCGCTGCTGAATGCGCAGATTCATCCTGACGGCGCGTTCGAAATCGCCAAGCGCGCGCGCGGCACACCGCGTATCGCCAACCGTCTGCTGCGTCGCGTGCGCGATTTCGCCGAGGTCAAGGCGGACGGCAATATTACCGCCACCGTCGCCGACGCGGCGCTGCGCATGCTCGACGTCGATCCGGTCGGCTTCGACCTCATGGACCGCAAGCTGCTCGAAGCGATCCTGTACAAGTTCGACGGCGGCCCGGTCGGCGTCGACAATCTGGCGGCTGCAATCGGCGAAGAACGCGACACGATCGAAGACGTGCTCGAACCGTATCTGATCCAGCAAGGCTTCCTTCAACGCACGCCGCGCGGCCGCGTCGCGACGATGCTGACGTATCGTCACTTCGGTCTGTCGGCGCCGGAAGCGACCAGCCCGGTTCGCGGTGCGTGGGATTCGGGCACGGGAACGGGCAACGGCTCGGGTCCCGGTTCGGGCTCCGGCAAGGCTGGCTGAGTCCGCCGGCTCACAACGGATGTCGGACCAGGCCAGCCAATCCCGCGCACGCGCCAGTTTTGCGCAACAACTCGCACAGCGCGTGCGAACAAAACTGGCGCAAGGCGTAACGAATCTGACAAGCGGCAGCGGTCCGACACTCGACTATTCGTCACCGCCGGGCGATCCCGGTCTTTTCGGTCCCGACGCCGTCTGCTGGAAAGTCCACGCCGACTTCACATCGATGATGGCGGGCGGCATCAGCGCTTTGCTGCTGCAAGCGCTTCACCCGCTGGCGCTCGCCGGCGTCTGGGATCACTCCACGTTTCGAATCGACATCCTCGGCCGTCTACGACGGACCGCGACGTTTATCGCCGGTACGACTTACGGCAACCGGCACGACGCGCTCGCACTGATCGAACGCGTGCGCCTGATCCATCTCGGCGTGACCGGCACCGCGCTCGACGGCACGCCCTATCGCGCGAGCGACCCGTCGTTGCTGACGTGGGTCCATGTCGCGGAGGTGTCGAGCTTCATGGCCGCGTATTTGCGCTACGTGAATCCGGCCTTGCCGGAGGCCGAGCAAGATCGCTACTTCGCCGAAACCGCATCCATCGCAGCGCAGCTGGGCGCTCCGGACGTTCCGCGCACGCGCGCCGCCATCGACGCCTATCTGCTCGCCATGCAGCCTCAATTGCTCGCCAGCGAGCGCACGCGGGAAGTCGTGAAAGTGTTGATGAACGCGCAGCCGCCGAGCGCGCTGATGCGTCCGGCGGGCACGCTGATGCGTCATGCCGGAATCGATTTATTGCCTGACTGGGCTCAGACCATGCTGGGCTTTGCGCGATTTGCCAGGCTGCGGCATGCGCTGGTTCAACCGGGCGTCAAGACGGTCGCTCCGGTGATGCGTTGGGCGCTGGTGAATGGTGTGTCGAAGCGTGCGCGTCGACGGGTTGCGGCGGGGTCGCACGACTAGTCGCCGTGTTCCCGCCATCGTCGCCTCGTCCGCTGTGACGCTTACGACGCTTTCTTCAAGCCGTCGTCGTCGCTTTGACCGTCCAGATGCGTGACGTCGCCCCAGCTTTCGATCGTTGCCTTGCCGTCCGCGAAACGGACCACGTTGAGGCTGGTGTTCAGCAACGGATAGTTGCGCGGCGCGTCGAGCGAACGGCCGGTCGCAAACCGATAGATGCAATCCAGTACGCCGCCATGCGCGACACATGCGATCCGGCCATCGGGATGCGCGGCCACTAACGGTTCGACTGCGTGCAACACGCGGTGATAGAACATCCGCAGCGACTCGCCTTCCGGCGGCGCAAAACCCGGATCACGCGTTTGCCACTCGGCGTACTCGTCCGGAAAACGGGCGGCGATTTCGTCGCTGTCGTGCCCCTGAAACGCGCCATAAGAACGCTCGCGCAAACCTTCACGCAATTGCAGCGACAAACCCAACGCGTCGGCGAACGGCTGCGCGGTTTGCTGCGCGCGTTGCAGGTCGCTCGAATAGACGGCGTCGAGTCGTGCGCCCTGCTTCGCTTCGCGCGCAAAACGCGCGGCCAGTTTTTGCGCCTGTTCGATGCCGCTGGTCGCAAGCGGAATGTCGATATGCCCCTGGATACGCTTGATGCGGTTCCAGTCGGTTTCGCCGTGACGGATAAAGAGGATCTGCGTCGACATGTGGGAGGCGTTGTCAGCCGGTAGAAATAGATCCGCCATTGTCGCAAATATCGCGGCGCGCGATTGCGCCGCCTTGCTGTCGACGCACGCGCGGGGCGTGGTTCACGGCGAGTTCGAGTGGATTGGGTGGATCTGCGCGTCATCGACGCGCTTCATGCGGCGCGCTTCGTTTAGCGCGCTATGACGGCGCTTAAGGCCACGCTTTAAGGCCGCGTTTGCAGCCAGAACGTCACCGGGCCGTCGTTGACGAGCGACACCTGCATGTCGGCGCCGAATTCACCGGTCTCGACGATCGCGTGTTTCGCACGCGCCGCGTTCACGAAGTAATCGAACAACCGACGGCCTTCGTCGGGCGGCGCTGCGGGCGTGAAGCTAGGACGCAGACCGCTGTTGGTATCGGCCGCGAGCGTGAACTGCGACACGAGCAGCAAGCCGCCCGCGCGCCCTTCCCCGTCGATGTTCTGCACGGACAGGTTCATCTTGCCCGCCGCGTCGCTGAAGACGCGGTAGCCGAGCACCTTGGCCAGCAGCTTGTCGGCGGCCGCTTCGGTGTCGCCGCGTTCCGCGCAGACCAAAGCGAGCAGACCCGCCTCGATCGCGCCGGTCACCCGCTCGCCGACGCGTACGTCGGCGCGACGCACGCGCTGGATTAACGCGATCACGCCGTCAGCGTCACGCGTGCAAAGCGGCGCTTGCCGACCTGTACGACGTATTCGCCGGCTTCGATCTTCAAGCCCTTGTCCGACACGGCCGTGCCATCGATCTTCACGCCGTTCTGCTCGATGTTGCGGACCGCTTCGCTGGTCGACGGAACGAGACCGGCCTGCTTCAGCAACTGACCGATGGCCAGCGGCGCGCCGGCCAGCGTGACCGACGGAATATCGTCCGGCACACCGCCCTTCGCGCGATGGTTGAAGTCTTCGAGCGCGCGCTCAGCGTCGGCTTGCGTATGGAAACGGGCAACGATTTCCTGCGCCAGCATCACCTTGAAGTCGCGCGGATTGCGCCCGTCTTCGATCTCGCGCTTGAAACCGCCGATCTCGGTCATCGGGCGGAACGACAGCAACTCGAAGTAACGCCACATCAGCACGTCGGAAATGCTCATCAGCTTGCCGAACATGTCATTCGGTTTTTCGCTGATACCGACGTAGTTGTGCTTCGACTTCGACATCTTTTCGACGCCGTCGAGCCCTTCGAGCAGCGGCATCGTCAAGATGCACTGCTGTTCCTGGCCGTACTGCTTCTGCAGTTCGCGACCAACCAGCAGGTTGAATTTCTGGTCCGTGCCGCCCAGTTCCAGGTCTGCATTCAGCGCGACCGAGTCGTAACCCTGCATCAGCGGGTACAGGAATTCGTGGATCGAAATGGGCACGCCGCCCTGGAAGCGCTTGGTGAAATCTTCGCGTTCCAGAATGCGCGCGACCGTGTAGCGCGACGCCAGTTTGATCATGCCGTCTGCGCCGAGCGGCAGCGACCACTCACTGTTGTAGCGGATTTCGGTCTTCTCGCGATCGAGCACGAGCGCGGCCTGGTCGAAATACGTGCGTGCATTCGATTCGATCTGCTCGCGCGTCAGCGGCGGACGCGTGGCGTTACGGCCCGACGGATCGCCGATCAGCGACGTGAAATCGCCGATCAGGAAGATCACCGTGTGGCCGAGATCCTGAAGCTGACGCATCTTGTTCAGCACGACGGTGTGGCCGATGTGAATGTCGGGCGCCGTCGGATCGAGACCGAGTTTGATGCGCAGCGGCGTACCGGTCGCCGCGCTTTTCGCGAGCTTCTGTGCGAATTCTTCTTCGACCAGCAGTTCGTCGACACCGCGTTTGGTGACGTCGAGCGCGTGACGGACTTCGTCGGTGATCGGGAAGGCGGGAGTGGGCTTGGTGGACTCGGTGCTCATGCTGGAACGTGAGGTCGACAAAAGAAGGATTGTCCCATAGATGTACGCCGCCGCGTCCGCCGACGACGTCGTGCGGCGCTGTTTTACGCCGATCCGCGCACGATCGCGCGGATTGCGGGCGCGAAAACGCGCTGGCGCGACGAATAAACGCAAAACAGTCGTGAATGATGCTCGCGCGCCAGGCTGCACGATGCGTTCCGCACTACCTCGCCCGACGTTGCGCTGCTAATCTGCTGGAAAGTCGCAATCGACGCAAAAAAGGAGCAACAACGTGGCGCAAGCTGTGGCGCAGGAACCGGCAGACGGCGTGTATCTGGGCTTGATGTCCGGCACGAGCATGGACGGCGTGGACGGCATCGCCGTCGAATTCGCGGAAGGCAAACCGCCGGTCGTGCTGGCCGAGGCGTTCGTCGGCTTTTCGGAAGGCGTGCGCAATGCACTGTTCGCGCTTCAGCAACCCGGCGACAACGAGATCGAACGCGAGGCGCTGGCCGCCAACGCGCTCGCCACCCGCTACACCGTGTGCTGTCATGAGTTACTGCGCGGGGCCGGTTTATCGGCGACGGATGTCAGGGCGATTGGCGTGCACGGTCAGACGGTTCGTCACCGACCAGAAAAAGGCTACACGCGACAGATCAACAATCCGGCTTTGCTCGCGGAAATGACGCACATCGACGTGATCGCGGATTTTCGTAGCCGCGATGTCGCGGCCGGCGGTCAGGGCGCGCCGCTGGTGCCCGCGTTCCACGCCACCGTGTTCGGCGCGAAAGACGAGACGCGCGTGGTCTGCAATCTGGGCGGCATCAGCAACATCACGATCCTGTCGGCGACGGGCAGCGTGCGCGGCTTCGATTGCGGTCCGGCGAATGCGTTGCTCGATGAATGGGTGCATCGTCATCTGAAGAAACCGTTCGATGAAAACGGGCAGTTCGCGGCGGCCGGTCAGGTCGATCGAACGCTGCTCAACGCATTTCTCGACGAGCCGTTCTTCGCCGAACAACCGCCGAAAAGCACCGGTCGGGATCTGTTCAATGCCGCGTGGCTCGACGCGAAGCTTGCGCCGTTCGCCGCGTTGTCGCCGGAAGACGTACAGGCGACGCTGGTTGCGCTGACAGCGGTGACGGTCGCGCGTGAAATCGAGCGGCATGCGTCCGATGCGCGCGCGGTATATGTCTGCGGCGGCGGCGCCCGAAATCCCGAGGTCATGAAGGCGCTTCAGACGGCGCTGGAGGAAAGCGGTGTCAGCGGCGTGCCGGTTCTCACCACCGACGCGCTGGGCGTGCCACCGAATCAGGTCGAGCCGCTGGCGTTCGCGTGGCTGGCGATGCGGTGCGTCGCGCGATTGCCGGGCAATTTGCCGGCGGTGACGGGCGCGGCGGGCGAACGCGTGTTGGGCGCGATTTATCCGCGTTAGGCGGACGTTGCGGATACGGCGTGGGCGCGACGACGCTCCCATGCGCGAAAGCCAATAAAAAACGGGGCCGCAGCCCCGTTTTCTTTAGCGAATCGACTTGCGGCCGATACGGCTTACACCGAGAACGACGAACCGCAACCACAGGTGGTCGAGGCATTCGGGTTCTTGATGACGAACTGCGCGCCGTTGATATCGTCCTTGTAGTCGATCTCAGCGCCGACCAGATACTGGTAGCTCATCGAGTCGATCAGCAGCTGGACGCCGCTTTTGTTCATCACGGTGTCGTCTTCGTTGACGGCTTCGTCGAACGTAAAACCGTACTGAAAGCCCGAGCAGCCGCCGCCTTGCACGAAGACGCGCAGCTTCAGGTCCGGGTTGCCTTCTTCTTCGATCAGCTGCTTGACCTTGTCAGCCGCTGAGTCGGTAAACACGAATGGCGCCGGCATTTCGGCCACGGCGGTATCGGTGACTGCGTTCATTCGAACTCTCCAAAAAAGCTTCTAGACGCTATTGTAGGGCTGATCTCGATATCGTGCTGAAGCCCATAAAATCAATAGGTTCTTCAATGAATTCGCAAACCTTTTGCGAAGCATCAAACGACGTGCTCGCGGGGGCTTTGCCGGTTGCCCACGGAGCGCGCGACAACGCCGCGAAATGAAAAAAGCCGCCGACGCGTAACGCGTGGGCGGCTTTTTCGCGACGATTCCACCCGAGGGCGGAACCGCACGAAGCGCGATTAACGCTTCGAGAATTGCTTCCGGCGACGTGCCTTGTGGAAGCCGACCTTCTTTCGTTCGACTTCACGAGCATCACGCGTCACGAAGCCAGCGCTCGACAGCGTGGGCTTCAGCGTTGCGTCGTAGTCCATCAGCGCGCGGGTGATGCCGTGGCGAACCGCACCGGCTTGACCCGTTTCACCGCCACCCGTCACGTTCACCTTGATGTCGAACGTGCCAGCGTGGTTCGTGAGTTCGAGCGGCTGGCGCACGATCATCAGCGAGGTTTCACGCGAGAAGTAGTCAGCGATGGGCTTGCCGTTGACAACGATGGCGCCCGTACCTGCCTTGATGAAGACACGTGCGACGGCGCTCTTGCGGCGGCCCGTACCGTAGTTCCAGTTACCGATCATGTGGGCTCCCCTTAGATCTCGAGCGCTTTCGGCTGTTGTGCCGAATGCGGATGCGTTGCTTCAGCGTAGACCTTCAGCTTCTTGATCATCGCGTAACCGAGCGGGCCCTTCGGCAGCATGCCCTTGACCGCTTTCTCGAGCGCGCGGCCCGGGAAGCGTTCTTGCATTTTGCCGAACGTCGTTTCGTAAATACCGCCCGGGTAACCCGAGTGGCGATAGTACTTCTTGTCCGTCGTCTTGTTGCCCGTGACACGGAGCTTGCCGGCGTTGATAACGATGATGAAATCACCGGTGTCGACGTGCGGAGTGAATTCAGGCTTGTGCTTGCCGCGAAGACGGTGTGCCACTTCGCTGGCGACACGCCCGAGAACCTTATCCGTCGCGTCAATCACGTACCATTCGCGCGTAACCTCATGGGCTTTTGCGGAAAACGTCTTCATGATCGATCCAAAAAAATTGCCGCGCCCTGTGTTTTTTTCCTGCTTGTAGTGTGCGCATCGAGGCGCGTGCAGGCTCTCCCTGTTCTTCCTCCGCGGGCACGAATGCGGAAAAGCCTTGAATTATAGAGGATTTTCGCGATGGAAGTCAAAGTGACGCGGCTTCTGCGGCGAACCGGTCGATTTCGGACGTTTTCACCGTGAAAATGCGTCGGCATCGACGCGTCCGCCAACCCCATCCCTCGTGACGGACGAAAAAAAACCCGAACGATTGGTTCGGGTTTAATCCACCTTTTGGAGGAGGGTGGAGGAGACAAGCGAAGATTGTCGAACTGCGACAACCAATGCAAACGATTATATGGTTTCCCCTAATTCGACGCAACATGATTTGCATTGCGAAATCGACAATCACAATGTGAAATTTCAATCGCACCGATAGTTTTAGACAAGGCCAACCTGAAGCGACCCGAGCCCGTTTCCCATCAACCGATCGGCGACGCGCGCTTTAGAGTTAAACACCTGGAAGCGTGCGAATAATCCCCGAAGCGCCCAGCATGCGGCGCTGCAACATCCTTCCCGCCCCCTGCCCGCCTCCGACACCAGTTCACGGGCGGCGGGCAATCTGGCAAGCCGCTACAATTCCCGTCTTAATTTCAAGCAGAGCAGCAGGGGAATCGCAATGGAATGCAAAGTGAGCTGGATGGGTCAGGACGGGATGGCTTTCGCCGCGGAAACGGGCAGCGGACATCTGGTGACCATGGACGGCGCACCTGAAGGCGGCGGCCGCAATCTCGCCCCGCGTCCGATGGAAATGGTGCTGCTCGGCACCGGCGGCTGCACCGCATACGACGTCGTGATGATCCTGAAGAAGAGCCGTCAGGAAGTGCAAGGTTGCACGGTAACGCTGAAGGCCGAGCGCGCCAGCGAAGATCCGAAAGTCTTCACGAAGATTCACTTCCACTTCACCGTGACTGGCAAGAACCTGAATCCGGCGACCGTCGAGCGCGCGATCAATCTGTCGCACGACAAATATTGCTCGGCGTCGATCATGATCGCGAAAACGGCCGAACTGACGCACTCGTTCGATATCGTCGCGATCTGAAGTCGCAAAAAGCTGCGTCGGAAAAACAAAATGCCGGCGTCCTCACGGACGCCGGCATTTTTACATTCAGTGGCAAAGCAGGTCGATAAGCCGGATTCTGTGCACGCGCCGCGCCGAAGCGCCACGCGCGTGGCAGTCATTCCTCTAGACGCGCCATTGCTGACGCGCTCAAGCTTCCTACCCGCAGACGTGACGGGGGCCCCATCCTGCATCTCGAAGATGCTAGCCTGCCTACTTGGAATTGCTCCGGGTGGAGGTTACCGTGCCGGTCTGCCTCGCAGCAGCCGCGGTGCGCTCTTACCGCACCGTTTCACCCTTACCTGATCCCGACTTGCGCCGGGCCATCGGCGGTTTGCTTTCTGTTGCCCTGTTCCGCGTGTCACCACGGATGGCCGTTAGCCATCACCCTGCCCTGTGGAGTCCGGACTTTCCTCGCCCTCTTCGGCCGAAACCTCGGAGGCCGCGACTGCCTGACCTACTTTGCTGGCCGCGATTCTAACATCGTGAGACTGCGGTGTCGGCGCTTTAGCTGAATCGGCAGGGTGTGCGCGGGATTTTGGGTCAAGCATGAAGCCGTGGACGAATCAGCCGCCAACCGCCCGCGCACCATATCGACCCGCACGGAACACCGACGCGTCGTCGTAAAACGACGCCGTTTCGTTGTCGCGCCACCAGCCCGGAACGCCGAGCACCGGCAATGGCGCGAAACGTCGGCTGCTGAGTTCGCCGTCGCGGGACAGCGCCGCGCTGACCGTGTCGTCCAGCCACGCGTCACGCTCGCCGGACGGCCACGCAAAATAACCGGACGGCGCATCGACGATCCACGCATGGCCGGTACACGCCTTATACGGCCGGATCAGCTTTTCGAGCAGCGCGTGTCCGAAGCAGCGGACCTCGCAGCGCGCGCCCCACGCCGCGCGGTTGTCGACGAACAGGTTGCGCCACGCGAACCCGCGCAGCGCGTCGCGCAAGGCGGGATCGGTGCTGACAAACAACAGCGCGTTTTCGTCGAACAAAGTCAGCGCGTCGCGCAAACCGCCGCGCGTCGGCCCGATGCCGCCTTGCGCGATCGCGTCGGCCTGGCGCGCGTTCAACACCGCCTTGATGCGCGGAAACGCAAACCAGATCGAACCGTTGAAGAAATCGTGGAGATTGTGCCGGGTCGGCACGCAGCCGGTCGCGGCGATATGCGCTTCGTAGGCCGCGCCCGGCGGCAGATCGCCCTGCGCGATAAACGCGAGCGGCTTGCCGCCGCCGGTCGGATGACACGCATTGCGCGCGTCGGCGTTCATCGTGGCGAGCATCGCCGCTTCGCTGTCGAGCGCCGCCGACTGCCAGCGCGCGCCGCGTCCGGCCAACGCGGCAAACCACGGCGCCGACCAGTCGATATCGCCGAAACCCGGCGCAACGTCGGCGCCCGACACGCCGGCAATTCCCAGCGCGCCGCCAGCCCGAGTCCCGACGTTCACCGCGCCGCCCGCACTCAGGCGAGGCGCCAGCCGATCGATTCACCGCCGCGCAACGGCACGACCGGTGTATCGCCAACCGCGATTTCCACCGGCAGCGTCCACTCCTCGCGCAGCAGCGTGACCTGCTCTTCGCTCCGCGGCAGACCGTAGAAGTCTGCGCCGAAGAAACTCGCGAAACCTTCCAGCTTGCCCAGCGCGCCCGCCTTGTCGAAGGCTTCCGCGTACAGCTCCAGCGCGTGCAGCGCCGTGTAGCAACCGGCACAGCCGCACGCGTGCTCCTTCAAACCCTTCGCATGCGGCGCGCTGTCGGTGCCGAGGAAGAATCGCGGATTGCCCGACGTCGCCGCCTCGACCAGCGCGACCCGATGCGTCTCGCGCTTCAACACCGGCAAACAGTAGTAATGCGGGCGAATGCCGCCCTGGAAAATCGCGTTGCGGTTGTACAGCAGATGATGCGCGGTGATCGTCGCGCCCAGCAGGCCCGGCGCGGACGTATCGTCGCGCACGTAATCGGCCGCATCTTTGGTCGTGATGTGCTCGAACACCACCTTCAGACCCGGGAACGCGGCGCGCAGCGGCGTCAGCACACGGTCGATAAACACTTTCTCGCGATCGAACAGGTCGATCGACGCATCCGTCACTTCGCCGTGGATCAACAGCGGCATGCCCACGTCCTGCATCGCTTCGAGCGTTTTCGCGCACTTCATGATGTCGGTGACGCCCGCGTCGGAATTGGTCGTCGCGCCGGCCGGATACAGCTTCACGCCGTGAACGAAACCGCTTTCGCGTGCGCGGCGGATTTCGTCGGGCGGCGTGTTGTCCGTCAGATACAGCGTCATCAGCGGCTCGAACTTCACGCCGGCCGGAATCGCGGCGACGATCCGCTCGCGATACGCCTGCGCCATCGCCGTCGTGGTCACGGGCGGCTTCAGGTTCGGCATGATGATCGCGCGGCCGAACTGGCGCGCGGTGTGCGGCAGCACCGCCGCGAGCATCGCGCCGTCGCGCACGTGCAAATGCCAGTCGTCGGGACGGGCGATGGTCAACGAGGCGGCGGACAGACTGGAAGTGGAAGACGAAGTGGCGGCGGTCATGGCGGAAAGTGAGGGCTTTCTGAAGGCTTTGGCGGCATCACGCGTTCGACAGGTAAAAAGTCCCGCGAACTCGTAAGTTGCGGCATTTCCACATGTCAATTTCGCTTTTTGCCGTTTCTGGCTCGATGATATGCTTGGCTAAACCAATATTGTAACGGGTCACCCTGACCAGGTCGTTCCGGACCGGGCCATCGCCTCGTTCTTCACGCCCTGTTCAAGCATCATGTGCCAACTTCTCGGAATGAACTGCGCCGCGCCCACGGACGTCACGTTCTCGTTCACCGGTTTCGCTGCGCGCGGCGGCGTCACCGATCATCACGCTGACGGGTGGGGCATCGCTTTCTTCGAAGAAAAAGCGTGCCGGCTGTTTATCGATCATCAGGCATCGGCCACATCGCCTATCGCCGAAATGGTCAAGCGTTATCCGATCAAATCCAAAAACACCATCGCGCATATCCGCAAGGCCACGCAAGGCCGGATCGTGCTGGAAAACTGCCATCCGTTCATGCGCGAACTGTGGGGACGTCACTGGATCTTCGCGCACAACGGCGACCTGAAAGACTATTCGCCGTTCCTGACCGGCGTATATCAACCGGTCGGCAGCACCGACAGCGAACTCGCGTTTTGCGCGCTGCTTCAAGGTCTGCGCAAAGCGTTCCCGTCGTCGGAACCGCCGCTCGACGAACTGTTCGCCGCGCTCGAATCGCTGACGCGCGAGATCACGCAATTCGGCGTGTTCAATTTTCTGATGTCCAATGGCCAGGCGCAGTTCGCGCATTGCTCGACGCATCTGCATTACATCGTGCGCCGCTGGCCGTTTTCGACCGCGCATCTGGTCGATGCCGACGTTTCGATCGACTTCGCGAAGTACACGACGCCGGAAGATCGCGTCGCGGTGATCGCCACCCAACCGTTGACCGACAACGAAATCTGGACCGCCTTCAATCCCGGCGACCTGCTGATGTTCCAGCACGGCGAAGTGGTCGGACGCGTGAATATTCCGGTGCCGCAAGTGGTGCTCGACAAGCTGCGCAATCCGTCGAGCGATCCGTCCGCGTCGGCGACCACGGTTGCGCAGCAACAGCAGATCGTCGAAGTCGACCTCGAAGCCGCCGACGACGCCGCCGCGTTCGAGTCCTGAGATCATGACGTCCTGAACCCACGCGGCTTCGACCGCCCAATAAAAAAGCCGCTTCTTTCGAAGCGGCTTTTTTTTGCTGCGGCGGCTGAAACCGCCGCGACAGCATGCAGGCAGAAACGATCAGTGCAGGATTTTCGCCAGAAAATCTTTCGCACGATCCGATTTCGGATTCGCGAAAAAGTCTTCCTTGCGGTCGTCTTCGACGATCAAGCCCTTGTCCATGAAGATCACGCGGTGCGCGACTTTCTTCGCAAAGCCCATTTCGTGCGTGACGCACATCATCGTCATGCCTTCCTGCGCGAGTTCGACCATCACGTCGAGCACTTCGTTGATCATTTCGGGATCGAGTGCGGACGTGGGTTCGTCGAACAGCATCGCGATCGGGTCCATCGACAACGCGCGCGCAATCGCCACGCGTTGCTGCTGTCCGCCGGACAGTTGGCCCGGGAATTTATCCGCATGCGCACGCAGGCCGACGCGATCCAGCAGCTTCAGGCCCTTCGCCGACGCTTCGTCTTTCGAGCGGCCGAGCACCTTGATCTGCGCGAGCGTCAGGTTCTGGACGATCGACAGATGCGGGAACAGTTCGAAATGCTGGAACACCATCCCGACCTTCGAACGCAGCTTCGACAGATTGGTTTTCTTGTCGCCGAGCGCCTGACCGTTGATCACGATCTCGCCCTTCTGGAACGGTTCGAGACCATTGACCGTTTTGATCAGCGTGGATTTGCCCGAACCCGACGGTCCGCACACCACCACCACTTCACCTTTTTTCACTTCCGTCGTGCAGTCGGTCAGCACCTGGAACTGGCCGTACCACTTCGAAACGTTTTTGATAGAGATCATCTTGCGACCTTTTTCTGAAGACCTTTGACAAGGCTCGACGCGACCACGCAGATCACGAAATAGCACGCGCCCGCGAACAGTACCATCTCGACATTCGTCCCGTCACGGTCGCCAATATTCGTGGCGGTGCGGAAGAAATCGGCGAGGCTGATCACGTAGACGAGCGACGTATCCTGAAACAGCACGATGGCTTGCGTCAGCAGCAACGGCACCATCGCGCGAAATGCCTGCGGCAGCACGATCAGGCGCATGGCGGTTGCGTAGTTCATGCCCAGCGCGAACGCGGCATTGACCTGCCCGCGCGGCACAGCCTGAATCCCGGCGCGGATGATTTCCGAGTAATACGCGGCTTCGAACAGCGAAAACGCGACCATCGCCGACGCCAGCCGGATGTCGATATCCGCCGACAGGCCGAGCACGTTCTGCAACAGCTGTGGCACGATCAGGAAGAACCACAGCAGAACCATCACCAGCGGGATCGAACGGAACACCGTGACGTAAATCTTCGCGAACCATTCGAACGGCTTGAACGACGACAGCCGCATGATCGCGATCACGGTGCCCCACAAGATGCCGAACACGATCGCGATCAGCGTGATCTTGAACGTGACGATCGCGCCCGTCCACAGCGTAGGCAGTGCGCCCGGAATACCGCTCCAGTCGAATTGGTGCATTACTTGCCTCCGATATAGCCGGGCAGCCGGGTCTTCGTTTCGACCCAGCGCATCAGTTGCATCACGACCAGATTGATCAGCATGTACGCCACCGTGACCGCGATAAACGACTCATACGTCTGCGACGTGTAGTCGACCAGCTGACGCGCCTGCGCGGACAGTTCCAGCAAGCCGATCGTCGATGCGACCGCCGAGTTCTTGAACACGTTCAGAAACTCGGACGTGAGCGGCGGCACGATGATCCGGTACGCGACCGGCAGCAGCACGTAGCGATACGTCTGCCATTGCGTGAAACCCATCGCGAGACCGGCTGCGCGCTGGCCGCGCGGCAACGCGTTGATGCCCGAGCGCACCTGCTCGCAAACCCGCGCGGCGGTGAACAGTCCCAGACACAAAATGGACGACGAGAAGAACTGCGCGCCCGGCGGCAGTTGCTTGAACCAGTTGCCGATCGAAACCGGCAACAACTCCGGTATCACCAGATACCAGACGAAGAACTGAACGATCAGCGGAATATTGCGGAAGATCGCAACGTAGACGGTGCCGATTCCAGCCAGGGTTTTGTCCGGCACCGTGCGCAGCACGCCGAACAGTGACCCGACGATCAGTGCGATCACCCACGCTGCCAGCGACACCGTAATCGTCACCCAGAATCCGGACAGCAGCCAGCCGAGGTACGTCGTCGGCTCGCCGGTGGAGACCGGACTCAGCAGAATGCCCCAGTTCCAGTGATATGACATGACCTAGACTCCAACAAAAAGAAACGGAAGAAGCGCTTGGCCCCTTCCGTTTCGTGCGACGCAATGAACTGACGGAGGACGGTTAGTCGATCGCCTTGTCGTTCGGGCTCTTGTACAGCGCCTTGATATCGTCGCTTTCCGGGAAGTTCAGGTTCAAGCCCTTCGGCGGGATCGCCGATTCGAACCACTTCTTGTAGATCTTGTCGGCGTCGCCCGAGGTTTCGACCTTGGCGATTGCGTCGTCGACGACCTTCTTGAACTCCGGATCATTCTTGCGCAGCATGCAGCCGTACGCTTCACGCGATTGCGGCGCACCGACGATCACGTAGGTTTCCGGATCCTTCGCCTTCGCACGTTCGCCGGCCAGCAGCGCATCGTCCATCATGAACGCGACGGCACGACCGCTCGACAGCGTCAGGAACGATTCACCGTGATCCTTTGCGCTGATGATGTTCATGCCCATGTTCTTGTCCTGATTCATCTTGCGCAGCAGACGTTCGGACGTAGTGCCAGCCGTCGTCACGACGGTCTTGCCCTTCAGGTCCGCCCAATCCTTGACGCCGGAATCTTTCTTCGTCATCAGGCGCGTGCCGATCACGAAGATGGTGTTCGAGAACGCAGCCTGTTGCTGGCGCTCGAGGTTATTCGTGGTCGAGCCGCATTCGAGGTCGACCGTACCGTTCTGCACCAGCGGAATACGGTTTTGCGACGTGACCGGCGTGAGCTTGACCTTCAGGCCGGGCATGTTCAGCTTCTGCTTGACCGCCTCGACCACCTTCAGCGCGAACTCTTGCGAGTAGCCGATGACTTCCTGCTTGTCGTCATAGTACGAAAACGGAATCGACGATTCGCGGTGACCCAGCGAAATGACGCCCGTATCTTTGATTTTTTTCAGCGTGCCTGCGTCTTGCGCTTGCGCGCCGACAGCGAACAGTCCGAGCGTCGCGAGCAGCAGCGCGGCTTTTTGCATCTTCATTGTGGTGATCTCCTTGGCAGAAACAGCCGCAGTTTAGCAAAGTAACTGTTTTGAAAGTAATCGCTGTGAACCCTGTGTGCATTGGGCCACAGGCTATCTGAAAAAAAAACGGGCGCCATCAGAAAGATGGCGCCCGCCGGGTCATGCGCGCGGTCTTACGAACCATGGCCGGACGTGTCCAAACCGGTCAAAACGACCGGCCGAACGCGTCACGGAAAGATCACGCAAGATTCATCTCGCGCGATGGATCACGGATACAGACCGCGCAGTTCGCGCGCTTGCAAAATCCGTTTGCACGCGACGATAAACGCCGCCGTACGCACCGACACGTTCTGCTCGCTCGACACTTGCCACACGGCCGCAAACGCTTCGCGCATCACGCGATCCAGACGCTGGTTGATCTCGTCTTCGGTCCAGAAGAAGCTGGAGAAGTCCTGCACCCATTCGAAGTACGACACCGTCACGCCGCCCGCGTTGGCCACGACGTCAGGAATCACCAGCACGCCCTTGTCGCGCAGGATGTCGTCGGCGGCGGTCGTGGTCGGGCCGTTCGCGCCTTCGACCACGATCTTCGTCCTGATCTGCGACGCGTTCTTTTCGGTGATCTGGTTTTCCAGCGCGGCCGGAATCAGGATGTCCGACTCGACGCGCCAGAAGTCTTCAGCCGCGATGCTGTCCGCTTCCGCGAAACCGCCGACGCCACCGTTCTTCGCGACGTGATCGAGCAACGCGACCGCGTCGATGCCGTTGGCGCTATACAGCGTGCCGGTGTGATCCTGCACGGCCACGACCTTCGCGCCCGCTTCCTGGAACAGCCGCGCGGCGATGCCGCCGACGTTGCCGAAGCCCTGCACGGCGATCCGCGCGCCTTCGATGTCGAGGCCGGTGCGGCGAGCCGCTTCGGTGCCGACCACGAACACGCCACGGCCGGTCGCTTCCTTACGGCCTAACGAACCGCCGAGCGCGATCGGCTTGCCGGTTACAACGCCCGTGGCCGTTTGGCCCTGGTTCATCGAGTAGGTGTCCATCATCCACGCCATGATCTGTTCGTTCGTGTTGACGTCCGGCGCGGGAATGTCGGTATTCGGTCCGATGATGATGCCGATCTCGCTGGTATAGCGACGCGTCATGCGTTCCAGTTCACCGCGCGACAACGTGCGCGGATCGACACGAATACCGCCTTTCGCGCCGCCGTACGGCACGTTGACCGCCGCGTTCTTCACCGACATCCACGCCGACAAGGCCATCACTTCCGACAGCGTCACGTCCTGGTGATACCGCACACCGCCCTTACCCGGACCGCGCGACACGTTGTGCTGCACGCGATAGCCTTCGAAGTGCGCCACCGTGCCGTTGTCGAGTTCGATCGGTACATCGACGATCAGGATGCGCTTCGGGCGCTTCAGCGTTTCGAGCCAGCGCGACAGCGAGCCGAGGTACGGCGCGACGCGATCGACCTGGCGCAGATAGTTGCCCCAGGGGCCGAGATCGTCGCTATGCAGATAAGACGGGATGGACTGATTGGTGACTGCGGAAGAGGCGGACTGCGGTGTGGTTGACATGCACGCTCCAAGCGTTTTTGACCCGATGCGCCATTGTCGAAAAACCCCTTTTTGAAATCCAATGCCGTTTGATTATCCCATTATGTTTTTTTTGCATAACGCTGCGGAAGCTGTAAATTCGTGTCGCTAACGTCATGAGCGGCAAGGCTTTGCGCGGTGCATGCGCGCATCAACGCCAGCGTCGAAACCCGGGTTTCAAACGCTGCAAAGATCTATTGCGGGTTCGAGGCCAATTCCGCCGCGACCACGTCCCACAGTTGCCGGACCAGCACATGACGCGGATCGTCGCCTTGCGCGGCGAGCTTGTCGCGATACAGGCGAATCTCCATTTCGAGCGTGAACTGACCTTCGGCGACGCCGCGCGTGGCGCGGTCGAGGCGAATCAGACGCCCGTCGGCGACGGCATCTTCGACAGCGCTGTGCGGCAGAAACGCGATGCCGTGTCCGGCCAGCGCCATCGCCTTCAGACCTTCGGCCATATCCGTTTCATACAGACGATCCAGATACAGCCGCTCCGGCGCGGTCGCGAAGATCACTTCGGTCATCCGGCCGAGATAGGCGTTCGGCGTGTACGACAGATACGGCGCCGGTTCGTCGGGCGTGCCCGGCAATGCGTAGCGCGCGCGGCCCGCGCGTGCCGGCGCGGAAAACGGGCTGATCGCTTCGACGCCGAGCGTGAGCATGTCGTAGCGCGCCGGATCGAGTGCAACCGGATGGCTCGGATGGTGATAGCCCATCACCAGATCGCAGCCGCCTTCGACCAGCGACAACACCGCGTCGTGCACGTTCAGCGCGCGCAAACGCGTGTGGATCGGCCCGAGCTGCGCCTCGATACGCTGCAACCAGCGCGGAAAATACGTCAGCGACAACGTATGCGGCACCGCGAATTCGATCGTCGCGGCGGGCGTTGCGGTATGACCGCGCAGCAAGGTTCGCGCTTCGTGGAACTGCGACAGCATCGCCAGCGCCTGCTCGTAGAACACCTGGCCCGCCGCCGTCAGCCGCGTCGGATAGACGGAACGGTCGATCAACTCGGTGCCGAGCCACGCTTCGAGCGCCTGGATGCGCCGCGAAAAAGCTGGCTGCGTCACGTGACGCAATTCCGCGGACCGGCTGAAACTACGCGTCTCCGCGAGCGAAACGAAGTCTTCGAGCCATTTCAGTTCCATGCGGGTCCCGGCGATGAATGCAAAATAGACGGCTGACGAACGCCAGTCAGGAACCCGCCATTCTAGCGGCGCGCCGCGTCCGCGCGCCGGTTCGCGGCGCAACGGTTGCACGGTGGTAAAATTCGCGGTTCTCCCTGCTTTTCCATCTGTTCTATTGCGCCTTCCGGCAGCCCATCATGTCCGATACTCGCCCCGACACTCTGTTCGCGCTGACCGCGCTCTCCCCGCTCGACGGCCGTTACGCGTCGAAAACCGAAGCCTTGCGCGACTGGCTTTCGGAAGCGGCTTTCATGCGCCATCGCGTGACGGTCGAGATTCACTGGCTGATCGCGCTGTCGCGCGCCGGTTTCGCCGAAGTGCCCCGCTTCTCCGACGACGCCGAGCAATTCCTGCTGCAACTGGTCGAGCGCTTCACCGCGCACGACGCCGCGCGCATCAAGGACATCGAGCGCGTGACGAATCACGACGTGAAGGCCGTCGAATACTGGCTGAAGGAATCGGTCAAGGGTCAGCCGGAACTGGAACGCGCGAGCGAGTTCATCCACTTCGCGTGCACGTCGGAAGACATCAACAACACGTCGCACGGTTTGATGCTGGCCGGTGCGCGCGAGCACGTGATTCTGCCCGCGCTGCGCTCGGTGCATCAACGTCTCGTCAAGCTCGCGCACGCGCAAGCCGAACAGCCGATGCTGTCGCGCACGCACGGCCAACCGGCCAGCCCGACCACGCTCGGCAAGGAAATCGCGAACGTCGCGGCGCGTCTGGCTCGCGCGATCGAACGTGTCGAGAAGGTCGAACTGCTCGGCAAGATGAACGGCGCGGTGGGTAACTTCAACGCGCATCTGTCGGCGTATCCGGAATTCGACTGGGAAGCGTTTTCGAAGGAAGTCGTCGAACAGCGGCTGAAGCTGACGTTCAATCCGTACACGATCCAGATCGAGCCGCACGATTACATGGCCGAACTGTTCGACGCGATTTCGCGCGCGAACACGATCCTGCTCGACCTCGATCGCGACGTGTGGGGCTACATCTCGCTCGGTTACTTCAAGCAACGGCTGAAGGCCGGAGAAATCGGTTCGTCGACGATGCCGCACAAGGTCAACCCGATCGACTTCGAGAACTCGGAAGGCAATCTCGGCCTCGCGAACGCGACGCTGCGTCACCTCGCCGACAAGCTGCCGATCTCGCGCTGGCAGCGCGACCTGACCGATTCGACGGTGCTGCGCAATATGGGCGTCGCGTTCGGTTATTCGCTGCTCTCGTACGACGCGCTGATTCGCGGTCTGGACAAGCTCGAAGTGAACCCGGCGCGTCTGAACGAAGATCTGGACAACTGCTGGGAAGTGCTGGCGGAGCCGGTTCAAACGGTGATGCGCCGTTACGGCATCGAAAATCCGTACGAACAGTTGAAGGAACTGACGCGCGGCAAGGGCATCACGCGCGAAGCGCTGCAAAGCTTCGTCACGGGTCTCGCGATTCCGGACGACGCGAAAGCGCGTTTGCTGGCGATGACGCCGGCATCGTATGTCGGCAAGGCGGTTGAACTGGCGAAGCGCATCGCCTGATGCGGTAGCGGCGCTGCGCCGGATGTGAAAAAGGGCTCGCTTGCGCGAGCCCTTTTTTATTGCAGCCGATGCGGGTAGGTGCTTCGGCGGCGGTTCAGCTTAGTACGTGTAGCGGGTTTGAATCATCACCGGTTGGGCTTGCGGCGCGTAGCTGACCTGCTGCGCCTGCTTTGCGTCGTACTGGGCCTTTGCATCGGCATAGCGGGCGGCGAGTTCCGCCTGGAAGGCGGCGTCGGCATCGGCGCTGCGCTGTGCGTCCGCACTCGCGATCTGCTCTTGCATTTGTTGCTGGGCGGCAACCTTCGCTGCGTACTCGGCGTTCTGGCGATCGAACTCCGCACGTTGTGCCGCGGCCTGTTGCTGTGCCGCTGCTGCCTGCGCAGACGCGGCAGCCTGTTGTGCTTCGTATTGCGCCTTCGAAGCGGCCATCATCGCCTCACGTGCTGCGGCCTGTTCGGCTTCGTACGCGATCTGGGCCGGCGACTTCATCACGCCGTTATCGACGACCGGCGGTTGTGGCTGGTTGCCCGAATCCGCTTGCTGCGGATCGACCGGGTTGACCGGCGGCACAGGCGTGTCACCGCCCGCCATTGCCGCTTGTTCAGCGTCCCAGCGCGCCTTCGCTTCAGCTTCGCGTGCTGCACGGTCGGCTGCTGCCGCGACATCGGCCGCTGCCTGACGGTCGGCGTCGGCCTTCGCGATATCTGCGGCGGCTTTTTCGTCGGCGGCGATCTGTGCCGCGTGCTCGGCATTCTGCCGTTCGATCTCGGCACGCTGCGCCGCTTCGGCTGCGTTGCGGGCGATTTCATCCGGGTCCGTCGAAGGATCCATCCGGGCCTTCGCGAGTTGCGCTTGCGCGTACACGTCGTTCACCAACGCGATCTTTTCGGGGTTGCTCAACAACGCGTCGTCCGACGACGGATGGAAGTTGCGCGCGTTTGCCTGTTCGGCAGCAACCGCCAGTTCCTGTTTTTGCAGTTGGAAAATCTGCGCTTCATCGAGGCCGCGATACTGCGTCGGGCGCCACATGTCCAGCGTTTCCGCCATCGACGCGGCGTCCACCGTATAGCTCGCCCCGGTGGAGGTGATCATCCCCTTCGTGGTTCTGTTGAGGTCGGCGTTTCCGAACATCTGCACCGCAAGGCCCCCATGACCCGCAGCAATCACGCCCGCGTTATTCACGCCCAGACCATGCTCCGATCCTTCCAGCACGATCTTGTTCGCGTACATGCCGCCCAGTTCCGACACGTCCAGCGCCACCGTCGGTGCATTCGGCGCCTCGGCGCTCAGCTTGCCGGTGAAGTTGCCGTTCGCGTCGCCGTCGAACTGCGTGCCGTTCTGCGAGTTGATCTTCCAGCCCTTGACCGCCGCGTTCACCAGCGTCGCGCGCGACAGCAGGTTCACCTGACCGGCGCCCACGTCCAGACCCGCTCCGTCGATGGCGATCGTGGCCGGCGTCGCGCGGCTCGTGTCGACCGTCAGGCTCAGCGGATTGGCCGCCGTCGGGTTGAAGCTCGCCGCAGCCAGCGACAGCACCGGCGCGTTGATCGTCGTTGCGCCGTTCACCGAAATGCCCGCCGCATTCGCGATCAGCAGATGCGCCGGCGCGCCTGCCACTTCCATCGCGCCGTTCAGCTTCGAGGCTGTAGCCGAGTTCACGTCGGCAACGATCACCTTCGCGGCCGTGCCGTTCAGGTTCGCGTTCGCCGCCAGCTGACCGGCCAGCTGGCTCACGCCGGCTGCGGTCAGGTTGTTGAAGACCACGCCGTTTTTATCCACGTCGAAGCTGCTGAACGCGTTACGCGAAATGCCTGCGGCATTCGCGCCGGCGATGTTGACGACCGGCGTATTGCCCGGCGTGCTGACCTGCGTCTGGCCGCCCGTGGCGACGATGCCGCCCGCCATTGCGGTGCTCGCTGCACCAACCGTGGCCAGTGCCGCGAGGCTCAGCATATTGAGACGATGTTGTTTCATGGGTAAAACCTTTGATAATTAAAACGAAGAACTCAACTTGAGGTTGAGGACAATCGGATCGGCGTTCAAACGTCGGGGTGCGACGAGCGGCGTGCCGACCGAAACGGTTGCGGCGACGCCTTTCCACGACGCCGACGCGCCGATCGCCGCGCCGACGACGTTGCCGCCTGAATTGGGTTCACCCTCGACGGGCACGACGCGGCCGATATCGACGCCGGCCATCACGGTCATGCGCGCGCCGGACGCGGGCAGCGGCACGGTCCAGTTCACCTCGTTGCGCAGATACGCGCCGGTGTTGCCGTACAGGTACTGATCGCGAAAACCGCGCACCGACGTGTCGCTGCCGACCAGCACGCGCTCGCTGCTGTAGAGCGTCCTCGGCGCAACCTGCGCGTACACGGACGACAGCAGCGCGACGTTTTGCGTGGCCTGCGTGTAAAAGCTGGCGCTTGCCGCCAGCTTCGTGAAACCAGACGACGGGCCGCCACCTTCGCTCATGTCGTGCGTGGCGAACGGCAGGCCTTGCGTGAGTGCGGGACTGAACGTGAAATAACTTCTGCTGCCCACGCGCGTCGCGAAGTTGACGCCGATCTGCGCGGTGCTGGTTCGCTCGGAACTGTTCTGAAGCTGGAATTCTTCGAGGTAGGTCTTGCCGACGTAATTCGATACCGACGCGAACACGTCGATCTTGCGCGACGCGTTGCGCGTGACCGTGCGCGTGACCGTGAAGCGGTTTTGCAGACTGCTGCCGTGGTAGCGCAGCTTCGCGCCGTAGAAATCGAGCGGGACCGCATAGTTGCCCGCCGCGCCCGCATAGCTGAAGCTCCAGTAACCGTACGGCACGGTGGCCCATGCATTGAAGCTGCGGCGAAACCGGTCGCCGTGCAACGCAGGCGTCGTCGACACCGATCCGCCGATCTGTTCCGCGAGGCCGAGCGCGTTGTTCATCGTCGCGGCGGCGCCGAGCATCTCGCGCCCGGTATTTTTCTGACCGCTGTTGTCCACGCTGACGGCGGCATCGAACAGCTTGACCGGCTGGCCGGACAGCACGATGTCGGAATATCCTTGCTGCGGCGCCGCCCGCACCGACGCTTTCACGCCGCCCGGCACGATGCGGTCGATCTGATCGACGCCCTGCTCGACGTCGCGCAGATTCAGCGGCTCGCCGGCCGTGCCACCGAACGCCATCTGCGCGGCGTCGTCGGCGCGGGGCGTGCCGTCGCGGAAATAGACGCGCGACAGCCTGCCCTCCACCGATGCAATCGTCAGCTCGCGGCTGTCGCCGTCACGCTTCGGCAGAAAAGCGTGGCTCGTCACATAGCCATGCGCGACGTACCAGTCGTTGACCGTGTCGAGCAGATGGGCGAGCGCGGCGGTATCGAGACAACGGCCGGATGCGTCCTGCGAGACCGCCTGCTTCAGCGCGTCGGGCAACAGCGCCGCACCGCTGAAACTCACGCTGTCGACCGGCACGCATGCGTCGCCGCCGAGCGCGGCGCGCGTTTGCGCGTCGGTGGCGCGCGGCGCGGCGGCGGGCATGGCCGGCGCCTGCCCGCTCAAACCTTCACGCTGTTCGCGCGCCTGATCGAGCAGGCGTTGCTGCTGCTGATCGAGAATGGCGTGATTGGCCGGGTCCATCGGCTCGAACGCGTGCGCGGCGCCTGCCGCGCTCGCCAGCAACGCGCCGGCATACGTCATCGACGCGAACGTCGGGCGGCCGCGCGGCGACAGGCGAGCGGCCGTCGCACGCAGCGCGCGCGCACGTGCACCGGAAACGTCGCCGCTCGGGCTCGTGGATTGGGGAAATTTCGTTACAGCGTGCACATCTCGTCCGCGAATCAAACGATGCGCCGGGTGGCGCAATCAGTCGCAAACTGTAAGCTGAACGTAGTGTTGGAAGTCTGGGAAACGTCCCAATTGCATGCGCAGAAATTCGCTTCCGCAGAAGACGTCAATCGGCGTTAACACGGTAAAACCCGACAGCGGTTGAGCCCTCAAAAACCGGGCGAAGCACATGCCGACAATAGCGCTGCATTTGCTGGCAAAAACCGGGATATCACGTTGACGCAGACACGCGAGAGAGGCGGAGATCGGGCATGGCGTGGCGAGCACGCCGCGGATCATTGTGCTGTCCAACGCAGGACAGCGACGGTCCGCCTTACCTCGCGCGGTAAGGCGGATCGTCAGCAGGGCAACGAAATATCCTCGCGCCCTGTACGACAAACGCTCAGCGAGCGTCGAGCTGCTTCAGCACTTCATCGACCATCTGTTCCGGCGTGTGCTCGATGCTCACCGTGATCGCTTCGTCCGCGCCCGGTTCTTCGAGCGTATCGAGCTGGCTTTGCAGCAGCGACGGATCGAAGAAATGGCCGGTGCGAGTGGTCAAACGCTCTTCGAGCACTTCACGCGAACCCTTCAGATAAACGAAGCAGACATCCTTGTCGCCATCACGCAGGATGTCGCGATACGAGCGCTTCAGCGACGAACACGTGAACACCGCCGTTTCGCCCGCGTTCTTCTTTTCCTCGATCGCGGCACGGATCGTTTTCAGCCACGGCCAGCGGTCTTCGTCGGTCAACGGAATGCCGTGATGCATCTTTTCCTTGTTGGCCGCGCTGTGGAACGTGTCGCCGTCGGTGAACGCGCACTTCAGCCGTTCGGCGAGCAGCTCGCCGATTCTCGTTTTGCCGGCGCCCGACACGCCCATTGCGATCAAAATCATCAAAAACTCCTTACAGGACCGCCGCCAGAGCGAAGGTCAAACCCAAACCCATCAACGAGATGATGGTTTCCAGCAGCGACCACGTCTTGAAGGTCTGCCCCACCGTCATCCCGAAGTATTCCTTGATCAGCCAGAAACCGCCGTCGTTGACGTGCGAAAAGATCAGCGAGCCCGAACCGGTGGCCAGCACCAGCAATTCCGGCTTGACCTGCACGCCGCTCGCTGCGGCGATAGGCGCAACGATACCGCAAGCGGTCGTCATCGCGACGGTCGCCGAGCCGGTGGCAAGGCGGATCAGCGCGGCGACCAGCCAGCCGAACAGCAGCGGCGACAGATGCATCGCGGTCGCGACGTTGACGATTTCCTTCGAAATACCGCTATCCATCAGCACGCGGCCAAAGCCGCCGCCCGCACCGACGATCAGCGTAATGCCCGCGATCGGCGCGAGACATTCGGAGCAGAACTTCTGGATCTGCTCGCGATTGAAGCCGCGCGATGCGCCGAAGGTCCAGAAGCTGACCAGCACGGCGATCAGCAGCGCGACGTCGGAGTTGCCGGCGAAGCGCAACAGGTCGTTGGGCAGCGTTTTCGGCGTGAACACGAGGTCGGCCCAGCTACCCGCCAGCATCAGGATCACCGGCAGCAGGATCGTGAACAGCGTGATGCCGAAGCTCGGCAACTCGCGCGTCTTGCCTTCCTCGGCGTTGCCGAGGAACTGCTTCGCGAGCGCGTTCTCGTTGGGCAGCTTCACGAAGCGATGGATCAGCAGCGCGAACAGCGGACCGGCGACGATCGCCGTCGGAATCCCGACGATCAGCCCGTAAGCGATCGTCTTGCCGATGTCGGCGTGATATTGCTGCACGGCGAGCATCGCGGCCGGGTGCGGCGGAATCAGACCGTGCACGACCGACAGACCGGCGATCATCGGCAGGCCGATCAGCAGCAGCGATTTGCCGGTGCGCTTGGCGACGTTGAACGCGATCGGAATCAGCAGCACGAAGCCGACTTCGAAGAACACCGGCAAACCGACGATGATCGCCACGCACATCATCGCCCAGTGAATGTTCTTCTCGCCGAACCAGTCGATCAGCGTGGTGGCGATCCGTTCCGCACCGCCCGATTCGGCCATCATCTTGCCGAGCATCGTTCCAAGGCCGACCACGATCGCGATGTGTCCGAGCGTGTTGCCGTTACCGGTTTCGAACGATTTGACGATCGTGCCCATCGGCATGCCGGCGACCAGCCCGAGCAGCAGCGACACGATAATCAGGACGAGAAACGGATAAACCTTGTAGCGCGTGATCATCAGGATCAGCGCGGCGATCGCGATGACCGCATAAACGAGCAGAATGCTGCCGTGAACAGCTTCCATGAAGCTCCTCCTTTGTGTTTGTTAGTCGCGGAACGGAACCGGATTCGCCGCGCTGCGTGGGTTCGCCACGCCGTGTATGACAGGTTGCGCGGGTGTCGCGTGATCCGCGGTCCGCCGGTCTTGTGAACAGCGACATGCGCGAAAATCGCCTGTCGCCTTAGCCGCTGAATTTTACTGTTTGTTGTCGATTAACGCGCGGCTTCCTGACGAAAGCCCTTACATCGTTTATGCGGATAGCAAAAAAAGGAGCCTCGCCGGCGCATTCCGATGGATGCGCGACGAGGCTCCTCGAGTCGAGCCTGACAAGGCGGAGCCGAAACCATCGCAACGACGGCTTCGACCGCGCGCTCAGTTCAATGCGCCGGCGGCGCGAGTTCGGTGGCGGCGCGCGCGAGACGCGTGACTTCGTCCCAGTTTTGCGCGGCCAGCGCGGCCTTCGGCGTCAACCACGAACCGCCGACACACACGACGTTCGGCAGTGCGAGAAAGGTCGGCGCGGTTTCGGCGGAAATGCCGCCGGTCGGGCAGAACTTCAGCGTCGGGAACGGACCGTTGAGCGCCTGCAGCATCGACACGCCGCCTGCCTGCTGGGCCGGGAACAGCTTGACGATTTCATAGCCGAGATCCATTGCGACGAGGATATCGCTCGGCGTCATGACGCCCGGCAGCAGCGGCAAACCGCAGTCGAGCGCGGCCTGATGCAGTTCCTTCGTCAAACCGGGCGACACGCCGAACTGCGCGCCCGCTTTCTTCGCTTGCGCGCAATGCTCGGGCTTCGTCAGCGTACCGACGCCGACCACGATGTCTTCCGCGAGCTGGCTCGCCCGTTCGATCGATTTCAGACCGGCTTCGGTGCGCAGCGTGATTTCCAGCACCTTGACGCCGCCGGCGTGCAGCGCGCGCGATACGTTTTCGCCCTGCTCGACCGATTCGAACGCCAGCACCGGAATCACCGGGCCGAGGCGCACGATGTCGCTTACTTTCTTCATCGTCATAGTCACACTCCTTTGTTCTGCAATGCGGGATTCGCGTGATGCGATCAGGCAGGCTGCCGGGTCTCGTGCGTCACCGGCGCGTCGCTGTGCGCGGGTGCTGCGTGATGCACCTCGCCCACCATAGGGCCGAAGATCGACGCGCCGAGTTCCGCAGGTGCCGCCGCCGCGCGGAACACACCGAACAGTTCGCGACCGAAACCGACTTCGTTTTCCGCCTGATGCAGCGGCTGCGCGACCGGGCGCGCGGCCCATTCGCCGGCATCGATCTCGATGTCGAGCATGCCCGCTTCGGCGTCGATCACCAGCATGTCGCCCGTGACGACCTTGCCGAGCGGCCCTTGCAACAACGCTTCCGGCGACACGTGAATGACGGCGGGCACCTTGCCCGATGCACCGGACATCCGGCCGTCCGTCACCAGCGCGACGTGAAAGCCCTGATCCTGCAACACGCCGAGCAGCGGCGTCAAACGATGCAACTCCGGCATGCCGTTCGCACGCGCGCCCTGGAATCGCACCACCGCGATGAAGTCGCGCTTCAGTTCGCCGTTGTCGAACGCTTCCTGCACGGCTTCCTGCGAATCGAACACGATCGCGGGCGCCCTGACCTTGCGATGCGCCGCCGCGACCGCCGAAATCTTGATCACGCCGCGACCGAGTTTGCCCTGCATCAGACGCAAACCGCCGTCCGGCTGAAACGGTTCGTGAATCGGGCGCAGCACGGCCGTGTCATGGCTTTCCTGCGCGCCGTCGGTCCACGTCAACGCGCCGTCGATCAGCTTCGGTTCCTGCGTGTACAGATGCAAGCCGCGACCCGCAACGGTATTCACGTCGTCGTGCAGCAAACCGCCTTCCAGCAGATTGCGCACCAGGAAACCGACGCCGCCTGCCGCGTGGAAGTGGTTCACGTCGGCCTTGCCGTTCGGGTAGATCTTCGCGAGCAGCGGCACGACTTGCGACAGCGTGTCGAAATCGTCCCAGTCGATCACGATGCCCGCAGCGCGTGCAATCGCCACCAGATGCAGCGTGTGATTGGTCGAACCGCCGGTGGCCAGCAGCGCCACGATGCCGTTGACGATCGCCTTTTCGTCGATCACATGCCCGATCGGCATGTAGTTGCCACGTTCGACCGTCAGATCGAGCACGCGACGCGCGGCTTGCGCAGTCAGCGCGTCACGCAGCGGCGTGTGCGGATGCACGAAAGCGGAACCCGGCAGATGCAGGCCCATCACTTCCATCAGCATCTGGTTGCTGTTCGCGGTGCCGTAGAACGTGCAGGTGCCGTGGCTGTGATACGCGGCGGCTTCGGCTTCGAGCAGCGCGCCACGGTCGCATTGACCGGTTGCGAACGCCTGGCGCGTCTTGGCTTTGTCGTCGTTCGACAAGCCGCTCGTCATCGGGCCGGCCGGCACGAAAATGGTCGGCAGATGGCCGAACTGCAATGCGCCGATCAGCAGGCCCGGCACGATCTTGTCGCAGACGCCGAGGCACAACGCGGCGTCGAACATGTTGTGCGTCAGCGCGACCGCCGTGCTCATCGCGATCACTTCCCGCGAAAACAGCGACAGTTCCATGCCCGCGTTGCCCTGCGTGATGCCGTCGCACATCGCCGGCACGCCGCCCGCGAATTGCGCGACGCCGCCGTTTTCGCGCGCGGCCTTCTTGATGATGTCGGGGAACGTGATGTACGGCGCGTGCGCCGACAGCATTTCGTTGTACGACGACACGATGCCGATATTCGGCTCGCGAATCTGTTTGATGACGAGTTTGTCGTTGCCTTCGAGGCCGGCAAAACCGTGCGCCAGATTTGCGCAGGACAGCGCGCCGCGCGCCGGGAATTTGCCTTGCGCGCGGTCGATCTGCGCGAGATAGGCAGCGCGGGTCGGCTTGCTGCGTTCGATCACGCGCTTCGTGACCTGGGTGAGTTGCGAATGCGGGGAAACCATCGAAGCTCCTTCGTCGCTGGACGGGGCAAACACGCGCAGCGCCAGTTTTAGGTATCGCGGGGGACGTCGGAGTGTTCCGACGCCGTGAGTTTAGTAGAAAAACTACACGATCGCAATGCGCACCTCGATCCAAACCGAACCCTTGACGATCAGGCTACAAGCCAATGTTCATGCCGCACTGCGCCAAAACACCGACAACCTAGGGAATACACCTAGACCTAGCTATGTAGTTTTTGTACCTATTTAGACAATCAGCTATAGTCCACGCATCTTTCAGCATAGTGCGAGTTGTTCAATGATGCTGTCCCAAGTGGAAGCGATGCGCGACCAGCTTCGCCCCTCCGAGCGAAAGCTGGCCGACTACGTGATCGAAGCGCCGCGTGAAGTGCTCGATCTGTCGATGACCGAAGTGGCTGCGCGCGCGGGCGTCAGCCAGCCGACGATCGCGCGCTTTTGCCACGCGCTCGGATTTTCGGGATTTCGCGAGTTCAAGATCCGGCTCGCGCAAGGCATCGCGGCGGGCGTGCAGACGGTATATCGCGACGTGCGGCCGGACGAAGGCGCGCCCGGCTTGATCGCTAAGGTTTTCGACCGGACCATCGGCACGCTGATTCAGGTTCGCAACGGTTTATCGCCGGACAGCGTGGAGTCGTCCGTCGAACTGCTCGCGAACGCGACGCGGATCGAGTTTTACGGTGCGGGCGGCTCCGGCATCGCTGCGCAGGATATCCAGCACAAGTTCTTCCGGCTGGGCATGCCGAGCGTCGCGTATTGCGACCCGCACACGTACTCGATGTCGGCCGCGCTGCTGAAACCGGGCGACGTGGTGGTCGTGGTCTCCAATACGGGGCGCACGCGCGACATCATCGACGCGGCCCGTTCGGCGATCGCGCGCGGCGCGAAGGTCATTGCCATTACCCATGGCAGCTCGCCGCTGGCGCGCGTCGCGACCATTTGCCTGTTCTCGAACGTGGTGGAAGAAGAAGACGTGTTTTCGCCGATGACGTCGCGGATGTCGCATCTCGCGATCGGCGATATTCTCGCGGTCGGCGTGGCGCTCAAGCGCGGTCCCGAGCTGGTCGAGCGTCTCGGTCAGGCGAAAGGCGTGATTGGACGGCTGCGCGTCGACGGCTAACGCTGACGGAAAAGCGAGCGCAAAAGAAAAGGGCCCGCACGATGCGGGCCCTTTGTTTTGGCTGTGTTCACTACGCGGCGAATCGCGATTTATTCCGCGAAAACCTGAACTTCGACGCGGCGGTTAGACATGCGCCCTTCGGCCGTTGCGTTCGATGCGACCGGATCGTCGCTCCCCTTGGCTTGCGCGAGAAACTGCTCGGCTTGCAGACCGCCTTCGCGAAGGTAGTCCGCGACGGAAATCGCGCGCGCCTGCGACAAGGTCCGGTTATGCGCTTCCGGACCGGTGCTGTCGGTGTAGCCCGTCACGGCGACGCGGTGGAAACGCGCACCCTGATTCGCGCTCAGAAAACGGTCGAGACTCGCCGTTGCGGTCGGGTTCAGTTGCGCGCTATCCGTCACGAAGTTTGCGTTGCCTTGCAACATCAATTGACGCTGCGGCGCGGCCTGGCTGACCGGCGGCTGCGGAGCCGGTGCCGGTTGCGCTGGCTTCTGCACGGTGCGCTGACCGCAGAAGAAGGTCAGTTCACGCGGGTCGCTCTTCGGTGCGGCGTCGCTGACGCCGTCGACGAATTCGAGCAACGATACGGGTTGCGCCTTGCAGATTTCCTCCGCCACACGCACGCAGCTCTTCGAGCTTTCAAACAACCCATCGCAGCTGACCCGATAAATCGGTGCCTGCTGATTCGGCATGTTGAGTGCCTTGAGCGTGTAAGTCGGACCGGACTGCGTGGTACACGCGGCAAAACCCGTTACGAGCGCACCCAGCAACGGCGCGCGAAGAAATTTCATCAGATTCATAATTTACTTCCAGAAAACTTGATCAGGTGAAGCGGCGCCCTGCGGCCTGTCCGGCCGACAGGAGCGCGCTCCCCTGCTACATCAACGACCTGCTATCCGGCTGGCGGGACGCGTGTCCCGCCAGCCCCCGACGCTTACCACTGATAAGCGGCACCTGCGCCAACCGTCGTTCCTGTGGCGCTGACACCTGCACCGACCTTCACTTTCAGGTTTTGCGTGATACGCGCCGATGCGCCGACTGCGACAGCCTGGTAGCCCTTATAGCCCGCCGTGCCGACACCGATCGAGAGGTTCTTGTTCGCATCGACATCCGGAATCATCGTCAGCGCAGTGGCTGCCGCGATACCGCTGTACGCATTACGCGACACTTCGCTCATTCCCGACTGGAACTGACGCATGTTGACTGCGTCGGTGCCGGCCTTGCCGTCGGCGACGTTCGTCAAGCGACGCTCGTTGCCTTCGGAACCGAACGACACCGAATTCGCATCGCTCGCCACCGAACCCGAACCGATTGCGACCGAGTTCGCGCCGCTTGCCTGCGCATCGCCACCAATCGCCACCGCGCCGGAGCCGGTTGCCGATGCAGCCGAACCACCGCCGATATCGACCGCCACGCCAGTGCTACCGGTCGTCTGCGCGTTCTGGACAGAATGGCTCAGATCCGACAACTGCTGGTTGGTGCTCCACAACTGCGAACCGGTCACCGCGTCGCTGCTCGTCGCGGACAGATCCGCGTCTTGCAGGTTGGTCAGCTTCACCTTCGCTGCATCGGTCGATCCACCGAGCGTGATCTTGTCGTGCGACGACGCGTCGTACTGCACTGCGTTCGCCACCGATCCGCCGATGTTGTTGATCGTCGTCTGCATGCCGGCGATCTCCGACGAGTTTTGCGACGTACGGTTATCGATGTTGCTGATCGCGTCGCCCATGTTCGTCACGGTCGTGCCACCGACGACATACGTCGGGGCCGTGATCGTGCCGTCCTGGTTGACCGTCGAACCGCCACCCAGCGCCGCCGCCGTGCTGGCCGCGTTCGCATACAGCTGCGAACCGTTGACAGCATCGCTGCTCGACGCGTTGACCGCGCCGGCCGCCACGCCCGTCACCACACGGTTGCCCGCCGTGCCGGCGATGTTGACCCGCGTGCCGTTGGTGCCGGCTGCGATCAGGATGTCATGCGACACCGCATCTTGCGTGACCAGACCGACACCCGCGCTGCCCATCTGCGATTGCAGCGTGGACAGGTTGGCGTCGAGCGAATCGAGCGCACCGCCGACCGTGGTCTGCGTACCGCCTTGCATGTGGTACGTCGGACCGGTCACCCACGTTCTTCGCGATGTCCGACGTGTTCGCTGCGATGTCGGTCGTGTTCTTCGCGATGTCCGACGTGTTCGCTGCGATGTCGGTCGTGTTCGTCGCGATGTTCGACGTGTTCGCTGCGATATCGGTCGTGTTCGTCGCGATGTTCGACGTGTTCGCTGCGATGTCGGTCGTGTTCGTCGCGATGTTCGACGTGTTCGCTGCGATGTTCGACGCGTTCTGATCGACCTTCGCGTTCGTTGCAAACAGCTGCGAACCGTTCACAGCGTCCATGCTGGTCGCCGACAGCGCGCCGGCCTTCACGTTGGCGATCGTCGTACCGTCCGTGCCCTTGAGCGTTACCACGCCCTTGGATGCATCGTCGTAAGCAACAGCGTTCGGATCCGTACCGCCGCCCGTGCCGTCACCGCCGGTTGCTGCCGCAGCCGTGATTGCGTCACCGATATTGGTGTACGTGCTGCCGTTGATCGTGTAGGTCGGCGCCTTCACCGAACCGTCCGCGTTCACCGTCGAACCGCCACCCAGCGCGGTCGTCACACCCTTCAACTGCGATACGTTCACGGCGTCGGTGTCGTTTTGACCCGCTGCCATGTTCACCAGACGACGCGTGTTCGCCTGATTCTGGATGGTGTACGCCTTGCCCTTTGCGTCGTACGCGGTAAACGAACCCGTACCGTCACTACCGATCGAGAACGTGTTGTCCAGGTTCGCTACCGAGCCGGAGCCCACTGCGATCGAATCCGTACCCGAAGCAAGCGCCTGCACACCAACTGCCGTCGACTTCGCACCCTTGCCGTACGCGTTCGAGCCGATCGCGATCGATGCCACACCATCAGCGCGTGCCACGTCGGACGGCGCGGTCGAACCCGTGCTGTCGCCTACACCCGAGACCTGCGAGTAGTACGCGGACGTCTTGTACGCGTAGGTCAGACCCGTCGTATCGATGCCCGAGCCACCGCTGCCAGCCTTCAACACATGAGTCGCCGAGACGCTGTTGTCGCTGGTCTGGTTCATGATGTCGTAGATCTGGCCGACGTTCGCTGCATCGGTATCCTGCACGCCGTTCGCGACGTTGCTGATCACCGTACCCTTCGGCAGCAGACCCTTGCGGCGGTCGCCATCGACGAAGTACTTGCTGTCGCCGTCACCTGCATTCAGCGTGATCTTCGCCGCGCCCGCTTCGATCGAACCCGCGTCGTAAGTGACGGCCGGGTTCGTAACCATGCCCTTGTCGTCGAGCGCGAAGCCCGCCGACTTGAGCTGCGATACGTTCAGCGCGTCGGTATTCGCGAGACCTGCCTTCACGTTCGACAGCATCGAGCCTTCCGCGCCAGCCAGCGTGACCGAGTCGTGCGCCGACGAGTCGTACTTCACGAAGTCGCCCATCTCGCCAGTCAGGTTCGTCACCGTCGTGTTGAGCGTGGTGATGTCGCCTGCGTTCTTCGCGATGTCAGCGGTGTTCGCTGCGATGTCGTCTGCGTGCTTCGCGATGTCGGCGGCGTTGGTCGCGATGTCAGCCGTGTTGGCGGCAATGTCATCTACGTTCTTCGCGATGTCGGCCGTGTTCTGGTCGACCTTGCCGTTCGTGGCGAACAGTTGCGAACCGTTCACTGCGTCCGTGCTCGTTTCCGACAGCTCGCCTGCCTTGACGTTGGTAATCGTCGTGCCGGTCGTGCCGCCCAGCGTCACCAGATCGTGAGCCGACGTGTCGTACTTCACGACGTCGTTCATTGCGTTGTCGAGATTCGTGACACGCGTGTTGACCTTGGTGATGTCGCCGGTGTTCTGAACAACGGTCTGATTGGTTGCGTACAACTGCGAACCGTTGACCGCGTCCTTGCTGGTCGAGGACAGCGTGCCCGCCTTCACGTTGGTGAGGGTCGTGCCTGCCGCGCCGGCCAGCGTCACCTTGTCGTGCACCGAGCTGTCGTACTTGACCACGTCCGCCATCTTGCCGCTCAGCGACGCGATATCGGTGGTGTTCTGGCTGACAACCTGGTTGGTCGCGAACAATTGCGAACCGTTCACCGCGTCCGTGCTCTTTGCCGTGACAGCGCCAGCCTTCACGTTCGAGATCGTCGTGCCGTTTTCGCCGCCGAGCGTCACCTTGCCTTGCGAGACGTCGTCATAAGCAACGAACGCGTTGGTCACATTGCCATCGGTATCGGTCATGAGACCAGCCGACTTCAACTGCGCAACATTCACTGCATCCATATCGGCAACGCCAGCCTTGACGTTGCTGATGGTCGTACCGTTCTCACCGGCAAGGTTGATCGAGCTCTTCGATGCATCGTCGTACGCGACCGCGTTCGGATCGGTGCCCGCACCGGATGCTGCAGCCGCCGTCAATGCATCGCCGACGTTGCTGTAATCCGTACCGTTGATCGTGTACTTCGGTGCCTTGACGGAACCGTCTGCGTTCAGGTCCGAACCACCGCCCAATGCGCCCGTCACACCCTTCAACTGTGCAACGTTCACCGCGTCCTTATCGGCCACGCCTGCGTTCACGTTCTTGATGGTCGTGCCTGCTGCGCCGCCGAGCGTGATCACATCGTGTGCCGATGCGTCGTACTTGACTGCATCGCCCATCTCGCCGCTGAGGTTCGTCACCGTCGTGTTGAGGGTGGTGATGTCGCCGGTGTTTTTGGTGATGTCCGATGTGTTTGCTGCGATGTCGCCGGTGTTCTTGGTGATGTCTGCGGTGTTCGCTGCGATGTCAGTCGTGTTCTTGTCGACGTTCGCGTTCGTGGCGAACAGCTGCGAGCCATTCACTGCTTCGCTGCTATCGGCCGACAAGGTCGCTGCCTTCACGCCGCTAATCGTGCGGTTGCCTTCGGTACCTGCAACGTTCAGTACCGTGCCGTCCAGATCCTTCGCCACCGTAATCGACTTCGTTTCAGCATTCTGCTGCACCAGACCGACTTCGCCTGCGTTCAGCTGATTCGTGATGTTCGTCACCGAACCTTCGACATTCGTGACACGTGCATCCACGTTCGAGATGTCGCCGGTGTTCTTGGCGATGTCCGAGGTGTTCGCTGCGATGTCGGTCGTGTTCTTGTCGACGTTGGCGTTCGTGGCAAACAGTTGCGAACCGTTCACTGCGTCCGAGCTGTCAGCCGAGAGTGCACCTGCCTTCACGTTGCTGATGGTCGTGCCGTCAACGCCGCCAAGCGTGATCACATCATGTGCCGATGTGTCGTACTTGACTGCATCGCCCATCTCGCCGCTTAGGTTCTTCGTCGCGCCTTGCACAACGTAGCTCGGGGCCTTGACCGAGCCGTCTGCATTGACTGCCGCTCCGCCGCCCAGTGCGCCCGTCACGCCCTTGAGTTGCGACACGTTCACCGCATCGGTGTCCGCCGTGCCCTTGGCCATGTTCACGATCTGGCGGGTACTCGCCGTTTGTGTAACGTTACCGTCAACATCCTTGATTTCCTGACGGCCCACCGAGATGGTGTTGTTGCGGTCCGCAACCGAGCTCGAGCCTAATGCCACTGCATCCCAAGCAGTTGCGGAACTGTCGATACCCAATGCCACATTCCTGCGGCCGCCACCTGACGTGTTCGCGCCCGCACCGATCGCAATGCTGGTGAAGTTCGCAGTGGCCGTGTCGCCGATCGCGATCGCACCGCCACCGGCACTCTTTGCGCTATTACCGATTGCGACCGTATTGGTGTATGACGTGGGGTTAAAGTCCGAGTGGGCACTGAAAGCATTGGATCCAGCGCCGATCGCCACCGATTGCGCCTCTGCATACGCATCGTCCGTACCATCCGCCTTGCCGCCAGTCTTGAAATAGCGGGAACCGGAGCCATTGCTGATGTTGTTGACCGTTGTCTGCAGGGTCGAGACGTTCGCGTTGGTCGCAAACAGCTGCGAACCATTCACCGCGTCCGTGCTGGTCGCGCTCAGTCCACCTGCCTTCACGTTCGTGATCGTCGTGCCTGCTGCGCCACCCGCCAGCGTCACCTTGTCTTTGGACGTGCTGTCGTAGGCGACGAATGCGTTCGTGATGTTGCCTGCCGTGTCGGTGCTCAGACCGGCCGACTTCAGTTGTGCAACGTTCACTGCGTCGGTGTCCGTTGTGCCCGCTGCCACATTAACAACCTGACGCCGCTGACTGGAAGAGCCTACCGAGACAGTGTTCGCACGATCCGCCGTTGCATTGACCCCCAGCGCCGTGCTATTTGCAGCGGTCGCATTGGCGCCGCCACCGAACGAACTGGCGCCAGCCGCGCTCGCGTTGGCACCCGCACCAACCGCGGTCGCAAAAGCATTGGATCCATTCGCCGACGCGCTAGCGCCCAACGCCAAATCTCCTACACTCTGCGCTTTCGCAGATTTGCCCACTGCAACCGCATTTGTGGCGCTAGCGGTAGCAAAGGAACCTAATGCATCTGCAAAGTCAGCTGTCGCGTAAGCGTTGAAACCTAAAGCAACCGAGGCTGCTCCCAATGCGTGTGCGGCCGGACCGATTGCAGTCGCACTATTGGCGGTAGCGGAGGCCGAGGGGCCGAATGCTGCGCTTCCCGCTTCGGCATACGAGGACTGACCCACCGCTTCGGATGCACCAGCCGTCGTCGCGCCAACGGCCGTGCCCCCGTCAAGACCGCCGGCGTGGGCCGAGCTCATTACACCTGCCACGGCGAGAGCAGCACTTGCGAGAGCCTTGCTGCTTTTCGTGCGCTTCCCCCGACCCTTCGCACTCTCCGGAGCTGCCACATACGTTCCGGTTGTTTCATTCCAAACTGTCTTGTACGACTTATTCACGATTTCGTCCTGTTGAAAGTGTGATAACTGGTTCTGTTCTGCGGCGGGCCAGGTGGGCGCAGCTCGCGTATCAGTGGGTTACCGAAGGAATGAAAAAGTGGTCGTATGAATGAGAACTTCCGAAACCATCTCATTAACCCCTCGGTTGACAATCCGAATATAGATTTGCATCCATTGAGGTTTAATAAGAGGACTCTTAAAGAGGATTATCCAGAATCAAAACCATCCAAATTTTTTACTACTCTGTTCCTATATTCGCGCATAAACGCCTGCTCAAGATAAATTTATCAGGACCAGTTTGATAACGCTGACACAGACAACACGAACGCCACCCACGCCGTCTAAAGGAGCAAACCGAACGAACCTGGCAAGTCGACTGCCGCATCGGGAACTGGCAAAAGAATCGAGAACGACGAACGAACATCAAAACCAGTCTTAACATCACCCTCAGAAAATAAGAATCTTCCCAGGGCAAATCGGGAAAAACACTCTCAAAATAACTTTCACACAAACAGCGCCAACAAATCACGCAGACGATATTCAAATGCATTTACCAAAAACCAATAACCCGCACCTTAATATCCAGCACACAACAAAACACCCTCTATAAATCAGATCAATTAACCCCCCTCAAAAGGAATCACCATGAAACCCACTCTCCACCTAATCGCAATCGCCTCCCTCGCACTCTCCGCCGCATTCCCGGCCCATGCCGCCGCCGACGACGAAGCCACCTTAAAAACCATCGAACAAACCTGGATCACCGCCGCCTCCACCGCGAATCGCGCCACACTCGACACACTCCTCGACGACACCTTCGTCACCACCACGCCGAGCGGCGCGCGTCGTAGCAAGAGCGACGTATTGCTCGCGCCGCCCACGCCGCCGGGTTCCACCCAAACGCTGATGAATATCGAAGTGCACGTCACCGGCGACACCGCCGTCGTCACCGGCACGAACCACTTCAATCCCGGCGCCCACGCCCAGCCCAGCGACTACGCATTCACCGACGTCTTCGTTCGTCGCGAAAGCGGTTGGCGTGCGGTATCCGCACAGCTGACGCGCCGGTAAGCGTGTCGTCCGCCGTCAAACCCGTCCATTCGAGGAAACAATCATGAAACGCCTGGCTTTTCTGGCCGCTATGGGCCTGTCCACGTGCGTGCTGGCCGTCGGCCTTCACACCGAGGTTCAGGTCGAAGCAAGCCTCGTCGCGATCGAACAGGCGTGGATCGACGCCGCGATCCGCGGCGACCGCGCGACGCTCGACGAACTGCTCGACAGCTCGTTCGTCGAAACGATGCCCAACGGCGCGCGTCGCAGCAAAGCCGACGTGCTGTTCGCGCCCGCGCTGCCGCCGGGCTCCGTGCAGACGCTCAGTGACGTGAAAGTACGTGTAGTGGGAAGTGTCGCGATGGTGTCCGGTGTGAATCACTACACACCGGCATCGGGATTGAAAACGATCGATTACGCGTTCACCGACCTGTATGTGCGTCGTGGCGACACATGGCGTGTCGCGTCGTCACATATGACGCTGGGTCAGGCGCATAACGTCTAGCAGATTGGCGCACAGCCGCACGATGCGGCCGCCGCTTGTAACTGGAAGCCCAGATTAGCCTGAGACTTCGAAGCCGCATCAGAACGGCTTGATCACCACCAGCGCAACCGCTGCCAGCATGCCCAGAACGGGCAGTTCGTTGAACATCCGGTACCACTTGTCCGAGCGACGATTCTCGCCACGCTCGAAGGTCCGCAGCAGCACGCCGCAATACGCGTGATACACCAGCAGCAGCACGACCACGCCGACCTTCGCGTGAATCCAGCCCTGCCCGCGTCCAATCCCGACCGCAAGCCACAGCCACAGCCCGCATGCCAGCGCCGGCACCGCGATAATCGACATGAAGCGGAACAGCTTGCGCGCCATCGTCAACAGACGCGCCGTTGCCGCGGGTTCCGTTTCCATCGCCAGGTTGACGAAGATGCGCGGCAGATAAAACAGTCCGGCAAACCAGGAAGCCACCAGAACGATGTGAAACGTCTTTACCCAAAGCATCGGCGGGTCCTTGTGCGGCTTGTTATGTTGTGGGGAAATCGACGCGGCGCGGCAACGCGCGCCGCGCGGTATTACTGACGGCCTTCGCCGTGTCCAAGCACCACGTATTTCAGCGACGTCAGTCCGTCCAGCCCAACCGGTCCGCGCGCGTGCAGCTTGTCGTTGGAAATGCCGATTTCCGCGCCCAGCCCGAATTCGAAACCGTCCGCGAAACGCGTCGATGCATTGACCATCACGCTCGCCGAATCCACTTCGCGCAGGAAACGCATCGCGCGATCGTGATCTTCGGTGACGATCGCGTCGGTGTGATGCGAGCCGTATTCGTTGATGTGTTCGATCGCCGCGTCGAGGTTCTCCACCACTTTGATCGCCAGCACCGGCGCGAGATATTCGGTGCGCCAGTCTTCTTCCGTCGCATCGACGAGCGGACCCACGCGCGCCGCGTCGAGAATCTGCCGCGCGCTGGCATCCACGCGCAACTCGACTTCCTTGCTGCGATACAGCTTGCCGAGCGCCGGCAAGACTTCCGCTGCAATCCCGCGTGCCACCAGCAACGTTTCCATCGTGTTGCAGGTGCCGTAGCGGTGCGTCTTCGCGTTGTCGCACACCGTCAGCGCCTTCGTGATGTCGGCACGGTCGTCGACGTACACATGGCAGATACCGTCGAGGTGCTTGATCATCGGCACGCGGCCTTCTTCGATCAGGCGCGCAATCAGGCTCTTGCCGCCGCGCGGCACGATCACGTCCACGTACTCGGTCATCGTGATCAGCTTGCCGACCGCCGCGCGATCCGCCGTGCCCACGACCTGCACCGCGTCCTGCGGCAAACCGGCCGCTTCTAGCCCTTCGCCGATCAGTTTCGCCAGCGCCGTATTGCATTCGAGCGCCTCTGAACCACCGCGCAGAATGGTCGCGTTGCCGGATTTCAGGCACAGCGCCGCGGCGTCGATCGTCACGTTCGGACGCGATTCGTAGATGATCCCGATCACGCCGAGCGGCACGCGCATCTGGCCGACCTGGATCCCGGTCGGGCGGAACTTCATGTTGCTGATTTCGCCGATCGGGTCCGGCAGTGCCGCGACTTGCCGCAACCCTTCGACCATCGTTTTGAGCGCCTTGTCCGACAGCGTCAGACGATCGATAAACGCCGCGTCGTGGCCTTTTTCACGGGCCTTCGCGACGTCGCGCGCATTCGCTTCCTTCAGTTGCGCCGCATCGCGCTCGATCGCGCGGGCGACCGCATCGAGCGCCGCGTTCTTGGCTGCCGTCGACGCCCGTGCCATCGCGCGCGATGCGTGACGGGCGCGGCGGCCGAGGTCGGTCATGTACTGGTCGATATCCATGGTGGTTCTCGCGGTGTCCCGCTGACGCGTATCGCTCGATATCGCGTGTCGCGGACAGAAACAATGAGCGTAATCGTTCGGAGGATTGTAAGTCGGGTGACGGCGCTTTGCTCGGCGCCCGTCAATCGCCGCAGCGCGCCCGGCTGGCGTTCAGCGACGCGCGGGCAGTCCTGGCATCGCGCCTGGCCGTGCGCGCGACGGCGGTGGCGACGGCCGTGCTGCCACCGACATCGCCAGTTCGAACAGCCCGTCCCACGGATCGGGCGGCGGATCGTTACGATGATTGCCCGGCGTCGCGCCCGACAAACCCTTCACCTGACGATCGATCTTCGCTGCCAGCGCGAGCGCCTTTTCGAGCGCGGCTTCCGTCACGCGCGACAGCGCCGGTCCGACCAGCCGCTCGCGCGGGCCCCAGACGCGGTTTTCACGCAATAGCACCGCGAGCGGCTTGCCCGCCGCCGCGCCGCGCTTCACCCGCAACAGCGTGCGCACTTCTTCGACGACCGCCCACAGCACCAGCACCGCCGCTTCGCCTTCGCCGCGCAGACCGTCGAGCATCCGCGCCAGACGCCCGACATCGCCGGCCAGCATCGCCTCGTTCAGCTTGAACACGTCGTAACGCGCGACGTTCAGCACGGCATCGTGAATCTGTTCGAAGCTCAACGAACCGGCCGGATACAGCAGACCGAGCTTCTGGATTTCCTGATGCGCCGCCAGCAGATTGCCCTCGACGCGCTCGGCGATGAATTGCAGCGCGCGCCGCCCTTCGTCGCCGGCCGCGACGCGTTGACCTTGCGCCGACAAGCGTTGTCCGACCCAGTTCGGCAATTGCGCACGCTCGACCGGATCGATCTTCAGCGCGACGCCCGCATCGGCGAGCGCGGTGAACCACGCGGCTTTTTGCGTTGCGGCGTCGAGACGCGGCAACGTCACGAGCGTGAGCACGTCGGGATTGACGGCCGACGCGAGCGTTTTCAGCGCGTCGGCGCCTTCCTTGCCGGGCTTGCCGGACGGGATACGCAACTCGACCAGCTGACGGTCGCCGAACAGCGACATCGACTGGCTCGCGCCCAGCAGCGAACTCCAGTCGAAGCCACGCTCGACCGTGAACACGGAACGGTCGGTATAGCCCGCCGCACGTGCCGTCGCGCGAATGCGGTCGCACGCTTCCTGCGCGAGCAGATGCTCGTCGCCGTACACGACGTACAGACCGGCGAGACCTTTCGCGAGGTGCGCTTCGAGCGCGTCAAGACGCAGTTGCATGGCGACAGTTCGACAGAAATAACGGGACCGGCACGACGATGACGACCGTGACGCTCACAGCGGCGGCGGCGGCAACGGCGCGCGCGGATTGACCGCCGGCGCCTGCTGTCCCGGTCCCGGATTCAGCGAGTGCACGACGCCCAGACGGCGCGTCAACTGGTCGACCGCGTCGTTCTGCATGTCGGCGTACAGAATGTCCGCTTCCGCCGACTTCGCCTGCGAGTACTGGTCGCTGTACGTCATGGCCCGATTCAGCGCGATCGAACTTTGCGGAATCAGCTGCACGCCGTTCTTGCCGATCAGCGAATAGATCAGCGTGTAGTTCAGCGCGTATTCCTCGACGACGCCGAGCGAATTCAGCGTCAACGTGGACGTGCCGCGCACTTCCGCGACGTTCAGCACGGCGTCGGCATTCGCCGCCGAATTGACGATCACGGTGTCGCTGCCGCCCTGCACGATCCGCGTCAGACGCGCGGCGAAGGCAGCGGGCGCGCCCGAAATGGCCAGCCGCTTGAACGCGTAATCCTGCTGGCCCCGCAACTGGAAGCCGCAAGCGGACAGCATCATCGCACTGCACGCCAGCGTCAAAAACGATCTGCGAGTCACATTGGCTCCTGGTTCGCAGTAGATCCCGCGCTGCATCGACGTGCCGCCTGACGTGGCAGCACGCGATCGATTGCAGCACTCATTGCACCGCTCATTACACTTCGGATGGCGCGAGCCGTCAGACGACGACGTTCACCAGACGGCCCGGCACGACGATGATCTTCTTCGGCGGATTGCCTTCGCTGAATTTCGCGACCATTTCATGCGCGCGCGCGAGCTGTTCGATCGCCTCGCGCGTCGCGTCTTTCTCGACCTTCAACGCGCCGCGCACCTTGCCGTTCACCTGCAGCACGAGTTCGATTTCGGCCTGTTCGAGCGCCTGTTCGTCGACCTTCGGCCACGGCGCGTCGAGCAACGCGCCGAATTCGTCGGCGTAACCGAGTTCCTGCCACACCTGGAAGGTGATGTGCGGAACCACCGGATACAGCACGCGCAGCATCACGCCGTAGGTTTCGCGCAGCACGGCCGGCGTCGCGTTCTTCGCGCCGTCGATCGCGTTAAGCATCTTCATCGCGGCCGACACGACCGTGTTGTACTGCAGACGCTGATAGTCGAAATCGGCCTGCTTCAACACGGTGTAAATCTCGCGACGCAGCGTCTTGTCGGCTTCGGTCAGTTGCGCCGGATCGAACGATCCGCGCTGGGACAGCGCCGCTTCGTTAGCCTGCGCGAACGACCACACGCGACGCAGGAAGCGGCTCGCGCCTTCGACGCCCGAACCCGACCATTCGAGTTGCTGCTCCGGCGGCGCCGCGAACATCACGAACAGACGCGCGGTGTCGGCGCCATGCTGATCGATCAGCAACTGCGGATCGACGCCGTTGTTCTTCGACTTCGACATTTTTTCGACGCCGCCCAGCACGACCGGCTGGCCGTCCGCGTGCAGCGTTGCACCGACCGGACGACCCTTGTCGTCGAACGTCACGGTGACGTCGGCCGGGTTGTACCAGGTCTTCTTGCCTGCATCGTTTTCACGATAGTAGGTTTCGTTCAGCACCATGCCTTGCGTCAGCAGGTTCTTTGCCGGTTCGCCGAACTTCACGACGCCCAGATCGCGCGACGCCTTGGCCCAGAAACGCGAGTACAGCAAGTGCAGAATGGCGTGTTCGATGCCGCCGATGTACTGGTCCATCGGCATCCAGTATTCGGTGCGCGCATCGACCATGGTCGTCGCGTTGGGCGCGGCGTAGCGGTAGAAATACCACGACGAATCGACGAACGTGTCCATCGTGTCGGTTTCGCGCTTCGCCGCCGTGCCGCAGGTCGGGCACGCGCAGTTGACAAACGCTTCCGACTTCGCGAGCGGGTTGCCCGTGCCGTCCGGCACGAGGTCTTCCGGCAACACGACCGGCAGATCTTTTTCCGGCACCGGCACGTCGCCGCACTTCGGGCAGTGGATGATCGGAATCGGCGTGCCCCAGTAACGCTGACGCGAAATACCCCAGTCGCGCAGACGATACGTGATCTGCTTGTCGCCGAGACCGAGTTCCTTCAGGTCGCCGGCGATCGCATCGACAGCCGCGTCGTACGTCATGCCGTCGTACTTGCCGCTGTTGATCAGCGTGCCGGATTTGTCGCCGTACCACTCCTGCCATGCGTCGTCGGAGAAGGTCTGGCCTTCGACCGCGACGACCTGCTTCAGTGCGATGCCGTATTTCTTGACGAAAGCGAAGTCACGCTCGTCGTGCGCCGGCACGCCCATTACCGCGCCTTCGCCGTAGCTCATCAGCACGTAGTTGCCGATCCACACCGGCACCTGTTCCTGCGTCAGCGGATGCGTGACGAAGAAGCCCGTTGCCATGCCCTTCTTTTCCATCGTCGCGACGTCGGCTTCAGCGACGCCGCCGCGCTTGCATTCGTCGATGAACGCCTGCAATTCCGGCTTGTCCTGTGCGAGACGCGTGGCGAGCGGATGCTCGGCGGCGACTGCGCAGAACGTCACGCCCATAACCGTATCGGCGCGCGTGGTGAACACGCGCAACAGCTTCTGTTCGCCGTCGATTTCATACGGGAAACCGAAGTTCACGCCAAAGCTTTTGCCGATCCAGTTCTGCTGCATGATCTTGACGCGCTCGGGCCAGCCGAGGCCTTCGAGGTCGTTCAGCAGTTCGTCCGCGTACTGCGTGATGCGCATGTAGTACATCGGGATTTCGCGCTTTTGGACGAGCGCGCCCGAGCGCCAACCGCGACCGTCGATCACCTGCTCGTTCGCGAGCACGGTTTGATCGACCGGGTCCCAGTTGACGGTGCCGGTTTTCTTGTACGCGATGCCCTTTTCGAGCATCTTCAGGAACAGCCACTGGTTCCACTTGTAGTAGTCCGGGCTGCAGGTGGCGATTTCACGCGACCAGTCGATCGCGAGACCCATCGACTGCATCTGCTTCTTCATGTAAGCGATGTTGTCGTACGTCCACTGCGCGGGCGGCACGTTGTTGGCCATCGCCGCGTTTTCCGCCGGCATGCCGAACGCGTCCCAGCCCATCGGCATCAGCACGTTGTAGCCGTTCATCCGCAGGTAGCGGTACATCACGTCGTTGATCGTGTAGTTCCGCACGTGACCCATGTGCAGCTTGCCCGACGGGTACGGCAGCATCGAGACGCAATAGAACTTGGGCTTGTCGGTGGTTTCCGTCGTCTTGTAGGCGTCAGTGGCGCGCCATTGCCCTTGCGCGGCGGACTCGACGTCGGAGGGAACGTATTTTTCGTGCATGGTGTGATGGGATCGCTGGGTTCGGTGCTTTCGCACCGGACGGGTGCTCTGCGTGATGGATATGCCGTTTCCCCTTCTGCGAGGGGAAAGGGCTGATTATACCGCCCGCGGACGGGGGTGGCGGCGCAGGGGTGAGGGGTTGAGCCGCCGGGGCGACACGGGTGGATAAACGGCTTTCGATCCCGGCCGGTACTGGTCGATACCGCCCGTTACCGGCCGTTATGCCGGACTCTTCGCCCGCGTCGGCGTGGATTCGGCCAGGAAGGCGTGGTATGGGCGCCGCACTTCTCGCTCTCGGACCTGTCTGCGGCCCCATTTTCGATACAAGCGACATCGCGGACGGCCAATGCTCATCGCCCTTTCCGCGTATTTCGAGATGCTTTAAGAATCCTCTGATCGAGTCTTATACGAGCAATCCATAGACTGGTTTCTGTCGCGCCAAGTTTGTTTAGCACAGTCACTTAGACGGGCGGTTGCAACGTGCAGCCTCCCCTTTTCCGCCGCAGCCAGCGCACTGCACAGAAATCTCGTTATCAGGATCGAATCATGAACGCATCGTTTAAGAGCATTTGGAATGCAGTTACTGGGACTTATGTGGCAGCGCCGGAGAGTGCGAAGGGACGGGGGAAGAAGAGTAAGAGCAAGAAGGTGTTGCTGGCTGCGGTGTTGGCAACTGGCGCGAGCGCTGGTGCTTCGATGGATGCGTATGCCAGTGGGTTGGATGGCGGCACGGTTGCGGTTTCGAATCAGGTTGCGATTGGAACCGGGGCGAAGGTGACTTTGGCTTCAGGTGATGGTGGTCGGGGAGTCGCGATCGGTTGGAATGCGCAGTCGAATGGTGCTTATTCGGTTGCGCTGGGCGGTGATTCCGACGCATCGGGAAACCAGAGTACGGCATTGGGTGTTAAGGCCAATGTTGGGGCGGGCACGGTCAGCAGCACTGCAGTTGGTTATAGCGCGACAGCTACGGGTAGTGGTGCGACCGCGCTTGGCGCTCTATCGCAAGCGTCGAATCTCATGAGTTCGGCCGTAGGTTTGTCTAGCGTTGCCTCGGGATACGTTTCTACTGCGTTAGGCGCAAACAGTGTTGCTTCTGGAAGTAACTCGGTGGCGATCGGTAGCTATTCCGCCGCAACCCGGGATAACACAGTGTCCGTCGGTACGTCTGGGGCAGAGCGCCAGATTGTCAACGTCAAGGCTGGCACGTCGGATACGGATGCAGTGAACGTTGCGCAACTGAAGTCAGCGGGTCTGAGCACCGACACCGCCGGCAACATCACAAACGCATTCGTCGCCTACGACAGCACGTCGAAAGACAAGGTGACGCTGGCGGGTGGCGCAGCAGGCACGACGATCACCAACGTGAAGGCAGGTGGACTGAGCGCGACCAGCACGGACGCGGTGAATGGTTCGCAGCTGTTTGCGACCAACGCGAACGTCTCGACCCTGCAGACAACGGTCAACAACATCAGCAATGGCTCCGGTTCCCGCTATTTCAAGACTGGCGGCAAGGCGGATGGTACGGACGATGCGTATGCAGAGGCGCAATCGGTGGCGATCGGCGCTGGATCCAATGCTTTCAGTGCCCACTCGGACTTTAACCCCACGTCATACACCAATACGGTCGCAATCGGTAATAGCGCAAAGAGTGCCGGTGGCGGTGCGATCGCGATCGGCGACACGGCCACTGCGAACTTCACCAGCATTGCGATCGGTGCGGGCGCGAACACGTCAGGTGGCGGCCGCAGGAATGTGGCATTGGGTATCGACAGTTCCGCAACTGCTTGGGATGCAGTGGCATTAGGCTCGAGCTCGGTTGCGGACCGCAACAACACCATCTCGGTGGGCCGTCAGGAAATCAAGGATGTTGACGGTAACGTTACACAAACGGCGAGTACCCGCCAGATCGTGAACATGGCCAAGGGCACGGCGGACACCGATGCGGTGAACGTGTCGCAACTCAAGGGCGTGACGGGCGCACTGGGCGGCGGAGCGGCAGTCAATGCAGACGGCTCGGTCAAGGCCCCGAGCTACGTTGTGCAAGGCGCGACGAAGAGCGACGTTGGCTTGGCACTGGCCTCGCTGGACACGGCAACGACGAAGAACGCCGGCGATATCACGACGCTGAACACGACGGTCAACAACATCAGCAACGGCACGGCCGGCCTGGTGCAGCAGAACGCGACGACCAAGGCGATCACGGTTGCGGGCACGACGGCAGGCACGACGGTGGACTTCACCGGGACGGCCGGCACGCGTCAGCTGAAGGGTGTGTCGAAGGGCACGTCGGATACGGATGCAGTGAACGTTGCGCAACTGAAGTCAGCGGGTCTGAGCACCGACACCGCCGGCAACATCACGAACGCATTCGTGGCCTACGACAGCACGTCGAAAGACAAGGTGACGCTGGCGGGTGGCGCAGCAGGCACGACGCTCACCAACGTGAAGGCAGGTGGCCTGAGCGCAACCAGCACGGACGCAGTGAACGGTTCGCAGCTGTTCGCAACCAACACGAACGTGTCGACGGCACAAACCACGGCGGATGCAGCGAAGACGGCAGCATCGACGGCGCAGACGACGGCTGACACGGCAGCGGCCGCAGCCTCGAACGCAGTGCAGTTCAGTGCGACCGGCGGTAACGCGGACGTGAAGAACAAGAAGCTGGTGAACGTGGCCGCAGGCACGTCGAACACGGATGCAGTGAACGTCGCGCAACTGAAGGCCGCAGGTCTGAGCACGGACACCGCAGGCAACATCACGAACGCATTCGTCGCCTACGACAGCACGTCGAAAGACACGGTAACACTAGCAGGCGGCGCAGCAGGCACGACGATCACCAACGTGAAAGCCGGCACCCTGAACGCCACGAGCACCGACGCAATCAACGGCTCCCAACTCTTCGCCACCAACGCGAACGTGACGAAAAACACCACCGACCTCACCACCCTGCAAACAACCGTCAACAACATCAGCAACGGCGCAACCGGCTTGGTCCAACAGGACGCAACGACCAACACAATCACCGTAGCCAGCAAAACCGCAGGCACGACCGTCGACTTCACCGGCACCGCAGGTCCGCGCAAACTCGTCGGCGTGGCATCGGGCGCAGCAGACACCGACGCCGTCAACATGTCGCAACTCACAGCGACAAACGACCGTGTCATCGCAGGCGAAGCCGCCATCACCAACCTCGACACCCGCGTCACACAGAACGAATCCGGCATTTCGACGCTGAACACCAATGTCAGCAACCTCGACGGTCGCGTCTCCACTGTCGAAAGCAGCGTCACCAACCTGACTCAACAGTTGAATTCCGGCGACGTCGGCCTCGTCCAGCAAGACGCCTCGACGGGCAACATCACTGTGGCGCACGCTCTCTCCGGCGCAAGCGTCGATTTCGCGGGCACCACGGGCGCGCGCGTTCTCACCGGCGTCGCCGCGGGCACGGTCGGCGCATCCAGCAAGGACGCGGTCAACGGCACCCAGCTCTACAGCGTGAGCACGTCGGTTGCCGACGCGATGGGCGGTGGCTCGACCGTCAACGCGGACGGCTCGATTTCCGCGCCGAGCTATGTGATCGACGGTCAGACCGTGCACAACGCCGGCGATGCGATCGCAAACCTGAACACGCAGATCAGCAACATCAGCACTCAGATCAACACGGGTGGTCTCGGCCTGGTCCAGCAGAACGCGTCCAACGGTTTCATTACGGTCGGCGCGGCCTCCTCGGGTTCCGTCGTGGATTTCAGCGGCACGCAAGGTGCACGTGTCCTGACGGGCGTCGCTGACGGCGCAGTCAACAGCGCCAGCGTCGATGCGGTCAACGGCAGCCAGTTGTTCGCCGTGCAAGAAAATCTCCAACAACAGATCGCCAGCATCGGCACGCAAATGACGATGATCGACGGCCGGGTAACCAACGTCGAAGTCAACGGCATCAGCAATGCCACGGCATCGGGTGACAACAGCACCGCGACCGGCTCGAATTCGACCGCGTCGGGCAGCAACGGCACAGCCAGCGGTGCAAACTCGACGGCTTCGGGCGACAACAGCACGGCGACGGGCGCAAACTCGGCCGCTTCGGGCAACAACAGCACAGCCAGCGGTACAAACTCGATGGCTTCCGGCGACAACAGCACGGCGACGGGCGCAAACTCGACCGCTTCGGGCAACAACAGCACGGCGAACGGTGCGGACTCGATCGCGTCTGGCAACAACAGCACCGCGATGGGCCATCACGCCAAAGCCACCGGCGACAACTCGGTTTCGATCGGTGCGGATTCCGTCGCCGACCGCGACAACACGGTATCGATGGGCACGTCGGGTCACGAGCGTAAGATCACCAACGTCGCAGCGGGCACGCAGGCAACGGACGCGGTCAACCTCGGCCAGATGAACGATGCGCTGAAGAACGCAGTCGGCAATCTGCCGGCCGGCATGTCGGCCAAGGACTACACCGATCAGCAGATCAACACGGTCCAGCACTCGGTCAACACAGTCGCGAAGAACGCATACGCCGGTGTTGCCGCGGCAATGGCCATGCCGAATATGACGCCTTCGGCACCGGGCAAAACGGTCGTCGCCGCCGGCGCGGGTTCTTACAAAAGCGGCGCGGCATTGGGTGTCGGCGCAACGTATCGCTCGCGCAATAACAAGTGGCTGGTCAACGGTGCGGTATCGACGACATCCACGGGCGATATGGGCGTGCGTGCACAGGTCGGCCGTGAGTTCTAAGCGATGAATCCGTCGGAGCGCGCTGCAAGTTAGCGCGGCTCCCGTCGGAAGAAAATGAAGATGTACTTGAGCGCGGCAGGCTGGAAACAGCGTGCCGCGTTTTTATTTGTCGATTCGACTAACGATGCGTGGTTTCACGCAATCACCGATATTTCGCAGGCTGCATCGCGAGCGGCGATCGATCGTTTGATCGCCGCCGACGGGACTCAAGGTGCGAGCTGCGCCGCGCCTGCCGGCGGCGGCGGGTCGGTCACAAAACCAATCCGCTCGAGTCCAGCCTGCTGCGCCGCGCCCATCACCTGCGCGATGACCTCGTAACGCGTCGAACGCTCGGCGCGCAGATGGATTTCGGGCTGATTCGCGGCCGGATCGGAGGCATCGGAGGCATCGGCGGCATCGGCGGAATCGGCGGTGTTTGCGTCTTTGGCGGCTTGCGCGAACTGTGTGCGCATCTGCGCGAGTGTGATCGGCGTGCCGTTCCAGTACAGCTTTCCGGCGGCGTCGATAGACAGCGAAATGGTTTTGGGCGTCTGCTTCACGGGCGCGGCGGCGACCTTCGGCAGATCGAGCCGGATCGCGTGCGTGAACAGCGGCGCGGTAATGATGAAAATCACCAGCAACACCAGCATCACGTCGATCAGCGGCGTCATGTTGATTTCCGCCATCGGCGCTGCCGTCTGTTTCTTGTCGAGTCCGCCGAATGCCATCGAGATCTCCGGATGCGGGACGAGGCTTGGGAGCCGTTTGCGCCGTTTGCGCCGTTTGCGCCGTTTGCGCCGTTTGCGCCGTTTGCGTCGTTAGCGGACGCGGTCCGCCGTCACAGCGCTGGAACGCGTCGTATCGACGCTTTTTTCGGCGGGCGCGCACACGTAGGCGTGCAGATCGTGCGCGAAACCGTCGAGTTCTTCGGACAGTTGACGCGCGAGCCGCCCGAGCACGTTGTAAGCCAATACAGCGGGAATCGCGACGACGAGACCGAACGCGGTCATGATCAGCGCCTCGCCGACCGGACCGGCGACGTTTTCGATCATCGCCTGTCCGCTCGACGCGATGCTACCGAGCGCGTGATAAATGCCCCACACCGTGCCGAGCAAGCCGACGAACGGCGCCGTGCTACCCACCGACGCCAGCAGCACCTGCCCGAACTCCAGCCGGCGTTGCGACGCGTTGAGCGCCTGACGCAACGCGCGCAGCACGCGCTCGCTACGCTCGACGCGCGCCAGCAACGCACCGGGAATCTCGATTTCCGCCGCGGTCAGCGCGGCTTGCGCGAGCGGCGTGAAGACGCGCTCGCTGTCGGTGCGCCGGATTACCGCGACGCCGTCGGCCAGCGTCGACGCTTGCCAGAAACCGGCGATCGCGCGAGCGGCCTGGCGTTTCGCGCGGCCCAGCATCCAGCTTTTGACGAAGATGAAACACCAACTCGCCACCGACATCGCGAGCAGCACGTAAGCCACCGCATGCGTTATCGCGTCGCTGGTTTGCAGATAGTGAACGATGCCTGTGCCTGCCATCGGATCTCACGGTGAATGCTGCGTGAAAGGAATCGGCGAGGAAACGGTGAAGCATTGCGGTTCGGCGCGCGGCAACGATCCGCGCGGCCGGACGACGCCGGATTTACCGCAGGCCGAGCACGTCCTGCATATCGAACAGGCCGTTCGCGTGGCCTTCGAGGAAATGCGCCGCGCGCAACGCGCCTTGCGCGTACGACAGACGGCTTGCCGATTTGTGCGTGATTTCGATGCGTTCGCCGATACCCGCAAACAGCACCGTATGATCGCCGACGATGTCGCCGCCGCGAATGGCCGCGAAACCGATCGTGGACGGATCGCGTTCGCCCGTCACGCCTTCGCGACCGTAGACCGCGCAGTCGTCGAGATTGCGGCCGAGCGCATCGGCGATGACTTCGCCCATGGCCAGCGCAGTGCCCGACGGTGCATCGACCTTATGGCGATGATGCGCTTCGATGATTTCGATGTCGTAACCGGTGGACAGCTGTTTGGCCGCGAATTCGAGCAGTTTTAGCGTGACGTTCACGCCGACGCTCATATTGGCCGCGAACACGATGCCGACCTTTTCCGACGCGGTGCGCAGTTGCGCCTTTTGCGCGTTGTCGAAACCGGTGGTGCCGATCACGAGTTTCACGTCGTGGCGCAGCGCAGCGTCGATGTGCTTCAGCGTGCCTTCCGGACGCGTGAAATCGATCAGGTAATCGGATTCCGCGAACACACGGTCGATGTCGTCCGTCAGCTTGACGCCGGTCTGTTTGCCCAGCAACGCGCCGGCGTCCTCGCCAACGTGCGATGAGCCCGCGGGAACCAGTGCGCCGGACAGCGTGGCTTCGGGATCGTTGAGAACGGTTTCGATCAGCATCCGGCCCATACGGCCCGACGCGCCGGCGATAGCAATTTTCATGGCGGTCATTGTGCGAACGGTGTGCCCACTGCGACGCGCAGGCGCCACAACGAACGAAAGAGCAGAGGAAACGAAACGGATGAAGCGGTGAAACGGTGTGAATGACGGGCCCGCGTTGCGAAGCCCGTCATGGTGACGGACAGCGGAATCAGCCGCCCGTTCCCGACGTCGTCGGGTTGGAGGTCAGCGGCGCGTTGTGCGTCGGACCACCGTTGCTGCTGCTTTGCGTGCCGGACGTGTTGCCGTTGCTGCTGCTCGGCGACGATGCCGGCGTCGGGCCGACCGGATTGTCTTGCGGCTCGCCCTGAATGACCGGCGGCGCCGGACGCTGGATCTGGATCTGCGGCTTGCCGGCCGTCGTGGCGCCCGGCGGCACACCGCCGCCGTTGGCCGTCGGCGTGCTGGCGCGGGCCGACGACGTGATCTTGCCAGTCGGCGCTTGCACCGCGTTCGTCAGACGGTTCGCGGCTTGTGCGGCTTCCGCGTTGGCATCCACTGCTCCCGATGCACCGCCCGCAGGCTGCGCAGGCGCCGTGGCGCTTGCAGCGGCCAGCGGCGCGCTGGCTGCGGCCGGCGCGCTTGCCAGCGTGGTCGGCTTCGCTTTCTTGCCCGCCTTGTCGCCGTCGATTTCCGCGAGCAGTTCGAGGTTGGACGGCAGATCTTCGCCGCCCGTCCAGCTGGCCAGACGGTCACCCGAGAACAGCAAGGTCAGGTCGCGCTGTTGCACGACATTGGTCGAGCCACGCTTGAAATAGAACACGTAGTCCCAGCGGTCCGCATGGAACATATCGGTCAGAAGCGGCGTGCCGAGCAACTGGCGCACTTCCGTCCGCGACATGCCAGCCTTCAGCTGTGCAGCGGTTTCCGCCGACACGAAATTGCCTTGCACGACGGTAATGCGGTACGGCGTGATGCTTTGAGCGACGCGTTGCGTAAGGCTGTCGTAGGTAGAGCAACCCGCCAGTACCGAGACAATTGCCGCGGCGATAAAGGTACCCCGCATGCGGCTCCCCCGGTAGATCAGTTGAGATTTTGAAATCATTTCACTCACCGTGCGGGCCTTCTCAGCCACGCGAGTTTCATTCCATCGAATGATGACCTGAACAGCAAAAACACATTACTATTAGAACCCTGCATTGTACTCTAGGGATCCCTTGTCATGACTAATCCAACCGATCTCAAGAACATCGGGCTCAAGGCGACCCTCCCCCGCCTCAAGATTCTGGAAATTTTCCAGCACAGCCCGGTGCGCCACCTGACCGCTGAAGATGTCTACCGTAATTTGCTGCACGAAGAACTCGATATCGGGCTTGCAACCGTGTATCGCGTTTTGACCCAATTCGAGCAGGCAGGCCTGCTTTCCCGTAGCAACTTCGAATCCGGCAAAGCCGTGTTCGAGCTGAATGAAGGCACGCACCACGACCATCTGGTGTGCCTCGACTGCGGTCTCGTCGAAGAATTTTTCGACCCCGAAATCGAGCGCCGTCAACAATCTGTCGCAACCGAACGCGGCTTCAAGCTGCAGGAACATGCGCTGGCACTGTACGGCGCCTGCACAAAAGAAAACTGTCCCCACCGAAAGCATTGATTGCGTCGGCTGTCACCGGCTTGCACCGGTGACATCTTCGCCGCAAATGAAAAAAAAGCCGCTCATCCGAGCGGCTTTTTTGCTTGCTGAAGCTTACGACGTAATGCCTTACTGACGAAAGCCGTACGTCGCCTTGCCGATGCTTACTTCGCGTTAGCGAGCGCCACTGCCGTATCCAGCATGCGGTTCGAAAAGCCCCATTCGTTGTCGTACCAGCTCGACACCTTCACGAGACGACCCGACACCTTCGTCAGCGTCGAATCGAACGTCGACGAAGCCGGATTGTGGTTGAAGTCGATCGACACCAGCGGTGCGGTGTTGTAACCGAGGATGCCCTTCAACGCGCCTTCCGATGCTTCCTTCATGATCGCGTTGACTTCTTCGACCGTCGTGTCGCGCGCGGCGATAAACGACAGATCGACGACCGACACGTTGATCGTCGGGACGCGGATCGCGTAGCCGTCGAGCTTGCCGTTCAGTTCCGGCAACACCAGACCGACCGCCGAAGCCGCACCGGTCTTGGTCGGGATCTGGCTATGCGTGGCCGAACGCGCGCGGCGCAGGTCTTCGTGATAGACGTCGGTCAGCACCTGGTCGTTCGTGTACGCGTGGATCGTCGTCATCAAACCGTTGACGAGACCGATCTTGTCGTTCAGCGGCTTGACCATCGGTGCCAGGCAGTTGGTCGTGCACGATGCATTCGAGATGACCGTGTCCGATGCCTTCAGCACGTTGTGGTTCACGCCGTAGACGATCGTGGCGTCGACGTCTTTGCCGCCCGGCGCCGAGATGATCACCTTCTTTGCGCCGCCCTTGATGTGCGCGCTGGCCTTTTCCTTGGTCGTGAAAAAGCCCGTGCATTCCATCACGACGTCGACGCCCAGCTCGCCCCACGGCAGTTCTGCCGGGTTGCGGTTGGCCAGCACGCGGATCCTGTCGCCGTTGACGACGAGGTAATCGCCATCCACCGACACTTCGCCCGGGAACTTGCCGTGCGCCGTGTCGTATTGCGTCAGATGGGCGTTGGTCTTGGCGTCGCCGAGGTCGTTGATGGCAACGATCTCGATGTCGTGCTTCTTGCCGTTTTCATAGAAGGCGCGCAGCGTGTTGCGGCCGATCCGGCCGTAGCCGTTGATTGCGACGCGAATCGTCATGGTCTATCTCCTGATGGCTGAAAAAAATTTCGTCCAGACTACATTCGTTGAGTCCGTCGTGGCGCGCTCATAGCGCGGCACGACGACATGCGCTAATCAGTCGAGCGCGGCCTTCGCCGTATTCACCACGTTCTCGACGGTAAAGCCAAAATGCTTGAACAGCACGCCAGCCGGGGCCGATTCGCCGAACGTGTCGATTCCGACCACGCCGCCTTCCAGACCCACGTACTTGCGCCAGAAATCGCTCACGCCCGCTTCGATCGCGACGCGGCGCACGCCCTTCGGCAGCACGCGTTCGCGATATTCGGCGTCCTGGCGATCGAACACCGTCGTAGCCGGCATCGACACCACACGCGCCGCGATGCCTTCGCGCGCCAGCGGCTCGACCGCGTTCAACGCGAGTTCGACTTCCGAACCCGTCGCGATCAGGATGATCTTGCGCGCGACGATTTCGTCGTTCCAGTCGCGCAGCACGTAACCGCCCTTCGCGATATTCGCGATCTGTGCGTCGGTGCGTTCCGAGAACTTCAGGTTCTGACGGCTGAAGATCAGGCACGACGGACCCTTGTGCTCGATAGACTGCGTCCACGACACGGCCGTTTCGACCGTATCCGCCGGACGCCACACGTCCAGATGCGGAATCAGACGCAGGCTGGCGACGTGCTCGATGGACTGGTGCGTCGGGCCGTCTTCACCAAGGCCGATCGAGTCGTGCGTGAACACGAAAATGGACGGCGCCTTCATCAATGCCGCGACGCGCAACGCGTTGCGGCTGTAATCGGAGAACGTCAGGAACGTGCCGCCGAACGGCTTGTAGCCGCCGTGCACGGTCATGCCGTTGATCGCCGCGCTCATGCCGAATTCGCGCACGCCGTAGTTGATGTGGTTGCCCCACTGGATGCCGGTTTCGCCAGCCTTGGGCGCGCGGACCGGCTTCGAGGCCTTCCAGTTGGTCAGGTTCGAACCGGTCAGATCGGCGGAACCGCCCAGGAGTTCCGGCAATGCTGCGGCGAGGCCTTCGATAGCCTGTTGCGATGCCTTGCGGGTGGCGACGGTTTCCGCGCGCTCGTTCGCGCCGGCGATGATCGCCGCGGCCTTTTCCGACCAGTCGGCCGGCAGCTTGCCAGCGGCGCGGCGTTCGAACTCGGCGGCTTCCTGCGGATACTTCGCGCGGTACGCGGCGAACGCGTCGTTCCACGTGCCTTCGAAACGCGCGCCGGCGTCCTTCGCGTCCCATGCGGCATAGACTTCTTCCGGAATGACGAACGGCTCCCACTTCCAGCCGAGCGCTTCGCGGGTGGCCGCGATTTCCTTGTCGCCGAGCGCCGCGCCGTGCACGTCGTGGCTACCCGCCTTGTTCGGCGAGCCTTCGCCGATCACCGTCTTGCAGCAGATCAGCGTCGGCTTGTCCGATGCCTTGGCCTTGACGATTGCCGCGTCGATCGCGTCGACGTCGTGGCCGTTCACGGCCGGGATCACGTTCCAGCCGTACGCTTCGAAGCGCTTCGGCGTGTCGTCGTGGAACCAGTTGACGACGTCGCCGTCGATCGAGATGCCGTTGTCGTCGTAGAACGCGATCAGCTTGTTCAGCTTCAGCGTGCCGGCAAACGAGCAGGCTTCGTGCGAGATGCCTTCCATCAGGCAGCCGTCGCCGACGAACACGTATGTGTGGTGATCGACGATCTTCGCGTCGGCCTTGTTGAATTCAGCCGCGAGCAGCGACTCCGCGAGCGCCATGCCGACAGCGTTCGCCAGACCTTGACCCAGCGGGCCCGTGGTCGTTTCGACGCCCGGCGTGATGCCGAATTCCGGGTGACCCGGCGTCTTCGAATGCATCTGGCGGAAGTTTTTCAGCTCGCCGATCGGCAGGTCGTAGCCGGTCAGATGCAGCAACGAGTACAGCAGCATCGAGCCGTGCCCGTTCGACAGCACGAAGCGGTCGCGGTCGGCCCAATGCGGGTTCGTGGGGTTGTGGCGCAGGTGACGCGACCACAGCGCCACGCCGATCTCGGCCATGCCCATCGGCATGCCGGGGTGACCGGAATTCGCTTGTTGAACGGCGTCCATGGCCAGAGCGCGGATTGCATTGGCCATCAGGGAGGTGGGTGCGGAAGACGGGATCGTCATGTCGAGTCCGGAGAACGAGAAAGCGGTGCGCGCGGCGGTCCGGTTGCTCGGCGGCCAGTCTGCTTCGGCGCACGATGCGGCGCCGGAAGACGCGAAACGGGCAAAGCAATCGGACAAGGCTGCAAAGCAGAGCATTCTAGCAGAAGGCAGCCCGTATTCCCCGCCGAACAGACCGTCGGAAAGCGCCGTCGAGCATTGCCGGGCGGGCCTGACGGATAAAAATGCGGGCGTGCCGGGGACGCGGACGGCGCGCGGACGATCTGTCGATCGCGTGTCGTCGGGGCGTGACGACGTTGCCGAAACCGTGTTGCCGCGCGAGCGATGGTCGGCACCGATCGCGCGGTTGACGGATGCGCTGACGCTGGCCCGTCGCGCGTTGCATGGTTTGGCGGCCCCGTCCGGCCGCGCACCGACGCGCCTCTATAATGTCCGCATCACCGCCCTTCCGCGTTCGACCGCGCCTCGTTTTGAGCCACTCACTCGTGTTTCAGCCGTCTGCGGACGCGATCTACGGTTTTCCCGGCGCGCAGTTGCTCGAACGCGTGGACTCGCCGTTTCAGCGGATCGAGGTGTGGGACACGCCGCGGCTCGGACGTCTGTTCACGCTCGACGGCCGCCCGATGACATCGACCGGCGACGAATTCATCTATCACGAGTCGATGGTGCATCCGGGCGCGATTGCCCATCCCGGACCGGCGCGCGCGCTGGTGCTCGGCGGCGGCGACGGCGGCGCCGCGCGGCAATTGCTGAAGCATCGGGAGATCGAGCGGATCGTCGTCGCGGAACTCGACGCCGACGTGATCCGTCTGACGCAGCAGTATTTGCCCGACGTGCACGGCGGCGCATTCGACGATCCGCGTGTCGAGGTGGTCGTCGGCGATGCCGCGGATTTCGTCGCTCGCGCGAGCATCGATCCGCAGGAGCGTTTCGATCTCGTGATCTTCGATCTCACGCCGCCCGACTCACCTGCCGCCAGCCTGTACACGCCGGCGTTTTACGCACAGATCAAGCGCGTGATGAACCCGCAGGCAACGCTGTCGCTGCACCTCGGTTCGCCGTATTTTCACGCGGCGCGTGTGGCCGCACTGCTCGACGATCTGTGCGCGTCGTTCGACACGGTGCGACCGCTCGCGACGTTCGTGCCGCTGTACGGATCGCCGTGGATGATGGCGTCCGCGAGCGACGCGCTCGACCCCGCCGCGTTGACGGGCGCAGATGTTGCGGACCGGTTGTCCGCCCGACAGATTGAGCATCTGAAGTGGTACGACGCGGCGTCGCACGTGAGCCTGTTCGCCTCAGGTGCCGCGGCCCGCGATAAACTAAGTCAATTCTTAAAGCCATTGAGATAGCGCGGCAGGAGAATGCGTGGTTCGGTTGACCTTTGCAGTACAAGTTGACCTTTCCTGGCATTGCAGTCTTGCTGCGCGTACCAAGATCCGGAGTATTCCATGACCGCCTTCCGCCCAGCCGGTGTGCCCTGGTTGACCCCTTATCTGACGGTCCGCGACGCGCGGACCGCCATTGCGTTCTTCGAGGCCGCGTTCGGCTTCGAAGTGCGCGACAGCGTCCAGGACGACGGTGTCGTAATGCATGTCGAGATGACGTATCAGGATCAACTGATCGTGATGTTTGCGCCGGAAGGCGCGTTCGGTTCGACGGCACGCACACCACGGAGCGCGGGCGCGATTGCACCGCAATCGTTTTATCTCTATGTCGACGATGTCGACGCGGTTTATGCGCGGGCCCTCGCGGCCGGCGCGAAATCGCTGAGCGAGCCACAGGATCAGTTCTGGGGCGACCGGTTCGCCCAGATCGAAGATCTGGACGGCTACCGCTGGGCGCTCGCTCGCCACCTTTCGTGAACTAATGAGTATTTTTCTGATGCCTCGCTTCTTCGTCGGTACCACTCTGAGGCCCGGCGACATCATGCAGCTCCCCGATGACGTCACGCGCCACATCCAGGTTTTACGCCTTCAGGCCGGTGATTCGATCGTGCTTTTCAACGGCGAAGGCGGCGAATACAGCGCCGAACTCGTCGAAGTCGAGCGCCGTTCGGTCACCGTCAAAATCCGCGACTATCGCCAGATCGAGGTCGAACCGCCATACCAACTGACGCTGGCGCAAGGCATCGCGGGCGGCGACAAGATGGACTGGCTGATCGAAAAGGCCGTCGAACTCGGCGTGTCCGGTTTCATCCCGCTGACCACCACGCGCAGCGTCGTGCGCCTGTCCGGCGAACGCGCGCAGCGCCGTCACGCGCATTGGCAAGGCATCGTGCGCGCCGCGTGCGAGCAGTGCGGCCGCAACCGGCTGCCCGAAGTCGCGCCGGTGCGTGAAATCGCGACATGGCTCGGCGCGTTGCCGCGTTCGCCGGAAGAAGGCGAAATGCGTCTGCTGTTGTCGCCGCGTGCGAGTATCAGCTTTTCCGCGCTGCCCACGAGTCCGCCGCATGGCCGCGTGACCTTGCTGGTCGGGCCGGAAGGCGGCTTTTCCGCTGCCGAAGAAGCCGCGGCCACGAGCCACAACTTCACTGCCGTCGGGCTCGGTCCGCGCGTGTTGCGCACGGAAACGGCCGGTATCGCGGTGCTCGCCGCACTCGCCTCGCGATGGGGCGGCTGGTGATTATCCCGCCGTAACTCGTGGGTGAAAATCACACGCAAAAAAAGAAAGGCCCGCATCTGCGGGCCTTTCTTTTTGACGCCGAAGCGTCTGGTTCACGCAAACGAATAGAACACGCGGAACGGCACCTTGCGCTCCGCCCAGAATTCCGCGGCTTCGCGGAACACGTCGAGCAGCGTCTCGCGCCCTTCCTTGTCGAACTTCTGCGCGACCGGCAACGCTTCCAGCACGATCACGAAGCCCGGCTGCGCGCCCGCCTTATGCACGGACTCGGTCAGGCAGTCGTACAACGCGTCGTAGTTCTTGCCAAAATGCTTCGGAAACAGAAACGACGTCGAAATCGTTTCGAGCACTTCCTGCTTGCTTTGCGCGTTCGCCGTGTAGGCGTACAGAAAATGCTGGCCCAGATGGGCCGCTTCGTCGGCCAGATCCTGCACGCGGAACGCGCGAATCGACTGTACGATGTTCGGTCGCACGGTCTTGAAAAGACTCATGGGCTCCTCGTTCGATGTTGGCACAGTGCTGGTTTCGCTCTGGGCGTCCGTGCCCTGGCCGACGCTGCGCATCTGCATGACGCGCTGGAACAGGTTGCCGTCGCCGGCCGCGAACAGATCCGTCGCGACTCCGGTGTCGTGCGCGTAGATGTTGTCGCTCATGCCGTTCATCCCGATGTCATTCAACAATACGTTTAAAACTGGTGTAGTGGTCGTCTGAGTAGTAACAGTTGTCGGTCCGCTGCAATGGACCTCCGCAGACGATGCGGCGCCCGCCGCGATTGCGCGCGCGAGGCGTGGGAACGGTGTATTCGTGGTAATAGCCGCGCCGGTGAGACGCCAGCAACCGCTCGCGATTGCCGAATACGATGCCGTCCTTCTCATACGGATAAGGCCCGCCTGCGGCAATCAAGTTCAAAGTATTGACTGCTTCACGCGGCAATCGCGCCGCCGCGATGGTGGTTTGTGTGTCAAAACCGTTGCTGGCGGATGTTGCATCGCCACGTGCCCACGCCGTCGTGACGCCAGACCCGTAAAAAGTACCGAACATCACAGCGCCCATCAGCACGCTGCCGTAGACCCACTTGCGTGCCATCTTTCAGGTTCCCCGCAATCAAAATCACGAGCTTGACGACCATGAAAGACGTAAGGGTATCGCTAATGGCCTTTGGAATCAACGCTCGTTCGGCAAACGAACAACCGTGCCCGGTTGCGAACGACGCTTCCATCGGCCCAAAAGCCGCGCGGACCGTCGATTTGACAACTCTTGACAGACCTTTCTAGCTTACGCGAGATAAGATTCAACCAACGACGTGTCGATGCAAAAAACCGACGCGTCGGACCTCGGCGTTTTCAGGTTGATCTTTTGGGTGGCAGTCCCCGCTCGCCCGACGGCGTGTCCATTGCGGACACGCTTTTTTTCGGATGAAGCGCGCGGGCAGGCAGCAGACGCTGCGCAAGCGGTAAAACCGGGGCGAATCACCCCAAACCGGCTAAAACAATGCAGTGCGCCGGTCAACCGGCGCACTGTACAGCGCTCAAACTCAGCGCGCCGCCATCACGTCGGCGACCAGCAGCGCCGTCATGTTGACGATCCGGCGAACCGTAGCCGACGCCGTCAGCACGTGCACCGGCTTCGCCGCGCCGAGCAGCATCGGCCCGATCGCAATGTTGTTGCCGGCCGCCGTCTTCAGCAGGTTGTACGAGATGTTGGCTGCGTCGATATTCGGCAGCACCAGCAGGTTCGCGTCGCCTTCCAGCGTCGATTCCGGCAGGATCTCGCGGCGAAGATTCGCGTCCAGCGCGACGTCGCCGTGCATTTCACCGTCAACCTGCAAATCCGGCGCACGTTCTTTCAGCAATTCGAGCGTTGCGCGCATCTTCAGCGCGGTCGGCGCATTGCTCGTGCCGAAGTTCGAATGCGACACCAGCGCAACCTTCGGTTCGATCCCGAAGCGACGCACTTCCTCGGCTGCCATGATCGTGATCTCGGCCAGCTCTTCCGGCGTCGGATCGACGTTCACGTGCGTATCGACGATGAAAATCTGACGGCCCGGCAACACCAGCGCGTTCATCGCGGCGTACACGCTGCAACCTTCGCGCTTGCCGATCACCTGATCGATGAAGTGCAGGTGACGGTGCGTCGTGCTGATCGTGCCGCAGATCATGCCGTCCGCTTCGCCCTTCTTCACCAGCATCGAGCCGATCAGCGTCGTGCGGCGGCGCATTTCCAGCTTCGCCATCTGCGCGCTGATGCCCTTGCGCGCCATCATCTCGTGATACGACTTCCAGAAATCGCGATAGCGCTCGTCGTGATCCGTGTTGACGACCGTGTAATCCTGGCCTGCGACCAGACGCAGGCCATAACGCGCGATACGCTGCTCGATCACCGCCGGACGGCCGATCAGGATCGGCTTCGCAAGCTTTTCGTCGACGACGATCTGCACCGCGCGCAGCACGCGCTCTTCCTCGCCCTCGGCGAACACGATGCGCTTCTTGTCCGACTCGACGCTGCGCGCCAGTTGGAAAATCGGCTTCATCGTCGTACCGCTGTGATAGACGAATTGCTGCAGATGCTGCTCGTACGCGTCCATATCTTCGATAGGACGGGTAGCGACGCCCGAATCCATCGCCGCCTTGGCCACCGCCGGCGCGATCTTGACGATCAGACGCGGATCGAACGGCTTCGGAATCAGGTATTCCGGTCCGAACGACAGATCCTGAATGCCATACGCCGTGGCGACGATATCGCTCTGTTCCTGACGCGCCAGTTCCGCGATGGCATTGACCGTCGCGATTTCCATTTCACGCGTCACCGTCGTCGCGCCCGCATCCAGCGCGCCGCGGAAGATGAACGGGAAACACAGCACGTTGTTGACCTGATTCGGATAGTCCGTGCGGCCCGTGCACAGCACCGCGTCCGGACGCACTTCCAGCGCCAGTTCCGGCAGGATTTCCGGCGTCGGGTTGGCAAGCGCGAGAATCAGCGGCTTGTCACCCATCTTCTTGACCATGTCTTGCTTCAGCACGCCACCGGCGGACAGACCCAGGAAAATGTCGGCGCCTTCGATCGCTTCGGACAGCGTGCGCGCGTCGGTTTCGCGGGCGAAACGCTCCTTGTCCGGGTCCATCAGTTCGACGCGGCCCTTGTAGACCACACCGGCCAGATCTGTCACGAGGATGTTTTCGAGCGACAGGCCGAGGTCGACCAGCAGGTCCAGACAGGCCAGCGCGGCAGCACCTGCGCCCGACGCGACCAGCTTGACCTTCGAAATTTCCTTGTTGACCACTTTCAGGCCATTCGTGATGGCCGCGGCCACGACGATCGCGGTACCGTGCTGGTCGTCGTGGAAGACCGGGATCTTCATGCGCTTGCGCGCTTCGCGTTCGACGATAAAGCAGTCCGGCGCCTTGATGTCTTCGAGGTTGATCCCGCCGAAAGTCGGTTCCAGCGCAGCGATCACATCGACCAGCTTGTGCGGGTCCGATTCGTTCAACTCGATGTCGAACACGTCGATACCGGCGAACTTCTTGAACAGGACAGCCTTGCCTTCCATGACCGGCTTCGACGCGAGCGGGCCGATATTGCCGAGCCCCAGCACCGCGGTGCCGTTGGTCACCACGCCCACGAGGTTGCTGCGCGCGGTGAAGCGGGCTGCGTTCAGCGGATTTTCGACGATCGCTTCGCACGCGAACGCGACGCCGGGCGAATAGGCCAGCGCGAGGTCGCGCTGATTGATCATCTGCTTGGTCGGTGCGATTGCGATTTTCCCGGGTGTCGGGAATTCGTGATAATCGAGGGCTGCTTCGCGGAGTTTGCTATTGGCGGGAGTCGACATAAGGCGGGCTTTGAAGGCAGATTAGAATAGGTGTTCGACCGCATTGTAGCGCCAATCCCCCGGCCAATTCCTTCAATCGAAACACAACTGCCAGGACCGAAACAGCACGACAGATAGCGCAAAGCACATTTGCGAGACACTTGCTGCGTCGCACAAATCGCGCGTCCGGTCCGCCGTCCATGCGTTTGTCGCGCTTATCGCTCCCGGTTTAACCGTTTTTGCTGCACGGACCCTTCCTCATGCTTTCCGAGTTTTCGCTGATCGAACGTTTCTTCGCGCGCCGCGCCGCCACCCGCGCTCACGCTGCGCGCCACCCGGTGCCGGACGCCGCGTCCGCGTTGCTCGGCATCGGTGACGATTGCGCGCTGCTGAGCCCGCGTCCGGGCGAAATGCTGGCCGTTTCGACCGACATGCTGGTCGAAGGCCGCCATTTCTTTCCCGATGTCGATCCGCACGCGCTCGGTCACAAGACGCTCGCGGTGAACCTGTCGGACCTCGCCGCGATGGGCGCCGCGCCGCAAGCGTTCACGCTGGCGTTCGCGTTGCCGCGCGCCGACGAAGCATGGCTTGCCGCCTTCAGCGCCGGGCTGTTCGAACTGGCCGAGCGGTTCGGCTGCGAACTGGTCGGCGGCGACACCACGGCCGGTCCGTTGAATCTATGCGTGACAGTGTTCGGCAGCGTGCCGGCCGACGTCGCGTTGCGCCGCGACGCCGCGCAAGCCGGCGACGACATCTGGGTGTCCGGCACGCTCGGCGATGCGCGCGCCGGTCTCGGCGCGATTCGCGGCGAGTGGTCGGTGGATCATGCGAATCCGGCCTTTGCCGATGCCGATCACGCGCAATTTCGGCGCGCGCTCGAACGTCCGGAGCCGCGCATTCTGCTCGGGCTCGCGTTACGCGGCGTCGCGCGCGCGGCGCTCGATCTGTCGGACGGACTGGCCGGCGATCTGCGCCATATCCTCGAACGGTCGAATATGGCCGCAATCGTCGATGCCGATGCCGTGCCGCGTTCCGACGCGTTGCGCCGGCTAACGCCGGAGATCCAGCGACGTTGCACGCTGTCCGGCGGCGACGATTACGAACTGTGCTTCACCGCGTCGCCGGCGATGCGCGACGCGGTCGAAAACGCGGGGCGCGCAGCGGGCGTCGCGGTGACGCGCATCGGTACAATATGCGCACCGTACAGTGCGCCGCACGCGGCCGCGCCTCACGCCATTGTCTGGCACGACGCAGACGGCGCACCGCTCACCTTGACGTTGCAAGGCTTCGATCATTTCCATGCAGACTGAACTTCCGCTCGGCTCCGCCGACGATCACCCGCCGCTCGCGATGTCCGGCGATCCCACGCCCGCACCCGCGAGCCCGACCGGCCCGGCCTCGTTCGACGGTGCGAGTGGCTCAAACGGCTCAAGCGGCGCCAACGGATCAGGTGGATCGAGCGGCTCCAATGGTCCGAATGGCCCCAACGGCCCCGGCAGCGCGAACCGGCCGAACGGCCCGGACGGCGCGAAAGGCGCGCCGTCCGCCGCGCAGAAACGCCGCGCGACCGCCCGTTTCATGCTGTCGCATCCGCTGCATCTGTTTTCGCTCGGCTTCGGCAGCGGGCTGTCGCCGATCATGCCGGGCACGGTCGGCACGCTGTTCGCGTGGGCGTCGTTCGCGGTGCTCAATCCGCATCTGACCGTTCTCGAATGGGCGGTGCTGATCGTCGTTGGCTTTTTCGCCGGGATCCCGGTCTGCGATTTCACCGCCAGGAGAATGGGCATCGACGATCCGTCGCCGGTCGTCTGGGACGAAATCGTCGCGTTCTGGCTGGTGTTGCTGATGGTGACGCCTGCGACGCCGGTGGGTCAGTTCTGGGCGTTTGTCGTGTTCCGCTTCTTCGACATGGTCAAACCGCCGCCGATCCGTTATTTCGACCGCAGATTGAAAGGTGGATTTGGGATCATGTTCGATGATCTGGTCGCCGCGTTTTTCACGTTGCTCGTGATTGCGTTGTGGCGCATGGCCGTTTGACCTTTAACCCGGCTTCTCCGACCGTTTCCGCCTCGCTGGATACATCATGCCTACCGATTCCGTGGTTCACCAACTTGCAATCCGCGCCGGCAACCGGTTGCGCGACGAACGGCTGATGTTGACGACGGCTGAATCGTGCACCGGCGGCATGGTCGCGACCGCGATCACCGATATTTCCGGCAGCAGCGGCTGGTTCGACCGTGGTTTCGTCACGTATTCGAATCAGGCCAAGAGCGAGATGATCGGCGTGCCCGCCGATCTGATCGACCGACACGGCGCGGTCAGCGAACCGGTGGCGCGTGCGATGGCCGAAGGTGCGTTGCGCAACAGCCGCGCGCAGGTCGCGCTGTCGATCACCGGCGTGGCCGGTCCGGGCGGCGGCACCGAGACGAAACCGGTCGGCATGGTGTCGTTTGCGTGGTGCAACCGGCTGCATACGAACATCGAGACCATCGTATTCAAGGGCGATCGCGAGCAGATTCGGGTGCAGGCGGCCACGCACGCGTTGCGCGGGCTGCTGAAGCTGCTCGACGAGCGCGAGCGCTAGGAAACCGGAGTCCGTCCATGTCGTTCGATCCGTGCGCAGCTTCGACCGTTGCGGCCACGCAAGCCGCACTGATCCGCGAACTCGATCTCGTGCCGCATCCGGAAGGCGGGTTTTATCGCGAGACGTACCGGTCGGCGGCACGCGTGACCCGCGAAGCCGATGCCGATACCGCCGACGCGACACGGTCGGCATCGACGGCGATCTATTACATGCTGTGCGACGGCGCGCACTCGGCGTGGCATCGGATTCGCTCCGACGAGGTCTGGCACTTCTATGCAGGCGATCCGCTCGACGTCCACATGATCGACGACGCGGGCGTCCTGACGACGCATCGGCTCGGCAATCCGCTGACGCAGGCGGGGACGGTGTTTCAGGCGGTCGTGCCGGCGGGTTTCTGGTTCGCCGCGGAATGCCGCGACGCGACCGGTTTCGCGCTGGTGGGCTGCACCGTCGCGCCGGGATTCGAATTCAGCGAATTCGAGATGGCGGACGTGAGTGCGTTGCGCGACGCGTATCCCGCGCACGCGACGTTGATTGCGCGGCTGGGATAGGACGGGTGCGACGGGCGATCAGGCCGCCAGCAATTCGATATGCACACGTCGTCCGAGCGACGTTGCGATGTTCACCAGCGCGTCGAGCGAAAATCGCGATACCCGTCCACGCAACAAGTCGTTCACGCGCGGTTGCGTGACACCGCAGTGCACGGCGGCCTCGGCTTGCGTCCATTCGCCCTGCTGGATCACCGCTGCAATCTGCTGCATCAATTCTGCGCGTGCGCGCAGATTGGCAGCCTCCTCCGGCGTATCGGCGAGTGCATCCCAGACGCTGGTGTAGGTTTCGGTTTTCGTCATTTCATCCCTCTGATCAGTTCATTAAACCGGGTCTTCGCGACATCGATGTCGCGCTGTGACGTGGCTTGAGTCTTTTTCTGGAAGGCATGTAAAACATAAACCGCATCCGCAATTCGCGCCGTGTATACGACGCGCAAATGTTCCGGAGTCGTCCCACACACGGAGTTCCTCAACGCCCCTGCCGATGGTCGGCATGGGTTTGAAGTCGTCCGGCTGCTGGCCGCGCTGGACCTTGTCGAGTTGATAACCCACGTCATGCCTGGCGTCTTCCGGAAACTCGCGCAAGCACTTCAGCGAGTCTCCGAGAAATCGCATTGGCTTCATGCTTCAATTATATCCAAACGGATATAAATCGCAAATTCACCGCCTGACATGTTGTTGACCCGGCGTCCACGGGTCAACGGGACTACGCGGAACATCACCGGTACGCATTGATCCGGTCACGCGTTTCCATCGCCGCTTTCGCCGCTGCGTCCGCGAAATCGTCGCCTTTGCCGGCATAGATGATCGCGCGCGACGAGTTGATCAGCATGCCCGTGCCGTTTGCCGTGCGGCCGGCCTGGACGGTTGCCTGCACGTCGCCGCCTTGCGCGCCGATGCCCGGAATCAGCAAGGGCATATCGCCGACGATCCCGCGCACGATTTCGATTTCCTTCGGGAAGGTCGCGCCCACCACCAGCGAGAGTTGTCCGCTCGCATTCCACTTTTCCGCCGCGAGCTGCGCCACCGTCTGATACAGCGGACGCCCGCCCACATCCAGAAACTGCAGATCGGAGCCGCCCGGATTCGAGGTCCGGCACAGCACGATCACGCCCTTGCCTTCATGCGCCAGATACGGCTCGATCGAGTCGAAACCCATGTACGGGTTCACCGTCACCGCATCGGCGTTATAGCGTTCGAACGCTTCGCGCGCATATTGCTCGGCGGTGCTGCCGATATCGCCGCGCTTCGCGTCGAGCAACACCGGCAAGCCCGGATGATTGGCGTGGATATGCGCGATCAGCTGTTCGAGCTGATCTTCCGCGCGATGCGCGGCGAAATACGCGATTTGCGGCTTGAACGACGACGCATACGGCGCAGTCGCATCGACGATCGTGCGGCAGAATTCGAAAATCGCGTCGGGCCGGTTGGCCAGTGCGCCGGGGAACTTGCTGGGCTCGGGGTCGAGGCCGACGCACAGCAGCGATTGGGTACGCTGCCACGCGTCGTTGAGTGTCTGGATAAAGTTGGACATGGTGAGTCTCGCGCGAGCCAAAGAGAAGGCGCGTATTTTACCCGTCCGCGCCCGCGATACTCATCCGCCGCCGCGCGTTATTGCTGACGACGCCCGGCCTTCGCGCCCGCCATCGCGCGCAAACCCGTGCGCTCGACGGTAAAACGGAACGACCGCGTCAGGCACTCGCCGCGGCCGAGCAGCGTCATGCCATGCGCGACGCCGCCGCCAGGCAGATTCACCGCATTGATCGGATGATCGACCGGCTCGAAGCAGAAAAAGTCTTCGCCGGGCGGCGTGTACAGCACGTAGTAATCGGTATCGGCGGACACCGTCAGCGACAACCGGCGTTTCGGCCACACCACGCTCGCGGTGCCGCTCCACTCGGTGAACGCGTGATTGACGATCGAATCCGGCAACGGATACGCGACGCCGAATTGCCACGCCGGCGGCGCCTGAACGTGACGCGTCGGCAGCCAGTCGCCGCCCGACAGCCACAAGCCGCCCGCCGCCGCCGACAGTTCCGTGCTCGCGTCACGCACGAAATACGGATGGATGCCAAGCCCGAACGGCAACGCGTCGCGTCCGGTGTTTTCGATGTCGAGCGTGATCACGAGCGTCGGGCCGTCGAGCGCGTAGGTTTGCGTCGCGCGATACGCGTACGGCTTGCCGTCGCGACGATCGAGCGTCAGCCGCACGCTTTCACGCTCGACCACGTCGGCGACTTCCCAGTTCGCGAGCCAGCCGTCGCCGTGAATCGGCAGCGTTTCGCCGTCACGATTGCGCGGCACCTCGACGCGCCGTCCGGACGCGCTGAAATGCCCGCCGCCGATCCGGTTCGAATACGGCAGCAACGGATAACACGCGAGCTGTTCGGGATCGGTGTCGACGGCGACGTGGCGGCAACGGCGGAAGATCGGCGTCAACGCGCCGTCGTTGCGATAGTCGAAGCGCGTGAGCCCGCCGCCGAGCGACGGCGCGACGTCGAGCCGCAAATGCGCGTTCGCGAGCGTGACGCAGGCCACTTCGCCGCCGCTCGTCTCGCCGACGGCAACCGCGGAGGTACTCGGACCGGCCAGCACCGGATTGGCCGCAGCAGCCAGCCGCGAGCGGCGCGTCTGCGTGGAAGGAGAAACGAGATGCGCGACAGTCATATCAGGCTCCATCGAGAGGCGTGGGACTTTCCCGTCATCGCTGACAGGGGGTGGTGGGCGACTTGCCGACATCACGTCGCGGCCGCCTCTTCAGGTCCGAACTGCATGCTGCTGGATGCTTTCTTATGGTGTTCACCGCGACTGCATCTACACAACCCAAAACATGGAAAACGGCACAACTGAACCGCGACTGCCCGGATTACCCCGTCGATCGGTCAGTCGACACGCGGCGAACCGGCAAACACCGGTTCCGGCAGACCGCGACGGCCGGGCGTCGCGCTGAACACGCCGCCCGCGTGCGGATCGCCGGCGAGCGCTGCCGCGTCGAGACCGACGCTCGCGCTCGTAATGTACAGCGTGTCGCCGTCCGGACCGCCAATCGCGACGCAACTCGGTTGCGCGGTCGGTACGCTCACGCGTTCGGTCTCGACGCCGTCGGCGCCGTACCGCACCACCCGCGCGCCGCCCCATTGCGCGTTCCACAGGCCGCCGTCGGCGTCGATGGTCGAGCCGTCGGGTTCGCCGCTCGGGTCGGTCAGCGTGACGAATTCGCGGTCGTTCGCGATGCTGCCGTCAGCGCGATAGTCGCATGCGCGGATCGCCAGATCGGGCGAATCGCAGTAATACATCGTCGCGCCGTCGGGACTGAAAGCAATCGAATTCGCAATCGACGGCGCGGGCAACGGCAAGCGTTCGAGCGTCAGATCGTGATTCAGACGATAAAACCCGCCCACTTTCCTCACCGGCGACGCCTCGTCTTTCGTGCCGAACACGAAGCGTCCCTGACGATCGCAGCGACCGTCGTTGGTGCGCGTATTCAGCCCCGGCTCGACATCGACGATCGCCGTGAGCGCTTCGGTCGCAAGATCGAAAAACGCCAACCGCGACGCGAGTCCGAGCAGCAACACGCCCGGATCGTCGCACAACGCGAAGGTGGCGAGACGCTCGGGCATCGCCCACGCGACGACGCTGCCGTCGCGCGGATCGTAACGCGACAGCTGCCGCCCTTCGATATCGGTCCAGTAGAACCGGCCGGTGCGCGCGCACCACGTCGCGCCTTCGCCGAGCGTGTTCTTCGCGTCGATCAGCAAGCTGGCTTGCAGGGATGCCGGTGTGCGTTCGCCCGAACTCATGCCCAGCCTCCGTCCACGATCACGTCTTGCGCGGTCAACATCCGGCTGTCGTCGGCGGCGAGGAACAGCGCCATCCGCGCAATATCTTCCGGCGCGAGTTCCGCGTCGATGCACTGCCCTTCCGCGATTGCCCGGCGGCCCGCGTCGTCGAGCCACAGCTTGCGCTGCTTGTCCGTCAGCACCCAACCCGGCACCAGCGAATTGACACGGATATTGAACGGCCCGAGATCGCGCGCGAGGCCGCGCGTCAAACCTTGCACTGCCGATTTCGACATCACGTAGACCGGATAACCGCCGTTCTTCAACATCCAGCTGATCGAGCCGAGATTGACGATGGAACCGCCGCCCGCCGCTTTCATGTCGTCGATCACGGCTTGCGCGGCGAAAAACTGATGCCGCACGTTGACCGCGATACCGGCGTCGAACGATTCCGGCGTGACGTCGGCGATGGTGTGACGGCGGTCGTTCGCGGCGTTGTTGATCAGCACGCCGATCGGACCGATCGCCGCACGCACGTCGGCGATGGCTCGCCTCAGCGCGTCGATATCGGTCAGATCGCACGACAGAAACAGCGGCGCATGACGCGAATCGCCGAGCCGGCCGGCCAGCGCTTCACCAGCGCTCGCGTCGATATCGAAGAACGCGACGCGCGCACCCTGCGCTGCGAAATGCTCGACGAACGACGCGCCGATGCCGGTCGCGCCGCCGGTGATCAGCACCGTGCGGTCTTCCAGGCTCGGATAGCGCGCGTAAGGGCTGTGGGCCTGACGGGCGGTCGCGTTGGCGGGTGACGACATCGTTACGGTTCCTTGTTTGCGGGTTTCGTGAATGCGGATGCGTGCGCTCAATCGCGCGAGCCGCGGTTCTTCAACTGGTCGAGCAGCACGGCGGCCAGCAGGATCGCGCCGCGCACGAGGTATTGATAGAACGCGTCGATGTTCAGAAGGTTCATCACGTTTTCGACGGTGCCCATGATCAGCACGCCGATCACGACGCCGGAAATCGTCGCGCGGCCGCCGAGCAGCGACACGCCGCCCAGCACGCACGCCGAAATCACGTTCAGCTCGAAGCCTTCCGCCGCGTTCGGCTGACCCGATGTAATACGCGATGCGAGGATCACGCCGGCCAGCGCCGTCACCGCGCCCTGGATCAGGAAAATGTAGACGCGCGTGCGTTCGACATTGATACCGGCCAGTCGCGATGCTTCCGGATTGCCGCCGATCGCCAGCGTGTTACGGCCGTAGACGGTCTGGTTCAGCATCACGCCGAACACGATGAAGCACAGCAGCGTGACCCAGATCGGCAGCGACACGCCGAACATCGACAGTCCGCCCAACGCGATAAACGTATCCGACGACACGCCGACCGCCTGACCGTGCGACACGATAAAGCCGAGGCCGCGCACGATTTCCATCGTGGCCAGCGTCGTGATCAGCGCGTTGATGCGCAGATACGCGATCACCGCGCCGTTGACGAAACCGATCACGCCGCCCGCCGCCACCGCCGCGACGATCGCGATAAACGTGTTGCCGGTCGCGTTGAGCACCATCGCGCACAGCACACCCGCAAACGCGACCGTCGAGCCGACCGACAGGTCGAAGTCGCGCGATGCGAGACAGAACATCATCGTGCACGCGACCATGCCGATCTGCGAGATCGACAGCGCGAGGCCGAGCATGTTCTCGATCGAGAAGAAGTGATCGACGGTCAGCGACATCGTCACGAACATCACGACGAAAATCACGATCAGGCTGTATTCGGTGATCTGCTGCCACCATTTCGCCTTGTCGTTCGGTTGCGGAATCAGCGCATCGGCGGCGCTCTTGGCGGCCTGTTGCGCGAGGTTTTCTCTGGCTTGCATGTGATTGCTCCTCCCGTTCGTCACGGGTCGATCGGTCAATTCGGTGTGGTGTCTACGTTGCTTTATGCCGCTTCCGGCACGGACCGCAATTCGGTCGAGCTTTGCGGCAACGCCAGGCTCAGCACGGACTGCTCGTTCGCCTGCGCGCGCGGCAGTTGTCCGGAAATGCGCCCTTGCCGCATCACGACGATCCGGTCGGACACGCCGAGCACTTCCGGCAATTCCGACGAAATCATCACGATGGCGCAGCCGCGTTCGGCCAGTTGATAAATCACGTTGTAAATTTCGTGCTTCGCGCCGACGTCGATGCCGCGTGTCGGTTCGTCGAGGATCACGACTTTCAGGTCCGGCTCGGCCAGCCAGCGCGACAGAATCGCTTTCTGCTGATTGCCGCCCGACAGAAAACGGATCTTCTGACGGCGGCTCGGCGTCTTGATCTTCAGCAGCTTGATAAACCGGTCGGCGGTTTCCGCTTCCTTCTTGCGGTCGAGGAAAATCCCGCCGCGAAGGTAATGGCGCCGGCAACTGATATTGATGTTTTCCGCCACGGTCGCCATCGCGACGATGCCTTCTTCCTTGCGGTCTTCCGGACACAGCACGATGCCGTGACGGATCGCTTCGCCGGCGCTGCGCACCTTGATCGGCTTGCCGTCGAGCATCAGCTCGCCGGCCTTCTTGCTGTCCGCGCCGTACACGAGGTGCATCAGTTCGCTGCGGCCCGCGCCGACCAGCCCGAAAAAGCCGACGATCTCGCCGCGACGCACTTCGAAGCTCGCCGGTTCTTTCAGCGCGTGACCTTCGATCGCTTCCGCCGCGAAGCGCACTTCGCCGAGTTCGCGCGGCGAGTAGTTATAGATGTCCGCGATTTCGCGCCCGACCATCTCCGAGACGATGGTGTCGCGCTTCACGTCGGCCAGCGACGGATGCGACGCCACCTTGCGGCCATCGCGGAAAATCGTGCACGCGTCGCAGAGTTCGTAGATCTCGTCCATCCGGTGCGAGATATAGATCAGCGCGCGATTGTCGGCGCGCAGATCGCGCACCAGCTTGAACAGCACTTCGGTCTCGCGATGCGACAGCGAACTGGTCGGTTCGTCGAGCGCGATCACGCGCGCGTTGCGCAGCAAGGCCTTGCAGATTTCGACCATCTGACGCTGCGCGATCGACAGCTTGCGCAGCTTCGCGTTCGGATCGAGCCCGACGCCCATCGCCTGCAGACGCTCCTGCACGAAACGCTTCGCCTCGCGCTTCTTCACCCAGCCGAGCGCGTTCGGCAACGCGCCGAGCAGCAGGTTTTCCGCGACTGTCAGGTCGGGGACGTATTGCAGCTCCTGGTGAATCACCGCGATGCCCGATGCGATCGACGCGGCCGCGCTACCGAAGCGCACCTCGTTGCCGTCGATCAGGATCTGGCCGGAATCCGGCTGATATTCACCGCCGAGAATCTTCAGCAGGGTCGATTTCCCTGCGCCGTTTTCGCCCATCAGGCCGTGAACCTGGCCGGCGTTCACGTCGAATGACACGCCGTCGAGCGCACGCACGCCTGGAAACACCTTGCCGATATTGTCAAAACGCAGCGTCGCTGACACTTTGCCTCCTGTTCCATCGAATGAACCGCGCAGCGCCTCGTGGGCGCGGCGCGGTCTGTCTCTACTGCTTCGTCGATTGCTTCTGTTTTTTTGCGTTGCAGCTACGTCACGCCACGCTTACTTCGACGCGAGGCCCATCTTTTCGCGGACTTCGCCGACGTTGTCGCGCGTCGCCAGCATGCCGGTCGTCAGCGTCAGCTTCGGCGGTTCCTTGCCGGCCGTGATCCAGTCGTACATCAGTTCCGAGGTTTCTTCGCCGTGGCGCTTCGGGCTGATGATCACCGTGCCGTAGAAACCGGTCGGGTTCGGCTTCTTGAATTCGTTCATCGCCGATTCCGAACCGCCAATGCCGATGCCGATCATGTTGTCCGCCTTGAAGCCGCGGCCTTCCGCTGCGCGCACTGCGCCGAGCACGCCTTCGTCGTTCAGCGCGTAAGCGACCCAGTGCTTGTACTTCGGGTTCTTCGTCAGCGCGATGTTGGCTGCGTTGAACGCGTTTTCCGTGTCGGTCTTCGCTTGCGGCGCCATGATGATGTTCGCCTTCGGGAAACCGGCGGCGACCAGCGCGTCGGTCGCGCCCGACGTGCGGTCATGCGCGGTCGGCAGCTGTTCGTACGTGACGTCGATGGCACCGACGTCCGCCATGTTCCAGCCGCGCTTCTTGATTTCCGCCGCCAGGCCGTCGCCGACCTGCTTGCCGATGTTGTAAGCCGAGATGCCCATGTGCGGCACGGCTTCGATCGGCTTGCCCGCGCCGTCGACCAGACGATCGTCGACCGTCATCATCTTCAGTCCGTCAGCCTTCGCCTTCGCGACGATGCCCGGTCCGAGCTTCACGTCCGGCGTGCAGATCACGAAGCCTTGCGCCTTTTGGGCGGCCAGGTTGTCGATTGCGCTCATCACCTTCTCGCCCGAAGGCGCGCCGATCTTCACCAGCGTGAAGCCCTTCGCCTTGGCGGCCATTTCGGCGAACTTCCACTCGTCCTGGAACCACGGCTCTTCCGGCTGCTTCACCAGAAAGCCGATCTTGACCGGGTCAGCCGCCTGCGCGACCGGTGCGTTGAACATCACGGCAGCCGCTGCCGCCGTCAGCGTGAGGAAAATCCTGCGTTTCATAATCTTTGTCTCCTGACTATCAGATAACGAGAAGGTATCGGCCGCGTCTTCTTATCCCGGTGTGACGCACGCGGCCAGCGCGTCGTCCGGTAACCGCACTATCTTTTCCGCTGCTACTTTCGTTACTTCGTTATTCGGTGATACGTGTGTTCAGTCGTGATACAGCGCCGAACGACCGCCATCGACGGTGATGCAACTCGCGTTGATAAACGGCGCCTCGTCCGACGCGAGGAACACCGCCGTCATCGCGACTTCTTCCGGCTGGCCGATACGGCCCATTGGTTGCAGATCGAGCGTCGCCTGTTTCGCGGCGACCGGATCGGCCTGGCCGTTCCACCAGTCGAGCGTCAGTTGCGTTTCGATATAGCCGGGCGCAATCGCGTTCACGCGCACGTTGCGCGGCGCGTATTCGATGCCGAGCGCGCGCGTCAGGCCGATCACGCCGTGCTTGGCGACCGGATACGGAAAGCAGCCTGGAATGATCTTGAAACTGTGTGTCGATGCGATGTTGACGATGCTGCCCGCGCGACGTTCGACCATGCCCGGCAACACCGCGCGGCAACCGTTCCACACGCCGTCGAGATCGACCGCGAAGCAGCGGCGCCAGTCGTCGTCGGTCATCGTCAGCGGATCGCAGAACACGTTGATGCCCGCGTTGTTCACCAGCACGTCGATCTTGCCGAACGCATGCTCCGCTTCGCCGACCGCGTGCTGCACCGACGCCGACAGCGTCACGTCGGTCTGGACCGCCCGCACCCGCGCGCCGGAGACGCCGTTCGCCGCGCACGCGTTTTCGATCTGCTTCGCGGTTTGCTGCGCCATGTCGAGATCGAGTTCCGCGAGCACCACGGCCGCGCCTTCGCGGGCGAACGCGAGCGCGATCGCCGCGCCGATGCCGCGCCCGGCGCCGGTGATCATCGCGACCTTGTCGGCGAGACGGTTCATTTCGCCGCGCCTGCCCGCGCGATCCGCAAACCGTTGATGAACGCCTTCGCGTGCGACGCGGTCACGGCCGGCGTCTGGCCCGGCTTGTACAGCGCCGAGCCGAGACCGAAGCCGTTCGCGCCCGCGCTCAGGAACGGGCCCATGTTGTCCGGCGTGATCCCGCCGACCGGCACCAGCGGCACTTCTTTCGCGATCACCGCGCGCCATGCTTTCACGACGATGCAACCGAGTTGCTCGGCCGGGAACATCTTCAGCACGTCGGCACCGTTTTTCAGCGCGATAAACGCTTCGGTCGGCGTGGCGACGCCGGGCGCGCATGCGAGCCCTTGCGCTTTCGCGGCGCGCACCACGTCCGGATCGCTATGCGGCATCACGACCAGTTCGCCGCCCGCCGCTTTCAGATCGTCGACATAGCTCGCGTGCAGCACCGTGCCCGCGCCGACGATCGCGTCGGCGGGCAACACCTGACGGATCGCCGCGATGCTGTCGAACGGCCGCGGCGAATTCAGCGGCACTTCGATGATCCGGAAACCGGCTTCGTACAACGCCTGACCGTGCGCGGCGGCATCGTCGGGCGTGATGCCGCGCATGATCGCGATCAGCGGACACGCGGCGAATGCGGCCATCAGACCGGCGTGCGGTTCGTACGGGCCAGGCAGATTGATGTGAGGTTGCATATCGGTTCCTTGTGTCGTGGCGGCGTTCGTCTGCGGTGTCGCGTGCTGTGTATGTTCGGGCTTCGGGTCTGCGGTCGTGGCGGTCGTGGCTGGCGCTTGGGCGTCGCGCGCTCAGCCCGCGCGCGGCGCGGCCGACGCCGCGTGCACCAGACCTGCTTGCGTGGCGACGCGCCAGAGTCCGCGCTCGGTGGCGTTATCGACCGGCGCTGCATCGACGCAGCCGAATTCGGCCAGCGCGACGCGATAGCGTTCGCACAATCCTTCGTTGCCGATCAGTTGCAGCGACCGGCCCGCGAGCCCGCCCTGCTGCTGCTCGACCAGCGCGGCGTCCAGTCCGGCGAGTTCGTGTCCGATCAGCAGGCCCGACAGATAGTCCGGCTGCCGATCGCCGGCGAGCTGACCGGTCAAGCCCAGCGTGCGCGTGCTGAAAATCGTTGCGAGAACAGCCGGCGCGGCCTTCGTCGCGCGCGATCCGCACGCCGCGCAGAAACGCGTCGCCGTCCGGATGCGCGGGAAGCTGCATCGTGCGTCCGAGAATCGTGTGGTCGCGCAGCGCGGCAAACACTTCGCCCGTCATAAACGTGTGAAAACGTTCGATCCGGCCGGCGCGCACCGTCACCCATTTCGCGTGCGTGCCCGGCAAACCGATCAACGCATCGGGCTGCGCGGCCGCGGCGTTCGCGGCATCGTCGGCGCGCTCGCTCAATGCGCCGAAAATCTGCGTTTCCTCGCCGCGCATCACGTTCGGCAGCTCGCCGCGTTGCAGCACGCCCGGCACGATATTGACGGTCGCGCCCGAAGCGGCCGTCACGCGGACGATGCCCGCGACCAGCGCGTCGGCGGTGGCCGGTGCATCGACATACGGCGCTTCGGTCCAGCCTTGCGCGCTGCCGACCATGCCCGCCGCGATCACCGGCAAACCCGGCGTGCTCGCGAGCCAGTCGCCGCAGACTGAATCGAACGCAGCGTCGAAACCGCCTTCGGCAGCCGGACGCGGCAGATTCATGATGCCCGCCTTCGATTCGCGGGTCGCGAGCACGTTGCCGGTCGCATCGAACAGATAGGCGCGCAGCGAAGTCGTGCCCCAGTCCAGCGCGATCAGCGCGGCCTCGTGTGCGGCTGCGGCGGAAACGCTTGTGACGGGCGTTTCGGCGATGGATTCGGCAGGTGTCACGGTGGCGGGTCGGGTCATCGTTTGATCCTGCGGGTCGCGGGTTGCGGCGCGCGCCAACCGAGTTCCTCGGAGATCGCGCGCGCTTCGCGCTGCACGACTGGAATCAGCTCGTCCATCCGTTCGAGCGACATATACGGAATCGTGCTCGCCACCGACAGCGCCGCGACGATCGCACCCGACGCGTCGCGCACCGGCGCGGCCACGCAACGGATCGACGCTTCGTTTTCTTCCAGATCGAACGTGAAGCCGCCCGTCGAATAGTTCGTCATCCGCTGCATGAAGGTGGTCGCGTCGGGACGGTTGTCGGGCGTGAAGCTGACACCGGCCAGCGCGCGGCGCGATGCGTCGAACATCGACTGCCATGCGTCGGGCGTGAGATCGAGCATCATCGCCTTGCCGATTCCGGTCGATGCGAGCGGCATCCGGTGGCCAACGCGCGAGCGCATTTCAAGGCCGCGCGTGCCGGGAATCTTGTCGATATACAACACGTCGTCGCCGTCGCGCACGCCGAGGTGAATCGTGTCGAGCGTGTGGTCGGCAAGCGCTTCGAGGTGCGGGCGCGCTACCGCCGTCAACGGCATCTGTTCGAGCGCGATGGTGCCGAGTTCGATCAGCTTCGGTCCGAGCAGATAGCCGCCTGGCACCTGGCGCAGATAGCGCGCCTGGACGAGGCTACTGACCAGCCGATGCGTGGTGCTGCGGGTCGTGCCGAGCGCAGCGCCGAACGTACGCAGATCGCGCACGCCGGCGGCCGCGGCTTCGAGAATCGCGAGACCGCGCAACAGCGTTTGCGTGCCGGCCTGCTGCGGCGTGATGTCGAGCAACGTGCTCGGCAAACCGATGCTGTCGCCGGTGGCGGGAAGTGCGGCGAGCTTGCGGGCGGCCTGGCCGCCGTTCGCGCCGTTCGCTGCGGTTGATCCCGTCGAATCGACGGCGGCACGCTCGTGGACGGCGTCCGCTGCCTCGTTTCGCGGCTGCGGCGCGGCGGAGCTTGCGGCTCCGGCGGCGTCATTGGACATCGCTTTGTTCATGGCGAATGACGTTTGCGAGAGGTTGACGTATCGACGTTAGCGCGCGAATTGCGCGGAACGGCCAGTGATGGCGGGCGCCTGAGCCGACGCGCTGACCGCGAACGCGGACGGGCGAGGCTGGGCTGGCAGACGTGCAGCGGACGAAGCGCAGCGTGCGCGTGCGTCCGGTCTGAAAGACTTGAGCATGGTGACTGTCTCCGATTCGTCGCCGGGCGCCCGGTGCAGAGTCTGCAGCGGATCACGCCTGGCACTTTTGCCTGTTGGCTTGTTGGTTCGGATTGTAGGGCGCTTTTTTAGGATTCACCAATATGTGAATGTAAGCGTCAGATAGTGGGATTTCTACGACACGGCGAGCGCTCGCGCCGGTGCGCGCCGCCCTAATCTGACAACGATCGATTATTTCCTGGCGGGGCCTGCAATTTTTCCCGACTTCTTAATTAACGCTCAGCAAATCTGAGGTTAATCAAAAATCCACACGGTGTTGTTTGAGATTCGTCCTATACGATCTCAAGACACGCGCAATTAGTCTCGCTGCAGTTTGGAATTTCATCAGACAGCGCGTCTGAAATCCGGAATTTACATTCCAATAACATTTCAGAATTAGCAGACCTTATTGGGCGTATCGATTTATTCAACTATGTTTAATCTCAAGAAATATCTGATCACTGCGTCAGTTTTAGCGCTCGCAGGTGTAGTACACGTTAATGCACATGCGGATACCGCGACCGACGCACCGACCACGGCAAAGATCGCGGGCGCCGATTTTTCCGGCGTCTATGTGGGTATGAAAACGGGCCGGAATCTTTCGAATGCAGCGGGTCATGTCGCGTTGCCGCGTCACGGCTCGAATTTCGTCGGCGTGACCGCCGGCTATGGCTTCGACGTCGGTCCGCTGATCGTCGGTGCGGAAGCGTTCATGGATCTGCACAACGGTTCGACGACAGGCAAAGACGGCGGCATCGACGCGAAAGTCGGCATGCCGTTTGGCCGCTTCATGCCATATGCGCGCATCGGCATTACCGGTTCGTATCCGAATGCGCGGCTGCATTACGGCATCGGCACCGAGGCGCACGTTTATCGACACCTCAACGTCGCCGCCGAATGGACCACCGATACGTCGCGCACCGAAGGCACGAATCGTCGCAATGACAGCTTTACCATCGGCGTCAAGTATTACTTCGAGTAAATCAGCCAGGTTTATTGGTTCAATCGAAAGCGGCATTCACCGTCCAGTGAATGCCGCTTTTATTTTAGATGGCAAACCGGGCTGCGCGATTCGGCCCGATTGGGCAGAGTCCGATTAACGGCGTCGCGCGTCGCAGGTACTGTCGATAACTCTTAAATAGCAGGAAAAAGACAGCGCCCCGCGAGCCCTTCTCACTGCGCGCCTGTCCACACGTACCATGCAAACCCTGATCGTCACCGCCACCAGCGACGCGTACATGCCGCTGTTTCGTGGGCTCCTCGCGTCGCTGAAACACGCCGGCCAGTTACATCCGTTCGACGGCATCGCCTGCCTGGATGTCGGCTTGAGCCCGCTGAACCGCCATTGGGTCGAGCAGAACGTCACGCACGTCGTCGCGCCCGGCTGGGAGTTGACCGGCATCCACGAGTCCATCAAAGACCGCTCGCCGCATTTGCGTGCGATGACCAGCCGCCCGTTCCTGCCGCGTCATTTTCCCGGCTACGACCTCTATGTGTGGATCGACAGCGACGCCTGGGTGCAAGACCCGTCCGCGCTGCACGCGTTGATCGACGCGGCCACCGGCGGCGCGATCGCGATCGTCCCGGAACTCGATCCGTCCTATGCGGAAGACAGTGAGCGTGATCGGCGCGAGACGCAATTGCGCGAATATTTCGGCGACGCCGCGGCACCGCTTCTGCACTCGAACTTCTATTACAACTCGGGGGTATTCGCGTTGTTGCGCGACGCGCCGCACTGGCAGGCGTGGGCAAACGACATGCAGAAAGGGGTGTCGGCGAGCGGCGGCACCATGCTGTGCGACCAGACCGCGCTGAATCATGCGCTGTGGACGCGGCGGCTGACCGTGCATCCGTTGCCGTCAACCTGCAACTGGATGTGTCATCTGGCCGTCCCGGTGTTCGATCCACAACGGCGCACGCTCAACGATCCGCTGCCGCCGCACGCGCCGATCGGCATCGTGCATCTCGCGGACGAAAGCAAAGATACGCTGGTCAACTACGGTCCGCGTTTTCAGCGGTCGTTGCGCTATCCGCACGACGAAGCGGTGACGGCAAGCTGAGTCACGCGGCCATGCGGGTGTATTGCGTGGCCGCGCAACTTACTGCGGCAATTCGGCCGCGCCCATCCGCCGGGCGATCACGCCGGCGCGCTGGGCCAGATATGCGGAACCGCGATGTTCGTCGAAGTATTTCGGGCGCGGCAGCATCACCGCGAGCCGCGCCGACTGTCCCGCCGTCAGCTTCGACGAGGTCGTCTTGTAGTAGTAATGCGCAGCGGCCTCGGCGCCGTACACGCCGTTGCCCCACTCCACCGAATTCAGATAGATCTCGAAGATACGTTCCTTATCCATCAAGGTTTCGAGCATCCACGTGATGATCAGCTCCTGGCCTTTGCGGATATAGCTTTTCTCGCGCGACAGAAACAGGTTGCGGGCAAGTTGCTGCGTGATCGTCGAACCGCCGCGCACGATCTTGCCGCGCGACTTGTTTTTCTCCCACGCTTGCAGGATCGCATCGGTTTCGTAGCCGTTGTTATTGACGAAGTTCGCGTCTTCGGACGCGATGATCGCGCGCTTCAGATTGCGCGAAATCTGGTCGTACGGCACCCATTGCCGCTGGATCGCGAGGTCGGGCCGATCTTGCGACAAGCGCCACGCGTCGGAGCGGATAAACGCGGTCGACTGCGGATTCACCCAGTTCCATACGGCAATCTGCGCGAAGTAGAACGCCTGCGTCGCCAGCCACGCGAGCGCGACCACGCCCACCAGATACACACACCACCGTGCCGGACCGGGCCGGCTGACGCGTTTTGTCGTTGTCATGTTGGTGCGGGTCGCGTGAGGTTGGCGGGAGAGTGATGTTGATACTGGATGCTCGGGCGGCCGGCCGCGAAATGGACGCGAAACGGACGCGAAACGCACGCTAACCGGGTGCGTCCGGTGCGATCAGCTGTCGGCGTGCGCGTTCAGCATCGCGCGCAATTCCGCCAGCACCGGCGCGCCGTCAGGCCGCACGCCGCGCCAGACGAAGAACGATTCCGCCGCCTGCTCGACCAGCATCCCGAGCCCGTCCGCGGCCCGCGCGCCGAGCTTGCGCGCGTGCTCCATGAACACGGTCGGATGCGCGCTGTACATCATGTCGTACGCGAGCGTGCCCAACCCGAACGCACGATCGTCGCACTCCGGCAGCGACGCGTCGAGACTGCCCGCCGTCGCGTTGACGATCACGTCGTATTGACCCGGCTCGATGGCCTGCGCGCTGCCGCCGCCGATCTTGCACGATGCGTCGCGCGCCGACGTCGCAAACTGTTCGACCAGTTCGCTGGCCCTGGCTGCCGTCCGGTTGACGATCGTCAGCGTATGCGGCGCGCGTTCCAGCATCGGCAACACGACGCCGCGCGCCGCGCCGCCTGCGCCGAGCAGCAAGATACGCGCGCCTTTCAGCGACGTACCGAGATTCGCTTCGATATCGTGGACGAGGCCGAAGCCGTCGGTGTTATCGCCATACACACCCGACGCATCGAACTTCAGCGTTATTGACCGCGCCCGCCGCCGCCGCACGCGCCGACAGGCGCGTGGAAAACGCATGCGCGTCGAGCTTGAACGGCACCGTGACATTCATCCCGCGACCGCCGGCGTCGATAAACGCGCGCACGTGCGGCACGAAGCCGTCCACCGGCGCGAGCAGCCGGCCGTATTCGACGGCCTCGCCGGTTTGCTCGGCAAAGCGCGCGTGAATGGCGGGCGACTTGCTATGCGCGATCGGATTGCCGATCACCGCGTAACGATCGCGCGGCTGACTCGATGACGTGCTCATTGCTCGCGCTCCTGCTCGGGTTGCGGTGCGGCATCGGAGGCATCGGCGTCGGCCGCTGCGCTGTCGGCTTGCGGCGATGCGGCCGCGTTGTCGAGATCGGCTTCGGCCTGCGCTTCGGCTTCGCTTTCCGCCGATGCATCGGCCGCGTCGATCACCTCTTCGTCGCTTTCGTCCGCTTCTTCGGCTTCCGCCTCAGCGCCGCTCGACACGACCGGCGCGTCGAGCACATGCAGCGGACGCACCGACGCTTCCACCGTCAGTTCGTCGATGCCCATCACTTCGAGCATGATCCGCGTACCGCGTGCATGCACGCCGAGACCCGGCACGTGCAGCAGCAGCGGTACTTCTTCGAGACGAACCAGATCGCCCTTCACGACCGACGCGACGACCTGCTTCTTGCCTTCCTGCTTCAGCCAGCGCAAGCACCAGAAATATTCCATCCGGCGCTGATGATCGGCGTATGCCGTGTAAGTGTCGTCAAAACCCTGGACCACCGCGAACAGATCCGCGTCTTTCGGCTTGAACGGCGCGGCCAGCTTCGCGGTGACGCCATGCTGCACGCACGCGAGCAATTGCCACTGATTCACCAGATCGACGTAACGGCGCAGCGGCGACGTGCTCCACGCATATTGCGACACGCCCAGCCCTTCGTGCGGCGCGGCGTTGGTCTGCATCCGCGTGCGCTTCGGGCCGGTCGGCGTGCCGAACGCGCGTTGCGAGCGATAGATGCCCGGCACGCCGTGATCGTGCAGGAACGCGCCCCACGACGAGTTCGCGAGAATCGCCAGTTCCGCGACGATCGTGTCGAGCGGCGAACCGCGACGGCGCGGCGTGATCGTGATGTGTTCTTCGTCGACGTAGAAGTTGAAGTCGGTATTGCGCTGAACTTCGCGCTTCAGCCCGTAACCCGCGCGCGCCGCCTGACGCTTTTCGAACAGCGCCTGCGCGAACGGCCACAGCACCGCGATGTCTTCCTTATGCGGATAGTCGCCGGTGCCGGCGGCCAGCGCCTCTTCCGTCACGAGTTCATCCAGCGTGTTGTGGCGCAGATTGCTCTTGATAAACACACGTTCCGCGCGCGTTTCGCTCGCGACGATTTCCTGCGTCTCGCGATTGACGATCGAATACAGCGACAACGCCGGACGCAACGCGCCTTCACCGAGCGTGAACGCTTCGACGACGCTGTCCGGCAGCATCGTGATCTTGTCGCCGGGCATATAGACGGTCGACAGACGCGTGCGCGCGATCGAATCGACGTCGTCGCCGCGCGCGATGCCGAGCGCGGGCGCGGCAATGTGCACGCCGATCCGCAAGCGACCGTCGGCCAGATGCTCGACCGAGAACGCATCGTCGATTTCGGTGGTGGTGATGTCGTCGATCGAAAACGCCTGGACGTTCGCTTCCGGCAGATCGTCAGGCAGCGCGCCCGGCTTAACAGCCGGAAAACCGACGCCGTGCGGGAAGTATTCCGACAGGAAACGCGCCTCGTGCAATGCACGCGCTGACGGAATGCCGCCGCATTCGAGCATCAGACTCGCCTGCGAAATACCACGCGCGGCGGCGGCGGCTTCGAGCGCCTTGTATTCGATGGTGTTCTTGTCGGGATGCGTCAACAGGCCGAGCGCCTTGCCGACCAATGCGTCCGGCAGTGTGCCGGCCTTCAGTTCTTCCTCGTATTGCGCCTGCACCAGACCTTGCTGACGCTTGCGCTCCAGCGACGCCAACGCCATTTGCAACTGCTCGTGCGGCGCGCGCTGATATTGGCCACGCCCTTTGCGACGGAAATAGATCGGCGCGCCGTGCATTTTCAGCACCAGCGCTGCACGTTCGACCGCGCCGAAACGCTCGCCGAAGTAGTCGGCGCCGAGCGTGGCGAACGGGAATTCGTCGTCGGGCGCGCATTCCCACAGGAAGTCCAGATCGATTTCCTGTGCGGCCGCGTCGGCCTGCTGCATCAGTTCGCCCGCACTCGGCTTGTCGAACTCGATCAGCACATCTTTAGCGCGCACTTTCGCGCGACGGCCGCCCGGCAACTCGACCTGGAACGCGTCGCCCTGCTTCGACAGCACGCTGCCGGCCTTGAAACTGCCCGATTCCTCAAAGAAGACGTTCACTCAATACTCTCGTTCTGGCTTGCTTCTGCCGTCGCGTGACGCTGCGTGATCCTGCCCGCAAGGCCTGCGACGACAACGTGTTCGTGGTGTCCGCCGTGCGCGGCGCGAGTGCGGCTCACGTGGCTGCGTGGCTCGCGGGCTTGCGTCGCGCGGATCGGCGGGATGGTTCTATCTAGTTAGTGGCTCAGTGTGCTTTCGGTGCCTCGCTGCCTTTCGCGTGTCAGGCTGCGGCGCGCGGTGCGTCGGTTGCGGGCGGCGTCGGCGATGCCGCGACGCCGTCGCAAAAGGCGAGGACGTCGTCGAGATACTGCGGAAACTCGCTGATCGCATGGTCGCTGCCTTCGATCAGCGTGGTGCGCGCGCCGGGATAATGCGCGAGCATTTCACGGTAGTCGAGCACCTCGTCGCCGGTCGCGGCAATCAGATAATAGCGTTCGGGACGCGTGACCGACGCCACCCCAAGCGCGCGCAATTCGTCCAGATGACGCGGTTCGACGACGATACTGCCGCCGCCGTGCCACAACGGCTGCTCGCCCAGATACTGGCTCAGGTCGCGCTGCGGCACGACCGCCGGATTCAGCAATACCGCCGGCCAGCCGTGCTTTTCGGCGAGATGCGTGGCGAAATAACCGCCCAGCGAACTGCCGACCACGGTGACGCGTGAAGGCGCGCCGGCGTCGAGCGCTTCTTCGACGCATCGCTCGGCCAGCGCGATCGCGTCGAACGGCGACACGGGCAGCATCGGACAACGCCATTCGGCGCTACGGCCGAGTTCCGCGAGACGCGCCGCCATCACGCGCGCCTTGAACGAATCCGGCGACGAGCGAAAACCGTGCAGATAGAGAATCACGCTGTGCCTCTTACAGTAGCTGATGCGGCGTCCGACGACGTCCGCGACGACAACGCATCGAGCAGCTTCTGATGCACGCCGCCGAAACCGCCGTTGCTCATCACGAGCACCTGATCGCCCGGCCGCGCGACCGTAACCACGGCTTTGACCAGCGCGTCGAGGTTGTCGAACGCCTGCGCTTTCGCGCCGAGCGGTGCAAGCGCTTCGCCCAGATTCCAGCCGAGCGCGTCGCGGCCGGCCGGTGCGCCGTAGCCGAAGACGAGATCGGCATCGGTCAGGCTGGCGGGTAGTTGCGCCTTCATCACGCCGAGCTTCATCGTGTTCGAACGCGGTTCGAGCACGGCGAGAATGCGCGTGTTGTCGCGACCGACGCGCGTGCGCAGTCCGGCGACGGTGGTTTCGATCGCCGTCGGGTGATGCGCGAAGTCGTCGTACACGGTCACGCCGTCTACGCTGCCACGCACTTCCATGCGGCGCTTGACGTTACGGAACGTGGACAGCGACTGCGCGGCTTGGGCGGGCGGCACGCCGACACTGCGCGCGGCGGCGATCGCGGCGATCGCGTTCAGCCGGTTATGCTCGCCCTGCACCTGCCACTCGACGACACCGACGCGCGCGGCATTGTGATACACCGCAAAGCGCTCATCGACGGCGACGCCGTCTTCGGCGGCCAACGCTTCCCAGCCGCCCTGCACGCCGAAGCGTTCGACTTCGCTCCAGCAACCGCGCGACAACACGCGTTGCAACGCGTCCTCGCGGCCATTGCTGACGACCCGGCCAATGCCCGGCACCGTGCGAACCAGGTGATGGAATTGCGTTTCGATGGCCGCGAGATCCGGGAAGATGTCGGCGTGATCGAATTCGAGATTGTTCAGGACAGCAGTGCGCGGCCGGTAATGAACGAACTTGGAACGCTTGTCGAAAAAGGCCGTGTCGTATTCGTCCGCTTCGATCACGAAGAAACTCGAATCGGTCAGCCGCGCCGATACGCCGAAATTCAGCGGCACGCCGCCGATCAGAAAGCCCGGATTGAGGCCGGCGTCTTCGAGCAGCCAGGTCAGCATCGAACTGGTGGTCGTCTTGCCGTGCGTGCCGGCCACGGCCAGCACCCATTTGCCGTTCAGCACGTGCTCGCCGAGCCATTGCGGACCGGATACATACGGCAGACCGCGATTCAGGATCGCTTCCATCAACGGATTGCCGCGCGACACCACGTTTCCGATCACGAACAGATCGGCATCCAGGCCGTTCAACTGATCCGCATCGTAACCCTCGATCAGGCCGATGCCCTGGGCTTCGAGCTGGGTACTCATGGGCGGATAGACGCCGGCATCGCAGCCCGTCACCGTGTGACCGGCCTCGCGCGCGAGAACCGCGAGACCGCCCATGAACGTGCCGCAGATGCCGAGGATGTGGATATGCATAAGCCTGTCGCGCCGCGCGGGCGATGTGTGCGTAGGAAGAGTGCGCCGGAACGGTCCCGCCGGTTCACGCGGACGCCGGTGGTGCGCTGCGACTGTTGCCGCCAATGCGCCCGGAAGCCGCTGAAAGGACCGTCTCGTAAAGAAGGCTATTGTAACCGACCGACTTGCGCCGCCCCACGGGAACGGGGCGCTCCGTCCCCATCGGTTTTCCGGGCGGACCGCCCGGCCCGTGGCCGGTCGAGCGTCGCCGCGCCGCCGACCGCCCGCCTCAAAAGACCGGCCGGGATTCTCTAGTATGATTAAGACATGGTTCGCAAATCACATTTCGATCCCACGCGGGTGCGCGAGGAAATCGCAATCGCCGCGGCGAGGATGATCGCCGAAGACGGTCTGGACTACGCGACGGCAAAGCGCAAAGCGGCGCGTCAGGTAGTGGGAGAGTCGCGCGTGGCCGGTGAATGGCTGCCCGACAACGATCAGATCGAGGAAGAAATCCGCGAGTATCAGGCGCTGTTCCAGGGCGACAGCCAGCCCGCCGTGCTGCGGCGGCTGCGCCAGGTCGCACTCGAATGGATGCGGCGCTTCGAACCGTTCAACCCGTATCTGACGGGCGCGGTGCTCGGCGGCACGGCTGGCGAGCATTCGGACGTGCATCTGCAGGCGTTCTGCGATAACCCGAAAGAAGTCGCGATCTATCTGCTGAACGCCAATATTCAGTACGACGTGTCGGAAACCCGGCATTTCGCGGGACGCGGCTACGTCGAAACCCTCAGTTTCCTGTGGCGACCGCCTCACGAGGGCCGCACCGCCGACCCCGTCGGCGTGCACGTCGCGCTTTACAGTACCGACGACCTGCGCGGCGCAGTGCGCGCCGATGCGCGCGGACGCACCGCGCGCGCGGGCGTGCAAGTCGTTCAGGCGCTGCTCGCCGAGAGCGGCACGGCCTCCTCTCCTAATTAAGCAGACCAGCATGAAAACATCCCGATTTCTGGCAGGCATCGTGGTCGCGGGCATCGCGGGCATCGGCGGTGCCGTGGCGAGCCACTGGCTTTTCAACGACGCCGAAGTCGCGCACGCCGCCGCGCCGTCGCATAGCCCGGTCGATCAACTGTGGGCCGCCCAGGTCACCAACGTCGACGGCAAGCCGCAATCGCTCGCGGCATTCAAAGGTCATCCGGTTGTGATCAACTTCTGGGCGTCGTGGTGCGCGCCGTGCGTCGAAGAGATGCCGTCGCTGTCGGCGCTGCATCGCGAGTATCAGAAAAAAGGCATCGAATTCGTCGGACTCGGCGTCGATTCCGACAAGAACATCAAAGCCTTCCTACAGAAAGTGCAGGTCGATTACCCGGTCTTCGTCACCGGATTCGGCGGCGCCGACCTCGCCCGCGCCTTCGGAAACAACGCCGGCGGCTTGCCTTATACGGTCGTAATTGACGCGAAAGGCAACGTTCGTTCGACAAAATTAGGTCAAATTGTCCCGAAAGAGCTGAAGCAGACGCTCGACGCACTTTGAAACGCAGATTCGCGAGTGCTTGCGTTACAGACCGGAAGCGCGAAATAACCGGCTAATATCGCGAAATTGCCTGAAGTTCGGCGTTCTCCGCGCAGCGCGGAAGCGGCGGAAATGGGTCCGCGACCGCAGGAAACTAGACAAGTTTCTCTAATCGGCGCTAAAGTGCGCCCAATTCCACGGAAAAAGAAGCGACCATGATCCGACTGCAGGCCCGCCACGGCCACCACCCCGATCGTCCCGGCAAGCGGGAATCCGGGGTCGACGGCTGGGCGACGCTTTCGCAGACCGGTTGGACGCAACGCCAGCATCACTCGTATTTCTCCGCGCGTCCGACGGCCGATTCTTACGGCAACGGCGCAACGAGCTATCTGTACGCACGCGATTTCGCGCCCGTCTTTCCGGCAGCGTTGCCGGACGGTTCGTCGCGCGGCTGACTCCAACACACCAATTCGGCGCCGGTTGTCCTGTGACGACCGGCCCTCCACGCATTGAAAGGGGATGCTCATGGATCTACGTAAACTCAAAACTTTGATCGACCTCGTGTCGGAGTCCGGCATTTCCGAACTCGAAGTGACCGAAGGCGAAGGCAAGGTCCGCATCGTCAAGAATGCGCCGCCGGTTTACGTGCAGCCGTCCACTTCGTACGCGCCGCAATTCTCGCAACCGATGCCGATGCATCCTGGTGCCGAAGCCGCTGCAGCCGCACCGGCAGCGCCGGCCGTCGCTGCGCCGCAAGGCCACGTCGTGACGTCGCCGATGGTCGGCACGTTCTACCGCGCGCCGTCGCCGGGCGCCGAGCCGTTCTTCCAGGTCGGCGATACGGTCAAAGAAGGCCAGACCATCTGCATCATCGAAGCGATGAAACTGCTGAACGAAATCGAGTCGGACACGTCCGGCGTGGTGAAGGAAATCCTCGTCGAGAACGGTCAGGCCGTCGAATACGGTCAGCCGCTCTTCGTGGTCGGCTAAACGCGGCACGTCGTTCGTTTGCCGCCCGCGCGCCCGCATCGAGGCGCGCGCCGATCCTCTGGGGCAGCCGCCGTTTAGTCGTCGCGGCGCCTATTGATGAGTCGAAACCCGCTATGTTTGAAAAAATCCTCATCGCCAATCGCGGCGAAATCGCGCTCCGGATTCAACGCGCGTGTCGTGAGCTCGGCGTCAAGACGGTCGTCGTCTACTCCGAAGCCGACAAGGAAGCCAAGTATGTGAAGCTCGCCGACGAAGCCGTCTGTATCGGCCCGGCGCCTTCCAACCTGAGCTACCTGAACATGCCGGCGCTGATCAGCGCCGCCGAAGTGACCGACGCCGAAGCGATTCACCCCGGCTACGGTTTCCTGTCGGAGAACGCCGACTTCGCCGAGCGCGTCGAGCAATCGGGCTTCGTGTTCATCGGACCGCGTCCCGAAACCATCCGCATGATGGGCGACAAGGTCACGGCCAAGCAGACCATGATCAAGACCGGCGTGCCGTGCGTGCCGGGTTCGGAAGGCGCCTTGCCGGACGATCCGAAAGAGATCGTGAAGATTGCCCGCCAGGTCGGCTATCCGGTCATCATCAAGGCGGCCGGCGGCGGCGGCGGTCGTGGCATGCGCGTGGTCCACACCGAAGCGGCGCTGGTCAACGCGGTCAACATGACGCGCGAAGAAGCCGGCCGTGCATTCGGCAATCCGCAGGTCTACATGGAGAAATTCCTGGAGAACCCGCGGCACATCGAAATTCAGATCCTGTCCGACTCGTTCAAGAACGCCGTCTGGCTGGGCGAGCGTGACTGCTCGATGCAGCGTCGTCACCAGAAGGTGATCGAAGAAGCGCCGGCGCCGGGCATCGCGCGCCGTCTGATCGACCGGATCGGCGATCGTTGCGCGGACGCGTGCAAGAAGATGGGCTACCTGGGCGCGGGCACGTTCGAGTTCCTGTACGAAAACGGCGAGTTCTACTTCATCGAAATGAACACGCGCGTGCAGGTCGAGCATCCGGTCACGGAACTGATCACGGGCATCGACATCGTCCAGGAACAGATTCGCATCGCCGCGGGCGAAAAGCTGGCGTTCCGTCAGCGCGACATCCAGTTCAAGGGTCATGCGATCGAATGCCGGATCAACGCAGAAGATCCGTTCAAGTTCATTCCGTCGCCGGGACGCCTGACGTCGTGGCATATGCCGGGCGGCCCCGGCATCCGCGTCGATTCGCACGCGTACAACGGCTATTTCGTTCCGCCGAACTACGATTCGATGATCGGCAAGCTGATCGCCTACGGCGCGACGCGCGAGCAGGCCATCAAGCGGATGCGGATCGCGTTGTCGGAAATGGTGGTCGAAGGTATTTCGACCAACATCCCGTTGCATCGCGAGCTGATGCTGGACGCGAAGTTCGTCGAAGGCGGCACCAGCATCCATTACCTCGAAAACCGTCTGGCCGCGAAGCAGCAGGCCGCACCTGAAGAAGCGTAAGCATGAGCTACCGGGAACTGATCGTCGAGCTGGAACGCGACCGGGCTGAAGCGCTGTCCGATGCATTGCTCGACCTGGGCGCGCTGTCCGTGTCCGTGGAAGACGCGGACGCCGACACGCCCGACGAGCAGCCGCTCTTCGGCGAACCCGGTCTCACGCCGGAACGCACCGCGTGGCAGCACTCGCGCGTGATCGCGCTGCTCGCGGCGGAGCATGATCCGGCGTTGCTGCTGGCGGCCGCCGCGAACGAGCTGTCGCTCGTGCCGACGCCGTCGTTCAGCGTGCGCGATGTCGAGGAACAGGATTGGGTGCGTCTGACCCAATCGCAATTCGATCCGATCAAGATCGGCGAACGGATCTGGGTCGTGCCGTCGTGGCACGACGCGCCGGACCCCGACGCGCTGATCCTCGAACTCGATCCGGGCCTTGCATTCGGCACCGGTAGCCACCCCACCACGCGTCTGTGCATGGAATGGCTCGAGCAGAACGTGACGCCGGAAATCTCGGTACTCGACTACGGTTGCGGCTCGGGCATTCTCGCGATTCTTGCGAAGAAATGCGGCGCCGACCCGGTGACCGGTATCGATATCGACCCGCAAGCGGTCGACTCCGCGCGTCAAAACAGCGAGCGGAACCGCGCAGACGTGACCTACGGCCTGCCCGATGATTGCCCTGCCGGCGAGTTCGATATCGTCGTCGCCAACATTCTGTCGAACCCGCTGAAGCTGATGGCGTCGATGCTGTCGTCGAAGGTAAAACCCGGCGGACGCATCGCGCTGTCGGGGATTCTGGCGCGTCAGGCAGAGGAAGTGGCGCAGGTGTACCGGCAGTGGATCGACATTGCTGTCTGGCGTGAACACGAAGGCTGGGTATGTCTGGCCGGAACACGCCGCGAAAATCATTAGAATAAGCCGTATTGTCAAACCAACGGCCTTCGGGTCAACCGGCTCAATATGCTCCTGGCGACGCGCTGTCCCTTCTGCGAAACCGTTTTCCGGCTCCAGCCCGCGCAGTTGTCGCTGCGTCGCGGGTTGGTCCGGTGCGGACATTGTCAGGAAGTCTTCGACGCATCGAGCAGTCTCTACGAAACCGCCGACGAAGCCGACTTCTCGACCGCCACGCCCATCTCGGCCAGCACTGCGGCAACGCTGGTTGCAGGCCCGCAACCGTTCTCACTGGATTTCTCCGCTGAAGCCTGGAACCCGTGGGCGCCCGCGCCCGACGTAAGGTTCGACGACAGGCTGCGGCATAGCGTCGACAACGTGCCGCTCGCGTCCGTCGCGGCAGGCGTGGCCGTCACGCCGCGTCAGCCGGAGGTCGTGCCGCGCGCACGGGCGGAAGCCCAGGCGTTCGAACCCGAGCTTCGCGAGACTCACGAAGAGCCGGCGTTCACGCACGCGCCCGAACCGGCGATGCCCGACAACGAGCCGATGCTGCATCCCGTCAGTCCGGTCATCGAAGAGCCGGTGGCGGACGAATGGCCGACTGTCTGGCGTCCCATTTCGCGTACGTCGGAAGATCCGACGCTGCATCGCACGCTCGAACCCACGCCGTACACGTCGATCGACGAGCCGCATCTGCATCGCAGCGGCGAGCCCGCCGTCGCCGCTGCCGCCGAACCCTTCACGGTCCATCCGCCGATCGATCCGGTCAATCCGTTTCCGGTCGTGCGCGAAATCCGCGAGATGCCGCCGATGCATCGCGGCCGGATGATGGCGGGCATCGCGATTGCGGTGTTGTTGCTGATCACGCTGCTCGCGCAGATCGCGTGGTGGCAGCGCGAAATGGTGATGGTGTTCTGGCCCGGCGCGCAGGACGCGTACCGCACGGTGTGTGCGCCGCTCGGTTGCCGGATCACGCCGCCGCACGATATCGACGGCTTGCAGGTCGAACCGTCTGATTTGCGTCAGGTCGACGGCGCGCACAAGCTCGAACTGAAGATGCCGCTGCGCAACCGCTTCAACGTCGCGCTCGCGTATCCGGCGATCGAACTCACGCTGCTCGACGCACAGAACAACGTCGCGATCCGGCGCGTGCTGTGGCCGCAAGACTACGTGACGCCTGGCACGTCGATCCCTGCCGGCTTGCCGCCGCGCACCACGCAGACGATGATCGTGCGCCTCGATACCGGCCCGGTCGTCGCATCGAATTTCCGCGTACAGATTTTCTATCCGTAACGCATCCTGATGCGCCCGCTCGCCGTGCGGCGGTGGGCGCATCCCATGTCTAGCGTCGTCATCCGACGACGTCCAACTTTTCGGAGCACAACATGAGTCAGGTCACGCTGGGTGGCAACCCGATCGAAGTCGCCGGTACGTTCCCGTCGGTGGGTGCGAAGGCGCCCGCTTTCTCGCTGGTCGGCAAGGATCTGAAGCCGGTCACGCTCGCCGATTTCGCCGGCAAGCGCAAGGTGCTGAACATCGTGCCGAGCCTCGACACGCCGACCTGCGCCACGTCGACGCGCAAGTTCAACGAAGCCGCAGCGAAGCTGACGAACACGGCCGTGATCGTCGTGTCGGGCGACCTGCCGTTCGCAGCCGGCCGTTTCTGCACGACCGAAGGCATCGAGAACGTCGTCACGGCCTCGACCTTCCGCGGCCATGAGTTCGCGCAAGCTTACGGCGTGGACGTCACGAGCGGCCCGCTGACGGGTCTGACGGCACGCGCCGTCGTCGTGCTGGACGAGAACGACAACGTCGTTCACGCCGAACTGGTCGGCGAGATCAAGAACGAGCCGAACTACGACGCAGCACTCGGCGCATTGAAGTAAATTGACGAACGGCGGGCGGCGCGAGCGTATCGTTGAATACGCCGCCTCGCCCGCCGTTGCACATCTGAAGAATTTTTAGAGGAACGTTTGCCTTGTCTACGCTGATTTGCGGTTCGCTCGCCTACGACAACATCATGACTTTCGAAGGCCGTTTTCGGGAGCAGATCCTGCCCGAGCAGGTGCACATCCTGAATGTGAGCTTTCTCGTGCCGACGATGCGCCGTGAATTCGGCGGTTGCGCCGGCAACATCGGCTATTCGCTGAACCTGCTGGGCGGCGACGCACGCATCATGGGAACGCTCGGCGCGATCGACGCGCAGCCGTACCTCGACCGCTTCGATGCGCTCGGTCTGTCGAAAGACAGCGTGCTGGTACTGAAAGACACGTACTCCGCGCAAGCCATGATCACCACCGATCTCGAGAACAACCAGATCACCGCCTTCCACCCGGGCGCGATGATGCAGTCGCATCTGAATCGCGCCGACGAACCGAAAGGCGTCACGCTCGGCATCGTCGCACCTGACGGCTTCGACGGCATGGTCCAGCACTGCGAGCAGTTTGCCGCCGCGGGCGTGCCGTTCATCTTCGATCCGGGCCAGGGTTTGCCGCTGTTCGACGGCGAGACGCTGCGCCGCATGATTGAACTTGCCACTTACGTTACGGTCAACGATTACGAAGCTAAACTGGTTAGCAACAAGACGGGCTGGTCGGAGCAGGAGATCGCAAGCCGGGTCGACGCACTGATCGTCACGCGCGGAGAACACGGCGCGCAGATCCATCACGCGGGTGGCGTCGAAGAGATTCCTGCCGTTACGGCACAGCAGGTGCTCGACCCGACCGGTTGCGGCGATGCATTCCGCGGCGGCTTGCTGTACGGCATCGAGAACAGCCTCGGCTGGGCCACCACGGGCCGTCTCGCGAGCCTGATGGGCGCGCTGAAGATCGAACACCAGGGACCGCAGAACTACGCGCCCACCCGCGCGGATATCGAAGCACGGTTCAAGCAGGCGTTTGGATACGACCTGCCGTAATACCGTAGACCGAGTTAATTGGAGTACTGGGTATGAAAACAATGAGTCGCTTCGTCGTGGCCGCGCTGGTGGTCAGTTCGCTCGCGATGTCGGGCTGCGCGTACAACAGCAGCTCCGCCGACGTCTACACGGCCTCGCAGGCACAGCGCGAAGAAACGGTCCGCATGGGCACGGTCGACAGCGTGCGTGCGGTGAAGATCAGCACGAACAACGGCCAGCCTAGCGGCCTCGGCGCGATCGGCGGCGGCGCACTCGGCGCGGTGGCCGGCAGCGCGCTCGGCGGCGGTCGCGGCTCGATCGTCACGGGCATCATTGGTGGCCTGGCCGGCGCGATCGCCGGTAACTCGATCGAAAACGGCGCCGCCAATCGCGACGGCCTCGAGATCACCGTGCGTCTGGACAACGGCGATTTGCGCGCCATCACGCAGAGCGCCACCGGCGAGATTTTCCGTGCCGGCGACCGCGTACGCCTGCTGTCGAGCGGCGGCGTGACCCGCGTGACGCACTAACGCATTCAGGCAACCGGGCGAACAGACAGGCACACAGGCACACGCTAACGGCCTCCCGCTTTCCCCACAGCCGAAGCGCCTCTGGCGCAACGGCTGACCTCGAAACGCATGCGCTCCCCTGTGCATGCGTTTTTTTTCGTCTGTGCATCGTGAACGCGCCGGATGCGCAGACGAAAAAAAATCCCGCCGCCGGCAAGCCGGTCGACGGGATCTGATTGAGTAGGTACTACTCAACCGACGGACACATCGCGATGTGTCTGATTCACTGCATCAGATTGTTACGGACGGCTGCCGGTCGGGAACGGCCATGCTGCAGCCGGATTCAACGCGGTCTTCACCGTTGCTGCCGGTGCGCTCGATGCAGCGGGAGCAGCCGGAGCCGGTGCAGCTTTCTTCGCAACAGCCTTCTTCGCAGGCGCAGCCTTCTTGGCCGGTGCAGCAGCCTTCTTGGCCGGTGCCGGTGCCGATGCGGCCGGTGCCGGAGCGGCAGCCGGTGCAGCAGCAGCCTTCTTCGCAGCAGGCGCAGCCTTCTTCGCGGCAGCCTTCTTCGCAGCCGCCGGAGCCTTCTTGGCAGCAGGGGCCTTTTTAGCAGCAGGCGCCTTCTTCGCGGCGGCCTTCTTCGCAGGCGCAGCCTTCTTCGCCGCTGCCTTCTTCGCCGGTGCAGCCTTCTTCGCCGCTGCCTTCTTCGCCGGTGCAGCCTTCTTCGCTGCTGCCTTCTTGGCCGGCGCTGCCTTCTTCGCTGCAACCTTCTTCACTGCAACCTTCTTGGCTGCAACTTTCTTCGCCGGTGCTGCTTTCTTGGCCGGTGCTGCCTTCTTCGCCGCAACCTTCTTCACTGCGACTTTCTTGGCTGCAACCTTCTTCGCCGGTGCTGCTTTCTTCGCCGGCGCTGCCTTCTTCGCTGCAACCTTCTTCACTGCGACTTTCTTTGCAGCAACCTTCTTCACTGCAACTTTCTTCGCTGCAACCTTCTTGGCCGGTGCTGCTTTCTTGGCCGGTGCGACCTTCTTCACTGCTGCTGCCTTCTTGGCGACAGGTTTTTTCTTGGCAGTTGCCATGTTGTGCTCCTTCAGGTTTCAGATGAGAGTCAGTTCAAACTACACCCTTCGTCAAAACCCGCTTCTCGCAGACGCTTCTCAGGGCGCGCGCTACGAAGCGGGCTATTCATCGGCGTACGCAGGTGCTGCGCGCTTACGCTAATGAATACGGCAAGGCGCGCCGTGCCATCGGGCACCGCGCGCCAAATCCAGTCGGCGTCGGATCTCGACGCCGGCAATCGCTTGATCGTGCCGCCGGCCATCCGGCCAGCGGCATTTTCCGGGGGGAAGTTTGCCCAACCCACTGAAGGGCACGCAAAGGGTCTGTCATGTATGTGGACCGCGAAGCCACGCGGCGCACCGGACACGCTTTGCATCAGGCGTTTAAGCTCCTAACCAATTCCGCCGCGGCCGAAGCCGGCGGCATCCCCATCAAAAATGATGTGACGTGCAACACGCTCAGGGTCATTCCCAGGTCAGCGCGCCGCCCGTCTGATATTCAATTACGCGCGTCTCGAAGAAGTTGCGTTCCTTCTTCAAGTCGATCATTTCGCTCATCCACGGGAACGGGTTTTCCTCGTTCGGGTACAGCGGATCGAGACCGATCTGCTGGCAACGGCGGTTGCAGATGAAGCGCAGATAGCTCTTGAACATCGACGCATTGAGGCCGAGCACCCCGCGCGGCATCGTATCTTCTGCGTACCGATATTCCAGCTCCACGGCCTCTTTGAAGATGTCGCGGATTTCCGCGCGGAACTCAGCGGTCCACAGCTGCGGATTTTCGAGCTTGATCTGGTTGATCAGGTCGATGCCGAAATTGCAGTGCATCGACTCGTCGCGCAAGATGTATTGATACTGTTCCGCCGCGCCGGTCATCTTGTTCTGGCGGCCAAGCGCCAGGATTTGTGTAAAGCCGACGTAGAAGAACAGGCCTTCCATCACACATGCGAACACGATCAGCGAGCGCAGCAGCGTCTGGTCGGTCTCAAGCGTGCCGGTCTTGAAACCCGGATCGGTCAGCACGTTGATGTACGGAATCAGGAATTCGTCTTTCTCACGGATCGACTTGACCTCGTGATAGGCGTTGAAGATTTCACCCTCGTCGAGACCCAGCGATTCGACGATGTACTGGTATGCGTGCGTGTGGATCGCTTCTTCGAACGCCTGGCGCAGCAGGAACTGGCGGCATTCGGGCGCCGTGATGTGGCGATAGGTGCCCAGCACGATGTTGTTGGCGGCCAGCGAATCTGCGGTCACGAAGAAACCGAGGTTGCGCTTGACGATGCGGCGCTCGTCTTCGGTCAGCCCGTTCGGGTCTTTCCACAGCGCGATGTCGCGGGACATGTTCACTTCTTGCGGCATCCAGTGGTTGGCGCAACCAGCCAGATACTTTTCCCACGCCCATTTGTATTTGAACGGCACCAGCTGATTGACGTCAGTCTGGCCGTTGATGATGCGCTTGTCGGCAACGTTCACGCGCGCTTCGGTGGATGCAACCGGAGCAGCCGGTGCAGGCACTGCGAAGTCGGCAGCGAAAATGTTTTGAGCCGAAGGCGCCTGGTGAGTGGAGAGTACTCCGCCAGCCGAAACCGCAGCGTCGCGCAACACGTTTTGTTGCGAAGCGCTCGACGGTGTTACGGCAGTGATCTCGTCATCCCAGTTGAGCATAAATGTCACCATCAATTTAGATCGGTTTGTACCATCTTTTCGTGAGCGTTAAAAGAGTTTGCTCACGAAAAATCTTGTTTTCGATTCGCGTTGCCACCTTCATACAACACTTTGTTCAACAGACTGTGAGAGCCATGTTGCGTGATGCTTCGTGAGAAGCGATCGGCTGATGTGTTGAAGAGGTGCTTCGCTGTATCGAACATGCATCGCGTCGTCGTGATTCGATGCACGTCGAAGCTCTGCTACTGCATACGCTGCGCGTACGTTTTGCGTGAGCTTCATGTGTCGTTGCGAATGTGTTGCCGTTGCCTTTTCGTCAGCGCGAGCGAGTCGAAGTTCAACGTTTCGAGAGAGCGCGGTGAAGAAAGTGCGGACCGCCTGGCCGGTGATGCGTGTGCTGCGTACCTGTGTCGCGTCGTGCGATGAAGCGATCACGTTGCGGCGATCGTCGCGTGAGAGGTACGGTGAGTGCAGCGGCATGCTGCGTGCTGCACTCACCATCCTTCTTCTTATCTCCTGCTGCTACTGCGCGCGGACAGTTACCGGTCGACTACTGTCCGCTCCCCGTACCCCGTCTTTATCCTGTTGCGAGACGAAGCGGCGACGCTGCGGTGTTGCGCTGCCGGGTTACTGGCAAGCCTCGCATTCGTCGAAACCCGCATCGCCCGGACGCATCATGCAGACCGGACCTTCCGCTTCCGGCTGCTCCGCGACCGACGCTGCTGCGACTGCCGGTGCTGCCTGAGCGGCTGCCTGATAGCCGCCGTTCGCGCCGCCGTTCGACGACGCGCCGCCGCCGAAGCCGCCTGCTGCACCGCCCGAACCTTCGCCGCCGCCCGAGCTCACCGCGTTCAGCGCGCCGTGTGCCACCGTCGACTTCTCGACGTGCGTTGCCGCCATCGTGCGGAGGTAGTACGTGGTCTTCAGACCGCGCAACCATGCAAGCTTGTAAACCTCGTCGAGCTTCTTGCCCGACGCGCCGCCCATGTAGATGTTCAGCGACTGCGCCTGATCGATCCACTTCTGACGACGCGAGGCCGCTTCGACCACCCACTTCGCGTCGAGTTCGAACGCCGTCGCGTAGATCGCGCGGAGGTCGGCCGGGATGCGGTCGATGCGCGACAGCGTGCCGTCGAAGTACTTCAGGTCGGCGACCATCACTTCGTCCCACAAACCGCGTGCCTTCAGGTCGCGCACCAGGTAGTCGTTGACCACCGTGAATTCGCCCGACAGGTTCGACTTCACGTACAGGTTCTGGAACGTCGGCTCGATACACGCGGACACGCCGATGATGTTCGAGATCGTTGCGGTCGGTGCAATCGCCACGCAGTTCGAGTTGCGCATCCCGTACGTTGCAATGCGGGAACGCAGTTCGGTCCAGTCCATCGATTCGCTGGTGTCGACTTCGACGTAACCGCCGCGCGCTTCTTCCAGCAGCTTCAACGTGTCTTGCGGGAGGATGCCGCGATCCCACAGCGAACCACGGTAGCTGGAGTAACGGCCGCGCTCTTGCGCCAGTTCCGTCGACGCGTAGTACGCGTAGTAGCAGACCGCTTCCATCGACGTATCGGCGAACTTGACCGCTTCGTCCGACGCGTACGGCGTGCGCAGCAGATGCAGGCAGTCCTGGAAGCCCATGATGCCCATGCCGACCGGACGGTGCTTCAGGTTCGAGTTACGTGCCTTGGCGACCGCGTAGTAGTTGATGTCGATCACGTTGTCGAGCATCCGCATCGCGACGCTGATGGTGCGCTTCAGCTTGTCGTGGTCGAGCGTCAGCGAACCGTCGGCTTCTTTCTTCAGGTGAGCGACCAGGTTCACGGAACCCAGGTTGCACACCGCGATTTCGGTGTCGCTGGTGTTCAGCGTGATTTCCGTGCACAGGTTCGACGAGTGCACCACGCCGACGTGTTGCTGCGGCGAACGGATGTTGCACGGATCCTTGAACGTGATCCACGGATGGCCGGTTTCGAACAGCATGCCCAGCATCTTGCGCCACAGTTGCGCCGCCGGAATCTTCTTGAACAGCTTGATCTCGCCGCGCGCTGCCTTGTCTTCGTAAGCGGTGTAAGCCTTTTCGAACGGTGCGCCGAACAGGTCGTGCAGGTCCGGGCAGGTGGACGGCGAGAACAGCGTCCAGTCGCCGCCTTCGTGCACGCGCTTCATGAACAGGTCGGGAATCCAGTTCGCCGTGTTCATGTCGTGCGTACGGCGACGGTCGTCACCGGTGTTCTTGCGCAGCTCGAGGAATTCCTCGATGTCCAGGTGCCACGTTTCCAGGTACGCGCACACCGCGCCCTTGCGCTTGCCGCCCTGGTTCACGGCCACTGCCGTGTCGTTGACGACCTTCAGGAACGGCACGACGCCTTGCGACTTGCCGTTGGTGCCCTTGATGTGCGAACCGAGCGCACGCACGCGCGTCCAGTCGTTGCCCAGACCGCCGGCGAATTTCGACAGCAGCGCGTTTTCCTTCAGCGCTTCGTAGATGCCGTCGAGATCGTCCTCGACCGTGGTCAGGTAGCACGACGACAGTTGCGAGCGGCAGGTGCCCGAGTTGAACAGCGTGGGCGTCGACGACATGAAGTCGAAGCTCGACAGCACGTTGTAGAACTCGATCGCACGCGCTTCACGGTCGATCTCGTTCAGCGACAGACCCATCGCGACACGCATAAAGAATGCCTGCGGCATTTCGATGCGGGTGTTTTCGATGTGCAGGAAGTAGCGGTCGTACAGCGTTTGCAGGCCGAGGTAACCGAATTGCAGGTCGCGATCCGCGTCGAGCGCGGCGCCCAGGCGCTTCAGGTCGAACTGCAGCAGCTTGTCGTCGAGCAGACCGGCTTGCGCGCCCTTCTTGATGAATTGCGGGAAGTACTCGACGTAGCGCTGGCCCATTTCGCCTTGCGCGACTTCTTCTTCGAGGATTTCGCGGCGGATCGTGTGCAGCAGGATGCGAGCGGTGACCTGGCTGTAAGCCGGGTCTTTTTCGATCATCGTGCGCGCAGCGAGAATGGCCGAGTCGTAGACCTGCGTGAGCGGCACGCCGTCGTACAGGTTCTTCACCGTTTCAGCGATGATCGGATCGGCGCTCACGGCGTCGCCGAGGTTCGCGCAGGCGGCTTCGACGATGCCGCGCAGCGCCTGCATGTCCAGCGGACGCACGATACCGTTGTCGGTCACGGTCAGACCCGGCGCGCCGCCCGTCACTTCCGCGTCGTGGTGACGCTCTTGCGAGCGCTTCTCGCGATACAGCACGTAAGCACGCGCGACGTTGTGTTCGCCGCCGCGCATCAGCGCGAGTTCGACCTGATCCTGGATATCTTCGATGTGGAACGTGCCGCCGTTCGGACGGCTGCGCAGCAGTGCGCGCACGACGCTTTGCGTCAGTTGTTCGACCAGTTCGCGCACACGCGCCGACGCTGCGCCCTGACCGCCGTTGACGGCCAGAAATGCCTTGGTCACCGCGATCGCGATTTTCGACGGCTCGAACGACACCACGCTGCCGTTGCGGCGGATCACCTTGTAGTCAGCAAAGGTTGCCTGCGGCGCGAGTGCCTGAGCGTCCTGGCTGCCGGACGGCATGCCGGTGGAAGCGCCCTCGAACCGGGTCGTCACGTTGTCGGTGGTTTGCATGTGCAAAGCTCCTGGTCTTGATAATGTGCGGAGAAACCGCGGATTAGTTCGATCGCTGCGCTGCCGCGCGCGCAAGCGTGAAAGTACGGAAGGCATTGATTTTTTAGTTGCCTGGAATGCGTGCGGCGCCGTGCTCGTCGAGCCGGGCGCCGCCTTGAAACACTATATGTAGTGCCGAAATCTGTTTCCGGCACCAAGTATAGTTAAATTACGAGATGGATCAACGGATTTATTTGGCCACGCGGCCTTGACAGAGCGCGAAGCCAATACGGGCGGGGAAATGCGGCCTGGCGCACATTTGTCGCAGCCCGCGACCCTTGCCGCGAGCGGGACTCAGGCTGCTGAAGGATTGTGCAGATAGGGAAAGAAAGGATTCGCGAGCGCGGTATCGCGTTGCAAACGCGACCAGTCGAAGTGCGGACCGGGATCGGTCTTGCGACCCGGCGCGATGTCGGCGTGACCGGCGAGCGCGCTCACCGGATAACGCGCGGCAAGCGCGTTCACGAGCGCGCCGAGCGTCGCGTATTGCGCGGCTTCGAACGGCGTCGTGTCGCTGCCTTCGAGCTCGATACCGATCGAGAAATCGTTGCAACGTTCGCGGCCGAAAAAATTCGATACGCCCGCATGCCATGCACGCGCGTTGCACGACACGAACTGTTCGAGTGCGCCGTCGCGATGGATCACGAAATGCGCGGACACGCGCACGCCGCGCAGATGCGCGGTCGTAGTACGGATGCGCATCGCAGTCGAGACGGTTCTGGAACAGTTCGGCAATCGCGCTGCCGCCGAATTGATCCGGCGGCAGGCTGATGTTGTGGACGACGATCAGCGTCGGCGCGACGCCTTCCGGACGCGCCTCGCAATTCGGCGACGGCAGGTGCCGCGCGTGCCCGACCCAGCCGTTTTCATCGACGGCGAAGCGGCCGTCCTGCACGACGCTCATCGAGCGTCGCGACCGGTCGGACGCGACGCGTGACGTTGCGCGTGCGCAGTGCAGCAAAACGGCTGCCCAGCGATCACGATCGAATCGCTTTTCGGCGCGTGCACGCCGCACTCGGCGCAACGGATCATCGGCTCGGGGAGTTGCGGCGAGCCGGACGCGCGCTTTTGCGCACCCGGGGCCGCGCCTCGCGCACCTTGATTCGCCTGCGCGTCGTTAGCCGCGCCGTTGCGTTGCGCCGTACGGGCATCGTTACGACGCAGCCCCTTGACGAGCCACTGGCCGACGATGAACAGCAGGATCAGCAGAAAAATTTGTCGCATGAACGTTCACACCACAGGACGGTGCAGCAGCACCTCGAAGACGAACCGGCTGCCGACATACGCCAGCAGCAACGCCACGAACGACGCGAGCACCCAGCGCAACGCCGCGCGACCGCGCCACCCCGACACGCGACGCGCGGTCAGCAGCGCGCCGAACATCACCCACGACAGGATCGCGAACACGGTCTTGTGATCGAGCGACAGTGCGCGGTCGATCAGCTGTTCACTGAACACGATGCCCGATACGAGCGTCAGCGTCAGCAAAACGAAACCGGCGGCGATCAGACGGAACAGCAGCTTTTCGAGCGTCAGCAGCGGCGGGAGCGTGTCGAGCCAGCTCGACAGCCAGCCGTTTCCGGCAGCCGCGGACGCCGCCGCCAGGCGCTGAGCGTTCGTGCCGCGCATCGCATGCAGACGACGCTCGACCAGCAGCATCAGGATAGCGTGCAGTGCGGCGATCGCGAACAGGCCGTACGCGATGTTCGCGATCAGGAAGTGCAGCTTGAACATCGGCGCGGCGGCGTACGGCAGCACGCGCACACCGTTGAAGCCGAGCGGCAGCAGCGACGCGACGAAGGCAAGCGGCAACACCAGCAGCCGCAAACCGTCGAGCGGGAAGAAAAAACTTTCGATCCAGTAGATGCCGGCGCCGAGCCAGAACATCGCCGACAACGCGAACGCGAAACCGAAGTACATCGCGTTGGCCTGGAAAATCGTGGTGTGCAGCAACACGCCGTGCGCGAGCAGCGCCACGGCCAGCAACGCGCGCCCCGTCGCGCTCATGCCCGACGCGGCGGAAATCGCGGTTGCGCCGACAGCCACGCCGCCGACCGGCATGGGCGGCACGCTTTCCATCAGCGGACGCATCGCGGCGTTGCGATGCGAGCGCCACCCTGCGACGGCAAGACCGCCATAGAGGAGCGCAGTGAGGGCATACAGTACAATATCCATATTCGAAGTTTACACTAGGCCCCTTGTCCGCGACGTCTTCCGCTTCGCACTTGCAGCGGGCCCCATCGCTCATCGCTCCCCATGCTCGACAATCTCACTCAACGGATGGCGCGCGTCGTCAAGACGCTGCGCGGCGAAGCCCGGCTCACCGAGGCGAACACGCAGGAAATGTTGCGCGAAGTGCGCCTCGCCCTGCTCGAAGCGGACGTGGCGCTGCCCGTCGTCCGCGACTTCATCGCGAAGGTCAAGGAAAAGGCCCTTGGCGAAGAAGTGATCAGCAGTCTCTCGCCGGGTCAGGCGCTGGTCGGCGTGGTGCAGCGCGAGCTGACCGCGGTGATCGGCGGCGACTACGAAGGCAAGGCGGTCGAGCTCAATCTCGCCGTTACGCCGCCGGCAGTCATCCTGATGGCCGGCCTGCAAGGCGCGGGTAAAACTACCACGGTCGGCAAGCTCGCCAAATTACTGCGCGAGAAGTACAAGAAGAAAGTCCTGACGGTTTCGTGCGACGTTTACCGCCCTGCCGCTATCGCGCAGTTGAAGACGGTGACGGAACAGGTCGGCGCCGACTTCTTCCCGTCGGAACCGGATCAGAAACCGGTCGATATCGCGCGCGCCGCGGTGGATTGGGCCAAGCGCCACTACCACGACGTGCTGCTGGTCGATACGGCCGGCCGTCTCGGTATCGACGAGGCGATGATGGCCGAGATTTCGGCGCTGCACACGCTGCTGAACCCGGCTGAAACGCTGTTCGTCGTCGACGCGATGCTCGGTCAGGACGCGGTCAACACCGCGAAGGCGTTCAGCGACGCGCTGCCGCTCACCGGCGTCGTGCTGACCAAGCTCGACGGCGACTCGCGCGGTGGCGCGGCGCTGTCGGTGCGTCACGTGACCGGCAAGCCGATCAAGTTCGTCGGCGTCGCCGAAAAACTCGACGGTCTCGAAATTTTCTATCCGGACCGGATGGCGAACCGGATCCTCGGCATGGGCGACATTCTCGCGCTCGTCGAGGAAGCCCAGCGCGGCGTCGATGTCCAGGCCGCGCAAAAGCTCGCCGACAAGGTCAAGAAAGGCGGCGATTTCGATCTGAACGATTTCCGCGCGCAGCTTTCGCAGATGAAGAACATGGGCGGTCTGTCCACGCTGATGGATAAACTGCCCGCGCAATTCCAGCAGGCCGCTGCCGGCGCCGACATGGGCCAGGCGGAAAAGCAGATGCGCCGGATGGAAGGCATCATCAATTCGATGACGCCGCAGGAACGCGCGAAGCCCGATCTGATCAAGGCGACGCGCAAGCGTCGTATCGCTGCGGGCGCGGGCGTGCAGGTGCAGGAAGTCAACCGGATGCTGAATCAGTACGACCAGATGCGCACGATGATGAAGAAACTGAAGGGCGGCAATCTGCAAAAGATGATGCGCGGCATGAAGGGCATGATGCCCGGCATGCGTTGAGCGCGTGCCGATCGACGCGGAATTGATGCGTCGATCCACCTGGCGTCGCGGCGCACATCTTCTATGCTATAACGTGCGCCGCCGTTTTCCTCACACTATGTATACAGTCACCGCCTGCCCCACGTCATGAACCGCGAAGAAGCTCTCCACGTTTTTAGTCACTCCGAAGAAATCGTTTCGGCCGCCGACGTCAATGCGTCGATCAGCGGCATGGCCGCTGCGATCCGTGCCGAAATGAGCGAGGACTTCCCGCTCGTGCTGTCGGTGATGGGCGGCGCGGCGGTGTTTACCGGCATGCTGCTGCCGCACCTCGATTTCCCGCTGGAGTTCGATTACATCCACCTCACGCGCTATCGCAACACCACCAAGGGTGGCAGCGAAATGCAATGGCGTGTCGCGCCGGCGGAATCGGTGAAAGATCGCGTCGTGCTGGTGCTCGACGATATCCTCGACGAAGGCGAAACGATGGCCGCGATCCGCGACCGCATTCTCGCGATGGGCGCCAAGCGTTTCATGAGCGCGGTGCTGTGCGAGAAGATCATCCCGAAGGCGAAGCCGTTGCGTCCGGATTTCACGGGTTTCGAAGTGCCGGACCGTTACGTGTTCGGCTGTGGCATGGACGCGCGCGGTTACTGGCGCAATCTGCCGACCATTCGCGCGCTGACCGAAGGCGCGTGATCGCGGTGCTCCGGCGTCGCATAAAAAAAGCGGCCCCGAGGGCCGCTTTTTTTACGTCTGCTGCATGAATGCAGGTTGGGTCGCCGACACGTGTGGTCAAAGCTGATGCACGAAACTGCGGATACCTTCGAGCATCATCTCCACGGAAATCGCCACCAGCACGAGCCCCATCAAGCGCTCGAACGCGGTCATCGCGCGCTCGCCGAGCCATTGCTGAATCCGCTCCGACAGCACCAGCACCAACGCGCAGACGATCATCGTGACCGTCAGCGCGCCGATCCATTCGAGCATCTTGCCCGGCGCCTGTGACGTCAGCAGCATCACCGTGGCCAGCGCCGACGGGCCGGCCAGCGCGGGAATCGCGAGCGGCACGATCAGCGGCTCGCCACCGCGCGCATCGCCGCCGAACGGGCCGTCGGGATGCGGAAACACCATCCGCAGCGCGATCAGGAACAGCACGATGCCGCCACCGATCCGCAGCGACTGATCCGTCAGATGCATCGCACGCAGGAACGTGTTGCCGAGCACCATGAACACCAGCAGGATCACGAACGCGATCGCCACTTCGCGCAGAATGACGATCGCCCGACGATGCGGCGCCACGCTGCGCAAACAGCTGATGAAGATCGGAATGTTGCCGAGTGGATCCGTGATCAGCAGCAGCAGAATGGTGGCGGACAGGAAGGTGTACTCCACCGTCCGCTCCGCTTAGTGCGCCAGCGCCGCGCGGATTTTCTCCGTGACGGTTTGCCCCGCGATGTCGACCGGCAGCAACGTGGCTTCGGTGTCGCGACGACCTTGATACTCGATCTTGCCGTCTTTCAGACCACGATCGCCGATCACCAGACGGTGCGGCACGCCGATCAGTTCCCAGTCGGCGAACATCACGCCCGGACGCTCGCCGCGATCGTCGAGGATCACGTCGATGCCCGCCGCGACCAGTTCCGCGTACAGCTTGTCGGCCTGCTCACGCACGGCTTCGCTGCGGTCGTAACCCATCGGGCACAGCACGACTTCGAACGGTGCGATCGATTCCGGCCAGATGATGCCCTTGTCGTCGAAGTTCTGTTCGATCGCCGCACCCAGGATACGCGTGACGCCGATCCCGTAGCAGCCCATTTCCATCGGTTGCGGCTTGCCGGTTTCGTCGAGGAAGGTTGCGCCCATCGCTTCCGAATACTTCTTACCGAGCTGGAACACGTGGCCCACTTCGATGCCGCGCAGGATGTCGAGCACGCCTTCGCCGTCCGGCGACGGGTCGCCCTTCTGCACGTTGCGGATATCGGCCACGACCGGTTCCGGCAGATCGCGGCCCCAGTTCACGCCGGTAATGTGGAAATCCACCTCGTTCGCGCCGACCACGAAGTCGCTCATGTTCGCGACCGTGCGATCCGCGACCACCTTGACCGGCTTCTTCGTGTTGATCGGGCCGAGATAGCCCGGCGGCGTACCGAAGGTTTCGATGATTTCGGCTTCGGTGGCCATGCGGAAATCGGCGAGGCCCGGCAGCTTGCTAGCCTTGACCTCGTTGAGATCGTGATCGCCGCGCAGCATCAGCAACCAGATGGTGGCGGGCGCGCCTTCGTTTTCCGTGGCGACGATGATGGACTTGATCGTGCGTTGCAGCGGAATGGCGAGCAACTCGGCGACGGCTTCGCACTTGGCCTTGCCCGGCGTGGCCGTTTTCTGCATCGGCTCGGCGGCGTCGGCGCGCGACAGCAGCAACGGCAGTGCGTCGGCCGCTTCGACGTTGGCCGCGTAGCCTGACGTCGTGCTGTACGCGATGTCGTCTTCGCCAGTGTCGGCGATCACGTGGAACTCGTGCGAACCGCTACCGCCGATCGAGCCGTTGTCGGCCGCGACCGCGCGGAAATCCAGACCGAGGCGCGTGAAGATGCGCACGTACGCGTCGTACATCTTCAGATACGAATCCTTCATGCCGGCCGCGTCTTTATCGAACGAGTACGCGTCTTTCATGATGAATTCGCGGCCACGCATCACGCCGAAACGCGGACGGATTTCGTCGCGGAACTTGGTTTGGATCTGATAGAAGTTGACCGGCAACTGACGGTAGCTCTTGATCTGGTTGCGCGCGATGTCGGTGACGACTTCTTCGTGCGTCGGTCCGATCACGAAATCCGTTTGCTTGCGATCCTTGAAGCGCAGCAGTTCGGGGCCGTACTTCACCCAGCGACCCGACTCCTGCCACAACTCGGCCGGTTGCACGGCCGGCATCAACAGTTCGAGACCACCTGCCCGGTTCATTTCTTCACGCACGATCGCTTCCACCTTGCGGATCGAACGCAGACCGATTGGCAGATAGTTGTAAATGCCGCCAGCCACGCGACGGATCATGCCCGCGCGCACCATGAGTTTGTGACTGACGATCTCGGCGTCGGCGGGGGCTTCTTTCAACGTGCCGATAAAGAAACGGGAAGCTTTCATTCAGATTTTCCAAAAGCGGCGGCACCGGTTGGACCGCCCGACAAGATGAAACGGAGGATTCGTGACAGACCCGCACGCGACGCCTTCACGCTGCGTTGTGCCGCGCGTGGCGCACCTGAGGCGCCGTAGACGCCCAGTGTGACCCCGGACACCGACCTCGACGACGAATCGTTCCATTCTGGTGCGAAACGGTGCGTCGGGTCCGTTATCTGTTTATAATCAAAGCAATTTTAAAGGATTCGAAGGTGGTTGTATGCTGGATCGTGAAGGCTTTCGCCCGAACGTCGGCATCATCCTCTTGAACGCGCACAACGAGGTGTTTTGGGGCAAACGGCTGCGTGAACATTCCTGGCAGTTTCCGCAAGGGGGCATCAAATACGGTGAGACCCCCGTGCAAGCGATGTATCGGGAGTTACACGAAGAAACCGGGCTGCTTCCTGAGCACGTCAAGGTGATCGGTCGCACGCGCGACTGGTTGCGTTACGAGGTGCCTGACAAGTTCATCAAGCGTGAAGTCCGCGGGCATTATCGCGGTCAGAAACAGATCTGGTTCCTGCTCAGGATGGTTGGACGCGATTGCGATATCTGCTTGCGCGCCACTGACCACCCCGAGTTCGACGCCTGGCGCTGGAACGAGTATTGGGTGCCGCTCGACTGTGTGATCGAGTTCAAGCGGGATGTATATCAGTTGGCGCTAACGGAGTTATCCCGTTTCCTGCGCCGGGCTGCGCCGCGTACGGAAAAACCTGGCGGGCATCATGGACCTCGTTATCCGCGGATAGCGTCGTCGATGTCGGGGCCGCCGGACTCGTCGGTGACAACCGTGACGGTCGAAACGTCGGTTCGTGTGACGTTCGAAACCGACTGCGGGCCCGCCGACGCATCACCTGGTCGCTCTGGTCTGGGCGATTGACAAACCTGGCGGCTATTCAGGCTGCCCCAGTCGACGCGGCATTGGTTTGCCGCGTCGGCGTTTCGAGGAAACCATATTGAAAGCATTTGCTCTGGCCGTGGCGTGCGTCGCCACTGGCGCCCTGCTGGCTGGTTGTTCGAGTACGAAAGCGCCCTCCAATAAAGACGATAGCGCCTTCACCTATTTGCTGGACCGCCAGGGCAACTGGGTCGAGAACAAGGTCGACACGCTGCCGGCGCTGCCGCAAGACAGCAACCTGATGCCGTTCGAAGTATCGGGCAACACGCCGCTACATTTCTCGATCGACTCGCAATCGTTGACTGTCGGCACCGACGGCGTGGTGCGTTACACCGTCGTCGTCACCAGCCCGAGCGGCGCGCGCAACGTCAACTACGAAGGCATCCGCTGCGATACGTACGAATGGCGTCTGTACGCCGGCCTCAACGCCGACCATAACGGCTGGGACCGCACGGTTCAGAACGACTTCACGCGCATCGAGAACGGCGAACTGAACGCGTATCAGGCGGCGCTGTATCAGGACTATTTCTGCGCGAACAAGATGCCGCAAGGCAAAGCGCCGCAGATTCTCGAGAACATCCACTACAAGCGCACTGCCCGCTCGCAGATTCGTTGATGATTCGCCGCGTCGACGTATCGACGCGGCGATGCTCTAAACGTTGCGCCAAAGAAAAAGCCGTTCCAGCTTGCGCTGGAACGGCTTTTTTTTTCTTCCGCAGAGGCGTCGAAGCGCGCGATTACGCGTTCAAACCAGCACGAGATTGTCGCGATGGATCAGCTCGGGTTCGAGCATATAGCCGAGAACCGATTCGATCTCGCCGCTCGGGCGACGCTGGATCAGCCGCGTTTCCGCGCTGCTGTAGTTCGTCAGGCCGCGCGCCACTTCGACACCCGACGCATTCAGACACGCGATCACCTCACCGCGTGCAAACGCGCCCTGCACACCGACGATGCCGATGGGCAGCAAGCTCTTGCCGCCGTCGGTCAGTTTCTCGACCGCGCCATCGTCGATCACCACGTGTCCGCGAACTTGCAGATGATCGGCCATCCATTGCTTGCGTGCGGCCATGCGTGCCGTGCGCGCGATCAACTGCGTGCCGATCGCCTCACCCGACGACAACCGCACCAGCACGTCCGGCTCGCGACCGCTTGCAATCACCGTGTTCGCGCCGCTGTGCGCCGCGCGTTTCGCCGCCAGAATTTTGGTCAGCATGCCGCCGCGACCCAGACTCGAGCCCGCGCCACCCGCCATCGCCTCGAGATTCAGCGCGCCTGCGTCGGCGTTTTGCACCAGCGTGGCGGTCGGGTCCTTGCGCGGATCGGCGGTGAACAAGCCTTGCTGATCGGTCAGGATGATCAGCGCATCGCCTTCGATCAGGTTCGCCACCAGCGCGCCGAGCGTGTCGTTATCGCCGAACTTGATTTCGTCGGTGACGACGGTGTCGTTCTCGTTGATGATCGGCACCACGCCAAGGCGCAACAACGTCAGCAACGTGGAGCGCGCATTCAGATAGCGCTCGCGGTCCGCGAGGTCGGCGTGTGTCAGCAGAATCTGCGCCGTGCGGATCGAATGCTCGGCAAAACGGCTCTCGTAGACCTGCGCGAGTCCCATTTGTCCGACGGCCGCAGCGGCCTGCAACTCATCGATTTCCCGCGGACGCTTCGTCCAGCCAAGCCGCTGCATACCCTCGGCGATCGCACCGGAACTGACCAGCACGACCTCTTTGCCTTGCGCGCGCAACGCGGCGATCTGCCCGGCCCAACGGCCGATCGCGGCATGATCGAGCCCGCGCCCGTCGTTCGTGACAAGGCTCGAACCCACTTTCACTACCAATCGCCTGGAATCTGCGATGACGGAACGCATTGTGCGTTGTCTCCCAAGATGATGCGTGCGTGATGCGGATGTCGCGCGACCGCCGCGCAAACTTCGAGCGGATGCCGGCGACGATCGCGGCGCTGACTCTCTTACTGCAAACGCTTATTGCTGATGTCCGGCGGATTCGTCCGGCGCATCCGGGACGTCCGCCGCAGCTTCCGGCTTCTCACGGAAACGCACGTCAGCGGCCAGATCTTCGGCCTCCGCCGCACGCTGCGCATCGGAATGCGCTGCGATGTGGTCGTAGACCGCGTAGATCAGCGCCTCGCAACCCTGACCGGTCAGAGCCGAAATTTCGAACACCGGACCATCCCAACCGAAGCCTTCCAGGAACGTGGATACACGCTCCGCACGCTCTTCCGCGGGGACCATGTCGAGCTTGTTCAGCACGAGCCAGCGCGCCTTTTCGTACAGCAATTCGTCGTACTTGCGCAATTCGTTGACGATTGCCTTCGCTTCCGCGACCGGATCGACGGCGTCGTCGAACGGTGCGAGGTCGACGATATGCAGCAACAAGCCGGTGCGCTGCAGATGGCGGAGGAACTGGTGGCCCAAGCCGGCGCCTTCCGCCGCGCCTTCGATCAGGCCGGGAATGTCGGCGATCACGAAGCTTCGGCTCGGACCGACGCGCACCACGCCGAGATTCGGCGCGAGCGTCGTGAACGGGTAGTCGGCGATCTTCGGCTTCGCATTCGACACCGACGCGATGAACGTGGACTTGCCCGCGTTCGGCATGCCGAGCAAACCGACGTCGGCCAGCACCTTCAATTCGAGACGAACCATCCGGCGCTCGCCGGGCTTGCCGTCCGTCTTTTGACGCGGTGCGCGGTTCGTACTGGATTTGAAGTGCAGGTTACCCAGGCCGCCCGAGCCGCCCGCAGCAATCTGCACCGACTGGTTGTGCTCGGTCAGATCGGCGATCAGTTCGCCGGTTTCCATATCTGTGATGGTCGTGCCGACAGGCATGCGCAGCGTGATGTCGTCGCCGCCCTTGCCGTAGCAATCCGCGCCACGGCCGTTTTCGCCGTTACGCGCCAGATGCTTTTTCGAATAGCGGTAGTCGATCAGCGTGTTGATGTTGCGGTCTGCCACCGCGTACACGCTGCCGCCTTTACCGCCGTCGCCGCCGTCCGGTCCGCCAAATGGGACGAACTTCTCGCGGCGCATCGACGCGCTGCCATCCCCTCCGTCGCCGGCGATGACTTCAATCCTCGCTTCGTCAATGAACTTCATGAGTAACTCCGTCCCGTGTGTTTCGCTATTTTGCCGTGCCCGGCATGCGTTGACCAATCGACCGAATGGCCATCCGCGCGGTCATCCGGCAGATGCCTGCGTGAGCCGGGCAATCTGCCCCGCTTCGCGGCAAGACCCTTCCGGATCAAATTCTGTACAACAAATTCTGTGACGCAAAGAAAAAGGCCCCGCTAACTTCGCGGGGCCTTTTTCCGGTCCTGAAGCCCGTGCCTGACTAAACTCAGACTGCTGCCGGGACGACGTTGACCATGTGCTTCTTGGCTGCGCCCTTCGTCGAGAAATTGACGTGGCCGTCCGTCAGCGCGAACAAGGTGTGATCCTTGCCGATGCCGACGTTTTCGCCCGGGTGCATACGCGTGCCGCGTTGACGCACGATGATGCCACCGGCGTTGATAGCCTGGCCGCCGTAAACCTTCACGCCGAGGCGCTTCGATTCAGAGTCGCGGCCGTTGCGGGATGATCCGCCTGCCTTTTTGTGTGCCATTTTTTAGCTCCTTAACCGGTGCGCTTACGCGTTGATCGCGTCGATGCGCAGTTCGGTGTAGTTCTGGCGGTGGCCGCCATGCTTCTGGTAGTGCTTCCGGCGACGCATCTTGAAGATGGTCACTTTTGCGTGACGACCTTGCGACACGACGGTAGCCTTGACGGAAGCCCCACTGACCAGCGGCGTACCGAACTTAATCGATTCGCCTTCGCCCACTGCGAGAACCTGGTCGAGCGTGATTTCAGCGTCAATGTCTGCCGGTATCTGTTCTACTTTAAGTTTTTCGCCGACGGCAACTTTATACTGCTTGCCACCGGTTTTTATGACCGCGTACATTGAGAACCTCACTCTGTGTTCATTTTTCCCGCGCACAGCGCGCGGAAACCCGTGATTATACATAGAGTTAGCGTCTCAGTCAAAACCCATTGACAGGCACGGGAATCCCCTTCCGGCAGCCCCTTCGCGCCCAGTGTGCGGCGATCTTGCAGGCTGCTGGCCGGATTTGTTGCGATTCGCCTTATAATTCGCGGCACTACCCCTATTCGCCATCATGTCGTCGACCGCCATCCCCTCCTCCAACGCCGCCAGCCTGCTCGCCCCGATTGCCGAAGACATGCAGCAGGTGAATCGCGTCATCCGGCACCGTCTGTCGTCCGAGGTGATGCTGATCAATCAGATTTCCGAGTACATCATCGGCGCGGGCGGCAAGCGTCTGCGGCCCGCGCTGCTGCTGCTGGTGGCGGGCGCGCTGGGCGAAACCACCGGTCACCGGCACGAGCTGGCAGCAGTCGTCGAATTCATCCATACGGCTACGTTGCTGCATGACGATGTCGTCGACGAGTCGGATCTGCGGCGCGGCCGGCAAACGGCAAACGCACTGTTCGGCAACGCGGCCAGCGTGCTGGTCGGCGACTTCCTGTATTCACGCTCGTTTCAGATGATGGTGGGCGTCGGCAAGATGCGCGTCATGGAAATCCTGTCGGAAGCGACCAACATCATTTCCGAAGGTGAAGTGCTGCAGTTGCTGAACATGCACGACGCCGACGTCGACGAAGAACGTTACATGCAGGTGATCCGCTATAAGACAGCCAAGCTGTTCGAAGCGGCAGCGCAGCTCGGCGCCGTGCTGGCCGGCGCAGACGCGAGCATCGAAGCGGCCGCGGCGGAATTCGGCCGGCGCATCGGCACGTCGTTCCAGATCATGGACGACTGGCTCGACTACACGGGCACGGCGGAATCGATGGGCAAGAACGCCGGCGACGATCTGCGCGAAGGCAAACCCACGTTGCCACTGATCTGGCTGATCGAACACGGCACGCCCGAGCAATCGGCACTGGCACGCGAAGCAATCGAGCAAGGCGGCACGGATCGCTTCGACACGATCTTCGAAGCGATCACGCGCTCCGGCGCGCTCGACCACACCCTGGAATGTGCGAAAAATGAGGCTCAAGCGGCTGCCGCAGCAATTTCATCGTTTCCCCATTCCATTTACAAAGAAAGCCTGCTAGAATTATGTTCTTACTCGACGACGAGACAGTCTTAAACAAGACTAAAACGAAGTTGGAGTCCAAGCAGTACTGTAGTAAAGATTCGGGGTGTAGCTTAGCCTGGTAGAGCGCTACGTTCGGGACGTAGAGGCCGGAGGTTCGAATCCTCTCACCCCGACCAGAATTTCCTTGTCGAACAAGGCCGAAACCGCCCAACTCTGTTGGGCGGTTTTTTGTTTTCCGCTCCGGTTTTTCTTTGATCGCGACGAGACTTGGTGTTGCTCCGGTCCAGCGCCACATTTCTTTTCCACGTCTTGAACCAACTCAGTCTCACGCAAAAACAATTGCGCTGAGCGACCTCTCGCGCCCGGCCAGTCGTCAAATCGCTTCGGCTTAGACATTCCACTTCTCGCCGTTCGGCCTCAACCGATTGCCTCGAAGGTCAGCGGCCGCCTCGCTGGTTTTCGATCGCCTCGATTCGACGCCCACGGCATTCACATCCCGCATTGATGGCTCATGACGCAATGTCATCGGCCCACACGCTCATTCGTTGTGCACTCAATACCGTCTTCACAAAAAACCACTTTTCTCCCTCCCAAAATAAAGATCGATTCGCATCACTCACAAACATCAAATAGATCAGTCCGTTATAAATAGCAAAGCACCAAGATAAAATCCGCTCGCATTAGATCCAAACTTCATCAACCATAAATTCGCCATCAAATAAATAAGATCAAAATCCCAACAGTTCATTTGCATTGCGAATTATCAAGCAAGTCGATATCTAATTAATTGCAATCGAATTGCCTCCCATCTACCATGATTTTACGCAATCAAATCGCCGATCACTTCGGCATGCAGATTACCGCAATCCATTCATTGTTGAGTAACTCGCTTCATCGTTACCTGCACGACGAACGCGTCTGACCAACAGTGAGTACATATAGGACTCGCAGATGAACGTCGTCCGCACCGAATTGCTTAGCCCTGTTACGCCTGATCGCCCGTGTGGCGAAGCGTTGGACTATGACGCGGCGTTCCTCGCGCTGCAGCGTTCCTCGATAGGCGCCCCCGAGCAGCAATTTGGCGACGCGCTCATTCCGGCTGTCACGCCGGACTGGCAACACATCGGTGTGGAAGCCCTTGCGTTGCTCGAACGCAGTATCGATTTGCGGATCATCGCGCTTTTGACTCGAGCGTGGACGGAAACCCAAGGGCTAGAGGGTTATGCGAAAGGTCTCTCAATCGCAGTCGCTGCAATCGAGGAATACTGGGATTATTTTCACCCACAAATCCAGACAGACGGCGAATTCGACCCACTCGCACGCGTCAACGCAATTACCGCATTCGCCGATCGCCTCGAACTCGGACGTGCGTTACGCGCTGTGCATGTAGTAAGTCTGAGAGGAGTCAACTTACCGCTTCGCGACGTTGCAAGCATCCTCACCGGAAACGCTGTCGGTGGCATGAGCGCAGCACTCTTTTCCTATCCCGGAATTGGCGCGGAATTGCGCGCGGCGCTGGCAACAGAAAGTAAAAAGCTCGAAATAGTCTCGCAGATTATCGGAAGTCTGGATCGCATCGTCGAGCAGTTCAGTTCGAAACTCGGTGCTGAATGGGCGCCCGATTTCAGCGCAGTCCATACGCCGTTGCATATCGTAAATCAGGCATTGAACGTGTCCGGTGCCCCGTCAGGTTTATCCCAGAGCCAGCTTACGGATTTCAGCAATTCGTATTCGCCCACGCGCGACCACCCAAATCACGCCAACGTCTACAACGCCGACGCCGCAATCAATCCGGCCAAACAAACCAACCCGGCTCACTCGCGCAACGAAGCGATGCGCGCGCTCGAAAGCGCATGCCTTTATTTCGAATCGGCGGAGCCCGGGCATCCTGCGCCGCTTTTGATACGCCGCGCGCAACGTCTGATGCGCATGAATTTCTACGAAATTCTTCAGGACATCGCCCCGAACGCACTGCCGCAAATCGACGCGCTCGTCGGCAACGCCGAAGCCCATTCGCCCGCGACGCATCTTTGATGCGCCGCCCATCGCGCCTGCACCTCGCAGTCAACTGAACGGAAACAACTATGGCCAACCGGAATGCGTTATCAGCGAAAGCGACAGGGCAAAAATTCATCGCCCGAAATCGTGCGCCGCGGGTGCAGATCGAATACGACGTCGAGTTGTACGGAAGCGAACATAAGGTCGAAATTCCGTTCGTGATGGGCGTTATCGCCGACCTCGCGGGCAAATCGTTGAAGCCCTTGCCTGAATTGGAGCAACGCAAGTTCCTCGAAGTCGACATCGACAATTTCGACGAGCGGCTGAAATCCATCCAGCCTCGGGTCGCGCTCGACGTCGTCAACAGAATCTCGGGTCAAGGCATGCTCGCCGTCGATCTGAAGTTCGACAGCATGGACGACTTTTCGCCCGCGAGCATCGCCCGGCAAGTGCCTGCGCTCAATCAACTTCTGCAGGCCCGCTCCCAGCTGTCAAACCTGCTGTCCTATATGGACGGCAAAAGCGATGCGGAAGAGTTGATCACACAAGCGTTGCAAAACCCCACGTTACTCGCGGCGCTAGCTGGTACGCCGAAAGCGCTGTCGTCGGATACGGACATGGAAACGGACATGGACAGGTATGCGTCGAACCCCGACGCCGCGCCGGACGCGTCCGGTTCGAACTGACACGCACGCCTACCGTCCAGAACCTCACGCCAGAACTCCGATGAATCACGCCCAGACCGTCACGCACGATCCCATGCTCACGTCGCTGTCGCCGAGCGGCTTTTCCGCCACCTTGGTCAAGGCGCTGAATCCGCGCAGTGAGCAAGCCCAACACGCTATCGACGGCGCGGTGAAAACGCTCGCGCTACAGGCGCTCGAAAATGCCGTGACGATTTCCAACGATGCCTACGAAACCATTCAGGCCATCATCGCGGAGATCGACCGCAAGCTGTCGGAGCAGATCAACACCATCATCCATCACGACGCGTTTCAGAGACTGGAATCGTCGTGGCGCGGGCTGCACTATCTCGTCAACAACACCGAGACAGACGAACAACTCAAAGTCCGTTTTATGCCGCTGTCAAAAACGGAGTTGAGCCGCGTGCTCAAGCGTTACAAAGGGGGCGCGTGGGATCAGAGTCCAATCTTCAAGAAAGTCTACGAAGAAGAATATGGACAGTTCGGCGGGGAGCCGCTCGGTTGTCTGGTCGGCGACTATTACTTCGATCACAGTCCGCCGGATGTCGAAATCCTCGGTGAAATGGCGAAGATCGCGGCGGCCGCGCATTGCCCCTTCATCACTGGCGCATCGCCGTCTGTCATGCAAATGGAATCGTGGCAGGAACTGTCGAACCCTCGCGATCTCACCCGGATATTCCAGAACAGCGAATACGCCAGTTGGCGGGCGTTACGTGAATCCGACGACGCGCGGTATCTCGGCCTCGCACTGCCCCGTTTTCTCGCGCGTTTGCCGTATGGCATCCGCACCAATCCGGTCGATGCGTTCGATTTCGAAGAAGACACCGACGGCGCGAATCACGAACGCTACGCGTGGGTCAATTCCGCGTATGCGATGGCGACCAATATCAACCGTTCGTTCAAGCACTACGGCTGGTGCACGTCGATTCGCGGCGTGGAATCAGGAGGCGCGGTGCCCGATCTGCCGGCGCACACGTTCCCGACCGACGACGGCGGCGTCGATATGAAGTGCCCCACGGAAATCGCAATCAGCGACCGGCGCGAAGCCGAACTCGCGAAGAACGGGTTCATGCCTTTCGTGCATCGCAAGAACTCCGACTTCGCCGCGTTCATCGGCGCGCAATCGCTCCAGCAGGCACACGAGTATCACGATCCGGTCGCCACCGAGAACGCGCGGCTCGCAGCACGTCTGCCCTATCTGTTCGCGTGCTGCCGGTTCGCCCATTACCTCAAATGCATCGTCCGAGACAAGGTGGGTTCGTTCCGGGAGCGCGGCGACATGGAGTCCTGGCTCAACAACTGGATCATGAATTACGTAGACGGCGATCCCGTCAACTCTTCGCAAGACACGAAGGCGCGAAAGCCGCTTGCATCCGCCCAGGTGGTGATCGAGGACGTCGAAGACAACCCCGGCTACTACCGCGCGAAATTCTTCCTGCGTCCGCACTACCAGCTCGAAGGGCTGACCGTTTCTCTGAGGCTGGTTTCGCGCTTGCCCGCACTGACAGACGGCAACACGACCACGCAGGCGCTTTAACGCAGTGAACTTTTCGCTCACACAGGAGCTTCAATCATGTCTGTAGATATGTACTTGCGCGTAGACGGCGTCGTCGGCGAATCCAAGGATGCGAACCACAAAGGCTGGATCGACATCCGGTCCTATTCGTGGGGGGCGGAGCAGCCCGGCAGCATGGCCACCGGCAGCGGCGGCGGAATCGGCAAGGCGAGCTTCAACGATCTCGTCGTCGACACCTTCCTCGACAAGGCAGCGCCAGCCGTTCTCAAGTACTGCGCCAACGGCAAGCACCTGCCCAAGGTCGAAGTGTCGGTATGCAAGGCCGGCGGCTCGCAGATCGAATATCTCCACATCACGCTCTCTCAGGTACTCGTGACATCCGTGCGGCAAAGCGCATCGCGCGGATCGGAAGCGGTCGGCGTCACCTATCAGTTCCAGGCGGCGAAAGTACGCAAGCAGTACTGGGAGCAAACCGATCAAGGCACGAAGGGCGGCGAAAGCGTGCTCGCGTGGGACATCAAGGAAAACCGCGAAGTCTGACCGCGCCGAAGCGCCAATTGCTGAACGTGTTGGCGCCCGTGAAGCCCATGCAGTCGAGCGGCCGTGCAACCGTGCATCGGCTCGGCGACACACGCTAAGGCCGTCCGCGCTCACGCCCTCGCGCCCTCACATTCAACGAGAACCGAAGAGAACCTCTGTGGATCAACTTCACCCCTTGCTCGCGCCGCGCGGCGATCGTACGCAACGGCGCGACGTGCAAACCGACGCGCCGCCGTGTCTGCTCGACCGTCTGACCGCGCGACGTTCGCCGCTCGCGCATGCAGCGTCGTCGGGCGCGGCACGCGCGCAGTTGCGCGACGCCGTGTTGCGCGATCTGGGCTGGTTGATGCACTGCGAGAACCTCACCTCCACCGACGATCTCGCCGCGTTTCCCCACGTCAGGCGTTCGGTGCTGAACTTCGGTGTCGGTGGACTGGCTGGCGTGCGAGCGGTCGATGCAGACTGGCGTACGATCGAAGCCGACGTCCGCGAGGCAATCCTTCGCTTCGAGCCGCGTGTCGTCGCGGACAGTATCGAAGTACGGTGTGTCGTCGGCCGCGAAGCGACGTCCCAGCGGCAAAACCGGTCGCTTGAAATCCTCGGTCAGCTCTGGCCGCGCCACGCATCGCACGCATTCACGTTGCGTATCGACCTCGATCCCGAAAGCGGCGGTCTCGCGCCGGGTCTCGGTGGAGGGACGTGATGGACACACGCTTACTCGATTACTACAACCGCGAACTCGCCTATTTGCGCGAGTCAGGCGCCGAGTTCGCAACCGAATTCCCGAACGTCGCCGGCGAACTGGGAATGCGCGGCAGCGAAATCGACGATCCATACGTCGAGCGTCTGCTGGAAGGCTTCAGCTTTCTGACAGCGCGTATCCATCTGAAGATGGATGCGGAATTTCCGCGCTTTTCACAGCGCATGCTCGACATGGTGTATCCGAACTACGGCGCGCCGTTACCGTCGATGGCAATCGTCGCGATCACGCCGAATCTGCGCGAAGGCAGCTTGCTGGCAGGTCACACCTTGGCCGCCGGAACCTCATTGCGGGCCAATCTGACGCCGGGCGAACAGACCTCGTGCGAGTTCCGCACCGCGCACGAAGTCACGCTATGGCCGCTGCGAATCGTCGACGTCAAACTGACAGGCGAACCATCCGAGCTTCCGCTGTCGCGTCTCGTCGGCACGCAGGTTGCCGCGCAGGTACGCAGTGCGTTAACTATCCGGATCGAGGCAACCGGTGTGCAGACGCTGGGCGAACTGTCGATCGACCGCCTCGCATTCCACTTGAGCGCGCCGGAAGCTCAGGCATTGCCACTGCTCGAACTGATGGTCGGCCATAGTCTCGGCGTGATCTGTCATCCGGCACCGGACGCTGACGGCCCTTGCACACCCCTCGACGATGCGATCCGCCACGAGGGCTTCAACACCACGCAGTCGTTGTTACCGTACGGCACGCGCTCGTTTCAGGGTTACCGGCTGTTGCACGAATATTTTGCGTTTCCCGCGCGCTATCTGTTCGTCAGCATCGGAGATTTGCAACGCGCGCTGCCCGCCATCCGGGGTACCGCTTTCACGCTGACAATCCTGCTAGACAAGGCGGCCCCCGAGCTTGAGCGCCCCATCGGGCAGCACAGTCTCGCGCTCTTCTGCACACCAGCCGTCAATCTGTTTCCGAAGCAGACAGACCGGGTAGCCGTGCTACCGAGCCATCACGAACAGCACATCGTGGTCGATCGCACGCGTCCTCTCGATTACGAAATTTACGGGATCGAATCCGTCACCGGGCATCTGGCGTCCGACGGGAAAAGCTGTCCATTCGAGCCGTTCTATCGGACCCACTCAGAAACTTCGGACAGTGCCGGTCATCATGGCCGTTACTTCACGATGCGCCGTGAACCGCGTCTCGTCGCCAATCGTGCGCAAGCGAATCGGAATGGCGCACGGTCCATGTATAACGGGACGGAAGCCTATGTCTCGCTGGTCGATCAGCGCGAGGCTCCATTTTCGGACGACTTGCGCCATCTGTCGGCCCATGCGCTGTGCACGAATCGCGACCTCGGCGCACTGATCCCACTCGGCGGTGGCAGTGATTTCAGCTTGCGCGTGTCCGCGCCGGTCGCGTCAATCAATGTCTTGCGCGGGCCGACACCGCCGCGCGCCGCGTTGGCCGAAAACGAAACCACGTGGCGTCTGATCAGCCACCTCGGGCTGAATTACCTGACGCTAACCGACCTCGACGACACTCAGGGCGCACACGCGTTGCGCAGCCTGCTCGAACTGTACGCCGGCGCCGCCGATCCGACCGTGTTGCCGCAAATTCACGGCGTCCGGCAAGTCCGCGTCGAACCCGTGCACCGCGCGTTACCGCATCCAGGGCCGCTGATGTTCGGGCGCGGCGTCAACGTGTCGTTGCTACTCGATGAACTCGCGTTCGCGGGCGCGAGCACATATCTGTTCGGCGCGGTGATGGATCAGTTTTTCGCGCGACATGTGTCGATGAACAGTTTCAGCGAGCTCTCCGTGGCGACATTGCAGCGCGGCGAGGTGAAACGGTGGCCGCCGCGCATCGGTCGCAGGCCGACAGCATGATCACGCGCGCTCACCTGTCGCAGTCGCAGTCGGCGCAACCGCGGCAACCGCCGTCGTCCGCTCAAACGGCTACGCCCACGCAAGAACCCCAGGCCGCACGCACGCGCCCGAATGAACCGCATCGGCCTGCGGCGCTCGCGCAATTCTGGCAACGCGTCGCTGACGCGCCCTATGCCTACGACCTGTACACGCTGCTGCGCCACATCGATGCGCGCGCCGGAAGCGTCGCGCGTCTTGGCCGGGCATCGCACCCTGGCGACGAGCCGTTGCGAATCGGTCAGACCGCGTCGCTGGCCTTCGCGCCGGCTACGCTCGCCGACGCCACGCCGCCATCAAAAAATGGCATGGCCCGCGTGTCGATTTACAGCTTCGGCCTGTTCGGACCTAATGGACCGTTGCCGCTGCACCTGACCGAGCTCGCACGCGACCGGCTGCGCAATCACGGCGACCGCACGTTCAGCGCATTCGCCGATCTGTTTCATCACCGGTTGATCCTGCTGTTCTATCGCGCATGGGCCGACGCCCAGCCCACGGTCAGCCTCGACCGTAGCGCCCCCACCCGCCACACCCGCCACATCAACGACGACTCACCGCAGCCGTTCGACCGCTATCTCGCGAGCCTGATTCATCTCGGCCATCTTCCCGCGCGCGAAACCATGGCTCGGCCGGCCGGCGCGCTGCCCAGTCACGCGATGTACTTCGCCGCCGGCCATCTCGCGCGGCAAACCCGGAATCCCGAAGGTTTGACGCAGATCCTGCGGTCCTATTTCAGGGTGCCGGTCGAGATCGTCGAATGGGTTGCGCATTGGGTATTCGTGCCGCCCGCTCAGCGCACGAGGCTGCGCGCGGCAAGTGCCATGCAACGGCTCGGCGCGGGGGCGCGACTCGGCGTCGCCGTTCGCGATGTCAGCGGCAAGTTCGAGATTCGACTCGGCCCTCTTTCTCACGAGCAATACGCCGGGTTTCTGCCTGGTTCGCGCCGCGCGCGGGAACTGATGCATTGGGTTCGCGTGTACGTCGGTGTCGAATGGGCGTGGGACGTCCGGTTGTTGCTCGCGGCCAATCAGGCCCGCGGCATCACGCTCGGCAACGCATGCGCGCATCCGCGGGGAGGTCCGTCGGATCGACCGCAACCGTTGGGCTGGGGCAGTTGCCTGGGCACGCGCAGTGAAACCACGCCCATTGACGATCTCGTCTATTCGCCCGAATCCGGTCCGCAATACGTCGCGGGCAGCATCGACCAACCCGGCAGTCACACGTCATGACGCATCTCATCACGGCCGATACGCCGCTCGCCCCTGACACGCTGATGTTCCGATCGCTGGCGGGATCTGAGACCTTGTCGTCCGTCTATGCATTCGACGTGCAGATGGTGAGCGCGTCGGCCGCACTCGATCTCAATGCTTTGCTCGGCAAACCGGTGACATTGCGTATCACCACGCTCAACGGTGCCACGCGCTTCCTCGGCGGTCAGATCGTCCGGTGCGAGTTGTCCGGTCGCGAAACCAGCACGTCGCGCAGCTATATCTACACGCTGACGCTGCGCCCGTGGCTCTGGTATTTGACCCGCACCTCCGATTGCCGGATTTTCCAGAACCGTTCCGTCGTCGAGATTTTGCGGGAAGTCTTCGGCAAGTACGGATTCGCCGTCGAAGAGCGGCTGCTCACGCAGTACCGGCGTTGGGATTATTGCGTCCAGTTTCAGGAGACCGACTTCGCGTTCGTCAGCCGTCTGATGGAACACGAAGGCATCTATTATTTTTTCCGGCACGAGGCCGATCAGCAGGTCCTGATCCTCGCGGACGACATCAGCGCGCACACATCGCTCGCGGCCCACGAGAGCGTGCCCTATCTCTCGCCCGACCGGCTCGCGTTGCCGGGCGAAGAAGGCATCGATGCATGGCGCCCGTCGGCGGAGATTTGCACCGGGGCGTACGTCGTCGACGACTACGACTTCCGCAAGCCACTCGCCGATCTGTCGCAACGCCGCTCGAATCCGCTGTGCGCCGAGCATGGCCACTACGCTGCCTATCAATGGCAAGGCTGCTATATCGAAGCCGATCAGGGCGAACACTGCGCCCGGATCCGCCTGGAACAGGAACAGGCCGGTCACGCGCGCGTTCACGCGCACAGCCGCGTGCGTGAAACCGCGCCGGGCTATCGCTTTACGCTGAGAAATTGCCCAAGAGACAGCGAAAACCGCGAACACCTGATCGTCGGCGTCACGTACCGCTTGCAGGCAGGCGGCTATGCGAGCGGCAGCAGCGAAGCGCAATACGACTTCGATCTGATCGCGCAACCGTCGTCGATACCGTATCGCGCACCGGGCGTCACGCCGATCCCGAAAGCAACCGGCCCGCAGACCGCGATAGTCGTCGGACCGACCGGACAGGAAATCTGGACCGATCAATACGGTCGTGTGAAGTTGCAGTTTCGTTGGGACCGTTATGGCAACAACGATGAAAACAGTTCGTGCTGGGTGCGCGTGTCCGATACCTGGGCGGGGTCGAACTTCGGCAGCCTGCATGTGCCGCGTATCGGCCAGGAAGTGGTGGTCGATTTTTTGAACGGAGAACTGGACCGGCCACTGATCACCGGGCGCGTGTACAACGCGAGCCAGATGCCGCCGTTCGGACTACCGGCGTCGGCCACGCAAAGCGGGTTCGTCACGCGCACACCGGGCGGCAGCGGCGCGAACGCCAATATGCTGCGTTTCGAAGACAAATCTGGCGCCGAGCAGCTTCTGATGCACGCGGAACGCAACTACGACGTCTCCGTCGAACGCCACGCCACGCATACGGTCGGCGGCGATCAGAAGACGGATATCGCGCAGAATTCGACCACGTCGATCGGCGCAAGCCAGACGACCGAGATCGCGGAAGACTCGAACATCACCGTCTCCGGTACGGAGACGCTCACGATCAACCACGAGGTGGCGCTCGTCGTGAATGCGCAGACTGTCACGGGCTCTGTGATAGGCGTCACGGGTTCGGCCATTGCGATGACCGGCTCCGATGTCTCCATGACCGGCAGCGCGATCAGCATGGTCGGTTCGGAAGTCGGAATGACCGGCTCGTCGGTGTCAGTGACGGGAATTTCCGTTCATCACGTCGGTTTGTCGGTGACGTTCTGAAGGCGGCCGCACGATGAAAATCATGAAGCCCACTCAAGCCGGCATCCTCACCCGCACTTATCGCCGGTTCGGACGCGAACATCTCGGGATCGCGATGCCGGTAATGGCGTCACTCGGCCACGCGTCAGCGGTCGTCAGCGAGAGCGAGTTGTGGGATACGGTCGGTGCCGAACTGCGCGGCGTTTCACTTGACGCCGCGTTGCCCAAACCGCACCCGGAATTCGTCGTGTCGGGCCATGCATACGGCAAATATGGCGACGCGTCGCGCGTGTGCCGCATCGGTGTGCGTTTCGCGGGCATCGACAAGGCCTTGCTCGTCTTCGGCGAACGGCATTGGAACGGCGACACGCCATCGGCCACGCAGCCGTTCGAATCCGTTCCGGTTGACTGGCCGTTTGCATACGGCGGCGAAGGCTACGCGGACAACCCGTCGGGCATCGGCTTTCCGCAGCGGGATGACGGCAGCTCGCTTCCGCCACGGCTTCCGCATATCGAATACCCGTCGCACCGAATGCGCTCCCGTCACGATCACGTACCAGCTGCCTCATTCGCGCCCGTCGCGAGCAGCCGACCGCAGCGAATGGCGCGTTACGGCACACCAGACAGTCAATGGCTCGACGACGATTGCCCCGGCTTTCCACGGACGATGGACCCACGCTATTTCAACGTCGCGCCGGACGATCAGCAATTGCTGGAAATCGACGCCCTGCCCGTCGCCGCCGCCTACGAGATCCGCCACATGCATCCGGATCACGCCACATTGAGCGGCAGGTTGCCACCGCTGCTGGCGCGATGTTTCGTGAAACGAACATGTGACGATGGATTGACGCCGGTTCCGATGCGGCTGACCACCGCGTGGTTCATCCCGCATCGCGAGCGCGTCGTGATGATCTTTCACGGCGCCCTCGAAATCGAAGCGTTCGACGCGCACGATGTCGAATGCATTCTGCTGGCCGCGGAACCCGCCGACGCGCCTCGTGAAGACACGCACTATCAACAGGTCCACGCATGCCGGTCCGACCCGAAGTACGGCGCGCTGCATGCGCTGCGCGACGACGACCTGATGCCGCAAGCACTCGTCGCGGTGAACAAAGACGGCGAGCCGGTCGTCACGCAAGCCGACGCGCTGCAGCGCGCGCTTGCACGACGCGCACGCCGACATGCCGACGAAGCGAAAACGCGTGGCGTCGATTTCGGTTCGTTCTACGCCGTCCCGCGCGAGCCATTACGCCGCGATGAACTGGCTTCGTTCGTGCTGGAACGCGAGGAACAGGCGAACGCACAACGCGTCGCGCTGGAAAATCTCCGGCATCGGGCCGAAACCGAACATCCGGCTGCGTTGTCGCGGGAAAAAGCGGCTCGTCGCGGACCGCCACGCTTGAACGCCGACGGCAACGTCGCGGCCGGTGTCGTGAATGCCGTCGCCACTCGGGTCAACCTCGACATCGACCAAAAACTGCGCGACGCGTATCGGCTGACCGCACAGTGTCAGGACGCCGCGCCGCCGCTCGACGTCGCGGAGTCGCGTCGTTTGCGAGCGCGTCTCGAAGCCGGGCTCGCGCGTGGCGAATCATTCGCCGGATTCGATCTAACCGGCACCGATCTTAGCCGGATGAATCTGCGTGGTGCCCAACTGGCAGGCGCGTTGCTCGAAAGTGCAAATCTGACCGACACCGACCTGACAGGCGCACACCTGCGTGACGCGTTGCTCGCGCGCGCCACGCTCGAAGGCAGCCGCTTCGACGGCGCAGACCTGACCGGTGCAAACCTGTCGCTCGCGCGGTGTCACAACGCGGATTTCACCGCTGCTACGCTCGACCGGTGCCTGTTCGAAGGCACCGCGTTTCGCGCATGCCATTTTCTGCGCGCGTCGATTCACCATGCGCAATTTCGGGAATGCCGGTTCGACACGGTCGATTTCTCCGGTGCGTCATTGGCCGGTTTAACGTTTAGCGCTCAGACGTTTCACGACCTCGTGTTTCACGGAGCGACGCTCCGTAAGCTCGCGTTCGTCGAGTGTCGCTTTACGCGGGTCGATTTCGGCCAGGCCGACATCGAAGGCTTCGCCTGTGTCGAGACGACCGCTGACAACATCCGGTTCACGCGCGCGTCGCTGCGCAAAGCCTGCTTCGTCAAAAACAGCCGCCTCGTCCACGCCGACTTCACGGAAGCCACTCTCGGCGAAGTGAACTTTCGCCACACGCACGCGCCCGGTGCGAGCTTCCGTGAAAGCCGCGTTGGTGTTTGCGATTTTTCGGATGCGGTGATGCCTCGCAGCGACTGGCGGCACGCGAACGTGACAGATACCCAACTGATCCGCACCGATCTGACCGATGCGGATTTGCGCTGCGCCGACCTGATTGGCGCGCAAATGCGGTGCGCGTTGCTGGCAGGTGCCGATTTTCGCGAAGCCAACCTGTTTCGCGCGAATCTGGCGGAAACCTTGTCGAACGCAGACACCCGCTTCGACGACGCGTATCTCGAACAAACCACGTGGCGTCCTTTGCGCGCCATTGACCGGACCGATCCCGGCCGTTGCGCCATGCCGCGAAATCCATCGTCGGGGTGCGTTGCATGAGCATCGATCGTGAATCACTGCGACGCGCAATCGCTAACGGCGAGTCTGTCAGCCGCGTATCGATCGGCCCGCTCGATCTATCCGGCTGCGATCTGTCGGGCGGCATGTTCGACACCGTATCGTTCGACGGCACCCGTCTTTCCGGCGCGCGTCTGACGCATTGCGTGTTCGACAACTGCGTATTCACGGACGTTGACCTGTCGCATGCGGACCTGTCCGGCACGTTGTTTCGCGGCGGTGCGATCGTACGCACCGCGCTCTGTCGCAGCGTGCTCGACGGCTGCAACCTCAACGCGACACAAGCACGTGATGTCGATTTTTCGGGCGCGCGCGCCGACCGCTTTCTGTGCGTGAACGCCGACCTCGCCGGCAGCCGTTTCGACGATGCGCACATCGCACGCGCCTATTTCGACCAGACGCCGCTGCACGACGCGAGCTTTCAAAACGCGCGAATCCAGACGAGTCTGTTTTACCGGCTGGATCTGCGCTTCACGGTGTTCGCCGGTGCGCAATTCGATCGCGCGGTTTTTACGGAATCCGACCTCAGCGAGCAACGCTTGAGCGGCCAGCATCTGAACCGGTGTCAGTTTATTTCGAGCCGGTTGCGCGTTGTCGATCTGTCTCACGCGCATCTGGCGAACTGCAACTTCCAGGACGCGGTACTCGACGGCGCGTGCCTCGACGGTGTCGATGCACCGCACACGGTCTTTTATCGCGCAAGCGGCGCGGCACTGCAATGCCGTCACGCGCAACTCCAGAACAGCCTCTGGGTCGATGCGCAGGTACCGCGCGCCGACTTCTCCGATGCCAACCTGCGCGGCGCGGTATGGCATCGGGCGAACGCGAGCGACGCGCAGTTCGTCCGCACCGTGCTCGAAGGCGCCGACTTTTCGGACGCCACGCTGACCGCCGCCCGCTTCGACCAAAGTTCGTTATCGGGCACCTGCTTCGACAACGCCGTCGCAGACGAAACCTCGCTGGCGCAGTGGGCAAACCTGTCCGGCGCACACGGCCACGACCCGGCAGCCCACGCCGCCAAAGGGTGGTCCCGACAACGCAATGCCCGGCGCATGCATTTATCCAATGGAAGCCCGTCATGACATCCTGGATTATCGAGTTGCGGCCCCGCGCCGCCGCTTCTTCGGCTACGTCTTCGGCTACATCGTCGGCTACGTCGTCCGCCGCACCACCGATCGCGGACGCGAACGCGGCGATCGGCACCGTCGCTGAAATCTCCGCTGACGGAATCATGCTCGTCGCGATCGACGACGACGACGAACCGTTACCCTGTCGTCGCGCATTCAGTTGCCTCGTCGCGCCGGAAACCGGCGATCGCGTCGCGGTGTGCGTTACCGGGTATCGGCTGGGCTTCGTGGTCGCGATTCTCGAACGGCCGCAGGTAACCATGACCCGCATCAGCATCGAAGGCGATCTGCTGCTCGAAGCCACGCGCGACTTGCGCTTTCACGCCGCGCACCAGTGCGCGTGGCGCAGCGACGGCGAACTCAGCGTCGAAGCCGAACGGGTCGTCGTCAGTGCGACGCACACGGAACTCGCGAGCGGGTCGAGCGCGGTGGCATGCGACGAACTGCATGGCCGGATCGGTGTCGCGCGGCTGATCGGCAAGACCTTGGAAACCGTGGTCGAGCGCGTTGTCCAGTTGAGCCGGACCAGCTTCCGCTCGATCGAATCCGTCGATCACGTGCGGGCCGCGCACGTCGATTACGCGGCGACGGACACGCTTCGTCTGCACGGCAAAAACACGCTACTCACCGCCGAACATCTGTCGAAAATCGACGCCGCTCAAATTCATCTCGGATAAACCGCACTCATGGTCATGGTCAACTCCAGCGCAGCCGGCTGCAACGACGCCGTTAGCGTCAACAAGACACCGCCGGTCGGCGTACCGGTGCCCTATGACAACAACGCGCAACGCCCGCTCGCGATTCCGAACGTCAGCAACGTTCTCGTCGCGGCCGCGCCCGCGCACAACCTGGCCACGATCATTCCCGTCACCACCGGCGACGCGCCCGGCTCGATGGGCGGCGTCGTGTCGGGCACCGTGTCGTCGCTGTCGCGCAATATCAACGGCGCGAATACGGTGCTGCTGCACGGCATGCCCACCACGCGCATGACCGATCCCACGCAACAGAACGCGACCAATGCAATCGGCACCGGCTCGCCCAGCCAGACCCATATCCTGAATCTGGCCGGCTGACGTCTAATGGATATTGGCTAACGCATCGATGTCAAACGTCCTATCGCTGCCGGATCGGCCCGCCCGCATTGCGCTGTTTGCTGCGTTTGCGCTGCTCGCATCGTGCGCAACGGCGCCGCGTCATCCGGCTGACGGCTACGACCTGAATCTGGTCGCCAGTGCCCGCGTCAATCCGGACGGCGCGGGTCGCGCGTCGCCGATTCTCGTCGGCATTTACGCACTCAAATCGACAACCACGTTCGACACGAGCGACTTCGGGTCGCTTCAGGATCGCGCGAAGGCCACGCTGGGCGACGATCTCGTGTCGTTCGAACAGCTGATTCTGCTGCCGGGCGAACACAAGCTGATCCGTCGCAACGACGGCCCGTCCGTCCATGCGCTCGGCGTGGTCGCCGGTTATCGCGAACAGGACAGACGCGCATGGCGCGCCACCTACACCTTCCCCGACCGTGGTGAATCCGCGCTGTTTTCGCTCTGGCCGTTCACGCCGGAGCGGCTCGCGCTGCGCGTCAACCTGGGCGCGGGCGGTCTGATGGTTAGCCCTCTCGACGGAACACAGCAATGAAACATGAAGATTTGCCGCTGCAAGACGCAAGTGCGTCGCGCGCAAAAATCATCTGGTCGGAAGGGATGTATTTGCGTCCCCAGCATTTTCAGCAACTCGAACGCTATGTCGAAGCGTATGTGCATCAACGCAGCGTCGGGTCGCTCGGATTGTTCTGGGGTTTTCTGAGTCTCGACCTCGACCACGACGCGCTGGCGCTCGGCAAGGTGGTGTTGACGTCGGCGCAAGGCGTGATGCCTGACGGTACGCCGTTTCTGCTGACCGCACCGCACGATTTGCCCGCGCCGCTCGATGTGCCGCCGCACACCACGAACGAGCGGGTATTGCTGGCGCTGCCGGTCAGGCGAGCGGGCGCCGAAGAGGCCATTTTCGACGAGCAGCCCGGCTCGCTGGCACGCTACGGTGTAGACACGCGCGAGATCGCCGACACCAACGCCGTCGCGCTCGGACCTGCGATGGTGCAAACCGGCCGTCTCCGGTTGCGGTTGCTGCTCGAATCGAACCTCGGTAGCGAATGGCAGGCAATCGGCGTGGTGCGGGTGATCGAGCGCCGCAGCGACCATCATCTGATCCTCGACACGCACTACATCCCGCCGATGCTGATCGCCAACCGGCATCCGGTATTGAGCGGCTATCTGCGCGAGCTTCACGGCTTGCTCGAACAGCGTGGCGACGCACTGGCGAAGCGTCTGTCGGCGCCGGGGCGCGGCGGCGTCAGCGAGGTTGCCGACTTTTTGCTGCTCGCGCTGGTCAATCGCGCGCAGGCCGACACCGGTCACGCGCAGACGCCCGGCCAGCATCATCCCGAAAGACTGTTCCAGCAATGGCTGCGAATCGCATTCGACCTCGCCACTTACACCGCTGGCGAACGGCGTCCGCTCAACCGTCCGGTGTACCGGCACGACGACCTTCAAGGCAGTTTCGCGCCGTTGATGGCCGACTTACGCCGCGCGCTGTCCACCGTGTTCGAACAGAACGCGATCGCAATCGACTTGCAGGAGCGCGCGCACCGGGTGTGGGTCGGGCAGATTCACGACAGCGAACTGCTGCATACCGCCAGTTTCGTGCTGGCCGTGCATGCCGATCTCCCCGCCGAAACAGTGCGCTCGCACTATCCGGCGCAGGTGAAGATCGGCCCGCTCGAACGGATCGCCGATCTCGTGCATCTGCACTTGCCGGGCATCGCGCTCCGTTTGCTGCCGGTCGCGCCGCGACAGATTCCGTATCACGCCGGCAGTCACTACTTCGAACTGGATACCAGCGGCGATCTCTGGAAACAGCTTGCGCAATCGAGCGGTCTCGCGTTGCACGTCGCCGGCGACATGCCGGGCCTGACGATGGAATGCTGGGCGATCCGCGGGTGATCGCGCATGGAGAAAAGCCGCGCATGACGCTCGCCCCAAGCCCGCAACCGGCTACCGTCAACGCGCTCGTGATCGCCGCGCAACCGCTGCTCGATATGCTGGCGCAGATCCGCCTCGGCTTGCAGGCGGCGCCGGCGCGGATGCGCGAATATCTGATCGACGAAATACGGCGCTTTCAGACTCGCGCGCAACACGCGGCGATCCCCGTCGAAACCATCGTCGGTGCGCGCTATTGCCTGTGCACCGCGCTCGACGAAGCGGCGGCGCTCACGCCGTGGGGCGGCGGCGGTGCGTGGTCGGCACATAGTTTGCTGGTCGCGTTTCACAAGGAAACGTGGGGCGGCGAAAAATTCTTTCAGCTGCTCGCGCGACTGTCGGCGCGGCCTCGCGAGCATCGTCATCTGATCGAGCTTCAGTACTACTGTCTCGCGCTGGGTTTTCAGGGGCGCTACCGCGTGATGCAGAACGGCACGGCGCAACTCGACACGCTGACGCGACGGCTCCATGCGCTGCTGCACGGAATCGGCAACGGCTACCCGCGCGCGCTGTCGCCGCACTGGCAGGCCGCCGATCGTACGCATGCGCTGCCGGTGCGTCTCCGGTTGACCGCGTGGGCGTGGCTGCCGGGCGCGGGATTGATCGGATGCGTCAGCTTTATCGGCTTTCTGCTGGCGTCGAACAACGCGGCGGACCGCACCGCGAACGCAATCAACGCAATCCGTCTGCCGGACATCGCCGTGCGCAATCCGCTGCCGCCCGCGTCGGATCTCGCGCGTCGGCTCGATGCGGACATCGCCGACGACGCGCTGTCCGTGCATGACGACAACGGTCGCAGCGTGATCTCGATCCGTGGCGACGGGCTGTTCGCGTCCGGCTCGGCGGTCGCGAACAACGCGCTCGTGCCGATGTTGTCGCGCGTGGCGCAGGCACTCGAACGGATCGACGGCAGCGTCGTCGTCACCGGTCATACGGACGATCAACCCATCCATACGCCGCTGTTCGCGTCGAACCTCGCGCTGTCGGAAGCGCGCGCGGCCACGGTCAGACGACAACTGCTGTCGTCGGGCCTCAGCCGCGCGGAACGCGTGACGATCGCGGGGCGCGGCGACCAGCAACCCGTCGATACCAACACCACCGCCGAAGGCCGCGCACACAACCGGCGCGTCGAGATCGTCGTGTTGCCGCCGCCCGGAAGCGACGAACGTCACGCGGAACCGGACAGCCGATGAACGCGCTCAAACGCCTGTTGCGTCTGCTCGTCTCGCGCATGGTGTGGCGTGCGCTCGGCGTCGTGCTCGGTGTTGTGCTGGTGGTCGCGCTAATCTGGTGGATCGGGCCGCTGCTGGCAATCGGGGAAATGCGGCCGATCGAAAGTGTGGCGTCCCGCTGTGTGCTGATCGGCGTCGTGTTGTCGGTCTGGGTGCTGCGGGCGCTTCGGCGCGCGCATCGGCGCGGCGTGTTCGCGGGTTGGCGTGTGGGCAACGCATCATCGGTCGGCGCACCTGGCGCGCCCGACCCCGAACTCGAACGGCTCGAAGCACTTCGCGCGCGGTTTCGCGATGCGCTCGCGGTACTGCATCGACCGCCGCACCGCACCGGCCGTCTCGCAGCATTGCGCGATGCCCTCACCGGCCGGTCGAGCGATAACCTGCCGTGGTATCTCGTCGTCGGCAGTCGAGGCGCAGGGAAAACGGCGGCGCTCGTCAATAGCGGTCTCGCGCTACCTATTGCCGATCAGGCCGCGCGCGCCGCCAGCGGCCGCGTCGAGCCAACCACGCAATGCGAATGGTGGTTCTGCGACGACGCCGTGCTGATCGATACGCCAGGCGATCTCCTCGACGCAGCCGGTCACGCCGAATGGCGCGAATTGCTGACGCTGCTCAAAAAGCACCGGCCGCGACAGCCGGTCAACGGCGTGCTGCTGACCGTGCCCATCCACACCTTGCTCGCGCTCGACGAAGCCGGATGCAAGGCCTACGCGACGCGGCTTCGTCAGCCTTTGCAGGCGCTGCAAGCCACGCTCGACGTTCGGGTTCCGGTGTATCTGTGCTTTACGCAGATGGATCGCATCGGTGGGTTTTGCGACTATTTTTCGAGCCTGAATCGCGATGAGCGCGCGCAGGTCTGGGGCACCACGTTCGAAGCGAACGATGCAGCCGTCACGGAATCGGCAAGCCAGGCATTCGACGCGTTGCGCCGCCGTCTCGACGAAGGACTATCCGACGTGCTGCTGAGCGAACCCGACGTGACGCGACGCGCGCGGGCGTTTCTGTTCCCACAACAGTTCGCGAGCGTGCGTCAGGCGCACGACGACTTCTGTGCCGCGCTGTTCTGCGCGTCGCCGCTCGACGTCGAGTTGCATGCACGCGGTATCTATTTCACGAGCGCTCAACAAGGCGCTCCGGAAATCGACCGGGTCTTGGCGCCAATCCACGACCGCTTGCGGATCGAAGAGACTGCCGTACCCACCCGCGCGAACGTTGGCCATGCGTCCCGTCACGGTTTCTTTCTGACGCGCCTGCTCCACGACGCACTGTTTGCCGACGCGGGCTTTGCAGGCGTCAGCCGCGCGGTACGGCGGCAGCGCCGCGTGCAGGTCGCGGCCGTGATTGTCACGGCGCTGATGATGGCGACGCTGCTCGCCGGATGGACCATTAGCTACTCGAACAATCGCGCCTATCTCGACGAGGTAAATGCCCATGTCGTCGCGCTCGGCCGTTTGACCGGTGCGGCCGCCCAGCAGCCCGTCGCCGATCTGCCGTCGTTGACGGCGATTCTCGACGGCTTGCGCGGGTTGCCCGACAGCGCACGCTTCGATGTCGCCGCGCCGCCGTGGAGCAGTTACCGGATGGGCCTGTATCAGGGCGACCGGATCGACGCCGCGAGCCAGGCGGTCTACCGTCGCGCGCTCGACGAAAAGCTGTTGCCGCTCGCCGCCGCCCGGATCGAGACGCTGCTGGCCAACGCGCCCGCCGCCGATGCTGAATATTCTTACGACGCGTTGAAGGCCTACCTGATGCTGTACACGCCCGCGCATTACGACGCGGCCTTTCTCGCCGCCTGGCTGATTCTCGACGCCGAAGCCGCGTTGCCGTCCGGTATGCCGCAAGACGAACGTGCGCGCGTCGAAGCTCATCTCACGCGCCTGTTCGAATCGCGCAATGTGACCGCGCCGTTTCCGATGAATGCAACGCTGGTCGAACGGGTGCGAGGGCAGCTTGCGCAGTCGTCGGTGGCGCAACGCGCGTATCGTCTGCTTCGTCGTGAACTGCTGCGCTCGATGCGCGACGATCCGGTGACGCTCGCGGGTGCAGGCGGCCCGCAGGCGGCGCTCGTCCTGACACGCAAAAGCGGCCGGCCGCTGACCGAAGGTGTCGCGCCGCTCTATACGTATCGCGGCTACTGGGACGTGTTTTCAACCCAGGTAGACGGCGTGACCGCACGATTGCGTCGCGACGATCCGTGGGTGCTCGGCATCGCGGCGACACCGGAGCGCGAGCAGAACCCACTCGCCGTCGAAGTCAGGCGTGCGTATTTCAACGATTACATCGACGTATGGGACGCCTATCTCGACGACGTGACCCTGGTGGCGAGCACGTCGATCACGCAAAGCACGCAGATTGCGCGCACGCTGTCCGCGCCTGACTCGCCGCTCAGACAGTTCCTGCAGGTTGCATCGAACGAGACGAGCCTGGTGCGCAAACCCGAGGCCACGGTCCGTCAGGTCGCCGAGCCGTTGCAGCGGAAAGTCGGCGAAGCGCGCGAGGCGTTGGTCGCGATGTTCGGTCGTGCGGCACCGGTCGCCGTGCCCGCTGAAGACAGCCATCCTGAAGCGATGGTCGATCGGCATTTCGATGCGTTGCACCGGCTGGTCGGCGGCGACGCGGGCAACACGCCGCTCGACGGCACGCTACGCACCATCGACGCGCTTTACGGCTATCTGACGTCGGCGAACGCGGCGCTCGCAAGCGGCACCCCGCCGCCGCAAACCGACGTGTTCGACAAACTGCAAGCCGACGCCGGCCGTCTACCGCTGCCGTTGCGCACGCTGTTCGGCGCGTTGGGGCAGACCGGCGCCGGGCAACTCAGCGGGGCGATGCGCCAGAACGTGCGCAGCAGGCGCAGGGTGGCATCGGCGGCACGTGCAGGCACCTGATCGCCGGGCGCTATCCGTTCGTGCGCGCATCGACGCGCGACGTCGCCCTCGACGATTTCTCGCGTTTGTTCGCCTCGGGCGGTTTGATGGACAGCTTCTTCAAATCGAATCTCGCGGCGCAAACCGACGTCGGCAAAGGCCGCTGGGTCTTCCGACGCGACGCGTCGTCCGGCGTGTCCAGCGCATCCGGTTCATCCGGTTCACGTGACGGCGGCGCACGTTTGCTCGGATCGTTTCAGAACGCCGAAGCGATCCGCTCGGTCTATTTCGCCGGAAACGCGCCGTCACCTTCGCTGGAAGTCGAACTGACGCCGCTCGACGTCGATGCCGGCATCCTGCAATACACGCTGGACGTGGACGGTCAGACGCTGCGCTACGCGCACGGACCGCCTATTCCAACCCGAATCCGCTGGCCGGGCGCGCGCGGCACGAACCTCGTGGCCTTGCAGATTGCCACGTCACGCGGCACCGACACGCTGCAGACGCAAGGGCCGTGGGCGCTGCACCGCTTGCTCGACAAGGCGCGGATCACGCCGGGCGGCGCGCCGGAAAGCATGATCGCGAGCTTCGATTTCAACGGGCAAAAGCTGGCGTTGCGCGTCACCGCCAGCAGCAGCGACAACCCTTTCCAGCTTGCACAGATGAGCGCGTTTTCATGTCCGTGATCCGCGCGGACTCTTCGCTGAAAATTCCAAACATGTTCTTATCCAATCTGAAACTGAGCGCGATTGCATGCCACGGCCGTGCGCATCCTGACGGCACGAACGCGACGTTCGACGCGCGCGGTGGGACCATCGGGCGTTCGGCGGACAGCACATTGACGTTGCCTGACGACGATGCAATCGACGAGCGGCACGCGGCGGTTCGCGCGTCCGCCGACGGCTGGCAGTTCGTCACGCTCAGCGCGACCACACGCGTCGCCGTCAACGGACGGGTAATCGCGGCGGGCGAGCAGACCCGCCTGCAATCCGGCGACGTCGTGATGATCGGCGCATACGTGTTGCTGGCGGCATCCGGCGAACCGGCAACGGCGCAGACGGCACCTGAAACGTCGCACGCGTCGCCGTGGGATTTCTCGGTGCGCGCGCCGCTAGACCTGACCGACGCTTCCCGCGCATGGCCGGAACGGCCGAGCGCCGATACGCCGGAACCGTTTCCGTCGATGTCGGCGGCATTCGCGCCATCCAATGATCCGTTGGACCCGACCGGCGCGACGACCGGTCTCGACGACCTGCTCGACACGCCGGTCGATCCGCTGGCGTTGTTCGGCGCGCCGCGACAGCCGTGGTCACATGCGGACGGCCTGGATGACGCGGCACTATTCGACGATCTGCCGTCCATCGCAATCGATGCGCCGGTGCCACCGCAACCGCGACCTCAACCGCCCACAGCGTTTGCGCCGCCGTCGCTGGACTTCGGCCGCGCCTCGATCATCACCGAACCCGCGATGCAATGCGTCGTGCGGGTCGGCGTGCCGCAGTACGGCGGATTGCGCAACGTCAAAGCTGCGCCCGCTCAAACCCAACCGGACGTCACCAACCACGATCCAGCGCTCGCACGGCTTGCACACGCGTTCCTCGACGGCGCGGGCGTCGCCGCCGACGCCCCTGCGCAGGCGGGCGTCACCGTCGAATTCATGCACGCGCTCGGCACGTTCACGCGCGCCCTGCGCCAGTCACGAGAATCGTCATGAGACCCGTCATAAGGCTGGCCATGAACCTCTGCGTGATCCGCCCGGCGAGGTGTCACCGGCCCCTCTGTTATATTTCCCCCATCCTTTCCCCTTACTTCGCGACGCGTGGACCACATTCCCTTATGGGCGCAAATTAGCGCCGTTTGTCTACTGATCATCTGCTCCGGATTTTTCTCTATCTCCGAAACGGCAATGATGGCGCTCAACCGCCACCGGTTGAAACATCTCGCCAGTCAGGGCGCACTCGGCGCCAAGACGACCCAGCTTCTGTTGACCCACACCGATCGGCTGCTCAGCGTGATCCTGATCGGGAACAATCTGCTGAACACCATCATTCCGGTACTGACGACGTCGATTGCGCTGCACACGTTCGGGCAGAACAATATGGTGCTGTCGATTTCGACCGGGATCGTCGCGTTTCTGATCATCGTGTTCGCGGAAATCACGCCGAAAATCGTCGGTGCAACGTTCCCGGAAAAGATCGCACTGCCCGCCAGTCTGCTGATCGCGCCGATGATGCGCGTCGCGCGGCCGCTGGTGTGGTTCGTCAACCTGTTCGCAAACGGCACGCTGCGTCTGCTGCATATCAACACCAAGGGCGGCCGCGACCAGCGTTTGTCCACGGAAGAATTGCGCAGCATCGTGCTCGAGTCCGGCAGCTTCATGCCGACCAAACACCGCAGCATTCTGTTGAACCTGTTCGATCTGGAAAACATCTCCGTCGACGACGTGATGATTCCGCGCCGCCGCATCGAGGCGCTGGATTTCGACGCGCCGTTCGATCAGATCCTGCATCAGCTGGAAACCTGCTATCACAACAAGCTGATCGTTTATCAAGGGCGACATCGACCGTGTGCTCGGCGTGCTGCACGTGCGCAAGACGCTCTCGGCGCTGCATAACCAGGAACTGGAGCGGGAGACGTTGCGCGGACTGCTCGCAGAACCCTACTTCGTGCCGACCGGCACGCCGGTGTTCCAGCAGCTTCAGTATTTCCAGGAAAGCCGTCATCGAACCGCGCTGGTCGTCAACGAATACGGCGAACTCCAGGGCCTCGTGACGCCGGAAGACATCATCGAAGAACTGATCGGCGAATTCACCACATCGATTCCGCGCGGCGCCAATACGCGCGGCGGCTGGAACGACGCGGGCGAATGCATCGTCGCGGGCAGCATGCCGTTGCGCGAACTGAATCGCTGGCTGCAACTGCAGTTGCCCACCGACGGCCCGAAAACCCTGAACGGGTTGATCCTCGAAATTCTCGAAGAGATTCCGGAAGGCGACGTGTGCGTGCAGATCGGCGGCGTCAAGCTGGAAGTGATGCGCAGCGACGATCAGGCGATCCGCACGGTCAAGATCTTCAAGCCGCGTGCGAAGGGCGCGACGAAACTCACGAAGGCGCTGAGCGGCTGAACGCCGGGACGCGGGACTACCGGGCCATCCATCGGCAATCCGGAACCGCGAGCCCGGCATTCGACGTAGACCGTTTGGCTGAATGGTGCGCACCGCCGCGCTGCCGGATGATGAAGCCGTCATGTTCTACAGGCGGCTTCCGGCCGGTCTTCGATGCAGTCTTCCAGTACGTCCAACTCTCCGTCCGGCGAGCGCGCATCGCCGCGTCCCATTGCGTCGCCGGATGCAGATCCCGCGCCGCATCCGTTCGCCAGCGGCGCGCGTCGCGACGCGTTGTCCGCACCGTCGAACGCCAGCGCCGCGCATCCTGCGCCCGACTCTCGCGACGACAACACACCCGCCGTCAAACTGTTGACCGACACGCTGCGCGAAGCGTCGCGACGCAATGCATCCGACCTGCATATCGAACCCGCCGAACACGGCTGGCGCATGCGTTTGCGAATCGACGGCGTGCTGCATCAGATTGCGCAACCGCCTGCGCATTTGCGCGATGCGTTTATCACGCGCGTGAAGGTGCTCGCGCGCATGGACATTGCCGAGCGGCGCGTGCCGCAAGACGGACGGTTGCGGATCGCGAGCGCGCCGGGCCGCATCGAGGACTATCGCGTCAATTCGTTGCCCACGCTGTTCGGCGAGAAACTCGTGCTGCGCCGGCTCGACGCTTTGCCCACCGATCTGTCGCTCGACGCGCTCGGCCTCGATGCGCTGCAGCGCGCCACCGTCGATGCAGCGATCCGCGCGCCGCATGGACTCGTTCTCGTCACCGGACCGACGGGCAGCGGCAAAACCCTGTCGCTGTACTGCTTTTTGCAGATGCTGAACGGTGAGTCGCGCAATCTGTGCTCCGTCGAAGATCCAGCCGAAATCCAGCTCGAAGGCATCAATCAGGTCAGCGTGCGCGAGAAGGCGGGACTGACTTTCGCGGTCGCGCTTCGTGCGTTTCTCCGGCAAGACCCGGACGTGATCATGGTGGGCGAGATTCGCGACGAAGAGACCGCCGATGTCGCCGTCAAAGCGGCGCAAACCGGTCACCTGGTGTTGTCCACGCTGCACACCAACGACGCGCCCGCCGCCATCGCGCGGCTGCTCGATATCGGCGTCGAGCCGTACAACCTCGCGGCGGCATTGAGAATGGTGACGGCGCAACGGCTGGTGCGACGTTTATGCGTCGCGTGCCGGACGCCCGTGCAGGAAACGGCGGCGGCATTGCGCGCGGCCGGTTTCACCGACGATCGACTCGACGGCTGGCAGCCGTGGCGCGCGCCAGGCTGCGCCGCGTGTCATGGCATCGGCTTTCGGGGGCGGGTCGGGATTCACCAGGTGATGCCGGTGTCCGACGCGCTGCGCGAACTGATCGTTGCGAAAGCGGACACCCAGGCACTTGCGCGCGTCGCGCAGGCCGACGGCGTCGGCAGCTTGCGCGATGCGGCGCTTGCACGCGTGCGCGACGGCACCACCAGTCTCGCCGAAGCGCTCGACGCCACCGAGGTCGCATGATCGCCGCTGCTGCTACGGCCAGGTCACCTGCTGCGCGTCGCGATCTGCGCTTTGCATGGCGTGGCGTCGATGGCAACGGCACACCGCGTCGCGGCACGCTGATCGCCGCTGACGACGACACGGCGCGCGGCATGCTCGCGCGCGACGGGTCGCTGTTCGTCATCGAGATCAAGCCGCAAGGTCGTGCGCCAAAACCGAAAGCGCATGACGCCGACGTATCGGTTTTCACGCGCCAGCTCGCGAGTCTGTTGCGGGCAGGACTGCCGCTCGCGCCGTCGCTGGATATGCTCGCGCAGGCGTCGGAAGGCACCGCGCCATCGACCCGCGCGCCGCGCGGCATGTCGCGGATCGTCGCCGCCGTGTCGCGCGACATCACGGCAGGGCTGCGATTTTCCGCTGCGCTCGAACGTCATCCGGCGCAGTTCAACGCGCTGTATTGCCAGCTGGTCGCCGTGGGCGAAGCGTCGGGCGCACTCGCGGCGGTGCTCGAACGTGTCGCCGACGACCGGGAACGCGCGGCCCAGCAACGTGCAAAAGTGCGTGCCGCGCTCACCTATCCGGTCGCGATCCTGTTGCTCGCGCTGACGATTACCGCGGCTTTGCTGATCTGGGTCGTGCCGACGTTTCAGCAGATCTTCGATGGCTTCGGCGCGAAGTTGCCCGCGCCCACGCAATTCGTGATCGCGCTGTCAGGCGCCGCCGCGCGCTGGAGCGTGCCCGCTGTCGGCGCGGCGCTGACGACGGTGTTCGGCGTGTCGATGCTGTTGCGTCGCTCGGAAACGGCGCGCCTCCGGTTCGCGCGCGTGTCGCTCGCGTTGCCCGTCGCCGGCCCGTTGCTGAAAACCTTGTGTGCGGCGCGCTGGAGCCGCGCGCTCGGTACGCTGCTGTCCGCCGGCACGCCGCTCGCCGACGCGTTCGACTCCCTGACGCACGCCACCGGCAACGCGCTCTTCGATCGCGCGAGCGGCGATATCGCCGCGCGATTGCGGCGCGGCGAACGACTCGCGGCGGCAATGCGCGCGGTGCGCTGCTTTCCGCCCGACGTGGTCCAACCGGTAGCCGTCGCCGAAGAGTCGGGCACGCTCGATACGATGCTGATCGATATTGCGTCGCTAGGCGACCGCCAGGTCGACGACCGGATCGGCACGCTGTCGAGCCTGTGCGAGCCGCTGGTGATCGTCGTGCTCGGCGCACTGGTGGGCGGTCTCGTGGTGGCGATGTATCTTCCCATCATTCAGCTCGGTAACGTGGTGTAGCATCGCTGCCGACCCTACACTTCTTGCCATGTCTTCGATCCTCTCACCCGTGTCAGATCACTCGTTCAGCCTGCTCGCCAGCCATTCGGCAAGCGGTGTCGGCGCAAGCTTCGGCTTGCTGCCGGCAAGCATCCAGATTGCATTTGCCGCAGTGATCGGGCTGGTGATCGGCAGCTTCCTGAACGTCGTCGTGCATCGCGTGCCGATCATGCTCGAACGCGCATGGCGCGAAGAAGTGCATGACGCGCTAACCGTTGCCGACGACGAAACGAACGACGGCGCAAGCCTCGATACGCACATCAGCGGCAACCACGTCGCGCCGCCCGTTCACGACGACGGCCTGCCGCGACGCTACAACCTGTGGGTGCCGCGCAGCGCATGCCCGCATTGCGGCCACACCCTGCGCACGTGGGAAAACATTCCGGTGCTCAGCTATGTGCTGCTGCGCGGTCGGTGCTCGGCGTGCAAGACGCGCGTCAGCGCACGATATCCGTTACTCGAAATCGCCAGCGCCGCATGTGCGGTCGGCTCGCTGATCGCATTCGGACCCGGACTCGCCGCGCTCGCCGCGTTCGGTTTGTGCGCAGCGTTGCTGGCGATGAGCGCCATCGACATCGACACGCATCTGTTGCCTGACTCGATCACGTTGCCGCTGCTGTGGGCCGGGCTGATCGTCAACTTCAACGGCATGTTCGCGAGTCTGCACACGGCCGTCGCGGGCGCGATCGCGGGCTATCTGGTGTTGTGGGCCGTGCACTGGGTGTTCAAACTGGTACGCGGTGTCGAAGGCATGGGTTACGGCGACTTCAAACTGCTGGCGGCGCTCGGTGCATGGCTCGGCTGGACAGCGTTGCCGCAGATCGTGTTGCTCGCTGCCGTGTCGGGCGCGGTGGTCGGACTGGCGGCCACGTGGCGCGGCCGGATGCGCTTCGAAGAACCGTTGCCGTTCGGTCCGTTCCTCGCGGCCGGTGGCGCGATCACGCTGTTTCTCGGCACGCCGCTGTTCGCGGTTTTGGGAGGCTGACGCATGTTTGCAGTCGGATTGACGGGTGGAATCGGCAGCGGTAAATCGACGGTCGCCGATCTGTTCGCGGTGCACGGCGTGCCGATCGTCGATACGGATCTGATCGCGCATCGGATCACGGCGCCGCACGGAATTGCGATGGCGCCAATCGAACGCGAATTCGGCGCGGCGTTCGTCGCGCCCGACGGCTCGCTCGACCGCGCACAGATGCGTTCGCTGGTATTCAGCGACGACAGCGCGCGTCATCGCCTCGAAGCCATTACGCATCCGCTGATTCGCGCGGAAACGGAGCGGGAACGCGCCGACGCGCAAGGCGCTTACGTGATCGTCGTGGTGCCGTTGCTGGTCGAATCGGGAAGCTGGAAAACGCGCGTGAACCGGGTGCTGACGGTCGATTGCAGCGTCGATACGCAGGTCGCGCGGGTGATGCAGCGCAACGGGTTTTCGCGCGAACAGGTGCTGGCGATCATGGCGCGGCAAGCCACGCGCGAGGCCCGTCTTGCCGCCGCCGACGACATCATCGTGAACGAAAACGCACCGCTCGACGCGCTCACCGCGCAGGTCGAAAAGCAGCATCGCGCTTATCTTTCACTGGCCGCTGCGTGAGGCTCGCGCAGAACCCATTCGCTGCCAACGTGGGATCGTTAGCAAAGCTTGCTCCCGAACCCGCGTGCGGCGCGGAAAATATTGCGCGGCTACGTTGGAAAAGTGTGCGATTGCTAGGGTAGTCGCGCAGCATTAGAATGTCCTGCAATCCCGTCACCGACCACGCCCGAGGCGAGCCCGCTTGATTCTTTACGAGTATCCGTTCAACGAGCGAATCCGGACGCTGCTGCGCCTCGAAGATCTGTTCGAGCGCTTCACGTTCTTTCTCACTCAGGAAGACGCCAGGGAACATCACGTCGCGCTGACGACGCTGTTTGAAATCTCTGAAGTCGCCGGTCGCGCAGATCTGAAGTCGGATCTGATGAAGGAGCTTGAGCGCCAGCGCCAAACGCTCGCGCCGTTTCGCGGCAACCCGGGCATCGAGCAGAATGCGCTCGAAGCGGTCCTCGGTGAAATCGAGCAGACGCTCGCAGGGCTTACGCAGATGCAAGGCAAGACGGGCCAGCATCTGACCGATAACGAATGGCTCGCCAGCATCCGCAGTCGCGCGATCATTCCCGGCGGCACCTGCAAGTTCGATCTGCCCTCGTATTACGCATGGCAGCAACTGCATCCGGATCAGCGTCGTCAGGACATCGCGAAGTGGGTCACCCCGCTGTTGCCGTTGCGCGATGCCGCGACCATCGTATTGCGGCTCGCACGCGAATCCGGTCAGGCGTCGAAGGTCATGGCAATGCAAGGCAGCTATCAGCAGATGCTGTCGGGTCGCTCGTATCAGTTGATGCAGGTGCGCGTATCGCCGGAGTTGCGCGTGATCCCGGAGGCGAGCGCGAACAAGTACATGCTGTGGGTACGATTCACGGTGCAGGACGGCGATCTGCGCCCGCGTGCGGTCGATGTGGATGTGCCGTTCCAGCTGACGCTCTGCAGCCTGTAGCCGGGCGAGATAAGCGGGACCGATATCGCGCCGGCGCCGGTTCAAAAGCAGGCGGCGCAGAAATGCGTGAAAATGCGCAAACCGCCCATACATTCGAAACTCGTTCCGTTTCCGATAACTGCCTGACCCGTATGCCTTCTGTCGTCAAATGCCCGACTTGCGGCAAGGATGTCCGCTGGACACCCGAGAGCCGCTTCCGTCCGTTCTGTTCCGATCGCTGCAAACAGATCGATCTCGGCGCCTGGGCCGCCGAAAAGTACAAGATCGGCGGCACCGATGAAGAGGCGCCGTCCGACGAATCGCCGAGCGGCGATTACAACCCGCATTAACCGCAATCGCGTCGTTCGCGAAAACGACGCCGAATGTGACAACGCCGTGGCGTGCTTCTGCGCGTCACGGCGTTTTTCGTTGAATCTGCTTCGTGCAAACTGCTCGCGCTTATTTCTCCGCGAGCCACTCCAGCACGGGGATGGTCGCGGGCAGCAACGGCGCGACGTCCGCCGGCAGCGACTGCCACGCGAACGCCTGACCTTCGCGACCGTGCGGCTCACCGTTCCAGCGCGTCACCTTGCAGAAATACAGGCGCACATACGCATGCGGATAGTCGTGTTCGAGAACACGCCACCGCTCACTGGTGACCACGTCGATGCCTAATTCCTCGTGCAGTTCCCGCGCGAGCGCCGCCTCGACGGTTTCGCCGGGTTCCAGTTTTCCGCCCGGAAATTCCCAATAACCCTCATACGGTTTGCCAGCCGGACGCTGCGCCAGCAGGTAGCGGCCTTCGGGCTGGACCATCACGCCCACGGCCACTTCCGTCACCGGACGGCCCGTCGTGTTGACGGCGGGGTTGCCCGCTACATCGACAGCGTCGGTCATGCCTGTGCCTTGCGGCCCGAGCGGTCGCGGGCGAATTGCCACGCAACGCGGCCGGAACGCGAACCGCGCTCCAGCGCCCACACCAGCGCATCGCCGCGCGCGGCTTCGACGTCGGCGTCGTCGCAACCGAAGTGCTTCAGCCAGTGGCCGACGATCGTCAGGTAATCGTCCTGCTTGAACGGATAGAAGCTGACCCAGAGGCCGAACCGTTCCGACAGCGAGATCTTTTCTTCGACGACTTCGCCCGGATGAATCTCACCGTCCGACGTGTGCTTGTAGGTCTCGTTGTCGCTCATGTACTCCGGCAGCAAATGGCGGCGATTCGACGTCGCGTAGATCACCACGTTGTCGGATTGCGCGGCCACCGAGCCGTCGAGCGCCACTTTGAGCGCCTTGTAGCCCGACTCGCCGTCCTCGAACGACAGGTCGTCGCAAAACACGACAAACCGCTCCGGACGCTGCGAGATCAGATCGACGATATCGCCGAGATCGTGAAGGTCGTCTTTGTCCACTTCGATCAGACGCAAGCCGTCTTTCGAATACGCGTTCAGGCAGGCCTTGATCAGCGACGACTTGCCGGTGCCACGCGCGCCCGTTAGCAGCACGTTGTTCGCGGGCTGGCGGTTCACGAACTGCTTCGTGTTCTGCTCGATCAGACCCTTCTGGCGGTCGATGTTTTGCAGATCGTCGAGCGAAATATCGGAAATGGCCGCGACCGGTTGCAGAAAACCGCGGCCCTGACGCGTGCGCCAGCGGAATGCGACGGCCGACGACCAGTCGACGTCCGGCGTGGCGGGCGGAAGCATGCCTTCGAGACGGCCGAGCAGTGCTTCGGCGCGCGTCAGAAACTGTTCGAGTTTGTCCATGAGCTCAAAAGCTTAAGAAAGAGTGACGAATCAGGAGCGGTAATCGGCGTTGATGCTGACGTAATCGTGCGACAGGTCGCAGGTCCAGATGGTCGCCTGCGCGTCGCCGCGCCCGAGCACCACCCGAATGCCGATCTCGGCTTTCTTCATCACGCGCTGGCCGTCTTCTTCGCGATAGTCGGGGTTGCGGCCGCCCTTGGTGGCCACCAGCACGTCGTCGAGATACAGATCGATCTTGCCGACGTCGAGATCGGTCACGCCCGCGTAGCCGATCGCGGCGAGAATCCGGCCGAGGTTCGGGTCCGATGCGTAGAACGCGGTCTTGACCAGCGGCGAATGGCCGATTGCATAGGCAATCTGGCGGCATTCGGCGACGTTCGCACCGCCTTCGACGGCCACCGTCATGAACTTGGTCGCGCCTTCGCCGTCGCGCACGATCAATTGCGCGAGCGTCTGCGCGACGTCGGTAACGGCATCGCGCAAGGCGGCATAGGCGGCGGAATCCGTGGACGTCACCGCCGGCAGGCTCGACTTGCCCGACGCGATCAGGATGAAGGAATCGTTGGTGGACGTGTCGCCGTCGATCGTGATGCAGTTGAACGAGCGGTCGGCCACGTGCTTGACCAGCGCGTCGAGCACCGGCTGCGACACCGCCGCGTCGAACGCGAGGAAACCGAGCATCGTCGCCATGTTCGGCTTGATCATGCCGGCGCCCTTGCTGATGCCCGTCATCGTCACCGTATGGCCGTCGATCGTCACCTGACGCGAGGTCGCCTTCGGCAACGTGTCGGTGGTCATGATGGCTTGCGCGGCGTCGAACCACGCGGCTTCCTTGCGGTTCGCGAGCGCGGCAGGCAGACCGGCCTTCAGACGATCGACCGGCAACGGTTCCAGAATCACGCCCGTCGAAAACGGCAGCACCTGTTGCGGCGTGATGTCGGCGAGACGCGCGAGTTCGTCGCAGGTTTCACGCGTGTGCGCGAGGCCCGATGCGCCGGTGCCCGCGTTCGCGTTCCCCGTGTTGATGACCAGCGCGCGAATGCCCTTGCCGCCGTGCTTCACCTGCTCCAGGTGCTCGCGGCACACCGTGACGGGCGCTGCGCAGAACCGGTTCGACGTGAACACGCCGGCCACCGTCGCGCCTTCTTCGACGGAAATGACCAGCAGGTCCTTGCGGTTCGGTTTGCGAATGTTCGCCTCGGCCCAGCCGAGCGTGACGCCGGCGACGGGATGGAGTTGAGCGGGATCGATCGAGGGGAAATTGACAGCCATGAGTGCGACCTGTCGAAGTTGAAAATGCCGGCGAGCGCCGGCATTGGTGGTCAGAAGAGGTGACGCCGACGAGCATCGGGCCACCGCGAAATCTAGCGGCAAAGCGACCGGTAAAACGACGCGGCGCGCTTCACGCGCGCCGCCTTCGCCATTACGCGATCTTGCCGTGGCACTGCTTGTACTTCTTGCCGCTGCCGCACGGGCACGGATCGTTGCGGCCGACCTTCGGCACGGCATCGCCGGCGAATTGCACCGCCGCTGCCGACGGCGCATGGTTCATCGCGTCGCCAACCAGTGCGGCCGTCGCGGCTTCCGCCGCAACCGGTGCAGCGGCGGCGGCTGCGGCCTCGGCGAATTCGGCATGGCGGAATTCGACGTTTTCCAGATGGCTGCCTTGCTCTTCGTACTCTTCGGCAGCCTGTTCGAGCTGCTCCGGTGACTGGATCTGCACGTTCATCACGATGCGCGTGACTTCGAGCTTCACCGCGTCGAGCATGGCTGCGAACAGTTCGAACGCTTCGCGCTTGTATTCCTGCTTCGGGTTTTTCTGCGCATAGCCGCGCAGATGGATACCCTGGCGCAGGTGATCGAGCGCGGCGAGGTGTTCGCGCCAGCTACGGTCGAGCGTCTGAAGCATGATGGAGCGCTCGAAACCGCTGAACGATTCGCGACCCACCTGCTCGACCTTCGACTCGTACGCTTCGTCCCCGGCGGCCGTGACGGCTTCGAGGATTTCGTCCGAGCTGATCGAGTTCGACTCGTTGATCATTTCCTGGATGGCGAGGTCGAGCTGCCAGTCGTTGCGCAGCGCTTCTTCGAGTTCAGGCACGTCCCACTGTTCTTCGATGCTGCCCGCCGCGACGAACTGATGCACGATGTCGGCGATCACGCCATGACGCATCGCGCCGATGGTTTCCGTGATGTCGTTCGCTTCGAGCAATTCGTTGCGCTGCTGGTAGATCACCTTGCGCTGATCGTTCGACACGTCGTCGTATTCGAGCAATTGCTTGCGAACGTCGAAGTTACGCGCTTCGACCTTGCGCTGCGCCGATTCGATCGAACGCGTGACGATGCCCGCTTCGATCGCCTCGCCCTCCGGCATCTTCAGACGATCCATGATGGCGCGAACGCGATCGCCGGCAAAAATGCGCAGCAGCGGATCTTCCAGCGACAGATAGAAACGCGACGAGCCCGGATCGCCCTGACGGCCCGCACGGCCGCGCAACTGGTTGTCGATCCGGCGCGATTCGTGGCGTTCCGTGCCGATGATGTGCAGGCCGCCCGCGGCCTTCACCTGATCGTGCAGCGTTTGCCATTCGTCGTGCAGCTTCTGGATACGGCGTTGTTTTTCGTCGGCGGGGATCAGCTCGTCCGCATCGATAAACGCAGCCTGCTTTTCCGCATTGCCGCCGAGCACGATGTCGGTACCGCGACCGGCCATGTTGGTGGCGATCGTCACGCGCTTCGGACGGCCCGCTTCCGCGACGATTTCCGCTTCACGCGCGTGCTGCTTCGCGTTGAGCACTTCGTGCGGCAAACCGGCCTGCTTCAGCAGATGCGACAGCAATTCCGAGTTTTCGATGGACGTGGTGCCCACCAGAACCGGCTGACCACGCTCGTAGCAGTCGTGGATATCGCGAATGACCGCGTCGTAACGCTCTTTCGCGGTCTTGTAGATCTGGTCCTGCTTGTCGATCCGCTTCGGCACACGGTTGGTCGGAATCACGACCGTTTCGAGGCCGTAGATTTCGTTGAATTCGTATGCTTCGGTGTCCGCCGTGCCGGTCATGCCGGACAGCTTCGCGTACATCCGGAAGTAGTTCTGGAACGTGATCGAAGCGAGCGTCTGATTCTCGCTCTGGATCTTCACGTGTTCCTTCGCTTCGACGGCCTGATGCAGCCCGTCCGACCAGCGACGACCGGACATCAGACGGCCGGTGAATTCGTCGACAATCACCACTTCGCCGTTCTGGACGACGTAGTGCTGGTCTTTGTAGAACAGCGTGTGTCCGCGCAGCGCGGCGTACACGTGGTGCATCAGCGTGATGTTTTGCGGCGCGTACAGGCTTTCGCCTTCACCGATCAGGCCCCACTCGGCGAGCAGACGCTCGGCCTTTTCGTGGCCCGATTCCGTCAGGAAAACCTGACGGCCTTTTCGTCCAGCGTGTAGTCGCCCGGCTTTTCGACGCCGGTGCCGTCCGCTTTCTCTTCGCCGATCTGGCGTTCGAGCAGCGGCGGCAGCGCGTTCATGCGCACGTAGAGTTCGGTGTGATCTTCGGCCTGGCCGGAGATGATCAGCGGCGTACGCGCTTCGTCGATCAGGATCGAGTCGACTTCGTCGACGACCGCGAAATTCAGCGAGCGTTGCACCCGTGCGTCGGTCTCATAGACCATGTTGTCGCGCAGGTAGTCGAAGCCGAATTCGTTGTTGGTGCCGTACGTGATATCCGACGCGTAGGCTTCCTGCTTCATGCCGTGATCCATCTGCGAGAGATTGATACCGACCGACAGACCGAGGAAGTTGTACAGACGCGCCATCCATTCGGCGTCGCGCTGTGCGAGGTAGTCGTTGACCGTGACGACGTGGACGCCGCGACCCGACAACGCATTCAGATAGACCGGCAGCGTGGCGACGAGCGTCTTGCCTTCGCCGGTGCGCATTTCGGCGATCTTGCCGTAATGCAGCACCATCCCGCCAATCAGCTGCACGTCGAAGTGACGCATTTTCAGCACGCGCTTGCTCGCCTCCCGGCAGACCGCGAAGGCCTCCGGCAGCAGCTTGTCGAGCGCTTCGCCGCTAGCGACGCGCTGGCGGAATTCACCCGTTTTCGCGCGCAGTTGGTCATCCGTCAATTGCTCGATCTGCGGTTCGAGCGCATTGATCGCCATGACGGTCTTTTGATATTGCTTGACTAGCCGTTGGTTACGGCTGCCAAAAATCTTCTGTAGAAAACCGGTGGTCATCGGATCGGTGTCTGCGTCGCGCGCTTCGGCTGGTTCACGGCATGCGAGACTCCACATGCAGGCCCGGTGACGGAAGTGCCTCGGCGGCTTAGTCCAAGAGTGAATTCGAATCGGGGATTTTAGCACGCGCCCCCGGCCGCGCCTGTGTCAGAGGCGAGACTGGGCGGTACTGCATCCGGCGTCGCGATTTTCGCCGCAAACCCGCGCCGCCAAAGCCGGCGACGGGCGCAACGCACGCGGTACAATCGGCTCGTGAGCGGGCATCCTGCGCGCTCGCGTCGACAACACATCACATGAGCCGCTTTTCGTCGTTTTCAAGGTCCGGTTCGGGGCCCCAGTCGTCGTCGAACAGCCGGCAATCGAGGCCGTTCAACAAGTCGTACGACACGCGTCGCCCGCAACCCGTCGCCGAAGTGCTTAATCGCACCGATGCGTATGCGGCACTGCGCGCGGGCGTCGAGCAGATCGCCGCGCTCGAAGCCGATCTCAAGCAATTGCTCCCCGATTATCTGGCAACCAGTGTCGAGCCGGGCTTTATCAAGGACGGCGTGCTGGCGCTGTTCGCCGGTCATAACGCGCTGGCCGCACGCCTGCGACAAATTGAACCGCGTCTGCTGTCCGAATTGCAGCAACGCGGCTGGCCGGTGACGTCGCTGCGCATTCGCGTGCGCCCGCAAGCAGTGAAAGAGCCGCCGCCCATCAAGCAGGCACGGATGACGGCAGCGGGTGCGGGCGCGTTGCAGGCGCTGAGCGAGTCGCTGGCGCCGTCGCCGCTGCGGGAAGCGCTCGCTAAAATGGCCGCGCGTCATCTGCGAAAACGCTGAGATTTCACCGCGCGCGGGGCTTATCTTCGCGCCAACGCAGGACGAAAAAAAACGGCCCGTACGGGCCGTTTTTTCATTGACTGCAAATTCGTTGCCGCAGATCACGCAAAGGCAGTTTGCGCTTCGTAACCAAAACCGCGCGGCGCTTTTTCCTTATCCTCGAACGTGACGATTTCGTACGCGTCTTCATGCTTCAGCAACTCGCGCAGCAGCATGTTGTTCAGGCCGTGACCCGACTTGTACGCGTCATACGCGGCCAGCAACGGATGACCGACCACGTAAAGATCGCCGATTGCGTCGAGCATCTTGTGCTTCACGAATTCGTCGTCGTAACGCAGGCCGTCGTTGTTCAGGATGCGGTATTCGTCGAGCACGATCGCGTTGTCCATGCTGCCGCCGCGCGCCAGACCCAGCTCACGCATCATCTCGACTTCATGCGCAAAACCGAACGTGCGTGCACGTGCGATTTCGCGAACGTACGACGTGGTGCCGAGATCCACTTCCAGCGCCTGACCGGTTTTATCGACGGCCGGATGACGGAAATCGATCGTGAATTTCAGCTTGAAACCGAAATACGGTTCGAGACGCGCGAATTTATCGCCGTCGCGGATTTCGACCGGCTTCGTGACCTTGATGAATTTCTTTGCCGCGTTCTGTTCTTCGATGCCCGCCGACTGAATCAGGAACACGAAAGACGCCGCGCTGCCGTCCATGATGGGAATTTCTTCGGCAGTTACATCGACATACAGATTATCGATGCCGAGACCGGCGCAGGCGGACATCAGATGCTCGATGGTCGACACACGCGCGCCGTCTTTCTGCAACACGGAAGCAAGACGCGTATCGCCGATCGCCATCACCGACGCGGGAATATCGACGGGCGTGGCCAGATCCACCCGCGAAAACACGATGCCGGTGTTCGGGCCAGCCGGACGGAGCGTCAGGTCGACCTTGCGACCCGAGTGCAAGCCGATACCAACCGTCTTGACGATCTGTTTGATTGTGCGCTGCTTCAACATGGTGGTCTTCTTTCGATTGAAAATCCCTATTGGGATTTTTTATTCCATAGCGCGAATTATACTCCATCCGCACAAACGCGTCGTGGCGCGGAACGTATCAATCTGTTTCGCTGCATTACGCTTCTGTGAAAAAACGCAAGGCGTGACGGGCCGACGGCCGGAATGGAGGCGTTTCCGGTCATCGGCCCGCGTAAGGGCCAGTCAGGTTGGCGTTTTCAGCCCGGTGGAGACTGTCGCTGCAGCGCAACAAAACAGTCACCGACGGCCTGAGCCCGCGGTCGAAACTAGCTCAACGTCGCGAGGATACTTGCAGCATCGCTCACTTCGAATTTGCCTGGCGCCTCGATGTGCAGCGTCTTGACCACGCCGTCGTCGATCACCATCGCGTACCGCTGGGAACGGATTCCCATGCCGCGCGCGGACAAATCCTGCTCGAGACCGAGTGCCCGGGTGAACGCTGCGCTGCCGTCCGCCATCATGCGCACCTTGCCCGAGGCGTGCTGATCGCGTCCCCACGCGCCCATTACGAACGCGTCGTTGACGGATACGCACCAGATTTCGTCGATACCGGCCGCGTGCAACGCGTCGGCGGCTTCGACATAACCCGGAACGTGTCTGGCTGAGCAGGTCGGCGTGAAGGCGCCGGGCAATCCGAAGATCACCACGCGCTTACCCGCCGTCTGCTCGCGCACGTCGAAGCTGTTAGGCCCGATCGTGCAACCCGCGCGCTGCTCGTCGACGAACTCGAAGAGCGTCGCGTCGGGCAGCGTGTCACCCACCTGAATCATGCTCGATCCTTTGCATCGATGCAGTTCGTTTCCGCACGCCGTCGTGCGCAGAGAAAACCGTCGCTATCCGCCAGGATCGCGCCATACGGCCCGATTTTCGGCAACAGTCGCCCGATCCGCTTCGCGAATACGAAGAGGGCAGCTGTCCTTGCCGCGTTTCTCGCGAAACGCAGCGCTTCGGTTCGATCCGCCACGCTCGTGCGCTTCGCTGCCGGCGCGCAAATCGCGTGCCGCAGCGCAAGTCCGCCTGCGTGTCAGTCGGCCTGCTTGCGCAGGAACGCCGGAATATCGTACGTGTCGACGCCCTTTTCCTGCAGCGCCTGCACATGCGAAGCCGCCGTGTCGCGCGACGTGCGCCACACTGCCGGCGTATCCAGCGCGCCGTAATCCGCCGCGCTTGCGTGGTGTTGCTGCGGCGCGTACGCGTGCTGCATCGTGCCGACCGGCTGGTTGTCCGTACCGGTGCGCAGCAGCGTCATCGGCGCGGCTTGCTGCTTCTTCGCCGCACGGCCGAGACCCGTCGCCACGACGGTCACGCGTAGTGCATCGCCCATCGCGTCGTCGTACACGGCACCGAAGATCACCGTCGCGTCTTCCGCGGCGTAGCTCTTGATGGTGTTCATGACTTCACGCGTTTCCGACAGACGCAGCGAACGGCTCGACGTGATGTTGACCAGCACGCCACGTGCGCCCGACAGATCCACACCTTCCAGCAGCGGGCTGGCGACAGCCTGCTCGGCGGCCAGACGCGCGCGATCGACGCCGGCAACCGTCGCCGTGCCCATCATCGCCTTGCCCTGCTCGCCCATCACCGTCTTGACGTCTTCGAAGTCGACGTTGACCAGACCGTCGACGTTGATGATTTCAGCGATGCCTGCGACTGCGTTGTTCAGAACGTCATCGGCGCACTGGAAGCATTTGTCCATCTCGGCGTCATCGCCCATCACCTCGAACAGCTTGTCGTTCAGAACGACGATCAGCGAGTCGACGTGATCCTCCAGTTGCTGCGAACCGGCTTCAGCGACGCGCATGCGCTTGCCGCCTTCGAACTCGAACGGCTTGCTGACCACACCGACGGTCAGAATTCCCATTTCCTTGGCGATCTTCGCCACGACCGGGGCTGCGCCCGTGCCGGTGCCGCCGCCCATACCTGCGGTGATGAACACCATGTGTGCGCCGCGCAGTGCGTCCGCGATGCGTTCACGGGCTTCTTCCGCTGCCGCCTGGCCCATCTCCGGCTTGGCGCCCGCGCCGAGACCGGTATTGCCGAGCTGGATCACAGCGGTTGCGCGCGAGCGCGACAGCGCCTGCGCATCCGTGTTCATTACGATGAAGTCGACGCCTTGCACGCCGCGGTTGATCATGTGCTGCACAGCATTGCCGCCAGCGCCGCCGACGCCAACCACCTTGATGATGGTGCCGTTGGTTTCGGTTTCCAGCATCTGGAATTCCATTGTTGCCTCCGTCAAGAAAAAAAGTAGTGCACGCGGCCGTTATTCGGCAGGAGATCGGGCAACCTCCTGTCGCGCGCCAGCCGCCGGCACCGACGCGAATTTTTATAACCGTTCAAACACAAACTCGAACAACATCAGACGCAAACTCAAAAGCTGGAACTCAGAAATTGCCGAGGAACCAGTCTTTCATCCGGGTCAGAACCTGCCCCATCGACCCGGACTGCACGGCAACCTTGCGCCCGCGCATGCGCTGCGAGCGTCCTTCAACCAGCAGGCCCATCGCAGTCGAGTAGCGCGGGTTGCGCACCACATCGGCCAGACCGCCCGCATATTCCGGCACGCCGATTCGCACCGGCTTCAGGAAAATGTCTTCGCCGAGTTCGACCATGCCGAGCATCATCGACGCGCCGCCGGTCAGCACGACGCCGGAGCTGAGCAATTCTTCGTAACCCGACTCGCGCACCACCTGCTGCACCAGCGAGAACAGTTCTTCGACGCGCGGTTCGACCACCGCCGCCAGCGCCTGGCGCGACAGCGTGCGCGGACCGCGCTCGCCGAGACCCGGTACTTCGATCATTTCGTCCGGATCGGCCAGTGCCTGTTTGGCGATGCCGTAATCCACCTTGATGTCTTCCGCGTCCGGCGTCGGCGTGCGCAGCGCCATCGCGATGTCGCTGGTGATCTGGTCGCCGGCGATCGGAATCACCGCCGTATGACGGATCGCGCCTTCGCTGAAAATCGCGATGTCCGTCGTGCCGCCGCCGATATCCACCAGCACTACGCCGAGTTCTTTTTCGTCTTCCGTCAGCACCGCCAGCGACGACGCCAGCGGTTGCAGGATCAGGTCGTTCACCTCGAGGCCGCACCGGCGCACGCACTTGACGATGTTCTGCGCCGCGCTGACCGCGCCCGTCACGATATGCACCTTCACTTCGAGACGGATGCCGCTCATGCCGATCGGCTCGCGCACGTCTTCCTGCCCGTCGATGATGAATTCCTGGGTCAGGATGTGCAGCACCTGCTGATCGGTCGGGATGTTGATCGCCTTCGCCGTCTCGATCACACGCGCCACATCGGCCTGCGTGACTTCCTTTTCCTTGATCGCCACCATCCCGCTCGAATTGAAGCTGCGGATATGGCTACCGGCGATACCGGTGAATACGTTAGTGATCTTGCAATCGGCCATCAGTTCCGCTTCTTCGAGCGCGCGCTGAATAGACTGCACGGTGGCCTCGATGTTCACCACCACGCCTTTTTTGAGCCCCTTCGATTCGCTCTGGCCGAGGCCGATCACTTCGTAGTGACCTTCGCCCTTCAGTTCGGCGACGATGGCCACCACCTTCGACGTCCCAATGTCGAGAGCGACCAGCAGATCTTTATAGTCTTTACTCATAGCGTGCTCATTGCGTGTGATGTCCCATTACTTCTTGCCCTTGTCGGGTTCGGCGATGAAGCGCATGTTTGCCGCGCGAATCGCAAACCCGTTCGGATAGCGCAAGTCCGCATACTCGATGTCGTTCCCCCAACGTTGCGTCACCGCCGACCACGCCGCCGTCAAACGGCGGCTACGGTCCATCAATGTGTCCTGATTGCGTTCCCGCCCAAGCTCCACCTGCATTCCGTTCGACAGCTTCACCGTCCACGCATAACGCGGCGACAACGTCACCTCGTCCGGTGTCGCGCCGATCGGAGCGAACCACTTCCTGAAATCGCGATACCGCGCGACCACTTCTTTCGCCGTGCCGTCGGGACCGTCGAACGCCGGCAGATCGTCGTCGAGCTCGCCCTGATTCGCGGTGAACAGTTCGCCGTCCACGCTCACCAGCTGATTGCTGCCCCACGTTCCCAACGGTTTGTACTCGTCGAGCGTGACAACCAGCGCGTTGGGCCACACGCGACGCACGCTGGCGTGACGCACCCACGGCATCTGCTCGAACGCCTGACGCGCGACATCGAGATCGACGGTGAAGAAGTTGCCCTTCAGCCGTCCGACCACGCCCGCACGCACGGTCGGCGTGTTGATGTGATCCGTGTCGCCGTCGATCCGGATTTCGCGCAACGCGAAATTCGGCCGCTGGATCAGCCAGTAACCGCCCGCCGCCACCAGCACGAGCACCAGCAACGCGTGCAACGCGTTGGTGGCGAGATTGAGCTGGCGAACGTTGTTCCACATGACGGAGCTTCGAGGTTGCCGTTAGTCTTTCAAGGTCAGCGCAAGCACGCCGACCACCAGATCGCTATAACTGATGCCGACCGCGCGCGCCGCTTTCGGCGGCAACGAATGATCGGTCATGCCGGGCGCCGTATTCACTTCGAGGAAATACGGGTTGCCGTCGGCGTCGAGCATGAAATCCGCGCGGCCCCAATCGGTGCAGCCGAGCACGTCGAACGCACGACGCGCGAGCTTCTTCAGCCGCGTTTCTTCGTCCGGCGTCAGACCGCACGGAATCAGGTACTGCGTGTCGTCTGCGATGTACTTCGCGTGATAGTCGTAAAACTCGCCGGCCGGCACGATGCGGATCACCGGCAGATCCATGTCGCCGGCGATGCACGCGGTAAATTCGCCGCCGCCTTCGATACTCTTTTCCGCCAGCACGATCGTGTCGAACTTCGCCGCTTCTTCGAGCGCGGCCGCGAGCGTGTCACCGGTTTTCACCTTGATGACCGCGACGCTCGATCCTTCGCTCGCGGGCTTCACGAACAACGGCAAGCCGAGCTTCGCAACGATCTCGACAGCGCGCGCGGCGTAGTCGTCGCCCCGCATCACTGTGTCGAACGGCGGCGTCGGAATGCCGAGTTGCTGCCACACGAGTTTCGTGCGGAATTTGTCGAGCCCGAGCGCCGAGCCGAGCACGCCGCTGCCGTTGTACTTGATGCCGTAAAAATCCAGCGCGCCCTGAATCTGGCCGTTTTCGCCGTAGCCGCCGTGCAGCGCGATGAACGCGCGGTCGAAACCTTCTTCTTTCAACGCGCCGAGCGGACGCTCGGACGGATCGAACGGATGCGCGTCGATACCCGCGTCGCGCAGCCCTTGCAGCACCAGACGGCCGGAATTGAGCGACACCTCGCGCTCGGCGCTGACGCCGCCGAGTAGCACTGCCACCTTGCCGAACTGTTTCGGATCGATACTGCTCATCTCAGTCACACCTTCGTTTCCTGCGCGAGGCGACCCGGCACACCGCCGATCGAACCCGCGCCCATCGTGATCACCACATCGCCGTCGCGCACAACCGCGCCCAGCGCATCCGCAACTTCATCCACCGTTTCGACGAACACCGGCTCGACCTTGCCCGCGACGCGAATCGCGCGCGCCAACGCGCGGCCGTCGGCGGCGACGATCGGCGCTTCACCGGCCGAGTACACCTCGGTCAGCACCAGCGCATCGACCGTGGACAGCACGCGAACGAAATCCTCGAAGCAATCGCGGGTGCGTGTATAGCGGTGCGGCTGGAATGCGAGCACCAGACGCTTGTCCGGAAACGCGCCGCGCGCAGCCGCGACCGTCGCGGCCATTTCGACCGGGTGATGACCGTAGTCATCCACCAACGTATAAGCGCCGCCCGCGTTGACCGGCACTTCGCCATAACGTTGAAAACGACGTCCGACACCGTTGAAATCGGCGAGCGCACGCTGGATATCGGCATCTTTGACTTCCAGCTCGGTCGCAATGGCAATCGCTGCCAGTGCGTTCTGCACGTTGTGCGTACCCGGCAGATTCAGTTCGATATCGAGCGGCGGCGCATCTTCGCGCATCGTCGTGAAGTGCATCTTGCCGTTCTTCGCGACCACGTTGACCGCGCGCACCTGCGCATCGGCGCCGAGACCGTAACGGATGATCGGCTTCGAGACGAACGGCAGGATTTCCCTCACGTTCGGATCGTCGACGCACAACACCGCGATACCGTAGAACGGCAGACGATGCGTAAATTCGATAAACGCCTGCTTGAGCCGCGCGAAGTCGTGGCCGTAGGTGTCCATGTGATCGGCGTCGATATTCGTGATGACTTCGATCACCGGGAACAGGTTCAGGAACGACGCGTCCGATTCGTCCGCTTCGGCGACGATGAAGTCACCCGTGCCCAGACGCGCGTTCGCACCCGCGCTGATCAGGCGGCCGCCGATCACGAAGGTTGGATCGAGCCCGCCCGCCGCCAGCACGCTCGCCACCAGCGACGTGGTCGTGGTCTTGCCGTGCGTGCCCGCAATCGCGATGCCCTGCTTCAGGCGCATCAGTTCCGCGAGCATCGCCGCGCGCGGCACGATCGGGATGCGTCGATGACGCGCCGCGAGCACCTCGGGGTTGTCGCTGCGCACGGCTGTCGACACGACCACCGCGTTCGCGCCTTCGATGTTCTGCGCGTCGTGACCGATCGCGATCCGTGCGCCGAGCGCCGCGAGACGATCCGTCACCGCGTTCTTCGACAGATCCGAACCGCTGACGTGATAGCCGAGATTGACGAGCACTTCGGCGATGCCGCTCATGCCTGCGCCGCCGATCCCGACGAAATGAATGTGTTTGACGATGTGTTTCATTATTGCTTTCCTTCCTGGCTCGGGACCACACCAGCCACGGCCGCGCAAATCTGCGCGACCTGTTCGGTGGCATCGGGTTTCGCGAGCGAGCGCGAACGCTCCGCCATCTCCGCGAGGGTTTCTCGCGTCTGGCTGTGCAACCAGTCGGCGAGTTTTTCCGCCGACAGATCGCGTTGCTGCACGAGCAGCGCCGCGCCGTTGTCGGCGAGAAACGCTGCGTTGGTTGTCTGGTGATCGTCTACTGCATACGGAAACGGCACGAAGAAAGCCGCCACGCCGACCGCCGCGATTTCCGCGACCGTCATGGCGCCCGAGCGGCAGATCACCAGATCCGCGTTCGCGTACGCGCTCGTCATGTCGTCGATGAACGGCACGAGTTGCACGTCGTCGCCCGGCTGAAAACCGGCCGCTGCGTAGTTTTGCTTCAATGCGTCGATATGCTTCGCGCCCGCCTGATGTACGACGCGCGGACGCTCTTGCGGCGCGAGCAAGGCCAGCGCGCGCGGCACGACTTCGTTCAATGCCGCTGCGCCCAGACTGCCGCCCACCACCAGCACGTTCAGCCGACCGCTGCGTTGCGCGTAGCGTGCTTTGGGTGGCAATGTGCGCGCAAGTTCCTCACGAATCGGATTACCCGTCCATTCGCCGTGCGGCAGCGCGCCCGGAAACGCGACGAGCACCCGTTTCGCCACTTTCGCGAGCACGCGATTCGCGAGCCCGGCAATCGAATTCTGTTCGTGCAACACCAGCGGACGACCGCTGAATGCGGTCATCAGACCCGCGGGGAACGTGATGTAACCGCCCATTCCCAGCACCACGTCCGGCTTCACGCGACGCAGCACGCCGAGGCTTTGCGCGCACGCGCGCAGCAGCGCGACCGGCAGCATCAGCTTGGTTTTCATGCCCTTGCCGCGCAAACCGCCGAAGCGCACGTATTCCATCGCAATGCCGTGCTTCGGCACCAGCGTCGCTTCCATGCCCGACGGATTGCCGAGCCATACGACCTTCCAGCCGCGCGCCTGCATCAGGTGCGCGACCGCGAGGCCCGGGAACACGTGTCCCCCGGTGCCGCCGGCCATCACCATCAGCGTGCGTTGCGCGAGTGCGGTCATACCTTGCCCCCGCGCATCAGCACACGGTTTTCGTAATCGACGCGCATCAGCACCGCAACCGCGACGCAGTTCAGCAAAATGCCCGAGCCGCCGTAACTGACGAGCGGCAACGTGAGCCCTTTGGTCGGCAACAGGCCGAGGTTCACGCCCATATTGATAAAGGTCTGTGCACCGAACCAGATGCCGAGACCCTTCGCGACCAGCCCGGCGAACGTACGATCGAGCGCGAGCGCCTGACGGCCGATCTCGAACGAGCGACGCACGATCCAGTAGAACATCAGGATCACCACCATCACGCCGACAAAACCGAGTTCTTCGCCGATCACCGCGAGGATGAAGTCGGTATGCGCTTCGGGCAGGTAGTTGAGCTTTTCGACGCTGCCGCCGAGACCCACGCCGAACCATTCGCCGCGACCGAAAGCGATCAGCGAGTGCGTCAACTGATACGCCTTGCCTTGCGCGTAACGGTCGTCCCACGGATCGAGGTAGGCGAAGATCCGCTCACGACGCCACGGCGACGCCCACACCAGCAAGCTGAACGTGCCGACCGCCGTGGCGACGAGACCGCCGAACAGCTTGCCGTTCACGCCGCCGAGAAACAGCACGCCCATCGCGATCGCCGCGATCACCATGAACGCGCCCATGTCCGGTTCGAGCAGCAGCAACGCGCCCACCACGCCGACGGCGAAGGCCATCGGCAGGAAGCCTTTCGCGAAGCTGTGCATGTATTCCTGCTTGCGCACCGTGTAGTTCGCCGCGTAGATCGTCACCGCGAGCTTCATGATTTCCGACGGCTGCATGTTCGTGATGCCGAGCGGAATCCAGCGACGCGCGCCGTTCACGCCTTTGCCGATGTGCGGAATCAGCACGACCACGAGACTCAGCAGCGCGAGCAGAAACAGCTTCGGCGCATATTTGTCCCACGTCGAAATAGGGATGCGGAACGCGACCGCGCCGACCACCGTGCCCATCACGACGAAAATGCTCTGGCGCACGAGGAACGCGTAATCGCGATACGACGCGTACTTCGGCGAGTCCGGCATGGCGATGGAAGCCGAATACACCATCACGATGCCGAGTCCGAGCAACGCGACCACCACCCACAGCAGCGAGTGATCGTAGTCGAGCATGCGCGAGCGCAACGGACGCACGCCGTTGACCGCGCTGGCGAGGCCGCTCGCCGTGCTGCGCGCTGCCGAGCGCGCCATGCCCGCCGCGGCGCCGCGCGTCCCCGTTTCCGATGCCGAGCCGCCTGCGCCCGTCAGCCGCGAACCGAACCGTTCCGACCAGCTCATATCATCGTCCCCCGTTCAGCCGCGATGTCTTCGACCGTGCTGCGGAACACGGCCGCGCGATGCGCGTAATTCTTGAACATATCCAGGCTCGCGCAGGCCGGCGACAGCAACACGGCGTCGCCCGGTTCGGCCAGCGTGGTCGCGGCGCGCGTCGCTTCTTCGAGCGTCGCGTAATCGGCGAGCGCGATACCGGTGTCGGCGAGCGCCGCGCGAATCTGCGGCGCGTCGCGGCCGATCAGCAGCACCGCCCGGCACCAGCGCGTCACCGGCGCGGCGAGCGGCTCGAAATCCTGGCCCTTCCCGTCGCCACCGGCGATCAGCACGATGCGCTGCGCCAGACCGTCGAGCGCGGCCACGGTCGCGCCGACATTGGTGCCTTTGCTGTCGTCGACGAAATCGATACCTTCGACCGACGCGATCAGTTCGACGCGATGCGGCTCGCCGCGATACTCGCGCAAGCCGTGCAGCAGCGGCGCGCCCGGCAGGCCGATCGCGCGCGTCAGCGCATAGGCGGCGAGCGCATTCGCGGCGTTGTGCAGACCGCGAATCCGCAATGCGTCGGCGGGCATCAGACGCTTTTGCATGATGTTCGGCGTTGCGGCGACTTCGTTCTTGCGACGGCGCACCGGTTGCGGCTCGTCGTTCACGTCGCGGTCTTGCGCCTGAACCAGCCAGATCATCCCGCCGTCGCGATGCAAGCCGAAATCGCCGACGCGGGTCGGCTCGTTCAGGCCGAACGTGACGACCGGCGCGGCATCGGCCGCGTGCGCGGCAGGTGCGAGCGCCATCACGCGCGCGTCGTCGCGATTCAGCACGCGGATCGTTCCGCGCCCGAAAATGCGGCCCTTCGCGGCGGCGTATGCGTCGAGTCCGCCGTGCCAGTCGAGGTGATCCTGCGTGATGTTCAATACCGCCGCGGCATCGGGCGCGAAGGTGTGCGCCGTTTCCAGCTGGAAGCTCGACAGTTCGAGCACCCAGATTTCCGGCAACGCAGTCGCGTCGATCGCTTCGGTGAGTTTGTCGAGCACGGCCGGGCTGATATTGCCCGCCACCGCGACCGTCTTGCCCGCGCGTTCGCACAGCAGGCCGGTCAGGCTGGTGGTGGTGGTCTTGCCGTTGGTGCCGGTGATCGCGACGACCTTCGGCGCGTAACCGGATTCGCCCAGTTGCTTCAGCGCCTGCGCGAAGAATTCGAGTTCGCCCCACACCGGGATATCGCGCGTGCGGGCTTCGGTGATCAGCGGCAGGAGATCGGCGGCGAGCGGCGACAGACCGGGGCTGATCGCCACCAGATCGACACCTTCGAGCAGTACGGGCGAGAACGGGCCGCCGGTGAAATCGGCATCGATCCCATGCGCGGCGAGCCCCGACAGATTCGGCGGCACTTCGCGCGTGTCGGCAACGCGCAGACGGCAACCGTGCCGCGCGCACCAACGCGCCATCGCGAGACCGGATTCACCCAGTCCCAGCACGAGCACCATCGGCTTTTGCCGATCCCGAAACTTCTCGCCAAACATCGCTTGCTTCCCTTGATTTCGCTTCAGTGTTTCTGGTTACGCCAACCGCCGTTCACGACGGTCGATGCAGTTTCAACGCGGCTTTAGCGCAGCTTCAGCGTGGACAGACCGAACAGGCACAACATCAACGTGATGATCCAGAAACGCACGACCACCTGCGTTTCCTTCCAGCCCGACAATTCGAAGTGGTGATGCAGCGGCGCCATCTTGAACAGGCGGCGCCCTTCGCCGAAGCGCTTTTTCGTGTACTTGAACCAGGTGACCTGCAACATCACCGACACCGTTTCCGCGACGAAAATGCCGCCCATGATGAACAGCACGATTTCCTGACGGACGATCACCGCGACCGTGCCGAGCGCGCCGCCCAACGCCAGCGCGCCGACGTCGCCCATGAACATCTGCGCGGGGTGCGTGTTGAACCAGAGGAACGCGAGCCCGGCGCCGCCCATTGCGGAACAGAAGATCAGCAGTTCGCCCGCGCCGGCGATATGCGGAAACAGCAGATACTTCGAATAGACCGAGCTGCCCATCACATACGCGAACACACCCAGCGACGCGCCGACCAGCACGACCGGCATGATCACGAGGCCGTCGAGTCCGTCGGTCAGGTTGACGGCATTGCTCGCGCCGACGATCACCAGATACGTCAGCACGATGAAGCCCCACACGCCGAGCGGATAGGAGATCGACTTGAAGAACGGCAGCATCAGGTCGGCACGCGCGGGCAGGCCCATCGAAAGACCGCTGCGCACCCACGCCATGAACAGGTCGTAGACGCGCACGTTGCTCGCTTCGGACACGCTGAACGCGAGATACACCGCCGCGAACAAGCCGATCACCGATTGCCAGAAATACTTCTCGCGCGACGACATGCCGCGCGGGTCTTTGTAGACCACCTTGCGGTAATCGTCGACCCAGCCGATCACGCCGAAGCCGAACGTCACCAGCATCACGATCCAGATAAAGCGGTTGGTCAGATCGGCCCACAGCAACGTGGCAACGGCGATGCCGAGCAGAATCAGCACGCCGCCCATCGTCGGCGTGCCGGATTTGATCAGGTGCGATTGCGGGCCGTCTTTACGGACAGCCTGACCGACCTTCATCGCGGTCAGCGTGCGAATCACCCACGGGCCGCAGACGAGCCCGATCAACAGCGCGGTGATGGTCGCCGCCACTGCACGAAAAGTCAGATAACTGAACACGCGCAAGAAGCTTGCGTCATTCTGCAGCCATTGCGCCAGCGCCAGTAGCATGCTTCGGTCCTTCTATTTCAATGTGCACCGGGCGCTGCGCCCGGTGCGATGGGTTGTGGACTCGTTACGGCGTCCACCACGCGCTCCATCTTCATGAAGCGCGAGCCTTTCACGAGATACGTGGCCGCTGCGCCGTTTCCGGCTGACTGCGCGGCCTGCAGCAGTTGCGCGACGATTGCCGCGTGGTCGGTGGCGTGATGCGCGCCTTCGCCGAATGCCACGCACGCGTCGCGCGATGCGTCACCGAGCGCGTACAGCGCGTCGATGCCGCGTTCTTTCGCGTAGGCGCCGATCTCACGATGGAACGCCGGACCGTTATCGCCCACTTCACCCATGTCGCCCATCACCAGCACACGCGGCGATCGACACGCGGCGAGCACGTCGATGGCCGCGCGCATCGAATCCGGATTGGCGTTGTACGTGTCGTCGATTACGGTCGCGCCGGCCAGCACGCCGAGCGCCGCGCGCTTGACCTGCAGGCGGCCCTTCACCGCGCCGAACGCTTCGAGACCGCGCCTGATCGCGTCGAGCGACACGCCCGACGCCAGCGCCGCCGCGACCGCCGCCAGCGCGTTGTGCGCGTTGTGATCGCCGAGCACCTGCAACGTGATGTCGACATGGCCTTGCGGCGTATCGACGGACAACCGGTTGCCGGTGAAAGTGCCGGTCACGGCTGCTTCGGTGTGGCGGGTGTCGGTGTTCAGCGCGAAATCGATGATCGGGTTGCCGGTTGCGGCCACGCGCCAGATGCTCGCGTACGCGTCGTCGGCGGGAAATACCGCGATGCCTTCGGGCTTCAGCGCGTGAATCACGCTCGCATGCTCGAGCGCGACCGCTTCGACGGTCGCCATGAATTCCTGATGCTCGCGCTGCGCGTTATTGACGACGGCCACTGTCGGCTCCGCGATCTTCGCGAGCAACGACGTTTCGCCGGGATGATTCATGCCGAGTTCGACCACGGCGAGCGCGTGCGCGTCGTTCAGACGGAACAGCGTCAGCGGCAGGCCGATGTCGTTGTTGAAGTTGCCGTCCGTCGCAAGGCGCGCATCGTCGGAACCGACCGCGGCGGAGAAGATCGACGCGATCATTTCCTTCACGGTCGTCTTGCCGTTGCTGCCGGTGACGGCGACCAGCGGCATCGTGAACCGGCGACGCCAGCCGCGCGCGAGCGCGCCGAGCGCAAAACGCGTGTCGGCGACATGCAGCGCGGGCGCACCGAAACCGTCGGGCGCGTGGCTGACGAGCGCTGCGCTGATGCGGCGCGCCGCCACGTCGGCGAGGAAGTCGTGCGCGTCGAAACGCTCGCCTTTCAATGCAACGAAGAGATCGCCCGGACCGGCGGTGCGGCTGTCGGTCGACACGCGCTCGAAGCGTACGGTGTCGTCGCCGACAACCGTGGCGCCGGGAATCAGCGCGGCGGCTTCGCGTAGGGAAAACATCGTCATTCCGCGCCTCCACGGGTGTGCGTCACACGGGCGGCCAGCGCGAGGCGAGCGTGGTCCTGATCGGAGAACGCGCGCTTCTTGCCCATGATTTCCTGAGTGGCTTCGTGACCTTTACCGGCCAGCACGACCACGTCTTCGCGCGCGGCGCAGCGAACCGCTTGCAGGATCGCGCTCGCGCGGTCTTCGATGCGGCGCGCGTGCGTCGCATCGGCCATGCCGCCGACGATCTGGTCGATGATGGTCTGCGGATCTTCGCTGCGCGGATTGTCGCTGGTCACGACCACGCTGTCGGACAGCCGTTCGGCGATCGCGCCCATCAGCGGGCGCTTCAGCGCGTCGCGGTCGCCGCCGCAACCGAACATGCAGATCAGCTTGCCGCCGCGAGCGAGCGCCATCGGGCGCAATGCTTCGAGGGTTTTTTCCAGCGCGTCGGGCGTGTGCGCGTAGTCGATCACGACCATCGGTTCGTCGCTTTGCACACGGCCGCCGAGACGCTGCATCCGGCCGTTCACCGGTTCGAGCTTCGACAGTTCGGCAAGCGCGGCCGCGAACGGCACGTCGGACGCGAGCAACGCGCCGAGCACACCGAGCAGATTGCTGACGTTGAACTTGCCGAGCGTCTGCACTTCGACGTCGGCCGCACCCCAGTCGGACGTTTCCAGATGGAATGCCGTGCCGGTTGCGGTGGCGCGCACGTTCGACGCGAGCAGCAGCGCATCGGCCTGCGGCGCGGCGTCGAGCGCGTCGAGACCGTAGGCGATCGTGCGGGCGTGGCCGTGCGTGGCGGCGATCAGCCGGCGACCGGCTTCGTCGTCACGATTGATGACCGCGCACTTCAGCTCGGGCCACGCGAACAGCCGCGCCTTCGCGGCTTCGTACGCGGCGAACGTGCCGTGGTAGTCGAGGTGGTCTTGCGTCAGGTTCGTGAACACGGCGATGTCGAACGACGTGCCGTTGACGCGCCCCTGATGCAGCGCATGCGACGACACTTCCATCGCGACCGCCTTCGCGCCCGCATCGCGCAATTGCGCGAGACTGCGTTGCAATTGCGGCGCGTCGGGCGTGGTGAAACCCGTTGCGACCAGCTGACCCGGCATTCCGCTGCCGAGCGTGCCGATGATCGCGCAACGCTGGCCAAGCGCGGTCAGCGCCGCCGAAATCCATTGCGTGCACGACGTCTTGCCATTCGTGCCGGTCACGCCGACCACGCGCATCGCGTCGCTCGGATCGTTGTACCAGGCGCTCGCGATCGAGCCCGCGAGTTCGTTCAGCGCGGGAACGGCAAGCGTGGTCGCGGCGTCGAGCGCACCGGTGAAACCTTCGGGCTGCACGAGCGCGACGGCCGCGCCGCGTTCGAGCGCAGTGGCGATAAACGGGCGGTTATCGGCGCCATCGACGGCGTACGCGAGAAACACGTCGCCGGACGCGAGCGAGCGCGTATCGGCGTGCAAATGCGCGGAAGGCTGCACGCGAACGTGCAGCCAGTCGAGGGCGTCGGCAATCTGCGCGTGCGCCGGGTGATTCGACCGGAGCGCGCTCATCGCACGACTCCCGGGTGACTTTTTGGCGTGGCGGCGATCGTCATCTTGCGTGCGTTACCGCTGGTAGAAAGCTTTTTGGCCGCCGATGACGGCACGGCGTTATTGGGTTGCGACGTGGGTGGCGGGTCGTCGGACACGACCATCTGCTTGATCGGCATGTCGGGCGGGACGTTCAGCGAGCGCAGGGTGTCGCCGGCAATTGCCGAAAACACCGGGCCGGACACCTGACCGCCGAAGTGGCTGCCGGCGGTCGGTTCGTCGACCGACACCGCGACGACGATGCGCGGATTCGGCATCGGCGCCATGCCGACGAACGAGGCGCGGTATTTACCTTTGTCGTAGCCGCGGCCGACGTGCTTGTACGCCGTACCGCTCTTGCCGCCGACGCGATAGCCCGGCACGGCCGCGTCCGGCGATGTGCCGCCCGGCGCAACGACGGTTTCGAGCATGGCGCGCACTTCACGCGCGGTCACCGGCGAGAACACTTGCGGACCCGTGACCGGGGCATCGCCCGGCGTGCGGAAAATCGACACCGGCAGCACCTGACCGTCGTGCGCGATGGCCGTGTATGCGCGAGCCAGCTGGAACAGCGACGCCGACAGGCCGTAGCCGTACGACATCGTGGCCTGTTCGATGCGACGCCAGCTTTTCCACGGACGCAAACGGCCCGCCGCCGCGCCGGGGAACCCGACTTTCGGCGCCTGACCGAGACCGATGCTGGTGTACATGTTCCACATCTCTTCGGGCTTGAGCTGCATCGCGATCTTCGTCGCACCGATGTTGCTCGACTTCTGGATCACGCCGCCGACCGTCAGCACGCCGAATCCGGCGTCGTCGGAGATCGGTGCGCCGTCCAGCACGAAACGGCCGGACCCCGTATCAACCAGTGTAGTCGGCGACACGCGGTGCAGATCCAGCGCCAGCGAGATCGTGAACGGTTTCATGATCGACCCCGGCTCGAAGGTGTCGGTCAGGATACGGTTGCGCAACTGGTCGCCGGTCAGGTGAGTGCGGTCGTTCGGGTTGTAGGTCGGATAATTGACCAGCGCGAGCACTTCGCCCGTGCGCACGTCCACGACCATCGCCGCGCCGGCTTTCGCCTTGAATTTTTCGACGGCGGCTTTCAGGTTCGTGTACGCGATGTACTGGATCTTGCTGTCGATCGCCAGATCGACGTCCTGGCCGTTGTGCGGCACGACCTGCTCATCGACGTCCTCGATGATGTGGCCCATCCGGTCCTTGATCACGCGACGGCTGCCCGACATGCCCGCGAGCAGTTTCTGGTCGCTGAGTTCGACGCCTTCCTGGCCTTCGTCCTCGACGTTCGTGAAACCGATCAGGTGAGCCGTGATTTCGCCTTCCGGATAGAAGCGCTTGTATTCGTCACGCTGATAAATACCGGGAATGCCGAGCGCGCTGACCTTCTGCGCGATGTCGAGCGGCACCTGGCGCTTCACGTAGACGAAGGTCTTGTCTTCGGACAGCTTGCGGCGCAGTTCCTTGTCCGTCATGCCGAGCAGCTTGCCGAGCGCGGCGAGCTTGTCGGCGCCGAGATCGTCCGGCACGGATTCGGGAATGGCCCAGATGGCGCGCACCGGCAGACTCGTGGCGAGCACGAGGCCGTTGCGGTCGAGAATCTTGCCGCGCGTGGCGGGCAGTTCGAGCGTGCGCTGATAGCGGCTTTCGCCCTGCTTCTGATAGAACGCGTTGCCCGGACCCTGGATCCAGAACGCGCGGCCGGCCAGCGCGACGAACGCCATGAACAGCATGAACACGACGAGCTTCGAACGCCACATCGGCAGACGCACCGACAGAATGGGGTTCGACGAGAACGCGACGCTCTTGCGGGCCGACGATTTTTTCATCGCACGGCTCCCCGGCCCGCAGCACCGGATGCAGCAGGCGCGGACGTCGGGATAGGCGTGTCTTCCGCCTTCGCGGCGCCCGGATCGAGTGTCAGATATTGAGTCCGGCCCGTGGTGCCGGGCTGCATCTTCAGCGAATCGTTCGCAATCTGTTCAATACGCGACGTTTTGGACAACGCGCTTTGCTGGTATTGAAGCTGCGAATAATCGAGCTGCAACTGGCGCTCTTGCGATTGCGCGCGCTGCAACTGGATAAACATCTGCCGCTGCTGGTTGGTTGCGTTAACAACCGACAATGCGCAGCCCATCACGACGATCAGCAGGAAGATGTTGAGACGGTTCATGGCGCGATCCGCTCCGCCACGCGCATCACGGCAGAACGGGCGCGCGGGTTCGCCGCGACTTCGGCGTCGCTGGCGAACACACGACCACGCAGCTTGAGCGGCGGGCTGGGCAGATCGACCGCGCGAATCGGCAGCCGACGGTCGATCACAGGCGCATTGGAATGCGTCTGCATGAACCGTTTGACGATGCGGTCTTCGAGCGAATGAAAGCTGATCACGACCAGCCGCCCCCCTTGCTCCAGCAGCGAGAGTGCTGCTTCTAAAACGACTTGCAGCTCCGCAAGCTCTTGATTGACGTGAATCCGTATAGCTTGAAAGGTGCGGGTTGCCGGATCCTTGCCCTTCTCACGGGTTTTGACGACGTTAGCCACGATTTGGGCAAGCTCGCCCGTGCTGACGAGAGGCCCAAGACGGTCGGACTCTGCCCGGCGAGCAACAAGCGCCTTTGCAATCTGAAAAGCAAACCGTTCTTCCCCATAATCTCGTATCACCTCCGTCAGTTCCTGCACCGTGGCCCGAGCGAGCCAGTCTGCTGCGGACTCGCCGCGCGTCGGGTCCATCCGCATGTCGAGCGGGCCGTCGGCGCGGAAACTGAAACCCCGCTCCGGGTCGTCGACTTGCGGCGACGACACGCCCAGATCCAGCAAAACACCCGATATGCGCCCTACCCCGCGCTCCGCCATCGCGTCGCGCAGTGAAGCAAAACTCTCATGGACGATTTCAAAGCGCGGGTCGGCGATCTGCTGTGCCGTGGCGATGGCGAGCGGGTCTTTGTCGAACGCGATCAGACGTCCGTTTTCACCCAGCTTGCTCAGCACCAGACGGCTGTGACCGCCACGCCCGAACGTACCGTCCGCGTAGATGCCGTCGGCGCGCATGACCAGCGCATCGACCGCTTCATCCAGCAGCACCGTGCGATGCTGCAATTCGTTTCCCATCGACGGTGCCATATATGTAAACCGCGATCAGAACGTGAAATTCTTTAAGGCTTCGGGCATGCCTTGGGCCATCGCCGCCTGTTCCTTCGCGGCGTAGGTCTGGGCATCCCACAATTCGAAGTGACTGCCCATGCCGAGCAACATCACTTCTTTTTCCAGCGACGCAGCCATTCGCAATTCCGGTGAGACCAGAACGCGGCCGGCGCTGTCGAGTTCCACATCCGATGCGCTGCCAAGAAAAATGCGGCGCCACCAATGCGCGTCGAGCGGCAAGGCGGCGATCTTGGTGCGAAAGACTTCCCATTCGGGGCGCGGAAACAGCAACAGGCAGCCGTCCGGATGCTTTGTCAGCGTCATCCGTCCTTCTGCCTGTCCTTGCAGCGCATCCCGATAGCGTGAGGGAACCGACATACGTCCCTTCGCATCGAGCGTCAGCGCCGACGCCCCTTGGAACACTTCGCTCTCCCCTCACGCGACGCAACGCGCCGTTCGCCTGACCCCGGAAATTTACCGCAAACCGTCCGGTAAATCACACAAATGTACACTTTCTCACACTGTCTCCCACTTTAGAGGAACGAGAAAGTCGGGTCAAGGGAGATTGGCGGTTTTGTGACTGAATTTGTTTGTTAGAACAAGGACTTAGCGCACGACCTTGACGTGATCCGCCAAATCGGAAAAGCGTTATAAATGAATGGACTACCGAAGCTTCTGAAGGTGAAAGATGAGAAGAACTTGGGAAGTGCGCGAATCTAGAGGGTTCACGCGTGCGGCGGGCGCGGTCTGGCGGGGTTCGGGTGGCGGATGGAAGTGGGACGCGCGGGTGCGCTGTCCCACTTCGGCATTTCAGGTGGGAATCAGACGTAATAGGCAGTGCGGGTCATGACTTTCGACGCCGCGCGCATCAGCGCCCGCGCCGGAAACGGCAACTCGATGCCGCCGGCATCCGTCGCGGCTTTGCTGTGATTGGCTTCATCGGCGCGCATCTGCTCGACGATCGCCCGCGATTCGAGGTCGCCGACAGGCAGCTCCTCCAGATGGCCGTTCAGATGCTGCTCGACCTGGCGTTCGGTCTCGGCCATAAACCCGAGGCTGACGCGATCGCCGAAACGCCCCGCAACCAGACCGATCGCGACGGCGCCCGCGTACCACAGCGGATTCAACAGACTCGGACGCGATTCGAGCGCTTCGAGACGCTTCGCCGTCCATGCAAGGTGATCTTCTTCTTCGCGCGCGGCGTGTTCGAAGGCCTCTTTCAGCGCCGGCGAACGGGTTGCCAGTTTTTGCGCCTGATACAGCGCTTGTGCGCACACTTCCCCGACGTGGTTCACGCGCATCAGACCTGCCGCATGCGCGCGCTCTTGCGGAGACAATTCAGCAGGCGCTGAGGAATCCTGTGGAACCGGCACCGGACGGGTCATGCGAGACACGCCAGTGATTGAGCGTAAACCCCGATCGAACTCACTAATCAAATCATCAAACAGCATGTAGCCCTCCTCTATTCATCGACCACCGGCGCTCATCGTAGAGCCTTGTCTCGCGGGCGTTTGCGACACAAAACGAATCACCGCCTGGCAAAAAAACGCGCCATTCCGGTGGCTAATTTTCGATTTTAGACCATGTTGCGTAAACGAAACATCGCGCCTGGAGCCTATCTGCTTTTACTTTGTGCAGCCTAAGCACTTTGTTACATTACCTGCAACTTCTCGCGAAGTTACATGGCAGAGGTCAAAGCAACCTAAATATTCTGCCTCGCAAAAAAAAGACTCGTATTTTCTTGGAGATCATTCGATGAAAAAGTCGCTTCTCGCTCTCGCAGCATTGGGCGCATTTGCAGGCACCGCTCAAGCGCAGAGCAGCGTGACCCTGTACGGCATCATTGACGAAGGCTTCAACTTCAACACCAACTCCGGCGGCAGCCATCTGTACAACCTGTCGAGCGGCGTGCTTCAAGGCAGCCGTTTCGGCTTGCGTGGCACGGAAGACCTCGGCGGCGGTCTGAAGGCAATCTTCGTGTTGGAAAACGGTTTTGACGTAACCAACGGCAAGCTGGGTCAAGGCGGCCTGATGTTCGGTCGTCAAGCCTATGTCGGTTTGAAGAGCGACTTCGGCACGGTCACGATGGGTCGTCAGTACGACTCCGTCGTCGACTACGTCGGCCCGCTCGAAGCAGGCGATCAATGGGGCGGCTACATCGTTGCTCACCCGGGCGATCTCGACAACTTCAACAACGCTTACCGTACGAACAACACGGTCAAGTACACGAGCGCGAACTACGGCGGCCTGACGTTCGGCGGCACGTATAGCTTCGGCGGCCAGGCAGGCAACCTCACCGGCAACCAGATCTGGTCGTTGGGCGCAGGTTACAACAACGGTCCCCTCGTCCTCGGCGTTGGTTACCTGAACGCACGTACGCCGTCAGCATCGGGCGGCCTGTTCAACAACGGCGGCACGATCGCAGCAGTGAACGCAACGACCGGCGCGCAAACCGCCGTGACGTCGCCGGTGTACAGCGGCTTCTCGTCGGCTAACACGTACCAGGTCATCGGTGCAGGCGGCGCATACACGTTCGGCGCAGCAACGCTCGGCCTGACCTACTCGAACGTCAAGTTCATGGGTCTGGGCGCAGTCGGCACGACGGCTTACTCGCACGGCGACACGGCTACGTTCAACAACGGCGAAGTCAACTTCAAGTATCAGTTGACCCCGGCTCTGGTGCTCGGCGCAGCGTTCGACTACACGCGCGGCAGCAGCATCGCGTTGACGAACGGCACGGAAAACGCAGGCGCGAAGTACTACCAAGGCGCACTCGGCGCGGACTACTTCCTGTCGAAGCGCACGGACGTCTACTTCGTCGGCGTGTATCAGAAGGCTTCGGGCACGGATTCGCGCGATCGCGAAGCTGTTGCTTCGGTCAACGGCCTGACGGCATCGTCGAGCGACCGCGTGTTCACGGCTCGCGTCGGTATCCGCCACAAGTTCTAATAAGTAGTCAAAAAGCAGCTTCCTCAAAGGCGCCTTCGGGCGCCTTTTTTTATTGGCGTTTTGCTGCCGGATTGCGGCTCGTCCGTTGCCCGCCTTTGCCGCACGCGCCACGCGCTCAACAAAAAAAGGCCCGGCAAACAGCGTTTGCCGGGCCTTCCGTCCTGCTCGTTTTTATCGTGATGTCTCTCAGGTCACAGCCCAACGCGTTGCTGTCCGTCCAATGCTCACGACGGATCTGCTATGCCCGACCGTCGCGCAATTCGCGCCTCAGAATTTTTCCGACATTACTCTTAGGCAATTCGGCGCGAAACTCAATAATGCGCGGCCGCTTGTAGCCGGTCAGTTGCTCTTTGCAGTAGATTTGCAGATCGACGTCGGTCAAGGCCGGATCTTTCCTCACGACGAACAACTTCACCGCTTCGCCCGAATGCTGATCCGGCACACCCACTGCCGCCACCTCGAACACGCCGGGATGCTTCGCGACCACATCCTCGATCTCATTCGGGTACACGTTGAAGCCGGACACGAGAATCATGTCCTTCTTGCGATCGACGATCTTCACGAAGCCCGCCGCGTTGATCACCGCGACGTCGCCCGATTTGAAGAAACCGTCGCGCGTCATCACGTTGGCGGTTTCATCCGGACGATTCCAGTAACCCGCCATCACCTGCGGGCCGCGAATGCACAGTTCGCCGGGTTGGCCGAGCGGCACTTCGTTGCCGTCGTCGTCACGAATCGAGACTTCGGTGGACGGCAACGGCAAACCGATCGTGCCGCTGTATTCCGTCACCGTCACAGGATTGCACGTCACACACGGCGACGTTTCCGACAGACCGTAACCTTCGACGATCGGCGCATTCGTGGCCTGATACCACCGTTTCGCGACCGCTTCCTGCACCGCCATCCCGCCGCCGTTCGCGACGAGCAGGTTCGAGAAGTTCAGTTGCGAGAAGTCCGGATGGTTGAGCATCGCGTTGTACAGCGTGTTCACGGCCGGAATCGTGGTGATCGCGTAACCCTTCAGATCCTTGATCATTCCGCCGATGTCACGCGGATTCGGAATCAGCACGCCAAGCGCGCCGGTGCGGATGGTCAGCAGCCCGCAGACCGTCAGCGCGAACACGTGATACAGCGGCAGCGCGACAACCGTGACGAATTGCTGAATATCAGGACGTTTGGCGCGCGCGGGATCGAGCCACGCATGCGACTGCAATACGTTCGCAATCACGTTCCGGTGCAGCAAGGTCGCGCCCTTTGCAACCCCGGTCGTGCCGCCTGTGTACTGGAGAAACGCGATGTCGTTCGGACTGGATTTAACCGGCTTGAACGCCTGACGGCCGCCTTCGGCCAACGCGGCGTTGAACTTGACGTGGCCGGGCAAATTCCACGCGGGCACCATCTTTTTGACATGCCGCACGACGTAATTGACGATCCAGCCCTTGACGCCCATCAGGTCGCCCATCGTACCGACGAGCACGTGCTTGATCGACGTGTTCTGAATGACCGCCTGCAAGGTGGTGGCGAAATTCTCGAGCAGGATGATCGCTTCGGCGCCGCTGTCCTTTAGCTGATGTTCGAGTTCGCGCGGCGTATATAGCGGATTCACGTTCACGACCACGTAACCCGCGCGAAGAATCGCGGCCAGCGCGACCGGGTACTGGAGGACGTTCGGCATCATGATGGCGATTCGCGTGCCGCGCGCCAACCCCTTCGACTGGAACCACGCGCCGAGTTTGCGCGACAGTGTATCGAGCTGGCCATAACTGATCTGCTTGCCCATGCAGACGAAGGCCGGCTTCGTTCGGTGCTCGTTGAAGCTCTCCTCGAGCAGATCGGCAATGGATGCGTAGCGGCTCGTATCGATCTCAGCGGGAACGCCGGGTGGATACGAATTCAGCCAAGGTTTGTCCATGCGGCGTCTCCTCCTTTATTTTCGAATGGTCGTGCTAAAAATGAATCGTAGCATGCTGGCCGCTCCGCACAGCGCGAAAAGCGGTTGAGTTAGACGCCGCCCTCCAACCGGAAAACCGGCTGGAAACGGCTTGGGACAGGGGTTTGAAAGGAGAGTCAGACCGACTCGACTTCGACGAGGCAGTCATAGAAAGTCGCGGAGCCGCCGAGGTCGGTCAGCGCCTGGCTCGTCACCTGGTTCGCGTTGCGGCCGTCGGGCGCGAGCTTTTTCCACCAGATCGACAAACCGACGACGAGACCTTCGCGCGCTTTGTCGGTGACGCGGGCGCGGGCCTGCATCGAACCGCGATCGTTGAAAATGCGCACGATCTGGCCGTTGGCAATCTGACGGTCGAAGGCGTCGGTGGGGTGAATGTCGAGGTGCGGCTCACCTTCCGTCGAGCGCAGACTTTCTACGTTGACGAAGGTGCTGTTCAGGAAATTGCGCGCCGGCGGCGAGATCATTGCCAGCGGATAACGGGCGGCCAGTTCGGGCGAGCCGTCCGCGGATTCATACGGCGCCAGGTAATCCGGCAACGGGTCGAGTCCTTGCTGCGCGAGGCGCTCGCTGAAAAATTCGCACTTGCCCGACGGCGTGCGGAACGCGCCGTTCGCGAGCGGCGCATCCGGCAAATTGAGCCTGGCCCAACGATTCTCCTTCAGTGTCGCCCAGTCGACGCCTTGCAACGCGTCGTCATCCCAGCGAAACGCGTGCGCCGCGACCTCTTCATCCGACTCGTACAACGCAGGATGCTGGAGACCCATGCTGCGCGCGATCCCACGGAAGATTTCGGTGTTCGGCCGCGCGTCGCCGACCGGCGAAATGGCCGGCAGATTCGCCATCACGTGCGTGTGACCGTAGGACTTATGGACGTCAAGGTGCTCAAGTTGCGTCGTGGCGGGTAGGAGCAGATCGGCGTAATCGGCGGTATCTGTCTGGAAATGCTCCAGTACGATCGTGAAAAGATCGTCGCGCGCAAAACCTTCCGCGACGCGCTCGGAATCCGGTGCAACAGCCACCGGGTTCGAGTTATAGACGACGATCGCCTCGACCTTCGGTCCGAATGCGTCATCGCCGGGATGCGTCAGCGCATCGCCGATCTGATTCATATTGATCACGCGCGGTTGTCGCGCCGGCCAGCCGGGCATCAGATCCGGACGCTGAAGCGCGTGCGTATCGACCGGCGCCCAACCTGACGACGACAGCAACACGCCACCCGCGCGCTCGCGCCAGGCGCCCGTCAACGACGGCAAACAGGCAATTGCCCGCGCCGCGTTGCCGCCGCCGCGCACGCGTTGCATGCCGTAATTCATGCGGATCGCGGCTTTTTTGGTCGAACCGTAAAGACGCGCCAGATCGATCACCGTTTGCGCTTCGATCCCGCAAATCTCCGCGACGCGAGCGGGCGAATACGTCAACGCTCGCGCTTTCAGACCGTCGAATCCCAGCGTGTGATCGGCGATGTACGCGTGATCGAGCACATCCTCCGAGATCAGCACGTTCATCATGCCGAGTGCCAGCGCGCCGTCCGTGCCGGGCTTCAATGCAATATGCTGATGGCATTTCTCTGCAGTGAGCGACCGATACGGATCAATCGCGATCAACTGCGCGCCGTTGCGTTTTGCCGCCTGAGCGCGCGTCCAGAAATGCAGGTTCGATGCAATCGGATTGGCACCCCAGATCAAGATCACTTCGCTTTCCGCGAAAAACTCGTTGAGCATGCCAATGCTCGAACCATACGTATATTTGAGACCTGCGGCGCCGGCCGCAGCGCAAATGGTGCGGTCGAGTTGCGACGCGCCGAGCGCATGAAAAAAGCGCTGCGCGATGCTGTCGCCTTGCACGAAACCCATCGTTCCGGCGTAGCTGTAGGGGACGATCGCCTCGGGCGCGCGTGATGCAATTTCGGAAAGCCGGCTTGCCGCGAGTGTCAGTGCCTCGTCCCAGCTGATCGGCTCGAAACGGCCCTCGCCTTTCGGACCGACGCGCTTCATTGGCGTCGTCAAGCGTTTCGGATGATGAACGCGCTCGGCGTACCGACTCACCTTCGTGCACAACGCGCCCTGCGTGGGCGGATGGTCGGGATCGGCCGTCACCTTGATTGCACGCCCGTCTTCGACAGTCACGCGCATCGCGCACGTGTCCGGGCAATCGTGCGGACACACGGCGCGGGCGAATTCGGTCGGAGCATTCATGGCGTTATCGGAAAAACAGACGTGACGAATCCGCAATTTTATACGTCCGGCGCCAGCCGGTCGGGCTTTCCCTGGCCGGGCGCGAAAAATATCGGTGGGCGTAGAATGGGTCATTCTTCAGCGCGGGCTGTATTGCCTTGCGCATCCCAACGCTTCTCTCAGACAACGCACCATGAAACTGATCCCCGAAATCCAGGCAGCACACGGAGAAATTCAGACGCTGCGACGAACGATTCACGCTCACCCGGAACTCCGTTACGAAGAGACGCACACGGCCGATCTGGTCGCGAAAAAGCTCGAAGAATGGGGCATTGAAGTGCATCGCGGCCTTGGTAAAACCGGCGTCGTGGGTATTTTGAAACGTGGATCGGGAGCGAGATCGATCGGCTTGCGCGCTGACATGGATGCGCTGCCGATTCAGGAACTGAACAGCTTCGATCACCGCTCGCGCAATGCCGGGAAGATGCACGCGTGCGGTCACGACGGACACACCGCGATGTTGCTGGGCGCGGCCCGGCATCTAGCGAAACACGGTGAATTCGACGGTACGGTCGTCTTCATCTTCCAACCCGCGGAAGAAGGCGGTGCGGGCGCGCAAGCGATGATCGACGATGGGCTGTTCACGCGCTTCCCCGTCGATGCAGTATTCGGGATTCACAACTGGCCGGGCATGCCGGCGGGTCACTTCGGCGTGACCGAAGGCCCGATCATGGCGTCGAGCAACGAATTTCGCATTGAAATCAAAGGTGTGGGTTCGCATGCAGCGTTGCCGCACAACGGACGCGATCCGGTGTTCACGGCTGTGCAGATCGCGAATGGCTTGCAGAGCATCATCACGCGAAACAAGAAACCGTTGGACACAGCCGTCCTGTCGATCACCCAGATCCACGCGGGCGATGCGGTGAACGTCGTACCGAATGAGGCGTGGATTGCGGGAACGGTACGGACGTTTACGACCGAAGTGCTGGATCTAATTGAAACCCGACTGCGGAAAGTCGCCGAAAGCACGGCTGACGCTTACGACTGCGCGGTCAATGTCACCTTCTACCGCAACTACCCCCCGACGATTAACAGCAGCGAGGAAACGCGATTTGCTGCGTCGGTGATGAAAGAGGTGGTGGGCGCAGAAAACGTCAACGATACAGTTGAACCCACGATGGGCGCAGAAGACTTCTCTTTCATGCTTTTAGCGAAACCGGGATGCTACGCGTTCTTGGGGAATGGCGAGGGTGGGCATCGCGAAGCCGGACATGGAGCGGGTCCGTGCATGTTGCACAACGCGAGTTATGACTTCAACGATGAATTGCTGCCGGTTGGGTCGACGTATTGGGTGAAGATGGTTCAGCGGTTTTTTGAGCGGGCGTGAGTGGGGTTTGTGAGACTGCCACGTCCGCAAGATTGTGATCTGTGCCGCGGAGCGACTTCTGGCGCTGGGGATTGGTCAGCGAATGGTGTTCGCGCGGGTCTTGATGATGGCTGATCGGACGCCTGAACCGGATATTTGATTCGGGATTCGGGGATGGTCGAGTTAATGGCTTGAGCGCGCGGTGCGACTCTGCCTTGGGGACGACAAACTCAGGCGATTTGAGTGAGATCTTAAGACGCCTGCGCATGATGCGCGGGCGTTTGTTTTTGGGTTTGCGCATGATCGTTGATCATTTTCCCGCCCTGAAACGCAAAAACCCCACCTCTTTTGGGAGGTGGGGTTTCTGTTTCTGCTTGGGAGCCTGACGATTACCTACTTTCACACGGGAATCCGCACTATCATCGGCGTGGAGTCGTTTCACGGTCCTGTTCGGGATGGGAAGGGGTGGTACCGACTCGCTATGGTCATCAGGCATGACTTGTTGTCGTGTCGCCTGTGGGCGGCACAACCAATCTGGAAGAAGTAGCTGAGAGGATGCCTCTCGGTGTTACTTTGGGTTGTGGGTGTACTGCACAACACTGATCTCAACCTGCGTGTGTCGAGAGAGACACACCTGTGTTATAGGATCAAGCCTTACGGGCAATTAGTATCAGTTAGCTTAACGCATTACTGCGCTTCCACACCTGACCTATCAACGTCCTGGTCTTGAACGACCCTTCAAGGGGCTCGAAGCCCCGGGGATATCTCATCTTAAGGCGAGTTTCCCGCTTAGATGCTTTCAGCGGTTATCTCTTCCGAACATAGCTACCCGGCGATGCCACTGGCGTGACAACCGGTACACCAGAGGTTCGTCCACTCCGGTCCTCTCGTACTAGGAGCAGCCCCCTTCAAATATCCAGCGCCCACGGCAGATAGGGACCAAACTGTCTCACGACGTTTTAAACCCAGCTCACGTACCTCTTTAAATGGCGAACAGCCATACCCTTGGGACCGGCTACAGCCCCAGGATGAGATGAGCCGACATCGAGGTGCCAAACACCGCCGTCGATATGAACTCTTGGGCGGTATCAGCCTGTTATCCCCAGAGTACCTTTTATCCGTTGAGCGATGGCCCTTCCATACAGAACCACCGGATCACTATGACCTGCTTTCGCACCTGCTCGACTTGTCGGTCTCGCAGTTAAGCACGCTTATGCCATTGCACTATCAGCACGATTTCCGACCGTACCTAGCGTACCTTCGTACTCCTCCGTTACACTTTGGGAGGAGACCGCCCCAGTCAAACTGCCTACCATGCACTGTCCCCGACCCGGATAACGGGCCAAGGTTAGAACCTCAAACAAACCAGGGTGGTATTTCAAGGACGGCTCCACGCAGACTGGCGTCCACGCTTCATAGCCTCCCACCTATCCTACACAGATCGGTTCAAAGTCCAATGCAAAGCTACAGTAAAGGTTCATGGGGTCTTTCCGTCTAGCCGCGGGGAGATTGCATCATCACAAACACTTCAACTTCGCTGAGTCTCGGGAGGAGACAGTGTGGCCATCGTTACGCCATTCGTGCAGGTCGGAACTTACCCGACAAGGAATTTCGCTACCTTAGGACCGTTATAGTTACGGCCGCCGTTTACCGGGACTTCAATCAAGAGCTTGCACCCCATCATTTAATCTTCCGGCACCGGGCAGGCGTCACACCCTATACGTCCACTTTCGTGTTTGCAGAGTGCTGTGTTTTTATTAAACAGTCGCAGCCACCAGTTTATTGCAACCCCTTCACCCTTCTGGCGCAGGCCAGTCAAGCTACAGGGGCGTACCTTATCCCGAAGTTACGGTACCAATTTGCCGAGTTCCTTCTCCCGAGTTCTCTCAAGCGCCTTAGAATACTCATCTCGCCCACCTGTGTCGGTTTGCGGTACGGTCTTGTTAAACTGAAGCTTAGAGGCTTTTCTTGGAACCACTTCCAGTTGCTTCTTCACCTAAGTGAATGGCCTCACACCCTTGAATTCCGCGCCCGGATTTGCCTAAGCGCCTTCTCCAATGCAAGGACCGGGACTTCCAACACCCGGACAACCTTCCGCGATCCGTCCCCCCATCGCATTTAACAATGGTGCAGGAATATTAACCTGCTTCCCATCAGCTACGCATTTCTGCCTCGCCTTAGGGGCCGACTCACCCTACGCCGATGAACGTTGCGTAGGAAACCTTGGGCTTACGGCGAGGGGGCCTTTCACCCCCTTTATCGCTACTCATGTCAGCATTCGCACTTCCGATACCTCCAGCGCACTTTTCAATGCACCTTCGCAGGCTTACGGAACGCTCTCCTACCATGCACATAAATGTGCATCCGCAGCTTCGGTATATTGCTTAGCCCCGTTACATCTTCCGCGCAGGACGACTCGATCAGTGAGCTATTACGCTTTCTTTAAAGGATGGCTGCTTCTAAGCCAACCTCCTGACTGTTTTAGCCTTCCCACTTCGTTTCCCACTTAGCAATATTTGGGGACCTTAGCTGGCGGTCTGGGTTGTTTCCCTCTTGACACCGGACGTTAGCACCCGATGTCTGTCTCCCGTGATTGCACTCTTCGGTATTCGGAGTTTGCTATGGCGTAGTAATCCGCAATGGACCCCACAACCATGACAGTGCTCTACCCCCGAAGGTGATACACGAGGCACTACCTAAATAGTTTTCGGAGAGAACCAGCTATTTCCAGGTTTGTTTAGCCTTTCACCCCTATCCACAGCTCATCCCCTAACTTTTCAACGTTAGTGGGTTCGGACCTCCAGTACGTGTTACCGCACCTTCATCCTGGCCATGGATAGATCACCTGGTTTCGGGTCTACACCCAGCGACTGAATCGCCCTGTTCGGACTCGCTTTCGCTACGCCTGCCCTAATCGGTTAAGCTTGCCACTGAATGTAAGTCGCTGACCCATTATACAAAAGGTACGCAGTCACCCCTCAAGGAGGCTCCTACTGTTTGTATGCATGCGGTTTCAGGATCTATTTCACTCCCCTCCCGGGGTTCTTTTCGCCTTTCCCTCACGGTACTGGTTCACTATCGGTCGATCACGAGTATTTAGCCTTGGAGGATGGTCCCCCCATCTTCAGACAGGATTTCACGTGTCCCGCCCTACTTGTCGTACACCTAGTTCTTCCTCGCTGTTTTCGTCTACAGGGCTATCACCTGCTATGGCGGCACTTTCCAGAGCCTTCGACTAACAATGAAGATAAAGAGTACAGGCTGGTCCCATTTCGCTCGCCACTACTCTGGGAATCTCGGTTGATTTCTTTTCCTGCGGTTACTTAGATGTTTCAGTTCACCGCGTTCGCTTCGCATGACCTATGTATTCAGTCATGGATACTCCATTCGGAGTGGGTTTCCCCATTCGGACATCTACGGATCAAAGCTCGTTTGCCAGCTCCCCGTAGCTTTTCGCAGGCTACCGCGTCCTTCATCGCCTGTGATCGCCAAGGCATCCACCACATGCACTTGTTCGCTTGACCCTATAACGGGTGTGTCTCTCTTTACTCGCACACCCATCTCTAAGTATGCTTTCGTGAATCTCTTTACTACTTCTTCCTGATTGTTAAAGAACGACAGCCGATATGGTTTTACTCATATCACTCTGACTGGCTCAATCGCCAATGCCAAACATTCAGCCGTTCAAATCTGAACCCTTGGCATTGAAGATTGGTGGAGGATGACGGGATCGAACCGACGACCCCCTGCTTGCAAAGCAGGTGCTCTCCCAGCTGAGCTAATCCCCCAGTCATGCA
>NZ_JAPWKB010000019.1:0-17500 GCF_028283785.1 Paraburkholderia sp. | reverse complement strand
GGAGCGAACCGTTTCCCAGTTACGGGTGATGTAGTCGCCCTTGTACACATCCATATAGGTGTATGTGGCCATCATGCCGATATCGGCGCCGGCGGCGAACGCCTTCTCGCTGCCCGTAATCACGATCGCCCCGATCTCGTCGTCGGCATCGAACTCACGCAGCGCGGCGCCCAGTTCGTCCATCAATGCGTCGTTCAGTGCATTCAACGCCTTCGGCCGATTCAACGTAACCAACCCGACTCGTCCCCGCGTCTCAACCAGAATGTTCTCGTAAGCCATGCCGCCTCCTAATGATTGAATCGCACGCGAAAAACGCTTCGCGCGGCCGTCTTAATAATGCTACCATTCACCAACCAACCGGTCGGTCAATTATTCGACAGGCTTTTCCCAACGTACAGCCAAGCCCCTCTGCCATGACACATCCGCTATTCACCAAGCACGAAGACACGCTGCAAAAGGCACTCACCGCGGTCGAAACGCGCGGCTACTGGAGCCCGTTCGTCGAGATGCCCAGTCCGAAAGTGTACGGGGAAACAGCTAACGCGGACGGTGAAGCCGCATTCAAAGCACACCTCAACCAAACGTTCGAACTTGACCAGCCGTCGACGGGCGAAACCGTCGGGGCCGAAGTCTCGCCGTTCGGCTTCCCGCTTGGCGTACGCTACCCGAAGGCCGACCCCGACGCCCTGATCGCCGCAGCCGCCGCCGCACAGACAGACTGGCGCGCCGCCGGCCCGCAAGGCGTGGATCGGCGTGTGCCTCGAAATTCTCGCGCGCGTGAATCGCGCGAGTTTCGAAATTGGCTACAGCGTGATGCACACGACCGGCCAGGCCTTCATGATGGCTTTCCAGGCCGGCGGCCCGCACGCCCAGGACCGGGCGCTCGAAGCCGTCGTCTATGCGTGGGACCAGTTGCGCCGCATTCCCGCCGACGCCCACTGGGAAAAGCCGCAAGGCAAAAACCCGCCGCTCGCCATGCACAAGCGCTATACGGTCGTGCCGCGTGGCACCGGCCTCGTGCTCGGCTGCTGCACTTTCCCGACCTGGAACGGCTACCCAGGTCTGTTCGCCGACCTGGCCACTGGCAACACAGTCATCGTCAAGCCGCACCCGGGCGCCATCCTGCCGCTCGCGCTGACCGTGCGGATTGCACGTGATGTCTTGCGCGAAGCAGGCTTCGACCCGAACGTCGTCACGCTGCTCGCCACCGAGCCGAACGACGGCGCACTCGTGCAAGACCTTGCTCTGCGTCCGGAAATCAAGCTCATCGACTTCACCGGCAGCACGCAGAACGGCACGTGGCTCGAACGGAACGCGCACCAGGCACAGGTCTACACAGAGAAAGCCGGCGTCAACCAGATCGTGATCGACTCGGTCGACGACATCAAAGCCGCCGCGCGCAACATCGCCTTCTCGCTCGCGCTGTACTCGGGCCAGATGTGCACGGCGCCGCAGAACATCTACGTGCCACGCGACGGCATCCGCACCGCCGACGGCACGCTGAGTTTCGACGAAGTGGCGCAAGCCATTGCCGGTGCCGTGCAAAAACTCGTTGCCGATCCGGCGCGCGCCGTCGAACTGCTCGGCGCGATCCAGAACGAAGGCGTCATCCAGCGCATAGACGAAGCCGCCAAGCTTGGCCGCGTCCTCGTCGAAAGCCAGACGCTCGAACACCCGGCGTTTGCCGGCGCCCGCGTGCGCACGCCGCTCGTGCTTCAACTGGATGCCGCTACCGACCACGCGAATTTCACCAAAGAATGGTTCGGCCCGATCTCGTTCGTCATCGCCACCGATTCGACCGCGCAATCGCTCGAACTCGCGGGCGCCATTGCTGCCGAACACGGCGCGCTGACGCTGTCGGTCTACAGCACAGACGAAGGCGTGCTCGAAGCGGCACATGAAGCATCGATCCAGGGCGGCGTAGCACTCTCGATCAACCTGACGGGCGGAGTGTTCGTCAACCAATCCGCGGCCTTCTCCGACTTCCACGGCACGGGTGCGAACCCGGCGGCGAACGCCGCGCTGGCCGACGCGGCCTTCGTCGCGAACCGCTTCCGCGTCGTTCAAAGCCGCGTTCATGTTGAACCGAAAGCGGCGCCGGCGGTAGCTGGCTGAATGGCATAAGACGGGCACTCGTTTTGTCCTATGCCATTTGGCCGAATGGACCGAGCCGCGTGCCCCTACTAACATGAGACATCGGATCGGCATTCGCGCCGGTCCGCGCCAGCAGGGATCCCTATGAACGACGCCTTCATTTGCGACGCGATTCGCACCCCCATCGGCCGCTACGGCGGCGCCTTGAAAGATGTCCGTGCCGACGACCTCGGCGCGGTGCCGATCAAAGCACTGATCGAGCGCAACCCCGGCGTCGACTGGCGCGTGCTCGATGACGTCATCTACGGCTGCGCCAATCAGGCCGGCGAAGACAATCGCAACGTCGCCCGCATGTCGGCGCTGCTGGCTGGCTTGCCCACCGAGGCGCCGGGCGCCACGATCAACCGCCTGTGTGGCTCGGGCATGGACGCAATCGGCACGGCTGCCCGCGCGATCAAAGCCGGCGAAGCGCGCCTGATGATCGCCGGCGGCGTAGAAAGCATGACTCGTGCGCCGTTCGTCATGGGCAAAGCCAATAGCGCATTCTCACGTCAGGCCGACATTTACGACACGACGATCGGCTGGCGTTTCATCAACCCGTTGATGAAACGCCAGTACGGCGTGGACTCGATGCCGGAAACGGCGGAGAACGTCGCCGTCGAGTTCAGCATCAGCCGCGCCGATCAGGACGCGTTCGCGCTCGCGAGCCAGCAAAAAGCGGCCCGCGCGCAACAGGACGGCACGTTGGCGCAGGAAATTGTCGGCGTTGAAATCCCGCAAAAGAAAGGCGACCCGCTGCGCGTGATGCTCGACGAGCATCTGCGCGAAACGTCCCTCGAAACCCTCGGCAAGCTCAAGGGCGTGGTTCGTCCTGACGGCAGCGTGACGGCCGGCAATGCGTCGGGCGTGAACGATGGCGCCTGCGCGCTGCTGCTCGCGAACCAGCAAGCAGCCGACCAATACGGCCTGCGCCGACGCGCGCGTGTCGTGGGCATGGCCACGGCGGGCGTCGAACCGCGCATCATGGGCATTGGCCCGGCGCCGGCCACGCAAAAGCTGCTCAAGCAACTCGGCATGACGCTCGAACAATTCGACGTGATCGAGTTGAACGAAGCATTCGCATCGCAAGGTTTGGCCGTTCTGCGCACCCTCGGTTTGCGCGACGACGACGCGCGCGTCAATCCGAACGGCGGAGCCATCGCGCTCGGCCATCCGCTTGGCGCATCGGGCGCGCGTCTGATCACGACCGCGCTTGTATCAACTGGAGCGGATCAACGGCCGTTTCGCGCTCTGCACGATGTGTATCGGCGTGGGCCAAGGCATCGCGCTGGTCATCGAGCGGCTCTGACGCCGATACCTGCCGGGCCATCGATCAAACAGACATAGAGGAGACACCCAATGTCATATGAAGCGATCCGCCTCGACATCGACGCGTCGAGCCATGTAGCCACCATTACGCTGAACCGTCCGGACAAGCTCAACAGCTTCACGCGCGCAATGCATCAGGAACTGAGCGCCGCGCTCGACGAGGTCGAGACATCCGGCGCACGCGCGCTCGTGCTGACCGGCGCCGGCCGCGGCTTTTGCGCCGGTCAGGACCTCGCCGATCTGGATTTCACTCCCGGTGCGATGACCGATCTCGGCGAGCTGATCGACAAGCATTTCAACCCGCTCATCCGCCGTCTGCAAGCGCTCGAGTTGCCGGTCATCGCCGCGGTCAACGGCACGGCCGCCGGCGCCGGCGCCAATCTCGCGCTCGCCTGCGACTCGTGCTCGCGGCTCGCTCGGCCAGCTTCATTCAGGCCTTCGTGAAGATCGGCCTGGTACCCGACTCGGGCGGGACCTGGTTCCTGCCGCAACGTGTCGGCATGGCGCGAGCATTGGGGCTCGCCATCACCGGCGACAAACTCAGCGCGGAGAAAGCCGAAAGCTGGGGCCTCATCTGGCAAGCGGTCGACGACGCCGAACTCATCGCCACCGCCACGCAGCTGGCCGCGCGACTCGCGCAGCAACCCACGCGCGCTATCGCCGCCATCAAACTGGCCATGCGCACGGGCGCGACGCAAACCCTCGATCAGCAACTCGATCTGGAGCGCGATCTGCAGCGCGAACTCGGCGCGTCGCACGATTACGCAGAGGGCGTGCAAGCCTTCGTCGACAAGCGCGCGCCGCGCTTCGAGGGCCGCTGATATGTCCACTCAAGCCAAACACGCCAGCCAGATGACGCCCGACGAACTAGCACGCGCAACCGCTGCCGCAATGTACGAAAACGATGCGTGCAGCCGGGCGCTCGGGCTCGAAATCCTCGAAGTGCGCCCAGGTTATGCGCGTCTGCGCATGCCGGTGCGCAACGACTTTCTGAACGGCCACCAGATTTGCCACGGCGGACTGATCTTCACGCTTGCGGATTCGACTTTCGCCTTCGCCTGCAACTCGTACAACATCAACACAGTCGCAGCGGGCTGCTCGATCGAATTCCTGCGGCCGGTATCAGGCGGCGACGTGCTGACGGCGGAAGCCATCGAACAGACCCAGAGCGGCCGCACCGGCATCTACGATATTCGCGTCACCAATCGCGCCGACGAGACCGTCGCCATGTTTCGCGGCAAATCGGCGCAAATCAAAGGCAACCTGATTCCCACTGACGATTGAAGCCGACGAACCCGCGCCGCATCCGGCGGCCAACGCGCGCCATTGCGAGTGTTCGCTAACGCCGGGCCGCCAGATCGCTCGATCACATGGCCGCATAACCGTATGACCGCGATCAGCCCAGATTTTTTTTGCACCCAGACGCACCTATATCAGACCCAAGCATTGAGGCAGCAAGGAGACATTCGATGACCACCGCCCTTCCGCTCGATCCGATCGAGACCGCCAGCCGCGACGAACTCGCCGCGCTCCAACTTGAACGGCTCAAATGGTCGTTGAATCATGCCTATGAAAATTCGCCGGTGTATCGGCGCAAGTTCGATGAAGCCGGCGTCCACCCGAGCGAAGTGAAAACGCTCGCAGATCTGGCGCGCTTTCCCTTCACCACCAAGAAAGATCTGCGCGACAACTATCCGTTCGGAATGTTCGCCGTGCCGCAAGAGCAGATTTCGCGGATCCACGCGTCGTCGGGCACGACCGGCAAGCCGACCGTGGTGGGCTATACCGCACGCGATATCGACACGTGGGCCAATCTCGTCGCGCGCTCCATCCGCGCCGCCGGCGCGAAGCGCGGCGACAAGGTTCACATAAGTTATGGCTATGGCCTGTTCACCGGGGGCCTCGGCGCGCATTACGGCGCTGAGCGCGCTGGGCTCACCGTGATCCCCTTCGGCGGCGGCCAGACGGAAAAGCAGGTGCAACTGATCCAGGATTTCCGGCCGGACATCATCATGGTGACACCGAGCTACATGCTTTCGATCGCGGACGAACTCGAACGCCAAGGCATCGATCCCGCCAATTGTTCGCTGCGCATCGGCATTTTCGGCGCGGAGCCGTGGACCAACGACATGCGTCACGCGATCGAAAAGCGCATGGGCATCGATGCTGTGGATATCTACGGCCTGTCCGAAGTGATGGGCCCCGGCGTCGCTTCGGAGTGCGTGGAGACGAAGGACGGCCCGACCATCTGGGAAGATTACTTCTACCCCGAAATCATCGACCCGGAAACCGGCGAGGTTTTGCCGGACGGCGAACTCGGCGAACTCGTATTCACGTCGCTAACCAAGGAAGCGCTGCCGATCATCCGCTACCGCACCCGCGACCTGACTCGCCTTCTGCCGGGCAGCGCGCGCACCATGCGCCGCATGGAAAAGATCACGGGCCGCTCGGACGACATGATGATCGTGCGCGGCGTGAACGTGTTTCCGACGCAGATCGAAGAATTGCTGCTCAAGCAGCATGCGCTCGCGCCTCACTACCAGATCGTGCTGACCAAGGAAGGCCCGCTCGATGTACTGACGTTGAACGTCGAGCCGTGCCCGGAAACCGCGCCGGACACCGCTGCGTTGAACACGGCAAAGCAGGCGCTGACTTACGACATCAAGGCGCTGATCGGCGTGAGTGCGGTGGTGAATGTGCTGGGTGTGAACGGCATCGAGCGTTCGGTCGGCAAAGCGCGACGCGTGATAGACAAACGCACGTCGGGACTGTGACGCGAGCATGAGCGAATCGCGCCATGTCTGATTACGTACTCGGACGTGGCGCGACGGTTTCAGCGATTCAGGAATTCGGCAGCAGCAACCACATCCGGCCGCCCTGCTTCATCTTGCCGGCCAGGTCGCCGGCATCGTCACCGAGACCCCAGAAGTAATCCGCGCGCACGCCACCCTTGATCGCCGAACCGGTGTCCTGAGCAAAGACCAGGCGGTTCATCGGCGAATTGGTGAGCGGACGGGTGGTCTGCAAAAACACCGGCGTGCCAAGCGGAATCGACGACGGATCGACCGCGATCGAACGCTCCGGCGTCAACGGCACGCCCAGCGCACCGATCGGACCATCGGCGCCGCCACCCGGTGCACTTTCGCCGGACGGCATCTCGCGGAAGAACACGAAGCGCGGATTTGTATCGAGCAACGCATCGACCCGCGTCGGGTTGTTACGCGCCCATGTCTTGATCCCTTGCATGGTGGCCTGCGCAGGCGTGAGTTCCCCGCGATCCAGCAGCCAGCGTCCAATCGACTTGTAAGGCTGATTGTTGGTGCCGCCGAAACCCACCCGCATCACGCTGCCGTCTTCCATCACGACGCGTCCGGAACCCTGCACCTGCAGGAAGAACGCTTCGATCGGATCGTCGACCCACACGAGTTCATTGCCGCTGAGCACACCCGCGCGCTCGAGTTGCGCGCGCACCGGCAGCGGCGCACCCGCGCGATAGCCCGACGGCCAACGATACAGCGCAGTCTGGTACACACCATGCCGCGTGCGCGAACCGCGCAGCAGAGGCTCGTAGTAGCCGGTGACGAGTCCATCCAGCGTGCCGTCGTTGTTGGCCAACTGGAACGGCGTGAAATAGGCTTCGAAAAAGGCCCGCGCGCTGGTCACGTCGAGATCGTCGATTTGCGAGGCCGCTGCACAGGCCCGTGCCCAGTTCGGCTGACGCGCCAGTCTCACGCAGTTCTGTCGCAGCGCCGCCGTCGCGCCGATGAGGGAGTCATCCTGCCAGCCCGGCACCTGTTGCCAGGCGACCGCGGTCAGACGCGTCGCGGCAATCTGCCCAGGTATGATTGCTGCACCCGTAGGCGGCGAAACCGAGGGCCGCACCACGCCACCGCCGCCGCATGATGCCAGCATCACCGCAACCGAAAGCGCGCCGAGCCAGGCTCCGGCCGCGCGGACAAAACGCATACAATGTTCGTTCTTGATGGAAACCGCCATGTCTGATCTGTTCGACGAATACCCGATGCTCATCTTCGCGCTGGAATCGCTCGTCGCGCTCTTCCTGCTCGTCTTTATCGTGGTATGGACGTCATCCGGCAAGAAGAAAGCGGCGCGTGCGAACGCCGGTGAACAACAAAAGCCGCAAAGCCCGCAGTAACGTTGCGCGTCCGACCACGCCTTCGACTGACTAAAGACCGCGGCCCGCGCCTGCGGTTCAATGCAACGTACGCGGCATGCGCAGAATGAACTCCGGCACCGGCGCGTCGAAACGCTCGCCGTCCTCGGCCACGCAAAAATACGCACCGCGCATGGTGCCGACCGGCGTGGCGATCACCGCCCAACTCGTATATTCGAAATGCTCGCCCGGTTTGAGCAAGGGCTGATGCCCCACCACGCCCAAGCCTTTCACTTCCTGCACGCTGTCGTCGCTGTCCGTGATCACCCAATGACGCGCAATCAACTGCGCGGGCACCTGACCGGTGTTTCGGATAGTCAGCGTGTAGGCGAACGCAAACTGGCGGCGCTCTGGGTCCGACTCTTCGGGCAGATATTGCACCTGCGCAGAGACGCTGAATTCGTACTGGCTCATCCTGATTCCGGTCTGGTAAAACGGGGGTGAAAAATCGCGGGAAAGCCCGAACGCCAATGGTTTGCGGGCGCACTGGCAATGCCGTGCTGATGGTTTGGCATTCTGCTTGATGCGCGGCACGGCCGCAACCCGACAAATCCCTTTGGCCAAGGGCTGGTAAGGCGTTTTGTCACATTCGCCGCTTGAACGAAGGTTCACGCCCGAAAGCGTCCACGAACCGGAACGCGCGCGCACAAACCGGTAAAATGGCGCTTTCCCCGCTTGCCTCCGCCCCCGCCATGACGCAATTCCGCATCGCTCCAAGCATTCTGTCAGCCGACTTCGCCCGCCTCGGCGAAGAAGTCCGCAACGTCGTCGCCGCCGGCGCCGACTGGATTCACTTCGACGTGATGGACAATCACTATGTGCCGAACCTGACAATCGGCCCACTGGTCTGCGAGGCGCTCCGCCCGCACGTGGACGTGCCGATCGACGTGCATCTGATGGTGCGCCCGGTCGACCGCATCGTGCCGGACTTCGCGAAAGCCGGCGCGAACATCATCAGCTTTCACCCGGAAGGCTCGGACCACATCGACCGCACGCTGTCGCTGATCCGCGATCACGGCTGCAAGGCGGGCCTGGTGTTCAATCCGGCCACCTCGCTGAACTATCTGGATCACGTCATGGACAAGGTCGATATCGTCCTGATCATGTCGGTGAATCCGGGCTTCGGCGGCCAGTCGTTCATTCCGGAGGCGCTCAACAAGCTGCGCGAGGCACGCAAGCGGATCGACGCTTACACGGAACGCACCGGCCGCGAGATTCATCTGGAAGTGGACGGCGGCGTGAAGGTCGACAACATCGCCGAAATCGCGGCGGCCGGCGCGGACACCTTCGTGGCCGGTTCGGCGATTTTCGGCCAGCCCGACCACAAGGTCGTGATCGAGAAGATGCGCGCGGCACTCGCCAACATCCAGCACTGAGAATCGACGCATAACCGGCCCGCAAGATGACCACTCCGTTCCCCGCTCCGGCTTTCACCGGCCCGCGCCTGCAAGCCGCGATCATCGACCTCGACGGCACGATGATCGATACCGCCGACGACTTCACCGCCGGCCTGAACGGCATGCTCGCGCAACTCGACGCGCAGGAGACTTCGCGCGAGGAAGTGGTCGGTTATGTCGGCAAGGGTTCGGAGCATCTGATCCGCAGCGTGCTGGCGCCGCGCTTCGAAACGGAGCATGCGCAAGACCGCTTCGACGAAGCGCTCGCGATCTATCAGGAGGAGTACGCAAAGATCAACGGCACGCACACGCGGCTTTATCCCGATGTCGAAGCCGGCCTGATCGCCATGCGCAATGCCGGCCTCAAACTCGCCTGCGTGACCAACAAGCCGCATCGGTTCGCGGTCGAGCTGCTGCAGCAATACGGGCTCGCCCAGTATTTCAGCGTCGTGCTCGGCGGCGACAGCCTCGCGAAAAAGAAGCCCGATCCGCTGCCCATGCTCACCGCCGCAGCGCAGCTGGGCGTCGAGCCGCAAGCCACGGTTGCCATCGGCGATTCGGAAAACGACGCGCTGGCAGGCCGCGCGGCGGGCATGGCCACGTTGACGGTGCCATACGGCTACAACCACGGCCAAGCTATACAAACAATAAAATCCGATGGTATAGTTGCCTCGCTGCTGGACGCCGCCAAGGCGATCGCAGCGCACCAATCCACGACTTGAAAAGTCCTTCATCCTCATGTTTCTGAATAAAAAACGGAGTCTGATTAGCATCGACCGGGGAGCCTGGCCCTGGCGTCGCTGGTCGCGCTAACCTCGCCTGAGGTACGCTGAAGCTCGTCTTCGGCAACCGTTTTTTACTTCGCTGCGCTCACGCGTTTTTTCCATCACTTTGTTTCGCTGCATCGGTTGATTCGGCCTGCGTGTACCCGCAAAGTACATCTGTGCGCTGAAATCCCTTGCACGCGTCGATGGGAAACTCGCGCCGGTCGGTATCATCGTGTCGACACGTCGAACGAACGCCTGACCGGGCGCGCCACGCCCCGCTTTGTCCGACGCACGCCGCCGGACCACCGTACAGGATCGGAACATGACCGAACTCGAATTCCAGTCCCTCGCCAACGAGGGTTTCAACCGCATCCCGCTGATCGCCGAAGCGCTCGCCGACCTCGAAACGCCGCTCTCGCTGTACCTGAAGCTCGCGCAGAGCGAGCGCAACGGCGCCAACTCGTTCCTGCTGGAATCGGTGGTGGGCGGCGAACGTTTCGGCCGCTATTCGTTCATCGGCCTGCCGGCGCGCACGCTGCTGCGCACCCGCAACGGCGTGTCGGAAGTGGTGCGCGACGGCAAGGTCGTCGAAACGCACGAGGGCGACCCGCTCGAATTCATCCAGCAATTCCAGGGGCGTTTCAAAGTGGCGCAGCGCCCCGGCTTGCCGCGTTTCGCGGGCGGTCTGGCCGGCTATTTCGGCTACGACGCGGTGCGCTACATCGAGAAGAAGCTCGCGCACACGGCGCCGAAAGACGATCTGAATCTGCCCGACATCCAGTTGCTGCTGACTGAAGAAGTGGCGGTGATCGACAACCTCGCGGGCAAGCTCTACCTGGTGATCTACGCCGATCCGACGCAGCCCGAGGCGTACACCAAAGCCAAACAGCGTCTGCGTGAACTGCGCCAGCGCTTGCGCACCACTGTGCAGCCGCCGGTCACCTCGGCAAGCGTGCGGACCGAAACCTACCGCGAGTTCGCGAAAGACGATTATCTGGCGGCCGTGCGCAAGGCGAAGGAATACATCGCGGCCGGCGAACTGATGCAGGTGCAGGTCGGCCAGCGCCTGACCAAGCCATACCGCGACAATCCGCTCTCGCTGTACCGCGCGCTGCGCTCGCTGAATCCGTCGCCGTATATGTATTTCTACAACTTCGGCGACTTCCACGTGGTGGGTGCATCGCCGGAAATTCTGGTGCGTCAGGAAAAGCGCGGCGAGGATCGCATCGTCACGATCCGGCCGCTCGCCGGCACGCGTCCGCGCGGCAACACGCCGGAACGCGACGCGGAACTCGCAACCGAACTGCTGAACGACCCGAAGGAAATCGCCGAACACGTCATGCTGATCGACCTCGCGCGTAACGACGTGGGCCGCATCGCGCAGATCGGCTCGGTGGTCGTCACCGACAAGATGGTGATCGAAAAGTACTCGCACGTGCAGCACATCGTGAGTTCGGTCGAAGGCAAGCTGAAACCCGGCACCACCAATTTCGACGTGCTGCGCGCCACCTTCCCGGCCGGCACGCTGTCGGGCGCGCCGAAGGTTCGCGCAATGGAACTGATCGACGAACTCGAACCCGTGAAGCGCGGCCTGTACGGCGGTGCGGTCGGCTATCTGTCGTTCACCGGCGAAATGGATCTGGCCATCACGATCCGCACCGGCGTGATCGCGAACGGCAATCTGTATGTGCAGGCGGCAGCGGGTGTAGTCGCGGATTCGGTGCCGGAATCCGAATGGCAAGAGACCGAGAACAAGGCACGCGCCGTATTGCGCGCCGCCGAACAAGTTCAAGACGGCCTCGATAGCGACTTCTGACCGGAGACACACCATGCTGCTCATGATCGACAACTACGACTCGTTCACCTACAACCTGGTGCAGTACTTCGGCGAACTCGGCGAAGACGTGCGCACCTATCGGAACGACGAAATCACGCTGGACGAAATCGCGAGGCTCAACCCGGAGCGCATCTGCCTGTCGCCCGGTCCGAGCAATCCGCAACACGCCGGCATCACGCTCGACGTGCTGCGCGAATTCAGCGGCAAAACGCCGATTCTCGGCGTCTGTCTCGGCCATCAGGCGATCGGCGAGGCCTTCGGCGGGCGCGTGGTGCGCGCGCAAACCATCATGCACGGCAAGGTCAGCACGATCGAAACCGACTGCAAAGGCGTGTTCGCGGATCTGCCGAAACATTTCGTCGTGACGCGCTATCACTCGCTCGCGATCGAACGCGAATCGCTGCCCGACTGTCTCGAAGTGTCGGCGTGGACCGAAGACGGCGAGATCATGGGCGTGCGTCACAAGGAACTGGCGGTGGAAGGCGTGCAGTTCCATCCGGAATCGATCCTGTCCGAACACGGCCACGCGCTGCTCGAAAACTTCCTCAAGCAGTCGAAGCGCGCCGGCGCACAAACGTCCAATCGCAACGCTTGATGAAGAGAGACGACATCATGTCGATTACGCCCCAGGAAGCGCTGCAACGGACCATCGAGCACCGCGAGATTTTCCACGACGAAATGCTGCACCTGATGCGGCTCATCATGCGCGGCGAACTCTCGCCCGTGATGGCGGCCGCGATCATCACCGGCTTGCGCGTCAAAAAAGAGACCATCGGCGAAATCACCGCCGCCGCCACGGTGATGCGTGAATTTGCCCGGCACGTCGAGGTGCAGGACAACTCGAACTTCGTCGATATCGTCGGCACCGGCGGCGACGGCGCGCACACCTTCAACATTTCCACGGCGACCATGTTCGTCTCCGCCGCGGCGGGCGCCAAGGTCGCGAAGCATGGCGGCCGCAGCGTATCGAGCAAGTCGGGCAGCGCGGACGTGCTCGAAGCGCTCGGCGTGAATATCGATCTGCAGCCGGAACAGGTGGCGGCCTCGATTGCGGAAACCGGCATGGGTTTCATGTTCGCGCCGAACCATCATCCGGCCATGAAGAACATCGCGCCGGTGCGCCGCGAACTCGGCGTGCGGACCATCTTCAACATTCTCGGGCCGCTCACCAATCCGGCCGGCGCACCCAATCAGCTGATGGGCGTGTTCCACGCCGACCTCGTCGGCATTCAGGTGCGCGTAATGCAGCGCCTCGGCGCGAAGCACGTGCTGGTGGTGTACGGTATGGACGGCATGGACGAAGTCTCGCTCGGCGCGGCGACGCAAGTCGGCGAGTTGCGCGACGGCCAGATTCACGAGTACGAGATTCACCCGGAAGACTTCGGCATGCAGATGGTGTCGAACCGCACGCTGAAAGTGGCCGACGCCAACGAATCGAAAGCGATGCTGCTCGAAGCGCTCGACAACAAGCCGGGCGTCGCGCGCGAAATCGTCACGCTGAATGCGGGCACCGCCCTGTATTCGGCGAACGTGGCTTCGTCGATAGCGGACGGCATCCAGTTGGCGCGCGAAGCGATCGCGAGCGGCAAGGCGCGTGCGAAAGTCGACGAGCTGGCCCGCTTCACCCAGCAATTCAAGCAGTAACTACGTAGCGAGACACTTATGAGCGACATTCTCGACCGCATCATCGCGGTCAAACGCGAAGAAGTCCGGGCGGCCGAACAGAGCGCGCCGCTCGAAGAGCTGCGCCTCGAAGCGTCGTCGCGCGACCTGCGCGATTTCGTCGGCGCCTTGCGTGCGAAACACGCGGCGGGTCTCGCCGCGGTGATCGCCGAAGTCAAGAAGGCGAGCCCGTCCAAAGGCGTGCTGCGCGAGCATTTCGTGCCGGCCGAAATCGCGCGTTCATATGAAAAACACGGCGCAGCCTGCCTGTCCGTGCTCACCGACGTGCAGTTCTTCAAGGGTAGCGTCGCGTATCTGGAGCAAGCGCGCGCGGCCTGCAATTTGCCGGTGCTGCGCAAAGACTTCATCGTCGATCCGTATCAGATCGTCGAAGCCCGCGCGATGGGTGCCGACGCCATCCTGCTGATTGCCGCCGCGCTCGAAACCTCGCAGATGCAGGATCTCGAAGCGCTCGCGCATTCGCTGGGCCTGGCGGTGCTGGTCGAAGTGCACGACCACGACGAGCTGATGGAAGCGCTCACACTGAAAACGCCGCTGATCGGCATCAACAACCGCAATCTGCGCACCTTCGAGACATCGATCGAAACGACGATCGGCATGCTCGAGGCGATTCCGGAGGACCGCATCGTCGTCACGGAGTCGGGCATTCTGTCGCGCGTCGACGTGGAGCGCCTGCGCGCGATGGACGTGCATACGTTCCTGGTCGGCGAGGCATTCATGCGCGCGGACGAGCCGGGTGTGGAACTTGCGCGGATGTTTTTCTGAGCGCGCTGTCGACACACGCCAAGCGGCATACGTAGCGGAGCAGTTCATGGGCATGGAACGCGAAATCAAACTGGCGCTGCCGCCCGCGCAGGTGGAGGCGGCGACGCAGTGGTTCGTCGCACGCACCCGGGCGCACGGCCGACCGATCAAACTGGTGAATATTTACTTCGACACGCCTGACCTGACGCTGGCGGGCTCGAAGAGCGCCTTGCGTTTGCGCCAGACGCCTGAGGGTTGGCTGCAAACCTTCAAGACGGTCGGCAAGGCCGAGGATGGTTTGCACAGCCGGCACGAATGGGAAATGCCGGTGGCGGGCGAAAGGCTGGAGATCGACGCGTTGCTGCGCGAGTGCGACGAAGCGTCCGCCGCGGACGCTTTGCGTCAGGCCGCGCCGGGACTCATCCAGCTGTTCCGCACGAATTTCACCCGTACGCTGTGGCAGGTCCGGTTGGATGGTTCGGAGGTCGAAGCGGCGATCGATCAGGGCGACGTGCTCGCCGAAGTCGATGGCCAAACGCGCCGCGCGCCGATCTCGGAAGTCGAACTCGAATTGAAGTCTGGAGACGAAGCCGCGCTCCACGCGCTCGCCGCGGAACTCGGCAAGCAGATTGCCGGTTTGGTACCGGACAACATCAGCAAGGCGCAGCGCGGTTATCAATTGCGGGCGGGTTGAGCGCGGCAAAGCCGCTCCTCCGGCGCTCGCGACTGAATGCCGCGCCCACACCTTGAGCAACGCGGCGTTTGCTGCGACACTTCCCCGCCATGACCTCCGCTTCCCCCACCCGCCCCAATCCGTCGCAAGCTTCGCTGTTCGGCGAGGCCGCCTCCCAACCGTCTACTGACATGACGACCACGCCGCAGAAATCCGGCGCCAGCGCGCCGCCGCCAACGCTCGAGGCGCAATTCGACGCGCTGCCGCCGGCATGGCGCGCACATCTCAAACCGTTCATCGAAAGCGACGCCTATACGCCGCTCTGCCGCTTCGTCGATGGTGAGCGCGCCGCCGGCAAAACCGTCTATCCCGCCGACGTATTCCGCGCGCTGCGCCTGACCAGTCCCGATGAAGTGAAAGTGGTGATCCTCGGCCAGGATCCGTACCACGGCGAAGACCGCGGCACGCCGCAGGCGCACGGGCTCGCATTTTCGGTGGCGCCGAACGTGCGCACGCCGCCGTCGCTGCGCAACATCTTCAAGGAGATTGCCGCAAGCCTTGGCCACGAGACGCCGCGTCACGGCTGTCTCGACACCTGGGCGAAGCAGGGCGTGCTGCTGCTGAACACGGTGTTGACGGTAGAGCGCGACTCAGCCGCCAGCCACGCAAAACGCGGCTGGGAAAAATGCACCGACACGCTGATCCACGAACTGGCGATGCGCCATGACGGCCTCGTGTTCATGCTGTGGGGCGCGCACGCGCAAGCCAAGCGCGCGCTGCTCGGCGGCAAGTCGCATTGCGTGCTGGAAGCACCGCATCCGTCGCCGCTGTCGGCGCATCGCGGTTTTCTCGGCTGCGGGCATTTCGCCAAAGCCAACGAATATCTCGCACAGCACGGCCGCGAGCCTATCGACTGGCGCCTGCCCCACGAAGCGCAAATGCTCGCCTGAAAACGCCGGCATCGCGGCATGATGCATCGGCGAAACATCTACGCATCAAAGAAAAAACGCCACGGACTCAAATCGGTGGCGTTTTTCATTCCATCGAGCGATTCGCCGCATATCGAAGCGGCGCGGCCAGCCTTACGCGGCGGCGATCGCTTCGCGGGCGGAAGCCAGCGCGGCGCTGGCAGCGTCCGGGCCCATGTTCAGACCTTCGGCGTAGATGAAGCTCACGTCGGTCATGCCGAGGAAGCCGAGGAAGCTTTTCAGGTACGGCGTCTGGCTGTCGTTCGGCGTGCCCAGATACTTGCCGCCGCGTGCCGACACCACGTAGACCTTCTTGCCTTTCACGAGACCTTCCGGACCGTTCGCCGTGTATGCGAACGTGATGCCGGCGCGTGCGATGAAGTCGAAGTACGTCTTCAGTTGCGACGAGATGCCGAAGTTGTACATCGGCGCGCCGATCACCACGATGTCGGCGGCTTGCAGTTCGGCGATCAGCGCTTCGCTGCGCGCTGCGATCGCAGCTTGTTCGGCCGTGCGTTGGTCAGCCGGCGTAAAGAACGCGCCGAGGACGGCGTCGTCCAGATGCGGCAGCGGTTCAGCTTGCAGATTGCGGACGACGACTTGCGCGCCCGGATTCGATTGTTGCAGCTTTGCGGTCAGCTCGTTGACGAGTAGCGTCGAGTTCGCGCCTTGCGAGCGGGCTGCCGAGTTGATTTGCAGGATCGTGGTCATGGTTGACTCCAGTTGGGGCGCGCAGTGTTGCGCGAGTGGAGCCATTGTGTTTTTTTGCCGCACCCTGAACAAGCCATCCGGCGGCGACGGATTGTTGCAGTGGTAGAACAATCCGCCACACTCCGCCGCCCAAGAGCGACGGCCCGGATGACGATCAGCGTGCCAGCCAGTGCTCGCGTGCCTTGCGAGCGGCGGCCCGCCTGTCGCTGACGGCGAGCTTGTAGCGCGCCACCTCAGGCCCGTCCAGCTTGACTTGCGTGGTGCGCAACTCGTCGCGGCGGAAGGCGTGAACCTCGACTTTCGCGCCCGGCTGGTAGCGCGCGAGCAGCCCGTCAAGATTCGAGCCGGTCACGCGCAGGCCGTCGAGCGCGATCAGCACGTCGCCGGCCGAAAGCCCGGCTTTCTGCGCGGCGCCGCCCTCATGAACCGCTGCGAGCGTGCAATCCGCGCCGCCGCGCACGCGTGCGCCGAGCGACGGCTTGCCGTTCTTGTCGAGCTCGGGCGCAATGGCGACGCCGAACGGCGCGAGCAGCGTGTCGAGCGGCAGATCGCGCGTGCCGTGCACGGCTTCGGCGAACAAACCGGTCAGTTTCGCGCCGGTCGCTTCCGCGAAAAGCGCCTCGATCTCGCTTTCTTCGACACCGACCGGCTTGCCGCGATAGAACTCACGGCCGAAGCGCTGCCACAGCAAGCGCATCACGTCGTCGAGCGATTTGCGGTTGTTGGTCTGCGCGCGGATCGTCAGATCGAACGCGAGCGCGACGAGCGAGCCCTTGGTGTAATAGCTGACGATCGCGTTCGGCGCGTTCTCGTCCTGCCGGTAGTATTTGACCCACGCGTCGAACGAGCTTTCCGCGACGCTCTGCTTGAGACGCCCGCTGCCGCGCTGCACGCCGCCGATCACCTTGCCGAGCAGGCCGAAATAGTCGTCCTGCGAAATCAGGCCGCTGCGCACGAGGATCAGGTCGTCGTAGTAAGACGTGAAGCCTTCGAACAGCCACAGCAGCGACGTGTAGTTTTCGACGCTCAGGTCGTACGGCGCGAACACGGCCGGTTTGATGCGCTTCACGTTCCAGGTGTGGAA
>NZ_JAPWKB010000004.1 GCF_028283785.1 Paraburkholderia sp. | reverse complement strand
GCGTATGCGTCGAATTGCGCACGCCCATCCGTCGACGCAAACCGAGCAGACGCGCGACTTGCGGCGCGAGCACGTCGATCGGCGCGAACGCGAGCCGCCGTGTCGTCAGTCCGCTTTCGATCTCCGCGTGGTTCTGCGCGGGCGCGATCTGCAAATGCGTAAAGATCTCCGCGCTGGTCACGCGGCCGGGATCGGTGGTGACGCCGTGCACGAGCACCGGCACGCCTTCGCGTGCGAGCAGCAATGCGAGCAGCGGCACCAGATTCGGTTGTTTGCGCGCGCCGTTGTAACTCGGAATCGACACCGGCCGATAGGCGCCGGGCTGCACCTGCACCGCTTCGAACGACGCATGCGCAGCCGCGAGCATCGCGGCCAGTTCGTCGGCGCTTTCGCCTTTCACGCGATACGCGAGCAGCACCGCGCCGAGTTCGAGATCGGACACGCGGCCGTCGAGCATCGCCGTGTACAGCGCATGCGTGTCTTCTGCCGACAGCGCACGTGCGCCGTTCGGACCGCGCCCGATCTCCTTGATGAAGCGGTTGCACGGAAACGGCGTGATGGCTGCGGAAGCGGATTCGTTCATCTGACTGGGGCGTCGTGTGGGCCGACGCGGTGTAATGAGTAAAGAGTAAAGGACGAGAAGATTTGCCTTCAGTATCGCATGCGGGCGCTGGCGTCGAGCAGCCTTACGGCCGGGCCACGCGTGCCTTACGTGCGGCTGTCCGCGTGTCCGGCTCGCGCCCGCTTGCGCGCGCCGGCGTTAAACTCGATGTTTTGCGGCCGGACGTTTCCGGCGGCATTCATCAGAAAACGGAGAACGGGATGAGTTACGTGTTTGCGCCGCCGCCAGTCGTCGCGGTGCCGGTCGTCGGGTCGAGCGAGACATTCGCGGTGCGTCGCATCTACTGCGTGGGCCGCAATTACGAAGCGCACGCGCGCGAGATGGGCCACGATCCGGATCGCGAGCCGCCGTTCTTCTTCGGCAAACCCGCCGACGCCGTGCTGTACGTCGCGCCGGGCGAAACCGGCGAATTCCCGTATCCGTCGCTGTCGAAAAACGTGCACTTCGAAATGGAACTGGTCGCGGCGATCGGCAAGGGCGGCAAGAACATTCCGGAAGACGCGGCGCTCGGCCACGTCTACGGCTACGCGCTCGGACTCGATATGACGCGTCGCGATCTGCAGGCCGAGGCGAAGAAGCTCGGTCGTCCGTGGGATACCGCGAAGGGCTTCGACCACTCCGCGCCGATCGGCCCGATCCATCCGGTCGGCTCCGGCGCCCATGTCGGTCAAGGCGCGATCTGGCTGAGTGTCAACGGCGAGGAAAAGCAGCGCTCGGACGTGTCGCAACTGATCTGGTCGGTCGCGGAAACGATCGCGTATCTGTCGACGCTGTTCGAACTGCAACCCGGCGACCTGATTTTCACCGGCACGCCGGAAGGTGTCGGCGCGGTCGTGAAGGGCGACGTGATGCAGGGCGGCGTGGACGGTCTGGGCGAACTGAACGTGCGCGTGATCTGACGCGTTACAGGCCGTTCAGGCTGTCTAACCGCGTTGCCGGTCAATCAGAAGATCACAGGAGGAGACGTCCTGCATGAAGCTTTATAGCTATTTCCGTAGTTCCGCGTCGTACCGCGTGCGCATTGCGCTGAACCTGAAGGGCTTGCCCTACGAGTACGTGCCGGTCCATCTGGTGCGCGATGGCGGCGAGCATCTGGCGCCGGCGTATCGTGCGCTGAATCAGGATGCGCTGCTGCCGACGCTGATCGTCGGTGACGATGTCGTGCAGCAGTCGCTGGCGATCATCGAGTATCTGGACGAAACGCATCCGGCGCCGCCGCTGCTGCCGTCCACGCCGGTCGAACGCGCTTACGTGCGCTCGGTCGCGCTGCAGGTGGCGTGCGAGATTCATCCGGTCGACAACCTGCGCGTGCTGAAGTATCTGAAGCGCACGCTCGGCGTCGACGATGCGGCGAAAGACGCGTGGTACCGGCATTGGATCGAAACGGGTTTTTCGACGCTCGAAGCGCATCTGGTCGCGGCGGGGCGCACGGGCACGTTCTGCTTTGGCGACACGCCGACCGTCGCGGATTTGTGTCTGATTCCGCAAGTGTTCAACGCGCATCGGTTCAACATCGATACGACGCGTTACCCGACCATCCACCGGATCAACGAGAACGCGTTGCAGCACGACGCGTTTGCGCGCGCAGCGCCTGGCGCGCAGCCGGATGCCGAGTGAGCGGTGCGGGTCATCGTCCGTGAGATGAATTCAAGCTGAAAAAAAGGGCGCCTCGAAGGGCGCCCTTTTTTGCGTCTGACCGCGTGTGCCGTCAGCGCGCTGATGTCGTCGATCCTGCTTAACCGAGCAACGCGTCGGAAAATTCTTCCGCGCTGAACGGCTGCAAGTCTTCGACCTTCTCGCCGACACCGATGAAGTACACCGGAATGGGCCGCTGGCGGGCGATCGCGGCCAGAATGCCGCCCTTCGCGGTGCCGTCGAGCTTGGTGACGATCAAGCCGGTGAGGCCGAGCGCGTCGTCGAATGCCTTCACTTGCGCGAGCGCGTTCTGGCCGGTATTCGCGTCGATCACGAGCAACACCTCGTGCGGCGCGCCGTCGAGCGCCTTGCCGATCACGCGCTTGACCTTGCGCAGTTCTTCCATCAGATGCAACTGGGTCGGCAGACGGCCGGCGGTGTCGGCCATCATCACGTCGATCTTGCGGGCCTTCGCCGCACCGACCGCGTCGAAAATCACCGCGGCCGGATCGCCGCTTTCCTGCGCGACGACCGTGACGTTGTTGCGCTCGCCCCAGATGGCCAGCTGCTCGCGCGCGGCGGCGCGGAAGGTGTCGCCGGCGGCCAGCAATACCGTTTGATCGAAGCTTTGCAGATGCTTGGCGAGCTTGCCGATGCTGGTGGTTTTGCCCGCACCGTTGACGCCCGCGATCATCATCACGAGCGGTTGCGCGCGACCCAGCATCAACGATTTTTCGAGCGGCTTCAGCAACGTGATGAGCTGAGCGCGCAGTGCGGCCTTGACCTGCTGCGGATCGGTCAGGCGTTCGGCGCGAACCGTTTCACGCAGCGTTTCGAGCAGAAATTCGGTCGCATCGACGCCCGCGTCGGACATCAGCAACGCGGTTTCCAGCTCTTCGTACAGGTCTTCGTCGATCTTCGTGCCGACGAAAATGCCCGTCAGGTTCGAACTGGTTTTCGACAGACCGGTCTTGAGGCGCGTCAGCCACGAGCGCTTCGCGGCGGCCTCGGCCTGCGGCGGCGGCACGATCTCGACCGCTTGCGGTGCGATCGCGGCGGTCACGGCGGGCGCGGCCGACACGGTCGGTGCGACGGGTGCGACGGGTGTGACGGCTGCGGCCGGAGCCGCAGCGAGCGGAGCGGGCGCTTCGACGGGCGCGTCTTCGGCCAGTTCGGCTTCGGGCGTGTCGAGTTGCGGATCATCGGGCGCCGTGTCGGACGTCTTCGAACCCTTGAATCGTTTGAAAAAACTGAACATGGTTTGACTGGGTGAGAGCGCGCGCCGTTGCCTTCAGCCGGTTGAGTCCGGCGGCTGCGGCAGGCAGCGTGGCAATGCGGGATGCACGGCGCTGGAAGCCGCACATTTTATCAGGCAACCCCGGAATCCCCCCGTCGGCCGTTCAGCCAGGTAGGGCGGCGCGTGGCCCTGTGGTAACGTTGGCGCTCAAACCGTTGCAATCACGCGCAACGGCAACCCGTTTCCTGTACGAATTTCTCGCTGAATCCTCGCATGACCCGTCCTTCATCCGCCCGCGCGTCAGGCGCATCGCCCGCACGTGGCAAACCGCACGCAATCCGTATCATCGGTGGTGACTGGAAGCGCACGCCGCTGCCGGTGCTCGATCTGGACGGCTTGCGTCCTACTCCGGACCGCGTCCGCGAGACGGTATTCAACTGGCTCGGCCAGCGGCTCGACGGTCAGCGCTGTCTGGATCTGTTTGCCGGAAGCGGCGCGTTGGGATTCGAAGCGGCGTCGCGCGGCGCGGCGCGCGTGGTGATGGTCGAACGCAACGCGCGCGCAGCGGAACAGTTGCGCGCAAATCAGGCGCGACTGGGCGCGAAATCGATCGAAATCGCGGAAGCCGATGCGTTGCGGCTTGCCGCGAGCCTCGCACCGGCGTCGTTCGAGGTCGTGTTCCTCGATCCGCCGTTCGACGGCGATCTGCTGGGTCGCGCGCTGGAACTGTCGGTGCCGCTGGTCGCGCCAGGCGGTTTCCTCTATGTCGAGGCCGCCGAACCGGTCGATGTCGCGCAAACGCCCGTGCTGGAAGGCTGGGCCGTGATCCGCCAAGGTAAGGCTGGCGCGGTTCACTATCATTTGCTGCAGCGCGAAAATGAGGAATAATGCGCGTTCCATAACAAGCGCCGGGCGGTTTCCGTCACGTGCGCGGTCGGCGGCAAAGCGCGTCTTCGCGGCGCGAGTTGACGTGCCCTTTGTCTGAAGAGAGGAGAACTCCCATGGTAGTCGCCGTGTATCCGGGCACCTTCGATCCGCTCACGCGCGGTCACGAAGACCTCGTGCGACGTGCATCCAGCATTTTCGACACGCTGGTGGTGGGCGTCGCGGACAGCCGTAACAAGAAGCCGTTTTTCTCGCTGAAGGAACGTCTGGATATCGCCCACGAAGTGCTGGGCCACTATCCGAACGTCCAGGTGATGAGCTTCAAGGGCTTGCTGAAAGACTTCGTGCGCAGCAACAACGCGCGGGTGATCGTGCGGGGCTTGCGGGCCGTGTCCGATTTCGAATACGAGTTCCAGATGGCCGGCATGAACCGCTATCTGCTGCCCGATGTCGAGACGATGTTCATGACACCGTCTGACCAGTATCAGTTCATCTCCGGCACGATCGTCCGGGAAATCGCGCAACTGGGCGGCGACGTCAGCAAGTTCGTGTTCCCGTCGGTGGAGAAGTGGCTGAAGGAGAAGGTCGCCGCATTGCCGCAGGACGGCTCGGCAGGCCAGCCGTAACCGGCGTAAACTAGGCGCCGGACGTAACGTTTGCCGGCCCGGCGCCGGCGGGAAGTGAGAGAAGTATGGCCTTGATGATTACCGACGAATGCATCAATTGCGACGTGTGCGAGCCCGAGTGCCCGAACGACGCGATTTCGATGGGCACGGAAATCTATGTGATCGACCCGCGCAAATGCACCGAATGCGTGGGCCATTTCGATGAGCCGCAGTGCATCCAGGTGTGCCCGGTCGAATGTATTCCGCGCGATCCCGAGCATCTGGAAACACCGGATGGGCTGATGGCGAAGTATCACGCGTTGCAGGCGTCGAAAGACGTCTGAACGCGTGCTGACCATTATGCTCAGGCGTTGAGCACGGCGCGCAACGCGTCGAGCAGCGTGTCGCATTCAGCGTCGGTGCCGACCGAAATACGCAGATACTGATCGATTCGCGGCGCCTTGAAATGGCGCACGAAAATCTCTTTTTCTCGCAGACGCGCGGCTACGGTCGCCGCGTCGTGCGCTTCGTGCCGGGCGAATACGAAATTCGCCGCCGACGGCACGACGTCGAAACCCACGGCCTCCAAACCGGCCGTCAACCGTTCCCGGCTCGCCACGACTCTCGCGCAGGTCTCGCGGAACCACACGTCATCCTGATACGACGCCGTCGCGGCGGCTTGCGCCAAGCGGTCGAGCGGATACGAATTGAAGCTGTCTTTCACGCGATTCAACGCGTCGATCAGCGCCGGATGTCCGAACGCGAAACCCACGCGCATGCCCGCCAGCGACCGTGATTTCGACACCGTGTGCACGACCAGCAGATTCGGATAGCGATCAATGAGCGAAATGGCCGATTCCGCGCCGAAATCCACATACGCCTCGTCGATTAAGACCACGGAATCCGGATTGCCCGACACCAGACGCTCGATTTCCGACAACGGCAAGGGACGGCCTGTCGGCGCGTTCGGATTGGGCAGCAGTACTGCGCCGTTCGGCGTCAGGTAGTCGTCGACGCGAATCGCGAGCGCGTCATCCACCGGCACAGTCCGGTATTCGACGTCGAAAAGTCGCGCGTAGGTCGGATAAAAGCTGTACGTGATGTCAGGAAAGAGCGCGGGTTTGTCGTGCTTCAGAAGCGCCTGAAACGTCAGCGCGAGCACTTCATCCGAGCCATTTCCGGCGAACACCTGCTCGCTGCGCAAGCCGTGAAAAGCGGCGACGGTCTCGCGCAACACGCGCGCGGTCGGATCCGGATAACGGCGCAGCGATTCCGCGTGGTCGCCGAGTTCGGCGCGGATCGCGTCGAGCACGCGCGGCGACGGCGGGTACGGATTCTCGTTGGTGTTCAGCTTCACCGGATGCGCGACGGCGGGCTGTTCGCCCGGCACATAAGGCGTCAAACGATGAACGATGTCGCTCCAGTAGCGGCTCAAACGGGCCTCCTGTTCGGCGTGAAGACGTAAAAAAGATAAAACGCGCTTACGGGTTGCGATGCAACTGCATCATCGCGCGTTCGAGTTCGCCTTTGACGATCATCGGCATCACCGCCAGCGAACGCTCGATCGACGCGTCGATCACGTCCTGTTCTTCCTTGCGCGGCGGCTTCAGCACGAAGTTCGCGACGTCCGGTTTCGCGCCGGCGCGAGCGCTTTCGGGAATCAGGTCGCGCGGATGACCGATGCCGATCCGCAGCCGCCAGTATTGTTGCGACGACAGATGCGCGGAGATGTCCTTCAGACCGTTGTGGCCGCCGCTTCCGCCGCCGAGCTTCAGCTTCACCGTGCCGGGCGACAGATCGAGTTCGTCATGCGCGACCAGAATCTGGTCCGGCAGGATCTTGAAGAATTGCGCCACCGCCACGACCGACTGGCCCGAGCGGTTCATGTAGGTCATCGGTTCCAGCAGATGCACTTCTTCGCCGTGAAGCCGCCCTTTTGCGTAGAAGCCGTGAAAGCGCCGCTCGTCGCGCAGCGTGGTGCCGGCGTCGCGCGCGAGTTGATCGATGAGCCAGAAGCCGGCGTTGTGACGGGTCGCGGTGTATTCGGCGCCCGGATTGCCGAGCCCGACGATCAGCTTGATCATGATGAATTCAGTGTGAGAGACAGGCTGCGGCGCGCCGCGTGGCCTTGAAGTGAATCGCTAAACTAACAAAAAACAGCCGAAAAAAAACCCGCCGGGGCGAACCGCGGCGGGTCATATCGTCCGTGATGTTGCAACGGATCGAGAGGAGAGCGCGCTTACGCGGCCGGCGTTTCGCCTTCGCCAGCAGCGGCTTCGTCAGCGACGGCGCCAGCCGGGATCGTTGCAGCAGCGATCACCGGGTTTTCAGCTTCAACGTGCGGAACCAGCGTGACGCCAGCCGGCAACGTGATGTCCTTGGCGTGCAGCGATTGACCAGCTTCGATCTTCGCCAGGTCGACTTCGAGGAATTCCGGCAGTGCCGACGGCAGGCACTCGACTTCGATTTCGTTGACGACGTGCGAGATCACAGCGCTCGACAGTTTCACTGCCGGGTTGTTTTCCTGGTTCATGAAGTGCAGCGGCACCTTGGTGTGCAGCTTCTTCGACGAGTCGACGCGTTGGAAGTCCACGTGCAGCACGAGCTGACGGAACGGGTGGTATTGCACGTCGCGCAGCAGAACCTGTTGCGACTTGCCTGCCACTTCCAGCTCGAGGATCGACGAGTGGAAAACTTCTTTCTTCAGCGCGTGCCAAAGTGCGTTGTGATCGAGCTCGATCAGTTGCGGTTCAGCACTTGCGCCATAAACGATTGCCGGCGTCTTGCCGGAAATACGCAGGCGGCGGCTCGCACCCGTACCTTGCAGACTACGCTCGAAAGCGACTACTTTCATGTTGAATCTCCATGCACTGCCCGCGACCAGGCAGTAAAAAAGCGGGGCCTTCACGCCATCAGGCAGAGGCCCCAGACTGGCGGCGCGAACCTTCGTCCGTTCGCGCCGATTGTGCAAAAGCGCGGCACCTTTCGGAACCGCGCCTTTTGCAAATACTTAACTTTCAGCGAAGAGCGACATCACCGAATCGCCGCGACGAATGCGCGAGAACGTTTCGGCGAGCAGGCCTGCGCTCGTCAGCGAGCGGATCTTCGAGCACGAACGGGCTTCTTCGCCGAGCGGAATGGTGTCCGTCACGACCAGTTCGTCGAGCGCCGATGCAGCGATCCGTGCGCCTGCGCCGCCGGACAGAACCGGGTGCGTGGCGTACGCGAAAACCTTGACTGCGCCACGCGCTTTCAGAACTTGCGCTGCCTTGCAGAGCGTGCCGGCGGTGTCGACCATGTCGTCCATGATCACGCAGGTACGGCCTTCGACTTCACCGATGATGTTCATCACTTCCGCGACGTTCGCTTTCGGACGACGCTTGTCGATGATGGCGAGATCGCAGTTCAGCTGCTTCGCTAGCGCACGGGCGCGGACCACACCGCCAACGTCCGGCGACACGACCAGCAGGTTCTCGTGATTCTGCTTGCGCAGATCGCCGAGCAGCACGGGCGTTGCATAGATGTTGTCGACGGGGATATCGAAGAAGCCTTGAATCTGGTCGGCGTGCAGATCCATGGTCAGGATCCGCTCGACGCCGGCGATTTCCAGCATGTTCGCCACGACCTTCGCCGAGATAGCGACGCGCGCCGAACGCGGGCGTCGATCTTGACGGGCATAGCCGAAATAGGGGATGGCAGCAGTGATCCGGCCAGCGGATGCGCGTTTGAGCGCATCGACCATGATCATCAGTTCCATCAGATTGTCATTGGCTGGCGCGCAGGTGGACTGGAGGACGAAGACGTCCTTGCCACGCACGTTTTCCTGAATTTCGACAGAGATTTCGCCGTCAGAAAAACGGCTCACCATTGCTTTGCCGAGGGGAATACCGAGGATTTTGACGACTTCCTGTGCAAGCGCGGGATTCGCGTTGCCAGTAAAAACCATCAGGCCGTCATGGCTGCTCATCATGCACCTGTTTCAGGCTGGGGGGCGAGAGGAAATGCGAGAAATTTTGGCAGGGGAGGAAGGACTCGAACCCTCGAATGCCGGAATCAAAATCCGGTGCCTTAACCAACTTGGCGACTCCCCTACACTAACTTTGAGCTTCACCGAACGTGTAGGACCGTTCGACGACGCAAAACTTATGACGCGAAAGTGAAGAGTGGATGCGAATCGAGACTTGCTGTTACAGCGCTTTGCCAACCGGCTGGCAGTTTGGCTTGCACCATTTCTGCTTCACCTTTGCTGTCAAACGCTGCGAAAACGCTAGCACCTGATCCGGTCATCCGCGCCGGCGCAATGTTATCAAACCATCGCAGCACCTGCGCTACTTCCGCGTATTTTCTCACGACAACTGCTTGCATGTCATTGTGACCAAAACTGTCTGGCCACTTTTCGCTCAAGCTTTGCTGTGCAAGAAAGACCGTGATTGTGACTGGCTTCGTATCCCTTGTCAACAACTTTTCAGAAAAAATCTCTGCGGTTGGAACGTTGACTCGGGGCGTCACAACTAGGAAATAACGCGGCGGCAATTGTACAACGTCAAGTGCCTCTCCGACACCCTCCGCGAACGCATTTTTTCCAAAAATGAAAAATGGCACGTCGGCGCCGAGTTTTAACGCGAGGGTTTGCAGCTCTTCACGCGGCAGATCGAGCTTCCAAAGTCGGTTCAGCGCGAGCAGGGTCGTCGCGGCGTCGGAGCTTCCGCCGCCGAGGCCTGCGCCCATCGGCAGGCGCTTGTCGATGGCGATTTCGACGCCGGCGTCGGTGCCTGTATGCGCCTTCAGCAGCGTCGCCGCCCGGACCGTGAGGTCGGTGGCGGCGGGCACGCCGGGGATGTCGGTGTCGCGCGTGATCTGGCCGTCGTCGCGGCGCTTGAAGTGCAGCGTGTCACCCCAATCGAGCAACTGAAACACCGTTTGCAGCGCGTGATAACCGTCCGGACGACGCCCGGTGATGTGCAGGAAGAGGTTCAGTTTCGCGGGCGCGAGGCAGTCGCGCAGCGAATCGTTCGTTTCAATCATGATTCTGTGATGGTCAGGCGAGGGGCGGCCGCGTTACTGGTCCAGCACGAGCTTGATATCGAGCGGCGGCTCGGTGCGGCTCAGATCGACGCGCTTCGGCCCGGGCGCGGGTGCGTCGGCATAGGCGAGATAGTTGATCGTCCAGCCGTCCTGATCGATTTCCTTCAGACGGGTCGGATCTTGCGGGTCCTGCACAGTCTTCGCGCGCGACGTAGGCGCCGCCGACGGCTGCAACCAGTAGCGCAAACCTTCGACCGGCAACGCAAAACCCAGCGCGTTCTGCATCAGCGTGGACACGTTGTCGGCGGTCAGCGGCTGACGATTGGGCAATTCGAGCGTGGCCGAAGCCGGCGACGAGGTCACGATCGCGAGCGTCTGTCCGAGCGGATTGCGCAATTGCAGCGTGACGGTATCGCCCGTTTCCTGCCAGTCGAAGTTGCCATAGGCGTTACGTTGCTGACCGTTCTGATCGTTGTACTGGATCGCGAACCGGCCGTGATGCGAGCGATTCGTCTGCGTGGTCAACGACGTCGCTGCATTTGACGTGGACGGGCCTTGCGGCTTCACCGACGCGCAACCGGCCAGCACGAACAGCGACGCCGCAGCGAACGCACAGGTGGCGCGCGACGCGCCGCCTGCGCTCAGGGAAAAGAGACGAAGCATCAGAGGTCGTTCACCTGAAAACGTTGAAGCGTTTTGACGAGCGTGTCGTTGTCGGGTTCAAGCTTCTTCGCTTCGCGCCATGCCGCGCGCGCCTGATCCTGGTCGCCGCTCTTCCACAACACTTCGCCCAGATGCGCGCCGATTTCAGCGTTCGGTTGCAACTCGTACGCCTTGCGCAGTACCTTGATCGCGTCGTTGGTATCGCCGAGACGGTACTTGACCCAGCCCACGCTATCCATGATGAACGCGTCGTTCGGCGCGAGCGTCGATGCTTTCTCGACCAGCTTGTCGGCTTCCTGCAGGCGCTGGCCGCGATCGGCCAGCGAATAACCGAGCGCGTTGTACGCCTGCGGATTGTCGGGCTGCGTCTGGATCAGCTTGCGCAACTGCGATTCCATCACGTCGTAGTGGCCGTTTTTCTCCGCTGCCATCGCGTAGTCGTACGCGAGATCGGGATCTGTCGGGAAGTCGGACGTGGCTTGTGCGAGACGCGTTTCAGCTTCCGGAAAACGCTTCGCATCGAACAGGATCGCGGCGTCGGTCCGCGCGATCATCGCCTGATCGCGCGGATCGGGTGTCTGCAATGCAGCCAGCAGCTTGCGGGCGTCGTCGGGCTTGCCCTGCTTTTCGAGCAACTGCGCGCGCGTGATCTGCGCGGGCACGTATTGCTGGCTGGACGGCGAAATCTTGTTCAGCCAGTTGCTCGCGGCGACGTCGTTCTTCTGTTCCAGCGACAACTGCGCCAGATAGATGTACGCCTGACCGGCATCCGCGCCCGGCGTCGCTTCGGCTTTCTGCGCGTATTGCGTCAGATAGTTCTGCGCCTCGGGGAAATTCTTCTGCTGAATCTTGATCAGACCCAGCGCCATCAGCGGCGTCAGGTCGTTCGCGTTGTCCTTATGCATTACCTCGAACTGCTTTTGCGCGTCGTCGAGACGGTCGCTGGCGAGATACATCTGCGCCAGCGCAAGACGCGCATCGTGCGATTTCGGGTTCTGCTGAACGTATTTTTCGAGCGACGCGATGCCTTCCTTGCGCTCTTCCGGGCCCATCTGCGACAGCATCAACGCGGCCGGCAGATAGTCGGGCTTCAGCTTCAACGCCTGTTCGAGCGACTTGCGCGCGCCGGGTTGATCGTCGGCGGCGAGTTGCTGACGGGCCAGCGCGAGTTGCGCTTCCGGCCGGTTCAGGTCGTTCTTCACCAGATCCTGCAGCACGTGCAGTCCGCCGACGCGATTCGGTCCGCGCGACAGCAGCAATTGCAACGCGAGGATCGCGCTGCCGCGATTGTCGACCGGCACCTTGGCGAGTTCGCGAGCGAGGATCGGCGCGGCGTCGTCGGGCTTGCCGGACAGCACCAGCAGCGACGCGTCGAGCTGCGCAGCACGCTCCGACGTCGGTGCATACTGTTGCCACAGTTGTGCGGCGGTCAGCGCATCGGACGGGCTTTGCGCGGCCAGCGCGATTTCGGTCGCGCGTTGCGCCATGCGCGGATCGTGCGTGTCGCGAGCGAGCGCGAGATACGTTTGATACGCAGGCGCCGGTTGATCGCGTTGCAGTGCGACTTCCGCCGCGAGCACCTGAAACACGATCTGGCTGCTCAACGGAACCGCAGGCAGATTTTTTTCGTCGTCCGCACCTTGCGACCCGAGCGAGTCGGGAATCGAAACGTTGTCGTCCGAATCCGGCGAAGGATCTTGCGCATGGGCGGGCAATGCGGCCAGCGCCCAGACGGCAAGTACGGCGGCTCCGAGCAGACGGCGAGCGGAGACTGCGCGCGGCACGAGCGATACGCGCGACGCACGCTTGGAAAACTGCTTCACGAAGGACAAGTTCATGGATATCCGTTCAAGTTTCGGACGATTGTAACGCGCTCGCTACAATAAGCGCACAACCACCCACGCAAGTTGCAGACCAGTCAGACATGCCAGAGTTGCCAGAAGTTGAGGTTACCCGACGGGGAATCGAACCCTACGTCACCGGTCGCCGCGTCGAGCGCGTCGATGTTCGCACGCCCGCGCTGCGTTGGCCGATTCCCGCCGACCTTGCACAGACCTTGCGCGGCCATACGGTACGAAAGGTCGAGCGGCGCGGCAAATATCTGCTGTTCGAAATCGACGCAGGCTGGTTCATCGTTCATCTCGGCATGACCGGTACGCTTCGCGTATTGCGTCACATACCGCACCCGCCGTCCGCAGCAAAACACGACCACGTCGACTGGATCTTCGACGACTTCATTTTGCGCTATCGCGACCCGCGCCGCTTCGGAGCCGTACTGTGGCATCCGCGCGAAGCGGGCGACGTGTTCGATCATCCATTGCTTGCCAGACTCGGCGTCGAACCGTTTTCGCCCGCGTTTTCCGGCGCATTGATGCATCGTAAAACGCGCGGACGAAGTGTGTCGGTCAAACAGGCATTGCTGGCCGGCGATATCGTCGTGGGCGTGGGCAATATCTATGCATCCGAAAGTCTGTTCCGCGCCGGAATTCGTCCGAGCACTGCCGCCGGCAAGGTGTCGCTGGTGCGCTACGACCTGCTCGCCGACGCCGTTCGCGTGACGCTGGCCGCCGCGATCGAGAAGGGCGGCAGCACGTTGCGCGATTTTGTCGGCAGTAACGGCGAGAGCGGTTATTTCCAGCTCGACTATTTCGTCTATGATCGCGCGGGTCTGCCGTGCCGCGTGTGCGGAACCGCAATCAAACAGATCGTTCAGGGCCAGCGTTCCACTTATTACTGCCCGAGCTGTCAGCGCTAAACAAACAATGTCCTCACTGTCTTCGCCTTTGTCGTTGTCCGGTCCTTCCGGATTTTCCGCGCGTCTGATCACCTGGCAGCGCGAGCATGGCCGCCATGATCTACCGTGGCAAAACACGCGTGATGCGTACCGGATCTGGCTGTCGGAAATCATGCTGCAGCAGACGCAGGTGTCCACGGTGATTCCGTACTACGCGCGTTTTCTCGCGCGCTTCCCCGACGTCGACCGCGCTCGCCGCCGCGCCGCTCGACGACGTGATGGCGTTATGGGCCGGGCTCGGCTATTACTCGCGTGCGCGCAATTTGCATCGCTGCGCGCAGGCGGTCGTCGGGCAACACGGTGGCGCGTTTCCGGTGTCGGTCGAGGCGCTCGCGGAACTGCCGGGCATCGGACGTTCGACCGCAGCGGCAATCGCGTCGTTCGCGTTCGGTGCGCGCGCAACCATCCTCGACGGCAACGTGAAGCGCGTGCTCGCGCGGGCATACGGCGTCGAAGGTTTCCCGGGCGAAAAGCGTATCGAGAACGCAATGTGGACGCTCGCGGAGTCGCTATTGCCCACTGAGGCCAGCGACGACGACGTCAGCGCGTACACGCAGGGCTTGATGGATCTCGGCGCGACGCTTTGTATGCGCGGCAAGCCCGATTGCGTGCGCTGTCCGTTTGCCGTCGATTGCGTGGCGAACGTGACCAATCGTCAACGCGAACTGCCGACGCCGCGTCCGAAGAAGACCGTGCCGACGCGTCGAACGTGGATGCTGGTGTTGCGCGACGGCGATACGGTGATGCTCGAAAAGCGTCCGCCGTCGGGCATCTGGGGTGGTTTGTGGAGCTTGCCCGAAGCCGCCGACGAAGCCGCGCTGGCCGAGCGCGCGCTGGCGTTCGGCGGCGGCAGCGTCGTGTGGCCGCTGACGCCGATGACGCATGTGTTCACGCATTTCAAGCTGGATATCGAGCCGCGACTGGTCGAACGCAGCGACGGCGTCGACGCGCATCTGACGCTCGCGGACGCGGAGACGGTGTGGGTGCCGCTACGCAATCTCGACGCGTACGGTGTACCGGCGCCGGTGCGCAAACTGCTCGATGGATTGCACGGTTCGTTGCTGTGAACGCGCCGGCCGTCCGGCAGGACGGCCGCGTTTTCCACGCGTTGTGCTTTCAGTCAGTGCAGATGCAAAGCGGATTCACAGCAACTGATGCTGCTGCATGTAGTGATGAACGGCTTCGATCCGCGAGCCGGCGTCGGTCATTTCCATCAGCGTCTGGCGTGCTCGCAGCGCGATCGGCAGCACTTCCGAGAGCCGGTTCGACACCCACGCCGGATCGTCGAGCCTGAACGGTTCGGCGAACGGCAAACTGTCCGGATCGCGTTCCTGGATCGTCGCGATGATCCGTTCCAGCACTTCCGCGCACGCGCCGAATTGCGCGAGATGGTCGGGGCCTTCGAGCGGCTGGTCTGCGGGCAACATCTCGGCCATGCCCACCAGCAAACCGTCCGGTTCGGCACGATGCGACAGCAGACGGAAACGGCGCGTGCCGCGTGCGCGGATCAACAACATCCCGAATTCGTCGACATCGCATTGCTCAATGTCGGCAAGACAACCGATCGTCTCCGGCACCGACGGCTCGTCCGGATGCGCAACCTCGCCGCCGCTTTTCAGCATGCACACGCCGAACGGCGTTTTCTCGCGCAGACAGCCGCGCGCCATATCCAGATAGCGCGCTTCGAAGATTTTCAGCGGCAGCATGCCGTCGGGAAACAGCACGGTATGCAACGGAAACAGCGGCAAATCGGCAAGCACAGGATCAAGGGACATGGCGCAACGCTTCAGTTGAGGCCGCGCGGCGCGGCCGGTTAAGCCACTAACTTCGACGAGACGCCGGCGTCGACCGGCGCGTCACGATGCCGCACGATCACACTCGCCTTGCTCGCGAGACGTGCGGCGAGCGTCTCGGCGATGAATACCGACCGGTGCTGTCCGCCGGTACATCCGATGGCGACGGTCAGATAACTGCGATTGTCGTCGCGGAAATGCGGCAGCCACTTGACCAGAAACGCCTCGATGTCCGCGATCATGTCGCGCACCACCGGCAACGCTTCCAGAAAATCGATCACCGGTTTGTCGAGCCCGGTCAGCGGACGCAATTCCCGATCGTAATACGGGTTGGGCAGCGTGCGGACGTCGAATACGTAGTCGGCGTCGAGCGGCACGCCGCGCTTGAAACCGAACGATTCGAACATCAGCACGAGGCCGGTGTGTTCCTGTTCGATGAAGCGCTTGACCCACGCGCGCAGCACGTTCGAGCGCAGATTGCTGGTGTCGATCTGATGGCCGAACTCGACCAGGCCCGCGACCAGTTCACGCTCGCGGTCGATCGCTTCTTCGAGCGAGGTCAGCAAACCGACGTCGGCATCGTGCGATGCGGAGCCCGACAGCGGATGCCGGCGACGGGTTTCGGAGAAGCGTTGAATCAGCGATTGCGTGCTCGCGTTGAGGAACAGCACGCGCACATCGTGTTCGCGCGACAGGTCGCGGATCATCGCGGGCATTTCGTCGAGCGAGGCGCTCGAGCGCGCGTCGATGGCGACTGCGAGGCGGTCCTGGCCGTCGTCGGCGAGGTAGGTGGCGAGTTGCGGCAGGAAGCGCGGCGGCAGGTTGTCGACGCAGTAGTAGCCCGCGTCTTCCAGCGCGTTCAACGCAACGGATTTGCCGGAGCCGGAGATTCCGGTGATCAGGATAATGCGCATGGAGTCTTCAAGGGCGTACGTTTCATCATAGCATCCGGACTTGTCGCGCGCGGCCCGTTGCGGCCGCCAGGCCCGCGCCGCAAGGCTTGCGGCGCGTGGTGTGGTCACATCGGGCTTAAATCAGCTTGCCCGGAAACTGGCTGTCGGGATCTTGCATCGCAAGACGTTGACGGTCCATGAAATCGCGCAGCGTGTCGATGCCGCGCAATTGCAGGATGGTGTTGCGGACGGCCGCTTCGACCAGCACCGCGAGATTTCGGCCGGCGGCCACCTGAATCGTGACCTTGCTGATGGGCAGGCCGAGCACGTCGACGGTCTGGCTTTCGAGCGGCAGGCGCTGGAATTCGCCGTCCGGCCGACGCACCAGCTGAACGATCAGCTTGAGCTTCATTTTGCGGCGCACGGCTGTTTCACCGAAGATCGTCTTGATGTCGAGCAAGCCGAGGCCGCGCACTTCGAGCAGGTTTTGCAGCAGCGGCGGGCAGCGTCCTTCGACGAAATCCGGGCCGAGCCGGACGAAATCAACGGCGTCGTCGGCCACGAGGCCGTGGCCGCGGCTGATCAGTTCCAGCCCGAGTTCGCTCTTGCCGAGGCCGGAATCGCCGGTCAGCAGCACGCCCATCCCCAGAATGTCGAGAAATACGCCGTGCAACGTGGCGCGCGGCGCGAGGATGCGCGACATGTACAGACGCAGGCTGTCGATCACCGCGGCGGGCGACATGGGCGTGGTGAACAGCGGCGTGGACGAGCGGGTGCAGCGCAGCACCAGTTCCGGCGGGGCGGTGACGCCGCCGGCGACCACCAGGAATGGCGGCTCCAGCGCGATCAGTTCGGCCATGTGGCGCGAACGGTCGTCGTCGACCTGACGCTGGTAGTAGTCGATTTCGGCTTCGCCGAGCACCTGGATGCGGTTCGGGTGGATCAGGTTCAAGTGGCCGACGAGGTCGGCGCTCGACGTGGCGTACGCCACAGTTTCCGCCGAGAAGCCGCGCTCCCAGCCTTCATGCCCCGTCAGCCAGCTGAGTTTCAGCGTGGCGGCATTGTCGTCAAAAATGCTTTGGGCGTTGATGCTGGACGTATCCATGAGTCCGTGACTCCAGTGTGGGCCGCTATTCGCGCTGACGCTGACCGGCAACGCCGGCATTTTGTACGAACCGGACCGTTTTCATGCGCGCCGGTTTTGACACGTGACCACGCTCGCCGGGTGGCGGCGAGCGGCCATGTGTCAAGGTTGCCACTGAGTGAGCAGGCGATGCAACGCGTCCGGGTCCTGTTCGGTGTGCAGACGCTCGCGAGCGTCGCGATCCGACAGCAGCTGGGCGATTTCCGACAGAATTTCCAGATGTTGCTGGGTGGCCTGTTCGGGCACCAGCAGGAAAATCAGCAGCGACACCGGCTGACCGTCGGGTGCTTCGAACGCGATCGGCTCCGCCAGGCGGACAAACGCGGCGAGCGGCTGCTTCAAGCCTTTGATCCGGCCGTGCGGAATCGCGACGCCTTCACCGAGTCCCGTGGACCCGAGGCGCTCGCGCGCGAACAGATTGTCGGTGACGGTGCTACGCGCGATGCCGTTCTGGTTTTCGAAGATCAGGCCCGCTTGCTCGAACACGCGCTTCTTGCTAGTGACGGACAGTCCGACGACGACGTTTTCGAGGGGAAGAAATTTGGCTAGACGATTCATGTTGGCAGGCGGACACGAGGCCTGAGTATTTCTCGCTGTGGCGTATGAGTGATATTCCGTGCTCGCTGCTCACGGCGATGTGCGCGGAACCCAAAAACATGCAGGACTCCGGCTGATGCCCCGACAGACCCCGAGATAGACCCCGATAGGTAGGGTAGCCCCCCATCCTTGCGGATGAGGAGCCCCCTAGGAACTGTACGTGCGAGTTTCCCCGCATACAGCTCGAGCCTACTATCAAAGTTCCGCTTAATGCGGAACCGGCTTCACTACAGCAATATTACCAGTATGCACTTGCTGATGGCAGTGGGGGTGGAGCAGCACCCGGTTGGACAAAGCGTCGGTACCGCCATGCATCCGATACTCCAGATGGTGGTCGTGCCAGCCCGATTCATCCGTCAGTGCACAGCCACAATGCGCGCATAACCCGCTTTGTGACATGTACAGGGTCGCCCATTGCTTGCGGTAGCGCATTGAGACCCACATACGCTCCTGCCGCAACTGCTCGCCGTACTCTTCCCACAAAGGATCAAAGGGATTGAACTCTCCTTTGATTTTCTTGTGTCGCTTGATGACCGTACCGCTGAGGTGGTACAGCTCAAGCAGCCCCTTACTGCCATCGTCACGAACTACGGAAGCACCAAACACCCAGCTTCGTTCGCCGACAGTGTGAAAATACTTTTTCTTCACCCAGTCAGCGTTCTTTTGTGGATGTCGCCGCTTCGACCACCGCCAGAGCCTCTGGAAAACCAGGTGATCCATGCGGCTGTACGCCTGCTTGGCAGATACAGGGTGGTGATATTGCGCCCAACCCCGCAGCATCGGGTTCAGCAGGCGAATCAAGTTCTCCTGTCTTACCGTCTTCCTGCCACTGATTGTTTCCGCCACCTTGCGATAGAACGCTTGCGCGTTTTTCTTGCTCGGCTTGATGATGAGTTTTCCCGAGTATTTCCGGAAATTCCACCCTAGGAAATCGAAGCCTTGGTCAATGTGAGTGATCCGCGTTTTCTCCTCGGACAACTGCAGCCCTCTCTCCGAGAGAAATGCTTCCACCCAAGGCTTGACTTCCTGTTCCAGTATCTCTCGCGAGTCACCGGTTATCACGAAGTCATCCGCGTATCGCACCACGTGGACTTTTAGCTTCTTGGCTTTTTCTAAACCGAATTTGACACCGAGGTGCAAACCCAAGTCTCGTTCCAGCCCATTCAGTGTGACATTAGCAAGCGTTGGGGAGATGATTCCTCCCTGCGGCGTACCGGCCTCAGTCGCCTGTAGCTGACCGTTATAAATCAGGCCAGCTTTCAACCACTGTCGCAGGATTCCCCGGTCCATTGGGACGTGAGTTTCCAACCAGTCATGGTTGATGTGGTCAAAACATCCTCGGATATCCGCCTCCAGTAACCAATGGGCCGAAGCCTTCTTGGATACGCAGACACGGATCTGAGCCATAGCGTCAGCCGTCGAGCGGTTTAACCTGAACCCGTAAGAGTTCGGGTCGCTCGTCGATTCCGACACTGGCTCCAAGGCCAACAGATACAGAGCTTGCATCGCCCTGTCCCGCATGGTCGGAATGCCCAGAGGGCGCTCCTTCCCATTGGCCTTGGGGATAAAGACTCTCCGTAATGGCAGAGGCTTGTATCCGCGCCGCTTCAACCTGCCGACAGCTTCCCATCGGCTCTCAGGCGAATCCCATAATTCGCGATCGACTCCAGCCGTTCGCGCACCCTGGTTCTGCGTAACACGTCGTACCGCATACAGCTTTGCGGACAACGTGCGGGTCAACATCCGTTGCAGGGCTTTTACCCTGCGCCAGTCGCCTTCCCGCGTCGCCTTCGCAATTCGAATCTGCATCCCTCTCACGTTCCGTTCAACCCGACGCCAATCTACGGCGTGCCAGTTGTCCGGCGCGTGGGAAAGCGCAGATCCGGTCTTTCGACCAGATACTTTCATGCTGCTCTCCTACCTTGGATTAGATCCCCGGCAGAAGGCGCATCTCCCCCAGCGGGGAAGACACACCCCGCTGGGGAACGACAGAAACCTCAATATGAGTGCATGCACTCGTATCTCGGACAGAAACCACAATACGGGCGCATGCGCCCGCATCTAACCAAGTTACAGAGGGTAGTCAGCCGTCTTGCGACGGTAGACCAGACGGAAGTCTGCCCGCTTTCGCGTGGAGTAATGTCTCAACCCCTATCCGGACCATTACAGCCCGACCTTCGCTTTTTCCGTCCTCCCATACCTGCACAATCAACAGCGTCCCTTACGGTTCGCCTGCCAGCCAGACCGCGCTGGCAACCATACAGGCTTACCACGTTCCCGGCATATCACATGACTGACTTAGGTCCCGCCTCTTCCCCGGTGGCGCAACAGCGACGTACCCCGACAGTTAAACGAGGTAACTAGCCACATACCGTTTGGTTGATGCCACAGCAGCTTCGGCACCACAATGTTTACGGGGTTTATCAGCAGTTCACTTACATTAACCATCTCAGCCAGCCTAGCTCCTCAACCCCATTGCTGCTAGGAGTCTCCAAAATGCGACCTCGCGGCAGCATTTTGCCCGAAATATCCGGGGGCTACGTTGTCGGAGAAGCTTCACACCCCACCGTTACCAGTGGCGCATGTCCTCCTAGGCTACTGCTGGTCGCGCAGCAGGTTCACTACCTCACAATGAAACCGATGAGGCCGAACAATGACATACCGAGCTTTCGCTCGACCTTGCAGCAAACCGTTGCCCCAAGGCAGGGGAATTACATACTCCAATCCGCTTGATTAGCGGAGTTGAAGCCGCTAACCGGGCGGACCTGACGGTAATCAGGTTCATGCAATTACGTACCTCAGCGCGGGCGCTGTTGCACGTCTACGGCAGTGACTCTCTGATAGGTTGAGAGCCCGTTGCTACTAACAAGGGTGACCTCAAGGTGTCACCAAATGGGAGGGCTTGCGCCCGCCTAAAGTCGATGCGACGTGTCGCACTAACCGGAACATTATAGAACAGGGTAGGCACGGATGGTGCGGCGCGACAGGAACGGGTTGCACCTTGTGGCGCGCAATGAAAAACCGCCCGTATCCGGGCGGTTTAGCGGGGGAAAGGTAAGGCTTCCGGCCTTCCTTATTGCGGCGGCACTTCGATCTGCTGTGCCAGCGGCTGGTACTTGATCGCTTCGTGCTGATGGCCTTGCAGGCGATCCTTGTGACGCAGAACCTGTCGATCCAGCTTGTCGATCATCAGATCGATCGCGGCGTACAGGTCGCCGTCACAGCTTTCGACGAAAATGTCCTTTCCCTTCAGATGCAGGTTAATTTCAACCTTCTGCCTCTTTTCCTTTTCCTTGTGGTTGTCGACCGAGAGGACCACACTGCCGTCGATTACCTGATCGAAATGTCTTAGCACCCTATCCAGTTTGGTGATCACGTATTCGCGCAACGCTGGCGTTACTTCGAGATGGTGTCCACTGATCTTCAGATTCATAGTGCTTCTCCAAGCTGATGGCCGCCTGGTCCGCATGAATAGGGAAGTGCCGGTCGATCTGTCGGCTCGCCTGTGTCGTCCCCCGTGACTGACATCTGGCAGGTCGTATCGGCCGGCCTGTCCGCCAAACAGCGGCGCGGCCGGAAAATACCCGCCGCAGGAGGCGACGGGCTACAGAGACTTGCGCAGGTTGACTGCTGGGATCCTGAGCGCTTCGCGGTACTTCGCTACGGTGCGCCGTGCGACCACGAAACCCTGTTCTGCCAGCAACTCGGCTATGCGACTGTCTGAAAGAGGAGATTTCGGCTCTTCTGCTCCTATCAGTTGCTTGATGAGCGCGCGGATCGCCGTGGAAGACGCCGCACCGCCCGTGTCAGTCGAAACGTGCGATCCGAAGAAGTACTTAAATTCAAGCGTCCCGAACGGGGTGAGCATGTACTTACCGGTTGTCACACGCGAGACAGTTGACTCGTGTAAACCCAGCGTATCAGCTATTTCCCGCAAAACCAAGGGGCGCATGGCAATTTCGCCGTGCACGAAAAAGCTCTTCTGACGCTCGACAATAGCCTGCGCGACACGCAGGATCGTCTCGAATCTTTGCTGGATATTCTTGATCAGCCAGCGCGCTTCCTGAAGCTGCTGACGCAGCGAACCACTGCCCGGATCACCGCGGTTATTGCGCAGGATATTCGCGTACAGATGGTTGATTCGCAGCTTCGGCACTACCTCCGGATTCAGTTCCGCCTGCCATCCTTGTGCCGTCTTGCGCACCATGATGTCGGGCACCACGTAGTCCGCTTCGGCCTTGCCGTATGCGGCACCGGGAAACGGTTCGAGCGAGCGGATCAACATATGCGCATCGCGCATGTCGTCGTCGCTGGCCTTCAGGTGTTTCCGTAAACGTGTGAAATCTCGCGCGGCGAGAAGTTCCAGATGATGTGCGCAGATGTCGAGCGCAAGCGTGCGCGTGGGCGATGCATCGAGCCGCAAAAGTTGCAGCTTCAGGCATTCGGAAGCGGAACGCCCACCTACGCCAGCCGGATCGAAGCTATGCAGCAGCGCAAGCGCCGCATTGAGTTCGTCGAGATCGACTTCCAGCTCGTCCGGCAGGTCGGCCATCACTTCGTCGAGCGTGGCAGTCAGATAACCGTCGTCGTCGAGCGATTCGATCAGAAAAGTCACCAGCGCACGGTCCCGTTGACCGGCCTGCGTGACGCGGAGTTGCGCCATCAGGTGATCGCGCAGTGACGTGCTGGATTCGTGGATTTGCAGCGGCGGCAGGTCGTCGTCGTCGGACGCGTTGCCGGAGCGGCCGTATTCGTCGAGATTCCACTGACTGGCGTCGCCGTTGCTGTCGGATGCGAGGCCGTTGTATTCGTCGACGCCCTGCGGCTCGCCGTTTTCGGCGCGCTCGCTGGACGACGTGGACGACGATTGACCACCCATCTGATCCGGCGGTGCGGAGTTCGGCGCCTGAGTGATCAGCGAGCCATCTGCGGCGACGCGCAGCGGGCTGGTGATCCAGTCGTCCTCGTTCTCGAGCAGCGGGTTCTGCGACACCGCCATCGCGACTTCCTGCTGCAATTCCAGCGTGGAAAGCTGCAGCAGCCGGATGGACTGTTGCAGTTGAGGGGTCAGCGCAAGATGCTGCGACAGGCGGAGTTGGAGGCTGGCTTTCATGGCAGGTTGTGATTCATTGTAAAGAGTTTGCCACGAGCGCGATACCTTGCGACATTCGCAATTACACGCGTGCCCCGCGCGTGCGCCGCGAGGCCGTCCGGACGCGCTGTTGCGCGCCGCACGGGGCCAAACTCACTGTCAAGAATATTGAACGCGCCGCGTTGCCACGCGTGCGAAATGCGCGGGCGTGCAGTGCGGCATCGCACTCACGCCCGGCAGGTGAGACTACATGCGGAAATGCTCGCCCAGATAGACGCGCCGCACGTTTTCGTTTTCGATGATGTCGCTGGGGGCGCCGGCCGCAAGCACGCTGCCGTCGCTGATGATGTAGGCGTGGTCGCAGATGCCCAGCGTCTCGCGCACGTTGTGGTCCGTGATCAGCACGCCGATGTTGCGCTGCTTCAGGAACTTGACGATCTTCTGGATTTCCAGCACCGCGATCGGATCGACACCCGCGAATGGTTCGTCGAGCAGGATGAAGCTCGGATTAGTGGCCAGCGCGCGCGCGATTTCGACCCGCCGACGCTCGCCGCCCGACAGCGACAGCGCCGGATTTTCACGCAGATGGCCGATTTGCAGTTCGTCGAGCAGCGCTTCGGTGCGTGATGAAATGGCGTCTTTCGACAGGCGCTTGCCGTTGTCGCCGAGTTGCAGTTCGAGCACGGCGCGAATGTTCTGCTCGACGGTCAGCTTGCGAAACACCGACGCTTCCTGCGGCAGATACGACAGACCGAGCGATGCGCGCTTGTGAATGGGCAACAGGCCGATCGATTTGCCGTCGAGATCGATCTCGCCGGCATCGGTCGGTACCAGCCCGACGATCATGTAGAACGACGTGGTCTTACCCGCGCCGTTCGGGCCGAGCAAGCCGACCACTTCGCCGCTTTTCACGTCGAGCGACACGTCCTTGACGACCGTGCGCGAGCCGTAGCGTTTCTTCAGGTTGCGAACCACCAGCGAGCTGCTGGTGCCGGCCGGCTTGCGGGCGGGCAGGGTAGTCGGTGTGGTGCTCACTGGTTCGGCGCTCCCTTGATCGTGTTCGACGGCGCGAGCGTCGCGGATGCGCCGGTCAGCGGTGCTGCACCGCCGTTACGCGGCGCCAGCATGGCGCGCACGCGACCGCTCGGATTGCCCGGCGTAGCGACGTCCTTGCCGGCCTTCGCCGTGTAGAAATCTTTCTGACCGTCGTACGTGATCACGCTGCCGTGCACTTCGTCCATCACGGTGGACATCCCTTGCAGACGTCGCACGGTGGCGTTGGTGGTCAGCGTGGTCAGGTCCTGCTTGCCGTCGTAGTCGATGCGGATGGCCGTGCCTTCGATGTTTTCGTCGACGCCATCACGCTTTTGCCTGAAGTAAGACAGATTGCTGCCCGACGACGTGCCGGTCGCGTACTGATAGCCCTGCGGATCTTGCGTGACTTCGACGCGATCCGCCTTGATGACGATCGTGCCTTTGGTCGCGACCACGTGGCCGGTGAAAATGTTGACCTGTTTCAGATCGTCATAGGTCATGTTGTCCGCTTCGATATTCAGCGGCTTGTCCTTGTCGGCACGCTCGGCATGCGCGAGCGACGCGAAACCGGGCACAAAACCGGCGAGCGGCAACGCGACCAGCAGCGCGGCCATTGCGGCGCGGCATGCGGTGAGCGCGCTTGCGCGGCCGGTATCAAAACGGGGGAACGATTCGTTCATGCAGTCACGCCTGGAATGGATTACCCGGGTTGCTTGGGCGAGCTGCCGGACGCCTCGGACGCGGCGATGGCGCCTCGGACGTTGCCGAACAGTTGCATCACCCGGGTGACGTTGTTGTAGTTCATGCCGCTGGCCGTCATGACGGAGAAGCCGCGCTGAAGTTTAACCGGCTTTTCGGTCTCGATCACATCGTCGTTGACCAGCACGCGGAAATGCTCGGAATCGGCTTGCATCTGCGGATCGCCGTCGCCGGCGGCACGCAGGATACGGGCATTCTGATACAGATCCACGATCGACGCGTCGCCGTTCACCTTACCGGTGTCGCCGGTGGCGGTGACGATCGGCTTGCCGGGCTGGAATGCGCGCATTGCCGGTTTCACCAGATCGCTGTTTTCGTCGTCTTCGTAGTGAATCAGATGTTGCGCGGTCAGACGATATTGCGTCGCGCCGGACTGATCCAGCTCGGACACGGAGAAGTTGTCGGCGAAGTAGTCGGGCGTGTGTTCCTTCGGCTTCACCAGACCTTCGTTGGGCTTCGGCAAGGTGGCTTGCAGCAGCCACCACGTGATACCGGCGAGCGCGGCCATCGCGATCAGCGGAATCAGCGAAGTCAGGCGAAACTTGTTCATCGCGTCAGGCTCCGAGCGCGGCCTGAAGCAGCGCGTCGTAACGGTGTTGCGCGCGCAGCAGCGTGTCGCAGACTTCGCGAACCGCGCCGTTGCCGCCGCGTGCCTCGCTCACCCAATGGGCGCGCGCGATCACTTCCGGATGCGCGTTGGCAGGCGCCGCCGCGAATCCGGCCTTCGACATCACCGCGAGATCGGGCCAGTCGTCGCCCATATAGCCGCATTCGTCTGCTGAAATACCGGTTTCGGTCAGCAGTTGCGCGAACGCGGTGCGCTTGTCTTCGACGCCCTGATACAGATGCGTGATGCGCAATTCCTTTGCGCGCACCGCGACGATGCCGGATTTGCGGCCGGTGATGATCGCCGTTTCGATGCCGGCTTCGCGCAACAGCTTCACGCCGTGGCCGTCCATCGAGTTGAAGACTTTCATCGTGTCGCCTTCGGCCGTGAACAGCAGGCCGCCGTCGGTCAGCACGCCGTCGACGTCGAAAATCATCAGCTTGACGCGGGCTGCGCGTTCAGTGGCGGTAAGGGTCGCGGCCATCAGATCACCTTTTTCGAGAACAGGTCGTGCATGTTGAGTGCGCCGATCAGCTTGCCTGCTTCGTCGACGACCAGCATCTGATTGATGCGGTGGCGCTCCATCAGTTCCACTGCTTCGACAGCGAGCTGATCCGGACCGATGGTACGCGGACCCGCCGTCATCACCGACGAGATCGGCAAATCGCGGAAATCTCCCGCGCGTTCGAGCACGCGGCGCAAGTCGCCGTCGGTGAAGATTCCGGCCACGCGGCCTTCCGGATCGACGATCGCCGTCATGCCCATCCGCTTCGCGGTCAACTGGAACAGCGCGTCGCGCACGGTGGCGTCGGGTTCGACCTGCGGAATCTGGTCGCCGGTGCGCATCACGTCGCGCACGTAGGTCAGCAGGCGGCGGCCCAGCGCGCCGCCCGGATGCGAGCGCGCGAAGTCGTCCGGGCCGAAGCCGCGGGCGTCGAGCACCGCGACCGCGAGCGCGTCGCCGAGCGCGAGCGCGGCTGTCGTGCTGGCGGTCGGCGCGAGATTCATCGGGCAGGCTTCTTTCGCGACCCCCGAATTCAGATGCACGTCGGCGAGCTGCGCGAGACTCGATGTCGGGCGTCCGGTCATCGCGATCAGTTTTGCGCCGAGCCGCTTGATGAGCGGCAGGATCGACATCAGTTCTTCGGTTTCACCGGAATTCGACAACGCAATAAACACATCGTCGGCCGTTACCATGCCGAGATCGCCGTGACTGGCTTCCGCCGGATGCACGAAGAACGCGGGCGTGCCGGTGCTCGCGAGCGTTGCCGCCAGCTTGCGGGCCACGTGGCCGGATTTGCCGATGCCGGACACGACAACGCGCCCCTTGCAGCCAAGAATGAAGTCGATCGCGCCGACGAATGCATCGTCGAGCTGATCGCGAAGCGCGCGCACGGCGTCCGCTTCGATGTCGAGCACGTCCCGGGCAAGTGCGAGTGCCCGGTCGCCATTGATTTTCGCTATCATGCGCGGAGTATAGCAAAGGCGTTTGTTCGCCGCGCCGGCTCCGCTGGTCCCAGCCGCTGCCTTCACCGGCCCCTCAACCTTGTCGCACGGGCGTTTCGTGCGACGGTTCCGTTGACGAACGAGGACGCTTTCCAATGCTTTTTTGCCGATGATTTCCCCGCTCGAAATGACGCTGTTCCTGCTGCTGGCATCGGTGGCAGGGGTCGTCGTGTTCCGTTTTCTGAATCTTCCGCCGATGCTCGGTTATCTGACCGTCGGCATCATCGTCGGGCCGCATGCATTCGGGATCGTGCCGGATTCGGCCGGTGCGCAGAACCTCGCGGAATTCGGCGTCGTGTTCCTGATGTTCTCGATCGGGCTGGAATTTTCGCTTGCGAAGCTGCGCTCGATGCGTCGTCTCGTGTTCGGACTCGGTTTGTTGCAGGTGCTCGGCACGATCATCGTCGCGCTGATCCTCGGTTTTGCGCTGCAACGATGGGTGCATATCACGTGGCAGGCGTGTATCGCGCTGGGCGGCGCGCTGGCGATGTCATCGACGGCGATCGTCAGCAAGATGCTCGCGGAACGGCTCGAGATCGAGACCGAGCACGGCCGCAACATCTTCGGCGTGCTGCTGTTCCAGGATCTGGCGGTGGTGCCGCTGCTGATCGTCATCGCCGCGTTCGGCGGCAAATCCGAAGATCTGGTCGCCGCGCTCGGCATCGCGGCCGTCAAGATCGTGATTGCGCTGGCGTTGCTGCTGATCGTCGGACAGCGCTTCATGACGCGCTGGTTCAACGTGGTCGCGCGACGCCGCTCGCAGGAACTGTTCATCCTGAACCTGCTGCTGGTCACGCTCGGGGCGGCGTTCATCACGGATAAATTCGGCCTGTCGCTCGCGCTCGGCGCGTTTATCGCGGGCATGTTGATCGCCGAGACGCCGTACCGGCATCAGGTGGAAGAAGACATCAAGCCGTTTCGCGACGTGCTGCTCGGACTGTTTTTCGTGACCACCGGGATGCTGCTGAATCCGCGCGTGATCTGGGAGCATCCGCTGATCGTGCTCGCGTTCCTGATCGGCCCGATCGTGCTGAAAGCGGTGATGGTGACGGGTTTGTCGCGGCTGTTCGGCGCGTCGCCGGGCGTGGCGATGCGCACCGGTATTGGCTTGGCGCAAGCGGGCGAATTCGGTTTCGTGCTGCTGAACCTGATTCTCGACAAGCATCTGGTCGATGCCACGCTGCTTCAGGCGATCCTCGCCGCCATGCTGCTGTCGATGCTCGCCGCACCGTTCATGATCCAGAACGCCGACCGGATCGTACTGCGGCTGTCGTCGACGGAATGGATGATGCAATCGCTGCAGATGACGCGTATCGCCACGCAAAGCCTGAAGCAGAGCGGCCACGTGATCATCTGCGGGTACGGTCGTGCCGGTCAGAATCTGGCGCGGATGCTCGAACACGAAGGCCTGTCCTACGTCGCGCTCGATCTCGACCCCGACCGTGTGCAGGCGGCGGCAGCGGCCGGGGAGTCGGTGGTGTTCGGCGATGCCGGCCGGCGCGAGTCGTTGCTGGCGGCCGGTTTGCATCGCGCGGCGGCGGTCGCGATCACCTATGCGAACACGCCGTCGGCGTTGCGGGTGCTGCACAACATCCACGAGGAAGAGCCGACCTTGCCGGTGATCGTCCGTACCGTGGACGACGCCGACCTCGAAAAGCTGCTTGCGGCGGGCGCGACGGAAGTGATTCCGGAGATCGTCGAAGGCAGTCTGATGCTGGCGTCGCATACGCTGGTCGTGATGGGTGTGCCGATGCGGCGCGTGGTGCGGCGCGTCGAAGAACTGCGTGACGAGCGTTACAGCCTGCTGCGCGGCTACTTCCACGGCGCCGACGATGACGACGACGACGGCCACGAACAGGTGCGGCTACAATCGGTGCCGGTCGATCCCAGCTCGGACGCGGTGGGCCGTACGCTGGCCGAACTCGGCCTGTTCGACGTCGGCGTGGATGTGACGGCAATCCGGCGGCACGGCATTCGCGGCGTCGAACCCGATCCGTCCACCAAACTGCGCGCGAGCGACATCGTTGTGTTGCGCGGCTTGCCCGAAGCGCTCGCGCTGGCCGAAGAACGGCTGTCGAAGCACCGGCGCGCGGGCGCCGCGGCGGTCTGATCGACGCGCGGGCCGCCGGTCGGCCTTGCGCAATCGGGCCGCACCGTCTACGTTCAAGAGCTATCTATCTGGAGTCATCATGTCCAACGCGCCAGTGAGCGCGCCGCTCGACGCGGCCGGGTTCGTCAAGAGCAGAATCCGCACGGTGCCCGACTGGCCGCAAGCCGGCGTGCAGTTCCGCGACATCACGCCGTTACTGCAAGACCGTAAATCGTTGCGGGTGCTGATCGATCTGTTCGTGCAGCGCTATATCGACGCGAAGCTCGATTACATCGCCGGACTGGACGCGCGCGGCTTCATCATTGCGCCGATCATCGCGTATGAACTGAACCTCGGCTTCATCCCGATCCGCAAGGCGGGCAAGTTGCCGTACAAAACGGCATCCGAGTCGTATTCGCTCGAGTACGGCACCGCGACCGTCGAAATTCACGTGGACGCGTGCAGTGCGGGCGACCGGATCGTGATCGTCGACGACCTGATCGCGACCGGCGGCACGATGATGGCGGGCAAGACATTGCTCGAACGGCTTGGCGCGGTGGTCGTGGAAGGTGCGGCGATCATCGATCTGCCCGAACTCGGCGGCGCGCAACTGCTGCGCGGCGCGGGTTTGCCGCTCTATACCGTGACGACTTTCGCCGGCGACTGACGACTGATAGCGTTCCCACGTGATGCAGACGTGTCGCCCGATTCTCTGTGTTGATGATCGACTGAGCCTATGCCCAACTTCCTGCTGTTTCTCGCCACGTCCATCGCGATCACACTCGCGCCCGGTCCCGACAATCTGCAAGTGCTCGCGCGCGGTATTTCGCAAGGCCGCGCGGCGGGTCTCGTCGCGGCATGCGGCTTCGCTGCGGGAATCGCGTTTCACACGACGCTGGCGGCGCTCGGCGTTGCCGCGTTGTTGCGCTCGTCGCCGCTCGCGTTCGAAGTCGTGAAACTGGCGGGCGCGGCGTATCTGGTGTGGATCGGCATCAAGGCATTGCGCAGCCAGGGACTCGCGACCGCGCACGCGCGCGCGCCGCAGCCGCTTTCGACCGTGTTCCGGCAAAGCGTGCTCGGCAATATCCTGAATCCGAAGGTGACGCTGTTCTTCGTCGTGTTTCTGCCGCAATTCGTGAATCTGCACGGCACGCAGAATGTGACGCTGCAAATGCTCGAACTCGGCGCGCTGTTCATGTTGCAGACCGTGGTGGTGTTTTCGCTGTTCGGCGTGTGCGCGGGCATGATCGGCGCGTGGTTGAAGCGTCGGCCGCGCGTGGGCGTGTGGCTCGACCGGCTGGCCGGCGCGACCTTTATCGCGATCGGCATTCGCGTCGCGCTGCGCGACTAGGACGAACCATGACGTTGCCTTGCATCATCGCCGCGCGCCAGTTCGATCCCGCCGCGCATCGTGCGTTCTGGATCGATGCGCAGGCCGTCGGCTGGATCCGCGTGACGGATTTGCCTTTGCTCGAACGCTGGCCGGATATTTTCGAGTTCGACGCGGATCGCGTGACGCTGTCGGCCGCTTTCGATACCGTGGATTTGCGCAGTGCCGCGTTGGGCGCGGTGATCGGCGCGCTCGCTGCCGACGGCCGGATTCCGGGCTGGCGCAACGAGACCTACGCGATCCGCAACGCGTTCGATGCACCGCCGCTGGCGTATATCGAACGCGCGGCCTCGCGCTTCTTCGGCACGCTGACCTACGCGGTGCATCTGAACGGCGTCGTAGAATATGCGGATCGCGCGCCGCTGATGTGGATCGCGCGGCGCAGCGACACCAAGGCAACTGATCCAGGCATGCTCGACAACGTCGTCGCGGGCGGGATTGGTTGGGGCTTTAGCGTCGCACAGACAATCATCAAGGAATGCTGGGAAGAAGCCGGTATTCCGGAAGAGATTGCCGGGCGCGCGGTGGCGGGGCGGACGGTTCATGTCTTGCAGACCTTGCCGGAGGGCACGCAATCCGAGCAGATTTTTATTTACGATCTCGCGTTGCCGTCGCCGGAAGAATTCGCGCCGCGCAATCAGGATGGCGAAGTGGGCGAGCATCGGCTTGCGCGCATCGATGAAATCGCGGCCTGGATCGAAGCCGGCGCGATGACGGTGGATGCGAGTCTCGCGACGCTCGACTGTCTGTTGCGGCGCCGCTGGATCGACGAAGAAGCGTGCACGGGAATCGACGCGTTATTCGTTGCCGCGACTGTTTAGGATTATCTGTTCGCGTGCGCGCGATCCGTTTTGACGGATCGCGGCATATCGAACGGTTCACGCATTGAAAGAAGGGAGTCACCCAGGTCATGTCGACCGATCACAGCTTTATTCTCAAACTGTCGTGCGCCGACCGGCCCGGCATCGTCCACGCGGTCTCGGGCTTTTTGTTCGAGCGTGGCAGCAATATTCTCGACTCGGCGCAGTTTGGCGACAGCCATACGGGTGAGTTCTTTATGCGGGTGCATTTCCAGCAGGTGGGCGGCGACCCCGGTCTGGACGCATTGCGGACGTCGTTCGGGCTGTTAGCCGATGAATTCGGCATGCGTTGGGAGTTGCACGATGCGTCGGTGAAGCCGCGTGTGGTGATCATGGTGTCGAAGATCGGACACTGTCTGAACGACCTGTTGTTCCGGTATCGCACGGGACAACTGGCGATCGAGATTCCGGCGATTATCTCCAATCACAAGGAGTTCTATCAGCTGGCCGCGTCGTACGATATTCCGTTCCATCATTTCCCGTTGCTGGGCGGCACAGCTGACGCGAAGGCTGCGCAGGAAGCGCGCGTGCTGGAAGTGATTGGCGAGCACCGGGCGGATCTGGTTGTGCTTGCGCGCTATATGCAGATTTTGTCGCCGCAATTGTGTGAAAGCCTGGCTGGACGTGCGATCAATATTCACCATTCGTTCTTGCCGAGTTTCAAGGGCGCGAAGCCTTATTATCAGGCGTTCGATCGTGGTGTTAAGTTGATTGGCGCGACCGCGCATTATGTGACGACCGATCTGGACGAAGGCCCGATTATCGAGCAGGAAGTCGAGCGGGTCGATCACAGCATGACGCCGGATCAGCTCACCGCGATTGGGCGTGATGTGGAGTGTGTGACGCTCGCGCGTGCCGTGAAGTGGCATGTTGAGCATCGGATTTTGATTAATGGGAGTAAGACGGTGGTGTTTAGGGCTAAAGGTTTGGTTTTTGGTTTTGTTTTTGTTTTTGCGGTTGTCCCGGTTTCGCGGTGGTCTGCCTGGATCGTCCCTGTGCGGGACCGCACCTACTTTTCTTTGCTCGCGCAAAGAAAAGTAGGCAAAAGAAAGCGCGTTTGCACCGACGCTTCGTAGCGAGTGGCGTCGGTTCATTTACCGGTAGTGGACCGCGCACGATTTGAGTTGCCGCACCGCTTAACGTGGTGACAAGGCAGTCATTCGTTCCGGCTGTTCGCTTCGCGACAGCCGATGGGCACAGCCCCGTCTTTATCTCTCGGCGCCATTCGCGCGCTGCGCTCCGTCTGTCACAACACCCACTTTCCTGGCATGCGCCGGTCTAGTCTCGCGCGCAAAATTCCTGGCTACGCGGAACGTCGAAACCGTCGTGAAGGCGGGTGAATGCCGTGGGGCAAACTGGGCTTTGGGCCGGGTGCTGGAGTTGTCGTGAAGGCTGGCGAATCGCGTGGCGTGAACCGAGTTTTGAGCTGACGCCGGAACCGTCGAAAAGACAGGCGATGGTGTGGCGCAAACCGGGCTTCGATCCGACGCAGGAACAGTCGAAAATACGGGCGAATGCCGTGCCGCAAAGCGGGCTTCGATCCGGCGCCGGAACAGTCGAAGCGGCGGGCAAATGACGTGGCGAAAATAGGTTTTTGAAGCAGGCTACCGCCGCGAAGCGGGCGGGATGTGCGGGCGCGGACCACCACGTCAGGCGGCGCGGCAACTCCAAACGTGCGCGGTCCACTACCCGTTCTGAAAGGACGCCACTCGCTACGAAGTGTCGGTGTAAACGCGCTTTCTTTTGCCTACTTTTCTTTGCGCGAGCAAAGAAAAGTAGGTGCGGTCCCGCACAGGGACGATCCAGGCAGACCACCGCGAAACCGGGACAACCGCAAAAACAAAAACAAAACCAAAAACCAAAAACCAAATCAAAACCTGGCCGCCGCGCCAGCGGCCCGAGCCTTCGCCCCTTCAGCCGCCTTCCTCCTGGCATTCAACTTCTTCAACCAGATCATCAACCCCGTCGCACTCAACACCGCGACCAAAACCCCCAAAACACTCACCAGAATCCGCCCACCCAATCCAATAATTCGACCCGAATGCAACGGAAACTGCGCCTGCATGAAGATATCCCCCGCCGACCCCGTCCCCGGTATCGACGATCCCACCAGCTTCCCATTCAACGCATCGAAATAAAGCCACGGATTACCCAACCCGGCTCCGCCATGCTCATTCCCGGCCGCGAAAAATCCGATCGCGTAAGCATGCAATCCCGGCACCCAGTACAACGCGCCAGGCGGCACGCCGAGTTGCTTGTCCTTGCCGGTCTGCGCAGCAATTTCAACGATCCGCTCTCGGCTGACCGGCTTCTCGCCGGCCCCCGGCGCACGCAACAACGCAGGAATATCGACGAGGTTCGGACTCAATGTGGATACCGTCGAGACCACCGGCCGCACCACCGGATCCGACAGATTCATCGAGATCGACGTCAGCGCCATGATCCCGAGTAAGCCCCAGATCCACACGCCGCCGGAACGGTGCAGGTCGAACGTCAACGCATACCCGCCGCGCTTCACGCGAAACGCGAACGACTTGCGCCACGCCTTCGGGCTCGGAAACGACAGCACCAGCGCAATCACGCTGTCGAACAGCCACACGATCCCCACACATCCCATCAACCACGTGCCCCAATCGATGCCGCCCGTGAACGGCAATTGCAACGTGTAATGCAGCTTGTAGATGAACGGAATCAGGTTCAGACGCGTCACCGAAAACGCGCCCCACTCACGACGGCCCTGAACCTCGCCGGTCGATGGATCGACGGCGATCTGCGAGAAATCCACCGTATAAGGCTGCCCCGTCGACGGGTTGGTGCGCGGCATCACCATCGCCTGCAACGTTTGACCCGGCTCGATCGACAGCGGTAAATACGTGACCTCGATGCGCGGATCGGCGGCTTCGATACGGTGCGACAACTCGACCGGCGATAACGGCGTGCCCTGCGTCCGCGCGTTGTAAAACGACGGATTCAGCAACGCGTCCAGTTCGTGGTCCCACGCGATGATCGCGCCCGTCAACCCGGCGAGAAAGAGAAATAGCGCCGTGCCCACGCCAAACCAGCGGTGTAGCTGCACCAGCACCGGCCTCATGCGTGCGCTGACCGCAAGGCGGTCCCATTCGTTGTTTTTTGTTGCATCGGCGGCGGTATCGATTGGTGAAATGGCGGCGGTGATTTCGTTCGACGGGCAACCCTCGCGTCACGACCAGCCTGAAACGAAAACATTCGCGCAGTGATTGCGCAAATGGGAATTATTCGCATCTTAAGGGCCGTTGGCCGCTGTAGCAAGACTTTCGTAAGCCTTTCATGCGTCGACGCGTTGGAAGGGCTCGATCGCGAACCTTTTTAAACGGGCGTTGCGCGCGAGTGCCTGAGCGGTCGGGGTGCGTCAACTGCGGCAAAATGTCGCAGTTTGGAATTTACAAATACAGTACAGATTTTGGCAATATTCGGCCCCGTTACTAGTGAGAATTATTCTCATTAGCAGATTGCGATACGATCGACGGGGACTGACACATGGAAGGCGGAGTTCAAAAAGCGGGCGGTGTGATGCGGGCGTGGCGCCTGCGACCGATGCACGTCGCGGTAGTCGTGGCGTTCGCCGCGAGTCAAAGCGCATTCGCGCAACAAACGGATGCCGCCTCGACCGACGCGACCAGCGCAACGAGCGCATCCAGCACAACCGCCGCGCCGGACCACGCGCTGCCGACCGTCAAGGTGACAGGCGCGGCCGCCGATGCGTCGTTGCAAAACCTGAACCAGGACGTCGGTGGCGGCGCGCTCGGCGCACGCTCGCAACTCGACACGCCGTTCTCGACCACGGTCGTCACCACCCAGCAACTGCAGGACATGCAGCCGATCAAGCTCGGCCAGGTCTTCGCGCAGGACGCATCGGTGTCGGACAACAGCAATCCGTACAACGCGTGGGCGGCGTATGTATCGGTGCGCGGGATGCAACTCGACTGGCAGAACGGTTTCAAGATCGACGGCATGCCGTACAACGGCTACGGCATCACGATGCCGTATGAACAGCTCGAACGCGTCGAATTGCTGAAGGGCCTGTCGGGCTTCATGTACGGGTTCGGCTCGCCGGGCGGCGTGGTGAACTACGTGACGAAGAAACCGCCGCAAAACGACACGCCAATCCGCAGCGTCGACGTCGGTTATCACAGCGACGGCGTCTGGTCCGAGCATCTGGATCTGGGCGGCCGCATCGGTCCGGACAGCATGTTCGGCTATCGCCTGAATGCGACGCACGAAGAAGGACAGACGTATAACGACGGCGACGTTCGCCGCGACACGTTCTCGTTCGCCGGCGACGCGCGCATCACGCGCGACCTGACCGCAACTTTCAGCGCGCTGTATCAGGATCGCCACGGTTCCGGCTTCACGTCGTCGATCTACACCGGTCTCTACACAGGCACGTCGTTGCCGGGCGTGGTCAGCGGCGGCAGCAACAATCTGTCGGTGGCCGACCAGCATCTGGACACCAACCTTCAGTTGTACACCGCCGGTCTGCGCTACAACCTGAACGACAACTGGACGCTGAGCACGACCTACAGCTTCAGCAAGACGATGCGTTACCGGAACGAGAGCACGTACTACCTCGAAGACGCTGCCGGCGACTACTCGGACGCCCGCTACGCCGGTAACGAAGGCCATCACATGACGGCCTGGCAGGCAATGGCCGAAGGCAACGTGAAGACCGGTCCGCTGCAGCATCAGATCGTGCTGGGCGTCGCGTATCAACGTCAGACCAACGACTACGAAGCGACCTCGTTCTACGACACGATCGGCACCGGCAACCTGTATCAGCCGAACACCAATCACTACGACAGCTACGGCCAGCAGTTCAACACGTACCGTAACGCCGACATCACGCAGAAAGCCGCGTTCGCCAGCGACACGATCAAGCTGACGAGCCGCTGGTCGGTGCTCGGTGGCGTGCGTTACACGAACTACGAGCAGCACGGCTACGCGCTCGGCGGCGCAACCACGTCGACATACACGCAAAACGGCGTCGTCACGCCGAGCGTCGCGCTGATGTTCAAGCTGACGCCGCAGACCACGCTGTACACGAGCTACGTCGAATCGCTGGAAGCGGGCAGCATCGTCGGGACCACGTATTCGAACGCGGGCGAGCAGTTGAAGCCGCTGCGCAGCAAGCAATACGAAGTGGGCGTGAAGACCGAAAACTCGCGCTGGAGCGCGACGGCTGCGCTGTTCCGCATCGAACGCGGCGCCGAATACGCGAACAGCTCGAATGTGTACGTGCAGGACGGCGAGTCGATCTTCCAGGGCGTCGAAGCGGGCACGGACGTGCATATCGGCAATCACTGGACGGTCGGTGGCGACGTGATGTGGATCGCGACGAAGTACGACAAGGGTTCGTCGTACGACGGCAATCGCGTCGCGGGTGCGCCGGGCTTCGTCGCGGCAGCACACGTGAACTACGCCGTGCCTTACGTGCCGGGCCTGAATGTGGGCGCGGACATGAAGTACACGGGCAACACGTCGGTGCGTCCGGCCGGCGACCTGAAGACTGCGGGCTACACGCTGTTCAACGTGGGCGCGAGCTATTCGACGAAGATCGGCGGCTACGGTGTGACGCTGCGTGCCGCGCTCGACAACATCACGAACCGCCGTTACTGGATGTTCCAGTACGCCGACTACATCGCGCCGGGCGATCCGCGCACGGTGTCGTTGAATGCACGGATCGACTTCTGATCGGGCGGGTTCAGGAAACAAAAAAGGCGGCGCAGATGCGCCGCCTTTTTTTCGTCTACCGCGATTCGATCGACTGTTTCAAACCAGCCGCAAATAGATCAGCTCACGCTTGAGATACGCATAGAAAATCGGTGCGGCGACCACGCCGGGCACGCCGAACGCCGCTTCCATCACCAGCATCGCGACCAGCAATTCCCACGCGCGTGCTTCGATCTGTCCACCGACGATACGCGCGTTCAGGAAATATTCGAGCTTGTGAATCAGGATCAGGAAGATCAGCGCCGTGACCGCCGCCGGAAAACTGACCGACAGCGCCACCGCGACGATGATCGTGTTCGAGATCAGATTGCCGATGACAGGCAGCAGACCGACGATAAACGTCACCAGCACCAGCGTTTTCGACAGCGGCAAACGCTGATGGAAGAGCGGCAGGAAGATCAGCAGGAACAGGCCGGTGAATACGGCATTGATCGCCGAGATCTTGACCTGCGCGAAGACGATCCGGCGAAACGCGTCGGCGAAGCGCGACACGCGCGTGACGAAGGCGGTGGACAGCGGCAGACGCTGCATTTGCCGCTGCGCGCCGATCGCGATGATCGCACCGATGATCATGCCGATCAGGATATGCGTGAACGCGCGCGCCGCGCTCTTGCCGCCTTGCTGCAACATGCCGGCATTCTGCTGCATCAGCGCGGCGGCTTTTTCCTTCATCTGCTCGGTGTCGACCGGCAACGACGACGCGATGAACTGCGGAATCCGTCCGCGCGCCTGGTCGATCAACTGCATGGCCTGATCGAGCAGCTTCTGCACGCTCGGTACATCGTTCTCGAAATGCTCGATGATGCCGACCGTCAGCCCCGTCAGCACGCCGACGATCACCGCGGACAGAATCACCACCGACAGCCAGCGCGCGCGCTTGCTCGACATATGCTTTTCGATGCGCGGTGAAAGCATGTGCACCAGCTGAAACACCAGCATTCCGGCGAGCATCGCGCCGAGCAGCTTCAACTCCAGCACACCCCACATCGCGAGCAGCATCATCACGTAGCTGCCGATTTCGACTGCTGACAGCTTTGGCAGGCTCATGTCGCTGGTGAGCCTGACCGGGCGAGGCCGCAGATCTTGCACGTGCCCGTTATCGGGCGCCTCGTTACGCTTGCGCATGGCTTGGTTCCATCTCCGACTCTGGTTTCGCCGCGCGCGGAATGTCGTCCGGACGCTGCGTCATTTCCTGGCTGCCGCACGTTTGAGCAGCGGCGCCAGATATTTCCCGGTAAAACTTGCCTTCGACTTCGCGACTTGCTCCGGCGTGCCTTGCGCAATGATCTGACCGCCGCCGGCGCCGCCTTCGGGACCAAGATCGATCACCCAATCGGCAGTTTTGATTACATCGAGATTATGCTCGATGATCACCACGGTATTACCCTGGTCGCGCAAACGATGAATCACTTCGAGCAGCAACGCGATGTCATGAAAGTGCAGTCCTGTTGTGGGTTCGTCCAGGATATACAGAGTGCGACCCGTATCGCGCTTGCTCAGTTCCAGCGATAGTTTGACGCGCTGCGCTTCGCCGCCCGACAACGTGGTCGCCGACTGGCCGAGACGGATATAGCCCAGACCCACGTCGAGCAGCGTTTTCAGCTTGCGCGCGACCACCGGCACCGGCTTGAAGAACTCGTATGCGTTCTCCACCGTCAGGTCCAGCACTTCGCTGATGCTCTTGCCCTTGTACTGGACTTCGAGCGTTTCGCGGTTGTAGCGCTTGCCGTGGCACACGTCGCACGGCACGTAGACGTCCGGCAGAAAGTGCATTTCCACCTTGATCACGCCGTCGCCCTGACACGCTTCGCAGCGTCCGCCTTTCACGTTGAACGAGAAGCGCCCGACGTCGTAGCCGCGTTCCTTCGCGGACGGCACGCCGGCGAACAGTTCACGGATCGGCGTGAAGAGGCCCGTGTACGTGGCCGGGTTCGAGCGCGGCGTGCGGCCGATCGGCGATTGATCGACATTGATGACCTTGTCGAAATGTTCGAGGCCTTCGATCGATTCATACGGCGCCGGCTCCGTCGACGATCCGTACAGATGCTGCGACACCGCGTGGTACAGCGTGTCGTTGATCAGCGTGGACTTGCCCGAACCGGACACGCCGGTAATGCAGGTCAGCAAGCCGACCGGCAGATCGAGCGTGACGTTCTTCAGATTGTTGCCGTACGCCTCGACGATTCGCAACTGGCGTTCGTCGGGTGAGCGGCGTTCGTCCGGATATTCGATATTGAGCGCGCCGGACAGATACTGGCCGGTCATCGACGCGGGGTCGGCTTCGACCTGTTTCGGCGTGCCTTCCGCGATCACCATGCCGCCGTGCTCGCCCGCGCCCGGTCCCATGTCGACCACGTAATCGGCCATCCGGATCATGTCTTCGTCGTGCTCGACCACGATCACGGAATTGCCGAGATCGCGCAGATGCTTGAGCGTCGCGATCAGCCGGTCGTTGTCACGCTGATGCAGACCGATCGACGGTTCGTCGAGCACGTACATCACGCCGGTCAGGCCGGAGCCGATCTGCGACGCCAGCCGGATGCGCTGCGCTTCGCCGCCCGACAGCGTTTCCGCGCTGCGCTCCAGCGACAGGTAATCGAGCCCGACGTTGTTCAGGAACATCAGACGCGCGACGATTTCCTTGATTACGCGGTCGGCGATGTCGCGTTTCGCGCCTTCCAGACGCAGCGTCTGGAAATAGCCGAGCGCGTCGCGCAGCGCCCAGCCGCTGATTTCGTAGATGCCGCGCGCGTCGCCGTCGTTGCCGATCCGCACGAATCTCGCTTCGCGGCGCAGGCGCGTGCCGGCGCAATGCGGACACGCCTGATTGTTCTGATACTTCGCGAGTTCTTCGCGGACTGCGACGGAATCCGTCTCGCGATAGCGCCGCTCCAGATTCGGGATGATCCCTTCGAACACATGCTCGCGAATCGACGTGCGGCCGCGCTCGTTCATATAAGAGAACGGAATGGCCTGCTTGCCGGAGCCGAACAGCAGGATCTTGCGGACCTTTTCCGGCAGATCCTCGACGGCGGTGTCGATATCGAATTCGTAGAACGCCGCGAGGCTCTGCAGCATCTGGAAGTAGAACTGGTTGCGCCGGTCCCAGCCCTTCACCGCGCCCGCCGCCAGCGACAGCGACGGATGCGCGACCACCCGTTTCGGATCGAAGAACGTGATCTGGCCGAGGCCGTCACATTCCGGACACGCGCCCATCGGGTTGTTGAACGAGAACAGACGCGGTTCGAGTTCCTGAAGCGAGTACGAGCAGATCGGACACGCGAACTTCGAGCTGAACAGATGTTCCTTGTCCGTATCCATTTCGAGCGCGATCGCGCGGCCGTCGGCGAGGCGCAACGCGGTTTCGAAAGATTCGGCCAGCCGCTGCTTCATATCGTCGCGGACCTTGAGCCGGTCCACGACCACGTCGATGGTGTGTTTGTCGTTTTTCTTCAGCTTCGGCAGCGAGTCGACGTCATAGATTTTTGCCTCGCCTTCGTTCGCGGTGCCGCCGCCCGAACGCACCCGGAAGCGGATGAAACCTTGCGCCTGCATCGCCTCGAACAGCTCGGCGTGCTCGCCCTTGCGGTTCGCGATCACGGGCGCGAGGATCATCAGCCGGGTGTCTTCGGGCAGCGCGAGCGCCGCGTCGACCATCTGCGACACGCTTTGCGCTTCGAGCGGAATCTCGTGGTCGGGGCAGTACGGCGTGCCCACGCGCGCGAACAGCAGCCGCAGATAGTCGTGGATTTCCGTGACCGTGCCGACCGTGGAACGCGGGTTGTGCGACGTCGCTTTCTGTTCGATCGAGATCGCAGGCGACAATCCTTCGATCAGATCGACGTCGGGTTTCTCCATCAGTTGCAGGAATTGCCGGGCGTATGCGGACAGACTTTCGACGTAGCGCCGCTGTCCTTCCGCATAGAGCGTATCGAAGGCAAGCGACGATTTTCCCGAGCCAGACAAGCCGGTAATGACGACCAGTTTGTGACGCGGAAGATCGAGGCTGACGTTCTTCAGGTTGTGGGTACGAGCCCCACGGATACGGATTTGTTCCACGCGTTGATCCATGCCCTGACGGAAAGAAGAAGAGGCTAAACCTGCTACTATAACGACTTTTCAAGACCGTCGTGACAGCTCGCTGACAGCTTGTAATAACCGTCCAGCGGGCTTCGGGGCGATGGTCATGTGTCGCGGCGAGTGCTTTCAAGATGAGGCCGTTCGCTGCGTCTGCAAGACGCACACAATCGCAGCCTTCCAGCGCAACAGCAGGTTCCAGGCCGAAGCGCCGAACCGCATGTTTGACCTGCCGCCAGTTCATTCCAAAAACGTTCCCGATGTCCAATCCATCTGCTACTACTTCACGCATGAGCGCGCCTGAAATGCGCGCGACCGTGTCACTTGCGGCCATTTTCGCGCTCCGCATGCTGGGCCTGTTCATGATCATGCCGGTGTTTTCGATCTACGCGAAGACGATTCCCGGCGGCGACAACGTGTTGCTGGTCGGGATTGCGCTCGGCGCTTACGGCGTCACACAATCGTTGCTGTATATCTTTTACGGCTGGGTGTCCGACAAGATCGGCCGCAAGCCGGTGATCGCAATCGGCCTCGCGATCTTCGCGATCGGCAGTTTCGTTGCGGCGGGCGCGCACGATATGACGTGGATCATCGTCGGACGGGTGATCCAGGGGATGGGCGCGGTGTCGTCGGCGGTGATCGCGTTTATCGCCGATCTGACGCGCGAAGAAAACCGCACCAAGGCGATGGCGATGGTCGGCGGCAGCATCGGCGTGTCGTTCGCGGTGGCGATCGTCGGGGCGCCGGTGGTGTTCCACTACGTCGGCATGAGCGGTCTGTTCACGCTGGTCGGCGTGTTCTCGATCCTCGCGATCGGCGTCGTGCTGTGGGTCGTGCCGAGCGCGCCGAAGCCGGTTCACGTGCGCGCGCCGTTCTCCGAAGTGCTGCACAACGTCGAGTTGCTGCGCCTCAATTTCGGCGTGCTGGTGCTGCACGCGACGCAAACCGCGTTGTTCCTCGTCGTGCCGCGCATTCTCGAAGACGGCGGCTTGCCGGTCGCGTCGCACTGGAAGGTGTACCTGCCGGTGATGGGTCTTGCGTTCGTGATGATGGTTCCGGCCATTATCGCGGCTGAAAAACGCGGCAAGATGAAGATCGTGCTGCTGTCGGCGATCGGGCTTATCCTGATCGGCCAGTTGTTACTCGGCGTCGCTCCGCATACGATTCTAAGTGTGGCCGGGATCCTCTTCGTGTACTTCCTCGGCTTCAATATTCTTGAGGCGTCGCAGCCTTCGCTGGTGTCGAAACTCGCGCCGGGCACGCGCAAGGGCGCGGCTGCCGGCGTGTACAACACCACGCAGTCCATCGGTCTTGCAATGGGCGGGATGCTGGGCGGCTGGTTGCTCAAGGTAGATGGAGAGAGCGCCGTCTTCTTTGCGTGTTCGGGACTCGTATTCTGCTGGCTTATAATCGCCGCAAAGATGAAAGCGCCTCCCGCGCGCAAAGCCTGACAGGCTTTATCGGAACTCAAGGCGGTGGGCTGATCCGCAGCGTTCTTCCGGCCACCGGCCGAAAGATTGACCGCTCTGCGCCGCACCGCCCGTAACGGAATCAACAGGAGAAACTCATGGCATCCGTGAACAAGGTCATTCTCGTCGGCAACCTCGGCGCCGAACCGGAAGTCCGCTATCTTCCGAGCGGCGACGCAGTGGCGAACATTCGCCTTGCGACGACGGACCGGTACAAGGACAAGGCGAGCGGCGAATTCAAGGAAGCGACCGAATGGCACCGCGTGGCGTTCTTCGGCCGTCTGGCCGAGATCGTCAACGAGTATCTGAAGAAGGGCTCGTCGGTGTACATCGAAGGGCGCATCCGCACCCGCAAGTATCAGGCGCAAGACGGCACCGACCGTTACGCGACGGAAATCATCGCTGACCAGATGCAGATGCTCGGCGCCCGCAGCGGCGGCGGCATGGGCGGCGGTGACGAAGGCGGCGGTTACAGCCGTGGCGAGTCGTCGGAACGTAGCGGCGGCGGCGGTGGCGGTCGTTCGATGAGCAGCGGCGGCGGCGGTGGCCGTGGCAACGCGGGTGGCGGCAGCGGCGGCGGTTCGAGCCGCCCGAGCGCGCCGGCGGGCGGCGGCTTCGACGAAATGGACGACGATATTCCGTTCTAACTTCGCATAATCCGAAGCAGTTAAAAAGAACCCCGCCTTTGTGCGGGGTTTTTCTTTTTTATATCGCAGATTGCGAAGGCATGTCGAAAATACACGCGACATTCCACACCGGCGAATCGGGCTCCGGTTGAAAAATCAATATCAAACATGTGACACATCCGCAGCAACGAATTGAAAGACGCGCGTTTGACACGTCCCCAATTTATCGCGTCTTCCGGGTGACGCTGCTATGGCATAATTTTTTCCGGGATCTGTCGCAAAAAGCTGCTGGGTGCTTTGTGCAATGGCCGATTCGCGGCTCATGACCGTCGTATTCCGTCAGCCGCCATTCCCCGGAAATTTTCGCTTTCACATCGCATAGCGCGATGTTTCAAGTGGTCTCCGCTGCGCAATCATCAGGCTTTTTAAAAACGCCCACAACCGTAATTCAGGTTGTGGGTTTTTTATGGTGCGCCAGAAACGACGCGTTTCGTACGATTTAAACGTGGCGTGAAAGTTTTACCTCTCCGGTCCGATTTCCACCGGTGGTGCGTGATCGAAACTCGCAGGGCAACTTCACCGGATTCGCCGGTTTATTCGTCATGCTTCGCAATCGTTTGCGTTGATCGAGGAAAACTTTTTTCTTTTTGAATTCAAAGGTATTCGTCAGATCAAGTTTTGATCATGGCCTGCCGAAATACGAGCATGAGCGATGAAAACTGATGGAGGAAGCGTGAAGCGGCTGGTTCCAATTTTTCTGGTGTTTCTTGCGATGACCGGATGCGCGCAGTTGCAATCCGGCGATGCCGCCCGCAACGACAAATCGGCCGCAGCCGGCGACGTCATGACATTCGCGATTCCGCCCGACGCGCTCGGCGCACGCGATCCGCAACTCTCTGCCGTGCTCGCCAAAGCCGGCGCAGTCGCCGCCTCGCAGAAAAAGCCGACGACGATTCTCGTCATCGCCTTGAGCCAGGACTTCACCTATCTGAACCAGGCAATCTGGAAGGGCGTGCCCGCGCAGCACGCGCAGAAGATCACCCTCGAAAATCAGACGGCGGGCCTCGGCCAGCCGTACAGCGTGTCGATCCGGGTGACGCCATGACCGCTGCCACGCATCGCCCCACGCTTCACTCCGCCAATCTTCCCGTGACTCTCTTCGCCAGGAACCAGCCGATGTACCGACTCTTTCTCCTGACCGCCGGACTGTTGATGGCCGGCTCCGCGCTGGCCGGTTCGCTCGCCGCCGACGGCCCGTCCGGCGCAAGCGCCATGCAGATCCCCGCCGCCGCCGACAAGGTGTATCCGCCGCTGCCGACGCTCGCGATGCTGCCGCCCGGCAGCGCCGACGACACCGATCCGTTGCCGTCGAAACCCGCGACGCGCTTCAGGAAGAAGTCGCGCGCATCGTCTGCGCCGGCGCAGGAACGCCGGATTTTCAATCCGGCAGCGAAGCTCGTCGTGTCCGACGCGTCGCGCGCGTATCTCGATACGATCGGTCGCCAGCTCGAACTGGCACTGAACAAATGACGGCCGTACGCGAGAGAACCATGTTCATCAAAACCGACCTCGCGGCGCTGCGCGCGCCGCTGTTCCGACGTGTTGCGCGCGCGGTGCGCGGCGCGATGGTGAGCGCGCTGGCGCTGCTCCTCGTGATGATCGCGAACGTCGCGTATGCCGCCGACGGCAAGGAATGCTTCAACGAAGCTGCCGCGTATCAGGGCGTGAACCCGCAGGTGCTGCGCGCGGTCGCGTGGTACGAATCGAAAGGCGACGCGGCGGCGGTTCATCAGAACTCGAACGGCTCGATCGACGTCGGTCAGGCGCAGATCAACTCGATTCACTTCAGCGCGCTCGCCCGGCAAGGCGTACCGCATCGTGCGCTGACCGATCCGTGCGTCAACGTGTATGTCGCTGCGTGGTTGCTGAAGCAGAAGATGATCAAATACGGCAACACGTGGGCCGCAATCGGCGCGTACCACTCGGAATCGCCGAAGCTGCGCGACGCGTACGCGCGCAGCATCCAGAAGATCCTGATTGCGTGGGGCGAATTGCCCACCACGCCTTGAGCGTGTCGCTCGCGTGAAACGGACGAAGCAGGTTATCGACGCATATGCGCGAGCGCATCGCGCATCGGCTGGCTTGAAATGATGATCGGTCCGGAAAACGGCGTGTCGAGATCGACGATCACGTAAATCGCCGACGCGATCGACACCGCGCCGAGCGTGATCGTCACGAGTGCCAGCGCATTGCGCGGTGTGATCAGCCCGAAGCTCAGAAAAATCACCACCAGCCAGAACGCGAGCGTCAGCAGGAACGGTTTCGAGATCGAACTGTGCGCTTCCTCGATCAGTTTCCAGCGCGCATCGACGGCGCGCGCGAACAACGCGTTGCCGTTGTCGCGCAAGGTTTGATGCAGCGAATCGTGCGCGCTCAGCCTGCGCATCTCCACACCCGCCAGATTCAGCATATCGCCCAGCCGCGTGTTTTCCAGCCGGTCGGGCTGCGTCGGTGCGGGCAGATCTTTCGGATAGTCGTCGCCGCTGGGCAGCGTTTCGGACGGCCATGTATTCGCGATCGCGGCCGCCGTGTACGCGCGCAGCAGACGGCGGGTGGAATCGGTATCGCCGCCGTACTCGCGCAAGGTCGTGTCGAGTTCGATCAGCGTCGCCGCGTATGCGCGCAGGTCGTTGCTGGCTGTGTCGAAGCTGCTTTTCGCCGACGCCGTCATCAAACCGAGCACCAGCGCCGCGAATGTCACCAGCATTCCGATCACCAGTTGAACCAGTTGCACCGTCTCGTGCTTCTTGTGCTCTTCCGGCAGCAGCGGACGCACGATCACGCCAATCAGCGTGGCGGTCAGCAACAGCACAAACACCAGAAGCGCGGAGCCGATTTCGTGCATGAGCGCGGTCGGGAGAGGTGAAAGCTTCGTTACTTTCCATCAAGTCGACGCGCGCGGCAAGGCGCGCGACGACGGGGTGCGGTTGCCGACCCGTTCAGCGAACCAGCCAGCCCGCGATCACCGGCATCAGTACCGGCACGACGAACGCGGTGAAGACGCCGTTCAGTCCCATGCCGAGACCGGCGAACGCACCCATTTCCTCGCTGACCTGAAACGCGCGCGCGGTGCCGATTCCGTGTGACGCGATGCCGAGCGCGAAACCACGCACTTCGGGTTCGGTGATACGCAGCAGATTGAGAATCGAGCGTGCGAATACCGCGCCGAATACGCCGGTGGAAATCACCAGCACCGCAGTCAGTGACGGAATTCCACCGATCTCCGTCGCAACGGCCATCGCGATCGGCGTGGTCGCGGATTTGGGCGCGAGCGACGCGATGGTTTGCGACGACGCACCGAACAGCGCCGCGATTCCGACCGCCGACACGATCGCCGTCAACGAACCCGCCACCAGCCCGCCGAGCAGCGGCAACGCCGCGCGCCGCAACTTCGGCCACTGCCGGTACAACGGCAACGCGAGCGCGACGGTCGCCGGGCCGAGCAGAAAGTGGACGAATTGCGCGCCCTCGAAATACGTCAGATACGGCGTATGCGTGACTTCGAGCAACGCGACGAGCAGCGCCACCGCAATCAGCACCGGATTGGCGAGCGGGTTGAAGCGTGCTTTCGCGTAGATCGTCTGGGCGATCAGATAGGCGATCAGCGTGATCGTCAGGCCGAGCAGCGGCGTCGCTTCCAGATACACCCAGATCGCGCCGAGTTTGGGGAGCGCCGTCATCATGCGTTCTCCGCCGATACCATGCCGCGTCGCTGACGGCGCAGCAACGCACGCGTGACCAGCGCGGCAACCGCAATCGCGAGCGTCGTGCTGACCGCGAGCGACACCACCACCGCGAGCGCATCGCCGCGCACCTTGCCCGCCGACACCATGATCCCGACGCCCGCCGGAATGAACAGCAGCGACAGATGACGCAGCAATTCGAGCGCGGTCGGCTCGATCTCGTCGGCGGTGGACGGCCGCATCATCACGAAACCGAACAGCAGCAACATGCCGATCACCGGTCCCGGTACCGGCAGATGAAACACGTAAGACACCCCTTCGCCGAGGCATTGAAATAACAGCAGCGTGGCAAGCGCACGAAGCATCGCTTTGATCCTTGTTAATGATGATTTCCCAATTATCGGGTAAATGTCGTCGCGCCGGATTTTCGACCGAATTAACTGGATCGTGATGGGCCGGTGATTCAGTGGCGATTGCGCGGAAACTCCGCGTTTACCCGATTTCTTACTCTGTATAACCGATTCATTTGATGCGGCGCAAAAGAAGGCACAGTGCGGCTTAAATTAATCGGTGATCCATAAAGTTTTCAGAAATCCCGCCGTTGATCCAATCAGTGTGGCGTTCGCTTAAGTTCTATCCAGTTGCGGTCCCGGCCGGTCGGCATGGGCGCAGCACGCCCGATGAAAAGCCGAGACGCGCTTCCGGTCGGGCAGCCTATGGAGACAGGGTTATGTTGAAGAATATGTCGATTCGCGCGTGTTTGACCTTGATGATCGTGTTCTTCGGAATCGTGCTGTTGATTGGCGCGGCTGCGGGATTGCTGTCGTTGCGTGCGAACAATATGTCGTTGCAGCAGATGTACACTGTCGATACGCCCGCGGTGGCGGACCTCGAAGGCAGTGCGGGTCAATTGCTGCGACTGCGGCTCGCGCTGGCAACTTACGCATCGCTCAACGATTTGAACGATCAGGACGGCGCGACTGCGGTACTCAAGCGTTTCGACCAGTATCTGAAGATTTCGAATGACCGTTTATCCCATTACATGAGCCGTGCCGATTCCGGCGACGAAGAGCAGCGTCTGATCAAGGAGATGCAGGATCAGCGCGATATGTTTTTGCATAAAGGCGTCGAACCGGCGATGGCCGCATTGAAATCCGGCGATAAGACGGCGTTTCAGGAATTGCAGGCGCATCAGTTGCCGGGTCTTTATAGCGCGTATGAAAAGGCGATGCTGAATCTGGAGAAACTGCAGCTCGATCATGCGGAGAAACGCTTTCAGGATGCGCAGGCGTTGTTCTACGCGATCAGTGTGGCGGTTGCGGTTGGCATGGCCTTGGCGCTGGTGTTTTCGTGGCTGGGACGCGTGGTGCTGGTGAAGGCGATCGTCGATCCGGTCGACGCGACGATTGCGCAGTTTCAGCGGATTGCCAGCGGCGATCTGACGGGTCGCGTGACGGTCACGAGCGACAACGAAATGGGGCGTCTCGCGACTGCATTGCGCAAGATGCAGGAATCGCTGGTTGCGACGGTGGGCACCGTTCGTCAGGGAACCGAATCGATCGATACGGGCGTGAGTGAGATTGCGTCGGGTAATGCCGATCTGTCGCAACGCACGGAGGAGCAGGCCGCGTCGCTGGAGCAGACCGCGGCGAGTATCGAGCAACTGACTTCGACGGTGAAGCAGACGGCCGACAACGCGAAGCAGGCGAGCCAGCTGGCGCAGGGCGCATCGACGCTGGCCGCGCAGGGCGGCGCGCTGACGCAGCAGGTGGTCGGCACGATGCATAACATGGTCGACGATTCGCGGCGCATTGCCGACATCGTCGGGGTGATCGAAGGTATTGCATTCCAGACCAACATTCTCGCGTTGAACGCCGCAGTCGAGGCAGCGCGCGCGGGCGAGCAGGGACGTGGTTTTGCGGTGGTGGCGAGCGAAGTGCGGTCGCTTGCGCAGCGCAGTGCGGGCGCGGCGAAGGAGATCAAGACCGTGATCGACGATTCGACCGCGCGGGTTCAGAGCGGTGCGCAACTGGTGGAGCGGTCGGGTTCGACGATGACGGAGATTGTCGATGCGATTACGCGGGTAAGTTCGATCATGGGTGAGATTGCCGCGGCCGCGACCGAGCAGAGCACCGGGATCGATCAGGTGAATCTTGCGGTTGCGCAGATGGATGAGGTGACGCAGCAGAATGCAGCATTGGTGGAGCAGGCCGCTGCGGCGGCTGGGTCGCTGGAAGAGCAGGCGAGGAAGTTGAGTGCGGCGGTGGCGGTGTTCAGGACGGAAGGGGTGGTGTAGGGGGATGGGTTTGGGTTGGGTTGGTTTTGGTTGGTTTGGGTTGGGTTGGTTGTCCCGGTTTCGCGGTGGTCTGCCTGGATCGTCCCTGTGCGGGACCGCACCTACTTTTCTTTGCTCGCGCAAAGAAAAGTAGGCAAAAGAAAGCGCGTTTACCTCGCACTTCGTAGCGAGTGGCGTCTAGTATTTTTCGGGTAGTGGTCCGCGCACGATTTGAGTTGCCGCACCGCTGGACTTGGTGACGAGGCAGTCATTCGTTCCGGCTGTTCGCTCCGCGACAGCCGACGGGCACAGCCCCGTCTTTTTCTCCTGGCGCTCTTCGCGCGCTGCACTCCGTCCGTCATAACACCCATTTTCCTGGCATGGGCCGGTCTGGCCGCGCGCGCAAAATTCCTGGCTACGCAGAACGTCGAGACCATCGTGAAGGCGGGCTGATGGGATGGCACAAATAGGGCTTTGAGCCGACGCTGGAATTGTCCTAAAGACGGGCGGATGCCGTGACGCAACCGGGTTTTGAATCGACGCCGGAACCGTCGAACACGGGGGCGAGTGACGTGGCGCAAATGGGTTTTGAATCGACGCTGGAACCGTCGAGACGGCGGGCGAATGTCGTGGCGCAAATGGGTTTTTGAATCGACGCCGGAACCGTCGAGACGGTGTGCAAGTGACGTGGCGAAAATGGGTTTTTGAAGTGGGCTACCGCCGCGAAGCGGGCGGGATGTGGCGGCGCGGACCACCACGCCAAACGGACCGCCGAGTCAAAACGTGCGCGGACCACTACCCGAAAATTGACAGACGCCACTCGCTACGAAGTGCGAGGTAAACGCGCTTTCTTTTGCCTACTTTTCTTTGCGCGAGCAAAGAAAAGTAGGTGCGGTCCCGCACAGGGACGATCCAGGCAAACCGACGCGAAACCGGGACAAGCGAGCGTAAAAACGGGACAAGCGAACGTGAAAACGGGACAAGCGAGCGCAACCCCGGGACAACCAAAACAAAACCCAGGCAAACCACCGCGACCCCGAGACAACCAAACAAAAACCCATCCCGCCGAAGGCCCCCCACCATCACTGCTGCGCAGCATAATACCGAGCCAACGCATCAATCTCCTCTTGAGAAAGATGCCGGGCAGCATTCCGCATCTGCTCATTGATATCGTTATGCCGATCGCCCTTGGCAAACGCCGTCAACTGTCCCACGAGATAAACCGACGACTGCCCGCCGAGCCAGGGCGCGGCACCTTTGCGATCCAGTTGCCCATGACACGCCGCGCAAGGCGCGATATTCCGGATCGGATCGCCCTGCATCGCCAGCCTGACAGCACTGCGCCCAGCAGCATCGTCCGAAGCAGAAGCCGAACCCGAATCCGAACCGCCCGCCGCGTTCCCCGAACTCTCCGCCGGCCCCGTCCGCGACAACGACGCGTAATAGTTCGCGAGATCGTGCAAATCCTGATCGCTGCGATTCGCGATGATCGGTTGCATGATCGCGCTCGGCCGCATCCCGCTCTGGTAATCGCGCAACTCCTTGTAGATCACGTCCGCGTATTGCCCGGCCAGTACCGGCGCAGTCACCTGCACGATCCCATGCACGCCATGACACATCGAACAGTTCTGCGTCGCGATCGTCGCGCCCCGGCCGATCGAATCGGCACTCGCCGTCACATGCGCCAACGGCGGCAACACCACCACGTCGCTCGGTTTGTCCCCGGTCGAACCCGCAGCGGCGGTCGCGTCGTTGCCATACCACGTAGACGGTGCGCCAGCGGCCCGGCATATCGTCGTCCACAACCCCTCGTTGCTGAAGTCGGCATGCTGCGACGGCAACCAGATAAAGCCGATCAATCCGGAAATCACCGCTATCGCAATCACACCGCCCACGCTGACCGTGAACCAGGGATTGCGCAAGGAAATCACGCGTTCGTCGCTCATCGCTGCGCTCCCACGACGACCGCCGGCACCGATGTCTGCTGCAATCGCAACAGCTGCATGATCGGCACGCTGTAATTCACGACGGTCAAACCGATCATCAGCGCGACCCACAAGCCGAAGCTGTTCAACGCGGCCGGCACGTGATGCACCGGATGCGTCGCGACGCTGAAGCCGGGAAACTCGGGCTGCGTCTGAGCGGGCCCGAATTGCGACTTCGCGAGGATATACACGAACAGCACGCCCGATATCACCAGCACCACGCCGCCCAACGCCGATACCGCCACCCAGATGGCCTGCGCGTCGAGTCCGGGAGCGCTGTAGTCGTAATACGCCATCCGGCGCGGCGCGCCGAGCAGCCCGACGTAGTGCCACGGGATCGTCACGACCATCATGCCGATGAACCACAGCCACAACTGCGTGCGTACCATCCTCAACGACCCCAGCGAGCGGCCGGTCAGATACGGCCACAATTCATACGCAATCGCGAAATACATGATCACGATCGCGCCGCCGAAAATCAGATGGAAGTGACCGGTCACCCACTGCGTGTTGTGAATGGTCGAGTTCAACTGGTAGCTCATGTTGATCAACCCGCCCGCGCCGCCGAAACCAAGCATCACGAACGAAAACGCCAGCACCAGCATCATCGGGTTTTTCCATGGCAATGCCTTCAGCCAGCCGAATGCGCCCGTGCCGCCGCGAAGCCGCCCGGCAATCTCGACGGACGCGCAGATCGTGAACACGGTCAGCAACGTCGGCACGGAAACCATGCCCGTGAACACTGCATGCAGAAACTTGAAGCCGGAGCCGACCTGCGGATCGGCGAACAGATGGTGGATGCCGATCGGCATCGCGAACACCAGAAACAGGATGAACGACACGCGCGCCATTGAGTCGCTGTACAGCCGTCCGCCGATCGCGCGCGGCACCAGCGTGTAGTACGCGATATACGCGGGGAACAGCCAGAAATAGACGATCGCGTGCAGCGTCCACGAAAACAGCACGCGCGCGAGCCCGGCGTCGATGGTGTTCTTGAAGCCCAGCGCAACCGGCAGGATCTGGAACAGGATCTCCAGCGCTGCGCCCACGGCGGTCCATGCCCACAGATACGCGCCCGCCACGTTCGCATACATCGCCAGCGGCACCGGCTTGCCCGGATTCACCTTTTTCCATACGTGCAGATTGACGCCCATCAGCGCCACCCAGATCCACGATCCGACGACGACCAGCACCACGCCGATGTAGTACAGCGGACTGCCGATCATCGGTGGATAAAACGTGAACAGCACCGATGCGTTGCCCATCGCGACCGGAATCATCGCGAGCACCGCGCCGACCGCCAGCACGATCAGCGCGGCCCACGCCCATTTGAGCCCGACCAGTCCCTGCTTCAACGCCAGTTCGACGATCGCGTAGCCGAAGCCCATCGCGACGAGCGTCGGTAGCACATAGGCCATCACCGTGCCGTGCGCGGTGACGGAGCGGTAATAGAGTTCGGGGTCGCCGATCCAGGGCATGCAGCGGACTGCGCACCAGCATCTGCCACGCGCCCAGAAACAGCGCGATCACGAACGCGACGAAGGCGAGCCAGAAATGCGCGAGAACGAGTCGCTTAGCGTGAAACACAGCTGAGCCTCCGGGAGTTTTTTGCCTGATCGAAGAAAGCGGCCTTGTCGATCACTTTCACGTGCGCCCACATCGTCTGGTGGCCGAAACCGCAGAACTCGTGACACGGCATCAGGTGCTCTGCGGGTGTGTCGAAACGGGTGGTCAGCGTCGAGATGTAGCCCGGCATCACCATCGTGTTGATGTTGGTGTCCGTCACGAGCAGGCCGTGAACGACGTCGGCGCTGGTGGTGCGGATCGTCACCGGCGTGTCGGCAGGCACCAGCAGGCATTGCGGCGTGAACGAGTACTGCTGGGCGACGAACCGCACCACCACCGAGCCGTCCGGCTGCACGGCGGTGCCAAGGTTGTCCTCGACGAATTCGCCCGAGAGTTGCAGCCGCGACGGGTCGATGGTTTCGACCCGCGACGGCGGCATGAACGCGTAATGCACGCCGGCAAACACGACCATCACCAGCAACAGCAGGATCAGTCCGACGACGAAGATGGCCCAGCGCCGTTCGGCGCGCAAGGCGACCGCGTGACCGCGGCCCGGATGGTTGGGTGTTTCGGTCGACATGGTTACTGGATCACACCGCGCGGTAGGAAAACGAAGAAATAGAACGCGAACCAGATCGCGATCACGATGACCGTCGCGGTCCCGGCCACGGCGATCGCGCCGGCCGGTCCGGCGGCGAGCACGCGTTCGACGTCCTCGTCGGTGGGTGGGGCGTCGTGGCTCGGGTCGTTGGCGTCCATCGGCGTTGTCTCCGGAACAGCAGTTCAGCCGCTCGGGCTGGATAGCGTGAGTGGGTGTTTCGGCGCGAGGCGTCGCCGCCCGCTCAGTGCAGCGGCGCCTTGCGCAGTTCGTTCGCTTCGCGCGCGGTGACCGGCTTGCCATGATTGCCCCACGCGGTACGGATATACGTGACCACGGCGGCGGCATCGGTATCGCTCAACTCCTGGCCGAACGGCGGCATGCCGTAGGGCTCGGGATTGCGTGCGGTGCCGGGTGGAAAGCCGCCGTTCAGCACGATGCGGATCGGATTGACCGCCGAGTCCATTTCGATCGACTGGTTACGGGCGAGCGGCGGATAGTGCTGCAACTCGCCTTCGCCGTTCTTGCCGTGGCAGATCGCGCATTTCGCGCCGTAGATCCTCTCGCCGAGCGCAAACACCTTCGTGTCGGTTTTGGCGGGCGGTCCGGATTTGCGGCCGCGATCGTTGTCGGGCAAGGTCTTCAGATACACGGCCATCGCCTTGACGTCGTCGTCGCTCATGTACTGGAGGCTGTGATACGTGACTTCGGCCATCGGGCCGTACACCGCACCGCGATCCGAAATGCCGGCCTGCAACAGATCGACGATGTCTTTTTCGCTCCAGTCGCCGAGGCCGCCGTCCTTGTCGGAGGTCAGCGACGGCGCGTACCAGTTCTGGATCGGGATCAGGCCGCCCGCGAACTGCTCGCTCTTCGACGAGCCGCCGAGCAGATTGATCTTGGTGTGGCACATCGTGCAATGTCCGAGGCCTTCGACCAGATACGCGCCACGATTCCATTCGACGGACTTGGTCGGATCGGCCTTGAACTCGCCTTCGCGGAAATACAGCGTGCGCCACGGGATCAGCATGTTGCGCTGGTTGAACGGGAACTTGAGCGCGTGCGGGCGATTCGGCAGGTTCACCGGCTCGGTGGATTTCAGATACGCGAAGATCGCGTCGGAGTCCTCACGCGTGACTTTCGTGTATTGCGCGATCGGCATTACCGGATAGATCAGCCGGCCGTCGGGCATCTTGCCGGTTCGCATCATGTGGAAGAACTGGTCGGCGCTCCATTTGCCGATGCCGTACTCGCCGTCGGAACTGATGTTCGGCGAATAGAACGTGCCGAACGGCGTTTCCATCGGCAATCCGCCGCCGAATTCCTTGCCGCGCGGCGCTGTATGGCACGCGACGCAATCGCCCGCGCGGGCGAGATATTCGCCGCGTTTGACGATGTCGGTGCTGGTCGCGGTGGCGGCGGCGTGCGCCGCTTGCGCTTTCGCATCCGATGCGGGCGCGGCCGCATGCGCCGCGACGATCGTCGGCGAATGCGGGACGAGCGCGGCAAGCATCATCGCGGCTGCCGCGATCAACTGACGGGGAAGCCGGCTGCGAAGCCGGCTGGTGAGGCCGCCGGAAAACCGGCTGGAAAGCCGGCGCGCGGCGGCGCGAACGGCCGGCTGCGGCGCGGCGGCGGAGCGGATCGGGCGGAAGGTCGGCTTCATTGCGGTTGGCTCCCGCATGCCAGAGGCAGTCGTTCGGCGGACGACGGCGCGGGACGCGGATCGGCCGGACGCGGTTGACGCGCGAGCCAGCTCGACACGGCGGTGATGTCCTTGTCCGTCAGCTTGACTGCGATCGAATGCATGCAGTCGGGCTCGACCGCGTGACGCGTGCCGGAACGCCAGGTGCCCATCTGTCCGGCGATATAGCTCGCGTGCAGACCAAGCAGCCCCGGAATGCCGGGCTGCGCGCCGGTCAGCCGCGCGCCATGACACGCGGCGCAGGCGGGCAACGCGCGGGCGGGATCGCCCTGTTTGACGAGATGCTCGCCGTACTGCAACACGGACGCCGCAACCGGGCTCGAATCCGCGTTTGGATACGGCGGTTGCAGGTCGGCGAAATACTGGCTGATCTTGTGCAGGTAATCGTCGGGCAAAAACGCCAGCAGATAACCCATCGGCGGGTAGGTCCGGCCGCCGTCGCGAAATGCGATCAGCTGGTTGAACAGGTAGTCGGCGGGCTTGCCCGCGATTCGCGGAAAGTAGTCGTTATTCAGTCCCTGGCCCTGCACGCCATGACACGACGTGCACGCCCGCACCCGCTCGTCCATCGCCGACGGCATCGGTCCGGCGACACCGGGCGACGCGGTCGCGCCGGACATCGGCGGTGGCGGTGCGGACGGCGCGTCCGTCCCGGCGCCAAAAACGGCGCCGGCGCGCAACGCGCTCAGTAGGCACAGGAGGAGTAGGACCGAAGATCCAATGTTTCTGCGATGCACGCCAAGCCTCGTCGGAGAAAGTGTACGTATTTCTACGCTTATCTTTTCACGCGTTCTTTGATCTAGAGCAAGTCAATAGCGCAATGCAATATTGACTTTGACTACTAAGCGATGAACAAAACTTTAGGGCGAGAGCGACACACCACTCAGGCGCGGATTGCGCGGAGTGGCTGTTTTAAACATTGGCCGGTGCGTGGAAGCGGAGTCCACCGCACTGCGGGGCAAGAAACTTATTTTCTGCATGCCTATGTATCGGGTACTGAGATTGCAGGATTTTGCGGGGTGCGTCAATGAGATTTAAATGACAGGAATCGGCCGCACGGCCTTGACCGACGCCGCTCCGCAGCGGTGGCGCGTGTGCCGTTTCCGGTCGCGAAATAATGAATGACGCAATTCAACTGCCGTTTAACTTCGCGCAAAGTGGACCGTACGGAATTGTCATTACAGCATTTTTAAATACAAAAAAACCCGACGATTTCATTCAGGCATTTCACAAACCCGTTGCTGCGAAATGTGCATATCGCTGCTTTAAGAAAGCTCCCATTTCGATTTGCTTACATCGATGGTGTGATTGTCGCGCTCGACGCGTCGCATGCGATGCAGTCAATCGGGCATGTCTGAAAAGCGCGTGTCGATATGTGTCCGCGAACGCGCGCTGTACACGTACATACAACAATCTAGAGAGGTCACGATGAACCTGCGCGTCATCCTGGCGGACGACCATCCGTTCGTTCTATCCGGCGTCAAAGCCGCGCTCGCTTCCGACGCCGGTATTTGCGTCGTCGGCGAGGCATCGACCCCCAGCGGACTGATCGATCTGCTGAAGAAAACACCCTGCGATGTCCTCGTCACCGATCTGACCATGCCCGACCCCGATCCCACCGTCGACGACGGCATGTCGCTCGTGCAACGCATCGCCGACACCTGGCCCGCGTTGCGGATCGTCGTACTGACGGGCATCACGAACGGCTCGCTGCTGCGCGCGTTGCACACGCATTGCGGCGTCGCGATTCTGGACAAGATCGGCGTGCTGACCGATCTGCCGGCGACGGTTCGCGCGGTCGCGGCCGGCCAGGTTCAGCTCAGCCGCGCCGTCGACGAATGGGTGGCCGACGCGCCGCCCAACGCACCGCCCGACGATCCGCACTATCTGTCGCGTCTCACTTCGCGCGAAGCCTGGGTGGTCAGGATGTTCGCGCAAGGCAACTCGATCGCGAAGATTGCGGTGCTGCTCGATCGCGATCCGCGCGTCGTCCATCGTCTGAAGCGCGCGGCAATGATCAAGCTCGGCGTCACCAACGATCCCGCGTTGTTCACCTTCATTCGCCGTCAGGCGTCGCCCGGAAAGTAGCTCGCATGCCGAACGATCGAACGCCGATGACAACCATGTCGTATTTCAGAGCAATCTTATGTCTGACGAATAACAAATGTTTGATGCTCGCCAATGGACCGGTTGCAGCGAAAGCGAGTGGAGAAGACATGACAATACCGGGGGACCCGAACGCATGACCGATTCAGAAGATGCGAAAAAGCCCATCAAAGCCATCATCGCGGACGACCACCCGCTCGTTCTTCTGGCCATAGAGCACTTGCTATCGAGTGTGCCGAACATGCAGGTGGTCGGTCGCGCGGTCGACGCGACGCAACTCTTTTCGAAAGTGAGCCGGATCGAATGCGACATCGTCGTCGCGGATCTTTATATGCCGGGCGGTCTGACCGACAACGCCATGTCCATCATCGACGAATTCAAGTGTCGCTTTCCGCATGTCGCGCTCGTCATCCTGACGATGGAAACCAAAGCCGATGTGTTGCAGCAAGTGATCGCACACGGCGCGGACGCGGTGATCAGCAAAGAGGACCGGATCGATCTGATTCACGTTGCCATCGTCTCGGCGATTGCGCGCGAATGCTACGTCGGGCCGGTCGTGCGTTCGTCGATCGCCGACGCCACGCTGATCCGTCGGCGCGACTACGTCCATTCGGTGCTGTCGCGCCGCGAACTCGACGTATTCACGCAGTACGCGTCCGGCATGGGCGTGACCGAGATCGCGTCGCGACTGGGTCGCAGCGTCAAGACGATCAGCGCGCAGAAGTGCACGGCCATGCGCAAGCTGTCCTTGCATAGCGACGCCGAGCTCTTCCGGTTCGCCGCCGAACATGGCGTGATCCCCGAAGACAGGCAACGCAGGCGAAGCTGAGACAGGGACGCGCCGCATAGGCCGGTTCGCGCAATGCGTGAGAGCCGGTAGACGTGCAGCGTGTTCAGAACGATTCAAAGACCGGCGCGCCTGGGGACGCGTTGCGCAGGTGCGCCGGTCTCATCGCAAAACAAAAATATGACAAAGATAATTCGCGTAATTGTTGCCGACGATCACGCTTGCGTGCGGCTCGGCGTTTGCCATCTGCTCGAAGCACGGCGGTCGGTGGCGATAGTCGGTGAAGCGCCGGACACGGAAACGCTCGCCGAATTGATGGACAGCACGCCGCACGACGTCATCGTGTCCGACATCTCCATGCCCGGCATTCATGGCGGCATCAATGCAGTGCCATTTTTACGCCGCATTCTGCGCGATTCGCCGCCGCCGCGTGTCGTCGTATTGACGATGATCGGTCATCCGAATCTGCTGACGGGCTTGTTGCAGATCGGCGCGATGGCGATCGTCGATAAACGCGACGCGGCGCATGCGCTGGTCCTCGCCATCGACGCGGTGATGGCCGGCGACGTGTATCTGTCGCCGCTCGTCAGCGAAGCCATTTATCCGGATGGCGATCTGGCGCAGCCGCGAACGGGCATGTTGAGCGCGCGGGAGTGGGAAGTGTTCCGGTTTTATGCACAAGGCATGCCGGTATTCGAGATTGCGCAGCGGCTCGGCCGAAGCGGAAAAACAATTAGCACCCAGAAGCGCAGCGCGATGCGCAAGCTCGGGTTGGCGTGCGACGCGGAGTTGATCGACTATGCGCGCCAGCTTGGTTTGAACTGATCGACTCGCGAAGAAACGTCTGCTTGAGCGAAAGAAATTTCTCACCTTTCAGACTCGTCCGATTAGCCCCGCGGATGCCGGCTCCGATAATTTTTGGATCGAGGGCGGTCATCGGTTCGACACGACGTGTCGTCATTCCGATGGCTGTGCCTGAGTCCGAAATTAAAAAAAGCATGTCCGAAGATGGGCGCGTTCGCGCTTCCGCTCGCCATGCAATCAGATAGGCGAGTGCAACATGGCGAATTTGGGTAGGCGGTTGTTGGTGGAAGCGGCGGGCACGGCGTGGCTGGTGTTTATCGGTTGCGGCAGTGTGGTGCTGAACGCGGGTTCGATGCAGGCTGGTTATGGCGCGCTCGAAGTATCGCTGGCGTTCGGTCTCGCGCTGGCTACGGCGACGTACGCGGTCGGTCGGTTATCGGGTGCGCATTTCAACCCGGCGGTCACGGTCGGTTTTGCCGTCGCGCAACGTTTCCCGGTCCGCGATCTGGTGCCGTACATTGCCGCGCAAATTCTCGGCGCAATTGTGGGCACGGCGCTGCTGGTGTATGTGGCGAGCGGTCGGCCGGGGTTCGAGCTGGCAGCGAGCGAAATCGGCGCAAACGGCTTCGGCGATCACTCGCCGTCCGACTATCAACTGCATTCCGCGCTGGCGCTCGAGTTGATGATGTCGTTCGCGTTCGTCACCGTGAATCTGATGATGGCGCGAAAAAGCACGTCGCAGACTATCGCGCCGCTGGTCAATGCAGCGTGTTTCGCGATGATTTACCTGCTCGCCATTCCCGTCACCAATGCGTCGATCAACCCGGCTCGCTCGACGGGGCCCGCGCTGTTCGTCGGCGATTGGGCGCTCGATCAACTGTGGCTGTTTTGGGCCGCGCCGCTGACGGGCGCGGTGCTCGCGGGCTTTTTGTATCCGCGGCTGTCCGGACCGGCGTCACGGCGCGGCGCACGGCTCGACGCGCACCACGAAGCGCGCCACGAAGCGGTTTGAGTCTGGGCACGCTCATGTCCTTTCAAACTGCCGTGAATCGTACGTACGCTGTGGTCCGCAATGCGGCGCGCCGCGTGTGGTTCGCCTGCCTGTGCCTGTTGTTGCTCAGCGTCGTCGACGTGTCACCGGCTTTCGCCGATGGCGCGTCGAGCGTGACGACCGGTGCCGCGCCTGTCACGTTGAAGGTTGGCTTGCTGCAGGCCGGCTGGCCGCCGTTCGAAAACATTACCGACGGCCGGCTGACCGGACTCAGCGCCGACTACCTCCGTGCGTTGACGGGCACGTCCGTGACGATTGCGCCTGTCGTGTTCAGCGACATGTCACAGCTTCTCGCGGCGGCCTGCGCTGGCAAGGTCGATGTGCTGATGAGCATCGCGCGAACGCCGGAGCGCGAGCACTGTCTGCGCTTTACTACGCCGTATTTCCGCGCGTCGACGTCCGTGGTGATTAACCGCGACGGCGCGCTCAAAGTGGCGGGCCCTTCTGACCTCAGCAACGCGCGCATCGCGATCGAAAAGGGCTTCGCGCTGGAACGGTCTCTGAGGGAACGCTTTCCGCGCGCCCGTTTCACCACCTATCCCGATACGGGCGCGGCGCTGCAGGCCGTTATCGTGCAGGCGGCGGACGTGTACGTGGGCTTCACGCCGACGGTGCAATTCGGTCTTGCCGACACGCGTGCGCGCGAATTGCGCGTGGCCTTCGAGGAAACTGGCAAGACCGGCGAGTTGCGGTTCGCGGTGCCGCGCTCGCAGACCGCGCTTCGCGACCAGCTCGATACGTCGCTGACCCGGCTGCCGGCCGGCACCGAAGCGCACATGCGCGCGCGCTGGCTTGGCAGTCGTGCGGCACAGACGCGTGACGCTTCCCCACGCCGTCTCGTGCTGACACCTGACGAGCAGGCCTGGTTGCTTGCGCTGCCGCCGTTGACGGTCGGCTTCGACAGCGGCTGGCCGCCGTTCAGTCAGGTCGATCCGGCCGGTCGAGCGGGCGGTGTCGCCGAAGCGTATCTGGACTACCTGAGCAGGGTGCTCGGCATCACGTTGACTGTCGCGCCCGTCGATAACTGGGCAAGCGCCATTTCATCGTTTCAGCAAGGCGATCTCGCGATGCTGGCCACCGCGTCGCGCGCGGACGTGCGCCTCGCCCAGTCGCTACATACGCGTGCGTATGAAACCTGGCCGCTGGTGATCGTCGGTCGTCAAAGCGAACCGGCGGCGCGCGGCCCAGCGGATTTCGCCGGACGCCGCATCGCCGTTTCGACTCATCTTGCCGGCTCGATGCCACCCGACCTGCGCGCCATTCCGGACGCCACGATGATCGTCGTCCCGACGCTCGATGCCGCGCTCGATCTCGTCGAGCAGGGCCGCGCCGACGTCGCGATCGGCAATTCCGCCGCCGTCGATGTCGAACTGACGCAGCGCGATGTCGGCGCGCTCAAGATTCTCGCCACGCTCAATCAAACCGATGGGCTTGGTTTCGCCGTGCGTCCCGATCTTGCGCCGCTGGTCGGTCTGATCGACCGTGCGCTGGTGGCCATGCCCGCGTCGGACAAGCAGCGCATTCACCAGAAGTGGATCGGTGTCGCACAGAATGCGTCACCGGTCTGGAGCATTACGGCGGTCCGGCTGTTGCCGCTGCTGATCGGTATCGCGGTTGCGCTGCTGGTGACGCTGCGCGCCTACATGCTGCTTCAGCGCGAAGTGAAGTTGCGCAAGCACACGGAAGGCGAACTGGCCACGCAACTGAATTTCCAGCAGACCATGATGGAGATGGTGCCGTATCCGCTCGTCGCAAAAGACCTGGACGGGCGATATATCGCCATCAATCGTGCATTCGAGGAATGCTCGGGCTTGCAACGCGCGCACGTGATCGGACGGCGCAGCGTCGAAGTGGAGGCGTGGGGCTCGGCGAATACCGGCAGCATCGAAAGCATGACGCGCCATATGCTCGAAACGGGCGAGCGTGCGTTTGTGGAGCTCGAATTTGCCGGGCGCGCGGGCGATATCCGGCATGGCCTGTTCTGGTCGGCGATGTGTCATGGCGTTAGCGGAAAGCCGGTTTGCGTGCTCGGTACGATGGTGGACATCACGGATATTCGCCGCACCGAAATGCTCGCGCGCAACACGGAGCGGCGGCTATTCGACGTGACGCGATCCTTGCCTGCGGTCGTGTTCCAGTTGCGACGTGACCCTGACGGCACTTACACGATGCCGTATATCGGCGGTGACACGACGCATCTGGTTGGCGTCGAGGGTAACGTCCGGATGCAGCGCGGCGAGGTCGATTTCGGGCGTGTATTCGAAGACGATCTGCCGTTGCTGCTCGCCGATCTGTCGCGCTCGGCCAGCGACGGCACGCCATTGCATATGGAATTTCGCCTGATCGGCGACGAAGGTCTGAAGTGGGTTCGCGCGGAACTCGTGCCGCGTCGCGAGCCGGACGGCAGCGTCGTGTGGAGCGGCTATTGGGTCGATGCAAGCGTCGAACATGCGCGCTCCGATGAACTCGCTCGCGCCCGCGACCAGGCCGAAGCCGCGTCGCGCGCAAAAGACGATTTCCTCGCCATGATGAGCCACGAAATCCGCACGCCGATGAACGGTGTGCTCGGTCTGGTCGAAGTGCTGGAGCGCACGCCGCTCAATGCGGATCAGGGTGAAATGCTCGGCATGATCCACGAATCGGCAGGGGCGCTTTTACAGATTCTCGACGATCTTCTCGACTTCTCGAAAATCGAAGCCGGGCGTCTGACGCTGGAAGCCGAACCGATCGACATTCGCGAAATGGTCGATAGCGCGGTCGGGTTGCTGGCGGGACGGGCGCATGAAAAAGGCCTGAAGGTACGCGTCGATATCGCGCCGGAAGTGGCCGCCACATTGCGCGGCGACAGCGTGCGCCTGCGACAGATCCTGTTCAATCTGCTCGGCAACGCGATCAAGTTCACGCAGACGGGCGAAGTCGATGTCAACGTGACGGTCGCGCGCGATATCGGCGCGCGGCAAACCCTTGAAATGACGGTCGCCGACACGGGCATCGGCATCGACCCCGAAGGGCAGGCGCGGCTGTTCGAACCGTTCGTGCAGGCGGAATCGTCAACGACGCGGCGTTTCGGCGGGACGGGACTCGGCCTGACCATCTGCCGCAAGCTGATCGATCTGATGGATGGGGAACTGACGTTGCACAGCGTGCCGGGCGAAGGCACGCAGATCACCGTTCGCATCACGATGCCGGTTGAGATGTCGATGTATCGGCTCGGTGGTTTGCGCGGCAAGCGAGGGGTGGTGATCGTCAGCGATCAACGTGTCGCGCAGGCACTTGTTCATTTCGGGCAGGCGCTCGGTATCGCCTTGCGGCGCATTGCGCCCGGCGCAGCGGAACTCGACGATCCGCTCGCATTCGCGAACCTCGATCTGATTTTCGTGAGTGAAGACGTCGATCTTCCAGCGGCGGCGCGTGGAAGTGCGCGTGTCGTGTGTCTGACAGAAAAACCGAAGCCGACGGGCTACCGCATTCTCGACGATACGGTGCGGGTGAGCATCAATCCGTTGTCGTGGCGTGGACTCAACGCGGCTTGCGCGGCCGCGCTGACGGGGTTATCGACGCCGTCGCCGCGCAGCACCGGCGCAGCCGAGGCAATCGCCGCGCCACCCGACCGGGAGCGGGCAATTGCAAGCGGCCGCTTGATCCTCGTTGCCGAAGATCATCCGGTCAATCAGGAGTTGATCCGGCATCAACTCGCGCTGCTCGGGTTTGCATGCGACGTCGTCAACGACGGCGCAGAAGCGCTCGCCGCGCTGGACGAAACCATCTACGCGTTCCTGATCACCGACTGTCATATGCCGAATCTGTCTGGTTATGAGTTGGCGCGGAATGTGCGCGAGCAGGAGCGCGACGGTGGGGGAACCCGTCACTTGCCGATTCTCGGCATCACCGCGAACACCGCACCGGAAGACTTGCGGCTCTGTCGCGATGCCGGGATGGACGACTGTCTTGTGAAGCCGACGCGGCTGGCGACGCTGCGCGAATATCTCAGCCGATGGTTCGGCGTCGATACGGCGCGCCCCGTTTCCGCAGTGGAACCCGAAGGTGGCGGCGCGGCGCCCGGTCTGTCGATGCCGACGTTGAACCGCGCATTCGTGCCGGTCGATCTCGCACATATGACGCAGCTTTGGGGCAGTGAATCGACGGTGAAGGCGTTGTTGGACTCGTTTGTCACATCGGTTCGCGACGACGTGCGGGCGCTCGCACCGTTGCTCGACACGGCGCATGTCGAATCGCTGCGAGAGTGGCATCACCGGGTGTCGGGGGCGGCGGGCGTGTTGCAGTATCCGCCGCTACTTGCGGCGTTGCAGGACTATCGCATCGGGATGACGTCGAAAAGTGCGGACGCATTACGCGAGGACGGCGCGGCGCTGGCCGTTCGCTGCAATGCGATGCTGGACGGCATCGAAGAGCAGGCGGCGTTGCTCGCGTGAGTCAGCGCGAGCGCCACCGCATCTCGTACAGGCGAAAAAAAACGCGGCCTAGGCCGCGTTAAGACTTGGAGACCTCTTCGATGAAGAAGTCACTTCTCGCAATGCGAAGGATACTCGCGGTCGGCGTTTTCATTTATCGCAAATCTCGCAATTCACTGTTTGAAAAATCCATCGGGAGGGGCGGTAACGCGCCGCCCCTGAAGTAAGCGACCGTGAAATCGACGAAGGAGCGCGTTTTAGCCGGCACATGACGCCGCCCTGGATATACCAGCGACACTTCCTTGTCTGCGTGGACGATCCGATAGGTTGGCAGCACATGAATCAGCGCGCCGTTTGTGAGGTCGGCCGCGACATGATTTTCCGGAAGAATGGTGACGCCCATGCCGGCAAGCGCCGCCTGGCGCAACATCACGGCATTGTTGACCGCGTAGGCGGGCTCCAGCTCCACTGTTTCTTCGCGGCCGTCAGGGGCGGCGAAATCCCACGCCGTGCTGTGAATGTTCGCCGACGGCGCGAGGAACGTATGCAATGCGAGATCCGGCGGCGTAGAAGGCAAACCGTAAGCCGCGAGATAGCCGGGCGACGCAACCGCAATGGCCTTGACCACGAACAGCGACCGTTTGATCAACGTTCCCGAACTCACCTGACCCGGTCCGACGATGCCCACGTCGAAACCTTCCTCGATCAGATCCACCGGCCGATGCAGCAACGTGACAGCAAGCTTCACGTCAGGATGAGACGCCCGGTAACGCTGCAACAGCGGTGTAAGACCGAATAACGAAAACGACGCAATCGCCACGAGCTTCAGTGTGCCCGCCGGGACGCTCGAACTCGTCGCGACGCGTGACTCCATCGTTTCCAGTTGATCGAGCAGTTGCCTGCACCCCTCCGCATATTCAAGACCCGCTTCCGTCAGCGACACGCTGCGCGTTGTCCGGTTGATCAAACGCGTACTCAGATGCGACTCGAGCAACGCGACATAACGCGTCACCACTGCATTGGACAAGTCCATGCTGGCCGCCGCCCGTCCGAACGAGCCGTTTTCCGCGACCTGTAAAAAGACCCGCATGGCCTGCAACTGATTCATCTTCAAGGTAAGGCTAAAACCGATTGGCAACGGGTGCGAAGCAACTGCATGGATGTGCACCGGGTAAGTATCAGCACGAACCCGGATTTTCGGATCTTAGTTCAACTGCATCGTCCGGGGGTGCAGCGTAATCAGAAGCGTGCGTAGGGATATCCCGAATCCTTTTTGTGGTTGAACGACAACGCTTTATTTAGATAAGGATCGCGAAGCAGTTAAGGAGATAGGGCGAGGCCTTGAATAGAAAGCGTTAGTCGGTGGTTGAGCTGAAATATTCGAGTAATTCAAAAAGGCTTTTGTGTTTGCCGACGTGGTCGCAACGAAAGTCGTCAACCTAAACTCGGTTCTGCAGATCAGCCGGTGTCCGGTCAAAAGCGGGCAGCGTTGGCGCGGCGCACATGCATGAACTGCACTCGCGCTGTGCAGAAAAATCGGATCAACAGGTCCAGCATTTAGGAATCGACATGAAAAAGGCATTAGTTTTCGCGGCTGTTTCGGCCACCTTCGCGAGTGCGGCTTACGCGCAAAGCAGCGTGACGCTCTACGGCGTGGTCGACGCAGGCTTTAGCTACGTGAACAACGAAATCACGACCAAAGCAAACGGTGACGTCAGCAAGGGCGCGGCGTACCGGATGACCAGCGGCAACCTGTCGGGAAGCCGTTGGGGCTTGCGTGGCGCGGAAGACCTCGGTGGTGGCATGAAGGCCATCTTCACGTTGGAAAGCGGCTTCAACGTGATGAACGGTACGTCGGCGCAAGATGGCCGCATGTTCGGCCGTCAGGCGTTCGTCGGTGTGTCGTCGCAATTCGGTACGCTCACGCTCGGTCGCCAGTACGACTCGATGGTCGATTTCGTCAGCCCGTTGACGGCGGCCGGAAGCTGGGGCGGCACGTACTTCTCGCACCCGTTCGACAACGACAACGCCGACTCGTCGCTGCGTATCAACAACGCGGTCAAGTATCAGAGCGCGAACTATGCCGGCCTGTCGTTCGGCGGCCTGTACGGCTTCTCGAACCAGACCGGCGGCTTTGCAAACAACCGCGCGTACAGCGTCGGTGCGGGCTATCAGAACGGTCCGATCAAGCTCGGCGCGGCCTATCTGCAAACCCAGGGCGTGAATACCAACACCGGTGGCGCAGTGCAGGACGCGCCATCGGCGGATGGCATCTCGCCGGCGTTGATGAGCAAGAATCAGCGTACGTGGGGCGCGGGCGGCAGCTACGAATTCGGACCGGCTAACGTTGGTGTCGTCTACACATCGACCCGCTATCAGTTCGCGTTGAGCGACGGTTCGCTGCGTCTGAATAACATCGAAGTGAACGGCCGCTACAACCTGACGCCGGCACTCGCACTGGGCGCGGCCTACACCTACGTGCAGGGCAAGGCGACGGGCGGCGGCGTCGCTGCTGCGACGCACTGGAACCAGTTCGGCCTGCAAGCCGACTACGCGCTGTCGAAGCGCACCGACCTCTACGCCGAAGGTGTCGCCGCATTGGGCACGGAGAGCGCGAAGGGTTCGACGCAGATCTACGGCACGAACGCGCCGTCGTCGAGCAAGACGCAAGTCGTCGTGACGACGGGCATTCGTCACCGCTTCTAAGCAGTAGTCGAGCTTCGTGAGGAAAGGCGCCGTGCACGGCGCCTTTCCGCTTTCTTGCCTTGCACGTGAATGTCTACGTCAAGTCACGGTTTGCGCCCATACACTTTTGCAAAGGTTTTGCTCTAGTATGTGGTGGCGTCGCGGGCAGGGTGGCGGGTGTCCGTCGCTTTGCAGCGCCGCATTGAGCACGGAGACCACCATGTTTGCGCTTCGAAACCTGAGTTTGATTGCGGTATGTCTGGCGTTCGCGTCCAGTGCCGCGTATGCCGATACCGTCGCGCTCAAGGCCAACCTGCAACCGTCGAGTGAAGTTCCGCCGCGCGTCAGTCACGCACACGGCGAGCTCAATGCCAACTTCGACACGTCCACCCGGTCGTTGCAATGGACGGTCACTTATGACGGCTTCACATCGGCGGTGACCGGCGCGCATTTCCACGGTCCCGCGCCCGTCGGCCAGAACGCGAAAGTTCAGGTACCAATCGAAAAGAACGCACTCGCCAGCCCGATCAAAGGCTCCGCCGTGCTGACGGAACGCCAGGTCACCGATCTGATGGCCGGTCAGTGGTACTTCAATATCCACTCGGCGCAGAACCCGGCAGGCGAGATTCGCGGCCAGGTGTTACCGGCGAACTGAGCGTCGCCGCGGATGACACGTCAGGCGTCGGCATGGCCATTCGCGCCGTCGGCATGATTTGCGCTGCATGATGGGCACAACGCACGCTACCCACGTCATCGCCTCATCGCTTCCATTGTCTCGAATTAGAAGTCGTCGTCCAGCGGCGTCGGGCAACACGCACGTACCATGACATATGACCGTTCATGGAGTGTGCCCCGATGAGTTGGCAAAGTTCGCTGGCCTGCTGGTTTTTGCGTCGGCAGTTTCGGCCGGCTACGATGAAGTCCGAGATCAGCGTCGAGTACGCGCGCAAGATGACGGCGAAGCGCGCTTACTCGCCGAAAGTGCCGCGCGGCTGGCGGCTTCGCGAGCAATACGGCGCGGACGCAGACCCGTTGCGCGGCGAATGGATCGAACCGCTGCCGAACGTACCGGACGTACCGGACACGCCGGGCATGTCAGCCCCGTCGGCGCACCGCACAACCCTTCTTTATCTGCACGGCGGCGGCTATTACTTTTGCTCGCCGCGATCGCATCGCTCGATCGTGTTCGGCCTCGCGACCCGCGCAGGCGCGTCCGCGTTTTCGCTCGACTACCGGCTGGCACCTGAACATCCGTTTCCCGCCGCACTCGACGACGCGCTCGCAGCGTATCGCCGGTTGATCGCGGACGGCATTGCCGCGCAATCGATCGTCATTGCCGGCGACTCGGCGGGCGGCGGTCTCGCGCTCGCCACGCTGGTTGCGCTTCACGACGCCGGCGACGCAATGCCCGCAGGCGCGATGCTGTTTTCACCGTGGACCGACCTCGCCGCGACCGGCGCGACCCTCAAGAGCAACGACGGTGTCGATCCCATGTTCCATGGCGAATCGATCGAACGTGCCGCGAAGCTGTATCTCGCGGAGACGCCCGGCACGCATCCGTACGCGTCGCCGGTGTATGCGGATCTGCGCGGCTTGCCGCCGTTGTCGATTCAGGCGGGCAGCACGGAAGTGTTACTCGACGATTCGCTTCGCGTCGCCGACAACGCGCGTCGCGCGGGCGTGCCCGTCGATATGCAGGTGTGGCCCAAGATGCCGCACGTGTGGCAGATGTTCACGCCGTTTATCCCGGAAGCGAACCGCGCGCTGGATCGCGCGGCCGCGTTTATCCGCGAGGCCACGCGCGACGCGCACGACCGGATGTCCGAATCCGGACAATCCAGTCAAGCGTCCAGCGCGACGTCGATGGTCTGATACGCGGCTTCGACCACGTCCGTGCCGTACTGGCGCTCCAGTCGCCGCACCGTGAAGTGGCCGTGCGCGACGTGCTGGAAGTGGTCGATAAACACGGTGTTGACCATTGCACCGAGCACGGCGCCGATCGCCGGGATCGATTTGGCTGCGATCTGTTCGCTGACCTGCACCGAAAAACGCCCGGCGATCGTGTTGAGCAAGCGCAGCAACGCGGCCGAACCGTGCGTCGTAAAACCCTTGCTCGCAATCTCCGTCGATGCCTTCGATACGGCCTGCGCCAGCGCGCCGCGCATGATGAAGTAGCCGAAATCCGCATCGTCGTCGGACTTCGACGTGCCGCCCATTCCCAATACCGTCAGACACTGCAATTGGGCGTCGATACCCGTCAGATTCTCGCCTTCGCTGCGTGCGATATCGCAAATCGAGCGGAACATCAGCGTCGTCGTGACCGGCAATTCGACCGGCAATGCGAACAGACCGAACGCGCCACCCGCTGCGCCGGTGGTCGCCACCGCGAACTTGTGCAGCAGATTGCTCGGTTTATCGGGCGTGGCGAGCGACATCGCCGGATCGCTGCGGCCGAGCGTGCGCAGCGCGATCTGCAAGCATTTGCGAAGCGCGGCCTGAGTCGCGTCGGTGACTTTTTCGTTGGCTATCGCGGGCATTCGCGCAATCAGCTTTTCGAGCGGCGAGCCGACGATGCTCGCCAGTTTCATCGCCAGCGCGGGACTTTCCAGTTCGTGCTTCGCGCGTCGGAGCGCGATCAGATCGTCATTCGACAGCGTCGTCGGCGACGCGGTGAGCGGCGTGGACTCCATAAGCCTCCCTTGTTGAAACCCTGTGATTTGTATGACCAACCCATCACAAAACAGGTCGGTTCGTGACGGATTAGAGCCGCGCAAAGTGGTATGATTCCCGATCGCTTGACGCGTCAACTATTGCGCTATCAAAAATGGCTGTCCATACCGCCGCCCATCACTCGAGTGGGCAAGTTTTACCGTTCCGTGAATCTCTTCTGGCGATGCTCGGCATCTCCTTCGTCACGATGCTGGTCGCGCTCGACCAGACCGTGGTCGGCACCGCGCTGCCCACTATCGTCGCCGAACTGAAGGGTTTCGAGTTGTACGCGTGGGTCGCCACGTCGTATCTGCTCACTTCCGTGATTACCGTGCCGATCTTCGGGCGGCTCGGCGACTATTACGGTCGCAAGCCATTCGTGATCGCGTCGATCGTGCTGTTCACCGCGGCTTCGGTGTTGTGCGGCGCCGCCGACGACATGCTGTTTCTCGTGCTCGCGCGCGGCCTGCAAGGCATCGGCGGCGGCATGCTGGTCGGCACGGCGTTCGCCTGCATCCCCGATCTGTTTCCCGACTCCGTGATCCGGTTGCGCTGGCAGGTGCTGATGAGTTCCGCATTCGGCATCGCGAACGCGGTCGGGCCGTCGCTCGGCGGTTTTCTGACGCAGTACTACGGCTGGCGCTCGGTGTTCTACGTGAATCTACCGGTCGGCCTGTTGTCGCTGTTTTTCGTGTGGCGTTTTCTGCCGCATCTGCGGCATGTCGCGCACGAAGGAAAGATGCGTCTCGACTGGCCCGGCGCGCTGCTGATCGCCGTTGCGCTCGGCTGTCTGCAACTGTTCGTCGAACTGCTGCCGAAGCACGGCGTCACGTGGACCGCAGCGACCTTGCTGGCCGTCAGCGTCGCGTCCGCCTATGGGTTGTGGCAGTGGGAAAAGCGCTTTCCGCAAGCCATTTTGCCGGTCGACATGTTTCGCAATCCCAGCCTCGCTGCGCTGTTCACGCTCGCCGTGCTCGGCGGTTTCACGATGTTTTCGCTGCTGTTTTACGCGCCGCTGCTGTTTCAGGGCGGTTTCGGGATGTCGCCGAAAGACGCCGGTCTGGTGATTACGCCGCTGGTCGTGTTCATCACGATCGGCAGTATCGCCAATGGCCGGATCGTGTCGCGGATCCGCAATCCGAATCTGATGCTGTATCTCGGCTTCACGTGCATGGCGCTGTCGTGCCTCGGCACGGTGATCGCCACCCGCTCGATGCCGCAATGGATGTTGATGGCGTTCATGATGGTCGGCGGTCTCGGACTCGGCTTCGTGATGCCGAACCTGACGATCTTCGCGCAGCAAACCGCCGGTCGCGAACATCTCGGTATTGCGACCGCGCTGCTGCAATCGTTGCGGATGATCGGCGGGATGATCGGCACGGCGCTGACCGGCACGCTGATCTCGCATATGTACGCGAGCGGCGTGCGCAGCGTGCTCGATCGCGATCACGCGAGCCAGTGGTTCGTCGATCTCGGCGACCCGCAGATCCTGATCAATCACGACGCGCAGTCGCGTCTGCTCGGTCAGATGACCAACACCGGCCATAACGGCGCGATGCTGCTCGAAGCCGCGCGCGAAGCGCTGGTCGCGGCGATTCATATCGGGCTGGCGCTGGCCGCGGTGATCGCGGTCGTATCGATCTGGCAAAGCCGCCGTGTGCCGCAGATCAAGCTGCAACGCCACGTCGAGCCCACGATTCTCGCCGACTGAGCGCCGGGCTCCCACATACCGCTTCAAAGACACATCATGGAAGAACAGGACCGCGTCGCTATCGTTCATCAATTCGGACGCACGTATCGGAGTTTCATGTCGGCGTTCGAGGCGCAAGTCGGCCATCCGTTGCCGCGTTGGCGCATCCTGCTCGCGCTGCACGAACAGGACGGCGAGTCGTCGCAAAAGCGGCTGGTCGAGCGTCTGCGGGTCGATCCCGGCATGCTGACGCGTCAACTGAAAGCGCTCGAAGCGCTGGGATGGATCGCGCGCAGCATGGACACGCGCGATAACCGCATCACCAATGTGCAACTGACCGACGCCGGTCGCGAGGCGACGCAGGCAAGTCTGCCCGCGCGCAATGCGTTCTTGCACGACACGATGGCCGCACTTCCCGACGACGCGCTGGCGGCGTTGTCGAACGCGTTGAAATTGCTGGAGGTGAGAATCGGCGAGGTCGGCGCGGCGTCGACGAGCGGGTCGGGGGCGCCCGGCGCGGCCGCGAAAGCGGTCCGGACGGAAACCGGCGGGCTGTGAGCGCTGATTGAAGTCGGGCAGTGAAAGACAAACGGCGCGAGTGAATACTCGCGCCGTTTGTCCATATAAGGCGATCTGCGTCGTTCGCGCTCAGAAGAACGTTTCGATCACTTCCGTCACGTCGTACGATGCATCGACCACCAGCAACTGACGCCATTTGTCGAACGTCAGGCACGGATGCGAGATGTCGAACGCAATCATGTCGCCCACTTTCAGGTCAGCGCCCGCCGGAATCTTCAGATACGCGTGCTGATCCATCATGCCGGTAATTTCCCAGCCTTCGCTCGCGGTAACCGCGCGCGGCGCTTCGGTGCCCGGACGATAGTGACGCGCCGGCTCGGGCATGCCCGCATCGAATGCGGCGTCGCGCTTGCCCAGACCGATGATCGCCCGCTCGGGTTCGGGAATGGACTGCACATAGGCCCAAAGCTGTAGCGCGGGCAACAATCCTTCACCCATTTTCTTTGCCACGGGATTGCGCGCGAAGATATCCGTCTGCGCCTTGCGATACACCCCGACGTCGTGTGTCAGATAGCATCCCGGTCGCAGTACGACTTCGACGCGCCCCGCGTCGGACGCCTTCGCGAATTCTTCCGCCACCACGTCGTACCACGCAGAACCCGCGCCGGACAGCACAGCCGGCGTGCGCGCGAAGCGTCCTTCGTCCACCAGCGCGCGCGTGATGTCTACCGCGCTGCGCAAGAACGCGCGCACTTCGTCTTCTTCTTTCAATACGCCTTCGTACAACTCGACGCCTGCCAGCTTCAGCGTATCCGGATAGCGCGCGATCGCGGCAAGCACTGCGTGGCGTTGCGCGTCGTCGCGCACGCCGGTGCGGCCGCCCGGCACGCCGAGTTCGAGCAGCACCTGAAGCGGCTTGTTGACCGAGCCGAAGAACGCGCCCAGCAGATCGACGCCTTCGACGGAATCGACGAGGCAGAAGAACTCGAAATCGGGATCGCTGAGCAATTCCGCGATCATCGTCATGTTGCGGCGCCCGACCAGCTGATTGGCTAGCAGCACGCGCGACACGCCGCCGTGATACGCGGCGCGCACCTGATGCGCGGTGGCGAGCGTCAGGCCCCACGCGCCGGTTTCGAGCTGACGGCGGAACAGTTGCGGCGCCATCGTGGTCTTACCGTGCGGCGCGAGCTTCACACCGTATTCGGCAACGAACGCCTGCATCCATTTCAGGTTGTGCTCGATCCGGTCCGCGTACAGCACGGCGGCCGGCAGGCTTACATCTTCGTTCAGCAGATTCCATTCAAGACGCGCCGCGTCGGTCAGCTGGATCGTGGCGCCCGGGACCTGCCCCAAACCCTTGCTGTACGGATCGATTGTCGCGCCCTGATAGTTTGTAACTTTCATGTCACACTGCTCCATCGGCCAGATAAATCGGAATTGATTTGACTCGGATATGTTACCGAAAGTAGCATTGAACCGAAAATGTTATTTAGTACCACGGCATTCGGCGGCAAGGTGCGTGCCGTTTTGCGTCCCCACGGTGTCATATGAATTCAACAGTCGAACCGCTCGCTTTCGATATCGTCGCGCGCATTGCCGAATGCGCGCCGGATCTGCGTTCGGCCGAGCGCAAGGTGGCCGCGCTGATCCTCGACGATCTGACGGGCGCATCGCGCGCAAGCATCGGCGCGCTGGCGGCGCAGGCGCAGGTGAGCGTCGCGACCGTCACGCGGTTCGCGAAAGCGGTCGGGTGTCGCGATGTGCGCGAACTGAAATTGCGGTTGGCGCAAGCAGCGGCGGTCGGACAGCGTTTTCTGCAGCCCGGTCCGGCCGCGATCGACGGCGCGCCGCACTCGATCGCCACGCGTGTCTACGATGAATTGCAGACGGTGCTCACGCATAACCATCAATTGTTGCGGCAGGCGCCGATCGCCGAGGCGGCCGCCGCGTTGCGCGACGCAAAAATGATCTACGTGTTCGGCATGGGCGGCGGCTCGACCGCACTCGCCGACGAAATGCGCTTTCGTCTGGTGCGCCTCGGCCGTCCGGTCGCCACGTATCAGGACGGTTTGCTGCAACGGATGGTCGCGAGCACGGTGTCGCGCGATCACGTCGTGATTGCGCTGTCCACGACCGGCCGGGTGCCGGAAGTGGTCGATAACTGCCGGATCGCGCGCAGTTACGGCGCGACGCTGATCACGCTGACCGCGCCCGCGTCGCCGCTCGCGCGGCTGGCCGACTGGCTGATTCCGATCGTCGCATTCGAAACCGACTTTATCTACAAGCCGTCGTCGTCGCGCTACGCGATGATGATGGCACTCGACGTGCTCGTCACCGAACTCGCCGTCAGTCAGGGCGACGAGAGCCGCGAATTGCTGCGCCGCATGAAGCACGCGCTCGACGCGCATCGCGGTGGCGGCGACCGACAACCGCTAGGAGACTGATACATGCATTCGCATCCTGAAGCTGCAGATACGTTGATCGTCGGCGCGTTGCTTTACGACGGCACGGGCGCGCCGCCGGTCGAGCGCGACGTCGCGATTCGCGCCGGCAAGATCGCGGCGATCGGCAATCTGTCGAACTGGCTTGCCGAAGAGGTGATCGAGGCGAACGGCCGCGCGCTGGCGCCGGGCTTCATCGACGTTCACACGCACGACGACACGCACGTCATCCGCTCGCCGCAGATGTTGCCGAAGATCACGCAAGGCGTGACGACGGTGATCGTCGGCAATTGCGGGATCAGCGCGTCGCCGGTGACGTTGAAGGGCGATCCGCCCGATCCGATGAATCTCCTCGGCGAGCGCGACGCGTTCAGTTATTCGACGTTCGCCGCATACGTGGACGCCGTGAATGCCGCGCGTCCGGCGGTCAACGTGGGTGCGCTGGTCGGTCATACCGCGCTGCGCAACAACCAGATGGACCGTCTCGACCGCGCCGCCACCGACGCGGAAATCGGCGCAATGCGTGCGCAGCTCGAAGAGGCGTTGGCGCATGGCGCGTTGGGATTGAGTTCGGGGCTGGCTTACGGGTCCGCGTTTGCCGCGCCGACCGAAGAAGTGATGGCGCTGGCCGAACCGTTGGCCGCCGCGGGCGCGTTGTACACGACGCATATGCGAACCGAGTTCGACGCGATTCTCGATGCGATGGACGAGGCGTATCGGGTGGGGCGTCATGCGCGCGTGCCGGTGGTGATTTCGCATCTGAAATGCGCGGGGCCGTCGAACTGGGGGCGCAGTGTGGACGTGCTGGCGTCGCTGGATGGTGCGCGCAAGATGCAGCCGATCGGTTGCGACTGTTATCCGTACAACCGGAGTTCGTCGACGCTGGATCTGAAGCAGGTGACGGGCGACATCGACATCACGATTACGTGGTCGGAGCCGCATCCGGAAATGGCGGGCAAGCTGGTGAAGGAGATTGCGGCCGAATGGGGCGTGACGCAGCAGGAGGCGGGCAAGCGCTTGCAGCCGGCGGGCGCGGTGTATCACAACATGTCGGAGGACGATGTGCGGCGCATCCTGTCGCATCCCGCGACGATGGTCGGCTCGGACGGATTGCCGAACGATCCGTTGCCGCATCCTCGTTTGTGGGGCGCATTTCCGCGCGTGCTCGGGCACTACGTGCGCGACGCCGGACTGTTGCCGCTCGAGGAGGCGGTGCGCAAGATGACGGGTCTGACCGCGCGGCGTTACGGATTGACCGAGCGTGGCGAAGTGCACATCGGCTATCACGCCGATCTGGTGTTGTTCGATCCGGCGAAGGTGCGGGATGCCGCGACGTTCGAGAAGCCGCAGCAGGCGGCCGAGGGAATCGATGCGGTGTGGGTGAATGGCGTGTTGTCGTATCTCGACGGTGCGGCGACGGGTGAACGGGCGGGGCATTTTGTGGCGCGCGGCGCGAAGGTCGTCGATGCAGCCGGTGTTTTCTGATTTTGATCCAGCGACGATTGAATTGCGCGGGATGACTTTTTAAGGAGTGTTGAGATGAAGCGTTATGGCGTGGAAGGTGGGAAGGGAACGGGCGGACAGACGATGCCGTTTGCGCGTGCGGTCGAAGCCGACGGCTGGTTGTTCGTGTCGGGGCAGACGCCGATGGAAAACGGCGAAGTGATCAATGGCGGGATTGTTGAGCAATCGCACAAGGCGATTCAGAACGTTTTCGCGATTTTGAAAGAAGCCGGGTATGGGGCCGAGCATGTTGTTCGATGTGGCGTGTGGCTCGATGATCCGCGGGATTTTGCTTCGTTCAATAAGGTGTTTAAAGAGTACTTTGGGGAGAACCCGCCGGCGCGGGCGTGTGTGGTGTCGAGTATGGTGATTGATTGTCGGGTTGAGGTGGATTGTGTTGCTTATAAGGGGTGAGGGGTAGGGTTTGGATTGGTTTGGTTTGGTTTGGTTGTCCCGGTTTCGCGTTGGTTTGCCTGGATCGTCCCTGTGCGGGACCGCACCTACTTTTCTTTGCTCGCGCAAAGAAAAGTAGGCAAAAGAAAGCGCGTTTACACCGCCACTTCGTAGCGAGTGGCGTCTAGTATTTTTCGGGTAGTGGTCCGCGCACGTTTTGACTCGGCGGTCCGTTTGGCGTGGTGGTCCGCGCCCGCACTTCCCGCCCGCTTCGCGGCGGTAGCCCACTTCAAAAACCCATTCGCGCCTCGTCATTTGCCCGCCTCTTCGACGGTTCCGGCGTCGGTTCGAAACGCGGTTGCGTCAGGTCACTCGCCCGCCATTTCGACGATTCCGGCGTCGGTTCGAAACCCGGCTGCGTTACGTCGCTCGCTCGCCGTTTCGACGGTTCCGGCGTTCGATCCAAGGCCCGGTTGCGGCACCGCATCCGCCCGTTTTTAGGGCAATTCCAGCGTCGGCTCAAAGCCCTGTTTGCGCTATACCATTCGCTCGCCTTCACGACGGTTTCGACGGCGTGATTGGCTAGGAATTTCGCGCGCGCGACCGGACCGGCGCATGCCAGGAAAGGGGGTGTTGTGACAGACGGAGTGCAGCGCGCGAAGAGCGCCGAGAGGAGCCTGTCAGAAATTTTGTGTGCGAGTCATGGTACTCATGGCCCGACAGTAAAGCGGTCTTCAAACTGGATGGCGAACTCCGTTCGCGCCGCGCTCCAGCACAGGGGCCTGTTGGTCCACTTGCCGACGATGTAGCGCAGGCTCAGCCAGATGAGTTTGAGCGCGGCTTCGTCGGATGGAAAGTGGCCCTTGTTGCGGATCGATTTGCGCACCTGGCTGTGCAGGCTCTCGATCGCGTTGGTCGTGTAGATCAGCGTGCGCACCGGCGCGGTGAACGCAAAGAACGGCACGACCTCTTCCCACTGCCGTCGCCACATCGGCACGATCGCCCGGTAGCGCTGGCCCCACTCGCCGGCCTCGAAGCGCGCCAGTTCCTGTTCGGCCGCCTCGGCGCCCGTCGCGGTGTAGACCGGCCTGAGCGCGGCGGCCAGCGCGGCGCGCTCCTTCCAGGTGGCGAACTGCATCGAGTTGCGCAGCAGGTGCACGATGCAGGTCTGGACCACCGTCTGCGGGAACACCGACACGATCGCCTCCGGAAACCCCTTGAGCCCGTCGACCACCGCGATCAGGATGTCGCGCGTGCCGCGCGCCTTCAGCTCGCTCATCACCCTGAGCCAGAACCGGGCGCCCTCGGTGTGCTCGATCCAGATGCCCAGCACGTCGCGGTAGCCCTCACAGTTCACGCCGATGGCCAGATACACGGCCTTGTTGCGCACCAGCCCCTCATCGCGGATCTTCACGCGCAGCGCATCGAAATAGACCAGCGCATACACCGGATCGAGCGGGCGCTCCTGCCAGGCCCGGACCTCGTCGAGCACCGCGTCGGTGACCGCCGACACCAGCTCGGGCGAGATCTCCAGGCCGTAGAGTTCGGCCACGTGGGCACTGGATATCGCGCGTACTCATGCCGCGCGCGTACAGCGCGATGATCTTCTGGTCGAAGCCGGGAAAGCGGCGCTGGTATTTGCCGATGAGCGCCGGATCAAAGCGGCCGTGGCGATCGCGGGGAATCGCCAGCTCCAGCGGGCCGTCCTCGCTGAGCACGGTCTTCGCGCTCGATCCGTTGCGGTGGTTGCCCGCGTCGTGCTCGAGCGGCTGGTCCAGATGCACGTCCATCTCGGCGTTGAGCATGCGCTCGGCCAGCGCCTTCTTGAGTTCACCGAGCAGGCCCTGCGAACGCAGGACCGTCTGCGGATCCTGCCCCTTGAGCAGTTCGTCCAGCACCGCCGGATCGAACCGGCTCCTCGTCTTGCGCGTTGCCATATGACTCTCCTTGGCCCGTTACGGGCAATCATATGACTCGCAGACACAAAATCGCTTACAGGCTCGCCGAGAGAAAAAGACGGGGCTGTGCCCGTCGGCTGTCGCGGAGCGAACAGCCGGAACGAATGACTGCCTTGTCACCAAGTCGAGCGGTGCGGCAACTCAAATCGTGCGCGGACCACTACCCGAAAAATACTAGACGCCACTCGCTACGAAGTGTCGGTGTAAACGCGCTTTCTTTTGCCTACTTTTCTTTGCGCGAGCAAAGAAAAGTAGGTGCGGTCCCGCACAGGGACGATCCAGGCAGACCAGCGTGAAAACGGGACAACCAAACCAACCAACCCAACCAACCCCAACCAAACCCACCGCAAAATCGGAACGAACAGAGGCCAGCCCAGCGCAGCCAACCCCCAAAACCCTTATTGCCGAGCCGTCCTCAAATTATCCGGCATCGCCGAATTAAAATTCGTCCGAAACGGATTGATATCCAACCCACCGCGCCGCGTATACCTCGCATAAACCGCAAGCTTCACCGGCTGACAAGCCTTCAGAATATCGATAAAAATCTTCTCGACGCACTGCTCATGAAACCCCGTGTGCTCACGATAAGAAATGATATATCGCAGCAACCCCGCATGATCGATCTGCGGCCCGACGTAGTGAATCTGCACGCTGCCCCAGTCAGGCTGACCGGTCACCGGACAATTCGACTTCAGCAAATTCGAAAACACGGTCTCCTCGACCGGAGATTCGTCCAAAGCAGCCGTCAGCAACGACGCATCCGGCTGATAAATGTCCGTATCGAGATCCAGACGGTCGAGCGACAACCCTTCGAACTCTTCCATCTTCAGCTTGCCGAATTCATACGGCGACGTCAGATGAACCGACACTGTCGCCCCGCATGAAGCCGACACGTCGCGCTTGATCGTGTCGCGCACCGCATCCGCGGAATCGAACGCGCTCTGCGCAAACGAGCCCAGATAAAGCTTGAACGACTTCGACTCGACGATATTCGGCGATTCCGCCGGCACGTAGAACGTCGCAATCGCAATCTGCGGCTTGCCCCGCGAATTCAGCCACGACAACTCGTAAGCGTTCCAGATGTCCGTGCCGAAGAACGGCAACTGCGCGCCGATCCCAATCGGTTCGCGCGCGTTCTTACGCGCAATCGGAAACAGCAGCGATGCGTCGTACTTTTCGGTGTAAGCGGCAGGTTTGCCCAGCGGTGATTGTTCGGGTGTCATGGTGCATTCACGATGCCACTCAGCACGTGCCCCGTCGCCGTCACGACGCGAGCCGACTCGCAGTGGCCAATTTGATCGTCGAAGAAAAAGTCCGGCTCGAACTCGCGCAAAAACGCGCTCTTGTCGAGACCGCCCAGGAACATCGCTTCGTCGATTTCGATGTTCCATGCCATCAAGGTGCGGATCGCCCGCTCATGCGCCGGCGCCGAGCGCGCTGTCACCAGCGCCGTGCGAATGCGCATCGGCGCGGATTGCGTCGGCGCGGCGTCGTCCGCGAGTTTCTGCAACCGGTGCAACGCTTCCAGCAAAGGCTTCAGCGGCCCGTCGGCCAGCGGTAAATCCTTGTTGCTGATCTCGTGCCCGACAAACGCACGCAAACCGTCTGCCTGAAAAATGCGCTCCGCTTCGTCGGAAAACAGCACGGCGTCGCCGTCGAATGCAATCCGGATCTCGTCCGGATACTTGCTCGCCATTTTCGCCGATTCCGGCAACACCCGCGCGGCCGGAAAACCGGCGGCCAACGCGTCGCGCACGTCATCCTGATTCGCAGACAGAAACAGCGACGCGTTCAGCGGCTTCAGATACGCGAACGGCGCACGCCCACGCGTGAACACGCCTCGCTCGACGCTCAGGCCATGCTCGCGGCACGAATGAAACGCCCGCAAACCGCTGATCGGATCGCTGCGCGACAAGATCACCACTTCGACCCGATGGCCGCCCGCGTTCAACGCGAGCAGCTTGCGAATCAACGGAAACGCGACGCCCGGCTTGGCCGGCACGTTGAGCCGTTCGCGCTGCAAAGCCTCGTACGCGCGCAGGTTGCCTTCCTCGTACACGCCGTTCTCTTCCTCGAAATCGAACAGCGCGCGCGAGGAAATCGCCACGACCAGCTTGTCATCCAGCGAAAATGCCATCCGCGAAATCCGTGTGAAGCGTTAAGCGAGTTGCCGCATCAGGCCAGAAACAGCTTGTACACCGGGTTCGTGCTTTCTTCCCAGTAAGGATAGCCGAGCGTGGCAAGGAAGCGGTCGAACTCGCTGCTTTCGTTCGACGGCACCTGAATGCCGACGAGGATCGAGCTGTAATCCGCGCCCTGATTCCGGTAATGGAACAGGCTGATATTCCAGTTCGGCGCCATCGACGACAGGAACTTCATCAGCGCGCCCGGCCGCTCCGGGAACTCGAAGCGGAACAGGCGTTCGTCGTGCGCGAGCGGCGAGCGGCCGCCCACCATGTAGCGGATATGCTGCTTGGACAACTCGTCGCCGGTCAGGTCGACGCTGGCAAAGCCGTGCGCGTCGAACGCCTGCGCGATCTGCGCCGACTCGCTGCGATTCTTGGTCTGCACGCCGACGAAGATATGGGCGGACTTCGCTTCCGCAATCCGGTAGTTGAACTCGGTGACGCTGCGGGTGCCGACCAGCTCGCAAAAGCGCCGGAAACTGCCGCGCTCTTCCGGGATCGTCACGGCGAACACCGCTTCGCGCGCCTCGCCGACTTCGGCCCGCTCCGCGACGAAGCGCATCCGGTCGAAGTTCATGTTCGCGCCCGACGTGATGGCGATCAGCGTCTGCCCTTCGATGCCTTCACGTTCCGCGTACTGCTTGGCTGCGGCAACCGCCAGCGAACCGGCCGGTTCGAGGACGCTGCGGGTGTCCTGGAACACGTCCTTGATCGCGGCGCACAACGCGTCCGTGTTCACGACCAGCACGTCGTCCAGATATTCCTTGCACAGCCGGAAGGTTTCTTCGCCGACCAGCTTGACCGCCGTGCCGTCCGAGAACAGGCCCACTTCGTTCAGCGTGACGCGCTCGCCGGCCTTGATGGACTGCGCCATCGCGCAGGAATCTTCAGTCTGCACGCCGATCACCTTGATCTCCGGACGCACCGCTTTCACGTAGGCGGCGACGCCTGCCGCCAGTCCGCCGCCACCGATCGGAACGAAGATTGCGTGAATCGGACCTTGATGCTGGCTCAGAATTTCCATCGCGACCGTGCCTTGACCGGCAATCACGTACGGATCGTCGAACGGATGAACGAAGGTCAGCTCGCGCTGCGCCTGCAGCTTGACCGCATGCGCGTACGCGTCGCTGAACGACTCGCCCGCCTGGACGACTTCGACCGTCGGGCCGCCATGCGCGCGTACCGCGTCGACCTTCACTTGCGGCGTAGTGACCGGCACCACGATGATCGCTTTCACGCCCAGCCGCGCGGCCGCCAGCGCCACGCCCTGCGCGTGATTGCCCGCCGAAGCGGTGATTACGCCGCGTTCGCGGGCCTCGGCCGGCAGGTTCACCATCTTGTTGTAGGCGCCGCGCAACTTGAACGAGAACACCGGCTGGTTGTCTTCCCGCTTCAGGTAAACCGGGTTCCGCAGCCGTGCGGACAGGTTCCGCGCATGTTCGAGTTCGGTCTCGCGGGCCACGTCGTAGACGCGCGCGGTCAGGATTTTCTTCAGGTAGTCGTGAGAAGCCATGCGGGGAGGCGCGGTGCGCGTAATTGAGGCGGGAAAATGTCAATAATAGCGCCAACGACCTTCGTTCTGGCCTTAAACAGGTAGATCGTTAGCCGTTTGACCGATCCTCGCGAACACCCCGCGCTACTGCGCCCGGACCCGAAAGCCGACCGTCCGGTTGGCGATTCTCCGTGCGAACGTGACGCCAACGTGTCCGTTTCCCTCCGCTAAAACGCCTGTCGCAGCGCGATTCGAGCGTCAACGCGCAGTCCGATCATGCGGTAGAATCCGATTTTGGAATAAGGATCGGAAGATGCACTGGCAGCCTCAGATCGCCCATTTAATGCCTGCGCCGCGCGAGTCTCGTCCCGCGGCTGAACGGCATGCACGGCACGCACGATCGTGTAGCGGTATCTGAGCGCCGCGAAGCGGCTGGCGTGCGTCCACCGTCGGCAAGTGCTTCGCTTCCAATAGAAGATTTCCAGATTTGCGCCCCACGCGCATCGTCGGCTGGCGCCTCGTCCGAGGCGCGTCTTGCCGACCCACCGAGTCGTCCAACATGAACGCACCTCAAGTATTCGATCCGCACGGCGCCGCCGCGGCGGTTGCAGTCGACCTCGAACCGCGCCTGCGCGAAATTCCTTACAACTACACGTCGTTTTCGGATCGTGAGATCGTCATCCGTCTGCTCGGCGACGACGCATGGGCCGTGCTGGCCGAACTGCGCGCCGAACGCCGCACCGGCCGGTCGGCGCGGATGCTGTACGAAGTGCTGGGCGATATCTGGGTCGTGCGCCGCAATCCGTATCTGCAGGACGACCTGCTCGACAACCCGAAGCGTCGCGCGCTGCTGATCGAAGCGCTGCATCACCGTCTGACGGAAATCGAGAAGCGCCGTCGCGCCGATCTGGTCGAACACAACGACAACGCCGGTGTCGATCGCGCGGCACGTGTCGAAACGCTGGTCGCCGCGGCCCGTCGCGCGGTCGACGCGTTCGAAGCCGAGTTCGCCAAAACCGCCGATCTGCGCCGGCGCGCAACCCGGGTGCTCGGTCGCCGCACGCAGAAAGACAACATCCGCTTCGACGGCATCGCGCGCGTGTCGCACGTGACCGACGCCACCGACTGGCGCGTCGAATATCCGTTCGTCGTGCTCACGCCGGACACGGAAGAAGAAATCGCCGGCCTGATCAAGGCGTGTTTCGAACTCGGACTGACCGTGATTCCGCGCGGAGGCGGCACCGGCTACACCGGCGGCGCGGTTCCGCTGACGCCGTTCTCGGCTGTCATCAACACCGAAAAGCTCGAACAGCTCGACGCGATCGTGATGAGCGATCTGCCGGGCGTCGAGCGCAAGATACCGACTATTTTCTCGGGCGCGGGCGTGGTCACGCGCCGCGTGACGGAAGCGGCGGAGCAGGCCGGTTTCGTGTTCGCGGTCGATCCGACCTCGCTCGACGCATCGTGCATCGGCGGCAACGTCGCGATGAACGCGGGCGGCAAGAAGGCCGTGCTGTGGGGCACCGCGCTCGACAATCTCGCCTGGTGGCGGATGGTCGATCCGGAAGGCAACTGGCTCGAAGTCACGCGTCTGGATCACAACATGGGCAAGATCCACGACATCGAAGTCGCGCGCTTCGAGCTGAAGTGGTTCGACGGCGAATACAAACCGGGCGAAAAGCTGCTGCGCACGGAATCGCTGGACATCAAGGGCCGCGTGTTCCGTAAGGAAGGTCTGGGCAAGGACGTGACGGACAAGTTCCTCGCGGGTCTGCCGGGCATCCAGAAGGAAGGTTGCGACGGCCTGATCACGTCGGCGCGCTGGGTGCTGCACAAGATGCCCGCGCATACGCGCACGGTCTGTCTGGAGTTTTTCGGTCAGGCGCGCGAAGCGATTCCGAGCATCGTCGAAATCAAGGATTACCTGTTCGAAACGTCGAAGCAGGGCGGCGCGATTCTCGCGGGTCTGGAGCATCTGGACGAGCGCTATCTGCGCGCGGTCGGCTATGCGACCAAGAGCAAGCGCAACGCGTTTCCGAAGATGGTGCTGATCGGCGATATCGTCGGTGACGACGCGGACTCGGTCGCGCAGGCCACGTCGGAAGTCGTGCGGATGGCCAACGGCAAGAGCGGCGAAGGTTTCGTCGCGGTCAGCGCCGAAGCCCGCAAGCGCTTCTGGCTGGACCGCAGCCGCACCGCCGCGATCGCGAAGCACACCAACGCGTTCAAGATCAACGAAGACGTCGTGATCCCGCTGAACCGGATGGGCGAGTACACGGACGGCATCGAACGCATCAACATCGAGCTGTCGATCAAGAACAAGCTGCAACTGGTCGATGCGCTCGAAGCGTTCTTCAAGGCGGGCAAGTTGCCGCTCGGCAAGAGCGACGACGCGAACGAAATCCCGTCCGCCGAACTGCTCGAAGACCGCGTGCAACAGGCGCTGGATCTGCTGAAAAACGTGCGTACGCGCTGGGAATTCCTGCGCGACAAGCTCGATCTGTCGTTGCGCGAGGCGCAGCATTACATGGTCGGACTCGGCTACGCGGCGCTCGCGGAGAAGTTCGCGGATCGCGTCGATGCGCAGCCGGGCGCGACCGTGTTCGACATCACGCAAGACCGTACGGTGCGCGTGTCGTGGAAGCAGGAAATTCGCGCGGAACTGCGCCAGATTTTCAACGGCGGCGAATTCAAGCCGATCCTCGACGAAGCGCAGGCCATTCACAAGCAGGTGCTGCGCGGCCGCGTGTTCGTCGCGCTGCACATGCACGCGGGCGACGGCAACGTTCACACCAACCTGCCGGTCAACTCGGACAACTACGAGATGCTGCAGGACGCGCACGTCGCGGTCGCACGCATCATGAAGCTGGCGCGCTCGCTCGATGGCGTGATTTCCGGCGAGCACGGCATTGGTATTACGAAGCTCGAATTCCTGACCGACGAAGAGATCAGCGAATTCCGTCAGTACAAGCAACGCGTCGATCCGCACGGCCGTTTCAACGCCGGCAAGCTGCTCGAAGGCGCGGATTTGCGCAATGCGTACACGCCGAGCTTCGGGCTGATGGGCTATGAATCGCTGATCATGCAGCAGTCGGATATCGGCGCGATTTCCGAATCCATCAAGGACTGTCTGCGTTGCGGCAAGTGCAAGCCGGTGTGCGCGACCCACGTGCCGCGCGCGAACCTGCTGTACAGCCCGCGCAACAAGATTCTCGCCACGTCGCTGCTGGTCGAGGCGTTCCTGTACGAGGAACAGACGCGCCGCGGCGTGTCGATCAAGCATTGGGACGAATTCAACGACGTCGCCGATCACTGCACGGTGTGCCACAAATGTGTGACGCCGTGTCCGGTGAAGATCGACTTCGGCGATGTCACGATGAACATGCGCAATCTGCTGCGCAAGATGGGCAAAAAGAAGTTCAACGCGGGCAATGCCGCCGGCATGTTCTTCCTGAACGCAACCAATCCGCAGACCATCAACCTCGCGCGCACCGCGATGATGGGCGTGGGTTACAAGGCGCAGCGCCTCGGCAACGAAGTGCTGAAGAAATTCGCGAAGAAGCAGACCGCGCAACCGCCCGCGACGACCGGCAAGCCGCCCGTCGTGCAGCAGGTGATCCACTTCATGAACAAGAAGATGCCGGGCAATCTTCCGAAGAAGACCGCCCGCGCGCTGCTGGATATCGAAGACAACAAGATCGTCCCGATCATCCGCAATCCGAAGACCACCACCAGCGACACGGAGGCGGTGTTCTACTTCCCCGGTTGCGGCTCGGAGCGGTTGTTCTCGCAGGTCGGACTCGCCACCCAGGCGATGTTGTGGGAAGCGGGCGTGCAAACCGTGCTGCCGCCGGGCTACCTGTGCTGCGGTTATCCGCAGCGCGGCTCGGGTCAGTTCGACAAGGCCGAGAAGATCGTCACGGATAACCGCGTGCTGTTCCACCGCGTCGCGAACACGCTGAACTATCTGGACATCAAGACGGTGGTGGTGTCGTGCGGCACCTGTTACGACCAGCTGGCCGGATACGAATTCGAGAAGATTTTCCCGGGTTGCCGGATCATCGACATCCACGAGTTCCTGCTCGAAAAGAACATGAAACTGGATGGCGTGAACGGGATGCGCTACATGTATCACGACCCGTGTCACTCGCCGATCAAGACCATCGAGCCGATCAAGCTGGTCAATCAGCTGATGGGTTCGGAGAAAGACGGCTACCAGATCGAGAAGAACGACCGGTGCTGTGGCGAGTCGGGCACGCTGGCTGTCACGCGCCCGGACATTTCGACGCAAGTGCGCTTCCGTAAGGAAGAAGAAATCCGCAAGGGCGCGGCCAAATTGCGCGGCATACCGCTCGTCGCGGAAGCGGGCGCGAACGCGATCAACCCGGCCAATGCATCGGCCGGGTCGGCGGGCGCGGCGCCGGGTTCGGTGCTGAAGGCCGGCGACGGCCCGACGCCGAACGGCGCGACCGACGTGAAAATCCTGACGAGCTGCCCGTCTTGCCTGCAAGGCCTGTCGCGCTACAACGAAGACGCGGGCATCGAGGCGGACTACATCGTCGTCGAGATGGCGCGTCACGTGCTGGGTGAAGACTGGATGGCGGATTACGTCCAGCGGGCGAACAATGGCGGAATCGAGCGCGTGCTGGTTTAATGGCACCACGAACGATTTCAGCCTGAGGACGACGATGGACTGTGTTTTCTGCCGTGAAGAAGGCGGCGACGTGTTGTGGCAGGACGACGCGATGCGCGTCGTCCTCGCCGACGAGACCGATTACCCCGGTTTTTGCCGGGTTATCCTGAACCGGCACATCGCCGAATTTTCCGATCTCGACGACGCCGAACGCGAGCGGGTGATGCGCGCGGTCAACGCGACCGAACGCGCGATCCGTCGCGTGATGCAGCCGGTCAAGATCAACCTGGCGAGCCTCGGCAACCAGGTGCCGCATGTGCATTGGCACGTGATTCCCCGTTTTTCCAACGACGCGCATTTCCCGCTGCCGGTCTGGGCGCCGCGCCAGCGCACGGTGTCCGAAGCGCTGCTGGCGGCGCGGCGCGCGCAGGCTACGCTGCTGCGCGACGCAGTGCGCAGCGAACTCGAACACGCTTTCGCCTGAGGTCATCATGGCTGGACTCAATCGCGACACGCCGATTCCCGTCGGCGTCGTCATTCACAGCAAATCCCGGCTGCTCGAACTGCAATACGACAACAACGTCAGCTATCGCGTGCCGTTCGAGTTGCTGCGCGTGTGCTCGCCGTCGGCGGAAGTGCGCGGGCATGGGCCGGGGCAGGAAACCTTGCAGACCGGAAAACGGCAGGTGACCATCACCGCGCTGGAAGGCGTCGGCAATTACGCGTTGCAGCCGACGTTCTCAGACGGTCACAACACCGGTCTTTATTCGTGGGATCTGCTGTACGACCTCGCGACGCGCCAGAACGAGCACTGGCGCGAGTATTTCGACAAACTCGACGCAGCGGGCGTGGACCGCGATGCGCCGATGCCCGAAAAGAGCGCGTCGCACGGCTGTCACTGATACGATTCGCCCCTTAGCCGCGATGACGCGGCGCAACATTCCAGAATACGCGAAAGGACGAGCGCGATGAGCAAAACCCACTTCGGCTATCAGACGGTCGACGAACAGGAAAAAGCGAAGAAAGTGGCGGGGGTTTTCCACTCGGTCGCCTCCAACTACGACCTGATGAACGACCTGATGTCGGGCGGGATGCACCGGGCCTGGAAGATGTTCACGATCGCGCAGGCGAACGTGCGGCCCGGCTACAAGGTGCTCGATATCGCGGGCGGAACGGGCGATCTGTCGAAAGCGTTCGCGAAGCAGGCGGGCGACACCGGCGAAGTCTGGCATACCCGACATCAACGAATCGATGCTGCGCGTGGGCCGCGACCGTCTGCTGGACAAGGGCGTGATTACCCCGGCGCTGCTGTGCGACGCCGAGAAAATTCCCTTTCCGGACAACTACTTCGACGTCGTGACCGTGGCTTTCGGCCTGCGTAACATGACGCACAAGGACGTGGCGCTGGCGGAAATGCGGCGCGTGCTGAAACCGGCCGGGCGTTTGCTCGTGCTGGAGTTTTCGAAAGTGTGGGACCCGCTGAAGAAAGCTTACGACGTCTATTCGTTCAAGGTGTTGCCGTGGCTGGGCGACCGTTTTGCGAAAGATGCCGAAAGCTATCGTTACCTGGCCGAATCTATCCGGATGCACCCCGACCAGGAAACTTTAAAAACGATGATGGAACAAGCAGGCCTCGATGCCGTCAAATATTACAATTTGTCAGCTGGCGTGGTAGCGTTACATGTGGGGACCAAATACTAGGGTCCCTAACCCATCGTTTTTAAAGGAAATGTCAAAAATGGCCGATTCGCGTTTGTTAGGTTCCCGTAAGCATGGGGGTTCGTGGGCGAGGCGAATCGGAATGCTCGCCGTGGTCGGTTTGATCGTCGCCGGCAGCGTGGCGTCGCTCGACGCCGAAGCGCGCCGGATGGGCGGTGGTCGCAGCATCGGCCGTCAACAATCGTCGTCGATGCAGCGTGAAGCCACGCCGTCGCCGAGCCAGTCTCCGAATAGCTCGCAAGCCGCGCAGCGCTCGCAACCCGCGCCTGCACCGACTCCGGCCGCACAGCCGAACCGTTCGCGCTGGCTCGGACCGATCGCCGGTCTCGCTGCCGGTCTCGGTATCGCCGCGTTGCTGTCGCACTTCGGTCTGGGCGGCGCGTTCGCCGGTGCGTTCGCGAACATCATCGTGATCGCGCTGATCGCCATGGTCGCGATCTGGCTGATCCGCAAGTTCATGAACCGCAAGCGCGACACGGCTACGCCGGCTTACGCGGGCGCGTCGCCGTCGCTGAACGCGGGCGGCACGGGCTATTCGCAGCAGCCGAGCTACACGGCGCCGCCGTCGGGTTCGTATCTGGCGCCGCAAGGCAATCCGCTGAACACGCCTGACATCGAAGCCGCGCCGGCCGTTCCGGCCAATTTCGATTCCGAAGCGTTCCTGCGCAACGCCAAGGTGTATTTCGTGCGCCTGCAAGCTGCATGGGACGCGGGCAACATGGACGACATCCGTGAATTCACGACGCCGGAAATGTTCGCCGAAGTGAAGGTCGACCTCGACTCGCGCGGCACGCAGGGCAACCAGACCGACGTCGTCCAGTTGAACGCCGACCTGCTCGGCGTCGAAGATCGCGGCAGCGATTACTTCGCGAGCGTGCGCTTCTCCGGCCTGATCCGCGAAACGGCGGGGGCATCGGCGGAACCGTTCGTCGAAATCTGGAATCTGTCGCGCGCGTCGCGTAACAACGAAGGCTGGTTGCTCGCGGGCATCCAGCAGGTTGTCCAACATTGACCTTGCATCGGTCCTAGGCCGTTCGGCCGTGCCCTGACGGGGCGCGAACGGACGTGACGGACGTTACAATAGGAACCCGCGTGGGCACCTCGCCTGCGCGGGTTTTTTCTTGCCATCCTCAATGACCCTTGCCGCCAAGCCCTTCGCTGCTGCTGTCAATCATCTGCTCGCCCGTGAAGCATGGGCGCGCGACCGCCTCGCTCCGTATGCCGGAAAGACCGCGCGGCTGTCATGTTCGCCCGTGGTGTTGATGCTGCTGGTGCAACCCGACGGCTATCTGGCCGCCGTCGACGAAACCGAAGCCCAGCGTTTCGACGTGACGATCTCGGTGCCGTCGGACGCGTTGCCGGCTTTCGTGCAAGGCGGTCAGGCAGCCGTGATGAAGCACGTGAAGATCGAAGGCGATGCCGAGTTCGCCACGGCCATCGCAAAGCTCGCCGAGCATCTGCGTTGGGAGCCGGAAGAAGATCTGGCACGGCTGATCGGTGACGGGCCGGCCTGGCGCGTCGCGTCGTTCGCGCGCACAGTGCATCAGCAGGCGTTGCGCACGGGTCGCAATCTGCTGGATTCGGTCGGCGAATATCTGCTGGACGAAAATCCGCAACTGGTCCGCCGCGCCGCGCTAGACGGTTTCAACGCCGAACTCGCCCGTGCGCGCGATGCGCTGGCGCGCGTCGAAAAGCGCGTCGAGCGGCTCGAACAGAAGCAACACGATAAGCAGCAGGTCGAAGCCCGTGGCGCAGTCGCGCCGGGCGCCGCCGCCACTCCGCGCGGCACGCGCTAGTCACTGGGCTCAACCATGCGTTTTCTGCGTTTTCTCAAGATTTTCTTTACCGTCATCCGTTTCGGTCTCGACGAGATGATGTTGAGTCGCGTCAACGACCGCCGTGTCCGGCTGTTGTTGCGCGTCACCACGATTGGCCGCAAGTTCGACGCGCCGCCGGGCGAACGTCTGCGTCTCGCGCTCGAAAGCCTTGGGCCGATCTTCGTGAAGTTCGGTCAGGTGCTGTCCACGCGTCGCGATCTGTTGCCGGTGGATATCGCCAACGAACTCGCAAAGCTTCAGGATCAGGTGCCGCCGTTCGATTCCGACGTGGCGATCGGCATTGTCGAGAAGGCGCTCGGTGCGCCCGTCGGCGTGCTGTTCGACGACTTCGAGCGGGTGCCGGTGGCCAGCGCGTCGATCGCGCAGGTGCACTTCGCGAAGGTGAAAGCGGGGCAGCACGCGGGCAAATCGGTCGCGGTGAAGGTGCTGCGTCCGAACATGTTGCCGGTGATCGATTCCGACCTCGCGCTGCTGCGCGACATCGCCGTGTGGGCCGAGCGTTTGTGGGCGGACGGCAAGCGGCTGAAGCCGCGCGAAGTCGTCGCGGAGTTCGACAAATACCTGCACGACGAACTCGACCTGATGCGCGAGGCGGCCAACGGCAGCCAGTTGCGGCGCAATTTCGCGGGCCTCGATCTGCTGCTCGTGCCGGAAATGTACTGGGAGTTCTGCACGCCCACCGTGCTCGTGATGGAGCGGATGGTCGGCGTGCCGATCAGCCAGGTGGAAACCTTGCGGGCGGCGGGCGTGGATATTCCGAAGCTCGCGCGCGAAGGCGTCGAGATTTTCTTCACGCAGGTATTCCGCGACGGTTTTTTCCACGCCGACATGCATCCGGGCAACATCCAGGTGAGCCTCGATCCGGCGCATTTCGGCCGCTATATCGCGCTCGACTTCGGGATCATCGGCGCACTGTCCGACTTCGATAAAAACTATCTCGCGCAGAACTTCCTCGCGTTCTTCAAGCGCGACTATCACCGCGTGGCGACGTTGCATCTGGAGTCGGGATGGGTGCCGCCGCACACGCGCGTCGAAGAACTGGAAAGCGCGATTCGCGCGGTCTGCGAGCCGTATTTCGATCGTGCGCTGAAAGATATTTCGCTCGGTCAGGTGCTGATGCGCCTGTTCTCCACGTCGCGCCGTTTCAATGTCGAAATTCAGCCGCAACTGGTGCTGCTGCAAAAGACCATGCTGAACGTCGAAGGTCTGGGCCGTTCGCTCGACCCGGAACTGGACCTGTGGAAAACCGCGAAACCGTACCTCGAACGCTGGATGAACGAGCAGATCGGGTTGCGCGGCTGGTACGAGCGGCTGAAGATCGAAGCGCCGCAGTGGAGCAAGACATTGCCGCAGTTGCCGCGTCTGATTCACCACGTGCTGGCCGAACGCCATGAAACGCAGCGTCCGAACGACGACATGATCCGGCAGATCCTGCTGGAACAAAAACGCACCAACCGGCTGTTGCAAGGGATGTTGATGTTCGGTGTCGCGGTGGGTATCGGCGCGGTGATCGCGAAGCTTTGGCTGGCGCTGTCTTACGGCGGTTAATGACGGTTGCCGGCCGTCAGCGGCGGTCGCTGCGCGCGGTTGCGGTTGCGGTTTTGCGCAGGCGCATCGTCGAAACCCACGCTGACGCTGCCTGTTCATATTGAGCGTCAATACTTGTGTGTGAGGTGCATCGATGAGTGATCGAAACCATCCCAAAGATGCGTCCGGCGCAGCGGTGCCGACCTTCTCGACGCGTGACCCGAACTCCCCGGACTTCTGGGACGAGCGCTTCGAGCAACGCTTCATGCCGTGGGATCAGGCGGGCGTCCCGGCCGCGTTTCAGGCTTTCGCGGCGGAGCGGCCGGATGCGCCGGTGCTGATTCCCGGTTGCGGTAACGCGTACGAAGCGTTGTGGCTTGCGCGCCGGAACCAGCCGGTTCGCGCCATCGACTTTTCCGCGGGCGCGGTCGCTGCGGCGCGCGTGGAGTTGGGTGAATTCGCCAGCGTCGTCGAACAGGCGGATTTTTTTACGTACGCGCCGCCGTTTGCGCCGCAATGGGTCTACGAGCGCGCGTTTTTGTGCGCGCTGCCGCTCGACCGTCGCGCCGCTTACGCACAGCGAATGGCCGAGATTTTGCAACCCGGTGCATTACTGGCGGGTTATTTTTTCCTGGGCGCAACGCCGAAAGGTCCGCCGTTCGGGATCGAGCGCGCGGAGCTGGATGCGCTGCTGACGCCGCATTTCGAATTGCTCGCCGACGAACCCGTCAGCGATTCGATTGCGGTATTTGCCGGCCGCGAGCGTTGGCTCACGTGGCGCAGACTCGGCGCGCGGCCTGCGTAAGCGTGGCCGTAGCGTGACCGGCGCTGTATGCGCGGCGCCGCAGTCACGCATTGCATGTCCGGTCGCAGGTTCAGCTTGAGTTTGCGCCGGGCGCCCCATCTGTAGCGGCTGCGGCCGGTTTGGCCGTACGCGCCCGTTTTCCAGGATGACCACCCGTTTGCGGCTATAATTCAAGGCTTTGCAAGCGCTCAAAAGATTTCAGTAGGGAAAAGATCATGCCGATCTACGCTTATCGTTGCGAGTCATGTGGGTTCGGAAAAGATGCGCTTCAGAAGATGAGCGATGCTCCTCTGACGCACTGCCCCGAATGCGGCAAGGACACCTTCCGCAAGCAGGTTACTGCAGCCGGTTTTCAATTGAAGGGATCGGGTTGGTACGTGACCGATTTCCGCGGCGGCAACACGAATAAGGGCGCCGCTGCCAGCGGTGGCGAGTCCACCGGCACAGCGGCCCCGGCCGCTGGCGACAACGCCGGCACGTCCGCGTCGTCGGGCGAAGCCAAAGCCGCGACCGCGACGGCCGCCTCATCGGGCACGTCGGGCGCATCGAATGCGACCAGCTCCGCGCCTGCGGCCGCACCGGCATCGTCGGGCGGCAATAGCGGCTCGTAAGCAGGCTGCCGTCGGCGTAGGCGGCGAACACGCCGCTCCCGGTCTCCCGGGCGCGGCCTTATGGCGGGACACATGACGACCAAAAAAGTGACGCTCAAATCGGTGTTTCTGACCGGCCTGCTGGTGCTGGTGCCGTTGGCCATCACACTGTGGGTGCTCGGCCTGATCATCGGCACGATGGATCAAACGCTGCTGCTGTTGCCGAGAGCATGGCAACCGGAGCGGTTGTTGGGCTTCCGTTTGCCGGGTCTCGGCGCCGTGTTGACGCTCGCATTCATTTTCATCGTCGGGTTGTTGACGCAGAACTTCATCGGGCAGAAGCTCGTGAAGTGGTGGGAACTGCTGGTGCGTCATATCCCCGTCGTCGGCCCGATCTACACCAGCGTCAAGCAAGTGTCGGACACATTGTTGTCGAGTAACGGCAATGCGTTCCGCAAGGCGCTTCTGATCGAATATCCGCGCGCCGGCTCCTACACGATCGCGTTTCTGACCGGCATTCCGGGCGGCGACGTGGTCAATCACCTGAAAGAAGACCACGTGAGCGTCTACGTGCCGACCACGCCGAATCCCACGTCCGGCTTCTTCCTGATGGTTCCGAAGAGCGAAGTCATCGAACTGGATATGACAGTCGACGCCGCGCTCAAGTACATTGTCTCGATGGGCGTGGTCGCACCGTCCGTGCCGCCAGCGCAATTGCGCCGCACCGTCGAGCCACCGCTGTAATGCCGGCGCGCAGTGCAACACTGCCGCGCGCCGTTCAACCAATGCATAACGAAAGACAAACATCATGTCGATGAGATCTGAATACTGCGGTCTGGTGACCGAACACCTGCTGGGTCAAACCGTGTCGCTGTGCGGCTGGGTGAGCCGCCGCCGCGATCACGGTGGCGTTATCTTCATCGACCTGCGCGATCGCGAAGGCCTGGTCCAGGTGGTCTGCGATCCCGACCGCGCGGAGATGTTCAAGACGGCTGAAGGCGTCCGTAACGAGTTCTGCGTGCAGATCAAGGGTGTCGTGCGCAACCGTCCGGAAGGCACGACCAACGCCAGCCTGAAGAGCGGCAAGATCGAAGTGCTGTGCCACGAACTGACCGTGCTGAACGCATCGATCACGCCGCCGTTCCAGCTCGACGACGACAACCTGTCGGAAACCACGCGTCTCACGCATCGCGTGCTCGACCTGCGCCGTCCGCAGATGCAGCACAACCTGCGTCTGCGCTACCGCGTCGCAATCGAAGTGCGCAAGTACCTCGACTCGCTGGGCTTCATCGACATCGAAACGCCGATGCTCACGAAGAGCACGCCCGAAGGCGCGCGCGACTACCTCGTGCCGTCGCGTACCAACCCGGGCCAGTTCTTCGCGTTGCCGCAATCGCCGCAGCTGTTCAAGCAACTGCTGATGGTCGCGAACTTCGACCGTTACTACCAGATCGTCAAGTGCTTCCGCGACGAAGATCTGCGCGCTGACCGTCAGCCGGAATTCACGCAGATCGACTGCGAAACCTCGTTCATGTCGGAACAGGAAATTCGCGATCTGTTCGAAGCGATGATCCGTCACGTGTTCAAGGAAACGATCGGCGTTTCGCTCGACGAAAAATTCCCGGTCATGCTGTATTCGGAAGCGATGCGCCGCTTTGGTTCGGACAAGCCGGACTTGCGCGTGAAGCTCGAATTCACGGACCTGACCGACGCGATGAAAGACGTCGACTTCAAGGTGTTCAGCACGCCGGCCAACACGAAGGACGGCCGTGTCGCGGCGATCCGCGTGCCGAAGGGCGGCGAACTCACGCGCGGCGATATCGACGGCTACACGGAATTCGTGCGCATCTACGGCGCGAAGGGCCTGGCGTGGATCAAGGTCAACGAAGTGGCGAAGGGCCGTGACGGTCTGCAAAGCCCGATCGTCAAGAACCTGCACGACGAAGCGATCAAGGCGATCATCGAGCGCACCGGCGCGCAAGACGGCGACATCATTTTCTTCGCGGCGGATCGCGCGAAGGTGGTGAACGACAGCCTCGGCGCACTGCGTCTGAAGATCGGTCATTCGGAGTTCGGCAAGGCCAACGGTCTGGTCGAAACCGGCTGGAAGCCGCTGTGGGTGGTCGACTTCCCGATGTTCGAATACGACGAGGAAGACAACCGCTACGTCGCGGCTCACCATCCGTTCACCAGCCCGAAAGACGAGCACCTGGAATACCTGGAAACGGATCCGGCGCGCTGTCTCGCCAAGGCCTACGACATGGTGCTGAACGGCTGGGAAATCGGCGGCGGTTCGGTGCGTATTCACCGTGAAGAAGTGCAGAGCCAGGTGTTCCGCGCGCTGAAGATCAACGCGGAAGAAGCCCGTGCGAAGTTCGGCTTCCTGCTCGACGCGCTGCAATACGGCGCGCCGCCGCACGGTGGTATCGCGTTCGGTCTGGACCGCATCGTCACGATGATGGCCGGCGCCGACTCGATCCGCGACGTGATCGCGTTCCCGAAGACGCAACGCGCGCAGTGTCTGCTCACGCAGGCGCCGAGCGAAGTGGACGAGCGCCAGTTGCGCGAGTTGCACATCCGTCTGCGTCAGCCGGAAGCGCCGAAGGCGTAATTGCGACGGCCTGATGAAGGCCGCGTCGCATCCGGGCAGCATCGAAGCAAACAAAAAGGCGCCATGTGCGCCTTTTTGTATTTTTGCGTTACAGTCGAAGCAGCAGCGTCGTCCGACATGCATCACGCGCCTCGTGCGCCTAGCCTTTTTGCCATGCCGAAACCGCCCAAGATTCCGCAATCCGTGCTCGTCGTCATTCACACGCCCGAACTCGACGTGCTCCTGATCGAGCGTGCCGATCATCCGGGCTTCTGGCAGTCGGTGACGGGCTCGAAAGATCACGTGGACGAGTCCTACGTCGAGACCGCCGCGCGCGAAGCGGCCGAAGAAACCGGGATCGTCGTCGGCACGGCGGCGGTGCCGTCGGGCGCATTGCTCGACTGGCAGTGCGAGATCGAATACGAAATCTATCCGGTGTGGCGGCATCGCTATGCCGAAGGCGTCACGCGTAACACCGAACACTGGTTCAGCCTCGAAGTGCCCCGCGACACCGACATCGTGCTCGCGCCCCGCGAGCACACCGCGTTCGTCTGGCTGCCGTATCAGGAAGCGGCGACGCGCTGTTTCTCGTCGTCGAATGCCGAGGCAATCCTGCAATTGCCCGAGCGTCTGAAGGAGCGTGTCCGGTGACGGCACGCGGCGATCGCCGCTTTGCCACGTTCCGGCAGAGTCTGTTCGGCCGTCGTTACTGGTCCCGTTACCGCTTTACGCCGGACAACCATGTCCGGCTTTTTCAATCCGGCACGCCATTTTTCGAAGCGCTGATCGCGCGGATCGACACCGCGGTTCACGACGTCGCGCTGGAAACCTACATCTTCTGCAATGACGACGCCGGCCAGGCCGTGTCGGCCGCGCTGATTCGCGCGGCGTCGCGCGGCGTGCGCGTGCGCGTGATTACCGACGGCATCGGCACCGCGCGGCTCGACATGTTCAATGCGTGGCCGGAAGCGGGCATCGAGCATCGCATCTACAACCCGCATATTTTCGGACGCTTCGGATTTTCGCGGACGCATCGCAAGCTCGCCGCCATCGACGACGACTGCGCGTTTTGCGGCGGCATCAATATCGTCGACGACTTCGAGAACGATGGTCACCGTCTGCCGTTCGCGCGCTGGGACTTCGCCGTCGAGTTGCGCGGTCCTGTCGTCACTGACGTGCACCTCGCGTTCGATACGCAGTGGCGGCGCATCCAGATCGGCCACCGGCCGGGCAAGCTGTATCAGCCGGACCTGAATCTGCGCCCGATCGACCCGACCGGACTTGATTCGTCCGGCCGGCCGCGTCCCGAGGAATTGCGCAGCGCGGGCGAGCCGTGCGTCGCGTTCGTCGCGCGCGACAACGTGATCAACCGTCGCGCGATCGAAAAGGCGTATCTGACCGCGATCGGCCAGGCGCGCCACGAAGTGCTGCTGGCCAACCCGTATTTCATGCCCGGTCGCAAGCTGCGACGCGCGCTTGCGTATGCGGCACGACGCGGCGTCGAGGTGAAGCTGGTGATCGGCCGCAAGGAGTTCGCCGCGCTCGACTACGCGGTGCCGTTTCTGTACCGCTCGCTGCTGAAGGCGGGCGTGAAGATCGCGGAATACGAAAAAACCATGCTGCACGGCAAGGTTGCCGTCGTCGATTCGACGTGGGGTACGGTCGGTTCGTCGAATCTCGACGCGCTGAGCCTGATGCTCAACAACGAAGCCAACGTCGTGCTGGTGCTTCACGACGAAGTGAGGACGCTGCGCGACGCGATCCTGATCGCATTCGACGAATCGCGCCGCATCGATCAGGCGCACTACGACGCGCGTCCGGCGGGCGAGCGGGCGATCAACTGGCTCGCGTACAACCTTTATCGCGTAGTGATGAAAGTGCTGACGGTAGGCGGCTACGATTGATGGCTGGCGGCGCCGTCGTCGATGGAGAAAAAAGCCTCTAAAAAATACGATTCCTCCGATTGACGTATGACGCAGAATTGATCACCGGTTAGAAACCGGTTTCTAATAAAGTCCTTGTTTCGCGGACGGCACCACTCAATAATAGTACGGCCGTTCGATTTTATTTCTTGTCTTACAGAACGGTACAACTGCTATGCGAAAAGGCGAACAAACGCGCGCCGCGATTCTCGATGCCGCGCTCGATCTGGCCAGCCGGGACGGACTGGAAGGTCTGACCATCGGGCTACTGGCCGAGCGTATGCAGATGAGCAAAAGCGGCGTGTTTGCGCATTTCGGGTCACGCGAAGATCTGCAGGTGGAAGTGGTTCGTGAATATCACCGCCGGTTTGAGGAGGAGGTGTTTTTCCCGAGCCTGCGCGAGCCGCGCGGTCTGCCTCGTCTGCGCGCGATGATCTCCCGCTGGATTGAGAAGCGCATCCAGGAAGTCACCACTGGTTGCATCTACATCAGCGGCGCGGTCGAGTACGACGACCGTGCGGACAACCCGGTGCGCGAGCAACTGGTGCTGAGCGTCACGATGTGGCGGGCGGCGCTGACCCGGGCCATTTCGCAAGCAATGGAAGAAGGGCATCTGCGGGCGGACACCAATCCGCAACTGATGCTGTTCGAACTGTATAGCTTCACGCTCGGTCTGCATCACGACGCGCGCTTCCTGCATCTGCCGGATGCTGTGCCGCTCACGTGGGCCGCGCTGGAAAAAATGATCGTTTCGTATCAAAGCGAGAGCCGATAGCGCCAAAAAAGCCAAGGCTCGCGTCAAATACTTTGGAGAGAGTCATGGGACAGTACGCCGCGCCGCTTCGCGACATGCAATTCGTGATGCACGAACTGCTGAACGTCGAAGCCGAAATCAAGCAGATGCCGAAGCACGCGGACCTCGATGCCGACACGATCAATCAGGTGCTTGAGGAAGCCGGCAAGTTCTGCTCCGAAGTCCTGTTCCCGTTGAATCAGAGCGGCGACCAGGAAGGCTGCAAGTACGAAGGCGACGGCGTCGTCACCACGCCGAAGGGCTTCAAGGAAGCCTATCAGCAGTATGTCGAAGCCGGCTGGCCGGCACTCGGCTGCGATCCCGAATACGGCGGCCAGGGCTTGCCGGCATTCGTCAACAACGCGCTGTACGAGATGATGAACTCGGCGAACCAGGCGTGGACGATGTATCCGGGTCTGTCGCACGGCGCGTACGAATGCGTACACGCGCACGGCACGCCGGAATTGCAGCAGCGTTATCTGCCGAAGCTGGTGTCGGGCACGTGGACGGGCACGATGTGCCTGACCGAACCGCATTGCGGCACCGACCTCGGCATTCTGCGTACCAAGGCCGAACCGAACAGCGACGGCTCGTATGCAATCAGCGGCACCAAAATCTTCATTTCCAGCGGTGAGCACGACATGGCCGAGAACATCGTCCATCTGGTGCTCGCACGTCTGCCGGACGCGCCGAAGGGCACGAAGGGCATCTCGCTGTTCATCGTGCCGAAGTTCCTCACGAACGACGCCGGCGATATCGGCGAACGCAACACCGTGAAGTGCGGCTCGATCGAACACAAGATGGGCATTCACGGCAACGCCACCTGCGTGATCAACCTCGACAACGCGACCGGCTGGCTGGTCGGCGAGCCGAACAAAGGCTTGAACGCGATGTTCGTGATGATGAACGCCGCGCGTCTGGGCGTCGGGATGCAAGGTCTCGGCCTGACGGAAATCGGCTATCAGAACTCGCTGGTCTACGCGAAGGAACGTCTGCAAATGCGTTCGCTGACCGGCCCGAAAGCGCCGGAAAAAGCAGCGGACCCGATCATCGTTCATCCGGACGTGCGTCGGATGTTGCTGACGCAAAAGGCCTATGCCGAAGGCGCGCGCGCATTCACGTACTGGGCCGCGCTCAATATCGACAAGGAACTGTCGCACGCCGAGGAATCGGTCCGTAAGGAGTCCGCCGACCTCGTCGCGCTGCTGACGCCGGTCATCAAGGCATTCCTGACCGACAACGCGTTCGAATCGACCAACCATGCGATGCAGATTTACGGCGGCCACGGCTTTATCGCCGAGTGGGGCATGGAGCAATATGTGCGCGACGCGCGCATCAACATGATCTACGAAGGCACCAACGCCATTCAGTCGCTCGACCTGCTGGGCCGCAAGGTGCTCGGCGACATGGGCGCGAAGATGAAGAAGTTCGGCAAGATGGTTGCCGCGTTTATCGAGGAAGAAGGCGTCAAGCCGGAAATGCAGGAGTTCATCAACCCGCTCGCCGACATCGGTGAAAAGGTGCAGAAGCTGACGATGGAAATCGGCATGAAGGCCATGCAGAACCCGGACGAAGTCGGCGCTGCGGCCGTGCCGTATCTGCGTACCGTCGGCCATCTGGTGTTCTCGTACTTCTGGGCGCGCATGGCGCGTCTCGCGCTGGACAAGGAAGCGTCCGGCGATCCGTTCTACAAGGCGAAGCTCGCCACCGCACGCTTCTACTTCGCGAAGCTGCTGCCCGAAACCGCGATGACGATCCGTCAGGCGCGTGCCGGTTCGAAGACGTTGATGGACGTCGAAGTCGAGCTGTTCTAAGCCATTCGGCAACGCGCCGCGCATCGGTTCCGTGCGGCGCGTGTTCCCGGGCGTCAACGCATCGACAACCCTTCGTCACTGCATTCGCGCTGTTTCGTCCGACTACGGACGATAACCGCGACACAACTCCCCTGGAGGAACGACGTGAGCAATCTGATCATTCGCAAGGTGGCCGTGCTCGGCGCCGGCGTGATGGGCGCGCAGATCGCTGCGCACCTGGTCAACGCCAAGGTGCCGGTACTGCTGTTCGATCTGCCGGCAAAAGAAGGCCCGAAGAACGCGATCGCGCTCAAGGCGATCGAAAATCTGAAAAAGCTGTCGCCCGCGCCGTTCGGCGTGAAGGACGACGCGCAGTTCATCACGCCCGCCAATTACGACGACGACATCGAGAAGCTCGCGGAATGCGACCTCGTGATCGAAGCAATCGCCGAGCGGATGGACTGGAAGCACGACCTGTACAAGAAAGTGTCGCCGCACATCGCGCCGAACGCGATTTTCGCGTCGAACACGTCGGGTCTGTCCATCACGGAATTGTCGACGGGTTTCTCGGACGAGCTGAAGGCGCGCTTCTGCGGCGTGCACTTCTTCAATCCGCCGCGCTACATGCATCTCGTCGAACTGATCCCGACAGCGACCACGCGTCCGGAGATTCTCGACCAGCTCGAAACCTTTCTGACCAGCGTGGTCGGCAAGGGCGTCGTGCGCGCCAAAGACACGCCGAACTTCATCGCGAATCGCGTCGGTATTTTCTCGATCCTCGCCGTCATCACCGAAGCCGCGAAGTTCGGCCTGCGTTTCGATGAAGTGGACGACCTGACCGGCAGCCGTCTGGGCCGCGCGAAATCCGCGACCTTCCGTACCGCCGATGTCGTCGGTCTGGACACGATGGCGCACGTCATCAAGACGATGCAGGACAACCTGAAGGACGATCCGTTCTTCCCGGTCTACGAAACGCCGGCCGTGCTGGCCGAACTGGTGAAGAAAGGCGCGCTCGGTCAGAAGACCGGCGGCGGTTTCTACCGGAAGGAAGGCAAGGCCATCAAGGTGCTCGATCCGAAAACGGGCGAGTACGTGGAAGGCGGCGCGAAAGCCGACGAACTGGTCGGTCGCATCCTGAAGCGTCCGGCTGCGGAACGTCTGAAGCTGCTGCGCGAATCGCAGCATCCGCAAGCGCAGTTCCTGTGGGCGATCTTCCGCGACGTGTTCCATTACATCGGCGTGCATCTGGAGTCGATCGCGGACAACGCGCGCGACGTCGATCTCGCGATCCGCTGGGGTTTCGGCTGGAACGAAGGCCCGTTCGAAGGTTGGCAAACGGCGGGCTGGAAACAGGTCGCCGAGTGGGTGCAGGAAGACATCGCGGCCGGCAAGGCGCTGTCGGACGCGCCGCTGCCCGCTTGGGTGCTCGAAGGCCCGGTCGCCGAGAAGGGCGGCGTGCACACGAACGAAGGCTCGTGGTCGCCCGCGTCGAAGACGTTCGCGCCGCGTTCGTCGCTGTCGGTCTACGACCGGCAGGTGTTCCGTGCGCCGCTGGTCGGTGAAACGGGCGCCGATCCGAAGACGTACGGCAAGACCGTGTTCGAAACCGAAGCGGTCCGCGCATGGGTCGACGACCGCGCGGGCGAAAACGACGTGCTGATCGTGTCGTTCAAAAGCAAGATGAACACGATCGGACCGTCGGTGATCGACGGTCTCGTGCAGGCAATCGAACTCGCGGAAAAAGACTACAAGGGCGTGGTCGTCTGGCAGCCGACTTCGCTGAAGCTCGGCACGCCGGGCGGCGCGTTCTCCGCAGGCGCGAATCTCGAAGAAGCGATGCCGGCGTTCATGATGGGCGGCGCGAAGGGTATCGAGCCGTTCGTGAAGAAGTTCCAGCAAGGCATGCTGCGCGTCAAGTATGCGAACGTGCCGGTCGTGGCGGCGGTGTCGGGTATCGCGCTCGGCGGCGGTTGCGAGCTGGTGCTGCATAGCGCGAAGCGCGTCGCGCATATCGAGAGCTATATCGGCCTCGTCGAAGTGGGCGTGGGCCTGGTGCCTGCCGGCGGCGGTCTGAAGGAAGCCGCACTGCGCGCAGCGGAAGCGGCGACGCAAGTCGGCGCGACCAACGACCTGCTGAAGTTCGTGCAAAAGTCGTTCGAGAACGCGGCGATGGCAAAGGTGTCCGCATCGGCGCTCGACGCCCGCGCAATGGGCTACCTGAAGCCGTCCGACACGATCGTGTTCAACGTGTTCGAACTGCTCGACATCGCGAAGAAGGAAGCACGCGCGTTGTCGGCGGCGGGTTATCGTCCGCCGCTGCGTGTGACGCAGGTGCCGGTCGCCGGCCGCTCGGCGATTTCGACGATCAAGGCCTCGCTGGTCAACATGCGCGACGGCCGCTTCATCAGCGAACACGATTACCTGATTGCAAGCCGCATCGCGGAAGCCGTCTGCGGCGGCGACGTCGAAGCGGGCAGTCTGGTGGACGAAGAATGGCTGCTGCAACTGGAACGTCGTGCGTTCGTCGATCTGCTCGGCACGCAAAAGACGCAGGAGCGGATCATGGGCATGCTGCAAACCGGCAAGCCGGTGCGGAACTAAGGAGCTGAAATGGCAAAGCAATTGCAAGACGCATATATCGTCGCCGCGAGCCGCACGCCCATCGGCAAGGCGCCGCGCGGCATGTTCAGGAACACGCGCCCGGACGAACTGCTGACGCACGCGCTGAAGGCAGCGGTCGCGCAGGTGCCGGGTTTCAATCTGGCCGAGATCCAGGACGCCATCGTCGGTTGTGCGATTCCGGAAGCGGAGCAAGGCCTGAACGTCGCGCGGATCGGCTCGTTGCTGGCCGGCCTGCCGAACTCGGTCGGCGGCGTGACCGTCAACCGCTTCTGCGCATCGGGCATCACCGCGCTGGCGATGGCGGCTGACCGGATTCGCGTCGGCGAGGCAGACGCGATGATCGCGGCCGGTTGCGAATCGATGAGCATGGTGCCGATGATGGGCAACAAGCCGTCGCTGTCGCCGCATATTTTCGATTCGAACGAAAACATCGGCATCGCTTACGGCATGGGCCTGACTGCGGAACAGGTTGCGCAACGCTGGAAAATCAGCCGCGAAGCGCAAGACACGTTCTCGGTCGAATCGCACCGCCGCGCGATTGCTGCGCAGCAATCCGGCGAGTTCAACGACGAAATCGCCGCCTACACGATCACCGAACGCTTCCCGGATCTGGCCACGGGCGAAGTCCGCGTGAAGACGCGCGAAGTCGGTCTGGACGAAGGTCCGCGCGCCGAAACCACGATGGAAGGCCTCGCGAAGCTGCGCGCGGTGTTCGCGAACAAAGGCTCGGTGACGGCCGGCAACAGTTCGCAGACGTCGGACGGCGCGGGCGCGCTGATTGTCGTGTCGGAGAAAATGCTGAAGGAATACAACCTGACGCCGCTGGCCCGTTTCGTCAGCTTCGCCGTGCGCGGCGTGCCGCCGGAAATCATGGGCATCGGTCCGAAGGAAGCGATTCCGGCCGCGTTGAAAGCCGCCGGCCTGAAGATCGACGACATCGACTGGATCGAGCTGAACGAAGCGTTTGCCGCGCAATCGCTGGCGGTCATCCAGGACCTGAACCTCGATCCGTCGAAGATCAACCCGCTCGGCGGCGCGATTGCGCTCGGCCACCCGCTGGGTGCGACCGGTGCGATCCGCGCGGCGACGGTGGTGCACGGACTGCGCCGCCGCAACCTGAAGTACGGGATGGTGACGATGTGTGTCGGCACCGGCATGGGCGCAGCGGGCATCATCGAACGCATGTAAGCGATTCGACGCGCCCGGTCCGGCAACGGTTCGCAGGTCGTCTGACTTGCGAACCGTTTTTTCCATTCAGCACGATGCAGTCACGCATTACGAGGAGATGACGATGGACATTCTGGTCGAACGCGCCGAAGGCGTGATGACGATTGCCTTCAACCGGCCCGACAAGAAAAACGCGATCACGGCCGCGATGTATCAAACGATGGTCGATGCGTTGAACGAAGCGCAAACCGACACGTCGGTGCGGGCCATCGTATTTCGCGGCAGCCCCGGCATTTTCTGCGCGGGCAACGATCTCGAAGATTTCATGAAGTCGCCGCCGATCGGTGAAGAGTCGTCGGTGATTCAGTTCCTGCGCGCAATCAGCGGCGCGGAAAAGCCGCTCGTGGCGTCGGTGGCGGGCGCGGCGGTGGGCATCGGCACGACCTTGCTGTTGCATTGCGATCTGGTCTACGCGGCCGATTCCGCGAGCTTTTCGTTGCCGTTCACGCAACTCGGCTTGTGTCCGGAAGCTGCGTCGAGCCTGCTGTTGCCGCGCGTCGGCGGATATCAGGCTGCCGCGGAAAAGCTGATGCTCGGCGAAGCGTTCGATGCAAAGGAAGCGCAGCGGATGGGTTTCGTGAATCGCCTGTTGCCCGCCGCTGAGGTCGACGCGTTCGCGCTCGCGCAAGCGGCGAAGCTGGCCGCGTTGCCCGCGTCGTCGTTGCGCGTGACGAAGAGTCTGATGAAGCGTGCTGCGCACCATGAAATCCATACGCAGATCAGCGACGAAGCCGTGCATTTCGGCAAGATGCTGCTCGCGCCGGAAGCGCGCGAGGCCTTCAAGGCATTCTTCGAGAAGCGCAAACCGGATTTCCGTCAGTTCGATTGATGCACGGCTTTTGACGGTGCGGCACGCTCAGACCGTGCCGTAATCCACGAAACCCGACGCGCGGCAAAAGCTGACAAGGCGAACGCCCGCGCGCCGCGCGATTTCGATCGCGAGCGAAGACGGCGCGGAGATCGTCGCGACCATCGGCACATCCACCCGCGCCGACTTGCGCACCAGTTCATAGCTCGCGCGGCTCGACAGAAACACGAAACCGTCTTTCGTATCGACGCGGTCCAGCACCAGTTGGCCGATCAGTTTATCCAGCGCGTTGTGACGGCCCACGTCTTCGAATGCGTAATGGATCGCGCCGTTCGCATCGCACCACGCGGCCGCGTGCAAACCGCCGGTCAGTCGGGTCAGTGCCTGATGCTCGGGCAATTCGCGCGACGCACGTTCGATCGCGTCGGGCGCGAGTCGGGTCAGAAAGCCGGTGTCGGGCACCCGTTCCGGTTTCAGATCCAGCAGGTCGATGCTTTCGATCCCGCACACGCCGCAACCGGTGCGACCCGCCAGCGCGCGCCGTTTCTCCTTCAGTTCGACAAACGCCTTCTGCACGACCTGAAGCTGCACTTCGGCGTGCGGCAGATCGCCGTCGAACAGCATGACCTCGATGTCCTGAATATCGCTGCCACGCTCGACGATGCCTTCCGAAATCGCGAAACCGACCGCGAACGCTTCCAGATCGCAGGGCGTGCACATCATCACCGCGTGCGAAATACCGTTGAAAACCAGCGCAACCGGCCACTCCTGACCGACGAAATCGGCGGTGGACTCGACCGCGTCGCCACGATGACGGCGCACCTGGCGCTCGACTGCGCCGGGCTGCGTGGCGCTTTCCTGTTCGTTCAAGCTCTGACTCCATGCGCCGACGTGGCGCCAATAAGGTTCTAAAATACCTCAAGCCGGCCCGGCTTGCCGTCCGCGGCCAGCCGCCTGTCGCGCGGCGTGGCCGGACCGTACGAACCGGATTGTGCGAAAACCTCGCGAGGACATTGTCATGGCTCTGAACGAAGCGCCGCTGCTGTTCAACTTCGAAGTCGAATCGTCGGAGAATTTCACCTTTATCCCGATGTCGGTGCGCTTCAATCTCGACCGCTTCGGGCTGCGCATTTCGCTCGCGCAATGGCAGATGTTGCCGCTCGAAGACCGCAAGCTGCTGGCCCGTTTTCCCGTCGACGACGCCACCGATATCGAGCCGAACTTCGATCACGCGCTGTTCGAGATGCTGCGTACGCACGCGAATGTCGAACCCGAATGGTTTTCGCCCGACGAAGCGCCCGCATGGCGCAATGCCGATGCCGTGCCGCCGGGCATCGCGAACCAGGCGGCGCTGGCCGCGCTCACCGCGCCCGGCGTCGCGCAATGGTCGCGATTGTCGCCGTTCCAGCGTTACGTGCTGGCGAAATTGTCGCGCAAACCGGACGCGAATCACGACTTCATTCCCGCCATGCGGGAATTCGGCCTCGCCGGTTGATCTGCGGCGGCGTTTTCTGGGCATTTTTCGAGGTTTCGCTCAAGCTGCACCGAACCTGGCCGTTATCCATGGGTTAGCTCGTAAAAGGCCCGTCGTCCAGCGCCCGCGCTTCGAATGCGGACGACCGGCGCGCTATCGGCCGTAGAACGTCACGTTCGGAACCCATGAATTATTCTCCATCGAAGCGACTGCTGATGAATGCAGCGGTCGTCGCCGTCGCGATCGGCGCGAATGCATTCGTCGCATACATGCAGATCGACAGCCAGCGCGTGGGCGTCGCGCGGATGCTGCAATCGACCGCCGTCCAGCAGAAGCTCGACGCGTACCGGCTGACGCTGGAGCGCGGCGTCTCGACGGTCGGACGGGTCGGCGCGTCGGGGCATCCGGCGCCGGCCGGCACGGCGGTGCAACTTGGCGCGTCGTTGCAGACCCTCGATCACGCATTGCGCGACGCATGGCGCGACAACCCGCAGATGAGCGCCGACTTCGCCGATGTCAGCGCCGACAGCGCCGCGATCCAGCGCGGCATCGAAGGCGCGTTGACGGTGCCCGGAGCCAACGATCCCACCGCCCCCGACGCCCCCAATGAAGCCGCCCGCGCCGCGGCCGCGACCGCGTACACCGAACTCGGGATGAACCTCGCGATCGTCGAGAACGAACTGGCCACGCTGCGCACCAACGAGCGCGAGGCGGTTCAGGCGTCGTTGATGCAATCCGTGCAGGAGACGCGCCGCGCGACGCTGCTGCTGGTCGTCACGATGCTGCTCGGCAGCGGGCTGCTGATCTACACGTTCGGCCGTCGGGAAAGCGTCGCGCGTGAAAAGCTGCGCCTCGCGCGCTCGTTGCGCGTCAGCGACGAGCGGCTGTCCGGCCTGTTCGACAATCATCCGGTGCCGATCTACATCTTCGATTGCGAAACCCTGCGGTTTCTCGCGATCAACGCGGCGGCGGTGCAGCAATACGGTTATTCGGAAACCGAGTTTCTCGCGATGACGATCCGCGCGATCCGTCCGCATGCGGAAATCGGGCGGCTCGAATCGCATCTTCAGCGCAGCGGCATCGCGCCGCGTCACGGCCAGCAAACCGCGGGCGTGTGGCAGCACCGGCGCAAGGACGGCTCGACGGTGCGCGCGGAAATCTCGTATCACGCGCTGAGTTTCAACGGCCGCGCCGCGTATTTCGTCCTCGCCGCCGACGTCACCGACCAGATCAACGCCGAAGCCGAAGCGCAGCGGTCGAACCAGATGCTCGAAACGGTGATCGACAATATTCCGCAACGGATTTTCTGGAAGGATCGCGAGTCGCGTTATCTGGGTTGCAACATGGCTTTCGCGCGCGATGCGGGGCTCGCGTATCCGGAGCAGGTGGTCGGCAAGACCGACGACGAGCTGCCGTGGCACGCGCTCGCCGACGACGTGCGGCTCATCGATCGCGAGGTGATCGAGTCGGGCGTGCCGAGGATGAACTACGAATTCGACATGGTGATCGACGGCGTGCACCGCACGTCGGTGACGAGCAAGCTGCCGTTCACCGATAGCGACGGCCGCGTGATCGGCGTGCTCGGCTCGTACACGGACATCACCGAGCGCAAGCGCGCCGATCTCGCGTTGCGTCTGCAAAGCCGCGCGCTCGATTCGAGCGTGAACGCGATCCTGATCACCGGCCCGACGCCGACCGGCAATCTGATCGAGTACGTGAATCCCGCGTTCAAGCGGATCACCGGCTACGATCCGGCGGAAGTGATCGGCCAGGATTGCCGCCTGTTGCAGCGCGACGATCACGATCAGGAAGGCATCGCGGCGATCCGTCAGGCGCTGCTCGCGAATCGGGAAGTCAGCGCCGTGCTGCGCAATTACCGCAAGGACGGCGCACTGTTCTGGAACCAGCTCTACGTCGCGCCGGTGCCGAACGCGCAGGGCGAAACCACCCACCATATCGGCGTGATCAACGATGTCACCGCGCTGATCCGCTATCAGGAACAGCTGGAATATCAGGCGAACTACGACAGCCTGACCAAGCTGCCGAACCGCAACCTGTTGCGCGACCGGCTACAACACGCGCTGATTCTCGCCGCGCGGCATCACAAGGGCGTGGCGGTCGTATTCATCGATCTGGACGGCTTCAAGAACGTCAACGACAGTCTCGGCCATAGCGTCGGCGACCGGCTGTTGACGGTGGTCGGCGACCGGCTGCTGCGCTGTGCGCGCGCCAGCGACACGGTCGCGCGTCATGGCGGCGACGAATTCGTGATCGTGATGACCGATACCGTCGACGAGCAGTCGCTGATTGCGTGGATGGAGCGCGTGCGCGCGTCGATTTCGGAGCCGGTATGGCTCGACGGCACCGAGTTGTACGTCGGTTGCAGCATGGGCGCGAGCCTGTTCCCGCAAGACGGCGAGGACGCGGAAACGCTGATGAAAAAGGCCGATCTCGCGATGTATCGCGCGAAGGACATGGGCCGCAACACCTTCCAGTTTTTCCAGCCGGAGATGAACGCGAGCGCGGGCGCGCGGATGAATCTCGAACGGCGCCTGCGTCGCGCGCTGCGCGACAACGAGTTTTTGCTGCACTACCAGCCGCAGGTCGATATGGTCTCCGGCAAGATCGTCGGGATGGAGGCGCTGGTGCGCTGGAGCGATCCCGAAGTGGGGCTGATTCCGCCGTCGTCGTTCATTCCGGTCGCGGAGGAGAGCGGTTTGATAGGACCGTTGTCGGACTGGGTGTTGCGCGAGGCGTGCCGTCAGAACAAGGCGTGGCAGGACGCGGGACTGCCGCCGGCGCGGGTGTCGGTGAATCTGTCGGCGCGGCAGTTCCAGCAGCGCAATATCGCGCAGCTCGTGATGGAGGTGCTTCAGGAAACTGGGCTCGAACCGCGTTATCTTGAACTGGAACTGACCGAAAGCACCATCATGCGCAACGCCGAAGAAGCCGTGATGATGCTCAACGAATTGAGCGCGCTCGGCATCGGCATCGCGATCGACGACTTCGGTACCGGCTATTCGAGCCTGAGTTATCTGAAGCGCTTCCCGGTAGACCGGTTGAAGATCGACCGCTCGTTCGTGTCGGATATCGGCGTCTCGGGCGACGACGAAACCATTACGTCGGCGATCATCGCGCTCGCGCATTCGCTGCAATTGCAGGTGATCGCGGAAGGCGTCGAGACATCCGCGCAGCTCGATTTTCTCAGGCAACGCGCGTGCGATGAAATGCAGGGCTTCTATTTCGCGAAGCCGCTGCCACGCGATGCAATTCCTCAGCTGTTACAGCACGGCGTCGAGGTTGCGGTCATATAAATGACGATGCACGATTGATGTGAGCGGCGCATCGCGCGTCGTTCGTGCACGCATGTGGTCCCGGAATTGCTGGAACCTGCGCACTGAACCTTTGACGGCGCCCGACGCCACGGACCTCGATGGCCGAATTTCCCACGCTCGACACACCGCGTTTGCTACTGCGCGAACTGGTGATCGCCGACGCGCCCGCGCTGTTCGCGATTCACGGCGACGCGATCGGCATGCGCTGGTTCGGCGGCGATCCGATGATCGACGTGCGTCAGGCCGAGCGGCTGATCGAAGCGTTCGCCAGCTGGCGGGCAATGCCCAATCCCGGCGTGCGCTGGGGGCTCGTGCACAAGCGCGACGGCGAGCTGATCGGCTCGTGCGGGCTGTTCAAATGGAATCGAAGCTGGAAGACCTGTACGGTCGGCTATGAACTGGCGCAATCGGCGCGCGGCGCGGGGCTGATGCACGAGGCGCTGACGGCGGCGCTCGACTGGGGTTTCGACCAGATGACGCTGAACCGGATCGAAGCGCAGATTCATCCGGACAACGCGCCGTCATTGAAACTGGCGCAGACGCTGGGCTTTGTCCGCGAGGGCACCGCCCGCGAGGCCGGTTTCTGGCAGGGCGCACATCACGACCTGCTGCATTTTTCGTTGCTGCGCCGCGACTGGCTGCACGCCTGACCGGTTCGAGCGCGGCCTGTCGCGGAGCGGATGCCGCGAATTCAGTCGACCAGCGGCAGCGCGCGCGGCTTGCGGTCGCTGTCGGTGGCGACGTAGGTGAGGAGCGCTTCGGTGACTTTGACGACTTCTTCGGCGAGGCTCATCCGTTGCGCGTACACCTCGACCGACACCGTCACCGATGTATTGCCGGTCTTGACGATATCCGCGTAAAAACTGAGCAGATCGCCGACGAACACCGGTTGCTTGAACACGAAAGAGTTGACCGCCACCGTCGCCACGCGGCCGTTCGCGCGACGGCTCGCGGGAATCGATCCGGCAATATCCACCTGCGCCATGATCCAGCCGCCGAACACGTCGCCGTGGACGTTCGCGTCCGACGGTTGCGGCACGACGCGCAGCGCACACGGTTTTTGCGGAAGCTGAAGAAGATCGGTCATTCGAACACCCCTGAACGGATTGGCACAACCGGCGGCAGAGTTTCGGGACAGCGACGTGACCAGCGATACGCCGGCCCAGCCCGTGGAAAGCGGCGCCAGCCGGCTTCTGCGACAATACAAAGATAGAAAAGATCAGGAATTGTACGGGAAAGCGTGATCGGCGGTCCGCCTGCGGGCGCGTCCGGCGCAGCCTTTCCGGCAGTCCGTCCCCACCAGCAGAACCCGCAATGCGTCGCTATTCCGCCTCGAACGAACCCGCCCCGATCTCCACCCAGCCTCGCAACGACTGGCAAGCGATCGTCTCGCTGCTGCCTTATCTGGCCGCGTACAAATGGCGGGTGGCGTTCGCGCTGACCTGCCTGATCGGTGCGAAGGTCGCCAATCTCGGCGTGCCGATCGTGATGAAGCGGATCGTCGACGGTTTGTCGTCGGTCCAGCATCTGACCGCGCTCGGTCGCGCGGAGCACGCGCCGGGCATCGTTCTGCTCAGCGGCGTGGGGATGCTGGTGGTCGCGTATGCGGTGGTGCGTCTGTCCACGTCGCTGTTCACCGAACTGCGCGAAATCCTGTTTTCTAAGGTGACCCAGAGCGCGGTGCGGCAACTCGCGCTGAAAGTGTTCCGCCACTTGCACGCGTTGTCGCTGCGGTTTCATCTGGAGCGTCAGACGGGCGGCATGTCGCGCGACATCGAGCGCGGCACGCGCGGTATTACCCAGCTGATCTCGTATTCGCTGTACAGCATCCTGCCGACGCTCGTGGAAGTCGGTCTCGTGCTGGGATTTTTCGTCGTGAAATACGAGGCGTATTACGCGATCGTCACGTTCATTGCGCTAGCCGTGTACATCGTGTTCACGGTGAAGGTGACCGAATGGCGCACGCATTATCGCCGGACGATGAACGATCTGGATTCGAAGGCGAATTCGCGCGCGATCGACTCGCTGCTGAACTATGAAACGGTGAAATATTTTGGCAACGAGGAATGGGAAGCCGCGCGATACGACGAGAACCTGAAGCGCTATCGGGCCGCTGCGGTGAAGTCGCAGACCTCGCTGTCGGCGTTGAATTTCGGACAGCAGGCGATTATCGGCACGGGCCTGGTGTTCATCCTGTGGCGCGCGACGCAAGGCGTGATGGCGGGGCGCCTGACGCTCGGCGATCTGGTGCTGATCAACACGTTCATGCTGCAGCTTTATATTCCGCTGAATTTTCTCGGCGTGATTTATCGCGAACTGAAGCAGAGCCTGACCGATATGGACCGGATGTTCACGCTGCTCGGCGCCGCGCAGGAAGTGCCGGACGTACCCGACGCGCCGGCATTGAACATCAGCGGCGCGCAGGTGCGTTTCGACGACGTGAACTTCGCGTACGAGCCGGCCCGTCAGATCCTGCACGGCATCAGTTTCACGATACCGGCCGGCACGACGACCGCGGTGGTGGGTCACAGCGGGTCGGGCAAATCGACGTTGGCGCGCCTGATGTTCCGTTTCTACGACATCGGGCGCGACGGCGGCGGCGCGATCACGATCGACGGTCAGGATATTCGCGACGTGACGCAGGATTCGCTGCGCGCGGCGATCGGCATCGTGCCGCAGGACACGGTGCTGTTCAACGACACGATCTACTACAACATTGCTTACGGCCGTCCGTCGGCAAGCCGCGACGAAGTGATCGCGGCGGCGCGCGCCGCGCATATTCACGAGTTCATCGAAGGCTTGCCGAAGGGATATGAAACGCCCGTCGGCGAGCGCGGCCTGAAGTTGTCGGGCGGGGAAAAGCAGCGCGTGGCGATCGCGCGCACGATCCTGAAGAATCCGCCCATCCTGCTGTTCGACGAAGCGACGTCCGCGCTGGATTCGCGTTCGGAGCGCGCCATCCAGCACGAGCTCAACCAGATTGCGCGAGACCGGACCACGCTGATCATCGCGCACCGGTTATCGACGGTCGTGCACGCACAGCAGATCATCGTGATGGATCGTGGGCGGATCGTCGAGCGCGGGACGCACGCGGAGTTGATTCGCGCGAACGGTCTGTTCGCGCAGATGTGGGCGCTCCAGCAACAGCGGGCGGAGCAGTCGGAAGACACGGCGGAAGGGCGCGATGCGGAGCGCGTGGCGGTCACGCAGGTGCCGTGAGGCGCCGCGCGTGAAGGGTGGAAACGACCGCCGGGCGCATACGATGCCGCCCGGCGCGTCGGAAAACTACACGGCAGGACGGCGGGCGATCAGAGCCGCGTCGAGCGCGTGGAGTTGCGCGGGCGTTCCGACGTTTTCCCACGCGCCTTGATACAGCTCGCCGGAAGCGCGTCCGGCAGCAATCGTCTCCCGGTAATACGGCGTCAACGCCTTCGCGACGCCCTTGGGAAGATCGACGAACATGCGTGAATCGTAGACGCCGATATTGCCGAACGTGAGCTTCTGCGAACCGTCGAGCGACAACCGGCCATCGTCGGACAGCGCGAAGTCGCCGCGCGGATGAAACGACGGATTCGGCACCATCACCAGATGCATACCCGGCTCGCGCATCCCGGCAAGCCGCGCGGCCTGCTTGCTCAGCGACGCGTAATCGAAGTCGGTGAAGACGTCTCCGCTGACGGCGACGAACCGCCGACCTTGCGCCGAAGGATCGATCAGCGGCAGCGCCTGGGCGATTCCGCCCGCGGTTTCTAGCGCCTCGGTTTCAGCCGAATACAGGACACGGATGCCCCATCGCGCGCCGTCGCCGACCGTGGCTTCGATCTGTGCGCCGAGCCATGCATGATTGATCACGACGGTCTGGAATCCGGCTGCGGCAAGCCGCTCGATCTGCCAGACGATCAACGCCTTGCCGCCCACCTGAAGCAGCGGCTTGGGGCAGCTATCCGTCAACGGCCGCATTCTTTCGCCGCGACCGGCGGCGAAAATCATCGCGCAAGTCAGCGGCTCCGGACTCGCGTTCACCGGCAGCGGCGCGCTCAAAACGTATAACCGACGTCGATCGCGCGGCCTTCGAGTTCGTCGAGCAGCTTTGCGAACGGCCCAAGCGGCCGATACCGCTCGCACACCTTGCGCGCGTAGCCGATAAAGCGCGGCAGATCCGCCATGTAATGCGGCTTGCCGTCGCGATAGTGGATCCGGCAGAACAGCCCGAGCACCTTGATATGCCGCTGCAAGCCCATCCATTCGATCTGACGATAGAACTCGCCGAAATCGCCATCGACCGGCAGGCCGGCCTTTTTCGCACGCTCCCAGTAGTACACGAAGCAGTCGATCTCGAATTCTTCGTCCCAGCTCAGAAACGCGTCGCGCAACAGCGAGGCGATGTCGTAAGTGATCGGCCCGAGCACGGCGTCCTGGAAGTCGAGCACGCCCGGATTCGGCGCGGCGACCATCAGGTTGCGCGGCATGAAATCGCGCAGCATGAACACCTGCGGTTGCGCGCGCGCACTCGCGATCAGCAGCGCAAACGTACGGTCGAGCAGTGCGCGGGTGGTGTCGTCGAGGTCGCGGCCCAGATGGCGTCCGATAAACCATTCGGGCATCAGCTCCATCTCGCGTCGCAGGAACGCTTCGTCGAACGACGGCAACGTGTCGCTGCAGGTGGTGAGCTGGAAGCGGATCAGCGCGTCGATCGCGTCGCGCATCAGGCGGCGCGCGCGGCCGTCGGTCAACGCTTGCGGATCGGACAGCACGGACAGGTACGATTCGGTGCCGAGATCGGTCACGAGCATCAGGCCGGCGTCGAAATCGACTTCGAGTATGCGAGGCACGTGCACGCCTGCCGCATCCAGCAATTGTGCGATCTGCACAAATTCACGGCACTTTTCCGGCGGCGGCGCATCGACAGCGATCAGTGTGGCGAGCGGGTTTTCTTGCGCAGCCTTACCCGTAATGCGGAAATAGCGGCGAAAACTGGCATCGGCGGAAGCGGGCGCGAGCGTGGCGAGGTCGAGTGCGTAACGCTCGGCGTGATTGTTCAGCCATGCGCGCAGCGTGTCGAGGCGGGGATCGGAGGCGGGAGAAACGTCAGGCAGGATCATGAAAACCGGAAGGCAAATTCAGGGGGGCAACGTCTTGCCATATAATACCCCACGACTTTTTTGACGCGGCTCGCGTCACCTTTTCACCCTTCCCGCTTCACCGCCTGCATCATCGTTCGACAGATTGTAGATATCGATGTGCCGCCGACTGTCACGGTCAGGTAGCGCAGGCGGCGGAGCGTGACTGACTAAAGCGGGCTGACGAGCCGATTCGCCAAACGATACATGCCGCCCAGACAGCTTTCCCAAACGATTCCCTCTTGTGACGGCACGCCGCGCAGAAGGCGGCTTGTCGCGGCGTTGATCGCCGTTCCGGGCCTGATGCCTGCGCTTGCGCACGCCCAGCTTGTGGGCGACGCCGCACAGGCGCAGCCGATCGACGCGCCTTGGGGCATGCGGCTCGCCCCGCAGCTCGAAGACCATACGTTGACGTCGGGCCAGAAGCCCGCCACCTTCGTAATCGGCGACTCGACCACCGGCACGACCGACCGTGACGCCGCCGCCAAAGGCTCGGCGGAAATCCGTCATGGCAACGTCGTGATCAAGGCCGATGCGCTGCACTACGATCAGGACAGCGACATGGCCGACGCGTACGGCCAGGTGCACGTCGACAACAACGGCGCGACCTTCGTCGGACCCGAAGCGCACATGAAGGTGGACTCGAGCGAAGGCTTCATGACTTCGCCGAAGTATCACTTCAACGTGACGGGCGGCTCGGGCAGTGCCGAGCGCGTCGATCTGCTCGACAGCGAGCGCTCGACCTTCTCGCATGCCACCTACACGGCGTGCCAGTGCGCGGACGATCCCGCCTGGTACATCAAGGGCACCGAGTTCAACTTCGACACCGGCGCCGACGAAGGCGTCGCGCACAACGGCGTGCTGTTTTTCCAGGGCGTGCCGGTGTTCGCGTCGCCGTGGCTGTCGTTCCCGTTGTCGGGCGACCGGCGCAGCGGCCTGTTGCCGCCGACCTTCTCCGTCAGTTCGACCAACGGCTACGAGCTGTCGCTGCCGTATTACTTCAATATCGCGCCGAATCGCGATATGACGGTGACGCCGCGCCTGATCTCGAAGCGCGGCGTGCAGGTGTCGACCGAGTTCCGCTATCTGTCGCCCACGTATTCGGGGTCGATCACCGGCGAGTTCCTGCCGGACGACGCGATCACCAAGACCAATCGCTACGCGCTGTACATCAAGCACAGCCAGAACCTCGGCAGCGGCTTCGGCGCGTACGTGTATTACAACAAGGTTTCGGATTCGCGCTATTCCGAAGACCTGTCCGCGGCCAGCAGCCAGATCCTGAACGGCACGCAGACGCTGTTCCAGCAGGAAGCCGGGCTGACGTACAACCACGGTCCGTGGTCGGTGCTGGCGCGCGAGCAGCATTTCCAGACCTTCACGTCGTCGACCGGCACGCCTTACGGCCGTGAGCCGCAGTTGAACGTGAAGTACGCGAAGTACAACGTCGGCGGTTTCGATTTCGGCGCCGAGGCGGATTACTCGCGCTTCAGCATCACGACGGCGGACGCGACCGAAGGCGACCGGGTGATGTTCAACCCGTACGTGTCGTATTCGGTGGTCGGGCCGGGCTACTTCGTCACGCCGAAGGTGCAATGGCACTTCGCGTCGTACGACCTGCGCAACATCGGCGCGGACGCACCCGCCGGTCAGCCGAAGAACTTCACGGAATCGATTCCGACGCTGTCGTTCGATACCGGTCTCGTGTTCGACCGTTCGGTGCGGCTGTTCGGCCAGGACTTCATCCAGACGCTGGAGCCGCGGCTTTACTACGTGTACACGCCGTATCGCGACCAGTCGATGGTGCCGCTGTTCGATACCGCAGATTCCGACTTCGGCCTCGCGGAAATCTTCACGCCGAACACGTTCGTCGGCGGCGACCGGATCGCCGACGCGAACCGTCTGACGGCCGCGATCACCACGCGTTTCCTCGATCCCGCTACCGGCGACGAACGCGCGCGTTTCGTGGTCGCGCAGCAGTACTATTTCCAGGACCAGCGGGTCACGCTGTCGTCGGCGGAAAGCACCGCGCAGGCAACGCACTCGGACCTGATCGCGGGCGCGTCGCTGAAGCTCGGGGCCGGTTTCGCGTCGGAAACTGCGTTCCAATATAATGCCGACAACAACCAGCTGACCAAGACCAGCATCGGTTTCGGCTTCAGTCCGGCCACGGGGAAGGTCATCAACGTCGCGTATCGCTATACGCGCGCCAACTCCACGCTCGACAACGAACCGATCAACCAGGTGCTGATCTCCGGTCAATGGCCGCTGTCGCATCGTGTCTATGCCGTGGGTCGTTTCAATTACGACCTCGGCGGCCACAAGGTTGTCGACGGCTTGCTCGGCCTGCAATACGATGCCGACTGCTGGACGCTCGGGGTGGGCTTCCAGCGGTATGCAAACGGGCTGAATACATCCGGTCAGACCACGTCGGGCACGCGCTTCCTTGCACAGTTGACGTTCAAGGGATTGTCGAGCGTCGATAACGGCCTGATCTCCGCGTTCCGTGCGGGCGTATCCGGCTACACGCCGTTGCCGCCGCCGCCGGCGCCCGAGTCCCGCTTCACCGACTACGAATGACGCACGTCCTACCGTTTGAGCAATGCGAAAAGACGGGCGAGGCGCGCCCGACATCACTGGAGTATCTGTGGCAATTATGAAAAAGCTTCGCTTGGCAACGTTCGTGGCAGGTTTCGCCGCCGTTGCGTCTTTCCTGTCGGCTGCGCCGGCGTCCGCGCAGGCGCTTGGCGGCAACAATGGCACGACCGTCGACACGATCGCGGCTGTAGTCAACAACGGCGTCATCACGCAGCGTGAACTCGACGAACGCGCGAGCCTGATCACGCATCGTCTGAGCCAGCAAAACGCACCGGTTCCGCCGGCCGACCAGCTGCGCGCGCAAGTGCTGAACCAGATGGTCCTCGAACGCATCCAGTTGCAGAAAGCGAAAGAAGACGGCATCCAGATCGACGACGCGGCAGTGCAGAAAACGCTCGAACGTCTCGCGCAGGCGAACAACATGTCGCTCGACATGTACCGTTCGCGGATCGAGGCGCAAGGCGTGCCTTGGGCCACGTTCACCAGCGACGCGCGCACTGAACTGACGCTGTCGCGTCTGCGTGAGAAAGAAGTGGATAGCAAGGTGGTGGTGTCGGACGCGGAAGTCGCGAACTACATCGCCAGCCAGCGCGGACCGAATGCCGGTCAGACGAGCGATCTGCGCTTCGAACACATTTTCCTGAAGGCGCCGCTGAACGCGTCGGAAACCGACATCGAAGCCGCGCAGAAAAAGGCCGACGGCCTGCTGAAAGAAGCTGCAGGCGGCACGAACTTCGAGAAGCTCGCGAAGGCCAACTCGCAGGCGCCGGATGCATCGAAGGGTGGCGACACCGGTTTCCAGGCACCGTCGAAGCTGCCGGCTGACTTCGTCAAGGCCGCGGCATCGCTGCGTCCGGGCCAGGTCAACCCGAGCGTGATCCGCACCGACGACGGCTTCGAAATCGTTCGTCTGGTCGATCGCCGCGCAGGTCAGGGCGCCACGGGTGCATCGACCAAGCTGGTTCAAACGCACGTTCGCCACATTCTGCTGAAGGTCGGCGACGGCATGTCGGAGCCGCAAGCCCGTCAGAAGCTGCTCGAAATCAAGCGTGACGTCGCGCAAGGCGGCGATTTCGCGAAGTTCGCGCGGACTTATTCGCAAGACGGTTCGGCGTCGCAAGGCGGCGATCTCGGCTGGATCAGCCCGGGCGAAACCGTGCCGGAATTCGAGCGCGCAATGAACAACTTGAGCGACAACCAGGTCAGCGATCCGGTGCGTTCGGAATACGGCTATCACCTGATCCAGGTGCTCGGCCGCCGCGACGCGGAAGGTTCGGTTTCGCAGCAGATGGATCTGGCGCGCCAGGCAATCGGTCAGCGCAAGGCAGAGCAGGCGTATTCGGACTGGCTGCGCGAATTGCGTGACACGGCGTATGTCGAGGTCAAGTCCAATCCGGTCGCTGCGCAGTAACGCGCTATAACGCGCGCATCGGGTTCGCAAGCATTGCGCACCCGATGCGTAAGCCGTTCAGATTCAATCAGAGTCACTTAAGACGATGACAGCCGCTTCCGCTTCCCATTTCCCGCTTCAGATTGCGATCACGACCGGCGAACCTGCCGGCGTCGGTCCGGAACTGACTGCGCGGGCGCTGGCAGGCGCGGCGGCGCACTGGCCGGACGCGCAGTTCACCGTACTCGGCGACGCCGCTCTGCTGGCGCAACGTGCGCAAGCGGTCGGAGTCGATTGGGCGGCGCTGACGGGCGGTCAGAGCGGGCGTGTCAGCGTCGAGCATCAGCCGCTTGGTGTGCCGGCTCAGGCGGGCAAGCTCGACGCCGCCAACGGCCGCTACGTGCTGAATCTGCTCGACGTTGCAATCGACGGCGCATCGAGCGGCCGTTTCGACGCAATCGTCACCGCGCCGCTGCAAAAAAGCACGATCAACGATGCGGGCGTGCCATTCACCGGTCACACCGAATATCTTGCCGAACGCACCCACACGCCGCGTGTCGTGATGATGCTCGCAGGCACGGGCGCGCGGCCGTTGCGGGTCGCGCTCGCCACCACGCATCTGCCGTTGAAGGACGTATCGGCGGCGTTGACGATCGACGGTCTGGTCGACACGCTGCGTATCGTCGATCACGATCTGCGTCACCATTTCGGTTTGCCCGCGCCGCGCATTCTCGTCACCGGCCTGAACCCGCATGCGGGTGAAAACGGTTATCTCGGGCGCGAAGAGATCGACGTGATCTCGCCGGCGCTCGCGCTCGCGAATGCGCAGGGCATCGACGCGCGCGGTCCCTATCCGGCGGATACGCTGTTTCAGCCGCGCTATCTGAACGAAGCCGATTGCGTGCTGGCGATGTTCCACGATCAGGGCTTGCCGGTGCTGAAGTACGCCACCTTCGGCGAAGGCATCAACGTCACGCTCGGTTTGCCGATCATTCGCACGTCGGTGGATCACGGCACCGCGCTCGATCTCGCCGGCACCGGCCGCGCCGATTCCGGCAGCCTGATCGCCGCGATCGATACGGCGGTGTCGATGGCGCGGCATCGTCGCGCGGGCTGATGAGCCTGCGCGCGCGATCCGGCTGACTCATCCGGCAATTCGGTTAGCATTCGGGTAACGGCGTGGCGCGCGAGCGCCGCGCGTCCCAGCGCATTCTTTTGCGTTTTCCCAGTTCTCTTTCTTAGCGGTTTTCGATGTCCACCAGCAGACAGCACCAGGGCCATTTCGCGCGCAAGCGTTTCGGACAGAACTTTCTGGTCGATATGGGCGTGATCGATTCGATCGTCGACGTGATTCGTCCGGCACGCGGCGAACGCATGGTCGAAATCGGACCGGGCCTCGGCGCGCTGACCCAGCCGCTGATCGAGCGTCTCGCGTCGCCGGAATCGCCGCTGCACGCGGTCGAACTCGACCGCGATCTGATCGTGCGTCTGAAGAAGAAATTCGGCGAGCTGCTCGAACTGCATGCGGGCGACGCGCTCGCATTCGACTTCGGCGCGCTGGCCGCGCCGGACGCGGACAAACCGTCGCTGCGGATCGTCGGCAATCTGCCGTACAACATTTCCAGTCCGCTGCTGTTTCATCTGACCGACTTCGCGCCGTGCGTGATCGATCAGCACTTCATGCTGCAAAACGAAGTGGTTGAGCGGATGGTCGCGGAGCCGGGCAGCAAGGCGTTCAGCCGTCTGTCGGTGATGCTGCAATACCGTTATGTGATCGACAAGCTGCTCGACGTGCCGCCCGAAGCCTTCCAGCCGCCGCCGAAGGTCGATTCCGCGATCGTGCGGATGATTCCGTACGCCGCGCACGAACTCGCGCCGGTCGATCAGCGCGTGCTCGGCGAACTCGTGACGGCCGCGTTCTCGCAACGCCGCAAGATGCTGCGCAACACGCTCGCCGCCTTTCGCGACCAGGCGGATTTCGACGCGCTCGGGTTCGATCTTCAGCGTCGCGCGGAAGACGTGCCGGTCGACGAATACGTGCGCGTCGCGCAGGTCGTCGAAGCGCATCGGGCGAGCCGTGCGGCCGCGTCCGGCGGCAACGCCGGCGCCTGAGTCACGGTCTGCAGCCGGGCACAAATCCGGGTACATTTACGTCCTCGATTTTTCCGCAACAAGGAGTACACGATGCGCCTGCTTCACACCATGCTTCGAGTCGGCAACATGGACCGCTCGATCGCGTTTTATACCGAACTGCTCGGCATGAAACTGCTGCGCCGCGACGACTACCCGGACGGCAAGTTCACGCTCGCATTCGTCGGCTACACCGATGAAGCCAGCGGCGCGGTGATCGAACTGACGCACAACTGGGACACCGAATCGTACGAACTGGGCAGCGCGTTCGGCCACCTCGCGGTCGAAGTCGACGACGCGTACGCAGCCTGCGCCAAGATAAAGGCGCAAGGCGGGACAGTGGTTCGCGAAGCCGGTCCGATGAAGCACGGCACGACCGTGATCGCTTTCGTCACGGATCCGGACGGCTACAAGATCGAATTCATCCAGAAGAAAAACTAAGCGGCGCATTGCACGCCGTTTAACTGTGTTTATCGCTGCTTATCGGATCAGATCCGTCAGTTCCCCACTGAACGAATGACCGGACCGCCGGCATGCGTGGCCTGCTTCACAGGCTGCGTCGGCGGTCACCGGATGGTGTCTGCACCTGCCGGCGCTCAGAGCGTCGGCAGCAATTCCGGTGGATGGCTTTTCAGCGTCTGCCGCGCCTCGCGAAACTCCGGAAAGATCGATTCGACCGTTTGCCAGAAACGCGGGCTGTGATTCATCTCGCGCAGATGCGCAAGCTCGTGCGCGACCACGTAATCGATGATCGACATCGGGAAGTGAATCAGACGCCAGTTGAGGCGAATCTTGCCATCGCTGGAACAGCTTCCCCAGCGCGTCGCCGCCGACGACAACGCATACGCGCGATACGACACGCCCAGCCGTTCCGCATACACCGCCAGCCGCTCGCCGAAAATCCGCTTCGCCTCGCTTTGCAGCCAGCTTTGCACGCGGTCCTTGATCTGCTGCGGATCGGCTTGCAACGGCAGCGGCAACGCGAGCGCGGCAAGCTGTTCGTCGAATGCGACGACACCGCGCGGCGCGCCGAGCGACACCCGCACCGGCTTGCCCAGATACGGCACTTCCGCGCCGTCTTTCCAGTCGACTTTCGGCAGCGCGCGCTGTTCGACGCGCGTTTGCCATTCGGTGAGTTTCGTGAAAATCCAGCGCTGTTTTTCGGAGATCGCGGTTTCGATATCGGCGATCGTGACCCAGCGCGGCGCGGTGATCGTCAGGCCGCTGCTGTCGATCGCAAAGCCGATCGAACGACGCGCCGAGCGCTTGAGCTGATAGTGAAGTGTCTGCGGACCGAGCGTGACGCTGCGCAGTTTCGAGCCGTCCGGCGCGCGTGGCACGCCGTTGAAACCCGATGAGGTGCCAGGCTGCAACGGTTGCGATGCGAGGCCGGCGTGACTGGTTTGAGTGGTCTGGTTTGCCGGCGACGGCGTCGCCGCACCGGGCTCTGCGAAGAGCGGCAGATCGAGTTGCCGGCTATCGAGCGCCGCAGCGGGTTGCGACGTGGGAGACTTCTGCATCGGATTCGGCTTCGCGCAAAGGACGCCGGAGAGGGCGCGAGCGCGTCAGAGTGGCGCGGCGGCAGTACCGTCCGCAGCGCTGTACGCGGCAGGATCGATGCGGCGCATTTCGCTTTCGATCCACGTTTCGACGCGCGTGTTGACCTGGTCGGGCGTGAGTCCCGTCGTGTCGATCGGCTTGCCGATCGACACCGTGACTATACCCGCATATTTAAAAAAGGAGTTTCGCGGCCAGACGCGCCCGGCGTTGTGCGCGATCGGCACGACCGGCGCGCCGGTGGCCACCGCGAAACGTGCGCCGCCGGTCTTGTACTTGCCCTGGCGGCCGGTCGGTGTGCGCGTGCCTTCGGGAAACATGATCACCCATGCGCCGTCGGCCATCCGTTCCTTGCCTTGCCGCGTGACGGAATCGAACGCGTACTTGCCTTCTTTACGGTCGATGTGAACCATCTTCAGCAAACCCAGCGCCCAACCGAAGAACGGCACGTACAGCAGCTCGCGCTTGAACACGTAGCACAGCGGACGCGGCATCAGCGCCGGAAACGCCAGCGTTTCCCACGCCGATTGATGCTTCGACAGCAGCACGGCCGGACCGTCCGGCAGATTCTCCATGCCTTCGATCCGGTAGCGGATACCGTTCAGCCAGCGCACCACGTGCAGCGTCGCGCGGCACCAGCCTGCGGCCATCCAGTAACGGTTGGTCGCCCGCAGAAACGGAAAGGCGATGAAGCAGGCGGTCGCGTACGGAATGGTGAACACGACGAAGTAGATCAGCAGCAGCAGCGAACGAATGAAGCGCATCGGTGGTATCGCGGAGAGCGCGGCGGGTTCGCCGCGCAGGGTCAATCTGAGAGAACGGCGCGGTGGTCTCCTCGCGTCGTTCCTTGCCTGGTTCTTTATTTGGCTTCGGCAGGACCGGCCCGCTTCAGCTTTCAACTTTCAACGTTCAGCTTCGGTGCAGCGTCAATCCTGCCGGTCGGACAGGAAATCCAGCGCGAACGCACGCAGATCGTCGTGGACCCGCGTGCCTTCCGGCAGGTTGCCGCCCGCGAGCGTTTTCTTGCCCTTGCCCGTCAGCACCAGATGAACCGGATGACCGAGCGCGGCGCCTGCCTGAAGATCGCGCATCGCATCGCCCACTACCGGCGTATGCGAAGGATCGACCTCGAACCGCTCGGCGACCATCTTCAGCATGCCGGGCTTCGGCTTGCGACATTCGCAGTGATCTTCCGCCGTGTGCGGACAGAAGAACACCGCATCGATCCGGCCGCCGACCGCCGCCGCCATCTTGTGCATCTTCAGATGCATCGCGTTGAGCGCGGCCATGTCGAACAGGCCGCGGCCGATGCCCGATTGATTGGTCGCGATCGCGACGCGATAACCCGCCTGATTCAGCCGGGAAATCGCTTCGAGGCTGCCGGGCAGCGCGACCCATTCGTCGGGCGACTTGATGAACGCGTCGGAATCGACGTTGATCACACCGTCGCGATCGAGGATGACGACTTTCCTGGTACCCATGACTGGACGCTCAGGCGGCAAGCCGCGAAATGTCCGCGACGCAGTTCATCTGCTGATGCAGGGCACCGAGTAGCGCGAGACGGTTGGCGCGCAGCGCGGGATCTTCGGCGTTGACCATCACGTCGTTGAAGAAGGTGTCCACCGGTTCGCGCAATGCCGCGAGCGCGGTCAGCGCGCCGGTGTAGTCGCGCGCGGCCAGTTGGGTTTGCACGCGCGGCGCAACCTGTTCGAGCTGCGCGTACAGCGCCTTTTCAGCGGGTTCGATCAGCAACGCCACCTGCACGCCGCCGGTCGTCGCGCTTTCCGACTTCTTCAGGATGTTCGAGATACGCTTGTTGGCCGCAGCCAGCGACGCGCTTTCCGACAGCGCCGCGAATTCGCGTACCGCGTCCAGTCGCGCGACGATGTCGTCGAGGCGCGTCGGGTTCATCGCGAGAACCGCGTCGATTTCACCGGCCGCGTGGCCACGTTCGCGCAGCAGACCGCGCAGACGGTCCATACAGAATTCGTAGATGGCTTGCGTCGAATCGGTGACGTTCGGCACGTTCGCGAATTGTGCGTGCGCTGCGCGCAGCAGTTCGATCAGATCGACCGGCAAACGCTTTTCGACCAGAATCCGCAGCACGCCGAGCGCGTGACGGCGCAGCGCGAACGGATCTTTTTCGCCGGTAGGTTGCAGGCCGATGCCCCAGATGCCGACCAGCGTTTCGAGCTTGTCGGCCAGCGCGACGACCGTGCCGGTTGCCGTGGCCGGCAACGCGTCGCCGGAGAAACGCGGCTGGTAGTGCTCCGAACACGCGAGCGCGACTTCTTCCGGTTCGCCGTCGTGACGGGCGTAGTACGTGCCCATCGTGCCTTGCAGTTCCGGGAATTCACCGACCATGTCGGTGATCAGGTCGGCCTTCGCGAGACGTGCCGCACGCGTGGCGAGCGCGACGTCCGCGCCGGTCATCTGCGCGATCGCGCCGGCCAGCGCCTCCACGCGTTCGACGCGTTGCAGCGCCGAGCCGAGCTTGTTGTGATAGACGACGTTCGCGAGCTGCGGCACGCGGTCGGCGAGCGGGCGCTTCTTGTCCTGCTCGAAGAAGAACTTCGCGTCGGCGAGGCGCGGCCGCACCACGCGCTCGTTACCTTCGACGATATCGCCAGGCGTCTTCGTCTCGATGTTCGACACGATCAGGAAGCGCGAGCGCAGCTTGCCGTTCGCGTCGGTCAACGCGAAATACTTCTGGTTGGTCTGCATCGTCAGGATCAGGCATTCCTGCGGCACTTGCAGGAATTCGTCCTCGAAACGGCACGCGTACACCACCGGCCATTCGACCAGCGACGTCACTTCGTCGAGCAGCGAGTCCGGCATTACCACCTCGTCGCCGTCGGCTTGCGCGAGCAGATGCGTGCGGATGGTTTCCTTGCGGTCGATGAAGTTCGGCACCACGTGGCCCTTGTGCAGCAAGGTTTCCGCGTAAGCGTCAGCGTGCTGGATCTGCACGAAGCCTTCGGACAGGAAGCGATGGCCGAGGGTGGTGTCGTCGGCATCGACGCCGAGCGCGCTGACCGGCACGACTTCGTTGTCGTGCAGCACCGTCAGACGGTGCGCCGGACGCACGAACTGCACGTTGGTGCCGTCCGGGCGCTGATACGTCATCACCTTCGGGATAGGCAGCTTCGCCAGCGTTTCGTCGAGCGCGGCCTGCAGGCCGTCGGCGAGCGTCGCGCCCGGCGCCGCGTAGCGCAGGAAGAACGCTTCGGCCTTACCGTCGGACGCACGTTCGAGATCGTTCACCGTGAAGTCGGGGAAGCCGAGTGCAGCGAGCTTCTTCGCGAGCGGCGGCGTGGGCTGGCCGTCTTTATCCAGTGCGACCGACACCGGCAGCACTTTTTCGCGAACGTGTTTTTCCGGCGCGACCGCGCGCACGTTTTTGATCGTGACGGCGAGACGACGCGGCGTCGCATATCGTTCGAACGACGGTTCGCCTTCGATCAGATCGCGCGCGGCGAGGCGCTGCGCGATGCCTTCGGCGAATGCGTCACCGAGGCGCGCCAGCGCTTTCGGCGGCAGTTCCTCGGTCAGCAGTTCGACGAGCAGGGTGGCTTGTTTGGCTTGAGTCATGTGTTCGTGTTTCCGTCAGTCCGGATCGATCTTGCGTTCGACTTTCAGCGGCGGCGCCCAGGCCGGCTTCGCTGCGTCTTCCGCGTCGGTGGTGAGGCCGGGCACGCCGTGCACCGGATTGCCGAGCATCGGGAAGCCGAGCTTTTCGCGCGATTCGAAATACGCTTGCGCGACGAGGCGCGACAACGCGCGAATCCGGCCGATATACGCCGCGCGTTCCGTCACCGAGATCGCGCCGCGCGCGTCGAGCAGGTTGAACGTGTGACCTGCCTTGAGCACGAGTTCATAAGCGGGCAACGCGATCTGCGCGTCGATCATCTTCTTCGCTTCGGCTTCGTAGCTGTTGAAGAACGAGAACAGCAGATCGACGTTCGCGTGTTCGAAGTTGTACGTGGACTGCTCGACTTCGTTCTGGTGATACACGTCGCCGTAAGTCAGGCGACGCATTTCCGGGCCGTTCGGGCCGAGTTCTTCCCATTCGGTCCAGACGAGGTCGTACACGTTCTCGACCTTTTGCAGGTACATCGCGAGACGTTCGAGACCGTAGGTGATTTCGCCGAGCACCGGCTTGCAATCGAGACCGCCGACCTGCTGGAAGTACGTGAACTGCGTGACTTCCATGCCGTTCAGCCACACTTCCCAGCCGAGACCCCACGCGCCGAGCGTCGGGTTTTCCCAGTCGTCCTCGACGAAGCGCACGTCGTTCTGCTTCAGGTCGAAGCCGAGCGCTTCGAGCGAGCCGAGGTACAGGTCGAGGATGTTTTCCGGCGCGGGCTTCAGCACGACCTGGTACTGGTAGTAGTGCTGCAGACGGTTCGGGTTTTCGCCGTAACGGCCGTCTTTCGGACGACGCGACGGTTGCACGTAGGCGGCGCGCCACGGCTCGGGGCCGATTGCGCGCAGGAACGTGTGGACGTGGGACGTGCCGGCGCCGACTTCCATGTCGATCGGCTGAAGCAACGCGCAACCCTGCTTGTCCCAGTAGGATTGCAGCGTCAGGATGATTTGCTGAAACGTGAGCATGAGGTGCCTTTCGGGCAGGACGCGGCTCACGACACGGCTACGACGTCTTGAAGCCCGTCGATAACCGGCCGGTTGCGCAGCCTGGTGCTAAAACCGCTAATTTTACCGGATAGACGGTGCGTTGAGACTTTCGTGCGACGAGGCGGCGGCGGATATCGAATCCGTCGCCGTCGGCATTGCGGTTTATTGCGGCGTCGTTGCGGTTGCGCGCTTGCGGCGCGCGGGTCCGAACGCGAAGCCCACCGCCAGCAGAATCACCGAGATCGCCAGCACCGTGTTGTTGCCGCTCGTCACGTAAGGCGTGTTGCCGGACGTCCCTTGCACGGTGAGATCGAGCGAGCCGATCGTGAACGGCTTGAGGCGGCCGATCACGTTGCCGTGCGCGTCGATGGCGGCGGTCATGCCGGTGTTGGTGGCGCGCAGCATCGGGCGGCCGGTTTCGAGCGAGCGCATCCGCGCGATCTGCAGATGCTGGTCGAGCGCGATGGTGTCGCCGAACCACGCGAGGTTCGTTGAGTTGATCAGCACGCCCGGCGAGGTCGTGCTTTCGCGCACGGTCCGCGCGATTTCCTCGCCGAAAATGTCCTCGTAGCAGATGTCCACGGCGACCGGCTGGTTATGCACGAAGAACGGTTTCTGCACCGGCGCGCCGCGCGTGAAATCGCCCAGCGGGATGTTCATCAGGTTGACGAACCAGCGGAATCCCCACGGCACGAATTCGCCGAACGGCACCAGATGATGTTTGTCGTAGCGGTAGATGTCGTGCGAAGCGGGGTTCACGCCGAACAGGCTGTTCGTGTAGTTGACCAGACGGCCTTCCGGCGTGATGTCGCCGCCGATCGCGCCGAAGATGATCGACGTGCCGGTGGTATCGACGAAATTGCGGATCGCGGTGCCGAACGGCTGCGGCATGGCCTGGAACAGCACCGGAATCGCGGTTTCGGGCGTGACGATCAGGTCGGCGGGCTTCGATGTGATCATCTGCTGATATTGCGCGATGGCTGAATCCACACCCGATTGCTCGAACTTCATTTCCTGCTTCACGTTGCCTTGCAGCAGGCGCACGGTGAGCGGCGCATTCGCGGGCACCGTCCACGCGACCAGCGGCAGCAGCAGACCCGCCGCGATCATGCCGACGGCGAGCGCGGCCGGCACCACGAACGCGGTGCGTGCGCGCCACGCGCTCCACGCCTGCACCAGCAACGCCGCCGTCAACGCCAGCGCCCAACCGGCGCCGTACACGCCCGCTACCGGCGCGAAGCCCGCGAACGGACCGTCGACCTGCGCATAGCCGCTGGCGAGCCACGGAAAGCCGGTGAACACGAAGCCGCGCAGCCATTCGCCGATCGCCCATGCGCTCGCGAAAGCGAACGCGCCGTGCCACGTCGGCGCGAACGGCGTTGCTTCGCCGAGCGGACGGTTGCGTGCGTCACGCGCATTGCGTGCGTGTCCGGCGCAAAACGACCACACGAGCGCCGACAACGCCGGATAAACCGCGAGATACAGCGAAAACAGCACGAGCGCGGCACCGGCGAGCGGCGCGGCCATGCCGCCGTACTCGTGCATGCTGACGTACAGCCACCAGATGCCCGTGACGAAGTTGCCGAAGCCGAACGCGCCGCCGGTCAGCGCGGCGCTTTTCCAGCCGGTGGTGCGGGTGAGCCACGCGACGAAAAACGCGAAGATCGCGAGTTCGAGCCAGCCGCCATGCGGCGTCGGGGCGAACGACAGCGTGTTCGCCGCACCCGCGACCAGCGCGACGAGGTAATGCCAGCGCGGCAATGCGCGCGCGCGGACGGCGACGGTGGAATCGGTGGAACTGGCGGTTGCGTGGGCAGCGGTGCTCACGCCGCTGCGCGGACGGGAAGAGATCGGGTCGGCCATTGTTGCGCGGTCGGCGTGAGGAAGAGGAGGGAAGCGGCGCTCAGGTCTGAACGTGCTGGGCGGTGCGTTCGCGCTCGCCGGCGAGCGGATCGCGGCGGACCAGCAGCATATGAATTTGCCGCGCGTCGCCCCGCAGGATTTCGAAGATCAGGTCGTCGATTCGGACTTTTTCGCCGCGATGCGGCACGCGTCCGAAATGATGCGTGACCAGCCCGCCGATCGTGTCGTTTTCGTCGTCCGGGTAATGCGTGCCGAACGACTCGTTGAACTGTCCGATTTCGGTCAGTGCGCGCACGCGATACCGGCCGTCGGGCGACGCGATGATGTTGCCGCTTTCTTCGTCGAAATCGTATTCGTCTTCGATATCGCCGACGATCTGTTCGAGCACGTCTTCGATCGTGATCAGGCCCGCGACGCCGCCGTATTCATCGACCACGATGGCGATGTGATTGCGGTTGACGCGGAAGTCGTGCAGCAGCACGTTCAGGCGTTTCGACTCCGGGATGAACACGGCGGGGCGCAGCATGCCGCGCACGTCGAATTCCTCTTCCGCGTAGTAACGCAGCAGGTCTTTCGCGAGCAGAACGCCGATGATGTTGTCGCGATTGCCTTCGTACACCGGATAGCGCGAGTGCGCTTCTTCCAGCACGAACGGAATGAATTCTGCAGGGGTGTCGGCGATGTTGATCGCGTCCATCTGGGCGCGTGGCACCATGATGTCGCGTGCGCACAGCTCTGTGACCTGGAAAACGCCTTCGATCATCGACAGCGAATCTGCGTCGATCAGGTTGCGTTCATGCGCATCCTGGAGGATTTCCAGCAATTCGGCGCGCGAGTCGGGCTCGGGCGAGATGAAATCGGTCAAGCGTTCGAGAAGGGAGCGCTTTTCCTGAGGTTTGTCACTGGTCGAGCGTCGACTGGGATACGTGTCGTTCATGGTGTGGCGCCCGGCATGTCTGGGCGCGCTGTTACGGAGCGTTAAGGATACACCACGCACATGGCAGAACCTTGTCGGTTGGCCGTTTGGCCAAGGGCAGGATCGCGCCGCGGCGGCAGGCTTGGGTCAATCCTAACTGATCTGCGTGGCGAAGGTGTGGCGGAGCAAAAATGCGAAACGCGGTGCGGCGTACAGACGGCGGCGTCGCGCGAGGTTCCGGGCGCGGCGGTTTCGTCATTCCGCCTTGCAGCGTGCGAGCAGCGCTTCCAGCGCGCGATCGGGCATCCCGCTTTCGCGCAAGGCTTCGACGGTGCGGCTGACGTAATCGAGCGTGGTGCCGTAACGGCCGGTTGCGCAGCCCATCACGGTTTTGACGACTTCGTCGGTGAGTTTGCCGGTGTAGCTCGGCACATCGCGGCGCATCACGAACGCAAGCGCATCGACGCGCCGTCCGTCGGCGATCACGCACGGCAGCCACGCGGGACGGTACGAGCCCATCGCCATTTCGCGTCGCCACAGTGCCTCGAGATGCGGCATCGCGCCTTCGGCGGCCAGCCGGAAGGCGATGCCGCCGCACGAACCGCCGCGATCCAGCGCGAGCACCAGACCCGGCAACTCCGGCGTGCCGCGATTCACGCGCGACCACAGATACAGGCCGCGGTGATAGCCGTGCACCCGCGAGCGCACCGCTTCGAGCGTCGGCAGACCCGGGTTCCAGATCAGCGAGCCGTAACCGAACAGCCATAAATCGCGCCGACGGTCCCAATCGCGCAGCGTGTCGTCCAGCGACGCGCGCAATTCGTCGTCCGTCAGCATTCGCGATTCTTCGAACACGGGCGGATAACCCGCGCAGGTGCTGGGGCTCGGCGTGTCGCTGCGGTCGTCGGCTTCGGGAGAGCGTGCGTTCACGGGCGTTTGGGCGGAAGTGGACGAGTGACTACAGGATGGCTGAAACGCTTACGTCTGTTGATACGGATCGGGAAAACCGAGTTTCGCGAGAATCTCGGTTTCGATCGATTCCATTTCTTCGGCTTCGTCTTCTTCTTCGTGATCGTAACCCTGCGCGTGCAGGGTGCCGTGCACGAGCAGATGCGCGTAATGGCTGGCGAGCGGCTTGTTCTGCTCGGCGGCTTCTTTCTCGACCACCGGACAGCACAGGATCAGATCGCCCGTCACCGGATCGTCTTCGGATTCGGCGTAAGCGAAGGTCAGCACGTTGGTTGCGTAGTCTTTGCCGCGATATGTGCGGTTCAGCGTGCGACCTTCTTCTTCGTCGACGAAGCGCACGGTCAGTTCGCCGTCCGCGAACAGCGCGGCCTTGATCCAGCTCGCGACGGTCGCGCGCGGCAGCAGCGCCTTGTGTTCCGGCCACGTTTTCGCGGCCGGAAATTGCAGGTTGAGCGTCAGTTTTGGGGCAGCGGGCATGCTTTTGTTCAGGTTTTACGTTCTGTCGGCGAGATCCGCTCAGCGCGGATCGACATTGCCGGTTTTTGCCGAATGCGCGTCATACGCCTCGACGATACGCGCGACCAGCGGATGACGCACGACGTCGGCGCTGGTGAAACGCGTCAACGCGATACCGCGCACTTCCGACAATACATGCTGCGCCTCGACCAGCCCGCTCTTGTGACCGCGCGGCAAATCCACCTGGGTGGTGTCGCCGGTGACCACGGCCTTCGAGCCGAAACCGATCCGCGTCAGGAACATTTTCATCTGTTCGGGCGTGGTGTTCTGCGCCTCGTCGAGAATGATGAACGCGTGATTCAGCGTGCGGCCGCGCATATACGCGAGCGGCGCGATTTCGATCATCTGGCGCTCGAACATCTTCGCGGTCTTATCGAAACCGAGCAGGTCGTACAACGCGTCGTACAGCGGACGCAGATACGGATCGACCTTTTGCGCGAGATCGCCGGGCAGAAAACCGAGCCGCTCGCCGGCTTCCACCGCCGGACGCGTCAGCACGATCCGTTTGACTTGATCGCGCTCCAGCGCATCGACTGCGCATGCGACGGCCAGATACGTCTTGCCCGTACCCGCAGGTCCGATGCCGAACGTGACGTCGTGCGAAATGATCTGCTTCAGATACTCGCGTTGCGCAGGCGTGCGGCCACGCAGATCGGCCCGGCGCGTGTACAGCTTCGGACCGAGGTCTTCCGCGTCGAGGTCGCCGGTATCGGCCGGCTGGTCGAACGGATGATCGGGGTCGCCGCGAAAGCGCACGTCGAGCGTGTCGCCGTCTTGCCCGGCGCTTGTGCCGTTCGCGCCGCGCGGCCGCTGACGCGCCAGGTGGCGCGATTCAACCAGCGCAAGCTGGATATCGTCGAGCGACAGTGGGTCGCGCGCGTTGTTGTAGAAATTTTCCAGCGCCGTCAGCGCAAGCTTCGCGCCGCGACCGCGGATGCCGATACGGTGGCCGCGGCGTTGCAGCGTGACGTCGAGCGCCTGCTCGATCTGCCGCAAGTTTTCGTCGAGCGGGCCGCAGAGGTTGGCGAGCCGCGCGTTGTCTTCGCGCGGAGCGGTGAATTCCAGGTGCTGCTGAGTGGTCTTCAAGGCGGTCAGTCGATCCTGTCGGTTTCGATACGCTGAGTGGAAATTCAGTGCGTGGTGGCGGGTGCGCCGTCGTGCACCATCACGAGTTCGCCGCGCAGCGAGTGCGGGTACGCATGCACGATCTTTACATCGACCATCTGGCCGATCAGGCGCGCGTGCGAGCCGACCGGAGCCGGGAAATTCACCACGCGGTTGTTTTCGGTGCGGCCTGCGAGTTCGTTCGGGTCTTTGCGCGCCGGGCGTTCCACCAGAATACGCTCGACGTTACCAACCATCGATTCGCTGATGCGCAGCACGTTTGCTTCGATGGTGGCTTGCAGATGCTGCAGACGCTTGAGCTTCACTTCGCGCGGCGTGTCGTCGTGCAGGTTCGCCGCCGGCGTGCCGGGACGCGGGCTGTAGATGAACGAGAAACTGGTGTCGTACGACATGTCGTGAACCAGCGCCATCATCTTGTCGAAATCTTCGTCGGTCTCGCCGGGGAAGCCGACGATCATGTCCGTGGACAGCGACAGGTCCGGGCGGATCGCGCGCAGCTTGCGAATCACCGACTTGTATTCGAGCACCGTGTAGCCGCGTTTCATCGCCATCAGGATGCGGTCGGAGCCGTGCTGGACCGGCAGATGCAAATGGCTGACGAGCTTCGGCACCTTTGCGTAGGTGTCGATCAGACGCTGCGTGAATTCCTTCGGATGCGACGTGGTGTAGCGAATCCGTTCGATGCCCGGAATTTCCGCGACGTATTCGATCAACGTGGCGAAGTCGGCGATTTCCGACGACCCGAGCGTCAGCGCGCCACGGAAAGCGTTCACGTTCTGACCGAGCAGCGTGACTTCACGCACGCCCTGATCGGCGAGACCGGCGACTTCCGTCAGTACGTCGTCGAGCGGACGCGAGACTTCTTCGCCGCGCGTGTAGGGCACCACGCAATAGCTGCAGTACTTGCTGCAACCTTCCATGATCGACACGAACGCGCTCGGACCATCGACGCGCGCGGGCGGCAGATGGTCGAACTTTTCGATTTCCGGGAACGAGATATCGACTTGCGGGCGGCCGGTTTCACGGCGCTTGTCGATCATTTGCGGCAGACGATGCAGCGTTTGCGGACCGAACACGAGATCCACATACGGCGCGCGCGACACGATCGACGCGCCTTCCTGGCTCGCCACGCAACCACCGACGCCGATGATCAGGTTCGGATTGGCTTCCTTCAGTTCGCGCACACGGCCGAGGTCGGAGAAGACTTTTTCCTGCGCTTTTTCGCGCACCGAGCAGGTGTTGAACAGGATCACGTCGGCATCTTCCGGCGTGTCGGTCTTGACGAGGCCTTCCGCCGCGCCGAGTACGTCGACCATCTTGTCGGAGTCGTACTCGTTCATCTGGCAGCCGAAGGTCTTTACGTAAACTTTTTTGGTCATCGTGGGGTCGCCGGTCGCAGTGGTTAATCTGGGGGCGTCGGTAATAGTAGGGAAAGGCGAATTATAGCCCTTGATGCGCCGCCGTTCCGGACGCGGGACGAAGCTGCGGCAAGCCCAGCAACGCTTCCAGTTCGTCCGAAACCTGCGCGAAGCGCGCGCTCAGAAAATCGAGCAGAACCCGCACGCGCGGCGCCATGAAGTGATTGCGGTGATACAGCGCGTGCAACGGCGCGTCGGGATAACGCCATTCGGGCAGCAGCACTTTCAGGCCGTCGCTGCGCAGATCGGCTTCGATATCCCACATCGATTTGACGACGATGCCGTAGCCGCGCAACGCCCATTCGCGCGCAACCGCGCCGTCGTTGGTTTCGCGCGCGGCGTCGAGCGGCACGGTGAAGGTCTGCACGTCGTCGCCGCGCGTGAAGCGCCATTCGTTGACGGGGCCGGATGCGGTCCCGAGCACGATGCAACGAAACCGCGCCAGATCACGCGGTTCGGTGGGTTCACCGTATTTCGCGATGTATTCCGGCGACGCGCACACGACCCGCCGGTTCGGCGCCAGCGGCCGCGCGACCAGCGAACTGTCCTGCGGCACGCCGAAGCGGATCGCCAGATCGATGTCTTCCTGCACCAGATTCGACAGCGAATCCGACAGCGTCAGCGCAAACGTGACATCAGGATAGTGAACGTTGAACTCGTCGAGCCAGTGCATCAGCAGATTGCGGCCGAAATCCGAGGTGGCGGAAATCCGCACCTTGCCGCGCACGAGGTTCTGGCCGGCTTGCAGCGCGGCTTCCGCGTCGTCGAGCGATTGCAGCGCCTGGCGGCAGCACGTCACGTACAGACGGCCTTCGTCGGTGAGCCGCAATTGTCGCGTGGTGCGCTCGAACAGCCGCGTTTTCAGCCGGGCTTCGAGCTTGCCGAGCCGCGCGCTCGCGGCCGCGGGCGTCAAGCCCAGCTTGCGCCCGGCCGCCGACAGACTGCCAAGCTGCGCCGCTTCGACGAACAGCCGGATGTCGCCGAGATTGTCCATGGCCATTTGCTACAAAAATTTGATAATGATTCAAATGCTACGCCAATTATCAAATCGATGAGGGTTCGGGACAATGCGAACCGTTGAAATCACCTCGGCACGGCGGCACGCCGGACCTCAAGCCATGTATCTCGATCACGCAACCATCGTCACACCCGATCTCGACTCGACCCGGCGCTTTTTCGTCGATATCGCCGGGCTCGAGGCGGGCGCGCGGCCGCCGTTCGGGATTGCGGGCGACTGGCTGTATGCGAACGGCCGCGCGGTGATCCATCTCGTCGACGCGACGATTCCGGCGCAAACCGGACGCAGCGTGCCGCGGATCGATCACATCGCGTTCCGGATCGACACGCGCCACGCATGGGACGCACTGCTGTCGCGTCTCGACGGGGCGCGGGTCCGCTACCAGATCGCCGAGGTGCCGCTCAGCGGCGAAATTCAAGTGTTCGTCGCGCTGGCCCCGGGCGTTGTCGTCGAATTCGTGACGGCGCTCGACTATCCACGCGACCCGCATCAACCGATATCCGGAGAGTGACATGCCAATTCCTTTACTTGCGCTGGCGATCAGCGCGTTTGCCATCGGCACGACCGAGTTCGTGATCATGGGTCTGTTGCCCGAAGTCGCGCGCGATCTCAGCGTGACGATTCCTTCCGCAGGCCTGCTGGTCAGCGGCTACGCGCTCGGCGTTGCCGTCGGCGCGCCGTTGCTGGCCGTGCTCACCAGCAAGATGCCGCGCAAGCTCGCGCTGCAATTGCTGATGGGCGTGTTTATCGTCGGCAACGTGCTGTGCGCGATTGCGTCGGACTATTCGGTGCTGATGATCGCGCGGGTTGTCACGTCGTTCGCGCACGGTTCGTTCTTCGGGATCGGCGCGGTGGTCGCGGCGTCGCTGGTGCCGCAGGAAAAGCGCGCCAGCGCGATCGCGCTGATGTTCACCGGCCTGACGCTTGCCAACGTGCTGGGCGTGCCGTTCGGCACGTTTATCGGCCAGCAGTTCGGCTGGCGCATGGCGTTCTGGATCGTCGCCGGGCTGGGCGTGCTGTCGCTCGCCGGCGTCACCGCGCTGGTGCCGAACCGGCACGACACGGGCCCGGTCGGCCTCGGCCACGAAGTGCGCGTGCTGAAGGACGTACAGGTCTGGCTCGCGCTGATGATGACGGTGCTCGGCTTCGGCGGCGTGTTCGTCGTGTTCACCTACATCGCGCCGATTCTCGAGCAGGTCAGCGGTTTCACGCCGCATGGCGTCACGCTGGTTCTGGTGCTGTTCGGTGTCGGCCTGACGGTGGGCAACACGGTCGGCGGCAAGCTCGCCGATCGGGCGCTGATGCCTTCGCTGATGGGCATTCTGATCGCGCTTGCGGTGGTGATGGCGGTCTTCGCGCGCACCAGTCACTCGCAGATCGCGGCGGCGGTGACGATTTTCGTGTGGGGCGTCGCCGCTTTCGCGACCGTGCCGCCGCTGCAGATGCGCGTCGTCGAGAAGGCGAGTGCGGCGCCGAATCTGGCTTCGACGCTCAATATCGGCGCGTTCAACGTGGGCAATGCGGCGGGCGCGTGGCTCGGCGGTCTCGCGATCGATCGCGGTCTGGGCCTCGATGCATTGCCGTGGGTTGCGGCGGCGGTGACGATTGCCGCGCTGATCGTCACGTGGATCGCGTCGAGAATGGACGCACCCGCGCGCATCGTCCAGCAACGTGCGTGACGTGTGAGTGGTGAGTTGCCGCGAACCTGAGCGCGAATGAAATGCCGCGCCCGCATCGCAGATGCTGTCCTCTGCAATGCTGATAACAGTGTGAAGATAACTTCGTTGGGCGCAGCGAATCCCGATGCTATGTTGGCTCCACTTACCTGAATGCGCCGTCCGGCGGCGCGATTGGAGGCCGTCATGCATTCCCCGCTTGCGCTGGTTCGCGATCCGTCCGCACGGCACGCGCCGGACCTGAATCACCCGAACGATTCGTCCGATGCCTTCCGTGCCACGGATTCGCTCGACGCGCTCGAACATCAGGTCGGCATCAATCTGGCGCGTTTGCGCGCCGAACGGCAGTTGTCGCTCGATGCGCTGGCGCGCGCGTCCGGCGTGTCGCGGGCGATGCTCGCGCAGATCGAATCGGCTCGCAGCGTGCCGTCCATCAAGGTGCTGTGCAAGGTGGCGGCGGCGTTGAAGGTATCGGTGGCGGCGTTCTTGCGGCGACACGCGCTCAACGGAATCGAACATCTTCCCGCCGATCGCGCGTCGCGCGTCGTCAGTGCAAACGGTCTGTATTCGGCGCGCGCGCTGTATCCGGAAGCCGAACCGCGCGCCGCCGAGTTCCACGAACTGCGGATCGCCGCATTGCACACGGAGCCGGGCATTCGACGCGCGCCCGGCACGACGGTGAACCTCGTGGTCAGCGAAGGAACACTCGAAATCAGCGTGCACGATCGGCGGCAACTGCTCGCGACCGGCGACGCGATCGTCTTCGACGCCGACCAGCCGCATAGCTTTCGCAATCCCGGCGACACCGAAGCCCGTGCGTTTCGTGTGACGCTCAATGCGGAAACGCCGCCGCGTTGGGACGTGCCGCACGACACCGCGCGTCAGACCGAACCGGTCTAGCGCGTCAGTCTGTCTGACGGACCGGCAATGACCGTCAGAAAGTTTTGCTGCACTGCGCGCGCCGCGTAGCTGTTGTATGCTTCACCCGCCGGAATTTTCCGGCATCAGTGCGTCTTCAGGGCGGGGCGAAATTCCCCACCGGCGGTATGCCGGCAGCGCGAACAGCGTTAGCCGACGAGCCCGCGAGCGCTCGCGTCGAATCTGTTCCGGTAGTCGAGGAACGCGCGGGGTCAGCAGATCTGGTGAAATGCCAGAGCCGACGGTCAGAGTCCGGATGGAAGAAGATGTGCAGATAGTCATGTCCGTTCCGGACCGGCTTGCCTGCTCGATGAGGCAACCATGAGTGCGTGCCGCCACGAGCGGTGCGTGCGCGTCCGAACGCGTTCTGTCTGTTTGCAATGCCCTGAAACGTTTCTCGCCAACTTCTTGCGATGAGCGTTTCACATGTCAGCTGTCAATCAAACCGCTAGCCCGATTCACGCCTTTCCGGCCCCTACGACGATCGCCGACGACGCGTTCGCCGATCTCCCGCTGCTCGCCACCGAAGCCGTTCCGCCACGCATCGCCGCCGCGTTGCAAGCGATGCGCGAAGGCCGCGCCGTCGTATTGCAAGACGACCACGACCGCGAAAACGAAGCCGATCTGATCGTCTCCGCCGAACGGATGAGCGTCGAAACGATGGCGCTGTTTATCCGCGAATGCAGCGGGATCGTGTGTCTGTGCCTGCCGGATTCGAAAGTCCGCGCGCTGGAATTGCCGCCGATGACCGTCAACAACGAAGCGCGTCACGGCACCGGTTTCACGGTGTCGATCGAAGCGCGCGAAGGCGTGACCACCGGCGTGTCCGCCGTCGACCGTCTGACGACGATCCGCGCCGCGATCGCCGACAACGCAAAACCTGCCGATATCGTGCGTCCCGGTCACGTGTTCCCGTTGCGGGCGATGCCCGGCGGCGTGCTCGCGCGACGCGGCCACACCGAAGGCACGGTCGATCTCGCGATTCTCGCGGGCTTGCAACCGGCCGGCGTGCTGTGCGAACTGATGAACGCCGACGGCACGATGACGCGCGGCGCGGACGTCGAGCGCTTCGCCGCGCAACACAATATGCCGATGCTGACGATCGCGGAACTGGTTGAGTTCCGTCAGGCGCTGGCGGCGGCGCGCGAAGAGTGCACGAGCGCCGCCTGAGCGGCTGTGTGACGACGCATCGCGACACCGCTCGCGCGGTGTCGCGCACAAACAGAAACGGCGTGCCATGTTCGGGCACGCCGTTTTTTTATGGCCTGGGCAAACGCGCTCAGGACTGCACGTCGCCGAATTCGCCACGCATGCCCGCTTCGATCAGCGCGGGCAATTCGTCCATGTGCTGCATGATCCGCGTGATGCCCATCTTGCGCAGCGCGTCGGCGTATCCGTCCGGAATATGGCTCGCGCCGACGAACGCAATCGTCTTCATGCCGGCCGCGCGCGCCGCGTTCAGGCCCGCCACGCTGTCTTCGACGACGATGCAGCGCGCCGGCTCGACGCCCAGTTGCTGCGCAGCAAACAGATACACGTCCGGGTACGGCTTCGGACGCGCGACCTGTTCCGCGCTGAACACGCGCTCGCCGAAAATCTCCTGAAGCCCGGCGCGCTTGACCGACGCGCGCACGCGGGTCATCCGGCTGTTCGACACGACCGCGGCGGGCAGCGTCACGCGTTGCAGCGCCGCGCGCACACCGCCGATCGCGCTCAACGACGACGCGAGCGCGACCTCGACGTTTTGCTCGATGGTGCTGAGGAAGTCGGCGGGGAGTGTGAGATTGAACGTGGTTTCGATGCCTTCGAGAAAACGCGAGGTCTGCTGACCGAACGCGGTTTTGACGACGGGCGCGAAATCGACGCCGGGAAACGTCGTGGAAAGCGTGTCGAGCATCACGTGATCGGCGATGACTTCGCTGTCGACGAGCACGCCGTCACAGTCGCAAATGAGGTGGTCGAGCATGGGCAGAGCAAGGAAAGCAGAATGGGAAACCGGCGTGGGCCGCGGCGCTCGGCGCGCGTCCGGCCCGCGCCGGTCGAAACGTCATGATACGTGCTTTGCCGTTTCGTCTCAGTGCACGTGCGTGTTGAAAAGCGTCGCCGCCGATCCGCCCATCAGCGGACCGCAAAAAGGAATCCATGCGTCGGGCCGGTCAATACAACCATCGCCGTGCCGATGAATTCGGCAATATAAGGTGGTATCGATCCAGTCTTCCAGGTGTGTCGTTCTGTACGCCGCTCAGGGCGTATCGGCCCACGCTTTGGCCGCTCGGATCGCGCGATGCCAGCCGTCGAGGCATTGCGCGACGTCGGCGGGTTCGGCGCCCGGCTGAAAGCGGCGGTCGAGTTTCCACTGGCTTTTCAGTTCATCGACGTCTTTCCAGTAGCCGACTGCCAGTCCGGCCAGATAGGCCGCGCCGAGCGCGGTGGTTTCCGCCACTTTCGGCCGCACGGCATCGACGCCGAGAATGTCGGCCTGGAATTGCATCAGCAGATTATTCGCGCACGCGCCGCCGTCGACGCGCAGTTCGCCGATCCGGATGCCCGAGTCGGCTTCCATCGCCTTCAGCACGTCGAGCGATTGATACGCGATCGAATCGAGCGCGGCGCGCGCGATATGCGCGTCGGTCGTGCCGCGCGTGACGCCGAACAGCGTGCCGCGTGCGCGTGCGTTCCAGTGCGGCGCGCCGAGTCCGGCGAAGGCGGGCACCAGATACACGCCGTCGCAATGCGGGACCGTGCGCGCAAGCGTTTCGATGTCCGACGCGCTGCGAATGATGCCGAGCCCGTCGCGCAGCCATTGCACGACCGCACCCGCGATAAAGATGCTGCCTTCGAGCGCGTAATTGACCTGATCGCCGATTTTCCAGGCAATCGTCGTAACCAGATTGTTATTCGATTCGATCGGCGTGTCGCCGGTGTTCATCACGAGAAAGCAGCCGGTGCCGTAGGTGTTTTTCACCATGCCGGATTCCGTGCACATCTGGCCGAACAGCGCCGCGTGCTGATCGCCGGCAATGCCCGCGAGCGGGATCTTCGACGCGAACACCGTGGTCTTGGTCGGGCCGTACACTTCCGACGACGCGCGCACTTCCGGCAACATGCTGCGCGGAATGTCGAGTGCGTCGAGCAGTTCGTCGTCCCATTGCAGCGTGTGGATGTTGAACAGCATCGTGCGCGATGCGTTGGTGACGTCGGTGATGTGCAGGCCGCCTTTGGTGAAATTCCACACCAGCCAGCTATCGACGGTGCCGAACGCGAGACGGCCCTGGTTCGCTTTTTCGCGTGCGCCTTCGACGTTGTCGAGAATCCAGCGGATCTTGGTCGCGGAGAAATACGAGTCGATCGGCAGGCCGGTCTTGGCGCGCACCGTGTCTTCGAGCCCTTGCGCTTTCAGCTGATCGCAGAAGTCGGCGGTGCGGCGGTCTTGCCAGACGATCGCGTTGTAGACCGGATGGCCGGTTTCGCGGTCCCACACGACCGTGGTTTCGCGCTGGTTGGTGATGCCGATCGCCGCGATCGACGTGCCGTTCATGCCGGCGCGCGTGACGGCTTCGGCGGCGACGCCCGCCTGCGTGGACCAGATTTCCAGCGGATCGTGCTCGACCCAACCCGGTCGCGGATAGATCTGCTGAAATTCCTTCTGCGCGGTCGAGACCACGTTCCCCGCGCGATCGAACAGCATCGCGCGTGAACTCGTCGTGCCCTGATCGAGCGCGAGAATGTACTGATCCTGCATTGTCTCTTCTCCATGTTTTATAAAAAGCCGCCGCCGGCTGCTGGCCTGCAGAACGGCGGCGTCGAATTGCAAGCGAGCGTTATGCGGCGTGCTGGCGGGCGGGTTCGCGCGAGAACCACGCGTCGATGTCGCGCGTGACGGCGGCGAGCGCGGCGGGTTCGACGTGCAGGCCGAGCTTCGAACGGCGCCACAACACATCTTGCGCGCTGCGCGCCCATTCGACGTCGCGAAGATAGCGGAGTTCGGCTTCGTGAAGACCCGGTGCGAATGCGTGGCCGAGATCGTCGAGGCTGCGCGCGGCGTCGATCACGCGCGATGCACGTGTGCCGTACGCACGCGCGTAACGGCGGGCGAGATCGGCGGGAAGCCAGGCATGCTGCGCAGCAAATTGCGCGGTAAAACGCTCGAAATTCGCGCCGGGCATGTCGCCGCCGGGGAACGGCACGCCGGCCGTCCATGCGCGCGCATCGACGCGCAGCGCGCCTGCCAGCGTATCGACCGCCTGTTCCGCGAGCTTGCGAAAGGTCGTGATCTTGCCGCCGAACACCGACAGCAGCGGTGCTTCGCCGGTGGGCGCGTCTAGTTCGAGCTGATAGTCGCGCGTGACCGCCGACGGGTTGTCGGCGTTCTCGTCTTCGAGCAGCGGACGTACGCCCGAATAGGTCCAGCGGACGTCTCGCGGCGCGATCTGCTGCTTGAAGTAGCGGTTGATCGAGTCGCACAGATACTGCGTTTCGTTGCCGTCGATCGCGACTTGCGACGGGTCGCCGCGATACTCGATGTCGGTCGTGCCGATCAGCGTGAAATCGCGTTCGTACGGAATCGCGAAAATGATCCGCTTGTCCGGATTCTGGAAGATGTACGCGTGATCGTGATCGAACAGTTTCTTCGTGACGATATGGCTGCCCTTGACGAGCCGCACGCTGTGATTCGCGTCGCGACCGAGCGCGCCTTGCAGCAGCGCGCCGACCCACGGTCCGGCCGCATTCGCGATCGATGCGGCGCGGACGTCGAAGGTCGAGCCGTCCTCGCGTTGCAGCTGCGCGCGCCACTCGCCGTCCGCGCGCGTGGCGCTGACCAGTTTTGTACGCGTGTGGATCGTCGCGCCGCGTTCCTGCGCGTCGAGCACGTTCAGCACGACGAGGCGCGCATCGTCGACCCAGCCGTCCGAGTAGACAAAACCGCGCTTGATCGAATCCACCAGCGGCGCGCCGGCCGGATGACGCCGCATATCGATGCCGCGCGAACCCGGCAGCATCTCGCGTTTTGCGAGGTGATCGTAAAGGAACAGCCCTGCGCGGATCAGCCACGCGGGGCGCAGATTCGGCATGTGCGGCATCACGAAGCGCAGCGGCCACATGATGTGCGGCGCGGCGCGCAACAAGGTTTCGCGCTCCTGCAGCGCTTTGCGCACGAGGCCGAATTCGCGGTATTCGAGGTAGCGCAGCCCGCCGTGAATCAGCTTGGTGCTGGAGGACGACGTGTGCGCGGCGAGGTCGTGCTGCTCGCACAACAGCACCGACAGGCCGCGCCCGGCTGCGTCGCGGGCAATTCCCGCGCCGTTGATCCCGCCGCCTACGACGAGCAGATCGTACTTTGAGCCTTGCGTCACCTGCGGTGTCTCCTGCTGCTTTGAAAATGGGATGAATGGCTTCGAACATCGTGTGTTCGTTTTCGAACTTTAATGAACATATTCGAAAAAGTAAAGTTCGCGGAGGACGGTCGGCGGCATGCGCGGATTCGCGTTGCACGCACGAAGGTGGCGCTTCCGGCGGTCACGGACGATACTTCCGGCAGTGATCAAACCGAGGTGAACCATGGGTGGAATGCGGCGTGGAATCTGGACAATCGGCGGGATGAGCGCTGCGGCGATGCTGGTCGCGGGATGCGTGGCGACGCCGAGCTTGAGCGGAACGATGGGTGCGCCGTCGCTGACGGCGTTGCAGCAGATGTGCGGGGAGAGCGCGCAGCCGGTCGACTACGGCAACGACGCGCAGTCGGTGTATTCGACGCTATACGATGCGTACGTGGCGAAGCGGCGCGGCAAGGTATCGGCCGACGAGTATTGCGGCTTCCAGTCGGCGATCGCGCAGCATTACACCGCGCTCGGCACGAGCCGGGACCCGCAGATCCGTAATCGCTGGGTGCAGTTCTTCAACGAACAGCGCGCGAAGGCGGTGAGCTGGCGCGCAGCGGTCGATCCGACCTTGCGGGCCGGCTGATTGCATTCGACGATGGGCTGGCTGACAGACGCGCGGGCGGGGCGTTCCCCACCACGCGTCGTGCGATCGCTGGCGGCCGGGGCCGCGCTACGATAATCGCTTGATGGCGCGGATGGCTGAATCTCCGCTTTCGGTCACGCTCCATTGTTCGCGGCCGGAAGCGAGTCGTTCGAGTTGAACCAGTTGGCGTTCCAGCAGGGCGTCGAGTTCTTCCCGTTCCATATCGACCTGATGCGGTGCGTCCTTGACGAGCAATAGCGTGGCGAATTCATGCGGACTCAGCATTGTTCTCTCCAATTCAAGCGTCTACGGAACACAGGGCGCCGGTGAATGGCACGGCCATTCGTCCGTCGCGGTGGGATCCGCATTGAGGTCAGGCGGGAGGTGAAACGATCGTGCTGTTCTTGCTGCCAATGCCGTCGCCGGATCGTGGTCGAAACACGAAAAAGGCGTCGGGGAACTGGAGTGTAGTCAACCGCACGTTGAACGCCAAATCGGCCCCAGTAAATTTTCCCGTTGACAATCAAGTTCGCAAGAGGCGGTCCGGCTCTGCGCGCAACTTCATGATTTCACTCGAAGTTTGGCGTGCGGTGCAGCATGGGATCTTGATCGGACGGGAGCGCCCGGCGCGCAATATGCTTGGCGCGCTGTTTTCGGGGGCAAGCTGGAGAGCGTGAACCGTGAGTTTCGCTCAGTCCGCGATGTAGACCTGGGTGCCGGCCGTGGCCAGCGTTTCCTGCATGTCGGCGGGCGGTGCGGCGTCGGTGAACAGCGCGTCGACCTGGTCGAGATGGCCCTGACGGACCAGCGCGGGGCGCCCGAACTTGGAATGATCCGCGGCGAGGAAGACCGTGCGCGCGTGCTGCATGATCGCCTCGGCGACACGCACTTCACGCGTATCGAAGTCGCGCAACGTGCCGTCGGTTTCGATGCTCGACGTGCCGACGATCGCGAAGTCCACCTTGAACTGCCGGATGAAATCGATCGCGAGTTCACCGACGATGCCCTTGTCCCACGGCCGCACAATCCCGCCCGTCACCAGCACCTCGCAATCCGGATAGCCGCTCATCATGCTCGCGACGTTCAGGTTGTTGGTGATCACGCGCAAGCCGCGATGCCGGTTCAGCGCACGCGCGACTTCTTCGGTGGTCGTGCCGAGGTTGATGAACAGCGACGCCTGATCCGGAATATGCGTGGCGACCAGCGTGGCGATGCGGCGCTTTTCGTCATGGAACATCCGTTGACGCGCGGTGTACGACACGTTTTCTGAACTGGTCGGCAAGCTCGCGCCACCGTGATAGCGGCGCAGCAAATTCATATCGGCCAGCCAGTTGACGTCGCGGCGGATGGTTTGCGGCGTCACGTCGAAATGCGCGGCCAGATCGTCCACGGTGACGAAGCCGTCGCGTTGCACCCATTCGAGCAGTTCCTGTTGACGTGCGTTGAGGGTCAGGCGAGGGTCTCGGGTCATTTTGTCTAAAGGCGCTGCCGGTTGGCATCTGATCGATCGGGGTGCGCATATTGTAAGGGCTTAAGGCCGCTTGTCCGCTGCAGCTTCGTGGGTTCCGTGCTTGAATAGTCGCCGTTCCGGCGCGCACCGCGCGATACCCGGCCGGCGATTCTCACGAGACCTTGCCCATGACCCGTTTCGACTGGCACAACCCGTATCCGACGCCGCGCTTGCCGGTGTTCGCGCGCAACCTCGTCTCCACCTCGCATCCGCTCGCGGCGCAAGCCGGGCTGCGCATGCTATGGAAAGGCGGCAATGCGGTCGATGCCGCGATTGCCGCGGCGGCGGCGATCACGGTGGTCGAGCCGGTGTCGTGCGGCTTGGGCGGCGATGCGTTCGCGCTGGTCTGGGACGGCGCGAAGCTGCACGGTCTGAACGCGTCGGGTGTGGCGCCGGCCGCGTGGAACGTCGATTACTTCCGGCGCAAATACGGCGAGCGCGACGGTCTCGCGCAACAACCCAAACGCGGATGGGACTCGGTGACGGTACCGGGCGTGATCGCAGGTTGGGAAGCGCTGCACCAGAAGTTTGGCTCGCTGCCGTTCGCCGATCTGATGGAACCCGCGATCGACATCGCGGAGCGCGGTCACGCGGTGGCGAGCATCGTCGCGTACAAGTGGGGGGCGGCCGTGCCCGAATTGAAAGATCAGCCGGGCTTCGCGCAGACTTTCATGCCGCGCGGACGCGCACCCGACGTCAGCGAGCACGTGCGCTTTCCGGGTCACGCGAAGACCTTGCGCCTGCTCGCCGAACACGGACCGCGCGCGTATTACGAAGGCGACATCGCGGCCCGCATTGCAGCATTTTCGCGCGAAGGCGGCGGCGTGCTGACGCTCGACGACCTGCGGCACTATCGCGCGCAATGGGTCGAGCCGATCGGCAAGTCGTATCGCGGCTATACGGTCCACGAAATTCCGCCGAACGGTCAGGGCATCGCCGCGCTGATCGCGCTCGGCATTCTGGAGAAGTTCGACCTGCGCGATCACGCGGTCGACGGCATCGATTCGCAGCATCTTCAGATCGAGGCGATGAAGCTCGCGTTCGCCGATGTCTATCGCTACGTAGCCGATCCGGTTTCGATGGACGTGACGCCGGAACAGATGCTCGACGACGCGTATCTCGCGTCGCGCGCAAAGCTGATCGACCCGCATCGCGCGACGCATTTCGACTTCGGCATGCCGAAAGCGGGCGGCACGATCTATCTGTCGGTAGCCGACGAGCGCGGCATGATGGTCAGCTTTATCCAGTCGAATTACATGGGCTTCGGTTCCGGCATCGTGGTGCCGGAACTCGGCATCGCGATGCAGAATCGCGGCTGCGGATTCTCGATGAATCCGGCTTCGCCGAATGTCGTCGAAGGCGGCAAGCGGCCGTTCCACACGATCATTCCCGCGTTCGTCACGCAGTCGATCGACGGCAGGCAGGACGCCGTGATGAGCTTCGGCGTGATGGGCGGCGACATGCAACCGCAAGGTCATGTGCAATCGATCGTAAGAATGCTCGATTATGGGCAGCAACCTCAGGCCGCCTGCGATGCGCCGCGCTGGAAAGTGAATCGCGACTTCACGATCGATATCGAATCCACGCTCGACGCGAACACAGCGCGCGGACTCGTCGAACGCGGCCACACGATCAAATCCGTCGACGATCCCTACATGGATTTCGGTTCGGGCCAATACATCTGGAAGCTCGATCGCGACGATCCCGAACGCGGCTACGTGGCCGCCAGCGACAGCCGCCGCGACGGCCTCGCCGCCGGGTTCTAGGTCGTATTGCGCGATGCCTTCAAAGTTTTCAGCCGGCTTACCGCGTTACGGGATTGCGTCCATGTCATGAGTTGGAACATTTCCCCCAGCCTTATCCTGGAACTGCGCGACGTCGGCATGGTCTGTGCTGTGTATCTGCAAGCTTGCGGAACACCGGCTAAGATGCAGGACATAAGAGGTTAACTATTTCAAGGTGCTGTACCTGCCGTGAGCCGCTACGCGAAACGCTCGCATGCTCGACACGTCGGGACAGCTTTGGGAGCATGACGCAATGCGCACTGAGTCAAAACAGGTGATGCCCTGGCGGATCGAAGATATCGATCTCACGAAGATCGACCGGCAAGCCGCCGTCGCCAACGAAGATCTTTTGCTGCTTCTGTGTGCCTCTTCATTTATCGAAAGCGGCACCGACCTCTACACGAGCAATCTCAGCACGTACTTCAACGACGACCCGGAGGTCTCGGCCTGGCTCAACAACGAGTGGGAGCCGGAAGAGATGCAGCACGGCCGCGCGCTGAAGACGTATATCGCTTACGTGTGGCCTGAATTCGAATGGGACGCTGCGTTCGCGAGTTTCTTCGAAGAGTATTCGAAGACGTGTTCGGTCGAAGATTTCGAAAAGACCCGCGCGCTCGAAATGGTCGCGCGTTGCGTGGTCGAAACGGGCACGGCGACGTTGTACCGCGCGATCAACGAATGCTCGAACGACCCGGTGCTCAAGCAGATCACCGACAACATTCGCACCGACGAAGTCCGTCACTACAAGCACTTTTTCAAGTTCTTCAAAAAGTACAACAAGATTGAAGGAAACGGACGTCTTGCGGTGCTCGGCGCATTGATGCGTCGCGTGATGGAAATGAAGAACGAAGATTCGGAAATTGCGCTGCGCCATGTGTTCAAGTTCCGTTACCCGGAGCGTGTGAACGATGCCGCGTACAACCGCGATCGCTCGGCGCGCATCAGCGCGCTGGTGCGCCGTAATCTGTCTGCTGAAATGGCGGTGAAGATGCTGCTGAAGCCGCTCAATCTGCCCGCGAAGATTCAACCCAGCTTGCACTACCCGTTGACCAAGATCACGCAGCATGTGTTCTTCCGGTGATCGAATGCCGGTCACGTGAATCGGGTCCGGCTAATCGAAGCGAAAATGGTCCGCGTGTGCGGGCCATTTTTGTTTGGCGCCGAACCCACTGAATGGAGTTGCCCATGTCCGGTTCCGATCAGGCTCGACCGCTGGAACAAACCGTATTCGACGAATGGCCCGCGCCGACGCGTGCGCTGTTCGACGGCGGCGCGCTGGCGACGAAAACGGGTTTCACCGCGTCGTTGCTGACTGTCGATGCGAGTGCGCATGTCCGCACGTCGCTGCTCGGCGTGGGCGAGTTGTACGCGCCGGATTCGCGCTCGCTGTGCATCGCGTTGTGGCCGCAATCGCGTGCGGCGCGCGTGCTCGCGCAAGACGGTCGTGCGGCGTTGACCTTCGTTTGCGACGATGCGTTTTATCAGGTGCAGTTGCGCTTCGACGCGTTGACCGACAGCAGCGCGCCGGTCACGTCTGAAGGCGCGGAGAGCGCCGCTGGCGGGCTTGCGTGCTTTATCGGGTGGATTGATACCGGCGAGACGCAACGGGTCCGCTACGCGCGTTTAACGGGCGGGGTGACGTTCGAGCTGGCGGATCAGGGGGAGGCGGTGCTCGACCGTTGGGAACGGCAGATCGAGTATTTGAAGCGGATTGCTGCGTCGGCGTCGCGACGCTGACGTCGGGTTGAGGATGACGCCGAAGCCGGGCCGCGATCGCGGCCGGCCCGGCGTTCGACGGAATCGCAGGCGTTGCGCCTGTGATCCCGTTCCGTGCCGATGCCCGATCAGCGGCCGCGATGGCCGTTGTTGCGTGCCGGCTGGCCGCTACGCGGAGCATCGCCGCGCGGCTTGGCGCCGCCGAGCAACGCGCCGGGGTTCGTCGCCGGCTTCGCGCCTTGCGGCTTGCGCGGCGCGTTCGATGCATTGCCGCCGTCGTGTGCGACCGCGCGCGGCTTGTCATGGTGACGCGTGGTTTCGTGACGCGGATTGTCCTTGCGTGCCTGCACCGGTGCGCTGCCCGGCTTCGCGCCTTGCGAGCGCGGCTGGCCGGCATTGCCGTTGCCTTGCGGACGCTGACCGCCCGGACGCGGTGCCGATGCGCCTTCGCGCTTCGGTGCGCCGCCCTGGCCCTTCGGCTGGCCCTGACGCGGTTGACGGTTGCCGCCGCCACCACCACCGCCGCCGCCTTGCCCGCGACGCAGGATCGGTTCCGGCTTCGCGGTCGGGTCGGGTTCGAAACCGGCGATCACTTCCTGCGGCACCGGACGCTTGATCAGCTTCTCGATATCCTTCAGCAATTGCAGTTCATCGACGCACACCAGCGACACCGCTTCGCCCGTCGCGCCCGCACGGCCCGTGCGGCCGATACGGTGCACGTAGTCTTCCGGCACGTTCGGCAGATCGTAGTTCACGACGTGCGGCAACTGGTCGATGTCGATACCGCGCGCGGCGATGTCGGTTGCGACCAGCACCTGCAGCGTGCCGTCCTTGAACTCGGCCAGCGCGCGGGTACGTGCCGACTGGCTCTTGTTGCCGTGAATGGCGAGTGCGCTGATGCTGTCTTTCGTCAACTGTTCGGCAAGGCGGTTCGCGCCGTGCTTCGTGCGCGTGAACACCAGCACCTGAAACCAGTTGTGCTGCTTGATCAGATGCGTCAGCAGTTCGCGCTTCTTGTCGCGATCGACCGGGTGAATTTTCTGCGCGACCGTTTCCGCCGTCGTATTGCGGCGCGCGACTTCGATCAGCGCCGGCGAGTCGAGCAGGTTGTCGGCGAGCGTCTTGATTTCATCGGAGAAGGTGGCCGAGAACAGCAGGTTCTGGCGCTTCGGCGGCAGCTTCGCGAGCACGCGCTTGATGTCGTGGATGAAACCCATGTCGAGCATCCGGTCGGCTTCGTCGAGCACGAGGATTTCCAGATGGGAGAGATCGATGGTCTTTTGCTGCATGTGGTCGAGCAGACGGCCAGGCGTCGCCACGACGATATCGACACCGCTGCGCAACGCGCCGATCTGCGGATTGATGCCCACGCCGCCGAACATCACGGTGGACTTCAGCTTCAGATACTTGCCGTACTGGCGCACGCTTTCTTCGACCTGAGCCGCGAGTTCGCGGGTCGGCGTGAGGATCAGCGCGCGCACCACGCGCTTGCCGTTCGCGGTTTGCGCCGACGGCATCGTGATCAGGCGTTGCAGGATGGGCAGCGTGAAGCCGGCCGTCTTGCCCGTGCCGGTTTGCGCGCCGGCCAGCAGATCGCCGCCGTTCAGCACGGCCGGGATGGCCTGCGTCTGGATCGGCGTGGGTGTGGTGTAACCGAGCTCGTGGACAGCCCGGACCAGCGGTTCGGACAAGCCGAGGGAATCGAAAGACATAAAGACTCTTTGCAAAGCATTAGCGCGAACGGCCTGCACGCAGTGTGAGGCGCGTCAACAGGGCGAGGCCCGGACCGTTCGCGGAGAAATCGGCGGCATGCGGGTGACGCGGTCGAACCGCAGGTCAAACGTATGCCGAATGCATCAACGCGCTATGCAGACACGTCGACTGGCGTTAAGTTGCATTCGCCGTCGTGGGCATTACGCGACATATCGCGCAACGCTGACGAATTGACACAGACTGCCCGCCAGTACGAACAGGTGCCAGATACCGTGTCCGTGACGGATGCGCTCGTCGTTGATGAAGAAGTAAATGCCGGCACTATATATGACGCCGCCGGCCACGAGCCAGGCGGTACCGGCTGCCGGCAAAGCGGCAACCAGCGGACGGACGGCCACGAGCGCGAGCCAGCCCATCAACACATACAACACCATCGAGACGCTGCGGGTACGCCGCCCCAGCGTCAGTTCCTGCACGATGCCAAGCACCGCCAGCCCCCAGCTTACGCCAAACAGCGACCAGCCCCACGGACCGCGCAAGGTGACCAGCGTAAACGGCGTATAGCTGCCGGCAATCAGCAGGTAGATTGCCGAATGATCGCATTTTTGCAGGATGGACTTCACCCGGGGCGAGCGGACGCTGTGATACAGCGTGGAAATCGCGTACAGCACGCATAGCATTGCGCCGTAGACGGCGAAGCTGACGACCTTGTACGCGTCGCGTTCGAGCGCGCCCATCGTGACGAGCACGGCGAGTCCTACGACCGACAACACGGCGCCGACGAGATGGGTAATGCTGTTGAAACGCTCACCGACATGCACGCTACTTCCTCCTGCCTGGGCTTACTGTACGCGAATGCTGCACTGCGCGCTGCGTTTGCGCGACTGCGGTGCGTACTGCCGGACAGGCACTGCAACCACAAAAACGAAGGGCGCGGCCGCGATGTTACCGCAGGCCGCGCCCTCCGTTCATCCTGACGGGCCTAGTCGAGTGGTGCGGAGCGCAAATCCGCCACCTGTTGCGGCGAGACCGCGGTGCCGTGATTGCCCCACGACATCCGGATATACGTGACCACCGCCGCCGCTTCCTGATTCGACAGCGCCTGCGCGAACGGCGGCATCCCGTAAGGCTTCGGATTGCGTTCGGTGCTCGGCGGATAGCCGCCGTTGAGCACCATCCGGATCGGATTGGCCGCCGAAGGCATCTGGATAGACTGGTTGTTCGCCAGCGGCGGGAACGACGGCGGCATCCCCAGACCGTTGGTGGCGTGACATTTCGCGCAATTATCTGCGTAGATCTTCTGGCCTTGTTTCAGCAACTCGCCGCCGAACTGCTCGGAGGTTTCCAGTTGCAGGTTTTCCGGCGCTTCGCTCTTTTGCGGAATGGTCTTCAGATACGTCGCCATCGCGTGGATGTCTTCGTCGCTCATGTACTGCAGGCTGTTGTGGACCACTTCAGCCATCGGACCGAACACCGCGCCGCGATTCGACACGCCGGTTTTCAGCAGATCGGTGATGTCTTTCGTTTCCCAGTCGCCGAGACCGGCTTCCTTGTTCGAGGTCAACGAAGGCGCATACCAGTTTTGCAACGGAATCAATCCGCCCGCGAACGCCGCCGACGTGTTCGGTGCGCCGAGCGCGTTGATCGACGTGTGGCACATCCCGCAGTGGCCGAGGCCTTCGATCAGATACGCGCCGCGATTCCATTCGACCGATTTGGTCGGATCGGGCTTGTACTCGCCTTCGCGGAAGAACAGCGTGCGCCAGCCGATCAGCATGTTGCGCTGGTTGAACGGGAATTTCAGTTCATGCGGACGGCTGGGGACGTTGATGGGCGGCACCGAGCGCAAATATGCGTAGATCGCGTCGGAGTCGGCGCGCGTCACCTTCGTGTAGCTGGTGAACGGGAAGCCCGGATACAGCAGCGAACCGTCCTTCGAGCGGCCCGTGTGCATCGCGCGATAGAAGTCGTCCTGGGTCCATTTGCCGATCCCGTATTGATCGTCGGGCGTGATGTTCGGCGTGAACATGGTGCCGAACGGCGTGGCCATCGGCAGGCCGCCGCCGAACTGCTTGCCGCCGCGCACCGTGTGACACGCGATGCAGTCGCCGGCACGGGCGAGATACTCGCCTTTCTTGACGAGCGCGGCCTGGTCGGCCGGCGTCGCCGCCAGCGCCACGCCACCGCCATGCAGGTGATCGCTGCCGGACCACAGCACCGGAACGAGAGCGGCAGCCGCGATCACGACCACAGCCGATAATGCGAACAGTGACTTGCGTTTCATGTGAGGGTCTCTCCCGGTGCCTTATTGCGGTTCGCTGCCGCAGGCAAGCGGAGTCTTCAACGAGCGGGCCGGAGCCGGCACGGGGTTTTGCGGAGCCGGCTGCGTCGACAGCCAGGCGGCGACGGCATTCACATCTTCGTCGGTCAGGCGGGTTGCGATCGTGTGCATGCAGTCCGGCGCGATGGCGTGGCGCGAGCCCGAACGCCACGCGCCGAGTTGCGCGCTGATGTAGTCGGAATGCAGGCCCACCAGACCGGGGATGGCCGGCTCCATGCCGGTCAGCGCCTTGCCGTGACATGCCGCGCACGCGGGAATCTCTTTCGACGCGTCGCCGTTCAGCACGATCTGCTGACCGCGCGCGACGATCGCTGCGGAGACCGTCGGCTTCGTGGGCGGCGGATACGGTGGACGTTGCTGCGAGAAGTACGTGGCGATCTGATGAAGATAGTCGTCCGATAGATACGTGACGAGGTAGTTCATCGGTGGGTATTTGCGGCGGCCTTCGCGGAAGTTCTGTAGCTGGTTGTACAGATAGTCGGCCGGCTTGCCCGCGAGGCGAGGGAAGTAGTCGTTGTCGGTGCCCTGACCGTGAGTTCCGTGGCACGCCGTACAACCTTGCACGCGTGCTTCCATCGTGTCGGGCGCCTGAGGTTGGGTCTGTGCATCCGCAGCGCTATACACGCCAGCAGAGCCGATCAGGAGAAGGGCGAGCAATGGGCGGAAAATGCGTCTTGAAGACACGCGTAACTCCATCAGATTCAGGGGACCTGACCGAACTTCGACTGGTTCGGTGTTTGGACAGCGAGTACTACGACGACGAGAAATTCTATCATCGATGTCTGATGGTGACTATTTGCCACAGGCTACGGGGAAACGCTTAATTTTCTTTGTGTTAGACGCTTTGACGCGCAGCTAAATCATGTGATAAGCACTCGCGAATGATCGGGTCGGAGAAACCTCATGTGCCTATACGAATCCCATATAACGCGGATTATTTTCCGACGCGCAACCTTGATCGCAACGACAGCGAGGTGAGTTTTACCGGTGTCGATTGATGAACCGCCGCGCGCTTATGCCGTCGAAGCGTACACTCCCGGGGCGCGCCATGTGCCGCTTCACCTGGCGCGTCGCGTCAACCGTTGGAATCCCCGCTCGTTTTCCGTTTTCAACCTGTAAAAACGCCTTTCATGAAGCTATCCGATTTCTCCCGCCCGGCGCTGCGCGCGCTGGCAGTCGTTGCGCTTGCCGCAACCATGACGACCACCGCTTTCGCCCATGCGCGGCCCGTATCGAGCGAACCCGTGCCGAATACCGAGGTCGCGGCGCCCGGCGACGTGACGATCCACTTCAGCGAGCCGCTCGAACCGGCCTTCACGCGCATGAGCGTCAAGGATGCGAGCGGCAAGTCGGTCGCGCAGGGCGCGGCGCAGGTCGACGCGCACGATGCCAAAACCTTGCATCTGCCGCTTCAGCCTTTGGCGGCCGGTCATTACGCGGTTCACTGGACAGCGGTCGCCACCGACGGCCATCGCACCCAGGGCGACTTCGCCTTCAGCGTCAAATGACGGTCGACGGCGTATGGATCGGGCAGGTCGCAATGGCCGCGCTCATGAATATCGCGTTTGCGTTCACGATCGGTTCGGCATTGCTGGCCGCCTGGCTCGCGAAAGATGCGCAGGCCAAGGTCGCGCCCGCGCGTCCGGCCTGGTTGCGCGCGCAACGGTCGATGCAAACCGGCAGCGTGGTGCTGGTGCTCGCCGATCTCGGCTGGCTGCTCTATCAGAGCGCATCGATGGGCGGCGTGGGTTTGCCCGACGCGTTCGGCTTGCTGTCGAGCGTGTTGACGCAAACCCATATCGGTCATGCATGGACGGTGGCGTTCGGCGGCGCGGTCGTATTGTTGCTGACCACGTTGTCGGGACATACGGGCACGCTGCGTAACGCGTTGCTGTGGCTCGCGGTGATCGCGATCTCGGCGGGCAAGGCGGCGCTCGGCCACGCGGCCGACGCAGGTCTCGCATCGGCCGCGATCGCCGTGCATACGCTGCATGTGCTGTCCACCGGCGTGTGGGGCGGGCTGGTGCTCGCAGCCGGACTCGGCATCGTGCCGACGCTCGGCACATCGATCGCGCGCGGCGTGCTGATTCGCACCGCTACGCAGATTTCGAACGTGTCGCTGGTGTCGGTGGTGCTGGTGGTCGTCAGCGGCGCCTTCAATACCGTGCGCGGAAGCGGCGGCACCGGCAACCTGCTCAACGCGATGGAGTTCAGCACGTGGGGTCACGTGTTGATGCTGAAGTTGGCGCTGGTTGCGCTCACGGTGGCGTTGGGCGGGCTGAACCGGTTCGCCGCGTTGCCGCGACTGCGCCGCACCGCTTCGACAATGGACGCGCATACGTTCACCAACGTGCTGTATCTCGAAGCGCTGGCGATGCTCGGCGTGTTCGTCGCGGCGGCGGTGCTCGCGCACAGCGTGCCGGCGTTCGCGTCGCTCGGCTGAGCGTCACCCGGTCCAGCGTCGGGTCTGCACCGGTCCTGCCTCACCAGGCATCGGCCAAAAAAAACGCCGCACGTCATTACGTGCGGCGCTTCAACACACGGTCGCCTGTTTAGAACCGGCTGATCCGTTACTGCCCTGTCACGCCGGGAGCGCATCGCGCGCCCGTTCCAGCGTCTCTTTGGGAAACATCTCCTGACGCATATCCCCGGCGTCATCGAACCATTGGCAAATCAGCCACGTCCCCGGCGCGAACAGCACCGGTCCAACCCATGTCGCCGTCATCGGACAGCCGCCGGATTTGAGCGTCAGCACATCGCCGGCGCGGAAGTTTTTGTTTCTGGCGCGAAACATCGAGGTGGTCCCCTCAGATCAGTCTTTTGTAAAGCGTTGGCGGCGATGCGCCAATCTGGTTATTCGTAGCCCAGCCGATGACCGAGGATCGGCGCGCAGAACAGCGCGATCGCGCAACCCGCGGCCTTGCCTTCGAGTTCGGCCAGTGCGCCATGCGCGCCGTACAGCGTCGTCAGCAGATCGAACAGCTGCGGCAGGCAATAGAGGAATGCGGCGAACAGAAACGACCGCTCGACGGTGCGGATGCTCCAGCCGCGTTGATACGCGCACATCGCGCCGATCACCCGCAGCACGCCGAATGCGACAAGTGCGCCGACGGCGGCCTGTTCGCGGAGCAGATAGTCTGGAAGGAATTCGCCCATGTTGTTCCCCTGTACGTGTTTCGTTTTCAACAGAAACAGCAAGGAGCGGGCCAGTTTGATTCCCGAGCGTCCTCGCAGCCCGGAAAAGCTTAGTGGATAAGCCTTCGGGTCATTTCGAGGAGGTCCGAAAATGCACATGTTTCGGCCGAATCCGCCAAGGATGTTACGTTACTGAGACGTCGCCGGAACGTGCCGGACGTAACGTCGGCGTAACGTCGAGGTAACGGCGGCGGCGCTGCGCCGCCAGGCGGGCTGCGCGGGTGGATGGCCAGACAAAAACGCCGCCCGGATATCGGGCGGCGTTTTTGTTTAAAAGACGAAACAGCGAAGCGGCGGCGCGGCCACCAATCTCACCATTCGGCGACGCTGCCGTCGGCGTGACGCCACACCGGATTGCGCCACCGGTGTCCGGTCTGCGCCATCTCCCGCACTTTCTCTTCGTTCACTTCGATGCCGAGCCCCGGACCTTGCGGGATCGACACGAAGCCGTCTTCGTATTTGAAGACTTCCGGATTCTTGATGTAGTCGAGCAGGTCGTTGCCCTGGTTGTAGTGAATCCCCAGGCTCTGTTCCTGGATAAACGCGTTGTAGCTGACCGCGTCGATCTGCAGGCAGGTGGCCAGCGCGATCGGGCCGAGCGGGCAGTGCAGCGCGATTGCGACGTCGTACGCCTCGGCCATCGTCGCGATCTTGCGGCATTCGGTGATGCCGCCCGCGTGCGACGCGTCCGGCTGAAGAATGTCCACGAAGCCGTTCGCCAGAATGTGCTTGAAGTCCCAACGCGAATACAGACGCTCGCCCAGCGCGATCGGCGTATTGGTCTGGTTGACGATATCGCGCAGCGCTTCCGCGTTTTCCGACAGCACCGGTTCTTCGATAAACATCAGCTTGTACGGATCGAGTTCCTTCGCGAGCACCTTCGCCATCGGCTTGTGGACGCGGCCGTGGAAGTCCACGCCGATACCGATGTTAGGACCCACTGCGGCGCGAACCGCCGCCACGTTGTCGATCACGCCCTGCACCTTGTCGAAGGTATCGATGATCTGCAACTCTTCCGAGCCGTTCATCTTGATCGCCTTGAAGCCGCGTTCGACGACCGCGCGCGCGTTGTTCGCGACGTCGCTCGGACGGTCGCCGCCGATCCACGAGTAGACCTTGATCCGGTCGCGAACCTGGCCGCCGAGCAGCGCGTGGACCGGCACGCCGTGGTGCTTGCCCTTGATGTCCCACAACGCCTGGTCGACGCCTGCGATTGCGCTCATCGTGATCGGGCCGCCGCGATAGAAGCCGGCGCGATACATCACCTGCCAGTGATCTTCGATCAGCAGCGGATCTTTGCCGATCAGGTAGTCGGACAGTTCGTCGACGGCGGCGGCGACGGTGTGCGCGCGGCCTTCGACCACCGGCTCGCCCCAACCGACGATGCCTTCGTCCGTGGTGATTTTCAGGAAGCACCAGCGCGGCGGGACGATAAAGGTTTCGAGCTTGGTGATTTTCATGGCGTGTCTCCTTGGCCGTAGGGCCCATGCCGGATTGTGCGAATGCCGGTGGCGCAATGGCGCACGCCGACGCGAACGGTTGACCGGTATGCTACAACAAAATCGCTTTAAAATACTATTAATAGTACTATTCGGAGTGAGGTTGTCGCTGCGGGGTTTTCGTCTGACGTCGGGAATACCGGATAATCGCGGTCTTTTTTCACGGGAGAACACCATTCAGCACGATCTGCACGGCCGCGTCGCGTATGAGCTGGGCACCGCCATCCTGCGCGGCGACTTCGCGCCCGAATCGATCCTGCCGCGCGAGGCGGAATTGATGCAGACGTTCGGCGTCAGCCGCACGGTGCTGCGCGAAGCGTTGCGCACGCTCACGTCGAAAGGGCTGATCGAATCGCGGCCGCGGGTCGGCACGCGGGTCAGGCCGAGACGCGCGTGGAATCTGCTGGATGTGGACGTGCTCGACTGGTATTCGCGAGTGGCGTCGCCGGTGCTGTTCGCGCTGAAGCTGCAGGAAATGCGCGAGATGATCGAGCCGTACGCCGCCGCGCTCGCCGCGCAGTCGCACACGCCCGACACCTTCGCCGCGCTCGACACCGCGCATTCCGCGATGGTCAACGCCCGCAATGTCGATGAATGGGTGCGAGCCGATCTGGCGTTTCATCTGAGCGTGCTGAGCGCGTGCAGCAACGAACTGCTGATTCCGCTCGGCACGTTGATCGAACGCACGCTCGAAGCGCAATTGCGGCTGAACGCGAAGCGCGCCGATGTGTTCAACGCGTCGCTGGCCGAACATACGGCGGTGTTCGACGCGATCCGCGAGCGCGACGCCGGGGCCGCGCGTCACGCGATGGCCGGCCTGCTCGGCGTGACACGCGGGCGCATCGAAGGCTGAAGCCGCGCGCCCGTCGCGCGCGGTCAGTCCATAGCGGCGTGCGCGACGGATTCGGCCGGCGCCTGACGGCTCGGCCGGATCAGGAGCAACAGCGGCACGACCAGCAAGGTCGCGACGAACATCAGCTTGAAGTCGTTCAGATACGCGATCATCGCCGCCTGTTGCGTGATCGACACGTCGAGCGCGGCGAGATCGCGCATCGAACCGCCGCTCAGCATCGATTGCATCGCCGGATTGAAAACGGAAATGTTCGCGGCAAGGTCCGAATGCGACACCTGGGTGTTGCGCGTCATCAGCGTCTGAACGATCGAAATGCCGATACTGCTGCCGATATTGCGCATCAGGCTATAGGTCGCGGTGCCGTCCGCGCGCAGTTGCGGCGTCAGCGTCGAGAAGGTCAACGCGCTCAGCGGCACGAATACCAGACCGAGCCCGAACCCTTGAATCACGCCCGGCCACACGATGTCCGACGCCGACAGCACGATCGTGTACTGCATCATCTGCCACAACGCGAACGCCGAAATCAGGAAGCCGCACAGCAGTAGCAGCCGCGCGTCGAAGCGCTTGAGCAGACGTCCGGCGACCAGCATGGCGAGCATCGTGCCTGCGCCGCTCGGCGCGGTGACGAGGCCGGTGGTGGCGACCGGATAGTTCATCAGGTTTTGCAGCATGGGCGGCAACAGTGCGCGGGTCGCGTACATCACCGCGCCGATCACGAAGATAAAGAACGTTCCGGTGGCGAAGTTGCGGTCTTTGAGCAGCTTGTACTTGAAGAACGAGCGCTCGCCGACCGTGGCTGTATGGACAAGGAAAAACGCGAAGGCGAGCGCCGCGACGATCGCCTCGGTGACGATTTCCTTCGAGCCGAACCAGTCGAGCTGCTCGCCCCGGTCGAGCATCGCCTGGAGCGCGCCGATCGCGAGACCCAGCGTCGCGAAGCCGAACGCGTCGAACTTGACGTCGTGACGCGGTTCTTTCGACGGCAGGAAGGTCAGCACGCCGAACAGCGCAAACGCGCCGATCGGCAGATTGATGAAGAACACCCAGCGCCAGTTGTAGCTGTCGGTGAGCCAGCCGCCGAGCGTCGGCCCGAGAATCGGCCCGACCATCACGCCCATGCCCCAGACCGCCATGGCCTGGCCTTGCTTCTCGCGCGGATTCACGTCGAGCAGGATGGATTGCGACAGCGGCACCAGCGACGCCCCGAAAATGCCCTGCAACAGCCGCGCGCCGACGATCTGCGTCAGCGTTTCGGCGAGCCCGCACAATGCCGACGCCACCGTGAAACCGGTGATCGCCACCACCAGCAGACGCTTGATGCTCAGCCGGTCGGACAGCCAGCCGGTCAGCGGCGTCGCGATTGCCGCGGCGACGATGTACGACGTCAGTACCCACGTGATCTCGTCCTGCGACGCCGACAACGCGCCCTGCATATGCGGCAGCGCGACGTTGGCGATGGTGCTGTCGAGCGTTTGCATCAGCGTGGCGAGCATGATCGCCACCGTCAGCATCGGTCTGTTGAGCGGTTTGGCGGCAGTGTCGGACGTCGAATCGGATGACATGGGCGCGGGTCGCAAAAATAGTAAGCATGCTTATTGTATAGAGCGCTTACTATCATGGGAATCGGTAACACACCGTAGACCGCGACACCCCTGTCTTGCGATGGGCTTTCGTATAATCGCCGCATGAAAACCCCTGTAGAAGAGCGCTTCGGCTTCTTGATCTCCGATGTGGGCCGCCTCTGCGCAAAACGCTTCGACGACTACGCCAGGTCGTCGCTCGATCTCACGCGCGCGCAGTGTCGGGTGCTCGCGTACCTGTCGCATTACGGCGACGTGAATCAGGCCCGGCTCGCCGACCTGCTCGACGTCGCGCCGATTTCGGCCGGCCGTCTGCTCGACCGGATGGAAGAGGCGGGATGGATCGAACGTGTCGCGAATCCGCAGGATCGCCGTGAACGGATGGTGCATCTGACGCCGAAAGCCGAAGGCTCGCTCGACAACGCGCGCAAGGTGGGCGATCAGGTCGCGGCCGAAGGGCTCGACGGTTTCAGCGACGACGAAGTCAAGCAGCTGATCGCGCTGTTGCAACGCGTGCGCGGCAATCTCAGCCGGATCGTCGACAGCGATTGAGCGGCGCTGGCTGGACGGCGAAGTGCGCGAATCGGAATCGCGATGTGACGCGTCGAATGCACAACTAAAAGTCAAATAGTGCGTCGATTTTCAAGGGCTGAATCGTCAACGTTTGCGCGCGACGATTCGCCGTCGATGTGTCGTAAATCCGCAAAAATTATCCCCAGGATGTCTATGCAAATACGCGCACGAAAATTTCGCGCGTGATAATTAAATTTGCATGGACAAGTGGTGCGCAGCGGAGTAGAGCATCGCGTCTCGTGCAAGGTGCCGTAACAAACTGGCATCGGACGAGAGAAGTGGACGGACGGCCCTTTTTTTCGATTTACTCAGCCGTCCTCGGGGAACACCATGAATCGCAGCCAATGGTCCGTCAAGGCAAAACTGACGACCGGTTTCGGCGGGCTTGCCGCCATCGTTCTGATCGTGTCGGGACTCGGCGTCAAATCGCTGAACGACGAAAACCAGCAATTTTCCAACTACGTGACCGGCATCAGCGCGCGCGCCGAAGTGGCGTCACGTGTGCGCACGGCGGTCGATCGTCGAGCGATCGCCGCACGCAATATGGCGCTCGCGACGCGTCCCGAAGACTTCGCCGTCGAGAAAGCCGCGGAAGCGCAGGCGCAGCAGGACGTGACCGCACGGGTCCGGAAGCTGAACGACCTGACGCAAGCCGCCGCCGACACCACCGATCAGGCGCGCGCGCTGGTCGCCGAAATCAATCGTGTCGAAGCGCTGTATTCGCCGGTCGCCGAAGGCATCGTTCAGCTCGCGACGGACAACCAGCGCGACGCGGCCGTCGCGAAGATCAACGACGAGTGCCGCCCGTTGCTGGCCGCGCTGATCAAGGCCACCAACGACTACGCGAACTACACGAAAGACCAGTCCGACCGGATGATTCGCGATGCAGAGCAGCGCGCAGCGAACCAGCGCAATCTGCTGATCGGGATCTGCGCAATTGCGCTGGCAGCCGCGCTTGCCGCGGGCGCAGCGATCACCCGTGGTCTGACGCGCGCGTTGGGCGCGGAGCCGGGCGCGCTGAGCGACGTGACGAAGCGTGTCGCGTCGGGCGATCTGCGTGCCGTCGATGGCGCGAAGCAGGCGCCGGCCGGAAGCGTGCTCGCATCGATGGGCGTGATGCAGGAAAGCCTCGTGCGATTGATCGGCGAGGTGCATTCGGCGGCGAACCATATTGCGGCCGGATCGAGCCAGATTGCCGCGGGCAATCTCGATCTGTCGGCGCGGACGGAGGAGCAGGCGGCATCGCTGGAAGAAACCGCGTCGAGCATGGAGCAACTGACCGCGACCGTGAAGCACAACGCGGAGAACGCGCAGCAGGCGAGCGCGTTGTCGGCGACGGCATCCGATGTCGCGCATAAGGGCAGCGAAGTGGTCGGCAAAGTCGTCTCGACGATGGACGCGATCAGCGAAAGCTCGACGAAGATCGCGGAGATCACCGGGATGATCGAGGGAATCGCGTTCCAGACGAATATCCTGGCGCTGAACGCGGCCGTCGAAGCGGCGCGCGCGGGCAAGGAAGGCCGTGGCTTCGCGGTCGTCGCCAGTGAAGTGCGCAATCTCGCGCAACGTTCGTCGAGCGCGGCGAAGGAGATCAAGGATCTGATCGGCGCGTCGGTCGAGCGGATTCAGGATGGCTCGACGCTGGCGCGCGATGCGGGCAACACGATGAACGAAGTCACGCAGGCAGTCGCGCGGGTGACGGACATCATGGGCGAGATCGCGGCGGCGTCGGGCGAGCAGAGTCGCGGGATCGAGCAGGTCAATCACGCGATCAACCAGATGGACAAGGTTACGCAGCAGAACGCGGCGCTGGTCGAAGAAGCGGCGGCGGCTTCGCAGTCCCTGGAGGATCAGGGGCAGCAGTTGAATCGCGCGGTGGCGTTTTTCAAAGTGACGGCGTGACGCGGCTTTCAGGTTCGCGTTCGAGTGAATTGCGCTAGCCGGAAACAACAAAGCCCGCGAAAGCGGGCTTTGACGTGCGTGTGCTGTTGTAAAACAAAAAACCCGCTGCTTCTTTCGAAGCAGCGGGTTTTTCTTACGACTGGTGGCGAATCAGGGATTCGAACCCCGGACCTGCGGATTATGATTCCGTCGCTCTAACCGGCTGAGCTAATTCGCCGAAGAAAAAGATTATGAAGATGCGGACCCTGGCTGTCAACCCCTATCCGCGAGATTTTCGAGCTATCTGTATATAAGGCGACAGCCGGTCCGGCCAGCCGCCGGCATGTCGCCACGATCACCGCCGGAAACCTCGATACATCAATCCTTCGCGTAGATATCCGAGTCTTTGGTCTCGCGGACAAACAGCATCCCGATCACGAACGTGATCAGCGCGATAACGATCGGATACCACAGCCCGGAGTAAATATTCCCCTTCGCCGCGACGATCGCGAATGCCGTCGCGGGCAGAAATCCGCCGAACCAGCCATTGCCGATGTGATACGGCAGCGACATCGACGTATAGCGGATCCGCGTCGGGAACATCTCCACCAGCATCGCCGCGATCGGCCCGTACACCATCGTCACGTAGATCACCAGGATCGTCAGGATCACCACGCTCATCGGCCAGTTGATCTGCCCAGGATCGGCCTTCGGCGGGTAGCCGGCGGCTTTCAGCGTCGAGCTGAGCGTCTTGTCGAAGGTCTTGCCCTGATCCTTCGCGTCGGCGGCCTTGCCGTCATAGGTGTTGATCACCGTGTCGCCGACCTTGATCTGCGCGAGCGTCCCTGCAGGCGCGGCAACGTTCTCGTAATTCAGACCGGATTTCGACAGCGCGCTCTTCGCGACATCGCATGACGACGTGAATTTCGCCGTGCCGACCGGATTGAACTGGAACGAGCACTCGTCCGGATTGGCAATGACGACGATCGGCGACTTTTGCGTAGCCATTTCCAGCGCCGGATTCGTGTAATGCGCTAGCGCCTTGAACAGCGGGAAGTACGTGCACGCGGCGATCAGCAAGCCCGCCATGATGATCGGCTTACGACCGATCCGGTCCGACAGCGAGCCGAAGAACAGGAAGAACGGCGTGCCGATCAGCAGCGCGATCGCGATCAGGATATTGGCGCTCGTGCCGTCGACCTTCAGCGTCTGCGTCAGGAAGAACAGCGTGTAGAACTGGCCCGTGTACCAGACCACGGCCTGACCCGCCGTTAGCCCGATCAGCGCGAGAATCACCACCTTCAGGTTCTTCCATTGACCGAACGCTTCGGACAGCGGCGCTTTCGACGTCTTGCCCTCGGCCTTGATGCGCTCGAACACCGGCGATTCATGCAGTTGCAGCCGAATCCAAACCGACACGGCCAGCAGCAGGATCGACGCGATAAACGGAATGCGCCAGCCCCATGCGCCGAACGCGTCTTCGCCCATGATCGTGCGCACGCCGAGAATCACCAGCAGCGACAGGAACAGACCGAGCGTGGCCGTGGTCTGGATCCATGCGGTCCAGAAGCCGCGTCGGCCGGCCGGCGCGTGTTCCGCGACGTAGGTTGCCGCGCCGCCGTATTCGCCGCCGAGCGCGAGACCTTGCAGCAGCCGCATCGCGATAAAGATCACCGGCGCCGCGATCCCGATCGACGCATAGCCCGGCAGAAAGCCGACCAGAAACGTCGACAGACCCATGATCACGATCGTGACGAGGAACGTGTACTTGCGCCCGACCATATCGCCGAGCCGCCCGAACACGATCGCGCCGAACGGACGCACCGCGAAACCCGCCGCGAAGCTGAGCAACGTGAAGATGAACGCAGCGGTCGGATTGACGCCGGAGAAGAAGCTCTTGCTGATGAAGGCCGCGAGCGAGCCGGCCAGATAAAAGTCGTACCACTCGAACACTGTGCCCAGCGACGACGCGAAGATCACCCGTTTCTCTGCGCTCGTCATCGGCACGTGCGAGATTTGCCCGCCAACGGTAGCCATATGAAGTCTCCCATATTGATTTATGCACGCGGTCAGCCCGGAGAGGCAGTCCCGTGAGCGCATTATTGGAGCGGAAACTTACGGCGTACTGACGTGGCAGGGGCGGGTTTTCACGGGTCTCAAAAAGAACGTGATTTTATATCTTCGGTCTTCATGCGACCTTTTTCGTTCTAGTTGTATGTATTTTGTTGATTGTGAGCACATCGCGCCGTGGCGCGAAACTGACGCTTAGGGTAAGTCCCGCCCCGTTTCCAGCGTGTCCAGACTGACGCGCACCAGCGTGCCGGCCAGGCGCGGTTCGGACTGGTAGACGTTGTCGTCGAGGGTGAGGGTGCCGCCGTGCATCGTCGCGATTTCGCGGACGATCGCGAGGCCGAGTCCGCTGCCGTCGCCTTCGCGTCCGAGAATCCGGTAGAAGCGCTCGACCACGCGGGTCCGCTCGGCGACGGGAATCCCCAGACCGGTATCTTCGACTTCGAGATGCACGCTGCGCGCGGCCGGATCGTGCCGCACCCGCACGGTGATGCGGCCGCCTGCGGGCGTGTAGCGGATCGCGTTGTCGAGCAGGTTCGACAACATCTCGCGCAGCATCACCAGGTTGCCGTTCACGCTGATCGCTTCGTCGGGCGCTTCGTAGCCGAGGTCCATCTGTTTGGCGAGCGCGGCCTGAACCCAGTCGCGCACCGCGTTTCGCGCGACGTCGGTGATATCGAGCGGTGCGAAGATCTGGCCGGACATCCGGTTCTCCGCGCGCGCCAGCGCCAGCAATTGCGTGACGAGCCGCGCGGCGTGCTCGGAACTGGTCGCAATCTGTTCGAGCGAGCGATGCACTTCGGCTGACGCGTCCTGCCGCAACGCCAGTTCCGCCTGCGTGCGCAAGCCCGCCAGCGGCGTCTTCATCTGATGCGCGGCGTCGGCGATAAAGCGCTTTTGCAACTCCATGTTCTGTTCGAGACGCGTCAGCAGATCGTTGAACGACGTGACCAGCGGCTCGATTTCTGGCGGCGCGCGACGCGCTTCGAGCGGCGAAAGATCGTCCGGACGACGCGCGCGGATATGCGACTGCAGCGCGTGCAGCGGCGCCAGCCCGCGCGACAGCCCGAACCATACGAGCAGGATGGCGAGCGGCAAGATCACGAATTGCGGCAGGATCACGCCTTTGATGATGTCGTTGGCAAGCTGGCTGCGCTTGTCGAGCGTCTCTCCGACCTGCACCAGCACCGGTTGCGCGCCGGGCGTCTGCGGAAATTCGACGGTCGTGTACGCGACGCGGATGTCGTTGCCGCGCAGCACGTCGTCGCGAAACTCGACGAGACCCGGTGGCGGCCGGTCTTCCTCGTGCGGCAACGGCATGTCGCGCTCGCCGCCCACCAGCTCGCCGCGCGTGCCCAGCACCTGATAGAACACGCTGTCCACGTTGTCGGCGCGCAGGAAATCGCGGGTCGAATCGGGCAAGGACAGTTCCGCGATGCCGTTCGCCGGATGAATTTGCCGCGCGAGCACGTAGGCGTCGGTTTCGAGCGCGCGGTCGAACGGCCCGTTCGCAATCGACTTCGCCACCAGATACGTGACGGCGATGCTCATCGGCCACAGCAACAGGAGCGGCGCGAGCATCCAGTCGAGAATTTCGCCGAACAGCGAGCGCGGACGGGCTTCGGCGGCGGCTTCGGTTTCGTCGGGCGGCGTGAACGGATTGGCGTAGCGGGCGTCGCGGCTCGCGTCGTCGAGGTCCGCCGCGGGCGCGGTGGCGCGGTCTGCGCGAGCGGACATGGCGGCTTACTTGAAGTGGTGGCTCGCCGGCATCGGATCGGCGCCGCCGGTTGCGGCTTGCGTCGATTGTGCCGATTGCGCCGTGGGCGGGCCGTTTGCGGCCTTTTCGAGGCAGTAACCGAGGCCGCGCACGGTAATGATCCGCACGCCGCTCGGTTCGATCTTCTTGCGCAGCCGGTGCACGTAGACCTCGATGGCGTTGTTGCTGACTTCCTCGCCCCATTCGCACAGATGGTCGACCAGCTGTTCCTTCGACACCAGCCGTCCGATCCGCTGCAGAAGCACTTCCAGCAAACCGAGTTCGCGCGCCGACAGATCGATCACCTGCTCGTTGACGCACGCGATCCGCCCAACCTGATCGAACGACAGCGAGCCGTGCCGCATCACCGTCGGGCCGCCGCCCGCGCCGCGCCGCGTCAACGCGCGCACGCGCGCCTCGAGTTCGTTCAGCGCGAACGGTTTCGCCATGTAGTCGTCGGCGCCGAGATCGAGGCCTTTGACGCGCTCGTCGACGCTGTCGGCGGCCGTCAGGATCAGCACGGGAAGCGTCGAATTGCGGGCGCGCAGGCGACGCAGCACTTCGAGCCCGGACATGCGCGGCAGGCCGAGATCGAGGATCAGAAGATCGAAAGTTTGCATCGACAGCGCGGTGTCGGCTTCCACGCCGCTCTTGACGTGATCGACGGCGTAGGCCGATTGGCGGAGTGATCGGACCAGACCGTCCGCGAGTATGCTGTCGTCTTCGGCAATGAGAATTCGCATGGTGCGTCAGCCCGACGGTGCCGGCGCTGGATATTGCCCGGCGCGCAGCGGTCTCCAATAAATATTCTGAGTGGTTTGGCTTGAATACGCTTGCCAAAACCACTGTTTTTTTATACAGTGTCTGCGTTCCGTGTGTTGTCCGTACTGATGGGCTGCACACCTGCCTCAGACGCCGTTCATCATAGCAAAGGACGATTCATGGAAGATAGCAAGAAAGGCTCGGCTGGACTGACTGCTGAGAAGAGCAAGGCGCTCGCCGCCGCGCTCGCGCAGATCGAAAAACAGTTCGGCAAAGGGTCGGTCATGCGGCTCGGCGCAGGTGAGGCGGTTGAAGACATTCAGGTCGTCTCCACCGGTTCGCTGGGCCTGGACATCGCACTGGGCGTCGGCGGCTTGCCGCGTGGTCGCGTGGTCGAAATCTACGGACCGGAATCGTCGGGTAAAACCACGCTGACGCTGCAAGTCGTCGCAGAAATGCAAAAGCTGGGCGGCACCGCAGCGTTTATCGACGCGGAACACGCGCTGGACATCCAGTACGCGCGCAAGCTCGGCGTCAACGTGAACGAGTTGCTGGTTTCGCAGCCGGATACGGGCGAACAGGCACTGGAAATCGCCGATGCGCTGGTGCGCTCGGGCTCGATCGACATGATCGTGATCGACTCGGTTGCGGCACTCGTGCCGAAGGCCGAAATCGAAGGCGAAATGGGCGACTCGCTGCCGGGTCTGCAAGCGCGTCTGATGTCGCAGGCGCTGCGTAAGCTGACGGGCACGATCAAACGTACGAACTGCCTGGTGATCTTCATCAACCAGATCCGTATGAAGATCGGCGTGATGTTCGGCAATCCGGAAACCACCACCGGCGGTAACGCGCTGAAGTTCTACGCATCCGTGCGTCTGGACATCCGCCGTATCGGTTCGATCAAGAAGAACGACGAAGTGATCGGCAACGAAACGCGCGTGAAGGTCGTGAAGAACAAGGTGGCGCCACCGTTCCGCGAAGCGATCTTCGACATCCTGTACGGCGAAGGTATTTCGCGTCAGGGTGAGGTGATCGACCTCGGCGTGCAAGCCAAGATCGTCGACAAGGCGGGCGCCTGGTACAGCTACAACGGCGAACGCATTGGTCAAGGTAAAGACAACGCGCGTGAGTTCCTGCGTGAGAACCCGGACATTGCACGTGACATCGAAAACCGCATCCGCGAATCGCTGGGCGTGAACGCAATGGCGGAAGTCGCCGTCGGCGCACCTGCTGCGGCGGATGCGGAAGACGAAGAGTAATCGTCGCGTGTTTCGCAAGAGCCGCTCATCGTTCAGTGCCGCTAAATCAGGGCTCGGAAAGCGCGGCTCTCGCGCAGATGAAGACGATTCGTTCGAATCGTCTTCATCGTCCTCACCGGTTCAATCTTCTTCGCAGTCATTCGACGCCTCCACAGAAGAAGAGAATGGCGATCCGTTCGAATCATTCGACGCTCACGATCGCGCAGCCGGACATCACACCTATTCGCGATCCAGTGAACGTCGGGCGGGATTTTCCCGGTCGGGGTCGAGTCGCGCGGATTCGGGCTATTCGCGTTCGAGCCAATCCCGTTCAAGCCAGCCAGATTCGACACCATCTGACACTGTTTCGGAAATCACCGAAGCCACCGAAGCCACTTATTCGCGCTCACGTCGCGTACCCGGCGAACCCAAACCGGTCGATCCTGACGCAGCACAATCATCTAAGCGTCCTGCGCGCTCGCTGAAAGGCCGGGCGCTGGGTTATCTGTCGCGTCGCGAATACAGTCGCGCCGAATTGGCGCGCAAGCTCGCGCCTTACGTCGAAGAAACCGACAACCTCGACGCGCTGCTCGATGTACTCGAAACCGAGAACTGGCTCTCCGACACACGTTTTGCCGAGAGCCTGCTGCATCGGCGCTCGGGGCGGCTTGGCGCGAGCCGGATCGTCGGTGAGCTGAAGCGTCACGCGCTCGGGCAGACGCTGATCGAAGAGGCGAGCGCCCAGTTACGCGAGACGGAACTGCCACGCGCACTGGCCGTGTGGCAAAAGAAGTTCGGCAAGCTTCCCGAAACGCAGCAGGAGCGGGCGCGTCAGGCGCGCTTCCTCGCGTCGCGTGGTTTTTCGGGCGCGACGATCGGCAAGATCCTCAAAGGCATCGACGAAGACTTCGTCGACGGATAACGCGCGCGCCTCGCGCAACCCCATCTTTCCTCTCAAAGCCTTGCCCAGCTTGGGCCGCAGTGCCGTCCCCGACGGCTGCGACATTAAAGCATCTTGCAAGAATCGGATTTTGCGTGTTTCGGGCTGTCCCAAATATCCGATATGCTAAAATTCAGGGGTTTTCCCAATCCGGCCTTCCTTCCGCATGCCGCTTTCCACGCCAGTCTCCCGTCAGTTGCGACACCGTCGCGCGATACGAGCGGAAGCCTTTGAGCGTGAAGATGGTCTGTGGGATATCGAGGCATGCCTCACCGACGAAAAGCCACGCGATGTGGCGCTTGCGTCCGGTGTCAGGCCCAACGGTCAGCCGATCCATGAACTCTGGCTTCGCATCACGATCGATCGGAAGCTCAACGTCGTTGACGCGCAAGCGTCATCCGACTGGGTGCCCTATCCCGGTCTGTGCCAGAGCAGCAACCCCGCCTATCGCGCCCTCATCGGGCTCAATCTGTTCCATAACTTCCGTCGCGATGCCAACCGTTTGCTCGGTGGCACGGCTGGCTGCACGCATCTCACCGAGTTGTGTGCCGTCCTGCCGACGGCTGCCATTCAGGCCTTCGCGGGCGACGTGTGGAACACCAACGATGGCGCGCCGGGCGGCGGTCACGAAGATCCCGCCGGATCGGCACAACCCGCGGGCCCCGGCGAGTCGGCCGGTGCATCACAGGCGGCAGGCAAGACCGTCGAAGGAAACGCAGAAAACTGTCATTCCAATGACAAACCGCCATTCCAGTTGGGGCGCTGCCATGCGCTGCGTTTCGACGGAGCGGCGGTGAGACAGTTTTATCCGCGCTGGTATGGCCGCGCCCCGCGTTCTTCGGAACGCACGGACGCGTCGAATGAGCGGACCAACCGCCAGGCCGATCAAGGCGGAGACGGTGGAGACGCATCGCTCATCACCAGCAAGCGCGAGCTCAGCGGAAACGAAGTTCAATCCAACTCTCAGACTGAAGGGAATCACGCATGAAGATTCACGAGTACCAGGGTAAGGAAATCCTGCGGAAATTCGGAGTCGCGGTACCGCGCGGCAAGCCGGTATTCTCGGTGGATGACGCGGTCAAGGCCGCTGAAGAGCTTGGCGGCCCGGTGTGGGTCGTGAAGGCTCAGATCCATGCGGGTGGCCGTGGTAAGGGCGGTGGCGTGAAGGTTGCCAAGTCGCTGGAACAGGTTCGCGAGTATTCGGAACAGATCCTCGGCATGCAGCTCGTCACGCACCAGACCGGTCCGGAAGGCCAGAAGGTGAATCGTCTGCTGATCGAAGAAGGCGCTGACATCAAGAAGGAATTGTATGTCGGCCTGGTGATCGATCGCGTTACGCAGAAGATCGTCGTGATGGCATCGAGCGAAGGCGGCATGGACGTCGAAGAAGTCGCGGAAAAGACGCCTGAGCTGATCCACAAGATCGCAGTCGACCCGGCAACCGGTCTGAAAGACGCCGAAGCCGACGAGCTGGCAACGAAGATCGGCGTGCCCGCCGCTTCGCTGCCGCAAGCACGTTCGATCCTGCAAGGCCTGTACAAGGCATTCTGGGACACCGACGCGTCGCTGGCCGAAATCAACCCGCTGATCCTGACCGGCGACGGCAAGGTCATCGCGCTGGACGCCAAGTTCAACTTCGATTCGAACGCACTGTTCCGTCACCCGGAAATCGTCGCGTATCGCGATATCGACGAAGAAGATCCGGCTGAAGTCGAAGCGTCGAAGTTCGACCTCGCGTACATCTCGCTCGACGGCAACATCGGCTGCCTCGTGAACGGCGCAGGCCTCGCAATGGCAACGATGGACACCATCAAGCTGTTCGGCGGCGAACCGGCGAACTTCCTGGACGTCGGCGGTGGCGCGACGACCGAGAAGGTCACGGAAGCGTTCAAGATCATGCTGAAGAATCCGAACCTGACGGCGATTCTGGTCAACATCTTCGGCGGCATCATGCGCTGCGACGTGATCGCGGAAGGCGTGATCGCGGCGTCGAAGGCCGTGTCGCTGAAGGTGCCGCTCGTCGTGCGCATGAAAGGCACGAACGAAGACCTCGGCAAGAAGATGCTGGCTGAATCCGGCCTGCCGATCATCGCGGCAGACAGCATGGAAGAAGCTGCGCAGAAGGTCGTCGCGGCCGCTCAAGGCAAGGCGTAAGCCAAGCCCGGCGTTCACCAGGATTACGAATGGCGGCGCAACGAAGCCATGCGGCGCGGGCGGAGAAACTCCGCGCGCGGCCCGCATAGGCCGACCGTCGCCAAACGAACAGAGGTCAATACATGTCGATTCTGATCAACAAAGACACCAAGGTCATCACGCAGGGCATTACCGGCAAGACCGGTCAGTTCCACACGCGCGCATGCCGTGAATATGCAAACGGTCGCGAAGCGTACGTTGCGGGCGTGAACCCGAAGCGCGCAGGCGAAGATTTCGAAGGCATTCCTATCTACGCAAGCGTCGCGGAAGCGAAGGCTGAAACGGGCGCAACCGTGTCGGTCATCTACGTGCCGCCGGCAGGCGCTGCGGCTGCAATCTGGGAAGCGGTCGAAGCCGACCTGGATCTCGCAATCTGTATCACGGAAGGCATTCCCGTCCGTGACATGATCGAGCTCAAGGCGCGTATGCGCGCGGAAAACCGCAAGACGCTGCTGCTCGGACCGAACTGCCCGGGCACGATCACGCCGGACGAACTGAAGATCGGCATCATGCCGGGTCACATCCATCGCAAGGGCCGCATCGGCGTCGTGTCGCGTTCGGGCACGCTGACGTACGAAGCAGTCGGTCAACTGACGGCGATCGGCCTGGGCCAATCGTCGGCAGTCGGTATCGGCGGCGACCCGATCAACGGTCTGAAGCACATCGACGTGATGAAGATGTTCAACGACGATCCGGACACGGACGCCGTCATCATGATCGGCGAGATCGGTGGTCCGGACGAAGCGAATGCTGCTGAGTGGATCAAGGACAACATGAAGAAGCCGGTGGTCGGCTTCATCGCCGGCGTCACGGCGCCTCCGGGCAAGCGCATGGGCCACGCCGGCGCGCTGATCTCGGGCGGTGCGGATACGGCTGAAGCAAAGCTGGAAATCATGGAAGCCTGCGGTATCACCGTCACGAAGAACCCGTCGGAAATGGCGCGTCTGCTGAAGGCGATGCTGTAATCGACTGAGGCGATTCAAGCCTTTTTTGATATGCTTACGGAATCCTTTCCGTGAGTGGCAGTCTCAAAGCGAGGGAGCGAAAACTCCCTCGCTTTTTTATTGCCCGCACGCTTCCCGCACTGTCGGCCTTCTTCGCTTTCATTTACTCTTTTGGCCATGCTCGAGTTCTTCGCAACGCTCCATTGGGGCGCAGTTATCCAGATCGTCATCATCGACATTCTGCTGGGCGGCGATAACGCCGTGGTCATCGCGCTCGCCTGCCGTAACCTGCCGCCCGCACAGCGCACACGCGGCGTCCTGTGGGGCACGCTCGGCGCAATCGTGCTGCGGGTCGTGCTGATCGCATTCGCGGTCGCGCTGCTGGATGTGCCGCTGCTGAAGTTCGCGGGCGGGCTGTTGTTGCTGTGGATCGGCGTGCGCCTGATGGCGCCCGCGCACGACGCGCACGAGCATGTGAAGCCGGCGGACAAACTGCTCGCGGCGATCAAGACCATCATCATCGCCGACGCCGTGATGAGCCTCGACAACGTGATCGCGATCGCGGGCGCGGCGGAAGCGGCGGACCCGCAGCATCGGCTGGCGCTGGTGATCTTCGGTTTGATCGTCAGCATCCCGCTGATCGTGTGGGGAAGCCAGATCGTGCTGAAATTGCTCGACCGCTTCCCGGTCGTCATCACGCTGGGCGCGGCGTTGCTCGGCTGGATCGCGGGCGGTCTGATCGTCAACGACCCGGCCGGCGACCGTTGGCCGATCCTCGATACCCCGGCCGCCGAATACGGGATGAGCCTCGCCGGCGCGGTGTTCGTGGTGGGCGTCGGCTATCTGTTCAAGCGGCGCAATGCGCGTCGAGCAGCGGCCTGAACGGTATTCACTACCACTTGGCAGGTCAGCGCGGACATTCGACGTTAGCCATCTGGCCGACTCGTTGATCGCCGGTTCGACCGATACGATCTGAGCGCCTGTTCCGATTCCGGAGCAGGCGTTTTTCGTTTCTGGAGTCAGCCGATGATCGTCTCTTTCCCCGCTGTTTCTTTCCGTCCGCGTTCGTGGTGGCACATTTTCGCGGCCACGCTCGAAGCCAGGCTTTTCCGCCGCCTTAAGTCCACCCGGCCATGTTGCCGCGACCTTCCGGCCGATCCCGCCCGAAGACCTGTCACGCGATGGCGCGCGCAGCTCGCGCGCGCATGCGGCTTCGGCTTCACGTTGATCGAACTGATGATCGTGCTGGCGATCGTCGGCGTGATTGCCGCGTATGCGATTCCGGCGTATCAGGATTATCTGGCGCGTAGCCGGGTCGGCGAAGGCCTGTCGCTGGCGAATGCCGCGCGGATGGCGGTTGCGGACAATGCCGCGAACGGCGTCGCGTTCAGCAGCGGGTATTCGACGCCGCCGGGCACGCGTAACGTCGAATCGATCCATGTCGACGACGACACCGGCCAGATCACGATTGTGTACACGGCGCGCGTGTCGGCGAGCGGTACGAACACGCTGGTGATGGTCCCTTCGACGCCCGACAATGCCGACACCCCGAGCGCGCGCACGCCGCTCGCGAAGGGCGCAGCACAAACCGGCACGCTCACGTGGGAATGTTTCGCGGGCGGCAAGGCCGCGTCTTCGTTGCCCGCGCCGGGCGCCGGACCGATGCCCGCCGAGGCCGCGACATTGCCGTCGAATCTCGCGCCGCCGGAGTGTCGCGCGTGACGGAGCGGTTCGAACCGGTGACGCAGCCTGAAAACGCGCGCATCGCGTCGCCAATGCGGTCGCGCACCATGCAAATCCGCCGTTAGAGTCCGATTTCGGGATATTTACCGCGTACCGGCGCACAGCCCCTGGAATTTTTTGTATAGTGCGCCGGTTGCTGACGCCCCGGTTCCCTATGCCCACTCCATTTGCGCGTTTCCTGTCTTTCGTTCTGCTGGCGCTTGCGTTGATTCTGCCTTACGCAATCGTCAACCATACGTATCCGATTCCGACGTTCTACGCGGAGTACACGGCGCTGTCGGCCTATCTGCTGGTTGGCGCGGCGGTTGTACTGCTTTACGCAACGTCGAGGCCGAAGCTCCCGTTCGCGTCGCCGACGGTCGCGCTGGTGCCGCTCGCCTTCGGTTTACTGCTCGTCTTGCAATCGTTCGTATTGCCGGTTGCGCAACCGTCGATGAACTGGCTCGGCGGCGGTTACCTGCTGGCCGCGTTTATGGCGACGCATGCGGGTTACGGCCTGACGCGCGCGCGGCTGACCGACGAAACCTTGCAATGGGCCGCGATCGCGTTGATCGTCGGTGGGCTGTTTGCGGTGTTTTGTCAGGTGATCCAGCTGTTCCACCTAGAAGTGAAGGTGAGCCCGCTGGTGGTCGCCTACAACGTCACGGTGGACCGCCGGCCGTTCGGCAATATGGCGCAGGCGAACCATCTCGCCACCTATATCGCGTTCGCAATGGCGGGTGCGCTGTTTCTGGTGCAGACACGCCGCATCAATATTGCGGTGTGGGCGCTGGTGTCCACGATTTTTGCAGTGGGTCTCGCGCTGACGGTGTCGCGGGGGCCGTGGCTGCAAATGGCGGTGATCGTCGTCGCCGGTCTCTGGATGGCGTTCGCGCAGACGCGCAATGACCCGGCCATGCGTCGCAGCAATCGCGAATGGTTGATTCCGGTCGCGCTCGCGGTGCTGTTTTTCGTCGTCAATGCGCTGATCCGTTGGGCCAACGTGCGTTATCAGCTCGCGCTGGGCGAATCGGCGGCCGATCGTTTCAAGGATGCCGGACAGATCGCGCCGCGTCTCGCGCTGTGGAAATACGGCTGGACGATGTTCAAGACACATCCATTGATGGGTGTCGGCTGGGGCGAGTTTCCGCGTTACCAGTTCGACCTGGCGCGGCATCTGGGCGGCGTCGAGATCGCCAACAATTCGCACGACATCTTTATCGACCTGCTCGCCAAAACCGGCGTGATCGGTCTTGCCATCGCGTTTCTCGGTCTGGTGGCGTGGCTGGTGCGCGTCATCCGTGCGCCGCAAACGGCGTCGCGCATCTTCGGCGTTGCGCTGATCGGCGTGCTGGTGATGCACGCACTGGTCGAGTATCCGCAGCAGTACATGTTCTTCCTGCTGCCGGCGATGTTCGTGCTGGGTCTGCTGGAAACGCGTCCGTTGCGCCTCGTGCCGCGCGGCGCGTCGTTCGGCGCGTTCGCGGTGATCGTGTTTGGCGGGATTGCCGCGCTGTATCCGGTGTATCGCGACTATGCACGCGCCGAGGTGCTGTACTACGGCTCGCGACCGGCCGAGCAGTATCAGGCCGATCCCTCGTTCATGTTCCAGGCGTGGGGCGAGTACGGCATGGCGACCTTGCTGCCGATGAACGCGCAAGATCTGCCGCACAAGCTCGCGATGCACAAGCAGGCGCTCGCGTTGTTGCCCGGCGAAACGGTGTTGCGGCGTTATGCGGTGTTGCAGGCGCTGAGCGGCGATACCGACGGCGCGTTCGATACGGTCGCGCGTCTGAAGATTTTCGCCGAGGAACTGAAGGACTGGCCGACGCAGCAGACGTATCTGTATCAGCTATGCGATGAACAGAAGTCGCTGGCCGGATTCAAGGCCGAACTGGTGAAGCACTACGGCACGCCGGCCAATGGCGCCGTTCCGGACGACGAAGAGTCGGACGACGAGTAATCAACCAGGCGTCGCCTGGCTGCGCGGACTTTGAGGGATTCGGGGAAAGACAGGTGCCGGTGAATCCGGCACTTACTCCGCCGCTTACGCCGCCACCCAATCCCCCGATTTCCCGCCGTGCTTCTCCAGCACTTTCACATCGGTGATCGTCATGCCGCGATCCACCGCCTTGCACATGTCGTACACCGTCAGCAGCCCAACCTGCACGGCGGTCAGCGCTTCCATCTCCACGCCCGTGCGTCCCAGCGTTTCCACCTGCACCGTGCAATGCACGGCGGGCGTCGCTTCATCCAGTTCGAACTCGACCTTCACGCGCGTCAGCGCCAGCGGATGACATAGCGGGATCAGGTCGGCGGTACGTTTCGCGCCCTGGATCGCCGCGATCCGCGCGATGCCGATCACGTCGCCTTTTTTCGCATTGCCGTCGCGGATCAGCGCGAAGGTATCGGGCAGCATCCGGATCGAGCCGCGCGCGATCGCGATCCGCTTCGTTTCCTGTTTGCCGCCGACGTCCACCATATGCGCCTGTCCGGCGGCGTCGAAATGGGTGAGTTCTGCCATGTTGGGCTCCTTCAGAGGGCGCTAATCATAACAGCGCGCCGCGCCCCGGCCCGCGCTGCACTTCGCGTGGATCACGCCGCCGCTTCGAGCCGGTTTTGACCACGCTCCACGGCACGCCGACTGCGCATTTTCGCGTCGGCATTCATTACAATTGCTTAATCGTCGCCGTTCGCCTGCCATCTTATGCCGCGTGCGCAGGCGTCGCTCTGGATTGCGCAACCGGTCCCTGCAATGCGTCTGAAACGGACACTCGCCGCGTTTCTATCCGCCGCGCTCGCGCTGCCGCCCGGCGCGTATCCGCAATCGCTGGCCACGCAGCAGGCGTCGCAGAGCGGCGCGATCGCACCGTCTTCCGCTCCCGCTCCCACATCGTCAGCCCGTTCTTCGCCGCCGCCGGTCCTGCCGGGCAAGGTGCTGTCGCTTGGGACCGTGGTCGTCGGGCCGTCTCCGGAAGCGCCGGCGTCGCGACGCACATCGCTGGCGTCCACGCTGCCGGCCGACATCGCGCCCGGCGTGTTCGGTGTCTACGGTGGTGCCGAAAACCGGCTCTCGGGTCACGCGGGCGCACTCGTCACGCATCTCGGTTCGCCGTTGCTCAACCAGCAGTTGCCCGACCTCGGCAACGGCGGTTCGGGTGCGTTGACGCCCGAGGCCGAGCGCAAACTCGGCGAGCGTGCGATGCGCGAAATCCGTCGCGATCCCGATTATCTCGACGACTGGCTGCTGCGCGACTATCTGAATTCGGTCGCGGGAAAACTCGCGGCGGCGGCGAGCGCGCAATACATCGGCGGCTATCGGCCGGACTTCGATCTGTTCGCTGTGCGCGACGCGCAGATCAACGCGTTTTCGATGCCGGGCGGCTTTATCGGCGTGAATACCGGGCTGATCGTCGCGACGCAAACCGAGTCGGAACTCGCGTCGGTGATCGGCCACGAAATGGGACACGTGCTGCAACGACACATCGCGCGAATGATTTCGACCGGCGAGCACGGCACCTACGCCGCGCTCGCCGCGATGCTGCTCGGCGTGCTGGCGGGCGTGGTCGCGCACAGCGGCGACCTGGGCAGCGCGATCGCGATCGGCGGCCAGGCGTATGCGGTCGACAACCAGTTGCGTTTCTCCCGCTCGGCCGAACACGAAGCCGACCGCGTCGGCTTTTTGCTGCTGACCGGCGCGGGTTACGACCCGTACGCGATGGTGACGTTTTTCGGCCGTCTGGATCGCGGTTCGCTCGACGATACGGCCGTGCCGCAATACGCGCGCACGCATCCGCTCAGCGGCGAACGGATGGCCGATATGGCCGACCGCGCGCGTCGGGTGCCTTACCGGCAACCGCGTCAGTCGTCGGAATATGGTTTTGCGCGCGCCCGTGCGCGGGTATTGCAGGACCGTTCGCGCAGCGAATACGCGGACGAAATCAGCCGGATGCGCGCTGAAATCGAGGATCGCACCGCGCTCAATATCGCCGCGAACTGGTACGGCATCGCGCTTGCGCAAAGCTTGCTCGAACAATACGACGACGCGTCGATATCGCTCGCGACCGCGCGCACCACGTTCGGCGCGTTCGAGCACGCCGAAGGCGACGCACAGCGCAGCACCCCGAGTCTCGACGTACTGGCCGCCGATATCGCCCGTCGCGCGGGCCGCAACGACGATGCGGTGCGGCTTGCCGCGATCGCGCAACAGCGCTGGCCCGATTCGCACGCGGCGATCGACATGCATTTGCGCACGTTAATCACGGCGAAGCGCTTCACCGACGCACAGACGCTCGCGGCGACGGAAACCCGCGACGATCCCCGTCAGCCGGCATGGTGGACTTATCTTGCGCAGGCGAGCGCGGGAAGCGGCGATGCACTCGAACAGCATCGCGCGCTGGCGGAAAAGTTTGCGTTGGAAGGGGCGTGGCCGTCGGCGATTCGCCAGTTAAAGCAGGCGCGCGACATGAAAACCGTCGGTTACTACGATCTGTCCACGATCGATGCGCGTCTGCATGAGCTGGAGACGCGCTACAAGGAAGAGCGCGAAGAAGCTAAAAACAGCGGCTGACGTCGGATAATGGCCGATTGCCATTAACGCGCGCTGCCGCTCAGGATTCCCGCGCCGCGCGTGCAGCCGGACTCGCGACAAAACCGAAACGCGTCGGCACGTCGTCGCAACGGACGGCGTGCAGCGGCAAGGTCACGTCGGCACGCCAATGGAATTCGCCGCTGGTGCCGTCGTCGGACAGATCGGCGTGGGCGGAAAACAGATCGAGGTCATGATCGTGCAGCGCCGCGACGCGCGGGAGCGCGTGCGTCGGGTCCGGCGAGGCGGTGAACAGCACGCCGCCCGCGTCGTCGAGATACGTGGCGGCAGGCTCGAACGGCTCGCCTGCCTGATCGGCCAGCGTCAGCGCGCCGTTCATCACGGACAGCCTGACGATCCACGGCGTGTAGGCCAGTTCCACGTAGACGCGCTGCGGCCCGTTCTGGAAGAACCATTGACCGTCGGCGTCCGCGTCGTAATTGCGATTGATGAAGCCGAGCAGCGCGGTATGCCGGATCGGGTCGCCGGGCGCGCCCGCCGCCTGCGCGGCATCGTCGCGCATCCGCCAATTGCCGCGCCGGTCGAGCAGCAGCCATCCCGTGCAATGCGGGACGTTGGGCCATTTGGCGAGCGCCTGTCGAACGATGTCATCCATGATTGATGAAGGGCGCGAGATAGCCGAAAACACGTCGAGAAAGCCAGTCGATCCTGCCCGGAAACGGTCCGGTCATAAAGCCGACGTGGCCGCCATGCCGCGGCTGGTCGAGTTCCACCGCCGCCGATACTTCATGCCGCGACGGCAGCACCGCGCCGGGCAGAAACGGATCGTTGCGTGCGTTCAGAACAAGCGTCGGCACGGTGATGCCGGGCAGCAGCGGCCGGGTGGTGGCGCTCGTCCAGTAATCGTCCGCGTCGCGAAAACCATGCAGCGGCGCGGTGACGACGTCGTCGAACGCGTGCATCGTACGGCTCGCTAGCATCGTCGGGGCGTCGAACAGACCCGGATACTGATCGAGCTTTTGCAGCGCCTTGCGCTTGAGCGTTTTCAGAAAGCTGCGCGTGTAGACCTTGCCGAATCCTTGTGACAGCGCGCGGCCGCCCGCGTGCACGTCGAGCGGTGCGGAGATCGCCGCGGCCGCCGTCACGAACGACGCGTCTTCGCGACGCTCGCCGAGCCAGCGCAGCAGCACGTTGCCGCCGAGCGACACGCCCGCCGCGACGATCGGCCCGCGATGTGACGCGCGCAGACGGCGCAACACCCAATCGACTTCGTCGCTATCCGCGAGATGGTAGAAACGCGGCAACAGGTTCAGGGATCCGCTGCAACTGCGGAAATGCGGCACCACGCCATGCCAGCCGTACGCGCGCGCGGCCGCCATCAGCGCGCGCGCGTAGTGCGACGACGAACTGCCTTCGAGGCCGTGAAACAGCACGAACAGCGGGGCGTCGTCAGGCGGCGTGGGTTGGGCGAGCGTTTGCGACAGCGTCGGAACGGCTCCGGCAAGCGGTTCGTGCAACAGCCAGTCCACGTCGATGAAATCGCCATCGGGCGTATCCCAGCGCTCGCGACGGTAATTGACGTCGGGGCGGCGCGCGAACAGCGCGGGAACGATGGTCTGGATATGGCTGTTGGGCAACCAGAGCGGAGCGCGGTAGAGCAACTCGATGGCCGCGGCGCTGGCCGTGTCGCTCGTTGTGTCGCCGGCCGCACGCTGGGTCAGGCCGGGAGAAGCGGATTTGTTGTGAGTCGTGCTCATACCTGCAACCGGTTCAACGAAAAACGAAAAACGTCAGTGCAACGGCCCCTGGCCATGACGCATTTTCGCCGCGAACTGGCTGGCGGCTTCGTTCGGCATCGCACTTGCGTGAATATGCGCGATCTTCCATTCGCCGCGCTCGTGGACCATCACGTAAGTCGTGAAGACCATTGCCGGCGATGCGGCCGGATCTGCCGGGCGATGCGCTTCGGCGATCGCATACACGACCGTGCCGAGACTGTCGTACACACGGATATCGAGCGGCTCGATGCTGACCGGCGCGAGTTCGAGTTGCACCGACAAACCGGCGCGAATCGCTTCCAGCCCGTGCAGATGCGAGCCGTCGGCGCAGATGCAACTGACGAACTCTTCGTCGATCCACAAGCCCATCAAGGCGTCGACATTGACCTCGGCGATCGCCTGATAGTAGGCGTGGAGGGTATCGGCGGCAGCTTCGAAGATATGGGCAAAACGTGGCATGGCTCGTCAGTCTCTAGTGCGCGGCGCCGAGGTGGCGCGGTTGCGGATCAGCAGTCGGCGGTGTTGCCGCGACTGCTTCGAGGATGCGCGCGCCGTGAGGCGCGAGCATGACGCGACGCGGCGTGCGTGCGGTGTTGCGTGAAAATCAGCGTTGCGCGAGCAACATGCCGCGCAGGTCGCCGAATACCTGTTCGGCGCTGAGTTGCCGCAGGCAGTTCAGATGACCGAGCGGACACTCGCGCTGGAAACAGGGACTGCATTCGAGATGCAACCATTGTACCTTCGCAAGCTCGGACAGGGGCGGCGTGTGGCGCGGATCCGTGGAGCCGAACACGGCGACCAGCGGGCGACGCAGGGCCGCCGCCACGTGCATCAGGCCGGAGTCGTTGGTGACGACGGCGCTGGCCCGCGAGATCAGCGCGCACGCTTCGCCGAGCGCGGTCTGGCCGCACAGATTGCGCACGTTCGGCGCCTTGTCGGCGATGGCTTGCGCGAGCGGTGCGTCTTTCGGCGAGCCGAGCGCGACGATCTGCGTGTAAGGGAACGACTGGCCGACCATTTGCGCGAGCGCCGCGAAATGCTCGGGCGGCCAGCGCTTGGCCGGGCCGAACTCCGCGCCGGGGCAGAACACCAGCAACGGCACGCGGGTATCCAGATTGAAGCGTGCCGATACGCGCACGGCTTCGTTCGGATCCGCGTCGAGGCGCGGCATCGGCAGCTCGTCGGGCGCTTTTGCGCCGGGCGTGTACGCGAGCGCCGCGTACTGCCCGACCATCGGCGGACGCGCGTCCTTGCGCGGATTCGCGTGGCGCACGTTGAGCAGCCCGTAACGGCTTTCGCCGGTATAGCCGATGCGCAGCGGAATGCCCGCCATCCACGGAATCAGCGCCGATTTCAACGAATTCGGCAGCACATACGCGGCGTCGTAACCGACTTCGCGCAAATCGCTGGCAAGCTGCCAGCGGCGCAGCATCTGCAGCTTGCCGTGCGCGAGATCCGTGGCGTGGACGTCGCGAATCTCCGGCATCCGTTCGAGGACGGGCGCGACCCACGACGGCGCGACCGCATCGATCGCGATGCGCGGGTGCAATTTCACGAGGCGCGAGAACAACGGCTGCGCCATCAATGCGTCACCGATCCAGTTCGGTGCGATAACCAACGCGCGACGCATCAGGGTGAGTTTCCGGTGTCGAATAGAAGCGCCGCGCGATCTATGCGCGCGACGTTCGGGTTGTAAGGGGGAGACGGTCGCCCATGCTGCAATGGCGGCTGCGTCCGATGCGGATTGACCGTTTCGGGTGGCATCGGGCCACGGCTGCCGGGCGCCGTACGCGCGCTCGCGGCGTTCGCGGGCACTGCGCTATCTACGTTATCGGCGGGCCGGCGGTCTTGTTTAGTGACCTTTGACGACTTCGCCGTCGCGCAGCTTGTAACGCGTGCCGCAATACGGGCAACGCGCCTCGCCGTGCGTGACGTCGATGAACACGCGCGGATGGGCGCTCCAGCGCGCCATTGCGGGGTTCGGGCAATACGCGGGCAGGTCTTTCGCCGACAGTTCGACCAGCGGCATTTCCTTGATTTCGCTCATGTGGCTTTCTCGTTTTCAGCTGTGGGGCGTATGTGGGCGTGGGCGGCGCGCGCCGGGGCCAGGCCCGTGATCGCGCGCATCCGACACACTAACCGGCGCTTAAACGCGCGTCAGCCAGTGTGCGTACTTCTCGCTCTTGCCGTTGACGATATCGAAGAAGCCCGATTGCAGCTTCTCGGTGATCGGGCCGCGTGCGCCGTTGCCGATCGTGCGGTTGTCGAGTTCGCGGATCGGCGTGACTTCGGCGGCCGTGCCGGTGAAGAACGCTTCGTCGCAGGTGTAGACCTCGTCGCGCGTGATGCGTTTCTCGATCACCTCGATGCCGGCGTCGCGGGCGAGCGTGATGATGGTGTCGCGCGTGATGCCGTCGAGGCACGACGCCAGATCCGGCGTGTACAGCTTGCCGTTGTTGACGAGGAAGAAGTTTTCGCCGGAGCCTTCCGACACGTAGCCGTCCACGTCGAGCAGCAGCGCTTCGTCGTAGCCGTCGGTGATCGCTTCCTGATTGGCGAGGATCGAGTTCACGTACCAGCCCGACGCCTTCGCGCGGACCATCGACACGTTCACGTGATGGCGCGTGAACGACGACGTCTTCACGCGGATGCCCTTGGCGATGCCGTCTTCACCGAGGTACGCGCCCCACGGCCATGCGGCGATGGCGACGTGAATGGTGTTGCCTTTCGCCGACACGCCGAGCTTTTCCGAACCGACCCAGATGATCGGGCGCAGATAGCACGATTCCAGCTTGTTCTCGCGGACCACTTCGCATTGCGCGGCGGCGAGCGTTTCGTGGTCGAACGGGACGTCCATCTGGAAGATTTTCGCGGAATTCAGCAGACGTTTGGTGTGCTCCTGCAGACGGAAGATCGACGTGCCGCCGTCGACCGTCTTGTATGCGCGCACGCCTTCGAATACGCCCATGCCGTAGTGCAGCGTGTGGGTGAGGACGTGGATCGTGGCGTCGCGCCAGTCGATCAGCTTGCCATCCATCCAGATTTTGCCGTCGCGGTCGGCCATTGACATACGATTCTCCAGCGGTACGTGAACTGCGTCAGTGCAGAAGTGCGGGATTGCACGATGCCGCGGGGACGAACGGACGGGCCCGGAGGCGTCGCGGCGGTGGCCCGGCATGGCGATTTCGACTGCAACCGGGTTCGCTGCGCGCCCAGGCCGTAACGGAGGTCCGGCAGGCGGCGAAGTCGGTTATTTTAGCGTCTTTTGTATATGGAACGGGCATTTGGCCGCACCCCGAACGCTATAATCCGCGGCACGCATCATCCTGACCGATGCGCCAGCGGCTGTCCGACGATCTGGCGCCCACTTTTGCCGGTTCCGGCAGCATGCCGTGCCGCTTCGACTTCATGTCCGCTCGCGTGTTAGCCCGTCTGTCTGCGTTGTTGATGTCCCGTCTGTCAGTCTGTCTGCCAGCCCGTTTTTCGACGCGCTTTTCGACACGATTCCCTTCCGCTTCGCCGCCAGCCTCTGTCGCCCGATCCCGCTCCAGTGCCCCCAGCCGCTTTCCGGACGCCGAACGCCGTGCGTTCCTCGACGGTCTGCGCGCGTACTCGCCCACGCTGATGGCGGTGTTTTCGTGGGGGCTCGTAACCGGTATCGCGATGAGCAAATCGGTGCTGACCATGCCGCAGGCGCTGACGATGTCGGTGCTGGTGTACGCCGGCTCGTCGCAACTGGCCGTGCTGCCGCTGATGGCCGCGAAGTTGCCCATCTGGACCGTGCTGCTGACCGCCGCGATGGTCAACACGCGCTTCGTGATCTTCAGCGCCGGACTCGCGCCGCACTTTTCCTACCTGCCGATGTGGCGCCGTATGCTGCTCGGCTACTTCAACGGCGACGTCATCTATCTGCTGTTCCAGAAGAAAAGCTTTCAGACCGGTTACGTGCCCGGCAAGGAAGCGTATTTCTGGGGCATGGCGCTGACCAGTTGGGCGTCGTGGCAGGTGTCGTCGATTATCGGCATCGTGCTGGCGAGCCTGATTCCCGATAACTGGGGGCTGGCGCTGGCGGGCACGCTCGCGCTGGTGCCGATCATGATCTCGGCGATCGCCACGCGCTCCACGCTGGTTGCGGTCGCGGTGGCCGCCGTGGTCGCGCTGCTCGCCTTCGATCTGCCTTACCGGCTCGCGTTGCCGCTCGCGGTGGTCGCGGCGATCGTCGCGGGAAGCGCGGCTGACCTGATGCTCGAACGCAAAGGAGCGCGCGCATGACATCCACCGAAATCTGGCTGTCGATCATCGGCATGACGGTCGTGACGGCGTTGACCCGCGCGCTGTTTCTGATCGGCGGCGAGCGCACCGTGCTGCCCCCGCGCGTGCAGCGGATGCTGCGTTACGCGCCCGCGGCGGCGCTCGCAGCGGTGGTGGTGCCGGACGTGCTGGTCGGCGACGAAGGTGTGTCGTTCGCGCTGTCGAATCACGAGTTTTACGCGACGCTGGCCGGTCTCGGCTGGTGTTTGTGGCGGCGCACCATGCTCGGCACCATCGTCACGGGCATGGTGGTTTATACGATTCTCCGGCTCGTCGCATAAGAAACCCTGCCGTTATGTTGCGACGCAATATTCGTCCCGCTATTCGGGTTCGCGAGACGCGCATGTAACACACGCGTAACTTCCCCATCAAATACGGGACATTCGCGCCAATGCGGGTCTGCGTGCAATGGGTATCGGTTAAAATGTTTGTCTTCCGGATGGAGGCGCGAAGCCGCGGCAATGCCGCCGGTACGCCGGTTCGAAGAGCGGTCTGAAGTCCGGTTCATCACTTCAGGCGTGCGCTTCAGCAAGGCTTAACGTGCACCGTCCGCCATGCCTTCTCATCAACTCGCAAATAAACGCCCATGAACCAGGTATTGCGTCTCTCCGATCTGATCGCCGAAGGCAAGTTGTCCGGCAAACGCGTTTTCATCCGTGCCGATCTGAACGTGCCGCAGGACGACCAAGGCAACATCACCGAAGACACCCGTATCCGCGCCTCCGTGCCGGCTATCAAGTCGGCGCTCGACGCGGGCGCGGCCGTGATGGTCACGTCGCACCTCGGCCGTCCCACTGAAGGCGACTTCAAGCCGGAAGATTCGCTCGCGCCGGTCGCGAAGCGCCTCGCCGAGCTGCTCGGCCGTGACGTGCCGCTGGTCGCGAACTGGGTCGAAAACGGCGTGAACGTGATGCCCGGCCAGGTCGTGCTGCTCGAAAACTGCCGCGTCAACAAGGGTGAAAAGAAGGATTCCGACGAGCTCGCGCAAAAAATGGCGAAGCTCTGCGACGTCTACGTGAACGACGCGTTCGGCACCGCGCACCGCGCCGAAGCCACCACGCACGGCATCGCGAAGTACGCGCCGGTCGCGTGCGCGGGCCCGCTGCTGGCCGCCGAACTCGACGCGCTCGGTAGCGCGCTGGGCGCGCCGAAGCGTCCGCTGGTGGCGATCGTCGCCGGTTCGAAAGTGTCCACCAAGCTGACCATCCTGAAGTCGCTGGCCGAGAAGGTCGACCAGTTGATCGTCGGCGGCGGGATCGCCAATACGTTCATGCTGGCGGCCGGTCTGAAGATCGGCAAGTCGCTCGCCGAAGCCGACCTCGTCGCGGAAGCGAAGGTCATCATCGACGCGGCCAAAGCGCGCGGCGCATCGGTGCCGATCCCGACCGACGTCGTCACGGCCAAAGAATTCTCGCCCACCGCGAAGGCCGAAGTGAAAGCGGTCGCCGACGTACAGGACGACGACCTGATCCTCGATATCGGACCGGAAACGGCCAAGGCGCTCGCCGCGCAACTGGAAAAGGCCGGCACCATCGTGTGGAACGGCCCGGTCGGCGTGTTCGAATTCGACCAGTTCGGCAACGGCACCCGCACGCTCGCCGACGCGATCGCGCGCTCGCCGGCGTTCTCGATTGCCGGCGGCGGCGACACGCTCGCGGCCATCGCGAAGTACGGCATCCACGATAAGGTCAGCTACATCTCGACGGGCGGCGGCGCCTTCCTCGAGTTCCTCGAAGGCAAGAAGTTGCCGGCTGTCGAAGTCCTCGAGTCGCGGGCCTGATCGTGGCGATGCGCTCCCCCTCGGCGAAGTCTGCAAAGACGCGCGGCAAGTCGCAGAAAGCGGCGGCAGCACAGGAAGGGGAGCGCGCCGAACGCTCCATGCAACACGCGCAGTACACGCAGTCCGAACCGGAATCGCAGTCTCATGTTTCCGGTTCCGTCGCGCGGGTAGCGGACGCCGTCGCGACGGCGTCCGCTATCGACTCGCCCGATGACGCAGCGAATGACATCGCGCTGGCCGACGCGCCCGCGCCGATCGCTTCCACTCCGACCGACCAGCCGCACGCGCCCGATTTGAAGGCAGCGCCCGCCGTCGTCGGATCGTCGAATTCATCACGGCCGGCGCATGACGCACCGGTCTCGAACACCGCTTCATCCCATAAAGCGACGCCAGCATCGACCGGCGCGCAGCCCCATGACGTGCCTCTTGACTTGGGTGCGCAGCCTCCGCACCTCACTCGCAGCGTTCTTCCTAGCGATCCCATCCAGACGAGGAGACTCATGCATCGCGCCACCAAGATTGTCGCCACTATCGGCCCGGCTTCCAGCACGCCTGAAATCCTGCTGCAAATGATTCAGGCCGGCGCCGACGTGGTGCGGCTTAATTTTTCGCACGGCACCGCCGACGACCATCGCCAGCGCGCAGAATTCGTGCGCGAGGCGGCCCGTCAGGCCGGTCGCGAAGTTGCGATCATGGCCGATCTGCAAGGCCCGAAGATTCGTGTCGGCAAGTTCGAAAACGGCAAGACCACGCTGGTTCCGGGCAACGCGTTCATTCTCGATTCCGAATGCGAACTCGGTAACGACGACCGCGTCGGGCTCGACTACAAAGACCTGCCGCGCGACCTGAAACCGGGCGACGTACTGCTGCTGAACGACGGCCTGATCGTGCTCGACGTCACGCGCGTGATCGGCAGCGAGATTCACACGCGGGTCAAGGTCGGCGGCGACCTGTCGAACAACAAGGGCATCAACCGCCAGGGCGGCGGGCTGACCGCGCCCGCGCTGACCGCGAAAGACATGGAAGACATCCGCACCGCGATGTCGCTCGGCTCGGATTACGTCGCCGTGTCGTTTCCGAAAAACGCGACGGATATGGAAATGGCGCGCCAGCTCGCGAATATCGCGGGTGCGCCGTACGGCATCAAGCCGAAAATGATCGCGAAGATCGAGCGCGCCGAAGCGATTCCGGCGCTGCAAGGCATCCTCGATTCGTCGGACGGCATCATGGTCGCGCGCGGCGACCTCGCCGTGGAAGTGGGCAACGCGGCGGTGCCGGCGCTGCAAAAACGCATGATCCGGATGGCGCGCGAATCGAACAAGTTCGTGATTACCGCCACGCAGATGATGGAGTCGATGATCCTTGCACCGGTGCCGACGCGCGCCGAAGTGTCGGACGTCGCCAATGCGGTGCTCGATGGCACCGATGCGGTGATGCTGTCGGCGGAATCCGCCGCGGGCAAGTACCCGGTTCAGACCATCGAAACGATGGCCGCGATCTGCATCGAAGCCGAAAAATCCGAACAGGCCGAACTGGACAAGGATTTCCTCGACCGCACGTTCACGCGCATCGACCAGTCCATCGCGATGGGCGCGCTGTTCACCGCGTATCACCTGGGCGCGAAGGCTATCGTCGCGTTGACGGAATCCGGCTCGACCGCGCTGTGGATGTCGCGCCACTGGTCGCATGTGCCGATTTTCGCGCTGACGCCGCGCGTCGGCAGCGAGCGCGCGATGGCGATCTACCGCAACGTCACGTCGCTGCATCTCGACACCAGCAGCGACCGCGACACAGCGTTGAGCCAGGCGCTCGAAACCGTGGTGGGCAAGGGTTTCGCGTCGCGCGGCGACATGGTCGTGCTGACGGCCGGCGAGCCGATGGGCCAGCCGGGCGGCACCAACGCGCTGAAGATCGTGCGCGTCGGAGAACCGTTCTAAGCACCACAGACTTGCCGGCTTTCCCCGCTTACAGTGCGCTGATAAGACGCGTCGCGCAGCCTGGGGCGAGAGAGCCGGCCAACGATCGGCACGGCGGACAATCCGCGGGCATTCCGCGCGAACCTCGAGTTTTTGCGAAATTCGCAAAACAGGAACGCGGTTTGCTTAGCGATAAAATTGTCAAAAAAGATGCCGACGGTACAGGATTCGTTTCAATCTAAGGAGTAAACCATGCCTCTCGTATCAATGCGTCAACTGCTGGACCATGCCGCCGAACACGGTTATGGCTTGCCGGCATTCAACGTAAACAACCTCGAACAGGTGCAGGCGATCATGGCAGCGGCCGACAAGGTCAACGCCCCGGTCATCATGCAGGCTTCGGCAGGTGCCCGGAAGTACGCGGGCGAGCCGTTCCTGCGCCATCTGATCGAAGCGGCAGTCGAGTCGTATCCGCATATTCCGGTTGTGATGCACCAGGATCACGGCCAGTCGCCGGCAGTTTGCATGGCTGCAATCCGCAGCGGTTTCACGAGCGTGATGATGGACGGTTCGCTCGAAGCCGACGGCAAGACGGTCGCGTCGTACGAGTACAACGTCGAAGTGTCGCGCCGCGTGGTCGACGCCGCTCACTCGATCGGTATCACGGTTGAAGCCGAACTGGGCGTGCTCGGTTCGCTGGAAACGATGAAGGGCGACAAGGAAGACGGCCACGGCGCGGAAGGCACGATGACCCGCGAACAGCTGCTGACCGATCCGGAGCAGGCCGCCGACTTCGTCAAGCTGACGCAGTGCGATGCGCTGGCAATCGCGATCGGCACGTCGCACGGCGCGTACAAGTTCAGCAAGAAGCCCACGGGCGATATCCTGTCGATCCAACGCATCAAGGAAATTCACCAGCGTATTCCGAACACCCACCTGGTGATGCACGGTTCGTCTTCGGTGCCGCAGGAACTGCTGGCCGAGATCCGCGAATTCGGCGGCGACATGAAGGAAACCTACGGCGTGCCGGTCGAGGAAATCCAGGAAGGCATCAAGAACGGCGTGCGCAAGGTCAACATCGACACCGACCTGCGTCTGGCCATTACCGGTGCGATCCGCCGCTACATGGCGACCAATCCCGGCAAGTTCGATCCGCGCGATTATCTGAAGCCGGCGCGTGATGCGGCGATGAAAATCTGTATCGAGCGCTACATGCAATTTGGCTGTGAAGGGCAAGCTGGCAAGATCAAGCCGGTTTCGCTTGATAAAATCGCGGAGAAGTACAAGTCGGGCGAACTCGCGCAAGTGGTTCGCTAACGCCTTTTCGCGTGTCAACCTGTGCATCGTGGCACAGGTTTGAGTTGCACAACACCTGGCCGAATGGCCAGGTTGTCGTCAGATCGCCGTTCCCGCATGATCCGGGGAACGGCGTTTCCCTTTTGTTCCGGTGTTACTTTAGCCTCATTTTTACGAGCTACGACGATGTCTACCCTTTACGAATCCACGCTTCGCTCGCTGCCGCTGCTGGGCCGCGGCAAGGTCCGCGACAACTACGCGGTGGGCAACGACCAGTTGCTGATCGTCACCACCGACCGTCTGTCCGCGTTCGACGTCATCATGGGCGAGCCGATTCCGGCGAAGGGTCGCGTGCTCAACCAGATGGCCAATTTCTGGTTCGACAAGCTCCAGCACATCGTGCCGAACCACCTGACGGGCGTCGAGCCGGAAACGGTCGTCGCGGCTGACGAAGTCGAGCAGGTCAAGGGCCGCGCGGTCGTCGTGAAGCGCCTCGAACCGATCCTCGTCGAAGCCGTGGTGCGCGGTTATCTGGCCGGTAGCGGCTGGAAAGACTACCAGGCAACCGGCGCCGTGTGCGGCGTGGCGTTGCCGCCGGGTCTGCAAAACGCGGAAAAACTGCCGGAGCCGATTTTCACGCCCGCAGCGAAGGCCGAAATGGGCCACCACGACGAAAACATCACGTACGACGACATGGAACGCCGTATCGGCACCGAACTGTCCGCCACCATTCGCGACATCTCGATCCGTCTGTACAAGGAAGCGGCCGAATATGCGGCCACGCGCGGCATCATCATCGCCGACACCAAGTTCGAATTCGGCCTGGATAACCACGGCAAGCTGTATCTGATGGACGAAGCGCTGACGGCGGATTCGTCGCGTTTCTGGCCGGCCGATCAATACCAGGTCGGCACCAACCCGCCGTCGTTCGACAAGCAGTTCGTGCGCGACTGGCTCGAAACGCAGTCGTGGGCCAAAGAGCCGCCCGCGCCGAAGCTGCCGGACGACGTCGTCACGAAAACGGGCGAAAAGTATCAGGAAGCGCTCGAACGCCTGACCGGTCAAAAGCTCGCGTAGTCGTCGGTCCAGAAAAAAAGTCCCCGCAACGCCCGAAGGAAGTTCGTCAAAGATGAGTGAAGTCCAGACTGCCCATACCCACGATGCGCCGGTTGTCGGTGTTTTGATGGGCTCCAGTTCCGATTGGGACGTGATGAAGCAGGCGGTCGCCGTGCTGCAGGAATTCGGCGTGCCGTACGAGGCGAAAGTCGTGTCCGCGCACCGGATGCCCGACGAAATGTTCGCGTATGCGGAATCCGCGCGCGAGCGCGGCCTGCGCGCGATCATCGCGGGTGCGGGCGGTGCGGCGCATCTGCCCGGCATGCTGGCCGCCAAGACCACGGTGCCGGTGCTCGGCGTGCCGGTGGCGAGCAAGTACCTGAAGGGCGTCGATTCGCTGCATTCCATCGTGCAGATGCCGAAGGGCGTGCCGGTCGCCACCTTCGCGGTCGGTGAAGCGGGCGCCGCGAATGCCGCGCTGTTCGCCGTATCCATTCTGAGCGGCACGATCGCGGACTACGCGGACAAGCTCGCAGCGTTCCGCGTGCGTCAGAATCAGGCCGCGCATGCAATGGTGCTGCCCGCGCTGTAAGTGGTTCGATGTCTTTTTGATGTTGTCCGTAGCTTGACCCCCGGCGAGGCGCACCCGCGTTCGCCTCGCCGTGACTGATCACTGAAATGAACCCAGACAACACACCGGTTTCACCGATTCTGCCCGGCGCCTGGCTCGGCATGGTCGGTGGCGGCCAGCTTGGCCGCATGTTCTGCTTTGCCGCCCAATCGATGGGCTACCGCGTCGCCGTGCTCGACCCGGACGAAAGCAGTCCGGCGGGCGCCGTCGCCGACCGCCATATTCGCGCGGCCTATGACGACGAAGCGTCGCTGACCGAGCTCGCGCGGCTGTGCGCGGCGGTGTCGACCGAATTTGAAAACGTGCCGGCCGCGAGCCTCGATTTTCTCGCCCGCACCACGTTCGTCAGCCCGGCCGGCCGATGCGTCGCGATCGCGCAAGACCGCGTCGCCGAGAAGCGCTTCATCGCTTCGTCGGGCGTGGCGGTGGCGCCGCACGTCGTGATCGAATCGTCGGCGGGCCTCGCTGCGCTCGACGACGCGAAGCTCGAAGCGGTCTTGCCCGGCATCCTGAAGACCGCGCGGCTCGGCTATGACGGCAAAGGCCAGATCCGCGTGCGCAACGCCGACGAAGTCCGCGAGGCGCATGCGTCGCTCGGCGGCGTTGCATGCGTGCTGGAAAAGCGCCTGCCGCTGAAGTTCGAAGTGTCCGCGTTGATCGCGCGCGCGGCGAACGGCTGTTCGGCGGTCTACCCGCTCGCGCAGAACACGCACCGCGACGGCGTGCTGTCGCACACCATCGTGCCCGCGCCCGACGCCACGCCTTCGCTGGTCGCGCAGGCGCAGCAGGCCGCATTGCAGATCGCCGACAAGCTCGGTTACGTGGGCGTGCTGTGCGTCGAGTTTTTCATTCTCGAAGACGGTTCGCTGGTGGCCAACGAAATGGCGCCGCGTCCGCACAATTCCGGCCACTACACGGTCGATGCGTGCGCAACCAGCCAGTTCGAGCAGCAGGTCCGCGCGATGACCGGCATGCCGCTCGGCGATACGCGTCAGCATTCGCCGGCCGTGATGCTGAACATCCTCGGCGACGTCTGGTTCCCCGACGGCCCGAAGCGCGCGTGCGTAACGCCGCCGTGGCACGAAGTGGCGGCGATGCCGGCCGCGCGTCTGCATCTGTACGGCAAGGAAGAGGCGCGTCCCGGTCGCAAGATGGGACACATCAACTTCACCGCCGCGACGCTCGACGAAGCGCGCACCGCAGGCCGCGATTGCGCGCGTCGTCTGCATATCATCCCCACCTGAGCATCGGGTGAACGATATGCCGGACCAACGGAAATCGGCGCAAGACGCGGGGCAACGCGTCGATGCCGCAGCAAGCGCCGCCTCGGGCGAAGCCGCAACCACGATCGACGCGGCGCGGATCGAGCACGCGGCCGCGTTGCTCGATGCCGGCGAGTTGGTCGCGTTCCCGACCGAGACTGTCTACGGGCTGGGCGGCGACGCCGAGAGCGCCGACGCCATTGCGCGCATTTACGCCGCCAAAGGGCGCCCGGCGAATCATCCGGTGATCGTGCATCTGGCGCCGGAAGCCGATCCGAATTACTGGGTCGCGCATTTGCCGGCCGACGCGCAACGCTTGATCGACGCGTTCTGGCCGGGTCCGCTGACGTTGATCCTGAAGCGCGCCGCGCATATTCCGGCTGCGGTGAGCGGCGGCCAGGATTCGGTGGGTTTGCGCTGTCCGTCGCATCCGGTGTCGCAGGCGTTGCTGACGGCATTCGGCGCGCGGCGTGGTGGACACGGCGGCGTGGCGGGACCGTCGGCGAATCGCTTTGGGCACGTCAGCCCGACCACCGCGCAGCATGTGCGCGATGAGTTCGGCGGTTCGGTTTACGTGCTCGACGGCGGTGCGTCGGAGGTCGGCATCGAATCCACCATCATCGATCTGTCGCGCGGTTTTCCGGCGCTGCTGCGCCCGGGTCACGTGACGCCGCAAGATATCGCCGACGTGCTTGGCGAAGCCCCGCGTCTGCCGGATGGCTCCGACGCCACCGCACCGCGCGCGTCGGGCACGCTGAAGGCGCACTACGCGCCGCGCACGCCGCTCGCATTGCTGCCGTTCGAAGAACTGGAGTCTTTGCTGGCGGAGCACGCCGCAAACGGGCAACGGGTTGCGCTGGTTGCACGTAGCTCGCGCGCCGGCCGTTGGGCCGACGCGCCCGGCGTGCATTTCGTCGCGGCGCCGGAAGATCCACACGCGTATGCGCGCGAGTTGTATGGCTTGCTGCGCGCGCTGGACAGTGCGCATGTCACGCGCATCCTGATCGAGCGCTTGCCGGAAACGATCGAGTGGATCGCCGTCAACGACCGGCTCGGTCGCGCGGCGGCTGCGTTCGAGGCGCAGCACTAGCGCGTTTGGCTGGATCGACGCGAGGTGCGTCGTGAGTAGAAAGTCGTACGCTACGAAACAGAAAAGCCCCGAAAGGGGCTTTCTGTTTTTCTACGCGATACCTACGGAAAAGTGCGCGGTGATCGCGCGGTAACTGCGCGGCAACCCGCCGGCTTCGACGATGTTTTGCGACGCGTCGTCGAACCGGCGTGAGTACGCCGCGCGTCAATGACCGTAGTGACGATGACCCGCCAGCAAGCCGGCGTCGTAGGCGGCTTCGAGCGCGCTGGTCAGGCTGTCGGCGGACACGATGTGGAAGTCCGGCGATGGCATACCCGGCAACCGGAATGCTTCGACGCCGAGGCTTTCACGCGCGATCGCGCGCAGCAGTTCAATCCGTTCGTCATACATGATCGTGTTCATCATCGAGCCTCCGCTGTCGCCCAAACCGGACGCCGATTCACCGATGCCAATTCGCCAGATCGACTTCCATTAAAGACGCTCGGCTTCGCCGAACCAAGGTTTTGCGTGCTCACGCACGGTGCGCGGTGACTATGCGCAACTCGCAATGCGTGTTCACGACGAAGCGTATTGCGGGGAAACATGATGTTATTCACTGTGTTGTCCTGATCCTCTCTTTCGAGACTTTGACGGTATTGGGTGTTCCTTACCGATTACTTTCAGGATAGTTGATGACCTGAACCACGCTAAGTGGCGAGGTGACGCATACTGAGGCTCTACTCCAAAATGCGTGAAAGGGCAGGATCGAAACGTTACACCACACGATCTTATCCGGCTGATTAGATACGGAAGCCGTAATTAAAATAGAAAAAGCCCGGCGCGAAGGCCAGGCTTTTCCGAATGCGGAAACAATCAGGTAAGACTTACTTTCCCAATCCCGTCGCTGCGATCTTCTGTTCGACGTACTGCGCGAACAGCGCGTGCAGGTGCGTCGTGGGGTGAACCAGGTCGGCAAACATGTACGTCTGATCCGCGCCGGCCACCGTGTACGTTTCCGGCGAACAGAACAGCGAAGAGGCGAACGCGCTCGGATCGCTCTCGCCGTACTTGGCCGCTGCCGCTTCCATCGACGCGAGGTTACATGCGGTGCCCGTGTTCGACACCGTGAAGCCGAGCGCCTGGTAATTGGCCAGCGTATCGTCTTCGAGTTGCGCCGCGTCGATCAGGATCACCTGCGAGCTGCTGCCGAACACCTGCTTCAACGCGTTGTTATAGCCCGTCGTCAGCGCGCCCAACACCTGTTTCGCCGATGCCGAACTGTTGACGCCCAACGGCGACTGCACGATATCCGGAATGTTCATCACGACGACGTGCGTCGCGCCGTGCGCGATCAGGTTCTGCACCGCGCCGATAAACTGCGTCGCCGCCGTGGTGATCGCCTGCGATGCAGCCGGAATCGCCGCTACCGACGCGGCAATACCCGCGTTGGCCGCCGTCGTCGCGTCGGCGCCGCCCTGAGCGGCTGCCGTCGCCGCTGCGGTGCCCGCGTCGGAGATCGCTTGTGCCTGGATGAAGATATCGTTCGCGCCGCCGTTGATCAGCACGAGCTGGTTCGAGTTGAAGCTGCCGTGCGCGTCGATGTAGTTCTGGATCTGCTGGAGGACCGGCACGGTGGTGGCTTGTGCGTACGCGGCGTTAGCCACGCTCGCGTCGGCATGACCTTCGCCGAGCGGCTCGTTCACGCGCGCGCCACCTTGCGCGTAGCCCAGGCCGCCGGCTGCGGCGAGCGGCTGGCCGAAGCCGCCGAGATACGCCGGCGTGACCGTGCCGCCGTAGTATTCCGCGACTTTCTGCACCCAGATTTCGCCGGGGTTGGTGGTGAACTTGCCGCCACCGAAATTCGTCAGGATGACGGGCGAATACGTGCCGACGTCCGAAAGGCTGTCGCCGAACGACACCACTTGCAGCTTCACGCCGCCGGCCGGCGTCGTGTTCGCCGAACTGTTGTTGTTATCGCTACCGCCGCCGCAGGCGGTGATCAGCGCGAACGCGGCACAGGCAATGGCGCACTGGCCGGCGCGCAGCAACGTGCGTCCCGATAGGTTCTTTTCTGCGTGCTTCATCTCGACTTCATCTCCTCGTATGTGTGGCCCTTTTGCCATGTGTTGCAGGCAGCGCCCGCCGCTTTGTCCGACGGCGTGGCGACAGCTTACAGAATCTTCCTACGAACTGCGCGGTGTTTCAAACGCGTTCGAAGTGTTGCTCGACACGTCGGTCTGGCTTCCGGCGCGTCGGTGTAGTGGCGCTTCAATGCCGTGATCGTATGGCGCGTCCGGCGTGTCGTGCGGCGTGCCGGCCGACGCCGCCAGCGACGCGTGATACGCCGTCGCCCACGCGGGCGGCGCGAACAGCGCGCGGCACCTGTTGCGCCAGCCGGACGCGCTCGCGACGTCGCGCGCCATCGAGCGCCACTCGTGAAATGTCGCGGTCAGCGGATTGTGGCTGTGCAGCGGTTCGGTGATCCCGTAGACCGGCACATCGTGCGGATCTTCGTCGACGTAAGTGCCGAACAGGCGATCCCAGATCGACAGCACGCCTGCGTAATTGCGGTCGATATAACGATCGTTGCGCGCGTGATGCACCCGATGCATCGACGGCGTGTTGAACACGGATTCGAGCCAACCGAGCCGCCCGATCATCTGCGTGTGAACGAAAAACTGAAAACCGAGATTGATCAGCACGATTGCGACGATCTGCGTCGGCGGAAAGCCGAGCACCGCGAGTGGAATCCAGAACACCCACATGCCCGCGAGCGGATACATCAGACTCTGACGGAATGCCGTCGAAAAATTCAGTCGTTCCGACGAGTGATGGACGACGTGCGCAGCCCACAGCCAGCGAACCCGATGGCTGCATCGGTGAAACACGTAGTACAGCGCATCTTGTGCAACGAACAGTACGACGAACGAGATCCAGCCGCGTTGCCAGGTGTGAATCCGGTAGTGATCGTAGAACCACGCGTAGACGGGGATGATGGCGAACCACGCGAGCTTGTCGGCGGCCTGTTGCATCAGCGCGAGCGATGCATTGCACAGCGTGTCGCGCCAGCTGTAGATAGCCGCGTCCGGGCGTACTCGCCGCACGTGCCACGCCTCCCAGCCGATGCATGCGAGAAAGACTGGCGCCAGCGCGAGCAACAGCAATTCGGCATCGAATTGCATCAGCGTCTCCCTCCATGGTCCCTTGCCGCCGCGTGTGTCGCGGCGCGCGATGTCGTTATCGTGTGATCTGTCGGCGAGGCGCGCGGAAAGCGTTCGTTGCGCGCTCCGCGCGATGCGTCGCGTACTGCGGTTCATCGCTTGTGTTGCGCTAGATGTTGCGACAAAAGCGCGCACCCGACATTGCCCGACAGCGTACACGGTAGACCGTCGGGCGACGCAGCGCTTCGCTAGAAGAAATCCTCGATGGGACGTGCGAGCGGCCGCACGGTGGGCCGCTCGGGAATGGGCGTGGGAACTGCCGTCAACGGACGAAGCGCGCCCGTGAGTGCGTGCTTCGTGCGTCCGTTGTTGCGGCGATTGATGCGGAGGTTGGTGAGCTCGTTGGTGAGCCCGTTGGCAGGATCGACGGGATTCGTGAGACGGATGAAATTCGCGCGACCGTCAGTGCGCCGGATGAGCGGCACGCGGCCGCAGGATTTTGCGGGGCTTGCGACGCGGCGCGTCGTCCGCTGTGTCCGGCGAGGTTGCCGCCGCTTCGGCCTGCGACTGCGCGAGTGCCGCTGCCGGACCTTGATAGACCCATTCGAGCAGCGCATCGTGGGCGGCGCGCGCCGCTTCGGAATGCGGATCGTTGATCAGGCTGACGACCACATAACTGCTGCCGTCCGCCGATGCGACGTAGCCCGCGATCGCGCGGACATCGCGCAGCGTGCCGGTCTTGATGTGCGCGTTGCCGCCGACCGGTTGTGTCGTCAGCCGGTTGCGCATCGTGCCGTCGACGCCCGCGATAGGCAGCGACTCGACGAACACCTGCGCGACCGGACTTGCGTTGGCCGCTTGCAGCAGGTCGGCGAGTGCGAGCGCCGTGACGTGTTCGTCGCGCGACAGGCCGGAGCCGTTGTCGAGCGTCAGGTATTCCATCGGCAGGCCGCTGCGGTGCAGGAACGACGTGATCGCGGCGATCGATTTCTGCGTGGTCGCGGGCGGCTTGCCCGCCACCGCGCCGATCGTCAGGAACAGGTTGCGCGCCATCGTGTTGTTGCTGAACTTGTTGATGTCGCGAACGATATCGGACAGCACCGGACCTTGATGCGTTGCGACGAGGCGCGCGTCGAGCGGCACTGCGCCTTCGCGCGTGGTGCCCTTGAACGTGCCGCCGGATTGCTGCCACAGCGCGAGAAAGCCGCCCGCGAAAAATGCCGAGTGGTCGAGCACGGCCACGTTGATCGTGCGCGGACCGCAATGCAACGGATAGTCGCCGTCGAACGATGCGGTGACCGTGCCGTCGGCTTGCGCGTTGACCGCAGGAGCGAGCGCGGTGCCTTCGCCGCGGCACGGGCCGCGGGTGGCGTGCAGATGATTGTCGATCTGAAGTTGCGCGAGCGCGGGCAGGACGTCGATCGCGACCGAACCATCCGCCGACGGCGTCAGCGAAAACGACAGCGATTTGAAAGCGTACAGCAGCGGATCGGGGCCGACGTTGTAGGGCGCGGTGGCGTCGTCGTCGAACGGCGGCAGGTCGCGGGTGGACGGATCGAAGAAGCGTTTGTCGAGCACCAGTGCGCCGTCGATGCCGCTGATACCCGCCTTGTGGATCTTCTGCACGAGGTCGATCAGTTCTTCGGGGACGAGTTTCGGGTCACCGGTTCCCTGAATATAGAGATTGCCATGCAGGATACCGTTCGCGTCGATCGAGCCGTCGGCATAGGCGGTGGTTTTCCATCGGTAGTCCGGACCGAGGATGGACAGACCGGCGAAGGTCGTGACCAGTTTCATGGTGGACGCGGGCATCATCGGTTGTCCCGCGTTGAGGGCGAGGATCGGGGTTCGATCGCCGACTTTCTCGACCACCACGCTGATGTTGGACAGCGGCACGTGTGCGCGTTGCAGTCCGAGCATGACCGGGCGCGGCAGGACCGTGCTGACGTTGACCGATGGGTGTTCTGCTTTTTTTCTTGCGAAGGCGGGTGGGGCGGCGAGTAGCGCGCCGGCGGTGAGTGCGACGCAGAGCGAGGAGACCGCAAGCCGTCTCGCGGGCCGAAACGGAAATGAAAGAAACGTAGCGACGGACGGACGGGGCATGCGGAGACCGGTAGAGCGGGGGGACGCTGCGCGGGCGTGGTGATTTGAGGGCGCTGCGCGCGGCAAAGCGGCTATTGTAGTGATATGGGGGGTGGGGTGGTTTTTTTGTGGTTCTTTGGTTGTTCCGGTTTCGCGCTGGTCTGTTGGCGTCGGGTTGGTTGTCCCGGTTTCACGCTGGTTTGCCTGGATCGTCC
>NZ_JAPWKB010000018.1 GCF_028283785.1 Paraburkholderia sp. | reverse complement strand
ACGTTGACCGATGGGTGTTCTGCTTTTTTCTTGCGAAGGCGGGTGGGGCGGCGAGTAGCGCGCCGCATGGTGAGTGCGACGCAGAGCGAGGAGATCGCAAGCCGTCTCGCGGGCCGAAACGGAAATGAAAGAAACGTAGCGACGGACGGACGGGGCATGCGGAGACCGGTAGAGGGGGAAGCTGCGCGGGCGTGGTGATTTGTGGCGCGGCGCGCGGCAAAGCGGCTATTGTAGTGATATGGGGGGTGGGGTGGTTTTTTTGTGGTTCTTTGGTTGTTCCGGTTTCGCGCTGGTCTGTTGGCGTCGGGTTGGTTGTCCCGGTTTCACGCTGGTTTGCCTGGATCGTCCCTGTGCGGGACCGCACCTACTTTTCTTTGCTCGCGCAAAGAAAAGTAGGCAAAAGAAAGCGCGTTTACCTCTCGCTCCGTAGCGAGTGGCGTCTAGTATTTAACGGGTAGTGGACCGCGCACGATTTGAGTTGTCGCACCGCTTGCCTTGGTGACAAATGGTATGGACGCCTCCCCCTCGCGAGGGCTGCTGATCGAATGGTCGGGGCGCGACCAGGAAGGTGGGTTCTCGCAACCGACGGCCTCAGATGTGCCAGAGTGGAAGTTGGGCAACGTACCACTTGAGGAAGGAGAACCCAAATGAAGCTTACTCCGGTTGGTGTCGATATTGCGAAGCAGGTGTTCCAGGTCCACTGGGTTGATCCGCAAACAGGCGATGTCGTCAGCCGGCAGATCCGACGCGCCACGTTTCTGTCGCACTTTGCAAATCGCGCGCCGTGCCTGATCGGCATGGAAGCGTGTGGCGGTTCCCAGCACTGGGCGCGTCATCTGGAGCAGATGGGTCATCAGGTGAAGTTGATGCCGGGCCAGGCGGTCAAGGCGTTTGTGAGCGGTAACAAGAGCGACGTGGCTGATGCACGGGCAATCTGGACCGCGGTACAGCAGTCGGGCGTGAGGTCCGTGACGGTCAAGACTGAATCGCAGCAGGCCGTGCTGGCATTGCACCGGATGCGCCAGCAACTGATCAGGTTCCGCACGATGCAGATCAATGGATTGCGTGGGCTGCTGACGGAATACGGTGAAGTGATGGCGGTAGGCCGCGCCGCGCTGAACCGGGCGATGGCTGATGTGCTGGCGCGCCTGGAGGCGCGTTTGCCCACGATGCTGGTGGACACGCTGCGTGAGCAGTGGCAGCGGCTTGACGTTCTCGATGAGCAGATTGCGCGAATCGAACGCCGGCTCTCGGACTGGATGAAGGAAGAGCGTGCCTGCCGGCAGATCGCCGACATTCCCGGCGTCGGGCTGCTGACCGCGACCGCTGCTGTGGCGACGATGGGCGACCCCAAAGCGTTTCATTCAGGACGTGAGTTTGCGGCCTGGCTGGGTCTGGTGCCCAGACAGACCGGCACCGGTGGCAGGATCAGACTGCATGGGATCAGCAAACGCGGTGATGTGTATCTGCGCACACTGCTGATTCACGGTGCACGATCGGTGCTCGCGCGCGCGAAAGAGCCAGGCCCGTGGATCGAGCAGTTGGGCCGGCGGCGCCCGCATAACGTGGTAATCGTTGCGTTGGCCAACAAGATGGCCCGAACGATTTGGGCGCTGCTGGCGCACGGGCGTACGTACGAGAAAGGCTATGTGAGTACGCGAGCGGCGTAAGCGCTGCAATGACTGAATAAACCGGTTTTGCAGGAGATGGGATGTCAAAGGTTGCGCAAGGTAATTGAGTGTGATGGCACACAGGTCAGACCGGGACTCACCAAACCTGAACTGCCTTGCGGGCTAACAGCCCGTGTGTCAAGTGAGGCGTGAGCCAGCGGATTCCATCGAGGCCAGCGGGTTCGACCTGCAACAAGGCCGGATATAAAGCCGCAACCTTCCTGTCTACCAACACACACGAAATCCCTTGGCAAACGGGAGGCGTCCATATAAAGGCAGTCATTCGTTCCGGCTGTTCGCTCCGCGACAGCCGTTGGGCACAGCCCCGTCTTTTTCTCTCGGCGCTCTTCGCGCGCCGAACTCCGTCGGTCACAACACCCATTTTCCTGGCATGCGCCGGTCTGGTCTCACCCGCGAAATTCCAGTCCAATCAGGACGTCGAAACCATCGCGAAGACGGGCGAATCGTTTGGCGCAAACCGGGCTTTAGTCCGGACGCTGGAGTTGTCGTGAATGCTGGCGAATCGTGTGGCGTGAACGGGCTTTTAGCCGACGCAGGAACCGCCGAAAAAGCGGCCGAATGGTGTGGCGAAAACCGGGCTTCGATCCGACGCCGGAACCGTCGAGGCGGCGGGCAAATGACGTGGCGAAAATGGGTTTTTGAAGTGGGTTACCGGCGCGAAGCGGGCGGGATGTGCGGGCGCGGGCCACCATACCAGGCGGCGCGGCGACTCCAAACGTGCGCGGTCCACTACCCGAAAGTCAGTAGACGCCACTCGCTACGAAGTGGCGGTGTAAACGCGCTTTCTTTTGCCTACTTTTCTTTGCGCGAGCAAAGAAAAGTAGGTGCGGTCCCGCACAGGGACGAACCAGGCGGACCGACGCGAAACCGGGACAACTGAGAACCAAACCAAACCGAGCCAAACCAAACCGAGCCATCGCGAAACCGGGACAACCAAACCGAGCCAGACAAAAACGGTATCCCCAAGAAGCTAAAATGCCCGAACCGAACCGAACCGAAACGCGGCCAGCCCGGCGAACCCGGCCAACGGCCCGGCCAGCCGGCCAACGACAACCGCCCACCCCAAACCCAAAACCTTAAAACCCTCATGCGAATCCTACTAGTCGAAGACGACCGAATGATCGCCGAAGGCGTCCGCAAGGCACTCCGCGGTGACGGCTTCGCGGTCGACTGGGTCGAAGACGGCGAATCGGCGATCACCGCCGCCACCGGCGAAACCTACGACCTCGTGCTCCTCGATCTCGGCCTCCCGAAAAAAGACGGCCTCGAAGTGCTCCGCACGCTCCGCGCCAAAGGCCATGCGACGCCTGTCCTGATCGTCACCGCGCGCGACGCGGTCGCCGATCGCGTCAAAGGCCTCGACGCGGGTGCCGACGACTACCTCGTCAAACCATTCGATCTCGACGAACTCGGCGCCCGCATGCGCGCGCTGATCCGTCGTCAGTCGGGTCGCAGCGATTCCACGATCCGTCACGGCACGCTCACGCTCGATCCGGCTTCGCATCAGGTCACGCTCGACGGCGCGCCCGTCCCGCTGTCGGCGCGCGAATTCGCGCTGCTCGAAGCGCTGTTGACGCGTCCCGGCGCGGTCCTGTCGAAAAGCCAGCTCGAAGAAAAAATGTACGGCTGGGGCGAGGAAATCGGCAGCAATACGGTCGAGGTCTACATCCACGCGCTGCGCAAGAAACTCGGCGCGGATCTGATCAAGAACGTTCGCGGCCTCGGCTACATGATCGCAAAGGAAGCCTGAACCGATGCGTTCGATCCGTCGTCAATTGCTGTTCTGGCTGCTCGCCATCGTGTTGCTCGGCGTCGGTATCGCGGGCTGGCTCATCTACCGCCAGGCACTCGCCGAAGCCAACGAACTGTTCGACTATCAGTTGCAGGAAATCGCCGCGGCGTTGCCGTCGGAACCGTTCTCGCAGGTGCTCGGCTCGCGCGACACCAGCGACGAAGGCATCGTGCTGCAAATCTGGAATCGCAACGGCGCGCTGATGTACTACTCGCGACCGCGTGCGCCACTCGCGCCGCGCGCCGAACTAGGCTTCTCGACGGAACACACGGAGCGCGGCGACTGGCGCGTGTACGGCGCGATCGTCGGCGATAACGTCGTGCAACTGGCGCAGCCGGTATCGGTGCGCAACCGCCTCGCTGCGAACGTCGCGCTGCGCACCACGTGGCCGTTGATCGTGTTGCTGCCTTTGCTCGGCGTCGCGGTGTGGATGATCGTCGGACGCGGTTTGCGGCCGTTGCGCCGCGTCACGGGCGCACTCGATGCGCGTCATCCGGAAGCGCTCGACCCGCTGCCCGACGCGCGTTTGCCGCTCGAAGTCCAGCCGCTGGTGCGCGCGCTGAACGGCCTGCTCGCGCGTCTCGCCGCCGCGCTCGACACGCAGAAAGCCTTCGTCGCCGATGCCGCGCACGAATTGCGCACGCCGCTCGCCGCGGTGCAGATTCAGGCGCAACTGGTCGCGCGCGCGAAAGACGACGCGGCCCGCAGCGAAGCGCTCGCGGATCTGCAGGCGGGCGTCACGCGCGCCACCCGCCTCGCCGAACAGTTGCTCGCGCTGGCCCGCTCCGAACCCGACGGTTTGAAAGCCACGAAGACGGTCGATCTGCAAGCGCTGCTCGCCGATTGCGTGCTGACTTACGCGCCGCTTGCGCATGCGCGCGGCGTTGATCTCGGCGTCGTCGCGAACGAAGCGGCGCGCGTCGAAGGCGACCCGGACGCGTTGCGCGTGATGCTCAACAACCTGATCGACAACGCCACCAAGTACACGCCGGCGGGCGGTCGCGTCGACGTTTCCTTGCGCGTCGCGGACGGCCATCCGCTCGTGCAGATCGCCGACAGCGGACCGGGCATTCCGGCGGTCGAGCGCGATCGCGTGTTCGACCGTTTCTATCGCGTCGGCGCCGGGGCGCATCGCGCCCCAACCGATGTCGCGGGCAGCGGGCTCGGTCTCGCGATCGTCAAACGGATCGCGCTTCAACATCACGCGGACGTCGAACTGGCCGATGCACCGGCCGGCGGATTGCAGGTCAGCGTGCGTTTCTGACGCAGAAAAGACGTGGGAAAACGGGGCGGCCGTTGTTTAAGTCTTGTTTAAGAGACGGCCCGTACGCTTCGTTCATCCCAAGTTTCTCTCTGTGTCAGGAGTCCACGATGAATGCGAAAACCCTGAAGCGCAGCGCAGTCGGCGTTGCGGTTGCCGTTGCGCTGTCCGCTGGCTATGTGGCGGGGCATCGCAATGTGCCGGCGCCCGAAGTCATCTCGCCGGCCCAGGCCGCGATGATGCCGGCCGAAGCTGCCGCCAAGACGGGCATCCCCGATTTCTCCGGTCTCGTCGAAACCTACGGTCCGGCGGTCGTGAACATCAGCGCGAAGCACGTCGTCAAGCAGACGGCGATGCGCGGTAACGGCGGTAACGGCGGTCAGGGCGCGCAAGGCGGCAACAGCCTGCCGATCGACCCGAGCGACCCGTTCTATCAGTTCTACAAGCACTTCTTCGGCGGCGTGCCGGGCATGCAGGGCGGCGACGACGGCGGCGGCCAGGCCGATGTGCCGAGCGCAAGCCTCGGTTCGGGCTTTATCGTCAGCAACGACGGCTACATCCTGACCAATGCGCACGTCGTCGACGGCGCGAATGTCGTCACGGTGAAACTGACCGACAAGCGTGAGTTCAAGGCCAAGGTGGTCGGCTCGGACAAGCAGTCGGACGTGGCGGTGCTGAAGATCGACGCGAAAGATCTGCCCACCGTGAAGATCGGCGATCCGCGTCAGAGCAAGGTCGGTCAGTGGGTGGTTGCGATCGGCTCGCCGTACGGCTTCGACAACACGGTGACCTCGGGCATCATCAGCGCGAAGTCGCGCTCGCTGCCGAACGAAAACTACACGCCGTTCATTCAAACCGACGTGCCGGTCAATCCGGGCAATTCGGGCGGTCCGCTGTTCAACCTGCAAGGCGAAGTGATCGGTATCAATTCGATGATCTATTCGCAGACGGGCGGCTTCCAGGGGCTGTCGTTCGCGATCCCGATCAACGAGGCGATCAAGGTGAAGGACGACATCGTCAAGACGGGTCACGTGAATCGCGGACGCCTCGGCGTCGCGGTGCAAGGCTTGAACCAGACGCTGGCCGATTCGTTCGGCATGAAGACGCCTTCGGGCGCGCTGGTCAGCTCGGTCGATCCGGGCGGTCCGGCTGCGAAGGCCGGCCTGCAACCGGGCGACGTGATCCTGTCGGTCGACGGTCAGCCGGTCACCGACTCGTCGGATCTGCCGTCGCAGATCGCCGGCATCGCGCCGGGCAGCAAGGCGAAGTTGCAGGTGTGGCGCGACAAGGCCAGCAAGCAGTTCGACGTGACGATCGGCGCGTTGTCCGACGCGAAGCAGGTGGCGAGCGCCGATACGCCCGCGCAGATGCAAGGCCGCCTCGGCGTCGCCGTGCGTCCGCTCACGCCGGAAGAAAAGAGCAGCGCGTCGATCTCGCACGGCTTGCTGGTTCAGCAGGCAGGCGGTCCGGCGGCCAGCGCGGGCATCCAGCCGGGCGACGTGATCCTCGCGGTCAATGGCCGGCCGGTCACGGGCGTCGAGCAGTTGAAGCAGATGATCGCGCAGGCCGGTAACAGCATCGCTCTGCTGATCCAGCGCGACGATGCGCAGATCTTCGTGCCGGTCGATCTCGGCTAGGCAGCGCACAGGTTCCACGACGGCAATCTGGCGGGAACGTAAAACTTGCCGGCAGTCGTGGGCCCAGTGACGGTCTCCAGAAACGGCGGTGTCTTCGGACACCGCCGTTTTTGCTTTGCGCGCGCGGTTGCGAGGGTGCGCGACCGCCGACCGGGCACGCGAAATGCGTCCTCGCCATGTCCGGAATCTCCGTTGAACACCGAACAACCCGTCGACGACGCGGCGCACCCTGCGCGAGTCGCGCGACGGTTCGACCCGACAGGATCTGAACAAAGGAGCCACGCGATGAATCTCGACCTCGACCAGCCGCACCTTCCCAAACACCCGGATCGCCGTACGCGGCTCGCCATGACTGCGGCCGCTGCACTCGCCGCGGCAAGCCTGAGTTTCGCGCCCGGCGCATGGGCGCAGGCCAGCGACGTGACGGGCGGCACCACCGGCGACACGTCCAGCGCCGGCAACGACAACGGCGGTGGTCTGCCGCAAGTGCAGCAGCAGGGCGACGTGTCGTTCACGTCGGGCGGCGTCGGGCTGGATGAATCGAAAGCGCTGCTGAGTGCGCAATCGCACTGGCCGCTGTCGCTGCGCTTTACCGGCCCGGGCTCGGATTATCTGTCCGACGTGCACGTGAAGATCGTCGATGCGCATAACGGCGAGGTGCTGAACACCGCGTCGCGCGGACCGTACATGCTGGTCAAGCTGCGCCCGGGCCGCTACACCGTGCACGCGCAATACAAGGATGCCGACCAGTCCCGCAGCGTCACCGTTCCGGCCAAGGGTACGGCCAAGGCGGCGTTCCACTGGAACACCCAGTGATTGCCCGCAGAGCGTGAGGAAGGCCGCGCAATCGGCGAAAGTTTGTCCGATAATGAAGCCACGGGCCTCGCCCCGTGGCTTTTTTTGTCGTCTTCCGCCTTACGGAGCCGAGACATGAACGATGCCCCGACACCCCACCCGAATTCCGGCAGTGCGGCCGGCCATCGCATCACGATCGCGCTCAATTCCCACCGCGTGCGCGTCATCCATCAAGGCGTGACGGTCGCCGATACGACGGGCGCACTCACGCTCACCGAAACCGGCTTGCCCGACGTCGTGTATTTTCCGCGCGGCGACGTCAACATGGCACGCCTCGAACGGTCGGAACACGCGTCACATTGTCCGTTCAAGGGGGATGCGTCGTACTACCATTTGATGACAGAGGAAGGCCGCGTGGACAACGCGATTTGGTCATACGAGACGCCGCTCGACCAGGCGAAGCAGATTCGCGAATACCTCGCGTTTTATACGTCGCGGGTCGACCGGATCGATCAGACATCCTGATCGCCAGCCGCGTTTGAATGCACGGTGAAAATGCGGTGCCAGGCGCGGTGCAGAACGGAGTGGAAGTGCAGTCGCAGTACCCGGGGTGTCTCGTTGACGTTCGATTGACGGGTCGTAAAAGGTCCGGTTCGAGTTTCCGGTTTCAATGCAATTTGCCCGAAGAGGTTCGCATGGAGCTCAACGATGCGCTGCGGATTCCGCTTGCCCCCTCCGATGTCTGGGACGCGTTGCAAGACCTCGCCCTGCTGCGCGCGAGCCTCGACAACTGCGAATCCTTCCACCGTTTCGCGCACGGTGAATACGCACTGACGATGACCGTGCCGCTCGGGCCGTTGCGAGCGCGCTATGAAGTGCGCGCGCATCTCGGCGGCGCCGAATCCGCGCAGACCGACGCGCTGCACCGCAACCTGAGTTTCAAGGCGCGCGCCGACGGCCTCGGTTCGTTACGCGGCCAGCTCGACGTTTCGCTGCGCACCGACGATCACGTCGCGATGTCGATGCCGTCCACGCGGCAGGCCGCGCTCGACGCGGCGCAATCGTTTCGCGCCGGTACACGGATCGATTATTCGGTGTGGGCAACCGCAACCGGGCCGCTCGCGGAATTGCCCGCGCGTCAGATCGAAAATGCGCTTCACGATCTCGCCGACGAATTCTTCACGGAGTTTTGCGCGGTCGTGCAGGCGAAGCACGGTCAAGGGCCGAACCGCGCGCGCGGTTCGCATTCGCGTCGTCAGCACGTTTTTCTCCGGCCGATCAATCTCGGCGCGCTCGCTCGACGCTCGCGGCAATTCGACCACGGCGGCACGTTGACCGGACGCGCGACCGGCACGCTGCTCGGCGCGCGGACGCACGATCTGTCGCATCGGCCGCCGGGCGTGCATGCGGTGCCGGGTTGGGCGTGGGCGGGAATGATCTTTTTCGTCGCGCTGCTGCTGTATCTCGCGGGGCACTTCGGTTTGGGCGGTTTGGGGTGACGCGGGTTGCGCCGGGCATTCCGGCGCATGCTCGACGCGTCTGCAAGCTGATTGCAACCTGCAAGCAATCCGTTAGTTGATGGCGGGTTTGCTTTTGCCGTGAGATTTCGCGTGACCGGCGAGCCGGGCGGTTTTGTCGCCGGCTTTGCTGAAGCCCACACCGCTGAGATTGCCCGCGCCGGGCGCATCGATACGCAACGCCGGGCTCAGGCGCAACGTGTCGAACATCGCTTCGATCATCTGACGCGCGTGCTGGTCGAAGTCGAGGGAATCGGCGAGAAACAGCATGTCGCGCAACGCCCCGCCGACGAACGCATGCAGCATCGTCGCGGCGAGTCGCACGTCGAGGTCCACGGGCATCTGGCCTTTGGTGATCGCGTTGCGCAAGCCGCCTTCGATCGCGATCAACCCTTCGCGCATGTTCGCCTGATGACGCTCGCGCACTGGTCCCATCTCCTCGACCAGTTCGCACTTCAGAAACACGATCTCGAAGACGCGACGCCGTTGCGGCACGCTCGCCGTGTCGCGCAGACACAACGTGCAGATTTCGATCAGACGGCCCAACGGGTCGGGTTCGGCCGGATCCAGCGAAGCGGCCTTCAATTCATCGAGCGGTAACAGGACTCGGTCGAACATCTCGGTGAACAGGTCACCTTTATTCGCAAAGTGCCAATAGATGGCGCCGCGCGTGACGCCGGCCGCCTGGGCGATATCGGCCAGCGATGTGCGGGACACGCCTTTTTCGAAAAAAACGTGTTCGGCTGCATCGAGAATGCTGTTGCGCGTCTCCTGCGCTTCTTCTTTGGTTCTGCGGACCATATCGGTGACCTGCCGTGCCCGTCGTGCGACGGACGCTTTTAATTACGATTGAAAACAATCGGCCGGATTGTTGTGCGTCCCGTTCATCTTTGTTGCGATTTTTTGGGGTAACGGAACGCATTGCACTTTTACGTGCATTCATGGATGTATATATAATAGCACCCCATCGTCTGGATAGCCCAAGCCGTGACGACCGGTTAATATCCGTCACTGTTGCTTTCAATACGCTCATGCGCCGCGTCTGTATCGGGCGGCGTCGCGCGGCATCTCCGGGTTGGCGTTCCCGACGCGGTATCGGGATGCGCCGCATGGGTGCGCACCACGGGCTATCCGGTCTGCGTCGCAAGACGCATGTGTGCGCTGTCGTCCCCGGGGTAGGGATGCGCGCACTTTTTCATTCTCAGTCATAGACAGAGGTCGCTCCATGCGCGTCGAACGGGTTCCATTCCGCTTAATCAGTGCCGCGACGGCTGCCATCTTGCTGGCAGCATGCGGACAAAAACAATCGGCCCCGCCGCAACAGACACCTGAGGTCGGCGTCGTCACGGTCCAGCCGACAGCCGTTCCCGTCACCACCGAATTACCCGGCCGCACCAGTGCCTTCCTCGTCGCGCAAGTGCGCGCGCGGGTCGACGGTATCGTGCTGCGCCGCGAATTCACGGAAGGCACTCAGGTCAAGGCAGGCCAGCGTCTGTACAAGATCGACCCGGCGCCGTACATCGCCACGTTGAACAACGCCAAGGCAACGCTCGCGAAGGCGCAAGCCACGCTCGCCAGCGTGACCGCGCAGGCGAACCGCTACAAGGTGCTGGTCGCGGCCAACGCGGTCAGCAAGCAGGACTACGACAACGCGGTCGCGTCGCAAGGCTCGGCAGCGGCGGACGTCGCGGCCGGCAAGGCTGCGGTCGATACCGCGCAGATCAACCTCGGCTACACCGACGTGACCTCGCCCGTCACCGGTCAGATCGGGGTGTCGCAGGTCACGCCGGGCGCCTACGTGCAAGCCAGCGCCGCCACGTTGATGGCCACGGTCCAGCAACTGGATCCGGTCTACGTCGATCTGACGCAATCGAGCCTCGACGGCCTGAAGCTGCGTCGCGAGGTTCAGGAAGGCCGTCTGAAGACGTCCGGCCCGAATGCCGCGCAAGTCACGCTGATCCTCGAAGACGGTCGCACGTATTCGGAGAAGGGCAAGCTGCAATTCACCGACGTCACCGTCGATCAGGGCACCGGTTCGGTGACGATCCGCGCGATCTTCCAGAACAAGGACCATGTACTGCTGCCGGGCATGTTCGTGCGCGCACGCATCGACGAAGGCGTGAACGAGAGCGCGATCGTGGTGCCGCAGATCGGCATTACGCACGACCAGAAGGGTCAGCCTACGGCGATGGTCGTCGGTGCGGACAACAAGGTCGCGCTGCGTCAGCTGGTCACGACCACGACCTTCGGTCCGAACTGGGTGGTCGACAGCGGCCTGAAGGCGGGTGATCGCGTGATCGTGCAGGGCACCGACAAGGCGCGTCCGGGCATGGAAGTGAAGGCGGTCGACGCCAAGCTGCCGCCGGTCTTCGCATCGGATGCCGCCGCCACCTCGGGTGCCAGTGCAGCTGCAGGCGCAAGCGAAGGAGCGGCTTCGTCCGCCCCTGCCGCGAGCGGTGCGCAGCCGGCACAAGCTGCCTCCGCCGCATCGGGCGCGTAATAACAGGGAGCCTGTTTCATGGCAAAGTTCTTTATCGATCGCCCGATTTTCGCGTGGGTGATCGCCATCATCCTGATGCTCGCGGGCGTCGCGTCGGTGTTCACACTACCGATCGCGCAGTACCCGACCATCGCGCCGCCGGCCGTGCAGATCAGCGCAACGTATCCGGGCGCATCGGCGAAGACGGTGGAAAACACCGTCACGCAGGTGATCGAGCAACAGATGAGCGGTCTCGATCACTTGCTGTACCTGTCATCCACGTCGGACGATTCCGGCACGGCCACCATCACGCTGACGTTTGCTGCCGGCACCAATCCTGACATCGCGCAGGTGCAGGTGCAGAACAAGCTGCAGCTCGCCACGCCGTTGCTGCCGCAAGCGGTGCAACAGCTCGGCACGAAGGTGACCAAGTCGAGCAGCAGCTTCCTGCTGGTGATGGCGTTCGTGTCGACCGACGGCACGATGAACAAGTACGACCTCGCAAACTACGTCGCGTCGCACATCCAGGATCCGGTCAGCCGGATCGACGGTGTGGGCACGGTGACGCTGTTCGGCTCGCAGTACGCGATGCGGATCTGGCTCGACGCGAACAAGCTGACCAACTTCGGGCTCACGCCTGTCGATGTCGAAACGGCGTTGACGGCGCAGAACGTTCAGGTGGCGGGCGGTTCGCTCGGCGGTACGCCGTCGGTGCCGGGGCAACTGTTGCAGGCCACCATCAGCGAAGCCACGTTGCTGAATACGCCTGAGCAGTTCGGCAACATCCTGCTGAAGGTCAACACCGATGGTTCGCAGGTTCGCCTGAAAGACGTCTCGCGTATCGAGCTCGGCGGCGAAAACTACAACTTCGACACGAAGTACAACGGTCAGCCGACTGCCGGTTTCGGTATTCAGCTCGCCACCGGCGCGAACGCGCTGGCCACGGCGAAGGCCGTGCGCGCGAAGATCGACGATCTGTCGAAGTACTTCCCGCCGGGTCTGGTCGTCAAGTACCCGTACGACACGACGCCGTTCGTGCGCCTGTCCATCGAGGAAGTGGTCAAGACGCTGCTCGAAGGGATCGTGCTGGTGTTCCTCGTGATGTACCTGTTCCTGCAAAACCTGCGCGCGACGTTGATTCCGACGATCGCCGTGCCGGTCGTGCTGTTGGGTACGTTCGCGATCATGTCGGCGGTGGGTTTCTCGATCAACGTGCTGTCCATGTTCGGGCTGGTGCTGGCGATCGGCTTGCTGGTGGACGATGCGATCGTGGTGGTGGAAAACGTCGAGCGGGTGATGGCCGAAGAGGGCTTGTCGCCGCGTGACGCGACCCGCAAGGCGATGGACCAGATTACCGGCGCGCTGGTCGGCGTGGCGCTGGTGCTGTCGGCGGTGTTCGTGCCGGTGGCGTTCTCGGGCGGCTCGGTCGGTGCGATTTACCGGCAGTTCTCGCTGACCATCGTCGCGGCGATGGTGCTGTCGGTGCTGGTGGCGTTGATCCTGACGCCGGCACTGTGCGCCACCATCCTGAAACCGCTCGACAAGGACCACCAGGAAGCGCAAACGGGCTTTTTCGGCTGGTTCAACCGCACCTTCAACAAGAGCCGCGACAAGTATCACAACGGTGTCGCGCACGTGATCCGTCGCTCGGGTCGCTGGCTGATCATCTATCTGGTGGTGATCGTCGCGGTGGGTCTGCTGTTCGTGAAGCTGCCGAAGTCGTTCCTGCCGGATGAAGACCAGGGCACGATGTTCGTGCTGGTGCAGACGCCGTCGGGCTCGACCCAGGAAACCACCGCGCGCGCGCTGAAAGACATCTCCGACTGGCTGCTCAACGACCAGAAGGAAATCGTCGATTCCGTGTTCACGGTGAATGGCTTCAGCTTTGCCGGTCGCGGTCAGAACGCGGGTCTGGTGTTCGTCCGGATGAAAGACTACGGCGAGCGTCAGCACGCGGATCAGAAGGTGCAGGCGCTGGTCGGCCGGATGTTCGGTCACTTCGCGGGCTACAAGAACGCAATCGTGTATCCGGTCAATCCGCCGTCCATTCCGGAACTCGGTACGGCGTCGGGCTTCGACTTCGAACTCGAAGACCGTTCCGGCGTGGGTCACGAAGCGCTGATGGCCGCGCGTAACCAGTTGCTCGGCATGGCCGGGAAAGACCCGATGCTCGCGCAGGTGCGTCCGAACGGCCTGAACGACACGCCGCAGTTTACGGTGGATATCGACCACGAAAAGGCGTCCGCGCTGGGTGTGTCGCTGTCGACGATCGACCAGACGTTCTCGATCGCGTGGGCGTCCGCTTACGTGAACAACTTCCTCGATACCGACCAGCGGATCAAGAAGGTGTACCTGCAAGGCGACGCGCCGTTCCGGATGAACCCGAACAACCTGAACGACTGGTACGTGCGCAACACGGCCGGCGCGATGGTGCCGTTCTCGTCGTTCGCAAGCGGCAAGTGGGCCTACGGTTCGCCGAAGCTGGAACGTTACAACGGTATTTCGGCGGTCGAAATCCAGGGGCAGGCATCGCCGGGCAAGAGTACGGGTCAGGCCATGGTCGCGATGGAAGCGATCGCGGCGAAGCTGCCGGCCGGTATCGGTTACGAGTGGACGGGTCTGTCGTTCCAGGAACGCCAATCCGGTTCGCAGGCGCCGATCCTGTACGGCATCTCGATCCTCGTCGTGTTCCTGTGTCTCGCGGCGCTGTATGAAAGCTGGTCGATTCCGTTCTCGGTGATCATGGTGGTGCCGCTCGGCGTATTGGGCGCACTGCTGGCCGCAACCTTGCGCGGGCTCGAAAACGACGTGTTCTTCCAGGTGGGTCTGTTGACCACGGTGGGGCTGTCGGCGAAGAACGCGATTCTGATCGTGGAATTCGCCCGAGACCTGCAAACCAAGGAAGGCATGGGTCCGATCGAAGCGGCCATGGAAGCGGCGCGTCTGCGGCTGCGTCCTATCCTGATGACGTCGCTCGCGTTCATTCTCGGCGTGATGCCGCTCGCGATCAGTAACGGCGCGGGTTCGGCAAGCCAGCATGCAATCGGCACCGGCGTGATCGGCGGGATGTTGACCGCAACCTTCCTCGCGATTTTCATGATCCCGATGTTCTTCGTGGTGGTGCGTGCGAAGTTCGGCGGCGACAAGGAAGATCCGGACGAAGCGATGCGTCATTACAACGAGCATCACCCGCGTGGCGACGGTGGCTCGGGCAACGGCTCGGCCCACTAAGGACATTGAGATGCAAAAACACTCTTTGATTGCAGTGGCGGTTGCGTTCCTCGCCGCCGGCTGCACGATGGCGCCGAAGTACGAACGGCCGGCCGCGCCGGTCACCGGAACCTTCCCGCAGGGCGGCGTCTACGCGACGCAGCCCGAAGCGGCGGCCGGTGCGCCCAGCGCGAAAGGCCAATCTGCGACGGATATCGGCTGGCGCGACTTTTTCGTCGACCAGCGGCTGCAACAGCTGATCACGATCGCGCTGAAGAACAACCGCGATCTGCGCGTGTCGGTGCTGAACATTCAGGCCGCGCAGGATCAGTACCGGATCGAGCGCGCGGGTCTGTTTCCGCAGATCTCCGCGCAAGGGTCGCAGAGCAAGTCGCGCACGCCGCGCGACCTGTCGTATTTCGATCAGACCATCTCGAACACGTATTCGGTCGGTCTGAACGCTTCGTGGGAACTCGACTTCTTCGGTCGGATCCAGAGCCTGAAAGACCAGGCATTGGCGCAATATCTGTCCACCGCGCAAGCGCGCAAGGCGGCGGAGATTTCGCTGGTGTCGTCGGTGGCCGATCAGTATCTGACGGTGCTCGCGTATGACGATCAGCTGAAAGTCACGAGAGACACGCTGAAGACCGCGCAAGACTCGTACAACATCACGAAGCTGCAGTTCGACACGGGCACGGGTTCGGAACTCGATCTGCGTCAGGCGGAAACCGTGGTTCAGCAAGCCACCGCGAATCTGCAGTCGCAGATGCGTTTGCGTGCGCAAGCTGAAAACGCGCTGGTGTTGCTGGTCGGCGAGCCGTTGCCCGACGATCTCGCGCCGGGCATGCCGCTGAACGGACAGAACCTGCTGGCCGACATTCCGGCCGGTTTGCCGTCGGATCTGCTGACGCGTCGTCCGGACATCATGGAAGCCGAGCAGAGTTTGCTGGCGGCCAATGCGAACATCGGTGCGGCACGCGCAGCGTTCTTCCCGCAGATTTCGCTGACCGGCAACTTCGGCACGCTGAGCCCGACGCTCGGCGGTCTGTTCAAGCCGGGTTCGGCGGCGTGGGGCTTTTCGCCCACCATCACGCTGCCGATCTTCGAAGGCGGCCAGAACATGGCCAATCTCGATCTGGCGCACGTGCAGAAGAATATCCAGATCGCGACGTACGAGAAGGCGATTCAAACCGCGTTCCGGGAAGTGGCGGACGGTCTCGCCGCACGCGGTACGTACGATCAGCAGATTCAGGCGCTGGAGCGCAATACGTTTGCGGAACAGCGTCGTCTGGATCTGTCGGACCTGCGCTACAAGAACGGCGTGGACAGCTATCTGTCGGTGCTGACGGCACAGACCGATCTGTATTCGGCGCAACTGACGCTGATCACCGCACGGATGAATCGCCTGACGAACCTGGTCGATCTGTATCGCGCGCTGGGTGGCGGCTGGATCGAGCGGGCCGGCGAACAGCCGCGTCCGGCCGATGCGCCCGTCGATTACGGTGCGGCGAGCGCACCGGCAGCGGCGTCGGCGCCGTCGAGCGCGGGCTGATCGCTTCGACAGGCGAACCCTTCGCCCAAACAGAAACGCCACGGCATGCCGTGGCGTTTTTTTTATCTGCGCTTGAATACGCAGCCGGTCAGTTCATTGCGCTCAACTTTTGCTGCGCGATTGCGCTGCGAGCGAGAGCGCCGTGTGCGCTTCAATGCGCATCGACTGCGCGCAACCGGTCGTCGCCGATCACCGCGTCGTCGTTGCCGCGACGCTCAAGATCGTTTCCCGCACGATGAATCTCCTGCCGCGCCGCGCGTTCGCCCTTCACGCCGTTGAAGATCAGGTTCAGCACCACAGCCGACACCGACGCCAGCAAAATCCCGCTATGCAGCAGCGGCGACAACACCGGCGGCAGCTTCGCGAAGAAGTGCGGCGACACGACCGGCACGAGGCCGAGGCCGATGCTGACCGCGATGATGAACAGGTTGTGGTGATTCTTCACGAAGTCCACTTTCGACAGCACCTTGATGCCGTTCGCGGCGACCATGCCGAACATCACGATGCCCGCACCGCCGAGCACGAACGGCGGCACCGACGCCACCACTTGCGCCATCTTCGGGAAAAGGCCGAGCAGCACCAGAATCACGCCGCCCATCGCGCAGACGAAGCGGCTCTTCACACCCGTCACGCCGATCAGCCCGACGTTTTGCGAAAACGACGTATGCGGAAACGAGTTGAAGATGCCGCCGACCAGCGTGCCGAGACCGTCCACGCGCAGGCCGCGCACCAGCGCTTTCTGATCCACCGGACGATCGACCATATCGCCGACCGCGAGGAACATCCCGGTCGATTCGATGAAGGTGACGAACATCACCGTCACCATCGTCGCGATCGACAGCGGGTCGAAGTGCGGCAGCCCGAAGTGGAACGGCATCACGAAGCCGACCCACGGCGCCGACGTCACGCCTTCCATGTTGACGCGTCCGAGCATGGCCGCGATCACGAAGCCCGCGACGATGCCGAGCAGTACCGAGATATTCGCAACGAAGCCGCGGCCGAACTTGTTGATCAGCAGGATCAGCATCAGCACGACCAGCGACAGACCGAGGAAGACCGGGTTGCCGTATTCCGGATTGCCGACGCCGCCCGCGGCCCAGTTGATGCCGACGCCCATCAGCGACAGCCCGATCACCGTGATCACGGTGCCGACCACGACCGGCGGAAAGAAGCGCAACAGCTTGCCGATGGTCGGCGCGAGGAAGATGCCGATCACTCCGGCCGCGATGGTCGAGCCGAAGATGTCGAGAATGCCGAGCGACGGGTTCGTGCCGATCGCGACCATCGGGCCGACGGCGGCGAACGTGCATCCCATGATGACCGGCAGCCGGATGCCGAAGATCCACAGGCCGAGCGTCTGGATCAACGTCGCGATGCCGCACGAAAACAGGTCGGCGCTGATCAGGAACGCGATCTGGTCTTTCGGCAGCTTCAGCGCGCTGCCGACGATCAGCGGCACGGCGACCGCGCCCGCATACATGACGAGTACATGCTGGATGCCAAGCGTCAGCAACTGACCGGCAGGCAGCCGTTCGTCGCATGGATGGACCGCGTTCGATTGCATGAGTCTCACTCCTGGGTTCGTTTTCGAGTCACTCCAAGGTAAGTGGGCGAAAAAAGCGCAACAAGACTGCTGGCGGCTATTCCGGGCCTCCCGTCAGTCATATGGAATCCACCGATTTGTAAGGCGTTCGATGGCCGCGCGTGGAACATAAACGCGTCGAGGCCCGTGCAGCGGTGCCGCGTGCGAAGCGGGCCAAGGGGACGGAGCATCCCGATATGTGTAAGAATCGATTGGGTGTATTTGGCTGCGGGCATAGTCGCATTTATGCCCGACGCGCGCGGCGGGTGGGTTTACCCCCGATTCGCGTCCGGCTCGTCCGGGCATCGTCCCTGCATTGACCGCCGGTCGCAGCGCGATCGCGATCGCTCGATTCCCTTCCCGACGAACGTTTCCTGTCTACACTTCTTCCCATGAATTTTCTCGGTATCGACCTGGGCACCGGCTCACTGAAACTCGCGATCGTCGACGATGCGGCGCGCGAAATCGCGTCGGCGTCGGTTGCGTATGCGATCGGGACGCCGCAGCCGGGTTGGGCTGAAACGCATGTCGAGACCTGGTGGCAGGCGTTGTGCGACGCTGCATCGCAACTGCCCGCCGACGCGCGCGACGCCGTCGAAGCGATCGGTTTCTCCGGCCAGATGCACGGAGTCGTGCTGACCGACGCGCAAGGCCACGCGGTGCGTCCCGCGATGCTGTGGCCCGATACCCGCGCGATCGGTCTGCTCGACGCATGGCTCGCGCCGCAACCGAATCCCGTCGCGCCGGGGATGATGGGGCCTTTGCTACGCTGGATCGTGCGCAACGAACCGCGCAGCGTCGAAGCCACCCGCTACGCGCTGCAACCGAAAGACTGGCTGCGCGTCGCGCTCGGCGGCGCGATCGTCACCGATCCGTCGGACGCGTGCGCGACCGCGCTCGCCGATCCCGACGGCGCATGGGACGTCGAACTGATCGGGCGACTCGGTTTGCCGCGCGACTGGTTCGTGGCACTCGCACCGTCGGATGCGGCGAGCGGTACGTTGTCGTCGGCGGCGGCGCGAGCGCTCGGCTTGCGCGCGGGCATCACGCTAGCCACCGGCGGCGCGGATACACCTTGCGCGGCGCTCGGCAGCGGTTTGATCCACGATGGCGACGCGTTGCTGACAACCGGCACCGGCGGTCAGATCGTCGTGCTCGCATCGCAGACGCCGAAGATCGCGCCGGGTTTGCATCGGTATCGCGCGGTGAGCGGTCACGCGTACCGGATGGCGGCGATGCAGAACGTCGGCGTCGCGCTCGAAGCGGCGCGCGGCTGGCTCGCGTACGAGTGGGCGGATGCATATCGGGACGCATTCGGCGATGCCGCTTTCGATCGCGCGTCGAATCAGAATGCCAACGCCGCGTCGCACGTAAACAGCACCGTCGCGCAGCAGGTGACTTTTTTGCCGTACTTGACCGGCGAGCGCACGCCGTGGCTCAATCCGGCGGCACGCGGCGGCTGGCTCGGCCTTGCGCTCGGCCACTCGCGCGGCACCTTGATGCGCGCCGCGTTCGAAGGCGTCGCGTTTTCGCTGAGCGCCGGACTCGATGCGATTCGCGCGAGCGGCGCATCGGTGACGCGCTTGCGGCTGGCGGGCGGCGGCTCGGTCGATCCGCGCTGGCGTCAGTTGCTGGCCGATTCGCTCGACGCCGATCTGCACGCGGTCGATTGTCCGAACGCGGCGGCGCGCGGCGCCGCGATGCTCGGCGGCCTCGCGCGCGGTCACTGGCAAACCGGCGATCTCGCCGCGCTCGCACCGCTGTCGACCCGCGTGGCGAGTCCGTCGGCCGATAGCGCGCAGCGCGCGGCGCTCGCGCAACGGTACGAACGTTTTATCGATTTATACGGACGCGTCGAAAGCTGGTTCGACGTGTCGTCGCAGTCACAGGTGCTGTCGGATGCGCGATGAAAACCCGCGCGCAACACTGACACACTTACTCTTACGTATTCACCGCAACAGGAGCATTCACGATGAAGACCAAAGCAGCTATCGCATGGAAAGCCGGCGCCCCGCTGACGATCGAGGAAGTCGATCTCGAAGGGCCGCGCGCTGGTGAAGTGCTGATCGAAGTGAAGGCGACGGGCATCTGCCACACCGATTACTACACGCTGTCCGGCGCCGATCCCGAAGGCATTTTCCCGGCGATTCTCGGCCACGAAGGCGCGGGCGTGATCGTCGATACGGGTCCGGGCGTGGGCACGCTGAAGAAGGGCGATCACGTGATTCCCCTCTACACGCCGGAATGCCGTCAGTGCAAGTTCTGCCTGTCGCGCAAGACCAACCTGTGTCAGGCGATCCGCTCGACGCAAGGCAAGGGTTTGATGCCCGACGCAACGTCGCGCTTCTCGCTCGACGGCAAGCCGCTGTTCCATTACATGGGCACGTCCACGTTCTCGAACTACATCGTCGTGCCGGAAATCGCGGTCGCAAAGGTGCGTGAAGACGCGCCGTTCGACAAGATCTGCTACATCGGTTGCGGCGTGACGACGGGCGTCGGCGCGGTCGTGTATTCGGCGAAGGTCGAAGCGGGCGCGAACGTGGTCGTGTTCGGTCTGGGCGGCATCGGTCTGAACGTGATCCAGGGCGCGAAGATGGTCGGCGCGGACAAGATCATCGGCGTCGATCTGAATCCGGGCCGCGTCGAACTCGCGAAGAAATTCGGCATGACGCACTTCATCAACCCGAGCGAAGTGGAAAACGTCGTGGACCACATCGTCCAGTTGACGGACGGCGGCGCGGATTATTCGTTCGAATGTATCGGCAACACCAAGGTGATGCGTCAGGCGCTCGAATGCACGCACAAGGGCTGGGGCCAGTCGTTCATCATCGGCGTGGCGGCGGCGGGCGAAGAAATCAGCACGCGTCCGTTCCAGCTGGTGACGGGCCGCGAGTGGAAGGGCTCGGCATTCGGCGGCGCGCGCGGTCGTACGGACGTGCCGAAGATCGTCGACTGGTACATGGAAGGCAAGATCAATATCGACGACCTCATCACGCACCGTCTGCCGCTCGAACGCATCAACGAAGGCTTCGACCTGATGAAGAAGGGCGAGTCGATCCGCTCGGTCGTGCTGTACTAACGTTCATGCTGAAGGAGACGCGTCATGATCGAACTCGTTGAGTCGCACGTTTGCTTTGGCGGCGAACAGCGGGTGTACCGGCACGATTCGCAGACCATCGGTCTGCCGATGCGCTTTTCCGTCTATCTGCCGCCGCAGGCCTTGCACGACGATGCGCATCTGACCCGCGTGCCGGCGCTGTTCTATCTGGCCGGCCTGACGTGCACGGAAGAGACTTTCCCGATCAAGGCGGGCGCGCAGCGCTTCGCCGCGCAACACGGCATTGCGCTGGTCGCGCCGGACACGAGTCCGCGCGGCGCGGGCATTCCGGGCGAAAGCGCCGCGTGGGATTTCGGCGTGGGCGCCGGTTTCTACGTGGACGCAACCCAGGAACCCTGGTCGAAGCACTTCCGGATGTACTCGTACGTGCGCGACGAACTGCGCGATACCGTGCTGGCCGAATTGCCGGTCGATGGCGAACGGCTCGGCATCTTCGGGCATTCGATGGGCGGTCACGGCGCGTTGATGATGGCGCTGCGCAATCCGGAGATTTACCGTTCGGTGTCGGCGTTTGCGCCGATTGCGGCGCCGATGCGCTGTGCATGGGGCGAGAAAGCGTTCGGCGGCTATCTGGGCGACGATCGCGAAACGTGGAAGCAATACGACGCGAGCGAACTGGTCGCGAACGCGCCCGCGAAGTTCGCGGAAGGCATTCTGATCGATCAGGGTCTCGCCGATCCGTTCCTCGCCGAGCAGTTGAACCCGGACGTGTTCGAAGCCGCCTGCAACGCGGCGGGACAAGCGCTGACGCTGCGTCGTCATCAGGCTTACGACCACGGTTATTACTTTATCTCCAGCTTTATCGAGGATCACCTCGCGCATCATGCGAAGGTGTTGCTGAAGTAAGCCGGCGCGAATTGCAGCACTGAAATGGAAACGCGGCGCGGGGTGCGAAAGCACCACGCGCCGCGTTTTTTTGTCAGCGTTGGTTGAGCTGCGTTCAGTGGCCGGAGCGACGACCGAGCAGACTCACGCCATAGACGACCGCCGCGAGTGCGGTGATCCAGAAACTCGTCGGCCAGTCGGTGTAGAACGCGAGCGTCAGGCCGAGCCACGCCTGCGCGAGCGCGAGTGCCGCGGCGAGCACCAGTCCGACCGACAGACGCGTCGTCAGGTTTTGCGCGGCGGCGGCCGGGCCGACCATCAACGTGAACACCAGCAACACGCCGACGATCTGCGTACACGCGGCCACTGCCAGCGCGGCAATCGCGAGGAACAGCACCGACACCAGCCGCAACGACACGCCCTTGGCTTCCGCGAGTTCCGGTTGCAACGACGCGAACAGCAACGGCCGCATGATGGCCGCGAGCGCCGCGAGACTCAGCACGCCGAGCACGGCCAGCACGCCCAACGTGGCCGCGTTGACGCCGAGCACGTTGCCGAACAGCAGCGCGGTCACCTGCGTCGCATACGCGGTGAAGAAGTGCAGAAACAGCAAGCCGAAGCCGAGCGCCAGCGACAGGATCACGCCGATCGCGACGTCGCGGCCGGCCAGCTTCTCGCCGAGCGCGCCCATGCCGATGCCGGCCACCAGCGTGAAGCCGATCATTCCCCAGATCGGCGAAATGCCGATCAGCACCGCGCCGGTCGCGCCGGTGAAACCGACGTGCGACAGCGCATGTCCGGCGAACGTCTGGCCGCGCATCACGAGAAAGTAACCGACGATCCCCGACAGCACCGCGACGATCCCCGACGCCGCGAACGCGTTGACCATGAAATCGTATTCAAACATCGTGCGTGTGTCCGTCGCGAGGTGAGGTGTTCGTGTGGCCGTGCCCGTGGCTATGGCCGTGACTATGATCGTGGCTATGACCGTGACCGTCGTCTTCGTGTTCGTGATCGTGCTTTTCGACTTCGACGTCGCCCGACATCACGAAGATGCGGCCATTCACGCGCATCACGTCGATCGTCGAGCCGTACAGCCGCGACAGCACGGGCTTGGTGATCACTTCGTCGACGGTGCCGAGCGCCGCGACGCCGCTGCCGAGATACAGCACGCGGTCGAGCGCGTTCAACAGCGGATTGAGTTCATGCGCGGAAAACAGCACGGCGATGCCGAGTTCACGCTGCACCCGCCGCACCAGTTCGACGACGCCGCGCTGATGATGCGGATCGAGGCTGATCAACGGTTCGTCGAGCAGCAGCAGCTTCGGATTGCCGAGCAGGCATTGCGCGAGCAGCAGACGTTGCCGTTCGCCGCCGGACAACTCCGACAGCGGCCGTGCCGCCAGCGCCGTCGCGCCGACCAGATCGAGCACGCGCTCGACGTCGGCGCGGGTTTTCGCGTCGGCGTGCGGCAAACCCCAGCGATGTCCGTCGGCGGCCATCGCGACGAAATCGCGGCCGCGCACGCGGCGTCCGGCCAGCGCGCTGCGCGTCTGCGGCATATAGCCGATCGACGGATTGCCGCGCACGACCGGTTCGCCGAGCACGCGAATCGTGCCGCTCGATGCCGGAACGAGGCCGAGCACCGAGCGCATCAGCGTGGTTTTGCCCGCGCCGTTCGGGCCGAGCACGCCGATGAATTCGCCTGCGTTCACGACGAGGCTGGCGTCGTTCAGGATCGTGCGATCGCCGAGTTCCAGCCTGACGTGATCGAGTTCGAGCACGGGCGTGGCGGCCGACGGTCCGGAGCCGGTGACGGTCATTGAGTGTGTCCTTTGCTGTTTCGCTTGCCTGTTTTGCCGGCGGGTTTCGCCGGCGTGTCGCGCCTGCTTACCGGTTGGTCGCTGCGCCGCCGGACGTCAGCGCCGTGCCCAGCGCGTCGAGTTGCGTGAGCATCCATTGCTGATACGTCTTGCCGGCCGGTTGCGTCTCCGTGACGCTGACGGACGGCACCTTCGATTGCTGCGCGAGTTTCAACATCCGTTTGGTCAGCGCCTCGGTGGCCTGACTGTTATAGATCAGGACGCGAACCTGCTTGCTCCGCAGATCGTTTTCGAACGCGGCGATATCCGACGCGCTTACTTCGGTGTCGTTCATCGTCGCAAGCTGGAAACGCATATTGCGCATCGTCAGCCCGAGCGCGTCGGACATATAGCCGAACACCGGTTCCGTCGCCGTGACCGGCGTGCCCCTGAAGCGGCTGCGCAGATCGGCGACCTTCGCGTCCAGCGGTTTCATCGACGCGAGAAATGTCGCGAGGTTCGCATCGTACAACGACTTGTGCGCCGGGTCTGCCGAAGCGAGCGCCGCGCTCACCGCGCGCGCGACGGTCGGCATCGTGGCCGGGTCGTACCAGAGGTGCGGATTGTCGCCGCTCTTTCTGCCGGTCAGGTCCGCCGCGACGATGATCGTGCGCTGCGCATTCTTCGACGCCGCGAGCAGTTTCGCCATCCACGGATCGTAATCGGCGCCGTTATAGACGACAAGGCTCGCCTGCTGCAACGCGCGCGCGGTCTTCGGGCTGGCTTCGAACAGATGCGGGTCCTGATCCGGATTGCTCAGGATGCTGGTGACCGCGACACGCTCGCCGCCGAGCTGGCGCACCACGTCGCCGTAGAAGTTTTCAGCGGCGACGACCGGGATTTTCGCGTCGTCGGCGAAGGCGGCGTGCGTCGTCAGCAACGCGGCGGCGCCGAGCGTCAGCATCGCGGAGATGCGCTTGAAGTGATCGGCGGCGCGCTGCATCGGGCGGAGTTTTTTCATGATCGGGATCGCTGTCGTTTGAAAGAGAAAGGCTCAGGAAAGCGGGGCGCCGTTCGCGTGCGCGCGGCAGGCGGCGCACAGGCCGCTCAGCTCGACGACCTGGCGGTGCACTTCGAAACCATGCGCGGACGACGCTTCGGCCGACGGCGCGGCGAGCGCGCTGCCCGCGATTTCGACGGTTGCGCCGCAGGTGTCGCAAATCAGGAACTGGCTTTGATGCGGACGCCCGGCGTCGCAGCACGCGACGAACGCGTTCTTCGATTCGATGCGATGGACGAAGCCTTGCTCGACGAGAAAGTCGAGCGCGCGATAGACGGTGGTGGGCGGCACACGGCCGCGCTGCGGTTCGAGCGCCGACAGCAGATCGTACGCACCGATCGGCCTGTCGCTCACGACGATCGCGGCATACACCTGCCGGCGCAACGGCGTCAGCGCGACGCCACGCTCGGCCGCGAGCGCGTCGGCGTTCGCGAGGCGCGTCGACAGACGGGCGTCGAGCGGCTCATCGGATGAAACGTGGACAGGCGTCGCGATCATGGCGCTCGCTCCAGCAGAATTGGCGTGGGCGCAATGATATAACGTATCTCGAAAATGGTGCTGAGCTTTGTGCAAAGCTTCATCGCGACCGGCCGCGCATCCTATAACTATTGGGCGAGTGGTCTGGCAGGTCGCGGACAAGGTGCCGCGTTGCACCATCGAAATGTCGTTTACCTGCCTTGACATGACCCGACGTGTATCCGATCATTCGATCAGAAATAGAGCAATTGTTCGCGTGCTGAGCGTTCGCTCACTGCGCGAGAAACTCGAACATAGAACGGAGACACGCAGTGACAGCGCGACTGCAAGACAAGGTGGCGATCCTCACGGGCGCCGCGAGCGGAATCGGAGAAGCCGTGGCACGGCGCTATCTCGACGAAGGCGCGCGCTGCGTACTCGTCGATGTCAAACCTGCCGGCACCATCGCGCACGGCTTGCGCGAAACCTTTCCCGATCGTGTGCTGACGCTCAGCGCCGACGTCACCCAACGCGACGATATCCATCGCATCGTCGCTGATACAACGGCCCGCTTCGGCCGCATCGACATCCTCTTCAACAACGCCGCGCTGTTCGACATGCGCCCGATTCTCGACGAATCGTGGGACGTGTTCGACCGGCTGTTCGCCGTCAACGTGAAAGGCATGTTCTTCCTGATGCAAGCCGTCGCCCAACGGATGGTCGATCAGGGACACGGCGGCAAGATCGTCAATATGTCGTCGCAAGCCGGACGGCGCGGCGAGGCGCTCGTGTCGCATTACTGCGCGACCAAGGCGGCGGTGCTGAGCTATACGCAATCGGCCGCGCTGGCGCTCGCGCCGCACAAGATCAACGTGAACGGCATTGCGCCGGGCGTCGTCGATACCCCGATGTGGAAGGACGTGGATGCGCTGTTCGCGCGCTACGAAAACCGTCCGCTCGGCGAGAAGAAACGGCTGGTCGGCGAAGCGGTGCCGCTCGGAAGAATGGGCGTGCCCGACGACCTGACCGGCGCGGCGCTGTTCCTCGCATCGTCGGATGCGGACTACATCACCGCGCAAACGCTGAACGTCGACGGCGGCAACTGGATGAGCTGAACAGCGCGACAGCCGACGCCGCCGCGTCATCGCAAGCAGAGACGTGCATACAAGAAAGCCCAACATCAGGCAGCACAACAAACGCATCAAAAAAGGAGACAACTCATGCAACCCACCCGCTATTCCGCGCTGAAGACGGCTGGCGCCGCCGCGCTGGCTTGCGCCGCGCTGAACGCGTCCGCCGCGACCGTGACGATCGCGACGCTGAACAATCCGGACATGATCGAGCTGAAAAAGCTGTCGCCGGCGTTCGAGCAGGCCAACCCGGATATCAAGCTGAACTGGGTGATTCTCGAAGAAAACGTGCTGCGTCAGCGCGCCACGACCGACATCACGACCGGCAGCGGCCAGTTCGACGTGATGACGATCGGTGCATACGAAACGCCGCAGTGGGGCAAGCGCGGCTGGCTCACGCCGATCACCGGACTGCCCGCCGACTACGATCTGAACGACGTGGTCAAGACCGCGCGCGACGGCCTCTCGACCGGTGGTCAGCTGTATGCGTTGCCGTTCTATGTCGAAAGCTCGATGACGTACTACCGCAAGGATCTGTTCGCGGCGAAGGGCCTGAAAATGCCCGACCAGCCGACCTACGACCAGATCGCGCAATTCGCCGAGAAACTCACCGACAAAGCCGGTGGGGTGTACGGCATCTGTCTGCGCGGCAAGGCGGGTTGGGGCGAGAACATGGCGTATGCGACGACGGTGGTGAACACCTTCGGCGGTCGCTGGTTCGACGAGAAGTGGAATGCGCAACTGACGTCGCCGGAATGGAAAAAGGCCATCACGTTCTACGTCGATCTGCTGAAGAAGTACGGGCCGCCCGGCGCGAGTTCGAACGGCTTCAACGAAAACCTGACGCTGATGTCGTCGGGCAAGTGCGGAATGTGGATCGACGCTACCGTCGCGGCCGGCATGCTCTACAACAAGCAGCAATCGCAGATCGCCGACAAGGTCGGTTTCGCGGCCGCGCCGGTGGCTGTCACGCCGAAGGGCTCGCACTGGTTGTGGGCGTGGGCGCTGGCCATTCCGAAGTCGTCGAAGCAGGCCGACGCGGCGAAGAAGTTCATCGCGTGGGCGACGTCGAAGCAGTACATCGAACTGGCCGCGAAGGACGAAGGCTGGGCATCGGTGCCGCCGGGAACGCGTCAGTCCACGTATGCGCGTCCTGAGTACAAGCAGGCCGCACCGTTCGGCGACTTCGTGCTGAAGGCGATCGAAACGGCCGATCCGGAACATCCGACGTTGAAGCCGGTGCCGTACACGGGCGTGCAGTTCGTCGGCATTCCCGAGTTCCAGTCGTTCGGCACGGTGGTCGGTCAGAGCATCTCCGGCGCGATTGCCGGTCAGATGACGGTCGATCAGGCGTTGGCCGCCGGTCAGGCAACCGCCGATCGCGCAGTGCGACAAGCGGGCTATCTGAAGTGACGTAAAAGCGCCGGCCGGCCGCTGCCGCAACGGCAACGGCCGGCCGGCCCGCAGCACGCGCTGCACAGCGGGCGCACCGTCCCGCGCATTACTGACAGGTGGTCACATCATGCGTCATCTGCGCCTTCCACTCATGCATGTTCATGCCCCCGAAACCGACCAGCAGCACGAAGCCCGCAAGGCGTCCGCGTCGCGCTGGCTGATTTCCCCTTCCGTGGCCGTCCTGTTGTTGTGGATGGCGATCCCGCTCGCGATGACGATCTGGTTTTCGTTCTCGCGATACAACCTGCTGAACCCGGACGTCAAAGGGTTCGCCGGAATCGATAACTACAAATATCTCGCGAGCGACCCGGCATTCGGCCCGTCGATCGCGCATACGCTCGAACTGATCATCTCGGTGCTGGTGATCACCGTGGTCGGCGGCATCCTGATGTCGGTGCTGTTCGACCGGAAGTTTTACGGGCAGGGCATCGCGCGGTTGCTGGCAATCGCACCGTTCTTCGTGATGCCGACGGTCAGCGCGCTGATCTGGAAGAACATGATCCTGCATCCGGTATATGGACTGATCGCGCAAGGCATGCGCGCGCTCGGCATGACGCCAATCGACTGGTTCGCCGAGTATCCGTTGTTCGCGGTGATCGTGATCGTCGCGTGGCAGTGGTTGCCGTTCGCGTTCCTGATCCTGTTCACCGCCATCCAGTCGCTCGATCAGGAGCAGAAGGAAGCCGCGAAGATCGACGGCGCGGGCGCGTTCGCGATGTTCTTCTTCATCACGCTGCCTCACCTGAAACGGGCCATCGCGGTGGTGGTGATGATGGAGACGATTTTCCTGCTGTCGATCTTCGCCGAAATCTATACGACCACGGGCGGCGGTCCGGGCACCGCGACCACCAATCTGTCGTACCTGATCTATTCGCTGGGCTTGCAACAGTTCGACGTCGGGCTGGCGTCCGCCGGCGGGATTCTCGCCGTCGTGCTCGCGAATATCGTGTCGTTCTTCCTCGTGCGCATGCTCGCGAAGAACCTGAAAGGGGAGTACGAAAAATGAGCCACGTAGCCGCCACACCGGCGAGTTCGAGCGCGCCGGTCTCGAAGATCAACAGCCCGCTCGCAATCGCGAAGCGCAGCATTCCCGGCATTCTGGCGTGGATCATCGCTTTGCTGCTGTTCTTCCCGATCTTCTGGATGACGATCACCGCATTCAAGACCGAACAGCAAGCGTATTCGTCGTCGCTGTTTTTCATCCCGACGCTGGAGAGTTTCCGCGAGGTATTCGCGCGCAGTAACTACTTCGGATTTGCGTGGAATTCGGTGCTGATTTCGGCGGGCGTGACGATCGTCTGTCTGCTCTTCGCCGTGCCGTGCGCATACGCGATGGCGTTCTTCCCGAACAAACGCACGCAGAAAGTGCTGCTGTGGATGCTCTCGACCAAAATGATGCCGTCGGTCGGCGTGCTGGTGCCGATCTATCTGCTGTGGAAGAACACGGGCCTGCTCGACACCGTGTGGGGCTTGATCATCGTCTACACGCTGATCAACCTGCCCATCGCGATCTGGATGGCGTTCACGTACTTCAACGAAATCCCGAAGGACATTCTCGAAGCCGGACGTATCGACGGCGCGGCGACATGGCAGGAAATCGTCTATCTGCTGATGCCGATGGCCTTGCCCGGACTCGCATCGACGGCATTGCTGCTGGTGATCCTGTCGTGGAACGAGGCGTTCTGGAGCATCAACCTGTCGAGCTCGAACGCGGCGCCGCTGACGGTGTTCATCGCGTCGTATTCGAGTCCTGAAGGCCTGTTCTGGGCCAAGCTGTCGGCGGCATCGCTGCTGGCGGTCGCGCCGATCCTGATCGTCGGCTGGTTGTCGCAAAAGCAACTGGTTCGCGGTCTGACATTTGGGGCGGTCAAGTGACGGAACCGACCATTCAATCCGCGACGCAAACCGTGGACGAGCTTGCGGCCGCGCCGCACGGCCGCGTGATCCAGGCGCTGATCTGCGATTGCGACGGCGTGCTGATCGACAGCGAAGCCGTGGCCGCGCGGATGCTGGTGCACGAACTCGAAGCGCGCTGGCCCGACACCGATGTCGAACCGGTCGTGATTCCACTGCTCGGCTTGCGGATCGAACGCGTGCTGCAAGGAACGGCGGAGCAACTCGGCCGCACGCTCGCCGACGACGACATCGTGTCGATCCGCCGCGCGGTCGAAGCCGCCGCGATGCAGGCGCCGTCGGTGCCCGGCATCAACGAAGCGTTGTCGCAGATTCCGCTGACGAAGGCCTGCGCGAGCAACAGTTTCCGGCCGTACGTGGAATCGGTGCTGGCGCGAACCGGGCTGGACGCGCATTTCGGCGGACGGCTGTTTTGCGCCGACTCGGTGCCGAATCCGAAACCCGCGCCCGACGTTTATCTCGCGGCGGCGCGCGGTCTGAACGTCGAGCCGTCCGCGTGTCTCGTGGTCGAGGACAGCGTGACGGGCGTGACGGCCGCGACCGGCGCGGGAATGACGGTGTTGGGATTTATCGGCGGCGGGCACGCGAGCGAAGCGCAGATCGGTGCGTTGCGCGCGGCGGGCGCGCAGCATGTATTCGACGATATGCAGGCCTTACCCGGGCTGGTCGCGCAATGGATGCAGCGGGTAGCGTCGTAGACAGACAGACGGAAACGAAGTACGGGACGAACGCGATACGAGCGGCCCGCAACGTGTAAAACACGGAGACACATCATGGCAAGCCTGACCCTGCGAAACATCGGGAAGCGTTACGAAGAAACGGAAGTGATGCGTAACATCAATCTGGACATTGCGGACGGCGAGTTCGTGGTGTTCGTCGGCCCGAGCGGCTGCGGCAAATCAACGTTGATGCGGATGATTGCCGGTCTGGAGGACATCAGCGGTGGCGATCTGAATATCGACGGAGTTCGGATGAACGATGTGCCGCCGGCCAAGCGAGGGATTGCGATGGTGTTTCAGTCTTATGCGCTGTATCCGCACATGACGCTGTACGACAACATGGCGTTCGGGTTGAAGCTGGCCGGCACGAAGAAGCCGGAGATCGACGCGGCCGTGCGCAATGCCGCGAAGATTCTGCACATCGATCATTTGCTGGATCGCAAGCCGAAGCAGTTGTCGGGCGGTCAACGTCAGCGCGTGGCGATCGGTCGTGCGATCACGCGCAAGCCGAAGGTGTTTCTGTTCGACGAACCGCTATCGAATCTGGATGCCGCGTTGCGGGTGAAGATGCGGCTGGAGTTTGCGCGTCTGCACGACGAGTTGAAGACCACGATGATTTACGTGACGCACGATCAGGTCGAGGCGATGACGCTGGCCGACAAGATCGTGGTGTTATCGGCGGGCAATATCGAGCAGGTGGGCAGTCCGAACCGTTTGTACCACGCGCCGGCGAACCGTTTCGTTGCCGGGTTTATCGGTTCACCGAAGATGAATTTTCTGGAAGGCGTGGTGGAGGCGGTCTCGCACGATGGGGTGCTGGTGCGCTATGCCACCGGCGATTCGCAGCGGGCGGCGGTGGAGCTAGGCGGCGTGAAGGTGGGGGACAAGGTGACGGTGGGGATTCGGCCGGAGCATCTGCATGTCGGGACGACGGAGTATGGCGTGTCCGCGACGACGATGGCGATCGAGTCGTTGGGGGATGCGGCGTATCTGTATGCGGAGTCGACGGTCGCGCCTGATGGGATCATTGCGCGGATTCCGCCGTTGGATCGGCATGCGAAGGGCGAGGTGCAGAGGTTGGGGGCTACGCCTGAGCATTGTCATCTGTTTGATGCGGAGGGGCAGGCGTTTGAGCGGAGAATTGTAGAGGTGTTGGCCGCCTAGGCGGCGGGTTTGGTTTTTGGGTTTTTGGTTTTTGGTTTGTGGTTGTGGTTGGTCTGGTTGTCCTGGTTTCACGCTGGTCTGCCTGGATCGTCCCTGTGCGGGACCGCACCTACTTTTCTTTGCTCGCGCAAAGAAAAGTAGGCAAAAGAAAGCGCGTTTACCCCGCCACTTCGTAGCGAGTGGCGTCTAGTATTTTTCGGGTAGTGGACCGCGCACGTTTGGAGTGGTCGGTTGGTTTTTCGTGGTGGTCCGCGCCCGCACATCCCGCCCGCTGCGCGGCGGTAGCCCACTTCAAAAAACCATTTTCGCCACGTCATTTGCCCGCCGCCTCGACGGTTCCGGCGTCGGGTCGAAGCCCGGTTTGGCCCACGGGCATTTGCCTGTTTTCACGATGGTTTCGACGTTCAGCGCGACCTGGAATTTTGCGCGCGGGACCAGGCCGGCGCATGGCATGAAAGTGGGTGTTGTGACGGACGGAGTGGGGCGCGCGAATGGCGCTGAGAGATGAAGACGGGGCTGTGCCCGTCGGCTGTCGCGGAGCGAACAGCCGGAACGAATGACTGCCTTGTCACCAAGTCAGGCGGTGCGGCAACTCAAAACGTGCGCGGTCCACTACCCGAAAAAATACTAGACGCCACTCGCTACGAAGCGCGAGGTAAACGCGCTTTCTTTTGCCTACTTTTCTTTGCGCGAGCAAAGAAAAGTAGGTGCGGTCCCGCACAGGGACGATCCAGGCGGACCAGCGCGAAAACGGGACAACCACACCAACCGAAACAACCCAAAACCCCAAAAAGCCCAAAAAATCAGAAAACAAAAAAACAATCATTCGCCAAGCGCAGCCTTAGCACACCCCTCATCCGTCACCAACCCCGACAACCACCCACCCTTCAAAACCGCTATCAACGCCTCCCGCTTCCGCTCCCCGCCGGCAAACCCAATCGTCGGTCGCGACGGCGGCGACTCCAGCGGAATGCTCGTCACCCGACGCCCAGTCGGCGATTCCACATGTCGCCCCGATGCATCGATCGGCAAACCCAGCATCTCGGCAATCGCACCGTTCTGCATCAACTCCTTCACCTCGGCAGCGGTAATAAACCCGTCCTCATGCAAAGGACACCGCAAGCCAATATTCCCAATCCCCACGAACGCCACGTCCGCGTCGCCCGACAAACTTTCGACGATCCGGTACAGACGGTGATTGCACCACTGCGCACGCTCCGCTTCGTTGTCGGCAATCAGCGGCGCGGGCAGCAGAAAATGCTTGCCGCCGGTCTTCTCGGAAATGTGCAACGCCACGTCGTACCGGTTCGATGACCCATCCTGTGCGATCGCGCCCACCATCGACACCAGCCGATGCTGCGGCCGTTCCAGTTGCGCGATCTGATCCACCGCGGCCTTCAGCGTCCGGCCGCTGCTGACCGCGACCACCATCGGCTTTTCTTCGCCCAGATATCGCTCCATCACCTGCGCACCGGCCACTGCCAGCTTTCGATCGATCTCGTCCGGCGTGTCGCTGTCCACCGGCACGACTTCGCACATCGACAGTCCATACCGCTTCGATAACCGGTCCGCAAGCGACAGACAATCGGCCAGACGATGATCGACGCGCACGCGGATCAGGTTTTTCTCGACGGCATACGCGACCAGGCGCTGCGCAACCGGTCGGGAGACCTGCAGCTTTTCCGCAATCTCGTTCTGGGTGTTGCCGGCGACGTAATACAGCCACGCGGCGCGCGTGGCGAGATCGAGTTTTTCGGTGGACTTGGGCACGGTGTGGTTTCGTATAAATTGCGCGGATCATAGCAGCGAGGTCGCAGATATCGCCCCGTTACCCCACCTCGCGCCGTCTCCGTTACGACCTGCCGGTCATCGTGTCAAACCAGCTGTTGCCGCGACGGTTCGAATAGCGGACGAACGTGCCGGTACAACGCGCGATAACTTTCGAGCCGCGCGCGCAACGCGACATGCCGCGCCGGGTTCGGCGTGAACTCCTTTTCGACCGGTGGCTTGGTCAACACGCGCGCGGGATCGCCACCGGCGGCCAGCCAGCCCAGACGCGCGGCGCCAAGCGCAGCGCCGGTCTCGCCGCCGCCGTGCTTGCGGGTCGTCGTGTCGAGCGCGTCGGCGAGCAGTTGCGCCCAGTAGTCGCTGCGCGCACCGCCGCCCAGCAACGACAACGCGCGCGCTTCGGTGCCGGCCGCGCGCAACGCGTCGAGGCCGTCGGTCAGCGCAAGCGTCACGCCTTCGAGCACCGCGTAACCGAGCAACGCGCGATCGGTTGCATGGTTCATCCCGAAGAACACGCCCTGTGCAAACGGATCGTTGTGCGGCGTGCGCTCGCCCGACAGATACGGCAAAAACAGCGGCGCGGTATTCAATGCATCCGACGGCAACGCTTCGACTTCGGCGAGCAAGGTCGGCTCGTCGGTGGAGGTCAGCTTGCATACCCAACGCAGGCAACTCGCGGCCGACAACACCACGCTCATCTGATGCCAGCGATCCGGAATCGCATGACAGAACGCATGCACGGCCGACGCGGGGTTCGGCCGGAAACTGTCGCCGACCACGCACAGCACGCCCGACGTCCCCAGCGACACGAAACCGTCGCCCGGCTGGGTCGCGCCGATCCCGACCGCGCTGGTCGCATTGTCGCCGCCGCCCGCGGCCACCACGACGTCGTTCGCGAGTCCGAACTCACGCGCGACGTCCGCCTTCAGGACGCCCGACGGCGCGCTGCCTTCCGCGAGGCGCGGCATCTGCGAGCGACGCATATCGCAGGCAGCGAGCAAGGTATCCGACCAGTCGCGCTTCGCGACATCCAGCCACAAGGTCCCGGCCGCATCCGACGGATCGGACACCTTGTCGCCGGTCAGTTGCAGTCGCAGATAGTCTTTCGGCAGCAACACGCACGCGGTCTGCGCGAAGATCTCCGGTTCGTGTCGCGCGACCCATAACAGTTTCGGCGCGGTGAAACCGGGCATGGCGAGATTGCCGGCGATCGAATGCAACGCCGGTGCACGCGCAGTCAGCTCGTCGCATTCATCGACGCTGCGCATGTCGTTCCACAAAATGGCCGGACGCAACACGGTGTCGTTCGCGTCGAGCAGCACCGCGCCGTGCATTTGCCCGGACAGGCCGATGCCGCGAATCTGCGCGAACTCGTCGGGATATTTCGCGCGCAATGCCGCGAGCGCGAGGCGCGTGCCGTCCCACCAGTCGGACGGGTTCTGTTCGGCCCAGCGTGGATGCGGACGCGACACCGTAAACGGTGAGCCGGCGGTGCCGACCACGCGTCCATCGGACGCGAGCAGCAGGACTTTCACTTCGGACGTGCCGAGGTCGATGCCGAGATACATGGGCGCGGAACCTTCGTCGTTGGAGGATGCGCTACTTTAGCCGCAGCGTGCGGGCGTCGCCATGCGCGTTAGACCTGGCTTCGCGGCGTGAGAAAGCCCACGCGTGTGGGCTTTCCGGTTCAACAGCGTTTGAGATTCGGGTACGGCGCGTCGACGGATCGGCGATGCGAAGTGCAACGCGCCAGCCGTTCAGCGCGATGAGTCAGGCGCGTGTCGCAAGCCAGGCATCGACGCGCGACAGCGCGCCGCGCAACACGGCTTCGAGTGCGGGCGTGGCCGCCATGCTGCCCCACAGCAGACGGTCCGCGCAGAACGCCTGCAACGGGTCCGGCGCGGCAAACCAGCCTCGCGCGACGCGCTCGTCCATCACGCCGTCCTGATACGTGTACGGCAGCTTGCCTTGTCGCCAGCGGTCGAGGAAGCGGAAGAACAGCGCGGGCAGCATCGCGGTGGCCGCCGGTTCGACGCCGCGCGCGAAGCATTCGGAGAGTGTCGGTGCGATAAAACCGGGAATCTTCGAGAAGCCGTCGGCGGCGACGCGTTGATTCGTGTCCTGGATAAAGGGATTGCTAAAGCGTTCGAGCACGACGTCGCGATACTTGCCGAGATCGAGCGGACTCGGCGTGAGGCACGGGATCACGTCTTCGGTCACGTAGTCGTGCGCGAAGCGGTTGATGTCGGGATCGAGCGTGCCTTCATGGATGTATTGCAGACCGACCAGCGTGCCCGCCCACGCAATGCAGCTATGCGGCGCGTTGAGGATGCGGATTTTCGCTTCCTCGTAGGGCATCACGGAATCGACCAGTTCCGCGCCGGCCTTTTCCCACGCGGGACGTCCGGCCGCGAAGCGGTCTTCGATGACCCACTGGATAAATGCTTCGCCCATTACCGGACAGGCATCGTCGATACCGGTTGCGGCCAGCACGCGTTCGCGGACGTCGTCGGTGGGACGCGGCGTGATCCGGTCGACCATCGAACTCGGGCAGACGGTGTTGGCGTCGAACCATTGGAGCAGTGCGGTTTCACCGCGCCGTTCGAGGAATTCGCGCATGCCCGCATGAAAACGTTCGCCGTTGCTGCGCAGGTTGTCGCAGCTTTGCAGCGTGACCGGACCGGCATCGCGTTGCCGGCGCGCATCGAGAATGGCTGCGAGGCCGCCGTAGATCGTGGTGCGTGCACCGTTGAGATCGGCGGCGAGATCGGGGTTGGCGGCGTCGAGCTTGTCGTGTTCGTCGAGGTAATAGCCGCCTTCGGTGACGGTGAACGAGATGATCCGGCATGCCGGATCGGCACCGGCTTCGACCAGTGCGGCGAGGTCTTGCGACCACGACAGCACACGTTCGATGGAGCGGATGGTTTCGTACGCGCGCGCGCCTTGGGGCGTGACGGTTTCGAGTGTGTAGACGCCGTTTTGCGCGGCGAGCGAGTCGAGTACCGAGTTCATGTCGCTGCGGATATTGCCGACCGTCAACGACCAGTGCGGCGCGCCGTCATTGGCGGTGGCGCTGACCTCGTTCAAGCGATGCAGATACCAGGCCTGATGCGCGCGATGGAACGATCCCGCGCCGATGTGCAGGATCACGTGGGCGGGCGAGCCGCCGGTTTGACCGCTGTTCATGTCCGTCTCCTGAAAGTCTTGTGCGCGCGGTCGAAGCCGGGCGTTTTTGTGTGGTGCCGGTGATCCTTGCTTTGGAGCATTTGCTCTGTGCGTGAACGAATGATCGTATTCGGTGAATTGAAAGTCAAGGCGTTGGAGGGGGTTTCGGTGGCGCAGTGCAGCGAAATGGGTTTTGGGGATTGGGGTTGGGGTTTGGCTGGGTTGGGCTTGGTTGGGCTTGGTTGGGCTTGGTTTGGGTGTCCCGGTTTCGCGGTGGTTTGCCTGGTTTGGGTTTGGTTGTCCTGGTTTCGCGGTTGTCCCGGTTTCGCGTCGGTATGCCTGGATCGTCCCTGTGCGGGACCGCACCTACTTTTCTTTGCTCGCGCAAAGAAAAGTAGGCAAAAGAAAGCGCGTTTACCTCGCGCTTCGTAGCGAGTGGCGTCTAGTGTTTTTCGGGTAGTGGACCGCGCACGTTTTGACTCGGCGGTCCGTTTGGCGTGGTGGTCCGCGCCCGCACATCCCGCCCGCTTCGCGGCGGTAACCCACTTCAAAAACCCGTTCTCGTCACGCCACTTGCGCGCCGCCTCGACGGTTCCGGCGTCGGATCGAAGCCCGGTTTGCGCCACACCATTCGGCCGCTTTTTCGGCGGTTTCTGCGTCGGCTAAAAGCCCGTTCACGCCACACGATTCGCCAGCATTCACGACAACTCCAGCGTCCGGACTAAAGCCCGGTTTGCGCCAAACGATTCGCCCGTCTTCACGATGGTTTCGACGTTCCGCGTAGCCAGGAATTTTGCGCGCGCGGCCAGACCGGCGCATGCCAGGAAAGTGGGTGTTGTGACAGACGGAGCGCAGCGCGCGAATGGCGCCGAGAGATAAAGACGGGGCTGTGCCCATCGGCTGTCGCGAAGCGAACAGCCGGAACGAATGACTGCCTTTATATGGACGCCTCCCGTTTGCCAAGGGATTTCGTGTGTGTTGGTAGACAGGAAGGCTGCGGCTTTATATCCGGCCTTGTTGCAGGTCGAACCCGCTGGCCTCGATGGAATCCGCTGGCTCACGCCTCACTTGACACACGGGCTGTTAGCCCGCAAGGCAGTTCAGGTTTGGTGAGTCCCGGTCTGACCTGTGTGCCATCACACTCAATTACCTTGCGCAACCTTTGACATCCCATCTCCTGCAAAACCGGTTTATTCAGTCATTGCAGCGCTTACGCCGCTCGCGTACTCACATAGCCTTTCTCGTACGTACGCCCGTGCGCCAGCAGCGCCCAAATCGTTCGGGCCATCTTGTTGGCCAACGCAACGATTACCACGTTATGCGGGCGGCGCCGGCCCAACTGCTCGATCCACGGGCCTGGCTCTTTCGCGCGCGCGAGCACCGATCGTGCACCGTGGATCAGCAGTGTGCGCAGATACACATCACCGCGTTTGCTGATCCCATGCAGTCTGATCCGGCCGCCGGTGCCGGTCTGTCTGGGCACCAGACCCAGCCAGGCCGCAAACTCACGTCCTGAATGAAACGCTTTGGGGTCGCCCATCGTCGCCACAGCAGCGGTCGCTGTCAGCAGCCCGACGCCGGGAATGTCGGCGAGCTGTAAGCAGGCACGCTCTTCCTTCATCCAGTCCGAGAAGTGACTTAGGCGTTCGATTCGCGCAATCTGCTCATCGAGAACGTCAAGCCGCTGCCACTGCTCACGCAGCGTGTCCACCAGCATCGTGGGCAAACGCGCCTCCAGGCGCGCCAGCACATCAGCCATCGCCCGGTTCAGCGCGGCGCGGCCTACCGCCATCACTTCACCGTATTCCGTCAGCAGCCCACGCAATCCATTGATCTGCATCGTGCGGAACCTGATCAGTTGCTGGCGCATCCGGTGCAATGCCAGCACGGCCTGCTGCGATTCAGTCTTGACCGTCACGGACCTCACGCCCGACTGCTGTACCGCGGTCCAGATTGCCCGTGCATCAGCCACGTCGCTCTTGTTACCGCTCACAAACGCCTTGACCGCCTGGCCCGGCATCAACTTCACCTGATGACCCATCTGCTCCAGATGACGCGCCCAGTGCTGGGAACCGCCACACGCTTCCATGCCGATCAGGCACGGCGCGCGATTTGCAAAGTGCGACAGAAACGTGGCGCGTCGGATCTGCCGGCTGACGACCTCGCCTGTTTGCGGATCAACCCAGTGGACCTGGAACACCTGCTTCGCAATATCGACACCAACCGGAGTAAGCTTCATTTGGGTTCTCCTTCCTCAAGTGGTACGTTGCCCAACTTCCACTCTGGCACATCTGAGGCCGTCGGTTGCGAGAACCCACCTTTCTGGTCGCGCCCCGACCATTCGATCAGCAGCCCTCGCGAGGGGGAGGCGTCCATACCATTTGTCAATAGCTTAAGCGGTGCGGCAACTCAAATCGTGCGCGGTCCACTACCCGATAATGAATAAACGCCACTCGCTACGAAGTGGTGGTGTAAACGCGCTTTCTTTTGCCTAGGAAGGTCTGCAAAAGTCCTGACATTGACGCGAGCATGGACTATCCTGGGCTCAGGGGAATTCAGGGAGTGACGTGATGACGCAACTTGGTCTGGGTCTGGATCTTTCGACGAAGCGCACCCGCAAGCGCGAATTTCTCGACGAGATGACACGCGTGGTGCCATGGCAGAAGCTGATTGCGCTCATTGAGCCGCACTACCCTAAAGGCCGCACTGGCCGTCCGCCGTTTGCGCTTGCGACGATGCTGCGCATTCACTTCATGCAACAGTGGTTCAGTCTCTCGGACCCGGCCATGGAGGAGGCGTTGCATGACATTCCGCTGTATCGGGAGTTCGCGTTGCTGGACGCTGGCATGACGCGCCTGCCCGACGAGAGCACGATCCTGCGGTTCCGGCACCTGCTTGAGGAACATCAACTGTCGGCCAGGATGCTGGCGACGGTCAACGAACTGCTGGAGGCGAAAGGCCTGATGCTCAAGGTGGGCTCGGCCGTCGACGCGACGTTGATTGCCGCGCCCAATTCAACGAAGAAGCCCGGCACGCGAGACCCCGAGATGAAGCAGACGCAAAAGGGCGGCAGCTGGCACTTCGGGATGAAGGCGCATATCGGAGTCGATGCCGAATCGGGTCTGGTGCATACGGTCAAATGCACGCCGGCGAACGTCCACGACGTCACGGTGGCGCACGCGCTGCTGCACGGCAAGGAGACGGTTGCCTTCGCCGATGCGGGTTATGTGGGCATCGGCAAGCGGGGCGAAACAGGTGCGGTTGAGTGGCACGTCGCGATGAGGCTGAGCAAGCGGCGAAAGCTGGACAGAAGCCAGCGGCTCGACAGGATTTACGACGAGATCGAGCGGCTCAAGGCGGGCGTGAGAGCGAAGGTGGAGCACCCGTTCCGGGTACTGAAATGTCAGTTTGGATATGTGAAGGCGCGGTATCGGGGACTGGCGAAAAACACGGCGCAAATCGAAACGCAGTTCGCGCTGGTCAATCTCTGGATGGCGCGCAGGAAGCTGACAGCACAATAAAGCAAGGAAACCCGGCGCGCGTGCCAGTAAGACGCACGCTCGGTAGCGCTTCGGCCGGCGTGAAGGATGACGCGATCTTCACGCTGAGCGCACCGGTTAGAAATCCGAAGCAGAAAATGGGTTATTCAGACCTTCCCCTACTTTTCTTTGTGCGAGCAAAGAAAAGTAGGTGCGGTCCCGCACAGGGACGACCCAGGCATACCGACGCGAAACCGGGACAACCGAGCCGACCCAGGCATACCGGCGCGAAACCGGGACAACCGAGCCGACCCAGGCATACCGACGCGAAACCAGGACCACCAAACCCAAACCAGGCATCCCGACGTGAAACCGGGACAACCACAACAACCAGACCAACCCCAACCAACCCCAAAACCCTCTACAACATCGTCCTCACCTGCCAAAGCTCCGGAAACAAAACCACATCCAGCATCTTCCGCAAGTAGTGCGCCCCCACAGTCCCACCGGTCCCCTGCTTGAACCCGATAATCCGCTCAACCGTGGTCACATGCCTAAACCGCCACTGCCTGAACGCATCTTCGAGATCGACAAGTTCCTCGGCCATCTCATACAACTCCCAATGCGCCGACGGATTCCGGTACACCTCCAGCCACGCGGCCTCCACCGATGCATCGTGCACGGTCGGCTGCGTCCAGTCGCGCTCCAGCCGTTCCGGCGAAATCGCAAACCCGCGACGTGACAGCAAACGGATCACCTCGTCGTAAAAAGAAGGCGCTTCCAGCGTCGCCTGAACTTCAGTCAGCACGCCCGGCAAATGCGCATGCGGCTTCAACATCTGCGCGTTCTTGTTGCCAAGCAAAAATTCCAGTTGCCGATACTGATACGACTGAAATCCCGACGAACTGCCCAGATACGGACGCATCGCCGTGTACTCGGACGGTGTCATCGTCGACAACACGCTCCACGCCTGCACGAGTTGCTCCAGCACCCGCGACACGCGCGCCAGCATCTTGAACGCGGGCGGCAACGCATCTCTGCGCACCGCGGCCAACGCACCGCGCAATTCGTACAGCGCGAGCTTCATCCACAACTCGCTGGTCTGATGCTGGATGATAAACAGCATCTCGTTGTGATCCGGCGACAACGGATGCTGCGCCGACAAAATCGGCCCCAGCGACAGATAATCCCCGTAACTCATCGAGTCCGAAAAATCGAGCTGCGCATCGTGCCAGCCTTCGTCACCGGCTTTGCCGTCTGCGGCGACGGCGACCGCCGCTGAATCGGCATCGGCCGAAGCCGCCGACGACGTCCCGCCATAACCAAACGGACAACCCTGCGCCTGCTTCGCCGTAACCCCCGCACTCACGTCGGCACTGACGTCGGCACCGGACACGTCGGACACATTCGGAACTTTCATATGATCGGTCATCGTCGGCTCCTCAGGTCACTGCGCCGCGCGTCATGAATTCGGGCGCGCGCCAGCTTTCGGTGGCGAGCACATCGCGCAGCGTTTCCACGGCATCCCATACATCGACGAAGCGCGTGTACAGCGGCGTAAAGCCGAATCGCAACACGTGCGGCTCGCGATAATCGCCGATCACGCCGCGCGCGATCAACGCCTGCATCACCGCATAACCTTCCGGATGCTCGAAGCTCACGTGCGAGCCGCGCTGCGCCTGATCGCGCGGCGTGACGAGCGTCAGCGGAAACGCGTCGCAACGCGATTCGACCAGCTCGATAAACAGATCGCACAACGCCTGCGACTTCCGGCGGATCGCCTGCATGTCGGTTTGCAGGAATACGTCGAGCCCGCATTCGACCAGCGACATCGACACGATGCCCTGCGTGCCGCACAGAAACCGGCCGATGCCCGTGTCCGGCGCATAGGTCGGGTCCATTTCGAACGGCGCGCGATGTCCCCACCAGCCGGACAACGGCTGCACGATCTCGTTCTGGTGACGCTTCGGCACCCACGCGAATGCGGGCGATCCCGGTCCGCCGTTCAGGTACTTGTACGTGCAGCCGACCGCGAAGTCGGCGCCGCTGCCGTTCAGGTCGACCGGCACCGCGCCCGCCGAATGCGCGAGATCCCACAACGCCAGCGCGCCCTTGTCGTGGATGTGCTTCGTCAACGCGGCCATGTCGTGCATATAGCCGGTGCGATAGTTGACCTGCGTGATCATCGCGACGGCCACGTCTTCGTCGATGGCGGTGGGCAGCTCGGACGGATCGTCGACCAGACGCAGCTCATAACCGCGATCGAGCTGGGCCATCAAGCCTTGCGCGATATACAGATCGCTCGGGAAATTCGACCGCTCCGACACGATCACGCGACGCTTCGGATCGCGTTCGTTTTGCAGATTCACCGCCGCCGACAGCAGCTTGAACAGGTTCACCGAAATCGTATCGGTGATCACCACTTCGTTTTCGCCAGCGCCGATCAACGGCGCGAGCTTGTTGCCGAGGCGACGCGGCAGCGCGAACCATCCCGCGCTGTTCCAGCTACGGATCAGGCTCTCGCCCCATTCGGCGGCAATCACGGTCTGCGCGCGTTGCGCGGCCGCGCGCGGCGCGACGCCGAGCGAGTTGCCGTCCAGATAGATGGTCTGCGCGGGGAGCGCGAACTGGTCGCGCAACGTGCGGAGCGGGTCCGCGCTGTCCAGCGCGACAGCTTCTTCACGGGTATTCATGATGGTCCAGTAGAGATAACGGTGTGACGTGATGTAAGTATCGGGTTGCAGCGTCCGATGTGACGCGCGCGACGCGCTTCAGTCCAGCGCGCGCAGCACGGCGCGAACCGGGCTGGCGTCGAGTGTCGCGAACTTCAACGGTAGTGCAATCAGTTCGTAGTCGCCGGGCGCGACGGCGTCCAGCACGATCCCTTCGAGGATCGCCATCCGGTGCGCGCGAATCCGCTGGTGCGAATCCATCGTTTTCGATTCCTGCGGATCGAGCGACGGCGTGTCGATGCCGATCAGTTTCACGCCCCGCGATGCGAGCAGATCGATGGTTTCCGGCGCGACCGCGCAAAACGCGCTGTCCCATTCGATGAGCGGCGCTTCCCGATACGTGCGCAATAAAATGCGCGGCGGCAGATCGTCGAGTGCATGCGCGATATGCGCCGGCGTCACCAGCGGCGTCGCGCCGATACAGTGGATCACGCGACAGCGGCCGAGATAGGCGTCGAGCGGCACCGCGCCGATCGGCGCGCCGTCGGCGTCGTAGTGCAGCGGCGCATCGGTGTGCGCGCCGGTGTGCGGCGAGATCGTCAACCGCGCGATATTCACGGGCGAACCGGCCTCCATGCGCCAGACGCGCTCGATGCCGACCGGCGTGTCGCCCGGCCAGACGGGCGTCGCGGTATCGATGGCGGGCGTGATGTCCCAAAGTGTTTGCATGGCGTCGTCGTGTGGGGTGCGTGTCCTGAATGATAGGCAAGCCCGATTCGAATGTGCTTGCGAATAAATCTCGTTTTTTCGGCTCTCTTGGAACATAATTTGAGACAAATGGGAAAGGGAGACCGAATATGAACGCGATCTCGCTCGACGCCACCGATTGCCGCATTCTCACGGTGCTTCAGCAGGAAGGACGAATCAGCAACCTGGATCTGGCTGAACGTATTTCGCTGTCGCCGTCCGCGTGTCTGCGGCGGTTGCGGCTACTGGAAGAGCAGGGCGTCATCGAACGCTACCGGGCCTGTCTGGACCGGCAGGTGCTGGGTTTCGAGCTGGAAGCCTTCGTGCAGGTATCGATGCGCAACGACCAGCAGAACTGGCACGAACGCTTCGCCGAAGCGGTGCGCGACTGGCCGGAAGTGGTCGGCGCGTTCGTCGTGACGGGGGAAACCCACTATCTGCTGCGGGTGCTCGCGCACAACCTCAAACACTATTCGGACTTCGTGCTGCAGCGCCTCTACAAGGCGCCGGGCGTGATGGATATCCGTTCGAACATCGTGTTGCAGACGCTGAAGGAAGATTCGGGCGTGCCGGTCATGCTGGTGCCGGGCGCCGGGACCAACGTCAACGCGGCGGCCGGCAGCTAGGTTCTGGCAGAAAAGGCGGAATGAATCGCGACGGACGGCCGGGCGGCTATCCGTCGGTTTTTGCGTTTGGAACGCGGTGACAGCCCACGATGCGCGCAGGCCGCGCATCGCAGGTCGCTTACAGCGACGTCAGCCCGTGAAACTGGCCGTTCTGGAACACCAGCGGGTCATTGTTGCCGTTCGGATCGCCGACGCCGCAACGCTCCACCTCACCGACGAAAATCACGTGGTCGCCTTCTTCGTAGCGGCTGCGGTTATGGCATTCGAACCACGCAATCGCACCGTCGAGAACAGGCATCCCGCTTGCGCCTTCCGCATGGGAGACGCCTGCGAAGCGGTCGCCCTTGACCGTCGAAAAGCGTTTGCACAGGTCGAGCTGCGACGCGCCGAGCACGTTGATCACATAATGACTGTTGGTCTGGAACACCGGCATCGACGCTGAACGCGTCGCGAGGCTCCACAGCACCAATGGCGGCGTCAGCGACACCGAATTGAACGAACTGGCGGTAATGCCGATCAGCTGGCCGGACGGCGCGCGCGTGGTGATCACCGTGACGCCGGTGGCGAACTGACCGAGGGCGCGTTTGAACGCGGCAGGATCGAAATCGGGCGGGCTGGCAGGTTTCATCGGCAAGTCCGCGACGCCGGGCAATGAGCCGGGCATGTAAGAAGAAATTCGAAGGTCATGTAGAAAGTCGGCGATTTGTCCCAATTTTAACTTCAATCGCGGGCCCATGACCGTAGCGGCCGTGTGACGACGTAAAAGCGCAAGCAATACGGGCAGAAGCCGCCGCCGTCGCGCTCGACGACGCGGTGATCACTAAGGAGCGTGCAGCATGAGTCAGACAGGTGAAGTCGCCACCCTCGGCGGTGGCTGTTTCTGGTGTCTCGAAGCGGTTTATCTCGGCGTCGACGGTGTGACGGCGGTGGAATCGGGCTATGCCGGCGGCCAGGTGCGCGAGCCGACCTACGAACAGATATGCGACGGCGACACCGGGCACGCGGAAGTCGTCAACGTGAGCTTCGATCCGGCAACGATCACGTATCGCGAAGTGCTCGATATTTTCTTCGCAATCCACGATCCGACGCAGTTGAACCGGCAAGGCAACGACGTCGGCACGCAGTACCGGTCGGTGATTTTTACGCACTCTGACTTGCAGCGCGAGATCGCGTTGCAGGCGATTCGCGAGATCACCACGCAAGCCGTGTACGACGGTCGGATCGTCACGCAGGTGTTGCCGCTCGACGGCAATTACTGGCCCGCCGAGGCGTATCACCAGAACTACTTCGCGCAACATCCGGAACAGGGCTATTGCGCGTTCGTGGTGGCGCCGAAGGTCGCGAAATTCCGCCAGAAGTTCGCGCATCGGGTGAAGGCGGGATAAGGGCAATACGGCTTTGCCGGGTCGGGCGAGGGCAGGTTATGCGTCGCCGGGCACTGCAGACGCCGCCGCCACGACCGGCCTCAGCCGCTGGCAGGCCTCGGCGATGGCCTGCGCCAGCTTCACGCAGGTCAGCGGCGCCGAGCCTTCAGCCTTGTTGTTAGCCGCGATCACCACCGGTTGACCGGCTATCGCATAGCGCGCGGCAAGTTCGGCGAGCGCCTGACGCGTGGCCGGGTCTTCGTCCACGAGCGCGTCGAACGGCTCGTATTTCGCCTTCGCCTGTTCGTATTTGAAGCCGCCGTGCAAACTCCAGCGCACGATCAGCGGCCCGGCGGGTTCGCCGTCCAGTAGCGCCAACGCTGCCGCCTGACGCAGCGGGTCGGGCATCCGCGCATGAATCCCCACGCAATAGCGCACGCCCACCGTCTTCAGCATCCGGATGAAGCGCGGCGTCAGCAAGCTCGCGTCGCGAATCTCGATCGCGTAGCAGGTGTCGGACTGTTCGGGCAGCGCGGGCAATTCGCTAAAGAACGCAGCCAGCCGCTCGATCAGTTCCGCCGGTTGCGCGAGCATCTGGTCCGGCAGCGGCGAAAACTGGAACACCAACGCACCGGCCTTCGCGCCCAGGCCTTCCAGACACGGCCGGACGAAATCGTCGGTGGCGATCTGCGCATTCAGAAAACACGGATTCAACGAGACCGGTTCGCCGCGTTCGGCGCGCACGGTGGCGTCGGTGACGGATGCGGGTGCCTTGACGATGAAGCGGAAGTGATCGGGGACCTGCTGCGCGTAGCGCAGATAGTCGGTGATGCTGAGCGGCGAGTAGAACGACCGGTCGATGCTCACGGTTCGCAGCAACGGATGCGCGCCGTACGCCGCGAGGCCGTCGCGGGACAGTTTGGAATTGCTGTAGTCGTCGCCGTAGACGATGCCGTTCCAGCCCGGAAACGACCACGACGACGTACCGAGATGCACGTTCGGCGGCAGCGTCGCGGCGATCGCGAGCACGTCGGCTGCGGGTGCGGCGGGCAGGACCTCGCGCGAACGGCGCTTTTTCGGCGCGTCGGCGGCCGGCTCGGGATGCGCAGCCGGCTTTTCCGCCAATGCGGGCGCGGGCGCTTCCACCGGCACGCCGAACAGATCGAATTGCGGCGCGTCCGCGTCCGTCACAGCTTTCTGTTCACCTTCATCCATCGATCGTCGTCACTGCTGTCAAGGTTGCGCCGCCGCGCTGGAGCGCAGCCGCGGCGGCGCACCCCGTTTTACAGCGGCTTGTCGTAGATATAGCGGCGCGACCACGGCAAGGTCGTCGCGCTGCGTCCCGCTTTCCGGCAAACCACCTGATAGATCGACACGTCGTCGTTTTCGAACGCATACGCGCAACCGGCCAGATACACGCGCCAGATCCGGAATTTCTCGTCGTCCACCAGCTTGCGGGCTTCGTCCGCGTGCGCTTCGAAATTTTCCGCCCAGAGATCCAGCGTGTGCGCATAGTGACGGCGCAGACTTTCGACGTCAACCGCTTCGAGCCCGCCGCGCTGCAACGCTTCGAGCGCGAGACCGATGTGCGGCAGTTCGCCGTCGGGGAACACGTAGCGGTCGATAAATTCGCCGCCGCCGAGCGCGGTTTCGCCGCTGTCGGCGTCGCTCGACGTGATGCCGTGGTTCATCGCGACGCCGTCGTCGGTCAGCAGTTCGCGAACTTTCTGGAAGTAACCGGCGAGGTTTTTACGACCGACATGCTCGAACATCCCGACGCTGGTGATGCGGTCGAACTGGCCTTGCACGTCGCGGTAATCCTGCAGCCGGATTTCGATCTTGTCTTCGAGACCGGCCGCCTTGACTCGTGCGGTGGCGAGATCGAACTGGTTCTGCGACAGCGTCACGCCTACGCATTGCGCGCCGAATTTCTGCGCGGCGCGCAACACCAGCGCGCCCCAGCCGCAGCCGATATCGAGCAGACGCTGACCCGGTTCGACCTGGATTTTGGTGAGGATGTGATCGATCTTCTTGATCTGGGCGGTGGCGAGATCTTCGTCGCCGTTCTCGAAGTACGCGCACGAATAGACCATGTTCTCGTCGAGCCACAGCTTGTAGAACTCGTTCGAGACGTCGTAGTGGTACTGGATGGCTTTCTTGTCCGACGCCTTCGAGTGACTGAAGTAGCGTCGCACGCGAGCGAGTTTGCCTGCGCTCGTGACCGTGTTGCGGGCCAGCGAATAGCTGATATTGATGATGTCCGACAGCTTGCCTTCGATGTCGATCTTGCCCTTCACGTAAGCCTCGCCGAGATTATCGAGGCTCGGTTCGAGCAGGAGCGGCAAAGCCGACGCGCTATTGACCGTCAGTGTGACCCGCGGCGCGGCGAACGTGCCGAAGTCGTGTTGCTGACCGTCCCATAACACCAGGCGCGCCGGCAAGTTCGCCTTTGTTTTGACATCTTCCACCCACTGCGCCAGCTTCTTCTCCCAGAACATGTGATCTCTCCGTGTCCGTTGAAACGAAAGCAAAGCTTGTGTCGCCGCGTGCTGCGGACGTGATGCGCCACGCCCGGTTAACCGCGCGATCCGGCCGGACGACGGCTGCTTGCGACGTACCGTTGAAGCGGGCACGAAGCACGGGCAGCACGGGCCCGGCGCTGTTTGTCGTGTTAAGGCGAAAGCCGCGCGATCTGCCAGTCGCCGGCCGTGCCGTCCGCAGCGCTGTCGGCGCGCGAGTAGACGATCCGGTCGTGCAGGCGGGAAGGACGGCCTTGCCAGAATTCGATGGTGTCGGGTATGACGCGATAACCGCCCCAATGCGGCGGGCGCGGCGGGTGTTCGCCGTATTGCGCGCTGACCTCGCGTTCGCGCGCTTCGAGCAGCGCACGGCTTTCAATGACCTGACTTTGATTCGACGCCCATGCGCCGATTCGCGAGCCCAGCGGCCGCGAATGAAAATATTGATCGCTTTCCGCTTCGGACGTTTTCACGACGCGGCCCTCGATGCGCACCTGGCGCTCCAGTTCGATCCAGTAGAACAGCAGGCTCGCGTGCGGATTGTCCGCGAGATCATGGCCCTTGCGGCTGTCGTAGTTCGTGAAGAACACGAAGCCGCGCTCATCGACGCCCTTGATCAACACGATGCGCGCTGCGGGACGGCCGCGTGCGTCGACAGTGGCGAGTGTCATGGCGTTCGGTTCGGGCAGTTGCGCGCCGAGCGCCTGCGCGAACCACGCGTCGAACTGACGGATCGGGCTGCGATCCACCTCGCTGATATCCAGCGAACCCAGTGAATAGTTTTTACGAAGTTCAGCGAGCGAGGTCATGATTGTTATGCGAATACTTCAGTGGGGTCAGTATAGCGAAGGCATAAATTTCCTGCGTGCGGGCTGACAGCCGCAGACGCCGTCCTGGCGGGCGTTCCGGCTGTTTCCGGTTGTAAACGAGACGTAATGTTTTATGCCTGATCGCGCTGCGCGGAGAGTCCGGCGAAGATAAGACTTCACGCGTTCAGGCAGAATATCGGACTACGAATACGACCGCTTTGACGAGCCCCATATCATGTCGACTGCCAGCGCGACCGCGCCATCCGATCTTACTACCAGCCTCGCGCCGAATGAATACGCCGATCACGAACGTCGCTTCGGCGGCGTAGCCCGTCTGTACGGCGCGCCCGCGCTTGCCGCGTTCGAGCGCGCGCGCGTCGCGGTGATCGGAATCGGCGGCGTCGGGTCGTGGGTGGCCGAGGCGCTCGCGCGCAGCGCGGTCGGCTCGCTGACGCTGATCGATCTCGACAACGTCGCCGAGAGCAACACCAACCGCCAGATTCACGCGCTCGAAGGCAACTACGGCAAGCCGAAAGTCGATGCGATGGCCGAGCGGATCAAGCTGATCAATCCGTTATGCGATGTGCGTCTGATCGAAGACTTCATCGAGCCGGACAACTTCGACACCGTGCTGGGCGGCGGCTTCGACTACGTGATCGATGCGATCGACAGCGTGCGGACCAAGACGGCGCTGATCGCGTGGTGCGTCGAGCACAAGCAGCCGTTGATCACCGTCGGCGGCGCGGGCGGCCAGCTCGACCCGACACGCATCCGCATCGACGATCTCGCGCTGACGATCCAGGACCCGTTGCTGTCGAAAGTGCGCGGCCAGTTGCGCAAGCTGCATGGGTTTCCGCGCGGACCGAAGGCGAAGTTCAAGGTCAGTGCGGTGTATTCGGACGAGCCGCTGATCTACCCGGCCGCCGCTGTCTGCGATATCGACGAAGCCGCTGAACACGTGACGACCTCGCCGGGTCACACGGGCCCCGTCGGTCTGAATTGCGCAGGGTTCGGGTCGAGCGTGTGCGTGACCGCGAGCTTCGGATTCGCGGCGGCCGCCTACGTGTTGCGGACGCTCGCGAAAGCGGCGGCGTAAAAAAGCCGCCTCGAAGGCGGCTTTGCCGGTTGCAGAAAATCGGATTACCGCGAAGTGACGCGGACGGCGGCGTGTGGAACGCGCCATCTGCGGCTTCGCAGGACCGACCTCAGAACAGCGACGCGCTCAGCTTGCGACGCCATTGCGCGACCAGTTCCGGCTGATGCGCGGCGAGATCGAATACCGACAGCATCGTTTTGCGGCCGATATCTTCACGGAAAGCGCGGTCGCGCTGCACGATGACGAGCAACTGTTCGAGCGCTTCCGTGTACTTCAGACGCGCGATAAACGCGCTGGCCAGATCGAAGCGCGCTTCGAGGTCGTCCGGGTTGCTTGCGACGCGGGCTTCGAGTGCGTCGGTGGGCGGCAGATCCGCGGCGGCGTCGAGTGCATCCAGCCGCGTTTTGATCGCGTTGTAGCGCGCGTCGATGCCTTGCGTGGTTTTCGGCGACAGCAGTTCGACCTCGCTGCGCACGTCGTCGATACGGTCGTCGTCGAGCAGCAGTTCGATCAGGTCGAGGCGTGCTTCGTCGAAGCCCGGATCATAGGCGAGCGCGGCTTGCAGTGCGTCGTACGCATCGTCGCGACGGCCTTCGGCGAGCGCTGCTTGCGCTTCGACGCGCGCGCCGTCGGCGCCTTGCGGCACGAGGCGATCGAGGAACGTGCGCAACTGGCCTTCCGGCAGCACGCCGATGAACTGATCGACCGGGCGGCCGTCGGCAAACGCGACGACGTGCGGAATGCTGCGTACCTGGAAGTGCGCGGCGAGTTCCTGGTTCTCGTCCACGTTCACTTTCACGAGACGCCATTTCCCTTCATATTCGGCTTCGAGTTTCTCGAGCATCGGGCCGAGCGTCTTGCACGGGCCGCACCACGGCGCCCAGAAGTCGACCAGCACCGGCGTGAGCGTCGAGGCAGCGATTACGTCATTTTCGAAAGTGGCCAGAGTGGTGTCCATTGCATCCTCGTCGGTAAAACGGTTCGCGCACGTAGATGGGGACGCGGTGCGCGAATTCAATCGTTCGATGGTCGAAGCGGGCGGCGCGCGGTCGATGCACGCGCGTCGCGGCTCGCCGGTTCGCAGTCTGGGAAGCGTGGTGCCGCAGCGTGCTATTTGCGCACCGGCAGCGGAATCCATTCGGTTTCGCCGGGGACGTGGCCCATTTCCTGTTGGGTCCACGCGAGCTTCGCGCGTTCGATGCTCTCGCGCGAGCTGGCCACGAAATTCCATTCGATAAAGCGTTCACCGTCGAGTTTTTCGCCGCCGAGGATCATCACGCGTGCGCCGTGGGTGCTGGCGAGCGTGACGGTTTCGTCGAGTGCGAGCACGGCCATCTGACCGGCTTCGAGCGGAGCGCCGTCGATTTCGAGGTCGCCGTCGACCAGATAGACGCCCCGTTCCTCGTGTTCCGGTTCGAGCGCGAAGGCACTGCCCGGCGAGAATTCGGCGGCCACGTAGAGCGTGCCGGAGAAGGTCGTGACCGGCGACGTTTCACCGAACGCGGTGCCGGCGATGACGCGCAGCGTGACGCCATTGCGATCGATTTGCGGCAGCGTCGATGCAGCGTGATGTTCGAACGACGGCTCGACCTCTTCGGCGTCGATCGGGAGCGCGATCCAGGTCTGGATACCGTGCATCGTGAGGCCGGTTGCGCGGTCTTCGTCGGGCGTGCGTTCCGAGTGGACGATGCCACGACCCGCCGTCATCCAGTTGACGTCGCCGGGCACGATTTTTTGCAGCGAGCCGAGGCTATCGCGATGCATGATCGCGCCTTCGAACAGGTAGGTGACCGTGGCGAGACCGATATGCGGGTGAGGGCGGACATCGAGGCCCGTGCCCGGTTCGAGCGTAGCCGGGCCCATGTGATCGAAGAAGATGAACGGACCGACGAGGCGGGCGGCGAGTGCCGGGAGAACGCGCCGGACGGTCAGATTGCCGACGTCCTTCAGGTGCGGTTTGAGGACGGCTTTGATCGACGATGTCATGGTGGGGCTCGGTGGAGGTTTTCTTGGGGTTGAGGGCATTCTACTGCCCGGGGGGCAGGGGATGGGTTTTGGTGGCGCCGGTTGGCGGTGGTGGTTTTGGTTTTGGTTTTGGTGTTGGTGTTGGGTTGCGTTGGTTTGGTTGTCCCGGTTTCACGCTGGTCTGCCTGGATCGTCCCTGTGCGGGACCGCACCTACTTTTCTTTGCTCGCGCAAAGAAAAGTAGGCAAAAGAAAGCGCGTTTACACCGACGCTTCGTAGCGAGTGGCGTCTAGTGTTTTTCGGGTAGTGGACCGCGCACGTTTGGAGTTGCCGGTCCGTTTTTCCCGGTGGCCCGCGCCCGCACATCCCGCCCGCTGCGCGGCGGTAGCCCACTTCAAAAAACCATTTTCGCCACGTCATTTGCCCGCCGCCTCGACGGTTCCGGCGTCGGGTTGAAGCCCGGTTTGGCCCACGGGCATTTACCTGTTTCCGCGATGGTTTCGACGGGCTGATTGGCCTGGAATTTTGCGCGCGAGAACAGACCAGCGCATGCCAGGAAAGTGGGTGTTGTGACGGACGAAGTGCAGCGCGCGAATAGCGCTGAGAGAAAAAGACGGGGCTGTGCCCATCGGCTGTCGCGGAGCGAACAGCCGGAACGAATGACTGCCTTGTCACTAGCTTAAGCGGTGCGGCAACTCAAATCGTGCGCGGTCCACTACCTGATAATGAATAAACGCCACTCGCTACGAAGTGGTGGTGTAAACGCGCTTTCTTTTGCCTACTTTTCTTTGCGCGAGCAAAGAAAAGTAGGTGCGGTCCCGCACAGGGACGATCCAGGCAGACCAGCGTGAAGACGGGACAACCAACGCAACCCAAACCATCCCAAAGCAACCCAAACGAACCTCCAGGTATAAACTCCCCTCACAAAAAAACCCCAAAAAAAGCACCAACCGGAGCTCCCGTGTCACCGAAAGACCTGATCCTCGCCCTCATCGTCGTCCTCGCCTGGGGCGTCAACTTCGTCGTCATCAAGGTCGGCCTGCATGGCGTACCGCCCATGCTCCTCGGTGCGCTCCGCTTCACGCTCGCGGCCATCCCGACGGTGTTCTTCGTCAAACGCCCGCAATTACCACTCCGCTGGCTGCTCGCCTACGGCATCACCATTTCCCTCGGCCAGTTCGCGTTCCTCTTCACGGCAATGGCGGTGGGGATGCCCGCCGGGCTCGCGTCGCTCGTGCTCCAGGCGCAAGCGTTCTTCACGCTGATCTTCGCGGGCATGTTCCTCAACGAGCGCTTCCGCGCGCCTAACCTGCTCGGTCTCGCCATCGCGGCCGGCGGCCTCGCGGTCATCGGCATGCAAGGCGGTCACGCAATGACCGTCGCGGGTTTTGTCCTCACGCTCTGCGCGGCAGCCATGTGGGCGCTCGGTAATATCGTCACGAAGAAAGCGGGCAAGGTCGATCTGGTCGGACTGGTCGTGTGGGGAAGCCTGATTCCGCCGCTGCCGTTCTTCGCGCTGTCGTGGCTGCTCGAAGGCCCGCAACGGATCGAAGCGGCATTGACCGGCATCGGCGCGACGTCGATCTTCGCGATCATCTACCTCGCGTTCGTCGCGACGATGCTCGGCTACAGCCTTTGGAGCCGCCTGCTGTCACGCTATCCGGCCAGCCAGGTCGCACCGTTCTCGCTGCTGGTGCCGATCGTCGGTCTCGCGTCGGCGTCGGTGTTTCTGCACGAAGATCTCAGCGGCGCGCAAATCGTCGGCGCGGTCCTCGTGATGGGCGGCCTCGCCGTCAACGTGTTCGGCGGGCGCATCGCGCAACGTCTCGGTATCACGAAGAACGCGTGAGCCTGCTCCGCGCCCGCATCGCAAGCGCAAAAAAAACGGCCGCATCGAGCGGCCGTTTTTCATTCGACGCCCACGCGTCGATCGTCGTCCATCACGTCATCCGGCTCTTCGCGAGCGGCGGATTGGCCGCGAAATAACGCTTGATGCCCTTCAGGATCGCGTCGGCCATCTTGTCGCGATACGCATCGTCGTTCAGACGACGTTCCTCGTCCGGGTTGCTGATGAACGCGGTCTCGACGAGGATCGACGGAATATCGGGCGCCTTGAGCACGGCGAAACCGGCCTGCTCGACCGAGCCCTTGTGCAACCGGTTGATCCCGCCGATTTCCTTCAGCACGAAGTTGCCGTAACGCATCGAATCGCGGATCTGCGCGGTGGTCGACATGTCGAACAACGCGCGATTCACCGTCGCGTCCGCCGACTTGACGTTGATCCCGCCGATCTCGTCCGACGAGTTTTCCTTGTTCGCCATCCAGCGCGCGGCCGCGCTCGACGCGCCGTGCGACGACAGCGCAAACACCGACGAACCGCTCGCTTCCGGCGTGGTGAATGCATCCGCGTGGATCGACACGAACAGGTCGGCGCCGACCCGGCGCGCCTTCTGCACACGCACGTTCAGCGGCACGAAGAAGTCGTTGTCGCGCGTCATCATCGAGCGCATGTTCGGCTGCGCGTCGATCTTCGCGCGCAGCTTCTTCGCGATGTCGAGCGCGATGTGTTTCTCGTACGTGCCGCCACCGCCGATCGCGCCCGGATCTTCGCCGCCGTGTCCGGGATCGATCGCGACGGTCAGCAGCCGCACCGTATTGCCCTTGCCCGATTTCGGCGTCGTGAAGCCGTAATCGTCGTTGTCGTTGTCGTCGCCCGCAGCGGGTTTGTTGTTGCGCGCGATCGCCACAGGCGGCGCGCTGGGCTTCGCCGGCGCGTGCAGCGTGGGCGGCACGGCGGCCAGCGGCGGTGCGCTATGCGCGGGCGCCGGCGGCGCTTCCGGCGGACCGCCGCCTTGCGCGTAACGCTGGAAAAACGCTTCGCTGCCGGTGTCCGGCGAGCCGCCCGGTGACGGCGGTGCCGTGGCCGGGCCGCTCAGCGTGGCGGGCGGCGCGGCGTCGTTGTCGGCATCGAGACGTTGCTGCTTGCGCTCGCTTTGCGCGAGCAGTTCCATCAACGGGTCGGGGGCGACGGCCGGATACAGGTCGAACACCAGCCGGTATTTGTACGTGCCGACGGGTGGCAACGTGAACACCTGCGGCTTAACCGACCCCTTCAGGTCGAACACCATCCGCACCACGTGCGGCTGATACTGCCCGACGCGCACCGATTGAATCTGCGGATCGTTCGGCGTGATCTTCGATACGAGGTCTTTCAACGCCTGATCGAGATCGAGACCGCTCAGATCGACCACCAGACGATCCGGGCCTTGCAGCAGTTGCTGCGCGTTCTGCAATGGCTGATCGGACTCGATCGTCACGCGCGTGTAGTCGCGCGCGGGCCATACGCGCACGCCGAGCACCGAACTGGCGAATGCGAGACGCGGCGCCATCAGTCCGAGCACCAGCGTCGATGCGCCCGCCTGAAGAATCTGCCTGCGCCGCCAGTTATGCGACGCGGTCGCCGCCGATTCGATCGAGCGGAACGGTTTGATCAACATCTTTCGAGACATGCCTTTCCTGATTCGCTATAAGCCTGAGCGACGAGCAGCCGCCCGTCGCCGTCGACGTCGAGCGAGAAAACGAGATCCGGCACGCCCAGCAGGCGGCCCGCGCGTTGCGGCCATTCGACGAGGCAAACCGCGCCGCTGTCGAAATATTCGCGAAAGCCTGCATCGGCCCATTCGGCCGGATCGGTGAAACGGTACAGATCGAAGTGATAGACCGCGAGTTCCCCAGCCGGACGTTCCAGCGTGTAGGGCTCGACGAGGGTGTAGGTTGGACTGCGCACGCGGCCGGTATGACCGAGGCCGCGCAAGGTGGCGCGCACGAGCGTGGTTTTGCCCGCGCCGAGGTCGCCGTTCAATTGCACCTGCAAGCCCGTGAACGCGCGCTGCGGCGCGGCGCGCACCGCTTCGAGCGCTTGCGCGAAGCGTGCGCCGAACGCGTCGGTGGCGGCTTCGTCCGCGAGCGTGAAGCGGCGCTCGAGCAGAACGGCAGCGGACGGTTGAATCGCGTGATCGGAGTTGACGGGCATTCTCGTAAAATGGCGTGATGAACCGAAGTCCGCAGCATCCCGAATCCAGCGCGCCATCGTCCGTTGACGACGCGCGCACCCTGCGCTGTTTCGATGAAGCCGCGCTGGAAGCGCTCGCGCTACGCATCAAGACATGGGGCCGCGAACTGGGTTTCGGTGCGCTCGGTATCAGCGATACCGATCTGTCCCATGCCGAGCCGCACCTTGCTGCATGGCTCGAAGCGGGCTGCCACGGCGAGATGGATTATATGGCGAAACACGGGATGAAACGCGCGCGTCCGGCCGAGCTTGTGGCCGGTACGCTACGTGTGATTACCGCGCGTTTCGCCTATCTGCCCGCCGAAACCTTGCATGGAAAGCCGCATGAAAGCGCATCCGGCACGGCAGATACCGACAGTCTCGCTGCTGCGCCCGATGTCGCCGAACCCGTGCACGCACAACCGTTTGCCGTCGGTCGCGACTGGCGCGAACGTGAACATGCGCGGCTCGCCGATCCGTCCGCGGCGGTGGTTTCGATCTATGCGCGCGGCCGCGATTATCACAAGGTGATGCGTTACCGTTTGCAACAACTTGCCGATCGCATCGAAGCGGAGATCGGCGCATTCGGCTATCGCGTGTTCACCGATTCCGCGCCCGTGCTGGAGGTCGAACTCGCGCAGAAGGCGGGGGTCGGCTGGCGCGGCAAGCACACGTTGCTGTTGCAGCGGGACGCCGGATCGCTGTTTTTTCTCGGCGAGATTTTCGTCGACATTCCGTTGCCGACCGATGCGCAGACCGCGCCCGACGACGCGCCGCAAACCGCCGGCGCGCATTGCGGCAGTTGCACGCGCTGCATCGGCGCATGTCCGACGGGCGCGATCGTCGCGCCGTACAAGGTCGACGCGCGGCGCTGCATTTCGTATCTGACCATCGAGCTGAAAGGCAGCATCCCCGAAGACTTGCGGCCGCTGATCGGCAATCGCGTGTACGGCTGCGACGATTGCCAGCTCGTCTGTCCGTGGAACAAGTTCGCGCAAGCCGCGCCCGCCGCCGATTTCGATGTGCGCCACGGTCTGGATCGCGCATCGCTGGTCGATCTGTTCGCGTGGAGCGCGACCGATTTCGACACCCGCATGCAAGGCAGCGCGATTCGCCGGATCGGCTACGAAAGCTGGTTGCGCAATCTCGCGGTGGGGATGGGCAATGCGTTGCGCGCGTCGCCGCAAAGCCTTGGCGCCGACGTGCGCGCGGCGATCGTCGATGCGTTGCGCGCGCGCGCCGACGATCCGTCGGCGGTGGTGCGCGAGCATGTCCACTGGGCGCTCGAAGCGGCGTAAAGTAACGCGACCGCCATCAGACCCGAACCACGAAGCCATAAGGAAGGACCATGTTCAACGCTGTGATCGATGCGCCGTTCGGCAAGGTCGGCATCCGGCTCGAAGGCGAGAACGTGCGCGAGATCGTCTATCTGCCGGACTCGATCCCGAACCTCGCGCCCGACTCGCCGCTCGCGTCCAGCGCCGCAGCGCAGATCGAGCGTTATTTCGAGCGGGCGTCAGCGGGTTTCGATCTGCCGCTCGCCGCGCTCGGCACCGCGTTCCAGCGTCGCGTGTGGCACGCAATCAGCGAGATTCCGCCCGGCGTCGTGCTGACGTACGGCCAGGTCGCGAAACGGCTCGGCAGTGCGCCGCGCGCGGTCGGTCAGGCGTGCGGCGCGAACTTTTTCCCCATCGTGATTCCGTGTCACCGGGTCGTCGCATCGAGCGGCATCGGCGGCTTTTCGAATCACGCGAACGACGATTTTTTCCGCAGCGTCAAACGCTGGCTGCTCGCTCACGAAGGTGTGCCGTACGCATGATCCCGCATGACTGACATTCTGACTTCCGAACCCGGCGGCACGACCGCTCAGGCCGACGCGCCCGCGTCGCCGATGCTGATCGCGAGCAACGCATCCATCGACGCGTTCTGCGACGCGCTGTGGCTGGAGCACGGCCTGTCGCGCAACACGCTCGACGCCTATCGCCGCGATTTGCGGCTGTTCTGCGAGTGGCTCGCGCACACCCGCGACGGCGGACTCGACAGCGCCACCGAAGCCGATCTGAACGCGTACAGCGCGGCCCGTCACGAAGACAAGGCGACGTCCGCGAACCGTCGGCTGTCGGTGTTCCGGCGTTACTACGGATGGGCCGTCCGCGAGCATCGCGCGAGCGTCGATCCGACCTTGCGGATTCGCTCGGCCAAGCAGCCGCCGCGCTTTCCCGGCACTTTGAGCGAAGCGCAGGTCGAAGCTTTGCTCGGCGCGCCCGACGTCGATATGCCGCTCGGCCTGCGCGACCGGACGATGCTCGAACTGATGTACGCGAGCGGCTTGCGCGTCACCGAACTCGTCACGCTGAAAACGGTGGAAGTCGGACTCAACGACGGCGTCGTGCGGGTGATGGGGAAGGGCTCGAAAGAGCGGCTGATTCCGTTCGGCGAGGAAGCGCGCACGTGGATCGAACGCTATCTGCGCGAATCGCGGCCGGCGTTGCTCGGTCCGCGTTCGGCCGACGCGCTGTTCGTCACCGCGCGCGCCGAAGGCATGACGCGTCAGCAGTTCTGGTACATCATCAAACGCCATGCGGCCACGGCGGACGTGCATGCGCCGCTGTCGCCGCATACGTTGCGTCACGCGTTCGCGACGCATCTGCTCAATCACGGTGCGGATTTGCGGGTGGTGCAGCTGCTGCTCGGCCACACCGATATCTCGACGACGCAAATCTACACGCACGTCGCGCGCGAGCGCCTGAAGACGCTGCACGCGACGCATCATCCACGCGGCTGATCCGGCGTGACGGACGCTGACGCTAGCGCGCAATCCACTCGCGCAAGCGATGCTTCAGGATCTTGCCGGTCGATGCTGCCGGTAACGCCGCAAGCACATGCACCTCGGCCGGCCGCTTGTACGGCGCGAGCCGTTCGGCGCACCACGCCAGCAACTGCGCGGTGCTCACCTGCGCGCCCGCGGTCAGTTCGACGAATGCGAGCACTTCCTCGTTGCCTTCCACCGCGCGTCCGATCACCGCGGACTGCACGACGTCGGGATGCGCGTTCAGCACATGCTCGACTTCGGCCGGATACACGTTGAAGCCCGATCGAATGATCAACTCCTTGCTGCGCCCGACGATATGCATCGCGCCGTCCGCGTCCTGCCGTGCGAGGTCGCCGGTCTTGAGCCAGCCGTCGGCGGTGACGGTGTCGTGCGTCTGCGCGGGATTGCGGTAGTAGCCGAGCATCACGTTCGGGCCGCGCACCCACAACTCGCCGATTTCGCCCGGCGCGACGTCTTCGCCTTGCATCGACACGAAACGCACCTCGACGCCCGGAATCACGTGACCGGTCGAGCAATCGTCGCGCGGCGCGTCGAGCATGGTCTGCGCGACGGTCGGGCTGCTTTCCGTCATGCCGTAACCGTTGTGCAACGTGAGGCCGTACACGCGCTGGACATGCGCCTTCAACGCGGCATCGAGCGGCGAGCCGCCCGAGTACGCGAAGCGAAGACGCGGCGCGGACCATGCATGGCCGTTCGACTGAACGTGTTCGAGCAATTTGGCGTGCATCGCGGGGACGCCCTGAAAGATCGACACGCGCTCGTCCGACAATGCGCGACGCACCGCGTCGGGCACGAAGCGCGGCGCAAGCCGCAATGTCGCGCCCGCGTACAGACTGCCCAGACACACCGATGCGAAGCCGTACACATGCGAGATGGGCAATACCGCGTAGACGACGTCGTCGGGATTCACGCGCCGCAAACGGCTCGACATCGCGGCGATAAACAGCAGGTTGCGATGCGACAGCATCACGCCTTTCGGCGCGCCGGTGGTGCCGGTGGTGTAGATCAGCGCCGCGCATTGCTGCTCGGCGGCGGCTTGCGTGGGTTCGGGGACGGCGGCGGGATCGACCGTATAGGCCCATTCACCGATATCGACGGTCAGCGCGGGCGCTGTGCGGGCGTCGTGGCGCAGCGCATGCTGCTGCGCGTCCGGCGACGTCGCCACCGCGTACGCGACGATTCTGGGCTGCGCGTGCGCACGGATTGCGTCCAGCTCGGTGGCGGACAGACGCGCGTTCGACACCAGCGCCCACGCGTCGAGCTGCGCGGTCGCGAACAGCAGCACGATCTGCGCGATGCTGTTTTCCGCGACGATCATCACGCGGTCGCCGCCGCGCACGCCCCACGCGCGGAGCTGCGCGGCGGCGGCATCGACCGCGTTGGCCAGTTGTGCGGCGCTCAGTTGCCGCGCGTCTTCGATCAGTGCGACATGGTGTGGATCGCGCGCGGCGGCGAGCGCCGGAATGTCGCTGATACGGGCCGGCAATGCCGCCAGAAACGCCGGAATATCGATGCTGCTGTGTGCAGATGAAGCTATCGTCAACGCTGTCTCCTTCCAGGTGATGCGGGCCGATGGGGATCAGCCGGATTCCACGCACTGCGATGCTCTGTACCGGGCATTTGCGAACGATCGTGCCACAGCCGGAGAACGCGCACAATCGACCGTTCAGCCAATAGCGCGTTGGCCGTGCTCGCCTTTACAATGCGCCGATGAGTAAATCCAGACACGTTTCCGAAACGCCCGCGACGCAGTTTTTGCGTCGTCACGGCGTCGCGTTCGGCGAACATCCTTACGATTACGTCGAGCACGGCGGCACCGGTGAATCGGCGCGTCAACTCGGCGTGGACGAGCATCATGTCGTGAAGACGCTCGTGATGGAAGACGAACATGCGAAGCCGCTGATCGTGCTGATGCACGGCGACCGCACCGTCTCCACCAAGAATCTCGCGCGGCAGATCGGCGCGAAGCGTGTCGAGCCGTGCAAGCCCGACGTGGCGAACCGGCATTCGGGCTATCTGATCGGCGGCACATCGCCGTTCGGCACGCGCAAGACCATGCCGGTGTACGTCGAGTCCACGATACTCGAACTCGACCGGATCTGGCTGAACGGCGGCAAGCGCGGCTTTCTCGTCAGCCTTGCGCCGCAGGTGCTGACCGCGTTGCTCGAGGCGAAAGCCGTGCAGTGCGCGAGCGTCGACTGACTGACCGGTAGAATGTGCGCCGTTTGCGTGGCGCTGGCCGGATGAGTGCGTGGCCAACCCGGCGCACCGTTCGCGCTTTCCGATACTGATAAGAGATTCCAGATGCAAAACCTGATCGTCGCCGTGCTTGCCTACCTGATCGGATCGGTGTCGTTTGCCGTGATCGTCAGTGCCACGATGGGTCTCGCCGACCCGCGTTCGTATGGCTCGAAAAACCCCGGCGCCACCAACGTGCTGCGCAGCGGCAACAAGAAGGCGGCGATCCTGACGCTACTCGGCGATGCGTTCAAGGGCTGGCTTGCGGTGTGGCTGGTGCGGCGCTTCGGGCCGCAATTCGGTCTCGGCGACACGGCGGTCGCGCTGGCCGCCATTGCCGTGTTTCTCGGCCACCTTTACCCGATCTTTTTCCGCTTTCAGGGCGGCAAGGGTGTCGCGACGGCGGCGGGCGTGCTGCTCGCCATCAACCCGATCCTCGGTATCGCGACCTTGCTGACCTGGGTGATCGTCGCGTTCTTCACGCGGTATTCGTCGCTGGCGGCGCTGTCCGCCGCCGTGTTCGCACCGATCTTCGACGGCTTCCTGTTCGGCACCAACGTGATCGCATTGTCGATCGTCGCGATGAGCGCGTTGCTGGTGTGGCGTCACCGCGGCAATATCGCGAAGCTGAAGGCGGGCCAGGAAAGCCGCATCGGCGACAGGAAGAAAGCCGCGGCGCAGGCCGCGAACGACGGCAACTAGCCGGCGTTCGCGCGGGCAGCGGGTGCTGCCGTGCCGCCTAGTCGCGGAAGTTGTTGAAGTCGAGCGGCGTGTCGGTCACGTCCTTGCGCAGCAGCGCGATCACGCTTTGCAGATCGTCGCGCTTGGTGCCGGTGATACGTACGGCGTCGCCCTGAATGCTGGCCTGAACCTTGATCTTGCTGTCTTTCACGAGACGCACGATCTTCTTGGCCAGATCGCCGGAAACGCCTTTCTTCACGGTGACGACCTGCTTGACCTTGTCGCCGCCAATTTTCTCGATCTTGCCGTAGTCGAGAAACCGCACATCGACGCTGCGCTTGGCCATTTTCGACACCATCACGTCCTTGACCTGACCGAGCTTGAAGTCGTCGTCGGCGAACATGGTGAGTTCGTGTTCCTTGTGTTCGACGCGCGCGTCGGACCCCTTGAAGTCGAAGCGCGTCGAGATTTCCTTGTTGGACTGCTCGATCGCGTTCTTCACTTCGATCATGTTGGCTTCGCAGACGACGTCGAACGATGGCATTGCTTTCTCCCAATAGTGCTGCGGTGCCGGACGCCACCGGACGGCGGCGCGCAGGGCACTCGCTATAATCACGGACCGGACGTCATTTTACCGACGCCGTTCCCATTTGCCCAAGGACGGCGCGCGTCGCGCGGCGCTTCAGGACGATTTCTCCGCTTTCAAACCCGATTCACACCCATTCCAGGCCGATGTCGCAGTTTGCTCCCATCCAGTTTGACGCCGCTTACCCGCTGCTCGCGCACAACACGTTCGGCTTCGACGTGCGTGCGCGCCTCGCTTGTCGGATCGAAAGCGAAGCGCAGTTGATGCAGGCCGTGCGCGATCCGCGCGCGGCGGGTCTGGCGCGGCTGGTGCTCGGCGGCGGCAGCAACGTCGTGCTGACGCGTGATTTCGACGGCCTCGTGCTGCTGATCGCGTTGCGCGGCCGACGCGTGGTGCGCGAAGACGACGAGGCGTGGTACGTCGAAGCGGCTGCGGGCGAGAACTGGCACGACTTCGTTGCGTGGACCTTGTCGCAAGGCTTGCCGGGCCTCGAAAATCTCGCGCTGATTCCGGGCACGGTCGGCGCGGCACCGATCCAGAATATCGGCGCATACGGGCTGGAAATGTGCGAGCGCTTCGCGTCGTTGCGGGCCGTGGCGCTGGCAACCGGCGAGACGGTCGAACTCGACGCGCTTGCGTGCCGGTTCGGTTATCGCGACAGCTTTTTCAAGCGGGAAGGGCGCGACCGGTTCGTGATTACGTCGGTGACGTTCCGTCTGCCGAAAGCGTGGACACCGCGCGCCGGTTACGCGGATCTGGCGCGTCATCTGAATGCCGATGGCGCTTCCAGTGCGGCCGCGCCCACGGCACAAGCCATCTTCGATGCGGTCGTCGCGGTGCGTCGCGCGAAGCTTCCCGATCCGCTCGAACTCGGCAATGCGGGCAGCTTCTTCAAGAATCCGGTGATCGACGCCGCGCAATTCGACGCGCTGCATGCGCGTGAGCCGGAGGTGGTGTCGTATCGTCAGCCGGACGGCAGCGTGAAACTCGCGGCCGGCTGGCTGATCGACCGATGCGGCTGGAAGGGCCGCTCGATCGGCGCTGCGGGCGTCCACGAACGACAGGCGCTGGTGCTCGTCAATCGCGGCGGTGCGAGCGGCGCCGACGTGCTCGCGCTGGCGCAGGCCATCCAGCGCGATGTGCACGACAGATTCGGCGTGACGCTCGAAGCCGAGCCTTTGTGTCTGTGATAGACCGCTGGCGGTATCGGTTGCGCGGATAAAAAAACGCCGGGACTTCAAGTCCCGGCGTTTTTCATTTCAGACGCGTACGCGCGGCGTGTCGCTCAGTGATTGAGCTTGCCGAGCAGCAGAAACTCCATCAACGCTTTCTGTACGTGCAGGCGGTTTTCCGCTTCGTCCCATACGACGCTCTGCGGTCCGTCGATTACATCCGCGCTGACTTCCTCGCCGCGGTGCGCGGGCAGGCAGTGCATGAACAGCGCGTCGGCGTTGGCGCGCGCCATCATGTCGGTGTCCACGCACCAGTCGGCGAATGCCTGCTTGCGCACTTCGTTCTCGGCTTCGAAGCCCATGCTGGTCCAGACGTCGGTGGTGACGAGATCGGCGCCGGTGCAGGCGTCGTTCGGATCGTCGAACTCTTCGAAGAACGGCACGCTTTCGTCGGCGACCATCGCGCGGTCGAGCTGGTAGCCCGGCGGCGTGGACAGCTTCAGCTTGAAGCCGAGGATTTGCGCTGCTTCGATCCACGTGTACAGCATGTTGTTCGCATCGCCGACCCACGCGACCGTCTTGCCGCGAATCGGACCGCGATGTTCGAAATACGTGAAGATATCGGCCAGCACCTGGCAAGGATGATATTCGTTCGTCAGACCATTGATGACCGGCACGCGGGAGTTCTCTGCGAAGCGCGTGAGAATGTCCTGACCGAACGTGCGGATCATGATGATGTCGACCATCCGCGAGATGACTTGCGCGGCGTCTTCGATCGGTTCGCCGCGACCCAACTGGGTGTCGCGCGTGCTCATGAAGACGGCATGGCCGCCGAGCTGGAAGATGCCTGCTTCGAACGACAGACGCGTGCGTGTCGAGTTCTTCTCGAAGATCATCGCAAGCGTGCGGTCATGGAGCGGATGATAGGTCTCGTAGTTCTTGAACTTGCGCTTCAGGATGCGCGCGCGTTCGAGCACGTACTCGTAATCTTCCAGCGAGAAATCCTTGAACTGCAGATAGTGGCGAATTTTCTTGGCGGTCATAAAACAAATACGGCGGTCTATTCCGGCCGAAGGACCGGGCAGCGCCGCCGTTTTTTGTGGTAACTCAAAGCAGCATAAAGGATTTCAACACGTTTGACGAGTCGGCCAAAAGCTTTGGTTTCGCGTCGGCAGGCTTTTTGAAAGCCGATGTACAGGCCATTACAAGGTCTTGTGTGCAGTGCGGAAAGAGCCTCTCTGCGCTATAATCGCAAGGTTTTCCCGAAGCCCGGCAGGCAGGCTACACGCTTGCTGGACATGGCTCACGCGGTCTGCATACGTGCCGCAAGGCGCGCGGTCGCGGCGCTTGTTGAGGTCGGTTTTTGCGGCCGTTCAGCATTGGCGGCGAGATCCGCAGGGTCGTGTGTCGTGCGCCTGGTCAGGCGCTCAGGTAAGGCATTCAGGCAAGCCGCATTCGCTGGCACGTCGCCGGACAGTCACATAGGTATCCCTACATGGCCGAAGCACCCCCAACCGAATATTTCATTCAGGGCATTACCAAGAGCGGGAAGAAGTTTCGACCGAGTGATTGGTCGGAGCGCCTCGCCGGCGTGATGTCAATGTTCGGACCGGGAGCGCGAGGGCCGAACCGGCGCCTGCAGTATTCGCTGTACGTGCGCCCCACGATGCTCGACGACCTCAAGTGCGTGATTCTCGATTCGCGATTGCGCGAGATCGAACCCATGGCCTTCGACTTCGTGATGAACTTCGCAAAAGACAACGACCTGGTCGTCACCGAAGCGTGCGAATTGCCGCCGGAGCATGGCACGCAGCAGGGCAGCGGCCGTTGAGCTGTGGGACATGAGTTGCAGCACGACTCACGAGTCTCACATGCTAAGTCACTGCCTCACCGTCGCACTGAATATGAAAAAAGCCCGCAGTTGCGGGCTTTTTTTGCGTCTGTCTCACGTGAGTCTGCGTAGATCGGCCAAACAAGATTGGCCAAACAAAAAAGGCCCGCCAAAGCGGGCTTTCATGACGCAGCGGAAACAGGAGGTAGCCCACCGAAGCGGGCTGACCGGATTTACTGCGCTGCCGGCGCTTGCAGACCCTTGATGGCTGCAGCGAGGCGGCTCTTATGGCGAGCTGCCTTGTTCTTGTGAACGATTTTCTTGTCGGCGATGATGTCGATCTGCTTCGACGACAGCTTGAAGATTTCAGCAGCCTTAGTCTGATCGCCGGCGTCGATCGCCTTGCGAACAGCCTTGATAGCCGTGCGGAACTTCGAGCGCAGTGCCGAGTTGTGCGAGTTGGCTTTGGCGGCCTGGCGGGCGCGCTTGCGTGCTTGTGCGGTATTTGCCATGACGGTTCCTTATCCTGTTCCTGTTTCCAGTACCCAGCCTTCAAGTGGACAGGGCGCTGCTTTTTGATCCGAACCCCTGAGAGCGATTGCCCAAGGGCGCAAAAATGTCGAAAAACCTCATTCAACCACGTGAAGCGAGGCTCCGGTCGCGCTGCCCGATGAACCGCTTGCGGCGCGTATTCGGTGTCTTTTCAGAACGGTCCGAAAATTGAGCGAGCTTCGAAACCGGAGATTATAGCAACAAAATCAGGCACGTGACAACCGCAAAGCGTTGAAGGAAGAAACGCCGGTGCGTGCGGTTCGACCGGCAGCGTGGTGTAGAGGGCTGTCACGGCGGGCGGCGAGCAATCGACAACGTACCGCCAGAGCACTGTCAACGAAGTGCAAAAGCAGCACGAAAGAACCGCTAACCTGCCGCAAACCCGGTCTCACCGGACCGCCGGATCGTCGCGAAAAGAGCATTCAGGCGAACGTATGTCCGATAAATCGGTCCGAATCGCTTCCTGGCTCGTCGCCCCCTGTTACGGCACCCGTATAATAAGCGCCCCATGAATCTATTCCGAGCCCTGCTGACGGTCAGCGGCTTCACGTTGCTGTCTCGCGTGACCGGACTGGCCCGCGAAACGCTGATCGCCCGAGCTTTCGGCGCCAGCGCGTATACCGACGCATTCTACGTCGCGTTTCGCATTCCAAACCTGCTGCGCCGGATTTCCGCGGAAGGCGCGTTCTCGCAGGCCTTCGTCCCGATCCTCGCCGAGTTCAAGAACCAGAAGGGTCACGACGCCACCAAGGCGCTCGTCGATGCCACGTCCACGGTGCTCGCGTGGGCGCTCGTCGTGCTGTCGGTGCTTGGCATCGTCGGGGCGTCGTTCGTGGTGTTCCTGGTCGCGTCCGGGTTGCGTTCGGACGGCGGTGCGTATCCGCTGGCCGTATCGATGACGCGGATCATGTTCCCGTACATCATCTTCATTTCGCTGACGTCGCTCGCGTCGGCGGTGCTCAACACGTACAAGAACTTCTCGCTGCCCGCGTTCGCGCCGGTGTTGCTGAACGTCGCGTTCATCGTCGCGGCCGTGTGGGTCGCGCCGCATATGCGCACGCCGGTCTACGCGCTCGCGTGGGCGGTCATCGCGGGCGGCGTGTTGCAGTTTCTCGTGCAGTTGCCCGGTCTGAAGAAGATCGACATGTTGCCTGGCATCGGCCTCAATCCGGTGCGTGCGCTGGCGCATCCGGGCGTCAAACGCGTGCTCGCGAAAATGGGTCCGGCGGTATTCGCGGTGTCCGCGCAACAGATCAGCCTGATCATCAATACCAATATCGCATCGCATATCGGGCCAGGCGCCGTATCGTGGATCAACTACGCGGATCGTCTGATGGAATTCCCGACCGCGCTGCTCGGCGTCGCGCTCGGCACGATCCTGTTGCCGAGCCTGTCGAAAGCCCACGTCGATGCCGATCCGCAAGAATATTCGTCGCTGCTCGACTGGGGCTTGCGCGTGACCTTCCTGCTGGCCGCGCCCAGCGCGGTCGCGCTGTTCTTCTTCGCGGAACCGCTGACGGCCACGCTGTTCCACTACGGCAAGTTCGACGCGCATTCGGTCGTGATGGTCAGCCGTGCGCTGTCTGCATACGGCGTCGGTCTGATCGGGCTTATCCTGATCAAGATCCTGGCGCCCGGCTTCTATGCGAAGCAGGACATCAAGACGCCCGTGAAGATCGCGATTGGCGTGCTGATCGTCACACAGTTGAGCAACTACGTGTTCGTGCCGATCTTCTCGCACGCCGGTCTGACGTTGAGCATCGGGCTCGGCTCTTGCGTCAACGCATCGCTGCTGTTCGTGATGCTGCGGCGCCGCGGTATCTATATGCCGTCAGCCGGGTGGCTGACGTTTTTCGTACAACTGGTGGGTGCGTGCCTCGTGCTTGCCGGCGCGATGCACTGGTTCAACATCAGCTTCGACTGGATCGGCTTGCACGACCAGCCGGTCGCGCGGATGGTGCTGCTCGCGGCGTGTCTCGTCCTGTTTGCCGCGCTATATTTCGGTATGCTCTGGCTGATGGGCTTCAAGTACGCGTACTTCAAGAGGCGAGTGAAGTGATCACGATGACGCGAGTTCTCGACTATTTCGGCACGCTCGTCGCGGAAGACGACAGCCTTCCGCTGACCGAGGCGGCGCTTTCGCTCGCGCAGGATGCGTATCCGGATCTCGATCTGCAAGGCACGCTCGCCGAGATCGACGAGCTCGTGCTGCGCCTGCTGCGCCGCATGCCCGACGATGCCGACATCAAGCAGAAAGTCGGCATCCTGAACCGGTTTTTCTTTCGCGAGCTGGGTTTCGCGAGCAATCTGAACGACTACTACGATCCCGACAACAGTCATCTGAACGTCGTGTTGAAGCGTCGGCGCGGCATCCCGATTTCGTTGGCCGTGCTGTATCTGGAGATGGCCGAGCAGATCGGTATTCCGGTGCGCGGCGTATCGTTTCCCGGCCATTTCCTGTTGCGCGTGACCACGCCCGATGGCGACGTGATGCTCGATCCGACCAGCGGACATTCGCTGTCGGAATCGGAGATGGTCGAGATGCTGGAGCCGTATGTGGCAACCGCGGGTGAATCGGTGGGGCGCGCGTTGCGTCTGCTGCTGCAACCGGCGACACGGCGTGAAATCGTCGCGCGGATGCTGCGCAATCTGAAGTCGACCTATCTTCAGACCGAACGCTGGCAACGGCTGCTTGCCGTGCAGCAGCGTCTCGTGATCCTGCTGCCGGAAAGCATCGAAGAAGTGCGCGATCGAGGCTTCGCTTATGCGCGTCTCGATTATCTGCGCCCGGCGCTCGAAGATCTCGAACGCTATCTGGGCGAACGTCCGGATGCGGAAGATGCAACCGTCGTCGAGTCGCAATTGCACGAGTTGCGACAACGCACGCAGCACAACGATCACGACCACGACTGAAGGTTTCGCCATCGCGCGCTACGCGCTTGCGTAGGTTTGCAACGCGACCGCCGGCAAATCTCACACACACCGCACACGGCAAAACGCCTGCGACGCGCATCGAGCGCATCGCAGGCGTTTTTCATTCGACGGCTTTTCGCTTACCTGGGCTGCATCCGGATCGCGCCGTCGAGGCGGATCGTTTCGCCGTTGAGCATCGGATTGTCGAAAATCTGCTTCGCGAGCATCGCGTATTCGACGGGTTTGCCGAGCCGCGGCGGGAACGGCACCATCGCGCCCAGCGCGTCCTGCACCTCTTGCGGCATGCCCAGCAGCATCGGTGTTTCGAAGATGCCGGGTGCAATCGTCATCACGCGGATCGCGTTGCGCGACAGGTCGCGCGCGATCGGCAGCGTCATCCCGACGACGCCGCTTTTCGACGCCGCATACGCGGCCTGACCGATCTGTCCGTCATACGCCGCCACCGACGCCGTATTGACGATCACGCCGCGCTCGCCGTAACTGTTCGGCTCGTTCTTCGACATGGCCGCAGCGGCCAGCCGGATCATGTTGAACGTGCCGATGAGATTGATCGAGATGGTGCGCGCGAACGCGTCGAGCGGATGCGGACCGTCCTTGCCGACGGTCTTCGTGGCGGGCGCGACGCCCGCGCAGTTGATCAGCCCGCGCAGCGTGCCGAGCTTCGTCGCGGCTTCGACGGCCTGGGTGGCGTCGTCCTCGCGGCTTACATCGCATTTGACGAACACGCCGCCGAGTTCCTGCGCGAGCGCGTTGCCGGCGTCCAGATTCAGGTCGGCGAGCACGATCTTGCCGCCGTGTTCAGCGAACAGCCGCGCGGTGGCGGCGCCTAAACCCGACGCGCCGCCGGTGATCAGGAATACGTTGTCGCGAATCTCCATGTCTGCTCCTTGATATCGGTTTGCAACCGTCGTTGGAATCGTTTGAACGACGATTGTAACGGCTGGAATCGGCAGACGCGGTGCGGTTGGATCGCTGCGGGCAATGGGATGAACGATGCGGGGCGCGCCGTCGCCGGATGGGTGTATCGTGCGCGACCAATAAAAAACCCGCCCAGTTGGGCGGGTTTTTTTCAGCGTGAGCCGGGGCTCGCGGTGATGCTTACTTCAGTGCGTCGAACACGCGCGTGCGAATTTCATCGACGCTGCCGAGGCCCGAAATACGACGGTACTGCGGCGCTTGCAGCGGCGTAGACGGATCGCCGTTGTTGGCCCAGCCGTTGTAGTAGTCGATCAGCGGCTTGGTCTGGTTCGTGTACACGTCGAGGCGCTTCTTGACCGTTTCTTCCTTGTCGTCGTCGCGCTGGATCAGCGGTTCGCCCGTCAGGTCGTCGATGCCTTCGGCTTTCGGCGGATTGAACTTGACGTGATACGTGCGGCCCGAGCCAGCATGCATCCGCCGACCGCTCATCCGCTCGATGATGTCTTCGAACGGCACGTCGATTTCCAGCACGTAGTCGATCGCGACGCCGGCCTGCTTCATGGCTTCGGCTTGCGGCAACGTACGCGGAAAACCGTCGAACAGATAACCGTTCTGGCAGTCGTCGTCCTTCAGGCGTTCCTTGACGAGATTGATGATGAGTTCGTCAGTGACCAGTTCACCCGCATCCATATAGCGCTTTGCTTCGATGCCCAGCGGTGTACCCGCCTTGACTGCGGCACGCAGCATGTCGCCAGTGGAAATTTGCGGAATGCCGAATTTTTCCTTGATGAAGGTAGCTTGGGTTCCCTTGCCCGCGCCGGGAGCACCCAACAGAATCAAACGCATGTGAAATCTCCGGATCTATGTGAATTCTGTCGCGACGCGTGACATGCATCCGCACGCTTCGGTCAGGGGCGCCTCTCGATCAGGCCGCACTACGCCGTGCGCGAAACGTCTGAAAGACGGCGCTGCAAGACGGAAAGCGGGGAGATCGGGCGCAAATCCTGACGAGCGTCAGCTAGCGAATGGTCCGCGCAAGCGTCCGATTATGCCACGGGTTTTTACCCTCACGACCCGAATAAAGCCCTTACGCGAGCGAGATCGGCGGGTGTGTCGACGCCCGGCAGCGGTGCATCCTGCGTGACGAGCACGGCGATCCGTTCGCCATGCCACATTGCGCGCAACTGTTCGAGCACTTCGGCCTGTTCGATCGGCGAGATCGACAGCGACGGATAGCTGCGCAGGAATTTCGCGCGATACGCGTACAGCCCGATATGTCGATGAACTGCCGCCAGCGCTGGCGCAGCGGGCATTGCCGCGACGTCGGGCCAATGCGGTTGATAGGCTTCGCGTGCCCACGGAATCGGCGCGCGCGAGAAGTACAGCGCGACGCTGCGCGCGTCCAGCACGACCTTGACGACGTTCGGATTGAAGACTTCGGCCGGGTCGGTGATCGGATGCGCGGCGGTGGCGATCGCGCAACCGTCGCTGGCGGCCAGGTGCGACGCTACGCCGCGCACCAGAGCCGGGTCGATCAAGGGTTCATCGCCTTGAACATTGACCACGATCGTGTCGTCCGACCAGCCAAAGTGAGACGCGACTTCCGCGAGACGGTCGGTGCCGGACGGATGATCGGCGCGCGTCAACATGGCTTCGATGCCGTGAGCGCGCGCGACGTCGAGCACTTCCTGCGCGTCCGACGCGATCAGCACCTGGGTCGCGCCCGACGCGAGCGCGCGTTCGGCGACGCGCACCACCATCGGCTTGCCGCCGATGTCGGCGAGCGGCTTGTTCGGCAGACGGGTCGATGCGAGCCGCGCCGGCACCACGGCGATAAACGGCGGCGCGCTTTCAGGCGCAGCGGCGTTCGAAGCGGCGGAAGTCACGGCCGTCATCACGCAACCGAGCCCGGGTTGAGCGGTTCGACCGGCGTGCCTTCGACCGTTTGACGCGCTTCGTCCACCAGCATCACGGGGATGCCGTCACGGATCGGATACGCGAGTTTGTCGGCGCTGCAGATCAGTTCCTGCGCAGCTCGGTCGTACGACAGCGGGCCCTTGCAGATCGGGCAGACGAGAATTTCAAGCAGGCGAGCGTCCACGGACTTTCTCCACGACTAATGCGATGAGGCGATGATCCAGCGCGGCTTCGACCGGGACTACCCAGATGCGCGCATCGTGCCAGGACCCTAATTTTACCGCATCCTTTTCGGTTATCAGGATGGTGTCGACGTCGATGTCGGTGAACGGATTCGCGCTGTACGCGTAGTGGTCGGGCAGCGCGCGCGTTTGCGGCGTGATGCCGGCGGCGCGCACGGTCGCGAAGAAGCGCTCGGGCGCGCCGATTCCCGCCGCGGCCAGCACGCGCTCGCCGCTGAAATGCGACAGCGGACGACGCAGCTTCGGATTGTCGAGATGCCACGCGTCGCCGGGCGCGAGTTCGAGCGCGAAGGTGTTCGGCCACGGCGGCAGGGTGCGTTCGTACGGGCTATTGATCAGCGTCGCGTCGCGATGGCGCGACAGCGGTTCGCGTAAGGGTCCGGCGGGCAGCAGAAAACCGTTGCCGCCCAGCCGGTGATCGAACACGACCAGCTCGGCATCGCGTTCGAGCCGGTAATGCTGAAGGCCGTCGTCGCTGACGATCACATCGACCTCGCGATGCGCGGCACGCAACGCCTGCGCGGCCGCGACGCGGTCCGGGCAGACGTACACCGGCGCGCCGGTGCGTCGCGCGATCAGCAACGGTTCGTCACCGCCGACGCTCGCCGCCGAGGTTGCCGTGACCGGCGTCGGTGTGTTCACGCGAGCGCCGTAGCCGCGCGACACCACGCCCGGCGTAAAGCCCGCTTCGCGCAATCCTTCGACCAGCGCGATCACCGTCGGCGTCTTGCCGGTGCCGCCGACCGTCACGTTACCGACCACCACCACCGGCACATCGATGCGCACCGATTTCAACCAGCCAAGCGAAAACGCCGCGCGCCGGGCCGCCGCGATCATGCCGAACACGCACGCGAGCGGCGTCAGCGCCCATGCGACCGGCCCGCGCTGCTGCCATTCGCGCGTGAGCCGGGCTTCGACGGTGTGCTTGAGTTCGCTCATCGCGCGTGTCCCGGACGGCGCAACGCAGCGCGCGCGAGTGCGGCAAGGCGGGAGGTAATGACGGCGGGGCGGACAGGCATCGGTGCGGTTCTCCGGACGGGCAGTGAGATGAAACGGCAGCTACGATGCCGCCGCGAGGGCAGCGTCGGCGCGGTGAATCTGTTTTCCGGGCGGCCAGCGGGCACGCGCAGAAGGACCGCGCCGCGCGGCCCTTGAACCCGGGACTCTAGCGCGTCGAAGTCGTTCGGGGCAAGCCGCGCGGCCGCGTCGGGCGAACTGACGACGTGCCGGGCGCAGCGCGCGACATGTGGTGCGACGCATCGACGGCCTGTGGATAACTTTGTGGAGAAAGTGCCTTCGATTCGGCCCGGAGGGCCGATCCAGGCCGCGCACATCGGCAAAGGTCAAGGGTAGGCATGATAAATAGTGATAAAAATCAATGACATGCGTCGAAATCACAAGGCTTGCGGGGCGTTTACATGAGTGGCTAAACAACGATGCCCCAATGTGGACACTTTTCGCATTTCGCGCACAAGGTGGACGTGGAAGCCCCGTCCGGTCTATCGTCTGGGCGGTCCGTCCCACATTTTTGTCACATGAATCCTGAAAATCCGCTTATGTCGCCCGGCTCGTCGGGTGGCGATGTCGTCGTGCCGGTGTCGGCGCTCAACCGTGCAATCGGGACGATGCTGGAACGCTCGTTTCCGCTCGTCTGGGTGTCGGGCGAAGTGTCGAACTTCACGCGCGCGGCGAGCGGTCACTGGTACTTTTCGATCAAGGACGCGCAGGCGCAAATGCGTTGCGTGATGTTCCGCGGTCGCGCGCAATACGCCGAATTCACGCCGCGCGAAGGCGACCGGATCGAGGTGCGCGCGGTCGTCACGATGTACGAACCGCGTGGCGAGTTGCAGCTGAACGTCGAAGCGGTGCGCCGCACGGGTCAGGGACGGCTGTACGAAGCGTTCCTGAAGCTGAAGGCGAAGCTCGAAGCCGAAGGGCTGTTTGCCGCCGAACGCAAACGCGCGTTGCCCACACATCCGCGCGGCATCGGCATCGTCACGTCGTTGCAGGCTGCGGCGTTGCGCGACGTGCTGACCACGCTCGCGCGTCGTGCGCCGCACGTTCCGGTGATCGTGTATCCGGCGCCGGTGCAGGGCGCGGGCGTCAGCGCGAAACTCGCGGCGATGGTCGACGCGGCCAATGCGCGACGCGAAGTGGATGTGCTGATCGTCTGCCGGGGCGGCGGATCGATCGAGGATTTGTGGGCGTTCAACGAAGAAGTGCTGGCGCGCGCCATCGCGGAAAGCGCGTTGCCGGTGGTCAGCGGCGTCGGCCACGAAACCGACTTCACGATCGCCGACTTCGCCGCCGACGTCCGCGCGCCGACGCCGACCGGCGCAGCCGAACTCGTCAGTCCGCAGCGCGTATTGCTGCTGCGCGAACTCGATCACCGCCACACCACGCTCGCACGCGGATTCGGCCGGATGATGGAGCGTCGCGCGCAACAACTCGACTGGCTGGCGCGGCGGCTCGTGTCGCCCACCGAGCGGCTCGCGCGACAACGCACGCACCTGCAGCAATTGAGCGTGCGGCTGGCGTCGTCGGGCGCACGGCCGGTGCGCGATGCGAAAGCGCGCTTCGCGTTGCTGCAGATGCGCTGGCAACGCTGGCGTCCCGATCTCGCCGCGGAGCAGCGCGCGGTGCAAGGGCTCGCGCAACGGCTCGACGGCGCGGTGTCGCGACAGCACGAACGGCAGGTCGCACGCGTGACGACGCTGGCCGCGCGGCTCGACGTGCTGAGTCCGCAACGCACGCTCGAACGCGGTTATGCCGCGTTGCTCGACGCGCAGAATGGCCGCGCGGTCCGCTCGCCGACGTCGCTGAAACCGGGCCGCACGCTGACCGTGCATCTCGCCGACGGCTCCGCCGACATCGCGCTCGCCGACGTCCAGCCGCGCCTGACCGACGGCTTCTGACCCATCGGGCGTCGCAGCGGACAGCATCGAAAAGACCCGTGAGAACAACGCGATAGCAACAAAAAAAAGCGCGTCGGGTCACACGCCGGTCATCGACGAAGCGCGTGATAACGCAGACGGAACGTGTCGCGCACGCGCGTAGTTTTGACCTTCGCGCGCAGTCGCTCCGAGCATTAATTACGCGGCCTCGCGAGCCGCGCCGCCGCATGTTTACAGGGGCTTTCGATAAAGGCCGTGCGTTTGCGGGGTTATTCCAAGTCGCCTACAATCGAGTGCTCTACAGCGTTATCCGCAGATCCCCCACAAACAGATATAAAGGAAAGCACCATGGAACATACGCTCCCGCCGCTGCCGTACGCGAAGAACGCACTCGCACCGACCATGTCGGAAGAGACGCTCGAGTTTCACTATGGCAAGCACCATCAGACCTATGTGACGAACCTGAACAATCTGATCAAGGGTACGGAATTCGAAAACCTGTCGCTGGAAGAGATCGTCAAGAAGTCGTCGGGCGGTGTTTTCAACAACTCGGCTCAAGTGTGGAATCACACGTTCTTCTGGAACAGCCTGTCGCCGGAAGGTGGCGGTGAGCCGTCGGGTGCGCTGGCAGAAGCGATCACCGCGAAGTGGGGTTCGTTCGACGCATTCAAGGAAGCATTCACGAAGACCGCAGTCGGCACGTTCGGCTCGGGCTGGACGTGGCTGGTGAAGAAGGCCGACGGCTCGCTCGACCTGGTGTCGACCAGCAACGCAGCCACGCCGCTGACCACGGACGCAAAGGCACTGCTGACGATCGACGTGTGGGAACACGCGTACTACATCGACTACCGCAATGCACGTCCGAAGTTCATCGAAGGCTTCTGGAAGATCGCGAACTGGAAGTTCGCGGAACAGAACTTCGCTTAAGTTCGCGCGGCGATCGTCGTCGCGGCACGTGCCGCGGCGCTTCGATCCGTGACGATAAAAGGCCCGCTCCTGAATCAGGATGCGGGCCTTTGTTTTTGCAACGCCGGTTTGTGTTGCCGGCGGGTATTGCCGGCGCTACGCGTTATTCGTTATCCGTTGCAGCCGTCTTGCGCGGACGACGGCTGCGCGGTGCGGTCTTGCGCGCGGCTTTCTTCGCAGCGGGCGCGGCCTCGGTTGCGGCCTCCGTCACGGCTTCAGGCGCTTGCGCTTCGACTGGCGGCCGATCGGCGGCGGACTCGGGTGCGTGAATGTCGGGCGCATCGCCGATTGCCGGTGCGGGCGTTTTCTTCACTTTCTTCGCGGCGGTCTTGCGGCTGCTGCGGGCGGGACGTCGCGCCTTCGCGGGCGCTTCGTCCGCCGTGACGTCGATCGTTTCCTGCGCCACGATATCGACAGCTTCCTCGACGATCGCCTCGGGCGCGGGCTCGTACGCCGCTTCCACGACCGGCGCGAAACCGGCGGCCGCCATGCTGTCTTCGTTCGAGATCGGCGCTTCGATCAGCGGCTCCGGATACGGCGTCCGGTCGGCCTTCTGACGTCCTTTCCGGGATCCTTTCTGACGCTGCGTATCGGGTGCATTGCGCGTGTCGCGGCGGTGCGAATCGGCATGCGGCGCCGGTTGATCCTCGACATACGGCGCGGGCGTTTCGTCGCGCATCGTTTCGTTTTCCGCGCGCGCGGCCTTGCGGGCTGCACGTCCCTTGCGACGCGAATCGTGACGGTTGCCGCCTTGCGAGTCGTCGCCGGACGGCGCTGACGGCGCGAATACATCGGCCGCGTCCATTGCTTCGCCGGACGTGTCGCCCGAGGTTTCGACCGGCGCTTCGTTCGATGCTTCGTTCGACGCGTCGCCGCCCAGATTGACGGCCGCGCCGCGATACACGTACGCGCCGGATTTTTCGTCGCGACCGAACTCGAGCAGACCGCGTGCCTGCGCTTCTTCGAGCAGATTGCCGAATGCGCGGAAGCCGTAATAGCTTTCGTTGAAATCCGGTTTGCGGCGCTTGATGGCGTTCTTCAGCACCGACGCCCAGATCTTGCCGCTGTCGCCGCGTTCGGCGGCGAGCGCGTCGAAGGTTTGCACGGCGATTTCGATCGCTTTCGTGCGACGCGCCTCGACATCTTCCTTCGGTTTTTTCGGTTCGTCGCCAGCGCGTTTCGCGGACGGTTGCGCGGGCTGTTGCGCTACCGGTTGCGCGGGCTTCGCGTTCGACTGTTTCGCGACCGTGCGGCGGCTTTCGCGCACGAGGTCGTCGTAGAAAATGAATTCGTCGCAATTGGCGACCAGCAGATCCGACGTGGATTGCTGCACGCCCACGCCGATCACCTGCTTCGCGTTTTCGCGCAGTTTCGACACCAGCGGCGAGAAGTCGGAGTCGCCGCTGATGATCACGAAGGTGTTGACGTGTGCCTTGGTGTAGCAGAGATCGAGTGCATCGACGACCATCCGGATATCAGCCGAATTCTTGCCGGACTGGCGCACGTGCGGAATTTCGATCAGTTCGAAATTCGCTTCGTGCATCGTGCCCTTGAAGCTCTTGTAGCGGTCCCAGTCGCAATACGCTTTTTTCACGACGATGCTGCCTTTGAGCAACAGACGTTCGAGGACGAGCTTGATATCGAACTTGTCGAGCTTCAGATCGCGCACGCCGAGCGCGACGTTCTCGAAGTCGCAAAAGAGCGCCATGCTGACGGTGTCGTTGGATGACGCCATGTAATTCTCCAATGAAGCGCCGGCTCGAACGTCGAACACGGCAGAACGCGCCCATGATAGCGACAATGGCGGGAACGGGGCAGGGTTGCGTGGCGCCGGACAGGATTGCTCCGTTTCCATGACGATGCGGTGACGGCGCTTAAAAGTAGAAAAGCCCTCGTTTCGAGGGCTTTTCTGGTTGCGTCGATCGAGCCGTGATGGCGCACGATGGCGTGTGGCGGCTGTGTTACCGGTCGGTTGCGTGCGACGGCCGCTCGCGCTGCTGCAGCACCTCATCCACCAACCCATACCCCACCGCATCTTCCGCCGACATGAAATTGTCGCGATCGGTGTCTTTTGCGATCTGCTCGATGCTTTGGCCGGTGTGATCGGCGAACACCCTGTTCAGACGCTCGCGCAGATACAGAACTTCGCGCGCGCGAATCTCGACGTCGGCGGCGGTGCCCTGACCGCCGCCCGACGGCTGATGGATCATGATCCGCGCGTTCGGCAGCGCGTAGCGTTTGCCGCGCTGTCCGGCCGCCAGCAGGAACGAGCCCATGCTCGCCGCGAAGCCGGTGCACAGCGTCGAGACTTGCGGCTTGATGAATTGCATCGTGTCGTAAATCGCGAGGCCGTCGTAGACCGATCCGCCCGGCGAGTTAATATAAAACGAGATGTCCTTGTCGGGATTTTCCGATTCGAGAAACAGCAACTGCGCGACGATCAGACTCGCCGACTGCTCGGTCACGGGACCGACCAGAAAAATGATCCGCTCGCGCAGCAGCCGCGAAAAAATGTCGTAAGCGCGCTCGCCGCGGCCAGACTGCTCGATCACGGTCGGCACGAGGTTGGAGTAGGCGGACATCAGGAAATCTGCGGAACGGATCGGACGGGATCGCATGGCGTCTCACGGAAAAGTAGGGGGCACGGCTGCACCGGAACGCACGCCTGCATCGCGATGCAGGCGCGGCTTTCCCGATATGACGCATCGGACCCGCGCAATGTGACGGCCTGCCCGCACTTTCGACGGTTCGCGTGGGGGAATATTTTTTCCGGAAGCTGTCACGTTTTGCCCGCGCCTGACGTCAACCGGTCAGGACGCGTCGACGATGCGTTTCGCCTTCGTCGCGCCCGTTGCGCGCCGGGCACCGAACACTGCGCTGTACGTTCACGGAGTTTCGACAATGACCGATCACAGCTTCGACTTACCCACCTTCGACGCGATCCGCGCGCGGCTTTTCGCGCTTGCGTACCGGATGCTCGGCAGCCGTGCGGAAGCCGAGGACGTCGTGCAGGACGTCTGGCTCAAATGGCTACTGACCGATCGGCGTGAGATCCGCACGCCCGCCGCGTGGCTGACGACGAGCGCCACCCATGCGGCGATCGATCGGTTGCGACATGCGCAGCGCGAGCGAGCGGCGGGCGGCATCGGCTGGATGACGGAACCGTGGATCGATGGCGTCGCGCCGTCGGCGGAAGATCTGGCGTTGCGTGCGGCGGATCTGTCGTACGGCGTGATGCTGATGCTCGAACGGCTAAAGCCCGCCGAACGCGCGGCCTTCGTGCTGCATGAAGCGTTCGACTGCGATTACGCGGAGATCGCGAAGATTCTCGATAGAACGCCGGCCGGTTGCCGGCAACTGGTTCACCGCGCGAAGGCGCGCTTGCAGCGGCACGATGCGCATCGGCACGACACGCAGGTCGCCGCGCCCGAACGCGTCGATCCGGCCACGCACGCGCGGGTCGTCGAGCGTTTGCGGGCGGCGCTGGACGCGCAGGATCGGGCGGAAGTGTTGCGGCTGGTCGCCGATGCGCCGCTCGTGACGGACGATAAGGTGGTCGCGTCCGCGATTGTGGGCACCGGGTTGTCGGAGAAATGGGCGGTCGCGGCGAGCCGCACGCGCACGCTCGGATTCGCGTTGCGGATCGGCTATGCGCAGACCGTGTCGATCGACGGCGCGCCGTGCATCGCATTGCTGCGCGATGGCGAAATCGTCGGATTGATCGATGTGTCGGTTGGCATGTCCGGCGCGGATGCATGTCCGGCCATCGTCGCGCTGCGGATCGTCACGCATGCCGCGCAACTCGAAGCAGTCAACCGCGCATTCGGGCGGACCGCGATCCTGCATCTGCTCGACCGCGCGATGCGGCGCAACACGGCCGCCGCGCATGAGCGCACATCAACCGCGATGCGCCGCGACTTCCCAGTTGATATCGACGCATAGCACCTGCATGCCGGTCGGGCCTTGCGCCGCGATCGACGCGGTGACGCACAGATGCGCCTCGTTGATCGACAGATACGGCGGCGTCAGATGCACATGACCGGGCGTGCGCATCGCGCCGAGAAAATACGGCCGACGCTCCCAGCTTGCGCCTTCGGAATGCAGCAGCGGCCGGAACCGCTTCGCGCGTTGCGACGCGCGGCCTGACGGCAGCACGTTGTCGCCGATCTGCCGTCCAGAACCGTCGAGGATAAAGCAGCGCGCGGTCTCGCCGAGCGCGAGCAACGGCGCCGTCGCAATCGCCACCGATTCCCCCGCCGCCAGCCGCCCGCTCGCGGTTTGCAACGCGCTCACATACGGCGTCAGACGCGTGGTCTGCGCCCGCTCGCGAGCGGCGACCTTCTCGCGCAACGACGCGGACAGCGTGTCCATCAGATTCGCCGCGACTTGCGGCATCACCGGGTCCACGCTCGGACCGGCGAAATGCAGACCCTGCACGAAATCGACGTTGCATTCGAGCGCGATCAGTGCGTCGCGTTCGGTCGTCAGGCCGCCCATCAGCACCAGCTGACCGGACTCATGCAGCATCGACACGATGCCCGGCAACACGCGCTCGATGTGCGCATGTTCGTTCGCCTGCGCGAGGATGCAGCGGTCGAGCGTGACGATATCGGGCCGCAGATTCCACACGCGGTCGATGTTCGAATGCTTCGCGCCGAACCCGTCGAGCGCGATCAGAAAACCGGATTTGCGCAACGCATCGATGATTTCCGCGAAACGCGTAGTCTCGCCGCCGGCTTGCTCGGACACTTCGAGCACCACGCGTTGCGGCGGCAAACCGAGCGCTTTCAGACCGGCGAGCAAGGCGTCGCCGTAGCTCGTGTCCATCAGCGCGGCCGGATGCAGGCTCAGGAAAAGCCATTCGTCGTGACTGTCGAATGCGTTGAAATTGCCCAGATGCAGCGATTCCGCCAACCGTCCGAGTTCGAGCAGATCGCCGCGTCGCGCGGCTTGCGTGAACACTTCGTGCGACGGCACCTGACGGGTGTTTTCGTCATGCGCGCGCAACGACGCGTGATAACCGATCGCGCGACGGTGCGACACCGAAAAAACCGGCTGAAAGACGCTGAAAACCGTGTAGCCGCCGTACAGGACGGTGCGCCGGGAGCCTTCGTCGCCGGCGATCGGGCGAGGAGGCTGAAAGCCGGGAGGATCGAGTTCGATCATGCTCATGGTGTCGGTCGTCAAAAAGGGGCAGCGGGGCGGTTGCGGCGGATTGCGCGTGGCCGGTTTCGCGGCGCGTTCATGCGATTTTATAGGATAGGCGAGCAAGATCCATGCGAGTGACGGAACTTCGCTGTTTGGTGTGGTTCGCCGATCACGATCGCGCCAATGTACGGTGCTTGTGCATGCATTGCGACGCGCGGCGGATCGCAGCGCACAGCGGTGGTGCGCCGTGTGCGCGGTCGCGGCGTGACGCCGGTTCGCGATGCGTCGTGGCGATGGCGAAACCGTCGCTATCGCAGGGCTGTTTTTACGTGCTTTCCGACGGATCGCTTTTCTTTGCGCCGCGCCGGACGTCCGGTGAAAGCTGCGCGAAAATCCACGACGAGCAGGCCGTGATGAAACCGACGCACAGGAAGGTGGCGTGGAAGGCCGGCAAGGTGTTCGCTTCCGTCACGCGATGAATCAGCCCGGTGAAGGTCGCGAGCAGCGCGCCCGCGACGGTCACGCCCAGACTCATCGACAGCATCTGCACCAGCGAGAACAGGCTGTTGCCGCTGCTCGCGCCGCCGGTGCCGAGATCCTTCAGCGTCAACGTGTTCATCGCGGTGAACTGCATCGAATTCACCGCGCCGAAGATCGCGAGCTGAACGAGGCGCAGCCACATCGGCTGGTTCGGCGACATCAGCGCAAAGCTCGCCATGCCGAGTCCTACCAGGACCGTGTTGGTGACGAGCACCTGCCGGTAGCCGTACTTGATGATCAGTTTCGTCACGACCCGTTTCGCGGCCATGCCGGCGGCGGCGACGGGCAGCATCATCAACCCGGCTTCGAATGCGCTATAACCGAGACTCACCTGCAACAGCAGCGGGATCAGATACGGCATCGCGCCGCTGCCGATCCGCGCAAACAGGTTGCCGAGCAAGCCCACGCTGAAGGTGTGAATCTTGAACAGATCGAGCGGAAAGATCGGTTGCGCGACCCGGCTTGCGTGCAGTCCGTAAGCGACGAAACTCGCCAGACTCAAAACCAGCAGCATCAGCACGGTGGCGTGCTGCACGTTGAACTCGGTGCGGCCGTCGAGCGCGAACGAGATCGACACCATCCCGACCACCAGCATCAGATAGCCTTTCAGATCGAAGGGCGCGGTGTTCGGATTGCGGCTGTCGGGCATGAAGATGCTCACCGCGATCACGCCGATGATCCCGACCGGCGCATTGATCAGAAAGATCCAGTGCCACGACGCGATCTTCACCAGCCAGCCGCCGAGCGTCGGTCCGATCAACGGCCCGATCAGACCTGGAATCGCGACGAACGACAGCGCGGGCAGGTAGCGTTCGGCCGGAAACGTGCGCAGCACGGCAAGACGTCCGACCGGCAACAGCATCGCGCCGCCCGCGCCTTGCACGATCCGGAAGATCACCAGCTGATTCAGCGTATGCGCATTGGCACACAGCACCGACCCAATCGTAAACACGAGGATCGCGCTCATGAACACGCGCCGCGTGCCGAGTTTGTCGGCCAGCCAGCCGGACACGGGGATCATCACCGCCATCGTCAGCGAATACGCAATCACCACCGACTGCATCCGCAACGGCAATTCGCCCAGGCTCGTCGCCATCGCGGGTAACGCGGTGTTGACGATGGTGGAATCGAGCGTCTGCATGAAGAAGCCGGTCGCGACGACCCACAACATCACGGTCAGCGAGCGCGGCGAAGGCGTGGGAGCGGCAGGGGAAATGTCGGACGGAGCGGCGTTCGGCGGATTGGGCATGGAAGGCGGCAAGGCGCGCGCGGCGGGCGGGAGAAGCTGCCATTCTAGGGAAAAGCGCTGCGCCGCGCTTCGGGAATGCGCGGCGCGCGATGCGTGTCGCGGCTAGCCCGGAAGCGCGGCGGCGGCCTCGAAAAACGCTTGCGCGCGCGGGTCGAGCGTGTGCGCGGCGTTGATGCGGATCCACGGCGTGACTTCGCCGTATGGCCGGAAATAGCTGCCCGGCGCGACGGTCACGCCAAGCGGCATTCCGCATTCGGCGAGCCGCGCGGCGTCGGCGACATGCGGCACGCGCGCCCAGACGAATTTTCCGCCGAGCGGGTTTTCGAACACTTCCCATCCGCTGTCTTCCAGCGTTTGCACCGTCGTGCCGAGCGCATCGCGCATCCTGCGACGCAACCGGTCCAGATACTTGCGATACGCGCCGCGTTCCAGCATCGCCACCGCGACGGCTTCGGCGAAGCGCGAACTGCCGATGCTGGTCAGCATCTTGATGTCCGCGAGATCCTTGATGATCTCCGGCTTCGCGATCACATAGCCGATGCGCAACGACGACGACAGCGTCTTGGACAGCCCGCCGAGATAGATCACGTGGTCGAGTTGATCGAGCGTCGCGAGGCGGTCGGTGGGGTCGCTCTGGAAGTCCGCGTAAATGTCGTCTTCGACAATCGAGAAATCATGTTCGCGCGCGAGTTGCAGCAGACGGAACGCCACCTGCGGCGCGACCGTCGTGCCGGTCGGATTGTGAAACACCGTGTTGACGAAAAACAGCTTCGGCCGGTGCAGCTTCAACAGCGCGGTCAATGCATCGATATCCGGTCCGAGCCGGGTACGCGGCACGCCGAGCAGTTGCACGCCGTGCAGCTTCAGCAGACCGTTCAGGTTGTAGTAGCCGGGATCCTCGACCAGCACCGTGTCGCCGGCTTTCAGCATGTAGCGCATCAGCAGGTCGAGCCCCTGGCTCGCGCCGTTGGTGATCAGCACCTGCGACGCGTCGCAGCCAATGCCGAGTTGCGCGACGCGGCTTTGCAGATGCTCGCGCAATACGCCGTTGCCGAGCGGCGTCGCGTAATCGATCATGGCCGCCGGATCGACGCGCGATACGTGACGGATCGCCTGGCCGAGTGCATCGACGTCGCGCCAGGCTTCGGGAATAAAACCGCTGCCGAGCTTCAGCGATTCGCCCGGATGGTTGAACTGCTGATGGATATGGCCAGACTCGTCCTCCGCGCGGCGCGGGTCCGACGATCCCTGCGCGCCGTTCGACGACGGTTGCCGCTCCGACACATAAAAGCCCGAACCTTGCCGCGAGTCGAGATAGCCGAGCGACACCAGCCGGTCGTAGGCCTCGATCACCGGGAAGCGGCTCACGGCGTAGTCGGCGGCGAACTGGCGGATCGACGGCAGCTTCGCGCCCGGATGCGCGGCGCGCGTGCGAATCCACGTCGTCACGCCGCTGACGATCTGCTCGGTCAGCGGCACGCCATTGTCGCGATCGAGCGCGATATCGAGTTTCATACGGTCTCGCAAAAGTCTGACAGACGCGGACGCGCACACTCGAACGCAGTCAATTCCATCAACTGTCCGTTTTTCCAGCTGCACAGTTCCACTGAAACTGTCCGGAAGTGTGCATGTGCGCGCCCACTGAACGCCGCAATAATTAGATAACCAATAAATGCCCGTCAAGGGGGATTTGCGATGAGAGAAATACGGACTTTCGAACTCGAACCACGCGAGCCAGTGAGCGCGTGGCGTGCCAGCCAGCCGCTCGTGCTGAACGTGATGGCGGGCCAGGTGTGGCTGACTGTCGACGGCGACGCGGAAGACTACTGGCTCGACGCCGGCGAGTCGTTCGAACTGCCGCGCAATGCGCTCGCGTGGGTCAGCGCGGGGCAATCCGGCACGCGTCTCGCGGTGCGGATCGCCAGCGGTTCGGTCCATGCGCCGGTGACATCGACGGCGGCGGCGCGTGCATGGTCGACGGGTCGTGCGGCCGTGCGCAGCTGGATGCCGCGCTGGTTGCAGGCAATCTGAACGACGGCGCGCGCCGTATCGGTCACGATGCGTCGTACTCGCCGACATAGCGCGCGCGCGGCCGGATCAGGCGGCCGTCGTTGCGCTGCTCGATTGCATGCGCAATCCAGCCGACCGATCGCCCGACCGCGAACAACGTGAACGCGGCGCCGGCCGGCAAGCCCAGCACGCGCTCGATCGCGGCCAGCGCGAAATCGAGCGTCGGCGCGGCGCCCGTCGTATCGTGCACGGCGCGCACCAGCGCGTTGATCGCGGCAAGCGGCGAGCGGGCGGGCGCGCACGCGTCGAGCAATTCCAGCAACAGCCTCGCACGCGGATCGCCGTGCGGATACAGCGGATGTCCGAAACCGGACAGCACGCCGCCGTAACCGGCTTGATCGCTGTCCACGAGTCGCGTCGCGAGAAAACGGTCGAGGTCGGGCGCACGCGACGCTTCGTCCAGCAACGCCGTCACGCGCGCGGTTTCGCCACCGTGGCGCGGCCCCGACAATGCGGCGAGTCCGCCCGCAATCGCACCGAACAGATGCGTGCCGGTCGACGTGATGCAGCGCACCGTGAACGTGGACGCGTTCAGTTCGTGATCGGCGCAGGCCACCAGCGCCGCACGCAAGACGCCCGCCTGTTGTCGGTTGCGCACGCCCCACGCGGCGGCGAGTTGCCGGTGTAACGGCTCGTTCGACGGCAACGTCGACATCATCGCCGCGCCCAGCAGGCGCATTACCGAACACGCGGTATCCAGTTGCGCGTCCCGGCCGAGCGCCCACACGCGCGGCATCTGTGCAGCGGCGGCCGGCAGCAGCACCGACGCACGATCGAGCGGTGCGCTGTCACCCCATAACTTCAGCCACGCCGCCCATTGCGCGCCATTCAGCGGCGCGGGCAACGCGCTGGGTGCATCGGCGATACGTCGCGGGCTGCATTCCCACAGCAACGCCGCGACGTCTTCCAGCGACGCGCTGCGCGCGAGGTCGGCCGCATCGTGACCGCGATAGAACAGCCGGCCGTCAGCGATCAGCGTGATCGACGATTCCAGCACCGGCACGCCCCAATCAAGCACTTTCTGCGCAACTTTGCCGGCGCGCTTGCCGTCGGCTTTGCGTCGCGCGAGACGGCGCACTTCGGTCGCGTCGTACAGACGATGCTTGCCCCGCGCATCCGGCGACGACGCCAGCATTCCCCGGCTGACATACGCATACAGCGTGGCCACGCTGATGCCGAGCGTGTCGGCGGCTTCGGCGGCGGTGAGCTGGCTGGGCAGGCGAGTCGACATATGAAAAAACGTCCGGATAGAACAAATCAATATATGTTGATTATATTAATCAAGATTGATCGACGCGAGCGCGAAATCTAGACTTCAATCGAACGTCTACTGGAATTCTCGTCATGACACCTTCTCTCGCACTCGATCATCTGTGGACCGCCGCGGCCGGCGACCCCGCAGCACCGGATGCCGTCACATTCAGCGGCGACGATCCGGCGTTGCCGTCGGTGTACCGGGTCGGCACGCTGGCGAGCGCGACGATTGCCGCGCAGGCGCTCGCCGCCGCCGAATGTTTGCGCGTGCGCACGGGCGTCCGGCAGCGTATCGATGTCGAGATGCGCCGCGCGGCGGCGGCGTTTCGCAGCGAGCGCTATCTGCGGGTGAACGCGGGACCGCCGCCCGAATTGCGCCATCCGACCATGGGTTTTTACGAAACGCGCGACGGTCGCTGGATTCAGTTGCACACCAATTTTCCGCATCATCTGGACGGCGTGCTTAAGGTGCTTGGTTGCGACGGCACGCGTGAGGCGGTGGCCGAAGCGATTCGCGGCTGGGACGGCGCGATGCTCGACCAGACACTGGCCGACGCCGGTTTGTGCGCGGCGCTGATCCGCTCGCCGCGCGAGTGGGCCGCGCTCGACCAAGCTCGCGCCGTGGCGAACCTGCCGCTCTTCGAGATCACGCGGATCGGCGATGCGCCACCGGAAGCGCCGGGACGCGGCGACGCGGTGCGGCCGCTGTCGGGCACGCGCGTGCTCGATCTGTCGCGCATCATCGCCGGGCCGGTCGCGGGGCGCACGCTCGCGCAACACGGCGCGCAGGTGTTGCTGATCAACGGACCGCATCTGCCGAATATCGCGCCGCTCGTGATCGACAACGGACGCGGCAAGCGCTCGGCGACGCTCGATCTACGCGACGATGCCGCGCGCGATCGCCTGCGCGCGCTGATCCGCGATACCGATGTATTCCAGCAAGCCTATCGCCCCGGCGCACTGGCGGCGCGCGGCTTCGCGCCGGAAACGCTGGCGCAGTTGCGTCCCGGCATCGTGTGCGTGTCGGTGTCGGCGTATAGCCACGCGGGGCCGTGGGCGCAACGACGCGGTTTCGACAGTCTGGTGCAGTCCGCGAGCGGGATCGCATGGACCGAAAGCCGCGCCGCGCACAGCGATGCACCGAAGCATTTGCCGTGTCAGGCGCTCGATCACGCCACCGGTTACCTAGCCGCGTTCGGCGCGATGATCGCGCTCGCGCGGCGCGCGCAGGAAGGCGGAAGCTGGCACGTGCGCGTGTCGCTCGCGCAGACGGGGCGCTGGCTGCAATCGATGGGACAGATCGAACACGGCTGGCAAGCGCCGGACGTCACGATCGACGACGTGCAGGATTGTCTGGAGACGGTCGATTCGCCGTTCGGCCGTGTGCGGGGCACGCGGCCCGCCGAGCGGATGTCGGCGAGCCCGCCGTATTTCGCGCGGCCGCCGGTGGAAATCGGCGCCGATGCGCCGTGCTGGGAAGACTGAACGCGCGAATCCGCGCGGACGACTGCGCGGCTACTTGCGCAATTCCGCGACGAAGTCGTAGTAGTCGTTGCGGCAGTAGGTATCGGTCAGTTCGATCGCGCGTTGGTCAGTCGTGTAGCCGACCCGCGTGATCAGAAGCAGCGCCTCGTTCGGCGCGATGCTCATTTGTGCGGCGATTTCGTCGCTCGCGTTCACCGCGCGAAAATGCTGCAGCGCGCGCACGATGGTCAGGCCGCGCTGTTCGAGATAGCTGTACAGCGAGTCGCCGATCGCTTGTGGATCGGGAATCACGGCAGCGGGAAAGGTCGAGTTTTCGACCGCCATCACGATGCCGTCCGCGAGACGCAGACGGCGCAGGCGCGTCACCGCCGCCGCGGGCGACAGCCCGAGTTGAATCACTTCGTCGCGATTGGCCGGTGAAATTTCGCGCGACAGCCATTGCGAACTCGGATTGAAACCGCGTCGGCGCAGCATTTCACTGAAGCTCGACAGCCGCGACAGCGGATCTTCGTAGCGCGGTGTGATGAAACTGCCCGCGCCCTGGGTCCGGCGAATCAGCCCTTGTTCGACCAGCAACGCGATGGCCTTGCGCGCGGTGATCCGCGACACGCCGAGCGCGTCCGACAACACCCGCTCCGACGGCAACGCCTCGCCCGGATTCCAGCGATTGTCGTGAATCGCCTGGCCGAGCTTGCGGGCGAGTTGCAGGTAGAGCGGCGTGTCGCTTTCCGGGTCCGGGCGCAGGTCGCGCCAGCGGTCTTCCGAGGCAGTGGTCATGAGTCGCAATAGAGAGGGCAAGCGGCAATTCTAAGACATCGGCGCGCGACTGATGACGGGCTTTTGTTTCGCGACGCTACAGCCGCGGATTGGGCAGGTAGACTGAACCGGACGCGAACCGGGACGATCCGGCGCGCCTGTCAAAGGAGAAAGCATGACGACCGAGATGGCGACCGTCGCATTGCCCGACGGCGAACGCATTCCGAAGCTGGGGCAGGGCACCTGGGAAATGGGCGAGCAACACGCGCGTCGCGCGGACGAAATCGCGGCATTGCGCGCGGGCGTCGAACTCGGCATGACGCTGATCGACACCGCGGAAATGTACGGCGACGGCGCGACCGAATCCTTGCTCGGCGAAGCGCTGACGGGAATTCGCGAGCGCGTGTTTCTGGTCAGCAAGGTCTATCCGCACAACGCGGGAAAGCGCGGCGTGCAGACGGCCTGCGAGCAGAGCCTGAAGCGGCTGGCCACGGATCGCATCGATCTGTATCTGTTGCACTGGCGCGGGACGGTGCCGCTCGCGGAGACGGTCGAAGGATTCGAAGCGTTGCGTCGCGCGGGAAAAATCCGCCATTGGGGCGTCAGCAACTTCGACACCGACGATATGGCCGAACTGTCAGGTGTGCCGGACGGCGATCGGTGCGCGACCAATCAGATTCTCTACAACGTCGCGCGACGCGGCGCCGAGTTCGATCTGCTGCCGTGGCTCGCGCAGCGCAGCATGCCCGCGATGGCCTACAGCCCGGTCGATCACGCACGCCTGCCGAAACGTTCGCCGCTCGACGCGATTGCCGCCGCGCGCGGCGTGTCGGTGTTCGAGGTGGCGCTGGCGTGGGTGTTGATGCAACCGGACGTGTTCGCGATTCCGAAGGCGGCGCGCGTTGCGCACGTCGAAGCGAACCGGCGCGCACTGGATCTCGCACTGGATGCCAGCGAGTGCGCCGCCATCGACGCGCATTTCAGGCCGCCGCGCAGCAAGCGGCCGCTGGAGATGTTGTAGGCACGGCGCCGCGCGTGCGGTGCGTCAATTGCACGCGTGATGCATATGCACCGAGCCGAGCAGGGCGACTTCGGCGGGCGTGCGCTTGAGGGAGTCGTCGCTGACCTGGGCCGCGTCGCCGACGAATTCATCGACGATCGACGAGACGGGCGCGTCGCGCAGACACAGCGAGACGCGTTGCGTCTCGTTGGCGGGCAGCGACGAGCGCTGGCCCAGGAACAGAACGCCGTATTGATAACCGTGGATGATCCCGCGCACCGCGCCGACACACTGCGATTGCGCGACGTTGTCGTTTTTCTGCTTGCAGGTTTGCGCAAGCGAATACGCGGAGAAACTCGGATCGACTGGCGGCGCGACGGCGGCATTGACGGCGTCGGGCGATTGAACGGGGGGCGCCGGCGTTTGCGCGAATGACGAGAGCGAGGCGAAACCGAGCGTGGCGGCGATCATCAATCCGCCGGTTGCGCGCGCGAAAGCGAAGGGAGCGTTTCGTTTCATGTTGGATTGCCCTCATATCGAACGTTGAATTGGATATGAGGCCATCGACGCCATTTGGTTCCGGCCGACGCGCAGTGCGTGTGCAGCGCGGGGCGCTGTCGATTGTGCCGGACGTGCCGGATAGACCGCGCGCGGCGTCTGGAGAAACCGCGTTTGCGCCGGGCCCAGGCGGTGGCAATCGACCGGGGGATCGACTGTCACCGCCGTTGCCGGCGACGCGGTGTCCCGTCGAACGTGGCGAGATCAGGTCAGGGCTGCGCCAGACCGCCTGAGCTTGCCGACGTCCGTCGAGAGCGGCCCGCGATGACCCGGCGGGCCATCCGGGCGATCGCGCGTGAAGCAGCGGTGCGGGGGCACCGCCGCCGATACGCGTCGCGAACGTCAATGTCCGCCGCCGCCACCATTACCGCCGCTACCGCCACCATTCCCGCCGCCGTTGCCGCCACCTTTGCCACCGTAGCCGCCGCCTTTGCCGCCGAAGCCGCCACCGAAGCCACCGCCAAATCCGCCGCCAAATCCGCCGCCGAACCCACCACCGAAGCCGCCGCCTTTGCCGCCGCCCGATCCACCGGCACCAGCACCGCCGCTTCCGCCACCGCCACCGCCGCAACCACAGCCGCCGCTTCCACCGCCACCACCGCCACCGCCACCGCCACCGCCACCGCCACCGCCACCGCCACCGCCACCGCCGCCGCCACCGCCACCGCCACCGCCGCCGCCACCGCCAGCAGCACCGCCGCTGCTATTGCCCGAACTGCCGCTGCCTTTGCCGCCTGCCGAACCGCCCGCGCTGGCCGATCCCGAACTGCCATTGCCGCCGCTCGCCGCGCCGCCATTCGATGCGCCGCTGTTGCCCGCGCCGCCGCCGCGTGCGCGCGGTCCGCACAAGCCGGCTTCGGTCGAACGGCAGATGGAAGGATCGGCGCTGAATACGGCGGCCGCATCGTCGGCGGCGCTGATGGCACTGCCCGGCGCGTCGGTCGCGCCGATCACACCGGCGGTATCGGCCGATCCGCTGGTCGCCGACGGATTGTCGCGAGCACCGGGCAAGCCCGCGTGCGCGCCTGCGCCCGGCGTGGTCGCTTCGGCGATCATGAAGGCCGCCGGTATCACTTCGTCGGAAGCCGCGTGAGCGGGGTGGGTCATCATCAAACCCACGCCCGCACCAACAACCGCAGCACCCCGTGCTAAATAGTAGTAATACTGATTAAATATTGTCGTTCTCATCACAGCTCTCCCGATCGAACGCCGACACCCCGTAGCCGTCACTGCCGTGCTGCCTGTCGTGCGGCGAGCCTGCTTATGCGCGGGTCGCGTCGCTGACCGCAATCGTCGCGCGTCGCACGGTCCGTGGCGACATCCCGACGTCTCGACAATTGCGGTGACGATGCCGGGAACCGCCCGTGTGGCGCGGCGATCCGGAATGCGTCGGGAAAGTTAATAGCGATAAGCGTGCCATCGAACGCCATGCCTTAACCGGCAAGGCGCTCGACTGGCGACGCCGTCGAGCGCGCAAGAAAATTCGCGGAAAATGTTTCGCGACTGAAACGCGAACCGGATTACGGGCGGGATTCGGCGCGATTCGTATCGCGCTTGCATGGCTCTATGCGCGGTGCCGCACGCCTGTTTCGAACGGATCGTATGTCGACGTCAGTGCGTGCCGTCGGCGTCGTGGTCGTGGTCTTGCGTGGCGGTTTGCAGCGCGCGCAGTTCGTCGACGGGAATGTGGCAGCGAATCTGGTGACCTTCGCCCGCGTCGTCGAACGGCGGATCCTGTTCCTCGCAGATCGCGCCGAGCTTGCGCGGACAGCGCGTATGAAACACGCAACCCGTCGGCGTCGATGCTGCACCGGGCACGTCGCCGCTTAGGCGGATACGTTGCACGCGCGCGTTGCGCGGCGAGTTGTGCTGCGCCTCACCGGCGCTCCCGCCATCAGGATCGATCCCGGAACCGGCATCGAGATCGAGGCTCGGCACCGACGACAGCAACGCTTCGGTATACGGATGATGCGGCCCGTCGAACACGGCCGACGCCGGTCCGATCTCCAGCAACCGTCCGACGTACAACACCGCGATCCGGTCGGACAGATAGCGGACCACGTTCAGATCGTGCGAGATAAATACATAGCTCACGCCACGCTGACGCTGCAAATCCGCAAGCAGATTCAGAATCGCGGCCTGCACGGAGACATCGAGCGCGGAAGTCGGCTCATCGCAGACCACCACGCGCGGCTCGCCCGCAAATGCGCGTGCAATCGCGACGCGCTGCTTCAAGCCGCCCGACAGTTGCCGGCTGCGCGATCCGAGATAGCGCTCGGGCAGTCGCACGGCGGCGGTGAGCGAGAGCAGCCGTTCTTCCTGTGCCGCGCCGCGCAACGCGGCAAGCCGCGACAACGCGCGACCGATCAGCCGCCGCACCGAATGCGCGCGATTCAACGCGGAATCGGGATTCTGAAACACGATCTGCAACGCCTTCACCTGATCGTCGGTGCGTCGCGTGACGCGCGGCGCCAAACTCGCGCCGTCGAGTTCGACGACGCTGCCGGCGTCGGGCGCGCTCAGGCCGAGCAGGACCTTCGCGAGCGTGGTTTTGCCGCTGCCCGACTCGCCGACCAGACCGAGCGTTTCACCGGCGGCAAGATCGAGCGACACACCGTCGAGCGCGCGCAGCGCCGTGCCGCCCACATGAAACGTCTTCGAGACGTTTTGCGCGCGCAACACGCGAGCGGGATTCGCGCGGGCCCTTTCCGTCGCCGCCCTTGTTTCCACCATCGCCGTGTCGTCCGATGCGTCGGCGCGCGGCAGAGTCATGGCCCGCTCGTGATAGTGACAGCGCGACATCTGGTCGCCGTGCGCCGCGCTGACGCGATGCGGCGGCGGCGCGTCGCGTCGGCAGCGTGCGTCGGCGAGACGGCAGCGCTCCGCGTAGATGCAACCCTGCGTGACGGAGCCCGGCACCGGCAAACTGCCCGCGATCGTGTCGAGCGGTGCATCGCGCCGGGTGCGTCCGCGCGTCGGCAGGCAACGCAACAACCCGACCGTATAAGGATGACGCGGTCGCGCGAACACATCGCGGGTCGCGCCTTCCTCGATCAGCTTGCCCGCGTACAGCACGCCGACGCGCTCGCACATCCGCCCGATCACCGCGAGGTTGTGGCTGATAAACAGCACGGCGGTGCCGAATTCCACACGCAGTTGTGCGATCAGGTCGAGCACTTCGGCTTCGACCGTTGCGTCGAGGCCGGTGGTCGGTTCGTCGAGAATCAGCAGGGCCGGGTTCGACGCGAGCGCCATCGCGATCACGACGCGTTGCTGCATGCCGCCCGACAATTGATGCGGATAGCTGTCCATCACGCGTTCGGGCGATGCGATCCGCACGCGCCTGAGCATGTCGAGCGCGCGTTCGGATGCGTCGTGTTTCGATGCGCCCGATGCCTCGAACGCCTCCGACACTTGCCGCGCGATCGTCAGCGACGGATTCAGCGCGCGCGTAGGGTCCTGATAGACCATCGAGACGCTGTTCGCGCGCATCTCGCGCAATGCGTCGGCGCCGAGTTTCTGCACGTCCTGCCCGGCAATCAGGATCTTGCCCGCCTTGACCTTGCCGTTACGCGGCAGATAGCGCAGCGTCGCCATCGCGACCGTCGATTTGCCGCAACCGGATTCGCCGACGAGCCCATACGCTTCGCCGCGCCGCACCCGAAACGACACATCCTGCAGCACCTCGCGATCGCGTCCGCGAATCCGGTACGTGACGGTGAGTCCGATCACGGTCAAGGCGTCGGTGCGTTCGCTCTTCGATACGTCGAATGCGGGGAACGAGGCGGGCGGCGGACCGTTCATCGGTCGAGCACTCCTTGCACGCTGTCTGCGATCAGGTTGACGGCGACCACCAGCGACGCGATCGCGGCCGCATCGAACACGACGGTCCACCATGCGCCGCCCGCCATCAGCGTGTACGACTCGGACAGCGCCAGTCCCCAGTCGGCGGACGGCGGCTGGATGCCGAAGCCGAGAAACGACAGCGTCGCGACCGCGAAAATCGCGTAGCCGAGCCGCACCGTCGCTTCGACGATGATCGGCGGCAGCACGTTCGGCAGAATCTCGCAGAACATGATGTACAGCGCGTTTTCACCGCGCAGTTGCGCGGCGGCGACGTAGTCGAGATGACGTTCGGCGAAGACGGCGGCGCGCACGGTGCGCGCGGTGATCGGCGTGAAGGTGATGCCGATCACCAGAATCACGGTCAGGTTCGATGCGCCGACCGCGGCCAGTGCGAGCAGCGCGACGATCACCAGCGGCAGCGCGAGCACGGCGTCGATCGCGCGCCCGACGACGTGATCGACCCAGCCTTCGAAATACCCGACGATCAGGCCGAGCGCGGTACCCGCGAGCGTGCCGAGCAGCGTCGCGAGCGGCGCGATGGTCAGGATGTCGCGCGCGCCGACGATCACCCGCGAGAACACGTCGCGGCCGAGCTGATCGGTGCCGAACCAGTGCGCGGCATCGGGCGGCATCAGCGAGTTCAACGGATCGGACGCATACGGATCTTGCGGCGCGATCCACATCCCGGCAATCGCGCAGACCACCCACATCAGCAGGATCGCGGCACCGGCGACGAAGGTCGGCGAGCGCAGCAGCAAACGGAGCTGATCGAAACGCGGATCGGCGGCGGGCCTGGCCTTCGCGGGCACGTCGGGCGGCGGGTCCGGCGGCGTTTGCGCGTCCGGCGTGAGCGTGCTCATTCGGCGCTCCTCACGCGCAGGCGCGGATTGAGCAGCACGTTCATCGCATCGGCGATCAGGTTCGCGACCGTATAGACCACGCCGATCGTCAGCACGCCCGCTTCGAGCATCGGGAAATCCTTCGCCTTCGCGGCGTTGTAGATCAGCGAGCCGATGCCCTGGTAATGAAACAGTGTCTCGACCACGACCAGTCCGCCGATCATGTAGCCGAGTTGCGTCGCGGCGACGGTGATGGTCGGCAGCAGCGCGTTGCGCAGCACGTGCCGCCAGATCACGACGTGCTTGGGCAAACCTTTGAGGATCGCGGTGCGCGTGTAGTCGGCGTCGAGCGCTTCGACCGTGCCGGCGCGCGCCATCCGCGCGATGTAGCCGAAGAACACCAGCACGAGCGGCAGGATCGGCAGGATCAGATGCTTCAACTGTTCGAACGGTCCGGCGTCGGGCGGATAGGTCGCTTCGATCGGCAGCCATTGCAGCCATACGCCGAACACGAGAATCAGCACGATCGACGACACGAATTCCGGCACGACCGTCGCCGACAGTCCGGTGATGCTGATGGTGCGGTCGAGCCAGCGTCCCGCGTTCAACGCGGCCCACACGCCGCCCGCGATGCCGAGCGGCACCACGACGATAAACGCCAGCAGGCCGAGCTTCGCGGAGTGCGCGAGCGCGTCGCGGATAAACGGTCCGACCGGCTCGCGATACGCATACGACAGTCCCATGTCGCCGCGCACGAAGTGACCGATCCAGTCCGTGTACTGGGTGAACAGCGGCCGGTCCGCGCCGAGTTGGTGGTTGAGCGCCGCCACCGCGCGCGCGTCGGCGAGCGGCCCGAGAATCGCACGGCCGATATCGCCGGGCAGCAGTTGTCCGCCCGCGAACACGATCACCGACAGCAGCCACAGCGTGATCAGCGACAACCCGAGCCGCGTCGCGAGAAAGCGCGCGACGCGTCGTGCATTGCCGTTCGACGCACGTGGCGCGGAGGAGGTGGCCGGAGTGGACATCGTTATCGGAGCGTGGCGTGTGCGTGACGGCGAATCGCTGCCGTTGACGGCGTCACGCGCTCAACACCGCACGATCGAAATACAGTTGCGCGAGCGCGGTGAAACGCATGCCGCTCAGTTTTTTCGTCGCCGCGATGCACTGATCGTAGAAGAACGGAATGATGACGGGCGTCTCGTCGAGCAGCAGCGTCTGGATCTGACCGGACAGCTTTTTCTGCGAGCCGATGTCGATGGCCGCGACGAATTGCGCGACCAGCTGATCGTATTGCGGGTTCTTGAAATGCGCGGCGTTCCAGGTGCCGTTGCTGGTCAGCGGTGCGTTCAGGAACACGTTCGGCACGCCGCGATGGCCGTAATCGGTGATGCCGAGCGGCGAATCGAGCCAGTCCGATTTTCCGAACGTGCCCGCGCCGTAGTACAGCGACTGGCTTTCGACTTTCAGGTCGATCCGCACGCCGATCGCTTTCGCCGCGTTCTGCACGACGACCGCGAGATCGGGGATCTCCATGTATTTTTCGGTGGTCAACGTGACGTCGAAACCATTCGCGACGCCCGCTTGCGCGAGCAGTTGCTTCGCTTTCGCGACGTCCTGTTTGCGCTGCGGCACGCCAGCATCGGACGACGGAAACACCGGCGCGAACGGGCTATCGTTGCCGGGCGCGGCGCGCCCCTTGAACAGGCCGCGCACGATCACATCGCGATTCAACGACAGCGCGAGCGCCTGGCGAACGCGTTTGTCCTTGAAGAGCGGATTGTCGTTGCGCATATGGATCTGCCGATGCGCGCTCGACTTCACGCCGACCACCTGAAACGCGGGATTGTTCATCAGGCCCTGGCCGCCCTGCACGGTGAAGGTGCCCATCACGTCCGCCTGATGGCCTTGCAATGCGAGGATCTGCGCCTGCTCGTCCGCGTAGAACGAAAACTGGACGCGCTCGGGCAACGCCTTGTCGCCCCAGTAATCCGGATTGCGAACGAAGGATGCGCCGACCTTCGGCTGGTATTTTTCGAACCGGAACGGTCCGGTGCCGATAAAGGTTTTCTCGTAGCCGCCCGCGTAGTTCGCGGGCAGGATCACCGCGTTGTAATTATCGGACGATACGTAAAACGGGAAGTTGCCGTTGGGCGCGTCGAGATGGAACGCCACGGTGTGTTCATCGACCAGCTTCGCGCCGCCTTTCGACAGCACGCCTTTCAGCACCGACAACGCGGCTGATCCGCTCGCCGGATCGGCGAGGCGGTCGAAGGTCGCGACCACGTCTTTCGCGCCGAAGCTTTGTCCGTCGTGGAATTTGACGTTTTCGCGGAGCTTGAAGGTCCAGACGTCGCCTTTTTCGTTCGGTTTCCACGACAGTGCGAGCGCGGGCTTCAGCGTGAGTTTTTCGCCGTCGTCGTCGATCAGGAATTCGCCGGTCTGGTTCAGTAGCGCGAGACTCGCGGCGTCGGTCACCGAGAGCGGATCGACCGCGCCTGCAGGCGTCAGGTGAGCAACGCGAATGGTCTGGCTGGTGGCCTTCGCGCCTTGCGCGCGGGCCGCGTTCGAGCCGAATACGCCCGCGCCCGTCAGCGTGGTCAGGCCGATCACACTGGCGTAGCGCAGCAACTCGCGGCGCGTCAGACGGCCGGCGGCATATTCGTCGAGCGCGTGGTGGCCGAGCGGGTCGGCTTCGTTGCGCGCGTTATCGATCGCGTTGCGGATGTGCTGCGTCACAGTGGGCTTCGTCATCGGGTGCGGTCCGTCTCTTTGCTGTGGTTGTCGTTGCAACACCTGCGGCGCTGCGCGCGCGGAGGTTCTTTTCGGGCTGATCGAGCAGGTGGAGCAATCCGGATGCCTTGCCCCGGACAGGCTCAAAGGTCGTGCGGATGTTTGTGGATCGGATCGACCCAGTAGACGGTTTCGGGCGCTTCGGCCGCGTCGATATTCAGATTGACGACGACGGCTTCGTTGTCGCTTCTGACCAGTACGCATTCCAGCGGTTCGTCCGTGCGGGCATTGATTTCCTGGTGCGGTACGTACGGCGGCACGAAGATAAAGTCGCCGGGACCGGCTTCGGCGGTGAATTCCAGATGGTCGCCCCAGCGCATCCGCGCCTGGCCGCGTACCACGTAGATCACGCTTTCCAGCGCGCCGTGATGATGCGCGCCGGTCTTCGCGTTCGGGTGGATCGTCACGGTTCCGGCCCAGATCTTCTGCGCGCCGACCCGTGCCGCGTTGATCGCGGCGGCGCGGTTCATGCCGGGCGTCTGCGCGGTGTTGGTGTCGAGCTGGTCGCCCCGGATCACCTTGACGCCGTGCTCGCGCCAGTCGACGGGATGTTCGTGGTCGTGATCGTGGTCAGGGTTATGGTCGTGACTCATCGTCTGTCTCCTCGGGTGCCTGCCGCGTGCTGTCAGGTTGACGGATCCGTTGCTCGTGCATCGCAATGGATCGCGGATACGGTCGGCCGCGTCCAATAAGGTGCATTCTGGCAGGCGGAAAAAAGCCCGTCCATTGGGGACGGGCTCTTGCCGATGCGGACGGCGTACGGAAGACCGACCTGCGTGGTTTTCCGTGGTTTCACCGATGCCGTGCCGCGGCACCGGTGAGCACGGTTCAGCGCTTACTTGTGTTTTGCGTTGATCACCGCTTCCGCGACGTTGTTCGGCGTTTCGGCGTAGTGCTTGAACTCCATCGTGTACGTGGCGCGGCCTTGTGTTGCTGAGCGCAGCGACGTCGAGTAGCCGAACATTTCCGCGAGCGGCACTTCGGCGCGCACCAGCTTGCCGCCGCCGCCCGCGATGTCTTCCATGCCTTGCACGAGACCGCGACGGCTGGAGAGGTCGCCCATCACATTGCCCATGAAGTCTTCCGGCGTTTCCACCTCGACGGCCATCATCGGTTCTAGCAGGACCGGTTTGGCCTTGCGCATCGCTTCCTTGAACGCCATCGAACCGGCCATGCGGAACGCGTTTTCGTTCGAATCGACGTCGTGGTACGAGCCGAAAGTCAGCGTCACCTTCACGTCGACCACCGGATAGCCCGCCAGCACGCCGGCCTTCAGGGTTTCCTGAATGCCTTTGTCCACCGCCGGGATGTACTCGCGCGGGATCACGCCGCCCTTGATCGCGTCGACGAATTCATAGCCCTTGCCTTGCGCCGCCGGCTCCAGCGTGACGACTGCGTGGCCGTACTGACCACGGCCGCCCGATTGCTTGACGAACTTGCCTTCGACGTCTTCGACCTTGTTGCGCACTGTTTCGCGATACGCGACCTGCGGCTTGCCGACCGTGGCCTCGACGCCGAATTCGCGCTTCATCCGGTCGACCAGAATTTCCAGGTGCAACTCGCCCATCCCGGAGATGATCGTCTGGCCGGATTCTTCGTCGGTTTGCACGCGGAACGACGGGTCTTCCTGCGCCAGGCGGTTCAGCGCGATCCCCATCTTTTCCTGGTCGACCTTGGTTTTCGGCTCGACGGCCTGCGAGATCACCGGTTCCGGGAAGATCATCTTTTCGAGGATGATCACGTTGTTCGGATCGCACAGCGTGTCGCCCGTGGTGGCTTCTTTCAGGCCGACGGCTGCGGCGATGTCGCCTGCGTAGACTTCCTTGATTTCCTTACGCTCGTTGGCGTGCATCTGGAGAATCCGGCCAAGGCGTTCCTTCTTTTCCTTGATCGCGTTGTAGACCGTGTCGCCTGAATTCACCACGCCCGAGTAGACGCGAAAGAAGATTAGCTGGCCGACGAACGGGTCGGTCATGATCTTGAAGGCAAGCGCCGAGAAGGGATCGGTGTCGGTCGGATGACGCTCGATTTCCTTGTCGTGCTCGTCGTGGCCGCTGATGGCGGGCACGTCCACCGGCGACGGCAGATAGTCGATCACCGCGTCGAGCATGGCCTGCACGCCCTTGTTCTTGAACGCGCTGCCGCACAGCATCGGCACGATTTCGTTGGCGATGCAGCGGGTGCGGATGCCGTGCTTGATTTCCTCTTCGGTCAGCGTCTCGCCGCCGAGGTATTTGTCGAGCAGCGCTTCATTCGCTTCGGCGGCGGCTTCGACCATCTTGTCGTGCCATTCCTTTGCCGTGGCCGCGAGTTCCTGCGGGATATCGCGATATTCGAACTTGATGCCCTGGTTCTCTTCTTCCCAGTAGATCGCCTTCATTTTGACGAGGTCGACCACGCCCTGGAAGTGTTCTTCCGCGCCGATGGGAATCTGGATCGGCACCGCGACGCCCTTCAGGCGGTCGCCGATCTGGCGCTGGACGCGGAAAAAGTCTGCGCCGACGCGGTCCATCTTGTTGACGAACGCGATGCGGGGCACCTTGTACTTGTTGGCCTGACGCCAGACCGTTTCCGATTGCGGCTGCACGCCGCCGACCGAGTCGTAGACCATGCAGGCGCCGTCGAGCACGCGCATCGAGCGTTCGACTTCGATGGTGAAGTCGACGTGCCCGGGGGTGTCGATGATATTGATCCGATGTTCGGGATAGTTACCGGCCATGCCTTTCCAGAAGGCGGTGGTCGCCGCGGAGGTGATGGTGATGCCGCGCTCCTGCTCCTGCTCCATCCAGTCCATCGTTGCCGCACCGTCGTGAACCTCGCCGATCTTGTGGGTCACGCCGGTGTAGAACAGGATGCGTTCGGTGGTAGTGGTTTTGCCGGCATCGATGTGAGCGCTGATGCCGATATTCCGGTAGCGCTCGATGGGAGTCTTGCGGGGCACGTGAACCTCCTGGTAATAGCGCGCCGGTGAGCCGCCGGGCGGCGGGTGTCAGATTGCCAGTTGCCCGTTCGGGCCGGTCAGGGTTGGCTGCGCGGACGGGTTTTTTGCAGTGCCTTAAATGGGGCTGGCTGCTGGCTTGACAAGTCCATAAGAATAACGCGGTGGGGGAGGTTTTGCTTGCAGCGTGGGTTTTGGGATGGTTTTGGGTTGGTTTTGGGTTTTTTCTGGTTTTTGGTCGTTCTGGTTTGCCTGGTTTGTTTTTGGTTGTCCCGGTTTCGCGTCGGTCTGCCTGGATCGTCCCTGTGCGGGACCGCACCTACTTTTCTTTGCTCGCGCAAAGAAAAGTAGGCAAAAGAAAGCGCGTTTACACCGCCACTTCGTAGCGAGTGGCGTCCGTCCAGAACGGGTAGTGGACCGCGCACGTTTGGAGTTGCCGCGCCGTTTTTCCTGGTGGTCCGCGCCCGCACATCCCGCCCGCTGCGCGGCGGTAGCCCACTTCAAAACCCCATCTGCGCCTCGTCATTCGCCCGCCCTCACGACGGTTCCGGTGTGGGATCAAAGCCCGGCTTTCCCTCTCGAATTTCAAGCCCCACGACGGTTCCCGCGTTGGCTCGATGCCCGGTTTGCGTCTCTCGATTTGCATGCTCCCACGCCCGTTCCAGCCTCTGGCTCAAGGCCCGGTTTGCGCCACGGCATTCGGCCGCCTTCACGATGGTTTCGACGTTCTGATTGGCCTGGAATCTTGCGCGCGAACGGAGCGGCGCCAGCCAGGAAAGCGGGTTTTGTGACGGACGGAGTGGGGCGCGCGAATGGCGCCAAGAGAATAAGACGGGGCTGTGCCCAACGGCTGTCGCGAAGCGAACAGCCGGAACGAATGACTGCCTTGTCACCAAGGCAAGCGGTGCGGCAACTCAAATCGTGCGCGGTCCACTACCCGAAAAATACTAGACGCCACTCGCTACGAAGCGCGAGGTAAACGCGCTTTCTTTTGCCTACTTTTCTTTGCGCGAGCAAAGAAAAGTAGGTGCGGTCCCGCACAGGGACGATCCAGGCAAACCAGCGTGAAGACGGGACAGCTGAACCGACGCCGCCAGACCAGCGTGAACACGGGACAACCAACCCGACGCCACGAGACCAGCGTGAAGCAGGGACAACCAAAGCAAACCAAAAAAAACCAAACAAACGCAAAAACCAAAAATCACTGCGCCGCAGGCAACCCTTGCATCTTCACCCCCGGCTTGATCCCCTTCGAAGCAAACCACCCCTTACTCATCTCCAACGCATAAACACCATTATTGCGAGGGCAATGGTTATTGGTCGTCTCGGCCTGCATCTCATCGATATCCGTCACCGTGCCATCGGCACGCATAAACGCAATCGACAACGGAATCAACGTGTTCTTCATCCAGAAACAATGCACCGCGTTCTCGTTGAACACGAACAACATCCCTTCGTTCGGCGCGAGTTGCGTCCGGTACATCAAACCCTGCTCACGATCCGGATCGTTCGCCGCTACCGCCGCGTCGATCACGAACATCCCGGCGGTCAACTTCACGCGCGGAAAATCGCCTGGCTTCTTCGCGCCCGCCGGCATCTCCTGCGCGTATGCGCTCGACATACCGCCCAATCCAACCATCGATACCGCCGCCACCGGCACCACCACAGCCATCGCACAACGCGCAATCAACGAGCGCAGGGGAATTCGCACGGCATCACTCCTTGCTTGAAAATGTCCCGCGAATGTTACGCGAGAGCCTCAAAAACAAAAAGGCAGATCGCCTTTCGGTGACCTGCCTTTCAACGCCGTAAGAACGGCAATGCTGCTAGTTCTTAACTGCGTTTTTTACAACAAACTTACTCCGAAGCGCCCGAAGCTGCAGCTGCTGCTGCTGCCTTCTTGTGCGACTTCTTGTGAGCGTGCTTCGTGGTCTTCTTAGCCGTCGAAGCTGCTGCTGCCGGAGCTGCCGAAGCTGCTGCCGGTGCCGAAGCTTGTGCGAAAGCTGCCGTTGCGAAGAGGCCAGCGACCAGAGCGGCGATCAGTTTGTTCATTTTGTGAATCCTCAGCTTTAGTAAATTAACCAAATGACCCGGTTATGGTGAGTCATGTCGGTAAACGTGCCATCGACCTTTCGGTTGACAGACCCATCGAAGAATTTCTTCGACGTCTCTGCGTAAGCGCTCAGACTCCCTGCACGTGCTCGACAACCGCTCGCGCACAAGGCCCTTAAGGCTGAATGCCGGATAGCTTCGGGCGGCATCTGCGTCGAATAACGCGTGACCGTCCAACGCGGTTGACGCAAATTTTCGGGAATCTTTATTCGTCTTCGCGATGAGCCGCGCATCGTCCGGTCATCGACACTTTCGACATACGCGTGTCACGCGCGAAAGTTAAAGCAATACAAAGGCTTGCGCGTTCAACGTAGATAGAACGTCGACGTGCATGCGCGTTAGCGCATGCCATCCCACGGCGCACGCGACGGCAATTCGATGCTGTCGCCCGGCTGCAAACCGAGTGACAGGATGTCGAGCGCGCCGATCCCGACACGCACGAGTCGCAGCGTCGGATGACCGACGGCGGCGGTCATCCGTCGAACCTGGCGGTTCTTGCCTTCGGTGATCGACAACTCGATCCACGTGGCCGGAATCGCGGCGCGAACGCGAATAGGGGGATTGCGCGGCCACAAGGTTTCGGGTGGTTCGACGTAATCGGCGCGACACGGACGCGTGACGTAATCGCCCAGATCGACACCGCGAGCAAGCGCATTCAACGCCGCTTCATCGACCGCACCTTCGACTTGCGCCCAATAGCGCTTGACGAGTTTGTGACGCGGTTCGGCAATGCGCGCCTGCAAGCCGCCATCGTCGGTGAGCAACAGCAAACCTTCGCTGTCCGAGTCGAGTCGGCCAGCGGGATAGACGTCGGGCACCTTGACGAAATCCGCCAGCGACGTGCGCGTTTCGTGCGGGGAAAACTGGCAGATCGTGCCGAACGGTTTGTTCAAGGCGAGCAGTCGCATCGTGGAAAAGTCCTGCAAGTGCGGGCCGGCGCGGGTTTGCACCGGTTCCGGCCGATTGGCAAATGGCGGGATATTAATGCATAATCCGCGACATGATGTCTTATGTCTTATATAAGAGTTAAGCCGAGACGGATCAAAACGGTCACGTCCCACGATACCTGTACGCCGTCAATGAAGAACGCCGTCCTGCCGCAGCGCAAACGCCGTGGCATGGGCGTTGGCGTGGTCGGTCGGGTTGATCGTCGTGGGCTAGAATAATCGCCTGTCCGGCACGAGACACCCGGAATCGCGCGCATCAGGAGCGCCCAGTTTCGCAGTACCCAATCTGTAGGCATCTGCAGGCTTCCGTCAGCATAGCCATCTCTGGAGTCCGATCATGGCGTATCAGCACATCAACGTTCCGACTGAGGGTGACAAGATCACCGTCAATGCGGATTTCTCGCTCAACGTTTCCGACCAGCCGATCATCCCGTACATCGAAGGCGACGGCACGGGCGTCGACATCACGCCGGTGATGCTGAAGGTGGTCGACGCGGCGGTCGAGAAGGCCTACGGCGGCAAGCGCAAGATCCACTGGATGGAAATCTACGCGGGCGAGAAGGCCACCAAGGTGTATGGCCCGGACGTGTGGCTGCCGGACGAAACACTGGAAGCCGTGAAGGAATACGTGGTGTCGATCAAGGGTCCGCTGACCACGCCGGTGGGCGGCGGCATCCGTTCGCTGAACGTCGCGTTGCGCCAGCAACTGGATCTCTTTGTGTGTCTGCGGCCGGTACAGTATTTCAAGGGCGTGCCGTCGCCGGTGCGTGAACCGGAAAAGACCGATATGGTGATCTTCCGCGAGAATTCCGAAGATATCTACGCGGGCATCGAATGGGCGGCCGGGTCGGCGGAAGCGAAGAAGTTCATCAAGTTTCTGCAGGAAGAGATGGGCGTCACGAAAATCCGTTTCCCGGATACGTCCGGGATCGGTGTCAAGCCGGTGTCGAAGGAAGGCACGCAGCGCCTCGTGCGCAAGGCCATTCAATATGCGATCGACAACGACCGTCGTTCGGTGACGCTGGTTCACAAAGGCAACATCATGAAGTTCACCGAAGGCGCGTTCCGCGACTTCGGCTATGAACTGGCGAAGGACGAATTCGAAGCCGAGCTGATCGACGGCGGTCCGTGGATGAAGGTGAAAAATCCGAAGACGGGCAGCGATATCGTCGTCAAGGACGTGATCGCCGACGCGTTCCTGCAGCAGATCCTGTTGCGTCCGGCCGAATACGACGTGATCGCCACGCTCAACCTGAACGGCGACTACGTGTCCGACGCGCTGGCCGCGCAAGTGGGCGGGATCGGCATTGCGCCGGGCGCGAACCTGTCGGATTCGGTCGCGATGTTCGAAGCCACGCACGGCACCGCGCCGAAATACGCGGGCAAGGACTACGTGAATCCGGGCTCGGAAATTCTGTCCGCGGAAATGATGCTGCGTCATCTGGGCTGGTTCGAGGCCGCGGACGCGATCATCGCGTCGATGGAAAAATCGATCCTGCAAAAGCGCGTCACGTACGACTTCGCGCGCCTGATGGAAGGCGCGACGCAAGTGTCGTGTTCGGGCTTCGGTCAGGTGATGATCGAAAATATGTAATAGCAACCGACAGTTCGGCCGTTCTGTCTGGCGCGCGACGCATCAGGTCACGTCATGTTTCGTCGCTGCGCCAGGCTATGATGGTCGAGCCGTTTTTTCCACTGCCGCTTGCATCGGCAATGACGCCTGGTGATGACTTCCTTCCGCCGGATTCTGATCGTGCTGTCGCTTTCGCTGCTGGCGTTGCTCGCCACGCGCGGCGCGTATGCACACGATTGCGGATCGATGCCGCAGCACGCGGCGATGCGGATGAATCCGGTGGCTCACCTGGCTCACCTGGCGCTCGCCGCGCGCTCGCCTGCTGTCATGTCGTCGCGCAATGCGCTGCATGACACCCCGCCGACGCATTGCGCGGATAGGCATTGCAATGGTCATCAGGCGTCGTGTTGCACGACGATGTGCGGCGCGCATTGCAGCGCGTTATCGAGTGCGTTATTGAACACGTCCGGTTTCGACGCGCATTCGTCCGGCGCGTCGCCGCCGCTGGCGTTCGCGACACCTTCGCGTGTCAGCCTCACGCATGCGCCGTTGTTACGGCCGCCCATTCCTCGACCGTTTTCTTTCAGCGCCGTCGTCTGACCGACGGCGTCATCGCCCGATCGTCTCGGGCTGTCCATTCAAGCGGCGCGGAGTGTGCGCGCACTGCACGCACGCGCGCTCACCGCCGACGCCGCGATCCTCGTGATCTGCGGGCGCCTGTGACGGGTTCGCGCATCCGGCGCCGCATCGATGAAGGAAACGATTTCATGATTCGCAGGGAATTCCTCGCGCGCACGCTGAGCGCCGCCGTTGCTTCGATGTTCACGCGCGATGTGCTCGCGCAACACACCGGCCACGATATGTCCGGCATGGGCGATATGGACATGAAGGACATGAAGGGCATGGCCGGCATGACGCATCCGTCCGGCGCGTCGCCGATGCATCCCGCCGCGGCGCTCGCCGATGCCGACGCGTTGCCGTCCGGCGCGCCGCTCGCCGATCTGCGCAAGCTCGCCAACGAAAGCCGTGAGCCGGGCGTGTTTCGCGCGACGCTGGTCGCACAACCGGTCACGCGTCAGATGTTGCCGGGCTATCCGACCACGTTCTGGTCCTATGCCGGAAACGGCACGGCGGACGGTCCGGTCGTCGGTCCGATGATCGAGGTGCGCGAAGGCGATACCGTCGAGATCCGTTTCGTGAACCGCTTGCCGCAGCCGTCGACGATTCACTGGCACGGTCTGCCGGTGCCGCCCGATCAGGACGGCAATCCGTCCGCGCCGGTCGCGCCGGGCGCGTCGCACGTGTATCGCTTTACGTTGCCGAAGGGCAGCGCCGGGACGTACTGGTATCACCCGCATCCGCATATGTTGTCGGCGGAACAGGTGTTTCGCGGACTGGCCGGACCGATCGTGGTCCGCGCCGCCGACGATCCGCTCGCCGCATGGCCCGAGCGTCATCTGTTCTTGTCCGACCTGAAACTGTCCGCCGACGGCACGATCGCGCCGAACACCATGATGGACTGGATGAACGGCCGCGAAGGGCAGTTCGTGCTGGTCAACGGCGCGCGTCGTCCGCGGATCACGGTCACGTCCGACGAACGCTGGCGGGTGTGGAATGCGTGCAGCGCGCGGTATCTACGATTGTCGCTGGGCGGCGACACGCGTTTTACACTGATCGGCACCGATGGCGGCCTGATCGAAACGCCGCGCGAAGGCTTGACCGAACTGCTGCTCGCGCCGGGCGAGCGCGCCGAACTGTTGGTGCGCGCGGGCTCGCAGACTTCGCAAACTGCGTTGATCGCGCAGGTCTATGACCGCCGGAAAATGGCGATGTCCCACGACGCGGGCAGTTTGCCGCCCGAACCGGCGCGGGTGCTGGCCGATGTCGCGTTCGCTGCGTCTTCAGTCGACGCGCGAATCTTGCCGGACACCTTGCGTCCGGTGCCGCCGCCCGGTGCGCCGGTCGCGCGAAAAAACGTCGTGTTGTCCGAAAAGATGGATATGGCGGCGATGCACAAGCCGGGCGCCACCGCCGGGCACGGAATGCCGGCCGGCATGACATTCCTGATCAACGGCGCGACGTTCGACCCGAAACGCGTCACGCTGACGAGCCGTCGCGGCGATGTCGAGCTCTGGTCGATCGAAAACCGCAGCGATATGGATCACCCGTTCCATCTGCACGGCACGCAGTTTCAGGTGATCGAGCGGGAATACGGCGGCGTGACGACAGCCGAGCCGTTTCGCGCATGGCGGGACACAGTTAATCTGCGACCCGATGAAATCGTGCGTATTGCCACTGTGCAGAATATGGCGGGGTCGCGCATGTTCCATTGCCATATCCTCGAACATGAAGATCTCGGCATGATGGGTACGCTAAAAGTGATTTGAAAAAAACTCGAAAATGTACTGAAGCGAGGGTTATCTCGACCTAAAGGTCGTGCCTGCAATTGACGTTAAAGCAGATAACTGAAGTGAAGGTGCAAATGAAAAAACCCGGCGCGCTGGCCGGGTTTTACAAGGTGCGGGAACCGAGAGATTCAGGCTGCTGCCTGGATATTCGATGCCTGTTTGCCTTTGGGGCCTTGCACGACCTCAAAGCTCACCTTCTGGCCTTCCTTCAGGGTTTTGAACCCATTCATCTGGATGGCCGAGAAGTGTGCAAACAGATCCTCACCGCCTTCGTCGGGCGTAATGAATCCGAAACCTTTTGCGTCATTGAACCATTTGACCGTACCAGTTGCCATACCTACTTCCCCTGTAACTCATGTCACTACCACGAGCCCTCGAAAAGCTTAACGACTGCGAAAAGCAGTCGCCCCTCCTCCAAGCTCACCATCGGCAAATTTTCGGTTTTTCGGCTTGCTGAAAAAAGTGCCAGCTTGATTGTTGAGGCTCTTAATTCGAGTGTCAAGAAAATTTTGAGACGCTCTGTGGGATTGCTGCAAAGCCTGTAAATCCAGGGTTTTTCCCGCTTTTCTTATGTGCGGTGGCGCAAGCGGCGCGTCTTGAAAAGTCGCATAATCGACTCACATGCAGTTCTGTGGATGGATCGTCCGGTCCGCCGTCAGCCGGGTCAGGCAGGTTGTGCGATACTCGATCCGAAAGCGGTGCAACATGACCGCAGCGACACATCGGAAGGAGGGCCGGCTCCCGCAATCGGCTCGGCGCGACGCGCCAGCGTGGCAGGCAAGGCGGACGTATTCCACGTAGTGGGATCGTCGGCAGGCCGGTCGGGTTTTGACAGGATTGCGGCCCTGTCCGAGTTGTTTAGAATGGATGTATGGCGATTAACCCGGACAAGCAGGATGGCACCGTACTGGAGCGGCAGGAAAAAAAGCTGAAGCCGCCTGCCATGTATAAGGTGGTGCTGTTGAATGACGACTTCACGCCAATGGAATTTGTCGTGATGGTCGTGCAGGAATATTTCAATAAAGATCGTGAAACCGCAACGCAGATCATGTTGAAGGTGCATCGCGAAGGCAGGGGAGTTTGTGGGGTCTACACGCGGGACATCGCGTCGACCAAAGTCGAGCAAGTCGTTACCCACGCACGGCAGGCCGGGCATCCGCTGCAGTGTGTGATGGAGGAAGCATGATTGCCCAGGAACTGGAAGTCAGTCTGCACATGGCGTTCATGGAAGCGCGCCAGGCGCGGCACGAGTTCATTACGGTCGAACATCTTTTACTGGCCCTGTTGGACAATCCGACGGCAGCAGAGGTGTTGCGCGCATGCGCGGCCAACATCGAGGATCTGCGCCAGAACCTGCGCAACTTCATTCATGACAACACGCCAACCGTGCCCGGCACGGATGACGTGGACACGCAACCCACGCTGGGTTTCCAGCGTGTGATCCAGCGCGCGATCATGCATGTGCAGTCCACCTCGAATGGCAAGAAGGAAGTGACCGGCGCGAACGTGCTGGTCGCGATCTTCGGCGAGAAAGATTCGCACGCGGTGTACTACCTGCAACAACAGGGCGTGACGCGTCTGGACGTGGTGAACTTCATTTCGCACGGCATTGCGAAGACCAGCAGCACCGACGCCGCGAAGGCGAGCGATGCGAGCGCTGAGTCGGACGAAGCCGCTGCGCAAAAGGAAACGCCGCTCGCGCAGTTCACGGCCAATCTGAACCAGATGGCGAAAGACGGCCGTATCGACCCGTTGATCGGGCGCGAGTCGGAAGTCGAGCGCGTGGTGCAGGTGCTGTGCCGTCGCCGCAAGAACAATCCGCTACTCGTCGGCGAAGCAGGCGTGGGCAAGACCGCCATCGCGGAAGGTCTCGCGTGGCGTATCACGCGCGGCGAAGTGCCGGACATTCTGGCCGACGCGCAGGTGTACTCGCTCGATATGGGCGCGTTGCTCGCGGGCACCAAGTATCGCGGTGACTTCGAACAGCGCCTGAAGACGGTCCTGAAAGAACTGAAGGAACGTCCGCACGCCATTCTGTTCATCGACGAAATTCATACGCTGATCGGCGCAGGTGCTGCGTCGGGCGGTACGCTGGATGCGTCGAACCTGCTGAAGCCGGCGTTGTCGTCGGGCACGCTGAAGTGCATCGGCGCGACCACGTTCACCGAGTATCGCGGCATCTTCGAAAAAGACGCGGCGCTGTCGCGTCGTTTCCAGAAGGTCGACGTGACGGAACCGACTGTCGAACAGACAGTCGCGATCCTGCGCGGTCTGAAGTCGCGTTTCGAAGAACACCACGGCGTGAAGTATTCGTCGGGTGCGCTGTCGGCGGCGGCTGAACTGTCGGCACGCTTCATCACCGATCGTCATTTGCCCGACAAGGCAATCGACGTGATCGACGAAGCGGGCGCGGCACAACGCATCCTGCCGAAGTCGAAGCAGAAGAAGACCATCGGCAAGAACGAGATCGAAGAGATCATCTCGAAGATCGCGCGCGTGCCGGCGCAAAGCGTGTCGCAAGACGACCGCAGCAAGCTGCAGACGCTGGATCGCGATCTGAAGAGCGTGGTGTTCGGACAAGATCCGGCCATCGACGCGCTGTCGGCGGCGATCAAGATGGCGCGTGCGGGCCTCGGCAAGACGGACAAGCCGATCGGCGCGTTCCTGTTCTCCGGCCCGACCGGCGTCGGCAAGACCGAAGTGGCGCGTCAACTCGCGTTCACGCTCGGTATCGAGCTGATCCGTTTCGATATGTCGGAGTACATGGAGCGTCACGCGGTCAGTCGTCTGATCGGCGCGCCGCCGGGCTACGTCGGTTTCGATCAAGGCGGTTTGTTGACCGAAGCCGTCACAAAGAAGCCGCATTGCGTGCTGTTGCTCGACGAAATCGAAAAGGCGCATCCGGACATCTACAACGTGCTGCTGCAGGTGATGGACCACGGCACGCTGACGGACAACAACGGCCGCAAGGCGGATTTCCGTAACGTCATCATCATCATGACGACGAACGCGGGCGCCGAGGCGATGGGCAAGTCGGTGATCGGCTTTACGACGCGCCGAGAGTCGGGCGACGAAATGGCCGACATCAAGCGCATGTTCACGCCGGAGTTCCGTAACCGTCTGGACGCGACGATCAGCTTCCGCTCGCTGGATGAAGAAATCATCATGCGTGTGGTCGACAAGTTCCTGATGCAACTGGAAGATCAGTTGCATGAGAAGAAGGTCGACGCGCTGTTCACCGACGCGTTGCGCAAGCATCTCGCCAAGCACGGTTTCGACCCGCTGATGGGCGCGCGTCCGATGCAGCGTCTGATCCAGGACACGATCCGTCGTGCGCTGGCCGACGAACTGCTGTTCGGCAAGCTGATGTCGGGCGGACGTGTGACGGTTGACGTCGATGCGGACGACAAGGTCCAGTTGACCTTCGACGAAACGCCGGCGCCGCGCAATTCGACGACGGAAACGGTCGAAGTGGAATAAGTCGCACCTGCCGGGCAACCGGCACGGCGAACGCGCAATGCGAAGGTGTTGCGCGTTCGCCAGAGAAAAACGGCACGGGCCTTGAGCCCGTGCCGTTTTTTTTCGCTCAGCGCTTTTTATGCGTCGAAGCGGACGGGTGCGTCCATGTACGCGTTCAGGCGATTACGTACCCACGGTTCCGCGTTGCCCACGGTCGAGATGATGCCGGTCGTCGCCCCGCCGCCGAGCAGGACGGCGAAAATGCCGCGCAACGGAAAGTCGCCGTACGCGGGGTCGGTGATGTCGAACGGCTCCGAACGTTTGAACATGTCCTCAGCGGTGTTGCCCATATCCGCCTGGAACGCGGGAGGGAAGCTCAACGCGAGGATGTTCGGATGCACGTGGCGATAGTCCGACCCGACCGCAGCGTCGCCGAGCAGATAGCTGCCGCCGGTTCCCCAATGCTGGCTGTCGAAATCCATGTTCACGGCGTCGGTCGTGACCGGCGTGCGGCTGGCCGGAATCTGCCACGGCATCACCGGCAATTTCAACGCGCGACTCATCGTCTCGCAAAAATCGAAGAAGCGTTGCCACTCGCGCGGCCCGTAGCAGTAACCGTTCACGTACGCGCGCTGGGTGAAATCGTCCGCTTCGTAGCGGTCGATCGCGAGGAAATCCGGCGGCGCGTCGCCATCGTACCCACCGAGGCTTTGCAGATACGTCGCGGTTTGCTGCGCGAACGTTGCGGGATCGGCGTCCTCGTAGATCCATTCGGACCGTCCCACACCCCAGAGATTGACCTGCCACCCGAACACCACGTTGGGCGCGATGGTCCGCGTCAGCCAGTTGACGGCTGCGACGTAGCCGCGAATCGTGTCCGTGATACCGGCCGGAATCGCGGCCTTCACCGACCAGTGATCGAGCGCGGTCTGCAGCGGCGCGCGCACCGGCATCGAGTAGTCGGGCCCGAGATTGGCCTGCTGACACGCGCCGAGGAAATCCGGATTGATCACGTAGCCGGCCGGAACCGGATGGCTGGCGTCGATCGCTTGATTGGCCAGATTCAACGACAGGATGTAGTTCGCAAAGCTGTGCGCGTGCTGATCCGCATTGGCGAGTTGGCCGGGCGTGTTGCCGAGCGACAGATTGCACGTGTACGAGATCAGCACCGGCAACACGGGCTGGACATTGCCCAGTTGGGATTCGATGCTGCGCGCGAGATTGATCGTCGTGGTGGTGGCGGGATCGTCGCTGAGATAGACGTTCGCGTCGCCGGCGCCGTCGTTACCCGCGTATTTGAAGACCGACGAAGCCCGCGCGCTGACGAAGTCCGCCGCATTGCCCGGCGTCAGGTCCGCGCATCCACCGAAGCTGAGATAGGCCGGAAAACCCGGCACGTTCAGGTTCGCCGACGCTTCCACGCTCACGTTCAGGCTGGTGCTGCCGTCGGCCTTCACGTTCAACGTGGCGGGCACCGACACCGCAATCACCAAGCCGTCCGAGATGAAGCTAGTCGCGGTGACCGCGTAATCGCCGGGTTTGACCGGTGCGGCGAACGCAGTGTTCTGCGACTTGATGTCGATGATCTGCGTGTAGTTCATCGTGTCGCCGGTGAGGCGCAGCGTGGTTTGCCGGCTTCTCGTGAGATCGGCGACGACATTGACCGGCACGTTGACGAAACCGCTGGTGTCGACCGTGACGGTGCGCACGTCGGTGTTGTCGATGGCGAGCGTCTGCAAGCGGTTCGCGAGCGTCACCGTGGTGGCCGCGAAACGGTAGGACAGGTCGTTGAGCGCGATATCGTCGATCGAGAGCACCGCGAGGCCGGTGGCCGGCAGGCGCCTGAGCGCGGTCGTGGTTGCGACGCCGCTGACGAACGACGCCAGCGTCTGTCCGGTGACGGTGTCGGTCAAGGTCACGTGCAGCGTTTCCGTGGCGAGCCCGGTCAGCGTGCCGATCTCGACGTCGAGCGCGGCATAGCGTTGCATCGGCCCAAAACCGACCGACACGCGAGTCGCCTGGCCGGTTGTCACCGTCACGTTCTGCGGGCCGATCACGAGCGGTGCCGACACCGTCTGGTCCGCGGTTTCTACGTTGTCACCACGGATCGCATACGTGCCTTGCGGCAGCGTCACCTGGGTGGTTTGTCCGTACGCGAGTTGGACCGTGGACGTCAGCGCACCGTACGCAAACGTCAGGGTTGGCGGAGACGCGGCCAGCGCGGGATCGGGGCACGCCGCGCAGTCGACGGACACGGTGCCGGTCACCTCCGGCGTGCGGTCTGCGGCGATCACGAACGATTTCAGGTACCGGTCGGCGTCTTGGGTCAGATCGCCGTTCACACCGATCGTGATCTGATCGTGCGCGTTGATTGCGTGCGGTGCGTCGAAGTTGAGCCGGGCGGCAACCGAATAGGTCGTCGCATCGATCTGCGCGGATTGCGCATCGACGGTGGTGGCGGACCACACTGTGAGCGTCGGATAGATGTCTTTGCTTGTAACGCTTGCCGGCGACTGGAAGTCGAGCGCGAGAAACTGGTTGAGCTGAACCGGGCTGCCGTCTTCATAGCAGATATTGGACAGGACCATGGAGCCATACCACTGATTGGCGCCAGGCGACACGACGGCGGTGTACGTGATGTTCATTGTTACCCTCCAGGCAACTGACGAGGTCGATCGTGAGGTCCAGCGCGGACAACACGGATGACCACGGGATCTGGTTGCCAGATCCGTGACGTCGGTTATTGATTTGGGATACGAAATAATCAACGTAAAAAATGGACTGATATCCGACCGGTCTCCTCCGCTTACCGGACGGCGCAAGCACTGCACGCATCGCACGCGCGGCGATGCGTAGCCGGCCGCCTCGCACTTACATCGCGCGGTAGCACGGGCTTACGGAAGTGTAATCTTCAGAGGAGAGGGGGATGCGGCGCCCTCTGTGACAAAGCGTCGCGGTTGAGGGGCGATTGTGCGGGTGTGTGCAGCGCCGTCGCTACACACCCATGAATGACGCAACGAGCGTTGCGTCAGTGCTTGCCAGTGCTGCCGAATCCGCCTGCGCCGCGTTCGCTTTGATCGAATTCATCAACGATATTGAACTCGGCTTGCACGACCGGCACGATGACCAGTTGCGCGAGGCGTTCCATCGGATTCAACACGAACGCGGTGTCGCCGCGATTCCATGTCGAGATTTTCAGTTCGCCCTGGTAGTCCGAATCGATCAAACCGACCAGGTTGCCCAGCACGATGCCGTGCTTATGACCCAGACCCGAGCGCGGCAGGATCACCGCTGCGTAGCCCGGATCGGCGAGATGGATCGCGAGACCGGTCGGCACCAGAACGGTCTGGCCGGGTTCGATCGTCATCGGGGCATCGAGGCAGGCGCGCAGGTCGAGGCCCGCGCTGCCGGTGGTGGCATACGCCGGGAGTTGATCGCGCATCCGCGCATCGAGAATCTTCAGGTCGAGTTTCATGCAGTCAGGATAAAAAGGAGAAAGTTACTTGCCGAGATCGAACGCTTCGGCCAGCAATTGATAAGACCGCAGCCGCGCCCGATAGCTGCCCGCAACGGTCAGCACGATCAGTTCGTCGGCCTGGAATTGTTCTTGTAGCGCGTGCAGGCGCGCGGTGACGGACTCCGGCGTGCCGATCACGCTGCGTGGCTTCTCGCGCGCAATCACCAGTTGCTCGCGCTCGCCGTACTCTTGCGCAACCCCTTGCTCGACGGACGGAATCTCCGCGTTCAGGCCGTAAGCCATTTGCACACGTCGTAAATCGACCGCTTTCTCCAGCGCGAGCGCTTCGTCTTCCGTGTCCGCGCAGATCACGAACACGGCGGCCGCCAGATACGGTTGCGTGCCGTTCACGCTCTTGAACCGCTCGCGATACGCATGCGCGACCTGATGGCCGAAGTGCGCGTTGATGAAGTGCGCGAACGCGAAGCGAATGCCGAGTTGCGCCGCCAGCAAGCCGCCGAATTCGCTGGACCCGAGCATCCAGAGATCGGGTCGGGTTTCGACTTGCGGTTGCAGCAGCACGCCATGCGCGACGTGGTCTTCCGGCAGGGTGCCGTTGAACAGCCCGACCAGATCCGCGACCTGCTGCGCGAAGATGTCACCACGGTTGTAGTCGCCGGCTGCGACCGCCTGCGCGGTTTTCATGTCGCCGCCAGGCGCGCGCCCGACGCCCAGATCGATGCGTCCGGGAAACAGCGCTTCGAGCATCATGAATTGCTCGGCGACCTTAAACGGGCTGTAATACGGCAGCATCACGCCGCCCGAGCCGAGCCGGATGCGCTGCGTCACGCTGCCAAGGCGCGCGAGCATCACTTCCGGACACGGGTTCGACACGCCGCGCAAGCCGTGATGCTCTGCGCACCAGTAGCGCGTGTAGCCGAGGTCGTCGGCGAGCTGGGCGAGTTCGACGGTGGCCGCGATGGCGTCCGCCACCGAGTGCCCGGCGATCACCGGCGTTTGATCGAGCACGGAAAGTAGCGTCATCTGAAGCTCCAGCGAAATCGACGCGCAGTGGGATGACCCAACGCGCTTACTTGATCAGGCTCGTGTTCGGCACGCGTTTCGCGATTTCCGCGATCAGCGTGCGTGCGAGCGCCTGCTTGTCCGCGCGCGGCAATTTCGTCGCGCCGCTCGCCTCGAACAGCACGACTTCGTTGTCGTCCTGGCCGAAGGTCAGCGGACCGAGATTGCCGATCAGCAGCGGCACGTTCTTGCGTACGCGTTTTTCTTCGCCGTGCACGTCGAGATCGCCGCTTTCCGCCGCGAAACCCACGCAATACGGCGGGAACGGCATCTTCGCAACCGACGCCAGAATGTCGGGGTTTTCGACGAAGTTAAACGACGGCAACGCGCGATCCGCGGTCTTCTTGATCTTGTGTTCGGCGACGTGATCGACGCGCCAGTCGGCCACCGCCGCGACGCCGATAAAGATGTCGTAGTCCGCTGCGGCCCGCATGACCGCATCGTGCATCTGCTGGGCCGTCTGCACGTCTTCGCGGTACACGCCCCACGGCGTATCCAGCGCCACCGGACCGGCGATCAGCAACACGTCGGCACCGGCCTGCTGGGCCGCGCGCGCGAGCGCAAAACCCATCTTGCCGCTGGAGCGGTTGGTGATGCCGCGAACCGGATCGAGCGGCTCGAAGGTCGGGCCGGCAGTCAGCAGCACGCGGCGTCCGGAGAGAATTTTCGGTGTGAAGAACGACGCGATCGCTTCGTAGATCGCTTCGGGTTCGAGCATCCGGCCGTCGCCGGTTTCGCCGCACGCCTGCGGCCCCGAATCCGGCCCGAGCACGTCGATGCCGTCCGCGCGCACCTGTGCGACATTGCGCTGGGTGGCCGGGTTCTGCCACATCTGACGGTTCATCGCCGGCACCACCAGCAGCGGACAATCACGCGCCACGCACAGCGTGGATAGCAGATCGTCGGCCATGCCGTGCGACAGTTTTGCGATGAAATCCGTGGACGCGGGCGCGATGACGATCGCGTCGGCTTCGCGCGACAGATCGATGTGCGCCATGTTGTTCGGCACGCGTGCGTCCCACTGGCTGGTGTAGACGGGACGTCCCGACAGCGCCTGCATCGTCACCGGCGTGATGAACTGCGTCGCGGCGTCGGTCATCACGACCTGCACGGTCGCACCGGCCTTGATGAGCAAACGGGTGAGTTCGGCGATCTTGTAACAGGCGACGCCGCCCGTCAGACCGAGGACCAGATGTTTTCCAGCGAGTTCTGCGGTTGCCAACGCAAGCCTCCGAATGCATGACAGGCCGGGCGAACGCACCGGCCTGAATTTCCTGACGCTGTTTTGGGCGCGCGATGCGCCGCGACGTCTAGCGCGAGCCGCGCACGCGCCGCAACTCGTCGATCACGAGCAGCACCGCGCCGATCGTGATCGCGCTGTCGGCGATATTGAATGCGGGCCAATGCCACGTGCGAACATGGAAATCGAGAAAGTCGATCACATGGCCGTACGCGAGACGGTCGATAACATTGCCGAGCGCGCCGCCCAGAATCAGCGCGAGCGCGGTGCAGAACATCTTTTGCGCGCCGTGGCGCTTGAGCAGATAGCAGATCACCAGCGCCGCGACGATGCCGAGCGCGGTGAATGCCCAACGCTGCCAGCCGCCCGCCATCGCGAGGAAGCTGAAGGCCGCGCCGCGGTTGTAGACCAGCACCAGGTTGAAGAACGGCGCGAGCACGACGCCCTGGCCGTAGGCCAGAATCTTCGCGACCGCGATCTTGCTCAACTGGTCGAACAGGATGACGATCAGCGCGACGCCCAGCCACGGCGCCAGCGAACCGCTACTCGACGACTTCGACAGGGTTCGAGCCATTATGCCGCGCTCCTCGTTTCACCGTTTCCGAACAGATTGCTGAAGCATCGGCCGCACAGGCCCGGATGGTCGGCGTGTGCGCCGACGTCTTCGCGGTAGTGCCAGCAGCGCTCGCACTTCAGATACTTCGACGTGATCACCTCGACGCCTTCTTCCGCTTCCGATGCCACCTTGACGACCGTTGCCGCCGACGTGATCAGCACGAACTTCAGGTCGTCGCCGAGGCTGACGAGCGCATCGTAGCGCGCGCCGCTCGCACGGATTTCCACTTCGGCCTGCAACGACGAACCGATCAGGTTCGCGCCGCGCGCTTCTTCCAGCGCCTTGGTCACGTCGCTGCGAGCGGAACGCAGCAGGGTCCATTTGTCGAGCAGATCGCCCGCATTCGGCACGGCCGGATACGCGTGATAGGTCTCGGTGAAGATGGTCTCGCTGTTCGGGCTGAAGATCTTCCACGCTTCTTCGGCGGTGAACGACAGGAACGGCGCCATCACGCGCAGCAGACCGTGTGCGATGTGATACAGCGCGGTCTGTGCGGAACGGCGCGCGACCGAATCCGGCGCTGTCGTGTACAGACGGTCTTTCAGCACGTCGAGATAGAAGCCGCCGAGGTCTTCGGAGCAGAACGTCTGCACCTTCGCGACCACCGGATGGAACTCGTACTTGTCGTAGTGCGACAGGATGTCGTTTTGCAGATTGGCCGACAGCGCAACCGCGTAACGGTCGATCTCCAGCCAGTCTTCGACCGGACGCGCGTTCGTGTCGAAGTCGAAATCGGACAGGTTCGCGAGCAGGAAGCGCAGCGTGTTGCGGATCCGGCGATAGCCTTCCGTCACGCGCTTCAGGATTTCTTCGGAGATCGCGAGTTCGCCGGAGTAGTCGGTCGACGCGATCCACATACGGATGATTTCCGCGCCGAGACGGTTCGCCACTTCATGCGGATCGATACCGTTGCCGAGCGACTTGCTCATCTTGCGGCCTTCGCCGTCGACCGTGAAGCCGTGCGTCAGCAGCGCGTTGTACGGCGGACGGCCGTCGAGCATCGACGCGGTCAGCAGCGACGAATGGAACCAGCCGCGATGCTGGTCCGAGCCTTCCAGATAGAGGTCGGCCGGGAATTGCAGTTCGTCCTTGTGCGAGCCGCGCAGCACGTGCCAGTGCGTCGTGCCCGAGTCGAACCAGACGTCGAGCGTGTCGCGGTTTTTCTCGTACATGTTCGCTTCATCGCCGAGCAGTTCGCGCGGATCGAGCGTTTGCCACGCCTCGATACCGGCCTTCTCGACCCGTTGTGCGACTTCTTCGAGCAGTTCCGGCGTGCGCGGATGCAGCGCGCCGGTTTCCTTGTGCACGAAGAACGCCATCGGCACGCCCCACTGACGTTGACGCGACAGCGTCCAGTCAGGGCGGTTCGCGATCATGCTGAACAGGCGCTGCTTGCCCCACGACGGATAGAACGCCGTGTTTTCGATCCCTTCGAGCGCGGTTTCGCGCAGCGTCCGTTCGCTGTCGTTCGGCTTCAGGTCCATGCCCGCGAACCATTGCGACGTCGCGCGATAGATGATCGGCGTTTTGTGACGCCAGCAGTGCATGTAGCTGTGCAGGTACTTTTCGGTGTAGAGCAGCGTGCCGGCTTCGTCGAGCGCTTCGACGATCTTCGGATTCGCGGCCCAGATCGACAGGCCGCCGAACAGCGCGAGCGATTCGATATAACGGCCGTCGCCCATCACCGGGCTGACGATGTCCGAATCGGACATGCCGTGCGCCTTGCACGAGACGAAGTCTTCGACGCCATAAGCGGGCGACGAGTGGACGATGCCGGTACCGGTTTCCGTGGTTACGTAGTCGCCGAGATACACCGGCGCGGTGCGCTTGTACGACGGATGCGCGCCCGACAGCGGGTGATTGAAGCGGATTTCCGACAGATTCGCGCCGACGGTCGTGGCGATCACGCTGCCTTCGAGGCCGTATTGCTTCAGGCACGCTTCGACGCGTTCTTCGGCGAGAATCAGCAGTCCGCGCGGCGTATCGACCAGCGCGTAGACGATTTCCGGGTGCACGTTCAGCGCCTGGTTGGCGGGGATCGTCCACGGCGTGGTGGTCCAGATTACGACGCCGCCTTCGACGCCGCCGTCACGTTGCGGCAGCGCGTCGAGGCCGAACGCCTGCGCGGTTTTGGCCGGTTCGGCGAACGTGAACAGCACGTCGATGGTCGGATCGGTCTTGTCCTTGTACTCGACTTCCGCTTCAGCCAGCGCCGAGCCGCAGTCGAAACACCAGTTGACCGGTTTCAGGCCGCGGAACACGTAGCCCTTTTCCATGATCTTCGCGAGCGCGCGGATTTCACCGGCTTCGTTCGCGAAATTCATCGTCTTGTACGGGTTGTCCCAGTCGCCGAGCACGCCCAGACGGCGGAAGCCGAGCTTCTGCTTTTCGATCTGCTCGGTTGCGTAGGCGCGCGCCTTTTCCATCACTTCGATGGCCGGCAGCGACTTGCCGAACTGCTTTTCGATCTGGATTTCGATCGGCATGCCGTGGCAATCCCAGCCCGGCACGTAGACCGCATCGAAGCCCGCCAGATTGCGTGCCTTGACGATCATGTCCTTCAGGATCTTGTTCACCGCGTGGCCGAGGTGGATGTCGCCGTTCGCATACGGCGGGCCATCGTGCAGAATGAACTTCTTGCGGCCTTTGGAGGCGGCGCGGATCGTCTCGTAGACCTTGCGCTCCTGCCATTCCTTGACCCATTGCGGCTCGCGCTTGGGCAGGTCGCCACGCATCGGGAACGGCGTGTCGAGCAGATTGACCGGATATCGGGATTGGGGTTTCGAGTCGGCTTTCTTGTTGCTCATGATCAGGTCGCGGTGGATTCGATGAACTCAGTGTGAGCGGTAGCGGCGCGATGCTCGCGCAGCGGCGCGGGGCGCGCCGTGCCGGGACAACCGTGGAATGCACGGACGAACCCGGCGTGACGCGTGTCGAGGGTACGCAGGCGCGACGCGCCGGAGCGTACCGCGGCGGCTATCTAATTCGGTCGGTGGCCGAGGTGGCGAAACCGGTGGAACCGCTGCCCGGCGGAGTGTCGCCGGTGTGGCCCATACCATTCACGCCCATCGCCGCGAACCACTCGCGCGCATTGACGACGTCGCGTGCGATTGCAGCAGTCAGCGTTTCGAGGTCGATGTACTTTTCCTCGTCTCGCAACTTTTTCAGGAATTCGACGCGCACGAGTTTGCCATACGCGTCGCCGTGCCAGTCGAGCAGATGCACTTCGAGCAGCACGCGGCCGGAATCGTCCACCGTGGGGCGCAAGCCGAGACTTGCGACGCCCGGCAGCGGTTGATCGCCCAGGCCGTGAACCCGCACGACGAAGATGCCTGCGAGCGCTGGACGCTTGTGCGCGATAGGCAGGTTCAACGTGGGGAAGCCGAGATCGCGGCCGAGTTTCATGCCGTGCACGACATGGCCGCTGATCAGGTAATCGCGGCCGAGCGCGCCACGCGCGGCGTCGAGGTCGCCCGCCATCAGCGCGGCGCGCACGCCGGAGCTGGAAATGCGTGCACCCGACGGATCAGCGACCGTGGCCATCTGTTCGACTTCGAAGCCGTGATGCTGACCCGCTGCCTTGAGCGATGCGAAGTCGCCGGCGCGTTTCGCGCCGTAACGGAAGTCGTCGCCGATCATCACCCAGCGCGCGTGCAATCCGTTGACGATGATCCGCTCGACGAACGATTCCGGCGACTGGCTGGCGAACGTGTGGTTGAAGTGTTCGACGACCACCCGGTCGACGCCGTTGGTGCGCAGTGCTTCGAGTTTGTCGCGCAGCATCGCGATGCGCGGCGGCGCGCCGGCGGGATTGAAATACTCGCGCGGGTGCGGCTCGAAGGTCATCACGCAGACGGGCAGACCGCGTGCATCGGCGGCGGCCCGGACATGGGCGAGCAGCGCCTGATGGCCGCGATGGACACCGTCGAAATTGCCGATGGTCAGCGCGCAGGGCGACCGGCTTTCGGCATTGGGAAGACCGCGGAAGACTCTCACGATAGCGGGTGGTCGGTAGGGCGGCAGGCACGCCGCAAAACAAACGATTATAAACGCTCGGAGCCGGACTCGGCGGCGCGCGGCGGATCGACGGTCCCCGAATGATAAAATCCGCGAATGAAAAAACTCGTCATCCTGATTTCAGGGCGGGGCAGCAACATGGAGGCCATCGTTCAAGCGTGTTTGCGCGAGCGCTGGCCGGCGCGGGTCGCCGCCGTGATTGCCAACCGTCCGGACGCCGCGGGCCTTGTGTTCGCGGCGTCGCAAGGCATTCCCACGGCGGTGATCGATCACCGCCAGTATCCTGACCGCGAAAGCTTCGACGCCGCGCTGGCCGGCGAAATCGACGCGTTCGCGCCCGATCTGGTCGTGCTCGCGGGCTTCATGCGCGTGCTGACGGCCGGTTTTGTCGACCGTTACGCGGGGCGCATGATGAACGTGCATCCGTCGCTGTTGCCCAGCTTTCCGGGCCTGAAGACGCATCAGCAGGCGCTCGACGCCGGCGTGCGCGTGCACGGCGCGTCGGTCCATTTTGTCACGTCGCAGCTCGATCACGGTCCGATCGTGCTGCAATCCGTCGTACCCGTTGTGACCGGCGATGACGCCGCGGCCCTGTCCGCGCGCGTGCTCGCCACCGAACACCAGATTTATCCGCGCGCGGTACGCTGGTTCGTCGAAGGGCGTCTCGCCCTCGACGGCCTGCGCGTCGCGCTTACGCCGCCGGAGCCCCAATGGCTCTTTGACGACACATGTAACAAAAGCAATAACGTCGCCGGGGAGGGCGTATGAGACTGCATGGATTTTTGATTGGACAAACCGAAACCTTGCTGGCCGAGGTTTTGAAACTGGCCGGCCCGGCCGATGCTGCCACCAGCCGCTTTTTCCGCGCGCACCCGAAACTCGGGCACGGCGAGCGCGGCGTGATCGCGGAAGCGGTGTTTGCCGTGCTGCGTCGCCGGATGGAATTCGCGCATCTGGCCGAAAGCGGCACGGGCAGCCCGGCACGCCGGATGGCCTTGCTCGGTCTGATGCAAACGGCCGGCCGTAACGCGCTGAAGCCGTTCGTGTCGGACCAGGAATCGCACTGGCTGGAACACGTGTCGAAGATCGACCCGGAAAGCCTGCCGCTGCGCATCCGGATGAATCTGCCCGACTGGATTTATCAGGCGCTGTCCACGCGTTTCGAAGCCGACGAACTGGCGCAACTGGCCGCGGCGCTGAACTATCCGGCGCCGCTCGATCTGCGCGCGAACCCGATCAAGGCGAGCCGCGACGACGTGCTGACGGCACTGTCGAAAGCCGGCATCGAAGCCGGCGCGACGCCGTTTGCGCCGTTCGGCGTGCGGGTGGTCGGCAAGCCGCCGCTCACCAAGCTCGACGCGTTCCAGCAAGGCTGGCTCGAAGTGCAGGACGAAGGCAGCCAGTTGCTGTGCTCGCTGGTCGCGCCCAAGCGCGGCGAGATGATCGTCGACTTCTGCGCGGGCGCGGGCGGCAAGACGCTGGCACTAGGCGCGGCGATGCGCTCGACCGGCCGTCTGTATGCGTTCGATATTTCGGATCGCCGTCTCGCCAAGCTGAAGCCGCGTCTCGCGCGCAGCGGCCTGTCGAACGTGAATCCGGTGCTGATCGACAGCGAACACGACGCCAAGATCAAGCGCCTCGCGGGCAAGATCGATCGCGTGCTGGTCGATGCGCCGTGCAGCGGATTGGGCACGCTGCGTCGTAATCCGGATCTGAAATGGCGCCAGTCGCCGGATTCGGTGGCCGAACTGGCACCCAAACAGCTGTCGATTCTCACGAGCGCCGCGCGTCTCGTGAAGAAGGGCGGCCGTCTGGTCTACGCGACGTGCAGTATTCTCGACGCGGAAAACGAAGCGGTTGTGGAGAAGTTCCTGTCGGCGCATCCGGAATTCGTCGTGGTGCCTGTGCGCGACGTGCTCGCGGATCAGCGGATCGAGCTGGAAATGGGCGATTACCTGTCGATGTGGCCGCACCGTCATGCGACGGACGGTTTCTTCGCAGCCGTTCTGGAGCGTCGCGGCGACGCGAAGCCGGCAAAGGCGGCAGCGAAAGCCGACGAAACGGCTGAAGCCGTAGCGGAAACGGCAGCGGAAACGGAAACGCCGTCGGAAGCCTCGCCCGAGGCCGCATCCGACGCCGCGCCCGCAGCCCCGGCCGACGACTCGGCGGCCTAAGGCGGACGCGACGGGCCGGTCGTGCGTTGTGTGAAGCAGCGCGCGACCGGCCCGTCGCTTTTTGGTCATCACCATGCAACCACGCGTCTTTTCTCACATGTTCGCCGACGTCGTCCGCGACTTCGGTGAGCCTGTCCTTCTGTGGCAGGCCGGCGTGCTGGTCGGCACGCTCGCGCTTGCCTGGTACCTGTCGCGGCTCTTGCGGCGCACCCTCGACGCGCGCCGTCAGGCTCGCCATCAAAGCTTGCCGTTCGGCGCCGAAAGCCTGAACCGCGCGTTTTTCCCGCTGCTCGGCGGCGCGCTGATGTGGCTGGCCGCGTCGATCGCCGGACAGTTCATCCATACATCGCTGCTCGATCTGGCGCTGGTGCCGTTGCTCGGTATCGGGCTGATCTACATCGTCTTTTTCCTCGCGCGACGCGTGTTCAGCGGCAACGGCGAGACCCACGCGTGGCTGTTACTGATCGAGCGGATCGTCACGGTGGTCGTCTGGATCGCCATGGTGCTGACCGTGATGGGCATTCAGGACGACGTGCTCGGCTGGATGGCGAGCGTCAAGTTCCGGATCGCCAACGCGCATATGACCCTGCTGTCGCTGACCACGGGTCTGTTGTGGGTCGCGATCACGATGATCGTCGCGATGTGGCTCGGCTCGACGTTCGAAGAGCGCCTGATGCGCGCGCGGACGCTCGATGCCAACCTCAAGGTCGTGGTGGCGCGCGTCGGACGTGCGCTGTTCATGATGGCGGCCATTCTGATCAGCCTGTCGCTGGTCGGGATCGACATTACGGTGCTGGGCGTGTTCGGCGGTGCGCTGGGCGTCGGCCTCGGTTTCGGCTTGCAGAAGATCGCGAGCAACTACGTGTCGGGTTTCATCATCCTGATCGACCGCTCGTTGCGGATTGGCGACACGATCAACGTCAGCGGTCTGCAAGGCCGGGTCACGCAGATCCGCACCCGTTACACGGTGGTGCGGGGTCTGGACGGTATCGAAACGCTGGTGCCGAACGAAAAGCTGATCACCGATGTCGTGCAGAACCAGTCGTCGTACCTGACGCGCGGTTATGCGAAGGTGGCGGTGCAGGTTGCGTACACGTCCGACGTCGAGCACGCGATGACGCTGCTCAAGCAAGCCGCCGACGACGTGCCGCGGGTCTTGCAGGATCCGTCACCGACCCCATATCTGGTGAGCTTCGGCAGCGACGGTATCAATCTCGAACTCGGTTTCTGGATCGAGGACGCGGCAACCGGAACGTCGGGAGTGCGATCGAATGTGAACCGAAACGTGTGGCGGCTGTTCTCCGAGCACGGTATTTCGATCCCGTTTGCGCAACGCGAAGTGAGAATCGTCGGTCCGGCCGGCGACATGCTGTCGCAAGCGGTAATAAATCCCGAAACGCCATCGGATCTGCCTGCGAGCGGCGCCTGACGCACATTCGCAACATCCGGACGACCGCAAAATGTCGTCCGGATGCCCCTCCAGCGACGGTCGAGCTTTGTCCCTTAACAAAAAATCTTCAATTGTTACAAACACTTGGAACGCTTGAAGTAGAATATCGTCCAATCTCGCTGTTCGCTTTCACTTTCTTGACATTGGCCCTTTTCCGGGCGATTGTCTTGGCAATCCCGTCTCTCGTTACTCAGGTAAACAACTTTGTTGAATTCCCTGCTTGATTTCCTTGCCCACGGCCTGCTGCGCTTCTCCTGGTTGCAACTCGTGCTCTACACGCTGGTCGTTACGCACATCACCATTATTGGTGTGACCGTGTATCTGCACCGCTGCCAGGCGCATCGCGCGCTGGAGTTGCATCCTATTGCGAGTCATTTTTTCCGGTTCTGGCTGTGGATGACCACCGGCATGCTGACTGGCCAGTGGGCGGCGATCCACCGTAAGCACCACGCCAAGTGCGAAACCGAAGAAGATCCGCACAGCCCGCAAACGCGCGGTCTGATGAAGGTTCTGCTCGAAGGTGCCGAACTCTATCGCGCTGAAGCGAAAAACGAAGAAACGATGCGCAAGTTCAGTCACGGCACGCCGAACGACTGGATGGAACGCAACGTCTACACCAAGTACCCGATCCTCGGCATCAGCCTGATGATGGTCATGAACGTGGCGTTGTTCGGCATCGTCGGTCTGACGGTCTGGGCGATCCAGATGGTGTGGATCCCGTTCTGGGCGGCTGGCGTTGTCAACGGTCTCGCGCACTTCTGGGGCTATCGCAACTTCAATTCGTCGGATGCGAGCACGAACCTGCTGCCGTGGGGCATCATCATCGGCGGCGAAGAACTGCACAACAATCACCACACGTACGCGACGTCGGCGAAGCTGTCGAACAAGTGGTACGAGTTCGATATCGGCTGGATGTATATCCGCATCATGTCGGCATTCCGTCTTGCCAAGGTCAAGAAGGTTGCGCCCACGCCGCGTCTGTCCACCAGCAAGCTGGTGCTCGATCAGGACACGCTGCAAGCCGTGCTGGCCAACCGCTATGAAGTGATGGCGCGTTACGGCAAGGCACTGAAGCGCGCATATCGTCAGGAACTCGCGCATCTGAAGGAAGTAGGCGCACGTGAAAAGTATCAGGTGATGCGTGGTGCGCGTAGCTGGTTCCACAAGGAAGAGGCAGGCCTCGACGAGCCGCAGAAACGTCAGTTGCCGCAAATCTTCGCTGACAGCCAGAAGCTCGCTACATACATCGAACTGCGCCGCGAGTTGTCTGCGATGTGGGAACGCTCGAACGCATCGCGCGAACAGTTGCTGGTTCAGCTTCAAGACTGGTGCCATCGCGCTGAAGAAAGCGGCATCAAGGCTTTGCAGGAATTTGCGATGCGTCTGCGTCGTTATGCCTGAGTACGAAATCCGTTAAGATTTCGGCACGTCACAAAACCCCGCGTTGGCGGGGTTTTGCTTTTTGGGCTGCCGAAAACGTAGGCGGCAAATCAGCAGGGCAGAGGAGATTATGATTCAGCAGGCGATCAGGAGCGTCGAATACGACCGGCCGCAAGCGCAAGGCGTAACCTGTGGGATCGGCCAGGCGTGGGCGAAGGTGCCGGACACGCCGTCGGCGGCTGAAAAACTCGCGTTGAAAGCACGAATCCGCGCGCTCCTCGAGCGTGAAAGGGCGGTGCTGGTCGCGCACTATTATGTCGATCCGGAGCTTCAGGAGCTGGCCGACGAGACCGGCGGTTGCGTCGCAGACTCGCTGGAAATGGCCCGCTTTGGCCGCGATCACGCTGCGCAAACGCTCGTGGTTGCCGGCGTCCGGTTCATGGGCGAAACCGCGAAGATTCTGAGTCCGGACAAGCGCATTTTGATGCCCGATCTGGATGCCACCTGCTCGCTGGACCTGGGTTGTCCGGTCGATGAGTTTTCCGCTTTCTGTGACGCGCATCCGGATCGCACGGTCGTGGTCTACGCGAACACCAGCGCGGCTGTGAAGGCGCGGGCCGACTGGATGGTGACGTCGTCGATCGGGCTGGATATCGTCGCCGATCTGCACGCGCGCGGAGAGAAAATCCTGTGGGCGCCGGATCGGCATCTTGGTGGTTACATCCAGGAAAAGACCGGTGCGGACATGCTGATGTGGCAAGGCTCCTGCCTCGTCCACGACGAGTTCAAAGGCATCGAGCTCGATTTGCTGCGCGCCGAGTATTCGGGCGCGAAGGTGCTCGTGCATCCTGAATCGCCGGCAGGCGTCGTGGCGCAGGCCGACGTGGTCGGTTCGACGACCCAGTTGATCGACGCCGCACAGCGTCTCGATGCAACGCATTTCATCGTCGCGACCGACCTGGGCATTCTGTACAAGATGCGCATCGCCGCGCCCAACAAGACCTTCATCGCCGCGCCAACCGCGGGCAATAGCGCCACGTGCAAAAGTTGCGCGCACTGTCCGTGGATGGCGATGAACGGCCTCACGAACCTCGCCGATGTGCTGGAGCGCGGTCACAACGAAATTTTCGTGGATCGCGCGATCGGCGAGCGAGCACGGTTGCCGATCGATCGCATGCTCGATTTCGCCGCGCGTCAAAAGAAGCGCGTGCAGACAAGCGGTGATTTCGCGAACGACAACGCGTTATTCGCAAATGTGGGGCCGGCGTAATGAGTTCAGCGGAAGTCAATCTGGACGGTGCGGTGTCACCGTTGTTCGGCGAAATTCGCGCGCAATACGGCGACGCGTTCGGTGCGGCACTCGCCCGCAATGTCGCGGATGCGCTCGATGAAGACGTCGGCAGCGGCGATCTGACCGGCCTTCTGGTACCAGCCGACGATGCGCGCGACGCGCGAATCATCGTCCGCGAAGATGCGGTGTTGTGCGGCGTGCCGTGGTTCAACGAAGTGATGCGGCGCGTCGACCCGGCCATCAGCGTGAACTGGCGCTATCGCGAAGGCGACCGGATGACGGCGAATTCGACCGTCTGCGAGTTGCGCGGCGCGGCGCGTTCGCTGCTGACGGCCGAGCGCAACGGCCTGAATTTTCTGCAACTGCTGTCAGGCGTTGCGAGTGCCACGCGGCGTTATGTCGATGCGATCGCACACACGCAAACGCGCGTGCTCGATACCCGCAAAACCTTGCCTGGCTTGCGTCTCGCGCAAAAATACGCGGTTCGCGTCGGCGGCGGCGCGAATCAGCGGCTTGCGCTGTATGACGGCATTCTGATCAAGGAAAACCACATTGCTGCCGCAGGCGGCGTCGGCGCGGCGATGGACGCGGCGCTCGCGCTCGACGCGGGCGTGTCGATCCAGATCGAAGTCGAGACGCTTGCCCAGCTCGAAATTGCGCTCGCACATCGGGCGCAATCCGTTCTGCTGGACAATTTCTCGTTCGACGCGATGCGCGAGGCGGTCCGGATCACGGCAGGTCGCGCGGTGCTGGAAGTGTCCGGCGGCGTCAATTTCGACACGGTCCGGACGATCGCCGAAACGGGTGTGGATCGAGTGTCGATCGGCGCGCTGACCAAAGACGTGCGGGCGACCGACTATTCGATGCGTTTCGTTTGATCACGGCGGGTATTGTGGGCAAAAAAGAACGGCCACTTCTGTGGCCGTTTTTTATTGCGCCGAACGCGCGGTCAGTGTTGCGTGGTTAGACGTTACGGTTCCGTACGTTTTCCGGCGACAACACCGTCGGCAGGGCTTTGGGCAGCGCGGCCGGCCAGTCCCGGCTGAAATGCAGCCCCCGGCTTTCGCGACGTGAGCGCGCGCTATCGACTATCAACGACGCGACGTCGACGAGGTTACGCAGTTCCAGCAAGTCACGGCTGACCTTGAAGTTCGCGTAGTACTCGTGGATCTCGTCGCGAAGCAGGGACAGTCGATGCTTCGCGCGCGCGAGCCGCTTGTCGGTTCGCACGATGCCGACGTAATTCCACATCAGCCGGCGCAGCTCGTCCCAGTTGTGCGCGACCACCACTTCCTCGTCCGGGTCCGATACGCGGCTTTCGTCCCAGTCGGGCAACGGCGCATGAACTGCCGCGCCGAATCCTTCCTCTTCGATGGCTGCCGCAGCCGACCGCCCGATCACGATGCATTCGAGCAACGAGTTGCTTGCCAGCCGGTTCGCGCCGTGCAGACCGGTGCAGGAGGTTTCGCCGACGGCGTAGAGCCCCGCGAGATCGGTGCGTCCGGCCAGGTCCGTCACAACGCCGCCGCAGGTGTAGTGTGCGGCCGGCACGACCGGAATCGGCTCTTTCGTGATGTCGATGCCGAATTCCTTGCAGCGAGCGAGGATCGTCGGGAAATGCTCTTGCAGAAATTCGGCCGGTTGATGGCTGATGTCGAGATACACGCAGTCGATCCCGCGCTTCTTGATCTCGAAATCGATCGCGCGCGCGACCACGTCGCGCGGCGCGAGCTCCGCGCGTTCGTCGTGATCCGGCATGAAGCGCGTGCCGTCCGGGAGTTTGAGGATGCCGCCTTCGCCGCGCACCGCTTCCGAAATCAGGAACGACTTGGCGTACGGGTGGAACAGGCAGGTTGGATGGAACTGGATAAATTCCATGTTCGACACGCGGCAGCCGGCGCGCCACGCCATCGCAATGCCGTCGCCGGTGGCGGTGTCGGGGTTGGTCGTGTAGAGGTAGACCTTGCCCGCGCCACCGGTGGCGAGCACCGTGTGCGCAGCTTCGATGGTCACGGTGCGGCCGGTTTCGATGTCGAGCGCGTACAGGCCGTGACAACGGCGACCGGGCAGGCCGAGCCGGTCGGACGTAATCAGGTCGATCGCGCAATGATTTTCGAGCAGCGTGATATTCGGATGACGGCGAACGCGCTCGGACAAGGTCGCGACGACGGCGTGGCCGGTCGCGTCGGCCGCGTGAATGATCCGCCGATGGCTGTGGCCGCCTTCGCGCGTCAGGTGAAAACCGAGTTCCGCTGCGTTGTCGCGCGTGAACGGCACGTCCTGGTCGATCAGCCACTGAATGGCCGCGCGCCCGTGTTCGACGATGTAGCGCGTTGCCGCCTCGTCACACAAGCCGCCGCCGGCTACGAGTGTGTCCCGCACGTGATTCTCGATGCTGTCCGCGGAGTCGAGAACGGCCGCGATGCCGCCTTGGGCCCAGTCGCTCGCGCCATCGGTCATCGAGCGCTTTGCGATCACCGCCACGCGACGCGTTTCCGCGAGATTCAGCGCAACGCTCAAGCCCGCAAGGCCGCTGCCGACAATCGCCACATCGAAATTCATCTGCCGCATCTCCGTCGTTCGTTTTGCCGTCGGTGCGCAACGTGGTGCGCATTACCGCAAACAAGTTAGCAATGAACGGGAAAGGATACGCGCGCGCGCTCGCAACGGAAAGCTGGCCAAATGGAATAGGCGTGAATGTTTCTCGCAAGAATCGCTCGCGCAAAGCAAAAAGCCCCGCACGAGTGCGGGGCTTTTTGCGTCGAACTGACGCGGAAACCGAGCTTACTTGATCTTGGTTTCTTTGTACTCAACGTGCTTACGGACGACGGGATCGAACTTCATGATCGCCATCTTTTCCGGCATGTTGCGCTTGTTCTTCGTGGTGGTGTAGAAGTGACCCGTACCTGCGGTCGATTCCAGCTTGATCTTGTCGCGTGCGCCTTTTGCCATGATTTACTCCTTAGGCTTCGCCGCGTGCGCGCAGATCCGCGAGCACGGTGTCGATACCGTTCTTGTCAATCAGGCGCAGACCGGCGTTCGAGACGCGCAGACGCACCCAACGGTTTTCGCTTTCGACCCAGAACCGGCGATTCTGCAGGTTCGGAAGAAAACGACGCTTGGTCTTGTTGTTCGCGTGGGAAACGTTGTTGCCGCTCATCGGCGCTTTCCCAGTTACTTGGCATACGCGTGCCATGAGAGCACTCCTAATACGCTAATTCTGAGTTCGAACGCCGTGAAAGTATCCCGGAGAAGAGGCTGGTACGAATGCGGGTTAGTGCATTGAACCGCTACTTTTCCGGAAAGCCTTGGTGGCTTCGGAACAGGGGTTGGAAACAGGCAAACCAGGATTCTAGCAGGGAAAATCCCGAAAAATCAAACCTTATTTGCGACAGCCGAGCCTTGGCGGACATCGGTGAGACTCGCGCCGGCACGGCCGGAGCGCCGTGCGACAACACTTTTCAGGACCAGTCGGCCCTCGCGAAAGAGTAGGTGTCGTGTGCGCCGATTACCAGATGGTCGATCAACTGGACATCGATCAGCGCAAGGGTATCGCGCAAAACCTGAGTCAATTGACGATCGCTCGCGCTGGGTTTGACGGCACCGGAGGGGTGATTATGCGCCACGATCAGGCTTGCTGCATTAGCCGCGAGCGTTCGACGCACAATTTCTCGCGGATAGACCGCCATTCGCGTCAGCGATCCGCGTGAATTCTCCTCGGTCCGGATCAGCCGATGCCGCGCGTCGAGGAACAGGCAAACGAACACCTCGTAAGGCCGGGCGCCGATCAGCAGGCGCAGATAATCTTCGACGGAGTCGGGTGAATCGATCAGCGGACGCTCGCGCATTTTCTCCGCCAGCGCGCGCCGCGCCATTTCGATGATCGCCAGCAATTGCGCACGTTTGGCCGGGCCGACGCCGCGCAGCCCGGCGAAATCTTCGGGCGTCGCATCGAGCATCGCGCGCAACGAGCCGAAGCGTTGCAGCAACGAACGCGCGATGCCGAACACATCGTGGCCCGCCATGCCCGAGCCGAGCACCAGCGCGACCATTTCCGTGTCGGACAGGGCGGCCGTCCCGGCGTCGAACAGGCGCTCGCGCGGCATGTCGCGGGTGGGCCAACCTTGTCGCTTGCGCGAGATGGTGTCGGCAATGGAAAAATCTGTCGCCACGAGGTCGTCAGGTGGCGCGTCGGCCCACTCGACGCATGAGTCGAGGTCCTCGGCATCATGTGGCAGGTGCGAGGTTTCACGCGCCTCCACCCCGTCCGGCAAGGGTTTCTGGAGGGTGCTGACAAGCTGGTTCATCACATGATTCTCCGCAAAGGGTGCTGCGCGCGGGTGCGGCGACCGACAGCGCTTCGTGCCGGACGTCGAACCGCAGTCAAATATGTGGCTTACAATAGGCGTTTGCGCTTGGCACCATGACGGTTTGCCACACGCGCCAACGGCGCCGACAAGCTCCGGTGGCCCGCGTGCAGCGCGTCCCGAACGAACGAGTAACGCATGAGCATCATCGACATCTCTGAAGTGAAATCCGGTTCGCACGTCACGCTTCACTACCGGCTTTCCCTTGCCGATGGCGCCGAAGTCATCAGTACCTTCAACGACAAGCCCGCCACGCTGCTGCTGGGCGCCGGCCAACTTGCGCCGCCGCTCGAAGACATTCTGCTGGGTTTGAAGGTCGGCCACCATTCGACCGTTCAGCTAGCGGAAGGTCAGGCTTTCGGTCCGCGCAACCCGGAATTGATCCAGCGCGTGTCGCTGGCGACGCTGCGCGAAAACAGCATGATCGGCGAGGATTTTTCGCCGGGCGACCTGGTCGAATTCAACGCGCCGGGCGGCGGCCGCTACGCCGGCGTGCTGAAAGAAGTGGGCGAAACCTCCGCCCTGTTCGATTTCAATCACCCGCTTGCCGGCCAGGCGCTGGCGTTCGAAGTGAAAATCATCGGAATCCTGTAACTATGACGAGCATCACGGATACGACTCTCGCCGAAGCCGAGATCCTGCTCGCGCAACCGCGCGGTTTCTGCGCCGGTGTCGACCGGGCAATCGAAATCGTCGAGCGCGCGATCACGCTGCACGGCTCGCCCATCTACGTGCGCCACGAAATCGTCCACAACGCTTATGTGGTCGAGGATCTGCGCAAGAAAGGCGCGATCTTCATCGAGCAGCTGGAAGAAGTGCCGGCGGGCAATACGGTCATTTTCAGTGCGCACGGCGTGTCGAAGGCGGTTCGCGCCGAGGCCGAGTCGCGCGGGCTGCGCGTGTACGACGCCACCTGTCCGCTCGTGACCAAGGTGCATATCGAAGTCGCAAAAATGCGCCAGGACGGTTTCTCGATCGTCATGATCGGCCACAAGGGCCATCCGGAAGTCGAAGGCACGATGGGCCAGGCGGGCGAGGGCATGCATCTCGTCGAAGACATCGAAGACGTCCAGAAGCTCGACCTTGCCGATCCCGACCGTATCGCGTTCGTCACGCAAACCACGCTGTCGGTGGATGACGCGGCGCAGATCATCGGCGCGCTGAAGGCGAAGTACCCGGCCATTCGCGAACCGAAGAAGCAGGACATCTGCTACGCCACCCAGAACCGTCAGGACGCCGTCAAGTTCATGGCGCCGCAGTGCGACGTGGTGATCGTGGTTGGCAGCCCCAACAGTTCGAATTCGAACCGTCTGCGCGAACTGGCTGAAAAGCTCGGCGTGCCGTCCTACATGGTGGACTCGCCCGACCAGATCGATCCGGTCTGGGTCGAAGGCAAGCGCCGTATCGGCGTGACGGCGGGCGCGTCGGCGCCGGAAGCGCTGGCTCAGGCGGTGATCGGCCGTTTGCGTGAACTCGGCGTGCGCAACGTGCGCGCGCTCGAAGGCATCGAGGAAAACATCGCGTTTCCGCTTCCGCGAGGCTTGGGCATTCCTGCCTGACACGCGTTCAAACCGCAAAAAAGCGCGCCAACGGCGCGCTTTTTTTATTTCTACGCGTCTCCAGCAAACGTTTCACACAATAAAAATTCGGGGACACATCAAATTTTTAGTGTGAAAACGCACCCAAAAACCCGACAATTTTTTTGGTGAAGTACCCTAATTTTGATGGCTGCGCTTCGATACGTCCCCATTATTAACGTGCGGTTGATGACGAATTGCACCGTGTTGGTGCGCAAGGTTTTTCCAGCGGTTCGGCGCTGACGCCCGCGGCTTCCACTGTTAAATCAAGCGCTACGAACCCAGTCGCGCAACAGTTGATGCAACGGTTGTCTGCGGTGGTGCAACTGGTGCACGAAAATGAGTCGCAACCTGGTTGCTACTTTTGACGAAAGTTCGACTCAAAAAGCGGTTGCAATGCAGGAAAACCCTGCCGTTTCAACAATATTGCCCATCGCAAAATTGGAGTTACAATGCGCGCGTTCTCAAGGCCTCCGGGGCTTGGGACACCGAAATTGCAAGGCGCGGGAGACCTAATTAATGCGAGTCGAGTTTGCTTACGCCGTGTCCATCGCGGCCGCGGTTGCGCTGTTGACCGCGTGCGGCAAGAAGAATGAAGGCGAGGCAGGCACAGGCGCATCGGCTGCTGTTTCGGCAGCCGCGCCGGCAAGCGATGCAACCATCGTCCGGATCGGTCATGCCGGTCCGTTGACGGGTGGCATTGCGCACCTCGGTAAGGACAATGAAAACGGGGCTCGCCTCGCGATCGAAGAAATCAACACGCAGGGTTTGACCATCGACGGTCGCAAGATCCAGCTCGAACTCGATGCGCAGGACGACGCCGCCGATCCGAAGACCGGCACGCAAGTCGCGCAGAAGCTGGTCGACGATCACGTCGTGGCCGTGGTCGGCCATCTGAATTCGGGCGTGTCGATCCCGGCGTCGAAGATTTATAGCGACGCCGGCATCGTGCAGATTTCACCGTCGTCGACCAATCCTGCGTATACACAGCAAGGTTTCAAGACCACGTACCGGGTCGTCGCCACCGACGCGCAGCAAGGTCCCGCGCTCGCCGGTTACGCGACCAAGGCGCTCAATGCAAAGCGCATCGCGATCGTGGACGACGCAACCGCCTACGGCAAAGGTCTCGCGGACGAATTCGCGAAGAGTGTCGAGGCAAGCGGTGCAAAGATCGTCGCGCGCGAAGCGACGACTGACAAGGCCACGGACTTCCGGGCCATCCTCACGAAGATCAAGAGTGTTCATCCGGACGTCATCATGTTCGGCGGAATGGACGCAACGGGCGGGCCTTTCACGAAGCAGGCGGCCGCGCTCGGAATCGGGGCAAAAATCCTTGGCGGCGACGGCGTGTGTACCGACAAGGTAGGGGAGCTGGCGGGTACCGCCGTGCATAACCTGGTGTGTTCGGAAGCGGGACTCGCGCTTTCGAAGATGGACAAGGGAGCGGACTTCCAAAAGAAGTACGAAGACCGCTTTCACACGCCGGTGCAGATTTACGCACCGTTCACGTACGACGCTGTGTACGTGATAGTCGATGCAATGAAGCGCGCTAACTCGATCGACGCGCCCAAGGTGCTGGCTGCGATGCCGTCCACCGACTACAACGGTGTAATCGGCCATATCGCATTCGACGACAAGGGTGATTTGAAAGAGGGTGCCATTACGCTTTACGACTTCAAGGACGGCAAGAAAGCGGTTCTCGACGTCGTGAAGATGTGAGCGGGACGTATAGCCTGACGGCACCGACCCACCCAACGGTGCCGTTTTTGCATCCGCCTGCGGCATGCCACCAACTGCAACCCGGTTGATTGGCGTGCCGGTGACGGATAACCCTTACCGGTCTTTTACATCAGTACCCGCAGTGCCGTTGCGATTCCGTGAAGCATCACCGCCCACCGGCTGATGAACCACGCGAATCCAGTCGCACGGGCTAAGGAGCAATAAATGGATATTTTCATCCAGCAGATCATCAACGGACTGGTGCTTGGCAGCGTGTACGCCATCATCGCACTGGGCTACACGATGGTTTACGGCATTCTGGGCATCATCAACTTCGCCCACGGCGATGTGTTGATGGTGGGCGCGATGGTCGCGCTCTCGGCTATCGGCGTGCTGCAGAACCATTTTCCGGGTCTCGGCCATGTGCTGACACTCGTCATCGCGCTGGTCGTTGCGGCCGTGGTGTGCGCGATAGTCGGTTATACGATCGAACGGGTTGCGTACCGGCCGCTGCGCCGCGCGCCGCGCCTCGCACCGCTGATCACCGCGATCGGCGTGTCGATCCTGCTGCAAACGCTGGCCATGATGATCTGGGGCCGTAATCCGCTGGCTTTCCCGCAGCTTCTGCCGACCGATCCGCTCAACGTGATCAAGGCCACGGATACGACGCCGGGCGCCGTGATCTCGATGACTGAAATCGTGATCATCGTGGTTGCGTTCCTCGTGATGGCCGGTCTGCTGCTGCTGGTGCACAAGACCAAGCTGGGCCGCGCAATGCGCGCGATCGCGGAGAACCCGAACAACGCCAGCCTGATGGGCGTGAACCCGAACTTCGTGATCTCGGCAACGTTCATGATCGGCTCGGCGCTGGCCGCACTGGCCGGCGTGATGATCGCGTCGGAATACGGCAACGCGCACTTCTACATGGGCTTCATCCCCGGTCTGAAGGCCTTTACCGCAGCGGTGCTGGGCGGGATCGGCAACCTCGGCGGCGCGATGGTCGGCGGCGTGCTGCTGGGCCTGATCGAGCAGCTGGGCGCGGGTTACATCGGCAATCTGACCGGTGGCGTGTTTGGTTCGAACTACCAGGACGTGTTTGCGTTCATCGTCCTGATTATCGTGCTGGTGTTCCGTCCGTCGGGTCTGCTCGGCGAACGTGTCGCGGATCGAGCTTAATTCCAGGCCATAAGGAGTTATACAAATGACCTCAATTCAACCGATCGAGCCGTCCACGACCTTGATCCCCGAGAAGAACCGCACGAAGACGCTGACGGTCGGCATCATCACCGCGGTATTCGTGATCCTCGCGCCGATGATCATCGGCGCGGCAGGCGGCAACTATTGGGTCCGCGTGCTCGACTTCGCGATGCTGTACGTGATGCTCGCGCTCGGCCTGAACGTCGTGGTGGGTTTCGCAGGCTTGCTCGACCTGGGCTACATCGCGTTTTACGCGGTCGGCGCCTATGTCACGGCGCTGCTGAGCTCGCCGCACCTGTCGTCGCAATTCGAGTGGATCGCGCACTTCGCGCCGAACGGTTTGCATGTGCCGTTCCTGATCATCATCCCGTGTGCGATGGCGGTCGCGGCGCTGTTCGGGATTCTGCTCGGCGCACCGACGCTGCGTCTGCGTGGCGACTACCTCGCGATCGTGACCCTGGGCTTCGGGGAAATCGTCCGGATCTTCATGAACAACCTCGACCGTCCGGTGAACATCACCAACGGCCCGAAGGGGATCACGGCGATCGACCCGATTCACGTCGGCGACTTCAGCCTCGCGCAATCGCACTCGCTGTTCGGCATCAACTTCCCGTCGGTGTACTCGTACTACTACGTGTTCGTACTGTGCGCGCTGCTGGTGATCTGGGTGTGTACGCGTCTGCAACACTCGCGTATCGGCCGTGCATGGGCCGCGATCCGCGAAGACGAAATCGCCGCGAAGGCGATGGGCATCAACACCCGTAACGTGAAGCTGCTGGCTTTCGCGATGGGCGCATCGTTCGGCGGTCTGTCGGGCGCGATGTTCGGCTCGTTCCAGGGCTTCGTGTCGCCGGAATCGTTCACGCTGTCGGAATCGATCGTCGTGCTGGCCTGCGTGGTGCTGGGCGGTATGGGCCACATCCCGGGCGTGATTCTCGGCGCGGTGCTGCTCGCCGTGCTGCCGGAATTCCTGCGCTCGACGATGGGTCCGCTGCAGAACATGCTGTTCGGTCACGAGATCGTCGATACGGAAGTCATCCGCCAGCTGGTCTACGCACTCGCGATGGTGCTGATCATGCTCTATCGCTCGGAAGGCCTGTGGCCGTCGCCGAAGCACGAAGACAAGATCGCCAAACTCGCGAAGCGCGGCGCCAAGAAGCCGGTGCGCGCCTAAAGGCAGGCTGGGAGAAAACACAATGAGCACTACTGTGAGCAACGATCAAGTCCGTCTGTCCGTCAAGGGCGTGAACAAGCGTTTCGGCGGCCTGCAGGCGCTGTCGGAAGTCGGACTGGAAATCAAGAGCGGCCAGATTTACGGCCTGATCGGCCCGAACGGCGCAGGCAAGACCACGTTTTTCAACGTGATCACGGGTCTCTACACGCCGGACTCCGGCGAGTTCAAGCTCGACGGCACGCCGTACACGCCGACTGCTGTGTATCAGGTCGCGAAGGCCGGTATCGCGCGGACGTTCCAGAACATCCGTCTGTTCGGCGGCATGACCGCGCTGGAAAACGTGATGGTCGGCCGTCACGTTCGCACGAAGCACGGTCTGCTGGGCGCGGTGTTCCAGACCCCGGCGGAGCGCCAGGAAGAGCGTGAGATCAAGGAACGCGCGATCGAACTGCTCGAGTACGTCGGCATCGCGCAATACGCGGATTTCACGTCGCGCAACCTGTCGTACGGTCACCAGCGTCGTCTGGAAATCGCCCGTGCGCTGGCCACCGATCCGAAGCTGCTCGCGCTGGATGAGCCCGCCGCCGGCATGAACGCAACGGAAAAGGTCGAGCTGACCAAGCTGCTCGACAAGATCCGCGCGGACGGCAAGACGATCCTGCTGATCGAGCACGACGTGAAACTGGTGATGGGTCTGTGCAACCAGATGACGGTGCTCGACTACGGCAAGGTGATTGCGCAAGGTCTGCCGCAAGACGTGCAGAAGGATGCGAAGGTGATCGAGGCTTACCTCGGCGCGGGAGTTCATTGATGGCAGCGACTATGGCAACGAGTGCAAATACCCCGATGCTGAAAATCAAGGGTCTGCAGGTCAACTATGGCGGTATTCAGGCCGTCAAGGGCATCGACCTGCAAGTGGAGCAGGGCGAACTGGTCACGCTGATCGGCGCGAACGGTGCGGGCAAGACCACCACGATGAAGGCGATCACCGGCCTGAAGGCGTACTCGGCAGGCGATATCGAGTACATGGGTCAGTCGATCAAGGGTCTGCCCGCGCACGAACTCCTCAAGCGCGGTCTGGCGATGGTGCCGGAAGGCCGTGGCATCTTCGCGCGCATGTCGATCATCGAAAACATGCAGATGGGCGCGTATCTGCGTAAGGATACGGAGGGCATCAAGGCCGACGTCGATCGCATGTTCGGTTTCTTCCCGCGTCTGAAGGAACGTGCAGCGCAGTTTGCCGGCACGTTGTCGGGCGGCGAGCAGCAGATGCTGGCGATGGCGCGCGCGATCATCAGCAAGCCGAAGCTGCTGTTGCTGGACGAACCGTCGATGGGTCTGTCGCCGATCATGGTCGAGAAGATCTTCGAAGTGGTGCGTGCGATTTCCGGCGAAGGCATGACCGTGCTGCTGGTCGAGCAGAACGCGCGTCTCGCGTTGCAAGCGGCGAACCGCGGCTACGTGATGGATTCCGGTCTCGTCACGATGTCCGGCGACGCGAAGCAGATGCTGGATGATCCGAAGGTGCGTGCAGCGTACCTCGGCGAATAAGCCGGCTCGATACCCGCTGTCGTGGGGTTAAAAAAAGCCCGTATGCGTGCCAACGCATACGGGCTTTTTATCGTGCGCCGACGCTTCGAGCGCCGATGTTCACGCCGTCGATTCGAGCGCCGCGCCGTCGAGCCGTTTGCCGAGACTGATCACGGCATCCGCGCGATAACCGAGCGCTTCGTAGAACGCCTGCACCTCGGCTTTCGCGCTCAACACCTGCAGATTCACCTTCGGGCAGCCGCGCGCGATCAATGCACGTTCGGCATGCGCGACCAATTGCGTGCCGATCCCATGACGACGCGCCGACGCATCCACCGCGAGCGAGTACATCCAGCCGCGATGGCCGTCGTAACCGGCCATTACCGTGCCGACGATACGCGTATCGCGCGTCGCGACGAAGAACAGTTCCGGCTGCGTCGCGAGCTTGTTCGCGATCGACAGATGCGGATTGCGCTGCGGCCGCGTCGGATCGCGATACTCGGGAAACGCGTCCTGCCACAACCCAACGACAGCTTCGGTATCGCGTGCGTCGAAGCAGCGGATCGCAACGGATGAGACTTCGTTCATCGTCATGTGTCCTTGCCCATTACAGCGAATCGAGCACCGAGCGCAGCATCGTCATCATCTGATCGATCTCGCCGGTGGTGACGTTCAGCGCGGGCATGAAGCGCAGCAGATTCGGGCGCGCCGCATTCAGCAGCAAGCCGTCCGGTTGCATCAGACGCGCCTTCTCGACGATCTGCGGACCGATGTCCTTGCCGAGCAGCAACGCGCGCAACAAGCCTTCGCCGCGCTCGCCGTTGAAGCCGCGTTCTTCCGACAGTTCGAGCAGCTTCGCGCGCAGATAGTCGCCGGTTTTGCGGACGTTTTCGAGGAAGCCCGGCGCGGTCAGTTGCGAGATCACCGAGTAGCCGACCGCCGTCATCAGCGGATTGCCGTTGTAGGTGCCGCCCTGATCGCCCGCTTCGAACACGCAGATTTCTTGCTTCGCCATCAGCGCGGCCAGCGGCACGCCGCCGCCGATGCCCTTGCCGAGCGTCATGATGTCCGGTTCGACGCCCGACAGTTCGTACGCGAACAGCGTGCCGGCACGACCGCAACCGCTCTGCACTTCGTCGACGATCAGCAGCAGGTTGTGCTGTTTCGTCAGCGCGCGCAGTTGCTGCATGAATTCGCGCGTGGCCGGAATCACGCCGCCTTCGCCCTGGATCGGTTCGAGCATCACCGCGACCGTCTTGTCGTTGATCAGCTTCTCGACCGACGCGATGTCGTTCAGATCCGCTTTCGGGAAACCCGGCACTTGCGGCGCGTAGATCGTGTCCCAGCCCGGCTTGCCGCTCGCCGACATGGTCGCGATCGTGCGGCCGTGGAAGCTGTGATCGAACGTGATGATCTCGAACGCGCCGCCCTTGTTTTTCTTGCCCCACTTGCGCGCGAGTTTGATCGCGCCTTCGTTGGCTTCGGCGCCGCTGTTCGCGAAGAACACCTTGTCGAAGCAGCTGTGCTGCGTCAGCAGGCTGGCGAGCTGGGCCATCGGCTCGTTGTAGAACGCCGGCGACGGATTGATCAGCAGACGCGCTTGCGTGTTCAGCGCCTCGATCATGCCTTCGTTGCAATGACCGAGACTGTTGACCGCCCAACCCTGGATGAAGTCGAGATAGCGCTTGCCTTCGTTGTCATAGAGCCACGAGCCTTTGCCGTGCGTGTAGACGATCTCCGGACGGCTGGTGATGTACATCAGCGACTCGATGGGGTACTCATTGAAATTCATGGCAACAGGCTCCTGACGGCACTTAAGGTGAATGGACAACGCTAAGGTTTCAGCACGATGAAAAGCGGGCGGGAAAAACAAAAAAGCCACGGCAGGCCGTGGCTTTCATGATTCGAACTACATGCGCGTGTTTAGCGGCGCGAATCCGTGACGAGCCAGCGGCGCCCCAATGGGAGCGGCGAGCGGCGACGTCGGAGTTCGGATTGAATGCGGTTCATGCGTCGAAGGATACGATAAGCGCGACCGATGTGTAAACCGCTGAGTTGCATCGTTTTTGCAAACGCGCGGTTTCAGCGGCTTACCGTTTCGCGTTGCGTCAGACCGGGTTCGCTAGATCGGCGGCGCTGGTGAACGAGTCCGCGTAGAACTCGTCTTCGGGCAAGCCGTGATGCTGCGAGAAATCGCGCTGTGCCGATTCCACCATCACCGGCGCACCGCACGCATACACCTGATACGCGGACAGATCCGGCAAATCCTCGATCACCGCGCGATGCACGAAGCCGACGCGACCCGTCCACGCATCCGACGCGTCCGGCTCCGACAGCACCGGCACGAACGTGAAGTTCGGCACGTCGCGCGCCCATTGTTCGGCGAGTTCGAGCAGGTACAGGTCTTTCTTGCGACGTGCGCCCCAGTACAGCGTGACCGGACGCTCGATCTTCTTGTGCACGATATGTTCGACGATCGCCTTCAGCGGCGCGAAGCCCGTGCCCGAGCCGAGCAGCACGATCGGCTTGTCCGAATCTTCGCGCAGGAAGAACGTGCCGAGCGGCGCTTCGAAACGCAGGATGTCGCGTTCCTTCAGCGTGTTGAAGACGTGATCGGTGAACACGCCGCCGGGCATATGGCGGATATGCAGCTCGACCGGACCTTCGGCGTGCGGCGCGCTCGCCATCGAATAGCTGCGGCGCTTGCCGTCCTTCAGGATGAATTCGAGGTATTGACCGGCCAGATACTGCAGACGCTCGTTGGCGGGCAGTTGCAGCTTGAGCACGACGACGTCGTCGGCGACGCGCTCGATTGCGTTGACGCGGCACGGCAGCTTCTTGACCTGCACATCGCCGACACCGGCCACTTCGCGGATATCGATTTCGAGGTCGGAGCACGCGGTCGCGCAGCAGAACAGCGCCATGCCGCGGGTTTTTTCATCGTTCGACAATGCCGAAGACGAGTGCTGCGCCTGTTCGACATCGCCGTTCACCACGGTGCCCTTGCACGACCCGCACGCGCCGTTCTTGCAGCCGTACGGCAGGCCGATGCCCTGGCGCAAAGCGGCGCTCAGCACGGGTTCGTCGGGTTCCACTTGAAACTGCCGGCCGCTTTGCCGGAGGGTGACGTTGAATGCCATATCGTAGGGATCTTAAGTTCGGTGATGCTGTGATTCGGTAATGTATGCGGCGTGCGACCGCCGTCCTGCCATTGCGTGCGAGCCGTCGCCGAGGCGGGCGAGGACCGGTGCCGGTCGTTCTCGTCACGGGCTTGCGGCGGCTACAATGCGTCCACCATGAGAGCGACACGAACCTTGCGCCGGCCGCGCGTCCTGATCGTAGGATGCGGCGACGTCGGCATGCGCTGCGTCGAACTGCTGCGACCGCGCGCCCACCTCTACGCCCTGACGAGTCACCCGGAGCGCTGCACCGAATTGCGCGCGGCGGGCGTCAGCCCGCTGGTCGGCGATCTCGACGTGCGACGCAGCTTGCGCCGCCTCGGCGGTCTTGCGCCGACGGTGCTGCACCTCGCGCCGCCGCAAAAAGACGGCGAACTCGACCGGCGCACCCGCGCGCTGATTGCCGCGCTGACCGCACAGCCGCTTCGGGCCGCCCGCGCGACCCTGAAAACCGCTGCGCCGGTGGCCCGTTTGCGCCGCTTGCGCGGTGCGTCGATGCGACCACAGCCGACGAATATTGTACCCGACGGGGTGCATCGTCCGACGCAGGGCTCGTCGCGCGGCAGGATGCGCAAACCGGTGTTGCAGACCGGGCGTCCGGTGCCGCGTTCGCTGCCGGGCATCGGCAAACGTTGGGTGAATCCGCTGCACGCCGCGCCGCGCGTGGTCTATGCCAGTACGACCGGCGTCTATGGCGATTGCGGCGGTGCATGGATCGACGAAACGCGTCCGGTGCGCCCGGCGAATCCGCGCGCGCAGCGACGTGTATCGGCGGAACGGCTGTTGCGCAAGGCCACCGCGCGCGGCTCGATTGCCGCCAGCGTCGCGCGGATTCCCGGCATTTACGCAGGCAACCGCTTGCCGCTCGCGCGGCTGGAAAAGCGCACGCCCGCGTTGCTCGATGTCGACGACGTCTACACCAGCCATATCCACGCCGACGACCTCGCGGCGATTCTCGTGCGGATGACCACGCGCGGACGACCGGCGCGTGTGGTGCACGCGTCGGACGATAGCGGGATGAAGATGGGCGAGTATTTCGATGCCGTCGCCGATGCGTTCGGCGTTGCGCGCGCGCCGCGCATTTCGCGCGACGCCGCCGAACAGCAGATCGATCCGATGCTGCTGTCGTTCATGCGCGAGTCGCGCCGATTGATCAACCGGCGGCTGAAAGAAGAGTTGCGCGTGCGGCTGCGTTATCCGAGCGTCGACGACTTTCTCGCGACGCTCGAATAAGCCGATGCGCTGCAACACGCGGCGCATCCGCGCGTTCACGATCGCTTACGTCGGGCCGCGCGCCGGGTTTCGGTTCACGTCAACGCGGGCAGGGCTTCCAGCAGCAGGAAACACAGAAACGCGCCGATCAGCGCGCCGATCAGGTTCGGGTGGTACTTGTGGCGCATATGCATGATGGCCAGCAGGCCACCCACCACCAGCGCGCTTATAACAATGAACGCAATCATCAGGTATGAGATTGCAAAACCAGTGTGATGGATCATGGCGCCCCTCCCGGATTCCTTTGTAATCCTTGTTTAATCGAGTATAGGGCGGGATGTCAGGAAGGGCATGCTGCGCCGCAGCGCAAAACGCGAACTTTTTCGTGTGTGCGTACGGACTCGCACGCAGTGCTTCGTGCCGAATCAACGACTTCGGCGCGGGCTCGATGTTTACCCTTTCCGGAGAAGTCCGAGTGCGGTTTCGTCGAGCCATTGCCACGCGCCCGGTGCCAGTTCGGCGGGCAACGTATAGCCGCCGATGCTGTCGCGATGCAGCGCTTCGCAGCGGTTTCCGGCGGCGGCGATCATCCGTTTGACCTGATGATATTTGCCTTCGAGCACGGTCAGTTCGAGTTCGTGGTCACCGCGGGCGTTCGCGGCGACGGCGGCGATCGGTTTCGGCTCGCCGTGCAGCAGGACGCCTTCGCGCAACGCGCCAAGTTGTGCGTCGTCGAGCGGATGGCGGGTGGTCGCGACGTACAGCTTCGGCACCTTGCGTTTCGGTGACGTGAACGCGTGGACAAACTGGCCGTCGTCGGAGAGCAGCAGCAGGCCGGTCGTGTCCTGATCGAGACGCCCGACGCATTGCACGCCGCGCGTCGCGAATTGCGCCGGCAACAGGCTGAACACGCTTCGATGATGTTGCGGATCGCGCGAACATTCGTAGCCGGCCGGCTTGTTCAGCACGATATACGCGGCCGCGTGATACGGCCACGTGACGCCGTCGACCGTGAAGTTCAGCGCGTTGGTGTCGTGATCGGCGTCGGGATCGGTGGCGCTCTCGCCGTCGATCGTGACGTGGCCGCGGGCGATCAGCGCGCGGCATTGCCGACGCGAGCCGAAGCCTTGCGTAAAGAGAATGCTTTCGAGGTTCATCGGTGGTGGGGGCGCCGTGCTTGCGGCTGCGGCGGTCGGGCGATTGCGGAAGCCGCTATTGTGCCCGCAACGCCCGCCGCTTCGCGCGACCGGTCAGGCCGCCGCGCTCGCGTCACCGACGCGGGTATGCCGCAGGTACAGGAACGTCGACAGCGCGACGGCGGCCGCTGCGGCGACAGCCGCGAACAGGAACACCGAGCCGTAGCCGAATTCCCCGGCGATATACCCGGCGAGCGGCCCGGTAATCCCCAGCGACAGATCCAGAAACACCGAATACGCGGACAAGGCCGCGCCGCGGCTGGCCGGCGGCACCAGTCCGACCGCTTCGACGCCGAGCGCCGGAAACACCAGCGCGAAGCCGAAGCCGGTCAATGCCGCGCCCGCCAGCGCGAAATGCGGTTCGGGCGCGAGCCACAGCATCAGCAGACCGACACATTCGAATGAAAACGACGCGATGGCGACGCGAAAGCCGCCATAGGTCTTGATGGTGTTCGCGAACAGCAGCCGCGCGCCGATAAACAGCGTGCCGAAAACCGTCAGCGACAGCGCCGCGTTCGGCCAGTGCCGCGCGGCATAGAAGAGCGTGATGAAAGTGGCAATCGAACCGAAACCCGCCGAACCGAGCGCCAGGCCGATGCCGTGCGGCAACACGCGCGTGAACACGCTGCGATACGACATCCGTTCGCCGTGAACGACCGGCACCGGCGCAATCGGACGCGCGAGGTAGTAGCCCGCCGCCGCCAGCACGATCACGCAGATGCCGAGCGCCGCGAAGCCGACCGTGTGCGAGATCGCCACGCCGAGCGGTGCGCCGATGGCGAGCGCGCCATAGGTGGCGATGCCGTTCCACGAAATGACCCGCGCATTGTGGTTCGTGCCGACCCGGCCGATGCCCCACAGAATCGCGCCTGTCCCGCACAGGCTTTCGCCGAAACCGAGCACGAGGCGGCTCAGCACCAGCAGCGTCAGGCTCAGCACCGGCCAGCGACCCGTGACGACCGCCAGCAACAGCAGCACGCCGCTGATTCCGCAGCCGATCAAACCGATGGATACCGTTTTCTTGGGGCCGAGCGTGTCGGCCGAACGGCCGGCGAGCGGACGCGAGGCGAGCGTCGCGAAGTACTGGACGCTGATCGCGAGACCGGCGATGACCGCGCTGTAGCCGAGATCGTCGTGGACGTAGCCCGGCAACACGGCGAGCGGCAGACCGATCGTCAGGTAGCAGATAAAGGTGAAACAGACGACGGAAACGATCTGAAGCGTGATGGCAAATTCGCTGCGCGGTGATGCGGAGTCTGAGGGCATGGGGAAAACGACAGTTGAAAACGGCGGGAAGTCGTGATTTTCCCATGGAACCGGTCCCTGTGCGGGAGATGCTTAATATTTTTATGCTCAAAAATTGAGCGTCAGATGGACATCGATACGCGAAATGTGAATAAAAAGACCACACCGGCGACTACGGAAAGCCACGTGGATAAATGGTCAGTGGCAATTAATACGTAATATCGACAAAAATAAGGCACAGCAGCCACACCGTCATAAGCGCCGACGCACCCGTTCGTCTCAATTTATCGCGCTGACGATATGTCCCGCATGCGTTCCCCGCTATGGGTTACGAATATTGACGGTGATAGTTTTCGAATCGTCAACGCGACACTTTCACGCGCTTTCGAGCCGCAGACGCGAAGTGGACGCCGCCCTGCACAACCGATCCGAGTTCCGAGACATGAGCCAGCCCATCCGTTTTTATCACCGCAACGCGATCCGCGAAGTCGACGACGCGCCCGTCACCCGCACGGTGTTGCAATACCTGCGCGAGGACGCGCGCTGCACCGGCACCAAGGAAGGCTGCGCCGAGGGCGATTGCGGCGCGTGCACGGTCGTGGTCGGTGAACGCAACGCGAACGGCGGCGTCGATTTCAAGGCGGTCAACGCGTGCATCCAGTTTCTGCCGACGCTCGACGGCAAGGCGCTGTTCACCGTCGAGGATTTGCGCCAGCCGGACGGCTCGCTGCATCCGGTTCAGGAAGCGATGGTCGAATGTCACGGCTCGCAATGCGGCTTCTGCACGCCCGGCTTCGTGATGTCGATGTGGTCGCTGTATGAAAAACATGGGCACGAACACAGCTGCGCGAATCGCAGCGTGCCGTCGCGCGACCAGATTTCGAACGCGCTGACCGGCAATCTGTGCCGTTGCACCGGCTATCGGCCGATCGTCGATGCGGCGGTCAGGATGTTCGCCGCGCCCGCGCCGAAAGCGCCGCTCGATATCGACGCGCTGTCGCGCTCGCTCGCCGGCATCGAGCGCGACGATACGTTTCACTACGAACACAAAGGCCAGCATTTCGCCGCGCCGCGCAGCGTCGAAGCGCTCGCGCAGATCAAATCCGCCGCGCCCGACACGCGCATTCTCGCCGGCAGCACCGACATCGGCTTGTGGGTGACCAAGCAGATGCGCGAGCTTGGCGATATCGTCTATGTCGGGCAGATCGACGCATTGCGCCGGATCGAGACCACGCCCGACTGGATCGAGATCGGCGCGGGCGTCACGGTCGAGGCGGCGTACGCGGAACTCGCGAAGCACTATCCGGAACTGACCGAGATGTGGCAACGCTTCGCGTCGCTGCCGATCCGTAACGCAGGCACGCTCGGCGGCAATATCGCCAACGGCTCGCCGATCGGCGACTCGATGCCCGGTCTGATCGCACTGGGCGCGCACGTCGTGATCGGCGGCGACAGCGGCGGCGATAGCGCAAGCAACGGTCGCGGCACTCGCGAGATGCCGCTCGAAGACCTGTATCTGGCGTATCAGAAGAAGGACATGGCCGCGCACGAATTCGTCGCCGGTCTGAAGGTGCCGACCCGGACCGGCGCGCGCCGCAATCTGCAATTCCGCACGTACAAGCTGTCCAAACGTTTCGACTCGGATATCTCGGCGGTGTGCGCGGCCTTTTCGTTTATCGCGGACGGCGACACGATCCGCGAACCGCGCATCGCGTTCGGCGGGATGGCGGCGACGCCGAAGCGCGCGACCCACGTCGAAGCCGTGCTGAACGATGCCGAGTGGCACGAAGCGACCGCGCAAGCCGCGATGCTCGCGCTCTCGAACGACTACGCGCCGTTGTCCGATATGCGCGCGACCAAAGACTACCGGCTCGAAGCCGCGAAGAACACGCTGTATCGCTTCTGGCTCGAAACCCGTCCGCACGACCCGCTGCCGAAAAGCGCGCTCGACGTGCGCGCCGTGCTGGCAGCAGGCGCTACCGCGTAATCAGACAACGGAACCGGAGAACCCACGATGAACCAGCAAGCCGAACCGTTCCTGAAAGAAGCGCAGGCACTCGAAGATTTCGCACAGGTGCATATCTCGCGCCCGCATGAATCCGCGCATCTGCATGTCGCCGGACGCGCCACGTATACCGACGACATTCCCGTGGTTGCCGGGACGCTGCACGCAGCGCTCGGACTGTCCGCGAAAGCGCACGCGAAGATCGTGTCGATGTCGTTCGACAAGGTGCGCGCGACGCCCGGCGTGGTCGCGGTCTTTACCGCCGACGATATTCCCGGCGTCAACGAGTGCGGCCCGATCATCCACGACGATCCGGTGCTCGCGAACGGCATCGTGCAGTTCGTCGGACAGCCGATGTTCATCGTCGTCGCGACTTCGCACGAAATCGCGCGGCGGGCCGCGCGTCGCGCCGAGGTCGTCTACGACGAACTGCCCGCGATCCTGACCGCGAAACAGGCGCGCGCCGCGAACACGCATGTGCTGCCGCCGATGAAAATCGCGCGTGGCGAACCGGGCAACAAGATCGCGCGCGCCACGTATCGCGACGAAGGCGAAATGCTGCTCGGCGGTCAGGAGCAGTTCTATCTGGAAGGGCAGATTTCGTACGCGGTGCCGAAAGACGACGACGGCATGCATATCTGGTGCTCGACGCAGCACCCGACCGAAATGCAGCATCTGGTCGCTCACGTGCTCGGCGTCGCGTCGCACAACGTGCTGGTCGAATGTCGCCGGATGGGCGGCGGATTCGGCGGCAAGGAGTCGCAATCGGGGCTGTTCGCGTGCTGCGCCGCGCTGGCCGCATGGAAGCTGCTGTGCCCGGTCAAGCTGCGCCCGGACCGCGACGACGACATGATGGTGACCGGCAAGCGCCACGATTTCCACTACACGTACGAAGTCGGTTACGACGAGCAGGGCGTGCTCGACGGCGTATCCGTCGATATGACGTCGCGCTGCGGCTTCTCGGCGGATCTGTCGGGACCGGTGATGACGCGCGCGCTGTGCCATTTCGACAACGCGTACTGGCTGCCGGACGTGTCGATCGCGGGCTTTTGCGGCAAGACCAACACGCAGTCGAACACCGCGTTCCGTGGTTTCGGCGGCCCGCAAGGCGCGTTCGCGATCGAATACATCATGGACAACGTCGCGCGTTCGCTCGACCTCGACCCGCTCGACGTCCGCCGTCGCAACCTGTACGGCACGACCGAACGCAACCTGACGCCGTACGGTCAGACCGTCGAAGACAACGTGATCCACCACCTGCTCGACGAACTCGAAGCAACCAGCGACTACCGCGCGCGTCGCGCCGAAATTCGCGAGTTCAATGCGAACAACGCGATCCTGAAGAAGGGGATCGCGGTGACGCCGGTGAAGTTCGGCATCGCGTTCAACGTGACGCACTTCAACCAGGCGGGCGCGCTGGTCCACATCTACACCGACGGCTCGGTGCTGGTGAATCACGGCGGCACCGAAATGGGCCAGGGTTTGAACACCAAGGTCGCGCAGGTGGTCGCGCATGAACTCGGCATCATGTTCAAGCGCGTGCGCGTGACCGCGACGGACACCAGCAAGGTCGCGAACACGTCGGCGACGGCGGCCTCGACCGGTTCCGATCTGAACGGCAAGGCGGCGCAAGATGCGGCGCACCAGTTGCGCACACGGCTCGCGACGTTCGCCGCGGAGAAGTTCGGCGCGGGTCAGGTCGATGCGGCCAGCGTGCGCTTCGCCAACGACAACGTGATCGTCGGCGAGACGGTCGTGCCGTTCGAGGAAGTGATCTCGAAGGCGTATCTCGCGCGCGTGCAGTTGTGGTCCGACGGTTTCTACGCGACGCCGAAGCTGTACTGGGACCAGGCCAAACTGCAAGGCCGGCCGTTTTCCTATTACTCGTACGGCGCGGCTGTGTCGGAAGTGGTGATCGATACGCTGACGGGCGAAATGCGCGTGTTGCGCGCCGATGCGCTGCACGACGTCGGCGCGTCGCTGAATCCGGCGCTTGACGTCGGACAGGTGGAAGGCGGCTTCATTCAGGGCATGGGCTGGCTGACCACCGAAGAATTGTGGTGGAACGACGGCGGCAAGCTGATGACGCATGCGCCGTCCACGTACAAGATTCCGACCGTCAACGACACGCCGCCCGATTTCCGCGTGCGCCTGTTCAACAACCGCAACGTGGAAGACAGCATCCATCGTTCGAAAGCGGTGGGCGAACCGCCGTTGCTGTTGCCGTTCTCGGTGTTCTTTGCGATCCGCGACGCGGTCGCGGCCGTCGGAGATTACCGCATCAATCCGCCGCTGAATGCGCCCGCCACGGCCGAGGAAATCCTCAAAGCGGTCGGCGCGGTGAAGTCGGCGGCGGCGGCAAATCGTGCAAGCGCACGCGTCTGATGATGCGGGCTTCGGAGATCGCGATGAAAAACATGCGTTTGAGCGATCCGGCCGCGCCGGCGCTCGCAGACACCGGCCCCCGGTCTGACGACCGCGCGAAATCGCGTCCGATGCACATCGTGCTGTTCGGCGCGGGGCATGTCGGCCATGCGTTGATAGCGTTGCTCGGGCGTCTGCCGTGCGTCGTGCAATGGGTGGACGAGCGCGACGAACTGTTCCCCGACGAAACCCCGCCGAACGTGCAGGTCGAAGCCACCGACACGCCCGAATCGATACGTCGATCAGGCGCCGGCGGGCGCGTACTTTCTGGTGATGACGCACAACCACGCGCTCGATTTCGCGCTTGCCGCACGCATCATGCGGCGGCGCGATTTCACGTACTTCGGGATGATCGGTTCGGCGACCAAGCGCGTGAAGTTCGAGCGGCGCTTGATCGAGCGAGGCGTGCAGCCTGAGCGGATGGACGAGATGGTGTGCCCGATCGGCGTGCCGGGGATCGTCGATAAAGCACCGCCATCGATCGCGCTCGCGGTGTGCGCGGAGTTGCTGCAGATCCGCTCGCGGGCGGTGACGGCAGATGTCAGCGTGACAGCAAGGCCGACACGTCAGCGTGATCTTCAGGCTTTGCGCGTTTGACCCGGCGCGCGCCGCGCGCCACCAGTTGCTCCGATACTTGCGACATCAACGCCCGCAGCCAGCCGATATCGCTCGGCCGACCGGCTTGCGGGTGCCACAACTGATAGCACTTGATCCGCGGAAACGGGATCGGTGCATCGACCACCGCCAGCGGCAGAATGCCCGCATAGTGACTCGCGAATCGCCGCGTCGTCGTAAAGATCAGATCCGATTGCAGTAGTACTTGCGGCACGAGGCCGAAGTACGGAATGGTTGCGACCACGCGACGTTGCGCATGCGCGCGCGCAAAGCCGATATCGATCGCGCCGCCGCGTGCGCCGCTATACGCGGTAGGCGCGAGATGCGGGGCCGCGAGATACGCGTCGCGGGTCATCGGACGCCGCGCGAGCGGATGATCGGCGCGCATCAGGCACACGACGGTATCGGAGAACAGATCGCTTTTGCCGAAGCGCGGATCGGGCTTCGGCCAGTTGCCGATCACGAGATCGAGTTCGCCCGCGTCGAGTGCGGCGTCGTGATCGAGCGTCGGGCTCAACGAACCGATCTCCAGCCGCGCATGCGGTGCCGCCTCGCGAAACTGCGCGATCACGGTCGGCATGAAGAAGTCGTTCAGATAATCCGGCGCGGCGACGCGGAACGTGCGGCGCGAACGCTCGGGATCGAAGTCGCCGTGCGGCGTCGCGACGAAATCGACTTCGCGCAGCACGCGTTGCGCCGACGCCAGCAGCGACTCGCCGTATTCGGTCGGCACCATGCCGGATTTGCCGCGCACGAGAATCGGATCGTTCAGGGTCTCGCGCAGCTTGCGCAGCGCGGTGCTGATCGCCGGTTGCGTCTGGTTCAGGCGCATCGCCGTCTGCGTGACGCTGCGTTCGACCAGCAGCGTGTGCAGCACGCGCACGAGCCAGATATCGAGGGAAGCGGCGGTGTCATCCATAAGCGGGGCAAGCGAAGTCGAAGGCGGGCGGGATCGTGCAAAAGCGGGCTTTCGGCGACGCGCAAGACGATGTGCGGAAAGCCTAAACCTTAGGCCTGTTTGCGATGCGACGGCATAGCGGGCGCGGTATGACCGGCATCAGCGAAGCCGCTTTTCGCTTATCTGCGAGTGCGCGCGTTGCGTGACGTGCGGCGCAATCGAAACGGCCGCGCCGAAGCGGCGCGGCCGTGCGTGTTGTCAGCGTAGTTCAGCGCCGGGTCAATCTTCCGCAAGACCCGACGGCAGCGTGCTGATGCGCCTGACTTCTTTCGAGTCGAGCCAGTTCGGCGTGCGCGCGCAGTACAGCACCATCGGCAATGCGTCTTCGCCCCAGAACAGTTGCCGGTTCATCCAGAACGTCGGCACGCCGAATACGCCGAGGTCCAACGCGTCTTCGGTATTGCGGCGCAACTTTTCCTTGATGTCGGCGCGCTGGATCAGCGCCGGACCGTCGGGCAAACCGACGCGTTCGCACAGTTCCGCAAACGCTTCGGGGGTGGACGGATCACGGCCTTCGCGCCAGATGAAACGGAAAATTTCGCGCGTCACGTTGATGTCGCCGCCCGCGGCGATGGCCAGCAGCATCGGGCCGGTCGAGTCGAACGGATGCACGGGCGGCATCCGGTACGGAATGCCCAGTTGTTCCGCGCGAAACAGCGCGTGACGATACGTGAACGTGCGCTTGGACGGCACGCCGTAAGCGGGGCGCTGCGACCAGCGCTCGACCAGTTCGTTGACGGACACCGGCGTCGCGACGAACGGGAACGCGGGCCATTTGTCGTATTGCTCCAGCAGCAGGTACGAGAACGGCGAAACGAAATCGTAAAACCACAACGGTTGCGTGGCGTCGATGCCATCGGTCATAAATGTCTCCGGGATTGCCTGTCGGGCGGTCGCGATTCTGCTAAACCGCCGGATGTGTGGTGATCTTACGCGGAGCCGGAGCGGCGCGCATCCCAGGTATTGCGCAGGCGGCGATCACGCATCGCGCGGGGCGGGATTGAGCGGCGGCGCGGTATCGGGCGAGGCCGAGGCCGTTTCCGCAGCGGTCGGAGCGTCGCGGCTATGCATCAGCCGTTCGCGGACGAAGCCGATATGCTCGCGCAGCACGTAGAACTGATCGGCGTACGCCAGCGGCATCTTCAGACCGTTGACGGATTCCTCGATGGCGTCGAGCTTCTCGATCAGCGTGCGCCGTTCTTCCGGCGAATGTTCGCTGAGCGCGCCGCGCTCGATCGCGATCAGCGCGCCGTACCAGCGGTAGATCCGCGATTTCACCCGCCATGCGTACAGCGACGGCACCAGCCGCAAACCCGGAATCAGCACCACGACGATCGGCACCAGCACCACCAGCAGGCGATCCGCGAGACTGGCGAGCCAGAACGGCAGCACGCGATACAGAAAGCCCTTGCCCGACTTGTAGTAGCGCGCGGCGTCGTCGCCGATCGGGAAATCGTGCGCGAGCGGCGCGGGGAATTCGTTGGCGCGCTGCATCACGTTTGCCTTGCCGTGCACTTCCTTCGCGGCTTCGATCATCAGATCCGACAGCGCGGGATGCAGCGAATCGCGCGCGACCAGTTCGGTGGTCGGCGCAACCATATGGATCGTGTTCGACGGCAGGTTGCGGCCGAGGTCGAATGCGCCCATCGGCAACGTGATTTCCGTCAGATACGGAAAGCGGCGCGAGTAGGCGTCGGCTTGCGTGAAGTTGTAGAACTGCACGCCGGGCGTCCGGTACAGCTTGCCCATCACCGGCGGCTGCGCGGAATCGCCGGCGAGAAACGCGGCGTCCACCTTGCCGGTGGTCAGCGCCTGCGCGGCTTCGTCGCCGGACAGCGGCAACAGCGTGGTCGGGCCGCCGGGTTCGATGCCGTTCGCTTTCAGCAAGGCCAGCGCGAGGTCGCGCGTGCCGCTGCCTTCCGCGCCGATCGCAAGACGCAAGCCTTTGAATTCGGACAATCGCGTGACGATGTGCGGCCGGGTTTCGCCGCCAGGCGCGTTGCCGGCGCTTTTCCGGCCGCGCGGCGTGGCCTTGCCGGATGATCCGGACTGACCGGACGAACCAGCCGAACCACCCGGCTGATCCACGGATTCCGGCCGGCTGCGGTAGAAGATCGCCAGCGGCACATACGACACGCTGCCGAGCGAAATCAGATCCTGCCGCGATTGCGTCGGCGCGATGCCGTCCTGCACGAAACCGACATCGACGTTGCCGTGCGGATCGGCGAGCCGCTTCAGGTTGTCGAGCGAGCCTTCGGACGGCAGCACGACCAGCGTGATCCGGTTGCGCGCGAGGATCTCCTTGTACTTTTGCGCCGCATTCCAAAACGTACTGCCGACCGGTCCGGCGCTCATCGTCAGCGTACTGGGCGGCGCGGGCTGGATCAGCCGCACCGCGAGGTAGATCGCGGCGGCGCTGACCAGCAGGATCGGACCGAACGAGACCGCCAGGTCGCGCCAGGAGATCGCCACGAAACGGGCGACGAGGCGAGGAGGTTTGCGGCCGGACAGGGGCTTCATCGGATGACGGGGCGGATGCGAACGGATGCGGTGGAGACGACCAATGGCTCGCGCCGATGGTACATGAGCGCGCCGCGCCCGGAATTCATAAACCAGTAACAAATCGTGAAAGACAGGCGGCGGCGCCTCATGCCGTGGCGGCGCGCGGCCACGATGGGCGCTGGTGCGCGATGCTGACTAAACCCTTTGCGCTTCTCGCGCGGCTAGATTAAATTGTGCATCGCTGCTGCGATTCAAGCGTTTGCGCAGCGCGACCCGGCACGACAAAGCAGAACCGGGCGCGCTGGCGGACTTCGCGGCAGTTCGGCCCGCCTGAACGCACGGTTCACGGCAGCCGGCTTCTCTCGCCTCTCGCACACCGTCAAAGCCATATCGGCCGTTGGATCGCCGCGCGTATTCGCTCGCGCGCGTCGCCAGGCGCGTGATCGCGCGCGCGTGGCGCCAGGCCGCCGGAAGTCGTAACGAAGCCGCAGTGAGATGCGGTCCAAACCGAAGTAAAAGGAGAAAAGCATGAAATCGGTCGGTTTTTTGAAGGCGCTGGGTGGTGTGGTGGCAATGGTCGTTGCTTGCAACGTGTATGCACAGGCAAGCGATGCCGGCACGATGGCAGCGCCGGCAACGAGCGCGAAAGCCGGCAAGAAGGCTAACAGCCAGCTCGGCCGCAAGGTCCGCGCGGCGATCGGCAAGACGCCCGGCGTCGACGTGTCGAACATCGTCGTGCGCGCACGCGGCGGCGCGGTTTCGCTGACCGGCTCGGTGCCGGACCAAGGCCAGATCGACGCAGCCGGCACGGCCGCCAAGGGCGTCGCAGGCGTCACGTCGGTGAGCAACAAGCTCTCGGTGGTGCAACAGTAAGCGCTGCTTCGCGGACACGGCGGATCGAGGTTCCGCGGTGTCCGCGGTGCACGCTTGCGTGACGAAGCGCGGCACGTGGACGCGCGGTGGATCGCTGTGCGTCTATCCGGCGCGGGCGATTTCCGTGCGATGAATGTGTCGCGGCGACGAAAACGGGCTCCGGCGAAATCGCCGGAGCCCGTTTTTTTTCGATTTATTTTCCGCTGACGCGCGTAGCGTGACGCGTATTCACGCGCGGCGGACGCGCTTGCTGGCCGGCGATGACCGATCCGGTCGAGGCTCGCAAAAACCCGTGCGCCATGACACACAATTTTCGTATTGGCAGGCGTACTGTGAGGTTATGCACGGGAGTCAACGATATGAACACGACGCTGCAGGACTACACCGATCTGCCGATCGGCGAACGGGCCGCCTTCGAACTGGTGTGCGCGCGGCACGGTTTTGCGCCGGCCCACTTCGAAGTCACCGGATGTCCCGATCCGGACGATATCGCTCATTGCGCGCGGCTCGTGACGGTGCGGCGTGGCGGCTGGGCGCAGTCGTACCGGCTGGATTCGGCGGGGCACTGGGTCCGGCAGTTCGAAAACGATCTGACCTGCCGGTTCTTCAAGTAACGCGCCCGCAGGTTCCGTTCAGGCCAGCACCAGTCGCACGCCCACCAGCGTGAGTGTCGCGGCGAGCAGGTTGCGCAGCAGCGCATCCGGCGCGCGCGACGACAGATAGCTGCCGATCGCGATGCCCGGCAGCGAGCCGACCAGCAACGACAGCAACATCGCCCAGTCGATCGAACCGAGCAGCCAGTGGCCGGCGCCCGCCAGCAGCGTCAGCGGCACCGCGTGTGCGATGTCCGAGCCGACGATACGGGTGGTCGGCAGCAGCGGATACAGCAAAAGCAGCACCGTCACGCCGATCGCGCCCGCACCCACCGACGTCAGCGACACCAGCACACCGAGCACCGCACCGGTCAGAATCGTCAGGCCGAGCGTGCGCGCATGGCTTTGCGCGCTCGCGCGCCGCGCGGCCAGCGCCGCGAGCTTCGGGCGAAAGATCAGTGCGACCGCGGTGATCAGCAGGGCCGCGCCGAGCACGACCTGGATCAGACGGCTCGCGCCCGGCGTATCCATCCCATAGCGATGCAGCAGGATCAGCGTGATGGTCGCGGCGGGCACGCTGCCGGCCGCGAGCCGCAGCGTCACGCCCCAATCCACCGAACCTTTCAGACCGTGAACCAGCGTGCCGGTCGCCTTGGTCGCGGCCGCGTACAGCAGGTCGGTGCCGACGGCAGTGGCCGGATGGACGTTGAACAGCAGCACGAGGATCGGCGTCATCAGCGAGCCGCCGCCAACACCCGTCAGCCCGACCAGGAAGCCGACGAACAGACCGGACAGCGAGTACAGCAGATTCAGATGGGGAAGGGCCATGAAGCGGACCGCGAACGGTCGATGGAGGTTGCGAACCGCGTGTTCCGGCGGCAAACGCCGCGAAGCACGCACAGAGACTGGCGTGACAAAGGCGCTATTGTCGCAAAAGTGGCGCGGTTGCGTCGGTATCCGGAAATGGCGTGCGCCTTTCCCAGACCTTCACGACGGCCGCAGCGGAAGCGGAAGTGGGATTCGAACGAGGACGAGAACGAAGACGAAGTGCATTCAGGACGCGCGCGAGCCGGACGGCCGCGCGCGATCTCGCCGATTGCGTCAATGCTTTTTCGGCGTGGCGGTTGAGGACGGCGTTACCCGAATGGGTTGCGCGCCCGACGGCGTGACAGGCGCCGGCGATTTCTTGTTGGCCTGTTTCGGTTTCTTTGTTTCGCGATTGCTGCGCATCTGACCTTTTGCCATACGGTGACTCCCGGTTGCGTGTGTGCGCCCGTCGAATTGGCCGGGCGTCGCCATCGAGTGTGCGCCGAATCGACATCGCTGTCGCCGGAAGTTTTTGGCGCGACGCTTACGTGCGGGCGTCGCGCCGGGCGGTCAGGCAAGGCGTGCCAGTTATCCGTGACGCACGCCGCGCGTCATCTCATCTTCATGCAGCAGTTGCGTCGGCGTGCTCGCGTTCGTCGGCTGCCGCGTTCTTGCTGTTGCGATTCGCGGTGCGATAACGCGTCGGCGAGATCGACAGACGCCGGCGGAAGATTTTCGCGAGACCGTCGCCGCTGCGCATGCCGCAGCGGCGCGCGATCGCATCGATCGGGAGATCGGTGCCGGTCAGCAGCAGGCAACTCGCGTCGAGTCGTGCACGCAATAGATATTCCGACGGCGTCAGACCCATCTGCGTCTTGAAGCGTCGGAGAAAACTGCGCTCGCTCATCTGCGCGACCTGCGCGGCGTCGCTGACGGAAATCAGCTTGCCGTAGTTCGAACGCAACCACGATGCGGCCGTGTTGATGCGTCCGCTCAACGCGTCCGATTCCGCATCGTCGAGCATCACGCCGAGGCGCCGCCATGCTCCCGGCGCGGAGCGTTCGGAGATCAGTTGCGCCATCGACGTGCCGTGATCGCGGCGAATCACCGTCAGCGCCGCGACGATCGGTCCGCGCGGCGAATCGATCGCGGTGTTCGCGTAATCACCCGGTAATGCGCGCCATTGCGTGCTGCGCACCGACGCGGTCGTGATACTGCCGCGTCCCACCGACAGATCCGCTGCCGCCAGCAACGCGCGTCCTTCGCCGAGCGCTTTCACGATGCCGACTTGCGGCGCGATCGCGCGCAGGCGTCCGAGGAATGTGCTGTTGAATCTGGCGCGCGCCGCACCCGGACCGCCGGCGATAAACAGCGTGTCGAAGCCGCCGAGCAGCGGACCGTTCAGGCTGTCGGTCCAGACCTGCAACGAACACTGGCTCGCGACGCTGCCGCCGTGCTCGGACAACATCACCACCGAATACGGAACATCCGCGCCGGTCTGTGCGACGTGCGCCTCGTTGGCAAGGCGAAACGCTTCGGCAATCGAGCTGACGTCGCTGAGTGGGAAGCCGTCGAACACCAGGATCCCGATCCGTTTGGCGGCACGCACAATGCCGGCCGGATTGCCATGAGCGACCGGCGACTTGGCGCGACTCCGGATCATCACATTCTTCTCTTGCATTGAGGTCTCCCTTCGCTTGTGAGGCGCTAGCGGAAATACGCCTTGGCGTTTTCGTGGACGTCGTCGCGGGCGAGCAGCTCTTCCGGCGCAAGCCATGCATATTCGCTGTGCTGATCGAAGCGGCCGACGGATGCCGTGCTGGCGAGCGACAGTGCATACGCGAGCACGATGTAGTGCGTGGTGATCTCTTCCTGGGCGGCGAAGTTGTCGCTATAGAGGTGTTCGAACAAACCGCCGAAGCGCGCGGCGGATCGTTCCATGCTGGCGATGCCCAACTCCGCATCGACGATGCGCGTGAACGCTTCGTCGAGTCGCTCGCCTTTGCGGATGCGTCCGCCGGGTACGAACCAGGTGCCGAGCGCGGGCCGGTTGCGACGTCGTCCGAGCAACACCCGCCCGGCTGTGTCCCATACGATCAGATCGATGGACACCAGCGGTGTCATGCGAACGACGTCGAGAAAATCGGGCGCATTGAGCATTGGAGTGGGGTCGCGTAGCGCGTGCTTAACTGGAAAGTTCAACGAGTCTAGGCTCGCACGCGGCACTGCGCACTGGCGAAAATCGCCGAAGTCTCGCCACCGCAAGCCATTCGTCTGAGAGACGGGCATTTTTTTTCGGTCCGCACGTTTAAGCCGCTCCGTTGCGACGCATCGGATGCACCACGGTCTTACGAAAGCGCACGCTAGCGGCCGGTATATCCGAGTGGCGCGGTCGCGTTAGCTTTCATAACTGTAGGGTTCGGCGAGATCACATAGACCGGACTCGCCGACACCGGCAACGACAGCACGCCGTCGCGATACGCGACGGTAGACGGATTGCCCATCATGTCGATCACGGCAACCTCGCCCGACTTGCCGGGCGCATCGACGTTGAGGTTCAACGGCGTGGTGGTGTCGGTGTCGAAGCCGGTTTTCGCGTTCCATTTCGCTGCGTCCCAGGTCCAGAGCGCGGTGACGACCTTGCCGTTGCCGAGCCGCTGGAACGCATAACCGAACACGCCCTTCGGCAGATTCTTCAGCGCACCGAGCGTGCTCGTGCCATCGATCACGCGTGTCATCGCCGCGACCGCGAGCGCGGCCGGTTTCGGGCTGATCGCGGTCGAGCCGTACATGCCGCGCGGGTTCGTCAGATCGAAAAAGACGCCGTAGCCCGGCACGTTTTCGGGCATGTCGGCGGCGTAGAACACGTAGGTGAGATCGGCGCCTTCGCCGAGCAGCATCAGATGCGCACGCGCGACGATGGCCGCTTGCGCCTTGAGTACATCCGCGGTCGGATAGTGCGGCGCATACGCGGTGCCGATGTCGTAGCTGATCCCGAGTTCGGTGACGAACAGCTTTGCGCCGGGCTTCAGATACTCGGCCATCTGACGACGCAGCGCGCGCATCGCGGTGGGAATCGCTTCGGACGCTTCCTTCGGATTGGGCGAGTCGATCGTGCGTTCCGGCGGATGCGACGGGCTGTTGCCGAAGTCGTAGTAGCCGTGAATCGTCAGACCGTCGAGATACTTGCCGATGCCTAGCGGTCCGAAATGATTGAGCCACTTCACGTTTTCGCCAACCGACGAATACGTCAGTCCCATCACGACGGCGCTGCGATCCGTCGCGTGCAGTCCCTGCCAGACCGCCGCATACATCGCGACGAAATTCGCGTCGGTATCTCGCCACGGCAGGCCGCCCGCCGGGTCCGGTTCCCATGTGACCTGATAGTAGTTATGCGCCTGCGCGGGGAAATACTTCGTGCGAACCTGAACCGACTCGGTGCCCACGCGCGTCATGTATTCGCGCATTGCGTCGAGCGACACGGGTGCGTAGCTATGCGTTTCCTTCCCTTCCGGCGCGGCCCATTTCGGAATGCCGTCGACGAGGATCAGCCGCATGATGTCCGGCGTGCGGAAATACGCGTCGAGCTGCTTTTTGGCCGGGTCGAAGGTATTCGCGTGGTCGGGTTCCTCGACGTTCCAGTTGCGGTGATCGTTGGCCCAGCTCAGCCCGAGATTGGTGTACACGGGACGCAGTCCGTCGCCGCCGCAACAGTGCTGGCCGGGCGCGATATACGCGGTGCCCTGACCGCCGAAGCGATGCAGATCCGCCTGCGGAAAACGCACCGGCGGCAACACGGCATTGAGTTGCGGCAGCACGCCGAACGTGACGATTCCGGCGGGTCGCGTGCCACGTTGCGGCAACTCGCCGCCCGACTGCGCATACGACGCCGACAACGCAAAGTAGCCGGCCAGCGTGCCCGTGCAGTTGAGGATGCGCTTGCCGGCGCCGCGCGGCACGTCGAAGCGGCCGCTTGCCTGGGTCTTGTTCCAGCTGTCGCGGATCTCCCAGACGACCGTGTCGTCGCGGGTCGGACGCGTGGTGATGGCAAGTGGAATCGTGACGCCGCGCGCGTAGAGGCGGGTGCCGTCGCTGTCGATCGCATCGGCTTCGATTGCTTCGCCCTGCGCGGCGGGTGCGGCGCCGCTCGCCGCTATGGGCGTGCAGCGGAACGCGCTGTCGGGCGTAGCGGCAGCAGCGGCCGCAGTGACCGTAGCCGCGCGGGCGGCACCGTGCAGGCCGACGATCAGCAGCACGCCCAGCAGCATCGCCACCATCGGCGACCGCTTCGCGCCGGTCCAACCCACGCCCCGCGCCGATGACGATGCGGTTTCGAACCCAGGTTCATCGACCATGCGCGCTCCGAGTGGCTCATCCCGCCATTGATGCGGACGCCTCACGGCATGCTCGCCGCCCCCATCGGCTCCGACCGGCCAAGACTACCGTGCCGTCCCGTCGCGTTGTGGACTTCGTCTAGTGCTTTTCCGCAATGACCGGGTCGCGGCACCTCGCCGGATTTATTGCGCAATGCGGGATGACATTTAAATCAATCAGACGATTCAAACGCAATATGCGGAGTTACGTTCGGTATCCCACACAAGCCGGTATTCAATCGTTGCAGAGTGGAGAGTTCTCCACGCCGATTATTCACGCTTAATCGTCATATCAAAAGCCGATTTTCATCGGCCAAGACGGTCGCTAATTGCGTATTTAAATTTAATTGCCGCTTGATATCGGACGCATATTTCAAACCAGGCGGCTTTGAATAAGCGCTTTGCCGCCATCGTCTGTGCGCCAGCACATATCCTTTTGAAGTCAATGAGTTAATAGCTTCTCAAAATGCGGAGAAGGGCAGTGTTTTCTTTCAAAATCCGAAATATTGACCGGTACTTCGTGCATCGCAAGGTAATTGATTCGTATCGTCTGGATAAAGCCTTTCGAGAAATCTTACGGCTGCGTCCTTAATACGCCAATGTCTCGCAAAAATCAGCCAGCATATGCAGGCGGTGATTATGGTTGCGTATGATGCGCTGCACAGCAATGCAAACTCTATCGCGTACCAAACGACGTCGAGGGGAAGACCATGGAATATGCAAGTCTAGAGTCCCCGGTGACCGGCAGCGTGAGTGCTCTCACCCGGAGCGCGGTTTGTCCCACCCGCCATATCGCCATCCTGTTGTTCGACGGCTGCTCGTTGCTCGGGGCAGGCATCGTTGCTGAAGTGTTCCATGTCGCGAACGAACTGTCGCCGACGGGCCCGAACACCTGGAATTACGACGTCTGCTTCCTGTCCGTCGATGGCGGAACGGTAGCGTGCGCGTCGTCGATCCGGGTCTGGACCGACCGGCTCGATTCGCGTCATTACGCCAGCTTCGACGCGCTGTTCGTCGCGGGCGGCAAGGCGGCGCTGACCGCGGCCACCGACGAGCGCCTGATTTCGTGGCTGCGACGGGTGCATACGCATACCGCGACGATCCGTTCGATCGCTCAGGGCCGCTCGTTACTGGAAGCCGCGTCGATCACCGAACAGCGCACGCCGCGCGACGGCGACGGCTTCGCGCAACCCGGCGCCGACGACACCTACGCCGATACGAACGATCGTCTTGCTTCGATGAAAACCGCGCTGGCGCTGGTGAAACGCGATCTCGGCATCGAGATCGCGCGGGCCGTCGCGGAACGCCTGATGCCCGATTCCGGCGACAACCTGCCCGCCTTGCTCAGCGACATGTCCGGCACCAGCCGCGCCGACAAGATTCGCGCGGCGGCGCGCTGGTTACAGGAAAACTGCCAGAACTCGATCTCGGTGGCCGATGCGGCGCAGATCGCGGCGATGAGCGAGCGCAATTTCCTGCGCCGCTTCAAGCTCGAAATGGGCATCACGCCGTCCGAATATCTGCTGCACGCCCGTCTGACGATCACCTGCGGCCTGCTGACGGATTCCGAACTGCCGGTCGACAAGATCGCGCGCCGGACCGGAATGGGCAACGGCGACCGTCTCGCCAAGATCTTCCGCAAACGCATGATGGTTTCTCCTACGGAGTATCGCCTGCAAAGTCGTCTCGAAGCCGGCGTCTGACGCCGGACATCCTCTCCACCGCACTGCACGCCGCACCGCAGCGCAGACTGCGTATTGATCGTAAGGATTACAAAATGCGTAATGGTTCGGAGGACCCGCCCGGGGTGGCGGACGACGTGTCGCCGGGCGACGGCGACACCAGCGGTGTACAGGACGCCGACGTCGCGACGCGCACCGCGCGCATCGTGCCCGTGATTCTCGCGGGCGGCTCGGGCACGCGTTTGTGGCCGATGTCGCGTGAAAACTTTCCGAAGCAGTTGATCGGCGTATTGGGCGCGGATTCGCTGCTGCAAGCCACCGTGCGCCGGATGGAAGACTTCCCGTCCGACTGGGAAGTCGCCGCGTCGCCGATCGTGGTCTGCGGCGAAGAACATCGTTTCATGGTCGCCGACCAGTTGCGCGCGAGCGGCGTCAATGCCCGGCTGATCGTCGAGCCGGCGCGCCGCGATACCGCGCCAGCGTTGACGCTCGCGGCCGCGATGGCCTGCGCCGACGGCGACGACCCGATCCTGCTCGTGATGCCCGCCGATCACGCCATTCTCGACCGTGCCGCGTTGCATGCGGCGATGACCCTGGCTGCGAGCCACGCCGAACGCGGCGCGATCGTCACGCTCGGCGTGCCGCCGCGCTCGGCCGAAACCGGTTTCGGCTATATCCGCGTGGGCCGCGTGCTCGACGACGGCGCGCGCGAGATCGACGGCTTCGTCGAAAAGCCTGCGGCCGAACTGGCCGCGCGCTATGTCGAAGCCGGCAGCTACTGGTGGAACAGCGGCATCTTCGTGATGCGCGCGAGCGTCTGGATGCGCACCGTGCAGCGCTTGCAGGCGGACATGCACGCCGCCTGTCTCACCGCCTTCGTCGGCGCGCGCGTGGACGGCCTGTCGCTGTTTCCGTCGGCGGACGCGTTCGGCCGCTCGCCCGCCGATTCGATCGATTACGCCGTGATGGAGCGCCTCAATACCGAAGTCGACGGCATGCCGCCCGGTGTCGCGGTTGCGCTTGACGCGGGCTGGTCCGATCTCGGTTCGTGGGACGCCGTGTGGGACGCGATGGAAAAGGACGCGTCGGGCAACGTCGCGCGCGGCCGCGTGATGTTCGAATCGTCGACATCGACCTATGGACACTCGGAAGGGCGCCTGCTCGCGTGCGTCGGCACGACCGGTCTGATCGTCGTCGAAACCGCGGACGCGGTGCTGGTCGCGGATCGCTCGCACGTGCAGGACGTGAAGGAACTGGTCACGCGGATCAAGGCGCTGCGCGCACCGGAAGCCGACGCGCATCGCAAGGTCAGCCGGCCGTGGGGTTACTACGACTCGATCGATCACGGCGAACGCTTCCAGGTGAAGCGGATCGTCGTCACGCCGGGCGCGCGGCTGTCGCTGCAACTGCATCATCACCGCGCCGAACATTGGGTCGTGGTGCGCGGCACCGCGCTCGTCACGCGCGCCGAAGAGCAGTTTCTGCTGGCCGAAAACGAATCCACCTTCATCCCGCTCGGGGTTAAGCACCGGCTTGAAAACCCCGGAAAAGTACCGCTCGAAATCATCGAAATCCAGTCAGGCGCCTATCTCGGGGAGGACGACATCGTCAGGTTCGACGATACCTACGGCCGCTGTCGGTAGTCGCTGCGACGGCGCTTTGGATGCACCCAATGGACAAGCAGTGAACGCCAAACGGCAGGGTGAGCGAAATGCGGGAGCTACAAGGGATATTGGCAAGATTGGCGGACGTCACGGTCGTGATCGTCGGGGCAGCCGTTGCATCGAGAATCCGTTTCGACGATGCAACGCAAGTCGGTTTCTATAGTGCGTTCGTGCTGTTCGCCGCGGCGTTTGCGCTGGCGATTTTTCCAGCGTTCGACGTGTACGAATCCTGGCGCGGCCGCTCGAAGCTGGCGCTGGCCGGGCAGGTTTCGCTGGCGTGGCTGGTGGTGCAGGGTTGCGCGCTCGCGGCGATGTATTCGCTGCACCACATCGATTCGGTGTCGCGGTTGTGGTTCACGTACTGGACCGCGATGGCGGGCGGTTTGCTGCTGGCGTGGCGGCTGATCGCGCACGGTGTGCTGGCACGCGCACGGCGCGCGGGGCTGAACGTGCATCAGGTTGCGATCGTCGGGCCGGGCACGCAGTGCGATGCGATCGTGCGTCGGATCGATACGTCGCCCGCGACCGGTTTCCGCGCGACGGCGATCTACAACACGTCGCCCGACGAACTGCCGCTGGCGTCGCCGAACATGACGATGCTCGACACGCTCGAAGGTCTTGCCGACTACGTGCGGCGCAACGACGTGCACGAAGTGTGGCTCGCGTTGTCGCTGGCCGACGAACGCACGATCTTCAAGCTCGTCACCGAGTTTCGCAACGATCTGGTCAATATCCGCTTTATCCCGGACGTGCGCAGCATCGCGCTGTTCGATACCAGCGGCGTGATCGATCTGCTCGGCGTGCCGGCGATCAACCTCGTCGCGTCGCCGCTGTCGTCCCGCGCGCTGGTGAAGAAGGAACTGTTCGACCGTCTGTTCGCGGCGGCCGCGCTGGTGGCGCTGACGCCGCTGCTGATCGCGATCTCGATTGCGGTGAAAGCGTCGTCGCGCGGGCCGGTGCTGTTCAAGCAGAAGCGCAAGGGCGCGGACGGCCGGGTTTTCACGATCTATAAGTTTCGCTCGATGCGCATGCATACGGAGCAGGCGGGCACGGTCAGTCAGGCGACCCGCGGCGATTCGCGGATCACCCGGGTCGGCGCGTTTCTGCGCAAGACCAGCCTCGACGAGTTGCCGCAGTTCTTCAACGTGCTGCGCGGCGATATGTCGGTGGTGGGACCGCGTCCGCACGCGATCGAGCACGACGATATGTATCAGAAGCTGGTGACGGGCTACATCAACCGTTACCGGATCAAGCCGGGCATCACAGGCTGGGCGCAGATCAATGGTTTTCGGGGCGAGACGGACCGCATCGAAAAGATGGAACTGCGCGTGGCCCATGATCTTTACTACCTCGCTCACTGGTCGTTCTGGCTCGACATGCGAATCATCGTGGCGACCGTCGTTCGAGGCCTCGTTAATGACAATGCGTACTGAAGTGTGGGGGAGACGATGAAAACGGTCCCCGTTGTGAACAGTGTTGCCGCCTATGCCGCGCGCAACGTCCGTACGTCGCTGGCTGTGCGCCTGCGTCGTGCCCTGCAAACGATCGGCTGCGTCGCGGCGATCGGTGCGTTGTCCGCATGCGGACTCGCGCCCGGCCAGAAGATGGCGACGCCGGCGACCTTGCCAGAAACAGGAGGCGAATACAGCACCGAAGCGCAGCAGGACGTCCAGGTGCCGATTACCGATATCAACCTCGCATTGCTGCGGCAGATGAAGGCGTCGCCGCAATCGGTGGTGACGGCGGAGACCCTGCAGCTGTTCGGCAAGCCGACGTCGTACCGGATCGGTGCGGGCGACGTGTTGCAGATCACCGTGTGGGATCACCCGGAACTCGCCGCCGCGGTCGGGCAGCCATCGCAGAACACGCGTACGGCCGATGCCGCGCCGGGTTTTCTGGTCGATAGCTCGGGCAACGTGCAGTTTCCGTACGCCGGCAAGGTTCACGTCGGTGGCGACGATGCGCAGACCGTGCAGTCGAAGATTCACACCGAGCTGGCGAAGGTGTTCCTGAATCCGCAGGTGACGGTGCGGATCGCGTCGTTCCGCGCATCGTCGGTGTATATCGACGGCGAAGTGCATACGCCGGGCTCGCAGCAGATCAACGACATTCCGATGTCGCTGACCGAAGCGGTCGGACGCGCGGGCGGATTCACGTCGAACGCGGATCAGAGCCGCGTCGATCTGGTGCGCAACGGCGTTACGTATCCGATCAACGTCGCGGAACTGATCAAGAGCGGCCGCAATCCGTCCGAGATCTATCTGCATAGCGGCGATCTGTTGCGGGTGGCCTCGCGGGAAGACAACGGCGTGTACGTGATGGGCGAATTCAACCGCCCGGCAACGATCCTGCCGATGCGCGACGGACGCCTGACGCTGTCGGATGCGATGTCGCAGGCGGGCAGTCTGAACGTGAATTCCGCCGACGCGAAGCAGTTGTTCGTGATTCGCGGATCGATCACCGGCGGCGAGCCGCAGGTGTATCACCTCGACGTGAAGTCGCCGGTGTCGATGATTCTCGCGAACCAGTTCGACCTGCAACCGAAAGACGTCGTGTACATCGACAACAACGGACTCGTGCGCTTCAACCGTGTGCTGAACCTGCTGCTGCCGGCAATCAACGCAGGCGTAACCGGCGCGTTGCTCGCGAAGTAATTCGCGGTGCACCGCTTCTGAAATGGCTCTTCTTTGACAGATCACGAACATGGCTACCGAGTTCGAAAACCGTTACGCCTTCATGCCAGGCGATGAGTCGCATCTGGGCGACTATCTGCAGACCTTGCTGTCGAACTGGCGGCCGGCTGTCGTGATCACGTTGTTGGCCCTGATGCTGGGCGCCACGTACGCGTTTCTCGCGACGCCCGTCTATCAGGCCGACGTGATGTTCCATGTGGTCGACAAGACCGATAGCGGCCCGAACGACAAGGGCGGGCCGCTGCCGGTCAGCGGCATGTTCGACACCAAGCCGTCCACCGCGGCCGAAATCGAACTGCTGCGCTCGCGCCTCGTCACCGAAGAGACCGTCAAGGCCCTGCATCTCGACATCACCGCGAAGCCGCGCAAGTTTCCGCTGATCGCGCCGCTGCTCGGCAACATCGTGAACGGCAAGTGGGGATTCAAGCTGCCGTCGTTCATCAATCTGTCGAGCTACGCGTGGGGCAACGAAACGATCGCCGTTTCGCGTTTCGATACGAACGCCGATCAGTACGACCGGCCGTTCACGGTGCGCATCGTGTCGCCGGGCGAATACGTGTTGCAGGACCCGGACGGCGCGACCGTGCTCGAAGGCAAGGTCGGCGAGCCGGTGCAGGCCGATACCGCGGCCGGTCCGATCGCGCTGCAGATCGACACGCTGACCGGGCCGCCCGGCATGCGCTTCGAGCTGTCGCGGGCGTCCACGCTGACCACGGTGGAACGGCTGCGCAAGCAGATGGAAGTGGCGGAATCGACGCTGCAATCGGGGATCATCCGCGCGAGTCTCGAAGGCCACGATCCGCGCCTGACCACCGAGATCATCAACTTCGTCGCGCGACGCTTTATCCAGCAGGACGTGGCGAGCCGTTCGGCGGAAGTCGAGCACATGCTCGGCTTTCTCGATCAGCAGATGCCGCAGTTGCGCGCCGAACTCGACGCCGCCGAACAGCGCTACAACAAGTTCCGCAACGAACACGGCACCGTCGATCTCGGCGAGGAAAGCAAGCTGCTGCTGCAACAGATCGTCGATAACAAGACGCGGCTGGCCGATCTTCAGAACCAGCGTCTGGAGATGTCGCAACGCTTCACGCCGAATCACCCGACCGTCGCTGCACTCGACGCGCAGATCGGCGCGTTGCAGGCGCAGCAGTCGGTGATGAACCGCAGCGTCGCGGGTTTGCCGGGCACGGAACAGACCGCGTTGCGTCTGCTGCGCGACGTGCATGTGAACACCGAGCTCTACACCAACCTGCTGAACAGCGCGCAGCAATTGCGTATCGCGCGGGCCGGCCAGGTCGGCGATGTGCGCGTGGTCGATTTCGCGGAAGTGCCGGACGATCCGGTGCGCCCGAAAAAGCTGATCGTGATGTTGATCGCGCTCGGCGCGGGCCTGTTTATCAGCGTGATTTTCGCGTTCGTGCGCAAGACGCTGTATGGAGGTGTCGAACGTCCGGACGAAATCGAAAACGTGCTCGGCGTGCCGGTATTCGCGGTGGTGCCGCGCAGCGAGCAGCAGTTGCGTCTGCAAAACGACGTGATGCTGCGCCGTCGCGGGCTGCACGTGCTCGCCGAACAGTCGCCGCAGGACATCGCCGTCGAAGGCGTGCGCAGCTTGCGCACCACGCTGCAACTGCTGCTGGGCAGCTCGCAGAACAACGTCGTGATGCTGACCGGATCGCGTCCGGACGCGGGCAAGTCGTTCCTGTCGGTGAACCTCGCGGCACTGGTTGCGTCGGCGAATCAGCGCGTGCTGATCGTCGATGGCGACATGCGGCGCGGCGACGTCCACTCGCACTTCGGTATCACGCATCAGCCGGGTTTGTCGGACGTGCTGCGTGGCGGCGAACTGCGCGTGGCGATCCGTCGCGACGTGCTGCCGGGCCTCGATGTGCTGCCGAAGGGTTCGCTGCCGTCGCATCCGTCCGAACTGCTGATGAGCGCGAATTTCTCGCGACTGCTCGACACACTGAAGGCGCAGTACGACGTCGTGATCATCGATACGCCGCCGGTGCTCGCGGTCACGGATTCGACCGTGATCGGCAAGCATGCAGCCACAACGTTGCTGGTGACGCGCTTCGGCCGCAATCCGGTCAACGAGCTGGTCGAAACCGCGAAGCGTCTGCGTAACGGCGGCGTGAACCTGAAGGGCGTGCTGCTGACCGACGTGCCGCAAGCGGCCGCGTTCCTCGGCTCGACCGGCTATCGCGGCGGCATCTACCAGTACGACAGCATCGCCGGCTAGACCCGCAACACCGGTTTCGATTTAAAAAAACGCTGGACACATACGCAGCATAGGGGCGGTACGCAGACCGGCTGCCTCGCCGGTCTGGTTTTTCAAGCATTGACGACAATGACGAGGAGTAAGCAATGACTAAGAAGGTCGCCTTGATTACCGGTGTCACCGGACAGGACGGTTCGTATCTCGCTGAACTGCTGCTTGAAAAAGGATACGAAGTACACGGCGTCAAAAGGCGTTCGTCGTTGTTCAATACCGACCGGATCGATCACCTGCACCATGATTCGCACGAGACCTCGGAAGGTCTGAAGCTGCATCATGGCGACATGACCGATTCGACCGGACTGATGCGCATCGTCCAGACGGTCGAGCCGGACGAAATCTATAACCTCGCCGCGCAAAGCCACGTCGCGGTGTCGTTCGAGGAACCCGAGTACACGGCCAATGCCGACGCGCTCGGCACGCTGCGTCTGCTCGAAGCGATCCGCACGCTGGGTCTGGTCAAGAAAACGCGTTTCTATCAGGCCTCGACCTCGGAGCTGTACGGGCTGGTTCAGGAAACGCCGCAACGCGAAACCACGCCGTTCTATCCGCGCAGCCCGTATGGCGTGGCGAAGCTGTTCGCTTACTGGACCACGGTGAACTATCGCGAGTCGTACGGGATGTATGCGTGTAACGGCATCCTGTTCAACCACGAGTCGCCGGTGCGCGGCGAGACCTTCGTCACGCGCAAGATCACCCGCGCGATCTCGCGGATCGCGACCGGCCTGCAAAAGCAGCTGTATCTCGGCAATCTGTCGGCGCTGCGCGACTGGGGCCATGCCCGCGATTACGTCGACATGATGTGGCGCATGCTGCAACAGGACGAACCGGAAGATTTCGTCATCGCGACGGGCGTGCAGTACAGCGTGCGCGATTTCGTCCGCCACGCGGCGGCGGAGTTGGGCGTGACCGTGCGTTTCGAAGGCACGGGCGTCGATGAAGTCGGCATCGTGGATCGCGTCGAAGGTCGCGAAGCGAAGCTGACGCCGGGCGACGTGATCGTGCGCATCGATCCGCGCTATTACCGTCCGGCCGAAGTCGAGTCGCTGATCGGCGATGCGTCGAAAGCGCATGCGAAGCTCGGCTGGCGTCCGACGACGTCGTTGCAGGCATTGATCAAGGAGATGGTCCGCTCGGATTACCAGATCGCCCGGCGTGATGCGCTGGTGACGCTCGCCGGATTCCGTTCGCTCGAACATCACGAGTAAATACGTCATGGATAAAAACGCACGCATCTTCGTGGCCGGACATCGTGGCATGGTGGGCTCGGCGCTGGTTCGCGGATTGCGCGCGGCCGGTTATCGCAACCTCGTCACACGCGACCGCAGCGAACTGGACCTGACCGATCAACACGCGGTCGCTGCGTTCTTTCAGGATGAACCGATCGACGTGGTGCTGCTCGCGGCGGCGCGCGTCGGCGGGATTCTCGCCAACGCGTCGCAGCCGGCCGCATTTCTGTACGAGAACCTCGCGATCGAAAGCAACGTGATTCATGCGGCGTATCGCGCGAACGTCGGGCGGCTGGTGTTTTTCGGTTCGTCGTGCATTTATCCGAAGCTGTGCGAGCAGCCGATCCGCGAAGAGTATCTGCTGAGTTCGCCGCTCGAACCGACCAACGACGCCTACGCGATCGCGAAGATCGCCGGGCTGAAGCTGTGCGAAGCGTACAACCGGCAGTACGGCACGCGGTATGTGTCGCTGATGCCGACCAACCTGTACGGTCCGAACGACAACTACGATCTGAACAGCAGTCACGTGTTGCCTGCGCTGCTGCGCAAGGCGCACGAAGCGAAGCTGAACGGCGAGCGGGCGATCACCGTGTGGGGGAGTGGCGAACCGCGCCGCGAATTCCTGCACGTCGACGACGTCGCGGCGGCCACGCTGTTCGTGCTGGAAAACGATGTCAGCGAAGGCGTGTTCAACGTGGGTGTCGGCGACGACCTGTCGATTCGCGAACTCGCGGAGTGCATCTGCGAAGTCGTGGGCTTCGACGGCGCGCTCGAATACGACACCACCAAACCCGACGGCACGCCGCGCAAGCTGCTCGACGTGTCGCGGCTGACGGCGATGGGCTGGCGGGCGCGCATCGGCCTGGCAGAGGGCATTGCGTCGACGTATGAAGATTTTCTCGGCAGACAGGCGCACCGCTTTGCGCGTACGCCTGCCTGGGAGGCCGCCGTGCGAGGGTAGCCGCACGCGGACGATTGATGCGTGCCGTCCGGGACCGGCGGACGGCACCGTCCTTGTTCGAAGGACGGCGGCATCGGTCACGAGCACTGAATCCGGTTGCACCGGTTGTTCCGAAGTCCATCCGACGTTTCACCGTTTCGCGACAAACCGGAACGCGGTGGCAGTGTGTGTGCAGCAGCGTATGACGTACGTTCTGGCAGCAGTCCGATGCGGCGGTATTTCGACGAGGACAACCACAACCATAAAACACAACGACAACGACAGCACATGGCAAGGCGTGACGCAGGAACGGGGCGCGTTCAACGATGTACCGGCACCAGTCGGCGGACACGGGATTGTCAAACATGAAGGTTTTGATCTACGGACTCAATTACGCGCCCGAACTGTCGGGGACGGGCAAGTACACCGCCGAAATGAGCCAGTTGCTGACCGCGCGCGGTCATCAGGTGCGGGTGGTGTGCGCACCGCCGTATTACCCGGAATGGCGGATCGCGCCGGGTTTTTCGGCGTGGCGTTACCGGCACGACACGTTGCAGGGCGTACGCGTGTGGCGCGCGCCGCTGTGGGTGCCGGCGTTTCCGGGCGGCATCAAGCGGATGCTGCATCTGGCGAGCTTCGCGCTGTCGTCGTTGCCGCTGCTGATGCGTCAGCTGTTCTGGCGTCCCGACGTGGTGCTGACGATCGCGCCGACCATGCTGTGCGCGCCGGCCGCGTTGACGCTCGCCCGCTGCACACGTGCCAAGGCGTGGCTGCATATCCAGGACTACGAGATCGATGCTGCGTTCGACCTCGGCCTGCTGAAAAGCCCGCGCGTCTCGCGATTCGCGCACTGGCTCGAACGTGGCTTGCTGTCGCGGTTCGACGTGGTGTCGTCGATTTCCGACCGGATGGTCGAGCGTGCGATCAGCAAGGGCGTCGATAAGGCGCAGACGGTCTGCGTGCCGAACTGGGTCGATCTGCACGCAATCTACCCGCTGACGCAACCGAGCATCTATCGCAGTCTGCTCGGCATCCCGAAAGACCATACCGTGGTGCTGTATTCCGGCAACATGGGCGCGAAGCAGGGCATCGAAACGCTGGCCGCCGCAGCGGCCGCGCTCGCCGAACGAACCGACATCAGCTTCGTGTTCTGTGGCGCGGGCGTTGCCAAAGCCGATCTCGCCGCGCGCTGCGCCGGTCTGTCGAACTGCCATATGCTGCCGCTGCAACCGGTCGCGTTGCTCAACGAACTGCTCAACGTCGCGGACATTCACGTCTTGCCGCAACGCGGCGATGTCGCGGATCTGGTGATGCCGTCGAAGCTGACCGGCATGCTCGCCAGTGGCCGCGCGGTAATCGCGATGGCGCAGCCCGGCACGAGCCTGTACGAAGTCACGTCGGACACCGGTGTCGCGGTGCCGCCGGACGATGTCGATGCGCTGGTCGCCGCGATCGCCGCGCTATCGGCCGACGAAGCGCGCCGGGCAATTCTCGGCCGCGCGGCGCGGCGCTATGCCGAACAGCGGCTGTCGCCCGCGATGGCGATCGGCGTGCTGGACGCGCGGCTGTCGGTGCTGGTTCACGGCGAGGCAGCCGTGCGGCCCGCCGACGCCGACGCGAACGGTGCGCGTCGCACGCCCGGCGAAGCGACCAAGGCGCAGGTCGCGCAATCCGCGACGGAGTGAACCGATCCACGGCCGATGCCGCGTATCTGGTGCGCGGCGGCCGGTAACTGTCGGCTATCGCGCCTCGTTCAGGCGCGCGCCATCAATACGGCGACTTGTAGACCTGCGTGTCCGGCGTGCCCGAACGCTTGTAGGGATCGCGAAACACCGCAGTCGCGGCGCTATCCGGGTCGCTGGCGGTGAGCGTCGACGGACGGCGTGTGGTTGTCCCCGGACGCTTCTTCGGACGGATCGGGCCCGGATCGCTCGACGCATCCGACGCGCTCGACCCGGTATCGGCGGAATCGCCCGCTGCGCCGAGGCTCGATCCGTACGGATCCGGCGCGCCGAGCAACTGCTGCTCGACGATGCCGTTGTTGCGCCGCGTCGCGGCGGCTTTGTCCTTCGCGTTGGTGCTCTTCGAACCGCCTGGGCTCGCATACGGCACGGCTGAATAAGACGGCGCGGTCGAACTTTCCGTCGGCGTGTCGTCCTGCTGCGCGAGCGCGATCTGCGCGCAGGCAAGGCCGCCGAGCCCGCCGAGCAACAGCCACGCCGATCGCACGATCGGACGTATCGAAATCGTCATTCCGGTCTCCCGTCAGGCTCACGCCCGTGTTGCGAAAGCGCGCGCGCCATCACGCGCGACGCCACACCTTGCATGGTCGTACAGGCGCTTCGCATCCAGACGCCAAAAGTCTTTCCGACGCGGCCATGCACGGTTCGCGACGCGCGCGGCGCGAAGCGCGGCCAGATAATCGGACGATGCGCGCCGCCGCGTGCGAGCGCGGTGCAACAGCATGCAACGGAGAATTCATGGGCAATGCAATCGATGACGTGGCGCTCGGCGAGCCGGCCGGACAGGCGTGCGCGCAGGCCACGCCGTCCGTCGAGCCGGGCCACGCGAGCCACGCTGCTCACGCCGCTCATGCCGCTCATGCCACCCGCGACAGCGGCCGCGTGATCGACCTCAGCCGCGCGGGCAAGGGCAATTACGTGTCGACGCGCGGCGTCGCGATCCGCGCGCTGTGGTTCGTCGTCGAGACCTGCGTGATGAACAACAGCCTGATGCCGGTCTCCGCGATCCGCGTCGGCCTGCTGCGGCTGTTCGGCGCGAAGATCGGCGTGGGCTGCCGCTTCGTGCATCCGGTGCGCGTCAAATATCCGTGGCATCTGGAGGTCGGCGATCACTGCTGGTTCGGCGTCGATGCGTGGATCTACAACCAGGCGCCGGTGCGGATCGGTTCGCACGTATGCATCTCGCAAGGCACGTTTATCAGCGCCGGTTCGCACGATATGGCCACGAACATGGATCTGCGCGTCGCGCCGGTCGTGATCGAGGACGGCGTGTGGATTTCATCGAAATGCGTGGTGCAGATGGGCGTGACGATCGGCCGCTCGGCGGTGGTGACGCCGCTGTCGGTGGTGCATCGGTCGCTGGATGCGGAAGGCGTGTACGGCGGCAATCCGTGCCGCTTTATCAGGAAGCGTTTCGACCCGAGCCGGGAGCCATCGCCGTCTCCGTCGATACCGCCGGGATGAGCGGCTTGTCGGTCGGTCCGTTGACGTGCCGCGCCTGCAATAGCGCCGTCAGCGACTCGACCATGCCCATGATGCCGAAGCGCGCGTCGAACGTGCGTCGCGCCTGCCGACGCATCTGAAGCCGGGATTCGTCGTCGAGCGAGCGCCAGCCTTCCAGCAGTTGCAGCGTGCCCGCGACGCTGTCGTCGGCGACGAAACCCGCACCGTCCTGCGAGACTTCCCGCCACACGTTGACCTTGTCCGAGATCAACACCGGCAAGCCGCAACCGAGCGCTTCGGCCACCGCGACGCCGAAATTCTCCTGATGCGACGGCAGCGCGAACACGTCGGCCGCGTAGAAGGCGCCCCATTTCAGCTCGCCCTCGAGCATGCCCGGCCAGCTCACCTGATGGCCGACGCCGCACGCCTGCGCGAGCGTCATCAACGACGCCTGCCAGCCGACCGAGTCCGGACCAGCGATCATCAGATGCGCGTCCGGACACCGCGTCGCGTAATCGGCGAATGCGCGGATCAGCAGATCGCAGCCTTTCTTTTTGTGAATCCGGCCGAGAAACAGCACGATCCGCTTGCCGCGCAGCGCGGGCCATTCGGCAAAGAACGCGTCGCGCATCGCGTCGGCGTTCGGCGGCGGCGGACGCGCGCCGAACGGCACCACGCGTTCTTCGACGCGATACAGCCAGAACGACTGGCGCGCGAGCAGACGTTCCTCTTCTGTCGTGAAGATCACGGCGGCGGCGTCGCGCAGCACGCGATATTCGGCCCACGGCCAGTACAGCCACTTTTTCAGATGCTTGAGCGGCGCGCTCTGCTTGAACCACGGATCGAGCATGCCGTGCGTGTACACGTAATACGGCACGTCCGCGCGACGCAGCGCGCGCCACGCGCCGAAGCCGTGGTATTGCCACAGACCGTGCACGATCACCGCATCGAAGCGCGCGCTTTCGGCGCGCAGCCACGGTACGTAGCGGTCCGAATAACCGTAGTAGTTGCGCGACGGACCGAGCGCGTGGACCGTCAACGGAAACTCGCCGATAAACGGCGCGTCGGGCGCGTCGAGGCACGCCACTTCGATCTGATGGCCGAGCGCGGCCATCGCGACGCCCGACTGGCGCACGCCTTCGATCGGTCCGCCCGCGCGCGGGTCCAGCGTCGACAGCAGATGCAGGATCTTCATGGATTCATGCGGTGAAACGCGCCCGCGTTGACATGCAACGAGTGCGGCGTGCGGATATCGGCGGACGCGGGACGCCCGGCGGTGGCGGCAACCGGAATCTGGACCGCGGGTGCTGGCGAGACCGACGGGATCGGCGCGATGGTGTCGGCTGTGGCCGCGCCGTTAGCGGCGGCTGCGGTTGTCGCGGCTGCGGTTGCCGCCGGGGAAACCGGCGCATGGAGCGTCGATGCAGCCGATGCACCCGCACGCGCAGCGGCCTCGGTGGCGGCGACCGCTGCGGCCGCAGCCGGCGCGGTGTAAGCGGGCAGCACCGACGCAACCTTCGACGGCGCGTCGTCGGCGGCCATCGCGGAGGGGAACGCGGTCGATGCGAACGGCGGACGCGCAAACGGCGATGCGCCGAACGACGGCGTGCTGAACGATGGCTCCATGCCCGGCGGCGTGCCGCGCGGAACCGGCCGTGGCGCGCGGGCGCGGCGGCGTCGGCCGCCGAGTTCGCGTTGCAGACGCGTGTAGGTCGCCACCGTCAAGCCAAGCCCGATGCCGAACATCAGCCCGGAAAAACGCGGCCCGAGCGGATTACCGCCGATCGACACCGCCGGCAACGCGGCCAGCAGCAGGATCGAGCGGCCCAGCACGGGCAGCAGCAATGCATCGGACGCGGTCGCGCGCCATCGTCGGTACGCAAGACCGGCGACGATCAACGTCATGACCACGGCGGCCGGTAACGCGATCCCGAACAGGAGACCGCCCGCGAACAGTTGATAGACCCAGAAGTTGTGCCCGGCCACCCAGTCGCGGATCGAATAGAAATCTTTTTCGGAGATCTGCCCGGCGAGGTCCGGCAGATAAAGCGGCGAATAGCGATACCAGTGGCCATAGCCTTCGCCGAACAGCAGCGTCGAGGTCGACGACGTGACCTGGTCGAACTGGTCGCGCAATTCCGCGAGCCGCGTGATGGTGGTCGGATCGAGCCCGGATTCGGTCTGTTTCGCAACGAACACGCGGCTGGTCCAGTGTTCGGCGACGGTAGGCGCGAGCCACGCCGCGCTCGCCGCGATGGCCGCGAGCACGATGCAGGCCGCCGTCACCCGCAATGCCGCGCGCACCACGTGTTGAATCGACGGCGCGCTCATCCACGCCGCCAGCAGGAACAGCAGGATCGTGCCGAGCAGCAGGCTGCGCGTGACGCTCAGCAGTTCGGCAACGGCCGTGAACAGGAACACCACGATCATGCTGAACTTGAAGCGCTTGGCGATCACGAACTCGTGCAGGATCACGCCTTGCAAACCGAGGAGCGTGACGGAGATGATCCGGAAGCGAACCTGATCGATCGGACCGGCGGTCGCGAGGCCGAAGCAGAACGTGAACACCAGACTGACGACGTTCGCGTAGTACATGGTCTTTTCGAACTGCGCGATCCGCTCGGTGCGCCACGGCTGGCACGCAATCAGGTAACCCATCGCGAACAGCAGGAACGGCAGCAGCACGCGCAGATAATTGCCAAGTTCGTTGTGACGCACCAGCTGCACGGCCACGCTACCGCCGAGGCTCAGCAACAGCGCGCCCGTCACCCAGCTGCGCAATTTCGACGTGTAGTGGAAGCGCGGCGCGATCAGCGCGAGCGCGATGCCGCCGCAGACGGCCGGCAGCACCAGCACCACCTGCGCGAGGTGGCCGGTGTCGGCATCCGGTGATTTGTAGTCGAACGCCAGTGGCAGCAGGCAGAGCCAGATCCACAGCGCTGCGTACTTGTTTCGCATTGCCGGCTTCTCCAGGGGAGACGACGCGCAGACCGGCTTGCAGCCGGGCTGTCGATACGGCGTGCCGTTTCGCGACACGCGCCGTCGTTCAGTCCGACTATAAAGCGATGCGTCGCGCGGAATTGCTGCGCGGCGTCATCTGCCTGGATTCTGGCGGCGTCAGACGGCACACGCGAACGATTCGCGGCGTGTGGATGAAGTGGTCCGGAAAAGCCGTGAAGTTGGCGCGCAATGGCGCGTGCAACGCACCAAGATAACGTGGCGCCGACCTTGCGCCCGGCACCGGATCGAGGGGACCCCGATGAAGCCAAACAATGGACCCAGTGGCCGCCCGGCATCGCGCGGCCGGTCGATCGAACTCGATTTCGTGCGCGGTATCGCCGCGATCGCGGTGATGGGCTTTCACTTCTACGCCGTCAATACCGGCAACTTCGCGATCGGTCTGATCGAGTATCCGCTGAAGAATTTCGGCCGCGAGGGCGTGAACCTGTTCTTCACGCTGAGCGGCTTTCTGGTGGGCGGTCTGCTGTTGCAGCAATACGCGCAGACCGGTCACATCGAGGCGCGCAGCTTCATCATCCGGCGTCTGTTCAAGATCTGGCCCGCGTATTACGCGCTGATCCTGTTTCACGCGCTGGTGGGCCGTCATCCGCTCGATACGTTTCTGTGGCAGAACCTGACGCACTTGCAGAACTACTTCGGCACGTCGATCACGCAGACATGGAGTCTCGCGGTCGAAGAGCATTTCTACCTGGTATTGCCCGCGTTGCTGCTGCTGCTCGCGCGCTGGAAGCTGCATGTGAATGCGATCCTCGGCGTGCTGGCGGGCATCTGTGTGCTGGTGCTGACGGCACGCTGCATCGTGGTCGCAAATGGCGATCTGAACGCGGCTTTCATGTACACGCAATACCGGATCGACAGTCTGCTGTTCGGCGTGATGCTGGCGGCGATTTACTGGATGAAGCCGGACGTATATCGCAAGCTCGCGCGGCGGGTCGATCTGCTGATGGCGGTGGTCGCGTTGCTGGTTGCGTGGCTGTGCTTTGCGACGCCGCATATCGCGCTCGACGAGAGTATCGGCTTTACGTTGCAGGCGGCCGGATACTGCGCGTTCATCGTGCTGGTACTCGAATATTCCGGACGGCTACGCAATGTGTGGATTTATCGCGCGACGGCGTGGATCGGCGGATATTCGTACGGCATCTACCTGTGGCATTCGATCGCGCTCGCGCCGGGCAAATGGCTGAGCCTGAAGTGCGTCGCGATGGGCTTGCCGTTGCCGCTCGTGTGGTTTATCGGTTTGGGCGCGCAGTTCTTTATCGCGATTTCGGTCGGCTACGTGACCACGCGCCTGATCGAAGCGCCGTTTCTGCGTCTGCGTAACCGCCTGTTCCCGACCCAACGTCGTGTGCCGGTTCCCGAGCATATGAAGCCGGTGGAGGCGGGTGCGGTGGGCGGTACTGGCGGCGTGGGCGGCCCCGGCGCGGCGATCACGGTAAGCGCCGCGCCGCCTATCTCGCCCGATCCGATCGTGCCGACAGGTGGCCGTTAGCACGCGCGCGCAGGCGGCGCGTGCTCGTGTGAAGCGCTTGAGTTTGCTCGCGTTAGATACGGGCGTCAGATACGGGCGTTAAATACGCGCGTTAGATCGGCGGCAACGCGCACAGCGCGGAGCGTGGCGATTCCGGCTGCGCAGCGCGGATCGCCTGCACGAACGTCTGCTTGAAATCCGCCAGCGTATTGCGTGCCAGCAGGCTTTCCAGCGCATGACGGGTCGGCGGGAGGATATCGCCGTCGGCGTTGCGGGTCGGCAGCCAGTGCTCGCCGAGTTCGTCGAGCGCGTTGCGAATCGTTTCCGGCGACAGATCGTTCAGCAACGGCCCGAGATTGCCGTCGCGGCAGAACCAGCCGATCAATCCGTCGGCGGTTGCGATCACCGGCTTGCCGAAGCGGTACGCTTGCACCAGCACGCCGCTCATGCCGTAGTGTCCACGATAGCCGAGCCAGACCGCGTCGCACGCGGCGAACAGGTCGCGCTCGACGTCGTTCGGAATAAACGTATCCAGGATCACCGGACGCGGCGACAGATGCGGCAGGAACGCGCGCATGAAGCCGCGCGTTTCCTTGTCCTGCTCACCGGCGATCAGCACCGTGGTCGGGCCGCCCTTGATGCCCGCGATCGCCTCGATGAGTTCGCAGATGCCCTTGCGGTCGCTGATCGCGCCGTACACCAGCAGATAGCGCGCGTCGGGATCGAGCCCGAGCCGCTCGCGCGCGTCGGCCATGTCTTGCGGCGGCACGTCGGGGAACGGATCGGGCACATAGCCGATGTTCGCGCTATACGCAGGCTTCGCGCGCGCCGACCATTCGGACAAGGTCGGATCGATCGACAGCATCGCGCGCAAACCGCGCGTGCGCAGCGCGGCGCGGAAAATCAGGTTCTTCGCGAAGTTCTTGAGCGGCTGCGACGGCGCGCGCACACCGACGCTCGCGTGATGGAACGCCACGCGCATGGTGATGGTGAGCCACGGCGCGCGGCCGAACGGCGAGCCGAGAAACGGCAGCGCGTGCAGGAAATAATCGGCGTAGGGAATGACGACGAGCGCGATCGGCTGCGCGCTGTTGATCATCTTGTACGCGCGCTGGAAATAGCGGTGAAAGCGCACCGGACCGAAGCGGTTCAGGCCGCGCCGGCGACGCGTGCTGCCTTCCTCGATGAAGGCGATCTGCAGATCCGACCGGTTTGCCGCGACGACCTGACGCGCGAGCGGGTGGTCTTCGTTGGCGAGTTCCGTCACGATCAGACAAGGCGAACCCGCCTCGATGCACGCTTCGGCGATCCACTCGACATAGCGCCACCGGTGGCCGGTGAAATTCGGCTCGAAGATCGCAACCACCGGGTCGGTCTCGTCGACGCGGAGGGATGGTCGGCACAGAGGTTGAAGCGCTCGTTCCATCGCACGTTCCATTGGGCTGGCTTCGTCACGCAAGAAAAAGTACCTTACCATCGCGCCCCGCGCGCCAACCGACAATATCGTGATGTGAGATGGCGGCAAATGACAGTGGCTCGCGTCTCGCGTGCCAGGTGGGCCGAAACTGCCTGGCTGATGGCGGTTGCGTGCGATCCGCCTAAGGTAAGTTGATAAAGACTACCCGGGGAGAGCCAGATTGCGGACGATGCGGCTGTTGGCGGCACCGATGAGAGCGGGCTTCGGCCCGAGTGCGGCAACGTGGGTGTTGCTGCAACAGGTGCTGGTGCGAGGACTCGTCGCGCTGAAATTCCTCGCCGTCGGGCGGATGCTGGGACCGTCGGCGATCGGCAGTGTCAGCGTCGCGTTGCTGGCCGTCGCGATTGCCGAAGCGCTGTCCGACACCGGTCTGTCGCAGGCCGTCGTGCAAGGCAACGCCGCGCCGACCCGCAGCCAACTCGGCGCGGTCTGGACCACGCTCGCGATTCGCGGCGTGCTGATCGGTCTCGCGCTGTTCGCATTCGCGCCGTTCATGGCGCATCAATTCCATCTCGACGGCGCCGACGGGCTGATCCAGTTATGCGCGATCTTGCCGTTGCTGCGCGGAATCGCGTCGCCCGCGTATTTCATCGCGCAACGCGACCGCCAGTTCCAGCAGATCGCGGGCATCGAGGTGTCGGCGGCGTTCGTCGATTGCGGATTGGGGCTGAGCCTCGCGTATGCGGGCGTCGGCGCCTATTCGGTGCTGATCGGGCTGATCGGTGCGGAAATCCTGAAGAGCGCGCTCACGTGGATGCTGATGACGCCGCGTCCGCCGATCCGTCTGAGTTGCGCGGGCATCGGTCATTACATCGGTTTCAGCCGCTGGATCTGGGCGGGCAGCATCGTCAACCTGGTGCTGAACCAGTTCGACAAGGTGGTGGTCGGCAAACTGCTCGGCCCTGCGCAACTCGGCGCGTATCAGGTGTCGTCGCGGCTCGCGCAGATGTTGCTCGCCGACGCCGCGCTGGCGATGTCGCAATACCTGTTTCCGACCTTCGCCGCGCGTTTCCGTCACGATCCGCCGGGCGCGATCCGGATGTTCCGCTGGTATATCGCGGGGGCGTCGGTCGGACTGGTGTTCGTCGTGCTGCTGTTCCGCGCGATCGCCGAGCCGATGTTCGCGCTGATCCTCGGTCCGGCATGGCTGTCGGCGGTGCCGTTGTTCCGGATTTTCCTGATCAATATGGCGATCTGCGCGCTGATTGCCGTGCTGGTGTCGTATCTGCGCGCGGTCGGCGATGCGCGCGCGGTCACCCACGCGGCGTCGATCCAGGTGCTGGTGCTGCTGTGCTGCGTGCCGCCCGCGACGCATTACTTCGGCGTGACGGGGATCGCGTGGTCGATGACGGTCGGGTTGTCGGCGGCGGCGGGGTGGATGCTGTACCGGGCGTCGCGCGTGAAGCCGGCGCTGGAAGCCGATGCGTGACGGCGGTGCGTGCCTGAAGCCTGCCTGGCGTGCCTGAAGCGCGCCGCGCTTACACCGCCGTTTCCGGTTCGAGCGTGGTCCTGACGATTTCCGCGAGACGGCGTCCGAGCGACGGCGTGTTCAACTGCTCGTACTTCGAATATGCAGCGGCGGCGGTCGCGCGCATCTGTGCGGGCGACACGGCCCACACGTCGCGCAACGACGCGGCCAGCGCATCGACGCCGCCGTCGAGCGAATACACGAAGCCGGTCCGGCCGCGTTCCACATACGCCGGTTCCGGGCCCATATGCGCGGACATCCGGTCGTGAATCAGCGGCGGCAGGCTCAGGCCGAACATATGCACGACGCTCAGTCCGGCTGCGCCCGGATAGCAGCCGATCCGGCATTGACGGCTGATCGACGCGATCTTGCGGTCGTCGAACACCGCGCCGTACCAGACGATGTAATCGCAACCGGCGTAGCGCTGCCGCAAGCGTTCGCCGTGTTCGCCGTCACCGACCACATGCAGCAGGATGTCGCGTCCTTCGCCGCCTTCACGCCGCAACACGCCGATTGCGTCGATCAGCATATCGACGTCGGAGTCGTCGCGTAGACGGCCGAGAAACAGCACGCCGTTTTCAGTGCCGGTTTTCTCGGACGCGGTCACCGGCCGCAACACCGTCAGCGAATTGTCCGCGACCACCAGCTTGCGGTCCGGGCAGCCGATCGCTTCCAGCGAATGCCGCGACGCGTCCGTATAGCAGACATAGCGGCTCGCCAGCGACACCGCGAGCCGGTAGCACAGCGTGCGCAGCCAGCCTGCGTGTTGATGGCGGTACAGCCCCTGGCCGTGGATCAGCACCGGCACGTGCATCACCCGTCCGGCGATCAGCGTCAGCCACAACGACAGAAAGCGGATGTCGGCGAAGATCAGCACGGCGTCGGGCCGTTCGCGCACCAGATGCGCGACCACCTTGCTCTGGATCTTGATGCCCGGCGAACCGATCTGCGCGATGCTGGTTTCGACGAATTCGTCGCACGGCGGACGCTCGCTCGAAAAACCGCGCGCTTCGACGCCTTGCGTACACGCGAATATTTTCAGATTGAACAGTTGATTGAGCGCCTCCACCACTTCAACGCGATAACCGGCAATCAATGGCTGCACATAAAACACCGTGCGCCGCGCTCCGGGCTTTCCGCGTCGATTCAAGGGAATAGTCGGCAGTTCCGAAACGAGATTATCTGTCACGTCGATTCGCTTGAATGAATGAAACGTTAAGAGTGTGCTGTTTAAGCAGTGAATAGTAATTGACGATCTGAAAGCTAAATCAGGAAATCCTAGTGATATATCGCCAATCTGAATGGCTGAAAAATGCTGTTGCGATGGCGGAGCCTTTTATCTAGCGGCCTGCACGGCACGCAAAATGCTAATGTGAGTGCGGTTTGCGTTTTGCTAAATCAGCTGTTTTAAAAGCTAAATCGTTGAAAACGTCCTGCATAATCCGGGCCAAAAAATCTGTTATGTGAATAAGGTGGCCGGTATTAATTTCGTTGATTGAATCAGCGTGCGGGAAAAATTTCTAATCTGACGGCGTGAAATCGGTATTCGCCGTGTATCGGAAAAATACCGGCCGTGGTGGATCGATCCGGTTTTCCGCGCGGTCCGGGGACGACGCGTAGCCGATCCATAACCCGCTTCATCCGACGATGTGTCCGCCATTTCGGACAAATCCGCGTCGCGTCCGGCGCGCGCGCGGCGAGGGTCCAGATGCCGTGCTACTTTGCTGCGGGTAAACCGCGAGCCGTTCCGACGTACCGTACCGGAGGAATCATGACGACCAGTATCGACAGCGCGGCGCCTGCCGCGTCCATTGGCGCACGTTCCGACGCGTCGCCCGATACGTCCGCCGAGCGTTTCGCCGACGTCAGGCCGATGCGCGTGGCCGTGGTCATCGCGACCAAAGGCCGGCCGACGGCGATTCCGAAGGCGCTCGAATTTCTCGCGCGCCAGACGGTGCGGCCCGATCTGGTGGTGCTGTCGGCGACCTGCGAGGCCGATATCGCGCCGTGGACCTGCGACGAACTCGACGTGCGCAGCATTTACGGCTCGGCGGGATCGTCGGCGCAACGCAATCGCGGGCTCGACACACTCGACCGGCTCGACTCGCTGGGGCAGGGCTTCGATGTCGTCATTTTCTTCGACGACGATTTCGCGCCGTGCCGCGACTGGGTGGCCCGCTGCGCGCAGGCATTCGAGCGCAATCCATCGCTGCTCGGCATGTCGGGACGCACGCTGCGCGACGGCGCAGCCACCGAGCCGGTCAGCTGGGACGAGGCGCTGAACATCACGTCCGAAGCCGATACCGGCACGGCGCCTGCCGCCGCGTTGACGCCGTGCTCGTCGTTGTATGGCTGCAACATGGCGGTTCGCCTGAGCGCGATCGGCAGCGCGCGCTTCGACGAGCGGCTGGTGCTGTACGGCTGGCTCGAAGACAAGGATTTCTCGCGACGCGTCGCGGCCGGTGGCGCGTTGGCGATTTGCGATGCGCTGCGCGGCGTGCATCTCGGACTGGTCGGCGGTCGCGTGTCGGGCAAGAAGTTCGGCTATTCGCAAGTCGTCAATGCCGATTACCTGCGCCGCAAGGGCGTGATGTCGCGCAAGGAAGCGGCGAGCAATATCGCTCGCGCGCTGATCATGAACAGCCTCAAATCGATTCGCCCCGAAGCGCATCTCGACCGGCGCGGCCGCCTGATCGGCAACGTGATCGGCGTCGCGGCGATCTGCTTCGGCTCGGGCAATCCGGAACGGGCGGCGCGTCTGTAGGCATCGTTTCAGCCACTCCAGCTTTTCCATCAGCGCCGCCGCGCCGCGTCACACCGCGGCTTTCGGTTCCGCGAGCGGCGTCTGCACGACCACGCCGAACCAGCCTAATCCCTTGTAGCTCTCGTAGCCCGGCGTCGCCGCGAACGACACGGTCCGGCCGTCGGGCAAATGATAGAAACCGGCCGGCTTGCCGTGGGTGACGAGATGAAACGGCTCGTCGAGCACGCCTTTATCGTCCGACGCCGCAATCACGCGATGCCGCGCGTTGACGATCAGACAGCGCGTGCGCTTCCATTCGTCGGCGGACAGCCGCACGCCCTTGACGACCGCCGACGCTTGCGGTGCCCAGTCGAAAAAGATGATCAGCGCGCCGAGCGGCTTGCCGTCGGCCGCGCCGTTCTGGCGGATCGCGGTGGCGTAGGTCGCGACCTGCGCGTGCCTGAGCGCGGGCAACGCCTCGATATCGCCGGCGACGAATTCGGCGCCGGTCGGCGTCTTCATCGCGTCGCGAAACCAGCTTGCGTGGCTGACGTCCTGACCGCGCACCGCGTACTGCTCCGGCCTGCCGTTCGCGACCACGCGTCCCGACGCATCGACGATCCAGAGATCGCGGTACACCGTATAGCTGTCGAGAATCACCGACAGACGGCTCGACGCGAACGCGGCGGTGTGCGGCGTGGCGTCGGCGAGACATTCGACGACGGCCGAGTCGGTTGCCCACCAGCGCACATCGCACGAGCGCTCGTACAGATTGCGGTCGATCACATCGATCATGTTCAGTGCGAGGTCGGCGCCGCGCTGGCCTTCGCTGGCACGCAGGCGCTCGATCATGCTGTCGCCGAGGTCGGTCAGACGCGCGAGGGAACCCGCGAGTTCGCGATTCAGTCCGGTGGTGATTTCACCGATCCGCGCCGATACATGCTTGACCTGATTCGCGACCACCGCGAAACCGCGTCCGGCATGACCCGCGCGCGCCGCTTCGATCAACGCGTTGAGCGCAAGAAAAGTGGCCTCCCGGTTGATGTCGTTGATATCGGAAATCTTGCCGGTGGCCAGCTTCTTCACGTGATGCGTGAGTTCGACGATTTCATGCGGATTCGACACGGTGATCCCCCTTTGGCATTGCGGTCTGGTTTGTTATGCGGCGCACGCTTAAAAGCAAACACCGGGCCGGGCATGGTAGCGGCGACAGCCGTTTTCGTATGCACTCAGCAAACGTTTAACCGGTCAGCAAACTGGTGCGGACCGTTACGGTGTCTTACGGGCTGCACCTTTCGCGTGCGCGCAATAGAAGGTTGCTAAAAATGTGTCATCGGCGGCGGCCTCTCACGCGTTAGACGATCATGGACGACCGGCCAGGCGGTGCCGTGGCTTTCCGTTGTCTTTCAGTCGCATCCTCCACGAGGTTTTTTCGCGCTTTTCCCGCGCTTTTTTCCGCACCGCACGTTCTCAATGCCAATTTCTATCGTTTCGATTACACGGGCCGGCGCAGTGGCCGCATCGCTTTGCGGGCTGTTCGCCGTTTCGCCAGTCGCGCATGCCGCCGACAACGTGATCGTGCTCGACTCCGCCGAAGCGCAATTGACGCTGGTCGATCCGGTGAGCCGTCAGGTCATCGGCAAGGAGCCGACCGGCAAGGAACCGCATCACCTGATGATCACGCCGGACGGCCGTTCGCTGATCGTCGCGGATTCGGTGTCGAACGACCTGATGTTCCTCGACCCGCATACGGGTAAGGTCCAGCATCGTGTCGAAGGAATCGAGGACCCGTATCAACTCGGTTTCTCGCCCGATCACAAATGGTTCGTCACGGCGGCGCTGCGCCTGGATCGCGTCGATGTCTACAAGTACGACGGCCAGAATCTGGTGCTCGCGCAGCGCATTCCGCTCGCGAAGACGCCGAGCCATATGACGTTCTCGTCGGACAGCAAGATCGTCTACGTGACCTTGCAGGACACCGGCGAAGTCGCCGCGATCGATCTCGCATCGCAAAGCGTGCTGTGGAAACTGCACGTGGGCAACACGCCCGCCGGTCTGTGGATGACGCCGGGCGACAAATACCTGTTGATCGGCATGACAGGCGAGGACGACGTCGCGGTGGTCGATCCGCATACGAAGCAGGTCGTCAAGCGGATTCAGACCGGTCGCGGCGCGCACAACTTCCGCAATCTCGACGACGGCCAGCACATTGCGGTGACTAACCGCGTCGAAAGCACGATCAGCATTCTCGATTACACGACGCTGACGAAAGTCGCCGACATCACGGGTTTGATGCCGGGACCGGACGATATGGAACTGTCGGCGGACAAACGGTATCTATGGGTGACGTTCCGTTTCGCGAAACATGTCGGCATCATCGATCTCACGACGCATAAACTGATAGATACGATCGCGGTCGGACGTTCGCCGCACGGGATCTACTTCGCGAACCGTGCGCCGGTGTACGCGCCGAATCCGGACTGAGCGTCCGGTTACGCCGTGCGGTTCGATTCGGTTCGGACGGCGCGGCGCGCCGCCGGTGTTTCGCGTCATCTGTCATTGAAGGGGTTTTTCGTTGATTCACGCCATCCTCGCACTGCTCGATAACGGCATCTCGACACTTCAGACGCTGCTGTTCGTCGATGTCGTGCAACCGGTTTTTTTCCGCGTCGGGCTGATGGGCTACGACGAAGACACGTATGACGCGCTGTACTGGGTGATCGTCGGCGTGCTGGAAATCGTCGTGATGTACGCGGCGCTGCGTCCGCTCGAAGCCTTGCGTCCGATCGAAACCTGGTCCGATCGCAAGGCGCTTCGCGCGGACGTGATCTACACGTGGATCGCCAAACTCGGCATCATCAATATCGCGTTCTTCTTCATGCTCCAGCCGCTGTTCAATCACTGGCAGAGTCTGATGGCGATCCACGACATTCCGAATATCGATCTCGACAATCTGTGGCCGGGCGTCACCGACCAGCCGGTGGTTGCGTTCGTGATCTATCTGGTGGTGCTCGATTTCGCCGGCTACTGGTATCACCGCTGGCAGCACCGGTTCGGCGTGTGGTGGGAGTTGCACGCGGTCCATCATAGCCAGCAGCAGATGTCGCTGTGGGCCGACGACCGCAATCACTTCCTCGACGACATCATTCAGGCCGGATTCTTCGCGGTAATCTCGCTGTTTATCGGCGTCGAGCCGAGTCAGTTCGTCGTGCTGGTCGCGGTCAGCAACTTCATGCAGAGCGTGCAGCACGTGAACGCGCATCTGCCGTATGGCGGTTTGCTCGAACGGCTGATCGTCAGCCCGATCTTTCACCGTCGTCATCATGCGATCGGTTATGGTCACGAAGGCACGCACTACGGCTGCAATTTCGGCGTGCTGTTTCCGTGGTGGGACATGATGTTCAAAACCGCGTCGTGGAACCGCACGCTGGAGCCGACCGGCATTCGCGATCAACTGCCGGGGCCGGACGGCGCCGGGCGCTCGTACGGAAACGGCCTGCTCGCGCAGCAGTGGCTGACGTTCGGGCGGATCGTCCGGCGTCTGGGTTTGTTCTGACGCGCGCGGAACAGACGCACAATACGAGGTGCGGCGCCGTTATGGCGCCAGTTCCGACGTCGGGCCGGTTGCGCAGATCAGCCGGCACGCGCTCGTCGAATCATGAATGTCGCCTGGTTGGAGAATCGAATGAGAAATGGTGACAAGTCCCGCAATGCGCGACAGGCGTTGGAAAACCTGTTTTCCGATTTGCCGCCGAGTTCGGCCCAGTCGAAGCCGGGCAAGCAGAATCCGTTTGAAGACGCCGAACGCGCAGCGCGCGTGGACGCCCGCCCGTCGGGTGACGGCACGATCTGGAAAGAAAGCGTCGTGTCGTTTCCGGTCGCGGTCGAAGTGCCGCGCGGCTACGAGTCGGCCGCGCATGTCCACGAGGCGATGGAACGGGCGTGGAAGCTTCGCTGGCATCGCAAGACGAAGGACGAGCTCGTCACCGAGCTTGCGCCCGGCTGGGGCGCGGTGAAGCTGCCCGACGGCAGCACGGAAGTGCGTGATTCGAACGGCCTGCCACGCGCGGTCTTCGGCTGGTCGGAGCACGCCGAACTGCGCCTGCTGACGCGTTATACGATCACGTCGAGAGAGGGCGCGGATGGCCGGTATCAGGTCGTCGCGTATGACCGGCAGCGCAATAGCGTTCTCGAGCGATCGCTGTTTTCCGCGCAAAGCGGCACGAGTCACCCCGAGTGGGCGCGCCTGATGGGTTGGCTCGCCAAGCTGTTCCCGCAGCACCAGGACCCGCTTCGGTACTGGGACGACTGCGAGGCGGCGCGCAGTTGAGCTGGTGTCGAGCCTCGTTCGGGGCGCGCATTCCGATTCCCGTCGCGTAGATCAGGATTTCCCCTGGTGCGGGAAGAATTCGGTGCGGGGCCTTCCAGAAAGGCATCGACCGTCGCGCTGAAGGGTATCCGAAAGGTGCCGCAGCGTTGCTCTGGCAAATCCAACACATTGATTTCGCTCGGAAGTTTCCGCCGGACGCCGCTCGGCGCGGCGGCCCCGCGACTCAGGCCGTGCGATCGCGTTCCCGCTCCGCGAATCCGGGCATTTCTGCCGACCTTCCCCGCAGCGTCTTGAATTTGTCACCACCCGTCCATATAATTAGCACTCGCTGCACGAGAGTGCTAACAACATCGCCGGTTGGCTCAGCCAGCCGGGTTTTCTCAGCGTTCTTCAGTCTCAATCAAGAGAGGAGTATGTATGAACCTTCGTCCTTTGCATGATCGCGTGATCGTCAAACGTCTGGATCAAGAAACCAAGACTGCGTCGGGCATCGTGATCCCCGAAGCCGCAGCGGAAAAGCCGGATCAAGGCGAAATCCTGGCAGTCGGCCCGGGCAAGCGTGACGATAAGGGCGCACAGATCGCGCTCGACGTGAAGATCGGTGACCGCGTCCTGTTCGGCAAGTACGCAGGCCAGACCGTCAAGGTCGACGGCAACGAACTGCTGGTGATGCGCGAAGAAGACATCATGGCCGTGGTGCAGAAGTAAGCGCTGGTCGCTACTTCCCCGGTTCATATCCAAAGAATTCAAGGAGTTAGAAGATGGCAGCTAAAGACGTCGTATTCGGTGATTCCGCACGTGCCAAGATGGTCGAAGGCGTGAACATTCTCGCGAACGCTGTGAAGGTCACGCTGGGTCCGAAGGGCCGCAACGTTGTCCTGGAACGCAGCTTCGGCGGCCCGACGGTCACCAAGGACGGTGTGTCGGTCGCGAAAGAGATCGAACTGAAAGACAAGCTCCAGAACATGGGCGCGCAAATGGTCAAGGAAGTCGCTTCCAAGACCAGCGACAACGCAGGTGACGGCACCACGACCGCTACGGTCCTGGCTCAGTCGATCGTCCGCGAAGGCATGAAGTACGTTGCATCGGGCATGAACCCGATGGATCTGAAGCGCGGTATCGACAAGGCTGTTGCAGCTGCAATCGAAGAACTGCGCAAGATCAGCAAGCCGTGCACGACGAACAAGGAAATCGCGCAAGTTGGCTCGATCTCGGCAAACAGCGACTCGTCGATCGGCGATCGTATCGCTGAAGCCATGGACAAGGTCGGCAAGGAAGGCGTGATCACCGTCGAAGACGGCAAGTCGCTGCAAGACGAGCTGGACGTTGTCGAAGGTATGCAATTCGACCGCGGCTACCTGTCGCCGTACTTCATCAACAACCCGGACAAGCAGGTTGCTGTTCTGGACAACCCGTTCGTGCTGCTGCACGACAAGAAGGTCTCGAACATTCGTGACCTCCTCCCGGTCCTGGAACAAGTCGCCAAGGCTGGCCGTCCGCTGCTGATCATCGCAGAAGACGTCGAAGGCGAAGCACTGGCAACGCTGGTTGTGAACAACATCCGCGGCATCCTGAAGACTGTTGCCGTCAAGGCTCCGGGCTTCGGCGACCGTCGTAAGGCCATGCTGGAAGACATCGCGATCCTGACCGGTGGTCAAGTCATCGCTGAAGAAACCGGCCTGACGCTCGAAAAGGCAACGCTGGCCGAACTGGGTCAAGCGAAGCGTATCGAAGTGGGCAAGGAAAACACGACGATCATCGACGGCGCTGGCGAAGCTGCAAACATCGAAGCACGTGTGAAGCAGGTTCGCACGCAAATCGAAGAAGCAACGTCGGACTACGACCGTGAAAAGCTGCAAGAACGCGTTGCCAAGCTGGCAGGCGGCGTTGCAGTGATTAAGGTCGGTGCTGCGACCGAAGTCGAAATGAAGGAAAAGAAGGCACGTGTCGAAGACGCACTGCACGCAACGCGCGCAGCTGTGGAAGAAGGCATCGTTGCTGGTGGCGGCGTCGCGCTGATCCGCGCTCGCACGGCTATCACGAGCCTGAAGGGCGCTAACGCCGATCAGGACGCAGGTATCAAGATCGTGCTGCGCGCGATGGAAGAGCCGCTGCGTCAGATCGTCACGAACGGTGGCGAAGAAGCCAGCGTCGTGGTGGCAGCTGTTGCCGCTGGTACGGGCAACTACGGCTACAACGCAGCAACCGGCGAGTACGTCGACCTGGTCGACGCAGGTGTTGTCGACCCGACGAAGGTGACGCGCACGGCGCTGCAAAACGCAGCTTCGGTTGCGGGTCTCCTGCTGACGACCGACGCAGCTGTTTGCGAACTGCCGAAGGAAGATGCACCGATGGGCGGCGGTATGCCCGGCGGCATGGGCGGCATGGGCATGGACATGTAATTTCGCGGGACGCTCTCCGGAGCGTCCACGTCGAAAGACATGCGGCGCGCGCTTCGAAAGAAGTGCGCGCCAAAAGAAAAAACCCGCAGCGATGCGGGTTTTTTTATGGCCGGACGGTGTGCGCACCGTCCGGCTTTTTTATTGAGGCCGCGCGTGAAGCGATGACGCGCGGCCTGGGTGTTGCTAGTGACGCGCTTCGCCCGGTGCGGCATCTTCCTTGCCCGCGGCCGGCGGCGTTTCTTCGTCGTTGGTGCGCGCCCAGAAGAAACGGTCGGGAATATACGCGCCCATGCCGGGACGGAACGCGCTGCGCGTGGCCTGGTACAGATACTCCTGCGCTTCGCGGACCGCTTCGGCCGGTTCCTGGCCGTTCGCGAGCAACGCGGCGATGGCCGAGCCGAGCGTGTCGGTCATGCCCATGATGCGGTTGCTGCCGCGATCCCACGTGTCCTGACGCAACTGGCCGTCGTCGCTATACAGCGTATTGACGAGACGATGCGTGCCGGTTTCCGTGCACAGGATGTATTCGCACCCTTGCGACAGCAGATGCGCGATCGCGGCGTCGAGCGTGGGCGCTTCGGCGTCGGCGTCGGGTTGGGCCAGCGCGAGCAGCGTGGCTTGGTCGGCGACCAGCAACGTGGTTTGCGGCGCGAGCAGATCGGCGATCGCTTCGCGTAGTTCGTCGGCGGCGAGCACGTGTTCGTCGTCGAGCGTGAAGTCGGGGGCGAGGATCAGCGGCACGTCGTCGTAATCGGCGACTACTTCCGCGATGGCGCTCACGACTTCGGCGCGCGTACACGCACCGACCTTGAACGCGGCGATCGGCATGTCTTCGAGCAGCATCCGCGCCTGGGTCGCGACCGCTTCAGGGTCGAGACCCGTGACTTCGTCGCAACTGGCTGAATCCCGGATCGTATAGCCGGTCAACGCGCTGACACCGTGGCAGCCCATGCTGGCCAGCGTCATCAGGTCGGCCTGAAGGCCGGAGCCGCCCGTCGGGTCGGAGAGGCCGAAGGTGAGAACGATCGGAGGCGTGTCGCTGGGCATGTAGGGCTGGCAGGAAATGAGCGTGGGAAAAAGGGCGTTGCACGGCTGGCGTGCGGTCGGCTCAATTATGCTGCTTTATCCGTGGAGAGGGCGGTTTTTCGCACGTTCGAACGCCTGTTCACGCGTGTTTTGCAAATCGGCACCGTGCCGGTTTTCCGCTTGCGCACGCGCATGGTTCATCGTGTTGTTGCACAACGGGTGCAACGTATGCCCGTCGCGTTTAGCGAAGCGTTTCACGGCAGCGTTCGTGTGCGCTGCGGAACGTCGCGGATTTTTCGATTGCTAGGCATTGGGGCGGCAACACGGTACCATCATGGCTCCCGTTTCATGCACTTTTCGACCCGACACAAGAATGGAATATAGAAGCTGGATGTGCCTGATCTGCGGCTGGATTTACGATGAAGAAGCCGGTCTGCCAGATGAAGGAATCGCGCCGGGTACGCGCTGGGAAGACGTGCCGATCAACTGGACGTGCCCGGAATGCGGCGCGCGTAAAGAAGACTTCGAGATGGTGCAGATCTGACCGCTGAATCGGGCGGGCGGTGTCGGCTTTACCGGCCGTTGCCTGTCCGCACGATTCGCTGACCGGATCGCCGTTTGGCCCGATGCACGGCGCATGCGCCGTCGTTGTGCTTTAGCGGCGGAACGTCCGGCTACGTGCCGTGTCGCAGGGGGTGTCGGTCATCGTCCTGCCGTCGGTGGACGTGCTGAAGGCTGCGCGTCGCCGTGTGCAGGTCCGTCAGTGTTCGTGCCGCGTGCCCATGACTACTCCACTCGCTTCGTCGTCCGCTTCATTCTCCTCGCTGTCCGAGCCGCCCGCATCGTCCGATGCGACGGCGTCGTCAACGGCCGCACCTGCCGCGTGGCCCGCGGCACATACCGATCCTTTCGATGCGTTGCCCAATCCGCGTGGCGGCTCAGTGCCCGCTGCGGAGCGCGCGCTCGCGGATGCGCAAAGTGCGTTCGAGCATCGCGGCGAGGCCGGCGTGCCGTTGCTGCGGGCGGCCCAGGCGCTTCGTGACGCAGGCTGGACCGGCGCACAACGTTTCGCCGACGCGCTCGCGCTGGTATCGCCGATGGCCGCCGCCGATCCCGCCAGCGAACCCGGCGCACGCGCGCTGTTCGGCATCGCGCTGGACGATTTCCGCGCGGCGCTGTCGCGTCGCAACCTGCGGGAACTGTCGTGTTCGCCGTCGCTGTTTGCGCATTATCAGGCGTTGTGCGCACACATTGCGCGGCATGCGCCCGGCCTCACGACCGCTTACGAAGATCACGCGCTGGCCGCACGGCCGATCCCGCCCGCCACGTTGCGCGGACAGGCGCCCGAGCGGCTCGCCTATCTGCGCGCGAGTTACGAGCGGGCGTTGTTGCCGGTGTTGCGCGCGCATTCGGCGGCCGGTGCTAGCGGAGCCAAAGGGGCCAAAGACGCCCAACGCGCAAACGGCATGAATGGCACCAACGGTGCCACGGCAAGCGCCGACGCCATCACGAATGCGGAAACGAATGCAGCCACGAGCGCCGCCACTCACCGTGCCTACGACGCGCTCGACGCGTGCCTCGCGGAACTGGCGTCCGACGATCCCTACGACTACTGGCGGCTCGCCGCGACCTGCGCGCGTTCGCTGCGCGCGAGCGGCCATCTGTCCGGCGAAGCGGACGTGCGCCGTTTCTACGCGCGCTGCAATCTGGTGCTGGCCGATCACGCGCGCGGACTGGCGCTTGCGCCGCGCTCGCTGGTTCGCGCGACGCTCGCGTTGCTCTGGCGCGATTACGCTCTTTACGGCGCGTCCGCCGAAGACGTCGACGCGGCCGACGTGCTGCGCGATTACGGCTTGACGGTCGACTGGCACGTCGCCGCCACCCAAGACTCCGAAGCGCTGTGGGAAGCGGGCATGCAGGACGCGCGCGCCCGCAGCGAGACGTCGCGCAGCGTGTTCACGCGCGAGATCGGCGGTCTGTTCGTCAATTCGGGCGCTTACGAAGATTTCCTGCAAACCGCGGATGCGTCGATCGTCGCGCTGGCCGTGCATGCGCAAGCCGCCAACTCGCCCGAAAAAGCCGATCCCAGCGAAGCCTTGCTCGCAGGCGAGGCCGCTTACCGGCTGGGCGCGGCGGCATGGGCGCTCGGGCTCGGCCGGGTCGCGCTGCTCGCGGACGCGCTCGGTCTGGCCTGGCGTCGCCGGGCGCACGCGGAAGTCGCGACGCTGGCGGTGCGTGCGCATGTCGTCGTCGAGGCGCCGGATCCGGCTGCGCTCGAGCAGGCCGCCGAAGCGTTGCGCGCGATGCTGCACACCGTGGCGGCCGGCGTTGCGCCGGCGGACGGCAGCGTCGCAATGGCCACGTTGACGCGCGCGATCCAGCAAGGCGGCGCATAGCGGCGGGCGTGTATCGCGCCGGACCGATCCGTATCGGTCTGCTGGCCGAAACCCCGTCGTAGGCGCGCCGGATACGCGTGATAGAGTGCAGCATGATCCGCCGTTCATGGCACGCGGCAAAACCGTAGCAAATCACGCTCGACGCCCGCCAATCTGTACCGTCTTTGCTAAAATCCGAACTATGTCCAAGAGTACCGATCGCATCAATCTGACCAATCAGTTCCTGATCGCCATGCCTAACATGGCCGATCCCACGTTTTCCGGAACGGTGGTCTACCTTTGCGATCACAGTGAGCGCGGTGCGCTCGGTCTCGTGATCAACCGTCCCACGGATATCGATCTTCAGGCGCTGTTCAGCCGCATCGACCTCAAGCTCGAAATCGAACCCCTTCTGCATGTTCCCGTCTATTTCGGCGGCCCGGTGCAAACCGAGCGCGGCTTCGTGCTGCACGATCCGAAAGACGGCACGCCTTATACGTCGTCGATGTCGGTGCCGGGCGGGCTGGAAATGACCACGTCCAAAGACGTGCTCGAAGCGGTCGCCAGCGGCAACGGTCCGGAGCGCTTTCTGCTGACGCTCGGCCATGCCGGTTGGGGCGCGGGCCAACTCGAGGAAGAGATCTCGAAGAACGGCTGGCTGACGGTCGAGGCCGACCCGAAGATCGTCTTCGACGTGCCCGCCGAAGAGCGTCTCGAAGGGGCGCTCGCGCTGCTCGGCATCAACCTGTCGATGCTGTCCGGCGAAGCAGGTCACGCATGAGCGGTGGTGCAGGCGAACCCGGCGCATCGGGTGTGTTCAAGCGCGACACCACGCTGCTCGGCTTCGATTACGGCGAAAAACGAATCGGCGTCGCGGTCGGCAATTCTCTGACCCGCAGCGCGCGACCGCTGGTCGTCGTGCCCAACCGCAATCGCGAGTATCGCTTCGAGGCAGTCGGCAAGCTGATCGACGAATGGAAGCCCGATGCACTCGTGGTCGGTCTGCCGATGCATCCGGACGGCACGCCGCACGAACGCACGCAACTCGCCAAACGCTTTGGCAACCAGTTGAACGGGCGCTTCAATCTGCCGGTGACGTTCGTCGACGAACGCTATTCGTCGGTCGAGGCGGAAGCCGGCATTCGCGCCGGTCGCGGCCGCGCCGAGATGCTCGACGCCGAAGCCGCGAGCATCATCCTTCAGCAATATCTTGACGGACTTTCCGACAACCATGAGTTCCATTGACGCCGAAGCGCTGTATCGCGCCGTGCTCGAACAGATCCGCGCCGCTTACGGCGACGCGCTGGGTGGCCAGAACGGTCCCGTGCTCGCCGGTATTTACAGCGGCGGCGTATGGCTCGCGGAACGTCTCGCGCGCGACCTGAACGTGCCGAGCTTCGGCGTGGTCAATGTCTCGCTGCATCGCGACGACTACGCGAAAAAGGGTCTGCATTCGCAGGCAAGCCCGACGTCGCTGCCGTTCGATGTCAACGATAGCCGCATCATCCTCGTGGACGACGTGCTGTCCACCGGTCGCACCGTGCGCGCCGCGTTGAACGAGCTGTACGACTACGGCCGTCCTGCGTCGGTCGATCTCGCCGTGCTGGCGGATCGCGGCGGCCGTGAGTTGCCGTTCGCGGCGCGCTTTCGCGGCGGCGAGGTCGATGTGCCGGCGGGCGCCACGCTCGTGCTCGCGCGCGACGACGACGGCCGTCTGTCGTTCCACACCGAAGCCAGCACCCATTGAGCGCCATCCGCGTTTGAAGCCGGGCTGATCGGCGCGACGCGCGTGACCGCGCTGTCGTGCACATCCAGCCACGCCGCGCGCCGCGCGTACTCGTGCGCGCAAACAGAAAACCAGGCATCATCCACAGCATTTCGCCGCGGCCGGGTTCGCCCCCACGCGGCAAGGCCGGAAGGGCGCGCACGCAAATGCGCCCCGAATACCGCACACGTTTGACAGGTACATCATGAACACCTCCACTCCGGCCCCGGCATCCCAGGGCTCCTCCGAGACCGACGCATCGAGCGCGCGTTTCCGTTATGGCTTCCTGAAGGGCAATCCGCAACTGACGAAGAACGGTGAGCTCAAGCATCTGCTGACCATCGAAGGCTTGCCCAAACGCATCCTGACGCACATTCTCGATACCGCCGAGCAGTTCGTCAGCGTGACCGATCGCGAAGTGAAGAAGGTGCCGCTGCTGCGCGGCAAGTCGGTGTTCAATCTGTTCTTCGAGAACTCGACGCGGACCCGCACCACGTTCGAAATCGCCGCGAAGCGTCTGTCGGCCGACGTGCTGAACCTGAACATCAACGCATCGTCGACCAGCAAGGGCGAGTCGCTGCTCGACACGATCAACAACCTGTCCGCGATGCACGCCGATATGTTCGTCGTGCGTCACGCATCGAGCGGCGCGCCGTACCTGATCGCCGAGCATTGCGCGCCGCACGTCAGCGTGATCAACGCGGGCGACGGCCGTCACGCACACCCGACCCAGGGTCTGCTCGACATGTACACGATCCGCCACTACAAGAAAGATTTCACCAATCTGCGCGTGGCGATCGTCGGCGACATCCTGCATTCGCGCGTCGCGCGCTCGGACATTCACGCGCTGACCACGCTCGGCGTGCCGGAAGTGCGCGCCATCGGTCCGCGCACGCTGTTGCCGGGCGGTCTCGAACAGATGGGCGTGCGGGTGTTCCACAATCTCGACGAAGGTCTGAAAGACGTCGACGTGATCATCATGTTGCGTCTGCAAAACGAACGGATGAGCGGCGCGTTGCTGCCGTCGGCGCAGGAGTATTTCAAGAGCTGGGGCCTGACGCCCGAGCGCCTCGCGCTCGCGAAACCCGATGCGATCGTGATGCATCCGGGCCCGATGAATCGCGGCGTCGAAATCGATTCGCAAGTGGCCGACGGTCCGCAATCGGTGATCCTGAATCAGGTGACTTTCGGCATCGCGGTGCGGATGGCGGTGATGGGAATCGTCGCGGGCAATCACGACTGATCCGCCCGATCGAACCGTCTTCCGTCGTCACGCGCGACTCACACAGAACAGAACACAGCACATGAAGATTCACATCCAGCACGGCACGCTGCTCGATCCGGCAGCCGGCACCGAACAGCAGCAGGACGTTTTCATCGCGGACGGCAAGATCGTCGCGTCCACCGACTTCACCGCGGACCGCACGATCGACGCGACCGGCCTGCATATCGCGCCGGGTTTCGTCGATCTGTCGGCGCGTTTGCGCGAGCCGGGTTTCGAACACAAGGCGACGCTGAAATCGGAAATGGCCGCGGCGCTCGCAGGCGGCGTGACCAGCCTTGTCTGTCCGCCCGACACCGATCCGATTCTCGACGAACCGGGTCTGGTCGAAATGCTGCGCTTTCGCGCGCGCAGCCTGAATCAGGCGAACGTCTATCCGCTCGGCGCGCTGACGGTCGGGCTGAAAGGCGAAATCATCACCGAAATGGTCGGGCTGACGGAATCCGGGTGTATCGGGTTTTCGCAGGCGGATACGCCGATCGTCGATACCAAGGTAATGCTGCGCGCGCTGCAATACGCGAACACGTACGGCTACACCACGTGGCTGCGTCCGCTCGACGCGTATCTCGCGAAGGGCGGCGTCGCGGCGAGCGGTGCGCTGGCTTCGCGGCTCGGTTTGTCGGGTGTGCCGGTGTCGGCCGAGACGATCGCGCTGCATACGATCTTCGAACTGGTCCGCGTGACGGGCGCGCGGGTGCATATCTCGCATCTATCGTCGGCTGCGGGCGTCGCGCTGATGCGCGAGGCGAAGGCCGAAGGCCTGCCGGTCACGTGCGACGTCACGGCGAACCACGTGCATCTGATCGATCTCGACATCGGCTATTTCGATTCGCAATACCGGCTCGATCCGCCGTTGCGCGGTCAGCGCGATCGCGAAGCGATCCGCGCCGGTCTGGTGGACGGCACCATCGACGCGATCTGTTCGGATCACACGCCGGTCGACGACGACGAGAAACTGTTGCCGTTCGACGAAGCGACGCCGGGCTCGACCGGGCTCGAACTGTTCCTGTCGTTGACGGTAAAGTGGGCCGATGAAGCGAACGTGCCGCTCGCGAAGGCGCTGACGCGCATCACGGCGGCGCCGGCCAGCGTGCTGAAGCTGCCCGCGGGCGGTGTCGGCGTGGGCGCGGCGGCGGATCTCTGCGTGTTCGACCGTCACGCGCATTGGCGCGTCGAACCGCGCGCGCTGAAAAGCCAGGGGCACAACACGCCGTTCCTCGGCTACGAATTGCCGGCGCGCGTGCGCACGACGATCGTCGGCGGCAACGTCGCCTTCGAACAGGCCTGAGCATCACACGCTAGAACGGAACCCCGACGATGACTCTCGCGTTTCGCAAGTTTCGGCTGGTCGCCCATCTGCTGCACGGCATGTGGACGGTCGCGACACGTTTCCCGAACGCCACGGCCGAACAGCGGCTCACGCTGAATCGCGCGTGGTCTCTGAAGATGCTGCGGTTGTGCGGCATGCGGCTGGTGGTTCACAACGACAGCGCGCGGCTCGATGCGGGCGCGCTGGTGGTGTCGAATCACGTGTCGTGGATCGATATCTACGTGATCAATGCATGGCGGCCGACGCCGTTCGTGTCGAAAGCGGAAATCCGGCGCTGGCCGGTGGTCGGCTGGCTCGCGCAGCAACTGGGCACCGTGTTTATCCAGCGCGAGAAGCGCAGCGATGCGAAGCGGATCATGCACGAACTCGCGCAACGGCTGAGCGCCGGCGAGCTGATGTGCGTGTTTCCGGAAGGCACGACGTCGAACGGGCTGACGCTGTTGCCGTTCCACGCGAACATGTATCAGGCGGCGGTGTCGGCGGCGCGTCCGGTGCAACCGTTGTGTCTGATGTATGAGGATGCGCGCGGCCGTCAATCGACCGCACCCGCGTATATCGACGATCTGTCGTTGGGGCAATCGCTGGAGCTGGTGTTGCGCGGCGGCCCGCTGACCGCGCACGTGTATGTCGGCGAGCCGATTGCACCGGGCGACGATCGCCGCTCGCTGGCCGCGCAGTCGCAAGAGGCGATCGATACGGCGCTGCGGAACATGCAGCGCGCGCGGGTGGCGTCGCCGTCACCCAGCCATGCACTCGACGACGATCCGGTTGCCGGTCACGGCGACGTCGCGCCACAGTGAGTCGTTGCCGGTCAGCGGCTTAAAACCGGTTATCAGCCGTATGCGGGGAACGCGTCAATTCCCGCCACCCGTGCTGCGGCACGACGTGCATTGCACCTGCGTCAGCGTGCGTTCCGCCGGGTTCGCCGTCAGCCGCACCGCCGACAGTTTCTCGCCCCACACGCATCCCGAATCCAGCCCGATCAGGTTGTCGCGCAAGGTAATGCCGAGCGCGGCCCAGTGACCGAACACGACCGTCACGTCGGCGGTGCGCCGGGCTGGCACATCGAACCACGGCATCGCGCCGCGCGGCGCGGCATCGAGTCCGCCGCTCGACGAGAAATCCATCGTGCCGTCGGCGTCGCAGAAGCGGATGCGCGTCAGCGCGCTGCACGTCAGCCGTAACCGGTCGATTCCCTTCACCGACGGCGACCACCGGTTCGGCTCGTTGCCGTACAGACCCGCCAGCGTTTCCTTCCAGTCCGGTGCCCGCAGCGCGCGCTGCAATTCGTCGGCCAGTTCCATCGTCAACGCGGCGTCCCATTGCGGCAACACGCCCGCATGAACCATCAGCATGCCGTGCTCGAAATGCGCGAGCGGCCGATGGCGCACCCAGTCGAGCAGATCGGCGGCGTCGGGCGCGGCGAGGATCTCGTCGATCGTGTCGCCTTTCTTCGACTTGCGGATGCCGGCCGACACCGACAGCAGATGCAGGTCGTGATTGCCCAGCACCGGCACCGCGCGCTCGCCGAGCGCAATGATGTCGCGCAGCGTTTCAAGCGACTCCGCGCCACGGTTGATCAGATCGCCGGCGAACCACAGCGGCGTATCGGCCGACGGCGCGGCTTTTTTCAGCAGTTGCTGGAACGGCGTGCGGCAGCCTTGAAGGTCACCGAAGGCGAGCGGGATGGAAGTCGGTTGGGCGTTGGATGTCATCGGGGCGGAGTGGCGCCACACGGCGCGTGTTCATTGCAAAAACGATGCAATAACGGTGCAAAAAACGGCTGCGAACAGACCGTAAAACGCGGCTTCCGCAATGCGAAAGCGCACGCAAAACGGCCTCGAAAAATCATACGATAGCAGCGAAACCGCCGCAAAACGAAACCCCCGCCGATGCCCTGGATGCCGGAGCAGCGGGGCGCTGCGGCCTGTGCGGCGGTGCAGCAGACGAGCGTGACATAATAGCCCGTTTGACGCGACGACAAGATGGCCACGCTTCGCAGGGAGGGCCGCACGACTCGTGCCGGATCGGTACGGGCGCGCCGCGACGTCTGGAACCGCTTGATCCTTGATACCCACAGGGAGTGAAAAAACGATGTCCGCAAACGCAAAAACGGAACGGCTGGCCGCCAGCGAGACGGCGAACAGCGCAGCAGGCACCGCCCACACGCTCGTCACCGGCGCGAACGGCTTTACCGGCCAGTGGCTGATGTCGCAATTGCGCGCGAGCGGCCAGCGCGTGACGGAAACCGTCACCGGCAACAGCGCGGACGAAACCCCGACGCGCCGCAAGCTCGACATCACGTCGCTCGAAGACTGCCGCCGCGTGATCGATGAAACGCGGCCGGACTATCTCGTGCATCTGGCCGCGATCAGCTTCGTCGGACACGGCGATGCGCTCGACTTCTATCGCGTCAACGTGCTCGGCGCGCTGAATCTGTTGCAGGCGTGTGTCGATGTAGGCCATGTGCCGCGCAAGATCCTGATGGTGAGCAGCGCGAACGTGTACGGCAACGTCGCCAGCGACGCGATCGACGAGAATTTCCCGCTCGCGCCCGTCAATCACTATGCGGCCAGCAAGGCGGCGATGGAATCGATGGTTCGCACATGGATGGACAAGCTGCCCATTCTGATCGTGCGGCCGTTCAACTACACCGGACGCGGCCAGGCGGCCAACTTCCTCGTGCCGAAGATCGTCTATCACTTCGCGCGGCGCGAAAAGAGCATTTCGCTGGGCAATCTCGATATTGCGCGAGACTTCTCGGACGTGCGATATGTCGCGCGCGTCTACGAAGCGCTGCTGGGTTGCGACGTGGCGGGCGAAACCGTCAACGTGTGCACCGGTAAACCGTTCACGCTGAAGCAGATCGTCGATATGGCGACCGAGTACACCGGGCATCGGCTGGAGGTGAAAGTCGCGCCGGAATTCGTCCGCGCAACCGACGTCGCAGTGCTCGCCGGTTCACCGGTGAAACTGCGCAAACTGGTTCCGCAAATCGAACCAGTGCCATTTCCAGACACACTTCGCTGGATGCTTCAATCGGCGAATTCTTAAGAAATTCTTAAGACGGATAACGGCGGACTCACTGTTGTAAATGCGTCCGCTTTTCAGAAAAAGTACGGAAATTCTTACTTCTTCTAATTTCGTCGCCTTACCGCTCCGACCCCCTTCCGTAATGAGCGAACGCCCGCGCCGTGGGCGTTTGTGGGTATCTGTCGCTTAAAAGCTGTTTCAAGTTGTTAGGGTTCTGGTTTCAGTGCTCACCGGCCTTATAATCGCTGTCTACAAATAGAATGCTGGCGTGCGTCTTTGTCACGAGCATCGCGCACAGAGCGACAACAACAATCGCGATCGTCATATCAGACCCCACGGTTGTAGGCCGATCGCAAGAACCACGAACATCTTGAAAGGAACTCCATGATCCTGGTAACGGGCGGCGCCGGCTTTATCGGTGCTAACTTCGTGCTCGACTGGTTGGCCACGTCGGACGAGCCGGTTCTGAATCTCGACAAGCTGACCTACGCCGGCAACCTGCGCACGCTCGAATCGCTGCAAGGCGACGCGCGTCACGTGTTTGCCCGCGCTGACATCTGCGATCGCGCCGCGCTCGACGCGCTGCTGGCCGAGCACAAGCCGCGCGCCATTCTGCATTTCGCCGCTGAAAGTCACGTCGATCGCTCGATCCACGGTCCTGCCGATTTCGTCCAGACCAACGTCGTGGGCACCTTCACGCTGCTCGAAGCGACGCGCACTTACTGGAACACGTTGAGCGACGCCGACAAGGCCGCGTTCCGTTTCCTGCACGTGTCCACCGACGAAGTCTTCGGCTCGCTGTCCGCCACCGACCCGCAGTTCTCCGAGACCACGCCGTACGCGCCGAACAGCCCGTACTCGGCCACCAAGGCCGGTTCCGACCACCTCGTGCGCGCATATCACCACACGTACGGCTTGCCGGTGCTGACCACGAACTGCTCGAACAACTACGGTCCGTACCAGTTCCCCGAAAAGCTGATTCCGCTGATCATCGCCAACGCGCTCGGCGGCAAGCCGCTGCCGGTGTACGGCGACGGTCAGAACGTGCGCGACTGGCTGTATGTCGGCGACCATTGCGCGGCGATCCGCGAAGTGCTCGGGCGCGGCGCGCTCGGCGAGACGTACAACGTCGGCGGCTGGAACGAAAAGAAGAACCTCGACGTCGTGCATACGCTGTGCGACCTGCTCGACGAACTGCGTCCGAAAGCGGCCGGTTCGTATCGCGACCAGATCACCTACGTGACGGATCGCCCGGGCCACGACCGTCGCTATGCGATCGACGCGCGCAAGCTCGAACGCGAACTCGGCTGGAAGCCGGCGGAAACGTTCGAAACCGGTTTGCGCAAGACGGTCCAGTGGTATCTCGACAACCAGAAGTGGGCCGATGAAGTCGCTTCGGGCGAGTATCGCAAGTGGGTCGAGACCAACTACGCGCAACGCGCGTAAGGGCAACGTCATGGCGCGCAAAGGCATTATTCTCGCTGGCGGATCGGGCACGCGCCTGTATCCGATCACGCACGTCGTCTCGAAGCAGCTGCTGCCCGTGTACGACAAGCCGATGATCTACTACCCGCTGTCCACGCTGATGGTGGCGGGCATTCGCGATGTGCTGATCATCTCCACACCGCAGGACACGCCGCGTTTCGAGGCGATGCTCGGCGACGGCAGCCAGTGGGGCATGAACATCCAGTACGCGGTGCAACCGTCGCCGGACGGGCTCGCGCAGGCGTTCATCATCGGACGTGAGTTCGTCGGCAACGATCCGTCCGCGCTGATTCTCGGCGACAACATCTTCTACGGCCACGATCTCGCGAAGCAGCTCGAACGGGCCAACGACAAGCAGGACGGCGCAACCGTCTTCGCGTATCACGTGCACGATCCGGAGCGTTACGGCGTGGTCGAATTCGACCGTGATTTCCGCGCGTTGTCGATCGAGGAAAAGCCGGCGCAGCCGCGCTCGAACTACGCGGTCACCGGCCTGTATTTCTACGACAACACGGTCTGCGATGTCGCGGCTGATATCAAGCCGTCGCCGCGCGGCGAGCTCGAAATCACCGACGTCAATTCGCGTTATCTGTCGAGTGGCGCGCTGAACGTCGAGATCATGGGTCGCGGTTATGCGTGGCTCGATACCGGCACGCACGACTCGCTGATCGAAGCGGCCACGTTCATCGCCACGCTGCAAAAGCGGCAAGGTCTGGTGGTCGCGTGTCCGGAAGAGATCGCGTACCGCCAGCAGTGGATCGACGGCGAGCAGTTGCTGGCGCTGGCCCGGCCGCTCGCGAAAAACGCCTATGGGCAATATCTGCAGAATCTACTGAAGGACCAAGTGGCATGGCCATCCAGGTAACCGCAACCGCGCTGCCCGAAGTCAAGATTATCGAGCCCAAGGTATTCGGCGACGCACGCGGCTTCTTCTTCGAAAGCTTCAATGGCCGTGAGTTCGCCGAGCTGGTCGAGCCGGGCGTCGAGTTCGTGCAGGACAACCATTCGCGTTCGGCGAAAGGCGTGCTGCGCGGGCTGCACTATCAGGTCGAGCACGCGCAGGGCAAGCTGGTGCGCGTGGTAGAAGGCGAAGTGTTCGACGTCGCCGTGGACATCCGCCGCAGCTCGCCGAATTTCGGCAAGTGGGTCGGCGCGACGCTGTCGGTGGAAAACCATCGGCAGATGTGGGTGCCGCCGGGTTTCGCGCACGGCTTCGTCGTGCTGTCGGAATCCGCGCAGTTCCTCTACAAGACGACGGATTACTGGTATCCGGAGCACGAGCGCAGCATCGTCTGGAACGACCCGGCCATCGGTATCGAATGGCCGATCGACTTCGAGCCGCTGCTCGCTGCGAAAGACGCGGCGGGCAAGCGCCTCGCCGACGCCGACGTGTTCGCCTGAGAGGCTTTGGCATGACTGCACACGATGCTGGGCACACCATCCTCGTCACCGGCGTAAGCGGCCAGGTCGGCTATGAGCTGGCGCGCACGCTGCAAGGCCTCGGGCGCGTCGTCGCCGTCGATCGCGCCACGCTCGACCTGTCGAATCCCGATCAGGTGCGCGCGGTGGTGCGCGACGTGCGGCCTACGCTGATCGTCAATCCGGCGGCTTACACGGCGGTGGATAAAGCCGAACAGGAAGTCGAACTGGCGATGCGCATCAACGGCGAAGCACCGGGCGTGCTGGCCGAGGAGGCGAAGAAGCTGGGCGCTGCGCTGATTCACTATTCGACGGATTACGTGTTCGACGGCACCAAAGACGGCGCGTATGTCGAAGACGACCCGACCTGTCCGCAAAACGTTTATGGCCGCAGCAAGCTGGCCGGCGAGCAGGCAATCGCCGCGACCGGCGTGAACCACCTGATCTTTCGCACGAGCTGGGTGTACGGCACGCGCGGCAAGAACTTCCTGCTGACCATGCTGCGTCTCGGCGCCGACCGTCCGGAGCTGAAGGTGGTCGCCGATCAGTTCGGCGCGCCGACCTGGAGCAACACGATCGCCACGTTGACCGCGCATGTCGCGGCGCAGGCGCTGAGCGCGAGCGACCCGGCGGCATGGTGGAGCGAGCGGAGCGGCGTGTATCACCTGTGCGCGGGCGACGCGACGTCGTGGCACGGTTTCGCGTCGGCGATCTTCGAGCTGGCCGGGTTGGCCGGCGTGTCGTCGCGGCCCAGCGTGCTGCCGATCCCCGCGTCGAGCTATCCGACGCCGGCCGCGCGCCCGTCGAACTCGCGGATGTCGAACGCGAAGCTTGCGCAGGTTTTCGGGCTCGCCGCGCCGCATTGGCGCGACGCGTTGCAACTGTGTCTGACCGACGCTTTTCCGACATCGCCTGGCGGCCATTCTTAAACGCCTGGAACAGACCCCGCTTCCAACGTCGTGCTGTTGCCTGGTTGTAATGGGACGGCGTGAAAGTTGCTGGGGATCGCATATCGAGCGGTCGAGAGACCCGGCCGCCGCAGTCGCGGCAGGCATGGCGCCGTACGGCACCGAGAGGATCCTGTGAGTTTGTTACCAATCATCCTGTGTGGCGGAGCGGGTTCGAGACTCTGGCCGGTCTCGCGCGAACTGCATCCGAAGCCATTCATTCGTCTCGCCGACGGCGAAAGCCTGCTGCAAAAGGCTTTTCTGCGCGCGGTGGGACTAACCGGCGTGAAGGAAGTCCTGACGGTCACGAACCGCGAACTGTTCTTCAAGACCGACGACGATTTCCGCGAGGTCAACGCGAGCGGTTGCGTGACGTCGTTCATCCTCGAACCGTTCGGCCGTAACACGGCTGCGGCGGTCGCGACGGCGGCACTGCATACGGCCGCCGTGCACGGCGAACAGACTGTGATGCTGGTGCTCGCCGCCGATCACCTGATCGCCGACCAGAACGCGTTCGGCGCGGCTGTCGAAGCCGCGCAAAAGCTCGCGCTCGCAGGCAAGGTCGTGACGTTCGGGATGCAGCCGGACCGTCCCGAAACCGGCTACGGTTATATCGAAGCAGACGGCGACAAGGTCGTGCGTTTCGTCGAGAAGCCGCAACTCGACACAGCGCGCGAATATCTCGCGTCGGGCAAGTTCCTGTGGAACTCCGGGATGTTCTGCTTCACCGCGCGCACCATCATCGACGAGATGAAACTGCATTGCCCGGAGATTCTCGACACCGCTGCGGCGAGCCTCGCCGTGTCGCCGTCGGCCGAGGGCAAGGAAGGCATCCAGGTGCGTCTCGATCCGGCTACGTTCGGCGCTGTGCCCGACGTGTCGATCGACTACGCGGTGATGGAAAAGACCCGGCAGGCCGCGGTTGTCCCCGCCGACATCGGCTGGACCGACGTCGGCTCGTGGACCGCGCTGAGCGACCTGTCCACGCCGGACGGCGAGGGCAACCGGGTCGAAGGCGAAGCGCTGCTGATCGACGTGAAGAACTGCTATCTGCGCGGCGGCGACCGCCTGATCGGCGCGGTCGGGGTCGACAACCTGATCGTGATCGACACGCCCGACGCGCTGCTGATCGCCGACAAAGACCGTGCGCAGGATGTGAAGCAGATCTTCACCGAACTCAAGACGCGCGGTCACGAAACCTACAAGGTGCATCGCACGGTGCATCGGCCGTGGGGCACGTATTCTGTGCTCGAAGAAGGACCGCGCTTCAAGATCAAGCGGATCGAAGTCAAGCCGGGCGAAAGCCTGAGCCTGCAGATGCATCATCACCGTAACGAACATTGGGTGGTGGTCAGCGGCATGGCGAAGGTGGTCAACGGAGAGCGCGAGTTCTTCGTATCGACCAACGAATCGACCTACATTCCGGCAGGTCACAAACACCGGCTGGAAAACCCCGGCGTCGTCGAACTGGTGATGATCGAGGTGCAAAGCGGCGAATATCTGGGCGAAGATGACATCGTCCGGTTCGAAGACATTTATGGACGTGCGTGAGATGGATATAACTTATGTAAACGACGCCGAAGACCTGACGCGCCACGACGAGCGCAACGACATCCTGATCGGGATGAAGTCGGTTCGGGTCTGGGGCACGCTCGGCTGGCACGACATCCGGCAGCGCTATCGGCGCTCGGTGATCGGGCCGTTCTGGTTCACGCTGAGCACGATCATCATGGTGGTCGTGCTGGGCGCGCTGTACGCGACGCTGCTGCATCAGGAGTATCGCAACTACCTGCCGTACCTCGCGGTCGGTCTGGTGGTGTGGCAATACCTCGGCGCGGTTGCGAACGAGGGCTGTATCGCGTTTATCGGCTCGGCGGGTCTGATCAAGCAGGTGCGTCTACCGCTGACAATCCACGTCTGCCGGATCGCATGGCGCAATTTCGTGATCCTGCTGCACAGCCTGCCGGTGGTGGTGGTGATGCTGATCGGGTTCAATCGCTGGCCGGGCTGGGAAATCCTGCTGGTGCCGTTCGGGCTCGCGTTGCTGCTGCTGCACGGCGTCTGGCTCGGCGTGGTGCTCGGCGTGCTGTGCGCGCGTTTTCGCGACATTCCGCCGATCGTCGCCAACCTGATTCAGGTGGTGTTCTTTTTCACGCCGGTGATGTGGTCGCCGGACATTCTGAAAGAGCGTGCGTGGGTCGCCGAATACAACCCGCTGTATCACATCATCGAGACGATCCGCGCGCCGCTGATCGGCCGTCCGATCCTGTGGGAATCGTGGGCATGGTCGGTCGGTCTGCTGGTGGTCGGCTTCGTGTTCTCGCAGCTTCTCATGCGTCGCTTCCGTAACCGCGTTCCTTATTGGCTTTGATATTGTGAGTTCCTCATCAATCGTTGCTCAGAAAATTTCCGTCGAATTTCCGATCTATGACAACTCGCATCGATCGTTGAAGAAGGCGGTACTGAACCTGACGACTGGCGGACGCATCGGTCAGGACGCGGGCCGGCACGCGGTCGTCAAGGCGCTGGACACGCTGAGCTTCAACTTCCAGCACGGCGAGCGTATCGGGCTGCTGGGCCACAACGGTTCCGGCAAGACCACGTTGTTGCGCACGCTGTCGGGCGTATATGCGCCGGTTCGCGGCGAACTGCACGTGCACGGCAAGATCGCATCGCTGCTCGACGTGTCGATGGGTCTCGACCCCGATGCGACCGGCTTCGAGAACATCTACCTGCGCGGCATTCTCGACGGCCTGAAGCCTGCGAAGATCCGCTCGAAGATCGAGGAAATTGCCGACTTCAGCGAACTCGGCGACTACCTGAACCTGCCGGTGCGCACGTATTCGAGCGGGATGATGCTGCGTCTCGCCTTCGCGATCTCGACCACCGTCGAAGCCGACATCCTGATCATGGACGAATGGCTGAGCGTCGGCGACGCGGCGTTTGCCGCGAAGGCCGCGCTGCGTCTCGAAAGCCTCGTCGGTCAATCGTCGATTCTCGTAGTCGCGTCGCACGATCCGGGACTGATCGCGCGGGTCTGCACCCGCAAGCTGTCGATGGAGCACGGCAAGATCGTCAGCGACGAAGCCGTGATCGCGCCCGAGCCGGTCGCCGGTCCCTGAGCGGCATCGAGCGATCCGGACGCGGGCGGCGCGCGTCCGTGCCGCTGCCGCGTCGCCGGGTCCAACAACTCAATCACGACGTGTTCCATTTTCATGCGAGCTGACCATCCTTTCCTGCGCTACGGCGAAATCCTCTTTGCGAGACAGCCGCTTCGGGCGCTCAAGGGAGTCGCGGGCGGCTACGTCGCGTATCCGATCGCGGAGCGCCGCGAGACGCGCATCGTGCGTCCGAAAGTGGATGAGTTGCGCCAGTACTACCGGCTGCCGCTCGCGGAGCGCCGGCGTATCGCGCAGGATCGCCTCGCCACGATCGTGGAGTTTGCCGGCGCGAACGTGCCGTATTACCGCGACCTGTTCGCGTCGCTGAATTTCGAACCGGCCAAACTACGGCGCGACACGCGTTATCTCGACGATCTGCCGTATCTGACCAAGGACATCATCCGCGATCACGCGCCGCGTCTGGTGTCGCGATCGCTCGACAATATTCGCGTGCACGCGTGCAAGACGGGCGGCTCGACCGGGCTCGCCACCACGATCTATTACGATCAGTCGGCGGCGGATTATTCGTCGGCAGTGACGGTCTATGCACGCGAGCGGATCGGCAAGTCGCGGCATCGGTCGGAACTGCATTTCGCCTGCCGTTTCCCCGGCGATCCGGTGCCGAACTGGCCGTCGCGCGAAGACTTCAAATGCTTCGCGATGAATCGCAGCAACATCTTCTTCGACCGCATCGACGATGCCGGTCTCGAAGAAATGTGGCGCACGCTCAAGCGCCGCAAGCCGTATCTCGCGCATTCGCATCCGTCCACCATGTACGCGCTCGCCTGCTACGTGCAGCGCAAATATGGCGGCGGCAAGGCCTTCGAAATCTTCGAATCGAGCGGCGAACTGCTCGAACAGCATCAGCGCGAGATGATCGCGTCGGCGCTGAACTGCCGCGTGATCAACCGCTACGGCCTCGCCGAACTCGGCGTGATGGCGTACGAGATGGACGGTGCGGAAGGCGGTTTCCAGATCCTCGATTCCGAAGGCTGGCCCGAAAGCCGGATTGCACCAGATAACGCCGACGCGCACGAACTGGTGTTCACCGGTTTCCGCAATACGCTGATGCCGCTGATCCGTTATGCAACCGGCGACCTCGCGCGCGTCGAGGAAACCGCCACCGGCTTTTGCCTGACCGACGTGGTCGGGCGGATTCACGACGTCGTGCCGATCAACGGCGTCGATCATCCGACGCATCACATCCAGGACATCCTGGATCATCGCGTCGGCGGCATTCAGGAATTTCAGATCGACTTGCGGACCTCGCCGCCTACGCTGCGCGTCGTGCTCGAACCGTGGGGCAACGCCGACGAGATCGCGGGCAAGTTGAAGGCGTTCTGGCCGGATGCGTTCGAGGTCGCGTTCGTCAGCCATGACGATCTCGTGCGCGTGGGTCGTCGCGCGAAATTCCGTCACGTGGTGACTTCATGATCGGTGTTCTGTTTCTCAACGATTCGGCCGAAGCGGGCCGCTATGTCGCGGCCGCGATCCAGCGCTCGGTCAGCGCGGCGCAGGTGCGTCACATTTCGGGCGGCGCGCTCGACGTCGCCACCGACGCGATCGTCGCGGTCGACGTCCCGGACTCGCTCGGCGAGCCGCTGCTCGCGTGGTTGCGCGAGCGTCCGCGCAAGCTGATCGTGTTGGGCCGGATGCCGCAGGCGCTGGCCGGCTTCGTGAATCTCCAGGCGGGCGAACTGCCGGCCGGACTTCACGCGGCGAGCCGCAGCGAATCCGCGCCCGCGTATGCGTGGCGCGAAAGCGGCGCGGCGGTCCAGTACACACCGCTGGCGCAACGGCTGGGCGGTCGCGAATGGCATCGCGCGTTCGAGCGCTTCGACTTCGCCGACGAGTGGAACAATCTCGGCTTCGGCGCGATCCGCGCCGACGGCTCGATCTGGAGCGTCGCGGGCGGCGCGCAGGTCGCACCCGAAGCCGAACTTGCCGCCGTGCGGATCGACGGTGAACGGTCTTTCTCGTATGCGGCGCTGTGGGATGCCGGGCCGAGCGGCGTGCTGTGGTTCAACCGCGCGGTCGGACCGTGCGACTCGTTCGAATGGCGGACCGTCGAGAACTTCCTGTCCGCGTACCGGGCGAGCGACTTGCCGTGTCATCCGGTGCTGAGCGAAATTCCGTGGGGCGTCGATGCCGCCATCACGTCGCGTCTCGATTGCGACGAAGACGTCGAATCGGCGCGCTCGCTGTTGCAGGCGTATCAGCGGATGCGGGTTCCGTTCTCGCTGGCGGTCCACACACAAAATCTGTCCGAACCGGGGCATTTTCCGATTCTCCGCGAAGTGCTCGCCGAAGGCGGCGCGGTGCTGTCGCACACGGCCACGCACGCGCCCAACTGGGGCGGCAGCTACGAAGCCGCGCTTCGCGAAGGCATCGAATCCGCCGCGCTGATCGAACATGCGACCGGACGGCGTCCGCGCTATGCGGTTTCGCCGTTCCACCAGACGCCGCCGTACGCATTGCAGGCGCTCGCGGACGCGGGCTACGCAGGTTGCATCGGCGGCATTATCCGCAACGATCCGGAATTCGTGCTCGCACGCGGCGGCGCGCTGGCGGACCTGCCGGCGGGCTTCGTCGGACACAGCCAGCAATCGATGCTGCACGGCGAGTGCATGCTCGCGCAGGGCGATCCGCTGGCGGTCTTCAAGCAGGCTTTCGACTTCGCGCTGGAAACCCGCACGCTGTTCGGCTATCTCGATCATCCGTTCTCGCGTCGCTACGCGTACGGCTGGTCCGATGAAGTGTCGCGCGCCGTGGCGCACGAACAGTTGATCGCGTACATCCGGAGCCGCGTCGCCAATCCGCTCTTCGTCGACGAAGAGACGGCAATGGACTTCCTGCGTGCGCGTTCGTTGACGCAAATCGTGCTGGAAGGCGGCGCGGTGCGCGCATGGAATCCCACTGGCGTCACGTCACCCTTGACGCTCGGCGTCGAACTCGCAGGCGAACGCATGCCTGTGGAACTGAGGACAGCAACACGATGAAAGTCATGGTCGTCATGGGCACGCGCCCCGAGGTCATCAAGCTGGCGCCGCTCGTCAAAGCGTTGCGCGCCGAGATGCAGACGGTCGTGTGTTCGACCGGCCAGCATCGTGAAATGCTCGATCAGGCGCTGGCGTTTTTCGACATCACGCCCGACCTCGAACTCGATACGATGCGCCCCGGTCAGACGCTGAATTCGCTGTCGGCGCGGTTGTTGAGCGCGCTCGACGACGTGCTGGTCAGCGAGCAGCCCGACTGGGTGATCGTGCAAGGCGACACGACCACGGCATTTTGCGCGGCGCTGGCCGCGTTTCATCGCGGCATTCGCGTCGGTCACGTCGAAGCGGGTCTGCGCACCGGCGATCTGACGAGTCCGTTTCCCGAAGAAGCGAACCGCAGCCTGCTGAGCCGGATTGCGACGCTGCACTTCGCGCCCACGAGCCTCGCACGCGACAACCTGATCCGCGAAGGCGTCGCGGCCGCGCAGATCGTCGTGACCGGCAACACCGTGGTCGATTCGATCCTCGCGGTGCGCGATAGCTGGACGCATACGCCGACGCAGAGCCCGCTGCCCGCCTGGAACGGCGCACAGCAGTCGCATGTGCTGGTGACGTGCCATCGGCGCGAGAATTTCGGCGACGTGCTGAGCGGCATCTGCAAGGTGCTGCGCGATCTCAGTCAGCGCTACGCGGATTACCGCTGGGTGTTTCCGGTTCACCTGAATCCGGCGGTGCGCGGTCCGGTGCTGCGCGAACTCGACGGCATTCCGAATCTCGCAATGATCGAACCGGTCGATTATCCGACCAGCCTGTATCTGATCAGCCGCAGCGCGCTGGTCGTCAGCGATTCCGGCGGCATTCAGGAAGAGGCGCCGACTTTCGGCGTGCCGGTCGTCGTGATGCGCAATCACACCGAGCGCCGCGAAGGCGTCGATGCGGGTTTCGCGACGCTCGCAGGACAATCGGTCGAAGGGATCGAGCGCGCGGTGACGTCGTGGCTCGACGATCCGGCGCGGCGCGACACGCTGCGCAACCGGCCGAATCCGTATGGCGACGGTGATGCGTCGAAGCGCATCGTCGCGGGTTTGTCCGGGCGTCCGGTCGAGGTGTTTAGTGGCTGAAACGAACGATGCGGTGCATAAACCGCGCGATTGCATTCTGTTTTCGACGGCCGACTGGAGCGAACCCTACTGGACCAACAAGCAGCACACCGCGCGGATTCTGGCGCAGCGCGGCTGGCGCGTGCTGTACATCGAAAGCGTCGGTTTGCGCTCGCCCAAACTGGGCAGCGCGCGCGACTGGAAACGCATCTGGCGTCGTCTGTGGAGCGGTTTGCGCTCGTTTGTGGTCGGGCCGCCGCAACGCGAGCATGGCGTGTGGGTGCTGTCGCCGCTGATGTTCCCGTCGAAGCATCATCTGCCGATCGTGCGCAAGTTCAATCAGGCGATGCTGCGCTGGACCCTCTCGCGATTCGCGGGCGCGCACCGGTTTTCCGAGCCGCTGGTGTGGACGTATCACCCGTTTATGCTCGAAGGCATTGCCGCGCTCGACCGTGGACCGCTCGTCTACCATTGCGTCGACGATCTGGCGGCGATTCCCGGCGTCGATGTCGCCGCGTTCGAGCGTGCCGAGCATGAATTGCTCGCGCGCAGCGAGGCCGTGTTCACGACCGCGGCGGCATTGGAAGCGCGCTGTTCGCAGCACAACGGCAACACGCATTTCTTCGCGAACGTGGCCGACGCCGCGCATTTCGGACGCGCGATGCAACCCGGCGTCGTTCCCGCCGATCTGGCCGCGATTCCGGAACCGCGCATCATCTATCACGGCGTCCTGTCCGACTTCAAGGTCGATTTCCAGTTGATCCTCGATGCAGCGAAAGCGCGTCCCGACTGGCACTGGATTTTTATCGGCGAAGAACGGGAAGGGCAGCGCAGCGCGTTCGTGCCGCTTCTGTCGCAATTGCCGAATGTGCATTTTCTCGGCTATCGCAGCTACGAGCAGCTTCCGGACTATCTGCGCGGAATGAACGTCGGGTTGCTGCCGACCTTGCTGAACGACTACACGCGCTCGATGTTCCCGATGAAGTTTTACGAGTATCTGGCCGCGGGTTTGCCGGTCGTCTCGACGCCGCTCGATTTCGCGCGCGAGCCGCTCGCGGGATTGAAGGTCGGTGGCGATCTCGACGCGTTTCTGCACGGCGTGTCGGTGCAACTCGAACGCGGCCGTCTGAACGCCGACGAAGTGCGCGCGGCGGTCGGCGACAACACGTGGGAGCGCCGCCTGGAAAAAATGCTGGCGATTATTTTTCATGTCGAAGAGGCGGACGTCGAACGTGCGTAACGAGGTGTCCTTGAAGCGGTTTCCGAATCTTCCGGCACGCGTGTCGAGCCATCCGGCCGCGCGTATGCGTGTGCGTGTGCGTGTCGCGGGCAACGCGTTGCGACGTCGGCGTGAGGTCCACGCGTGAAGGTTCTGCACATCTATCGCACGTATTTCCCCGATCCGCCGGGCGGACTTCAGGAAGCCATCCGGCAGATCTGTCTCGCGACTCAGGCGCGCGGTGTCGAGTCGCGCGTGTTCACGCTGTCGCCGACGCCGGAGCCCAGAGACGTGGCGTTTCCGGAAGCGCGGGTGACGCGCTCGCGTTCGTGGGCCGCGCCCGCGTCGTGCGATCTGGGCGGACTCGACGCGCTGCTGCAGTTTCGTGCGCTGGCCCGTTGGGCCGACGTGCTGCATTTCCACTTTCCGTGGCCGTTCGCCGATGTGTTGCAACTGCTCGGCATGACCGGCAAACCGGCCGTGATGACGTATCACTCGGATATCGTGCGGCAGCAGGCGCTCGGCGCCGTGTACGCGCCGCTGATGCGCTTTATGCTGCGCTCGATGACGGCGGTGGTCGCGACTTCGCCTGCGTATGCGCAAACCAGCCCGCAACTGACGCGCATCGTCGATCCCGCGCGTCTGAAGACGATCCCGCTCGGCATCCTCGACTATCGCGACGAAGCGACGGCCGCGCGTTCGTCGACTTCGATCGTCGAGCGCCTGGGCTTGAGCGGCGAACCGTATTTTCTGGCGCTCGGCGTGTTGCGCTACTACAAGGGTTTGCACACGCTGATCGAAGCCGCGAGCCTCACGGGCGCGAAAATCGTGATCGCGGGTTCGGGACCGGAACGGGATGCGCTTCAGGCGCAAGCTAAGCGGCTGGGTGCGTCGAACGTGGTGTTTGCGGGGCAGGTTTCGCACGACGAGAAAGTCGCGCTGCTCGATGGTTGCCGGGCGATGGTGCTGGCCTCGCATCTGCGCTCGGAGGCGTTCGGAATGGTGCTGGTCGAAGCGTCGATGTTCAGCAAACCGATGATCTGCTGCGAGGTGGGATCGGGCACGTCGTACGTCAACGAAGATGGCGTGACGGGTTACGTGGTGCCGCCGGAAGACCCGCCGCGTTTTGCGGCGGCGATCGACGCGCTACTGGACGACGCCGCGCTCGCTGCGCGCATGGGCGACGAAGCGCGTCGGCGTTACGAGCGGCTTTTCTCCGCGGATGCGTTGGGGACGGCGTACGACGGGTTGTATCGCGAGGTGACGGGTCGCCGATAGGTGGCTCCCGCCACCGCGGTCAGGACACGCCTGCCAGGTGCAGGTGGAAGCCATCCTTGTGCTCGTTGCGCCGGAACATCGTCAGCGATGCGTTGGGCACCAGCACACTCGGAAACAGCGACAACGGGATGCTCAGAAGATACTGGGAGATCACCGAAACCGGCCCGGCGTGACAGACCGCGACCATCAGGCCGGGCGTATCGGCGTGGGGCAGGAATGCTTCTTCCAGCCAGTTGATCGATCGCGCCGCCAGCTCGAGGTGCGACTCGCCACCTTCATAGCGATCCGACAGATGCTTGCCGAATTCCGGGTAGGCGACGCGGAACTCTTCCGCTTTCCACGACGCGAACTTGCCGGGGTTCGTTTCACCGAGGCGCCGGTCGAGCGTCCACTCGCATCGGTCGCGAAACAGGACTTCGGTGGTCTGCAATGCGCGTCGCCACGGACTCGAGTAGACCCGATCCGGCTTCAGGCCGAGACGGTCGATCGTGGCGCGGAGATTGGCGGCTTGTTGCAGACCGTGTTCCGTCAGTTCGTCCTGTTCGGTCGAATTCAGCAAGCCGGCGACGTTGCCGTGCGACTGCCCATGGCGAATTAAAAGCAGATCCATAAAACCTCTAGCTATTGGACGATGTCGGCTTCGGCAGTGCCTTCTGCAGCGTCGCGCAGATATGTTGTGCGCTGAAGCGGTCAAGCACGTCGGCATACGCGTTGGCGCGGATTTCGTGTCGAAGCGCGGGGTCGTGCAGCATGGTGTCGAACGCGGCTCTCCAACGAGGTTTTTCATTCGAAGCCAGATACCCCGTCACCCCATGCTGGACCGTCTGACGATACGTCGGGCAATCCGAATAGATGCCGGGGATGCCGAGACTGCCATAATCGACGTATTTGATCGGCGATTTGCACGAGTTGAAAAACAGGGTGTCCGGATCTTCTTCCGCACCGAGTGGAACGATCGCGAAGAGATACCCTTCGTCGCGGATGGTTCGCTTGTATTCGATATTCTCGCGATTACCGCGATGCGTGATCTTCGGAATGCTGTGGAGTTCCGGAAACGGATCGCCCCAGAAATCGATCGAGAGCCCTTCGTTGTCAGTGAGGAATTCGGACAGCGCCGCAAAGAAGGGCTTCCTGAACTTGACCAGTTTGATGCCGTCGAGGTTCGAGAACATCACCTTCTGCGGTTTCTTTTCCGCCCACAACGACGGCGATAGATCGAACGCTTCCTCGTCGAAACCGTTTGGGATGATCAACACCTCCGAATGCCGCACGCGTTGCATTCTCTCTTGCAACAACGAATTCGATGCCGTCGCAACGCTCGCCTCGCGGATCATCGCGAGTACGTTGTAGAGCACGTCTTCGTTCATTTCGAGCACGCTCCACGAGGGCAGGTCGAGCAGCCAGTCGTCGAGGTCGTAAATGGTGTGAACCTTCAACTCGTTCGCCATCCGCATGACTTTCAGCGATTGGCTGGAAACGTGTTTGTTGAATAGAACAGCATCGAAGCGACGCAGATGACTGATGCCGATATCTTCTTCGGATATCAGTTCCCATTCGATCAAACCATGCCGTTGCATGTACGAGAGTAGCGGCGCGAATCTCGCGCCGATCGTACGCGACGTCATTCGCCCGTCGGTCATGGACCGTCGCTGAACTACAAGCAGACGGGGGATGTCATTCATTTTCAAGTCCAGCATCGATCAGGTGTCGGATTAGCTCGGTAGAAACCGTAGTCGCGGAATGTCGCGCGTAGACGTTCGCATAATTGCGCTCGATCTTCTCTTCCTGTGCGGTGTCGTCGAACGCCGACTGGATGGCTGCAGCGATATCGTCCGCCTGGGTCGATGCGGTGTACCAGACGTTGTCTTCGAAATGCTCGCGCTGCCACCGGCCGTCGACCATAACCAACGGTTTCCTCATCAACGCGCCTTCCAGACACGACCGTCCCGGTGGATCGAAACTCGGCTCGGCGACGAGCACGGCATTGGCCACCGCGGAGCGCAACAACGCACTGCAAGGCTGGAGGAACGGCAGAAAATGGATGCCTGGATGCGCTTCGTCGACGCACTCGCGGTAATACGCTTCGTCGCGGAATCCGCCGGCCATGAGCCCGTTGAGCCCGAGCCGGTTGAGTGCGCGGATGAGTTCGAGCTGGTTCTTGACCGGTTCGATCAGGCCGAGGCAAAGCACATAACCCGCGACGTCGCAGACCGTGGGGAGCAGATCCTTATCGGCGGGCAGCAGAAATCTGTCGGAGACGCCGGACGCGACCACCGCACATTTGCGCAGGTCAACAGGGATGTGCGCGAGAAAATGCGCCAGCTCGGTTTGCGATTTGAAGAGCAGCCGATGCGCCTGTCGCGCGAGCCCCTGAATACGTGCGATCTCCGCGGCGTCCGGCGGCGACAGCCACCATACGTTCGGCCACAGAAATACCTTCTTGCCGTATTGGGTCGTCTCCCGAAGCACTGCTTCGCCGTCTGCGTGGATCGAGAAATGCATCACTGCATCGTAAAAACGAAGCGGTCTGCTACGGATGCCGTAGATATCTGCCTGCACGCCGCCGTTGTTCAGCAGTTCGGCGACCTGGACAAGCTCGGACTCGCCCCCGCCGCTGGTCAGAAACGCCGTGCTGTGCGTGGTCAGGAGAAGCTTGAAAGCTGTCAAAAGAGGGCTCCTTCTTTCGTCGGGTATCGCGACGATTGGCCTATGCGTGGATCAGGCGGAGCGCACGTCCGGCGCTCGACGACGAGATCGGTTTCGATGTGTGGCGGCCGTGAGATTAATTTTACGCCATAACCCCGTGCAAAATTACGGTCACCCGGCATGGCGGCACTGAATGATCCGGCCGTTTTCCTAGTGAGCGAACGGCGCGTCGAACACGTCTTTCCATGCGGTATCGGCGGCGCTTTGCAGAATCATGGAAGCACGTTTCGATCCCGCATCGACGAGGTCGTCGAGCCGTTTCCGGTCGCTCAGATAACCCAGAATTCGCCGCGCCGCCAGCGCGTTATCGAGCGGCAAGCGGGCATCCGGCACACAGACTTCGGCGCCTGCGGTGCCCTCGCGCGCGAAGCAGGCGAGGCCCATGTTCATCGCTTCGAGGATCGGCACGCAGAAGCCTTCGTGCGCGCTGACCGAGATCAGCGCCGACGCTTCGTGGAAGCAGCGGATCAGCGTGTCGTTGTCGACCATGCCGAGATGACGGATGTGCGCCGATACGCCGAGCTTGTCCGCATGCGCGGCCAGAAACTGCATGTACGGCAGGTTGGTCGAACTGCCGACCACCGATAGCGACGCATCGATACCGGCGCCACGCAATGCCGCGACGATATCGATCGCGTCTTCGATGCGTTTGTGCGGCACGACACGTCCTACCGTGAGGATGTCGTGCGCGTTGCCGGTCTGGCCGGACGCGGCGCGGCGCGCGATGGCCGGCGCCTGGAATGCCGCCATGTCCGGAAACACCGGCGGAATCACGCGCAACGTCGGCGTATTCACGTCGGCGGGCAAACTCGACGCGGTGAACGCGGAGTTCGCGACGATCGGCTCGAACGACTTCAACGCGCCGAATTGCTGCACCGACGCAGCGCAGAGATCGGCGGTGACCGGCTCGAATTCGCGCAGCAGTTCGGCCGGCGTGACGCCGTGGAAATAGCAGATTTTTTTGCAGGGCAGCGCACGCAACCGGTCCAGATACGGATCGACGATCGAATAGCTGACCAGCAGAAGGTCGTCGGCGTTGATCCGCTCGAACAGACGGTCGAGATCGACGACGCCGGTGAAGTCGTCGAAGCGCTGCGCATACACCTCGACCTCGAACCCGAGCCGCTCCGCGACGCGTGCCAACCCGAGACAATGATTGCCAACCGCATCGCCGGTGAATATGTCAGGTGCGCAAATCATCAATCTCATAGCAGCGGGTTCCAGTACGAACGGTTTTTACCGCTCTTGTTCGACAGGACGGCGGGGATGCCGTCCGGTATTTCTGCGTGTGGGGAACGCGGAGTCAGCCCGGACCCTTCAGCCAATGCCAGTACATCCGGCAGCCGTCGCGCAGTTCCACCGTCGGGTTCCAGTCGAACGTCTGCGAGAACTTCGACACGTCGAGCACCACGCGTTTGACGTCGAACGGGCGGTCGGGCAGATGTTCGATCTGCGGTTCGATACCGGAGACGTCGGTGACGATCTCGATGATTTCCTTGATGGAAATACCGGTCCCGCTGCCGACGTTGTACACGCCCGGCTTGTCCTGTTCGATCGATTTGAGGATCGCGCTGGACAGGTCGGAGATGTAAATGTAGTCGCGGATATTGTCGCCGGTGCCCCAGATGCGGATCGGCTGCTTGTCGATCAGACGGCTGAAGAACGTCGGGATGATGCCTTGCAAACCGATATGCCGCGAATTCGGGCCGTACGGGTTCGACACGCGCAGCACCGTCGCGCGAATGCCGTACTGGCTCGCGTAGACGCCCAGATATTTCTCGACGGCCAGCTTGACCGTGCCGTACGACGAGATCGGATCGGTGGGGCTGTCTTCGCGCAGACTTTGCGCGTCGGTATTGCCGTACACCGTGCCGCCCGACGACAGATACACGATCCGGCGCACGCCGCTCGAACGCATCTGTTCGAGGAACTTCACCGAGCCGATCAGGTTGCCGGAGATATCGGCGATCGGATCGGCGCTGGCGCTGCCGGGCACGGTCGTGCTGACCAGATGGGCGACGACGTCGACATCGATCAGCGCTTCCGACACGATGCTCGGATCGGAAAAGTCGCCGAACAGGTAATCCACGCCGCTGATCTCTTCACCGCGCAGGCTGCCCGGCCGGTCGAGTATCCGCACGCGCGCGCCCGACAGCAGCAACGCGCGCACGAGGTGCGATCCAATAAAGCCATTCCCGCCCAGAACCAGGCATCTCATGTGTAACTCCAGTCAGCGTGCCGTGTCACGGCGCGGGCGCGCGGTTCGACATGTTGGCGAGGACCGCGTCGAAGCGGCGCGCCTCGTCGATCCACGACGTGCGTTGCGCGAATTCGAGACCGCGCAACACATGCCGCTCGCGAAGTTCGTCGTCGCCGAGCAGCTTGACGATGGCATCCGCGAGGCCCTGGATGGTCGGCTCGGACAGACTCGCGTTGTCGTGATCGAGCAGCCATTCGACCCACGGACCGTCATTGCTGACGACCGGCACGCCGGACGCCATCAACTCCAGCGGCAACAGCGACAGGTTGCTGAACGACAGCACCAGCGCCGCATCGCAGGTCGCGTACAGCGCCGGGAGATCGTCGAGCGCCATGATGCCGTGATCGATCACGGTGAACGGAAACTCGTATGCGCTCAGATCCCAGCCGGCCATCACCACTTCGACGTGCGGCAGACGCTTCGTGACCGCGTCCAGCACCAGCACGCCGAGGTCGAACGCGCGGCGCGGGGTAGGCGGGCGCGCGTAGAAGAACACGCGCTGCTTCTTCGGTGCTTCGGCATCGACGGGCGCGCGTTCCTGACGGTGATACAGATGCTTGTCGTACGAAAAACCGACGGCGTGCGCTTCCATGCCGTACTCGTCGCGCATCTTGTTTTCCAGCCAGTGACCGGCCGTGATCGCGGACAAGCCGAGCTTGTAGGTGTTTTCAGCGAGGAAGTAATCGGTGCCGCGCGAGTAGAACCACGGCTCGTAATCCTGGATGAAATAGCACTTGTGGCAGGTGTCCTGAAGCGCCGCGACGTAGTACGCGGTTTGCCAACCGGTCGCCATTGCGTATTCGGCAGGCGGAAGACCTTCGGTGCCACGGAAGCATTCGGCCTTCAGCGGCATGAACCATTCGTGGATCTTTTCCTTGATCTCGACAGCGCTCAACCGGTTCTGTTCCGGCACGAGCGTCTCCGCGACCACCACGAAGCGGTTCACGTAACCGAGATCTTCGAGATTCTTCGCAAACCGGAAAATGTTCAGGTGACCGCCCGAGCCTTTGCCCAGCGGCGGAATAAACCAGTTGATGGTTTTCGGTTCGGGCTTGGCGTTGGCGGGCGTGGTCGAAAACGGCGCCGGCGTCACATATTCAAAATGCTTAATTACGTCCATTGCTGCTCCCCTTAAACAGTCTTGTATCGCGCGACAGGAAATGTCGCCATGCGGCATTGATCGAATCGCCGTGATTTCCGAGGAATTGCCCGAGAAGCCGTGCGAAGTTATCGAACGGTTGAATCACGCAGTTCAAGGGAGCCCGCTTCCACACCCGGTCTTTGAAGCAGTAATCCATGTCGCGAGCGGTCAGGTATTTCCAGTCGCGCCACAGTTTGTCTTTGGTCGCGCACAGGTCGTAGTCGAAATAACGCTTGAAAGCGTAGCTCTCGTCGAAGCTGCGGCGCAGGCGTTCCATCACCTTGTAATGGTGCGAATGGTAAACCACGCCGTCGTGCGAATAACCCTTTTTCCAGCCGTTCTCGATGATGGTTTTCGCCCACTGCTGATCCTCGGCAAAGTTGACGTCCGGGAACGGATGCACTTGCCAGACGCTGCGGCGCAACAACGAATTGTTGTCCGAGAAGAAGTGCAGGAACTGGCGATAGCCGAGGTCTTTCTCGTAACGATCCTTGTCGTCCATCCATGTAATCGGATTGGGTACAAAGCCGGAGAAATGCAGTTTCAGTTCATGCTCGACGAAGACGTTTTCGCCTGCGTATGCAATATGACGGCCGAACACGCCGGCGATCTGCGGGTCTTGATCCGCGACGCGAACCATTTCCGTGAGCCAGCTTTCCTCGACGGGCAATGCGTCGTGCGTCAGGAACACGATGTATTCGCCGTCGGTCGATGCGGCGCCCAGATTACGCGTCTTGCCATGACCGAAATCGGCCGGGGGAATTTCGATAAAGCGGAAGTTCGGCGCCGCGATGCTCTTCAGATAATCGACCGTGCCGTCTGTCGAGCCGGAATCGATCACCAGCACGTCATACGGGAAGTCTGTCTTCTGGGACAGGACGACCGGCAACACCCGCTTGATGATGTTGCCCGGATTCTTGGTCGGGATAACGACCGAAGCCTTGTTGTTAGATGTCACTTTTGATCTCCGGCACCTGAAATTTCTTTAAACCGCGCGCTGACGAATTTAGCGCAGGCCTGAGGCGAATAGTCCGCCCGGATGCTGATGCGACCTGCCGCCGCCTTGGCTTGCCGCTCGTCGGGATTTTTCCGGACGTCGCGCATCACGTCGGCCGCCTGTTGAATGTCCGGCTGGAACCATCGATTGCCTTTCCAGAACGGATAGTCGTCGGGTTTGATATCGACCAGGTCGCCGTCCACCAGATAGGCGGTGTCGTCGGTGACGAAGTCGAGCGGGCCCGAATACCGCGATGTAATCACGGGCTTGCCCATATACAGCGCTTCGGCCATCACCCGGCCGAAACCTTCCGCGCGGTGCAGCGACACGATGCAGTCGCACGCATTCAGCAGCCCGTTCGCTTCGCCGCGCGACAGCACTTCGTCCACCACCACGATGCGCGGGTCGGTATCGGCGCGATACAGGCATTCTTTCCAGATGCTCTCGTTTTGCGAGTTCATCGCCTTGATCAGCAGGCAGACGCTGGTGTCCGATTTCGGAAACGCGCGCTGGAATGCTTCGACCAGCGCGAGCGGATTCTTGCGCGCGATAAACGATGCGCCGTCGAACGCAAAGCCGAACAGGAACGCGTCTTCCGGAATGCCGAACGTCGAGCGCGCGACCGGCGTGATCAGGTCGGACGCGACCGGCAGCGGAATCACGTGAACCGGCTTGTCGGTCTTTTTGCGGAACGAAAGGGCCGCGTGTTCCGAGATGGTCCAGATTTCATCGACGAGGCTGAAGGCCGCCATCGCTTCGTCCGGAAACTCCTGCAATTCCCATTGCCACAAACCGATCCGGTAGCCGGTGGTGAACGGATAGGGCCCGAAGTCATGCAGCAGCGCCAGCGTATCGAACGCGGGCATGCAAAAAATCGTGACGTCGGAGCCGGCGTATTGCGTGACCGGCGGGAATTTTTCGAACTCGGGCGATGCAGAAATGATTTTCCGCGCCGACATATACGTTTCGCTCTTCAGCCCGGCGATTTCCAGCGCCTTGCCGACGAGCCGCGCGTCTTCGCCGATACCGAACGCACCGTGCGGATAACCGATCATCGACACGCTCGGACCGTCGCCGCGTGCGCGGCTGATGTCGCGCTGCTCGTTCAGGTAAATGTCGAGCGGCAGCGTTGCGGCGCGGAACGCGATCAGTGCCTGCACCAGTCCGCTGAACCGCGCGCGGCCAGTGTCGTCCCACCATGCATTCACGTCGATATCGTCGGCGGGCTTCGTCCACATCCAGAAGTCGAAGCAGTAACGCTTGAATTCGGCGGTGTCGAAATCGCGGAAATCGGCGGTCAGACGCGACAGCGTGTGGATTGCGGCGGTGTTGAACGTCAGGAACAGGTCGTCCGGGCCGTGGGTCAGGTCGAGCACGACATGGCGCAGCAGACTGGTCACGCCCGAGAGCAGGTTGAAGTCGTACACACGACGCCAGGCTTCGACGGTCGCATACAGATGACGCGTGATGCCGGTAAACGTGTCGCCGTAACCGAACGAGCCGGCGGCGTCGTCCTTGTGCCACGCCGCGGCCCACTCGGGCGGCAGCGACGCGGAAGGACCGGGTTCCGTCACCGCACGATCCGGCGACAGGTACGCGGCCTTCGCCGCATCGATCAGTTGCCTGACCGCGCCATGCCTGCCCGGATGTTGCCGGTCCACGAAGCCGCTGATGCCGCGCGTCTGGCCTTTCAGCGCGGCGATGAAGCCGCGGCATTGCTGCTGGCCCGTCGCAGTCCACCACGCATCGGCGTCCGGCGAGACGTCTTGCTGTCCCCACGTGCAGAAGGCGAAGCAGTATTTCCGGAAGCCGTCGTTGTCGAACTCGGTGAAGTCGTTGGTCAGTTCCGCGAGGCTGTCGAGCGCGCGCGTCGTGAAGAACACCCGCAATTCGTCCGGCGTTTCGACGAGTTCGGTGACAATGTGCTGGATCAGCCCGGTCGTGCCGACGACATCGTAGATATCGTATTCCTGACGCCACGCGCCGATGTACTGGAACAGGTAGCGCGGGGCTCGCGTGAACTGCTCGCCGTAGCCGAAATCGCCGTAGCCGTCGACCTCGGACAAGACTGACATCAGGTCGAGCGACAGGCCGAAATTGGGAATCCGGTATTCACGGAAGCCGAACGTGTACCACCATTCGAGCAGCGAATCGACTTGCGGCTTGCCGTCGACCGAGTAGATGATTTTCAGGTCGTCGCGCTTGCGATACAGCAGGTCGATCAACGGCGACACGCCTTGCTTCAGCGTTTCGCCGTGCATCGCGAGATGCGCATCGGCATGCAGCGCATCGACCAGGTAACGGTTGATATGCGCGCCGAAGCCCGGGTGCTCTTTATGCCCCCAGTGCAACCACCAGAACGTGAAGTCGTCGACCGAAGCCATGTCGTTCAGCGGATACATCTTCTGGTATCCGTAGCCGAGCGATGCCCACAAGCCGAGCAGCGCTTCCGGAAGCCGCGCGCCGGCGTCGTTGATCGTTTTGTCCGACGGCTTCAAAAGCTGGTCGACGATCTCTTGTTGCAAACGCGCATTGGCGTGCGGATTGGGCATCTTCATTTCCCCGGCAATAGTGTTGAATACGCGTCGGCGAGACTACGCGTGATATTTCGCCAGGACAGGTCGTGCCGATCGTTCGATGCGGGCATTGCGGCGCTGCGTTGACCGATGCGGGCGCGGTCGATCGCTTCGACGATCGACGGCACGCTATCGGGATTCAGGAATTCGACGTTCGGCGCCTGCCCGAAATATTCGCGGGTCGAGCCGACTTCGGTGATCGCAATACTTGCGCCCGTGGCAAACGCTTCGAGTCCGGCGAGTCCGGGTGTTTCGAGCGTGCTGGGCAGGCAGAACACGTCGCATGCCGCGTAGGCGGAGCGCAGCAGCGGGTCGCTGTGTCCGATCGGACCGAGGAAGCGCACCTGATCGCCGCCTTCTTCACGGCACGCGTTCGCGTAAGCGGGATCGCGTTCATGGCCGATCAGCACGAGTTGCATATCGGGAATCTGTTTCATCGCGCGAATCAGCGACAACTGATTTTTACGCGGCTCGATATTGCCGACATTTAGCACGAAGCTGCCGGCGATATTAAATGTTTCCCGAAACAGTTTTTCGGCGACCGGCTCGAAGAAAATATCGTCGACGCCATTGAGCACCGAGACGAATTTGTCGCGCGGCAAATCGAACACGCGCGCCAGCGTTTCGCATTCGACGATCGAGTTGGCGATCACGCGGTCGGCCAGCATGAACTGATGCCGGATCTCTTCGCACGGATACAGGTGCCGGGTCTCTTCCGTCACCCACAGGCTCGACGACACGACCAGCGGCAAGCCGAGCTGTTTAACGAAATGACACAAATGCACCGACCCGCCGACGCACGAGAAAAAGTGGACGAGGTCGTGTTCGAGGAAGCGCGGCTTCCACGGGTCGAGCAGGGTGACACCCACGTCATGCAAGGGCAGATGTTTTTCGTAGGCGAGCAACTGGATTTCCCCACCGCCCGGGGTGTGGAAGGCCATGGGATAGGTGGCGAACAGAACTTTCATTGTGGCAACCCTGAATGCTTGGCTCATGCGTAAACGGTTCGTGACTTTTCGGCCGCTAAGGGCGTCTTCGAAGTGAAGCCTGCTGCGACTCTATCTGTGTAGAGAAACGCGGCCAGACTGACAGCCCTGTGCCGGGGCGCGGCGGGACAACGCGCGCGGACGATCGGCAGACTGTCGTTTACGGGTGCAAGGACTCATGTGCGCTCGGATCTGAATTATGGGTAAGCGTGCCTTGCAGAAGCAGGCCGGCGCCGATAGCGCAGATGCTACGGGATGGTACGTGCTTAGGGAACAGGTGGAAAGGACGGTTTCCCTTTGTTTCCAATTTGCGCGGCGCACCAAAATTCGCAATTTTAGCTTAAAACACGTCACAATCTGCGGGTTCCGAGTGATCACGCATACAATACGCCGCCCTGTCGACAGGGCCTGTCAAACCCTTACTTACGAATTCCCTGCCGATCTCTATGCCGCTATCAGTCCTCGTTACGGGCGCAAATGGTTTCGTTGGACGCGCGGTGTCGCGCGCGTTGCTGGAACGCGGCGACACGGTGTTCGGTCTGGTGCGCCAACCGCGCAGCACGATGCCGGGCGTGCGGGAATGGCTGCACACGAGTGCCGACTTCGACGCGATCGACGCCGACTGGCCGGCCGGTTTCCGGTGCGACGCGGTGATCCATCTCGCGGCCCGCGTGCACATGATGAACGAAACGGCAGCGGACCCGCTGGCGGTCTATCGCGCCACCAACGTCGAAGGCGCATTGCGCGTCGCGCGGGCGGCCCGGCGCGCGGGCGCGAGTCGCTTCGTGTTCGTCAGCAGCATCAAGGCGGTGGCGGAAAGCAGCACGACACGCGCGATCGCCGAGCAGGATCCGGCCGCGCCGTCCGATCCGTACGGCATCTCCAAGCGCGAGGCCGAACTCGCGCTGATCGCGTTCGGTCGCGAGTCGGGGATGGAGATCGTGATCGTGCGTCCGCCGCTGGTCTACGGCCCTGGCGTGCGCGCCAACTTCCTGCAACTGATGCGCGCCGTTGCCAATGGCGTGCCGTTGCCACTCGGCGCGATTGCCGCGCGACGCAGTCTGGTATTCGTCGATAACCTCGCCGATGCGCTGGTCCATTGCATCGCCCATCCGCGCGCGGCCGGGCAAACGTTCCACGTCACCGACGGCCGCGATCTGAGCGTCGCGGAACTGGCGCGCGCGCTCGCCACACCGCTTCATGTGCCGGCCCGGCTCTGGCCGGTTCCGGTATCGTTGCTTCGTCTGGCCGGCCGTCTGACCGGCCGCTCGCCGCAGATCGACCGGCTGATCGGCGAATTGCGCGTCGACAGTACCCATATTTGCGAAGTACTCGGCTGGTATCCGCCGCATACCGTCGAACACGGATTGCTGGAAACGGCTGCCTGGTACCGCTCGACCCATTGACCCGAACCTATGTCGTTTGATCCGTTATTTGCCGGTCCCGTCGTCAGCCTGCTGATCTGGGCGCTGGTCGCGCTCGGCGCGTGCGCGGCGATTCTCTGGGCGCTGTTGCGCACCGGTCTCGCATGGCGCCTCGCCACCGATATCCCCAACGACCGCTCGCTGCATACCCGCCCGACGCCGCGCGTCGGCGGCTGGGGCATCGTGCCGGTGGTCGTCGTGCTGACGGTGGTGATTGCGCCGTCGTTGTGGCTGCCCGCGCTCGCGGCCGGGCTGCTCGCGCTGCTGTCGCAGATCGACGACCGGCGCGGCCTGCCCGCGCGCGTGCGGTTCGGCGGCCACGTCGCGGCGGTGGCGGCGCTGGTTGCGCTCTATCCGGCCGATGTGCCGTGGTGGATGCTGGTCGGCCTGGCGTTCCTGCTCGTGTGGCTGGTGAATTTATACAATTTCATGGACGGCGCCGACGGCCTCGCGGGCGGCATGGCGCTGTTCGGCTTCGGCGGCTATGCGCTGGCCGCGGCGAGCGCCGCGCCACCGGCCTGGCCGCTCGCGCTGGCCGCCACGGTCGTCGCGGCGGCGGCGGCTGGCTTTCTGCTGTTCAACTTCCATCCCGCGCGTATTTTTCTGGGCGACGCCGGATCGATTCCACTCGGATTTCTCGCCGGTGCGCTCGGTTACTGGGGATGGCGAAACGGCGTCTGGCCGCTCTGGTTTCCGGCAATGTGTTTCGCACCTTTTATTGGCGATGCGTCGGTTACGTTATTGAAACGTCTGTTACGTGGCGAAAAGTTCTGGCAGGCACATCGCGAGCATTATTATCAACGCATGGTGCAGTCCGGCTTGGGACACGCGTCCACGGCGCGGATTTGGTATTTGCTGATGCTGGCGGGCATAATGCTTGCTATCTGGGCAATGGGCTTTGCTCCCGTCTATCAATGGCTGGTCGTCGTTGCATGGGCTTTTGTACTTGTGTTCGCCGGTGTGTGCGTAGACGTGCGCTGGCGTCGTCACTTGTCTCGTTCTGAGCAACCCTGAGGTTCTACGCAAATGAAAACATTCAAAGCCCGGTGGCTTTCGTTCAGTGCGTTTGCGTTCGATTTGTGTGCGGTAGCGCTTGCCTGGCTGCTGGCTTACGTCATTCGCTTCAATGGTCCGGTGCCCACGCTGTTCTGGGAAAGCGGCCTGCATGCGCTGATGTGGGTGCTGCTGGTGTATGCGGTGATGTTTCGCGGTTACGGTTTGTATCGCGGTATGTGGGTGTTCGCGAGTCTGCCCGACCTGGTGCGTATCGCGAAGGCCGTGTCGGTCGGCGCGGTCGCGGTGGTGATCGGCTCGGTGCTGGTTCAGCCGCATCCGGTCGTGCCGCGCTCGGTGCTGATCGTGTCGCCCATGTTGCTGTTTCTCGCGATGGGCGGCTCGCGCGCACTGTATCGCGCAGCCAAGGAATTTTATCGATACGGCGGTCTGGTCGGACAGGGCAAGCCGGTGCTCGTGCTGGGCGCGGGCACGGCGGGCGCGAGTCTCGTGCGTGAGCTGAAGCGCTCCGGCGAATGGCGCCTCGCTGGCCTGCTCGACGACGATCCGGTCAAGCACGGCCGCGAAATCTACGGTCATCGCGTGCTTGGCGCGATCAGCGATCTGCAGAAAATCTCCGCCGACCTCAAGGTCGAACACGTGATCATCGCGGTGCCGTCGGCATCGGTGGAAGCACATCGGCGTATTGCAACGCTGTGCGTGCGCGCCGGCGTCCGCGCGATGGTGTTGCCTGCGCTTACGCCGCTCACGCAAGGTCAGGGCTTTCTGTCGCGGGTTCGTCAGATCGACCTCGAAGACTTGCTCGGCCGCGACCCCGTCGCGATCGACACCGCGCACGTCGAAGCGCTGCTGAAGAATCGCGTCGTGATGGTGACGGGCGCGGGCGGCTCGATCGGCTCGGAACTGTGTCGTCAGATCCTGCGTTTCGGACCGGTCCAGCTGATCGCGTTCGACATCTCCGAATTCTCGATTTACCGCCTCAACGAAGAGTTGCGCGATACCTATCCGGAAGTGTCGGTGGTGCCGACCATCGGCGACGCGAAAGACTCGCTGCTGCTCGATCAGGTGATGAGCCGTTATCGTCCGCACATCGTGTTTCATGCAGCCGCATACAAGCATGTGCCGCTGATGGAAGAGGTGAATACGTGGCAGGCGGTGCGCAATAACGTGCTCGGCACGTACCGCGTCGGGCGCGCGGCGATCCGCCACGACGTGTCGCATTTCGTGCTGATTTCCACGGACAAGGCTGTCAACCCGACCAACGTGATGGGTGCGACCAAACGCCTCGCCGAAATGGCGTGCGCCGCGCTGCAACAAAGCGCGAAGCGCACCAAGTTCGAGACCGTGCGGTTCGGCAACGTGCTCGGCAGCGCAGGCAGTGTGGTGCCGAAGTTTCAGGAACAGATTGCGCGCGGCGGTCCGGTGACGGTCACGCATCCGGAGATCACCCGCTTCTTCATGACGATCCCCGAAGCGTCGCAACTGGTGTTGCAGGCGTCGAGCATGGGACATGGCGGCGAAGTGTTCATCCTCGACATGGGCCAGCCGGTGCGGATCGCCGATCTCGCCCACGATCTGATCCGTCTGTACGGCTTCACCGAAGAACAGATTCGCGTGGTGTTCACTGGTTTGCGTCCCGGCGAAAAGCTCTACGAAGAACTGCTGGCGTGCGACGAAACCACCACGCGTACGCCGCATCCGAAGCTGCGCATCGCGCGGGCGCGTGAAGTATCGGACGATCTGCTGGATACGCTGCTGCCGTGGCTGATGCAGCACCGCGTGCCGAACGACGACGAAGTGCGGCGCGATCTGCGTCGCTGGGTGCCGGAGTATCAACCGGCGGTTGCGCCGGCGTTGCGCAGCGTCACACCGGTGGCGCAGGCATCGTGATTCGGGACGGTTCGATGCGATTCGGTTGAATCGCGAGGGTAAAAAAAGGCGCTCGTTCGAGCGCCTTTTTTATTTACCGATGACCTTTGCGCACCACCAGCCAGCGCGGCGCCTTGAAGCGCACGATCCGCATATAGAGCCACACATACGTCAGCGCGAAGACGACGACGAAGCAGAACAGGTGCAGCGTGTGCCGCCAGAACAGCGTGGCGGGAATCACCGCGATCAGGCACAGCAGCCACAGATACGGCGACGTCAGCGAGTTGCGCCGCGTCAGTTCGCGTGCGGCGCGCGAACCCACTGCCCAGCGCATCAGCCGCTTGTAGACGAGCATATGCAGATGCACGCCGTCGGGGATGCCGGGTGACATGCCACGAATGAATTTCTTCCGGTAGATCGAGAAGCAGGTCTCGAAGATCGGGTACATGAACAGCAGCACCGGATACCACGCGGAGACATCGCGGTTGCGCATCACCAGCATGATCGACAGTTCGGCGAGCATAAAGCCGATGAAGTACGCACCGCCGTCGCCGAGGAAGATCAAACCGGCCGGGAAGTTCCAGATGAAAAAGCCCATCACCGCGCCCATCATGATCAGCGACGCCGACAGCACGACCGGGTCCGATACCTCGAACGCTACGTAAGCGAGCGACGCGAACATCATGAACGCGACCATCGACGCAAGGCCGTTGAAGCCGTCGATGATATTGATCGCGTTGGCGAGCGCGGCGACGGCCAGCACCGTGACCGCGCAGGAAATCACCGCGTACGACAGCAGAAAATCGAGCGGCGGCACGCTGATCCGCGTGACCGCAATATTCAGGAAGAAATAGGCGAGGGCGGCGGCGGCCATCGTGCAGACGAGGCGCGCGAACGGCGACACGCGTTTGGTCAGGTCTTCGACGAGGCCGGAACCGAAGGCGGGCAAACCGCACGCGACCAGACCGAGAATGCCGCCGGATACCGCCGGATACGCGTAATGCAATTGCAGCGCCGACAGCACGAGACCGATCAGAATGCCGGTTCCGCCGATGCGCGGCACCGGGCGTGCGTGGAATTTCTGCACGCCGGCGAGATCCGTGTCGGTCGAGAATTTTTCATGCAGATGCGCATACCGGACGATCAGCAGCGTGACCAGCAATGAGACGATGAAGCCGAGCGCGAAACTGAGCATGAAAGAGAGCCTGTACGGAGACGCGGCATTATACAAATGAAACGCGTCGGACTTCGACGGTGCGCGGCGGCAATCGCCGCGTCCGACGATGTCCCTAGCGATGTTCCTTGAACGTCCAGACCGAGTTGGCGGCGAAACTGTAAAGCAGCAGCAGGCCCGACGTGAGCAGTTGCGACAGCAGATAGTTCGCGTGCAGCATCTGCGTCAGCAGATACATCAACGCCGTATTCAACAGCAGACTGCCACCCGCGATGATCAGAAACTTGTAGATCGTCTCGGTATGCTTTTTCGTGCTGCGAAAAACGAATGAATACGCCAGCACGTAATTGACGACCGCTCCCGCCAGCGCGCCGAGCAGCGAGCCGAGCACCGGATTGCCGCCTGCGCCTTGCACGACGATAAACAGGATCACGTACTGGCACAGCGTGCCGGTCGCGCCGGCACTGGCAAAACGTAAAAACAGCTTGATGAGCATGCCGCCTTGGCCTCGGTTGCGGGTTGGATTACTGCGTGCGCGCTTTCAGCATCGGATCGCGCCAGAACACCGGACGTTGCGGATCGTGGCTCTTCAGATCGACTTCGATCTCGCCGGTGCCGGCCGGAACCGGCAGTTGCACGACGTTGTCGTTGACCGACAGCGTCTTCGTCACCGACTTCCCATCGCGAACGATCGTGACGTCGCCTTCTGTGGCCGCGCGCTGCACGTCGTGAACCCGAATCTGCACCACGCAGTCTTCGCACGACGGGAACCGGAACACCGCACTGCCTGCGTTGACGCCGAGGATCAGCATCGTTTTGCCTTCCTCGTCGGGACGCAGCAGCGCTTCGACCGCTTTGTGGTTCTTGTTGTACGTGTAGACGTTGTCGTAGAAACGGTTGACTAGCGACGGCTTGGCCTTCGGCACCATGATCTCCAGGTTGGTGTCGTACTGGAGCACGCGAACCGGCGTGTAATTCGTCATGATGTAGTTCGACAGATCATGCAGTTGCGGCGACAAGCCGGCCACTTGCACGAGATCGCGGAACACCAGTGTCGGGCGCGATTTCTGAAGGTCGGCGATCGCGTTCGCGACGTCCGTCGGCGTGGTCTGCGGCGCGAACTCGATAAAGCGCGTCGCATGAAGTTGGGTGAAGGCGTAGTACTCGGCGCGGATCGGATAGCTGAAGATCATCTGCGCATGACGCGTGGCGATTTCCTGCTGCACCGCTTCCAGTTCCAGCTTGCGCTGCGGCGACATCTGCACGCCGCTGAACGCGTTGGCGGGTTTGTACTGGTAGGAATCGTAGTCGAACGTGAACGTGCCCCACGTGGTCGGATAGCCGAGCGCGAAGATCCAGAGAAAGCCCGCGAGGCTTGCCGCCCACATCGACGCAAGCGACGGCACGGCCATCCGCGAGACCAGCGGGTCCGTCGAGCCGCCGAAAAACGTCACGTAGCTGAGCCCGAACAGCACGAACGGAATGATCAGCAGCACGCTAGCCGATCCGTGCGTGCCGATCCGCAGCACGACCGCGAAGAAAATCGCGACCAGCAGCGCCGGAACGAAACGCCGGACGATGTCCTCACGCCTGACGCCCACCAGCAGAAACAGCGAAACCGGCAACAGGATAAACAGCTCGGAAATCGAAAACAGCAGATGCAGGAAGTCGGCGCGGCCGAGCATCGAAATCAGTCGCAGACCGGTATAGGCAATCAGCGCAATCGCAGCCGGGTGAAACAGTTTTCGTCTCAGCGTGAATGCGAACGCCGCGAAAATATAGGTGAGCAGCCACACGTAATAAATGGCGTTCTGAAACCTGAACGGCGGGAACGGCAGATCCATGCCCTTCGGCTGGATGAAGAACGCGTAGTACGTCGTGTTGTACAGGAACTGCCTGATATCGACGCCGGCCGAGTAGAAATAAAGAAGGCCGAGCAGGATGGGCGTCAGCGCGCCGATCGCGATAATCACGAGACGGCCGAAAGCCTGTTTGAACGTATAGCGGCGATAAGCGGAAAATTCGGCGGCGGCAATCGCGAGCGACAGAAACAGGAACACTTCCTGGCCGAACCAGAAGCACATGCCGAGCACCACGCCGACAATGCCCAGCCGCGCGAGTTGCGACAGGCCTTCATTCGGGCGCGCAACCAGCGAGAAAATATAGAGCGCGAGGCACAGTGCGGGAATGGCGGTGCGCAACTGATAGATCGGCGGCGTGATCAGAAACAGAACGCCGGTGCAGAACGCGAGTCCGAGCGACGCGCGGTTCCAGAATGCTTTCGACACCGCGAGCGCGAGAAAGAAGCTGCCGATCACCTGTCCGACGTGCGCTTCGGCGAGCAGCGCGAAGCTGGTGGACACGAAGCGGTCGCCCATCAGCGTCTGGACGAGCGCGTAGTAGTAATACGGACCGGGCGTTCTGAAGTGAATGAAATCGCGCGTGAATACCTGTCCGCCGGCAATCCAGTGGCCGAATGCGTGGAACAGCGCGTGGTCGCCGGAGCCGAAGGTAAACGGCGCCTTGCCGATCGACGCCGCGATTCCGCAGGCGACCAGCAGACATAGCGTCAGAAATACCTTGATGGCAGCCGGCGCGTGCGTCCTTTCCGCGCTCGACACGGAAGGCGGCAGGTTTGCCGACAGAGAACTCGATTTGGTTTTCACGTTAATTATTCCGCGTATGGCGTCGCCGCGATGATGGTTCGGGTCGCGATCTTATGCCCGGTCTTTATCGGCGATGACCGCCGTGGTTCCCTGGTCAGCCAGGTTGTATTTTCGTCGGACGATATAAACCGGACGGTTTTTCGATTCCATATACATCCGGCCGATATATTCGCCGAGCATGCCGACGCTGATCAGTTGCAGGCTGCCGATAAACAGAATGGCGACCAGCAGCGACGCGTAGCCCGGCACATCGATACCGTGAATCAACGTTCGCACGACGATATAGATCGCGTAAATCAGCGATGCGCATGCGCCGATCCCGCCGATGTACGTCCACAGCTTGAGCGGCGTCGAGCTGAAGCTGGTGATGCCTTCCAGTGCGAAATTCCACAATTTCCAGCCGGAGAAATTGGTTTTACCGGCAAGGCGCGGATGGCGGACGTAATCGAGCGTGGTGGTCTTGAAGCCGACCCATGCGAACAGGCCTTTCATGAAGCGCTGCTTTTCCGGCAGACGTTGCAGCGCGTCGACCACCACCCGGTCCATCAGGCGGAAGTCGCCGACATTCTCCGGAATCTTGACGCTCGAAACGCGATTGTGAAACTGATAGAACAGTTTGGCGGTTTTGCGTTTCAGATAGGTGTCGGAGCTTCGGTCGATCCGGCGCGCGAGCACCACCTCGAAGCCTTTCGCCCATTCGCTGATAAGGTCGACGATCAGTTCGGGCGGGTCTTGCAGATCGGCGTCGATGGGGATCACGGCGTCGCCGGTGGCCATGTCGATACCGGCCGTCAGCGCGGCTTCTTTACCGAAATTTCTCGACAGCTCGACCACGATATAACGCGGATCCGTCTGGGCGATCTCGATCAGTTTCTGAAGGGTGTCGTCGGAGCTGCCATCGTCGACGCAGACCACTTCAAATGTCACGCCGCCGATATGTTGGGTGGCCTGATTGATTGCCTGATAGAAAAGATTGACGTTCTCTCCCTCGTTGTGAAATGGAGCAACGATGGAGACCTTCTTTTCCGTGTTCATAATGGGTTCGGCCAATTTGAAAACTAAATATAATTAATTCGAATGCCTGTTGTAATCCGGCCGGCCATGATGATCTCGCTTGCTTGACATGTAGCACGTGCCGCCGGAGGAGAGATCAACGGTGAACTGATCGATTGCCGCAGCCGGTTTCGATGGTTGCGTACTTTATCATCCTCGCCCGCCGTCACCTAAGCTTGCGCCGCGCCTCTTCAGACGATAACCCGGCGCGCGCGAACAATCCGGTCGTGGATGCCGCCGATACGAAAGTCCATTTACTGGGATATCAGCGTCGAAAAATCCAAAAATTCGCTTTGTAATCATGGATTTCCCCTATCAAAACAGCGCTCGCGCCGGCCGTTAAACCGGATGCGCAATACTGCGCGCGCCATCCATGCGGCAGATCGGGCCCACGCACGCCGTGCAACCCGACGAACTATCCGCATCGCGCGCCCTGGCTGCATCGGGAAAAAAAATGATAAGTCGCTGACAGGCGAAGGGGAGACTCCATGCTTAACAACATCACGATTCGCGGCGGGCTGACGCTGGTGATCAGCGTATTCGTCGCTTTTTTGCTGACCGTGATCGGCGTCGGTTATGGCGCGCTGAAACTTGCGGGCAGCGGTTTCAACGAAGTCCAGCAGAGCGCGGCCTCGTTTTCGCGTTTGAAGGCCAGTTCCGAGAAGCTGCTTCAGGTGCAACTGGCGCTCGGCAGTTATCAGACGCTGTTTAGCGTCGGCAAGCAGACCGACGACCTGCTGCCGAGCGCGTACAAATTGCTGGGCGTATCGAACGACGATTTCCGGCTTTATATCGACGGACCGTTTTCGACGCCCGACGAGCGCAAGCTCGCGCAGAACGTCGAGCAGGCGCGCAAGGCGCTGGTCGATCAGGCGATCGAGCCGGAATACAAGGCGCTCAACGACAACGACTTCAACACCTTCCGCAATCTCCAGGGCGAGACGGCGAACACGCTTTATGCCGCGTATTCGAAGGCGATCGATGCGCTCGACCGTTATCAGGCCGCCGAAACGCAGCGACTCGGCGACACGCAGGCACAGCGGTTTCAATGGCTGACCGTGCTGTTCGGCGCGATTGCGGTGCTGGCGGTGGGGGTAGGCGTGGCGGCGCGGGTCGGTTTGTCGGCAGCGGTGATCAAGCCGGTCAATCAGACCATTGCGCATTTCCAGCGGATTGCCGCGGGCGATCTGACGATCGACGTCCGCGCGCGCTCGCGTAACGAGATGGGGCAGTTGCTGAGCGCGTTGACGCAGATGCGCGACGGTCTGATCGACACGGTATCGAAAGTACGCGGCAGCACCGATTCGATCACGCACGGTGCGGACGAAATCGCGTCGGGCAATCAGGATCTGTCGCGGCGTACCGAGCAGCAGGCCGCCGCATTGCAGCAGACGGCGGCGAGCATGGAGGAGTTGTCGGCGACGGTGAAGCAGAACGCGGACAACGCGAAGCAGGCGAACCGGCTCGCTCACGGCGCGCTGGAGACGGTGGTGCGCGGCGGCAGCGTGGTGACGCGGGTGGTCGAGACGATGGATGGGATTACGGGGTCGTCGCGGCAGATGGCCGAGATCATCGGGATGATCGAAGGCATAGCGTTTCAGACCAATATTCTGGCGCTGAATGCCGCGGTGGAAGCCGCGCGCGCGGGCGAGCAGGGGCGGGGGTTCGCGGTTGTGGCGGCGGAGGTGCGTAGTCTTGCGCAGCGGTCGGGTGCAGCGGCGAAGGAGATCAAGACGTTGATCGGCGAATCGGGTGTGCGGGTCGAGGAAGGCGCGTCGCTGGTGGCCGAAGCCGGCCGGACGATGAGTGAGGCGATGCAGTCGGTGCGTCGCGTGACGGACATCATGGGGGAGATCGAAGCTGCGGCTGGGGAGCAGAGCGACGGGATCGATCAGGTGAATAAGGCGATCACACAGATCGATGAGGTGACGCAGCATAACGCGGCATTGGTGGAGCAGGCCGCGGCGGCGGCTAAGTCGCTGGAGGAGCAGGCGGGGATGTTGATGGAGGCGGTGGCGGTGTTTCAGGTTTGAAGGTTTTGGTTGCGGTTTTTTGGTTTTTTTGGTTTTTTGGGTTTTTTGCGGAGCCGTGGTTTGGGGGTGCTTGTGGTGCTTGCGGTGCTCGCCGTGCCCCGGTTTGGCTGCTCATCGCTTGTCGCTTGTCGCTCGTCGCGCGCGTCCCGTTTTCACGTCGGTATGCCTGGATCGTCCCTGTGCGGGACCGCACCTACTTTTCTTTGCTCGCGCAAAGAAAAGTAGGCAAAAGAAAGCGCGTTTACCTCGCGCTTCGTAGCGAGTGGCGTCTAGTAATTTTCGGGTAGTGGACCGCGCACGTTTTGAGTTGGCGGTCCGTTTTTCCTGGTGGTCCGCGCCCGCACATCCCGCCCGCTGCGCGGCGGTAGCCTGCTTCAAAAACCCATTTTCGCCACGTCATTTGCTCGCCGTTTCGACGGTTCTGGCGTCCGGCCCAAAGCGCAGTTTGCGCACGGCATCCGCCCATCGTTAGGACCGTTCCGGCGTCGGCTCACAGCCCGGTTTGCGCCACGCCATTCGCCCGCTTTCATGATCGTTCCACCGTCCGACTCAATGGCCGGTTTGCGCCACGGCATTCACCCGACTTCTCGACGGTTTCGACGTTCAGCGCGGCCTGGAATTTTGCGCGCGTGACCGACCGGCGCATGCCAGGAAACTGGGTGTTGTGACGGACGAAGTGAAGCGCGCGAAGAGCGGTGAGAGATAAAGACGGGGCTGTGCCCGTCGGCTGTCGCGAAGCGAACAGCCGGAACGAATGACTGCCTTGTCACCAAGTAAAGCGGTGCGGCAACTCAAATCGTGCGCGGTCCACTACCCGAAAGTCAGTAGACGCCACTCGCTACGAAGTGTCGGTGTAAACGCGCTTTCTTTTGCCTACTTTTCTTTGCGCGAGCAAAGAAAAGTAGGTGCGGTCCCGCACAGGGACGATCCAGGCAAACCGACGTGAAACCGGGACGCGCACGATGAGCGATGAGCGATGAGCAACCAACCCAATCCAGGCAAACCGACGTGAAAACAGGACGCGCACGACGAGCCAGGAGCACCCAACCCAACCCCAAAAACCAACCCTTCAACCAAACCCTTTGGGATTCCCCTCCTGCCACCGCCAGTGATCCACACACATCCTCTCAATCCCAAACTCCGCCCGCCACCCCAGCAACTCCGCGGCCTTAGCCGGATCGGCGAAACACTCGGCCACATCCCCCGCGCGCCGCGCAACGATCTCATAAGGCACGGCCTTCCCCGACGCCTTCTCGAACGCCCGCACCACATCCAGCACGCTATACCCTTGCCCCGTCCCAAGATTCACGACGAAACTCGCGTCATGCCTGACCAGCGCATCGAGCGCCAGCAAATGCCCGCGCGCCAGATCGACGACGTGGATGTAATCGCGCACGCCCGTTCCGTCAGGTGTCGGATAGTCGCCGCCGAAAACCCGCAACGTCTCAAGTTTCCCCACCGCGACCTGCGCGACATACGGCATCAGATTGTTCGGAATCCCGGCCGGATCTTCACCGATCAAGCCGCTCGCATGCGCACCCACCGGATTGAAATAACGCAGCGTCGCAATCCGCCATGACGGATCCGACAACTCCAGATCGCGCAAAATCTGCTCGGCAATCAGCTTCGACTGTCCGTACGGATTGGTGGCCGACAACGGAAACGATTCGTCGATCGGCGAGCTTTCCGGTACGCCATACACCGTCGCAGACGAACTGAACACGAACTGCTTCACGTCGCGCGCCTTCATCACCGCCAGCAGCGCGAGCAACGAGCCCACGTTGTTCTGGTAATACTCGATCGGCTTTTGCACCGATTCGCCCACCGCCTTCAACGCCGCGAAATGAATCGCGGCCGTAATGGGATGCGCGTCGAAAATCCGGTTCAGCGCAGCCGTATCCGTCGCATCGGCTTCGTAGAACGCCACGCGCTTGCCGGTGATCTGTTCGACGCGCCGCAACGACTCGCGATTGCTGTTGACGAGATTGTCGATTGCGACCACGTCGTAACCGCCGTTGATCAGTTCGACACACGTATGCGAGCCGATAAAGCCCGCACCGCCCGTTACCAGAATCGTGCCCTTCGTGGTCATGCTTGGCTCCGTTAAAGTGATACGCCCGTCAATGTCTTAATGGTTTCGATGTACCGCTCGACGACCCCGCGTTCGTCGAATTCCACGGTCACCTTGAGTCGCCCGCGCTCGCCCATCGCGCGGCGCGCACTGTCGGTCATGTCGAGCATCCGCGCCATCGCGTCGCGCAGGCTGGCCGCGTCGCGCACGGTGCACAGCAAGCCGTTGACGCCGTCGTCGACCGTTTCGCGGCAGCCCGGCACATCGGTCGCGATCACCGGCCGTCCCATCGCCGACGCCTCCATCAGCGTGCGCGGCACGCCTTCGCGATACGACGGCAACACCACGCATCCGGCGGCCGCAATCACCGGCCGCACGTCGTGCGCTTCGCCGAGATACTCGATCACACCTTCGCGTTCCCATGCGGCGACTTCGTCGCGCGTGATCGCGCTCGGATTGTCGACGCCGACCGGGCCGAGCAGCGCGAAGCGTGCCTGCGGATAACGCGCGCGCAAACCGCGCGCGGCTTCGACGTATTCGCCGACGCCTTTGTCCCACAGCAGCCGGCCGATCAGCACGAACGTGAACGGCTGCGTCGCTCCGGAAGCGTCCGCGTCGGCCGGCGGCGTGTACGCGAAGTGATCGAGATCGACGCCTTCGCCGTGCAGCAGACGCGCGCGATCCGGATGCACCAGCAGCTTCTGATCGGTGAACGCGGCCAGATCGTCACGGTTCAGGAACCATACTTCGCGCGGAAACCGGAACGCGAAACGGTACAGCTTCTTCGCCACCTGCGCCGCGCGGCTCTGCTGGATAAACACATAGCCCAGCCCGGTAGTCACCGCCACCGATGCGACGCCCGCCAGTTTCGCCGCGATCGAACCGTAAATATTCGGCTTGATCGTATAGTGAAATACGACGTCCGGCCGCACCGTGCGGTAGGCCCGGTACAGCGCCCACAAGGTCCGCAGATCGTCTCGCGGACTGGTACCCTTGGACGCCACCGGCAACTCGATGCAGCGGCAACCCATCGCCGCGATCAGGTCGAAGGTGCGATCGCGCGGCGCAAGCACCGTCACGTCGACGCCGCCGGCAACCAGCCGGCGAATCAGGCCCGGCCGGTACGTATGGATCGCAAACGCCGTGTTGCACACCAGCGTGATGCGCAGCGCGCGGCCGGGCGCAGGATGGGACAGATCGCGAGGCTTCATGCGGAGGGCGTCGTCAGAAAAAATAAGCGAAGTTAAATCGAAGATAAAGCGCAAAAAATGCGGCGATATTCGTGTTTTATTGTTTACCGCGCGCGGCGAACAGCGTGCGCTTCACCCGTTGCAGCGTGCTGTACGGCGTCACGAAGTGCAGCAGGTTCTTCGCGAGACCCAGCCAGTCATAAGGGTTCAGGGGGGTGAAGTGACGTAATTGCAGCCGCAATGTCGAGGCGACCTGGCGGCGCCGTTTCGTCGCGCTGATGCCGCCTTCGTTCAGTTCGTAATAGAGCCCCAGCACCGGCAGATTGGCGCACTCGTAGCGCGCCATCAGCCGCACGAACAGGTCGAGATCTTCGGCGGAACGGTATTGCGCGCGGTAGTTGCCCACCTCGCGGACCGCATCGACGCGCAGCATCATCGACGGATGCGCGAGGCAGCTACGAAAAAAACGTTGCCGGCGAATCTCGCGCGGATCGGCGGGCGGTTGCAGCATAAACAGCGGTGTGCCGTCGCGCGCGATGACCTGCGTCCACATGCCGAGCCCGGCCACCTCGGGATGCGCGTCCAGATACGCGCGCTGTCGCGCGAGCCGATGCGGCACGCTCAGATCGCCCGCGTCGATGCGCGCCGCGTAACGCACGCCGCGCGCGGCCAGCGCGTCGATCCCGTGTTGCAGCGCGCGTTCGATGCCGACGTTCTGCGTCATCCGCAATACGTCGATCGTCATGCCCGGCAACGTGGGCGCGACGATCGGCACGGCGCTGCCGTCATCGACGATCAGCACGTGAACCGGCGCGCTTTCGTCGAACGATGCCAGCGTGCGATCGACGTCGGTCTGCGCGTTGAACGCGGGCATCAACACGACGACATCGTCGAGCGTCGTGCCTTCTGATTGCGCAGTGGAAGAGGGAAACGTCATGGGCGCAATTTGAAACGGATGTAATAAAGATTTACCGATGTAGCGGCCAGATAACCGGCTGCCAGGCCGACCAGCGCACCGTACGAACCAAGCCTCGGAATCGCGATCAGGTTGACCGCGAAGGCGACCGCGAGCGCGAGCAGCCACTTGGTCAGCAACACGAATTTCGCCTGATATTTAAGCACGATCAGATTCCCGATCGCCTCGATGCCGGCCGGCACGGACAGCCACACGGCCCAGCGGAAAATATCGATCGCGCCTTCGTAGCCCGCACCGAACACGCGCCGGATGATAAAGCCCGCAAGCACGTCCAGCACGGCTGCGCCGCCGATCATCAACAGCGCGGTGAGCGCTGTCAGACGCCATATGTTGCGCCGCAATTGCACCGCATCCTGAACCCGGTAGACGAACGCGGGCGCGATGGTTTGCGCGAGCATCAGCGCAAGCGTGATCCAGTTTTCGTTGAGTTGCTGCGCAGCGGAATAGCGGCCGAGATCGGCGAACGAAATGGCCCGTTCGAGCATCAGCCGGTCCAGTTTCAGAAACAGGTACATACCGATCAGACCGAGCCAGAAGACCGTGCCCGCAGACGCAAAATGGCGGAATAGACCACGATCGAGATGCCAGCCCAGCTTGCCGCCATGTCGCCGGATGTAGTAGAACAACAGCACTGCGCCGATCGCTGCGGATTCGAGCGCCCAAAGCCAGCCGAAGCGCGACGGCGACGCAGCGACACGTACCAGCGCGAACACCAGCAAAGCCTTGACGATAGCCGTAGCCATGCTCGTCACGAGTTGCGGCTTGCTGTACGTCATGCTTTGCAGCCATGCATTGACTACGCCGACGAACGGCTCGCGAAACAGCATCGTCATCGCGAGGCCGGCGAGCATCGCGCCGACCAGCGGGTCCGTCAGGCCCGATGCGATGCCCGCCCATGTCAGCAGCAACGCAAAGGCGGAGACGCCGATGCGCAACGCGAACGCGCTGCCCAGCACGGTGCCGAGCTGACCGGCCGGACGGTTCACGATGGTCGGCACGAGGATTTCCGCGCCGCACACCCACGTGATCGGCGACAGCACGAGCAGCAGCGTGTTGGCGTATTGCCATTTACCGAACGTGTCGGGACCGAAGTATCGGGCGAGCATCCCGCTGATCGCAATCGCTACCGCGATCTGCGTCAGACGCTCCATGCCGAGCCAGACGAGGTTGGCGAAGGCGCGGGTGACGTCGGGGTTGGCGAAGCGCCTGAAGGTCAGCATCCGGTGCCTGCTTGCGCACAGAAGTTGCGGCGCGGCCGGTGTAGCGTGCTGTCCGGCATGCGGTTCGACGCAGCGAACGGCATGCCGTGCGGCAGCGGGCCCATCTGTAACACGGCTGTCGTGGCGAGGCTGGCGCGCCGCGGCAACTTTGTGGATAGTGGGCGTCTAAGCATTAGAATAGGCGCCAGTACGGCGTAGCTGAAAAAGCGCAATTATAAGTTGGAACCGGATCGCTTCCGGCAAGGCGCCGCGTGAGAATCACCGTCTCGCGTCGGGTGCTCAGGTCAATCATTTCCATTGCACGCAAGTGAGCCCATCATGATCTCCAAATCGATTTTCAAGGCATATGACATTCGCGGCGTGATCGGCAAGACGCTCGACGCCGACGCCGCACGTTCGATCGGCCGCGCGTTCGGCAGCGAAGTGCGTGCGCAAGGCGGCGATGCCGTCGTGGTCGCGCGTGACGGCCGTCTGTCGGGCCCCGAACTGATCGCCGCATTGTCCGACGGCTTGCGCGCGGCAGGCGTCGACGTGGTGGATGTCGGCATGGTGCCGACGCCGGTCGGCTACTTCGCGGCCAGCGTGCCGCTGAAGCTCGCAGGCGGCGAGCGTCGCGTCGATTCGTGCATCGTCGTGACGGGCAGCCATAACCCGCCCGACTACAACGGCTTCAAGATGGTGTTGCGCGGCGCCGCGATCTACGGCGACCAGATCCTCGCGCTGCATCAACGCATCGTCGATGAAAACTACACCGAAGGCAGCGGCTCGTTCACCGAGTACGACATCGCCGACGCGTACCTCGAACGCATCACCAGCGACATCAAGCTCGCGCGTCCGCTGAAGATCGTCGTCGATACCGGCAACGGCGTTGCGGGCGGTCTCGCACCGAAACTCTTCAAGGCGCTCGGCTGCGAACTGGTCGAACTGTTCACCGAGATCGACGGCAATTTCCCGAATCACCATCCTGACCCGGCGCATCCGGAAAACCTTCAGGACGTGATCAAGGCGCTGAAGGAAACCGACGCCGAAATCGGCTTCGCGTTCGACGGCGACGGCGACCGTCTGGGCGTCGTCACGAAAGACGGCCAGATCATCTATCCGGACCGTCAGCTGATGCTGTTCGCTGAAGAAGTCTTGTCGCGCAACAAGGGCGCGCAGATCATTTACGACGTGAAGTGCACGCGCAACCTCGCGAAGTGGGTCAAGGAAAAGGGCGGCGAGCCGCTGATGTGGAAAACCGGCCACTCGCTCGTGAAGGCGAAGCTGCGTGAAACCGGCGCGCCGCTGGCAGGCGAAATGAGCGGCCACGTGTTCTTCAAGGACCGCTGGTACGGTTTCGACGACGGCCTGTACACGGGCGCGCGTCTGCTCGAAATCCTGTCGCGCGTGCAAGACCCGAGCAAGCTGCTCAACGGTCTGCCCAACTCGCATTCCACGCCCGAACTGCAACTGAAGCTCGAAGAAGGCGAGAACTTCGAACTGATCGCACGCATGCAGCAGAACGCGCAGTTCACCGGCGCGGACGACGTCGTGAAGATCGACGGTCTGCGGGTCGAGTATCCGGATGGCTTCGGTCTCGCCCGTTCGTCGAACACCACGCCGGTCGTCGTGATGCGCTTCGAAGCGGACAACGACGCAGCACTCTCACGCATCCAGGAAGATTTCCGCCGCGTGATCCTCGCGGAAAAGCCGGACGCAAAACTGCCGTTCTGACGGCGGGCTGAAGACAGGACGCGGCGCGGACTTTTTGACCGCGCCGCGTTTTTTCTTGCGCGTTCGCCTGAATATCCGGGCGGCAAGCTAAAATTGCGCTCCACCAATGAGTCTTCGGGCCGGGTTACCGGCATTCCCCCTTGAGCGTGCAAAAGATACTGATCGTTCGCGTGTCGTCGCTGGGCGATGTCGTACACAACATGCCGGCCATCGCCGACATTCGTCGTCGCCATCCCGACGCGCAGATCGACTGGCTGGTCGAAGAGAGCTTCATGGGTCTCGTCGACCTCGTCGGCGGCGTGCGCCGTGCGATTCCCGTGTCGCTGCGACGCTGGAAAAAGCGTCTGCTGTCGGTCGACAACTGGCGCGAGATCGGTGCGTTTCGTCGCGCGCTGGCCGCCGAAAACTACGATCTCGTGATCGATTGCCAGGGTTTGATCAAGACCGCGTGGGTGTCGAGCATGGCGCGCGGGCCGGTCGTCGGCCTCGCCAATCGCACCGACGGCGCGGGCTTCGAATGGCCGGTGCGTTTCTTCTACGACCGTCGCGTGCCGATCGAGCCGCGCACGCACGTGGTCGAGCGCACCCGGCAGCTGGTGGCGGCGGCGCTCGGCGATCCGCGCCCCGAACCGTCGGACGACATCGATTTCGGGCTGGACACCGGCCGCGCGTCGCTGGCGCTGTCGCAAGCCGCGCTGAATCTTCCGGTGCCTTACGTGGTGTTCGTTCACGCCACCTCGCGCGCCGACAAACAATGGCCGGATACCGCGTGGATCGAACTCGGTCAGGCACTGGTGCGTCGCGGCGCGTCGATCGTGCTGCCGTGGGGTAGTGACGCGGAACGCGCCACCAGCGAGCGTCTCGCGAAGGAATTCGGAGCGGCCGCCATCGTGCCGCCCAAACTGTCGTTGCCGGCGGTGGTCGGGCTGATCGACGGTGCGGCGGCGACGGTCGGCGTTGATACAGGTCTAGTCCATATCGCCGCTGCGCTGAAGCGTCCCACCATCGAGTTGTACAATTTTGCGACCGCGTGGCGCACGGGCGGTTACTGGTCGCCGAACGTGATCAATCTCGGCACGGCCGGGCAACCGCCCACGCTCTCGCAAGTGAAGTCCGCACTGGCGGGTTTCGGCTTGCTGTGACGCTTGTTCCCAAGCTCGCCACGCGCTGCGTGTGAAGCGGCGCAACGGCGTTGCGCCCTTTGCGTCACCGGCTTTATTGCGGCCGCCCGGCGACCCTATCGCGGCAGAACCGCGGCAAGACCGCAGCAACCCAGCCTCAAGGGCGATCATGAGCGATACACAAATCATTGAAGTGGCGTCGGCCGACTGGCACGGACAGAACCTGTCCGTGCCGCGCGAGACGTTGCTGGCCGGCGTCGAGCGCGGCAAGGTGCTGTACTTTCCGAACCTGCGTTTCGCGATCGAAGGCGGCGAACAGGCGCTGCTCGATCCGGCACTGGCCGATCCGAACCGCAAGAACATCAGTCTCGAACCGAACGGCGGCGCGCTGCACGGCGTGCTCGGCGACGCGGTCACGCAGTCGGCGGTTCGCGCGCTGATCGCGCGGTATCAGGCGAATGCGCGCACGCTGGTCGATGCGCTGTTCCCGGAATACGACGGCACGCTGCGCGTCGCGCCGACGAGCCTGCGTCTGCATCAGGTCGAAACCCGTGAAACCTCGTGGCGCAAGGACGATAGCCGTCTGCACGTCGATGCGTTTCCGTCGCGGCCCAATTACGGCGAACGCATCCTGCGCGTGTTCACCAACGTGAACCCGAACGGCGTGCCGCGCGTGTGGCGCGTCGGCGAACCGTTCGAGGACATGGCGAAGCGCTTTCTGCCCACCATCAAGCCGCAGATGCCGGGTTCCGCGTGGCTGCAGAATCTGCTGCACATCACCAAGACGCCGCGCAGCGAATACGATCATCTGATGCTGCATCTGCACGACGGCATGAAGGCCGATCTGGACTACCAGAAGGCGAGTCCGCAGGAGACCATGCCGTTTCCGCCGGGCTGCGTGTGGATCTGCTACTCCGACCAGACTTCGCACGCGGTGATGTCCGGCCAGTTCATGATGGAGCAGACCTTCTTTCTGCCGGTCAAGGCGATGGCGCAACCCAAATGCGCGCCGCTCGGTATTCTCGAGCGCCTGAAGGGCAAGGCCCTGGTTTGAGCGGCGTCCTGCTGGTTTCGTCGACGGTGTGCGCGGCCGGGGTCTGCCGATGCTGAGGGCTATCTACAAAGCGCTCTGGTGGTTGATCGCGCCGGTGGCGGTGGTGCGGCTGCTGATCCGCTCGCGCAAGGAGCGCGGGTACCGCGAGCATATCGGCGAGCGCTTCGGTTATACGCGCGGCCGCCTGCCGGAAGATCAGGGTCCGCTGATCTGGGTGCATGCGGTGTCGGTCGGCGAGACGCGCGCCGCGCAACCGCTGATCGACGCGCTGCTTCACGCGCGTCCCGACGCGCGCATTCTGTTGACGCACATGACGCCGAGCGGTCGCGCGACCGGCGAGCAGATTTTCGGCGACCGGGTTTTGCGCAGCTATCTGCCGTACGACATGCCGCATGCGGTGCGGCGTTTCCTGCGCGCGTGGCGTCCGTCGCTCGGACTCGTGATGGAAACCGAAGTCTGGCCGACGCTGATCGACGAATGCCGTCGCGGCGAGGTGCCGCTGGTGCTGACCAATGCGCGGATGTCCGCGCGTTCGTTCAAGCGCGCGGCGAAGTTCGGCACTGCGACGCGCGAAGTGTTCGGCGGTTTCTCGCGGGTGCTCGCGCAAAGTCCGTCGGATGCGGAGCGCCTGACCGCGCTGGGCGCGCGCAATGTCGCGGTGCTCGGCAATCTGAAGTTCGATATGAGCACACCGCCTGCGCTGGCGGCGCGCGGTCATGCGTGGCGAGCGGCGATCGGCGCGCGGCCGGTGTGGGTTGCGGCCAGCACGCGCGAGAACGAAGAAGAACTGGTGCTGCAGGCGTTCGCCGCGTTGCGCGACGCCGTGCCGGACGCATTGCTGATTCTGGTGCCGCGTCATCCGCAGCGCTTCAACGAAGTCGCGGCGCTGGTGGACAAAGCGAACTTGCGGCTGGAACGACGCTCGGCGTGGGCGCCGGCTGCGTCGGTGGCGTTGTCGTCGGGGCAGGCCGCCGTGCCCGCGTTGTCGACCGATGTGAACGTGCTGCTCGGCGATTCGATGGGTGAGATGGGCGCGTATTACGCGGCGTCCGACCTCGCGTTTATCGGCGGCAGCCTGTTGCCGCTGGGCGGACAGAATCTGATCGAAGCGTGCGCGGTCGGTGTGCCGGTGTTGATCGGGCCGCACGTGTTCAACTTCACGCAGGCCACGGCGGATGCGGTGGCGGCGGGCGCCGCGGTTCAGGTGCAGGATCCGGCGGATCTGGGTCGCGCGTTGCGCGAGTTGTTCGCCGACAAGGCGCGCCGGACGGCCATGAGCGGCGCGGCATCGGCGTTCGCCGCGCGCCATCGCGGCGCGACCGGACGGACGGTGGATGTGCTGACGGCGTTGTTGCCGGAGTAAGACCGGCGCGGTCGGCGAACCGATTGGCGAACCCGCAAGGGTCCGCCCGCCGCGCCCGACCTCACACCGTCAGCAAGCCCTTCTTCTCGATAAACGCGATCACATCCTGAAGGCCGTCGAGCGCCTTCAGGTTGCACATCACGAACGGACGCTCGCCGCGCATCTTCTTCGCGTCCGATGCCATCACGTCCAGGTTCGCACCGACCATCGGCGCGAGATCGGTCTTGTTGATCACCAGCAGGTCAGACTTCGTGATGCCGGGGCCGCCTTTGCGCGGAATTTTCTCGCCGCCCGCCACGTCGATCACGTAGATCGTCAGGTCCGACAGCTCCGGGCTGAAGGTCGCGGCCAGATTGTCGCCGCCCGATTCGATGAAGACGATATCGGCATCGGGAAAGCGCGTCAGCATCCGGTCGACGGCTTCGAGGTTGATCGATGCGTCTTCGCGAATCGCCGTGTGCGGACAACCGCCGGTTTCGACGCCCATGATCCGCTCGGCGGGCAACGCGCCCGCGACCGTCAGCAGACGCTGATCTTCCTTCGTGTAGATGTCGTTGGTGATGGCGACGAGGTCGTACTTGTCGCGCATCGCCTTGCACAGCATTTCGAGCAACGTGGTCTTGCCCGAGCCGACCGGGCCGCCGACGCCGACGCGCAGCGGCGGCAGTTTCCGGGTACGCGTGGTGGAGTGGTGCGAAGGTGCGTTCATGATTGGATCTTATGAGCGGAATAGCCGCGAATATTGCGACTCGTGGCGCGCCGACAGAATGCCGAGCTGCGGCGCGAAAGTGTTGATCTGGTCGGGCGAGGTGGCCATCGCGCGCTGGACGGCGTCGTCGATCGGGCCGCGCAGCGCAACGATGATCCGTTGTCCCGCGACCTGGCCGAGCGGCACCGCTTTCAACGCGGCCGCCGCCTGATTTTCGACCCAGCTGAATGCGTATGCGGCGAGCGTGGCTTCGGTCGCGGCGTCTTGCGTGTACGCAGCGAACGCGAACGCCGTGGGTTGCGCGACCGGCGTGATCGACGCGAGCGTCGCGCGACGTGCTTCATCGCCCCATTCGAGCGACGCGCACAACTGCCGCAGCGACCAGCCCATCTGCTCGGTCTCGCGACGCAGTTCGGCGGACTCGCGGCTTGCGAGGAATTCGGCGTTCGCCGCAGCGAGCGCGGCCGCATCGTGCGACCGCCAGCGCTCGATCTGATGCGCGAGGAATGGCAGTTCGCCGTGCGCGAGCACGTTCGTCAGGCCGTTCGCGATCCAGTTCCGGGCGCTGTCGGCATCGGTGACGAGCTGCGCTTCGATGGCGGCTTCCAGCCCTTGCGAGTAGCTGAATGCGCCGATCGGCAGCGCGGGCGATGCGAGATGCAGCAGCGCCGTCAGTTCAGCGATGCGCATGGTTGTGCGTGTGGCCGTCGTGAGCGCAGGCGTTGCAATCGTCGTGCGCGTGGTCGTGGTCATGCTTGTGAGCATGAGCGTCTACGTGACCGTGACCGTGACCGTGATCGTGCGCATGCCCATGATCGTGCGAATGCCCATGTCCATGATGTTCGCCGAACACCTGCTGCGCGATCGCGTAATCTTCCGCGAAGGTTTCGTCGTGGCCGTGCTTATGACCGCCGCCGTACGCGCCGCTTTCCGGCTGGAACGGCATCTCGACCTGTTCGACCGTCGCGCCGATCCGCTTCAGCATATCGGCCAGCACCGGATCGTATTCGAGCTTCAGATAATCGGCCCCGACCTCGACCGGCGTATGACGATTGCCGAGGTGATAGGCCGCGCGCGTCAGCGTCAGCGGATCGCGCGCGCGAACGTACAGCACCGTTTCAACGGCGGCGACCACGCGCACCAGCGCGCCGTCGTCGGCCACCAGCACGTCGCCGTCGCGCAGCACGGTGCCGCGCGGCAGCACCAGCGGCCACTTCCTCGCCGGTGTCGAGCGTCGCGGCGAGACGGCTCTTGCGACGTGCGTCGAAAGTCAGTGTCAACGTCGCCGCGCGCTTCACCAGCACGGCGGCCAGCTTGATATGCGGTTCAATCAGTTTATCGATGGTGCGCATCGTGGATTCAACTCAGAACAGGAAATAACGCTGTGCCATCGGCAAGACCGTCGCCGGCTCGCACGTCAGCAACTGGCCGTCGGCGATCACCTGATATGTTTCAGGATCGACGCTGATCGCCGGGCGCCACGCGTTGTGAATCATGTCTGCCTTCGAAATGTTGCGGCAGTTCTTCACCGCCACGATACGCTTGCTCAGACCGTAACGCCCGGCGACGTCCGCGTCGGCGGCCATCTGCGAGACGAACGTCAGCGACGTCCGGCCCAGCGCGCCGCCGCGCGTCGCGAACATCTCGCGATAGTGCACCGGCTGCGGCGTCGGAATCGACGCGTTCGGGTCGCCCATCTGCGCCATCGCGATCATCCCGCCCTTCAGGATCAGCGACGGCTTGATGCCGAAGAACGCCGGTTCCCAGAACACCAGATCGGCCCATTTGCCCGGCTCGATTGAGCCGACTTCATGCGCGATGCCGTGCGTGATCGCCGGGTTGATCGTGTACTTCGCGACATAGCGTTTCGCGCGGAAATTGTCGTGACGCGCGCCGTCTTCCGGCAGCGCGCCGCGTTGCACCTTCATCTTGTGCGCGGTCTGCCACGTGCGGATGATGACTTCGCCGACCCGGCCCATCGCCTGCGAATCCGACGACAGCATCGACAGCGCGCCGAGGTCGTGCAGGATGTCTTCCGCCGCGATCGTCTCGCGACGGATCCGCGATTCGGCAAAGGCGATGTCTTCCGCGATCGACGGGTCGAGGTGATGACACACCATTAGCATGTCGAGATGCTCTTCGAGCGTGTTGACCGTGTACGGGCGGGTCGGATTGGTGGACGACGGCAACACGTTCGATTCGCCGCACACCTTGATGATGTCCGGTGCGTGACCGCCGCCTGCGCCTTCGGTGTGATACGTGTGGATCGTGCGGCCCTTGAACGCGGCGACCGTCGCTTCGACGAAGCCCGCTTCGTTCAGCGTGTCCGTGTGGATCGCGACCTGCGTGTCGGTGTCGTCCGCCACCGAAAGACAGTTGTCGATGGCTGCGGGCGTCGTGCCCCAGTCTTCGTGCAGCTTCAGACCGATCGCGCCTGCCGCGATCTGTTCGAGCGCGGGCGCGGGCTGGCTGACGTTGCCCTTGCCGAGAAAGCCGAGATTCATCGGATAGCCGTCGGCGGCTTGCAGCATCCGTTCCATATGCCACGGGCCGGGCGTACAGGTGGTCGCATTGGTGCCGGTCGCCGGACCGGTGCCGCCGCCGAGCATCGTCGTGACGCCGCTCGCGAGCGCTTCCTCGATCTGCTGCGGGCTGATGAAGTGAATGTGCGTATCGATGCCGCCCGCCGTCACGATCAGGCCTTCGCCGGCGATCACTTCGGTCGATGCGCCGATCGCGATCGTCACGCCCGGCTGGATATCCGGATTGCCCGCCTTGCCGATCGCGAAGATGCGGCCGTCCTTGATGCCGATATCCGCCTTCACGATGCCCCAGTGATCGAGGATCACCGCATTCGTGATGACGGTATCGACCACGTCCGCATGGACGCGCTGCGACTGGCCCATGCCGTCGCGGATCACCTTGCCGCCGCCGAACTTCACTTCTTCGCCGTAGGTCGTGAAATCGCGCTCGACTTCGATCAGCAGATCGGTGTCGGCGAGGCGGACGCGGTCGCCGGTGGTGGGGCCGAACATTTCCGCGTACGCGCGGCGGCCAATGCGTAATGTCATGGTGTGAGGTCCGTGTGTGCGGGACGCTGATGGAGTCAGTGAGACGAAGACGTGTGGTCGGATCGCCGGAGCGCGTGCCGTCTGGCGGCGAACGCGCTTACAGCTTGCCCATCACCTTGCCGTTGAAGCCGAACACGATCCGGTCGCCCGCCAGTTCGACGAGTTCGACCGTGCGTTCCTGGCCGGGCTCGAAGCGCACGGCAGTGCCTGCGGCGATGTTCAGCCGGAAGCCGCGCGCGGCTTCGCGATCGAACGCCAGCGCGTCGTTGACTTCGTAGAAATGGAAATGCGAGCCGATCTGCACCGGCCGGTCGCCGGTGTTCGAGACGGTCACGCTGACGGTCGGCCGGCCCGCGTTCAGTTCGTGTTCGCCGTCGTCGGTGAGGATTTCGCCGGGGATCATCGTCGGGTCCTTACGGGATCGGGTGGTGAACGGTGACGAGCTTGGTGCCGTCGGGGAAGGTGGCTTCGACCTGAATGTCCGGGATCATCTCCGGCACGCCGTCCATCACGTCGTCGCGGGTCAGCAGCGTGGTGCCGTAGTGCATCACTTCGGCCACGGTCTTGCCGTCGCGGGCGGCTTCCATCAACGCCGCCGTGATGAACGCGATCGCTTCCGGATAGTTCAGTTTCAGACCGCGCGCGCGACGCCGTTCGGCGAGCAGGGCGGCGGTGAAGATCAGGAGCTTGTCCTTTTCGCGGGGTGTCAGCTTCATCGGATAGGTGGTGGTCGTCGTGATGCGCGTCGCGTGAAAACGCGATGCGCCGGGTCTCATGGAGTCTTGTGTTTCTATCGCGCGCGGGCGGGCTGCGTGGCGGCGACAGTCGTGCCGCCGTCACACCGTTGCGCCGCTCGCAACGCGAGCCTTCAACCATATCAAGTCTGACTAACGGCACGCTTACATCGCGTACGAAAATCGCGCGATTCGAGCGTGCCGTCCTGATGCAGATCGTGCCTCGCGTCGATTACATGTCGGCCGGCAGCGGAGCGCCGAACCATTTCTTCGACATCGTGTTGAGCGTGCCGTCGGCCTTGGCCTGGGCGATGGCGGCATCGACCTTCGCCTGCAGCTTCGGCTCGTTCTTGTTCATGCCGACGAAGCACGGCGAGTTCTTGATGACGAACTTCGGTTCCGGGCGGCGCGGCGGGTTCTTCGCGATGATCGCGGCGGCGACGATATTGCCCGCGGCGATCAGCTGAACCTGACCGGACAGGAACGCGGCGATGGTCGCGTTGTTGTCCTCGAAACGTTTGATGTTGGCGTTCGGCGCCATTTGCGTCAGCCCGATTTCTTCGAGCGCGCCACGGGTCGCGCCGACGGTCTTGCCGGTCAGGTCGGCGGGGCCGGTGACCTTGACGTCGGCCGGGCCGAACACGCCCTGGTAGTACGGCGCGTAAGCGGTCGAGAAGTCGATCACCTTGTCGCGCTCGGGCGTCTTGCCGAGCGACGAGATCACCAGATCGACCTTGCCGGTTTGCAGATACGGAATCCGGTTCGCGCTGTTGACGGGCACCAGTTCGAGCTTCACGTTCATCGATTTGGCGAGCAACGCGGCCGTGTCGATGTCGTAGCCTTGCGGCTTCATGTCCGGACCGACCGAGCCGAACGGCGGATAGTCCTCCGGCACGGCCACTTTCAGCACGCCGGCCTTGGCGATGGAGTCGAGCGTGTCGGCGCTCGCGGCGCTCGAAACCGTCAGCAGCGACGCTGCGAGAGCCGGTGCGAGCAGCAGCGCGGCGAGATGGGTGCGGCGGCTTCTGGAAGGGTTCGTAGGCATGCTTTGTTCTGTGTGATCAGGTGGCAAGGCGCCCACAGCGGGCGTGCGCTATCTGAGAGCAAAGGATGTGCCAAGAAGGTGCCGGCGCGATTCCCGCAATCGCGCGCCGCAGTGCTGCACTCCGGTGGGGAATCGATGCGTCGAGATGGTGCGCGACGCTTGCGGGGCGCTTACATCGGTGGCGCTGGTTGCGGGCGGAAATGCGGTCCACGCATCGCGGTGCGGCGCTGATGCGTGGATGTTTGCGGGGACGCTTACGTCGTCCAGATCCGCAGCGGCTTCGCGTCCACCTGATGGACGATCGGCCGCAGTTTCAGCCAGCACTGCGTGAGTGTGTGTTGCAGCGTCTCCATCGAGCGGCTGACCGCGCGGACCAGCACGACGCCCGGCGTCACGCAGGATGCGCCCGCGCGCAGATCGGACGAGAAGGGCAGCGCGGCAGTCAGCGTTTCGGCGAGCGCGTCATCGCACGCCGGACCGACGGCCCACAGCGTGCCGTACGCCGGGAATCCCGCCAGCCCTTGCGGTGCGAGACGCAGCGCGTCGCCGGCGGCGAGATGCGCACGTTCGAGCCACAGCAGGCGACCGTCCGCGCCGACGATCCGCGACACTGCGCCGAGCGTCCCCGCCGACCAGTTTTCGCCCGCCGCTTGCCGGCCGAGCTGGGTCGCATCCCAACCGAGCGCGGTGGCGCCGTCGGCGAGCGTCAGCGTGAAATCGAGCGACGCATGCGCGTGATCGAACACGATGTTGTTCTGCGGCAGCCAGTCGAGCTTTGCGTTCGCGCCGACGCGAATCGCGATGGACTGACGCGCTTCGCGTCCGTTCGACTTGTACCACTTGGTCGCGCCGGGCGTGGTGAGGACCGCGTGCGTGCCCGCGTCGAGCGATACCTGGATATCCAGCTGGTCGCCGCCCGCGACACCGCCGGGCGGATGCACGATCACCGCGTGGCAGATCGTCGGACCTTCCGGATACAGCGGACGTTGAACCCGCAACGGGCCGTCATGCAGCCGATGCGTGAGTGCGGTGCGTGCGCCTTGCGCGGCAAAACCGAGTTCGAGTCGCGCGCGCCATTGCGCGTGGGTGGCCGGCTGGCTGTCGGGCGCCGATGCATGCGGCGTCGCGAGGGTGGCGTGGTTTTCGTGAAGCGACATGCTGGGCGTGCTTGAGTTCGTTGGCGCGAAGCGGGCTGCGATGCGCGCGATAGGGGGCGTTGCGGTTGCCGTCGCGACGTGCGGCGCTTTGCGTCGATCCGGTGCGGCGAGAATAGCACGGGGTTTCAGGCCGTTTCGAGCGGATGGACGTATACCGGCGGCACTGCCGATGCCGGATGCGCGCGGCGTGTTTCGTGCCGCGCGGCAGGTCCGGTCGAACCGTGCAGCCGAACCGCGCGATCAAACCGCTCAATCAAACCGCGATAAGGGCGCGTACACCGTCGTCGTCCATGTTCGCGCCTTCGCCGCCCGCGACGATTTCACCGCGGCTCATGACCCAGTAGCGGTCGGCGATGGCTTTGGCGAAGTCGTAATACTGTTCGACGAGCAGCACCGTCATGCCCATTTCCTCGACCAGTTGACGCAGCGTACGGCCGATGTCCTGGATGATCGATGGCTGGATACCTTCGGTGGGTTCGTCGAGGATCAGCAGTTGCGGGTCGCTCATCAGTGCGCGGCCGATAGCGAGTTGCTGCTGTTGTCCGCCGGACAGATCGCCACCGCGGCGGGATTTCATGTCCTTGAGGACGGGGAACAGTTCGTAGATCCGGTCGGGGATTTTCGACGGCGCTTTTTTGCTGGCAGCGCCGACCAGCAGGTTTTCTTCGACCGTGAGGCGCGGGAAGATATCGCGGCCTTGCGGGACGTAGGCGAGGCCCGTGGCGACACGGGCATGGGTTGGCAGTTTGGTGATCGGCGTACCGCGCCAGGTGATCGAACCCGCCTTTGGGTGGACCGTGCCCATCAGGCAGCGCAGCAAGGTGGTCTTGCCGACACCGTTACGGCCGAGCAGTACCGTTAGTTTGCCGTCGGGGACGGTTAGCTTGACGTTTCGGAGGATGTGGCTGCCGCCGTAGTATTGGTTGAGGTCTGCGACTTCTAGCATTTTGGTTGGTCCGGTTTGCCTGGTTTGTCTGGTGTTGTTGCGGTTGTCCTGGTTTCGCTCGCTTGTCCCGTTTTCACGCTGGTCTGCCTGGATCGTCCCTGTGCGGGACCGCACCTACTTTTCTTTGCTCGTGCAAAGAAAAGTAGGCAAAAGAAAGCACGTTTACACCGCCGCTTCGTAGCGAGTGGCGTCCTTCCAGAACGGGTAGTGGACCGCGCACGATTTGAGTTGCCGCACCGCATGTCTTGGTGACAAGGCAGTCATTCGTTCCGGCTGTTCGCTCCGCGACAGCCGACGGGCACAACCCCGTCTTTATCTCTCAGCGGCATTCGCACACCGCACTTCGTTGGTCACAAACCCCATTTTTTTGTCATCCCTGATCAGATCTCCGTAAAAAAATCGGGTAAATCCAAGCCCGGGAACCGTCGTAAAACTAAAGAAAGGCATTGCTGCAAACTGGTTTTTGAAGTGGGCTACCGCCGCGCAGCGGGCGGGATGTGCGGGCGCGGACCACCGGGAAAAACGGACCGGCAACTCCAAACGTGCGCGGTCCACTACCCGAAAATTACTAGACGCCACTCGCTACGGAGCGCGAGGTAAACGCGCTTTCTTTTGCCTACTTTTCTTTGCGCGAGCAAAGAAAAGTAGGTGCGGTCCCGCACAGGGACGATCCAGGCAGACCGACGCGAAACCGGGACGACCGAGTCAACCAAGTCAACCCACCGTGAAACCGGGACGACCGAGTCAACCCACCGCGAAACCGGGACGACCAAATCAACCCAAGTCAGCCCAAGCAAAACCACTGCAAAACCACAAAAACCAGCCCACGGCAATCACCGCCCTAAGTAACTCTCAATCACCACCTCATCCCGCTTAACCTCATCCAGCGACCCATGCGCGAGCACGCGCCCTTCCGCCATCACCGTCACCCGTCCCTTCTCCCCAGCCAGCGCAGCCACAAACTCCATGTCATGTTCGACGACCATCATCGAACACGTACCGCGCAGATGATTCAGCAACTCGGCCAGCTCCATCGTCTCGTGGTCGGTCATCCCGGCTGCGGGCTCGTCGAGCAACAACAGCGACGGCTGCTGCATCAGCAACATGCCGATCTCGAGTCGCTGCTTCTGCCCGTGCGACAACTCGCCCGCCAATCGCCTCGCCTCGCTCTCGAGGCGAATCAACCCAAGCGTTTCTTCGATCCGCGCCTGCGCCTCGCGATCCAGCCGCGAACGTAACGACGAAAGCCATCCCTTGTCCGCCTTCATCGCGAGTTCGAGGTTCTCCCACACCGGATGCTGCTCGAATACGGTCGGCTTCTGAAACTTTCGACCAATCCCCGCGCGCGCAATCGACGGTTCGTTCATCCGCGTCAGATCGATCGTCTGGCCCAGAAACACCTTGCCGCTATCCGGCGTGGTCTTGCCGGTGATCACGTCCATCATCGTCGTCTTGCCCGCGCCGTTCGGACCGATGATGCAGCGCAATTCGCCGACATCGATCGACAGCGTCAACGCATTCAACGCCCGGAAACCATCGAAGCTCACGGTCACGTCTTCCAGATACAGGATCGTCCCGTGCGAAATGTCGATCTCGCCCGGCACGACCGCGTGACCCATCCCGGCCACGCCGCTCAACGACGTTTCGGACGGCGCTTCAGGCAACGACAGATCGGGCACCATCGGGTTCTCGTTCATCAATGTTTCCTCTTGCGCGTCGCAAGCTCGATCAGACCCATGATCCCGTTGGGCAGCAGCAGCGGCACCAGCACGAAGATCAGACCGAGAAAGAACAGCCAGTATTCAGGGAAATTCGCCGTGAAAAAGCTCTTCGCGCCATTCACCGCAAACGCGCCGATGATCGGTCCGATCAACGTGCCGCGTCCGCCGACCGCGACCCAGATCGCCATTTCGATCGAGTTGCCCGGCGACATCTCGCCCGGATTGATAATCCCGACCTGCGGCACGTATAGCGCGCCCGCAATCCCGCACAACACCGCCGAAACCGTCCACACGAACAGCTTGTACGCGAGCGGGCTGTAGCCGAGAAACATCAGCCGCGTTTCACCGTCGCGCACGGCGGTGACGACGCGTCCGAGCTTCGACGTGACGATCGCACGCGCGCCGAGAAACGCCAGCACCAGCACGCCGAACGTCAGCAGCAACAGCACCGCGCGCGTGCCCGGATGCGTGATCGGAAAACCGCCGATCCGCTTGAAGTCGGTGAAGCCGTTGTTGCCGCCGAAGCCGGTCTCGTTGCGATAGAACAGCAGCATCGCCGCAAAGGTCATGGCCTGCGTGATGATCGACAGATACACGCCCTTGACCCGCGAACGGAACGTGAAGAAGCCGAACACCCACGCGATCACGGCGGGCACCAGCACCACCAGCAGCAACGCGTAACCGAGATGCTGCGTGCCTTGCCAGTACCAGGGCAACTGATGCCAGTCGAGAAACACCATGAAGTCGGGCAGGTCGCTGCCGTACTTGCCTTCATGGCCGATCGCGCGCATCAGGTACATGCCGATCCCATAGCCGCCGAGCGCGAAGAACAACGCATGCCCGAGGCTCAGAATGCCGCAATAGCCCCACACCAGATCGAGTGCCAGCGCAGCGATCGCGTAGCACATGAACTTGCCGGTGATGGTCATCATGTACGCGGACAGATGGAACGCGCTGGTTTCCGGCAACACCAGTGCCGCGAACGGCACACCCAGCCCGAACACGACGATCAGCGCGATCAGCGCGAGCCACGCGCGCCGCGACAGCAGCGCGGGACGGGGCGGCAAACCGAGCGCGAAGCCCGATTTCAACGCACGCTCGGTGGCCGATGCGTCGTCGTCCGGTGAAACGGAAGCGGGAGAAGTCAGGGATGTCATGTCATGCCTCCGCGCTGCGGCCCTTCAGGGCAAACATGCCCTGCGGACGCTTCTGGATAAACAGCACGATCAGCACCAGGACCGCGATTTTCGCGAGCACAGCGCCCCAGAACGGCTCGATCGCCTTGCTGACGAGACCCAGGCCGAAGCCGCCGATCACGGTGCCCGCCAGCTGGCCGACGCCGCCCAGCACCACGGCCATGAACGAATCGATGATGTAGCTCTGGCCGAGATCCGGTCCGACATTGCCGATCTGCGACAGCGCACAGCCGCCCAGACCCGCGATGCCCGCGCCGAATGCGAACGCGTACGAATCGACCCGCGCCGTCTTCACGCCGACGCACGCCGCCATCCGGCGATTCTGCGTGACGGCGCGCACGAACAGCCCGAGCCGCGTTTTGGTCAGCACCGCCCACGCGATCCCGACCACGATCATCGCGAACGCGAGAATCGCGAGGCGGTTGTACGGCAGGATCAGACTCGGCATCACCGTGACGCCGCCGCTCATCCACGACGGATTCCGCACCTGCACGTTCTGCGCGCCGAAGATCATCCGCGTGGCCTGGATCAGGATCAGGCTGACGCCGAAGGTAGTCAGCAGCGTTTCGAGCGGACGGCCATACAGATGCTTCAGCACCAGCCGTTCGAGCACGATCCCGACCAGTGCCGCCGCAGCGAACGACGCCGGAACCGCCAGCAGCGGATACCAGTCGAATGCGCCGGGCGCATAGCGCTGGAACAGGTTCTGCACGACGTACGTGGCGTAGGCGCCGATCATCAGGAATTCGCCGTGCGCCATGTTGATCACGCCGATCAGCCCGTACGTGATCGCGAGGCCGAGCGCGGCCAGCAGCAGCACGCTGCCGAGCGACAGCCCGGCGAACAGCGTGCCGGCAATTTCACTGCGGCGCTGGATCGAGTCGAGTTCGTCGAGACCGACCTGCGCGGCGGCGCGCACGGCCGTGTCGCTTTCGACGAAGGTGCCGTCCGGCTTCTTCGCGACCAGCGGACGCAGCAGTTCGTTCATCTCCAGATTGTGGCGCGCGGCCACCAGCTTGACCGCTTCGAGGCGGTTGGCCGGATCGGTGTCGTGCAGCGCGGTCATCGCCCACAGCGTGTCGAGACGCGCTTTCAGCTTCGGATCGCTTTCCTTGGCGCGCGCCGCGTCGATCATCGGTTTCATCGACGGGTCGGGGTTCTTCAGCAGCGCTTCGATCGCGGCGCTGCGTTGGGTGGTGTCGGGCGAGTCGAGTTGCAGACCCGACAGCGCGCCCGCTACTTTCGAGCGCAGGAAGTTGTTCAGCGTGATCGGCTGCGCATTGTCGGCGGCAACGGTCTTGCCGGTGATCGCGTCTTTCGTCGCGTCGCCGTCTTGCAGCAGCACTTCGTTCGAATCGGTCGCGAGCGCGCTGTCGTCGTTGAGGCCTTTGAGCAGCGCCATCGACGGCGCGTCGTGATTGGCGATCAGCTTGTCGATCGCCGCCGACTTCGCGTCGAAATCGTCACCGGCAAGCGGCGCGACGTCGTCGGCCGTCAATGCATACGCGCCGGCCGGCAACGCCGCCAGCAACGCGATGCCGAGCGCGCCGACACTGCGCCGCACGAACGAGAAGAAGGGAGATGCCATGGTTGGCCTTAGAAGGTAAAACCGGCGGGGCGGCGCGACGTCGCGAGGCCGCCGCGCGTGAATAAAGAGCGAAAACGTTGCCGCGCTGACCCGCTAACCGGGTCACGCGGCAACGGTGAGTCGGTACCGCATGCGACGGCGGCGAGGTTGCCGGGCAACCCGCGCGCCGCAGCATGCTTTCGACGGCATGCCGATATCAGGTCGGACGCAGCATCGGCTGCGCCGGCAACATCACGCAGCGCGACGGCGGCGCAGGAAGTCGGGAATCGAGCTGACGACATCCGGCTTGCCCTGATTGCCCTGGATATACGGGCTCCACGGTTGCGCGCGAATCGTGGTCTTGGTGCGCCACACGACGTTGAACTGACCGTCCGCGCGCACTTCGCCGATCATCACCGGCTTGTGCAGATGGTGATTGCCGTCCATTTCGAGCGTGAAGCCCGACGGTGCCGCGTACTTCTGGCCGATCATCGCAACGCGCACCTTGTCGACATCCGTGCTCTTCGCTTTTTCGACGGCCTGCTTCCACATATGGATACCGACGAACGTCGCTTCCATCGGGTCGTTCGTCACGCGCTTGGTGCCGCCCGGCAGGCTGTTGGCCTTGACCCAGTCGGCCCATTGCTTCTTGAACTTCTCGTTGGTCGGGTTGCGCAGCGACATGAAGTAGTTCCATGCCGCGAGGTTGCCGACCAGCGGCTTCGTATCGATCCCGCGCAGTTCTTCTTCGCCCACCGAGAACGCCACCACCGGCACGTCGGTCGCTTTCAGGCCCTGGTTGCCCAGTTCCTTGTAGAACGGCACGTTGGAGTCGCCGTTGACGGTCGAGATCACGGCCGTCTTGCCGCCTTGCGAGAAGGTCTTGATGTTCGCGACGATGGTTTGATAGTCGCTATGGCCGAACGGCGTGTAGACCTCTTGAATGTCGGAATCCTGAACGCCCTTCGACTTCAGGAACGCGCGCAGGATCTTGTTGGTCGTGCGCGGATACACATAGTCGGTGCCGAGCAGGAAGAAGCGCTTGGCGCCGCCGCCTTCCGCGCTCATCAGGTATTCGGTGGCGGGAATCGCCTGCTGGTTCGGTGCAGCGCCCGTGTAGAACACGTTGCGCGACATTTCTTCGCCTTCGTACTGAACCGGGTAGAACAGCAGGCCGTTCAGTTCTTCGAAGACCGGCAACACCGACTTGCGCGATACCGACGTCCAGCAACCGAACACCACGGCGCACTTTTCCTGCGTAATCAGTTGACGCGCTTTTTCGGCGAACAGCGGCCAGTTCGATGCCGGATCGACGACGACGGGTTCGATCTTGCGGCCCATCACGCCGCCGCTCTTGTTGATTTCCGCGATGGTCATCAACGCGGTGTCCTTCAGCGACGTCTCCGAGATCGCCATCGTGCCGGACAGCGAGTGCAGGATGCCGACCTTGATCGGGCCTTTGTCATCCTGCGCATTGGCAAACGGACTACGGCCAGCGAGCGCCAGAGCGCCAGACATCGAACCGAGTTTCAACAGACTACGACGTTTCATTTACTTCCCCTATGTCATGGATGGTCAATCTTTTTAGGCGTCGATTGCGCGGTAAGGCGCACGGCTGCATGGCTTGCCGTTTGCTCTTATGCAAGGCATATGCCAAGCGGTAAGAGCTTCCGGAGTTGTCCGTCGATATGGGTCGACGCGGCCGTTTTTGACTATGCGATCGAGTCGTTGCGAACCAAAGCGGTGCATCGATCGGCGCGATGCGTCGTCGCGGTGCGCGTGACGCCGCTGCGGCGCATCGTGGAACCGAGAGGTGGAAACGTGCGGTGCAACGATGCCGTTCGGTTGTGCATGCAACCGAATGGCGGATGAAAGGAGGGTGTCGGCTTGAGGCGAAACGCGGCGTCGAGGATGACGCCGTCACCGGCGCTATTGCGCGCCGGGTGTCTTCGGCATCGTGTGCCGTCCCGATTGGCCGGCCGCGCCGCGGGCTGCGACGCCCGGATGCGGGACGCTCGGGGCGACCGGCAACGCGGTCAGCAAACCATCGTCGACGGGCGATAGCAGCGCGCTCAGTTGCAGCACGTCTTCGTCGGTCAGGTTCGCGGTTGCGGCCTTCAGCTTCATGCTGTTGACGAGCGTGTCGTAGCGCGCTTTGGCCAGATCGCGGCGCGACGAAAACAGCTGGTCCTGCGCGTTCAGCACGTCGATATTGATGCGCACGCCGACCTGATAGCCCAGCAGATTCGATTCGAGCGAAGTCCGCGCGGAGCGTTCGGCAGTCTGCAACGCGCGGACCTGCGCGAGCCCGCTGGACACGCCCAGAAAGGCCTGACGCGCGGACAGTTCCGCATTGCGTCGGGCCGTGTCGAGATCGGCGGCGGCCTGGTCTTCGAGCGCGAGTGTCTGTCGCACGCGGCTTTGCGTAGCGCCGCCCGCGAAGATCGGGATCGTCACCTGTACGCCGATCGTATTGTTGGTGTACGACGAGCCGAGATTGCCCAGCTCCGCCGCGAGCGCGGGCGTGCCGGACACGGCCGTGTTCGTGCCGCTGCCGAATCCACCGCCGAAGTTGCCGCCGAAATTGCCCGCGCCCGCTGCGCCCAGACTGCTGCGCGAACGGCTCGCGACCAGATCGACGGTCGGCAGATGACCGGCTTTCGCTTTCGATGTTTCGCGCTGCGCGTTGTCCAGCGCGAGCTGTTTGAGTACCACCTGGTAGTTCGCGTCGGCGGCGGTGTCGACCCACTGGTTGATGTCTGCGGGGACGGGCGGCGGCAGCGGCGCACCGGCCGCGAGCCCGTCGAGATGCTCGACCGGATGCCCGACGATCTGCTGAAGCGCCGCGAGCTTCACCGCCAGATCGTTCTGCGCGCCGATCTCCTGCGACACGGCCTGGTCGTATCGGGCTTGCGCCTCGTTGGTATCGGTGACGGTGGTGTTGCCGACTTCGAACGCGTGCTTCGCCGATTCGAGCTGCTGCGCGATCGACGCCTTTTGCGAGCTGGCAATCGCGACGCTGTCCTGTGCGGAGAGCGCGTCGAAATACGCCTGGCCGAGGCGCAGGATCAGATCCTGTCGCGCCTGACCGAACGACGCCTGCGCCGATTCGACCGCGATCTTGCCTTGCGCGTAGCCATACCAGGTGTCGACGTGGATCAGCGGCTGCGTGAGCGAAACGGTGTAGCCGTTGCTATTGCCGGTGGACGCGGGAAAACCGCCGCCGAAGTCGGTGTTCTGCCGGTTCGCGCTCAACGACGCCGACAGTTGCGGCAACAGCTTGGCGCGCGCGAGCGGCAATTCCTCGCTGTTCGCGGCCATCGACGCGCGCGCGCTTTGCAGCTGCGAATCGTTCGACAGCGCTTCGTCGTAAAGCTGGGAGAGGTTGACCGCGCGGGCCGGTGCGGCGGCAAATGCAACGCAGGCTGCGAGCGCAGCCAGAGACAGATGAGAGATCGAAGCAGTGCGCGAAACGGTGCGGGAAATGGCGCTTGAAGCAGCGCTTGAAACAGCGCTTGAAACAGCGCTTGAAACAGCGCTTGAAACAGCGCGCGGGAGACGGGAACAGCGCGCTGTCGATCGCGCGCGGGCGGCCAGCAGGACCGGCACGGCCCGGCGCGTCATGCGGAGGGCGGGCTCAGTAAGTCGGAACCGACGGATCGACCTGGCGCGACCATGCGTCGATTCCGCCTTGCAGGTTGATCATGTTCTTGAAGCCGCGCTGGGTTTCGAGAAACATCGCGACGCTCGCACTGCGCGCGCCGTGATGGCACACGCACACGATGGTTGCGTCGTCGTCGAGTTCTTCGCTGCGGGCGGGAATGTCGCGCATCGGGATCGACACGCTGCCGGCGATATGCGCGGTTTGCACTTCCCACGGTTCGCGTACGTCGAGCAGCACGGGCGAGGGACGCGATTCGTCGGCGAGCCACGCGGCGAGGTCGGGAGCAGTCAGGTTTTGCATCGGCGGGACATCCAGTTCGGGTGACGGCTAAAAAGAATGGGCGACAGCGACGTCCGACCGGCAGCGCATCACGGCACGACGGCCGCGACCCGCGCCGGCGGCGTTCAGAACTTGAAGCGCGGCGGTTGGGCGGCGTTGATCAGCGGTTCGACATAGGTTTCGAACACATCGGCGATCCGGTATTGCTTGTCGTCGATACGCGTGATGATTTGCGCCTTCATGACCGGCGCGGTGCCGACGAACGCCGCGAGACGGCCGCCCACTTTCAGTTGTTCGAGAATTTCTTGCGGCAACACCGGCAGGCCGCCCGACACGCAGATCACGTCGTACGGCGCCGCTGCGGGCCAACCGCGCGATGCATCGCCGGTCGCGACTTCGGCGTTCAGGACGCCGTTGGCGCTCAGGTTGCTTTTGGCGAGTTCGGCCAGCTCTTCGTTGATGTCCACCGTCAGCACGTGCTGCGCGCGCGCGGCCAGCAATGCCGCCATATAACCCGAACCCGCGCCGATCTCGAGCACGGTTTCGTGCTTGCGAATCGCCAGTTCCTGCAACACGCGCGCTTCGATGCGTGGCGCCAGCATGTGTTGACCCGCCGGCAGCGGCACTTCGAAGTCGACGAAGGCCAGATCGCGGTAGACGGCCGGAACGAAGTTCTCACGCTTGACGATCGACAGCAGGTTCAGCACGTCCTGGTCGAGCACTTCCCAGGGGCGGATCTGCTGTTCGATCATGTTGAAACGCGCTTGCTCGATATTCATGGTGGATTCGGCGGTTGAGTGCAGCGAGTGGGTTGGGGAACGGCGGAATTGTACCAAACCACAGGTGGATTCCGTCCGCTTCCGGGCGCGCCACGGCCCCGGCCGGAGCCGCGCCGGTCGGTGTTTATCCCTACGCGACAGGACCTTGCGCTTCGGCGTGCGATCACCCAAAAATGTAATCGATTACATTTTCGCGGGGATCGACAGTGTCCAGCACGCGGCAAAACGGTCGGACGGTCTCGGGGATGCGCGCGCCAATTGCCGCCGCGCATTCGATCGCGGGCGTCGCCGAGCAGGCCGGCGTGTCGGTCGCCACCGTGTCGCGGGTGCTCAACGGCCATTCGAACGTGCGCCCGGCGACCCGCGACAAGGTGCTCGCCGCGGTCGAAAGCAACGGCTACCGCGTCAACGAACTCGCGCGCAATCTGCGCACCGCCGCAAGCCGCCTGCTGCTGACCATGGTGCCCGACGTCGGCAATCCGTTTTACGCGGAGATCGTGCGCGGCATCGACAGCGTGGCGGGCCAGCACGGCTATTTCATGCTGCTGTGCGACACGGGCGCCGATCCGGGTCGCGAGCGCAGCTATTTCGACCTGCTGCGCCGCCGCCGCGCCGACGGTGCGATCTGCCTCGATCCCGCCACCGTGCAGCAGGCGCTGGCCGAAGAGTCGGGCGCGTTGCCGTGGGTCGCGTGCTGCGAGTTCGATCCGGCGATGGGCGTGCCGTACGTCGGCATCGACAACTATCGCGCGGCCGGCGACGCGGTGCGTCATCTGCTGGCGCGCGGCCACCGGCGCATCGCGCTGATCAACTCCGACGTCGGCTATCTGTACGCGCGTCAGCGCCAGCAAGGCTATCTCGACGCGCTGCACGACGCGGGCATTACGCCGCTCGACGGCTGGCGGCGCAATCTGAACAGCCTCGACTACGAAGCGGGCGCATCGGCGGCTGCGCATCTGATGCAGCAGGCGGATGCGCCGAGCGCGATCTTCGCGGTGTCCGACACGCTGGCGATCGGCGTGATGCACGGGCTGCGCAGTGTCGGCAAGCGCGTGCCGGACGATGTCGCCGTGTTCGGTTTCGACGATATTTCGCTCGCCGCGCAGATCGATCCGCCGTTGACGACCATTGCGCAGCCGATGCGCGAACTCGGCGAAACCGCCGCGCGGCTGTTGCTGCAACGGCTCGCGAATCCGTCGGCGGAGGTGGCGGGCGTGCTGCTGCCGCATCGTGTGATCGTCAGAAGGAGCGCCTGAGCGATGAGCCTCGCCGTCCGTTTCGACGATATCCGCAAGGATTTCGGGCCGGTGCGCGTGCTGCACGGCGTCAGCTTCGATCTCGCGCCGGGCCGCATCTACGGTTTGCTGGGCGAGAACGGCGCGGGCAAATCCACGCTGATGAAAATCCTCGCGGGTTACGAAACGGCGAGCGCAGGCACGTTGACGGTCGACGGCACGCCGCAGCAATTTGCCGGTTCGCGCGACGCCGAAGCGGCCGGCATCGTGCTGATTCACCAGGAATTCAATCTTGCCGAGCATCTGAGCATCGCGCAGAACATGTATCTCGGTCACGAGAAGCGGCGTGGCTGGCTGCTCGACGACGCCGCGATGAACCGCGACGCGACACGCTATCTCGCCGAAGTCGGTTTGCAAAAACCGGCGGATACGCGCGTGCGCGATCTGATCGTCGCGGAAAAGCAGATGGTGGAGATCGCCAAGGCGCTGTCGCGCCGTGCGCGTCTGCTGATCATGGACGAACCCACGGCCACGCTGACGCCGTCCGAAACCGAGCGGCTGTTCGCGTTGATGGCGAAGCTGAAAGCCGACGGCGTGACGATCGTCTATATCTCGCACAAGCTCGACGAAGTCGAACGCATCACCGACGAAGTGATCGTGATGCGCGACGGCCGGTTTGTCGCGCGCAGCGAAACGGCGGGGCTCGCGCGTCAGCTGATGGCGAACCTGATGGTCGGGCGCGACGTGTCCGATATGTTCCCGCCCAAGCAAACAGTGGCCGCCGACGCGCCCTTCGCGCTGAAAGTGGACGACCTCGTCGTGCCGGATTGGGTCGAACGATTGAGCTTCGGCGTGCGCGCGGGCGAAGTGCTCGGATTCGCGGGACTGGTCGGCGCGGGCCGCACCGAGGCGTTCGAGGCGATCGTCGGCTTGAGGACGCGCAGCGCGGGGCGCATCGAGATCGCGGGGCGGCCGGTCGCGATCGACAGTCCGCGCCGTGCGATGCGCCACGGTCTCACGTATCTGAGCGAAGACCGCAAGGGCAAGGGGCTGCACGTCAATCTGAACTTGCAGGACAACCTCACGCTGATGACGCTCGAACGCTACGCGCATCCGCTGCTCGACCTGAAAGCCGGACGCGCCGCGCTGACCCGCGCGGTCGGCGATTTCGGCATCCGCACCGGCGATCTCGCGAGCCGCGCGCGCATGCTATCGGGCGGCAACCAGCAGAAGCTCGCGCTCGCGAAGTTCCTGCAACCGGACCCGAACGTGATCGTGCTCGACGAACCGACGCGCGGCGTCGATGTCGGCGCGAAACGCGACATCTATTTCCTGATTCACCGGCTCGCCGCGCAAGGCCGCGCGGTGATCGTCATCTCATCCGAACTGATCGAGCTGATCGGCTTGTGTCATCGCGTAGTGGTGATGCGCGCGGGACGCCTGCAAGCCACGCTCGACCTCGAACATCTGACCGAAGAGGAGTTGATCGCCCATGCGACCGGCACCCACTGAAGCCTCGCACGGCGGCCGCGCGTGGCGGCTTGCGCATCGTTTGCACGGACTCGGACCGCTGCTCGGACTGATCCTGCTGTGTGTACTCGGCACCGCGCTGAATCGCGATTTCGCCACCGTCGACAACATGATGAACGTGCTCACGCGCACGTCGTTCATCGGCATCATCGCGGTCGGTATGACTTTCGTGATCATCTCGGGCGGCATCGACCTGTCGGTCGGATCGATGGCCGCGCTGATCGCGGGCAGCATGATCTGGCTGATGAACGCGCTCGCCGCGGGCGTCGGCGGGCACGCGTTCGCGCCGCTGACGATCGTCATGATCGGGATCGTGTTCGCGCTTGTGCTGGGCGGCCTGTTCGGCTGCGCGCACGGACTGTTGATCACCAAAGGACGGATCGAGCCGTTCATCGTCACGCTCGGCACGCTGGGGATTTTTCGCGCGGTGCTGACGTGGCTCGCGGACGGCGGCGCGCTGACGCTCGACAACGGCTTGAGCGACCTGTACGGCCCCGTCTACTACGCGAGCCTGTTCGGCGTGCCGGTGCCGATCTGGGTGTTTCTCGTGGTGGCGGCCGGCGGCGCGTTGATCCTGAACCGCACCGCGTTCGGACGACACGTGCAGGCGATCGGATCGAACGAGCAGGTTGCGCGCTACGCGGCGATTCGCGTCGATACGGTGAAGATCGTCACGTACGTGCTGCTCGGCATCTGCGTCGGCGTGGCGACCGTGCTGTACGTGCCGCGTCTGGGATCGGCCACGCCGACCACCGGCCTGTTGTGGGAACTCGAAGCGATCGCGTCGGTAGTGGTCGGCGGAACCGCGCTGAAGGGCGGCGAAGGCCGCGTGGTCGGCACGGTGATCGGCGCGGTGTTGCTGTCGGTGATCGCGAACATCCTGAATCTGACCAGCATCATCAGCGTGTATCTGAACGCGGCGGTGCAGGGCATCGTGATTATCGTCGTCGCGTTCCTGCAGCGCGGACGGCGCTGAACGGATCGAAGTTTTCTGGTGGACGGCAGTAGTGGCGTGAGTGGCAGTGGCGAAGGAGTAGCAGTCGGGCGGCATGGCAAACGCGGTGCAGATATCGACGCGTGCGTGACAGATGGCCGGGCAGCGACGGCCACGCGCATCCGTCATAACAGATATGGAGACGAACATGAAACAGATCAATCGCGCCGTTCGGGCGCTCGGTGCGGGCGTGCTGACGTTGAGCATGCTGGGAACGGCGTCGCTCGCGCGCGCCGACGAAAAAGTCACGCTCGGCGTCGCGATTCCAACCGCCGATCACGGCTTTACCGGCGGCATCGTCTGGTGGGCGAACAAGGCGAAAACCGATCTGGAGAAAGCCCATCCCGATCTGAAGATCATCGTGAAAACGGCGGCGGGCGCGCCCGAACAGGCGAACCAGTTGCAGGATCTGGTGACCGTCAACAAGATCAACGCGCTGGTGATTTTCCCGTTCGAATCGGCGTCGCTGACGCAACCGGTCGCGCAGGTGAAGAAGAAGGGCGTGTACGTGACCGTGGTGGATCGCGGCCTGACGGATACGAGCGCGCAGGATGCGTACGTGGCGGGCGACAACACCGCGTTCGGCAAGCTGCCCGCCGAATATCTGGCGAAGGAACTCGGCGGCAAGGGCAATATCGTCGCGCTGCGCGGCATCCCGACCACGCTCGACAACGAACGCTATACCGCGTTCTCGAACGTGATCAAGAACTATCCGGAGATGAAGATTCTCGACGCGAAGTATGCGAACTGGAATCGCGACGACGCGTTCAAGGTGATGCAGGACTTCCTGACGCGCTTCAAGCATATCGACGCCGTATGGGCCGCCGACGACGATATGGCAGTCGGCGTGCTCAAGGCGATCGACCAGGCCAAACGCAGCGATATCAAGATCGTGTTCGGCGGCGCGGGATCGAAAGGCATGGTGAAAAACGTGATGGACGGCGCGCCGATGCTCAAGGCCGATGTGTCGTACTCGCCGAAATTCATCTACGACGCGATCAAGCTGACCGCCGAAGCACGGCTGAAAGGCGATAAGCTGCCGGCCACGACGATCATTCCGTCGGTGCTGATCACGAAAGAGAACGCGCAGCAGTTCTACTTTCCCGACTCGCCGTTCTGACGGTCCGGCCTGCTCCGCAACCGCTATCGCAACCACGGACTTCGCACGATGAAAACCATCAAGGGACCGGCGATCTTTCTGGCGCAGTTCATGGGCGACGACGTGCCGTTCGACGATCTCGCGCATCTGGCGGGTTGGGCCGCGAGCCTCAGCTACAAGGGCATTCAGGTGCCGGCCGATGCGCGTCTGATCGACCTCGAACGGGCGGCGGCCAGTCAGGCGTATTGCGACGACCTGCTGCAAACCGTCGATGACGCGGGCGTGGCGATCACCGAGTTGTCCACCCATCTGCAAGGGCAACTGGTGGCCGTGCATCCCGCGTACGACACCTTGTTCGACGGATTCGCCGCGCCGCAGGTGCGCGGCGATCCGGCGGCGCGCACGGCATGGGCCATCGGGCAACTGAAGCTCGCGGCGCTGGCGTCGAAGCGTCTGGGGCTGACCAGCCACGTGACGTTTTCGGGCGCGCTCGCGTGGCCGTATCTGTATCCGTGGCCGCAGCGTCCAGCGGGTCTCGTCGAAGCCGCATTCGACGAACTCGCGCGCCGCTGGCTGCCGGTTCTCGATGCGTTCGACGCGGCGGGCGTGGACGTGTGCTACGAATTGCATCCGGGCGAAGACCTGCACGACGGCGTGACCTTCGAGCGCTTTCTCGACGCCGTGAACCAGCATCCGCGCGCGAACATCCTGTACGACCCGAGCCACTTCGTGTTGCAGCAACTCGATTACCTCGCGTTCATCGACATTTATCACGCGCGGATCAAGGCGTTTCATGTGAAGGACGCCGAGTTCCGTCCGGATGGACGGCAGGGCGTGTATGGCGGCTACAGCGGCTGGGTGGAGCGGGCGGGACGGTTCCGCTCGCTGGGCGACGGGCAGATCGATTTCGGCGCGATCTTCTCGAAGATGGCGCAATACGACTTTCCCGGCTGGGCCGTGCTCGAATGGGAATGCGCGCTGAAGCACCCGCAGGACGGCGCGCGCGAAGGTGCCGCGTTTATCCGGCAGCACCTCATTCGCGTGGCCGACCACGCGTTCGACGACTTCGCGGGCAGCGGCATCGACGCGGCGCAAGTCAAAAGCGTACTGGGCATCTAGCGGTTTTCGCGGTTCGCGGAGGGCGTGCAATGACACGGCATCGAAGGCTCAGGCTCGGGATGGTCGGCGGCGGACAGGGCGCGTTTATCGGCGCGGTGCACCGGATCGCCGCGCGCCTCGACGACCGTTTCGAACTCGTCGCGGGCGCGCTGTCATCCGATCCGTCACGCGCGCAAGCGAGCGCGGACGAAGCGGGTATCGCGCGCAGTTACAGCGACTGGCGCACGATGGCGCACGCCGAAGCCGCGCGCGACGACGGCATCGACGCCGTATCGATCGTCACGCCGAATCATCTGCACGCGCCCGTCGCAAGCGCGTTTCTCGAAGCGGGCATTCACGTGATTTGCGACAAGCCGCTCGCCGTGTCGCTGGCCGAAGGCGAAGCGCTCGCGAAGCTTGCCCGCGACACAGGCAAACTGTTTGCGCTGACCCACACGTATTCCGGTTATCCGCTGGTGCGGCATGCGCGCGCGATGGTCGCGTCGGGCGAGTTGGGCGAGTTACGGATCGTGCAGGTCGAGTACGCGCAAGACTGGCTCGCCACGCCCATCGAGGCGAGCGGCACGAACCGGCAGGCGGCCTGGCGCACCGATCCGGCGCTGGCAGGTCCGGCCGGTTGCCTCGGCGACATCGGCACGCACGCGTATCAGCTCGCGGCGTTTATCAGCGGCATGCTGCCGGAGTCGATCGCAGCGGACGTGCATACGTTCGTCGCGGGCCGCCGTGTGGACGATCACGTGCAAGCGCTGCTGCGATATCCGAACGGCGCGCGCGGCACCTTGCTCGCGAGTCAGGTCGCGAGCGGCGCGGAAAATGCACTGCAGGTGCGGATCTACGGAACGCGCGGTAATCTGCTCTTCGATCAGCAGACGCCGGATCGATTGTGGTTGACGCCGTTGGGCGGCGCAGCGCAATGCCTGACACGCGGTCGGGTTCACAGCGCGGCCGCGACGCACGCGACGCGCTTGCCGCCGGGTCATCCGGAAGGGTATCTGGAGGCGTTTGCACAGTTGTACGCCGACGCGGCATTGCAGATCGAAGCGATCGACGCCGGCCGGCCGCCGCCCGCCGAAAGCGCGTTGCTGACGACCGTGGACGATGGCGTCGAAGGCTTGCGGTTTATCGACGCCGTGCTGGCGAGCAGTGCCGCGAATGCGGCGTGGCGGATGATCCGCCGCTGACCGCGCGGACGCCTGGCCGCTTTAATAGCGCGACACGGCCTTGATCCAGTCCTTGAAGTAACGAATATCGTCGAACATCTTCAGATCGAGGTTGACCGCCTTGAGGCCGCTTTGCATTCTGGCGATTTCCTCGTCGAGCAAGCGGCCCATGCTACGTGGCGTCACCGCGAATTCGGGATCCAGAGCGAAGCCCGACGCGAACTCGAACTCGATCCGGTAAAGCGCGTCGTCCAGTTCCTGCACCTGCTCGCGCAGGATCTTGTTGTAGCGCTTCAGCGTGTCTTCGCTGAAAGTGTTGATGGCGCGCTGGTCGATGTGTTCGATTTCGAGTTGCAGTTCGAGCAACTGAAGCAGGTTCCCCTTGCGATACGCGTCGTTGACGCGCTGCATCAGTGTCGTCTTGCGGACGCGTTCGTCGGGGTCCTGTTCGCGATCCGGATGCAACGCGCTGGCCAGCTTTCGGTAAATCTCGCGCACCGACATGCTGAGTTTCGCGTCTTCCGCCTGTTGCCGCGCGTCCCGCTTTGCCTTCGCCGCCGCCTCTTTCGCGGCCTTGCGCCTGTCGGCATGCTGCGCCTTCGCGTGGCGCGCTTCTTCTGCGCGACGTTCGGCTTCCTCTTCCGCGTCGATCCCGGCGTTGTATTCATCGATCGTCGCGGCGAGCGCTTCCTGAATCAGCGCGAATTGCTCCGGTGTGAAGTCGGGTTCGGTCGCGCGGAAAGGCGCGTCGCTATGCCGGTCGTGAACCGCCTCCAGCCTCGCGTCGTCCTGTTCGCGCAGACGCCGGCTCGCCAGTCCGGTGATCAATCCGGAGACCCGGTTTCGCTCGGCCTTGCTCAGCTTTTCGCCGAGACTGATTTCGTCGAGCCGGTAGACCATCTTGATATGCGCCTGGCGCAAGGCCTCGCGCGCAGGCAGCAACTGCGTGGCGTATTTGCGGTGGAATTCGACCTGGAAGCTCTCCCACGTGATCAGCCGTTCACGCCGAAGCTCGATCTTTTTGACGAGGTCGTTGAAGCTTTTCTGGCCCTTCGTGTGCAGCGGTTGCGCGTCGTCGTTTGCGATCTTGACGGTTTTGACAGAGTTCTTCGACATGGTGGGATATCCGCTTATGACGCGTCGCCTGCCTTGCTTTTTGCGATCTGCGCTTCGAAGGCTAGATCGAGCTTGCTTGCCTTGCGCGGTTTCGCCGGGCCGTGCGCATCGACGAACTTGACGAAGTCGTCGAGCGGCAACGGATCGCAGAGTTTGTTGTCCGCGCCGCCGGATTTATCGACGAGATACAGCAGGCCGCCAGGCAGACTCACCGCGGCGAATTGCGGATTGCCGCTGCGGGTTTTGAGGCGCTCGACGGCGTTGATGGCTCGGGTGGTGCGCATGGTGGCTCGGGCGGAACGGGAAACCGGTACTTTAACAATATCGCGGGGCGGGTGCGTGCGGATCATCGCCGCCGGCGCTGCAACGTGCGCCGCACCCACGCACCCCAATCCTCCAGCACCGTATACACGACCGGCACCACCACCAGTGTCAGCAGCGACGACGTGATCACGCCGCCGATCACCGTCTGTCCGAGCGGGCCGCGCTGCTCGCCGCCTTCGCCGAGACCGGACGCGAGCGGCAGCATGCCGAAAATCATCGCGAGCGTGGTCATCAGGATCGGGCGCAGACGCACCTTCGCCGCTTCGAGCAACGCGTCGCGCCGGGCCATTTCGCGCCCTTTGCCCGACGCATCCAGCAACGTGCCGCGTCGCGCCTGGTTTGCGAAATCGATCAGCAGAATGGCGTTTTTCGTCACGAGCCCCATCAGCATCACGAAACCGATGATCGAGAACATGTTCAGCGTGCTGCCGAACAGCAGCAACGCAATCAGCACGCCGATCAGCGTCAGCGGCAACGATGCCATGATCGCGAGCGGCTGCGCGAAACTCGCGAATTGCGACGCCAGAATCATGTAGATGAAAATCACCGCGAGCGCCAACGCCTGAACCGCGTACACGAACGATTCGTTCATGCTCTTGGTCGAGCCTTCGAAACGGTAACGGTAGCCGGCCGGCAAATGCATCGCGTCGAGCGTCTTCGAGATGTCGGCGGCGACTTCGCCCGGCGAGCGGCCGTTGACGTTCGCGGACAGTTCCACTTCGCGTTGCAGGTCGCGCCGGTTGATCACGTCCGGCCCGGTCGTCTCGACGATATCGGCGATCTGCCGCAGCGGCACCAGCACCGGCGAGCCGCTCGCATCGGTGCGGTTGGTGGTGATCATCAGCCTGGCGAGGTCGGCGACGTTCTGCCGTTGCGAGCGCGGCAGGCGTACGCTCACGTCGTAATCCTGATCGTCGGGCGCGCGCCACGTGCTGATCGCGTCGCCGGACAGCAGCGGCCGCAAGGCCGTGCCGATATCCGCGACGCCGACGCCGAGATCGGACGCCAGTTCGCGTTTCACGTTGATCGCGACCACTGGCTTGTCGGCCTTCAGGCTCGCGTCGAGATCGACGAGGCCGGGAATTTTCAGCATCCGCGCCTGCGCCGTGTCGGACAGCCGGCGCAGTTCGTCGAGATTGTCGCCCTGCAGACTCAGCTGGATGGCTTTCGTGCTGCCCGCGCCGTCGGGCATGCCGATCTCGTTGATCGCGATGCCCGCGACATCGGCGAGCCGCGCGCGAAACACCTGATTGAGCGTCTGCACGCTGCGGCTCCGGTCGCGACGATCCTTCAGCCGCACGGTGATCAGCGCGCGATTCTTGCCCTGCGTATTGCCGGAGTTGACGGTTGCGTACGTGTAGCGGACCTCCGGATAGCGCGCGAGGATCGCCTGAACCTGCTGAACCTTCGCCGATGTCGCGTCGAGCGAGGTGCCGACGGGCGTCGATAGTCCGATCTGCGTCTGCGAAAAATCGGCGTTCGGCACGAACTCGGTGCCAACGAACGGCACCAGCGTCAGCGCACCGAAAAACGATACCGCGGCAATCGCCAGCGTGATCGCGCGATGCTGCAGCGACCAGCCGAGCAGCCGCTGATAAAACACCGCGAGCGTGTCCACCTGGCGATCGAAAAAGCCGAGAAAACTCGCGATCCAGCGGCCATACCGATAGCCTTTGCGGTTGGTTTCGGCATCGTGCAGATCGGGGTCCGGCCAGATCGACGACAGCATCGGATCGAGCGTGAACGACACGAACATCGAGATCAGCACGGCCGCCGCCACCGTCACGCCGAACTGATGGAAAAAGCGCCCGATGATGCCGCCCATGAAGCCGACCGGCAAAAACACCGCGACGATCGAAAACGTGGTCGCCAGCACGGCGAGCGCGATTTCCTTCGTGCCGTCGAGCGCAGCCGTGCGGTGATCGGCGCCGAGCTGCACGTGACGCACGATGTTTTCGCGCACCACGATCGCATCGTCGATCAGTAATCCGACGCACAGCGACAGCGCCATCAGCGTAATCACGTTGATGGTGAAACCGGACAGATACATGAAGCCGAACGTGCCGATCAGCGCGATCGGCAGCGTGAGGCCGGTGATCACGGTGCTGCGCCACGAGCCGAGAAACAGGAACACGATCAGCACGGTCAGCAACGCGCCTTCGAACAGCGTGCGCTTCACTTCGTTGACGCTGTTTTCGATATTGATCGACGAGTCGTCGGTGATGTCGAGTTTCACGCCGGGCGGCAACTGCGGCTGCAATTGCGCGACGGCCGCGCGAATGCCATGTGCCACGTCCACGGTGTTTTCGCCCTGGGCCTTGATGATCGACAGGAACAGCGCGCGGCGGCCGTTCAGCAACGCGGTGCTGTCCGGTTCTTCCTGGCCGTCCACGACGTTCGCGACCTGATCGAGCGTGACGGGCGCGTTGGTTTGGCCGGCGCCCTGGCCGCCCCGGCGCGCCACGATGATCCGTTTGAAATCGTCGGGCGTCGCGAAGCGGCCCTTGATCTGCACATCCTGTTCGATTGCGCGCGACGTCAGCGGGCCGGCCGGAATTTCCTGATTCTCGTTCTGGACGGCGCGGGTGACCTGATCGACGCCGATCGACAGCGCTTGCAAGCGCTGCGGGTCCACGTCGATCTGCACTTGCCGCTTGACGCCGCCTACCAGCGTCACCGAGCCGACGCCGCGCACGGTTTCGAGCCGCTTGCGCACGATCTGGTCGGCGACGGTGGTGAGATCGCGCGTGGATAGCGACGCGCCCGGCTGGTTCGACACGGCGACGGTGACGATCGGCATGTCGGCCGGGTCGTAGCGCAACACGCGCGGTTCCTTCACGCCGTCGCGCAGGTCGGGGCGGATCAGCGCGATCTTGTCGCGCACGTCCTGCGCGGCCTGGATTGCATCGACGGACAGATCGAACTGCACGATCACCACCGACTGCGCGTCGTACGAGCGCGACGAAATCTGGTCGATGCCGCTGATCGTGTTGACCGCTTCCTCGATCTTGCGCGTCACGTCCGATTCGACGGATTCCGGCGATGCGCCCGGATAGGCGGTCTGCACGACCACCACCGGAAACGTGATGTCCGGAAACTGATCGACCTTCAGACGCTGATACGAGAACAGCCCGATCACGACGAAGGCCGCCATCATCATCGTGGCGAGCACCGGGTTGCGGATGCTGATGCGCGTGAACCACATGGCAGTCGGCTCCGGTCAGCGCGCGGCGTTCGGGTTCGCGCCGGGCGCGCTTGCCGCCGCCGCCGTCGCGGTTCCTGCGGGCGCGATCGCCGGTTGGACGATCCGCACCGTGCTGCCGATCCGCAACGAACCCAGGTTGTTCCTGACGATCTGCTGCCCCGCCAGCAACGAGCCGCCGACGATTTCAGTCCACGTTTCGCCGCGCGGCGCACCATCGGCCTCGCCGGTCGTGCCGGTCTGGACAGCCTGCTCGACCAGCGTGCCGTGCGAGATCGCATACACGCTGTGGCGCGTGCCGTCGGTGCGAACCGCCGTCGACGGCACGACGAGCGCATCCGGACGGCTGCCGAGCGCGATCGTGCCGGTGCCGAACATGCCGACCCGCAGCGTGGCGCCGGGATTGGCGACCTGCACGTAGACCATGATCGAGCGCGACCCGGCCAGCGCGGCCGGATTGATTCGCGTGATCGCGCCGTCGATGGGCGTATCGACGCCGTCGAACGCGATCCGCACCGGCTGGCCGACACGCACCCGGCCGATTTCGCCGACCGGCACCGGCGCTTCGAGTTCGAGCGTGCGCAGATCGACGACGCTGAACAGCGTGGTGTCGACGGCGACTTTCTCGCCCGGATCGACACTGCGCGACGCGATCTGGCCGTCCAGCGGCGAGCGCACGATGGTGTCCGCCAGCGACAGGTTCGACGACGCCAGCACCGCGCGCGCCGCGTCGAGATTCGCCCGCGCGATCGCGTACTGGCTTTGCGCGGTATCGAACGCGTTCTTCGAGATAAAGCCTTTTTCGACCAGCACGCGATTGTTGTCGAGCGTCTGCTTCGCGATGTCCATCTGGCCGGACATCGCCGCCATCTGTCCGCGCGACTGTTCGGCCCGGGCGACGTAGTCGCGCGCATCGATCTTCGCGAGCATCTGGCCGGTTTTGACGGTATCGCCCTCGCGCACCAGCACGTCGAGCGCGGAACCCGCCACTTTGGCCTTGACGGTCGCCTGCGTGACCGCGCGCAACGAACCGGTCAACGGCAAGGTTTCGGACAAGGTGCGATGGGTGACGGCGGTGAGGTCGTCGGGCGTGAATTCGACGACGGCGGCGGCGGTGGCGTCCGCGACGCCGGTGGACGCTGCGTGGCTGCGTTTGCGGATGGCCTGCGTGATGGCGATACCCAGTACCAGCACAACGACGACGGCGGCGATCAAGGCTCTACGTTTGACGATGGCTTGCATGCGCGATGGGACTCATTGGCAACGCGCGGCGGACGGGCGCCGGCACGGGAGCGGCAACCTTAGCGTGCGGCGGCCCGTGCTGCAAGCCACGGGCGGCGCGCTACACAGGAAAGTGCTGGATGGCGTTTTCGGAATCATCCTATTCGGGATTTTGGTCCAGTCCTTTAAATATCTCGGTTCCGATAAAAATAGCCCGATCCGGCAGCGCTACGGCGCGGGACGGGCGATAAACGAGAGCCCCAAAAATATGTATCGCACGATTTCCCGCGCGCTCGGCGCGCTGCTGCTCGTCGTCGTGGCCGGTTGCGGCGGCAGCGATCCGGCGTCACTGTCGGCGGCTGCGTCGCCGGTGATGGCCAATGCCGGTCTGCGCGGCGACGCTCCGGGCGACACGGCTGCCAATGCCGCGTCCGATGCCGCTTCCGGCAGTTCGCCCACCATCGACGCGACGCCCGCCGACGCGCAACCCGCGCCCGTTTCCACCGACACGTTCAATGCGCGCAGCCTGCAGGCGGGCGCGTCGAACCAGCGTTTCATCGTCAAATACCGGACCGGCACCGTGGCGCGTCGCGATGCGGCCTCGGTCGAGCCGCGCGTCCGGCATCTGAAGTCATCGTCCGCGCCGGCCGCGCGTCATCTGCGACGGCTTGCGACGGGCGCCGACGTGATCGTCACCGAGCGTCCGCTCGATCGCGCCGACGCCGAAGCGTTCATGCGGCAACTCGCCACCGATCCCGACGTGGAATACGTCGAACCGGACGCGACGATGCACACGCAAATGGTGCCGAACGATCCGTCGTATAGCGGGCTGTGGGCATTCAACCCGAGCACGTTCGCGACGCGCTGGCCGGGCGGCATGAATATGGAACCCGCGTGGGACATCACGAACGGCGCGGGCATCGTGATCGCGGAACTCGACACCGGCGTTACCCATCATCGCGATCTCGACGCGAACGTGCTGCCGGGCATCGACTTCATCAACGGTCGCGCAAGCGGCGACGGTCATAACCCCGGCGGGACGGGCGAGGGCTGCGCGGTGACGTGGCACGGCACGCACGTCGCCGGCACGCTGGCGGCGGTCGCGAACAACCGCGAGGGCATCGTGGGCACCGCGTGGGGCGCGAAGCTGTTGCCGGTGCGCGTGTTGAGCCCGTGCGGCAACGGCCTCGCGTCGGACGTCGCGGACGGGATCGTCTGGGCGTCGGGCGGCGACGTGCCGGGTGCGCCGCTCAACCGGACGCCCGCGCGGGTGCTCAATCTGAGCCTGTCGGGCAACGGCGCGTGCAGCCGCGCGTATCAGGACGCGATCGACGGTGCGGTCAGCCGCGGCACGACCGTGGTGGTCGCGGCGGGTAACGACGGCGCCGACGCGACGAATTTTCAGCCCGGCAACTGCAACAACGTGATCACGGTCGGCGCGCACAACGGCGACGGCCAGCGCGTCGGCTTCTCCAACTTCGGACCCGCCGTGACCTTGTCCGCGCCCGGCGTGACCGTTTACTCGGCGTGGAACACTGGCACGGCGGCGCCGGACGCGGACAACTACATCTTTCTGAACGGCACGTCGATGGCGACGGCGCATGCGTCCGGCGTGGTCGCGCTGATGCAGTCGGCGGCGGCAAAGCCGTTGACGCCGATGCAGGTCAGGAGCGTGTTGATCAACACGCTCCGCCCGTTTCCGGTCGCGCTGGACCGGCCGATCGGCGCGGGCATGGTCGACGGCGGCGCCGCAGTGGCCGCCGCGCGCGCCGGACGTCTCCCGCCCGTCGCGGACTTCAGCTTCGCGCGCACGTTCGACCAGCAGATCACCTACACCGATACGTCGAGCGCGGGCGCGAGTCCGATCGTGTCGCGCGTGTGGGATTTCGGGCTGGGCACGCAGTGGCAATCGCCGGATGCGTCGGTGCGTCCGTATTTCAACTACGAGTACGTCGGCACCTACAACGTGAGCCTGACCATCACCGACAGCGCGGGCGTATCGAACCGCGTGACGAAATCGGTCACGATCGATCCGCCGCCGGTCACGCCATTGTCGTTAGGCCGACGCGTGAGCGGCTTGTCGGGAAGCTTGCGTGAGGTGCTCTATTTCGCGATCGACGTGCCGCAAGGCGTGTCGAGTCTCACGTTTACGACCTCCGGTGGCAACAACAAGGCTGTCCTGTACGTGCAACGCGATGTGACCACGCTGACGCGGCCGCTGTGCACGGCCGCGATCAACACCGGCAGCGAGGCGACCTGCAAATTCGACGCGCCGACGCCGGGCACTTATTACGCGATGCTGTATGGCAGAGACGCGTTCTCCGGCGCGACGCTGGTCGCCAGCTATCTGCGGTGAACGCGATGAGTGTCGCCACGCGGGCGCTCGCGGCGTCCTTGAATGCGGAAGCCGACGCGCATTTCGCGGCCGGCCGGATCGATGACGCCGCGCAATGCTACGGCCGGCTGCTCGACGTCGAGCCGGACAACCTGTCGGCGTTGATCCGGATGGCGTCGGCGTGCTGTCACCGCGAGCGTATCGATCTCGCGATTCCGTATCTCGACCGCGCGCTGCGGCTCGCGCCCGATCGCGCGGACCTGTGCGAGCATCGCGGCTGGCTGGCGGCATCGAGCGGCGATCTGGCGACGGCCGACGCGCTGTACCGGCGCGCGCTCGCTCGCGGCGGCGCCCGTGCGCCGCTTTATTGCAAGCTGGCCGATTGCCTGCGACTGGCCGGGCGCATCGACGAAGCGCGCGATCGCTACGCGCAGGCGCTCGAATGCGATCCGGCGATGCATCACGCGAGCCGTGCGCTGGCCGCGCTGTGCGTCGCGCAACACGATATCGACGGCGCGTTCCGGTTTCTGCTGCGGGCGTGGCGCGCGGCGCCCGGACACGTCGCCGATCTCACCGCTTTTCTGACGACGCTCGCTGACAGCGGCGCGGGCTCGCTCGACTTCGTCGTCGCGTCGTTGCGCGACGCATTCGCCCGCGACGCGCATGCGCTGAAGGAACTCGCGTTCACGCTGAACGCGGTGTCCCGGGTTCAGGACGCCGCCGACGTCGCGCTGCAAGGCCTGAGCCTCGCGCCCGGTCACGCGCTGCTGCATCACAACGCGAGTTACGCGTTTCACGTACTGGGCGAGCATCGGCAGATGCGTCTGCATGCCGAGACCGCGGCCACGCTGGAGCCGGACAATCCGACGTTCCAGTACAACGTCGCCACGGCGCTGCTGCGTTTCGGCGAGTTCGACGAAGGCTGGTCGCGGTACCGATGGTTCGAAATGCTGCCGGCGAACCGGAATCTGCCGCGCGCGCGGTGTCCGGAATGGGACGGCGAGCCGGTCGAAGGATGCACGTTTCTGTTGATCGGCGAGCAGGGGCTAGGCGATCAGTTGCAGTGTCTGCGGTTCGCCGCGTGGCTGGCGCAGCGCGGCGCCACGGTCGATGTCTGGGTGGATGCGCCGCTGCGCGATCTGGCCGCACGCGCGAGCGGGGTTCGCGCTGCGTGGGCGCAACGTCCGCCCGGCGATTATCGGTTCTGGTGCCGGATGTTGCAGATGCCGCGCCGGATGCGGTTGCAGATGTCGATGCTGCCGCTGCAGATGCCGTATCTCGCCGTCGATGCGCGTTGCCGGGAGCGCTGGCGCGCGCGTCTCGACGCATCGGCCGGTTCAGCGCGCGGGGCGGGCCGGCGCGTGGGTCTGCGGGTCGGTCTGCGGGTGGGTCTGGTGTGGGCGGGCAATCCGGAATATGGGTTGGACCGCTACCGTTCGATTCCGCTCGCGAGCTTGATGCCTTTACTCGGCTGCGATGGCGTGACGTGGTTTTCGCTGCAACTGGGTCCGCGCGAGCGCGACGCCGACGCGTTGCCGGGCGGCGTGCGGATGCATCGGTTAGGCAACGTGATCAAGACGTTCGACGACACGCTCGCGATCCTTCACACGCTCGATCTCGTGATCACGGTCGATACGGCGGTCGCGCATCTGGCGGGCGCGGCGAATCTTCCGGTGTGGATCCTGTTGCCGACCGGTTGCGACTGGCGATGGCTGACCGATGCCGCGGACAGTCCGTGGTATCCGTCGGCGCGGCTGTTCCGGCAGCGGGAATTCGACCGGTGGGAGCCGGTCGTCGAGACGATGCGAGGTGCGCTGGCGAATCTCGTCGACGCGGCCGCGGGCGGGCAGTCGGGCGATGAGTCGGACGAATTGCCATCCGCCTCGCCGCCCGTTCGCGTTACTGGCTCAGATACGTGAACTTGCCGCCCTTGATGATGCCCATCACGCTCGCGCGCTGATCGAGCCCGACGTGATCCTTCGCGCTGGTGTTGACGACGCCGTTGGGCACGATCAGTTCATGCGCGTGTTCCAGTTCGTCGCGCAATGCGACGCGAAACGCCACCGTGCCCGGTTGCGCGGTCTTCAGCGCGCGCGCCACCGCATCCTGCAAACGCGGATACACGCCCGCTGCGTCACCGGCGAATTGCGTCACGGTGTTCGGGCCGTACTTCGCTTCATAGTCGCTGACGAACGCGAGCGCCGCTTTCTTCGCCGGATGATCGGCCGGCAACGTGCGCGCGACCACCACCGGTTGCGTCGGGAACAACGTGCCCTCTACATCCTTGCCGCCGAGCTTGATGAACTCCGGCGTCGCGATGCCGTGCGTCTGGTAGATCGCGCCCTTGTAGCCGCGTTCGACCAGCGTGCGCTGCGGCAGCACGGTCGGCGTGCCTGCGCCGGCGATCAGGATCGCATCCGGATGCACCGACATCAGCTTCAGTACCTGACCGGTCACGCTGGCGTCGGTGCGGTTGAAGCGTTCGGTGCCGACTACCTGAATATGGCGCAGCGCCGCGAATTTCGTGAACTCGTTGAGCCAGCTGTCGCCGTAACTGTCCGCGAAGCCGATAAAGCCGACCGTCTTCACGTTGTGATTCGACATGTAGCGCGTCATCACGTCGGCCATCGCGCTGTCGGTCTGCGCCATCTTGAACGCCCAGATCTTCTTGCCTTCCTGCGGTTCGACCACGCTTGCCGAGCCGATCAGCGTAATCATCGGCGTCTGGTTTTCGGCGATCGGGTCGAGTGCGGCCAGCGCGGCGGGTGTGATATTCGGCCCGACGATCACATCGACGTGGTCTTCGTTGATCAGCTTGCGGATATTGCGCACCGCGTTGCCCGGATCGGAGCCGTCGTCGAGCACGATGTAGTCGGCCTTCTGACCGGCGATGGTCTGCGGCCACATCAGCATCGCGTTCTTGCTGGTGATGCCGATGGTTGCGGCCGGACCCGTGCTCGACAGGTCGATGCCGACCTTGATGTCGGCGTGCGCGGTGGCGGCGACCAGCAACGCGCCGAGCGCGCCGATGGTCTTGAGCCGGCGGAACGGGCTGAAACGGTTATGTTGGGACTGGCGGCGATTCTTGTTGGACGTCATAGCAGGTGGGGTCTCCGTGGCGGCAAGCGAGTGTAGCGCGGCCCAATTGTTATTAAAAAGCGTGTCAAAAACCTTGCGGATCACGTCGGCGGGAACGTCGGACCCCGCCGCTTATAAAAAAGGCCGTCAACGTGTCCGTCGACGGCCGGCCGTGTGGTCGGATTTACGCTGACGTCACAGCTCGTAGGTTTCGTGTTCGCCCTTCAGCGCCTGTTCGATCAGACGCCGGTTCATGCTGGGCGACAGCAGTTCGACCAGCGTGTAGACATAGCTGCGCAAATACGCGCCGTGTTTCAGCGCGACGCGCGTGACGTTGCTGCCGAACAGATGGCCGACCGGCATCGCGCGCAAATGGCGGTCGCGCTCGGCGTTGAACGCGATGTCGGCCATGATCCCGACGCCGAGGCCCAGTTCCACGTAAGTCTTGATCACGTCGGCGTCGATCGCTTCCAGCACGATGTCCGGATGCAGCCCGCGCAGCCGGAACGCTTCGTTGATCTTGGTGCGGCCGGCGAACGCGTTGTCGTACGTAATCAACGGATATTGGGTCAGATCGTCGAGCGACAGCAGCTTGCGATCGAGCAGCGGATGATCCGGCTGCATCACGGCGACGTGGTGCCACTGGAAGCACGGCAGCGACACCAGTTCCTTATAGTTGGCGATGGCTTCGGTGGCGATCGCGAGGTCGGCCTGGTCGTGAATCACCATTTCCGCGACCTGGGTCGGGCTGCCTTGCAGGATTGAAAGGTGAACTTTCGGGAAACGCTTCTTGAATTCGGCGATGGCGGCCGGAAGTGAGTAGCGGGCCTGTGTGTGCGTCGCGGCGATCACGAGATTGCCCTGATCCTGTGCGGCGTAATCCTTACCGACACGTTTCAGACTTTCGACTTCCTGCAGGATCCGCTCGACCGATGCGAGAATGATGCGCCCGGGCTCCGTCAGCGAGCGGACGCGCTTGCCGTGCCGCGTGAAGATTTCGACGCCGAGTTCGTCTTCCAGCTCGATGATCGCCTTCGAAACGCCCGGCTGGCTGGTGAACAGGGCTTTGGCCGCCTCGGTGAGGTTGTAATTCTGGCGGACGGCCTCGCGGACGAACCGGAACTGATGCAGGTTCATATATAACCTCTCCGCATATCAAAAGAATTTATTAGTCGTTTGAAATATAAGGCGAGTTTATTACGATTTGTCCATCTTTTCCAATATGAATAGCTGTATTCGTCATTAAGGAAGCCGCGAGGGGTCTAACAGGCTCGCGGGTTGCTCGAAAGCAGGATGGAATTCAGACGCGGCGTAACCGGAACGCCGTGGTGTTGAAAGTTACGAAAACTTGGGGTCCCCGAATGTACCAATACGATCAGTACGACCAGACCATCGTCGACGAACGCGTCGCGCAGTACAGCGACCAGGTTCGCCGCCGGCTGTCGGGCGAATTGAGCGAAGAGGAGTTTCGTCCGCTGCGGCTGCAAAACGGCCTGTATCTCCAGCGCCATGCGTATATGCACCGTATCGCGATTCCGTACGGCAACCTGCGTAGCGACCAGATGCGCATGCTCGCGCGCATCGCCCGCGAACACGACCGCGGTTATGGCCACTTCTCGACGCGCTCGAACATCCAGTACAACTGGATCAAGCTCGAAGAAACGCCGGAAATTCTCGCGAAGCTCGCGTCGGTCCAGATGCACGGCATCCAGACGTCGGGCAACTGTATCCGCAACATCACCGCCGACCAGTTCGCCGGCGTCGCGCCCGACGAAACCGTCGATCCGCGCGCGTGGGCGGAAATCCTGCGTCAGTGGTCGACTTTCCACCCAGAATTCGCGTGGTTGCCGCGCAAGTTCAAGATCGCGGTGTCGGGCTCGGCGGAAGACCGTGCGGCCGTCCAGATCCACGATCTGGGCGTCTACATGAAGAAGAACGCGCAGGGCGAACTGGTGGCCGACATTCTGGCCGGCGGCGGCATGGGCCGCACGCCGATCATCGGCGCGATCATTCGCCAGGATCTGCCGTGGCAACATCTGCTGACGTACTGCGAAGCCGTTTTGCGTGTGTACAACCGCTATGGCCGTCGCGACAACATGTACAAGGCGCGGATCAAGATTCTCGTGAAGGCGCTGTCGCCGGAGAAATTCTCGGCGCAGGTCGAAGAAGAATGGCAGCACCTGAAAGACGGTCCGTCGACGCTCACGCAGGCGGAAGTGGATCGCGTGTCGCAATTCTTCGCGCCGCCCGTCTACGAAAAACTCGCGGACACCGACGCATCGTTCGAAAAGCATCTGCTCGAAAACCGTCAGTTCGCGCGTTGGGTCGAACGTAACGTGCGTCCGCACAAGGTGTCGGGTTACGCATCGGTGACGCTGTCGCTGAAGCCGACCACGATCGCGCCGGGCGACGCGACGGATACGCAGATGGAAGCGGTCGCCGATTGGGCCGACCAGTTCTCGCTCGGCGAGATTCGCGTGTCGCACGAGCAGAACCTGATCCTCGCGAACGTGAAGAAACGCGATCTGTACGACCTGTGGGAACTGGCGAAGTCGCAAGGTTTCGCGACGCCGAACATCGGCCTGCTGACCGACATCATCGCGTGCCCGGGCGGCGATTTCTGCTCGCTCGCAAACGCGAAGTCGATCCCGATCGCGCTGGCGATCCAGGAACGCTTCAACGACCTCGATTACGTGTACGACCTCGGCGACGTGTCGCTGAACATCTCGGGCTGTATCAACGCGTGCGGTCACCACCACATCGGCAACATCGGCATTCTGGGCGTCGATAAGGACGGCTCGGAGTGGTATCAGGTGACGCTGGGCGGCGAGCAGGGCAACGGCGCGACCGGCGCTCATCTCGGCCGCGTGATCGGCCCGTCGTTCTCGGCGGAAGAGATGCCGGACGTGATGTCGAAGGTGATCGACACGTTCGTCGAACACCGCCGGGAAGGCGAGCGTTTCATCGAAACGTACAACCGGATCGGCGTGACGCCGTTCAAGGAACGCGTGTATGCATCGCGTCAACCGGCCCACGCGTAACGAGATAGAGGATTCTGCAGATGGCTTTGATCATTAAGAACCGCACGATCGTCAACGATGACTGGACGGTGGTGCGCGCGGCGGAAGACGGTACGTTCCCCGACGTGGCGGCGTTGCCGGCGGGCAAGGTAATCGTGCCGTTCGCGCTGTGGAAGGCGGAGCGCGACGCGCTCGTCGCGTCGCGCGGCGCGGCTGAAATCGGCGTGTGGCTGGAGCCGGACGCCGAACCGGCTGACGTCGTAGCCGACTTCGACACGGTCGCGCTGATCGCGGTGGATTTCCCCGTGTTCCGCGATGGCCGCGGCTATAGCATCGGTCGCCTGCTGCGCGAGCGTTATGGCTACAAGGGCGAACTGCGCGCGATCGGCGACGTGTTGCGCGATCAGGTGACGTTCATGTTCCGTTGCGGCTTCGACGCCTATGCAGTGCGCGCCGACCGCGACATCAACGACGCGCTGAAAGCGTTCGACGACTTCACGGTGCAGTATCAAGGCGCGGTCGATCAGCCGTCGCCGCTGTTCCGCCGTCGTGGCGCGGCCGCGACCGACAAGGCGTCGGCATGAGCACCGCCACCTCCGACATCACGCCGGCACTCGCCGCGAAGATCGAGCGCCTCGATGCGCTGCTCGATTCGATCGCCGCGCGTCACCAGAACGTGAAGCTCGCGAGCAGCCTGGCCGCCGAAGACATGCTGCTCACGCACGCCATTCTGTCGCGCGGCGTGAAGATCGGCATCTTCTCGCTGAACACTGGCCGTCTGCATGCCGAAACGCTGGGCATGCTCGACCGCGTTCAGGAACGCTACGGCTACGCGATCGAACAGCTTCACCCGCAAACCGGCGCGGTCGACGAATACATCGCCCAGCATGGTCTCAACGCGTTTTACGAGAGCGTCGATCTGCGCAAGCGTTGCTGCGAAATCCGCAAGGTCGAGCCGTTGAACCGCGCGCTGTCGGACGTGAGCGCATGGGTCACCGGCCAGCGCCGTGAGCAGTCGGTCACACGTGCCGAGTTGCACGAAGAAGAGCGCGACGCCGCACGCGATATCGCCAAGTTCAATCCGCTGACGGACTGGACCGAAGCCGACGTGTGGGCGTATCTGAAAGCGTTCGACGTGCCGGTCAATCCGCTGCATGCGCGCGGCTATCCGAGTATCGGTTGCGAGCCTTGCACCCGCGCAATCCGTCCCGGCGAAGACAGCCGGGCAGGACGCTGGTGGTGGGAGTCGCGCGATACGAAGGAATGCGGGCTGCACATCACGACGATTCCGGTCGTCGTCAGCAACGAAAGCGCGCGGGCCTGATCGCGGATCGCGGCGCATCGACCTTTCGTGCTCTTGCGAATCGTCGCGATGCCCCGCAGATAGCATCAGGATTGACGCAACCTCGCGACACCCATACCGATTCAAATTCCGGCGTTACGGGCAACCGCCCGCGACGCGAACCAGATGAAGGACCGAACATGAGCACCACGCTCGATTCCGCTGTCAACGCTCCGCTCGCCAACACGGCAAACCGGATGGATCACCTGGACTGGCTCGAAGCCGAGTCGATTCACATCCTGCGCGAACTCGTCGCCGAGTGCAGCAAGCCTGCACTGCTGTTTTCCGGCGGCAAGGATTCGGTCGTGGTGTTGCATCTCGCGCTGAAGGCGTTCGGCCTCGGTGCAAACCGCAAGACCTCGCTGCCGTTCCCGCTGGTTCATATCGACACCGGTCACAACTACGACGAAGTGATCGATTTCCGCGACCGTCGCGCGCAGGAAATCGGCGCGGAACTGGTGGTCGGCCATGTCGAGGATTCGATCCGTAAAGGCACCGTGCGTCTGCGTCGCGAGACGGATTCGCGCAATGCCGCGCAAGCGGTCACGCTGCTCGAAACCATCGAGCAATACGGTTATACGGCGATGATTGGCGGCGCGCGCCGCGACGAAGAAAAGGCCCGTGCGAAAGAGCGCATTTTCTCGTTCCGCGACGAATTCGGTCAGTGGGATCCGAAGGCGCAACGCCCGGAACTGTGGAGCATCTACAACGCGCGTCTGCATAACGGCGAACATCTGCGCGTGTTCCCGATCTCGAACTGGACCGAACTCGACGTGTGGCAATACATCGCTCGCGAAAACCTCGAACTGCCGTCGATCTACTACGCGCACGAACGCGAGATCGTGCGTCGCAACGGCTTGCTGGTGCCGGTGACGCCGCTCACGCCGATGCGTGAAGGCGAAGTCAGCGAGAACGCGCAGGTGCGTTTCCGCACCGTCGGCGACATCAGCTGCACGTGCCCGGTGGAAAGCGACGCGGACAATGTCGAGAAGATCATCGCCGAAACCGCCGTGACCGAAATCACGGAGCGCGGCGCGACGCGGATGGACGACCAGACCTCCGAAGCCGCGATGGAACAGCGCAAGAAGCAAGGTTATTTCTAAGCATGGGATTGGCATCGGCGCTCAGACGTCGGTGCCGGTCGACACAAGGAAGATCATGAGTATTCATCAACCGGAAGACCTCGGCGTGCTGCGCTTCATCACCGCGGGTAGCGTCGACGACGGCAAGAGCACGTTGATCGGCCGCCTGCTGTACGACAGCAAGGCCGTGTTGTCGGATCAGTTGTCGGCGTTGTCGCGCGCGAAGAACAAGCGCACCGTCGGCGACGAAATCGATCTGTCGCTGCTGACCGACGGTCTCGAAGCCGAGCGCGAACAAGGCATCACGATCGACGTCGCGTATCGCTATTTCGCTACTGCGAAGCGCAAGTTCATCATCGCCGACACGCCGGGTCACGAGCAGTACACGCGCAACATGGTGACGGGCGCATCGACGGCGCACGCCGCGATCATTCTGGTCGACGCCACCCGCGTCACTTACGACGCGAACGGCGTGGCGCAATTGCTGCCGCAAACCAAGCGTCACAGCGCGATCGTCAAGCTGCTCGGCTTGCAGCATGCGATCGTCGCGATCAACAAGATGGATCTGGTCGAGTACAGCGAAGCGCGTTTCAATGAAATCCGCGATGCCTACGTCGAACTGGCACGCCAGCTCGGTTTGTCCGATGTGCGTTTCATACCGGTTTCGGCATTGAAGGGCGACAACATCGTCACGTTGAGCGAAAGCATGCCGTGGTATCAGGGCGAACCGCTGCTGACGCTGCTCGAAGCATTGCCGGTCGCTCAGCCGACGGCCGCCGCGCTGCGTTTCCCGGTGCAATGGGTTGCGCGTCAGGACGGCAGCCAGGCGGACGATTTCCGTGGCTACATGGGCCGTGTCGAAGCGGGCGAAGTGAAGCTCGGCGACACGATCGTCGTGTTGCCGGCGAACCGTGAAGCGACCGTCGCGGAAATCATCGCGCCGGTGCCGGGCGGCACCGCGCAGGTCGATCGCGCGTTTGCCGGTCAGACCGTCACGCTGCGTCTCGCGGAAGACGTGGACGTTTCGCGCGGCGACACGTTCGTGCTGCGCGAAGCCGCGCCGCAACCGGCGAAGAAGCTCGAAGCCGATCTGTGCTGGTTCGACGAAACGCCGCTGTCGACGCAGCGCAAGTATCTGCTGAAGCAGTCGACGAATACCGTGTTCGCGCGTATCGGCGGCATCCAGGCAGGTGCTGGACGTGCATACGCTGTCGCACGCCACCGACCGTCACGATCTGACGATGAACGACATCGGCCGGGTTTCGCTGACGTTGCAAAAGCCGCTGGTCTGCGATGCTTACGACGCCAATCAGGCGACGGGCGCGTTCGTGCTGATCGACGAAGCGACGCATCACACGGTTGCGGCCGGCATGATTCGTGCATTTTCTGCGTAAGTGACGGACAGGGCGCGCGCGATTGCGTGGCGCGCCCGGTGTGTCGGTGACGTGGACGAATGGGGTTGAGGCAAATGGGTAAGGTGTATCTGATCGGTGCAGGGCCGGGCGCGGCGGATCTCATCACGGTGCGCGGCGCACGTTTGCTGGGCGACGCCGACGTGGTGTTGCACGACGCGCTGGTCGAACCGGCGATGCTCGATTACGCACCCGACGCGCGCAAGATCGCGGTGGGCAAGCGGTGCGGTCAGCGTTCGACCGCGCAGCAGTTCATCAACAAACAGATCGTCGATGCTGCGCGGGTGCACGATGTCGTGGTGCGTCTGAAGGGTGGCGATCCGATGCTGTTCGGTCGCGCGGACGAGGAAATGCGCGCGCTGGAGGCTGCCGGGATCGAGTATGAGGTCGTACCCGGCATTACGGCCGCGCTGGCGTCTGCAGCGTCTCTGAAGCGTTCCCTGACGCTGCGTGGGGTGTCGCGCAGTGTCGCGTTGGCCACGTATTCGCGGGCGCCGGATTCGGCGGAGATTCGCGAGCAGGTGAATGCGGATTCGTTGGTGTTTTACATGGGGCGTGACAGCGCGCCGGAGATCGCTTCGGGTTTGATCGAAGCGGGGCGGGGTGGGGATACGCCGGTGGCGATTGTCGAGGCTTGCAGTACTGCGCGTGAGCGGATGTTGACGTTGACGTTGCAGGGGTTGGCGGATGGGGAGGCTCAGTTGTGGCTGGATCCGGCGCAGCCTAGTCTGCTGATGATTGGGGAGGGGTTCGCCGAGCGGCGGGTGGGGGTTGTGGAGGGGTTGTTGGTGGCGGCGTGATTTTGGTTTTTGGTTTTGGTTTTGGTTTTGGTTTTGGTTTGGTTTGATTGCTGGTTTGGTTGTCCCGGTTTCACGTCGGTTTGCCTGGATCGTCCCTGTGCGGGACCGCACCTACTTTTCTTTGCTCGCGCAAAGAAAAGTAGGCAAAAGAAAGCGCGTTTACACCGACACTTCGTAGCGAGTGGCGTCTAGTATTTTTCGGGTAGTGGTCCGCGCACGATTTGAGTTGCCGCACCACATTTCTTGGTGACAAGGCAGTCATTCGTTCCGGCTGTTCGCTGCGCGACAGCCGTTGGGCACAGCCCCGTCTTTATCTCTTGGCGCCATTCGCGCGCTGCACTCCGTCCGTCACAAAACCATTTTCCTGGCATGGGCCGGTCTGTTCTCGCGCGCAAAATTCCACGCCACTCAGAACGTCGAAACCGTTGTGACGCCCCGTGATGCCATGGCGCAAACCGGGCCTTGAGCGGGAAGCAGGAACGGTCGTGAGGGCGTGCAAATCGAGAGGCGAAACCGGGTTTCGAGTCGGGGCGGGAATCGTCGTGGGGGTTGGCAATTCGAGAGGCGAAACCGGGTTTTGATCCGACGCCCGAACCGTCTTAAGGACGGGCGGATGCTCTGGAAACCGGGCTTCTTGCCGACGCGGGAACCGTCGAAAAAGCGGGCGAATGACGTGGCGAAAATGGATTTTTGAAGCAGGCTACCGCCGCGAAGCGGGCGGGATGTGCGGGCGCGGACCACCGGGAAAAACGGACCGCCGAGTCAAAACGTGCGCGGTCCACTACCCGAAAGTCAGTAGACGCCACTTGCTACGAAGCGCGAGGTAAACGCGCTTTCTTTTGCCTACTTTTCTTTGCGCGAGTGTACAGACTGGAGACATGGTTGACACATGTACGGGGACATCGTTGACACCTGATGGTTACGGTTTTGTGGTCTTCAGGTCAAGTCTGGCGACGCGGTGATGGGCATACCAGAACTCATACACGCCGTCCGTATCGGGTTTCGGGCGCACTGCCACGCGCAGTCCCTTGAGCGCAACCGACAGGCGCAGCACCCGATCCCGGAAGCGCACCACGCCGCTTGCATTGACCCGTAACACTTCATCGTCGGGGCTGTACTCAGGCTCCAGCAGCTGCTCGGGCATGGCTCGCTCGCTGGGCCTGTAACGCGTGAGCGGGGTGGCCATATCGAGCGCCTCGTGCGGACGCTCGGTGTTGTACACCTGGCGCCAGCGCTCGAGCTCCCGTTGCACATGGGCGTGCGTGGTGAACGCATGACGCTCGAGCACTTCGGCCTTCAGCGTGCGATGAAACCGCTCATCCTTGCCATTGGTCTGCGGGTGATACGGCCGGCTGTAGCTCACGCGGATTCCCAGCCTGATCAGCCATACGGCCAGCTCGGTGAGCTGCCGTGGGGCGCTGGGCGCCCCCCAGGGCGCGCCATTGTCCGTATTGATACGCACGGGCAGACCGTAGCAGCGGAACGCCCGCTCCAGCTCCGTGCGCACGACCTCGGTGGTGGTTCGCGAGCAGGCCGCCAGCACGATGTTGAACCGCGAGTGATCGTCCAGCACCGTGAGCGGGGAGCAGCGCCCCGTCTCCAGCGTCGCGAAATCGCCCTTGAAATCCATCTGCCAGAGCGAATTCGGATACGCATGTTCGAAGCGCTGCCAGTGCTGGCGCTGCGCGGACGCGTGTGGATGGATCATCCCGTGACGGCGAAGGATTTCGGTGATCGTGGCCGCCGCAGGAACGCCGGTCATGCACAGATCAAGCAGGCGTCGCGCGATCTTGCGTCCGCCCCAGCCGTGCTCACGGCGCAATGCCAGCACGGCCTGAACCGCCTGATCGGGCGAAGCGCAGGGACTGTGATGCGGGCGTCGGGAGCGATCGGCAAGACCGTCGGCACCTTCAGCCCGATGGCGCTCCAGCCACTTGTAGCCGGTCTGGCGGCTGATGTTGAAGCGCCGGCATAACTCGCTGAACGGCAACGAATGCTGGATAGCGAGGCAAACGAATTCCTGTCGGAGACTCATGGTGTCTTTTACGTTCCAGGGCATGGTTGGATCCGGGCGTTCGAGTGCCCGAAAGTGTCAACCATGTCCCTGTACACCTGTCAGCTATGTCTCCAGTCTGTACACGCGAGCAAAGAAAAGTAGGTGCGGTCCCGCACAGGGACGATCCAGGCAGACCACCGCGAAACCGGGACAACCAAATACAAACCAGGCGAACCAAGCACAAGCAAACGTACCCAGCCAACCCAAACAAATCCAGAAAAACCAAAAAAACCTTTTTCAAACCTGCCGAAGGCAATACCCCACAACCGCCTCAAGGACACCCTCATCCTCCCCCACCGCGGTAGCGCACAAAATCGACACCCCGGGATTCGCCGCCCGACAAACCTCAATCACATCGGGCAGATCGCGCCGCACATGCCCACCTTGGCCAAAAAACACCGGCACCACCGTCACCTCGGAACACCCCAACGCGACCTGCTCACGCACCGCCGAAGGCAAATCCGGCGACATCAACTCGAGAAACGCGAGCGAAACCGGCCCGGCATCGACGCCACGCGCCCGCCGCAACTTCTCCGCGAGTCGCTGAAAGGGCTCGGCCCAACGCGGATCTCGCGCGCCATGACCGAACAGAACGATGCCATGCGTGCTCATCGACAAACCCCTTGATCCGGAACGATGCCGTCAGCCGATACAGAAAACCGGACGCCGACGGCGACACCGCTAATGACGGTCCACCCACTTCAACCCGACTAAGCCCAGCACCAGATACACGAGACCAGGCGTTGCCGCGGTCAACGGCGCGGGCCACGTGTTCAACGTGCCGATGTGCGAGAACAACGTGTTGAAGAGCTGGAAACTCATCCCCAGCATGATCCCGCCGAACACCTTCATGCCGACCACGCCCGCGCGCGTATGCAGGTACGCGAACGGCAGCGACAGCACCAGCATCACCAGCACCGCGAACGGATACAGAATCTTGCGCCACAACGCGATCTCGTAACGCTGCGTGTCCTGATGGTTTTCGTTCAGATGCTGGATATAGCGGAACAGATTGAACATCGACATCCGGTCCGGCGCGACCAGCAGCACCGACAGAATCTGCGGCGTCAGTTCGGAACGCAACGAATACTCGGGCACGGTCACCTGCTGCGCGCGATACACCGGATTCAACGCGTCCGGCTTGCCGCTGCCCGCCGCCACGTCGATCAATTGCGTGTCCGTCACGCCCGTCAGCAGCCAGTGACCCGGCGGCTGATACGTGCCGCTCTTCGCGATCCGGACGTTCGACAGCCGGAACTGCGAATCGAATTCGTAGATGCGCACGTTGCTGATGGTCGCGTCCGGCTTCAATTCGCCGACGTTGACGAAACGTGTCACCTGCTCGCCGTCCGCGCGCGCCGTCAGCGTGTCTTTAACCCACACGCCCGACTCGAAATTGCCCGATACCGACGAACCCAGCGCTTCCAGCCGCACCCGTTCCGACAGTTGATCCGTGTAAGGACCGACCACTTCGCCGATCAGATACGTCAGGATCACGAGCGGCACACCGATCTTCAGCAGCGAGCGCAACGCCTGATTGGTCGCGAGACCCGACACGCGGAAAATCGTGAATTCGGAGCTGGCCGCCATCTGCGCGAACACGTAGATCGCGCTGATCAGCGCGGCCACAGGAATGATCTCGTAAAAGCGCGACGGGGTTTGCAGCGCTACGCGCAATACCGCGAAGCCGAACCCATAGTTGCCGTGCCCGACCGAGTTCATTTCGTTGATCAGGTCGAAGAAGAAAAACAGACCCGAAAACGCGAACAGGATAAAGATGAAAGTCAGGTAGATCTGACGTGCGAAATAACGTTCGTAGATACGCATCGGTCAGGCTCCCCGCGAAATGCGGCGGAACATCGCGCGCGTGAAGAGCGGCCGGTTACGCACCCGCAGCCAGAAGATAAACACGACGATCGCCGCCACCACGATGTGCAGCGACACCAGCCCCACGACGAACGACATCTTTCCCTGTTCGATCCAGGACTGCACCACGTTCAGCAAATTCGAGTACGTCAGATAAATCAGCACGGCCATCACGAGATTGATCGTGCGGCTGCGCCGCGGATTCTGGTGAGCCAGCGGAATCGCGAGCAGCATCAGGTTGATTGCGATCAGCGGCAAGCCCGCGCGCCATGCAAGCTCGGCGAGATTCTGGCGAGTCGGGTTGCGCAACAGATCGAGGGTGGGCGTGCCGGTCGGCGTGGGCGTGTTGACCACCGGCTGGCTCTGGATCTTCACGCCGTAGCGTTCGAATTCCATGATGCGAAAGTCCGGATGACCCGGCTCGCCGTCGTAGCGACGGCCGTTTTCGAGCACCACGAAACGGTCGCCGTTCTTGTGGGTTTCGGTGTGGCCGTTCTTCGAGACCACCACGTTGACCTTGCCGTTTTCGGTGCTGGTGACGAAGACGTTTTCGACGTGACCCTGATCAGGCGACATCTTCTCGATGAAGAACACCCGATGACTCGTAGTGGATTCGCGGAACTGGCCCGGCGCGAGCAGCGAGACTTCGTCGCGCTGCTGGAAGCGCGCGCGGATCAGCTTGCTCTGCTGGTTGGACCACGGCCAGCCGACGAACACGAAGAACATGATCAGGATGATGATCGGCGTGGCGAAAATGCCGATGGGCTTGATGAAACGCGTAAGACTGACACCCGACGCGAGCCACACCACCATTTCCGAATCTTTGTACCAGCGGGTCAGCACGAAGAGGATCGACACGAACAGCGTGGCGACCAGCATGATCGCGATATAGCCGATGACGGTCAGGCCGATCAGCACCAGTACGTCGCGTGGATCGATTTCGCCCTGTGCGGCGAAGCCGACGATGCGGATCATCATCGTCGTCAGCACGAGCGTGAGAAGAACCATGAACACGGCACCAGCCGTATACGCGAGTTCGCGCTGGAGGGAGCGTTCGAAGATCATTATTGATGAAGAGAGGGGGTACGCCGGACGGCGCCCGGATGACTGCCGTCACGCCTGCCGTGCAGCCGCCATGGGAAAAATAGCGGATAATTGCGGCTTTCATCCTAAGCCCAGATTTTATCCGAGGACAAGCGCGATGGACTTTAGCATAAAAGCCTGTGATTGGAGCAAAGGCTCGTCAAACGGGTTCCTGACCGGAAAATCCGATTGCATCGTGATCGGTGTTTTCGAGTCGCAGACGCTGTCCGGTGCCGGTCTCGAGATCGACGCGGCCACCAAAGGCCTGCTCACCCGCATCATCAAGGCGGGCGATATGGAAGGTAAGGCAGGGACCACGCTGTTCCTGCATGAAGTATCGGGTATCGGTGCATCGCGGGTGCTGCTGGTCGGTCTCGGCAAGCAGGACGCGTTCACGCAAAAAGCTTACGGCGACGCGGTGCGTGCTGCATGGCGCGCGCTCCTCGGCACGAAGATCGCCCAGGTGACGTTCACGCTGGCGCAGTCGCCGGTGATCGAACGCTCGGCAGACTGGGCCGTGCGTGCGGCGATTCTCGCGCTGCGGGAACTGACGTACAAATACACGGAAATGAAGAGCAAGCCGGACACGACGCCGCGCGCATTGAAGCGCATCGTGTTCAGCGTCGACACCGTCGACGAAAAGCTCGCCAAGCTGGCCGCGAAGCAGGGCGCCGCGCTCGCGAACGGCATGGACCTGACGCGCGACCTCGGCAATATGCCGGCCAACTTCTGCACGCCGACCTACCTCGGCACGACGGCCCGAAAGCTCGCGAAAGACTGGGACATGAAGGTCGAGGTGCTGGGCGCCAAACAGGCCGAAGCGCTGAAGATGGGTTCGTTCCTGTCGGTCACGCGCGCGTCGGTCGAGCCGCCCGCGTTCATCGTGCTGCAGTATCGCGGCGGTGCGGCGAAGGCTGCGCCCGTCGTGCTGGTCGGCAAGGGCGTCACGTTCGACACCGGCGGCATCTCGCTGAAGCCGGGCGAGGGCATGGACGAGATGAAGTACGACATGTGCGGCGCGGCGTCGGTGCTCGGCACGTTGCGCGCGGTCGCCGAAATGGGCCTGAAGATCAACGTGGTCGGCATCATCCCGGCCTGTGAAAACATGCCGGCCGGCAACGCCACGAAACCCGGCGACGTCGTCACCAGCATGAAGGGTTTGACGATCGAAATCCTGAACACGGACGCCGAAGGCCGCCTGATCCTGTGCGACGCGCTGACGTATGCGGAGCGTTTCAAGCCGGCTGCCGTGATCGATATCGCGACGCTGACGGGTGCGTGCATCATCGCGCTCGGCCATCACAACAGCGGTCTGTTCTCGAAAGACGACGCGCTCGCGGGCGAATTGCTCGACGCATCGCGCGAGGCATCGGACCCGGCGTGGCGCATGCCGCTCGACGACGAGTATCAGGACCAGCTGAAGTCGAACTTCGCCGACATCGCCAATATCGGCGGCCGTCCGGCGGGTAGCGTGACGGCGGCGTGCTTCCTGTCGCGCTTCACCGAAGCGTATCCGTGGGCGCACCTGGATATCGCCGGCACCGCGTGGAAGAGCGGCGCGGCGAAGGGCGCAACCGGCCGTCCGGTGCCCTTGCTCGCGCAATTCCTGATCGACCGCGCGTCGCAATGATCGAAAGCGGTCTGGAAGGGAAGCACAGCATGCGTACGGCGAAGCGGAGCGGGACGTGACGAGAATCGATTTTCACTCGAACGTCGGCGATTCGCTGCTGTACGCGTGCCGCCTGGTACGCAAGGCGTACCAGGCGAACCAGCCCACCATCGTGCTGGCCGAGCCCGCGCGGCTGCGGGCTTTCGACGAGCAGTTGTGGACCTTCTCGCCGCTCGACTTCGTGCCGCACTGCATGGCCGGCACGGCGCTGGCGGCGCAAACCCCGATCGTGCTGGCCTCGTCGCTCGACGAGGTCCCGCATCATCAGGTCCTGCTCAATCTGGGCGCCACGGTTCCCGCGCAGTTCGCGCGTTTCGAACGCCTGCTCGAAGTGGTCGGCAATGCGCCCGACGAACTGACGGCTGGGCGCGAACGCTATCGCTTTTATCGCGATAGGGGCTATGCTCTGAACAACTATAAGCAAAGCGCGTAGCGCCTGCTTTGAGCCATCGGCTCGTCCGATCCATCGACGGAGTCTATTTCGTGCCCGATTTGTCTCATTCGTCTGAAGTTATTGATGACGCGATCCCGGTTTTGCACGACGTGCTGGTGCCGGGCAATCCGGCCCGTGCGCGCGCGGCGGATGTCGCCGTGCGTTTCGTTCCCGATGAACGCGACGGCTCGACGCCGGTTCGCGGCCGCGAGCCGGTGCGCACGCTCGACTGGTCCGACGAGGCGGCGCTCGCCGCTGGCGCGGGCGGTTTGCAGGGCGCGAGTCTGCCCGAGCCGCAGCTGAAGTTCGGCACGCAGCGAACCGGACCGGCTGCGCCGATGACACCGGCTGCGCCAATGGTGCCGGTCGTGGGCGAGGATCCGGACACGTCCGATACGCTGGTGGCGCCGGTCGCGAGATCGCTGGACGCCGGGCATCCGCAGGAAAGCGACGCGCCGTTTATTCCGGTTGAGCCGTCGGTCGACGAATCGTTTGCCGAACGCTTCGTCGAGCCGTCCATCGGACACACGCACGATCCGTTGGACGAACGCATCGAACCGACGTCGATCGAGCCGAATCTGCCGCGTCCTGACGCGGATCGCGAAGAGGACGCACGAGAGCCGTCGTTCGGGATGACGGAGCCGGTCGAAGATCACGCGCATCAGGTCGCGTTCGAGGCCGAACCGGCACCGGCGTCGGAGCACGTCGCCGAAACGCTGGTGGAGCCGGTCGAAGATCACGCACATCAGGTCGCGTTCGAGGCGGAACTGGCACCGGCGTCGGAGCATGTTGCCGAACCGCTGGTGGAACCGGTCGAAGATCACGCGCATCCGGTTGAGGCCGAGCCGGAACCGGCGTCGGAGCATGTCGGCGAACCGTTCGTCGAACCGGTTGAAGAACACGCGCATCAGGCCGCGTTCGAGCACGCGCCGGAACCGGCAGCGGAGCACGTCGGCGAACCGTTCGTGGAACCGGTCGAGGATCACGCACATCAGGCCGCGTTCGAGCATGCGCCGGAACCGGCAGCGGAGCACGTCGGCGAACCGTTCGTCGAACCGGTTGAAGAACACGCGCATCAAGTTGCGGCTGAACACGCGCCCGAACCGGCGTCGGAACACGTCGGCGAACCGTTTACACAGGCCGCCGAAGAACCCGCGCATCAAGCCGCGTTCGAACACGCGCCGGAACCGGCATCGGAACGCGTCGCCGAACCGTTTGCCCAGGCTGCCCAAGAACACGCGCATCAAGCCGCGTTCGGGCACGCGCCTGAACCGGCTTCGGAACACGTCGCCGAACCGTTTGCCCATCCGGCCGACGATCACACGCATCGAGCCGCATTCGAACACGCGCCGGAACCGGCATCCGGACACACCTTCGAGCCGGTCGCGCATTCGTTCGACGCTCACCCGTACGAAGCGTCGCTGGAGCCGGTCGGGCAACACGCGTTCGAACCCGTCGCGCACCATCAAAACCCGTGGGACAACCGCGCTCACCCAGGTTCCGAGCCCGCGTTCGTCGAACAGCATCTGCAAGCGTTCGGCGAACCTGCGCCGCAGCCGCTCGTCGAAGAACCGCCGTATCAGCCGTTCGGCGAGCCGGTGATCGCACCCGTCAGCGAGCAGTTCGCGGAAGCGGACACCCACGAAGCCGCAACGATGTTCGAGCGGTCCGAACAGGCGATTCCCGCCGAACTCGGTCAGTTCGCCAACTTCGTCGAACCCGCGCCGTTCGCTGATGCCGGGTCACAGCAACACGCATCGCAGCAACACGCATCGCCGCACGCACCGATCGACGACGCCGCGCCGACCATGTTCGAGCGCAACGAGCCGGCCATTCCCGCCGAACTCGCGCATCAGGTCGAAGCATCGCCGGAAGAGATCGCGTTCCATCACGCGCCGTCGCCGGCACCCGTGCCCGTCGATGGCGATCTGCTGGCCGAGCGCTTGCGTGGTCGCGTCGCGGCGTATCTGTCCGGGGAAGGGCGCACGTTGATCGAAGCGCGTTGCCGCGAAGCCTTGCAGGAACACACCACCTGGATGCTCAGCCGCATCACGCTCGAAGTCACGCTCGCGCTGGGATCGGAAATGACGAACTGGGTAAAAGCCGCCGTCGAAGAAGAAGTCGCGCGCCGCACCGGCAGCTAGGCGCGGGCAATACGCGCGCAGGCAACAGCAACAGCGCCTGGCGTCACGAAAAAAGGCCGCACAGTCATCGACTGTGCGGCCTTTTTCATGGCTGGAACCGACCGCGCCGGATCGCGACCCGGCCGGCGTTCACTTCAGCGTCAAGATCCAGTTTGCCAGCGACGCCGCCTGATCCGGCGTCAATTGGGTATTCGCGGGCATCGGCACCGGTCCCCAGGTGCCCACGCTGCCGTCCATGATCTTGTGCGCGAGATACGTGGCCGCGCCGTTATTCGTCGCATATCTGGCGGCGACATCGTGCAGGGCCGGACCCATGAACGGACGACTCACCGAGTGACAGCTCAGACAATTCTGCTGCTGCGCGAGCGCGAGGCCCGCCGGCCCCGTCACGGTTTCTGCGTGAGCCGGGCCGCCCAGCGCGACGGCACCCGCGAGCGCCACTGCTGCAAACGACATTGATTTCATTCTGGTCTCCGCCGGTGCAGACGCCCGACTTTTGGTGTGCGCATTATAAAAGGAAAGGGGCGCACGTTTTCCCGTGCGCCCCTTTCATCTTCCCAGCGTCTTCCCGGCCCCAGCGTGATCTAGCGCACCTGCGTGCGTACCGGCATGCCGCGGACCGTGCGCCAGCGCGCGTTAACCGGTCACCGCGCCCTTGTTGGCCGGCAGTGCGAGTGCTGAGTACTTCGCGAGAATGCCGCGGGTGTAGCGCGGTTTGGGCGCTTGCCATGCCGCCCGGCGACGCGCGATTTCCGCGTCGTCGACGTTCAGTTGCAGCAGCAACGCATGCGCGTCGATGGTGATCGAATCGCCTTCCTCGACGAACGCGATCGTGCCGCCGACGAACGCTTCCGGCGCGACGTGACCGACCACCATGCCCCACGTGCCGCCGGAGAAGCGGCCGTCGGTGATCAGCCCGACGCTCTCGCCCAGACCCTTGCCGATGATCGCCGACGTCGGCGCGAGCATTTCCGGCATGCCGGGGCCGCCCTTCGGGCCGAGATAACGCAGCACGACCACGTCGCCGGCCACGATCCGGTCGTCGAGAATCGCGGTCATCGCGCTTTGCTCGTCGTCGAACACGCGGGCCGGGCCTGTGATCACCGGGTTTTTCAGGCCGGTGATCTTCGCAACCGCGCCATCGACCGCCAGGTTGCCCTTGAGGATCGCGAGGTGGCCTTCGTCGTAGAGCGCCTTGTCGATCGGGTAGATCACCTTTTGATCCGCGCGCGGCACGCCCGGCACATCCTTGAGTTCTTCGGCAATGGTCTTGCCGGTGATCGTCATGCAGTCGCCGTGCAGCATGCCGGCGTCCAGCAGGATCTTCATCACTTGCGGGATGCCGCCCGCCTTATGCAGATCCGTCGCGACGAACTGACCGGACGGCTTCAGGTCGCAGATCACCGGCACTTTCTTGCGCATCCGTTCGAAATCTTCGATGGTCCATTCGACTTCCGCGGCATGAGCGATTGCGAGGTAATGCAGCACCGCGTTGGTCGAGCCGCCCGTCGCCATCAGCACCGCCACCGCGTTTTCGATCGACTGCTTCGTGATGATGTCGCGCGGCTTCAGATCCTTCTTCACGGCTTCGACCAGCACGCGCGCGGATTCCGCGGCCGAATCGACCTTTTCCTGATCCGGATTGGCCATCGTCGACGAGTAGAACAGCGACATGCCCAGCGCTTCGAACGACGAGCTCATCGTATTGGCGGTGTACATGCCGCCGCACGAACCCGTCGACGGACACGCGTTCTTTTCGACGCCCTCGAAATCTTCCTGCGACATGCGCCCGGCCGTGAATTCCCCGACGGCTTCGAACGACGAAACGATCGTCAGATCCTTGCCCTTCCAGTTGCCCGGACGGATCGTGCCGCCGTACACGTAGATGCCCGGCACGTTCATCCGCGCGAGGCCGATCATGCCGCCCGGCATGTTCTTGTCGCAGCCGCCGATCACCACGACGCCGTCCATCCACTGGCCCTGCACGCAGGTCTCGATACAGTCGGCGATCACCTCGCGCGACACCAGCGAGTACTTCATGCCTTCGGTGCCCATCGACATGCCGTCGGAGATGGTCGGCGTACCGAAAATCTGCGGATTCGCATCCGCGCCCTTGACGGCGGCGACTGCGGCGTCGGCGAGCCTTTGCAGGCCGGCGTTGCAGGGCGTGATGGTCGAATGACCGTTGGCGATACCGATCATCGGCTTGTCGAAGTCTTCCTTTTGATAGCCGAGCGCGTAATACATCGAACGGTTCGGCGAGCGCGCGACGCCCTGCGTGATGTTTCTGGAACGACGGTTGTACGGCATGGGGATCTCCGTTTTTTTTGACGAGTGCGCCTGAACGATCGGCGTGGCCGCGTGACGGGCCGATACGCGGCCCAGCGGCTGGCTGACTTCAGTGTAGTTTCTGGCGCGAACTGCAAGAATGCAGTTTCTCGAAGTTCGGGTCCAATATATTATTCAGGCTCTATTGAGTCGTAAAAAGTCTTACAGAACCGTTTCGATGCTACCTGCCGTGCCCGATCTGCGCCTGTTGCGCTACTTCGTCACCGTCGCCGAGGAAAAACATTTCGGTCGGGCAGCGGTGCGTCTGTCGATGACGCAGCCGCCGCTGTCGCAGGCGATCCGCGCGCTCGAAGACACGCTGGGCGTCGAACTGTTTGCGCGGACGCGGCGTTCGGTCGAGCTGACGCGTGTGGGCGCGGATCTGCTGCCGGAAGTACGTCGTCTGCTGGCCAGCGCGGAAGGGCTGCGGCCGCTCGCGCAGTCGCTGGCGCGCGGCGAGGCGGGCGTGCTGTCGCTCGCCTTCGTGTCCACGGCGGATTACGGGCTGTTGCCGCCGCTGCTGCGCGACTTCGGCGCGCGTCATCCGCGGGTGCGGCTGGAATTGACGGAAGCCACCAGCGACGTGCAAGTGGATGAACTGGTGGCGGGCCGGATCGATGCCGGTCTCGTGATCGCGCCGGTGGCGCCGCGTCACGACGCGCAGTTGTCGTGGCTGCCGATCGCCCGCGAGCCGCTGGTGATCGCGATGTCGTCGGAGATGGCGGCGCGCATCGCGGCGGACGCTGCGGCGAACCCTCCGGCGAACCCGGATGCGCAGCCGGAATGGCTGGATGGGCCGGTCAGCCTGCGCGAGTTCGCCGATGCGCCGCTCGTCATCTTCCCGAGACGTTTGGCGCCTGGCTTTTATGACATCATTATGGATTGCTACGGCGTGGCGGGACTCTCGCCGCGCATCGGCCAGCAAGCCATCCAGATGCAAACGATCGTAAGCCTGGTGTCAGCCGGCATGGGCGTCGCACTGGTGCCGCAATCGTTGCGTAACCTGCGTCGCACCGGCGTCGTGTACCGGCCGCTGCGTGAATCGGTGCCCGCAATCGAAACCGGCCTCGTATGGCGCACGGACGAAGTCAGTCCGGTGCTCGCCGGTTTTATCGACATCGTGCGCGCGCATGCGGCAACGGTGCTCGCGCAGCCCTCTGCTTTTTAACGCTTCAGACTCCCCTTAACCCCATTCCATATCCGATGCATATTCACCCGAATTTCGACCCCATCGCCATTCATCTGGGGCCGCTGGCCGTCCGCTGGTACGGCCTGATGTATCTGGTCGCGTTTATCCTCGCGATCGTCGTCGGGCGGCTGCGTCTGCGGCTGCCGTACGTGGCCGCGCAAGGCTGGACCGCCAAGGATATCGACGACATGCTGTTTTACGGCGTGCTCGGCACTATTTTCGGCGGCCGTCTCGGCTATGTGCTGTTCTATAAGGCGAGCTGGTACTTCGCGCATCCGCTCGATATCTTCAAGGTGTGGGAAGGCGGCATGTCGTTCCACGGCGGCTTTCTCGGCGTCACGCTGGCGATGGTGCTGTTCGCGTACCAGCGCAAGCGCTCGTGGCTCCAGGTGACTGATTTCGTCGCGCCGATGGTCCCGACCGGTCTGGCTGCCGGGCGCCTCGGCAACTTTATCAACGGCGAGTTGTGGGGCCGCGTGACCGATCCGGCCGCGCCGTGGGCGATGCTGTTTCCGGGCGCGTCGAACGAAGATGCGCAGTGGCTCAGCACGCATCCGGAGCTTGCCGCGAAGTGGCATCTGGCCGACGTATTCGCGCAATATCACATGCTGCCGCGTCATCCGTCGGAGTTGTACGAGATCGCGCTCGAAGGTGTCGCGCTGTTCCTCGTGCTGTGGTTCTACTCGCGCAAGCAGCGTCCGCTCGGTGCGATCTCGGCGGTGTTTCTGATCGGCTACGGCCTCGCGCGTTTCACGGTGGAGTTCGCGCGTGAGCCGGACGACTTCCTCGGTTTGCTGGCGCTCGGCATGTCGATGGGCCAGTGGCTGTCGCTGCCGATGATCATCGTCGGCATCGCGGTTCTGGTGTGGGCGTACAAGCGCCATGGCCGTCAGGCGACGCAAGCGGTCGGCGCGAACTGATTGCGTGCGACGCGTGACGGTTTCGCTTCGGTTTTAGCGACCGGCTGACGCTGACCGGAACCGCAAACAAAAACGCCACGGCTTGCCGTGGCGTTTTTTTTGCAGCGTAGCGTGACGTGAAGTAACGCGGATGCCGACGCGCGTTACTTCATCTGCACCGAACCCGACACGTTGACCGTGACCGTGGATGTGCCCGCTTCGAGCGGCATCGACGCGACTTTGGCGTCGGCGGCCATGCCGCGCGCGCTCATCATCATCATCGGACGCGGCATCACGGCGCCGTTGTGCCCGACGTTGACTTCGCGAATCGAGTAGCCGCTATAGCCGAAAGCCTGCGCCGACGACGCGGCCTGCTGGCGGAACGATGCGATCGCCTCGCCGGTCAGCTTCTGCTCGGCGGCGCGTTGCGATTCAGGCGACAACGAAAACTGCACGTTACCCACCTGCATGATCGATGCCATCTGACCTGCGAGCTTCGAGGCCGCCGCGAAATCGTGCGATTCGAGCACCACTTCCGTGCGGCCGCGCCATGCGGAGATGCGGCCGTCGCGATCGGTCGAAGGCTGGATCGAGAACGAACCGGTGCGCGCCGTCACACCGCTGACGCCCTTGGCTTTTTGCAGCGCGGATTCCGCGCGTTGGTTCAGCGTGTTCGTCAGCGACGACGGGTCGCTCGCTTCCTGCTCGTAAAACAGCGTGATATTGACGACGTCTTGCGGCACTTCCGCGCTCGCCTGTGCGTTCAGCGACAGCACGCCGGCCGGCTGGTACGGCGCGTTTTGCGCGCGGGCGACAGCCGGTGCGACGGACAGCGCGAGCGGTGTCGCGCAGGCCATCGCGAAGGCGAGCACGCGTGCGGTTTTTCGGGTCATTGCGGAACTCCTTGCTGAAGCGTTGGAACGGTTACGCGCGACGGCGAGCGCGCCGGTGAATGAAATGGCACGACGTTTGCGGGCCATTTTCCGGAGCCAGTTAGGCGCCCGTAAGCTCCGCTTGGTTCCCCAATTCATCGCAACGTTCGACGTAGGCTGCGCACGCTCAAACCGGCACGGAATACAACGCATCCAGCATGCGTTTTAGCGCACGCGCGTGCGCACAATCCGCTGCGATCTCAAACCAGATGGCCGGTGATGAAACGCCATTCGGCGTCGGTGACGGGGGTGATCGAAAGACGGTTGCCTTTGGCCAGCACACGCATTTCCGCGAGTTCCGGATGCGCTCGCAATGTGGCGAGCGCAATCAAAGGCACCTTCTTGTTGAACACGACATCGACCAGCAACCAGCGCGGTTCCTCACGCGACGATTTCGGATCGTAGTACGGGCTCTCTGGATCGAATTGCGTGGGATCGGGATACGCCGTGGACGATACTTCGGCGAGGCCCGCAATACCCGGCTCGGGACAACTGGAGTGATAGAACAGCACGCCGTCGCCGGGTTGCATCGCGTCGCGCATGAAATTGCGCGCCTGATAGTTGCGCACGCCGGTCCACGGCAAGGTGCGATGCGGGGCGCTCGCGAGATGGTCGATGCCTGCTTCGTCCGGTTCGGACTTCATTAGCCAGTAGCGCATGAATCGAAGAGAACGTGACGACGTTGAAGGGCGGCGTACCAGCGTGTGCAGCATCGATGACACGGCGATGACCGTGCGGCAATGCAAAACACGCGCCACCAAAGAAAAACGGCATCGAGCTTTCGTTCGATGCCGTTTTGAATAAGGTCCCCACCTTGGCCGCTAGGCCGGCATCCTGAACCGGAGGATTCAGAATTGGTCGCAGTTAGTAGCTCATCGGGTACATCAGACAGAGTGACGCGCACACCAGAGTTACAAATTTCCACAACCGTGCACATGGCATTGGTTCAAGGAATATATGACCTTGGCGAACCAGGCAGGGAAGCTAAAACGTTTGAATCTGAACGGCAGTATCAGCTACACACTGCACTTCGTTCACACTCGTGGCGGACTATAACACCGGCACAAAAAACTTTTCTACTGCACCGCGTACTGCTGAATCACAGTACCCAGTTGTTCGTTCATTTGACGCATTGTACGCCGGATTTCTTCGGCGGGGAAAGCTTCTCCGTGACGAACGCTCGCTTGCAACTTAAGCAGTTCCGATGCCAGCGACAACGCAGCCATGACCGCAATGCGATCGGTGCCGCGCACGTTGCTGTGCGCACGAATCTTGTTCATTTCGGCGTCGACGCGCGCGACCGCTTCGAGCAGCGCCGCTTCGGTTTCCGGCGAGCAGGCGAGACGATACGGCTGTCCGAGAATAGCGACATCGATCTGCTTGGTGGTCATGCGTTTTCTCCGTGACGGGCGCCGGCGTTCTGTGCCTCACCTTCCTGTTGCGCGGCGAGCAGATCGAGCTGATTGTCGGGCTCGGCATGTCCGCGAGCGCGCGGCAATTTTTCGAGGATGGCGTTCAGGCGCACTTGCGCGTCGTCGATTTTTGCCGACAGCGCGTCGCGTTCCAGTTGCAGCGCATTGCGCTCTTCGCGCATCAGCTCGAGTTCGGCGCGCGAGGCTTCTGCCTCTGCACGCAATTGCGCAAGCTGCTCTTCGAGCGCGTGACGCGCCTCGTTGTGGCGTTGGCTGATCGAGATCAGCTTGCCGATATTCTGTGAGAGTGTTTCGAGTTCGTTGAGCATGTGCTGCGTCCTCTAAAGACACCGCATTTTAGCGCGGAATGTCGCAGTTTCCGATAAATGTCTCGTTTCGAGACGTAACAACATCGCTTTGTGCATCGTTCTTTGGCAAACGGTCGTACGAGATGTCGCGCGATTCGGAAAAATCCCACGCTAACGTTCGATGTCATGCGTGTCGATGCGCTGGATAGCCCTTTCTTGACGACGTTTTTACCCGCTCCTACACTTGCCGCACTTTGGTGCCCGCGCGCGAATTCACATCGTGCGCAGTTAAACGGGAAACAGGGCGCGCGCCTCGCGGCGTGCCAACCTGTGCTGCCCCCGCAACGGTAAGCGACCGCATGACCTGTCATGCAAGTCGATCTGATCGCGCGTTCGAAGCTGAACCCGCGAGTGTGCCACTGCGCGAGATGCGTGGGAAGGTGGATCGATGTGTCGCCAGCCCGGATACCGGCCAGAGCGAGAGGGCGCGTCAGTGCGTCGCGCCGTTCGTGCGCGGTGACGATGACACGTCCGTGACGCGGCGGTCTGCGGGGAAGCAGACTGCGCACGCTATCCACAGGATGTATCCCATGTCGTTTTCATTTGCCCGCGTCGCACGGCTGGCGGCTGCCGGCTTGCCGCTCGCGGGCGGCGCACTATCCGCGCACGCGCAGACCCGCACCGCCGCCGACGATCCACCCACCGCGGCAACCACGCTCACACCCGTCGTCGTGACCGCCGATCGCGCGCCGCAATCGCTCGCGGACACGATTGCGCAAACCACGCTGTTCGACGCACAGGACATCGCCGACACCAGCGCCACCGATCTCCCCGGCCTGCTGCAATTCGCGCCCGGCGCGCAGATCACCCGCACGGGCGGCCCCGGTTCGACCGCGAGCCTGCTGCTGCGCGGCGCATCGTCGACGCAATCGTTGCTGCTGATCGACGGCGTGCGGGTCGATTCGGTGAGTCTGGGCAACGCGCAACTCGCGCAACTGCCGCTCGATCAGATCGATCGTGTCGAAGTGGTCAACGGCAATGTGTCGGCGTTGTACGGATCGGGCGCGATCGGCGGCGTCGTTCAGGTGTTCACGAAAGACGGCGGCGCGCATCCGCCGCGATTCAATTTCTCGGTCAGCGCGGGCAGTTATCACACGCAGACGCAGCAGATGGGCGTCGACGGCGCGCTCGATCGAGACGGCAAGACGACCTTCAGCGTGTCGCTCGCGCGCTCGAAAGACGATGGCTTTTCCGCGCAGAATCCGGCGCAGGCGCCGGGCGCGAATCCGAACGCGAACGGCTATCTGAACGAGAGCGTGTCGGCGTCGTTGCGTCACCGATTCGGTGACGGATGGGACGCGGGCGTGTCGTATCTGCAATCGAACGGCGTTGCGGGTTACGACAACGCGTACGGCGCGCCGACCGATCTGAACGATTTGTATAGCAAGGTGCGTCAGGCGTCGGTGTTCGCGAACGGCAAGCTGACCGACTGGTGGACCACGCACGTGACGCTCGCCGAAGGCGACGACCGCAGCGTCGCGAAAACGAACGGCGCGTACAACAACCGCTTCGACACGGACAACCGTCAATACACGTGGCAAAACGATTTCACGATCGCGCCGCAGCAGCGCATCCAGGCGGGCTACGAACATCTCGACCAGAGCCTCGACTCCGACCAGTTCGCCGCACCGAAGCGTCACGTGGATTCGGTGTTCGCCGGTTATACGGGACGGGTCGGACGCAACCAGTTTCAGGCGAACGTGCGGCGCGACCAGTACTCGGACTTCGGCGGAGCGAACAGTTACTATCTCGGCTACGGCTTCGAGCTGACCGATGCATGGAAGATCACCGCGAGCTATTCCGACGCATTCCGCGCGCCGAGCTTCGACGATCTGTATTACCCCGGCAGTGGTAACACCGCGATCCAACCGGAGCGCAGTCATTCGATCGAAGCCGCATTGCAGCACTCGACGTCCGCGTCCGGCGTGATGCGGGTGAGCGTGTTCCAGACGCGTTATTCGAATCTGATCGACTACGCGGAAACCTCGCCGGGCATCTACGTCGCGCAGAACGTCGGGCGCGCGAAAGTGCAGGGTGTCGAAGGATCGTGGCGCGGTCGTCTGGGGCAGACGGACGTGCGCGCGTCGGTGACCGTGCAAAACCCGGTCGATGAAGACACGCACACCGACCTCGTGCGTCGCGCGCGGCACTTCGCGTCGTTGTCCGCGAATCGCAATATCGCAGCGTGGCGAGTCGGCGGCGAGTGGATCGTCAGCGGCGCGCGCAACGACACCAGCGCGCGGCTCGGCGGCTACGGCATCGTGAATCTGTCCGCGCGCTACGCGATCACGAAAGCGTGGTACGTGGCGGCGCAACTCCAGAATCTCTTCGACAAGGACTATGAAACGGTCTACACGTACAACTCGCCGCGTCGCGCCGCGTATCTCACGCTCGGCTGGCAGCAGCAATGACGATGCACGCGTTGTCGCGCGCGCGACCGGCGCTGCGCCGCGCATGATCTCGCGCCGATGAACCGCGCCGGCCTGCACGCCACGCGCGCGTCGCGCCGCGTCCCCGTGATGAACGCGACACGTGCCGCGACCATCTGGCTCGCGCTCGGCGCGCTGTCGGTCGTCGTGCTGGTCGCGTCGCTGGCGGCGGGCAGCGTGGCGGTCACGCCGTCGGGCGTGCTGGCCGCGCTACTGCCGTCGCATTCCGCGTCGCCCGATCTCAGCGTCGAAATCGTGCGCTCGCTGCGTTTGCCGCGCGCGCTCGCCGGTTTCGCGTGCGGCGCGTTGCTCGGCATCGCGGGCGCGCTGCTTCAGGTGCTGTTGCGCAATCCGCTCGCGGAGCCGTACGTGCTTGGCGTGTCGGGCGGCGCGGCCAGCTTCGCGTTGCTCGCGATGTCGACCGGGTGTGCGTGGTGGCTGGTCGATACCAGCGCCTTCGCGGGCGCGTTCGTGTCGATCCTGCTGGTGCTCGGCCTCGCGCGACGCGAGTTATGGCGCGGCGAACCGCAGGACAGCTCGCCGCGTTTGCTGCTGACGGGCGCGGTGCTCGCCGCCGGTTGGGGCGCGTCGATCACGCTGATGCTGACGATCGCCCCCGACAACCGCTTGCGCGGCATGCTGTTCTGGCTGACCGGCGACCTGAACGGCGGCGGCATGCCGTGGCTCGCGCTGGTGGCGCTGGCCGTCGTACTGATCGCGATCGTGCCGGTCGCGCCGCAACTGAACGTGCTGTTGCGCGGCGACACTGCCGCACAAGCGCTCGGCGTGCCGGTGATGCGCCTGCGTTTGCGCGTGTATCTGGTCGCGTCGCTGGCGGCCGCTGCGGCAGTGACGACCGGCGGCACGATCGGTTTTGTCGGTCTGGTCGTGCCGCATATGGTGCGGCTCGCGTTCGGCAACGATCAACGGATGCTGCTGCCTGCGGCCGCGCTCGCCGGTGGCGCGGCGGTCGCGGGAGCGGATCTGCTGGCGCGCACGATCGTCGCGCCGTCGCAATTGCCGGTCGGCGTGATTACCGCGTTGCTCGGCGTTCCGGTGTTTTTGTGGATGCTGCTACGGCGCGCGCGTTGACGATGACATCCCATCCCAACGCGCTCACGCACGCGCACACCGCGACCTTGAGCGTCCAGCATCTGACGCTGCGAGCGGGCGCGCGCACGTTGCTCGACGACTTCACGCACACGTTTTATGCAGGCGAAATCTGGTGTGTTGCCGGGCCGAACGGCGCCGGCAAAACCACTTTGCTGTCGACGCTCGCCGGCTTGCAGCAACCGGCAAGCGGGCACGTCGAAATCGACGGCGTGCGGCTGCGCGACTGGCCTTCGCTCGCGCTGGCGCAGCGTCGCGCGGTGATGCCGCAGAGCGCGCACGACGCGTTTAGCGCGAGCGTGCTCGATATCGTGATGCTGAACCGCTTCCCGCATCTGACCGGCTGGGGCTGGGGCTGGGAGCGCGATGCCGATCGCGACGCCGCGCTGGCCGCGCTCGATGCGTTGGGCCTGACCGGTCTCGCGTCGCGCGATGTGCTGTCGTTGTCGGGCGGCGAGCGGCAACGCGTCGCGCTGGCGGCGGTGTTGAGTCAGGACGCGCCGCTGTTGCTGCTCGACGAGCCTTTATCGCATCTCGATCTGCATCATCAGATCGACTGTCTCGACGTCTTGCGCGACTGGACGCAGAGCGCCCGGCGATGCGTCGTGCTGTCGTGTCACGATCTGAATCTCGCGCGCCGTTTCGCGACGCATGCGTTGCTGCTCGACGGGCAGGGCCACGCGTATGCCGGTCCGGCGCGCGACGTGTTGAGTCCGGAACTCGCGGGCCGCGCGTTCGGTTATTCATTGATCCTGCTGAAGGACGGCGAGCACGAAGCGTTGATTCCCGCGACGCGTTGATCGATCCCAGCGTTTACCCAGCATTTTTTCGAAGCCAGACTATTTATATGACCTCATCCGCTCCGTTGCCCGTCGTCGAACCGCTCGATCAATCCTTGCGCGCCGAGTTGCAACGCGTCATCGATACCCGGACGAAACCGCCCGGCAGCCTTGGCCGCCTCGAATCGATCGCGTTGCAGATGGGGCTGATCCAGCGCAGCACGCGTCCCACGATCCAGCGTCCGGCGATGATCGTATTCGCCGGCGATCACGGCATCGCGCACGAAGGCGTGAGCCCGTATCCGCAAGCGGTGACGGTGCAGATGGTCGCGAACTTTCTGGCGGGCGGCGCGGCGATCAACGCGTTGAGCGGTGTCGCTGGACTCGAACTGGAGGTCGTCAACGCGGGCGTGGCGACGCCGCTGGACGACGCGCCCGGCCTCGTCAACACGCCGGTCGCTGCCGGCACGCGCAACTTCGCGCACGAACCCGCGATGACCCGCGAAGAAGCGCTGGCCGCGTTGCAGGCGGGCGCGGCGCGGGTGCGGCATCATGCATCGCTGGGGACCAACGTGATCGGTTTCGGCGAAATGGGCATTGCGAATACGTCGTCGGCCGCGTGTCTGATGAGCCGGCTGTGCGGCGTGCCGATCGACGATTGCGTCGGGCGCGGCACGGGTCTCGACAACGCCGGACTCGCGAGAAAGCGCGAGATTCTCGCGGCCGCGCTGGCGTTCCATGCGACCGACGACGCACGCACGCCACTCGACGTGCTCGCGACGTTCGGCGGTTTCGAGATCGCGATGATGACGGGCGCGTATCTGGCCGCCGCCGAAGCACGGATGACCATCGTGGTAGACGGCTTTATCGCGACCTCGGCGTTGCTGGTCGCCGATGCGATGTCGCCTGCGGTGCGCGAGTACTGCGTGTTCGCGCATGCGTCGAACGAAGCGGGGCATCGGCGGATGCTCGCGCATTTTGGCGCGACGCCGCTGCTCGAACTCGATCTGCGTCTGGGTGAAGGCACGGGCGCGGCGCTGGCGGTGCCGCTGCTGCGCGCGGCGGTTGCATTCGTCGAGCGGATGGCGAGTTTCGAATCGGCGGGCGTCGATGATCGCGATGCGTGACCGGAACGCCGATTCCGGGCGCGACCGTGACCTTGCTGAAGCGTTGTTCGTGGTCTGTATGTTCAACCGGCATTTGCCATTGCGCCGATGAATCCACTTGCTGAACTGCGTTATTTTTTCACCGCGCTCGGCTATTTCACGCGGGTGCCGGTGCCGCGCTGGGTCGGTTACGAACCGCACTATCTGAACGCGGCGGCGCGCTATTTTCCGCTGGTCGGCGTGCTGGTGGGCGCACTGGGCGCGTTGATTTATCTGGGCGCGTTGCGGGCGTTGCCACCGGGCGTCGCGGTCTTGCTGTCGATGGCCGCGACCTTGCTCGTCACCGGCGCGTTTCACGAAGACGGTCTCGCCGATTGCGTCGATGCGTTCGGCGGCGCCTATACGCGCGACGATGTGTTGCGAATCATGCACGATTCGCGGATTGGCGCGTTCGGCGCGATTGCGCTGATGATTTCGCTCGCGTTGAAGTGGCAGACGCTCGCGTCGTTGCCGCCGATGCGTGCCGCGAGTCTGATGATTGCCGCGCACGCGGCGAGCCGCGCGTTCGCGATCAGTTATCTCGCGACGCGCGATTATGTTCGCGCGGAAGGCAAGGCAAAGCCGGTTGCGCAGCGGCTGGGCGGGATTGCGCTGATCGTGGCGGGAATATTCGGTTTGCCGTGGCTGTTCGTCGCGAACGGGGCGGCGTGTGGCGACGCGCTGACGTCGTGGTGGTGTGTCTGGTCTGCAAGCGGATGGCGTTTTGGCTGTGTCGTGCTGGCGATTCTGCTTATCATGCGATGGTCGCTCGGACGATATTTCGTCCGGCGCATTGGCGGTTATACGGGCGATTGCCTCGGCTTCGCACAACAGGTTTTTGAACTGACGATCTACCTGACAGGGCTCGCATGGATCTCGTTCTGATGCGTCATCCGGCTGTGGCGGTCGATGCCGGCGTATGTTACGGCCACAGCGACGTGCCGCTGGCCGACGCGCCATCGGCGTCGGCAACGGCGCTGGCACTGCGTCTCGCGGCGTTGCAGGCGCCACCGCCGCGGGTTTTGCTGTCGAGTCCGTTGACGCGATGTTCGACGGTGGCCTCGGCGCTCGCGGCGAACTTTGGTTGTGCGCAGAGTTTCGACGACCGGTTGAAGGAGATGGATTTCGGCGCATGGGAGCAGCAGCGCTGGGACGCGATCGACCGTGCCGCGCTCGATGACTGGGCCGCGAATTTCGATCATGCGCGTTCGCATGGTGGGGAGAGCGTGGCGCAGTTCGTGGAGCGGGTGCAGGCGTGGCTGGATGCGTTTGCGGTGACGCGGGAGTTGTCGCCGGCGTATGTGGTCACGCATGCGGGGGTGATACGGGTGATTGCGTCGTTGTTGCTGGGGGTAGGGGTGAGGCAGTGCTTGCAGTGGGCGCTGGAGGTGGGGGGCGTGGTGTGGTTGAGGCGGGATGAGGGGACGCAGGTGTGGGGGGTGGTTAGGTGGAATGCTTGAAGGTTGGGTTTGGTTGCGGCGGCGCTGGTTGTTGAGGTGGTTGTCCCGGTTTCACGGTGGTTTGCCTGGATTGTTCCTGTGCGGGACCGGTGCGTTTTGCGGTGCGCTCGGTGTTGGTTTGGTTGCTCCTGGCGTGGGGTGCGCGTCCTGTATTCACGCTGGTTTGCCTGGATCGTCCCTGTGCGGGACCGCACCTACTTTTCTTTGCTCGCGCAAAGAAAAGTAGGCAAAAGAAAGCGCGTTTACACTGACACTTCGTAGCGAGTGGCGTCTAGTATTTTTCGGGTAGTGGTCCGCGCACGATTTGAGTTGCCGCACCGCTTTACTTGGTGACAAGGCAGTCATTAGTTCCGGCTGTTCGCTCCGCGACAGCCGACGGGCACAGCCCCGTCTTTATCTCTTAGCGCCATTCGCGCGCTGTACTTCGTCCGTCACAACACCCGTTTTCCTGGCATGCGCCGGTCTGGTCTTGCGCGCAAATCCCAAGCCAATCAGGACGTCGAAACCATCGCGAAGGGCGAATGCCGTGGCGAAAATCGGGCCTTGAGCCGGGACGCTGGAACGGTCGTGAAAGCGTGCAAATCGAGAGGCGCAAACCGGCCTTCGAGCCGACGCGGGAACCGTTATAAGGGCTGGCAATTCGAGAGGCGAAACCGGGCTTTGATCCGACGCCGGAACCGTGTGAGGGCTGGCAATTCGAGAGGCGAAACGGAGCTATGATCCGACGCCGGAACCGACGTGAGGGCGAGCAAATCGAGAGGCGCAAGCCGGGTTTTGAGCCGAGGCCGGAACCGTCGAAAAAGCGGGCGAATGCCGTGGCGCAGATGGGTTTTTGAAGTAGGCTACCGCCGCGAAGCGGGCGGGATGTGCGGGCGCGGACCACCGGGAAAAACGGACCGCCAACTCCAAACGTGCGCGGACCACTACCCGAAAAATACTAGACGCCACTCGCTACGGAGTGGCGGTGTAAACGCGCTTTCTTTTGCCTACTTTTCTTTGCGCGAGCAAAGAAAAGTAGGTGCGGTCCCGCACAGGGACGATCCAGGCAGACCACCGCGAAACCGGGACAACCAAAACCCAAACCACGCAGACCAACGCGAACCCGGGACAACCGAACAACACCAGGCAAAGCCACCCCAACCCCAAACCCCAGCCCGGACGGGCTAAAACCCCCTCCCTCTCACTCCCTCCAGATCCTCACACAAAACCTTAGCCCCTTCGACAATCCGGGGCGAAGCCCGATCAATCAAATCCCCATCGATCGCAAACAGATTCCCCCTGGCCACCGCCGTCAGCGACGGCCACGCCCGCCACCTCTCAAGCCCCGGCAACGGCGCATCCGGCTTCGTCGCGCCCACCGACGCCGTCACGATCGCCTGCGGATTCGCGGCCAGCACCGCCTCCGTCGAAACCGTGGGCGCCAGCGGCGTCAACTGCGCAAACACATTTCGCCCACCGCACAACGCAATCACATCGCTAACAATATGCGCACCGTTCAACGTCATCAACGGCTGATCCCACACCTGATAAAACACGCTGACAGGTGGCCGCGCCGCATAACGCGCGCGTAATCCGGCGATCCGCGCCCGATAGTCCGCCGCCGCGTTGTCGGCAACGCCCGACGTACCCATCAACGCGCCCAGCTTCGTCAACGACACGGCAACATCGTCGAGACGATGCGGTTCGCTGAAAAACAGCGGCACATGCAATTCACGCAGCCGGTCGAGTTGACGCTGCGCATTCCCATGCCGCCACACGACAATCAGATCCGGCTTCAACGCGACGATCCGTTCGAGATCGAGCGCCTTGTTGTCGCCCACTCGCGGAACCTGCTTCGCCTCGGGCGGATAGTCGCTGTACGAGACCGCGCCCACCAGCTTCGATCCGCCACCTGCCGCATACACCAGCTCGGTCACGTGCGGCGCAAGACTGATCACACGCTGCGCAGGCGCGGCTAGCGTGACGGTAGCGCCGGTATCGTCGGTGACGGTGATCGCGGCATGCGCGTGCGATACCGAAACGACCGTCAGCACCGTTAGCGCTCCACGCAACATCCATCCATATCGGCTCACGCGTCGCGCTCCTCGATGCCGCTCGCGGTGCGCAACTCGCGGACGCTCTCGCTGAGACCGGTCTCTAAACGGCGCCACTCGTCGTCATTCGACGGCAAGCCAAACCGCACGCTTGCCGATGCCGCGAACAGCCGTGTCCAGATGCCACGACGGGCGAGCGCTTCGTGCAAGGCCGCCGCGCGCCGGTCCGCTGTCCACGCAAACAACGGCGTGCTGCGCGTGGCAAAACCCAGTACGTTCAGCAATGCGTTCAGCCGTTTCGATTCCGACGCGAGTTGCGCGCGCATCGACGTCTGCCATTCGACATCGGCGAAAGCGGCCTTCACCGCGTGACGCGCCGGACCGCTGACGGTCCACGCGCCGAGGCTTTCGCGCAACCCGGCCAGCAACGCGGGCGCGCCGAGCACGAAGCCCGCGCGCACACCGGCCAGTCCGAAAAATTTGCCCGGCGAGCGCAACACGACGAGTCCGGGACGATCGACCTCCGACGCCACCGACGCCACCGACGCCACCGACGCCACCGACGCCACCGACGCCACCGACGCCATCGACGCCATCGACACATCCGGCATCGCATCCGCGAACGCCTCGTCGACGATCAGCGTGCCGCCGCGTTCGACGAGTTGCGCGTGCCACGCGTGAAGCCGCGCGACGCCGACATGATCGGCGCTCGGGTTGTTCGGATTTACGACGACGACATGCGTGAACGCGGGCGGCAACGTGTCGGACGCGATGTCCAGCGTCGCCACCCGATGCCCCGCGCGCTCGAACGACGGCGCGTATTCGCTATACGTCAGCGGCGCAATGCCGACGGTGCCGCGCGCCAACAGCGTCGGCAACGTGCGGATCGCGGCCTGACTGCCCGCCACCGGCAACACATGACGGGCATCGGGCGCGCCGTAATACGCGGCGGCCACGTCGGCAAAGCCGTCGCCTTCGTCCGGCAGGCGACGCCACGCGTCGGCCGGTACGGGCGGCACCGGATAGCCGTGCGGATTGATGCCCGTGGACAGATCGAGCCACTGTGCATACGGGATGCCGTAACGCGTGGCCGCTTCATGCAGATTGCCGCCGTGAACGATGCCTTCAGCCTTGATTGCCATGGTCGCCTGTCATTGAAACGGAACGCTCGACAGCGCGAGCACGATCAGCACTGCCAGCCACAACGCCAGCGAGCGCTCGACCAGCCGCAACGCGGCGGTGACGTGCGCGGGCGTGGCGTCCTGCCCGACGCCGAGCAACGGACGCGTCTCCACGACGCCGTGATACGTTGCCGCGCCGCCGATCACCACGTTCAGGCTGCCCGCGCCCGAGGCCATCACCGGGCCGGCGTTCGGGCTGTCCCAGCGCGGCGCCTGCTGACGCCAGCAATCCCACGCGGCGCGCGTGTCGCCGAGCAGCGCGTAACTCGCGGCCGTCAGCCGGGCGGGGATCCAGTTCAGCACGTCGTCGATGCGGGCGGCGGCCCAGCCGAAACGCAGATAACGCGTGTTCTTGTAGCCCCACATCGCGTCGAGCGTGTTGGCGAGCCGAAACGCGAGCGCGCCCGGACCGCCCGCAATCACGAACCAGAACAGCGTGCCGAAGATCGCGTCGTTGCCGTTTTTCCAGCGCGGATTCGACGGCGGCGCGCGATAACGCGGGCGCATCGGCATTGATGGTGTCGCGCGACACGATCCGCGAGGTCAGGCGTCGCGCTTCGTCGAGATCGCGATTCATCAACGCACGGCCGATCGGCGCAATATGCTCGCGCAAGCTGCGCGCACCGAGCGCGAACCACAACAGCCCGACGTGCAGCACGCACGCAGCGCCGAACGGCAGCATCACGGCGAGCCACGCGCTCACCAGAACCGGCGGAAACACGGCGAGGCACCATGCCAGCAAGCCTTTCATCCGGCCGCGCCGGCCGGTGTTGTAGTGCAGTTCGAGCTGCATCGCGAGCTTGCCGAATCCGACCAGCGGATGACGGTTGCGCGGCTCGCCGATCAGCCGGTCTACGGCGACGCCGGCCACGGCCAGCGTGGCGATCAACGGCAAACTGAGCATCATGGACGGCCCGCCTGCGAAGTGGATGGCGCGGACGGCTTCAACACCAGCGGCAAGCCCGCAACCATCATCGTCACGTGCGTGCACATGGCGGCCACGCGCTGGTTCAAACGGCCGAGTTCGTCGACATACAGACGAGTGGCCGCGCCGAGCGGCACGACGCCCAGACCGATCTCGTTGCTGACCACGACGATCTTGCCGCGCGCGTCGTTCAGCGCGGCTTCGAACGCGGCGAAATACGTCAGGTGATTGCCCTCGAACGGTGCGTCGTCAGGGGGACACAGCAGGTTCGCGAGCCATAGCGTCAGGCAGTCGATCAGGATGCATTGGCCGGGTGCGTCGGCCGCGCGGACGGCGCCGGCCAGGTCGAGCGGCGCTTCGCTCAGCGCCCAGTGATCCGGACGGCGCGCGCGATGATGCGCGATGCGCGCGGCGAACTCGTCGTCGTTCGAGACGCGAGCGGTCGCGATGTACGTGACAGGGCGCGCGCTGTCGCTCGCAAGCTGTTCGGCATGCGCGCTTTTGCCCGAGCGGGCGCCGCCGAGGACGAAGGTGAGGTCGCGTGAAATCATCGTGCGATTGTACCGGCGCGTCGGCGCGGATTGCGCGAACACGGCCTTGTCCAGAAGTCATAGGCGGACAATTTATCGGGTTCGCGATGGGATAATGCGTGCATCCGAATCCGATACTTTTGCCATCACGTGACCACTTCCTTCGAGTCTCTGTCCGTTTCGCCCGACGTCACGTCGGCAGCGCACCCGCTGCGCGGCACGCTGATGATCCAGGGCACCACGTCCGACGCCGGCAAGAGCACGCTGGTCGCGGGCCTGTGCCGTCTCGTGCGGCGCGCGGGGGTGAAGGTCGCGCCGTTCAAGCCGCAGAACATGGCGCTGAACAGCGCGGTCACGGTCGATGGCGGAGAAATTGGCCGTGCACAGGCGTTGCAGGCGATCGCTGCGGGCATCGCGGCGCATACGGATCTGAACCCGGTGCTGCTTAAGCCGACCAGCGACCGTGGCGCGCAGGTCATCATCCACGGCCGCGCCCGCATGAATCTCGATGCACGCGCGTATCACGACTACAAACCGGTCGCGTTCGAAGCGGTGCTGGCGTCGTATGCGCGCTTGCAGTCGAACTACGACGCGATCTTCGTCGAAGGCGCGGGCAGCCCGGCCGAAATCAATCTGCGCGATCGCGACATCGCCAATATGGGCTTCGCGGAAGCGGTGGACTGCCCGGTCGTGCTGGTCGCGGATATCGACCGTGGCGGCGTGTTCGCGCATCTGACGGGCACGCTCGCCTGTCTGTCGGAAACCGAGCAGGCGCGCGTGGTGGGTTTCATCATCAACCGGTTTCGCGGCGACGTGAGCCTGCTGAAGCCGGGGCTCGACTGGCTGGAAGCGAAGACCGGCAAACCGGTGCTCGGTGTCGTGCCATATCTGCACGGTCTCACGCTCGACGCCGAAGACATGTTGCCGCGCGAGTTACGCGCGGCGGACGCGGGCGGCAAGCCGCGCTTGCGGGTGGTCGTGCCCGCGCTGCCGCACATCAGCAACCATACGGATTTCGATCCGTTGCGCGCGCATCCGCAGGTCGATTTCGAGTACGTGCGCAGTGGCACGACGCCGCCGCCGGCGGATCTGATCATTCTGCCGGGATCGAAGAACGTGCAGGGCGACCTCGCATTTCTGCGCGCACAAGGCTGGGACGCGGTGTTGCAGCGGCATTTGCGATATGGCGGCAAGGTGATCGGAATTTGCGGCGGCATGCAGATGCTGGGCCGCGAAGTGGCCGACCCGCACGGCGTCGAAGGCGCGCCGGGCAGTGTCGCGGGTCTCGGCTGGCTCGACTATGCGACCACGCTCACGCGCGACAAGACGCTGAAAAACGTCAGCGGTACGCTGGCGTTGCCGGGCGCGCCGCAGGTGATCGGCTACGAGATTCATATGGGCGAAACCGGTGGCCCGGCGCTCGATGCGCCCGCGTTGCGATTGGCCGAACAGCTCGGCGACGGCAACGGCAATGCGGAAGGCAAGAACGGCGAGAACGACGACGGCGCGGACCGCGTGAACGCAGCTGCAGCGCAACACACGCGCCCCGACGGCGCGTTGTCCGCCGACGGACAGATTCTCGCCACCTACGTGCACGGCCTGTTCGACACGCCCGCCGCATGTTCGGCGCTGCTCGCGTGGTCCGGTCTCGCGGACGCCGACGCGATCGATTACCCGGCCATGCGCGAAGCCTCGCTCGACCGGCTGGCCGACACGCTCGCCGAACACGTCGATCTAGCCCGGCTTTTCGCGACGATCCGCTGACGCTGGCAGCGGTGGGTCCGGGGCCGGTGGCTTGCGGTCAGTGTCAGTACAACACCATCTGCGTGCAGCGGAATAGCGCGATCGCCTTGCCGTTTTCGTCGCTGACGGTGGCGTCCCACACTTGCGTTGTGCGCCCCAGATGCGCGGCTTTTGCAACGGCGCGGATCACGCCGTCGCGCGCGGTGCCGAGGAAGTTGCTCTTGAGTTCGACCGTCGTGAAATTGCGGGCGGTCTCCGGCAGGTGTGCGAAGCATCCGTAGCCGCATGCGGTATCCGCGAGTCCGATCACGGTCGCGGCATGCAGAAAGCCGTTCGGCGCGAGCAATTCGCTGCGCACCGTCAGCTCCGCCGACAGCATGCCGTGTTCGAGCGCGGTCACGCGAAACCCCAGCAGATCCGGCAGTTTGCCGCTCTGACGTTCGTGCAACGCATCGATCGTGAATTCCGGGCGCAATGTGCTCATGGTGAGTCGTCCTGTGAGAGAAAAAGCGAAAAAGCCGGTACGGGTGCAGTGGCGAATTCCCTTAGGAAACGGTCGCCGGACTTCGGCCCGGTTGCATTTGCCGATATTATCAACGGCTGCAACCGGTGAGCGCCGAGCAACGCAGACGCTCGCCGGCGCAATCGCAGATCGCATCAAGCGGCAAACCGGCTGGCCGGACCAGCCTTCTTTCCGGGAGAATTCATGACGGTGATCGTAGTAGCGAATCCTAAAGGCGGCGTGGGAAAAAGCACGCTGTCGACCAATCTGGCCGGATATTTTGCGGCTGCCGGGGAGTGGGTCGCGCTGGCGGACCTCGACCGGCAGCAGTCGGCTCGGGCGTGGCTCGAATTGCGTCCCGACACCTTGCCGAAGATCGAAGCGTGGGCGGTCGATCCCGACTCGCCCGCGAAGCCGCCCAAAGGCCTGGAGCGCGCGGTCATCGACACGCCCGCGGGCCTGCACGGCAACCGGCTCAATCTCGCGCTGGGTTTGGCCGACAAGGTGATCGTGCCGCTTCAGCCGTCGATGTTCGATATTCTGGCCACGCAGGAATTTCTCGAACGTCTCGCCAAAGAGAAGGCGGTCCGCAAGGGCGCGATTCAGGTCGGGGTGGTGGGGATGCGGGTCGATGCGCGCACGCGCTCGGCGGAACAGTTGCACCGCTTCGTCGAAGGTCTGAACCTGCCGGTGCTCGGCTTTCTGCGCGACACGCAGAACTATGTGCAGCTTGCCGCGCACGGCCTGACGCTGTGGGATGTCGCGAAAAGCCGCGTCGATAAAGATCTGGAACAGTGGCAGCCGATCGTCGATTGGGTTGACGCGAAGGCATGACGGGCGGGCCGGTCGGCCCGCCGCGAGAGGGTTGTCAGGCGGTCGCGCTCACGCCTTGGGCAATCAGGTCCAGCTTTGGGTCGGCACGTGATCGCGGCTGCCCTTGATCCGGTTGTTGTCGTCAACGAACACCAGATCCGGCTTCCAGCCCGCCTTCAGTTCGGCGTCATCGACGGCCGCGAAAGCGGCGATGATCACCAGATCGCCGAGCTGCGCACGCCGTGCCGCAGATCCATTCAGCGAAATCATCCCGCTGCCGCGCTCGCCCTTGATCGCGTAGGTCGTGAAGCGCTCGCCGTTATTGATGTTCCAGATGTCGATCCGCTCGTTTTCGACGATATTCGCTGCTTCGAGCAGGTCTTCGTCGATCGCGCACGAGCCTTCGTAGTGCAGCTCGCAATGCGTAACGGCGACGCGGTGAATCTTCGACTTCAGCATGTGACGTTGCATGGCAATTTCCGTGATGTTGCGTGACTGCTTGGATGACGGCGTTCGGAACTTCCGGCTGCGTCAGATTTCGAGGTTGTCGATCAGTCGCGTCGCGCCGATCTTCGCCGCAGCCAGCACCACCAGCGGCGCTTCGGCGTCCTGCGCGCCCGGCGGCAGCAGGTTCGAGCGCTTGCGCACCGCGATGTAGTCCGGTTGCCAGCCGCGCGCGGCGAGTTCCGCCATTGCCGTGCGTTCGAGCTTCGCGAAGTCCCGCTCGCCCGCCAGCGCCGCGTCGCGCACGCGGTTCAGCGCGGCGGCCAGTTGCGGCGCTTCGGCGCGTTCGGCGGTCTGCAGATAACGGTTGCGCGAACTGAGCGCGAGGCCGTCCGCGTCGCGCACGGTTTCGGCGGCGATGATGTCGGTGGGCAGCGCGAACTGGTTGCACATCTGACGCACGATCATCAGCTGCTGATAATCCTTCTTGCCGAACACCGCGACGCGCGGCTGCACGCACGACATCAGCTTCATCACGACCGTGCAGACGCCCTGGAAGAAGCCGGGACGGAATTCGCCTTCCAGAATGTCGCCCAGGTCGTGCGGCGGATGCACGCGATATTCCTGCGGTTCCGGATACAGATCGCGCTCGGTCGGCGCGAACAGCACGTAGACGCCTTCCTTTTGCAGCTTGTCGATGTCGGCTTCGAGCGTGCGCGGGTATTTGTCGAAATCTTCGTTCGGCCCGAATTGCAGACGGTTGACGAAAATGCTCGCGACCACCGGGTCGCCGTGCTGGCGCGCGAGGCGCATCAACGACAGATGGCCTTCGTGCAGATTGCCCATCGTCGGGACGAAGGCGGTGCGATTCTGGCCGCGCAACTGGTCGCGCAATTCGTGGATCGAGCTGATGACTTTCATAATCGGACGGTGTTTTCCTCGCGCGTCACGCGCCTCTTCCGGCTACCCGGGTTTGAGCGCGGGATTGTAGTGGATTTGCGGCACTGTCGCACCGGAAAGAGGCGTGCGTAGGGGGATGTCCCGACTCTGCACCGAAATGGATCAGCAGATGCCGTGCCGCGGCCGTGGTGACGGCCATGACGCCGGCCGGAAAACTCAGGCCGGCAGGTAGGCGAGGCGCACGTAGATCGGGGCGAACGGTTCGGCCTGGGTAATTTCGACCAGCGATTCACGCGACAACTCCAGCATTGCGATGAAGTTGACCACCACCACCGGCACGCCGCGGGTGACGTCGAACAGTTCGGTGAATTCCATGAAGCGCGACGACTGCAGTCGCCGCAGGATCACGCTCATATGCTCGCGCACCGACAGTTCCTCGCGCGAGATCTTGTGATGCTGGACCAGTTTCGCCCGCTTGATCACGTCGGCCCACGCGGCGCGCAGGTCGTCGCTGTTCACGTCGGGAAAGCGCGGCGTGCTGCTTTGCTCGATATAGACGTCGGCGCGCAGGAAGTCGCGGCCCAGTTGCGGAATCTGGTCGATGCGCTGTGCGGCCAGCTTCATCTGCTCGTATTCGAGCAGACGGCGCACCAGTTCCGCACGCGGATCTTCGGCTTCATCGCCGGTGTCGGCTTTCTTGACCGGCAGCAGCATCCGCGACTTGATTTCGATCAGCATCGCCGCCATCAACAGATATTCGGATGCGAGTTCGAGATTGGTCTCGCGCAACTGCTCGACGTAACCGAGATATTGCACGGTGACATCCGCCATCGGGATGTCGAGCACGTTGAAGTTCTGCTTGCGGATCAGGTACAGCAACAGATCCAGCGGCCCTTCGAAGGTCTCGAGAAACACTTCGAGCGCGTCGGGCGGAATGTAGAGGTCGTGCGGAAGCTTGAAGAGCGGCTCGCCGTACAGGCGCGCGAACGCAATGCCGTCGATGACATTGGGCGTCGAGTCGGTAGCGGGCGCGGCCAGCGCAGCGTCCGGCTGAACCGGACCGTGCTGGTTGGCCTTGTGGCGCGCCTCGTCGGCGGCGGACACGTTTAGAAGTTCTGGTAGTAGACGTAAGGCGTCTGCTGAACGCGCGAAGCCTTCTGCTCGGCACGCTCGTCGAGATCGACCGGCTGCTTGTCCCACAGCAACGAACGGCCGCGACGCTGCTCGGCTTCCAGCGAGGGCTTTTGCTCTTTCAGCTGATTCAGAAACTGGGTGATGTCCGACTGATACATGGCTCGACGTCCAATTGAGAGAGAGGGCTACCGTCTCTTTAAAATCTTTTGAGACAGGAACCGTGGTCGGGCGTAATTTTACCGCAAGCGTCGGCGCGAACCCAATCCGGCCGACAATTCTTCGATAAAAGTGCTGGAACGATGCGGCGCGTGTCGCGTCCAAGCCGGGCTGCCGATGCGCGGCCGGCTCGTCGAAAACGGCCGCGCGCCGCGCCGGATGGGCGTTTGAACGGATTGCGCCGGATTTGCGCCCCATTTTAGTCGCGGTCTGTGGCAAGCTTGCATCGGCGGTTCTCGATCCCGCGCACGCAGCCGCCAATATCCAGATCAATACGCCACAATCCAGTGTTTGCAGGGCTGTCCGGTCTTTTTTCAAGATCGCGTCGGGCCGTGCCCTTGTGTTCAAATAGCGTGCTTCGGTGCGTGGCGGTCACAGCGTCCATGGCGTTGCATGACGGTCTCCGGCGGTCCTTGTCGCGCGCGGTTTCGCTCTACGGCACGACGATTTTTCAACAGATTGACTGACAACGGCTGGAGGTCCTGTTTGACGGGGTGTGCGATCAGAACGCCGCACGGGCGGAGCAGGCAGGCGGCAGCGGCGCGATCCTTCGGGCGCACGCATCTGGCCGCGTTGATCTCGTTCCTGCCGCTGACGCTGCGCGGGTGCGTCGCGTGCGCGGTCGTGATGCTGGGCTTCACCGCGCCGTTTGCGTCGCGCGAGGCGCAGGCCGCGTGGTTCTCGCGCCATCATGCGGCGTACACCGTCGACATCGAGGCCACGCCGCGCGATCTGCGCAAACTGCTCGAAGCGCACCTGGATATTTCCCGCTTCGCAAAGCGCGACGACATCAGCGAAGACCAGTTCGAATTTCTCGTCACCGCGACGCCGCAACAGGTGCGCGATCTCGCTTCCACCAGCGGTTATTTCACGCCGGTCGTGCGCACCGACGTGCGAACCGTCGACGGTCGCAAGCACGTGACGGTCAGCGTCGATCCCGGGCCGCTCACCACCATTTCGTCGATCTCGCTGTCGTTTCGCGGGCCGATCCTGACCGAAGCGCCGGAGCAGGAAAACGCCACGCGCTTTGCGTTTTCGCTGCACGAAGGCGACCCGTTTTCGCAGGCAGGCTGGAACGACGCGAAGAACGACGCGCTGAAGGCCTTGCAGTCGAAGCGTTATCTGGGCGCGAAAATCGCGCGCTCGGTCGCGCGGATCGATCCGCGCACGCACGACGCAAAGCTCACCGTGTCGTTCGACAGCGGTCCGACCTTCACGATGGGGCCGCTGGACGTGTCCGGCACGCGGCGTTATCCGGAGCACATCGTCACGAACGTGAACCCGATTGCGGTTGGCGATGTGTACGACGTGCAGCGCGTGACCGAGCTTCAGCGGCAGTTGCAGAACACGCCGTACTACGCGAGCGTCGCGATCGACGTAGACAACGACACGGCCAAACCCGCCGAAACGCCGGTTCACGTGAAGGTCAGCGAATATCCGTATAACAGCGTGCGCGGCGGTATCGGTTATTCGACCGATAACGGTCCGCAGGTGCAGGGCGCGTATTCGTACCTCGACACCTTCGGCAAAGCGTGGCCTTTCTCGATCGAAGGACGCATCGACGAAGTCCAGCAGTACGGTCAGATCCAGCTGGCAATGCCGCCGGGCGCGCGTGGCTGGACCAACAGTGTGTTGGGTTCCTATACGACCACGGATGTGTCCGACACCCGCATCTACAGTATTCGTGCGGGCGTGCAGCGAACCCGCACCTCGCAGTACATCGATTACTCGTATTCGATCCTCTACTACCAGGACCGGCTGGACCAGAACGCCATCGCGCCGACCACGAGCCGCGCGCTGGTGCCCGCGTGGTCATGGACCCGCCGCAATACCGACGACCCGTTGTTCCCGCGTTCGGGCAACCTGATTCACGTCGAGGCGGGCTTCGCGGTCAAGCATATGCTGACCGACCAGAGCTTCGTGCGCGGTTACGCGCGCGGCCAGCAGTACGTCCCGATCGGCAAGGCCGACATCATCGTGTTTCGTGCGGAAATGGGCGGCGTGTTCACGAGCGGGCCGTCGAGCGGCGTGCCGGCGTCGCTGCTGTTTCGCGCGGGCGGGTCGAATTCGGTGCGCGGCTATGGCTTCCAGAGCATCGGTAACAACGTCGACGGCTCGATTCTGCCCACCAAATATCTGCTGACCGGCAGCGGCGAGTATCAGCACTGGTTCAACCACGATTGGGGCGCGGCCGCGTTTTTCGATATCGGCACCGCGACCGATACCTGGGGCGAAAAAGTGTTCTATCCGGGCGTCGGTGTCGGCGCTCGGTGGCGCAGCCCGGTCGGTCCGGTCAACGTCGATATCGCCTACGGCATTCGCAACAAGAGCGTGCGTCCGTATCTGACATTGGGGATCGCGTTCTGATGCGACATGCGATTTCTCCGACGGAATTTTTCCTGACATCCTATTCAGCCGTGCCGACTGTCTTGCACTTCATTCGCCACTTTTCCGTATGACGACGGACGCTTCCGCCAACCCGCCTCCGCACTCCACCGGCGACGCCACGCCCGGTGGGACCGGCGACGCCGGTACGCCGCCGCAGCCGCCCGCTCCCGCGCCGCGCCGTCGGCGTCGCGGGTGGCGTGTGCTGGTGTGGGTGCTGGCCGTGCTGGTGTTGCTGGTCGCGCTGGGCGTGGGCTTGCTGTACGGCGCGCTGACGACCGAGCGCGGCACCGCGTACGCGTGGCGCGCGGCGGTGAAACTGCTCGATGGACGACTCACTGGCACGCTCGAAGGCGGCGCGCTGTCGCGTGGCGTGCGGCTCGATCACGTGGCCTGGCACAGTCTGGACAGTCGCGGCACCGATATCCGGATCGACCGGATCAGCGGGCGTTGGGCGCTGACGCGCGCGCCGTGGCGTTTCGCGATCGACTACTTACACGTCGGCACGATCGACGCGCGGATCGGTTCGTCGTCGTCGTCGAGCAGCGGTCCGGTCAGCTTGCCGAAAGACCTGCTATTGCCGATGCAGATCGAGATTCGCGATATCAGCGTCGAGCGGCTGCTGCTGCATCAAGGTTCGTCGACCACCGAGTTTTCGCGTTTCCAGTTCCACGGGCGCAGCGACGGCCGGCATCACGAGGCCGCCGTCGATCGGCTCGATACGCCGTTCGGCGCGGTCACGGCTTCGGCGAAACTCGATGGCGTGCAGCCGTTTCCGCTGACCGGCGACCTCGGCTATTCGGGCAAGGTCAACAACGAAGCGGTGCAGGTCGGCGGTCATCTGTCCGGCTCGCTGGAGAACCTGCTCGCCGAACTCGATGCGAGCGGGATGAAGCTGAGCGGTCACGCGCGCGTCGAAGCCACGCCGTTCAGCGACGTGCCGTTGCGCCGCGCCACGCTGACCTTCGATCACGTGAATCCGCAAGCATTCGCGCCGGGCGCGCCCGCGGCCGATCTCGCGGTGCGTGCGGATCTGTCGCCGGTTGGTGCGGGTGCGGGCGGGGGCGTAGGTGCGAGCGCGAGCGCGGGCACAACGCCGAAAGCTGCGGCGAGCGCGGTCGGCGCGTCGGGCTTGCCTCGCGTCGCCAGCATGGCGAGCGCGGTTAGCGCCGCCAGCGCAGCCACGGCCTCTTCGCCACAAACCCGTCCCACGGACGAAAACCCCACCGCCGGCGAACGTGCGGCGGGCTTCGCGGTGGCCGGATCGGTATCGATCGTCAACGCGACACCGGGCGCGATCGATCAACACCTGTTGCCGCTGATCGACGCACACGCCGACATCCGGCTCGACGCGCAGGCGCAGCGCATTTCGAACCTGAACGTGCGCCTCGTCAAAAGCGCCACGCTCAAGGGCGGCGGCGCGCTGACCGGCAAGCGCGGCCAGTTCGATTTCCAGGTCGCCGGTCTCGACCTGAACGCACTGGAAGCCACGGTCCGTCCGACCCAACTCGCCGGACCGGTCGCGATCCGCCTGAACGACGACATCCAGAGCGTCACGCTCGATCTCGCCGACCCGAAGGCCGGTCTGCGCGCGCAAGGCAAGGTCACGCTCGATCCGGCGCGCACCAGCTTCAGCGACGTGCGCGTGACCTCGGGCAAGGGCCGCATCGATCTGTCGGGCGCGATCAAGCACGACACGAATTCGACGTACAACCTGAAGGCGCAACTGACCGATTTCGATCCATTGTCGCTGACCTCGCAAATGCCGTCGCGCACGCCGGTGGACTTGCCGAAACCTTCGACGTCATCGAAAGCGGGCAGCCAGTCCACGTCCGGTTCTACACCGAAGCCCGAAAACCGGGCTGAAACCCGGCCCGCGCCGAAACCCGCCGGGAAGGCTGCGGGTAAAGCCACACAATCCGCGCAAGGCGCGAACGAAGGTCCGGTCGCGGACGCGGCGAAAGCGGTCGCCCAGGCATCGGTCGACGCCACCGCGAATGCGGTCAAAACCGCCGCCGCGAAGCCGCCGCGCAAGGACGCGCCGGTCAGAGGCAAAGCCAAAGGCCGCGCGACCGCCACGCCCGCGCACCGGATCGACGCGCGCGTGAGCGGCACGCTGAGCGCAGCGGGCGTGCTCGGCCCGACCTTCACCACCAAGGCCGATTTCAAGCTCACTCAAAGTGTCTACGACGGTTTGCCGCTGACGGGCGCAGGCACGATCCAGCTTGCCGGTTCGCGCATCCTGCCGAGCCGCGCGGAATTGTCGGTGGCAGGCAATCAGGTCAATCTGCAAGGCAGCTTCGGCGCGCCCGGCGACCGCTTGCGCTTCCGCGTCGACGCGCCTGCGCTCGACCGGCTCGGCTTCGGTCTCGCGGGCGTGGTCGCGGCGGACGGCGATCTGACCGGCTCGTTCGCGCATCCGAACGTCGTGCTGAACTACAAGGCGGACAGCGTCGTGTTCGGCGCCAACCAGGTCGGTCACGCGGAAGGTCATGCCGAGTTGCGGGACGGCGCGAACGGCGCGCTGGTGTTCTCGACCGATGCACGCAACCTGCGCACCGAAGGCGTCGAACTTGCCACGCTGACTGCGCATCTGCGCGGCACGCGCGCGAGCCACACGCTCGACGTCGCGACGACCGGCAAATTGCAGGGGCAGCCGCTCGATCTGACGTTGAACGCGAACGGCCGTCTGACCGACGCGCGCGACGGCACGCATTGGGACGGCACGCTGTCGCATCTGCAAAATCGCGGCACGCCGGCATTGAATCTGGAAATGCCGCTGACGATCGGCGCCAGCGCGAACCGGATCACGCTCGGTTCGACGCGGCTCACGCTCGAAGGCGCGGTGCTCGATCTGAAGGCGTTCGCTTTCGATCGCGGGCGCATCCAGTCGGCGGGATCGTTGACGTCGGTGTCGCTGACGCGGCTGATGGAACTGAAGCAGCAGATCACGGGCACGCCGTCCACGTTGAAATCGGATCTCGTCTTCGACGGCGACTGGGATTTCGCGCTCGGCGACACGGCCACCGGCCATATCCAGATCAAGCGGCGCACCGGCGACGTGACGGTCGAAGTGGGGCGCGGGCTGGCATCGCTGGGTATTACGGATCTGTCGGCGCGCGCCGACTTCAGCGCGGGCAACCGGATGAACGCGACGGTGCACGCGCAGGCCAGCCGCCTCGGCGTGATCGACGCCGACGCCCACACGAATCTGGCGATGCGCGATGGCCGTCTGACGGTCAACGAGGAAGCGCCGCTCAGCGGCAGCGTCAACGCGAACGTGCCGTCGCTGAAAACCACCGGCGGTCTGTTTGGCCCGAGCTATCTGCTCGACGGGCATCTCGCGTTGAAGCTGGCGATCGGCGGCACGGTCGCGAAGCCGAATCTGTCGGGCTCGCTGATCGGCGACGAACTGTCGGCCACGATGGTCGATCAGGGCGTGCAGTTGAAAGACGGCGTGATCCGGATCGCGCTGTCGCAGAACCTCGTCGACTTCCAGCAGGTCGAGTTTCACGGCGCGAGCGGAACGCTGCGCGCCTCCGGCCGCGTGCGCCTGGACGGCGCGGAGCCGGACATGAATGCGAGCATCGTCGCGGACAAGCTGGAACTGTTCGCGTCGCCCGACCGGCAATTGTCGCTGTCGGGCAGCGCGAGCGTTGCGAATGCGGGCGCGCAGGGCGGCATGGCGATCAACGGCAAATTCACCGTCGATCACGCGCTGTTCGATTTGCCGGAGTCGTCGGCGCCGTCGCTGGGCGACGACGTGGTGGTGGTTCGGCCGGACGGCACGGTGATCGGCGAGAAGCAGCCTGAGGTGCCCGGCAGCGAAAAGCCGGTTGGCCGGTTCGCGCCGCGCGCCAATATCGATATCGACCTCGGCAAGGATTTCCGTTTCCGCGGTCAGGGCGCCGATCTCGGGCTGCGCGGCACGATCACCGCGATGAGCGCGCCGAACCTGCCGCTGCGCGCAGTCGGCAATGTCCGCGTGACCGAAGGCTCGACGTACACGGCGTTTGGCCGCAAGCTCGGCATCGAGAACGGCTTCTTCACGTTCAACGGTCCGGTCGCGAATCCGGGCATCAATATTCTGGCGATGCGCCGCAACCAGCAGGTCGAGGCGGGCGTGCAGGTGACGGGGACGGTGCAGTCGCCGAACGCCAAACTGGTGTCCGAGCCCAACGTGCCGGATAACGAGAAGCTGTCGTGGCTGCTGTTCGGCCACGGCACGGATCAGGGTAACAACCTCGGTCAGCAAAGCACGATGACGACCGCGCTCGCGTTGCTCGGCAGCGCGAGCGGCAAACGTATCGCGCAGACCTTCGGTCTCGACGAGTTTTCGGTTGGACGGAGCGAGGTGGGCTTGACGGACCCGCAGGTGGTGATGGTGTCGAAGGCGATCAACGAGTGGCTCGTGATCGGCTACGAACAGGGCTTGCAGTCGGCGAGTAACGCGATCAAGGCGACCGTCAACCTGACGCGTTACTGGTCGGTGGCGGCGTATAGCGGCACCTTCGACGGCGTCGATCTGCTGTACACACGGCGTTTCGACCGCTGGCAATGGGGCGGCGGCCAGTAGCGATGTTCGTGATGGCAAGCCGGGCGACCGGGCATAAAAAAAAGGCACGTCGAAAGACGTGCCTTTTTTGTTTCGCCGCGTATTTTCGCGACGTGAGTATTGCCTTACTTCACGCGCATACCCGGCTTCGCGCCGCTGTGCGGTTCGAGGATGTAGAGACCCGGCTCGGCCTTCTCGTCAGTCGCCGACGCCGCCAGCACCATCCCTTCGGACAGACCGAACTTCATCTTGCGCGGCGCGAGATTCGCGACCATTACCGTCAGCTTGCCGATCAGTTGCTCCGGCTGATAAGCCGACTTGATACCCGAGAACACGTTGCGGGTTTTCTCTTCGCCGACGTCGAGCGTCAGTTGCAGCAGCTTGTCCGATCCTTCGACGGCCTTGCAATCCACGATCTTCGCAATCCGCAGATCGATTTTCGCGAAATCGTCGATCGAGATGATGCCGTCTTCGGCCGGGGCGGCGGCGCCGGTCTTCGCCTTTGCCTTCGCAGCGGCTTTCGCCTTCGCGGCTGCATCGGCGTCGGCGGCGGCAGGCGCGGTGCCCGTCGGCTGCAACGAATCGCGGTTCGCGGCCAGCAACGCCTCGACCTGCTTCGGATCGACCCGCGTCATCAGATGCTTGTACGCGTTGATCGGGCTGGCCGAGCTGAGCGGCACGTTAGCGTGCGCCCACGTCAGCGGCTCGATGCCGAGGAACGCCTCGACCGATTCCACGACCTTCGGCAGCACCGGCTTCAGCGCCAGCGACAGCAGGCGGAATGCCTCGACGCTGACCGAGCAGGTCTCGTGCAGCGCGACCGAGTTGGCCGGATCTTTGGCCTGATCCCACGGTTTCGCGCTGTCCACGTACGCGTTGACGGTGTCGGCGAGGTCCATGGTCTGACGCAGCGCACGGTTGTACTCGCGCGCCTCGTAGCTTGCCGAGATTTGCGGAATCGCCGCGCGCAGGTTGCCGAGCAGCGGGTGTTGCATCGCGCTGTCCTGGATCTTGCCGTCGAAACGCTTGATCAGGAAACCGGCCGTGCGGCTCGCGATATTCACGAACTTGCCGACCAGATCGCTGTTCACGCGCGCCTGGAAGTCGTCGAGGTTCAGGTCGAGGTCTTCCATCGTGCTGTTCAGTTTGGCCGCGAAGTAGTAGCGCAGCCATTCCGGATTCAGGCCGGTGTCGATCACGCTTTTCGCGGTGATGAAGGTGCCGCGCGACTTCGACATCTTCGCGCCGTCAACCGTCAGAAAGCCGTGCGCGAACACGTTGGTCGGCGTGCGATGACCCGAGAATTCGAGCATGGCCGGCCAGAACAGCGTGTGGAAATACAGGATGTCCTTGCCGATGAAGTGATATTGCTCGGTGGTCGAGTCGCGACGAACCCACGCGTCGAAGTCGAGACCGCGCTTTTCCGCGAGGTTCTTGAAGCTCGCGTAATAACCGACCGGCGCGTCGAGCCACACGTAGAAATACTTGCCGGGCGCGCCCGGAATCTCGAAGCCGAAATACGGCGCGTCGCGCGAGATATCCCAGTCGGCCAGCTTCGCTTCGCCGCTGTCGCCGAGCCATTCGCGCATCTTGTTGGTCGCTTCCGGCTGCGCCAGACCGCCCACCCACTTGCGCAGGAAATTCTCACAGCGCGGGTCGGACAGACGGAAGAAGTAATGCGTCGACGTCTTACGAACCGGCGTAGCACCCGATACGACCGAGTAAGGATTGATGAGGTCGGTAGGCAGATACGTGGAACCGCAGACTTCGCAACTGTCGCCGTACTGGTCTTTCGCGCCGCATTTCGGGCACTCGCCCTTGATGAAACGGTCCGGCAGGAACATTTCCTTGACCGGGTCGTACGCCTGTTCGATGTCGCGCGCTTCGATCAGACCGGCTTCCTTCAACGCCAGATAGACGGACTCGCTGAGCACGCGGTTTTCGTCGGAATCGGTCGAGTAGTAGTTGTCGAACGAAATGCCGAAGCTGTCGAAGTCGCGCTTGTGTTCTTGCCAGACGCGGTCGATCAGCTGCTTCGGCGTGATGCCTTCCGACTCGGCGCGCAGCATGATCGGCGTGCCGTGGGTGTCGTCGGCGCCGACGTAATAGACCTCGTGCCCATGCATTCGCAGCGACCGGACCCAGATATCCGTCTGGATATATTCGACCAGATGGCCGATATGGATTTGCCCATTCGCATAGGGAAGGGCGGACGTGACGAGAATCTGGCGGCGGCCCGACGGCGCGCCTGCGGTGAGATCGGTTGCGGGTGCTGACATAGGGTGGTGAGGTCTTGCGAGGGACGAAACTTCGATTCTAGCAGGGGGGCCGCGCCGCGCGGCGGGGAGAGAACGCACGGCTGTCGTGCGGTTGCGCGTGCAAAACGGGCCGCGGCGCGCGGAATTGCAGGCAAAAAAAACCGGGGCGATTGGGCCCCGGAGCAACAACGACAAGAGGAGAATGGTGACGCAGCCGCTTTCAAACAGCCACGTACCGTAAAGACAGACAGCCGGATTTCGACAGAGTTCGAAATTTTTTTCGATCTTTGCACCGCGCGTGGTCCGGCAGTTCTTACATCCGGGAGCGGCGTCTGGGACTTTTTCCGGCGTCGCATGCGCGAGCCGGTTGCGCGGCGTCCTTCAAGATGAAACGGGCCTCGCGGTCGGAGACGGCGAGGCCCGTGTTTTCTCAGGTCAGCGTGTGCCTGAGTGCGGCGCCGGCGAGTGCCGGCCCGCTGTCACGCCAGATTGCGCGTATCGCGGCTATCGCGCCTGTGGCGCTTATTGCGCGTGTTGCGCCGTAGCGCGCAGATACACTTCCACGCGACGGTTTTGCGCGCGGCCGGCTTCGGTGTTGTTGTCGGCGATCGGCTGCGATGCGCCCATGCCTTGTGCCGACAGACGTTGACCGGCAACGCCGTGCGACGCCAGATAGTTGACCACGCTTTGCGCGCGGTTCACCGACAGCGTCTGGTTGTACGCAGCCTGGCCGGTGCTATCCGTATGGCCGACCACTTGTGCGTTCACTTCCGGATTCTGGTTCAGCGTCTGACCGACCTGATCCAGCACCGGTGCGAACGACGGCTTGATCGCGTAGCTGTTGGTGTCGAACGTGACCGAGCTCGGGATGTTCAGCTTCAGCGAGCCGTCCGGCTGCTCGGTGATCTGCGTGCCGGTGCCCTTCGTTGCGCCCGACAGCTTGTTGCGAATGTTCTGCCAGTTGTAGCCGGTGATGCCGCCTGCCGCCGCGCCCACACCCGCACCGATCGCCGCGCCCTTGCCGCCGCCGATCAACGCGCCGAGACCTGCGCCCACGCCCGCACCGACGCCGGTGCCGACCGCGGTATTGGTGCCTTGCTGCGTTGCACAACCCGCCAGCAACGAACCGGCGACTGCGAACACGGCAACACGACTCATCATTTTTGCATTCATATTTGGTTCCTCTTGGGTTAAAGCGGTCCTACCTGAGTGTTCACGCCACGCGCGGCGGGCCCGGATATCGCTGAAGGGTCTTCCGGCAGCGCATGGCGTCAACCACTACAATAATGGTCGATGTCCACAACAGTGTTGCGATTTGATGCGACCCTTACGATTGGCTGCTGCGGAAGGTTGCCCCCCACGGATCGTTTGCGCAATGCTGCATAACAATTTCTTTCAAATTCCAGCCAGCGGTCGAGATTTCGATTCGATCGCGCTGCAAGTGTTCCCCACGGAGTCTCAATGAGTATCGATCGGGCATTGGTCGATGCCGCTCTCGCGGCTGTCGCTGACCCCAACACCGGCCGTTCTTTCGCGGCCGCGAAAAACTTGAAAAACGTTTCCGTCGACGGCGATACGGTCAGCGTCGAGGTGGTGCTCGGCTATCCGGCCCAGCGTCAGTTCGACGCGATCCGCGCGCTGTTCGACGCGGCGTTGCGCGCGGTCCCGGGCGTCGCCGATGCGCGCGTACAGGTGTCGCAGCAGATCGCCGCGCACGCGGTGCAACGCGGCGTCAAACTGCTGCCGGGCGTGAAGAATATCGTCGCGGTCGCGTCGGGCAAGGGCGGCGTCGGCAAGAGCACGACCGCGGTGAATCTGGCGCTGGCGCTAGCGGGCGAAGGCGCATCGGTGGGGATTCTCGACGCCGATATCTACGGTCCGTCGCTGCCGATGATGCTCGGCATCGAAGGCCGTCCGGAATCGCCGGACAACCAGTCGATGAACCCGATGACCGGTCACGGCGTGCAGGCCAATTCGATCGGCTTTCTGGTCGATCAGGACAACCCGATGGTATGGCGCGGCCCGATGGCGACCTCCGCGCTCGAACAGTTGCTGCGCCAGACCAACTGGCACGATCTCGATTACCTGATCGTCGATATGCCGCCGGGCACGGGCGACATCCAGTTGACGCTGTCGCAGCGCGTGCCGGTCACCGGCGCGGTGATCGTCACCACGCCGCAGGACATCGCGCTGCTCGACGCCAAAAAAGGGCTGAAGATGTTCGAGAAGGTCGGCATTCCGATCCTCGGTATCGTCGAAAACATGGCCATGCATATTTGCTCGAATTGCGGCCATGAAGAGCATATTTTCGGCACGGGCGGCGGCGCGCGGATGGCGCAGGAGTACGGCGTCGACGCGCTGGGCAGCTTGCCGCTCGACATCGGCATTCGCGAACAGGCCGACTCCGGCCGCCCGACCGTGATCGCCGATCCCGATGGCCGGATCGCGGAGATCTATCGTTCGATCGCGCGTAAGGTCGCGATTCATATCGCCGAGCGCGCCCGCGACATGACCTCGAAATTCCCGAGCATCGTGCTGCAAAATACCTGACGGCGCGAAGGGCTGGCCGACATCGGTCGGGCTGGCCCTTACAGTCGCCGTCCTGCGACCCTTCAACGCGCTGAACGCCTTATGCCGTGAGGCAAAGCGCACTGCCGACCGGTTAAATCCGGGCGGCTCTCGCTGTATCATGTGGGCTTCATCAGGTTCGGTGCGACGACCGCAGGGGCGGTCGTCAACCGGCAAGAGGATCGCATGGGAAAACGAATCGACGGACAGGCGGTGCATGCGTTCATCGTCCTGGCTGCCAGCAGTCTGCTGCTTTGCGGCTGCACGAGCTTCCTGAGGCCGCAGGAAAAACGCGCCGACACACAACTACTGCCTACGATCGGCAATCAGGCGCATGGCACGGTGACGTTCATCGAACGCTCGGACGGCGTGCAGGTCACGTATAACCTCGCGGGTCTGCCGCCGAATTCCGAACACGCGCTTCAAGTGCATGAGCGCGGCGACTGCAATGCATCGGACGGTTCGAGTGCGGGCGCGGTGTTCTCGCCGGCGGCGGAACGCCTGAAGGCCGGCGCGCGCGTCGAGGGCGACCTCGGCAATATCCGCGCAGACGCGAACGGCGTCGCGAGCGGCTTTATCGTGGCGCCGGACGTATCGCTCGACGGCATTCGCTCGGTGCTGAACCGCTCGGTGCTGCTTCATCACGAAGCCAGCGATCCCTACGCGTCGCCGCAAGACGGCGGCGGCGTCGCGATTGCGTGCGGCGTGATCCGCCAGTGACCGGCCCGGCGCGACCGTCCCGCTGTCTCGCGGCCGCCGGATAGCCCGGCTTGCAGCGGCGCGCGCCCGATCGCGTAAAATAAGCGCCTTTCGTTGAGCCGCGCCGGTCGGCCCGCCCGGATCGCCCGCGCGATCCTTACGCGGCCCGCTTTCGCCCGGCATTCACCCGGTTTTTATTCGTAATCATTCGTCAGGCAGCGCTCATATATGACCATCAAATCCGACAAGTGGATTCGGCGCATGGCCGAAAGTCACAACATGATCGAGCCGTTCGCGCCCGATCAGGTGCGCGTCTCCGAAGACGGTCGGAAGATCGTCAGCTACGGCACGTCGAGCTACGGCTACGACATTCGTTGCGCGGACGAATTCAAGATCTTCACGAACATCAATTCGACCATCGTCGATCCGAAGAACTTCGACGAGAAATCGTTTGTCGACTTCAAGGGCGATGTTTGCATCATCCCGCCTAACTCGTTCGCGCTCGCGCGCACGGTCGAGTATTTCCGCATTCCGCGCAGCGTGCTGACGGTATGTCTGGGCAAATCCACGTATGCGCGTTGCGGGATCATCGTCAACGTGACGCCGTTCGAGCCGGAGTGGGAAGGTCACGTCACGCTCGAATTCTCGAATACGACACCTTTGCCTGCCAAAATCTACGCGAACGAAGGCGTTGCTCAGGTGCTGTTTTTCGAGAGCGACGAAATTTGTGAAACGTCGTACGCGGATCGCGGCGGCAAATATCAAGGCCAGCACGGGGTCACGTTGCCGCGGACCTGACGTTCGCGACGCTGTAACTCACCAGTATTTCGGGTGACCGCTGCGTGCAGCGGTCGTTCTTTTTGGAGAATCGCCCATGAAGTTTCGTTTTCCCGTCGTCATCATCGACGAAGATTTTCGCTCCGAGAACATCTCGGGTTCCGGCATCCGGGCATTGGCCGAAGCCATCGAGAAAGAAGGCGCGGAAGTGCTCGGGCTGACGAGCTACGGCGACCTGACTTCGTTTGCGCAACAATCGAGCCGTGCGTCGTGCTTCATCCTGTCGATCGACGACGATGAACTGCTGCCGTACACCGATAACGTGGTGGTCGAGGGCGAGACGCCGGAACTGGCTGCGGCGATCGTCGCACTGCGCGCGTTCGTGACCGAAGTGCGCCGCCGCAACGCCGACATTCCGATCTTCCTGTACGGCGAAACGCGCACGTCGCGTCACTTGCCGAACGACATCCTGCGCGAACTGCATGGTTTCATCCATATGTTCGAGGACACGCCGGAATTCGTCGCGCGCCACATCATTCGTGAAACCAAGGTGTATCTGGATTCGCTCGCGCCGCCGTTCTTCAAGGAGCTGGTGCAGTACGCGGAAGAAGGATCGTATTCGTGGCATTGCCCCGGCCACTCGGGCGGCGTCGCGTTCCTGAAGAGCCCGCTCGGCCAGATGTTCCACCAGTTCTTCGGCGAGAACATGCTGCGCGCGGACGTCTGCAATGCCGTCGACGAACTCGGCCAGCTGCTCGATCACACCGGCCCGGTGGCGGCATCGGAGCGCAACGCGGCGCGTATTTTCAGCGCGGATCACGTGTTCTTCGTGACCAACGGCACGTCCACGTCGAACAAGATCGTCTGGCACGGCACGGTTGCGCCCGGCGACATCGTGCTGGTGGACCGTAACTGCCACAAGTCGATCCTGCACGCGATCACGATGACCGGCGCGATCCCGGTGTTCCTGACGCCGACGCGCAATAACTTCGGCATCATCGGCCCGATTCCGCGTTCGGAATTCGAGCCGGAAAATATCCGCAAGAAGATCGAGGCGAACCCGTTCGCACGCGAAGCGCTGGCGAAGAATCCGGGCATGAAGCCGCGCATTCTGACGATCACGCAAAGCACGTACGACGGCGTGATCTACAACGTCGAAATGATCAAGGGCATGTTGGGCGAATGGCTCGACACGCTGCATTTCGACGAAGCGTGGTTGCCGCACGCGGAATTCCACGAGTTCTATCAGGACATGCACGCGATCGGCGCGGGTCGTCCGCGCATCGGCGCGCTGGTGTTCGCGACGCACTCGACGCACAAGCTGCTGGCCGGCATTTCGCAGGCATCGCAGATCGTCGTTCAGGACTCGAAGAACAGCCGCTTCGACAAGCACCGTTTCAACGAAGCGTATCTGATGCACACGTCCACCAGCCCGCAGTACGCGATCATCGCGTCGTGCGACGTGGCGGCGGCGATGATGGAAGCGCCGGGCGGCACCGCGCTGGTCGAGGAGTCGCATCGCCGAGGCGCTGGACTTCCGTCGTGCGATGCGCAAGGTCGATGCCGAATACGGCGACGAATGGTTCTTCAAGGTGTGGGGTCCGGACGAATTCGCGGAAGAAGGCATCGGTTCGCGCGAAGACTGGATGCTGCGTCCGAACGACGCGTGGCACGGTTTCGGCCCGCTCGCCGAAGGCTTCAACATGCTCGACCCGATCAAGGCGACCATCGTCACGCCGGGTCTGGATATGGACGGCGGCTTCGGCGAATCGGGCATTCCGGCCGCGATCGTCACGAAGTATCTGGCCGAGCACGGCATCATCGTCGAGAAGACCGGGCTGTATTCGTTCTTCATCATGTTCACGATCGGCATCACGAAGGGTCGCTGGAACTCGATGGTGACCGAGCTGCAACAGTTCAAGGACGACTACGACAACAACCAGCCGTTGTGGCGCGTGTTGCCCGAGTTCGTCGCGCATCATCCGATGTACGAGCGGGTCGGTTTGCGCGATCTGTGTCGAGCAGATTCACAGCGTGTACCGCGCGAACGACATCGCGCGTCTGACGACGGAGATGTATCTGTCGAGCATGGAACCGGCGATGAAGCCGTCGGATGCATTCGCGAAGCTGGCGCATCGCGAGATCGACCGCGTGCCTATCGACGAACTCGAAGGCCGCGTCGCGTCGATCCTGTTGACGCCTTACCCGCCGGGCATTCCGTTGCTGATTCCGGGCGAGCGTTTCAACAAGACGATCGTCAACTATCTGCGGTTCGCACGCGAGTTCAACGAGCGTTTCCCCGGCTTCCACACGGACGTCCACGGTCTGGTGGGCGAGATGATCAACGGGCGCATCGAGTATTTCGTCGATTGCGTGCGCAGCTGAGCATGACGGGAAGCGTGTCCCGGCGAGGGTTTGGGCGCGCCATGACGACGACGGCACGCGTGCGGTTGCACGCGACCGCGGTGATGGCGGCGATGGCGATGTGGTTGACGCCGGGTTTGGCGCACGCCGAAGTCGCCGCCGCCGATCCGATCGACGCGGCGATGCGAGCGTGCCTGGCGCGCAGCGACATGTCGTCGACAGTCGGGCAGATTCAGTGCATGGATACAGCGCGGATCGGCTGGCATGCCGCGCTCGATACCGCGTGGCAGCAGTTGCAGAGCAAGTTGCCGCCGGCGCAGCGCACGAAGTGGCAGAAGAGTCAGACGGCGTGGCTCGCGTGGCGGGACGCGGAGGAGCCGTTGCTTGGCGCGGTGATCGCGACGACGCAGGGCACGATGTACCGGTTAGCGGCTGCGGATATGCAGTTGCAGCCGGTGCGGGATCGGGCGTTGGCGCTGCGGAGTGCGGCTGCGGCCGCACAGAGCGGGGCGACGACGCCGAGATTGCGGGCGTGTTCTGCGGATGCGCAGTGCGAACATGCGATGTTCGATCTGAATCGGTATTACCGGCGGTTGGTGGGGAAAATGCCGGTGAAGTCGCGTGCGTTGTTGACGAAGGCGCAGCGGGCGTGGACGCGGTATCGGGATGCTACTTCGGCTGTTGTGGATGAGAGGGGGCGGATTGATATTATTGGCGGGCGGGTGGCGACGGTTAAGAGGTTGTCGGAGACGGTGGGGAATGATTAGTTGAGGTTGGGGTTGGTTGCTGTTGGGTTGCCTCGGTTGTCCCGTATTCACGCCGGTCTGCCTGGATCGTCCCTGTGCGGGACCGCACCTACTTTTCTTTGCTCGCGCAAAGAAAAGTAGGTAAAAGAAAGCGCGGCGGATTCAACCGGTCGTTGCAACATATCTGTTCCAATGCGGAATTGGAGAGTGGAACACTATGGAACGGCAGAGGAAACACTGGCTAAGCGCACAGCAGAAGACCGACATCTGGAAGATGTGGCGCCAGGGCGAGTCGCTGAGCGAGATCGGGCGCGCACTTGGACGTCATCCAAGTGGGCCTTTCCGGGTGATCTCTAAAGGGGGTGGAATATCCCCGGTCACTCGCACCCGTTCTGGGCGGGCGCTGACACTGGCCGAACGCGAGGATATCTCACGCTCGCTGGCGGCGGGCATATCGATGCGTCAGATTGCCGTGCAACTGGGGCGCCCGACCTCGACCGTTACACGGGAAGTCGCGCGCAATGGCGGCAGCCAAAGGTATCGGGCCCATGAGGCCGACGCCAGCACCTGGGAGCGGGCACTGCGACCCAAGGCGTGTGCACTGTCGAACAATGCCCGGCTGCGTCGCCTGGTGGCCGCCCGGCTCAAACTACAATGGGCGCCTGTACAGATAGCCGGGTGGCTGCGGCGCGAGTTCCCGGGCAACAAGGACATGCAGATATCTCACGAAACCATTTATCGCAGCCTGTTCATCCAGACACGTGGCGTGCTTAAAAAGGAACTGGTCGCCCATCTGCGAACAAACCGGACGATGCGTCAGGCGAAGAGCGCTTCGGAGCGCGGCCAGGGCAGAGGCCGGATATGCGGGGCGGTGTCGATCAGCGAGCGGCCCGCCGAGGCGGACGACCGGGCGGTACCGGGGCACTGGGAAGGGGACCTGCTGGCAGGCGCGGACAATACCTACATTGCCACACTGGTGGAGCGGCACTCGCGCTATGTCATGCTGGTCAAGGTGGCGGGCAAGGACGCGCAAAGCGTGGCGTCCGCACTGATCAGGCAGGTGAACAAACTGCCGAGCGCAACTACGCCGGTCACTGACATGGGACCGCGGCACGGAGATGGCGAGCCACAGGGCCTTCACGGTGGCCACGCAGGTGCAGGTGTATTTTTGCGACCCGCAGAGTCCGTGGCAGCGAGGCAGCAACGAGAACACGAATGGACTTCTGCGCCAGTACTTTCCGAAAGGAACGCGGCTCGATGGCTATACACAGGCTGAGCTGAACAAGGTTGCCGCGCGCCTGAACGGTCGCCCCCGCCTGACCCTTCAGTTTATGAATCCTGCTGAAAAACTGGCGGAAACGTTGGCGTTGCATTGACCGGTTGAATCCGCCGCGTTTACCCCGCCGCTTCGTAGCGAGTGGCGTCTAGTAACTTTCCGGTAGTGGACCGCGCACGATTTGAGTTGCCGCACCGCTTAAGCGAGTGACAAGGCAGTCATTAGTTCCGGCTGTTCGCTGAGCCTGTAAGCGATTTTGTGTCTGCGAGTCATATGATTGCCCGTAACAGGCCAAGGAGAGTCATATGGCAACGCGCAAGACGAGGAGCCGGTTCGATCCGGCGGTGCTGGACGAACTGCTCAAGGGGCAGGATCCGCAGACGGTCCTGCGTTCGCAGGGCCTGCTCGGCGAACTCAAGAAGGCGCTGGCCGAGCGCATGCTCAACGCCGAGATGGACGTGCATCTGGACCAGCCGCTCGAGCACGACGCGGGCAACCACCGCAACGGATCGAGCGCGAAGACCGTGCTCAGCGAGGACGGCCCGCTGGAGCTGGCGATTCCCCGCGATCGCCACGGCCGCTTTGATCCGGCGCTCATCGGCAAATACCAGCGCCGCTTTCCCGGCTTCGACCAGAAGATCATCGCGCTGTACGCGCGCGGCATGAGTACGCGCGATATCCAGGCCCACGTGGCCGAACTCTACGGCCTGGAGATCTCGCCCGAGTTGGTGTCGGCGGTCACCGACGCGGTGCTCGACGAGGTCCGGGCACGGCAGGAGCGCCCGCTCGATCCGGTGTATGCGCTGGTCTATTTCGATGCGCTGCGCGTGAAGATCCGCGATGAGGGGCTGGTGCGCAACAAGGCCGTGTATCTGGCCATCGGCGTGAACTGTGAGGGCTACCGCGACGTGCTGGGCATCTGGATCGAGCACACCGAGGGCGCCCGGTTCTGGCTCAGGGTGATGAGCGAGCTGAAGGCGCGCGGCACGCGCGACATCCTGATCGCGGTGGTCGACGGGCTCAAGGGGTTTCCGGAGGCGATCGTGTCGGTGTTCCCGCAGACGGTGGTCCAGACCTGCATCGTGCACCTGCTGCGCAACTCGATGCAGTTCGCCACCTGGAAGGAGCGCGCCGCGCTGGCCGCCGCGCTCAGGCCGGTCTACACCGCGACGGGCGCCGAGGCGGCCGAACAGGAACTGGCGCGCTTCGAGGCCGGCGAGTGGGGCCAGCGCTACCGGGCGATCGTGCCGATGTGGCGACGGCAGTGGGAAGAGGTCGTGCCGTTCTTTGCGTTCACCGCGCCGGTGCGCACGCTGATCTACACGACCAACGCGATCGAGAGCCTGCACAGCCAGGTGCGCAAATCGATCCGCAACAAGGGCCACTTTCCATCCGACGAAGCCGCGCTCAAACTCATCTGGCTGAGCCTGCGCTACATCGTCGGCAAGTGGACCAACCGGCCCCTGTGCTGGAGCGCGGCGCGAACGGAGTTCGCCATCCAGTTTGAAGACCGCTTTACTGTCGGGCCATGAGTACCATGACTCGCACACAAAATTTCTGACAGGCTCTGTTCGCTCCGCGACAGCCGACGGGCACAACCCCGTCTTTATCTCTTGGCGCCATCCGCGCGCTGCACTTCGTCCGTTACAAAACCCGTTTCTCTGGCATGCGCCGGCCGGTTCGCGCGCGCAAAATTCCAGGCAACCCGGAACTTCGAAACCGTCGAGAAGAGGCGTGAATGCCGTGGCACAAACCGGGCGTTGAGCCGGAGGCTGCAACGGTCGTGGGGGCGTGCAAATCGAGAGGCGCAAACCGGGCTTCGAGCCGACGCCGGAACCGTCGTGGGCTGGCAATTCGAGAGGCGCGAATCGGGCTGTGCGCCGAGGCCAGAACCGTCGTGAAAGCAGGCCAGTGACGAGGCGCAAATGGGTTTTTGAAGTGGGCTACCGCCGCGAAGCGGGCGGGATGTGGGGGCGCGGACCACCGGGAAAAACGGACCGGCAACTCCAAACGTGCGCGGTCCACTACCCGAAAAATACTAGACGCCACTCGCTACGAAGCGCGAGGTAAACGCGCTTTCTTTTGCCTACTTTTCTTTGCGCGAGCAAAGAAAAGTAGGTGCGGTCCCGCACAGGGACGATCCAGGCAGACCAGCGTGAAAACGGGACAACCGAACGAAACCACGCAAAGCCGGCGCGCAACCGGGACAACCGAACGAAACCACGCAAAGCCGGCGCGCAACCGGGACAACCGAACGAAACCACGCAAAGCCGACGCGAACCGGGACGACCGAACGAAACCACGCAAAGCCGGCGCGCAACCGGGACAACCGAACGAAACCACGCAAAGCCGACGCGAACCGGGACGACCGAACGAAACCACGCAAAGCCGACGCGAAAACAGGACAACCGAACAGAACCAAACCAAACAAAACCAAACAAAACCAACTCTCACCTAAACACCACCCCCTCCCGACACCCATCCACCCCCGGCGCCACCGGCAACCCCGCCAGATCCCCCACCGCATCTTCAATCGTCACCGACATCATCTCCAGCGCCAGATCGTTATCTTCGGTGCCGAACGGCTCCTCGATCTGCCCGGCGATCGCCTCATGCGCCATAAACGCATAAGCGACAAACACCGAAAACAACGGCGTAAACAACCCAATGCTATCCACCAACCCAAACGGCAACGACGCACAAAAGAAATACACGGTCCGGTGAATCATCACCGAATACGCAAACGGCAACGGCGTCGACGCAATCCGCTCGCAACCGCCAATCACATCCGACAAGCCATTCAGATTCCGGTCGAACGCCACCACCGCCATCGGATCGATCGCACCGTCGCGAGCATGACGATGGACCCATTCGCCCAGACACATCAACAGCGTCGCCGGTCGATATCGCGATTGCATCACCCGCGTCAACATCGCCGGCGGCAATCGCTCGGCCAGATCCGCCGACGGGTCGGTCTTGCGCAACTGATGCCGCAACGCATGCGGCATCGCGCCCAGCATCACCAGAAACGCACGACGCTCGGCGGCGTCCAGCGTGGCTTGCGGCAAGGTCAGCGCCTGACGCGTCAGCGAGCGCGACTCGTTCAGCAATTGCCCCCACAATTTGCGCGCTTCCCAATACCGGTCGTAACTCGCGTTATTGCGAAAACCGAGAAACACCGCCAGCGCAATCCCGATCAGCGAAAACGGTGCGGTGCTGTTCAGATTCACGGTGACGCGCAACAAATGATCGTGCGACGCCACGGCCACCAGCGATATCAGAAAAATCAGCGTGAGACGCGGCAGCAGTTGCGGCAACACCGAGCCGCGCCATGCGAGCAACATCCGGAACCAGTTGAGATGCGGACGAATAATCATCGGAAATCCTGAATCAAACGCAGCAGACAAACACGAAACAGACGACGCAAACGCGCAGCGAACACGAAGTACACGCGCAACCTCGGCAATGCCCACGCGACGCATCAGCCGAAAACGCCGGCACCAACAAAAAGGGCGAGCCCAAACAGGCTCGCCCACTATAACGTCTGCCCAGTGGGCAAAAATTACTTCAGATTGTCGCGAGCGGCTTTGACGGCGGCCAATACCTGTTCGGGCGCGGTGCCGCCCGGATGGTTCCGGCTATTGACCGAGCCTTCCAGCGTCAGGAACGAGAACACGTCTTCACCGATCAGATGCGCGACGTTCGGCAGGTCGGCCCGCATTTCGTCGAGCGTCAGATCGGCCAGATCGCAGCCGCGATCGACGCACACGCGTACGGCCAACGCAACCGCTTCGTGCGCATCGCGGAACGGCAGGCCGCGCTTCACGAGGTAGTCGGCGAGGTCGGTGGCGGTCGAGAAGCCTTGCAGCGCGGCGGCGCGCATCGCGTCCGGCTTCACGGTGATGCCAGCCACCATTTCCGCGAAAATCCGCAGCGTGTCGGCGACCGTATCGACGGTGTCGAACAACGGTTCCTTGTCTTCCTGATTGTCCTTGTTGTACGCGAGCGGCTGGCCCTTCATCAGCGTCAGCAACGCCATCAGGTGACCGTTCACGCGACCGGTCTTGCCGCGCGCCAGTTCGGGCACGTCCGGGTTTTTCTTCTGCGGCATGATCGACGAACCGGTGCAGAAACGGTCGGCCAGATCGATAAAGCCGACGCGCGGGCTCATCCACAGCACCAGCTCTTCCGAGAAGCGCGACACGTGCGTCATCACCAGCGCGGACGCGGCCGTGAATTCGATCGCGAAATCACGATCCGACACGGCATCGAGCGAATTCGCGCAGATGCCGTCGAAGCCCAACGTTTTCGCAACCGCGTGACGGTCGATCGGGTAGCTCGTGCCGGCGAGTGCGGCGGCGCCCAGCGGCAGACGGTTCACGCGCTTGCGGCAATCGATCATCCGCTCGGCGTCGCGCGTGAACATTTCGACGTACGCCAGCAGGTGATGACCGAAGGTCACCGGTTGCGCGACCTGCAGGTGCGTGAAACCCGGCATGATCGTGCTGGCGTTTTTGTCCGCGAGGTCGAGCAACGCGCTGCGCAGATCCTTCAACAGATCGCCGATCCGGTCGATCTCGCCGCGCAGCCACAAACGGATATCCGTCGCGACCTGATCGTTGCGCGAGCGGCCCGTGTGCAGGCGCTTGCCGGCGTCGCCGATCAACGCGGTCAGGCGCGCTTCGATATTCAGGTGCACGTCTTCGAGATCGAGTTGCCACTCGAATTCGCCACGCTCGATCTCACCCTTGATCTGCGCCATGCCGCGCTGGATGGCGGCGAGGTCGTCGGCGGCGATGATCTTCTGCGCAGCCAGCATCGACGCGTGCGCGAGCGATCCTTCGATGTCGACCAGTCCGAGACGCTTGTCGAAGAAAACCGACGACGTGTAGCGTTTGACGAGCTCCGACATCGGTTCCGAGAAGCGAGCCGACCAGGCTTCGCCTTTTTTGTGCAGTTGGGACGTCATGGTGTTGAGCAGTGAACGAGCGGTGAGTAAAAGCCGGCAGGCGAGGGCGCACGCGTTGCGCACCGTCGCCGGTAAGCCTGTGATTTTAACATCGCGGACGCGCGCGGCCTGCGCGAATCCGGCCGTGGCTCAACGCGGCGCGCGTCGAAAGCCCGTCATTGGCGCACCAGCACGACCAGTTTCAGGTCTTCGCGATGCGCGGGCTTGAAGGTGATCTGGTCGTAGACGATCCGGCCGTCGCGCGGATGATTGAACTCGCGGCGGCCGCCTTCGCGCTCGCCGACGTCTTGCGACGCCCAGAACCGCGCGAACGCTTCGTTGCCGCCGGTCAGCGCGTCGATCAGGCTGCGGGTCGGCGGGTCGCCCAGATGGCGGATCGAATCGGCGCGAAATTCGGCGGCGAGGCGGCGCGCACGCGTCTCCCAGTCGACGATCAACTCGCGCGCGGCGGGTTTGTTGAAGGTGAAACGCAGCAGGTTGCGGTCGTTCGCGCCGTCCAGCCAGCCGACGAACAGGTCGGCCGCGCGGGCGTTCCACGCGAGCGCGTTCCATTGGCGATCGAGCACGTACGCGGGCGCGTCCACCAGCTGAACGGTTTCGAGCAGCGTCGCCGGGGCGTCGGTGGCGGCGGGATCGGGTTCGGCGGGATCGCGCTGCGCGGCGAGTTCGAACAGATAGGCGCGTTCGGCCCGCGACAACTGCAACGCAACCGCAATCCGCGCCAATGCGTCCGCCGATGCCGACACCGGCCGCCCTTGCTCGATCCACGTGTACCAGGTCGGGCTGACGCCGCACAACTGCGCGACTTCCTCGCGACGCAAACCGGGCGTGCGCCGACGCGGACCCGGCGGCAATCCGACGGCTTGCGGCGACAGCCGTTCGCGATGGGCGCGAATGAAATCGCCCAGCGCGTGCGCGGGCGTGGCATCGAGCGGGGGCGGCGAAGCGTCGGCGGGGAACTGCGTCATCGATGTGTGTGGTGAGGGCGATACCAGAATAATCACTGGCTTGTACCAGTGTAAGCGGGCTCTATTGTAGCGGCTGGATGCGGCGGCGCGTGCGGGATGTGGGTGGCCGTTGCGACCGTTTTGCACGCTCCAAAAGAAAAAGCCGGTTTGCAGATCGTTCCGCAAACCGGCCCTGGTCAACGCATGCGCGTGTGGCGCGCAAGCGCGCGCTTAGCCCGTATTACGCAAGCCCGCGGCAATCCCGTTGATCGTCAGATGAATCCCGCGTCGCACGCGCACGTTGTCGTCGCCGGCGCGATGGCGTTTCAGCAATTCGACCTGCAAGTGATTCAGCGGATCGAGATACGGGAATCGGTTCTTGATCGACCGCGCGAGCAGCGGATTCTCGGCGAGGCGCTCCTGCCGGCCGGTGATTTCCGACAGCACCTTCGACGTGCGTTCCCATTCCGCGACGATCCGCTCGAACACATGCTTGCGGATTTTCTTGTCGCTGACGAGCGCGGCATAACGCGACGCCACGGCCAGATCGGTCTTCGCGAGCACCATGTCCATGTTCGACAGCAGGTTGGCGAAGAACGGCCAGGTCTTGTTCATCTTCTTGAGCAGCGTCAGACGGCGTGCGCGTTCCGCTTCGTCCGGCGCGCTGTCCAGATGCGCGGCTACCGCGCTGCCGAAGCCGTACCAGCCCGTCAGCAGCAAGCGGCATTGGCCCCACGAAAAGCCCCACGGAATCGCGCGCAGATCTTCGATTTTCCGCTGCTTCGGGTCTTGCAGTTTGCGCGACGCCGGACGGCTGCCGATGTTCAGTTCCGCGATCTCCGAGATCGGCGTGGACTCGAAGAAATATTCCTTGAAGCCCGGCGTCTCGTAGACGAGCGCGCGATACGACGCCATCGCGGTATCGGACAAGGTTTGCATGGTCGCTTCGAACGCGGGCAGTTGCGCGGGCGCGTTGTCGTGCGGCAGCAGCGACGCTTCGAGCGTGGCCGCGACCACGGTTTCCAGATTGCGCCGGCCGATTTCCGGATTGCCGAACTTGCTGGCGATCACCTCGCCCTGTTCGGTCAAACGGATCTGACCGTCGACGGTGCCCGGCGGCTGCGACAGGATCGCCGAATAGGTCGGGCCGCCGCCACGACCGACCGTGCCGCCCCGGCCGTGGAACAGCCGCAAGGTCACCTTGTGCGCATTGAACAGGCCGACCAGCGCGAGTTCCGCGCGATACAGCTCCCAGTTCGACGTCAGGAAACCGCCGTCCTTGTTGCTGTCCGAGTAGCCGAGCATCACTTCCTGCTCGTTGCCGTTGTGTTCGATCACCTGACCGACGCCCGGCAACGCCATGAATTCGCCCATGATGACCGGCGCGTTGCGCAAGTCGGGGATCGTCTCGAACAGCGGAATCACCATCAGCCCGGCCTTGGCCGGTTGGTCCGCGTCGCCGAGCAGGCCTTGCAGCAGCCCGGTTTCCTTTTGCAGCAGCATCACTTCGACCAGATCGCTGACGGTTTCCGTGTGCGAGATGATGTAGTTGCGCACCGCGCGCGCGCCGAACTTCTCGCGGGTCTTGCGCGCTTCCTCGAGCACGCCGAGCTCGCTTTTGACGAGGTCGGAATACTCGAAATACGGCGAGCGCAACAGCCGCGGTTGCGCGAGTTCGGCGAGCAGCAGCTTGAGCTTGCCGGCCTCCGGCAGCGCGGCGTAATCCGCTTCGACGCCGGCGTGCTTCAGCAGTTCGGCGATCACGGCTTCGTGGATGTCGGAGCTTTGTCGCAAGTCGATGCTGGCCAGATGGAAGCCGAAGACTTCGGCTGCGCGCGCCAGCGGCGACAGACGCGGCGCCGCCAGCGACGCGCCGTGATGCTCCGCCAGCGATGCCATCAGCACATGCAGATCGCGGACGAATTCGGACGCGTCGGCGTAAGGCGTCGCGCGGATCGGCGGCACGCCGCGACCGGCGCTGCGCACGGCGATCGCGCCTTCGCCCAGACGCACGCGCGCGCTCGCCGCGAGTCGCGTGTACATGCCGATCAGCGCGCGCCGGTACGGTTCGTCGGTGCGGTGCGGCGACTGATCCGGCGAAATGCCGGCGAGTTCCTTCAGCGCGTCGCTCGCGCCGGCCAGCAGGTTCGACACCGACAGTTCCGCGCCGAGCTTGTGGACCTGCTCCATGTAGTGCTCGAACAGCACGGCGGCCTGGCGCGTGATCGCGGTTTCGAGCGTTTCGGCGGTGACGTTCGGATTGCCGTCGCGATCGCCGCCGATCCAGCTTCCCATTTGCAGAAACGGCGGCATCCGCGCATCGACGCCGTGTTCGGCGAGCGCGGCTTCGATGTCCGCATAGAGCGCCGGGATTTCTTCGAGGAACGTGGCGCGGTAATACGACAGCGCGTTTTCGATTTCGTCGGCGACGGTCAGGCGCGCGTCGCGCAGCATCCGCGTCTGCCACAGCGACGTGACGCGCGCGCGCAGCATCGATTCGTTGTGCGCGCGCTCGCGATCGGTCAGCGGCTGGTCGCGTTCGGCGAGCAGACGCGCGATGTCGTGCTGCGCGTCGAGAATGCTCTTGCGCTGCACTTCGGTCGGATGCGCGGTCAGCACGGGGACGATCAGCGCGTCGTTGAAGAACTTCTGCAGCACCGGCGTGGCGGCCGCATTCGATGCGATCAGCTTGTCGAGCGAATGCGCGATCGTGCCGATTTGCGAAGTAGACCCGGCCAGCGCGTGAATGCGGTGACGGCGGTTGCGATGGCGGTCTTCGGCGATATTTGCCAGATGCGAGAAGTAGCTGAACGCACGCACCACGCTGACGGTCTGCTCCGGGCTCAGCGCGCGCAATTGCTTGTCGAGCGTTTGCGACGCGACGCTGTCGTCCTCACGACGGAAACGCACCGCCGTCTGACGGATCGTCTCGACCACGTCGAACACGGCGTCGCCTTCCTGCTCGCGCACCACGTCGCCGAGCAGACGTCCGAGATAACGGATGTCCTCGAACAGCGGCTGATCCTTGTCGTCGCGATTTCGCGTGGCGGTTTTCGTGGCGACGGCGGTTTTGGCGTTCGCCTTGGCGTCGGGCTTCGACGCGAGCTTGCCTTGTGCTTTGGTATCGGTCTTGGCCTTGATCTTGGCCTTCGCGTCACCCCTGGCAGCGGCTTTGGCCTCTGCCTTCGATGCGGCCTTGGCCTGCGCCTTGCTATCCGCTTTCGATACGGCCTTCGTCTCTGCCTTGGCTGTGCGCAACGGCGCGGCGGGTTTCGCGCTGCCGTTGGCCTTGAGCCCGGATACTTTGCGCTTCGTGGGTGTGCTGACGGGTTGCGTGGCAGCGCCGGCTTGGGCGTCGGGCTTGGCGGTCACAGCGGCGTCGGCCTTAACGGCGGTTTTCGAAGCCGCTTTGGCGGAAGTCTTCACGATGGGTTTCCTCAGGGAAGCCGGGTCTATTGAATGATGGACGTGCTACTACGTGAACTGCGCATGCAATAAGGATGAAGCAGGCTGAAGCGCGCAGGAACTGCGCATGGACTACCGGAGCGGAGGAGGGGAGAGACGACGACGGGCAGGCGAAGCGCTCGCGACAATGCGCGCGGCACGGCAATGGGCGCCCGGAGGCCCTGTCTCTTCCATCGATTCCGCGTCAGCGTGGGCTCACCGGCCGATAAAAGGTCGGGAAAGCGCGTGCTAACATTGTTTGTTATTACCTCCCGCCATCCAAAGCTTCCGCAATGAATCCCGAGACGTTCGACACATCGCCCCACACGCTTGTAATTGCTTCGCGAGAAAGCCGCCTGGCCATGTGGCAGGCTGAGCATGTGCGGTGTGCGCTGCACAAATTATATCCATCTTGTGACGTAAAAATTCTCGGAATGACGACGCGCGGCGATCAGATTCTCGATCGCACGCTGTCGAAGGTCGGCGGCAAGGGTCTGTTCGTGAAGGAACTCGAGGCTGCGCTGGCCGATGGCCGCGCCGATCTCGCGGTGCATTCGCTGAAAGACGTACCGATGGAACTGCCCGAAGGCTTCGCGCTGTCCACCATCATGGAACGCGAAGATCCGCGCGACGCGTTCGTGTCGAACGACTTCGCTTCGCTGGCGGCGTTGCCGCCGGGCAGCGTGGTCGGCACGTCGAGTCTGCGGCGCGAATCGATGCTGCGCGCGCGTTTTCCGCATCTGGTCGTGCAACCGTTGCGCGGCAATCTCGATACGCGGCTCGCGAAGCTCGACCGCGGCGAATACGCCGGGATCATCCTCGCGGCGGCGGGTTTGAAGCGCCTCGGTCTCGACGCGCGGATTCGCGCGCTGATCGATCCGGAGGACAGCTTGCCGGCCGCAGGGCAGGGCGCGCTAGGCATCGAGATCCGCGCCGACCGCGCCGATCTGGCCAGGTGGCTCGCGCCTTTGCATCACGAACATACGGCCGCAGCCGTCGAAGCGGAGCGGATGGTGTCGCGCGCGCTCGGCGGCAGTTGCGAAGTGCCGCTCGCGGCGCACGCCACGTGGCACGACGGCGCGCTGCATCTGCGCGGTATCGTCGCGACGCCCGACGGCCAGCGCGTGCTGCACGCGCACGGTTCGGCGCCCGCGCCGACGGTCGAGCGTGCGATCGAGTTGGGCCGTGAAGTCGCCACCGCGCTCGAAGCTCAGGGCGCGCTCGAAATCGTCCGTTCGCTGAATACCGCGAGCGGTCCGGCCGCCGGCGCGTGATGACGGCCGGCGCCACGCCTCGCGACACAGTCGGCCGCTCCGGCCCGGCGAGCTTCACCGTCGTCGTCACGCGACCGGCCGGTCAGTCGGACGCGCTGATGGCCGAGCTGGCTGCGGCCGGTGTCGCTTCGCTCGAATTCCCGCTGATCGATATCGCGCCCGCGCTCGACGTCGCGCCGTTGCGCGCCGCGCTGGCCGCGCTGTCGGACTACGCGCTGGTGGTGTTCGTGTCGCCGAACGCGGTCGATTACGCATTCGGCCACTACGACGCGATCTGGCCGCATGCGCTGCCGGTCGGCGTGGTCGGACCGGGCAGCGTTGCGGCGCTCGCGCGGCACGGCGTCGAAGCGCCTGCGTACACGGTGATCAGCCCGTCGTCGGGTGTCGACGACGACGGCGCGCGTTTCGATTCCGAAGCGCTGTTCGCCGCGATCGACGCGCGCTCGGGCGAAGCATCGCTCGACGGCAAGCGCGTGCTGATCGTGCGCGGCGACGGCGGCCGCGAATGGCTCGCCGATCGTCTGCGCGAAGCGGGCGCGGAAGTCGAAACCGTGGCCGCTTACCGGCGTCTCGTGCCGGAACCGGCTGTCGGCGCATGGACGCAGGTTCACGCGCTGCTGACGGGCAAGCCGCACGCATGGCTCATCACCAGTTCCGAAGGCGTGCGCAATCTGAACGAGCTCGCGCACGAGCATCTGAATGTCGCGGAGATCGCGCAACTCAAACGCGCGGCCGTCGTCGCACCGCATCCGCGCATCGCCGAGACCGCGCGGGGATTGGGTTTTGATAGCATTACGGTGTCCGGCGCCGGCGATCAACGCATTGCCCGCGCGCTGCTGTCCGCCGCCGCTTCGGCGTCATCGGCCGCGACAGCGGTTTCAGAAGACCCGGCTGCCTCAGATATATCCGCCGCTTCCGTTGTTAAACCGGTTCCGTCCAACCCGGCTCACTCACGCATGACTGAAACGAACGCATCCACGAACGCTTCCTCCCAGCCGTCCCCGGCCGCTACGTCGCCGTTGCCGCCGAATTCCCCGTTCACGCCTTACGAAGCACAGACGCCGCGCCGCAGCGCCAGCGGTCCGGTGCTGTGGTTCGTGGTGGTGGTGATCGCGTGCGCGGCGGGTGTGGGCGGCTATGCGCTGAACCGCAAGGTCGAGCGCACCGAGCAGCAACTCGCGCAGCGCCAGCAGGCCAACGACGCGCAAACCGCCGAACTGCGGGTCAAGACCGATCAGGCGCTCGCCACGGTCCATCAGATCGATTCGCAGACGTCGCAACTCGAAGGCAAGCTCGCCGACGCGCAGACCGCGCAAAGCGCGCTGCAACAGCAATACGCCGATCTCGCGCGCAATCGCGACGACTGGACGCTCGCCGAAGTCGCGCAGATGCTGTCGAGCGCGAGCCAGCAGTTGCAACTGACCGGCAACACGCAACTCGCGCTGTTCGCGCTGCAAAGCGCCGACACGCGCCTGGCCGCGTCCGACGGTGCGCAGGTGATCGCGGTCCGCAAGGCGATCGCGCAGGACATCGACAAGCTGAAGGCCGCACCGTCCACCGACCTGACCGGACTGGCGATCAAGCTCGACAACGCGATCGCCCAGATCGACTCGCTGCCGCTCGCGGGCGAAGCACCGATCGCGCACGCCACGCCGAAGGCCGACACGCCCGCCGACGTCGCCAAGGTCGCCGCCGCGACCGGCGAGCCGAAGTGGAAAGTGTGGTGGAACACCATCTCGAACGGCATCGGTCAGCAGTTGACGAGCCTCGTGCAGGTGCGTCGCATCGATCACGCCGATGCGATGCTGACGTCGCCGGATCAAGGGTATTTCGTCCGTGAGAATCTGAAGCTGCGGCTGTTGTCCGCGCGGCTTGCGCTGCTGTCGCGTAACCAGAGCACGCTGAAGTCCGACCTGCACGCCGCCGACGATGCGCTCGCAACCTATTTCGATGCGTCGTCGAAGCGCACGGAGACGGTCCGTGATCTGGTCAAGCAGGTGGACGGCGCTTCGGCCGCAGTCGACGTGCCGACGATCGACTCCAGTCTGCAAGCGGTCAATCAATACCGGAGCCGAGGTTAATCATGGCGATCCGGGGTCTTCTTTGGCTGGCGTTCCTGTTTGCCATCGCCGTCGTGCTCGCCACGGTCGGGCGTTTCGATGCCGGGCAGGTGTTGCTGGTGTATCCGCCGTACCGCATCGACGTGTCGCTGAATCTGTTTATCGTCGCGATCGTCGTGCTGTTCATCCTGATCTACGCGCTGTTGCGCATCGTCCGCAATATCTGGCGCATGCCGCAGCGGGTCGCCGCGTATCGCGCCCGTTCGCGGGTCGCGAAGGCGCACGCGGCGTTGCGCGACGCGGTCGGCAATCTGTACGCGGGACGGTTTTCGCGTGCTGAAAAGGCCGCGCGCGACGCGCTCGCCAATGGCGACAACAAGGGCGCGGCCGGTCTGATCGGCGCAAGCGCGGCGCACCGGATGCACGAATACGCGCGTCGCGACGAGTGGCTCGCGCAGATCGACGAGGCCGACTGGCAGGACGCGCGTCTGATGGCGACAGCCGACATGCGCGCCGATGGCCGCGACGCCGACGGTGCGCTGGCCGCGCTGACCGAAATGCAGTCGCAAGGCGCGCGTCGTCTGCATGCGCAACAGATCACGCTGCGTGCGCAGCAGCAGTTGAAGAACTGGGGCGAAGTGCTGAAGCTGGTCAAGACGCTGGAAAAGCGCGAGGCGATTCATCCGGCCGTGGCGGTGCGTTTGCGTCAATTGGCGGCTGAAAATCTGTTGCGCGATCGTCGTCATAACGCGGACGCATTGCTCGAACTGTGGCATTCGCTGTCGGCTGTCGAGCGTCATTCGCCGCGCCTGGCCGATCTCGCCGCCGAATTGCTGGTCGCGCTGAACAAGCCGCAAGAGGCGCGCAGGATCGTCGAAGAGGCGCTGGCGCAGAACTGGGACGCGCGTTTGCTGCGTCGTTATCCCGATACGGCGGGCGGCGATGCATTGCCGCTGATCCAGAAGGCCGAAGGCTGGAAGAAGGATCGTCCGGACGATGCCGACCTGCTGTTCGCGTTGGGCCGCCTGTGCCTGCATCAGCAACTGTGGGGCAAGGCGCAATCGTTCCTCGAAATGGCGCTGAAACTGGCCGACAACGAGACGTTGAAGATTCGCTCGCATCGCGCGCTGGCACGCTTGCATGAGCAGCTCGGCGACTCGACCCGCGCGAGCGAGCATTATCGCGAAAGCGCGCTGGCGATGAATATCGTCTGAGGTCGCATTGAGCGGCAGTAATAAAAAGCCCCGGCGCGGTGAACGCGCCGGGGCTTTTTCGTTGCGGGCGGGATGTCGGTAGCGAACCCGCTGCGCGGGCAGCGCGTCGCGTCCCTGGCTAGCGGTTCACCAGTTTCCCCGGCACGCTGAGCGCCAGCAATCCGCCGAGCACCATGAATGCCGCCAGCATATACATGCCGGAATCGTTCGCGCCCGTCACCTGTTTGAGCCAGCCCATTGCATACGGGCTCAGAAAGCCCGCCAGATTGCCGATCGAGTTGATCATCGCGATGCCTGCGGCCGCGCCGGTTCCGGCGAGGAACGCCGTGGGCAGACTCCAGAACAGCGGTAACGTGGTCAGGATGCCGATGGTCGCGAGCGTCAGCGCGGTCATGGCGAGCAGCGTGTCGTGCGCCCATACGACGGACAGCACCAGCCCGATCGCGCCGGCCAGCGCCGGCAACGCGATATGCCAGCGGCGCTCGCGCGAGTGGTCGGCGCTGCGCGACACCAGCACCATCACGACCACCGCCGCCGCGAACGGAATCGCCGACAGCAATCCGATGATCCAGGGGTCGGTGACACCGGTGGCCTTGATGATGGTCGGCAGCCAGAAGCTCACGCCGTAAAGACCCATCACGAACGACAGATAGATCGCGCTCATCAACCACACGCGGCCGCTCGACAGCACCTGACGGATCGGCATGTCGTGCTTGGTCGCGTCTTCCGCCGCGATATTGCGTTCGAGCAACTGGCGTTCTTCGGGCGTCAGCCATTTGGCCGTCGCGATCCGGTCGTCGAGCACGAAGAACACCAGCACGCCGACGATCACCGACGGGATGCCTTCGAGCAGAAACAGCCATTGCCAGCCGTGCCAGCCGTTCGCGCCGTTGAAGTTCTTCAGGATATAGCCGGACACCGGCCCGCCGATCACGCCGGACAGCGCGATCGCCGTCATGAACCACGTCGTCATCCGCCCGCGCCGATGCGCCGGATACCAGTAGGTCAGATACAGGATGATGCCGGGGAAAAATCCCGCTTCGGCGAGCCCGAGCAGAAAGCGCATCACGTAGAACATGGTCGGCGTCGTGACGAACATCGTCGCCATCGACACGATGCCCCACGACACCATGATCCGCGCAATCCAGACCCGCGCGCCGACCTTGTGCAGAATCACGTTGCTCGGAATCTCGAAGATGAAGTAGCCGATAAAGAAGATGCCCGCGCCGAAGCCGTACACGGCGTCGCTCAGGTTCAGGTCGGCGCTCATCTGCAATTTCGCGAAGCCGACGTTCACGCGATCCAGATACGCGACCACGTAACACAGCATCAGCAGCGGCGTCAGACGCCACGCGACCTTGCGATACGTCGCTTCTTCGAAGGTGGAAGGCGGCGCGCCCGCGCCGGGATGGTGGAGCGGGTTGGCAGGGCTGGCCATCGGGTGTCTCCTTGCTTTTTTGTAAAAAGAAGTACCGCCGTGTCCCGATTCTAGTCGCGCGAACAGGCTTTTGAAGCGCTTGCGAACCGGGGGAAAACACTAGGGCGTGACGGCGGTCTTCGGGCCGCCTTCGAACGTTCTATGGCTACGCAGGATGTCTTTTTTTCATCCGCCGGCACGCTATACGCAGCGGCCGCCGTCCACTTCGAGGCAGGTGCCGGTGATGAACTCCGCTTCGTCCGATGCGAGATACAGGCACGCGTTGGCGATGTCTTGCGGCGTCGAAAAACGGCCGAGCGGAATGGTCGACAGGAAGCGCTGGCGATTCTCCGGCGTATCTTCGACGCCCATGAACTCGGTCATCAACGCGGTTTCGCCCATCACCGGATTTACACAGTTCACGCGAATCCGGTCCGGACCGAGTTCCACCGCGAGCGCCTTGCTGGCGACGATCATCGCGCCCTTGCTGCCGTTGTACCAGACCAGACCCGGGCGCGGCCGGACCCCGGCGGTGGACGCGATATTGATGAATACGCCGCCGCCCTGACTGCGAAAATACGGGACGAATTGCTGGACGCTCCAGTAGAGGCCTTTGACGTTCACCGCATACACGCGATCGAACTCGGCTTCGGTCACTTCCATCACCGGTTTGTTGCGATGCGTGGTGCCCGCATTGTTGACGACGATCTGCACGCTGCCGAAGTCGTCGAGCGCGGCTTCGCGCAGGCGTTGCCAGTCTTCGCTGCGTGTGATGTCGCCGGCGACCGCGATCGCCTTGCCGCCCGACAGCGCGATCTCGCTCGCGACGCGTTCGGCGGCTGCGCCGTTCAGGTCGTTGACGACGACGTTCGCGCCTTCGCGCGCGTAGGTTTTCGCAATGCCTTCACCGAATCCCGAGCCGCCACCCGTGACGATGGCCGTCTTTCCAGTCAAACGCATGTTGTCTCCAATGTTGTGATGTTCGACGCGGCGCGCGCCTGAGGTGCCTGGTCGTGCGTAACCGTGTCTAGCCGTGCCTGATCGCGACCGTCTTCAGTGCGGTGAAGCCGTAAAGCGCTTCGAAGCCTTTCTCGCGGCCGTGTCCCGAGTGGCCGTTGCCGCCGAACGGCAATTCGACGCCGCCGCCCGCACCGTAGTTGTTGATGAACACCTGGCCCGCGCGGACGCGTCGCGCAAGACGCAATTGGCGTGCGCCGTCGCGGGTCCAGATGCCGGCGACGAGTCCGTACAGCGTGCCGTTCGCGAGCGAGACCGCTTCGTCTTCGTCCGCGAACGACATTGCGGCGAGCACCGGTCCGAATACTTCTTCCTGTGCGAGCCGGTGCGTGGGTGGCACGTCGCGCAGCAGCGTCGGCGCCTGGTAAAAACCGGTTTCCGGCGCTTCGGCGATCACCTCGCCGTGCGCGGCCATCGCGATGCCGTCGTGTTGTGCGTCGGACAGAAAATCCCACACGCGACGTTGCTGCTTCGCGTTGATCAGCGGTCCGCAATCGAGATCCGCGTGCGACGGCCCGACCCGCAGACGATTGAACGCATTCGACAGCCGGTCGAGCAGCGGCTCGTAAATGGCGCGCTCGATCAGCACGCGGCTGCCCGCCGAGCAGGTTTGCCCGGCGTTCTGGACGATCGCGGACACGAGCACGGGCAGCGCTGTGTCGAGATCGGCGTCGGCGAAGACGATTTGCGGCGACTTGCCGCCGAGTTCGAGCGTGACCGGCACGTGGTTTTCTGCGGCCATCTGCGCGACCAGCTTGCCGGTTTGCGGCGATCCGGTGAACGAAATATGGTCGATCCCCGGATGCTGCGCGAGTGCCGCGCCGGCTTCGTGTCCGTAGCCGCTGACGATGTTCAGCGCGCCCGGCGGCAAACCGGCTTCGGTCGCGAGTTCCGCGACGCGCAACACCGACAGGCACGCGTCTTCGGCGGGTTTGACGACGCATGCGTTGCCCGCCGCCAGCGCCGCGCCGACACTGCGGCCGAAAATCTGCATCGGGTAATTCCACGGCACGATATGGCCGGTCACGCCGTGCGGCTCGCGCACGGTAAACACCGTGTAGCCGTGTTGATAGGGCAGCGTTTCGCCGTGAAGTTTGTCGGCGGCGCCCGCGTAGAACTCGAAATAGCGCGCGAGCGCGGCGGCGTCGGCGCGCGCCTGGCGCAGCGGTTTGCCGGTGTCGCGCGCTTCGAGTTGGGCCAGTTCTTCGTGGCACTCGGCGACCCGCATCGACAGCCGGAATAGCAGGCGGCCGCGATCGGCGGCGCTGGCCGCGCCCCACGGGCCTTCGAACGCGTGACGCGCCGATTTCACCGCGATGTCGATGTCGGCGGCGTTGCCGCGTGCGAGTTGCGCGAACGGCTGGCCGTCCGACGGATCGAGCACGGCGATCGTTTCGCCGCCGCGTGCGGCGGTCCATTCGCCCCCGATGAAGTGTTTCGCCTCTTCCATGCAGGTTGCTCCTTTGTAAAAAGATGAGCACCACGATGCGTGCGCGCACACGGACGACACACGTATGCCGCACGCACGCCGCACACTGGCTGTCGCATCCCGACGCGAGCTGCGGCGGGATCCGCGGGATTCGCGTCGAACCGCCGGTCCGGCGGCCGCACAGCGTGCGATCCGGAGGCGACCGTGTTCGAACGATTATCGCGCCGATTCCGCGGCGGTCGCCATTGGCCGTTTGGCTATAATGTCGTATTCCGTATGGTGCGATATGCTGCGGTTTTACCGCTGCTTTGGTCACTGAGGTCTTACCCGGACCTCGCGTGAATCATCGCGGCGCAGCCATCCACCGTTTTCCGTTTTTTCGATCAGAGAGCGCTCATGAGCTTCAATAACGTACCCGCAGGCAAAGACCTTCCGCAAGATTTCAACGTCATCATCGAAATCCCCGCGCAAAGCGATCCGGTGAAGTACGAAGCCGACAAGGAAACGGGCTTGCTGTTCGTTGACAGGTTCATCGGTACGGGCATGCGCTATCCGGCGAACTACGGCTACATTCCGCAAACGCTGGCAGGTGACGGCGACCCGGTCGACGTGCTGGTGCTGACGCCGTTCCCGCTGCTGGCCGGTTCGGTCGTGCGCGCGCGCGCACTCGGCATGCTGAAGATGACGGACGAATCGGGCGAAGACGCGAAGCTGGTCGCCGTGCCGCACGACAAGGTCTGCCCGATGACCGCCTCGATGAAGTCGATCGACGACGTGCCGGCGTATCTGAAGGATCAGATCAAGCACTTCTTCGAGCAATACAAGGCGCTGGAGAAGGGCAAGTGGGTGAAGGTCGAAGGTTGGGCCGACATGGACGCCGCCCACAAGGAAATCACCGACGGCATCGCGAACTTCAACAAGTAAGCTGCCGCGTCGATCCCGGATCGAAAAAAAACCGCGCGAACCCGCAAGGGTCGCGCGGTTTTTTTATGCCGCCGCGGTTTGGGCGGCGCGCTTGCGTCGCGTGGCGGGTTTGGTTTTTTTAGCCTGAGGCGAGGGCGCTGCGTTGGCTTCGGCTTCAGTATCCGTTGCAACGTCTTCCGCCTCGCACGCCTGCGTGTCGATTTCGACGGGCGGCATCACCGAGTCCAGCGTACGTTCGCCGGCGACGAGCGCGCGTTTGGCAACCGGCGTCAAACGCTTGACCCAGTACTCGGCGCGCGATGCGCTGGAGCGCCCGTCGAGTTCGAACGATGCGAGCAGGCGCACGGGTTTGCGCGAGCGCGTATAACGTGCGCCCAGGCCGCTCAGATGCTTGTCGAAACGCGCCTGCACGTCGGTCGCGATGCCGGTGTAGATGCTGCCGTCCGCGCATTCGATCAGATACAGAAACCACGGCATCGTGCGTCAGTCCTTGAACGGATTGTGTTCGCGCAGTTCGTCGACGTAGGCATGAATGCCGCTGGTTTCGCTGTCGAGAAAGCGTCCGACCGCATCGGAAAACGCCGGATGCGCGAGCCAGTGCGCGGAACGCGTCACGGTAGGCAGGAAGCCGCGCGCCATCTTGTGTTCGCCTTGCGCGCCGCCTTCGAAAACGCCGAGCTTTTCCTCGATGCAGAATTCGAGCGGCTGATAGTAGGCGGTTTCGAAATGCAGGCACGGCACGTGTTCGAGCGCGCCCCAGTAGCGGCCGTAGAGCGTGCCGCCGGTCGCGGCATCGCGCTGGTAGACGACCAGCGAACTCGCGATGGGTTTGCCTTCGGCTTCGGCGATCACCAGCAACAGGTTGTCCGGCATCGTCGCGCCGATCGTGCGGAAAAAATCGAGGTTCAGATACGGACTCGAAAAGTGCTCGCGGTAGGTCTGCTTATAGCACTTGTTGAAGAAGCGCCAGTCGGCATCGGTGATGTCCGCGCCGCGTACGCGACGGAACGTGACGCCCGCATCGCGCACCTTGCGTCGCTCGGCCTTGATGTTCTTGCGCTTTTTCTGTTCGAGCGTGGACAGGAAGTCGTCGAAGTGGCGATAGCCGTCGTTGATCCAGTGAAACTGCACGCCTTCGCGCTGCATCATGCCCATCTCGGTGAGCACGGCGCTTTCTGTTTCGGTCGGAAACAGCACGTGCAACGACGATACGTCCGCCTGCTCCGCGAACGCCATCAAGGTGGCGGCGAGGTGGCGCAATGCGTGTGGGTTCGCGGCGAGCAGCCGGTTGCCTTGCACCGGCGTGAACGGCACCGCGCACAGCAGCTTCGGATAGTACGGCAGGCCGTTGCGCTTGTAGGCGTCGGCCCATGCCCAGTCGAACACGTATTCGCCGTAAGAGTGGCCCTTCAGGTAAACCGGCGCGGCCGCGGCGAGCTTGCCGGTGACGGGTTCCGTCAGCGTGACGAACTGCGTGGCCCAACCGGTTTCGGCGACGGCGCACTGCGCCGTGTGCAACGCGCTCAGGAATTCGTGCCGCAGAAACGGCGTGGCTTGTCCCTGCTGCGCGAGCAGCGCATTCCATTCGGCGGCATCGACCTCGAGCGGTGAGGCCAGAATGCCCGTGCGATAATCAAAGCGTTCCTGATTCAACTTGTGGACTGTTCCGATCGGAACGGCGAACCGTGATTCCCGTCGGCAGCAATGCATGGAGCGAGGGGCAGGCGCGTCGTCAGGTTGTTCGAAGTGGACGTATCAGCGTCGGTCGTGACGTCCGGTCATGTTAAAGCAAACCCGCTGATCAGGCGCTGCAACGCAACGCGCGATGCAGCGCGCCACGCGCTTGCCCGAATCCCGCAACGCATCGACGCGGCGTAGAATCGGTTTACCCATTCCTGTCGAATGTCCCGCTTATTTCCCGGTATTTCCCGCTTACGAAGAAGAGGCACACCATGAAACGCATCACTGCAATCATCAAACCGTTCAAACTCGACGAAGTGCGCGAAGCGCTGGCCGAAGCCGGTCTCACCGGCCTGACGGTGACCGAGGTCAAGGGTTTCGGGCGTCAGAAAGGTCACACCGAGCTCTATCGTGGTGCAGAGTACGTGGTCGATTTTCTGCCGAAGGTGAAGATCGAAGTGGTGGTGGCGGATAGCCAGTGCGATCAGGTGATCGATGCGATCGTCGGCGCGGCGCGTACGGGCAAGATCGGCGACGGCAAGATTTTCGTCGCGGAAGTCGAGCGCGTGATTCGCATCCGTACCGGCGAAGAAAACGAAGCCGCTGTCTGAGCGGTGTTTGTCGATGGCGTCAGGCCGTCGGCGGAAAGCTGCACGACAAACCGGCGTTGCGTGAGATCGAGGCAACGTCGGTATTGCACTATGCCGGTGCGTTTCGCGCGGTTCACGCAATGTGAATCACCGCAGCACGAAAGCACAAGGTACCCAATCCGGAACGCTCGACGCGATTCCGTCTTCAGCCGGCAAATCCCATCCGATCGCCCATCAAGATAGCGAATCCGCGCGCCCAATAAAAAACGGTGCGATACCCTTTCGGACATCGCACCGATACGCGCCTCTCGCAGCAGCGTGAAAAAGACTCTCTAACTATTCTGACTACAGCATCGTTCGATTAGAACGAGTGCTGGATACCTGCGTACACGCCCGACTGGTTGTGACCCGGCAGCGGGTTGTCGTTGGTCGCACCGCCGTCGCCAGCGCCTGCGCTGTTCGCTTCGAGACCGAAGTTCGCGGCGTTGCTGTTACGCACTTGCGCGATCTGGATGTCGAGCAGCGTGCGCTTGGACAGGTTGTACGAACCACCGATCGTGTAGATCGTTGCGTTGCCGCCGTTCTTGTTCGCATTCACGTGATAGACCGCCGCGATCAGCGCTGCTGCCGGCGTTGCCTGCCACGTCACACCACCCCATTCGTGATCGAGCGAGGTCGGCGATGCGCCGGCGGCGCTTGCTGCGCTCGACGTGCGGATAGCCTGGTATGCGCCCTGAATCTTGAACGGACCGAGGAACACGTTGACCGCGCCCGTGTATTCACGCGATGCCGTGAACGGGTCGGTGAAGTTGCCGTTTGCCGCGCTGCGGATTTCGTCGTACATACCGCGAACCTGGAACAGCGAGTTCGTGTACGTCAGTTGCAGACCGCCTTCGCGACCTTGCGCCGTCGTGCCGTTACCGTTGAAGTTCGTCGCGTTCGACAGCGCGAACTGACCGTAGACGTCAAAGCCTGCGAACTTCGGCGACTGGTACGAAATGTTGTTGCTCGATTGCGGCCAGTTGCGGCCACGAACCAGCGATGCCGACGACCAGTTCGACTGACCGAACGGATCGAAGTCCCACACGCCGTTCGAGATGAACAGTTCGCGACCCAACAGCAGCGTACCGAACTGGTCGTTCGACATACCGACCGTTGCCCAACGATTGAAGAGACCGCCACCGCCCGGGCCTGCACCCGTCATCGTGTTGAACGAGCCTTCCAACTGGAACAGAACCTTGTTGCCGCCACCGATGTCTTCGACACCTTTCATGCCCCACAGGCTCGTGCCCCAGTCGCCGCTTTCTGCGCGGAACCGATGCGAGGAGCTGCCGGTCGCGCCGTTGCCCAGGCCGCTCATATATTCAAGGCCAGCATCCAGGCGGCCGTACAACGTGACGCTGCTCTGTGCGTGGGCTGCCACGCCAAACGCCAGCAGCGAAGCCGCGAGCAAAGCTTTTTTCATCTTCTCCTCCATACCCTGTCAAAAGAAAAACCCAGTACTGCGAATGGTGCCCGGTCGCACGGAGCGCCGAGCAGAAATCCTGTACCAGGGAGACCAACGGATGGGCAGCATGTGTCTGGACGCGCGGCCTTATTGGAGCCGTCGGTGCGTCTTGCCGATCCCTTGCCGACCGGTATCTCCTGTGTGTTTTGAAGTGAAACTACTTTTTAACAACTTTGTTTTGGTACTTTGGTTACTAATTTAGCAAAAATACCTTTTAGGTGGGAGAAGAAAATCGCTCGCTTCAGACCAGTGTCTCCAAATTGCAATACCGTTGTGCTCAACAATCTATGTCCGCTTCACCCAAAGGCGCAAAAAGCCTTGTGCGACAAGGGAATCACGTTTCCACCGACTTAATGTTAAGGATTGCCACTATTGACGTTGCCAGGCGCTAGAGGTAAAGCGCATCACGCATCGTTTTGATGCTAAAACGTGCACTCCAACGTCCCAAATATGCGTGATTCGCGCGTTGGACGCGCGGCAAACGGATTTCGTCGCGTTCTTCGGAAAATAAAAAAGGCGCCCGGAGGCGCCTTTTTTAATCAATACGGCAACTACAAAAACTACATCGTGCCGGTGGCCGTTATTTCAGGCTGCCCGACAGAAACTGCTTGAGTCGCTCGCTTTTCGTATTTTTAAAGACTTCGTCCGGATGGCCTTCTTCTTCGACGCGGCCCTGATGCAGGAACATCACGTGATTCGACACGTTCCGGGCAAACGCCATTTCGTGCGTGACGACGATCATCGTGCGGCCTTCTTCGGCGAGCGTCTGCATGACTTTCAGCACTTCGCCGACCAGTTCCGGGTCGAGCGCCGACGTCGGCTCGTCGAACAGCATCACGTCGGGGTGCATCGCCAGCGCGCGCGCGATCGCGACGCGTTGCTGCTGGCCGCCCGACAGATGCGACGGATACTGCTTTTCGACGCGCGGCGCGAGCCCGACTTTCTCCAGATACGCGCGCCCCCGTTCTTCGGCTTCGCGGCGCGACAATCCCAGCACGTGAACCGGCGCCTCGATGATGTTTTCGAGCACCGTCATGTGCGCCCACAAGTTGAAGTGCTGGAACACCATCGACAGCTTGGTGCGCACGCGCTGCAACTGCTTCGGGTCGGCCACGTGCAACGCGCCGTGTTTGTCCTGCTTGGTGCGGACTTCTTCGCCGTCGACGAAAATCCGCCCGGAGTTCGGCTGTTCGAGGAAGTTGATACAGCGGAGCATCGTGCTCTTGCCCGAACCGGACGATCCGATCACGCTGATCACGTCGCCGGCATTCGCTTTCAGCGACACGCCTTTGAGAACTTCGTTATCGCCGTACTGTTTGTGAAGCTCGTCGACGAAGAGCTTTTGCTTCATTGTGTTCATCAGGGTCCTTGACGCAAGCGGGCCGGATTACGCGGCGTGCGATGTTATTTGCCTTGCGGTCGCAAATACGCGAGCCAGCGACGCTCGGCGCGGCGGAACAGCCACACCAGCGTGAACGATACAAACAGATAGAGCAGGGCGGCGATGCCGAACGCGTTGAACGACTGATAGGTCGCCGAGTTCACGTCGCGCGCGATCTTCAGGATGTCCGGCACGGTCGCGGTGAACGCGACGGTGGTGGCGTGCAGCATCAGGATCACTTCGTTGCTGTAGTACGGCAGTGCGCGGCGCAGCGCCGACGGCAGGATCACGCGCCGGTACAGCGTGAACGGCGACATGCCGTACGCACGCGCCGCTTCGATCTCGCCGTACGGCGTGGCCTTGATCGCGCCCGCGAAAATTTCCGTGGTGTACGCGCAGGTGTTCAGCGTGAACGCGAGCAGCGTGCAGTGCATGCCGTCGCGGAAGAACGCGTTGGTCAGCTCGTTGTTGCGGATGATTTCGAGGCTGTACAAACCGGTGTAGCAAAGCAGCAGCTGCACGTAGAGCGGCGTGCCGCGAAAGATATACGTGTACAGCCACACGAGCCGCGACAGCCATTTCTTCTTCGACACGCGCGCCACCGCGAGCGGCACCGACAGACAGAACCCGAGCCCGATCGACACCACCAGCAGCCACGCGGTGATCGCGAGACCGGTAACGCGGTAGCCGTCGGTGAAAAGGTAGTTGCGCCAGTATTGCTGGATCAGCTCGATCATAGGTCCGCCTTACGCACGCCGGTCGAGTAGCGCTTTTCGAGGTAAATCAACACGAAGTTCGACACCGTGGTGATCGCGAGATAGATCGCGCCCGCCAGCAGCGTGAAGAAGAAGAACCGCAACGTGCCCTTGCCCGCATCCTGCGACGCCTTGACGACGTCGGCGAGGCCGATGATCGACACCAGCGCGGTCGCCTTGACCATCACCTGCCAGTTGTTGCCGATGCCCGGCAGCGCGAAACGCATCATCTGCGGGAACATGATCCGCGTGAACACCTGCCAGCCGGTCATCCCGTAAGCCGCGCCCGCTTCGAGCTGGCCGCGCGGCACCGCGAGGAATGCGCCGCGGAAGGTCTCGGTGAAATACGCGCCGTAGATGAAGCCGAGCACCGCGACGCCGGCCACGAACGGATCGATGTCGATCTGATCCCAGCCGAGCAGGTCGGTCAGGTTGTTCAGCCAGATCTGGATGCTGTAGAACAGCAGCAGCATCAGCACCAGATCGGGCACGCCGCGCACGACGGTCGTGTAGATCGTGCCGAGTCCGTTCGATACCCGGTTTTTCGACAGTTTCGCCGCCGCGCCGATCAGGCCGAGCAGGAAGGCGAACGCCAGCGACAACACCGCCAGCTTGACGGTTTGCCAGGTGCCGCTGAGGATCAGCGGGCCGTAGCCTTGAAGGAGCATAAGGGGTCCCCGACGATACGCGCTGGGCGCACCGCGAAAGACGCGGTGCGCGACGCACCGCTTGTGCAATTCATGATTGCCTGGCCGTTGCCGGCCGGGCAGCGCGTTTTATAACTCTGTGCAACGTCCGACGTTGCGGTTGGCTCTGCGTCCGGCTCCGTCCGACTCTATTACGAAGCCTGGCGTCCGCCCATGCGGGCGAGCCCGGGTGCGAGACGCAGTGCCGCCTGAATCGCACGGATCACATGGGCACGCCGGTATGGGTCAACGGTTCGTTCCGTGGAGGACGGCGCCGCGTTGCGGTCCGGACCTCGCGGTATCTGCGGCCTGCGCCGGGCACAATGCGAACTGCTTCATGGTTCTCCTGGATCGGACTGGTCGTCTTCGGTGACGCGTCGACCGGTACCGGCGGGTAGTCGGTAGCGGGCAACCGGCCGTCGCTATTCTAGGCGGCCAAAATTGTCTCGCCGCGCCCGGCGTAGCCGGGGTCCCGGGCATCGCGGCGTGGCCGCACGCCCGAAAAGCGCGGTATTTTACCCGAACACGCGGCCGACGCCAGTGCGATGGCGGGTTCCGTCGATTGACCGGATTGCTGGAACGGTCCGGTGCATTCGCGCGGATTGTGTACGCGGTCCGCCGCCCCTACATTCCCGTATCGACACTGCATCCGACTGGGAGAATTCCATGATCGACATTCGCCGCTCCGAAGACCGGGGTCACGCCAATCACGGCTGGCTCGATTCGTATCACAGCTTTTCGTTCGCCGATTACCGCGATCCGCAACACGTGCACTTCGGCCCGCTGCGCGTCATCAACGAAGACCGGATCGCGCCGGGGCAGGGCTTCGGCACACACGGCCATCGCGATATGGAGATCGTCACGTACGTGCTCGAAGGCGCGCTGTCGCATCGCGACAGCATGGGCACCGGCTCGACGATCCGTCCCGGCGACGTGCAACGGATGAGCGCGGGCACCGGCGTGCAGCACAGCGAATTCAACGCGTCGCAGGAAGATTCGCTGCATCTGCTGCAGATCTGGGTGATTCCGAAGCGCGCGGGCGACCAGCCCGGCTACGAGGAAAAGCGCTTCGACGCCGCCGACAAACGCGGTCGCCTGCGCGTGGTGGCATCGCCGGACGGACGCGACGGCTCGGTGACGATCCACGCGGACTCGACTCTCTACGCCGGGCTGTTCGACGGTGACGAACGCGCCGAACTCACGCTCGACGCGGGCCGTCAGGCGTATGTGCACGTGGCGCGCGGCACGGTGACGGTCAACGGCGAGGCGCTGGTGGCCGGCGACGCCGCGAAGATCACCGATGCACAACGGGTGACGCTCGAAAAGGGCACCGGCGCCGAAGTGCTGGTGTTCGATCTCGGCGAGCTACGCTAGCCCGCAGGCGGCGCGGATGCGCCGCGCTTCGACGCACTGCAACAAAAAACGCCACGGAAGCGACTTCCGTGGCGTTTTGCCATGCGGCGAGACTTACTGCGCGACAGGTGCCGAAGCCGGACCCTTGCCGTGATGTTCCCAACGGTCGCGCATCTTCATGTGACGCGCTTCCATCTTCGCCCAGTGCTGCTTCAGCGACGTGCTGACGGTGGTTTTCTGCTTGTCGTTCAGGCTGTTGTAGAAATTCAGCCAGGCGGCGGTGGTCTGCTCGCGCAACTGCTGGTCTTGCGCCTCGATCTTCTGATGCGCGGCGTTCATCGCGTTCAGGTCGAGAATGGGTTGTTGTTGCACGGCCTTGAACTGATCCTTCATCTGTTCATGGGTGGCGTGCTCGGCCTGACGGTTCTGCTTCATCGTGTCGAGCGCGGATTGCCACAGCTTTTCCTGATCCGCCGTCAGATTCAGCTGGTTGTGAAGCTGCTGGATATCTTTCATGAAGTGGCCGTGCATGCCGCCGGGGCCACCGTGACCGCCGGGGCCGCCAGGGCCGTCGGTCGGTGCGGCGTGAGCGGCGCCGATGCTGACGGCGAGGGAGGCGACGGCAACGGCGAGAAAGCGCGATATTTTCTTGGACATCAGATTGCTCCTTGGAACGGAATGGCCGAGGATGCAGACACGACAGCAAAGGACGGCGTGCATTCGGTAAGGCACAGCGTAGAGAGCCGCGAGCCGCCTTGTGTTACGTGGAATGGAACGGCTATTACGCGACATTACGTACGCCTTTCGTCGTAACACCCAGTAACCCTTTGCGGAATTGTCGTCACGGAAACCCTTACCAGCGCGCGTTAAACTTCATCTCATGGCTACTCAAATACTTGTCGTCGATGACGACGTCGAACTGCGCGACCTGCTGCGCGACTATCTGGCCCGCCAGGGCATCGAAGTTTCGGTGCTGCATGACGCGGGATCGCTGGAGCGTCGGCTGGAACGCGAACGTCCCGATCTGATCGTGCTCGATCTGATGATGCCGGGCGTCGATGGTCTGACTGCGCTGCGCAAGCTGCGCGCGTCGGGCGACGACATCCCCGTCATCATGCTGACCGCGCGTGCCGATGACGTAGACCGCATCGTCGGTCTCGAACTCGGCGCGGACGATTACCTCGGCAAGCCGTTCAATCCGCGCGAACTGCTGGCGCGCGTGCAGGCGGTGCTGCGGCGGCGTCGCACGTTGCCGTCGGCGGCGGCGCCTGAACAGCGCGAGCCGTTTGGATTCGGCCGCTTCACGCTGGATTTCCAGTCGCGCACGCTGAGCCTCGAAGACAAGCCGCTGACGCTGTCGGGCAGTGAATTCGCGCTGCTGAAAATTTTCGTCAATCACCCGATGCGCACGCTCACGCGTGAGCGTCTGCTCGAATTGCTGCATGGTCCCGAGTACGACGGCACCGACCGCGGCATCGACGTTCAGGTGTGGCGCCTGCGCCGCATTCTGGAAACCGACCCGGCCACACCGCGTTTCATTCAGACGGTGCGTGGGCGCGGTTATGTGTTCGTGCCCGATGGCGAGCAGCATGCGCCGGCCCATTGACTCTCTGTTCGGGCGGCTGGCGGTGCTGGTCGTCGCCGTGCTGCTGTTCTCGCATTTCGCGTGGTACGCGATGATCCGTCTGAACCGCGACCAGTTGCAGACCCGCTACGCGGTCGAGGAAGCCGTGTTCCTCGTCGACGCGGTGCGTCAGCACATCGTCAATTCGCCGGATCAGCCGTTGCCGTCGCGGGTGCAGGTGGTCGATCCCGCCAGCAAGGACGTGCCGCCGGAGAACGCCGGCCTCGACGCGCCGCTGTCGCGTTTCCTCGACGACGTGCGCGACCGGATGCCGTCCGGCAGTCTCGCGCGGATCGGCCCGCCGGGCCGCCCGCCCACGTTGTGGGTGCGTGCGCCGGGCGATCCGAACTGGATCGTGGTGCCGGTGCAGCCGCTGCGTCCGCCGCGTCCGCTCGACCGGCAGGTGTACTGGCTCGTGATGATCTTCGCGTCGGCGGTTGGGGCGGCGCTGTTTGCCGCGTGGCAGTTGCAGCAACCGTTGCGCTCGCTTGCGCATGCGGTCGCGCGGTTCGGGCGGGGCCAGCCGGTGCCGCCGGTGCCGGAGCGCGGTCCGCGTGAATTGCGGCAACTGACGCACGGTTTCAACCAGATGGTGCAGGAAGTCGCGCGTACCGAAAACGATCGCGCGGTGATGCTGGCCGGCGTCGCGCACGACCTGAAAACGCCGCTGGCGCGACTGCGTCTGCGTGCCGAAATGATGGACGACGTGAAGACGCGCGACGGCGTGGTGCGCGACGTCGATTCGATGACGCATATCGTCGAGCAGTTCCTCGTGTTCGCGCACGACGGCGCCGACCGCAGCGAAGGCGTCGATGTCGACGGGCAGTGCGAGCGGGTGGTGCGCAGCTATCGGGCGGTCGCTTCGGGCGTGTCCACGGTGCAAACGGATCTGCGCGCGGGGCCCGGCTTTATATTGCCGGCCGCCACGCTCGACCGCATCCTGTCGAACCTGCTCGACAACGCCCATGCGTACGGCGCGCCGCCCATCGTCGTATCGACCGCGCGCACGTCGGCGGGCTATGTGCTGTCGGTGCAGGACAACGGCAGCGGCATTGCCGCGCAGGACCTGATCAACGCCAGCCGTCCGTTCGTCCGGCTCGATCCGGCGCGCGGCGGCAACGGCCACAGCGGGCTGGGTCTGGCAATCGTCGAACGTCTGGTGCGGCGAACCGGCGGCGAATGGGAAATCGGCAATCACGGCGGCAAGGGTTTGCGCGTGAAGATGACGTTCCCGCTTCAGGTCGTGGCGCGTGTTCCGGCGATGTCGGAAAGTGCGTGGTCGTGAAAGCGCGGACACGACGGCGCTAACGCACACAATGGCGGGTGGTGCTGGACGTGCTGAAGATGCTGGAGAGCCGGGACATGCTGAAGATGGCTGTCTCGGCGAACAGCCGGCGCGCCCGTCGGTGCGCGCCGATTTCGCCGATGCGATCGTTCACTAGTGCAATAGTGCAGTGGCTATAGTGCGATCAGGTGCGGTCTTGATGCCGCTTGCGTGGCAACGTGTGACGTGTGATGCAGCCCGGTTGCGGGCGTGGTGAGACTAGTCGGAGAACAGCGTGTTCAGCGCTGCGGCGGCTTCGCTGTCCACCGTATTCCATGTCACGGTTTCAGCCTCGAAGATGTAATGCGTGGTGTACTTGCCGAGCCGCGCCAGGATCTCTTCCTGAATCACTTCCGGTGCCACTTCCAGTTTCAGATACCACGCGGTCGAAGACAGGCGCGTCTGAAACGCCCCGTATTCGGCCAGCAGATGGTCGAACGCGTCTGCATCGTGATCGCGGCAAACGATGACCAGATTCCCCTTCATGCGAACCTCCCGGTAGAGCAGCGGTAACGTCGAACTTCATAGGAAAGTCGATGATACCTGCTTCGTCGCGTGAATCCCGGCGAGTTCCGATGCGGTAGCCGCCATTGTGCAGTGCGGATGAGCGGCGTCGAACAAAAGTGAAAAAACCTGACGCACGATCGCAAGTCGCGATGCGAGGGCGCGGGTGCGTCCGCTGGCGTCAGCGGATGTCAGTAAATGTCGGCGGTGGCGCGGGTCGGCGGCGCGGTGTCGTCGGGCGGCAGCGCTTCGGTGCGGTCGCGTCCGCCTGTCTTCGCCGCATACAGCGCGAGGTCGGCGCGGCTCATGATCCGCTCGGGCAGGTCGTCGGCCGACAGTTCGGTGATGCCGATGCTCACGCTCAGTTCCACGGCGGCGGGCAGCTTCGGCGAAGGCTGCGTCTTCAGACGGTTGCGCAGACGCTCGACGACATCGAGCCCGGTTTCGAGCGACGTCGCCGGCAACAGGATGCCGAATTCCTCGCCGCCCAGCCGGCCGATCGCATCGCTGCCGCGCAACTCCGCGCGGCAGGTATCCACGAAATGTTCGAGCGCGCGATCGCCGGCCGCATGGCCGAAGCGATCGTTGATCTGCTTGAAGTGGTCGAGGTCGGCGATCGCCATGCACAGCCGTTCGCCTTTCGGCCGCGCCCGTTCGATCTCACGACGCAGCAGGTCGAGGAAGTAGCGGCGCGACAGCGCGCCCGTCAACGCATCGTGCCGTGCTTCCGCCGACAGCAACGTGTTCGCCGATTGCAACTGGTCGGCCAGATCCCGCGCTTCGCGATGCAGCCGCCGTTCGCGCACGTACGACACCGTGATCACCCACGCGAGCGACACGATCCCGGCCATCGTCAGAAACACCAGCAGATGATCGCGCGTGTGATTGCGCAGCAGTTCGGGCCACGCGCTCAGCGGGTCGACCAGATGCGCCGACAGTCCGGAGTTGAGGCCGCCTCGCGTGTCGTACAGCGCCGGGACCGGTTTGGCGGCCATCGTGAACAGGTCGATGGCGATGCTGTGCGGCACCCACGGCGCCTGGCTTTGCAGATGTTTGTTGTCAGCGGCGATCTGCACGTCGGGGAAACTCTGCCGGTGATAGGTATTGAGCCGCTCGGCGTCGCTCATCTGCACGACGCGCGAATTGGGCAGCGCGTTGCCTTCGATCGCGCTGTCGTGCGCCATGATGATCACGCCGTTGTCGTCCGCGACGAACGTGCCCGCGTGCGCCACCCAGTGTCGCAGCCGCGCGATCCCGACCTTCGCGACTACCGCGCCGATCAGGATGCCGTCGTCGTAGACCGGCGCGGCGATGAAGATGCCCGGCTCGCCGCTCTTGCGGCCGACGCCGTAGGCCTCGGTGAACGCGCCGAGCAGCGACTGCGTCAGATACGCCCGCGAGCGCATGTCGATGCCGATAAACGAATGGCCGCCCGGCGCGTTGCCCGCCGCCACGCAAGTGCCGTGAGCGTTGACCAGCCAGATCGAATCGAGCCCGGAGAAACCTTGTGCTTCGTGCAGGAAACTGCTGACGGCCGTGAGCGCGGGGATTTTTAGCAGCGCGTCGCGCTGCGCGGGTTCCGCGACTTCGCTGTTCGCGGCATAATTCTGAGATTGCGCCAGCGCGCGCTGGACGACGTCCATTTTCGCCATGGTCGCGGGAATGGCGCGGGCGAGCGACAGGTCGCTGGCGATCACCTCGGCCATGTTGTCGACGATCGATACCGACATCTGCCGTTGCGCGCGCATCGCGGCATCGAGCTCTTGCTGTACCATCCGGTCCGCGACCATGCCCGCCACGAACCAGCAAACGAGCACGATCAGCGCGAAGCTGATCGGTCCGGTTGCCTGGCGCAAGCTTGTCCTGTTCATCGACTCTGATCCGTCTGACTGTATATGCAACAAGGTCTCACGTTGCCGCGCGCCGCTGCTGCGCCGCGCCCCTGGAAAACGGCAGGCGACCCGCCGTAGTGATCGTTCGAGGCGGCGCCCGTGTTGCGCTTCCCGATTTTAACTGCCGTGGGACGCGCTTCGCGGGTTTTGTGCAAGCGATCAGCCACCGATCCTTAACGGCACGTCGCCGGGTTTCTTGATAGACGTGCGGGTTTTCATCGACGCGCGCGTCGCGTGTAAGCGCTTCGGTAGCGGATCGGAAGCCTTCCGACGGCCTGCCCGCGCGGTTTCGCCCGTTTTACCGCTAAAGATGCCCTTGAGGTTGTGCCTGAAACACAGGTTGTAGTAGTGTCGTGCCGTCCAAAACGAGGAAAGCTCGCCGGCCCTGACGGGACGGCGCTTACGGCGACAGCGGAGGACCGGCAGGATCGTGGCGCGTCGTACCGGAGCGCCGCGATTCCGACTGGCTCACGTATCTCCAACGCTAACGAATTACCGCGCACATGCGTTTTGCCATGCCCGATTTCCGCTTTCCGGACCCTTCGTTCCCGCGCCGCGATGCAGCGCCGGAGTTTGCCGTCGCGATGAATGCCGTGCGCGTTCGCCGCGTTGTCGCCGCCCGTCTAAGCCCGGAGGGCGCCTGATGCAGTTCAACTTCGATCTGAAACGCACCGCTAATGCATCTGCATGGCGCGTGCTGCCGAACCGTTGGGATTTCGTCGCGTTCCCGCTGATCATCTGCCTGATCGCGATGGCGGCGATCGGTTTCCATGAGACCTTGCTGCCGATCTCGACGCTGAAAACCCAGGCGATCTCGCTCGATCCGTCGAATCTGCCCGAATACGCGATGCGCACCACGCTGCGCATGCTGCTCGCGATGGTCGCGTCGCTGCTGTTCACGCTGGTCTACGGCACGCTGGCCGCGAAGAGCCGCCGGGCGGGGCAGGTGCTGGTGCCGATTCTCGATATCCTGCAGTCGGTGCCGGTGCTCGGTTATATCTCGTTTACGGTCACATTCTTCCTCGCGCTGTTCCCGGGCCGCGTGCTCGGCGCCGAACTCGCGGCGATCTTCGCGATCTTCACGAGCCAGGCGTGGAACATGACCTTCAGCTTCTACCAGTCGTTGCGCACGGTGCCGCGCGATCTGGACGAAGTGTCGCGCGGCTTCCATCTGACCGCATGGCAGCGCTTCTGGAAACTCGAAGTGCCGTTCTCGATGCCGGGCCTGATCTGGAACATGATGATGTCGATGTCGGGCGGCTGGTTCTTCGTCGTCGCGTCGGAAGCCATCACGGTCGGCAATAACACGATCACGCTGCCGGGCATCGGCGCTTATCTCGCGCAGGCGATCGCCGACAAGAACCTGCATGCGATCGGCTGGGTGATTCTCGCGATGACCGTCGTGATTCTCGCCTACGACCAGTTGCTGTTCCGTCCGCTCGTGGCATGGGCCGACAAGTTCCGGATGGAAAACACCAGTTCCGGCGACGCGCCCGAATCCTGGCTGCTCGACCTGATCCGCCGCACGCGTCTGATTCACCGTCTGCTGGTGCCGCTGGGCTGGCTGTTCGCGAAGGCCGCGCGGATTCCGTTGCGGATTCCCGCATTCGACGCCGTGCGCTTCCAGATACCGCAGCGCGAGAAGTCGTCGCGGGTGGGCGATATCGTGTGGGCGGTGTTCGTGCTGGTCGCGACGGTGTTCGTGGTGTACCGCGTGTTCATGTATGTGCGCACCGGCGTGTCGCTCGACGAAGTCGGTCACGTGTTCGGTCTCGGTCTGCTGACGCTGCTGCGCGTGGTCGTGCTGATCGCGCTGGCGTCGGTGATCTGGTTGCCGCTCGGCGTGCTGATCGGGCTGCGTCCCGCACTCGCCGAAAAGATCCAGCCGCTCGCGCAGTTCCTCGCCGCGTTCCCGGCGAACCTGCTGTTCCCGGTGTTCGTGATCGCGATCGTGCGCTTCCATCTGAACCCGGACATCTGGCTGTCGCCGCTGATCGTGCTCGGCACCCAGTGGTATATCCTGTTCAACGTCGTCGCGGGCGCAAGTTCCTACCCGAACGACTATCGCGAAGCGGCGAAAAACTTCCGTATTCGCGGCTGGCAATGGTGGCGTCAGGTGATGCTGCCGGGCGTGTTCCCTTACTACGTGACGGGCGCGATCACCGCGTCGGGCGGCGCGTGGAATGCCAGCATCGTCGCGGAATTCGTCCAGTGGGGCGATACGAAAGTCGCCGCGCATGGCCTCGGCGCGTACATCGCGCAAAATACCGCCGCCGGCGATTATCCGAAGATCATCATGGGCATTGCCGTGATGTCCCTGTTCGTGACCCTGTTCAACCGCCTGCTGTGGCGTCCGATGTACGCCTACGCCGAAGCGAAGCTCCGGCTCGATTGAGCTCAAGAAAGGCAAAACGCGATGCAAAATCCAAAAGCTGCCACCACCGCCGCGCCGATCCAGACGCCGCCCAAGCCGCCGCGTCTGGGTGAGGAAATCTTGCGCGTCAAGGACGTGTGCCGCGGTTTCAACAAGACGCAGGGCGAATTGCTGGTGCTCGACGATGCGAACCTGTCGCTGCGCGAAGGGGAGATCGTCGGCCTGCTGGGCCGTTCGGGCTCGGGCAAATCCACGTTGCTGCGGATCATCGCCGGTCTGATCGAACCGACCGACGGCGAAGTCACGTACATGGGCAAACCGCTCGACGGTCCCGCCGAAGGCGTCGCGATGGTGTTCCAGACCTTCGCGCTGTTCCCGTGGCTGACCGTGCTGCAAAACGTCGAAGCCGGTCTCGAAGCGCAAGGCGTCGCCGCGCGCCAGCGGCGCGAACGCGCGCTGGCCGCAATCGATCTGATCGGTCTCGACGGTTTCGAGAATGCGTATCCGCGCGAACTGTCGGGCGGGATGCGTCAGCGCGTGGGCTTTGCGCGCGCGCTGGTCGTCGATCCGACGCTGCTGCTGATGGACGAGCCGTTCTCCGCGCTCGACGTGCTGACCGCCGAAACGCTGCGCACCGACTTGCTCGACTTGTGGACGCAAGGCCGGATGCCGATCAAATCGGTGCTGATCGTCACGCACAACATCGAGGAAGCGGTGTTTATGTGCGACCGGATTCTGGTGCTGTCGTCGAATCCGGGTCGGGTGATCGCCGAGATCAAGGTGCCGTTCAAGCATCCGCGTAACCGTCTCGATCCGGCGTTCCGTCGTCTGGTCGACGAGATCTACGCGAAGATGACCGCGCGTCAGACCGACGAAAAGACCAAGAAGGGCCTGGAGCTGCATAGCTGGTTGCCGCATGTGTCGACCAACCTGATGGCCGGTCTGATCGAGACGCTGGCCGCCGCGCCGTATCACGGCCGCGCGGACATGCCGGAGATCGCGCGTTCGCTGCATCTCGAAGTGGACGATCTGTTCCCGGTCGCGGAAGTGCTGCAACATCTGGGTTTCGCCGATGTCCGCGAAGGCGATATTTTCCTGACGCCGCCCGCGCGCGTGTTCGCCGAGTTCGGCACGCAGGAGCGCAAGATGATGTTCGCCGAACATCTGTTGCGTCACGTGCCGCTCGCCGCCCGAATCAAGAAAGTGCTGAACGAACGGCCGGGGCACCGCGCGCCGCGCGTGCGCTTCGAGCAGGAGCTGGAAGATTTTCTGTCCGATAGCGCCGCCGAAGAGACGCTGGACGCAGTGATCAACTGGGGCCGTTATGGCGAGATTTTTTCGTACAACGACCAGACCGAAATCTTCAGTCTCGAAGACGTCGAGTCCTAAGCGGCGTTAGCGTCGACGCGATAAAAAACGGCTGGAATACGTGAGTATTCCAGCCGTTTTTTCATCTGCTGCGTGTGCTTCGCGATGTGCGCCGCGACTTATTGCAGGTTGCCCCAGCGATCCACCGCCGGTTCCGCCGACGCCCATTTCCAGCCCTTGTCCTGCAGACAGGCCGACGCGGTGTACCAGTCTTCGTGCGCGCCGGGCTTGTCGCCGTCCTGGATCGAGAACGCGAATTCCTTGCAGATTGCGATGGCCGACGCGAATGCGCGCGTCACGCGCACCTGGCCGTGACCGTTTTCGACCGGCAGCGTGTGCTTGACCTGCCACGGCTTCGGCGCGTCGCCGACCGCCATGCCCCCCGCGAGGCGCGCGATCGCGTCCTGCTGGTCGGTGTGCATCACGCGCATATAGTGGGCGACGGCTTCGTCGGTGGCGGCTTGCACCGCGATCCCGACGCCGATCCCGATCGCCGGATTCGACGTCACGAGGCCGGTCGCGACACCGGCTGCCGCGCCGCTCGCCGCGCCGACCGACGAGCAGCCGCTCATCGTGATGCTCATGCTCGCGCACAGTGCGGCTGCGGTGAGCACGCGCAACAGCGCACGCGATGGCGTGCGGCCGGGTTCGCGTCGATCGTCGCGCCGGACCCGGCCGGGCGACGCCGGGCGATGCTCGCCGCGTCCTGAAGCCAGATGCACGGCGCTCATTGCAGCGCGCCCCAACGTTCGGTGGCGGGTTCCGCCGACGCCCATTTCCACGCGGCGCCGTCACGGCAGATCGACGCGACATAGAACGCGCTGGACGCGGGCTTGTCCTTCTTCGCGGCGTAATCGACCGAGAAGACGATTTCCTTGCAGTCGAGTTCGCCGGTGCTGATGGTCCGGCTGACTGTCACGCGACCGTGTTCGTCCTCTTCGAGCGGCACCGAATGCGTGACGCTCCACGGCGCCACGCCGCCGACGTCGAGCGGGCCGGCGATCTTCGCGATGCCGTCCTGCGTATTGCGGTGAACCACACGTTCGGAATACTGGACGCCGGCTTTCGCCGCCGCGAGCGCGCCGAGCCCGATACCGGTCGCGACCGCTGCGTTGTTGGTCACTTTCGCCGCCAGCGCCGCGCCGGCCACGCCCGCGCCGGCGGTCGCCGTCTCCGAGTACAGCGAGCCGCAACCGCTCAGGCTGGTGGCGACCAGCACTGCGGCCGCAAGTGATGAAACCGTCGCGAGTGAAACGATCGACGTGCGTTTGGCGCGCGGTGCGGCGATGCTGGAAAGCGTTGGAATCGTCGAGCTTGCCGACGCTCGCGCTGCGGCCCGTGCGGCCGTGTGAATCGTGTTGTGCATTTTCCCTGTCCCTGCTGCTGCGCCCGATGCCGCGATCCGCTCAATGAGCAAGCGGCTGGCCCGGGACGCCTTTTCGATGCAGCCGCATTGTGCAGGATAGGATTTGAAACGGGCAGTGGGAAAGTGCAAGCAAATGCAAAAGTTCGTGCGGTGAACAAACGATTGCGCTTGGCAAATCCCCGCAACACGACGGCTAAAGCGCGTGTGAATGGACGTTGAAAGCGGCGCTGAAAGCTGTGTGTCGGAAGGTGAACTGACGGTTCGGTGTGCGGCAGGCGCGGCACATTGAAAAAAGCGGCATCGGCTCTGCAAAAGATCCGATGCCGCCCGGTGATGGCGCTTTGAAAGGAACCGCGACGCTAACGTTACGCGTCGTCCGCTTCGGCGGGTTCGCTGCCGCCGTCTTCGGTGCCGTATGTGCTGAGCCGGTTGTACAGCGTCTTCAGGCTGACGCCGAGCGCCTTCGCGGCGCGACGCTTATCGCCGCCGCAATGCTTCAGCGTGCCGAGGATGATCTGCTTTTGCGCGTCGGCGAGCGGCGTGCCGATCCATACGCTCATCGAATCACCTTGCGTGACCGGCTTCTTCACGCGCGAGGCCAGATGCGGATGCGGGAGCTCGACGGTTTTTTCAGCGAGGATAAACGCGCGATACACCGCGTTCTTCAGCTCGCGCACATTGCCCGGCCACGACCACGTCCGCAGCGTTTCCATCGACCGCTTGCTGAAGCTCTTGCTGGCGCTTTCCTGCACGTTCAGCGACGCGAGGAAATGCTGGGCGAGCAGTTCGCGATCGCCTTCGCGTTCGCGCAGCGGCGGCGCGCGCAGCGGAAACACCGCCAGCCGGTACATCAGGTCTTCGCGCAGGCCGTTTTCCTTGACCGCGACTGCAGGGTCGCGATTGGTCGCGGCGATCACGCGTACATCGCTGGAGATCAGGTCGTTGCCGCCGACCCGATAGAACGTGCCGGTTTCCAGCGCGCGCAGCAGCTTGACCTGACGGACGGGCGCCATTTCGGTGATTTCGTCGAGGAACAGCGTGCCGCCGTTCGCGTGTTCGAAGTAACCGATGCGGCCCTGGACCGCGCCCGTGAAGCTGCCTTTTTCGTGGCCGAACAGTTCGGCTTCGATCAGTTCGTCGGGAATCGCGCCGCAATTCACGGCGATGAACGGCGCGTCCTTACGGGCGCTTTGATCGTGGATCGTGCGGGCGACCAGTTCCTTACCCGTGCCCGATTCGCCGATGATCAGCGCCGTGGCGTCGGTGGCGGCGACCCGTTCGATCTGCTCGTACAGATCCAGCATCACCGGTGACGAGCCGTACAGCAAGCCGTACGACTTCAGTCCCGCGACGCCTTCCGCGACACGGTGCTTCGCCTGTGCGGCGGCGTGGCTGCCGCCGGCAACGGGGGGCGAATCCAGATCGGTTGACGCCATAAACAGGGTGTCCTGTGCAGTGTGGTTCGATGAAGCGGCGCATGCGCCATTGCAAACGCGCGCTTCGTGAGCGCGGACGCGGCAGGCTGCCGTTCACTATCTCGCAAAGGTCGATTTAACCATCTGAAAGCGGTTGGCTGCAATGCGCGTCGGTAGCGGACGTGCGGGTCGTCACGCGGTCCGGCAAGTGTGACCGGAAGACCCGCACGGAACGTGCCTGATCGGCATAATTTTCTGCGCCTGTTGAACGCGACACGCCGGTCCGTGGCGCGGAATGAACGCTTTATCGCCGATCGGATCGATGCTAATCGGGACTGCGGCGCGGGCATCGGCGGCGGCCAGGAACGGCGCTTGCGACTTCACTCCGACACGTGCGCTTTGCCGCACCAGCTAAACGAAGGCGATCGGACCGCACCGTCCGGGTCGCCAACCGAATGACGCTGCATGAACACAGGAGCGGGTAATGACCGAAACCACGCAACAGCTTGCACTGGGCAAGCAGAAGATCGTCGAAGACCTGCGGGTGCTGCTGACCGACTCGGAAGAAATGCTGCGACTTGCGGCCAATGTGCCGGGCGAAGGCGTCAACGCGTTGCGCGACCGGCTCGGCACGCATGTCGAAACCCTGCAAGCCGCGCTGGGCGACGCGCAGGACGCCGCCCATCATCGCTATCGGGTCGCGGCCGTCAGCGCGGAACGCTATATCCGCCGCAATCCGTGGCAGTCGATCGGCATTGCGGCCGGCACGGCGTTTCTGCTCGGCGTGCTGGCCGCGCGCTGACACGGGCGCGCACGGTTTTCACGTATCGGGCGATGCGCGTCGCGCAGCCTGAACCGTTTGACGAGAATGAGGAGATCGACATGGCACGTCCGAGAATCGGTGTTTTTGGCATTCTGATGGTGGTCGGCGGCATGCTCGCGTTGCGCTGGGCGCAGAAGCACGGCGGCGCGCAGTTGCCGCTCGGCCGCGAGCTGAACCGCTGGGAGAACGAAGGCGGCAACGTCGTCACGCCGAGCGCGGTGGTGCCGAAAACCGGCGTGGCGCCGCGGGGTGTCGCCAATGGCGCCGATCACGCGAACGGCGCTGGGCCGTGGCCGTTTCCGCATAGTTGACACTAGCTGCAAGATTGAATATCGAGCGGAGCGGACGCGCGGCAAACCCGCGTGTCCGTTTCTGCGCTTGCCTCACGTGCGCTTTGTGGTTGCACTGCGGTTGCACGGCGCGCAGCAGGTGCGCGCGGACCCGCACATCGGCCGGTCGAGTTTATTGCGATATGTCCGTATAATCAGCGAATACACAACAATCGGTGCCGTTAGCGGTGTTTTCGCCGCGCGTTGACTGGCGATTGTTGCGAGATCGCGTCGAGTTGCTGGTTTGGCCGGTCGTCGAACGTAGCGGTTTCGCGCGTTCGGGACCGCCTTCCGGGCGCTCCGACCTCGGTGGCATACTGTGGTCCGGTTGTATCTTCATGCATTCACGCATGCCGTCCACCATCAACACTTTCAGGCTCTCGAGACACGATGCCACACGTATTGATCGTCGATGACGATGCCGAAACCCGCGAGGCGCTGGCCGCCATCATCGGGGAAGACGGGCTCACGACCGCCACGGCGGGCGACCTGCGCGAAGCGCGTATCCAGTTGGTCCGGCAGATGCCGGATGTCGTGTTCACCGACCTCAAGCTGCCCGATGGCAGCGGCGTCGATCTGTTCGAAGATCTCGACCCGCGTTCGGGCGTCGAGGTGATTGTGATTACCGGTCACGCGACCGTGGAATCGGCGGTGAACGCGCTGAAAATGGGCGCCACCGACTACCTGGTCAAGCCGATCAACATGCAGCGCGTGAAGGCGATCCTGTCGCGGCTGCCGCGCGCGGGCGACCTGAAGGCGGAAATCGGCACATTGCGCGGCGAGTTGCGCCGGATGGGCCGCTTCGGCCTGATGCTCGGCAATTCCCCGGCAATGCAGGAGGTCTACGACCAGATCGGCCGGGTTGCGCCGACGGCGGCCTCGGTGATGCTGGTCGGCGAGTCGGGCACCGGCAAGGAAGTCGCCGCGCAGACGCTCCACCAGTTGAGCTTGCGGCGCAAACACGCGTTTCTCGCGGTGAACTGCGGCGCCATTTCGCCGAACCTGATCGAGTCGGAAATGTTCGGTCACGAGCGCGGCTCTTTCACGGGCGCGGATCGTCAGCACAAGGGCTATTTCGAGCGCGCGAACGGCGGCACGCTGTTCCTCGACGAAATCACCGAAATGCCGATCGAGCTTCAGGTGAAGCTGCTGCGCGTGCTGGAAACCGGCATGTTCATGCGCGTGGGTACGACCAAGGAAATCGAAACCGACGTTCGGCTGATCGCCGCGACCAACCGCGATCCTGAACAGGCGGTGCTCGAAGGCAAGATGCGGCTCGATCTGTATCACCGGCTCAACGTCTTCCCGATCAGCCTGCCGCCGCTGCGTGAGCGCGGCAAGGACGTCGAGCTGCTCGCGCAGGCGTTCCTCGACGACCTGAACGAGCGGCACAGCACGCGCAAGCATTTCCCGCAGGCCATGAAGGACATGCTGATGTCGTATCCGTGGCCGGGTAACGTGCGCGAACTGAAGAACTACGTACAGCGCGCGCACATCATGTCGGGCACGGATTCCGACGTGACGGCCACCGTGCCGTTGCAGATCACGCTGTCGAAGCCGGCCGCCGGCACGGCCATCACGATCCCGTTCGGCACGTCGCTCGCGGAAGCCGACCGTCAGCTGATTCTGGCCACCCTCGAGCAATGCGGCGGCGTGAAGACGCGCGCGGCGGAAATCCTCGGGATCAGCCTGAAGACGCTGTACAACCGTCTGGTCGAATACGGCAACGACGCGCGTGACGACGGCGACGCCGCCGACGAATCGCGCGCGCTGGGCGGCGCCGACGCCTGACGCGCGACGCCTTGGCATGCCGGGGCGAGATGGTTTTGCCTGCTGACACAGTCTGCATGCCATCGTGACGGCACACCCCTTGCTGCGTTTATCCGTCAAACGGATAAACGCAGAGAACAGGGAGCCGATATGACTCACGACACCGCTTCGCCTACACCTGCTTCGCCGCACACGACGTCGGCGACATCAGCGACTTTTGCGCTCGGTACGTGCGCAGTGGTTGCGCTGCACGCGCATGCTCCCGAACCCGTCGATCCGCCGACGCCGACGCCAACGCCCGGACCCGCTCCGCAACCTGCGCCGCAGCCGGACACGATTCCCGACCCGACTCGCGAGCCGACCGATCCCGACACGCCGTCCATTGGCGATCCGCCGGTCCAGCCGGGCGAGACCCCGCATTCCGCGACACTTTCCGCGTTGATCCGTCCACGTTATTTGCACTGAGCGTGGCCGCGCGCGATCGCGCCCACCATTGCCACGGTGAACGTGGACAAATTTGCTCACAGTTTGTGCCTGCCCGGCGTCTTCGCGGCGTTTTGCTGTATTTGTTACAAAGCGGACGCATGATTTACCGGCAAAGGGCGGGTCCGCGCCCTAGACTGTGATGATGTCATCCGTCGGGATGATGGCCTTCTTTGGAGGCATACCAAGATGAGACACCCTGCCTTGCGGCGCTCCGCGCGCCACAACAAACGCGATGCGCGCCCCGCAGGATCGACCGGCGGCCCGCCGCTCGCGCCTGACCCTGCCGCACAGAATCGCGTCGCGCCCGATGCGCCGCCCGACGGCGACCACAATCAGGGCGGCGCGCGCAAGGAAGGCATCGACTACCAGCGCGATCTCGGTTCGGAACAGGATTCGTGAGCGCGTGACGGCGCGCGTGAGTCGGCGAGCACGCGCGGTCTGGAGATCGATCGGACGCACCGCGATTCGCTGAAGTTTGTCCGGCGCGCACCAGCGTTCGTCGGTTGAAATGATTCGAGAACGACACGCCGACACGGCGACCGATGCGGTTCTTCGATCGCACCACGGCGGTTTTTTCGACGCTTCAAAAATTCGATTCGCAATCGCAAAACCGTTTCTCGATCGATGCGATGCGCGCAGAAAGCTTTTCTGTTTTCCGCGATACCGAGGGCGGCTTTTACTCGCCTGTCACATTTACACACATTTTCGTTCTCGCAAAGCCGTTAAAACGGCATGGGACTTGCGTGCATTAAGGGCAAGTATTCCCCCATGCACGACAAAACCGAATGAGGAGGAGCCGAATGAGCCGATTGATCGTGGTATCGAACCGGGTTGCGCCGACGCAGGAAGGACGCCCCGCCGCAGGCGGCCTGGCGATTGGCGTACTGGACGCATTGAAAGAGACCGGCGGCGTGTGGTTCGGCTGGAGCGGCGAGACGGTGGCCGAGCCATCGGCGCCGGTGATCGAGAAGCAGGGCAATGTCACGTATGCGACGGTCGGGCTGACCAAGCGCGATTACGACCAGTATTACCGTGGTTTTTCGAACGCGACGCTATGGCCGACCTTCCACTACCGGAATGATCTGTCGCGCTATGACCGTCAGGAATATGCGGGTTATCTGCGCGTCAACCTGACGCTGGCAAAGCAGCTCAAGGAGTTGCTGAAGCCCGACGACATCATCTGGGTTCACGACTATCACCTGCTGCCGTTTGCGCGGTGTTTGCGTGAACTTGGCGTGAAGAATCCTATGGGGTTCTTCCTGCACATTCCGTTTCCGGTTCCGGAAGTCTTACGCACGGTACCGCCGCACGAGGAGTTGGTGAAGGCGATGTGCTCGTATGACGTCGTCGGTTTTCAGACCGAGGCCGACCGGCAATCGTTCGTCGATTACATTGAGCGCGGCGCGCACGGTACGTCGAGCGAGGACGGGATGGTGCACGCGTACAACCGTTTCCTGAAGGTTGCTGCGTATCCGATCGGCATTTATCCGGACGCGATCGCGAAGGCCGCGGCGCAGTTCACGGATCGCAAGCCGGTGAAGAGTTTGCGTGACGGGATGCGTGGGCGGAAGTTGATCATGAGCGTGGACCGGCTCGATTATTCGAAGGGGCTGGTGGAGCGGTTTCAGGCGTTCGAGCGCTTGTTGCTGAATGCGCCGGGGTGGCATGGACGTGTGTCGCTGGTGCAGATCGCGCCACCGACGCGCTCGGACGTGCAGACCTATCAGCGGATTCGTCAGAATCTGGAAGGCGAAGCCGGGCGGATCAATGGACGGTTCGCGCAGCTCGACTGGACGCCGATTCAGTATCTGAACCGGAAGTACGACCGGAATCTGTTGATGGCGCTGTTCCGTCAATCGCAGGTTGGGTATGTGACGCCGTTGCGCGACGGGATGAATCTGGTCGCGAAGGAGTATGTGGCGTCCCAGGACCCGGCCGATCCGGGGGTGCTGGTGCTGTCGCAGTTTGCGGGTGCCGCGGAGCAGTTACCGGGGGCGCTGGTCGTGAATCCGTTCGATCTGTCGCAGATGGCCGAGGCGTTGGAGCGGGCGTTGTCGATGCCGCTGGCGGAGCGGCAGGCGCGGCATTCGGACATGATGGCACCGATGAGGGAGAATAATCTGTCGGTTTGGCGGGATACTTTCCTGGGGGATTTGAGGAGTGTGGCGAGGGCTTCGTCTGTCGCCGAGAAGGTGGTGAAGGTTGCTGACGTGACGATTTGATTTTTTGGTTTTTGGTTTTGTTGTGGTTTTGGTTGTTGTGGTTGTCCCGGTTTCGCGGTGGTTTGCCTGGATCGTCCCTGTGCGGGACCGCACCTACTTTTCTTTGCTCGCGCAAAGAAAAGTAGGCAAAAGAAAGCGCGTTTACACCGCCACTCCGTAGCGAGTGGCGTCTACTGACTAACGGGTAGTGGACCGCGCACGATTTGAGTTGTCGCACCGCTTAACCTGGTGACAAGGCAGTCATTCGTTCCGGCTGTTCGCTCCGCGACAGCCGTTGGGCACAGCCCCGTCTTTTTCTCTCGGCGCTCTTCGCGCGCTGCACTCCGTCGGTCACAAAACCCATTTTCCTGGCATGCGCCGGTCGGGTCGCGCGCGCAAAAGTCCTGGCAACTCGGAACGTCGAAACCATCGTGAAGGCGGGTGAACGCCGTGGCGCAAACCGGGCCTTGAGCGGGAAGCAGGAACGGTCGTGACGGCTGGCAAATCGCGTGGTGAAAACCGGGCTTTGAGCCGACGCCGGAATCGTCCAGACGAAGGCAAAACCGCGCTTCGGGGCGGACGCCGGAGCAGTCGAAAAGACCGAAACATAGCGTGGCGAAAATGGGTTTTTGAAGTGGGCTACCGCCGCGAAGCGGGCGGGATGTGCGGGCGCGGACCACCACGCCAAACGGACCGCCGAGTCAAAACGTGCGCGGTCCACTACCCGAAAAATACTAGACGCCACTCGCTACGAAGCGCGAGGTAAACGCGCTTTCTTTTGCCTACTTTTCTTTGCGCGAGCAAAGAAAAGTAGGTGCGGTCCCGCACAGGGACGAACCAGGCAAACCGACGTGAAAACGGGACACCCGAACCGAGCCAGGCCAAACCAAAAACCAAACCAAATCAAAAACCAAATCAAACCCTTACCCGTATTCTCCCCAAACTAACCCCCATCGCCACCACCGCAAACCCCGCCGCCACATAAAGCACAATCACCGGCCCGCGCGCAGGCGCAACCTCAAACACCAACGCCACTAACGCCGCCCCCACCGTCTGGCCGGTCAACCGCGCTGTCCCCAACATCCCGCTCGCACCGCCACTCCGCGACTTCGGCGCGGCCGACAGCATCGCCCGATTATTCGGCGATTGAAAAATCCCGAACCCAGCGCCACACACCGCCATCCGCCAAGCAATATCGAATGGCGCCGGATGCGCGCCCACCGTCGCCAGCAACAACAAGCCAACTGCGAAAATCGCCAGGCCCACGCCGCCCAGCAAACCCGCCGACACCCGATCCGACAACACCCCCGCGAGCGGTGCCACCACCACGATCACGAGCGGCCACGGCGTCATCAGCAAGCCCGTCTGAACCTGCGACAACCCCAACATGTCCTGCAACATGAACGGCAACGAGACGAACGCCAGCATCTGCGCGGCAAACGAACAGATCGACGTCCCCACCGACAACGCGAATATCGGAATGCGCAGCAGATCGACGGGCAACCAACGGCGCGGGTTGCGATAACTGTCGACGGACAAAGAAGTAGCCGATCGCTACCGCCGCAATCAACTCGCCGATCACGAAAACGGCCCGCTCGCCGTGGCTGATGCCATCGACGGCAAAGATCAGCAGACCGAACACGAACGCGTTCATCACCGCGCTCAGATAGTCGTACGGTGCGTCGTTGCGATTGTTGCGCGGCAGAGCCTTTAGCCCGACGCAAACCGCCGCGACGCCGATCGGTACGTTGATCGCGAACAGCCACGGCCACGATGTCACCGCCAGCACGCCCGACGCCACGGTCGGCCCAACCGCCGACGCCACCGCAACCACCATCGCGTTGATCGCCACGCCGAGTCCGAGCTGCTTGCGCGGATAAATCATCCGCACCAGCGCGGTGTTCACGCTCATGATCCCGGCTGCGCCGAAACCTTGGATCACCCGCGCGGCGGCGAGCGTCGTCAGCGAGTCCGATAATGCGCATCCGAACGATGCGACCGTGAACAACGCCAGCCCCGATAGATAAATCCGTCGATAGCCGATCCGGTCGCCCAGCGATGCAAGCGGCAACAGCGAGATCGTGATCGCCAGCTGATACGCGTTCACCACCCAGATCGATCCGGCCGCGCTCGCCTTGAGATCGCGCGCGATCGTCGGCAACGCGACGTTCGCGATCGCGCCGTCGAGCACGGCCAGCGTAATCCCGAGCGCCACCACCAGAATCGCCCAATAGCGCTGCGGAATGGCCAGGCCGGGTTCGTCCTGATCGGCAGACGTGTTGGGCGTTGAGGTGAGCTCGGCGGTCACGGCGTCGTCGGCGGTGCGGGTGGCCTCGGCGGCGGCTTGGGGTTCAGCGGACTGATCGGCGCGATCCGACGGATCGTCGCGAGAGGAGGGCGAGCGGGCGTCGCCGGAAGATGATGCGTGCATCGTGCGGTGGTGTGGTCGTCGTGGTTGTTGTCGTTGTGAACGGTCACGCGGCGCAATGCCGGCGCGGCATCGGAGGATGTCGTGCGGCATTGCGCCGTCATCGGGCGACGATCGATTCAGCGGTCCGGCGATGCGCGACCGCCGCCGCCGTCGAAGGTCACTTCAACTGGTACATGCCGGTGTAAGCGGTCGAATCGACTTCGTTCAGATGCGTCATGAAACGCGCGATTGCATTCGTGACGTCGGCGTTGAGCGGCAGATGCGGCACCTTCAGCGCATGCAAGCGGAAGATATAGCGATGCGCCTTGTCGCCACGCGGCGGCGCGGCGCCACCGAAGCCGACGGTGCCGTAATCGTTGCGCAGTTGCAGCGCGCCCGGCGGCAGCAGCGTGCCGTCGGCCTTGCCTGCGTTGCGCGGCAGCGAGCGCACGTCGGGCGGAATGTTGACGAGTACCCAGTGCCAGAAGCCGCTGCCCGTGGGCGCGTCGGGATCGTAGACGGTCAGCGCGAAACTTTGCGCGTCGGACGGTGCGCCTTCCCATTGCAAGGCCGGCGAAATGTTCTCGCCATCGACGCCGAACGATTTGTCGTCGAATTCCTGCGCTTTCGGCATGAAGCCGTTCAGCGGAAACTCGTCGGACCAAAGACGGAAGTCAGCCATCGGATGCCTCCTTCAAGAATATTGTGTGATCGGGAGCAGGCGTCTGAAAACGCCCGGCATAGTCAATCGAGTGTAGCACCCGTGCGTTGCACGATCCGTACCGCGAAGACCGCGCGCGAACCGTTTGACGCGCCTCGACGGGCACGTCGCCGTTCAGACGTCGTCGGTCTTTGAGGTCTGCGCGGCGTTTGCGGCGTCCGGCGGATCCGCGCTATGCGCGACCACGTCGCCGCGTTCCTCGAACTGCGGCGCATCGCCGTGCAACCATTCGACCAGGCGTTGCAGCACGCCGTCGAGGTCGCGTCCCGCGCCGCGCAGCGCGCATTCCCACACCGTGCCGACCCGCCAGCCGCTCGCGAGCAACGCGTCGCGCGCCTTGACGTCGTTACAGCGATTGCGGCCGATCTTGTCGCGCCAGAATTCGGGGCGTGTTTGCGGCCATTTGAACAGACGGCAATCGTGACCGTGCCAGAAACAGCCATGCACGAAGATCACCGCCTTATAGCGCGGCAGCACGATATCGGGCCGTCCGGCGAGATCGCGCGCGTCGAGCCGGAAACGAAAGCCGCGTCGATGCAGCAGGCTTCGAATCAGAAGCTCCGGCTTGGTATTGCGGCCGCGGATGCCGGACATCATCCGGCTGCGCGTCGCCTGATCGACGATGTCTACCATCGCGCCAGTCTAGGCGAACAGCGCCGGACCCTGTCTGCTTTTGCGGCGCGTGGCCGGCTTCGCCGCGGCATTCTCGACGGCGGCCGCGTCGTCTTTACCGTTTCCGTCACCGAGCAGCGCATGGACATGCGGCATCATGATTCGCCCGACTTCGCGCATCACCGGCATCACCACGCTATTGCCGAACTGGCGATACGCCTGCGTGTCGCTGACGGGAATCCGGAACGTATCGGGGAAGCCCATCAGGCGCGCGCATTCACGCGGCGTCAGCCGCCGCGGTCGCATGCTGTCGCCCTGATAGACCAGGATTTCGGAGCCGTCCTTGTGGTAACGCGCCGACAGCGTACGCGTCACGCTGTCCGGATAGGCCATCCCGAAGCCGAAACCGTTGCCGGCTTCGCGATGCTTTTGCGCATACGCCTGCAAATAAGCCCATAGCTTCGGCGTCAACGTGTAGCGCGGCTGCACGCTGCGCGTCGCGTGATCGAAGAAACGGTCGTTGTCCCACGGCAGCTTGGGCTCGGTGCCGTCGGTCTTGTGCAGGATCGACTTGAGACGCGGACTATGCGTCGGCAGTCTGAGGTCGTCCCATGAGAAAGCGGTCTTGCCGCGAAATCCGACGATGATGATCCGCTCGCGATGCTGCGGCGTGAAATGCTGTCCGTCGATCACGCGGTAATGCACTTCGTAGCCGAGTTCGTCGCGCAAGGTTTGCAGGATCACGTCGAAGGTGCGGCCTTTGTCATGCGACAGCAGGTTCTTCACGTTCTCCAGCAGGAACGCGGCAGGGCGCTTCGCGGCGATGATCCGCGCGACGTCGAAAAAGAGCGTGCCTTGGGTCGTGCATTCGAAGCCGTGCGGACGGCCGAGCGCGTTTTTCTTGCTGACGCCCGCAATCGAAAACGGCTGACACGGAAAGCCGCCGAGCAGCACGTCGTGCGACGGCACGTCCTCGGCGGGAAACGACACGATATCGCCGACGAACGCGTGATCCGCGCCGTAGTTGTCGAGATAGGTTTTCTTCGAGAAGTCGTTCCACTCGCTGGTGAATACGCACTGGCCGCCGTTCGCCTCGAATCCCATGCGGATGCCGCCGATTCCCGCGAAGAGGTCGATAAAGCGCACCTGCGCGGCGTCCGGCGCGCTGGCTTCTGCAGAGTGGCTCGCGCCGGCGGCGCCTTTCAGCATTGCATGGAGCGCCGGGCCGAGCATCGCCGGGCAGGGCGTGTCGCCCTTTTCCCATCGACGCACCGTCTTGATGTTCTTGCCGACGTGATCGGCGATTTCGCGCTGGGTGAAGCGCGTGCGCGCCTGTTTCAGCAGTTCAAGCAGCGGGGCTTGGGTCACTCGCAGTCCTTGCTGGGGATTTTTGCGGACATTATGACCTATAGCTGTCCCTTTTCAGAGCGTCCGTGCGCGGAAAATCACGCGCAATCGACGGCGGGCGCACCTTTCCTCGCTAAAGCCGATTGAAATTTCGCCACGCGACAGTCGGAAAAGCACAGTGAAACGCGTAAAACTGACAATGCGCGATGCAAATTGACACGCTTCGACGCGAAGCGCCAATGGCTCAGCGTGAGATTCGGCGGGGCGAAGGTGACGTGCGCCGGCGCGGTGGTGGTGCGCTGAACGGCGGCGGCGCGTGCCATTCGGCGGAGCTGTCGGTGTCGAATCGGTCGAGCTGGAGCAGCAGGCTGTCGACCGTGCAAAGCTGCGCTTTCGACAGGTGCCGTGCGTCGAGCAATCCGTGCAGGCGCCTTCGCCAGTACGCGGTGGGCAGGATCGCGCCGCCAAGATCGCCGACGAGCGCGGCGCGCATCACACGGGCGATATGCGTGAGGTCCTGATCGATGAGCGTGGCCTGAAAGGAGCACGCCAAAACGGGGTGTTGTCGGTCCATGCCCCGATATCGGCGGTATTCGTCTGAACTTTAGGGTGCGTTCTGAAATATTTTTCGTCGCTGTTTTGGGGTGCGGTTTTGGGTCGTGGGCACACCCGTTGCTGAACAAAGGCACTGGCGTAAATTCGCGCCGGCATTCCTGAAAGATTGGAGCCGAACATGAACAAGGACCAGGTGAAGGGTGTAGGCGAACAGATCAAGGGTAAGGTCAACGAAGCCGTAGGTAAGGCGACCGACAACCCGGCCCGCGAACTGAAGGGCGATCTGCAACAGGGCGCCGGCAAGGTTCAGAAGGCATACGGCGATGCGAAGGAAGACGCCAAGGACAACGCAAAGCGCTCGCACTAAGGGCGGCGTGATGGGTTGACGATGCACGGCGTGTCGGCCTGCGGATCATGCAGGGCGGTACGCGGTCATCGACGTGTCGGCCGCATGCGTTGCGGGGTTTCGCGCGGTAAGTTTGCGCAATGAAATCCGGGACAATGCGGGTCGGCAGGAGAAAGGCGCTTCGGCGCCTTTCTTTTTGTCTGCGACGCGTCGGCGGGGAAGATCGCGCAGGCGCGGTTCGATCCGTCACCACGTAAACGAGAATCGCCGGGTCGTAATGCTTGCGTAAAACTCACTGCATCGCAAAGGAGGTGCGGCATGACACCGGAGAAGATGCTGGCGTTGTTCGAACGGCAATATCTGGCGGGCAAGACGCCCGTGGAGCTGGAGACGACCTGTGCGGCTTACGCGGTCTGGCTGGCGTCGGCGTGGGAGATGCTCAATGCGGACGAGCGCGTGTTGCTGACGTCGATCGGCGCGGCGCTGTGGCGTGACGGTTACGACCTCACGGCAGGAAGCGAGACCAACGATCCGTGGTGAGCGCGGCCGTGGCCGATGCCGCATGAGATGGCGTCGAAATCGTCCCGGCCGGGACCCGAAGCATCGCCGACAGAGTTTTACCGCATGCGCTAGCATGGCGGCGGTTCTCAATTGCACGCGAAGTTGTCGCCGTGTCGTCTCTGTCCCGCCAGGAAGGATTTTCAATGGCCGATCTATCCGCTTTCCCGATTACCCAGAAATGGCCCGCGCAGCATCCGGACCGCATCCAGCTCTATTCGTTGCCGACGCCGAATGGCGTGAAGGTGTCGATCATGCTGGAAGAAACCGGATTGCCGTACGAGGCGCACAAGGTCGGTTTCGATACCAACGACCAGATGTCGCCGGCGTTTCTGTCGTTGAATCCGAATAACAAGATTCCCGCGATCCTCGATCCGGACGGTCCGGACGGCAAGCCGTTGCCGCTGTTCGAATCGGGCGCGATCCTGATTTATCTGGCCGAGAAAAGCGGCATGTTCATGCCGAAGGATGCCGCGGGTCGTTACGAAGCGATCCAGTGGGTGATGTTCCAGATGGGCGGCGTCGGACCGATGTTCGGTCAGGTCGGGTTCTTCCACAAATTCGCGGGCAAGGATTTCGAGGACAAGCGTCCGCGCGACCGTTATGTTGCCGAGTCGAAGCGTTTGTTGGGCGTGTTGAACGAACGTCTGGCAGGGCGCGTGTGGATTCTCGGCGACGAGTATTCGATCGCGGATATCGCGACGTTTCCGTGGATCCGGAATCTGGTCGGGTTTTACGAAGCGGGCGACCTGGTCGGCATCGCCGATTTTCCGCATGTGCAGCGGGCGCTCGATGCATTCGTGCGTCGGCCGGCGGTCGAGAAAGGTTTGAATATTCCGCCGCGAGGCTAGAACGGGCGCGGCTGGCGTGCTGAGCGTGCTGGATGTGGCTGATGGCGTGTTCCGCAACGCCTGGCCGCGCGGAATTACGTTTTGACCGGCACGACCTTCAACGCCAGTCCGAGGTGCGCCAGCGCTTCGATGAACTGCGCCAACCCCTGCGTACCGAAGGGCGCGAGATCCGGATACGGCACGGTCGAATCCGCATGCGGATCGAGGGCCGTTTTCGGCGCGCCGGTATCGCGCACCTGATCGAACACGATGCCCGCCGCGATCCGTGCATCGCCGGCGGCGAGCGCGTAGTTGATCTGCGTCGCCCGGCCTTCGACGGTGTCCGGCGTGTGGCCGAAGGCGTTCATCAGCGCGGTCAGGAGTTCGACGTCGGTGGGATCGGTGTGCATTCTTCCGTTATCGGCCCGCGCGGGCACCAGCTTTAGCGCCGGACCGCAATCCGCGAAGCGATCTTCCTTACCCATCTTCGATCTGTTGCAGAAACACTCGCCGCGTGCGGGTTTCGTAATGGGCCGTTACCACTTGCAGCATCTATTTCAGACGGCGCAATGGACAATGGCATCAGATCACTAAACCACGTCAGTGGGAGAACAAAATGCGAAAGTTTGCGATTGGTTTGTTGGCGGCGGGTAGCCTGGCAGTTGCTGCCGCGCCTGCTTCGGCACATGGCAACGGCGGCGATGTCGTCGGTGCGTTGATCGGCGGGGCGGTGCTCGGCGCGGTCGTCAGCTCGGCGCTGGCCCCGGCTCCGGTGGTGGCGTACCAGCAGCCGGTCTATGCGCAGCCCGTGTACGCGCAGCCGGTGTATCAGTCGTCGGCGCCGCCGGGATACTGTTTCGATCAGTATCACCGCACGTATGTTCCGTGTGCGCCGGCGCCCGGCCCGGCCGGTTATGGCTACGGCTACGCGCCGCCCCCGCCGCCCGGATATTGATCCGCGCAGATGAAAAAAGCCCCGCATGGCTGGCCATGCGGGGCTTTTTGTTTGATGCGTGCGGTTCGATCCGGCGAGCTTCGCGGCGACACATAACCGCGACAGCGTGACTGCGTGACAATTGCGACGATCGCGTCGCGCCCAACTGGTCCCCCCGACAGGAATCGAACCTGTATCTAGCGCTTAGGAGGCACTTGTTCTATCCATTGAACTACGGGGAGGATAGGCTGAACTGGACCGGCGACACGGTGAAATCCGCGGCCGCTCCGCTCTGTCAGACATCTGCGGCGATTCTGCTTCGTCCTACACGAAGCGCCGTTTCCGGCGACGAATCCAGTCTTCAACCCAACTGAATTCGCTGACGAGGCAGAAGTATATCAAAGAGCTTTGACTATTCAGCCTGCGCCGGATGCCAAAACAAAACGGCCCGGCAGATCGTCTCTGGCGGACCGTTGCCGGTTGCGCGTCGGGGACACTGCACCTGACGCGAAACCGTTTCGCGCACACCGTCCGGGTTGGCCGGAACGTGCGCCGACGTCTGACGCCGCTTAAAACTCGACGACGACGAATTCCGCCTTGGCGACGTCGCACAGCGGGCAGCGCCAGTCTTCGGGGATATCGCCGAAGCACGTGCCCGGTGCAATGCCTTCTTCCGGCACGCCTTCTTCCTCGTTATAAATCCAGCCGCAAATCAGGCAGACCCAGCTCTTGTATTCAATGACAACTTCACTCACGACGCACTCTTTATTCGGTTTATTGCAACAATCCGCGAAATCTGCCCCTTTTTGAGGCGGTTTGCGGCCACCCGTAATGGTACCGGAATTCAGCAAACGCCCCACGGGCGACAAAGTCGCAGGGTTGTCGGCCGTGCCTGGCGGCGTTTGCGCGGTCCGGTTCCGGTATGTCTCGTGGATTGCTTCGCACGGCGAGACTGTCACGGTCGCGGTGTATCCTTTCAACGCGGCTACGTCCTGCCGCTCGCCGCGTGGCTGCTCAACTCAAGGAGAACAACGATGCTCACGAGACAACGGTTGGTTGGCGGATTTGCCGGCGCGCTGTGCGCGGGATTGATCGCGGTGTCGGGCGTGGCGCACGCGGAAGGCGTGTCGTTCGTGCAGCCGAAAGACGGCGCGACGGTCAGCAATCCGGTTCACGTCGTGTTCGGCCTCGACGGCATGAAAATCGCGCCCGTCGGCACGATGACGGCGGGCACGGGGCACCATCATCTGCTGATCGACGGCGCGCCGTTGAAGCAGGGCGAAGTGATTCCGGTCAGCGACACATCCTTGCATTTCGGCAAAGGTCAAACCGAAACCGATCTGACCTTGCCGCCCGGCGACCACACGTTGACGCTGCAATTCGGCGACGGCGCGCATCGATCGTACGGGCCGAAAATGAGCAAAACCATCACCGTTCACGTGAAGTAACCGCGCGCGGCGAGCGGCTCGCGCCAGTGCCGGGCGAGCGGGCCCGCGCGAAAAACGGCCCGGATCGGCGCAAAACCGTGTGCACCGGACTGCGCGGCCACATCACGAAATACGTTGGGAATCGTCCTATCCCATCCGGCCGAAGGGCGCGCATCGATGCGCCCGGTACAATGGCCGCTTCCGGCTCATCGCTGTCTCTTATATTCCTCCATGTCGCTCTATACCATTACCGGAGCGCAACTGGCGTTCGGCCACGTTGCCTTGCTCGATCACGCGGATTTCTCCCTCGAAGCGGGCGAGCGCGTAGGCCTGATCGGCCGCAACGGCGCAGGCAAGTCGTCGCTGCTGACCATCGTTGCCGATCTCAGCAAGCCTGACGACGGTCTCGTCACGCGTCAGCAAAACCTGACTACGGTCTACGTGCCGCAGGAACCCGAGTTCGATGTGGATCACACGGTATTCGAAGCCGTCGCCGCCGGTCTGACGCAGGCGCGCGCCGCGCTCGACGAATTCGATCAGGTCGCGCACGAACTCGCCGACGCGCCCGAAGGTCCGGCGCACGATGCGTTGATGTCGCGGCTGACCGCGTTGCAGTCGTCGCTCGACACGACCGACGCGTGGAACTGGCGCAATCGCGTCGAGACCACGCTCGCGCAGATCGGGCTCGACGGCAGCTTGCGGGTCGGCGCGTTGTCGGGCGGGATGCAGAAGCGCGTCGCGCTGGCGCGTGCGCTGGTCGTGCAGCCGGACGTGTTGCTGCTCGACGAACCGACCAACCACCTCGATTTCGACGGTATCCGCTGGCTCGAAGAACTGCTGATCTCGCAGCGCTCGGGCCTGCTGTTCATCACCCACGACCGCGCGTTTCTCGATCGCGTCGCAACCCGCATCGTCGAACTCGATCGTGGCCGTCTGCTGTCGTATCCGGGCAATTTCTCCGAATACCAGACGCGCAAGGCGCAGCAACTCGAAGTCGAGCGTATCGAGAACGACAAGTTCGACAAACTGCTCGCGCAGGAAGAAGTGTGGATTCGCAAGGGCGTCGAAGCGCGGCGCACGCGCAGCGTCGGGCGGATTGCGCGGCTCGTGGAAATGCGCGGTGAGCGCGCGGACCGCCGGAACGTGCAGGGCAATGTGAAGCTCGACGTCGGACAAGGCGAGAAGTCCGGCAAGATCGTCGCGGAACTGACGGACGTGTCGAAGCACTACGGCGGCCGCACGATCGTCGATACGTTCTCGGCCACGGTGATGCGCGGCGACAAGATCGGTTTCGTCGGTCCGAACGGCGCAGGCAAGACCACGCTGCTGAAGATCATTCTCGGCGAGTTGAAGCCGGACGAAGGCACGGTGCGCGTCGGCACGAACCTGCAAGTCGCGTACTTCGATCAGATGCGCGCGCAGCTCGACCTCGAAAAGAGCCTCGCCGACACGATCAGTCCCGGTAGCGACTGGGTCGAAGTGAACGGCACGAAGAAGCACGTGATGAGCTATCTCGGCGACTTCCTGTTCGCACCGGAACGCGCGCGTTCGCCGGTGAAGTCGCTGTCGGGCGGCGAGCGTAACCGTCTGCTGCTGGCGCGTCTGTTCGCGCGCCCGGCGAACGTGCTGGTGCTCGACGAACCCACCAACGACCTCGATATTCCCACGCTCGAACTGCTCGAAGAACTGCTGACGGATTACGACGGCACGGTGCTGCTGGTCAGCCACGACCGCGCGTTCCTCGACAACGTCGCGACGTCGGTGATTGCGTCGGAAGGCGAAGGCAAGTGGCGCGAATACGTCGGTGGCTTTACCGACTGGACCATCCAGCGCGAGCGGTCGGCGCAGATGGCGCTGGAAGCGTCGAAAGAAGTATCGAAAGAAGCGGCCAAAGACACTGCGGCGAAAGACGGCGGTGCCGGCCGCAACGCGCAACGCGCGGCGAAGATGTCGTTCAAGGAACAGCGCGAGCTCGAAGCGCTGCCGGTGACGATCGCCGCGCTGGAAGCGGAGCAGAAAGAGATCAACGGCAAGCTCGCAGATGGCTCGATCTTCGCGAAGGACGCGGCCGAAGGCGCGCGCCTGACCGCGCGATACGGCGTGATCGACGAGGAATTGCTGGTCGCGATGGAACGTTGGGACGAACTGGAAAGCAAGCGCAAGTGATGACCGGCGCCGGCGAGCCCTGGGTTCAGGTTTCGTCGGTGCCGAGACGGGGGGGGTGGCGTGGCGACGGCGGCGAGGGGTGTGAGTGGTGTGGGCCGGGCGCGCAGCGCGGGAAGATCGGACGGCCTTGCTGAACGCATCGTCGTCCTGGCGGGTAAGCGACGAGTTAAGCACGCACACGCCCGCAAGGTGTGCCGTAACCAATCCCGCGTCCGACGCGGCGGGCGTAAAGCATGTCGGGTGGTTGCATACTGATAGTCCGTATTCGAGAGCACCGGGCGCCGGCCAGCCAGCCCAATCCCCACCAGACCGGCCGCGCCGCCTGCGGCCCAACCCGCCCAAATCGTCCACCGCGCCCACGCGCAAATTGCCCCTTGTATCGAAATCAGTAAAATACCCCGCGAACAGGCCCCCTCAAGCGGTATGCGCTCAGGAGGCCGGCGACAGAACAACTTGCCCGCGCGGCGGGCATCACAATCAAGCCCGTTGTTTCGTTTCGCTTTTTTTGAAAACTCAACGCATTGTCCACGCAGATGTCCACAGGATCTGTGGACATCGATGAACCGACGGACCCCAGTAAGCCATGTCTACGAAAAAGCCAAGCGCCGCGTATAGCGAAGCGTCGATCAAGGTGTTGAAGGGCCTCGAGCCGGTCAAGCAACGGCCCGGCATGTATACGCGCACCGAAAATCCGCTGCACATCATCCAGGAAGTGATCGACAACGCGTCGGACGAGGCGCTCGGCGGCCACGGCCGTCAGATCACGGTCACGCTGCATGCCGACCAGTCCGTGTCGGTCGAAGACGACGGGCGCGGCATCCCGTTCGGCATGCATCCCGAAGAGGGCGTGCCGGTCGTCGAAATCGTCTTCACGCGTCTGCATGCAGGCGGCAAATTCGATAAAGCCGCCGGCGGCGCCTACACGTTCTCGGGCGGCCTGCACGGCGTCGGCGTGTCGGTCACCAACGCACTGTCCACCCGCCTCGACGTCACCGTGTGGCGCGACGGCAAAGTCGCGGAACTCGGTTTCGCACACGGCGACGTCGCGAGGACGCTGCAGGTGCGTGCGGCCGCGCGCGGTGAAAAGAAGTCGGGCACGCGCGTCACCGCATGGGCCGATCCGAAATACTTCGATTCCCCCAATCTGCCGCTCGGCGAACTGCAACGCCTGCTGCGCTCGAAAGCCGTGCTGCTGCCGGGCGTCGAAGTCACGCTGATCAACGAGAAGAGCGGCGAGCGCCAAACCTGGAAATACGACGACGGTCTGCGCGGCTATCTGCTCGAAGGGATGAACGGCAGCGATCTGCTGATTCCGCTGTTCGAAGGCGAGCGTTACGCGGAAAACTCGCGCTCCAACGAAGAAACCTTCGCCGAAGGCGAGGGCGCGGCGTGGGTCGTCGCGTGGAGCGAAGAAGGCACGCTGATGCGCGAGTCGTACGTGAACCTGATTCCCACGCCGGCCGGCGGCACGCACGAATCCGGCTTGCGCGAAGGGCTGTTCCAGGCGGTCAAGAGCTTCGTCGAACTGCATAACCTGCAACCGAAGGGCGTCAAGCTGCTCGCGGAAGACGTGTTCGCGCGCGTGTCGTTCGTGCTGTCCGCGAAAGTGCTCGACCCGCAGTTCCAAGGCCAGATCAAGGAACGCCTGAACAGCCGCGATGCGGTCAAGCTGGTGTCGTCGTTCGCGCGTCCGGCGCTGGAGTTGTGGCTGAACCAGCACGTCGAGCACGGCAAGAAGCTCGCCGATCTCGTCATCAAGCAGGCGCAGGCGCGCACCCGCGCCGGTCAGAAGGTCGAGAAGCGCAAGAGCTCGGGCGTCGCGGTGTTGCCGGGCAAGCTGACCGATTGCGAATCGACGGATATCAAGCGCAACGAACTGTTCCTTGTCGAGGGCGATTCGGCCGGCGGCTCCGCGAAGATGGGCCGCGACAAGGAATATCAGGCCATCCTGCCGTTGCGCGGCAAGGTGCTCAACACATGGGAAACCGAACGCGACCGGCTGTTTGCGAACAACGAAGTGCACGACATTTCGGTGGCGATCGGCGTCGATCCGCATAGCCCGGACGACAAGGTCGATCTGTCCAATCTGCGCTACGGCAAGATCTGCATTCTCTCCGACGCGGACGTGGACGGCTCGCACATTCAGGTGCTGTTGCTGACGCTGTTCTTCAAGCATTTCCCGCAACTGATCGAACGCGGCCATGTGTGCGTGGCGCGTCCGCCGCTGTTTCGCGTCGATGCGCCCGCGCGCGGCAAGAAGCCGGCGCAGAAGCTGTACGCGCTCGACGAAGGCGAACTCGAAGCAATCACCGACAAGCTCCGCAAGGACGGCGTGCGCGACACCCAATGGTCGATCAGCCGCTTCAAGGGTCTGGGCGAAATGAGCGCGGAACAGTTGTGGGATACCACGATGAATCCCGATACGCGTCGGCTGTCGCCGGTTGCGCTGGGCGAACTCGATTACGACATGACCGTCGCCCGGATGACGATGCTGATGGGCAAGGGCGAAGCGGCGTCGCGCCGCAGCTGGCTCGAAGAAAAGGGCAACGAAGTCGAAGCGGACATCTGAGCGACGCGCGTTCAGCGCGCCGCCTCGACGCTTCGCCACTTGATGCCAAACACGGATACGAATCTAGATGGACGACAACACTGTTGATCTTTTCAATGCGCCGGCAGCGCCCGACGGCGACTTCCTGACGCTCGGCAACTACGCCGAACGCGCGTACCTCGACTACGCGGTCAGCGTCGTCAAGGGCCGCGCGTTGCCGGACGTTTGCGACGGCCAGAAGCCGGTGCAGCGCCGCATCCTGTTCGCGATGAACGAGATGGGCCTCGGCGACAACGCGAAACCCGTGAAGTCGGCGCGCGTGGTCGGCGATGTGCTGGGTAAATATCACCCGCACGGCGACCAGTCCGCGTACGACGCGCTGGTGCGTCTCGCGCAAGACTTTTCGATGCGCTATCCGCTGATCGACGGTCAAGGCAATTTCGGTTCGCGCGACGGCGACGGCGCCGCCGCGATGCGATACACCGAAGCGCGCCTGACGCCGATCGCGAAACTGCTGCTCGACGAAATCAACCAGGGCACGGTCGATTTCATGTCGAACTACGACGGCTCGTTCCAGGAACCGAGGCTGTTGCCCGCACGCTTGCCGTTCGTGCTGCTGAACGGCGCCTCGGGCATCGCAGTCGGTCTCGCGACGGAAATTCCGTCGCACAACCTGCGCGAAGTGGCGGCAGCGGCCGTCGCGATGATCCGCAATCCGAAGATCGAGCACGCCGAACTGATGCAACTGATCCCGGGACCGGACTTCCCCGGCGGCGGCCAGATCATTTCGAGCGAAGCCGAAATCGCCGCAGCTTACGAGAACGGACGCGGCAGCCTGAAGGTACGCGCGCGCTGGAAAATCGAAGAACTCGCGCGCGGTCAGTGGCAACTCGTGATCACCGAATTGCCGCCGAACACGGCCGCGCAAAAGGTGCTCGAAGAGATCGAAGAGCAGACCAATCCGAAGATCAAGCTCGGCAAGAAGACGCTCACGCCAGACCAGCTTCAGACCAAACAGACCATGCTCGGACTGCTCGACGCAGTACGCGACGAGTCCGGCAAGGACGCGCCGGTGCGACTCGTGTTCGAGCCGAAGTCGAGCCGCATCGATCAGACCGAGTTCGTCACGACGCTGCTCGCGCATACCAGCCTCGAATCGAACGCGTCGCTGAATCTGGTGATGGTCGGCGCCGACGGCCGGCCGCGTCAGAAGGGCATCGGCGAGATGCTGCGCGAGTGGATCGGCTTCCGTTTCGCGACGGTCACGCGCCGCACGCGTCATCGTCTGGGCAAGGTGGACGACCGTATCCATATTCTCGAAGGCCGGATGATCGTCTTCCTGAATATCGACGAAGTGATCCGCATCATCCGCGAATCCGACGAGCCGAAGCAGGCGCTGATCACGGCGTTCGGCTTGTCCGACCGTCAGGCGGAAGACATTCTCGAAATCCGCTTGCGTCAGTTGGCGCGTCTGGAAAAGATCAAGATCGAGAAAGAGCTGTCCGAGCTGTGGGACGAAAAAGCCAAGCTCGAAGAACTGCTCGGCAGCGACACGTCGATGAAGCGTCTGATCATCAAGGAAATCGAAGGCGATGCGAAACAGTACGGCGACGATCGGCGCACGCTGATCCAGCAGGAAAAGCGCGCAACGTTCGAAGTGCGCGTGGTCGACGAACCGGTGACGGTCGTGGTGTCGCAAAAGGGCTGGGTGCGGGCGCTGAAGGGCCACGGTCTCGATGCCGCCGGCTTCACGTTCAAGGCCGGCGACGGCCTGTACGCGGCGTTCCAGTCCCGCACGCCGGACACGCTGATCGCGTGGGGCAGCAACGGTCGCGTCTATTCGGTCGCGGTGGCGCTGTTGCCGGGCGGTCGTGGCGACGGCGTGCCGGTCACGTCGCTGATCGAACTGGAGTCGGGCAGTCACCTGATGCATTACTACGCCGCGCCCGCGGATCAGGCGCTGCTGCTCGCGTCGAGCAACGGTTTCGGCTTTATCGCGAAGGTCGGCGACATGGTCAGCCGCGTGAAGGCGGGCAAGTCGTTTATGACGATCGACGCGGGCGCTGCACCGCTCGCTCCGATGCCGATGCTGCCCGACGCGACGCAGATCGCCTGTCTATCGAGCGGCGCGCGTCTGCTGGTGTTCGGCCTCGACGAAATGAAGACGTTGTCGGGCGGCGGACGCGGCGTCACGCTGATGGCGCTCGACGAAAACGAGACGCTGGTTCAGGCGCTCGCGATCAACAAGGCGGGTCTGGTGCTGCTCGGCACCGGTCGCGGCGGCAAGCAGGTCGAGGAATCGATGAACGCGTCGGCGCTTGCGCCGCACGTCGGCAAACGCGCACGCAAGGGCCGTCTGCCGGATACGCGCGTCAAGGTCGCAGCGTTGCGGCCGGTACTGGCGGGTTGATCCGTGGTTCGCTGATTCGCTGATCTGTCGATCGGCAGCATGGTCGTTCAAGGGTGGTTCGCGATGCCGTGAGGTGTCGCAAACCGCCCGGCCCGCCGGGGAATCCAGGCAATACATGCGGGCGTTTTGGCTTTACCCACAATACCGGGGCGTGGCGCTCAAACGGCGCTACATATAAAAAACAACACGATGGCGGATACTGTGTCGCGGAACTGCACGTTCCACGGGCAGTCGAACGCGCTCATACGCCGTGCCCCGCACGCAGCGGCGCGTCATCATCGGGAGAGGAAAACTACATGAATAAAGCCATCGAACTCGCGCTGTTTCTGCATCTGCTGGGTGTCGCCGTCTGGGTCGGCGGCATGATCTTCGCGCATTTCTGTCTGCGTCCGGCGCTCGCCGACCTGTCGCCGCAACTCCGGTTGCCGCTGTGGGAATCGGTATTTGGACGCTTCTTCAACTGGGTCGCGGCGTCGGTGCTGGTGATCCTGCTGTCCGGCGGTTTCCTGCTGATGCAATACGGCGGCGGTCACGCGTCGTGGCCGCTTCACGCGATGGCAGGGCTGGGCATCGTGATGATGCTGATCTTCGGCCATATCCGGTTTGCCGTGTTCCCGCGCATCCGTCGCGCGGTGCAGGCGCAACGCTGGCCGGACGGCGCGAACGCGGTCGGGACGGTGCGTCGTCTGGTGCTCGTCAATATCGTGCTGGGCATCGTGACGATCGGCGTCGCGGTGTTGTCGCGCGGGTTTTAAGGTTTAGACGTTTTAGACGTTTTAGACGTGTCGCGATTTCACGGGTCTGCGAGACCGCGATTTCGCGATTTCGCCAGTCCGCGCCCCCACGCCGGCGCCGACGCCGCTAGTGCATCGCCACGTACGCGAGCCACGCGCCACATGCCACCGCGACGGTCCCGTACACCGCATATACGGGCACTTTCAGCTTCGCGAAACATATCGCCGAGAACGCCGCCGTCAACAGGTACGGCGCTTCCAGCGGCACGCGCCCCGCAATTTTCAAGACCGCTACGGCGAGAAACGCGGTGGTGACCGCGCGCAGAATGCGCATCCCGTGCTCGAAGCGGGCGTCGGCTTTCAGTTGATGCAGATGACGCTGCGCGAGCACTACCAGACACCCCGACGGTACGAACAACGCCAGCGTCGCGATCAGCGCGCCTGGCCAGCCGTCGATCAGATAGCCGAAGAACGGCACCACGTTCAGCAACGGCCCCGGCGACAGCGGCGATAGCGAAAACGCCAGCGTGAAGTCGTTATCCGACACACCGATCGACGGCGACACGAACAGGGTTTTCAGAACCGGCAACGCTGAGAAACCGCCGCCGAACAGCGTCATGCCCGCGCCCGCGAGCCGCGGCCACAGCAGCATCAGATCGTAGCGATGCGGCAGCGGAATCGCGAACAGCGCGAGCAGCACGCCGAGCGCGCCGATCAACTGCCAGTCTCCACGCGCGATCGCCACCGTCACCCGTCCGCTGCGCACAGGGCTCACGAACCAGCCCGTCGCGAAGGCCGTGCCGAGCATCAGCACATAGGCCGCCGGACTGTGCGCGAACACCAGTGCCACGCAACCGAGCGCCGCCGCGATCCACTCCAGGCGGCCGCGCACCAGCGCGCGCGTCTGCTTGTACCAGGTAATGCCGATCAAGGTCGCGAGCACGACGCTGAAGTGATTGAGCAGGGTTTGCGACGCCAGCGAGCGGATCAGCGGCGTGCGGTAGAAGATCGCGAACACGGTCATCAGGATCGCGAAGGGCAGCACGCTGGCCGCGCCCGCGACCCAGGCGCCGGCCCGTCCGCGCAATGCATGGCCGAGCTGCACGGCGACGTTGCACCCGACCGGCCCCGGCACCATCCACGCGAGCGCGATCAGATCGGAGAATTCGACCCGCGACAGCCGGTCTTCCCGCTCGACGTAGTGGTTCTCCAGCTGCGCCATCAGCGCGAGTCCGCCCCACGACAGCGCCGACAGGCCGAATACCACACGGAACAGCGTCCACAGCGGTTCCCGCTCGGTGCTACGGGCGACATCCTGGCTCGTCATCATGTGCATGGCGTCCGCGCGCCGGATGGACGGCGCGCGCTTCTCAGGTCTAGCGTTCTATTCATCGCGCGCCTGAACCGGTCAGAGCGGCGCGCAGCGTTGTGAGCCTTGGTGTTCCTGATATTGCGGTGAGCCTGTGCGCGGATTGTCACCGCGTTGCATCGGTGGCGCGCACCACAGGAATGTAGCCGGTTTCGTCCGTGCTTAACAGATGCGTAAGTGCGCTGGAAAGCGATCGTAATGGAGCGATGCGCAAGCGCGCGACGCGACGCGCGATGGGTGACGCGCCGCGCTGGCCGCCGTCCGGTGCGGGACGGCGCCCAGCCTTACTGGCCGCTCGGGGTTGCGCTGACGCGTTCGATGTCCGGCTCGTCGACGCTCTGTTGCTGGTCTTGCAGACCGCATACGCCGAACCGGTCGAGCAGCGCGCCGATCGCCTCGGCGGGAACCGGACGCGAAAACAGGAAGCCTTGCGCCTCGATATGGCCGAGCGCCGCGAGCCACGCAATCTGTTCTTCGGTTTCGGTGCCTTCTACCACGACCGTCAGCCCCAGCGAGCGCGCCAGATTGACGATGGCCGTCACCATCACGCAGACGCTGCGGTCGGCGGGAATGGCTTGCACGAACGAGCGATCGACCTTCAGCGTATCGACCGAAAACCGGTTCAGGTACGACAGCGACGAATAGCCGGTGCCGAAATCGTCGAGTGCGATACGGATGCCGAGCCGCTTCAGCGCGAAAATCTTCTCCGACACCAGATCCGGATATTCCATCATCGCGGTCTCGGTGATTTCCAGTTCCAGGCGGCGCGCGGAAATGCCGGTTTCCTCGATTGCGCGCGACACCGTTTCGTAAAGGTCGCCGCGCCAGAACTGCACTGCCGAGATATTCACGGCGAGCGACAACGTGTCGTAACCCTGCTGTTGCCACGCGGCAAGCTGACGGCACGCGGTTTCGATCACGAAATCGCCGATCGGCACGATCAATCCGGTCGATTCCGCGACCGGAATGAATTCGTTGGCTGGAATCAGCCCGTGCTGCGGATGGTTCCAGCGCACGAGCGCCTCGAAACCGGTGATGCAACGCCGCGTCAGGTCGATCTTGGGCTGATAGGCGAGAAAGAGCTGGCCGTCGGCGAGCGCGACGCGCAGTTGCTGTTCCCACTTCATCAGGTGATCGGCACGGTGCGACAGTTGCGGCGAGTAGAACTGATAGCAGTTCTTGCCCGCATCTTTCGCGCTGTACATCGCCAGATCCGCCTTCTTCAGCAGGTCGATCTCGTTTTCGTGCGCGATCGAATACAACGCAATGCCGATGCTCGCGTGCAGCACGAACGCGCTGCCGCGCACTTCGAACGGTTTCGCGAAGACGTCGGCGGCGGCTTCGGCCAGCGCCACCGCGCGCTTCTCGACGTCGTCGCCTTTGACGACCACCACGAACTCGTCCCCGCCGATCCGGCTCAGCGTGCCGCCGTCGCCGATCGCATCGGCGAGGCGCGATGCGGTCATTTGCAGCACGATGTCGCCCGCGTTGTGGCCGAGCGTGTCATTGACGGTCTTGAAGTTGTCGAGGTCGATAAAGAGGATCGCGAGGTGACCGAGATTGGCGGCTTGCGCCACGTCGTGCCGCAGGCCTTGCAGCGTCGCGTAGCGGTTGCGCAGACCGGTCAGCAGATCGTATTCGACCAGATGCGTCATCTCGCGCTCGCGGCCGAGCAGCTTGCCGATCAGGCCGGTCGCGACCGCGAAGAAACTGAGCATCGCGAGCGAGATAAAGCCTGCCATCAGCAGGTAGACGTCGCGCGTGTGGTTGTAGTCGGCGAATTCTTCGGCCTGCGACAGACCGACCAGCACGCCGAGCGGATAACCGTCGATATGCCGGTACGAGACGATCCGCGTGACGTTGTCGATCGAATCGACATAGGTGCCGGACACGTGCTCCGAGGTCGGATACATGCCGCTCGCGGTGAACGTGCTCGCGGAATCCGGCGCGTTGCCGGTGCGGCGGGCGAGCACCGTGCCGTTGTCGGAAATGACCGCGATCACGCCGTCGCGACCGATCGCCGCGTTGTTGTAGAAGTCGCTCGTGAAGTAGCTCGGGTCTTCCGACACCACCACGACGCCCGCGAACGAGCCGTCCGGATGATTCAGGCGGCGCGTCATCTGCAAGGTCCAGTGACCGGACACGCGGCCGAGCACCGGCTTGCTGATAAACAGCTGGTCGTCGTTTTCGTGTTCGTGGACGCGGAAATGCTCGCGGTCGGACAGATCGATGTGTTTCGGATTGAGTTCGGCGGTATTGGCGATCAGCTTGCCGTGTTCGTCGATCAGCGAGACCTGAACCAGCGTTTCGCTTTGCACCACGCCTTTCTCGACCGTGCTCGTGAGGTCGAAATGATTGGGTGTCTTCTCGAATTCATATTTGACGAAACGGGTGATCTGGTCGACCTGATGGATCGCCTTCACCGTGTGCTGCTGCAGCGCCGCCGAAAGAATCGCCGAGGACGCCATCGCCTCGCGATACGTCGCGTCTTTTTCCACCGACAGCCGCGCGAAAATCACGGTCCACAGCAGGATCAGCACCAGCACGCCGAGCGCGGGGATGGCGAGTAGCGCGCGTCGCCGCGTCACGATGGGGTCGCGCCGACGCGGCGCGTCGTGCGAGGGAGTGCCTCGAAAAGGATTCATCGGGCTGGAAACGCCCGGTTGCAGCCGGCGAACGGTACGGATTGCGTGGTCTGCCACGACTGCTGCATCGATTGCGCAAGTTTCAGAATGGGCTGCATGATGAACGGAATGCCAGGGCTGCTGCGCAGTGGGAAGGGCGGCGGCCACGGCCGAGCCCTCGATAGGCGATCGAATGCGCTTTGATATTACTGAATGCCTCTGGTTTCGGGAAGAGTGGCAACACCGGGTATACGCTCGACCCGACCTTGCGGCGGCTATCGAACCTTACCGGCAGCCGCGCCGGGCGGGGGTTCCAGGGGCGGCGAACGCAGGCGGCATGAAAGCCGTTTCGTGAACCCGAAGCGCGTCGATTCTACGTTCGACGCGTTCGTTTCGCCAAAACAAACCGCGCCGCAGACAGCGGAACTGTCTGCGGCGCGGATGGGTTGCCCGTTTGAGACGGGCGCGCGTGTCGCGGCGTTATGTCATGACGTCATGACGTCATTGCGTGATTACGCGATTACGCGATTACGCGATTACGCGATTACGCGATTACGCGACTTCGGCGATCAGTTCGATCTCGACGCAAGCGCCCATCGGAATCTGCGCGACGCCGAACGCCGAGCGGGCATGCTTGCCCGCATCGCCGAACACTTCCGCGATCAGTTCCGACGCGCCGTTCGTCACCAGATGCTGCTCGGTGAACTCCGGCGTCGAATTGACGAGGCTCATTACCTTGACGATGCGCGTCACGCGGTTCAGATCGCCGACATGCGCGTGCAGCGTCGCCATCAGGTCGATCGCGATCGAACGCGCGGCGGCCTTGCCTTCTTCGGTGGCCAACGTCGCGCCGAGCTTGCCGACCCACACCTTGCCGTCTTTCTTCGCGATGTGCCCGGACAGGTACACCGTGTTGCCGCTTTGCGCGCTCATCACGTACGCGGCGGCCGGTGCGCCCGCGATGGGCAGTTCGATGCCCAGTTCCTTCAGCTTGTCATATACATTGGCTTGCGACATTGCAGATCCTGACGATGAGTAGATGATGATTGCGATGCCGGACGCCCGGCATCACGGCTTAGAGCTTCGAGCGGATCAGCGCGCCGAGCTTCGACACGCCTTCGTCGATCTTCGCGTCGGGCACCGTCACGAACGACAGACGCAGCGTGTTGTGCTGCGCTTCGTTCGCGAAGAACGGCGCACCCGGCACGAACGCGACGTTCTGCGCGATCGATTCCTCGAGCAGCTTCATCGTGTCGATATGCGCGGGCAGATTCAGCCACAGGAACATGCCGCCTTCCGGACGGTTCCACGTGACGCCTTCCGGCATATAACGTTCGAGCGCGGCGAGCATCGCGTCGCATTGCTTGCGATAAACCTCGCGGATGGTCGGGATATGCGTGTCGAGGAAGCCATCCTTGACGACTTCGTGGACGATGCGCTGCGTGAAGCTCGGCGTGTGCAGATCGCTGGCCTGCTTGGCTTGCACCAGTTTGAAATGCAGATCTTCGGGCGCGATGATGTAGCCGATCCGCAGACCCGGCGCGAGCACTTTCGAGAACGAGCCGAGATACACGATGTGGTCCGGCGCCATCGACAGCAGCGTAGGCAGCGGCTCGCCCGCGTAATCGAGCGCGCCGTACGGATCGTCCTCGATCACCGGGAACGACGCGGTCTTCGCCAGTTCGGCGAGCGCGCGACGGCGTTCCAGCGGCAGACGGCGGCCGGTCGGGTTCTGGAAGTTCGGTTGCGCGTACAGCAGGCGCGCGCCGGCGGTCAGTTCGGGCGTCAGCGACGCCGGGATCAGCCCGGCTTCGTCGGCGGCGACCTGGACGAAGTCCGGTGCATACAGCGAGAACGATTGCAGTGCGCCGAGATACGTCGGCGTTTCGACCAGCGCGCGGCTGCCTTCGTCGATCAGCACTTTGCCGAGCAGGTCGAGCGCCTGCTGCGAGCCGGTCGTGATCAGCACTTGCGACACGCGCACGGAAAAGCGCGCGGCGATCCATTCACGCAGCGGCAGATAGCCTTCGGTGGCGCTGTATTGCAGCGCCGCGCCCGGCGTGTCGCGCAGGATGCGGTCGGACGCTTCGCGCATGCGCTCGGCCGGGAACGTCACGGGCGACGGCAGGCCGCCTGCGAAAGAAATGACCTCGGGCCGTTCGGTGACCTTCAGGATTTCGCGAATCGCCGAGCTGGTGAGCTTGAGGGCGCGTTCGGACAATTGCCACGTCGGGGCGTTAAGGTCGCTTTGATCCATGGTCTCCTCTACTGGGTTGCGCTGGAATCGGGTTGGTTGATGATTCGGAGGTTGGGTATTATCGCCCGAGTTGGCCGCCGGGTCAGGCGAGCCCCGCAGCGGGCGGGTGTTTCGTTGCACGAGCCTGGGTGTGTCAGCTCAGCGTGCGCGGTCCGGTGGGTGTGTCGAACGTTGCAGTCAGCGTCGCGGTTCGCGACCGGCCTTCCGGCCTGGATACGTTGATCAGATGCGCGGCGCCGAGCCATTCGAGCTGCGCCGCGATCGTCGATGCCTGTGGGTGCACGGCGCTCAACGAGGTCAGCGCAAGCGGGCTTTCGTCCAGCGCCGCCGACGGATGCGCGGTCGTGTCCCACTGGATCAGCGACGGCAGGATGCCGTCACCGGCACCGTCGAACGACGGAAACTCGCCGTCGTCCGCGACCGTCAAACTCCACGTGAACGCGCCGCGCGTCATCGGCACGACGGCCGGAATGCGCGCCGGATACTGCGCTTGCCAGCGTGCAAGGCTTTTCGGCCGGTCCACACGCGCCACCCAGTGCGACAGATACGGGCCTTTCTTCAGCCGCGTCGCCGTGGATGCCGCGTCGAGCGCGAACAGACGCGGACGGGCGTCGGCGTGGTCCGGCGCATCGGGATCGATCGCGATGACTTCCAGGTACACGCCGCCCCACAGATTGAGCAGCCGGTTATGCGTGCGCATCAGCGGATGCGAACCGCCGCCCGACGGCGCGACGCCGAGCGTGTCGGCGACGTATTGCGTGCCCTCGTCGAGCGTGCGGGCGGAAATCACGAGGTGATCGAGGCGAAGCGATTGGGCGGTCATGGCAAATCGGTCAGGCGTGTTCTGCGGGCGTCGGCGGGTCGGGCGTCGTGTCCGGCACTGGATCAGTACCCTATTGCGACGCCGAACCGGCCAGGCGCGGGGCCGTAAGCATAACCCGCCAAAAGCGCGCGGGCGAGGCGGACAGCCGCTTCGCCCGCCGCGCCGGGCGTTCGGACGAATGTATCGCCCTCGACCAGCACAGTAACGGTACAATCGACTCGATAGTTTTCGGTACAGTTGGAGTTCGTCATGTCCGTTCCGCTCGATCAGATTCCCGTTCCGCACGATTCGTCGGCGACCACGCTCGTCGATCAGCTCGTCCAATGGGCGCGCCGCCGCATCGAGGAGCGCGTGTTCCGTCCCGGTATGCGGATGCCGTCGATCCGCAAGCTCGCGCTGGACAAAGGCGTGTCGCGTTTTACCGCGGTCGAGGCGTACGAACGGCTGGTCGCGCAGGGTTATCTCGATTCGCGGCGCGGCTCGGGCTTCTACGTCCGCGAGCGGCTTGCGATGCCGCTGCCCGGCGAGCGCCGCGCGGCGAACGTGGCGGCGGAGGCCGCGCCGGTCGCACCGACCATCGACGTGGTCTGGTTGCTGCGCAATATGCTGACGACCTCGCATCATCCGGAACGCGGTCCCGGTCTCGGTTATCTGCCGGGTTCGTGGCTCGACGGCGAGTTGATCACCGGCGCGTTGCGCACGCTCGGCCGTCAAAGCGGCGCGCAACTGCTCGGTTTCGGCTCGCCGCAAGGCTTTTTGCCGCTGCGCCAGCAATTGCAGACGCGTCTGGAAGAACTCGAAATCGGTGCGACGCCGGATCAGTTCGTGATGACTTCGGGCATCACGCAGTCCATCGACCTGATCGCGCGCCTGTTCGTGAAGCCCGGCGACGCGGTGATCGTCGGCGATCCGGCGTGGTTTCAGATGTTCGGGCGCTTCGCGTCTCAGGGTGCGCGGCTGATCGGCATGCCGTACACGCCCGCCGGGCCGGATCTCGACGCGTTCGAGGCGCTGGTCAAGACGTGGCGTCCGAAGATGCTGGTGATCAATTCCGTGCTGCAAAACCCGACCGGCACGTCGCTGACGGCGGCGCAGGCTTTCCGCATCTTGCGGCTTGCGGAAGAATACGATTTCATCGTCGTCGAGGACGACGTCTACGGCGATCTGTGCCCGCCCGGCTATCCGGCGACGCGGCTCGCCAGCCTCGACCAGCTCAAGCGCGTGATTTTTCTCGGCAGCTATTCGAAAACGCTCGCGCCGAATCTGCGGGTCGGCTTTATCGCCAGTTCGCCCGATGTCACGCAGGGGCTGACCGATCAGAAAATGCTGGTCGGCATGACCAGCCCCGAACTCAACGAACGCGTGCTGTACAAGGTGCTGACGGAGGGTCACTATCGGAGACACGTCGAGCGGCTGCGCGCGCGGCTGGACAGCGTGCGCGACCGCGCCACGCGCATGCTCGAAGCGACCGGTCTGACGTTGTTCAGCACGCCCGACGCCGGAATGTTCCTGTGGGCGGATACCGGCGTCGATTCGAACGCACTGGCGGTGGCCGGTCACGAGGAAGGGTTTCTACTGACGCCCGGCAGCCTGTTTTCACCGCAGCAGTCGCCGACCACGTGGACGCGCTTCAACGTCGCGAACTGCGGCGATCCGGCGTTGCCGGCGTTCCTCGGCGGCTATCTCGAAGCCGTCGCGCGGCGCGGCGGCTGACGCCCGGCTGCGCGTTTGCAGCTCGTCGGCCTGCGTATCAGTACAATGCAACGCTCTTGAAAACGCGCAGCGCGTCCCCAGTTACGCGCACGATCCGCGAGACGCAAACCCGTCCGCACGCGCCATCCAGCACATCAAGCACCCGTAAAAGAGAGGACACCCGACCGTGGCACAAGAGACGATGAGCTTCCAGGCAGAAGTCAAACAGCTTCTGCATCTGATGATTCATTCGCTGTACAGCAACAAGGAAATTTTCCTGCGCGAGCTGATTTCGAACGCATCCGACGCCGCCGACAAGCTGCGCTTCGAGGCGATCGAAAACAGCGCGCTGTATGAAAACGAACCGAATCTGCGGATTCGCGTGTCGTACGACAAGGCTGCCCGCACCATCACGCTGGACGACAACGGCATCGGCATGAGCCGCGACGAAGCGATCGCGAACCTCGGCACGATCGCGCGTTCGGGCACCAAAGAATTTTTCGGCAAGCTGTCCGGCGACCAGCAGAAAGATGCGGCGCTGATCGGTCAGTTCGGCGTGGGCTTCTACTCGGGTTTCATCGTCGCGGACAAGATCACCGTCGAGACGCGTCGCGCGGGCTTGCCGGCGTCGGAAGGCGTGCGCTGGGAAAGCGGCGGCGAGGGCGATTTCGAGGTGGATTCGATCGAGCGCGCGCAACGCGGCACGACCATCACGCTGCATCTGCGCGCTGAAGAAGACGAACTGCTGTCGTCGTACAGGCTGAAATCGATCATCCAGAAGTATTCGGATCACGTCGCGTTGCCCATCCTGATGCAGAAGGAAGAGTGGGACGGCGAAAAGAGCGAGATGGTCACGCTCGACGAAGACGAAACGGTCAATCAGGCCAGCGCGTTGTGGACCCGCTCGAAGAACGAGATCACGGACGAGCAATACAAGCAGTTCTACCAGCATCTGTCGCACGATCATCAAGATCCGCTGACGTGGACGCATAACCGCGTCGAAGGCCGCAGCGAGTACACGCAGTTGCTGTACATCCCCACTCACGCACCGTTCGATATGTGGAATCGCGATCATCGCGGCGGCCTGAAGCTGTACGTGAAGCGCGTCTATATCATGGACGACGCCGAGCAGCTGTTGCCCGCGTATCTGCGTTTCGTGAAGGGCGTGGTCGATTCGGCGGATCTGCCGCTGAACGTGTCGCGCGAAATCCTGCAGGAAAGCCGCGATGTCAAGGCGATCCGCGAAGGCGTGACCAAGCGTTCGCTGTCGATGCTCGAAGAACTGGCCAATTCCGACGACGCCGCGCAAAAGGCGCAATACGCATCGTTCTGGAAGGAATTCGGTCAGGCGCTGAAGGAAGGCATCGGCGAAGACTTCGCGAACAAGGAGCGCATCGCCCATTTGCTGCGCTTCGCGTCGACGCATAACGACACGCCGGAGCAGACCGTCGCGCTGGCCGAGTACGTCGCGCGGATGAAGCCCGAGCAAACGAAGATCTACTACGTCACCGCCGACGCATGGCAGGCCGCGACGCACAGCCCGCACCTCGAAGTGTTCCGCAAGAAGGGTGTCGAAGTGTTGCTTCTGACGGATCGCGTCGACGAATGGATGCTGTCGTTCCTGTCGGAATTCGACGGCAAGCCGCTGCAAAGCGTCGCGCGCGGCGATCTCGATCTGGGCGCGCTGAACGACGAAGAGAAAGAAGCGCAAGAGAAGGTCGGCGAAGAACTGAAGCCGCTCGTCGACAAGATGAAGGAAGCGCTGAAGGACAAGGCGAAGGACGTGCGTCTGACGTTCCGCCTGACCGACTCGCCGTCATGCCTCGTTGCCGACGACGGCGAAATGAGCGGTTATCTGCAACGGATGCTGAAGGCGGCCGGCCAGTCTGCGCCGTCGTTCCAGCCGATTCTGGAAGTGAATCCGGAACACGCGCTGGTCAAGCATTTGCACGCGGAAAGCGCCAACTTCGACGACTGGTGCCATCTGCTGTTCGATCAGGCGCTGCTCGCGGAAGGCGGGGCGCTGGAAGATCCGGCCAGCTTCGTCAAGCGGACCAACGCGTTGCTGTTGTCGCGCGGTTGATCTAAAGAGCGGCCTGGCCGCTCGTCGCGTAGCGACCGGTGTTCCCCGTTGTTCGTGGTTGAAAAATGCGCTGCCTTGGCAGCGCATTTTTTTTGCGCGTGCGATGCGCTAGCCGCTGAACTCAGAACGGCAACGCCGGCACGCTAGCGCTACGCGGCCAGATGTTGACGCGCTTGCGCCAACACCGACCCCGCGAGTTCTTTCGACTCCGCGCACGAATGGTGATCGGCCAGGACCCTGGCCGCGAGACTCGCAATTTTTGCGCTGGTTTGCTTCGCGCTGTGATGTTGCGCGAGCGCGGATCCGGCGAGTTCTTTTGCCAGCAGTGTCGAACTGTGACGGGCAAGAATCACTGCGGCAAGATGGGCGATTCGATCGGACGTTTCTTTGGCGTTCTTAGTCAAGCGATACTCCTTTAGGATTTTTATAGAGTGCTCTGAATAGCGCGACAGATAAGGCTTTCGCGCGATTCAGTATGGGTGACTAACTAAATTGATTCAACGGGAATAAATCGAGACGGCGTTGCAGAAACGTGTATCGCGGGATCCCGATTGTGAGATGGAGAACGGCTGATTCAGCCTATTCTTTGAGACTGACTTTCACTCTATTCAGTCTCTTCATGTCCGAATCAAATTCGTCTTTCGATGCCGCTTTCGAGCCCGTTTATCGCGTGTGGTGTGCGCTGCGCGAGCGAGGTTTCGATGATGCCGTGCGTGTCGCGAATGAGCTTGCCGGCGGCGGTCATACGTCGCAGCTTCATGCCGATCTGCTCGCCAGTGCAGGTGTGTTCGAGCGCGCGTATCACGTCGCGTCGTCGGCTGCGCATGTGACCGACGACGCGATGCGTGACTACCGTTTCGCGCGGCTCGCACTGTTCTCCGACGCGCTCGGCGATGCGCGCAACGCGCGGCGCTACAGCGAGCAATTCGTTGCATCGGCGACGTCCGCGCACGTGGTCGACTGGATCAACGCATTGATCCACCGATGCGATGCGCGAGCGGCAGCAGCGCATCTGCTTCGCGCATTCGAAGCGTGCGCGCCGCGCGATCCGCAGGTGCCGTGGGCGCTCGCGCAAATGCTCGACGGATTGCCCGACGAAGCACCCGACGAAGCACCCGACGAAGCGCACGCGACCGCGCAAGACGAACGCCGCGCCGCGCTGTTGCGCGCATACACGCTCGATCGCGCGACGCATCCCGACTTGCCGCTCAAGCTGGTCCTCGCGCATCGCGCGATCCGCGACTGGCCGACCGTCGAAGCCGTTTGTATCGCGGAATTGGAGCGCAATCCCGCCGACGCGGAAATGGCGTGGCAACTGAGTCACGCGCAATGGCAGCGCGACGACGCGGCAAGCGCCGAAGCCACCATGCGCGCGGTCGATGCGATCGCGCCCGGCAACGCGGCGGTCGTCTCGGCGATCGCGCTGTATCTCGCGGAGCAGTCGCGCTTTGCGGACAGCGAAGCGATGTTGCACGCGTCGCTGGCGCTCGATCCGTCGGGCGCATTGGCCGCGGTCGATCTCGCTGAACTGGCGCTGCGTCGTGGCGACTGGACGTCTGCGTGGCCGCGCTATGAAGCGCGCTTGACGCGTGACGACCGCGAACCGAACAACGTGGTCCGCGTGATGGCGCGCTGTGCGCCGCGCTGGCGAGGCGAATCGATGGTGGGCAAAACCTTGCTGGTGCACAGCGAGCAGGGCAGCGGCGACGATATCCAGATGCTGCGGTTCATCCCACACCTGGCCGCGCGCATCGCTCGCGATGGCGGTCGGTTGCGGCTTGCGGTGCGTCGTCCGTTGCAGCGTCTGTTCGCGCGTTTTTATCCCGACTGCGTGTCGATCGAAGATGGGCCGCTGGGCGCGCCGGACGGTCTGCTGCCGATGATGAGCGTGCCGTTCGCGCTCGATCTTCAACCCGGCGACGTAAGCGGCGCCGCGTATCTGCGCGCGGATCCGGCGCGCTGCGCAACGTGGCGCGCGCGGCTCGACGAAACGCCCGCGGCGCTGCACGTGGGGATCGTGTGGTCGGGTAGCCGGTCGCATCGGCGGGACGGCAAGCGGTCGATTCCATTGCATGCGCTGGCGCCGCTGCTGACATTGCCCGATACGGTGTTTTATCCGTTGACGCCGGGTCTGTCCGCCGATGTGGCGGCGTTGCGTGCACGAGGGTATCGCGTGCGCGATCTGACCGCGCTATACACCGATGGCTTCGACGATCTCGCGGCGCACATGAGCGTGCTCGACGTCACCGTGACGATCGACAGCGCGCCATTGCATCTGGGTGGCGCGCTCGGCCGGCCGGTGCTGGCGATGCTGGACCACGTGTCGCACTGGTGCTGGCAGGACGCGGAGACGCAGCCGTGGTACGCGTCGGTCGAACTGTTCAGACAGCCGGAGCCGGGCGCGTGGGCGATGGTCGTCGAACGGGTGGCGGCGCGCTTGCGGGCCATTGCGCTTTTATAATGCCGTCATGCCCAAGCGCCCCAATGCCGCCGACGCCTCCGATACCCACTGGCGCGTCGCGACCCGAGCCACGTTCACGCCCGATCAGAAAGACTGGCTGACACGCGGCGGTTCCCTGACCGCGCATCTGCGCACACTCGGCGCGGTCGCGGTGCGCGTGACCCGCGAAGCGATCGCGTTGCCGTGGCGCGACGAGTGCGCGGCGCTGAACCTCGGGCCGCGCGCGGCGGTGTGGGTCCGCGAAGTCGTGTTGTCGGTCGATGGCGTGCCGTTCGTCGCGGCGCACAGCGTGACGCCGCTCGCCGCGAGCGTCGGCCCGTGGCAGGCGATCCGCACCTTGCGTACGCGACCGCTCGCCGAATTGCTGTACAGCGACAGCGGCGTCGCACGATCGGCGCTGGCGAGCCGGCGCGTTACGGCGCGGCATCGGTTGTTCGGTTTGTCTGCTGGCTATGCGCACGAGTTGCCGCATGAGTTACCCCACGCACTGCTCGCGCGCCGGTCGGTGTTCACGCGCGGCGGTGCGCCGCTGATGGTGACCGAATGCATGTTGCCCGCGTTATGGGCACGGCTCGCGCGCGACGCCTGCACGCCAACTCCGACGTTAGCGTCGTCTCATCCGTCGACGCATCATCACGACCACGGCCGCGCGCTCGATCACACCGCGTCGCTGTCGCCGTCGCGCACGACGCGTGGCGACCCCCCCGACCATCCAGGAGGCAAGCGCTAATGCTTCGCGGTTTTCCGCCCGTCATGTCGAAAGACACGCATACGCTGATTCTCGGCAGCTTTCCCGGCGAGGCCTCGCTGGCCGCGACGCAGTATTACGCGCATCCGCGCAACCAGTTCTGGCGTCTGCTCGGGACCGTGCTCGACGAGCCGCTCGTCGAACTCGCCTACGAAGACCGTCTGTTGCGCCTGTTGCATCACCGGATCGGCGTGTGGGACGTGCTCGCCGCGTGCGAGCGCGAAGGCAGCCTCGACGCCGCGATCCGTCACGCGACACCCAACGATTTCGCCGCGTTCCGCCAGCATGCGCCCGACCTGTCGAAAGTCTGCTTCAACGGCAAGACCGCCGGCCGCTTTGCGCCGGTGATCGGCGAGGCGGGTTACACGACCTTGGTGTTGCCGTCGTCGAGTCCCGCGAATGCTATGCTCTCGTTCGACCAAAAATTGCGTCTCTGGCGCGACATCCTCACATGACGAAACTGATCAAACGCGCTTCGGCCGAGGCGCGTGCCTTCCGCAATACGCAGTCCGACACGGCCGCGACCAAACAGAAGACGCCGCGCGCGGCCAGGCGCGCGCAGCAGGACGACGATTTCGACGACATCCAGTCGAAGGCGCCGCAAATCGAAGCGCCGCGCCGGCCGCGTTTTGCACCGGTCACGTTCTCCGAACAGGGCGGCGTGCGCTATCTGCATTTCGGCACTGAATGGGTGCAAGGCGCGATGCGTCTGCGCAAGCCGGACGCGATCGAACTCGAATACGCGCAGCAGATGATGGCCTGGCTGCTGTTTCTCGAAACGCCGAAGCGCATCGTTCAGCTCGGCCTCGGCGCGGCTGCGCTGACCAAGTTCGCGTATCGCTTCCTGAGCCGCGCGAAGGTCGAAGCGGTCGAACTGAATCCCGCCGTGGTCGTGGCCGCGCGCACGATGTTCGAACTGCCGCAGGACGACGCGCGTCTGACCGTCCACGAAACCGACGCGTGGGACTTCGTCAACGATCGCGAGAATCACGGCACGACCGGCGCGATGCAGATCGACGTGTACGACGCGACCGCGCGCGGTCCGGTGCTCGACAGCGTCGCGTTCTATCGCGCGGTGCGGGCTTGCCTGACCGAAGCCGGCGTCGTCACGATCAACCTGTTCGGCGATCATCCGAGCTTCGTGCGCAACATGAAGCGTCTGAACGAAGCGTTCGACGGCCGCGTGATCGCGCTGCCGGAAGTTCACGACGGCAATCGTGTGGCGATCGCGTTTTCGGGTCCGGCGCTCGACGTGCCGTATGCAACCCTGCAAACGCGCGCGACGCTGATCGAAGCCGAACTCGGCCTGCCGGCGCGCAAGTGGATCAAGGGCCTGCAGGCGTCTTCGGTCACCGACAAGGGTGCGGACGCGAAGGCGGCGTCGTTCGTCATCTGATGCACCCGACAGGGGCGTCGTCCTGACGCCTCATCCGCACCGGCGCCCGCCGGTGCGGCGCCAGCCTCGCGCGCCGTTGCAAGCGCGCATCTGAACGCCACCGGCGCGATGCCGGAAGCCTGCATTTTCCGCTGCCGCGATCCCCGCGCCGCAGCCATCGTCCCCGACCGTTCCCCTATTGACAGTGGCTTTCTGCTTGGGGTCCACCCTGCTTGACCGCTGACGAAGCACTCCTATACTCTTTCGAAGCTTTCGGGGCGCCCGTTGCTATCCGCACGGGATGCACGATCCGTTAAACACGGGCCAATTCAATAAAATCAAAGAGGAGACGTCATGGCTCACGACGCCGACACGACACCGTCCAGCAAAGGCAGCAAGCACTGGCTGTGGCTGCTGCTGCTTCCCTGGATCGCGATGGTCTGGGTGCCGTCTTACAACAAGATCGAACCCACGCTGTTCGACTTCCCGTTTTTCTACTGGTATCAACTGGCCTGGGTGTTGATCAGCGCCGTGATTACCGCCATCGTGTATTTCAAGACCAAGACCCGCGGGGGCGCACGATGAACGCCACAGCAACTTTCGTTTTCGTGCTGTTCTTTATCGGCGTGACGATTCTCGGTTTCGTCGCCGCTCACTGGCGGCGCGGCGATCTCGCGCATCTGGAAGAGTGGGGCCTCGGCGGCCGCCGTTTCGGCACGGTCGTCACGTGGTTCCTGCTGGGCGGCGATCTGTACACCGCGTACACCTTCGTCGCGGTTCCGGCGCTGGTATTCGGTGCGGGCGCCACCGGCTTTTTCGCGCTGCCCTATACGATCCTGATCTACCCGTTCGCGTTCGTCGTGTTTCCGAAACTGTGGAGCATTGCGAAGCGTCAGGGCTACGTCACGTCCGCCGACTTCGTCAGCGCGCGTTACGGCAGCCGGATGCTCGCGCTGGCGATCGCCGTGACCGGCATCCTCGCGACGATGCCGTATATCGCGCTGCAACTGGTCGGTATCGAAGTGGTGATCGGCGCATTGGGTTTCGACACGTCGGGCTTTGTCGGCGATCTGCCGCTGATCATCGCCTTCGCGATTCTCGCGGCGTACACGTACACGTCGGGATTGCGCGCGCCGGCCATGATCGCGGTCGTCAAGGACGTACTGATCTACATCACGATCGCTGCCGCGATCATCGTGATTCCGCCGCAACTGGGCGGCTTCGGTCATATCTTCTCGGTGGTGCCGCCGGCCAAGCTGCTGCTGAAAGCGCCGGACGTCTCCAGCCTGAACGGCTATAGCGCGTACGCGACGCTCGCGGTGGGATCGGCGCTCGCGCTGTTCCTGTACCCGCACTCGATCACGGCGGTGCTGTCGTCTAAATCGGGCAACACGATCCGCCGCAATATGGCGATGCTGCCCGCGTACTCGCTGGTGCTCGGTCTGCTCGCGCTGCTCGGTTTCATGGCGCTTGCGGCCGGCGTAAAGGACATGCCGGAATTCGCGCCGTACTTCAAGGCCTTCGGTCCGAACTTCGCCGTGCCTGCGCTGTTCCTGCACTTCTTCCCGTCGTGGTTCGTCGGCGTGGCGTTCGCGGCGATCGGTATCGGCGCGCTGGTGCCTGCCGCGATCATGTCGATCGCCGCCGCGAACCTGTACACGCGCAACATCCACAAGGAGTTCGTGAACCGCAACATGACCCCAGAGCAGGAGACGAACATCGCGAAGCTGGTGTCGTTGATCGTCAAGGTCGGCGCGGTCGCGTTCATTCTCGGGCTGCCGCTCACGTACGCGATCCAGCTGCAACTGCTGGGCGGCATCTGGATCATCCAGACATTGCCGTCGATCGTGCTCGGGTTGTACACGCGCATGCTCGACTATCGCGGTTTGCTGATCGGTTGGGCCGCGGGTATTGCAACCGGCACGTATATGGCGATTTCGCTGAAGCTGGCCGGCTCGATCTACGCGATCCACATCTTCGGCGTCGCGGTGCCGGGTTATGCGGCGGTGTGGGGCTTGATCGTCAATCTGGTGGTGTCGGTGGTGGTCAGCGTGCTGGTTCGCGCGCTGGGTATGAAGCATGCCGAAGACCGCACGCGTCCGGAAGATTATCTGGACGTGGTCGAAAGCTGATCCCACGACCCGCGCGCGGCAACGCGCGCCGGTCCGTGATTCACACGAACGCCCGCGACGAGAGTTGCGGGCGTTCGTTTTTATAGTGCACGATACGGGTTGATTTCACGCTCGCCGGGCGACTCATGGCTTCCGCCGATCCTTACCGTCCGATTCCGCACCGCTCGACCTTCAGCCGCGCGCTGCGCTCGATCGTCTCGCCGTACTACCGTTACCGTCACGCGAAGCTGTTCCACAGCATTCGCGTCGGCCTCGCGATGCTGGTGTCGATCCTCGCCACCACGGGCATCAATATTCCGCATGGCATCTGGTCGTCGGTGACGCTGCTGGTGGTGATCGGCGGCTTGCAGCATCACGGCAATATCCGCAAGAAAGCCGCCGAACGCGCGGCCGGCACGCTGCTCGGCGCAACCATCGGGCTCGCGCTGATCGTCCAGCAAAACGTGATCGGTTCGTTGCCGCTGACCTATCTGCTGATGTGCGTCGTGGCGGGAATCTGCGCGTGGTTCGCGATCGGCAAGGCCGGGTATATCGGCCTGCTGACGGCCATCACGATGTGCATCGTCGCGGGGCACGGCGACAACGTGATCGATACCGGCCTGTGGCGCACGCTGAACGTGCTGATCGGGATCGTGATCGCGCTGGCGTTTTCGTTCGCGTTTCCGTTGCACGCGACGTATTCATGGCGCTATCTGCTGGCCGACAATCTGCGTGACGTTGCGCGGGTGTATACGCGGCTGATCGGCGGCAAACGCTACGACGACGCCGAACTGATCAAGGTGTTTCTGAGGCTGAACGCCCGGCTCGTGCAGTTGCGCTCGCTGATGCCTTCGGTGGCGAAAGAAATCGAAGTGCCGCAATCGAAGCTCGAAGAAATCCAGCGCATGCACCGCTCGTTGCTGAGTTCGCTGGAGCTGCTGGGAACCGGCACGTTCGCGCACGCGGACCCACGCACGCGCGACACGCTGGAGCGTTTCTGCGGCACCGACGTGCGGGCGGTTCGCGCGACCTTGCTCGCGACGGCGCGCGCGCTGCGCTTTGGCGGGACCACGCATTTCAGTATTCCATCGACAGGCCCGACCTGCGTGCCGGACCCGGACGAGCTGCATCGCCTCGATGCGGATCTGCAAGGGCCGTACTGGCTGATGCAGCGCCTCGCCGAGCAGACCGGCCGGCTGCGCGCGCAATTGTTCGTGACCGAGCTGAACTGGAATATCGAACGTCAGCAGCGCGGCTGGCACCGGTTGCACGGCGAAAGCTGAGCGCGAGGTTTTGGATGTGCTTCGCGGCTGTTCGCCCGCGCCCGTGAATGCCGGACGGCGTTTCCGGCGACGTGCGGCCTCAGGCCGGCGGTTCGGCGCGCACCATCACCATCCACGGAATGCCGAAGCGGTCGCTCAGCATGCCGAAACCCGTGGTCCAGAACGTGGCTTGCCACGGCATCATCACCTGGCCGCCGTCAGCGAGCGCCTGGAACATCCGTTCGCCGGATGGCGCGTCGTCCGCGGTCAGCGCGAGGCTGAAACCGCTGTGGGTGTCGTTGGACGGATCGCAATTGCCGTCGGACGCCATGACCTCCGTCGAACCGATCCGGAACTGTACGTGCATCACCTTGTCTTCGGTGCCGGGCCGCACCGGGCGTTCGGCGTCGGGCGGCGCGTCCTTGAAGTGCATCTTGAAGACGACTTCCGCGCCGAGCGATTCGGTGTAGTACTGCAACGCCTCTTCGCAACGGCCTGAGAAAAACACGTAGGGCTGAACAATCATGGTCGTCTCCCGATAGTGGTGATGTGCCGGACGCGCGCGCCCGTAGAGACGATTGTAGGCAAGCCGCACGCGCTTGCCGTGGAAATCGGTTGTCAAATTTCGTGAAGGATCGGGCGCGCATTCGTGTATAAAAAAACGGCGTGTAGCCGCGATGCCACACGCCGTTTTCGTCCGATGCATGCCGCATCGGCGCCGCGAATCAACGCAGGCTTTCGATCAGCTTTTCCAGCTTGACCGCGTCGGCCGCGAACGCACGGATGCCTTCGGCGAGCTTTTCGGTGGCCATGGCTTCGTCGTTGACGAGGAAGCGGAACGTCGATTCATCGACCGGCACGCGTTCGATCGTTTCGTCCTTGCCCGCGTTCGGATCGAGTTTGCGCTCGACCTTTTCCGTCGAATCCTGCAACTTTTGCAGCAGGTCGGGGCTGATCGTCAGCAGATCGCAACCCGCCAGTTCGAGCACCTGACCGGGCGTGCGGAAGCTCGCGCCCATCACTTCGGTCTTGTAGCCGAAACGTTTGTAGTAACCATAAATGCGACGGACCGATTTCACGCCCGGATCGTTCGCGCCGCCGTCTTTCGCTTCGTCCCACGCGCTACCGGCATTTTTCTTGTACCAGTCGTAGATACGTCCGACGAACGGCGAGATCAGTTGCGCACCCGCTTCCGCGCACGCAGCCGCCTGCGCCAGCGAGAACAGCAGCGTCATGTTGCATTTGATGCCGTCTTTTTGCAGCGATTCGGCCGCGCGGATGCCTTCCCACGTGGACGCCAGCTTGATCAGCACGCGTTCGCGGTCGATGCCCGCAGCCTTGTAGAAGCCGATCAGTTCATGCGCTTTTTCGATCGACGCCTTGGTGTCGAACGACAGGCGCGCATCGACTTCCGTTGACACGCGGCCCGGGATGATCTTCAGGATTTCGGTGCCGAACGCGATCAGCAACTGATCGATGATCGCGCCGACCGGCTTCGACTTGTTGTCCTTCACGGTCTTTTCGAGCAGCGGACGGTAATCGTCTTTCTGCACGGCCTTCAGGATCAGCGACGGATTGGTGGTCGCGTCCTGCGGCTTGTATTGCGCGAGTTGCTGGAAGTCACCGGTGTCGGCGACGACGGTGGTGTACTGCTTCAGTTGGTCGAGTGCGGTTGTCATGTCGTAGCCTTCAGGGCGCACGCGCGCCGTGGTCCGGAAAAAGGAAATTGCCACCGGAAACGCCGATGCTCCGGGTCCGGCAACAGCAGGTCACGCTGCGGCATTCCCCGTACTGCAAGGAACGCCGCCCGATACTTCTATTCTATGGCGGATCGGCCACTAGGGTTTTCGACGTGCGCGGCGCGCGGTCGTTCCCCGGAATTTGCGCAACCGGCGCGGCGCCCGAATCAGGCGCGCCGCGCGTTCAGCACGAGTTGGGTCAGCACGCCCGCGACCAGCCCCCAGAACGCCGAGCCGATCGACAGCAGCGTCAGGCCGGACGCCGTCACCATGAACGTGACCAGCGCCGCTTCGCGCTGACGGATATCGGCCATCGCGTTGGCCAGTCCGCTCATGATCGAGCCGAACAGCGCCAGCGCGGCCACCGACACCACCAGCGCCTTCGGCAGCGACGCGAACAGCGCAGCAATCGTCGCGCCGAAGATGCCGGCGATCAGATAGAAAATTCCGCACCAGACCGCCGCCATATAGCGTTTCGCGCGATTTTCGTGGGCTTCCGGGCCGGTGCAGATCGCCGCGGTGATGGCCGCCAGATTGACGCCGTGCGAACCGAACGGCGCGAGCAGCAGCGACGCGAGGCCGGTCGTCGCGATCAGCGGCGCCGACGGCGTGGTGTAGCCGTCCGCGCGCAGGACGGCGATGCCCGGCACGTTTTGCGAGGCCATCGCGACGACGAACAGCGGAATCCCGATGCTGACGATCGCCGCGACCGAAAACGACGGCATCGTGAACACGGGTTGCGCGAGCGCGACGTGAAAGTGGCTGAAATCGAGCAGTCCGAGCGCGCCGGCGACCGCCGTGCCGACAAACAGCGTCGTCACGATCGCGTAACGCGGCGCAAGACGTTTGATCACCAGATACGTGAAGAACATCGTGAGCACCAGCGCGGTCTGGAACTGCGCGGCGTGAAAGATCTCGATGCCGATCTCGAACAGGATGCCCGCCAGCAGCGCCGACGCGATGCCTGCCGGAATTTTCTTCATCAGCGTGTCGAACCAGCCGGTCAAACCGACTACCGTCAGCAGCACCGCGCACACCACGAATGCGCCGATCGCCTGCGGATACGGCACGTGCGGCAACGACGAGACCAGCAGCGCCGCGCCGGGCGTCGACCACGCGACCACCACCGGCGCGCGAAAGCGCAGCGACAGCCCGATCGTGCACAAGGCCATGCCGATCGACAGCGCCCAGATCCACGATGAAATCTGCGCGTCGGTCAGGTGCGCGGCCTGGCCCGCCTGGAACATCAGCACCAGCGAACTGGTGTAGCCCGTCATCATCGCGACGAAGCCCGCGACGATCGCCGATAGCGACGTGTCCGCCAGCGGGCGTAGCGGGGCGGGGCGCGTCGGCGCGGGGGACAGGTCGGGCGAGGAGGACGGGTTCATACGGATATCGGGCGGCATGGAGGCGAAAAGGTCTGCGATAGCGCGTCGCAGTATGCCCGCTGACGGCGCATACCGTCTAGCAGGCCCGGCAGCCTTTTGTGCCGCGCCGGGCTGCGCGGGGACGGCTTATTTGCTGAGGATGCGCATGGCCGTTTCGAGACCGCCGAGCGTCAACGGATACATCCGGTGACGCAGTACGTCGCGGATCGCCGCCACCGATTGCCGGTATTCCCACAAGCCCTCGGGCTCGGGGTTCAGCCACGCGTGGTGCGGGAAGTGGTCGGCGAGGCGGCGCAGCCACACCGCGCCCGCCTCCGCGTTGTTGTACTCGACCGAGCCGCCCGGTTGCAGCACTTCGTACGGGCTCATCGTCGCGTCGCCGACGAAGATCAGTTTGTAGTCGGACGTGAACTTGTGCATCACGTCCCACGTCGGCGTGCGCTCGGCGTGACGTCGCCGGTTGTGCTTCCACAGGAAGTCGTACACGCAGTTGTGGAAGTAGTAGAACTCGAGGTGCTTGAACTCGGCTTTCGTGGCGGAAAACAGTTCTTCGGTGCGCTTGATGTGGTCGTCCATCGAGCCGCCCACGTCGAGCAGCATCAGCACTTTCACGTTGTTGTGCCGTTCCGGGACCATCTTCAGGTCGAGCCAGCCGGCGTTGGCGGCGGTGCTGCGGATCGTGTCGGGAAGGTCCAGTTCTTCGGCGGCGCCTTCGCGCGCGAAGCGGCGCAGACGACGCAGCGCGACCTTGATGTTGCGCGTGCCGATCTCGACCTGATCGTCGTAATCGCGATACGCGCGCGCTTCCCACACCTTGACGGCCGTGCGGTTGCCCGCCGACTCGCCGCCGATGCGAATCCCTTCCGGGTTGTATCCGCCATTGCCGAACGGCGACGTGCCGCCCGAGCCGATCCATTTGCTGCCGCCTTCGTGGCGCTCTTTCTGTTCGTCGAACAGTTCCTTGAGCCGGTCCATCAACGCGTCGATGCCGCCCATCGCTTCGATCTGCGCCTTTTCTTCCGGCGACAGATCGCGTTGCAGCTTTTTCTTCAGCCAGTCGAGCGGGATGTCGAACGCCAGTTCCGACTTCATCGCGACGCCGTTGAAATACGCGCCGAACGCCTGATCGAACTTGTCGAAATGCTGTTCGTCCTTGACCAGCGTGAGCCGCGCGAGATAGTAGAACTCGTCGAGCGACGGCGCGATGACCTGCGCCTTCAGCGCTTCGAGCAGCGTCAGGTATTCCTTCACCGACACCGGCAGCTTCGCGGCTCGCAGCGAATAGAAGAAGTCGATCAGCATGGTGGATTCTCCGCGCGCACGGACCGGCGGCTCGCCGCGATCAACGGTTGTTGCGGTTCATGAAGATCAGCCGCTCGAACAGGCTGACGTCCTGCTCGTTTTTCAGCAGCGCGCCGTGCAGCGGCGGAATGATCTGCTTGTGGTCCTGCGAGCGCAGCGCTTCGGGCGGGATGTCTTCGGCGAGCAGCAGCTTCAGCCAGTCGAGCAGTTCCGACGTGGACGGTTTCTTCTTCAGGCCCGAAACGTTGCGCAGTTCGAAGAAACTTTCCATCGCGGCGCGCAGCAGGTCCTGCTTGATGCCCGGATAGTGGACCTCGACGATCTGCTGCATCGTCACCGGGTCCGGAAACCGGATGTAGTGGAAAAAACAGCGGCGCAGAAACGCGTCGGGCAACTCTTTCTCGTTGTTCGACGTGATGATGACGAGCGGCCGATGCTTCGCGCGGACCAGTTCGTGCGTCTCGTAGACGTAGAACTCCATACGGTCGAGTTCGCGCAGCAGGTCGTTCGGGAATTCGATGTCGGCCTTGTCGATCTCGTCGATCAGCAACACGCTTTGCTGGTCGGCGTCGAACGCCTGCCACAACACACCCTTGACGATGTAGTTGCGGATGTCCTTCACGCGCTCGTCGCCGAGTTGCGAATCGCGCAGACGCGACACGGCGTCGTATTCGTAGAGACCCTGCTGGGCTTTCGTGGTGGACTTGATGTGCCACTGCAGCAGCGGCATGCCGAGCGCGGCCGCGACTTCTTCGGCGAGCATCGTCTTGCCGGTGCCGGGTTCGCCCTTGATCAGCAACGGACGTTGCAGCGTCATCGCGGCGTTGACCGCGAGCTTGAGGTCGTCGGTGGCGACGTACTGCGATGAGCCTTCGAATCGCATGGCGAAACGCTCTCTCGAAAAAAGGCCAGTATAAGTCAGAAGGCCTGTTTGGCTGCAACGGGCTCGCGTATGGTGTGACCCGGTCCGGTCCACGACTGCGGGATTTCCCTCGGGTCGGAAGCCGCGTCGGGCGGCCGTCTGGGCGGTTTCGCCCGGTGGACGTTGCGCGAGGCGTCGCGGTAGAATGATCCCGCTTTTTTGCCTGCGCGGCCCCCCACAAGAACTATGGCGCAGGCGCTGCGGTCCCGGACGCCCGTTCCCCCTCATGCCAGGTTACAAGCTATGAAAAAATTCGTAGGCAAACATGTCGTGATCGCAGCGCTGTCGGCGCTCGCGGGCTTCGCGGCCAGTGCGCAGGCAGCCGACGTCACCGGCAATGCCAAAACGGGCGCCGGCAAGGTCGCGATGTGTATTGGCTGCCACGGCATTCCCGACTACCGCACCGCGTACCCCGAGGTCTATCACGTGCCGATGCTGGGCGGCCAGAACCAGGCGTACCTCGAAAACGCGATGCACGGCTACAAGAAGGGCGACCGCCATTTCGACACGATGCACGCGATCACCGCGTCGCTGTCGGATCAGGATATCGCCGACATCGCCGCCTACTACGCGGCACAAAATTCCGCTTCGAAAAACAATCCCGACAAGTGACCCGCTGCGGCCGCTGCGCCACGTTTCGAGCCAGTCGTCCAGCCAGTCAATCTGGCGATCCAATTCGCGGGATAGGAGAAAGCATGAAGAAGCCCCAACAGGCAGTCCACACGGCGTTCAAGACCGTATGCGCAGCGGCCGCACTGGTCGCGCTGGTTGCAGCGAATCCGGCTGCCGCCGCCGACGCCGGCAACGGCAAGGTGCTGTCCGACAGCCACAACTGCGCCGCGTGTCACGGCGTGAACCTGAACAAGCCGGTCAGCCCGGAATATCCGAAACTCGCGGGCCAGCACGCCGATTACGTCTATATGGCGCTGCGGCAATACCAGATGGGCACCGGCAATCCGCATCTGGGACGCAACAACGCGATCATGCAGGCGCAGGTGCAGAGTCTGTCGCAAAGCGATATGAAAGACCTCGCCGCCTATATCGAGTCGCTCAACGGCGATCTGGTGCAGAAGAAGTAAGCGTTGCGGATACTCCCCGCGCACCGGTAAAAACAAAACACCCCGCCAGTTCGCTGGCGGGGTGTTTTGTTTTGGATGGACGCGCGATGCGCGCGGTCCCGATCAGTTTCGCGTAGCGCGACGTTCGATGCGTTGCAGATAGGCGTCGGTGTCGGGCGGGGTGCCGCTGCGCTGCGCTTCCCAGATGGTTTCGCCGAGGCATTCCATGATCGCGTGCTGCGCGTCGTGGGTCGAACCCATTCGCGCGGCGAGCCGCTCGTGCGCCGCGCGGATGCCGGGCGGCTGATCGATCGACAACTGCTCGCTGATCGCCAGATGCATCGACAGATGCAGGAACGGATTGGTCTGTCCGCGCTCCGGCGAGTAGTCCTGCGCGGTTGCGGAGTCGCCGTCGGACAGGTCGGGATGATATTCGGGATGCTCGACGATCCAGTCGGCCGCGATGGCTTCGAGCGGCGTCAGGATTTCGCCCGCGCGCTGTTTGCGCCAGGTCTCGGTGAAGAAGCGTCGGACTTCGTCGCGGCTGGGATTGAACATCGTGTTATCGAGTGGGGAATGCGGGTTTCATTTTACGTCGGTGTGGCCGGGGGTGCTGACGCCGATGCCGATGCCGATACCGGTCATTCGATCGGCGCGGGTGTCTTCTGTCGGAATTCGCATAGCGGTTCGATCACGCAATGCCAGCACTCCGGCTTGCGCGCCTTGCAGACGTAACGCCCGTGCAGGATCAGCCAGTGATGCGCGTCCTGTTTGAATTCGGCTGGCGTGAATTTTTCCAGCGCGACTTCGACCGCGCGCACGTCCTTGCCCGGCGCGAGCCCGGTGCGGTTCGCAACCCGGAAGATGTGGGTATCGACGGCGATGGTCGGATGACCGAACGCGGTATTCAGAATCACGTTGGCCGTTTTCCGACCGACGCCCGGCAGACTTTCGAGCGCCTCGCGATCGTCCGGCACGACACCGCCGTACTGGTCGAGCAGAATCCGGCAGGTCGCGATCACGTTCTTCGCCTTGTTGCGATACAGGCCGATCGTCTTGATGTGATTCTCGACCCCCGCTTCGCCGAGATCGAATACCGCTTGCGGCGTATTTGCCACCGGAAACATCTTGCGCATCGCCTTGTTCACCGACACATCCGTGGCTTGCGCGGACAGCAGCACGGCGATCAGCAGTTCGAACGGCGTGGTGTATTCGAGTTCGGTGGTCGGATGCGGGTTGATGCTCTGCCAGGTTTCGAAGATGGCACGGCGTTTGGTCGCGTTCATTCGGGCGCTCAGCGCTTCGGAGTAGGGGTGTTGGATGGCGTATCGGACGCGGCGCCTGCCGCGCTGTCCGGCGCGATACCAAGCCGGCGACGACGTGCCTCGGCGGCGTCGATCTGCGCCTGAACCGCGGGGCTCACGCCTTGCATGTTCTGCGGACCCTGGCCCGATGCCGCCAGTTCTTCTTTCTTCTTGCGCGCGCGTTCGAGTGCGGCCTGGATGATCGCGCGTTTCTTCGCTTCGGCGTCGTCGGGCGCGTGGGCGGCGGTGTCGCCGGTTGATGCGGTTTCAGACGTCGTCGTGGCCGTGGTTGTCGCGGGCGTAGCTGCAGCGGTTGCGGCCGTGGCCGCCGTCGCGAGCGCGTCCTGCGTGACCGCGCGACGCGCTGCCGCGCGCGCTTCGGCGGCTTCACGCTCGCGCGTGAGGCGCGCGGTATGGCGGTCGTGACGTTCGCGTGCAGCGTCGGCTTGCGCTTGCGACCACGCGTCCCAGCCGCTGGCGTCGCCGGTGACGGGCACCATCGCGATACAGTCGACCGGACACGGCGCGACACACAGATCGCAGCCGGTGCACAACGCATCGACGATCGTATGCATCTGCTTCGGCGCGCCAACTATCGCATCGACCGGACAAGCTTGCAGACACAGCGTACAACCGATGCACAATTGCTCATCGATCACCGCGAGCGGTCTCGGTCGTTCGATGCCGTTGTCGGGATTCAGAGGGATCACCGGCTTGCCGAGTAGCGCGGCGAGTCGCGCAACGCCTTCGGCGCCGCCGGGCGGACACTGGTTATAGCTTGCGGTGCCTTCGGCGACGGCCTCGGCATAAGGGCGGCAGGCGTCGTAGCCGCACTTGGTGCATTGCGTCTGGGGCAGCAGATCTTCGATGCGATCTGCGAGTGTTATGGAGTGGGTCACGATCACGGCGTGGGGGCTTGCCGGTGGGGCGCCGCAGCTAACGACGGCGCGTGACAGCGACGCGCAGCGGCGTGCTGCTTTAGGCGTAGTGTAAATAGCGCATTATCGCCGATTTCCCCGATTGCCATTGTCAAACCATGTGCCATAATCGAAGGGCTTTCGAAAGACCGCAGAAGGGTGTCCCACAACCAAGGCGCGCCCGTTCAACGCTGTCGGTGCAGAGCACGAGGAGAACCGGCGGCGTGATCCGGATAACGCGGCTCACGAAGATGATGCCACTATGAATCAGCCGAAAATCAAAAGAGATCCTGAAGGCACGCGTCGCCGCATTTTGCTCGCGGCGGCCGAGGAATTTGCCGCTGGCGGGTTGTTCGGCGCCCGCGTCGATCAAATAGCTCGTCGAGCCGAAACCAATGAGCGAATGCTCTATTACTATTTCGGGAGCAAGGAGCAGCTTTTTACCGCGGTACTGGAATATGCGTTCACCGCGTTAACCGACGCCGAGCGCACGCTCGACCTGAACGGTATTGCACCGGTCGAGGCCGTAACCCGGCTTGCACATTTTGTTTGGGATTACTATCGCGATCATCCCGAGTTGCTGCGACTCGTGAATAACGAAAATCTGCATGAAGCCCGTTATATGCAGAAGTCGACGCGAATCCGGGAAATGATTTCGCCTATGGTCGCGACCGTGGGGAATATCCTCGAACGCGGCCAGCGGGCAGGTCTATTCCGGACCAATGTCGATCCGTTACGGTTTTATGTCATTTTGTCGGGCATGGGTTACTACATCGTGTCCAACCGCTTCACGCTCGAAGCCACGCTCGGCCGCGACTTCAGTACGCCGTCCGAACGCAGCGAGATCGTGCAGATGAATACCGAGTTGCTACTTGCGTATCTGATGCGCAAGTGAGGTATTCGCATTAGCGGTTTGCCGGTTTAGCGGTTTCAACAGTTCATTACCCGCGACAACGAAAAACGGCCTCTCTGGAGGCCGTTTTCGATGCTGCACGTCAGCGCCATTTCAGGTAATCGTTCGGCTTTTGAAAGCCGGTTTATCCGTGGATCACGCTTCGACTTTTTCCTTCGCGGTTTTCGGCGCCTTGTTGTGCGTGAGAATGAAATCGCGCAACTGCGGGTAAATGATCGTGCGCCAGCGGCGTCCCGAGAAAATCCCGTAATGGCCGCATTTTTCAGCGGTGAAATGCTGTTTGTTTTTTGCCGGAATGCCGCTGCACAGGTCTTGAGCAGCGCGCGTCTGACCGTCGCCGGAAATATCGTCGAGTTCGCCTTCGATCGTGAACAGCGCGGTGTTCTTGATGTCTTGCGGACGGACCGGTTCGCCGTCGATCACCCACGTGCCTTCGGCAAGCTGGAATTCCTGGAACACCACGCGAATCGTTTCGAGGTAGTACTCGGCGGCCATGTCGAGCACCGCGTTGTATTCGTCGTAGAAGCGGCGGTGCGCTTCGGCGTCGTCTTCGTCGCCGCGCAGCAGGCTCTGGTAGAAATCCCAGTGCGCCGCCGTGTGACGCTCCGGATTCATCGCGACAAAACCGGTGTGCTGCAGGAAGCCGGGATACACCTTGCGGCCCACGCCCGGATAGTTGGGCGGCACCGTGTAGATCACGTTGTTTTCGAACCATTCAAACGAGTGCTGGGTGGCCAGCGAATTCACCGAGGTCGGGCTCTTGCGGGCGTCGATCGGGCCACCCATCATCGTCATCGTGCGCGGGGTGTCTTCACCGCGGCTCGCCATCAGAGAAATAGCCGCGAGCACCGGCACCGTAGGCTGACACACCGAGATCACATGCAGGTTCTTCGCGCCGATATGACGGATAAAGTCCTGGATATACGCCACGTAGTCGTCCAGATGGAACGCGCCGTCTTCGAGCGGCACCATGCGCGCGTCGAGCCAGTCGGTGATGTACACCTTATGATCCTGCAACAGCGTGCGCACGGTGTCGCGCAGCAGCGTCGCATGGTGTCCCGATAACGGCGCGCACACCAGCACCGTGGGTTCGTCTTTCAGTTGCGCGACGGCTTCGCTGTCGTCGGCGAAACGCTTGAAGCGCAACAGACGGCAAAACGGCTTTTCCAGGATCGTCTGTTCGACGATCGGAATGTTGTGGCCGTCCTTGACGATCTGATGAAGATTGAACTCGGGCTTCTCGTAATCCTTGCCAAGACGGTAAAGGAGTTCGTAAGCAGCGGAGAGGCGGGTGGCGCCCGGCACATAAGCAAACGGGCTGGCGGGGTTCGCGAACGATTTCGATGCTGCCTGTGCCCAGGCGGTCAGCGGGCTCAACAGCGCACGCTGGAATTCATGCATTTGATAGAGCATGGGTGCTCCGGTGTTGGGCGGTTTGCAGAGGAAATTGCAAACTCGCGTGTGCGTTGCGGCGGTCGGGCAGGTCTCGACAGACTTGCCCGGCCGTCAGTCGTTTTCGATCATATCGAACAACACGGATTTGTGCAACGCAGCAAATTGGCGCTTCCGCAGGCGCAAAACGGTCATGGAATCATGCTAGCGACGATGCTGCCGTGCCGCTATCAGGGCATCCATCAGGCTTAAGTCAAGCAGCTTTCATGCCGTTATGCGCAGGTTGACCGGTGGCTTTCGCCATCTCCTGTTCGTGTTTCATCAGGTTGAGTCCGGTATGGACCAGCGCCACGTGCGAGAAAGCCTGCGGGAAGTTGCCCACGAGGCGTTTGGCGGCCGGGTCGTACTCTTCCGCGAGCAGCCCGACATCGTTGGCGAGCGCGAGCAGGCGCTCGAACATCGCATGCGCTTCGTCGACGCGACCTTGTAATGCGAGGTTGTCGACCATCCAGAAACTACACGCGAGGAAAGTGCCTTCGCCAGGCGGCAAACCGTCGTCGAATTCGCTCGTGCGGTACCGCAGCACGAAACCATCGTGCATCAGGTCGCGCTCGACGGCCGCCACGGTGCTGACGATGCGCGGATCGGTGGGCGGCAGGAAACCCATCATGGGCAGCAGCAACACGCTCGCGTCGAGCCGGTCCGCGCCGTAATGCTGGACGAACGCGCCGAGCGTCGGGTTCCAGCCTTGCTCGCAGACTTCCGCGTGTATCCGGTCGCGCAGCGTATGCCAGTGCGCGAGCGGGGCGGGCAGTTCGAACAGTTCCGCCGACTTGATCGCGCGGTCGAACGCCACCCACGCCATCACTTTCGAAAACACGAAATGCTGGCGGCCGCCGCGCGTTTCCCAGATGCCTTCGTCGGGTTGCTGCCAGATCGTTTCCAGATGTTCGAGCATCGCGCACTGCACGTTCCACGCGGTTTCGTCGGCCTGCAGGCCGCCCACCCGCGCGAGGTGCAGCGCGTTCATCACTTCGCCGTACACGTCGAGTTGCAACTGGCCGACAGCGTTGTTACCGACGCGGATCGGCTTCGCGCCTTGATAACCGGCCAGCCAGTCGATTTCGAATTCGGGCAGGCGACGCTCGCCGGCAATCCCGTACATGATCTGCAACTGCTCGGGCGCGCCGGCCATCACGCGGCCCAGCCACGAACGCCACGCGCGCGCTTCGTCGTAGTAGCCGCCGCGCATCATCGCGAGCAGCGTGATCGTCGCGTCGCGCAGCCAGCAGTAGCGGTAGTCCCAGTTACGCGTGCCGCCCAGCTGCTCGGGCAGCGAGGTGGTCGGCGCGGCGACGATGCCGCCCGTCGGTTCGTAGGCGAGCGCTTTCAGCGTGATCAGCGAACGGCGGATCGGCGCGGCCCATTTGCCGTCGATCGTGTTGCGCGCCGACCATTCGCGCCAGTGATTGTCGGCGCGCGCGAGCGACGTATGCGGATCGCGCGCGGGCGGAATCCGTAGATGCGACGCCGAATACGCGAGCGCAAACGGCACGCGTTCGTTCGCCGACACCGTGAACGTCGCGACCGTGCGCATGTTTTCGCCGTGGAGATCGACAGGCGTGCGCAGCACGGCCGTATCCGGACCGACGATCGCCTTGATGCCGCTTTCGTGGTCGAGGCGGCTGACCCACGGAATCGACGCGCCGTAATCGAAGCGCAGCACCAGTTCCATTGTCATCCGCACGGTGCCGCGCCGTCCGACGACGATGCGGACCATCTCCGACCAGCCGTTGCCCGGCGGCATGAAGTCGATCACCGTGACCGCGCCTTCCGGCGTGTCGTAATCGGTTTCGAGGATCAGCGTTTCGCCGCGATAGCGGCGCGTGATCGTGACGGATTCGGGGGCTTCGACCGACGCGGCCGGCGCGAGCAGCCAGCGGCCGTTGTCGTTGGTGCCGAGCAACGCGGCGAAACAGGCGCCGGAGTCGAAACGTGGCCAGCAGAGCCAGTCGACCGAGCCGTTGCGGGAAACCAGCGCGGCCGTGTGGCCGTCGCCGACGAGTGCATAGTCTTCGATGTTTGCGGGCATAGAGAACCGGAAAGCGACCTGATCGGACAATGGTTAACCGGACTCCGACGTCCGGCAATGGTTCAGTGCGCTTTGCGCGTCAAGCCATTGTGCGATATGCGGGCAGTGCCCGACGCGCGACATGCCGGGCCTGCGATTGCGCGCCAGGCCGGTTGCGGCGCCGCGCACAGTTTTCGTCGCACGAATGTTGGCAAACGTGTCGCGCTCTGCATAAAATCGATTCGTGGTGCTGCATGGTGTTTGTAATTTTGCGGCGCCGACGTCGTCCCATCCTTCGCCGTTCCCCGCCGCAACGTTTTCTTCCGAGGATCACTATGCTGAACCCGTCGAAATCCGATTGCATCACGATACTCTCCGCCGCCAGTCAACTGTCCGACGACGCGATGTTGCCGCTCGATCACCGACGCCTCGGTCTGTCGCGCAACGGCATGCAGACCGCGCTCGCGTTTCTGACCGAGCGCGCGTGTTTCCGGCATTACCGCGGTGGCGACGGCCAGTATGCGGTCGGCGGCTTGTCGTTGCAGGGGCGCTTGCGGCTCGAACAGCTGTCGAACGGCTGAGGGTTTCCGGATCGGTGGCAGGATCGTCGAGCTCACGTAAAAACGGGCGCGAACCGTCGAGGTTCGCGCCCGTTTGCGTTGATGCGCGCCTGCGCGGCGCGGACGGCTTGCGCGATCAGAAGTGCGAGCCGCCCATCCCGAAGATTCCGATGATGCCGATGATGATCAGATAGAGCGCGACGATGTAGTTCAACAGACGCGGCATCACGAGAATCAGGACGCCGGCGATCAACGATACGAGCGGGCCCAGACTGAGTGTGACGTTCATGGAAACTCCGTGGTTGGACTGCGTTAGGAAAATTTCAGGCGCACATCGGATGTACGACAGACGCGCATGGGTCGTGGCATCGGCCCGGTTGGAATGCGTGCGCGGCACAACGCTTCTATACTTGCCGACGTACCGGTCGCGCGCCAGCTATGATCGCGCGGCCTGTACGCTCTACCGGACACGACACGATAACAATGCACCAGCCAGACCAGCAGCAACCCGATCGCTCCGGCGACGCGCGGCAGACCAGCGACATCACTACAACTCTGAAAACCCGTTGCCCAAGGAGGTCGTATGTATCGCAGTGACCGTGCCGCCGGTTGTGCCGCCGCCGCTTCCACGCCTGCCAGTTCGATAATAAAAGGTTTCCTCGTGATGGCCTCGATTGTCGCTTCCCATGCATTCGCGCAAGACACCGGCCCGGTTCCCGCCGACGGCGTCTATGACATGCTCGTCGGCACCTACACCGGTGCCAAAAGCGAAGGTATCTACGTCTACCGCTTCGATACGAAAACCGGCGACGCCACGCGCGTGTCGGTGGCGAAGACGGTCAATCCGTCGTATCTCGTCGTGAGCCGCGACCGGCGCCACGTGTTCGCCGTCAACGAACTGCCCGGCGACAACGGCCCGGCATCGCAACGCGGCGGCATCAGCGCGTTCGGTTTCGATCCGGCCAGCGGCCAGCTGACGTTTCTGAACAAGGTCTCGTCGGAAGGCAACGACCCGTGTTATCTGAGCCTGTCACCGGACGGCAAATATCTGCTGACCGCGAACTACTCGGTCGCCGCCGATCCGGGCGGCAGCTTTGCCGCGTTCCCGGTTCAGGCCGACGGCCAGATCGGCAATGCGGTGCTGACCGTGCATCATGAAGCGAAAGGCCCGGTCAAGGGACGTCAGGACAACGCGCACGTTCACTCCACCGTGTTCTCGCCGGACGGCCAGTATCTGTTCGCGCAGGATCTCGGCGCGGACAAGCTGTATTCGTACCGCTACACGCCCGACGGCAGCCGCGGCCTGTTCGGCCCGACCGAATGGCGTTACACCGACGTGAAGCCGGGCAGCGGCCCGCGTCACCTGGTGTTCGGCGGCGATGGAAAATTCGCGTATCTGACCAGCGAAATGGGCGGCACCGTCACCACGTTCGCGTATCACGACGGTCATCTGAAGCCGCTGCAATCGCTGTCGCTGACCGCGCCGGGCTTCAAGGGCGCGGTGGGCGCGTCCGCGATCCATCTGTCGCCGGACGGACGTTTCCTGTACGTCAGCAATCGCGGCGACGCCAACGAGATCGTGATCTTCTCGGTCGACCCTTCGAACGGTCATCTGACGCTGATCGGCCGTCAATCGAGTCTGGGCAAGTCGCCGCGCGAGTTCGCGATCGATCCGACCGGCCAGTGGCTGATCGTCGGCAACCAGAACAGCGACACCGCGTACGTGTTCCGGCGCGACGTGCAAACCGGCATGCTCGAAGCCAACCCGAAGCGGCTGGAGATCGGCTCGCCGGTGGACTTCAAGCTGGTCTCGCCGATGTAATCGCGCTCGCGCCGCGTCGGGCTTCGATAACGCGCGCGAGATAAAAAAACGGGCGACGCCTTGCGAGGCGTCGCCCGTTTTTCGTTGGGATGCGGTGCTTCGAACCGCGCCGTTCCATGCCGGACCGTGTTCCGGGCTTATTCGGCCTGGCCGCCCGGCGCAAGCACTTCACGGCTGCCGCTGATGCTCATCGCGGACACGAGGCCCGCCGCTTCCATCTGCTCGACGAGGCGCGCGGCGCGGTTGTAGCCGATCCGCAACTGACGTTGCACCGACGAGATCGACGCCCGCCGCGAGCGCACCACGAACGCCACCGCTTCGTCGTAGAGCGGATCGGCTTCGGCGTCGGGCGTTTCGCCGAACAGATCTTGCGACGCGCCGTCGGTGGCGGGACCCTCGAGAATGCCTTCCTCGTATTGCGGCTCGCCGAACTGCTTCAGATGCTCGACGATCCGGTGCACTTCCTCGTCGGCGACGAATGCGCCGTGAACGCGCTGCGGATAGCCGGTTCCCGGCGGCAGGAACAGCATGTCGCCCTGACCGAGCAGCGATTCCGCGCCCATCTGGTCGAGGATCGTGCGCGAGTCGATTTTCGACGACACCTGGAACGCGACGCGCGTCGGAATATTGGCCTTGATCAGACCGGTGATCACATCGACCGACGGCCGCTGGGTCGCGAGGATCAGGTGAATGCCGGCCGCACGCGCCTTCTGCGCGAGACGCGCGATCAGCTCTTCGATCTTCTTGCCCGCGACCATCATCAGGTCGGCCAGTTCGTCGATCACGACGACGATCAGCGGCAACGGCGCCAACGGCTCGGGCGCTTCGGGCGTCAGCGAAAACGGATTGCCGAGCTTCTTGCCCGCAGCTTCGGTGTCGCGGATTTTCTGGTTGAAGCCGGGCAGATTCCGCACGCCGACCGCCGACATCAGCCGGTAGCGCTTTTCCATTTCGCCGACGCACCAGTTGAGCGCGTTGGCGGCGAGTTTCATGTCGGTGACGACCGGCGCGAGCAGGTGCGGAATGCCTTCATAGACCGACAGTTCCAGCATCTTCGGGTCGATCATGATGAGCCGGACGTCTTCGGGCGTGGCCTTGTACAGCAACGACACGATCATCGCGTTGATCGCCACCGACTTGCCCGAACCGGTCGTGCCCGCCACCAGCATGTGCGGCGCCTTGGCGAGATCGGTGACGACGGGCTTGCCGGTGATGTCCTTGCCCATCGCGAGCGTCAGGTTCGAATGCGAGTGCTGGTAGACCTTGTCTTCGAGAATTTCCGACAGCCGGATGGTCTGCCGTTTGGCGTTTGGCAATTCGAGGCCCATGCAGGTCTTGCCGGGAATTGTTTCGACGACGCGGATCGACGTGAGGCCGAGTCCGCGCGACAGGTCTTTCATCAGCCCGACGATCTGGCTGCCGCGCACACCGAGCGCGGGTTCGACTTCGAAGCGCGTGATCACCGGCCCCGCCGACGCGCCGACGACGGTGACGGGCACCTTGAATTCCTGCAGGCGTTGCTCGATCAGTTGACCGGTATCGGCGAGCTTCTGCTCGGAGACCGGTTCGACATCGGAGTCGGCGGGGGCGAGCAGGTCGAGCCCGGGCAGTTCCACCATCGATGCCGACGGCGCACGGAATTCGAACGCGTTCGGGCGCGGGGCGATGGTGCGTGCGGGTTCGGGTTGGGGCTGCGGTTGCGGTTGCGGTTGTGCTTGCGCCTGGTGGGGCGGTAGCGGTTGTTCCGGTTCCTGCTCGGGTTCGGCGTTGTATTCGGCTTCGGCTTCTGGTGCGGGTTCGTGCGCGTTTCCGGTTGCGGTGTTGGTTGCGGCGACGAAGCGGTCGGGTTCCGGTCGAATGGGCGCGAGTGCGTCGTCGTCGATCGTGTGACTGGACGGCTGCGTCGCGGCCGGTGCGGCGACCTGAGACACGCCGCTGAAATGCGGGAATCGTACGACGTTCGACGGCGCGGTTGCGGCGGTCGAGAGGGATTGTGGTGCGGGTTCTGGCTCGGGTGCCGGAGCCGGAGCGGGAGCGGTAGTCGGTGCTGCGGGTACATCAGGCGCGCTGGCCGGTGCGATGCGCGCATCCGGAGCCGGAGTCGGAGCAGTAGCCGATGCGGCGGCTGTGGTCGATGTGTTCATCGCGGACGCTGCTGACTGGGCTATCCGCAGGTCGTTGGTGGTTTCCCACGGCGCGAGCGGTTTGACGGATTCCGTCGTCGCAACGACGACTGGCGAAACGGTCGTCGTTGTTGCGGGTGTTGGTGCTGACGTCACAGGCGTGGCCGATGGTGCGGCTGTCACGGGCGGAAGCGAAGGAGCAAACACAGGCGCGGGCGGGGCGGATGCAGCAGGTGCAGGTGCGGGTGCAGGTGCAGGTGCCGCGGGCGCAACAACCACAGGTTCCGGTGCTGGCGTGGTGACAACCGCTGGTGTCGCAAGCGCTGGCGTTTTCGGCACGTACGTCACAGGCGTGGCCGTACCTTGTCCGACGCTGACGAAGTTGTACGCAGCGGATGCCAGCATGCCAGGCGCGTACGCGGCAGAGGCGGCCGTCACAGACGCGGCCGCAGCCGCAGCCGACAGTGCCGGCGATGCTGCAACCGATACCGGCAATGCCTCACTCGCAGCCACAACAGGCGCGGCGTTTTCGGTTTCTGTTTCCGACGTCGGAAACGCGGCGCGTGCAGCTTGAACGTCAACCGCATCGTCAGCATCAACCGCGCGCGCCGACGACACAGCCTGCGAGGACACCGGATCGACCGGACGCGATTCCGCCACATTCGACTGCGGCGTGACGGCGAGATCCACGTCGGTGCCGAGCCACGACTCGATCATCCCGATGTCGATGGCGGGCGGTGTATGCGGCGTCGAGAACGGCGTAGGCGCGTCATGACGGGCGTTGTCCTGCGACTCGACCGCCGCCGATTCGCCAGTGACGAATGCGTGCGCGTGCAAGGTCGTCGGATCGATGAACGACATGTCGATGATGTCGTCGGCGTATCCGTTATCGGACGGCGCATCGGCGGTCTGAGATGCGGCGTCGTCAGGTGCGGCGTGGTTCGACGCCGACGTCGGCATCTGCTCGGCATGCGCTGCGACGCCCAACGTCGAAGCCACCGCGCCGAACGGCGACGCGCCGGTCGATAGCGGCGTGTTGGCGTCGATCGTCGGGTTGTCGTTTGACGGCACGTTGACGGCGTTGATCGCGGTTTCCACCGGGACGTGTCCGTTCGATGCTTGCGTCGTGTGATTCGTGAGACTCGATACATCGATCGCGTCATGCTCGACGCCCGTTGCCGACGCAGACACAGACGGCGTTGCCGGAGTCGGCCAACTCGCCACATCCGCCGACAGACCCGAACCACCGGACGCCGCGACCGGCGGCTCGACCGTTCTCGTCAATTTCAACGCGTCCGTGCCGTTGCGTCGTGCAAGGCTTGCACCGGCCATCGTTGTCCAGCGCGCGGCGTTTTCCTCGATGCTGCGCAACGTTGCCTGGACGCTCGGCGGCGGCGTGATGTTCGGTGTTCCGCCGACAGGACGCGAGAACGTCGGTACGCGAGTCGTCGGCGCGGCGGGTGCAGGTTGAGCGGTCGTGCGTTGAACGCCGGGCTGCTCACCGGCAGGGCGGGGCGACGAAAACGTAGCGCCCTGCACGGGACGCGACGCGCCATTGGCCGTGCGAGTCGCGTCGATCGAACCCGGCGCAGCCGTTGCCGCCGACCGTCCGAATCCTGCCGCCGAAGCCGCAGCGGCACTTGCCGCTGCGCCGGCCGCGAGCGGGGTCGCGTGCGCGTTGAGCGCCGCGCCCGCAGCGCCGATACCCGCGACCACGCCAGCGGTCTTCGTGGCCGCACCGCCCGTCGTCGCGCCAACGGCGCTGTCCATACCAACCGCACCAGCCAAACCAGCCGCACTCAGCGGACGCGAGCCGGTCGCGCCAGCCGCACCAGCCAAACCAGTCACACCCGCCGCGTTCAGCGGACGCGAGCCGGTCGCGCCGAGCTCGGTGCGCACGCCACGATCGAGCGGCGAATCCGGGCGGGTGGGCACATCGCGCGGAGGCAGTTCGCTGCCGTTCGACGGACGCGTTGCGCGCACCGGTTCGTGCAGCCAACCAGCGGGCGCGACGGGTTCCGTCGGTGTCCAGGGCGTGGGTTTGCGGATATCGCTACGCATCTTCAGCAAACCCGTGTCGCGCGCGGGCTGTCCGTTCGTTACGGAACCGGTGGCCGGGAAGGGCGCCGAAGCCGACGCAGCCCCCGACGCAAACGCAGCACCCGCAGACGCGTTGACAGGCGCAGCCGCGCCCGACGATGCAACATGTGCAGCGAACCCGCCAGGCGACGGCGCGTTGCGCGCGCCGTTCAACCCACCGCCGACACCCGCATTCGACGACGGTGCGCTGCCATGACCGGCACGCCACGCATCGCGCGCCGCGCCGGTAGCCGACTCCTTACCTGCATGGGCCGAAGCCGCCGCAGAAACGCCCGCAGAACCGCCAGCCGACGAAGCCGACGAAGCAGAACCGCCATAGCCCGCAGAACCCGCCGTCGCGCCCGACGCGATTCCCGCCGCGCCGACACCGGCCGCACCCGCCACACCGCGCGCCGTCGTCGCACCCGCGGCGCCCGCTGCGCCCTTCGCGCGCTTCGGCGACACGGGCGGACGCCACACGGTTGGCCGGGCGTAGCGCCCGTTGGACTTCGGCGCCATCGTGTTGGTCGGGGTGATCGAATGCGCGGGCAGCGCGTCCTCGTAGTCGCGCCGGCCGGTATCGCGATGACGGCGGGCATCGTCGTCGCGCCGCGCGAGTCCGCGCGACAGGCCGAGCCCGAACGCGGCATCGGCCCACACGGCGACGTTGCCCCAATGGAAACCGAGCAGCCACGGCAGGCTGACGACGAACAGCGCGGCCATCGCGAGCGGCGTGCCGATGTGACCGAGCAGATGACCGAAGCCCGTCGCGAGCGCGTGGCCGAGGCCGTCCATCCCGGCAATCCCGAGCGACGCTTCGAGTGTGCAACTCGCGATCAGCACGCAAATGAAACCGAGCCACAGACGGATCGTGCCAGGCCCGCGCAGACCGACGCCGCCGGGCAGAGCCGACAGCGCGAGACGCACCAGAAGGGGAAGAAACCAGACGGCCGACACGCCGAACCAGCCGAAAACTACCGTGTGCATGCTAGACATCAACGAATGACGGACCTGCGAAAACGCAAACCCGTCGAGTTTAAACCGGCGAAGCGCGATGCTTCGAGGACAGACGTAACGCGTCGGCGCATCGGGCGTTCGATCGGGGCTTCGATTCGCGTCCGGCCGGACAGCGGACCGGCGCGCGACCCGCTGTCAAAGGCGAACCCGAACCCGCCGCGCCCGCGCCGGATCCATCAGGAACCTACCAGATCGGAAAACGATTGCGAACAGAAAAAAGCGCGCATGAGCGATGCGCGGCGCAAATCGCGCGCCGCGTTTTACTTCGCGCGACGCGTGAACGTCAGCGTGTCGCCGTTATCGAGGATCAACTGCAACTGCTGCGGCGCCTTCATCTGCACGCCGCTGCGGTCGATATGCGCGAGCGCTTTCAGATATTCGCCTTCGATGTCGGCGCCCGGCGTCATGCATGCCTTGCGCGTGCCGGCGAGCGGCCCGAATCCGAGCTTGCCGTCGTTCAGCGTGTAGACGCCGGTGTAACGGTTGCAGCCTGAGAAACCGCTGACATGACGCTGGCCGGTCGCGGTGGACAGATCGAGCGTCAACGGGCCGCCGTTGTCCTGGCCCGGCACGGCGCGTGCGCTGCCGTCGCCGTGTTGCCAGCCGCTCAGCGCCCATTGCGTGTCGTCGAGCAATTGCGTCGCCGCGGGGTTGAACGGGTCGGGCGGCGCGGCTTGCGTGTCGGAATGCTTCGGCATCGCGCACGCGCCCAGCAGCGCGGCGAGCGTCAGCGCGCCGAGCGCGGTGCGCAACGAGCTTGCGGCAGGACGCATGACGGCACGCGTAACGGAACGGACAGCGCGGTGAGCGCGTTGCGCGGAATACGTTGGAAGCATGGCGTCGTGTCTCTTCAAACTGGCGAAGGCGTAAGGGTAACGCACTACACTCGCCGCACGCGAGCGCCAAGTGGCGCCTATGTCTTCTGGACGAGGGGTGCGCGGTGCCTTCGCGGGAGGCCCGCATGTTAACATCGGTGATCCAATTCACACGTTTCATCCGACATTTTTCTGGAGTCCCCATGCAGATCGGTCAACGGATCGGCACCCCGCTTTCCAAATCGGCTACGCGCGTGATGCTGCTTGGCGCCGGCGAGCTCGGCAAGGAAGTGATCATCGCGCTTCAGCGCCTCGGCGTCGAAGTGATTGCGGTGGACCGTTATCCGGATGCGCCGGGCCATCAGGTCGCGCATCGTTCGCACGTGATCGACATGACGGATCACGCGGCGCTGCGCGCGCTGGTCGAGCAGGAACGCCCGCACCTGATCGTGCCGGAGATCGAAGCCATCGCGACCGACGCGCTCGCCGCGATCGAATCCGAAGGCATCGCCGAAGTGATCCCCACGGCGCGCGCCACGCAACTGACGATGAACCGCGAAGGCATCCGCCGTCTCGCCGCCGAAGAACTCGGCCTCGCGACGTCGCCGTACGCATTCGCCGATTCACTGGAAGAACTGCAAGCGGGCATCGCCCGGGTCGGCTATCCGTGCGTCGTCAAGCCGGTGATATCGTCGTCGGGCAAGGGCCAGTCGGTGCTGAAGAGCGACGCCGACGTCGAACCGGCCTGGCAATACGCGCAGGCCGGCGGCCGCGTGAAGGGCGGTCGCGTGATCGTCGAAGGATTTATCGATTTCGAATACGAAATCACGCAACTGACCGTGCGCGCAATCGACCCGGCGACGGGCAACACGGCCACCTATTTCTGCGATCCGATCGGGCACGTGCAGGTCGCGGGCGACTACGTCGAATCGTGGCAGCCGCAACCCATGAGCCCGCTCGCGCTCGAACGTTCGCGCGAGATTGCACACAAGGTCACCGAGGCGCTCGGCGGTCGTGGCCTGTTCGGTGTGGAACTGTTCGTGCGCGGCGACGACGTGTGGTTCTCGGAAGTCAGCCCGCGTCCGCACGATACCGGCCTCGTCACGCTCGCAACGCAGCGCTTCTCGGAGTTCGAGTTGCACGCGCGCGCAATTCTCGGTTTGCCGGTCGACACGAGCATGCGTGCGCCGGGCGCGTCGGCCGTGATTTACGGCGGACTCGACGAAGCGGGCATTGCCTTCGAAGGCGTCGCGGCGGCGCTGACGGTGCCGAATTCGGATCTGCGTCTGTTCGGCAAGCCGGAGAGTTTCGCGAAGCGCCGGATGGGTGTTGCGCTCGCCACTGCGGATTCCGTCGAGGAAGCCCGGTCGCGTGCGAAGCAATCGGCGGCGGCGGTGCGTCCCGTGTCGGCGAAGTAAGCCTCAAGCCGCGTTTGAACTGACGCGGCGAAGGCGATGACGATGGCGGCGGTGGCAGGGTTCGGCGCGTTCGACACCTTCTTGCCTCCGCGCAAATTCACGGGTGAACTACGCCCGATTCACGCGCGATCGTTGAACGCAACGGCATGCGCGCGGTCTGTCTGTAGAGATTGGCCAGTCGGGCGTCCGGCGGGTCTCGCGGCGCGAAGTGGCGCCGCAGCTCGCAAACGCGATTGAAATCGCGAAAGAAATCGCGCAAGAAGTCGCAAACGCAATCGAAGTCGGAAGTCGAAGTCCGGAGTCAGCGCATGAAAGCCGAACGTTTCACCGCAGTCCCCGGCGCGGTTTGCCGGTCCGATGTGCCGGGCGTGCCCGGCGATGACATTCAGCGTGCGGTGTTCCCCGCGTCCGGTTCGGGCAGGTCGCGTATTGCCGCACTGTCCCGCGTCGGTGCGCTGGCCGCGCTGGTCGCGTTTACGGCCGGTCTGACCGGCTGCGGACTGGCTGCCGCGCCGTGTCGGGTCGCATCGGCGGGGCTGAAGATCGTGCCGCTGGTCGGCCACGTTGCGGCCGCACCCACCGACGCGTGCGCCGCCGTGATCGACCCGTGATCGGGCGGCCCGGACCGTCAGTCATCCCGATCCGATCCGTCCTCAACGTGCCATTCGTCCCACCCGTCCCATCCCCGAGGAACCGATGATCCGACGCGCCGTGACACTCGCTGCCGCAGTCGTGTTGACGTCGATAACGTCGATCACGGCAAGTACATCGTGGGCCGCGCCGTTGCGGCTCGCGGAAATCCAGACCAAAAACCGGCTGATGCAGAAGTACACCTGCGCCACCGGCCGCATCTTGCAGGTCACTTACTGGAACACCGCGAACGGCCAGAGTTTTGCGCTGGTGCCGGTGAAGGGCAAACAGCTGCTGTTCGTCGACACCGTGGCCGCATCGGGCGTGCGTTACCAGGCGGGCAGCTACGTATGGTGGACCAAGGGTCCGCGCGCCGATCTCTACGACACCATGCAAGGCGAAAACGCGCCGCCGATTCTCTCCGACTGCGTGACCATCGTTCGCTGATCTGCCGGTCTACTGATCTCACTTCTCGCGCGCCCGTCGTCCCTGGCGGGCTCCGCGCAGCATTTCTCCCCCGGTAGTAAGCTGTCCCCCTCGTTATCGCACGCATCCACGATCCGACTCCGGACGCCGCGTGTGACAACCACGCTTCATCGCAAAGCGCTTCCCGTTCGACCCGTTGATCCGTCGTCACCAGACTCTATCTTCGTCAAGCGAGACTCTTCATGAAAGCATCGGATCTGTTCGTCAAATCGCTGGAAGCCGAGGGTGTCGAGTATGTATTCGGCATCCCCGGCGAAGAAAATCTCGATCTCCTCGAATCGTTGCGCCGCTCGAAAGTCAAGCTGGTGCTAACGCGTCACGAACAGGCGGCCGGTTTTATGGCCGCGACTTACGGCCGGCTGACCGGTCGCACCGGCGTATGTCTCGCGACGCTCGGGCCGGGCGCGACCAATTTCGTGACGGCCGCCGCCTACGCGCAACTCGGCGGCATGCCGATGCTGATGGTCACGGGCCAGAAGCCGATCAAGACCAGCAAGCAAGGCCATTTTCAGATCGTGGACGTGGTCCGGATGATGGAGCCGCTGACCAAGTACACGCGGCAGATCGTATCGATTGGGAATATTCCTGCGCTCGTGCGCGAAGCATTCCGACAGGCTGAAGAAGAGCGTCCTGGCGCGACGCATCTGGAATTGCCGGAAGACGTCGCCCACGAAGAGGGCGACGGCAAGCCGATCCCGAAAAGCTACAGCCGGCGGCCGATTGCCGAGCAGAAGGCGGTCGCGCGCGCGGTCGAGGCAATCATGGCCGCGAAGCATCCGTTGCTGATGATCGGCGCAGGCGGAAATCGCAAAACCACCACGCGGATGCTGCGCGAATTTGTCGATCAGATTGGTATTCCGTTCTTTACGACGCAAATGGGTAAAGGCGTGATCGATGAATCGCATCCGCTCTGGCTGGGCAACGCCACGTTGTCGGATGGCGACTTCGTTCATCGCGCGATCGATCTCGCCGACTGCATCATCAATGTCGGCCACGATGTGATCGAGAAGCCGCCGTTCTTTATGCGCAGCGGCGACGCCGGCGAAAAAACCGTGATTCACGTGAATTTTCTCGGCGCGGAAGTCGATACGGTCTATTTCCCGCAGATCGAAGTGGTAGGCGATATCGCCAACGCGGTGTGGCAACTGAAGGAAAGTCTGACGGCGCGTCAGGAACATTGGGATTTCACGCGCTTCAAGGAAATCAAACAGCATTTCGAAGCGCATCTTGTTAAAGGTCAACTGGACGACCGCTTTCCGATGTACCCGGTGCGCATCGTCAACGATGTGTACGAGGCGATGCCGGTAGACGGCATTCTGTGTCTCGATAACGGCATGTACAAGATCTGGTTCGCCCGCTATTACCGTGCGCACGAACCGAATTCGCTGCTGCTCGACAACGCGCTGGCGTCGATGGGCGCGGGTTTGCCGTCCGCGATCGCGACCAGAATCGTCCATCCGGACCGCAAGGTGATGGCGGTCTGCGGCGACGGCGGTTTCATGATGAATTCGCAGGAACTCGAAACGGCGGTGCGGCTCAAGCTGGATATCGTCGTGCTGATCTTGCGTGACGACGCGTTCGGCATGATCCGCTGGAAACAGGAAAACATGAATTTCCCCGATTACGGGATGACGCTGAAGAATCCGGATTTCGTCGCGTACGCGCAAAGCTACGGCGCGATCGGGCATCGGATCGAATCGGCGGAGCAGTTCGCACCGGTGCTGCGCGAGTGCTTCGCGACGCCGGGCGTGCACGTGATCGATCTGCCGATCGACTATTCGGACAACGAGCGCGTGCTGAATCGCGAGATCAAGCGGCTTAGCGCGCAGTTGTAAAAATTCGCATCAAGGAGGACGTGTCATGTTGCAAAAGACTTACCCGTACTACCTCGCGAACCAGGCCGTCGCGGCGAACACCGATCTCGAGGTCACCGACAAATTCAGCGGCGAAGTCGCGACGCGCGTGGCGATGGCCGACGCCGCCGCGATCGACAAGGCGATCGGCGCGGCGGTCGCGGCGCAACCCGAACTGCGCGCGTTCGCGCCGTTCAAACGGCAGGCCGTGCTCGAACATTGCGTGAAGCGCTTTCGCGAGCGCTACGACGAACTGGCGATGGCGCTGTGCATCGAAGCCGGCAAGCCGATCAACGATTCGCGCGGCGAAGTGACGCGGCTGATCGACACGTTCAAGGTGGCCGCCGAGGAAGCCGTGCGGATCGACGGTGAGATCGTGAATCTGCAGATTTCGCCGCGCGCGAAGGGTTATCACGGCTACGTGAAGCGCGTGCCGATCGGGCCGTGCTCGTTTATCTCGCCGTTCAATTTCCCGTTGAATCTCACCGCGCACAAGGTCGCCCCGGCGATTGCCGCGGGCGTGCCGTTCGTGCTGAAGCCCGCGAGCCGCACGCCGGTCGGCGCGCTGATCATGGGCGAGATTCTCGCGGAAACGGATTTGCCCAAAGGCGCGTTTTCGATCCTGCCCGCGCATCGCGACGGCGCCGATCTGTTCACGACCGACGAGCGTTTCAAGCTGCTGTCGTTCACCGGTTCGCCGGCGGTCGGTTGGGATCTGAAGAAGAAAGCGGGCAAGAAGAAGGTGATTCTGGAGCTGGGCGGCAACGCGGCGGCGATCGTCGATGCCGATCAGGGCGGCAAGCTCGACTACGTGGTCGAGCGGCTCGCGTTCGGCGCGTTTTATCAATCCGGCCAGAGTTGTATCGGCGTGCAGCGGATCCTGATTCACGCGAGCCTTTACGACGCGTTGCGCGAAAAACTGATCGCGAAAACGAAATCGCTGGTGATGGGCGATCCGAAAGACGAGAAAACCTTCGTCGGGCCGATGATTTCCGAATCGGAATCGAAGCGGCTGGCGGGCTGGATGGAGAGCGCCGTTGCGGCGGGCGCAACAATCGTCGCGGGCGGCAAGGTCGAAGGCGCGATGTTCGAAGCGACGCTGCTCGAAGGCGTGAAGCGCGATACCGATCTCTATCGCAAGGAGGCGTTCGGTCCGGTCGCGCTGCTCGAGCGTTTCGACGATTTCGACGCCGCGCTCGCCACCGTCAACGACAGCGATTTCGGCCTGCAAGCGGGCATTTTTACTGATTCACTCGCGCACGCGCACCGCGCATGGGATACGCTGGAGGTCGGCGGCGTCGTAATCAACGATGTGCCGTCGTTTCGCGTGGACAACATGCCGTATGGCGGCGTCAAGGATTCGGGGCTGGGGCGCGAAGGGGTGCGCTACGCAATCGAAGATATGACCGAACTGCGGCTGATGGTGATGCGCGAGACGTGGTGAGCGGGCGGCGGGCGTCGAGCCGTATCGAACTGGCGCTCATTTGTCACAGCGCTGTCGTCAGCGTGTTCTAGCCTGCGGATTGACGGTGTGTTCGGGTTCTGGTTGGGTCGCGGCGGCGGCGCGCGCCGGGTGCGGCATCACCCGGTGCAGCAGAAAGCCGACGGTCGCGCCATGAGTATTTGTGCTGAAGTGCTACAATACCGGCCTTTCCGGCGGGTGTTTCCGTCGGCCGGAGCCGGCCGCATCCTTTTCCCAGTGATCTGGGTCGTGCGGCATGCCGTGGCTCCGCCCTCATCCTGATGCCCTCCGCGGCCCCGGCCGTATGCTGCCGTAAGCCGCGCGCGCCGCGCCAGGCGCATTTTTAGCGAAAGCCACCATGTCCGACACAGCCGTCACGCCCAGCACTGCGACCTTCGATCAATTCGGCCTCGCGCCCGATATTCTCAAAGCCATCGTGGAGCAGGGCTATACGACGCCCACCCCGATCCAGGCTGAAGCCATTCCCGTCGTGCTGTCCGGGCGCGACGTGATGGGCGCGGCGCAAACGGGCACCGGCAAGACGGCCAGCTTCTCGCTGCCGATCATCCAGCGCCTGCTGCCGCACGCGAGCACGAGCGCGTCGCCGGCGCGCCATCCGGTGCGCGCGCTGATCCTCACGCCGACCCGCGAACTCGCCGACCAGGTTGCCGCCAACGTTCACGCATACGGCAAGCACACGTCGTTGCGTAGCGCGGTGGTGTTCGGCGGCGTGGATATGAATCCGCAATCCGAACAACTGCGCCGTGGCGTCGAAATCCTGATCGCGACGCCGGGCCGTCTGCTCGACCACGTTCAGCAAAAGAACGTGAATCTGGGTCAGGTGCAGATGCTGGTGCTCGACGAAGCCGACCGGATGCTCGATATGGGTTTCCTGCCCGATCTGCAACGCATCCTGAACCTGCTGCCGAAAGAACGTCAGACGCTGCTGTTTTCGGCCACGTTCTCCGGCGAAATCAAGAAGCTCGCGGCGACCTATCTGCGTAACCCGCAGACCATCGAAGTCGCGCGCAGCAACTCGACGGCCACCAACGTGACGCAGATCGTCTACGAAGTGGCCGAGGGCGACAAGACCGGCGCGGTCGTGAAACTGATCCGCGATCGCAGCCTGAAGCAGGTGATCGTGTTCTGTAACAGCAAGATCGGCGCGAGCCGTCTTGCCCGCGCGCTGGAGCGCGACGGCGTGGTCGCCACGGCGATTCACGGCGACCGCACGCAGAACGAACGGATGCAGGCACTGGACTCGTTCAAGCGCGGCGAAATCGAGGCGCTGGTCGCCACCGACGTCGCGGCACGCGGTCTGGACATCGCCGAACTGCCGGCCGTGATCAACTTCGATCTGCCGTTCAACGCGGAAGATTACGTGCACCGGATCGGCCGTACGGGTCGCGCGGGTGCGTCGGGCGACGCGCTGTCGCTGTGCAGCCCGAACGAGCGCAAGCAGCTCGCCGATATCGAGAAGCTGATCAAGCGTCCGCTCGACGTCCAGCATCTGACGGTCGATACGCCGGTTCGCCATCATCACGAAGAGCGTCCGCGTCGCGAGCGCGAAAGCCGCGAAAGCCGCGAGGGCCGCGAAGGTCGTGACGAGCGCGCCAGCGCCGGTCGCCGCCGCACGCCGGGTTCGGCGTCGTCGTTCGAGCGTCCGCATCATCATCGTCAGCAACCGGTCGACGATTTTTTCTCGAAGCCGTATGAGCCGTCCGCGTCCGCACGCAAGGCCGACGAAGTGAAGGAAGCCGCGCCGCAAAAATCGACGTCGAAGCAGCCGCTCGCCGCGCTGCTCGGTGGCTTCGGCATGCCGCGCAAGACGACGACGTCGTCGAATTGATGCGCTGAAGCGCTGATCCGCTGCAAAGCAAAACGCCGTCTTCGTGACGGCGTTTTCTTTTTGCGGATCGTTCAGGCCGACGCCCGCGCGTGATTATTCGCCGAAGCGTTGCGCCCACGCCGCCGTGGCCGCGGCATAAAACCGTTCGAGCGACGCATCTGCGCCGCTGTCCAGCGTCAGTCCCAGATGTCCGGCCGCAACGCAAAGCGCGTCCAGCGGCCGGTTCACATCGAGCGCGGTCGCGCCGGTCTGCTTGCTGAGCTTTTCGCCGTCACCGTTGGTGACGACGGGCACGTGCAGATAGGACGGCGAGGCCACGCCGAGACAGCGTTGCAAATAGATTTGCCGGGCGGTCGAGTCGAGCAGATCGGCGCCGCGCACAATATGCGTGATGTCCGCGTCCGCATCGTCGACGACGACGGCGAGTTGATACGCCCATTGATCGTCCGCGCGACGCAGCACGAAATCGCCTACTTCCGTGGCCAGATTCTGCGTCTGGGCGCCTTGCCAGCGATCGTCGAAACCGATGACGGCGGCGTCGCCGTCGGGCACGCGCAGACGCCACGCGCGCGCGGGTTTGCCGTGCAGACCGTGGCGGCACGTGCCTGGATAGGCGAGCGTGGTGTGGCGCGCGTGCGCGTGCAGCAACGAGTCGGCGATTTCCTTGCGCGTGCAGCCGCAGGGATAAACGTAGGCGGCGGCCTGCAATTGCGCGAGCGCCTGCCGGTACCGGTCGATGCGTGCGCTTTGCCAGACGGGCGGCTGGTCGGCGTGCATGCCGAAACGGGCGAGTGTGGCGAGGATGTCATCGGCGGCGCCGGGCACCGTGCGCGGACCGTCGATATCTTCGATGCGCACGAGCCATATGCCGCGATGCGCGCGCGCGTCGAGCCAGCTGGCCAGCGCGCTGACCAGCGAGCCGATATGCAGCGGGCCGGTTGGGGACGGCGCGAAGCGTCCCCGGTAGGAAGGCTGAGACATTCGCAGCGGGCGGGTGCGTGGAGCGCGGAGTGAACGGAAAGGGCGGGTCAGGACAACTCAGCCAGCCAGGCCGGGCGGCTTGAAACCCGCGCTGCGTGATGTCGCGTAGACGTAATGTGCCGTGTCAGGCCGCTCGCGCCTTGTCTGCGGCTCGGGTTTCGCCCGGATGCTTCGTGTCGGGATGGCATTCGGGACAGGTTTTGCCCGGCACGTACAGCGACGACTTCTGCGCGTCGGTGGACACGACCGCGCGGCAGCCGAAGCATTGCGCGGTTTCGGTCGGCTCGAGTTGCGGGTTGAGCGCGGTGCGGTAATCGAACACGAAGCACTCGCCGTGATAGTGCGCGCCGCCGACTTCCTCGAAGTACTTCAGGATGCCGCCTTCGAGCTGGTACACGTTGTCGATGCCGACTTCCTTCATGTGGATCGCCGCTTTCTCGCAGCGGATGCCGCCCGTGCAGAACGACACGACCGTCTTGCCTTCCAGATCCGAGCGGTTTTGCTCGATGACCGCGGGAAATTCGCTGAATTTCGTAATGCGGTAATCGAGCGCGTTGTCGAACGTGCCGACGTCGATTTCGAATGCGTTACGCGTATCGAGCATCACCACCGGGCGGCCGTGATCGTCGTGACCGCGATCGAGCCACGCTTTCAGCGTGGGCGCATCGACGGACGGCGCGCGGCCGAGTTCCGGGCGGATGGCCGGTTTTTTCATCGTGATGATTTCGCGCTTCAGCTTGACCAGCATCCGGCGAAACGGCTGCTTCTCCGACACGCTTTCCTTGAATTGCAGATCTGCGAATTTGCCCTCGAAAAGCGGGTCGTGGCGGATGTAGTCGATAAACGCATCCGTCGACTCGCGCGGGGCGGCGACGAACAGGTTGATGCCTTCCGGCGCGAGCAGGATGGTGCCGCGCAGACCCAGCGCTTCGCAGCGCGCGGTGACGTGCGGGCGCCACGCGGCGGTGTCTTCGATGGTCGCGAACTGGTACGAGGAGAGATTGACGATGCTCATGATGATCCGGCAAAAAGGTGCTGGCGCGACGCGGGCGGCCGTGTCTGGACTGACCCGGCGCCTGGCCCGTTCCGCCGGGCGGCCACGTTTCTAGGGTGGCGTCGCCGCGATGCGCAGGCAGTGTCGCGCGGCCCCGTCGAACGGGGCGAAACCCGTATTATCCCTCATCTCGACGTTGTGCCGAAGCTGGCCGGACGGCTAACGCAGGTCAAATATCGTCACACCTGGCCGGATGGCTAACGCGGGCTGGCGGCGCGGTCTGCGGTGCGAATCTTCGGGAGCGGCGAGTTACAATGTCGCCCATGTCAGATCCCCGCTTCGTTCATCTCCGCGTTCACTCCGAATTCTCGATTGCCGACGGCATCGTGCGTCTTGACGACATCGTCAAGGCCGCGGCCCAAGACGGTCAGGGCGCACTCGCGCTCACCGATCTCGGCAATGCATTCGGCCTCGTCCGTTTCTACAAGGAAGCCCGTAGCAAAGGGGTCAAACCCATTGCCGGCTGCGACGTCTGGATCACCAATCCGGACGACCGCGACAAGCCTTCGCGGCTGCTGTTGCTGGTCAAGGACCGGCGCGGCTACCTGAATCTGTGCGAGTTGTTGAGCAAGGCGTGGCTGACGAACCAGTATCGCGGTCGCGCGGAAGTCGAAACCGCGTGGCTCGAAGGCGAACTGGGCGAAGGCCTGCTCGCGCTGTCCGGCGCGCAGCAGGGCGACGTCGGGATGGCGCTGGCGGCAGGCAACGAAGAGGCGGCGCGTCGCAATGCCGCGCACTGGGCGAAAGTATTTCCGGGTGGGTTTTACATCGAGTTGCAGCGCTGCGGCCAGCCGGGCGGCGAGCACTACGTTCAGCAGGCGGTCACGCTCGCGGCGTCGATGAAATTGCCGGTGGTTGCCACGCATCCGTTGCAGTTCATGACGCCGGACGACTTCACCGCGCACGAAGCGCGCGTGTGTATTTCCGAAGGCGATATTCTCGCCAACCCGCGTCGCTCGAAGCGCTTCACGAACGACCAGTTTTTCCGCACGCAGGAAGAAATGGCGGCGCAGTTCGCCGATATTCCGTCGGCGCTGGCCAATACCGTTGAAATCGCGAAGCGCTGCAACCTGACGCTCGAACTCGGCAAGCCGAAATTGCCGCTGTTTCCGACACCTGACGGCATGTCGCTCGACGACTACCTCGTGCAACTGTCGAAAGACGGTCTCGAAAAGCGTCTCGAACAACTTTTCCCGACCGAAGCGGAACGCGACGCGCAGCGCGAAACCTATTACAAGCGCCTCGAATTCGAGTGCGGCACGATCATCAAGATGGGCTTTCCGGGCTACTTCCTGATCGTTGCGGACTTTATCAACTGGGCGAAGAACAACGGCGTGCCGGTCGGTCCGGGCCGGGGGTCGGGCGCGGGCTCGCTGGTCGCATACGCGCTCGGCGTGACCGACCTCGATCCGCTGCGCTACAACCTGCTGTTCGAACGGTTCCTGAATCCGGAACGGGTTTCGATGCCCGACTTCGACATCGACTTCTGTCAGGAAGGGCGCGACCGCGTCATCCAGTACGTGAAGCAGAAGTACGGCGCGGACGCCGTGTCGCAGATCGCGACGTTCGGCACGATGGCGGCCAAGGCCGCGGTGCGCGATATCGGCCGCGTGCTGGATCTCGGCTACATGTTCACCGACGGCGTCGCGAAGCTGATCCCGTTCAAGCCGGGCAAGCACGTCACGATCGCCGACGCGATGAAGGAAGAGCCGCTGCTGCAGGAGCGCTTCGACAACGAAGACGAAGTGCATCAGCTGCTCGAACTCGCGCAGCGCGTGGAAGGCCTGACGCGTAACGTCGGCATGCACGCGGGCGGCGTGCTGATCGCGCCCGGCAAGTTGACCGATTTCTGCCCGCTGTACACGCAAGGCGAAGACGGCGGCGTCGTCAGCCAGTACGACAAGGACGACGTGGAAGCGGTCGGCCTCGTCAAGTTCGACTTTTTGGGCCTGACCACGCTGACCATTCTGGATTGGGCCGAGCGCTATATCCGCCGTCTCGATCCGTCGAAGCAGGACTGGTCGCTGGGGCAGGTGCCGCTGGACGATCCCGCGTCGTTCTCGATCCTGAAAAAAGCGAACACGGTCGCGGTGTTCCAGCTGGAAAGCCGCGGCATGCAGGGCATGCTGAAAGACGCGCAGCCCGACCGCTTCGAAGACATCATCGCGCTCGTCGCGTTGTATCGTCCGGGCCCGATGGACCTGATTCCGAGCTTCTGCGCGCGTAAGCACGGCCGCGAAGTCGTCGAGTATCCGGATCCGCGCGTCGAGCCCATCCTGAAAGAGACCTACGGGATCATGGTCTATCAGGAGCAGGTGATGCAGATGGCGCAGATCATCGGCGGTTACTCGCTCGGTGGCGCCGACTTGCTGCGTCGCGCGATGGGTAAGAAGAAAGCCGAGGAAATGGCCGAGCATCGCGAGCTGTTCCGCGAAGGCGCGGCGAAGAACGGTCTGACCGCCGAAAAGGCCGACGAAATCTTCGACTTGATGGAGAAGTTCGCGGGCTACGGCTTCAACAAGTCGCACGCGGCCGCGTACGCGTTGCTCGCGTATTTCACCGCATGGCTGAAGGCGCACCATCCGTCGGAATTCATGGCCGCGAATATGTCGCTGGCGATGGACGACACGGACAAGGTCAAGATCCTGTTCGAAGACTGCATCACGAACGGCATGTCGGTGCTGCCGCCGGACATCAACGCGTCCGCGTATCGCTTCGAGCCGGTCGCCGAGGCCGACGGCAAGCGCTCGAAGACGATCCGCTACGGTCTCGGCGCGATCAAGGGCAGCGGCCAGAACGCGATCGAAGAAATCCTGCGCGCGCGCAGCGAAGGTCCGTTTATCGACATCTTCGATTTCTGCAACCGGATCGACCGTCGGATGGTGAATCGCCGCACGGTCGAGGCGCTGATCCGCGCGGGCGCGTTCGATCTGCTGCACGAGAATCGCGCGCAACTGATCGCGTCGGTGTCGCTCGCGATGGAAGCGGCCGAACAGGCCAGCGCCAACGCGATGCAAGCCGGTCTGTTCGACATGGGCGACGCGCCGTCGCAAGGTCACGAACTGGTCGACGAACCGGCATGGCCGGAAAAGAAGAAGCTCCAGGAAGAGAAGAGTGCGCTCGGCTTCTACCTGTCGGGCCATCTGTTCGACGCATACAAGGGCGAAGTGCGCCGCTTCGTGCGCCAGAAGCTCGGTGAGCTGAAGGAAGGCCGCGACAAGCTGGTCGCGGGCATCATCGTGTCGCTGCGTACGCAGATGACCCAGCGCGGCAAGATGCTGATCGCGTTGCTCGACGACGGCACCGGTCAGTGCGAAGTCACGGTCTTCAATGAAGTCTTCGAGGCGCACAAAGCCGTCTTCAAGGAAGACGAACTGCTGGTCGTCCAAGGTCAGGCGCGTAACGACGCGTTCACGGGCGGCATCCGCTTTACCGTCGAAACGGTGATGGATCTCGGTCGCGCGCGCAGCCGGTATGCGCAGGCGGTGAAAGTGCAGATGAACGGCAACGCCGATCCGCTCGCGTTGCGTCGTGTGCTGGAAGCGCATTCGGCCGGCAGCGACGAACCGCCGGCGGCGGCGCCCGTGCCCGCCTCGCGTGGTGGCGGCCGGAACGGCGGAGGCGGCGGTGGTGGTGGCTATGGCGACCGTCAGCGTCAGCCGGTGCATATTCCGAACGGCCTCGCGGTCCAGGTCGTCTATCGCAGCGAGAACGCCGAAGGCGAAGTGCGGCTGGGCGACGCGTGGCGCGTCAAACCCACCGACGAACTGCTCGCCGACCTGCGCGGCCAGTTTTCAGGCAGCGCGGTCGAGATCGTCTACGGATGATCGTCGCGGCGGTTGCAGCGCACGCCCACCGGCGTGACGCGGCAATCGCCGGACGCCGCCCGCTATCCGCTACCCGTGCTTATCGGCGCGTTTTGGCCTGGCCGAGATGCGCGAGTTTCACGAACCGGTAGTACACCGTCTGCGCGTTGAACAGCGCAATCATCAAGCCCGCGCGGCCGTCGAGAAAGCCGCGCCGCAGCACATACGTCCGCACGAACGCCCACGCGCCGCGCAGCATCGCCTGCGCAAGACTTCCGCGCTTGCCGGCCGCGAAACGCTGCACCGCACCCGCCGTCGAATACGCGTCGAGCTTGCGCAACACGGTTTCGAAATCTTCGTAAGAGTAGTGCAGCAGCGTGCCGTCGAGCCGCACCGCCGGCATGTCGAACACGAGGCGCTCGTGGACGAGATCGTCGGAGAAACGGGCGGCGTTGCGGCGAAACAGACGTGGAATCCAGTCCGGATACCAGCCGCTGTGACGGATCCAGTGACCGCAGAAACTCGACAGCCGGTCGATCGCATAGACGTCGGCGGTGGGCGACGCGATGGCCGAGCGGATCGACGCGGCCAGTTGCGGCGACACGATTTCGTCGGCGTCGATCGACAGTACCCAGTCGGTATTCAGCGCGTCGAGCGCGCGGTTTTTCTGCGCGCCGAAGCCGGGCCAGTCGGGCACGATCATCACCTGCGCGCCGTGACGTCGCGCGATCTCGACCGTGTCGTCGGTGCTGCCGTTATCGATCACGACGATTGTGTCGGCGAACGCAACGGCCGACAGACAATCGGCAAGTCGCGCCGACGCGTTACGGGTGATCAGGGCGACGCCGAGTGTGGTGTGTGTCATGCAGATCGAAGCAAAGAGTCGGGTTCGAAGCGGGGCCCGGACCGGCAGGCGTCGAGGCAGGCGAAAAACGTCGCGCAAGTATACACAGCGGTTTGCACGTCCACAGCCGTCGTTGCGGTTTTGCGAAGCGGCCGCAGATCCGGCAACCGTCCGCGAGATGCGGTACAACTGCGTCGAAACGCGTTGAAACTTCCGGTAAGTGGGTGGTTTGCGCCTGCTGGCCGGCCGTTCGGCCTACGAACCCCGGCGGCCGACCGCAAGCGTTTACAATGCTGTATTTTTAGCGCCGCGAGATGACGCGGGCGCATGTCGTTTTCCAGAGGATTCCTTGAGCTCGAAGCCAACCTTAAGCAAACCCATCGGTTCCGGCGAGGCCTCGTCTCCCGTCGTCGTGATGAAGCGCTTGTGGCCGTACGTGAAGCCGCTGCTGTGGGTGATCGTCGGCGCGATTCTCGCGATGGCGGGAAGCGCCGCCACCGACGCGGCGATTCCCGCGCTGCTCAAGCCGCTGCTCGACAAGGGTTTCGGCGCGCACGCGGCCACCAGCGCGAAATGGTTCGTGCCCACCGCGGTGATCGGCCTCGCGCTGATACGCGGCGTGTCGCAATACGCGTCCGGCTATCTGCTCGCCTACGTGTCCAATCGCATCCTGCTCGACCTGCGCATCAAGATGTTCGACCGGATGATCCATTCGAGCGTGTCGTTCTTCCAGCGCGAAACGGCCAGCACGGTCATCAACGCCATCGTGTTCGAGGTCAACCAGATTCTCAACGTGCTGCTCAGCGTGCTGGTCACGCTGGTGCGCGATTCGTTGACGGTGATCTTCCTGCTCGGCTACCTGTTCTACCTCAACTGGCGCCTGACGCTGATCGTCGCGGTATTGCTGCCGGGAATCGGCTGGCTGGTCGGCAAGATCAACCGTCGCCTGCGCCGTCTGAATCGCGAGCATCAACTGTTGACCAACGAGCTGTCGTACATCGTCGAAGAGACCGTGGGCGGCTACAAGGTCGTCAAGGTGCATAACGGCGAGCAGTACGAAACCGAGCGCTTCAATTCGATGAGCCGTCGTCTGCGCGGCTACGCGATGCGCATGACGGTGTCGGGCGGCCTCGCGCAACCGTTGACGCAGTTCCTCGCGTCCATCGCGCTGGCCGTCGTGATCACGATTGCGGTCGTGCAGTCGTCGTCGGATCAAACCACGGTGGGCGGCTTCGTCGCGTTCGTCACGTCGATGCTGCTGATCATCTCGCCGCTCAAGCATCTGATGGACGTGAACCAGCCGCTGCAACGCGGCATGACGGCGTGCGAGCTGATTTTCGGTCTGATCGACGAACCGTCGGAACCGGCGGGCGGCGGCCGTGCGCTGTCGCGCGCGTCGGGCGAGGTCGAATTCCGCGACGTGTCGTTCACGTACGGCTCGGGCGGCACGAGCGCGAGCCATACGCTCGACGGCGTGTCGTTCAAGGTCGCGCCGGGCGAGATGGTCGCGCTGGCCGGTCCGTCGGGCAGCGGCAAGACCACGCTCGTCAATCTGTTGCCGCGCTTCTTCGATCCGACCGGCGGCGAGATTCTGGTCGATGGCGTGGCGTTGCCGGAATACGGCACGCACGCGTTGCGCAGCCAGATCGCGATGGTCAGCCAGGACGTCGTGCTGTTCAACGATACGATCGCGAACAACGTCGCGTACGGACAGCCGGCGGATCTCGAGCGCGTGCAAGCCGCGTTGCGCGCCGCCAATTTGTGGGACACCGTGCAGGCCATGCCCAAGGGCATCGACACGCTGATCGGCGACAACGGCATGATGCTGTCGGGCGGCCAGCGCCAGCGTCTCGCAATCGCACGCGCCATCTACAAAGACGCACCCATCCTGATTCTCGACGAAGCGACGTCCGCGCTGGATTCGGAGTCGGAGCGCCACGTTCAGGCCGCGCTCGAAACCCTGATGAAGGGCCGCACGACGCTCGTGATCGCGCACCGGCTGTCCACCATCGAGCGTGCCGACCGGATTCTGGTGATGGAAGCGGGGCATATCGTCGAACGCGGCAGCCATCGCGAACTGCTCGCGCAAAATGGCCTGTACGCGCATCTGCACCGGATTCAGTTCCAGCAGAACGCGGCCTGAGCGTCGATACGCGTGGATTTGCCCGCACGTAAAAAAACCGGCTGTGTTCGATCCGAACACAGCCGGTTTTGTTTTTGCGTGAGCGTTAGACCCGGCGCCGCGTCACGCGTCCGGCCGGTCTTTTACGCCACGACTTCTTCGTGCAACGTGCCCGCTTCACCGATCTCGCCGATCAACTCGACGATATCGCCCGCGCCGACCAGCGGTTGCCGCAAGCGCTTGCCGATCGCGTCGAACACGGCGTTCGGCGCGATATCGTCGACATCGCCGGTGCTTTGAATACCGATCGAATTGCAGCGCTCGGTCAGCCGCAGCGCAGGCGGTTCCTTGTTCGAGAACAGCGACACGCTCGGTGCCGGCGTCGAATGCGCGACGTGCATCAGGCCGCCGTCCGCGCCGACGAACAGGCTCGCATGCGCGATCACTTCACGCGATTGCAGCAGGCTCAGCGTGCCGACGCACGAGCTGACCTTCAGGCGTTTGAACGTGCGGCCGAGCAGCGCATCGGCCATCGACTGGCCATTGTCCGAGCCGAGCAGCACGATCCGGTCGGGCAAGGTCGCGTCGTTCGAGCGGTCGATCATATCGAGCAGTTCCGGCCAATGCCGGTACGTCCGATTCGCGTCGAGGCCGCCGACCGCCAGCGCGATAAAGCGCTGCTCCGGCAACATTGCTTGAACCGAATGCGTGGTGGCGGCGCGCGACGCCAGATACGGCTTGCTCAGCGCGGCGATTTCCTGCTCCGAGTAACCGAGCGAGAACACGTCGCTGATTGCCGCATAGCTGAAGCTGGTCTGGTTGCGGTCGGGACCGTAGAAAAAGCGGAACAGCGACGCGAACGGTAAATTCTTGAAATACTTCGACTTCAGCTTGATCGACGGCAGGTTGTATTCCGACATCAGCACTGCGTCGTACTGTCGCGATTCCACCTCGCGCAGATCATGGAAGACGTTGCGAAACACGTCGTCTTCGTGGAACAGCTTGTGCAGTGTCGGCAGCGTGAACAGGTCGATCTCGATATCGCGGCCCTTCAGCAGCGCGCGCCCGGACAGATCCATCGTGGCGTCGCCGAAATTGCGCTTGCCGGTGTAGATCCAGAGAATCCGGCGGAAGGTATGCGCCTTCCGGTGTTCGAGACGCGTCTGCCCGCGCACTTTCAGCAGCAGCGACTTGTGCAGATACTTCTTGATGATTTTCGAGCGCGCGGTTTTGCGCAGAAACACGTCCGGTTCGTGCGGCACGCCCGCATACGGGATGCGAGTCGAGCGATGGACGGCGGAATCGAGCTTACGCTTCAGGGCGGCGGGGACAAGTCGGAGCAAGGCACACATCGTTCGCTTCAATCTCAGTTCTTGATCACAATGCAGCGCACATCTTAACAGCACGCCCCGCGCTTCGACGGCAACCGCCAGAGGCCTTCCGCCGACGGGAGATTACCTGGAAAAGAACGGGAACCAGGTACAATGGTGCCCCATGTATCCGGTCTGATGACCATGACGTTGTGCCGGCCGGCCAAAGCCAAAAGACATGTCGACGCCCACTACAAAATCTTTCCTGCGCGTCAGCCCACGCAGCCTGTTACCGGCGCTTTTCCTGCTCACGTATCCCGCGGTCACGTTGCTGATCCACGGTGGCGCGAGCGCGGTGTCCATCGGCGCTGCGATGATTTCGCTGGCGTTGCTGGCGATGCCCCGAACCCGTCACGCGATCTTCGCGTTTCCATGGGATCGCACCGACACGGTGTTGTGCATTGCAATGACAAGCCCGATCCTCGCGGTCGCGCTGGCGGGCGCATGGCACGGCCATATCGTGCCCGCCACGCTGGATTCGCCCGCTCGCCTGTTCGGTGCCGCGCCGCTGTTTCTGGTGTTGCGCCGAAGCGCGCCCCGGCTGCTCGCCTGGGCGGATCTTTCCTTTGCTTTCGGCGCATGGGCGTCGGTGGGCATTCTGCTTGTCGTCCCGCGCGACTGGGGTTTGGGACGGCTCGGCAGCAGCTTCCTGAATCCGATCCACTTCGGCGATATCGCACTCGCGCTCGGCGCATTGTCGGTGCTGTCGCTGAACTGGTGGCGCAAGGACCGGTTCGTGGTTCGCGGCTTCAAGATTCTAGGGTTGGGCGCGGGCATCGCCGCGTCGCTGATGACGGGCTCGCGCGGCGGCTGGGTCGCTGTGCCGGTGCTGGCGGCGGTGTATCTGTATGCGCGGAGTCGCGGCAAGTCGCGCCGCTGGAAGGTCCTGTTGCCGCTCGCGGTGGTGGCCGTGATGATCGGCGCGTATGTCGCGTCGCCGACGGTGCGCGACCGCGCCGACGATGTATCGCTCGATCTCACGCAATACGCGCATGGCCAGAAGGACACGCCGCTCGGCATCCGTCTTCAGCTGTACGAGGCGGCCGCGCGGATCGTCGAGAATCATCCGTTTCTCGGCCTTGGCGGCGCGGGTTTTCGCAACAGCATGGATGCGTTCGCGCAGGCCGGTTTGCTGACGCCGGCCGCCGCGCAACTCGGCAAGGGCGAAACGCATAACCAGTTGCTCGCCTATATGACCGACTACGGAGTGGTAGGCGGGCTCGCGCTGATGGCCATTTACATCGTGCCGGGCGTGATCTTCTGGAAACGCCTGAGTGCGCCGCTCGGCGCGGCGCGGCGCGCGGCGTTGCTCGGTCTGAGCTTCGTGGTCGCGTTCTGGATTTTCGGCCTGACGGTCGAAACCTTCGATCTCAAACTGACCGTGGCGTTCTACGCAACGGTACTCGCGGTGCTGCTCGCCACGGCGACCTTCGCGGACACACGCGGTCGCGGCACGCGCGTCACCCAACAATGAAAGCTGTCATCACGCCATGTTCAGTATCCTGATTCCCACCTGGAACAACCTGCCGTACCTGAAGCTCTGCATCGACAGCATCCGTCGGCATTCGGCGTTCGAGCACGAGATTCTCGTGCACGTCAACGACGGCAGCGACGGCACGCTCGACTGGGTTCGCGAGCAGGGCATCCGGCATACCCGCAGCCGCGGCAACGTCGGCGTGTGCGTGGCGATGAACGATGTCGCGCGCCTCGCCACGCGCGACTGGATCCTGTTCATGAACGATGACATGTTCTGCACGCCGGGCTGGGATACCGCGTTCGTCGAGACCGTGCGCGGGCTCGGCCATTCGGCCGCGTATCTGGCCGGCACGCTTATCGAGCCGACCGACACCGGCAATGCGAACGTGATCGCCGCGAACTTCGGCACCGGTCCCGACAACTTCGACGAAGCGGGCCTGCTTGCGTACGCATCGGGCATGACCACGGTAGACCGCGACGGCGTCGCGCTGCAGCCGATGCTGGTCAGCCGTCAGTTGTGGCATATGGCGGGCGGATACAGCATCGAGTTCGGTCCCGGCATGAGCAGCGACGACGACTTCCTGATGAAACTGTGGCTGGTGGGCTGCCGCGTGTATCGTTCGGTTGGCGCGAGCCGCATCTATCATTTCGGATGCCGCACCACCGGACGGATCCGGCGCAATCGCGGCGGTCGCGAGTTTGTGATGAAGTGGGGCATTTCGCAGAAAGACTTCAACCGCGAGTACATCCGGAAATCGGCGACCGGCGCGGTCGCGTCGTTGCCGAACGTGCCGCGCGCGCCGTTCAAGAGCCGCGTGAAGCGTGTGATCTACGCGCTTGGACGGTATCCGTTCGAAGATCTGGAAGGCTGGGAGCCGGATCTCCCGGCGCAACTGACGTTGATGAAGCCGTTTCACGACGACAGCGCGTCCTGATCGACGCGTCACCGGCATCGCACCGACAGCTTTTTCACGCACCACCTGGCAATCACCGCGGAAACCGTACCCGATGTTCTCAATCATCATCCCGACCTGGAACAACCTGCCTTACCTGAAGCTCGTGATCGACAGCTTGCGGCGTCATTCGACGCACACGCATCAGATCATCGTCCACGTCAACGACGGTTCGGACGGCACGCTGGCATGGGTGCGGGAGCAGGGTATCGAGCACACCGCGTCGCCCGGCAATATCGGCATCTGCCACGCGGTGAATATCGCGGCGGCGCGCGCCACGCAGGACTACATCGTCTACATGAACGACGACATGTTCTGCTGTCCCGGCTGGGACGACGCGCTGGCGGGCCGTCTGCCGGAGATGCCTGCGGACAATCTGTTCATGTTGTCGGGCACGATGATCGAGCCGGTCGAAAGCCGCAATCCGTGCGTGGTGGTTCGCGATTTCGGCCGCGACGTCGAAAATTTCCGTGCCGACGAACTGGTCGCGGCATCGGCGGGCCTGAAACGCGCCGACTGGCGCGGTGCAACCTGGCCGCCGACGCTGGTGCATCGCGACTGGTGGCACAAGGTAGGCGGCTACAGCAGCGAACTGAGCCCCGGCATGAGCAGCGACAACGACTTCTCGATGAAGCTGTGGGCAGCCGGATGCCGCGTGTTTCTCGGTGTCGGCGACAGTCTCGTCTATCACTTCCAGCAGAAGAGCACGGGCAAGATCGTCAAGAACGACGGCCGCCGTCAGTTCCTGCACAAGTGGGGGATGACGCAAGCTACCTTCGACCGTTTCTATCTGCGACGCGGCCAGCCGGCCAACGCCACGCTCGCCGTCACCGATCCCGAGCAGACCGGCCCGCTGCGCCGCGCGCTGCTGAAATCGCGGATCAAGCGCGCGTTCAGCTGAGATCGGGTTCGCACCCGGGCTTGCTCGCCACCGCCAGCGCGTCCGCCCGGACGCGCCGCAGCCTTACACGCCGCCCGTGACCAGCGGCAGCACCGTCAGATCCGGATGCGTGCCATCGACGATCGCGCGGCCCACCTGAATCGCTTCGTAGCGCGCATCGGCGGCGGTGGTGAAGCTCTCTTCGCCGTCCGCGTGAAACGGCACGACGTGGCCCGGCAAGCTCGGGTCCGCGCCCGGATGACACACATAGCCGAGATAGCTGGATCGCATCGCGTGCCCGGAAGGACGCTCGTTTTCGGCCAACGTGGAGAACGGACGCGTCGTCACGTGAATCTCGAAGCCTTCGTATTCGACCATCGGCCAGGATGTTGTTTCGTCTGACATGCTTGCCTCCTGAGCTGCTCGACCGCCTTCCTGCGTTGTTCCATTCGCGCGCGCGTTCAGTGACGATGCCGCATGCGCCGCCACGAGCGGTGGCCCGGATCGTGTCCAGTCAGCCGTTCCTTCCAGAGATCGCGCCGGGTCTTCGATCCGAGCAGCACTGCCGCAATCGCGATGAGCATCAGCACCACCACGATACCGACCATCGATTCCGCCATGGTCGCCTCCGTTTGTCCGCCTGCATCCAAAAAGTCTAGGCGATCTGGCGAAAAACGCGGCAATCGCGGACGTCCGCAATCGTGATGCGCGCGCTCACGATTTGATCACGCCGAGCTGTTTCAGCAGCGTCAGGTTGTCTTCCAGATGCCAGTTTTCGACGATCTTGCCGCCTTCGACGCGGTACAGGTCGAACGCCTGGAAATCGACGATCTGGCCGTTGCCCTTGACGCCCTGAAATTCACCCGTGAAATGGCCCCGGAAATGCAGATGCACGGAAGCGCGATCGCCCGCGACGACCAGATCGTCGACTTCGGCGCTCAGATCGGGCACGGCCGCGCGGAATCCCTTCGATGCCGCGCGCGGACCGTCCGGGCCTTGCGGACGGCCGTCCGGCAACGTGCGATCGACGAAAGCCGGTGACAGCGCGAGATCGGCATAGGCGGTGTCGCCGGTATTCCAGAACGCCGCATAGCGGCGCGCAGCGAGGATCACCGTGGCGCTCTGCTTCGAGTGGCTGTCCACGGCGACGTGATGCGGGCTCGGCAACGCGGCGTCGGCCTGCGCGTGCGTCGGCGTGGCCGGAACCGTGGCGGCAAACGCGACGGGCAGCGCCGCGAGCGAGGACAAACCGAGCGCGATGCCGGCCAGCAGGCGGCGAGCGGTAGAAAAGCGGCGATGAGTGTAGTTCATGACATGACTTCTTGAGATCGGATGAGATCGGGTGAAATCGCGCGAGTCGCGGGAAAAACTCGCTGCAACATGGAAGTCATTGTCACTGGGCGGGTGTGGGTTGAGAATTGGCCTTTAGGTTGAATGATTTTTCGGTTTTATTTGAAAATTCGGGGTCGAACCGCGCAATGTAACGATGAGAAAAACTCGCGGCGTCGATCGCGGCCGGTCAGATAGAATTGCGCGCTTTCTTTGCTCTCCGGAAAAACGCCATGTGGTTCAAGAACCTTCAGATTCATCGTCTCCCGGCTCCGTGGTCGGTCACTCCCGAGCAACTCGAACAATCGCTCGCGGCGCACGCGTTCCAGCCCGGCAGCCGGCTGGAGATGCAAACCCAGGGTTGGGCGTCGCCGCGTGACAACGATTCGCTGGTGGTGGGCATCAACCGTCAGATGCTGCTGCTGTTCCGCACCGAAAAGAAGCTGCTGCCGGCGTCGGTCGTCAATCAGGTGACGAAGGCCCGCGCGGTCGAACTCGAAGAGCAGCAAGGCTACAAGGTTGGCCGCAAGCAGATGAAAGAGCTGAAAGAGCAGATCACCGACGAACTGCTGCCGCGCGCGTTCAGCATTCGCCGCGACACGCGCGTGTGGATCGATACCGTGAACGGCTGGCTGGTGATCGACGCGGCATCGCAAACCCTCGGCGACGAAGTGCTCGGCCTGCTGGTCAAATCGATCGACCGTCTGCCGTTGCGCACGCTGCGCGTCGCGCAGTCGCCGGTGGCGGCGATGACCAACTGGCTGCTGTCGGGCGACGCGCCGGGCGGCTTCACGCTCGACCAGGACACTGAATTGCGCTCGCCGACGCAAGGCAACGCCACCGTGCGCTACGTCGGCCATTCGCTCGATGTCGACGATATGCGCCGTCATATCGAAGCGGGCAAGCAGTGCATGAAGCTCGCGATGACGTGGAGCGACCGCGTGTCGTTCGTGCTGACGCCCACCTTGTCGCTCAAGCGCATTGCCGCGCTCGACGTGCTGAAGGAAGCGTCCGACCCGACCGCGCAAAACGACGACGAAATCTTCGAATCCGACTTCACGCTGATGTCCGGCGAACTGGCCAAACTGATCGCCGACGTGGTCGATGCGCTCGGCGGCGAACTGGACGAGCAGGGCGCGGTAGTCGGCGAAGCGGTCGCGGCTTGAGCGAACCGGTGCGGCGGCGCGCTTGCCCGCCGCATCGCCGGTGGGCTATAAACAGTCGATACGGCCACTCATCCCGGCGCTGACGCGGCTTCCGGCACGACGCGCCGAATGAGTCCGTCCACCGGAGAACGACGATGGTGCGTCTCGTGATGATCCTGCTCGGCGTCGATTACCTGCGCAGCCGCTGGCGCACGTTGAGCGTGCTGGGCTGGATCAGCCTGATTCTCGGCGTCGTCATCTTTATCGACGCGCTCGACAACGCGCTGTATTTCCCGATCGCGCCGTTTGCGTGGCTGCTGCTGCTCGAAGGCGGCGCGACGCTCGCGGTGGCGTGGACGGGAATGGGCGGCCAGCGCACGCTGCGCTACGTGAAGGGCTTCGCGTTTTGCGTCGCCGCGGCGCTGATTCTCGCCGGTCATCATCACGGCAATTTCATTCTCTCGATGCTGTTCGGCACGCTGTTCCTCGCCGACGGCCTGTTGCAGATCGTGTCCGCGCGCGTGGTCCGTTACCGGACCTGGCGGCTGGCGACGATCGGCGGCGCGCTCGAAATCGCGCTCGCGATTTTCTTTTTCCAGCCCTTTCCGACGCACTACGTCGGGACCGTGCCGTATTGCCTCGGTCTGGGGCTGATCTTCGGTGGATGGAACCTGATTTTGCTCGGCACCCGCGTGCGGCGGCTCGCGGTCAATCCGGCCGTCGGCTTGGCCGGCGAGGGTTCGACGTCGACGAATCCGCACGCAGATGCGCATGCAGACGCGCACCCCGACGCCGCTCCCGCGCCGGCTGCCGCGTCGTCGCGGCGCGCGCCGTTGCGCTGGGACGGCCCGCCCGCCGCCGACGAACCTGCATTGACCGTTCACGTGTGGACGCCGGTCGGGTCGTCCAAATCGCCGGCGCGGCGTCAGCCGATCGTCGATCGCTACATTGCGGCGGTCGATCGCAATGGCGTGATTTCGACCGGCCATGCCGCGCTCGAAGCGCCGGGCGGCGTGTATATCAGCCTGTATCCCGGCGTCGAGATCGACCGCGCGCCCGACGAGTTCACGAGGCTGCTGCGCGCCACGCACGAAAACGACGTCCCGGGCGTGTTTCAGCCGGATTACGTGACGGAGTCGCACGCGTGGTGTCCGTCCACGGTGCAGGTGCGAATCCGCAATTTCGATCCGGCGCGGCTGACGACGTTCTGGGACGTCTATCGTCGCGATACGACCTACAACCTCACGCACCGGAACTGTTCGAGCAGCGTGTCGCGGGCGTTGGAGGCGGCGCTCGAAGGTGCGGCCGCGCGCGCGTGGGGGGCTGGGGGCGCCGAAGGTGCCGAACCTGTGGACAACGCCGAAGCAGCAACGCGGCGCGTCGGCTGGGGGCCGTTCTGGCGGGTGCTGACGACGCCCGAGTTGTGGGTCGCGGCGCAAGTCCGCAAACGCGCGGCGACGATGGCCTGGACCCCCGGACTCACGCTCGATTACGCGCGCGCGTTGAGCATGCTCGCGGACCCGCGCCGCTCCGGCTGGGTCAAGATGGCGCGGCTCGCGGTCGCGGCGATGGTCGAATCGCGCCGGGAATGGCGCGCCGAAGACAGCGATGCCGGAAATGTGCGGTAGCGAACGGTGCAGTTTGCTTTTGCTTTGCCTATCGCACGGCGCGCGTGGCTTAATTTAATCAGATCAATGGGTTGCGGCGGTTGGCAGAGAGTTATTCACAGGCTTGCGAACATTTTCTGTTGATAAGTCCGGCTTTCATTTGCGAGACGGTCTCCTCCAAACGCACGCGCTTTCCTCAAGATCCGGCCGCGGCGTGCCGTCATTAGCGGTACTCCCCGTCATCTTCGCGATCACGGACTTCGCTTTCCCAGGAACTCTCTTTCTATGCTGCGTCGTACCCATTCGATCGCACTGGCTGCCTGCGTCCTGCTCGTGCTGCCGCTGCGCCGCACGTCGTCCGCTGAACTGGCGTCGATGCCGGTCAGCCTCGTGGTTCAGGAAAGCTGTCTGATCCAGTCCGACGATGCCTTGCTCGCGCCGGCGCGTCCACTCGTGTCGTGTCTGCACGGCCAGCCGTTCAATATCGAACAAAGCGCCGTCGAACCCGCGGCGGCGCTCGCCGCGCAGGTTCAGCCGGTCAACGCCGGAGCGCTGATCGCGGCGGCCCCGAACGCCGCCGCGCCGTCCAAAGTCTGGATGGTGATGTTCTAGCGCGCCGCTTCCGCCGGATGTTCCCGTTCCCGTCTCCGCCGACGCTTGCACCGCGTTAGAAATAGATCGTCGCGGTGATCGTGTCGCTGTAGTTGCCGGGCGCGGGCGTGCTTTGCGACGGCACCACCCCGTACACCGTCACCGATGCCGGATTGCCGGTGCCCACGCCGGTGGCGACGGTCGTGCCGCCGGTGCCGTCGCCCCAGACCCCGGCGAGCGCGGCGTCCGTGTACAACTGATACTTCACCGTGCCGCCGCCGCCCGATCGCTGCATCGTGCGGCTGGCCGTCGTGCCGCTCGATCCGGCGCTCAGCGCGATCTTGTACGCATCGCCGGCCGTGCATTGCGCGGTGATCGTGCCGTTTGCGGTCAATGTCTGGTTCAGCAGGCTGGTCGCGGTAAACGCGATGTTGGTTGCGCTGATGTTGCAGTTGTTGATCACGGTCGCGTTGACGGTAAAGCCGAACGTGCCGCCGCTGGTGATCGACGCGCAGCTTGGCGGCCCGAGAATCCCGAGCACGTAGTACGCGTAATTGATCGAGGTCTCGGCGCCGCTGAACACGTGGGTGTAGAGCGTGTTGCTGTTGCTGAGGGTCGGCACCGTCGGCTGGTTGGCGGCAATCTGGCCGTAGACGGTGACCGTCGTGCTCGCGCTGGTGGTCAGCAAGGGTTGCGTCAGCGTGACGGAAATCGGCGTGGTGCCCGCCGACGTCGAACCCCAGGACAACGAACGCGCGCTGTCCTGATACAGGTCGTAACGCAGTTTGTCGCTGCTGGTGTCGGTCAGATAGCGCGGCGTGGCGGGCGTCAGGTTCAGACACACCAGCGCAGTCGGCGCAAGGCTCACCACGCTCCAGTTGCAGGTGACGGTCAAGGTGCCGGTCGCGTTGACCGCCGCCGACGCGATCGGCGACACGCTGCCGAAATCGAGCGTCGACATGCTGGCCGTGCAGGTTTGCGCGCTGGCGCGCTGCGGCGCGAAGGCCAGCACCACGACGAGCGCACAGGCGAGCAGCAGGTTCTTCATGGCAGCGTTCCTCAGAGGGGCCGGCAGGTGAGTGGGCCGTAAGTCGGCAACGAGCCGTTGGTTGGCCGCGTGTACGCGAACGCCACCGTGCAATGCAATGCGCCGGCCTCGATCTCGAGATGATTGTCGGCTTGCAGATTCTCGATAAAGGTCAATCCGTCGTATCCGACGATCGTATTCGATCCGCTTTCCCGATGATGTACGCGTGCGCCGGCCGGCAGCAGTTTGCCGTCGGGCCCCTGCAGAATCACCGACGCCGCGCTATAGCGCGTCACGCGGAAGCTGGCCAGCACGCCCGATTGCGACTTCGGCACGAGGTCTTGCGTGGTCGATGCGATCTGCGCGTCGGCGGGCAGGTTCATGCTGTCGATGCCGACCCGGTTCGACTCGTACGCGTTCAGATCGGGCACCAGCAGATGGCCGTTGCGGTCGGTGGTGCCGATCACGCGGTTTTCGTGCAGCACCGGAATGCCCGCGACGCCGCCCGTCGAGATCAGCGCGAAACCGTCGCCGATGCGCCGCGCGGGCAGCACCGAGCCGTCCATTACCACCAGCGCGCCGCTGACGTCGACGGACGCGCTGGTGTGCCGGTCCAGCGACTGCGCGATCGCCGTCACTTCGCCGTATTTGCCGAGGTATTGCGCCTGCGCCTGACGGTACGGCACGTTCGACGTGCCGCCGACCTGCGCGGCCCAGCCGAAACCGCCGTCGTAATCCGGCGGGCGGTTGGCGTTGATGTTGTAGCTGCTCTGACCGTTCTGGCGGCCCACGCTCGAGCTGACCGACGTGTTGTTGCCGAGGCCGAGACTTGCGCTCAGAAACACGCCCGACGACGCCGAGCCGGAGAAATCCCGAAACGCGGACAGCGTCAGCGACGCCAGATTGCCGAAGCTCACCGTGTACGACACCGAGCCGATATGCGATGCGCTCACTTGCGGATAGCGATAGCCGATGTAGCTCAGCGCCAGCGTCTGACGGCTGAACAGCGGCACGGACAGTGTCACGCGATCGGTTGCGTCGGCGACCGGCGTGCCGTCGGCGGACGCGATGTCGCCGTAATGGCCGAACGCGCGCAAGGTCTGCGCGTCGATCGAAAACGACGGTTCGATGATCTGGTAGCCGAGCCCCGTCTGCACGCCGCCGCGATGCCCCGCACTCGCCGCCAGCGAGCCGCTGACGACGCCCGCCATGCCGAGCCGTACCAGCGCACCCGCGCCGGCGTTGGCGAGGCCGCTGGTCGCTTCCGCGTGGCCTTCGATGGTCAGCGTGTCGCTGAGACCGCGCCGCAGCGAGCCGCTGATCGCCGGATGCGGGTTGTAGTCGAACGATTCGACGCCGTACGAGCGGCGTAGAAATCCGACTTCGAACGAATAGCTCGACAGCCCTTGCGCGAGCATCCGTGTGTCCACGTAGAGCGGCACGGACGTCGCAATCGTGCGCCCGAGCGCATCGCGGGTGATCACGGTGGCCTGTCCGCCGCCGGTGATGCCGGGCACGTTGGTCACGACGAACGGACCGCTCGGCACGTTGCCGCTGTACTGGCGCACGTTGTTGATATACAGATCCACCGACGACGGCACGACCGCCGATCCCGTCAGCGCGGGCACCGGAAACGTGACGAGATCGGGGCGCAGCGTGAAATTGCTGCGCCACTGAAAGCCGCCGATCCGCACCGAGCGGGTCCAGTCGAGCGACGACGAAATCGTGTCGCCGTATTGCTGGGTGGTCAGCGTGGCCGGATCGGAGCGGCTCCACGATGTGTCGTAGCGGATATAGCGGTGCAGGTCGCGATACAGATACGCGATGCCGGTATTGCTGAACACGCCGGACGGATCGAAGTAGCGTTCTTCGCTCCACAACGCGAGCTGCGCGGTCGACTCGCTTTGCGCATACGCGTCGTAGTTCAGCACGAAGCCGCGCGACGAGGTCGCGAGCGGCGTTTGCGTCAGCGCGCGGGTGTCGAACGTGTACGGACGACGCAGATTGTCGGGCGCGTCGAGATCCACCGACTGGGTGGCGGGGTCATACGTGTAGCGCAGGCCGGGCAGCGAATCGAGCGCGATATCCGCGACGTCCGACAGCGCGTTCAGCGCGTCGGTGGCGGCCGGTCCCGCCATGTTGATCGCGTTCGGCGGCGTCAGCGGGCTGGCGGGTGGCGGGGACGCCGGTGGAGTGGGCTGGCCAGGTTGGCCGGGCGCATGCGGCGGACCCGACGAACCGGCCAGCCGGTCGGGCAGCAGGCCGATCTCGCTCAGGTCTTTCGCGCTCGCGAACAGCTTGCCGCCGCGTTCGCGGAAATGCGCGATCAACGCGGTGCGCTGGCCGTTCAGGTTCACTTCGAGATAGAGGTCGCGCGCGGTGTCCGGGGTGTCGTGGGCGTCGTGGCTGTCGTGAGTGGCGGCGGTCCGGTCCGGCACCGGCGATGCGTTTTGCGCGCGCGCAGGCGTGCCGCCGGCGGCAATCAGGGATGCCGCCAGCGCCATCGTCGGCACAGTCCATCGGTGACGTGTCAGCCGTCGGGGTGTCCTCATCGATACGAAGTGCGGCGCATGGTCCGGTTCCGGTCAGGCAGACATGCTGGATGGGCGGGACTGCGGCGGTGTCCTTCTGTGTTGCAAGTGCGTCTCGTGCGACTGCTTCGGTGAACCCCCGGTGAATCTCCCTGTTAGTCGTGTCCGTTGCCGTGTCGGTTATTCGACGCTCACCACCGATTCCGCCGGTGTCGCATTGACGGCGGCGCGAATCTTCACCTGACCGCTCAGATCGGCGTTCGCGGGCAGCGGCAAACGCCAGGTCCGGCCGCGACCCGGCAACGCGTAGCCGAGCAAACCCTTGTTGATCTCGAAGGTGCTGCCCGCACCGTTCACCAGCTGCACGGCCGCGATTTGCGCGCGGCGTTTGCCGGTGTTGTCGGCGCGAAGCTCCCAGCCGTCGCCGGCATGGAACAGATGCCACGCGAGCTTCGGCGTGCCGGTTTGGGCGCCCGGTTCGAGAAACACCGGCACCGAGTAACGCAGACGGATCGTCACGCCGTTGGCGGGCGTCGCATCGGCCTCCGGCAGCTCGTCGATCAGCACCCGATAGCTTTCCTCGGCGCCGTTGGGCGGCGGTGCGGTGCGCACCAGCCGCACCAGTTGCTCGGAACGCGCGGCGATCTGGATCATCGGCGGACTCGCGACCACGTCCTGGGTCGGCGTGAGCGTGTCCTCACCGTTTTCCTGGTCCCATCGATACACGCGGACCTGGCCGTAGAGCGGCTTGTCGCCGGGATTGCGCAGCGTCAGGCCCGACGCGTTGGAGTCAGCCGGCAGATCGACCATCACGGGCGAGATCTGCAAGGTGGCGCCATGTGCGCTGGCCAGCGTCATGGCCAGCGTGCAGACCGCCAGCAACAGCGTGCGCAACCCGGTCATCAGGGCGGCGCTCACGTCAGAAGTACACCGTCGCGGTGACGGTGGTCTGATACGTGTCGGGCTTCGGCGTGGCCTGCGCCGGGACCTGACCGTAGACCGAGATGGACTGCGCCGAACCGGTGCCCGTGCCGCCGACGGTATTGGTGCCTTGGGTGTTGCCCCAAGCCGTGGTGTGGCCGGAGTCCTGGTACAACTGGAACGCCACGGTGGTGGTCGTATTGCCGCTGGTCGTGCCGGCCATCAGCCGGCTTGTCACCGTGGAACCGGTGACCGTGCCCGCGTCGAGACCGACGTTATATGGCGTCGTGTTGGTGCAGGTGACGGCGACCGAGGTCTGCTGGTTCAGCGCGGAAGTCAGCACGCCGTTCGTGCCGAATGCCAGCGCATTGGCGGCAATCGTGCAATTCGCCTGGAGCGTTAGCGACACCGTGAAGGTGGCGATATTCGTGCCATTCGAATACGTGGCGGCCTGCACGATAGGCGCGGTCCAACTCAATATCAACGCACCGATCAATGCGGATGACAGTTTTTTTTGTTTCACGATACAGCCCTCTCTCAGGCGCCGCGCTGGCTTTCTGCCAGTCGCGAGGGTTTAAAACGAATTCGCCTTGCAATCGCTGGAAGCGCGATTGACTGCCGGCTTGGTAAATTCGTTTCAGCGTATCTATCGATTTCTGAAAACGAGTCTACCAGCGTTTTACGGCAGTTCAGACGAATAAGGTGAGTAAGTGAAAACCCTAACTGGATATTAAGGACTTATAGGGTTTTACTAGTTAACTTTATGCGAATCGCGCGGAGATGGGCATAGATAAAGGCTGAGAGCGTGTTACATATAATCAGGTAAAAAATCCCGATGACTGTCGGTTGGTATTTTTTACGGAGATTCGTGGGTCGCTTATTGTCCGTTTGACGATGAATATCCCTACCAGGGTAGAGGTAAGCATTGCATGCGGGCGGAATCGTAAACGCGCGTTTGAAAAAACAAGGCCGACCCATCGGGAATGGGTCGGCCTTGTGTTTTTATACCGCGTGGTATTGCGGGAAATCTATTCGCCGCGATACGCGCGCTCCAGTGTGGCGATATCCAGCTTGACCATTTGCATTAGTGCCTGCATCACACGTGCGGATTTTTCGGCGTCGGGGTCTTTCAGCATCCGGTCGAGCGCGAGCGGCACGATCTGCCATGACACGCCGTATTTGTCGGTCAGCCAGCCGCATTGCTGCGGCGCGCCTTCGACGGAGAGTTTCTCCCAGTAGTCGTCCACTTCCGCTTGCGATTCGCAGGTGACGAACATCGACATGGCCGGTGAAAACTTCAGGCCCGGGCCGCCGTTGAACGCCACCAGTTCCTGGCCGGCGATCTCGATCGTCACCGACATCACGCTGCCCTCGGGAGCGGGTGCGCCCGCGCTGTAGTAACGCGTTTCGCGAATCGACGAGTCCGGAAAAATCCCGGTGTAGTAGCGCGCGGCTTCTTCAGCGGTGTTGTTGAACCACAGGAACGGCGTGATTTTCTTCATGGAAAGTCCTCAAGGTTTCGGCAATATGCCACCGGCCACAGGTAGCGGTCGATACGACGGCGCGGCGTTACATCGCTTCCATCGCGGCTTTCATCTCTTGCGGCGTGACGTCGCGCACATGCGTCGCGACCGACCACCGGTGTCCGAACGGATCTTCGAGCTGACCGTAGCGGTCGCCCCAGAACATGTCGGCAGCAGGCATTGTCAGCGTCGCGCCGACGGCGACCGCGCGCTCGATCGTCGCATCGACGTTCTCGACGTAAAGATGCAGCGTGACCGGCGAGCCTTTCAGCGACTTCGGCCCGAACGCGCCGCATTCTGCCATTTCATCGACCAGCATCAGCGTCGAATCGCCGATCCGCATCGATGCATGCATCAGGCGTCCGTTCTTGCCGGGCAGGCGCACCAGTTCGATCGCGCCGAATGCGGCGGTGTAGAAACCTAGCGCGTCGGCCGCACCGTCGCAGATCAGATGCGGCGTCAGCGTATGCATGTCGTCGGGAATGGGCTTGACCGGTTTGGAAGGCGTGGACATGACGGATGCTCCTTGTCTGAGCGGGTTGAGCGGCACGTTGCCGGATGCAGCATGCGCACATGATGACGACGGCCAGACCTGCCGGCAATCGACATCGTTCGCAAAATTCCGCGTCTGCGGCGCCGGTTTGCGCTGACGTTTCCTTTGATGCTAGCCTCGGTTGACGTTCAGGTCTTGCCGGCGCGGCGACGCATCCGGATACACGAACAGAACACACGCACGGAATGGACGGCGCGCGCCGGACGCGGCAATCCACGATGCAACCGGCGCGGCCACGGAGACAGCTTTTGCGCGACATCGATCTGAAAACGCTGCGTCTGCTCGTTGCGGTCTGCGAGCATCGCAATATGGCGCGTGCGGCGCAGCAGGAGCATATCGAGCCGTCGGCGATCAGCAAGCGGATCGCGCAACTCGAAAGCGACCTCGGCGTGCCGCTGCTGATGCGCTCGCGACGCGGCGTGCAACCGACGCCCGCCGGTCTTGCGTTGCTCGAACACGCGCGCAGCGTGCTGTTCACGATGGAGCGGATCGCCAGCGATGTCGCCGCGTTCGGCAGCGGGCTGCGCGGTCGGGTGCGGATCTGCGCGTCGGCATCGGCGATTGCCGAGGCGCTGCTCGACGACATCGCGTCGTTCATGCGCGAGCCCGCGAACCAGAATATCGAAGTGGACGTCGAAGAGCGGCTGTCGGCCGATCTGGTGCGGCAGTTGCGTGAAGGCGCCGCATCGGTCGGCGTGTGCTGGGACAACGTCGATCTCGACGGCTTGCAGACCCGTCCGTATCGGCAGGACCGGCTTGCGCTGGCCGTTCACGCTGCGCATCCGCTCGCGCATTGCGCGTCGCTCGGGTTCGAGCAGACGCTCGATCATCAGCATGTCGGCCTGCCGCCCACCACGGCGGTTCACACGATGTTGCGGCGATCGGCGGCACAGATCGGACGCACGGTGTCGTATCGCGTGATCGTGTCGAGCTTCGACGCGGCGTTTCGGGTGGTCGCCGCGAATCTCGGTATCAGCGTGGTGCCGCAAGAGGTGGGCGAGAGCTATGCGCGCACGCTCGGCATCCGGATCGTGCCGTTGACGAACGAATGGGCGCAGCGGCGGTTCGTCGTCTGTTGCCGCGATTTCGACGCGTTGCAGCCGGCCGCGCAACGGATGGTCGAGTATCTGGCGGCGCGTGCGGCAACGGATGCGCTGGCGGTGCAATGAGGTCGCCGCGCGTGAAGCCCGGATAGATTTTCGAGCGTTCGCGCGATCGGCGGCGCAATGCTACGATGTTTGATTGCCGGGCGACGCGAGCTGCGCGCGCCGGTGCGAATAACACACGATGGGACTGTCTGCATGACCCGTACCGAGACTGAAGCGCGCCGATGCGCCGTGCGTCTGCCAGCGGTGTCGCCGGCGGCATGGCACGGCCGGCTGCACGGCCGGTCCGCTGACGGAGCCGCGATGCAATCCGACCGCGCCACGTCCACCGCCGTCTACGATGCCGCGCTGGCAGCCGCACCGTACGGCGTGTTCACCTGCGCCGCCGACGGGACGTTCGAAGAGGTCAATCCTGCCTATGAGCAACTGACGGGCTATCCGGCCGACGAACTGATCGGGCGGATGACGTTTCACGCGCTGCACGATCCCGCCGAACTCACGAAGCGCAGCGGCGAATTGCCGGGCGCGACCACCGAGCCCCTCCACAGCCGCTACGAAGGCGAATGGTTTTACGTGCGGAGCAACCACGTGCGCACGCCGGTAATGCTCGCGCTCGCACCGTTCGGCGAAGGCCGGCTGCGTTATGTCGGCATCGTGATCGACATGTCGCGTTATGCGCAATCGGAGGCGCGGCTCTGGTACGTCTCGCATCACGACAACATCACGCGTCTGCCGAACCAGAATCTGTTCACCGAACGACTCGATCTGACGATTGCGCGCGGACGGCGCAGCGGTAGCGGTTTCAGCGTGCTGGTCGTCGAGCTGAACCAGATGCGCAAGCTGCGCGACGCGCTCGGTTCGAATGCCGCCGAACTCGTATTGCAGATTGCCGGTGAACGGCTGCGCGGTCTGGTGCCGTACGACGGCACGATTGCATCGCTGGGCGGCATGCAGTTCGCGTTGCTGGTCGATGCAACCGGGCCCGCGGTCGATGCGCTGGCCGACGCGGTGCTTGCGCGCATCGGCGAGCCGATCAACTTTCTCGATACGACGCTGAACGTAAAGGCAAGTATCGGCATTGCCGGTTTCCCGTCCGATGGCGACGATGCGCCGACCTTGATGCGTCGCGCGAGCGTCGCGTTGTCGTCGATGAAAGGCGCGGGGATGAACGGCGTGCAACGCTTCTCGCCGTCGCTGGAGCGGCAGGCGGCGCGTCGCTTCGAACTCGAAACGATGCTGCGCGATGCGATCGATCGCGACCAGTTGCATCTCGTCTATCAGCCGCAGGTCACGCTCGCGACCGGCCATATCGCACAGGTCGAAACGCTGCTGCGCTGGCAGCATCCGTCGCGCGGTTTGATCAGTCCCGCCGAATTCGTGCCAGTTGCCGAAGAGACCGGGATGATCGAGCGGATCGGCGAATGGGTGATGCGCAATGCGTGCCGCGACGCGAGCCGTATTCTGCGTCTGACCGGCAAGTTGCCGCGCGTGGCCGTCAATGTCTCGCCGCAACAGTTTCGCCGCCAGAACCTGCTGGCGATGATCGAAAGCGCGCTGCACGACGCGGCGCTCGATCCGTCGTATCTGGAAGTGGAAATCACCGAAGGCGTGCTGCTCGGCGGCACCGACGAAGCACTGAAGACGCTGCATGCGTTGCGCGATCTCGGTGTCGAAGTGGCGGTCGACGATTTCGGCACCGGCTATTCGAGCCTCGCGTATCTGACGCGTTTTCCGCTGAACCGGTTGAAGATCGACCGCTCGTTTATCGTCCGGATGGCCGACGATGCGCAAAGCGCGGCGCTGGTCGGCGCGATCATCGCAATGGCGCATGCGTTGAAATTGCGCGTGACCGCCGAAGGCGTGGAGACGCCGGAACAGGCGCAACGGCTGGCGGAGTTGGGATGCGACGAAGCGCAGGGATTCTGGTTCGCGCGGCCGCTCAATGCAACGGCGCTGCGCAATCTGCTGGAGCCGATGTCGGCGGAGATGGGCGACGGCGACGAAGGCGAGCCGGGGGGCGCGTGAACGGACAACGCGAGCCGCGCAATACGCGAGGCTCGCAGTCGCGTTACATCAGCACGATATCGTACTGTTCCTGACTCAGATTCGACTCCACCTGCAACGACACCGGCTTGCCGATAAAGTCGATCAGCATCGCCAGATGCTGCGATTCCTCTTCGAGAAACAGATCGATCACCTGCTGCGAGGCGACCACCCGGAATTCGCGCGGATTGAACTGGCGCGACTCGCGCAGGATCTCGCGCAACACGTCGTAGCACACGGTGCGCGCGGTTTTGACCTGACCTTTGCCGAGACACACCGGACACGGCTCGCACAGCACGTGCGCGAGCGATTCGCGGGTGCGCTTGCGCGTCATTTCAACCAGACCCAACTGCGAGAAACCGTTCACCGTGACACGCGTGCGGTCGCGCGACAACGCCTTCTTCAGTTCGCCCAACACCTGATCGCGATGCTCGACGTTCTCCATGTCGATGAAGTCGATGATGATCACGCCGCCGAGATTGCGCAGACGCAACTGACGCGCGATGGTGTGCGCCGCTTCGAGGTTGGTCTTGAAGATCGTGTCGTCGAAATTGCGCGCGCCCACATAGCCGCCCGTGTTCACGTCGATCGTGGTCATGGCCTCGGTCTGGTCGATCACGAGATAACCGCCCGACTTCAACTCGACACGCCGCGACAGCGCGCGCTGGATTTCCGCTTCGATGTTGTAGAGGTCGTACAGCGGACGCTCGCCCGTGTAGTGATGCAGCTTCGACGACACCGCGGGCGTGAATTCCTTCGCGAAATCCGAGAGCATCTGGAAGGTCTCGCGCGAGTCGACCTGAATGCGCGAGGTCTCGTCGTTGACGAAGTCGCGCAGCACGCGTTGCGCCAGATTCAGATCCTGATAGAGCAGGCTGGTGGGCGGCATGCGCTGACCTTGCGACAGGATCGTCGCCCACGTCTTGCGCAGATACGCGACGTCGCTGGCGAGTTCTTCGCTGGTGGCGTCTTCGGCAATGGTCCGCACGATGTAGCCGCCTTTTTCGTCAGCGGGCAACACGGCCGTGAGCCGCGCGCGAATCGCTTCGCGCTCGGCTTCGCTTTCGATCTTCTGCGAAATGCCGATATGCGGTTCCTGCGGCAGATACACCAGCGTGCGTCCGGCGATGCTCACTTGCGTGGACAGTCGCGCGCCCTTCGTGCCGATCGGATCCTTGACGACTTGCACCATCAAGGTCTGGCCTTCGAAGACGATCTTCTCGATGGGTTGATGCGGGGCGCTGTGTTGCGGTTCTCCGGCAATCCGCGGATGCCAGATGTCGGCGACGTGCAGGAACGCGGCGCGTTCCAGACCGATATCGATAAACGCCGATTGCATGCCCGGCAGCACGCGCACCACTTTGCCCAGATAGACATTGCCGACGCGTCCGCGCGACAGCGTGCGTTCGACGTGCAGTTCCTGGACGGCGCCTTGCTGGACCAACGCGACGCGTGTTTCCTGGGGCGTCACATTGATCAGGATCTCTTCATTCATGGTGTTGTTCTAGAAGTCGATGCGCGCTGCACGCAGGAGGGCAGCGGTTTCATAAAGCGGCAAACCCATGATACCCGAATAGGATCCGTCGATATGCTCGATAAACTCCGCTGCGCGCCCTTGCACACCGTATGCGCCGGCCTTGCCCAACGGCTCGCCGCTCGCGACGTAAGCGCGCACGGCGGCGTCTGGCAGTGCAGCAAAACGCACCCGCGACGTGGACAGCGCAACCGGCAGCGACAGGCCTTGCGCATCGACGACGGCCACCGCCGTCAACACTTCGTGATCGCGTCCGGCGAGACGCGTGAGCATCGCGACGGCGTCGTCGGCATCGACGGGTTTGCCGAGGATCGCATCGTCGATCGTGACGGTGGTATCGGCGACGAGGATCGGCGCGGCGCGATGGCCGCCGTGCACGAGACGCGCATGCGCAGCCTGTGCCTTGGCGACGGTCACGCGTTGCACGTACGCATGCGCGGATTCGCCGGGCAGTTCGGCTTCGAGCGCCTCGGCGTCTTCATCGGCGCGCGGCAGCAGCAGTTCGAAACTCACGCCGAGCTGGCGCAGCAATTCCTGGCGACGCGGACTTTGCGACGCGAGATAGACGAACGGATGCAGCGCAACGGATGACGACATGGCGGAGTCTCGGTCAGGAATCGGGATTGGAATGGGGATTAGAAACGGAGTCGGAATCGGAGGGGAGCCGGCGGCATGGGACGGACGCGCGCAGGCGTGCCCGTCCCATGCCTGAACCGGGTCGGGCAGGCCGTGCGCGACAGCCGCGCGCGGCGCGACGGCGAGAGCGGCAGTTCGCCCGCGCGCCGGCTCAGACGCGGTGGTAGGGGTGATTTTGCGTGATGGTCCACGCACGGTAAAGCTGTTCGGCAAGTAACACGCGGACCATCGCGTGCGGCAGCGTGAGGCTCGACACGCGCAGCAGCATGTCGGCACGCGCCTTCAGTTCCGGGTCGAGCCCGTCGGCGCCGCCGATCAGAAACGCCACATCGCGGCCGTCCTGTTGCCAGCCGGGCAGCGCGGTGGCGAGCTGCATCGTGGTCCAGTCCTTGCCGCGCTCGTCGAGAGCGACGATGCGCGCGTTCTTCGGCAGCGCGGCCTCGATCTTCACACGCTCGGCGGCCATCACGCTTTCAGCGGGACGCCCGGACGAACGCTGCTCCGGCTTGATTTCGCGAAGCTCGATCCGCAGTTCGGGCGGCATGCGCTTCGCGTATTCGTCGAAGCCGGTGGCGATCCAGTCCGGCATCTTGTGGCCGACCGCGAGGATATGCAGTTTCACGGGAAAACCAGACCCGGACGATGCTTAGCGGCGACGCGCCGGCGCCTTGCGCGCGGGCTTCGCTGCCGGAGCTTCTTCTTCGTCGTCCTCGTCTTCCATCGGCTCGCTGGCGTGCGCGCCGCCGAACGGATTCGGCGTAGTCAGCTTCACGCGAACCGGCTTGTCGCCCCAGATTTCCTCGAGACGGTAGTACTGGCGCAGCGCCGGTTGCAGGATGTGGACGATCGCGTCGCCGCAATCGACCAGCACCCATTCGCCCGTCTCTTCGCCTTCCGTGCTGACGATGTCGCCGCCGGCTTCCTTGACCTTCTCGCGCACGCTCGATGCGAGCGCCTTGGTCTGACGGTTGGAGGTGCCGCTCGCGACGATCACGCGGTCGAACAGCGCGGTCAGGTGGCTGGTGTTGAACACCGAGATGTCTTGCGCCTTGACGTCTTCGAGACCGTCGATGATCGCGCGTTGAAGTTTGCGAATATCCATGAAATTACCGGTGGTACAGATTGTGTTGAAGAATATAGTCCCACACCGCAGTGGGGACATGGTTCGTGGCTGCGTCCTGCAGCTCGCCGGTGGCATGTTGCGCCAGACGTTCGCGCAGATGCGCGCGAATGTCGGTGGCGGACACGTCGAAGGCGAGCGTCGTGTCGATTAGCAGATGGCCGCACGGCGTGGCTTGCAGCACGTCCGCGGCCGCCTGACGCGAGGCGATTTCAGCAGCGACTGCCGGCGGCACCGACCCGAGGTCGAAGCCGGGGCGTGTCGCCACCGCAATATGGGCCAGCTCGAACAGACGGCGCCAGTCGCGCCAGGTGTCGAGCCGTACCAGTTGGTCCGCGCCGATCAGCAGCGTCAGCGAGGCCTGGTTGTCGGGATGTTCGCGGCTTTCACGATCGCGCCAGCGTTGCAGCGTATCGACAGTGTAGGTCGGACCGTCGTGATCTATTTCATCAGTTGCGACCTGAACGGTCGTGCCGGGCACGATCAGCGCGCGCGCAGCCGCCTGCGTCATCGCCAGCCGGTGCTTCGCCGACGACACGTCGGCCTTCTGCCACGGCTGTCCGGCCGGCAACAGCACCAGTTCCGTCAGATTCAGCACCTGCGCGAACCGGCTGGCGAGCGCGAGATGGCCGTCGTGGATCGGATCGAAGGTGCCGCCGAGCAGCGCGACGCGGCGCGGCAACGCAGCGGGGCTCGGCGGGGTCTGGGTGTGGGTCACGTCAGATCCACTCGCGCGGCACGAGGAAGTCGCTGTACAGCCGCGCCTCGGGCGTGCCCGCTTCCGGTTGCCAGTTGTAGCGCCAGTTCACGACGGGCGGCATCGACATCAGGATCGATTCGGTGCGGCCGCCGCTTTGCAGGCCGAACAGCGTGCCACGGTCGAAGACCAGATTGAACTCCACGTAGCGGCCGCGACGATACGCCTGGAAATCGCGCTCGGCCTCGCTGTACGGCGTGTCGCGGCGTTTTTCGATGATCGGCAGATAGGCGTGCAAAAACGCGTCGCCGACGCTTTTCAGCATCGAAAACGACGCATCGAAACCCGGTTCCGACACATCGTCGAAGAAAATCCCGCCGATGCCGCGCGGCTCGTTGCGGTGCTTCAGGAAGAAATACTCGTCGCACCACGTCTTGAAGCGCGGATACAGCGCGTCGCCGTATGGTTGCAGCGCGTCGCGGCAAGTGCGGTGAAAGTGACGGGCGTCGTCTTCGTAGCCGTAATACGGCGTCAGATCCATCCCGCCGCCGAACCAGAACACCGGCGCTTCGCCGGCTTTGGTCGCGACCAGCAGGCGCACGTTCATGTGCACGGTCGGGCAATGACGGATTGCGCGGATGCAGCACCAGCGACACGCCCATCGCCTCGAAGCCGCGGCCGGCCAGTTGCGGGCGCGCGGCGCTCGCCGAGCCCGGCAGCGCGTCGCCCTGAACGTCCGAGAAACCGATACCCGCGCGCTCGAAGAAATTGCCGCCCTCGAGAATCCGCGTGCAGCCGCCGCCGCGCAGCTTCTCGCCCGGCGCGCGCTGCCACGCGTCGGTGGCGAACGGCTTGCCGTCGAACGCGCCGAGCGTGTCCGCGATATGCGTTTGCAAACCTTGCAACCAGCCGCGAACGGCCTGTACGTCGTAGTTCGGATCAGTCATGAAAGCAGATGCTGAAGATGCGGGGGCGGCGTATTCGGATGCCGCGGAGTGCGTCGTGGTACGGACGCCTGGCGTTGCCGGGCGGTTGCCCGAAACCGGCGCGGCGGCGCGTGGTGCGTGGCGCCGCCGATCGTGCGGCAGGACGGACCGCGTCTGTTTGCGCTTGTTGCGTTGCGCGCACTTCGCGGCCTTTCGTACTGCCCATGCTGCAGGTGCAGCATGCGTGGGTTGCGCCGGGCATGCGCCAGGACGCGTTGTCGATGCTACGTTGCGCACCTTCGCGCGGACGTTCGCGGTGCCGCGCGCGTCGGTGGCCGCGCGGCGCCGGCTTAGCCGTGCTTGCGGTTGACCGCGCGATAACCGATATCGCGACGATACTGCATGCCGTCGAACGAGATCTGGTTGATCGCTTCATACGCAACCGACTGCGCGCTGCGCACCGAATCCGCCAGCCCGACGACGCACAGCACGCGGCCGCCCGACGTGGTCAGCGTACCGTCCTTGAGGGTCGTGCCCGCATGGAACGTGACGGAGTCCGTGTTTTCGGCCGGAATGTCGTTGATCCGGTCGCCCTTGCGCGGCGTGTCCGGATAGTTGTGCGCGGCCAGCACGACGCCCAGCGCGGTGCGGCGGTCCCATTCGAGTTCGACCGTGTCGAGCGTGCCGGCAATCGCCTGCTCGACCACTTTCGAATAGTCGCCCTTCAGACGCGCCATGATCGGCTGCGTTTCCGGGTCGCCCATCCGGCAGTTGAATTCGAGCGTTTTCGGGTTGCCTTGCGCGTCGATCATCAGGCCGGCATACAGATAACCGGTGAAGCGGATGCCTTCTTTTTCCATGCCGCGCACGGTGGGCAGGATGATTTCGCGCATCACGCGTGCGTGCAGTTGCGGCGTGACGATCGGTGCGGGCGAGTAGGCGCCCATGCCGCCCGTGTTCGGGCCCTGATCGGCGTCGAGCAGGCGCTTGTGATCCTGGCTCGATGCGAGCGGCAGCACGTGCTTGCCGTCGACCATCACGATAAAGCTGGCTTCTTCGCCCGTCAGGAATTCTTCGATCACGACGCGCGCGCCTGCATCGCCGAGCTTGTTGTCGGACAGCATCATATCGACCGCCTGATGCGCCTCTTCCAGCGACTGCGCGACCACCACGCCCTTGCCAGCCGCGAGGCCGTCGGCCTTGATGACGATCGGCGCGCCCTTCGCGTCGAGGTACGCGTGTGCGGCGGCGACATCGGAGAAGGTCTCGTATTCCGCCGTCGGGATCGCGTGGCGCTTCATGAACGCCTTCGCGAAGTCTTTCGAGCTTTCGAGCTGCGCCGCTTCCTTCGTCGGGCCGAAAATCTTCAGACCGCGGGCGCGGAACAGGTTGACGATGCCGGCTGCGAGCGGGGTTTCCGGGCCGACCAGCGTGAACGCGATCTGTTCTTTCTCGACGAAATCGGCGAGGGCGTCGAGATCGGTGATGTCGAGATTGCGCAGGCGTTCGTCCTGCGCCGTGCCGCCGTTGCCCGGGGCGACATAGACGAGCTGGACCCGCGGCGATTGCGCGAGCTTCCATGCGAGCGCGTGTTCGCGACCGCCGGAACCGACGACGAGTAACTTCATGTAATTCCCCGAAGACTTAAAAACCATAAACGGCCCGCGCGATGACGCGAGCCGTGATCGAAACCGGCTGGCTCGCGGTGCTGCATCTTCGATGCGCAGCCGCCGTGCCAGCTTGCCAAACCTGAAGCACCGCCCGGGCGCGTGGCGCAGGCGGGTTTGCCGGATTACTCTTCGGCGATTGCAGCGTTTGTATAGACTTCCTGCACGTCGTCGAGGTTTTCGAGCGCGTCGAGCAGCTTTTGCATCTTGAGCGCGTCGTCGCCGGTGAACTCGACTTCCGTCTGAGGTTTCATCGTGACGTCGGCGAGTTCGGCCTTGAAGCCGGCTGTTTCGAGCGCCGATTTGACCTGCTGGAAATCGTTGGGTGGGCAGACCACTTCGATGCTGCCGTCGTCGTTCGTGACGACGTCGTCGGCGCCGGCTTCGAGCGCGGCGTCCATCAGTTTGTCTTCCGGCGTGCCGGGAGCGAACAGGAACTGGCCGACGTGATCGAACATGAACGACACCGAGCCGTCCGTGCCCATATTGCCGCCGAACTTCGAGAATGCGTGACGGACTTCGGCGACGGTGCGCACGCGGTTATCGGTCATCGTATCGACGATGATGGCCGCGCCATTGATGCCGTAGCCTTCGTAGCGGATTTCTTCGTAGCTTGCGCCGTCGACGCCGCCGGTGCCACGCTGGATGGCGCGGTTGACGTTGTCTTTGGGCATATTGGCGTCGTAGGCTTTATCGACGGCGAGGCGCAGGCGCGGATTGGAGTCGATATCGCCTCCGCCCATACGGGCCGCCACCTGAATTTCCTTGATGAGGCGCGTCCAGACCTTGCCGCGTTTTGCGTCGGCCGCTGCCTTTTTATGCTTGATGTTGGCCCATTTCGAGTGACCCGCCATACCTTTCTCCGTCGCGCGCGCCAGCGGGCGCACGCATAGTCCTATTGTCGTTGCGATGTCGGGCGCGTGCAGGTTACGTCGTGCGGCGCCGCGATGTCAGACCGGTCTCAGCTGCGTGGTGACGCGTGCGCGGGCGCTGTTGGGCGCGTGGTGCGGCGTGCGCCTCGCGATGCAGCGGGCCGCGCGGGCGTGGGCTTTGGACGCCGAAACCGGCGAAAAGCGCGCTGCGCCGCGTTGTGGTGCAAGCTGAGCCGCTTGTTGAGCGGATGTGAATTTTATCATGGGAGGGGGTGGGGGATTGGGGATTCGGAACTGGGGGTGGGTTGGTTTTGGGTTGGTTTGGGCTTGGTTTGGGGTTGGTTTGGTTTGGTTGTCCCGGTTTCACGTCGGTTTGCCTGGATCGTCCCTGTGCGGGACCGCACCTACTTTTCTTTGCTCGCGCAAAGAAAAGTAGGCAAAAGAAAGCGCGGCGGATTCAACCGGTCAATGCAACCCCCAACGTTTCTGCCAGTTTTTCAGCAGGGTTCATAAATTGCAGGGTCTGGCGAGGCCGACCATTCAGGCGCGCGGCAACCTTGTTTAGCTCAGCCTGCGAATAGCCGTCCACCGGCACCCCCTTGGGGAAGTACTGACGCAGAAGACCGTTCGTGTTCTCGTTGCTGCCTCGCTGCCACGGACTTTGCGGATCGCAGAAATACACCTGTACGTCCGTGGCAATCGTGAATTTCTTGTGGCTCGCCATCTCTGTGCCGCGATCCCATGTCAGCGACCGGCGTAGTTCTGCTTAAGCAGTTTGTTCACCTGCTTTATCAGCGCGGACACCACACTTGCCGTATCTTTGCCTGCGACCTTGACCAGCATCACATAACGCGAGTGCCGCTCCACCAGTGTGGCGATATAGCTGTTACCCGAGCCGGCCAGAAGATCACCTTCCCAGTGACCCGGCACCGCCCGGTCGTCCGCCTCGGCCGGGCGTTCACTGATCGACACCGCCTCGCTTATCCTGCCTCTGCCCTGGCCGCTTGCCGAGGCAAGCTTCGCCTGACGCATCAGACGGTTCGTACGGAGATGGGCAACGAGTTCCTTCTTAAGGACACCTCGCGCCTGGATAAACAGGCTTCGGTAAATCGTTTCGTGAGATATCTGCATGTCCTTGTTGCCCCGGAACTCACGCCGCAGCCACCCTGCTATCTGTACAGGAGCCCATTGTAGTTTGAGCTTGGCTGCTACCAGTGGCGAAGCCGGGCATTCTCCGACAGCACACACGCCTTGGGGCGCCGCGCCCGCTCCCATGCATTGGCATCGGCCTCGTGTGCACGATATCTGTGGCTGCCACCATTGCGCGCGACTTCCCGCGTAATGGTGGATGTCGAGCGCCCCAGTTGCAACGCGATCTGACACATTGACATGCCTGCAACCAAAGCTCGCGAGATCTCCTCGCGTTCGGCAAGTGTCAGCGACCGCGCTGATCGTGTGCGGGCGACCGGAGAAATTCCCCCAGTTTTACAGATGACCCGACAAACCCCGCTTGGGTGACGCCCGAGCATGCGCGCGATGGCACTCAGCGACTCTCCTGCGCGCCACATCTTCCAGATATCGCTCTTCTGCTGCGCGTTTAGCCAATGTTTCCTCTGTCGTTCCATGGTGCTCCACTCTCCGATTCCGTATTGGAACAGATGTGTTGCAACGACCGGTTGAATCCGCCGCGTTTACCTCGCGCTTCGTAGCGAGTGGCGTCTAGTATTTTTCGGGTAGTGGACCGCGCACGTTTGGACTTGGCGGTCCGTTTTTCCCGGTGGTCCGCGCCCGCACATCCCGCCCGCTTCGCGGCGGTAGCCCACTTCAACAACCCGTTTGCGGCACGTCATTTGCCAGCGTTTTCGACGGTTCCGGCGTCGGTGCAAAGGCCGGTTTTCCACGCACTAATAGCCTACCTTCACGATGGTTTCGACGGGCCGCGTAGCGAGGAATTTCGCGCGCGAGACTAGACCGGCGCATGCCAGGAAAAAGGGTGTTGTGACCGACGGAGTGCAGCGCGCGAATGGCGCTGAGAGAAAAAGACGGGGCTGTGCCCAACGGCTGTCGCGGAGCGAACAGCCGGAACGAATGACTGCCTTGTCACCAGGTTAAGTGGTGCGGCAACTCAAATCGTGCGCGGACCACTACCCGATAATGAATAAACGCCACTCGCTACGAAGTGGTGGTGTAAACGCGCTTTCTTTTGCCTACTTTTCTTTGCGCGAGCAAAGAAAAGTAGGTGCGGTCCCGCACAGGGACGAACCAGGCATACCGACGCGAAACCGGGACAACCACAACCAACAAAACCAAAAACCAAAAACCAAACCTAAACCATCAATTCTTGGTCCCGAACAACCGATCCCCAGCATCCCCCAACCCCGGAATGATGTAAGCATGCTCATTCAGATGCGAATCCAGCGAAGCCACATAAAGCTTCACATCCGGATGGGCATCCTGAAACACCTGCACGCCTTCAGGCGCGGCCACCAGCGCCAGAAACATGATGTTCTCGCCCGGCACGTTACGCCGCTTCAACACATCCACCGCGTGCGCCGCCGAATAACCGGTCGCCACCATCGGATCGCACAGGATAAACGTCCGGTCTTCGAGATCCGGCAACTTCACCAGATATTCGACCGGACGATGATCGTCCGCCCGATACACGCCGATATGCCCGACCCGCGCCGACGGAATCAGCTCCAGCAGCCCGTCCGACATCCCGACTCCGGCCCGCAACACCGGCACGATCGCCAGCTTCTTGCCGGCGATCACCGGCGCGTCGATCTCCACCAGCGGCGTCTGCACCCGACGGGTCGTCATCGGCAGATTGCGCGTGATTTCGTAACCCATCAGCAACGTGATCTCGCGCAGCAGTTCGCGAAACGTCCGCGTCGACGTGTCGCGGTCGCGCATGTGCGACAGCTTGTGCTGGATCAGCGGGTGATCGAGGATGAAAAGATTGGGAAAGCGGCTGTCCTGGGTCATGGCGGGCGTGAGGCGTCGGCAAGAGGAATCGGTCGGCGCGGGGACTGCCGGCACATCGCCGGCGCCATCTCGCGCCACGGCTGCAAGTTTACCGAAACTCTCCGCCGAAGATACCGGAGATTTAAAGCCGCATCCGTCCGGCGCGCGGCATTCCGGCACCGATTCTTCTAGAATCGGGGAAACTCGCCGGCACAACCGGTCCGCCGCATCGAACCGCCCGCGCGGATCGATCGCGCGGGCCGCGCCGGTTCCGCGCAGACCGAGACACCGTCATAAAGAGGAATCGCACATGGATATGGGAATCGCCGGACGCAACGCACTGGTTTGCGCTGCCAGCAAAGGGCTCGGACGCGGTTGCGCACAGGCGCTCGCCGCGGAAGGCGTCAACGTGACGATCGTCGCGCGCACCGCCGAAACGCTCGAATCGACCGCCGCCGCCATTCGCGCCACCACCGGCGTCGACGTGATCGCGGTGGCGTGCGACATCACCACGCCCGAAGGCCGCGCGGCCGCGCTCGCCGCGTGCCCGCAGCCCGACATCCTCGTCAACAACGCCGGCGGCCCGCCGCCCGGCGATTTCCGCGATTTCACTCACGACGACTGGCTGCGCGCGCTCGAAGCCAACATGCTGACACCGATCGAACTGATCAAGGCGACGATCGACACCATGAGCGCGCGCGGGTTCGGGCGTATCGTCAACATCACGAGTTCGTCGGTGAAGGCGCCGATCGATGTGCTCGGCCTGTCGAACGGCGCGCGCTCGGGCTTGACCGGCTTCGTCGCGGGCGTTGCGCGCAAGGTGGCCAGCACCGGCGTGACGATCAACAACCTGTTGCCCGGCCTGTTCGATACCGACCGCATCGGCGCGACCTTCGAAGCGCAATCGAAAGGTCAGAATCTTCCGCTCGACGAAGTTCGCCGCAGACGCATGGCGACGATTCCCGCCGGCCGCTTCGGCACGCCCGACGAGTTCGGCCGCGCGTGCGCGTTTCTGTGCAGCGTCCACGCCGGCTATATCACCGGACAAAACTGGCTGCTCGACGGCGGCGCCTATCCGGGCACGTATTGAGCAGGTACCGGGCACATACCCAGCACATATGCAGCACGGATCGGGCAAGTATCGAAATCGAACGGACGCGCGACGCAGCCGGCAGGGCGAGCGTGGCGCGCACCGTGCAGCATCCATAACGACAATCACATCGACATCAGGAGTCTCAGGTCATGACCCGCATTGCATTGATCGCGCACGATCACAAGAAAGACGACATCGTCCGGCTGGCCGGCGAGTACGTGGACACGCTGAAGCGTTGCGAGATCGTCGCGACCGGCACGACGGGTTCGCGAATTGCCGACGCGCACGGTCTGGAGGTGCAGCGGATGCTGTCGGGTCCGCACGGCGGCGATTTGCAGATCGGTGCGCAGCTGGCCGAAGGCAATGTCGACATGGTGATTTTCCTGCGTGACCCGATGACGCCGCAGCCGCACGAGCCGGACATCAATGCGCTGGTTCGTGCATGCGACGTGCACAACGTGCCGTGCGCGACGAATATTTCGACCGCGCGGATGATTCTCGACGCGCTGACGTTGCGCGTGCGCCAGGAAGTTTGACGTAGCTATCTATCGATTGACGAGGAGACGTGATGGTCAAGGCTATTCGATTCGACAAGGTGGGCGGCCCGGACGTGATGAAGTGGGTCGACGTTGAGGTAGGCGAGCCGGGCAACGGCGAGATTCGGGTGAAGCAGCACGCGGTCGGGCTGAACTATATCGACGTGTATTTCCGCACGGGTCTGTATCCGTTGCCGCTGCCGCACGGATTGGGCATGGAGGCCGCGGGCGAAGTCGTGGCGGTCGGCGCGGGCGTGAGCGACCTGAAGGCGGGCGATCGCGTCGCGTATGTGGCGCGGCCGCCGGGCGCGTACACGCAGGAGCGGGTGCTGGCCGCGGCGCAGGTCGTGAAGTTGCCGGAAGCGTTGAGCTACGAGCAGGGTGCGTCGGTGATGCTGCAGGGGTTGACGACGCAGTATCTGTTGCGGCGCACGTATCCGGTGAAAGCGGGCGACACGATCCTGATTCACGCCGCCGCCGGCGGTGTCGGTTTGCTTGCCGTGCAATGGGCGAAGGCATTGGGCGCGACCGTGATCGGGACCGTGGGATCGGACGAGAAGGCCGAGATTGCGAAGGCGCACGGATGCGATTTTCCGGTGGTGTACACCCGTGAGGATTTCACGAAACGCGTTCGCGAGATTACGAACGGAGCGGGGGTGCCGGTCGTGTACGACTCGATCGGGAAGGATACGTTTACGGGTTCGCTCGATTGTCTTGCGCCGCTGGGGATGTTCGTGAGTTTCGGCAATGCGACGGGGCCGTTGCCGCCGATCGAGGCATCTGAATTTGCTGGACGCGGGTCACTGTTTTTTACGCGGCCTACGTTGTTTACGTATATCGCGAAGCGCGCGGATTATGAGGCGATGTCGACGGAGCTGTTCGATGTGCTGGTGAGCGGGAAGGTCAAGGCGAGTGTGAACCAACGGTATCCGTTGGAGGATGTGGCTGATGCACATCGGGATCTGGAGGGGAGGAGGACGACGGGGTCGACGGTGTTGATGCCAGGGTAGGGGTTGGGGTTGGGTTGGGTTGGTTGGTTGGGCTGGTTTGGTTGTCCCGGTTTCACGGTGGTTTGCCTGGATCGTCCCTGTCCGGGACCGGACCTACTTTTCTTTGCTCGCGCAAAGAAAAGTAGGCAAAAGAAAGCGCGTTTACACCGCCACTCCGTAGCGAGTGGCGTTTATTCATTATCGGGTAGTGGTCCGCGCACGATTTGAGTTGCCGCACCACACTACTTGGTGACAAGGCAGTCATTCGTTCCGGCTGTTCGCTCCGCGACAGCCGACGGGCACAGCCCCGTCTTTATCTCTTGGCGCCATTCGCGCGCTGGACTCCGTCGGTCACAAACCCCATTTTCCTGGCATGCGCCGGTCGAGTCTCGTGCGCAAAATTCCAGGCAACTCGGAACGTCGAAACTATCGCGAAGTCGGGTGAATGCCGTGGCGAAAACCGGGCTTTGGGCCGGACGCTAGAACGGTCGTGAAGGCTGGTACGTCGCGTGTTGAAAACCGGGCTTTGAGGCGACGCCGGAATCCTCCTAAGGAGGGCAAATGCAATGGCCCAAACCGCGTTTCGGGCCGAACGCCGGAACAGTCGAGAAGACCGAAAATAGCGTGGCGAAAAAGGGTTTTTGAAGTGGGCTACCGCCGCGAAGCGGGCGGGATGTGCGGGCGCGGGCCACCGGGAAAAACGGACCGCGAACTCAAAACGTGCGCGTTCCACTACCCGAAAGTCAGTAGACGCCACTCGCTACGAAGCGGCGGTGTAAACGCTTTCCTTGCCTACTTTTCTTTGCGCGAGCAAAGAAAAGTAGGTGCGGTCCCGCACAGGGACGATCCAGGCAGACCGGCGCGAAACCGGGACAACCAAACCAAAACCGAGGCAGACCACCGCGAACCCGGGACAACCAACCCAACCGAACCCAACCCAACCGAACCCAACCCAACCCAACCCCAACCCGCCAGCGGCCACCCCCCCGTTTACAACATTTTTACACCCCCCCTTCACCCTTTAACCCCCTCTTTACACCCATCGGAATAACGTTCAACCCATCCAGAATCCGCACATGGAGAAAACAGAATGGATGCGTTGTACATCGGGGGCGTCGCGCTATTCGCGGCGCTGACCTTCGCTTTGATCGCCGGCTGCGAACGACTTCGCCAGTCCGGCCGTGGTCCGGGAGCGCGCTCGTGAACTGGATCCTCTGGCTCTCCGCCGCTGCCACCGCGCTGCTGTTCGCTTACCTCGTCTACGCGCTGCTGCGCGCGGAGGACATCGAATGAATTCCAATAACGTCCTTCAGGTCGCGATCTTCGTCATCGCGCTGATCGGTCTCGCGATTCCGCTGTCCGCCTATCTCACCCGCGTGATGAACGGCTCGTCCCGGATCCTGCGATTCGGCGGTCCGGTCGAACGCGCGTTGTATCGCGTCGCGGGTGTCGATCCGGCCACGGAAATGTCGTGGAAACACTATGCCATCGCAACCATCGCGTTCAATCTGTTCGGCGTGCTGTTCCTCTACGCGCTGCTGCGCGTCCAGGGCCTGCTGCCCGGCAACCCGCAGCAGTTCGGACCGATGACGGTCGATGGTGCATTCAATACCGCGATCAGCTTCGTCACCAACACCAACTGGCAAGACTACACACCCGAGCAAACGGTCAGCTATCTGACCCAGATGCTCGGACTCACGGTCCAGAACTTCCTCTCCGCCGCGACCGGCATCGTCGTCGTGATCGCGCTGGTGCGCGGCTTCGCGCGGCATTCGACCCACACCATCGGCAACTTCTGGGTCGATATCACCCGCGTGACGATGTACGTGCTGCTGCCGATGTCGATCGTGATCGCGGGCCTGCTGATGAGCCAGGGCGTAATCCAGAACTTCAAGTCCTACCAGGACGTGCCGACGCTGCAAGCGACCACCTACGCCGCGCCGAAACTCGACGCGCAAGGCAATCCGGTCAAGGACGCAAAGGGCAATCCGGTCACGGTCGATACGCCCGTCAAGACCCAAACCATCGCGATGGGCCCGGTCGCGTCGCAGGAAGCCATCAAGATGCTCGGCACCAACGGCGGCGGCTTCTTCAACGGCAATTCCGCGCACCCGTTCGAAAACCCGACGCCGTTCTCCAACTTCGTCCAGATGCTGTCCATCCTCGCGATTCCCGCCGCGCTGTGTCTCGTGTTCGGCCGGATGATCGCGGATCGCCGTCAAGGGATCGCCGTGCTCGCGGTGATGACGATCGCGTTCGTGGTCTGCGTCGGCGGCGAAATCGCGGCGGAGCAGGGCGGCAATCCGCTCTATACGTCGCTGCACGTCGATCAGTCCGCGAACCCGCTGCAAAGCGGCGGCAATATGGAAGGCAAGGAAACCCGCTTCGGCATTGCGCAATCCGGCATTTTCACGGTCGCGACCACGGCGGCGTCGTGCGGTGCGGTCGCCAATACGCACGACTCGCTGACGCCGCTCGGCGGCCTGTTTCCGATGCTGCTGATGCAACTCGGCGAAGTGATCTTCGGCGGCGTCGGCTCGGGTCTGTACGGGATGCTGGTGTTCGCGCTGCTCGCCGTATTCGTCGCCGGACTGATGATCGGCCGCACGCCCGAATACGTCGGCAAGAAAGTCGAAGCCTACGAGATGAAGATGGTGTCCATCGTCGTGCTGCTGACGCCGTTGCTGGTGCTGGTCGGCACGTCGATCGCGGTGCTCACCGACGCCGGCCGCGCGGGCATCCTGAATCCGGGCGCGCACGGCTTCTCCGAAATCCTCTACGCGTTCAGCTCGGCGGCCAACAACAACGGCAGCGCGTTCGCGGGTCTCACGGTCGGCACGCCGTTCTACAACTGGATGACGGCGATCGCGATGTGGTTCGGCCGCTTCGGCACGATCGTCCCGGTGCTCGCGATCGCGGGCTCGCTGGCCGCGAAAAAACGCATCGCGGTGACGGGCGGCACGCTGCCCACGCACGGACCGCTGTTCGTCGTGCTGTTGCTGGGCACTGTGCTGCTGGTCGGCGCGCTGACGTATGTGCCCGCGCTCGCGCTCGGCCCCGGCGTCGAACATCTGATGATGATCGGCGGCCATTGAGCCGCCTGCCCGACACCCGAAAGCGCATAGAAGAATTCGAGGAAAAGATGACTGATCATTCCGCTACGTCGTCCATGTTCGATCCGGCGCTGCTGCGCCCGGCCATCGTGGACGCTTTCAAGAAACTCACGCCGCGCACCCAGTTCCGCAATCCGGTGATGTTCTGCGTGTACGTCGGCAGCATCCTGACGACCATCCTGTGGATCGCGGCGCTGGCCGGTCAGGCCGAAGCGCCGGCGGGCTTCATTCTCGCGGTCACGTCGTGGCTGTGGTTCACGGTGCTGTTCGCGAACTTCGCGGAAGCGCTCGCCGAAGGGCGCTCGAAAGCGCAGGCGGCGTCGCTGCGCAGCGCGAAAAAAGACGTGATGGCGAAGAAGCTCAACGAGCCGCATCCGAAGTCGCCGATCCGCATCACGACCGCTTCCGATCTGCGCAAAGGCGACGTCGTGCTGGTCGAAACCGGCGACGTGATCCCCGCCGACGGCGACGTGATCGACGGTGTCGCGTCGGTCGACGAATCCGCGATCACCGGCGAATCCGCGCCGGTGATCCGCGAGTCGGGCGGCGACTTCAGCTCGGTGACGGGCGGCACGCGCGTGCTGTCCGACTGGATCGTCGTCAAGGTGACGGCCAATCCCGGCGAGGCGTTTCTCGACCGGATGATCGCGATGGTCGAAGGTGCGAAGCGCCAGAAGACGCCGAATGAAATCGCGCTGACGATCTTGCTGGTCGCGCTGACGATCGTACTGCTGCTCGCCACGGCCACGCTGTTGCCGTTCTCGATGTTCTCCGTCGACGCCGCGAAAGCGGGCCACGTGGTGACGATCACCGCGCTGGTCGCGCTGCTCGTGTGCCTGATTCCGACCACCATCGGCGGCCTGCTGTCGGCGATCGGCGTGGCCGGGATGAGCCGGATGATGCAGGCGAACGTGATTGCCACGTCGGGCCGCGCGGTCGAAGCGGCGGGCGACGTCGATGTGCTGCTGCTCGACAAGACCGGCACGATCACGCTCGGCAATCGCCAGGCGTCGCAGTTCGTGCCTGCGCCGAACGTCACCGAAGAAGCGCTCGCCGACGCCGCGCAACTGTCGTCGCTGGCGGACGAAACGCCGGAAGGACGCAGCATCGTCGTGCTGGCGAAGCAGCGGTTCAATATCCGTCAGCGCGATATGGCGCAGCTGCACGCGGTGTTTCTCGCGTTCACCGCGCAAACCCGGATGAGCGGCGTCGATCTGAACCCGGACGCGAACGCGTCGGGCGCGCCGGGCCGCGAAATCCGCAAGGGCGCGGCGGACGCGGTCAGGAAATACGTCGAAGCGCACGGCGGACGCTTTCCGGTCGAAGTGACGAACGCGGTCGCGGAAGTCGCGCGGCGCGGCAGCACGCCGCTGGTGGTCGCGGAACGCGTCGCGCAGGACGGCGACAGCGGCGCGCGCGTGCTGGGCGTGATCGAACTGAAGGACGTCGTCAAAGGCGGTATCAAGGAGCGTTTCGCCGAACTCCGCAAGATGGGTATCAAGACTGTGATGGTGACGGGCGACAACCGCCTCACCGCCGCGGCGATCGCAGCGGAAGCGGGCGTCGACGACTTCCTCGCCGAAGCGACGCCCGAAGCGAAACTCGCGACGATCCGCGCGCATCAGGCCGAAGGCCGCCTCGTCGCGATGACCGGCGACGGCACCAACGACGCGCCCGCGCTCGCGCAGGCCGACGTCGCGGTGGCGATGAACACCGGCACGCAGGCCGCGAAAGAGGCGGGCAATATGGTCGATCTCGATTCCAACCCGACCAAGCTGATCGAGATCGTCGAGATCGGCAAGCAGATGCTGATGACGCGCGGTTCGCTGACCACGTTCTCGATCGCGAACGACGTCGCCAAATACTTCGCGATCATCCCGGCCGCGTTCGCGACCACGTATCCGCAACTGAACGCGCTGAACGTGATGCATCTGGCCACGCCGTCGTCCGCGATCATGTCGGCGGTGATTTTCAACGCGCTGATCATCGTGCTGCTGATTCCGCTCGCGCTGAAGGGCGTGCGCTACCGGCCGCTCGGCGCGGCGATCCTGTTGCGCCGCAATCTGCTGGTCTACGGGCTCGGCGGGATTCTGGTGCCGTTCATCGGCATGAAGGCGATCGATATGGTGCTGGCCGCATGCGGCTGGGTCTGACGCGCACGCCAACTTTTCGACACACACAGGACACGGCAACTCATCATGAAACTCATTCGTCCCATTCTGGTTATTTTCGCCGCGCTGAGCGTGGTCACCGGTCTCGGTTATCCGGCCGTGATGACCGCGATCGGTCAGACGGCATTCCGTCACGAGGCCAACGGCAGTCTGCTCGAACAGGACGGCAAGCCGGTCGGCTCGGCGCTGATCGGCCAGCAGTTCGATGCGCCGCAATACTTCTGGGGCCGTCTGTCCGCGACCAGTCCGATGCCGTACAACGCGCAGGCGTCGTCGGGTTCGAATCTGGGACCGGTCAACCCGGCGCTGTCCGATGAAATCAAAGGCCGCCTCGATGCGCTGAAAGCGGCCGGCACCGATATGTCGAAGCCGGTCCCGGTCGATCTCGTCACGTCGTCGGGCAGCGGACTCGATCCGCAGATCAGCCCGGCCGCAGCCGCCTATCAGATCGAACGCGTCGCGAAAGCGCGCAAGCTGGGCGTCAACGACGTTCAGGCGCTGGTCGACCGCTACACGAGCGGTCGCCAGTTCGGCATACTGGGCGAAGCGCGTGTGAACGTGCTGCAATTGAACCTCGCGCTCGACGACGCACACAAGGGTTGACCTTCCCCGCATGAACCGCCCCGATCCCGACGAACTGCTGGACAAGCTGCAACGCGATGAGGAAAAACGTCAGCGCGGCCGGCTGAAGATTTTTTTCGGCGCTTCGGCGGGTGTCGGCAAGACCTATGCAATGTTGCAGGCCGCGCGACGTCGTGCGGACGATGGCGTCGATATGGTGGTCGGGATTGCGGAGACGCACGGTCGCGGCGAGACGGCGGCGCTGCTCGACGGCCTCGATGTGTTGCCGCTCGCGCAGATCGACTATCGCGGCCGCACGCTCGCTGAATTCGATCTCGACGCGGCGCTCGCGCGCAAGCCGCAACTGGTGCTGGTCGATGAGCTCGCGCATTCGAACGTCGAAGGTTCGCGCCATCTGAAGCGCTGGCAAGACGTTTATGAACTGCTCGACGCAGGCATCGACGTCTACACGACCGTGAATGTCCAGCACCTCGAAAGCCTGAACGACGTCGTGGGTCAGATCACCGGTATCCGCGTGTGGGAGACCGTGCCCGACCGCGTGTTCGATCGCGCCGACGAAGTCACGCTGGTCGATCTGCCCGCCGAGGAATTGCTGGACCGGATGCGTGACGGCAAGGTGTATTTGCCGCAGCAGGCCGAACGCGCGGTGCGCAACTTTTTTCGCAAGGGCAATCTGATTGCGCTGCGCGAACTGGCGCTGCGGCGCACGGCGGATCGCGTCGATGCGCAGATGCGCGAGTACCGCGCCGACCGGTCGATCCAACGCGTCTGGCAGGCGCGCGAGCGGATTCTCGTGTGCGTGGGTCCGGGCCCGGAAGCGCCGCAACTGGTGCGTGCGGCCGCGCGGCTCGCGGCGAGTCTGAAAGCGGACTGGCTCGCCGTCTACGTGGAAACGCCGAAGCTGCAGCGTCTGCCCGACGCGCGGCGCGAACGCACGCTGAATGCGCTGCGCCTCGCCGCCGAACTCGGCGCGGAAACCGCCACGCTGGCCAGCGCCGATGCGATCGCCGCGCTGACCGGTTACGCGCGCGCCCGCAACGTGTCGAAGCTGGTCGCCGGGGCGTCGTGGCGCGGCGGCCTGATGCGGCGTGTGCGCCGGCCGTTCGGCGAGCGGCTCGCCGACGGCGCGGGCGATCTCGATCTGACCTTGATCCGCGCATCGTCGGACGGCGGCGGCATCGAGCGCGGCTCGGTGCTCGACACCACCGCCAACGCATGGCGCGACGCGCTGAACGCCGCGCGCGAGCGGCGCTCGCCGCCGCATGCATATGGCTGGGCGCTGGCCATCTGTATCGGCATCACGGCGCTCGCCGCGCAATTGATCGAGCGGCTCGATCTGGCCAATCTCGTGATGCTGTATCTGCTCGGCGTGGTGTTCACGGCGGCGAAGCTCGGCCGTGGACCGGGCGTGCTGCTGTCGTTCGTCAGCGTCGCGGCGTTCGACTTTTTCTTCGTGCCGCCGCGGATGTCGCTGTCGGTATCGGATACGCAATATCTGCTGACCTTTTTCGGGATGTTGCTGACCTCGCTGGTGATCAGCCATCTGACGTCGAGCTTGCGGCGCGAGGCGAGCGTGGCGCGCCGTCGCGAGCGACGCACCGGCGCGATGTACGCGATGGCGCGCGAACTCGCCGCCGCGCTGACCACCGAGCAGATCGTCGCGATCGGCAGCCGCCATGTCAGCGAGGTGTTCGGCGCGCGGGTCGCGATGCTGTTGCCCGATAGCGCCGATCAGGTGAAGCAGAAGATCGAAGACCCGGACGCGTCGATCACGCTCGACGGCGACGCGCTCGACGCCGATGTGGGTCAATGGGTCTACGACCAGCAGAAGCCGGCCGGTCGCGGCACCGACACCTTGCCGGCGGCGGCCGCGTTGTACCTTCCGCTGAAGGCGCCGATGCGCACGCGCGGCGTGCTCGCCGTGTTGTTGCGCGACGCGCGCGAACTCGACGTGCCCGAACAGCAACGGATGCTCGATGCGTTCGCCGCGCAAATCGCGCTTGCGCTCGAACGCGTGCATTACGTCGAGATCGCCCGCGATGCGCTCGTCAACATGGAGTCGGAGCGTTTGCGCAATTCGCTGTTATCGGCGATCTCGCACGATTTGCGCACGCCGCTGACCACCATCGTCGGCTTTTCGTCGATGCTGGCGAAGGCGCGCGGCGACGCGTCGTCGGGCGCGCCGAACGCTGCGAACGCGCCGAACGAAGGCGAACTGGTCGATGCGATCCACGAAGAAGCGTTGCGGATGACCGGCATCGTCACGAATCTGCTCGACATGGCGCGTCTGCAGGCGGGCGGGCTGCAACTGAACCGTCAATGGACGCTGCTCGAAGAAACGGTGGGCGCGGCGTTGCGCGCGTGCCGTCGGGTGCTGGCGCGGCATCCGGTGCGCGTCGCGCTGCCGGTGGATCTGCCGTTGCTGCGACTCGATGCCGTGCTGATGGAGCGGCTGTTTTCAAATCTGTTCGAGAACGCGGCGAAATACACCGCGCCGGATACGCCGCTGACCATCGCCGCGCAGGCGATGCACGAGGACGGCAATCCGTTCGTGCGCGTCACGCTCGACGACAGCGGTCCGGGTTTGCCGTCGGGCATGGAAGCGCGCGTGTTCGACAAGTTCACGCGCGGCGAGAAGGAATCGGCGCTGCCGGGGATCGGGCTCGGACTGGCGATCTGCCGGGCAATCGTCACGGCGCACGGCGGTACAATCGGCGCGGCCAACCGGCTGGCCGCCGATGGACGGATCGAAGGCGCGCGTTTCTGGTTTACGGTGCCGGTCGAGACACCGCCGCCCGTGCCGGAGCTGCTCGACGAGACGCTGCCCGAGATAGCGGATTTTCCCGCGCCCGCAGACACGCCCGCACATCCCAAAACCGACACCGCACCGCACGCCCATGAGTGACCCCGGCATTACCGTCGTTCTGATCGAGGACGAGAAGCAGATCAGGCGGTTTGTCCGCGCGGCGCTGGAAGGCGAGGGCATCACGGTGCACGACGCGGAAACCGGCAAGCAAGGTCTGGTCGAAGCGGCGACCCGCAAGCCGGATCTGGTGATCGTCGATCTCGGTCTGCCCGACACCGACGGCCTCGACGTGATCCGCGAACTGCGCGGCTGGACCGATCTGCCGGTGATCGTGCTGTCGGCGCGGACGCAGGAAAGCGAGAAGGTCGCCGCGCTCGACGCCGGTGCCGACGACTATCTGACCAAGCCGTTCGGCGTATCGGAATTGCTCGCCCGGATGCGCGCGCATTTACGCCGACGCAATCAGGGCGGCGCGAACGACTCGCCGCAAGTGCGCTTCGGCGCGGTGACGGTCGATCTCGCGCAGCGCATCGTCACGCGCGAGGGCGCCGCCGTGCATCTGACGCCGCTCGAATACCGGTTGCTCGCCACGCTGGTCCGTCATGCGGGACGCGTGCTGACGCATCGTCAGTTGCTGCGCGACGTGTGGGGTCCGTCGCATGTCGAAAGCAGTCACTATCTGCGAATTTATATGGCGCATCTGCGGCAAAAACTGGAGCGCGATCCGGCGCAACCGGAACATATCGTCACGGAAACGGGTGTCGGATACCGGTTGATCGGCGCGGCTTGACGGCCTTTTGTCGATTCGGTGTGGCTCTCCGTGGCGCGCGGTGTTCCCGCGCGTTTCATACGGTTTCGCGTATGCGTGCCGGCCCGGTTTCGCGAGTTTCGATATAATTACGTCAGTGTAAGGACGACCTTAAGCATTTCGCCTATCCGGGGACGGCCCCACCTGAATGGAGTCGTCGATGTCCTGGTTTCTTCTGCTGATCGCCGGTTTGCTCGAAGTGGCATGGGCCACCGGTCTCAAATCCTCCGATGGTTTTACCCGGCTGTGGCCGTCGGTGTTCACGGTCGTTACGGCTTTGGGCAGCTTCGCGCTGCTCGCGGTGGCGATGCGCCAGTTGCCGCTCGGCACCGCATATGCCGTGTGGACGGGCATCGGCGCGGTCGGCGCGTTTATTTTCGGCATCGTGATGATGGGCGAAGCGTTGACGGTGGCGCGGGTGGCGAGCGCGTCGCTGATCGTGATCGGCCTGATCGGGCTGAAACTGTCGTCCGGCCATTGATCCTGCCGCGACGCGAGGTCGGCTTGGCCGCCACGCGATCCGCGCTGCAAAAAAATCCCACGAAATTCAAGCAAACCGCCGATTCTGTCGATAGTCAGGGTATGCACGCAGCGTCCGGCCGTCCGTGGTCGCACGTATATCGTGGATGTGTCGCCAACGTGGCACAGGCCGCACGCAGTGCAACAAATTTCGCCTTGTTCAACGGCCTGCGAATCAAGCTGGCTATAATGAGATCGAATCCCATCAGAATTTTGCCCCGCGTCCCGAACGGACAGCGGGTCAGGCAGCTTCGATGCGGCGTCGCAGCCGGATCGCGGCAGCCCGGCGGAGCGCCCGGCACGCTCAGCGCGCCAGGAGGCGGTCATGCTTGAACCCATTTCGCTCGCAGCAGGTTTGTCCTGGGGCAGCGGCTTGCGTCTGTATCTCACGGTGATGATCGCCGGCGTGTTCGGCCGGCTCGGTCTGATCCATCTCCCCGACACCTTGTCCGCGCTGATGTCACCCTGGGTGATCGGTTTTGCGGCGGTGCTCGCGCTCACCGAGTTCCTCGCCGACAAAATCCCCGCGTTCGACTCGCTGTGGGATGCCATCCATACGTTTATCCGCATTCCGGCCGGCGCCGTGCTGGCCGCGGGCGCGTTCGGCCACGCCGATCCGGCGTTGCTGACGGTGGCCGCACTGGCCGGCGGCACGCTGGCGGGCACCGCGCATCTGGCGAAGGCGGGCACGCGCGCGCTGATCAACCTGTCGCCGGAACCGGTGTCGAACGTGGTCACATCGACCGCCGAGGACGGCCTCGTATTCGGCGGACTGCTGCTCGCGCTGTTCGTGCCGGTGCTGTTTCTGGTGCTGATCATCGGTTTTCTGGTGCTCGCGAGCTGGGCGCTGCCCCGTCTGTGGCGCGGCGTGCAGGGCGGCTATCGCGGCATGGCGACGCATATGGTGACGCGCTTCGCGAGGAGCCGTCACGATTGACGGACGCCGCACGCAATCCGAATACTCCGAAGAACCGCCGTTTCGGCGCGGGCGACCTGCTGCGTCAGGCGTTCCGGATGACCGCACGCGACTGGCGCGCGGGCGAACTGACGATGCTGCTGCTCGCGCTGGTGCTGGCGGTCGCGGCGCTGTCGAGCGTCGGCTTTCTGGCCGACCGGCTGCATCAGGGGCTGGAGCGCGACGGTCGCCGGATGATCGGCGCCGATTTCATCGTTCGCGCCGATCATCCCGTCGATCCGCAATTTGCTGCGCAAGCGAAGGCGCTCGGTCTGTCGAGCGCGACCACCGCGATCTTCCCCAGCATGATCAACGCGACCGCGTCGGGCGGCCAGCCGCTGTCGCGGCTGGCGGCGCTGAAGGCGGTGTCGCCCGGTTATCCGTTGCGCGGCGCGGTCAAGATCGCGGGCGCGCCGAATCAGCCCGGCCAGGACACGTCGGAGATTCCGAAGCCGGGCACCGTGTGGGTCGATCAGGCCTTGCTCGACGCGCTGAAGCTGCATATCGGCGATAGCGTGAAGGTCGGCTCGCGCAGTTTCACGGTCGGCGCGATCATCACCCGCGAACTCGATCGCGGTTTCTCGTTCGTCAATTTCTCGCCACGGCTGATGCTGCGCGCCGACGAAGTCGCATCGACCGGGCTGATCGGCTACGGCAGCCGCGTCACGTATCGCTTGCTGGTGGCGGGTCCGGATGCGTCGGTGGCGAAGTTCGCGGCATTCGCGCATACGCGCGTCGATGGCGGCAAGATGCGCGGCGTCGCGCTCGAATCCTTGCAGGACGGTCAGCCGCAAGTGCGTCAGACGCTCGATCGCGCCAGTCACTTTCTGACCTTGGTGTCATTGCTGACCGCGCTGCTCGCGGCGGTCGCGATTGCGATGGCGGCGCACCGGTATATGCGGCGTCATCTGGACGGCTGCGCGTCGATGCGCTGTCTCGGCGTCAGCCAGCGCACGTTGCGCGCGCTGTTCACACTCGAATTCGTCGCGCTGGGCGTGATCGGCGGCGTGTTGGGCGTGCTGCTCGGTTTCGCCGGACATCTGGCGCTGCTTGCGTGGCTGGGCAGCCTGATCGACGTCGCGTTGCCGTATCCGACGGTGTGGCCCGCGCTGCAGGGCATCGCCGCCGCGCTGGTGCTGCTGCTCGGTTTCGCGTTGCCGCCGTTGTTGCCGCTGACGCGCGTGCCGCCGGTTCGCGTGCTGCGCCGTGACTTCGGCGAAGCGGGGCGCACCGCGTGGGCCGCGTATGCGCTCGGCATCGTGCTGTTCGCGGCGCTGCTGATTCTCGCGGCGGGCGAACTGAAGCTCGGCGGGATCGTCGCGGGCGGCTTTGCGGGCGGGTTGCTGCTGTTCGCCGCGATCGCGCGCGGCGTGCTGTTCGGCGCGGCGCGGCTCGTGCGCAACGAGCGCGTCAACGCGGGGATCGGCTGGCGCTATGCGCTGGCGTCGCTGGAACGGCGCAGCGGTGCGAGCGCGTTGCAGATCACCGCACTCGGCATCGGTTTGATGTGCCTGCTGCTGATCGCGATGACGCGCAACGATCTGGTCGCCGGTTGGCGTGCTTCGACGCCGCCCGACGCGCCGAACGAATTCATCATCGATATCCAGCCCGACCAGCGCGCGCCGGTCGCACAGTATCTGGGCTCGCATGGGATCGACGACGTCGAACTGTCGCCGATGGTGCGCGGCCGTCTGATCGCGATCAACGGCAAGCCCGTCAATCCCGACGAATACAAGAGCGACGACGCGAAGCGTCTGGTGGATCGCGAATTCAACCTGTCGTACACGACGCATCTTCCCGACGACAACCGGATCGAAGCGGGCAACTGGTACGGCGACACGACCACGCCGCAAATCTCGATCGAACAGGGGCTCGCGAAGATCCTCAACGTGCGGACCGGCGACACGCTGCGCTTCGACGTGACCGGACTGACCATCGACGCGCCCGTCACGAGCGTGCGCAAGCTCGACTGGGGTTCGTTCAAGGTCAACTTTTTCGTGCTGATGCCGCCCGCCGCGCTGACGGATTTCCCGGCGACCTTCATCACCAGCTTCCACTTGCCGCCCGAGCGGCAACGCACAATCGACGGCCTGATCGCCACGTATCCGAACCTCACCGCGATCGACACCGGCCCGATTCTCGCGCAGATCCAGCGCGTGCTTGCGCAGGTGATCGGCGCGGTGCAGTTTCTGTTCGCGTTCACGCTCGCGGCCGGTGTGCTGGTGCTGTACGCGGCGCTCGCCGGCACGCGCGACGAGCGCATGCGAGAATCCGCGCTGCTGCGCGCGCTCGGCGCGTCGCATCAGCAGGTGCGGGCCGTGCAGGTCGCGGAGTTCGTGTCGGTCGGCGCGCTGGCCGGTCTGATGGCGGCGATCGGTGCGCAGGTGATCGGCTATGTGCTGGCCACGCGCGTGTTCGAATTCCATCTGAGCTTCAACCCGTGGCTGCTGCCGGCGGGAATTGCCGCGGGCGTCGCGTGCGCGGGCGTCGGCGGCTGGCTCAGCTTGCGGCACGTGCTTGCGCGGCCGGCGTTGCAATCGTTGCGGGACGCGTGAACGCGTCCTCCTTTTTCGTTCTACAGTTGTGACAGGTATGACAGATTCAACCGAAGACACCACGCAAACGCCGACCCAGACCACGGCATTCGAACTGGTCGGCGGCGAAGCGCGGGTGCGCGAGCTGGTCGATCGTTTCTACGACCTGATGGACCTGGAGCCGGAATTCGCGGGCATTCGCGCGTTGCATCCGGAGACGCTCGAAAATTCGCGCGACAAGACGTTCTGGTTTTTGTGCGGCTGGATGGGCGGCCCGGATCACTACATCAGCCGCTTCGGTCATCCGCGTTTGCGGGCGCGGCATATGCCGTTCGCGATCGCATCGAGCGAGCGTGACCAGTGGCTGCGTGCGATGGCGTGGGCGATGGAAGACATCGGTCTCGACGACGCGCTGCGCGAGCGTCTGCTGACGTCGTTTTTTGAAACCGCGGACTGGATGCGTAATCGTCCGGGTTGAAGACACGGTGGGGACAGCGCGTTTTAGCCGCTGTTTCAGCGGCTAAAACAGCAAAACCGGTCGAAACGCGTTGCGATCAGCGTCCGCCGCTGACGTCGAGCAGCGTGCCGTTCACATACGAAGCCGCGTCGCTCAACAACCAGACGATCGCTTCGGCGACTTCCTTCGCATGGCCCGGACGCCCGAGCGGCGTTTGCGAACCGAGACGCGCCGCACGGTCCGGCTGACCGCCGCTCGCGTGAATTTCCGTTTCGATCAGACCCGGGCGCACCGCATTCACGCGAATGCCGCGCGGACCGAGTTCTTTGGCGAGGCCGATCGTCATCGTATCGACCGCGCCTTTGGAACCGGCGTAATCGACGTATTCGTTCGGCGAGCCCAACCGCGACGCCGCCGACGACACATTCACGATCGATCCGCCCGCGCCGCCGCGATCCGTCGACATCCGCCGCGCCGCTTCGCGTGCGCACAGATACGCGCCGTACACGTTGATATCGAACATCCGCTTCAGGCGCGCCGCGTCCATCTCCGCGAGCGGCATCGACGCCGCGACGATGCCCGCGTTGTTGACGAACCCGTCGATTTTGCCCAGCGCGTTTTCGACGGTATCGAACATCTTGATCACCGACTTTTCGTCCGCGACATTGCCTTTGATCGCCACGGCCCGTCCGCCGGCGCGCTCGACTTCATCGACCGTTTCGCGTGCAGCGGCCTGGTTGGTTGCATAGTTGACGCCGACAGCCCAGCCTTGCGCGCCGAGCAGACGCGCGGTAGCGCGGCCGATACCACGACTCGCGCCGGTAATCAGAACGACTTTCGACATGCGGGTGTGTCCTTGGAAAATGGGAAGATCAGACTGCGTCGCGGTTCACTGCCCATTTGTCCGCAGCGGGCGCCTGGTAGAGGCGCAGCTTGTCGATCAGTCCGGCCGGTTCGGCGTCGGCTTGCAGCATGTCCAGATACGTCGCGCGCATAAAGCCTTCTTCGACCGTATGCGAGAGCATCTGGATCAGCGGATCGTAGAAGCCTTCGATATTCAGCAACGCGACCGGCTTCTGGTGATAGCCGAGCTGCGCCCACGTGAACACCTCGAACAGTTCTTCGAGCGTGCCTGCGCCGCCGGGCATCGCGACGAACGCGTCGGACAGATCGGCCATCATTTTCTTGCGCTGATGCATGTCGGCGACCACATGCAATTCCGACAGGCCGTCGTGGCCGACTTCCTTGCTCACCAGTAATTCCGGAATCACGCCGACCACACGGCCGCCCGCGGCCATCACGGTATCGGCGATGATGCCCATCAGGCCGACCTTGCCGCCGCCGTACACCAGCGTCAGGTCCGCCGCGACCAGCGCGAGACCGAACGCGCGCGCCGCTTCCGCATACACGGGCCGGGCTCCGCTCGAGGAGCCGCAATACACACACACCGACTTCATCGTCAAACGTCCTTGGATTCGTTGCGGGGCGCGGCGCCTTCCTTCGGCGGCAGATAGTCGTAGAACTCGCGCTTCGGATGCTTGCCCGACACGAGGTCGTCGAACAGTTCGCGCGAACGGCCACGCAGATACGGCGCCATCAACGACACGATCTGCACGCTGACCTGATGCAGTTCCGCGCGGATCGCTTCCTGCTCGTTGTATTTGCGCGGATTCATCACGAACTGATACGACAGCCAGTACGTCGCGATCACGCCGATGTTGGTGGCGATCACGTGAATTTCGTCGGGCGTCGCGACCATTTCGCCGTCGGCGACGAGTTGTTCGCAGAACTGGCTGCCAAAGCGCACCTTGTGGCTGATGATCTGCTTGAAGTGCGTTTCGAGCGTGCGGTTGCGCGCCAGCAGGTCGTTCAGGTCACGATACAAAAAGCGATAGCGCCAGGTGAAATCCACCATGTACTGCAAATACGCCCACATTTCGTCGATGGTCGCGCGATGGTCGTCGGGGAAGCGCAGGCGCTTCTCGATCTCCTGCTCGAACTGACTGAAGATGCTGTTGATGATGTCGTCTTTGTTGCGGAAGTGGTAGTACAGGTTGCCTGGACTGATTTCCATTTCCTCGGCGATGGTCGTCGTGGTGACGTTCGGTTCGCCAATCTCGTTGAAGAGCTTCAACGACAGTTCGAGAATCCGTTCTCGGGTGCGGCGGGGAGGTTTGGCTTCCATTGCGTCGTCCAGCCCTGGTTTCGCCGGGCCGACGCGCTCGGCGATATGCCGTGGTCGCGTCCCTCCCGGACTGTGTTGATTTATGTCGAAGCTATCGTTCGATTATAAACCGAGCGTTCTTATGATCAGACGCTCTGTCAGGGCTGTCGGGATTTTCTTCGTGTAAGCGGATGCAACCCGATCCGGTTGTCGGGTTGTCTGTCGGGTCGGGCGACGCATCCAGCGCGCGACGCCGCGTGTTACGCACCTGTTCAGTGCGCGATCCAGCCGGTAATCCAGTGCCAGAGCATCGGGCCGACCAGCAGCGCCCAAGTCATTACGCACACGCCGAGCGCGACCATCACAGCCGCACTGCCGAGGTCTTTCGCGCGCCGCGACAGTTCGTGGCGTTCGAGCGAAATGCGGTCGATCGCGGCTTCGACGCTCGAATTCAGCAATTCGACGATCAGCACCAGCAGCACCGAGCCGAGCAGCAACACCCGCGCGACCGGTTCGACCGGCACGAACAGGCCGCACGGCAGCAGGATCGCCGCGAGCGTGAGTTCCTGACGGAACGCGCTCTCTTCGCGAATCGCGACGACAAACCCCGCCAGCGAGTTTTTCATCGCGTGCCACGCGCGGGTCAGGCCGCGATTGCCCTTGTACGGATTGAACGGCAACGGCGCGAGCGGGTCGTCGGGGCCGAGCGGTTCGCCGGCGGTGTCGGTCGGGTCGTCGCTGCCGTCCGGTTCGCCGGCTTGCGCCGATCCGGCGGGATGGCGCGCGCCGCGTGCGTGCGCGGGATCGGCGGGATGCGGATCGTTGTCGGCCAGCGCGTCGGCGCTGGCCTCACGATCGGCGTCGGTGGCAGGCGAGGCCGGCACGCGTCGCAACGGGCTCGCTTGACGGCGAAGCTGTTCGGCCGGACGCATCACGCCGCCGCCCTTTCTTCGCTGAACGACGCGCGCGGCAGCGGTTTCAGATGCGCGGCGAACTGCGCCGAAGCGGCCGCCCACGAGAAGCGTTCGGCCCACGCGCGCGCTTCCGCACGATCGATCTTCAGCGCGTTCAGACAGGCTTCGCGCAAGTCTTCGTCCATCGCGCCCGCTGTTCCGCCTTCGAGCACATCGATCGGGCCCGTCACCGGATACGCCGCGACCGGCGTGCCGCACGCGAGCGCTTCGAGCAGCACGAGGCCGAACGTATCGGTGCGGCTCGGGAACACGAACACGTCGGCGGCGGCATAGACTTTCGCCAGTTCAGCCTGCGACAGCACGCCGAGATAATTGACGGCCGGATAGCGCGACTTGAGTTCCGCGAGCGCCGGGCCTTCGCCCGCGACCCACTTCGAGCCGGGCAGATCGAGCTTCAGGAACGCCTCGACGTTCTTTTCGACGGCGACGCGGCCCACGTACAGGAAGATCGGCCGCGCGGTGTTCAGCACCTTCGACTCCATCGGATGGAATATGTCGAGATCGACGCCGCGCGACCACAGCACGACGTTGGTGAAGCCGAACTGTTCGAGATCGTGCTTGACGACCGGCGTGGGCGCCATCACCGCCAGCGAAGCCTTGTGAAACCAGTGCAGGAATTTGTACGTGGCGGCGAGCGGAATGCCGAAGCGCGCCTGCACGTATTCAGGAAAGCGCGTGTGATACGCGGTCGTGAACGGCAGCTTGTGACGGATCGCATAGGCGCGCGCGGCGAGGCCGAGCGGGCCTTCGGTGGCGATATGCAGCGCGTCGGGCGCGAATTCGTCGATACGCCGGTTGAGCTTGCGGCGCGGCAGCAGCGACAGACGGATTTCCGGATAGGTCGGGCACGGAATCGTTTTGAATTCGAGCGGCGTCAGCAACTCGACCTGATGGCCGAGCGCGATCAGCTCGCGCGTGGTGTTCTTCAGCGTGCGAACGACGCCGTTGACCTGCGGTTCCCATGCATCGGTGACGATCATGATCTTCATCGGTATTGGCCCATTGAAGTGGTGGGGACGACGCGGTGGGCGACGTATGAAGAGACGGTCAGGCGGTGGCGCGCGCCTTGTGCTCACTGGCTTCCGGCGAACGCATCACGGTCCAGTAGATGATCTTGAGTTCGCCTTCGTAGGTTTCCACGAGCGCGGACAGGCTTTCGACCCAGTCGCCGTCGTTGCAATACAGCACGCCGTCGATGTCGCGGATTTCGGCCTTGTGGATATGGCCGCAGACGACGCCGTCGCAGCCGCGGCGGCGCGCTTCGTCGGTCATCACGGTTTCGAACTTCGAGATGAAGTTGACCGCGTTCTTCACCTGATGCTTCAGGTATTGCGACAGCGACCAGTACGGAAAACCGAGTTTGTTGCGAATCCGGTTGAACCAGCGGTTGAGCATCAGGATCAGCGTGTACAGCGAGTCGCCCAGATAGGCGAGCCACTTCGCGTGCTGGATCACGCCGTCGAACAGATCGCCGTGGACGATCCACATCCGCTGTCCGGTGAGCGTGGTGTGGAACGCCTCGCCGCGCACGTGGATGTCGCCGAACGCGAGGTCGCAGAACTGCCGCGCGCCTTCGTCGTGATTGCCCGGCACATAGACGACCTGGGTGCCTTTGCGTGCCTTGCGCAGGATTTTCTGCACGACGTCGTTATGCGCCTGCGGCCAGTACCAGCCCTTCTTCAACTGCCATCCGTCGATGATGTCGCCGACCAGATACAGGTATTCGGAATCGTTGTGACGCAGGAAGTCGAGCAGATACGGCGCCTGGCAACCGCTCGATCCCAGATGGATGTCGGATAGCCAGATAGTCCGGTAGCGTTGCGGCGCGTCGTGATCGTCTTGATGATCGTGCGCATCGTCGAGCGGGACGGCGGGGGCGGGCGGCCGAGGCAGACTCGTGCCGCCGAACGTCGTATCGGGCTGGAAGGCCACGGAGTCGACGCTCGGGCCGGTCTGTCGGAACAGGGAAGTCGCTGACGTTTTCGGGGCCATGACTCACGCGTCGGGTTTCGGTGTGCGTATTGCGCCATTCGCGCGTGACTGGGCCGTGACAGTCACAAGGCGTTCTTATTACGCGATCGACGCGTTTCCGGCGCATGCGCGCGGGCGTGGCCCAGGCCGGACAAGGCCAGGCGGGAACGGGCGAGCGGACGGGCCGCGCGGCGTGCCGGAACTGTGGCGGCGCAACGACAGACTTACGGTTTCTTGCGTGGGCGGGGCGGTGTTGCGGGGCGGCGGCGGGTGTGCGCGGTTGGTGTGACGCTGTCGGCTACGTCACTGCGTGACCGTGACGATGCGGGTGCCGGCGATGCGGTCGTGCGGGAACTGGCGGTGACGATCCAGAAACGCGGCTGCGGCCCACGCCGCGAACCACGCGGCTGCGAGCAGCAGCGTGTGCGGCACCGTCAGGCCGAGCAGCGGATGCAGCGCGAGCGGCGGCAGGAACCACAGCCACGCGAGCACGTAGCGCACGGCGGCGCGGCGCGCCGACACCGGTGCGCCATCGGCCGTCACGATCCGCAGACGCCAGGTTTTCATCGGCAAGGTCTGGCCGCTGTGGGTCCAGAACCAGACGAAGTACACGCCGACCACCAGTGCGATCCATCCGGCGAGCAGGTTGTGATGCGTGAGTCCGTTGCGCTGCTGGGTGAGCGTGCTGAAAAGATATCCGGCGATAAACACGACACCGAACAGGATCACGCCTTCGTAGAGCATCGTCGCGAGGCGTCGGCGGACGGTGGGCGTCGGCGCGGCGGCGGGTGTGCCGGACATGCCGGATGCGGCGGCGGTCTCGGGCAGGCCGGAAGTCGTGATCGGACGGGACACGGTCGGGCGCCTCGGCGTGAGCGTTAAGGGACGATTGTGCGACGGGCGATGCGGGAAGATTGCGCGAACGATCTTAGCCGAGCGTCGGCGGATCTGGAACCGGTTGAACCCTTAGGCAACGGCGCTGCGTGCGGTGGGTTGTGCGGCGTGAGAAGGCGCGGCTGGAGGCAGCGCAGGCACGGCCGCTCAACCGCTCCGACCGCGCGGCCTACGAACCGTTGAAAATCGACGGCGCATCCGACGGCGACACCGGCAGCGGCTGGGCCGGCACGATGCTCGCCGCATTCGGAATCGCTGCGGCACCCGACGGCGCGACGGCGAAAGCCGCGTTGCCGGTCGCCGCGACGCTGCTCGCGCCGTGTTCGCGCGCGTCGACGAGACGGTCGATGCCCTTGATTTCGCTTTTGCCGGTGGGCGGCGCGCTGACGACGGTCGGGCGACGTTTGTGTTCGCTCGCGGCCAGTCGCTCCTTCTGTTCCGGCGACAGTTCCTGGTACGCTTTCCACGCGTTCTGACGGGCTTCGCGCGGCAATTCCTTCGAAACCTGGTAATTCTCACGCGCGACGCGGCGTTGATCCGGCGTCATCCGGACCCATTCGGCCATCCGCTCGTGAAGCCGCTTTTGCGCTTCCGGCGACATCTTCGGATAACGGGCGGCGATCTTCATCCACTTGCGCTTGCGTTCGGCGCTGAAGGCGTCCCATTGGGTTTCGAACGGCGCGAGCGCCGCATGTTCGGCCACGGACAGCCGCGCCCACGACAGCGGATCGGTATTGCTGGGAAGGCTGGGCAGCGAGTCGGCGAGCGCGGGCGTCGCGCTCTTGCCGGTCACGAGCGCGTTACGCGCAGCCGGCACCGACGCATCCGGATAGAAGCGCGGATAGGTGGCGGCGAACGACACCAGCGCGGCGATCGCGCATCCGAACACAACGGCGAGGCCGCGCTTGTAACTCACCCGTCGGGTCTCCCGCTCAGTGCGCGCGCGAAAGATACGCGTTGAAGCCGTGGTCAAGGTAGGCATTCAGCGGCAGATCGTCGCTCAGCATCGCGGCGTCGATATCGGCGAGTTCGGCGGTGCGTTGCTGGTCTTCCCAGTAAGCGATCCCGATCAGGCTGATGACCAGCGCGGCGAGCGGCCAGGCGAATGCGAGGCGGCGCAACGGCGAACGGCGGCGCTGCGGCTCGACGGGTTGGGACAGTCCGGCAGCGGCGCCCGCGCCGGCAAAAGCCGGGACGAAAACGGGCACGGCGACCGGCTCGGGTTTCTTGCGCGCGAGTGCAGCGCGGCGCGCGGCTGCGAGCCGGTCGACGGCTGCAGGCGGGACACTGGCGACGGTTTCGTCGAGCGCGCGGCGCACCTGGCGGGCGAACTCGAGTTCTTTTGTTTCGAGGGCGGTGCTCATAGCGTGATTCCTTTGGCCTTGAGCGCGTGCGCCAGCGAATGCGTGGCTCGCGAGCAGTGCGTCTTCACACTGCCTTCGGAGCAGCCCATCGCGGCGGCAGTCTCGGCGACATCCATATCTTCCCAGTAACGCATGAGAAACGCCTCCCGTTGACGTGCCGGCAATTTTTGGATCTCTTCGTCGATCACCATCAGGACCTGTTCGCGTTCGAGCCGCTGTTCGCTGCTCTCGGCGCCAGTCGAGCCCTGCTCGGCCTCGAAGGTCTCGAGCGGGTCGAATTCGTCGTCATCGCCATGATTGAGCGACGAAAACAGCGTGACCCAGGTGTTGCGCACTTTCTGCCTGCGAAAGAAGTCGTGCGTCGCATTCTGGAGAATACGCTGAAACAAAAGTGGTAGCTCGGCTGCTGGACGGTCGCCATATTTTTCGGCGAGTTTAATCATCGCGTCCTGCACGATGTCGAGCGCGGAGTCGTCATCCCGCACGGCGTAGACCGCTTGCTTGAACGCGCGTCTTTCGACGCCCGCCAGAAAATCGGCGAGTTCCTTGTCTGATGCCATCCGTGTGGGGTCGGCGCAGCGAGCGTGCGCGTAATGGGTCGAAAAATGTCGTAAAACCCGCGAATGCTAACAAACTTTTGTCGCAGCGGGGCGAAACCCGGCCGAGGCTTTCATCTCGCTAACAAACGTGCGGACTTTATCGGGACGGGGGGCAGGACGGAGCGCCAATCTCGGCTTGACCGCACAGAATTCTGCGTATATCGTCGCTGGTTCGCAACATAAGTGACTTGTCTCAATTGAGGTGTGGCCCAAGAAGCTCACCTGTCAACTGGACGCGCCGCTTGAACCCGAGCCACAAGCCCGGCAGAGAGCACCCGATCAATTTTTTGCCGAAAATTCGAAAGGTGAATAATGAATATGCCCAGCGCGGAATTCTCCACGTCGGAAACTACGCCTCAACACGAAGCTGACTCTATCGGCGCCACCGTGCTCATGCGCGCTTTGGCCGACGAAGGTGTCGACTTTATCTGGGGTTATCCCGGCGGCTCGGTACTCTACATCTACGACGAGCTCTACAAGCAGGACAAGTTCCAGCACGTGCTCGTTCGCCACGAACAGGCTGCGGTTCACGCCGCCGACGCATACGCACGCTCGACCGGCAAGGTCGGCGTCTGTCTCGTGACCTCCGGCCCCGGCGTCACCAATGCGGTGACGGGCATCGCCACCGCGTACATGGATTCGATCCCGATGGTCGTGATCAGCGGGCAGGTGCCCACTGCCGCGATCGGTCAGGATGCGTTTCAGGAGTGCGATACGGTCGGCATCACGCGTCCTTGCGTGAAGCACAACTTCCTCGTGAAAGATGTGCGCGACCTCGCCGCTACCGTCAAGAAAGCGTTTTACATTGCCCGTACCGGTCGTCCCGGCCCGGTGCTGATCGACATTCCGAAAGACGTGTCGAAGGCGCCTTGCCAATATGAGGCGATCAAGTCGGTCACGCTGCGTTCGTACAATCCGGTGACGAAGGGCCATTCGGGCCAGATCCGCAAGGCCGTGAGCCTGCTGCTCGGCGCGAAGCGTCCGTATATCTATACCGGCGGCGGCATCATCCTCGCCGACGCGGCGCGCGAGCTGAACCAGTTCGCCGACCTGCTCGGTTATCCCGTCACGAACACGCTGATGGGTCTGGGCGGTTATCGCGCGAGCGACAAGAAATTCCTCGGCATGCTCGGCATGCACGGCACGTACGAAGCCAACATGGCCATGCAGCACTGCGATGTGCTGATCGCCATCGGTGCGCGCTTCGACGACCGTGTGATCGGCGACCCAGCGCATTTTTCGTCGGTGCCGCGCAAGATCATCCATATCGACATCGATCCCTCCTCCATTTCCAAGCGCGTCAAGGTCGACATTCCGATCGTCGGCGACGTGAAGGAAGTGCTGAAGGAACTGATCGAACAGCTTGCAGACCGCCGAACACGGTCCGGACACCGCGGCGCTTGCCGACTGGTGGAAAGACATCGAAGCATGGCGCTCGAAAGACTGCCTGAAATTCGACCGCAAGAGCGACATCATTAAGCCGCAATACGTGGTGGAAAAGGCGTGGGAACTGACGGATGGCAATGCCTTCGTGTGTTCCGACGTCGGTCAGCATCAGATGTGGGCCGCGCAGTTCTACCGCTTCAACAAGCCGCGTCGCTGGATCAACTCCGGCGGCCTCGGAACGATGGGCTTCGGCCTGCCGGCCGCGATGGGCGTGAAGATGGCGCACCCGGACGACGACGTGCTGTGCATCACGGGCGAAGGCTCGATCCAGATGTGCATCCAGGAACTGTCGACGTGCAAGCAGTACGACACGCCGGTCAAGATCATTTCGCTGAACAACCGCTATCTGGGCATGGTTCGCCAGTGGCAGCAGATCGAATACAGCAAGCGCTACTCCAGTTCGTATATGGACGCGTTGCCTGACTTCGTGAAGCTCGCCGAGGCTTACGGCCACGTCGGCATGCGCATCGAAAGAACCGCGGACGTCGAGCCGGCGCTGAAGGAAGCGCTGCGCCTGAAGGATCGCACGGTGTTTCTCGACTTTCAGACCGATCCGACCGAAAACGTCTGGCCGATGGTTCAGGCCGGCAAGGGCATCAGCGAGATGCTCCTCGGTTCGGAAGATCTATAACGACTGTGTCTTTGCCGGCTCCGTAGCGCGCGCTTTCACGAAAAGCGCCTGCGCGCGGAGCGGCGCACACGGCTCGCATACATCAACATCTGGAAGAAGCGAAACATGAGACACATCATTTCCGTCCTGCTGGAAAACGAACCGGGCGCGCTGTCGCGCGTGGTCGGTCTTTTCTCGGCACGCGGCTACAACATTGAAACCTTGACGGTGGCGCCGACCGAAGACCATTCGCTGTCGCGCATGACCATCGTTTCCATTGGCTCGGACGACGTGATCGAACAGATCACGAAGCATCTGAACCGCCTGATCGAGGTGGTGAAAGTGGTCGACCTGACAGAGGGCGCCCACATCGAACGTGAGCTGATGTTGATCAAGGTACGAGCGGTCGGCAAGGAACGTGAGGAGATGAAGCGCATGTCGGATATTTTCCGCGGTCGCATCATCGACGTCACCGAAAAGACCTACACGATCGAACTGACGGGCGCGAGCGAGAAGCTCGACGCCTTCATCGAAGGGCTCGACGCCACTGCGATTCTCGAAACGGTCCGCACGGGCGGCTCGGGCATCGGCCGCGGCGAACGCATCCTGAAAGTTTGACGCCACGCACTCCATCTGAAGTATCCGAATTTACTGATTTTCGCCAAGGAACAGACATGAAAGTTTTCTACGACAAGGACGCCGACCTCTCCCTCATCAAGGGCAAGCAAGTCACCATCATCGGCTACGGCTCGCAAGGCCATGCACACGCACTGAACCTGAGCGAAAGCGGCGTGAAGGTGACGGTCGGTCTGCGTAAGGGTGGCGCATCGTGGAGCAAGGCCGAGAACGCCGGCCTGCAAGTCAAGGAAGTGGCAGAAGCCGTCAAGGGCGCGGACGTCGTGATGATGCTGCTGCCGGACGAGCAGATCGCCGAAGTCTATGCGAAGGAAGTGCACGCTAACGCCAAGCAAGGCGCAGCGCTGGCATTCGCGCACGGCTTCAACGTGCACTACGGTCAGGTGATTCCGCGTGCCGACCTCGACGTGATCATGATCGCGCCGAAGGCACCGGGCCACACGGTTCGCGGTACGTACTCGCAAGGTGGCGGCGTGCCGCACCTGATCGCTGTCGCGCAAGACAAGTCGGGCGCAGCACGTGACATCGCGCTGTCGTACGCAGCGGCAAACGGCGGCGGCCGTGCCGGCATCATCGAAACCAACTTCCGCGAAGAAACGGAAACCGACCTGTTCGGCGAACAGGCTGTTCTGTGCGGCGGTACGGTCGACCTGATCAAGGCTGGCTTCGAAACGCTGGTGGAAGCGGGCTACGCGCCGGAAATGGCGTACTTCGAATGCCTGCACGAACTGAAGCTGATCGTCGACCTGATCTACGAAGGCGGCATCGCGAACATGAACTACTCGATCTCGAACAACGCCGAATACGGCGAGTACGTGACGGGTCCGCGTATCGTGACGGCTGAAACGAAGAAGGCGATGAAGGCCGTGCTGACCGACATCCAGACCGGCGAGTACGCGAAGAGCTTCATTCTCGAAAACAAGGCCGGCGCACCGACGCTGCAATCGCGCCGCCGTCTGACGGCCGAGCACCAGATCGAACAGGTCGGTTCGAAGCTGCGCGCGATGATGCCCTGGATCGCGAAGAACAAGCTGGTCGATCAATCGAAGAACTAAGCGCTTCGTGACGATTGTTCGGTTGCGCTGCATTGCAGCGCACTGAACCCTTTCAAAAAGCCGCCCAGAGTGCTGAACTCTGGGCGGCTTTTGCTATGCTACGGTTTTACAAAAACACAGAAGCCCTCCATGAATTACCCTCATCCGATCATCGCGCGCGAAGGCTGGCCGTTCATTGGCATCGCCGCCGTCGTGGCGTTGTTGATCCACCTCTTCGCAGGGTTCGGTTTTGCATGGCCGTTCTGGCTGATCCTGATCTTCGTCGTGCAGTTCTTCCGCGATCCGCCGCGTCCCATCCCGACCCAGGCCAACGCGGTACTGTGCCCGGCTGACGGCCGTATCGTCGCCGTCGAAACCACCTTCGATTCCTATGCGAACCGCGAAGCGCTGAAGATCAGCGTGTTCATGAACGTGTTCAACGTTCACTCGCAGCGCTCGCCGGTCGACGGTGCGATTTCGAAAGTGGAATATTTTCCCGGTGCGTATCTGAATGCAGCGGTAGATAAAGCCTCCCTCGAAAACGAACGCAACGCGGTCGTGATCGAAATGGCCAGCGGTCATACGGTCACGTCGGTCCAGATCGCCGGGCTGATCGCGCGCCGCATCCTGTGCTACGTGCGTGCCGGCGAGCCGCTCACGCGCGGTCAGCGTTACGGCTTTATCCGGTTCGGTTCGCGGGTCGACGTGTATCTGCCGGTCGGCAGCCGTCCGCGCGTGTCGATCGGCGAGAAGGTCTCGGCGTCGTCCACGATTCTTGCTGACCTATAAGCGGCACACAGGAGGTTTCGATGGCCGCATTCAAACCGCGTCGACCCCGTAACAGCGGCGGACCGTTGCCGCGCCCGTTTCGCCGTAACAAGCCGGTGTTGCAGGATGGCCCGGTCTCCGAAAGCCGTCGCGCGCAGCGTCAGCAGTTTTTGCGCAAGCGCGGCATCTATCTGCTGCCTAACGCGTTCACCACGGCCGCGCTGTTCTGCGGTTTCTTCGCGGTCGTGCAGGCCATGAACGTGCGCTTCGAGATCGCGGCTATCGCGATTTTCGTGGCGATGGTGCTCGACGGCATGGACGGTCGCGTCGCGCGCATGACGCATACGCAAAGCGCGTTCGGCGAGCAGTTCGACAGCCTGTCGGACATGGTGTCGTTCGGCGTCGCGCCGGCGCTCGTGATGTATGAATGGGTGCTGAAAGACCTCGGCCGCTGGGGCTGGCTGGCCGCCTTCGTCTACTGTTCGGGTGCGGCGTTGCGGCTCGCGCGCTTCAATACGAACATCGGCTCGGTCGACAAGCGCTTCTTCCAGGGCATGCCGAGTCCGGCCGCTGCGGCGTTGATCGCCGGTTTCGTGTGGCTCGCCACCGATAACCGCGTGCCGCTGAAGCTGGTCTGGCTGCCGTGGGTCGCTTTCGTGCTGACCATCTACGCAGGCGTGACGATGGTGTCGAATGCGCCGTTCTACAGCGGCAAGGCGCTCGACGTCCGCCATCGCGTGCCGTTTGCGGGCGTGCTGCTGGTGGTGGTCGCGTTCGTGCTGGTGTCGTCGGATCCGCCGTTGATGCTGTTCGGCCTGTTCGTGCTGTACGGCCTGTCGGGTTACGTCTACTGGGGCTATCAGGCTCTGCGTGGGCGGGCGAATCCGGCGCGTTCGGTGGAGCGCGAGCGGTGACGTCGGCGGCGAGCCGGTTGCAAGGTTCGCACTGAAGTCCGCATCAATTTCCGCACCCGTTTCCGCGTCGATCACCACGCGGAAACGCTAGAAAGGCAGCCCTCGCGGCTGCCTTTTTTTATACGGAATCACCCGCGCCGGCGCGCGTTGCGTGCCGATTTGCGCCAATTGCGTGAGGCCGGGATTGTCGTTATAGTCGGCGCAATAACGGCATCAGCTTGCCTTTTCAACAGCGTCGAGCGGACGTCGATCCGCGCTGAGCGTCTTGCCCTCCGTCCGCCTCGTGAGTTGTGTGGCGTCGCCTGCGGTGGCGCAAACTTGACCGAATCCCCGAGGAGTCCCCATGACAGACAAACTCATCATTTTCGACACGACCTTGCGCGACGGCGAACAATCGCCCGGTGCTTCGATGACGAAGGAAGAAAAAATCCGTATCGCGAAGCAGCTCGAACGGATGAAGGTGGACGTGATCGAAGCGGGGTTCGCGGCCAGTTCGAACGGCGACTTCGATGCGATCCAGACCATCGCGTCGATGATCAAGGACAGCACGGTCTGCTCGCTCGCGCGTGCCAACGACAAAGACATCCAGCGCGCCGCCGATGCCCTCAAACCCGCCGATCATTTCCGCATTCACACGTTTATCGCCACGTCGCCGTTGCACATGGAAAAGAAGCTGCGGATGAGCGCCGACCAGGTGTTCGAGCAGGCGAAAATGGCGGTACGTTTCGCCCGCAAGTTCACGGACGACGTCGAGTTTTCGCCGGAAGACGGCAGCCGCTCCGACATGGATTTTCTGTGCCGCGTGCTCGAAGCGGTGATCGCCGAAGGCGCGACCACGATCAATATCGCCGACACGGTCGGTTACGGCGTGCCGGAACTGTACGGGCAACTCGTCAAAACGCTGCGCGAACGCATTCCGAATTCGCATAAGGCCGTGTTCTCGGTGCATTGCCACAACGACCTCGGCATGGCGGTGGCGAACTCGCTGGCGGGTGTGCAGATCGGCGGCGCGCGTCAGGTCGAATGCACGATCAACGGGCTCGGTGAGCGGGCGGGCAATACGTCGCTCGAAGAAATCGTGATGGCCGTGAAAACGCGCAAGGACTACTTCGGCCTCGATCTCGCTATCGATACCACGCAGATCGTCCCTGCATCGAAACTCGTGTCGCAGATCACCGGTTTCGTCGTGCAGCCGAACAAGGCAGTGGTCGGCGCGAACGCGTTTGCGCACGCGTCGGGCATTCACCAGGATGGCGTGCTGAAGGCGCGCGACACCTACGAAATCATGCGCGCCGAAGACGTGGGCTGGTCCGCCAACAAGATCGTGCTCGGCAAACTGTCCGGCCGAAACGCGTTCAAACAGCGTCTGCAGGAGCTGGGCGTCGCGCTCGACAGCGAAGGCGAACTGAACACCGCGTTCGCGCGTTTCAAGGAACTGGCCGACCGTAAATCGGAGATCTTCGACGAAGACATCATGTCGATCGTCACCGAGGAATCGGCGGAAGCGCAGCAGCGCGAGCACTACAAGTTCGTGTCGCTGTCGCAGCATTCGGAGACGGGCGAACAGCCGCACGCGAAGGTCGTGTTCGCCGTCGAGGGCCGCGAAGTCACCGGCGAGGCGCGCGGCAACGGTCCCGTCGACGCGACGCTGAATGCGATCGAAACCGAAGTGGGCAGCGGCTCCGAACTGTTGCTGTATTCGGTCAATGCGATCACCACCGGCACGCAGGCGCAGGGCGAAGTGACCGTGCGGCTGTCGAAGAGCGGGCGCATCGTCAACGGCGTCGGCACCGATCCGGATATCGTCGCGGCGTCGGCGAAGGCGTATATCTCGGCGTTGAACAAGCTGCATTCGAACGTGAAGCTGAACCCGCAGCAAGGCGAAGGCGTGTAGTCCGACGCGTCGTCAGCCAGCTCACATCAGAAGCCCTCGCCGCGATTCGCGGCGAGGGCTTTTTCGTATCGCGCAGTGTGGGGCGCGTCACTCCACTGCGGCGCGCCGCAAGCTCCAGCCGCTTTCCGCGCCGGCGCGCGCATGGCGTTTGACGTCGACGGAGATCGAGCGGCGCGGCGCATCGGCGACGAAACCATCGATCAGTTCACTGACGTCGTGATCGACGAAATCGGCGCGCGATGCATCGATCGTCACGGTCGAGCCGTCGGGAATCTGCCGCAGCGCATGCTTCACCGAGACCTTGCCCAGAAACGACACGTCCTTGCGAAACGACAGCAGGTAGTGGTCGTCGTGTTGCGCGAGCACGACCGGACGATGCAGATTTGCGTACAGCGTCAGCATCACGCTGCACAGCATGCCGAGCACGATGCCGATCAGCAGGTCGGTCGCGAGCACGCCGACCAGCGTCACGATAAACGGTGCGAACTGCGCGAAGCCGCGCTTCGCCACCGCCACGAACAGCGACGGTTTGGCCAGCTTCACGCCGGTGAAAATCAGGATCGCGGCGAGGCAGGCGAGCGGAATCAGGTTGATCACGCGGGTCAATGCAAACACGCTGATCAGCAGCAACGCGCCGTGGACGATCGCGGACATGCGGCTCTGCGCGCCCGCGTGGACGTTCGCCGAACTGCGCACGATTACCGAAGTAATCGGCAAACCGCCGATCACGCCTGCCAGCAGATTGCCCACCCCTTGCGCTTTCAGTTCGCGGTCCGGCGGCGCGGCACGGCGCTTCGGATCGATCTGCTCGACCGCTTCGAGACTCAGCAGCGTTTCGAGACTGGCGACGATCGCGAGCGTCACCGCCACGCGCCAGACGTCCGGGTTCATCAGCTGCGCGAAGTTCGGACCGAAGTCGGCGAATTCGAGCGCGGCTTGCAGCGACGTGAGCGACCCCAGCGCCGGCAGCGCGACGCGATGTTCGGCGGCAGGCGCGAGGCCCGGCACGAGCGCGCCGAGCAGCAAGGTCGCGCCGATGCCGAGCAACACCACGGCGAGCGGCGCAGGCAACGCCCGGACCAGCGCGAAGCGGCGCATCGCACGCGTTTCCCAACCGGCGAGGATCGCCAGCGACAGCAGCGTGATCGCGATCGCCGTGAGCGAGACGGCACCGAACGACGTGGTGAACGCGCTGCCGTGCGCGGCGGCCGGATTCGCCGGATCGACGAGACCGAGCGCGAGCGGAAACTGCTTGATGATCAGCAGCAGACCGATCGCGGCCAGCATGCCTTTGATGACCGGCGACGGGATATACGCCGCGAAACGCCCGGCCTTCAGCATCCCGAAGCCGAACTGGATCACGCCCGACAGCAGGACCGCGAGCAGGAACGCGGAAAAGCTGCCGAGTTGCGCGATGCCATCGACGACGATCACGACGAGTCCGGCGGCCGGACCGCTGACGCTCAGCCGCGAGCCGCTCAGCGCCGCGACCACCAGCCCGCCGACGATTCCCGACACGAGGCCGGCAAACGGCTCGACGCCGGACGCATTGGCGATGCCGAGACACAAGGGCAGCGCCACCAGAAAGACGACCGTGCCTGCAACGAGGTCACGCGGAAACGTGGCGAAGGATTCTCGTAGGTTCATGATGTCCGTTGATAGAGTGGGGTGAACGGGAAATTCAGCGCGAACGGATCCGCACGCGGGCATCGCTGCCCGCGTGACTGACACGGTGTTGGAAAACCGCGCTCAGGCGGTTCGGCTAACGGCTAAAGCGTCGGGTGCTGCTGCGGTCGAGGTGGATGTGGCGCCTGGCAGCGCGTTCGTGTCGTCCTGCGGATAGCCGGACGCGAGGACCTTGATGCGGCCGTCGTCGAGCGAAAAAATCCAGCCGTGTACCAGCGGCGCCGGCGACATGTCGCGCACGATCGGATCGGCGCGCAGTTGACGCACCTGTTCGAGCACGTTGAGTTCGGCGAGCCGGTTGATTTGCGTCGTTTCGTCGGGCTGTGCGTCGATATCGGCGCGATGCCGGTCGGCCAGCGCGCACAGCGGCGCGATACGCCGCTTCACGTGCGGCAGGTCGTCGGGCGGTGGCAGCAGCGCCGCGCGCACGCCGCCGCAGCCGTAATGGCCGCAGACGATCACGTGGCCCACTTTCAGCACCTTCACCGCGTATTCGAGGACGCTCGCGCCGTTGTCGTCGTCGGGTTGAAACAGGTTGGCAATGTTGCGATGGACGAACAGGTCGCCCGGCTGGCAATGCGTGATGGTTTCGGCGGGCACGCGGCTGTCCGAGCAGCCGAGCCACAGCACTTTCGGACTTTGGCCCTGCGTGAGTTGCTCGAACAGATGAGGGTCGCGCGCCATGGTTTCGGCGGCCCACGCCACGTTGGCGACCAGCATGTGCTTCGGAAGATTCATCGATCAGACTCCGCAAAAAAGGCAAGGTCGGCAGCGGTAGGGCCGGACAGCCGTTCCGGACGACGTGAAACGGATGCGAACGCGTTGGGGCCGATCAGATGACTGTAGGCCAACGCGCCGCGGCTTGGATGCCGAAACCTTACTAATTCCTTTCTAACAAGAAAAAATTGGAGCGTCAGGAAAATAAATCATTCCCCTTCGTGCAAAAAAAAATAATAAAAAAAGCCGCAGGGAAGCGGCTTGGGCGTCGAGGTCGGATCGAGCGTCATGCGTCGACAAACGCCGTCAGGATGCGGCTCAGAAGAAACTGCGGCGGTCCGGATCGTGCAGCGGATCGGGCGTTTTCTGGGTCAGGCGCAACACGCCGGAGTCGTCGAAATAGAAGCTGTACATCATGTACCAGACATTGTCTTCCAGATACCGGTAGGTCCAGACCTCGCGCTTCATCAGCGGAAAGTACGAGGTTTCGACCGGACGGCCAAAATTCACGAGCACGTCGTTACGGGTCCACGAGCCGATCTGCGCGCGATAGAACTCGTTCGGTTGCAAGACCTGACGCAGGCTCTGCACCTTGCCCGAGCCATCGACGTCGGCGGCGGTGGTGGTTTCGCCCATCGGTTGCGTGGGCCACATCAGACGCTTGCCGCCGTCGGGCAGATCGTAGACTTCGCGGGGCGGTCCGAACTTCGAGATCACGGCGGACTGGTCCGCGCCGGGCTGAAACTGTTGCCACGGTTGCGCGCAGCCGGCGAGCGCCACGGCGCCGAAGCAGACGAGCGCGGTGGAAAGGCGGGTGAACATGGATGCCTCCGATGGCAGGGTTGACGCGGTGCGGTCGCGGTTCTTGTTCTTCAGGTCCTTTATTTTGACACGCGAAGCGCCAAAAGATTTGCAGGACGGACGGCGAAGCGGCGGCGCGCGTCGAACCGGCGCACGCACGCGTGGACGCTTCAGCGTGTGCTGCGGCGAGCCGCGCGCGACACTTGCCCGGCGTGCGTCGCGCGGCCTATGATCCGCGCTTCGATCGATTGAAGCGGGAGCGGTATGAGGATTCGTATGATGCGCGCGGCGCGGGTGCTGACGGTGACGTCGGCGATCATCGCGGCGGTTTCGATGACGGCGGCCACCGCCGACGCAGCGTCCACGGCCGCAACGCCGACCGGCACGCCGATCCAGCTCGCGATGATCGAAGGCATGTCGGGGCCGTTCGCGAACGCGGGCGCGGCCGTCGAGCGCAATCTGCGGCTGGGTGTCGAGCAGGTCAATGCGCACGGCGGCGTGAAGCTGGCCGACGGCGCGCATCCGCTCGAACTGGTCGTGCTCGACAGCAAGGGCAGCACCGAGGAAGCGCTGACGCAACTGCGCGCCGCCGCCGACCGTCATATCGGCTACATCCTGCAAGGCAACAGCTCGGCGGTCGCGGCCGCGCTGATCGGCGCGATCGACCGGCAGAACGCGCGCGAGCCGGACAATCGCGCGCTGTTCCTCAACTACTCCGCCGACGATCCCGCATTGACCAACGCCGGTTGCAGCTTCTGGCATTTCCGCTTCGACGCGCACGCCGGAATGCGGATGGACGCGCTCGCGGATGTGATCCAGCGCGACCGCTCGGTGAAGAAGGTATTCCTGCTGAACCAGGATTACAGCTTCGGCCATGACGTCAGCAGCCTTGCGCGCTCGACGCTCGCGGCCAAGCGTCCGGACATCGCGGTGGTCGGCGACGAGTTTCATCCGATCGGTCGTGTGAAAGACTTTGCGCCGTATATCGCGAAGATTCGCGAGAGCGGCGCGGACGCGGTCGTCACGGGCAACTGGGGCAACGATCTGACCTTGCTCGTCAAGGCGGCGCGCGAGCAGGGCCTCGACACGAAGTTCTATACGTTCTACGGCAACAGCCTCGGCGCGCCGGCCGCGCTCGGTGATGCCGGCGTGAAGCGCGTGGTGGCCGTCGCCGACTGGCATCCGAACGTGGGCGGCGCGGGCTCGGACGCGTGGTACGCGGCGTTTCGCGCGCGTTTCCCGGCCGCGCAGGACGACTATCCGGTGCTGCGGATGGAGATGATGATCGAGATGCTGGCCGCCGCGATGACGAAGGCGGGCAGTGCGCAACCGGTCGCGGTCGCGAAGGCGCTGGAAGGCATGAGCTTCGATAACGGCTTCCATCCGGTCACGATGCGCGCGGACGATCATCAGTTGATCCAGCCGCTCTACGTGATGGAAATGGACAAGGCGGGCACGCCTGGCGTGCGCCTCGACAACGAGGGCTCCGGCTACGGTTTTCGCACGGTGCTGGCGCTCGCGCCCGCGCAAACCGTGCTGCCGACCGTCTGCCGGATGAAGCGGCCTTGAGGTTGGCGTAGAGATTGGCGCTGGCGCGCGGCGTGAGTGCTACCTGTAGGGGCCGGAACCGGGCAAGGGTAGAGCGGATCGCGCCCTTTCACCACGCGCGGCGCTGCGTTTCGACGCACGCTTATCTCACTGTTGGCGCTTGCCCCTGACAGCAGGGTTCGCCGGACGAACTCGCTGTGCTATAATTCCGCCTTCGTCGTAACCCCACGGCACGGCCTTTCTTCCGTGACCGCCTGTTTAGTTCCTAAGGAAATGAATATGTCCGCAGTTGAAACAAGCAAGAAATCCGACGTCGTAGCGCAATTCGCTCGCGCTGCTAACGACACGGGATCCCCCGAAGTTCAGGTCGCGCTGCTCACGACCCGCATCAACGAACTGACCGTTCACTTCAAGGCCCACACGAAGGATCACCACAGCCGCCGCGGTCTGCTGCGCATGGTCAGCCGTCGTCGTAAGCTGCTCGACTACCTGAAGGGTAAGGACGCGGACCGTTACCGCGCACTGATCGAGAAGCTGGGTCTGCGTAAGTAATTGGGCGCGCAGTAAGGCGCTCTCAGCAAGATGCCTGTGTCAGTTCCACTGATACAGGCATTTTGTTTTTGAACGGTACGCTTCGTGTGAACGCGTGCCGTCAGGATGTTCGCAGTGGTGTGCAGGAACATCCATCGTCGGACAGTCCGCAACACGGCCGGGCCGCAGGGCAGAGCTTTGTGTCATTCCAGCGCGTCACGCACGTCAACCGGCTGACGTGGCTCGCTGGAATGGCATAACACTCCTCTTCCATGTGGCGCCGGTCCTGGCGTTGCCGCGCCGCTTCTGGTCTGCGCGGCATAACGAAAAAGTGAAGGAGTCACAATGTCCATGTTCAATAAGATCGTCAAAGAATTCAAATGGGGACAACACAACGTTCGCCTCGAAACGGGTGAAATCGCCCGTCAGGCAAGCGGTGCGGTTCTCGTCGACGTTGAAGACACCGTCGTGCTGGCAACCGTGGTCGGTGCCAAGACCGCAAAGCCGGGTCAGGATTTCTTCCCGCTGACCGTCGATTACCTCGAAAAGACCTACGCAGCAGGCAAGATCCCCGGCGGTTTCTTCCGTCGCGAAGGCCGTCCGTCGGAAGGCGAAACGCTGACCTCGCGCCTGATCGACCGTCCGCTGCGCCCGCTGTTCCCGGAAGGCTTCTATAACGAAGTCCAGGTCGTGATCCACGTCCTGTCGCTGAACCCGGAAATCCCTGCTGATATTCCCGCGCTGATCGGCGCGTCGGCAGCGCTCGCCGTGTCCGGTCTGCCGTTCAACGGCCCTGTCGGCGCAGCACGCGTGGCCTACATCAACAACGAATACGTGTTGAACCCGACGCGTCCGCAGATGAAGGAATCGGCGCTCGACCTGATCGTCGCCGGTACGGAACGCGCGGTGCTGATGGTGGAATCGGAAGCGCAGCAACTGAGCGAAGAAATCATGCTCGGCGGCGTGGTGTTCGGTCACGAGCAGATGCAGATCGCGATCGACGCGATCCACGAACTGGTTCGCGAAGGCGGCAAGCCGGAATGGGACTGGAAGCCGGCAGCGAAGAACGAACCGCTGATCGCACGCGTGGCGGAACTGGCGCAAGCCGACCTGCTCGCCGCTTATCAGATCCGCGACAAGCAGGCCCGTTCGACCAAGCTGAAGGAAGTCTACGCAGCGACGTCGGCGAAGCTGGAAGAAGACGCAGCGGCAAGCGGCACGGCAGCGGCTGACAAGGCTACCGTCGGCAACGTGCTGTTCGACATCGAAGCGAAGATCGTCCGCACGCAGATCCTGAACGGCGAACCGCGTATCGACGGCCGCGACACGCGCACCGTCCGTCCGATCGAAATCCGTACCGGCGTGCTGCCGCGTACGCACGGTTCGGCACTGTTCACGCGTGGCGAAACACAAGCCATGGTGGTCGCGACGCTGGGCACGAAGGGCGACGAGCAGAACATCGACGCGCTCGAAGGCGAGTACCGCGAACGCTTCATGCTCCACTACAACATGCCTCCGTTCGCGACCGGCGAAACGGGCCGCGTCGGTTCGCCGAAGCGCCGTGAAATCGGTCACGGCCGTCTGGCCAAGCGCGCGCTGGCTGCGTGCCTGCCGAGCGCCGACGAATTCGGCTACTCGATTCGCGTCGTGTCGGAAATCACGGAATCGAACGGTTCGTCGTCGATGGCATCGGTGTGCGGCGGCTGCCTCGCACTGATGGACGCTGGCGTGCCGATGAAGGCGCACGTCGCCGGCATCGCGATGGGCCTGATCCTCGAGGACAACAAGTTTGCGGTGCTGACCGACATCCTCGGCGACGAAGATCACCTCGGCGACATGGACTTCAAGGTTGCAGGTACGGAAGCTGGCGTGACCGCGCTGCAGATGGACATCAAGATCCAGGGCATCACGAAGGAAATCATGCAGGTCGCGTTGGCGCAAGCCAAGGAAGGCCGTCTGCATATCCTGAGCAAGATGACCTCGGCCGTGTCGGGCGCGAACACCGAACTGTCGGAATTCGCACCGCGCATGATCACCATCAAGATCAACCCGGAAAAAATCCGTGACGTGATCGGCAAGGGCGGTTCGGTGATCCGCGCGCTGACGGAAGAAACCGGCACGACGATCGATATTTCCGACGACGGCGTCGTCACCATCGCAAGCACGAGCAGCGAAGGGATGGCCGAAGCGAAGAAGCGTATCGAAAACATCACGCTGGAAGTCGAAGTGGGCCAGGTCTACGAAGGCACCGTGCTGAAGCTGCTGGATTTCGGCGCGATCGTGAACATCCTGCCGGGCAAGGACGGTCTGCTGCACATCTCCGAAATCGCCAACGAGCGTATCAAGGACATCAACGACTACCTGAAGGACGGCCAGCAAGTGAAGGTCAAGGTCATCCAGACGGACGAAAAGGGTCGTGTGCGTCTGTCGGCAAAGGCGTTGCTGAACGACGCATCGGGCGCGCCGCAAGGCGAACCGACGCCGCAGTAATGCGTTGACTGAACGACGGCCGGCTGCGTGAATGCGCGCCGGCCGTTTTTCTTGCAGGTCGGTTTGCATTGCCCGTGTGTGCTGGTCTGACCGGACGCGCGGGCAATCCAATCCAACCTCGAAGGGGACGACGATGAAAGCGATCGAAATCACCGAGTTCGGTGCGCCGGACGTATTGAAACTCGCGGAACGGCCCACACCGGAACCGAAAGCGGGCGAAGTGCTGATCAAGGTCGCTGCGTCGGGCATCAATCGCCCGGACGTGTTCCAGCGCAAGGGCGGTTATGCGCCGCCGCCGGGCGCATCGGATTTGCCGGGCCTGGAGGTGGCAGGGGAAATTGTCGGTGGCACAATCGACGAGAAGCACAATCCGTTCGGCCTGAAAATCGGCGATCGCGTGTGTGCGCTGCTGGCCGGCGGCGGCTACGCGGAATACGCGGTGGCGCCGTTGCTGCAGTGTCTGCCGGTGCCGAAAGGTTTGACCGACATCGAAGCGGCTTCGCTGCCGGAAACGTTTTTCACGGTCTGGAGCAACGTGTTCGAGCGCGCGCATCTCGGCGCGGGCGAGGGCGGCGCGAACGAAGTGCTGCTGGTGCAGGGCGGTTCGAGCGGCATCGGCGTGACGGCGATCCAGATCGCGCGTGCGCTCGGGTATCGCGTGCTGGCGACGGCTGGATCCGAAGAGAAATGCCGTGCGTGCGAAGCGCTCGGCGCCGAACGGGCGATCAACTACAAGACGGAAGATTTCGTCGAAGTCGTGAAGTCGCTGACCAACGATCGCGGCGTCGACGTGATCCTGGATATGGTGGGCGGCAGCTACGTGGCGCGCGAACTGTCGGCATTGGCCGACGGCGGGCGGATCGTCGTGATCGCGATGCTCGGCGGCGCGAAGGCCGAGATCAACCTGAACGAGATTTTGCGTCGTCGCCTGACAATTACCGGTTCGACGCTGCGTCCGCGTCCCGTCGAGTTCAAGGCGAAGCTGGCTGCGCAACTGAAAGCGCGTGTGTGGCCGCATCTGGAAGACGGCACGATCAAGCCGGTCGTGCATCGCGTGTTCCCCGCGGCGCAAGCCGCCGACGCGCACACGCTGATGGAAAGCAGCACGCACGTCGGTAAGATCGTGCTGAATTGGGGCGCGGATGCTTGACACGGGCGGTTTGACCCGATCCATCCGCACACAGTAAAATTGCGCGTTTTGCGCGCGCCGCGTGGTTCGGGCTTGGGGCAGCGGAATTGCCCGGTTCGGGCCTCGCCATGACAAGACGAGACAATGCCTAAACAACGAGCAAAACTGGTAGTCGGGAACTGGAAGATGCACGGCCGCCTTGCTGAAAACGCCGTGTTGCTGGAAGCGGTGGCGCAGGGTGCCGGTGAATTGCCTGAGATCGTACGGGTTGGGGTGTGTGTGCCGTGTCCGTATCTGTCGCAGGCGGAGACGTTGCTGAGCGGCAGTCGGGTGGCGTGGGGCGTGCAGGACGTGTCCGCGAACAAGGTGGGCGCGTTCACGGGCGAAGTGGCTGCTGATATGGCGGCGGAATTCGGTTCGCTGTTCGCGATCGTCGGGCATTCGGAGCGTCGCGCGTATCACGCGGAGAGCGCCGGACTGGTCGCGGTCAAGACGCAACGGGCACTCGAAGCCGGCTTGACGCCGATCGTCTGTGTCGGTGAAACGCTGGAACAGCGCGAGTCGGGCGAGACCGAGCAGGTAGTCGGTTCGCAACTGGACGAAGTGCTGACCGCGTTGTCCGTCGAAGACGCTGCGCGCATCGTGGTGGCGTACGAGCCAGTTTGGGCGATCGGCACGGGCAAAAGCGCGACATCGCAGCAGGCGCAGGACGTTCACGCGTTTTTGCGCTCGCGGCTCGCCGCGAAACACGCGGATGTCGCCGATGTGCCGGTGTTGTACGGTGGCAGCGTGAAGCCCGACAATGCGGAAGAACTGTTCCGTCAGCAAGACATCGACGGCGGTCTGATTGGCGGCGCATCGCTGAAAGGCCAGGATTTTCTGGCGATCTGCAAGGCGGCCGGCGCGGTAAGCGTCGTGCAGTAAGCAGGTCGCGAAGCAGTAAAGCGGTAAGCGGGGAAGACCCATTACGTCCCGGTGCACTGTGTGCCGGACGGTTAATAAAGACTCAGGTGAGTGTGATGCTGTATTTGAAAACGTTGATTATCGTCGTTCAGTTGTTGTCCGCACTGGGTGTTATCGGTCTTGTGTTGTTGCAGCACGGAAAGGGTGCCGATATGGGCGCCGCTTTCGGCAGCGGTGCATCAGGTAGCCTGTTTGGCGCGACCGGTTCCGCCAACTTTTTGTCGCGTACCACGGCTGTCCTCGCGGCCGTGTTTTTCGTCACGACTTTGGCGCTGACTTACCTCGGCGCGTATCGCTCGAAACCGTCGGCAGGCTTGCTGGGCGCGGTTGCGACGGCACCGGTGGCGGCATCGGGGGCGTCCGCGCCTGCGGCTGTGTCGGGTGCGTTGCCGGCATCGGCAACCCCTGCCACCGGCAATGACGTACCTAAGTAAATTTTCCGAGAAAATAGCGTTTGTGCGTTGAACAATCTGTATAACCGGGTTACAATTCAAGTCTTGAAGCGATTCGCGGGTTTTACAAGTTGATTTCCCGGATTGCAGACAGTGCCGACGTGGTGAAATTGGTAGACACGCTATCTTGAGGGGGTAGTGGCGAAAGCTGTGCGAGTTCGAGTCTCGCCGTCGGCACCAATGTTATCGAATGCCAGCCGCTTGCTTCAGCTTCGGCTGGCATTTTCGCTTGTAGATTTTGTCTTGCGATACGCTTGCAATATCTAGCATGTCGAAGTGATTCGCGTTGGGAGTGCTCTTCTCCTGACGGCACTCAGAACCAACCCATTGAGGACAGCCTTGAACCTCGCAGCCTACTTCCCCGTCTTGATGTTCCTCCTCGTCGGAACCGGTTTAGGCGTAGCATTGGTCGGCATCGGCAAGATCCTCGGTCCCAACAGGCCCGACACTGAGAAGAACGCGCCCTACGAGTGCGGCTTCGAAGCATTCGAAGATGCGCGCATGAAGTTCGATGTGCGCTATTACCTCGTGGCCATTCTCTTCATCATTTTCGACCTTGAGACCGCGTTCCTGTTCCCGTGGGGCGTAGCGTTGCGCGATATCGGCTGGCCGGGTTTCATGGCGATGATGATTTTTCTGCTCGAATTCCTGCTGGGCTTTGCCTATATCTGGAAGAAAGGCGGCCTCGACTGGGAATGACGTGTTCAATGCCGGTTTGCATGGGCGGCCATGGCTAGTCGCCCGTCTGGAGTGGAAATCAAATGAGTATCGAAGGGGTCTTGAAGGAAGGGTTTGTCACCACCACGGCTGACAAGCTGATCAACTGGACACGCACCGGTTCCTTGTGGCCGATGACGTTCGGTCTGGCGTGTTGCGCGGTCGAGATGATGCATGCGGGTGCAGCCCGTTATGACCTCGACCGTTTTGGCGTTGTGTTTCGTCCCAGTCCGCGTCAGTCGGATGTGATGATCGTCGCCGGCACGCTGTGCAACAAGATGGCGCCGGCATTGCGCAAGGTCTACGACCAGATGGCCGAGCCGCGCTGGGTGATCTCGATGGGCTCCTGTGCGAACGGCGGCGGCTACTATCACTACTCGTATTCGGTAGTGCGCGGCTGCGATCGCATCGTCCCGGTCGACGTCTATGTCCCGGGTTGTCCGCCTACCGCGGAAGCGCTGGTCTACGGCGTGATTCAGCTCCAGGCCAAGATCCGCCGCACCAACACCATCGCCCGTCAATAAGGCACAGCCTCCCCCACAATATGGCAAGCAAACTCGAGACCCTGAAAGCGAACCTCGAGGCGGCCTTTGGCGGCCGCCTGATGAGTATCACCGAAGCAATCGGTGAGCTGACAATTGTCGTGAAGGCAAACGATTACATCGACGTCGCCACGCGCCTGCGTGACGACGCTTCGCTGGGTTTCGAGCAGCTGATCGACTTGTGCGGCGTCGACTATCAGACCTACGGCGACGGCGCCTACGACGGCCCGCGCTTCGCGGCCGTACTGCACCTGCTGTCGGTATCGAACAACTGGCGCCTGCGTCTGCGCGTGTTCGCACCGGACGACGACGTGCCGCTGGTCGCCTCCGTGGTCGATATCTGGACGTCGGCCAACTGGTACGAGCGCGAAGCGTTCGACCTGTTCGGCATCGTCTTCGAAGGCCATCCGGACCTGCGCCGCATTCTCACCGACTACGGTTTCATCGGTCACCCGTTCCGCAAGGATTTCCCTGTTTCCGGCTATGTCGAGATGCGTTACGACCCGGAAGAAAAGCGCGTCGTCTATCAGCCCGTGACGATCGAGCCGCGGGAAATCACGCCGCGCGTGATCCGCGAGGATCGCTATGGCGGTCTGAAACACTAAGGGAACGTCATGGCAGAGATCAAGAACTACACGCTCAACTTCGGCCCGCAACACCCGGCAGCGCACGGTGTGCTGCGCCTGGTGCTGGAGCTCGACGGGGAAGTGATCCAGCGCGCCGATCCGCATATCGGCCTTCTGCACCGCGCCACCGAAAAGCTCGCCGAAACCAAGACTTTCATCCAGTCGGTGCCGTATATGGACCGTCTCGACTACGTGTCGATGATGGTCAACGAGCACGGCTACGTGATGGCGATCGAAAAGCTGCTCGGCATCGAAGTGCCGATCCGCGCGCAATACATTCGCGTGATGTTCGACGAAGTCACGCGCGTGCTGAACCACCTGATGTGGATCGGCGCGCACGCGCTCGACGTCGGCGCGATGGCGGTGTTTCTTTACGCGTTCCGCGAACGCGAAGACCTGATGGACGTGTACGAAGCGGTGTCCGGCGCACGGATGCACGCGGCGTACTACCGTCCGGGCGGCGTCTATCGCGATCTGCCTGACGCAATGCCGCAATACAAAGCGTCGAAGATCCGCAATGCGAAGGCGCTGTCGAAGATGAACGAGAACCGTCAAGGCTCGTTGCTCGACTTCATCGACGACTTCTTCACGCGTTTTCCGAAGTGCGTCGACGAATACGAAACGCTGCTGACCGACAACCGCATCTGGAAGCAACGTCTGGTCGGCATTGGCGTGGTCAGCCCGGAACGTGCGTTGAACATGGGCATGACGGGCGCGATGCTGCGCGGTTCGGGCATTGCGTGGGATCTGCGCAAGAAGCAGCCGTACGAGGTGTACGACAAGCTCGACTTCGATATCCCGATCGGCGTGAACGGCGACTGCTACGACCGTTATCTGGTGCGCGTCGAAGAAATGCGCCAGTCAACACGTATCGTGAAACAGTGCATTGAGTGGTTGCGTAACAATCCCGGCCCTGTGATGACGGAAAATCATAAGGTTGCGCCGCCGTCGCGTGTTGGCATGAAGAGCAACATGGAAGACCTGATTCACCACTTCAAGCTCTTCACCGAAGGTTTCCACGTACCGGAAGGCGAGTCGTACGCGGCAGTCGAGCATCCGAAGGGCGAATTCGGTATCTACCTGATTTCCGACGGCGCGAATAAGCCGTATCGTCTGAAGATCCGCGCGCCGGGCTATGCGCATCTGTCCACGCTCGACGAAATGGCGCGTGGTCACATGATCGCCGACGCCGTGACGATCATCGGCACGCAGGACATCGTGTTCGGCGAGGTCGACCGTTAAACGGTCCGTTCGCGCCGTATTCATCGTGACGCGTCGCTCGGGCATCCAGAGCGCGCGTCCAGCAAAGGAACGCCGGGTCTGTCGCAGTGAGCATCGCGCGACGGGTTTTCGTTCGGTAGGAATTGAAAGAGTCGTGTCTGAAAATGATCTCAGCTGAAGGCCTGAAAGAAATCGATCGCGCGATCGCGAAGTATCCCGCCGATCAGAAACAGTCCGCCGTGATGGCGGCATTGGCCGTTGCTCAAGAAGAGCATCGCTGGCTGTCGCCCGACCTCATGCAGTTCGTCGCAGATTATCTCGGCATGCCGGCTGTCGCCGTGCAGGAGATCGCGACGTTCTACACGATGTACGAGACATCGCCGGTCGGCAAACACAAGATCACGCTCTGTACCAACCTGCCGTGCCAGCTCGGTCCGGACGGTGGTGCTGACAAAGCCGCCGAATATCTGAAGCAGAAGCTTGGAATCGATTTCGGCGAAACGACCGCTGACGGCAAATTCACGCTGAAAGAGGGCGAGTGCATGGGTTCGTGCGGCGATGCGCCGGTACTGCTGGTGAACAACCATCGCATGTGCAGCTTCATGAGCCGCGAGAAGATCGACCAGCTCCTCGAGGAACTTTCGAAATGACGTCTCTCCACGATCGTCACATCAAACCGCTGATTCTCGCCGGCCTGAACGGCGACAACTGGCATCTCGAAGATTACGTCGCGCGCGGCGGTTACAAGCAGCTGCGTAAAATTCTGGACGAGAAAATTCCGCCCGAGCAGGTGATCGCCGACGTCAAGGCGTCGGGTCTGCGCGGCCGTGGCGGTGCGGGTTTCCCGACCGGCCTGAAGTGGAGCTTCATGCCGCGTCAGTTCCCCGGCCAGAAGTACCTCGTCTGCAATTCGGACGAAGGTGAACCGGGCACGTTCAAAGACCGCGACATCCTGCGCTGGAATCCGCACGCGTTGATCGAAGGCATGGCCATCGGCGCTTACGCGATGGGCATTACGGCCGGGTACAACTACATCCACGGCGAAATCTGGGAAGTCTTCCGGCGTTTCGAAGCTGCGCTCGAAGAAGCCCGCGCCGCAGGTTTCCTCGGTCAGAACATCATGGGTTCGGCGTTTTCGTTCGAACTCCACGCGCACCACGGTTACGGCGCCTACATCTGTGGCGAAGAAACCGCGTTGCTCGAATCGCTGGAAGGCAAGAAAGGCCAGCCGCGCTTCAAGCCGCCGTTCCCGGCGAGCTTCGGCGTGTACGGCAAGCCCACCACGATCAACAACACCGAGACGTTCGCAGCGGTGCCGTTCCTGCTCGCAGTCGGCCCGCAGAATTATCTCGAGATGGGCAAGCCGAACAACGGCGGCACGAAGATCTTCTCGATCTCCGGTGACGTCGAGCGTCCGGGCAATTACGAAATCCCGCTCGGCACGCCGTTCGCGACGCTGCTCGATCTGGCCGGCGGCATGCGCGGCGGCAAGAAGATCAAGGCGGTGATTCCTGGCGGATCGTCGGCACCGGTGATCCCGGGCAACATCATGATGAACACGGATCTCGATTACGATTCGCTCGCGAAGGCCGGCTCGATGCTCGGTTCCGGCGCGGTGATCGTGATGGACGAAACGCGTTGCATGGTGCGCTCGCTGCTGCGTCTGTCGTACTTCTATTACGAAGAATCCTGCGGTCAGTGCACGCCGTGCCGCGAAGGTACCGGCTGGCTGTATCGCGTGGTGCATCGTATCGAGCACGGCCAGGGCCGCAAGGAAGATCTGGACCTGCTGAACTCGGTCGCTGAAAACATCATGGGCCGCACGATTTGCGCGCTCGGCGATGCAGCGGCCATGCCAGTGCGCGGCATGCTCAAGCACTACTGGGACGAATTCGAATATCACGTCGCTCACAAGCACTGCCTGACCGATGGTCACGCGCATGCCGGAGCAGCGTCGGAGACAGTAGCGGCCTGAAGTTGAGCGTGATAGGGCGGGTCATTGCGCGTTGAAAGAGGCGCGACCATCGGCCGCAGTGACAGTTTTTTAAAAAAAACGAACACACGCGGCAAGTCACGAACAGCATCGATAACCGCGAGCATCATGCGGCATACCGGATAAACCGGCAGCGCATGAACGGGCGAACGAATGAGCGGTAACAGGTTAAGGAAGATTAACCACCATGGTTGAACTTGAAATAGACGGCAAGAAGGTTGAGGTCCCTGAAGGCAGCATGGTGATCCAGGCTGCGCATAAGGTGGACACGTACATTCCTCACTTTTGCTATCACAAGAAGCTGTCCATCGCGGCGAACTGCCGGATGTGTCTGGTCGACGTCGAAAAGATGCCGAAGGCCGTGCCCGCATGTGCGACGCCGGTGTCGGCAGGCATGATCGTGCGCACGAAGTCGGAGAAGGCGGTCAAGGGGCAGCAGTCCGTGATGGAATTCCTGCTGATCAACCACCCGCTGGATTGCCCGATCTGCGATCAGGGCGGCGAGTGTCAGTTGCAGGATCTGGCGGTGGGCTACGGCAAGTCGTCGTCGCGTTACAGCGAAGAAAAGCGCGTCGTGTTCCACAAGAACGTCGGCCCGCTGATCTCGATGGAAGAAATGTCGCGCTGCATTCACTGCACGCGCTGCGTCCGTTTCGGCCAGGAAATTGCCGGCGTCAAGGAACTCGGCATGCTCGGCCGTGGCGAGCACTCGGAAATTACGTCGTTCGTCGGCAATACGGTCGATTCCGAACTGTCGGGCAACATGATTGACCTGTGCCCGGTCGGCGCGCTGACCAGCAAGCCGTTCCGTTACAGCGCCCGTACGTGGGAACTGTCGCGCCGCAAGTCGGTGAGCCCGCACGATTCCGTCGGCGCGAACCTCGTCGTGCAAGTGAAGAACAACCGCGTGATGCGCGTGCTGCCGTTCGAAAACGAAGCCATCAACGAATGCTGGCTGTCGGATAAAGACCGCTTCTCGTACGAAGGCCTGAACAGCCCGGAACGCCTGACCAGGCCGATGCTGAAGCAGGACGGCAAGTGGATCGAAACCGACTGGCCGACCGCGCTCGACTACGTCGTGAAGGGCCTGAAGGGCATCACCGACGACCACGGCGCCGACGCGATCGCCGCACTGTCGAGCCCGCACAGCACGGTCGAAGAACTGTTCCTGCTGAAGCAACTCGCGCAAGCCGTCGGCACGCCGAACGTCGACTTCCGTCTGCGTCAGTCCGACTTCTCTGCACCGGTCGAAGGCGCGCCGTGGCTCGGCACGCAGATCGCGAACCTGTCGATGATCGACTCCGCGCTGGTGATCGGCTCGAACCTGCGTCGCGATCATCCGCTGTTCGCGGCGCGTTTGCGCCAGGCCGTGAAGGCCGGTGCAAGCCTCACGCTGCTGCAAGCCACCGACGACAACGCGTTGATCCCGCTGGCCAAGCGCATCGTCGCGGCACCGTCGGCATGGCTGAACGAACTCGCCGGTATCGCGGCAGCCGCAGCGGAAGCGCGCGGCGAAGCGTTGCCGGACGCGCTGGCCGGCGTCGAGGCGACGGAAGCGCAGAAGCGCGCTGCGTCGTCGCTGGCAGTCGGCGACACGCGCTTGCTGCTGATCGGCAACAGCGTCGTGCGTCATCCGGACTTCGCTCGCATTCACGCCATTGCGCAATGGATCGCCGAAGCCACCGGCGCGACGCTCGGTTTCCTGACCGAAGGCGCGAACACGGTGGGCGCGCATCTGGTCGGCGCATTGCCGGGCAACGACGGTCTGAACGCACGTGAAGTGTTCGAGCAACCGCGCAAGGGTTACGTGTTGCTGAATCTCGAACCGGAATTCGACGCGGCCAACCCGGCGCAAGCGCTGTCCGCGCTGAATCAGGCGGAAATGGTGGTCGTGATGTCGCCGTTCCAGACCGGTGCCGAGTACGCAGACGTGTTGCTGCCGATCGCGCCGTACACGGAAACGGCCGGCACTTTCGTCAACGCGGAAGGCACGGTGCAAACCTTCAACGGCGTCGTGCGTCCGCTGGGCGACGCGCGTCCGGCATGGAAGGTGTTGCGCGTGCTGGGCAGCCTGCTCGGCTTGCCGGGTTTCGAGTTCGACACGGCCGAAGAAGTACGTGATGCCGCGCTCGGCAACGCCGATCTCGCGTCGCGTCTGTCGAACAAGGCCGGCGTCGCGATCGGTCGCGGCACCGCGGCTACGACCGCCGAAGGCGCGTTCGAACGTATCGCCGACGTGCCCATTTACCACGCCGACGCGCTCGTGCGTCGTGCGCCGTCGCTGCATCTGACGGCTGCTGCCCGTACCGCGAATTCGGCGGGTCTGCCGGCGGCGCTGTTCGACAAGCTGGGTTTGAAAGACGGCGACGCAGTGCGTGTGCGCCAGGGCGAGCTGTCGGTGGAACTGCCGGCTGTGCGCGATGCGAATCTTGCGGAGACGGTCGTGCGGGTATCGGCGGCTACGGCGGCCGGTGCAGCGTTGGGCAGCCTTTTCGGTGAACTGCTGGTGGAGAAGGCGTAAATGAGCTTGTTCGATACGATCAACTCGGGCGGTAGCCAACTGCTTGGCGTCGCATGGCCCACGGTGTGGGCGCTGGTGCGCATTCTGGTGGTGGCCGTCGTGATCCTGCTGTGCGTGGCGTACCTGATTCTCTGGGAGCGCAAGCTGATCGGCTGGATGCACGTGCGGATCGGGCCGAACCGGGTCGGTCCGGCCGGTTTGCTGCAACCTATCGCCGACGTGCTGAAGCTGCTGCTGAAAGAAGTGATCCAGCCGAGCCAGGCAAGCCGCTGGATCTACCTGATCGCGCCGATCATGGTGGTGGTTCCCGCATTCGCGGTCTGGGCGGTGATTCCGTTCCAGGCGGGCGCGGTGCTGGGCGACATCAACGCCGGTCTGCTGTACGCGATGGCGATCTCGTCGATCGGCGTGTACGGCGTGATCCTCGCCGGCTGGGCGTCGAACTCGAAGTACGCGTTCCTCGGCGCGATGCGTGCGGCGGCGCAGATGGTGTCGTACGAAATCTCGATGGGCTTCGCGCTGGTCGTCGTGCTGATGGTGTCGGGCAGCCTGAACCTGTCGGACATCGTCACGTCGCAAGAGCGCGGCATTTTCGCGAGCTACGGCGTGACGTTCCTGTCGTGGAACTGGCTGCCGCTGCTGCCGATGTTCGTCGTCTACTTCATCTCGGGCATCGCGGAAACCAACCGTCACCCGTTCGACGTGGTCGAAGGCGAGTCGGAAATCGTCGCGGGTCACATGATCGATTACTCGGGGATGGCGTTCGCGCTGTTCTTCCTCGCCGAGTACATCAACATGATCGTGATCTCGGCGCTCGCGTCCACGCTGTTTCTCGGTGGCTGGAGCGCACCGTTCGGTTTCCTGACGTGGATCCCGGGCGTGTTCTGGCTGGTGCTGAAGACATTCATGCTGTTGTCGGTATTCATCTGGGCGCGTGCTACGTTCCCGCGCTATCGCTACGACCAGATCATGCGTCTGGGCTGGAAGGTGTTTATTCCGGTGTGCGTGGTGTGGCTGGTGGTGGTCGGTTTCTGGATCATGTCGCCGTTGAATATCTGGAAATAAAGGGCGGATGACCCCATGACCGCAATCCAAAACTTCTTCAAGACATTCTTTCTGGTCGAATTGCTTAAAGGTCTCGCGCTGACCGGACGTTATACGTTCCAGCGCAAGGTCACGGTGCAGTTCCCGGAAGAGAAGACCCCGATGTCGCCGCGTTTTCGCGGCCTGCATGCGCTGCGCCGCTATGAGAATGGCGAAGAGCGCTGCATCGCATGCAAGCTGTGCGAAGCGGTGTGCCCGGCGCTGGCGATCACGATCGAATCCGAGACGCGCGCGGACAACACCCGTCGCACGACGCGTTACGACATCGATCTGACCAAGTGCATCTTCTGCGGCTTCTGCGAAGAAAGCTGCCCGGTCGATTCGATCGTCGAGACGCACATTCTCGAATATCACGGCGAAAAACGCGGTGATCTGTATTTCACCAAAGACATGCTGCTGGCAGTCGGCGACCGCTACGAAGCGGAAATCGCCGCCAACAAGGCAGCCGACGCCCCGTATCGCTAAACCGCTGGTGCTGGATGCTGTACCGGCCTGAAGTCAGGCCGACCGCCGTGGTGGTGTCGCTGCGGCAGGGCGCACCTGTGCCAACACAATGCCTGACGATGGCCTAACGATGAACCGGTAATCATGGAATTCACGACCGTACTGTTCTACATCTTCTCTCTGCTCCTGGTAGTTTCGGGGCTGAAGGTGATCACCTCGCGTAACCCGGTGTCGTCCGCACTGTTTCTCGTGCTGGCGTTCTTCAACGCAGCCGCGATCTGGATGCTGCTGCAAGCCGAGTTCCTCGCGATCCTGCTGGTGCTGGTGTATGTCGGCGCGGTCATGGTGCTGTTCCTGTTCGTCGTGATGATGCTGGACATCAACATCGACGTGCTGCGCAAGGACTTCCGGCGCTTCGTGCCGATGGCCACGCTGGTCGGCGCGATCATCGTGATCGAAACCGCGCTGATCCTGTGGCGCGGCTTCGGCGCGACGGTCACGCCGCTGCGCGATACGACCGCCGCCGTCAACGGCGCGGCCGACTGGTCGAACACGCGTCTGATCGGCAAGATCATTTATACCGATTACATCTTCGCGTTCGAAGTGGCCGGTCTGGTGCTGCTGGTCGCGATCATCGCGGCTATCGCGCTGACCACGCGTCACGCGAAAGACAGCAAGCGTCAGAACGTGAGCGATCAGGTGAAGGTGCGCGCGAAAGATCGCGTGCGTATTGTCAAGATGGCGTCGGAAAAAACAGCGGCAACGCTGGCGGCCGAAGAAGCCGCTGCTGCCGCCGAAGCGGCCGCAGCTGCAGCGGCCGAGTCGACCCCGGCCAAGAACGGCTGAGCGGACAGAGGAGATAACTATGTTGACCCTTGCTCACTACCTCGTGCTCGGTGCGATCCTGTTCGCGATCAGCATCGTCGGTATTTTTCTTAACCGCCGCAACGTCATCATCATCCTGATGGCAATTGAATTGATGCTGCTGGCGGTCAATACCAACTTCGTCGCGTTTTCGCATTATCTAGGCGACGTGCACGGCCAGATTTTTGTGTTCTTCGTGCTGACCGTTGCGGCCGCTGAAGCCGCGATCGGCCTTGCAATTCTGGTGACCCTGTTCCGGAGCCTCGACACGATCAACGTCGAAGATCTGGATCAGCTCAAAGGTTAATTTCAGGGCAACGCTATGTCCACGACACTCAATGAAAATCTCTTGCTTGCGGTTCCGCTTGCACCTCTGGCCGGCTCTCTGATTGCAGGGCTGTTTGGTAAAGCCGTCGGGCGCGCTGGCGCGCACACGGTCACGATCCTCGGCGTCCTGATCTCGTTCATCCTGTCGGCCGTCGTGTTCTTCGACGTGCTGAACGGCGCGAGTTTCAACGCGACCATCTACGAATGGATGACGGTCGGCAAGCTGAAGTTCGAAATCGGCTTCCTGGTCGACTCGCTCACCGCGATGATGATGTGCGTCGTGACCTTCGTGTCGCTGATGGTGCACATCTACACGATCGGCTACATGGCCGAAGAAACCGGTTACCAGCGTTTCTTCTCGTACATCTCGCTGTTCACGTTCTCGATGCTGATGCTCGTGATGAGCAACAACTTCCTGCAGCTGTTCTTCGGCTGGGAAGCGGTGGGCCTCGTGTCGTACCTGCTGATCGGCTTCTACTTCACGCGTCAGAGCGCGATTTACGCCAACATGAAGGCGTTTATCGTGAACCGCGTCGGTGACTTCGGTTTCCTGCTGGGCATCGGTCTGCTGCTCGCGTTCGCCGGTTCGATGAACTACGGCGAAGTGTTCGCGAAGCGCAACGAACTGGCGGCGCTGAGCTTCCCCGGCACCGATTGGGGTCTGCTGACGGTCGCGTGTATCTGCCTGTTCATCGGCGCGATGGGTAAGTCGGCGCAATTCCCGCTGCACGTGTGGCTGCCCGATTCGATGGAAGGCCCGACGCCGATCTCCGCACTGATCCACGCGGCAACCATGGTCACGGCCGGTATCTTCATGGTCACGCGGATGTCGCCGCTGTTCGAACTGTCGGACGCCGCGCTGTCGTTCGTGACGGTGATCGGCGCGATTACCGCGCTGTTCATGGGCTTCCTCGGCATCGTCCAGAACGACATCAAGCGTGTGGTCGCGTACTCCACGCTGTCGCAGCTCGGCTACATGACGGTCGCGCTTGGCGTGTCCGCGTATCCGGTTGCCGTGTTCCACCTGATGACGCACGCGTTCTTCAAGGCGCTGCTGTTCCTCGGCGCGGGTTCGGTGATCATCGGCATGCACCACGATCAGGACATGCGCAACATGGGCGGTCTGCGCAAGTACATGCCCATCACGTGGATCACGTCGCTGGTCGGCTCGCTGGCGCTGATCGGCACGCCGTTCTTCTCGGGCTTCTACTCGAAAGACTCGATCATCGACGCGGTGAAGCTGTCGCATCTGCCGGGTTCGGGTTTCGCGTACTTCGCGGTCGTCGCGAGCGTGTTCGTCACGGCGCTGTATTCGTTCCGCATGTATTTCATGGTGTTCCACGGCAAGGAGCGTTTCCGCGGTCCGAAGCATCCGGAATCGCCGATGGCGATCGAAGCCGCCGCTCACGCGCACGATGCGCACGGTCACGATGCGCACGGTCATGACGATCACGGTCACGACCACGCACACGTGCCGCACGAAACGCCGTGGGTCGTGTGGATGCCGCTGGTGCTGCTGGCCATTCCGTCGGTGATCATCGGCGCGATCGGTATCGGCCCGATGCTGTTCGGCGACTTCTTCCAGCACGGCGTCGCGTTCGACAAGGTCATCTTCATCGGCGAGAACCATCCGGCGCTGCATGAAATGGCCGAAGAGTTCCAGGGCTGGGCGTCGATGGGCTTGCACTCGGTTGCAGGGCTGCCGGTGTGGCTCGCGCTCGCAGGCGTGCTGGTCGCATGGTTCCTGTATCTGGTGCGTCCGGAACTGCCGGCCGTCATCAAGCGTGGCTTCGGTCCCATCTACACGCTGCTCGAGAACAAGTACTACCTGGACAAGTTCAACGAGGTCGTGTTCGCACGCGGCGCGGTGGCGCTGGGTCGCGGCCTGTGGAAAGAGGGCGACGTCGTGGTCATCGACGGTATCGTCAACGGCAGTGCCCGCTTCATCGGATGGTTTGCGACCGTGATCCGCTTCCTCCAGTCCGGGTACATCTATCACTACGCATTTGCCATGATCATCGGCATGCTCGGGCTCCTGACTTTGTTTGTCACACTCGGCGGCAAATAAGGCGAGGGACACTAATGCACGCATATCCGATACTCAGTACCGCAATCTGGTTACCGATCCTGTTCGGCCTGGTGGTTCTTGTGATCGGTTCCGACAAGAACCCGGGGCCGGCGCGTTGGCTTGCACTGATCGGCTCGCTGATCAGCTTCATCGTCACGCTGCCGCTGATTTCCGGGTTCGATTCGAGCACGGCTGATTTGCAGTTCGTCGAAAAGGCGAACTGGATTGAACGTTTCAACATTTCGTATCACCTCGGCGTCGACGGCATCTCGATGTGGTTCGTCGTGTTGACCGCGTTGATCACCGTGATCGTCGTCATTGCTGCATGGGAAGTGATTACGAAGAACGTCGCGCAGTACCTGGCGTCGTTCCTGATTCTGTCGGGCATCATGGTCGGCGTGTTCAGCGCAGCCGACGGCATGCTGTTCTATGTGTTCTTCGAAGCGACGCTGATCCCGATGTACATCATCATCGGTGTGTGGGGCGGGGCGAACCGCGTCTACGCGGCGTTCAAGTTCTTCCTGTACACGCTGATGGGCTCGCTGCTGATGCTGGTCGCGCTGCTGTATCTTTACACGCAAACCGGCACCTTCGACCTCGCCACATGGCAGGAGGCGAAGATCGGGATGACGCCGCAGATACTGCTATTCATCGCGTTCTTCATGGCGTTCGCGGTGAAAGTGCCGATGTTCCCGGTCCACACGTGGTTGCCCGATGCGCACGTCGAAGCGCCGACGGGCGGCTCGGTCGTGCTGGCCGCGATCATGCTGAAGCTCGGCGCATACGGTTTCCTGCGCTTCTCGCTGCCGGTCACGCCCGACGCCAGCCATTTCCTCGCGCCGGTCGTGATCACGTTGTCGCTGATCGCGGTGATCTACATCGGTTTCGTGGCAATGGTCCAAACCGACATGAAGAAGCTGGTCGCGTATTCGTCGATCGCTCACATGGGCTTCGTCACGCTCGGCTTCGTCATCTTCAACCAGCTCGGCATGGAAGGCGCGATCATTCAGATGATTTCGCACGGTTTCGTGTCGGGCGCGATGTTCCTGTGTATCGGGGTGCTGTACGACCGGATGCACTCGCGTCAGATCGCCGATTACGGCGGTGTCGTCAATACGATGCCGAAGTTCGCGGCGCTCGTGATGCTGTTTTCGATGGCCAACTGCGGCTTGCCGGGCACGTCCGGTTTCGTCGGTGAATTCATGGTGGTGCTGGCTGCGGTGCAGTTCAATTTCTGGATTGCGTTCGGCGCGGCATTCACGCTGATTCTCGGCGCGGCGTACACGCTGTGGATGTACAAGCGCGTGTACTTCGGCGCGATCGCCAACGAGCACGTCAAGACGCTGAAGGACATTAATCGCCGCGAGCTTTCCATGCTGGTGGTTCTGGCGGTGCTGACGCTCTATATGGGCGTCTATCCGAAGCCTTTCACCAACGTGATGCACGTATCCGTGGAAAACCTCCTCTCCCACGTAGCGCAGTCGAAGCTGCCGTTGTCACAGTAATACCGAGCGGAGGACTTTAAAGATCATGCAAAACGCCCCTATGAGTGCTCTGCTACCCGACGCGCTGCTGATGATTGCAGTGGTCGTCGCGTGGCTGAACGACACGTTTTTCGGCCAGGCTGGCCGTCGTACCACCTATTTCATCGCGCTGTTCTCGACGCTGATCGCCGGCATCTGGTTCGGCGTGAATTCGCTCGATCCGCAGGTGCATTACTTCTTCTCGCGGATGTACGTCGTCGATCCGTTCGCCAGCCTGATGAAGGCCGTGGTGGCGCTCGGGTACGCGGTGTCGATCGTCTATTCGCGCAAGTACCTCGAAGACCGCGACCTGTATCGCGGCGACTTCTTCCTGCTCGGCATGTTCTCGCTGCTCGGCCAGCTGGTGATGATTTCGGGCAACAACTTCCTGACGCTGTATCTCGGTCTGGAACTGATGTCGCTGTCGCTGTACGCGATCATCGCGCTGCGCCGTGAAGTCGCGCAGTCGAACGAATCGGCGATGAAGTACTACGTGCTCGGCGCGCTCGCATCCGGTTTCCTGCTGTACGGCATCTCGATGCTGTACGGCGCAACCGGTTCGCTCGAACTGAACGAAGTGCTGAAGGCGGTCGCGTCGGGTCGCATCAACGACGTCGTGCTGCTGTTCGGCGTGATCTTCGTGGTCGCGGGCATCGCGTTCAAGATGGGCGCCGTGCCGTTCCATATGTGGGTGCCCGACGTGTATCAGGGCGCACCGACCGCGATGTCGCTGATCGTCGGCGGCGGTCCGAAGGTGGCGGCATTCGCGTGGGGCTTGCGCTTCCTCGTGATGGGTCTGCTGCCGCTGGCCGTCGACTGGCAGGAAATGCTGATCATTCTGGCCGCGCTGTCGCTGATCGTCGGCAATATCACGGGTATCGTGCAGCGCAACGTCAAGCGGATGCTCGCTTACTCGGCCATCTCGAACATGGGCTTCGTGCTGCTCGGTCTGCTGTCCGGCGTGGTGGACGGCAAGGCCAACGGCGCGGCGAGCGCGTACGGTTCGGCGATGTTCTACAGCATCGTCTATCTGGTCACGACGCTCGGCACCTTCGGCATCATCATGCTGCTGTCGCGCCGCGACTTCGAAGCCGACACGCTCGAAGACTTCAAGGGCTTGAACCAGCGTAGCCCGGTGTTCGCGTTCGTGATGATGGTGATGATGTTCTCGCTCGCGGGCATTCCGCCCGCCGTGGGCTTCTACGCGAAACTCGCGGTGCTGCAGGCCACGATGAACGCCGGTCTGACCTGGCTGACCGTGCTGGCTGTGATCACGTCGCTGTTCGGCGCGTTCTATTACCTGCGGGTCGTCAAGCTGATGTATTTCGACGAACCGGTCGACAAATCGCCGATCGAAGCCGATACCTGCGCGCGCACGCTGCTCGCGCTGAACGGTGTCGCCGTGCTGGTCCTCGGTCTCGTGCCGGACCCGTTGTTGAAGGCTTGCTTGCAGGCAATCACGCATACCTTGCCGCTCTGATGTCCGCAGCAGGCTGGTTTATCGTGTTGTTGGCGCTGGTCGGCGCCAACCTGCCATTCCTGAACCAACGCCTCTTCGCCGCCGTGCCGCTCAAGGCGGTGAAGAAGAGCGGGTGGCTGCGGATCGCTGAACTGATCGTGCTGTATTTCATCGTCGGTGCGCTCGGCTTTATGCTCGAAGCGCGCGCCGGAAATCGCTTCGATCAAGGCTGGCAGTTCTACGCGATCACGTTCTGTCTGTTCGTGGTGTTCGCGTTCCCCGGATTCACATTCCAATATCTCTTCAAACGTCGCTGACGGCTCCGGCCGTCGCGCTTCCCGCTTTCCAGAGGACGCCCATGGCTGAACTACCGAACCACGACGCCGCGCTCACCGAGACCTGTCTGGACAGCCAGACGGTCCATCAAGGTTCGTTCCTCACGCTCAAGCGCGACACCGTCCGCCTGCCGGACGGCAAGCAGGCGACCCGCGAATACGTCAAGCATCCGGGCGCGGTGATGGTGATCCCGATGTTCGACGACGGTCGCGTGTTGCTGGAAAGCCAGTACCGCTATCCGATGGGCAAGGTGATGGCCGAATATCCGGCCGGCAAGCTCGATGCGGGCGAACCCGCGCTGGCCTGCGCGAAGCGTGAACTGCTCGAAGAAACCGGCTATACCGCCAGCGAGTACGTGTACCTGACCCGCATCCATCCGATCATCTCGTACTCGACCGAATTCATCGACATCTACCTGGCGCGCGGACTGACCGCGGGCGAGCGCAAGCTCGACGAAGGCGAATTCCTCGAACTGTTCACCGCCACCGTCGACGACGTGTCGGAGTGGGTGCGCACCGGTCAGATCACCGACGTCAAAACCATCATCGGCACGTTCTGGCTGGAGAAACTGCTTTCCGGCGCATGGCCGACAGGCAAGCCCGAGCAGGACTAAACTGGCCACTTCGTCACGACTTCAAATTATACGAACGACCGTTCACAAATTTGGATTTTACGATACACTCATCAGCAAGCCCCGATTCCACATGAAGGTCCTCGATTTACAGTGTTCGCACGGTCATCGGTTCGAAGGCTGGTTCGCTTCCACCGACGATTTCGAATCGCAGCAGTCCCGCAAGCTGGTCGAATGTCCGCTTTGCGGCGCGAACGAAGTCAGCCGTTTGCCGTCCGCGCCCCGGCTGAATCTGTCGGGCGCATCGGCGCGTCAGGCGCCGTCGCAGGCGTCGGGCGGAGCGGGCGTGGCTGACATGCAGGCGCGCGTGATGCGCGCGTTGCGCGAGGTACTGGAGAAGACCGAGAACGTGGGCGACCGCTTCGCCGAGGAAGCGCGGCGCATTCACTACAACGAAGCGCCCGTGCGCAACATTCGCGGTGTCACCACACCGGACGATGCGCGCGCCTTGGTCGAGGAAGGCATCGAAGTGATGCCGTTGCCGATCCCGGCAGCCCTGAAGGAACCGCTGCAATAACGCAGGGTTTCCTGGCGCGGGACGCGACGGCCAGGAGACACTGCGCATGAATCTTGACTATTCCCCCGCCGACGACGCGTTTCGCGCCGACATCCGCGCGTGGCTCGAAGCGAATCTGCCTTCGGCGCTGAGCGCAAAAGTTCTCGATCACAAACGGCTCAACCGCGACGACCTCGCGAGCTGGCACGCGCTGCTCGGCACGCGCGGCTGGTCGGTGTCCGCGTGGCCGAAGGAATATGGCGGCCCCGGCTGGAATGCCACCCAGCGTCATATCTGGGACGACGAATGCGCACGCGTCGGCGCGCCGACGGTGCTGCCGTTCGGTGTATCGATGGTGGCGCCGGTGCTGATGAAGTACGGCAACGAAGCGCAAAAACGGCACTATCTGCCGCGCATCCTCGACGGCACCGACTGGTGGTGCCAGGGCTATTCGGAACCCGGCTCCGGCTCCGATCTCGCATCGCTGCGAACCCGCGCCGAACGCGTCGGCGACCACTACCTCGTCAACGGCCAGAAAACCTGGACCACGCTCGGCCAGCACGCCGACATGATGTTTTGCCTCGTGCGTACCGACAGCGGCGTGAAGAAGCAGGAGGGCATCTCGTTCCTGCTGATCGACATGAAGACGCCGGGCATCACCGTGCGCCCGATCATCACGCTCGACGAAGATCACGAAGTCAACGAAGTGTTTTTCGAAGACGTGAAAGTGCCGCTCGACAATCTGGTCGGTGAAGAGAACCGTGGCTGGACCTACGCGAAGTATCTGCTCGGCCACGAGCGCACCGGCATCGCGCGGGTCGGGCAATCGAAGCGCGAACTGGTGTTCCTGAAACGCATCGCGCTCGATCAGCAGAAAAACGGCAAGCCGCTGCTGCACGATCCGGTGTTCGCGGCGAAAGTCGCGAGTCTCGAAATCGAACTGATGGCGCTCGAAGTCACGGTCCAGCGCGTCGTCGCGAATGAAACCGACGGACGCGGACCGGGACCGGAAGCGTCGATGCTGAAGATCAAAGGCACGGAAGTGCAGCAGGCGCTGACCGAACTGATGTTCGACGCAGTGGGTCCGCTTGCCGCGCCGTTCGACGTGCCGTTCCTCGAAGGCGAGCGCGCGCACAGCGTCGCCGGTGACGACGACGCCGCGCCGCTGGCCGCGTACTACTTCAACTACCGCAAAACGTCGATTTACGGCGGTTCGAACGAAATTCAAAAGAACATCATCGCGCAGATGATTCTGGGACTTTGAGGAGCGGCGCATGGACTTCACTTTTACCGACGAACAACAGCAATTCGCCGACGCGCTGCGCCGCTATCTCGACAAGCATTACGGCTTCGAAGCGCGTCAATCCATCGTGCACACCGAAGCAGGCGTATCGGATACCCATTGGGCCGCGATTGCCGAATTGGGTTTGACGGCGTTGCCGGTGCCGGAAGCGCAGGGCGGTTTCGACGGCAGCGCGGTCGATATGCTGGTGGTGATGCAGGAACTCGGACGGGCGCTCGTGATCGAGCCGTATTGGGCGACCGCGGTTGGCATCGAAGCGCTGCGTCTCGCCGGAACCCGGCACGGCGATGACGCCGCGTTGCTCGAACGCGCAGCGCAGGGCGAGATCAAACTGGCGGTTGCGTTTCACGAACCGCGCGCCCGCTACGACCTGTTTTCAGTAGAGACCGCCGCGTCGGAGCACGCGGGCGAGGTCACGCTGACCGGCACGAAATCGGTGGTGTTGCATGGCGCGCAGGCGGACTACTGGATCGTCCCCGCACGCGTGAACGGCGAGATCGCGTTGTACGTGGTGGCGCGCGACGCCGCCAACGTGCAGATCACCGACTACCGCACGATCGACGGGCAACGCGCCGCGACGCTCGGCTTCGACGGCACGCCCGCGCGGCGTCTCGCCGGCAGTCATGCGGGCGCGGCCGCGCTCGAACATATCGCGGATTACGGCACGGTGTTGCTGTGCGCCGAAGCGGTCGGCGCGCTCGACGCGTTGAATCATGCTACCGTCGAATACACCAAAACGCGCCAGCAGTTCGGCATGCCGATCGCCCGTTTTCAGGCGCTTCAGCATCGCATGGTCGAGATGCTGATTCACGCGGAACAGGCTCGCTCGGTCACGTATCTCGCGGCGGTCCGGTATGCGTCGGAAGACGCGGACGACCGGCGTCGCGCGGTGTCGGCGGCGAAAGTGCGGGTCGGTCAGGCCGCGCGTTTCGTCGGTCAGCAGGCCGTACAGCTGCACGGCGGCATGGGCGTCACGAACGAAGTCGCGGCCGCGCATCTGTTCAAGCGTCTCGCGATCATCGAAACCACGCTCGGCGACGTCGATCATCATCTCGCGCGTTTTGCCGCGTTGCCCGCGTTTGCCACAGCCGACGTCTGATCGTCGGTCACATGAGGAAAGAGGTCACTCCATGCGTATGAGTTTCGAAGATCTGGAAGTGGGATCGACGACGGTGATCGGCGAACATACGTTCACGCGTGACGAGATCGTCGCGTTCGCCGAACAGTTCGATCCGCAGCCGTTCCATCTCGACGAGGAAGCAGGCGCGAAATCGCCGTTTGGTGGGCTGGTGGCGAGCGGCTGGCACACGTGCTCGGTGATGATGGGCTTGCTGGTGCGCAACGCGATCGGCAATTCCACGTCGATGGGCTCGCCGGGTATCGACGAGATTCGCTGGCTGAAGCCGGTGCGTGTCGACGACACGATCACGATGAAAAACACCATCGTGGACAAGCGCGTCTCGGCCAGCAAGCCGGATCGCGGGATCGTCGAAACGCGTTGGGACGGCGTGAACCAGCACGGCGAAACCGTGGTCACGGTGAAGTCGAAAGCGCTGTTCGGCTTGCGCGATCCGGGCGCGGCCGTATGAGTGCGGTTCACGCGCGTATCACGGTGGCGAACGCGGACGCGCTGCGGGCGTTGATCGCCGACGGCGGCAGTGCGCCGCTGGTCAGCGACTGGCTGACGATCGATCAGCCCAGCGTCGATCGCTTCGCCGACGCCACCGGCGATCATCAATGGATTCACACCGACCCGGAACGGGCGCGCCGCGAATCGCCGTTCGGCGGACCGATCGCGCATGGCTTCATGACCTTGTCGCTGATTCCCGCGCTGCTCGAAAAGACGCTGAAGATCGAGCAGCGAATGGGCGTCAACTACGGTCTGAACCGCGTGCGGTTCACGTCGCCGGTGCCGGTCGGCTCGAACGTGCGGGCGAGCTTCGCGGTCGCGAGCGTCACCGATGTCGAAAACCACGGCGTCCAGGTGGAATGGAACGTGACGCTGGAGCGGCAGGGCAGCGAGCGCCCGGTGTGTATCGCCGCGTTCGTCACGCGCCACTACTTCTAGCGCGCAATGCGCGGCGGTTCAGCGCTTCGTATACTGCGTCGCGCCGAACAGCATCTCTTTGGCCTTGTCGTCCATCAAGGGCTTGCGCGCGTTGGCGAGCACGGCCACGCCGCGCTGTACGGCCGGACGCGCGGCGATCTCTTCGTGCCAGCGCTTCACATTCGGAAACGCATCGAGCTCGACGCCCTGGTTTTGCCACGAACGCGTCCACGGAAACGTCGCGATATCCGCGATCGTGTACGCGTCGCCGGCGAGAAAACGGTGCTTGTCCAACTGCGCGTCCATCACGCCGTATAGCCGGCGCGTTTCGTTCGTATAGCGATTGATCGCGTATTCGATCGGCTGCGGCGCGTAGACGCGGAAATGGTGCGTCTGACCGAGCATCGGCCCGACGCCGCCCATCTGGAACATCAACCATTGCAGCGTCGCGTAACGTCCGGCGGGATCGGTCGGCATGAACTGACCGGTTTTTTCCGCGAGGTATTGCAGAATCGCGCCGGATTCGAATAGCGAGAACGGCGTGCCGTCGGCGCTGCGCGGACCGTCCGGATCGACGACGGCCGGAATCTTGTTATTCGGACTGATGGCGAGGAAGGCCGGCGTGAACTGGTCGCCCGCGCCGATATCGACCGGATGCACGGTGTACGCGAGGCCGGTTTCCTCCAGCATGATGTGCACCTTGTGGCCGTTCGGCGTCGGCCAGCTGTAAACGTCGATCATCGTCACTCCTCGATTGCTATGGAAGCGTCGCCGCGGCTGAACACACGGCGTCGTTGCTGGCAAAAATTAGAGCACAGATCGAAAAACGCTGCCGACGACGGATCGCGCGGCAGCGCCTTGCACGACGCTACATTCAGCTCGCCGGTTCCGCGTAACGCGCGAGTTCGAGCTTCGCGATTGCGTTGCGATGCACTTCGTCGGGACCGTCCGCGAAACGCAACGTGCGCGCGAGCGTGTACGCATACGCGAGCGGGAAATCGTCGCTGAGGCCGCCCGCGCCGTGCGCCTGAATCGCCCAGTCGATTACCTGACACGCCATGCCCGGCGCGACCACCTTGATCATCGCGATCTCGCCGCGCGCGCCCTTGTTGCCGACCGTGTCCATCATGTACGCGGTTTTCAGCGTCAGCAGACGGGCCTGCTCGATCATGCAGCGCGCTTCGGCGAGACGTTCCTGCGTGACGCCTTGCGCGGCGATCGGCTTGCCGAACGCGACGCGCTTCAACGTGCGTTTCGCCATCAGTTCGAGCGCGCGTTCGGCGAGACCGATCAGGCGCATGCAGTGGTGAATCCGGCCCGGCCCGAGCCGGCCTTGCGCGATTTCGAAACCGCGTCCTTCGCCGAGCAAAAGATTGCCGGCCGGGACCCGCACGTTATCGAGCGACACTTCCATGTGACCGTGCGGCGCGTCGTCGTAGCCGAACATCGTCAACGGACGAAGCACGGTGATGCCAGTCGCGTCGGCGGGCACGAGGATCATCGACTGTTGCTGGTGACGCGGTGCATCGGCGTCGGTTTTGCCCATCACGATATAGACCGCGCAGCGCGGATCGCCCGCACCCGACGACCACCACTTGCGGCCGTTGATCACGTAATCGTCGCCGTCGCGCACGATGCTGGTCTGGATATTGGTCGCATCCGACGATGCGACGTCCGGCTCCGTCATCAGGAACGCCGACCGGATCTGCCCTTGCAGCAGCGGTTCGAGCCACGTGCGGCGGTTGTCGTCGCTGCCGTAGCGTTCGATGGTTTCCATATTGCCGGTGTCCGGCGCGCCGCAGTTGAACACTTCAGGCGCCCACGGCACGCGGCCCATGATCTCGCAGAGCGGCGCATATTCGAGATTGGTCAGTCCCGCGCCGCGTTCGGAGTCGGGCAGGAACAGGTTCCACAGACCGGCTTCGCGCGCGGCCTGTTTGAGCGTTTCGATCAGCTGCGTCGGCACCCAAGCGTTGCCCGCCTGACGATTGCTGGCGATCTCGGCGTAGAACGCCGTCTCGTTCGGATAGATATGCGTGTCGAAGAATGCCAGCAACTTTTCCCGGAGTGCCTGGACCTTCGGCGTGTAATCGAAATTCATGTGATGCCCTCGCGAAATGACGGAGTGACGCTGACTGAAATGTTTCGATGAGACAACGGATTCGGCGCGGGTGGCTTCAACGCACTTTTTGCGCGTATTGCCACGCGAGTTCGGCCATCGGACGCGCGCGCCGTCCGGCGTCGAGCGCCTGCGCGCTGGCTGCGGTGCCGTCCACCACGCGCTTCATGATCCCTTGCAGGATCGCGGCGATCCGGAACATGTTGTAGGCCAGATAGAAATTCCAGTCGCCACGGATTTCGAAGCCGGTGCGCGCGCAATAGCGCTCGACGTAATGGGCTTCGTCGGGAATGCCGAGCGCCGCCCAGTCGAGACCGGCGATGCCGCGAAACTGCGTGGGATCGACGTGCCATGCCATGCAGTGATACGCGAAATCGGCGAGCGGATCGCCGAGCGTCGACAGTTCCCAGTCGAGCACGGCGAGCACGCGCGGCTCGGTCGGATGGAAGATCAGGTTGTCGAGCCGGAAATCGCCGTGAACGATCGACACGCGGTCGGTCGAGTCGGCCGGCATGTGCTGCGGCAACCAGTCGATCAGCCGGTTCATCGCGTCGATCGGTTCGGTTTCGGACGCCTGATATTGCCGGCTCCATCGACCGATCTGCCGCGCGAAGTAATTGCCGGGCTTGCCGTAATCGGCGAGACCGAGCGCCGCGACATCGACGCGATGCAACGCCGCGATCACGCGATTCATCTCGTCGTAGATCGCGCTGCGCTGGTCGGGCGTCATGTCCGGCAACGATTGATCCCACAACACGCGACCTTCGACGAAGGCCATCACGTAAAACGCGCGACCGATCACGCTTTCGTCGTCGCACAGCGCAAGCATCTCCGCGACCGGCACGTCGGTGCCATTGAGTGCGTGCATCACGCGATATTCGCGTTCCACCGCATGCGCCGACGGCAGCAGTTTCGCGGCGGGGCCGGGCTTCGCACGCATCACGTACGCACGCGACGGCGTGATCAGCTTGAAGGTGGGATTGGATTGGCCGCCGGCGAACTGCTCGACGCTCAACGGTCCGGCAAAGCCGTCGACGTGTTGCGCGAGCCAGCCGGCGAGCGCGTCGGTGTCGAAGCGTTGCCGGTCGTTGACGGGGCGTGTGCCTTCGAACGCGGTGTAATCGGGGCGTTCGGTCTGATGCGCGGGTTCGCCAGTCTGTGCGGCGTCAACCATATGTCTCCTCCGTAATCGGCGCGGTATGCGCCGTGGTACTAGTCAGGACGTTGGTACTTCACGAACTGCGCGTACAGCATCTCCATCGTGGTGTTGCGAACGTCGCGATGCAACGGCGACGGCGGCGCGTAGTTGAGCATCCGCACGACCCAGTCGCGCGGCGATGCGCCGATGTCGAGTGCGTTGATACAGCCGGTGGCTTGCGACAGATGGCCGAAAAACGTGCGGCCGCCGGCCGTGATCGCATGCGACAGGATTGCGCGATTGACGCCGCCATGCAGCACCAGCAGCACGCAATCCCACGACGGATCGTCGCGCAACGCGGCAATGGCGGGCAGCACGCGATCGAACAGCTCGCCGATGGTCTCGCCGTCGAGAAAGCGCATGGTTTCCGGCACGATGCCGTCGAACACGCCGAGAAACGCGGCTTCGAGATCCTGCGCGGGAATCGCGCCGAGACGGCCGCCGCGAATTTCCTGCAACGCGGGCTGCTGTTCCAGTTCGATCGGCTGACCGGTTTGCGCGAGCACGCGATTCGCGGTTTCGATCGTGCGCGGCAAGCCGCTGACGATCACGCGGTCGAAGCGGATCTGCTGCTCCGAAAACACGCGGCCCGCCGCCGTGGCTTGTGCCCGGCCGTTTTCGTTGAGCGGCACGCTATCGGGATCGATGGCGCGGCCGCTCGCGTCGAAGTAGGTCACGTCGCCGTGGCGCATCAGGTAGATCCGGCGGCGTTTCGGCAACTGATAGTCGGGCATGGCGTTCCGGTGGGCTGTGAGCAGGGCGGCGTGGCTTATTTATAGACCGGCGCGCGTTTTTCGAGGAACGCGGTAATGCCTTCGAGGCCGTCGCGATGATGCAGCGACGCGACGAAGCTGTCGCGCTCCGCGCCGAGATGATCGGCCAGCGATTGCGCGCCTGCCGCCGCGACTAGCCCTTTGATGCGCGCGACCGCGTGCGGCGAGATCTTGCCGAGATCGTCGGCCCATGCGAGCGCGGTTCCGCGCACCGCACCCGCTTTCGCGACACGATTGACGACGCCGAGTTCGGCGAGCCGGGTCGCGACGATCGGCTTGCCTTCGATCAGCACTTCGGTGGCAAGCTGGCGCGGCAATGCGCGCGCGAGAAACCACGAGCCGCCGCCGTCCGGCGTCAGACCGACGCGTGCATACGACATCACGAATTTCGCGTCATCGGCGGCGACGATCAGGTCGCACGCCAGCGCAAGCGAGAAGCCCGCACCCGCCGCCGCGCCTTCGACCGCGGCGATGACCGGCTTCGACGATGCGCGCAATGCAGCGATCCATTCGCCGAGCAGATCGATGCTTTCGGCCTGCACCGACGGATCTTTCGCGCGATTTTCAAGCAGCCGGTTCAGGTTGCCGCCCGCGCAGAAGAACTGATCGGCGCCGGTCAGCACGATGGCCCGCACCGACGGATCGCGTTCGGCGGAATCGAGCGCTTCGATGCCGGCTGCATACATGTCCGGATGCAGCGCGTTGCGAGCGCCCGGATTCGACAGCGTGAGCACGAGCGTGGAGTCGCTTTCCAGCGGACGTGACGTAAGAAGTTCGGCGCTCATTGTGTGTGCTCCGTGGCGGTGTCCGCGCTTGCCGCGTCGTCTTGCGTCAACGACATGCCGAGTAGCGCGCGACGTGCGAGCCACGGCGACGGACGGTAACGCGGATCGCCGAGCACGCTGCCGATATTGCGCAGAATGTCGAGGATCGTGCGTGCGCCGAGCGCGTCGCCGAGCGCGAGCGGTCCGCGCGGATAGCCGAGACCGAGCGTGACGGCGAGATCGATATCTTGCGGTGTCGCGATCTGCTGTTGGGCGATATCGCAACCGATATTCACGATGGTGGCGACCACGCGCTGCGCGACGAAGCCGGTCGAATCGCGGATCACCGTGACCGGCACGCCGTCGTGCGCGAACAGTGCGTGCGCGGCGTCGCGCGACGCGCGGCTCGTGGCGGGTGTCGTCATCAGCGAGCGGCGCGATGCGCCGACCAGCGGAAACAGCGCATCGACCGCGACCACGCGCGATGCGTCCAGCGCTTCGTCGATCGCCGCCGTGGTTGCGTCGTGGCCGAACGGCGTGACGATCAGCAGGGAATCGGCGGACGGCGCGTCGTTGTCGTCGAGGCTGACGCCGGCTTGTTCGATGAGTTGCAGCACCGCGTTACGCGCGTCCGGATAACGCTTGCTGACCCACACGCGCGACGGCAGCGCCGTGGGCGCGGGCGCTTCTTGCGGCACCTGCTGCTTGCCGTCGACATACCGGTAAAAGCCCTCGCCGGTCTTGCGGCCGAGCAGGCCGCCTGCGAAGCGCGTGCCGGTGATCGGCGACGGCGTGAAGCGCGGCTCTTCGTAGAACTGGTGGTAGATCGATTCCATCACCGGATGCGACACGTCGAGCGCGGTCAGGTCGAGCAATTCGAACGGACCGAGGCGGAAACCGGCCTGCTCGCGCATGATCCGGTCGATATCGACGAAGCTCGCGACGCCTTCTCCGGCAATCCGCAAGCCTTCGGTGTTCATGCCGCGACCCGCGTGATTGACGATGAAGCCGGGCATGTCTTTCGCGCGAACCGGCGTGTGTCCCATGCGTCGCGCGAGATCCATCAGCGCGTCGCCGGCGGCGGGATCGGTGCGCAGACCGTCGATGATTTCGACGACCTTCATCAACGGTACGGGATTGAAGAAGTGATACCCGACGACGCGCGACGGGTCCGCGCATTCGGCGGCAATCGCGGTAATCGACAGCGACGACGTATTCGATGCGAGCACGCACTGACCACCGACCACGCTTTCCAGCTCGCGGAACAACGCGCGCTTCACATCGAGCTTCTCGACGATCGCTTCGATCACGAGATCGCAACCGGCGAGTTCGGCCACCGTGTGCGCGGCGCTCACATTGGCGAGCGCGGCCAGCGAGCGCGCCTGTTCGAGCTTGCCCTTGGTGACGAGTTTGGCGAAAGTGTCTGCGAGGTAGTCGCGCGCGGCGCCGATCGCGGCGGGATTGGTGTCGTACAGACGGACGCTCAGACCGGCCAGTGCGGCGATCTGTGCGATGCCACGGCCCATTGCGCCTGTACCAACAATGCCGATAGTCTCGATGCTGTAGTTGCGAGAGGTCATTGGGTTGCTCGACTCCATGATTATTTTAGAATAGCACGATCGTGCGGTTTGACGGACACTGATACGAAAGTCGCCCGCAGCAGACATCGGCGACACCAACATCACGATAACGGAGACGCTGAATGCTCAAGCTTTGCGGTTTTTCGCTGTCCAACTACTACAACAAGGTGAAGCTGGTGCTGCTCGAACACGACATCGCGTTCGAGGAAGTGCTGGTGATTCCGGGTCAGGACGAAGCGATGCTCGCGCATTCGCCGCTCGGCAAGGTGCCGTATCTGCAAACCGCGGACGGCGATCTGTGCGAGTCGCAACCGATCGTCGAATACCTCGCCGCGCGCTTTCCCGACAAAGCCATTTTCGCCCCCGACGCGTGGGACGCCGCGAAAGAGCGCGAGCTGATCTTCTTTATCGACGTGCATCTCGAACTCACCGCGCGCATGCTGTACGGCCAGGCGTTCTTCGGCGGCACGGTCAGCGACGGCACGAAGACGCGCGTCGAGAAGCTGCTTACGCATCATATCGCCGGATTCAAACGCCTCGTCAAATTCGACCCGTATCTGCGCGGCGACCGCTTCAGCGTCGCCGATGCCGCTGCCTTCGTCAGCTTGCCGCTGGTCGGCCTGGCCACGAACGCCGTCTACGGGCGCGACTTTCTGCTCGAAGCGGGAATCGACTGGAAAAGCTATGCGAAGACCATCAACGCGCGGCCGGCGGCGCAGCGCGTGATGGCGGACAAGAAGGCATATATCGCGGCGACGTCGAAGCCGCAGTGAACGGCGCGCGTCGCGCATCGATCGAACGGCGCCTAGAGACGCGCGAGGCGCTCGAGCGCGGACGCGAGCGTCGCCTCGCGCTTTGCAAAGCAGAAGCGCACGACGCCCGATTCATGCGGCAGGTGATAGAACGCGGACACCGGAATCGCCGCCACGCCGATCTCGCTCGTCAGCCACTGCGCGAATTCGGCTTCCGGCAGATCGCTGATCGCCGAATAGTCGACGCACTGGAAGTACGTGCCGGTACACGGCAGCAACTTGAAGCGTGTGTCGGCGAGACCGGCGCGGAAGAAATCGCGCTTCTTCTGATAGAACGCGGGTAGTTCGAGGTAGGGCGCCGGATCGCGCATGTAGTCGGCAAGGCCGACCTGCATCGGCGTGTTCACGGTGAACACGTTGAACTGATGCACCTTGCGGAATTCCGCCGTCAGTGCGGCGGGCGCGGCCACATAGCCGACCTTCCAGCCGGTCACGTGATAAGTCTTGCCGAAGCTCGACACGACGAAGCTGCGCTGCGCCAGGTCCGGATAGCGCGCGACGCTTTCGTGCGGCGCGCCGTCGTACACCATGTGTTCGTACACCTCGTCCGACAGGATCAGGACGTTGGTGCCGCGCACGATGTCTTCGAGCTTGCGCATGTCTTCCGTGCGCCACACGGTGCCGGTCGGATTGTGCGGCGTGTTGATCAGCAGCAGACGCGTTTTCGGCGTGATCGCGGCGGCGAGCTTGTCGAACGGAATCGCGTAGTCGGGCGCGTCGAGCGTGACGAATACGGGCGTGCCGCCTGCCAGTTCGATCGACGGCAGATAGCTGTCGTAAGTCGGCTCGACCACGATCACTTCGTCGCCCGGATGCACGCTGCACAGAATGGCGGTCAGCAATGCCTGCGTCGCGCCGGCCGTCACGGTGATCTCGGACGCGGCGTCGTAGCGCCGGCCGTAGAGGTTCGCGATCTTGTCGGAGATGGCTTCGCGCAGCGCCGGTACGCCTGGCATCGGCGGGTACTGGTTGTGGCCGTCGCGCATCGCGGTGCTGACCGCATCGACGATACGCGGATCGCATTCGAAATCGGGGAAACCCTGGCCGAGATTCACCGCGCCTTTTTCCGCGGCGAGCGCGCTCATGACCGAGAAGATCGTGGTGCCGACGGTCGGCAGGCGGGACGGAAACGTCGGGGCGGTAGGCGTGTCGTGCAAGGCGTTCATGGCGCGGTCCAAAGCGTGTAAGCGTCAGGCTCGATCGGGCGTGAGCCGGTGAAAAAAAGCGGTGTCATACCGTCGACGCGGCGCCGGTCTTAAAGATTGGCGCCGCGCCGACGTTGCGGCAAATGTCCAATTGTAGGGAATCGCGCGCGGCTTCGTGCATCACGCGGGCGCGGTTTGGCCCGACGCCAGCGCGCATGCGGTCACGAACGGCGCGGGTTGCGCGATCTGAAAACCGAAGTCGCGGGCAATCCGCTTCGCCATTTTCAGCACCGCGCGATCTTTCGATACGAGCCAGTGCGCGCCCGCGGCATGCGCGAGTTCGAGGAATTTCTGGTCGTCGCGGTCTTTGCATTTGGGCAGCGGCCGCGCATCGTCCGCGAGCGGCGGCGGCACGACCCGTTGGGTCAGACGCGCGACGATTTCGAGTGCGGCGGTTTTATCGATCTCGCGGCGCGCGAACTGCGGATAGTCGAGCACGTAGGTGAGTTCGGCGAGACAGCGCGCGTCGATCAGCGCGGCCAGCGCGCCGGTTTCGAGCGCGTGGCGGATCGGCCGCGTGTGCGGGTCGTCGAACACGAGAATATCGATCCACACGTTCGAGTCGAGCACCACGCGCAGCGTGTCGGGCGTGGCTGCCGGGGAATCCGCCGGTGAATCGACGGTTGACGCGACCGGCGAGGCAACTGCCGAAGCATCGGTAAATTGGTCTGGGGAGGCAGGGGATACGGGCATTCGTTACAATCTGGCTTTCGTCTTTGACCGCCAGGCACGGCGTGCCTGCTAGCCTCTATGATAATCGTTCTGTCGCCGGCGAAATCGCTCGACTACGACACCCCACCGCACATCAAGAAACACACGATCCCCGATTTCGTCGATGATGCCGCCGAGCTGATCGGCGGCTTGCGCCGTTTGTCGCCGCAGCAGATCGGCACGTTGATGAGCATTTCCGATCCGCTCGCGCAACTGAACTTCCAGCGTTATCACGACTGGTCGACCCGCTTCGACACCGACAACGCGAAGCAGGCCGTGCTCGCGTTCAACGGCGACGTCTACGAAGGGTTCAGCGCCAAAACGCTGTCCGCGGCCGATCTCGACTACGCGCAAAACCACGTGCGGGTGTTGTCCGGCCTGTATGGCCTGCTGCGTCCGCTGGATCTGCTGCAACCGTATCGCCTCGAAATGGGCACGCGCTTTGCAAATGCGCGCGGCAAGGATCTGTACGCCTTCTGGGGCGAGCGGATCACGCAGGCGCTCAATACGCAGTTGAAAAAGAATACGAAGGCCACGCGCGTGCTGGTGAACTGCGCGTCGGAAGAGTATTTCAAGTCGGTCAAGCCGAAACTGCTCGACGCGCCGGTCATCACGCCGGTGTTCCAGGACTGGAAGGGCGGTCGCTACAAGATCATCAGTTTTCACGCGAAGCGCGCGCGCGGGTTGATGGCGCGGTTTGCAGTCGAGAACCGTGTGAACGAGCCGGAACAACTGAAGGCGTTCGACGCCGAAGGCTATGGGTTCGATGCCGATGCGTCGAACGATTCCACCTACATATTCCGTCGCCGGATCGCGGACTGACCGCCGGTCGGTCTTGCCGCGACACGACGACAACCAGCGGGAAACATCATGACGCTATCTATCACGAGTCACTTCGAAGCCGGTGCGATCGAGGTGCTGGACTGCGAAGCGCCCGGCAATATCCGCCTGCGCATTCGTCCCGACAGCCACGCCGATTTCGCGCAGTGGTTCTATTTCCGCGTGTCGGGCGCGCGCGGCGAACGCTGTGTGATGAACTTCGAAAACGCGTCCGAATGCGCGTTCGCCGACGGCTGGCGCGATTACCAGGCGGCGGCCAGCTATGACCGCGTCAACTGGTTCCGCGTGCCGACGTCGTACGACGGCCGCGTGATGACGATCGATCACACGCCGGATTTCGACCGAATTTACTACGCGTATTTCGAGCCGTACAGCGAGGAGCGTCATTCGGAATTTCTCGGCGCCGTGCAACAGATGCCGCACGCGGCGTTGACGGAAATCGGCCAGACCGTCGAAGGCCGGCCGATGTCGCTGCTGACGCTCGGCACGCCCCAAAACCCGGACGACGCCGACGCCAAGCCGAAGAAAGTGGTGTGGATCATCGCGCGCCAGCATCCGGGCGAGACGATGGCGGAATGGTTCGTCGAAGGGCTGGTCAAGCGGCTCGCCGGCTGGGGCGATTGGGCGGGCGATCCGGTCGCGCGCAAGCTGTTCGACAGCGTGGTGTTCCATATCGTGCCGAACATGAATCCGGATGGCAGCATGCGCGGCAATCTGCGCACCAACGCGGCCGGCGCGAACCTGAATCGCGAATGGCTCGAACCGGATGCGGCGCGCAGCCCGGAAGTGTTGTGCGTGCGCGATGCGATTCATCAGACCGGCGTCGATCTGTTCTTCGACATTCACGGCGACGAAGCGCTGCCCTATGTATTCGTGGCCGGCTCGGAAATGCTGCCGAGCTTCACCGAGCGACAGGGCGTCGAGCAGAAGGCATTTATCGAAGGATTCAAACGGGCCAGCCCTGACTTCCAGGACAAGTACGGCTATGCAGCGAGCAAGTATCGCGAGGACGCGTTGAAGCTGGCGTCGAAGTACATCGGCCATACGTTCGGCTGTTTGTCGTTGACGCTCGAAATGCCGTTCAAGGACAACGCGAATCTGCCCGATGAACGGGTGGGCTGGAACGGCGAGCGCAGCGCCGCGCTCGGCGCCGCGATGTTGCAGGCGATTCTCTGGCACGTCGAGTCGTTCGACTGATCGCACTGGAGCGTCTGTAACGGATGCGCCCAATAAAAAAGCGAGGCACGCGTGCCTCGCTTTTTTTATGTCTTCACGATGTCTCGACCGCGCTCAATGCTTCTTGGTGGTCGATTTTTTCGTGCTGGAAGACTTGCCTGACGCGCTGCTCTTCGAGCTCTTGCCCGATGCTTTCTTCGTCGTGGATTTGCCGCCCGAGTGCTTGCCCTTCGCGGCCTTGTGCGTGCCCGACGACGAGCTTGCGCGCGCGGGCGGGACCGGATCGTTCCAGCTAAACGCGAGCATCTGGCTACCGACGTAGCCGCAGCGGAACTTCAGTTGCGCGGGGTCGTTGTTGTCGCTGGCTTGACGTACGCCAAGACCTTCGACGGTAACGATGCTGTCGACCTTCACGCGCTGCTTGCCCTGGTCGAACGAGTCGTTCCACGGCGTGACGGCGGCGTGCGCACTATCGAATGAGCTGGGAGGGAATTCGACGTGGTCGAAGGCGGTGGACGTGCTGGCGACAAAGTTGCCGTGAGCGGCACAATCCGCGACGAGCGGATCGGCGTGCATGTCGTTGACGAATCTGGTGACGAGTTCGTTGTGCTGTTCGAGTTGGTCGGCGAACGCGGGGGCGGCACATACGAGCGATACGCTCGCAGCACATGCTGCCAACCGGCCGACCAACCGCAGCAATCGGCGCGGTGCGTTGGTGCGATCCATCAAGTTCTTTAAGCGCTATAGAGACATCAGGCACGTAAGATGCCTGACGACCGGGAGGAGTTCAATCATTGCACGAATTATTTATACCCATGCAGTGCAATGACTCGAAAGCTGACGCGGACATCGATGCATGAAGCATCAGGTGCAATCATAACTGCACCTGGGTCTCGATGACATTTGAGCTTGCTACGTGATCGTGCTCATGCACGAATCTTCAGATGCGCGGACCGCCAAGCCGGTAACGCCGCACGTCGTAAGTCGTGACCCACGCCGGTCGATACACGGCGATCAGCGCCGTGGCCATGCCGGTAAACCAGGCTTCGCCGCTTGCCAGCAGAAACACGTTGAACAAGTAACCGGCAGGAACGACAGTGAGCGAGCGGTCGGCCAGCAGCAGGTGAGTGCCGAGCGCGGCACCCGCTGTCAGCGCGACGGTGATAGCGGGCGACACGAAGCCTTGCCCGAAGATAAACATGAAGAGATTGCGCGGCAACCATGCACTGGCGGCGCGTTGCAGCAACGTGGAGATACCGGCGGGGAATACGCCGAACACGAGGAACGTGAGCGCGACACCTTGCCAGGGCGCATCGAATACGACTGCCGCCATGCCGGTGATCACGGCCATTGCGATCAGCGCGAGCGCCCAGTCGAACAGCGTGACCACGAGCGTCGCGCCTAACAGATGCATGACAGTGCCGTCGTCCAGCCATGCATTGCTCGCCCAAAGCACAGCTATTGCAACGATGATGGCAAGCCATACGTGTTGCAACGTTGCGTCTTGCAGTCGCTTGAACGGGCTTTTCCACAGCGCGAGCGCAAGCACTATCGCAGTGGCGATCCAGCCACCGACAGCGACCCAAAACGGAAGCGGTGTGTAGAGGAAACCCATGGCTTTATATTACTCGTTGGATGCGCAAACGTGTGAGCGGATTCCATGCCAGCCAAGCTTAAGGCTTTATCGGGTCGTCCGTAAACTCGGTTGATTCCGCGGTTGGCATTTCGCCGAACGGCGTGGTGGCTTCGGCGGCGATCGGCAACGGCGCTGCACCGTCGTTCGACGGCAACGGATACCGAAACCGCACGGGTGCGCGGCGACGCAACGGTACCGGACCGGGCTGCCCGAGAACGGGTCGCTCCGAACCGAGTTGCTCGCTTCGCAACACTTCGAGTTGTTCAGACAACCAGCCGTTGTAAAGCGCAACCGCGGCGGCGCGATTCGACGCGCCGAGTTGCTGGAAGATACTACCCAGATGAATCTTGACCGTGCCTTCGCTGATGCCGAGCGTGCGCGCGATCATCTTGTTGGTGCTGCCCATGTGCACGCAGCGCATGATCTGCTGCTGACGCGGCGACAACGACGCTGCGAAACGGGTTTTGCTGAGCGGATGGCGAGGGATCTGAAGCGGGTTCTGGATGACTTGAGCGGGCACCGTGGCCGGTTCGGCGGTCTTGCACCGTGGCGCTGGATGGGCGACTGTGCGCCCGGTGCCAGCGTCGCCAACAGCGCCACCGGCGCCGTTGGCACCCGCGGCCCGATCGCGGCGCGCGGTTGCCGCGCTTTGCTGCGCGGGAAGGGTCGGCGTCACCAGCGTGAACGCGCGCGCGGGCACGTAATGACCGCCGAGCACCACGATCTCGAAGGCGCGGAGCATCACGCGCGGATCGGTGTCGCGTGGCACGACGCCCAGCACACCTTCGTCCATCAACGCGCGTACGTGAGCCGGCGTGCTCAGGTCGGTCAGCACGGCAATGCGAAGCGTCGGGTGATGCTGAAGCAGACGCCGCACATCCGCCACCGACATGCCGTTCTGCCAGTCGATCACGACCAGGTCGGGATGATGGCGGCGCAATGCGCGCTCCATCTGACGCCAGTCTTGTGCTTCGCTGAAACGCGTCTGCCGGTCGATCTGCCGAAGCAGCGCCTTGAGCCCTTCGCGTCGCTCCGCGTCAGAATTGAGAACGTAAAAACGCATGCCGTGCCTCCAGATGGTTCGATTTGCGTGACGCGATGCGCGGCGAGGAAGTGGTATTCCGTCACCGTGCGATGCGTCACGGGATTGATCATGACAAAGAACGCGTCGGCGGTCGCCCTGACCGAATGGCATAGGACGGCGGGCGCGAAAAAAAGCCCCGCATGAGCGGGGCTTTTTCCGGGAGCGAGAGCTGTCAGTGGAAATGCGGTTGCGCGGGTTCGGCGTCTTCCGGCATTTCGGCATGGACGATTTCGCCCAGCGGATCGGCGTAGAGCGGCACGCCGCAGTCGTCGCAATATTCCGGCTCGAAACGGCCGGCGTGACGGCGGATGTCGGTGATGCCGGTCTCCTTCAGCAGCGCGACGATTTCTTCGAGCGGGCCGTCGGTTGCGGCGGCTTCCTGCGGCTCTTCGTCGATGCCCGAATCGCCGTTTTCACGGCCGTAAAGCGGCCAGACGACGCCGTAGATCACGTCGTTGCTGCCGCGCCGCGTGAAGCCGACGCGATATTCGTCGATGCGACGCTCGCCGAATCCGCCTACCACCGCGCGGAGGTCTTGCGGAGCCGCGCCGATTGTGTCGAACAGATAACGGACGGCGGTGCGCACCGTGTGCGGACGAACGTGTTCGTCGGCGTCGCGGCAGGCCGAGTAATAGGCATCGGGCAACAGGCACTCGAATTCGCAGCCCGGCAGCACCAGCGACAGATTCGCGCCGCCTTGCGTGGCCCATTGTTCGAGGCATTGGCCGCGTTCGATCCGCGTGCCGTTCTCTTCTTCCTGCCAGCGGAACACCGGCGCGCCGACCGGGGCCGTTACCACGGCCAGCAAAAAGCGCGGGTCGGCGAGGATCGGCGAGGTTTCCGGCAGTTCGCCGAAATTCAGTTTGGCCGTCCCGCCGCCGATCGCCGCTTGCGCCAGTTGCTGCGCGAGCCGCCAGGTTTCGACGTGATGGCGGGGCAGCTGATCGATGCTGTACAGGAACGGCGCCATGGCGACGCGCGTGCCGCCTGCGAGCACGTGTGCCTGCAGATGCGCGCGCAGCGCGTCGGCGGCGTCGCCTTTCAGCGGGCCGGACGGAATCGCGTAGCGCGTCCACGCGAGCACCGGCGCGGCGACCAGCAGTGCCTCGTAGGGCACGCCGTCGTGCTCGACGATGAACGACTCGCTGTGGGTTTCGGCCATGTCGGCCAGCGCGCCGTAAGCATCCGGATGATTTTGCTGAAGATGGTCGAGTGCCGCGTCGAGCGTCGTCTGATTGGAGTTGCGCACGATCCGGGTCAGCAGCGCGTCGAGTTTCGCTTCCCAGAAGCGGTCTTCGGTGCGGCTGCCCGACGCAAAAAGCGCGAGCGAGAGGCCGACGAGTTTGTCGGCATCGGGAGGGAGACGTTTGGCGATTCGCGAGCGCATAAATCCGGAATTTGGGTGCACAGAACCGTATATTCTAGTCGTTTCTGCGTCGTCACATCATTTGCTCGTCATGACTCAGGGCATAGGACGCAATGATCGGTGAGTGAGCTCTTCCTACCGTGACGCGCCTTTTTTCCGACCTTGGTGTATTGGTGATCTGTCGGGACCATTCGTGTGTCATTAGGGTCAGGACGCACGGGTTCAAGTTGAGAGAAGCGCGGGGTGTTTTTCGTGGCCGCTGCGTGTCGCCGCGCGCGATACAACCGGAGATCCTCAAGTGAAAGCAGATCAACTGATCGAGCGGCTGGCGGCGGTGTTCGCGCTGATCGTGCTGGTGGGCGGGTCATTGCTGGTGCTGGCGCCGTTCACGACCGCGTTGTTGTGGGGCGCGATCCTCAGCTACAGCTCGTGGGGCATGTATGGGCGCTTGACCAGAATGCTCGGCGGGCGGCGCAAGTGGGCGGCGACGCTGATCGTGCTGATTATTCTGCTGGTCGTGCTCGGGCCGTTTGTCTACGCGGGTTTCGCGCTTGGCGCGCATGTGCACGATATCGCGGCGCTGGTCGAGCGTGTTTTCGACGCGGGTTTGCCCGATTTGCCGCCGTGGGTTTCGGGCTTGCCGCTGGTGGGCTCCTATATAGAGTCGTTCTGGACCAATCTGACCAGCAGCAATTCCGAGTTGATCGGCCAGTTGCGCACCCTCGCTGCGCCCGCCGGCAAATGGATCCTGGCGGCCGGGCTGGCCGTGACCCACGGTTTGGGACTGCTGGCGCTGAGTATCATCCTCGCGTTTTTCTTTTATACGGGCGGCGAGGGCGCGGCGGCGTGGTTGAACGCGGGCATGCGGCGAGTCGCGGGCGAACGCGCCGATTACTTGCTGGCGCTGGCGGGCAGCACGGTGAAGGGCGTCGTCTACGGGATCCTCGGCACGGCGCTCGTGCAGGCGATTCTGGCCGGATTCGGATGCTGGATCGCGGGCGTGCCCGCGCCTGCGTTACTCGGACTCGCGACGTTCTTTCTGTCTGTCGTGCCCGGCGGCCCGGTGGTGGTGTGGTTGCCGGCGGCAATCTGGCTGTATCACGGCGGCTCGACGGGTTGGGCGATCTTCCTCGTGATATGGGGCGTGCTGGTGGTTGGCATGTCCGATAACGTGATCAAACCTATCCTGATCGGCAAGAGCAGCGATATGCCGTTGATTCTTGTCATGCTCGGCATTCTCGGCGGCGCGTTTGCTTTTGGTTTTCTGGGCGTATTTATCGGCCCGACGTTATTGGCGGTTGCCTATACGGTATTGCACGACTGGACGATCGGTTCGGCCGAAGCGCGTGCATTAACTTCCGACGTTATTTCGCCCACGCATGGCACGTCCCCGAGCGCAGAAAAGCTGCCGGGGAAATAAATAGCGGATATCACTTGCTTCGGCCGGGATGCATCGCTAGAATCCCGGTCTTTCGCGCTTTCGGTAGGAAGCGCGGGAAGCGGGAGAGCCTTTAGGGGCGAGGGTTTCCGGCGGTGTCAGCGGGTAGCGAAGTTAAAAAACCTGTTGACGCTGTAGCGAAAGTTCTTCATAATCTCGTTTCTCTGCTGCAGATGCAGCGACGCAGAACGAAGCGGTGCCGGGTAGTTTGAAGTGCGGCGACTGCGAGTGACGCGAATTGATCTTTAAAAATTAACAGTCGATAAGTGTGGGCGCTTGATGGCGACGCTGGCCGGGTTCTTCGGAATCTGGCGTAAAAGCGAAAGTATCAAGTCTCACACAGTAATGAAAGGAAGGTTTGGCCGTCGCAAGATGGCTGGATCATTCGTCAGTACGTTGAGTGAGCGACCGGTTCTTAACGGAACCGAAAAACAGTAACAGGTTTGAACTGAAGAGTTTGATCCTGGCTCAGATTGAACGCTGGCGGCATGCCTTACACATGCAAGTCGAACGGCAGCACGGGAGTAATCCTGGTGGCGAGTGGCGAACGGGTGAGTAATACATCGGAACGTGTCCTGGAGTGGGGGATAGCCCGGCGAAAGCCGGATTAATACCGCATACGCTCTACGGAGGAAAGGGGGGGATCTTAGGACCTCTCGCTCAAGGGGCGGCCGATGGCAGATTAGCTAGTTGGTGGGGTAAAGGCCTACCAAGGCGACGATCTGTAGCTGGTCTGAGAGGACGACCAGCCACACTGGGACTGAGACACGGCCCAGACTCCTACGGGAGGCAGCAGTGGGGAATTTTGGACAATGGGCGCAAGCCTGATCCAGCAATGCCGCGTGTGTGAAGAAGGCCTTCGGGTTGTAAAGCACTTTTGTCCGGAAAGAAAACCATTCGGTTAATACCTGGGTGGGATGACGGTACCGGAAGAATAAGCACCGGCTAACTACGTGCCAGCAGCCGCGGTAATACGTAGGGTGCAAGCGTTAATCGGAATTACTGGGCGTAAAGCGTGCGCAGGCGGTCCGCTAAGACAGATGTGAAATCCCCGGGCTTAACCTGGGAACTGCATTTGTGACTGGCGGGCTAGAGTATGGCAGAGGGGGGTAGAATTCCACGTGTAGCAGTGAAATGCGTAGAGATGTGGAGGAATACCGATGGCGAAGGCAGCCCCCTGGGCCAATACTGACGCTCATGCACGAAAGCGTGGGGAGCAAACAGGATTAGATACCCTGGTAGTCCACGCCCTAAACGATGTCAACTAGTTGTTGGGGATTCATTTCCTTAGTAACGTAGCTAACGCGTGAAGTTGACCGCCTGGGGAGTACGGTCGCAAGATTAAAACTCAAAGGAATTGACGGGGACCCGCACAAGCGGTGGATGATGTGGATTAATTCGATGCAACGCGAAAAACCTTACCTACCCTTGACATGTACGGAACCTGGCTGAGAGGTCGGGGTGCCCGAAGGGAGCCGTAACACAGGTGCTGCATGGCTGTCGTCAGCTCGTGTCGTGAGATGTTGGGTTAAGTCCCGCAACGAGCGCAACCCTTGTCCCTAGTTGCTACGCAAGAGCACTCTAGGGAGACTGCCGGTGACAAACCGGAGGAAGGTGGGGATGACGTCAAGTCCTCATGGCCCTTATGGGTAGGGCTTCACACGTCATACAATGGTCGGAACAGAGGGTCGCCAACCCGCGAGGGGGAGCCAATCCCAGAAAACCGATCGTAGTCCGGATCGCACTCTGCAACTCGAGTGCGTGAAGCTGGAATCGCTAGTAATCGCGGATCAGCATGCCGCGGTGAATACGTTCCCGGGTCTTGTACACACCGCCCGTCACACCATGGGAGTGGGTTTCACCAGAAGTAGGTAGCCTAACCGCAAGGAGGGCGCTTACCACGGTGGGATTCATGACTGGGGTGAAGTCGTAACAAGGTAGCCGTATCGGAAGGTGCGGCTGGATCACCTCCTTTCCAGAGCTTCAGCATCAAAGTTGAGCGCTCACGCTTATCGGCTGTGAATTTGAAAGACAGACTCAGGGGTCTGTAGCTCAGTCGGTTAGAGCACCGTCTTGATAAGGCGGGGGTCGATGGTTCGAATCCATCCAGACCCACCAATGTCTTGTCTGGTGTGGCTGATCGGCGAAGTTGCCCTGGGTGATGTATGTGACTGGGGGATTAGCTCAGCTGGGAGAGCACCTGCTTTGCAAGCAGGGGGTCGTCGGTTCGATCCCGTCATCCTCCACCAATCTTCAATGCTGGTTTATCTGGCGCAGGCATTTAAACGTGCTGGCGGTTCAGTGAAACAAGCATTGGCGATTGAGCCAGTCAGTAGAGATAGGCGGTTATAGCAACCGCATTATCGGCTGTCGTTCTTTAACAATCAGGAAGAAGTAGTAAAGAGATTCACGAAAGGACATCTAGAGATGGGTGGCCGAGTAGGTGAATCAGGGTTGTGATTGTATCAATGTATGAAAAGGTGATCGAAAGATTGCCTTGGAATACGGCGCAACACGAATACTCAACCTGTAACGATGTGGCTCGCGCGGTCTTCCCAGTGAAGACGGCCAGAGACACACCCGTTATAGGGTCAAGCGAACAAGTGCATGTGGTGGATGCCTTGGCGATCACAGGCGATGAAGGACGCGGTAGCCTGCGAAAAGCTACGGGGAGCTGGCAAACGAGCTTTGATCCGTAGATGTCCGAATGGGGAAACCCACTCCGAATGGAGTATCCATGACTGAATACATAGGTCATGCGAAGCGAACGCGGTGAACTGAAACATCTAAGTAACCGCAGGAAAAGAAATCAACCGAGATTCCCAGAGTAGTGGCGAGCGAAATGGGACCAGCCTGTACTCTTTATCTTCATTGTTAGTTGAACGCTCTGGAAAGTGCGGCCATAGCAGGTGATAGCCCTGTAGACGAAAACAGCGAGGAAGAACTAGGTGTACGACAAGTAGGGCGGGACACGTGAAATCCTGTCTGAAGATGGGGGGACCATCCTCCAAGGCTAAATACTCGTGATCGACCGATAGTGAACCAGTACCGTGAGGGAAAGGCGAAAAGAACCCCGGGAGGGGAGTGAAATAGATCCTGAAACCGCATGCATACAAACAGTAGGAGCCTCCTTGTGGGGTGACTGCGTACCTTTTGTATAATGGGTCAGCGACTTACATTCAGTGGCAAGCTTAACCGATTAGGGCAGGCGTAGCGAAAGCGAGTCCGAACAGGGCGATTCAGTCGCTGGGTGTAGACCCGAAACCGGGTGATCTATCCATGGCCAGGATGAAGGTGCGGTAACACGTACTGGAGGTCCGAACCCACTAACGTTGAAAAGTTAGGGGATGAGCTGTGGATAGGGGTGAAAGGCTAAACAAACCTGGAAATAGCTGGTTCTCTCCGAAAACTATTTAGGTAGTGCCTCGTGTATCACCTTCGGGGGTAGAGCACTGTCATGGTTGAAGGGTCCATTGCGGATTACTTCGCCATAGCAAACTCCGAATACCGAAGAGTGCAATCACGGGAGACAGACATCGGGTGCTAACGTCCGGTGTCAAGAGGGAAACAACCCAGACCGCCAGCTAAGGTCCCCAAATATTGCTAAGTGGGAAACGAAGTGGGAAGGCTAAAACAGTCAGGAGGTTGGCTTAGAAGCAGCCATCCTTTAAAGAAAGCGTAATAGCTCACTGATCGAGTCGTCCTGCGCGGAAGATGTAACGGGGCTAAGCAATATACCGAAGCTGCGGATGCACATTTATGTGCATGGTAGGAGAGCGTTCCGTAAGCCTGCGAAGGTGCATTGAAAAGTGCGCTGGAGGTATCGGAAGTGCGAATGCTGACATGAGTAGCGATAAAGGGGGTGAAAGGCCCCCTCGCCGTAAGCCCAAGGTTTCCTACGCAACGTTCATCGGCGTAGGGTGAGTCGGCCCCTAAGGCGAGGCAGAAATGCGTAGCTGATGGGAAGCAGGTTAATATTCCTGCACCATTGTTAAATGCGATGGGGGGACGGATCGCGGAAGGTTGTCCGGGTGTTGGAAGTCCCGGTCCTTGCATTGGAGAAGGCGCTTAGGCAAATCCGGGCGCGGAATTCAAGGGTGTGAGGCCATTCACCTAGGTGAAGAAGCAACTGGAAGTGGTTCCAAGAAAAGCCTCTAAGCTTCAGTTTAACAAGACCGTACCGCAAACCGACACAGGTGGGCGAGATGAGTATTCTAAGGCGCTTGAGAGAACTCGGGAGAAGGAACTCGGCAAATTGGTACCGTAACTTCGGGATAAGGTACGCCCCTGTAGCTTGACTGGCCTGCGCGAGGAGGGTGAAGGGGTTGCAATAAACTGGTGGCTGCGACTGTTTAATAAAAACACAGCACTCTGCAAACACGAAAGTGGACGTATAGGGTGTGACGCCTGCCCGGTGCCGGAAGATTAAATGATGGGGTGCAAGCTCTTGATTGAAGTCCCGGTAAAACGGCGGCCGTAACTATAACGGTCCTAAGGTAGCGAAATTCCTTGTCGGGTAAGTTCCGACCTGCACGAATGGCGTAACGATGGCCACACTGTCTCCTCCCGAGACTCAGCGAAGTTGAAGTGTTTGTGATGATGCAATCTCCCCGCGGCTAGACGGAAAGACCCCATGAACCTTTACTGTAGCTTTGCATTGGACTTTGAACCGATCTGTGTAGGATAGGTGGGAGGCTATGAAGCGTGGACGCCAGTCTGCGTGGAGCCGTCCTTGAAATACCACCCTGGTTTGTTTGAGGTTCTAACCTTTGGTCCGTAATCCGGATCGGGGACAGTGCATGGTAGGCAGTTTGACTGGGGCGGTCTCCTCCCAAAGTGTAACGGAGGAGTACGAAGGTACGCTAGGTACGGTCGGAAATCGTGCTGATAGTGCAATGGCATAAGCGTGCTTAACTGCGAGACCGACAAGTCGAGCAGGTGCGAAAGCAGGTCATAGTGATCCGGTGGTTCTGTATGGAAGGGCCATCGCTCAACGGATAAAAGGTACTCTGGGGATAACAGGCTGATACCGCCCAAGAGTTCATATCGACGGCGGTGTTTGGCACCTCGATGTCGGCTCATCTCATCCTGGGGCTGTAGCCGGTCCCAAGGGTATGGCTGTTCGCCATTTAAAGAGGTACGTGAGCTGGGTTTAAAACGTCGTGAGACAGTTTGGATCCCTATCTGCCGTGGGCGCTGGATATTTGAAGGGGGCTGCTCCTAGTACGAGAGGACCGGAGTGGACGAACCTCTGGTGTACCGGTTGTCACGCCAGTGGCATCGCCGGGTAGCTATGTTCGGAAGAGATAACCGCTGAAAGCATCTAAGCGGGAAACTCGCCTTAAGATGAGATATCCCCGGGGCTTCGAGCCCCTTGAAGGGTCGTTCAAGACCAGGACGTTGATAGGTCAGGTGTGGAAGCGCAGTAATGCGTTAAGCTAACTGATACTAATTGCCCGTAAGGCTTGATCCTATAACAGGTGTGTCTCGACCCGCGTTGGCGCTTTAGCGCTTACGCGGGTCCGATCCCCGCAGGGGATGCGTGTGAACTCCACAGGGGTTTGCAGACACACAGGTTGAGATCAGTGTTGTGCACTACAAGCACAGCCCAAAGTA
>NZ_JAPWKB010000017.1 GCF_028283785.1 Paraburkholderia sp. | reverse complement strand
CAGCTCGAACGGTATTTTCACAAGGTGTTTCACCTGACGCCGCGTCAGGTGTTGCTGAAGACGCGACTCGATGCGGCCACTGCGCTGCTAGTGTCGAACGACAAGGTCACGGACGTCGCCGCGCTGTGCGGCTACACCGATCACAGCGCATTCACGCGGCAGTTCAAGGCGACAGTCGGCATCACGCCGACCGAATACCGGATGATGCTGCACGGCACATCGCGCGAATCCGCGTAGTCAAGCACCGATCCACGCCGCATGGTTAGCCGTTCCGCCCGTCTTCGTTATTACGTCTATGTCGTCGCGCTGTCGGACAGCGTCTGGAACGAAGCGCGTTTTCGCCGCGCGAATCCGGATTACCGGTTCGACAAGCCATGCGTCTACGTGGGAATGACCGGGCTCGACCCGGACTTGCGATTCGACCGGCACAAAGCCGGCATTCAGGCGAACCGGTACGTGCGCGAATACGGCTTGCGACTCGTGCCGGCGTTATATGAAGTGTTCAATCCGCTGCCTTACGACGGCGCGCGCGACATGGAGGTCGAGCTTGCAATCGGCTTGCGCGAGGCAGGGTACGCGGTATGGCAAGCGTGACGTGAGCAACTGCGGTCAAACGGTCAAACGGTGAACCAGCGAGCGGCGATCAGCGAAATGTGATGCGAAACAGTGGCCAGACTCGGGTCAGGCAGTGTGAAACATGAATCGGTTTGCAGCGTTGCGGGTTTAGCGGCGCACGCCGAGGCCGCGCAGCACGGCATTGCCTTCGGGCGTCAACTGGATACGATCGGCGCCGACTTCGTTCGACACGGTTTCGATCAAACCGGCTTCGTGCAGCGTGGGAATTTCGGGTTTCGCGGATGCTTCGATCGGCGCGTGCAGCAACAGCAGCAGCGTCGCGAGTTCGTGATGGCTCAGCAGGCGTCGCAGTATGGTCGGACGCTTGGGCGCGGCGGTGGAATCGTGGGTAATCCGGTCAGTCGTTTTCATCTGGGCGTCCTCTTTGCGGGTCAATGTCCGCGGATCATGCGGACGAAGTCTTAAAGCTAACTTAAGACTTCCGCCGAGGAAAGCGCCCATCTTTTATGCAAATTAGCGGCGATTCTTCCGAAAATCGCCAGAAGCACCGCCCATCTTGCCTCACACGGGTGTCGCCGCGCGCCGGCGTGAAATCCGTTGACATCGAACGTAACGGAATCACACAAAGTAACCGGTAAAAATGCCGGTCGCGCGGATTACGGCGCGCAGACCTTGCTCGCCGCTTCGATCCACAGATTGCCGACGTGACGCTTGCCCGCGTAGAAACGGTAGGTCGTCGCGCCATTGTCGCTGCGCACCTTGACGATGTTGGAATCGCCGAAGTCGAGCATCTGGCCTTGCGGAATCGACGTGGACTTGAAGCTGGCGTTATGCGTGACCGCCTGTTGCGTCATGCATTCGACGACGTCGTGGACCGAGCGCTGCGTCGTGTTGTCGTCGACGGGTTGACCGGCGTCGGGATTTTTCTGGAAATACGCGCAAGCACCGAGAAAGAGCGGAACGGACAGAACAACGGCGAACTTCTTCATATTTCTCCAGAGGCGTTTTTCAGTGCGCGACACCGCAAATGCGCCCGGTAAACAGCATCGAAGGGCAACGGGTCGGCGCAGCGGACTGCGGATCAGCGGGCATTATATCGACAGCGCGTCGAACGCCGACGCGAAACCGGCGCATGCCCCGAGTCACCGGATCGGCAGCACGTGGCGTGCCCCATATGAAAAAACCGCGCCGGAAGCGCACTTCCGGCGCGGTTTTTTCGATGCGCGCCGAGATCGGCGCACATCGAGACCGTGTCAGTGAAACCTGACTGAAAGCCGCGTCAGAACGCGACCGCGAGTCCCAGCATGCCGACGAACTGCGCGTTGGTGGACGACGGCGTGGAGTTCTGCGAGTCGCCGGTTGCGGGCGTCGCCATCACGATATCGCCCGCGCCGTCCGCGCCGAGCGTCTCGCCGGACGCGCGCTGGTACGCTTCGACCGCGTAAATCGTCGTGCGCTTGGACAGGTGATAGGCCTGCTTCAGCGAGTATTGCTGATAGCGCGCGGCATTCGTGATGCCGTTCGCGCGCGACGCCAGCGTGTACGAGTAACCGGCCGCGACGTCGAAGCCAGGCGTGAAGCGGTACGTCGCCAGCGCTGCGTACGTGTTGAACACGGCCGTGTCGCGGAAGATCGAATGATTGCCCGGCGCGTACTGGACGTTCGAATACGTAAGGCCGACCATCAGGTCGCCGACGGTGTAATCGGCGGCGGCTGCAATGTGCTGGACCGACTTCGCCGACACATAACCAGTGTTCAGCGACGACGTGCCGAAGCTCGCCGTGGACGACGAATCGAAGCCGGTGCCGGTCAGGCCGACGTTGTTGATCTTCAGGTAGCCCGCGGCCAGCGCAATCGGCCCGGCGGAATACTTCAGCGCGCCGCTGATCGTCTGTCCCTTGCTGGTGGTGCCCGCAATGCCGCCGAACGCGTACATGCCGCTTGCCTGCAAGCCGTACCAGACCGGCGTGGTGTAGATGACCGAGTTGTTGATCCGGATCGTGGTGTCGAGGCCGTCGATATCGCCCGGATGCGCGCCCGTCGCGCCCGTCAGCCACTGGCTCGACGCGAGCGGCCCGACGAACTGGTAATACGGCGTGTACTGGCGACCCATCGTCACCGTGCCGTAGTTCTGGTTCTGCAAGCCCACGAACGACTGGCGGTTGAAAATCAGACCGGACGACGCGGCCGCGCCGGTGTTCGGGTCGAAGCCGGCCTGCACGTCGAAAATCGCGGTGGTGCCGCCGCCGAGATCTTCCGAGCCCTTGAAACCGAATTTCGACGCGTACAGGTTGCCCTGCCGCAGATAAACGTTCGAATGGCCTTTCTGGTTGTTCGCGTAGGTGATCGCATCGTCCACCACGCCGTACAGCGTGACGCTGCTCTGCGCAAAAGCCGGAGCCGCGACTAGCGACGCGCCTGCGGTGAACAGCGCGAGCCTGACGACGCCGCTGCCTGTTTTCAGGTTGTTTTTCGAAGAATTCCAACTGGTCATACGTGTTCCATTCTGATTGATGTCATCCGCACGCCTGATGCGTTACTTACGGATTTGCGCCTGTGCCGCGAGGCGCACGGCGGTATTGGCTGCGCCATAACCGTCGTAGCCGCCGCGGCGTTCGACGACTTCCAGGAAGAAGCGGTGATCGAGCTGTTCCGTATAAGCATGGAAAAACTCGCCCCCGCGTTCGTCGCGATCGTAGAGGATGTGGTTCGCGCGCAATGCATCGAGCAGGTCGTCGGGCAACGCATAGCGGGCGGCCAGATCGTCGTAGTAGTTGCGTGGAATACGCAGCAGCGGCAAGCCGTTTGCCGCGAATTCGGCCACGGCGCTGAAGATGTCGCCGGTGTTGAAGGCGACGTGATTCAGTCCCGAGCCGCGATACGCGTTCAGTGCTTCGGACACGGCCGTATGCCGGTCGAGCGACGCGTTCAGCGCGATTCGCACCGAGCCGTCGTGGCTGCGGAACGCGCGGCTGCGCACGAGTCCATACGGGTCGGGTACCAGCCAGCTCGGTTCGGCGACGAAGCCGAACGCGCTGCGCAGATACAACGCCCAGGTGTCGAGCGAACCCGACGGGATCGACAGACACACGTGGTCGATGCCGATCAGCGGGCCGACTTCGCTCGGGCCGTCGACGTCGGTGAGGACGAAATCGGCTTCGAACAGCGTCGGCGCGTCGGGCGCTTCGTCCACGAAGTAGTTGAGGCTGCCGTCCGGCGCCTGCACGGCGGGCAGCACGCGCTCGTTCGGACCGACGCGGCCCGAGAACGGCGTATAGCCGAAACCGGCCGCGCGCTCGAACGCGAGCTTTGCGTCGTCCACGCGAAACGCCGATGCGCACAGCGACAAACCGTGCTGCTGGAAGAACGCGTTCGCGAACGAATCGGCTTCCGCGTTCAGCACCAGCGACGCGGAGCCATGACGATACAGCGTGACGTCTTTCGACCGATGCGTGCCGGCGCGACGGAAACGCAGCTTTTCGAGCCAGCCGACCAGCGACGTGCGCGCGGCGTCATCGACCGCGAATTCGAGAAACTGGAAGCCGACGTGTGCGGGCGGCGCGGGCGGCTCGAACAGCGGCGCGGCCGGTCCGGCGGGTTTGCGCAACGCGGTGCGCGCCTGCTCTTCGAGGTACAGCAGCGAGCGGTAGCCGTCGGCGGCGGTGATCGCGGTCGGTGCGGCGCGGAAACCGTCGTTAAAAATCTCCAGCGACAGCGGGCCTTTATAGCCGCTTTCGATCACGCGTGCAGTGAAGCCGGCAACGTCGAGATCGCCCTGACCGGGGAAGCAGCGGTAATGGCGGCTCCATTCGAGCACGTCCATCTGGAGTTTCGGCGCGTCGGCGATCTGCACGAAGGTAATGCGGTCGCCGGGAATCTGCGCGATTTCGTCGGTGGGATCGTTCAGCGACAGCGTGTGGAAGCTGTCCAGTACGACACCGAGATTCGGATGATCGACGGCATCCACGAGACGCCACGCGTGACGATACGAATTCACGTGACGGCCCCACGCGAGCGCCTCGAAACCCGCAATCACGTTGGCTTCTTTCGCCGCCAGCGCGAGCGCGCCGAGTTGATCGACGATCAGCGCGTCGTCGGCGATGGTGTCCGGCGACACGTTGCTGCATACCAGAATGCGGTCGGTGCCGAGTTCGTGCATCAGATCGAACTTGCGCTTCACGCGGTCGAGATTGCGCGCGAGCCGTTCGGCGCTGACGCCTTCGAAATCGCGGAACGGCTGGAACAGCATGATCTTCAGACCGAGGTCTTCGGCGATGCGGCGCACGTCGGCGGGCGAGCCGTCGAAGTACAGCAGATCGTTCTCGAAGATTTCGGCGCCGTCGAACCCGGCGGCCTTGATAGCGGTCAGCTTCTCGACCAGCGTCCCGCTGATGGACACAGTGGCAATCGAACGCTGCATGAACGGCTCCTGCTCAAAATGGATGCGCAATAAGTATGCGCGTGCAACCGGAACGGCGGCGAGGGTTAACTGAAGGCAGACGCTTGCCGACGCGCCCCGCGCGCACGTCATGGTGCTGTGCACCAACGGGCGGCGTGACGCGGCAATGTACCAGTCCGTTAGCCGGGTTTGTCCGGTTCGGGCACGCAATTCGCCACTATAGCGCGATTGGCCGGAATTTTAGACACACTAACTAGATGGTACAAATTAGCAAAAACCCCAAAAGACACAATTCGCAGATTGCTTCAGACTTCGGGCCACGATCGGAGACACGAGCGGCATTGCGCTCGCATTCGAGCGCCTGACGACGTTCCTGAATAACAAGGGCAGCAAACACCATGACACAGCCTGTAACTCGACCTTCGTTCCTGATTGGCCTGATCGGCGCCGGCATCGGCGGATCGTTGACGCCCGCGATGCACGAGCGCGAAGGCCAGCAACTCGGCCTCCAGTATGTGTATCGGCGGATCGATCTGGAAGCGCTGAAACTCGACGCGTCGGCGTTGCCGGAGTTGCTGACGGCGGCGGAGCGGATGGGTTTCAACGGTCTGAACATCACGTATCCGTGCAAGCAGAGCATCATTCCGTTGCTCGACGATCTGTCCGACGACGCGCGGGCGCTCGGCGCGGTCAATACGGTATTGCTGAAAGACGGCAAGCGGATCGGCCACAACACCGACTGGTCCGGTTTTGCGCGAGCATTCAAACAGGGCTTGCCGGACGTGTCGCTGGAACGCGTGGTGCAACTGGGCGCGGGCGGCGCGGGCGCTGCGGTCGCCCATGCCGCGCTGACGATGGGCGCGCGCACGTTGACCGTGTTCGACGTCGATGCGAATCGCGCGGCCGCACTGGCCGCCGAACTTCAGGCGCGTTTCCCGGATGCGACCGTGACCGGCGGCGACGCGCGTCCCGAGACGCTGGCCGACACGCTCGCGCAGGCCAACGGCCTGATCCACGCGACGCCGACCGGAATGGCCAAATTGCCGGGCCTGCCGTTGCCCGCCGAATTGCTGCATCGCAATCTGTGGGTCGCCGACATCGTCTATTTCCCGATCCGCACGGCCTTGCTCGAAGCCGCGGAAGCTGCCGGTTGCCGCACGTTCAGCGGCGGCGGCATGGCGGTCTATCAGGCCGTCGATGCATTCAGGATTTTCACCGGCATGGAACCGGACGCCGACCGGATGTTCGCGTTCTTCCAGACGCTGCTGGCGCAGTAACGCGCCGCGCGTGATTCCGTCACGACACGCTTCACCCGATTAAAACAAAGGAGACTCGACCCATGCGCCAACCGGCTCAATCCGACACTGCAGCGCTGGCCGCGCGCAGCGCAGGCACGACTGGCCGCCGTTCCAACGCGCGCTACCGGATTCTCGCGCTGCTTGCCGTCGGCACGATGATCAACTACCTGGACCGCACGGTGCTCGGCATCGCCGCGCCGCAACTGACCAAAGAACTCGGCATCAACGCCGCGTTGATGGGGCTGATGTTCTCGGCGTTTTCGTGGAGTTATGTCGCCGCGCAGATTCCAGGCGGCCTGTTTCTCGACCGCTTCGGCAGCAAGCTCACGTATTTCCTGTCGATGACGTTCTGGTCGTTGTTCACGCTGGCGCAAGGTCTGGTGCACGGCGTCGGCGGGCTGTTCGCGTTCCGGCTGGGACTGGGCGTATCGGAAGCGCCGTGCTTTCCGACCAATAGCCGGGTCGTCGCGACGTGGTTCCCGCAAAGCGAACGCGCGATGGCCACCGGCACGTACACGGTCGGCGAATATATCGGTCTCGCGTTTTTCAGCCCGTTCCTGTTCGCGCTGATGGGCGCGTTCGGCTGGCGCTCGCTGTTCTTCGTGGTGGGCGGCGTGGGGATCGTGTTCGGTCTGATCTGGTGGGCGTTCTATCGTGAGCCGCGCGAGCATCCGGCGGCCAACGCAGCGGAACTCGAATATATCGAAGCGGGCGGCGGGCTCACGCATACCAAGGCGCAGGAAGGCCAGGCGCGGAAGTCGAGCGGTTTCGAATGGCGCACCATCGGCAAGTTGCTGAAGCATCGTCAGTTGACGGGCATCTGCCTCGGCCAGTTCGCCGGCAATTCGACACTGGTGTTCTTTCTGACGTGGTTTCCGACCTACCTCGCCACCGAGCGTCACATGGGCTGGCTGAAGATCGGCTTCTTCGCGATCATGCCGTTTATCGCGGCGTCGGTCGGCGTGATGTTCGGCGGCACGTTCTCCGACTGGCTGCTGCGACGCGGCGTGTCGGCCAACGTCGCGCGCAAGTTGCCGATCATCACGGGTCTGCTGCTCGCCTCGACGATCATTCTGGCGAATTACGTCGAAAGCAACGTCACGGTGATCGTGATTCTTTCGATCGCATTCTTCGCGCAAGGCATGGCGGCGCTGGGCTGGACGCTGGTGTCGGATATCGCGCCGGAAGGTCTGCTCGGCGTGACGGGCGGCATTTTCAACTTCGCGGCCAACGTGGCCGGCATCGTGACGCCGCTGGTCGTGGGCTTTATCGTTGCGGCGACGGGCTCGTTCGTCGGCGCACTGGTGTTTATCGGCGCGATCGCGCTGGTCGGCGCGCTGTCGTACATTTTTATCGTCGGCGATATCAAGCGGATCGAACTGACCGACTAGGCCGACGTCGCACGATGTGCGGCCAATGAAAAACGCGCGCCGGGCAATCGACCGGCGCGCGTTTTTTTATGGCGGCGAATAACGGCGTTTTAACCGCGCTAACCGTGCTAACCGTGCGGTTACGGCCGTACGAAGCGCAGCACCGCATCGACGATCATCGCGCGATGCCGCGCGCGCAGACGCGGATGCGACGGATCGCGGCCGAACGCCGTGCCGAACGTATGACGATTACCGACGCGGTGAAAGCACAGCGAACTGATCAGCAGATGCAGGTCGATCGGGTCGATATCTGTACGGAATGTTTTGTCCGCCGCGCCGCGCGCGAGCAGATCTTCGATGGTGTGGATGACGGTGGCGTTGCGGTTCTTGAAGCTTTTGACCTGCTCGACGTACTTCGCGCCGTGGATGTTTTCGATCGTCACGAGCCGCACGAAATCGCGATGCTTGTCGTGGTAGTCGAACGTAAACTCGACGAGCTTGCGCATGCCGTCCATCGGGTCGAGCGCGCTGATCTGCAGGTCCTGTTCGAGTTCGCGGATGTCGCCGTAAACCTTGTCGAGCACGGCCGAATACAAACCTTCCTTGCTGCCGAAGTAGTAATACAGCATGCGCTTGGTGGTATTCGTGCGCTCGGCGATCGCGTCGACGCGCGCGCCCGTGAGCCCCATCGCAGAAAATTCCTGCGTGGCGACGTCGAGGATGTTGCGCTTCGTCTGTTCCGGATCGTACTTGCGACGCGCTTCGGAGTGACTGCCGGTCGTCTCGGGCACGGCGGTCTGTGTTCCCTTTTTCATTTCTGCTTCTTCTTATGCGGCGGATGTGCGAGCGATTCTAGCATGTAAGAAATAGGCATTTTTCGTCGATGCGCCGCTTTCTTGCCTGCGTCGCCGCGCCGATGACCTACCGCAATTGTTAACTATTTCGTTAGCGGTGGGCATCGGTATGACCGTTCGTCGATCGGTGCTTCGATCGATTGCGACGAACGGCCATTGCGGGTTTTTTCCGCCTTACGACACCGACAGCAAACGACCGCTCAACACGACAGGTCCGCTCGGCGCATTGTGGTTCGGCGAACCGCCCGGCGGTTCGATCGAGACCGCCAGCGCGGCATAACTTTCAGGCTTCTGCGCGCCTGCGGCGAGCTTGATCTCGGCGCCGTCCGGCATCACACCCAGCGACACCGGATGACCGTTGGCAGGCAAACCCCACAGTTCCATCGTCTTGCCGGGCGGCGGGGCGATGTCGGTGAGCTTGCGCAAGGTCATCGTGCCATGGCTTTCGTCCCAGGTGACCAGCATCACCGGTTTCGCGTCCTGACCGTTCAGCACGGCGACATGCAGCGGTGCGGCCGCCGCCTGCTGCGTGACCGGCGCGGGCACGGGCGCGGTTTCGAGATTCGCACGCAGCGCGAACACCACGGCGACAGCGGCGAGCGCGGTGCCCGCGAACGCCCAGCCGCGCCAGAACGCGACGCTTTCGAACCAGCGAGGCGTCGGCGGGACGACACGCGCCGGTGCGCGCGACGGCGCCGCGGGCGCGAAACCCAACTGCCGTTCGATCGCTTCCCACACGCTGGCGGGCGGCATCCGCGGATCGGTCAGCTCGCTCATCGGTTCGAGACGCCGGGTCCATTGTTCGAGCGTGCGTTTGATTACCACGTCGTGCGCGGCATACGTGTCCATCCGCCGGCGTGCGCCGCCGCGCAGCGTGCCGAGTACATATTCGGCGGCGAGCAGATCGACCAGTTCCGGGTAGCGGTGCAGATTCACAGTCCACCCCCGAGGCAGGTTTTCAGTTTCGCCAGGCCACGGCGAATCCAGGATTTGACGGTGCCGAGCGGCACCGTCAGGACTTCGGCGATCTCGCTGTGGCTCTGGTCGCGCAGATACGCGAGCGCGACCGCCTGACGCTGCACCGGTTCGAGCTGCTGCATGCAGCCCGCCAGTTGCCGCGCTTCGTCGCTGGCGAGCGACATCGCCTCCGGGTCCGGGTCGCCGCTCGGCACGAGTTCGTCCAGCCCCTCGCTCCATTCCGTTTCGGTGGTGTTGACTCGCCGTAGATGGTCGAGCGCCCGGTTACGGACGATCGCCGACATCCACGTCATCGGTGCGGCAAGGCTTCGGCGGTAGTCACCCGCGAAGCGCCAGATATTGACGAAGCTTTCTTGCAAGACGTCCTCTGCCCATTCGTGTTTGCTCAATATACGAAGCGCGAGGCCAAACAGTTTCGGTGCGGCGACATCATATAGCTCCCGCAGTGCGGAAGCGTCTTTGCCGGCGATGCGTTCGAGCAGCGCAGCAAGCGTGTCGGGCGTCAGTTCGCTGAGGGTGGCGGTCATAGAGGATAGGCAAATGGGTGCCGGAGTATGTTACTCAATTTCCCCGCCGCGCGGGACAGCGCGGCGCGTCAGTATTCCGACTCCGCCGCCGGTTTCAGAAACAGTTCGTGGACGGGCGCGAAGTGGCCGTACAACGGCAGGATCGCCGCGCCCATCGCCCGGGCGTCCGCGCCGATGGTGCCTTCGAGCAACTGTGGGCGCACCATGCCCTCCCATTCGAAGCGGTCGAGCACGCGTTCGGTGCGCCGGATGATCTCGCGGACCAGTTGCCGGTCGAGTTCGCCGTCGATCACGACCGCCTCCAGATCGAGCAGCGCGGCGGCATTGGTCAGCGCGCTGGCGATGGCCGGGCAGGCTGTGTCGAGCCAGCGTTCGGTGTGACGCCAGAGTTCCGGCGACAGCGCGCGATGGTCGTGCGCGGCGGCGGGCGGCGCACCGGCGTCGCTCAGCACCTGTTCGAGCACGAAGCCGGACGCCGCGTGCAGCAGTTGCCGCGCGGGCCGGCCTTCGCCGCCGGCGTTGCCGCCGAGCGGGATCGAGCCGACCGCGCCCGCGTTGTCGTGCGGACCGCCATGCAGGCGTCCGTCGATAACCATTCCGCCGCCGATAAACGTGCCGACGAACAGATACAGGAAGTTGTGGATCGCGCGCCCCTGACCCATCACGAGTTCGGCGGCGCAGGCGGCGGTGGTGTCTTTCGCGAATTCGACCGGCAAGCCGGTCAACGCGCCGATCCGCGCGCGCAGGTCGATGTCGTGCCACGCTTCGAGCGCTTCGGGCGGCGCGCCGAGAAAGTCGCGCCAGCCGCCGAGCCATAGCGGTGCGGCGACGCCGACGCCGACCACCTGCTTCGCGCGGTCGCCCAACGTTTGATTCAAACGCGCGAGTTTGGCTTCGAGCGCGGAAAACAGCACGCGCGGATCGGGATAACCGTAGTCGAGCACGTCGCGACAGCAGACGTTGCCGACGAAATCCATCGCGAGCACGTCGAGGCTGCGCCGGCCGACCTTGATGCCGATCGTATACGCCCCTTCGGCGCGCAGCGCGATCGGCACCGACGGCTGGCCGATCCGGCCGCGCACGCGTGGCAGCCGTTCGAGCAGCCCGTCGACGATCAGCCGGTCGACGATCATCGAGACCGTCTGCATCGACAGTCGCGTCAGCCGGCCGACGTCCGCTTTCGCGAGCGGGCCGTGCAGGCGGATCGCCTGCAACACGATCCGCTCGTTGAACTGCCGCATGCCGACCTGGTTCGAGCCGACCGTGCGCTTGAGCGGCGACCGGATCCGCGTCGCCGCTGTACTCGCGACGGCATCACCCGGCGAAGGAGGGGAATCGGGAGGCTCGGTGGCTCGCACGCGTCACGCAATCGCCTTCACGTCCGCTTCTTTCGCGCCGGTCATGATCGCGACAGCTTCGGACATGTGGATGTCTTTTGCATTGACGAGCGCCGCGCGACGTCCGAGGCGCTGGATATGAATCCGGTCCGCGACTTCGAATACGTGCGGCATGTTGTGACTGATCAGGATCACCGGCAGGCCGCGCTCGCGCACCTTGCGGATCAGTTCGAGCACCATGTTGCCTTCCTTCACGCCAAGCGCTGCGGTCGGTTCGTCGAGGATCACGACGTGTCGCGCGAACGCCGCGCTGCGTGCCACCGCGACGCCCTGGCGTTGTCCGCCGGACAGGGTTTCGACGGCCTGGCGCATCGAACGGATGCCGATCTGCAAGCCTTTCATGTGGGCGGTCGCTTCGTCGAGCATGCGCCGTTTGTCGATCATCCTGAAGATCGAGCCGCGCCAGCCCGGTTTGACCAGCTCGCGCGCGAGAAACAGGTTTTCGGCGATGCTCATCGCGGGCGCGACCGCGAGTTCCTGATAGACCGTTTCGATACCTTGCGCGCGGGCGTCGAGCGGACTGCGAAAGCGGACCGGCTTGCCGTCGAGCAGAATCTCGCCTTCGTCGGGCACGGTCGCGCCGGACAGCGCCTTGATCAGCGACGACTTGCCCGCGCCGTTGTCGCCGATCACCGCGAGAATTTCGCCGGGCAGTACCTCGAAATCGCAGCCGTCGAGCGCGGTGACGTTGCCGTACCGCTTGACGAGACCGCGAGCCTGCAGAACCGGGGCGCCGGTCGATCCAGGCGGCGGCGCGGAAGCGATGGAAACGGGCGTGGACATGGCGTACTCCTGAAAGGCTCGTTAGACGGACGTGTTGCGTTCAACGGCGATGCGACAGCTTGTCGGCGGCGACGGCGAGAATCACCAGCATCCCGGTGATCAGCACCTGATAGACCGACGACACGCCGATCAGCGTGAGCCCGTTGCGAAACACGCCGACGATCAGCGCGCCGAGCAGCGTGCCGACAATCGATCCGCGTCCGCCGAACAGGCTCGTGCCGCCGAGCACGACCGCGGTGATGCTGTCGAGATTCTCGGTCTGTCCCGCTTGCGGATCGCCGACACCGGTGCGCGATACCGACAGCAGCGCGGCAATCCCGTAGATCGCGCCCGCCAGCGAATAGACCGTCAGCAGGATCTTCTGCGACGACAGACCCATCAGGCGCGCGGCTTCCGCGTTGTTGCCGAGCGCGTACAGATGCCGTCCGGGCACGGTGTCGCGCAGCACGAACCAGGTGGCCAGATACATCAGCAGCGTGAGGACGGTGCCGTAGGTAACTTCCGCCGGACCGATGGTGAAGGTGTTGCCGAAGAACATGATCGCGTCGGGCAGGTTCGACACGCTTTCCGCGTTCGAATAGATTTGCGTCAGCGCGAACGCGATATTCAGCGTGCCCAGCGTGACGATGAACGCAGGCAGCTTGATGCGCGTGATCAGCACGCCGTTGAGCGCGCCGAACAGTGTGCTGCCCGCGATCCCGCAGAAGATCGCAAGCACCGGCGGCACGCCGAGCACCACCGCGAACTTGGTCATGATGATCGAGCCGAACGCCATCACCATGCCGCACGACAGATCGATGCCGCCCGTCAGCACGATCAGCGTCTGACCGATCGCGATCACTGCGACCACCATCGTCTGCTGAAGGATCAGCGACAGGTTCTGGAACGACAGAAAGCGGTTGCTCTGCGAGATGAAGAACGCGCAGGCGAGCACCAGTGCGATCAGCGGGCCGACTTCGGCCAGCGACGGCAGACGGTCGGCGAGATGACGCGAGCCGCCGGCGGGAGCAGAGGGAGTGGACATGACGGATACCTCTCGGGATGCAACAGGCGCGGGCACGTACCGCGCATACGGATCGATGCTTCGGAATGCGTCGGCGTGTTCCGGCCGGACAGTGCGGTGACGTGCGGCGCTTTCGCGCCGCACGCGGGCGTTGCGTTACTTGTTGCCCCAACAGTTGTCGAGACCGAACTTCGAGTCTTTGCTGTCGACGCCGGACATCGCCTTGTCGGTGATCAGCGTGACGCCGGTGTCGTGATAGCCGGACACTTTCTTGCCGGTCTTCGCGTACTCGACGCCGGCCGTCACGCCGAGTTCGGCCATCTTCAGCGGATACTGCTGCGAGGTCGCGGCAATCGCGCCGGACTTGACGTTGCGCACGCCTTCGCAGCCACCGTCGATCGACACGATCATCACGCTCTTGTCCTTGCCCGCCGCCTTCAGCGCGCGGTAGGCGCCCGCTGCGGCCGGTTCGTTGATGGTGTAGACCACGTTGATATCCGGCGACTTCTGCAGGCAGTTTTCCATCGCCGTCTGGCCTTTTGCCTGATCGCCGCGCGTGTCCTGGCTGCACACCACGGACGGATCGCCTTCCTTCACGCCGAAGCCTTGCAGAAACCCGTTGTGACGCAGCACGCCGACCGACACGCCCGGCGCGAGATCGAGTGTGGCGATCTTCGCGGGCTTGTTGCCGAGCGCGGCTTTTGCGTATTGACCGATCAGCACGCCGGCCTTGAAGTTGTCGGTGGCGAAGAGGGCGTCGGTCGCATCTTGCGGATCGGTCGGCGTGTCGAGTGCAATCACCATCACGCCTGCCGCGCGCGCCTTCTTGATGCTCGGCACGATCGCCTTGGTGTCGCTCGGTGTGATCAGGATGGCCTTGGCGCCGGCCGTCATCATGTTTTCGATCGCGGTGACCTGGCTTGCGTTGTCGCCGTCGAACTTGCCCGCGGCGGTCAGTAGCTTCGCACCGTCTTTTTGCGCGGCGGCGTCGGCGCCCTGTTTCATCTTGACGAAAAACGGATTGGTGTCGGTCTTCGTAATCAGCCCGACGACCGGTTGATCGGCCGCCTGCGTACCGTTTGCAAACCACACCGCCGATGCCGCCGCGCATAGCGTGACGAACCGGCGGGCCGCCACGCGCTGGCGGGTTGTCGGATGATTCATGGGGCACTCCTCCTGTCGATGCGGAAATATTGGAAAAATTGAAATCGTGAGTCGAACTCGACATGCGCTGTACGCAAAACACCCGTATGAATCCGGGTTGTCTGCGGGGTCTACTAAATCTGGACGATTGATTTAGTACAGCATTCGAATCGACGGAAATCAACTGTCACAACATGCTGCAATGCGGACGGAAGTCGTAGCCGGTGTTGCGCCGAAGGTCCGGCGGCAGGCGGTCGCGCGCGTGTTGCATCGCAACTTCGCGCGCGTGGAATGCGGGTATCTCCTTACCGCAATAACATCGATCGGGCGGTTAAATCACCAGCCATAGAAGCGCGGCCATGCATCGACGCTGCCGTCTTCGGCAAGCGCCTGATAGACCGGATGTTGCGCGCCGGTCGCGCACGCATGATTGGGCAGGATGCGCAGACGCGTGCCGATCGGAAAGCGGCGGGCGATGTCGAGGTCCGCCTCGCTCGTGCGCGAAATCACGCCGTGCTCCTGATTGGCGCCGCTCATCAGATAGTCGCCCAGCACGTCGCCGTTTTCGGTGCAGACGAGGCCGTAGCCGAAGTCGCGCTTTTGCCGCTGGGTGCCGCGATCGCGGCTCATCGCCATCCATCCGGCGTCCACGATTGCCCAGCCTTTTTCTTCCTGATGACCGATCACCGTGGTCAACACGCTCAGTGCGATCTCGGCGGTGTCATTGACGCCCACGTTGTGCATCACCAGATCGAACATCACGTAGACGCCCGCGCGGACTTCGGTGACGCCGTCGAGATGTGTCGCGGCGAGCGCGGTCGGCGTCGATCCGATGCTCACGACGTCGCACGACACGCCTGCCGCGCGCAGCCGTTGCGCGGCCCTGACGCAGCCCGCGCGTTCCTGTTCGGCGATGCGGACGAGCGCGTCGTGTGTGTCGTAGTCGTAGCTCGATCCGGCATGCGCCATCACGCCGCCGACGCGCATTCCGCTGCGCGCGAGCGCGTTGCCGACGGCGATCAGCCGGTCGTCTTCGGGCGCGATGCCGGAACGGTGACCGTCGACATCGATCTCGATCCAGACCTCGAACGCTTCGTCGTGTTCACGGCCGAACGCGCCGATCGCTTCGGCGCACGCGACGCTGTCGGCGACGATCTTCAGGTCGCACCCTTGCCGCCGCAATGCGAGCGCCTGACCGAGTTTGCCCGGCGCCATGCCGACCGCGTAGACGATGTCGCGAATGCCCGACGCGAAAAACTGCTCCGCTTCCTTCAGCGTGGACACGGTGATGCCCTGCGCGCCCGCGGCAATCTGCGCATCGACGATCTGCGCGCATTTGGTGGTTTTGACATGCGGCCTGAAGCGCACGCCGAGCGCATTCATGCGATGCTGCATCCGCTCGATGTTATGCGTCATGCGAGCGACGTCGATCAACGCTGCCGGGGTGCTCAGGGACTTCAGATTCATCGCGGATTCCTTGCGAGGTGACGGTTCGAACGGCGCTTGAACGCGTACCCGATGCGCGTCCAGTCGATGCCATGACTATAAGCAGCGCGCGCTGTCGTGCGTTTAATGCAGGGTGAATCGTCCGTTAAGGAAAATTGAATGGAGAGCATTCGACGGCGAGGTTCCGCGAGATCGTTAACACGCTCTTAACGATGGATTGAGCCGATATTAAACCCGCCAGACTTATGGTTTTCTATAGTGACGCATACCGAATTGACTGGAGGCGAATTCATGGCTGGCGAAGCACACAATCCAAACCGTCCGGTGTTCCGGAATCCGGACGCGCTCGCGACGCCCGGCGGCCATTACAGTCACGTCGCGATCGCCAATGGCATGGTGTTCGTGTCGGGACAATTGCCGATCGACGCGCAAGGTCGCAAGTTGACGGACGCGTCGTTCGAGGTGCAGGCGGAGCAGGTGCTGGCGAACCTCGAAGCCGCGCTCGCCGCAGCCGGCAGCAGCATCGCGCAACTGGTTCAGGTGCGCGTGTATATCGTCGATGTCGAGCACTGGGCGACCTTCAACCGTCTCTACGCGACGTGGGCAAACGACGCGCGACCGGCGCGCGCCGTCGTGCCGGTGCCGGGTTTGCACTTCGGCCTGAAGATAGAAATAGAGGCGACGGCGGTGGTTTAACCATCCGTCAAACGACAAGCCCGCCTGAACATCAGGCGGGCTTTTTCATGGGCAGGTCAGGCGACCGGCACCCCGATCGGACTGCACGCACGCGCGGGCGCTCGTGCTTACGCTGTCAACTGCGTGCCGCCGAAGTTCTGGATCACGGGCACGGTGACATTCACGTGCGAACCGGCGTCGATGGTATTGACGATGGGTCCGACCTGAATGCCGATGGTCGGGCTGGCAAAACCGCCGCCGCCGAAGACGGTGCCGTAGTTGCCGCCGACACCGGCGAAAGCGTTGCCACCGTGAACAGCGGACATGGCCCTGCTGTCGAGTTCTTCGGTGACCGGCAGATCCTTGATCATCAGGGTCGATTGCATGACGTGCTCCTTGGGTATTCGTTGAGAATGCGTTGAGTGTGCGGCGAGGACGCGTCACCCTCGTCGAGGGTGACGCCGACGTCCGCCTAGATCGTGAATTGCGTGCCGCCGAAATTGGCCACGTTCAACAGATTGAGGTTCGTGTGCGAGCTGGCGTCGATCGTGTTGACCTGCGCGCCGACCTGCGAACCCATCGTGGAGGTGGCGAATCCGCCGCCGCCCATGACCGCTTGCGCATTGCCTCCGACAATCGACATCGCGCTGCCGCCGCGAACGGCGCTCATCGCACGGCTGTCGAGTTCTTCGTTGATCGGCAGGTCTTTGATCATCAGGTTCGAATTCATGATTGGACTCCTCGGACTTACTGTTAGCTACGGAAAAAACCAGGAAAGGTGCGCCGGTCGGATGCGTGGCTGGCGCTTCGAAACGGGACGCGACTCAGACAGCGGTCAGTTGCGTGCCACCGAAGTTGGACGCTTGCAGCAGGTTCAGTCTCAGATGCGAGCTGATATCCGCGGTCGTCACGCTCGGGCCGGTTTGCGTGCCGGTCGTCGAGGTGAGGAAGCCGCCACCGCCGGCTACGGTCTGGAAGTTGCCACCGACGATCGACACGGCGCTGCCGCCACGAACGGCGCTCATTGCACGGCTGCTGAGTTCGGCGGAGACCGGCAGGTCTTTGATGATCAGGCTGGATTTCATGTTGAGACTCCTAACTGGGTTGAGAGAGGTGAGCATGTCGTCGCGCTCAATTGTTCTAATGCACGGGCTGTGCCAGTCGCGTGATTTTCAGGTGAGAAATCGTTGTGAAGGCCGTGCTGCAAGGCGTCCGGAATCAGCGTGAAGTTTTCGTCGCCGGTTCGCGATCGATACGTCGCTGCAAGGTGTTGGATGGAGCAAAACAGCAGCGTGAAGTTTTGTTGGGTTTTTAAGAACAGCCCTTGTTTTAAGGCTTATTATTCGTGCGAATGTTGTTTTATAGACGGGTTTTAACGCATCGCCGAAGAAGCGGAATAGCTGCGTCGAGCGCGATGCGCGAACGAAAAAAAAGCCCGTCGCGGGAGATGCGCGACAGGCTCGAGCGCAGGTCGGGGACCCAACGCCCCGGTCGACCTGTGAAGAACGCAATGCAGAAGCACGCAACGATCCGCCCTCTCGCGAGGGCGGATCGTTGCGTCGATCAAACCGGATTCAGTTGCAGCGGGACCATCTGCGTGCCGCCGAAATTCTGGATCACAGGCACGTTGATATTCAGATGCGGGCTGGCGTCGATCGTATTCACGATCGGTCCGATCTGGATGCCGATGGTGGGGCTGGCAAAGCCGCCGCCGCCGAACACCGCGCCGTAGTTTCCACCTACGCCGGCAAACGCGTTGCCGCCGTGAACAGCGGACATCGTCCTGCTGTCGAGTGTTTCGTTGACCGGCAGATCCTTGATCGTCAGGGTCGAGTCCATGACATGCTCCTTCGTATTGCGTGTGGACGCATTGTTATGCGTTGATCGTATGCTGCGAGAGTCGGGCGTCGCGCGGCCACCCTCGGTGAGGGCGGCGCGCAGGTTCCATCAAAGCGTGAATTGCGTGCCACCGAAATTCTGGATCGTCGCGAGATTCAGGTTGGTATGCGAGCTGGCGTCGAGCGTGTTGACGGTCGGGCCCATTTGCATGCCGGTCGTCGAGGTGGCGAATCCGCCGCCGCCTGTGACGGCCTGGGCATTGCCGCCCACGATCGAGATCGCGGTGCCGCCACGAACAGCGCTCATTGCACGGCTGTCGAGTTCTTCGGTGATGGAGAGGTCTTTGATGGTCAGGTTCGAGTTCATGGTTGACTCCTTGAGGATGCGTCGAAAAGCGTTGGGTTACGTTCGGGGTGCGCTCAGCGTGCGCTGGATCGCGACCGGGCGAGGCCGCGACCGTCGATCACAGTGCGGTGAATTGCAGGCCGCCGAAATTCTGGATCGTCGCGAGTTTCAGATTGGTATGCGAGCTGGCGTCGATCGTGTTGACGGTCGGGCCCGTTTGCGTGCCGGTGGTCGAGGTGGCGAATCCGCCGCCGCCGACCACGGCTTGTGTGTTGCCACCCACGATCGAGAACGCGCTGCCGCCGCGAACGGCGCTCATTGCACGGCTGTCGAGTTCGGCTGCGACGGGGATGTCCTTGATGATCAGGCTGGATTTCATGGTGAGACTCCTAAGGTGTTTGACAGTGGGTGAGCATTTCGTTTCGCTCACATAGCCTATTGCATAGGCTGTGCCATCTGCGTGGCAACGCTTCGGAGAAAGGCCGCTCAGGCCCGCCACATAAGGAGAAGAGACTGGCGCACCAGGTTCCGTCAGACCAGCGCGCAGCGCGGCGGCGACGAATGGGTGTTGGTGTTGTCGAAACAGAAAATGCGCGCGGTGTCGGCGCATTTCCGACACCGCGTACCGCAGCGGAAATCAGGCGGTTTCGGTGCGATGCTCGATGCCGAGTTCGTTCAGCAGCCACGTCTTGAACGTGTCGAATGCCTGATGATGATGAAGCCGCTTCGGGTACACGAGGTAATGGCCGATGTACGGCACTTCGCGCGTACTGCCGATCAACGGACACATCAGCGTGCCCTTGTTCAGTTCGCGCTCGGCAAGCAGCGTCGATTCGAGCACGACGCCCAGACCATCCACCGCCGCCGCAATCGCCATCGAACTGCGGTCGAAGCGCAAGCCGTAGTGATGCGGCGGCGTCAACTGGTTCGCCTCGAACCAGCCTTTCCACTGAAACAGCTGGACGTCGCATTGAATCAGCGTGTGCGCGTACAAATCCTCGGGCCGCCTGATCTGTTCCGCGAGCGCGGGCGCGCACAGCGGCGTGAGCTTTTCGAGCGCGAGCGGAATCTTCTCGTGCGGCGACGGCTTCGGCTCGCCATACACGATGTCGAGATCGAAATCGTCTTCGTCGAAACGCGCGTAATCGGTGCTCGCCGAAAAACGCAGATCGATATTCGGGTGCTCGCGAACGAAGCCCGCGAGACGCGGCAGCAGCCATTGCGTCGCGAAGCTCGGCGCGGTGTGCAGACGCAACGGCGAGGGGTCATCCGTCGTCACGAGCGCGAGACCGCGCCGCATTTCATCCATGCCGCGCTGCACGTGTTCGAGCAGGATCGCGCCTTCGCGCGTGAGCGTCACTTCGCGCGTGCTGCGCTGGAACAGCCGCAGATTCACCGTCTCTTCGAGCTTGCGGATCGAGTGGCTGACCGCGCTCGGCGACAGATCCAGTTCCTGTGCCGCCGCGGCGAACGACGCCGTGCGTCCGGCCGCTTCGAACACTCGCAAGAACGGCAGCGGCAATTTGCGTATCTGTTTCATATGACGTTATTCGTGAATGCTGTTCATCAGTGCGTGCAATCTTTTCTTTTGTCCTGCGCTTTCGGCCGATGATACGCTCAACTTGCGTCGAAACCGGTCATGACTGGTGAATGAGAAGCACCTGTTGAGACCGGGTGACGCGGACACCGCGTACAAGATGTAGATGCCATCAGGATGGAGACAAATGACACTGATCACCGAAAGCCGGCCCGAGGTCGGTCACGTAGAAACCACGCTCGCGCGGCACGCATGGCGGATTCGCCGCTATGCATTGCAGATGGGCGAAGTGCAGGGCCAGGGCTATATCGGCCAGGCGCTGGGTCTGGCCGACGTGCTCGCTGTGGCGTTCTGCCATGCGATGAATTTCCGCCCCGACGATCCCGAATGGGAAGGTCGCGACCGCTTTCTGCTGTCGCACGGCCACTACGCGATTGCGCTGTACGCGGCGCTGATCGAGGCCGGCATCATTCCCGAAGCGGAACTGGAAACCTATGGTTCCGACGACAGCCGCCTGCCGATGTCCGGCATGGCCACGTATACCCCAGGCATGGAAATCTCAGGCGGCTCGCTCGGCCAGGGTCTGAGCATTGCCGTCGGCATGGCGCTCGGCCTGCGGCAGAAACGCAATCCCGCGTGGGTCTTCAATTCGATGTCCGACGGCGAACTCGACGAAGGCGCGACATGGGAAGCCGCGATGTCCGCCGCACATCATCAGTTGAGCAATCTGATTACGCTGGTGGACATCAACCAGCAGCAGGCCGACGGCCACTCGCAACGCATTCTCGGTTTCGAACCGCTGGTGGACAAATGGCGCGCGTTCGGCTGGCACGTGCAGCGCGTCGATGGCAACGATCTCGCCGCAGTGATCGATGCATTCGATACCGCACGCGCCGTCAACGATCCGGTGCCGCGCGTGATCCTGTTCGACACGCTGATGGGCAAGGGCGTACCGTTTCTCGAACAGCGCGAGAAGAATCACTTTATTCGTGTCGAGCAGGATGAATGGCAGCACGCAATTGCCGTCCTCGATGCAAACCATCAGCAGGGAGAACGAGCATGAGCGCGACGGTCGAAGCCAGGGATTCCAAACCAGAAGCACCCGTCGTCGCGAAGCCGCGCCTGACGACCTCGGCGATGATCGCGTCGATCGCGTCGGAAGGGCAGCGCACGAAGGCTGCGCCGTTCGGGCATGCACTCGTCGCGGAAGCGGCGAAGCGGCCGAACATCGTCGGCATGACGGCGGATCTGTCGAAGTACACCGACCTGCACATCTTCGCGAACGCGTATCCGGAACGCCACTTCCAGATGGGCATGGCCGAGCAGCTGTTGATGGGCGCGGCGGGCGGCATGGCCAAAGAAGGTTTCATTCCGTTTGCGACCACGTATGCGGTTTTCGCGACGCGCCGTGCGTACGATTTCATTCATCAGGTGATCGCCGAGGAAAACCTCAACGTGAAGATTTGCGCCGCGTTGCCGGGTCTGACGACCGGTTACGGGCCGAGTCACCAGGCAACCGAAGACATCGCGATGATGCGCGGCATTCCCGGTCTCACGATCGTCGATCCGTGCGACGCACTCGACACCGAACAGGCCGTGTCCGCGATTGCCGCGCATGACGGTCCGGTCTATATGCGACTGCTGCGCGGCAAGGTGCCGCTCGTGCTCGACGACTACGACTATCAGTTCGAACTCGGCAAGGCAAAGCTGCTGCGCGACGGTCGCGACGTGCTGATCATCTCGTCCGGCATCATGACGATGCGCGCGCTCGAAACCGCGCAGGCGATGGCCGACGGCACCGCGGACGTCGCCGTGCTGCATGTGCCGACCATCAAGCCGCTCGATATCGACACCATCGTCGCGCAATGCAGCCGTCCGGGACGCCTTGTCGTCGTCGCGGAAAACCATAGCTGCGTGGGCGGTCTGGGCGAGTCGGTGGCGACCGCGCTGATGCTGGCGCGCGTGAACTGCGCGTTCCGTCAGATCGCGTTGCCGGACCAGTTTCTCGCAGCGGGCGCGTTGCCGACGCTCCACGACCGCTACGGCATTTCGACTGCGTCGATGGTCGACAGCATCAAAACGTGGCTGGCGTAAGGAGACATCATGAACGTGACTTTTGTAGGAGTCGGCGCGATCGGTTTGCCGATGGCGTTGCGGATCCAGCAGGCAGGCCATCCGGTCACCGGCGTCGATGTGGTCGGCCGGGCGCGCGAAAACGCGCAGATGAGCGGCGTGGACGCAGTCGCCGGGTTTGCGGATGCGCCGCATGCGCCGGTCGTCGTGGTGATGGTCGCGACGCCCGAGCATCTGGCGAGCCTCGTCGATCAGGCCACCGCCGCCGTCAGCGATCAGACGTGGGTCATCATGTCGACGGTCGGTCCTTCCAGCGTGCGCGAGCAGGGCGACCGCTTGCGCAAGCTCGGTGCGCGGGTTGTCGATGCGCCGGTGACGGGCGGCGTGGCGCGCGCGAAAACCGGCGAACTCGTGATCTTCGCAGCAGGTGACGCGCATGACATCGAGACCGTATTGCCGGTGTTGAGCGCGATGGGCAAGGTCAACGTGACCGGCGAACAACTCGGCGACGGCCAGAGCATCAAGGTCGTGAACCAGCATCTGTGCTCGGTGCATATCGTCGCGGCGGCGGAAGCGCTGAACCTGGCGCGCGCGCTCGGACTCGATCCGGCCGCCGTGCTGAAGCTCGTCGAAAGCGGCGCGGCGGGTTCGTGGATGCTGTCGGATCGTGGGCCGCGCATGCTCGAAGGCACCGATGTCGGCGTCACCAGCGCGATCAATATCTTCGTCAAGGACAGCGGGCTCGTGGCGTCGGCCGCGGCGTCGTGCGGCGCGGACGTGCCGTTGCTGACGATCGCGAACGCGCGCTACCAGCAGGCCGCCGATGCGGGACTCGGCATGAAGGACGACAGCCGCGTGATCGAAACCTGGCGCTGACCGCAGCGCGGGACACGCGCGCGATCCTCACGATTAAAACGATTCGGAGACAAGACATGAATCAACCCTCTGCGACGCAAGACGCGAAAGACAGCCCGTTCAAGGTGTCGTTTGCATCGATGATCGGCTCGGCGGTCGAGAGCTACGATTTCTTTATCTACGGCACGGCCGCCGCCGCGTTTTTCGGCAAGATCTTCTTCCATACCAACGAGCCGATCATCGGCATTCTGGCGTCGTTCGCGACGCTGGCGGTGGGCTTCCTGATGCGTCCGTTCGGCGGCTATCTGGCGGGTCACTACGGCGACCGTCTGGGTCGCAAGACGGTGCTGTTCTGGTCGTTGCTGGCAATGGGCGGCGCAACCGTGCTGATCGGCGCATTACCGACTTACGAGCAGGCGGGCGTGCTCGCGCCGGTGCTGCTGATCCTGCTGCGGATGGTGCAGGGCATCGGCTTCGGCGCGGAGTGGGGCGGCGCGGTGCTGATGGCGTGCGAGCATGCGCCCGCGAAGCGTCGTGGCTTTTTCGGTGCGGTGCCGCAGGTGGGCATTCCGCTCGGACTGTTGCTCGCGAATGGCGCGTTCCTGCTGTCGTCGTCGTTGTTCGAAGGGAACTGGGTGTGGCGCGCGCCGTTTTTGGTGTCGTTCGTGATGGTGGCAATCGGCATTTTCATCCGGTTGAGCGTGAAGGAATCGCCCGCTTTCGAAACCATCAAGGCCGAAGCGCGGATCGTCAAACGTCCGGCGATGCAGGTGATGCGCAGCGACTGGCGAATGATCGTCAAGATCATCGGACTGCGGATGGCGGAAACCGGCGGCTACTACATCACCACCAGTTTCATGCTGTCGTATGTGATGCTGGCGCACGTGTCGACCAGGGAACATGTGCTGTGGGGCACGATGATCGGCTCGGCGATCGGGCTGGGCAGTCATCTCGTGTACGGCATGTTGAGCGACCGCGTCGGGCGTCGTCCGGTGTTTCTGTTCGGTGCCGTGTTTACCGTGCTGTTCGGCGTGCCGATGTTCCTGCTGATCAATACGGGTGCTGCGATCATGGTCGTGACGGCGGTATCGCTGTCGCTGCTGTTCAGCCACGATCCGATCTTCGCCGTCGAATCGAGCTGGTTCTCCGAGCAGTTTCCGGCCAACGTGCGCTCGTCGGGCATTTCGCTGGGCTATAACGGCGCGTCGGTGGTGGCAGGCTTGCTGCCGTTCATCGCGACCGCGCTGTTCGGGATCGTCGGATGGATCGGGCCGGCGTTGATGGTGTCGGTGCTCGGCCTGATCTCCGCATGGTGCGCGATCTCGATGCGCGAAACGGCGCCCGCCGTGGTCGAACGGCGCGACCCCGCGACGGTCGGTCATCCGCGCGTCAGCACGCGGTAGCCGATACGTCAGGTCCGATCGCCGACTTCACACGTGGTCTCACGCGTTTCGAAAGCCGGCCCCGCAGTGCGCGATAATCCAGCGTCTCTTTCTGGTGACTCGCGCACTGCCGCATCATGGACAAGCTCCTCAAGAAACTCGATCTCACGTCGCTCCGGCTGTTCGTCGCGGTGTGTCAGGAACAGAATATCGCTCGTGCCGCCGAGCGCGAGTTCATCGCGTCGTCGGCGGTGAGCCGTCGCATTGCGGAGATCGAAGCGCTGATCGGCTTGCCGGTGATTCAGCGGCAATCGCGCGGCATCACCGTGACGCCGGTCGGAGAAACGGTGCTGCGTTATGCGCAGGCCATCATCGGCAATCTCGAACAGATGAGCGCGGAGTTGTCGCGCTTTTCTTCGGGCGCGAAAGGACGCGTGCGGGTCGTCGCCAACCTGTCGTCGATCGTGCAGTTCCTGCCTGAAGATGTCGCGGCGTTCAGCCGGGTCTTTCCCGATGTATCGATCGAACTCGAAGAAGAGCACAGCGCCGACGTGTTGCGGATCGTCGGCGAACACGATGCGGATTTCGGTATCTGTAATCCGGTTTCAGGCGTCGAAGCGTTCGGGCAGACGCCGTATCGGACGGACCGCCTCGCCGTGCTGGTGCCGCGCACGCATCGACTCGCGCAGGCGTCGCGCATCGCATTCCGCGATGTGCTCGCGGACAGCTTCGTCGGTCTGCGCGGCGAGAGTGCGCTGACGCAAATGCTGGCGCAACACGCGGCGCAAGCCGGTCACGTGCTCGACGTGAAAATCCGCGTCAGCAGTCTCGATGCGTTGTGCCGGATGGTCCATGCGGGACTGGGTGTCACGGTCGTGCCGGAACAGGTCGGGCAGTTGTATCTGAACACGCTCGATGTCGCGTTGCTGCCGTTGCGCGACGAATGGGCCGTGCGGCAACTGGTTCTGATCTACCGCGCGCGCGACCAGTTGAGTGCGAGTGCTGCGGCGCTGGTGCATTTCCTGGGCAAGACCGGCTAGACCGCGCTTTCAGTCCATACTCCAGGTCCGGCGGACCGCCATCGCGAAACGAGACGCCAGCGTTGCCGAGGCAGCACTTCGGCGCGCCCGGTGCGCGCCTTATAGTGGTGCAAAGGAGACCTGCACCCCATGGAAGACTCGATCCGCCTCGACGGCCGCGTGCTGTATCTGTCGCAAGACCCTGCCATCGTCGCCGCGCAGATGGCCGGCAACGACTTCACGCGCGAGCAGGCGGGCGCGCTCCGTGACAACGTGTCCACGGACGAAATCACGCCGGTCACGGTGATGCTCACTTACGACGAGCGTCTGGGACAGTTTCCGTATGTCGGTTTCAAGGCCGGCGACGCGATGCCGATCGGTCGCGACGCGGTGAGAAACGGCGGCTTCCAGGTGACGGTTGCGGGCAAGCGCTACGGCAAGGGCTCGTCGCGAGAATCGAGTCCGCTGGCGGAGTTGTCGGCGGGTATCCGGCTGATCGTCGCCGAGAGTTTCGAGCGTATTTACCAGCAGAATTGCGACAACATCGGCATCCTGACCACCACCGATTTCAGCGTGCTCGACCGCTTGATCGACGGCGAATTCGTGCCGATCGACGCGTTCCTCGAAGGACGCGATGCGCTGACGCAGCAGATCATTCGCAGCGGCGGCCTGCTCGCGTACAGCAAGTTCGCGGACTGGCCCGCGCCCTCGTTGCGTGCCGCGCCGGATGCAAGCGAAGCGGCGGCCGCACCGAAAACCCTCGTCGAGAAGATTATCGAGCGTCATCTGCATCCCGCGATGGCGAGCGCGACGCGCGGCGACGGCGTGTTTATCGCCGCTGACTGGCGCTTCAGTCACGACTATTTCACCGGCATGTGCGCGCATCTGATGCATCGCGCATTCGGCAAGCCTGCGCCGTTGCATGCGCCCGATCACATCATCGCGTTTCAGGATCATCTGGTACTCGCCGCTCAAAGCATTCCGCATGTTCGCGATGGTCTGTTGCCGGGCGTCGCGAACCTGATGGACGGACATACGACGTTTTCGCGCGACTATCCGGTGCGCGCGCATGGCGCGCTTGCGGATACGCCGGGTAGCGCGCCCGGTTCCGAAGGCATTTGCCACGCGTTGATGGCCGAGCAATACGTGTTGCCCGGACAGGTCGCGACCGGCACCGATTCGCACACGCCGCACTCGGGCGCATTGGGTTGCCTCGCATTCGGTGCGGGCGCAACTGAAATCGCCAATAGCTGGGTGACGGGCTACGTGCGCTGCAAGGTGCCGGAAACCGTGCGAATCGAAATCGACGGCGCGTTGCGTGACGGTGTGACCGCGAAAGACGTGGTGCTGTATCTGCTGCAACTCGACGCGATCCGCTCGGGCGGCGCGATCGGTCTGGTGTTCGAATATGGCGGCGCAGCGGTGCGCGCGATGTCGATCGACGAACGTGCGACGTTGACCAATATGGTCGCGGAACTCGGTGGTTTTACCGGCATCGTCGAGCCGGACGAACAGACCGTGGCGTTTCTGAAAGCGCGACGTGGCGTCGATTTCACGCTCGAAGCGTGGATGACGTCCGACCCTGGCGCGACCTATCGCGACACGATCCGCATCGACGCCACCACTATCGAGCCGATGCTCGCGCGCCCCGGCGATCCCGGCAACGGCGTGCCTGCGCCGCAACTCGATCGCACGACGTGGCGATCGGCATTGCATACGGCGGGTCGTGCACGGCAGGCAAGCGCGAAGACTTCGACTTCTATCACGAGGTCTTGCGCTGGGGCGTCGAACACGGAATGACCGTCCCGCAGGGCACGCGTCTGTATCTGCAATTCGGCACGCTTGCGGTGCGTGAATATTGTGTCGCGCAAGGGTATCTGCCGGTGTTCGAACGCGCCGGCGTCACGCTGATCATGCCGGGTTGCGGGTCGTGCGCGAATTGCGGACCAGGCCAGTCCGACGCCGCCAGCGACGTGACGATCAGCGCGATCAACCGCAATTTTCCAGGTCGTTCGGGACCGGGCGACGTGTGGCTCGCGAGTCCGTATACCGTTGCAGCCAGTGCGCTAGCCGGAAAAATAACCACGTTCGAACAACTCAGGCGCGCGCACGGCTAGAATGCTCGCCGGGCTCGACGTCCGGCATCGTTCACCGCCTCAGGTGTGACACGGGAGCCGGCGCTAGACCGGCCTCAACAGGAAGGAGACACCATGGCATCCCCCGAAACATCCGGCGACCTCGCGCACGCGGGCGCAGCCGGGCGCGGCGCGTCGGCACCCGACCCCGCCGTACGACTCGACGCCGGCACCATTTCCGCGCGTCTCGACCGTTTGCCCGCCACGCGCAGCGTGTGGAAACTGGTCGTACTGCTGAGCCTCGGCTTTTTCTTCGAACTTTACGATCTGCTTTATAGCGGTTACGTCGCGCCGGGCCTCGTCAGAAGCGGACTGCTGAGCGCGACGACGCATGGTCTGTTCGGCACGACGGGCGTGGCGAGTTTTATCGCCGCACTGTTTTCGGGCCTGTTTGTCGGCACGATTGCGTGCGGCTTTCTCGCGGATCGCTATGGACGTCGCGCGGTTTTTACGTATTCGCTGCTGTGGTACACCGTCGCGAATCTCGTCATGGCGTTTCAGGAGACGGCAACGGGACTCAACTTCTGGCGCTTCGTCGCGGGCGTGGGGATCGGTGTCGAACTGGTGACGATCGGCACATACATCTCCGAACTCGTGCCCAAACATATCCGGGGTCGCGCGTTTGCGTGCGAACAGGCCGTGGGTTTTACCGCTGTGCCCGTGGTCGCTTTTCTGTCGTATCTGCTGGTGCCGCGCACGCCGTTCGGTATCGACGGATGGCGTTGGGTCGTGGTGATCGGCGCGCATGGCGCACTGTTCGTGTGGTGGATTCGCCGCGCGTTGCCGGAGAGTCCGCGCTGGCTCGCGCAACAAGGCCGCCTCGTCGAGGCGGACCGCGTGATGAGCGCGCTCGAAGCGAAAGTGCAAGCCGAGTATGGCCGGCCGCTGCCGGCGCCCGCTGCGGCGGTGGCGGTCTCACCGCGCGGCAGTTTCCGCGATATGTGGGTTGCACCGTACCGCAATCGCACGCTGATGATGACGCTCTTCAACGTGTTTCAGACTGTGGGTTTCTATGGCTTCGCAAATTGGGTACCGACGCTGTTGATCAAGCAGGGCATCACGGTGACGACGAGTCTCGGATATTCGAGCGTGATTGCGCTTGCCGCGCCGATCGGACCGGTCATCGGACTGTTTATCGGCGACCGCTTCGAGCGCAAGACGGTGATCGTGGTGATGGCGGCAGCGAATATCGTCGCGGGCTTGTGGTTCAGTCAGGCGTCGAGCGCGGTGCTGCTGGTGAGTCTCGGCGTGTGCCTGACGCTCGCCAGCAACATCATCTCGTACAGCTTTCATGCGTATCAGGCGGAGTTGTATCCGACCAGCATTCGCGCGCGGGCGGTGGGTTTCGTCTATTCGTGGAGCCGCTTTTCCGCGATCTTTACCGCCTTTATCATCGCGGATGTACTCAAGCAGTTCGGCACTGTCGGCGTGTTCGTTTTTATCTCTGCGGCGATGGTCGTCGTTATGCTGGCTATCGGTTTGCTCGGTCCCAAGACCCGAAATCTCTCGCTCGAAGAGATCACACGCTAGACGGTCGATAAAGACTCGTCGCATCGGGCGCTCCGGCGCCCGTCGTCGCCCTCGTGTCTGCACGAACATCGCGTATGGATGCAACGTCCAACGCGAAATGAACGCGCTCTCAAAGTGCGCTGCGCACAATCCACGTGCGTCGGCGCACGGCTTTCGCGCTTGAAACACATCGGACGATAGGGTGGTCGATCCGCGGTGTTTTGGCGTGAATTGCTTGAATCTGCAATGTGAGCCATCAAGGCCGTCGATCCGCGCCGACTTGCGGCGACACACGGCCATTTGACGAAATCCGGCGCGGTTGTCGCTCTTGGTATCCGGTCCGGCGTGTGCCGGGGTTCACGGAGCGCGCGATGCAACTCAAGAAAATTCCCACGACAGTCGTGACCGGTTTCCTCGGCGCGGGCAAGACGACACTGGTCAATCACATTCTCGATGCGACGCGGCCAATGCAGATCGGCATCGTCGTCAATGAGTTCGGCGAGGTCGGAATCGACGGCGAGTTGATCGTTGCGGACGAAGACGCCGTCGTCGAAATCAACAATGGCTGCGTCTGCTGCACAGTGCGTACGGACCTTGTGGAAAGCGTGCGCATGCTGCTCGACCGGTTTGGCGACCGGCTCGAGCATCTTATTGTCGAGACGTCGGGACTCGCCGACCCGGCACCCGTGCTGCAGACTTTTCTCGCGGACCCCGATGTCCGCAAGCGCGTCGAGCTGGAGGCCGTCGTCGCCGTGATAGACGCACTGCACGCGCCGTCGCAACTGAACGACGATATCGCGCGCGAGCAGGTCGTGTTTGCGGATCGAATCGTGATCAACAAGACCGACGTCGTCGCTGCTGACGCACTCAACGCGCTCGTCGAGACAATCCGCCAACTCAATCCCACCGCGACCATCGAGTTCGCATCTCACTCCGCCATTGAAGTCGAAAAGCTACTGGGCGTACGCAGCTTTTCGATCGACAACCTGCTCGCTGTCGAACCCGATCTGCTCGACGAAACGGCTCATGACCATGAGCACGACGAGAGCATCGCATCGTGTGCATTCGTTCTACCCGGCGCGATCGACGCGGGACGTTTCAATCAATGGGTCAACCGTCTCGTGCAGACGCACGGTCAGCAGATTCTCCGTATGAAGGGCGTCCTGAACCTGCATGAAGAAAGCCGACGGCTGCATTTTCATAGTGTCCATATGTTGCTCGATACGACGTTTGGAAAGGCATGGCGTGGAGACGAGTCACGCGACAACCGCTTTGTCATGATCGGACGCAATCTCGACGCCGGGCAAATGCGGGAAGGCCTGCTTGGTTGTATGCACTGATCCTGTTGATTTGCATTTTCATGACCGTAGTTTTTCCTTAAGGAGCAATGAAATGAAAAAGCCTGAAGCATACACATTGAGCATCGGCGTTCTTGCCGTCGCCGATACCTGGTTGACCGGCACGGTATTTCCAGTGCCGGTGTGGGTGACGTTTATCGCATGGGCATCGTTCTTCGTGCTTGGCGGTGGTCAGGCCGGCTTCGTGAAGAGTGTCGCATCGAATCTGACGGGGCTCGTGATCGCATCGGTAACCTTATTGTGTATCACGACGATGAGCGCGGGCGCATTCGGCGCGGCCGTAGCCGTGGGTATCGGTAGTGCAGCGATGGTGCAAGCGTCGAAGATCAAACTGCTCGACGTGCTGCCTGCAATCGTCTGGGGCTTTGCCTCTACCGTCGGCACGACTGTCGCAACCGGCAAGGCAATCACGACCATCGGCATATCCAATCCCGGCCTCGTCGCGGCGGGTGCGCTTGTCACGGGAGCGGTGTTCGGGTTCGTGTCCGAGATGCTCGGGGAAGCACTGTCGTTCAAGCGCGAACACCGGCTGAGCTAAGGCTCGCGCGACTACCTATAGCCCATTTCCGGAGCGAACCGTGAAACTACAGCATCACCTTGGCGGCATTGAAAACCTCGGTCCAGTCAGCACCGAAACGCGTGTCTTCGTCGAGCCGTGGGAGACCAGAATCTTTGGGATTCACACGGTCATGATGGCCGAGAGCGCACACCTGACCGACGCGCTAGCCGCGTATCCGGTCGATCAGCTACCGACAACGTTCAAGGATAACTGGACGTGGGCGTCACTGCGTACCGGTGCCGAGGACATGCAGCCGTTCGAGTACTTCAAATACCGGTACTACGAAAAATGGCTCGGCGGTATCTCGCAGTTTTTCGTCAGTCAGGGCTATATCACGGCCGACGAGCTTGCGGCGAAGACGGAGCATTACCGCAAGCAGCCGGACGCGGCGCTGCCGGACCAGCCGAACGCCGAACTGGAGACGCAGATCGAGGCTTATCTCCTCAAGGGCGACTCCGGCTATAACGCGCTCGATGGCGCTGCGCGTTTCAAGGTGGGCGACACCGTGCGCATCGCTGATCCTGAAGCCGTGGACCATACCCGGTTGCCGGGTTATCTGCGAAGCAAGACGGGGACGGTGGACCTCGTCTATCCGGGTGCGTTTTCCTATTTCGTGACGACGGGCGTGGATGGCATTGGGAAGCCGATGCCGGTGTATCGGATTGCATTCGACGCTGCCGATATCTGGGGGCCGGGCAAAAGCGAACCCAACACGACGATTTACGCCGACCTGTACGACGCGTATGTCGAACCTGCGAACTGATCCTCCCTTAGCGAGAGAAACATGACTGACCTGTTCGAATTTTCTGATGACCGTGAGGCGTCCAGCGCCGCGAAGGTTCGCGCGTTGGAAGCGCTGCTGATTGAAAAAGGCGTGATCGGCAGTGACTCTGTCGATGCTGTGCTCAAGCACTTCGAGACGATGGCCGGTCCGTTCAACGGCGCGAAGATCGTCGCGCATGCGTGGGTCGATCCGGCATACAAACAGCGGCTCGTAGAAGACACGCCCAAGGCGATCGCCGAGCTGTCATTGCCGCTTGGCATGGCAGGCGCGGAAGGCGAGCACATGGCGGCCGTCGCGAACGACGCCGATACCCACAACCTGATCATCTGTACGCTTTGCTCATGCTATCCGTGGCCCGTGCTGGGTTTGCCGCCGTACTGGTACAAGGACCCGGTGTTCCGTGCGCGGGGTGTTCGCGAACCGCGAGCGGTGCTTCAGGAGTTTGGCGTGACGGTGCCTGAAGCAAAGTCGGTCAAGGTATGGGACAGCAGTGCACAGATTCGCTGGTTCGTGATTCCCGAGCGGCCGGCGAACACCGACGGGCTAAGCGAAGAAGCGCTGGCGGCACTCGTGACACCCGAGTCGATGATGGGCGTTGCGCTCGTCGCACCGCCCGCTGCTTGAGGGCATTCGTCATGTTCACGCGTTTTGAAGAGTACGCCGCCGCGTCGATGCTGGGTGAGCCCGACTCGCCGCCAAGGCTGGATGGAAAGCTGCTGTTCACCAACCGCTGGGAGCGCGACGTGTTCGGCCTCGCACTTTCATTGGCGAAAGCCGGCTGCTTTGAATGGGAAGACTTTCGACAAAGCCTGATCGCGTCGATTGGGAAGTGGGAGTCGACCGACTGTGCGAATCAGCCGCGTTGGGACTACTACGAGCGTTTTCTCGAAGCGCTGGTGAACGTGGTCGAAGCGCACGGCGTGCTATCCGCCGACGAGTTGCGTCATGTTCTGAGCATGCGACGGCAGGAGACGCCGCCCGCATATGTCCGTTGACCGGGTTTCCGGCATCGGGAATCCGACTAATTTTTGAGGTCTCACATGAATGAAGCTGTCTTTCAACCCGCTGCGGAATTCACACCCATACCGCTTCGCGAAGTACTTCCGTGGGCCGTTTTCGGCGGTCTTTTGATGTTGCTGCTGATCTATTTCGTCGGCGCGGAGCAGGGTGCCACATCGATCGTCCCGGGCATGTACGTGCATGAATTCGTGCATGACGGGCGCCATCTGCTCGGCTTCCCGTGTCATTGAAGACGCCGGAATTTCAATAACTGGTAGAGGAAACGGAGGCCGTCATGGTCGGAAAGCTTTTGATGCGCGGGATGCTGGTCGGAATCGTCGCGGGACTCGTTACGTTCGCGTTCGCCAGGACGTTCGGCGAGCCGCAAGTCGCTCAGGCGATCTCGTTCGAGGATCACGAGCACGCGGCGGCAGGTGATGCACCCGAGCCGGAGCTGGTCAGCCGTGGCACTCAGGCGGGGCTGGGCTTGCTGACCGGCGTGGTGTCTTACGGAATGGCATTGGGCGGCCTGTTTGCGCTGACGTACGCCTATGCTTACGGTCGAATCGGGTCCATCGGCGCAAGACCGCTCTCCGCGTGGCTGGCGTTGGCGGCCTTTGTCGCGCTGGTCGTCGTGCCTACGCTGAAGTATCCGCCGAATCCACCGTCGGTCGGCGATCCGGAAACGATCGGCTATCGCACGGGCCTCTTTTTCCTGACACTCGCCATTTCGATTGCCGCAATGGTGTTATCGCTCAACGTCAGGCGAATCGCTGCCACGCGATTCGGGCAATGGAATGGTTCGCTTGTCGGTGTGATTTTCTTTGTCGTGATCGTCGGCGTTGCGTTGAGTGCGCTGCCTGAAATCAATGAAGTTCCCGCCGCGTTCCCGGCTGCCCTGTTGTGGAAATTCCGAACCGTTGCTATGGGTATGCAAATCGTCATGTGGACGAGCATCGGTGCGCTCTTCGGCATGTTGGCGGAACGGGCGCCTAACATGTCGCGCAGCGCAGACGAACGCGGCTATGTCGCCGGCCGGATGGCCCGGAATTTTGTCCGGAGAGGCCACTGACCAATCTACGATTAGACTGACGGTTACGCGGCACGATAGCCGCGCTATTCCATTACCACTGCTATACGCGGTTGAACCTGCGAGGTCGCGCGATGAAGAGAATTAAAGTCGGCATGGTGGTCTTTCCCGGCTTTCAGTTACTGGACATCGCCGGCCCCAAAGACGCCTTTGCCGAAGTAAAAATTCTAAGCAAGGGGGAATGCGAATACGAAATGCTGACGGTCGGGACGACGCGAGGCACAGTCCAGTCGTCGAGTGGATTGACGACCGTACCCGACCGGACGATTTTCGATCCGTGTCCGGATTTCGACACGGTGATCGTGCCCGGCGGTCTCGGTATCTTCGACGCGTTTGACGATCCCGCACTGAGCGCATGGCTGAAAGACCAGCAAAAACGCTGCCGCCGGATTGCTGCGATCTGCAATGGACTGTTTGCGTTCGGATCGGCGGGGCTACTCGACAATAAGGTCGTGACGACGCATTGGATGGATGTTCCGCGTCTCGCCGCAACCTTTCCGCGAGCGAAGATCGAGCCTGACCATATCTTTGTTCAGGACGGCAACGTGTTCACGACGGCGGGTGTGACTGCCGGTATCGACCTGTCACTTGCAATGATCGAGGATGATTTCGGTCGGCAGATGGCACTCGACGTCGCCAAATATCTGGTCGTCTATCTGCGTCGCGCTGGCGGACAGTCGCAATTCAGCCCGCTGCTCGAATCGCTGGCGTTACCCGGTTCGCAGACGGTCATGTTGCAACAGTACATGCTGGATCACTTGCATCTGGAGCACACGGTCACCTCACTCGCCGAGCGTGCTCATATGAGCACACGCAACCTGACGCGAACGTTTACGCGCGAGTGTGGCGTGGGTCCGATGACGTTTTTGAACAACGCCCGGATCGATGCAGCGCGGCGTTTCCTGGAAGGTACGGAGCTATCGCTACGAGAGATCGCCCGGCGATGCGGGTATGACAGCATGGATGGATTCAGACGCGTCTTTCAACGGCGTCTGAACATCAATCCGGCCGAGTATCGCGACCGGTTTCGTCCGGATGCCGCGGCAGTGGTTACGGACGATGATCGATCGGAAGTGTCGAGAAAGAAGGTCCGGGCTCCGGGAACGGGTAGTCAGAAGCTGGTGCTTGTACGGTAGGTGTTCGCCGATTCCACGAGCATTCTTTCGGGAACGTCGTGGAATAGAGCAACGTGAACCCGATTTGCTTACAGATGTCTTGGATCATCACAGGAAAAATGCACACATGGCGTTCAAATTGATTGTCATGCGGCAGTCGTCTTCATTGCAATAGGGCTGCTCGCGCGCTGATTTTATTTTGATTAATTAAGATTGCGACGCCCTGTGATGACCCCGCCATTGCATATAGCGTCCAGGTCGATGCCGCTTTGACGTCATTGTGCAGGGCGGTTGAATCCTTTCAATAACCTGTGAACTGATATCCACTCGACCATGAAAAGAACACTCCTTGTGGCAGCACTATCCGGCGCGTTTTCGATCTCCGCTTACGCGCAAAGCAGTGTGACGCTCTACGGCCTGATCGATGCCGGTCTGGTTTATACCAACAACCAGTACGGCAGCCACAACTGGCAAGAGAACAGCAGTTCGACGCAGAACACCGTGTTTGGTTTGAAAGGAACGGAAGACCTCGGAGGCGGATTGAGCGCGGTCTTCAAACTGGAGCAAGGCTTCCTGCTAAACAACGGTGCGCAAGCGTTTTCCGGTGATGGCTTCGGCTCGCAGGCATGGGTTGGTCTGCAGAGCGAGTCTTACGGAACGGTGACGTTTGGGCGGCAGTTCGACGTGATGAACGACCTCGTTGGGCCGCTTACTGCCGAGCTCAATACGTGGGGCGGCAGTATGGCCGCGCATCCGTTTGAGAACGACAACCTCGCGGCGAACTCGGTTGTCATCAACAACACGGTCAAGTACGCGAGCCCGACGTATCACGGCGTTACGTTCGAGACCATGTATGGCTTCAGCAATCAGGCTGGCGCCTTTGCGAACAATCGGTCATACGGCTTTGCTGTTTCGTATGCGCAAGGGCCGATCAACCTTGCCGCTGGCTATCTCCAGTTCAGCAATGCCGGCACGGGGAGCGGCGCTGTAACGTCGAGCGACGCAAGCGCGAACTTCATTTCACAACGTCAGCGCATCTGGTCGCTTGGCGGCAACTATACGTTTGGGCCTGCCACGGTCGGTCTTGTGTGGAGCCACTCGCAAATCGATAACGCGTCGGGCGTATTCTCGTTTGGAACGGGCACGTATCTCGGCTCGGGTGATAGCTCAGCCGGCTCGCTCGCCGGATCGCTGCGTTTCGACAATTTCGAAATCAACGGAAAGTACGCGTTGACGCCGGCGTTGAGTGTGTCGGGAGCCTATACGTACACCCACGGCGCTTATAACGGATCTTCGCCGGGATGGAATACGGCCATGCTTCAGACCGATTACTCGTTGAGCAAACGCACGGATGTCTATCTCGAAGGCGTGTACCAGAGCGTGCACGGCGCCCCGGCGGATTCGGTTCTGTCGCACGCGATGATCAACACGTTGTCGCCGTCGTCGTCGGATACGCAGGTTGCCGTCACCGTGGGACTTCGTCACGCGTTCTGATCTGAAAGCGTCGCTGTGACGAAACGAAAAAGCACGGACCATCTGCGGATGGTCCGTGCTTTTTTTAGTGCCGATGCATCGTTGCTACCGGCTTGCGAAGCACTGGATCTTACTGGGCGCTGGTAAGCGAAGGATCGATGTATGAACCGACCGTTTGCGATTGCTTATATACCGCGTTGCGCACGTTGAACTTGTCTGCGTTGACAGTGGAGCCGTACACGGAAGCCAATCCATCGCCCTTGACGAAGGCTTTCTTCGCGGCTGCCTGGTCGAGAAGATGCGTGCCCTTCAGCAACGGCAGATATTGCGCCGGTGTCAGTCCAACACGTGCGGCCATGATCTTGACTGCGTCGGGTTGGGTTTTCGGATCATTGATGTAAGCCACGCATCGATACCATACCTTCAGCACCTTTTCCCAATCCGCTTTGCGTGTCTGGAGGCTGACCGGGTTGACAGTGATCGCATCGTAGATCAGGCCAGGCGCGTCAGCGGAAGTGAAAATCGCACGGGAACCGGGCACGCGCTTGAGGGCCTCACCGGAGTTCGGTTGCCACGCGGCGATCGCCGCCACGTCGCCCGACGACGCCAGCACTTGCGGCAGTTCGTTGGTCTTCGCGTTGACGAGCGTAATGTCCGATTCCTTCATCGCATGTCGTTCGAGCGCGGTGTCGAGAAGCAGGTGATCGACTAGTCCCGTTTCGACGCCGACCTTCTTGCCTTTCAAACCTTCGATCGTGCGAATAGGCGGCTTGGCGATGACCGTGTCGTTCCCGCTCGAATAGTCGGTCAGCAGGATCATCACGTTTTTCGCGCCGCTTGCACCTGTCACGAGTGCGTCACCGTTCGTGGCGCCGACCGCATCGAGTTTGCCGGCAGAAAACGCGTCTAGTGAAGCCGAGTAATCGAACCACTGAAAATTGACATCGACGCCAGCTTCCTTGAACCAGCCTTTCTCGATTCCGACCTGGAATGCGACGAAGCCGGGCCAGTCGCTATAACCGATAGAGAGGGGTGTTGCAGCGAGTGCGGGCGCGGCGGCGAAACCTACGGCGAGGGTGGTGGCGACAGCGGCACAAGCACCGCGAATGCGCAGCGTCGGCGCGAGACGGCCGAGTGCGGCGAGTGAACTGCGGATAGTGCGAGTGGTTTCGAATCGTTTCATCGTTTTCTCCAGGAGACCGGTCAATTGCGATTGTTGAGTTGGATCGCGCGGCGACTGCGCGATAAAACAACATGACCGGTTCCCGCGAAACAGCGAACCACGCGAGGCTCGCATGGAAAAAACGCGGAAACTGCAGGGACAAACGCCGGCCACGGAGAGGCACGATAGACATTGCTATCGCCAATCTCCCGGGCTTTTGTCCCGCCGTGTAGCGCATGCCGGTGTGTGCTCGCGTGTCGCTCGCAGATACACCGCTCGATGTGCCGGGCTGCTCTCGGACCAGACGTTCTCGCGAACCGGAACCCTAGCACCCCTAAGATGCGACGCTGCCGCACCTCTCGGACAAAACTCTAGCGAGAAGTATGCCAAAGGCGTTACCTGTGTCGCCATCGTTGCGCGCACACCGGTTTGCACACGCTATTTGTCTAGCGCGGAAAACCGTTGATGCACGTAAGCAAGGAACTGCTCCAGACGTTCGCTGATAGAAGTCGCCAGACTGACATGCTTGATGCGGCGATCTTCCGTCGAGCTTGTTTCGACCAGCCAGCCGCCATCGATCAACGCCTGGACGTAGCGGACGGCAGTGCGTCGGCTCACGCCCGGCATGAATTCGTAGAGCGCGGTCTTGGCGAAATACGCTTCGTCGTCCAGCCACATCCGGCAGAAGAGATCGCTGTAGTTCAGGTCGTTCAGGCCGATATCGCCAAAGCGGGACGACCACTGCCAGTCCATGTCGAGGATGGCGCGTGCAACAGCTTGCCCTTTGGGACGCGCGATTTTCTTGGTCATTCATTCACCATTAGGAGGAGGCGCGCACAGTTTGAGTGCCGGTTCAGGCGGAGATCGGGCATCTGACAATTCTGCATCGATAACATTGGAAGCTTTATTGATCTCGTCATTTTACATGTACTATTGCGTGCAAATTTACATGTAAATGGGCTCACAATGAAACTCGAACTGTTCAAGACGTTCTGGGGATTTGACGGTAGCCCCGGCGATGCCGCACCGTTGGTGCGTGCGGCCGGCTTCGATGGCATCGAGGCGCCCGTGCCGGCGGACGGTGCCGCTCGTGAGGTGTTCGCACAGGAAATCGTCGATCAAAAGCTCGAATTTATCGCCGAGATTACGACTGCCGGTAGCTATGTGCCGGAGCGGTCCGCGAGCCCGCAAGACCATCTTCGCGATCTGGAAGAAAAGATCGTTTGGGGAAAGCCGCTTAAACCGCGGTTCTTCAATGTCATGGCGGGGTGCGATGCATGGCCCGCAGCAACGCAAATGGATTTCTTCGCGCGGGCAGTCGAGATTGCCGCAACGCACGACGTGACGTGTAGCTTCGAAACGCATCGCGGGCGCTCATTCTTCAATCCGTGGATCACCCGCGACGTCGTGCGCGCGGTGCCATCGCTGAAGCTTACATGTGACTTCAGTCATTGGGCGAATGTGTGCGAGCGGCTTCTCGATGGAGAGTGGGACACCGTGCTGGAACTTGCACCGCATGCGCATCACGTGCATGGCCGCGTCGGTTATCCGCAAGGTCCGCAAGTGCCTCATCCCGCCGCGCCCGAGTATGCGGATTGCCTTGCATCGCATCAACGCATCTGGGAAGCGCTGTGGACGGCACAGTTGGATCACGGCTACACAGTCACCACGATGACGCCCGAGTTTGGTCCCGACGGCTATTTGCACACGCTTCCGTTTACGAATGCACCTGTGGCCGATCTGTGGGAGATCAATACGTGGATGGGCAATGAAGAGCGTCGGCATATCGCGGCCTTTCTCGCAAACCGCGAAGCACTTACGGATTCGACATTGCAACCGCTGCCTCACTCACAATTCGCCTGATCGCTGTCATGACCCATACCCATACCCGTTTTCAGCATTTGCCAATCGTCGATGTCGCGGGACTTTACAGCGACGACCTCGCGCAACGGCTTTCAACTGCACAGGAACTCGGTCGTGCCGCGCGGGACGCCGGATTCTTCTATGTCACTGGCCATCGGGTGTCGAGCGAACAGCGCGGCGCGCTGGTGAATCAGGCTAAACGCTTCTTCGCGGCGGAATCCGGCTGGAAGATGCGCTATTACATCGGACACTCGATCTCGCATCGTGGCTATGTGCCTGAGGGTGAGGAGGTGTTTGCGAGCGGCAAGCGCGATCGGAAGGAGGCGTTCGATACCGGCCGCGAGTTACCTTCCGACGACCCCGATGTGGTTGCGGGCACACCGATGCTCGGTCCGAACAACTGGCCGGATCAGGCGGGCTTCCGCGATGCGGTGGGTGGTTATTACGACGCGGCGTTTGAACTCGGACAAACCCTGTTTCGCGGTTTTTCGCTCGCGCTCGGCCTGGACGAGGATCATTTCGAGGCTTACCTGAAAAAGCCGCCCAGCCAGTTGCGGCTGATCCACTATCCGGTCGACCTGTCGGCGGAAGATCGTCCCGGCATTGGTGCGCACACCGACTACGAGTGCTTCACGATCCTGATGCCGACCGCGCCCGGCCTTGAGGTGATGAATGGTGCAGGCGAGTGGATCGATGCGCCGCCCGTCGAAGGCGCATTCGTCGTCAATATAGGTGACATGCTGGAAGTGTGGACCGGCGGCGCGTATGTGGCGACGTCGCATCGGGTACGTAAGGTCAAAGAGGAAAGGTATTCGTTTCCGCTCTTCTTCGCCTGTGATTACCACACGGTCGTTGCTCCGTTGCCGGCGTTCGCGACACCGGAGTCGCTAGAGAAGTATCCGCCGGTATGCGCTGGCGATCATCTGTTTGCCCAGACGGCGCAGAGTTTTACCTATCTGAAAGAGAAAATGGAGCGGGGTGAACTGGTGCTGCCGGATGGTTCGCGGGCATTGGCGAGTTTCGGCCAGCAGGCGCGGTATGCAGGAGTGGCGTCGGATCTATAGGACTCTGGCAAGTGACGCATCGAGGATTTAGCCTGGCGTCATTGCACCCGGTTAGCGACAACAGCACCGCTTCATCAGGAGCGGTGTTTCTGCTTTTGCAGTTCGATAAATCGTGCGGAAAATACCGCGTATAGCGCGCGACGAATTGCGACGATCGTTGGCATGTTCATAGTCGGCAAGGGTTGAGTGATCGCCAGACGATATGCACGCAACATGCCATGAGCAAGCGCCAGGTCCAGCATCGTCGCAAGTGCCGCTTACGCCCGTTCATGGTGCTCGAAGCATCAACGCGGTGCTTGCCGAAGCGCGGCCGTGGTGCTTTTTTCGAAGCGTCTGCATGGTGTTAGCGGTCCGTTAATCAGGTGAAGCCGTGTAGTGACGCGTGCGCGGCCTGTCTGTGCATGACTGGCACGTAACTCGCTTTAAGAGTCTCCGAGAGGTGCGAAGTAATTTGCATCATCTTCAGGATCGCTAGGGTTCCGGTCGGGCGTTTTAACAGCGCGCGATGTCTGGTCCGAGAGCAATCCGGTCTTGCCGCCTACCTTCTTTCAAGGCGTCGGTGAGGCTCCACGGAGGGATAAAAGCCCGGGAGGTCGCGATGTCGTTCAATCGCCCTCTCACGCTTATTCCCAACCGCTACCTGGAGCCTCCATGTCGACGCAATCCCCTGTCGATCTCGCACCGATCTCTCACGTGTCGTGGGAAACGGTGATTCCTGCCGGTACGCACTGGTCCGGCATGTTGCGCCGGGGCATGGCCTTGCGAGTCGTCGATACCGACGGCGCTGCGAATCTGTCCGCTGTGTTCTACCGTCACGACGCACCGCTCGAACGCTACAACATGGCCGATACGCTCAAGGCGCAGCACACCGCGCATCTGACGCGTGGCCATGTGCTGTATTCGGATATGGGCTGTGTGATGGCGTCCATCACCGCCGACACCGTCGGCTGGCACGATCCGCTCGGCGGCGTGGGCGATGCGGCGTTGTTCGCGGATCGATACGGCGTAGCTGCTTATCAACAACATCGCAACGCAATGATCCGTAACGGTCGCGACAGCCTGTTGCTCGAACTGGCGAAACACGGACTCGGTTCGCGCGATCTGGTTGCCAACATCAACTTCTTTAGCAAGCTGTCGATCGACGAAGAAGGTGGGCTCGCGTTCGTGGCGAACCACTCGCCGGCCGGCGCCGCATTCGATCTGCGTTTCGAAATGGACACCCTTGTGGTGTTTTCCACGGCGCCTCATCCGATGGACCCGTCATCGCGATACGAGCCGAGACCCGTCAAGCTGATTGCGTATCGCGCGTACGCAAGCGATTCAAGCGTTCCCGCCGACGATGTCTGCCGGTCGGCATGTCCCGAGAATGAGCGGGGCTTCACCAACACCGACCGTCTGTTCGTTTAAGGGGAACCGCGATGTCCATTATCGAAAGCAATCTCGACATCCGTCACGCGGTGTACGACCTCACGCTGCCGTCGGGCGAACCGTGGCTGCATGAAGTCAAACGTGGCCAGCTGTTTCGTATTCTCGATCTCGAAGGAAATCAGGCCGTCGACACGCTGTTCTATAACACGGCCGATCCGCTTGAACGCTACAGCGCGCAGGACACCATCCGTGCGCAACGGAAACTGTATCTGTCGGCCGGTAGTGTGCTGATGTCGAACTTCGGTCAGCCGATGCTAACCATCGTGGCCGATACGTGCGGTCGCCACGACACGCTCGGCGGCGCATGCGCGGCGGAGAGCAACACGGTCCGCTATGCGCTCGACAAACGCCATATGCACAGCTGTCGCGACAGCTTCCTGCATGCGATCACGCATTGCACCTGTGGCGTCGGCACGCAGCTCGGCAAGCGGGACATCGTCAGCAATATCAACTTTTTCATGAACGTGCCGGTGACGCCGCTCGGCAAGCTGACGTTCGAGGACGGCATTTCCGCGCCGGGCAAATACGTCGAAATGCGTGCCGATATGGACGTCACCGTGCTGATTTCGAACTGCCCGCAACTGAACAATCCGTGCAACGGCTATAACCCGACGCCTGTGAGATTGACAGTATGGGATCCGCAATGACGTTCAAGAAAATCCTGATCGCCAATCGCGGAGAGATCGCGTGCCGGGTGATCCGCACGCTCGAACGGCTCGGCATCGCTTCGGTCGCGGTGTATTCGGAAGCCGACCGTCATGCGATGCACGTGATGCTCGCCGACGAAGCGTTCTGTATCGGCCCGGCGGTCGCGGCGCAAAGCTATCTGAACAGCGACGCGATCCTCGACGCCGCGCGTGCCTGCGGTGCCGACGCGATTCATCCAGGCTACGGCTTTCTGTCCGAGAACGCGGCCTTTGCGCAAGCCTGCGCCGACGCGGGAATCCGCTTTATTGGACCCACGCCCGCGCAGATGCGTGAATTCGGCCTGAAGCACACGGCACGCGAGATCGCGAAAGCCAACGATGTCGCGTTGTTGCCGGGAACGGGCCTGCTCGACGACGTGGCCGCAGCGTTGTCGGCGGCGGAATCGATCGGCTATCCCGTCATGCTGAAGAGCACGGCAGGTGGCGGTGGTATCGGCATGTCGCTGTGCCGTGACGCGGCGCACCTGGCGAGCGTATTCGAGTCGGTGGCGCGGCTTGGCCAGGCCAACTTTGCCAACGCGGGCGTCTACGTCGAGAAGTTCGTCGAAAACGCGCGTCACATCGAAGTGCAGATTTTCGGTGATGGACGCGGCACTGCCATTGCGCTGGGTGAGCGCGATTGCTCGGTGCAGCGACGCAACCAGAAGGTCATCGAGGAAACCCCTGCACCTGGATTGACGGGCGACGAGCGTCGCGCGTTGCACGCCAGCGCAGTGCGCCTTGCGCAAGCTGTTCAGTATGAGTCGGCGGGAACGGTCGAATTCGTTTTCGACGCCGATACGCGTCGCTTTTACTTCCTCGAAGTGAACACGCGGCTTCAGGTCGAGCATTGCGTGACGGAGGAGGTCACGGGGCTCGATCTCGTCGAATGGATGATCCGTCAGGCCGAAGGCAAACTCGCGCCACTCGATACGCTCGTGCCGGTTGCGCAAGGCGCAAGCATTCAGGTGCGGCTGTATGCCGAGGATCCGCACAAGCAGTTTCAGCCGAGCGCAGGTGTGCTCACGCATGTCGCGTTTCCGTCCGGTGTGCGGGTCGATACGTGGGTCGATGCGGGCACGGAAGTCAGCGCGTTTTACGATCCGCTGATTGCCAAACTCATCGTGCGCGGTGAGACACGCGAGCGCGCGTTAGACGCATTACGTGAGGCGCTCGATCAGACGCAACTGTACGGAATCGAAACGAACCTCGACTATCTGCGTGCCATTGCCGGGTCCACGACGTTCGCGCGTGGCGAACAGACCACCGCGTTTCTATCGCGTTTGATGTTCGCGCCGCACACCATCGACGTGCTCGACGGTGGCGTGCAGACGACCGTGCAGCAGGCGCCAGGGCGCACGGGCTTCTGGGACATCGGTGTGCCGCCATCGGGCCCGATGGACGATCTCTCGTTCCGTCTTGCCAATGAACTGCTCGGCAATCCGCCCGATGCGGCGGGTCTCGAGTGCGTGATGGTCGGCTCGACGCTGCGATTCAACACGCAGACGCTATTCGTGCTGGGTGGCGCAACGCATGCGGCTACGCTCGACGGCGAGCCTGTCGCGTCCTGGCAGGTCACGCGCGCACCGGCAGGTTCGGTACTCAAGCTGGGTGGTGTGACGGCCGCCGGGGTGCGTTCGTGTCTGGCGGTCAAGGGTGGCTTGCAGGTGCCGGACTATCTCGGCAGCAAGGCGACCTTCACGCTCGGTCAGTTTGGCGGCCACGCGGGCCGCGCTTTGCGAAAAGGCGATGTCTTGCATCTCGCCGAAGGTGCGGGTTGCGGCGAAACCGGTGCACGACTGGACGAAGCACGGATACCGGTTTTGACGCATGAGTGGACGCTCGGCGTGCTCGACGGTCCGCATGGTGCGCCTGACTTCTTTACGCCCGACGACATTGCGATGCTCTACGGCACCCATTGGACGGTGCATTACAACTCGAGCCGGACCGGCGTGCGCCTGATCGGGCCGAAGCCGCAATGGGCCCGTACGGACGGCGGTGAGGCGGGACTGCATCCGTCGAACATCCACGACAATGCTTACGCAGTCGGCGCGGTCGATTTCACCGGCGACATGCCGGTGATTCTTGGACCCGATGGTCCGAGTCTGGGCGGCTTCGTGTGTCCGGTGACGGTCGTAACCGACGAGCTATGGAAGCTCGGTCAACTGCGTCCGGGCGATACGGTGCGCTTCGCACGGGTCGCTGTCGACGACGCCATCACCGCGCCTGAACCGGCGACGCAGCCTGGCGTGCCGGGTCACGGCTGCATTCTCTATAGCGATCCTGCTGCGGGTGAGGGCACGGGGGTGGTCTATCGCCGGTCCGGCGATCAGAACGTACTGATCGAGTACGGCCCACTGATGCTCGACCTGAATCTGCGGTTCCGCGTTCATGCACTGATGAACTGGCTGGACGATCACCGGCTGCCGGGCATCATCGACCTGACGCCGGGCATCCGCTCGCTGCAGGTGCATTTCGATCGCCATGTGCTGTCGCACGACACGCTGCTTGCGCATCTTCAGCAGGCGGAGCGCGAATTTCCGGCAGTGGACGCAATGCAGGTACGCAACCGGATCGTGCATCTGCCATTGTCCTGGGACGATCCGTCGACGCGGATCGCGATCGAGCGGTATATGCAATCGGTGCGTCCCGACGCGCCCTGGTGTCCGAGCAATATCGAGTTCATCCGGCGCATCAACGGCCTGAACAGCATCGACGACGTGAAGCGCATCGTGTTCGACGCACGCTACCTCGTGATGGGGCTCGGCGATGTGTATCTCGGCGCGCCGGTTGCCACGCCGCTCGATCCGCGTCACCGGCTCGTCACCACCAAGTACAACCCGGCGCGCACGTGGACGCCGGAAAATGCAGTCGGGATTGGCGGCGCGTATCTGTGTGTGTACGGCATGGAAGGACCTGGCGGATACCAGTTCGTCGGTCGCACGGTACAGATGTGGAACCGCTATCGCACGACGCGTGAGTTCGAGGCAGGCAAGCCCTGGCTGCTGCGCTTCTTCGATGAGATCCGTTTTTACGAAGTCAGCGAGGCCGAACTGGCCGAACTGCGGACGGATTTCATCGCCGGTCGCGCGAGCTTGAAGATCGAGGAGTCGGTGTTCGACCTCGGCGCATACAACCGTTTCCTGAAGGACGAAGCCGCGTCGATCACCGCGTTCAAACAGACGCAGCAGGCTGCATTCGACGCGGAGCGCGAGCGTTGGGAAGCGGCCGGGCATGCAGCTTATGTCGGCGAAACGGACAGCGCGGCATCGTCCGGCAGCGCGGAGGTCGAGACGCTCGATGCCGATCAGCAAGGCATCGTCGCCGATGTATCCGGCAGTGTCTGGAAGATGCTTGTCGCCAAGGGCGACAAGGTGACGGACGGGCAGGTGGTGGCGATCCTCGAATCGATGAAGATGGAGGTCTCGGTGACCGTGACGGGCGACGGCATGATCGAAACGATCGAGTGCGGAGAGGGCGCGGCAATTGTCGCGGGGCAACGATTGATGGTGATGCGCACCGGCGTTGCAGCTCGTGTCGCAGAGGAGGCGTCATGCAAATGAAAACACACGACACCCTGTTCGGGTCCATGTCCATCCCGATGCTTCGCGCGCGATACCGCGACGGAAGCCTCACGCCGGCGCAACTGGTCGATGCGATCGCCGCGCGTACTTCGGGCGACGATCCGCATCGCGTGTGGATCCGGCCGCTGAGCCGTAGCGAGATGATGCGCTACGCCGACGCACTCGAAAGCCGTGATATCGACTCGTTGCCTTTGTACGGCGTGCCGTTCGCGATCAAGGACAATATCGATCTCGCGGGGATTCCGACCACGGCAGGTTGCCCGGCTTATGCCTACACGCCCACGGAGAGCGCACCGGTGGTGGCGCGATTGATCTCGGCCGGCGCGATCCCGATCGGCAAAGCGAACCTGGACCAGTTTGCGACCGGGCTGTCGGGCCAACGATCGCCGCACGGCGCGTGCCGTAATGCGCTCGATCCGCGCTACGCGTCGGGTGGGTCGAGTTCCGGTTCGGCCGTCTCGGTTGCGATGGGCCTGGCCGCGTTTTCGCTAGGAACGGATACAGCGGGCTCGGGGCGCGTGCCTGCTGCGTTCCATGGTCTGATCGGATTGAAGCCCACCAAGGGCGTTTTGAGCACGCTAGGCGTGGTTCCCGCATGCGCATCGCTCGACTGCGTTTCCATCTTCGCACGCTCGACCAGCGATGCGCAGACGGTGTTCGACGCGGCGCGTGGTGTGTCGGATCACGATCCGTATGCACGTGAATTCCAGCCGCCAGCGACGATTGCCCGCGATTCCGGACCGTCGTTGCGTGGAATGAGATTCGGCGTACCTCGCGCAAGCCAATTGGAGTTCTTCGGCGACACGTCGTACGCGCATGCGTTCGGCGCCGCGTTATCACGCCTGCGCGACGGCGGCGCAGCGTTGGTCGAAATAGACTTCGAGCCGTTTCTCGCCACCGCGCGACTGCTGTACGAAGGGCCGTGGGTTGCCGAACGGCTTGCCGCGATCCGCGAGTTCAGCGACGCGCAACCTGACGCATTGCATCCGGTGATCCGCGAGATTCTTGGCGGTGCGGCGCGTTGGAGTGCGGCCGATGCGTTTGCCGCGTTCGATCGCCTCGCGCATCTGCGGATGCAAGCCGCCGAAGTGTGGGACCGGATCGACGTCATCGTCACGCCGACATCCGCGACCACCGCAACGGTCGATGAACTCGAAGCCGATCCGATTCGTGTCAACTCGCGCTTTGGCTACTACACGAACTTCGTCAATCTGCTCGACCTGTCCGCGCTGGCGGTGCCGGCGGGTGTCTGTGCGCTCGGCAAGCACGAAGGTTTGCCGTTCGGCGTGAGCTTCGTTGCGCGAGCCCATGAAGACATCATGCTGCTCGATCTGGCGCGCGCGTGGCTCGATGAAACATCGCCGAAACAGCAGCCCGCACGCGACCTTAGCCTGGGAGAATCGAATGACCGCGACGAGTAGAACGCAATGGTTCGCGGTGCGCCGCGAACTCTCGGGACGAAGCCGGTGGCTGCTCGGCGCGGGTTCGTTCCTGTTGCCGGTGCTGGTCTGGTGTCTCGTGAGCTATGTGCCGTTTATCTGGCATCCGCAGGTGTTGATCGAGCAACCCGGCAGCGTCGACTATTTCCAGCCGGGCATGCGAATCGACAAGGACGTATTCGCCGACGAACTCAGTCATGCGCGTGACGCCCACACGGCTCTACCGACCGGCGAGGCTGTCAATCCCGTCTATCTGCCTGCGCCGCACGAGGTGTTGCGCGCGTTTTACACCGCGTTCACGACACCGCCTGCTTCGCGCGATGGCGTCTGGCTGCATCAAAGCTTGTGGCACAGCATTCAGGTGATTTTCTGGGGCTTTGTCATCTCGTCGGCGATTGGCGTGCCGGTTGGCATCGTGTGTGGCACCTATAGCGCGATCGCCCGGTTGCAGGAGCCGTTTTTCGAGTTCTTCCGCTATTTGCCGGCGCCTGCATTCGGCGCGCTGATGGTGGCGATTCTCGGCATTTACGACGGGCCGAAAATCGCGATCATCGTGATCGGCACGTTGTTTCAACAGGTGCTTATCGTGGCGAATACCACGCGCAAGCTCGAGTACGGTCTGTTCGAAGCAGCGATGACGCTCGGCACGAAGAAGTTCAAGTTGCTGACGCATGTGGTGATTCCAGGTGTGCTGCCGGACCTGTACCGCGACCAGCGGATTCTGCTTGGATGGGCGTGGACGTATCTGATCGTCGCGGAACTGGTGGGCACCAGTTCGGGCATTACCTGGTACATCACGCAACAGGCGCGCTACGAGCATTTCGACAACGTCTACGCGGCGATCATGATGATCGGCATCATCGGACTGGGTACCGATATCGTGCTGGCATGGCTCGGTCGCAAGCTGTTTCCGTGGGACCGCACGCTAAAGGCATAACGTCAGTGTCGTGAGTGAGCCCAAAGCACAGAGTTAAAAGGATTCCACCATGTTAAATCCACAGCCGGTCCCGTCATATCTGATCCAGTCCGAACCCGTACGCGAGCGCTTCGACCGTCTGAAGTCGCGTGAGGTGATTCTCGAAGTGCGCGATCTCGGCAAGCGCTTCGACACACCGACGGGTCACCACATCGCACTGAACGACATCAACTTCAAGACGCACCGCCGCGAGTTCGTCTGCGTGCTTGGACCGTCGGGATGCGGCAAGTCCACGCTGATCCGTATTCTTGCGGGCCTCGAACAGCAGACCAGCGGCGCGGTTCTGCTCGACGGCGAGCCCGTCGAAGGTCCCGGCGCCGACCGGGGAATGGTGTTTCAGGGCTACACGCTGTTTCCGTGGCTGACGGTCAAGAAGAACGTCATGTTCGGGCTCAAGATGAACGGCCACAGCACCATGCATGCGGAACGCGAGGCGCTGCAATGGCTGGATCTGGTTGGTTTGACGAAGTTCGCGGACGCGTATCCGCATCAGTTATCCGGGGGCATGAAGCAGCGTGTGGCGATTGCGCGCGCGCTCGCCAACCGGCCGCGCATTCTGCTGATGGACGAACCGTTCGGCGCGCTCGACGCGCAGACGCGCGCGAAAATGCAAACCCATCTGCTGGATATCTGGCGAAACATCGACGTCACCGTGCTGTTCATCACGCACGACCTCGACGAGGCGATCTTTCTTGCCGACCGGATTCTGGTGCTTAAAGCGAATCCCGGCGAAGTGCAGGAGTTGATCGAAGTGCCGGTGCCACGACCGCGCGATTATTCGCAGGTGACGTCGCCCGAGTTTCTGGCGACGAAGGCGCGTTTAGAGGCATTGATTCACCCGCCGACGGAGCACGATGCAGAAGACGACGCCGTCAAGCCGCATATGGTCCGCATGACTGACGTCGACGATAACGTCGAATAGCGCAAGAGCCGGGTTCGTGACTTCGGGCAGTGGCAGGCCCTTTCGCAAGAGGGGACTGCTGCGCCTCTGACACGGATCTCGCGCCGCTGACCGTCTCGGTCATTTTACTTTCTAATGCCTTTCATTAATCCTGCGTTTGCCTAATGATTGGCTGAATACCAGGACGACTTATATCTATTCCCCTTCTCGCGTTCAGGTTATTGCCGCATAACCCATCTAAAAATCGGCGATAAAAACCTCGCTAAAAGCACTTCGCATAATGCTTGAAAAGCACGCGAAACGACCCCGTTTTTCGCGGCTTTGGCGCGACCTGAATTGATTTGCGGAGCGTTGTCGATTGACAAAATTTAACGTTAAATTGACTAATATTTAACGTAATTTGCCAGGCGTTCGTCGTGACTGCATGTCCGCAGTGCACACGCTTGCGCGGCACTAACACCGTCATTTTTCTAGCAAAACTCAGCGTGCGCATCATTGAAGTTCGCATCGTACTCAGCACGTCGTATGCCTTTCTAAATTTCTTGACAAGCGGCCACCCAACATTTAATTTGTCTGGCGATAGGAATGCTTCTCATTTGAAAATAAATGGCATTTGGAGTCAGTCCGCAGAGGGCGCGTCGGTTGCAGCGCACTGTGCGATCCCAAATCTCTGAATTCATTCACGTGGCGTAGGAGTGCTGATGAGCTGGGGCGATGAGAACACCCGTTTCAAGGTCGTTGTCAATCACGAAGAGCAGTACTCGATCTGGCCGGATTTCAAGGCCGTTCCGGCGGGCTGGCGTGCCGTCGGCAAGGAAGGCACGAAGGACGAATGCCTTCAGCATATCGAAGCCGTATGGACGGACATGCGTCCGTTGAGCTTGCGCGAAGCAATGGCGGACCGGAGCGGCAATGCCGCAACGGATGCCGGCGGCTCGCAGGCCTGACGTGTCGGCGGATTCCCGGGCGTTGCGCGAGGCGTCGCCGGTGACGTTGTTCTGCTTGCCCTATGCGGGCGGACATTCGATGACCTACCGCGGCTGGCGCGACCTGCTGCCATCGTGGATCGAATGTGTGCCGCTCGATTTGCCGGGGCACGGCCGCCTTCGCGCAATGTCGCCGCTGAGCGACTGGCCTGCGTTGATCGATGCGCTGATCGATGCAATCGGTCCGTTGCCCGCACAGGATGTAGCGATCTTCGGGCACAGCATGGGTGCGCTGGTCGGGCTCGAACTGGCGCATGCGCTACGCGAGCGAACCGGCCGCACGCCTGCGTGGCTCGGCGTCTCCGCATGCGTTGCGCCACTGCGGCGAGACTACGAAACGAAGTGGCTCGATTGCAGTGTCGGCGAGATGGTCGACGAATTGCGCCGGCTCGGCGGCACGCCTGAAGCGTTGCTCGAAGACGAAGAGTTTCTCGATCTGGCATTGCCCGTTTTGCGAGCGGATTTCCATTTGTGCGCGACTTATGTGCGTCGCGCGCATGACGTGCGGAAGCCCCTCGATTGCCCTGTCGCGGTTTTTGGTGGGCGGGACGATACGGTATCCGAACAATCGGAAAACCTGTCGGCCTGGTGTCACGAAACAATCGCACAATTCTCTGAACATACGTTGGATGGCGGCCATTTCTTCGTCGAAACGGCGCGTCGCCAGTTGACTCGCGACATTGCGACCGCGTTGCGCGACGTGCCCGGCGTAGCGAATCGATCGCCGGCGATCGTCGCCGCCGGTTGCGCGTAAGCCGGCTGCCGCGCGTCGGCCGCAAGCGTGTTTCCTTCGTCCTGTCTCTACTGATTCGGCCGGATCGTCGGCCCCAAGGAGCTATTACTCATGACGCACCGCCATCCCGCGCTGTTCGATTTCGGTGACTTTTCCGGACGAAGCGAAGAGTATGTCGCGCTGATCAGGCAGTTCGCCGCCGCGCAAGCGTTTCGCAGCGCGACGGTCGATGAACTCGTGCTCGACGACGATTACCATCGTCGTCCGTTGCGTCCCGAAGACTTCGACTTCCTCAAGTTCATGAAGCCGGTGCGCAGCGACAACGTGAGCCGTTTGCCGTCGCTGGCGTCGAACCGCACGTTGCTGTCGATTTACGAACTGGACGTCGCGCGGATGCCGCGCAGCGCCGACCCCGCCGACTGGCAGCGCTTCACCGAGTTCTACCGCGACGACGTGAAGACGCTCGGCGCGCAACTGTCGCCGTTCCTCGAAGCGTATGCGTTCTCGTATCTCGGCAATCTCACCGCAGGTGACGAAGGCGTCGATGCGGCCGCAGAACGCCTGCTGCGCATCTTCGACGACGAAACAGCGTTCTGGGATCAAACGTTTGCGCGGCTGATGCGCAACGACTACCTCGAAGAGGGACTGCGCTTCATCATGGTTCAGCGCTGGGCGCTCGCGCCTTCGCGTCGCCGCGCGGTGGCGCAAGCGCTTGCCAGCGGATTCTTCGACGGCTTGCCGGTCGATGCGCGTCCGACGATCGAAGGCGATCTTCCGGATGACGAACTGTTGAAGCGCATCGCCGGAAGCTGCGGCGTGACGCGTCAGCAGCACGCGTACTGGCAGTTCTATCTGCCGACCAGCATGGCGAAAACCAATCTGCTGTACGCGTTGGCACGCCGTCCGGATCGCGCGTTCGCGCTGGCGGGCGCCGTGTTCGCCGCCGAAGCGGAATGGCTGGCGTTCGGCGTGGCGCTCGAACGCGCCTGCGCGCATTTGCAGCCTGCACATCGTCGCGCGGGCGATGTCGAGTCGCGCAAGCATGAACTGGTTGGGCGCTTCGCCAATGCGCTGCGCGCGATCGGCGAACGGTTCGGCGATGCGGCGCTCGCGCAATGCGTGAAGGGCGCGGCCGCAGGCGAGCATCTGGCCGAGCGTGGCCGCTGGGATCTCGGCGAGCAGTTGAAGTGGCTGTCGGCGATTCCGCGCTTCTGCGATTTCGCGCGGCGCATCAGCGCGCGCATCGATGTCGAATGCCCGGACATCGACCGGGAAACCTTCGTCGAGCCGCATGAAATGTGCTCGACGACGCACGTTCACAACGATCACCGGCTCGTCACCATCCAGGAAGGCGAGATGCTGTTCTGGGGCAACCTCGGCATGCAGTTGCAGATGAACGAAGGTGACATGGTGCTGATTCCCGATGGCCGTCTGCACGGTTCGACGGTGATGTCCGGCGTCTGCACGTATCACCAACCGATCATTCCCGACGACTGGGTTCAGGCGCTGGTGCTCGAACTCGAAGCGCCGAAACCGGCGCGAGTCGCCGCGTAGCCGCGTGATCGCGCGCGACGCGTAGAGCATTTCCAACGGAGTGCCTCGCACTCCGTTCTTCAGACACCTCGTTCGAAGGTGCTGATTCTCCCCACAAAAAATCCATGACAAGCACCTGTTACAGGGCCTGTATCGGCGCACTGTCGTCGTCGGCCGCCACGTGCGGACCGCCGGCAGCACGCCGGGTGCGGAACGAGAGGAACGAAAATGCGGACGAACGAAGAGATGACGCAACACAACGCAACGTCGTCGCTGGACACGATCGACGAGGAGACCACCATGAGCGGCTTCGATGCGGCGGACTGGAAAAGCCGGATCATTGCCGGACGTGTGACCGGCGCGGCGGCACAGCCGCCCGCATGGCTCGATGCGTCGTACGAGACCTTGCGCGAGCAGGTGATGGACCCCGCGTATCCGTGCTTCTTCGGCACGATGGCCGAGCGGCGCGGCGAGATGTTCTATTCCTTCGTCAACGGCAAGGACATTCGCGATCTGCCTGCGACCATGCAGACGTTCGCGGAACTCGCGTCGTTGCCGCAATATCGCAAGAACAATATCGCGGTGTTTTTCGAGCCGGACGCGGTCCCGCTGTCGCACGACGACTATCACGGGCTCTTCTGGGACGCGCTCCAGCAACTGCATAACGTCGATCCCGATCCGACCGCCGACCAGCAGCCGGAGCCGTCGCACGAGGACTGGGAGTTCTCGTTCGCGGGTGTGCAGATGTTCGTCGTGTGCGCGTGCCCGTCGTTCCAGTTGCGTCACAGCCGCAATCTCGGTCCGGGCATGGTGCTGCTGTTCCAGCCGCGCAGCGTGTTCGTCGATACGATCACCAACAAGGTGATCGGCCGCGAGGCGCGCAATCAGGTTCGAAAGCGTCTGGAAACCTGGGACGATACGCCCGCGCATCCGGACCTCGGCTTTTACGGCGATCCCGGCAATCTCGAATGGAAACAGTATTTCCTCGACGATAAAAACGTCGCGGCCGCCGATGTCTGTCCGTTCCTGAAGCGCAAGGCGCGCGAAGCGGGCGTGCAGTCGGCCGTCGCAAAACCGGCCGAGGCTCAGGCCGAATCGGAGCCTGCCTTAGCGGGCTTAACGTCGAAACCCGCTGCACAACCGCAACCGCAACCACCGGCCGCGCCGCAACCGGATATGGCGGCGATCGCGCGAAGCTACGCGGGCTTGCCGTCGGACAAGCGAGCGACTTTCCGCGCGCGTTTGCGCGAGCGCGGCATGTCCGGCAAACAGCTTCCGGTGATGCCGCTCGAAGGGCGGTCGCACCGTTTTCCGCTGTCGTCGGCGCAGGCGCGTTTGTGGTTCCTGTGGCAACTCAGCCCGGACGACGCGAGTTACAACATCGCCGGTGCGCTTCGACTCGAAGGCGCGCTGGATGTCGAACGGCTGCGTGCCGCGCTCGATCATGTGGTCGCGCGGCATGAATCGCTGCGCACGCATTTCGAAGAAAACGACGGACAGGTCGCGCAAATCGTCGGCGGCGTGAATTACGCGTGGTCGCAGATCGATGCGACGGATGCGGTGTCCACATCCGCATCCGCGTCGCTCGACCAGCGCTTGCAGGCCTTGTCGCTCGAACCGTTCGACCTGACACGCGGGCCGTTGCTGCGCGTCGCATTGCTGCGCGAAGGGTCGGCAGAGTCTGCAGCCAGCGTGTCGCATGTGCTGCATGTGTCGATGCATCACATCATCGCGGATCACGCGTCCGTCAAACTGCTGCTCGACGAATTCGTCGCCGCTTACGGCGATCTGTGCGAAGGCCGCAGCCTCACAGCGGCTGCGTTGCCCGTGCAATACGGCGACTTCGCCGCGTGGCAGCAGGAATGGTCGGACGACGGCGAGCGCGAAACCGATCTCCAGTACTGGACGGGCCAACTCGGCGACACGCCGGCCGCACTCGAACTGCCGGTCACGAAGAAGCGCGCGGGCATTCGCAACGTACCCGGCGCGCGCGTCGGCATGACGCTCGACGCCGCGCAAACGCGCGCGTTGAAGCAACTCGCGGCCGCACATCGCACGACGCTGTTTACGTTGTTGCTGTCGGCGTATGCGGTGCTGCTCGCACGGTATACCGGTCAGAAGGATGTACGGATCGGCGTGCCGGTATCGGGCCGCAGCCGTCTGGAAACGGAACGGCTGATCGGCTTTTTCGTCAACACGCTGGTGATTCGCGCCGACCTCAATCACGTGCCGAGTTTCGGTGCGTTGCTCGGCCAGCTTCATCAATGCGTGCTCGACGCGCATCGTCACGACGCGTTGCCGTTCGCGCAACTGGTCGAGGTGCTGCAACCCGAGCGCAGCGCCGGGCAGACGCCGCTGTTCCAGGTGATGTTCAACCACACACGCGCGCAACGGGTTGCGTTCGACGTGGCTGGATTGCATGTGTCCGAACTGTCGGGCGATCTGCCCACCGCGCGTTTCGACCTCGTGCTGAACGCGGTCGAACGTGACGACACGCTGCGTCTGTCGTTCAACTACGCGGCGGACCTGTTCGACGAAGCCATCGTCCAGCAGATGCTCGACCATCTCGGCGCAGTGCTCGCGCAAGCCGCGAGCGTCGTCGATCAACCGTTGTCGCAGATTGCGCTGACGCATGCGCAGTCCGGCGACGCGCACGCGTTGCGCACCGCATTCGATGCAACCGGCGCGCGCTTCAGCCGACGCGCCGCGTTGCAGCCGCACGCGCCCGCGCTGCACTGCGAGGGCGAACGGCTCGCGTATGGCGAACTCGAACGCTGGACCAACCGCATCGCCGCGCGTCTGAACCGGCTCGGCGTGACCGCGGACCAACGGATCGGCCTGTGCGTCGAGCGATCGGCCGCGCTGGCGGCAGGCGTGCTCGGCGTGTTGAAATCGGGCGCGGCGTTCGTGCCGCTCGATCCCGCGTATCCGCTCGAACGGCTCGCGGCGATGCTCGACGACGCGGGCATCGAGCGCGTGCTGGTGGATCAGACCGGCGCACAACGGCTCGGCGATCTGCTGCGAGATCGCGAGGCCGTGGATATCGCGGCGCTCGCCGACTCCGCTGAAACTACCAATGAATCCGCACACGCCGACAGCGCGCCGTGCGTCGCCGCGATTCATCCGGAGCAACTAGCGTATGTGATCTACACGTCGGGTTCGACCGGTCGTCCGAAGGGCGTTGCTATCACGCATGGCACGTTGTCGCAGCATCTGGACGACTTTATCGGCACGTACGGCATTGCCGCGACGGACAAGGTGCTGCAATCGTCGACGATCAATTTCGACGTCGCGCTGCATGAACTGCTGCCCGCGCTGCTGATGGGCGGTCAGGTGGAAATGCGCGGCCCGCAACTGTGGGACCCGGAAACCACCAGCCGTCATCTGATCGAAGAAAAGGTCACGTTCTCGCGGATTCCGACCGCGTACTGGCAGCAATGGCTGCGCGATCCGCCTTCGGCTGCGTCGCTCGCGTCGCTGCGTCAGATCACGGTCGGCGGCGAAGGTTTGCCTGGCGATGCGCTGCGCCAATGGCGCAACGGGCCGCTCGGCCACATCCGTCTCGACAACCTGTACGGGCCGACTGAAACGACGATCGCGTGCATGTTCCGCGAGACGCGCGCGCTCGACGAAGAGCAGGCCATCGTGTCGATCGGCGGTCCGTATCCGTCGCGCTCGGTGCGCATGTGCGATGCCGACGGCAACGATGCGCCGCCGGGCGCGACCGGCGAGCTGTGCATCGGCGGTTATACGCTGGCGCGCGGTTATCTGGGGCGCGCCGCGTTGACGGCGGAACGCTTCGTGCCCGATCCGCACGGTCCGGCGGGCAGCCGCCTGTATCGCACTGGCGACCTCTGCCGCCGTCGTCTGGACGGCAGCATCGATTTTCTTGGCCGGCTCGATCAGCAGATCAAGCTGCGCGGCTACCGGATCGAACTCGGCGAGATCGAAGCGGTGTTGCGCGAAGCGCCCGGTGTCGAAGCAGCCGCCGCGGCATTGCGCGGTGAAGGCGACGCGAAACGGCTAGTCGGTTACGTCGTCGGCGATGCGGACGACGCGGTGGTCCGTCGCGTGCTGCAAAGCCGTTTGCCGGGTTATATGGTGCCGTCGTCGCTGATGTGGCTCGACCGCTTGCCGACGATGCAGAACGGCAAGCTCGATCGCGCCGCGCTGCCTGAGCCCGGCGTCGAGGCGACCCGTCAGCGTACGGCCGCGCGCACGCCGCTCGAAGCGTCGTTGCTCGCGATCTGGAAAACAGTGCTCGGTCACGACGAAGTGGGCGTCACCGACAACTTCTTCGAAGCGGGCGGCCATTCGTTGCTGATGATGCGGGTGGCCTCGCGGATCCGCCAGGAACTCGAACTCGACGTCTCGCTGCGCACGTTGTTCCTGAATCCGGTGCTGGCCGATCTCGCCGCCGAACTCGACGCGCAGGCGCCTCGCGCGGCTGACCGGATGACGCGCCGCGAAGCCGGCGCGCGCATTCCGCTGACCGACGGCCAGGAACGCCTGTGGTTCCTGTGGAAGCTCGAACCTGACAGCGCCGCGTACACGATTTCCGGCGCCGTCAATCTGACCGGCGCGCTGGATCGCAATGCCGTGCGGCGCGCGCTCGACGGTTTGCTCGATCGTCACGAGAGCCTGCGCACGCGCTTTGTCGAAGCGGACGGCCAGCCTTGGCAAGTGGTCGACGATGCGCGATCGTACGACTGGCGCGAAGAACATGCCGGTGGCGCCGACGAACTCGACGCGCGTCTGAAAGCGCTGACGCGGATGCCGTTCGATCTCGAACGCGGTCCGATGCTGCGCGTCACGTTGCTGACGAACCCGCACACGCCGGACGACACCGTGTTGCATTTCGCGATGCCGCACATCGTCTCCGACGCGTGGTCGCAAGCCATCCTGCTGCGTGAATTCGGCCACTTCTACGAAGCCGCGATCCACGAGCGGGCGCCTTCCTTGCCCGCGTTGCCGGTCCAGTACGGCGACTACGCGGTGTGGCAGCGCGCCCGTCACGATCCGGCCGCGCACGAAGCGCAATGCGCGTACTGGGCGGACACGCTCGGCGGCGAACAGCCGTTGCTTGCGTTGCCCGCCGACCGGCCGCGCCACGGCGCGCGCAGCAGTGCGGGCGCCACGCTGCGCCGCACGCTCGACGCCGCGTTGACGTCATCGCTCGACGCGTGCGCCCACGAACATGGCGCAACCCGTTTCATGACGCTGCTCGCCGCGTTCGGCAGCCTGCTTCAGGGCTATAGCGGCCAGCAGGACGTGCGGGTCGGCGTGCCGGTTGCAGGACGTGACCGGCTCGAAACGGAATCGCTGCTGGGCTTTTTCGTCAATACGCTGGTGATCCGGATGACGACGCCGCGCAGCGCGCCGTTTGTCGCGATGCTCGACGAAGTGCGTGATCGCGTCGTGAGCGCGCACGCGCATGCGGACGTGCCGTTCGCGTCGCTGGTCGAGCGGCTTCAGCCGCAACGCAGCGTCGCGCATACGCCGCTGTTTCAGGCGATGTTCAACTACAGCGCGCAGAACGCCGCGCCGCTCGCGTTGCCGGGAATCGTCGCGCGTACGTTGACGGGCGTGGCGTCGGCGGCGCAGTTCGATCTGTCGCTCGACGTCGCCGTCGATGGCGATGGGCTGAAGCTGTCGCTGACCTACGCCACCGATATTTTCGAGCACGACACGGCAACCCGTCTGCTCGACAGCTATCTCGGCGTGCTGCATCAGATCGCGCGCGATCCCGCCGCGCGCAACCTTGCGTTGCTCGACGACAGCGAGCGGCAGCGGCTGCTCGCCTGCGGCCGCAACGACCTGACATTCGACGCGGCGATGCCGGTGCATCGTCTGTTCGAGCGTCAGGCCGAATCGACGCCGGACGCTATCGCGCTGCAATTCGACGGACAAACGCTGACGTATCGCGAACTCGACGCGCGCGCGAATCGCCTCGCGCATCGGTTGACGACGCTCGGCGTCGGGCCGGACGTGAAAGTGGGGATCGGCGTCGAACGTTCGCTGGAGATGGTGGTAGGTTTGCTCGCCGTGCTGAAAGCGGGCGGCGCGTACGTGCCGCTCGATCCGTCGATCCCCGCCGCGCGTCGTGCCTATATGGCAGCCGATAGCGGCGTGCGTCTGCTGCTGACTCAAAGTTATCTGGCGCAGCGCGACGCATCGGTGGACGGATTGCGCGATCTGCCGGTCCTCGAACTCGATCGCGTGAATCTGGACGGCGAGCCGTCGGATCGCGTGACGATCGACGTGCACGGCGAGAGCCTCGCATACGTGATCTATACGTCGGGATCGACCGGCAAGCCGAAAGGCGTAATGGTGACGCACGCGGCGCTGGGCCACTTTATCCTCGGCATGCAGCAGGCGCCCGGCCTCGCGGCGGACGACGTGCTGGTCGCGGTGACCTCGCTGTCGTTCGATATCGCCGCGCTGGAGTTGTATCTGCCGTTGTCGGTCGGGGCACGGATCGTGATCGCCTCGCGTGAAACGACGCGCGACGGTGCGGCGCTGGCGCGCCTCGTCGATGCATCGGACGCGACCGCATTGCAATCGACGCCTGCGGGCTGGCGTCTGCTGCGCGCGGGCGGCTGGCCGTTCAGCGCGCCGGTCCGCTTCAAGGCGCTGTGCGGCGGCGAAGCGTTGCAGCCGGATCTGGCGCGCGACCTGCACGGTCTCGGCATCGACGTGTGGAACATGTACGGCCCGACCGAAACGACGATCTGGTCGGCGGCCGGACGCGTGACCGATGCATCGCCCGCGCTGGGCGCGCCGGTCGCGGGAACGCAGTTGTACGTGCTCGACGCGAATCTCGATCTCGCGCCCGCGAACGTGGCGGGCGAGCTGTATATCGGCGGTGTCGGGCTGGCGCGCGGTTATATGGGACGCCGCGCGTTGACGGCGACGCAGTTCGTCGCCAGTCCGTTCGACGCGAACGGCGGTCGTCTGTATCGCACCGGCGACCTCGCGATGTGGCGTGCCGATGGCCGCCTCGACTATCTCGGGCGGATCGATCATCAGGTGAAGATTCGCGGCTTCCGGATCGAGCTGGGCGAAATCGAGGCGCAACTGCTGACGCATGCGGATGTGCGCGAAGCCGTCGTGGTCGCTCGCGATGCAGCGGACGGCGCGCGCCTCGTCGCGTATGTCGCGCCGCGCGCGGACGCATCGATTGACACCGCGACGTTCGGCGAACAGTTGCGGCAACGGCTCGGCGCTGTGTTGCCGGACTACATGGTGCCGGCAACGGTGATCACGCTCGACCGTTTGCCGCTGAATGCGAACGGCAAGGTGGATCGTCATGCGCTGCCCGAACCCGTCCACGCGGACGCTCGATGGGAAGCGCCGCAAGGCGACACCGAAACCCTGCTCGCGGCGATCTGGCAACCGTTGCTGCGCGTCGAGCGGATCGGACGGCGCGATCATTTCTTCGAACTCGGCGGTCAGTCGTTGCTGGCGCTGCGCGTGGTGGCGGCGTTGCGGGCGTCGCTGAAAACCGACGTGCCGGTGCGGCTGGTCTTTGCGTCGCCGGTACTCGCGGATCTCGCGCGCGCGGTCGCCGAACTGGCGGCGCGGGATGCGCAAGCTGCACCGCCGACCGCCGCTGCGAATACGTGGACCGATGTGATTCCGGCGCGTGCGGCGGGGCTGTCGATCGTGCCGCTGTCGGCGGCGCAGGCGCGCCTGTGGTTCTTCTCGCGCCTCAATCCGCACAGCGCGGCATACAACCTGCCGGGCGCGGTCAAACTGGACGGCGCGCTGGATCGCGATGCGTTGCGTGCCGCGCTGAGCGTGCTGGTCGCGCGTCACGAATCCTTGCGCACGCGTTTCGTCGAAACGGACGGCGTGCCGATGCAGGTTATCGAGGTGACGGAGCCGGTGTTGTCCGTGCTCGATTTCGAGGATGTGCCGCACGACGCGAAAGCGCAGCGTGTCGCCGACGCGCTGTACGCGATTTCGCGCGCACCGTTCGCGCTCGAACACGGTCCGCTGCTGCGTGTCACGCTGATCCGGCTCGGCGCGTGCGAACACGTGCTGCATGTCGTCACGCACCACATCGTGTCGGATGCGTGGTCGAACCAGTTGATCCTCGACGAATTTTCGCGCGCGTACGCGGCGATCCTGCAAGGCCGCAACGCCGATCTCGCGCCGTTGCCGGTGCAATACGCGGACTACGCGCTATGGCAACACGCGCCCGCGCAACTCGCGCGCGCCGAAGCCGAACTCGATTTCTGGCGGATGCGGCTCGGCGGCGAGCAGACTGCGCTCGAACTGCCGTTCGATCGCCGGCCGCCGGCGACGCGTAACCAGACAGGCGGGCGCGTGAGTACCGAACTCGCGTCCACGACCGTCGATGCGGTTCGTGCGTTGTCGCGCCGTCACGATGCGACGGGCTTTATGGTGTTGCTGGCTGCGTTCGACGTGCTGCTCGCGCGTTACAGCGGCCAGCAGGACATTCGCGTCGGCGTGCCCGCAACCGGCCGCGACCGGCTCGAAACGCAACAGATGGTCGGTTTCTTCGTCAATACGCTGGTCGTGCGCAGCGATTTGCGCGGACTCGATAGCGTCGCGGCGCTCGTGCAGCATGTGCGCGAACGCGTACTCGAAGCGCAGGCGCATCAGGACGTGCCGTTCGCGCGCGTCGTCGATGCACTCAGCCCGGATCGCAGTCTGACGCAAACGCCGCTTTTCAGCGTGATGTTCAACTACGATCACGGCGCGCAAGGCGGCGGTCTCAGCTTGCCGGGTCTGCGCGCATCGCAGGTCGATACGTCGACGGGAACGGCGCGTTTCGATCTGGTGCTGTCGGTGCGCGAACGTGCCGACGGGATGGCGGTATCGCTGACCTACGCGCGCGACGTGTTCGATGCATCGACGGTGGAAACGATGCTCGACCGTTATGTGTCGGTGCTGGAACAGATCGTCGCCGACGAGCACGTGCATCCGGCCACGCTGCAACTCGCGCCCGAACTCGCGCAGCGTGCCGTCGATCCGTTGCACGCGCATCCGTTTGCGCCGATCGGCGCGCGGATCGCGGCGCAAGCGCAGCGGCAACCGGCCGCGCCCGCCGTGCATTGCGAAGGCGAGCGCCTGACCTACGGCGAACTCGATGCGTGGTCGGCGCAGATTGCGCGGACCTTGCAGGCGCGTGGAGCGAATGCCGAAACCCGTGTCGGCTTGTGCCTGACGCGCTCGGCCGGACTGGTCGCGGCGCTGGTCGGCGTATTGCGCTCGGGCGCGGCTTTCGTGCCGCTCGATCCGGCGTATCCGGCCGAACGGCTGCGCGCGATGATCGACGAGGCGCAACTGTCGTGCGTGTTGGGCGACGCGGCTACGCTGGCGTCGTGCGGCGCGCTGTTCGCCGGTCGCGACGCGTTCGATATCGCAACGCTCAAGGCGGCTTCCGCCGATGCCGCGTCGGCGGTTCACGCGCCGATTCATCCGGAGCAACTGGCCTACGTGATCTACACGTCGGGATCGGCGGGACGGCCGAAGGGTGTGGCCGTCAGCCATCACGCGTTGAGCCGTCACCTCGATGACTTTATCGGCACGAACGGCATCACCGCGCGCGACACGCAGTTGCAATCGTCGACGATCAATTTCGACGTTGCGCTGCACGAGATGTTGCCCGCGCTGATCCAGGGCGGCCAGGTCGAGATGCGCGGCCCGCAACTGTGGGACATCGACACCACCAGCCGTCATCTGAAGGAAGGCCGCGTGACGTTCTCGCGGATTCCGACCGCGTACTGGCAGCAATGGCTGCGCACGCCGCCGCCGGCTGCGGACCTCGCGTCGTTGCGGCAGATCACGGTGGGCGGCGAAGGCTTGCCGGGCGACGCGCTCGCACAATGGCGCGACGGACCGCTCGCGCATATCCGGCTCGACAACCTGTACGGCCCGACGGAAACCACGGTGGCGTGTATGTATCGCGAGACCCGCGCAGCCGATGCCGATCAGACCATCGTGTCGATCGGCGAGCCTTACGGGTCGCGCTGCGTGTACGTGATGGACCGCGACGGCAACGAATTGCCGGACGGCGCGCTGGGCGAACTGTGTATCGGCGGCTTGACGCTCGCACGCGGTTATCTGGATCGTCCGGGCCTGAGCGCCGCGAGCTTTATTCCCGATCCGCTGATTCCGGGCGCGCGCTTGTATCGCAGCGGCGATCTGTGCCGACGTCGCGCCGACGGCAGCATCGATTTTCTCGGCCGTCTCGATCAGCAGGTGAAGCTGCGCGGCTTCCGGATCGAACTCGGTGAAATCGAAGCGGTGCTGCGCGAAGCGCCGGGCGTCGAAGCGAGCGCGGTTGCGCTGCATGGCGAGGGCGACGCAAAGCGGCTGGTCGGCTACTTCGTCGGCGATGCGGACGAAACGACCGCACGCGGCGTGCTCGAAAGCCGTCTGCCGGCGTATATGGTGCCGGCCGCGCTGGTGCGGCTCGAACGTTTGCCGCTGATGCAAAACGGCAAGCTCGACCGTCACGCGTTGCCTGCGCCGCACGCGCGCGACGCCGCCGCGAAGGCCGCGCCGCAGACGCCGCTTGAAGCGCAACTGCTGGGCATCTGGCAGGACGTGTTGCCGCGCGGCGAGTTCGGCGTCACCGATAACTTCTTCGATGCAGGCGGCCATTCGCTGCTCGCGCTGAAAGTGCTGGCCAAGGCGAAGGACGCCGGTTTGCCCGGCGTCACGCTCGAAGCGTTGTTCCAGCATGCGACGGTGCGCGCGCTCGCGGCGCATCTCGGCGCGCTTGCCGCGTCGCAGCCCGCGACGCAAAACGGCGCGGCATCGCCTGCGGCGAATGTCGTGTCGATGAGCACGCGCACCGATCTGCCGACCGTGTTCGCAATTCACCCGGCGTCGGGTCTGGTGGCCGACTACCGTCCGCTGGCCGCCGCACTCGACGGCGTGGCGAGCGTGTACGGCGTGCAGGCGCCGTTCTACACCGAAGACTGGTGGCCGGGCGATCTGTCGGAACTCGCTGCAGATTACGCGGCGCGCATCCGCAGCGTGCAGCCGCACGGCCCGTACCGGTTGATCGGCTGGTCGGTAGGTGGGCTGATCGCGACCGAAGTTGCGCGCGTGCTGGCGCAGGACGGCGGCGAGGTGCCGTTCGTCGGCTTGATCGACGCGTACGTGCTGGGCGCGCAAGACACGATCAGCGACGAAGCGCCGGTCAGCTACGACCAGATGCGCAACTATCGCGCGGCCGACGCGGAGCTGCAGAAAGTGCTCGACGATTCCGGCAAGAAATGGCCGTCGGTGCAAGGCGGTTTGTCGGATGCGGGCACGCGCGCGTTGCTTAGCAAAGTGCTGCTGTTCCAGCGTCACATCGGCCATATCGTCCGCTATACCGAACGGGCGCCCGTGCCGGTCGATCTGAAACTGTGGTGGGCGCGGCACCGGCCGCATCGTCCGGCGCGCGAAGCGATTGCGTCGTGGACAGCGCGCACGACCGGACGCGTGCTGCAAGGCGGCGAGATCGACGCGGACCATAAACACATCGTGCGTCACAGCGATCTGTTCGACGATCTCGCACGCGCGATCGTCGCCAGCGCGGCACACGATACGCATCCGGAGCGTCTGCGATGAATGCACGTCAGTTCACCACGTGGCAAACCGGCGAAACCGGACTCGCGGCACGCTTGCGCCTGCTCGCGCAACAGCGGCCCGACGCCACCGCGCTGATCGCGATCGACGCCAGTGGCGAAGCGCGCTACGACTATGCGGAACTGGATCGCCGCGCGAGCGTGCTGGCCGCGTCGTTCAGCCGCGACCGCGCGGCGGGCGAGCGCGCGCTGCTGCTGATGGACAGCGGCATCGACTATGTCAGCGCGTTTTTCGGCTGTCTGTATGCGGGCGTCGTCGCCGTGCCGGTCTACCCGCCGGAATCGAAACGCGAACAGCATCTGGCGCGGTTGCGCGGCATCGCGCAGGACGCGGGCGTGCGTTACGTGCTGACGAGCGCGGCGTTGCAGGAACGCTTCGTCGAACAGTACGGCGAGCTTGCGCCCGGCGCGACGGTCGTAGCCGTCGATGCGCTGGCCTCGCGCGATCCCGGCGACGGTGCTTTTGCGCTTTATCCCGTGCAGCCGTCGGATATCGCGTTTCTGCAATACACGTCGGGTTCGACCGGCACGCCGAAAGGCGTGATGGTCAGCCACGGCAATCTGCTCGCCAATGAAATCGCGATCAAGTCGGGGCTCGGCGTGCAGGACGACGACGTGTTCGTCAGCTGGTTGCCGCTTTATCACGACATGGGTTTGATCGGTAGTCTGCTGCAACCGGTTTTCAGCGGCATTCCGCTGGTGCTGATGTCGCCGCAGTATTTTCTGGAACGGCCGATGCGCTGGCTCGACGCGATTGCGCGCCATCGCGGCACGATTTCCGGCGCGCCCGATTTCGCCTACCGCTTGTGTGCGGAACGGATCGGCGACGACGCACTGGCGAGGCTGGATCTGTCGAGCTGGCGGCTGGCGTTTTCCGGTTCGGAACCGGTGCGTCGAGACACGCTCGACGCGTTCGTCGCGCGCTTTGCCGCGACCGGTTTCGACGCGGCGGCGCTGTATCCGTGTTACGGGCTGGCCGAAGCGACGCTGTTCGTGACGGGCGGCACGCGCGGCGCGGGTCTGGTGTCGCACCGTTTCGACAGCGCGTCGCTATCGGCGGCGCGGGTCGTCGAAGCGAACGGCGACGCAGCGTCCACGATGCTGGTGGGATGCGGCGTGACGCAGGCGGATCATCGGGTCGCCATCGTCGATCCGGCGAACGGGCACACGCTCGACGACGGTCGCGTCGGCGAGATTCACGTCAGCGGTCCGAGCATCGCGCATGGTTACTGGCAACGCGACGACGCCACCGCGAAGAGCTTCGTGACCGCGTTCGACGGCGACCGCGCGACGCGCTGGCTGCGCACCGGCGATCTCGGTTTTGTCCACGATGGACAGCTGTATATCGCAGGGCGCGCGAAGGATCTGATCATCGTGCGCGGCAGGAATCTGTATCCGCAGGATGTCGAGCAGGCCGTCGAAGCGCATTGCGAATTCGCGCGTAAGGGCCGCGTGATCGCGTTCGGTGCGGAACTGGCCGGCAGCGAAGGACTCGCGCTTGCGCTGGAAGTCGCGCCGCGAATGAAAAAGCGTTTCGCGCCCGACGAGATCGTCGCGCACGTAAGCCGTTGCGCGTTCGATGCGTGTGGCGAGACGCCGTCGGTGATCGTGCTGCTCAATCCGGCAGCATTGCCGAAGACATCGAGCGGCAAGCTGCAACGCGCGGCGACGCGGCACGGCTGGCAGGATCGCTCGCTGGATATGTACGCATTGTGGGAGCGCGGCACATTCGAGATCGGCGCCGAACAGGTCGAGGCGGCACACGCCGCGCGCGCGATGGCGTCGGTGCAGACGTTGGATACGCTCGACCCGCGCGAAGCCGAACTGGGCGCGTTGTGGCGCGAGGTGCTCGGCGCGGAGATCGGCCTCGCGCCGGACACGCATTTTTTCGCTGCGGGCGGCAGTTCGCTGAGCGCGGCGCGGCTTGCGGTGCGAATGAGCGAACGGTGGGGACGCCGCTTCGAAATCGGCCAGGTCTTCGAATCGCCGACGCTTTCCGCGATGGCGGCGGCGCTCGGCGACACGCTCGCGCAAGCGGAACCGTCGCGCGAACCGACCGGACTGGATGCGCCGATCGAAGCGCTGGACCCAGCTGATGAGCCGGTGGTGTCGCATGCGCAACAGCGTCAACTGTTCGCGTGGCGCCTCGATCCGGACAGCCGCGCGTATCACATCGCGGCGGGTATCCGTCTGCATGGCGCGCTGGATATCGATGCGCTGCGGCACAGTTTCGACCGGCTGAGCGAGCGACATCCTGCATTGCGCACGCATTTCGCCGATGCGCCGGAGACGCGCGACACGGTTGTGCCGCGGGTTCGATCGGCGGAGCCGTTGCCCTGGTTCGAAGCCGATCTGTGCGATCTGCATGACGACGACGCCATCGAACGCGCGCTTGCGGATTGCGCGCAGCGCTTCGCTGCTGCGCCGTTCGATCTGTTGCGTGGGCCGGTGTTGCGCGTCGGTCTCGTCCGGTATGGCGCGGACCGGCATCTGCTGATGTTCGCGCTGCACCACATCGCCACCGACGGCTGGTCGATGCAGATCGTCGTCGATGAATTCGTCGCGGAATACCGGGCCGCGCTGGACGGCGCGCAGGCGGATCTCGCCGCGCCGTCGATCGCGTATGTCGATTACGCCGCGTGGCAGCGTCGCTGGCTCGATAGCGCCGACGCGCGGCGTCAACTCGACTACTGGTGCAACGAACTCGCCGACGAAGCGACGCCGCTGAATCTGCCGTTCGATCGCGCGGTGGCAGCGGGCGCTGCGCACAGCGACGGCGATGCCGCGCAGCTGTCGGCGCGGACGGCGGCGCGCGTGTCGTTCAGCTTGCCCGCCGCGTTGTCGCGGACGCTTCGCGACGTCGCGAGCCGGCATCGCGCGACGCCGTTCGTCGTGCTGCTGGCCGCGTATCACGCGTGGCTGTATCGCGTGACGGGACACGGCGCAATCCGCACGGGCGTACCGGTCGCGAACCGGCAACGGCCGGAAACGCAGGACGTGGTGGGCTTTTTCGTCAACACGATCGTGTTGCGCAGCGACTGCGACGCCGCGGCGACGCTCACGGAACTGTTCGAGACGCTGCGTCGCAAGACGCTCGACGGTCAGGCGAATCAGGCGCTGCCGTTCGATATGCTGGTCGAGCGGCTGAACCCCGCGCGCGATGCGCAGCAGGTGCCGCTGTTCGACACCACGTTCAATTATCTGAACGACGACTATCCCGCGCTGGAGCGTTTGCCCGCGCTGCGTGCGACGCGCTTCGAGATTCCCGACGCGCACGTCAAGGTGCCGCTCGCGCTCGATATGCGCGAATCGAAAGATGGCACGATGCGCGGCTATCTGACCTATGCGAGCGCGCGATTCGACGCGGCGAGCGTCGAGCGGATGGCGACGCAGTATCTGCGCGTGGTCGAAGCATTCGCCGCCGCGTTGACGGACGATCGGGCCGCCGCTACGCTGGCCGGCCTCGATCTGCTGGGCGCGGAGACACGTGCGCGGATTTCGGCGGACAGCCGGGGTGCAATGGTTCCGACGCAAGAGCCGACCCATGTTCCGTATTCAGGCGAAGCGGTTCATATGCGCGTCGCGCGTCACGCGGTCACGCAGCCGGACGCACCGGCCGTGATCGACGGCGCGTCGAGCGTCAGTTATCGCGAACTCGACGCACGTGCGCAGCGGGTTGCCGGATGGTTGCGCGATCGAGGTTTGCAGACCGGCGAGCTGGTCGCGATCGTCGCGGATCGCTCGACGGCGTTCGTCGTGGCGATGATCGGCGTGCTGAAGGCGGGCGGCGCGTATGTCGCGCTCGATGCCGCCAATCCGCCGCAACGCGTCGCGCAGACGCTGCGCGACTGCGGCGCGCGTTTCGTGCTGCATCAACACGCGGAGCGTGCGTCCGACATGCCGCGTTCCGGAGATGCGGACGATGTTGACTATGCAGACGATCTCGACGGCGTGCGGCACGTCACGATCGACGTCGCGCAACGGCACACGTCCGACGCGGCGCAGCGCTGGCCGGTCGCGACCGATCCGCGCGATGCCGCGTATGTGATCTATACATCGGGATCGAGCGGCACGCCGAAGGGCGTCGTGATTCCGCACGCCGCGCTGACCAACTATGTCGATGCAGTGCTGGCGCGCCTCGCGTTGCCGCTGCGCGCGCGGTTCGCGATGGTATCGACGGTGGCCGCCGATCTCGGGCATACGGTGCTGTTCGGCGCACTCGCGACGGGCGGCGCGCTGTATCTGGTCGATCGCGACACGACACTCGACGCCGACCGTTTCGCGCATTACATGGCGACGCACCGGATCGACGTGCTGAAGATCGTGCCGGGACATCTGCATGCGTTGCTGCAGGCCGACCGTGCCGCCGACGTTCTGCCCGCGCATACGCTGGTGCTCGGCGGCGAAGCGACATCGTGGTCGCTGCTGGACGCCATCGGCGCATTGCGTCCGGCGTGCCGCGTCGTCAATCACTACGGTCCGACTGAAACCACGGTCGGCATTCTGACGCAGGATGCGGCGCACGCGAATCGCGACGCGGCGATCGTGCCGCTCGGCCGTCCGCTCGACAACTGCGCGACATGGTTGCTCGACGCGCATATGAATCCGGTCGAGGCGGGCGAAACCGGCGAGTTGTATCTGGGCGGCGCGGGTGTGGCGCGCGGTTATCTGAACCGTGCAGCGCTGACGGCCGAGCGTTTCGTGCCGGACCCGTTCACGCCGGGCGCGCGTCTGTACCGCAGCGGCGACCGCGCGCGACGTCTGGCGGACGGCACGCTCGAATATCTGGGACGCATCGACGATCAGGTCAAGATTCGCGGCTATCGCGTCGAGCCCGGCGAGATTGCGGCACGACTGCGTGCGCTCGACGGCGTGCGCGATGCGGCGGTGATCGTCGTGGCGGGCGCGCGGCTGGCCGGATTCGCGACGCCGAAGCCCGGTTGCACGCTCGACGCGGCGTGGTTGAAGCAGCAGCTTGCGGCTGCGTTGCCCGATTACATGGTGCCGTCGGTGTTGCGCGTGATCGCGGATTTGCCGCTGAACCGCAACGGCAAACTCGACCGGCAGGCGCTCGCGGCGCTGGCGCGGCCGCCCGCGAAGACACGCAAAAATGGCAATGACGGCCACGACGCGCGCGCCGTGCCGCAAGGCGAGACTGAAATCGCGCTCGCGCGAATCTGGTCGGATCTGCTGGAACTGCCCGCCGATGCGCCGCCTGTCGCACGCGACGACAGCTTCTTCGCGCTCGGCGGACATTCGCTCGCGGCGATGCGGCTGCTGTCTAGAGTGCGCGGCGCGTGGGCGATCGAGTTGCCGTTGCGCGCGGTGTTCACCGCGCCGAGCTTGCAGGCAATGGCGACGGCGATCGACGGATTGCGCGGCGCGACCGCCGGTTTGGCCTCCGATGCGCCGATCCGCGTGGTCGAGCGAGATGCGGCGATGCCGTTGTCGATGATGCAGCAGCGCATCTGGGTCGTCGATCAGCTGGCCGGAAATGCGCTCGCGTCGTACAACATGGCGGCCGGTCTCGATCTGCGCGGACCGCTCGACGCCGACTTGCTGCACGCGAGTCTCGCCGCGCTGGTCGCGCGCCACGAAGTGTTGCGCGCGTCGTTTTCCAGCGACGACGACGGCGATCCGGTGCTGACCCTCGCGCCGCATCTCTATGTGCCGATGCCGGTGCTCGAACGCGACGGTCTCGATCCGAGCGACCGCGAGCGGACGATCGCGAGCCTGCTCGCCGAGGCCGCGCAGACACCGTTCGATCTCTCCGCCGCGCCGTTGCTGCGCGCGTCGCTGATCCGTTTCGACGCGCAGCATCACGTGCTGATCGTCGCGTTGCATCACATCGTCGCGGACGGCGCGTCCGTGCATATTCTGCTCGACGAGTTGTGCGCCGGTTATCGCGTTCGCCGCGACGGCGCGCAGCCAACACCGGCGTTACCGGCGTTGGCGGTCCAATACGCCGATTACGCGGTCTGGCAGCGCGAAAGGCTGACGCCGTCGGCGGTTCGTGCGGAGCAGGATTTCTGGCGCGCGTATCTCGCCGGTGCGCCGCATTTTCTGGCGTTGCCGGCCGACCGGCCGCGTCCCGCACGGGCGTCGCACGATGGCGACGCGCGCAGCTTCACGCTGTCCGCCGCGACCGGCGCGCGGGTCCGGACGCTCGCCGCGGCGCACGGCATGACGCCGTTCGCCGTGCTGCTCGCGAGCTTCCAGGCGTTTCTGCATCGCGTGACCGGTCAGGCGGATCTGCTGATCGGCACCGACGTGGCCGGTCGCGACCGCAGCGAACTCGAAGCGCTGATCGGCTTCTTTATCAACGTGTTGCCGCTGCGCTCGCGGATCGCGGACGACCGCGCCAACGCGGCCAGTTTCGATGCATGGCTCGACGCATCGAAGCATGCGACGTGGGAAGCGCTCGAACATCGCGCGTTGCCGTTCGACCGGATCGTCGATGCGATGGCGGTGACGCGGCGTCGCGATGCGAATCCGCTGCTGCAGGCGTTGTTCGTCTTGCGCGATCTGCCGCGCGACAACACCAGCGTGCCGGATCTCGGCATCGAACTGCTGCGTCCGCGCACCACGCAATCCAAGTTCGACATGGCGCTGTTCGTCGAACCGGTAGCGGGTGGTTACGAGGTCGAATGGGTGTACGCGACCGCGTTGTTCGATGCATCGACGGTGGCGAACTGGTTCGATCAGTGGCGCGCGCTGGTCGATGCCGTGACCGCCGATCCTCTCGCACCGCTCGATCTGCCCCAAGCCGGCCAGACCGCCGTGGCCCTTACGCAATAAACGGGAGTACGTCATCCATGAATGCAACCCTGATCCACGATGCTTCCGTCGAGACGTCTTTTCTGGACGACGCCGGCACGATGCCGCTGGTGTTGAAGCCGGTCGCGCCGATTGCCGATCTGTCCGGCTGGATCGACGCGCATCGCGACCAACTGGAAACGTGGCTGCTGCGCCACGGCGCGGTGCTGTTCCGCGATTTCGGGCTGACCGATCCGGCCGCTTTCGAAGCGTTCGCGGAAACGATTTCACCGGGGCTGTACGGCGAATATGGCGATCTGCCGAAGAAGGAGGGCGGTCGCAACACGTATCGCTCCACGCCGTATCCCGAGAAGCAGATGATTCTTTACCACAATGAAAGTGCGCATCAGCCGCGCTGGCCGCGCCGGCAGTTCTTCTTCTGCGAACTGCCGTCGGCGGTGGGCGGCGCGACGCCGATCGTCGATTGCCGCGCGATGTTGCGACAGTTGCCCGCGCAACTGGTCGACACGTTCGAGCGCAGGCAGTTGATGTATGTGCGCACCTTTACGCGCGGCCTGGACGTGCCGTGGCGCGAGTTTTTCGACACCGAAGAGCGTCGCGACGTCGAAGCGCGCTGCGATGCGGCGGGCATTCAGTACGAGTGGCTGCCGAACGACGAATTGCAAACGCGCACCGTGTGCCCGGCCGTGATCGTGCATCCGCGCACCGGCGAGCGGTCGTTCTTCAATCAGGTGCAACTGCACCACACCGGCTGTCTCGACGACGACGTGCGGCTCGATCTGCTCGATTTCGCGGGCGCGCAACGGATGCCGCGTCAGGCGTACTTCGGCGACGGCAGCGAGATCGACGACGCCACGATCGCGACGATCGGCGCGGCTTACGAGCGGTGCGCGGTGCGTTTCGCGTGGCAGGCGGGCGATGTCCTGATGCTCGACAACATGCTGGTCGCCCACGCGCGCGACCCGTACAAGGGGCCGCGCAAGATCGTCGTCGCGATGAGCGAACTGGTCGAACGTTCGCAATTTGCCGAAGCCGCGAGCGCCTGACGTTTTTTTCCAACAACTTTCTCGATCCTTCCGGACAGCATATGGAACACACCGCGCCTTCTATCGACGCTCAGCACGTCGATGGCGAATTGCGAAGCCTGTTTGCGACGCTGCTCGACATCGACCCGAGCGAAATCGGCGACGACAACGACTTCTTCGAACTCGGCGGCGATTCGCTGATGGTCATCAAGCTGGTCGCACGCATCCGTCGAAAACTCAACACCGAACTGACACCGGGCGATGTCTTCGATCACCCGACCGTGGCCGCCTTGAGTACCTTTCTAAAAGCTAACACTCAGCTTAGCTAATAAAAGTTCTGAAAGTGATAACGAAAATTCACACAAATCAGTTGGCGTCATTATAATTTCCAATTGCCAATAATTCGCATTTGCATTTCGCAAACACTTTCACGACAAACCTCAAGAGACCATGGCAACAGAACAATCAAAACAACGCTGTATGAAACGGAATGTGGCGCGTTCGCGCGCGATGAACCCTCTGCGGCTTGCGCCGATTGCCGCCGGGCTCTGGCTGGCGACATCGGCATTCGCGCAGACCACGCCCGCCACGTCGGGCGATGCCGCAGCGGCGGCGGCAAGTCCGGCATCGGGCGCGACGGCAGGCGGGACCTTGCCGGCGGTGGTCGTGAAGGGCAAGGACAATGCGGAAACCGGCACGGGTCCGGTGGTCGGGTACGTCGCGCACCAAAGCACGGCAGGCACCAAAACCGACACGCCGCTAATCAAGACGCCGCAGGCGATCTCGGTCGTCACGCGCGACCAGATGGACGTGCAGGGCGCGCAAAGCGTCGCCCAGGCGTTGCGCTACACGTCGGGTATGAACCCCGAGCAGCGCGGCACCAATACCGATTCGCTCGAATACCTGTATGCGCGCGGCTTCCTCGTGGACGAATTCTGGAACGGCTTGCGCACGCCGGGACCGGCAGGCGGTTTCGGCTACAACGTGACGAGCTTCGATCCGTATATGTTCGAGCGGATCGAACTGCTGCACGGTCCGGCGTCGGTGCTGTACGGCCAGAGTTCGCCGGGCGGTACGGTGAATCTGGTCAGCAAGATGCCGACCGAACAGCCGCTGCATGAAGTCGGCTTTACGACGGGCAGCTACGGACGCGTGCAAGGGTATTTCGACTTCAGCGGTCCGATCGACAAGGACGGCAAGGTGTTGTACCGCCTGACCGCCGACGGCTTCAACACCGGCACGCAAACCGACTACGTGAACCAGCAGCGCGTCGCGATTTCGCCGACCATCACGTGGCGTCCGACCAAGGACACGACGCTTACCGTGTTCGCCAACTATCAGGCGGACCCGGAAGCGGGCATCTATACGTCGGTGCCGCGCGGCTATCCGAGCCGCAGCCTGTATCCGGGCGAGCCGGGCTACGACAGCTTCCGCAAGACCCAGGAATCGATCGGTTATCAGTTCGATCAGCGCCTGAACGACGTGTGGTCGTTCAGGCAGAGCTACCGTTTCCTGCATAACAGCGAGACGGTCAAGTACGTCGGCAACAACGGTTTCGCGGCCGACGGCGAGACGCTGTCGCGCACGCCGTATCTGAATCGCGGGATGGTGAATTCGCATACCGTGGACAACCAGGTCCACGCGAAATTCGATCTCGGTCCGGTCAAGCAGAACGTGACCGTCGGTCTCGACTATCAGAACACCCAGTTCAATCACTACTTCTTCGGCAGCCTCGCCAGCACGCCGGGGCTGAACGTGAACGATCCGGTGTACGGCCAGGCGATTCCGGCGTCCACCTTCATGTACGCGACCTCGAACGCGCAGTCCATCAAGCAGCTCGGCGTCTACGCGCAAGACCAGATCGACGTCGGCAAGCTGTCGTTCCTGTTCGGCGTGCGCGAAGACTGGGCGAGCGAAGACCAGACTTCGTACAAGACGGGCGCGACCACGTCGCAGTTCAATCGCGCGTTCACGTGGCGTGCGGGGACGGTGTACACGTTCGACAACGGCGTCGCGCCGTACTTCAACTACTCGCGCGGATTCCAGCCGCAAGTGGGCTCGACCTACGGTGGAGAGGCGTTCGCGCCGTTGACGTCGGAACAGTATGAAGTCGGTGTGAAGCTGCAACCGAAGGGCTTCAACAGCTTCGTCACGGTGTCGGCATTCCACCTGACCGAAAACAACGTCGCGACCACCGATCCGCTGCACTCGGGCTTCAGCGTGCTGACGGGCGAAGTGCGCTCGCAAGGCTTCGAAGTGGAAGGTCACGCGAGCCTGACCAACAACCTGCAACTTATCGCGAGCTATACGTACACCAACCTGCTGAATACGAAGAGCAATTCGGCGTCGGTGAACAAGGTGCCGGTCGGCATTCCGCGTAATACGGCTTCGTTGTGGGCGGATTACACGGTGACGGGCGGACCGCTCGCAGGCGTGCTGTTCGGTGGCGGCGTGCGGTATATCGGCGGCTCGTACGGCGACACCGCGAACTCGTTCCTGACGTCGTCGGCGACGCTGGTGGATCTGTCGTTGCGCTACGACCTCGGCCGCCGTTTCGCCAACCTGCAAGGCTGGACCGCGTCGCTCAACGTGACCAATCTGCTCGATCGCAAGTACCTCGCGTCGTGCACCAGCGCAAGTTATTGCTACTGGGGCCAAGGCCGACTGTTGCTGGCAGGCGCGAAATATCAGTGGTAATCCATCAGGAGACAGGGCTGCATGCAAGTTGACGCGCATCGATCGTTGAACCCGCCCGGCGCGTCAGCCGGTTTGCAGCCGCTGTCCCCTGTGCAGGAGGGCCTGTGGTTCATGCAGCGGCTTGCGCCGCTGTCCACGGCCTATCATCTGTCGCGCGCATTTCATCTGCGCGGCCCGCTCGATATCGCCACGCTCGACCATGCATTGCGCGATGTGCGTGGTCGCCAGGCGGCGTTGCGCACGCGCTTCGTCGAGCGTGACGGCACGCCCTGGCAGATTGCCGATCTTCCCGCCGATACGCCGTTGAGCGTCGTCGATCTGTCGGCGTTGTCCGGCGATGCGCGTCAAACCGCGCTTGAACAATCGCTCGCCGAAGACGCGCAGCGTCCGTTCGATCTCGCCACCGAAGGCGCCGCGCGCTTTCGGGTGCTGAGCGTGGCGGCGGATTGGCATGTGCTGTCGGTGGTGGTGCACCATCTGGTGTCGGACGGCGGTTCCACCGCGATTTTCGCGCGCGAATTCGCGCACGCGTATCGCCGCGCCGTCAACGGCCAGACTGACGATGGCCGCGCGGACGCCGCGCCGCAACCGGAATGGCAGTACACCGATTTCGCCGCGTGGCAGCGCAATCTGCTCACAACCGCCAAAGCGCGCGCCGATCTCGCATGGTGGACCGATTACATCGGTGTGCCGAACGGCAGCTTCGAATTACCCACGGATTCCCCGCGTGCGCCCACGTCCGATCGCGTCGCGCGCACGCATACGTTTGCGTTCTCCGACGCCACGCTCGACGCGGTGCGCGCGCGCTGCAAGGCCGAGCGCTGCACGCCGTTCGTCGCGCTGATGGCCGCGTATCAGTTGCTGCTGTCGCGTCACGCGGGCAGCGCCGATTTCTGCATCGGCGTGCCGACCAGCGGACGCACGCGCGTCGAATGCGAAGACCTGATCGGCCTGTTTATCGACACGCAGGTGTATCGCGCGCGGATCGATCCGTCGATGACCGGGCGCGCGTTGTTGCAAGCCGTGCGCCACGATACGCGCGCCGCGCTGGATCACGCCGACGTGACCTTGCCCGTGCTCGTCGATGCGCTCGGCGTGCGTCGCGAAGCGGATCGTCATCCGTTGTTCCAGACGCTGTTCAATGTGCAGGGCGCCGCGTCGGCGGGCGCGCTGACGCTCGACGGACTCGATGTCGAGATCGTCGATTTCGAAAGCCCGCTGGCCCGTTTCGATCTGAGCGTCGATATCCGCCTGAGCGCGAATGGCGCGACCTGTACCGCGCGTTACGACGGCACGCTGTATCGCGCGGAAACCATCGCGCGGCTGTTCCGCCACTACGAAGCGATGCTGGCCGGACTGTGCCGCGACCCCGCGCAGCCGGTGGCCGAGATCCCGTATCTCGACGCCGACGAGCGCGCGCAACTGCTTGCGTGGAGTACGCAACACGCGCAGTACGGCGCGCCGGAGCCGGTGCATCGCCGGTTCGAGCGGCAGGCCGACGCGACGCCCGATGCCGTCGCGTTGCTGTTCGACGGCACGACGCTGACCTACCGCGAACTCGACCGTCGTGCGAACCAGTTGGCGCATCGCTTGATGCGGTTGGGCGTCGGCCCGGACGTGAAGGTGGGGATCGGCGTCGAGCGTTCGGTCGAGATGGTGGTCGGGCTGTTCGCGATCCTGAAGGCCGGTGGCGCTTACGTGCCGCTCGATCCCGACTATCCGCCCGATCGTCTCGCGTACATGATCGACGATAGCGGAATCGGTCTGCTGCTGACGCAGCACGCGATCCGCGAACGTCTCGCGTCGCATCTCGGCGCGCACGCCGCCTGCGAGATGCTGGAACTGGACACGCTCGATCTGTCGGGCGAGCCGGATACGCGTCCCGACGTGCCGCTGCACGCGGAAAATCTCGCGTACGTGATCTACACGTCGGGTTCGACCGGTCGTCCGAAAGGCGCGGCGAACCGGCATGGCGCGCTGTTCAACCGGCTCGCGTGGATGCAGGCTGCGTATCGGCTCGACGCGCATGACACCGTGTTGCAAAAGACCCCGTTCAGTTTCGATGTGTCGGTATGGGAATTTTTCTGGCCGTTGATGTACGGCGCGCGTCTCGCCGTCGCGCGGCCGGGCGATCATCGCGATCCGTCGCGGCTGGTTGCGCTGATCGACGCGTATCGCGTGACGACGCTGCATTTCGTGCCGCCGATGCTGCAAGCCTTCGTCGCGTCGCTCGACGGCGATGCGCCGGTGTGCCGCAGCTTGCGTCACGTGATCTGTAGCGGCGAAGCGTTGCCCGCGACCTTGCAGGATCGCGCGCTGCAACGCTTGCCGCACGTTCAGGTGCACAACCTGTACGGTCCGACCGAAGCCGCAATCGACGTCACGCACTGGACGTGCCGCGCGGGCGATCCGGTCGTGCCGATCGGACGACCCATCGCGAACGTCAGCACGCATGTGCTGGATGGCGCGATGAATCCGCTGCCGGTCGGCGTCGCCGGTGAACTCTATCTGGGCGGCGCAGGGCTTGCGCGCGGCTATCTGAACCGGCCGTCGCTGACTGCCGAACGCTTCGTACCCGATCCGTTCGAGGCCGGCGCGCGACTTTATCGCACCGGCGATCTGGCGCGCTGGCGCGCCGACGGCGCACTCGATTACCTCGGCCGTCTCGATCATCAGGTGAAGATTCGCGGTTTCCGCATCGAACTCGGCGAAATCGAAGCCGTGCTGCAAACGCAGCAGGGCGTCGATGCCGCCGTCGTGGTGGCGCAGGACGGCCCGAACGGCAAGCGCCTCGTCGCGTACGTCACGGCTCGCGACGCGCAGGCGTTGCAGCGCGACACGCTCGCCGCCGGACTCGGCGCGGTGTTGCCCGACTATATGGTGCCGACCGCATGGGTCGAACTCGACCGTTTGCCGCTGTCGCCGAACGGCAAGGTCGATCGTCGTGCGTTGCCGCTGCCCGAACGTACCGAACCCGCGGATAGCGCATGGGAAGCGCCGCAGGGCGACGCCGAAATCGCGCTGGCCGCGATCTGGCAGCAGGTGTTGCGCGTGCCGAAGGTCGGCCGGCATGACAACTTTTTTGAACTCGGCGGCGATTCGATCCTGAGCTTGCAGATCGTCGATCGCGCGCGCGTGGCGGGATTCAGGCTGACGCCGCGTCATCTGTTCGAGCGTCAGTCGGTGGCGCAACTGGCCGCCGTCGCAGTGCCGGTTTCCGTCGATCCGGCCGCGAACGCCGCCCACGCGCCGGTGCCGGACGGCCCGGCCGCGCTGTTGCCGATGCAGGCGTGGTTCTTCGATCTGCCGGTGCCGCTCGCGCAGCGCCATCACTGGAATCAGGCTGTGCTGCTGACGAGCCGCGAACCGCTCGACACGGCGTTGCTGGCGCGCGCATTGCATGCGCTGGTGCAGCATCACGACGCGTTGCGTCTGCGGTTCTCGCAGGATGCGGCGGGCGCGTGGCATGCGCGCCACGCCGACGCGCCGTCGGCCGATACGCTGTTGTGGGTTCGTCAGGCCGGCACGACGGACGACATCGCCGCGCTGTGCGACGACGCGCAACGCGGTCTCGATCTGAACGACGGGCCGTTGCTGCGCGCGCTCGCGATCGACGTCGCGGACGGAAGCGCGCGGCTGCTGCTGGCGATCCATCATCTCGCCGTCGATGGCGTGTCGTGGCGTCTGCTGGTCGCGCAACTGCGCAGCGTCTACGCCGCGTTGCAGCGCGGCGAACCGGTTGCGTTGCCCGCGAACACCGCTTCGACCGACGCCTGGGCGGCCCGTCTCGCGCGGTATGCCACGACCAGCGAAGCCCGCGATCAGATGCGTTACTGGCTCGACGTGGCCGCCGCGCCCGCAGCCTTGCCCAGCGATATGCCGGACGGCGCGAACACCGTCGCGCATCGCCGTCACGCGACGCTCGAACTCGACCGCATCGCCACCCAGAAGCTGTTGCAGGACGCGCCCGCCGCGTATCGCACGCAGGTCAACGATCTGCTGCTGACCGCGCTCGGCCGCGCGTTGTGCGACTGGACCGGCAGCGAACGGATTCGCATCGATCTCGAAGGGCACGGACGCGAGGACCTGTTCGACGATATCGACATCAGCGGCACGGTCGGATGGTTCACGAGCCTCTATCCGGTCGCGCTCGAACCGCAAGGCGAACTCGGCGCGGCGCTGCGCCGCGTGAAAGAAACGCTGCGCGCCGTGCCGGATCGCGGTCTCGGCTTCGGCGTGCTGAAATACCTCGGCGGCGACGCGGATCGCGCAGCGCTGGCGGCGATCGAGCCGTCGCGGGTCGTGTTCAACTATCTCGGCCAGTTCGATCAGAGTTTCGACGACAACGACGGCAACCGTTCCGCGTGGCTACCCGCGCGCGAACCGTCCGGCCGTCCGCAGGCCGACGACGCGCCGCTCACGCATGCGCTGTCGGTCAGCGGCAAGGTACTCGATGGCGCGTTGACGTTGACGCTCGGCTATAGCGGCGCGCGTTATCGCGAATCGACGGTCGACCGGCTGGTCGGCGCGCTGCGCGCAGCATTGAACGACGTGATCGCGCATTGCACGGGCGGCATCGACGGGCGCAGCGGTCCCAGCGGCGCGACGCCGTCCGATTTCGAGCTGGCCGGTTTGACGCAAACCGAACTCGATCGGTTGCCGCTCACGATGAGCGAAGTCGCCGATCTGTATCCGCTGTCGCCGATGCAGGCGGGCATGCTGTTTCACACGCTGTACGCACGCGGCGGCAGCGTCTACCTGAACCAGTTGCGCGCCGATCTCGATGGCCTCGACCCGGTGCGTTTTCGCGCCGCGTGGGCGGCGGTCACGCGGCGTCACGACATGCTGCGCACCGCATTCGTGCCGCAGGGCGAAGGCTGGCTGCAGTGGGTCGCGCGGGCGAAAGACACGCCGGATGTGCCGCTCGTCGAACATGACTGGCGCGACCGTCCGGACCTCCGGACGGCACTCGACACGCTCGCGTCGGCGCAACTCGAACAAGGCTTCGATCTGACGCGCGCGCCGTTGCATCGGCTCGCGCTCGTACGCACCGGCGAGCGTCGTTATCACTTCGTCTGGACGCATCATCACGTGCTGATGGACGGCTGGAGCGTGTCGCAACTGCTGGGCGAAGTGCTGCGCCATTACAGTGGACAAAGCCTGCCTGCGCACGGCGGCCGCTATCGCGACTATATCGGCTGGTTGCGCGGACACGATGCCGCCGCCAGCGCCGCGCACTGGCGCGAGCAGATCGCGCGGATCGACGGACCGACACGGCTTGCCGACGCGTTCGGCAATCGCGCGGCACGCGACACCGGATATGGATCGCACAACCTGGAACTCGATGCATCGACGACCGCCGACATCGTCGCGTGGGTCCGTCGGGAACGGGTGACGGTGAATACGCTGATGCAGGCCGCATGGGCGCTGCTGTTGCAGCGCTACACGAATCAGCCCGCCGTCACGTTCGGCGCGACGCTTGCCGGGCGTCCCGCCGATTTGCCGGGCGCGTCCCATCTGCTGGGACTGTTCATCAACACCTTGCCGGTGATCGCGACGCCGCGCGCGAGCGTCAAGCTCGGCGACTGGCTGCGCGAATTGCAGCAGCAAGGCGCGGCGGCACAGGAACATGCGCATACGCCGTTGTACGAGATCCAGCGTTGGGCGGGAGTCGGCGGACAAGGGCTGTTCGACAGCATCGTCGTGTTCGAAAACTATCCGGTCGATGCCGTGCTCAAGGAAACCTCGCCGGGCGGTTTGCGCATCGATGGCGTGCAGGCGCGCGACGAAACCAGCTACGCGCTGACGCTCGGCGTCACGCAAGGCGACACGCTGAAACTCGGCTTCCGCTTCGCTCGCGACGCGTTCGGCGACGACGCGGTCGCGTCTATCGCGCACCAGATGGCCGGTTTGCTGCGCGATGCGGCGGCGGGGTCGGCCGATCGCGTGCTCGGCGAATTCGATCTGCTCGATCGCGCGCAGCGCAGCGCGTTGCTCGCGCTCGGACGTGCCGACGTCGCGCCGTTCGGCCGCGATGCCGTGCACGCGAAAATCGAAACGCGCGCTGCGGAACACGCCGACGCGCTCGCGCTGGTCGCAGGGGAAACCCGCCTGACTTACGGCGAACTGAATACGCGTGCCAACCGTCTCGCGCATCGCCTGATGCGTGACGGCGTCGGTCCGGAAGTGCGGGTCGGCATCGCTGTCGGGCGATCGGTGGAGATGGTGGTCGGCATGCTGGCGGTGCTGAAGGCCGGTGGCGTGTATGTGCCGCTCGATCCGGCGTATCCCGCCGATCGCCTCGGCTATATGATCGACGACAGCGGCATCCGTCTGCTGATCGCGCACAGCGCCGTGCGCGCGGCTGTTCCGACGCCGACCGGCATGCGCGTGCTCGAAATCGATACGCTCGATCTGTCCGGCGAACCGGATGACAATCCGCCGTGCCGCGTGCATCCGGACAACCTCGCTTACGTGATCTACACGTCGGGTTCGACCGGCCGTCCGAAGGGCGTCGGCGTCGCGCACGGCGCGCTGTCGATGCACTGTCAGGCGATTGCGGCGCGCTACGACATGACGTCCAGCGACCGCGAACTGCATTTCGCGTCGATCAATTTCGACATCGCGCACGAACGCTGGATCGTGCCGCTGAGCGTCGGCGGCGCGCTGGTGATCGCGGACGCCGCGCGCTGGTCCACCGAACGGCTCGCTGCTGAAATCCGCCGCTGCCACGTGACGGTAGTGTTCCTGACGCCGTCGTACCTCAACAATCTGCTGTCCGATCCGTCGCTCGACGCGGCGAGCCTGGCGCTGCGACTATGCATCGTCGGCGGCGAGGCGTGGGCCGCCGATGCCGTCAAGGCGGCGTGCCGCGCGCTCGGCGATTGCCGCGTGATCAGCGCGTACGGTCCGACCGAAACCGTGATCGCGCCGACCGCGTGGGACGTCGATCCCGCATTCGACGGCCTGTACGCGCCCATCGGCCGGCAGATCGGCGAACGCGTCGCGTATGTGCTGGACGCGGGCATGAACCTGACGCCGCGCGGCGTCGCGGGCGAACTGTATCTGGGCGGCGCGGGACTCGCGCGCGGCTATCTGCAACGCGCCGCGCTGAGCGCCGAACGCTTCGTGCCGGACCCGTTCGACGCCGACGGCGGACGTCTGTATCGCACCGGCGACCTCGTGCGCTGGCGCGACGACGGCGAACTCGAATATCTCGGCCGGCTCGATCATCAGGTGAAGTTGCGCGGTTTCCGGATCGAACTGGGCGAAGTGGAAGCGGCGCTGCTTGCGCAAGACGGCGTGCGCGAAGCCGTAGTGATAGTGGACGGTACGGCGAACACAGCGCGGCTGATTGCGTATGTGACGGCCGATCTCACCGCGCAGCCTGCCGACGCGCCTGACAGCCGTGCGCTGAAAAGCGCGTTGGCGCAGACTTTGCCCGACTATATGGTGCCCGCCGCGATCGTCGTACTCGACGCGTTGCCGCTGACGCCGAACGGCAAGGTGGACCGCCGCGCGTTGCCCGCGCCGCAGCCGGTCGAAACCCAGGACTACGTCGCGCCGCAAGGCGCCACCGAAGAAGCGGTCGCGGCGATCTGGCGCGAGGTGCTCGGCGTCGCGCGGGTCGGACGGCATGACAATTTCTTCGAACTCGGCGGCGACTCGATCCTGAGCCTGAAAGTGCAGCGCCGGATTGCGCGCGAAATGTCGGTGGAGATCGAACTTGCGGCATTATTCTCGGCGCCGACGCTCGAAGCCTTCACACTTTCCGTGGACAATGCACGGGCGCGCGACGTTACCGGTCACGATCCGGTCGCCGACACCATGCAATCTCTTCTTACCGATCTTATGCAATGAATCGCAGGGCCATGCTGAACGCGCTGCTGGGCGCGGCAACCTTCGCTGCCGGTGGTATCGACGCAATGGGCGCAACCGGCACAATCGCGCGTGCGGACACGCCGCGCCGGATCATCGTGCTCGACTGGGGACTCACCGAACTGACCTTGTCGATCGGTGTGGTGCCGGTCGGGATGGCGAACGTGCCGGGCTTCCGGCGTAATTTCACCGCCTGTCCGGTGCCGGATTCCGTCGTCGATCTCGGGTTGATGTTCCAGCCGAACATGGAACTGATGCTCGCGCTGAAACCCGATCTGATCGTGATCACGCCCGCTCACGCATCGATGCGCGCGTCGCTCGAACGGATCGCGCCGACCGTCACGCTAGACATGCTGTCATCGAGCGAAACGCCGTATGTGACGGCCTGCGCGGAAACGCTGCAACTCGCGCGGCGGTTCGATTGCGTGCCACGCGGCGAGGCCGTCGTCGCGCAGGCGAACCGCACGCTCGACGCCGCTCGCGCACGTCTCGCCGCGCTGCCTGCCGCGCGCGACGCATCGGTCTATATGGTGCGTTTCGTCGATGAATCGCATCTGCGCGTGTACGGCTCGCACAGCCTGTACGGCGAACTGCTGACGACACTCGGCCTGCGCAACGGATGGCGCCATGCACCCCAGCGGGCGCCATATTCGATCATCGGTTTCGACGCGCTCGACGCGACCGGCGACGCCACGCTGGTCTACGTGAAGCCGCTCCCCGCATCGACCGCGACGATGATGAAGGCGAGCCGCGTCTGGCAGGCCATGCCGTTTTCGAAAGACGGCCGGATGATCGGCATGGCGGGCGCGCCTGCCGAAGGCGGCATCCTCTCCGCGCAATACTTCGCCAACGCGCTGGTCGATGCGTTCAGCGCCGCCCCTGCACGCACCCCGGAGCATGCATGAAAAGCGCCGTGACGACGCCTTTCGTACCGCTGCGGCGTTCGCCGCTGCTGCCGGTCTGCGCGATCGCCGTGCTGGCCGCGCTGCTGTTCATGCTGCGGCTCGACGACCGGCTGCCGCCCGCATCGTGGTGGCAGGCGCTGGTCGCGCCGTCGCCGGTCGATCTTCAGCAACTGCTGGTTCACTACAGCGATTTCCCGCGCGTCGCGGTGACCTGGCTGTGCGGCGCGGCACTCGGTATCGCCGGTGTCGCGACCCAGCAGGTGTTGCGCAATCCGCTCGCCGAACCGATGACGCTCGGCATTTTCCCCGGCGCATGGCTCGCGCTTGCGCTTGCCACCGTCTATGCGCCGGGCTGGCTCGGCGGCGGTCGCGATGCAGTGGCGCTGGTCGGCGGAACCGTTGCGCTGGGTGCCGTGTTTGCGCTGGCGGCGCGACGCGGAATGTCGCCGCTCGCGCTGATCCTCGGCGGGATGATCGTCAATCTGTGCTGCGGCGCCTTCAGTCTCGCGCTGGCCATTTCTCACTACGATCTGTTGAGCGGGTTGCTGGTCTGGGGCGGCGGTTCGTTCGGTCAGCACGACTGGGGCATCGCGTCGTCGCTGTGCGTGCGGCTCGCACCGTGCATCGCGCTGGTGCTGCTGTGCCTGCGTCCGATGGCCGTGTTCGATGTCGGCGATACGGTTGCGTCGAGCCTCGGTGTGTCGCTGCGCGCGACACGCGGTATTGCGCTGTTTCTGACCTTGCTGATTACCGCGTTCGTGGTCAGCGCGGTCGGCGTGATCGGCTTCGTCGGACTCGCCGCGCCGTCGCTGGCGCGTCTGGCCGGCGCGCGGCGGCTGCGTGAGCGGATCATCTGGTCGCCTTTGTTCGGCGCGGCGCTGCTGTGGCTCGCCGATCAGCTCGCGCAGCTGTGCACCGTGCATTTCGGCATGGCGATTCCGACCGGCGCGATCACGACGCTGCTCGGCGCACCGCTGTTGCTGATGATGCTGCGCCGTCTGCACGGACGCCCCGATCTCGCGCAGACGCCGGGTGTGCCGTCCGCGCCGATGTCGGCGCGCGGCCTGCGCATCACGGCCGGTGTCAGCGTCGTGCTGCTGGTGCTGGTGATCGGCGTGTCGCTCGGGCTCGGACGCGGACTCGACGGCTGGCATCTGAGCCGTCCCGACGAAGTCGCGAGCCTGCTGTTCCTGCGTCTGCCGCACGTGGTCGCGGCGCTCGGCGTCGGGGTGTTGCTGGCGCTGGCGGGCGGCATCGTGCAGCGGATGACCGGCAATCCGATGGCGAGCCCGGATCTGCTCGGTATTTCGGCAGGCGGCGCGTTCGGTTTGACCGGCGCGCTGTTCCTCACCGCGCATCCGGGTCTGCCGACTTTCCTGATCTGGTGTGCGGCGGGTTCGGTGCTGACGCTGTGCGCGCTGGTGCTGTTCGCGCGCGCGTCGTCGTTCGCGCCGGACACGCTGATTCTCGCCGGCATGACCATCAGCGCGGTGTTCCAGGCCGTCTCGACGATTGCGATTTCGAGCGGCGATCCGCGTGTCATCATCCTCTACAATCTGCTGGCGGGATCGACGTACAACGTCGGTCCGGCGATGGCGTGTCTGGTCGCACTGGTCGCGCTGGCGGCGCTCGTCGCGGTGCCGTTCAGCCGTCGCTGGCTGGAAATCCTGCCGCTCGGCAATGCGGTGTCGCGCGGGCTGGGTGTCGATATTTCCGTGGCGCGCTTCGGTCTGCTGATGTCGAGCGCGTTGCTGACGGCCGTTGCGACGCTCGTGATCGGCCCGTTGTCGTTTATCGGCCTGATGGCGCCGCATATGACCCGCATGTTGGGTATCCGGCGAGCCACGCCGCTGCTGCTGGTGTCGGCGGCATTCGGCGCGACGCTGATGGTCGCATCCGACTGGCTCGGCCGCTGGGTTCTGTTTCCGCAAGAAATGCCGGCAGGCGTGATGGCTACGCTGCTCGGCGGACTCTATCTGATCATCACGATGTTCCGGCGCGGATCGCAAGGTCCGTCCGGTTCATGATGCACTGTCTCAAGGAGTTCCATGTCTCTGCTCTTGAAGCTCGCGCGCGATTCACGCTGGATCCTGTTCGTCGCGCTGATCACCAGTCTCGTCAGCGGCTTCGGTAATGCCGGGCTGATCGCGCTGATCAACCAGGCGCTATCGGCCACCAGCGCGCATCTCGCCGAACTGGGCTGGCAGTTCCTGCTGCTCGGTGTGGTCGTGCTGCTGACGCGCACGCTGTCGCAAACGCTGTTCATGTATCTCGGCCAGCACGCCAAGGCCACGCTGCGGATGCAAACCATCCGCCGCCTCGGCGACGCGTCGTTCCGTCATCTGGAGCAGCAGGGCGCGTCGCGCTCGCTCGCGGTGCTTACACAGGATCTCGACGCGATCGTGATGCTGTTCGTCGGCATGCCGGCACTCGCGATGCAAAGCGCGGTGATCGTCGGTTGCCTCGTCTATCTGAGTTTCCTGTCGTGGAAGATTCTGCTGGTGGCGATCCTGACCATCGGGATCGGCGCGGCGGGTTTCCGGCTGGCGAACGGCCGCGCGCTGTTCCACCTGCGCGCGTCGCGCCGTCGCGAGGACGAACTCGTCAAGCATTTCCGCGCGCTGTTCGACGGGGCGAAGGAACTGAAGCTGCATCGCCAGCGGCGCGACGCGTTCATCGACACCACGCTCGCGACCAACGTCGAAGCGGTGCGCGTGCAGCGCACCCGCGGCTACGTGCTGTATGCGGCCGCCGCGAGTTGGGGAAGCTTCATCCTGTTTGCGTTTATCGGCATTACGCTGTTCGTGGTGGCACGTCTGTTCCCGGTGGACACGCACGTGATGTCCGGTTACGCGATGGTGTTTCTGTACATGATCATGCCGATCGAAGCGCTGCTGTCCGCGATTCCGAACATCAGCACCGCGCGCGTCGCGCTCGAACGGATCGAACAGGTCAACGCCGAATTGCCGCTCGAAAACACGCAGACGCCGCCGTCCGTCGATGCCTTCGACAGCATCGTGCTCGAAGGCGTCACGCATCGTTATTTCCGTGAAAAGGAAAACGACGTGTTCACGCTCGGCCCGGTCGATCTGTCGTTCCGGCCCGGCGAACTGGTGTATCTGATCGGCGGCAACGGCAGCGGCAAGACCACGCTCGCGAAAATGCTGGTCGGTCTGTATCCGCCCGAAAGCGGCCGCATCCTGCTGAACGGCAAGCCGGTCGGCGAAGCGGAGCGCGATATCTATCGCCAGCATTTCTCGGTGGTGTTCAACGACTTCTTCCTGTTCGACAGCCTGCTCGGCATTCGCGTGGACGGCCTCGATCAGGCCGCGCAGGCGCTGCTCGTGCATCTGCAACTGGATCACAAGGTCAGCATCAAGGACGGCGCGTTTTCGACGCTCAATCTGTCGCAAGGGCAGCGCAAGCGTCTCGCGTTGCTGGTCGCGTATCTGGAAGACCGGCCGTTCTATCTGTTCGACGAATGGGCCGCCGATCAGGACCCGCTGTTCAAGGACGTGTTCTACCGGCAGCTGTTGCCCGAACTGAAAGCGCGCGGCAAGACCGTCGTGGTGATTACCCACGACGACCGCTATTTCCATCTGGCCGACCGCTATATCAAGCTGGAATACGGCCAGCTGGTCGAATCCGGTCCCGGCGAAGACCTGCTCGCGCGCTATGCGGGCGCACCTCACGCCACCCTCGCGACTCAATGAACCGTCCCATGAACGTGAATTCCCCGACCGCGCAGGACACCATTCAGTCGTCGCCCGATCACCCGGCCGGTCCCGCGTTGCGGCGTGCCGCGACGTCGGACGCCGAGACGATTTTCTCGCTCGACAACGTGTCGTTCGACGCAGGCGGGCGCACCTTGCTCAAGCCGTTGTCGCTGAGTCTGTCGAAGCACCGGATGTGCGGATTGATCGGCCACAACGGGTCCGGCAAATCGACGCTGGTGAAACTGCTGGCGCGCCAGCAGCAGCCGACTACCGGCACCGTCAGTTTCGCGGGCCGTCCGCTGGGCGACTGGGAAAGCCGTGCGTTCGCGCGCAAGGTCGCGTATTTGCCGCAGCAGTTGCCCGCCGCCGACGGCATGACCGTGCGCGAACTGGTCGCGCTCGGCCGCTATCCGTGGCACGGCGCGCTGGGGCGTTTTTCGCCGAGCGACGCCAGCAAGGTGCTCGAAGCAATGGAGCAGACCGATGTGGTGCGCTTCGCGGATCGCGCGGTGGACAGCCTGTCGGGCGGCGAGCGGCAACGCGTGTGGCTGGCGATGCTGGTCGCGCAGGACAGCGAATGCCTGCTGCTCGACGAGCCGATCTCGGCACTGGATATCGCGCATCAGATCGAAGTGCTGGCGCTGGTGCGCAGGCTCAGCGAAGAGCGCGGCATCGGCGTGGTCGTGGTGCTGCACGATATCAACATGGCGGGCCGTTTCTGCGACGATCTGATCGCGCTGAAGGGCGGTAGCCTGCTCGCGAGCGGACCCGCCGCCGACCTGATGCGCGCCGACACGCTCAGCGCGATCTACGGCATTCCGATGGGCACCGTGCCGCATCCGCACGGCGGCGCCCCTATCAGCTTCGCGCACTGAATCCGGGTTTTATCGATGAAAAGTCTTGCCGTCGTACTGGCCGTGATGGTCACGTCCAGTTGTGCCGCCTTGCTGGGCGGCTGCGCGCAACAGCGCGTCATGCGTACCGATCCCTATCACGCCGATATCCGTCGCACCGCCGACGGCATTCCGCACGTCACGGCGAACGACTGGGGCAGTCTGGGCTACGGTTACGGCTATGTGCAGGCGCAGGACAATCTGTGCACGCTCGCCGATTCGTTCGTGACCTTCCGCGGCGAACGGTCCGCGAATTTCGGTCCGGACGCGCGGCCGTCCACGGCGGCAACGTTCGGACAGCCGCGCAACCTCGATGCGGATTTCTTCTTTCGTCTGGTGGACGGCGACGACGCGGTAGCGCGTTTCCGTGCCGCGCAGACACCGCGCACACGTGAGCTGGTCGAAGGATTCGCGGCCGGTTACGACCGCTATCTCGACGATCAGCGGCAAGGGCGTTTTGCCGGTGCGCATGCCGCGTGCACCACCCAGCCGTGGGTCAAACCGGTCACCGCCGACGACGTGTATCGCCGCCTGATCGCGGCGACGCTCGCGGGCGGCGCGGCACGTTTCGCGGAGGCGATCGCAAAAGCGCAGCCACCGGCAACCGGCGCGGCGCCGCAGTCGTCGCTGGAACCGGCGAAGCAGGCTGCGCTGCAAAACCCGCACGATGACACCGTCACGATCGCGCTCGCACCGTCGCGACTGGAAATGGGCGGGCGCGACGGCATCGGCAGTAACGCGCTGGCGTTCGGCGCGAAGACGACCCACGACGGCGCAAGCCTGCTGTTCGGCAATCCGCACTGGTTCTGGACCGGTCCCGACCGTTTCTACGAGGCGCAACTGACGATCCCCGGCCAGCTCAACGTCGCGGGCGTGTCGTTCCTCGGCGTGCCGGTCGTGATGATCGGCTTCAACGACAACGTCGCGTGGACGCATACCGTGTCGTCGGCGCGCCGCTTCGGCATTTTCCAGTTGACGCTGGTGCCGGGCGAGCCGACCCGCTACGTGTACGACGGTCATCCCGAAGCGATGACGGCCGTGCCCGTGACCGTGCAATCGCGCAATGCGGACGGTTCGTTGACGCCGGTGACGCGCACGCTGTACCGGTCGCGTTTCGGTCCGATGATCGATCTGTCGTCGATGTCGCCTGCGTTGGCGTGGAATGCGCAGCATGCGTTCGCGCTGCGCGACGTCAACGCGGACAACATGCGTGTGTTCGAGAATTTCCTTGCGTGGGACCAGGCCAAGTCGCTCGACGATTTCATCGCGATCCAGAAGCGGCTCGCGGCGACGCCGTGGGTCAATACGTTCGCGATCGGCCGCGCCGATCCGCGCGTGTGGTTCGCCGATATCGGCGCGATGCCGGGCGTGCCCGACACGCTCGCGCAAACGTGCACGCCGCCGCTGGGCCGCGCGTTCGACGCAAAAGCGCCGGGCGTGCCGTTTCTCGACGGATCGAAAAGCGCCTGCGACTGGCGCAGCACGCCGGGCGCGACGGAGAGCGGCACGCTGCCGGTCGCGCAGATGCCGTCGATGGCACGTGACGACTACGTCGGCAATTTCAACGGCAGTTACTGGCTGACGAATCCGGCCGCGCCGTTGACGGGCTTTCCGCGCGTCACGGGCGAGGCGGGCACGGTTCAGACGCTGCGCACGCGGCTGGGTCATCAACTGGCCGCGAGCCTGCAAAGCGCGCCGGGCGGCGTCACCCGACAGTCGCTCGAAGCGGGCGTGCTGGACAGCAGGTCGACGTCGGAGGAGCTGTTCCGTCGTCCGCTGATCGATGCCGTCTGCAAGGACAGTGGGGCGACCGCCACGCCGCGCAATGGCGACCTCGACGCCGCGTGCAAGGTGTTGCAGGCGTGGGACGGCACCGCGCAGACGAACGCGCGCGGCGCTAACCTGTGGGACGAATTCTGGCATCGCGCGAGTGCGTTGCCGGCGGCGCAGTTGTATCGGACGCAGTTCGATCCGCATGCACCGCTCGACACGCCGCGCGGCCTGAAAACCGACGATCCCGCCACCGTCGAAGCGTTGCGAAAGGCGCTCGGCGACGCCGTGCAGGCATTGCGTCAGTATGGTTTCGCACTCGACTCGACGCGCGGTGAGCTTCTTTACACGCGTCGCGGCGCCGAACGTGTGCCGCTTTATGGCGGTTGCGGCGAAGCCGGCTATTTCACGGTGGTGTGTCCGCAACATTCGCTCGACGCTGCCGGTTATTCGATGGACCGCAACGGTCATGGCGACACGTATATGCAGGTGGTGAGCTTCGATAAAACCGGTGTCGATGCGGACACGATGCTCGCGCATTCGCAATCGGACGATCCGGCGTCGCCGCATTTCGCCGACGCGACCCGCGCGTTCGCGCGCGGTGCGTGGTTGCGTTTCCGCTTTACGGAGCAGGAGATTGGTGCCGATCCGGCGTTGGCGATTACGACGCTGGACGGTATGCCGGGAAGCAGCGCCGTGCAGAAGTAGCGGCCAGTGGTCATGCATGCATGCGTATTGCGCATGCATGCATCAGCCATCTATCACGCATGCATGACTACGCTTCCAGCGCGAGTGTCGCAAACGTGGCGAGCCAATGCTCGCCCATGTAATCGCCGGCGACATGATCGAGCGCGCTCGCCAGATGACGGTCGGCGGAATCGAGCAGCACTGCGCGACGCGGATCGTCGTTGGATAGCGCGCGGGCCAGCGAGCGCTGGCACCATGCGCGGCTCAGATTCAGCCCGTCCAGATGCGCGATCTTTCCATCGGTGCGATCGCTGACCGTTACTGGTTCGAACAGCGTTGCCGGTTGACGCAGCGCGATATCCGGCAGAAACGCGCCGAACCATTCGATGAATTGATCCTGTGGCAAGACACGGCGCATCAATTCCGCTTCCATCAGCGACGGCGACAAAAACTCGTCGCCTGCCGGTTCCCACGCCTGACATCCCACGTCGTTCAGAAACCAGCGTCGCGCCGTCTCTTCGATCAGTGCCGCGAGTGAATCGCGCGAAGTTTGACGCGCGAAGTCAAGCGTCAACGCGAGTGCGAACGCCATGTTGAAATGCGTGCCGACGCGCAGCGGATAGGTCGCTTTCGGCAGAAACGATTCGAACCGTTCGACGAACGTGTCCGTCAACGGCGCGATGGTGCGCGACCACCGTTCGGCTTCGGCTTGCGGCAGGGCCTGAACTTGCGCGGAGAGCGCCAGCAGCCACGCCCAGCCATAAGGCCGCTCGAAGCCGAGATTGTGCGGCAGGTCGAGATACGCGCGTTCGCCCGCGACATTCGCCTCGGTGAAATGATGATCGACGACAGCGACGATTTTCGATGCTTCGGGCAGATCGGGAAACCGCGCGATCAGATGCAGCAACAGCCAGTAGCCATGCACGCATGAGTGCCAGTCATAGCTGCCGTAGAAGATCGGATGCAGTGCGCGCGGGCCTTGTACGTCGGACGGACCGGCGAGAGAATGCGTGAGCTTGTTCGGATATTCGCGCGTTAGATGATCGAGCGCCAGACCGGCGAATTTCGACGCGATAACGGAAGTGAGTTGAGCGGTCATCGGTGCCTCGTGAGGTGCTGAGCAGCAGGGCAAACGCGAAACGGAATGTGCATTCTGCCAGCGTTGCCCTGCATGCGCCATACGCATGGATCGCGCATGGATCGCGCATCTTCAGCGCCACACCCTAAAACAGCTCCAGCAACCGGTGATACAGCATCCCAAGCTCCAGCACCGGCCCGCGCAACGCCGAGCCGCCCGGAAAGCGCGCATGACGCAACTGCGCAAACAGATCGAATGCGGCGCTCTCGCCAGCCATCGCTTGCGCGACCACACGTCCGGCGATCCCCGTCAACGCAACGCCATGACCGGAAAAGCCCTGCACGTAGAAGTAGTTCGGATCGATCGAGCCGAAGTCGGGTGCGCGATTGCGCGTCACATCGACAAAGCCGCCCCACGCGTATTCGATCCTGACATCGGCGAGTTGCGGATACACATCGACCATGCGCTTGCGAATCTCTTCGGTCAATTGGAGCGGCGATGCGCCCGTCGAACTCGCACGACCGCCGAACAGCACACGATGGTCCGCCGACACGCGGAAGTAATCGAGGAAGAAATTGTTGTCGCACACCGCAGCTCGTCCTGCGATCAGCGCGTCCGCGCGTTCGTTGCCGAGCGGTTCGGTCGCGATGATGTACGACGCGATCGGCGCGACGCGTGCGGCGATATCCGCAGGCAAAACGTTGCCGATCGTCGCATTGCCGCACGCCGAGACGAAGCGGCAACGCACTTCGCCCTTGCTGGTCCGCACGATGGGTCGTGCGCCGCGCAACACGTCGATCACCGGCGAATGCGCGAACAGTTGCGCGCCTTCGCGACGCGCGGCATCCGCGAGACCGAGACAATATTTGAGCGGATGCAGATGCCCGGAGAACGGATCGTAGACGCCCGCCAGATAGCGCTTCGACGCGATGCGCGCGCGGATTTCGTCGGTGTCGAGCCATGACAGACGGTCGTAGCCCCAACGCGACGTCGCCGATTCCATCCACGCGCGCAGGTCCGGCACGCGCTTCGGTTTGGTCGCGACCGTCAGATAGCCGGGCGTGAAATCGCACGCGATGCCGTAGCGTTCGATCCGCTCGCGCACCAGCGCGACGCCTTCGACCGACATCGCCCACGCGGCGCGCGCGCCCTGATTGCCGAGTTGCCGTTCAAAGATTTCGTCTTTCGCAAAGCCGACCAGTGTCTGTCCGCCGTTACGGCCCGACGCGCCCCAACCGGGCCGGTGCGCATCGACGACGATCACCGACAGGCCGCGCGCGCGGCATTCGAGCGCGACCGACAAGCCCGCATAACCCGCGCCGATCACGCATACGTCGACCTCGTGCATGCCTTCGAGAACCGGGTCGTCGTCGGCGGCGCGCGTGACGGACGCCTCGTAGAACGAGTTGCGAATCAGCGCATCGGCGCGGTGGTCGAGACTGTCAGCCATCAAAGCAGATCCTTGATTCGATACCAGGCCATCGCGAGCACGAGGGCAGGGGTGCGCAGTGTAGCGCCGCCGGGAAAGTCACGGTGGCGAATCTTGCCGAACAGATCGAAGCGCGACGCCTGTCCATCGATCGCTTCGGCAATCAGTTTGCCGGCGAGTCCGGTCGTATTCACGCCGTGTCCGGAGAAGCCTTGCGCAAAGTAAACCGTAGGCGACAGACGGCCGAAATGCGGCGCGCGATTCATCGTGATATCGACGAATCCGCCCCACGCATAGTCGATCTTCACGTCGGCCAGTTGCGGGAATGTCTTCAGCATGTCGCGCCGCATCGCTTCGGCCAGGTTGCGTGGCGCGAGCGTCGAGTAGCTGACCTTGCCGCCCCACAGCATCCGTTTGTCGGGCGACGGACGGAAGTAGTCGAGCACGAAACGCGAGTCGCACATCGCGGCCTTCGCGGGCATCAATGCATCCGCGCGCGCGGGATCGAGCGGCTCGGTGGCGATCACGTAGGTGCCGACCGGCATGATCTTGCGCGATAGTTCGGGCGACAGCGCGCCGAGATACGTGTTGCACGCGAGTACGACGAACTTCGCCTGCACCGCGCCGCGCGCCGTCTCGACGCGATGACCGCCTGCGCTCGTGCGCAACGACGTGACGCAGCTATTTTCGAAAATTTTCGCGCCCGCTTCGCAGGCCGCGCGTGCCAGACCCAATGTGTAATTCAACGGATGCAGATGACCGCCCGCCGCATCGTAAAGACCGCCGACATATCGCGACGATTGCACGTAGTCGGCCATGCCGTCGCGTTCGACGTAATGGAACTGGTCGTAACCGAAACGCTTGAGCGCGTCGTCGCGCCATTCGCGCAATGCGTCGGCATTGCGGGGTTTGTTGGCGGCCGTCATATAGCCGAGCGTCAGATCGCAATCGATCTTATGCTTCGCCACGCGTTCCTTGACGATGTCGAGCGTCTCGATGCCCATGTCCCACATGCGCTTGAGATCGGCGCGGTCCATGAACGGCGCGAAGGTGTCGATATCGCACGCGAAGCCGCCGATCAACTGGCCGCCGTTACGGCCGCTCGCCGCCCATCCGGTTTTCGACGCTTCGAGCACTGCGACGGAATAGCCGCGTTCGGCGAGATTCAGTGCGGTCGATACGCCGGTGAGTCCGGCGCCGATCACGCACACATCCACCGACATCGTTCCTTCGAGCGTCGGATGGTTCGTGGTGTCGTTGGCGGTCGCCGCGTAATACGATGCAACGTGACGCTGATTGGCAAAGCTCGGCATAGGCAGAAAAATTGAAAGGACCGGGGCGCAGCGATAAACCCGTGCCGCGCGCCGGTCCGGTTTCGTTAGAACGAGTAGATAAGCTGCGTGCCGATCAGGTCGTTCGACTTGCTGTACGAACCGTCGCTGCGCAGAAATACGTTCTTGTTGGCCCAGTCGTGGCGATATTCGACCTTGACTGTGATCTGCTGCGTCGGGAAGAACAGCAAATCGAGCGCGACGTCCTGACGGATGGCGCCCTTACACTCGAAGCCGAGTCCGCCGTTCGCCTGCGAATTCGCCAGACAGTCCGCGCCGATGCCGAACCCGTTCGACGTGTCCATGCCGTTCGAATTCAACGCAATGCCGCCGCCACCGCCGCCGTTCTTGCTATCCACCAGCAGGTCGTAACGGCCCGTCACGCCCATCCGCCCAACCACCGGCAAGCTGAACTTGCGGTGCGCGAGCAGCGACAGACCGTACCACTGCGCGTTGCCGCCGTTGTAGGCCGCGTTCTGCTGCTGACCGTAATCGACTTCGGCGTTGTACTGCACGTCGGCGAGCAGGTAGGTCAGGTCGGCTTCGCCGAAGAAGAACGTGCCGCCGGAACTCGACGCCGCGCCACCGACACCGTAGTGCGTCACGCCGTTATCGTCGATCGAACTGGCGAGCGTCTGACGACCGATATTGATCGAGCCGCCTACGTCGAGCGCGCTGGACCATGTGTAATCCACGCGTGCCGTGAAGGTCGGAATCTTGTTGCTGGTGGTGATCGGATCGCCGAGCGCGTTGGTGCCGGTCTGCGTGGTCGCGCCGTAAGTGCGGTACTGCTCGTTACCCAGGAAGAACTTCCACGCCCAGTCGCCGGTCGAGTAGTTCGCGCCGATGCCGATATAGCTGCCCGGGTCCGAGAAGTCGTACAGCAGGTTGTGCGTCAACGTCAGCATCTGGTTCGATTGCTGCACTTCATACCCGCCGAAGCTCGGAATCAAACCGGCCACGAGCGTGGTGGTCGCGGTCAACGGCACATTGAGAATGGCCGTGTTCAGGATGTCGCTGCCGATGTCGCCGTGCTCGTTCGTCAACAGCGAAATACCGTTGCCGCGGTTGGGCATCAACGTGATTTCCGCCGACGGCGCCATCGGTCCGACACCGAACGTCTTCTTGATGTCGAGATAGAGGTCGCCGAAGGTGCTGTTGAAGTAGTTGTACGCGCTCTCGTGGTTCGCGAACAGGAAGCCCGAACTGCTTTGCGCGCGGTTGTACAGATACGTCGGGTCGATATAGCCCGTCACCGACAGGCCCGCGATCGGTCCGGTCTGCGCCGCGTCCTCGAGCGAGTCCACCTTCAGCTGCTGATTGGCGATCTGCTGCTTCATCGTGGTGACGTCGTCGTTGGTCAGCGTGGCTTGCGTGCGGCCGTAATCCGGCGACGAAATATCGACCGGCGCGGCGGCGACTGCCGGCGTCGCCACGCTTGCCCCGGCAGTCGCGGCGGCCGGTTTGCTGGCCACTTCCGACTGCAATTCCTTGACCTGTTTTTGCAGCGCGGTCAATTGTGCCTGTAGCGCCTTGATCTGCGCACTGGTCGAGTCGGCCAGTGCGATGCCGGGCAAACAGCCCGCCACCAACAGGCAGATGAGCTTCTTTCTCATGCAACTTTCTCCTTGTTAGTCGTATTGCAATGGCAGTGAATGTCTTATGCGCCTGCTGCCCCGAACGATTTGCGGGCAGTGGCGGCGTGTGGTGCAGCGGTGGTTGAATCGGGTGACGGGTCGGCGACGGCGAATGCCATCTGCATGTCGCGGGTACGCTTGCGGTCGCGGGCCAGCATCCATTGATTCACGACGATCACGCCGATCGTCACCGCAGTGATGAACAGCGTGGCAAGAGCGTTCATCTCCGGATTGAGACCGAGGCGAACCCGTGAAAACACGATCAGCGGCAAGGTGGTCGAGCCGGGGCCCGACAGGAACGCGGACAACACCAGGTCGTCGATCGACAGCGTGAACGACAGCAGCCAGCCCGACATCAGCGCCTGCGAAATCAGCGGCAACGTGATGACGAAAAACACCTTGAGCGGCGTGGCGCCGAGATTGAGCGCGGCTTCTTCGAGCGATGTATTCAGTTCCTTGACCCGCGACTGCACGATGATCGCGACATACGACACGCACAGCATCACGTGACCGATCCAGATCGTGAAGACGCCGCGGCCTTTGGGCCAGCCGAGCATCTGTTCGAGCGCAACGAACAGAAGCAGCAACGAGATACCCTGAATCACTTCGGGGATCACGAGCGGTGCGTTGATCATCCCGGTGAACAGCGTGAAGCCGCGAAAGCGTCCGAAGCGTGCGAGCACGAAGCCCGCCCATGTGCCGATCACGACCGACGCACACGCAGTCATCAAGCCGATCTTCATCGACAGCCATGCGGCGCTGAGCAACTCGCCGTCCTGAAGCAGCGCGCCATACCATTTCAGCGAGAAGCCGGACCAGACCGTGACGAGTTTCGACTCGTTGAACGAGAACACCACGAGGCTGACGATGGGGATATAGAGGAACAGAAATCCGAGCGTCAGCACACCGACCGACAGCGGTTTATTTGGCTTGATCATTTCGCGCCCTCCAGTTCCTTGACCTGGTAGTACTGGAATATCGCCATCGGCACGAGCAGCAGCAACACCATCGCCACCGTCACGGCCGAGGCCATCGGCCAGTCCATGTCATTGAAGAATTCATCCCACATCACGCGGCCGATCATCAGCGTGTCGGCGCCGCCGAGCAGTTCCGGAATCACGTATTCGCCGACCGCCGGAATAAAGACCAGCAGACTGCCCGCGATGATTCCGTTCTTCGAAAGCGGCAACGTAATGCGCGTGAATGCAGTCCACGGTTTTGCGCCGAGGTCGTATGCGGCTTCGAGCAAGGTCAGGTCCATCTTCACCAGATGCGCGTAGAGCGGCATCACCATGAACGGCAGATACGAATAGACCATGCCGATATAGACGCCCGCATCCGAGTGATAGAGCCGCAGCGGCGAGTGAATCAGACCGACGGCCATCAGCGTGTGATTCAACAGGCCGTCGTCCTTCAGGATGCCGATCCATGCGTAGACGCGAATCAGGAACGACGTCCAGAACGGCAGCATCACGCCCATCATCAGCAGGTTGCGGGTGGCCGGCGCCGAACGCGCGATGTAATACGCAATCGGATAGCCGATCAGCAGACAGAAGAACGTCGATACCGCCGCCATCTTCAGCGAGCTGATATAGGTCGCGACATAGAGATCGTCTTGCAGCAGAAACGCATAGTGGCTGAGCTGAAGGGCGAAATGCACCATCCCGTCCTTGACGGTCAGCAACTCCGTATAAGGCGGAATGCCGAGCCGCAGATCGGCGAAGCTGATCTTGAAGACCAGCACGAACGGCAGGGCGAAGAACAGCGTGAGCCACAGAAACGGTGCGCCGATAACGACGCTGCGGCCCGACGGAACGAAGCGCGCCGCACGCTTTTTCAGCGCGGCAAGGGCGCTGCCGCCGCGCGGCGCATGAAGCGCGACTTGAGTGGAGGCGGGATTTTTCATTGCGTCAGCACCACGCCGCTATTGGGCGACCAGTAGACGAATACGTCGTCGTTATAAGAGGGCGCGCCTTCGCTCAGCAGATGCGAACTGGAAAGGTTCGACACGACTGTCTTGCCGCTCGGCAGGCGTACGTGATACAGCGAATAGCTGCCCATATAGGCCACATCCGAGACCACGCCGCGTGCCCAGTTGTGTGCGGCCCCCGGCTTTTCGCGCGACACCTTCACGCGTTCGGGGCGCACCGAAATGCCCACCGGCATGCCAAGCGGTCCCGTCACGCCGTGACTCACGTACATGCGCGTCTCGAGCTCTTCGCTCTCGACGAAAATGTGATCCGGTTCGTCTTCGACGACGACGCCTTCGAACAGATTGGTCGAGCCGATGAATTCGGCGGAGAAGCGGCTGTTCGGGTGCTCGTACACCTGACTCGGCGAACCGATCTGCACGATGCGGCCTTCGCTCATCACAGCGAGGCGGCTCGCCATCGTCATCGCTTCTTCCTGATCGTGCGTCACCATCACACACGTGACATCGACTTTCTCGATGATGTTCACGAGTTCGAGTTGCGTCTTCTGACGGATCTTTTTATCGAGCGCGGACATCGGCTCGTCGAGCAGCAGAAGCTTGGGCCGCTTGACCAGAGAACGGGCCAGCGCCACACGCTGCTGCTGCCCGCCGGACAGCTGATGCGGCTTGCGTTGCGTGTATTTGCTCATCTGAACCAGATGAAGCGCGTCGGCGACCCGCTCCCTGATCTCGTTCTTCGGCGTGCCTTCCTGCTTCAGGCCGAAAGCGACGTTCGCCTCCACCGACATATGCGGAAACAGCGCGTACGACTGGAACATCATGTTCACCGGACGGCGATACGGCGGCATCGCCGCGAGGTCTTCGCCGTCGACGAAAATGCGTCCCGAGGTCACGCTTTCGAGTCCCGCCAGCATTCTCAGCAACGTGGATTTTCCGCAACCGGAACTGCCCAGAAGCGCAAACAGTTCATTCTTGGCAATCGTCAGATTGACGTTATCGACAGCCGTGCTGTCGCCGAATTTCTTCACGACGTTTTCGATCCGGACGAAGGCATCCGGCTTGGCTTGAGTCGCAACAAGTGGGCGCGCCGCGTCGGCGGCGCTCTTTAAAGGCGTCGGGTTCATTGCTTAAACGTTCCTTGCGTGTCTTGCGGATCGCAGGCGTGAGCGTCCCCGTGCAAGGCGCGCGAGCGGCTTGCAGCGGTCTGCGATCGGGAAACCTGGGACTGCGCCTAACCGCGCGCAGGCTGACTGCGTGACTGTGTCGATTCATGCGGCGAGGGATCGAGCGATCCCTGCGCCGCATTGAACACGATTTCTTCCGTATAAAACCCCGGTTAATCGAAGGCCATAATCAAATCGTAATTAATCCGAAAGCCAATGGCTTGAAGATTAATGGCCGGTTTTTAATTGCGCCCACAAGCGGTTTTCAAGCCGCAGGATATCGGTCGGCATCGGACGCATCAGCGTCATCTTGCTCAGCACTTCGTCGGCCGGATACACGGTCGTGTCCTGTGCGACGGCCGGCGTGACGAACTGGCGGGCGGCCTTGTTGGCAGTCGGATAGAACACTTCGTTGGTGATCGCGGCGTTGACCTTCGGGTCGGAGATGTAGTTGATCCACTTCATCGCGGCTTCCGGATGCGGCGCGTCTTTCGGCACCACCATCACGTCGAACCACAGCAGACCGCCTTCCTTCGCATTCGAGAACTTGATTTCATACGAACGCTTCGCTTCCTCTGTGCGGCGTCGTGCAATACCGACGTCGCCCGACCAGCCGAACACCACGCACACGTCGTTATTCGCGAGGTCGTTGATGTAGCCGGACGAATTGAACTGCGTGATGTACGGGCGGATCTTTTTCAGCACGTCGAATGCGGCCTGATAGTCGGCGGGATTCGTGCTGTTCGGGTCTTTGTGCATGTATTGCAGCGTGGCCGCGAATACGTCGACGGCCTGATCGAGAATCGACACGCCGCAGCCTTTCAGCTTCGCCAGATTCGCCGGATCGAAAATCAGCGACCAGCTATCCACCGGTGCATTCGCGCCGAGTGCTTTCTGCACGGCTTGCACGTTGTAGCCGATGCCGTCGGTGCCGTAAGCCCAAGGCACGCCGTACTGATTGCCCGGGTCCGCGTCGGAAATCATCTTCATCAGGACCGGATCGAGATTGGCGAGATTTGGAATCTTCGACTTGTCGAGCTTCTGATAGACGCCGGCCTGAATCTGCTTGGCCATGTAGTTCGACGTCGGCACGACAATGTCGTAGCCCGAACTGCCCGCGAGCAACTTCGCCTGCAGCGTGTCGTCACTGTCGTAGTTGTCGTACTTCACATGCACGCCGGATTGCTTCTCGAAGTTCGAAATCGTGTCCTTAGCGATATAGTCCGACCAGTTGTACACGTTCAGTTCGGTATCGGCTGCCTGCGCCGACGTAACCGGCAACACACCCAGACCGGTGACGGCGAGAAGCGCGGCCCCCGCAGCCGCACGACGAAGATGACAAACGCTCATGGTTTTTTCCCTTGAAGGTAAAAGTCCCGGCCACACACGCGTGACGATGCGTGGCCGGCGTGGACTGCCGTTACGAAAGGCCTAACTGTTGTGCGGTCGAGTCGATGGCGAGCTTTGCCTTCGAAACGATTTCATCGATTTCCTGCTTCGTGATCACGAGCGGCGGCGACAGCAACATCCGGTCGCCGGTCGCACGCATGATCAGATTGCCGTTGAAGCAGAAGTCGCGGCAGATCGTGCCGACATCGCCGCCATTCTCGAAGCGGCGACGCGTGGCCGGTGTCTGCGCGAGTTGAATGCCGGCAACCAGACCTGCGCCGCTGATATCGCCGACGATCGGATGACCGGCGAACGTATCGCGCAGTTGCTTCTGAAAGTACGGACCGGTATCGCTCTTGACGCGCTCGACGATTTTTTCGTCGCGCAGCAGCTTCAGGTTCGCGACAGCGACGGCGGCGGCAACGGGATGCCCGGAGTAAGTCAGACCATGATTGAAATCGCCGCCTTCGATAATCACTTTCGCGACGCGATCGTGCAGACCGACCGCGCCCATCGGCACGTAGCCGCTCGTCAGTCCTTTGGCGAGCGTGATCAGGTCGGGCTCGAAGCTGAAGTGCTGATGCGCGAACCATTCGCCGGTGCGGCCAAAGCCGCCGATGACTTCGTCGGCGACCAGCAGTACGTCGTATTTGCGGCAGATGCGCTGGATTTCAGGCCAGTACGTGGACGGCGGAAAGATCACGCCGCCGGCGCCCTGGAACGGCTCGCCGATAAACGCGGCGACGTTTTCCGCGCCGATCTCCAGGATCTTTTCTTCGAGTTGCCGGGCGCGCGCGAGACCGAATTCTTCCGGCGTGATGTCGCCTTCGGCTTCACCGAAGTAGTACGGTTGATCGATATGGACGATGTTGCCCACCGGCGACGGCATCTGTTCATGCATGTAACCCATGCCGCCGAGCGAGCCGCCCGCGATCGTCGAACCGTGATACCCGTTCTTGCGGGAAATCACGAATTTCTTCGAGTGCTTGCCTTGCGCCGCCCAGAACTGATGGACGATGCGCAGTACCGTGTCGTTGCCTTCCGAGCCGCTATTGCAGTAGAAGAAGTGCTTGAACGGTTCCGGCGTCAGTTCGGCCAGCAGCGCCGACAATTCGATAACCGGCGGATGCGTGGTCTTGAAGAAGGTGTTGTAGTAGGGCAGTTCCTGCATCTGGCGAAACGCCGCGTCCGCGAGTTCCTTGCGGCCATATCCGACGTTCACGCACCACAGCCCCGCCATACCGTCGATGATCTTGTTGCCGTCCGAATCCCACAGGTAGACGCCTTTCGCCTTGACGATCACGCGGCTGCCCGTGCTGTTGAGCGAAGCCGTGTCGGAGAACGGATGAATATGATGCGCGGCGTCGAGTGCACGATATTCGGCGGTGGAGCGCTGCGCGGCAATCGTCGTCGACGCTGCGGCTTGCGCCGGTTGCACGTATGCGACTTCTTCTGTTCTGAAACTCATAAAGCCTCCAGTTGTTCTACTGTTGCGTCTCTGTTTGCGTAGCCTTGGCTAAACGCTTAGACGTGCAGCAGCAAATGTCTGCGTTCCCACGAACTGATCACGCGGAAGAACGCTTCATATTCGGTTTCCTTGAGGGCAAGGTAAGCCTTCACGAACTGTTCGCCGAGCATCTCGGCCATCGGTTCGCAAGAACCCATCAAGGTCAGGCCTTCTTCGAGATTGCGCGGCAACTGATACGGCAATTCGTAGCCGTCGCTGGTCAGCGGCTCGGTCGGGCGAAGCTGTTGGGTCATGCCGAGATAACCCGCTGCGAGCGTCGCAGCGATCGCGAGATACGGATTGCAGTCCACGCCCGGAATGCGGTTCTCGATGCGGCGCGCTGCCGGTCCCGAGTGCGGAATCCGGAAGCCGACGGTGCGGTTGTCGTAACCCCATTGCACGTTGATCGGTGCGGCCATGAAGCGTGACAGACGGCGATACGAATTGATGTACGGCGCGAAAATCGGCATCAGTGCGGGCGTGTACTTTTGCAGTCCGGCAATGTAGCCGTCGAACAGCGCGCTCGGCTTGCCGTCCGGTCCGGTGAACAGGTTCTCGCCGGTTTCTTCGGAGACGAGGCTCTGATGCACGTGCATCGCGGAACCGGGTTCGTTTTCCATCGGCTTGGCCATGAACGTCGCGTACATCCGGTGACGCAACGCGGCCTCACGCACCGTGCGCTTGAACAGGAACACGCGGTCGGCGAGGTTCAGCGGATCGCCATGCATGAAGTTGATTTCCATCTGCGCCGCGCCGACTTCGTGGATCAGCGTGTCTACTTCCAGTTCCTGTACTTCGCAGTATTCGTAGATGTCTTCGAACAGCGGATCGAACTCGTTGACCGCTTCGATCGAATACGCCTGGCGTCCCGTTTCCGGACGACCCGTACGGCCGATCGGCGGTTGCAAGGGCAGGTCGGGGTCTTTGTTCATATCGACCAGATAGAACTCCAGCTCCGGCGCGACGACCGGTTTCCAGCCCTTGGCCTTATACATTTCGAGCACGCGGCGCAGCACGCGGCGCGGCGAGATTTCCACGGGCGAGCCGTCGAAATGCACGCAATCGTGGATCACCTGCGCGGTGGGATCGACGGCCCATGGAATCATGCGGATCGTCGCCGGGTCGGGGACACAGACCATGTCGGGGTCGGTCACGCCGGTGAGTGTGCCGTCTTCCGGATACTCGCCGGTGACGGTCTGGATCATCACGGCCTGCGGCAGGCGCATCGATTCGCCCGACTCGAACTTGCTGCGCGGAATGATCTTGCCGCGTGCGATGCCGGCCATATCCGGAATGATCGCTTCGATTTCGGTGATGCGGTGCTGCTTCAGAAACTCATCGATGTCGTGCATGATTGTTCTCTCGGTTTTTGTGCGCGGGCGGCTCAAGCGTGCGTGACAGTCGTTGTCACGTCGCGGCCAGCCCTCATGCGCATTCGATCGCGGCAGGCGTCGCCGAACGCCTGAAAAATCGCGGTGGAAAACGCGTCGTTTGCATGCTTCCATTCCGGATGCCACTGCACACCCAGCACGAAAGCGCGCGCATTGACGACGCTCACCGCTTCGATCAATCCATCCGGCGCGGTGGCTTCGGCCGTGAGGCCGTCACCGAGTCGCTCGACGCCTTGTCCATGCAGTGAATTGACGCGTGCCGTCGCGGTGCCGCCTGCAAGGCGATGCAACAGACCGCCTTCGCGAAGCGCGATCTCGTGCGACGGTGCGTACTGCACGTCCAGTGCGTCTGCTTTGTTCTCGCGGTGGTCGTTCAGTCCGTCCACTGCGTGAACGCTCTGGTGCAACGTCCCGCCGAACACCACGTTCATTTCCTGAAAGCCACGGCAGATCGCGAGTACCGGTACGCCTGCTTCGATTGCCGCACGCATCAGCGGCAAGGTCGTCGCATCGCGTGCAGCATCGTGCAAGGTGCCTGCGGCGCTCGGATGGCCGCCGTAACGATGCGGCTCGACGTTCGAATAACTGCCGGTAAACAACAGGCCATCGACCGCCGCGAGGATATCGGCGGAGGCCTGAAGTTCGCCCAGTGCGGGCAGTACGAAGGCGAGTGCACTCGCGCCATCCACGACGGCGGCGAGGTACTTTTCGCCGACGACATGCGATGGATGCGCACCCATCATGTTTCTATCGGCACTGACGCCGACGAGCGGTTTGCTTGGCATTTCGAATAGACGTGTGTGTTCCCCGCTGGACGCGGCACGAACTTCGGTTGAACAGGCGCGGCACGATTCCGCAGCCGTGCGCACAGCGCAAAGCCACTTGTATCGAGGCGTGGGGACGTCAACGGACCACGCCGCGCGTTCGGTGAAACAGGCCGTCCGGTTCAATGTCGGCGTCGTGCGGCAGATCCTGACCGGACCTTGACCATCACCGTCAACAGCGAACGAGCGAGCGCGCAAACAAAACGTGCGAACGCACGTGCGCAGTCACAAGCGCTGATGCCGGCAAGGCGCGCTTACGCTAACGGATGAATCGAACGGCGAAAATGGAGGAGAGAGGCGCTACGGCAGCAGCGAAGCGACTTCGTCAGTGCGCACGGCAATGAATGCGCGTGCGGAGACGGCATTGTGGCGTCGGACAGAACGGCGGGAGATGATCGTGTAGACGGACAGAAAGCGGCGAAACGCAAGCCTGCCGTTGCTGCCGTCGGCGATGGCGCCGTCAGCGCGAGAACATCTCGCCTGACTACGATCCCACCTAACCAAAGGGCCTCGGACTCTCACGATTACACTCGACTGGCAACGTTGAAAGTATTGAACGTCCCGTTCATTTTTGCGCTTTAGGCGTTTAAAGAAACGGGACGCGGGATGATCGTCATGTGCCGTCTGCAAGCGTGGCGTGAATCAACGAAGTGCATTCATGCTGCTTGCCCGATGCGGTACAACGATCGCCTGAGAAGCAGGATATACGAGCCAAAATAGACGTCAAATCATTTTTGCAGAAGAATGGTCAGGGTTTCTCCCGAGCGCTGTCCAAAAACATATCGGTGTGGAATAGTCCTTGCGCGATGCATCATTTCGTTTTTCTTTCAGGGTTTCCCCGAGCAGCGCACACACTAAAGTGGTTAGAATATTCAACACTCGCGCATGGCCATGCAGAACAGTGAGCCGTGTTCCGCGTCGTGTATCGACTCATATCAACCACGCCGTTCATGACCCGTTCCGAGAGCGTCGCGATGTCTATTGAAGTGGCAACCCGTCTGCAGTACATCCGCAAAAAGCATGGTCTGTCGCAACGCGAACTCGCGAAGCGCGCCGGCGTCACGAATGGAACGATCTCGCTGATCGAGCAGAACCGCGTGAGTCCTTCTGTCGGCTCGCTAAAGAAACTGCTCGAATGCATTCCGATGAGCCTCGCGGAATTTTTCACGTTCGAAGTGGAAGTCGCGCGCTCGGTCGTGTCGCGCCGCGCCGATATGCCGAATCTCGGTAACGGGTCGATCGAGTTCTATCTTGCGGGTTCCAGCGTGAAAGATCGCAATATGGGCATCTTGCGCGAGGTGTATCAACCGCTGGCCGATACCGGTCCGGAGATGCTGGTGCATACCGGGCATGAAGGCGGCGTGATCGTCAGCGGACAGATCGAGCTGACGGTCGAGAGCAGCACGTGGCTGCTCGATCCCGGCGACAGCTATTACTTCGAAAGCCGTTTGCCGCATCGCTTTCGTAATCCCAGCGCGGACGCGGTCTGCGAGATCGTGTCGGCGAATTCGCCACCGAGCTTCTAGTCCGTCCACGTCAACGCGTTGCGACATCCTGGCGGCCGAACGCACGGTCGCGCTGCGCACGTCCAACGCATCACACTGAGGCATCCTGATGGAAAAGACCCTGGCATACTGGCAGGACCTGGCCGCGACGCTGAAGATCGAAGGGCGCGCGTTTATCGACGGTGAGTATCGTGACGCCGCAAGCGGACGCACGTTCGATTGCGTGAGCCCGATCGACGGCAGAGTGCTCGCCAGGGTCGCGGACAGCGGCGAGGCCGACGTCGATGCGGCGGTAAGCGCGGCGCGCCGCGCATTCGACGCACGCGTGTGGTCCGGTTTGAATCCGCGCCAGCGCAAGGCCATCCTGTTGCGTTGGGCAGCATCGTTGCGTGAGCATCAGGACGAACTGTCCTTGCTCGAAACTCTGGATGCAGGCAAGCCGATCGGCGATACGACGTCGGTGGACGTGCCGGGCGCCGCGTATTGCGTCGAATGGTTCGCGGAAGCAATCGACAAGATCGGCGGCGAAGTCGCGCCTTCGGATCATCATCTGGTCGGGCTTGTAACGCGCGAAGCGATCGGCGTCGTGGCGGCGGTCGTGCCATGGAATTTCCCGATCCTGATGGCGTCGTGGAAATTCGGTCCGGCGCTCGCGGCAGGCAATAGCGTCGTGCTGAAGCCGTCCGAGAAGTCGCCGTTGACGGCGATTCGCGTCGCACAACTCGCGCTGGAAGCCGGGATTCCCGCAGGCGTGTTCAACGTCGTGCCGGGCGCGGGCGAGCCCGGCAAACTGCTCGCACTGCATCACGACGTCGACTGTCTCGCGTTCACGGGTTCGACGAATGTCGGCAAGCAGATCATGCAATACGCGGGACAGTCCAACCTGAAACGCGTATGGCTCGAACTCGGCGGCAAGTCGCCGAACATCGTCTTGCCGGATTGTCCGGATCTCGACCGCGCGGCGAATGCGGCGGCGGGCGCGATCTTCTACAACATGGGCGAGATGTGTACGGCCGGTTCGCGTCTGCTGGTGCATCGCGACATCAAGGACGTGTTTCTCGACAAGCTGATCGCGGCGGCACGCAGTTACACGCCGGGTAATCCGCTCGATCCGGCCACGTCGATGGGCGCGATCGTCGATCAGGTGCAGATGGATCGTGTGCTCGGATATATCGAGGCAGGTCGCGCGGAAGCGAAGCTGCTGCTAGGCGGCGCGCGCGTGAACGAAAACGGCGGTGGTTTTTATATCGAGCCGACCATCTTCGATATCGACCGTCCGGATGCAAAAATCGCACGTGAAGAAATTTTCGGACCGGTGTTGTCCGTGATTACATTCGATACGGTAGACGAAGCAATTCGTATCGCCAACGACAGCGAATACGGCCTCGCCGCTGCGGTCTGGACGTCGAACCTGACCACGGCGCACGAAGTGGCGCGCAGTCTGCGGGCAGGCACTGTCTGGGTCAATTGCTACGACGAAGGCGGCGACATGAATTTCCCGTTCGGCGGGTATAAGCAATCGGGCAACGGCCGTGACAAGTCGTTGCACGCGTTGGAGAAGTACACCGAGCTGAAGTCCACGCTGGTGCGGCTGCGCTAAAGGATTCGCAAGCCAGCGCGGCGGCGTGCGGTTTTGGCGCCGTCGCGTTCCCAATGAATCCGGAGCCGGTTTCACGCGCATGACCGGACACTGCGCGCGTGCGGCCGGCATGTCTTGTCAGGTCATCCATGACTGAACTCATCTACGGCGACGGTGCGATCCGCCGTCCGTCCCTCTACGGCTCTTCGATCGAAAACACCTATGCGGGCGTGCTGTCGTTCATGCGACGCACGTATACGCGCGAACTGGATGGTGCGGACGTCGTCGTCTCCGGCGTGCCGCTCGATCTCGCCACGACATTCCGTTCGGGCGCACGCTTAGGTCCGGCGGCGGTACGCGCGGCGAGTGTGCAACTGTCGGAATTGAACCCTTATCCGTGGGGTTTCAACCCGTTCGACGACCTCGCCGTGATCGACTACGGCGATTGCTGGTTCGACGCGCACAATCCACTCACGATCAAACCGGCTATCGTCGAACACGCACGGAACATCCTGCGTTCGGATGCAAAAATGCTGACGATCGGCGGCGATCACTACATCACGTATCCGTTGCTGATCGCGCACGCCGAGAAATACGGCAAGCCGTTGTCGTTGATTCACTTCGATGCCCATTGCGACACGTGGGCGGACGACAGTCCCGACAGTTTGAATCATGGCTCGATGTTCTATAAGGCCGTCAAGGACGGGCTGATCGATCCCGCGCATTCGGTGCAAGTCGGCATCCGCACGTGGAACGACGACTTCATGGGCATGAATATTCTCGATGCCGCGTGGATTCACGAGCACGGCGTGCGGGCGGCGCTCGAACGGATCGCCGCGATCGTCGGCGAGCGGCCGGCTTATCTGACCTTCGATATCGATTGCCTCGATCCGGCATTCGCGCCGGGAACCGGTACGCCGGTTGCGGGCGGCCTGTCGTCGGCGCAGGCGCTGGCGATCGTGCGCGGACTCGGCGCGGTTGATCTGATCGGCGCAGATGTGGTCGAAGTCTCACCGGCTTACGATCAGAGCGAGATCACCGCAATCGCCGCCGCACATATCGCGTGCGATCTGCTGTGTCTGTGGCGTCAGCAGAAGGTGCAGCGCGGCCGGTAAGCCGCGCGGCGGCGTCAGGGTGCGGACTGTCGATTTGCGCCACCCTGACGCCGTCCTGCGCAAAGGCCGAGCGTGAAAACGGCAAGCACGGCGCTTGCCGTCGCCAGTTGCCAGATCAACATGTCGCTGCCCGCAGCCTTCATCGCGGCGCCCGCGCATAGCGGCCCGACAATCGAACTCGCGGTGAACGTCAACGACAGCAGCCGCATATTGCGCGCGAGCACGGCGGCTTCGCTGCGCGCGGCCGCCACCATGCCGAGTGTGATGAACGCGCTATTCATGCCGCCGAGCAACAGCGCGCATGCGTTCATGGATAACGATGCTTGCATGCTAAAACCGAATGCGAGCACCGACGACGCGCTCAGCGTCGCGCACACGAGGACGGCGATCGCCAGCCCCGCGCGATCCGCGAGCCAGCCGACCGGCCATTGCAGCGCCATCGAACCGATGCCGAACAGCGTGAGCACGGTGGCCGTTTGCGTGGCGTCGAGACCGCGCGCGGCGGCGTAAAGCGGGAAAAGCCCATACAGCGCGCCGTCACCGAGGCCGCCGACGGCAATCACCGCCATGCCCAACCCGACGATAGCGCCAAGCGACAATCCGCGCAGACTTGACGGTGACGGGCCGCGAACCGGTTTGGTCGGCATCGGCATTCGCTCATGGTCGCCCGATGCGGTCAGCCACAAAGGCACGGCGGCCGCGAGCGTGAAGGCCGCGCCGGTGGCGAGGATGAGGTGCGGATCGACGCCGAACCACGCGGCCAGTCCCGGCGCAATGACGCCGGATGTGGCGATCAGCGTTTCGTGAACGCCGACGACGCGACCGCTCGCGTTGTCCGGGACGAGGCGATACAGCCAGGTTTCGTTCGCGATCCACCGCAAGCCGATGCCGAAACCCATCAGCATGCCCGGCGCGATCCACAACGGCCACCACACTATGCCGACGCTTGCGTATGCAACCAGCGTCGCGGCGAGCCCCGCGCTCACGATCCGCTTCGCGCCGAAGCGTGCGGCAAGTTCCGGCGTGACCAGCAGACCGATCAACATGCCCGCCCATTGCGCAGCGGAAAACAGACCGGCGCGCGGCGCGTCGAGTCCTTGATGCGCGAGCCAGATCGGCAAGACCACGAAGCCCATGCCGAACTGGCCGATTTGCGCGAACGTCGATACGGCCGTGAGGGCGGCAATCGCAGGCCAGCGCACTGGCGCTTCGCGTTTCATGATGTTTCCGCCGATGGCATCGGCAATCCCTGATCGCGACATTCGACCGGACAGCCCGCTTTAAGGCACGGCTTGTCGTCGCACAGGCGGCACAGTTGCATGGCGTGTGCGGGGTCGCGCGTTTCGTGCCACAGGATCTTGATCAGCATGGTTTCGAATGCGCTGCGCTCGTCGGCGTCGAGATGCGACAGCACGCGTTCGAGCATCTGTTCGCGCGCGTTGTGCATGCGCCGGATTTCGCGGCGGCCGGCGGCGGTAAGCGCCACGGCGACCGCGCGTTTGTCGGCGCCGTCTTTCTTCTCGATCAGTCCCGCATCGACCAGCCCCGCGATTGCGCGCACCGCGGCCGGATGCGACAGATCGACGGCTTCGCGCAGTACCTCGATAGATGAATCAGGGTATTGCGCGACCGAGTTGAGCATCGCGCGCGCCGTCGCGCCGGACAGCGCGGAAACGGCGGGCTGCGCGTTCAGTTCGTCGGTGACCAGCAAGGCGAGCACGCCCAGCAGGTTTTCGGTACGTTGCGTCATCGCACCTCCTCGATATATGCAGTGTGCATATATGCAGAGTGCACATATCGGCAGGTAAATTCAAGTTTTCTTTTTTGACGAGAGCAGCCGCACGCGGTGCTTACAAGCCGTTTTCAACCGGATGGCGCGACGCACAAATTACGAGAAACGTCGCCCGGCGCACAGAATTTTCAGGTTCATCGTTGTGTAATTGTGCAATGCGGAAGGGGGCTATCCGCTTAGGAGCGGTATCGCACATATTTTGGTGGCGGTAAGTTTTTATAATGATCCTTACGATAAGCCTTCGATGGAGGCGTGTTGCCCAGTTTCGTGCAGTAGTCAGGTAATCCGGCTGTTTTCGTAGCGAGGCAACCGGATCCGCGCGTTCCAGTGATGTCGGCTGGAACATCGTTAGAGTGTGGCATTGCGCAACGACCCAGCGTGATGCCGCGATCAATCAGGGCCGTGACATGCTGCATTCGTTCTTCTTTGATACCGCGACGAGCCAGCCGGACATTCCCGCGTTGTGGGTCGACGAACAACTGTATTCGTATCGCGACGTCGCCGGGCAGGCGCAGCGAATCGCTGCGGGATTGCTGCACGTTGCGGGCGACGCCGAGCCGCGTCGCTGCCTGCTGTTCGCTTCGCGCAGCGGCGCGGCATACAGCAGCGTGCTGGGCATTCTTGCTGCGGGTATGGCCTATGTGCCGCTGAATCCGGGCGTGCCCGCCGCGCGCACCGCGTCTATCATCCGGCAGTCGGGTGCGAGCGTGATGCTGGTGGACCGCCGTTGCGCCGCCGCGTTGAACGAGGTGCTGGCGCTGCTCGACGACGTGCCGCAGATCTACCTGATCGACAATGACACGGCCGCGCAACCGGACGACGATGCGGTGCCGTCCTGTGTGAAGCGCTTGCCGATGGACCTTCCGTTCGATGCGCATGGCACCGGCCGCGACATTCACGCAGACGATACCGCGTACATCCTGTTCACATCGGGTTCGACGGGCGCACCTAAAGGCGTGCCGATTTCGCATGCGAATGCCAGCGCGTATATCGACGGTCAGTTGCGACTCGGCGACGGCTTTCCGGGCGCGCGTTTCGTGCAATTCTGCGAGCTGACCTTCGATCCGTCCGTGCACGATATGTTCGTGTGCTGGGGCAGCGGCGGCGCGTTGTACGTGCCGAAAACCGTCGAGCCGCTCTACAACGCGGCATTCATCAAACAGCACGACATTACGCACTGGAATAGCGTGCCGTCGGTGGTGGGTTTTCTGCACCAGTTCCGCAAGCTGACGGCGAACGAGTTTCCGACGCTGCGTTACTCGATGTTCGGCGGCGAGGCGTTGCCGCGCACGTTGCTGCGCGCATGGATGAACGCGGCGCCGAATAGCCGGATGCTGAACGTCTACGGTCCGACCGAAACGACTATTGCGTGCACGCGTTTTGAAATCAGCCGCGAGTTTCTCGACGACCCGACGCATACGGTTATTCCGCTGGGTCAACTGACGCCGGGCATCGAAGCGGTTATCGTCGATGAAGATCTCGAACCGGTGGAAGACGGGCAAACCGGCGAGTTGCTGATTGGCGGCCCGCAAGTCGCCAGTGGCTATCTGTCCGCCGATGAGCCCGGCAACGCACGCTTTATTTCACGCACGTATCCGGGGCGCTGGTCGCAGCGCTGGTATCGAAGCTCGGATGCAGTGCGCGAATCGAACGACTTCGGACTCGTATTTCAAGGGCGTCTCGATACGCAAGTGAAGATTCGCGGCAACCGTATCGAACTCGAAGAAGTCGAGCACGTGGTTCAGGAATGCAGTCATGCATCGATCACCGTGGTGATTCCGTGGCCTGTCGACGAAGCGGGTCGGCCAGCCGGACTGGTTGCATTCGTCACGAGTTCGACGCTGGATGCAAAAGATATTCAGCAGGCTTGCAAGCTGCGCTTGCCGTCGTATGCGGTGCCGCATCGGGTGATCTCGATCGACGCGTTTCCGCTCAACACGAATGGCAAGATCGATAGAAAAGCCCTTGCGCAGCGATGCGTTCAGGGCGATGCGGTAGCGCAAGCGTCGCGTTGAGACCTTAAAAAAGCAGCATAAAAAAGCAGTACACCACACGATGGATGATCGCGCGGCGCGGACCAGCGTAGCGATCTGGCGAGTAATCGACTGAATTGATTGGGGGTGGAATATGAAAGCTGAATTGCGCCGCATCCTTGCAGAAACGGCCTGCCTGGAAGTACCCGTCGACACGTTGACCGATCAGTCCGACCTCTATGCTGCGGGCTTGTCATCGCTCGGCACCGTGCGCGTGATGATGGCGCTCGAAGACGAATTCGGCATTCAGATTCCAGGTGAACTGATTACGCACAGCCTGTTTCAGAGTATCGATTTTCTGGCGGACACGATGTCGCAACTGGTTCATCACGAACCGGCTGCGCAACAGCAGTAAGCGGCGACGCGTGGCAATGCACACGACGACGCCAGACACGATCATGAAAAGTCCGACCATGAGGCCGGTTGTTTTTGCCGGCTGTTTCGGTTGGTTGCACCGTCCATCGCATCATCGTTCCGACGTCGGCGTGGTGCTGTGCAATCCCTTTGGCTACGACGCATTAGGCGTTCATGGCGGTTGGCGCGACCTCGCGGAATCGCTTGCAGCCGGCGGCATGCCCGCGTTGCGTTTCGACTATCCCGGCACCGGCGACTCGAGCGGTAACGAAGAAGATCCGGACCGGTTTCGCGCGTGGCTCGACAGCGTGAAAGCGGCCGCCGCTTATCTGCGTGCGCAGACGGGCGTGACACGCTTGACGTTATGCGGCGTGCGTCTCGGTGCGACTTTCGCCGCGCTGGCCGCGGAAGAAATCGAAGGCATCGACAGCATCGTCCTGCTCGCGCCCGTGTTGTCCGGGAAGAACTATGTGCGCGAACTGGAGATGCAACATCAGGCATGGCGCAGTTCGAGAAACGGCATCGAAGACGGCCCGCGCGAACATCACGAAGGGGCGATCGGCGCGTACGGTTTCCGGATGTATCCCGATACGATCGAACAGCTGAAAGCGGTCGATCTCGAACGGCGCGCAGAACGTCCCGCGCCACGCGTGCTGATCCACGATGTATGCGATAGCGCGCGGTTGCGACGTCTGGTCGACCGATATCGCGCGCAAGGCGCGCAGGTATCCGTCGAAATTTTCGGGGAGTACGGCAAGTTTCTTCAAGACCCGAGCATCAGCGCCGCGCCGCGAATGGCGTTTCGCAATGTGCTCGACTGGCTCGGCGTCGACGCTCACGCGGCGAACGCGAATCACGCCGACGCATCCGAGGGCGGAATGCGAAGCCATCAAAAGCCTGAAGTGCTGATGCCGTTGTCGTCTGCGCAAATCGAATTCGACGACGGTGTCGAGACGCCGGTGATCTTCGGCGGCACGCGTTATATGGGTGTGTTCTGCGCACCGCGCAAGATGCTGGACGACGCGCCCGCCGTGCTGATCGTGAATACCGGTGGCGTGCATCACGTGGGCGATGGACGGCTTGCCGTGCTGCTGTCGCGACGTCTCGCAAGCCAGGGCATTGCGTCGTTGCGAATGGATCTGACGGGTATCGGCGATAGCGGTCGTCGTGACGATGCGCAGAGTTTCGACGTGATCTACCAGCGTTATTCGGTGGGCGATGCCCGGACCGGTGTCGACTGGTTGTCCTCGCAAGGCTATCCGGAAGTGGTGATGTTCGGCGTTTGCGCGGGTGCTTATGTCGGCATTCATACGGCGCTCGCGCATCCGGCGGTTGCCGCGTGCATGTCGGTCAATCTGCCTTTTTTCACGTGGAAAGGACGGGAGCAGAAAGAGAATGCGCGCGTGATCGAAGGCAACCGCGTGTATCTGCGCTCGATGCGCGATCCGCGTAAGTGGCTCAGGCTGCTCGGCGATCGCACACGTGGGGCGAAGATTGCGGCTGCCGTATCGCGCCGCATGCTCGCGCGCGTCACCGCGCGTGCGGCGAGTCCCTTCGAACGATTGCTCGGTGTGCAGACATCGAGCGGCGCGATCAGGAAACTCGCGGCGCAACTCGAACGCAAGGGCGTGCAGACAGCATTGCTTTACGGAAGCGACGATGTTGGGCTCGACGAGCTCGAAATCCATTTCGGACAGAACGGGAGCGAGCTTAGCAAGCTCAGCAAGGTGACGGTCGAGGCGGTCGATTCACTCGACCACGCGCTGTTCTCGTATGCCGCGCGAGATACGGTGATGCGCTATTTCGAACGGTTTATGCGGGAACGGGTGCTGTCGGTGCGGGAGAGGGCACTGGTGGCGTGACGTGACGCGCTTTCACGTTGGCGGCGATATTGCGTGCCTGGCAGCGAGGGCGCTCTGATCGTCGCTCTACGGGCCGTATTCAGCGTTGAGTTTCGTCGAAAAAGTCGCGTGTGCCCGTTGTTGGCTTTATTCGCGGGCGCGCGTGTTGTGGTCTGGACGGCGCGCTTTCGTTGGGAAATAGCCGGGTATCGATGCCCAACGCGCTAGCAACGGGCCCATCCGGCTCTATGTCCTGACTCGCATTCCCAAAGATTGGACAGGCCGCAAGTAAAATAAATTTTGCAGCGATCGGCCCGGCTGCAGCGGCTTTTTGTGGGCATTGTTCGACGACTCCGCAGGAAAAATCGTCAACTTATTGCGCGTGTCCGACGATCTCTTTGCGATGCCCGCGCGCTATGCACGGCGATTGCTCCGAACCCCGGTAGATACAAGCGAGCGTCGCATTGCACGGCGATGCTGCCAAAGTGACCGCGCAATATTGCGTTCAAGTCGCGGGTCGGGCTTGACGTTGAGACCGTCGATCCGGCGCAAACCCTTATGGGACGGTGCTTCGCGAGTCTGATGCATGCGCTGGGCGCATGCGAGCATGCGACGCATGCTCGCATGAAACCGCCCGATAAAACGACGCTTGCCGGACCCGATCCGCTGCTTGCCGCCGACGCGCCCGCCGTGTCGATCATCACCGACGATACAAACGCGGAATGCATCGACAGGTGACTGTCAGAAGCGAAAAGCAAGGACGGCGTGGCGAAAAACATGCCAGGTCGGCCGATCGCCCATCCGGCTGACGATTCGAGGATTTGCGCAGAAGCCCCGGGATGCGGTAGGGTGACGGTCCCGGCGCCGCACACGTGACGCCGGTTCCATGAATATGAAACGGGACGTGCAATGAATAAACAGGAACTGATTGATGCAGTCGCGGCTGCGACGGGCGAAAGCAAGGCAGCCACCGCTGGGGCAATCGACGCGATCGTCGAGGCGATCACGAACGCCGTTTCCCAAGGAGACAGCGTGCAGTTGATCGGCTTCGGTTCGTTCTCGACTGGCGCACGCGCAGCGCGCGTGGGTCGCAATCCGTCGACGGGCGCTGAAATCCAGATCGCCGCTGCCAAGACCGTGAAGTTCGTCGCTGGTAAGGCGTTCAAGGAAGCAGTCAACGCATCCTGACGCGACCCGCGTGCCGGGTTCGGCCCGGTACGTGGTGCATCACAAGGGCGCCGGCCCGCCTCGTCCGATGGCGGCCGTGTGCCTTGTTTGCGTTCGTCGCCGTATCCGCCGCCACCGCTCCGTCAAAACGGGGTGATGGCGGTGCGATCGTCGCGCCTCCTACGCGACGCATTCCCCACTCGCATGCATGAACTGCCGTAGAGCCGTCTCGCATGCGTCAGACGCATGTGATGCGTGCAGCGCATACCGCTCGCGCCGCAATCCCGCCTTTACCCAATCGTATCGATACTGATGCCGAGTTCTGTCGCCATATGCCTGACGATGGACTGAAGGCGTGCCAGTTCGTCGGCGAGTCGTTGCTGTTCGGCTTTCAATGCGTCGAATTCGCTCGCGGGAACGGTGCCTTCGGCGCCGCTGCGTTCAGCAACGTAGACATCGCTGATTTCAACTTCACCGCATAGCAGATGCATCCATCGGCTTTCGCGGCCGCCGGGCGCGCGCGGCAGCTTGACGACGCGTGGCGGCTCGCTGGCGGCGAGTTCATCGAGGAACGCCTCGACCGACGAGATATCCGCGAAGCCGTGCAATCGCGCACTGTTCAAGCGGAGTTCAGCCGCCGTTTGCGGACCGCGCAGTAATAGCGTGGTGAGCAATGCGCCCGCCTGGCTCGGAAGTCCAAGTACCCGATTCATGTTGTGCTCGAAGCGGGGGACGCGGCTGCTGCTGCCTTCGTTCACGAGGCTCAAGCGTTTGAGGTCGTCGATTGCGGCGAGCACGTCGGCTTCTGACACGTTCATCACGGGTGAACGTGCGGTTTTCTGGTTGCAGCCGGCCGTCAGGGAATTGAGTGAAAGCGGGTAGGTGTCGGGCACCGTATGTTGCTTTTCGACCAGCACCGCAAGCACGCGGCCTTCGACAGCGGTAAGGGCGCGCATGGCGGGGCGCGGAGGCACGTCGGGAGTGGAGTTCATTAGCGGTCAGGAGCCTTGCAACGTAACGGCCCCTATCATAGCCGTCCGGGGCGAACGGCGGCGAACAGAAGCGTTTCGCCGCGCGTCTTACCTCCCGGCAACGAACAATGAAAACAGCTCGTTCCGGAAGTGAATGCCCAGGCGCTCGAACGCGCGCAAGCGATACGTTTTAACGGTGGACAGACCAATCCCGAGATCCGCTGCGATGCCGTCATAGCTCATCCCACGCAGCAATCTCTCGCATACCTCCACTTCGCGAGACGACAGCGCGGGACAGTACTGCACGAGCCACGAAGCAAACCGTTCATCCGCAGCGGAATCAGCAGTGAGTGCCGCGCCGGGCGTTAGATGCGTGGTCAGCTTCACGTGTCGCCTGACGGCCGCCATCACCGGCGCTGCCATGCACTGGAAAGCCCGATAATCAGCCGCTGAATAACAGCCTTGATGCAGATGCCGGTAAAGGTTCACGGCGAGCACGCCACCCGTACCGTCGAACGACAGCACGGACATCCGGTCAACCATGCCATGCGACTCGTAAATTTGCTCGCGATGCTCGCGCGGTCCGATTTCGCTGGCGCGTACGCGTGCGACGAGTGCGCGTCCAGCCGTCGACTGCGCGCTCGTGTCCAGGCATTCGAATGTCGCGTCACGCTGATAAAGTCCTGCACGGTAGATGCGAAAGCAGTCGCGCGTGGTATCGGGAATGCCGTGGCTGGCCGATAGATGGAGCTGCGGCGGTGCGTCGCTAAAGCGCTGATAGACGGACCACGAGCCCGCACCGATCGTCGCATCGAGCGATTCCAGCGCGGTTCGCGCAAAATCCGCGTCGGCAATCGAGTCGATGATTCGCGCAATGGTGTGCGACGCGGCGAGCGGCATCCCGCCCGTCCGGAACGTCTGATTCGATAGGTCGGTTACCTGCATGCTCGTCTCCGCTAGCGTGGCCGTGCGTGTCCACCTTTCGGACGACAACGCGTGCGCCTGACGACTTATACACTACGCATGATGCGCGATCCATCCGGAGCGGCACGCATGGGGCGCGCGTCGAACCCATTGCAATACAGGAGCAGGAATGACTGAAGTACCCACGCATCAGACAACCCAACAACCCGGCATCGAGTTCGAATATGTCGCCACCATCGACGTCCAGGTCGGCACGCTGTTCGAAACCGGCATGCATGCACTCGGCAATCGACGTCTGATTCCGATCACGGCCGGCACCGTTAGCGGGCCGCGTCTGAACGGGCGCATTCTCGACGGCGGCGCGGACAGCCAGATTGTCCGTGCCGACGGTCAGGTGGATCTGTCCGCGCGCTACATGATCGAGACCGTTGACGGTGCGCGCATCTACATCGAAAACGACGGCGTGCGACGTGCGATGACGGTCGAAGAAGGTGGTGCGCCCGGTGACGCGCAAGCTGCGATCGACGGTTCGTCGAGCGGCGCGGCGATGTACTTTCGCACGGTGCCGACGTTCGAAACCGCAAGTCCGGATTACCGTTGGCTCACCCAGAGCATTTTCGTTTGTAGCGGGACACGTGAGCCGACTCGCGTTTTACTGCACATATATCGCGTGAAATAAAACACGCATCAGGAGGAGACATATTATGAAAAAAATCCAGAACGCGCTGCTTCAGGCCTGCGCATGGTCGATCGTTGCAATGAGCAGTACAGCGGCAAATGCGGATGTGACGGTTGGCGTGACCTTGTCGACGACGGGGCCGTCGTCGTCGCTCGGCATTCCGCAGCGGAACAGCATGGCGCTGTGGCCGAAGGAGATCGCCGGTCAGCCCTTGCATGTTGTGTTGCTCGACGATGCATCCGACTCCACGCAGGCGAACCAGAACGCCCGCAAACTGATCACCAGCGATAACGCCGACATCCTGATCGGATCGAGTTCGGCGCCACCTTCGCTGGCCGTTGCGAATGTCGCCAATGAGCTACATGTACCGCAGATTTCGTTATCGCCGATCAATATGCCTGCCGGCACCGATCACTGGACGTTCCGGATTGCGCAGCCTGTATCGTTGATGGCGCAAGGCATTGCGGACGATATTAAAAAGCGGGGTTTCAAGCGGGTCGGCTTTCTCGGCTTTAGCGATTCGTACGGTGAAGACTGGCTAAAGAATATCCAGCAAGCGCTAGCGGGAAGCAATGCGCAGATCGTGGTGACGGAGCGTTACGCTCGCGCGGACACCAGCGTGACGGCTCAGGTGTTGCGCATCACGGCCGCGAATCCCGATGCCGTGCTGGTGGCGGGCGCGGGAACAGCGGCAGCGTTACCGCAGATTGCTTTCGCGCAACGCGGATATCACGGACAAATCTATCAAACGCATGGCGCGGCGTCGTACGACACGATTCGTGTCGCGGGCAAGGCGATGGAAGGCGTGATTCTGCCTGCCGGCCCGGCACTCGTACCCGAACAGCTTCCAGCGACTGCGCAGGTCAAGGCGCCCGGGCTGCAATACGTTCAGTGGTATGAAGGGCGTTATGGCAAGAACAGTCGCACGCAATTCGGTCCGAGTGCTTACGACGCCGTGCTGGTACTTCAGCGTATCGTGCCGGTTGCATTGAAAAAAGCGGCGCCTGGTACGCCGGCATTTCGCGAGGCACTGCGCGATGCGCTCGAGTCGCAGAAGGACATCGTTGCGAGCCACGGTGTATTCAACTTCACCGCAACCGATCACTTCGGAGTCGATAAACGCGCGCGGGCGATGCTGCAAGTCGTCAACGGCGAATGGAAGCTCGTCGATTATTGACGCATGACGTGATGCAGTAAGACGGCGGCCTTTAGCGTTTGGAGCAGACGTTAAAGGCCGCCGTCTTTTTTATTTTCCGGCTTTGAGTTTATCGATGATCGCCATCGCCGCCGCTGGATTGCGCTCCTTGAATCCGCTTATCACATAGAGGTAAACGTCGCGGCTTTTGCGCGTGGCGATGGGCTTGTCCGATATTTCCAGGTCGTCGGGCACAGTGCCTTCGCTTAGCGCGCGTGCGCGTTCGACCCACGCGTTGAGTGCTTTGGGCGAGTACCCTTTCGCGTATTTGTCGGTTGTGCCCATGACGCGCGCATAGACGAAGGGCGCGGTGAGATCGGCGATTTGCGGGAAGTCGGAGTCTGCGGCGAGCACGATCGCCACGCCATACTTACGTGCCAGCTTGACGAATTCGGGCGTGCGAAAACTGTCGTGCCGTACTTCGACGGCATGCCGCAACGTCTGTCCTTCGACCGATCTGGGCAGTAGCGCGAGGAAGGCTTCGAAATCTTCCGCATCGAACTTCTTGGTTCCGGCAAACTGCCAGTTGACTGCGCCAAGCTTGTGCTTAAGCAGCATCACGCCGCTCGAATAGAAGCGCTCGATCGTTTCACCCGCTTCGGCCAGCACCCGACGGTTGGTCGCGTAACGCGGCGCCTTCAGCGAGAACACGAAATCGTCAGGGGTCTCGTCGAACCACTTCTGAAAACTCGCCGGCTTTTGCGAGCCATAAAACGTGCCGTTGATTTCGATCGACGTGAGCTTGCTGCTCGCGTATTCGAGTTCGCGTTTCTGCACCAGGTCTTGCGGGTAGAACACGCCGCGCCAGGGCTCGAATGTCCAGCCGCCAATGCCTACGCTTATCCGGGGTTTCGTGCGAGATGCCATAGGTGAAGTCCGCCGCATTCGTGAACGAGCGGATAGCATAACGCAGCATGCTCGCATGACGCTGACGCATGGATGCGTCAGACGCAATCAAGCGCTCTCGACGCTGCGTTTGCGTCGCGCCTTGCGCGGCGCCGGTGCGGTTTTGTCTTCATGCGTGATGTCGGCGATCTTCACTTTGTGAAGAAGCTCGGCCGTATCCATCTTGCGGCTCGCTTCGGCCACGTCGTGGCGAAACTGTTGCAACGCCGCAAGCGATGCGTCGGGCGGTTGCAAAGCGGACCATAGCACGTCGATCAACCGGTCGGCGGTGGCTTCGATGTCGGTTCGCCGGTTTGCCAGTGTCGCGTCCCACAGCACATGTTCCATCGGTCCAAACACCAGCGAACGCAGCAGGCGCAGCGGCATATCGTTGCGGATCTGACCAGTCTGCTGGCCTTGCGCGAGCACGGACATCAGCGGCGCGGTGTAGCGGCGTTGCAGCTCGGTGAGCGCCTCGCTGAGTTCGTGATGCCGCGCGCGCCCTTCCGAGAGCACCAGCGCGCACAGGTCGGTGCCGTTGACGAGCATCAACCGCAAATGCGTGCGCACGATAAACGCGAACTGCTGGCGCACGCTGCCGTCGCGTGGCAAGTCGGTCTCTATTGCTTCGATGATCTCGTCGTACCAGTCGCCGATCACACGCGCGCAAAGTTCGCGCTTGCCGCGAAAGTAGCTGAATACGGTGGCTTCGGATATGCCGAGCCGTTGCGCGATTTCCGCCGTGGTAGCGCGTTCATAGCCCTTTTCGGAGAACACGTCGCGGCCCGCCTGAAGGATTTCCTTCACACGTTGCTGCGATTTGCGTCCTGCCGGTTGACGGCGCGAGGCGGGCAGTTCGGCCTTTGTTGCGGCCATATTCTGAGTCCGGTTCAGATTTGACGAAAGACAGTGCATTGTTGCGGCCGATGTTAGCACGGTGCTTTGTCGCTGTGACAAGGTGATGGCGAAAAACTGAGTAAGGCTCAAAAACCCCTATTGACGCATCGGTCGATCTGGCGTGAAATTCTCAGTGAAACAGACGCGCATGCTCAGGGAAAACCCTGAATTCGAATCGAAAGCCGCCATTTACTGAGTCATGCTCAGAAATCGCACATCGTCCGGATCGCGCGCTGCACATAGAAGGCCTGTCACGAATTCCTGTCTGGAGACACCGCATGAGCAATCTGCCTGGTTTGCAATTTCCGCTTGGTGAAGAGATCGAGATGCTGCGCGATACCCTCGCGAACTTCGCGGCTAAGGAGATCGCGCCGCGTGCAGCGGAAATCGACCGCACCGATCAGTTTCCGATGGACTTGTGGCGCAAGTTCGGCGAACTCGGCGTGCTCGGGATGACGGTCAGCGAAGAATATGGCGGCGCGAACATGGGCTATACCGCGCACATGATCGCGATGGAGGAAATCTCGCGCGCGTCGGCATCGGTCGGTCTGTCGTACGGTGCGCATTCGAATCTGTGCGTGAACCAGTTGCATCGCAACGGCACCGCTGCGCAGAAGCAGAAGTATTTGCCGAAGCTCGTTTCGGGTGAGCATGTCGGCGCGCTGGCGATGAGCGAGCCGAATGCCGGCTCGGATGTCGTCAGCATGAAGTTGCGCGCGGAGAAGAAGGGCGATCGTTACGTGCTGAACGGCACCAAGATGTGGATCACCAACGGGCCGGATTGCGACACGCTGGTCGTCTATGCAAAGACGGACCCTGACGCGGGCTCGCGTGGCATCACCGCGTTTATCGTCGAGAAAGGCATGAAGGGGTTTTCGGTCGCGCAAAAACTCGACAAGCTTGGCATGCGTGGTTCGCATACCGGCGAACTGGTGTTCCAGGACGTCGAAGTACCGGAAGAAAACATTCTCGGTCAACTCAACGGCGGCGTGAAGGTGCTGATGAGCGGCCTCGATTACGAGCGTGCGGTGCTTGCCGGCGGTCCGACCGGCATCATGGTCGCCGTGATGGATGCGGTCGTACCGTACATTCACGATCGCAAACAGTTCGGTCAGTCTATCGGCGAATTCCAGCTGATTCAGGGCAAGGTCGCCGATCTGTACACGACACTTCAGGCGTGCCGTGCGTATCTTTACGCGGTCGGACGTCAACTGGACACACTCGGCAACGAACACGTGCGCCAGCTCCGCAAGGATTGCGCGGGCGTGATTCTGTACACGGCAGAGAAAGCCACGTGGATGGCCGGAGAGGCGATCCAGATTCTCGGCGGTAACGGCTACATCAACGAGTACCCGGTGGGCCGTCTGTGGCGCGATGCGAAGCTCTATGAGATCGGCGCGGGAACGAGTGAGATCCGACGCATGCTGATTGGCCGCGAACTGTTTGCAGAGACGCTGTAAACAACGCCGCCACGGAGAGTCACGCTATGCCGATCATCGAATCGAAACTCAATCCGCGCTCGGATGAATTCCGCGCGAATACTGTCGCCCTCGAAGCCCTGGTGGCGGATCTACGCGCGAAAATCGACAAGCTTTCGTTGGGCGGCGGTGCTGCTGCACGCGACAAGCATCTGGGACGCGGCAAACTTTTGCCGCGCGATCGTATCGCGCAGTTGCTCGATCCCGGCACGCCGTTTCTGGAGTTCTCGCAACTGGCAGCGTATGGCATGTACAACGACGATGCGCCGGGCGCGGGTGTCATCACCGGGATTGGACGGATCGCCGGGCAGGAGTGCATCGTCGTGTGCAACGATGCAACCGTGAAGGGTGGCACGTACTATCCGGTCACCGTGAAGAAGCACGTTCGCGCACAGGAAATTGCCGAAGAAAACCACTTGCCGTGCGTATATCTGGTGGACTCGGGCGGCGCGAATCTGCCGAACCAGGACGATGTGTTTCCCGATCGCGATCACTTCGGCCGGATCTTTTTCAATCAGGCCAATCTGTCCGCGCAAGGTATTCCGCAGATCGCGGTGGTGATGGGTTCGTGTACGGCAGGCGGCGCGTATGTGCCTGCAATGAGCGATGAGTCGATCATCGTGAAGAACCAGGGCACGATATTTTTGGGTGGGCCGCCGCTCGTCAAAGCCGCGACCGGCGAAGAAGTCAGTGCGGAAGATCTGGGCGGCGGCGATGTGCATACGCGTCTCTCGGGCGTCGTCGATCATCTCGCGCAGAACGACGCGCATGCGTTGGCGATTGCACGCAGCATCGTCGGCAATCTGAATCGCAGCAAGACGCCGCCGGTGGTGATGCAGACGCCGAAGCCGCCGCGTTACGACGCGCAAAGCATCTATGGCGTGATTCCGGCCGACACGCGCAAGCCTTTCGACATTCGCGAAGTGATTGCACGTATCGTCGACGACTCCGCATTCGACGAATTCAAGGCGCGCTACGGCACCACACTCGTCACGGGCTTCGCGCATATCTGGGGACATCCGGTCGGTATCGTCGCGAACAACGGCATCCTGTTTTCCGAATCGGCACTCAAGGGTGCGCACTTTATCGAACTGTGCAGTCAACGGAAGATTCCGCTCGTGTTTCTGCAGAACATCACGGGTTTCATGGTTGGCCGCAAATACGAGAACGAAGGAATTGCACGCAACGGCGCGAAGATGGTGACGGCCGTCGCGACCGCGAAAGTGCCGAAGTTCACGGTGATTATCGGCGGTTCGTTCGGGGCGGGAAATTACGGCATGTGCGGACGCGCGTATTCGCCGCGCTTTCTGTGGATGTGGCCTAACGCGCGCATCTCCGTGATGGGCGGCGAACAGGCGGCGTCGGTGCTGGCCACGGTGCGACGCGACGGCATCGAGGCGAAAGGCGGCACATGGACCGCCGAGCAGGAAGAGGCATTCAAGCAACCCATTCGCGATCAGTACGAGCACCAGGGGCACCCGTATTACGCCAGCGCGCGGTTGTGGGACGACGGCGTGATCGATCCTGCGCAAACGCGCGACGTGCTCGGTCTGGGTTTGTCCGCGGCGATGAATGCGCCGATCGAAGACACGCGCTTCGGCGTATTCCGCATGTGATCGCGCCACTCGACGCGCGAGGAGAATCGCAAATGCAATACGAAACCTTGATCGTGACGTTCGCATCCCACGTGGCGACCGTCACGCTCAATCGTCCCGATGTGCGCAACGCATTCAACGAAACGATGATCGCGGACGTGACTGCGGCATTCAGGGAGATCGATGCGCGCGACGAGATACGTGTCGTCGTGCTGGCCGCGAACGGCAAGGCATTTTGCGCGGGCGGCGATCTGAACTGGATGAAGAAGATGGCAGGTTACTCGGACGACGAGAACCGCGCCGACGCGATGCGTCTCGCGACGATGCTCGACACGATCTATCGCTGCAGCAAACCCGTGATTGCGCGCGTGAATGGCGATGCATACGCTGGCGGAATGGGTCTGCTGTCTGCATGCGATATCGTCATCGCTGCACACGCTGCCCGTTTTTGCCTGTCGGAAGTACGTCTCGGACTGATTCCCGCGACCATCGCGCCGTACGTGATTCGCGCGTTGGGCGAGCAGGCATCGCGCCGATATTTCATCACGGCAGAGCCGTTCGATTGCGCGACTGCGTTGCGCCTCGGACTCGTCAGCGAAGCCGTGGACGATGCGCAACTGGATGAAACCGTGCAGCGAATCGCCGATGCGGTGTGCGCGAACGGTCCGCATGCGGTACGCGCATGCAAGCAACTGGTGCAGGACATGGCTGGCGCGACGCTCGATACCGCGCTGATAGAAGAGACCGCCGCGCGTATCGCGCGCATCAGGGCGAGCGCGGAAGGGCGCGAAGGCGTGGCGTCGTTCCTCGAGAAGCGTACGCCGTCGTGGCGTTCGTGATGTGTTGACTACCACTCGCCATACACTGCGCATCGAACGACGAAGCGGCGAACCACAACGAGACATCACATGTTCAACAAGATCCTGATTGCGAACCGCGGCGAAATTGCCTGTCGTGTCGCCGCGACCTGCAAGCGACTCGGCATTGCGAGCGTCGCGGTGTATTCCGATGCGGACGCGAACGCAAAGCACGTTGCCGCGTGTGACGAAGCGGTGCATATCGGCGGCGCGACGGCGGCGGAAAGCTATCTGCGCGTCGATCGGATCGTCCAGGCGGCGCGTGCGTCCGGCGCGCAAGCCGTGCATCCGGGCTATGGTTTCCTGTCCGAAAACGAAGCCTTCGCGCAAGCCTGCGAAGCGGCCGGAATTGCGTTCATCGGGCCGCCGGTCGAGGCGATTGCCGCGATGGGTTCGAAAGCGGCGGCCAAAGCGTTGATGCAATCGGCGTCGGTGCCGCTGGTGCCCGGCTATCACGGTGACGATCAGGACGCAGCACTGCTGCATCGCGAAGCCGATGCGATCGGCTATCCCGTGTTGTTGAAGGCAAGCGCGGGCGGCGGCGGAAAAGGGATGCGCGTCGTCGAGCGCAGCGAAGACTTCGACGCCGCGCTGGCGTCATGCAAACGCGAAGCGGCCAGCAGTTTCGGCAACGATCGCGTGCTGATCGAAAAGTATCTGACGCGTCCCCGTCACGTCGAAGTGCAGGTATTCGCCGATACGCTCGGCGGCACGGTCTATCTGTTCGATCGCGATTGCTCGGTGCAGCGTCGTCATCAGAAGGTGCTGGAAGAAGCACCTGCGCCGGGTTTGCCGTCGGAGATGCGTCGCGCGATGGGCGAGGCTGCGGTTGCGGCGGCGCGGGCGGTGAATTACGTCGGTGCGGGCACGGTCGAATTCATCATGACGGGCGCGGATTTTTATTTCATGGAAATGAATACGCGTCTGCAGGTCGAGCATCCGGTGACGGAGATGGTGACGGGACTCGATCTCGTCGAATGGCAGTTGCGCGTGGCTGCGGGCGAGCCTCTGCCGTTGACGCAGCCGGAATTGAAACTGGACGGTCATGCGATCGAAGCACGAATCTATGCCGAGCATCCTGCGCGTGGATTCTTGCCGTCAACGGGCCGGCTGAAGCATTTGCGCATGCCGAAAGGCGTCGAATTCGCGATCGGCAGCGGCGGTGTGAAAGCGGCGGTGCGGATTGATAGCGGCGTGCGCGAAGGCGACACGATCACGCCGTTCTACGATCCGATGATCGCGAAACTGATCGTGCATGGCGCGACGCGTGAAGAAGCGCTGTCCAGAATGAGCCATGCGCTACGCGCATGCGAAGTGGTCGGCCCGCACACGAACGTCGAATTCCTGCAGCGCATCGTGACCAGCGTGCCATTTTCGAGCGGCGATCTCGACACCGGTTTGATCGAGCGTCACCACGACGCGTTGTTCTCCGCTACGCGCAAGCCGTTTCGTGAAGCGGTTGCACTCGCATGCGCGGCACTGCTGAATCGCGAAGGCGGAGAGGCCGCACGTAATACGCACGACGCGTCGCCGTGGTCGGCGTTGTCGCACTGGCGTCTGAATAGCGGCTATACGCAGACGCTGAACTGGCGCGATGTCGAGAAAGAAGCAGATTTTCCGGCCATTTTTGCGCGTGACGGTGCCGCTCAAACCCTGACGTTCGACGACGTATCCGATCGTTTTACGTGGTGGCGTGGCGATGGTCCGCATGCGTTCGGCGCGACGCTAGGCGATCAGCATGTCACCGGTCGCGTCTTTATCGACGGAGATGCGTTTCATGTGTTCTGTCGTGGCGATGCGCTTGCATTCGAATGGCAGAATCTGCTCGCCCACGCTGCCGACACCGAACACGGGGAAGGTCGCCTGACTGCGCCGATGCCCGGCAAGGTGATCGCGGTTCTCGTCGAGCCTGGCGCGATGGTGGAGAAGGGCACACCGCTGATCGTCATGGAAGCGATGAAGATGGAGCACACGATCGGCGCGCCGACTGCGGGGACCGTCTCCGAAGTGCTGTATGCGGTCGGCGATCAGGTTGCGGACGGCGCGCAACTTCTGGTGCTCGATGTGGAATGGGCGGCTCATGCGAGGTGCGCGTAACCTGCGGCGCGCGCCTCTTCTTCAAGCGCCGTGATGCGCGTGTAGTCGTCGATCGTAAGCGTCGTAAAACCCGTTAAACGAAGGCGTTTTGCGCGCGCCGGACTGTCGGTCAATGTGACGTCGAGCGCGTTGCGCAGGGCCATAACGGTTTCCACCGGCACGTTGCGCGATGCGATCAGCGGCAAGCCGGGCGACGCTGCCGAGTAGCCGGTTTGCGTCATCTGCGCGGCGAGACCGGGCAGCATGTCCTGAACGAATGCATACGTAACGCAATCGATCGCGGTCACGTCGGCGCGGTTTTCCGCCAGCGCCCGCATGGAACCGAGATGCGAACCGGTACGCACGACCTCGCTGAAAAACGGCGAATCCGGTTGTGCGTGACGCGCGATCGTATGACGCAATACATTCATGCCGCTATTCGAATCATCCTGATTGAACGCGACGCGTGCACCACGCCAGCTGTCGGGTGAGTTGAAGCGCGTGGCATCCCGTGTGAGCAGCACGCTCGAATAATCCGAATCGACGCAGCCGGGCGCATCGAAAGACGGCGTCGCGACAAGCTGTACCTGTCCGGCAAGACCATGCGTCAACGGATAACCGCAGGTTTGGGAGAGCAGCAATGCCGGCTCTCGCCAGAACGTGTACAGGTCGTCGCCGGGCTCGACGATTTGCGCTTCGACGCGGGCGGCGCGCAACACGTCGGCAAGAAAATCTTGCCAGAGCATCGCGAGTTCGGGCGTCACGTTGTACATCGGCAACGAGGCGATATAGCGGGGATTCGCGGTCTCGGTCATGCGGCGATTCTGGCACATCAGCCCGCACTATGCGCAGCATGATCGTTGCCGGTCATACAACTGATTCAGTTATTATTTTTCAACGAATTTGTCACTACCGCCGGTGCTCGCCGTCGGCAGCCACCAACCCCTCGTCTCAGAGAACGTCAGGTACGCCGACTGCGGGCGAACAATCGTGCGTTTTCATCAGCATTTCTGGTTTGACGTGTTCTCTTTAGACGTCGATGACGACCATACTCAAGAGGATTTCGAACGCCGACAAAAGTGTCGTCGAATCTGACTTTTGTGTAGGGATGTATGTCTTTGGATTTAGTATCCTGATGCCACGGAGGCGATTGCCGCTGCGGTTGTAGTTTCATCCAGCCAGGCGGACGCTGGACGCCAATTTTCTCGTGACCCGCACGCGCAATCCGATCAAATTAAAGAGAATTTAGCGGATGGAGACGGGCAACTTTCAGCGATCGGGAACGGCGAACCGCTGGGCCGTGCTCGCACTGCTTACGTTTGGGGTGCTGATCTCGTTTGTCGATCGCACGAGCATTTCCGCGACCCTCGCGGATTCCGCTTTCATCAGGCATTTTGCGCTGACGGACGTCGATCGCGGCTGGGTCAATGCGGCCTTCTTCTGGACATACGGCGTGTTCCAGCTTCCGATGGGCTGGGTGGCCGACCGCTACGGCGTGAAATGGCCCTATGCGACCAGTTTTGCGCTGTGGTGTCTCGCGACCGCGTCGATGGGGGCGGTGACAGCTCTGACAAGTCTGATCGTGATACGTCTTCTTGTTGGGATGACCGAGGCGATTGTGATTCCCGCAAGCTATCGCTGGATTCGCAACAACTTCGACGAAAGTCAGAACGGCCTCGCGGTCGGCATTCTAACGATGGGCAACAAGTTCGGCCCTGCCATCGGCGCCCCCGTGGGTGCATGGTTCATCGTTAATTATTCCTGGAAGATGATGTTCATTGCGACGGGCCTTGTAGGGCTGTTATGGCTGGTGCCGTGGTTGCTGCTAGTGCGCAATGACCTTCCGTCCAGAGTCGAACTGACGCTGGCCAATCGCAGCGCCCGCACTGTGACCCTCGGCAGCATTCTGTCGAGCCCTGTGGTGTGGGGAGGATTGGCAACCAACTTCAGCTATGGTTATTTCATGTTTTATTGCATGAGCTGGATGCCGTCCTATCTGGTCGAGCAACGAGGACTTTCGATTGCACGCTCCGGACTCTTCACATTCTTCAGTTTTATCGGGATCGGGATTGTCGCAGCGATTTCCGGCTGGGCGGCAGACAGGATCATCGCGCGGGGCTGCGATCCGATCGTGGTGCGCAAAGCATTCGTGATCGCGGGCTTTGTCGGTGGATGCACCGTATCTTTCGGTGCCTACGCTTCGACGCTCAACATGGCGCTGCTCTGGAATGTCCTGTCGCTGTCATTGCTCGGGTTGGCCACGGCAAACAATCTCGTGCTGTCACGGTTGACCTTGATTCCCAAGGCGGCAATTGGTCTTGTGACCGGCGTTCAGCAGCTAGCGACGAGCGTTGCTGGAGGCTTGGCAGCGAGTCTGTCGGGATGGCTGCTGCAGGTGAGCGGGAGTTATGACCTGCCGATGATGGTGATCCTCGCGTTTCTGCTCGCGGGTGCTCTGGCCACCGCGGTTCTGTATCGATCCGAATGGGCGCCCAAGGTGACCGACGCTCACGATGCGCTGGGACAAGCCTGAGGGATCGCGGAGTTGAAATAAGCTTACGCGACCTGGGATGTCTTTGTAGCGCGGGCAAGACAGCGTTCGCTCGATCCGTGGTGACCGGCCCGGCTGAAAGCACGACCATACGAATAGTCGCCGCGACGAAAAATCCCTGCGAATCTTCCATTTGTGTAGTGGCTCTCGAGCGAGCATCAAATATTCTCCTCAACATCAACGATCTCAGACGCAGGATTCAAGCGAGATCCATCATCGAATAAAGCTGGTTTTTCTGGGCGTGCTAACAGCCCAACGCGCAATTGCCCTTTTGGTCACCGCGCGGTTTGACGCGGCCGGATTTATTAGTCGAAGCAACAGAGAAGTCAAAAGACTGGATGCACACGAGGCATCCACACGTCGGTCGTTCTTGCGATCGGAGTGAATAAAAGATCAGGAGACAACGATGGTGAAGTTTGGAAGACTTGCGCTCACTGCAGTGTTAGCAGGTAACGCATTGGTCGCGCATGCGCAATCGTCGGTGACCTTATACGGTGTCATCGATGAGTATCTGAGCTACAAGCACAGTAGTTCTGGAGCTAGCGTCACGAGTCTGGAGGACGGAGGTGGAATCTATAGTAGCCGGTGGGGTATTCGCGGAGTCGAGGATCTCGGTGGTGGCTATGCGGTGAAGTTCCAACTCGAAAGCGGGTTCAGCGCTCCCTCAGGGCAATTTACCGACACGACCCGTTTCTTCAGTCGCCAGGCGTGGGTGGGGCTTTCCTCGCAGTACGGCGAAATCCGCTTCGGGCGTCAGAACAGCCCGGTCTATACGATGGGTTGCTATATCGATTTTGCCTGTCGCGGGTCGGGATCGATCGTGAATGTATTTGGTCTGCCCGTGCGCTACGACAATGAGATATCGCTTCTGATGAACCGCATCTACGGCGTGGCGGCGGAGCTGCAAGTGTCTTTGCCGCAAGACCCGGTTGTCGGCAATCAACCGCTCGTTTATCAGATGGGGATCGACTGGAAAAGCAGCATGTTTGTGGTTGGATATGCCGGCGCACGGGCGCAGCCGCCGAACGCTGCACCCATCCAGAAAGACGTTTTTTACGACAACGTGTTTGTCAACTGGATCTACGGAAAGGGCACTGTCTACCTTACCTTCGTGCGTAGTAACAACAACACGGCGAGTGGTGGAATCAACAATGCCGGCACGATTCTGAGTAACTCCGGTGGATTTAACGCCGGAACGAATCCTGATCTGTACCACATCTACAGGATCTATCAGATCTCAGCTGACTATCAGATATCGCCATTCATGCGGGTCGGTGCCATTATCGGCAAGATCGACGATTCATCCGGTCATGATCGCGGTGCGAGCGAGGCGTCGGTTGGGCTCTTCTACGACCTGTCGAAGAGGACCGAACTGATGGTAATGGTCCAGGGTTTGAAGAATCAGGCGAACGGCGGTTGGCGTCTTGCAGCTTCCGGAGGGGTGAAAGGGACGTTTACCGTTCCGACTGATGTCAACGGTCGGACGATCCTGGGCGCCCTTGCAGGGATCAGCGTCAAATTCTAAACGGCCTATAAGTTGCTTCAGTACTTTCGGAAATAGCAGTCATTTCGAAGCCGGGCAATGCGTTAATCGATTTGAACGGTGGTTTCATCTGCCCTGACGGGCTGCTTGGGAGGAAAGCATGCTACTCATGGAATTCAGTGTTCTGAACGACTATATCGTCGCAACATGTGTTGTGCTCGCGTGCGCGACAGCAGTTCAGGCGGTGCTAGTATTTCGAGGACGGCGCAATCTAACGATGCGTGGGTAAGGCTCTACCTGTGGCCGTATCTGACAGATCATAAGGTACGCCGTCTTCGTTTCTAACATCTTTGATGAGGTCAGGATTGAGCATCGAGCAAAGGTTATTGGGGCGCTCCGGACTCAAGGTCCCTGCATTGAGTTTCGGTACAGCGAATTTCGGTCTTACGCATGAGGGCGCGACGCAAGTAGAGGAGGCGCGTCGCTTGCTCGACATATGTATCGAGGCCGGTGTGACGATGTTCGATACCGCCAACGTCTACAAAGGCGGGGCATCGGAGCAGGTGCTTGGCAGCGCGATTGCAGGACGTCGTGACCAGGTGCTCATCTCGACCAAGGGCGGTGATCGCGTCGGCCCGGGACCCAACGACGTCGGATCATCACGATTTCATTTGATCAACGCGGTCGAAGCGCAACTCAAACGATTGGGAACCGACTACATCGACTTGTATCAGATACATACGTTTGATGCGCTGACCCCGATTGAGGAATCGCTTCGCGCTTTGGACGATATGGTCCGTGCAGGGAAGATACGCTACGCGGGCGTGTCCAATTTCTCTGGTTGGCAGCTTGCGACGTCTATTGGCATAGCCGAGAGATCGGGACTTCCGCGTTACGTGTCGCAACAGGTTTATTACTCACTGATCGGAAGAGAGTATGAGTGGGAGTTAATGCCGGCAGGTCTGCATCTTGGCGTTTCCGCTGTTGTCTGGAGTCCGTTGGGTTGGGGGCGATTGACGGGGCGGTTACGCCGAGGCTCCCCAGTTCCCGCGGATAGCCGCCTGCACAAACGGCCTGACATCGGGCCTCCTGTCAATGATCGGATTATGTATGACGTTATAGACGTACTGGACCAGATCGCGGAAGAGACGGGTAGATCGATCCCGCAGATCGCGCTGAACTGGGTGTTGGGTCGCCCCACGGTAGCCAGCGTCATCATAGGCGCACGCAATGAAGCGCAACTCAGGGAAAATATTGGGGCTACAGGGTGGTCGTTATCGGCAGAGCAGGTGACTCGTCTAGATGACGTAAGTTCAGTCACTCCGATCTATCCGTATTGGCACCAACGTGAGAAATTCGAGCGGATTCCATCGCCAGTTTGAATGTTGTTCAGCCGTTAGCCACGTCGATAAAGGTGCAACGTTTCAGATCAAGCCGGTGTCCACTCTCGTGATGCGGCCCGAGTAATGGGTCCATGCGTTCTCCTCGCATGTGATCGTGTCGAGTCTTTTCGACCAGCTTGCTTGGCGAGCACGCAGACTGGATGTATCACTTGCGCGCTGTCCGCATGGGCATATTGCTTCAAATGCCGTTCGGGTAAATTGCAGGTCGCGCGTTGCCGGGGGGTATGGGAATATAGATCATTGATATTGTGTCGCGTGCGAGACGGCGAAGTCGCACAAAGCGGAAAAACAAGGAGAGCAATTTCGTGAACTTTTCGCATTTGAGAGCACGAAGTCAGTGAAAACGACGGACCGTCGGCACTTAAGTGTCTTTCATCTCACTGAGCCGGTTTTCATGGGTGGTGGTTTCTCGCCATCGGCCGTTTCGACAATAGAACTTGAGAACGTACATTCTGAAATGGAAAAGCTGCAACCTAAACGGTACGGTAAAGTGAAGCGAACACCTGTTCCTAAAGTGCGCTTATACGTTGAACGTCCCGAAACTGGCGACTGGTTTGTACGTGTCGAGAACGTCGTCGACAAGGGGCGCTGGAAGACAGAAGCCCACGCGCATCCCGCTTTTGGGCAAGTGATCATCGTCCAGAGAGGGCGGGGTGTTTTGAACCTCGAGGGCAGTAGCATGTCGTTCGAGGGTCCCTGTGGCATGCTGATACCGCTCGAATGCAATCACGCCCTCGATTATGAACTGGATGTGGACAAGTGGATCGTGACGATCGAAGCGTCTTATCTGGCACATGTCAATGCTAAATTACCTGAGTTCGGTAAGCTGTGGTCTGCTCCGCGGGTGATTCCACTCGCGAATTCCGTCGATTCAGGGACAAACTGTTGCAATTTGCTCCGGCGTTTGAAGGACGAGGCCGAGTCCGAAGCCGTTGGCCACATAATCGGTACAGAAACGCTATTGACCACGTTTTTACTGACGCTAATTCGTGAGGCGAGTCTTGATGAAGTCAACAACGAGGTCGCCTCAGGTGACGAGGTTCATATGGTTGCGCGTTTTCGCGAATTGATCGACAAACATTATTACGAGAATTTGGCGCTTACGGATTACACATCGATGCTGGCTGTGTCAGTGGGGCGGCTTCGAGCAGCTTGCGCGATCGTTGCTGACCAGAGTCCTACGAAGATGATCCATACGCGCATTATCACTGAGGCCAAACGCGATCTAATTTTTAGTGATATGTCGGTGGAGCAGATTGCCTTCAAGCTAGGCTTTACCGAAGCCACTTACTTCGCGCGCTTCTTCCGAAGAGAAGTCGGACAGGCTCCGTTGCAGTTCCGCGTCGGTGCCAGACATTGACTTAGTCAAGCGTGTTACCGGGTCGAGGTGAATACGCGTTCGATGGGGCGAGTCGGCATTTCCTGATTCGCCCCCGTACTTCCGGACACCGTCTCACGGCTGAATTAATGAATCGGTTCTGCGCCTGAACTCGCGAGAAGAACCGTAGTTCAAGGCGCCGTCAGCCTCGCTGCAATCGATAGTCGCTCGTCCAGATCGACAACCGAAACCAGCAGCGATTACAAATCTAGAACCAGCATTGAGCTTTTTGCGCGCGAGCAGCAGGGAGTAAATTGATCGTTTTTAGCGCGCTCCTGCTTGGAGAGGAAGGTATCCCGATGCTCTGGTTCACCATCGATAATGCGTGTCACACATGTTCCGCACACGCCTTGCTCACAGGACACTGGAATTTGCACGCCACTCTCAGCCAGGACTGTCGCAATGCTCTTCCCTACGGGCACCTGAAATACCTTTCCCGAGCTCGCAATCTTCACCTGGAATGCAGAGTCGTTGATTGAGTCTTGAGGGACAGCGGCGAAATACTCTCTATGCACGTTCTCATCTGACCATCCCATCGTCAACGCGGCCTTTATCACGTATTCCATGAAACCGGTCGGACCGCAGACATACAGATGAGAGTCTTGCGATGGGAAACTCAAGAGTGGCGGCAAATTTAGGCGTTGCTCCTCTGCGCCATCGTCGAAGTGGAAGTGAACATGGTCTGAATATTCAGAATTCCTGATGCGGTCGACAAATGCTGTCCGATCGACTGAGCGGCTGCAATAATGCATCTCGAAGTCGGCGCCGACATTCGAGAGCCGTTCGGCCATGCACAGGATAGGCGTCACGCCAATCCCTCCAGCGAATAATAACGATCGCTGTTGAACCGAATGTGCGAGGGCGAAGTGGTTTTTTGGAGCGCTAATTTCGATCAAGTCTCCTTCTTCGATCTCGTCGTGCATCGTACGCGACCCGCCTCTCGACTTCGGGTCTCGGAGTACGCCAATGAGGTAGCGGTGAGTTTCGCGCGGATCGTTGCACAAAGAGTATTGGCGCACCAGGCCGCGACGCATGTAGACATCGATATGCGACCCCGCGCTGAAGCCAGGAAGGGTTCCTCCGGCGGGATCGGCTAATTCAAAGGTACAGATATCGGTACATTCAGCGACTTTCCTGACGATCTTGACTTTCAGTTTGCCGGGAAGGATCTCAGTCGACGAGCCTCGAAACTTATCAGCAAGCTTACCGAATATGCTTTTCATGAATTTGTCTCCTTACTTTTTTCACGTATCCAATTCTTCTGTCGCATTTTTTCAGTCAGGGTGCAGACAGAGCGAATAGTTCACTATTGTTTAGGACGTTGGGACTCAATACGAACCGGACTTCCTGCTCTATGTGTCTCCCTGTAGATAATGCCGAGCGTGCTGACACGACATGATTCCTGTCAGCCGGGGGCGAATTTCAAAGCAACCGGCTCCGGACGTGCGATTGATTTGTCGTAAACCGGAGGCGACTGGCCGCCTATGTGATTGACCTGCAAGACTGTTACTGTTCCTCTGACGTTTTTCCCTTACTCGTTAGCCGATGGCTATCCATCGTTATAGCCTTGCGTTTCAGGACGCATCCACGATGGACTCGCGCCGGGTAAGGTGCCCTCACCGTCTTTATCCAGGCCGTAATGCGTGCGAGCGTTGAATGATTCGAACAGAGATGCGAATCGCATGTTGATATCAAGTGTAGAGGACAATCGAATCCAAACGTCTTCACAAAAAACACATTCGCCGATACTTTTTTCGATCGGATCGTGCCAGTGACCGCTGTTTAAAAATCCACCAGGTTGAAAGGGGAACGCTTGAATAGCTTAATTCCTCAAATACCGGAGGAGGGTGATCGCGTTCAACGATGATGCCGCCGCAGAGATCGACCAGCCCATGATGCAGGTACGCCTTCAATCCGTCGTCGGACCGGAACAGGGCAACCTCCGGAGCATCCAGGCGATCGCCTGCTGCTGCTCAACCGATGCCCGGGAAGGCCCGAGGTGAATCCCGTTCGGGAGGTGAGCGTTCAACTAAGCGTGGTGGCTGATTTGACCGGTGCCGGCGGCAGCGTAGGTTTGTCGGCGAGAAATGTCGGCGATTCTGCGTTTTGTCCAGTGCCAGATGACGTGCGCGCCCCTACAGTCTGGTGAAAGACTGTTGAGGTGGGCGAATTCCATGGAGAAGATAGTGCGTGGCATGACCATTCTTTTTGTCGGCCTTTTGAGTCTCGCTTCATCGGTTTACGCGCAAGTCCCTGCGCCAGGCCCGCAACCGACTGCTCCCGCCGAGAGCGCTGAAAATCCTCTCCACCTGTCGATCCACCACGTGACAATGGGTGTCGCCAGTATCGATCGGGAACGCACGTTCTATCATGATGTGCTTGGTTTCCAGATCGGTCCGTTCAATAAGCGGCCGAACTATGGTCATCAGCAAATGCTTATTCCCGGGTTTTGCATCGATATGATCGAATACAAGGGATCGACTCGCCCGACATCAACGATGGACCTCGATAAGCAAGGCTTGCTGCACGTCGCGCTCACTATACCCAACGCTGCTGAGGTTTATGAGCAATTAAAAACGGAAGGCGTGTCGGTAGCCCCTCGTCGCGTGGAGAAAGGCCGGATTGTTTCGGTGTTTGTCACCGATCCAGAAGGAAACAGATTGGAATTGACCGAGTAATTCTGTAAATACAAAAAAATATCAGGAGACGTATGCTGTACATTCATCGATGGATAAGTGTTGTGGCAGGTTTAGTGATTATTTTCATATGCGTCACCGGCTTGACGATGCAGTCTATGGATATGTTTGCGAATGTTACTCATCAGCCCGCCTCTAATCCGACCATTCAGGAGTTTCGGCAGCATTTAAATGGCCCGGATAATTACGCTGTCATTTCAGACCCTGACTACACAGCTAGTGTTTTGCCAGTCGGTCTCGACAAGTACGCCGCGCTAGTGCGCGTAGCGGCTGCTGGGCGCGCCGCGGAGCCCGGTCAGCCGATGCGCTTGGTCGAGTTGCGGATGGTCGGCAATCGGGTAGCTGGTCAGGTCAAGATGGGCGGCAAACGCCTGCTTTACGATGCCTTGACCGGAGCGCGTCTTCCTGACTCGCAGCTTCCGCCCGCCGACCCGAACGAGATATCGAAAGGCCTGAGAGCCGAGACGAAAAACTGGCACAAGTTCGCGTTCAACCAGGTCTTGCTCCAGAAGGCTTCGACCGTCAACCTGGTGGCCGGAACCGCAGTCATCAGTCTGATGGTGACAGGTCTCATCCAGTATTTCCGCATGCTCAACAGACGGCAAAGCGCCGGCAAGGCACAGATGTTCTGGTCCGGCGGAGGCTTCTGGCGGAAGTTTCATCGCTGGACTGCCCTCGTCTCGGTCGTGCTCGTGATCTACCTCGTGACGACCGGCATGCTCCTCGCGGTGTCGGACATCGGTGCCGGCATTGCGGAGGTGTATATGCCAAGAAATCTGGGCGGCGGGTACTGGCGCAACCTGCATGACACGGGGGATGACGCTGGCCGGCATCGTCTCGTAGCGCGGCCCGTGCATCCAGACAATGGGGATTACTCGTCACCCATCGCCGATGCCGATATCCAGGCGATGACGACAGCAACCACCGCAGCCTTCGAGCGCGATCAACCTGGAACGCCGATCAAGGTTTTCCGGCTCAGATACTTCGCCGGCTATTCTCAGGGCGTCATCGTGACGGGCGAAAACCCGCCATTGCAGCATGTCTACGATACGACCAACGGTCGGGAACTGAGCGAGACGGAGCCCGGGTACCCCATTTCCAATTTTCCGTTCGGGTGGCAGTGGCATCAGACGGTGAAGAAATTCCATCGCGGCGACATCTTCGGCCTCGGCGGCAACGTGTTCGAATGGCTGAGTGGGGCTGCGTTGCTGTATCTCGCCAGCTCTGGATTGTGGATGTACTTCAGCTTGTGGCGGAGAAGAGCGAAGTCTGGGAAGCGTCAGATCGTCTGGCGATAGCACGGCCGATCGTGGGACGGCGATAAGGAACATCGCCGCCATTCCTGTCCGAGGCGGTTGTCTGAACAACCGTCACTACCGATCTCTTTTACTCGACTCGATTTCGATGCAACTCCTACGATATATCCACCGATGGGTCGCGCTCATCGTCGCAATCGTTACCCTCTATCTTGGCGTGACGGGCTCGGCGATCCAGATGATCGACATTCGTTCAATTCTGGCGCACATCCCGGCGACGGACGCTAATGTGCGCGCGATGCATGAAGGCTTCGATGGACCACCCGGTTTCGCGGTGCGCAAGAGTGCCGACTATGCGGCCCAATCTCTTCCCGTTGGCGCCCCGTTGGCATCGATGCTCGACCAAACCGTGCGGTCGGCACGCGCCAGCCTGGGTGCTACACCTCTTCGCTATGTCGAGCTGCGAATGGCCGGCGACACGCCCGTCGGGCAGGTCGGTGTGGATGACGGCTATCTGCGCGTCAATGCCCTGAGCGGTGCGCTCGTTGCGCGGCTCGCGCAAGAGCCAAAGGAGGCAGAGTTCCCCGACTCAGCGCGCAATACGTTCAAAAAGCTCCATCGAATGACCACGTTCGGCGACTGGGCGTTGCTCGTCAACTGCGCGGCGGCGCTTGCGCTCGCGATGCTCATCGTGACCGGCACCATCGTCTATCTCAGGATGTTCTTCCAGCGCCGAAAGAATGGAGGTAACAAGTTTTTCTGGTCAGGCGGCGGGCTCTGGCGCTCCTTGCATCGGACGATCTCCATCGTCTGCTCGCTCCTGCTTGTGTGGATCACGCTGACTGGGGGATGGCTGACTGCCGATGCGCTATATCGCAGCATCAGCATCAGGCAATCAGCTGGCGTGCCGAGCCCGGCCGTTCAACCTGTCCCGCTCGACGATGCCCGGCTGCCGCAGATGCTGAGTGTAACTTTGGCTGCGGTACGGGCCGCTGCAGGGGACGCGCCGATCCAGGTCGTGCGCCTGCGCAACTATGGCGGGTACCGTCAGGGCGTCGTCGTGACTGGCGGCGACGCGTCCCGACAATTCGTATTTAACGCCGACACCGGCGTTGCGATGTCGGAAACCGAGCCGGGCTATCCGCGCGCTCATTTCCCGTTCGGCTGGCAAGCGCACCAACTGGCCAAGAGCCTCCATCGCGGCGACTTCATTGGACTGCCGGGCCGTCTGCTGGATGTGTTGGCCGCACTGGCACTTATCTATCTTTCCATCTCGGGGGCTGTGATGTATTGGCAGATGTGGCAGCGCCGTCGGCAAAACGGACGCAATCAGATCCTCTGGAAGTGATCCGTGTACATGTCTTCGAAGACTAAGCCATCAGTCAGATGGCAATAAGAATTCCCCGCGAAGAGTGGGACCCGCAGAACATTGCAATGACACAAGATCTAACGATGAACGACAGCCTACAAACGCAACCGAGCGAGCTCGACAACTGGTCTGTTTCACGGCGCACGCTGCTCAAGCGCGCGGTACTGCTGGCTGGGCTTGCGAGTATTGGCCGGGGCATACTCCCGGTCATGGCAGCAAGTAGAGAAATAGACCTCTATTCCGGGTCCTGGATACGCAAAGGTGGCAAGAAAGGGTTTTACCGCTATAAGTTCGATACTGGAAGCGGAAAGCTAACCTTTGCAGAAAAGATAGATGATGCCTACAGCGTCGGCGGCACCTTGGTGAATGCCGCTCGAAAACTGGTTTACATCACCGACGAAAGTGATGAACAACCCGATTTTCGTGTCGGCGGCGGCGGGACGGTCGGTGTTTATCGCATCAATCCTGCGAGTGGTGCGCTCACCAAACTCGGCGCGCAAAAATCCTACGGCGCCAACCCATCCATGATCTCTATCGACCCTACCGGAAGGTACATGGTCGCCTCAATCCATGCCTCCGATGATGCGGTCACGCGAGTGGTCAAGACCGCCGCGCATCAATACGAGATCGTCGCGCAATACCCGACCACCTCGATCAATCTTTTCCCACTTAATGCTGATGGCACGCTTGCGCCCCCGCTTGACGTGCATCAGATGTCCGGTTCTGGCCCGCGCAAAAACCAGAGGACCTCGCATCCCCACTGTGTCGTATGGGAGCCGGAAGGCAAGTTTTTTATCTGCTGCGACAAGGGCGCCGACCGGATTTATTCGATGAGTATCGACTACGGTGTTGAGCGCATTGTTCAGACCGCCGCGCCCTACATGCTCGAGCCGGGTTCGCTTCCGCGCTATGCGCGTTTCAATGCCGACAAGAAACTGGTGTATGTGAACTTTGAGAACGCCAACGAGGTTGCTGTTTTCAGCTATAACGAGCGCGGCGCACTGACCAGGCTAGGAGCAGAGCCGGTCGTGACCCAGGCATTGATGGCGAAGATTCCCGCCGGCGCGCACCTCGAACAGCAGGACATGCGCCTGCATCCATCGGGCAAGTTTCTTTTTACCGTCGTTCGCGGTTCACTCGACTACATGGAAGGCGACGAGCGCAAATACAAGAAGGGCTTTGACGGCGTGACGTCCTTTGCGATTGGCAACAACGGCATGCTCAAGCGTATCGATACCATTGAGCTGGCGGCAAACTGGCCGCGCGGGTGCGCGATTTCACCTGATGGCCGCTATATCGTCGTGCCCTGCCTTTACAGCGATGAAATTTTGACCCTGGCCATTGCTGAAGACGGCACGCTGTCAAAGGTTTCGAGCATTGCTCAGAACGCAGCGGCAAACCTCGATTTTTTTGCTGCCTAGTCTTGCGTTCAATTCATAGTGGAATTTGATTGAGTGGCATTGCTCCAGCGCACTCTTTGGGCTTGGCTAGGTTTGGATAGAGTAGAGGCTGTTGCGAAATTAGTTAAACAGAGGCGTTAGGCACGCCCAGCAAATTAAGGCGCAAGCCAAGGACCGGAATGCTTCGTGAACATGAGCATAGCGTTCGTAACGAATCTTGATGCGTCGAAACGAGTGAAGTCATGCAATCGAACGCTCGTCTGGCCAACGCGTTTTGCCGAGGCCACTGTCATGTGGCAAGCCGATTTTTGCGAGCACTGGCGTGATGCCTCGTTCGCGCAAGTGCTCCCGATGGGGGGGTGAAACTGTAGCCCCGGTCGCCCTGAACGATTTGCAGCTTGTGCAGGGGGCCACCCTGCTTGCCCCGGATGTGTGGAATTGCATCGACGAGCGCATCAAGCTGGGTCATGTCGTGCCGGTTCGCCGCGCTCAGGATGACCGCGAGCGAGATGCCTTGCGCGTCGACAATGAAGTGGTGTTTGCTGCCGAGCTTGCGCCGGTCCGTGGAATTCGGGCCGGTTTTAAAGCAAAACGGTCTCATCGCTTCCTGAGTACATCATTCTCGGCTTGGCAGGCCCTTTGCCTCTTCGCGGTGGCACCCTGTAATCAATCGCTACCGTTACCCACTTTTTGTTCGTCGCCCGTCATCCGGCGTCCCAACTTGCTTTCGTGGCAAGCACGTAAGAATTGGCAAATCAATGGACGGATTTGAGTACCCCTGAAGTGGCACGCGGGCCTTGCTCAGGACGGGTTTCGCTCGGCATGATGCCAATAGACCGCCCTTTGCGGCCCGCCGTCAACCAGAACGCCAGCGCAGTTACCGACATTACGCCACGTCCAGCTTCTGCCAGCAGGTCGCTACGAATTGCACGGCTTGCGTCGACGAAACGAATGAATTCCCAACGTTCATTGAAGCGGGAAGCCTTCGGCGAAAGTCTGCCGTAGATAGGTGACGAACAGCGCTACCGCTCGCGGAACATGCTGCGTGTACGGCCGCACCAGATACAACTGCTCTGCAAAGGCGCCGACTGGCCGCCAGTCCGGCAACAGCGTCACGAGTTTGCCCGTGTGGATGGCGCTCTGTGCGGTGAAGTCAGGTAGGAGGGCGATGCCCATATCGTCGAGGGCCGCGTCGCGCAGCGCTTCGCTGTTATTGGCCGAAAACGGACCGTTAACGGTAATCATGATCGGGTCGTTATTGCCCTTGCGCGTGGATCGACGCTCAAACGACCAGATTCCCGAACCCATTGCACGCGGATAGAACAGGCAGTCGTGGGACGGGAGATCGGCGGGAGATTTGGGTGTGCCGTGTCGGCGAAGATAGGCGCGGGTCGCGACGATTACCGAGCGAGTCTCGCAGAGATTCCACGCGACATGTGTTTCCGGTACCTGTGCACTGTGGCGGATCGCGAGATCGAAGCCCTCGGTGGCGATCGAGCTAAGCCGGTCGGACACTTCGAGTTGCACGCGAACTTCAGGATTCGCTCGCAAAAAAGCCGACATCTTCGGCACCAGTTGCTGGCGGCCGAACGCCACTGGCGCGGTGACACGAATAGACCCACGTGCCACGCCTGCCATTTCCCGCACTGTCGAGAAACTGGTTGCAATGCGCTCGTATTCTGCCCGCGTGTTCTCCACTAGCCGCTGACCGGCCTCGGTGAAGCGGACGCTGCGGGTGGTCCGCTGGACCAGCGCGATGCCCGCAGCGCGCTCCAGTTCCGCGATGCGCTGGCTCATTGCGGCTTTGCTCACGCCAAGCCGCAATGCAGCCGCAGTATAGGTTCCCTGTTCGGCGAGCACCGTCAGCCAGTGCAAATGTACCCATAGGTTTTCGACTTTTTGGGCATCCATATCTTTATTGTTCACTCCTGAAAACAATCAGTTCAATCTTAACGTCTTTGCAGACGTTTGGTCACTTCATACACTGCGGTTACTGCCAACTAAATTGAGGAGTCGACGTGAAGGTGTTCAACGATACAGGTGACGTAACGCATTTCATCCACGGTGAAGCGGTTCGAGGGCACGGTACCCGAACCCAGGCTGTGTTCAATCCGGCGACTGGCGAGCGCCCGCGCAAGCTGGTGCTAGGTGAGGCGGCCGACGTCGACGCGGCAGTGGCCAGCGCGAAAGCCGCCTTCCCGAAGTGGAGAAATACGCCGCCGATCCGTCGTGCCCGCGTGATGCTGCGCTTCCTCGAATTGATGAACCGCCATACCGACGAACTGGCCGCCATCATCACCGCAGAACACGGCAAGGTATTTTCCGACGCCAAGGGGGAAGTGGCGCGTGGTATCGACGTGGTCGAATTTGCCTGCGGCATTCCGCAACTGCTGAAAGGCGATTACACGGAGCAGGTGTCGACGGGCATGGACAACTGGACGGTGCGTCAGCCGTTGGGTGTCGTTGCGGGCATCACGCCGTTTAACTTCCCGTGCATGGTGCCGTGCTGGATGTTTCCGGTCGCGATCGCAGCCGGCAACACGTTCATCCTGAAGCCGAGCGAGCGCGACCCCTCGGCGTCGTTGTTCATGGCAAAACTGCTGAAGGAAGCGGGTTTGCCTGATGGTGTGTTTAACGTGGTGCAGGGTGACAAGGTCGTGGTCGATGCATTGCTCGCACATCCGGACGTGAGGGCCGTGAGTTTCGTCGGTTCGACGCCCATCGCGAACTACATCTACGAGACTGGCGCAAGAAACGGCAAGCGCGTGCAGGCACTCGGTGGCGCGAAGAATCATATGGTTGTGATGCCGGACGCGGATATCGATCAGGCTGTCGATGCCTTGGTCGGTGCGGGTTACGGGTCGGCGGGCGAGCGCTGCATGGCGATCTCGGTGGCGGTGCTGGTCGGCGATGTGGCTGACAAAATCATGCCGCGTCTCGCAGAACGCGCGCGCAGCCTTATCGTGAAGAATGGCATGGAAGCGGATGCGGAAATGGGGCCGATCGTCACACGCGAGGCCCTTCAGCGCATCGAAGGCTATATCGCGACGGGCGTCAGCGAAGGCGCCACGCTGGTCGTCGACGGTCGAGGCTTGAAAGTCCCCGGTCACGAAGACGGCTTCTTTACGGGCGGAACGTTGTTCGACAACGTCACGCCGGAAATGCGCATCTATAAGGAAGAAATCTTCGGACCGGTGCTCGCCTGCGTGCGCGTGAAGGACTTCACCGAAGCGGTCGATCTGGTCAACGCGCATGAATACGGCAATGGCGTTGCGTGCTATACACGCGACGGTCACATCGCGCGCGAGTTTGGAAACCGCATTGAAGTGGGGATGGTGGGCATTAACGTACCGATCCCGGTTCCGATGGCGTGGCACGGCTTTGGCGGCTGGAAGCGCAGCCTCTTCGGCGACACGCATGCCTACGGCGAAGAGGGCGTGCGCTTCTACACGAAGCAGAAATCGATCATGCAGCGTTGGCCGGAAAGCACGGAGAAAGGCGCTGATTTCGCGATGCCGACGGCCAAATAAGTTGTCGTGCGTGTCACGCATTTGACGTAGCAATCGCAGTAGGGCGCCACCATCAAGGTGGCGCTGAGTGGCATTGCTGAGTCGGGTGACGAGCCTAGGTTCTCACCCGATCTTCGGTTTGCCGGCGGCAGGCGGACGGATTATCGGTCCGCCTTTTTTCGCTGTCCCACGCGCAAGCCATACGTCCCCAACTTCGCCCGCCACACCCGAACCCAACGGGTGAACTTTCTCGTCCGAACTTTTGCCTCTTCACTCAATCTGCTAGCCGTGTGAACGCCCCGCATACGGGATTCGCTGGCGGCTGAAACACGTCTGTGCCTGACGGCGTCCTGTCATAAAAAAAATCGTGCCTTGGGCGCATTTTTTATTGCTTTACCCGGTTTCCGTTGTGCCCGACATTACGTTCCATCAACGCCGCTGCTGCCGTCAGTGCGGTCGTTAAGGTGGTTCGCGCCGGTCGATAACATGGAATGGACGGCCTACATCTGGCTGCCCCGGAGACAAAACTAAAATGACAGAAACGCACGAAATTCGCCCGCTGAGCGGCGTCAATGTGATCGACTTCGGCCAGTATATTGCCGGGCCGGCAGTGTCGATGATCCTCGCGGATCTCGGCGCAACAGTCATCCACGTAGACCCGCTCAATGGTCCGCTTTGGGACAGTCCCGCGAATGCGGTCCTGAACCGCAACAAGCTGACCGTGCGGCTGGATCTCAAGACTGAAAAAGGACTGGCGGACGCGTTGGCGCTAATCGCTCGGGCCGATATCGTCGTTGAAAATTTCAGGCCTGGCGTGATGGCTCGTCTCGGCATCGACTTCGCTGTTTTGCGGCGGGAGCGCCCGGATCTGATCACGCTGTCTATACCGGGTTTTGCGAGTAATGACGACTTGCGCCGCGAGTGGCGCGCGTTCGAACCGATCATCGCATCGGCCTCGGGTGTCTTCACGGACATGGGGCAGAACCGCGTTCTGATGGGCATCAATCCCAGCTTCTCGCCTTTGCCGCTTGCCTCGGCTTACGGCACGATGCTCGGTGTGTCGTCCGTGGTGTTGGCCTTGCAGGCGAGAGAGCGGACTGGCCGCGGCGATCGGATCGAGGTGCCGCTCGCGTCGGCGGTACTGGAAGGCCTTTCCTACAACTCGATCAAGATCGATGGCTATCCGGAGCGTTATAAAACCCTGCGCGAGAAAGAGGTCGAACGGCGCCGCACGACAGGTCAGCCGATGGATCTGTGCTACGAGGCGTTGCAGGAATATCTCGACCCGTTCTATCGCACCTATGAGTGCGCGGATGGCCGGAAGTTTTACGCAGTCTGTCCGTCGCATCGGTCGCATGCGAAGCGTTGCCTCCAGGCGATGGGGCTTTACGATGAGATGGTCGCAGCAGGCCTGCCCACGGTCAGCGATCCGTATCGGCCGGTCGCCGAATGGGACGGCGATGCATCGCTCGGCGTCTATCCGCTACCTGTGCACTGGGCCGCGCGCATTTCGGCACGGATGAAGGAAGTTTTTCTCACGAGAACTGCTGCGGAGTGGGAGCGTATTTTCGGTGAAGGTGGCTTTCCCGGCGCGGCGCATCGGACCACCCGCGAGTGGCTGCACGACGACCATGCCAATCTGGCCGGCCTCGTGGTCGAGGTTGACGATCCAGAATACGGGTCGATGAAACAGCCTGGGCCTGTCGCATGGCTCGAGGACAGCGCGGATTCGATGCTGGAACCGCGCCCGCGCAGTGAAGGGACGGTTGCCGATGCGTTTGCCGCACTCGATGCGTCGCCGCGTGTGACGCGTACTCCTGCGCCGGCAAAGAACGTCGGTGGATGGCTTGACGGCCTGCGGGTGCTCGATCTGACCAACGTGATCGCGGGACCGCATTCGACGTCTTTTCTCGGACGATTTGGCGCAGACGTGATCAAGCTCGATCCTGTCACGCCCAACTACGATCCGTGGAATACAGTCGTGTTCGGTATGTCGTCGGGGCGTGGCAAACAGAGTGTCCTCGTCGATCTCGCGAACGCGGAAGGTCGCGAAATCTTCAATAAACTGGCTCGCTCGGTCGACGTGATCGTGATGAACGCACCGGACCGCCAGCTCGCGCCGCTCGGTCTCGATGAAGCAAGCTTGCGCGCCGTCAATCCCGGCGTGGTGTTCTGCCAGCTCGATTGCTTCGGCGGTCCTCGACGTGGCCCGCGTACCGATTACCTGGGTTACGACGACCTGATCCAGGCGTGCACCGGAATTATGGTGCGCTTCGGCGGCGGCATGGCGACCCCGGAAGAGCATGCACACGTCGGCACGATCGACGTGATGTGCGGATTCGCCGCTGCGCTCGGTGTTGCCGCCGCGCTTTATCGCAAGGCGTTGACGGGGAAGGGCGGTCGCGCACGAACGTCACTGGCGGCTTTGGGAAATCTCGTCCAGATACCGTTCTGCTACGACTACGCAGAGCGTCCGCCATTCGACGAGCCGTCGGGTCGGGAGGTCCAGGGTTTCAGCGCACTGTCGCGTTTCTTCCGCGCCGCCGACGACTGGATCTACGTGCACACCCACGAGCAGGAACTGGCCCGCCTGGATCAGGTGGAAGGTCTGCGAGGCATCGTATCCGCTGCGGAGCCTGGCGCGTTCCTCGCCCGTGCGCTCGACACGGCATCGGCGAAGACCTGGCAGACCCGTCTGCAGGCGGCAGGCATCGCTGCAGCAGCGCCCGACAATCTCGACAACCTGCGGCGGGAAACGTCTCGCCCCGCGGATGGCAAGCCAGGGCTCGACCACGGTAGCTTCGCATTCAGCGTGTATGACGCACATCCGAGTGGCCACCGCGTTACCCAGCTCGATCCAGTCGCGATCCGGCCGGATGAAGCGAACATACGCGTGCTGAAGCCAGCGGAGAAATTCGGTGCTTCTACGCGGCCAGTGCTTCGTGCACTCGGTTATCAGGAAGGCGCGATCGACGCGCTGATTGACCGGCATGCGATCGGCGTGAGCTGGTCCGACGAGTACCTGCCGAGCTGAAATCCATCTGCAGTATTGCCGCGCGGCTTGAGAGCCGGCGCGCGGCGGCATCCGATGGCGAAGCGGGCGGCGTCCGCACGGACGTCGCTCCAATACGGAGAGAAAATGTTAGCAAACCAGAACAAACCGGAGACGGTAGTCAGATCGCTCGGCGAATTTGACTACATCGTGATTGGCGGGGGAACTGCCGGATGTGTCGTCGCTAATCGCCTTAGCGAAGACTCCGATGTGTCTGTTCTGCTGCTCGAAGCTGGCGGCAAGGACAATTATCACTGGATCCACGTGCCAGTCGGCTATTTGTACTGCATCGGCAATCCACGGACTGACTGGCGCTTCCGAACCGAAGAAGAATCCGGACTGAATGGCCGGTCGCTCAGTTATCCGCGAGGTCGTGTGTTGGGTGGATGTTCGTCGATCAACGGCATGATCTACATGCGTGGCCAGAAGGAAGACTACGACGAATGGGCCCATATCACAGGTGATTCGAACTGGCGCTGGGATTCAGTGCTCGAGGTCTTCAAGCGAAGCGAGGATTACCACGGTGGCGCGAGTGAGTCGCATGGCGCTGGCGGCCCATGGCGCGTGGAGAAACAACGTCTTAGCTGGCCGATTCTCGAGGTGTTCGCCGAGGCTGCCCAGCAAACCCGGATACCACCCACATCTGACTTCAATCGGGGCGACAACAACGGCGTTGGCTATTTTGACGTCAACCAGCGGCGGGGAATCCGGTGGAATGCATCAAAAGCTTTCCTGCGACCCGCTGCCGGGCGGAAAAACCTGACGATCGTCACGCATGCTCAGACGGACCGGTTGCGGTTTGACGGATTGCGTTGCAACGGTGTTGAGCTCCGCATCGGTGACGAGCAGGTGACTGCGACCGCCAGGCGGGAAGTCATCTCCTGTGCGGGCGCTGTCAATTCACCGAAGCTCCTTGAGCTGTCGGGTATCGGGCAACCGGAGCGGCTCGCCGCGTTGGGCATCAGGACGCGTGTCGGCCGCCGGGGTGTTGGCGAGAACCTGCAGGATCACCTGCAACTGCGAATGGTATTTCAGGTTGACGGAGTGAGTACGTTGAACACGCTCAGTGCAAGTTGGCTGGGCAAGCTGCGCATTGGTCTTGAATACGCGATGTTTCGAAGTGGGCCGATGGCCATGTCGCCTTCGCAGTTGGGCGCCTTCACCGCCTCGGACCCGGCCAGCGAGCCAGGCGCGCGGCCTGACGTCCAATACCACGTGCAACCGCTGTCACTCGATCGTTTTGGCGAGCCGCTGCATCGATTTGATGCCTTTACTGCGTCGGTGTGCCAATTGCGACCCTCTTCCCGAGGGAGCATTCACGCCGTGTCAGCTGATCCTTCGTCCGCCCCCCAAATTGTGCCGAACTACCTGTCGACGGATCTCGACCGGCAAGTCGCGGCAAACGCATTGCGACTCACGCGACGTATTGCGTCGGCACCGGCATTGGCGCGATTCAAACCGCGGGAGATCCTTCCGGGCGTTCAGTTTCAAACAGAAGCTGAGCTTCAGCGCGCGGCCGGGGATATCGGCACCACAATTTTTCATCCGGTCGGTACGTGCAGGATGGGGCGCACCGATGATCCCGACGCGGTTGTCGACTCCCGGCTTCGCGTAATAGGCGTATCCGGTCTGCGAGTGGTCGATGCGTCTGTAATGCCTACGATTACCTCCGGCAATACGAACTCGCCGACATTGATGATTGCCGAACACGCAAGCGAGATGATCCGCAAAGACCGAAAGCAGAAGAAAACTCCCGAGGCCGTTGGGAGTGCGGCAACGGCACTAATGTCCTGACAGGTTCGGTTTTCCGCGCACGAATTCGCGAGTTTTGCGTATTGACGCGCGGAGCGCATAGACGGGTGGCGCGTCGAATCACCCGAAATAGCAAAAAAGATCTGGAGACAATCATGCAGCAAACAACCTCATCTGTTGCCCCGGCGACGACGCCGGCGAAAATTCGTCTGGGCGTCGAGCGTCGGTGCATCGACTACGTTCCGCACTCGGAGCGGCACGGCAAGATCTGGCATCTCGGCGCGATCTGGTTCTCGGGGTCGACACAAATCGCGACGCTCGCCGTTGGCGCCATTGGCGTGGCGATGGGCGCCAACCTATTGTGGACGGCCATTGCAGCCGTGCTGGGAACTGCGTTCGGCACCTTCTTCATGGCATTCCACTCCACTCAGGGGCCGCAACTCGGATTGCCGCAGATGATCCAGTCGCGCCCGCAATTTGGCTACATGGGCGCGCTGCTCGTGTGGGTTGTGGCGCTTGTCACCTACGTGGGCTACAACGCATTTAATCAGGTACTGGCCGGCGATACGATCCACAACCTGATACATATCGACCCGAAGCACGGCCTTCTCGCGTTCACCGTGCTGTCGCTCGCCGTGGCATTTCTTGGGCACGACTGGATTCATAAGGCTCAGCAATGGATCGCCGTGTCGATGACGATTGTTCTGATCATCTTCGCCGTTGGTGTAGGCTTCTCCGTCAAATTCGACGCATCGCAATTCAGTCTGAGTGAGTTTCACGGCGTGCCGTTTTTCATCCAGTTTTTCGCAGCGGCCGCCTACCAGTTGAGCTGGGCGATCTATGTGTCCGATTACTCACGATATATGCCCGCGAATGTGGGTGTTCGTGCGTCGTTCTGGTGGACATACCTTGGCGCGTTTATCGGTGGAGCGTCGATGATGCTGGTCGGCGCGGCAGCCGCGACTTTTCACGCCAAGGCTGATATTTCGGCTGCGGTACAACTCCTTGGCGATTCGATTTATCCAGGCTTTGGCGTGTTGACGCTTGTTCTGTCTCTGGCGGCACTCGTGACCATGGCCAGCCTGAATTTCTATGGAGCGTCGCTCACGCTGCTCAGCATCGCAGACTCGTTCAAACCGGCTCGTTCTTCCGTCAGGGCGCGGCTTATCAGTCTTCTGATCGTCGCTGTTGCGGCGACACTCATCGCACTCGATGCTTCGGGAGACTTTCTGGCGAAGTTCGGCGACTTCCTTGGCGTTCTGCTGTACCTCTTCACGCCATGGACCGCAATCAATCTGGTGGATTTCTATCTTGTGCGGAAGACCGAATACTCGGTGCGTGAGATTTTTAATCCCAGAGGGATGTATGGACGTTGGAACTGGCGCGGGTTGAGCGCGTATTTCATTGGTTTTGCCGCGATGATTCCTTTCTCTTCGAACGGGTTTTACATCGGCCCATTTGCGAAACTCATCGGCAATATCGATATCGGGATGGTCATCGGTCTTGTGGTTTCAGCCGGTGTCTATTTCTGGGTATGTCGTTCTCTGGATACCCAGACAGAGCGCGTTCTTGCCAGACAGGCCGACGTTGGCCTCGACGTCGACCGATAGTCACAGCAGGCTCAATACATCGACTGCGACTGGATGGCCTCGAATCATCTGGCTGTGATTCGACGGTGCAAAGTAGTCGGGTGTCTTCCCGGTCCTGCATCAGATATCTGATGCAGGCACTCGGCAACGAATTGAAAGCCAGGAGCGAATCTGTCGGCGTTTATCCGTCTGGAGAAGCAGGCGCCTACGAGTAAAATTCGCTCCGGGTCCGCACGTTGCGGCTACGCTTAATCGTCGCAATCCGAGATCTCGCCCGATGAAACAATTGCCCCCGCTCAACTGGCTGCGCGCTTTCGAATCGTCAGCTCGGCACCTCAACTTTACGCATGCCGCGACTGAACTGAATCTCACGCAAGCTGCGGTGAGCCAACAGGTTAAGGGCCTCGAAGCGCAACTAGGGGCCGCGCTATTTAAACGGCTGCCCCGCGGTATTGAGCTTACCGAAGCCGGGTTGGCTTATTTGCCGGTTGTTCACCAGGCTATCGAGCGTCTCGCAGCGGCGACGGCTGAAATTTTCGGGCAAGGCCACAAAAGATTGCTGACGGTCCGCGTGAGCCTTGTTTTCTACACGCAGTGGCTTGCCACACGTTTGCCTGAGTTTCGCCGCCGGCACCCCGACGTCAATCTGCGCATTACGAGCAACATCTGGGGCGGAGATAGTAGCGTGACAGACAGCGAAGCAGATCTGGAAATCCGTTATGGCCACGGCGAATGGAGCGGATTAAGAGTGGAGCGTTTGACATGGGACACTCTGCTGCCAGTGTGCTCGCCTACACTTCCCCTATCAGATGCACCTTTGTCCTCTCCAAGGGACCTTGCGCACTATGAGTTGCTGCATGTGCTGGGATATGAAGAAGGTTGGGGCTATTGGTTAAAGAAGGCGGGGGCGCCCAAGGTGGATTCTTCAAAGGGAATGCAGTTCGACACCTTGATTTCCGCGCTGAAAGCTGCGGAGCTTGGACAAGGCGTAGCGCTGGCTCGCTCGTCGCTGGTCGAGCATATGTTGGAGGGTGGGCAATTAATTGCACCATTGCTACCCCACTTACCGACGCAGGAAGCGTTTCACCTTGTCTACGAACCGCACAGTCTCGTCAATCCACAGTGCGCGGCCTTCGTGGTTTGGTTGACCGAAATCGCTCAAGAACAACGCCTCCGCGGTCGCTAGAGGTGGGTGGGTACAGGCCTTTCCATCTAGGCGATAGTCGAACTTCCATGTTTTGGAGCCCGCTGTCGAGACCCGCAGACACATGGAATCGCGATCACGGATCTTGTAGGGCTTGTCTTGTGCTTTGGCGTTCAGTAGAAGCGGGTGGGTGAGCCTCATAGCGTTCTCCCTGACGGATAACCACCATCAATTTTATCCGCAATTTAGCTGCAAAACTGCCAGCAGCAGCCGGAATGCGGCGGCTTGCACTGGATGAGACGCCATGGACCGGGTGGGCGTTTTGAGTGAGCGCGTAGAGCTTCAACCATTCGCTGTATCCCTTTACCAGAAATCCTCCCGAGCGTTCGATGTATTGTTGACGGTATGTCTCGTAGACATCTCTCAGCGCGAACCACGGCACATGCGGCAGATCATGATGAACCAGATGGTAGTTGTTGTTCAGAAACAGCGCGCGCCAGAACCAGTTTGTTTCGTTCAGCACGGATCGATGCGCGGGCACATGCGCCGCGCGATGTTCATAAAACGAGCGCACGGAACTGATCGACAACGCGCCATATCCGACACCGAAAATGAACAGCCATGCGGGCATGCCTGACACGCGATCGAGCCACGCGGTCAGCGCAATGAGCATGCAAGCATGGGCAATCCATAAGGGCATATCGCGCCAGTCGCCGTTCACGAATTTGCGCGCAGCGTCGGCGGCTGTGCCCGCGATCGAGAACGCCGGACCCACCAGCAAACGTCCGATAAACGTATTACGCACGGTCAGCAATGCGCGCGTGACCGGACCGGCGCGCTGCCACGCACGCGCGTCGATGAAGTAACTTTCCGGGTCGTGATCGGGTTGCGTCAGATGCGCATCGTCGTGATGCTGAAGATGCGCGTCGCGATAGATGCCATACGGAAACCACACCGCGAACGGCATAAAGCCCAGCATGCCGTTGATAAAGGGCGAGCGCGTTGGATGACCGTGCAGCAACTCATGCTGCAACGACATATACCAGGCGCCATGCGCGGCCAGCAGTGCGGTTGCCAGAGGTAATCCCAGCATGCGTATGTGGAATACGATCGCCAGCCAGCTTCCATAAAGCACGACGATCAACAGCCACGTGGGCCATTCGGTGCGCCACGTCCAGGTGGCACGTAAGCGCGCGAGTGCCGCGCGTTGAGTTTCGTCCAGGTAGATCGCCATCGGGTTCGCAGTTGGGGCTGGGATGGGCAACGACGATGCCCGTTCAGATGCGATCCTAAGCGCGACGATGTGCGGGTCGAACCAATTTGTTCGGCAAAGCATGTGCGGATGACAGGAATGGAAAGCCCCTAAAAAAGGGGCTAAATGCCGTCGCGCGCATCAATGGCGCGGTGCAATCGCGCAGCCGTGATCGAGTAGACCTTCCGCCGAACCGCTGCCGTTGTCGACGTCCATGCCGCTATTGACGATCAGCCAGCCATCCTGCGTAGTGGATGCGCTTGCGCCCGTCACCAGAATGGTTTGCATACCCATTGCGACGGGGTCTTTTTTATCGCGCGCGACGATGTGAAACGGGTTGTTCGTCTGCGTGAGCGAGGTCACGCGCATGATCCTGTAGCGCTGGCCGTCGAGTGTGTCCCAGCGCCACTGGCCGACGGTGTCGTTGCGATGACTTGCGAGTGCCGTCGTGACGTCCTTTCGCATGCAGTCGAGATGGATATGTAACTGTTGCTGCGAGCGTCGATACTTGGAGTTGATTTCCATACCCATCGCGTTAGCGGTGACCGTCTGCTTCAGCGACGCCTCGACGTACCGGCGCGATAGCCACGCATAAGACCAGTATTCCGGTGCATCGGCCGCGACAATCTCGGGGCTTTCGATGCCGGTGATGCGATCCGTCGGAATTAACAGATGCTGTGCGCGTCCGCTGATGTCTTTCAATACCGCATACCGCTGCGTGAGATCGACGAAGGTGCATTGTCCGGGCCGGTGCAGATCCCGTTGCGAAGGCACGCATTGCAGTCCGACGATCTTCCACAATGCGTCCGGATCGAGTGCGGCAACGCGCGACGCAAGGTGCGCGCATCCCGCCATCGCTATAGCCGAGCATAGCGCGATGGACGCGCGGATCAGGCGCGAGGTGTGTCGAATGCCGGTTGTGGTCGTTGTGGTCGAGGGCGCCGTCCCCATCGGACCTCGCATCAAAGCACGGGCGCGGGCAGTACGCCCAGCACGCGTTCGAACGCGATGCCGATTGCCAGAAGGCGTCGGTCGCTGCCGAGCGGGCCGTCGAGTTCCAGGCCGACCGGCAGGCCGTGATCGGTGACGCCAGCGGGCAGCGAGAGGCCGGGAATGCCCGCGTTGCTCGCGGGGTCGGTGTTGCGCAGGAAGGCCGCCATTTCATCGATCGGTGTTGCGCCGTCTATCGTTACCGTCGACGAACAGTTCAGTTCATCGACCGGCACCGCAACGAGTCGCGTGGTGGGGAATAACAACGCGTCGAGTCGGTGCGTTGCGAAGGTGTCCGCATAGTGCTGCTGAAGCTTTGGACGATGCACATTCATTGCATCGTGATACAGATGATCCAACGCGTTGGCGAGGATCGCATCGTACGCATCCCGAACGTCGGGACTGGCGATGCGCGCTGCGATTTCCGCCACGGTCCGCACCGGCGCGTTGTTGGCGGCGAGCCACTCGGGCACGTCGTCGCGCGCTTCGCGGATTGCAACCGGCGCGCCGATAAGGTCGTTGAGCGGCAGCAGGTCGGGCATGTCCACGGGCACGAAGGTGACGCCGGTGGCTTCGAGTCGTGTCAACGCCGCGCGCGTCACCTGTTCGACGACGCGTTCGAGCGCGTCCCACAGCGGCGTGGGCAGGCCGATTCGCAAAGCCGCAAGTTCGACGTCGGGCAGCACGCGTTCGCCGGTGATCACGCCGTCGAGCAGTGCGATGTCCGCAACGGTGCGCGCCATCGGCCCGATTGTGTCGCGCGTATGACTGATCGGCACGACTGCGTTCGGGTTGTGATAGCGGCGCTCGGCGCCGCCGTTGCCGACCGACGGCCGGAAGCCTGCAATGCCCGTCAGTGCCGCGGGAATCCGCGTCGAGCCGCCGGTGTCGGTGCCAAGTCCTGCGGGGCTCAAGCGGGCCGCGATGGCCGCTGCGGTGCCGCCTGACGAGCCGCCCGCGATCAGGCGCGGATCGTACGGATTGCGCACCGGCCCGGCGTGTGGCGCCAAGTTCGAACTGGTGATGCCGAACGCGAGTTCGTGCATGTTAGCCTTGCCGATCATCACGGCACCGGCCGACAGCAACCGTTCGACACTCGGCGCGTTCTCAGCGGTGACGAAGTTTTCGAGCGCTGGTGTGCCTGCGGTGGTCGGCAGATTGCGCGTGTTGATATTGTCCTTGATGACGACCGGCAAACCCGCGAGCGGCAACGCGGCGCGGGCGGCGGGCGGAAGTGCGTCGATGCGTTGTGCGGCGGCCAGTGCGCCGTCCATGTCGAGCACGGTCAACGCGTTGAGCGTGGACAGCGAGCCCGCTCTTGCGAGCAGCGTCGCGACGTAATCCGCGGCCTTCAGGCGGCCTGCCTGAATCGCTGCTACGGCTTCGCATGCGGTGAGCGCAAGCTGCCGGTCGACGGTCCATGTCATGCGTGATCTCCGAGTGAGCGGGCGGATGCGTCGCTCATTCTGGCACAACACTTTGCGGCACGCCCATCGGCGCGCATTCGACCTTGACCGCGCTGAAACCGGGCTGGCTATTGCGACTGTTTATGTGGCTTGTGCCGGTTATCGATCCACAGCCGCCCCCACCGGCATGCGTACGCCAATGCGTGCTCTTCATCGAAGAAGTAATCGAGTGCGTCGAACGAATGCGCGTCGTACCGATGACCGGACGCGGCTTTCCCGATGGTCAGATTGGCTGCGAACAGCCCGTTCGGAAGACGTTGCGCATCGGGCGCCACGTCATAGCCTTTATAGCGAAGTGCGGATCGGTTCATATCGTGCGGGTCGAGTCCGGTTGCGTTGCGATCGCTCGCGTGTCGGGAAACGAAAGTGGCCATGCAGATCTAGCGTAGGCGCGTGCCCGTCAACCGTGAACGAAGCATTCGTGACAAGTAAATCAGTGTGTGTCTGCAACGGTTAGCGCGAACCGGCATCGCATGCACGCATGCGTTCGACGCATGCGTTCGACGCACGCATGCATGAGAAAAAAGAATGCATGAGCAATACGCATGGACTGGCATGCGCGGATGAACACAGAGGTAAGCAAGACGCGGAGACCCGCGAAGAGGGCGGGCAATGAAGTTCGGCGCGAGCGGCGAACGGAGAGGAGCAGACAACCGGCAGAGGACGACGCGCGCTATACGGCCGCGCGTCGTTGTCGCTATAGAGGCCTTTTAACCCGCGAGCGTCAGCACCTTCGCTTCGTGCGATTCACCGGCTTCGCCCGGCATGTCGCGCTGATGGGCCGCGACGCGATGGAATGCGAGTGCGAATTGCGCAGCCTGCTCACCGACTGTCGCCAGTTGAGCGACCACTTTAGGATCGGAACATTGCTCGCTGCTTTCGAAGCGGGTTTCGAGCGTGTTGATGCCTGCGCCGAACGGTGTCGGCCAGCCCCGCAATGCGTGGACGATCGAGCGCAGCGATGTCAGCACGGAACCGGCGGCCTGCCATCCGTATGCGGTCACGATGCAGCCTACTGCGCGTCCGTCCAGATACGGACGTGGGTCGTCGCGCAGTTCTTCCAGCGTGTCGAGTGCGTTTTTGACAAGGCCGGATACGCCGCCGTGATAGCCGGGCGTGGCGATGATCACCGCGTCGGCATGGCGGACGGCTTCGATCAATTCGCGTTGCGCGTCGGTGCGTTGCAGCTGCTCGGGCGCGTAGTGCGGCAAGCTATGCAGAAACTCGCCGCCGAACAGTCGCGTGCGCGCGCCGGACGCTTCGGCGCCGCGCAGCGCGAACGCGAGTGCGCGTTCCGTCGACGAAGCCGCGCGGGTCGTGCCGCCGATACCGACGACGAGCGGACGGCGCTGATGATCGAAACTGGACAAGGCAACACTCCTGTTAGGCTGAATTCGGTGGGCTGCGGGCAACGCGGCTCAGACCACCATCTTAGAGAGCGCATCGGCGCGCGGGAAACGACTAATTGTTCTAAGGATATGCATGATCGACGCTTCGTGCAGCGGGGCGGTCCGCGCAATCGTGCGCGGCCACGCACTGATAAGCATATGGAAAAGGATTGGTAGCGCGATCGCGGGCGGCGTCGATAAGATGAATTCGTCTCCTCCATGATGACTCTTGATATGGGACTGGCCCCGGCATCGAACGATACCGGGGCTTTTTTTCGTCTGTATCGCGGGTCCTCGGGCTAAAAACAGGCTGAAATCAGCAAGAACCGGGACGAACGGCGCTGCGACGATGGTCGATAATCGGACTTCGCGGCGTGCGCATTGCGCGGCTCCGCGCCATTTCCTGGTTCCACGTCATCTGCTTCCGTACTATGGCCGACCTGTTCAACGATCTCCCTGTTCCCGATGTCGACTGGTATCCGGAGTGGCTGTCGCCTGATGCCGCCGCGAGCGCGCTGGCGCGTCTGATCGATGAAGTCGCGTGGCAGCAGGACATGATGCGCACGCCCGCCGGTCGTGTGCCGCTGCCGCGCTTGACCGCCTGGCAAGGCGAGCCGGACGCCGTCTACGTCTATTCGGGCATTCGCAATGTGCCGCAACCGTGGACGGCGGTTGTTAGCACACTGAAAGCCGCGGCCGAAGCCACCTGCGGGCATCGTTTCAATAGCGTGCTGATCAATCGGTATCGAAGCGGTATCGACAGCATGGGATGGCACGCGGATCGCGAACCGGAGCTCGGTCGCGAGCCCGTGATTGCGTCGGTCAGCCTTGGTGCCGCGCGAAGTTTCGATCTGCGGCATAACAAAACGGCGGTCACGCAATCGTATCGGCTGGGCGGCGGCAGTTTGCTGGTGATGAAAGGCCGCACGCAGGCGGACTGGCGGCATCGTGTGCCGAAGGAGCCGCGCGTGATCGGCGAACGGATCAATCTGACTTTTCGTTGGGTTTTCCCGCCATCGTGAGCTGCTTCTTTCGTTAGAAATGCTATTTGGCGTTTCAGAAAACCTAGCGAAATAAAAAGTTTATGCGCATAAGGATGCGCGGTGCCTCCCGCCAATCGCCGTCGTCGCGCGCGCCGCTTGCCTACAATGGATGGGTAGTCGGTGGGCGTTTCCGCGCGGTTGCGGACAAATTAGGCATGCCGCGTGGCACAACGCTTGCGCGTCTACACCTGTCTTTTTGAAAGGAGGGTGCAATGAATATCGAATTCACCGGACGTCGGGAAGTGGTGGCTGCAGCGCGTGTTGCCTTTGAAGCGAACGTCGGCGGGAAGGACGTATGGTGCAGCGTGTCCATGGACGCATTGAACGATCATTTCAAGAATGCGGGCACGTCGTCCCATGATCTGGTCAGCACCTTCGAGGCAAATCGCACGAAAATCGAAAACGCGGCACGGCGGGTATTGCAGCAAAACGGCGGCCAATCGGTCGAACTTGAAACCGGCGATTTCCACTAGATAGAATGAGTATTGCGCGGCCACGGCGTATCGATTTACCGTGACGCCGCGCGATTGGCGAGATCCGGGGAGTATTGCATTCGATTGTTGTCGGGTAATGCGTTAAATTAATTCTGGACGGTAATGTTGGAGAGGGTGGAGGAATATCAATTCATCGATAAGTAATTGCGAATCTTTAAGATCGCGTTACGCTATTAAAAGATTCCGGTGACATATTTCGCATGTCCGGTGTTATCCATTGCGGTGTATTGACGATTCGCGCAGCGATACGGACCACCGCGATCGCGCCGGCAGTTTCCAGCACACGAAAAGATGAAAACAAACCCCGTTTAATTGCCTCATATCGCGAATGCATTGCTGATCACGGGATGGGTTGCATCGCAATCCGTTTATGCAAATGTCACACTGAATTTCGTCAATGCCGATATTGATGAGGTTGCTAAAGCGCTTGGCGCCGCAACTGGTAAAACCATCATTGGCGATCCGCGTGGCAAAGGACAATTAAATCTGGTCCTGGAGTCTTCCGTGCCGGAAGAACAGGCGCTAAAAACGCTGGAAGCCGCATTGCGCATGCAAGGTTTCACGATGCTTCGCGAACACGGCGTTTTGAAGGTTGTGCCGGAAGCGGACGCAAAATTACAAGGCATGCGCAATTACATCGGAAACGCGCCGGTCGCGCGCGGCCGCTGATCTCGCGGAACAACACGATCGCGGCTTGCCGGCAAACAATACGAACGTCGTCACCGATTACGGCGATCGACCCGGCGACGCAACTGTCGAAGCTGCTCGACCCGCGCGTGATCGGCAATACGGACGCCACGCTGAACGTGTTCGTCACCGCCGACACCCGCACCAACGCGCGGCTGTTGCGCGCGTCGAACCACGCGGGTCGTGTCCGCGAAGGCACTGGCGCCACAGTTCGACGCGCCGACGAGGCGTGCAATAAGCGCGAGGTTCACGGTGCGCGATGCATCGTGAACTCGTGAACGACTGTGTCTACGCGAAGTCCATCGTGACGATACGCGCGGCTTCGGCGAGGACGTCGTCGCGCGGCTTTGCGTTCGCTTCCGGTTGCGTGTGGTAGATCGCGATCACGATCGGCGCGCGTCCCGGCGGCCACACCAGGGCAAGATCGTTCGCGGTGCCGTAATCGCCGGTGCCGGTCTTGTCGGCGACCTGCCAGCCGTCCGGCACGCCCGCGCGAATCCGTTTGTCGCCGGTCGTATTGCCGCGCATCCATGTCTGCAACTGTTCGCGCTGCGCTGCCGGCAGCGCGTCGCCGAGCGCCAGCGTGTGCAGGCTGCGGGCCATCGCGGCGGGTGTCGAGGTGTCGCGCGGATCGCCGGGCAACGCGTCGTTCAGCGCGGTTTCGATCCGGTCGAGCCGGAATTCAGCGTTGCCGGTGGATTGCGCAAACGCCGTGACCGCAGCCGGTCCGCCGACGATCCTGATCAACTGGTTAGCCGCGGTGTTGTCGCTGTATTGAAGCGCCGCGCCGCAGAGTTCGGCTACCGTCATGCCGTCGGCGACATGCTTGCCGCTGATCGGCGAGTAGTTGACCACCTCGCTTTGCGGCCATGTCACGCGGCGCGCCAGCAGGCCCGGATCGCGCACGCTCTGCGCGAGTATCGCGCCGGACAACACCACCTTGAACGTGCTGCAGAACGGGAAGCGCTCGTCGGCGCGATGGCCGATATGCTTGCCGCTCGCGGTATCGAACGCGGCGACGCCGAGCCGTCCGCCGGAGCGTTTTTCCAGCGCGGTCAACGCGGCGGACGCGGATCGGGGATGCTTCGCGGGCGTGCTGCACGCGCCGATCGTGACGAACAGCGGTGCCGAGGCAGCGGCCAGCAGCAAGGTGCGGCGCTGGGAAGAGTGGGTCATTAGCTGTAGTCTCACTGACGAAAAGTGACGGGTGAAAACGGCTTGCCGAGGCAGGACTATCCGCTATTTTGCGGATGCAGACAAACGGGACGGCCCCGGCTTCCGGGGTGTCGATGCCTGCAAGCGCTGCGCCCGCTCCGCCACAGCCGCAACCGCAACCGCAAATCAATTTGGCGCCTCTATGATTCGGTCAGCGTGACCGGCTGCATGCCGGACATCATTCCATCCCATCGCGTTGACCCGTAACGGAGGACGTGCCGTGCAAGACAAGCGTCGCAGAATGCTCATCAAATCGACCGCCGCATTCGGCCTGACCCAACTGTTCGGCTTGCGCGCGCTCGACGCCCTGGCGGCGTCGGCGCAGTCGCTGAAGCCCGGCAGTCATGCCGCGCTGATCGTGGTGGATGTGCAGAACTGCTTTATCGACGGCGGCACCTTGCCGGTGAAGGGCGGCGCGGACGTCGTGCCGGTCATCAACCAGCTGGCGACGCACTTCGAAAACATCGTCATCACGCAGGACTGGCACACGCCGGGTCATGCGTCGTTTGCGAGCGCGCATCCGGGCAAGAAGCCGTTCGAGACGGCGAAGCTGTCGTACGGCACGCAGGTGCTGTGGCCGGATCATTGCGTACAGGGCACCGACGATGCCGCGCTCGACAAGGACCTGAAATTGCCCACGGCTCAGGTGATCATCCGCAAGGGTTTTCACAAGGACATGGACAGTTATTCCGCGTTCGAGGAAGCGGATCACAAGACCGAAACGGGATTGGCGGGTTATCTGAAGCAGCGACGCATCGACACGGTCTACGTGACCGGACTGGCGACGGATTTTTGCGTTGCATGGACGGCGATGGACGCGCGCAAGGCGGGCTTCAACGCCTATGTGATCGAGGACGCGACCCGCGCGATCGACCTGAACGGTTCGCTCGCGGCAGCGTGGAAGAGCATGGCACGCGCGGGGGTGAAGCGGATTCAGTCGCAGGCGATTCTGGCGGGGTGAGGGGCGGGCGAAATCACGGCAACGCGTTGCGCAGCGCTGCCGATGAAACGTCGTCGATATGCCGGAACGCGGGCGCGACGATATCGATTTCTTTCTCCGGCACCGCGTGCGCGTCGAAGCTGACCTTCCATTCGCGCACTTTCGACCAGACCTCGGCAATCGCCTGAGCCGCGTCGGCTCCGTACAGGCCGAACGCGTCTTTGGCGGCCAGCGCATTGTCGAGTGTCGCGAGCCGTCCTTGTGGACCGACACCCAGGTGCAAGTAGCGTTCGAACGCGCTGCTGGGACGCGGCAACACGTCGTAGAGCGGACTGAGCCGCCAGCCGGGCAGGCGGGCATCCCAGATAAAGCCGTGATTGCGCAGATGGTCGTCGTCGTTGCTGACCAGCACGTTGAAGATCATCCGCTTGAACAGCTCGCGAATGTCGGCCCGAATGAAATCGCGATGCACGTAGCGGCGGATCGTGTCGGCTACATCCTGATAGCGCTTGCCGATAGACTCGGATTCGGTGCAGCCGACCAGCGTCAGCGCGCTCGCAAACGGCACGCGTTGTTCGCTCGCGCCGGGCGACGGCGGCAGATAGAGCGCGTCGTCGCCGACACGCGTGGCCGCGTCGGGATGCGTCCAGTAGCGGTCGAAGCGGCGGATCAGCATCACGCGACGCTTGCCGAGCGACACGATCCGCGTCGGCGGCACGCGGATGCCGCATTCGGCGGCAAGTCTCAGCGTCGCTTCCTCGATCTGCGTGACGCTCATCCGGTCGCTCTTGCTGGGAAATTTCGCCAGCCACAGCACACGGTTGTCGTCGCGGATCGTCGCTTTCGGACGCGCCCCGCCCAGGCCGCTTCCCTGTACGAAAATCGCTTCGAGACCGCTCGGCACGGGCAAGCCTTCCTCGATCCGGTCTGCGGAATCGACCAGATACTGAAGGTTGTCCACGCCGACGTTCGCGGCGGTTTCGTCACTGTGCCGGTGGTTCTGTCCGTCGAGGGATTCGCGGATATCGAGCGCGCCGATTCGCTGGCCGCCCGCATGCAGAAGATAGGTGGATTCGGGCAGGCTGTTGGCGCCGGCCTTGAGCTTCGCCTCGATCACGCGACGGCCCCACGCGTCGGGCGCGGCGTCGCGGATTCCGCCGAACAGCGTCAGACCGTTCGCGGGGAACAGGCGCCTCGCGCGCACGGACTCGCGGTCCGACAGACTCAGGCTGACCGGATCGACTTCGATGGCGTCGGGCCGTTGGAGATAGCGTAAGCCATAGGCGAAACGCGAAGCCAAAAGCGTCGAGGCCTGCTCGGTGAGGTCGAGTTGACCGGCGGGCGCCCAACCATCGGCCAGCGACGCGAAAACGTACAGACGCTTTTCGCTGGACATCAGAAGTCGAGATCGTTCAGTTCGTTCGCCGTCAGGTCGCGCACGCGTTGGGTACGCTCGCGCGCGGTCTGCGCGTCGAGCGACGGGTCGGCGTTGGAGATGAGGTCGAGCAGGCTGAGGCCCGGTGCAATGGCTTCCAGATAACGCAGCCATTGACCCAGCGCGACGCCCGGGTCGCCTTTTTCAAGCCGGTAAGCGGTATTGCGGGACAAGCCCGCGCGCATCGCGGCGTCGCGCTGCTGGATGTGTCGCGCGACACGCAGCCGCGCCAGTGCGTTGCCGAGTTGGGCGCTTTCGGCGAGGACGGCGGGGCTGGCGGCGGCGCTTTGAGTGACTTTCATGTTCGTTTAATCGAGCCGTATATCGTTAAGGATCGAATATACGAACATGATAGGTCGGATACCGCGTCCGATCAAGCACATGCTCGTTTAATCGAGCCTAAACCAGATAGCGCTCGATTAAACGATCATTCCAGCATCAGACGCTCACCCGCACGCGCCGACTTCGCCGCATGCGGTGCAGAAGTCGCAGCCGTCCTTGCGGATCACCGCGTTCGCGCCGCAGACGCCGCATTTGCGACCGAGCATCGCCCGTAACGGCGCGCCGGTGTGCTGCGCGTCGTCCGCGTCGTCGGTTCCGTCGGCGACGACGCTTGCGACATTGCTGACGTTCGCGGCCACCGGGCCGAACTGCGCACGCGCCGCGCCACCCGCACCGTCCGCGACACCGGCGCCGCCGCGCGGCAGACGCGCGAGCATCCGCGACGGCGCCTGGTTGCCCTCGGCGTCGAGGAAGCCGCGTCGATGCAGAATCTGCTGGATGGCATAGGCGAGCGCGGCGACTTCGGAATCGTGCCAGCGCGGCGAACGATAGCCGTCCATCCGTTGCACGTCGCCGAGCCGCACCTGGCCGCGATCCCACGACACCTTGCGCATATCCTGCAAATTACGCGCGACGAACCCGCCACGCGCGGCCAGCGACAGCGAGCGCATCGTCGCGGTGATCCACTGCTGCGATTCGTCGCGCTGGCCGGTCGGGATAAAGAATTCGATCGGACGCTCGATCGTCACGTCCTCGCCGCCCAGCCGTCCGGTCACCTCGATAAACGACACCGCGACGTACAGCGACTTCTTGCCGGCCTGCGTCAGGTATTCGACCTTCTCGATGATCGCGGGCAACTCGCCGCGCGGCCGATGGTCGATGGCGATACGCAGCGGATCGAGGTCGGTTTCGGTCAGCGTGTCGTCGGGTGTCTGCGCGGGCGTGGTGCTCAGCACCGCGCCCAGCGTTTCGTTCGGGCGGTAGGTCGCGAGTCCCTTCAGGCCGGCCTTCCATGCGTCGAAATAGAGGCTTTCGAACGCGTCGAACGGATAGTCGGCGGGGACGTTGACGGTCTTCGAAATCGACGTGTCGATATACGGCTGAACCGCTGCCATCATCTGAAGATGGTCGTGCGCGGACATTTCCAGCGCGCTGACGAAATAGTCGGGCAGCGCTTTCACGTCGCCGCCGAGTTCGCGATAGACGCGATACGCGTGATCTTCGACGGCGAACGATTCGCGGCTGCCGTCGGCCATCATTTTCATCCGGTTATAGGTCCACGAGAACGCCGGTTCGATGCCGTTCGATGCGTTGTCGGCGAACGCGAGGCTGACCGTGCCGGTCGGCGCGATCGACAGCAAATGGCTGTTACGGATGCCGTCGCGCCGGATCGCGTCCTTGACGTCGTCGGGCAGGCGCGACGCGAACGTGCCGTCTTCGAGATAGCGCGCGGCGTCGAACAGTTCGAACGGGCCGCGTTCGCGCGCGAGTTCGACCGACGCGCGATACGCTTCGTCGCGCATCAGCCGCGCCACGCGCACCGCGAAGTCGCGTCCTTCCGGCGAGTCGTAGCGCAGGCCGAGCATCACCAGCGTGTCGCCGAGACCGGTAAAGCCCACGCCGATGCGCCGTTTCGCGCGCGATTCCGCGAGTTGCTCGGGCAGCGGCCACAGCGTGACGTCGAGCACGTCGTCGAGAAAACGCACTTGCGTACGGGTGCGTTCGGCCAGCGCGTCGAAGTCGAACGACGGCGTGCCGCCTTGCATCTGCGCGAACGGATCGACGACGAAGCGCGTCAGGTTCAGCGGTCCGAGATTGCAGCAGCCGTAAGCGGGTAACGGTTGTTCGCCGCACGGATTGGTGGCGCGGATGGTCTCGACGGCGCGCAGGTTGTTGTCCTCGTTCATCCGCGAAATAAACACCACGCCGGGTTCCGCTATGTCGTACGTGGAGCGCATGATGCGATCCCAGATCTCGCGCGCGGGCTTTTCGCTGTAGACCCACAGGCCGTCTTCGCGACGCTGGATATCGCCGGCCGCGCGCAACGCGGGCGACGGTTCGGCGCGATGCACGAGTTGCCAGGCGTGGTTGCCGTCCACGGCGCGCATAAACGCGTCGGTCACCGCGACCGACACGTTGAAGTTGTTCCAGCGTCCCTTCGTATGCTTGGCTTCGATAAATTCGAGCAGGTCGGGATGCGTGCAATCGAGCACGGCCATTTGCGCGCCGCGCCGCGAACCGGCGCTTTCCACCGTGCGGCACGACGCATCGAATACATCGATATAGCTGCACGGCCCCGAGGCCGACGAACTGGTCGTATGCACGCGGCCGCCTTTCGGGCGGATCGCGGAGAAGTTGTAGCCGACGCCGCCGCCGCGCCGCATGGTTTCGGCCGCCTGCAACAGCGCGACGTAGATGCCGGGCAGACCGTCTTCGTCGAGGCCCTGAATCGCGTCGCCGACCGGTTGCACGAAGCAGTTGATCAGCGTCGCGGCGATGCCGCTGCCCGCCGCGCTCATGATGCGCCCGGCGCCGAGTGCGCCGTGCCGCAGGTTATCGACGAAGCGCGCTTCGACGGTGCTGCGCAGCGCTTCGGGTTCGGCCATCGCGACGCCGCGCGCGACGCGTCGATAGACGTCGTCGGCGGTTTGCTCGTCGCCTTTTGCGTATTTTTCGACCAGCACGTCGAGCGAGAACTGTTGTGGTGCGATGGGCTGCGCGGCGCCGCCGCCCGACGTATTAGCCGACGTCCGGCCTGCTTGCCGGCCGGTCTTGCCTGTCTTTTCAGCGAGTGTGTCTGCCATGATGCAGCCTCGAACGTCGCCGCGTCAGGCGCAGCGTGATTGTTGGAAAGCAGGGTGACGATAGCGCGTCGCGCGATGTCACACACGCGGGATGCCGGCGGCCTGATGTCGCATCGAGCGAGCGCATTTCGTCGCGACGGCGGCGGCCAGATGGATCACCTTATCCCACGTCGACGGTCGAACGCAAACGGGCCGGGACGCACGCGCAAAAGCGACATGGACGGGCCAAAACGGACGGGAGCGGAGGCAAAAAATGCCGGTACGGAGGAGATGAACTGCGGTGGTGCGGCGGTGTGGCGGTGCAGCGGGTGGCGCTGCGCGAATCGGACCGGGCAAGCCGGTCGATCCAGCGCGATGGGTCGGCTCAGCCTTCGCCGGTCAGTGCGCACAGCACTTCGGCGGAAATCATCGCGGACGCGTTCGACGGCGCGGGGCGTTCGGCCGGTTTGAAGACGGCGTCGCCGCGACGGATCTTGCGACGCGATACCGCGCAGGTGCCCGACGTATGCGCCGAGCGACGGCGCCAGCGTTGTTCGCCGTAATGGCAGCGACCGGGTTCGACCCAACGGATCACGAGCGTCGTGTCGGAGCGTTCCAGAATCTCGATGCGGACACCGTTAGCGCAATCAAGGGGAAAAGACTCTGTGGTCTTCATCATCGGCTCCGGAAAATGTGGTGAGCCGAATGTAGTCCTCTGAGCGCCTCTGTGCCATTGTGCCCCCGTTGAAACACTGTTCTCGAAACAGCAACAATTGCCGGTCCGTTGCGTACGGGACCGAAATAGCGGTGTTTTGACGCGTTTTAGAGGGGGTGCGGGTATACCCACGATTTATGCAACGCTGTGTTGTTCAAAGCGCGACATATTTTCGGACTGTTGTAGTGGCTTTGAAAGCCGTGCGGCGGGGGGATTGAAGCGCTTCCTTTAAGATAGGGTCATTCGATGAAAGCGCTGAACAGCAGTGTAGCGATTTCTGTTTTTGGCCGCAGCGAACTCTGCAATCGCCGACCTTGCACCGCCCGGATTCACATCCGGCGCGCAGGTCGACCGGCTCCCCGCACAACGAGGTCACATGATTCCACGCCCGAGCATCGCTCCGACGAAACCCGATACCGCCGGCCGGCGCAAGATCCAGCACGCCGCGTCGGCGGTGCTTTACGCGCTGCTGGTGTTGCTGGCGCTGTGGGTGATCCACGATTTCCTTCCGGCCGTCGCATGGGCGGGCGTGATCGCGATCGCGTTGTGGCCGGTGCTGCGCAAGATCGAATCGCATCGGTGGTTCAACGGGCGGACCACGCTAATCGCCGTGATGATTACGCTGGCGATCGCGTTGCTGGTCGTGTTGCCGGTGGGGATCGGCATCGCGCAGGCGGCGCGCGAGGCGCACGATCTGCTCGACTGGTTCCATCAGGTGCAGGAAAACGGCATTCCGATGCCCGATCTCGTGTCGCGTCTGCCGTATGGCGCGCAGCAGGTCGCAACGTGGTGGCAGGCCAATCTCGCCCAGCCGTTGCGCGAGTCGCCGGCCATGAAGGGCTTGCACGGCAGCGCGGTGATTACCTTCGGACGCCATTTCGGCGCGCGCGCGGCGCATGGCCTGATGGTGTTCGGCTTCATGCTGGTCACGCTGTTCGTGATCTTTCAGGCGGGGCCGCGTCTGTCCGGTTCGTTGCTGAAGGCGGTGCAGCGGGCATTTGGGCGCGACGGCGCGGGTCTGGTGTCGCGGATGGCGTCGGCGGTGCGGGGCACGGTGTCGGGGCTGGTCGTGGTCGGGCTGGGCGAGGGCGCGTTGCTCGGCGTCGCGTACTGGATTGCGGGTGTGCCGCACGTGGCGTTGCTGGGTGTCGTGACCGCGATCGCCGCGATGCTGCCGTTTTGTGCGCCGGTGGTGTTTTGCGCGTCGGCATTGTGGCTGGCGATGGTGGCGGGCAAGGTCGGCTTTGCGATCGCGCTGGCGGTGTTCGGCTTTGTCGTGGTGTTTGTCGCCGAACACTTCGTGCGGCCGGTCCTGATCGGCAACTCCACGCGCCTGCCGTTCCTGCTGGTGCTGTTCGGCATTCTCGGCGGCGCGGAGACGTTCGGGCTGATCGGGCTGTTTATCGGCCCGGCGCTGATGACGGTGCTGATGGTGCTATGGACCGACTACGTGCAGGAGCGCTGAGCGCGCTTCCCCTTGCATCGGCGCGCGGCTAGGGCCGCACGCACGCGGTCGTGTAGCGGAGCGCGCCGGGCAGCAGCGCGCTCCAGACAGTCCAGGTATGGCCGCCGTCGATAATCCGCAGTGCGGCCGCGTTGCCCGCCTGACGCAAACGCGTGTACAGCGCGCCCGATTCCGCCTGGATGGTCAGGTCGTCGTCGCCCGACGCGATAAAGAACGGCAAGCGTAACGGCCGGCTCATATAGCGATTCCACAGCACCGGATAGTTCAGCGCGTGCCACACGTGCGGGTCGAACTCGCGCTCGCCGAACACGCCGACCCGACGTGCCGCCGAATCCGGCGGCGGTTCGTTCGCGTAGATCGCCGGACTCAGCAGCATCGCGCCGCAGAAGCGCTCGGGCTGCTCGAACGCGTAACGCAATGCGCCGAAGCCACCCATCGACACGCCGCCGATCATCCGTCCGCTGCGCTGTGCCGACACCGCGAAATGCGCTTCGACGTCGGGCAGCAGATCGTCGAAAAACGCGGTTTCCATCTTTTCCTTGCGATCCACGTACCAGTCGGTGCCGCCTTGCGGCATCACGATCACGACGGGCGGCATTTCCTTGCGCTCGATCAGCGCATCCGCGGTGGTTTGCAGATGACCTTGCGTGATCCAGTCGTTCGCATTGCCGTTATTGCCGTGCAGCAGATACAGCACGGGGAATTTGTCGCCGTCGGCGCGATAGCCGGGCGGCAGATAGACGATATACGACCACGTGCGCTCCAGCGCTTCCGAGCGGAAACGGCGTCCCACCAACGTGCTCGCATACGGACTGCCGTTGACGATGCCGTTCGGATTGACGGAACCCGGAGAACCGGCCGGACTGGCCGGACCGGACGACGCGGCTGCGCCGTCGCGACCGCCCTGAGCGGGCGGATTGGTCGAGTTGAACGAACTGGCCCACGCCTGATTGCCGTTGAGGCCAGCCCATGCGGACGTCGGGGACGTCGCGGCCGATGCCGCCAGGCCGACGCACAGTGCCAGCCGCGCGGCACGAAACAGACTGCGCATAACGAAAGGAGGAAGCACCGCGAAAGAGAAAGGGCCGAAACCCGCTAGCGTGACATACCGATGCGCACGGTGTAAATGCGTTTCACGCGTTGCACGAGATCGGGCGCCTTCGCGACCGCGAACAGCAGACCCACGGCGATGGCATCCGCGACCAGCCCGTAGGGCACGTTCAGGTAGCCCTCTGTGGCGGTGTAGAGCAGGGAATCGACCACCAGCGAGATCACCGCGCCGCCGATAAAACACAGCAGGCCGCGCTGACCGATCATGCCGATCCACGGCAAGCGGTGCGCGATTTTCTTCGCCCAGCCGAGCCGGATCAGGTTCGCGGTGAGCCATGCGATCGCCAGGAAGTTGAGCGCGCGAAACCATGCGAGATGCTGCTTGAAGCCGGTGTCGAGCGGCGCGTGTTCGATCACGAGCCGGTAATACGCGGCCGCCGCGACGATGCCGAGCGCCAGCACGCTGACCGTCCAGCCGAAGCGCATGGCGCTGATCCGTTGATAAACCGGCTGGCAACGCGCGAGCACGCCGAGCACGAACAGCAATTGCCACGCGAGCGGATTGAAGTCCCACTGGCCGCCTTCTTCAGCGGTCGGCAAATAGCTCGAACTCCATGGCGCGGTCCATTGCGCGCACGCCCACAGCGCGACGCTCACCGCGAGCAGCAGCCACGGTTTCTTGCGCGCGAGCGGCAGCGCGAACGGCGTTAGCATCGCGAAGAACGCGTACATGGGCAGCACCGACGCGAGATACGGTTGACGGCGGAACACGAGGATGTCGCCGAGCGCGGCGAACGGCGACGCGATCAGGTCGTCGAGGTCGGTGACGGCGAGGTTCGGCGCATCGACGCTGAACGCGACCATCACCGCGCTGACCAGCAGCATCAACGCGGCCGTGACGAGGAACGCGCGATAGATTTCGAACGCACGTCGCAGGAAACGGCTGCGCGCGATGGCTTCGGTGCGGCGTTCGGCCAGCGCGACGTAGGCGGTAGCCGTGGCGAAACCGCCGAGGAAAACGAAGACTTCCGCCGCGTCGCACAGCGCGTACGCGTGCAAGGTGATGCGCGACAGAATGCTGCCGCCGATGTGATCGACGACGATGATGAGCAGCACGAGGCCGCGAAAGAAATCGAGTTCAACCAGCCGTGAAGAGGACTTTTGCATTGCGCCAATATCGGTGACCGCGGCTTGGGCTGGACATCGCAGCGTGCGACGTCGTCAGGTGCAAAACGCGGTAGTCGGACACAGCAGCGGGCAGCCGGGCGCGCGGATCGGATCGACGCAGCGCGAGGCGACGGGCTTCGAGCATCAGACTTCAAATCAGGAAACAGGCCGGTGGCGCGCGGGCCGTGGCGGGCGTCGACGACGCGGGACACGACAGGGCGCTGCCGTAGTGGCAGGCGGGATATTAGGGTAATCCCGCACTTCCGGGTAGTCTCAGTTGACTTTTTTCTGTGACAAAAAGTTCCACGGCGTGGGAAAAGCCCGTTCGGGAGGGCGGGTGGGGTGTGGAGGTCTTTATGGGCACGGTAAAGAAGTAGTCGCTCTGAACAAGGGACCCAGCCGCGCTGTCCGGCGATAGCAGTGCGCTCGCATCCTGTAAATGGGATTAGGGCGAGTTTGTGCCGCTTTCGGATTTTGCTGATTTTCGCCGGTTCCTCTGAAATCTACATTTCGCGCCAGGCGGAAACGCACTTCTAGACCTCGCGTGGTTCGATCGGCAATCAACATCACCCCTTAAGACAATGACAATGCATGCAGCGTTAAAGGGCCTCGACTCCGCCGACTTCGACCCGGCCACCTATTGGCCAGAGGACGAAACCTGCTTCTGCCTATGGGTCGAAATGACGATCGGTGTTGCAGGCGGGCAGGGCGGTGATTTGTTTCAGATGAAGATATGCACGCCGGAGTGGATCAGAAAGGAATACGGCACGCTAACCGGCGTCTTTCCATCGGACATGTTGATCGTGTTCGAGTACGACTGGAAAAAAATCGAGCATTTCCTGAGAGAGCGAATCGGCCGCCTTTCGGGCGAAAGCTGGTCCGATCTCGTCGAGCAGATCAGGCGCTTTGCCTCTTGGGAATTTGACCGCTACCCGCAGCCCAAGGATTAGTCGCATCAACATCGCGCGCCCTCGGCGCGCTGTCGCGAATCTGCAAGGGCAATCACCGCGCATGTCCGGGAGACCTCGCTCTCCCAGCCCTCCACACAAAGTCACATCCCCTTTTTCACCTCCCCCGATAATCCGCCTCCTCGTTCACCACGGGCCGACGGCACAGCCTCGTCAGCCGCTGCGCCACGCAGCTTTGCCCGTTTGCAATCAAGGAGAAGTTCATGGGGAGACTCGACCTTTCGCGTCGCAGTTTTCTAAAGACGAGCGTGCTGGCCGGTATCTCGGTGACGATCGCGCCGCTCGGCAGTCGCGCGTTCGCCGCGTTGTTCGAAGAGAAGATCCTGACGCCGGTGCAATGGGACGCGGCGCGCGGCGACGCGCGTTTCCGGATCGACGGAATCGCGAAAGTGACTGGCGCGAAAGTGTTCGCGCGCGATGTCCGCGCGACCGACATGCCGCACTGGCCGCAACATCAGGCGCACGCGCTGATGCTGCGCGCGACGCGCGCCGATAGCCGCTACGAAGGCCTCGATCTGTCGCGTCTCGGCACGGATCTGCAACCCGACCGCATTGTGACCGCCGACGATCTCGCGCGCGATCGTCTCGCGTTTCCCGCGTTCTTCGGCGACGACATGCTGCTGCCGCGCGGCAAGACGCCCGCCTATCTCGGGCACGCGGTGGCGATCCTGATCTATCGCGATTTCGCGCGCTTCCGTTTCGCGAAAGACGCGCTGCAATTCCACGACGACGTGATCCGCTACGGCGCGCACACCGGTCCGCTGGAACGCGACCCGTGGGCGACTTTCCGTTTCGTGCGGATCGGCGGCAAGACGCCGTATGACGACGACACCTTCTCCAGCCTGAAAGACGCGCCGATCTTCCCCAGCATGATGCGCAAACGCGAACCGGTCTGGCCCGACGGTCGCGAGCACGGCAAGCTCGACGAGCAAGGCATGTTTCACGCCACCGCCATCGACGATGCACTCGCGCATCCGCCGTCCGGCTGGCTGGTAATGGCGCGCGACTACAGCACGCAATCGACGGATACGGCCGCGCTCGAACCCGACAATGCCAACTGCTGGTACGACCGCGACGCGCATGCGCTGCATCTGGTCGTGCCCACGCAAGGTCCGGCGGATCTCGCGGAAGCGGTCGCGAGCATGGTCGCGCAGTGCGCGATGCCGGTGAAGCACGTGCTGCTTCACCCGTGCTACACGGTCGGCTACGGCTCGAAAGATCACTTCAACCATCCGCTGTACGGACTCGTCGCCGCGTTGTACGGCGACGGCCTGCCGGTGCGTCTCGCGATCGATCGTTACGAACAGTTCCAGACGTCGCTGAAGCGGCACGCGTTCCGCATGCATTACCGGATGGCCGTGGACCGGCAGACCGGCTTGCTGCAACTCTTCAAGGCGGATTTCGAAGCGAACGGCGGCGGACGCTGCAATTTCTCGCCGTCGGTGGCGATGGTCGGCGCGACCGCCGCGCAGTCGATCTACTACTTCCCGAAAAGCGATCTGGCGACAGTCGCGATCGCGTCGCGTGCCGTCGATGCAGGCTCGGCGCGCGGCTATGGCACGCTGCAAAGCATGGCCGCCACCGAAATGATGATCGACGAGATCGCCGCCGAACTCGCCGTCGATCCGATCGATTTCCGTCTGAAAAACGTGCTGCGCTCCGGCATGAAAAACACGCAGGGCGCGATTCCCGCCGGCGCGGTCCGCGCCGACGACGTGCTCGAAAAAGCCCGGCTGCATCCACTCTGGCGCGAGCGCGTCGCGCGCAAAGCCGCCTATGAAATCGCGCATCCGGGCAAGCGCTACGGCGTCGGCTTTGCGTGTGTGCAGAAAGACTTCGGAACCGGCGCGGAAAGCTCGTTCGCGAAGGTCGAATTCGACGCGAACGGCACGATCGTGTTGCATCACACGGGCGCGGAGATCGGCACCGGCGTGTCGACGTCGCAGGCGCTTGCGGTGGCGAAATGGCTCGGAAATCCGGCGACGGACGTGCGCTTCGGCCTCGTGGACTGGCCGGATCTGCCTGTGGTCACGAGCGGCGATCCGTATCTGATGAGCCAGGCGGAGCAGGACCGGTTGGCTGCGAATCCGCACTGGTCGCCAGCGTTCGCGTCGCCGTCGAGTGCGACCAATTCAGCGTTCTATTTCACGCACAGCACGCGTGAGGCGGCGCGCGTCGTGTTCACGCACGGCATCTGGCCGGCCGCGATGGCGATCTGGTCGCACGGAACCGGCGGCGGCCAGGCCGCGCCACTGGTGGTGCGTATCGACGACGCGCGGTGGGTCGATGGCGCGCTGTCGGCGGCGGGGATGGAGCCGCTGACGTTCGCGCGGCTCGCGGCGAAGGCGCACGCGCTTGGCCTCGTCACCGGCGCGACCGTCCACGTGTTCAACCGCTGGCAATGGAGCGAAGCCGAGTTCGAGATCGATGGACGCATCGAGCGGCTGCCGATCGACGGCCTGTCGCTGCGCCACGGCCAGCGCGCGCCCGCCCACGCCCGAAATCCGCCGCGCCCAGCCGCTTCGACGCGTCCGGTGCCGCCGGACGCGTATCGCGTGCTGGATCGCAAGAAGGTGTTTATCGCGCCGGTTCAGCGTAACAACGCGTCGGTCACGTATTACAGCGCGGTCGGAACGCTGGTCGAACTGACGGTCGACGAAGCGAGCGGCGAAGTCGAATTGCTGACGCATCACTCGATCGTCGAGTGCGGCAACCAGTTGTCGCCGCAACTGGTGTCCGGCCAGTTGCAAGGCGGCCTTGCGATGGGAATCGGCCACGCGTTGTACGAAGCGTTGCCGCTGTACGAAGACGGTCCCGGCAACGGCACCTGGAATTTCAACCGCTACCGCTTGCCGCGCGCATCGGATGTCGCAGTGTGGCGCCAGACCGGCGACGTGTTGCCGCCGCTCACCGACACCGATCCGCCCAAAGGCATGGCCGAGGTCGTGATGATTCCGGTGGTGGGCGCGATCGTGAACGGCATCGCCGCCGCGACCGGCCACCGGTTTCGCGATCTGCCCGTCACGCCCGACGTGATTCGCGAGGCGCTTGCATGACCGGCCTCACGCAGCACACCGCGCGGCGCTTGGAAGCCGCGCTGACCGCACATCCTGAATCCACGACGACCCTGGCGTCCATGACCTCTTTATCCAACCGCACGATTTCTACGACACCCACGACGCCCACGCCTTCCGCCGACGCCGGCGCGGCCACGACCGCCCGGCCCGATGCCGGCATCCGGCCGTTGCGTTCGTTCCAGCTCAAGCCGCTTTCGATGACGGTGAACGGTCGCAAAATCGGTCCGGTCGAGGTGCCCGCGGGTTTGCCGATGATCGATTTCCTGCACGAATACCTCGACCTGACCGGCTCGCGGCTCGGTTGTGGACAAGGTATCTGTCATGCGTGCGTGGTGATCCTCGATCACGCGGACGGCACCAGCGACGAGATCCGCACCTGCATCACCGGCGCGCATTTCTTCGACGGCAAACGCGTGCGCACGATCGAGGCGCACGCGACGCGCAACGCGGCCGGCGAAGTCGTCGAGATGTCGCCGATCCAGCAGAAATTCCTCGCGCATTTCAGTTTTCAGTGCGGCTATTGCACGCCCGGTTTCGTGAATGCCGCGACCGTGCTGATCGAGCGTCTGAAGCGCGAGCCGGTCGCGTCGGCCGAGATCGAATCGACCATTCTCGATGCGCTGAACGATCACATTTGCCGCTGTACGGGATACGTGCGCTATTACGAGGCGGTCAAGGACGTGATCCTGACGACGCCCGGTCTGGTGAGGGACGCCGCATGAGCGCCGTCCCGACATTCCGGCGCGGCGGGATCGCCGGAACGTGGATGATCGCGGCGGCGTTGGCGGCGGCATTGGCGCTGTCCGCGTGCGATCGATCGCGCGACGGCAACGCGGCGCACACCGATCCGGTCGCGTCCGCTTCGGCCACACCCGCCGCCGAACAGGTCGCACGCGGTCTCTATCTCGCGCAAGCCGCCGATTGCGCTGCCTGTCACACGGCGCCCGGCGGCGCACCGTTCGCGGGCGGCGTCAGGCTGGAGTCGCCGTTCGGCACGTTCTACGGCACCAATATCACGCCCGATCCGCAGCACGGCATCGGCGGCTGGTCGGCGGATACGTTCTATCGCGCGTTGCACGACGGCGTCGCGCCGCGCGGTCAGCTGTATCCGGCGATGCCGTACCCGTCGTACCGCGCGATCACGCGTGACGACAGCGATGCCATTTACGCGTATCTGACCACGCTCAAACCCGCCGCGGTGCCGAACCGCGAACCCGAACTGGCGTTCCCGTTCAATATGCGATTCGCGGTGCGGTACTGGAACATGCTTTTCGTCCGCGATACGCTGCCCGATGCGTCGCGCGGTGAATCGGCCGACTGGCGACGCGGCCGCTATCTGGCCACTGCGCTCGGTCATTGCGGCGAATGCCATACGCCACGTGGACGCTTCGGCAATCCGGATCGCAGCCGGCCGTTGCAGGGTGACTCGCCCGGACGGATCGCCGCGCCCGATATCACGCCGCAAGCGCTGGCCGCGCGCGGCTGGACGGGCGCCGATCTGCGCAGTTTCTTCAGCGACGGCATCGCGCCGCAAGGCTCGGCGTTCAGCGAGATGCATCCGGTCGTGCGGCTCAGCACGTCGCATCTGAATCCAGACGATGTGCGCGCGCTGTCTGTGTATCTGCTGGGCGACGACGCGCCCGCGCCGGTGGTGTTGCCGGCGCCCACCACATTGCCGGCCGCGGCAGGCACGACGTCCGCCGATACGGCGCAACTCGATGCCGGTCGTGATCTGTATCGGGCGGTGTGCGCGGCGTGTCACGGTGCGAGCGGCGAGGGCAAGCCGCACGTCGCGGTGCCGTTGCGCGGCAATGCGACCGTGCGTCAGGCGAATCCGCATAACCTGATCGTGACGACGCTCGACGGAATCGGCGCGCTGGAATTTCCGCACGGAGAACGGATGCAGGCGATGCCCGGTTTCGCCCGATTGCTCAGCGACGCCGACGTCGCGCAACTGACTAACTGGCTGCGCACGACGTGGGGCGGCCAGCCGGGCGATGTCACCGCGCAAGCCGTGGCGAAGTTCAGATTGCCCGGCGAGGGCGCGCGCTAAACGCGTTCGAGCGACCAGCCGCACGCCTCGCTTCACCGAAAAGCCGACCGCAGGTCGGCTTTTTTATTGCCGATGCACCCGTTGTCATGCGCCGAGGCGTGGTGCGCGAACGGTGCGCGTGACCCGCGAGATCGTCGGCGACTGTTTAAAACGCATGCGACGACGTTCGCCCTCAAGTTTCCGTCCCCATTTGCCGTAAACACGGTGTGATCCCTGTGCGCGGGGCCGCAGAGCGCCATCCCGCCGTCGCCGGCTAAATGACTGCGCGTAACGATTTGTATCAGAATGTTCGCGCGGCGCGTTTTATGCGACATGCACTTTACAATTCCGCTTGAATTTTAATCGCCTATCCGGCCCCTTTTTCGCATAAACGTCGTTTGCACGATTGTCGTTGAAAGCCAGAAGTGCCGGAGGGGGGCAGACCCGTTGACGAGTCGCGCGAAGCGGCTTTCCGGATCGTCGGACTCGCCGCGCATCGGATCGCGCGCGCATCGCCGGCACACTGGACAGCGGGCCTGCCATGAATACGGCAGGAGTCGAACATGTTGAGACGTCATTTCGACCGATCATTGAAGGCAGGCGTCGCGGCCCTCGGGTTGGCGATTCTTTTGAGTGGTTGCGTGGACCTCCCGCAGCAGGATGCACAAAGCGGTAGCCCGTCGCCGTCCAGCGGCAATGCCGCTCAGGGCGCGGCGTCGGCGAACGCTGCGGCCGTTCAGCAGGCGCAGGACGCGGCCGCTCAGGCGGCAGCACTGAACAAGGCGATTCCGCAACCGTACCGGATCAAGCGTGGCGACACGCTGGGCGCGATCGCGGAGCGCAATCAGGTCAGCGTCAAGGATTTGCAGACGTGGAACGGCCTGAAGCCGCGTGCGCGGATGAAGATCGGTCAGACGCTGCATATCGCGTCGCCGGATACCGAACGCGCGGCGCGCGCGGCCGCGACCGCTGCGGCGAAACACGCTGCGGAACTGGCGGCAGCGGCGGGAAGCGGCGTTGCATCGACCCCGTTGGTGGCGAAAAACGCGTTGGGCGAGAACGGCGTTAGTGGCCCGAAGGCAGCCAACGCAGCGAATGCAGCCAACGCGACCGACACGGCTTCCGTGCCGCCCGCGGCAAACCCGAACGCACCATCGCCGACTGCGGCACGTGAAGTCATCGCGCAAACCGAGCGACACGCGAATCATGTTTCGCTGGCCTGGCCCGCGCAGGGTAGCGTCGTCGAGCCGTTCCAGGCGGGCGAAACGCGTGGCATCGAAATCGGCGGCAAGGCGGGCGATCCCGTGCTGGCCGCAGCCGACGGCAAGGTCATGTATGCGGGCACCGGCCTGAACGAGTACGGCAGTCTGATCATCGTCCAGCACAACAAAGACTTTCTGACCGCCTACGCGCATAACCGCAAGCTGCTCGTGAAAACCGGTGACGTCGTCCGTCAGGGCGAGCAGATCGCTGAAATGGGCGCGGCGAACAGTCCACGCGTCGCGGTGCTGTTCGAGTTGCGCCACGACGGCAAACCGATCGATCCGATGCCGTATCTGCCGGGCAAACCGAGCTGACCGGATTCGATCCGGTAGCCAACCCGGTCGCCAGAAAAAAAGCCCCGCCGACAGAGTCGGCGGGGCTTTTTTGCATCTGGCGATTCGTGCTCCCGCAGGTTCTCACCTATCGCCGCGCGACTCACCGTTCGCGATTTCGGCGCAATGCGGTGTATCGAACGTTGCGGTGCTCGTAACCCGGTTAGCAATCGGCGGAATCATCGTTTTATGCGTTAAAAACAGGCACATTCTAAAGTGATGTCTGCGCAAGCATCGCGTTTTGCGACCGGATGCTGCGTCGTCCGGAACAAAAATCGCGTGATCCGGACGAAAAGCGCTGCGCGCGTAAAGGTGAGCGTTTCCGGGAGCGTTACGTCGCTTCGATACGGCGCAATGCCTGCGCCACGCGTCCATGCTCGTGAAGGATCGCGGGGCTTGCCTGAAGCAGCGGCAGATAGCGCGGCAAGAACGTATTGTTCGGCGCGTCGGATGAAAACAGCCCGGTCACGGCTTCGACGGAAGCGGTCCGGTCGGCGCCGGTCGCTTCCTTGTCGTCGAGGGTTTCGTCGATATTCGCGATTACCGTGGACAGCGGCGTCAACCAGCGAAAACCGCTGCCGCTGATCAGCACCTGAAGGAACGCAGCCGGCGTGGTCGGGCCGAATTCCTTTTCATACGACGCGCGTTCGTGATCGAGAATCGCCTTGTGCAACGACAGCAACGGCTTGCGAATCTCGTTCAGAAACTGGATGGTCTGTTCTGCATTCATGGCCCGGCTCTCTTCCGTAATGGTCTGCGAACCATGTTACCGCAGCGCCTTCCGACGGATTCGGCCGGTGTGCATCAGCGTTGCTGAGACAGACGCTGGCGTCGTTCGAGCACGCGCGCGTACCAGGTCAGCGGGAAGCACATCGCGAAATAGATCAGCGCGACCATCCCGTAGATCGGGAACGGACGGAACGCCGCGTTGGTGATCATCGTGCCGGTCTTGGTCAGTTCGGTGAAGCCGATGATGGACGTCAGCGCCGTGCTTTTGACCACTTGCACCAGAAAACCGACGGTCGGCGCGACCGCGATTTTCAGCGCCTGCGGCCACACGATATAGCGCAGCTGCTGCGCGAAGGTCATGCCGAGGCTCGCGCCCGCAGCCCATTGCCCGCGCGGCACCGCTTCGACGCAACCGCGCCAGATATCGACCAGATACGCGCTGGTGTACAACGTCAGCGTGACGGCGGCGGCGGTCCACGGCGAGACGTCCACGCCGATCAGCGGCAAACCGAAAAACGCGACGAACAATTGCATCAGCAGCGGCGTGCCCTGAAACAGCTCGACGTAGACCGTCACGATCCGGCGCAGCCACGGCATCGGCGACACGCGCATCGCGAGCAGAATCAGACCGGCCACGCCGCCGCCGATAAACGCGATCAGCGACAGCAATACGGTCCAGCGCGCTGCCATCAGCAGGTTGCGCGCGATGTCCCACAACGTGAATTCGACCATGTCAGCGCTCCGTAGGCAGCGAGCGCCCACCGCGCCACGCAAACAGCATCCGTCCGAAACGGCTGCCCTGTTGCGGCGTGCGCATTGCACGGCCGGCGAACAGGCGGCTGCCCAGACGGTTCATCAATTGACGCAATACGATCGACAGGACGAGATACGTGACCGTGATGATCAGATAGCTTTCGAACGAGCGGAAATTGCGCGACTGGATAAAGTTCGCCGCGTAGGTCAGATCGGGCACCGCGATCTGCGACACGACCGCCGACCCGAGCATTACGATCAGCACCTGGCTGACCAGCGCCGGAAAGACGTTGGCGACCGCCTGCGGCAGCACGACGTGCCGGAAAATATGCGGACCTTGCAGACCGAGCGCCTGCGCCGCCTGAACCTGTCCGCGCGACACGGAATCGATGCCCGCGCGAAGAATCTCGGTCGAATACGCGCCGAGATTGATGGTCATCGCGAGGATCGACGCCTGGACTTCGTCGATATGAATGCCGAGGCTCGGCAGCCCGAAGAAGATAAAAAACAGCTGGACGATAAAGGGCGTGTTGCGGATCACCTCCACGTAAGTGGCGACGATCGTGCGCGCCCAGCGCGGTCCGGCAAGCCCGACGCCGGCGCACGCGACGGCGACGACCGCACCGAGCACCGTCGACGCGGCGGTCAGGGCCAGCGTCACGGCGGTGCCCCGCGCAAGCAGGCTCGCGTAGACACCGAAGCCGCTGAAATCGAATGCGTAGGTCATGGCGAGTGTGAGTGGAAAGCAGCAATGAGCCGAAAGCGCGGCCGTGCGGGACGGGCCGCCAGCGCGGCGCGTCTTTCGCACTGTATCCGACCAAAATAAGCGTCAACAGCGCGCGTCGCATGAGCGCCACGCATGGCGTCGCGCTTTCGTGGATCGCGCGGTCTTTTTGGATCGTCTATCCTGTGGCCTTTGCAGGCCGGTGCGACCGTTTATCGTCAGCCGGCCGGATGCATTTTCCTGATGCCTGAAGACGGTTACTCCGGTGCGGGCCGCGCATGTCGTCCATGCGTTCGACCCAACCGGGTCCGGACTCGCTCACGCCCATTTTCGCGCTGATTTTTTGCGCTCAACGCCGCACAGATCCGATGCGCCGACTTCCGCCCCTGAACGCGTTGCAGATTTTCGAGACCGTCGCGCGGCATCGCAGCTTCACGCGCGCCGCCGATCATCTGTGTCTGACCCAGGGCGCGGTCAGCCGGCAGATCATCGCGCTCGAGGACTACTACAAGTTTCCGCTGTTCAAACGTCACGCGAAGGGACTGACGCTGACCGCCGAAGGCGAATTGCTGTTGCCTGCCGTGAAGGAGAGTTTCGCGCGGATCGAAGAGATTTCGTTGCGTCTGACGCGTCAGCGCACGGACCTCGCGCTGAAGGTGCCGACCTGCGTGATGAGCTGGATGCTGCCGAAGATCATGCAGTTCCAGGCGGAATTTCCGGATTTGCATGTCCAGATCACCACGACTTGGCAGCACGACGTCGATTTCCAGGTCGAGCCGTTCGACGCCGCGATCGTCTACGGGACGTCCCCGGGGGCGGACGTGCAGGCGGTGCCGCTGTTCGAGGAGCGCCTGACGCCGGTATGCGCGCCCGATCTGCTAAAGGAAAAGCCGCTCGCGCGGGTCGAGGATCTGGCGCGGCACACGTTGCTGCATCCGACCCGCGATCATCGCGACTGGCGGATGTGGCTCGATCACGTTGACGCGCGCGATGTCGATGCCGCGAACGGGCCGAGCTTCGATACGCTCGATCTCGCGACCAACGCGGCGCTGCAAGGCTTCGGCGTCGCGATCAGCGATCTCGCGCTGATCGACGACGATGTCGCCGCGCGTCGTCTGGTCCGCCCGTTCGACACCGTGTTGACGACCGGCGCGCGTTATTACTTCGTGTATCCCGAATGCGTGTCGCATCTTCAGAAGGTGAATCTGTTCCGCGACTGGCTCGCCGAACGGATGGCGCACTGAGCGGCGCGCCTCAAGGCGCGAACGACAAGAACAGATACGCCGCCAGCAACGACAGATGCACCGCGCCTTGAAGAATGGTGGTGCGTCCGGTGCCGAGCGTCAGCGTGCCGACTACCAGCGTCAGAAACAGCAACACCGTTTCCTTGCCGTCGATGCCGAGAATCAGCGGCTGCTTCGTCACCAGAAACACGCCCGCCACCGTCGGAATCGTCAAACCGATGCTGGCGAGCGCCGAGCCGAGCGCCAGGTTGAGACTGGTTTGCAGCCGATCGGCGCGCGCCGCGCGCACGGCCGCGAGCGCTTCGGGCAGCAGCACCAGCGCCGCGATCACAATGCCGACGACGGCCGGCGGCGCGCCCGCATCGCGAACCGCGGCCTCGACCACCGGCGACAGCAGCTTGGCCAGCAGCACCACGGCGACCAGGCACACCAGCAACATAATCGCGCTCGTGAGCGTCACGCCATTGCTGGGCGGCGCGGCATGCGCGTCCTCACCGGGCGCGTCCGCGAGAAAATAGTCGCGGTGACGCACGGTCTGCACGAACACGAATACGCCGTACAACACCAGCGACGACACGCCCGCGAACGCCAGTTGTGCCGGCGACAGCACCGGCCCGGCATGCGTCGTCGTGTAATTGGGCATCACCAGCGTCAGCACCGACAACGACGCCAGCACGGCCAGCGAGGCACTGGCGCCCTGAATCCGGAAATCCTGCTCGCGATGCCGGATGCCGCCCACCAGCAGACAGATCCCGACGATCCCGTTGCTGACCAGCATCACCGCGGCGAACACCGTGTCGCGTGCGAGACCGGCTTTTTCCGGACCGGCCGTCAGCATCACCGAGACGATCAGCGCGACTTCGATCACCGTTACCGCAATCGCGAGCACCAACGTGCCGAACGGCTCGCCGACCTTATGCGCGACCACTTCCGCGTGATGCACGCCCGCGAACACCGCGCCCGCGAGCGCTGCGCCGACCAGCGCGATCAGCACGGGCTGGCCGGGCACGACGACCGCCGCGCCGAAGATCAGCCACGCGGCGATCGGCACCCACAGGGTCCAGCGGGGCAACACAATCGAAGAAGTCGACATGCGGTGAGTGTCCTATGGTGTGGTTATCAGACGGCGTTGCCGGCGCGGGCCGCGCGGCACACTTGCGAAACTGGATCAGGAATCTGCGCTAATACCCTAAAATATAACGATATTCTTTCTAAACTCACAGGCAGCACCGCGCCGGTCTGCAAGGAGACACCGTGATTCGTAGTCAGGAAACGCTCAATCTGCTGCTCGACAGCATCAGCCGCTTCGTTCGCGAACGACTCGTGCCGAACGAAGAAATCGTCGCGGAGACAGATCAGATTCCAGCCGGGCTGCTTCAGGAAATGAAAGACCTCGGGCTGTTCGGTCTGTGTTTGCCGGAAGAGTATGGCGGCCTCGGCCTGACGATGGAAGAAGAAGTGCTCGCCGCGTTCGAACTCGGCAAGACGTCGCCGGCATTCCGCTCGGCGATCGGCAGCAATAACGGCATCGGCTCGACCGGTCTGGTGGTCGATGGCACGGCCGCGCAGAAGGAGAAATATCTGCCGCGGCTCGCGTCCGGCGAGTTGATCGGCTCGTTCTGCCTGACCGAGCCGGAAGCGGGATCGGACGCGGCGTCGCTGAAAACTCGCGCGGTCCGCGACGGCGACCACTACGTGCTCAACGGCACCAAGCGCTTCATCACCAATGCGCCCGAAGCCGGTCTGTTCACGGTGATGGCGCGCACCGGCCGCGATGCGAGCGGCGCGGACACGAAGGGCGCGGACGCGATCTCGGCTTTCGTCGTCGAAGCCGGCACGGCGGGGCTGTCGCTGGGCAAGATCGATCGCAAGATGGGTCAGAAGGGCGCGCATACCTGCGACGTGATCTTCGAAAACTGCCGGGTGCCGGTCGAGAATCTGATCGGCGAGAAAGAGGGCGTCGGTTTCAAGACGGCGATGAAAGTGCTCGATAAGGGTCGTCTGCATATCGCGGCCGTGGCGACCGGCGCGGCGGAACGCATGCTTGCCGACGCGTTGCGCTATGCGATCGATCGCAAGCAGTTCGACAAGCCGATCATCGACTTCCAGTTGGTTCAGGCCATGCTCGCCGACAGCCAGGCCGAAATCTACGCGTCGCGCTGCATGATCGTCGATGCCGCGAAGAAGCGCGACAACGGCGAGCGCGTCACCAGCGAAGCGTCGTGCGCGAAGATGTTCGCGACGGAAATGTGCGGGCGGGTCGCCGACCGGGCCGTGCAGATTTTTGGCGGCGCGGGCTATATGAGCGAATACGGCATCGAGCGTTTTTATCGTGACGTGCGCCTGTTTCGCATTTACGAAGGCACGACGCAGATCCAGCAGATCGTGATCGCGCGCGAACTGCGGCGCAGCGCCGGAGGCTGAGCCATCGGCGCCCGGCTGCGGGCGGGGAGCACAAAAACAGAAGCGCCGCCGTGCGGGAAGCACGGCGGCGCTTTTTTCGTGACGAACAAGAACAATGCGTTCTTGCGCGCTCGACCGGCGCCGGTGGCGTCGGTCGTGATGACCGGCCGGCTTATTGGCCGATTGCGCGGATCGTCAGTGCGTTCTTCACCGACGTCACGCCGGAGACGCCCTGCGCGGCCGTCGTTGCCAGATCGGCTTGCGCCTGTTCCGGCACCGAGCCTTCGAGCGTCACCGCACCGCTGCGTGCGCGCACGACGATATTGCTGACCGACAGGCCCTTCGTCTTCGACAGCGCGCGACGGACGTTCTTCGCGAGCGCACGATTGGCGGACTTGGTGGCCTTCGCGCTGGTCGGCGCCGGTGCGGTGGCGGCTGCGTCGCTGCTTTGCGCGTACGCGTTCAACGATGCCAGCACGATCAGTGCGCCGCTAACGAGCTTGATTGCTTTGGTTGCTTTCATTCAACTTTCTCCTGATGTCATGGTGGCCGGCGGACCCGATCGGGCCCGCGCTTACTGCACAAACGGTACTTCGGGATTGGATCGGAATGGAACGGACTGCGCGGTGCTGTACGGCTGCGTGCCGGCCGGGCGGGCCTGAGCGCATGCGCGTTCGGGGCTGGATGCTGGCCGGAGGTTAAAGATACTCCAAATGGTGTCAGGATGATCGCTATGGTGTACACGGATTGAGGTATCGATACAACGCAGGTTGCGCGCGATCATCGATCGGGTGCGTCTGCGCGAAACGGAGGTGACGGTGACAGCTGATCCGGTAACGGGCGTGGTTCGGGATTCGCTTCGGGATCCGATGGTTTTGCGGCCGCTCGTGCGCGATCGATTGCCGGTCGATACGGTCGAGATGGCGCGCTTCCTGATTGGCCGCTACGTCGTTCACGATCTGCCCGAAGGCCGCACCGGCGGACGGATCGTCGAAACGGAAGCGTATCCCGTCGGCGATTCGACCAGTCATGCGTTTCACGGACGCCGCAAATACAACGGCGCGCTGTTTCTCGCGCCTGGCCACGCGTATGTGCGGCTGACGTATGGCGCGTGCTTCGTGCTGAATGTGTCGAGCGAACCGGCGGGTACGGGCGCTGGCGTGTTGATCCGCGCAATCGAGCCGTTCGAAGGCGACGCGCTCGAACGCATGAAGGCGCGTCGGCCGGGCGCGAGCCTGCGCGATCTCACGCGCGGACCGGGACGGCTGGCGGCGGCCCTCGGCATCGACCTGTCCTTCGACAGCGTGGACCTCTGCACGGGCGAGGGCCTGTGGCTCGGCGAGCGCGCGGTTCCGGGTGCATCGGACGCGTCGGACGCGTCCGATGCTTCGGCGGATCACCGAACGGGTGAGATCGGCGTTACGACGCGGATCGGCCTCACGCGGGAAACAGAGCGTTTGCTGCGCTTTTATGCGCGCGGCAGTGTCTACATCAGCGGACCTCAGCGTTTGCTGGCGAAATGAGCCCGCTCGCGAGCACTCGACGCGCGGTCGTCAATGCAGTCAGATCGACCGGAAGCGACCTGACAAACCCGACAATTATTACGGAATTGGTCACTCCAATGGTGCATTGACCCTTGTTACGTTTTGATTCTTGTTGATCTCGCAATTATGTATCTTGCAATTAAGGGTTTTCCCTTGAGCAACCGTTGCCTAGACTGAAGTCACTCGCTTCCCACACACGGTGAGAAGCGACGCAAAAAAACTTTAGGAGGTAGTCACCATGAAGTCGCTGATCAAGGCCGTCGCTATTGCCGCAGTTCTCGCCGCTCCGGTTGCTTCTTTCGCCCAGTCGAGCCAACAACCCGTGACGCGCGCCGAAGTGCGTAGTCAACTGATCCAGATCGAGCAGGCAGGGTACAACCCGGCCACCGCCAGCGATCCGACCTATCCGGCTGATATCCAGGCCGCCGAAAGTCGCGTTCAGGCTCAAGACCAGACCGCACAAAACGTGAATCCCGTTGCCGATACCAGCGGTTACGGTGGCGCGGTGAGCGGTTCGTCGTCGTCGGGCCGTGCAATGGATGCGCAAACGCCGGAACAACGCTCGATTTACTTCGGCAACTAAACCCGTCTGAGATTTATCGTTGCACCGATTGGCGGCTCGCGCGCGTGACGAACATCGACGCGGGTCGGCCAACGCTTCCACGCGCGCGAGTGTGTGCGTGACGAATCAATCGAAGATCCTCAAAATCCGCGCGACCGCGAGCGCCCGATGCGCCGCAGTCAGCGCCGAACGCTGAATGTTGGTCGCGCGGAGCCAGAACATCTGGAACCTCCGCTGCCGAAAGGTAGCTTCGCCCAATCCCGTGACGGGTTTGGGCTTTTTTTGCGACTGGATGCGCGAGGGGTTGCGGAGGATCGAAGATGGGCGCGCATGCGACTACCGTATGCGCGAGTCCGCTACAACGATGAAAACGCTGCGATTGCATCGCCCGTCTGCGAATGCAGGTCAGGTATGTTCGCCGCCGTTGATGTAGGTTTCGAGTTGCTGGATCGTGAACTGCTGTTCCGCGATGATGTTCTTCACCAGATCGCCGATCGATACCATGCCGACGAGCCGTTCCTGATCGATAACCGGCAGGTGGCGCATGCGCCGTTCGGTCATCAGCGCCATGCAGTCGTCGGTGGTTTGTTCGAGGCGCACGAAGCGCACCGCGCGGCTCATGATGTCGCGTACCGGCGTCGCCTTCGACGAGCGTTCCATCAGCACCACCTTGCGCGCGTAGTCGCGTTCCGTAACGATCCCCGCGATGCTTTCGCCTTCCGTGACCACCAGCGCCCCGATCTGCTTGTCGGCCATCAGCTTGATCGCGTTGTAGACCGAGTCAGCCGCGTCGATCGTATACACGGTGTTTTCTGGTTTCGATTTGAGAACTTGTGCAACGCTGGTCATGAAGCGGCTCCGTTTTTCGCATTGCAGCACGCCGGAAGACGTGCTGTCGTCGTGAAGGACAGGCTCTTCCAGTATAGGCGGCCTGGGTCGACGCGGCGTGCGTTCCTGAACATTCGCTTACAGTGCGACGCCCCGACATCCTGACGATACCGCGCCGACGCGCGATCCGCGCATGTCGTTTTTCCTGGGTTCCGCGATATGACGACGCGATTGCCGCGTGCACTGGAACGGCGTAGACCGGATGCAAAGTGCCGTCGGATTCGCGGCACATTCACGCTGCACGTGTGCGGCCGCCGGTCCCGACGAGATGCGATGACGACCCAGCCCGGTGCATACGTGGGATGCGCGAGCGCGTTTAGCGGTAAACTCCAGTTCCACACTTTATCCCCGGTCGTCTACGGGTTCATGCCAGACATTTTGCTTAACGCCATGCCCACGCCTCACGTACCGTCGCAAGCAGACGGCGAAATCAACGGCGAATGCGTCGTCCTCGACGCGACCGCCACGCTTCCCACCCGTTACGGCACGTTCACGTCTTATGTGTTCCGGCTTCGCGAGACGGGCGCCGAACATCTGGCGCTCGTGATGGGCGATGTCGCGAACAAGTCGTCGGTGCTGACGCGTTTGCATTCCGAATGTTTGACGGGCGACGTGCTCGGCTCCTATCGCTGCGATTGCGGCGAACAGCTCGATCTCGCGTTGCGCTATATCGCGGCCGAGGGCTGCGGCGTGTTGCTGTATCTGCGCGGTCACGAAGGACGCGGGATCGGCCTGTCGAACAAGATTCGCGCGTACGCGCTTCAAGAGCAGGGCCGCGACACGGTCGAGGCGAATCTCGATCTCGGTTTGCCCGACGACGCGCGCGAATACGATTCGGCGGCGGGCATTCTGCGCACGTTGCAGGTCACATCGGTTCGGTTGATGAGCAACAATCCGAACAAGTTCGACACGCTGACGAAGCACGGTATTCCGGTATGCGAACGCGTGGCACTCGCCATTCCGATGCGTGAAGAAAACGAGCGGTATATCCGCACGAAGCAGGAAAAGTTCGGCCACTACTTCGAAGAAAACGAGTAATACTTTTTTCACCTTTCCCGTCAGCCTTGCTGTGCAAGGTTGATGCGGCCGAGATTTCCCCTTGGCGTGCGATTGCGGTATTGGTCTTGTCAGAACTTAGCTCAGCGATACTCGCTTGCACCTTGCGATCCTTGAGCAGTTGGCGTAGCTTTTTCGTAAGTCTCGATCGGAAAACTACGTAGAACCCCGGCGTGGATCAAACACTTACGCCGGAGCATTTATGTGATTCGGCGCCCGTGCATTAACCCAACTGAAGACAGGGGACCATCTCACGCTTGACGGTTTCCCGGACTGCGTCTTTAGGCAACAGAAAGCCGTAGCGTCGACCTATCGCTACAAATCCCCGATTGACGGCCTTATGCGTCAGATCAAGTTGGGAGAGTGGCCGGCAAAGACTTTTGCCGCTGGAATTGCCGAGTTGCAGAGGTATCGTGTGGCTCGCGATGCAGGAGGCGACCCGGCTGTGGAGAAGCGGCAAAAGAGTGGATCGGGAGAGGCCGCTTGGGATATGAAAGCTACACGGTCAGGCAGGGCTGCCGCGGCTACCTCGAAGGCTGCCTAGAGCCAAATCGCAAGAAGACGATCGGACACGAGGCGGGGCTTTGGTAAACGATTTTCTCGCACTAATTTTTGAACACTTGCCTCGGAGAGGGCAACCGTTTCTGAGACGGCGATCATGTCCAGATAGATCGGCTTGATTTTTCTCATATTGCTTTACTCACTACGTACCTGCACATTTAGCTTATTCGATATGACGCGGTGGCCGCGCGTTTCTGTCTTCTTTGCCCCTTCGGAACTCCTGCTTCGCCGTGTTAGCGTTATTTGCCGATCACTTCGAAGGTCCACATGCATTCGGCGGAACAGCGTGCTGAGTTTCAAGACTCCTACAAAGCACTTAAAGACCTTCGCAATCAGCACGACGCTGAGATGCGCTTGCTTATCTCTGGTGAAGTCACAAACACCGAGCGACTTTTCGAATTGGTTTCAGAGTTGAATGCGGCGCTCGGCCGATTTGTGACCGCAGGTGCACCCTTCGTTGGTTTCAAGAAACTCAACACGTGACGAGGTCGCAAATGCGAAACGAAATTCCACCGGAAAGCCGACTTTGGAACATCGCCCAAAACATCGGCATTTTCTAGGCAGACGCTGTCGCACGCAGGCCGGAGCATGTCGAAGGTGATGCGAAGAACTTCTTCATCGAACATCCTTTCGCGCCAGGTGGTCCGAATATTTTCATCCGATTTTCGGGCGGTTTGCTCGACCGAACAACGCAACTGCGCGCCGACGAACTCGAAATTTGCGTCCGCAATATCTCGAATACCGTGTTGGCTCGACGTCCTGCCTATGAGCGTGGGGTGGCAATTGGAACAGTGAGCAGCGCGCAACCGTTTATTGTTGAGCTTGATCCAACGATATTCGATGACCTTCGTGAGGGTTGACATCACCCATTCTGCTTTTGCTGTAGCGCGTTGTGCAGCTTCGCGACCTCTCTAGGGTTCGCGTCGCGCCACTCTTGCCAACTCGGGTCAGTCAACTTTCAGTTGGTCCACCCCAGTGTATCGATTGCATGCTCGCGCGGCTATATGCCAATCAGGCAGGGATTGAGATTAGCTTTCAGGGCCTCGCAAAGTCATTCGGCGTTAGCCATATGACCTACAAACGAACTTACGCTAGATTCGACGACGCGCCGCCGAGCTTGAGCAACGGGCAATTTTTTGCAGCCGCCGAATTTCGAACGTACGGGTTGATCGGAACCGACATCGAAAATGCACCTCCAAAGTGCGACTTTAGTGGGCGTTACGTTGTCATCTGCTCGTCGTCAGAAGAATTGACTTGAGTGTTACCGTGCGACAGTATTTTTTCATTTGTAGCGCTCAATCCAGTTTGCCCCCCGGCAAACCAGCGCCTCGAAATCGTTCTGGTTTCGGATCAGCGTGCGTTACACCGCTGTACGACTCAAAACGGGCTTTTTGAAATTTACGAAATCTCCTTCAATTTACGCTGCCTGCTGAGAGGGCTCACGCTAAGGAGATGAACCATGAAGAACGTGTTCGCCATTTGTGCTGTTACGCTAACGGTCCCATTGGCCGGTTGCGGATTAATCGCCCCTAGTCCCGTTCAACCGAGTGACATTACGGTCGAGAAAGCATTGACTTCCGTTGGTGACGGGCTGGCCGGCTTCAAAAAGCAGCTCGACCAGAATGACATGAAACTCGGCTTGTATGTCGACACCATTAATATCGAACTTGATCTGACGACGGACAAAAAGGGCGATGGAAAACTGTCAGTCGATTTCTCGAAAGGCCTCCAGCTCGGCCCGCAGTTGGGGATGGAGCAGTCGGTTGACGCGAGCCGCGGAAGTAAACTGACGATCACGCTTAAGCAGGCAATGGTCCCGGCCAAGGGCGCGCAGCAGACAAGCGCTGCTGGGAAGGATGCTGGCGAAACGAATGGAGGCGGTAACGGAACCGCTAGAAACGGCAATGCCGGCAGCGGGGCGCAAGGAACTGTTTCGGTGCCTAGCGAAATACCGTTTTCTTATTCTCCTAAGGCACCGATATTTTCGGTGCCGTCAAAAACGCTCGGTTCTGATTGAACGTCGTCTTTCAAAGCACTGCGGAGCCCGATTGCACTTTCGCCAAGGGCTTCCCCTGTCAGATCAGAAAATCGGAACGATGCTGCTGAGCCCTCTGTTCTGTGTCGACTCCATAGAGAAATTTGGAGATCGCTAGAAGAGTTCCATTGGCCGAGTCTTCTAGCAGACGATCGCGAAGTCGATCCCGGCTCTTGTTTAACCTGAAATTAACCCGCGACCTTTGTTCCGTCAGGCGATGGTGGTCAAATATCACGTAAGCCCCGTCTTCTCTAGGAACCGCGTCATTTTGATGCGCTCCCCTTCGGCCCAGTCACGGTACGCGGTTTCGTCATAGTACGCCCCCGCCAAAAGTCGTGCGGAATCATCAAGCGACGTTGTGTATTCCGCGATATTCATGTGAAGTTGCTGATCTAGGTCGATGCGTTCAGCTATGCGCCGACGGATCTTGCCTTGACAAGTCTGGACGATCTGAGCCAGCGGCTGAACTTGTGCCGCCGGAACATGTGCAATTCCAAATTCATCTGGTTGCCGCGGCGAGGGAACCCGCTTGCAATAGAATCCGAGTGAAAGCATGTCACAACTCGCGTCTTGCATAGTGACGTGGTACTCATAGTGCGGCAACATATCGGCCCGCCAAGCAGGCTGCTCCTGCGTCAGCGCGGTCAAGATCCAATGTGCGATACCGAGAGCAAATACATTAGAGTGTGACGCGGCCGACAGTCGCTCAGCTCGAATGCTATTTTCGTCAAACTCCTCTTGCTGGATTAGGCCGTGATCTAAAATTTCCGTCTTGACGGTTGGATCTTGCTCGATCGCTAAGTTTAGTCGCTCGATGAAACGGTCCATCGTTTCTGCGTTAACGGCGTTACGATCTGATCGTGTCGTTAGAAAGAGAAGCCAGTCTTTGCTTCGATTGTTAGCCTGATGCTGGAGCAACGAAAACAGTGCGGATGGAATTGTCGCATTGGTTTCGTTCGGCATGCTCTCAGCAAACGAGCCGCATAAGTCAATGTTCACTACGTCGAACGAGCGTTGCATCGTTATGATGCGCGATGACGCGATTGAACGCTTTATGGCGAGGTGTTCAAAGCGGTCTGTCACAACCTCCGACGCTTGATGAATTCCTGGCATTGCCCTCACTTGGTTGATCAGTGCGCGATTGAGCGCCGCATCGCCGTCGTCGTCGCCGCTATTTAGCCCAATAAACTGAAGTTGGATCTCTCGACCTTCACATACAGGACGAATTGACCTCACATCCAAGAGATCGGGACCGGGGAGACTGAGATAACGTAGGGGCTCTTGCAGGTCCTTCAGGCGCAATTCGTCAGCGAGACGTCCAATGCTTTCCGCCCACTGAGATGTTCTGACCCATTGCTTTCGTGGTTTGTGCCAAGGCAGAAATTCTCGACGAACCTCTAGTGGTGTATGTTCGGTCGTTGTCGGCGCAACATCTTGTTCGAGGCTCGGATCGCCATCGCCGAACGGATTATCTTGTTCGATCATTTCTTGATATCTACAGAGAAGATTGCCACGATCTTCCTCAGCAATTCGTCGCGCTCATCGTCCGATAGGGTGTCGAAGACATGGTAGTCTTGAAGCAGAGAAGCGACTGCTTTTATTTGTTGCTCGAGAAGTTCCTCTTTAAGCTTGTCAGATTTCGTGACTGGTCGTTTAGCTTTGCGTGGGCTAAAAACAGTGGTGCGATCGAAAACTAACCCGCTGTGCGTTGCTCGTAGTAGGGGGGATTCCGAGAAACTCACTTCTGCCCGTGAAGTTCCCGGACCTTCATTTTGCTTAACGATTGCCGAGAGTTCGCTCACAGCTGCGCTAAGGCCTCCCTCCAACTTGACAGTATTCGCCGCACCTGTAACGGCCTTTTGACGTGACATCACTTGTCTTAGCGCGTTATGTACCCACTTCTTCAACACTTGATAATGGGTGTGAGCGATATTGAATGACTCTCGATCGATGTTTAGCGCCGCATCTAGTCCGCGCTTTACATACACCTCAGCCGTCAGTTGCCGAAGTCGAGTTAGTTCCGATATCTGGTACTTTAGGAAGTGATCGTCGAACAATATGCCGCTCGCGCCGTTAATGCGCACCATGATCCCATTGTGATCGGCAGGCACAATTTTTGGTTGCCAGCAAAAGTACGCCTCGAATTCGAGCGGCCCACCGCTGTACTCAACTGACACTGAGGCAAGGTCAGACTTCATTCGCCCTACAAACATCAGAGCGTTAGGCATTATCGGGGCTGCCGTTAGTTTTGCCGATGCAGCATCGCCAGATTCAGAGAATTGAATCGGGCGCTTCAATTCGATCTCGTCGACGATGACCGAGAAGGGCGTCGCGCTGTTGGGGGCGTCACCCGTCAAACCAAACTTCGATGAAATGCTCTCATTAGCACCGAGTTCAACACGATCAGCTCTTGCTCGAACACCCTTGTTGCTGATAGCAAAGATCGGAATGCCGTCCTGCCCTTGCAGGTCAAAGGGTGCTTTGTCTACATATGGCAACGGAACCGATAAACTTAACGTCCAAAGCGTGCGGAAGTAAGTGTCGAGAACCTCGTTCAGTCGGATGCGCTCTGTGGTTTCGCCAGCGAGGTTGCGCACACCCGCCGTTAGTCTCTTAAATTTCTCGGATGGGCTGTCGTCGTTTAGCCAAGGGAGGGACGGGAGTTCGAGCAGCAATTCGCTGTCTCGCTTGCTTACTCGACCAATATGAAAGGACGGGATCGGTGGCTTTTCATAGAATTCTTCCAAGTCGAGTGCATCCGTCTCCCCTTTCGAAGGGGATGCCGTGCTTGCATCGATGTTACGGTCCGTATCGTCGAATTCTTCTTCTGTATCGTCATTCAGTTCAGGTGAAATTGCGGCCCAAAGTGACTGTGACTGCAAACTCTCTCGAACAAAGCCTCGAATATCAAGCAGTGTAATCTCCGTGCCGTGTGACTCGAGATCGTCGGCGGGAATTGTCTTTATCTGGGCCTTGCCGGTCACATAGACGTCTTCGCCTGATTCTGACTTAGGTCGGGGTACGTCACTCTGAGGAACTAGCAGTATGTCGCAGATGCGCCTTACGTCCTCCCCCTTGACCTTCGTAACAATGACGAGGTGGTGCGTTAGCTGAGAAACGGAAAAGAGCCCAATGCCAAGCTTTCCGATGAGCTTGCGGCCATTGGGGCTCCGCGACGTGTCCTGATCGCTCGCGACGTGGAATTGGCTGCCTTTATCGGTCCTTTTGAGGCTGCCCCCAATATGACAGATAACGTGAACGAGAGCTTCTTCGGTTAGCCCATAGCCGTTGTCGCGCACGACGATTCGCGAAAACCGCGGAGCATCGGTATCAATTCGGACTTCGGTCGCATCTGCATCATAGGCGTTTGCGATTAACTCGCGCAGTGCCGACGCGGGCTCACGGTAGATGCCGTCAGTGATTCGCGCAAAAACGCGCTCGTCCGTTTTGAGCGTTGCAGCGACGACGCTTCCCGTGCCACGTGCGCTGCGCACGCTTGCAAGAAGGTTTTTTTCGTCTTCCGACTTTGTACTATTCATGTTCTCGCCTTTGGATTGGGCGGGGAAGGTACTTTTTAAGCTGATTTGCTATAGCGTGTGCAACAGGTGGTGGCACAGCATTCGAAATCTGCGTCACTTGCTCACTAAGATTTCCCTTCAGTATGTAGTCCGGTGGAAAGCCTTGTAAGAGCATAGCTTCATATAAGCTCAGGCGCCGTAAGCCCGATGGGTGCACGTGTATCTCTCTGTGACCATATGCGACAGTGCGGCTTGGCTTGTCCCAATCCAATCGGATAAGCGATCTCCCGCTGCTGACAAGATCGGCGCTAAATCGGCTTGAACGTGGGCGCATCGTCCAGTGATTAGGATGATGTGGTATGTCGCGCGGCGTCAGCGAGCGATTGAAAAATATTGGAGGTGGCAAATGGCCAATGGCGTGTCTGACCGTAGAGCGCACGGAGCTCGAAGGCGAGGGAAACGCAAATTCCTTTTCGCTCATTCCTTTTCGAAGACCCACGAGAAAAACCCGCTCTCGGGTCTGCGGAACGCCAAAATCCGCGGCATTTATCAATGCGACCGAAACATTGAAGTGCTTCGCTAGTTTTCTTTTTAGGCTGGTAAAAATGCGTTGATTATTTTTCGCGAGCAATTCGGGAACATTTTCAAACACGAAAAATTGAATAGGATAAATTTCGGCGAGATCCACGATAAGCGCCGCGTACCGGCGCGCAAGCATATTGCGAGGGTCTGCCTGCGATCGTTGCGTGTTTGCTCGGGAGAAGCCTTGGCACGGTGGCCCACCGATAATTCCGACGGGAGAAGCCGACGGAGAGCGCGCCTTGAGAAACTCTGTGATGTGAGCGGCCTTTGCATAAAGCAAGTCGAGTGTCTGCGCGACAGGCTGATTTGAATTCGCGTTGTGCGTGTCTATCGCTGCCTGAAAATAGTCGGCAGCAAAAATTACATCGTAGCCTGACTTGGTAAATCCAAGATCTAGGCCGCCAGCCCCGCAAAAGAAGCTCAATATCTGGGGGCGAGCGCCGACCGATTCACTCTCGGCATGTACGGCTCCGTTGTCGTGGTCGCGGCCAATCGAGCGAGGGTTCTGGAGCTGATCGTCCATTGAATCTTCTTGTGGCGGGTTGCGGAATTGGCAGGATTTTACCTGACGTGGCATTCGCCCCCCTAGCACGATTTGCTCGTTGAGACTGCGAGAGTCGAACGCTTTGAGAGATCGAGACGTTGCGCCATCTGGCGGTCCGAACCGTACAGGACGTGCGCTTGGCCTATCGTCGTCCCAGCGATCGCGGCAAGCATATTCCGGTCACGCATGTTGGTCATGCATAGGATAGTGCGCTCGCTTGACCTAGGTGAGCAATTCTTGAATGCTATTTTCCCGTCAAGTGCAGATGACTCCGTTGGTTGCATTTGCAACGAGAGAATACTCTGAACGCCCATCAGTTACGCACGCGTTGTGATTTCCGCGTGTCGATAACTTACCTTGGCAACATCGAATGTCCCAAAATCCAGTCTGTCAGGTAAAAGACACTTTTTCGCAACACGTGTCCACGTCGTACCCGCAATTCATTGGGGTATTATTGCAATGCATTGCCGAGCCAGCCGCTCCGAAGCTGTTCCTTGGGCAAGGGAGTTACCCTTGGCCGCTGGAAGCTGCCGCAAAGCGAAAGACGTTGTTTCTTGGCGTAACTTTTTGCGTAGGTTTTAGATTAGTCGCTTATCTATTTGGAAATAGGCGTTATTTCGAAGAAAACGAGTAATCAGCCAGCGCAGATGCGCGGTTCGCCGCGCGTCTGCCGATGCTCGCAGTCTCGCCGGCATCCATTCGCTTTCTCCGCGCTCCCACACGCAAGCCTCAGCCGCCAACCTGACGCTCACTGGCTAAGCGCATTACTCGCGGAACCGTGCGCAATGTCGCGCCCACAGTCCGGCGACGTTCTTAATCCGCGCATCGAACGTTTCAGAAAACATCGCGTCCGGAGACGGCACGGCCAGTCGCAGGCTGTCGTAAAGCGACAGCGCGGGGTTATCGGGATTCAGTTGCCAGGACCGCGATGCTGCGGATCGTGCGCTTTCCGGTTTGCCGTCCTGCCAATCGAACACGGCCAGCGCGCCCCACGCTTCGGCTAACTCGTGATCGAGCTGCGTCGCGTGCGCAAAGCATGCGCGCGCACTGCGGCGTTCCCCGGCCAACAGATGAGCCCAGCCGCATGCGACCCGCAGGTCGGCCCGATGGTTGAATGCCTTGACGGCGTTGTCGAGTTGAGCCGCGGCGGCGTCGCCATGCGCGAGCGCGAGCAATGCGAGGCCGATGCCGAGTTTCGCGCGCGAATGCTCGGGACTCAACGCCAACGCATCGCCGAACGTCACGTAAGCCTGATCCGGCAAACCGTCGGTGAGCAAGAGCAATGCGCGGGCGGTGAGGCCGTCGGCGGAGTGTGCGGCGCGGTCGGCGTAGTGACGCGCGGCCTGACGATCCGTGGGGCGGTCTGCGTCACCCTGGCCATCGCGGTCGAACAGCGCGATGGCGAGCAGTCCGCGCAACGCTTCGCCGACCTGTGGGTCGTCTGCGTAGCGCGCCGCTAACGTGATGGCGTCGTCCGGGCGGTCGCCCAGATAGAGCGCCCGCGTTTTGAGTTCCGATGCGGCAGGCATCGCGGCGAGGATCGGCTCGTCGAGCAACGCGATGGTCTCCGCGAAACGACCGAGCATGGCTTTCGCATAGGCGAGGTTGTAGCGCACGGCGAACGACGTGTCCGTTGCCGACAGCGCTTCGAATGCGTGGCTCGCGGTGTCGAAGCGTTGCGTGGCCAGTGCGCACAAACCCTTCAGGTTCAACAGCGGCGGCGTGAGCGGCGACACGGCCTCACGCCTTTGCAGCAGCGCGTCGCACTGGTCGAATTGTTGCGCTTCATAGGCGGCGACGGCAGCTTCGTCGAGCAGCGCCGGATTCGCCGGGTCGTTATGCAATGCGTCCGGATGAGGGTCGAAAGTGGTGTGCATGGGCGGCGTAAAAATTCCGATAGTCCGACAGTCCGGTAACCGGGCGGCGGACCGCATCGGCAATATGGGGTCGAGCTTAGCAGTGCGCCGTTTTTCACACCAAGTGATAAATGCGGCCTGCGTGAATATCCTACAGATTCGATTATTTCTTACACATGAGTCAGAAGTTTTTGACGTCGAATGTCACTTCTTTCTGGCGCGTGTTGTCATCCGTTTCGTTTCATTCATACGCGTCGATTTTCTTGACTAAAAATGACAATGCGTCGCGTAGCGCGGTGAAATAATAAAAAAAAGAAACGCCGTGTCAGTGACGCGCGTGACGTCTGGAATCGCGTTTGATAAAGCGCTGGCTGCCTGGTTTTGCGGGCGGCGAGTGTGAATGACGTGTGGGTGGGAAGTCGCTTCAATTCAACAGGCAATACCATGCAATTGCTGATTCGCTACGCTTTTATCTCTGTATTTATCGTGTCTTTTTTCGCGGGCTGCGCGAATGGCGTGTCGCGCGATACCTCGCGGTTCAGCGGTATCAGCATGGCGCCACCCAATATGTCGGCAACCCATCTGGGTAACGCACCGGTGAAGGTCAATATCACGCTGAACGACGCCGCGCAGGTCGCGTTGAAGGACAACCCGAAGTTCAGCGCGAAGGCGCTTCAGGACACGATCGAACATGCATTGGCTGCGCGCAATCTGCTCGCCGCGCAAGACAGCGCCAATCCAATGTATCTCGATGTCGAACTCACGGCGATTCACGTGCGCTCGAACGCGTCGTCGACATTCTTCGACTTTCTGGCCGACAACGATCGTATCGACGCAAACGTGAGCCTCGCACACACGCGCGATCTCCCGCCGGTCAATCGTTTTCAGGTTTCCGCGTCGTCTCGGGGCGGCTTGATCGGCAAACCGGGTAATTCACGGGTCGAGTCGATCTATCAGAAGTTCTCGGATAAAACGCTGGTCGAATTCCTGCGCTGACGAACGAGCGGCAAAGCGAGCGGCAGGGCGAGCGCGCACCGCGCGCGGACGCGTCGGTGCGCACCACGCACGCGTTGCCGCGCGTTGCACGCGCGCTGACGCACGTGCGGCAAGCTCGCTTACGCGCCGCCCACGCCGGTCAATTGCGCATAGACGCTATGCGACAGGTTCAGCAGCGTCTTCCGTTCAATGCCACCTGACAGCGCATAGCCGTAATCGCCGTCAACCCAGTAGAACACGTTGACCGGGCCGTCCTGATAGAGCTTGAACGCAGTCGTGTTCGCGTTGACCTTGCGATGCGAAATACACAGCGTCAAGCGCTCGCCCTTCGGTCCGCGATACATAAACTGCGCGACCGGACCGTCGTCTCCGGGCAGCAGGCGGCCGCCGGTCAGTTCGAAGCCGCTTTGGGTGAGCATCGGCGGATGAACATCGGTGCCGAGCTTGTTGGCAAGCCATTTGACGAAATCCTGTTCGTGCGCGGCATCGAGTTCGTCGGGGCGCGTGACATCGGGCATATAGACCACGTGCGCGATCGCGGCGGCATGGGCAAAGCCTTCGGAGCCGTCCCAGCTGACGCCCCGCACCGCACCCTCGCCACCGCCCTGGCCCACCGACGCAACCGATGCAACCGAAGCCGATCCGCCCGCGCCACTGTCCGCGAACATGCCGCTGCGCTGGACGCCCACGCCGAGGCCGACGCCGAGCACCAGCATCGCGGCCATTCCCGCGAATTGCGACCAGTTCGCGGCGAAGCGCCAGCGCTTTTGCGCGACGCCACCGGACGCCGCCGGGTCCGCATCAGATGACGACGCAGACGACACACCAGCCGACATCCCAGCCGACACATCGTCCGTCGTACCGGATTCGTGTTCCGCATCGCTCGTCGCCACGGCCGCCTTCAGGCGCTGCGGCACCGGCTCGTTCAGCACGCGGTCGTAGCGTTCGTGAAACAGGCTGTTCAACGCAAAGTAATCGCTGACGCGCGCGGCGAGTTCCGGTTGCGTCGTCAGTGCATGGTCGACGTCGGCGCGTCGCTGGTCGGACAGCGTGCCGTCCACATACGCGTGCAGTTCGTCTTCGCCAATGGGCATCGTGTGTTCGTTCATCGCACCACCTTCAGTTTCGCGCCGGATTGCTGACCGGTCATCAACGCGCGCAGCCTTTCCCGGCCGCGCGATAGCCGCGACATCACCGTGCCGATCGGCACGTCGAGCGCGAGCGCGACATCCGCGTAACTCATTTCTTCGAGACCCACCAGCAGCACGACCTGGCGCTGATCGACGGGCAGCCGTTGCAGCGCGTAGTCGAGATCGCGCATTTCCAGCGAACGGGTCTGACTCGCCGGCACGGCAAATTCGCTTTCGGGCAGGCTCTCGTCGTCGACGGAAACGTGGACCGCACGCGCCGACGCCTTTCGCACCTGGTTGGCGAACACGTTGTGCATGATCGTAAACAGCCATGCCCGCAGATCGGTGCCGGCCTGAAACAGGCCGGTGCGACTCAGCGCGCGTTCCAGCGTGTCCTGCACCAGATCGTCGGCGAGTTCGCGATTGTTGATCAGCGCCCGCGCGTAACGCCGCAGCCGCGGAACGTGTTCCTGAAACTCGTCACGGATATCCATGTTCAAGCCCGCCCAGAGGTGCGCGCCGGGCCGGGACGGACGAGGCGTCCGGCGTTCGGCACGCCTGTCTGCATTTTAGGCCGGGCTATCCGGATGGCGTCGGCCGCGTGCCGGGGAAAGCGTGGGGCGTAGAAGGGGATAGCGATCATGTCGTTCACTTCATCGTCATTGCGTCGGCGGCGCGCATCAGGTCGTGCGCGCGTGCGGCCCCGGCCAGCACATAGCGCCGGCCGTGCGTGGTCCAGATCAGCAGACGCAGATCGCCGACCCGCCGCGCCATCCATTGCGGCTGCGCCGTCGTGGTCAGCGAAAACGCGGTCAGCAGCACGATCGGTTGTGAATCGCGGTTCAGGTACACGTATTCGGTGGCGCGCGACACCGTGCCCAGTTTCAGCGTCCGCTGCGACACGAGCCGCATGTTCACGGACGAAAGATCGGGCGCGGCGGCGGCCTGTTCGGGCGACAGCGCAGGCAACGGCGCGGCCTGGACCGCCGACGCGACCGGCAAACCGGCTGCCGTCGCGCCAGTCGTCGTGCCGTTCGTCGGCTCGTGCTCGCCGGTCAATTGCGTCAGCACCGTCACCGCGGCGTTGTTCAGCGCCTCGGCCGACACTTGCGACGCCGCGATCCAGCCGCTCGCGGCGATCAGCACGACCACCAGCGCAATCGCCAGCGTCAGCAGCGGCCGCACCGCGCCGCGCCACGCGCGCGGCGAACCGTTGCGACGGCGCATACCTGCGATGTCGGCGGCGGCGCACGCCGGGCGGCACGCCGGCAACGCGAACGAACCGCCCGAACCGCGCCCGGCCGCATCTGCCGGCCCCGGATCCGCATCCGGTTCGTCAGCAGCGGGGAACGCGTCGCGCATCCGCGCATTCAGCTGACCGTAAAACGCGACGCGCCGCGCTTCGCCCGCCCGGCTTCGCAGATAGCGTTGCACACGCGCGGTGCGCGGCGCGGCCAGCAGCCCGTCCGCATAGGCGTTCAGGTCGGTTTCGGACGGCAGATCGGGCGTGGAAGGATCGTTTGGCACGGTGTGAGCACTCGCGGGGCTCGCGAGGAAATGAGGGTCTTGCACGGTGAACACGGTGGCCTTCCATTTATTCCATCTCTTATTTCACTCTTTTCCGGTTCGCCCGGTTTTCGAAAACGCCCGCTGTCGTTACACATCGGAGGAATAGGCTGACCGCCGGGTCGGAAATATTTTGCGAGACCGGCGGAATAACGGCGTGCTGACTGTGTTCTCCCGTTACCGGCCGATCTTTCCGAGCGGCCCGATCCTTCAAGGGAGTCTTTGTGACGAAGCCACCTTCTCCGCCCACCGCGCGCATCTGCGTGCCGTGTCGGCTTGCGGCGATCGGCGCCGTTGTCGTAGTGCTGGCCGGCGGGTTTGCGTACACCGCCGGCTGGTTGACGCCGAAACGTCTGACGACGCAACGCATCGTCAACACGCTCGAAACCAACGGCGGCGTTCATCCCGGCTACCGCCGCAACCATGCGAAAGGCTTGTGCGTGGAAGGCTATTTCGACAGCAACGGCAACGCCGCGTCGCTGTCGAAAGCCGCCGTGTTCGCGCCGGGACGCACGCCGGTGCTGGGGCGTTTTGCGATTCCCGGCGGAAATCCGGTCGCGCCCGACGGCAGCGTGCCGGTACGCAGTTTCGCGTTGCAGTTCACGCAGGCCGACGGCCAGCAATGGCGAACCGGCATGAACAACACGCCGCTGTTCATCGTCCACACGCCGCAGCAGTTCTATCAGCAACTGGTGGCGTCGAAACCCGATCCGGCCACCGGCAAACCCGATCCCGCGAAAATGAAGGCGTTCGTCGCGGCCAATCCGGAGGCGCGGCCGTTTCTCGCGTGGCTGAAGGCGCATCCGCCGTCGTCCGGGTTCGACAACAGCGCGTACTACAGCATCAACGCGTTCAACTTCATCGACGCGTCCGGCAACAGCCACGCGGTGCGCTGGGCGGTGCAGCCCGACACGCCGTATGCGCCGATGAACGACGCGCAAAAAGGCACGGTGGACTTTCTGTCGGCCGATCTGGCGCAACGGCTGCAAGCCGGTCCGGTGAAATGGCATCTGCTGGTGACGGTCGCCGCGCCGACCGATCCGACCGACGACGCGACGCTGCAATGGCCCGCCGAGCGCCAGCAGATCGATGCGGGCACGCTGGTGATCGAGCATGCTTCGTCGCAGGAAGACGGCGCGTGCCGCGACGTCAACTACGATCCGACGATCCTGCCCGACGGCATCCGGCCGTCGAACGATCCGCTGCTGGCGGCGCGCTCGGCCGCTTACGCGGTGTCGTTCAACCGGCGCACCCGCGAAGAGGCGCTCGACCCGGACCTGCATCGACCGAAGCCGGCCGCGCCGCAAACACCGCCCGGCCCGCAATCGCAACAGACCTCGCCGCAAACCGGAGCCCGCTCATGACGCCCGTTCAGACGCATTTCAGCCCCGTGCAACGCCTGTTGCACTGGACGATGGCGCTCGCGATTCTCGCCATGCTGTTTATCGGCATCGGGATGGTCGCGACCGTTTCGCGTGCGCACGACACGCTGATCGCGCTGCACCGGCCGCTCGGCATCGCAATCCTGTTGCTGGTGATCGTGCGGATCGCCGTGCGCTTGCGGCGCGGCAGTCCGCCTTTGCCGCGCGAGTTGCCCGCGCTACAAAAGATCGCGGCCAGGCTGTCGCATCTGGTGTTGTATGCGCTGATGCTGGCGATGCCGTTGATCGGCTGGGGGATGTTGTCGGCGGCGGGGTATCCGGTGACGTTGTTCGGTCCGGTCCATCTGCCGCCTATCGTGCCGCACGACGTGAAGCTATACACGTTGCTGCGCACGCTTCACACGTGGCTCGCGCTGGCGTTGTTCGCAACCGTGCTGTTGCATCTGGCCGCTGCGTTGATGCACGGGCTGATCCGCCGCGACGGCGTGTTTTCGAGCATGGCGCGCGGCGGCAGCACTAACTTCTGATGCGTGCGGACGACGGGTCGTAGGCGGCTTTCAGATGCAGCGTGGCCGGCAGCCGTTCGCCGGCCAGATCGATCGCATACGAACCTCCGTTCAGATAAGCGGTATCGACGACTGCCTGCGGGTGGCTGCCGTTCACGTAACCCAGCGCGACCGGACAGCCCAGCGTATGGCCGAACGCCGCCGAGCTGACGAACCCGACCGGCACGCCGTCGCGCAAGATCGCTTCGCCGCCCCATAGCATGCGGTCGGTCGCGCCATCGACGGTCAGCGTGACGAGACGGCGGCGCAACGGCTGATCGCGCAACGCGAGCAGCGCATCGCGGCCGCGAAACGGGATGTCCGTGTCGAGCTTGCACGCGAACGACAATCCCGCCTCGAACGGATTCGTGTCCGGCGTCAACTCGCGGCTCCACGCGCGGTAGCCTTTTTCGATGCGCAGCGATTCGAGCGCGTAGTAGCCTGCATCGACGAGGCCGAACGCGTCGCCGGCCGCGCGTAGCGTCTCGTAGACACCCACCGCGAATTCGACCGGCACATACAGTTCCCAACCCAGTTCGCCCACATAGGTCAAACGCGTCGCGCGCACGGTCGCGTAGCCGATATCCACTTCGCGGCTCTGACCGAAGCCAAACGCGGCGGGGCGCCAGTCGGCTTTCGACACGCTTTGCAGCAGCGCGCGCGCCTGCGGGCCCATCACGGCCAGCACCGCATATTGACCGGTGACGTCGGTGAGGATGCAGTGGCGATCGTGCGGAATCAGCCGTTCGATCGCGTCGAAATCGCGCGTGGTTTGCGCGGAGCCGGTCACGATCAGGTACTGGTCGTGCGAGAGACGGGTGACCGTGAAGTCCGATTCGTAGCCGCCGCGCTCGTTCAGCATGCCCGTGTAGACGGTCGTGCCGGGCGGCACGGCGACATTGTTCGCGACGATTGCCTGCAACACCCGTTCGGCATCGCGGCCTTTGAGCAGGAATTTCGAGAACGATGTCATATCGAACAGCGCGACGCTTTCGCGGCACGCGCGATGTTCGGCGGCGCTCCACGGCAACCAGTTCTGCTGACCGAAGCCGTACTCGATGCGCGCGGCATCGCGCGACGGCGCGAACACGTTCGCCCGCTCCCAGCCCATCTTGCTGCCGAAACACGCGCCCGCGTCACGCAGCAACGGATACAGCGGCGAGCGGCGCAGCGGCCGCGCGCTGTCGAGTTCGCGATTCGGCCACGGCATCGCGTAATGCAGCCCGAGCGTTTCCTTCACGCGGTCGTGCAGCCAGTTGTCGTTGCCGTTGAAACGGGCAAAGCGGCGAATATCGACCGGCCACAAGTCGATCGTCGGTGCGCCGGCGACGATCCATTCCGCGAGCGCCATGCCCGCGCCGCCCGCCGACGCAATGCCCATCGAATTGAAGCCCGCGCCGACGAAGAAATTGCGCAGTTCCGGCGCTTCGCCGAGGATGAAGTTGTTGTCCGGCGTGAACGACTCCGGTCCGTTGTAGAACTGCCGGACCTGCGCGGTTTCGAGCGCGGGCACGCGTTGCAGCGCGTTTTCCATCAGGATTTCGAACTGGTCCCAATCGTCGGGCAGCAACTGGAATTCGAAGTTGTCGGGAATGCCGTTCATGCCCCACGGCTTCGCATCCGGCTCGAAGCCGCCCATCACGAGGCCGCCCACTTCTTCCTTGAAATAGATGAAGCCGTCGGGGTCGCGCATCACCGGCAGATCCGGATGCACCCCCGCGATGCGCTCGGTGACGATGTAGTAGTGCTCCGCCGAATGCAGCGGCACGGTCACGCCGGCCATCCGCCCAAGCGCTTTCGCCCACTGGCCCGCGCAATTGACGACGATCTCGGCGTCGATCGTGCCTTCTTCGCCGTGCTTGTTGCGCCACGCGACGCCGCTCGCGCTCGGGCCGGCGGGCGTGTCGCGCGTGTGGATCGCGGTGATGCGGGTGTTTTCGACGATCCGCGCGCCGCGACTGCGCGCGCCGCGTGCCAGCGCCTGCGTCAGGTCGGTCGGGTTGGCCTTGCCGTCGCCGGGCAGCCAGACCGCGCCGAGCAGATCGTCGGTGCGCATCGGCGGCCACAATTCGCCGGCCTCCCGTGCGCCGATCACGTCGCACTGCACCCCGTACGCCCGTGCGACGGCTGCGGTGCGCTTGAGTTGCGTCATCCGTTCCGCCGTCCGCGCCACCGACAGCGATCCGCATTGCTTCCAGCCGGTGGCCAGCCCCGTTTCTGCTTCCAGCGATGCGTACAGCGCCGTGGAATAGCGGATCAGCTTCGTCATGCTTTCCTGCGCGCGCAACTGTCCGACGAGGCCCGCCGCATGCCACGTCGTGCCGCACGACAACTGGCCTTGTTCGAGCAGCACGACATCGGTCCAGCCGAGTTGGGTCAGGTGATACGCGACCGAGCAGCCAATGATGCCGCCGCCGACGATCACGACTCGGGCATGGCGAGGAACCGGGGAAGAGGTAGACATGATGTTAGGGTGTGAGGAATTGTGTGGCTTTGAGTGGGAATGTGTGGATTTGACTCAGGCGGTCAGAATGCCTCGTCAGAGTCGCCGAGGCAAGCCTGTCATGAAAATTTCACGCTTTCCGGTCCACCAATGCGCCGAGTTTTGGTCGCTTGATGGGCCGGATCATGTCGAAATGTGTGGATTTTGTGTGTATCGTGTGGTTTTGGTGGGGGAACATGTGTTTTCATTGCGTATGGCGTGTCGAAAGCCCGTCCTACGGTCCCAATTTTTTATCTTCGAGCGCGTTCAACATGTTTTCCGGTCAACGCCAAACTGAAATTCTGCGCATCGTGCGAGTCCGGCAGACCTGCACGATCACCGAACTGGCCCAGATCTTCTCGGTCTCGGACGAGACCATCCGGCGCACCATCAAGCCGCTGATCCGCGACGGCCGTTTGCTGAAAGTGCATGGCGGCATCGTGTTGCCCGACCGCCTCGACGAACCGCCGTTCCCTCGTCGCATGATCGAAAACCGTCCGGCCAAGCAGGCGCTGGCGTTGAATGTCGCCGAGCGGGTGCGCGACGGCGATTCGCTGATCATCGACGGCGGCACGACCGCCGTGCATATCGCGCAGGCGCTGCTGACGCGCTCGCGTTTGACGGTCGTGACGAATTCGACGGAAGTGGGACGGATTCTTGCGGCATCGAATGGAAACCGGGTTTTTCTCGCAGGCGGCGAATTGCGTTCCGACGACGCGTGCGCGTTCGGTGACAGCACGCTGGCGTTTCTCCGACAGTTCTATGTGCGCTATGCGATCGTCTCCGTCACCGCGATCGACGCGCAGGCGCGCTTCATGAACGCCCATCCCGCCGACGTCGCGTATGCGCTGGCGGCATTCCGGCAAGCGGAAGTGCGGGTCGTCGTCGCCGATCACACCAAATTCGGCCATAGTGCGCTGGTGCATGCATTCGGCAGCGACGCGGTGGATCTGCTGATCACCGACGAAGCGCCGCCGCCGCTTGCGCATCTGTTGACCGAATCGGACGTGGAGATCGTATGTGGCGCCGCTGACGACGCCGGATCGGGCGTCGAAGACGACGCCGATGCAACCGGCCCGGCGGATTGTCCGTCCGCGTAACGGCGCCGCGCGACGCCGGATCGACCCTGGCCAGATGGCCAACGCCCGATCGACGTGCACGCCCGTTCGAAATGCACGCGTAAAATAGTCAGGCTCAAGGCAAGCGATGCAGGTCCGCGAGCGCGGCGTGGTCGATTTATGCCGGTCAGGCGAGGTTCACCGCAATCGTGAACGCGCGCCGGCCGTCTCCGCACCGCGTCCGTCGTGCATCCGCATTGCCGCCACCGCCGATTTGAACAGCATGGATGGGTCTCCCGGATGTCGCCAGTTTTCTACGAGCGTTCGCAGGTCAATAAATGGTTGGGCGATCCCACGGTCGCCAAGGCGCGCACGTATATCGACGCGGTATCGCATCTTCGCTGGGACAACAACGACTCGCTGAGCGCCGAGGTGCAAGGCACGCAGCGCGCGCCGTACCGGGTTCATATCCATTTTTACGATCTCGACGACGGCGCGAAGATCATCGGCGACTGCTCGTGTCCGGTCGGCTACAACTGCAAACACGTCGCCGCCACCTTGCTGGCGGGACTCGAAAAGCAGATGGGCGAACCGGCGCCCGGCGAGTTGCGGCCGGAGCTGATTCGCTGGCTTGAAGCCTTCCGTAACAATGCTGCGACCGCTGAGGCCAATGCGCGCGCCGAAGCGCGCCGCACCGATCCGGCGCGCACTCACGTGCTCGCGTACGTGCTCGGCTGGTCGATGCATACGCAACGTCACGAAATCCAGCTATTCAAGGCGCGGCTCGGTATCGACGGCGAGGTCCGCTCGATCGACGAAGCGTGGAGCAATGTCGAAGCCGCGCTCGTCAAGCCGCCCAAATTCGTCGTCGAAGAAGATCTGGTGATCCTGCGGGCGCTGTGGCTTGGCCGCTCGCCCAATCAGGGGCACTTCGTGCTGCGCGGCGCGAACGCGGGCGAAGTGCTGCACAAACTGATCGCCACGGGCCGACTGTTCGCGACCCTCGCGGCAAGCAACGACCCGTCCGGGCGGCCGGTGCCGCTGACGCTCGGCGCATCGCGGCCGGGCCGGATCGAATGGCAGCCGCAAGCGGATGAGCGGCTGCGGCCGGTGTTGCGCACCGAACCGCCGTCCACGATGGTGCTGGCCACGGAACCCGTCTGGTATGTCGATGCGTACGCAGGCGAAGCAGGCGTGGTGGACGTGTCGTTGCCGTTCCAGCAGTTGCCCGACTATCTGTCGATGCCGCCTATCTCGCTGTCGGAAGCGCCGCTGGTTGCATCGGTGCTGAGCGAAATCGCGCCGGGTCTGCCGTTGCCGCCGTCAACCGACACCGCGGCCGTCCGCGTGATCGACAGCGCGCCGATGCCCGTCCTGACGCTCGACTCCATCAGCGCCACCGTCAGTTCGGGCAAGTACGGCTACAAACAGCAGATCATCGACATCGCATCGGTCAGTTACGACTACGAGGGCATCGGCATCAACGCGGACAGCAGCGCGACGCTGGTGCCGGTGCCGGGCGGCAAGGTGATTCACCTGCGCCGTCGTTACGACGCCGAGCGCCAGCGCCTGCTCGATTTGCGCAAGACCGGGTTGCAGACGCTGTCGTCCGGTGCGATCCACGCACGTCAGCCCACCTCCGGCACGGTGCTGGTGCTGGCCGATCAGGAAGCGTGGCCCGCGTTTATCGACACGGCCGTGCCCAAGCTCGAAGCCGCCGGCTGGCACGTGGTCAAGGCGCCGGGGTTTCGCTACAACGTGATCGACATCGACGAAATCGACGGCGTCGCGACCCAGGCGCGCGACGGCTGGTTCGACCTCGAAATGGGCATCGCGCTCGGCGAGCGGAAAGTGCGGCTGGAGCCGTTGCTCGCGAACCTGTTCCGTCGCGACAAGCGCTGGCTCGGCGGCAATCTCGACACCATCGCCGACGACGAACCGATCGATCTCGCCACCGACCGGCAGGAGCGCGTACGCCTGCGTGCCGGACGGCTAAAACCGGTGGTGCGCGTGCTGGTCGATCTGTTCGACGGTCTGGTCGGCTGGCGCGGCGAGACGCCGTTGCGGGTGGCCGCGCTCGACGCCGGGCGGCTTGCCGGCCTGAACGACACCGGCCGCTGGATGTTCACCGGCGACGATTCGATCCGCGAAATGGCGCGGCGGCTGAAGCAGGGCGGCGGACTGCAACGCACGCCGCTGCCCGGCGGGCTGCACGCGGAATTGCGCGAGTATCAGCAGCAGGGTCTCGACTGGATGCAGTTTCTGCGTGCGCACAATCTGGCGGGCGTGCTTGCCGACGACATGGGGCTCGGCAAGACCGTGCAGACGCTCGCGCATATCCTCGCTGAAAAGGAAGCGGGGCGGCTCGACCGGCCGGCGCTGATCATCGTGCCCACCACGCTGGTCCATAACTGGCGCGACGAAGCGCAGCGTTTTGCGCCTGACCTGAAAGTGCTCGACCTGAACGGCCCGCAGCGCAAGGAGCGTTTCGAGCAGATCGGCGAACACGAGTTGATCCTCACCACGTACGCGCTGTTGTGGCGAGATCATGCGGCGCTGGCCGCGCACGAATACCATCTGCTGATTCTCGACGAAGCGCAGTACGTGAAAAACGCCACCACCAAGGCGGCGCGTACCATCCGCGATCTGAACGCGCGCCACCGGTTGTGTCTGAGCGGCACGCCGCTGGAGAACCACCTCGGCGAGTTGTGGACGCAGTTCGATTTCCTGTTGCCGGGTTTTCTCGGCAGCCAGAAAGACTTCACCAAACGCTGGCGCAATCCGATCGAAAAGGGCGGCGATACCGTGCGGCGCGAACTGCTTGCGCGACGCATCCGGCCGTTTATGCTGCGTCGGCGCAAAGACGAGGTCGCGAAAGAATTGCCACCGAAAACCACAATCATCCGCAGCGTCGATCTGGAAGGCTCGCAGCGCGATCTCTACGAAACGATGCGCACGGCCATGCAGGAAAAAGTGCTCGCGGCGGTGTCGGCGCAAGGGCTCGCGCGCAGCAAGATCATCGTGCTCGATGCGTTGCTGAAACTGCGGCAGGTGTGTTGCGATCCGCGTCTCGTGAAGCTCGCCAATCTCGGCGAAACCGGTGCGCCCGGCAGTCAGGCGAATGCGGACAAGGCGATCAGTTTGCAGCAGTCCGCGAAACTCGAACTGTTGCTGACCATGTTGCCCGAACTGATCGAGGAAGGACGGCGCGTGCTGCTGTTTTCGCAGTTCACCGGCATGCTCGCGCTGATCGCCGAAGCGCTGGATAAAGAGTCGATTCCTTACGTGATTCTCACCGGCGACAGCGCCGACCGCGCCACGCCCGTCAAGCGCTTCCAGAACGGCGAAGTGCCGCTGTTCCTGATCAGCCTGAAAGCGGGCGGCGTGGGTCTGAACCTGACGGCAGCCGACACCGTGATCCACTACGATCCGTGGTGGAATCCGGCCGCCGAAAACCAGGCCACGGACCGCGCGCACCGCTTGGGCCAGGACAAGCCGGTATTCGTTTACAAGCTGATCGCGGCGGGCAGCATCGAAGAAAAGATCGTCGAATTGCAGGAGAAAAAGGCGGCGCTCGCGGACAACATCCTGTCGGAAGACGCGGCCGGATCCGTCAAGTTTTCCGACGACGATCTCGACGCGCTGTTCGCGCCGATGCCGGAGATGGATCGCGCGGGCTGACCCGGAAGGTTGCACGCGCAACCGCTCGAACCGCACGTCGAAGTTTCTTTATTTTTATTTTTGACCGTTCTTTATACTGTGTTCCGAGCAGTTAAAAAACACCGTGCGTCCCACGCGAGATGCAACGGATACGGTTAGACGGGGCCAACTGTCTAAGGCCGGATTCGCATGGCGCGATGCGTCAGTCTGTCAGTCTGACGCGCTGTCTTTAGCGTCGTCGCGATCCGGCCAGTAGTTTTCGAAAACACATTCCGCGAGTGGCAGGCGCGTCGCCCAACGCTCGGTTTCGAGCATCGGTTCGGCGTAGAACGCATCGACCTGACCCACGCAGAGAATCGCCACCGGCACCGCGCCGGCGGGCATGTGCAGCAGCGTGCGCACGTCGTCCACGTCGAACAGTGACACCCAGCCCATGCCGAGCCCTTCCGCGCGCGCGGCGAGCCACATATTCTGAATCGCGCAGGCCACCGACGCCAGATCCATTTCCGGCAGCGTGCGTCGGCCGAAAATGTGTTTGTCGCGGCCGTCCATCAACGCGACCACCAGCACTTCGCCGCATTCCAGCATGCCTTCCACTTTCAGCTTCATGAACTCGTCGCGCCGTTTGCCGAGCGCGTCGGCGGTGGCGATCCGTTCCCGCTCGACGGTGGCGTGCAGCGCCTGACGCAACGCCGTGTCGGTGATGCGGGCGATCCGCCACGGCTGCATAAAGCCGACGCTCGGCGCGTGATGCGCGGCGTCGAGCAGACGTTGCAATACCGCCGGCTCGATCGGGCCGGGCACGAAATGCCGCATGTCGCGACGCTCGTGAATTGCGCGGTAGACCGCGTCGCGGTCGGAATCGTTAAAACGCTGTGCCATCGAACAGGGCGGCCGCGAAGGCCGGGTTGGACGGCCAGTAGCCGTGCATATAAGTGGCGACGATCGGCCCGGCGCGATAGACGGCTTCGCCTTCCGGGTTCGATGCGTCGTGAGGACGGGTTGCGCGGCACACCGGGTCGAGCGGCGTGTCGAGCGTCGAATAGTGAAACGTGTGGCCGGTCAGCGCGCCGTGCCGGCCTTCGAGCTGCTGCATGCCTAACGCAGTGAAGCGTTTTTGAAGCGTGGCATGGCCGGGCAGCAGGCCGAGCATCGGCGTGGCGACGCCGGATCGGTCGGTCAGGCCGTCGAGCAGATACAGCATGCCGCCGCATTCGGCGAAGATCGGCCGGCTGGCGTCGGTGTGCGCGCGGATCGCGGCGGCGGTGTTGCGGTTTGCCGCGAGCGTCGCCGCGTGCAGTTCCGGATAGCCGCCCGGCAGATACAGCGCGTCGGCATCAGCGGCGGGTGCTTCGTCCGCGAGCGGCGAAAAATAACTGACGCGCGCGCCGAGTGCGTCGAGCAGGCTCAGGTTCGCCGGATAGATGAACGAGAACGCGGCGTCGCGCGCAATCGCGATATGCAGGTCTCGCAGCAGCGGCGGGTAAGCGTGCGCGCCGGCGTCGGTATCGGTATCGGAATCGGCACTGTGCGGGTCGGCGTCGAATTCGACCGGCGGCGGCAGTTCGGCAAGCGCGGTGTGTTCGAGCGCGTCGGCGGCGCGATCCAGGCGCGCATCCAGATCGTCGACTTCCGACGCCTGATGCAATCCCAGATGGCGCTCAGGCAGTTCGATGCCGTCCGCACTCGCAAGATGGCCGAGCCAGCGCAAATCGTCCGGCAGCGACGTTTTCAGCAGATCTGCATGGCGCGTCGAGCCGACGCGATTGGCGAGCACGCCGTAAAACGGCACGTCCGGACGAAAGCGCGCGAGGCCGAACGCGAGCGCGCCGAAGGTTTGCGCCATCGACTTCGCGGCGATCACCGGCACGACCGGCACGCCGAATCCGGTGGCGAGATCGGCGCTGCTCGGCGTGCCGTCGAACAGGCCCATCACGCCTTCGATCAGGATCAGATCGGCTTCGGCGGCGGCTTGCGCGAGCAACGCGCGGCACGCGGATTCGCCGACCATCCACAGATCGAGCGACAGCACCGGCGCGCCGCTTGCGCGCGCCAGAATCATCGGATCGAGAAAATCCGGGCCGGTCTTGAACACGCGCACGCGCCGGCCTTGCCGCCGATGCAGGCGTGCGAGTCCCGCCGTCACCGTGGTCTTGCCCTGCCCGGATGCGGGCGCGGTGATGAACAGCGCGGGACAACGGCGCACGCTCATGTCAGAACTCCACGCCGCGCTGCGCTTTCACGCCTTGCTCGCGATACGGATGCTTGACGATGCGCATTTCGGTGACGAGATCGGCTGCTTCGATCAATGCGTCGGGCGCATGACGGCCCGTCACGACCACGTGCAGCATCTCCGGGCGCGCATCGAGCACGCCGAGCACTTCGTCGAGCGGCAGATAGTCGTACTTCAGCACCGTGTTCAGTTCGTCGAGGATCACCATCGCGTATTCGCCGCTTTCGATCATCCGGCGCGCTTCGTCCCAGCCTTTGCGCGCGGTCGCGATGTCGGCGTCGCGGTTTTGCGTATTCCACGTGTAGCCGTCGCCCATCGTGACGAAATCGCAGGTTGCGATCGCGCCGAGAAAGTCGCGCTCGGACGTATGCAATGCACCTTTGATGAACTGCACGACGCCCAGTCGCATACCGTGTCCGAGCACGCGTACGGCCATGCCGAATGCAGCGGTGGTCTTGCCTTTGCCGGTGCCGGTGTTGACGATCAGCAGACCCTTTTCGACGGTCGCGCCGGCCTGTTTCTTTTCATGTCCCTCGCGACGGCGTTGCGTCATGCGTTGATGCGATTCGGGATCGGTCTTCATCGAATATCCTGGTGTTGATGCGTGTCTTGATAGGTATGGGCGTGTCCGGCGCCATCGCTCGCGACGTTCGCGATGCGCGCAACCGCCACGGTCACGCGGCCGGTGATCGTCTTTCCGACGATCAGGCTGGCGCCCGGCGCGGCGAGCAATGCGCACGGTTCGCAGACGCCCGCGACGCCCGCATGCTCGCATGCGGCTACGGAATGCGAGAGTCCGGCAATCGGTCCGGACATCAGCGCAGTGATCTGTTCACGGCTGAACGTTCGCAATGGAAAATCGTGGCATGCGCAAAACGCATGCAAGCCGGGTTCGGCGGCTTTTGTGTCGAGCGTGGCGATCGCGAGGACTGCGTCGAGCGAATGCGTGCCGAGCGCGGCACGGACCGCCGCGTCGATTTCGTCCGCCGACACGCCGCGCCTGCAGCCGATCCCGACCACCAGCGTCTTCACGGTGCCGCCACGACGGCGCTTGCTGGCGTCGCCAGCGTCGCCACCGCGCCGATCACGACGATCGACGGCGAACCGAGCCCGAGCCGGTCCACTTCGTCGGCGAAACCGTGCAGCGGCGCGAGCGCGTGACGCTGCTCGGGGCGCGTCGCGGATTCGATTGCGGCGCATGGGGTATCCGGCGCCATGCCGGCGTTCAGTAGCGCGGCCGTGATGTCATGCAGACGACGCATGCCCATGTAAATCACCAGCGTCATGCGGGTTGCGACCAGCGTGGTCCAGTCGGGCTCGGCGCTGCCCGCGCCGTGGCCGGTGACGAACACCACGCCTTGCGCATGGTCGCGATGCGTGACGGGAATGCCGATCGCAGCGGGCGCGGCGATGCCGGCCGTAATGCCGTTGACGATGTCCACCTGAACGCCGACCGCCTGCAACGCCTGCTGTTCTTCGCCGCCGCGTCCGAACACGAACGGATCGCCGCCCTTGAGTCGCGCGACGCTGCGTCCTGCGTTTATATGTTCGAGCATCATCGCGACGATGCCTGCCTGCGGCGTCGACGGATGACCGCCGCGTTTGCCGACGTAGACGATCTGCGCGTCGTTGCGCGCGAACTGGAGCACGTCGGGATTGACGAGGTCGTCGACGAGAATAACGTCGGCTTGTGCCAGCGCGCGGGTTGCCTTCAGCGTCATCAGTTCGACGTCGCCGGGGCCCGCGCCGATCAGCCATGCGCGCGTCATGCGAAGGCCCGTCGCGTAGACGTCGTGGTAGAAGCGGCCAGCGAACGGATGCATGAACGCAGCACGAGGGTCGACGTGCCGGTGCAGTAGATAAAGAGTTGGGTCATGCGTGAATCATACAGAGCGCGCGATGCGCTGAATAACTGCATGCGCGAACGCGCGTGCGGGCACCAGATGCGCGCATACGATAGCACACGCGATACCGGAAACGCCGCACTGGCGGGCCTTTTGCTTACGATGCGCTTTCTTGACGTTGACGGCGCGCGGGCCTAAACTCGCACGCACTTTGGTGCTCGCGTGCGCGCTCGTTTCGCACGCGGTTAAACGGGAAACAGGGTGTCGTTCCAGCTTGAACGGCTCAACCTGTGCTGCCCCCGCAACGGAAGGCAAAGGCATTGCGCGAGCAATGCGGAGCCGGCTTCAAGGCGTGCGCATCGTGACGCGCGCCTTACATCCACTGTGCGCGGCAACGCGCGCGGGAAGGTGAAGCGGCGCTTTTGCCAGCCCGGATACCGGCCAGATACATGTGATGAACGCCGCGGGGATGCGGTGTTGATCGTTCACCTCATTCTTCAGCCGTTTCGCGCACGGGTTGCTGCAGTCACACATCCGGCACCCGACGCAACGGCTTGCGCGCCGTTCGAACGGCGTACCACGGAGTAGCGATGCAGACCCAACAGATGCGCAAGATTCCCGTGACCATCGTCACCGGCTTTCTCGGTAGCGGCAAGACCACGCTGCTGCGGCACATTCTTCAGCATGCGGGCGGCAAGCGCATTGCGGTGATCGTCAACGAGTTCGGCGAGCTCGGCATCGACGGCGAAATCCTGAAAGGCTGCGGGATCGGGTGCGACGACGAAGGCAACGAAACCGAAGGCGCACTGTACGAACTCGCGAACGGCTGTCTGTGTTGCACCGTGCAGGAAGAGTTTTTCCCGGTGATGGAAAAGCTGGTCGAACGTCGCGACCAGATCGATCACGTGCTGATCGAAACCTCGGGTCTCGCGCTACCCAAACCGCTGGTGCAGGCATTCAACTGGCCGTCCATCAAGAACAGCTTCACGGTCGATGCCGTTGTCACGGTCGTCGATGGTCCGGCAGCGGCAAGCGGCCAGTTCGCGGCTAACCCGGGCGCGGTCGATGCGCAACGTCGCGCCGATCCGAATCTCGATCACGAATCGCCGCTGCATGAACTGTTCGAAGATCAGTTGTCGGCGGCGGATCTGGTGATCCTGAACAAGACCGATCTGCTCGACGACGTGCAACAGGCCGCGGTCGAAACGCTGATTCGCGAAGAAATTCCGGCACACGTGAAGGTCGTGCGCGCGCAGGCGGGTCGCCTGGACCTGCATGCGCTGCTCGGTCTCGAAGCGGCGTCGGAGACCACGATTCACCTGCGTCACGATCATCACGGCTCGGCCGACGACGCCGATCATCATCACGACGAGTTCGATTCGGTCATCGTCGAGACTCAGGCGACCTCGCGCGAAGCGGTGATCGCCGCGTTGCAATCGCTGGTCGAAACCAGCACGATCTATCGCGTGAAGGGTTTTGCCGCGCTGCCGGGCGCGCCGATGCGTCTGGTGATTCAAGGGGTCGGGCGTCGTTTCGACAGCTATTTCGACCGCCGCTGGCAAGCGGGCGAAGCGAACGTCAGCCGCTTCGTGCTGATCGGCGAAGACCTCGATCAGCACGCGTTGCAACAGGCGTTCGACGCGGCGCTGGCCGCGCCCGCCGTCGCGCGCACCGAAGCGCAACAGGCGTAACCCGGATGCATTCTGCTGCGCACGACACCCGGCGGTTTCGTCGACGATACCGCCGGCGTGATCCGGATCGATCAGCGGCCCGCTGAGATCGTCGTGCTCAGTTCGGCTGATACGACGCTGTCGCTGCTCGCGAGCGTCGTGGCGAGGCTCGGAGAGGGCTTCCCGAGCGTCCGGCTCGCCAACGTTACGTATCTGCGTCAACCGGCGTCCGTCGACTTCTACCTCGACGACGTGCTGCAGCATGCACGCGTGGTGATCGTCGATCATCTCGGCGGCGAAGCGTACTGGCCGTATGGCATCGAACAGGTCGTCGCACTGGCCGGGCGCAAAAACCAGACGCTCGCGATGTTCTCCGGCGATCTTCAGGAAGACCCGAACCTGCTCGCGCGCAGCACGGCCGACGCTGCGTTGTGCCATCAGCTATGGCGTTATCTGCGCGAAGGCGGCCCGCAAAACGCCGAAAATTTCCTGCGATGCGCGGCGCATCGCGCGCTCGGTTGGGGCGACGAACCGGCGCCGCCGCGTACCTTGCCCGCCGCGGCGCTCTATCATCCGCAGCACGACGTACCGACTATCGCCGACTGGCAGGCGCGCTGGCACGCCGACGCGCCGGTCGTCGCGATCCTGTTCTACAAGGCGCATCTGCAGGCAGCCAATACGGCCGTCTTCGATGCGTTGATCGACGCACTCGATGCAGAAGGATTGAATCCGCTGCCGCTCGCGATTACCTCGCTGAAAGACGCGGTGAGCCGCGACGTGCTCGACCGGTTGTGCGCGCAACATAACGTCGCGCTGGTGCTGAATACCACTGCATTTGCCGCCTCCGCGATCGACGATCCGGCGCCGCTCGCGCTGGCCGGCGACGCGCCGGTGATGCAGGTGATCCTCAGCGGCGGCAATCGCGACGACTGGCAGAAAGACAATCACGGCCTCAACTCGCGCGACATCGCGATGCATATCGCGTTGCCCGAAGTGGACGGCCGCATCGTCACGCGCGCGATCAGTTTCAAGGGGCTCGCGTACCGCTGTCCGCATACCGAGGTGGACGTGGTGCGCTATCAGCCGGATCACGAGCGCGTTGCGTTTCTCGCGGCGTTGAGCCGTCGTTGGTGCACGCTGCGCACGCGTCCGAACGCGGACAAAAAGCTTGCGCTGATCCTCGCGAACTATCCGATGAGCGAAGGGCGCATCGGTAATGGCGTGGGGCTGGATACGCCGGCATCGGTGGTCGGCATTTTGCAGATGTTGCGCGACGAGGGTTATCGCGTTGCCGATCTGCCCGAAGACGGCGATGCGTTGCTGCGATTGCTCACGCAAGGCGTGACGAACGATCCGGTCGTGCGCGATTTGCGTCCCGCGTTGCAAAGCCTGTCGCTCGACGATTATCTGCGTCACTTCACGCAGCTTCCCGCCGATGCGCGCGACGCGTTGAACGCGCGCTGGGGCACGCCGGAACAGGACCCGACGCTGCGTCGCGGCCGTTTCGTGATTGCGGGCTGGCGATGCGGCAATGTATTCGTCGGAATACAGCCGTCGCGTTCACGCGAACAGGGCGATTACGCGAGTTATCACGACGCCGATCTGGTGCCGCCGCATGCGTATCTCGCGTTCTACTTCTGGCTGCGTGACGCATACGGAATCGATGCGGTCGTGCATGTCGGCAAGCATGGCAATCTCGAATGGCTGCCGGGCAAAAGCGTCGCGTTGAGCGACGCGTGCTGGCCCGACATGATTCTCGGGCCGATGCCGCATCTTTATCCGTTCATCGTCAACGATCCCGGCGAAGGCAGCCAGGCGAAGCGGCGCGCACAGGCGGTGATCATCGATCATCTGATGCCGCCGCTCACGCGCGCGGAAAGCTATGGCCCGTTGCAGGATCTCGAACGCCAGGTGGACGAATACTATGAAGCGCTGATGGTGGATCCGCGCCGCGCAAGACTGTTGCGCCGGACGATTCTCGCCACCATTGTCGATCACAAACTGCACGACGAACTCAGCGTCGACGCACCGAGCGGGCAGGATGCGGAAGACGCATTGCTGACGCGCGTCGATGCGTGGCTATGCGAGCTCAAGGAAGCGCAGATCCGCGATGGCCTGCATACGTTCGGTCGATCGCCGCAAGGCGTGCAGCGGCGCGATACCTTGCTCGCGCTCGGTCGTTTTCCGGTGGGCGATGGTCAGGGCGCCAAAGCGGGTTTGATCGATGCACTCGCCAAAGACTTCGGGATCGATCATTTTTTCGATCCGTTGACGGTCGATTGGGCCGCGCCGTGGAGCGGTCCGCGTCCCATGCGTTTAGCGCATGTCAGCGATGCGCCGTGGCGTCATACCGGAGACACCCGCGAGCGGCTCGAATTGCTGGCCGCGCAGTTGCTCGAACAGGTCTGCGATGACGTACACGCATGCGAGCATGCGAACGATGAATGCGCGGCGGCGTTGCCGCATGCGCATCGTGTGATCGAACGTTTGCGGCAGGATGTGTTGCCGCGTCTGGACGCATGCGGTCCGCAGGAATTACAGAACCTGAAGCGCGGTCTCGACGGGCGTTTCGTGCCGCCGGGCCCGAGCGGCGCGCCGTCGCGCGGGCGTCCCGACGTGTTGCCGACCGGCCGCAATTTCTATTCGGTCGATACCCGCGCCGTGCCGACACAAGCGGCGTGGTCGCTCGGTTTAAAGTCGGCGCAGCAACTGATCGAACGCCACTTGCAGGAGCATGGCGATTATCCGCGCGCGATCGGCCTGTCGGTATGGGGCACGGCGACCATGCGCACCGGCGGCGACGATATTGCGCAGGCGCTCGCGTTGCTCGGCGTCAGGCCGAAATGGGCGGCGGGCAGTCATCGCGTGACCGATTTCGAAATCATGCCGATCGAAGCCTTCGACCGGCCGCGAATCGACGTGACGCTGCGGGTGTCCGGCTTCTTTCGCGATGCATTCGCCAATGTCATGCATCTGTTCGACGCGGCGGTTCAAGCCGTCGCTGAACTCGACGAACCGGAAGATCTGAACCCGATCCGCGCTCGCGTGATGCGCGAACGCGACGCGCTGGTCGCGAGCGGCATGGACGCGGCCGAAGCGCGTCGGCGGGCGGGCTGGCGCGTGTTCAGCGCGCGTCCGGGCTCGTATGGCGCAGGGTTGCAGGACATGATCGACTCGCGGCAATGGCAGACCGACGCCGACCTCGCGAACGCGTATCAGGCGTGGGGCGGCTATGCATACACGCAGAAAAGCAGCGGCGAAGCCGCACATTCCGCGTTCGGCGCACGGCTTGCGTCGATGGATGTGGTGCTTCAGAACCAGGACAATCGCGAGCACGACGTGCTCGATTCGAACGATTACTACCAGTTTCAGGGCGGCATGGTCGCGGCGGTGCGGCACCTCGCGGGCGCGCAGCCGCATGTGTATCACGCGGACCATAGCAACCCCGCCGCGCCGCGCGTGCGAACCTTGACCGAGGAAATTGCGCGCGTGATCCGTTCGCGCGTGGTCAATCCGAAATGGCTCGACGGCGTGAAGCGTCACGGCTACAAAGGCGCGGCGGAAATCGCGGCGACCGTCGATTACCTGTACGGCTACGATGCGACCGCACGCGTGATCGCCGATCATCAATACGCGCTCGTGACCGATGCCTACCTGAACGACGCCGACACGCGTGCGTTTATCGAGCGTCACAATCCGCATGCGCTGCACGGGATCTGCGAGCGTCTGCTCGAAGCGATGCAGCGCGGTTTGTGGCAGGCGCCGGGCGCGTATCGCGCGCAAGTCGAACAGCATCTGCTCGCCAGCGAGCAGCATATCGAAGGAACCCGAACATGAATGCAGCGGCGCAGCGGCCGGCGTTTCCGTTTGCCGCGCTGGTTGGTCAGCAGGCGTTGCAGCAGGCGTTGTTGCTTGCGGCGATCGATCCCGGTCTTGGCGGCGTACTCGTCACCGGTCCGCGCGGCACGGCGAAATCCACCAGTGCGCGAGCGCTCGCGGAGTTGCTGCCGGAAGGCCAGCTCGTCACGTTGCCGCTCGGCGCGAGCGAAGACCGTCTGATCGGCACGCTGGATATCGAAACCGTGTTGCGCGACGGTTCCGTGCGTTTTTCGCCTGGATTGCTGGCGAGAGCGCATCAGGGCGTGCTCTACGTGGACGAGGTAAACCTTCTGCCCGACGCGCTGGTCGATGCGTTGCTCGATGCCGCCGCGAGCGGGGTGAATACCGTCGAGCGCGACGGCATTTCGCATAGCCACGACGCGCGTTTCGTGCTGATCGGCACGATGAATCCGGAAGAAGGCGAACTGCGTCCGCAACTGATCGACCGCTTCGGTCTGATGGTCGAACTCGACAACTGTTTCGATCCGGCCGTGCGTCAGCAGATCGTCAAGGCGCGACTCGCGTTCGATCTCGATCCGCATGCGTTTCGCGCATCGTGCGCGGCGCAGCAGGCCGGGTTTGTCGAGCGGATTCGTGCGGCGCGGGCGGTGCTGGCTGGTCTCGCATTCAGCGATGCGTTACACGCATACGTCAGTCAGCGCTGTATCGAGGCGGCCGTAGACGGGTTGCGCGCCGATCTCGTGATGCTGCGCGCGGCGCGCGCGCTGGCCGCGCTCGAAGCGGCGGAGTCGGTGACGACCGCGCATGTCGACCGGATCGCCGATGCGGTGTTGCTGCATCGACGGCACGAGCGCAGCGAGTCCGATGCGCAGCAGCAACCGCAAGCGCAAACGCGCCAGCAGCCGCAAGCAGGTGCGCAGCAAGAACCGCGAGACGACACCAACACCCGCGCATCGGAAGACGGCAATTACGGCTATCTGCCACCCGAGCCTACCGGCATTACGTCGGTCAAAGGCGTGATTCCGCTGAATCCAAAAAAACGCTAGGCCATCGGAACGACGCCGCCGCTGACGCGCTCAGCGGTTTTCGATGGCGCGACAGGGCGCAAATAGTAACGACGTCACCGCGTGCGCATGCTGGCATGCGCGCCACGCATGCGAAACCGCAAGCCATGCGTGGGAATCATGCAGGCGCGGCACGCATCGCGTGGCCCGCGACGTTGATCGCCCGACGTCAGCATCCGCTGCGTGCCGATCACCTGCGCTTTCTGCCGAAGACATCGCAACGCAGCACGATGCACTGCTTCCTGCTGGATTGCTCGGGATCGATGCTGAGCGGCCAGCGTCTCGCCGATGCCAAGGGTTTGCTGGTCGCGCTGTTCGATCGCGCGAGCGCGGACCGTGCGGAGGCGGCGCTGATCTGTTTCGGCGGTACGGGCAGCGATCTGCGTTTCGGACCGGCGGTGCCACGCTGGTGGAACGAGCGCTGGCTGCGCCCGGTAGGTGGAGGTGGCGGTACGCCGCTCGCGTCCGGTGTGCGGCACGCGTCGGCATTGCTGTCACAAGCCGCGCGGCGGCGACCGGCACAGCAACGCTGGTTATGGATTCTGACCGACGGCCGCAGTCGCGACATGCCGATCCGGCCGGATCACGCCGACCGGATCGTATTCGTCGATTTCGAAAGCGGCGCAGTGCGCCTGGGACGCTGTGAAGCGCTGGCGGCCGCGTGGGACGCGGCGTGGCTCAAGCCGCAAGACCTGCTGGTCTAGCGGGTCGGATTCGACCAGTACTGCACGTCGTCCTGCCGGTCGAAAACGAATACCTTCAGCGCCATCTGCTGCACGGTATCGAGCTGGTCGAACTCCATACCGTGCATCGTCAGACCGTCCGGCGTGGCCGGGCGCTGCACGTTACGCACGATTGCCGTGGTCTCGACATGGGAACCCGGCGCGGGCGATTTCAGACCGAACGACACGCGGACCCGGTCACCGACCTGGCCGAGCGGCAGTGGTGCCGACAACGAAATACCCAATGCGCTGATACCCGTCGCCAACGCGACGCCGTCGTAGCTGTCGCCGGTCACGCCAAGGCCATAACGCACTGCGAGGCGGGTGCGCACGCGAATCGACTTGCGCTCGCGCAAGCGGCGTATCACACCAGGCCTGGACAGCACGACGTAATCGAAGGGCAACTGGCAGACCGCATCGACCGTGCAGACGAAGCGGAATACAGCCTGGCTCGCAATCGCGACGATCTCGACATTCTCGCCGGGCGCGAGCGGAACGGGCCGGCCGGACGTCATCGGCGGGGTGATGAAGATCGATTCGTTCGGCGCAAAACCGATGATCCGGCAAGGCTGCATCGGCGTGCCGCCGCCTACCTGCGAGCGCAGTCCAAGCAACCCGCCGATCGCGAGATGCATGTCCTTGACCGTCAGCGGCACCGTCGAGTCGGGCTTTGCCGCTTGGTTGTCGGCCGACGCGGGACTCGCGCCGGCGTCTTCCAGGTCGTCGCCGCGAATCGGTTTGAACGTGTCGAACAGGAAGCGACGTTCGGCGTCGTTGAGCAGGATAGCGCCGCGATCGTAGAGCAACGCGTGGTCGCTCGCGTCTGCGATGGGCCATTCGAGCGGCGTGCCGGTCGGCACCATGTCGACACTCAAGATTTGAGGTGCGGCTTCGCGGGACGCTTCAGTCGTGGTTTCCATTGGCTCTCAGACTATTTGATGTTTTTTGTCGGTCACTTTGACGCGTGATCTCAACGCGTCGCGTCATTGTGACCCGAAATTACTTTTTCGGCACCTGTCTGCCGATACCGCTTTTAACTCAAGGTTACAGGGCTTGGGAATTGCTCGACTCCGTGGAAGTACCGGCAAGCATGTCGCGTCCGACATCGGCCAGAACAACCAGAACGGAGCGTATCGTGATCGGTGTCATCATTCCGGCCCACAACGAAGCGGGCAGCATCGCGCGCTGCGTGAGTTCAGCGCTGGCTGCGGCGCGTCATCAGGACCTTGCCGGCGAAGCAGTGAAGGTGATCGTCGTACTCGACAGTTGCAGCGACGACACGGGCGCGATCGCGACGGCGTTGGGTGCCGATGTCATCGAAATTACACATCGCAATGTCGGGTTTGCGCGTGCCGAGGGCGCGCGTTGTGCGCTCGACGCGGGCGCGCGATGGCTCGCCTTCACCGATGCAGATACCGTCGTGCCGGCCGACTGGCTGGTGTGTCAGCTCGCGTGCGACGCGGAAGCGGTCTGCGGTGTGATCAGCGTGGACGACTGGACCGGACACAGCGAGCGGGTGCGCGAGGATTTCTTGCAAACCTATCGCGATGCGGACGGGCACCGGCATATTCACGGCGCGAACCTCGGCGTGTCGGCGGCCGCTTATTTGCGCGTGAATGGTTTTCGCGCACTCGATTCGAACGAAGACGTAGCGCTGGTCGAAGCATTGATCGCGGACGGTGCGACGATTGCATGGACCGCGTCCACGCGTGTCGTGACGAGCGCGCGACTCGACTCGCGCGCACCGCGCGGATTCGGTGCGACCTTGCGTGAAGTGGGGCGACGTCTTGCGTCGCCGGACTGGTCGCCGCTCAACGCGGTGGGTGAACTCGACTAGTCCGGCGCAGGGGAATGGCGACTCGCCATGTTCGAACGTGCTAGCGGCTTACCGGCGAACGCGCTATATCAAGCGCGTAAGCGGGTCGGCGGATCAGTCGTGGCGAGTGCTTGAGTCTGAGTAGTATGTAGCTTTAGTGCAGTGAAGGCGGGCGATTCAATGCCACGAGAAAAGTACTGAAGTTTTGCGACCACGGATTGTAGTCGGCGAGATCGTGAACCAGCGTGTGCAGCAGTTCGGGCGCCATATCGCGCTCGAATTCATTGGCATCGGCCAGTTCGATGCGCGACACGAGGTCTTCATCGACGATCACGACGAGATCGCGCGGATAACCCGAGCGTGCGGAATGCTTCGGTTGCAGATGACGAATGCAGAATTCCCGCTCTGCCAGACGCGTAATCGAGCTATGCGGAAGAAGGGCAGACAGTAGGGCGCTAATGCGACTGGCAAAGTTATCCATTTTTTCTGAGTCCATGAAAACGGGTTTGGAAAGTCGCCTGCTCAGCTGCGAGACTGAGGCGCAACATCGTGTCGCATTTCCCGATTCGCCCAACGGACAGACAGAAGCGGGAAAAGCGTTACGCTGCAGTGCGCAATGAAAATAGCATGAAGCGTGCCTAACCGGCCAACATAAAGCGTAACTGTCTGGAAGGATTTGTCAGCATAGGTTTCAGGCGCTCATCGCAAAGCGCGAATATCGCTGTATGACCGGGATTGGGGCGGAAACTGCATGCTGCGCGCGTATGTTTTACGCGGACGGCGAAACCGTGCATGCGAAACGGGCATTCAGGCCGCGCCAACTCACGTCCACGGAACATGAACGCCGTCGATACTGCGATCGAGTTGATACGCAGCGCTGATAAGTGCCAGATGGGTAAGCGCTTGCGGAAAGTTGCCGAGGGGTTCGCCGTCGATTGCGACTTCTTCGGAAAACAGGCCCAGATGATTCGCATGCGCGATCATCTTCTCGAACACGAGCCGGCCTTCGTCGATGCGGCCGGCGCGCGCCAATGCCTCCGCATACCAGAACGAACACGCGCTAAAGCCCCCTTCCACGCCGGGCAAACCGTCGAGATTATCGCCGCGCGTATAGCGGAAAATCAGCGGGTCGACGCTGAGTTCGCGGCCGATCGCGTCGAGTGTCGACACCCAGCGCGGATCGGTCGAGCTGATAAAGCGGACTAGCGGCATCATCAATATCGACGCGTCGAGTGCGTCGGATTCCGGCGTCTGCACGAATGATTTTCGCGCGCTATTCCAGAAGTTTTCGTGAATGTCGCGATGAATCGCATCACGGGTTTCGAACCACGTCTTAAGCGGCGCGGGCAGCGAGCGCTTGTCCGCGAGTCGCAGCGCACGATCGACGGTAACCCAGCACATCAGACGCGAATGCAGCAGCGGGCGCTGGCCATTGCGAAATTCCCAGATGCCGTGATCCGGTTCCTGCCAGTGATCGACGACATAGTTGACGATGCGCGTCACGTTGCACCAGCCGTCGTATGAAATCGCGCGACCATACTTGTTGAACAGATACGCTGCATCGAGCAGCGCGCCGTAGACATCGAGTTGAATCTGGTCGCGTGCGCCATTGCCTCGCCGCGCGCGATTCTTGTCACGCTTGTCGAGCAATGCGTCGAGATCCGCTTCCTCGGGCGCGGGTTCGCCATCCACCGTGTACATCGCGCGCAACGCGCCATCCGATGCGCAATCGCGATTGCGCGCGCCGATCCATCGCATGAAGTGCGCGGCCTCGCCGGTATAGCCCAGTCGCAATAGCGCATAGACCGAAAACGCCGCATCGCGAATCCATGTAAAACGATAATCCCACCGACGTGTGCCGTTTTGACTCTCGGGCAAGCCGAATGTCGCGGCCGCAACGATCGCGCCGTGCTCGCGTGAACTGAGTAGTTTCAGCGTCAATGCCGAACGCATGACGATCTCGCGATAGCGGCCGCGATAGGTCGAGCGCACGGACCAGGTACGCCAGAATGCAGTCGTATCGGCGAGCATCGTGTCGAAATCGAACGTGTAGTTGTCGAGCGTGCGCGCATCGCCCAAAACGAAACACGCCGTCTCGCCCTGGTTGAGTTCGAACTGCGCGCGCGCGTCGTCGTGGTGAAGCGACAGTGGTACCGATGCTTTGAGCGCCAGCATGTCGACCGTCGGCGCAGTGCTGTCCGGGTTGTCGTCCGATGCATCGTCTATCGTGAATTCGGCCGTGTGTCCGGTATCGCCGAGTCGCGCCCGATGACCGCGTTGTGCATAGTCGAAACGTGGCGCGCAATCGAGCGATATCGTCATCGTGCCGTAGACCATCCGTACCATGCGGATCAGGCAATTCGGCGCGGCATCGGCAGTGCGGGGGCCGTCGTCGGTGACGGGCATCAGGTCGATGAGTTCGCACACGCCTTCGTCCGACATGAAACGTGTCAACAGTACATTGGTTTCCGGCAGATACATCTGCTTGATGTTCGTCGCTGCCGTGTGCGGCGCGATCGAAAAATGGCCACCGCGCGCAGGGTCGAGCAACGCAGCGAAGACGGTCGGCGAATCGACGCGCGGATAGCACATGAAATCCACCGATCCACTCAGCGACACCAGTGCCGTGGTTTCCATATTGCCCACCACACCCTGTTCGCCGAACGTAACGTGTGGCTTCGAGCGCGCCGCGCGCCGCTCAGCCATTGTCTTCAAAGCCCGGATACAGCGTCATGCCGCCATCGACGAACAACGTGGTGCCGGTCACGTAATCGCTTTCGTCGGAGGCGAGCCAGACGGCCGCCTTGCCGATATCGTCGGGCTCGCCGACGCGTCCATACGGAATCAGTTTCAGAAGGCGCTGCAGCGCTTCCGGCGACTCCCACGCGTCCTTGTTGATGGGCGTCTTGATCGCGCCGGGCGCGATGCTGTTCACGCGTATGCGTTGCGGCGCGACCTCTTGTGCGAGAGTCTGCATCATCATCTGCACGCCGCCTTTCGAGGCCGCATAGTTGATATGACCGGCCCACGGGATGACCTGATGAACCGAACTCATGCAGATGATCTTGCCCAGTGCTTTGGACACGGGCCGCGCGCCACGTCGCAGGAATTCGCGGACCGCCGCCTGGGCCGTCAGGAACTGGCCGGTCAGGTTTACGTTGAGTACCGCATTCCAGTCACGCAATGTCATTTCGACGAATGACGCGTCCTTTTGCAAACCCGAATTTGCAACCACGATATCCACGGTGCCGAACCGCGTGCGACACGCTTCGAAAAGCGCATCCACCTGCTGTGGATCGGAGACGTCCGCCTTGACGGCGATGGCCGCGCCACCCGCACGGATGATTTCCGCGGCGAGCGCTTCGGCCGGTTCTGGTTGCGAGTAGTAGTTGATGACAACGGATGCACCCGCTTCGGCGAGCGATGTCGCAACGCCGAAGCCGATGCCCGAACTCGCGCCCGTGATCAGCGCGACCTGGTTTTCAAGGAGTTTTTGCATGGGACTCGATTGGAAAGTGAAAGGCCAGGCCGCGCAATGCGATCACAGTCGCGAAGTGCGCTAGACGATGCCCATCACCAGCAACACGATGACAATGATCAGAACAAGACCGAGACCGCCGCTTGGGCCATATCCCCACGAACGGCTATGAGGCCAGGACGGAAAAGCGCCGATCAGAAGAAGAATCAGCACAATCAGCAGAATAGTTCCCAACATATAGACCTCCCGGTTTAAGTAAGACGACCGGATAGGCTCTCCGGTCGCCACGCGCCGTTTGCAGCTCACGCACTGCGTGAAGTCTGCGACGGCCGGCGACGATAAACCTGTGTCAGCAATACGTATGCCCGCACGCACGCGTTGTTTATCGTGCGGTGCAGCAGCCTCCGATGTGCGCTGCAGCGCGCACTTTTCGGCGGACGGGTAGACTTGACGATCAGTTGTCGGCAGTTATCGCGGTCGATCCGCAAGCACTCATCGGAGGATGTTCGATGGAATACAGGCATTTGGGCGCGTCGGGTTTCAAGGTTCCGGCACTGAGTTTCGGTACTGGCACGTTCGGCGGTAAGGGCGAGTTTTTTCAGGCGTGGGGCCAGACGGATGTCGCCGAAGCGCGTCGTCTGATCGACATCTGTATGGATGCAGGCGTCACGATGTTCGACACGGCCGATATCTACTCGGGCGGTGCGTCGGAGTCGGTGCTGGGCGAAGCGCTTAAGGGCAAGCGCGACAAGGCGATCATTTCCACTAAAGCGACATTCCGGTTCGACGACTCGCCGAACAATGTTGGCTCATCGCGTTTCCATCTGATTCAGGCAGTCGATGCAGCGCTCAAGCGCTTGCAAACCGACTACATCGATCTCTTTCAATTGCATGGCTTCGACGCGAAAACGCCCGTCGCCGAAGTACTGTCCACACTCGACGATCTGGTGCGCGCGGGCAAAATCCGCTATACGGGCGTGTCGAATTTCTCCGGCTGGCATCTGATGAAATCGCAGGATGTCGCCGACCGCTATGGCTATCCGCGCTACGTTGCGAATCAGACTTACTACTCGCTCGTGGGGCGTGACTATGAGTCGGAGTTGATGCCGCTTGGAATCGATCAGGGCGTCGGTGCCGTGGTGTGGAGTCCGCTAGGCTGGGGACGTCTGACCGGCAAGATCAAGCGCGGTCAAGCGTTGCCTGCGTCGAGCCGTTTGCATAAAACCGCGGATCAAGGGCCGCCGGTACCTGAAGAGTACTTGTACCGCGTGCTGGATGCGATCGAGGAAGTGGCGGCGGAGACGGGCAAGAGCGTGCCGCAAATTGCATTGAACTGGGTGCTGCAACGCCCGACGGTATCGACCGTACTGATTGGCGCTCGCAACGAAGAACAGTTGCGTCAGAATCTCGGCGCGGTGGGCTGGAATCTGACTGCGGAGCAGGTCGCGAAACTGGATGCCGCGAGTGCAGTGCGCCCCGCGTATCCGTATTGGCATCAGGAAGGATTTGCGGAGCGCAATCCTTCTCCGGTTTAGTGGGTTAGTGGCTTAGTCGTTTAGGCAGCTCAAGCAGTTCAAGCGGTTCTTTAAAGGAGAGAGGGGCGTGGCCCCTCTCTCTGTCTATTTTTCCATCGACACCTGATACTTCCCAAGACTCGCTTCACTATTCAGTTGAGCGCGCTTGAGCAATGCCTGTTGCGCCGCTTCGACGTTCTCGTCTTTTCCTTTCCACGCAGTCAAAGGCGGTTCCTGAAGTGCGCGGCCATATGAAAAGGTCAAGCCCCAAGGTAGCGGCCCGAGCCGGTTCATCGCATCGAGATTGAGTGTCGCTTCTTCAGGCGTTTGTCCGCCCGACAGAAACACGATACCCGGCACGGCTGCCGGCACAGCGCGTTTAAGCACTTGCACGGTGTGCGCTGCGACGGCGGCGGTGGCGGCGACTGGTTTGCTGTCAGTGCCGGACAACACCATGTTCGGTTTGAGCAGCATATGTTCGAGCGTCACGCGATGACGATGCAGCGCGCCGAATACCTCGTGCAGCACTTCCGCCGTGACCTGCGCGCAGCGCTCTATCGTGTGCGCACCATCCATCAGTACTTCAGGCTCGACGATCGGCACGATACCGGCCTGCTGACAGATCGCCGCGTAACGTGCCAAAGCGTGCGCATTCGCTTCCATCGCGAAGGCGCTGGGTAAGGTCGCGGTGATGTTGTAGACGGCGCGCCACTTCGCAAATCGCGCACCCTGTTTCTTGTAGCCGTCGAGTCGCGCTGCCAGCCCGTCGAGCCCTTCGGTGATTTCGTCGCCAGGCGCAAGCGCGAGTGCGGTTTTGCCGAGATCGACCTTGATTCCCGGCACGATGCCCGCGCTGGCCGCGAGTTCGGGCAAAGGCGTACCGTTGTCCGCTTTCTGACCCAAGGTTTCTTCATAGAGGATCACGCCGCTGATAAACGCCCCGAGTCCCGGCGTCGATAGCAGCATCGTCCGGTATCGGCGGTGATTCTCTTCCGTCGAGTCGAGTCCGATGGTCTTGAAGCGTTTGGCGATGGTCGGGCCGCTTTCGTCTGCGGCAAGCAGCCCTTTGCCGGGTTGGACCATCGCATCGACTGTGGCTTGAAGTTCGCTTTGGGTGCTCATGAACGTATCCTCGTTGATGTAGCCGACAGGCAACCGGCCAGCGGTCCCAACCAGGCGGACCGCGCCGCGCCGTATTACTCGCCGATCAGATGAAGCACGATATCGCGCGCCGACGGATGCCGGCGGTGTTCGAACAGATACAGACCTTGCCACGTGCCGAGCACCATCCGGCCATGTTCGACCGGCACCGACAACTGCACCTGAGTCAATGCCGTGCGCAGATGCGCAGGCATATCGTCGGGGCCTTCGGTGTCGTGCTCGTAACGGCCGGGGGCTTCGGGGGCGATGGTGTCGAAATACGCTTCGAGGTCGCGACGCACCGAAGGATCGGCATTCTCCTGAATCAGCAGCGAAGCCGACGTGTGCCTGCAAAACAGCGTCAGCAGGCCGGTGCGGATCCGCGTCTCGCTGACGAATGCGCGTGCGTCATGCGTGAACTCGGTCAACCCGCGCGTGCGGGTTTCGATTGTCAGTGTGTGGATGGCTTGTCGCATTGCCTGTCCGGACGTGTGCTGGCCGGCGATCAATGCGAGCCCGCGCGTGCGAGCGCGGCGAAACCTTCGTCCACCTCGGACGCACTACCCGGACGCACCACACGCGCGACCTCGGCGCCGTCGCGGATGAAAATCAGCGTGGGCCAAAGCTTGACCTTGAAAGAACGACCAAGCGGGCGGCCCGGGCCATCTTCGATCTTCAGATGACGGACGTCGCCGTGCGGTGCGAACGCTTCACCGATCGACGCTTGCGCGCCCTGGCAGTAGCCGCACCAGTCGGTGCCGAATTCGAGTACCGCGGTCCCGGCGAAAGCGTCGACTTCCGCGCGGCTCGGTGCGGTGGTCGAATAGGCGGCGGGAGATTTCATGGCTGCTCCATTGTCGTGTTGGAATTGCAGGCGATGCAGCAAACTGGATGCCGTCAACGGGCAACGTGCCAACTATGACCTGCTTCTTTCCGCAGACGTTCAATGTACCCAAAAGCGCCGCGCAGTGCAGAGACGGTGCCACGCATGGCTTGGCATGCTCGCATGCGTTAGCCGCATGCGAGCATTCGCGTCGGTGGTTACAGGCCAGCGGTTGCTACACCGTTCAGGTATCCATCGACCGCGATCGCGACGCGGGCTCGCAACGCAGCCGCATCGGTCTCGCGACGTTCACCGGCCATGTCGAGAATGCCGCGCACCAGCGCGAGCACGTCGAATGCGGCCGTTTGCCGATCGACGATTGCAGGCCCATCCGGCAATGCCAGCACCGTAACGACTGCTTCCTGTAAGACTTCGCCGACGCGCCGGTTGTGCTCGCCCACCGGCAGCCGCCGCTCCTCGAAGTCGAGAATCCGCGCGAGATCCGGCCGACGCATCTGATGCGCGACGGCTGCGTCGATCAATAACGCGAGCGCGTCCGCACAACGGATGCTCTGCGCGGCAAGGTCAGCCTGCGCGAGCAGCGCGCCGGTCTCGCGTTCGATCAGCGCGGCGGTCAATGCGTCGCGATTCGGGAAGTACTGATACAGCGAGCCGATGCTGACGCCCGCTCGCGCGGCGATCGCATTGGTGGTGTATCCGGCGAGTCCGTCGGCTTCCAGAATGCGAGCGGCGGCCTCGACGATCGCGTCGACCGTGGCGGCGGATCGCCGCTGGGCCGGCGCTTTACGGGGTTCCAGGCCTTCGGCGGGTGGCTTTTTTTTCATCACGGGAAAGCGAGTAGTGAACGCGAGTGTTTGCTCATATTCTATCTGTTCTTCTATCCGCTTCATCAATTCGACAGGACAGACCTGGCCATGAGCAATACGCATGCGAGCATCGATCACCCCTCGACCCGCGCAAACGTCGCCAACCCGCCCATTTATAACGACGACACCACGGTGATGACCGTGTTCATGCTCGTCAAAACCCGCGAAGCATGGTTGCAGATGCATTCAGGCGAGCGCGCGCAGCAACTACATACGCATCTCGCGCCGCTTCTCAGGCAATACGCAGGACGCGTACGGCTGCGTTTTTTCGACACCGAGTTTTACTCGGCGCGCGTCACCGATGTGTGGATGTGGGATATCCAGGATCGCGGCGCGTACGAGGAAGTGGTGGAAGCACTGCGTGACACACCGTTCTGGGACCGACTGTTCGATATCGTCGAAATCCTGCCGGGCGCTGAAAATGCCGATGCGAAGCGGTATCTAGGCGAGGCGATGATCGGCTAATACGAACCGCGTGCCCGTGCCCGTGCGGAGATATAGCCAGACAAAAAAAGCGGCGCACCACATGACATGGTGCGCCGTTGGAGATCGCATCGACGAAAAATCTTCGCGTCACTGCCTGTCGATAACCGGCAGTGCTTAACCGCTTGCGAGTTTCTTGAAGTCGGCGACGGACTCCGTATAGCTGCCGCTCTGGCCGTTCGACGTCACGGTAATCTGGACCGTGCTCGCGTCTTGCGCCGTGATCGTTTCGGTCGCGTCGCTCGTCGTCAACTGGATCGTGCCGGCTTGCAGATCGCCGTCGCTGAGCGTAACCGGCGTCGGCGTGGACACGTTGAAGGCCATCGTCGCGTCGGTGATCTGGATATTGATCGCGCCGCTGGTGGACAGCGTGTCCGACGACGGGTTGCCGTTCTGATGCGTGCGCGAATACTGAAGCGACGTGATCGTGATGTTGCCGGAGATCGTGCTCGACGTGGACAGCGTCTGCGTGCGGTCGAGCGTAACGGTCGGCGCGCTGGCGGTCGTCGTTGTGACGCCGGTGGCGGCATCGTAGCTCATCGTGAACGTGACCGTGCCATTGACCACGGTTTTTGCGGTGTCCGTGGTCAGCGTCAGCGCATTCGCGGTTTCGACGGCCGTGTAAGACCAGTCCGCCGAATTCTTGCCGACCACGCCTTGCACCGATTGAACCTGAACCGTCACCGATCCGCTAATCAAACTGCCGCTTGAAACGCCCGGCGCTTTCACCTGGCCCACGCACTGATTGAACGTCACCGTCGCGGTTTCACCCGTCTGCATGCCGAGCAGACCGGCGTTTTGCGCGATCACGTCGACCGAGCCGCTGGTCGGGCACGCGACGTCGGCCGACGGTGCGCCTGCCGTGATCTGACTGACGATCGATTGCGAGACCGACGTGTAGATTGCCGCGACACCCGGGCCCGACAACATGCCGAATGCAGCCGCATAGCGCGCGACGTGCTCGCTCTGCACCGCGGACGACAACTTCAGCACGCTGCTGCTGGCCGCCGCGCTCGAACCGCTGCTGCCGCCACCACCGCCGCCGCAGGCGCTCAGAAGCGCGGAGGCCGCGACGATTGCGCCAATCGCGATTGAACGGGATGTCTGATACAGGGACATAACTTCTCCAGAATATTCTCGTCGTGCACACGGCACGGCTTCATGCGCGAAGTGCATATCGCACTCCTGGGAGATCCGTACTTCGGTCCGCCGTGTGTGCGCATCGACGCGCTCGGGCCGGATCAATGACAGCGATTATCCGGTCGGCTCAGGCGGCTCAATTCGTCGAAAAGCCCTTTAAAAACGGTCTAATCCGCTGCAATAAACCGGCCGGTACGTTTTGCCGGAAAGAGTTACGCGGCATTTGTACCGATTGGTGAGTCCGCCGGGTCGTAGACGCAAACTGAGGCGAAAAGAGGGCGCTGTTCACCTCATTGAACGCATGTTCGAAACCGTAGAGTCTGTTCATCGCGGGTGGGTATCCAGCCCGGTTACAGATACGGAGAAGGGGTAGTGAACAAGATCATCGGTGCTGCGGGGGTCGCAGCGGTCGCAATGCTTGCAACGGGCGTGCAGGCGCAGGAAATCTATATTCATGGCGGCACGCTGGGTGCCGGCATCGGCGCGGCGCTGCCGGTCACGACGTGGGCGGGCGTCCACGCCGAAATCGAAGGCTTCGGTTTTTCGCATTCCGTGAACGTCAACGACAACCAGTACGACGGCCATTTGAGCCTCAAGCAGGGCGGCCTGTATCTCGATCTGTTTCCGTTCGCGTCGAGCAGCTTCCGCGTGACGGCCGGGGCATTGATCAACGACGACGAACTGAGCGCGCATGCGGTTCCGAATGCGCAAGGCAACTACAAGATCGGTGACGACTACGTGCCGGCGGTCGGTGCTGCGCCTTCGGCGAAAGTGAAACTGCCGACGGTGATGCCGTACCTCGGGCTCGGCTTCGGTCACAAGCCGGTCTCGAAGGGTTTCGGCGTGACGTTCGATATCGGCGTCGCGTACGGCCGTCCGCGCACTACGTATAGCGTGCCGGAGATTTACACCGCGTTCACGTCGGCGCAAAACATCGCGGAACAGGAACAGAAGATCAGCGACAAGGTCGAGCGCTACAAGCTTTATCCGGTTTTGCAACTCGGCGTCACGTATCGCTTCTGACGTCTTTCTGCATACCATACGATTCGCTCAAGTATTTCTTACTGACGGCCGTTAGTGCTGGGTAACGTGACGCTTCCAGCGATAAAGCAGAGCGTTCCTTCGTTCTACGGTCATTCAGTTTGAGGTGTCATTCGTATGAGGTTATCGTTTGTTCAGAAGTTGTGGTTACCGCTCGTGTTGAGTCTGGTGTGCCTCGTCGGCATGTCCACTTACAACGCGTTTCAGGCTCGGCAGGCGCAATTCGACGCCCGCCGGCATAACCTCACCAATGCGATGGAACTCGCGCTCAGCGCGATCAACACGCTCGCGGCCGAAGCGAACGCAGGCCGGATGTCGGTCGATGAGGCAAAGAAGCAGGCACTCGCGACGATCCGCAACATGCGCTACGGCAGCGAAGGCTATTTCGCGGTGATCAATTCGTCGTCGGTGGTGGTGATGCATCCCACGCGAGCCGAGATGAACGGCAAGGATCTGAGCGGCTATCAGGATCCGAACGGCGTCTACGTGTTTCGCGAGTCGGCCGCGATCGTCAAGCGCGACGGCAAAGGCTTTACCGAATACGCTTTCCCAAAGCCCGGCACCAATGTCGCCGCACCGAAGATTTCGTATAACGCCGGCTATCAACCGTGGGATTGGGTACTCACCACGGGCGCCTACGTCGACGATATCGACGCGCAATTTCATGTCGCGCTGTTCAAGAACCTGGGCGTGCTCGCGGTACTCGGCGCGGCGTTGTCGTTCGTCGTGATGTCGCTCAATCGCGGCATCATGCGTTCCCTTGGCGGCGAACCGGCTTACGCGGCGGAAATTGCCAATCGCATCGCCAACAACGACTTGAGCGCGCTCGTGCAAACCGCGTCGAACGACCGGTCGAGTCTTCTGTATTCGATGAAACGCATGCAGACGCAACTGACGGATACGCTGGGTGCGATTCGCGTGTCCGCGGATTCGATCGCAACGGCCGCGCAGCAGATCGCGGCGGGCAATCAGGACCTGTCGCAACGCACCGAAGAGCAGGCTGCGTCGTTGCAGGAAACCGCTGCGAGCATGGAAGAACTGACATCCACCGTGACGCAGAATGCGGAGAATTCGCGGCAGGCGAATCAGCTCGCGGCGCAAGCGGTGCAAGTGGCCGAGCAGGGTGGCGCTGTCGTCGCGAATGTCGTCGAGACGATGAACGGTATCAATACGAGCTCGGGCAAGATGGCCGAGATTGTCGGCATCATCGAGAGCATCGCGTTCCAGACCAATATTCTCGCACTCAACGCAGCCGTCGAAGCGGCGCGCGCGGGCGAAGCCGGGCGCGGTTTCGCGGTGGTCGCATCGGAAGTGCGTGGGCTTGCGCAACGTTCGTCGAGTGCGTCGAAGGACATCAAGGAACTGATCGGCGAATCGGTTCAGCGCGTCGAAGCGGGCACGGATCACGTGCAGGAAGCGGGCGCATCGATGGAGAAAATCCGTCATGAAATCCGTCGCGTGACGGACATCATGAACGAAGTCGCAGCGGCATCCGTCGAGCAAAGCAAGGGCATCACGCAGGTCAATCAGGCCGTCACGCAAATGGACGAAGTCACCCAGCAAAATGCGGCACTGGTCGAGCAAGCCGCCGCTGCGGCGAGTTCGCTGGAGACGCAGGCGGCCGAGTTGAAGCGCTCGATCGGCGTGTTCCGTCTCGCTGCCTGAGCGTCAGTCAAGGCAGTCATTGCAGTCTTCGCCACCGTAGTTTCCGTTCTCCCTATGCCGGGGAATGCCTGTTGACGTCGTCGACGCGGTAACATCCGCGTCACGATGAAAACGAGGCATGCAATGAACAGAACGGAGGCGCAGTGATCAGACTGCTGCATACAGCCGACTGGCAGATCGGCACGCAATTCGGGCAGTTCGAGCCTGACGAAGCCGCGCATCTGGCCGAGGCGCGCTTTGAAACAGTGCGCCGGATCGCCGCCGAAGCCGCGTCGCGCGGCGTCGATGCGGTACTGGTCGCGGGCGATGTGTTCGACCAGCAAACCGCTTCGGATACGGTGATCCGGCGGCTGTTCGGCGCGCTCGCGGGTTATTCGGGTCCGTGGATCTTGCTGCCCGGCAATCACGATGCCGCGCTGGTCGAAAGTGTATGGACTCGCGCGCAGCGTCTGAACTGCATTCCCGCCAACGTGCGTGTGGTGCTGACACCGGGCGTGATTGCACTCGACGAGGCGCGCTGCGCGTTTCTGTGCGCGCCGCTGACCCAACGCATTACCTACGACGACACCACGTCCTTTTTCGACGCATTGCCGACGCCTACCGGTTATTTTCGCGTGGGCCTCGCGCATGGCAGCGTCACCGGCATCCTCCAGGAAGGCATCGATTCCACCAATCCGATCGACCCGAATCGTGCGGCCAGCGCGCGCCTCGACTATCTCGCGCTCGGCGACTGGCATGGCCGCTTCCAGGTCGACGATCGCATCTGGTATTCGGGCACGCATGAGCAGGATCGCTTTCGTGCGAACGATCCGGGCTTCGCGCTCGACGTGACGATTGCGGAACCCGGCGCCGTGCCTGTCGTCGAGGCGCTGCGGGTCGGCAAATATCGCTGGCATCGCTGGGAGCAGGGAGTCGATGTTCCGAGCGATGTCGCGACGCTGAAGGCGCGGCTCGAAACCCTGAACGCCGACGATGTACTCAAGCTCGACGTAAGCGGCGTAGCGGCGCTCGCCGACGCCGAAGCGGTGCATGTCGCCGTCGATGAAGCGCGGGCCCGCACGCGCGCGCTACGGGCCGACCTGACCGCTTTGCAGGTCATGCCGACCGACGACGACCTCGCGGCGCTCGGTGCGCAAAGCGGTTATCTCGGCAAGGTGGTCGCGCGCTTGCGCGATCTTCAGGTGAACAGCGCGGACGCCGGACAGACGGCGCTTGCCGCCGAAGCATTGCTGTTGCTCGCACGCATTCAGCGCGAAGCGAGGTCCGCATGAGATTGAACCGAATCGCGATTCGCGAGTTCAAGCAGTTCGCCGATCCGCTCGTGATCGATGGGCTGGAGCCTGGGCTCAATCTGTTCACCGGTCCGAACGAAGCGGGTAAAAGCACGATTGCCGAAGCCGTGCGCACGGTGTTTCTGGAGCGCTACAAGGCATCGCATCTGAAGGATCTGTTGCCGTGGGGCAAATCGGGCGGTCAGCCTGCCGTCGAAGTTTCGTTCACGCTCGACGGCGTCGAATGCACGTTGGCCAAACAGTTCGTCAGCCGTCAGCGATGCGACTTGCGTATCGGCGCGAAGGCGTTTAGCGAAGACGAAGCCGAGGAGCAACTGGCGGCCTTGCTCGGTTTTTCGCGCGCGACACGCGGCGCGGTCAAGGCGGAACATGCAGGCGTGCCCGGCTTACTGTGGGTTCAGCAGGGCGAGACTCAGGAGATCCGCGATTCGAGCGGACACGCGGCGCAGTATCTACGCGATGCGCTGGCTCAATTGTCCGGCAGCCGCGAGTCCGCCGGTGAAGATGCGTTGATTGCGAGCGTGCAGCGCGAATTGCGCAAGCTGTTGACCGAGCGCACGCAAAAATCGACCGGCGCGCTCGCCGATGCCGAGCATGCGTTGGCCGCATCCCAGCATGAATGCGCTGAACTTGCGCGTCAACGTCAGCAGTTCGACGAGAACATCGCGCGGCTTGCATCCCAACAGGACGCATTCGACGACGCGCAGAAAAAGCGCCCGTGGGACGCGCACGAGCAGAAGGCCGTCGATGCGCAAAAGCGCGCCGACGCCGCCGCCGAACTGGAGCGCAGCTTGCAGGGGCTGGCGCAAGCCGTGCAGGTCAGCGAAGCGGAACTCGCGGTGTCGATGCAGCATGAGCAGCGCGCGGTAGAACTGGAGCAGACGGTTGCGCGCGAGCGTTTGCAACTCGACACATCGAATGCGGATGCGGCCGCCGCGCAAGACGCGCACACGCAGGCCGTCGCGCGCGTCGCGCAGCACGAACAGACGCACGCGGACACGAATCGCGCGCTCGAACTCGCGAACGCGGCCGTCACGGAGAAAGACCTCACGCATCAGATTGCGTTGTACCGCGACGAAATCGAACGGCTCGATGCTGCGATAGCCGCTGCCGAAGCGGCGCAAGCGGCCGTGCTGGAAGCCACGCAAGCCGCTGCCGCACTGGAGATCGACGCGGACACGCTGGACCGGTTGCGCAAGCTCGATGCGCGGCTCGTGCCGTTACGCGCGCGTCGCGATGCGGCAATGACGCGCATCGAATACCGGTTGACGGGCGCGATGACGGTCAATGGCGAAACCGTCGGCGGCGACGGCGTGTTGCGTATCGTCGATGCAACGACGATCGGTTTGCCGGGGCTCGGCGAGTTGCGGGTGATGCCGGGTGAATCCGATCTGTCGGCGGTGCTGGACGAACTGGGCGCGCTGGAATCGCAGCATGCGCAGTGTCTGCGCACGCTCGGCGTCGCATCGCTCGCGGACGCGACGCAGCGTCACGAGCAATGGAAAGCCGCGGTCGCGCATCAGCAGAGTCAGACCAGGATTCTGGCAGCGCATGCGCCGAAGGGCATCGAATCCATGCGCGCAGCGCATGCAGCGACGCTGGCGCGGTTGCAGACCGCCGACAGCCGTGTCGCGGCATTGCCGGATGTATCGGATGCGCCTGAACCGGACGTCGCGCGTCGCAGCGCCGACGCTGCCCGTGAAGCGCTCGATACCGCAAGACATGCGCTCGCGCAGACAGCGGAAAAACGCTCGACGGTGCTCGCTACCGCTGCGTCGCTTGCCGCGCAATTGCAGCGCAACGAGCAGTCGTTGCAAGACGTCGCGTTCCGTCAGCAACGCGCGCAGTGGCAGGCAAAACTGGTCGAGCAACGCGCGCACGTTGCGGCATTGAATGCGCAACTGGCGAGCCGCACGCTCGAACTCGATGCCGCGCGCATCGACGATCCGGTAGCGGAAGCGAAGCGCTATCGCGATTCGGCGCAACTGGCGCATAGCGAGCAGCATCAACGGCAACTGCGCATCGCGGAACTCCGGAGTCAACTGGAAACGGTGGGCGCATCGGGGCTTGGCGAACGTCTCGCGCAGGCGCAGGCGGCCGCTGAGCAGGCACAGCGGCGGCACGACGAACTGTCGCTGCGCGCAGGTGCGTTGCGTCTGCTCGACGAGGTGCTGGTGGCCGAACGCGACGCCGCGGTCGCGCAATTGCAGGCACCGTTGACCGAGCGTCTGGGCCACTATCTGAAGCGCATCTTTCCGCAATCGGCGATGACCGTCGGTGACGATCTGAGTCCGGCGACGCTGCATCGCGCGGGCAGAATCGATACGCTCGAAGCGCTCAGTTACGGCACGCGCGAGCAGCTCGGCATTCTGACGCGGCTGGCTTACGCCGACCTGCTGAAGGAGGCGGGGCGTCCGACCTTGCTGATGCTCGACGATGCGGCCGTGCATACCGACGCAGCACGACGCGATGCCATCAAGCGGGCGCTGCTCGACGCGGCGGGCCGGCATCAGATCCTGCTGTTCACCTGTCATCCCGAGCTATGGGACGATCTCGGCGTCAGGCAACGTGCCATCGACGATTTGCGGATCGGAGCCTGAAACAAGGGCGTATCTGCGAAAACAGTGCGGCCATGCCGCGATGCGATTTACGTCAGATACGCCCTGACCATCTCGATCAGATACGACGTGCCGTACAGTATCGCGCCGATCAACCCGCCGACGATCGTGCCGTTGATCCGGATGTACTGAAGGTCTTTGCCGATATTCAGTTCGATCTGCCGCGACATCTCGCGCGGATCCCATTTCTTCACCGTATCGCTGATGTGATGCGTGAGGAATGCCGCAAAGTCGGGCGCCATTGCGGCGGCCGCTTCTTCCAGATGGTCGTTTAACGACTGACGCAATTGCGGGTTGCGCGCCAGTTCATCGCCGACCCATTTTCCCATCGAGGCCACCTTCGCGCGGGTCGCGGAGTCGCTACGGTTCAGGTCGTCCTTGAGCCAGTTGCGCAACTGGTTCCATAAATCGCGGATATACAGATTCAGCGCTTCGCTATCGCGCAGACGCTGTTTGATTTCATCGCCCTTTGCGACAAAGGCCGGATCGTGTTTCAGCTTGTCGATCAGCCGCTGCACGATGTCGTCGAAATTCTTGCGCACCTGATGGTCGGGATCGTCGCCGATCTGCGTCAACACCCGGTTGACGGCGTTGGCCGCCATTTCCGCGCCATGTTCGCCGAGCCATGTGGTCGGCAACAGTTTCTCTTTCTTCGGATGATCGCTTTTCAGCCAGTCGACGATGCGCGCGGCGATAAAACTGCGGGTTTCCGGCTCTTGCAACAGCTTGACGCCTTGCGCGATTGCCTTGTCGAGTAGTTCCTGATGACGGCCGTCTTTCGTCAACGTATCGAGAATCGCGGCGGTGGATTGCGACAGGTCGATCTTGTCTAGCATGGTATGCAGCGCGTCGCGAATAAAGCGCTGGATGCGCACATCGTCGGTCAGATCGAGGATGCCGCTCAGCATGCGCACCACGTAGCCGCCGAGCGCGTCCGCGCTTGCGGGCGACGTGAGCCAGCGGGTCAGCGTCAGCGCGGGGTCGTGCTTCTTGATCAGGCCGACGATCGACGACGGATCGAGAAATTTGTCGCGCACGAAGATCGCGAGGTTGTCGGCGATTCGATCCTTGTTGCGCGGGATGATCTGGGTATGACGCGAGATCACGGGAATCGGCACGCGCCGGAACAGCGCCACCACGGCGAACCAGTCGGCGAGTGCGCCGACCATCGCCGCTTCGGAAACGGCCTTGATTCCGTCGATCCAGACGCCGCGTGGCAGGCACGCGGTCGTCACGAACACGGCGGCTGCGATCGCCAGCAGCAGCAACGCTCGACTCTTGCTGGTCCTTAAGTCTCGTTCCTTGTCCATCGACATCGGTTATCGGGCTCGCTCAGGTGGGTCACGCGGATTGGACGACGGTTTCGATCGTGTTCTGGCTAGTATAGAAGCAAGCTTCGTGCACCATCGCCGATCCAGCGACGCGGTTTGCGCTAAGGTATGCCTCGCTGATGAACCACGCATGAATCACGCATCACACACCACGCACGATGAAAAAAACGGATTCAACCTCGCGACGCAAGGTCGCGCTCGCGATTTTCCCCGAAGTCCAGGCGCTGGATGTCGCCGGCCCGCTCGATGTGCTGGCCGAGGCGAACACGTTTGTCGCGCCGGGCGACGGCTACGACATCGAAATGGTCAGCGTGGACAGCGGCGCGATCCGCGCATCGAACGGCACGCTGATGCTTGCGCATGCAACCTGTGACGCAGCCGACGGCTACTACGATACCGCGCTGGTCGCGGGCGGCCCGGGCATGCCGGACGACGCACCCGATCCGCGACTCGGCGCATGGCTGGTCTCGGTCTCGACACGATGCCGCCGGTTGGGCTCGATCTGCACCGGTGCATTCGCGCTCGGCCATGCCGGTTTGCTCGACGGGCGCGCCGCGACCACGCTGTGGTGTCACACCGACAAGCTGGCGCGCGCTTTTCCGCTGGCCCGCGTCGAACCGGACCGGATCTGGGTGCGCGACGGCCAGCTCGTGACTTCCGCAGGGGTCACGGCCGGGATCGATCTTGCGCTGGCGCTCGTCGCTGAAGACCACGGTCCACGCGTTTCACTGGCGGTCGCGAAACGTCTGGTCGTCTATGCGCAACGGCGCGGTGGCCAGTCGCAGTTCAGTCCGTATCTCGGCGCACTGGTCGCGGACGATTCGCCGGTTGCCCGGGTTCAATCGTTCGTGCTTGCGCATCTGAATGAAACCCTGTCGATTCAGCAACTTGCGCAGGTCGCGAAGATGAGCGAGCGCAGTTTCGCCCGCGTGTTCGTCGAGACGACGGATATCACGCCGCGTGAATTCGTCGAGCGGGCGCGAGTCGATGCGGCGCGCAACGCACTCGAAAGCAGCGACCGTCCGTTGAAAGTGATCGCCTATAACTGCGGTTTCGGTACGGCCGAGCGGATGCGCACAGTCTTCAAAAAGCGTCTCGGTGTTTCGCCGAACGACTATCGGGCGAGTTTTGGTATCGCTTGATGCGTTTTTTGCATGCATGCGCGCCACGCATGCAAACCGCGTCATCGATTCATTTAATGAAAAAATGCTCGCGCGGCGAGCAGATGCACACTTTTCATACGCGCTTTTTTACGGAGTAGTAGAGTGGCTTAACCGTGGCTGAATGCCGACGGCCAGACGTTAGGAGCACGTGATGAATGACGATGACCGCGCTGTTCCAACCGCTAGCGAAGGCATCGAATTTCAGGTGCAGCGCGAAGCGCGTGAAGTCGCGAGCAAGGCAGTTCGCGCGGCAGGTGTGCCGCTTGGGCAATGGACACGCTGGCTCGTCATCGCGACGGGTGTGTGGGCCGTTTGCGAGTTGCCGGTCGAATTGTGGGTCAGTCAGACACCGCTGGATGCAGGCGCCTCCGTGATCGCGAAGCTGGTGTGGATCAGTCTCGTGACGGGTGTGATGCTGCACAGCCGGATTGCGCGGGTGGCCTATGTGTTTCTATGCGGCCTCAGCGTAATGGCGGTCGCATTCGACCTGCCTGCCGAATACCGTCTGTTCCGGCTGGGTTTTTACTGCTCGGCCGTCGAGTGCCTGCTAAAGGGCGCCGCCTTCGTTTCATTCGTCTCGTCCTATATGTTTCCGGACGATCTGGATCGCGGCGACCGCTATAGCGCGCAATAGCGCGTTCTGTCACGCCACACGCGGCGCGCCGTATTCCATTCAGACGGCCGTGCGTATCAATGCGAATGCGCCGGATTGCGGCATGCACCGACCTCGACCGTCGAATCGTTCCACGCCGAGCCCAGAATGATGCTGCAAAAATTCAGGCGCTTATAGCCCGGATCTTTCAGTGCGAGCACGTCGGCCTTCACATTGCCGAACGTCGTTTCGGGCTTGTGAATCGTGCCTTTCGCAAACGCATCGATAATGCCTTCCTTGAAGTTTTGCCCACGCGGATGCGCGGCGACGACCAGTTTGCGTTGCTCGTCGCTGAACTCGTCGTATGCGAGTCCGAGTACATCCATCTCGACGCCTGCCGTCACCAGTGCGACCACCGGCTTCTTGAACTTCGGAATGCCCGGCGTGGTATGCAATGCGATGGAGTCCCACACCTGCTCGATTTCGGCGTCGCCGATTCCATAACCGTTAAGGAAGTTGCGGGCGGCGTTCGCGCCGTCTACTTCGAAACGCTCGGTGGCACTGCTGTATTTTTCCATCAGTCCCATGTCATGGAACATCGCGCCGATGTACAGCAACTCCGCATCGTATTTGAGTTGCTGGCGCTCGCCGGTCAATGCGCCGAACAGAAACACGCGGGTCGAGTGATGAAACAGCAGATCGGTTTCGGTGTCGCGGACAAGTTGCGTTGCTTCACGCGCCATCTTGCTATCTGGGATTTTGATGCCGGCAATGACTGTGCTCATTTCGCTGCTCCATGTGTGTGTGACAGTGGAACGAGTGTACGAAACGGCATGCCGCAGCGCAAAACGAACCGCCCTGCGATTACTGCCAAGCGGGCGGGATTTTCTGCCAGCTTCGTGCAGTGGAGCATATACGGCGCGTTGTAAGCTGGTTAATATGTGGCACTCGCGCGTTACCCACTTGTTCTTTTCGCTCACTCAAATGGATCGAATGTTCATGGCACGTCGCAGCGCCCTTAGCCGGATCATCGAGACCCGGCGGAATCTGCTCGACGGTTGGGGCGTCACCACCACACGCGCGGAAGCGGAAGCTCGCGCGCTTCAGCTTTGGCATCTGGTTCACGATGTGCGCGTTGGCCGCGTCGATGATTTTCAGTTGCCTGGCGAACGGCCTGTTCATATTTTTGTCACGACGCGCTAAGGGTAAAACCTTAGATCGCGCCGCAATTCATTGGGTTTCCTTTAGCACGCCACGCTATTGCGGCACGTTGATCACGCCGCCTGAAACCGTGATCGTGTCGGTGCCGGGTGTGGCGGAAATAGACGGCAGGTTCGCCGTCGTCAATGCCGGCGCCGAGCCCGCCGTGCCGCCACGCGGTGTCGTGTGAATCACCTGCGAAGGCGGCAATGCCGCGCCGTTCTTCAGATACGCCCACATCAGGTTCAGCGCCTGAAGGTTGTAGTAGTGGACCGGCACGAAGCGGTTGTCGAAACCCGCCACGCCGAGGAACGCGTCGAAGTGCTGACCGTTCGTCACTTCGTAAAACACCAGCTTGCTCTTGTTGCCCTCGGCCACCTGGTTCTGCGCAACATAGGGCCGCGACGCGTGATTGATCGGCACGAGCGCATCCGAGCGTCCCTGCACGATGATCGCCGGTTTGCCGTGCAGGTTCGCGCTGACACGGATCGCATCGACGCTCGACGTCATCCGTGAATCGCCGTTGCTCCACAGCGCGCGCAAGCATGCGGCGCCCGCATAGCTGCCGTCCGCGGTGGCCAGCCGATGATCCGCCGCGCCGGACGTCCCGGTGTTGTAGATCAGGTTGACGCCGTTGGTCGGCGGCACGCCGTTGCCGTTGCCGAACACCGTCAGCATCGGCGATACGGCGGGCGTCGCGCCCGCTGCGCCGGCAAGGGTCGTCGTGCCGAAACTGAAGTTGCAGAGGTTGTCGGTGACGCTCGACATCGTGTACGCATTCGCATAGGTCACGGCGACCGCAGGCACGGCCTGGGTGTCCCACATCGGCGCTTGCAGATAGTCCGAATCGACCAGGTAGCCGTTCTGATGCAGCAACGCGAGCGCATTGTTTGCCTGCGTGGTCGTGTCGGAACCGGTGATCACGCCGTCGGCGGCGAGCGACGCGCAACGCGCGGTACGGATCGCCGTGGTCGTCGCGACCGGCAACGCGGTGACATACGGCGCGCCAGCGGCGGCGGGCGCGAGCGCCGCGCACGGCTGCAACAGGTTCGCGAGCGTCATGTAATCGGCAAGCGGTTTGCCGAATGCGCTGACGGGCACGCCGCCTTGCAACACGCCGACCGGCGCGCTCAACTTCAGGTTGATCTGCGGCTCGCCGACCACCACGGCGGTGATCCAGTTGCCGGTGTCCTGCTCGGCCGCCGCCAGCGCTGCGCCGCCACCATTGCTGACCGACGCGGCGATGGTCGTGATGCTGCCCGACGGGTAGCGCACTTTGCGGGTCGAGCCGTCGAGCGTGCCGTACGAATCGTTCAGTGCCCAGTACGCAAACTGCACCGCCTGCAACGTATTCGTGCCCCAGTCCTTTTCCGGATTCTGTTGCGAGTGCGCGTGCTTGAAGCCGTAGCGATTCGGGAAACTGGCGTTGTACGCGGGGAGCGTCGTGCTGCCGGGCGCTGCGACAAAGAGGCTCGAATTTCCCGCGATGCCCGCGATCTGCAATGTGCCGTCGATCAGCGTGACCAGGTTGGTCGCGAGTTCATGCGCGCCGTTGCCCGAGCCTTTGTCCGTATACGCGACCGCGCAGCCGCGTTTCAAGCCCCATTCGCCCGCCGCCGAGATCGCGCCGTAGACGCCCCGCGAACCGGACGACGTCGCGGTCACGATGCACGGTTGATCGGGGTTGAAGCTGGTGGGGATCTGCACCAGCAGGCTGACGTTCTGTTTGCCGCCGCCGTTGTCGGCGAAAGCCAGATATTCCTTGCCGGCGATCTTGCCTTCGCCGAGCGTGTCGTTGCCGCTCAGATCCACATTCGGCCCCCAGAAGCGGCCGTATCCGCCGTTCGCCGTCATATCGACGAGCGCGCGATAGTTCGACCAGATCGCGAGGCGACGCAGTTCGGCGGCGGTCGGTTGCGCGGCATTCGCGATGGCGGGCGCGGTCGCCGACGCGAGTCCGGTCTTGCCGAGTCCGGCCGTCAAAAGGTCGTCGGAACTGCCGTCGTAACTCTGGGTTTTTACCGCGCTGGAGACAAAGCTGGGCAGGGTATTGTTTTGCGAGCTATTGCCGTCATCGTCGTGACCGCTGTGGCAGGCGCCTAGCGCCAGCACCGCCAATGCTGAAAGGGCGGCACACGCCATCCCGGCCGCCGTGTGTGGGCGTGATGTCATCGTCTTTCTCCACCATGTCGTTATAGGAACCGGACCGGACGATCCGGCAGACATCCTCGATCGGCGGGCTGACGTGGGAGAGACACAGAGGACGACGGCCCGCTGTAAGTTTAGGAGCAGTTCGCCGTAAGCGGGAGCGCGAAAGGGGCGGGGTTTTCGCGGAGTGCGGGTGCCGGATGCATGCATGCGTCCACGGCATGCATCGACGCATGATCCACACGCATGCATGCGCGGGACGCATGCAAGATTCCCGCGTTATGCGATTTCGGCGGCCTGACGGTTGAAGTCGTCGATAAAGCTCGCGGCTTCGTCGGGCCGCATCGCGCGGCCGAAGAAATAGCCCTGTACGGTGTGGCAGTTGTGCATCGCCAGAAAGCCCAGCTGTTCGAGCGTCTCGACGCCTTCCGCGACGACCGTGAAGTCGAGCGTGCGGCCGAGCGCCAGAATGGCCCGGATGATCGCTTCGTCTTCGCGGCTCTGGCCGATACCGCGCACGAACGAAATATCGATCTTCAACCGGTCGGCGGCGAAGTTGCGGATATAGGCAAGGCTCGAATACCCCGTGCCGAAATCGTCGATGGCGATGCCCACGCCGATCTGCCGCAGCGACTGCAACGTGTCCGTCGCGCCTTGCGCCATCAACGCGGTTTCGGTGATTTCCAGTTCGAGCAGCTGGGCCGGCAGACCGGTCGATCCCAGCGCGCGCGCCACGACGATTTCGAAATCGCCGCGCGCCAGTTGCCGCGCCGACACGTTGACCGACATCGTGACGCCCGGCAAAACGTCCTTCCACGCCACCGCTTGCGCGCACGCTTCGTTCAACGCCCATTCGCCGATCTGCCCGATCAGGCCATTTTCTTCCGCGACCGGAATGAAGCTGGCCGGGCTGATCGGACCCAGCTCCGGGTCGTACCACCGCAACAGCGCCTCGACGCCCGTGACGATATTGGTGCGCAGATTGACCTGCGGCTGGTAGCTCAAATGAAACTCGCCGTTTTTCAGTGCACGGCGCATCCGCCGCGACATGGCGATGCGTTCTTCGGCGGCGGTCGCGAGCGTCGGCTCGAAGCGGTCCACGCTATTGCGGCCATTGGTTTTCGCGCGATACATCGCGAAGTCGGCGTTCTTCAGCAGCGTTTCGGCGTCGCCGCCATCCGCCGGGAAATAGGCGATGCCGATACTCGTTTCGACGTGCAGTTCGATACCGTCGATCTGGACCGGTTCGTCGAGCGTCGCGCGGATTCGCGCCAGCACGCGATCGAGCCGCCCATTCTCATGCGGACGCGCGATCAGCAGCACGAATTCATCGCCGCCGTAGCGCGCGATCGTATCGTCGTCGTCGATGCAATTGGCGAGGCGCACCGCGACCTCGCGCAGCAGACGGTCGCCCGCGCCGTGTCCGAGGCTGTCGTTGACATCCTTGAAGTGATCCAGATCCATGAACAGCACGGCGAGATCGGTGCCGTTCTGTGCGGCTTCGGTGATCGACGCCGCCAGCCGTTCGCCGAGCATGGTGCGATTCGGCAACGCGGTCAGTGCATCGAAACGGGCCTGCGAATGCAGCATATCGCGCGATTCGACCAGTTCCGTCACGTCGTTGACGACGCTGATATGGTGTGTGACGACGCCGTTTTCATCGGGCACCGGCGCGATATACAGCTGATTCCAGAACAGCGAGCCGTCCTTGCGGTAATTGCGCACGAGCGTGGTGACGTCGCGCTGCGCATGCAGCGCATCGCGTACTTCGTCGATGCCGGGCTGATCGTGATCGTCGCCTTGCAGAAAGCGGCAGTCGCGTCCGGTCACTTCGTCGAAACGGTAACCGGTGATGCGCTGGAACGCCGGATTCGCATAGCGGATCTGATTGCCGCCGGGCATCGCCTCGGTAATCAGCACGGCATTCACGATCGCGTCGAGCGCGCGGCTGCGCAGACGCAGCGCGAGTTCCGCGTCCTTGCGCTCGGTAACGTCTTCGTAGCAGGTCAGCACGCCGGTGACGCGGTCCTGCGCGTCGCGCAACGCGATCTTCGTCTTGCGCAACCAGTGCCAGCGGCGATCGCTCAACCGGTAGCGCTGTTCGTACGGCGCGATCCGTCCGCCTTCGCGCACCACGCGCGCATCGAGCGCGCGCGTTTCTTCGGCGTCGGCGCGCCACGGCATGTCGTCGTCCGTCATACCGGTGATGGCGTTGACCGATGCCATGCCCGCATCGTCCGCGAAGGCCTGATTGCAGCCTACGTAACGCGACTCGGGATCTTTCCAGAAGATCCGGTGCGGCACGGCGTTGATCACGGTTTCGAGCATCTGTTTCGACTGCTGCAACGCTTCCTTGGCCTGCTCGTGTTCGGTGACGTCGATTGCGACGATAAAACACGCGTCGCGTCCCGCGTAGCGCAAATAGTGGTACGAGACTTCGACGAACAGGGTCGATCCGTCGCGGCGAAGCTGGCGTCGCACACCGGCGGAACCGCTCGGATTGGGTACCGTGCGGCACGCTTCGAGATCGGCGAGGAACGAGACCATCCGGTCCGACGGCACGAGATCGGTCAGCGACAGCGCTTCCAGGTCGCCGTCCGCATAGCCGTACTGTTTCGCGGCCGCATGATTCGCGGTCAGCACATCGAGCGAGTGCGAGTCGTAAATCAGCATCGCCAGTGGATGATTGACGAAGTACTCGCGAAAGCGCATTTCGGCTTCTTCCGCGACGATCCGCACGCGTGCACGCGCCAGCGCCGCACGATGATTCGCGACGAATCCATACGTGAGAAACAGGAACGCCGCCGCGCCCGCGACGATCAGCACGATGCGCTGGGTGGCGAGACGTTGCGCGGTCGCTTCCGCATTGTTGGCGATGAACGCATCCTGTTCGATGCGCAATGCAGCCAGGCAATTGGTGATCTTGCGCAGCGTCTCGTTCGCCTGCAATAACGTCGCGCTGTCGACAGCGATGCGCTGACCGGATTGCATCGCGCGATTCGCGACCAGATCGAGTTGCCATTCCCATTGCGCCGTTGCGTGACGCAATGCATCGACGGCCGCGACATCGGCAGGGTGATCGAGATACGCATACGACAGTTCGTTGTAGAGCCGCGTCGCCGCGCCGACGCGTGGAATCGGCCACGCGGACGACGCCCATTGCGCGGTGCCGAGCCCTTTCAGAAAGTCCGTATTGGCTTCGACATGCAGCGTTTGCAGTTCTTCGATGGCATCCTTGATTCGCGATGCGCGTTCGAACTCCGCGCCCGCCTGTTCATGCGAGCGATACAGCAAGGCGGTGGCCGTCCCGACGATGCCGATCGCGATCGCGCTCAGAAGGCTGGCGATCAGCAGCGTGCGAAAACGGGCGAAAAATGGGGTGTAGAGGCGGCCTGACGGTTGCATGGGTTCGTTTAGGGTTCAGTCCGTCGCAGGCGTTTGCCACAACGGCTCGCCGCAGGCTGTCGGCAGCGCGGGAAAACCCGCACCGAAGCTGAAAGCGGCAGTGATCGTCGTGGTTCGGCACATGGTGTATCCGGTGTTCTATGGCAGGCGCTTTCATGTGGATAACGACCTCCCGCCTGAAAACTTGATGAGAGATCGCACGGCCGTACTTTTTGCGGATGCTTGAGCGGGCGCGCGCCGCCACCATTCGCGTTCGAGCAATAGTGAAATCGCCGTGCGCCGTATTCAGCTTCCCGGCGCGCGCGCCTAGACTGCCAGTCATCGAAACCTTGCGTCGTTCACACCACGGAGTCCTGCCATGAAGCTGTATTACCACCCGCTGTCCGGTCATGCGCATCGCGCGCATCTGTTCCTGTCGCTGATTGGCGCGGGGCATGAACTGGTCGTAGTCGATCTCGCCGCGAAGGCGCACAAACAAGCCGATTTTCTGAAGCTGAACCGGTTCGGCCAGCTGCCGGTGCTGGTCGATGGCGACACGGTGATTGCCGATTCGAACGCGATCCTCGTCTACGCGGCGAAGAAGTTCGGCAAGAGCGCGTGGTTGCCGGAAACGCCGGAAGGCGCGGCGGCGGTGCAGCGCTGGTTGTCGGTGGCGGCGGGGCAGATTGCGGCGGGTCCGTGCGCGGCAAGATTGATTACGGTGTTCAACGCGCCGTTGAATGCCGACGAAGCGATCAGCCGCGCGCACGGTGTGTTGAGCGTCATCGACGCGGAACTGGCGGGCCGCGAGTGGATTGCCGCCGCCCATCCGACCATCGCCGATGTGTCGCTGTACAGCTATATCGCGCGTGCGCCGGAAGGCAATGTCGATCTGGCCGCGTATGCCAACGTGAACGCGTGGCTTGCGCGCGTCGAGGCGTTGCCGGGCTTTGTCGAATTCACGAAATCTGCGGCCGGATTGACGGCCTGAGGTCATGTGATGAACACCGAAACTCAAGCCGTACCGGCGTCGCCGTGGCATGCGGGCGAGTTGACGTTGCAGCGACGGGCCGGCGTCGCGGAGAGAATGGATGACGTCGGGCGCCGTGTGGTCCGTCGTCGTCTGGTCGATCAGCATCGTCAGTTTTATCCGTTGCTGTCGTTCGTCGTGCTCGGTGCAGTCGATCCGCACGGCGACGTGTGGGCGACCTTGCGCGCTGGGCGGCCTGGGTTTCTGCGTGCGCCGGACGACGCGCATCTGCGGATCGGCGTGCCGCGCGATCCGTCGGATCCGGCGGACGCGGGAATGAACGACGGCGACGCGATCGGCCTGCTCGGCATCGATCTCGCGACGCGTCGGCGCAACCGTCTGAACGGAGTCGTCGAGCGCGACGACGCGAGCGGTTTCGCGCTGTCCGTCGGCGAGAGTTTCGGCAATTGCCCGCAGTATATTTTTCAGCGCGACCCGGAATTCACACGCGATCCCGCGACGCATTCGAACCACGCGCCGCAGGTGATGGACGCGCTGGACCCGCGCGCGAAGGCGTTGATCGGGCGTTCGGATTCGTTTTTCGTCGCGTCGTATGTCGATCTCGACGAACAGGGCGAACCGCGCGAATCTGGCGAATCTGGCATTAGCGGCGTCCGCCAGCGCAAGGTGGACGTATCGCATCGCGGCGGCAATCCCGGTTTCGTGCGGGTTGGCGACGACGGTGTGCTGACGGTTCCCGACTTCGCGGGCAACCTGTTTTTCAACACGCTCGGCAATCTGCTCGTGAATCCGCGCGCCGGTCTGGTGTTTGTCGATTACACGACCGGCGATCTGCTGCAAGTGAGCGGTGCAGCCGAAATCGTGCTGGATTCGCCCGAAATCGCGACGTTCCAGGGCGCGGAGCGCTTGTGGAAGGTGACGCCGCAACGTGTCGTGTATCGGCCGGATGCATTGCCGGTGCGGTGGCGCGATCGTGTGAATGGTGCATCGCCGAATTCGCAACTGACCGGCAACTGGGCGCAAAGCGCGGCCCGGCTCGCCGCCGCGAAGATCGGCAATGCGTGGCGGCCGTATCGGGTGACGAAGATCGTCGATGAAAGCACGGCGATCCGTTCGTTTCATCTTCAGCCCGACGACGGCGCGGGGCTGATTCCGCACGCCGCCGGTCAGCATCTGCCGGTTCGCGTGACATTGCCCGGCGACCACAAGCCGGTGATCCGCACGTACACGTTATCGGTCGCGCCGTCGGACGGGATTTACCGGATCAGCGTCAAGCGCGACGGCCGCGTGTCGCAGCATCTGCACGACACGCTGAAGGTCGGCGACACGCTCGATGCGCGCGCGCCGGCCGGCGCGTTCACCATCGATGCGTCGAGCCAGCGGCCAGCCGTGCTGATTGCAGTCGGCGTCGGCGTGACGCCGATGCTGGCGATGCTGCGGCAGATCGTCTATGAAGGATTGCGCACGCGTCGGATGCGGCCGGTGTGGTTCATTCACGCGGCGCGCACGAAAGCGGAGCGCGCGTTCGACGAAGAGATCGACGCGCTGGTGAACGCATCGAACGGCGCGGTGGAACGGGTGCGTGTGCTGAGCGACAGGACGGACGCGCAGCGGCGCATCGATTTCGATTTCGACGGTCGCGTGACGGCGGATCTGTTGACGGAGATCCTGCCGTTCAACGACTTCGATTTTTACCTGTGCGGGCCGGGCGGATTCATGCAGGACCTGTACGACGGCTTGCTCGCGCTGAACGTCGCCGACAACCGGATTCACGCGGAATCGTTCGGACCGTCCGGGCTGAAGCGGCAACGCGCGACGGCGGACAGCGGCGCGCGTGACGATAGCGCTGCGACGCATCAGGCGGCGCTTCAGCCGTCTGTCGAAGCGGTGCCGGTGACATTCATCCAGTCGGCGAAGGAAGCGCGCTGGGCGCCGGAATTGGGCAGTCTGCTCGAGCTTGCGGAAGTTCGGGGTTTGTCGCCGGAGTTCAGTTGCCGGGTGGGCACGTGCGGCAGTTGCCGGACGCGGGTGATCGAAGGTTCGGTGGCGTATCTGCGTGAGCCGACGGCAGAGATCGGCGACGGCGAAGCGCTGATCTGTTGCGCGGTGCCGGCCGCGTCGCAAGACGGATCGCCGGGGCGACTCGTGCTGGATCTCTGACGCTGACGTCGCGGAGCGCGGACCGTGGCGGCGTGACGAACAGCGCAAAAGGTGTGCGGTATGCTGGCGGGACCTATCGACATGAGCGCGATTTTTATGGACCGCATGCAGGCAATGACCGCGTTTTTGAGCGTGGTGGACACAGGGGGATTTGCATCGGCCGCGCGCAAGCTGAACGTTTCGCCGTCGGTGGTCACGCGGATGGTGGGCGAACTCGAGGACACACTGGGCGTGCGGTTGTTGACGCGAACGACGCGGATCGTTCGGGTGACCGACGCGGGCGTGGGTTATGCGGAGAGTTGCCGGCGGATTCTGGCGGATATGGAGGAAGCCGATCTGGCCGTAGCTGGTGCGCATTCGCTACCGCGCGGGTTGTTGAGCATTACCGCGTCGGTGATGTTTGGCCGGATCCACGTGACGCCGATCGTCACCGAGTATTTGCAGCGTCATCCAGACGTGGACGTACGGTGCTGGTTTCTGGATCGCGTGGTGAATCTGGTGGACGAGGGATTCGACCTGTCGATCCGGATCGGCGAGCTTGCCGATTCGTCGATGCATGCGGTGAAGGTCGGCAGTGTGCGGCGGGTGGTGTGTGCGTCACCGGAATATCTGGAACAGCATGGCGAGCCGGACGATCCAGCCGATCTGGAGCGTCACGTGCTGGTATCCGCGAGCGGCGGATCGTCGTTGCCGCAATGGCGATTTCGGGCGGGCGTGCCGAGGATGACCGGCACGTTGAAGGCCCGGATGACGACGACGACGAACGATACCGCGATTGCGGCGGCGTTATCGGGGTTTGGGGTGACGCAGGTGTTGTCGTATCAGGTGGCGCAGCATGTCGCGGATGGGCGGTTGAAGGTGGTGCTGGAGGCGTTCGAGCCGCCGAGGCTGCCGGTGCATGTGGTTCATCGGGAGGGGCGCCATGCGGCGAGCAAGGTTCGGGTGTTTGTGGATCTGGCGGTGGAGAGGTTGAGGGGGAGTGAGGTTTTGAAGTGATGGTTTTGATTTGGTTTTTTTGGTTTTTTGATCTTTGGTTTTTGGTCTGCTCTGGGTTGGTTGTCCCGTGTTCACGTCGGTCTGCCAGGATCGTCCCTGTGCGGGACCGCACCTACTTTTCTTTGCTCGCGCAAAGAAAAGTAGGCAAAAGAAAGCGCGTTTACACCGCCGCTTCGTAGCGAGTGGCGTCTATTAATTTTCGGGTAGTGGTCCGCGCACGTTTGGAGTTGGCGGTCCGTTTTTCTCGGTGGTCCGCGCCCGCACATCCCGCCCGCTTCGCGGCGGTAGCCTGCTTCAAAAACCCATTTGCGCCACGTCATTTGCCCGCTTTTTCGACGGTTCCGGCGTCGGATCGAAGCCCGGTTTGCGGCACGGCATTCGCCCGACTTCGCGATGCTTTCGACGTTCCGCGTAGCTTGGAATTTTGCGAGCGAGACCCGACCGGCGCATGCCAGGAAAATGGGTGTTGTGACCGACGGAGTGCAGCGCGCGAATGGCGTTGGGAGAAAAAGACGGGGCTGTGCCCAACGGCTGTCGCGAAGCGAACAGCCGGAACGAATGACTGCCTTTATATGGACGCCTCCCGTTTGCCAAGGGATTTCGTGTGTGTTGGTAGACAGGAAGGCTGCGGCTTTATATCCGGCCTTGTTGCAGGTCGAACCCGCTGGCCTCGATGGAATCCGCTGGCTCACGCCTCACTTGACACACGGGCTGTTAGCCCGCAAGGCAGTTCAGGTTTGGTGAGTCCCGGTCTGACCTGTGTGCCATCACACTCAATTACCTTGCGCAACCTTTGACATCCCATCTCCTGCAAAACCGGTTTATTCAGTCATTGCAGCGCTTACGCCGCTCGCGTACTCACATAGCCTTTCTCGTACGTACGCCCGTGCGCCAGCAGCGCCCAAATCGTTCGGGCCATCTTGTTGGCCAACGCAACGATTACCACGTTATGCGGGCGCCGCCGGCCCAACTGCTCGATCCACGGGCACGGCTCTTTCACGCGCGCGAGCACCGATCGTGCACCGTGGATCAGCAGTGTGCGCAGATACACATCACCGCGTTTGCTGATCCCATGCAGTCTGATCCTGCCACCGGTGCCGGTCTGTCTGGGCACCAGACCCAGCCAGGCCGCAAACTCACGTCCTGAATGAAACGCTTTGGGGTCGCCCATCGTCGCCACAGCAGCGGTCGCTGTCAGCAGCCCGACGCCGGGAATGTCGGCGATCTGTGGCAGGCACGCTCTTCCTTCATCCAGTCCGAGAGCGGCGTTCGATTCGCGCAATCTGCTCATCGAGAACGTCAAGCCGCTGCCACTGCTCACGCAGCGTGTCCACCAGCATCGTGGGCAAACGCGCCTCCAGGCGCGCCAGCACATCAGCCATCGCCCGGTTCAGCGCGGCGCGGCCTACCGCCATCACTTCACCGTATTCCGTCAGCAGCCCACGCAATCCATTGATCTGCATCGTGCGAAACCTGATCAGTTGCTGGCGCATCCGGTGCAATGCCAGCACGGCCTGCTGCGATTCAGTCTTGACCGTCACGGACCTCACGCCCGACTGCTGTACCGCGGTCCAGATTGCCCGTGCATCAGCCACGTCGCTCTTGTTACCGCTCACAAACGCCTTGACCGCCTGGCCCGGCATCAACTTCACCTGATGACCCATCTGCTCCAGATGACGCGCCCAGTGCTGGGAACCGCCACACGCTTCCATGCCGATCAGGCACGGCGCGCGATTTGCAAAGTGCGACAGAAACGTGGCGCGTCGGATCTGCCGGCTGACGACCTCGCCTGTTTGCGGATCAACCCAGTGGACCTGGAACACCTGCTTCGCAATATCGACACCAACCGGAGTAAGCTTCATTTGGGTTCTCCTTCCTCAAGTGGTACGTTGCCCAACTTCCACTCTGGCACATCTGAGGCCGTCGGTTGCGAGAACCCACCTTCCTGGTCGCGCCCCGACCATTCGATCAGCAGCCCTCGCGAGGGGGAGGCGTCCATACCATTTGTCACCAAGTCTAGCGGTGCGGCAACTCAAATCGTGCGCGGACCACTACCCGAAAAATACTAGACGCCACTCGCTACGAAGTGGCGGTGTAAACGCGCTTTCTTTTGCCTACTTTTCTTTGCGCGAGCAAAGAAAAGTAGGTGCGGTCCCGCACAGGGACGATCCAGGCAGACCGACGTGAAAACGGGACAACCAAACCGACCCAAAACCAACCCCAAACCAACCCCAAACCCCAAACCAAAACCATCAAGTCAAAACCAAATCCACATACCTCTTAAACCCAGGCCGATTAGCCACCCTCAAATACCACCGCTCCAACGCCGCGAGCCCAGCGCGCTCCAACCCTTCAACCCCAAACCACCGTTTGGCGAACGCCCCAATCACCATATCCGCAAGCGTAAACTGCTCGCCTTCAAGATAAAAATGCGCCTGCAAATGCGCATCGACCACCCGCCAGAGTGCCTCGACACTCGCCACATCGACGGCGAGTTGCGCGACATCCCGATCTTCCGGCCGGGTCCGCACATAACCGACGAAAACCGGCCGCTCCGCCGGCTGCAACGTCGAAAGAGACCAGTCAAGCCATCGGTCGATGCCCGCCCGCACGCGCGGCTCAGCCGGATACAACGGACTCGTCGGGCCATACTGCATCGTCAGATACCGCAAAATCGAATTCGACTCCCACAACACGAAGTCGCCATCCACCAGCGTCGGAATGCGGCCCGTCGGGTTCATCGCGAGATACCCGGCTTCGGTATTGCGGCCAAACTGCAAGCCCGCATCGATACGCTCGTAAGCCAGACCCAACTCGTCGCAACACCACAAGACTTTCTGCACATTCACCGAATTCGCTCGGCCCCAGATCGTAAGCATCCAGTCACTCCCGTGAAAATCGACGGCCCATTCTCGCGGCCGTTTATGGCAATTGATCGTGCGCGCAACCCGCTGCGTGCGCCCGGCATCGAACGCATAAAGATACACGATCGGGTCCGCGATCGCACCGGCCGTCGCGGCATCGCCCTTGCGTACAATGAGCCGGTCCGATCCGTCCGTTCGATTCACGCCTGATGCTGCGTCAGGCTCGCGTCAACTCTAAGGCACCGCATGGCCCGCATCATTCCCGACGACTGGAAAAATCTCGCCGCCACCGGTGCGGCCGTCCGCGAACGCGAAACGCTGAGCCTGCTGGAAACCGCGTTGCCGGACGATTACACGGTCTATCACGGGGTTCATTGGACCCGGCTGCATGAAGGTTTTTCGGTGTTCGGCGAAGCGGATTTCGTGATCGTCAGCCCGTCGGGCCGCGTGATGATCGTCGAGCAGAAAACCGGCTTTCTCCGCGAAACACCGAAGGGCCTCGTCAAGGTCTATCTGCAAACCGAACGCAATGTCGCCGTCGCGCTCGCGCGGACCATCGAAGCGCTGCACCGGCGGTTCACCGCGGCATTCGGCGCGGGCACCTATTTTCTCGAACCGCTGTTGTACTGCCCGGATCACGTCGTGAAAAACACGGCGATCGCCGGCGTCGATCCGGCGCGTATCGTCGATGCAACGCGCTAAGACCGGCTCGCGTCGATCATTCGCGACGCGCTCCCCGCCGACGAACCGCGCCTCGCGTGCGCGCCGAAAATCCATCACTTTCTCGCCGACGAACTCGCGTTGACGCCCGATGCCAGCGCGCTGGTCGGACAGGCGGGCACGCTCGTCACGCGACTCGCCGGTGGCCTTGCCACCTGGGCGCGCCGTCTGGAATTCACGCCGTTCCGTCTGCGCGTGATCGGCACGGCGGGTTCGGGGAAAACGCAACTCGCGGTGCAGGTGATGAAGGAGGCTGTCGCGCGCGGCCAGCGGCCGCTGTACGTGTGCTTCAACCGGCCGCTCGCGGATCACATCGCGCGGGTCGCGCCGCCCGAAGCCAAGGTCGCGAACTATCACCAGTTATGCGACTGGGTGGCGCGTGACGGCGGCAGCGCACCTGACTTCCAGACCACGGACGTGTTCGATCGTCTCGAAGCGATTTTCGCGGCCACGCCGATCGACGCGCGCTGGCAATTCGATGTGTTGATCGTCGACGAAGGGCAGGATTTTCAGCAGTCGTGGGTCGCTCCGCTCGAAGGCTTGCTGCGCCCGGGCGCGGCGTGGTGGTGGCTCGAAGACCCGTTGCAGAACCTCTATATGCGTCCGCCCGTCGAACTGCCGGGCTGGACCACGCTGAAGGAAACCACCAACTACCGCAGTCCGCGCGACATCCTCGATTACCTGCGCGATGTGGTCGGTGCGTCGGTGCCGATGGCGGCGTCGCTGAGTTCGGGCAGCCCGTTCGGCGGCTCGGAGATCGCGCTGTCCACATACGACGAGACTCACGCGCCGCAAGCCTGTATCGACGCGACCAAGCGCGCGATCACCCAGGCGCTGTCGCTCGGTTTTCGCAAGCAGGATATCGTCGTGCTGTCGTTTCGCGGACGCGAAGGCTCGGCATTGTCCGCGCTCGATCAACTCGGCCCGCATCATCTGCGCAGCTTTACCGGCAAGTACGATCTGTTCGGTAACCCCGAGTTTCGCGAAGGCGATGTGCTGCTCGAATCGATCTATCGCTTCAAGGGGCAATCGGCGCCGTGCGTGATTTTCACGGAAGTGGATTTCGACACGCTCGACGAGCGTATCGCGCGCAAGCTGTTCGTCGGCGCGACCCGCGCGACGATGAAGCTGATCGTGGTCGCGTCGCAGCGTGCGGCCCGTCATCTGCATGTCGGCGAGACGCACGACGACTGACGCGTCTGCTGCGTCTGCTCAGGCTGCGCGTTCGCGCCAGCCGGTCGCACCGACCAGCGTGGCGCTGTGCGAGGGTGCATCCCACCAGATCACGCGCAGCAACGGCGCGGCTTTCGCGATCAGCAACGCTTGCGCCGCCTCGCTCTCGATGAAATGCGTGACGCCCGCGCGCAATGCCGCCGCCGCCTTGTGCGCGGCCGCGCCGCTGGGCGTTTCGTCGTGCGTGTGCGGCGCGCGCATCGTCAACTGCATATGACCGAAACCATGTCGCGCCAGCCACGCTTCGGTGCGCGCGCGATCGGTTTCCGGACGTCCGGTGATGATCATCCTGACGTGTCGCAAGTCGATGTCGGGCAGCACGTCGAACGGCAGCAGCGCGTCGCGCTCGGCGAGTGCGGCGTCGAGATCCTCGTCGTAACGGGCGAGCGGCACATCGGGCAACAGGATGCCGTCGAGATCGATCGCGTATTGCGCGTACTCGTGGTCGTGCGCCATCGCCGCGCGTTCGCCCGCTTCGACGCTCGCCCAATCCGCGCGATACCCCTCCGAGCGCGCCTGTCGTTCCCACGGAAAGAGCGCGAAATAGCCGTGCGCATCGATCGCGAAGTCTGGACGGATACGGCTCAGTTCATCGACCGCGCCCGTCAGCGTGCGGACCGTTAACCCATGCGACTCCAGAAACGCCACGCTGTCGCTGAGCGTGAAGCCGCGTCCCGCGATGTCCTCGCATAGCAGCACGCTCGACCCGCGCGGCGGCATCGGCAGGCTCGAATCCCACGCGACGGTGCGGGTGGCCCGGTCGTAGCGCACGAAGGCGACCGGCACGCCTGCGCTGTGCGACACCATCAGCGCGAGCGGCGCGCCACCGCGCAAAATCCCGACGACCGCGCTGAATTCGCCGGCCTGCAGCGCCGGTTGCAGCGATTCGATCCAGCGATCGAGTTGTTCGTACGTCAGCGGCAAGACCGGCTTGGTTGGCATGCGTATCTTCTATGGGCTCAGGACGCACGGTTTTTAACCCGCGTCCCGTGCGATTTTAAGACTGCTCCGATTTGCACGATATTATGCACGGGGTTCGAAATACAGGGCACGATGGTCCAGGCGCTCGCGACGATTCGCATAATGCGAATATCCGGCTTTCAGCGGCTTTTATATGTCGGTTCCACGCGGTCCAAGGGGTTTTCACGCGGGTTTCCCGGGTTTCGTGTAATGCATTGATCCATCGGCCCGTTTCGTACGTATTGTTTTGAGCGTGACGTTTCCGGACACGTTTTACCTTTCGACGTTTTCTTTTCACGCGCGAGTCGTCCACGCGCGGCGGCAATCGCCTTTCGTGGCGGATTGCCTGCCGGGCGGCGCTTTGCGCGGAAGCAACTGTGTATGCCAGACCATCGTTTCATCCATCGCACGGCCCAGCAACGCTCGCTGCGACGCGTGCTTTTCATCGCGATCTGGATCGTTGCGCTGGCCGCGCCGCTCGGGTCGATCGGCTATCTGCTGTTCGTGAATCCGCTCAATCCGCTGAATCCGTTGAACGTGCTGAAAGAGCCGGTCGAGTCGCCCGGCGCAGGGCTGTATTGGGACGCGGCGCAAATGGAAATTGCGTACGACCGCTTCGAAAATCAGATGCTGATGTACCGGTCGGGTGTGGATGCCGATTATCCGAAGCTGCTCGACCGTTACCGCACGCTGCTCGCCAAGCTCGACGCGCTCGCCGACGTGTCGCGCGGTCAGACCACGCAGCCCGCGCTGCTCGCACGCCAGCAGGGCGAAATCGATACGCTCGGTCAGATGCTCGACCGTTTCGCTGCGCCGCTCGACGCGATGCAGCGCGATCCGTCGCGCGCCGATCCGCTAATCGCGACGTTGCGCGACAACTGGGCCGATGTCGATGCGCTCGCGTCCGATCGCCGCTTCGTCGATGTCGCGGACCGCGCGGCGCTGAATCGCGATTTCGATTCCAAGCGCCGGATACTGTCGATCGCCGGTTTGCTGCTGACGGTGTTGTCGGCGGCGGCCGCGTTGCTGCTCGCGTTGAACGGGCGCGGCCGTAGCCGGTTGATCCGCCAGCAACGCGCCGCGCTCGACGCCGAGCATCAGGCGAGCCGTGCCGCGCGCGAGGCGTCGCTGGCGAAAGACGCGTTTCTCGGTATGGTCAGTCATGAGCTGCGCACGCCGTTGCATGCGATCGTGTCGTCGATCGAATTGCTGAACCTGAATCTGCACGCCGAGGCCGACCGCAAGGTGATTCGCCGCCTCGACGCCGGCGCGCGCCAGCTCGAAGCGCAGATGCGCGATCTGACCGACTACGCGCGACTCGGCGCGGGCAAGCTCGAACTGCGGCATGAAGTGTTCGAGCCGCGCGAACTGCTGGCTTCGATCGTCGACGAACATAGCCCGGCTGCGCGTGCGCGCGGGTTGTCGCTCGAATCGGTCTGTAGCGGTTCGGCCGGTCTCGTGGAATCCGATCCACACCGGATCCGGCAGATCGTCAACAACCTCGTGACCAACGCAATCCGCTATACGGAATCGGGTTCGGTGCGGGTTCAGATGGAACAGCAACGCAACGCGCTGATCGTCGTGGTGCGCGATACCGGACCGGGTTTGTCGCGCGATCAGATTCCGCGCATCTTCCAGGAATTCACGCAGCTCGATGCGCCGCACGCGCGTCGCACCGACGGCGCGGGCATGGGTCTCGCGATCGTGCAAGGTTTGCTCGGGCTGTTCGGCGGCAGCGTGGCGGTCGAAAGCAAAATGGGCGAGGGCACCGCATTCACGGTGACGATTCCGGTCACGACGGCGCCGGTCGCCGAGATTCGCGCAACCGACGCGCCCGATGGGCCGCGTGCGCGCGTATTGATTATCGACGACGACGCGCCGGTCCGCGCGTCGCTGAGCGAGATGATCACGCACATGGGTTCCGACGCGGTCGCCTTCAGCGACACCGACACGGCGCTTGCGTGGCTGAACGCGAACCAATGCGACGTCGTGCTGGTGGATCTGCATATGCCGAAGCGCGACGGCATCGGTTTTGTCGCCGCATTCCGCGAGCGCGTCGATGCGACGAGCGTGCCGGTGATCGCGATCAGCGCCGATTCACCCGATCCGTTGACCGAAGGCGGCAAGGGCGCGAGAAGCGCGAATCCGTTTTTCGAGCGGCTGGTGAAGCCGGTTCACTACGACGAGTTGTGCTACGTGGTGATGCGCGCGCTGGCGGTGCGCGTGGCGTGAACCGGATGCGGAACGGTCGTTTTATTTTTGGGTGTGTGACGTCGCGCTAGCCGACGTTCACGGCCAGTTGAGGCGCTTCGACAGATCTGCCACGAGGATCGCCATGCGCGCCGGTTTTTCGTAGCACGACACGTCGAACGTGCGTATGACTTCGCTGATTTCGGACTCGCTCGCCTTGCCCGTCAGCAGTTCGCCGGTCAGCACGAAAATGGCTGCATCGGGATTCTCCGACGCCCGCACCGCGCGAATCGCAGCGGCGGACGTTTGATTGCCGAACAGCCAGTCGATCACGATGCCGTCGAATACTTGCGTTTGCAACTGTTCGATGAACGCGCTTAATCCGTAGATTGCGACGGCGGCGAAGCCGCTGCGTTCGAGATACTCGCGCAGGTTGTCGGCGGACGCCTGGTCGTCGTCGACCACGGCGATCAGCGGTTTGTCGGTTTCCGCGCGACGCGGATAGATCTCGATCTTGTGGACTTCGCACGCGCTCTGATAGAGCGCGCCGTCATGACGCGCGACGCGCCACTGGCCGGCCTTCATATACGCGACGAATTCCGGCCGGCTGCCCGGTTCGAGCGGCACGCCGACCCACGCGGTGCAGGCCATCTCCAGTGCACCGATGCAGAACAACGCTTCCTGCGCGATTGCGCCGACCGTGCCCGGGTCGAGCGTTTGCGCGCCGAACAGTTGCGCGGCGGGCTCGCCATAGACTTCGGCCACCTTCTTGATCTGCGACAGTGTCCACGGGCTATTGCCGCGCAGCTTGCGGTGCCCCTGCGAAAAGCTCAGGTCGAGGATGCGGCACAGCTCCGTGGTTTGCTGACGCTTACCGATGCCGTGCCGGCTCATCAACTCGCGCACGCGTTCCGCGACCGCGATGGAGTCCGTTGAGTGTGCTTCGTTACCCATGCTGCGTTCAAGGCCCGTCGTATTAGAGTGATTGAGGACGTGAATACTGCGGCGCACCGACGGTGCACTTCACCGCAATACCTGCCTGGCGAGCCCCACGGGCCACACAAAGGGAGAGCAAATGTACCGCAAAAAATCGCGTCGTTGCGGGATTTATTCGGTACGCAAATTTTATCGATGCCCGCGCGTTAAAGCGACTCGCGCTGGCCACCGCATGCCAGCCGGATCCCATGTGTTATCGCTGTGTTATCGCTGTGTTATCGCTGTGTTATCGCTGTCGTATCGCTGTTTTATCGGCACGCAACCCGCGCGGCGTATCGGTTAAAACACGGATGGCGACGCGTCGCGCAGGTCTGCCCGGTGCGTGCATCGAGCGGGCATTCTAGAACGAAGTCGCCCGCACAGGACAATCGGAACATCAGTCGTCCTGCGAACACGTATCCCGACCAGTTGCAAAGGATAGGTCGTTCGGATGAACACTCGTTGCGGTGTCATCCGTATCGTTGCGGATTCAGCAATGCCGCGCGCTTGCCGCCCATTGCGATGCGCAACAGCGCGATGCGTGACCGGCGCGCATGTGACGAAGCTTAGGCCATCCGGCCAGGATTGCATCCGCCGACTGCGTTTGCGAAGATGCTCGCACGCTGCGGTTATGATGCAGGCGCTTAACATGCGCCACCCGTACATTTAACTTTGCCACTCCGGATTTTCCGTTTCAGCTCCGATGACCACCACCTATCCGCTGCACTCAGATTTCTCTCCTGCCGATCAACGCTTCCCGACGCAAGCCGACGTCGTGATCGCCGGCGCGGGCATCATGGGCGCGGCCGCTGCGTTCTATCTGGCTCGCCGCGGCATCAAGGCGGTCGTACTCGACAAATCGCGGATCGGTGGGCAGCAATCCACGCGCGCCTGGGGCTTCGTGCGGCAGCAAGGCCGCGAAGCCGCCGAAGTACCGTTGATGATGGCCGGCATGCGTCTGTGGGAACAGCTCGAAACCGAACTCGACACGAACCTCGAATGGCGTCAGGGCGGCTGTCTGTACGTGGCATCGGACGAAGAAAGCTGGACGTCGTTCCAGCAATGGATGGATGTCGCGCGGCAATACGGGCTCGACACGCGCACGCTGAACCGTTCGCAGATCGACGATGTCGTGCACGGCATGCAGGGCCCGGCGCTCGGCGGTCTTTATACGCCCAGCGACGGCCAGGCCGAGCCGCGTCGCGCGGCGGCCGCGTTTGCGTCGCGTGCGGCGCAGGCGGGCGCGCTGTTCTTCGAAGGCTGCGGCGTGATCGGCGTCGAACGGGCGGCGGGCGCGATCACCGGCGTCGTCACCGAGCGCGGCACGATTCGCACGTCGCGTTTTATCTGCGCGGCCGGTGCGAGTAGCTGGAAGCTGCTGAAGACGCTCGGTCTCGAACTGCCGCAACACGCGGTGCGCGGCACCTGCATGCGCACCAATCCTTTGCCGGCTATCACCGCGTCGACGTTCTGGGGGCACGGGCTCGGCGTGCGCCAACGCGCGAACGGCGCGATCAATCTCGCCGACGACATGCAGGTCGATGTCGATATGACCTTCGGCCATTTCCGCGCGCTGAAGTGGTTCCTGCCCGAGTTGTGGACTCACCGCGCAAAGTTCAGCTTCCATCTGAACGGCGCGTTGATCGGCGATCTGCACGACCGTTTGCCGGGCGTCGTTCCGGAACGCGAGCGCGTGCTGCATCCGCGCGACCCGAATCCGCAACCGAACATGGGTCACGCGCCGCGCGCGTTGAAAAAACTTCGCAACCTGTTTCCGGCGTTGAAGGACGCGCAGGTGGTCGAGTCGTGGGCGGGCCTGATCGACGTCGTGCCCGACGGCATTCCGGTGATCGACGCGCCGTCGCAAGTCAGCGGCCTGACGATCGCAACCGGCTTTTGCGGCCACGGTTTCGCGATGGGGCCGATCGTCGGCAAGTTGCTGGCCGAGATCAACGATACCGGCAAGCCGTCGCTGGATCTGACCGAGTTCCGTCTGCAACGTTTCTTCGACGGCACGATGAAGCGTCCGCGCAGCATGCTGTGAGTACGCCGTCTGCTCGGGCCCGCTTTCTGCTAATTCGCAGATAGACGCGCGTCGTGACATGGCGCAACCGCGCGCGTCTTCCAGACCTGCGTTGCCCATTGGAGCGGATATGAAACCACAACACCACGCCCTCACCATCAAGGTGGCGAGCGCCCTTGCGCTGACGCTCGCCACCTTCGCCGCAACGTCGCACGCCGCGACCCGCGATGAACAGGAACAGGCTTGCCGAGGCGATGCGATTCACTTTTGCAAAGCGGAGATTCCCGACAAGGACAAGATCACCGCCTGCATGAAGCAGCACGTTTCCGAACTGACGCCGGGTTGCCGCGCGATGTTCAAGGAAGGCAAGAAGGACCCGAAGGGCGACAAAAACGGCGCGAAAACGAATGCTGGCTAGTTAGCGCATCGCGTCACCGTCAGACTCGCTTTCCCCTCACTTCGGCGCGATATCGCGCCGAACCCGTTTGATATGTTGCTCGACATAGAACGCGGCGGCGTCGGCATCGCCGCCGACGATCGCCTCGTAAATCAGCCGATGCTCCGACACATACAGCCGGATCCGCGCGGCGTCGTCGATCCCCTCGTCCTTCACGCGTTTCCACAACGGTTGATCCATGGTTCGCGCAACTTCGTCCGCGATCCGCACCAGTAATGGATCGCCTGTCATCACGGCCAGCTGGCGGTGAAACAGCCGGTCGCTGTCGTTCCATAGCGCGCGTTGCGCTGGGTCCGTGGCGTCGGTGATCGAATCCATTTGTGCCAGATAGTGCTCGGCCACCGTATCGCGCCGCGCGTGCGCGGCGGCACGACGTGCAATCGCGGGTTCGAGAATCAGCCGGACATCGAGCGTGGACATGGGGCTGAAATCGGCGTGGTCGGAACCGGCATGGTCAGGCGGCGGCGTGGAGAGCCGCTGTAACGCGTCCGCGCAGACGGTCGTGCCGGAATTGCGCCGCGTCACCACCAACCCCTCGTTCTGCAACGCGCCGATCGCTTCGCGTACAGCCGGCCGGCCGACGCCGAAACGCATCGCGAGGTCGCGTTCGGACGGCAGCCGCGACTCGGGCGCGAACGTGCCGTGACGGATTTCGGCGCGAATCCGCGCGGATACCTGCTCGTAAATCTGCTTTGGGCGGAACGGGCTGTCTTGCGGCGGAACCGGCGTCACCATAAATCTGACCTCAGGCCCGAACGGCAGGCGTCCGGACCGACACGATTTTTGAAACTGGTTGATGCGACATCCAGTCTGGTCTACATTTTGACCCAGTATAAAACAGCAAAAACAGGAGACAAGGATGTTTTTCAGCGACGAGCAGGCCGCGCGATGAAACTGAACCGGATGATCAGCACCATCGAAATTCACACCGGCGGCGAGCCGTTCCGGCTGGTCACGAGCGGGCTACCGAAGTTTCCCGGCAAGACCATCGTCGAGCGGCGCGCATGGGCGAAGGCGCACGCGGACGATCTGCGCCGCGCATTGATGCTGGAGCCGCGCGGCCACGCGGATATGTACGGCGGCTACCTGACCGATGCGGTCAGCGCCGAAGCCGATTTCGGCATCATCTTCGTTCACAACGAAGGCTACAGCGACCATTGCGGCCACGGCGTGATCGCGCTGGCGACGGCTGCCGTCACGCTCGGCTGGGTCGAACGCACCGTCCCGGAAACGCGCGTCGGCATCGATGCGCCGTGCGGTTTCATCGAAGCGTTCGTGCAATGGGACGGCGACCACGCGGGCAAGGTGCGCTTCGTCAACGTGCCGTCGTTTATCTGGCAACGCGACGTGACGGTGACGACGCCGGGCTTCGGTGAAGTGCGCGGCGATATCGCGTTCGGCGGCGCGTTCTACTTCTATACGTCGGGCGCGCCGTTCGGGCTCGACGTGCGCGAATCCGGAATCGACCGGCTGATCCAGTTCGGCGACGAAGTCAAACGCGCGGCCAATGCGGCGTTCAAGGTCGCGCACCCGCACATTCCCGAGATCAACCATATCTACGGCACGATCATCGACAACGCGCCGCGTCACGCGGGTTCGACTCAAGCCAACTGCTGTGTGTTCGCCGACCGGGAAGTGGATCGTTCGCCGACCGGATCGGGCACGGCGGGCCGCGTCGCACAACTGTATCTGCGCGGCGAACTGGGCCGCGACGACACACTTGTCAACGAATCCGTGATCGGCACGATCTTTCGCGCGCGCGTGCTGTCGGAGACGACCGTCGGCGAGTTCGACGCGGTGATTCCGGAAGTGGAAGGCGACGCGCATCTATGCGGTTTCGCGAACTGGATCATCGACGAACGCGATCCGTTGACCTACGGTTTTCTGGTGCGCTGACGCGCGCCGGTTCACGCATCATCTAACGGGGAACCTTGCTATGAGCGGCACCGATACGCCCAGTTTCGACGCGACCGCGAGCGCGGCCATGATGCCGTACGCGGCGCTCGTCGATGCGATGCACGACGCCGCGCTCGATTACGCGGCGCAACGGATCGTCAGTCCGGAACGTCTGGTGGTGCCGCTGAACGCAGGCGGCGTGATGCTGTCGATGCCCGCCACCGCGCCCGATCTCGCGATCCACAAACTCGTCAATGTCTGCGCCACCAACCGCACGCGCGATCTGCCGACGATCCACGGCAAGGTGATGGCGTTCGATGCGAACACCGGCGAGACGCGCTTCATCCTCGACGGACCGACTGTCACCGGGCGGCGCACGGCAGCGATCTCGATGCTCGGCGTGCGAACCTTCGCGCATGTTTTCGCTGACGGCGTGCCGCGCGAATTCGTGCTGATCGGCACGGGCACGCAGGCGTCGAATCATCTCGACGCGATCGACGCGCTGTATCCCGGCGCAACCGTCCACGTGAAGGGCAGTGCGCCCGCGCGCGCCGAAGCGTTTTGCGACGCGTACGCGTCGCGCGTGTCGCGACTGAACGTTCGTGCGTTCCACGGCGACGGCGTGCCCGAATCCGCGGACGTCGTGATCGCGTTGACGACCGCGCGCTCGGCCGTCTACGACGAAGCAGGGCGCGCGGACCGGCTGGTGATCGGCGTGGGCGCGTTCACGCCGCAGATGGCCGAGATCGGCGCACGCACGCTGGCCGACAGCGCAATCTTCGTCGATGACAAGGCGGGCGCGAAGCATGAGGCCGGCGATCTGATTCAGGCGGGCGTCGCGTGGGATTCGGTGACGGCGATCGCCGATGTGCTGACCGGCGACGCCGGTTCGGCGCTGGCATTGCAGACGCTGAAAGCGGCCTCGCGACCGGTCGTCTACAAGACTGTCGGATGTGCGGCATGGGATCTGGCGGCGTGTCGCGTCGTCGATGCCGCGATTTGCCGCTAGACGCCGCGCGTTGCCACCGCCGCGCCATCGAGGCGCGGCGCGCCCGGTTGCCAGCGTGCAAACAAATCAAAATCGTTGCACCATAGGCGTTTCCCGAAATGCGCCGGACGGCAAATCGTCCACGCGCATTCGTCCTATTCGCCCTTTTACGACGGTGCGACCGCTTTATGACCAACCAACACGCCCCTGCTACGCCTGACTTGCCGCTGGATATGATCATCTTCGGTGGCGGTGGCGATCTCGCGGCCCGCAAGCTGCTCCCCGCGCTGTATATGGCGCATCTGCACTGCAATCTGCCGCCGGACACGCGGATTCTCGCAATCGGCCGGCGCGACTGGAGTCGCGAGCAGTATCTGTCGTTCATGGAAGAGCAATCGAAGCCGTTCGTCGACAAGAAAGCGCTCGATCCGGCTGCGTGGGACAAGTATCTGTCGCTGTTCGAATACGTGCGCGTCGATGTCGATCAGGCTGACGACTATGCGCGTCTCGCGGAAGCATCGCGCAAGGGCGTGCGCCGCGTGTTCTATCTCGCGACATCGCCGAACCTGTTCACGACGATCTGCGACAACCTGTCGGGCGCGAGTCTGGTGGACGAGCATTCGCGCGTCGTTCTGGAAAAGCCGCTGGGCCACGATCTGGCCTCCGCGCAAGAGATCAACACAGCGGTCGCGAAGCATTTCAGCGAAGCGCAGATCTACCGGATCGACCATTACCTCGGCAAGGAAACGGTGCAGAACCTGATGGTGCTGCGCTTCGGCAACGCGATTTTCGGGCCGCTGTGGCAAGCGCCGTACATCAAGAGCGTGCAGATCACCGTCGCCGAGACGGTCGGCGTGGGCAGTCGCGCGGGCTTCTACGACGAGACCGGCGCACTGCGCGACATGGTGCAGAATCACTTGCTGCAACTGCTGTGCATCGTCGCGATGGAGCCGCCCGTATCGCTCGACCCGGACGCGGTCCGCGATGAAAAGCTCAAGGTGTTGCGTTCGCTGCGCCGGATGACGCCGGAAGATATTTCACGCGATACCGTGCGCGGCCAGTACACGGCGGGCGCGGTCGGCGGCGAGCCGGTCAAGGGTTATCTGCAGGAAGACAACGTGCCGGAAGGCAGCCGCGCGGAAACCTTCGTCGCACTGCGCGCGCGTATCGATAACTGGCGCTGGGCGAACGTGCCGTTCTTCCTGCGCACCGGCAAGCGGATGGCGAAGAAGGTGTCGGAGATCGTCATCGAGTTTTCGGAAATGCCGTTTTCGATCATTCCGAGCGGTCCGCGTAATTACGGCAACCGGCTGGTGATCCAGTTGCAGCCGGAAGAGTCGATCCAGTTGCAGATGCTCGCGAAGGAACCGGGCAGCGGCATGCATATGCTGCCGGTGAACCTGAACCTCGACTTGCAGCAGGCGTTCACCGAGCGTCGTGCGGAAGCGTATGAGCGTCTGCTGATCGATGTGGTGCGCGGACGTCTGACGCACTTCATGCGCCGCGACGAACTCGAAGCCGCGTGGGCGTGGGCGGAACCGATTCTCGAAGGCTGGCAGAAGTCGGGCGAGCGCCCGCGCGGTTATACGGCGGGTACGTATGGCCCGGCGGCATCGACGGCGTTGATGGCGCGTGAGAATGCGGTGTGGTCGGAAGAGTCGCAGTAAGGGGTTGCGCTTGTCTTCCAGAATAAGTAGGTGCCAGCGATAGGATTCTGATGCTGGTGTAGGGGATGCGGCAGCGCACGTGCAATGCGTGTCGATGTCGTGTCCCTCATTTGATGTGTATCAAACAGTGAGACCGATTCCGCGCGAGATCGCGCCTAGAATCGGGTGCTCATGTCTTCCCGTTCCTGACTGCTCCCAACCGAGTTCGCCGCGCTGATCGCGATGCGGCTTGCGTTCGCTCTGGCGTCGATCGAAAGCCGACTCACCGGTTTCAGGTTCCCGTTTGCGGCTTCAGGTCGAATCGGGCAAGGAGAGTCAGAGTAACCGTCAGCCGTCGTGCTTGAAGTATCGATATCAACTGTGAAAAATAGTTAGGATTAGAAAATTGATAAATGTTTTTAAAGGTTTTGGATCGGCTGCAAGTAGTGCAGGAATGGGCGTGACGTTGTTGCTGTCCTGCTGTCACGGGCAGACCGATCTCGGGGCTGGCGATCCGCTTTATCAATATCAGTGGCATTTGCGAAATACAGGTCAACAGGTGTTCGCCGATATCCGCCC
>NZ_JAPWKB010000003.1 GCF_028283785.1 Paraburkholderia sp. | reverse complement strand
CGTCGATGTCCACGTCGTCGCTTTCGCTCGCACCGAAATGCTTGTTGGCGCCGTCGTTGACGGCCTTAAGAATTTCCGTCTTCCCCGAGTCGCTGGTAGAGCGCGCGTACTTCGGGCTTCACAATGGGCGTCGTGACTGCGAGGCCATCAATGTGGACACGTACATCGCGTTCCAGACCATCGACGCCCACATCCGGTTCGACGACGACTCGCCCGAGCGCCTCGATGAAATCGAGCTTTGCGAAATCACCCGGCTTCTTGAGGGTAATGACGCGCCCGCGCGCATCGCTCATGTCGACCGCCTCCGACGACTGGCGGACGATGCGCTGCGTCGGCGTTTCTTCGACTGCGGGCTGCGTTTTGAGGGTGACTTTCTGGTTCATGTTGGCCTTGCGAACTGAGACGGCGTTCCGCGAGGAACGACAGCTCTGGGTCACGGTGTCGTCGCCTTTCCATGCCGCCGGCGTCACGTCGTATTGAGGCTCACGCCCGTGTACTGGTACTGCGACACGCTGCCATCGGGATTTGCGATGGTCTGCGTGACCGTTCGGCTGCCGATGTCGGCGCCCGCGAAGTAATTCGCCTCCAGCCCGGCGAAAAAGTCGTCGAGCGAACTGTCCTGCCGGTCGAAGTCCAACGATCCGGACCAGCCGTCCGGGAAAACCACGTTACGCACGCGACCGTCGATGCCCTTCACCTTCTTCTCGGTCGTGTCCTGCTTGGACTGGAAGTTGGTGATGAGCGTCGGCGACAAGGTGCCGTCCGACGTCGAAATCGTCACGGACAGGTCACGCGATACGGAAAAGCCGTTGATCGGCATAACTCTCTCCTTACGAAACCGTCACGGAGACGGACGAACCACCTTCGAGCGTGATCACGAATTCGCGCACGTCGAGAGGTATTTCGCTCTGATGGAGGCCTGCATCACACCGAGCGCGACCTGCGCGTCGGAGTTGTTGGAGTCGTCGAGCGTGACGATGAACGGCGCGACCGTCGGGTTGTTCGGATCGCCGATCCAGTCTTCGTCCCACAAGTCCGTCAGGAACGCATGGATCGGGTCCTTCACTTCCTTGCGCAGCGCGACGGTCTGCGGCTTGCCGATGGCGTAGCCGAACGACGACTGGAAGGTCAGCGCCAGCCAGTTGGTCATCGTTGTGTAGGCTTCGCTATTCGTCGCCGTGGAGGTGGACGCGTTGCGATCGGTCTGGAAGCTGTAGTAGTTGCCGTCGGCCGACGGGTTGCCGAGGAAGTCGAGCCGCGCTTTCGCGATCGCCCCGAGTTCAGAATTGCTGTGCGGCGATTTTGCGACGACGCGCTGCGTGCCGATCAGGCCGAGCACTTCCTTGTTCAGCGTCGATTCGTTCGGATTCAGCGTCGCGCGCGTTGCCGCCCAGTACGTCGCCGGGGAGACAAGTCGCTGCTGTCCGTTGATCGTGTCCTGCCAGTAGACCCAGTCGCCGATCAGGATCTTGATGCCGTAGTTGTCGGCGTCAGCCGTGTTGAGGTTGGTCGAGACGGTCGTGTACGACTGGTACCGCGCCCGCCTGACCGAAGAAGATGCCCTCGGAGAGACCGAACGCGAGAATCGTGCTCCACGCGGTGTAATCCGTGTGATCGACGAGCGCGCCCGTCATGACGCCGGAGCCGCGGAGCGCGTACATGCCGGTGCGGGTCGTGGACGTACCGTCCGTGCCAACCTGCATTGTGTCGGTCACGCTGGTGACGCCGTCCGTGCCGCCGGTCAGCGTGTACGTGGTGGACGTGTTCGGAAGAGCGGTCGATGTGCCGATCGTGGCGATGACGAGCGCAGACGGGCCGCGCTGATTCGAAATGCCGTTGATGACGGCCGAAACCATGTTCGCCCAGAGTGTTGCGCCCGTGCCCGGAATGTTGTCGAACACTTCGCCGGTGAAACCGGGGCGCGCGATCGTCAGCGCATACGTGCTGGCGGCCGTACCTGCGGCGACGCTTGCCGTGAGCGTGTTGCCAACCGTGCCGCTATAGAAGGCGGTGAGCGTCAGGCCGGTTACGGGCGTGCCGGCCGTGTCCTTGATCGCGATGCTTGCTGCGACGTCCGTGCCGTCGGTCACACGAACCGTATAGAGGTCCGTGGCGCCGAGCGACAGTGCGATCGCGCAGGCCGTAGCGAGGTCGCGCTTGCGCACGGTCTGGTAGCCGAGATATTGCAGCGCATCCGATGCCGAGCCGACCGGCTGGACGCTGTTGACCGGCCCCCACGATGCGACGCCGACGAATCCGAGCATGTCGGACGAGACGCCCTGAATGTAGGAGGTCGTGGGCGCTGCGATCTGCGTATAGACCCCTGGTGCATAAAGCGCGTTTGTGTTGAGCGCCCCTTGCTGATAAATGGTCACTTTCGTTTTCCCATAAAAAAAGCCACCCGAAGGTGGCTTTGCGGAGGAGGAGAAGGGGCGTTACTTCGCGACGCGAATGCAGTGATGGGCGTTTTCGCCCGCCATGACCGTGGCGATGGTCGCGTCGTCCGCGATCGGATCGCCGCGGCTGTAGTCGCCAAAGGCGTGCACCACGACGAGCGTGAAAGCATAGGGCGTGAGTGATCCCGACGATGCGCTCGTCGCGTTGCTGGTGTCAGCCATTGGGTGCCTCAGTTAATAGTCGGTGACGGAAATGTCGATACCGGTCACCCGATCCTGCCGCGTGACCTTCGCGTCCACAACGACCGCGGCTTCACGGGTCTTGGTGGTTGCGTATTCGATGAAGTAGCGCAGATCGCGCCGGTAGATGCGAGCCTTCGACAACATGTCTGTCATCGGGCTGTCGTGATACATGACGCGCGCCTCGGTGAAGTCGGGCATCGTGATAAACGCCGTGTCCGCAAGAGATCCGTCGATGGTTGATGCGACGATCTTGCGTGCGTCAGGCGTGGGCGCCCAGATCGTGATCTGGATCAGCCGCTTCTGTCTGCGGATTTCTTCGACCGCCGTTGCGGACGTCCCGACGCGCGCGACGATCTCGAACGCGCCAGGCACCGTGATTACCGGCCCCGCATTGGTCGTGCCGGGCCAGTCTGCTGCGATCAGCGAGGCGAGCGCCGTCGCAATGCTGGTGATCGTGTCAGTTGACTGCGCTGCGTGCAGATAGGCTTTGCCATTGATCAGGACCGCAAGATTCTGCGCGACAAGCGGTGAGGTGACCGCGCCGCTTACGATCACCGTATTGCCCTGCGCCGTCATGAAAAGCGTTGGCGACTTGACCGCGCCCGCCTGCCAGATGCGCAGATACCGGGTGGTGTTCGCCTCCATGCCGAGCGGGAAGATGCTGACCTGCACCTTGCCCGCCTCCAGATCGCTGTCGAGCGACGATGCAACCGGCCAGCCGGGGAAAATGCGCACGTCAACAGCAACCTACCGATGCGGAGCCGGTGCCGTTGGGATAAATCGCGCTTGCGCATGCTCCAGCTACGGCGCCGAGCACGTCTTCGATGTCAGCCATCCGAATCTGCCTGTTTCATTACGATTGGGCCTGTTGCGCAGTGATCCGCCAGCCCAGGTCCGTGAGTTCCGCGCTACTGATGACGTAACGCCGGTCAATATCGTCGATCAGGACGTCCGAACTTCGCAAGACGACGCCCGGAAACGCTGGAAACAGGATCGACCACCACGGATTTCGCGTATCACCCGGCAGGATAGCATCAGCTTTCTCGCCTTTCGTGCCTTGAAGCACTGAGGCAGGCCATCCAGCCATCAGTGGCGTCTCGGTGGCGTCGATGTCGCCACCGTAGCCGACCGCCCACTGCGGTTTGCTGCTGCGGGCGAAGCACATTGATCGTCCGGTTACAGTCCACCGCCAGAATCGGCAGGATCGGCTGCATCGCGGCGATAAAGAACGTCTGCGAGTCGTTGATCAGGTAGTCGCCCACCATGACCTGCGTGCCGTCGACGAGACAGAACCACGTCGGCTTGCCGTACTTGTTCGGCTTGCTGTACGTCATGTCTTCGGCGTTGAAACTCGCATTCAACGTCACAACCGGGCCGAGTCCGAGCGGATCGAGCGGGGAGGAGGGGCGGTAGACGCCGTAGAGCGGGCCGATGCGAAGAGCAGCCTTCTGATAGCCCTTGTAGACGCGGTTCTGGAGTTTTGCCGAATCCATTCTCAGCCTCGCATCACCTGAATACTCCCGCTGCCAAGACCGGGCCCCGGCGCGAATCCGATAAAGCCGCACATGCGGCGGCGCCACGAATCGAACAACCGGTCGCGATCGGACTGCTCGCGCGCGTTGTGCTTCCAGACCGCAGCCTGATCCGTGTCCAGGTTATCGCTAACCGCCGGGATCGCCGTCTCAAGCGCAGCAAGGTTGGTGAGATAGGTGTTGATGAGGACGGCTTCCTCGCTGGCGGAAAGCGACGTCAGCCGTTGATGCAGCGACATGATGACCATGCCGAACTGGCCGTAGACCAGATCCTGATCGTTCGTGATCTGCATCGTCGTGCCGGCGAGCTGATAGCCCATGTACCGGCGCACGTCGGTGAGTTGTGCATCGGTCAGCGCCATGTCAAACGTCCGTTTTCTTGGTGTACTTGCGCTTTGCGCGCGGTGCGTCGGGCTCGCCTGATGCGTCACCGGCGCCTTCTTCGAATACCTCGTGGTCTTCGGTCAGATCCGACTCGTTGATCACGATGAAACCATGCGGGTTCTCGTCGGAGACGGGCGAGACGACTTTTACCGTTGGACAATCCATGGAAACTCCAGAAGGAGGGCGGCCGTAACTGCGCCGCCCTTATCCCCTTAGCCGAGCAGCGTTGCGATGTGGTTCGACTTGATGGCCTGCACGCCCCACGCGAGGCGGCAGTGGTAAACCATCTGCATGAACTGACGATACACGGCGACGTCGAACACGAGGCCCGTGACCGGGTCGGTGACCTGCACACGTCATCCGCCATATCCATCGCTTCGCCGTTCGGGCCAATCGGCATTGCCGGAGCGCGCGTGATCAGTTGGACGGCCGATTTGCTGAACGCGACATTCGACGTTGCGGTGTTGCCAATCGTCATTGCGGTGGCCGACGCCGGGATTGCCTGGAGCAAGCCAGGCGCTGCAAGCGTGATGGTGCCCGGCGCCGTGTTGCCGACCTGAACGACATACTTGTTCGTGTCGCCCGCGAAGGTGACTGAATCGCCAGCGAGGGTGGTACCCGTGCCGGTGATCAGGTTGATGACGGTTGCGCCGACAGCGTAGCCGGCCGTGTCGGTCGTGTAGCTTGCGCCGGTCCCCTTCGTAACCGCTTTAACAGCGGCCGAGTTGTGGAGCATCGAGCCTTCCAGCTCGCCGATGATGCCGCGGCGCAGGAGGTCATCGGTGCCGGCTTCGTTCACCTTGAACAGCACGTTCTGCTTACCGCGCAGGTTGGCCATTGCGGCCGAACCCATGACCAGTTGCAGATCGGTTTGCGGCGCGCCGTTGTCGTCCAGGATCTTGCGGACCTGCGCGATGTCCGACAGGTCGCCCGCGGTGCCGAACGGTGCCGTGCCAGCCGTGCCGTATGCGCGCGAAGCGTTCTGATACGCCGTCGCGTGCAGATCAGCTTCGATCTGGTTGGTCAGCGCACGAAAAGCCTGTGCGAACTGATTGGTAAGGACGCCGCCGTAGCTGCCGGCGTTGATCAGACCGCGCTGTTCTTCACCGTTCCAGCGAATCGGGTAGTGCTTCGACTTGCTGATCGTCATCGTCACGTTGCCGATCGTCGAGTCGCCCGTGTTCGGAGCGGTCACGGCAGGCGTGTTGTCCGCAAGCGCGCCAGCCGGTGCGATCGGGATCATGATGGTCTGGTTCAACGCAGCGCGTTCGCCCGAGCTGTTCCGCGACACGGCCGGGATATAGCCCAGCAACTCGCGCGACACGATGTCGAGCGCTTCATAGATCGTCGGAATGAGACCCGTCAGCGTGTTCGCGCCCAACACTAGGCCTTGACGACCCATGAAGTTGAAAAGATGCGCATGCGCAATCAATGCGAACGCACGCAGGTGCAGTTTGACTTTGGAAAGGAAAGACGTTTTCACGGGAAGTAACCCTATAGGTGAGTAAATTGAATTGGCGAAACAGGTAGGCCATCCAGCCCGAAGCGCCTTTCCTCATCCAAGGTCTGGCTTTTGGTCATGCGAAAAATGATGCGTAATCAGTCGTTGAGCGTTGCTTTGCCGGTGCGCACTTCTGCTGCGACGGATGCCTGCTTTGCCGGATCGAACTGTTGAATTCGGCGCGCGAATAGGTTTTTTTGCCGCCACCGGAGCCACCGCCGCTCGCGCCACCGCCGCTCGCGCCCGAGCCCTTCATGATCTGGTCGCGGTGCGGGTAGCTTTCGACGAGCGTTTCGAGCGCTTCATCGAAGTTGGCGAGTTCGCCGATACGTGTGCGGGAGAAAATCTTGTTGCCGGTCGCGTCGTACGCCACCGTCTTGCCGTCCTCGATCTTGAATGCACGACCGAATGCGGCTTTGGCCAAGTCGCCGGGGATTGCCAACTTCTCGGCGATAAACTTCGAGCGGTCGAAGCTGCCGCCGATCTTTTCGTCGTAAAGCTGGTTTTGCAGCGTGTCGCGCTCGCCCTTGGTCTTGGCGAGTTCAGCGACGAACTGCTTGTTTGCCGCCTCGACCTGCTCTTCGGCCGTGCGCTTGGCAGCAGCCTTGATTTCCTCGACCTTGCCGGCCGCGATCAGGTCGCCGTCCTTGATGTTCTTCATGGTTTCGAGCGCCTTGCGCGCTGCGTCGGCGTCCTCGATGCCTTCGAACGCCTTCGAAACCTTCTCCGCTGCCTCTGCGCGCTCGCGATGACCCTTGGCCTCACCGTTCAGACGCGAGATCGTGCTGATCGTGCTGTCGCCGTCGAACGGCGTTTCTTTCCCGTCCGCATGGACAAATAGCGGCAACTTCTGACCGTTGACGTCCTGCGTGACAATCCGACCTTCAGCGTCGTACTTAAATGGCATGGTGTTTCCTGGTCATCCGACCGTTTTGCGAGCCATCCGGCTCAATGCGCCGTGCCCATCCGGACGAGCGGCAATAAAAAAGCCGCAGGACCGTTAGGCCGTGCGGCTGCGCTACTGAACTCGTGAAACTCAGGTGTCTTTGATCTGCACCTGTGCGGCCGTAACCTTGACCGCGTTCTGCTTGATGCGCAATTTCTCGTCTTCCCACTTTCGGTCTGACGAGATCACTCCGCGGCGCTGCGCCTCGGCGAACAGCGACTCATCGGAGAACGTGCCGTCGACATTCATGTCGCGCAGCAGCTCAAGCGACGCCTCGGCAAGCGATGCAACGCCGAAGTCGTTGAAAATATGGATGTGGCCGCCTTGCGGCTCGCCCACCCACTCAGCCATCAACTGAAGCGCCTGGTCGATCGCGTCTTCTTCGTCCTGAATGATTCGCTGCAACGTGCACATGCCGGCTTCGTTGTCGGCCACCGTGTGCGCGACCGTGAGGTTGCCCGGCTTGATCACCAGCAACTCGGCGCCGACCTGGCGCATCCGGTCTTCCAGCGCAGCGAGTTCCTTGGCACCAGCGTCGATCGCATCGCCCGAATGCTCTACATACTTCAGGTCACCGTCTGGTTCATCGCACTTCACTGCCGACGATGCACCCACCGTGATCGGGTTATCGCCCAGCATCTTCGCGAACAGGATCGGAATTCGCGCAACGTGCAGGATCGTCTGCTGGTCAGATTTGCTCTGCCAGTGCTCGACGTTCATGTGCGCCAGTTCGACCAGCGGCGGAATGCCCTGCATGAATCCGATCCGGCGCCCATACACCGGCACGAAAGGAATCTTTTGCAGCGTCGTCACGCCTTCGTCGTATAGAACCCATTCTTTCTTGCCTGATGCTTCAGTCTTCTCGGACTCGCGCCACACCTGCCAGCGTCCGATATACAGCACTCGCACCTGCTCGATCTCGGTCTCGCCGAATTCGCCGTCAGGAACGGACACTGTTTCCAGAAACCGGAATTGAGTCAGTGTCCAGACGCCGTTGATGCGCTCCGCGCGCCAGCCGAGAATGCTTTGCGCATGAATGTGGACGAAGTAGGGGCGCACGCCAGCTGCGTTTTCTTCTGCCTTTGTGCGCAGCCCGCCCGCGGTCGGGAAATCAACGAGGATGCCGCACAGGCCGTAGGAAATCGAGTGGAAGCAGACTGCGGCGGCGAACGCATGCAGGTTGTGCCCCTGCAGGTCGACGTTTTCGCACCATTCCTTGATGCGCGGAGGGACATCTTCTTCGTAGGTGATCGGCTTCGAGAACGGCTTGCCGGTCAACACTTCGCACGTGCGGCCGAAAGCCGGAAACAGTGTGGCCGTTGCCACGCGATTCGAATACGAACCGCCGGTTTCGTTCGGCCATTGCGGCAGATACGTCTGTTTTGCCTTGCGCATGGCCGTCGTGCCACCGAGCAATGCGCCGATGACGGGATAGTTCTCCGACATCGCGTCTACAGCTGGCGTTTTGTCTCGGACGGTGGATGTCATGCGAACTTATGCGTTGAAACTGGTTACGGTGGTGGTGCGTTTGACGATCGGCCAACGCTTGACCAGGAAATACCCGTTCGCGTCGTTCGGATGGTCATGGCCCGTTTTCTTGTCCGGCTGGCCGTCATCGCCCCAGACCTGTTGTTCTAGCGCTTCAGTCGTGATGGGGCAGGCATCGGTATTGATCAGGAAGCGTCGCTCGCCCGTCGCGTTCAGGATCAGCGCGTTGTAGGCATTGACCCGATCCTTGACAGCCGGATTGGCCGAGTTGACCTCGACCTTGAACCCGGCTTGCTTGAGGATCGACAGGTCTGACTCGCTCGCATTCTTGGTGCTCGTGTTTCCACCGGACGCATCGGGGTAGATCACAAGGCTATGGCCAGCATCCACGAAGTCCTCTTTCAGGATCTTCGCCATCGCCGGCGTGTCGCGAACCTTCGTGCGCTCCTGAAGCGTGCGCGGCAGGCCATCGCGAATCACGTTGATCGTCGCTGTCATGTTCAGGACGTTGAAGTCCATGCCAACGTGCAGCACTTCCTTGGGCCGGATCGTTTCAGCCGTGTGGTTCAGTTTGCGGTCAAAGTCCGCATAGATGCTCCCGCTCGCCAGATTTACGAACTGTCCGCGCAAGTAAGCGGAAATGAGTTGCGGCGGGTACGACGCGAACAGCGACGGGATATAGTCGCTCGGCAGGTTCAGTTCGTTGTCGTATGTGCTGGCCTGAATGAGCCCGTACATCGCTGCGAGATCTGGCTTTTCCCGCACCGCCTTGACGAACTGCTGATAGACGAACCGGAATCCCTCAGGCGTAGTCGTGACATCGACGCCGTTCTTCAGGTTGTCGATCTTGTAGCGCATCCGGGCGATGATCTTGCGCCACGCCTGCTGCGCCTTGTCGGCCTTCATGACGTCGAGCTCGTCGCATAACGCCTTCCCGATCTTGAAACCGACGATCGTTTCCGGCCGCTCCATCGAGCGACAGATGATCGTGCCGCGCGACTTGCGCCCCTCGAACAGATGGACTTCCTTGTTCGACTCGTTGACCTTGACCTTCAGCCCCCAGTCGAACGCGACTTCTTCAACCGTGGGGTAAAAAATATCGCGAATCTGCGGGTAGGTCGGGGCGAAGTAGCCGGCGTTGATGCGCGGATACTCCCAGAAATGCTGCATCAGACCGCCGCAGCCTACCCACGTCTTGCCAGAGCCGAACCCCGCCACATAGGCGCGGAACTTGTGTTCCATCGCGAGGAACTGCGACTGCGGCACATTAAGACTCGGCATCGTCGCGCTTCCTTGCGTCCCGCACTTCAATCACGAACTTGCGGGATTCGGGCGGCAAGTCGTCATCTTCATCCAGACCCTTGCGCAGCCGCTCATTCTCAATGCGAAGCTTCTCAGCAGCGAGCCTCTTGCCGTCGTCGTCACGTTTGTCGTTGAACATACCGAGGTGACGGGCGACGTTCTCGAGTGCCTTGCCGCGATCCTCAAGCAGAACCTTCAAGCCGTCTTTGCCTTGGTGGACGCCAGCATATAGCGCCCGGGCAGCGCCTTTCAGTCGGCGCGTGTCATGAACGTGAATCTTGCCTCGCCCGTCGCCACCGCATTCCGGGCATTCCGGGTTAGGTTCTCGCTGATGATCGTAGCCAAATCCGCCTTCGCAACTTGGAAGCGGCTTGCCGTCATCTTCAGTCTCGCGCTGCGCTTTCTCAAACTCTCCATGCGTCCATTGATAGCCGAACTCAATGCCCCAGCAGTGACGGCAGTTCGAGCGCCGATACTCAACCAGATCGTTGACGTCGACGTTGGCCATATCCCACCAACGCTGAAGCACTTTGTCGGCTGTTATCTGCGTGCGGGCCGACCTTTCCTGCTGCGCAGCCTGAATTGCCTCGGCAACTCTAGTTTTCCCTAGTAATTGGGACGCAATCTTGTCTGCTGTTCTCGGGCTATATCCTGCTCGAATCGCCGCCTGCGTGGCGTTCAAGTCCACCAGATACTCGTCCACGAAGCGGCGCTGCTTGTCTGTCAGCGCCATCGCCATCCTTTTGAGTGAAACTTTTCTCTCGGCTCGTGGGCCGTTAGAGGAATCTTGCGCAGTTAATACAAGCCACGGCTAAAACAGCGCACAAACGCCACGCCAAGGGCAGCCATGAATACAATCGCGGCCGCCAGCGGAACGCCCAATGCCCAGAAGACCCACGTCGGAATGTGAAATGCGATGTCCATTCGTATCCTAGATAGCACCCATGAGCGAAAGAACCCGCTCCATCGCCAACCGGTAGGCCTTCGTCATGAGTCGCCCATGCTCATCGGCACCCAACGCTTCGTCGTCGGACATTTCGCTATGGAATGAGGTCACCGCAGCCCTCAGGCATTCGACCTCTCCGTGCGTGATGAACTCGCCGTTGATTGAGACGGCAGGGCGAACGGTGTGGCTCATGCTGCCGTCTCGAACATTTCTGGGGTTACCGTGCGCCGAGCGACCCGCCCGGACTCAATCAACAGCTGATGATGCCCGGCGCGATGCCCGTCCGCGTCCCTTCGTCCAGCCAGAACGGCGCATACGTCGGCCACTCAGGAACAGCCTTCTGATCCGGGAGACCTTTGCGCATAGCTTCCTCTAGCTTCTTCCAGTCGATCGGCTTTTCTCCGACTGGCGGAGTAACCTTCTTGAATACCGTCTCGAGGTGTTCCCGGATGCACTTCCACTGCGCCGGGCTGGGTGTTTGGCCTTGCGTGAGCTCCGTAAAGCCCTGCAGCCAATAAGCGAATTGCTCCGCAGTCATCAATCAATCTCCCAGAAGCCAATCGGCGTAGGCCGTCAGCCAGTCCGCACAGAACAAATGCCATGCGGCGGTGATGGCCAGCGCACCTGCCGTTGCCTCAGCTGCGGCCCTTCCGATCTCACCCATGCTGGCACCGATCGCTGTTCTTGCAGATCGACGGCGCGGCGCAGTAGTTGTAGACGCACTCATCGCGCGAGTAGATGTCGATCACCGGCTTGCGCTCGGGATGCATGGCGCGCAGCTCGTCGAGGCGATTGATCATCGAAGACTTCAGCGCCGGGTCAAGATTCCTGACGCGTTGAATGTCGGCTTCGAGCGAGTCGAGGAGGGAGAGGGCGTTCATGCTTTGCGCAATGGGATAACAAACAGGTCTTCGGCCGCGCGACGTGCCGCGCTCCAGCTTTCTTCGCCCTTGCGTTTCAGGGTGAGCGTAGGGCGCTTCACTTCCGGCGCGTTCGCGGCCGCCTCGATCGCGCGCCTGGCCTTGTTGGCGGCTTCGGCCTGCTTTGCCGCGAGAATTTCCATCGGGTCACCGTACATCCGCGACTCTTGGGGTTCTGGAAATTTCATGGGCAGAAAGCAAAAAACCCGCGCCAACTTTCGCTGGAACGGGTTCTTACTTGAGACGGCTTTACCTCGCATTCAGCGAAAGTAAGCTCAGGCACATGGGCCGAATACAGTCATCTCAATCTAAGGCCCGATTATACGTCTGCTGTTTCGGGTTTACAACTGATTATCGAAACATTTTCGAGAAATTCTTTGGCGGTCAGTTTTGCGATGCTTTGACGCACCGACGTGCGAGCTTCCGCCATCACCAGCTCGAACTTGCGGCCCCGCAGGATGACGTTGTGACTTTTGCGCATCCGGATCTGGATTTGTTCGTCGGACATGCGCCAGACGTAAGAGTACTTAATGACCCACTTGGCGACGTGATTCGGCATGTCTGACCACGCTTTCTCGACAAGCCATCCGTCGCGCTCGTCCTTCGTCATGAGCGGGACGTCTCGCATCCGCTCTGCGTCACGCAATGCCACATACCACTTTGCCCATGCGGCGCATTCGCCCGATTGAAAGCGGGGCGATCGAACGACACGAGACCAGTTTTCCAGGCGCGATTCAATGTTCTCAAAGTCCATCATCAACCCCGTTCAATAGGCTTAAGTCATTGTTACTGCATGTGCTCAATAAGCAGTCCTATTTTACTATGCATCCGAATGTCAAGCCCACATTTAGCGACGTTTTTATCGTCGAATACTGCATTTAGTGACCGCAAGTCGCATAGCCCTTGCTGTCTGCTGGCTTGCCGCACTGGATGCAGATGAGGGGAGCGCCGTCGTTATACAACTCGGCTCGCACCAATGCTTTAACAGCATTCCAATTAGCCCCGTCTCGGTCGATTGCGCGGGAGGCCACGAACTCCTTGATCGGCTTGCCGCCGCGTAGCGATCGTTTCGGCCAATCCGGTATCGGACTCTTGGGGAAGTAGTTCATTGTTTCGTCTCCCCGCTGGCCGATGCTGCTTCGCTTGCATACACTCCCGCCGTCCACAGGTGGTATGCCTCGACTAACCCTGAGTTCAGGGCTGGGCGGTTGTTGAGAAGGGCGCGAAGCCTCCGCACCTCCGCGATCATCTCTAGAATCTCGGCTGGATTAACGGCCACTGGCCTCCCGATAGAAGACACATTCTTAGCCAGCGTCTCCAGCTTATCGATGTCGATCATCTAGGCTCCTTTGCGCGCGCAGCGTCGATGGCATCTTGGTCTAGATCGGACCATGCGAAGGCGCTCAGAATGTCATGTACCGAGACGCTATAAACGACAAGCGAAACGTCTCCATCGATAGCGCCGTCATCTGTGAACGGCCCCATCGTGTTGTAATGCGCTCCGATGAAGTCAATAACCGCTTCCGGCTTCTGCGGAATGCGATTGATCAGGGCGTTGAGCCTCTCACACTCCCTCTCCAGCGCCTCGTATTCCCGCGCCAGCACGAAGATGCCGTTGTCGCAGGGCGCGGCGCTGGCTCCATATCGTTGAACAGTCATTTCGCCTCCTTCGCCATATGCACGGCGCGGATCGCACGAGCGTCTGCCAGTGCATTGTGTGGAATCTCCGATACCGCATCCAGATCGCGGCGAATCACCATCGACAGGGCAGGCGTACAGATGCGCTCGCCCGGCCCGACGATCAGCGCGCGGCAGAAGTGTGCGATGTCTTCCGGCCAATCTGCGATCAGGTGGATCGAGTCGAACTGGGAAAGATACTGATGCAGCCGTGACTGCAGTTGCGACATGCCGACCGGCGCTTTACCGAGGATCGGAAGAACGTGCGCTTTCACCCACGGCCCCGGATTCTTGCAGCCGACGACCTCGTAGAATTCTTCGCCGCTCTCGGCGACAAGCGCCATCGAGATCAGCTCGCCCCGGAACTCGTTGAATTCGGTGTCGATCCAGATTCTCATATCACTCCTTTCTCATGCAGCCGAACGATTGAACGAATGTGGCCTTCGTGCCATGCCACAACCACATCTGAGTAAGTCATTCCTTCTGGCGGCGGCCGCTGGCCGTCATAGACCGCATCGCACGCGGTACATGCGAATGCCCCGCATAGATCGTCAGCCTTTAGCGCGCCAGCTTTGCCGCCGGCCGATCCGCGGTAGTGGCTCCAGATGGTCGCGTCAGGACGATGCAGGCACGCGCCCGGCAAACGGACGAGACATTCCTCGTCTCGCGCCGATTCGCGGATCTTCTTGTTCCGATAGGTGATACTTTTCGGGATACCGATCAGGCGCGCGGTCATGCAAACTCCTCCGTCACCGTCGCAATGCTGTTATCGGCGCACCACGCCAGGATGTATTCGATCAGACTCGTCATCCGGGCCACCGACATGCGCGCCGACGACTCACGGATGTTGACGAACTCGCCCTCGAGGCCTGCAACCATGTCCGATCCCAATCCGGTTGCGGTCGCGTGAGCAGAGATGAAAACGGTCTTCCACTGAACGGCGGTCAAGCGGCGACCGTGCAGCGTGGCCTGCTTCTCGATGTCGGAGAAAAGTGCGTGAAGCATTGCGTTCTGATCCAGCGATCGGGTGCGCGGCTTGATCTCGACTACAAAGTTCAGGGGCGCATTTACGACCGCCTGCGCCGCGTTCTGCCGAGCTGTCGGCGTCGAGAGGCGAAACGATTGCTTGTCGCTCATCCCTTCCTCCCTAACGCAATCAAAAGACGCACGAAGAACATGAAAGCCCCTAGGCATAAACCGACTTCGATGACGCCGATGATGGTGAGGAACAGGCCCATTTCGTGGTAGGTCACACTCCCTCCGGTTCAATAACCCGCATCTCCACCGCGAATCCCAACTCTTCCGCATTGCGCTGCATCCGGTCGAGCGCGGCGTGGGAGAGCGCCCGCCGCTGAATCTCGATCGCGAACTCCATCAGCTTGTTTGCCGACGCCGGATGCATCCCTTGGCGCGTGGCGTATTCGTACAGGCCGCTTTTGTCGAAGCCGATTACTGAGTAGGCGCTCATGCCGTCACCTCGTCGGTTGCTTCATCGTGGATGGGAACGCCGCCGATCGGGCGCAGCCATGAGTCCGGAATTCGGAACTCGCGCCCCTCGATAGGTTTGCCGGTTTCGCGATGTTCGAGGTGATACCCCTCCGAACACCGACCAACCAACATGGCGTTCCGTCATGTCGGGCACTGCGTCGAATTACCTCAACGACGAGTCCGAGACAGTCGGATCCGCCGTCGCGGACGATGTAAGCCAAATCACCGGGTTTGCAATTCACGCTTCCTCCCACTGCAGCTTTTGCGTCGCCGGCTTCACGAGCGGTCTCATAAAAGTCTCCCATTCTGTTGTGCCCAATCGTCTGGGTGTTTATGGCCCTTCTTGAGATTGCACGGAGGGCACAGCAATTCAATGTTCTCAATGTAATTGGTGCCGCCCAAGGCTAATGGCGTACGATGATCGCGATGGAATTTTTTGCCCAATTTATCCCGGCACCAAGCGCATCGCCCACGCTGCTTTGCGTAGAGATTCGTTACCTGATCGTGAGTGAATCGCCCTCCAGCAGCCCCTTTTTTTTGCGCGTCGAGTGTGAAACCTAGCTAGTACTGATCCAGAAAGAATCCCCGGCTTATCAATTACCGCGCAGCCGCAGGATCCTACTCGGCCGCCTATCAGGTTGGTGGCCAAGCACTCATGGGATCTTCCGCATTCGCACAAGCAATTCCAAAGGACGCCCCTGTGCGACGCGCTAATTGGAGTGATAGCCCTGAGGCGCCCAAATTTCTTCCCGGCTATGTCCTTTGCGTTATCTTTAGCTGCCCGCTGGGCCCTATAGCACCCGCAACTCACCGTCGTCCCTCCGCGCAGGTCGCCTACATCAACGATTGTCGTTGTGCCGCAGTCGCAAAGACATTCCCAACTTCTCCGAGTGGTCGTCTTAGGCATCAATTTCAGTGCCGTCAAACGACCAAACTTATGACCCGTCAAGTCTATCGGTCGTATGTGTAACCCTGCCGTTTCATGTCTCAGGCACCCGCAACTTCTCGATCTTCCATAGACGACATCACTCTTGTTCTTGGTGGTTTGCTTTCCGCAATCGCAAACCATGTCCCACTTAACTGATTGACCCCTACTTCCCTTATGAATTACTAGCAACGTCAGTCGGCCAAACTTGTCGCCAACGCACCAATCGGTTCCCGTTGAATTCTTTTCGTAGCGGTGTACGTATGCGCTCTTCATGCGACTCTCCGTTGAAATAGAGCGTTCATCGCGGCGCCAAGCGCGTCAAACGTTGGCCCGGCTTTTGTCGCTTTCACGCTTGGCCTGCCACGCGTGTCGGCGATCAGTTTCAGATCCGGTTCCGCGCTGGCCAGCACGAAGATGACCGCGCTTTTCCGGTGGCGGATCTTCGGCGTTAGCCCGTCGCGTTTGATGTAGCCAAGTCGCTCAAGCTTGCGAAATGCCGCGTCGACGGTTTTTTCGCAGAGGTCGAACTTCTTTTCCATCGCGGGCCGCGTCGCGCTTCCGTTGGCCGTGATGTGAGCGAAAATCTTGTCGGCGGCTGTCATTGCGTCACCTGAGCGATCAATACGCCGAACGGGTTGCCCGGCATCACCTGATGCATCAGCTCTCGCGTTGGCCTGTTCCGTTCGTAACGCTCTTTCGAACGCTCGCGCCGCGTCATGCGCAACGCGTCTCGCTTGTTGCCGGCCGCATAGATGGCTGGAACACCATTGAGCCCTGGCGTGAAAACGAAGTCGACGATGTAGAAATACTTCTGCGGTTTCTTTCGAGCAATGCAGATCGCGGATTGAACAGTCTTCAGCTTCATGCCCAACTCTTGGGCAATTTCCTCGGCCGTCATCGGGCCCATCTCTTTCAGAACGAGAGTGATGGCGTCGCGGGTTTTGGGCGGCTGCGGCATTTATGCGACCTCCACCAGCTCAAACCGCTTGGTCGTGCCTTCCTTCCTGATCCGCACAACGTCGCCAGCATTCTTGCGGCGCACCGTCTCGCCCGCCGCACGCGTGTACTGGCGCTTCGTGACCGTATCGACCATCTGCTCAAAGAGGGCAAGCGCGCTATTGAGCGCCTGCAATTCCCCGCCAGCGAACACCAGTCGCTCTGTACGGTGGAACCGCTCGGCGACCGCGATCATCGCGTTCTGCCCGGCATAGACCACTTCGAGTCCCAACGCGTTGTTACCGGCGTCCTCACTCAGGACAAGCGCGATGTTCAGTGCGTTGACGATCACGTTCCACGATTCCTTGTCACCCGATCCTCGAGCAAGGCTAGCGGCCGATGCATGAACGGTCGTCAGGATCGTCATGCGCAGCGATGCGTCGAGGGGCTCGTCGCCGTTCATGAGGAACATGACGGCGTCCGTCTGGACTGGGCGGCGCTTGAAAGGCTTGCGGGGCTTGGATGTGCGTCCCATCACTGGTTCTCCTTCTCTAGGCTTTCGATCCTGCCGCCGCGCTGGCGGTTAGTTCCCTCAGCAACGCCCATCTGGTCGACCACCCATCCGTTGCTCAACTTGAATCCGCCTTTCCGCTCGCCGACACACTGGACTGGCCGTGGCGCCTCATGGCGGTAAGCCGATACCCACAGGTAACCACAACCGACCTCGATGTTCAGATCACTCACGACGGCTCCTTCAATAAAATGGCGATCGCTTGTTCCGCCGTCTCAACGATGTGTGCTTCGCCCTTCCAATTCCCAAACCAGATCGCTTCGTCGTCCGTCAGCTTTCGCTTGCTGAGCGGTTGCTTGGGATCTTTCACTTCAAACAGAATCGAGCGCCTTCGGAAGCCGACAACCAGATCGGGAAATCCGCCGCCTAGTTGGTGCGTTGGCGTAACGCTAGCCCCGACTGCACGTAAGGCACTGACGATTTCTGCCTGATTACCGTCAACTCGTGCTGCGCGCCTCATGCGGATTCCTCATCAGTAGTCCTACATGCATACTTGACAACTCGCTCCATCTTCCCGATCTCCTTACTCGAAACCGCGCCGTGCTTTCTCTGGCGCTTTGCGCAGTTCCGGCATATAACCCGGCTCCATGTCCGAAAACGTAGTTCGCTCGCCAAAGTAGGCTGCTCGGACGATCCCGGTCGGGCCGTTACGCTGCTTAGCCACATTGATCTCGGCGGTACCGCGCTCGGGCGAATCCGGGTTGTAGACTTCGTCGCGATACAGGAACAGAACCACGTCCGCATCCTGTTCAATTTCTCCAGAGTCACGGAGGTCGGAAAGCATCGGGCGCTTGTTGTTTCTCTCCTCGAGCTTCCGGTTGAGCTGGGCCAGCAACAGGATCGGAATGTCGAGCTGCTTCGCTAACGTCTTCAGACCGCGACTGTTCGCGCCGACCTGCTCAGTCCGGTTCGCACCCTGCGATGCCGCCATCAGCCCAAGATAGTCGACGACGATCAGCCCCAAGCCATGCTTGCGCTTCGCCGCGCGAGCACGAGCCTGAATCTCTGGCAATGAAATGCCGGCCGTCTCGTCGATCAGAAGCGGCAATTCAGACAGCCGCTGAACGCCCAGCGTCAGCATTGACCAGTCGGCGTCGGTTTGTTGGCCGATCTTCGCGCCGTTCAGGATCTTGTCCAGTGCAAGCCCCGACTTCCGGGAGAGCGAACGTGACGTCAACTCTGACCCAGTCATTTCCTGCGTGAAAAACATAGCCGTCGCGCCAGCATCGGCTACAGACTCAGACACGCCGAGTGCGATCGCGCTTTTTCCCATTGCCGGGCGCCCAGCAACGATGATCAGTTGACCGCCTTTCATGCCGCCGCCCAGCTTCTCGTCGAGGTCCCGAAGTCCGGTCGAATACGATGTCTTGACTTCCGTGCTGCCGTGAAACTCCTGGTCGATGCGTTCAATGATCGGCGTCAGGAACGTGGCGATGAACGCCGGTTCGCGAGCACCCGCATCGGCCAGCGGCTCGAGCTTCGCTTGCGCGTGGGCGATGATCTCGGACACTTCGCGACCCTCCGGCTGAAACGCCATTGCGGAGATTTCGTCGGCAGCCGAAATCAGGCCGCGCAGCTTCGCGCGGTTGATCACAATCTCCGCCCAGCGACGGATGCCACTGCTTCCCGGCGTGTTCTGCACGAGCGTGTTCAGGTACGCAAGACCGCCGATCTCGTCAGCCTTGCCAGCCGTACCAAGCGATTCATAAACCGTGATGACGTCGGCGTTGCGACCGGAGACGATCAGCTTCGCGATGCAATCGAAAATGATGCGGTGGTCGTAGCGGTAAAAGTGCGTCGCGCGGAGATCGGCGATCCGGTCCATCGCGTCGTTGTCGAACATCAGCGCGCCGAGAACGGATTGCTCGGCTTCAGCGCTGTGCGGCGGTACGTTCAAGCTGCGGCCTTCGATAAATCGGTCGGGGGCATTCATTCTTTAACCTCACGGTGGTACTTGTTCTCAAAGCACTTCGCAAAGCCTTCCGGCGACATCAGGAAGTCGATGTCAGCCAAGAGAACGGCCCCAGCCCTGGCTTGGGCTTTCCTTTGCCAGTCAGGAAATCTGAGCCTGCGCAGACTGTGAAAAACTCTCTCCACGCATCCAGGCCCTGCTGAACCGTCGCATAACCGAATGGCTTGAAATCCAACCTTGCAGCCTCACGCCAGCGCGCAGAAATAGACTTCCTGCGCTTGTCATTCAAAACCTTGACCCTCGGATTCAGGGGCATCAACTCGTGATATGCGCTAACGATTCGGGAGACGGGGCAGTGCAGTGAAGCGTTGTCGGACTCCCCGGTCTCAGCCGTTACCTTTCCGATCTCTGCCGCCAACAGGTCGTCAGTCGGCGCTGCCCTTTGCGCCGCTGTCGACAGAGCCGTTAGGCTCTGGGTTTTCTCTGCTCTTCTCTTCTCTCTTCTTATCGTCACCGTGCGTCACAGCAGCGTCACCGGTGGTCACAGAGGACTCCTGTGCTTTGCGCTCACGATACGCGCGAGTCCTTGCTGCGCTTGAGTCTTCGCGCTTAGGCTGGCGCTTTTCCCAGTTCGTGATCACGCCGTTGGCGATCATCCCCTTGGCAACAAAAGCATCCAGAATCCGGGCGCAACAACCATCATCTAGGCCGAACAAAACATCATGGTCGTCACAGTCAAATCCTGCGACGTCACCGCGCGTCACATCTGCGTCACCTTGCGTCACACTGCTGGCTCGTTCGAGCAACGCGACCCAAAGTGCGATCACCGAGGTAAACGATTGGCCAGACTTCCGCGCGACCCATTGGAACTTCGGATCGGTCAGGGTGCCGTGCCACCAGCGGAACCATTCCATTTACGCTCCTGCGCCAGCACAGTTCTTTGTTGGCTCGATCCCGACATCGCGGGACATTTGCTCAGCTACGCGGAGGCGCTCCCGGAATTTCGGGCTATCGCTGTATAGAAACGCATCCTTTTGATGCTCGCCAGCGAACAGGCCTCTTCCTCTCCATCACAAGGCTGGTTATATGGATCAGGTCGCATTTGAAGAACTCGCGGTCCCGCGTAACTCTGAAAGCATCGAGGAGCCTATGAATTTCTTGCTCTCGATCACGCGGATTCTCATACTCCGCATAACAGATCAGGTCGAAATCACCTGGTATCGACGTGCTCTTGTTCAGCTCTTCAACGCGCGCACGGGGGCTACGCTCGGTGTAGCCCACCTTGTAGACACCAGGCATGCAGCGGTGGCCCAGAACGTACACAAATCCGTAACTCATTCACTTCCCCTTGCCAACACAAGCCGTAGCCGTCATATCGCGGAGATACGCGCCGATCTCGGCCTTGAGTTCATTCGCCAGTTGCATGCGAACCTCGACCGTTTGGGCGACCGTGATGCGAGCAACCAGTTCGTTGATAGCGAACAGCGATACGTCCAAAGCTCGAGATTCGAATCCATTCATTTGAACCACCCACAAAGAAGTCCAGCGGCCGGCAGGAGCGCGAGCAACACAAGCAGTCCAAGGGCGCCAAAGAACGTCGCGTGATGCCTTGTGACCTTCCACAACAGCGACCGGTCACGATTGCCACTCGCGGCCTCGAGATACGCACGATGTGCTGCCTCAACCGGTCCAAACTCGTCGTAATTCGTCTTGGTAGAAACCATTACTTCGCGTTCCAAGTTGCTCATTTTTTAGGCCCGGGAGTTTTTACCTGCTCCAGAGTCAACAAAAGACGCTCGAAAGCGCCTTGGTTTTCGACCGGCCCAGCGCTCTTCAGGCGGCCACTTTTTGCATCGCCTGTTGAATGAATTCGCCGAGCATCTGCGCGCTTGCCGCCTTGTATTTCTCCACTTCCTTGCGCTCCTGAACTGCGATCCATTGGCGCGGGTAATCGCACGCCGTCAGGATGCAAAACTTCGACAGCTTCACAGCCGGGAAGGGCCGTTTGCCCGCAACCAGATCACCGAAGTGCGGATAGTGAATGCCGCACAGCTTGGCGAGTGACTTGCGATCAAAGCGCTTGAGGCCAAGCTCTAACGCGAGCGAAAGCGTGTTCTCAAACGTCATCGCGTCAATTTGCGACTCGGGGAGCTTGGCTGGCTCCTGGTACATCGCGAACATCCGCATCTCAAACTGATCCATTTCGTCCTCTAGTTAAATTTCATCGAGACCCAATTGATGCCCCTCTTTGTTCCCCAGTTGCGCTGCACTGCAAAATAAGGGCACCACTCAGGCACCCTAGAAAAACGAAAAACTATGAAACCGCTACGCGACCATCTTCGAGAGCTTGTCCGATCCCTTTACTGTCCCGACTGGCGGCTGGGTATCGTCTGTCGCCCTGGCGCGATCAATAAGATCGGTCAGGAACAGCTCGGGGTGCTCCAGCTTGACTTCGGCTGGTATTCCGCGCGTCTTCCAGTTCTGGATCCGCTGAATGCCGCCGCGCGCCTGGTAGCCAAGCCGTTCGGCCAACTTGGTGGCACCGCCCAGCTCTTCGATGAGCTGGCTGTCGGGGTGAAGGTCGGTGTGTTTAATCATGGTGAGTACATTACACACTATGTTTAAACCACCGTCAACAGATTTTACAAACGCCGCGTGTAACAACATTCCGTTTACTTGTGCAAAGATCGCGGCCATGAAAGAACGCGTTATTCACGGAACAGCCGCACGGTTGTTCCTGGCTGCCAAAGAAATGAAGGGTGTTGAAGGCCCTTCGGATGTCGCTCGTCTGCTTGATGTGGTGCCTCAGTCGATCACCAACTGGTCGAGCCGGGGCGTGTCAAGAGAGGGCGCGCTGAAGGCGCAGGCCCTTATTGGATGTGACGCAACATGGTTGCTAACGGGCGTCGGAGAGATGGTCCCGAGCGGTCTTAAACACGAATCTCCGCTTGAGAGTGCGGAGATAAACGACCAAACAAAGCGTGTAATCGCTGAATTACTCCCTTCAGACAAAGGTAACTTGGTTACCTGGGAGAAGCCGGACGACCTGGAGCCCGACAGCGATCGGGTATGGATCGACCGGTATGACTATCGTTATTCAGCGGGGAACGGCGTGATTCAGTGGGAAGTGCGACAGAAAAAAGCGCTGCCGTTTGATATCGGGTTTTTCAAGGCGCTCGGTGTGCGCCCGCAGGATTGCAAGTTGGCTCAGGTTCATGGCCGGAGCATGGAGCCCTACTTGTTCAATCGAGACATGATGATGATCTGCACGGCGAAAACCCGGGTCAAAGACGGCCTAATCTATGCGGTGACATTCGAAGACGAGCCGCTTGTGAAACAGATCTTCAAGGAACCCGAGGGCGCTTTGCGCCTTCATTCCTACAACTCTGAGTATCCGGACAAGATCATCTCTGCCGAGCAGCTCGAGGGGCTGCAGATCGCAGGTGAGGTCGTGTACCGGTCGGGGTCCGGCCTGGCTGGCGGAAACTAAAATCACCATGCCGTCCGAGCGGCGAAAGAGACCATAATGGCCCTAATAAAGTGTCGAGAATGCGGCACGGAAGTCAGCAGCAAGGCGCCTGCGTGCGTGAAATGTGGCGCGCCGGTCAAGAAGCAGATGTCGAAGGGCGCTGAGACTGCTGCGGGGCTCGTCGTGTTCGGCCTTATCGGCTGGATCCTGGTCGAGATATTTGGCGGCGGCTCGGGCCATACTGGCGCCGCGGAGAAGCCCACGCAAACCGAGGCTGCCTGCAATGCTGATGACTTGCAATGCTTGGGCGATAAAGGCGTAGTCGCAGCTGGCGTCTATTGCAAAGATGATGTTGAGCGACTAGCAACGCACAGCGTGAAGTGGACAGACGGCACGTTTGAAACGAAGTTCAGCCGCTTCCGCTGGGCAGATAAGAACGCCGGCACCATCACCTACATTGGCGACAAGGCTGAGTTCCAGAACGGGTTCGGCGCCTATTCGCCGGTCACGTACGAATGCGACCTCGCGCGCGACAACAAGACCGTGCTGGATGCCCGAGTGCACGAAGGACGCTTGCCGAAATAAAGTCCATCTTTGGACCAGAAGGCCGCCGCAGTGCGGGCTATTTGACGGTTGCAAGCCGAACTATTGACCGCGAATATTGTGGGCTATCGCACTCAATTAATTTAAACAATTGGCCGATAAGTATCTTGCAGGATACATTGTTTGCATGAACACGATCAACCAAACGGGCAACTTTCAGGACTGGTTCGCTAACCTGAAAGACAAGACGGCAAAGGGCGCGATCCTCAACAGGATTAACCGTGCGCGGCTCGGCAATTTTGGTGATCACAAAGACTTGGGCGATGGCGTCTCCGAAATGAAGGTCGATGTCGGCCAAGGTTATAGGGTCTACTACGCCCGCGAAGGCCGGATTGTGTACCTGTTGATTTGTGGTGGAGACAAGTCCACGCAAGACAGGGACGTCAAACACGCAAAGGCAGTCTGGGCGCAGTACAAGAAGGAGCAGCCATGAACACGGTCGAAGCAATCAAAGTCACGCCGTTCGACGCATCCGAATACCTTGATGACGAAGAAACCATCGCCAGCTACATCAGCGCGGCAATGGAAGCTGACGACCAAGATGTACTGCTTCTCGCCCTTGCTGACGTAGCAAAGGCTCGTGGCATGGCTAAAGTCGCGGCAGACGCTGGACTGGGGCGTGAGAGTCTCTACAAGACCCTCAAACCTGGCGCCAGCCCTAAATTCGAAACGATCAACAAGTTAATGCACGCGCTCGGGATCCGCTTTTCGGCGGTGGCCGACCACAAGCCAGCGTAAAGATTCGCCCAGCAACATAGGAACTTCGCGCCGAGCCGGGTTTTTAATTTTTAAAGTCATAACCTTAGTACCGATCGCCTCAGCCCGCCGCGCGCGGGCTTTTTCATTTCCGCCTCTGCGCGAATCCCTCCCTCCAGAGCGTGGCGCCAACCGATGTGAGCATCGCCAGGTCGTCACCCTCGAATCTCTCCCAGTTCTCCGCTAGCCAGCCGGCGAACCCCGCACATGCGTCATCGAGCGGCACATCCGCGCGTCCTTCGACATTCAAGCGCTCAAACACTGTCAGCACATCGTCCGCTGTCATAGCGCACCTCCAAACGAGACTTTTAGTCTAGTCGATGCCGCCAGCACCGAGCGTTTAAACGCCACGACTCCGTCTGTTACAAATTTCTTCGCGAAGTTTAAACATCGTGTTTGACAACACGTTTAAACGTGGTGTTTAATAGAGTCCATACCAAGCAGCAACGAACCCAAGCCGAGGAGAGCGAGATGAACGGACTGATCGCATGGATTGACAGCCACGACCGACCGGAACCGACGATCGACAACGGCAACGGCACGCTGACCATCGCGACGATGTGCGTTGCCGCCGATCGCCGTCACTTCATCGAGTACGAAACGATCCCGGCGACGATGCAGGCAGCTCGCGAAGTGCTTGGGTATTGAATGCTGATCTTTCTCCTGCTGCCTCTGATCGTAGTGTGCGTACTTCGGAAGTGGCGGCCTAACCCGACTAAGGCGTATCGCGAGCAGCGTGCGCACCACCAGTTGGCAAAGCTGGATTACGGCTAACTGGTGCGTCACCCGGTACGCACATCGGAGTGACGCCGAAAACGGAAACTGGATAGAGATAAAAGGTCGAAACCGGCCGCAATAGATGCAGCCGGTCTGAGCGTAACGCGCTCACTGACGAGACCGTGAATCACCGCAGTAGAGGAACACAGGCGCATAGCGTCGCCTGGTGGGGCAAGTGATCTTTAACAACGCGACCCACTAGCTTGAGCCGGACTTAGGGCGGTTATCCGCTACCTGTCGAACAATAGGAGTTGGGGTGGGTTGCAACAGAAGAGATACCCGAAAGGGAGCGCTCAACGTCCTACCGCTGAAAAGATCGGGACCTATCAGTCATCCGCCTGGCCGCCAGAGTGGTTATAGAACGGATGCTTGATTGAGTAGTACCGCCCGAACTCAGGCCGGAGCCAGCATCGCTGGGTGTAGCCGGAAGGGTTCGGGATGCAGTTTCAGTGGAGCGTCCTAGTGATCCAGTGGGCGCGGCCGACTGAGGGGCAAATCCTCTCTACGGCGACATGAGTGGTGGCGCACTCAATTCAAAAACGCACAACGAGCGAACCGGTGCGAACTCCGGTGGCAGGGTTGGTGAACCTAACCTCCCTGTGTTGCATCCCGAAATGGCGATCGGGGTATAGGGCGCTCCACTGAGATTGTTCAAACCACGCTACCAGATGCCCATTCGCTGAGTGAGCAGCTAGAAGCGTGGTTGATGGAATTGTAGATTCACGGATTAGGACTGCTACAGGAGCAAGTTATGGACTTCAGTCGCTGGCTAAACCAGCAAGCGCCGATTCCAGTTCAGAGCGACGCCGATCGCCACGTTCAAGAGTTGCTTGACGAGGACGTTCTGCGGGACGTGCAGGGCGGCTACGAGGCGATGTGTTGCCGGTGCGGTGAGTGGCGAGAACTGTACTGCGGACCGGAAGAGATCGACATCGACTATGTGCATTACTGCGGCGGCTCGCCTCGATGCTGCCCATAGCGGAGACCACCGTGTTTTACAGCGATTTCACCGGCCTACGCCTGGTACGCACAACGCATCACTGCGTGGTGTTCACAAGACATTTCGACCAGTACCTGAATTCGATCTTTGCCCGAACGGTCTCGTTCGAATTGATCGTCTGGTGCTAACGGAGACCAACATGTTTTATCTCGGAATCGGAATTGGCGTCTGGACGGGGCTAGCAATCTGCGCAGTCCTCTTCATCCACGGCGCCAGGAAGCAGCGCGAGTCGGCGGAGCGCATGGAGCAAGGCGGCTTAACGGGGGTGAAAGCGTGAAGACTCCAAATATCTCGGACCTTGACGTCGCGTTTGGAACGGTAAAGGGTCTTCCTGATTACGCATCCATCCCCGAAGAATTCAAGCGCGGCAACACCAAGTGGAACAAGTTATTCAGCGCGTGGTTTTACGGCGGCCTCAAATCTCTGAAGATAGCGCCACATGAAGGCGTAGACAAGGCGGCCGCACTCAAGCACATCAAGGCATTGATGGCGTCTTGGGAGCCGAAGCACGAGCACAAGGAAGCGGGGGTCGCTTACCTGATGAGCAAGTACTTCGCAGACGTCGAATGGGAAAGGGCCTGACTGATTCCCCCAAGCCAGCGCGGCTCACAAGAGCGTCAAGTCAGGTGGGAAGCCTGGCGCCCTGACGCGAGGCATCTAAAAAGTCGCCTGTCGCCAGCGCCAAATCCACATTAATACGCAGTCCTATGGAGCAAATCATGGGAAAAGCCAACAATGCCATGCTCTGGCAGTACTACGACGACACACTGACAGCGGGCCTTGACGAGGCCTTCGGCGACGAACCAGTCCTGACGCCGGAGCAGATCGAGCAGATCGAAGCGGACGACCTTGAGCGCCTGCATATGGATCGGATGTATGCGGTACAGCGGTATGCGGTGCCGGTGGGGCATATCCGGCTGGGCGATGAGGCGGGGGCGTGGCGATGACCGAGCCAAAAGTCTACCCACCTCCGAAGATGGTTGACCGCAAATGTAAGTGGTGCCGCAAGCCATTCCAGGCACGTGCAGTCGATGTAAAGCGCGGATGGGGCCTGTTCTGCTCGAAGTCGTGCAAGGCGATGAAGCAGGAAAAGCGCACTCACCAGTTCAAGAATTTGCAACACGAATCGAGTTTCCCTGACGGTCGCTATGACCGCGATATGTCGGACTGGGAGCGTCGCGAGATTCAGCACGAACGCGACCTGCACGAATCGACGACGAGTCACGGTCAAGACGGTACGGGAGGTTGGTAATGACGCACGCCATTTGGGAAATCCTCCCCGCTGAGGCGCCGGCCGACGACGCCAATCACTTCGTTGTAGCGATCACCCCTGAAGCATTCCGCCAGCTTCGCGCCGAGCAGGACAACGCGCTATTGCGTGAGGCCGCGAAGAACGAGCGGCTTCTGGCGACGGCGAGGCTGCACGAATTGATCGCCAAGGCATCTTGCTGCGCGCTCGGCACCGCAATCGGCTACGCAGCTTTCAAGGTGCTCTCCGCATGAACCGCGAAATTGATCGCTGGATCCGCAAATTGGACGCATACGGACACCGCTACCCGGTCCGGACGGCTTTCGCGATGGCCGCCGTGGCTGTGCTGATTGTGGCGTGCTCGAACTAGGGAGGCGCGATGGCGCACTTCGACAACGCCCTCCACATGATGGAGGAGCAGGGCGGATCGTTTGTCCGCTCACTGGCTGGCTGCTACTACGCAGCCGACGCCACCAACAAAACAAAGCTGCGGGAAGCGTTCGAATCGTACTTCGATAGCTACGAAAAGCGTTTCAGGCAGTGGCAAGAACAACTATCTAAGGAGGTCGCATGACCATCATCGCTATGGATTCTGTCGAGTCGAGTCAGATAGCTGCTATCGGTTACGACCCGGCGACGAACACTCTCGCGATTCAATTCGCAAGCAGGCGCGGTCCGGGTTCGCTCTATCACTATGCGAACGTTTCCCCCGAGGACTTCGCGTCGTTCCGCGACGCAGAGTCGATCGGAAGTCACTTCTACAAATTCATCAAGCCGTTTCCTGAAAAATATCCGTACACGCGGATCGATAGGGCCGGAGAAGGGGAGCAAGCGTGAATACAGCAACGATGGCTGACGTGATCGACGTCGAATCCGCCGAATTTACCTCTTCCAACAGACCAGTTGTGCAGCCAGAGCAACGCACGGCAATCGCGACGACGACGCCCTCCGATCTACTACGCATTGCAGTTGAGTCAAATGCCGATCTCGACCGGCTCGAAAAGCTGATGGAGCTTCAGGAGCGCTGGGAGGCGAACGAGGCCCGCAAGGCATTCGTGTCGGCTATGGCGACTTTCAAGCGTGAGCCTATCGAAATCTTCAAGCGCAAAGAGGTCGGCTACAAGACGGGCGCTGGCGATTTCGTCGGTTACAAGCACGCCACGCTGGCAGACATCACTGACGCAATAGCCCCTGCGATGGCGCGGCACGGTCTCAGCTTTGATTGGGATATTCACCAGACGGCGGGATCGATCACGATCGACTGTGTAGTCACGCATGAACTTGGCTACTCCAAGAAAGTGACCATGAGCGGCGCACCCGACTCGAGCGGCAAGAAGAATGCGATCCAGCAAGCCGCCAGCACGATCACCTACCTCCAGCGCTACACGCTTCTGTCCGTCACTGGTATGTCCACGAAGGAAGAGGACGACGACGGCGCTGGCGGCGCTGACGGCGACGCAGGGAAAGAAAGTCACCGCAGTGAGTCGCCCGCAAACCAGAAGGGTGCCAAGTCGTCAGCCGAGCCTCAGCAATACAGCCAGGAGGCGTTCGACAAGAACAAGGCTTCGTGGCGCGAGATTGTCAAGTCAGGTCGCAAGACGGTCGCTGGAATGGTCGCGTTCATCGAAGCGCGCGGTGCCGCGCTGACCGAAGACCAGAAAACCACTATCGATTCATGGAGTCACGAAAATGACTGAACGCATCATTCACGATCTCGCGCAGGGTAGCGAAGAGTGGGCGCAGTTCCGCCTAACCCACTTCGGCGCGAGCGAAGCCGGCGCGATGCTCGGCGTCTCGACGAAGATTAAGCGAACCGAACTTCTGCACATGAAGGTCGTCGGAACGGCCAAAGAATTCAGCGAGTTCGTGCAGACGCGCATCCTCGATAAAGGTCACGAAGTCGAAGCGATGGCGCGACCCCTCGCTGAAGAGATGCTCGGCGAAGAACTCTATCCGGTCACCTGCTCGCTCGGCGTCCTGTCCGCTTCGTGCGACGGCCTGACGATGGACGAACGGATCGCCTGGGAGCACAAACAATGGAACGACGCACTCGCGAAGTCGGTCGCTGCGGGGGTTCTCCCTGAGGAGTACATACCGCAACCGCAACAGATCATGTTGGTGACAGGCGCAGAGAAAGTGGTTTTCACCGTGTCGGACGGCACGCGCGAGAACATGGTAAGCATGGAAGTCTTGCCTGATCCTGTCTGGCGCGACCGCATTTTGGCCGGCTGGAGCCAGTTTGAGAGGGACGCCGAAGCCTACTCTCCGGAGGTCATCGAAGCAAAGCCGGTTGGCCGCACGCCTGAGGCCCTGCCCGCGCTACGCATTGAAGTGACCGGCATGGTGACGGCCAGCAACCTGACCGAGTTCCGCGCTCATGCGATGGCCGTGTTTGGTGGCATCAATCGTGAACTCACGACCGATCAGCATTTCGCTGACGCTGAGAAGGCCGTCAAGTGGTGCGGTGAAGTCGAGACACGCCTCGAGGCTGCAAAGCAGCACGCACTGAGCCAGACCGAGAGCATCGATGTGCTGTTCAAGACGATCGACGATATCGCCGCCGAAGCCCGCTCCACGCGCCTCGCTCTCGACAAGCTCGTCACGAAGCGGAAGGTCGAAATCAAGGACGAGATCCTGCTCAAGGCAAAGCGCGCGTATGAGCGTCATCTCGCCGTCCTGCGTGAAGAGACCGGCGGTCATCTCGTCAGCATGTCTCAGCCCGACTTCGGCGCTGCCGCCAAGGGAAAACGCACCGTCGCTAGCATTCAGGATGCCGTAAACACGGTGCTGGCTAACGCGAAGATCGACGCCGATGCTTCCGCGAGGCGCGTCCGCGAGAACCTCGCGTGCATCGCAACAGACGGCGCTGGCTACGCCTTCCTGTTCAATGACACAGCGGCGCTCATCGCAAAGCATCTGGACGATTTGAAGCTGATCGTCTCGACGCGGATCGCGACCCACAAGGCCGCAGAACAAAAGCGCCTCGACGACGAGCGCGAACGCATCCGGCGCGAGGAAGAAGACAAAGCGCGGCAGAAGATCGCGGAAGAGGCGGGAAACGCGCGTGTCTCTGCGGAGGTCACCTCTGGCTCGACGATTTCTACGGCTGCTGGAGTTGCGAATCAGGGTGTGGGTACGCGGAGTGGGTTCGCAGAGACCATGGCTAAGACGCGCTCGGCCCCGACCAGCGCGCCAACCCTAAGACTCGGGCAGATCAACGAACGATTGGCGCCGGTCGCGCTCAGTGCCGAAGGCCTCGCGACGCTGGGGTTCAAACCAGCAGCAACGGACAAGTCGGCGAAGCTGTATCACGAAGAAGACTTCCCGAAGATCTGCGCTGCGCTGATCCGACACATCGAGACAGCGACAATCTCCACGCATGTAGCGCTCGAACACGCGGCCTGACCATTACCGCCTCAACACCGCACGGATTGGCTACGGCGTTTCCCGGTAAGCCGGTGTAGTGGCCCCCCGGAATCCATGTGATTGGTCTCGCATGGCGTCTGTTTAGCCGGCGCCTGTATGGGCCGGTCTTTTTCTGGATCCCCACAATGAGCGAATGGAGCGACGTGAAGGTCGTGAGCGATGACGCGTCCAGCGTTTCCAAGTACGTATTCTCGCACGACGACGCAGTGGTTGAGGCGGTTCTGTACAGATACCCTGATTACCAAACCCGAACCGTTATCTGCTGTTCGACGCAATCAGGATGTCCGATCGGATGTCGGTTCTGTGGTTCCGGCGATTATTTCGTGCGATCGCTGACCACGGAAGAGATCGTGTCGCAGCCCGTGCGATGCATCGAGGATACCGGAGTCGACCCCGCAACGATGGGGCGCCTGCAAATCATGTTCATGAGCATGGGAGAACCGATGCTGAACATGAAGGCGCTCGATCCGGCGATCCGCGAATTGCACCGCCGTTATCCGAACGCCGCGTTGCTGATCTCCACATCGGCACCGCGCGTCGATTACGGCCAAGTCATCAATTTGAGCGTGGATGTGCCGACCGTTGGTCTGCAATTCTCCGTCCACGAATCGACGGACGAAGCGCGTAACGAGTTGATTCCGTTCAAGGCGAAGTTGACGCTGGAGGAAATCGCATCGACTGGCACGGCATGGTTCGTCAATACCGGCCGGAAGCCATTCTTCAACTACTGCGCTCACGATGCCAATTCGACGCCTGCCGACGCAGACAGGATTCTGGCTCTCTTTGATCCGATCATCTGGTGCGCTACGGTCAGTGTGATCTGCGAGCGCCAGGAGTGGCTTCCGACATCGAACGACCATCAACGCGGACTGGCATCTGATTTCGCGTCGAAACTGGTTGAGCGCGGCTACGACACCAGGATGTTTGACCCAGCTGGGCAAGACACCATCGGCGGCGGATGCGGACAATTGTGGATGACCCAAGAGTGGATGCGAAGCAACCCAGACAAGACGATCAAAAGCATCGGGTTTGGGAAACCGAAGGTGCATACCCCTATCCGCGTGGAGTGCGCGCATGACTGATCGCCATACGAATCGAGGTGGCCACAATCTCATCGACTTGCGCGGTCGGAAATTCGGCAAGCTGCTTGTTCTAGTTGACACGCGGCGGCGGAAATCAAGACGCCCGATATGGGAATGCCATTGCGACTGCGGAGAAACCGTCGCGGTTCTCGGGAAATACCTCCAAAACGGCGACACCAAATCCTGCGGATGCTTCAACAAGGGCAATGCACACAATCGGGATGCCGTGGCAGAAATCACGCTGTCTTTCTGGACTCCAATCACTCGGCAAGCCGTGCGCCGCGGAATCCCTTTCGAAGTTACACGCGAATTTGCTTGGCAGCTTTATCTAGATCAAGGCGGCCTATGTGCACTAACAGGAGAGCCGATCAAGTTCAGCACGAATATCAGAGATCAGCGCGGGACACAGACAGCCTCGCTTGACCGAAAAGACAGTCGCTTTGGATACACCGAGAACAATGTTCAGTGGGTCCATAAGAAGGTCAACATCATGAAAAACGTCATGAGCAACGAAGAGTTGTTCGATTGGTGCGGGAAGGTCCAGGACTGGATGCGAAGTCATCCGGATCAGGCAAGACCCAGCGTCGGATGCGGTAAGCCCAGCAAGCACGTACCGATTCAGGTAGTCGCCGCCTAACCAACTCTCAGGCGGACGCCCAAGGCGGCGTCTGCTTTCAAGGGCTGAAGCTAGCCCTTCTTTTTATTCCTCAGATGACCCCCGACCCCATCGAATCCTTCGAGCACTACGCACGGAGCGAAGCATTGCCGCTCGACCGGTTACCGGACGGGACATATCTCTGGCTGCAAACGCGCTGGCGCTTCGAAGGCTGGATGGCGAGAGGGGAGAGTTCTAGCGCGCCCTATCCGCGCGCTGGCGATTAAGCGCAGTTCCTTCACAAAACGGAGTCAATCAATGCAACAGCTTCAGCTTCCCCCGCTCGCCGAAGGTGAGATCTACATCGGTGCGATCGGCGACAAGAACGGCGACTTCCACCATGTCGTGCTGCTGCCGGGCGACAACGACGACGCCACATTCGAGAAACAACTCGAATGGGCCAAGAGCATCGGCGGTGATCTGCCGAACCGTATCGAGCAGGTGATGTTGTGGGACGGTTTCCGAGATCAGTTCAAGGGCGACTATTACTGGAGCAACGAGACGCACCACCGCGAGAGCGGTTGGGCCTGGTTTCAGGTCTTCATCAACGGCTACCAGGACTACTACCGCAAGGACACCGAGTTTCGCGCTCGCGCCGTCCGAAGAACCCATCAGCCTCATATTTAAGGGCCGACATGCTCTGCGCTGAAGAATGGCGAGTGATTGCAGAGTTTCCTCAATACGAGGTTAGTAGTTTTGGAAGGGTGCGAAGGGGTGCGTCCATCAAAAAGCCTCGCGCTGATCGCAAGGGCTATTTGAGCGTGACTCTTTGGTCGCGTCAGAAACCCACCAAACGTGCCTTGCAGCGCTTAGTGGCAGCAGCATTCATTGGCCCTCGTCCAGACGGCATGGTAGTCCGTCATCGAAACGGCATCAATGCCGATAACCGACATACGAATCTTGTGTACGGCACAGCGACCGAAAATGAGTTCGACAAGATCGAACACGGTACTCAGCTCCGCGGCGAGAAACATCATCAGGCGAAGCTGACTGAAGCGCAGGTTTTCGAAATTCGCCGACGTTTCAAACGCTATGACCGGCGCAACGGCGCCGACGCTTTGGCGCGCGAGTTTGGCGTTACCGGGACTCTCATTTACTACATCGTGATCGGCAAGTTGTGGTCGCACTTGCTCGACACGAATCCCGCGCTTTAGCCACCACGATCGCGCACAACTGGCGAACGCCGCGCGCAGGCGTGGTCATGCAGTCAATCACTCGCTTACCAAAACCTATCGGGGTAGAGCATGAAAGAACGTCCGATCCTCTTCAGCGGCCCGATGGTGCGCGCTCTGCTCGACGGCAGCAAGACGCAGACGCGACGTATCGTGAAGGTGCGAAACGAATTGCCGCCGGCATGGGCGACGTTCGCATCGGAAGGTCATTCGCTATCACAAGACAACGCGCCGAGACCAGTCGGATCGTTTTTCTGGTCCGAGGAACTTCGGCCCGGCCAACCGCTCAAGTCGCTGCGGAGATGGCCTATCTTGCCGGCAAAGCATCCAATGGCGGGCGACTGGTACTGGACGCCGAGCCCGTTCGGGAAGATTGGCGATCGTCTGTGGGTGCGCGAGACGCACGCCCAAGTGTTTGAGGTCGACATCCCCGCAGGACGCACGACGGGGCCGCTCGGCACCGCCGGATCGCCCGCGCGCCCCGATTGGAAGAGCCGCTACGTCTATTTGGCGGATGGCGAGATGCCTAATGTGCAATGGCATCACGTAGGCGACAGCCAGCCAGTTCGCTGGACTCCCAGCATCCACATGCCGCGCGCCGCATCGCGCATCACGCTCGAAGTCACAGGTGTGCGCGTTGAGCGTTTGCACGACATCAGCGAAGCAGATGCCGAGTCAGAGGGCGTCAACTTCCTGCGCAGCGTGCCAGACGCCGATGAAACGCTTGATGCGCGTGGCCTGTTCCATTGCCTCTGGGACGGCATCAACGGCGACGGCGCCTGGGCGAAAAACCCATGGGTATGGTGCGTTTCGTTTGATCGGGTGATGCGATGAGACCGTGCCCCTCCTTCCGCGGTTACTCGGCAACCGAAGACGGCCGGATCATTTCGCACCGCCGTCGCGGGGTGCGAACCCTTGGTGCCGTGGGTGGATCTGTGACCTGTATTGATCGGACTCATTGCTATGAGCTGGCACGGACGCGCACCGCCAAGGGTTATCTGACCGTCAGCGTTGTACAGCCGTCAGGTAAATCGCGACCCATCGGAGTTCATCAGTTGGTAGCCGATGCGTTCCACGGACCAGCGCCAAACGGAACGCAAGTTCGGCACTTGAATGGAGTGCCATCCGATAACCGGTACACGAATCTGGCGCACGGGACGGCTTTGGACAACGCGCAGGACCGGCAACGCCACGGAACCTATCTCGGTGGAAGCAACCACCACAGCGCGAAGCTCAAGCCCGGACACGCTGCTGCCATCAGGCGCGCCCGGAGGTTCGGAGAGCCAGTGAAAGCTCTGGCGAAGCGCTTCGATGTGAGCGTTAGCACGATCGAGAGCGTGATTTACGGAAAGTCGTACCGGCCGTCGCCGGTTTCGACGGACGCGAGTTCAACCGAGTCACCTGAATGACCGGTATCGAATGGCTCGCTCTCTCCATATTGGGAGCGGTCGCAGTGGGTGTGGGTCTGGGTGTTTTACATGCACGGAGAAAAAAGTGAGCGACTGTTATTGCGATTTCGACGAGCCGTGGAAAGTCTATTCGGCGACGATGCGCACCGCCCGCAAGGTGCATGTGTGCCACGAGTGCCATGCCCGCATTCAGCCTCGTGACCGATATGAGCACGTCGTGGGCATCGCGGACAGCGTCGAAACGTACAAGACGTGCGCCAATTGCCTCGATCTGCGCGAGTTCGTGAAGGCTCATATCCCGTGTTTCTGCTGGTACCACGACACGATGGTTGGTGACGCGATCGAAGCGGCCCGGCACTGGGCGCACGAAGGGCCAGGCCTCTTATTCGGAGCCTACCGCCGTCAGATCAAAATCAAGCGGGCTGCCGTTGCGTCGAGACAGCTATGCCAATGAGAACGCAACCGGCGTTACTCGCAGTCGCGGCGACCGTGACTGCCGCCAGTCTGTCGGTAATGGCTGGCTGGCAGCGTGGCGGGTTCGTTACCGAGCGCGTGCTGATGATCTCCGTCGGCGTCGTGCTGGTCATCGCCGCTCACCTGCTCCCTGCTCTGGTTCGCCCCTTCGGAGCGCGGATTCGGATGCTCGGCGCCGTGCTCTGGATCGGCTGTATGGCGGCCACCTGCTACGGACATGCGGTGTTTTTCATGTTCGCCCAGCAGCACGCCGGTGACGTCCGCGCCGCAGCAGTGCCGACCGTCGACGCGCCGCGCCGCAACCTGGCCGAGATCGCCGCCTACCGTGCGCCGGTCGTGGCGCGACTGGCCCGGCTCGCCGAGCGTGACTGTCGCGACCGGTGCGCGCCGGTACGGATCGAGTCAGTCAGCCTGACCGCAAAACGCGATGCGCTCGACGCCGAGCGGGACGAAGTCACGCGCCGCGAACTGGCAGCAGACCGCGCCGACGCCGCGCGCGCCGCAGCGAAAGCCGACCCGGTTGCGGGAATGCTGACCGCTTTCGGCGTTACCGCAAGTCACGTTGATCTAGTCGCGGGACTGGCTTTCGCGGCAGTACTGGAAGGAGTCGCGTGCTTCTGCTGGCTGCTCGCGGTTCGCCCGGAACCCGCGCCAGTAAAGGCGGTAACGCCAGTCGCGCCCATCAGTCAGGCGTGCCCGGTCGTGCTAGTAGCGCCGGTCAGTAGCGATGCAGTCGCGGTCGATACCACGACTGACCCTACCGACGCCTATGTGACCGACGTGCTGGCCGCTGTTCGCGCTGGGACGCTGAAACCGACGATCAATGACATCCGCGTTTTCATCCGGAGGTCGCAGACGACCGCGAAGGCAGTACGAGAACGCGTGCTTGCTGTTTTGAACAACACCGCCGCGTGACGGCACGAGATCAAACATGGAATTGAAATTCGGATCGGTTTGCAGCGGCATCGAAGCGGCGAGCTGCGCGTGGAACCCGCTCGGCTGGCGCGCTCAGTTCGTCAGCGAGATCGAGCCGTTCCCGTGCGCCGTCCTAGCGCATCACCATGCGAGCGTCCCGAACCTGGGCGACATGACCAAATTCAAGGATTGGCCCGATGCAACTCTCGATCTTCTCGTCGGCGGAACTCCCTGCCAAAGCTTCAGCGTCGCTGGACTCCGAAAGGGACTGGCTGATCCGCGTGGCAACCTCATGCTCACCTATCTTGCCATTGCTGAGCGCTTCGCTCCCCGCTGGCTGGTTTGGGAAAACGTCCCCGGCGTCCTGTCATCAAACGGCGGACGGGATTTTGGAACCCTCCTCGGAGGGCTGGCAGAGCTCGGGTATGGGTTCGCCTACCGCGTTCTTGACGCTCAGTTCTTCGGAGTGGCCCAGCGACGCCGCCGTGTGTTCGTTGTCGGACATCTTGGAGACTGGCGACGTGCCGCCGCAGTACTTTTTGAGCGCGAAAGCCTGCTCGGGCATCCTGCGCCGCGCCGCGAAACGGGGAAAGGAGTTGCCCCGACCCTTAGCGCGCGCACTAAAGGCGGTGGCGGACTCGGCACCGATTTCGAGTGTGACGGCGGATTGATCCCCGGTGTGGCACGCGCGCTGACCACCAGCAATCAGCGCATTGACGCAGAAACCGAAACGCTGCTTGTCGCCCACCCGTTGCGAGCACAGTCGCAGCCATCACACCGCGCTGACAGCGACACATATGTTCCGGTTTCATATGCCATCCCGGCGGGTGCGACACGCGAGAACCCGGACAGCGGCCCCGATGGCATTGGCGTCCAATCTGACATTGCCTACACGCTTGAAGCGCGCGCCGAGGTCCAGGCGATTGCGTTCGACTGCAAGGCGTCAGGCCAAAACGGCTTCGGTGTCGGCGAGATCGCATCAACGATGCGAAGTATGGGGCACTCGAATTCGCATCAAAACGGCGGTGGTCATCTGGCGGTCGCGCTCGATCTAAAGCAGATAACCAGCCCGCACAACCGCTCGCGCTTAGAGCCCGGCTCTCCGTCGCCGACGATGGCAAAAGGAAGCGAGATCGGTGTGGCACACGGATCAGCGGTGCGACGTCTGACGCCACGCGAGTGTGAACGCCTTCAAGGTTTTGCCGATGACTACACGCGCGTCACCGTTCGCGGCAAGCCGGCGGCTGACGGGCCGCGCTACAAGGCGCTCGGCAACAGCATGGCGGTTCCGGTGATGGCGTGGATCGGCCGCCGCATCGAACTCGTGGAATCGCATATGGGGAGCCTGTGAAAACCATTCGACTCTCGCCAAAAGGCTCGGGCCCATGCGTGAAGCAAACGGTAACTGCGACGGTCGTTGCACAGAACGGCGATCGATACGTCGCGACGAATCACTGCATGACGCCGCAGACGAGCTGTCCGCGGGCCGACATGCAAACCGGCGTCGGTTACGAGTTGTGCCGGTCCGTGTGTCACCAGACCGCGCATGCCGAGGTGAATGCGGTGCGACTCGCTGATAACGCTGCACGCGGCGCAACGCTGTACCTCGAGGGTCATACCTATGCATGCGCCGCGTGCCAGGCCACCGCGGCAGTAGCCGGAATTGTTGAACTGATTGTCGGTGCGCCGCCCGCGCTGATGCCGCCTAATCACACAGAGGAATCATGACCGAAACGACTACCAACAATCCCGCTTTCGAACTGTTCTGCGACGAGCAGGGGTTCGACTACGGATCGACCGACCCTGATGCACAAGCCGAAGTTCGCGCCGCACGGCTCGCGTGGAATGCCGCCCTGGCATCCCGCGCCGCTATCCCCGACGCAGCGCAAGCGCCGGTTGACTATGACCGCGTTGTGCAGATTTGCGAAGCGCACGGCATTGGCCTGCCGGTCGATTGCGTCGAAATGGTCGTCAAAATCATCCGCCACGCCGCACCCGTCGCTCCCACTCCCGAGACGGACAAGAGGGACGCCGATACATGGCGGAATCTTCTGGCACTCCTCATCCGCGAAATACCGCAACGCCATTGGCGCCCCGAAAGTCAGAACGCGCCCGGCCACGGGCATTCTCGCCCGGGAATTTGGGATGGCGACAATGGCGCTCTGTCTGGCACGCAATGCGCATGGTGCGCTGTCTGGAACGAAGCCAGATCCGCTCTCGCCGCTACCGCTCAAGATGAGGGGGAGAAGAACCGCGCCGACGCTACCGGCGTGGTTAAGGGAGAGGCGGATCATGGCTGATGAGCGCATCGAAGTGGATGCAAAAGCGCTGCGTGAGGTTCTGGTGGCACTCAATGGGCCGGGGCATTACATCCGGGAATTGCAGGTCACTCGCAACCCAGTCATCTGTCCTGACAACCCCATCAACAAGCTGACCGACGAGTTCAATGCATGGGTCGAGAGGCAGGCAAACACTGAGGAATCAAAATGACCCCCACCCCAAACACATCTAGCGCGATGACGGATGAACGCATCAAAGATATTGCGAAGTCTGTCTATGGCACCTGCGCCACGGAGCAAGATATGGACTTCGCACGCGCCCTTCTCGCCGCCCAGCCATCGCAAGCACAGGCAGCGTGTAAGCCGGGTGGTTGCGCTGCGATAGGCTGCGATGGTGGCCACTATTGCTTCAACGCTGACGGCACGCCGAAGGTGCAAGCACAGGCAGAGGCGGTCGCGTGGATGTACAAGTGCGTCAAACCGGGGACTTCGGGCGTTCGTCTTATTGAAAAACGTGCAGAAGCGCCGAAAGGTGGATGGGTAGATTACGTGGAGATACCCCTCTATGCTTCCCCGCCCACATCACCCGTCGCGCAAGAACAGGCAGCGGAGGCGGTGGGCTGGGCACCGCCACGCATCTGGCTTCAGCGGGGCATGGGCGACGACGGATCGCATACTTGGTGCCAAGACAGCATCGGCGATTGTGAGCAGGCTGAGTACGCACTTGTCGTTACGTCTGACAGCAGAACTGCTTGCCCAACTTGCCACGGAAATGATGCTGACTTGCCGTGCGCCTTTCCGGAGGGTGGCAATCGCGGTTGCCCGCGAGACATTCGTCTCGGCCGTACCGCATCGCCAGTTGCGAGCAACGAGCGCGAGGGGCTGACGTTCGAAGAATGGGCGCGACAGATCGCGGAAAAGCTGTCGAATGACGGCTACTCGCGGCAAGCAGACGCCATCCGGCAGATCATCAAAGCCGCACGCACCGGAGGTTCGAATGACTAACCCCCTTAACTATCAAGGCGGACGCCGGTTCCCGCAGTCTATTCTTGACGATCTGGATAAGCGCCTTCGCGCCCTCGAAGCCGATAAAAATCCGACCGTAAATGACGCGGTGGCGGTCATCGTACCTGTCACGGGAACAGGGGCAACCGATATGCAGGGCAATCAGGGCGTTACGCTGGCGCACCCCGACGCCGAACTCCGCGCGCTGCGGGAACAGGTAGCGGTGCTGACGAAGGAGCTTGGACAGGCGCAGCAGGACGCCGTTAACTGGCGAGAGCGCGCTACAGACCCTGACTGGCTTGCCGATGACCCGGAGCTTTGATCATGGTTAATGCGCGCGCTATCCGAACAGAAAGGCGGTGCGGCGCTAGGAAGTTAAATCAGCAAGAACGACATCTAGCGCTGACTGCGCCTCCGCTTCGGTCGCATAGATTTCGGACGATGGAATGAATTTGCGGACCTGTCCTGCCGAAACGTCGATGACCCATACAGCCCAAACGTACGCATCTCCATGGGATGCGGTTTGACCGAAGGCTTTGAGATCAGGGGCTAGAGCGGAACTCATGGTCATCTCCTATTTGCAGCCATCCTAACACAGCCGAATACGAGTCCCGAACACACGAAGAAGGCTGAAAAGCTGACCGAAGAATCATCGAAACAACGGAGTAACACGATGCCTGACAATCAATGCAGCCACGGAATTCCGTGGTCATGCCAGTGCGTGAAATGTGACCTGATCGGCGCAATCGCCACGATCAACCGGTGGAAGCCGGTCGTGGATGAGGCAGAACGGACGGTGCGCGAATTAACTGAGGAACAGGGGTGATGGAAACAGCGTTTGAGCGGATTTTGACCGTTACCCGAAAAGATTGGTTTGGGAGGTAGTAAATGGCAGCGCAACTGATTCCCGTCCGGACGTGGGCGGAGGGCATGTTTGGCGAGCGGGTTCCGCACGCCAACACATTACTGAACTGGATCAAGAACGGCAAAATCCGGCCGCTCCCGAGAAAGGTCGGGCGCCAGTATTTTTGCCGGCCTGATGCGGAGTATGTCGATCCGAGAGTTGACCGCATTGAGAGGATGTCGCGTGGCCGCTAGACGAAGAATTGCCGAAAGGCGAGGCTGGCCGCCGAACCTGTACAGGAATGCGGCCGGCTATTACTGGTTCAGGAATCCGGCGACCGGGAACTCGTATGGCTTGGGCCGCGACTTTAAGGTCGCCTCCGCAGAGGCAAAAGCAGCTAACGCCGAGCTGCTTCGCCGCGCTGGCGACGTCAGCCTCATCCATCGGATAGACGGGGGTACCCTGACGCTTGATGGTTGGTGCGACAAATATCTCGAGAAATTCGAGGAGTCCGGCAAGGCCGCGAATACGGTCAAGGCCGTTCAGACGCAGATACGGGCAATCAAGTCCGCGCCATTCGCCAACCAGGCCTTGCGCAACGTGTCTACCTCAGACGTCGACACCTACATCGAAACGATTACGGAGAGCCGCGGCGCGACGATGACGGCGAAGATTCGCAGCCGGATGCTCGATGTCTTTCGGGCAGCCGAGGCGAAGGGGCATATTGATCTTGGGAAAAATCCTGTCGTGCCCGTGGCCACGCCGAAGGTGGAAGTGGCGCGCGATCGTCTGACGTTGGAAGACTTTCTCAAGATCGTCAATAAAACGCGCGAAGACCCCGGTTTGTGCTGGGCGGCAAACGCATTCGAGCTTGCGTTGCTGACGGGCCAGCGCCTGTCAGACATTGCAGCGATGCAATTCGATCAGGTCAAGGATGGTTTTCTTTGGGTTGAGCCAATCAAGATGCAGGGGAAGGTAAAGTTGAAAATCCCTACGAGTATTGGTCTGACCGCCCTTGGCCTGACCATTGAGGGGATGATCAAGCGGTGTCGCGACGACGTGGTGTCGAAGCACATGGTCCACTTCATCAGGGCGCGCGGGCCATCACGGCCTGGCAACAAGGTATATCCCGATCGAATCAGCGTCGAATTTGCGGCCCAACGTGCTGCTGCAGGAGTCGAAGGAAGCGCAGGCAAGAATCCACCTTCTTTCCATGAGATCCGATCGCTTGCGATTCGCCTCTACTCAGAAGAGATCGGGCCTGATTTTGCTCAGGCTTTGGCAGGTCACAGATCCGCTGAAATGACCGCGCTCTATCGCGACAATCGGGGCAGGGAATGGACGGAGGTGAAGGTCAGGAGTCAGCCGCGATGAAACGAAAACCAAAAAGATCGACTGGCCGCTTAAGCCTTATTGGACAGGAATTGGACTAATATTTGACGAAGATACAAAATCACATATTTTTCATGGGCTTACGCCCACAACTCCATACCAGTGGAGCATGGTGTTGTGGGGCGTGGCCTCTTACCTGTGCTCGACCGCGCATAGCGTCGAAGCGTTGATCGTGTTTCGCGTGCTGCTCGGCTTCGGCATGGGCATGGAGTTTCCGATTGCGCAGACGCTGTTGTCGGAATTCGTTCCGACGGCGTCGCGCGGCCGTCTGATCGCATTGATGGACGGTTTCTGGCCGCTCGGTTTTATCGCCTCCGGCGTCGTGTCGTACTTCGTGCTGCCGCAATTCGGCTGGCGCACCGAGTTCGCGTTACTCGCGATTCCCGCCGTGTTCGTGCTGATCGTGCGTCGGGTCGTGCCGGAGTCGCCACGCTGGCTCGAACATCGCGGCCGCCACGCAGATGCCGACGCCGTACTCACCGCAGTCGAAGCACGCGTGATGAAGTCGACCGGGCTGAAGAGCCTGCCCGTACCGGTGATGCTTGCCGAAGCGCCGGTGTCGACGGGCAGCAGCGCCTTCCGCGAAATCTGGAGCGCCGCCTATCGCCGCCGCACGATCATGGTCTGGACGCTGTGGTTCTTCGCGCTGCTCGGCTTCTACGGATTGACGTCGTGGCTCGGCGCGCTGATGCAGCAGGCGGGTTTCGCCGTCACCAAATCGGTGCTGTATACCGTGTTGATTTCGCTCGGCGGCATTCCCGGTTTTCTGTGCGCGGCGTGGCTCGTCGAACGCTGGGGACGCAAGCCGACGTGTATCGCATCGCTGGTCGGTAGCGGCGTGATGGCCTATGTGTACGGACAGACGGCATTGCATGCGGACACGCCGACCCTGCTGATCTGCGCGGGTCTGGCGATGCAATTCTTCCTGTTCGCGATGTGGGCGGTGCTTTACACATACACGCCGGAACTCTACGGCACCGGCGCGCGCGCGACGGGTTCGGGATTCGCGTCGACGATCGGGCGGGTCGGTTCGCTGATCGGACCGTACGTCGTCGGCGTGGTGTTGCCGATGTTCGGACAGGGCGGCGTGTTCTCGCTCGGGGCGATGTGCTTCGTGATTGCGGCGCTTGCCGTGTGGGTGCTCGGCATCGAGACACGTGGACTCGCGCTCGAAACGCTCGTGTCGGAAGCGGTGGATAGCGAGACCTCGCTCGGCTTGCGACCCGTGCGCGAATGATCGGTTAGCACAATCAAAAAGCCCGTCTCGCGGATACGCGAGACGGGCTTTTCGTTTATGCGGGCAGCCGTGAGAGGCGAGCGTTGAGCGGTTCAGGCGACCATCGCCGGCATCGCAGCCAGCGACGGCGCCTGGCGACGACGCTCGCGCGTCGGCGCGGTGCCGAACGCATCGCGATAGCTCTTCGAAAAATGACACGCGGACTGGAAACCGCATGCCATCGTGATATGCATGATCGACATATCGGTTTGCAGCAGCAACTCACGCGCGCGACGCAAGCGCAGCGTCAGATAGTAATGGGTCGGCGTCATGCCGAGATGCTCGCGAAAAAGCCGCTGCAACTGGCGTTGCGACATCCCCGCGAGGCGCGCCAGCTCTTCGCGCGACAACGGCTCTTCGATATTGTTTTCCATCAGCGAGATCACTTCGAACAGCGACTTGTTCGCCGATCCCAAACGGGCCACCAGCGGCATGCGCTGCTGCGCGCTCGTATCGCGTACATGATCGACGATGAACTGTTCCGCGATCTGCGTGACGCGGGCCGTGCCGATGCGCGCGGCAATCAGGTTCAGCATCATGTCGAGCGGCGCGACGCCGCCAGTGCACGTGACCCGATCCCGGTCGATGACAAACAGTTCTTTCAGGAAACGCGTGTCGGGAAACTCTTCCTTCAGCGCCGACATGTTCTCCCAGTGAATCGCACACGCATATCCGGCCAGCAGACCCGCGCGCGCGAGTGCATAGGTGCCGGTGCACAGACTCCCCAGCACACTGCCGAGCCGCGCGAAACGACGCAGGCCGGCGAGATGCGCGGGCGTCGTCGCACGTTGCACGTCGATGCCGCCGACCACGAACACGATATCCGGCTGACCGACGCATTCGATCGGCCCGGTGTCCACCGACAAGCCATTACTGGCGGTAACAGGTCCGCCATCGGGACTCACGATCGACCATCGATACAGCGTTTGGCCCGACAGGTAGTTCGCCATGCGCAGCACTTCGATCGCATTGGTGAACGCGATCATCGTGAAGTTCGGCAGCGGCATGAACGCGAAGTGCGATAGCGACGCAGTGCGGTCGGGTGACATATTGGAATTGATTCCTTGGAATCTGTCGTGTCGCGGCGGCGTGGGGTGCCGCCTCATCTCATTCTTGTTTCTAAGGCAACTACCATGCCATCAGGCTAAACCCTGAATGAGGCCGATCAATCATGGATCACTAAATATCTTTCTGCAAACGGCGACCGGCGCGGCACCAGCACGGAGCCAGGCCGCGGATGCACGCACCGCGAACACGCATGTTCACGCCGCGACGGTGCAATACCGTCGGCGCACTGCAAGCAAGTGTCGTGCGACTTGAGGAAAAGAGTCGCGCATGGCGGAAAAGGCAAAGAACGCGTCTGAATTCATAAATTGACGCGGAGGGCGAGCGTCAAGAATAGATCCAACGCCAGCGATGCCCCACAGCACACGCAACGTCGGCTGGCCCGCGCCTTCCCATCCTTTGAGAACTCCTGGAGCGACAGATGAGCACCTTGCACGACAACAGCATCATCATCGATGGTCTGAACATTTCGAAGTTCGAGCGTTCGGTGTTCGAGGACATGCGCAAGGGCGGCGTGACCGCAGTGAACTGTACGGTGTCGGTCTGGGAAAGCTTTCAGAAGACCGTCGATAACATTGCGGAAATGAAGCAGCAGATTCGCGAGTACGGCGAGATCCTGACGCTCGTGCGCACCACCGACGACATCTATCGCGCGAAGAAAGAGAACAAGACCGGCATCATTTTCGGCTTTCAGAATGCGCATGCATTCGAAGACAACCTCGGCTATATCGAAGCGTTCAAGGATCTCGGCGTCAACGTGGTCCAGCTTTGCTACAACACCCAAAACCTGGTCGGTACCGGTTGCTACGAACGCGACGGCGGGCTGTCGGGCTACGGCCGCGAAGTGATCCAGGAAATGAACCGCGTCGGCATCATGGTCGATCTGTCGCATGTGGGCGGCAAGACATCGTCGGAAGCGATCGCGGCGTCGAAGCAGCCGGTCTGCTATTCGCATTGCTGTCCGTCGGGGCTGAAGGAACATCCGCGCAACAAGACCGACGAGCAACTGAAAGAGATCGCGGACGCGGGCGGCTTCGTCGGCGTGACGATGTTCGCGCCGTTCCTGAAGCGCGGCGCCGACGCGACCGTCGACGACTACATCGAGGCGATCGAATACGTGGTCGACCTGATCGGCGAAGATCAGGTGGGGATCGGCACCGACTTCACGCAAGGCTACAGCACCGAATTCTTCGACTGGATCACGCATGACAAGGGCCGTTATCGTCAGTTGACGAACTTCGGCAAGGTCGTGAATCCGGAAGGCATTCGCACGATCGGCGAGTTCCCGAACCTGACCGCTGCGATGGAACGGGCAGGCTGGAGCGAATCGCGGATCAAAAAGATCATGGGCGAAAACTGGGTGCGCGTGTTCGGCTCGGTGTGGAACGTCTGACGGTCTTCGCTTCTTTCTCCTTGCTTCGATATCGCTCGACTCATCTACGGAAAACGTCCCACATGCAACCGCAACTGCCCATCGAAGTCGATCCGGAAACCGGCGTCTGGACCACCGACGCGCTGCCGATGCTGTACGTGCCGCGCCATTTCTTCACGAACAATCACGCAGCCGTCGAAGAAGCGCTCGGCCTCGATGCGTATGCCGCGATTCTTTATAAAGCGGGCTACAAGTCCGCGTATTTCTGGTGCGACAAGGAAGCGAAGCAGCACGGCATCAGCGGCATGGCCGTGTTCGAACATTATCTGAACCGGCTGTCGCAACGCGGCTGGGGGCAATTCACGATTCGCGAGTCCGATCCTGCTACCGCGCATGCGCAGATCGAATTGCGTAATTCGTCGTTCGTTCTCGCGCAACCGGACAAGGCGGGCAAGCTCTGCTACATGTTCGCCGGCTGGTTCGCCGGTGCAATGGACTGGGTCAACGACACCGCGCCGGATACCGCAAAGAAAGGACCGCCTTCGTTCTCCCGGGAAGTGCAATGCGCAGGCGCCGGTCACGCGCACGGCCACGATCATGCGCACCATCACTGCGTATTCGAAGTGTCGCCGCTGGCCGCCTGAGCGGATTGCCGGCAGACCACGACCATAAAACGCACATAGCTCCCCATTCCGAGGTCGATTGCGATGCGTTACCCCAACCTGTTCAAGCCACTTACGCTCAACACGCTGACGCTGCGCAACCGCATCGTCAGCACGGCGCACGCGGAGGTCTATGCGGAGCCGAACGGCCTGCCCGGCGACCGTTATATCCGTTACTACGAAGAGAAAGCGAAAGGCGGCGTGGGACTGGCGATTTGCGGCGGATCGAGTCCGGTGTCGATCGATAGTCCGCAGGGCTGGTGGAAGTCGGTCAACCTGTCCACCGATGCGATCGTCGATCCGTTGTCGCGGCTCGCCGAAGCGATGCATCGGCATGGCGCGAAGATCATGATTCAGGCCACGCATATGGGACGCCGCAACGCGTTTCACGGCGAGCACTGGCCGCATCTGATGTCGCCGTCCGGCGTGCGCGAACCGGTGCATCGCGGCAACGCGAAGATCATCGAAGTCGAGGAGATTCGCCGCATCATCACCGACTTCGCGGCTGCCGCGAAGCGCGTGAAAGATGCGGGAATGGACGGCATCGAAATCTCGGCGGCGCATCAGCATCTGATCGATCAGTTCTGGAGTCCACGCACCAACTTTCGCACGGACGAATGGGGCGGCTCGCTGACCAATCGTCTGCGCTTCGGCACCGAAGTGCTCAACGCAGTGCGCGAAGCAGTCGGCGCGGATTTCGCGGTCGGCTTGCGGATGTGCGGCGACGAATTCCACGAAGACGGTCTCGATCACGAGCAACTGAAAGAGATCGCGCAGGTGATGTCGGAGTCGGGTCTGATCGATTACGTCGGCGTGATCGGATCGGGCGCGGACACGCACAACACGCTCGCCAACTGCATGCCGCCTATGGCTTTGCCGCCCGAGCCCTTCGTTCACCTCGCGGCAGGCATCAAGTCGGTGGTGAAGCTGCCGGTGATGCACGCGCAAAGCATCCGCGACGCGGGGCAAGCCGAGCGTCTGCTGGCGTCGGGAATGATCGATCTGGTCGGCATGACGCGCGCGCAGATTGCCGATCCGCATATGGTCATCAAGATTCGCGACGGCCGCGAGGACGAGATCAAGCAATGCGTCGGCGCGAACTATTGCATCGACCGTCAGTACAACGGGCTCGACGTGCTGTGCGTGCAAAACGCGGCGACCTCGCGTGAAGCGACGATGCCGCACGTGATCGCGAGGACGCGCGGACCGAAGCGCAAGGTCGTCGTGGTCGGCGCGGGGCCGGCCGGACTCGAGGCGGCGCGCGTGGCGAAATCGCGCGGTCACGATGTCGTGCTGTTCGAGAAAAACGATTACGTCGGCGGACAGATCATGCTGGCCGCAAAAGCGCCGCAGCGCGAACAGATGGCGGGGATCGTCCGCTGGTTCGATATGGAGACGAAACGCCTGGGTGTCGATCGTCGTCTGGGCGTCGCCGCCGACGAGAAAACCATCATGGCCGAGAAGCCGGACATCGTGGTGCTCGCCACCGGCGGTTCGTCGTTCACGTCGCAAGTGCCGGCTTGGGGCGTCGCCGACGGCCTTGCCGTGAGCGCGTGGGACGTGCTGTCGGGCAAGGTCGAGCCCGGCAAGAACGTGCTCGTCTACGACGGCGTCAGCACGCATGCCGGTGCGGGCGTCGCGGATTTTCTGGCAAGCCGTGGCGCAACCGTCGAAGTCGTCACGCCCGACGTCAAGGTCGCGGACGACGTCGGCGGCACCACGTTCCCGATATTTTACCGGCGTCTCTATGCGCTGGGCGTCGTCCACACGCCGAACTACTGGCTCGACAAGGTCTATGACGAAGACGGCAAGAAGATCGCCGTGATCCGCAACGAATACACCGAGGAGCAGGAAGAGCGCGCGGTCGATCAGGTCGTGATCGAAAACGGCAGCACGCCGAACGACGCGCTGTACTGGTCGCTGAAGCCGGAGTCGGTCAATCGCGGTCAGGTGGACGTGCACAAGCTGTTCGCATCCGAGCCGCAACCGTGTCTGGGCGAAACGCTCGGCGATGGCCGCTTCCTGCTGTTCCGTGTCGGCGATTGCATTTCGATGCACAACATCCACGGCGCGATTTACGATGCGCTGCGGCTTTGCAAGGACTTTTGACGATGAGCGCCGTATTTGTCATCACGGTCTTGTTGTGGGCGTCGGTGGCGGGTCTCGCGTTTGCGGTCGCGAAGCGCGCAACCTACTGGCGCGAAGGTCGCGCGACGGCGGCGGGCGCATACGGATGGACCAACCTGCTCGCGATTCCCAAGCGCTATTTCGTCGATCTGCATCACGTGGTCGCGCGCGATCCGTACATCGCGAAGACGCACGTGGCAACGGCCGGCGGCGCGATCCTCGCGATGGCGCTGGTGTTCGTGAACTACGGTCTCGCGATCTACTCGATATGGCTCGACCGGCTGATCTTCGTCGCGGCGCTGGTGATGCTGACGGGCGCGGTGTTCGTATGGCGTCGTCGGCACGGCGCAAAAGCGACGCCCGCGCGTTTGTCGCGCGGCCCGTGGGACAGTTTACCCGTGCTGCTCGGCGCGTTCGCGGCCGGTCTCGCGCTGTTTATCGCGTTGCCGGCGGGCGCGATGTCCGGCGCGCTGGCAATCATCGTCGCGTTGCTGATTGCGGCGGGTGCGTGGACGATGACCTTCGGCGCGGCGCGCGGCGGTCCGATGAAACACGCGCTGGCCGGCTTGCTGCATCTCGCGTTTCATCCGCGCCAGGAACGCTTTTCCGCGCGCCATGACAACGATCTCGTACCGCCGACCGCACTCAAAATGCCCGTGCTCGACGCGAAGGAATACGGCGTCGGCAAGCCGGTGGAGTTTCGCTGGAACCAGTTGCTGAGCTTCGATGCGTGCGTCCAGTGCGGCAAGTGCGAAGCCGCGTGTCCCGCTTTCGCATCCGGCCAGCCGCTGAACCCGAAGAAGCTGATCCAGGATCTCGTGACGGGTATGGTCGGCGGGACCGATGCCGACTACGCCGGCAGTCCGACGCCCGGCATTCCGGTCGGCAAGCACGGCGGCGCGCCCGGCAAACCGCTGGTGTCGAGCCTGATCGAAGCGGACACGCTGTGGTCGTGCACGACCTGCCGCGCGTGCGTGCAGGAGTGCCCGATGCTGATCGAGCACGTCGATGCGATCGTCGATATGCGGCGCAATCAAACCCTGGTCGAAGGCATCGTGCCTGGCAAGGGTCCGCTGACGCTCGCGAATCTGCGCGAGACCGGCAGCGCGAACGGTTTCGATATCGCCGCGCGCTACGACTGGTCGGTGGATTTGCAGGTGCAGGTCGCGCAACCCGGCCGTCCGGTCGATGTGCTGCTGATCGCCGGTGAAGGCGCGTTCGATATGCGCTATCAACGCACGCTGCGCGCGCTCGTCACCGTGCTGAATCGTGCGGGTATCGACTACGCGGTGCTCGGCGGAGTCGAAACGGATACCGGCGACACCGCTCGCCGTCTCGGTGACGAAGCGACGTTTCAGCAACTGGCGACGCAGTTGATAGGCACGCTGGCGCACTACGATTTCAAGCGTATCGTCACCGCCGACCCTCACGTGATGCACAGCTTGCGCAACGAATACCGGGCGCTCGGCGGCTACTACGTGGTGCAGCATCACACGTCGCTGATCGCGGAGATCGTCGCGAGCGGCAAGCTGTCGCCGAAAGCGGCGGCAGCGCTCGCCGACAAGCGCATCACGTATCACGATCCGTGCTACCTGGGCCGCTACAACGGCGAGATCGAAGCACCGCGCCAGCTGCTGAAGTCGATCGGCATCAAGGTGGTCGAAATGGAGCGCCACGGCATGCGCGGCCGCTGCTGCGGCGGTGGCGGCGGTGCGCCGCTGACCGATATTCCCGGCAAGCAACGCATTCCCGATATCCGCATCGCCGATGCGCGCACGATCGACGCCGACATCGTCGCGGTCGGATGCCCGAACTGCACGGCGATGCTCGAAGGCGTGGTCGGCCCGCGTCCGGACGTGCTCGACGTGGCCGAACTGGTCGCCGCTGCGCTGGAGTGACGCGATGAACGACATCAAACGAATCGACCCGCGCCGTCCGTTCACGATCACGGCCGAAGGACTGAAACGCATCACGCTCGGCGCGCTTGCTCAGTCAGGCATGACGCAGACGCATGCGAGCATGACAGCCATGCGCCACACGCATGCGAAAGCGCGTCGCACCACAACCGCGCCGCAACGCACGTTCGTGGTCGCCGCGCACACCGATCGCGGCACGCTCGACGATCACGCGCATCAGGTGCTTGCCGCCGCCGCGCTGATCGCGGACGCCGCTACGCAGGTCGTCTTGCTGGCGCTCGGCGAATTCAACGAAGACGCGGCGACGCTCGGCGCGGACACGGTCGTGGTATTGCGCGAGATCGACCGGCGTGAATTCGATCCCGCAGCGGCGTTGCATGCGCTGCTCGCATGCGTCGCGGCGTATTCGCCGGCGCATCTGTTTTTGCCCGACAACGCCACCGGCGACGGCGATCTAGGCCGTCGCTATGCGGCGCGCGCCAACGCGAGTATCGCCACGCATGTCGTCGAAATCGATGCGACGCACGTGGCGAGTTACGTGCAATCGAATCGGGCGCTCGCGTCGCGCGCGCTGCCCGATGTGATTCTGCTTGCACCCGGCGCAGTCGATCCGAAGTTGCCGTTCGTCGGCGCGGGCGAACGCGTCGACGGTTTGCCCGGATGGCCCGCGATGGCTGATACGACGGCGGCACCGTCGTATCGCGATCTCGGCGTCGAAGCCGCGGACGCCGCGCAAGTCGCGCTGGAAGAGGCGGATTTCATCGTGTCGGCGGGCAATGGCGTGTCCGATGTGCGTGCGTTCGAAGAGCTCGCCCGCACGTTGGGCGCGGCCATCGGCGCGAGCCGCGTCGCGGTCGACGACGGCAAGTTCACGCGCGACAAGCAGATCGGCGCGACCGGCAAAACCGTCGAAGCCAGCGTCTATATCGCGTTCGGCATTTCGGGTGCGGTTCAGCATTTGCAGGGCATCAAGGATTGCCGTCACGTGATTGCGGTGAATCTCGACGCGAGTGCGCCGATCGCCAAACGCGCGAATCTGACCATCGTGGCGGACGCGCAGGAAACCATCGCGGCGCTGACCGACGCGGCCACCGCCGCGCGCATCGCCCGCGCCCATCGGGAGGCCGGCGACGCAGCGGATACGGTCGTCGCGAGCGAAGGAGCCCTGGTATGAAGATCGCCGTTCTGGTGTCGGTTGGACGTCATCCGGTCAGCGGCGTCGCGCGGTATAGCCGCAACGATGCCGCGGCGTTGACGATTGCGTTGTCGCTGGTGGAGTCGCAGCGCGCGACGCTCGACGTGTTGCATGCCGGCGACCCGGCGAACCCCGCGTTGCCCGAGTATCTCGCGCTCGGCGCGGGGTCGGTGGAAGTGCTGGCATTGGGCGACACGAACGGCGATCCGGTGGGCGCGCTTGCCGCGCGGCTCGAAGGCTACGACCTCGTGCTGACCGGCACGCGCGCCGAAGGCGGATTCGACAGCGGCACGCTGCCGTACCGGATCGCCGACGCGCTCGGTATGCCGTTCGTCGGCGCGGCCGTCGATCTCACGCCGTCCGGCGACAGCGTCGACGTGCGCCAGTTCATGCCGAAAGGCTTGCGACGCCGCGTGGCCGTGCGCTTGCCGGCGGTGATCGCCGTGCATCCGCTCGCCACGGCTTCGCCGACTTACGCGTATGCGCGTCTGCGCGCCGGGTCGATCCGTCAGGTCGCCGCCTACGCGCCCAACGACGCCGAACACAAGGCGTGGACCGTCAAGCCCGCAAGCGCCAAACCGGTGCGGCTCGCCGCTGCGGAAAAACGCTCGGGACACGCGCGGATGCTGTCCGCGACGTCGTCGGAAAGTCGCGGCGGCAGCGTCGTAATTGAAGGGAGTTCCGTCGAAAAAGCACAAGTGATTCTGGCGTATTTGCGCGAGCATCAACTCGTGGATTACTAGGCATCCGCATCGACCCCACGCGCGGCCAGGCGAGCCTGGTAAAGCGGCAGACATGACGCAATAGACGCAATACGGAGCACACAATGAAAGTTTCGGCAGACGTTCGCGCAATGATCGAACGCCGCAAGCAGGGCTACACACTGGAAGCGCCGTTCTATACGAGCGAGGCGATTCACGCGCTCGATCTCGATGTGATTTTCCGGCGTCACTGGATTCAGGTTGCAGTCGAACCGGACGTGCCGGAGCCGGGCGATTACGTGACCGTGGAGATTGGCAACGACTCGGTGCTGATCGTTCGCGACGACGATATGCAGGTGCGCGCGTTTCATAACGTATGCCGCCATCGCGGCGCGCGGCTGTGCAATTCGGACAAAGGCTCGCTGGGTAATATCGTCTGTCCGTACCATAGCTGGACCTACAACCTGACCGGCGAGCTGATGTTCGCCGAGCATATGGGCGAGCAGTTCGACCGCTGTAAACATAGCCTGAAACCGGTGCATCTGGAGAATCTGGCCGGGTTGATTTTCATCTGTCTCGCCGACGAACCGCCCACCGATTTCGCGGTGATGCGCGCGTCGATGGAGCCGTACCTGCTGCCGCACGGACTGGCCGATTGCAAGATCGCCGCGTCGATCGATCTGGTCGAGGAAGGTAACTGGAAGCTCACGATGGAGAACAATCGCGAGTGCTATCACTGCGTCGCGAACCATCCGGAACTCACAATTTCGCTGTACGAATACGGCTTCGGCTATCAGCGCACGCCGGATAACGAAGAGGGCATGGCCGCATTCGAAGCGACGGTGGCCCGGCGCACCGCGCAATGGGAAGCGCTGAATCTGCCGTCGGCGGAAATCGAACGGCTCGCCGATCTCGTCACTGGTTTTCGCACGCAGCGCCTGCCGCTCGATCGCGACGGCGAATCGCAAACGCTCGATGCGCGCGTCGCATCGAAGAAGTTGCTGGGTGGCTTCGAGCAGGCCGATCTTGGCGGTCTGTCGTTCTGGACGCAGCCTAATTCGTGGCATCACTTCATGAGCGATCACATCGTCACGTTCTCGGTGATTCCGCTTTCGGCCGGCAAGACGCTGGTTCGCACCAAGTGGCTGGTTCACAAGGATGCACGCGAAGGCATCGATTACGACGTCAACAACCTGACCGCCGTATGGCGCGCGACCAACGATCAGGATCGCGCGCTGGTCGAGTACTCGCAGCGTGGCGCGTCGAGCAGCGCGTACGAACCGGGTCCGTATTCGCCGTTCACGGAAGGGCTCGTGGAGAAGTTCTGCGCGTGGTATATCGGCCGTCTGGCCGACTACGCGAACGCGCCGGATGCGTCAATCGTGCACGACGAAAAAGTCGTGTCGTTCATGCGCTGACGATCAGCGAAACCCGCCATTGCTACCAGGATCCGGAGATAACCATGATGCGCGATCAGGCGAATTTCCAGCCTAATCCGGAGACGGCGGCGAGCCGCGTGACCCAGCCTGCTTTCTGGGGAACGCTGCCCGCGCGCTGGAACAGCGATACCGACGACACGCTGGTGTGCTGCCAGATCCGTCAGGAAACGCATGACGTGAAGAGTTTTTTCTTTCGCGCCCCCGACGAGCGCGCGTTCGTGTTCGAGCCGGGACAGTTCGTGACGCTGGAACTGGAGATCGACGGCGAAGCGGTGAACCGCTGCTACACGATTTCATCGCCGCCCACGCGCCCGCATACGATTTCGATTACGGTCAAACGCGTGCCGGGCGGCAAGGTGTCGAACTGGCTGCACGACAGCTTGCAGGTCGGCTCGACGGTGCGCGTGCTCGGGCCGTCAGGTGAGTTTACGTGCGCACGGCATCCGGCGCGCAAGTATCTGTTTTTGTCGGCGGGGTCGGGCGTGACGCCGTTGATGTCGATGACACGCGCGCATCACGAACTCGGCGAGGACCGCGATATCGTGTTCGTCCATAGCGCCCGCACGCCGGACGACATTATTTTCGCGCGCGAACTCGATCTGATTGCGTCGAACCAGACGCGGTTCCGGACGGCTTTCGTGTGTGAACGTGTCGGCACGCGCACGAACTGGCCAGGTGTGACCGGTTTTCTGAGTCTGCCGCTATTGAAGCTGATTGCGCCTGACTTCATGGAACGCGAAATTTTCACGTGCGGGCCGGCGCCGTATATGAAGGCCGTGCGCGATCTTCTGGACGAAGGCGGCTTCGAACGGTCGCACTATCACGAAGAGAGTTTCTCGTTCGACACGATCCCGGACGTCGCGGCGCAACTGACCACCGCGCATGTCGCCGACGCATTGGAGGGCGACGTGTCGTTTGCGGTATTGCGCGAGCAGGCGGCGGGTTTTTCGCCTGCCACCGTCGAGCCGGAAGTCGCGCAAACCTTCACCGTGAGCTTTGCGAAGAGCAATCGTCAGATCGAATGCGGCAGCGGCCAGCATGTGCTCGACGCGGCGAAGAAAGCGGGCGTGCGCCTGCCCGCGTCGTGTACGCAAGGCATGTGCGGCACGTGCAAGGTGAAACTGGTTTCGGGCGAAGTCGCGATGAAACACGCGGGCGGCATCCGTCAGCGGGAAATCGATCAAGGCATGGTGCTGTTGTGCTGTAGCAAGCCGTTGACCGATCTCGTCGTCGACAAGTAAGCGATACGTCGTACGGAAGTGAAAAGCAGCAAAGAAGCGAATGCAGCGAGGCAAGTCGCATCCAGACAACTGGATGTCGGAAATGAACGCTACCGGTCAATTCTGGCTGGTGATTCTGGGTGCTCTGTGGCTTGGACCGCGAAAGGAGAATGGCGATGAGACTGATCAGAAAACTACTTGTTTTAAGCGCATTTGGCGCAGTGGCCGCAGTCAGCGGCGGCGTGTCGGCCGACACGAAACCGACCATCAAGATCGGTTACGTGGAAGGCTGGGACGACAGTGTCGCGACGTCGAATGTCGCTGCGCGCGTGATCGAAAAACGGCTCGGCTATCAGGTCCAACTGGTGCCGGTCGCGGCCGGTGTGATGTGGCAGGGCGTGGCGCGCGGCGACCTCGACGCGACGCTGTCCGCGTGGCTGCCGGTGACGCACGGTGCGTACTGGACCAACTTCAAGAGCAAGGTGGTCGATCTGGGCCCGAACTTCAACGACGCGAAGATCGGTCTGATCGTCCCTGAAAACGCGGACGTCACGACGGTCGGCGATCTCGAAGCGAAGAAGTCCGAGTTCGGTTCGCGCATCGTCGGTATCGATGCGGGCGCGGGCGTGATGCAGAAAACCAGTGAAGCGATCAAGGCGTACGGCCTCGACTATCAGTTGATGCCGAGTTCGGGCAGTGCGATGACAGCGGAACTGGCGCGCTCCGAAGCGGCCAGCAAGCCGATCATCGTGACGGGCTGGAAGCCGCACTGGATGTTCGCGAAGTACAAACTCAAATTCCTCGACGATCCGAAGAAGGTGTTCGGCGAATCGGAGCACGTGGATAGCGTGGTCAATCCCGAGCTGGAAAAGAAGGCGCCGCCGGTGGTCGCGTTCCTGAAGAAGTTCCAGTGGAAACCGGGTGAAATCGACAGCGTGATGCTCGCCACGCAAGGCGGTGAAAAGCCGACCGCTGCCGCTGACGCGTGGATCGGCGCGCATGCGGATCGCGTGGACAGCTGGGTCAAGTAAGCCGCGCGAGGTGACGCTCGTGCGAGCGTCGCCAGTCGTCGCACCACAAGACGCACCACAAGAAAACGCCGCTTTTCAGCGGCGTTTTTCATTGCATCGGGTTTCTCGCCACGCGTTACTGCAACACGACCGTCCGGTCGCCATTGATAAACACGCGTCGTTCGATAAACGCTTTCACCGCACGCGCGAGCGTGATGCACTCGACATCGCGACCCGTTGCGAGCAGGCGCTCAGGACTGTACGAATGGTCCACGCGCTCGACCACCTGCTCGATGATCGGGCCTTCGTCGAGGTCATCGGTGACGAAATGCGCGGTCGCGCCGATCAGTTTGACGCCACGTGCATGCGCCTGGTGATACGGCTTCGCGCCCTTGAAGCCGGGCAGAAACGAGTGATGGATATTGATCGCGCGCGACGCCAGCTTGCGGCTGGTCTCGCCCGACAAAATCTGCATGTAGCGCGCGAGAATCAGCAGCTCCGCGCCCGATGTGTCGAACAGGTCGAGCAGTCGCGCTTCCTGTTGCGGCTTTGTGTCGGCGGTAATCGGTAGATGATGGAACGGCAGACCATGCTGTTGCGCCAGCGGTTCGAAATCGCGGTGATTCGAACCGATTCCGACGATATCCATTTTCAGTTCGCCCATGCGCCAGCGGAACAACAGATCCGCGAGACAGTGTTCGAGTTTCGACACGAGGATCAGCACCTTCGGTCGTGCGTTGACGTCGTGAATCGACCACGTCATCCGGAAGCGGTCCGCGATACTTTCGAATTCGCGTTTCAACGCGGCGAGTTGCAGCGTCTCGTTGCGTTCGACGCCATGAAAGACGCATCGAACGAAAAATCGCTCGCTGAGGTCGTCGTCGAACACAGTCAGTTCGTCGATATAGCATCGATGCCGGTCGAGAAAGCCGACCACGGCGGCCACCTGGCCCGCGGCGCTCGGACAGGCGACGGTAAGAACGAGTTGATCGGGACGGGAATCGGCGGACATGCGGTCTCCACAATGCAGGTGAGCGGTTTGGCGTTTTGATCGACGCGTCGCGCATGGCCGCGCGGGCGGCATGCGGGACAGGCGTGACATGCAGTAGACCAAGCCGGAAATAGAACCGGCTAGAAGCTAAACGCCGTGCCGCTGGTACGGGCGCGTCAGCGTCCGTTCGATTGCGGCGGGCCGCGCCGACGCGTCCGCATCACGCGCCGGTCACGCCGAGCACCGCTTTCGGTTCGAGAAACGCTTCGAGCCCGAAGGTGCCGTACTCGCGGCCGATGCCCGATTGCTTGAAGCCGCCGAACGGCGCAGCGGGTTCGTGCGCCAGCGTATTGACCAGCACGCGTCCGGCGTCGATCTGCGCGGCGACTTGCCGCGCGCGGTCGATGTCGCGCGACATCACGTAGGCCTGCAAGCCGTAATTCGTGTCGTTGGCGATGCGGATCGCGTCGGGCGTGTCGTCGTACGCGATGATCGACAGCACCGGTCCGAAGATTTCCTCGCGGGCGATCGTCATATCGTTGACGACGTCGCTGAACACCGTGGGACGCACGAACCAGCCTGCGTCGACGCCGTCCGGGCGTCCTTCGCCGCCTGCTATCAGCCGCGCGCCTTCGTCGATTCCAACGCGGATATAGCGCTGCACGCGCTCCCATTGCTTGCGGCTGACCATCGGCCCCACGCTCGTCAGCGGATCGCGCGGGTCGCCTGCGCGGACCTGCGCCAGCGCGTCCTTCACATGCGCTTCGAACTCGGCGAGCCGCGCGCGCGGCACCAGAATCCGCGTACCGGCGATGCACGCCTGACCACTGTTCATCAAGCCCGCCTGAATCGCGAGCGGCACGGCTTCGTCGAAATTTGCATCGTCGAGAATCACCACCGGCGACTTGCCGCCGAGTTCGAGCGTCACGCGTTTCAGCGTTTCCGCCGCCGTGCGCAAAATGCTTTTGCCAACCGCCGTCGAACCCGTGAACGACAGTTTCGCGACGTCCGGATGCGACGCGATTTCCGCGCCGACCGTGTCGCCGCGACCGGTGACGATATTGAACACGCCGGGCGGCAAACCGGCGTCGTGCAGCGCTTCGGTGACGATCCGCGTCTGGATCGCGCTCATCTCGCTCGGCTTGATCACGGCGGTGCAACCTGCGGCGAGCGCGGCCGCCAGCTTTCCGCAAATAAATCCCGCGTCGCTGTTCCACGGCGTAATCAGACCGGCCACGCCCAGCGGTTGCATCACGACCTCGGCGATACCGATACGTCGTGTGAACGGGTAATCCTGCAAGACTTTGGCCGCTTCGAGCAGCACGCTGCTCGCGTGCTGCGCCATCCAGCGGCCGCGCGACACGGGCGCGCCGTACTCTTCGGTGATCGCTTCGTAGAGCGCGTCTTCGCGCGCGACCACGGCTGCATGCATGCGTTTCAGCATGTCGATCCGCTCGTGTCGGCCGGTGCGCGAAAACGCCGGGAAAGCGCGCTTCGCTGAGGCAATCGCGTCGCGGGCATCCTGCGCGTCGGCGAGGCGCACGCGGCCGATCACCTGCTCCGTCGCGGGATTGAACAGGTCGAACATCTCGTCGCCATGCGGCGTGACGAATGCGCCGTCGAGGTAGATCGTGTCGATGATTTTCATTGCGTGGCTCCGGATCGGGTTTGAAGAACACGATAGGCCGCACCGATTGCGTTGACTAGCCGTACAATCCGGCATGTTGTATTGAACGATTTGGGATAATGAAAACGTCCGGTCTGAGTGAGCTCGAAGCTGTGCTGGCGGTGGCGAGGCATCGCAGTTTCCGCGCGGCGTCGGTCGAACTCGGGGTATCGACGTCGGCGCTGAGTCACGCGGTGGCTGCGCTCGAAGCGCGGATCGGCGTGCGGCTGTTCAATCGCACGACGCGCAGCGTGTCCTTGTCCGAAGCGGGCGAGCAGTTTGTCGAGAGCGTGTCGCCCGCGCTGTCCACGATTCGCGCCGCGATCGAGCAAGCCGGCAGCTTCCGCGATACGCCGTCGGGCACGCTGCGCATCAATACGTCGGTCGGCGCGGCGAAGCAGGCGATGCCGCTGTTTATCGCGTTCCTGCAACGCTATCCGGAGATGAAGCTCGACATCGTCACCGAAGGGCGGCTGATCGATATCGTCGTCGAAGGCTTCGATGCGGGCATTCGTCTCGCCGATACCGTGCCGCAGGACATGATCGCGGTGCCCTTCGGTGAGCGTCAGCGTTTCGCGGTGGTCGGCAGCCCCGCGTATTTCGCGCAGCATGCGCCGCCGCAAACGCCCGCCGACCTGACCGCGCATCGCTGCATCCGCACGCGGATGCCGGGCGGGACGATCTATCACTGGGAATTCGAGCGGCACGGCGAGACGATCCGGATCGACGGCAAAGGCGCGATCACGCTCGACGAGTCGGGCCTGATGCTGGCGGCCGCGCGCGCCGGTCTGGGGCTGACGTATCTGACCGAATGGAGCGTCGCGGCGGATCTCGACGCGGGCACGCTGGTGCGTGTGCTCGACGACTGGACACCGCCGCTCGACGGGCTGTGTCTCTACTATCCGGGGCGGCGCAACGTCCCGGCCGGTTTGCGCGCGTTGATCGCGATGCTGCGCGAATCGGCATCCGCTTCCAGCGTGATCGAACGGCACGCCCGTTGAGCCGCGATTTTTAAGCGCCGGCTCACAGATCGATCGCATTCCCTGTCGCGGACGGCGCTTCCGCGCGACTTTCGACGTTCGAACGACCTGCACACGTATCGCCGCGCCACGCGGGAGCCGCGCGCAGCCAGCATTCCCGCCGCCGCGCACGCGGCCCGCACCGATAAACAGAACAGATCCCCGATTCGACACGACGCATGGCTTCGTTCGCCGGTTTGCGCGGTTTTCGGCGGCCCGCGCCTAAAGTTCTGTAGCCGTTCGCCGTTATGGTCTTTCAATACTATTACGACGAGACAAGGCACGAGCATGAAGATTTCCACCCGATTGATCCTCCTCGTCGGCGCGGCACTGTTGGGCCTCGCGTGCGTGGTCGCAGTCGCGCTCTATTCGTTGGGTCATACGCTGAAAGACAACCGGCAGGCCGAGATCGTCAATCTGCTGGGCAAGGCGGAACATCTGGTGGCGTTCTATCGCGAGCAGGAGCGTGCGGGCAAGCTGAGCCACGACGATGCGCAAGCCGCCGCGAAGCAGGCGCTGACCGCGCTGAACGCCAGCAAGAACAGCTATTTCTTCGTGATGCGGCCGGACGGTTTCATGCTGGTTCATCCGGTTGCGGATCTGGTCGGCAGAAACATGGTCGGCAAGGGCGCGTTGCCCGGACAAACCGACCTCGAAGCGTATCGCGATGGCCTTGCGCGGACGCATGTCGCGCTGGTCGATGTGCTGATCAAGCGTTCGCCGAACGGTCCGCTGGAGAAAAAACTGCAAGGCGTGGTCGGTGTGCCCGAATGGAACTGGTGGATCGGCACCGGCTTCTTCTACGACGACATCAACGCCGCGTTCTGGCGACTCGCCACCACGTTGATCGCCATTTCCATCGCGATTATCGCGGCAGTCTGTGCGACCGCATGGCTGATGACGCGCAGCGTGCGTCGTGCGCTCGGCGGCGAGCCGTCGGATGCGGCGGCCTTTGCCGCGAAGATCGCCGCGGGCGATCTGGGCGCGGAGATTCGTCTGCAAGCGTCGGATCGCACCAGCCTGATGTACGCGCTGCACGAGATGCGTCTGAAGCTGCGCGACCTGGTGCGCGGCATCCAGCAGTCGAGCGAATCGATTGCGACCGGTTCGGGCGAGATCGCGCAGGGCAATACCGATCTGTCGCAACGCACCGAGGAACAGGCGGCGTCGCTACAGGAAACCGCCGCGAGCATGGAGCAACTGTCGACTGCGGTTCAGCAGAACGCCGACAACGCGCGTCAGGCGAGCCAGATGGCGGTCCACGCACTCGACGCAAGCCGCAACGGCGGCGCGGTGATCCAGCAGGTGATCGGCACGATCGAAGGGATCGCGGGGCAATCGCGCGAGATTGCGCAGATCACCGGCCTGATCGAAGGCATTGCGTTTCAGACCAATATTCTGGCGTTGAATGCTGCCGTCGAAGCCGCGCGCGCAGGCGAGGAAGGGCGCGGGTTCGCGGTGGTGGCAGGCGAAGTGCGAACGCTGGCGCAGCGCAGTGCGTCGGCGGCGAAGGACATCAAGGGTTTGATCGAAAGCTCGGTCATGCAGGTGGATGCCGGCACGCAGCAGGTCGCGAAAGCGGGCGAGCAGATGCGCGAGATCGTCCGCGCGATCGGACGCGTCAGCGACATCATGGGCGAAATCGCGGCGGCGAACGGCGAGCAAAGCACGGGTATCGCGCAGGTGAATCTGGCGGTATCGCAGATGGATCAGGTGACCCAGCAGAATGCCGCGCTGGTCGAACAGGCGGCCGCAGCAGCGGCGTCGCTCGACGATCAGGCGGCCAGTTTGCGCGCGACGGTCGCGCAGTTCCGGCTGGCTTGAGGCTTGATGTTTGCGGCTTGAAGCGTGCGCCGCGTCAATGCACGAACGGCGCGCCGCTCATGCGCCGTCGCGATCGAGCATGCCCGTTTGACGAAGCTGCCTGAGCTTGGCATAGAGCGTGGTGCGCGACAGCCCGAGTTGCCGCGCGGCCGCCGCGATATTGCCCTCATGCTCGCGGATCGCGTTCTGGATCGCGCTGAGCGTCTGCTCCCGCAAGCTGGCGTTGGCTACGGCGTTGGCCGTGGACGTGTTGACGATGGGCGATGCAGCGGCTTCGCCAACGGCTGCCGCGAGACCCGCTGCTTCACGCCGCGCGGTGCTGCGGCTTTGTGGCGCGCGCGCATGACTCACCCACAGATGACTGCCGTCCGTGCGCGGCACCCGTTGCGGATTGCGGCCGGTTTGCAGCATCCGGTTCAGTTGCGCGGGCGTGGCCGCGTCGAAGAGTTGTCGCAGATGCAGCGCGGGCAACGGCGCGCCCGGCGATAACGACAGCATCCGTCGCGCCATCCGGCTGGCGGCCCGTACGAAACCATCTTCTTCGACTGCGAGAATGCCCGCGAGCGGCGTGTTCAGCCAGCGCGGATCATGTTGCAGACGCAACAGATGACAGCCGCGCAAGGTCGCGAACATGCGCTGCTCGGCGGCCAGCGCGGCGAGCCGGAATTGCTCCTGAACCTGGGCCGCGTCGCGCTCGCCGGTGCCGGTGATGTCCAGCGCGCCGATGACCTCGCCATGAAAACCGAACAGCGGCACGGCAACGCAGAACGCGCGCTCGAACTCCTGCAGATAATGCTCGCCGCGCGCGACCACGACTTCCGAGCCGTCGTGGATCACGCAACTCGGCGCGGTCGTGCCGATATGCGATTCGAGGATGCGTCGGCCGGACGTGATGGGCAGCAGCAGGTCGTCGGTGCAGGCGGGACTGTGGCGCGCGTGGACCACCGTGCCTTGCGTATTGACGCAGAAGATGGTCCAGTCGGCGCCGCCGAATGCTTCCCACAACTGCTCGATTTCATCGACGACGCAGCTATAGAGGCGGCGGTCCGCTCGCGAATCAGAACCGTGGCGCGAGGTGTCGAGCAATTCGTATTGCGGCGCTTGCGACGGCAGCAGACCGGCAGTCCGCGAACGCTCCCATGACCGCGCGACCGGCGCGGACAGCAATGCCGCAGGCAACTGCTCGCCGCCGCTGAACTGCACGCGCGCGGCGTTCAGACGCTGTTGCCGCGACGCCGTCGAATCGATCTTGTCCACGCTGTCTCCTGTGCGGCGCGACGCCCGTACGCGGCGCCGCGCTGTTCCGTCCACAGAATACCTCACGCATGCCGCGAAGCGCCGTCAGCCGGGCAGACCGGCTGACGGACCATGCGCGTGCGTGCGTCAGTGCGAAATGCGCAACACCGGCTTCAACGTGACGCCGCTGATGCTGTCCTGCGCGGCTTCGTTGATCTGTTCGAGCGGATAGAACCGCACCAGCCTGTCGAACGGAAAACGGCCTTGCTGATACAGCTGAACGAGTTGCGGAATGAAGGTTTGCGGCACGCTGTCGCCTTCGACGATGCCGCGAATCGTGCGGCCGTTCAGCAGCAGGCTGTTGATGTCGAACTGCGCCAGCGTGCCTAGCGGCGGCGCGCCGACCACGCCCATCGCGCCGCGTGTGCCGAGCGCTTCGATGCCTTGCGACAGCACTTCGGCGCGGCCGGTGGATTCGAGCGCGAAATCGACGCCGCCGCCGGTGATCTCGCGGATCGTCTCGATCATGTCCACTTCGCGGCTGTTCACCACGTGCGTTGCGCCGAGTTCTTTCGCCAGCGCGAGTCGCGACGGCACGACATCGACGGCGATGATGGTGGTCGCGCCCGCGACGCGCGCGGCCATCACCGCGCTCAAGCCGACCGCGCCCGCGCCGAGGCTGGCGAAGCTGCTGCCCGGCGTGACCTTCAGCGAGTTGATCACCGCGCCCGCGCCGGTCTGGATTCCGCAGCCGAGCGGTCCGAGCAGGTCGAGCGGCGCGTCGTGCGGGACCTTGATCGCGTTGTTCTCACGCGCCAGCGCAAAGCTCGCGAACGACGATTGCGCGAAAAAATGATCGTGAAGCGGACGGCCTTCTTCGTCCTCGATCGCGGTACGGCCTTCGAGATCGCCGCCGCCGAAGTTCAGACCGAAGAAGTGCTTGCAGTACGCGCCGTGGCCGCCGCTGCACGGCTGGCAGTGGCCGCATGCGCCGTAGGTCAGCACCACGTGGTCGCCGGGTTTCAGGCCCTTCACCGACGGCCCGACTTCCTCGACGATGCCCGCGCCTTCGTGGCCGAGCACGGCCGGCAGCGGCACCGGATAGTACTGGTCGCGCACGATCAGATCGGTGTGACACAAGCCGGTCGCGACCACGCGTACCAGCACTTCGTCGTCTTGCGGAGCCCGGATGCGTGCCTGTTGAATCGAGAACGGCTCGCCCTTCGCCCGTGCGACGGCGGCGGTTATCTTGCGAAACGGTGTGAGTGTGCTCATGGTTGTCCTTGCGCGATCAGAGCGGATAGAGCGGGGCTTCGCCCTTGACGGTCATCCATTGCCATTGGGTGAATTCTTCCCAGTTCGCCGGGCCGCCGATACTGGTGCCGTTGCCCGACGCGCCGACGCCGCCGAACGGGTTGATCACTTCGTCGTTGACGGTTTGATCGTTGATGTGGAGCAGGCCGGTACGCAGCCGTTCGCCCATCCGCAGCGCGCGGCCCACGTTCGACGTGACGATCGCCATCGACAAACCATATTCGGTGCGATTGGCGAGCGCGATCGCGTCTTCGTCGCTGTCGAACGGCACGACCACTGCAACCGGTCCGAAGATTTCTTCGTTGAACGCGGGGTTGTCGGGCGTGACGCCGCTCAGCACGGTCGGTTCGAAGAACAGGTCGCGGAAATGGCCGCCCGTTTCGAGCGTCGCGCCGGCCTGCTGCGCATCGGCCACCACGCGCGCGGCGTGATCGCGTTGCGCCGCGTTGATCAGCGGTCCGAGCGCGACGTCGCCTGCGGCCGGATCGCCGACGGTCAGGCTGGCCGCTTTATCCACCAGTTTCTCGACGAAGCGGTCGTAGATTTTCCGCTGCACCAGCACGCGGCCGGTCGCCATGCAGATTTGTCCCTGATGCAGATAGACGCCCCATGCGGTGTTGGCGACGGCGAGTTCGAGGTCGGCGTCGTCGAGCACGATCAGCGAATTCTTGCCGCCCAGTTCCAGCGACACCTTCTTCAGATGACGCCCGGCCGTTTCTCCGACCTTGCGTCCTGCTGCGGTCGATCCGGTGAACTGGATCATCGCGATATGCGGATCGCTGGTGAGCGCTGCGCCTGCCGCGCCGTCGCCGGGCACGACGTGCAGCACGCCGTTCGGCAGACCGGCCAGTTCGAACAGCCGAGCGATCACGAAGCCGCCGCACACGGACGTGCGCGGGTCCGGCTTCAACACGACCGCGTTGCCCAGCGCGAGCGCCGGGGCGACCGCGCGCATCGCCAGATAGAGCGGGAAGTTGAACGGCGAAATCACGCCGATCACGCCGAGCGGACGGCGGCGCGCCAGCGACAGACGGCCCGGCACCGACGGCAGCACTTCGCCCGCCGAGCGCGACGGCAGGCCGGTCGCTTCATGCAGCGCCTTGATCGTGACCGAGGTTTCGAACCCGGCCTTCGCGCGCGTCGAGCCGCTTTCGCGGACCACCCATTCGACGATCTCGTCGAAGTGCGTTTCGCCCAGACGCGCCGCACGACGCAGCACGCTCGCGCGCTCGTCGTACGGCAGCGCGGCCCATGCCGGTTGCGCGCCGCTGGCGCTCGCGGCGGATTGCGCGATCAGGTCCGCGTCAGCCATGCCGATGCGTCCCAGCCGCTGGCCGGTCGCCGGTTCCATCACGTCCGACGTGTGGCTGCCGGGCCGCCATTCGCCGGTAAACAGGCGGGCTTGCCAGATGTCGGTATCGAGTAGGCGCGAAGCGGGGGTGACGCTCATGGATTCTCCTGACGGTGTGGCTGCGCGACGGCGCTGCGCAATAAGGCCGTGACACGTCGAAGATCGAAGCGCGTCGTGGCACGGCCTGAGGTTGCCGAGCATAGAAGCGAGGCCGCGCGCGTGCTATCGGTATTTCTTCCTGCCGCTGGGACCGACAGCGCGACGGGGGCGCGCGCGTGGAAGTGTCCAGTTTCTGAACAGAGCCGCCACGGGCCCGCGTCGAACTCACGCGGGCACGGACGGTTCGGACGGTTCGGACGTTATGCTTTCGACCACGCGGCCGCAGCGGCCATCGCGAAGTCGCGATACGAGCGCGGCGGGCGGCCCAGCAGTCCGGCAAGACGCGCGACGTCGTCGCTCGACGCCACCGCGCCTTCCTGCTGATAGCGTTGCATCATCAGGCGCATATCGTAGGCGAGCCACGGCGGTGCGGCGGCCTTCAGCCGCTGTTCGAGCAGATCGAGGTCGTCGCCGCCATAGCGGACCGGACGGCCCAATGCTTCGGCCCAGATCGACGCGACACTTTCGGCTGTGATCGCATCCGGCCCGACCACGTCGTAGCTTTCGCGCGGCAACGCTCCGCTTGCCCGCTCGCGACGCAGCAACTCACGCGCGGCCGCATCGCCGATATCGCGCACATCCACCATCGAAATCCCCTTGCTGCCGATCGGCATCCCATACACGCCATGCGTCGTCAGCGGCTCTTTCTGACGCTCGTCGTTCTGCATGAAGTACGCGGGACGCAGCGCGGTGGCGGGCAGATCGTCGTGCTCGATCATCCGTTCGACCGTGTATTTGCCGGTGAAATGCGGCACGTCCACATACTCGGCGCCCTTGAATACCGACAGATAGACGATGCCTTTGACGCCCGCGTCCCGCGCGATGCTCATCGCCTGCAGCGCCTGCGTCAGTTCGTCGGCGGCGTTCGGCGCGAGCAGGAACAGCGTGCTGACGCCTTTCATCGCGGCGCGCATCGCGTCGATGTCGGCGAGTTCGCCTTTGACGGCGGTGATGCCCGCATCGAACTGCGCTTTTTCCGGCGAGCGCGTCAGCGCCCGGATTTCCGCGCCGCTATCGCGCAAATGATCGAGAACCTGCTTGCCGACGACGCCCGTGCTACCCGTGACCAGAATGGCCATGATCCTCTCCTTGATTGATGTGGACTGCGGTCAGCCCGTGAGAAACAGATTATTCGTTCCACCAAAGCATTGAAAGTGCCAGAATCGAGACATCTCGTCTCATCAACGGAACGATCATGGATTTGACCTCGCTGGCCGATTTCAATGCGGTTGCGCAATACGGCGGCTTCGGACCGGCCGCCCGCGCGCTCGACCGGCCCAAGGCAACCCTCTCGCGACGGGTCGCGGATCTGGAGGACGCGTTGGGCGTGCGGCTGATCGAGCGCGGCTCGCGGCGTTTGCGTCTCACCGGGGAGGGCTTGGAGCTGCACGAACGCACGCGCGGCCTGATGGCCGAGATTCAGGAGGCGGGCGCGGCGCTGGCGTCGGGTGCGCCGGTGCCGCGCGGACGCTTGCGGATCAGCGCGCCGGTGGTGTTTTCGCATGTGGTGCTGGGCGGCATTGCCGCGCGCTTTGCACTGGCGTATCCGCAGGTCGAGGTCGAAGTGGTCGCGGAAGATCGCATCGTCGATCCCGCCGAGGACGGCTACGACATGGTGATCCGGATCAATCCGTCGGAAGACGAACGGCTGATCGGACGACGCATTCTCAGCGACGAGCGCTGGGTGGTCGCGGCGCCGACGATGTCGATTCCGGCCGCCCGCGCGTCGGACCCGGCGCACCTGCCGGTGCCGAGCGTGATGTCGCCCGCTGCGGCCGCGTCCGAGCCGTATTGGACCGTGCGCACGACGGCGGGCGAGACCCGCTCGCTCGCGCCGACGCCGGTGTTGCGTTTGTCGTCGTTGCTGATGGTGCGCGACGCGGCGGTCGCGGGCGTCGGCGCGGCGCTGTTGCCGAAGCTGCTGGTCGAGCGCGACGTGGCGGCGGGGCGGCTCGTGCAATGGGGCGTGGACGGCGGGCCGCCGGTCGAAATATGGGCGCTTTATCGCTCGCGCCGATTGCTGGGCGCGAAGGTGCGGGCGTTTATGGATATGCTTCAGGACCTGCTGTCGCCAGAGCGGCGCGCGGCGTGAATCGTGAATCAGGTTTGGGATTAAGTTGCGCGCCGGATCGCGTCGGCATTATTTGCCGCTTTCGGATTCAGATGATCTGATTCATTTCGCACGGGCTGCAAAAATGCCATTGAAGTGTGTCCTGAAAATGCAAAGTCCCGGTACTATACGAATCATCGGGAATCGTTACGGTTGTGGCGTTCGCGGGCAGTAGAAAGAGAGTGGGAATGTAAGCAGCTATGTAAGCGGGTCAGGGCCGTCCCGTATATAGATCGCTAATAGACATTCACCGTCTCTTTGAAAGCGGCAATACAAAATATTACAGGGCAATTCAAAAACAGCAGACGCTCGCTTGAGTTGGATGGAGACTGTCGCGCAAGACACAGCACATGAAAATATGAACAACTTTATGCGGCCCCCTGTTTACTATCCGGCAGCCGTCGTTTTCGTCGACGACAGCGACAGCTATCTTGGCGCACTGCGGCGTTACTTCCCGGATATGTCAGCCGATCTGTTTTTCACGCGTCCGCAACATGCGCTTGCCTTCATTCGCGAGCACGTGCGCGAGCGCACCGCCCGCAGCGTCGAGAGCCTTGCCGAACGGGACATTCTGGCCCGTCATGCGCGCTTTTCCGAAGTCGCGGCAATCGTCGTCGATTACGACATGCCGGAAATGAGCGGTGTCGAATTCCTGTCGTCGATTCCCAATCTGCAATGCGCGAAAGTGCTGTTGACCGGTGTCGCCGACGAGCGGATCGCGATGCAGGCTTTTAATGCCGGCATTGTCGATTTATATCTGAGAAAAAGCGATCTCGATTCCGCCAGCCGGTTGACGCATTTTCTGAAAGAAGCGATTGGCTGGCATTGCTCGCAAAACGGTCTCGGCTCGGTCGAAAAGGCCGTGACCTATTCCGATCCGCGTACCCGGAATGTGATCGACACGTTGATCGCAACGGAGAATATTGTCGAATATTACTGGCGGCCCAAACAGAATGCGGTACTGATGTTCGACCGTGCCGGCAAGCCCAGCGTTTTTGTCGCGTGGCGCGCCGACGATTGGGCGTTTCACGCTGAAACCGTCACCGCGAATGGCGGTTCGGCGGAATTGCGCAACGTGATGGATCGCCGCGAAGCGATGCCGGTGTTCTGGCCGCACGAAACCTTCCAGCCGGACGCGGAATTCAGGGCGCTGACGCCGCGCGCCATTCCGGATTTCGACGGTGCGTACTATTGCTGGATGCCGCTCGATCCCGCGCAGCTCGATGTCAGCCCGCTGAGCTTTGCCGACTGGCGCAAAGACCAGAAGCCACGGGCGTCTGCATGATCGCTGGATTGCCGTGTTCGACGCGCTGAGTCATATGTACGCCATCCCGACGGCCTTCGTGTCCGCGATGTTCATCGTGTTCGGCCTTTATGTGCTGATCACGCAAGGACTGACGCGGCTGTCGGTGCCGTTCCTGCTGATGTGCGCGACCACCTTCGCGTGGCAGGCGACCTGGACCCTGCTGTTCCAGACCGACGATCCGCAGATGGCGGGCTGGCTGGTGCGGCTCGGCTATCTGTTCATTCTGTTTCTGCCGACCACGTTCTATCACTTCGTCACCGAAGTCTCGGCGCGGCGGCGCGAGCGACCGTGGCTGCTGGCATCGTACGGGCTGTGTTTTCTGCTGGCGGTGCTGCTGCCGGGCACTGAGGTGATCGCGGGTTACCGGCGCTATTTCTTCGGCTTCTATCCGCTGGCCGGGCATCTGCATCCGTTGCACGTCGTGCAGACGGTGTTGCTGGCGGCGCGCAGCGGCTATCTGCTGCTCGACGCGCGCCGGAAAGCGGGCGGCGAAGCGCGGCGGCGACTCGATCTGTGCGTGGCGAGCCTCGGCCTGTACTCGTTCGCCGCCGTCGATTACGCGGTCAACTACGGCTTTTCGTTTTATCCGCCGGGCGTGCTGTTTATCGCGCTGAGTCTGGGGCTGCTGGCCATCACGATCGTGCGCTATCACCTGATTCATCCGTATGCGCTGGCCGCGAGCATTGCGCACGAAGTCGCCACGCCGCTCGCCACCATTGCGATGCACGCGGACGAGATCGCCACGGTGTGGGGCGACGTCTTCAAGGGTTACCGGCTGGCGGTCGCGCACGGCCTGTACGACGACCATTCGCATTCCGGCCAGTCCGAGCGCATCAGCCAGCTGGCGACGGCGATCCGACGCGAAGTGTCGGGTACCAGCGCGGTGATCGAGATGGCGCTGGCGTCGTTCACGCTCGACCGACTCGATCGCAGCCGCTTCAGCACGTATGCCGTGCAGCCGTGCGTCAGCTCGGCGCTCGAACGCTATCCGTTTCGCAGCGACGAACGCGCGCGTATCGACGTCGCGCCGATCGACCCGGCGCTCAGCTTTTCCGGCTCGGATACGCTGGTGGTGTTCGTGCTGTTCAACCTGCTGAAAAATGCGTTGCATGCGATTCGCGTCGGCGGCGACGGGCAGATTTCGATCAGCGCGTCGCAGGAGCGCGACTTCTGCGTACTGCGGTTTCACGACACGGGCCCGGGCATCACGCCCGACGTATTGCCGCATATCTTCGATCCGTTCTTTTCGACCAAGCGCCACGGCAGCGGCGCGGGCATGGGCCTCGCGTTCTGCCGGCGGGCCACGGAAATGCTGGGCGGCAGCATCGAATGCACGTCGGCGCGCGGCGTCCACACGACGTTTATCGTGCGCCTGCCGACGCCAGGTTCGCCAGCGGACCGGGCGGTACGGAACCCGCAAGAGCGTTCCCAGCGTCGGGGTGGTGGTGAAGGCTAGGCGATAACGGTCATGGTCAGATCGTCAGCGCCGATACCGGCAATTCATATTCCTTCACACGGTCGATGATGCCTTCCGGAAAACGGCGGATTTTCCGGTCGCGGCCTGCAAACAGGATCTGCTGATACCCCTGCGAAACCTGGCGTCCGTCCACGTAGAAACGGAACAGCAGATACGCCGAACACTGTCGGACCTGCACCGTATTCAGATAGCAATCCACGCGCTGGAACGGAAAGGTTTCATGCACGTATTCCTGGTGCGCACGCTTGGTCACGAACATACCGTCGGAGCCGAGCAGATCGTTGTGAATGCACTCATGGAACCAGCGCTCACGGCACACGCCTTGCCATTCGAAATAACGCGAGAAGTACGTGTTCATAAACGCGTTCGAGTCTTTCAGATAAATATCGAACGAGTGATGAAATGTCTTCGGGGACAGCATCGTCAACGGCTCGCCGGAAACAGACATGGCCGGGCTGCGGGACAGGACATTGGGGATAGCATCACGCATCAACATACGATTTTCCTTGAAAAAGGAATGGCTGCTTGCGGCAGCCGCGCATGCATCCCTGAACGGGACGCACACCGTATTCTGTTGGCGTTATGCGTTAAGTGGGTATTGGCTACCGGGCACAACACGCAATCTCGTGCGTGCGCCGGATAACGGAGTCACGATAATGGTCCGTTAGCCGTCTTTTTCAATGTCGCTTCAGCGCGCTTTTTACGGTTAACCCGGCACGCCGGATTCGATTGAAAGCGGGCGTGGTGCCTTGCATTCGGTATCGACGAATTCCCGCACTTCGGCGCGTTCGATAAAGCTCGCCGCCGATTGCGCGGCAAGCAGCGCCTCGCTTTCCTGCGGCTTGCCGATCACGAAGCCCTGTACGTAATCGACGCCGATGTCCTTCAGCGCGCGCAGGGTGTCGACATCCTCGACCCATTCCGCGACGCTGCGCATGCCGAGATTGCGTGCGAGCGCAACGATCGCCTCGACGATCGCGGTGTCGGCTGGATGCTGGCACATCGTGCGCACGAACGCGCCGTCGATCTTCAACGCGTCGGCGGACAGCTCTTTCAGATACTTGAACGAGGTTTGACCGGCACCGAAATCGTCGAGCGCGATGCGTGCGCCCATCTCGTGCGCGCGCGCGATAAAGCGCTGGGTGTTTTCCAGATCGTGCAGCGCGACGCTTTCGGTGATTTCGAGGCACAGGTAGCGCGCCACCGCCCGATACCGTTCGAGCAGCCCGAAAATCTCTTCCATGAACTGCTCGTCGTTCAACGAACCGCCGCTCAGGTTGACGCAGACAAAGCGCGTATGGTCGAGCCGCTCGCGGTGGGTCGTGATCCATTCGAGCACCGTGGACAGCACCCAGCGATCGATCGACGCGGTATTGCCGGAGCTTTCGGCGGCCGCGATCAGCGGACCGGCGGGCGTGACCGAGCCGTCGGGTTTGCGCAGGCGCAACAGCACTTCGAAGTCGAGCGAGCCGTGCGGGTCGGTCATCGACATGATCGGTTGCATCACGAGGAACAGGCCGTCGGGCAGCCGATGCTGACCGAGACTTTCGACCAGACCGATCTCGCGCGCGCGTTCCTCGAACGCGGGCGCGCCGCGCGCGTAGGTGACCAGATGCCCGTGCGCGGTCCGTTTGGCTTCGCGGCACGCGCGGTCGGCGTGCGCGAGCGCGTCGAGCACTTCGTCGCGCGGCGTGCACTTCGTCGCGCGGCGTGCATTCGACCAGACCGATCGACGCCTTCACCTGGAACGAGCGCATGCCGACCTGGTAGGGCGTCGCACTCAACGCGGCGACCAGATCGCGGCACTGCGCGGTGGCCTGTCCGATCGACACATCTTCGAACACGCAGACGAACTCGTCGCCGCCGATCCGTCCAACCGGATAGCGCGCGTCGAGTTTCAGCGCGAGCCGGTTCGCGACCAGCTTCAGCACGTCGTCGCCGGCCGCGTGGCCGAACAGATCGTTGATCAGCTTGAAGCGGTCGAGGTCGATATACGCGAGCGCCCACGAGCGGTTTTCGGCGCGCAGCCGGTTGATCGCCTTTTCGATGCCGCGACGGTTCAGCGAGCCGGTCAGCGGATCGTGATCGACGAGGAAATGCAGCCGGTCGATTGCGCGCGAGCGGTCGGTCACGTCTTCGAGCGATCCTTCGATCGTGCCGTGCGTGCCGTACGATCGGCGCGCTTTCAGCGAATAACGGCGCGATGCGCTGCCGTCGTCGCGCCGGCTCTCGATTTCGATCGACGCCGGGCTTTCCTGATCGGCGAGGCGATGCAACGCGTCCCATGCGTCGTCGCCGAAGAAATCGCGCCAGTGGCGCCGTTGCGGATCGGCGCCGTTCAGGCCGAGCATCGCGTGCAAGGCCGGGTTCGCGCGGACCAGGTGACCGTCGCTGTCGAGCGTGAACAGGCCGATCGGCGTGACGTCGTAGGTATTTCGTAATGCGATCTGCATGCGCCGCCGACGCTCGCGCTCCGCGCGCATCTGCTCGGCGATCGCGAACGCCGCCATCATGCTGGACAGCAGCGCCGTGACGACCGGATTGACGCCGCCGAACAGCATCCGGATGCCGAACGCCGCGGAAATCACTTCGGAGAGAATCGAGAACAGCACCACCGCCATCGACGACACGTACCACAGCACGGTCCGCGAGCGCGCCTTCGTGACCAGTTGAACCAGCAGGAAGATCAGCGCGAGCATGCCGAAACTGCTGACGCCCCACAGCACCGGAATGAAGTGTTCGTACGACGCGGTCAGCGCGACGATCATCAGCAGACAGCCGCCCGCCTGCACGCCGCGCACGACCCAGCCCACTTTCACGACTTTCAGTTCGCGGCGAAACAGTTGCTGGAACAGCGTGACCGTGACCAGATAGTAAGACGCGAAGGTCAGCTGACGGATCAGCGCGAGATGGTCGGGCGGCACCAGACGGCCGACCCATTCGGTATCGAAGCCGAGCGAATTGGCGGTCAGCCGCAAGTTGCCGATCAGCCAGACCGCGAAAATCACATAGGTCCATTCGCGGTTGATCAGCGCGGTGACGAACACGAAGATCGCCAGCGTGAACAGGCCGCCGGTAATCAGCGACGCACGCTGCTCGAAGTCGCGCGCGGACACCAGGAGGCTGCGCTCGTCGCGGGCGACGACGGTCAGGTACGCGGGACCGGAGAAGGAGCCTTTGCACAGCAGCGGCGCGCCGCCCGTGCGCGCGTCGAGTTCGAACGCGAAGCCGGCCTTGACCGGCCGCAGGATGCCGGTCTCGCGAACCCGGTCGGTGCGCACCGCGCGGTCGATGCTGCCGAGCAGTTCATGGCGCGACTGCGACCAGCAGGCGAGCGTCTGCGCGTGCCGGGAGGGGAACTCGATATAGGTGGTGGTGCCTGCGCTGACGGCGGGCGGGTTGAACACGAACCAGACCGGCGTTTCGGACAGATGCGTACTGAATTTTTTCAGCGATGGGGCGGCTTGCAGCGCGCGCAGCGCGTCGTCGGGTTGCAATGTGCCGGGGCGATCCTGCAGCGCGCGGAATTCGAGCGTGGTGAAGTCGGCGGTGCCGAGCTCGGGCGGCGCCCAGAGCAGCACGGCCAGCGTGCCGAGCGTGATCGCGCCAGGCACGAGGTAGATCGCAAAGCGGCTGAGCAGCCAGTCAACGCAACGACCAACGGACGCGGCGCCCGATAGCGGAAACAGCCTGACCCACTTCATATTGGACATTTTCCTCGATTGGCGTGCCGGCCATACGCCGATGCGCCGTGGTGTTGCTATCCCCGTTCGACCTGTGCTGGAGTCCGGCCTCGCGGCCGGACATCCGGGCATCCGTCAATTTACCAGCCCTTTATTTCCAGGCATTTAAATTCATTACCTTTAATTGCTTGCGTTGTTACCCGGTCTGATTGCACCGGCTTGCATCCGGCTTGCACCGTCAGGCGAGACGAGAGCTTACAACATCGATATCCGGATGGAAGGTCTCGAATACGAACCGGTATAGCGGATGGTTCGCCTCGCCCCAACGCCGCTGCGCCGCAATCACCGGCTTGGCCAGCACGCGATGCGGCAAGCCGCCCACGTGCGCCATCGGCAAGAACTCTTTTTCGCCGAAGATATCGCCAAACAGCATGGCTTCGTATTCGCGATCCAGCGGCGAACGCGCCGTAATCACCATCCAGTCGATCCGGTGCGCGGCGCAATACATGAACAGCGCCTTGCACAACGCCACCTTCACCATCCGTCCGATCGTACCGCCCGCGACACCCAGACGGGTCGCCTCCGCGAGACTGCCGCAAGCGAGCCAGTCCGGCAGCTGAACCGACTGCTCGACCGCCAGCGGCGCGTGCGCATTGGTCTGGATGCGCATCGTACCCAACGCGCCGCCGTCGAGCCGCGACTCCGCGAGCAGGACGGCGAAGCCCGGCGCGCGATCGTTGGCTTCGACCGTCATCGTCTCCGCGAACTCGGGCAGATGACGACGATACGCAGCCTGACGCATCTGCACGGCCTTTTGCAAGCCGGCATCGTCGCTGACGATACGTATGGTAAACGGCAGTCCTTCGCGCTTCTGAAGTTCATGCTGACCTTGCCATGTGGACGGTCCGAAATTTTGAGTGGCGATCGTGGGAATACTTGCGGCCAGAACGGCCGGATCAACGCGGTCCATTTTTTACCCCTTTTGGTTTGTGGAAATGGCGTCGTGCCCGCAATGGCGAGGATGTGCAATGCCAAAAGCAAAAGCACGACAAGCTAGATTCTCACGAAGCCAAGGGGCGACGTTATTTAAAGTAATGCGATGATTTAATGGACAATCATTTCCGCCGGATTCGCATGTCTGCGGCAATCGCGTGGAATAAAAGCCAATGCGCGCCATTGGGGAAATCCGCAAGCGGGGCGAATTGCGCGATGTACGCGGCTTAGCGGCATTCCGGCTTAGCGGCATTCCGGCTTAGCGGCATTCCGGCTTAGCGGCATTCCGGCTTAGCGGCATTGCGGTAATGTCACAATGGCGGGGCGAAGTCCGGATCGGGGCGTATTACTTCAAGGAGAGTGGGCGTGGCTTACGGTGAGCACAAGTATCGGGTGACCGTGCAGTGGGACGGCAACAAGGGGACCGGCACATCCGGGTATCGCGACTACGGCCGCGAACACACGATTCGCGCGGGAACCAAGCCGGAGATTGCCGGTTCATCCGACCCGGCGTTTCGCGGCGACGCGGCGCGCTGGAATCCGGAAGATCTTCTGGTGGCGTCGGCGTCGGCATGCCACAAGCTGTGGTATCTGCATCTGTGCTCGGATGCGGGCATTGCCGTGCTCGCCTATGTGGACGACGCCGAAGGCACGATGCTGGACAGTCCGGAGCAGGGGCGTTTCAAGGAAATCGTGCTGAAACCGCGCGTGACGATTCGCGCGGGCGACGACATCGAACGCGCGGCGTCGCTGCATCACGACGCGCACCGGCAGTGCTATATCGCGAACTCGGTCAATTTCCCGATCCGCTGCGACGCGCAGGTGCAGCGCGAACCAGGCTAAAGCGACTGCCGGATCGACTTGGGCGGATAGCTCGCCAGCACCACCGAAGTCGTCACCGGCCCGAACCGCGCGAGGGCATCGATTGCCGCTTCCAGTTGCGACATGTCCTCGACCACCACCCGCACCACGAAGCAATCGTCGCCGGTAATGCGGTGCGCCTCCAGCACCTCGGGCATCGCGGCGAACGCGCTCAGGCAACGCTCGATTTCCGCATGACTCGTGCGAATCCGGATAAATGCGGCAATCCCGCGCCCGGCCAGACGCGGATTGATCCGCGCGGCGTAGCCTTCGATCACGCCTTGCTCTTCGAGCCGTTTGATGCGCGCCGTCACCGCCGGTTGCGACAGTCCGATCTGCTTGCCGAGTTCCGTATTGGTGATGCGCGCATTCGACTGGAGCATCTCCAGAATTCGCCAGTCCAACCGGTCTAACGCGATCTGCATTGAATTCATTTGTGTGTGACCGAAGATTCCGTCGATTCATTCGTGATCGACCGTGATTTCATTTGTCACACGATGGTGCCAGAGATCGCGCGCTTTTACACTGGTTCTCTATTCACGCTATTTACCGATGGAGAAACTGGCACATGGATTTTCCCGTTCTGGTCGTACCTGGCATTGGCAATTCGGGACCGGCACACTGGCAAACGCGGTGGCAATCGACGCATCCGACATGGCAGCGGCTTGCCGTGGACGATTGGGATCGCGTGGTCTGCGACGACTGGGTCGCGGCAATCGACCGGCAGGTGCGCGACAGCGGCCCGGACACGGTGATCGTCGCGCATAGCCTCGGATGCCTCGCGGTGGCGCACTGGGGCGCGCGTCACGCAACGCCGGTTCGCGGCGCATGGCTGGTCGCGGTGCCCGATCCGGAAGGTCCGGCGTTCCCGTCGGCGGCGAGCGGCTTCGCGCCGTTGCCGCGCGGGCGTCTGCCGTTTCCGGGCGTGATCGTCGCGAGCACGGACGACCCGTACGGCAGCGCGGCGCACGCTCGCGACTGCGCGGACGCATGGGGTAGCGAGCTGCACGACGTCGGCGCGCGCGGGCATCTGAATGCGGCAAGCGGGTTGGGCGACTGGCCGGACGGCCTCGCGTCGTTCAGCACGTTCGCGGGCGCGCGGCCGTAGCGCCGCGTCACGTCACGTCACGTCACGTCGAGACGATCGGGTTGCGGTGGCGTGAAAACTCAGGAGCCGCCAAACCAGTTGTAACCCTGATCGACCCAGTAGCCGCCCGGAAACGTATTGGTCACGAAGATCTCCATGATGTGCTTCGGATTCTTGTAACCGAGTTTGGTCGGCATTCTGAGCTTCATCGGATAGCCGTAACGGGGTGGCAAACGCTCGCCGTCGAAGGTGAAGGTCAGCAGGGTTTGCGGATGCAGCGCGGTCGGCATGTCGATGCTTTCGTAGTAGTCGTCCGCGCATTTGAAACCGATGTATTTCGCCGACGTGTCCGCACCGACGCGCTTCAGGAACGTCGAAAACGGCGTGCCGCCCCATCGGCCGATCGCGCTCCATCCTTCCACGCAGATATGCCGCGTGATCTGTTCGGCCTTCGGCAGCGCGTCGAGTTCGGCGATCGTCCACGTCTTTTTGTCCTGCACGAGACCGCTGACCTGCAGCCGGAAATCGTTGCCGTCGACGTGCGGCACATCGTCGATGCCGTAGAACGCATTGAACGGGAAAGGACGCGTGATCTCGGCTTCGGTGTAGGTCGGCGCGAGGCGGTTCGGATCGAACAGCCAGCCTTGCACACTGTCGTTGAGTCTCGACACGCGCGACAGGAAGGTTTCGACCGATTTGTCGTCCGACAGGCTGCAACCGGTCAGCATCGCGAGTCCGCCGAGCGTCAGGATGCGTTTGCCGAACAGCCGCCGCGACGGCATATCGAGTTCGCGACGCACATCTATTTCCAGCGACGCCCGGTCGAGGTTCGATTGAGAAGGTCTGGATGGCTTCACAGCTGGATTCTCCCTTTAGCGTCCACGAATCATCGTGAGCAGCGAGCGCGGCACGAGCGCAACCATCGTCACATGCACGACGATAAAACCGGCCAGCAACGCCATTGCGCAGAAGTGGACGACGCGCGCGAAGTCGTAGCCGCCCATCAGTTCGCGCAGCAGCGGAAACTGCACGGACTTCCAGATCGCGAGGCCGGATACGATCAGCACGGCGATATCGAGCATCACGAACAGATACGCGAATTTCTGGACCGCGTTGTAGCGGCTCGGGTCCGCGTGCGACAGATGACCTTTAAGCGCTTCGCCCAGATCGTGAACAATGGCACGCGGCGACAGCGGAAAGAATTTCGACGCGATCCGGCCTGTGACCAGATTCATCGCCAGATAGAAGAGGGCGTTGAAAAACAGCAGCCACATGGCCGCGAAATGCCATTGCAGTGCGCCGCCGAGCCATCCGCCCAGCGTGATGCCGGGAGGAAACCTGAAGCCGTGAAACACCGGCGACGCGTCGTAGATGCGCCAGCCCGACAGCATCATCAGTACGGCCGCGAGCGCGTTGAGCCAGTGCGAGATGCGCACCCACGCGGGCTGAATGGTGCGTGACAGCGGCTGCGGACTGGCGTGCGGCGTGTCCGGTTTGGGAATCGCATTCATCGTCGAACTCCGTATGTCGCGTGGCCCGTCGGGCACGATGCGGGTCGGCCGGCATCGGGGTGCTGCGATGCAGGGCCGCCCTCACGCGCGCGCCGAACGCGTCTACTTGCTCATGCCGTTGGCATCGTCGTGCTGCATCGCGGCGCCGGTCGCGCCTTTTTTCATCGTGTCGTGCTTCATCTTGCCACCGTCCTTGCTCATCGAGTCCTTCGACATGCTGTCTTTCGACATTGTGTCCTTGGCCATCGAATCTTTCGACATCGAATCCTTCGACATCGAATCACCGGACATCGCGCCGCTCGCCTGGGCGAACGCCGAGCCACCGCCGACCAGCAACGCTGCGGCACATGCTGCGATTGCAATGCGCTTCATGACAACTCCTTGTAGTTTGATACGTGGGCCGCGACGGCCCCGGTTACCGGTTGGATCGAACTGCTTCGAAAACATGGTCGATGCGTCGTTATTCCGCATCTGACAGGTAGTTCGCCGGGCGGCGCGGCGCGGTTACAGCGAATCGAAAATTTTTTCATCGCGCGACGAAAACCGACGTGCGACGCTGCGTGGCGGTGTCCGGATCGTGGGTCGTTGGAATAAACTCCTGTTTCCTGTAACCGACGCCCCAGATGAATCGAACTACCGATATCACCGCAGCGCAGATCCAAGAGGCGCATCTGCGCACGCTGTTCCTGAGCGGGCTGGATGGCGACGAAATCGCATACCGTCAGTTTCTGGGCGCGCTTGGCGCGCACCTGCGCGGGTTTCTGCGAAGACGCCTTCAGCCCGGTTCAGCGGACATCGAAGATCTCGTGCAGGAAGTGTTGCTGGCGGTCCATAACGCTCGCCACACGTACCGTGCGCAAGATCCGCTGACCGCCTGGATTCACGCGATCGCGCGTTACAAGCTGACGGATTACTTTCGTGCGCGCGCGCGGCACGACGCGCTGAACGATCCGCTCGACGACGCAGCCGAGCTGCTCGCCGCGCCCGATCTCGAGCCTGCACAGGCAAAACGCGATCTGGGCAAGCTGCTCGATGGGTTGCCCGACCGTCAACGTCTGCCGATCGTGCATGTGAAGCTGGAAGGTTTGTCGGTGACGGAAACCGCGCGGAAAACCGGCTTGTCGGAATCGGCGGTCAAGATCGGCGTGCATCGTGGACTCAAGGCGCTGGCAGCAAAGATTCGAGGAACGCGATGAAAACCGATGACTTTATTTCCCTGCTGGCCACCGGCGTTGCGCCGGTCGACCGGCATGCGCTGGCGAAGCGGTTCGGCGTCGCGGTGCTGATCGCGGCCGTCGGCGCGACGCTGATCATGGCGTTGCTGCTGGGCATCCGTCGCGACCTCGCCGAGGTCGCGATGACGCCGATCTTCTGGGCGAAGATCGCGTTGCCGCTGTGCCTGATGGCCGGCGCGCTGTCGATCACCACGCGCCTCGCGCGTCCGGGCGTGCCGGCAGGCCGGAGCGGCTGGCTGATCGCCGCGCCGGTGGCGGCGGTGTGGGTTGCCGGTTGCTACGTGTTGATGGCGGCCCCCGACGGCGAACGTCTCGCGCTGGTGCTGGGTAAAACCTGGCGCGTGTGCCCGTTCAACATCGCGCTGCTGTCGGTGCCGGGTTTCGTGGCCGTGATGTGGGCGCTCAAAGGACTGGCGCCGACCCGGCTTCGGCTGGCGGGCGCGACGGGCGGCCTGCTGGCGGGATCGACCGCGACGCTGGCTTACTGTCTCCATTGCCCGGAAATGGGCATTCCGTTCTGGGGCGCGTGGTATCTGCTCGGCATGCTGGTGCCGACGGTCATCGGCGCACTGATCGGCCCGCGCGTATTGAAGTGGTGATTTGCGCGTCCATTCGCCAAACGCCAAACGCCAAACGCCAAACGCCAAACGCCAAACGCCAAACGCCAAACGCCAAACGCCAAACGCCAAACGCCAAACGCCAAACGCCACACACCAGACACCACCCGCCCCGCAACGCACCACGCGCCGCGCTTTCAACAGCGGCCTGCGCTCAGGCATCATCTCCCTGTGCGGCCAACCGGCCAGCCGGCGGGGCTGCGGAGTCCGAGCGCCTGAATGACTGAAGCGCTAAAGCACTCAAGGCCAGTCATCGCCGTTTATCCGATTTGCGGGAGTCCCTATGCGTCTCGACGACGAAGCCGAAAGCCAGAATGTAGAAGACCGTCGCGGAGGCTCGGGCGGCTCCGGTGGCAGGCGAGCAACGATCGGCATCGGCACGATCGTCGTTGCGCTGGCGGCATCGTACTTCTTCGGTATTGACCCGCGGGTGATCATTCAGGGCGCGTCGGTGCTGCAAGGGTCGCAATCGACGCAGACGGCGCAGCAGCCCGCGCCTGCGCCCAACCGCCCGCCGGCGACCGATCAGGCGACGGTTTTCACCCGCAAGGTGCTCGGCAATATCGAACGCACATGGGAAACCGTGTTCGAGACGCAGTTGCAACGGCAGTACACGCCGCCGCGCCTCGTGCTGTTCTCGCACGCCACGCCGACCGCGTGCGGCAGCGGCGAATCGGCGATGGGGCCGTTCTACTGTCCCGCCGACCAGAAGGTCTATCTCGATCTCGCGTTTTTCGATGAGCTGCGCCAGCGCTTCGGTGCCGGCGGCGACTTCGCGCAGGCGTACGTCATCGCGCACGAAGTCGGTCACCATGTACAGAAACTGCTCGGCATTTCGGACAAAGTCGATGCCGCGCGTCGCAGGGCTGGCGAAGCGCAGGCAAATCAGTTATCGGTAAGACTCGAACTGCAGGCCGACTGCTTTGCCGGCGTGTGGGCCAACAATGCGCAACGCGCGAACCAGCAATTGATCGAACCGGGCGATATCGAGCAAGGACTGAAAACGGCCGCCGCGATCGGCGACGACCGGTTGCAGCGGCAGAGTCAGGGCTATGTCGTGCCGGAGTCGTTCACGCACGGCAGCAGCGAGCAACGCGTGTACTGGCTGCGTCAAGGGCTCGAAAGCGGCGATATCCGCAAATGCGACACCTTCGCCGCGCGCTAGCGGCAGCGCGTTAGCGCGTTGTCCGGCAGAGGTCCGGAACGGTTGCCCGGCTGGAGCTTCACACAGGGAGCGAGCATGCAATTCCTGAGGACACTTCTCGAGCAGCAACCGTTGATGGCGCTGTTTCTCACCATCGGTGTCGGGTATCTGGTGGGCGAGATCAATATCAAGGGGTTTTCGCTCGGCGTCGGCGCGGTGCTGTTCGTTGCGCTCGCGTCGGGCTGGTTCGCGCCGAAGTCGGTGCCGCCCGCGACCATCGGCACGCTTGGGCTCGCGCTGTTTCTGTATGCGGTCGGGATTCAGTATGGCGCGCAGTTTTTCCTCGGCCTGACCAGTTCGCAAGGGCGTCGGGCCAATCTGCTGGCGCTGATCGGCGTCGTGCTGTCGGGGCTCGCGACACTCGCGATCGTCAGATTCACCGATGTGAAGTCCGGCTATGCGCTCGGGCTCTTTTCCGGATCGGGCACCAGCACGGCGTCGTTGCAGGCGGCGATCACCACGCTCGGCAACGACGATCCGGCGGTCGGCTATTCGATTTCGTATCCGTTCGGTGTTGCCGGGCCGATCCTGCTGATCTATCTGGGACAGCTGATCTTCAAGCCGCGTATCAACGTGCAGGCATCGAGCGGTCTGGAAGTGCTCGAAATCGCGTTGCGCAATCCCGAGACTTACGGCAAAACGCTCGCGCAAGTAATGGGCGGCTTGCCGTCGGACGTGCAACTGGTCGCGGTCAGAACCGCGCATCACAATGCGCCGGCGTCGCCCGACACCGTGCTCGCGGAAAACGACGTGGTGCTCGCGGTCGCGCCCGATCGTGAGACGCTGGAGCGAACTCGTCAGATGCTCGGCGAAGCCGCGCCGGGGCGGGTGGTGCGCGACCGCGCCGATCTCGATTACGTGCGGGTGTTCGCGTCGCGTCCGGCGGTGGTCGGCCGTACGCTGGGCGATCTGGATCTGCCGTGCACGAAAGCCTCGATCATCGCGCAGGTCCGCCGCGGCGATACCGATGTGATGCCGCGTCCGGATCTCGTGCTGGAATTCGGCGACCGGATCGGGATTCTCGCCAATCGCGCCGACTTTCCGTCGCTGCGCACGTTCTTCGGCGATTCGATCAAAGGCACCGCCGAATTCAGCTATATCTCGGTGGGACTCGGCATGGCGCTCGGCTTTCTGGTCGGCGCGATCCAGTTGCCGATGCCGGGCCTGGGACGGCTGTCGCTGGGTTTGTCCGGCGTGCTGATCGTCGCGCTGATTCTCGGCAAGGTGCGGCGCACCGCCGGCATCAACTGGACGATTCCGCTGTCCGCGAATCTGGTGATCCGCAACCTCGGATTGACGTTGTTTCTCGCGCAAGTCGGCATGGCCTCGGGCCCGAAGTTCGCGGCGACGGTGTCGCAGACAGGCGCGCAGATGTTGCTGCTGGGCGCGCTGGTGCTGATCGCGCTCGCATTGCCGATCCTGCTGCTGGGCCTGCTCGTGTTCAGGATGTCTTACGACGATCTGGCCGGCATCATCGCGGGTGCATGCGGCAACCCGGCGATTCTCGCCTACGCGAACAAGATCGCGCCGACCGACCGGCCCGACGTCGGATACGCGATGATTTTTCCCGCGATGACGATCGTCAAGATACTGCTGGTCGATGTGCTGGCGCGAATCGGGTGATGCGCAGGTTACTGGCTGTGCTTGCTGTTGCGCGCAGCGTCGACCAGGCCGTCCAGCCATTCCTGGTGACCGTTGATCATTGGATTCGGACGAGCTTTGGCCAGCGCTTCCGCGGGCTTACCCTTTTGCGTTTCCTGCGTGAGGATGCGCACGCGGCCGCCTGACAGATCTTCGATCAGCCATGCATGGTGAACGTCGAGGCGCGTTTCGTTTTCGCCCGCCCAGCCGTGCCACGCGACGCGGCCCGGTTGACCGGCGGCCGGCGCGACGTATTCGGTGACCTGTGCTTCGACCGGGAAACCGAAGGTGCTGAAGAAGAAACGCACGCCGTCTTCGAGGATAGGGCCGCGGCCGTCGTAGAAACGGATGTCGGCGGAGTTCGCGTAATAGGTCGGCCACAGCGGCGCGTTCGCGAGGAACGGCCACACGTCGGCGGCGCGCAGACCTGCCACGATCATTTCGTTCGACGCGAAGTTTTCGGTGGTGCCCGGCAGATAGCCTTCCGGCCAGAAGATTTCGTTCATGATGCGCATCCTTGAAAAATAGATATCGGTGCGGAAGACGCGTGTCGACAGCGCGTCGTCCAGCCAGTGATCGCCATGATGGCGCTCGCGCAGAAATAAATCTAATCGATTATCATGATTTCTGTTATTCACTGAAGTGATGTCAGGATGATCGATCTGAACCTGCTGAAAGCGCTGGACGCGTTGCTGGACGAGCGCAACGTCACGCGCGCCGCGCAGCGCCTTTCGCTGACGCAACCGGCCGTCAGCGCGATGCTGACCCGTTTGCGCGACAGCTTCGGCGATCCTCTATTCGTGCGCACGCAGCGCGGCATCGTGCCGACCGCGCGCGCGCTCGAACTCGAAGGTCCGCTGAAGCAGATTCTGGCGGATGTGGAATCGATGTTGCAGCCGCCGTCTTTCGATCCGGCCGTCGCCGATATGACGCTGACCATCGCCGCAACCGACTACGCATTGCAGGCGGTGGTCGTGCCGTTTCTGTCGGCGCTCAGGCGGCACGCGCCGGGCCTGCGAACGGTGGTTCTGCCGGTCCAGCACGAGCGGTTGTACGAACAGATGCAGCGCGGCGATATCGACCTCGCGCTGATTACGCCCGAGACCACGCCGCCCGATCTGCATGCGCGCCGGCTGTTCGACGAGCGGTACGTGTGCGTGATGCGCGACGGCCATCCCGATGCACGCAAAAAGACGCTGTCGCTCGACCGCTTCTGCGCGCTCGATCACGCGCTGGTGTCGTACAACGGCGGCAGCCTGACCGGCGTCACCGACGACGCGCTGACACGAATCGGCCGCGCGCGGCGGGTGACGGTGTCGGTCACGAGCTTTCTCGTGTTGCCGGAAATACTGGGTTCGAGCGATCTGATCGCGGTGGTTCCGTCGAGACTCGCGACGCATGCGTCGGGTCTTGCCGTCTTCGAACCGCCGGTCGAGATTCCCGGGTTCACCAAGACCGTGGCGTGGCACGAACGGACGCATCACGCGCCGGGACACCGCTGGGCGCGTGCGCTGCTCGCCGAGGTGTGCGAGTCGCTGGCGTAGTGGAAACGGCAGCGCGGGGTCGAACGCGCCGCTTCACCCGGCGCGGGACGACGAAGCCGCGCGCCGCGCCGTCTTGCGTCGCGCGAGCGTTTCCGTCGATTTCAACGAATCGAGCAATTCCGAGCGCAATACCTCGATAAACGCCGAGACGAGCCGTTCGCGCGGACGGTTGGGCGGAAACAGCAGGTAGGTCGGAAACATCACGTCGGGTGAAAACGGCCGGATCGCGACGTCCGGTCCGGCAAAATCCCGCGCGACGATCGGATGCGCAAGCGTGACGCCCATGCCGCCGCGCACCATCTCGCAACAGATCGCCGTGTATTGCGCCTCGATCGCGAGCACGCGTTCGACGCCCGCGCGCTGGAACACCTCGTCCATCAGCGCGCGCGTGCCGTCGCCGTGGCACAGCGAAATAAACGATTCGCCTTGCAGGTCGGACGGCTTGATGACGGCTTTTTTCGCGAGCCGGTGATGCGCCGGCATCACACACACCGCCGCAACGCTCGACAGCAACTCGACCTCGCAATTGGACGCCTCGCTGACATACACGGCCACGCCGAGATCGCAGAACTGCGACGCGGTCCAGTGATTCACCGTGCCCGACGTATTCACGTGCAACGACACCGTCACGTCCGGATACAGCGCCTGGAAGCGCTTCAGCGCGTGCGGCAACAGCGTCAATCCCGCCGACGGCATCGCCGCGATGCGCAGGCGGCCGCTGCCGAGATTGCGGATTTGCGCGGCCGCGTTCGCGAGCCCCTGCAGACCGACATACGCGCGTTCGACTTCGCGGAAGAACGCGGTGCCTTCGCTGGTCGGGATCAGTCGCACGCCGCTGCGCTGGAACAGCGGCATGCCGGTTTCGCGTTCCAGTTGCGAGATCAGCCGGCTCACGTTCGGCTGCGACGTGAACAGCGCCTTGGCCGCCGCCGTCATCGATCCCGCCACCATCACCGCGCGAAATGCCTCGATGTGCTTCAGATTCATTGTCGTCAACCCATATCAGCCATGTATGGATTGCTATTTTATTCGTATTGGACGATATGACCACAGCGCGCGAGACTGCATCACAGCACATGCCTTCAGAGCTTGCCGTCCCCCACTACGAATGGAGCAGTCGTCATGAGAGAAGTGCGTCACAGCCGTTGCCGTCAGCCCGCCCGATCCGCCTCCCGTTCCCGCTCCGTTTATGCCACGCTCGCCGCCGCGTGCGCGTTGCTGGGGACAGGTCTCGCGCCCAGCTTCGCCCACGCGGAAACCACGCTGTACGTCGCGAACGTCGGCGGTTCGAACGAGCAGTTGTATCGTCAGAAGATCATGCCCGCGTTCGAAAAAGCCCATGACGTGAAAATCGTCTACGTAGCGGGCAATTCCAGCGACACCCTCGCGAAACTGCAGGCGCAAAAAGGGCATCAGCAGATCAACGTCGCCGTGATGGACGACGGTCCGATGTATCAGGCGATGCAACTCGGCCTGTGCGCGAAAGTCGACGAAGCGCCGGTGATGAAAGACCTGTATCCGCTGGCACGGCTCGGCCCGACGTCGGTGGGCGTGGGCATGGTCGCGACCGGTATCGGTTACAACGAGGAAGCGTTCAAAAAGCTCGGACTGCCGGCACCGGATTCCTGGCAGGTGCTCACGGACAAACGTCTGAAAGGCAAGCTGGGTGTGCCGCCGATCACCAACACGTATGGCCTGCACACGCTCGTGATGCTGGCGCGGATGAACGGCGGCGGCGAAAAGAACATCGACCCCGGTTTCACCGCGATGACGAAGCAGGTCGCGCCCGACGTTCTGTCGTGGGCACCGACGCCCGGCGAGATGGACGGCCTGATGCAAGCCGGCGACGTGATTCTCGCGCCGTACGGCAGCGGCCGCGCGGTCGCGTTGCAGAACACCGGCTTTCCGCTGAAATTCATCTACCCGAAGGAGGGCGGCGTGGCGTTGCAGGTCGCCGCGTGCCCTGTCGCGGAGAACGCGCAGCCGCAACTGTCGCAGCAGTTCATCCAGTTTTTGCTGAGCCCCGAAGTCCAGGCGATGCAGGCCCAGTCGATCGGCCTCGGTCCGGTCAACAAGACGGTCAAGCTGAGTCCGGAGATCGCTGCGCGCGTGCCTTACGGGCCCGAGCAGATCGGCAAGCTGACCGCGATGGACTGGACCACGGTCAACCAGCACCGCACCGAATGGACCGAACGCTGGAACCGTTCCGTCGAACGTTGAGCGACGCGCCGGCGCGATCGCCGGTTTTTCGGGGCACTCCTCTGGAGCGATGCATATGAGCTTCCTGACTCTCCAACGCATTTCGAAGCGCTACGGCGACTTCACCGCGATCGAACAGGTCGATCTGTCGGTCGAGCGCGGCGAATTTCTGTCGCTGCTGGGCCCGTCCGGATGCGGTAAGACGACCACGCTTCAGATGATCGCGGGATTCGTCACGCCGAGCGGCGGCACGATCACGCTCGACGGCCGCGACATCACGAACGAACGGCCCGAGAAGCGCGGCATGGGCGTGGTGTTTCAGAGTTACGCGCTGTTCCCGCACATGACGGTTGCAGGCAATGTCGGCTTCGGACTGGAAATGCGCAACATGAAGCGCGCCGAACGCGCGGTGCGGGTCGCCGAAGCGCTCGACCTCGTGCGTCTGAAAGGGCTCGACGCGCGCTATCCGAAGGAACTGTCGGGCGGTCAGCGGCAGCGCGTCGCGATTGCGCGTGCGCTGGCGATGCGCCCGGAACTGCTGCTGCTCGACGAGCCGATGTCGAACCTCGACGCGAAGCTGCGCGAGGAGATGCACATCGAATTGCGCGCGATCCAGAAGCGCCTCGGCATTACGACGATCCTCGTCACGCACGATCAGGTCGAAGCGATGACGATGAGCGACCGGATCGCGGTGATGCATCGCGGCAAGATCGCGCAGCTCAGCACGCCGTTCGACGCGTACGAGCGTCCGCAGACGCCGTTCGCATCGACGTTTCTGGGTCGAACCAACACGCTGGCCGGCGAAGTGCGCAAGCACAATCCGCGCTGCGCCGAAGTGGACGTCGCGGGAACCATGCTGCATGTGCCGCACGAAGGGCGCACCGTCGAAGGTGCGGTGAACGTGTATATCCGTCCCGAGAAAGTGCGGCTCGCAAATGGCGATGCGCGCGTGCGCGGCACCGTCGCGACGCGCGTGTTCGTCGGCAATCAGTGGCTGCTGGTGGTCGATACGGCGCTCGGCAAGCTGCATATCGCGCAGCCCAATTTCGGCGCGCCGCCGCCCGACGAAGGGCATGAGGTCGGCGTGGCATGGACCGACGACGACCTGCGCGTGCTGACCCGGGAGGCGCTCCATGGCAACGCTTGACGAGACCCGCCCCGGCGCCGCGCCGTGGCTGCTGTCGGCGCCCGCGCTGGCGCTGTTCGGCGTGCTGCTGGCCGTGCCGCTGCTGTTGACGCTGGTGCTGTCGTTCCACGTGTTCAGCGATGTTGCCGGCGTGCAGCCCGCCTACACGCTCGCGAACTATGTCGAAGTCGTCACCGACCCGTACTACGGCGCGATCTTCCTGCGCACGGCGGTGCTCGCGTTCGCGGTCACGCTGCTATGCGTGCTGCTCGGCGTGCCGGAAACCATCGTGCTCGCGCGGATGAAGCGGCCGTGGCAATCGCTGTGTCTGCTGGTGGTGCTCGGGCCGCTGCTGATTTCGGTCGTCGTGCGAACGCTCGGCTGGCAGATCCTGCTCGGCAACAACGGCGTGCTGAACACGGCGTTGCAGGCGCTGCATATCACCTCCGAACCCGTGCGTCTCGTGTTCACGATGACCGGCATGGTGATCGCGCTGACGCATGTGCTGGTGCCGTTCATGGTGATGTCCGTGTGGGCGACGCTGCAAAAGCTCGACCCGCAGGTCGAATGGGCCGGACTGTCGCTCGGCGGCTCGCCGTTCCGCGTGTTTCGCCGCGTGGTGCTGCCGCAGATCATGCCGGGCGTGCTGTCGGGTTCGATCATCGTGTTCGCGCTGTCGGCATCGGCGTTTGCGACGCCCGCGCTGATCGGCGGACGGCGTCTGAAAGTCGTGGCGACCGCGGCATACGACGAGTTTCTCGGCACGCTGAACTGGCCGCTCGGCGCGAGTATCGCGGTGCTGCTGCTGATCGCCAACGTGGCGATCGTGATGGGATGCAGCAAGCTCGCCGAACGCCGTTTCAAGCATATTTTCGAGTGACGCCATGAAACAGAACGGATTCTGGGGACTGCTGTTCAACGCGCTGTTCCTTACCTTCATTCTCGCGCCGCTGGTGGTCGTGATGCTGGTCGCGTTCACCAACAAGGGCTTTATCTCGATGCCGTTCGACGGCGCGTCGCTGCGCTGGTTTCGCGCGATTCTCGATAACAGCGACATCGTGTCCGCGTTCTGGCTGTCGGTGCGGCTCGCGTTCGCGGCGGCGACGATCGGCGTCGTGCTGGCGGTGCCGGCGGCGCTGGCGATCGCGCGTCACCGGTTTCCGGGCCGTGCCGCGCTGATGGGCTTTTTCCTGTCGCCGATGATGATTCCCGCGGTCGTGCTCGGCATCGCGTTTCTGCGCTTTCTGTCGCTGCTGCAACTGAGCGGCTCGTTCTGGGCGCTGGTCGCCACGCATGTGATCGTGGTGCTGCCGTATGCGTTGCGGCTCGCGCTGTCGTCGGCGGTTGGGCTCGATCGCGACGCGGAACGCGCGGCGTTGTCGTGTGGCGCCAGCCGCTTCACCGCGTTCCGCCGCGTCGTCCTGCCGATGATCCGCACCGGCGTCGCGGGCGGCTGGGTGCTGTCGTTCATCCAGAGTTTCGACGAACTGACGATGACCATTTTCGTCGCGACGCCCGGCACGACCACGTTGCCGGTCGCGATGTACAACCAGATCGCGCAGACCATCGATCCGCTCGTCGCGTCGGTGTCGGCGGTGCTGATCGTCGGGACGGTGATCCTGATGGTGGTGCTCGACCGGATGGTCGGACTGGACCGTATTCTGATCGGAGAGGCTCGATGACATTCAATGCATGTGCCAGCCCCGACGTGCTCGTGCTCGGCGGTGGACTGGTCGGATCGGCGGTGGCTTACGGCCTTGCGCGCAACGGCGCGAAGGTCACCGTGCTCGATCAGGACGACGGCGGTTTTCGCGCATCGCGCGGCAATTTCGGACTCGTCTGGATTCAGGGCAAAGGCTATGGACTGACGCCGTACGCGCGCTGGTCGCGCAGTTCGGCGGTCCGCTGGCCGGGACTTGCCGCCGGGTTGCTCGATGAAACCGGGATCGACGTGGCGCTGCGTCAGCCGGGCGGTTTTCACCTGTGTTTTTCCGACGCGGAACTGGCCGACCGCGAGACGCGTCTGGGCACCTTGCAACGCGAGTTCGACGGCGATTACCCGTACCAGATGCTCGATGCGCGCGAGCTGCGCGAGTTGCTGCCCGCGATCGGGCCCGAGGTGCTGGGCGCGAGCTACACGCCGATGGACGGTCACGTGAATCCGCTCAAGCTGTTGCGCGCGCTGCATGCGGGCATGCAGCGGCACGGCGTGCAGCTCGTCAGCGGCGAGGAGGCGACGCGGATCGTGCCGGAGCGCGGCGGCTTTACCGTGCACGGCAAGCGCGGCCAGTGGCACGCGGCCAAGGTGGTGCTGGCGGCCGGTCTGGGCAATCGCGTGCTCGCGCCGCAGGTCGGATTGCACGCGCCGGTCGCGCCGAATCGCGGCCAGGTGCTGATCAGCGAGCGCGTCGCGCCATTCCTGCATCACCCGACGATCAACGTCCGGCAAACCGACGAAGGCACCGTACAGTTCGGTGACTCGATGGAAGAAGTCGGCTTCAACGATTTCACCACGACTCATGTGCTGGCCGATATCGCCCGGCGCGGCGTGCGCGCGTTTCCGTTCCTGAAAGACGTGCGCGTCGTGCGGACGTGGGCCGCACTGCGCGTCTACAGCCCGGACGGCTTTCCGATCTACGAAGCGTCCACGCAGCATCCGGGCGCGTACGTCGTCACGTGCCATAGCGGCGTGACGCTGGCCGCCGCGCACGCGATGCGCATCGCACCGTGGATCGCAGGCGGCGCGATGCCCGACGAACTGCCGGTGTTCGCCGGTGGCCGCTTCGCGACGGCCGATTCCGCCGCCGCCACCGACGCCGCTGCTGCTCACGCCAATCTCACTCCCGCTCACTGATACCGTCATGACTTCGAGACCGCTTTTCAAGACCTTGCCCGGCGCCGATGCGCCTGTCGAAATCTGGTTCAACGACCAGCCGTTGCGCGTGCCGGGCGGCCGCTCGGTGGCGGCGGCGCTGCTTGCGGCCGGGGTGTCGCGGTTTCGCGCGACGCCGGTGTCGGGTGCGCCGCGCGCGCCGTTCTGCATGATGGGCGCGTGCTTCGAATGCCTCGTCGAGATCGACGGCGTGCCGAGCCGTCAAAGCTGCATGGTGACGGTCCGCGACGGCATGCGCATCCACTCGCAAGAGGGCGCGCGCGATCTGCCGCCCTTCGATCAGACCGACGCTACGCTGGAGAACGCTCATGGCCGCTGAACTCGGTGCGGAACCGGTTGACGCGCTGCGCGCGGATCCGGTCGATGTGGTGGTGGTCGGCGCAGGTCCGGCCGGTCTGAGCGCGGCGACGCGCGCGGCGACGGCGGGTTTGTCGGTGGTGTTGCTCGACGAACAGGACGCGGTCGGCGGACAGATTTATCGGGCGATCGGTCGCGCCGATGCGCGTCGCAAGGAGATTCTCGGCCCCGACTATGCAGCGGGCGCGGCGATCGCGGACGCGTTCGTGCGCTCGGGCGCGCGGCATGTGTCGAATGCGTCGGTGTGGCAGGTGACGCGCGAACACGCAGTGCATTATCTGAAAGACGGCAAGGTGGCGAGTTTTCAGGCGCGACGCGTGATCCTCGCGACCGGCGCGCTCGAACGGCCGTTTCCGATTCCCGGCTGGACCTTGCCGGGCGTGCTGACCGCCGGCGCCGCGCAGATCCTGCTGAAAAGCGCGGGCGAAGTTCCCGCCGAAGCGCCGGTGCTGGCCGGTTGCGGACCGCTGCTGTATCTGCTCGGCTGGCAGTACGTGCGCGCGGGCGTGCCGATTCGTGCGCTCGTCGATACGACCCGTCACGAAGATCGCTGGCGCGCGAAGCGCCATCTGTTGTCGGCGTTGCGCGCGTGGCCGTTTCTCAGCAAGGGCCTGCAACTGATCCGCACGTTGCGCGCGGCGGGCGTGGCGATCTACGAAGCGGCCGACGATCTGCGTATCGAATCGACCCGCGACGACGACGGCACCGAACGCGCCGCCGCGCTGTCCTTCACGACGCAAGGCACGCCGCACCGGATCGACGCGAACGTGATTCTGCTGCATCAGGGCGTAGTGCCGAACACGCAGTTCACGCTGGCGTTGCGCGCGCGGCATCGCTGGGACGACGCGCAACTGTGCTTTACGCCGCACACCGACACATGGGGCGAACTCGACGTGCCGGGCGTGTTCGTCGCGGGCGACGGCAGTGGGATCGGCGGCGCGCTGGCGGCGGCGCAACAGGGCGCGTTGAGCGCGCTCGCGGTCGCCGCGCAACTCGGCGCGATCGATCCCGCCACACGCGATCGCGACGCCGCGCTGCACCGGCGCACGCTGGCGGACGTGATGCGGATCCGGCCGTTCCTCGACAGCCTGTACCGGCCGCGCGACGCGAACCGGATCCCCGCCGACGACGTGATCGTGTGCCGTTGCGAGGAAGTGACGGCAGGCGAGATTCGCGGCTTCGTCGCGCTCGGCTGTCTCGGACCGAATCAGGCGAAGTCGTTCGGACGCTGCGGAATGGGACCGTGCCAGGGGCGCATGTGCGGCCTGACGGTGACGGAAGTGATTTCCGATGCACGCAAGGTCGAACCCGACACGGTCGGCTACTACCGGATCCGTCCGCCGATCAAACCGCTCACGCTCGGAGAACTCGCCGGTGAGTAAGCGTCCAGAGGCTCTTCATTCGTTCGCTGCGCCGGTCGCCGAAGCCGATGTGCTGGTGATCGGCGGCGGGCTGCACGGGTCGAGCAGCGCGTTTCATCTGGCCCGGCGCGGCGCGCGCGTGATCGTGCTCGAAGCCGATTACGTCGGGCGGCATTCGTCGGGCGTCAACGCGGGCGGCGTGCGGACCCTGGGCCGTCTGCTGCCGGAGATTCCGGTGTCGCTGATGTCGCGCGAAATCTGGCATACGCTCGCCGAGACGATCGGCGACGACGGCGGTTTCGTCGCATCCGGCCAGCTGAAAATCGCCGAATCGGATGCGGAACTCGATGAATGCCGCGCACGCGTCGCGATGCTGGAAGCGCACGGCTTCACACATGAAACGGTGATCGACGCGGCGACCGTTCGCGAACTCGAACCGGCGATTGCGCCACATGTGACGGGCGGCATCTGGGTCGCGCGCGACGGCTATGCGTTGCCGTTTCGCACCACGGCCGCGTTCCGGCTCGCCGCGCAACGGCTGGGCGCGGTGTTTCACGAAGGCACGCCGGTGTCGACGATCGAACAGGTCGGCACGCGCTGGCTTGCGCAGACGCCAGCCGGAACCTTCGCGGCGGAAAAACTGGTCGTGACTGCGGGCGCGTGGGCGGGCGACCTGGCGCGCCAGGTCGGCGAACCGGTGCCGGTGCATGCGGAAGGGCTGATGCTGATGGTCACGCATCGGGTGGCGCCGTTTTGCCGCTCGACGCTCGGCGCGACCGGCCGTCCGCTGTCGTTCAAGCAGTTCGACAACGGCACGGTGGTGATTGGCGGCAAGCTGATCGGTATCGCCGATTTACCGGCGCGTCACGGCGAAGTCGATTTCGCGCGGCTGGTGCGCAGCGCGCATACGGTGGTCGATCTGTTTCCGCATCTGCGCCATCTCGGCATCAATCGCGCGTGGGCGGGCGTCGAGGCCTTCACCGACGATTCGCTGCCGGTGATCTCGCCGAGCCGTCGCGCGTCGAACCTCACGTATTCGTTCGGCTACTGCGGTAGCGGCTTCCAGATGGGGCCGGCATGCGGAAAACTGGTGTCGGAACTGGTGCTCGACGGCGCAGCCTCGTTATCGCTCGATGCTTTCGCGATCGACCGTTTCGACGCGAAGGCGATCGCGGCCGCGCCGCAGGCCGACGCCGTTCACTGATTTACCGGGCGCGCCGGGCGTGCCCGTTCTGGTCCGCGCGTGGCGCGGCAAACTTGAATCGCCGGATGGCGAAGGAGTGGTACAGCGTATGTCCGATATCGTCAGAATCGAAACGAATCAACGGATGAGCCGGGTCGTCAAGGCGGCGGGGCTGGTTTTTGTCGGCGGTCAGACGTCGAACGACCGCACGCCGGACGTCAAGCTGCAAACCCAACAGGTGCTCGACAAGATCGACGGTTTCCTCGAGCAGGCCGGTATCGACAAAACCCGGCTCGTGTCGGCGCAAGTCTGGCTGGCGGATATCGAACGCGACTTCGCGGGCATGAACGCGGTGTGGGATGCGTGGGTTGCGCCGGGCTGCGCGCCGACGCGCGCAACGGTCCAGGCGAAACTGGCCTCGACGGAACTGCTGGTGGAGATTGCGGTGATTGCGCTCGCCTGAGCGCGTTGGCGGCGGTTTGCGCGGTTTGCGCGTTTTCCGGCTTTGCGCGCCGCCCGCGCCGCCGACCGGTCCGGCACGCCGGGAGAGGCAGCCGGGCCGCGTGGCAACCCACGGTCCCGACGCGTCCTCGCGGCGATATGTTCAGGTGTCACATCGGCATTTCACAGCCTTCCGGTACGTCCCACCCGACCCGATATCGCAGATTGTGCGATCATTGCGCGCAAAGTCGGGCACATGCTCGGCCCCCCACAGATCACGCCTGCGCAGGAAATACGCTTTTGGCGAATGATGGTGCCTGAAGCGCGCGTTTAGCGCCTGATAGAATATAGTTGCGGGATCATCCCGCCGAGTAACCGGTTGTCGAGGAGTATTAGTAGCATGGGAGTGCCAATTTCGCAGGCCTGGACGGTCGCGACCTACGTCCTGAAACAGAAGCTGATGCGGCGAAGCCGCTATCCGCTCGTACTCATGCTCGAGCCGCTGATGCGCTGCAATCTGGCGTGCGCGGGCTGCGGGAAAATTCAATATCCGGCGCACGTTCTGAAGTCGCAACTCACGCCTGAGGAGTGCTTCAAGGCGGTCGAGGAGTGCGGCACGCCGATGGTCGCGATTCCGGGCGGCGAGCCGCTTCTGCATCCGCAGATGCCTGAGATCGTCGCCGGGCTGGTCGCGCGCAAGAAGTACGTCTACATGTGTACGAACGCGCTGCTGCTCGCGAAGAACCTGCATCTGTTCAAGCCGAGCAAGTATCTGTCGTTTTCGGTTCACGTCGACGGTCAGCGCGACCATCACGATTTCGCTGTGTGCCGTGAAGGCGGCTACGACATCGCGATGGAAGGCGTGCGTGCGGCGGTCGCGGCAGGTTTCCGCGTGACCACCAACACGACGCTGTTCGACGGTGCAGATCCGAACAGCGTGCGTCTGCACTTCGACGAAATGATGGAAGCGGGCGTCGAAAGCATGATGGTGTCGCCGGGCTACACGTACGAGAAGGCGCCGGACCAGAAGCACTTTCTCGGACGTGAGCGTTCGAAAAAGCTGTTTCGCTCGATCCTGTCGAACCGGAAGAAAAGCTGGCGCTTCAACGCGTCGCCGATGTTCATGGAATTCCTGATGGGCAAGAAGGACCTGACCTGCACGCCTTGGGGTATGCCCACGTACAGCATCTTCGGTTGGCAAAAGCCGTGCTATCTGCTTCAGGATGGCTACGCCGACAGCTTCGACGAGCTGATGGAAAGCGTGAAGTGGTCCGAGTACGGCACCGAAAGCGGCAATCCGAAGTGCGCGAACTGCATGGTGCACTCGGGTTACGAGGCAAGCGGCGTGAACTACACGTTCGGTTCGTTCAAGGGTCTGTTCCAGACGGTCAAGGCGATGCTGTTCGATCGCTATGAAGACCGCGAGGCGACCGAGATTCTCGCCGGCTGGAAGAAGACGTCGCACGAAGTGCCGATGGTGTTCGTGCCGAGCGCGCAGCGCGCGGACGCAGCGAAGGGCAAAGCCGCTGAATCCGTGCAGGCGGCGGCCGTCGTCGCGCCGGATCAGTCGAATACGGCAGCGGGCGCGGTGCACGAGCAGCTCGAAGGCTGGTCGCCGGAACTGACGACCGAAGCGGAAGTGCGCGAGGCGATGGAAAAAGCCTTCGACTATCGCGGCGACGTCACGATCACCCGCAAGGATGGATCGACGGTGGCGGGCTATCTGTACGACCGCCAGTACGGTGCGAGCTTCAAGGATTGCTTCGTGCGGATCATTCCGACCGGCAAGCAGACCAAGGACGTGATCCCGTACGCGGAGATCGGTGGCATCACGTTCACCGGCAAGGATACGGCGGCTGGCAAGACCTTCGAAAACTGGGTCAAGCGATACTGGGAAAAGAAGGCTGCCGGCGAGCAGAACATCCAGATCGAGCCGGAATATCTCGGCGATTAAGTAGTTCGGGCAACCGGCCGCTTTCGCGGCCGGTATCGCCACCCGTAGCGCGCGACACAAACCGGCACGTCGAACCCGTTGTAAGTCAACGCGGTTCGACGGCAGTCGGGTAGGGTTCGCATTCTGACGTTACGGTCAATTTCGCTGTTCGGCGCAGCCATGAATTTCATGGCGATTTCGCTGCTTCGGTGACACAAATACAGAAACGAAATTCAAGCCGGAACGAGCATTCCGACCCGCGTCTTTAGCAAAAGGATGCGCGCCATGCAGAACTCGCCGCGATCGTATCGTTTATACGGGACGACACGCACGACGCCTTTATCTTGCGCGGCAGTGCCTGAACGGGGAAAACCACGCTGGTCGGTGAACTCGACGCCATGCATCTGTCGTGCGCGCTGCTCGCGCCGACGGGTCGCGCCGCGCGCATTCCCGGTAGCAAGATCAAGCAGATTACCCGCGAACAGGCGCACGACGGATCGACATTCATCGTGCAATCTACGCACTCACCGACGTCGAGCTGAATGAAGAGGTCGAGTCCATCAACGATCCCGGCGCCCGGATGATATTCCGGCTCAACCCGGACGATCGATCGCCGGCGTGATGGGGCGTACTGGGGCGTGATGGCGGCGCGTCGGCGCGCCCTTTATCTGAAATAGTCGCTGGGCGCGACACCGAGCGCTTTGCGGAACATCGCGCTGAACGCGCTCGGACTGTCGTAACCATGCTCGATCGCGATATCGAGAATCGACGCGCCCGCCGCCAGTCGCTGCAAGCTCAGCAGCAAGCGCGTATGACGGCACCACGCGCCGTGCGTCATCCCCGTTTCGCGCCGGAACGCCCGTGCGAACGTGCGCGGATGCATGTCGGCGCGCCCGGCCCACGTGTCGAGCGTGACATCGCCGCACGGCTGCGCGATGAGTTCGCGGCACAGACGCGCAAGCGCCGTGTGGCGCGGCATGGGAACGTGCAGCAGTAACGGCGCCGCGAGGCCGATCTCGTCGAGCAGCAGTTCGAAGATCCGCCGTTCGCGCGCGCCGTCGCGATGCGCCGGTTCGATCGATGCCGCGGTCACGATCAACTCGCGCAATAGCGGACTCACGCGTATCACCTTGCATGCCGTCGGCATGTCCGCGCGCGCGCCCGGCGCGACGTACACCGTGCGCATCTGCACGTCGCTGGCGATCTCGATCTCATGACGCACACCGCCCGGCACCCACACCGCGCGGCCGGTGGGCACGACCCAACTGCCCGCATCGGAACGCACCAGCATCACGCCCGAAATCGCATAGATCAGTTGCCCGCTCGCGTGGACATGCGGCGGGAAGCTGCTGCGCGCCGGTTGATCGGTCGAAAGCACGGCGACGGGCGCGGACGCCAGCGACGCGGGCGTCTCATGAAAACAGATGCTGTCCATTTTGCGACGATGCATGGCAATTCTTCGAGCGAAGACCTGATCGTTGAACTTTACCATCGGTCACTCCCTTTTTAACTGCGAGTGACCGATGCATCGATGCAGCAATACCGACGAGCCGATTCGTCCATTCCCCGTGGTTCCCGACCGCTGGCCTCTGCGCCGGCCGGCCTTGCTCGCACTGGCGACGACACTGTGCGCGGGATGCGCGTCGGCCCCGGCGTACCGGGCGCCGCAGACGCCCACAGCGGCCGCCGCAGCCTTCGTGGCGGCCGCCGACGCGCCGGTCGTCACGCAGCCGCTTCCCGACGCGTGGTGGCGTCTGTATCGCGATCCCGCGCTCGACGCGCTGATCGCGCAGGCGCTCGAACAGAATCGCGATCTCGCGGTCGCGCAAGCGCATCTGCTGCACGCGGACGCGTTAGCCGATAGCGCCGACGCCGCGCGTCTGCCGGACACGCAACTGGCGTTCGGCGGTAACGAAGGCGAACAGACGGCGGATCAGACGGTCGCGGCAGCGCGTCGCGATGCGACCCGGACGCGCTGGGCGTGGACGCCGTCGTTCGCGGTGTCGTACGAAGTCGATCTGTGGGGCCGCGTGCGTCATCTGGTCGATGCCGCGCACGCCGATGCCGACGCGATGCAAGCCGCAACCGACGCGGTGCGCGTCGCCGTGGTCGCCGCGACCACCGGCAGTTACGCGCAGGCGTGTTCTTACGGCGAGCGGATCGACGTCGCGCAGCAGTCGCTCGCGATTGCGCAACATCTCGCCGATCTGACGACGAAGCAGCGCGACCGCGGGCTCGTGGCCGATCTCGAAGTGGCGCGCGCGCAAGGTTTCGTCGAGACCGCGCGGGCCGCGATTCCCGGACTCGAAGGCAAGCGCCGCGCGGTGCTGGCCGAACTGGCGGTGCTGACCGGCCGCTTGCCGTCCGACGTCCCCGAGGCGGCGGCGCGATGCCGCGTCACACCTGTGTTGACGCAAGCGTTCCCGGTCGGCGACGGCGCGGCCTTGCTGCGCCGCCGCCCGGATCTGCGCGAAGCCGAACGCCAGCTTGCCGCCGCCACTGCGCGCGTCGGGGTCGCGACCGCTGCGCTGTATCCGTCGATCGTGCTCGGCGGCTCGGTCGATCTGGTGTCGACCAGCGGCAGTCTTGCGTCGCTCGGCGACCGTTACGCGATGTCGTGGGGCATCGGGCCGCTGATCAGCTGGCGCTTTCCGAATCTGTCCGTGAGCCGCGCGACGCTCGCGCAGGCGAAGGCGGACAACCGCGCCGCGCTCGCGTCGTTCGATGGCCGGGTGTTGACGGCCCTGAAGGAGACCGAGCAGTCGCTGTCTTTCTACGGCACGCAATGGACCCGCCATCGCGCATTACAGGCCGCGCTCGATCAGGACAGCCGTGCGCTGCATCTCGCGCAGCTGAACTATGAAGCGGGCGCGCTCGATTTCCTCGACGTGCTCGACGCACAGCGCACGCTGATCGCGGCGCGTGCGTCGCTGGCGGAATCGACTGCTGCGCTGGCCGCCGATCAGATCGCCGTATTCAAGGCGCTCGGCGGCGGCTGGCAAACCGGTGCGAACCCGTCCGCCGCCGACGCACCTTCGTCTTCCTCCGTCACCCTTTCTTCCGTACAGCCCTGATATGAGTTCCACGACCCTTCCCGAGAAGACCGCCAAAACGCCGTTGATGGCCCGTAAAACCGTAGCGATCGTCGCTGCTGTCGTTGCATCGATTGCGGCGGCAGGATTCGGCGTCCACTGGTGGCGCGTCGGCCGCTTTATCGAAAGCACCGACGACGCCTATGTGCGTGCCGACGTCGTAACGGTCAGTTCGCGCGTCTCCGGTTACGTGACGCGCGTCAGCGTCGACGACAACCAGACGGTGCGCAAGGGCGACGTCCTCGCCCGTATCGACGACGCGGACTATCGCGCGAAAGTGGCGAAGGCGCAGGCCTCGGTGGATGCCGCAGTCGCGACGCTTCACGCGGAGCACGCCGCGCTGGCCACGCTCGACGCGCAGCTCGCGCAACAGTCGAACGTGACGGACGGTGCCGAAGCCGACATCAAGGCCGCCGAAGCGGCGGTGGCGCGACGTCGCGCGGACGCCGAGCGGTATCGCCAGCTCGCGGCGGAACAGGCGTCGAGCACGCAGCGATGGGAGCAGGCCCACGCCGACGCACTGTCCGCCGATGCCGCGCTCGCGAAGGCTCATGCCGAGGTTCGCGCGCAACGCGGCCAGCGGGCGGTGTTGCTGGGCGAGAAGGCGCAGCATGCCGTCGCAATCGACGCCGCGCGCGCGCAGGTCGGCATCGCGCAGGCCGCGTTGACGCTCGCCCAGCTCGATCTGGACCACACGGTGATCCGCGCCGCGACCGACGGCTCGGTCGGACAACGCGCGGTGCGCGCCGGGCAATATGTGGAGACGGGGCAACCGCTGCTCGCCGTCGTCCCGCTCGACGCCGTGTACGTGATCGCCAATTTCAAGGAAACCGAAGTCGCCGCGATGCGTGCGGGCCAGACCGTCGAGATCGACGTGGACAGCTATTCGGGGCACACGTTGCCGGGCCGGGTCGCGGGGATTGCGCCGGGGTCCGGCGCGCAGTTCGCGCTGTTGCCGCCCGATAACGCGACCGGCAACTTCACGAAGGTGGTCCAGCGGATTCCGGTGAAGATCGCGGTGGACCGTGGCGCGCTGGCGTCGTTGCAGTTGCGGCCCGGCATGTCGGTGATCGCACGCGTGCATACGCAGGACCGCGATGCCGGCGGCAACGACCGCAACGCTGGAGCGAAGGCGTCATGAGCGCGACCGTGTCTTCCGGCGCGACGCATGAAGCCGTGTCGTTGCGCGCGTGGGTGGCCGTGCTCGGCGGCGTGTTCGGCTGTTTTATGGCGGGCATGAACGTGCATGTGACGAATGCATCGTTGCCCGATATTCGCGGCTCGCTCGGCGCGAGTTTCGAGGAGGGCTCGTGGATCACGACCGCGTATCTGGTCGCCGAGATCATCGTGATTCCGCTGACGGGCTGGCTGGTGCGCGTGTTCTCGGCGCGGCGCGTGCTGCTGGTCGGCACGAGCGGCTTTCTGATCTTCTCGCTGGCGTGTTCGGTCGCGCCGACCATCCAGTCGATGATCGCCGCGCGGGCGTTGCAGGGCGCATTCGGCGGCGTGCTGATTCCGTTGTCGTTCCAGCTGATCGTCACCGAGTTGCCGTCGTCCCGGCATCCGCTCGGGATGGCGCTGTTCGCGGTCGCGAACAATGTTGCGCAGGCGGCGGGGCCGTCGCTCGGCGGCTGGCTGACGGACATGTATTCATGGCGATGGATTTTCTATCTGCAGATTCCGCCTGCGATTGCGCTGATCGCGGCGATCGGTTGGGCGATCAAGCCGCAAGCCGCGCATCTCGAGCGTTTGCGCAATGCGGACTGGCTCGGCATCGCGTCGATGGCGATCGGACTCAGCGCGTTGCAGATCGTGCTGGAGGAGGGCGGTCGCAAGGACTGGTTCGGCTCCAGCTTGATCGTGTACATGTCGATCGTCGCGGCGATCGGGATCGTGACATTCGTCGTGGTCGAAGTGCGGCGCGACGATCCGTTCATCAACTTGCGGCTGCTCGGGCGCTACAACTTCGGCATTGCCAGCCTGATGCAGTTTCTGTTCGGCGCGGTGGTGTTCGCGGTGGTCTTTCTGGTGCCGAACTACTTCGCGGAATTGCAGGGCTACAGCGCGCGCGATATCGGCGTGATGATGGTGCCGTACGGGCTGGTTCAGTTCGCGATGTCGTTTCTGACGCCGCCGCTGATGCGCCGGGTCGGCGCGCGAACCACGATCGTCGCGGGCTTCGCGCTGGTCGCGGCAGGGTGTCTGATGAACATGCACCTCAATCTGGATGCGTCGGCGAATGTGGTGGTGCCGTCGCTGATCGTGCGTGGCATCGGGCAATCGCTGGTCGTGATCGCGCTTGGCGTGATGGCGGTCGATGGGATCGAGAAGAGTCAGCTGGGTTCGGCCTCGGGCGTCTTCAACATGGTGCGCAACCTGGGCGGCGCGATCGGGATCGCGATTGCAAGCCAGCTGGTGGTCGAGCGCAGCAAATTGCACGCGATGCGGCTGGGCGAAGCGGTGGTGCCGTACAGCGAAGCGTTTCAGGAGCGATTGATCGGAATGGTGAGGACGATCTCGGGTGTCTACATGGATCGCCAGCACGCGCTGCTTGGGTCGGGCGCCGCGGGTGCCCGCCAGGCCGCACTCGATCTCGTCGGGCAACTGGTGGATCGCGAAGCGCGGCTGATGGCTTACAGCGATACGTTCCTGATCGCCGGATTGGCGATGGCGGCGTGCGCTATTGCCGCGTTGGCATTTGCGCCGGAGTCGTGCGTGAGAGCAGCGGTCGTCGAGGCGACCGCCGCCTTCAGGAAGATCAGGCAAGCGACCGTCAGCGTAGCGGCTGCGGCGCTTGCCTGCTTGATATCGACAGATGGCGATGGATCTCGATCGATCAAGGTTCCGCGATGGTGAACCAGAAGTCGAACTTGTCGAAGTTGGCGAGCATCTCCTTGAACTTGGGCGCGTCACCGTCGATTTTCACGTCGCCGCTTTCGGCGAGATTGCCGAGTTTGATCTTGCCCAGCGCGATGTCGTCGAGCGTCGTGCGGTTCAAGGTCACGGTGCCGTCCGGTTTATCCAGTTGCTTGTCCTTGCTGTAGTTCATCACGCCGTTTTTCACGGTCAGCACGTACTGCGCGTTGATGTCCGGGAACTTCAGGTTGTACGCATAGGACTTGTCGCCGGCCTTGGGTCCGTTGAGATGGATGGCGAGGAAGTCGAGGAACATATCCGTGGTCATGCCGCGAATGATGTCGGGCGAACTCGTATTGGGCGTCGCCATTTTCTTGACGCCGCCTCGCAGTTCCTGTGCACCGGACAGATAGAAGTTGCGGGCGGGACCGGACTCCGCCTGATAACCCAACTGCTCCAGCGCGTCGGCTTCGACATTGCGTGCAGCCTGGTTTTTAGGCTCGGCGAACACGACCTTGTTCGCCACGGTGGCCGCCCATCGATAGTCGCCCTTGCTGTAGGCTGACCGGGCAGTTGCGATCATCTTGTCGGCACCCACCATTTCGACGTACTTCTTCGCTTCATCGACCGGCGGCAACGGATTGAAGTCGGCCGGATTGCCGTCCCAGAAGCCCAGATAAAGCTGATAGGTCGCGCGAACGTTGTGTTTCAGATCGCCGTAATAGCCCCGGTTATAGAACTCTTTGGCCAGACTGTCGGGCAACACGAACTGTTCGGCGATCTCGTTCATCGTCAGGCCCTGATTGGCCATGCGCAATGTTTGATCGTTGATGTATTTGTACAGGTCGCGCTGTTTCTCCAGATGCTCGACCACGCGCTGATTGCCCCATTGCGGCCAATGGTGGCTACCGAACGACACGACCGCCTCGCTGCCCCACATGTCGATGGTCTGATCCAGCGTGCTCGCCCACTTCTGCGCGCTACGCACCTTCGCGCCGCGCAGCGTCAGGATATTGTGCAGCGTATGGTTGGCATCTTCGGCAAGATCGATCGCCTTGAACTGCGGGAAATAGAACAGCATTTCCGCCGGCGCTTCGGTGCCGGGCGCCATCTGGAACACGACATCGATTCCATCCACCGTCAGCTTTTCGCCCGTCTTGTCGACCAGCTTCGTCGGTTCGAACAACGTGATCGTACCGGCGGCGGTGGTCAGGCCCAAGCCCCCGCCGACGCTGCCTTCGGGGCTCTTCGGCAGCAGGTTGCCGTACATATACGACGCGCGCCGGCTCATCACATTCCCGGCGAAGACGTTTTCGCTGACGGCTTCTTCCATGAATCCTTCCGGCGCGATCACCGGCACTTTGCCCGCGCGGGCATCTTTCTCGTCGACGATCGCGCGAATGCCCGCGAAGTGATCGACGTGCGAATGCGTGAAGATGACGGCCGACACCGGCAGCTTTTCGACCTTGTCGTTCACCAGGTCGAGTGCGGCTTTGGCGGTTTCAACCGACGTAAGCGGATCGATCACGACCCAACCGGTTTTACCCCGGATAAAGGTCATGTTGGCGAGGTCGATATTGCGCACCTGGTAGATGCCGTCGGTCACCTTGAACAGGCCGCGAATGGCGAGCAACTGCGATTGCCGCCAGAGACTCGGATTGACGGTCGCGGGTGCGGCTCCGCTTTGCTTCAGAAAATCGTACTGCGACAGATCGATCACGGTATTGCCTGCACTGCCCTTGATGACGGGACTCGGAAGGTCGGCGATAAAGCCGTGTCGGGCGTCGTCGAAATCCTGTTTATTCGAGAATGGAAGGTAATCGGCGACGGCCTGATTGGCCTTGCGGGTTGCATCCGTAGCAGGGTTAGGGGCCGCTTCGCTCAGGTTAAAGCCGACCCCTAGCGTCATCGAAAAAATGACACAGGCGGCTCTAGCGCGGGACAGTGCGAACATGGTGTCATCTCCGGTAGTTGGCAGTTAGACCATATCAGCAGTCCTGCTATCAAGTGCATTGGGGTTTGAGGCAAAATCGATTGCCCTTTGGTGCAAGCCAAATGAAAAAGTCGGCGAGGCAATCCAGTCCTATGGATTACCCGGCCGACCGTCTGTGCACCGATTGGCGAGCGCTTAATGCCCGGCACTGCCCCCTACATCCTCGAGTTGCCGCATTACCGCGTCCAGGTTAAACGACGCGGCCTTCTGGCGAGGCGGGAAAGCCACGAACTGTTCGATCTGCGCGGCCACAACCGCTTGCATCCCGTAGATCAGATACGCGTGGGAGATGATCCAGTCGTAATACGTGTTCGAGTTCTCATCCGCTCGCTCGAATGGATCCCTTCGCAGATGGAAAATTTTCGGAATCCGCAATGGCACGAAGGGCTCCGACCAGCACGCCATTTGCTTGGCGCGTTGCTCCCGCAACACCACCTTCCAGTCTTTCACCCGGATCGCCATGATGTCGCCGTCATCGCTGATATAGAAGAACGACTCGCGCGGACTGTCTTTCACTTCGCCGCTCAGATACGGCAGCATGTTGAAACCGTCCAGGTGAACTTTGTAGGTGCGCTCGCCGACCTTGTGTCCTTTAAGCAGCTTCTCCTTGATTTCGGGTTCGCCCGCCGCTGCGAGAAAAGTCGACATCCAGTCCTGGTGCGTCACGATGCCGTTGAGCACGGTGCCGGCGGGGAATTTCCCCGGCCACCGAATGAACGCCGGCACTCGCCAGCCGCCTTCCCAGTTGGTGTTCTTTTCCGCGCGAAACGGCGTGATGCCGGCATCCGGCCAGCTGTTGTAGTGCGGTCCGTTATCGGTGGAGTACATCACGATGGTGTCTTCGGTAATACCGAGTTCGTCGAGTTTCGCCAGCATCCTGCCGATGTTCTCGTCGTGCGCGACCATCACATCGTTGTACTCGCCCTGGCCGCTTTTTCCTTTGTGTTTCTCGGCGCAGTGCGTGCGGAAATGCATTGCCGTCGTGTTGTACCAGAGGAAAAACGGCTTGCCCGCCTTGTGCGCACTGTCGATAAATGCCTGCGCGTGCGCGGTGGTTTCGTCGTCGATCGTCTCCATACGCTTTTTGGTCAGCGCACCGGTATCTTCGATCTTCTGTCCGCCTTTGCCGTCCGACCAGCAATGGAGTACGCCTCTCGGACCGAAGCGCTTCTTGAATTCCGGGTCTTTCGGATAGTCGGGATCTTCCGGCTCTTCTTCGGCGTTCAGGTGATACAGATTGCCGAAGAACTCATCGAAGCCATGCATGGTGGGCAGGAACTCATCCTTGTCGCCGAGGTGATTCTTGCCGAACTGGCCCGTGACATACCCTAGCGGCTTCAACATCTCCGCGATAGTCGGGTCTTCCGGCGACAGGCCAAGGTCCGCGCCCGGCATGCCGACCTTGGTCAATCCGGTGCGGATCGGGTTTTGTCCGGTAATGAAAGCGGCGCGTCCCGCCGTACAACTCTGCTGCGCGTAGTAGTCGGTAAACGCGACGCCCTCGTTGGCAATGCGGTCGATATTCGGGGTGCGATATCCCATCTGCCCACGGCTATTGAAGCTGATATTCCACCATCCAATATCGTCCCCCCAAAGAATCAGGATATTCGGTTGCTTTGTCGCCATGATCGCTCCCACTCCTTTCAGATGAGGCCCGGCGAGCGTGGCGCCGGCCGGGCGAAGAGGCTGCTTCAATTGCCGGATTGCAGCCGAAGTGCGTCACGAGCCACCCCGTTTGTGCAAGCACCGCGCGGAGATGGACGTGTATCGGCGAGACTGCCGTGATGCAGCGCGCGGCGTCCCGTAACTCGCCGTCAGGAACTACGCGCGCGACGCGTGATCGCCGTGGCAAAACCTGAATTTCTTGCCGCTACCGCATGAACAGGGCGCATAGGGGCCGCGTCGTTTGTCTTCGATCGCGGTGAGCGCCATCACATCGGAAGGCGGCCGGCCATCGCGATAGAGCGTGGCCATTTTCTCCATCGCGCGGCGCGATCCGTTGAAGAACAACGCCAGACCCTCGCACAGATAGTTCTGGCCTTCTTCGCCGTCGTGCGAACGTGCGAAGCGGTCTTTCGGGCAGCCGCCATTGCACAGCGCCCTGACTTCGCAACGCTTGCACTGCGCGGTCAGCGAGTCGCGCTTGTTCAGTCCGAACTTGCGTTGTTCGGGCGACGCGATCAGCGTCAACATGTGGGTTTCGTGAATGTTGCCCAACCGGTAACCGGGTTCGACGAAGTGATCGCACGAATAGAGGTCGCCGTTGTATTCGAGTGCCGGACCGAGGCCGCACGTGGGCGCGTGAATGCACAGCAGATGACGGCCGAACATGGCTTCGAGCGTGACGTCGAACAACTGCACGAACACCCGACCGACATCGTGGCGCACCCATTCTTCGAAGATATCCATCAGGAACTGGCCGTATTGCCGCGCGCCCACCGAGCGTTCGGTGACGAGATTGCCGGTCTGCGTGTACAGCACGCGCCGATGGTCCGGCCGGTCGCTCCAGCCCTGGTTCGCCAGTTGGATGGTCTGTTCGGTCGCGCGTTCGATGATTGGAATGAACTGCATCCACTTCGCGCCGAGCTGATCGCGAAAGAAGCGATAGATCTCGCGGCCGTGGTGCTGGTTGGCGGCGTTGACCGTACACAGGATATTGAACTCGACGCCGTGCTGGCGTAACAGGTCCAGGCCGCGCATGACGAGATCGAAGGTGCCCTGTGCGCGGCGATCGACGCGATAGGTGTCGTGAAGTTCGCGCGGTCCATCGACGCTCAGCCCCACCAGAAAATGGTACTGCTTGAAGAACGCGCACCATTCGTCGTCGAGCAGAATGCCGTTGGTCTGAAACGTGTGCTTGACGACCTGTCCCGGTTGACGATGCTTCTCGACGAATTCCACCGCCTGCCGGAAAAACTCGACCTTCATCAGCGTGGGTTCGCCGCCTTGCCACGCAACCGTGACTTCCGGCGTGCGATGCGATTCCAGCAACTGGCGCAGATAGGTTTCCAGCGTCACCTGCGACATCCGATGCTTGTCGTTCGGGTACAGCGCTTCCTTCGACAGGAAGAAGCAGTACTTGCAATCGATATTGCAGGTCGATCCGCTCGGCTTGGCTAACAGATGGAAACACGGCGGCGCGTCGGGCAGCCGCGTGTCGGGTGTCAGGCGTTCTCCGGAACGCGAAGTCGTGGTCCGCTCGAGCAACGTGGCCTGCATTTGCGATCACCCCTTAATCTCGACGTGCAAGGATATTGCCAGGCGCCGATTGTTTTGCGCCGCGAATCTTACGGTGACAGGGAAGTCATTTTTCTGAAAAGTACACAGCGCGTTTCGCAATTACACACGTGGTGGGTATTTAAGTAACCTTGTGTCGGGAAAGCAAACGCAATTTGCTTTTACTGCGATTTAAACGCAGCGTGCGAATCTGCTGGTGTGACGGCTCAAGCGCTTGCGCGCGCGTAGTAGCGGTAAAGCGTAATGGAATATCAGTCGAAAATCGCGTTTTAAAGTGACGCTTACCTTTTTATTTACAGGAATGAAATTCAGCCGCCGTCGTTTTCTATCCCTGAAATTGACGGCATTGATGTTTCCGGATGAGCCGTTTGCCGCTTCAATGTATTACCCGGTGGAATAACGGTTTCGATACACGAGAGAAATTCTCGCAATCGGCGTGGCGGTGAACTAGATTGACGTTGGCGCGTAAAACGCTGGGTTCCGCTCGTGCACGATTTAGTTCGCATCGTGGTCGATCGACGCTTCCCCCAACAGGTGCATCGGACTCAACGGAGAATCGCGTGGCACATGCATCGGCACCCGCACGCACGTCGGACCAGTTAGCAGGAGACCGCACCGATCTCGCGGCGACGCGCACGGTCATGGCCGCCGACCGTACGCTGATGGCATGGGTTCGCACCGCGCTGTCGATGATCAGTTTCGGCTTTACGATCTACAAGGTGCTTCAGGGCTTTACCGATGCCGGTGTTCATCTGGCGCATCCCAACAGTCCTCGATCGGTCGGTCTGTTCCTCACGGGAATGGGCACGGTGTCGATGGTGCTCGGCACGCTCGAATACTGGCGAAGCATCGTCAAGGTGGCGGGCTATCAACGCGTCAGCGTCTGGCGACCGGCTTTTTTTATCGCGCTGGTCATGACCCTGTCGGGCAGTTTCGTCTTTCTTAGCATCATCATCAGACTGCTTTAAGCCAACGGACCGACCCGGCGGTTACGGTCGGAACGAGGGCGACTGCGCGCGCGTTCGGTGCCGGCCAGTCGGGCGGGAACGCGTTCATCCGTTACGGACATTCGCACGACTGCCGTGCGTGGTTTCAATAGAAAAGGTGCCCGTGTCGTGACTGAAATCCTGTTGACTCTGCTGAAGGTGTCGGTCGTCGTGACGATCGTTTCCGTGGGCGCCGCAACCGCGCCCGCCGACCTGACGTATCTGTGGCGACGGCCGCGGTTATTACTGCGGTCGCTCGCGGCGATGTATCTGCTGGTTCCCCTGGTCGCGCTGGCGCTCGTGCTGATCCTGCCTATCGACAGCGGCGTCAAGGCTGCGTTGCTGGTGCTCGCCGTGTCGTCGGGCGCGCCGCTACTGCCGAAAAAGCTCAAGAAACTGGATAGCCAGGAATACATCTTCAGCCTGCTGGTCACGTCGTCGCTGGTGGCGATCGTTGCGGTGCCGCTGTGGGTTGCGCTGCTGGCCGCTTATTTCGATGTCGCGATCGAGCTCCCCGTCACCACGGTCCTGCTGACGATCGCCAAAGCGATTCTGCTACCCGTCGCGATCGGCATGGTGCTGCGTGCGGTGTTTCCGGCACGCGCGGAACAGCTGTCCGACCGGCTGATCACGATTGCCGGCATCGTGCTGGCCGTGGCGGGTATCTTGCTGGTCGCGCTTCACTGGCAGTTGCTGATGGCGCTGAGCTGGCTCGGAGTGCTGGCACTCGTGGCGCTGATGGTGTTCGCGTTGGCCATCGGCCAGTGGCTCGGCGGCCCGAATGCCGATGACCGCACGGCGTTGGCGATCGCCTGCGCGACCCGGCATGTCGGGATTGCGCTGGTGGTCGCCTCCGAATTCGCCGGCGTCAAGATAGCCGTGCTGATCGTTTCGTACTTTCTGACCGTCGTGGTGGTGTCGAGTTTCTATCTGATGTGGCGACGGCGCTAGGCCCGTAACGCGCGCTAAGACTTCGTCTTCACCTCACGCGCGCGCACGCCGATGCCGCGCAGGAAAATCGCGAGCCGCGCCGTGATGTGCGCGGTGCGGCGATCCCGATCCGGTCGTTCCCGCAGCCGTCTTCGCGGCAACAGCGCACCGAAGACGATATCCATCAGCATGCCCGCGCACACCATCGGGTCGTGAGCCGGTATCCGGCCGTTTCGCGTTTCCAGTTGCAGCCACGCGACCAGCAATTCCCGCGAACGGATCACCTCGTTCTCGTACAGGTAATCGGACAACTCGGGAAACAGCACCGACTCGCGCACGATCAGATTCAGGATCGCTTCGCGCGCGTACTCGGCGTCGTCATCGACGTCGAGCCGGAAAATCCTGATCAGGATGTCGAGGATCGTGCCTTTTTCGGCATCGGGACGCGGCAGATCGACGATCAGATTCTGGTGCTCGCGGATCACCGCCGCGAACAGCTCGGTTTTATTCGCGAACGTCTCGTAGATCGAGCGCTTGGAGACCTTCGCCCTGGCGGCGACCACGGCCGTGGTCGTGCCCGCGAATCCGAGTTCGAGGAACGCGTCGGACGCGCCCCTGATGATGGCGAGCCTGCGATCCGCGTCTGCGATCACTCTCGGCCGTCCGCGCTTTTGAGCGACGGTCGACGCCGTATCTTTCATTCGCTTCTCCTGCGTTAACGCCTGAAACATGTACGTGGGATATTTATGGTACGGTGAAAGTACCATTTTGGCGATGACCCGATCGCCTGCCGGGCGTGGTGTCTGTCGTACGGCTCTGGCTCGACGCACGCTGTGCGACCGGCCGCCACGCTCATCTATCCAGCAAGGAGCATGAGCATGTCGCGAGAAATCGTAACGCAAGGCACCGGACCGAACCCGATTCAGGACGCCCGCGTTCTGGACGTGATTGCACGCATGAACGCATCACGGCGTTTTCCGCCGCGCGAGGCTTTCGACGGCCCGGTCGGGAAAGATCCGGAAGCGTTCGCGGAATACGGTTTTTCGATCCATCCCGACCAGGGCAACCTGATCTATCTGCTGTGCCGGGGCTTGGGGGCGAAACGGGTGGTCGATTTTGCAACGTCGGTGGGGATGTCCGCACTGTATTTCGCTGCCGCCGTTCGTGACAACGGCGGCGGGCTCGTGATCGGTTCGGAGTTCGTGCCGGCGAAAGTGGACGTCGCGCGCCGCAATCTGACCGATGCAGGGCTGGCCGATTACGCCGATATCCGCGTCGGCGATGCGCGCGAGACGCTCCGCGATCTCGGCGGCCCGATCGACTTCGCGCTGATCGACGGTTGGCCCGTCGCCGATGGTGCGTCGCTCGCGCGTCAGATCATCGAGATCGTCGCGCCGCAGTTGCGGGTCGGCGGCTACGTGATGAACGACAACGCAGAGCCGGATTTCCTCGACTACATCCGTGATCCGGCCAATGGCTTTATCTCCGTCACGATACCCATCAAGCGCGGCACGGAACTCGCGCTGAAGATCGCATAAGGCCACGCATGCAGTCGAGAAGAGCGTTTCTGTTAGCGGCGCTGGGTACCGGTGTCGCCGCATTGTTCACATCGGGCGGTGCATTGGCAGCGTCGGCGTCGTCGGTGCACGCATCGTCGTTGCAGGCGGGCGCGGGGCAGGCGGACGTCGTGTTTCCGCCTGGCCTGTTTCCGGTGGACGGATTCACGGCGCAGCACGATCCGCTCGCGACCCGAGTGCTGGTGCTGGACGACGGCGGCGGGCGGACCGGCATTGTCGTGATCGACGTGACGTCGATGTCGGACGCGATGGTGGCCAGCGCGAAGGCCATTCTGTCGGCGGTCGCGGGCGTTCCGGCCGAGCGGACGATCGTCTGCGCGAGCCACACGTTTTCGGCGCCGCATGTGTTTCCGGTGGACCACGTCCCGGCCGGCACCGATCTCGCAAAGAACGACGCGATCCTCGCCGCGTTCGACGTGGCGATGCGCGCGGCGTCGGCGCAGGCCGTGTCGGCATTGCAGCCCGCGCGCGTGGGCTTCGGTTCAGGCCGCAGCGAGGTCGGCGTCAATCGCGATGTGCGGACGGCGAACGGCTGGTGGCTGGGTGCCGACGACGCGGGCTTCGCCGATCCGCATGTCGGCGTGGTGCGCATCGACGCGATGAACGGCAAGCCGCTGGCGATCCTGATGAACGTCGCCGTGCAGGCTTCGATCATGGACGGCTCGAAAACGGCCGACGGTGCTCGCCTGATCACCGCCGACCTTGCAGGCGCAGCGGCGCGACATGTCGAGGCCCATTACGGATCCGACGCCGTGGCGCTGTTTCTGGTCGGCGCGGCGGGCGACCAGGCGCCGTTATTTCAGGCCAACCGCCATGTCGTCAATCCGGACGGCAGCGTTGGACGTGTCGATCTGCACGACGCGGGTTTCGACCTCGTCGATAAGCTCGGCGAAAGGCTTGGCGCGGAGGTGGTCCGCGTCGCGAACACGGTGACGCCCGAGCGATCCACCGTGCTCGACGTACGGCGCGAGACCGTGGACGTGACATCGCAAGCGTTCTCGCCGCGCAATGCACCGGTCGGCCCGGTCACGTCTTTCGACTATCGGCCCGGTGCGAAAACTGCCGTGCCCGTCGTGCTGATGAGGATCGGTGGCATCACGCTGGTGGGTGTTCAGCCGGAACTCGCGGCAAGCATCGGCGCGCGCATCCGCGCACGCTCGCCTTATCCGCAGACGCTGGTTGCGACGATGGTCGATGGCGCGGCCAAGTACATGCCCGACGCGCAAAGCTACGACCGTTTCACTTACGAGGCGCGGAGTTCGCCCTTCGCCAAAGGTGCCGCCGAAACAGCGGCCGACGGGATCGTCACCGCGCTAAAGAAGCTCAAGAACGCAGGGAGTTGAAACAGAATGAAGATGCAAACACGCCGGGATTTCCTGGTGATGAGTGCCGCCGTCGGCGCACTCTGTGCCGTCAGCGTGCCCGCTTTCGCGCGCAGCAATCGTGCTGCGCCGCGCGCGCGGAAAGCCACGGCGGTGACGCAGGTTTTCGGCGACGGAATCCGTCTGATCGCGGTTGCCGTCGAATACGATGCGCCGGTCGATGCCGCGACATTGTCCGCGAACGATTTCACGGTCGAAGGGCGTCACGTGACGGGTGTATTTCCGGGTACTTCGGTCGATCCCGCCAGCCGGGCCGCAACGGGGCGTTTCGTTATCGTCACGCTATCGCCGGACGACGCCAATGCCAGCCTCGCGCAGCATGTGCAAATGCAGCCGCAAAAGCAACCGCAGCCGAAAGCGCAGCCGCAGGCAGGCGGCCACGGGCCGGGGAAGGCCGGCGATATTCCGGTGTATGACACGGTCTATCGCGACGCAAAGGCGTCGGTTGTTGCACGCGGGGCGGCGCCGCTTCCGACCACGGCAGTCAGCAACCTGATCGTCGATGCGTTCCGCCAACTGGCGTTTCACGATCCGAAGACGGGCAAGTTGCTGCGGTACAACCTGTTCGTGCCGAAGGACTATGACGCGAGCCGGTCGTATCCGCTCGTGCTGTTCATGCACGATGCCGGCGCGACCAGCGACGTGACGCGCACGACGCTGTTTCAGGGGCTGGGCGCGGTGGCGTGGGCGAGTCCGCAGGATCAGGCCGAGCGTCCGTGCTTCGTGCTGGCGCCGCAATATGCGGAAATCATCACCGACGACGATTCCCATACGTCCGCGATGCTGGACACCACGATCGATCTGATCGAGATGCTGGCGCGGCGATACAGCATCGACCGCAAACGCATGTACACGACCGGGCAATCGGGCGGCTGCATGATGTCGATCGCGATGGACATCAAGTACCCGGACTTCTTCGCCGCGTCGTTTCTGGTGGCCGGTCAGTGGGATCCCGCGCTGGTGAAGCCGCTTGCGCGGCAGAAGCTCTGGATTCTGGTCTCGCAGGATGACGACAAGGCGTGGCCCGGTGAAAACGCGATTACGGCCGAGCTGGAAAAGCAGGGTGCGAAAGTGAGTCGCGCGGTGTGGGACGGAACGTGGACGCCGAAGGAATTCGAAACGGCGTTCGCAAAGATCGACGCCGACGGAAGTCCGGTCAACTACGTCGCTTTCCGCAAAGGCACGGTGATCCCGCCAGGGCAATCCGCAGCGGGAGCAGCCGGACACCGCAACACGTGGCGCATTGCTTACACGATCGAGCCGATCCGCGCGTGGATTTTCCGGCATCACGCGTAACCTCGGCGCCCGATACGACTGACGCGGCGCGCGTGCTGAAACTCCGGATGGTGCGGACTGGTCGCGACGGTGTGGATCTGCGTCGCGGCGCAAGGCTGGGCATTGGGTCTGGTCGATTTCAGCGGCGTGACCAGCGTCTCGGCGGGCGTGATTTTCGGCGGGCTGATCGTCTATGAGCGCGCGATGCGCGCAGAACGCAGATCGTCCGGTTCGACCGGACGATCCTGATCTCGCGCAGCGCCGCGGCGGCCTAGTCGAGCACCGCCTCGATCAGACGCGGACCGCGCTGCGCCATCGACGACGCGAACGCGTCGTCGAACGCGCGAAGGGACGTAGCACGTGTGGTGGCGACACCCAGTCCCTGGCCGATCGAGCGCCAGTCCAACGCGGGCGTACCGAGATCGAGCATCGCCTTCGCGGCCGGACCATTCGACTCCGCGCCCACGCGGATCAACTCGTTGTTGAGCACCTTGTAGCCGCGATTCGCAAATACGACCGTGACGATGTCGAGGTTCTCGCGTGCCTGGGTCCACAGCGACTGCACGGTGTACATCGCGCTGCCGTCGCCGACCAGCGTGACGACCTTCCTGTCCGGCCGAGCAATCGCCGCGCCGGTCGAGACCGCCATCATGCTGCCGATCGCGCCGCCCGTCAGATTCAGAAAGTCGTGCGCCGCCGCGTTGTTCAGCACGTCGTAATGGGGCAGCGTCGATGAGATGCCTTCGTCGGCGACGATCGCGTTGGCCGGCAGATGCATCGCCACGATCCGGGCAATGTTTTTCGCGTCGAGCGGATCGTCGAGCGTCAACATGACGGCGTCTCGCGGGTTGATGCGCGCGTCGGCGCCGCGTGCATCCAGTGCGTCCACCAACGCCGACAAAGCGGCGGGCCCGTCCTCGTGCGGATGCGTCAGTACGGTGATCTCGCAACCGTCGGGTGTCAGCCAGCTCGGTTTGTCCGGATACGCGAAGAAGCTGACAGGCGGACGCGCGCCGACCAGGATCAACTGTTCGGTGCCGGCCAGAAAGGCGGCGGCGTGCTCGCCGAAGTAAGGAAGCCGCTCGACCTGCACGCGCCCGACGCCGCGTTCGACGCGCGGGGCAAACGTGTCGCATATAAGTCGCGCGCCGGTTTTCGCCGCGATTTTGCCTGCGGCAATCAGCGCTTCGCCCAGCAGCGCGTCGCCGCGTACCAGCAGCACGGTTTTCCGGTTTCGGCGCAACGCGCCGGCAACACGGTCGATAGCGGAATCTGCGGCGTGTGCGCGCGGTTGGACCGGCAGCGCGGCGGCGACTTCGTCGGCGGTGTCCCATGCTGTGTCGGCGGGCAGGATCAGCGTCGAGATGTAGCCGGGCGCAGACCGCGCGGCCTGCACGGCGCGCGCGGCATCCGCGCCTACCGAGCGCGCGCTCGTGGACGTGTGCACCCAGTCGGATACCGGACGGGCGAATCCTGCGATGTCCGACGCGAGCGGCGCGTCGTAGCGCGCATGCGACGACGCGTGGTCGCCGACGATATTGACGATCGGGCTCGAAGCGCGCCGCGCGTTATGCAGATTGCTCAGGCCGTTCGCCAACCCCGGTCCGAGATGCAACAGCGTCGCGGCGGGCTTGCCCGCCATGCGCGCATAACCGTCGGCCGCGCCCGTCACGACGTTTTCCTGCAGACCGAGGACCGGTCTCATCGTCTTCACGGCATCGAGCGCCGCGACGAAATGCATTTCCGATGTGCCGGGATTGCCGAAACATACGTCCACGTCGCTGGCCACCAGCGACTTCAACAGACTTTCTGCACCGTTCATAGCGTTAACTCCAGAGAGGTCGGTACGTGGGCATCGACGTCGCGAAGAACGATCGCAGCACCACCTTGACGACGATTCTGCGCAATCCTATTGTGAGTAACAATCGAGTCAGATCGGAAACTTTGTTACCTCATGCGTAAAAATCTGGACTATGGACTGCTTCACGCGATGACGGCCTTCGTCAGGGTCGTGGACGCCGGCACTTTCACGCTGGCGGCCGAGCAGATGGAACTCACGACGGCCCAGATATCGCGGCTCGTGTCGGGACTGGAAGCGCGGTTGCACACCAAATTGCTGCAGCGGACAACCCGCCGGATTGCATTGACCGGCACGGGCGAGACCTATGTGGCGCAGTGCCGCGATATTCTCGAACGGGTCGATGTCGCGGAGGCTTTCGCATCCGGTTCGACGATCGAGCCGGCCGGACGCCTGCGGGTTCAATGCATGGGCAACTTCGGCAACCGTTACGTCGTGCCGCTGATCGCCGGGTTTTGCGCGCAGTTTCCGAAAGTGAGCATCGAATACGCGACGTCACAATACGCGCCAGCGCTGCTCGCCGAGGGCATCGACGTCGGCATCTATATCTCGCGGCAGCTGTCCGACTCCGGCCTCGTGGCGCTGCCGCTGGGGACGGTGTTCAGCGTGCTGTGCGCGTCGCCCGACTACATCGCGGCGCACGGCTCACCGAAGCATCCACGAGATCTGGCGGATCATGCGTGCGTCCGGCTCGTCAATTTTTCCGCGCCGTCGGAATGGGAACTGATGTCGGGCAAGCGATCGTTCCGGCTGCAACCGGGCGGGTCGATCATTGCCGACAATCCCGACGTGCTGCTAAGCGTCGCGGAGCAAGGCAGCGGAATTTCGTTGCTGCCGTTCTTCACGGTCAGGGAGTCGATCCGTCACGGACGTCTGGTCCGGGTGCTGCCGACATGGCGAACACCCGAACTCGGCGTCTATGCGTTGTATCCGTCGAGACATTTTCTCGACGCCAAGACCAAGGCATGGCTCGATCTGCTGAAGACCCGCATCGCGCCCGCGCTGGTTGCCGACGCGTCGATGTTCCGCTGAACCCGAACCCGAACCCGAACCCGACGCGCGGATGCGGGCCGTGAGTTGCATCAGACGCGCCGGACGAAGCCAGCGCTCAATACCGCCACGTCAGATTCACACTGCCGTTCAACGGCGCCGCGTAAATCCCGGTGCTGTATTCCACCGTGGCGAAGTGCTTCTTGTTGAGCGCGTTATTCAGATTGCCGGTAATGCTGAAATGACGATCGACGTCGTAGCGCAGCATGAAGTCCAGGTTCGAGTACGCGCCCTGATGCACCGTCCCTACGCCCTCCGATTCGTAGCGGGTCGCGCTTTGCCAGCGGATGCTGCTGCCTGCGGTCAGCTTGTGATCGAAGTACGGAACGCGATACGTCGTGGACAGATGCACGGTCTTGCGCGGAACGAAAGTTTGCGTGGACAGACCATCGTCACCAACGACGCGCAGTATCGTCGCGCCCACGCTGACGTTCCAGTCGCGCGTGATTTGCCCGGCCACTTCGGCTTCCACACCTTGCGACGTCGCATTGCCCGCTGTGTAGTATTCGTTGCCAGTGTCCAGGTTCAGGCCTGCGTCGGTCGCGATGTTGGTCTGGTGGATGCGAAAGACCGCCAGCGACGCATTCAGGCGGTTATCGAGGAACGCGCCCTTGATGCCTGCTTCGGCGCTTCGTCCTCGCGCCGCACCGAGTAGCTGGTTGTTGATATTCAGCTGGTATTGCGGATTGAAGATCTTCGTGAAGCTCGCGTATGCGGTGATCTCCTTCGTCAGATCGACCGTCAACCCGACATAGGGTGCCGAGCCGACCGATTGCTGCGCATAACTCGTACCGCTGGCGTCGCCGCTACTGCCGGCCTGCGTGTAGTTGATCCCGAGCAGCAGGTTGACGCGGTCGGACAGATTCCATCGCGACGACGCGTAGACGGACCGGCGCACGTCGAGGTAATGCGTGTAATCGGTCGCGGCGCCGAAGGCCGGTTCCGCGAAGGTGCCGGCCAGCAGCTGTTCGTAGCTGACCGATGCGCCGTCGGTGTCGCCTTCGCCCGACGGATTGCTGAGCTCCGAACGCGAGAAGTTGGCGCCGAATACGAGATCGTGGGTTCGTCCGAACAGATCGATCTTGCCGGACACGTTCGAGTCCACCACGAGTTGCCGGTTCGACTCTTTCCACCAGGATGTATACGAACTGATGCCGCTGCCGTCGGACTCCAGCGCGCCGTTCGGATAGAAGATTTTGGCATTGCTCGAAATGTCGTTGAACGCTACCGACGTCTTCCACTTCCAGCGCTTGCCAAGCTCCTGCGACAACTCCGCGAACGCGCGCTCTTCCTGCGTGTTGAAGTACGCCCAACTGGGCGCCATGCTGGCGCCGACGCCGTAACTGAGCTGATTGCCATTGGCGTCGAGCAGCGGCAGGCCGCCCCATTCGGCGCCTTGCGAGCGGTTGTTTTCGTAGCTGAAGCCGACCGTCGCGAGCGTGCTGGGCGTGAGGTTGGCCTCGACCACGCCATAGACGATGTCCTTGCTCGGCTTGTACCGGTCGATATACGAATTGCCGTCTTCATGCACGGCGACGAGGCGTCCGGCGACGGTGCCCGCCTTGTTCAGCGGCCCGGAAATATCGACATCGACGCGCTTGGTGTCCCACGATCCGTACGAGATATTCGCCGACGCCTGGAACTGATAGGTCGGACGCTTACGGATCAGATTGACCGTGGCGGACGGATTGCCGGTTTCCGCGTTCAATCCGTCGGCGCCGCGCAGCACTTCGACCCGGTCGTACAAGGCCATGTCGATATCGCCGTATTGCGACTGATAGATCAGCGGCACGCCGACGCCGTCGAACTGGAAGTTGGTGATCTGGAAACCGCGCGACGTGAAGTCGGTGCGATCGGTTTCATACTGATCGACCGTGACGCCGGTCACATGCTGCAGCGCTTCGTTGACGCCGTTGAGATGAAAATCGTCCATTTCCGCACGCGTCAGCGCGGACACGGACTGCGGCGTTTCCTTCGGTGACAGCGCGATTTTCGTGGCGGCCGTCGTCGACTGGATGATGTAGGCGCCGGTCTTCTCGGTTGGCCGCTGCATATCGTCGCCGCTGGCGGCAATATGGATCGCCGGCAACGTGGTGTCGGTCTGTTGGTCGGGCGTTGCGGGAGCCTGCTTGATGGTGACCGTGCCGCCTTCGAAATCGGGCACGAGCTTGCTGCCGCGTAGCACCCGGCCGAGCGCTTCGGCGGCGGTCATCTGTCCGTCGACGGCCGGCGCCATCTTGCCGGCAACCAGCGAACGTTCGACCAGCAGTTGCAGATTGGCTTCGCGCGCGAGTTCATTCAGCGCGCTGCCCAGCGGCTGCGCGGGAATCGAAAACTTCGTGGACGGTCCCGAAGCGACGACCGACGGTGCCTGTGCCCGTGCGTCGGGTGCATCGAAAAAAGCGACGGCCAGCATGACGGCGGCCGTCAGCGTGGCGAGCGGAAAGCGAGGATGCTGCATCAACGACATCTCCAACAAGTAACGAAAGAAAAACCATTACTGAAGAAGACGCATCAACGCGGCGAACCCTGACATCGTTTTCAAAGAAATTTTTGGATGCGTGAGCGCGCGTCGCGCAAGCTACACCGTGCGCACGATTTCGATCACGTCGCCACGCGGACGCAAGCGCACCGGCAGCACGCGAGGCAGCGCGCGGACGAACAGGCCGAGCTGCCGGACGTCGAAGCTGCCCGTCAAACGCATCGCGCCCACCGACGGATCGGCGACGACGATATGGGTCGCTTCGTAGCGCTCGAATTCCTGCAACGCGCGCGACAGCGTGGTGTCGTCGAACGTGACGCGACCTTGCCGCCACGCGCCGACTTCGGCAGGCGATATCGCGCTGACCGGGCCCAACAGGCCGACGGCATCGGTCGTCACGAATTGACCTGCGGCAAGCTCGATCACGCGCCGCGTGTCGCTGCCTGGCGGTGTCGATGCGACGCGCACGCGTCCTTCCTGCACGTCGACGCGGACATTGCCGTTCTCCAGTCCGGAGTCCGTGCATCGCACGACGAAGCGCGTGCCGACCACGGTGACCGTCACCGCTCGGGCCATGACATTGAACGGGCAATCCGGATCCGCTTTGACGGTGAACATCGCCTGGCCGCGAATCACGTGCACGTCGCGTCGATGCCGGAACAGCCGGGTCTCGACGCGCGTGTCCGTATCGAGTTCCATCGTGCTGCCATCGGGCAGCGCGATCTTCTGGAATTCGCCGCGACGCGTTTCGTAGCTCGCGGTGAAGGTGGGACTCTGCTGCCACGCGTTCCAGCCGAGCCAGCCCGCGCCGACGCACGCGAACGCCGTACCGGCCAGCGCAAATCGCGGAACGAACGCGCGTCTGCCCGGCGACGCCGGCGCAGTGCGAGCGGCCGGTTTTGCAACCGGCTCGACGCGCGCAAACCCGGTTTTGAATCGGTCGATGTCACGCTTCGGTACGTCATCGAGCGTCTGCCAGACGTTGGCGAACAGCGCGTAGCACTGGCGGTGCGCGGGACTCTGCGCGAGCCAGGCCTGGAAAGCCGCCTCGTCGCTCGCGCCGACGTCGGTCTGACGCCGGACGAACCACGTCGCCGCCTGCGACTCGACGGCGGCATCGATCGACGGCGCAGCGCCGGACGGCGTCGCGTCCGCGTCGGCGTGGGCGCGGGCGCGGGTCGGGGGCAACTCGGAATGGGGTGTGGAGCGTTCCATCGTCATATCGTCAGCGCGTATATCTATGAAGACGCACGACGAAGCAAAAACCTGACATCGAAGAACCTTGCATCGTTTTTTATTCGACCACGCCGGTTGAATGGCTGGTCGTGCTGTCGAATGCCGCGAGTCGCTGCCTGCATGTCAGGAGCGCGCGAATGATATGTTTTTCGACCATATTCCGCGAGATGCGCATCCGCTCGGCGACTTCGCTGTGACTGAGTCCGTCGAACTTGTGCAGCACGAATGCTTCGCGGCAACGGGGCGGCAGCGCGTCGATGGCGGCGACCAGCGCCTGCGCACGTCGCGACGATTCCCATTGCTGCTCGGGCTGACTGGAAGCGTCGGCAGCGGGTTCGTCGATGCATTCGAGTTCGTCGATCGTGTGTGCGCGGACTGTAGCACGGCGGTGCGTATCGATGACGAGGTTGCGCGCAGTGCGATAAAGCAGGCCGCGCGGGTCGCTGATGGTTGTCCCGGCGTTTCGCAGGGCGAGCACGCGAACGTAGCTTTCCTGCGCGATATCGTAGGCTATATCGCTGTCTCTCACCAGACGGGAAAGGAAGCGTAAAAGTTCGCGGTAGTAGCGTTCGACCACTGGATCGGTGTTTTCTGTCTATGCCCAATCCGTCCGATGCACAGCACGGCGACAAGCATTTTGGCTATAAATGATAATCATTATCGTTCGCGGCCGTATCTCAGGCAAGGGAAAATGACATGCGTGTCATGCGCTTCGTGTTTTCCGCAACGGAACGACGCCGTCATTGTGACGATGGCGACGATGCGAACTATGTGCGCGTCGCGCTCGCTCAGGTCAGACGGTGCGGCCTTTGAAGCCTTGCCGCCACGCCGTCGGCGCAATACCGAAGGCGCGCCGGAAGTGGACGCGCAGCGACTCCGACGATCCGAACCCGGCGAGGCGCGATACGGTATCGACCGGATGATCGGTGGTTTCGAGCAGACGTTGGGTCAGCGCCAGACGTTCGTTCAGCAACCACTTGCCGAACGTCGTGCCGGTCACCTGCTGAAACTGCCGCGTGAACGTGCGGCGGCTCATCAATGCCTGATTTGCCAGGCTGTCGAGCGTATGCGCGTCGCCGAGTCGGCTGCGCAGGTCGTCCATCAATGCCGACAGCCGCGATTCTCTCGCGGTGGCGGGCATCGGGTGTTCGACGAACTGCGCCTGGCCGCCGCGACGATGTGGCGACACCACCAGACGCCGGGCCAGACGGTTGGCCGGCTCGGCGCCATAGCGCTGACGGATCATATGCAGGCAGCAGTCGATGCCCGCTGCCGTGCCCGCCGACGTCATCACGTTGCCGTCTTCCATATACAGCGCGTCGGCGTTGACCTTGACGGCGGGGAAACGTGTCGCGAAGTCCTCGGCGTAGGCCCAATGCGTGGTCGCTTGCCGTCCGTCGAGCAATCCCGCTTCCGCAAGCACATACGCCCCGAGGCACAAGCCGACAATCTGCGCGCCACGCCGATGCGCGGCTATGAGCGCTTTCAACAGCGCCTCGGGCGGACGCTCAGCCGCATCGCGCCAGCTCGGCACGATGATCGTGTCGGCCTTCTTCAGCGCGGACAGGCCATGTGTGATCCCGAGCGAGAATCCGGCCGTCGTTGTTATCGGGCCGGGTTCGACGGCGCAGACCTTGAACGCGAAGCGCGGCAGATCAGGATGCGTGTCGCCGAACACCAGGCACGGCACCGACAGATGAAACGGGCTGATCTGATCGAAGGCCGTGACGACAATGGTGGGGGCCGACATGGGACGCCTCGCGAAGCGGAGAATGGCCCGATTCTACCGGGCATTGACACGATGGCCACTTCACCGGACGAGCGGGATCGTCAAAGATGATGCATTCCACCACCGTCTCACGGAGTTCGTCATGTCCCGCCAAGCCCTGATCGTCATCGATCTTCAAAACGACTATTTTCCCGGCGGAAGATATCCGCTGTGGAATGCCGACGCCACGCTGGACACCGTCGAAGCGGCGATCCTCGACGCGCGCAGCGCAAACGTGCCCGTCGTGCTGGTTCAGCATGTGGCGGACGCGTCGAAAGGCGTCGCGCCGTTCTTCAATGCAGGTACGCCTGGCGTCGAGATTCACACGCGCATTCTGGCGGCCGCGCCCGACGCGCCGATCGTCGTCAAGACCGCCGCCGACAGCTTTCACCATACGTCGCTGGAACAAACCTTGTCCGCGCTGGATGTCGACACGCTGCTGATCTGCGGGATGATGACGCAAAACTGCGTGACGCATACCGCGATCTCGAAGGCGGCGGAAAAATACACCGTGAAGGTGTTGCGCGACGGCTGTACCACCGTCGATCAAATGATCCACGGCATCGCGTTGAGCGGACTGTCGACACGCATTCCGCTGATCGAGTCCGAATCGGCATTCTGAGCACGCCAGCTAGCCAAGGGAACAACGGCGCAGGTATTTCGATTACGCAGTTGACTTCCATTTAGATGATGACTACCATCTAAACAAGTTGATCGAGGAACACGCCGAACCATGCGCAAATCCAGAGCTGAAACCGCTGAAACCCGTCAGCGTATCGTCGAGGTCGCCGCCCACGCATTTCGGGCGAAAGGTATCCAGGCAACGGGACTCGCCGACGTGATGGCGGACGCTGGGCTGTCGCACGGCGGCTTTTACCGGCATTTCGATTCGAAAGATCAATTGGTCGCCGAAGCGTGCGCGACGGCGGTGTCGGGAATGATCGGCTCGCTCGAGGCATCGAGCGGTGGCGATAACGGCGTGGAAGGTCTGAAAGCCGTTATCGACACCTATCTGTCGCTCGAACACCGGGACGGATGGGCAAGCGGATGCCCGCTCGCGGGTATGGGAAGCGAACTGGTCCGTGCCGACGAACAGACGCGTAACGTGGCATCGCGCGGTTTCGACGAACTCGTTCAGGTGTTGGAAAAACGTATCGAAGATAGGCCGGGCAGGGCGGTGCAGTCGGATGCGGTGTTTGCGGTTGCCGCGATGATCGGCGCCGTCACCATCTCCCGGATCATCACGGATCCAGACGCATCAGCGGCTGTCCTCAAAGCCGTCCGTGACCACCTCCAGACGATTTAACGCATGACAGGTGATCGGATTTGAGTCGATCCCGTTTTTTTTAGTCTTAACTGTGCATATACACGTTTAATGCATGTCGTTTGAAATCGCGATGAAGCAGCGAACCCATATCGATAGACAGGAGCAGCAATCATGAAGCAACGCAAATTTCTGATCACGGGCGCCACCGGTAAAACGGGCGTCTACACCACCCGTCACCTTCTCGATGCGGGTCATGCGGTTCGAGCCTTCGTGCATCGCGAAGACGAGCGGAGCGAGGCGCTGCGAAACGATGGCGCGGAGGTGGTCGTTGGGGATCTTCTCGAACACGACGACGTGATCCGCGCGATGGACGGCGTGAACGGTGCGTATTTATGTTTTCCGGTGCTTCCCGGATATATCCAGGCAACCGCGTATTTCGCGGACGCGGCACGTCGCGCGGGCGTCGAGGTCGTCGTAGAAATGTCGCAGATTTCCGCGCGGGACGATTCGAAGAGCCACGCCGCGCGCGATCACTGGATCGCGGAGCGTGTGCTCGACGGGTCGGGGGTGCCGGCCGTGCATATCCGCCCGACGTTTTTCTCCGAGTGGCTGACGTTTCCGTGGGTGCGCGATTCGATCGTGGATGAAGGAAAAATCACGCTGCCCTACGGCGCGGGTCGTCATGCGCCAATCGCTGCTGTCGATCAGGCCCGTTTGATCGCGACAGTGCTGGCCCAACCGAACGATCACATCGGCAAGACCTATCCGCTGTTCGGACCCGTCGAGATGAATCAGCACGAGATTGCCGATGAGATCGGCAAGGTATTGGACCGCAAGATCGTCTACCAGCCATCGACTATCGAAGCGTATCGCACGCAACTCGAGAAATATGATTTGCCCGAATTTCTGATCCAGCATTTTCTCGCGATCTCGATCGATTATCAGAACGGGATTTTCTCCGGCGTGGATGGCGTGATCGGCGCAATCACCGGCCGCGCGCCGCAGACCGTCGGCGAATTCGTGAAAACCAACCTTCAGGCCTTTGCACGGTAGTCGTCGAATACCACCTGATTTTTTTGCCGTAATGACCTTACAGGAAGACAGATCATGAAGATGAGCGGAAACACGATTTTTATCACCGGCGCGACTTCGGGTATTGGCCGTGCACTTGCTGAAGCTTTTCACGCGAGAGGCAACAAGGTCATTATCGGCGGCCGACGTCGATCTTTGCTGGATGAAGTGACGAAAGCGAATCCGGGTATCGACGCCGTTGAATTCGACGTCAGCGATCCGGATCAGATCGCGCGCGTCACGACGCATCTGATTGCGACCTATCCGGCACTCAACGTCGTGATCAACAACGCGGGAATCATGCCGTTCGACGATGTCACCGGCCCGCTCGACGACGCGCAAGCGGTTCACCTGATCAACACCAATCTGCTGGGTCCCGTGCGGATCAGCGGCGCATTGATCGGGCATCTGAAGCAGCAGCCGGAAGCGGTCATCATCAACAATAGTTCGGTGGTCGCCTACATTCCAATGTCGATGGCCGCGCTTTATTCGGCGACGAAAGCGGCGATTCACTCGTATTCGTTATCCCAGCGCTTTGCATTGCGCGGCACGAATGTTCAGGTACTGGAAATTGCGCCGCCTTGGGTCGATACCGATCTGGTCTACAAGAGCGGCGACGCGCGCGCCATGCAACTCGAACCCTTCATTGCGGAAACGATGGCGCTGCTTGAAACGGCGACGACCGAGGTTGTCGTGGAAGCAGGGCGGCAATTACGCGACGGCGCGGGGCCGAATGAGCATGCGGTTGTCGATTACCTCAATCGGATGATCGTCGACAACCCGCTGCCTGGGGTTTGACGGGGCGTCGTCAGTCGGTCAGTCCTTACGCGGTAATAAATACTTTCAGCGTAACGATAGTCGGCGGCATATTGCAAGCCGCCGACGACGTCAATGCGTATTTGTCGTATGCCGACTGGTTCGGGCTATCTGTCGCAGGCAGGGAGCGTGCGCTTGCGTCAACTGTTCTAACGCGCAGACGCGCCATCGCGGCGATGTTTTGCAGCGAAACGCATGCCGTTCGCAAGGACGGCGTGCGTTTTTTCGTTGAGCGAACGGGAACGACGTCGCTTTACATAGGAAAAATTCGCCGGATTATCAAGTGTCGTCAGTGCGATTTTTAAATCGGGACTCTGTGACGTCGCACGGATGTAATTCTTGCCGGATCCGCAAAAAAACGCACTGTCGATGACCGTGCTGTATTCGCTAGAAGACAGTCTCGCCCCACGCGGACCGTCAATATGAGTACTATTTCCAAGGTATTGGTGGTCGGGCATGGTGTCGTCCCGATCTCCCTGCGCGCGATAATTCTGTCGCAGGGTTGATTTCAGCGGGTCGTGCCCAGATATTTTGACGTCGATTCATTTCCTGGCTTCAAGACGAACATGAAACGTGAATTTGTCGAACCCAGCAGCGCGCGTCCCGATCTGCTCTGTTTTCTCGTCGCCATTGCCGCCGCGTCGTATGCGCTGTCCGGCGAATGGCGGGTCGATCACGTCGTGCAGTGTTGTCGTGCCTGGCTTGTCAAGGCCCACGTGAAAATGCACTGGCTCGACCGTGTGCGAATCGGACAGCTCGCGCTGAAAATCGCGAGCCAGGATTTGCTGGACGCGGGCGTCGCCGTCCGGCTGTCGAGCGTGCAGGCGCTGTTCACGAGCGAACTGGAACTCAACGAAGCGAGCACCATGGTCAAGAAGATGATGGCGCTCTGCGAGGACGCACTGTGAAGCGTTGTGACTCACTGCGACACGCTTTGACACCTTGGCCACACACGCGTATGCGTTCGTTAGCAGGTCACGTTTGACTCCCCAGCGCCGTCGACCGGCGCGCTTCTTCTAGCACTTCTCCAGACTGTTCAGTTTTGTCATTCCCGCACGCCGATCCACGCCGGACGGGACGGGCGCGCGCGTTCGCGCGACGCATCATCGGGCTGCACCGTAGCTTACCTGGGCGAAGCATTCGTAACGCGGGACAAGCAACGGTAATCTTGCGCCTGGTCGCTTTGTGACGCCTATACGGATTGCGTATGGCTTATAAGGAAATGTCAGTGGTTGAGGCGAAATTGGTCTGGAACACTCACGTCGACATAACAAACCGGCCTTCTTGACGACGCATTTATCGTGCGTCTGCGATGCGTCGATCGTCAATACAAAGTCGTCGTGCAGGATCATTTCGCACCGTGAGCGGTGAGTCCGGCATGCGCGATGCAACAGGAGAAGCCCACAATGCACACCCTCACTTTCGCACGACGCGCCACGGTCGTTGCGGTGTCCCTGCTCGCCGCCGCAACCGTATCGACAACCGCGTTTGCCGTTGTCGTGCCGCCCGGCACCACGCTCGCCGCCGTGCAGGAATTGACGCGCAACAACGGCTCGGAAATCGAAACGCTCGACCCGACCAATGTCGAGACGGTCGGCGGCAGCAATGTGTCGCGCGATCTGTTCCAGGGGCTGACGGCCACCGCACCGGACAATTCGATCGTGCCGGGTGTCGCGTCGTCGTGGGAGCAGAAAGACCCGACCACGTGGGTGTTTCATCTGCGCGCCAATGCAAAGTGGTCGAACGGCGCACCGGTGGTCGCGGCCGATTTCGTCTACGGTTGCCAGCGTCTCGTCGATCCGAAAACCGGCTCGCCGTATGCGAGCACGCTCGGCACGTTCTTCGTGAACGGCGACGACATCATCGCGGGCAAGAAGCCGGTGACGGCGCTCGGCGTGAGCGCGCCTGATGCACACACGCTCGTCGTCAAGACGCCGTTTCCGGTGCCGTTCCTGCCGGAGTTGATGTCGTACGGCAACGTCGGTCCGGTCTACAAGCCCGCCGTCGACAAGTTCGGCAAGGACTGGGTCAAGCCAGGCAATATGGTCAATAACGGCGCGTATGTGCTGAAGGACTGGCAGGTCAACAACAAGATGGTGCTGGAGAAGAATCCGCAGTACTGGAATGCGTCGCAGGTGGCGATCACCAAGGTCACGTACCTGCCGGTGGAAGACGAGAACACCGACGTGAAGCTGTACGAGTCGGGTAACAACGACTGGGTGTATCAGTTGCCGTCCGGCACGTATGCACGCTACAAACAGCAGTACCCGAAAGATATCCGCAACGGCTCGATCCTCGCGATCCGCTATTACGCGCTGAACAATCAGGACCCGCTGCTGAAAGACGTGCGCGTGCGCAAGGCGCTGAGCATGGTGATCGACCGCGACGTGCTGTCGGTGAAGGTGATGGCCGACGGCCAGCGCCCGGCATACAGCATCATTCCGTACGGCATCCAGGGTGCCGACCCGATCGCCTATGACTGGGCATCGTGGCCGATGGACCTACGCGTCGCCGAGGCGCGCAAGCTGCTCGCCGAGGCTGGCGTGAAGCCGGGCACGACACTGCATTTCGACTACAACACCAGCGAATATCACAAGAAGATGGCGCTGTTCGTCGCATCGGAATGGAAGACCAAGCTGGGTATCGCCACGTCGCTCGACGCGATGGAATTCAAGGTGCTGCTGAAGAAGCGCCATGAAGGCAACTTCCAGATTTCGCGCGACGGCTGGAACGCCGACTACAACGACGCGAACACGTTCCTCACGCTGTTGCAGTGCAATTCCGTGCAGAACGACGACCGCAACTGCAACCCCGCGGTCGATGCGTTGATCCGGAAGGGCAACGATGCGTCGGACCCGGTCGAGCGCAAGCGGCTGCTGACGCAAGCGGCGAAGCTGGCGATGGACGACTATCCGATGATCCCGATGCTGCAATACAGCCTCGTGCGACTCGTGAAGCCTTATGTGGGCGGCTACTCGGAGAAGAATGCAATGGACCGCTTCCGCACCGAAGACCTGTACATCATCAAGCACTGACATCGACCCGATGTGCGCGGCGTCCCGACCGGATGCCGCGCGCAACAGGCTCAATGCACACGTGCCCGCTCGCGACGCATCGTTATCTATCCGGTAACCGGCGCGCGTGACGGCACGAACGAGAGAACCTGCATGTGGACTTACACTTTGCGGCGCGTCCTGCTGACGCTGCCCACGCTTTTGCTCGTCATCACGGTGTGTTATCTGCTGCTGCATTTCACGCCCGGTGGCCCGTTCGACACCGAACGCAAGATTCCTGCTGAAGTACTGGCCAATCTGCAGGCCAAATATCACCTGAACGATCCGCTGTGGAAGCAGTATCTGTTCTATCTGCGCGATCTGCTGCACGGCGACCTCGGTGCGTCGTTCCGTTACGCCGACTGGAAAGTCGACGATCTCGTGCGCAGCGCATTACCGGTCTCGCTGATGGTCGGCGGAATTTCGATGGTGCTCGCGGTAATCCTCGGCGTGGCGCTCGGCATGATCGCGGCGTTGTACCGCAACAGCCCGGCCGACTATCTGCTGATGCTGATCAGCAACTTCGGCAGTGTGGTGCCGTCGTTCGTGATTGGACCGGTGCTGATCCTGCTGTTCGCGATCAAGCTGAAATGGCTGCCCGCCGGCGGCTGGAACGGCTACGACCCGCGTTTCATGGTGTTGCCGGTGACCTTGCTCACGCTGATCTCGATGGCGACCATCGGCCGCGTGACGCGCGCCAGTCTGATCGAAGTGATGAACGCCGGCTTTATCCGCACGGCACGCGCCAAAGGCCTGCCGCGCCGCACGATCGTGATGCGCCATGCGTTGCGGCCGATGCTGCTGCCGGTGGTGTCGGTGATCGGCCCGCTCGCGATCGCGTCGATCACCGCCGCGGTCGTCACCGAATCGGTGTTCTCGCTGCCGGGTCTCGGCAAGCTGATCGTCAATGGCGCGGGCAATCGCGACTACACGCTGGTGCTCGGTCTCGTCGTGCTGGTCACGGTCGTCTCCGTTGTGCTGAACCTGCTGGTCGATCTCGCCTACGCGGCGCTCGATCCGAAAATCCGTTACTGATTCCGAGGCCTCCATGTTGAGAACCCAGCGCGATTCCATCGCGCCGCTCGCGGCCGCCCTGAGCGCCGCGTCCGTGGCCGCGCGCAGCCCCTGGCAGGACGCCGGACGGCGTTTCCTGCGCAACCGCGCGGCGATCGTATCGACCGTTCTGCTCGTGTTGATCGTGATTGCGTGCGTGGTCGGGCCGTGGTTGCTGCCGAATGCGTTCGACGCCACCGACTGGTCCGCGACCAGCACGCCGCCCACGCTCGCGGGCATGCATCTGTTCGGCACCGACGAACTCGGCCGCGACCTGCTGGTGCGCACGCTGATCGGCGGGCGTGTGTCGCTCGGTATCGGCGCGGTCGCAACGCTGACGTCGGTGCTGCTCGGCGTGTTCTGGGGCGCGGTGGCCGGCTTCGTCGGCGGCCGTGTCGATAACGCGATGATGCGCATCGTCGACATGATGTACGCGGTGCCGTATCTGCTGATCGCGATCCTGATGGTCACGTTGCTCGGCCGCGATTTCGGCCTCGTGGTGCTGACGATCACCGCGTTTTCGTGGATGGACATGGCGCGCGTGGTGCGCGGACAGACGCTGGCGATCCGCTCGAAGGAGTACATCGAGGCAGCGCGCAGCATCGGCGTCTCGACGCCCGCGATCATTGCGCGTCACGTCGTGCCGAATCTGCTCGGCATCGTCGTGATCTACACGACCGTGACCGTGCCGAACGTGATTCTCACGGAATCCGTGCTGTCGTTTCTCGGGCTCGGCGTGCAGGAACCGATGACGAGCTGGGGCGTGCTGATCCAGGACGGCACCGGCGTGATGGAAGCATCGCCGTGGCTGATGCTGTTCCCGGCCGCTTTGCTGTCCATCGCGCTTTACTGCATCAATTTTATCGGCGACGGTCTGCGCGACGCGTTCGATCCGAAGGACCGGTGACACCATGAGTCTCCTCCAGGTCAAACAACTCGAAGTGTCGTTCCGTACCAATGACGGCATCGTGCGCGCGGTCAACGGCGTCGATTTCGATCTAGACGAAGGCAGCACGCTCGGCATCGTCGGCGAATCTGGGTCGGGCAAAAGTCAGAGCATGCTCGCGCTGATGGGTTTGCTCGGCACCAACGGCCACGCGCGCGGCGAAGCGCTGTATCGCGGCGAAAACCTGATCGGCATGCCGGAGCGCAAGCTGAACCGGATTCGCGGCAACGCGGTGTCGATGATCTTTCAGGATCCGATGACGTCGCTCAATCCGTATCTGAGCATCGAGCGGCAGATGACGGAAGTGCTCGAACTGCACAAGAACATGACGCGCCGCGCTGCGCGAAAGCGTGCGATCGAGATGCTGGAAGCGGTGCGGATTCCCGAAGCCGCGCAACGGATCGACCGCTATCCGCACGAGTTTTCCGGCGGCATGCGCCAGCGCGTGATGATCGCGATGGCGCTGCTGTGCGAGCCGAAACTGCTGATCGCCGACGAGCCGACCACGGCGCTCGACGTCACCGTGCAGGCGCAGATCCTGCAATTGCTGCGCAATCTGCAACAGGATTTCGGCACGTCGATCATCCTGATCACGCACGACCTCGGCGTGGTGGCGGGATTGTGCGAGCGCGTGCTGGTGATGTACGGCGGCCGTCCGATGGAGCAATGCGACGCCAGCGGACTGTTCACGCAGGCCACGCATCCGTACACGATCGGCTTGTTGAACGCATTGCCGCGTCTGGATCGCGACGAAGACGCATTGCGTCCGATTCCCGGCAATCCACCGAATATGGCGCGTGCGCCGCAAGGCTGTCCGTTCCACGAACGCTGCGGCTTTGCCGACGAAGCGTGCGCGACGCATGCGCCCGCGTTGCAGCCGGTCGGCGTCGACGCCGGTGCGGATACGCACGCGAACGCGATCGCAATGACGGCAACCGCGCCGGACCGTCCGTGGCTGCGCGCTTGCCATCGTTCTGTCGATACCGTTACCGCCCCGCAGGAGACGCACCATGTCTGATGTCCGCGATACGCCGCTGCTGTCGGTGCGCGATCTATGCGTCCAGTTCAAGGTCGCCGACAAGAAACGCCTGCCGTGGTCGCGCGCCCGCACGCTGACGGCCGTCGATAACGTGAGCTTCGACGTGCATCCCGGTGAGACGCTGTCGATCGTCGGTGAGTCGGGTTGCGGCAAGTCCACGCTGGCGCGCGCGGTCCTCAACCTGGTGGCCGTGCAATCGGGCACGGTTCACTGGATGGGCCGCGAGATGCCGGTCGGACGACACGCGAACCGGCAGCAATGGCAAAGCCTGCGCGCCGACGCGCAGATGATTTTTCAGGATCCGCTCGCGTCGCTCGATCCGCGCATGACGGTCGGTCAGCTGATCGCGGAGCCGTTGAAGGTGCATATGCCGGGTCTGTCGCGCGACGAAACGCTGCGCCGCACCCGCGCGATCATGGCGAAAGTGAGCCTGCGCGACGACATGATCAACCGCTACGCGCACGAGTTCTCGGGTGGTCAGTGTCAGCGGATCGGCATTGCGCGTGCGCTGATCGTCGAACCGAAGCTGATCGTCTGCGACGAGCCGGTGTCCGCGCTCGACGTGTCGGTGCAGGCGCAGATCGTCAATCTGCTCAAGACCTTGCAAGCCGAACTCGGTCTTGCCGTGATTTTCATTGCACACGATCTCGCCGTGGTCCGCCATATCTCGGATCGCGTGCTCGTGATGTATCTGGGCCGCGTGATGGAGCTGGCAAACAAGCGCGATCTGTATGACGCGCCGAGCCATCCGTATACGCGCGCGTTGCTGTCGGCGGTGCCGGTGCCCGATCCGGCGGTCGAGCGCGCGAAGGTCGTGCAGATACTCAGCGGCGATATTCCCAGTCCGATTTCTCCGCCCAGCGGCTGCGTGTTTCGCACCCGCTGTCCGCAGGCCGAAGCCCGTTGCGCCGACGCGCGCCCGGCGCTGCGGCCCCGCCGCGACAGCGGCTCGGCTGCGTGCATTCATCTATGACGCCGCTCGTGCGTGAACCGGTTTCCTGATACCCGGGCCGGTTTCTCCGAATTTTCTCGTTGCACTTTTCGCCCTGCCTGGTCCGCAAGGCGAGGGGACCGTTCGCGCCTCGTTCCGGCAGGGACGCGATCCGCAGTCATAGCCGGTTTCACCAAAAAAACGATCTCGGGATCCAGCGATGAACAAAACCAGTATCGCCGTAGCTGTTTCATGTGTGCTTGCAGCCATGCAACCCGCGTTCGCGGACGACAACGGGCCGCAGTCCGGCGCGCCAGTCGCGACGCCGTCCGTCGCTGCCGGTGGCGTGTCGCCTGCAGCGGAAACGAAGAATGCGGTCGTCAATGCGGAAGATGCTCAAACCGCATCGCAAATCGTCCAGGTATCGAGCCAGGCGAAAAGCCAGGGCTTTATCGCGGATAGTCATTTGAGCGTGCTGTTTCGCAATTACTCGGACTATGCGGACGTGACGGGTTCCGCGCGTCGTCATGCATGGGTGCAGTCGGCGATGCTGAACTATGAATCCGGTTTCACCAAAGGGCTGATCGGCTTCGGTATCGATGCGTCGCTGTATGCCGCGCTCAAGCTCGACGGCGGAACCGGCGCGGGCAACATGGTGCACGTGTCGAAGACCGGCAACGGCGCCAACCAGCTGGCGTGGGCGTATCCGGGAATCTTCGACGTGAAGGCGCGGATCTCCGAAACCGTGGTGCGTTACGGTGAGCAGATAGTCACGAATCCGTTCGTCGAACCGCACGACAACCGCGCGCTGCCGCCGACTTTCCGCGGCATTACGATGACCAGCAACGAATGGAGTTCGCTGTCGCTGGATGCCGGTAGCTTCGACGCGGTTCGCGCGCGCGGCACCGACTATCTGCAGAAATTGAGCACCAGTTACGGCGGAACGCAATTCGACCGCTTGACGTGGTTCGGCGGCAACTGGAATTTCAGCGAGAACGGCACGGCTTCGCTGTATGCGGATCAGGCGCAAGACGTGTGGAAGCAATACTACGGTTCGGTGACCGATAGCATCGGCAGTGTGAACACGATCAAATGGACCGGTCTCGCGAATCTGTACGCGACGCGCGGCGACGGCGAGAACCGTCAAGGCCCGATCGACAGTAACGCATACAGTCTGTCGCTTTCGGCGCAGCACGGCTTTAGCGAAGTGCTGGTCGCGTATCAGAAGATCCTGGGCAACCAGTTCTTCGACTACGTGAACCAGACCAATGGCGTGTATCTCGCGAACTCGATGGACGTCGACTACAACGCGCCGCACGAACAGTCGCTGCAATTGCGCTACACCTTCTACGGCGATCAGGCGGGCTTGCCGGGTTTCAAGGCGATGCTGTGGGCAGTGACGGGATGGGGCGCGAACGCGTCGGCGGGTGCGTCGGAGAATGCATCGTCGAGCGCGACCTATCACGACCTGTACTGGAAGAACGGCAGCTACATTCAGGGCCGCCATCACGAGATCGGCTTTATGCCGTCGTACAAGGTGCAAAGCGGTAGGTTCAAGGGCACCAAGGTTTCGCTGTTCGCGGCATGGCACGTCGGCTCGACGTACTACTCGGACACGACCAGCCAGGAATATCGCCTGACGGTCAATATGCCGTTCAAGTTCTTCTGAGCGTCTGAACATCTGAACGAAAAGAGGTCATTCCAGCGCGCTGGAATGACCTCGTGTGCACCGCTCGATTTGCGTTTGGCGGGCTAAGTTTCGATGCCGAAGTCGTATTCGGCAATCACCTTCAGCGCCGACTTGCGGAAGCTCGCGACGACATCGGAGCGAAGACTCGTGCGGGGATAGGCGATCACATAATCGTAGCGCACGGGCGACTCGAAAGGCCGCACAACGATGTTGTGCGCGCGCCAGACTTTCGATGCGAACGGCTCGACCACCGAGAGCCCGAGTCCGTGCGCGACCATCGCATAGCGGGTGTGGGCCGTGTCGGTCACGACGGTATAACGCGGACGCGACGTGTTCGATTTGAACAGCGCCAGTTCGAGCTCGTACGTATGGTGCGAATTCGGCATCCAGCCGATCATCCGTTCGTTTTCGAGATCTTGCGGATGCACGACGCTGCGAGTCGCGAGCGGATGATCCGCGGGCATCGCGCACAACGCCGGCATGCTGATCAGCGGTTCGACCTCGATGCCGGGCGCTGCCGCGAACGCAATGCTCAACGCGACATCGACCGTATGATTTTGCAGTTTCGAAAGGACGTCAGGCACTTTCACCGATTCGACCTGCACGGTGATGTCGTCGGTTTCCGCGTAAAAGGCGCTTAGCACCGGTGGCAGCAAGGTCGACGCGATCACCGGCAAACACGCAACCGTCAAGCCTTCGCTGACCTCGCTGCGAATCGAGTCCGCGACCTGCTTGAGCCGTTCCAGCCCAAGAAAATTCTCTTCGACAGACAGGTAGAAACGTCGGCCAGCCTCGGTAGGTTCGAGTCTGCCTTTGACGCGATTGAAAAGTCGGAATCCAACGTACGCTTCGAGGTCCGCGACGAGTCGGCTGATCGCCGGTTGCGTCACGTGCATCTTCTGCGCTGCGCTGACACTGGTGCCGGTTGTCATGACACAACGGAAGGCTTCGATCTGTCTGAAGCGGAGCATGCATTACCAGCGTGATTGAAAAGCCGGAGGTTACGCGAGCCACGCGATGTTGTGATCGAACATGGACGTCCGGTAAGTTTGAGAAGCACATTCGGAAAGGTGTATTGCGCGGTCCGATGCGGTACTTATTTGCGTGGGGAAAAACGCGGTAAGTGTTGGATAAGAGACGGGCTACGGCATTGCACATCGCAACGAAGCGTCGCAGGCATACCCATCGCTTCATTTTGCATATATCGTTATCGCGGCGACGGACCATGATGTAACGCGAAGCCGTGACGAAACAGGTAAGCGGCCGCGAGGCCAGGGAGCGCAAAGTGACGAACGAATTCAAAACAGTAGACGACCATCTCGAACCCATACCGGACTCGCTGAAGAAGCTGGCGGAGTTTCTCGAACGCTCGCTCGACAGCGGCGCAAGCATCGTGATGATGCGACACACGCCTGACCTCTGCACCGTGTATCTCGGTGATCCTTCGGGGCTGCGCGAAGAGTTGAAGCAGGTCGGATCGATCGCGATACCGATGGCCAACGACATGCTGGCGCTGACCCGTTCAGGCATCAACCGGATGCCGCTCGACGGACAGGTCTACCGGTTCGTGCGCTCGTTCACGCAGGTCGGCGATACGGCGGCCGTCGTGTTTTCGGCGGACTAGCGGACGAGCCGGAACCGACGGCTGTCCGGATGCAGGCCCCGTTGCGTGGGGGTTCACCCGCACGCAAGGGTCAACCCTGATTGCCTGTTTTGCTGCCAATAACTACTCTCTACATCATACGTATGATCTAGAGAGTGATTTATGGCGACCCTCCACCGACGTGTTCTCGATCAGATGGGCGAACAGATCTGCTCAGGTCAGTTCGCGCCCGGCGACATCCTGCCTGCCGAACCCGTGCTCGCCGAGCAGTTGCAGGTAAGCCGGATCACGATCCGCGAGACGATGAAATCGCTGTCGGCGAAGGGCATGCTGCAAGTCCGCCGACGGTACGGCACGATCGTGCTGCCGCGTTCCGAATGGCAACTCTTCGATCCCGACGTGATTACGTGGCGCGCGCGATCCGGCACGGTCGATGCCGGTCTGATCCAGGATTTGATGGAACTGCGGCTGATCATCGAACCGGCCGCGGCGAAGCTCGCGGCGAAGCGTGCGACGCCGGAGGACCGCACCGCCTTGCGTCGTGCATTCAAGGCGATGGAACGCGCAGTGGCCGGGCACGCCGAGTACGTGCCCGCCGACCTTGCCTTCCACGCAGCCATTCTCGCTGCGTGTCACAACCAGTTTGTCCAGCAGATGCAGAACGCGCTGTCGGCGATCTTGCGCACGAGTTTCGAGTTGAGCTCGGAAATCGCGGGCGGTCCGGCGCGCTCGCTGCCGATGCACGAAGCGCTGTGCGTCGCGATCGAGCGCGGCGATCCTGTCGCCGCGGAAGCGGCCGTGCTGACGCTGATCGCGCGCGCCGAGCAGGATTTCGAAGACCGTGCGCGGCTGGACGACACGATCAATCCAACCCCAGTCTGAGAGACATGCATGACGCAACTATTCGATTTGAGCGGCCGCACGGCTTTGGTGACCGGTTCGGCGCGCGGTATCGGCCTGGCGCTGGCAGAAGGGCTGGCGAGCGCGGGCGCGCGCGTGATCCTGAACGGCACGCGTGCCGAAACCGTGGCCGGAGCGGTCGAAGCACTCAACGCGAAAGGCTTTGACGCATCGGGGCGCGCGTTCGACGTGACCGACGAAAACGCCGTCGCCGACGCGTTTGCGAAGTGGGACGAGGCGGGCGTGGCGATCGATATCGTGATCAACAATGCCGGTATCCAGTTTCGCAAGCCGCTCGTTGAACTCGAACTCAGCGACTGGCAGCGCGTGATCGATACGAATCTGACCAGCGCGTTCATCGTGTCGAAGCAGGCGGCGAAACGGATGATCGCGCGCGGCACGGGCGGGAAGATCGTCAATATCGGCTCGCTGACAAGCGAAGCGGCACGCGCAACGGTCGGTCCGTACACGGCGGCGAAGGGCGGCATCAAGATGCTGACGCGCGCGATGAGTGCCGAATGGGCCGCGTCGAATATTCAGGCGAATGCAATCGGACCCGGCTACATCCTGACCGATATGAACAAGCCGCTGGTCGAGAACGCCACCTTCGACGCGTGGGTCAAGAGCAGCAATCCATCGCAGCGATGGGGCAAGCCGGAAGAGCTGGTGGGCACGGCGGTGTTTCTGTCGTCGGCGGCATCGAGCTATGTGAACGGTCAGATCATCTATGTCGACGGCGGCTGGCTCGCCGTGCTTTAGACGTTTAGCAGCATCAGCATCAGCAGCAAGACGAGGCCGATCCAACAACCACAAAGCGGCCTCGACGAAATCGCATCTAGCGTGTGATACCCGTAGCATCCTCAGGAGACGTCATGGAAAGCGCAAAATCGTTCGCAGTACAGAGATGGTGGTATCTGATGCCGATCATCTTCATCACTTACAGCCTCGCGTATCTGGATCGTGCGAACTACGGTTTTGCAGCGGCAGCGGGTATCGATCGCGATCTGGGCATCACGCACGGCACGTCGTCGCTGATCGGTTCGCTGTTCTTTCTCGGCTATTGCCTGTTTCAGGTGCCGGGGGCAATTTACGCGCAGAAAAACAGCGTCAAGAAACTGATCTTTTTCAGTCTGATCCTGTGGGGACTGTGCGCGGCAGCGACTGGCATGGTCAGCAATATTCCGATGCTGATGGTACTGCGCTTCGTGCTGGGTGTGGTCGAGGCCGCCGTGATGCCGTCGATGCTGATGTACATCAGCCGGTGGTTCACGCGTACCGAACGCTCGCGTGCAAACACGTTCCTGATTCTCGGCAATCCGGTGACGGTGCTGTGGATGTCGGTGGTGTCCGGCTATCTGGTGCATGGTTTCGGCTGGCGCCATATGTTCGTGATCGAAGGCGCGCCCGCGTTGATTTGGGCCGTGGTGTGGTGGTTCACGGTCAAGGATCGCCCGGCCGACGCAAGCTGGCTCAGCGACGACGAGAAAAACGAATTGCAGGCGCGTCTGAAATCCGAGCAGGCGCATATCGCGCCCGTGCGCGACTACAAGAGCGCGTTCCGCTCGTCGATCGTATTGAAGTTTTGTGCGATCCACGCGCTGTGGAGCATCGGCGTGTACGGCTTCATCATGTGGCTGCCGTCCATTCTCAAGGCCGCGGCGACGATCGATATCGTGTCGGTCGGATGGCTGGCCGCCGTGCCGTATCTGGCTGCGATCGTGCTGATGCTGCTCGGCTCGTGGCTGTCGGACAAGACCCATAACCGCAAGCTGTTCGTGTGGCCGCTGCTGCTCGTCGGCACCATCGCGTTCGTCGCGTCGTATCTGGTCGGCGGCACGCATTTCTGGCTGTCGTTCGCGTTGCTGGTGATTGCGGGCGCAACGATGTACGCACCGTACGGACCGTTCTTCGCGCTGGTGCCCGAGTTGATTCCCAGCAACGTGCTCGGCGGCGCGATCGGTCTGATCAACGCATGCGGCGCATTGGGCGCATTCCTCGGTTCGTGGGTGGTCGGCTATCTGAACGGCGCGACCGGCAGCCCGGCGGCGTCGTACATCTTCATGGCGGGCGGACTGCTGCTGTCGGTGATCCTGATGATCACCGTGCCCGCGCATTCGAAAGAACTGAACCGCCGCGACGACGCACTCGCGGTCAGCCGCACCTGATCTCCCGACCGGCTGCGCGCGTCGTGCATCGCACGATGCGGCGTGGCCGGTCCGCAATTCCCGATTCAAAGGCAAACAGACAATGGCAACCCTGATTACGGACGTAAAAGTCATCCTCACCGCGCCGGAAGGCATCAACCTGATCGTCGTGAAGATCGAGACCAATCAACCGGGGCTGTTCGGTTTGGGTTGCGCGACTTTTGCGTACCGTCACGTGGCGGTCCAGTGTCTGATCGAGGAATACATGCGGCCGTTGCTGATCGGTCGTGACGCGGAGGCGATCGAGGAACTGTGGCAGTTGATGCATCAGAACGCGTACTGGCGCAACGGCCCGATCGAGAACAACGCGATCTCCGGTGTGGACATGGCGCTCTGGGACATCAAGGGCAAGATGGCGAATATGCCGCTCTATCAGTTGTTCGGCGGTAAGTGCCGGGAAGGCGTGCCGGTCTATCGTCACGCGGACGGTCGCGATCTGAGCGAACTGAGCGACAACATCCAGCGTTATCGCGAGCAGGGCATCACGCATATCCGCTGTCAGAGCGGCGGCTATGGCGGCGGCGGTTTCGGTCGCGCGCCGGCGCATGCGCCGCAGGGTTCCGCGGACGGCGTGTATCTCGACAGCCGCAAATACATGCGCGAAACCCTCAAGCTGTTCGACGGATTGCGCAGCCGTCTGGGCTTCGATATCGAGCTGTGTCATGACGTCCACGAACGGCTCAAACCCGTCGACGCGATACGTTTTGCCTGCGAGCTGGAACCGTTCGAGCTGTTCTTCCTCGAAGATGCGATCGCGCTGGAAGAGGGCGAATGGTTGCGTCAGTTGCGCGCGAAGACGACCACGCCGCTCGCGCAGGGCGAGCTGTTCAACAACCCGTACGAATGGCGATTCCTGATCACCGAACGGTTGATCGATTTCGTCCGGGTGCATCTGAGTCAGATCGGCGGCATTACGGCCGGGCGCAAATTGCAGATTTTCGCCGAGCAGTTCGGCGTGAGAACGGCGTGGCACGGACCGGGCGATATGTCGCCGCTCGCGCACGCGGCCAACATTCACATCGATCTCGCCTCGCGTAACTTCGGCGTTCAGGAATGGTCCGGCACCGAGCCGCCGAACTTCGTCATCCAGGCGCTGAAAGGGCCGCGCGCCGCGCTGCTGGACGTGTTCCCCGGCTTGCCCGAGTTCCGCAACGGGCACGTCTATGCGAACGACAAGCCGGGTCTGGGCGTCGATATCGACGAGGTCGAGGCCGCGAAATATCCGTGCGAAAACACGGTGACGACGTGGACGCAAACGCGGCTGGCCGACGGCACGCTGCAAACACCGTAACGGGCGGTTTGCGGTTCGACGCTGAGAACGGTCTGATATTGAATAGATATCAAGGGTTTACGTTCTGATTGTACGATTTATTGACTCTGTACGTTTTTTCAGTACACTCTATAAAAATCGTACAGAAGGACGTCGCCGTGCCATCCGGATCAGCGCTTTCATTGACGGGTCATCAGGTTCTCGCGCAGGCATGCACCGCCTTCGCCGACGCCACGCGCGTGTTCCGGGCGAAAGCCGTCTCCACGGACGAATTTGCGGGGCCGATGGTCGATGCGACGATCCAGTTCGACGTCGCGGGCAAGCAGTTCAGATTGCCCGCGCATATCGAAGCGCGGGCGAGGGCGCCCGGTCTGGTGCTCGACTCACGGCGCGCCGGTTCCACCCACGCTGGCGCGCGCCCGCTGTTGCTGGTCGCGCCGTTTATCGCGCCGGATCTTGCCCGGCAGTTGATCGAACGGAATTCGCCTTTCATCGACACGGCCGGCAACGTCTATATCAACGAACCCGAGGCCACCATCCTGATCGGCGGCCGGCCGAGGCCTGCGGCGGCCGTCGCCAGGCCCGCCACACGCGCGACCACCCGCAAGGGCATGCAGGTCATGTTCGCGCTCGCAACGCAGCCCGGCCTCGTCAAGGAACCGTTCCGGACCATCGCCGAAACCTCCGGCGTCGCGCTCAGCACGGTCAATCAGGTCATCGACGACCTGCTTCATCGCGGGCTTGTCGCGGCGCGCCGGAACGGCGAGCGCCTGATTCCCGACTGGCCTAAATTCGCACAGGAATGGACGGCGCTCTATCCGACGCGGCTGCGCACCAAACTCGCGTCGCAGCAATTCGCCAGCACGTCGCGCGACTGGTGGCAGTCTTTCGACTTCGCAGCGTTCGATGCCCGCCTTGGCGGCGAGGCCGCCGCCGAACAGCTGACCCACAATCTGCGTTCCGCGAACGTGACGATCTACAGTCATACCGCGCCCACGCACGATTTCCTGCTGAAGGCGAGGTTGCGCCCCGATCCGAACGGCGACGTCGAGATCGTCGAGGCATTCTGGCCCGACGCACTTGCGGAGGGCTGGCCGCCGGAAACGAAGCCGTCGCTGGTTCATCCGTTGCTGATTTACGCCGACCTGATCGCTTCCGGCGACAGCCGCAACATCGAGACCGCTCACGTTATCAATGAACAGTATCTCGCCACGCACGCGGCTTGAAGTCAGCGACGCGCGTCCGCTTCATCCCACCACGCTCGCGCTGCTAGGCCGCGTGTGCGACACCACACGCGAGCTTGGCGCGGCGTGTGTCGTCGCGGGTGCGACCGCGCGCGACATCCTGCTGTGGCACGTCTACGGACAGCGTCCGGACCGCGCAACCCGTGATGTCGATGTCGCCGTGTGCGCCGTCAGCTGGGACGCGCACGAAGCGTTTATCGCGGCGCTGGAGGGAACGGGCCTGTTCGCGCGAGACCGCAACGCGCAGCAAAGGCTGATGTTCCGCGACCCGGAAACCGGTCGCCCGGTGCCGCTGGATCTGGTTCCTTTCGGGCAGATCGAACAGCCCGAAGGTTCGATCGGATGGCCACCGGCCGGTGAAACCGTGATGCGTGTACTGGGCTTTCAGGAGGCTTTCGATACGGCCGTCGACGTCGAAGTCGACGCGGGTCTGGTCGTGCCGGTGGTGACGCTGCCCGCGCTCGCAGTGCTGAAATTGCTCGCGTGGCAAGATCGGCGCGCGCAGAGCAACAAGGACGCGTCGGACCTGCTGTTGCTGCTTCGGCATTATCTCGATGCCGGTAACGCTGAGCGGATCTGGGAGGTCGGTGGCGAACTGCTCCGGCAACACGGATTCGATCTGACGCTCGCGGCCGCTGGCCTGCTGGGTCAGGACGCGCGACGTGTCGTGTTGCCGCCGACCTTCGACGCAATCGAAGCGATTCTCGGCGACCGGGCACGCTATGCGTTGCTGGAAAGCGATCTTATAGCGCGCGCGGCGGGACAGATGTTCGACGCCGTCGATGGGTCGGAGGACGTGTTGCGAGCGTTCCGGAATGGCTTTCTGGATCCAACCTAGCGCTGCGCCGTCATCGTGGAGATGATCGCGCCGTCTGGATTACTCTGCTTCGAGCAGGGTTTTCAGCGCAGTCAGATCGCGCAGCACCCAATCGGCGTCGGCGGCGAATTTCTCGTCACTCATGCCCGCGACGCGGAACAGCGTGAACAGCACCTCAGTGCCCGCGCCGTTTGCGACGACGCGCATCGGCACGTAAATCTCCGTGCTGTCGGGCAGGATCACCGCGTGATCGAGCACGCCGTACGCATTGGGTTCGGTGAAACGAACCGACACCGGGCCGCTCTCGCCTTCGAAGCGCCACACGGCGCCTTCGTTGCCGAGCGGTGTGCCGAGACCCGACGCCCAGCGCGCGAACGACGCGGGTTGCACGGTAAAGTCATAAACCTGTTGCGGGCTGCGATCGATCGAGATGCTGATGGTTTTAGATTCGGCCGTGTGCATTGTGGTGTCTCCGGGAATGCGTCGGGTGTCCGGATCGATGTTACGTCGGAATCCATCAGTGGATGCGCAAAAGCCGGAGTGCGAACCGGCGTGCCCGGCAGCGCAGCACGCAGTTCGCAATGCTACAATCGGATATCTGATGTCTGACCGACGTTTTTGATTCTTCGGCAATGCGCATTTCAAAATGTCGGGATGAAGCGTTCAGCGCAACGACGTGAATGTTTATGACATGGTGAAACTCAAATGACGACTCGTGTTCCGGCCTATCGGCAGGCCCAGATAGAAATAAAAAAATATATCGAAGACCACAAGCTGCAATTCGGCGACGCATTACCGCCTGAAGGCGTTCTCGCGCAAGATCTGGGTATCAGCCGGCCTTCGCTGCGCGAGGCGATGAAGAGTCTGGAGTCGCTGGGCATCGTCGAATCGCGTCATGGCGAGGGCATCTACGTCAAAGCGTTTTCGTTCGATTCGATTATCGAAAACCTGCCGTACGCGTTCGTTTCCGACGGCCGCAGTCTCAAGGATCTGTTGCAGGTGCGCGCGGCCATCGAACTGGGTTCGGTCCCGTCCGTCATCGAGCAGATCAAGCCGGCAGAGGTTCAGGAACTCCGTGAACTGGCAAGCCGGATGATGAAAAAAGCGAAAGCGGGCGAACTATTCGAAGACGAAGACCGCCAGTTTCACGCAACCATGTATCGCTGTCTCGGCAATGCGTTTCTCAACACGCTGACCGATCTGTTCTGGCGCGTGTTCAATCGCATGGATCAGAGCAGCGCGTCGCCCACGCGCAAGGCGCAGGAAGCGTCGGCGCGCGATCACGCCGATATCGTCAAGATGATCGAAGCGAAAGACCTCAAAGGCCTGATCAGCGCCTACGAAAAGCACTTCAACACGATCTTCTCGCGAATCGGCGGCATCTCGAAGGTCAAGGAAACAGCCTGACCTGACGCGCGGCGCCGCGTCAGCGCGCCAACGCCGTTCCCCACGTCGAGTGTGCGGAACGGCGGGAAAACCCCACGACGGATTAGAGTCTCCAAATGTTAAGATATCTGATATCAAACATGAATGGATGACGCATGCCGCCCGATCTGACGAGACTGGATTGCGACGTACTCGTCGTCGGTGCCGGCATTGGCGGGTTGGTGTCCGCGACGCAGGCGGCCGGGCGCGGCTGGCGCACGATCCTCGCGACGAAAGGCAAGATTGCCGGTGGCGCTAGCTATTTCCCGAAGAAAGCGAGTCTCGGCGTTCAGGTCACGAACGACGCCGACGACATCGAGCCGTTTCGCTACGACATCGCGCGCGCGGCGCAGGGGATGAACGATCCGTCCATCGTCGATGCGTATCTGCGTGATTCGCCGAACGTGATCGATTCGCTCGACGCGATCGGCTTCGAACCCTGGTTGCGCGCGGACGGCCGTCCCGCATGTTTCGCCGCGCATGCGCGCAAGATATTCATGATCGGCGACTGGGCGGGGGCGTCGCAGCGGGCGCGGGACATCGTCGCCGGCAACGAAGCGATCGTGCCGCTCGAACGGACCGGCCTCGTCAGGATCCAGACCGAGGCGGGGCGCGTCGTCGGCGCGGTACTGGAGCGCGATGGCGAGTGGCTACTGGTCCGCTGCAAGACGATGATTCTCGCGACGGGCGGCATGGCGAGCCTGTATCGCCACAATCTCTATCCGAACCATCTCTATGGCGGCGGCCACGCCGCAGCGCTCGAAGCCGGTTGCGAACTGGTCAACATGGAATATATCCAGTTCATTCCCGGGCTGGTATCGCCCCGATACAAGGTGCTATTCGGCGAGCACACGCTGAAATACTGCACCGGCATGTTCGATCGCGAGGGCCGCGATCTGCTCGCCGATATGTCCGCATCCGCCGCGCAGGCGATGTGGGCCGAACGCAGTACCTATGCGCCATTCAGCACCGACTACGCGTCGCGCACCTTCGACACACGCATGATGCAGGCGATTCGCGCAGGCTCCAGCGGCGTGCGTCTGACCTTTCACGCAGCGCTGTATGAACAGCGGTCCGATTTCTATGCGGTGTATCTCGACTGGTTGAAGCGCGACATGGGCATCGATATGTGTCGCGATGAAATCTGCGTTGCGCCGTTCGCGCACAGTTGCAACGGTGGCATCCGCATCGACGACCACGGCGAAACTGCAATCGCCGGACTGTTTGCCGTCGGCGAAGTAGCGTCGGCGATCGAGGGCGCGAATCGGCTCGGCGGAAACTCGGTCGGCGGAAGTCTCGTGTTCGCCCGCCGCGCGATCGAGACGGCCGCGCGCTACATCGAAGCGGACCGGCGCGCGCCGTCGTTCGACGAGATCGAACGCGATTTCCGCCGATGGTGCGCCAGCTTCGACGCCGCCGCCACCTCCACGCTCGCGCCCGCAGCGGCAAGCGACATGCTCCGCAGCGTCAGGGAGCGGTTGTGGGCCGATGCGAACGTGCTTCGCGACCACGCGTCGTTGTCGACGTCCCTCGACGTGCTCGATGCACTGGACGCCGCGTGCAATCCGCTGGTCTGCGGATTCGATGCGTATCACGCCGTGCGCGTCGCAAGCGTGCTGATGCACGCGATGCGCGCGCGCACCGAAAGTCGCGGCGCGCATTTCCGTTCCGATTTCCCGACGGCCGACCCGCGCCCGTATCGTCAGATCGTTAGCTTGCGCGACGGTGCGATCCATATCCGCCGTGAATTCGACGCCTGCGAATAGCGGGTATTCCGTTTCGCTCCCTCAAAACCGGCATCGCAATCCAGTCCAACAAAACAGTTGGCGAAGCTAAAATTGCAGTGCTAAGATCAGATATCAGATATCCAATATCATCCGGTAAGAAAGAGATGTTCACCCGTCTCGTCGTATCGGACCAGCCACTCACGGGATGCCGAATATGGACGTCGAAGTACTCAGCCGCAAACTCATCGTGTCGTGCCAACCGGTCACGGACGGCCCGATGGATCGCGTCGATACGATCGTCGCGATGGCGCTTGCCGCCGTCGCGGGTGGAGCGGCGGGGTTGCGGATCGAAGGTGTCGAAAACGTGCACGCGGTGTCGGCTGTGGTCGATGTGCCGATCGTCGGTATCGTGAAGCGGGATCTGCCGGACAGCGCAGTGCGTATTACGCCTTACGTTGCCGATGTGAAGGCGCTCGCGGATGCCGGCGCGCAGATCATCGCCGTTGACGCGACCGCTCGCACACGTCCGGTTCCGGTCGCGGCGCTGCTCGATGCAGTGCACGCGGCGGGCGCAATCGCGATGGCCGATTGCGCGACCGAAGCCGACGGTATCGCCGCCGCGAAACTGGGCTTCGAGATCGTTGCGACCACGCTGTCCGGCTATACGCAGGAAACCGAAACGAACCAGACCGAACCCGACTATGCATTGATGTCCGCATGGCGCTCGCGCGGTTTTCGGGTGGTCGCCGAAGGGCGGCTCAAAACGGCGCAAGACGCGGCACGCGCGCTGGAAGCGGGCGCGTTTGCGGTGACGGTCGGCTCGGCGATTACGCGGGTCGAACACATCACCGGCTGGTTCGTCGACGCGATGAGCGCAACGGCGGAGACGCAGTCGTGATTCTCGCGTTCGATATCGGCGGCACCAAGATCGCGGCCGCGATGATCGACGGCGAGCAGATTGTCACGCGCAGACAGGTGCCGATGCCGCAAGCGGTGGACGGCTTCGCCGCCGCGATCGACGCGCTCACGGCCGGTTTGCCGTCGCCGGAACGGGTCGCGGTCGCGAGTACGGGTTTTGTCAGCGAAGGCCGGATTCATGCGGTCAACCGGAACATCATTACGTTCTGGAATGGCTTCGCGCTGCACGACTTCCTGGCCGCGCGTTTCGGCTGCCCCGTCGTGATGCTGAACGACGCGCAGGCGGCGGCGTGGGCCGAATATTGCGCAGGCGGACGGGCGGTCGGCAATCTGCTTTACATGACGCTGTCCACGGGTGTCGGCGGCGGACTTGTGCTCGGGCATCGCTTGCAGGTCGGACCATCGGGACTCGCCGGACATATCGGTCACGCGACGCTCGGCACGCTGCCGCTCGACGCGCCCGTGCGTTGCGGTTGCGGCCGTACCGGTTGCCTCGAAAGCGTGGCGTCGGGCACGGCCATCGCGCGCCAGGCCACGGCCTGGTTCGGCGAGCCGCTCGATAGTCGCGCGGTTTTCGGGCGAGCCGCAACCGACAGCCGCGCCGCGCAGATTCTGACCCGCGCAGCCACGGCGGTGGCCGAAGCGATCGCCAATTGCGCGATGCTGGTCGACATCGGGCAGGTCGTGATCGGCGGCAGCGTGGGGCTGGCGCCGTCGATGCCCGAACGGATCCGCGCGGCGTTACAGGCCGGTCCGGCACTGACGCGGATCGCTGTCATGCCTGCCGCACTGGGCGCGGATTCGGGCCTGATCGGCGCGGCGCAATGGGCGACACAACAGGCAACCGGTCGGCACCCAGGCGGGCCGGGCGTTGCAAGCAAACCGAACCAAGGAGCTAGAGGATGAAATTCCGCAATGGAACCCACGCGATGGCTGTCTGCGTGCTCGCAACCGGCGCCATTCTGGGCGCGACGCAGGCCGCCGGCAGCACGATGACGGGCGCCTTCGATACCGGTCCGGCCGGTGCACCGCAGCAGTTCAATCCGTTGACGGCGACGGCAGGATATAGCTGGTTCAACAAGTATTTCGGCACGCTGGTGCTCTATAACGTCGATATGAGCCGCATCGACGGCGATCTCGCCAGCGATTGGACCGTGTCGCCCGATGGCAGGAAAATCACCTTCCGGTTGCGCAAGGACGTGAAGTGGCAGGACGGCCAGAAATTCACGGCGAAAGACGTGAAGTTCACGCTGGATCTGCTGAAGAATCCCGACTTGCCGAATCAGTTCTGGGCACGCCTGTCCGATATCCAGAGCGTCGATGCACCCGACGACTACACCGTGGTCCTCAACCTCGACAAGCCGAATCTCGCGTTGCTCGATGCGTTGACGAACGTGATGATCGTCCCGCAACACGCGCTGGCAAACGTCCCGGTCAAGGACCTGCGCACCGCGTCGTGGTGGAAGACCGGGCCGGTCGGCACGGGCCCGTACAAGTGGGGCAAGTACGTGCCGGACCAGTACGTCGAACTCGACGCCAATCCGCAGTACTACCGTGGCCGTCCGAAAGTCGACACGCTGATCAACCGCTATTTCAAGGACGACGGCGCGGCCGTCCTCGCGTTGCAGTCCGGCGATATCCAATACAGCTACATGTCGCTGGCGCAGGTCCGTAATACGAAATCGGACAAGTTCCGCACGGTCGCCGGTCCGTCGCGCGTGCTGAATTACGTCGGTCTGAATTTCGCCGATCCGCGCTTCAAGGACGTGCGGGTCCGCCAGGCTTTGCTGATGGCGATCGATCGCGCCGCGCTGGTGAAGAACCTGTATGCCGGTCAGGCGAAGCTCGCGAACTGCGTGCTGACCGATTCGCACTATGTGCCCGGTAATCTGAACCCGTACGCATTCAACCCCGCCGCAGCGAAGCAACTGCTCGCGCAGGCCGGTTGGGACAAGATCGCGGGACAGCCGATCGAACTGCTGACCTACTACAGCGACCCGGTATCGAAGAACGCGATGGCGGTGATCCAGTCGATGCTCGCGCAAGTCGGCGTGAACGTGCAACCGCGTTTCGTCGATGCGCCGACCTACGGCGAACTGGTGCGCGGCGGCAAGTTCTCGATGGTGTATGCGGGCGTGACCAATGGCCCGGACCCCGACGTGCTGACCAGCGTATTGAAGTCGGACTATGCGCCGCCGCGCGGCTACAACGTGATGCGCGTCAACATGCCCGCACTCGACGCGCTGATGGATCAGGGCCGCGCGGAATCGGACGTCGCGAAACGTCCGGCGATCTACCAGGACGTGTGCCGCTACACCAACGCGAACCTGCCGTGGCTGCCGATTCTCGAAGCCAATCGTTTCGCGGGCGTGTCCACGCACGTGCAGGACTTCGTCTGGACACCGGCGCCCGGCGGCGGACGCTATATGGATCACGCCGAACGCTGGTCGATCAAATGACGGCCCGACGGCCCGATCTCCGGCGAGCGTTGCGTTCGCCGCTTTCGTGAGTGGCAGACATGGCTAATTATCTGATCAAGCGGTTCCTGCTCAACATCCCGATCCTGCTCGCAGTGCTCGCCGTCGTATTCGTGTTCGTGCGGCTTGCGCCGGGCGATCCGGTCGATGCGTTCTCGCCGCCCGGGCGCGAGATCACGGCAGTGCAGAAAGAAGCGTTACGTCATCAGTTGGGTCTCGACCGGCCCGCGTATGCGCAGTTCTATTTCTGGGTGAAGGAAGTCGCGCAGGGCAATCTCGGCTACCGCTACAAAGATGGCTCGCCGGTCAGCCGCGAGATTGCGCGGCGCGTGCCCGCCACCTTGCTGCTGACCGGAACCGGCATCGGTATCGGCGTGGTGCTCGGTGTGCTGCTGGGGCTCGTCAGCGCGCATATGAAAGGCAGCGTCGTCGATCACGGGCTGGCGCTGCTGGCGTATATCGGCGTCAGCGGACCGGTGTTTCTCGTCGGCATTCTCGCGCTGTATTTCCTGTCGATGACGCTCGGCTGGTTTCCGACCGGCGGTTACGCGACGCCCGGCAAAGGCGGAGCCGGGGACATCCTGTGGCACCTGATCCTGCCCGCATCCGTGCTGTCGATCCAGTACGTCGCGATCCTGATGCGCTACACGCGGGCCAGTCTGCTCGAAGTGCTGACGCAGGACTACATCCGCACCGGGCGCGCAAAAGGCTTGAGCCGCTCGCAAGTGCTGACGCGGCACGCGTTTCGCAACGCGCTGATTCCGATCGTCACGGTGATCGGGGCGAACTTCGCGAACATCATCGGCGGCGCGGTGTTTCTGGAGACGATCTTTTCGTGGCCGGGCATGGGCACGCTGCTGCTGGACGGCATCGCGGCGCGCGATTACCCGCTGATCATGGGCATCACGCTGTGGATCGCGATTGCGGTGCTGGTCGTCAATCTTCTGACCGACGTCGTGTATGCGCTGATCGATCCGCGCATCGCCCTTAACTGACATGGTTCCGGCCGCAGACACGGCGGTGCGCCCGCGCGCTTGCTGCACGCACGCGCCGTCCATGATGGAGAGTTTCGAATGGAACAGAAATTGGCCGTGCCCGGCGTGGCCACACCTGGAGCACGCCGGATGAAGTCGCCCGTTCTGCGCCGCTTCATGCGCAACCGCCTCGCGGTGTCCGGGCTGGCGATCTTCGGCATCGTGGTGCTGATGTGCATCGTCGGGCCGCTGATGAGTCCGTACGGCGCGAACACGATCGATCTGATGTCGGTGTCGTTGCCGCCGTCGGCAGCCCACTGGTCCGGTACCGACGAAACCGGCCGCGACATGCTCACCCGCACGCTCGCGGCGGGCCAGGTGTCGCTGACGGTCGGTGTCCTGAGCGCATTGCTGTCGGTGGCGATCGGGCTGGTGCTCGGCGGTATCGCCGGTTACTTCGGCGGCAAGATCGACACGCTGATCATGCGCATCGTCGACGTGGTGATGATTTTCCCGACCACCATCGTGCTGCTGACGCTGGCGGCGGTGCTCGGGCCGGGCACGGGCAAGACCGTCGTGATCATCGGCGTGTTGACCGCACCGCTGGCGGTGCGGCTGGTGCGGGCCCGGATCCTGACCGTGCGCGAACTCGACTTCGTCGCGGCGGCCCGGCTGATGGGTGCGGGCGACGCGTACATCATCGTGCGTCACTGCCTGCCGAACACCACCGACGTGATCGTTTCGTTCGCCAGTCTGAACTTCGTGTCGGCCATCATGATGGAAGCCGGTCTGAGCTTTCTCGGCCTCGGCGTCCAGATGCCGTTCGCCAGTTGGGGCAGCCTGCTCAGCCTGACGACCGACGCGTCGATGATGCAGGCCTATCCGTGGATGTGGTTGCCCGCGGGCATTCTTATCGTTGTGACGGCGTTAGCCGCCAACTTTTTCGGCGACGGACTCCGAGCCGCCTTTGATCCAAAGTCCCATCAGGAATTACACGCAAAATGAGCCAACTTTCTTTGCACGGTATCGTGCCGCCCGTCATCACGCCGTTGACGCCGGATATGCAGATCGACGAAGCGTCGCTGCGACGCGTCGTGCGGCATCTGATCGACGGCGGGGTGCATGGTCTGTTTATTCTCGGATCGTCCAGTGAAGTGGTGTTTCTCGATGCCGCGCGCCGCGCCGACGTGATCCGCGTTGCCGTCGATGAAGCGGCCGGCCGCGTGCCGGTGATCGCAGGCGTGATCGATACGGCCACCGATCGCTGCGTCGATCACGCGAAGCAGGCGGCCGCGCTGGGCGTCGATGGTCTGGTGCTGACCGCGCCGTTCTATACGCGCACGTCGCAGGCCGAGATCGTCGATCACTTCTGCTACGTCCGCGATGCGGTCGATCTGCCGCTGATCGCCTACGACATTCCGGTCTGCGTGCATATCAAGCTCGAACGCGACACGCTGCGCACCTTGTATGAACGCAAGGCGATCGTCGCGCTGAAAGACAGCAGCGGCGACGACGGCAACATGCGGATGGTGATTCGCGATTTCGCCGGCGCGCCCGATTTCACCGTGCTGACCGGCTCCGAAATCACCGTCGATTACGCGCTGCTCGGCGGCGCGCACGGCGCGGTTCCGGGGCTCGCGAACGTCGATCCGGCCGGCTATGTGCGCCTCTACGACGCGGCGAAGGCCGGCGACTGGGACACCGCGCGCGCCGAACAGCAACGCCTGATCGCGCTGTTCGAGATCGTGTTCCAGGGCTTTCCGGACACCAGCCGCAACGCGTCGGGCGTCGGTGGTTTCAAGACCGCGATGCAGGCGATGGGGCTGCTCACCGATCGCCATATGAATCGTCCGAATGCCGTGCTGTCCGACGTGCACGCCGCGAAGGTGCGCGCGATCGTCGAACAGAGCGGACTGCTGCGGGCCGCATGATATGAGCCAAAACGCCATCGCGCTCGACGTGAAGCATCTGTGTGCACGGTTTGCTTCACCGAACGGCCAGATTCACGCCGTGACGGACGTCACGATGCAGGTGCGGCGCGGCGAGACGTTGGCGCTGGTCGGCGAGTCCGGCAGCGGCAAGTCGGTCACGTCGCTGTCGTTGATGCGCCTGCTCGACGAGCGCGCGCAACTCGCGGGCGAGGCGTGGGTGCACGCAGACGGTGCGCCGTCGGTCGATCTGCTCGCGCTCGACGAAAAGCAGATGCTGAAGATGCGCGGCAACCGGATTTCGATGGTGTTCCAGGAACCGATGACCTCGCTCAATCCAGTCCAGCGGATCGGCAAACAGGTCGAGGAAGCGTTGACGATTCACGGCATGGGCAAGCGCGGCGAGACACAGGAACGCGCGATCGCGTTGCTGGGGAAGGTCGGGATTTCCGATCCGCGTTCGCGCGCGCGGCAGTATCCGCATCAGTTGTCGGGTGGCATGCGGCAGCGCGTGATGATCGCGATCGCGCTGGCGTGCGAGCCGTCGGTGCTGATTGCCGACGAGCCCACCACCGCGCTCGACGTGACGATCCAGGCGCAGATTCTCCATCTGATCCGCAATTTGCAGCGCGACGGCGGCATGGCGGTCGTGTTCATCACGCACGACATGGGCGTCGTCGCGCAGATCGCGGATCGGGTGGCGGTGATGTACGGCGGCCAGATCGTCGAAACCGCGCCCACCGAAACCCTGTTCGCCGCGCCGAAGCATCCGTACACCAAAGCGCTGCTCGACTCGATTCCGCGCCCGTCCGAAGGCGCGACGATGCGCGGCATTCCCGGCCAGATCGAGGCGATCGTCGGTGCGCCGACAGGCTGCCGGTTCGCCAATCGCTGTCCGCGCGTCGAGGCGCGCTGCCGGATCGAGGTGCCGGAAGAATCGCGCGTCGATGCAGTCCATAGCGTGCGCTGTCATTTCTGGGAAAAGGCATGAACACGATGAGCGAAGCGAGCCGCACGATGGCTGACGGCGCGGCGGTGCAGCCGGTGCTGTCGTTCGACCGGGTATGCCGCGAGTTCGCGGTCCAGCAGGCGTTCCTGCAACCGAAGAAAGTGCTGCACGCATTGACCGACGTGTCGTTCGACGTGCGGCCGGGCGAGATCGTCGGCATCGTCGGCGAATCGGGTAGCGGCAAATCCACGCTCGGGCGGCTTGCGCTCGGCATGATGCCGCCGACGAGCGGCACGGTGCGTTATCGCGGACAAGACCTGTCGGGTTTGCGCGGCAAGCCGTTGCGCGCGGTTCGCCGCGACCTTCAGATGATCTTTCAGGATCCGAACGGCAGTCTCAACGGCCGCATGACGATCGAGCAGAGCCTGCTGGAACCGCTCGCGCTGCACAAGATCGGTACGCGCACGCAGCAGCGCGCGACCATCGGCAAGCTGCTCGACGTGGTCGGTTTGCCTGCGTCGGTGTTGCAGCGCTATCCGCATGAACTGTCGGGCGGACAGAAGCAGCGCGTCGTGATTGCGCGTGCGCTGACCTTGCAGCCCAAGGTGCTGGTCGCCGACGAAGCGGTCGCGGCGCTGGACGTATCGGTCAAGGCGCAGATCGTCAATCTGCTGCTCGAACTGCGCGAATCGCTGAATCTGGCGATCCTGTTCGTTTCGCACGATCTGCCGATCGTCCAGGGAATCTGCGACCGGGTGCTGGTGCTGTATCTGGGCCGGGTCATGGAGTTGTCGAGCCGCAGCGGTATCCAGGACGGCGGTCTGCATCCGTACACGCAGGCGCTGACGCGCAGTTCGCCGGTGCCCGATCCGACGCGGCGGTTCGATCCGCGCGACCTGCTCGCGGGCGAAGTGCCGAGCCCGCTGAATCCGCCGTCGGGATGTGTGTTCCATACGCGCTGTCCGAGCGCGATCGCGCAATGCGCGACAGCCGTGCCGCCGTTGGTGCAGATGCCGGGTCATCACGACGTCGCGTGCGTGCTCTATCGCGACGCGACGCAACCGGTGACGCGTGCGTGACTCGTCGCGCGATCCGGCTTCGTGAGCCGGTCGGCGGCTGTTTTCGTGGGGAAGGTCGATGCGCGTGAACTGGCACGACATCCAGCCTGATCCGCGTATCGCGACGCCGCTGTATGTGCAGATGGCGACCCGGCTGGCCGACGCAATCCGTCGCGGTGCATGGCGCAGCGGTGACGCGCTGCCGTCCGAGCGCTTGCTGGCCGAAGCGTTGAACGTGTCGCGAGTGACCTCGCGCAAGGCCATGTCGCTGCTGGCGCAGCAGGGTTTGATCCGTCGCACCCAGGGCGCGGGCACGTTCGTGCGGTCGCCGGATGACGGAGTCGCACGAGTCGCCGGATTGACGATGCTGACGCGTGGACCGTCCGGCCTGCGCAGTACACGCGAGGTATCGCGGACGATTCGCGCCGCGTCCACCGATGAGTTGTTCCAGTTCGGTGTGTCGCCGGGCGCGGAAGTCGTGCAGGTCGAGCGCGTGCGGATTGCCGGCGCAACCGTGATCGGCGTCGAACGTACGACACGGCCGCTCGGCATCGAACCTGATTCACCCGATTCACCCCACGCGACGCTGTCATATGGCGGCGCGCCGGTGGTGCGTGCGCTCGAGCATTTTCGCGCGGTCGCCGCGCCGCCCACGGTCGCCGTGCAACTCGACGTCGCGACGGGCACGGCGCTGCTGCAGATCACGCGCACCGGTTATAGCGCGAGTCAGTGCGCTGTCGAAGTGACGCAGATGTACTACCGCAGCGAATGTTACGACCTGGTCGCCGAGTGGCGCGGCCAGCCTGTTACCCACGAGACCTGACATGTTGCGCGGAAATATCCTGAGTGCCGATGGCTGGATTCACGGTCATCTATCGATACGCGACGGACGCATCGCGGCGCTCGACGGCGAACCCGTCGATCCCGCCCGCAACCGCGATCCGTACATTCTTCCCGGCTTTATCGACCTGCACGTTCACGGCGGCGGCGGTGCCGACGTGATGGAGGGCGCCGCCGCCGTCGAGACGATGGCACGGCTGCACGCGCGTCACGGCACCACCAGTCTGCTCGCCACCACGATGACCGCGCCGCGCGCGCAACTGCGGCAAGTGCTCGGCGAAATCGGGACGCTGGTGCGCGACCGTTCGCCCGGCACCGCGCGTCTGCTCGGCGTGCATCTGGAAGGACCGTATATCAGCCCCGATCGTCTCGGCGCGCAGCCGGACGCGGCCGTGGTCGCCGCGCTCGACGAAGTGCTGGAATACCTGGCGCTCGCGCCGGTGAAAGTGGTCACGCTCGCGCCGGAAATCGCCGGTCATCCGGCGATCATCCGCGAACTCACGGCGCGCGGCGTGCGGGTGCAGATCGGGCACTCCACCGGTTCTTACGATGACGGCGTAAGCGCGCTCAAACATGGCGCTGCCGGTTTCACGCATCTGTTCAACGCGATGACGCCGCTGCGTCATCGCGATCCGGGGATGGTCGGCGCGGCGCTCGCGCATGCGGAATTCGCGGAGATCATCCCCGATCTGCTGCACGTGCATCCGGGCGCGATCCGCGCGGCCGCACGGGCGATTCCGCGGCTCTACGCCGTCACCGACAGCACGGCCGCCGCTGGGATGCCCGACGGCGCATACCGGCTCGGCAGCCAGCACGTGACCAAGTGCATGGGCGGTGTGCGTCTGGCCGACGGCACGCTCGCGGGCAGCACGCTGACGATGGATCAGGCGCTGCGCAACCTCGTCTCGATCGGCTTGCCGCTCGCGGACGTATCCCGTCATCTGTCGCGCCACGCCGCCGATTACCTCGGCGTCACCGATCGCGGTCGCATCCAGTCCGGCGCATGGGCCGATCTGGTCGTGTTCGACCGGGCGCTGACGCTCAACGCAACCTATGTCGAAGGAGAAACGATTGTCCAGAATGCTCGATGAGGCGCTGTCGTCGCCCGCAGTGGTCGCTGCCCAACTCGCCGAACCGTCACGCGTCGAGGCGCTCGCCGCGCTGCTGGCCGCGCGCGCGGAAGGCGTCGCGCTGACCGTGGCGCGCGGCAGTTCCGATCACGCCGCCAGCTATTTCGCGTCGCTGGTGATGAGCCGGATCGGCATGCCGGTCGCGTCGCTGCCGATGTCGGTCGCGACCTTGCAACACGCGCCGTTGCAGGTCAAAGGCCGTCTCGCACTGGCGTTTTCGCAATCGGGGCGCAGTCCGGATCTGGTGCGCACGATGGAACTGCTGCGCGAAGCGGGCGCGCTGACCGTGTCCGCGGTGAACGTGCCGGTCTCGCCGCTGGCCGACGCGTGCGAATGGACGTTGCCGATTCTGGCTGGCGCCGAAGTCAGCGTGGCCGCCACCAAAAGCTATATCGGCATGGTGTCGATGTCCGCGCAACTGGTTGCGCACTGGCAGCGCGATCAGGTGTTGATCGACGCGCTGCGCAGCGTGCCGGATGCACTGAGCGACGCCGGCACGCGCGACTGGTCGGCGGCAATCGACGTGTTGGCGGGCATCGAGCGAATGATCGTGATCGGTCGTGGGCCGGGCCTCGCCATCGCGCAAGAAGCCGCGTTGAAGCTGAAGGAAACCTCAGGCATCCAGGCCGAGGCGTTTTCGAGCGCGGAAGTCCGGCACGGCCCGATGGAGTTGATCGATCGCGACTATCCGTTGCTCGTGTTCGCGCCGCGCGGTCCCGAACAGGCCGGTTTGCTGACGCTCGCGACAGACATGCGCGCACGCGGTGCAAGGGTGCTGCTCGCCGCGCCCACCGACACCGATGGTATCGACGGCACCGGCGCCATGACCTTGCCGCTGACGACGACCGCCCACGACGCACTCGATCCGATTGCCGCGATTCTGTCGTTCTACGTGATGGCGGCCTCACTCGCGGATGCGCGCGGGCGCAATCCCGACACGCCGCGTCATCTGAACAAGGTGACGGAAACTTTTTAACGGATGCGTTTTTTTTAAAAAGGAGGTGCCCGAACGTCGAGCGCGGTGCAATCGCTGAATGCCACACAACCCAAACGGTAAACACATGAAAGCCACCGATTTCGCAAAAATCGTAGGTGCACTCGTAGTCATCGCTTCAACCTCAGTCCTTGCTAAACCGGTCGATGTAAGCGGCAGCGCCGCTGTCGGTGCATCGTCGATGTCGGAAAAATCCGGCAAGGCCGCCGACAAAAAGCTCCGCCGCGCGGTGTTGCACGCGCTCGCGAAGTCGCCCGATCTCGACGCGCAACAGGTGATCTCGGCGCGCGTGTCGGCAGGTGCGGTCACGCTGACAGGCTGGGTTTCGTCAGCCGGCCAGATCGGCAAGGCCGGTGAGATCGCCGCGTCGGTGCCGGGCGTGAAGGCAGTGAATAACAAGCTTGGCGTGACGATCCCGCGCTAGGCGCAATCGATCCGGATTGCAGTGGTTCGAATTCAGTTGAGCGAATCTAGAAATATTATTTAGGCATCCCTATGGGTGGTGGGGTTAGAGGAAGCCAGGAAAGTCCATTTCAATCAGACACAAAAAACTCTTGGCGATATGAAAAATACCAAAGCTATGAAGTTGTCACTTGTCGCATGTCTCGGGGCGCCGATGTCGTTCGCGATGGCGCAGTCGTCGTTGACGCTGTATGGACGCGCCGATGCGAGTATCGGCAGGGAGATCAACAGCAACGGCCAGATTCGCGAAGGACAAGGCGAGGGCAGTCTGCTGGGTTTCAAAGGGAATGAGAATCTTGGCGGTGGTTATTCCGTTTTCTTCGATCTTCAGTCGAGCATCACGTTGCAAAACGGCGTGCAGACAGGCGGAACCGGTGTGAACGGCGCAGCCGGATTCTTCGATTCGAAATCGATTATCGGTGTCGCGAACCAGTATGGCTCGATCGATTTCGGACGCAAGCTGACGCCCGCGTGGGTCGTCTTTATCATGGGCGATCCGTTCGGCACGTACCAGTATGTGTCGCGCAATAACGCGGGCTTGCACGGCAACCATCTGTTCAGCTCCGCGCGCAACCAGAACGCCGGTAGCGTGAACCTGAATCTGAACGGCTTTTTCGCAAGCGTGCAGATTGCGCAGAGCGATCCGAAAGTCGTGTGGGCAACGCCGCCCACGATTCAGACGCCGCTCGTGAAAAGCATCGGCGTAACGGGGGCGCTGCCTGTCAGTGCTGCGGTCGGCTATAGCCAAGGCCCTCTCTACGTGGGCTTCGGATACGAGGCGACCGCGTACAGCACCAAAGCCGTCGGCGCGACCGCAATTTACGACTGGGGCGTGGTGAAGGCGTCGATCGGTGTGCAGGCGGGCGGTTATACCGCGCCCGGAACCGACAAGATGCAGGTGAAAGCGATCAACACGCTGGCCGCGCTATACGTGCCGTTCGGCGCGGGCACATGGCTGCTCTCGTACGATGTGTTGAATACCAAGGTACTGAACACTGCCGGCAATTACGATTCCTATACCACCTACCCGTGGATCTCCAGGAAGCTCGGCGCGGGTTACCAGTATCACCTGTCGAAAGCGACTTTCCTTTATGCCGATCTGGTGTACGACAAACGGGCACCCAGCGGTCGCGCGGGATGGGACGTCGGTCTGACTCACCATTTCTGACACTGCCACTGACACCGCCTCTCTACGCCTCCGGATACGACATGAAATCAATCTTCTCTCGGCTTTTACGTTTGGGCACGCTCATGACTTTTCTTTGTACCGCAGTCGCATTCGCAGCAGAAACCTACCCGGATATTCCCGCGCCGATCAAGAACGGTGCGGGCGCCCGACTCGGCCACGTCATCTATGCAGGTTTGGGTTCGGCCGGTAAAGCGTGGTTTTCGCTCGATCTCGCTGCGGCCGCGCCGACATGGCAACGGCTGTCCGACTTCCCCGCCGAAGCGCGCGATCAGAGCGTGGCGGCCGTTGTCGACGGAAAGATCTATGTGTTCGGCGGCGCGGGTCAGCTCAAGCGCGCCGACGATACCGTCGATACGGTGATGTTCTCCGACGTCTATTGCTACGACCCGGCGAGCAATCAGTGGAGCCGCATGCCGACGCGCAGTCCGCTTGGCTTGCTCGGCTCGGTTGCGGTATCGATCAATGGTCGGCGCGTGCTGTTTTTCGGCGGCGTGAATACGGCGATCTTCAACGGCTATTTCGAAGATATCAAGGCAGCGGGCAACGATGACGCGCGCAAGACCGCAGTTGCCAATGCGTATTTCGGCAAGCGTCCGCAGGACTATCTGTTCTCGACGGACGTGTTGAGCTACACACCCGCGGACAACGCGTGGCAAACCCTCGGCAAGGTCACCTATCCGCCGACGGCCGGCGCGGCCGTCGCCGTCAACGGACACGACGTCACGTTGATCAACGGCGAGTTGAAACCGGGTCTGCGCTCGTACAAGGTGAACCGCGTCACGGTAAGCGACGAGACGGTACGCGCGGTCACGGTCGCCGATCTGATCGCCGCGCCCGGCGAGCGTCAACAGGAAGGCCTGGCAGGCGCATTCGCCGGGTACAGCAACGGCGTGCTGCTGGTGGCGGGCGGCGCGAACTTCCCCGGCGCGTGGGAGCAGTATCGTCACGGCCAGAACTACGCGCATCGCGGGCTGAAGAAAACCGCACATGCCGACATCTACGCGCTGGTCGGCGACGAATGGAAGCGTGCGGGGAGTCTCGCGGAAGCGCGCGCGTACGGGCTGTCGTTTCAGCTCGACGACGGCGTGCTGCTGGTAGGTGGTGAAAATCAGCAGGGCGCGGCGGTGTCGTCGGTTCAACTGCTGCGCTGGGACGGCGCTCGCGCACACTGACGCGAGCATCGGGCGATGCCCCATGAAGATGGGGCATCCGTATCGCTCTATGAACTTTCTTCCTCGAACCAGCATGTGCCCGCGCGTGCCAGCATCGCGCTCGACGCGGCCGGTCCCCACGATCCGGCTGGATACCGTCGCGGCGGGCTGGTCCGTTTCGTCCATGCGTCGAGAATGGGTTCGACCCATTGCCATGCCGCGTCCTGTTCGTCGCGCCGCACGAACAGCGCGAGACGGCCATGAATCACATCGATCAGCAGACGCTGGTACGCGTCCATACGTTCAGCGGCAAAGAAGCGATTGAAGTCGATGTTCAGATGCACCGGTTGCAGCGTCATCCCTTCGCCGGGACGCTTGGCCAGACAGTGCAAACGGATCTCCTCGTCGGGCTGCAGGCGGATCACCAGACGGTTCGCGCCTGGCCGCGCCGGGTCGATGCCTCGCACTGCGTGCGGCGCGCTACGAAACGTGACGACGATCTCAGCGGCACGATCGGCAAGCCGCTTGCCCGTGCGCAGAAAAAACGGCACGCCCGCCCAACGCCAGTTTTCGATTTCGACCTTTAGCGCGACAAAGGTTTCGGTTGCGCTCGCCGCTGCAATGCCCGCCTCGCCGAGGTAGGACGGCACCGTCGCGCCGCGTACCACGCCCGCGTCGTACTGACCGCGGACCGCGATGCTGTCGATATCGTCGAGCGGGACCGGTTTGAGCGCGCGCAGCACCCGCAGCTTTTCGTTGCGGATAGTATCGGCGTCCATCGAATGCGGCGGCTCCATTGCGATGATCGCCAGCAATTGCAGCAGATGGTTTTGCACCATGTCGCGCAACGCGCCGGTACCGTCGTAAAACTCACCGCGTCCTTCGATGCCGAGTTCTTCGGCGATCGTGATCTGCACATTGTCGATCCATTCCCGTCGCCACAGCGGCTCGAACAGCACGTTTCCGAAGCGCAGCGCGAGCAGGTTCTGCACCGACTCCTTGCCGAGGTAGTGATCGATCCGGTAGATCTGGGTTTCGGTGAACAGCGTGCCGACTTCATCGTTGATTTGTCGCGACGAGCGCTGATCGTAACCGAGCGGTTTCTCCAGCACGATTCGCGCGGTCGCGTTCAGGCCCAGCGCCGTGAGCGACCGGCATATGGGCACGAACAGCGCCGGACCGGTCGCGAGATAGAAGATGAGTTGTCCCGGTTGCGGGCCCAGCGCCGATTGCAGGATCGGAAAGTCTTCCGGGCGCGAGAAATCGAGCCGGACATATTCGATGCGCGCGACGAAGCGTTGCCATGCGTTCGGGTCGATGCGCCCCGACGCGATATGCGTGTGTACGTCATGTTCGAGCCAGGTATCGAGTTCGGCGCGGGTATCGAATTTTCGCGCGACGATGAGGATGCGCAACGCGGGCGGCAATCGGTCGTGGGCGTCGGCGTCGTAGAGCGCGGGCAGCAGCTTGCGCATCGCCAGATCGCCGGTGCCGCCGAACAGGACGAAGGTCGTCGCGTCGTGGTGTCGTGTGGTTCCCATGATCAGTGTGAGTGGTGTGACGAAACAGGCTCGCGACCGCAATACGACGGCCGCGAAGGAGGGCGCGCGCGACGGCGGGTCGTCAGGGTGCTTGCGAGCTTGCAAGACCGGCACGACCGCCGTGCGCGTCGAAAGAGGCATTCACTGCGCGGATGCGAAGTGGCGGGACCGCCGCGCAAGTCGACCGTCAAGCGTCGTGCTGCCAGGCGGCCGATTCAGTGAACGTCAGAACGAATGATTGATGCCGAAGTAAGCGCCGAGCTGCGATTTGCCGGGCAGCGGATTGTCGAGGTTGCTGTTGTTCATGCCGGGGTTGTTCGGTTCGAGCGAAAACGTCGAGCCGGCGCTATTGCGCACGTAACCACCAGTGGCATACAGGAAGGTCCGCTTCGACAGATTGTAGGTCGATCCGATCACGTACATGGTGGCGTGGCCGTGCGCATCGTGGGTTGCATTGCCGGCGCCATTGCCGACGTCGATGTGATACGCGCCGACCGTCAGCAGCAGATAGGGCGAGACCTGATAGTTGGTGCCGAGCCAGTAGTGGTTCGCGGTGCTCGCGAGGCCGCCCGGTGTGTCCGATGCGATCATGCGGGTCGCCGCGCCCTGGATGATGAACGGCCCGAGATGCACGTTAGCGCCGATCGTGAACTCGCGCGACGCGGTGAAGACGTTGCTGAAGTGGCCGTTCGCATCGCGCATTTCGTCGTAGATCGCGCGGATATCCACGAGCCCGGCGCGATAGGTCAGCTGCAAACCGTCCGAGCGTCCGTACGAGCCGGTGGTGGTGCCGTTCCAGTTGCCGGCTTCGCCGCCGAGCGAATACTGGCCCGCGACATCGAAGCCGCGATACGACGGGCTCAGGTAGCCGATATTGTTGTTGGTCTGCTGCCAGTTGCGTCCGCGCACGAGCGACGCCGAACCGAACAACTCCTGCACGAAGGGGTCGATTGCACTGACGCCGTTACTGATAAACAGATCGCGACCGAACTTGATCGTGCCGTAACGGTCGTTGGACAGTCCGACCCACGACTTGCGATTCTGCGCGCCTGCGGTCCCCGTCACGGCCTTGAGCGAGCGCGACAGGATGAAGATCGTCTTGAAGCCGTTGCCGAGGTCTTCCGTGCCGCTGAAGTTCAACATGCCGGTGCCCCAATCGCCGCTCTGCGCGCTGAACCGCGACGTGCTCGTGCCCGATCCGGTTTGCACCTGGTTCAGGTACGCGAATCCGGAATCGATTCTCCCCGACAACGTCACGTTCGACTGCGCGCTCGCTGTCGTCGAAAGCGCGCATAACAACGCCGCGCTACCAGGAAGCCACCCCGCCTTTCTCATTCTCTGATCTCCTAAGTAAATACCATGATGGTGATTCATGGTCTTTGCTGCCGGTGAGGTCGGACGCCCGTTGCCCGACACCCGAACGGGTTCTCGTCGTGATGCACCGGAATAGAGCTTCGGTCCAGGACCCATGATAGAATCAGATATCTGATATCTGAGGTCAAATGCTAGCACCGCAAAATTTGCGCTTGCAAGCGCTTTTTCGGGATTGCGGACCGGTGAGGGTCCAGGACCTGGCTGGCGTCCCGGCGGCGCAGTGCCTCGCGGTCGCAATGGCGGATGCATTGACCGGTCGCATTGGCGGCCATACGAATTGACTGGAGAACAACCATGACCCGTATTCCTGCCTATCGGCAGGCGCAAGTGGAGATCAGGCGTTACATCGAACGTCACGATTTGCATTTCGGCGACCCATTGCCGTCCGAGGCGCAGCTTGCGCAGGAAATTGGTATTAGCCGTCCGTCGCTGCGTGAGGCGATGAAGAGTCTCGAATCGCTCGGCGTGGTGGAATCGCGGCACGGAGAAGGGATCTATGTAAAGGCGTTTTCGTTCGATTCGATCATCGATAACCTGCCGTATGCGTTTATTGCGGACGGTCACAGCTTGCGCGATCTGCTACAGGTTCGCGCCGCGATCGAGATGGGCGCGATATCGGCCATTCTCGAATGCATCACGCTCGACGACGTGCGCACGCTCCGCAAACTCGCGGCGACGATGCTTGAAAAAGCGCAGGCGCACGAGCTTTACGAGCAGGAGGATCGGGCGTTTCACGCGACCATGTATCGCCATCTCGACAACCCGTTTCTGAGCACGCTGACCGATCTGTTCTGGCAGGTGTTTCATCGTCTGAATGCTTCGGCGGGGCAGCCTGAGCATTGGCTGGTGGAGGCGACCGCGCGCGACCATATGGAGATCGTGGAAATGATCGAGGCGAACGATCCGGTCGGCCTCGCCACCGCACACCGCAAGCACTTCAACACGATCTTCGCCCGCATGGACGCAGCGGCGTCGCCCGGCTAGCGCGACGGATGTGGCCGCAAGAAAGCGCGGCCGCATCCGTCCTGCGCTGCGTTCAGGGCGTGCCGAGCAAGGTTGCGAAAGGAACCTTCATGAACTTGATGGTTGACTGCTCGTACAGAATGCCGATCGTGCTGGCGTTGATCACCGCGATATCGCTGTAACCTGCCGCGTTTGCGGTGATCAGCAGCGACTTGGTCCACGTGGTGCCGTTGTCGGTGCTGGCGCGCAGCGTCAACGTCTTGCGCGACGACGCGTTCGCCAGATTCAAGAAGAACAGATACGCCTGCGAGTTGACCGTTGCCGACAACAGACTGCCTTCGGCAACCGGATCGATCAGCGTCGTGTCGATATGCGGCGTGCCGAACACGGTGCCGTTGACGTCGCTGGTAATGGCGACCACGCGCGCCTTCGACACGCCCGTCTGATCGCGGCTATTGATCATCACGCGGCCGTCGCCCAGTTGTGCAGCACTCGATTCGTTCGAGCCGGGATAAGCGATATCCGGAACGATACTGAAGCTTTGCCCGTGGTCGTCGGAGTAGAACGCGTACGCGACGTAGTCGGTGTAATCGCTTTTCGCCGCGCCCACGCTATGGTTGCCTGCAACGAAAATCCGGCCGCTGGTGGTCTGCACGCCGTGCCCCGGACCCATCGCGAGTGCGCGCCAGTCTGCGGCATTGTTATACGGCGACGCGGACAGTCTGGCAGTCTGCGCACTGATGTTCACCGGCGTGTCCCACGTGAGGCCGCCGTCTTCCGATGTGGTGTACCACTGTTCCCGCAAGCCGCTGCCCGCCCGGACACTGGCTTCGGATGCATTGCCGGTGTTGTAGAAAAGAAAGAGCCGGCCGTTCGGATGATTCGGGTCCGACGTATCTTCGACAGGAACCGGGTTGCCCGCCTGCAACGTGCCGTCGCTCGCGACCACCTGCTGGGTCGACCAGGTGACGCCGGCATCGGTACTGCGGCGCATCACGACCTGAACGTAGCCGAAGTCCGCGCAACTGGTTCGCCGCGCTTCCGCGAAGGCCAGCATCGTGCCGTCGTGCAAGGTCAGCAGCGCGGGAATCCGGTAACACGCGGTCGCGCTATCGGACGCGGGGAACAGGTCGACTGCGGGAATCGCGGCATGGGCGGTGGTGCCGATTGCAGCGAGACATACGCCCGCGATTAACTTGCCAAGTGCTATTTTCATCGAAAGCCTTTCCTCGTTTGATGTCGCGTGATGACCGCGCGCCCGGACGTGAACGCGCGTGCCGGTTTCTCCTGTTTCCTGCCGTTCGCGAAGCACGCGAATTGAATCCGCAGCTCTGACCGACTGCGGCGCTACAGCAATACATAGGCATCCAAACTACGCGCGAAGCCGTGTTTCCGTCGATGCATTTGCTTTCTCGTTCGCGCGAAGATAAGATATCAGATATCTTATGGTTGCGGCCACGAAAAAGCGGCTGCTCACAGGGTTTGCTGCGCTGCGAGAAGCGTAGTTCGCGCGATGCTCCGATCTGGGCGTCGCGCTTTTTTCGTTGGCCGCTCGCTGGCGTGAATCCGTTCGGAATGGAAATCGGCACCGTATGCAAGAACATGAATTGATGTGGCGGCAACTGTTGAGGCTGGACCGGAACGCCGCAGCGTCTCTGCAGATCCAGCTGCGTTCGACGCTGGCCAACGCGGTGCTCGACGGACGGCTGCCCGACGGTCTGAAGCTGCCGTCGAGCCGTGACCTTGCCCGGGTTCTGGGCATCTCGCGCAACACGGTGTCGCTGGTGTATGAACGTCTGGTTTCGGAAGGGCACATTACGTCGCGCGCGCGTGAAGGCCATTTCGTGCACGGCGGTATTCGCCGTGTCGAAGTGGCGAAGGTGGCCGACTCGGGCGACAAACCCGCGCGGCCGAACTGGAACGTGCATTTCGCGCCTGCGTCGATCAACAGGTGGCTGAACCGTCCTGCCGGATGGCAAAAGTATCGGTATCCATTCGTTTATGGCCAGTTCGATCCACGTCTATTTCCATTGACCGAGTGGCGGGAATGCAACCGCGAAGCGCTCGAAGTCAACGCGGTGCACGGCTGGGCACAAGACGATGTCAACGGCGGGCACCCCGAGCTGATCGATCAGTTGATCCGCTTCGTGCTGCCGCGTCGCGGGATTTCCGCGAAGGCCGGCGGAGTCATGCTGACGATGGGCACGCAACACGGGCTGTATCTGATTTCCAGACTGTTCGGCGGGCCGGGCAGAGTGGTCGGGATCGAAGATCCCGGCTACATGGATGCGCGGAACATCTTTTCTCACGGCGGCTCCGACATCCAGCCCCTCGCGATTGACGCGCAAGGCGTGATGACGTCGGCGGATCTGGCGCGCTGCCAGTACATCTATTGCACGCCGAGTCATCAATGTCCGACCGGACTGACGATGAGCACCGAGCGGCGGCTGGCGCTTCTCGATCACGCCGTCCGTCACGACCAGGTGATTTTCGAAGACGACTACGATCCCGAAACGCAATACATCGGACAACCGCTGCCCGCGCTCAAAGCCATCGACAAATGCGACCGCGTGATTTACCTCAGCAGTCTGTCGAAGATTCTCGCGCCGGGGCTGCGGGTGGGCTTTATCGTCGCGCCTGCGGGAGTCGTGCGACGACTCGGTGAACTGTCGCGTCTGATGATCCGCCAGGTGCCCGGCAACAACGCGCTTGCCACCGCACTCTTTATCAAGCATGGCCACTACGACCGTCTTCTGCACACGACACGTCAATCGCTGAGCCAGCGCGCGGAAATACTCGTCGATGCATTGCGCAAACATCTGCCGGAAGCGTCGTTTTCCATTCCGCAAGGCGGCTCGTCGCTGTGGCTGACATTGCCCGGCAGAATCGACCAGCGCGCGTTGCTCGCGTCATGCGTGGCGAACGGCTTGCTGTTCGATCCGGGCGCGCCGTTCTTCAATGAAGAGAGTCAGGCGTGCTGTATCAGACTCGGCTTTTCGGTGATCCCGGTCGAGCGGATCGAGCCGGGAATCGTCGAGCTGGCGCGCCACGCCAATGCCTATGCGCGGCGCACCTCGATGTCACGCGCGTGACGTTGCGGCGCGGTTCGCGCCCGTGCTGTTTGCGCTGTCGGCCGATGGGTCCGGCGTGCGGATCGCGCGCAGGAATCCGTTGAGCGAGGTGGCGAGCAATACCGCCGCCGCCACGTTCGCCGACGACGCCAGCGCAAGCGCGGCGCCCAGACTATCGGTGCCCAGATGCTTCGTCAGCACGTCGTTGAGCGCACCGACGACGATCGGTCCCAGACCCGCGCCCACTGCCAGAATGCCGAAGTTGTAGATGGACACGATGGTCGCGCGGCGATCGGACGGAAAGAGTTGCGTGATCGCCGCATAGCTCGGCGCCATCCACCACATCGCAAACACCGACATCGCGAGAATGCAAAGGGCGATCGCGGAGATCCGCACCGCGCCGAGATGGACGACCTGATCGGCGGGCAGCATCGTGAAGCCGATCGCAAACGGGAAGGTCAGTAGCGCGCCGATGATCGGCACGCCCAATTGCCAGCGCACGTCGCGGTTCGACAGCCGGTCGGCGAGCCAGCCGCTGCTCAGCGAACCGATCACCGCGCCCGGTCCCGCCGACAATCCCATCAGCACACCGGCGTCGCGCAAGGTCATCCCGTGCGCGCGCACCAGAAACGCGGTGCTCCACGTGCCGAATGCATATCCCGAGAACGCGAGCAGCGAACCGGCCGCGACGATCGTCACGAACGTGCGGGACCGGAATGCGTCGCGCAGTACCTCACGTGTGCTCTGGTTCGCGTGTTCCGCCTGATGACGCCGGATATCGCCAGCATGGTGGATGCGATGCGGTTCGCCCGTCGTCGACCACAGCAGCAGCGAGACGACCAACCCCGGCATGCCCAGCCAGAAGAACATCGTGCGCCAGCCGTGGTAGTAAGTCAGGTACGCACCGACCGTCATGCCGATCAGCGTGCCGACCGGCGCCGCGAGCATCAGCACGCCGATCGCTTTGGCGCGTCGTTTGGGCGGGTAGAGGTCGGCGAGCATCGACATCGACGGCGCGTTGCTGCCCGACTCACCGATCGCCACACCCATCCGCGCAAAGGCCAGTTGCCAGTAGCCGGTGACCGTGCCGCAGACGACCGTCATCAGACTCCAGACCGCGCAGGCCGCGACGATCACGTTGCGGCGATTCGCGCGGTCCGCGTAACGGGCAATGGGTATCGCGCAACAACAATAGACCGATGCGAACGCGAGCCCGGTCAACAGACCCATTGCCGCATCCGACACGTGGAACTCACGTTTGATCGGTTCGATCACGACGCCCATCAATTGCCGGTCGATCATATTGATGACCGCGACGGCGAACAGCAGAAAAAGGATATAAAGCCGGCGCACGCCGACGATCTCCTGGCTCATTGCGAAGTCCCTCTCCGAAACGAATGTGCGAAGCGAGCCGCTTCGCACTGTAAAAGCGTGAAGATCACGCCCGCCCGATCATGCGATACGAAGCGAGGTCGCAACTGCGATCCCGTCGGCCTCGCGTGCCCATCCTTCCGGCGGCAGCGTCCACGGGCGTGCCCGTTCGAGTTGTCCCGCGACGGAAAACAGAATGTCCTCGCGGCCCAACGCGGCCGTAAACATCATGCCGACCGGCATGCCGTCGGCGGTGAAGCCGCTCGGCACCGACATCGACGGCTGACCGCTGACGTTCGCGACGACGGTGAACGCCGCGCTGCCGATCATCTTTTGCGCGTACGACGCGAACGGCTGATCGAGCGTCAACTCGCCTAGCGGCGGCGTCTGACTTGCGGTGACGGGCGACAGCAGAACGTCGTAGCCCAGCATCAGCGTGTCCATCGACAACGCGATCTGGTCGAAGGTCAGGCGCGCCCGGTACAGACTTTCCGACGTAACCGCCTTGTTGCGCTGGTAGATGTGATGCGTGATCGCTTCGAGATCGTCCGGCGTGGCTTCGCGTCCGAGCGTCGCTTCGCGATCGCGGATCGCCGTGACGAGGGCCGCGCCGGACGCGACGCCGTGCGCCGTAAACAGCGCGGTCGGATCGATCTTCAGCGTGGCCGGTTCGACGTGATGCCCCATCTGTTCCATCAGTTGCGCAGTGCGGCTCAGGATGGCCGCGATTTCGGCGTCGAGCGGCGCGCCCGTCATCGACGTGGTCAGCAGACCCACGCGCAGCCCGACGGGGTCGCGCTGCTGCGATTCGACGAACGACAGCGGCATGGCCTTCAGCCAGTACGGACTGCCGTGTTCGCGTCCATGCGTCGCATCGAGGATCAGCGCGGAATCGCGCACCGTGCGCGACACGACGTGGCCGCAACTCGCGCCGAACCAGCCTTCGAAGGTACTCGGCCCTTGCGGTGTCCGGTAGCGCGTCGGCTTCAAACCGAACACGCCGCAGTACGAAGCCGGAATGCGGATCGAGCCGCCGCCGTCGGTTGCGTGCGCAACCGGGACGATGCCCGCCGCGACCGCGGCCGCGGCGCCGCCGGACGAACCGCCTGCGCTGCGCGACAGATTCCACGGGTTGTGCGTCGGGCCCCACAGCGCGGATTCGGTGGTGGTGGCGAGACCGAACTCGGGCGTGGCTGTCTTGCCGAAGATCACCATGCCGGCATCTTCGTAACGCTGGACGACGGTACTCGTGTGCGACGCGCCGGTGTCGCCGGACAGAAAGCGACTGCCGTTCGACGTGGGCGTGCCGGCCAGATACGTGTTCAGATCCTTGATCAGCATCGGCACGCCCGCCAGCAATCCGGTCTGCTGAAGCGGCGAACGGCCGAGACGTTCGACGCGTTCGCGAGCGTGCTGGTCATGGCGCATGTTGACCGCGCCGACGAGGCCGTCGACGGCGTCGCAACGCGCGAGCGCACACGCCAGCAACTCGGCGGGTTCGACCTTGTTCAGGGACACGGCGGCAGCCATCGCCGTCGCGTCCATTGCGAGGTAGTCGGCGGTGCTTAACTGCGACGATGCATGGGTAGAACGTGTATTCGACATAGTATTTCTGCTTGCGGCTAATGAGTAGTTCGGGTTCGACGGCGCCTCGCCGGGCGCCCACGGTCAGAAGGTGAAGGTGAGCGATTCCTGAAGCAGAAGCGCGTCCGAGTGGTGCGGAGTGAATACCGGATGCGTGGTGTAGGTGAGGCCGCTGATCAGATAGGCGCCACGCACCAGACGAGCTGCATACGACGCGGTATACGCCGTCGTGTCGCGCTCCGAATCGATGTGATAAGCGGCGTAGCGATTACGCAGGTCGGCGCTATACATGCTCTTCGTGATGCCGACTGCGACCATATCGAACGGACGGCTCTTGAACGGCCCGACATAGAACGCCGAAATCTGTGCGGCGCGATTGATTGCATTGCGGTCGGCAGGCGACCAGTCGAGTTTGGAGTCGATATACAGACCGCGCGCATCGCCCCATGGTTTAGTGACCTGATAGGTGCCGGCCAGATTGAACCGCCCCGGGAATCGTGGAGGCTGGTTGGTTTAAGTTAATACGGGTTCAGCGGCAGCTGTTTCAAGTTGCCGATAGTAGTTTGCCTCAGCTTCGGCGGGCGGGATATAGCCGAGGGGTTCCATCAATCGATGATGATTGAACCAGGCCACCCACTCCAGCGTTGCCAGTTCAACGGATTCCCGCGTTTTCCAGGCGCGGCGATGAATCAGTTCAGCCTTGTACAAGCCGTTGATCGTTTCAGCCAAGGCGTTGTCATAGCTGTCGCCCCGGCTGCCGACCGACGGTTCGATGCCCGCTTCGGCCAGCCGTTCGCTATAGCGAATGCTGACGTATTGGGACCCTCTGTCCGAATGGTGTATCAAGGTCCCGTCGTGGCCCGGGCGTCGCGCGTAAAGCGCCTGTTCAAGTGCATCCAGAACGAAGTCCGTGGTCATCGAGGTGCTGACACGCCAGCCGACAATACGGCGAGCGAACACGTCGATCACGAAGGCCACGTACAGCCAGCCCTGCCACGTCGAAACGTAGGTGAAATCCGAAACCCAGAGCTGGTTCGGCCGTGCCGCCTTGAACTGGCGATTGACCCGATCCAGTGGGCGCGGGGCTATGGCATCAGGAACAGTCGTGCGAACACGCTTGCCTCGCATCACGCCGCGCAAACCCAGTTGCTTCATCAACCGTTCGACCGTGCAGCGCGCCACCGCGATACGCTCCCGGTTCATCTGCTTCCAGACTTTATCGGCGCCGTAGACCTGCATGTTGGCCCGCCACACACGCTCGATCTCCGGCCGCAGACGTTCATCGCGGATTGCGCGAACAGAGCGCCGCGACGGATCACGAAGCTGCGCGGCATGGCGTCGGTAGCCCGACGGGGCAATCCGCAAGACCTTGCAGATCGGCTCGACCCCGAAGGTGTCGCGATGCTGATCGATAAAGGCCTTCAGGACTTGAAACGGCGGTCGAGCTCCGCCTGGGCGAAAAACGCGCTCGCGACCTTGAGAATCTCGTTGGCACGACGCAACTCCTTGACTTCGCGCTCCAAGGCCTTGAGGCGCTCGCGCTCGTCTGAGGTCACACCATCGCGCTCATCGTGGTCGACCTGCTCGCGCTTGACCCACTCGTGCAGTGTCTGCGGTGTGCAGCCGATCATCGGCGCAATCGATTCGACCGCCGCCCACATCGACGGATGTTCGCTACGCTGCTCGCGCACCAGACGCACTGCGCGCTCCCGGACTTCCGGGGAAAACTTGGTTACCTTCTTGTTCATGGCTCCATTCTCTCAAGAGTTGGAGCCTCCACAAAATCCGGGGCGGTTCAGATAGACTTCGTAGTTATTGCTCGACTTGCCCGATGCGTTGTATAGCGTATAAGGACTGGTGTTATAGAGCGTGCCGAGCCGGAACCATGCGGAATTCGCGGTGGCCGACGCACTGCGCTTGTAGCCCATTTCATTGATGAACAATGCACGGGCGCCCGGCACCGACAGACGGAATCCGGACGGATTGAGTTCGATGTCTTTGAGGATACCTTCCGGGCTCGAACTACGTGTCACCGCAAAGCTGTCATAAAAGCGCAACGAGCGATCACGGACGATCACATCGAACGTGGGTGTCGGCTCCGAGGCCGACATACCCACCTGGAACGGCACCACGCTTTGCGGTCCGAGTGCCGACGTGGATGCATTACCGCCTAGCGTCATGCCATAGAACAGCCGCACACCGGGGATGAAACCGTAGATGAGTTCCACCTGTTTGTCGAGCAAGGGCTGATCGATCGCGAAGATACTCATCGTCGCGACGTGCGGATTCGCGGACCGGTAAGACGACGTTGCCCATTGCGCGGAGAACGTGAACTGCGCGTTCTTGCTAAAGCCGACTCGCGTCAGGTCATAAGTCAGATAGAGACTGGTGGTCTGGTTATAGCTGGGGTTCTGGCCGTTATACGTCTGCCTGGCGGCATTGTTGCCATTCAGGTCATAGGCATAACCGAGCGAAGAGATAAAGCCGATACCTATTCCTTTATCCGCAAGCGCACCGCGCAAGCCGCCTAGCTCGGGTGCGACGCGCAAGCAACTCGGCATTGCAATGGCGGCGACTTCGATCCGCGAGTTGAACTGGTTATAGCCCACGCAAGCCGGCACTGCCTTAGCATCGACCTGACTGGCCTTGGCGGGCGTTACGGCTTGCACACCGCTGGATTGCGCGTCGGCACCGTTTACACCGATCGGTGTCACGCCTTGACCCGGAGAAAGGTTTTGCGCAGTGACGTCGGCGGCATAAGAGAGTTGGAAGAACATCCCCGTTGCGATTGCAATCGCTGTCTTTGACATGTAGTTCTGAACGCGCACTCTTGAATTCCTTATGGGTGGTTTTCTGATCGTTCTATCCGATTCGCTAGTCAAAAGTGCAGGTTCCAGACCAGCGTTTGGGTCCACTCAAGGAATTCGTTAGTGCCATCAGTCCCGCATTCACTTTGCGCGCATCGATCCTTCAATATGCATGTCGAAACCGCGACCCGGCAAGCGGCGATAGCATGCCGACGGGCCAATTAAGTGCGTGAGCACCTTACGAGTGCTAACGTCGTGCACTGGAATGGTCATTCGTTGCAGTGCTCTCCGCTGCAACGCCATGAGTGCCGTCATCACGTCGAATGCGCCGATAATAGACACCGCGTCCGCGCTCCATCCTGAGCGCTTACTGTTTATCGTCAGTCACTGTCCGCTCTTCACTCATGCCATCCAGTTCCCCGCGCCGATCCTCCGCTGGCGTCGACGGTCTGCACGACCTGCGCGTCACGACATATGCTTTCCTGCTGCCCGATAACTTCTCGCTGATCGCGTTGAGCGCGGCCGTCGATGCATTGCGCATCGCGAACATGATCGTCGGGCGTCATGTCTACGACTACCGGTTGATCGGCGTGAACGGCGAGATCGCACGATCGAGCGACGGTATCCGTGTGATGCCGGATGTGACGATCACCAGCCGCGATGCATTCGATGCGGTATTCGTGGTTGGACCCAATCCACTGCCGCGTCGTGGCATCGGCGCCGTGCTCGACTGGTTGCGACTGCATGCGCGCAATGGCGCGGCGCTCGGCGGGCTGGACACGGGCAGTTATTTCCTCGCCCGCGCGGGATTGCTGAACGGCTATCGCTGCACGATCCATTGGGAAGATCGCGACATCCTGATGGAGCAGTTTCCGAAGCTGACCGTGTCGAACCGTCTATATGAAGTGGATCGCGACCGCTATACCTGTAGCGGCGGCATCGCGCCGCTGGACCTGATGGTCCATCTTCTCGGCATGGCGCCAGGCAGCCCGACGCTGGCCGCCCGTGTCCTTGAACTGCTGGTCGCCGAGCGACGCAGCCATGAGCAGCGGCAGCGCACGTCGCTGCGTCAATACATGGGCGCGGAGCACCTGCAATTGAACGAGGCGTTGCAACTGATGGAAAGCAATGTCGAGGAAACCTTGTCGATCGCGGAGATCGCGGCGTATGTGAACGTGTCGCAACGTCAGCTCGAACGCTGGTTCGGCGAACGTCTGGGCAAGACGCCTGCGCAAGCGTATCTGGAGATTCGGCTGTTGCGCGCGCGGCAACTGATCTTTCGCACCGCGTTGCCGCTCGAAGAAGTCTGTGCGCGCACCGGCTTCCTGTCCACCAGCCACTTCGCGACTCGCTACAAGGCGCAATTCAAGGTGTCGCCGTTATCCGACCGTCGGCGCTATCAAAATGCGCTCTGATCGCGCATGTCGAAAATAGAAAGCTCGGTGTCGATTCTGAAAATTTTCTGAATCGGCAGACTCCTAACATTCGCTCACCACTACGGCAGTTTCCAATAAGGAGCGAGCGAATGACATTGCAGAACCTGATCCGGATCGAGAATGGCGAGAAGGTGAAACACACGTTCTCGGACGACGAATACGCGCGCCGTCAGCACGCGCTGCGGGACTTGATGGCGCGGGACAACATCGATGCCGCGTTGTTCACGTCGTATCACAACATCAACTACTACGCGGACTTCCTGTACTGCTCGTTCGGTCGGAAGTATGGGCTGGTCGTCACCCAGCAGAAGGTCGTGTCGATTTCGGCGAATATCGACGGCGGCCAGCCGTGGCGACGGACCGTCGGCGACTACAACGTGGTCTACACCGACTGGCAGCGCGACAATTATTTCCGTGCGATCCAGAGTGAAATCGACAACCGGGGCCGCGTCGGCATCGAGTTCGATCACGTACCCGTGGACGTACTCGACAAGCTGAAAGCCGCGTTGCCCGATGTCGAATTCGTCGATATCGGCGCGCAGACGATGCGTCTACGGATGTTCAAATCCGCCGAGGAAATCGCGGTGATCCGGCATGGCGCAAACGTATGCGATGTCGGCGGTGCGGCGCTCAGGGCGGCCGTAAAGGAAGGCGTGCCCGAACACGAGGTGGCGCTCGCATCGACCCAGGCGATGGTGCGTGAAATCGCGCGGCGCTTTCCGGATTCGGAACTGATGGATACATGGACGTGGTTCCAGTCCGGCATCAATACCGACGGTGCGCACAATCCCGTGACGACCCGCAAGGTGGAGAAGGGCGACATTCTGAGCCTGAACTGCTTCTCGATGATTGCCGGTTATTACACGGCGCTGGAGCGGACGATGTTCTTCGATCACTGCTCCGATGCGCATCTGCGGTTGTGGAAGGTCAATGTCGAAGTCCATGAAGCCGGGCTCGCACTGATCAAGCCGGGTGCGCGTTGCAGCGACATCGCGCATGAGCTGAACCGGATCTACGCGGAATACGATCTGTTGCAGTACCGGACCTTCGGATATGGACACTCGTTCGGTGTGCTCTCCCATTACTACGGACGCGAGGCCGGACTCGAACTTCGTGAAGATATCGACACCGTGCTCGAAGCGAACATGGTCGTGTCGATGGAACCGATGATCATGCTGCCCGAAGGCATGCCGGGCGCGGGCGGTTATCGCGAGCACGACATTCTCGTGGTCGGCGAGAAGGGCGCAACCAATATCACCGGGTTCCCTTACGGTCCCGAGCACAACATCATCGCGGCCTGAGCGGCTGTCTCTTCCTTTCTGATCTTTCCATGTCTGGAGATCGCACATGAGTAACAGAAAAGCTGTTCCGGCCGCGCCTGTCGGCGCTGGCCACGCTGCGTCGCAAGCCATGCCGTCGTCCTTCGTGCCGGCCAACGACGCTGCGCAAGCCGCGACGGCTGGTCCGGTACTCAAGCGTGCCGCGATCGCGAGTTTCATCGGCAACTTCGTCGAATGGTTCGACTATGCGTCGTATGGTTATCTCGCGACCATCATCGCCGTGGTGTTCTTCCCGAAGACGGATGCGGCAACCGGCCTGCTCGCCGCTTATGCGGTGTTTGCGATCTCGTTTATCGTGCGGCCGGTCGGCGGGATCGTGTGGGGCCATGTCGGCGACCGGATCGGGCGTCGCACCGCGCTGTCGCTGTCGATCCTGATCATGTCGGGTTCGACCTTCGCGATCGCGTTCCTGCCGACCTATGCGCAGGTCGGCGTGCTCGCGCCTGTGTTGCTGTTGCTGGTCCGGTTGATACAGGGCTTTTCGGCGTCGGGCGAATATGCGGGCGCGTCGGCGTTTCTGGCCGAATATGCGCCGGAAGGCAAGCGCGGTTTCTATACGAGCATCGTTCCCGCCAGTACGGCTGCGGGCTTGCTGTTCGGCTCGATTCTGATCGCGGTGCTGCATGCGGTACTGAGCGTCGAGCAGTTGCATTCGTTCGGCTGGCGTTTGCCGTTTCTGCTGGCCGCGCCGTTCGGCTTGATCGGACGATATATCCGTGTGCGGCTTCAGGACACGCCGAAGTTCAAGGCGCTCGAAAGCGCTCACCATGTTGCCCGCGCACCGATGAAAGAACTGATCGGCGCGCATCGCGGCAGAATGCTGATCGCGTTCGGCGCAACCTGTCTGAATGCGGTCGGCTTCTATCTGGTGCTGAGTTATATGCCCACGTATCTGTCGACGGAAATGGGCATGGGTGAAACCCAATCGTTCGTCGCCGCGACGATTTCACTCGCCGCGTATATCGGGTTGATCTTCGTGATGGGTTCGCTGTCGGATCGGGTGGGGCGAAAGACGATGTTGATCGGCGCGTCGGTGCTGTTCGCGGTGCTGGCCGTGCCGCTGTTTCAAGGGCTGGTCGGTGCGAGCTTCGTGACGATCGTGATGATCCAGATCGCCTTCGGCGCGCTCCTGACGATGAACGATGGCACGTTGCCCGGCTTTCTGGCGGAGATCTTCCCGACGCGGGTGCGTTATACCGGCTTCGCGTTCTGCTTCAATTCGGCGAACGCGTTATTCGGTGGCACTGCGCCGCTCGTCGCGACATGGTTGATTCACGTGACCGGCAACAAGTTTGCACCTGCGTGGTACCTCGTCGCCGCGGCGGGTGTGGCCCTGGTCGCGATGCTGGCGAGCCGCGAAACATCGCGTGCAAGCCTGCCTGATTGATCGATTGATCGTTGTGCAGTCACGAAAGCCGGTCGGTCGACCTGCTTTCGTGCTGGTTGCGGCGAGAGGATGGACGACTGGATATGGCGGCGCAGGCAACCACGCGCATCACACGCGTCACTGGGATTTCATCGCCGCTCCGCTGGCGGGCATCGTGCCGTGCGCCTTTTTTTCCGCTGCCTGAACGTCGTCGGGGTATTTCGGGTCTTGCGCCTGTGGCTTGTAACCGTTCTGTTCGAGATTCTTCAGATCGGCTTTTTCCGCCTGACGGGTCGTGGTGCTTTGCGACGAGGTTTGCGCGTTCGACAGCAGCGGCGTGGCCGTCAGCGTCACCACAGCGGCAACCGACACGACGGCGCGCAGGCATCCCAAGTGTCTCGGGTTAGTGAGAAGTTTCATACCGGTCTCCATTCGTTGAGTGGACACCGTTTTGACGAGCATGCGGCATACCCACGCGTGCACGCATCGCAAGTCGTGGTCGGACGAAACCGCGCGGCACGGCACGGCACGCGGTTCTACGTGATGGCGGTCTGAACGGGAAGTGGGGAGTGTCGTCCGGATTCGTCGCGACTGTCGACGTTGTCGCGGTCAGAGGCGATGAAATCGCTGACGAGAAGCGGCACGGTGTCGGAACCGGCTGTCGAGCGCCGGGTTCGCGCGCGAACCATGATTCGCTCGCAACAGAGATAGAACAGCTGGAGTTGTCGGGCGTCCGATGCGCGCGGTTCGAGTTCGAACGCGAGTTCCAGCACACGGCGACATACGTGGAAACGCTGAAGTCCGTGGTTAATACGAATCTGGAAGACGATGCCGTCGCTGTTATGCGGTACCGCTGCCCAAATGAGTGAATTGCTACTCATGGCGCCCCCGTCGAATCACACTTTCTAATCACCAACTGGTCGAATTAATCGTCGCACAGGTCGGGCGTGACGACTATTTTTCAAAATTGTGAAGTCCGCAAAATTGACTTTTTTACCACGCTTGCCCATTTCAGCGCGGCAAGTGGATAGACTCGAAAACGGCTGTTTGAACCGATGCATGCGCGGGTCAAACTCAAACTCAAACTCAAGCGGAGAATGCGTCGGGCGGTTTTCCGGCGTGTTATCGGGCACTGTCCGTAGACGGGTTTTGTACCCGCAGCAGACGCTCGCATGTCGCGGTGTCGTGAGCGGCCTGCTTCTGTTGCGCCGGTGTCAGCGTCGCGAAGCGTTGCAGCGCATCGTCGGCGGCGGCGCCGTTGAAGCGGATCTTGTGAAGCGCATAGTCCGCGTTGCCGTTCTCGACCAGATCGCGCATTGCTTTGCGTGGATCGTTCTGCGTGCCGTTGACCGTCACGTCGCATAGCAGCGCGGCGTAATAATCGCGATCCGCCGCCGTGTAAGACGGCCGATGAAGCCACACGCCAAGTGCGATCAGCAGCACCGTGAGTGAAAGGAATATCCAGGCGCGCATGGTCATGTCTCCAACCATAAAATTGAATGGCCGGCGAACCTAACCGATTAAAACGCCCGGGTCAACATCGAAGCCGTTGACGTCGTCGCACGGAGTCTCGCTTCATCGCATTGTTTCATCGTCCGGGTCGGCGCAGGGCATTGTGTAAAATGCACATCGGGTGTTAGCTGCATCGTGCAGCGGGACAGGTTATCGTGATGGTCGGGCCGCCACGCGGGAATTGACACGTCTATGCAACCAAACGAATCCGCACGCCCGCTGTCGCGTCCCAAACGCATCGCGCAACAAGCCTTCACCGCACTCGAACATTTTCTGCACGTCGAAGCCGCGAGCGGCATCATCCTGCTTGCCGCCGCCGCACTCGCGCTTATCTGGGCGAACTCGCCTTTCGCTCACAGTTATCATGAATTTCTGGAGTCGCCGCTGACGTTCGGCGTCGGCGGATTCGTCTTCGCCAAACCCATCCATTTCTGGATCAACGATGCGTTGATGACCGTTTTCTTTCTGGTCGTCGGCATGGAAATACGGCGGGAGATGCACGACGGATCGTTGAGCGATTTGCGGCAGGCCGCGTTGCCACTGGCTGCCGCAATCGGCGGCGTCGCGGCGCCCGCGCTCATTTACGTGGCCGTGAATCACGGTTCGGACGCGGTGCGCGGCTGGGCCGTCCCGACCGCCACCGATATCGCGTTCGCGGTCGGTGTGCTGGCGCTGCTGGGCCGCTCGATTCCCTCCAGCGTGCGGATTTTCCTGCTGACGCTCGCCATCGTCGACGACATCATCGCCGTGCTGATCATCGCGGTCTTCTATTCGGCGGGGCTGGACTACAGCGGATTCGTGCTCGCGGGCGCGGGCGTGGTCGCCGTCGTGATCATGCAGCAGATCGGGATCGGCAGGGCGCCGGCCTACATCGTGCCCGGCGTGGTCATCTGGACGGGTTTGCTGATCAGCGGCGTGCATCCAACCCTGGCGGGCGTCGTACTCGGGCTGATGACGCCGGTGGTCGCCACCAGCCGGCACGAGCGCGTGCTCGTCGAACTGTCGCAAGCGGCCGACCACGTCAGGGAGACGGAGGTCACCACCGGTCACGATTTCGACCAGTTGGAGAAGCCGCTGCATACGCTGCGCGTCGCGCAACGCGAGTTGCTGCCGCCGGTCGTGAGAGTGCAGTGGGCGCTGCATCCGTGGGTGGGTTACGGGATCATGCCGCTGTTCGCGCTTGCGAATGCCGGCGTGACGCTCACCGGCATCCACCTCGCCGAAATCGAAACGCGCTGGATCCTGATCGGGATCGCGATCGCGCTGATCGTCGGCAAGCCGGTCGGCGTGTTCGTGATCAGCTGGTTGCTGGTGAAAATCGGCGCCTGCCGTCTGCCGCCCGAGATGACGTGGGGCGGTCTGGGCCTGATCGCATTGCTCGCCGGGATCGGCTTCACGATGTCGATCTTCATCGCGACGCTGGCGTTCGTGCAGCCGGATGCATTGAACGTCGCGAAACTCGGTGTGCTGATCGGATCGTTTATGGCGGGGTGTTTCGGGCTCGGCTGGGGCGTGATGTACGCGCGGCGGCAGGCGGGCTGAAGGCGGTCAGGGCGCGCGAGTTCCTGCGTCCTGGCTGCGGGTTGTACGCGGCCTGGATGTAGGGATTCATTCAAGTTTGAACTCGGTGGCCCAGCCGGACGTGGCCTGGCACCACGCTTGTTCACTCAACTTTGAACTATCTGAATTTTGGTTCAATTAACGAGGAACTATCGGGGTCGCCTACGACCACGTCAGATAGTGCCCGCGGTCTCTCATCGACCCACAACTGCCTTTCAAACCCAAGGTTAGGCCTATGGCAGGTCGCAGGGGCGAAGCGGTCACTCCAACTCGCGCGACCGAACGGAAAATACCCGGCTGGAACCGGCAGTTTGGGGGTTCCATTCAGGTGACAGTATCCCTGCGCTCAGAACGCGCCATCTCCTGGTGGCAGTCCCTTGAAGAGGTGCTTTAGGTCGTCCTCAAGCCATGAGGACGCCTCACTCGTTACCCGTGTTGTAATTGGCAGCGCGAAGCCGAGGCCGTCGAATCGATCTTGTATACGCCACCCACCAAACCGAGGTATGTTGGTGCTGCGTCTGCCGAGTTTCGCTAGCGCGTCTCGCGCTTCTTCCCACTTCGGAAAGCCGCTGGGTCCGCTGTCGGAAAAGGAAACGTCGGCACCGGCATCCTCCCAACATTGCACGGGGAACCAATGAAAATGGATCACAGAGGGACCGACGCGACGGTCACGCTTCTGGACTGTTAATTTCCAGCGGATAGGCAATATAGGGAAGTAGATCAGATCAGAAGAAACGTGCGGAAGCGATGCCCGGACGACTTCAGCATAGGCCGTCTGCACCCTTCGGTGTTCTTCGTCCAGCACCCGGCGATAGATCTCGTCGTCTGTGGTAAATGCGTTATCGTCCCATCCTACGGTGCTCCACCAAGTGTCGAGGGCGGTCACACCGACTGCACGCAAAAGAGCAATGTCGTCTAGGAGCGATTGGACGGAAAACCGCGGCCTGCCAAAGAAGGAGCCTTCGTCGATCCAGTAGTTCGCGAGTGGTCTGAGCTTGGACTCAAGGTGGTCGAGGTCATCGCTGATTCCCACATCGAAACGGTGCTTTCGGACGAGGTACCGGACACGGCCAAGCAGACGTTCTGCTATCCACGTCGGTCCGCCCAGTAGCTCAAGATGTTTCAGGGTGTCAAACATCGTGTCGCGCAAAAGGGTCATGCCGAGAAGCCGTGCGCTGTCTATTCGAAACCGAGATAGGTCGAGGTTTACTCCGCGAATTGTGCCAGGGAACTCCGGCATCGCCAGCTTTACGCGCGCTTGCCCCGGCTCGGCAGCATGCAGCTTATAAGAGATACCCGCGGGTATTGCTGTGGCCTGCCCTGTGGCAGCTAGGGGAGCGTCCACAACTCCTGTTAGCAATCCGAGGACCGACGCGCGCATTTCAGGAAAGAAGCCGATCAGGGGTTCATCGACGCCTTGAATTAGCTCTTGCAGGTAGTCTCTAGACAACTGCTCCAAGTTCAGATGCCGAAGATCATCGGAAACATCAAAGCGATAGCGCAGGGCATCGAAATAGAAGCTGATGTTGGTCGATGTCAAACGTTTCCAAAGCGCGGTCTGAAGTGGGCGACTGGGGAGCTGCGCCATAAGCAAGACAGGGAAGAATGAGTCCGCGGGAATCGGAAGCGTCGGGATTTGGCCTAACAGTTCGGGTTCGCTTTTGCGCGCCAATGCCACGGCACGCAGGTAGTCTGCGAGGCCGTCATGCTGAATTTCGACAACGGACCCAGACACTCTAACGGCGTTGCACTGGATGAGCTCATTCAGCAAAACACTCGGAAGAGTATGGCGGCTTAATTCTGCAATGGCGTCTGTAATAGTGATCGGAGCGACAACGGTCGCTTGGGCCATCGCAATAAGGGCCCGCTCGCGTTGTGCCTTAGATACGACGTCATCTGGCTCGGTTTCGAGCACTGTATCCAGCCACGACTGAAACAAAAAACCGATTTTATTGGGGAAAGTCTGCTCCCGTTTCCAATAATTTAGTGTCAGCCGGAGAAGTAGGGGATGGGCACAAAGCGATCGCAATATCGACGACATCATGCTTACGATCGAAAAATTCTGTGCGCTCCCGTCGCTTAAGACGACCTTCTCGAATTCGCGTACTTGTTCATCAGATAGTGGATCTAGCTCAAGGACGGGCAGCGGCAGCTGCGGTTTGAGCGCCGCCCGGGAGAAGATGTAGACCTGCACCAGCGGGTAATCGCGCTGCAAGTTAGAAATCTCAGCGGTAACTCTCTTTTGAAACTGTACTGTGGTGCGGTCAAAGCTGTCGCAGCATACGACTGCACCCGTGTCCCGCAATTGGGCTGACAAGGACGCTGCCGTGACGCCAGGCTGATGCGCCGACAGCCGTTCTTCGATGAACTTTACGAGCGACACGCTCGACTGCTCAAGGTCGGGAAGGGGGACGTCGAATGGAAGGGGCTTACCACTCCCAGACAACCGCTGTTCCATTGCTAGCATGAAAGTCGCGCGGGAAATTCGCGCTTCTTCACCCGCGCCATGCAGCAGACCGGCCATGTCGACGTGAAGGAACCGTTCAAGGGGCTGTTCACCCAGGGCATGGTCGTTCACGAGACCTACAGCCGTGGCCAGGGCGCCGCGCGCGAGTGGATTCCGCCGGTCGATCTGCGCATCGAGGAAACCGACGGCAAGCGCCGCGCCGTGCTTTTGTCCTCTGGTGAGGAAGTCGCCATCGGCGCCATCGAGAAGATGTCGAAATCGAAGAAGAACGTTGTCGACCCGGACGACATCATCGCCTCCTATGGCGCCGACACGGCACGTTTCTTCGTGCTCTCCGATTCGCCGCCGGATCGCGACGTCATCTGGTCGGAAGCCGGCGTCGAAGGCGCGCATCGTTTCACCCAGCGCGTCTGGCGCCTGGTCTCGGAAGCCTGCGACAGCCTGAAATCGGTGGAAGCGAAACCGGCCCATGCCGGCGACGGCCTGGCGATTTCGCAGATTGCCCACCGGACGCTGAAGGCGGTGCAGGGCGATTACGACAAGCTGGCCTTCAACAAGGCCGTGGCGCGCATCTATGAGTTCGTCAATGCCCTGTCGGCGCCGCTGGCGAAGGTCGCGGCCGGCGAAGCCGATGCCGCCTTCTGCAGCGCCGTGCGCGACGCCGTCGAGATCCTGGTGGCCATCGTCGCGCCGATCACGCCGCATCTGTCGGAAGAATGCGCAGCCGCGATCGGCTGCCCGGCGATGGTGGCGATGTCGCCCTGGCCGGTCTTCGATGAAGCACTGGTGGTCGAGAACGACGTCATGATGCCGGTGCAGATCAACGGCAAGAAGCGCGCCGAATTGACAATCGCCCGCGATGCGGATCAAAGTGCCGTGCAGGCCGCCGCCCTTGCTCTGGGCGCGGTGCAAAGCGCGTTGAACGGTCAGGCGCCCAAGAAGATCATCGTCGTTCCACAGAGGATCGTAAACATTGTCGTCTGATTTCATGTCCAAATTCGTGCGCATCGCCGCTGCGATCACGATGATTGCCGTTCCAGCCTTGCTGTCGTCCTGTCAGGTCCGTCCGCTCTATGCCGAAAACGGCGGCGCGACGGCGAAGATGGCGACCGTCGGCTTCACCGACGCCGTTGCCGCCGACGCGGCACAGCGGCGCGTCGGCCAGGAGGTCAGAAACCAGCTGATCTTCATCGCCGGCCACGGGGCGGGCGAGCCGACCAACCCGCAATATATGGTCAGCTTGAACGTCGTTTCCGGAACCGGGGGCGTCCTCTATCTCGCCTCCTCGGATACGTCGCAGGCGGGCCGGACGACCGTGACGGCATCCTTCGTCATCAAGCGCGTCAGTGACGGCAAGGTGATCAAGGCCGGCAATCGCTCGATGGTGGCGCTGGTCGACTTCTCGACCCAGGAATTTGCCAAGCAGCGCGCCATCCGCGATTCCGAAGACCGCGCCGCGCGCGAAGTGGCGCAATTTGTCGGTGCCGACATCGCCGCCGCGCTCAGCAAGTAAGCAGCCTATGGGGGCAGCGGTATGACGGAGATCAAATCCCACGAGTTCGAGGGATTTCTGCAGACGGCCGCCCGCAAGCACCGGCTCTTCGTCGTCTATGGCCCGGATCGCGGCCTGGTCTCGGAGCGGGCTGCACAGATCGCCGCCAAAACCGGCGTCGATCTCCAGGACCCATTTTCTCTGGTCAAGCTCGATGTCGGCGATCTGCACAACGATCCCGGGCGACTGATCGACGAGACCAATGCGATCGGCCTGTTCGGCGGCGCCCGCCTGGTCTGGATCCGCGGTGCTGCCAATGAGAAATCCGTCGTCGATGGGCTGCAGGCGATTGCCGCCGACCCGCCGGACGCCGCTTTCCTGATCATCGAGGCCGGCGATCTGAAGAAGACGGCAGCCTTGCGCAAGCTCGCAGACAGCCACCGCGCCGTCATGGCCATTCCCTGCTACGCCGACGATGTCAGGGCGCTGAATGGTCTTGTCGACCATGAATTGGCCGACGAAAAACTGCGCATCACCCCCGCCGCCCGGCAAATGCTGCTGGAACTGCTGGGCGGCGACCGCATCGCCTCGCGCAACGAGGTGCGCAAGCTGGCGCTCTACTGCCGTGGTCTCGACACCATCGACGAGCAGCATGTCATCGATATCATCGGCGACGCCAGCGCGGTGTCGGCAGACGATGCCGTCGATGCGATTCTGAAAGGGGATTCGGCCGGCTTCCTGCACGCGACGCAAAAAATCGTCGCCTCGAAGACATCGATCTTTCTGGTGCTGCAGGGCTGCCTGCGGCAGTTTCAGCTTCTGGACGTGATGCGCGCCGAAATGGACGAAAAACGTCTGCCGGCGTCGCAGGTGCTGCAGACCCACGGCCGGCATCTGCATTTTCGCCGCAAGCCGACAATCGAGCAGGCATTGCGGACATGGTCCGGCGAAGCCATCGGCCGCGAGATGAACCGGCTGCAGGCGGCGATTTTTCAGACACGCCAGCGGCAGAGCCTGGAAGACAGCATCGCCCTGCAGACCCTGCTGTCGACGACGCTGCAGTCGGCCCGCAAGGCCTAAAGACTCATCGGCGCTCCAGCAGCCGGCAGATCTCTTCGAGCTGCTCCAGCGACTTGTAGGTGATGCGGATCTGCCCGCCGCCGCCCTTGTGGGCAATGGCAACTTCCAGGCCAAGCGTGTCGGACAGCGTCCGCTCCAGCGCCAGCGTATCGGAATCCTTGTCGTCCTTGCGGGCGCCGGGCGGCCGCGGATCATTCTGCGCCTTGATGTCGTTCTGCGCCAGCCGTTCGGCATCGCGCACCGACATGCCCTTGGCAACGATGGTGCGGGCGAGGCCGGCGGGATCGGAGGTGGACACCAGGGCGCGGGCGTGGCCGGCCGACAGGCTGCCGCCGGAGAGCATGTCGCGCACCGATTCGGGCAGCTTCAGCAGCCGCAGCGAATTGGCCACATGGCTGCGGCTCTTGCCGATGATCTCGCCGAGATCGTTCTGGGTATAGCCATGCTCGGCGATCAGCTGGTCGTAACCGAGCGCCTCTTCCAGCGGATTGAGGTCGGCGCGCTGGACATTTTCGACGATGGCGATCTCCAGCGCCGTCTTGTCGTCGACGTCGCGGACGATGACCGGAATCTCGATCAGCCCGGACAGCTGCGCCGCCCGCCAGCGCCGTTCGCCGGCGATGATCTCGAAACGGCCGGCCGTCGTCGTCCGCACCACGACCGGCTGGACGATGCCATGCTGGCGGATGGACGAGGCCAGGTCCTGCAACTCTGCCTCGTGAAACGTCCGGCGTGGGTTTTTGGGGTTGCGGCTGATGAATTCGATCGGCACCAGGCGATCCGGATTGACCGGCGGCCTGCCGGCATCGACCGGCGCCGACTGGTCCATTTCGCCGATCAGCGCCGCCAGACCGCGCCCCAGGCGCCGCTTCGAAAGATCATCGTTCATCGTCTATGCTCGCTTCTTCTCAATCGACGGCCTCAGGCCGCCACTTTGCGCTGCCGCTCTCTCTGGATAACCTCGGAAGCGAGCTGCAGATAGGCCTGGCTGCCGGCGCATTTCAGATCGTAGAGGATGGCCGGCTTGCCGTAGGACGGCGCTTCCGAGACGCGCACATTGCGCGGAATCAATGTGTGGTAGACCTTTTCGCCGAGATGGGTGCGGACATCGTTGACCACCTGCTGCGCCAGATTGTTGCGCGCGTCGAACATGGTTAACACAATGCCCTGGATATCCAGGGACGGATTGACCGTGCGGCGCACCTGATCAACCGTCTCGAGCAGCTGGCTGAGGCCTTCGAGCGCGAAAAACTCGCATTGCAGCGGCACCAGCACGGAATCGGCCGCCGCCATGGCATTCATCGTCAGCAGGTTGAACGACGGCGGGCAATCGATCAGAATATAGGAAAATTGCTTGGCATCCGGCTCTTGCAGGGCACGCTTGAGGCGGAAGACGCGGTCGCTCTGCTGCGAAATCTCCATTTCGACACCGAGCAGGTCCATCGTCGACGGGACGATATAGAGGTCCGGGACGACGGTCTGCAGCGCCGCTTCGCCAACGCCATGCGAACCGATCATCAGGTCGTAGGAGGAGATCTCGCGGCGCTGGCGATCGATGCCAAGACCCGTCGAGGCATTGCCCTGCGGATCGAGATCGACGATCAGCACTTTTTCGCCGATGGCGGCCAGCGCGGTGCCAAGATTGATGGCCGTCGTCGTCTTGCCGACGCCGCCCTTCTGATTCGCCAAGGTGATGACGCGAATTCACGTAGCGACTGGGCGCACGGGCACGTTTTGCTTACAGGTCTGATTTGCAGCGGATGGAATCGCGAGAATGACCGAGTCCGGCTGAATGGCGCTTGTCCTGATCTACCAGAATATCGAAGGTCCCAGTCACCATGGGCAGCGGCAATGTCGCGCTTGTAATCCCGGCCTTGAGGCAGAAAAAGCCCCAAATGGCCCTTGCGTTTTCCAAAGGCTTTTCCGCCAACGCGACCAGTTGAGGCAAAGGCGCAAGGCCGCGCGCGCTGATCGCGTCGAGAGGGGGCAGGACTTTGAGAGCCTCTTCGATTCGCGCCGACATGGAACTTCGACGGGCGCCCCTGTTTTCACGTGAAACAGTTCGCAAGAACGCGCATTTGCGCTGGTCGCTCTCGATGAGATGCATTTTCGCGCCGGGCACATCGGCCAGCCGGATTGCCGTGACAAGGCCGGGAAAGCCGCCACCACTGCCGAGATCAGCCCAGACTTTGGCTTGCGGCACCGCTTCCGACACTTGTAGCGAATCGAGAAAATGCCGCTCCCAAAGCTCGGGCAGCGTGGAAGGCGCGACGAGATTGATGGTCTTCTGCCATTTGGTGAGAAGCCCGGCGTAGATATCGAGCCGAGCAAGGCAGGCGTCGGAGAGTTCGTAGACCTGGCGGAGACTACGAGCATCTTTGAAAAGCGATTTCATACCGCAGAAGCGGCCCGCTTGACGCGCGCCGTCAGCAAAGTGAGCGCGGCTGGCGTCATGCCCTCGATACGGCTGGCCTGCCCAAGCGTCTCGGGCCGGATCATTTCGAGCCGCGCGCGGATCTCGTTCGAGAGCCCATGCAGCGCCTGATAGTCGAGATCGGCTGGCAGCGCATAGCCCTCGTTCTTCTTATAGGCTTCGATATCGGACGCCTGCCGCTCCAGATAGACGGAATATTTCGCGTCGATTTCGATCTGCGCCATTACGCCGGAATCAATGGCTTTCAGCTCTGGCCAGATGTTTTCAAGCTGCGCGGCCTCGATATCCGGATAGGCCAAAAGCTCGAAAGCCGAGCGGCGAATGCCATCCTGATTGAGCTTGATACCATGATGGCTGGCCTCGTTCGGCGTCATTTTAAAGCCGTCGAGCAAGGCTCGCGCAGCCTCGATCTTCTCTTGCCGCGCCTTGAAGGCGCTGGCACGTTCCGGTCCAACCAGACCAAGCTCGACGCCAAGCCCCGTCAGCCGCTGATCAGCATTGTCGGCACGCAGCAGCAGCCGATATTCGGCGCGGGACGTAAACATGCGATAGGGCTCCGTCACGCCCCGCGTGACAAGATCATCGACCATCACGCCGAGATAGGCCTGACTGCGGTCGAAGCGCACGGCCTCACTGCCGCCCGCCAGCCGCGCCGCGTTCAAGCCCGCGAGCAGGCCCTGCGCTCCCGCCTCTTCATAGCCCGTCGTGCCATTGATCTGGCCCGCCAGAAAAAGCCCGCCGATCTGCTTGGTCTCGAGGCTCGGCTTCAGATTGCGCGGATCGATATAATCATATTCGATGGCATAGCCCGGCCGGAAAATCTCCGCCTTTTCGAGCCCCGGAATGGTTTTCAGAAAGGCCCGCTGCACAGTCTCCGGCAGCGAGGTCGAAATGCCGTTCGGATAGATCGTCGGATCGTCGAGCCCTTCCGGCTCCAGAAAGATCTGATGCGAGCCGCGCTCGGCGAAGCGCACGATCTTGTCCTCGATCGACGGGCAATAGCGCGGGCCGCGTCCCGAGATCGCGCCGGAATAAACCGCCGATTGCTGGATATTATCGCGGATGACCTGATGGCCCGCCTCTGTCGTCTCGGTGATGAAGCAGTCGATCTGAGGCGTGGTAATCGCCTTCGTCAGAAACGAAAAAGGCTCGGGCACGTCATCGCCCGGCTGGCGGGTGAGCGAGGCAAAATCAATGGTGCGGCCATCGAGGCGCGGCGGCGTACCGGTCTTGAGGCGGCCCAAAGTGAGGCCATGCGCCATCAGGCTTTCGGACAGCTTGTTGGACGGCGCCTCGCCGACGCGGCCAGCGGGCGTGCGCTGATCGCCGATATGGATAAGCCCGCGCAGAAAGGTGCCTGTCGTCAGCACGATGGCGCCGCAGGAAAACTCGCGGCCATCCAGCAGAGAAAGGCCCGTCACCCGGCCCTCGACCAGTTTCAATTCCGCCGCTTCGCCTTCGACAACGATGAGGTTCGCCGTCTCGGCAATCGCGGCCTGCATGGCAGCCGCATAAAGCTTGCGATCAGCCTGCGCGCGTGGACCGCGCACGGCGGGGCCCTTGGTGCGATTCAAGACCTTGAACTGGATGCCCGCTGCATCGGCCACGCGCCCCATAAGCCCGTCGAGCGCATCGATTTCACGGACGAGATGACCCTTGCCCAGACCGCCAATGGCGGGGTTGCAGGACATGGCGCCGATGGTCGCTTGATGCTGGGTGACGAGAGCCGTGCGCGCGCCCATGCGGGCGGCAGCAGCTGCGGCCTCGCATCCGGCATGGCCGCCACCGACAACAATGACATCGTATCCGGGATCAGACATTCGGGTCACTCCAAGTTCACGGGTGTTTTTCCGACTAGCGCCGGCTTGTCAAGAAGTTTCACGTGAAACATAGGTTCTCGACGCGCGAGACAATGTTTCACGTGAATCATTTGCCGACGCAGAATTCCGAGAAGATAACGCCGAGCAGATCCTCGACATCGACGTGCCCGGTGATTCGTCCCAATGATTGCGAAGCTGCGCGTAAATGCTCGGCGCGGATATCAAGACCAGCCATCTCGTCACCCACCGCCGCCATCATGTGCTGCAATGTCTCGGTCAGGAGCAGGCGATGGCGGCGGCGGGCAGGGACCGCCATCGTCAATCCCGCCGCCCGCTGCGCCAGTTCCTGCGCCAGCATCGTCCGAAGCCGGTCCAGGCCAAAACCGGACTGCATCGAGATGCAGACGTCGTAGTCGGCCGACTCTCCATATAAGTCCGACTTGGTACCGACGCGGATGGTGTTGGCCTTTTCTCCTGGCAGCGTAGCGGCGGCGTTGACCTCCTCCAGTGCCAGGACAACGTCGGCACCCTCCATCGTCAGCAGCGCCCGGCGAATGCCTTCCGTCTCGACGACATCGTCGGTCTGCCGAATCCCGGCCGTGTCGTAAAGGCGGACACTGTAGCCGTCGATATCCAGATTGACCTCCAGAACGTCGCGCGTCGTCCCGGCGATCTCGGTGACGATCGCCACGTCGCGATTGGCGAGCGCATTCAGCAGCGACGATTTCCCGCTGTTCGGCGGCCCGACGATGGCGACCTTGAGACCGTCGCGGACAATCTCGCCGAAGCGCGCGCCCTCCAGATGCATTTCAAGCGCCGCGCAGAGCTGGCGCAGGTCGTCCCAGACGCGCTCCGATACCGAACCGGGAATGTCGCCTTCGTCGGAAAAGTCGAGTTCGGCCTCGATCAGCGCGCGACCATGCGTCAGCCGGCTCGCCCAGCCGGCGTAAAGCTGCGACAGGCCGCCCGAACTGTGTTCGATCGCCAGCCGGCGTTGCATCTCGGTCTCGGCTGCCAGAAGATCCGCCAGCCCCTCGGCCTCAAGCAGGTCCATACGACCGTTGTCGAAGGCCCGACGCGAAAACTCGCCGTTCTCGGCCAGACGGCAGTGGTCGAAAGAGGACAGCTCGGCCAGCAAAGCGGCGACGACCGCCTTGCCGCCATGGATTTGCAATTCCGCACAATCTTCGCCCGTGAAAGAACGCGGGCCCGGGAAAAGCAGCACGATGCCCTTGTCGAGAATTGAACCGTTTCGAGTCCGAATCGTTCTCATCATGGCGCGGCGCGCTTCGGGCAGACTGCCGGTCAGCGCATCGACCACTGCAAAGGCATTGTCGCCGCTCAGCCGGACAACCGCTACGCCGGCGGGCAGGGCGCCGCTCGATAAGGCAAAAATGGTATCCGTCGATTTCGACACTGCTGCACCCAGCCGGTACGGATCCGAATCGAATCCTGAAACAAACGGGCCGCACAGGGCGGCCCGAAGGAAAGCGAAATCGAATCCCTGCTTAATCAGGTATTCATCGAGTCGAAGAAATCCGGATTGTTCTTCGTCTGCTTCAATTTGTCGATGAGGAACTCGGTAAAATCCGCGCTGAAAGCGAACGTGTGATTCTCGACGTTATGGGCGACAATGGCTGCAATGACCGAAGTGAAGGTCATGTGCCACAGCAGTTC
>NZ_JAPWKB010000016.1 GCF_028283785.1 Paraburkholderia sp. | reverse complement strand
TGACTGGCAAACAGCACGTGCACAAAGCGCGCGCGTGCGCATACCAAAATCCGGAACCTAGCATGTTATTCCGAAAATACCAAAGGAGTCAACAGCTTGGCGGGAAATCAAGCGGGCGACCGACGCGCCGTTTAGTCGGCGCCGACCACTTCGAGCAATTCGTCGCCGAAACGGTCCAGCTTACGGGCGCCCATGCCCGCGACGTGTCGCAGATCCTCGATGGAATCGGGTGCGTTGCGGGCGATTTCGGCCAACGTTGCGTCGTGGAAGATCACATAGGCCGGCACGCCATCGCTTTTTGCGGTTTCGGTGCGCCATGCACGCAAACGGTCCCAACGCGCACGTTCGCGCGGGCCCATCCCGATCGTCGGGTCGGCGCGCTCGCTGGTGCGGCCGGACGACTGCCGTGAACGCGTCGGTTTCACGTAGCGACGCATCGTCACGTTTTGACCGCCCTTCAGCACCGGCTTGCTCGCTTCGGTCAACACGAGAGAACCGTACCCTTCATGATCGACGGCGAGATAGCCGAACGCGACGAGTTGACGGAACACCGCACGCCATTCCGGCTCGCCCAGCGCGGCGCCGATGCCGAAGGTCGTTAGTTTTTCGTGTCCGCGTTGCAGGATTTTTTCGTTGCGGTTGCCGCGCAGGATGTCGATCAAATGGCCCGCGCCAAAGTTGAACCCGCTCGCGCGCTGCGCGCGGAACACGCACGACAACGCCATTTGCGATTCGCGCGTCGCGTCCCACGTTGCCGGCGGCTCGATGCATGTGTCGCAATTGCCGCATGGCTGGCTCGATTCGCCGAAATACGCCAAAAGTCGCACGCGCCGGCAAGTGGCTGCCTCGCAGAGTCCGAGCAGCGCGTCGAGTTTGCCGGTTTGCACGCGCTTGTGCGCGTCGTCCGCTTCCGACTCGTCGATCATCTTGCGCTGCTGGACGACGTCGCCCAGACCGTACGCCATCCACGCGTTGGCCGGCATGCCGTCGCGGCCCGCACGACCGGTTTCCTGGTAGTAGCCTTCGACGCTCTTCGGCAAATCCAGATGGGCGACAAAGCGCACGTCCGGTTTGTCGATGCCCATGCCGAACGCGATCGTCGCGCACATCACGACGCCTTCTTCGCGCTGGAACATTTCCTGATGCTTCTGCCGGATTTCGAAGTCCATGCCCGCGTGATACGGCAGCGCCCGCACGCCCTGGCCTTTCAGCCATTCCGCGGTTTCTTCTACCTTGCGCCGCGACAGGCAATACACCACACCCGCGTCGGTCGTGCCGTCTTTCTTGCTGTGCTCCGCACGAATGAAATCGAGCAGCTGCGAACGCGCGTTGTCTTTTTCGACGATCCGATAGCGAATATTCGGGCGATCGAAGCTCGACACGAAAATTCGCGCGTCGTCGAGCGCGAGCCGATGAACGATTTCGTCACGCGTGATGCCGTCGGCGGTTGCCGTGAGCGCAATGCGCGGCACATCCGGAAAACGCTCGTGAAGCACCGACAGCTTGATATATTCCGGCCGGAAATCGTGCCCCCATTGCGATACGCAATGCGCTTCGTCGATCGCGAACAGACCAATGCGCGCCCGCTCGAGCAATTCGAGGAAACGCGGCGTCATCAGACGCTCCGGCGCGACGTACAGAAGGTCGATTTCGCCCTCGCGCAACGCGCGTTCCGTGGCCGTTGCTTCTGCCGCCGTCAGCGTGGAATTCAGATATGCCGCGCGAACCCCCGCCTCGGTCAATGCCGCGACCTGATCCTGCATCAGCGCGATCAGCGGCGACACGACGATTCCCGCGCCGAAACCACCTTCGCGGCGAACCAGTGACGGAATCTGATAACACAGCGATTTGCCGCCGCCGGTGGGCATCAGCACGAGGCAATCGCCGCCATTGGCGACGTGTTCGACAATTTCGCCCTGCTGCCCTCGGAACGCGGGATAACCAAAGACTTCGTTGAGGATTTCTAGCGGACGGGACATGAAATAGAGGGAGGAAGCGCGATGCCGGTGGCGTGATTTTACCAACCCACGAGCGATGCGCCCGAAACGTTTACGGACGTTAGCCATTCGGACGATGAAATGGCGCCTCGAAGTCGGCTCAGATCTATACGCCTGCCGGTTTTATATAGCGAAATCGATCAGTTTCCGACGTCGTCAAAACTGGTTTCCCAGCTGGAAGTAGAGATTTCGCACGCCGCCCGGCGCCACGGCGAATCCGAGATAGAGCGGGCCGACCGCGGTGGTTGCGCCGAGGAATGCGCTCACGCTCGAGCGCCACGGCCCGCGCGCGAATGCGCCGCTTTGGCTCCAGACGTTTCCGACCTCCGCGCTCGCCCCCGCGAACACGCCGTGAACCGGCCCGGAGTTGAGCCGTGCCAATTGCGCGAGATACGTCACGCGTCCGTACATCACGTAATTACCGGTGAACTGGTCTTGGGCGTACGCCGCCAGATGCTGAAAGCCACCCAGGCTGAACGTGTATGCATCCACCGCTTTGTTACCGAACTGCCCGCCGGCCTCGAATGCTGCGTTCACGCTGTGTCTGCCGTAACTTTGGGCCCACAGCGTGCGAATGTGCGCGGTGTTGTAGTTGCCCTCCGACTGATCGAGCGCGACCTCCGCGTAACCGTCGAGGTAATAGCCGTGCCTCGGGAATAGCGGGTCGTCCAGTTGATCGACTTCGAGTTCGATTCGGCCGACGGACTGCGAATTGGTGTCCCCGGAGACTGGCTCGGGCACCAGTTGGCTACCACCGTCGTCCGACGGCACCCATTCGAGCGGCGTGGTTGCGGGCTGGTTGCTAGTGCGAACGCGCGCGACACTCGCGCGCACTTCACCCAGATCACCCAAAGGCAGGCCGGCGGTTAGCCCGATCTGCAACTCCTGAAGCCGGAGCTGCATTGCCGGCAGCGCTTCGTCGGGAGCGTCGTCGGTGAAGACGTCTGCCTGTTTGCGCCGATAGCTGGCGTAGGGCGCGAGATAGATCCCGTCAACAGAGGAGATCGGCTGACGTAATTCCGTGCGAAACATCACGTCCTGACTGCCTAGAATTGCATCGTTCCGCCATTCAAGGCCGCTCTGCGTAATCCACGGCATGCGATGGCCGACGCGCAAAGCAAACGCTCCTTCGCCGCTGAAATTGCTCGACATGCCCAATCCGAACAACAGGAAGTTCGGCCCCCAGGATTTCGAATTCGCTGTGACGTGCAGCACCCGATCACCTTCGGGACCGGTGAACGTATGCGATACGCTTTCGAAATCGCTCGCGCTATTCAGCGCGGCAAGGTCCCGATCGATTGCGACCGGATCGTAGACATCGCCCGCTTTGGCGCGGAGCCGCTGGGTCACTCGCGATGCAGGCACCCGGCCGTTGGTCGTCACCATGACCCGATCGATCGTCGTGCCGTCAGGCAACGACGCGCTTTGGTTTCGCGCGGCGAGATACGTTACCCACGCGTCGGATTTGAGAGAAAGCGGCTGGAAACGCGCCGCCGCATTTTCGACCGCGGTTGCACCTGCAGCGATGCCACGCGCTGAATCCGCAAAATCGGTGAATGCGACACCGTTCAGATCGGGTTCTAGCAAAAGGTCGTCGTCGTGGAGTTGCGCCTTCTGCGCGCGCACGTTCTGGCTGATCAGCACCCCGAAGACCTGCTGCGTAATGCCCGTCATCGACTTGAGTTCGTCCGCGCGCTTGAGCGGCGTGCCGATATTGATTGCGATGACGATATCCGCGCCCATCTGCCTCGCGACATCGACAGGCAGGTTATCGACGATCCCGCCGTCGACCAGCATCCTTCGATCCAGCACGATGGGCGCGAACAGTCCCGGCACGGCCATGCTCGCGCGGATCGCGTGCGGAAGCGAGCCTTTGCGAAGCACGACCTTGTCGCCCGTTTCGATATCGGTCGCGACCGCACGGAACGGCACGGGCAACGCATCGAAATCAACGTCGCCGGGCAACTGGCTCATGTGGGCCTGCAACAGCGCGAGCAACTGGTTGCCCTGCACCAATCCACTGGCGGACGCGAAGCCATTGGCTCCGAATCCAAGCGGCAAGCCGACCGGATAATCGAGGTTGTCTTTCCGGACCGCTTGCGGTTGATTTGCGCGCGCTTCGCGATCGAATGCTATGTCCGTCAGATCGACGCCCTTCAGCGCGTTTTCGATAGCCTCGGCGGACATCCCGCTTGCATACAGCCCGCCGATCAACGCGCCCATGCTCGTGCCCGCAATGCAGTCGACCGGTACATGCAACGCTTCGAGCTGCTTCAATACGCCAATGTGCGCATAGCCGCGCGCGCCGCCACCCGACAGCACGACGCAAATTCGCGGTCGACGCGCGGTTTCCGCCAACGCCGTTGACCCGACAGTAACTGGTTCAACGCTCACGGTGAACGCGTTCATCGCGAACACATGGCTTGCGACCAGCAGAAGCAACAGGACGATCGATCGCCACACGATGCTATTCGCCCGCCAGCTTGCGTGCGAGTGCGACATACTCGCCCTTCGCGACTTCGCTCGCGGTGCCGCGAAGTTCGTCCCACGTATCGTATTTCGCGCGTCCCACCGCATCTGTGATGCCGGGACGGCTGCCGGTGACGTCTCCAATGCCCGCCTGTTTATACAGCGCGCGCAGACGGAGCATGATCGCGGGCGTCACCGGCTTCCCGATGGTCGAGACGCGCGCGATCGCATCGTTGAACGCCGAATCGAGTGCCTCGCCGGCGGGAAGCGCGATGGCTCGGTCTCGCGGTTCCGTCAGTGCGCGATTGACATCCCCATTCGCTTTGGCAGCCGCGTTCCAGAATGCATCTTCTTCTGCGGGTTGATTGGGCGTGTAGACGACCGAGCGAATCCGTCGATTGCCAAAGGTCATTGCCAGCACGCCACGCGCGACGAGGTGTCGGCCGCCCGCGCTCGCTTCCGACACGATCGGCAAACGAACGGCGCTCTCGGCGTAGTCGGGTTGTCCGAAATCGGTGACGGCAAACGTATTGGCCGATAAGGTTGCGAATTGCGAGAAAAGATCGATCAACGCGTTGCGGTCAGCGTAGACGCGAGCAACCGGACTCGATCCGCGGTGCTCCCAGCGAATGTCCGACGCGAACAGCGGGAACACGTCTTCGTAACGCTGTTCGCGCATGCCCGTCATAAACCACGACACCAGCGATTCCATGTCTTCCGACGAACACGGCTCGATGGTGACGACAGCCGGCACGTCTTGTTTCGCAACGCCGAGAAAATCGAGCACACTGGTTGCGACAAGGTCACGGTCGTTATCGACGCAAACCATGTGATAGCTGTTCTCAAGAACCACGACGCGCGCATCCTGCGCCGTGCGCGCGAGAAATTCCGCGGACTTCAAGCTGGTGAGTTCGTCTTCTCGGGCATGAACGACGAGTAACGGACAGCCGATCTGCGCCGCGCCGCGAATCACCAGCCGACGCAAGCGGTCCACTTCGCGGATACAGGCGAGCGGCACCCACCGATAGTGGAAGTTGTCGCCCCGCTCGAATTTCGCTTTGACGATGTTCCGAACCAATGCGTTCTTGATGCCATAAGGCTCGCCCTCTTCGATCTTCATCCGTGCTGGCAACAGCGGCAGGTAATAGGCGGCATGACGCACCGCGCGATACCACGGTGTGCTCCAGCCGTCGATGTAGATGGGCGGTGCAAGCGTAATCAGGGACCCTTTTGTATGTCGCTCACGTGCGCACAATGCGGCCGCGAGCAACGCACCCATGCACATGCCGACGACGTGAAACGTGTCGTATTGGTCCACGAGTTCGCGGTATTTGAGCGTGACCGCTTCGATCCACTCCTCCGCTCTCACAGCGACCAGCGATTCTGGCGTGGCACCGTGGCCGGGTAAGGTCAGCGCATGCGTTTCGATGCCGCCGCGCTTCAGATGCCTGTGCATGGAACCGAGGTCGAATTGCGTGCCGCCCAGTCCGTGGATCAACAACGCGCCAGTGCGAATGGGCATGACGTCACCCCACCGCATTGGAATTGCGCTGCCACACGCCGGCCACGAAAGCCACGCTGCCGTTGCCGTCGGCCAGTGACGATCCAACGTCGGCGAGCGCGATCCATCTATCGTTCTGGCGCGGATCGACGAGACGGAACGGAATGTGTGCAGGTGCTTGCGTGGATGTGGGCGCCGCCGATCTCCAGCGTGCGAGCAGCCGCGCGCGGTCCTCCGGATGAACGCGCGCGAGCACCGCGTCGACGGTGGCAAGCGCTGTGACCGGATAGCCAATCAACTCATCGACGCTGCCTCGCCATTGCACGACGCCCGTCGCCGGATCGATTGCATAGGTGATCTGGCCGCTGCCGGCCAATGCCAGCTCCAGCTCGGTTCGCCATTGCTCGGCCTGCGCACACGCCTGCGTTTCCGCATCGTGCAGCGCGTGCACGATCAACACCAGCATCGCGGTAACGCCGACATACAACTGCGCCTGAAGCAGCGATAGCGCACGCGTAAACGACAACGACGCGAACGGGCCGTCGCCGTGTGATGTCTGCCGGAGGCAGATCAACGTCAGTACCAGAACCGCGAGCGTGCCCCCGCGCGCACCGCCGACAATCGCGACGATCACCACGAAGAAAATGGGCAGATAAAGCGGCGACGTGACACCGACGGCGCCAAACCGCGCGGCCGTCGCGCCGTCGAACAGCGACCACGTCAGTGCGGTCATGGTGACGAACGCGGCGACGCTGACCCAGTCGCGATACGCGCCACGGGTTGTCGAACGTTTAGGCCGGAGCTGCGCCCACACCGCGAGCAACGGCGTCGTGATGCACACGCCGACGAAGATCGCGGCGCTCCACTCGTGAAACGGCCGCATGAACGGCGTGCCCTTCGTCGCCGCAAAGAACCATGCACTGCCGCCACCGAGTATCAACGCGCTTACCAGCGCAGCGACGACCACCGCGAGCAGCAGATACAGGCGCTCGAGCGGGACATCCATTTTCCGCACCACCGACGACGCCACCAGCGGCGCAATACCGGCCAACACACCCAACACGACCGACGACGCAACGTCGCGGCCGCCGAAGTGCGACAGAACGATTTGCACCAGTGCAAACAC